>CAWHIL010000001.1:0-1986125 GCA_963829505.1 uncultured Alphaproteobacteria bacterium
CTTCAACCCGCCTCAATCGAATGAGCGGGTCTTCCGGACATTCTGCGGGACTTGATTTGCACCCCGAAGTGGTGTTGACGCATAGTTCGACGCGATCTGAAGCCGACCGGAGACTTTGATAGGTCGCCATGGTCCGAGTCCACACCTTCAGGCTCACGGGCGGGAAAGTCGTCTAATGCCAGCGCGGCGCGCATCGGTACCGGTGCGCCTTTGACGTCTTTCTGCCTAGCGGAGGGCCTACCTCATTTTCGGCGGCAGAGGTAAGTTGCGTCGTGAGTTGAAAGTGCAGACGGGTCCGTGCCATGTCGGGTCTGTCGCGACGAGTTCCGCCTCTTCGGCGAGGACAGCCTCACGCCGTCGCCGAACCGCCAAAGCTTGATGGGGTCTCGCCGGTGCCCACCAGAGTTGCGGCTAACCCCCTGGCGGCCTCGAAACGGCGGACGATGACGTCGACATAGAGTGGATCGAGTTCGACGCCGCGGCAGACCCGGCCGGTCTTCTCTGCGGCGATCAGCGTCGAGCCGGACCCAAGGAACGGGTCGAGTGACGATGTCGCCGCGGTTGGTCAGATCGAGAAGCGCGTCCTCGAGCATCGCGGTCGGCTTGACGGTCGGATGGTCCGCAAGGCCGCGGCGTGCGTCGGAGCCCAGCGAGGACGCGCCGGGTAGGTCCAGACATTCGAGCGCCATCGGCCGCGCTTGCCGAGCTCGACGTTGTTGACATGCGGCGCGTGCCCTTCTTGAACAGCGGCAGGAGCTCGTGCTGGGAGCGATACAGGCTCCCCATGCCCGGCGTTAGTCTTCGCCCAGACGATCAGGTTGAGCGGCGTAAGGCCGAGCTTGGCCGCGGCAGCGTCGACGGTCGGAGCCGCGCCAGTCGATAAAGGTGCCAACAGGCCGCCGTCGCAGAGATGGGCAGGACGCCCGTCATCCAGGCCTTGTTGAAGGCGAGAAATTCGTCGGCGCTCATCTCGCCCGAGGCCATCACGAACTCGCGATGATCGCTGCCGGTGACGTTGCCGGCAATCCGGACGTTGTAGGGCTCGTCGGTCAGGACGAGGCGCGCCGGACGATCGCCAGTCCATCAGCGAGCGCGATGACGCCGGATCGGTGGCGTTGCCGCAGACGACGAGGTGCGGGCCAAGCTGAAACATGTCGCCGAGACGAGCGACTGCGGCTGCTCCCGCTTCCGGCGCGAGCGGCCCCTGTTCGACGGCATCCTCCGTTCTCGTCGAGCACGATCTGATCGATTTCGTCGAGGGTCAACCCGGAGATTTCG
Organism: uncultured Alphaproteobacteria bacterium; assembly: GCA_963829505.1. Lineage (GTDB taxonomy): Bacteria > Pseudomonadota > Alphaproteobacteria > Rhizobiales > Beijerinckiaceae > Roseiarcus. Next base: position 1,279 of record CAWHIL010000001.1, read on the forward strand.
ATCGGCGCATCCGCCAGGATCAGCTCCTCGAACTCGATCTTGAGCTCCGCGAGGTCCCACTCGCCCTTCTCCGCCAGGCGGTTGGCGGCAAGCCGCAAGACCCGCTGTTCGGTTTCGTTAAGATGAGCGACGCGGATGCAGGGGATCAGTCGAGGCCGAGCAGGCGCGCCGCCTCCACCCGGACCTCGCCATCGAGCCTCATGTTGTCTTTCCCGATGAGGATCGGCGCACAGAAGCCGAGCGCGCTGATCGAGGCTGCGACCTCGCGCACGTGCTCCGGAGCGATCTTGCGCACCTTCCTTTTCGCAGGCGGGAGTTGGTCGAGTGCGAGGTGGATGACCTCCAGCGACGGCGAAGGCGCCGTTGCGCAGGGCATGCGCCGGGGCCATCTCAGCCATTCCCTTGCGCCGGCGACAACTCTTGGCCTTCAGCTGCTCGGCTAGCGACCGCTGATCGCCGCCCAGGAATTCGCGGGAAGACTTACGCATGGGTTTTCTCTTCCTTTGGACCTGGCCTAAAAGCCGAAGCGATATGCAAGCAGCGACATCGGTTGCGTGACCTCGTCATCGTAGCCAAAGTCGGCTTCGAACACGTCGGACTCGCGATTTGTCCGCCATTCGAGGAATTGCGACAGCGCATCGATCTGATCGTCGTGCTTCGCTTTTGGGAACGCCAGATACTCTCCTAGAAAATTCTCGCGCCACGGGGCCGAGCGCGGGAGAATGAGCCACCTCAACTCGAGCTTCGGCGTCTGACCGTACATGCGCGTCTCCTTGTCCGCCGACGGCTTCACCGCGACCACCCCTGCAACCCATTTCTCTTTGCCATTTGAACGAGCGGCGTACCTGACACTTTGTCCTCTATGAGAATCGCAGTCGCCCGAAACCGCTGCGCATGGCCGCACACAAACCGAAGCTCGGGAAACTCGGGCCGATCCCGATAGACATCGATGAGGTAGTATTCGTTTTTGTTGCGGACTATGAAGGTCAGGCAGACGGAGTAATCACTGGCGTCCGTCGATTTCATCGCGGTGTCCCAGCTCTGGACAATCTGGTCGCCGGATTGGGGCGTCGGAAGAGAATTGATCGCGGAGCCATTCGCGTTTGAGCATGTTTCCACCCGGCGCAATCGGATCTTGGAGATATTGTCCGGCGTAGTTGATGGAGCCAGCTGCATCTTGAGAGAGTTCTAGGACGTGCAGGGGCTCTCGGACAGCATCGAGCGGCTCGCCCGCCCTCCACTCGTAACCGTGCAGCCTGGATAGCTGCACCGATCGATCGACAAACGTGACCGCCGGGAGGTTCAGATGGTCCCATCTGCCTTGAGAAAGCAAGAAGCCTGTCAGGTCGTCTTGATGCAGACGCTGCATGACCGCGACGATCCTGCCTGACCGTTTGTCGTCCAAGCGGGAGAGTAGCGTGCCTGGAAACCATTCGTTGACCCGGTCGCGGTTTGCCTTTGAATAAGCGTCGGCGGCGCTCAGGGGATCGTCTACAATGACATAGTCGGCCCCGCGACCCGTGAGCGTGCCGCCGACCGACGTCGCCAGGCGAAAGCCGCCTTGCGCCGTTTGATATTCCGCCTCGCTGTCCTTGAGAGGCGCCACAGACGGAAACATGGCTCGGTACCACTGCGACTGAGCGATCTTGCGAAAGTCGTTCGCGTGCTTGTTGGCGAGGTCTTGAGAGTAAGAGGCGCAAATGAACCTCGCGGTCGGCTGCAGGCCAAGCACCCACGCCGGAAGCGCGACGGATACGATCTGCGACTTCAAGGATCGCGGCGGAGCGTTGACGATAAGTCGCGTGACCTCACCGCGAACGAGGCGCTCGAGCTGATAACAAATGGCCTCTTGGTGCCAGTTGCGGCTCAGCCGCGCGCCAGGGTTCAAGTGGTGAAAGCACTTCTGCGCAAATGCGTAGAAGTCGGTCCTGAGGAACGCAGCGAGCTGTTTGGGTTTGGCTTGCGCGATCATGGGATCACCTGCTGATGGCCCCGGAGGAAATCGGCGACGATTTCGTTGTCGTCGTCCGAAAGCGTCTCCGACGGGGCTGCCTGTTCGGCCGCTTTTGGCTCAAGCTTGACCAAGAGGCCGATGATCGTCGAAGCCGCCTTGAGGTCGCCGTGGAGCGCTTGCTCCACCAACTTCAAAAATAACGCCTCTCTTCGTGAAATCCGTTTCTGCTTCCCGCCCTCTCGGACTCCAATCCGTTCCTTCAGAATTTGCTCAAGCTCACTTCGGAGCGTGAGGGGTCCCTTTGGGCGCCCACGCGGATTGCCGGACCGACCGGGCCTAAATTGCCCCTTGTTGCTGTGGCCGTCGCTTTTCGATGCTTCGTCAGTGATTTTCGTCAAGATCTCACCCTCCAATTCGAGGAAAGCGAGCGCGCCGCAAACGGAAGGTTCGACGCGCCGCCCACTAACGTGGTTACTCAATAAATCGTAGGATAAAACACTTTGGTAATGTTAATAATAATCCGCCAGACCCGGTTTGTGCGGCTCGCCGCATCAAGAAATTCGGAGGCGGGGGGCTGTTTTGTTCCGGCTGAGCCGTACATTTCGATACGGAACGTTATGGCGAACCACGCGGCTCAGCGCCTGTTCCCTCGTCATTCACCCCTGTTTCCACCTGATCCAAGCCTGTTCGGTTTGGGGAAAGTGGTGTTCACCTCGTCACCCTAACCGCCTGAGAATTCGAGCAGAAGAGGCAGACTTGAGGGCGCGATCCGCGCAGCCTGCTCCGGATTGCCTGTTTTTCTGCCTGTTTATCAGGTGGTCATGCTAGAGACGGGTTCGCGCGGACTGCGTCCGCCACCAAGAAGTCCGCGAGAGCGGTGTTAGTTTCCGAGACCAAGAATAGCGACGCCTTGTCGGTAGGTTAGCGAGGCGAGACCGCGCCTGCGATCAGTACTGCGCGTCTGAACCCCGATTTGGCGGCCCATATGCGCCCCCGGTCTCAGCCGGCAAGTTTTCGTTTCCCGGAGCGTTGCGATGGGGCGACAGAGGCCCGATGGTCTATCGGAGGGATTCTTCAGCGGCCCACGGGCGCAACCAGTCCCAACGCCGCCCATTGCTGCGACCATTGCGGCGGCAGGTCCATCAGCCGCTTGACGCCGAAGCCGCGAGGCAGTCGGCCATCCATCGCCGCGGCGACGAGGGCAGGATCGAGAAAGGCGAGCGACAACGTCTGGCGGATGGAACGCTCCGTCCGTCGCTCGCTGCGCGCAATCGCGGCGACAGAAGATTGGGGTTCGCTTTCGAGGCGGCCCAGCCAACCGCGGGCTTTCCAGCAGGCGATTAGGAAAGCTCCTCGCGCCTCGACGCGCATCGGGCGGAGATCAGCCTGCGGCGAGTCATAGCCCGGAACGATCTCGCGTCGCCTTCGGGTCGGCGCCGGGGTCCAGGGGATGGAGATCGTCCGAGCGCCGAGGTCCGGCGTCGACTGATCGTTGAGCTGGATTTTGACCCCTGCCCTGCCGATCGTCACCCGCTCGACGCACGCCCAGATATCGGCCTCGGCGCATTCGCGGTCGCCAAGGCTAGCCCGAACGGTCTCGAGAACCTTGTCTTCGAGCTCTTGAGCGGCAACGCGCGCGATCGATCCAGCTTCCTGCTTGCGACCCTGAAGGATGGCCTGCGAGACATAGTAGCGCCATCGCCGACCGCCCCGCGCTGCCTCGCTTGGGCTCATCCGCGAACCGCGGTCGTCGTAGAGTTTGCCGGCGAGCCGGGCCTCTGACGCTCGGACCGGGCTTCTCCGAGCGTTCGCATGGCGCGCGAGTTGCTCCTGGACACGGTCCCAGGTCTCGCGATCGACGATCTTGGCGTGTTGGCCTTCGAAGGCTTGGCCCTTGTGACTCAGGCGACCGACGTAAATCGGATTGGACAGGATCTTGTAGAGGTGTCCTCGGCTAATATGGCCTCCGCCGGTGAGCTTTCCGGTCCCATCTGTTCGAACCGGCAACCGGACATTCTCGGAATCCAGCGCCGTCTTCAGGGGAACGACCGCGCCCACCTCGAGGTAGCGGCGGAAGAGGGCGCGCACAAAGTTCGCGTGATCCTCGACCCCATGCAGGGCGCGGTTCTCGACCCGATAGCCGAGCGGAACGACCCCGCCCATCCAGAGGCCCTTCTTCTTCGAGGCAGCGATTTTGTCTCGGATCCTCTCGCCCGTGACCTCGCGCTCGAATTGGGCGAAGGAGAGCAGAACGTTCAGGGTCAAGCGCCCCATGCTCGTCGTTGTGTTGAAGGCTTGGGTCACCGATACGAACGAGACGCCACGAGCGTCGAAGAGTTCGACCAGCTTGGCGAAGTCGGCAAGCGACCGGGTCAGCCGGTCAACCTTGTAGACAACCACGACGTCGATTTGGCCAGAGCGAATGACCTCAAGCAGCTTCTGCAGCGCCGGCCTTTCCATCGACCCGCCGGAGAACCCGCCGTCGTCATAGCGATCGCGGAGGAGGATCCAGCCTTCATGCGCTTGGCTCTTGACGTAGGCCTCGGCGGCCTCCCGCTGGTTGTCGAGGGAATTGAAGTCCTGTTCGAGTTCGGCGTCCGAGGAGACGCGGGTGTAGATGGCGCATCGGAGACGCGCCTTCTGCCGTTCCGGCGTCATGGCGCGGCCTCACAGGATCTGCCGGCGGCCGGTGTCGGATCCCTGCCGATTCTCTGCGTCGGGCCGTCTGAGGACGTTCGATTGGATCGCAGCCCGAAGAAGCGATGGCCGTTCCAGCTGGTCCCGGTGATCGCCTTGGCGATCACGGAGAGGCTTCCGTACGTCCGGCCATTCCAGGCGTAGCCGTCCTCGAGAACCGTCACCCGTTCGAGCTTGCCGCGCCATTCGCGAGCAAGCGTCGCCCCAGGCCTCAGGCCTTCGCCATCGCGCGTGGCTGGCGACCGGTTGACGAACGGCGCCAGCTCGGAACCGCTAGCCGGATCTCCCGCTCCCTTAATTTTGCGCATGAGCCTGGGCTCGAGGTCGCCGAGCGCGACCGCCTGAAGGCGGTAGGCGAGGACGCGGGACAGCAGCCAGGTTGGCAAATGGGCGGGAGGCGTCCCGCCCAGATGATTTCGCCACTGCAGATGAAGTTGCGTCCGATCGAGAGCCGGCAGGCTCGAAAGCAGAGGCGCGAGCGCGGTCGCTCGCTCGGCCTCCGGACGGCCTGGGCGCGCCGGATGGGATGCCGTCCCCAGACGAGGAGACAGCTTGCTTGTCGGCGCAGCCATGTCAGGCGGCCTTACGGGTCCGCGGCCCCGACTTAAGAGCCGTACGCTCTGGCTTCGCCCCCGCGGCGGGACCGCGGTCGGCGGCGGCGCCTTCCCCCGACGCGGCGCCCGTACTGCTTGCGCCAGCATCGCCGTCGGTGCGCGCGATTCGATACACCGAGCCACGCGTTCGGTCGGAGCGGTCGGCCTCGATCGTGTACCCGCGCTTGCGAAGTCCGGCCAGCGCAGCGCGCGTCGTATGCGGCAGCCATCCCGTTGCGGTCATGATTTCGTCGATCGTCGCGCCGGAGCCCTCTTCCAACGCCACGATGACCTGTCTGATCTTCGTGCCAGCCCGAGGAACGATCGGCTGAGACGGCCGAACGCCAGCGGCGGCGGTACGGTGGACAGGCGTGACTTCTTGAGATTCGACGACTCGAAGTTCGGTATTCGTCTCCTCACTGTCGTCGTCCGTCGGCAGGGCATCCCCGGTATCTTCGTTCGCGTCCGCGGCGATCGCCTTGAGGGCCGCCGCGGTCAGCTTGAGCGCGATAGCCTGATCCGTGTCCTCGTCTCGGCGCCAGACGGGCATGTCCTTCCGCGCCCGGATCTCCTTCACTAGACCGGCATCCAGGAGCTTCGCCGCCGCCTTTCGCGTTGGACTGACCCGGGCGCCGGTTGGAGGAACGAGGCAATGATCGTCGCGCTGTGAAGCAGCGCTCAGCAGCACAAGCTGCGTGTCGGTAAGCTTGATCGACATATTCGACCCTTTGCGTTGCAACGAAGCGGGCCAATCCAGCCCCGTCACTGACGCTAGCCCCGTATCGGTTCGGGGCTGGGTCTCCCGCGCAGCCTCAGCGCCAAGCGGGCAAGCACATACATGCTCTCTTTCGAACGTGGAGCCAGTCTTTTCTGCGCAAGTGGAGCGAATTTATCGAGCGAAACCGCGGCCCTGCGATACCCGTCGCGGCCGCTGTCCAATCAATACACGTTGACCGGTAGGTCAGCCGCATTCACGGACGTGCCGTACGTCCTTCGCTGCTTCCCGCCCTCTCCAGACATTGCGCTTAAGGTTGCGGGCAACGGCCACTCAGCGCCGCGCGATCACTCCCGCTCGACAATTGAGACCGAAGCGACCGATCGTGGTCGCAGCCGGACCCCTGGCGAGGCTAGGACTGTGCGCGGGCGCTAACGGACTGTCTGGTAACTCGCTCAGGATACAGTAGATCCCGATTTGCACTAGACAATCGCTAGTCCCGGCGGCGGCGGTTCGGGATAGCCGCCGCCGGCGAGGCATCCGTCCAGCAAAGGATGAACGGTCCAGCGGTTCTGCGGCAGCGCCTGGATCTGCGGCGTGGTCGGCGCGTTGATGACACCGAACTGGGCGTCATACTTCAGCTGAATTTCGCCGAGGCCCGGAGGCCAGATTCCATTGCCGAGATCGCCCTGCGTCACCGACGGGCACATCTTGATCATGTAGTGCACGGGGTGGAGCTCGTTCGACTCGTCTCCCGTATGCAGCGAGTCATAAACCCAACGCCCGAACACGTAGGCGATGTCCACGGGGTCCTTCGGGTTTTTGGTCGGATCGTAGGGGTTGAAGGTCCCGCCGAAGCCGTCGTTCGGCGGGTTGGCGACGTCATGGGTGATCGCGGGCGCGCCCACGAGAAGCGCGAGAAGTGCGAGGAGGATCAGGATCACGGAGATGATCGGCCCGACGACCGGGATCGCCGAGACGAAGATGGCCGCGATGAAAACGGCGAGCAGCGCCTCCAGCAGGACCAGGAGGTCGTGCATCCCGGGCCCCTCGATCTCGCAATGCATGAGGAAATGCTGATTTGAGCCGCCGGGCAGGACAACGTTGTCGGGCGGCTCGGCGCCCTGACCTCCGAACCCGAGGCCGAGGCTCGCCATGCTTTGCTGCGGCAGGATCTGGTTGACCTGATCGGACACGCCGGCGAACGGCACGGCCGGAACGAGCGGCGGCAGGTTCGGCCAGTCCGCGCCGAGTCGCGCAAACGCGCCGGCCGTCCACTGATTGCTGATGAACGACGCCGGAAGCTGATGCTTCGGAGCGAACTGATAGAGCAGCAGATTGAAGCTGTAGTCGGTGTCGAGATCGCTGACGTTGGCGAAGGCCGTGTAGGGGTTGTCGGTCGGCGCTGGCGGCTCGAGATGATAGATGGCCCCGATCGCGCTGCGGTCGCCGCCGAGGCAGATGAGGCGCACGTTCAGCCACCAGTTGCAGAACATGATTCCGGCGGTGCAAAGACCCGCGAGGAACAGGGCGACGGCCGGCGCGATCGAGGCGCCGAGGGTCAGGAGCGCCCAGCCGCCGCCCATGACGAGGCCCATGATGGCGATGGCGGCCACGCCGCCATACGGCGCCGGGCGAAAGTTGGCGGGGAGGCTGCATTGGGTCCAGGAGGGATACCAGTTCGGCATCACACCACCTCCACGCGTAGCGTCACGCCGCCGACCGGTCCGTAGTCGTCGAGCGCCGTGACGTTGAACGGCATCGTCCCCTTGAAACCCGCCGGCGGGGTGATCTCGGCCTTCACCTCCGCTTCCTGCCCGAACAGGAGACGCAGCGCGTCCGGCGTGAGGACGACGGTCCAGCCGGCCGGTACGGGCGGCGCGGTCTTTTCGATCGCGCGGGCGCCCGCTCCGGCGACGAGGATCGGGTCGCAAGGCGGCAGCGGCGGAATGGCGTAGCAATCGACCCTGAAGCTCACGTTCCGCGGGCGATCGGCGAGGTGGTTGCCGACCGCGAAGGTGAAGACGGCCGGGCTTTGGGGCTGCGTGACGTCGGTGTTGCGCTGGCCGAGATTGTTCTGCCAGTTGCTGTCGTCCGGCGGCTCCAGCAGAACCTGGAGGCAATAATGTCCAAGCGCCGGCGGCGTCGTCCACTTCATGTAGGCGAAGGCCGGACAGCCGGGCAGCCCCTTCGCCGCAAGATCGACCGCCGTCGCGCCGATCGGATTCGATTGCGTTCCCATGCCGAACGACAGGAAGGAGAAATTGACCCCCATGGCGATCACCGGCACGTCCGCCGAATTGTTCCAGATGCGCGCGACGACGACGTAGTCTGTGTTGGCGTGCAGGTCGTGCGGGTCGACGAGGGTATTTCCCTGGTAGATGAAAATGTCGGGATTGTCCCAGGTCACCGGGAGACCGAGGCTCATCAAATATTGCTGAGAATAGAGAAAAGGATCTGGCTTCTTCAACGCCGGCGGGCAAACGCAGTGCGGATCAGTCGGCTTCTTTCCGCCGAGGGTGAAGCCGAAAACATATTTAAGAAGGGCGACAATGTCGCAAAGGATCTTACGAAGTTCGGACATCGAAGCCCCTTTGGAAGCGACGAGAGAGAACCAAGCGTGACGTCCCATCGAGAGTTATCGGCTGTTGGTCGCCAGGTGGCTAGCTGTGGTGCCTCAACAGGTTGTTCCCGGTTAGGGGGATTTTGCTGATTGGGGTTTTAGCGCCGATCCCGCCGTGAGGTCGATGCCAGTTGTAACGGTGCAGAAAGACCGGCAGGGCGTCGGCGCGTTCCATTGAGGTGTCGTAGACGTGCGCGTAGGCCCATTCGCGCAAGCTCGTCTGGACGAAGCGCTCGGCCTTGCCGTTGGTCTTGGGCGTGTAGGGCTTGGTGCGCAGATGCTTGATCCTGAGCCGCCTCAGCGCCTTGGCGTAGCGGTGGGATCGGAAGCTTGGGCCGTTGTCGGTCATGACGCGCTGGACCCTGACGCCGTGGCTTTGGAAGAACTTCAGGGCGTTAAAGAGGAAGCTCAGGCAAGAGGGGCGTTTCTCGTCTGGCAGGATTTCCGAGTAGGCGAGGCGTGAATGGTCGTCGATCGCCAGGTGCAGATACTCCCAGCCGACCCCTCGATTGTTGCTCTGACCGGTGCGATCGCCGGTGATCCGGTGACCGATCCGATTGAACTTGCCGAGCTTCTTGATGTCGATATGGATGATCTCGCCGGGCGCTGCGCGTTCATAGCGACGGACAGGCGCCGCCGGCTCGAGCGCCGACAGCCGGTTGAGGCCCAGGCGCTTGAGAATGCGGCTGACGCTGGCTGCCGACACCCCGACCTCGGCGGCGATCTGCTTGCCCGTGTAACGCTGCCGGCGCAAACCTTCGACGGCGGCGCAGACGGCCGGCTTTGCTTGGCTCGGCGATGAATGCGGCCTCGACGAGCGGTCGCGCAAACCGTCCACGCCCTCGGCCTCGAACCGCTCGAACCACTTCGCGACCGTCTTGGGCGTCGTATTGAACTGGCGCGCGGCAGCGGCCTTGGACAGCCCGCAATGCACCACCGCGCGAACCATCATCTCTCGACCTTTGGGCGTCAAAGGGGCATTCTTGTGGGTGTCCATTCGGTCCTCTGCGAATCGCTGGTGTTTGGCGACTTCAGCGTTCACCGTCCAAACCGAATGGACAACCTCCTGAAAGCCCACAGCTAGAGCAACCCCAAGAACCTCCCCGCGTCGGGGCTTGAGCCGTCCGACGCCCGGAGCCCCGTCATAGACGCGGATGCGGCGCAGTCCCTTGCGGTCGCTCACCCGCGCGGACTGCAGCCATTCAGCGTAGGCCCATCTCCTCTCAATCGTCGTCGTCATCATCATCGTCGCAACACGGGTAGCCCTGCCGACAGCAGGGACCCTCGTGATGCTTTTGGCAATCGTCCTTCTTGCAGTCCTCGCAGCACTCCCTGCACCCGCAGGCCTCCCAGACTGTATAGGCCAAGACCTCCAAAGACCTCTTGGGCGCATCTGGGTCGTCGCTCTCGATCATCAGTTCGCACGCGCGCGGGCATTTCTCGGTCGCCTTGTAGTGGACGACGACGTTGAGGCATGACCCCGCGTGCAGCGTCGCGGGGAACGGGTTGTGAAGCAGCTTCCAATGACGGTGGCTGCGATTGAGCCGGACGCTCGTGACGTTGAGCGCGCAATCGCCGACATTGCAGATCGAGACCGTCCGGTCCGCGCAGCAGTGCGCCGTCACGCCGCCGAAGAGGGTCGACCCGCTAACCGCGAGCTTGCCGGACGGGGCGAAGCCTGTGACCGTGACCGCTTTCGGTCCCGCCGGATCGTCGCTCGTGACTGTGACAGTCGCCGACTTCCAGCCGAACCCGGTCGGCTCGAAGCGGATAGGCATCGAAAGGGAGGTTCCTGGCGCGAGCATAACCGGAAACGAAAATGCCTCCGGCACGATGAAGTCGCCCGATGAGGACGACATTCCGGAGACCGACAGCGCGCACTTGCCGCCGTTGTTGAGGATCAGCGACCTGTCGACCAACGAGCCGACACAAACCCTGCCGAAGTCGCCCGCGTCCGCGAGAATCAGCGCCAGCTTCGGGGCCGGCGCATTTCCTGTTACGTTTACAAAATTCGGCCCGAACGGATCGTTGCTCGCGATCTCGATTTTTCCAGCCTTGAAGCCGAAGCTCGTTGGCCGGAACCGGATCGTCACGTCGATCGAATCGTTCACGCCGACGATCAACGGATAGTTTGCGACGCCCGGCGCCTGGAAGTCGGTGGGAAACGCCGCGATGCCACTTATCGAAAGGGGACAGACTCCCGAATTGTTGATGGTCAGCAGTTCGTCGGCGAACCTGCCGACGCAAACGTCGCCGAAATCGCCGCTGTCGGCGATCGCCGTCGCGATCGTGGCCGTTCCCCCGCTCCCGGTCGCTTTGAGGTCGACGAACGGCGCGTTGGGGTCGTTGCTGAGTAGGCGAATGGTCGCGACGTCCGAAGCGCCAGGCCCGCTTGGCGTGTAGGCGACCGTGAAGGTCGCCTCCTCGCCCGCGCTGATGACGAGCGGCGTCGCGGGAGTCGAGAGCACCGAGAACGCGGGCGGAATTGTCGATCCCACGAGGTACTCGACGCTGGTAACGACTAGATCCGCGGAGCCGACGTTGTAGACGTCTATCGTCAGGTAGTCCGGGCCTGAGCAGAGCTCGCCGAAGTTCAGTTCGTCCTGGAGGCCCACCGCGATAGCGGGGCCGATCGGCTTCTTGAATTCGAACACCCCACGGCCGTAGGTCGCGGCGCGCAGGACGCCGGCCTGGGCGTTGAACGCGAGATCGAAGACAGGCGCCCTTGGGAAGTGGATGTCGTCCAGCACCGACCACGACCCGCCGCCGTCGACCGAGCGCACGACGCCGAAGTCGGTACCGACATAGATGGTCGTCGGCACGGTTGTGCCGTCGAGCGCGATCGCGCCGCACGGAACGTCGACGGGGAGAGAGATGTCGGTCCACGAGGCGCCGCCGACGGTCGTCCGGTAGACGTTCGCCGGCGCGCCGCCGGTGAACCCGGTTAGCACCGCGTAAATTACGGTGGGATCGACGGGATCGAACACCGCGCGGTTTACGTTCCGCGAGGGGAGGTTTCGGGTGATGTTGGCGAACGTGACGCCGCTCGCCGCCAGGGCGTTGGTTGAGACGAAGACCTGCGTGCCCGCGGCGATGACGACGTTGGAGCCGTTGGTCGGGGCGACGTCGATATTGCCGCTGTTCCCGGGCGACAGGATCTTGCGCCAGGTCGAGCCGCCGTCTCGGGTCTGCCACAGGTTCTGAAGGCCGCTGACGTAGACGACGCCCGAGGCGCTCGGGTCGGCCGCGAGCGGCAGCAGCGTGTAGCTGCCGATGTCGGGGCCAGTCAGCGGATTGGCGGCGACGGCCGCGCCGGTCACGCCGTTGGTGCTGGAGGATATGATGTTTGTGTTCCAGGTGGAGTAGAGGACAGGCGGGGTCGAGCCGTCGTAGGCGACGTCCCAGCCGTCGCCGCCGTCGCCCTTGATCCACTGTGGGGCCGTGGCGGTCGCCGTCGTCATCAACGAGTTGTCCTGAAGCGAGCCGACGGTCACGCTTGCGGTTGGGTCGGGACTGATCGCGAGGTTGTAGAAGAGGCCCGTTTGCAGGCCGCCCGCGTTTTTCGTCGAATCCCAGGTGACTCCGGCGTCGGTCGAAACGTCGATCCCGCCGTCGCAGCCGACATAGACGACGGTGCTTGCGCCTCCCGCTTGCTGGACACAGGTGTAGGTATGCGTGTCGGCGTGCGGACCGGCATGTTGAACGAAAGTCTTCCCGGCGTCGGTGGATTTGAATTGGCTTAAGCTGCCGAAATAGAGGGTGTCGGTGAGCCCGTCGCCTGGGGAGGCGGGATCCACGACCATGTGCATCGAGTATCCGCCGTAGCTGGTGTTCCCCGCCAGGGCGGCGGCGGTCTGCTGCGCCCAGGTCGTTCCCTGGTCGGTGCTGATGAATATGCCGATGGGATCGGCGACGCCGTATTGTCCGGCCAACGCGACATAGATCACCTGAACGCCTTTGAGGTTCGGCGTCGGCGAAGTCGGCGGGGCGAGCGCCACGGCCACGCGCGTGAAGTTCGTCTCTGCGGCCGCGGTGAGCGCGGCCTTGACCGCTGTCGACGTCGCGAAGGGCGTCGCCGTAAAGGCCCGCCCGCCATTCCTGGAAACGTAAACGCCGGCGCCGGCCGCCCCCGCATAAAGGATGCGCGCGTTCGCCGGTGTCGAAAGGTCCAGCTGCAGGGAGCGGATGTCGGCGTTCGGAACTCCCGCGGAGGACGCCCAGTTCTGGCCCCCGTCGGGCGACCTATACACGCCGTTTGACGCCGCCAGATAGAGAACGTTGCTGTCGGCGGGATCGACAATGATGATGTTGATATTGACGCTTTGAGTTGGATCGTTCGGATTGACGACGAACAGGCTGTAGGCGTTGCCGATATTCCCGGCCGGGTAGCCGCGGCCCGGCTGAATCCAGCTCGCGCCGCCGTCGGTCGACTTGAACAGTCCCGTTGCGCCCTGTTGGCCGATCGTGCTGGCTTCGCCGCTGCCGCGGCTCGCATTGGCGCCGACATAGATCGTGTTCGTATTGTTCGGATCGATCGCGATGCCACCTGGCTCACCGACGCCGAGCGTGGGCTCGTGGTCGAAGAGCGGCGTCCAATTGTCGCCGCCGTTGCCGCTCCGCCACACGCCTCCCCCGGCGGTTCCCAGAAAGAGCACGTTCTCATTGTTGGGGTTGACGGCGATCGCCGTCACGAGACCGTTCCAATCGACGCTTGCCGAAGCGTTGTACATCGGGCTGGGACCGATCGGCGTCCAGACGGTTCCGTTGAGGCTCATGGCTCGCCCCCCTGCGGTCCTGGCTTGGGCGCTGGCTTTCCTGTGGGTGGCTCCGGCGGCGTCACGTCCGACACGGACCGCACGACCGCGCCAGGCAGCGCGAGCCACTGCTGAAGAGCGCGCGCGTAGAGCGCCGGCGTGGGCGGGACGCTGCCCAGGAAGCGGCGCTCGATGATCCTCGCGTGCCGTAGCGGATCGTCGCCACTGTCGTCCCAGTCCGGATCGCGTTCGCGTTCGCGACGATCGCGCTCAGGGTCGTCTCTGGGGCGGCGCGAATGCCGCTCGTCTTCCGGAGGCCTCGGGCGCCGCATCGTTTCCTCCCTGGCTAGCAGTTGCGGGCCGCCATTTTTGGCGACGCGAATGGCTCACGGACTCATCGAATAGGCCTTGCAGACATTGTTTCGGGGCCAACCGTGGCCGCAGCGCGCGGCGATATCAGGCTGCCACCGGGGTCCGCCGCCATTCGACAACGGCCAACCCGGTTGTGACTGCGGTGATGATGATGAGACCAATCACGATCATCAACTCGACCGAACCGTCGTGCTGATCAGGATCCCATCCAGAGATCAACTCAATCCAATCGGGGAAGAATGGAGTGACGAGTGCCAATACACCCGTCAACAAAGCCAAGGCAGCTTCGATCCAGAACCGAAGTCGAAATTCTTTTGTCACGCCCACCCCCCAATCGTTAGATTACAAGCGGGTCATCGGGCTCTACTTTTACACTGAAGATATGGACCAAAGGTCTTTCGCGCGCAAGCGAATATTTTGCGTACAAAGACGAGATCGACCTTGCGCGTTGATGAGCAGTAACGCCCGGAGGAGAGGCGCCAAGTCTACACACGGGATGACAAGCCCAGACGGGCAGCGAGCGTGCCCGTCTCGGACCCGGAAGTTTTGCCTCGCCTCAGGACCCGCAAGTGGGTCAGGGGACGGCGATGAAGCTGGACATTCCTGGTCGAGAGGCGGAGATCAAAGATGGCCGAAGAGTTCACGCTGCCGGTCGTGTCGCGGGATCGTCCCCGGCGGTTCTCTAGCTGCCCTCGCCGGAAGGCGAGCGGGTCGTGAGCGGGCAGCGGCTGATGCAGTCGGCGAGCGATATTTTTCTCGGCTGGACCCGTGGGGAAGATGGTCGCGACTAGAATTTCAGGCAACTGCGTGACGCAAAAAATCCCGGCCCATCATCGAGGATTGGGACGCCGGCATGGTGCAGGAATTTGCAGGTTGGGCGCCTAGGCGTTGGCGCGTGCACATGCGCGGTCTGGCGATTCAGCCCGGATCGCGGGTTACCTCGGGTCGAACGCGACATATGACGACGCCGTTTGCGAGTTCGCTGTCGAGTAGGCCGATCAGAACCAGCGCGACTACCGCGGCTTCATGAAAGCGATCCGTGAGGACCGGATACCGTTCGAGCCCCCGGATTGACGCGCCAGCCACGCGATCAAAGGGCCTGATTCCGCGCTTATCGAACAAGACACACAGAAGCCGCCAAGCTTGTTGATATGTGAGAGACCCTGAGCGCGCTCCCTACTCCGGATTTCGGTGTTCACCGCCCGTTCCGCTAACCCGCGCAATCTCTTTTATTATCAGAGGTTTGCGGTTCCGCCTTAAGATGAGTTTGTACCACCAGCTTGGACTCATGTCGAGCGCGGGATGAACATGATCTTCCCTCGCCCCGCGCGTCGCCACGACCGGGACGAGACGGTCGCGTGCGCCCCGCATACCGTCGCGCGCTTACGGACAGTTGTCCCAGAAGCCCTGACGTCTGGTCGAGTCGGTGTAGTACCAACAAAGACCCGACTGCGGAGGCGATCCGGCCCACGCATACGCGGAGGCCGCTGAGACCCACCCAATAGCCGCACCCGCCGCGATGGCCCCGCCAGCAGGCCAGCGATACCACCCCGGACGGCCAGCCCAGACGGCGCCGCGATAACCTCCGTGATAGCCGTACCCGGCCCGATTCACGTTCACGTTTCGGTTCACGTTGCGATTGACGTTGCGGTTCACGTTCACGTTGCCATGATACGCGCCGCCTCGGTACGCGCCCCCATGAGAATAGCGCGCTCCACCGCCGTAGTGCATTCCACCGCCCCCTCGGTGCATCCCGCCACCGCCGTGGCGCATCCCGCCGCCGCGACCACCACCCCTCACCTGCGTGACGAGGTTGTCGTTCATCTGGCCCGAGCGGCTCGCTCCGGTGAAGATCTCAATGGCGTTCGCCTCGGGCGCGATCAGGCCCGCAAGCGCGAGAGCGAAAAGCGACGTCCTAAATCGACACGTCCAACTCATGACTTCACCCTCCCTGCCGTGCCCGTGCCCCCAAACAACGCAATAATGTCGGTTGAATGGCTATTGCGACTGAACAACCCGCGCTGAACAGCCCTGGTATCCCCTCATGTCCTTTCCATTTGCTGGACGAGCCGCTTGCGACCATCTCGGACATGATCTCGTCCGGGCTGTGGGTCCGCTTGCGCCCATGAAGGCGCGGAAGCGCGGATCCGGTTCGGTCTTGCTGCGATGATCGAAGAACCAACGCTCAAGCAAACATTTGGCGCGGAGTAATGCCAAACGGGGCGGCGTGTCGTAAGGCTCCCACATGCGATCGCGGAGGAGTAGCCCGAAGGCCGCTTCGGGCGGGATAGCGTCATTCCTTCAGACGCCGCGCATGGTCCGCAAACCGCCCATTTGAGACGATTTGCTATGGCTCGGGGTCGACCCTACTCGACCATAGCTGCCCGCCCATCAGCGATCGGCGGTGTCCAGCGTGATCTCGCTCCCGTAGACGCGCGAGACACAGGTGCAGAGTTTAGCGTTCGCCGCCTTCTCCGCCTCGCTGAAAAACACGTCACGGTGGTCGACGACACCGTTCACTCCAAGGATTGGCAGGGCGCAGAGGCCGCATTCACCACGCAGGCAGTCGAAGATCATCTCGACGCCTGCCGCTCCCAGCGCATCAAGGATGCTCTGAGTCGCAGGCACTTGGATCTCTTTGCCGAGCCTCGGGATCTTGAGGGAGAAGGGAACCGCCGGCCAGCGCCCGCTTGCGCCGAAGGTCTCGAAGCGCAGCTGGTCCTTCGGCCGGCGACTTTCGGCCCACGCCCGTTTGGCCGCCTCCAGCATGCCAATCGGGCCACAGACATAGAACTCGCCGTCGGGGTCGAGCTTGGCGATCTCGTCCGCAATGTCGACGCGCCCGCGCTCCTCGCTAAGGACGATCTCGAGGCGGTCGCCGATCTGCTCGCGAAGCTCCTCCGCGAGCGCGAGGTCAGATTTGCTCCGGCATGCGTAAATGAGACGGAAGCGCGCGCCAGCACGGGCAAGTTCGAGCGCATGCGAGAAGATCGGTGTGATGCCGATTCCCCCCGCCAGCAAGAGATAATCCGGCCTCCCGAGCGCGAGGCCGAAATGATTGCCCGGTACCGAATGTGCAAGGCGCGAACCGGCCGCAAGGCTCCACATATAGACCGAGCCACCGCGGGAGGCTTCGAGCCGCTTGACGGCGATCCGATAGACACCGTCCATGCACGGACCGACGAGCGAATAGGAGCGAATGTCAGGCCGCTCGCCGATCATGACGGAAACGTCGATGTGGCTCCCGGGGGAGGGTGGAACGAAGTCCTCCGTGGACTCAATCTCGATAAGGCGGATGGTTGGCGTCAGATTGCGCGTCGCGCGGACAACACAAATACGATCGATTGCCTCGGCCATCGCCTTCGCCTATTCCGCGGCCTCGCCGGTCGCCGTGTGCTCCTGCGAGAGCATGCGGTCGATCAGGCGCCTCGCCCAAAGGGCGCCGGCGTCGATGTTGAGGTTGTAGAATGGCGTGCGCGGATTGCGATCGATCGCGCGCTGCTGAGCCTCGAGGACGACGTGGTCTTGGTCATACACGCCCTCGCCCTCATTGACATGGGCTCGCTGAAGGCTCTCGGTAAGCTCCTCGTCGTCGGTGCGAAAAGTACGGACGAAGTTCCAAAAATAGTGGCAGCTCGACTGCGACTCGGGCGCAATCGCGGCGAGAAAGGCGCCGTTGACTCCTTGTGACCGATTCCTCTGAGGAGCTCCGGTTCCTGTCGGGGCGACGCCGACGTCGCCGACGACCACCGCCGGAGCCTGAAATGTGACGATCTGCCACCGGTCCACGCGCCCTGGCTTGCCGAGCATCCGGCCCCAGAACGGCGGAGGCTCTATGTCGACCATCCAGCGCGTCATCGTGGCTGCGCGGTCGGTATGGGTGACCTCGAAAGGCGTGTCGACTATGGCGTCATCGCCGATGCTTCCAGAATGGACGTATGTCTCGTGGGTCAGATCCATGAGATTGTCGACGACAAGCCGCCAGTCGCATTTGAGGCTGTAGAACGTGCCGCCTTCGCCTCTCCACTCGGTTCCGTCATTCCAGTGGAAATCGGGTAAGTCGGCGGGATCGGCCAACGCCGGGTCGCCGGGCCAGACCCATACCAGACGATGCCGCTCGACGACCGCAAATGCCCGGACACATGCGGACGGGTTGATCGTCTTCTGCGCGGGCATGTGGGTGCATCGTCCGGAGGCGTTGAAGACGAGACCGTGATAGCCGCAGACCACTTCGTCGCCGACTAGACGCCCCATCGACAACGGAAGAAGCCGGTGCCAGCAGGCGTCCTCAAGCGCGGCCACGCCGCCGTTCGGACGGCGATAGAAGACGATATCCCGCCCGCAGATGGTCCGGGGAACCAGCGCCTGTTGAACCTCGTGACTCCATGCCGCGGGATACCACGCATTCAACGGAAAAGGCCGACCGCTCGCCACTGCGCTCCCCCCAATGAACGTCACCCCAAGGAACTTCGCAGATCGTGCCGTTTCGACGCACGAGACGCAAGGGCACAGGCAGCGAACGCGCCACAACGGGCGCCGCGTTGACCGTTGTATCTTCTGGCCAGATGACGCCGGCCGAAAACTACCTCGGCCTGTCGCATTAAGGTCGCTGCAATGAAGAGCTGGATCAATTCAGTGTGTCCACTGGAACTCCCGCAGTGGGCGGCGACCACGCTTGCAAGCGTTCGTCTGAACGCCCGCTATGGCGGCATTACTGCTCGTTCGGCCTTGGGCGGCTTCCCGCCCATCGTGTCGGTTCGCGGTCGCGATCTTGAACCCAAACGGACGCCCTTGCACCAGAGCGCGCGGAAGCGTCGTCTTGAAACTGTAACCGCGTGGTAACCGCGGATCATTTTTCTTCGTTCCAAATTTGATTGCCATCAAGAAACGACTTGAGAGGGTCGTCGGGTGGAGAGTCATTTGCGCGAAAGACCCTTCGGCGGGCTGCTTCGCCGGGCGCGGCGCCGTCACACGGCTCTCAGATCGGCGCCCGGATCGGTTGCGCCGACCATGGCGTAGGCGCGTCGGTGCGCTTCGTCGAGCCCCCGCTCAACGGCAAGCCTCGCCCTTTCCGATCCTTCGTCGTTCGCGTTCGGGGGGACGCGGATGAGATCGCCGACGACCACTGCCGCACGGCCGAACGGCAGCCCGAGCGACGCGCGATCCCAGATGTTGAACTGGAGCCGCCGGCTCGTCACCACCGCCGTCGGGACGATCGGACGGCCCGAGAGGCGCGCCAGGGTCACGATGCCGCGCCCGGCGATGCGGGCGCGCTTGGGCACGTCGGCGGTCATCGCGACCGAGGCGCCGGATTCGAGCTGGCGCATGAGCTCGCGCATAGCTGGCGCTCCGCCCTTGTAGTAGGCGCGGTCGGCGGGGTCGCCCGAGCCGCGCACCGGCGTGACGGCGAGGCGCTTCAAGGCGGAGGCCTGCGCACCGGCGTCCTCGTGGCGGGAGATGAGCGCGGCCATGCGATCGATCGCGTTCGGCCGGGCGAAGGAAATCATCAGATGCTGTCCGTGCCACATGGCGACGATGAGCGGCGTCTCGCCCGCCACCGCCGCGTCGATGTCGGCAGGAATGGTCGTAAATCGATTGGTGCGCTCAACGAAGCGCAAATAGGTCGCGAGCAGGAAGCCGATCGTCTCCTGCGCGACCGGCGACCTGCCTGGACGTCTCGACATGAAGCGATCCTTTACGGTCGGCCTCCCTCCCGGTGGAGTCGGTGAGCGTAGGCCGGTTCGGTCTCTCAGGTCTCTACCTTGTTGGGCGCCTTCCCGCCCCAAAAAACGGATTGCGCCTAACAAGCCGCGCCGCGCGCCCAACAGGTCGGTGAGCGACGTATCCTCGAGCGCCTCCACTTTCGGCGGCGGCCCCGCTGATTGCGGGGCCTTCGAGCGATGGTGCGTTGGAACACCAGCGGAACCGGCTTCTACGTCGCTCGGGATATTCGATCCACAGAAAAGGGGTCAGGCGCTCGGGGCGGGGATAGGCGCGAAGACCCTCAACCGTACCAGCTCGCCCGGGTCGGGGGCAGGCCGCTCGGCGTTCTCACCCGCTTCATCGCCAGCGTCTGATAGATGCCGGCGCTGTTTCGCTCGAAGGCGATCGAACACGCGGCGAGATAGGCGAGATAAACTCGCGCCGTCGTTTCGCCGACCGCGGCCGACGTCTCGTCCCAGCCGGCCAGGAGGCGGTCGTGCCACAGGCGACAGGTTCGCTGATAGTGCTTGCGCCAGCTCTCGACGTCGCGGACCTCGAAGCCGTTGAGCTCGAGATTGGTAATCGTACGGCCAACGTAGTCGAGTTCGCCGCCGGGGAAAACGTAGCGGGTCAGCGCCTCGAATTCCGGCCGCTTCTTGCCGGTGCGCGCCGCGTGGCTACCGCCCGGGCGGGTGATCGCGTGATGCAGATAGAGGCCGCCGGGCTTAAGCAGGCGCTGGACGGTCTTGAAATAGAGGTCGAAATTCGACATGCCGACATGCTCGAACATGCCGACGGATGCAATCTTGTCGAACCGGGCTTCGCCCTCCATCCGCGTATAGTCGCGCCGTTCGATCGTGACCTTCTTGCCGAGACCGAGACGCTCGACCTTGGCGCGCGAGTATTCGATCTGTTGCTCGGACAGCGTCACACCGATGACGCGGGCGCCGTAGTGTTGGGCCGCGTGGCAGGCGAGCGAGCCCCAGCCGCTGCCGATGTCGAGCATCGTGTCTTCATTCTGAAGGTTGAGCTTGCGGCAGATGATGTCGAGCTTCTGGCGCTGTGCGGCGTCGAGATCTTCGCCCCAGGCGTGAAAATAGCCGCAGCTGTAAACCATCTCCTTATCGAGCCACAGAGCGTAGAAGGCGTTGGAGAGGTCATAATGGTGGGCGATGTTGCGTTGGTTGTGAGCCTCGGAGCCGTCGCTTTCGCGGTCGCGACCGATATGCTCGAGCGGCCACGGGCCGCCTCGCGGCAGGAACAGAAACGGCGCCAGCGCCCGTACCACCGAGATCGAGGCCAGGGACTTGCGCAATTCCCGCGTGCGCCCCTTGGGCCGCATGGCGACGAGGTCGAACAGGGTGCCGTTCTTGAGATCGATGCGCCCGGCCGCCCATAGGTTGGCGAGGGTCGTCACGTTCGGCGCCCGGAGGAGGCCGGCGATTGCGCCCTCGTCGGCGATGGCGAGGGTGAGCTTGTCCGTCGGCCAGTCGTCGGGCACGGTCGATCTGTCCCACAGGCGGAAGCCGAATCCAAGCTCGAGCCGGCGGTGGATGTCCGAAATGAGCCGCTTCAGCGCGGCCAGCCGCGATTGAGCCCGAGTCATAGTCATAGCTCCTTTGTGGCGGTGAGCCAGGCTGCCTTACCCTCCCATAAGGTCCGGGGCGACCTGGTAGAAGGGCGACCTCATCTCGCGCCGGCTTCAGCGTGAAGGCTCGGCTGACCGTCTGAAAGCGCCACTCGGTCCGGTGCGGGAGCTTCCAGATTGTCGCGCAATGCCATCTGCCGTTCCTGGCCGTCGAAACCCCGCGTCGTCCAAACTCGTCCGCGATCGCCTGGTTTGAAGTCCTTTGGCCCGCAGCGACCAAGCCATTTCGGCAAGCTCGTCGTCGCGTCGCTTTTTGCGAAGTCGGACGGGACCAAGGGCGAGCGCCTCCTGGATCTCGGCACCGGTTGCGAACTCGTTCTTCGTCGCGCGCAGAGACATTTGCCAGGCTTGCACTCACTACGGTCGCATCACTTCACCGGCGCAGCTCGGCCGCGCGCACTACGATCCGGGGACGAGTGGACCGCTTTCGTTGGGATACACATCGGAGGGCGCGTTCATATTCCTCGATCAGTCTCGCCAGATCCTGATGCGGGTCAGGCTCTCATGGAGGGTTGCCGACGCAGGGGGCCATTCGATCCCCGCGCAGTTCGCGGCCGCGGCATCTGGAGAGAAGGTGACGACATAGTCGTAAGTCTCGGCGATCAGATTCCAGCCGCGGCTCGTCACACCTATCTTTACTTCGAACCCCCTTTCCACTGCGATCGGTGTCGACGTTTGATGTGGAACGGCTCCGCGGGCTTTTGGAGAGGTTCGTCCGGCGGAATCCGCAGGACGCTAGCCTGCTTCTCGGCTGGCTCGCGATTGCGCCGATCTGTGGCGTCCTGTCCTGGCTGCTGCACTGCTTCCTAACCCCTATGGGGGTTACTCCAACGTCGTTGGCTTGAACGGTTCCTCGCCGCCCGAGCGCACTGCTCTCCTTCAGTTCGTCGATATGGAGGCGGTCAAGAAGTTCTTTGCGAAAATGGGTCCGCTCCAAACGGATGTTGGCAGCAAATACGCCAGCTTCCGAGTCGTCGCGGTCGAGGGCAACTGAGCGTTGCGCCCGGAGCCGAGCTCCGTCGCAGCGAGAGAATCTAACGCATGGAAAGGTTGTCGATCCCACGACCGAAAGCTTACAGATTGCTGTAATCATTTAGGTATTGGCAAGTCTGCATTGAGAATTTTTAAGTTCGGGGTGATGGCGTTAAAACGATGCAATTCGTGACCGAAGAGAGCCTTCCAAAATCGATTTTGAAATCGGCCGGCTTCCGGGAGTTCGATGGCTGCAACCCATTGTTTTTTCGATAATTATTTTATTTTTTATCAAAACGTTCGGAGTATCCTCAAGGGGGCCGCGCAAATACGAATGGCCCTCATTTCGTGCCCGAACGGGTCAATTCTTGGAGCTGCCGAAGGGGACGCGGGTTTCCACCGAACACCACATCGTGTCGCATGTTTCCATCCAGGCGCTCCGGGACACCACACTTCATTGGGTTCAAAGCGCAGTGTCGACCCTCGGCGGACGTTTCCGCGCGGTCGGGACCAGGGTCCGCTCGGCGCACGAAGCGGCGCTCGCGGATGGTGCGGCGAACGCATCAAATCCGGCCCGGAGCGAGCGTTCCTGATTGGTCCCGGAACGCGAAAGGAGCACTACGAGCGGGCGTTCCTTGGGGCCGGGTTGATGCTATCGTCCGCGAGACCGGAAGTAGGCGCATGCCCGAGATCCGTAAGCTCGTCGCCATCCTCGCCGCCGACATTGTCGGATTTTCTCGCCTCGCCGGCGCCGATGAGGAAGGCACGCTGGCGCGTCTTCGTGCCCTGCGCAGCGAACTGGTCGATCCGACGATCGCCGATCACAATGGCCGCGTCGTCAAGCGCGTAGGAGACGGACTGATTGTTGAGTTCCGCAGCGTAGTCGACGCAGTGCGCTGCGCGATCAGCTTGCAGAAAGGCGTCGCCGAGCGGGACGCCGGCCTGCCGCCCGAGCGCCTCATGAGGTTTCGCATCGGAGTTCATGTCGGCGACGCGGTGGAGGAAGCCGACGGCGACCTGATGGGCGACGCGGTAAATATCGCGGCGCGCATCGAGGGAGTGTGCGAGCCGGGCGGCGTGGCGGTTTCCGAGGACGCCTGGCGGCAGGCTGAGGGCAAGGTCGCTGTGGAAACGATCGACGTGGGCGCGCCAACTCTCAAGAACATTGCGCGGCCGGTGCGCCTCTTCCAGCTCATGTTCGGCCAGCGCGCGACGGGCGATCGCGCGAGCGCCGCCCAGCCCACGCCGGCCACGCCGGTCATCGCCGTCCTGCCTTTCAAGAACATGAGCGGCGGCCCGGAGCAGGACCAATTCTGCGATGGCCTTGTCGACGACATTCTGACTACGCTGTCGAAGGTCGCGGGCGCGGGTGATCGCGCGCCATTCGAGCTTCGCCTTCAAGGACCGTGCGCTGGACGTTCCCGAAGTGGGGAGACTGTTGGGCGCGCGCTATGTGCTGCAGGGCGGTATGCGCAAGAGCGGCAAACGCATTCGGATCAATGCGCAATTGATCGACGCCAGTGACGGCGCGCATGTGTGGGCCGAACGATACGACCGCGCGCTCGACGATATCTTCGCCATTCAGGACGAGATCACCCTCGCGCTCGCGACCGAAATGCAGGTGAAACTCACCGAGGGCGAGCAGGCGCGACTGCGCTACTCGACAACCTCGAATGTGGAGGCGTGGAGCCGATGGGTCGAGGGGCTTTCGCATTACCGGCGCGGAATCACCAAAGACAATACCGCTGCCGCGACAGCAGCTTGGGAAAAGGCCTTCGCGCTCGATCCGGCCTCGGCGGCGCTCCATGCGATGCTGGCCTGGATGCACTGTCTTGATGCGCGCTTCGGCTGGCGGGACGATCGACCGAAGGCCGTGGAGAAGGCCCGCGCCCATGTCGAGCGCGCGCTTGCGCTCGATCCCGACAGCGCCGACGCACATATGACCTCGGGGGGACTGATGTGGATTGGGAGGCGGTTCGACGAGGCGGTGGCGGAGGTGCGAAAGGGTCTCGCGCTCGCGCCCGGATCAGCCGACCTTGCCCACTTGGCAAGCTTCTATTTGAGCTCCGCCGGGCGGCCCGAGGAGGCGATCGTCGAGAGCCGAAAGGCCATGACCCTCAATCCGAACTATCCGGCATATTATCTCGGCAATCTCGGTCTGGCGTTCCGGCTCGCGGGCAAGGCGGAGGACGCGATCGCCACGTTCCGGGCTTTCGATGCGCGCATGCCCGGACAGGGTTTCGGGCTTGCCGACCTCGTGATCGTTTGCCGGGGGAGCGGACGAACGGAAGAGGCGGCGGATGCGGCGCGACGCCTGATGGCCGCGAGGCCCGGCTTCACGGTCGACGAGTGGCTCAAGACGCAGATCATGCGCGACGAGGCGCGCCTGGCTTCCGACGCCGCAGCATTGGAGGAAGCCGGTCTTCCGGTCCACTAGCCGCATTTCAAGGATAACGGCGTGCACCGCAAGGATAACGATGGTCCGTCGACGGCATGTTCGGTCAGGTCCGCGCATTCCTCCAAGGCTCGGCGAACAATCGAAGTCGACGGATTTCGTTCTCTAATAGGTCAAGGGCGGAAGCTCTTCGGGTGTCGACGCTCTCGGGTGCCTGCGTTCTCTGCGTGCTCGTTTGGCACTTGATGGGGTGAGCTAGGTGCAGGGCGGCTCGGTTGAAATCGCAGTCGGCCATCGGTTGGCCCCTGCTACACAATCCACGCCGTCGTCTGCTCCCTCCCGTGGGCGTCGCTCCTCTTGGGAGCTGGATTCGGCCTCCTGTCTCGTGGCTTGCAGGGCTTAGGCGAATTCGAACTCAGTTCCGTCGCGCAGCATCGCATGCATGATGATTGCGAGGCGGCGAGCCAGAGCGACTCTGGCCTTCCGCATCGTCGATCGCTTGGCGATCGCGAAGGCCCAATCCTTCAGCTTGAGCTTGCCCTTGTAGCGCGTCAGCATGACATTGGCCGCCTCGTACAGCAGGGTCCGAACCCGCCGGTCACCGCACTTTGATATGTTGCCGACGTAGTTGACCTCGCCCGACTGATGTCGCCTTGGAACCAAGCCCAGATAGGCGCCGACGTCTCGGGATCGGCGGATGCGCGAGGGATCGTCGATCGCGGCCACAAAGGCGAGCGCGGTCAGTTGGCCAACGCCTGGGATTGTCATCAACCGGCTGCAAGCCGCCGAGGCCCTCGTCATGCGCCTCATGTCCGTGTCGATCGCGGCGACCGCCGTCATCACGGCAGTTCGCGCCGCAATGAGACCCCGCATGGCCGTGGAAAGACCAGCAACACCCTCGCTTGCCTTGAGAGCCTCATCGACGAAGGCTGCAGTGAGCGCGCGAGGCAGCCGGATTCCAAACACGACCGCGAGGCCTCGGATCTGATTTTCCAGGGTCACTCGCTGGCCCACCAGTTTCTTGCGCGCGATTTTGAGCGAGCGGACGGCGTGGGCAGACAAAGACTTCACGTGCACGGGCTTGAAGAAACCGGTGCGGGCCAAATGCGCCAGACCTCGCGCGTCGTTGCGATCGGTCTTGTGGGTGGCGAGCGACCTGAGCGCCTGATAGGCCTGCCGGCTTTCGATGCAGACCACAGGGAGGCCGAGTTCGCTCAGCCCATGGAACAGGATGGGCGCCATCCGTCCGGTCTCGAAGACGATCCGACGACAGCTCGGCGCCTTCGCCAACTCGGCCGCGATCGCCTCAGCCAACGACGCCGACTTGCCCTCGTGAATGACCAAACCTTCGCGGTCGACGACGCAGACGTAGGTCTCGTCCATCGAGATATCGAGGCCAGCGAAATAGTCCATCGAACGGTCTCCTCTTTCGAACCAAGGCCGATCCTATCGGCCTCCGCGGAAGAGCCACCGCCCATTACCCGATGTTGAAAAAGTCGCTTGCTGCGCTGACTCGCTGCTGATTCAATTTTTAACGGCGAATCGGAGGCTCACGCGATGATGGGCGAGCGGCGGGTGATTCAGGAGGCGCTGTTCTACGGCTTCAGCCTTGAGCGGCATGTTCCGAGCGATCACCTCCTTGCGCAAGATCGATCGGTTCGTCGATCTGTCGGAGGTTCGGGCGCATCTTGAACCCTACTACAGCGAGACGGGTCGCCCTTCGATCGATCCCGAGTTGATGATCCGGATGCTGATTGTCGGCTATTGCTTCGGCGTCCGCTCTGAGCGGCGGTTATGCGACGAGGTCCACCTCAATCTGGCCTACCGTTGGTTCTGCCGGTTAGGGCTCGACGGCGAGGTTCCCGACCATTCGACCTTCTCGAAGAACCGCCACGGCCGGTTTCGCGAGAGCGATCTCCTGCGCAAGCTGTTCGAGACCGTGGTCGCGCGCTGCATCAAGGAAAGGATCGTCGGAGGCGAAGCTTTCGCGGTCGACGCCAGCATCATCGTGGCGGACGCGCATCGACGGCGAAGCGTCGCCAAGGCCGAAGACCTCGACCCGACTTCCAGTCGCGCAGTCACTGAATACCTGTCGGTCCTGGACGATGCGGCCTTCGGCGGATCGACGCCGCTCCAGCCCAAGGTGATCTCGCCGACCGATCCGGCGGCCCGCTACACCGCTTCGGCCAACTCCGTCGCTGGTTATGCCTACTCCGACAACTATCTCATCGATCTGAAGCATGCGGTGATTATGGATGTCGAGGCGACGACGACCATTCGCCAAGCGGAAGTCGGCGCGGCCAAAACGATGCTCGACCGCGCGGCTGAGCAGTTTGACGTCACCCCGTCGCGCCTGGTCGCGGATGGGGGCTACGGTTCGGCCGAGATGGTTGCGTGGCTGGTGGACGAGCGCGGAATCGAGCCGCATGTGAAACTGATCGACAAGGCCGAGCGCACGGATGGAACGTTTTCCCGCAGCGACTTCGCCTTCGATCCCGAGCGCAACGTTTATGTCTGCCCTGGCGGCCAAGAGCTCAGGAAATACCACCGCGCTTTCGCCAAGCCCCGCGATGGGGTGACGAAAGCCGGCACCATGATCTACTTTGCGCGCAAGCAGGACTGCGAAGCCTGCGCGCTCAAGCCCAAGTGCTGCCCAAACGTTCCAGTACGCACAATCGGCCGCTCAATTTATGAAGCCGCTCGCGACAAGGCCCGTGCGATATCCAAGACCGAGGCCTACGCCGTCTCACGCCGGGAGCGAAAGAAGATCGAGATGCTCTTCGCTCATCTGAAGCGCATCCTCAGGCTCGATCGATTGCGCCTCCGTGGCCCAAGCGGAGCCAAAGACGAGTTCCTATTGGCCGCCACAGCCCAAAATCTGCGGAAACTGGCGAAGATCATCCCCTTCCAGGCGCCGGTCTTCGCCACATGAGGCGCAGAGGCGCCACTTTGCCTCGCTGACAGCCGCAACTCAGGCTTCTTGCGCTCGTCTGAAGACAGGGTTCTTCAACGAAATCGACGTAAAGCTACCGTCGCAGATCGCTACCGCGAACGTCTCAAGTGCGTAGGTAAGCGGACTTTGCCTCTAGGCGCGGTTCTGCCCTGAGCGGTAGTTCAACAGTCGGTTTCCTTGCGAAGAGAGGCGACCAGCAATGAGCGAGAGTCTTCTGTTCCACGACGGCAATTACGCACTGCAAGACGCATTCGAGAGCCGGGCAATCGCGTCGCGCCCGGAATCCATGGCGAGGACCGCGTTCACCGCCGCGGACAAAGAATTCATCGAGAGCGTGACCTATTTCTTTCTTGCCAGTTCCGACGTCCACGGCCAGCTCGACTGCTCGTTCAAGGGCGGCCCGCCGGGATTCGTGCGCGTCACCGGGCCGAGCGAGCTGGCATTTCCGGACTAAGATGGGAATGGCATGTTCAAAAGCCTAACCAACATCGCCGTCAACCCGTCGGTCGGAATGCTATTCATCAATCTGCATGGCCAGCCACGCCGGCTGCGCGTCAATGGAGTCGCGACGATCCGACGCGACGACCCACTGGCGCCAACGACGGTCGGAGCACAAATGATAGTCCGCGCGGTCGCGCGCGCGATCTTCCCTAATTGTCCGCGTTACATCCCGAAGATGCAGATCGTGGAGCCCTCGCCCTACATGCCATGCTGGGGCGAAGCGCCAGACTGGAAGGGATTCGACGAGTTCAAAGACGTCGTCCATCCAAGGCAGCCGTCGCCGCGATAGAAGTCGTGGAAGCGGCGCCGATCCTCGACGGCGCCACCAGCGCGCGGCGACCGGGGCGTCTATGCTGAAGCACCGTTAGCACTCTCTTGTAACGAGTGCCAAGCATAGCCATATACGGTTGGCGTGCGACTGCCGCCGAGAGCCGGAGCATTTGCTCTTGAGCCGGTCGGGCAGTCGACGTGAAAGCGATTTCCATGAAATTCCGACCATTGCACGACCGCGTCGTCATCCGTCGCGTCGAAGGCGAGGACAAGACGAAGGGCGGCATCATCATTCCGGACACCGTCAAGGAGAAGCCGCAGGAAGGCGAGGTCGTCGCCGTCGGGCCCGGCGCCCGCGACGAGAGCGGCAAGCTTCAGCCGCTCGAACTGAAAGCCGGCGACCGGGTGCTATTCGGCAAATGGTCGGGCTCGGAAGTCAAGATCGACGGCGAGGATCTTCTGATCATGAAGGAGTCCGACGTCATGGGCGTGATCGAAGGCGCGAGCGCCGTGAAGAAAAAGGCGGCCTGACGCCGCCTCCGCCCAGGCTCAACATAAGGAATTCAAGATCATGTCAGCCAAAGATGTAAGATTCTCGACCGACGCGCGCGACCGGATGCTGCGCGGCGTCGACATTCTCAACAACGCCGTGAAGGTGACGCTCGGCCCGAAAGGCCGCAACGTCATTCTCGACAAGTCCTACGGAGCGCCGCGCATCACCAAAGACGGCGTCACCGTCGCCAAGGAGATCGAGCTTTCCGACAAGTTCGAGAACATGGGCGCGCAGATGGTGCGCGAAGTCGCCTCGAAGACCAACGATCTCGCCGGCGACGGCACGACGACCGCGACAGTGCTCGCCGCCTCGATCATGAAGGAGGGCCTGAAGCTCGTCGCCGCCGGCATGAACCCAATGGACCTGAAGCGCGGGATCGACATCGCCGTGACCGCAGTCGTCAAGGACATCGACAAGCGCGCCAAGAAGGTCGCGTCTTCCGAGGAGATCGCCCAGATCGGCACGATCGCCGCCAATGGCGACAAGTCGATCGGCGACATGATCGCCAAGGCGATGAAGAAGGTCGGCAACGAAGGCGTCATCACGGTGGAAGAGGCGAAAAGCCTCGAGACCGAGCTCGACGTCGTCGAGGGCATGCAGTTCGATCGCGGCTATCTCTCGCCCTATTTCATCACCAATGCCGAGAAGATGGTTGCCGAGCTCGAGGAGCCCTATATCCTCCTGCACGAGAAGAAGCTGTCGTCGCTGCAGGCGATGCTGCCAATCCTGGAAGCGGTCGTCCAGACGGGCAAGCCGCTCCTGATCGTCGCCGAGGACATCGACGGCGAGGCGTTGGCCACGCTCGTCGTCAACAAGCTGCGCGGCGGTCTCAAGGTCGCGGCGGTCAAGGCGCCCGGATTCGGCGATCGCCGCAAGGCGATGCTCGAAGACATCGCCATACTGAGCGGAGGCACCCTGATCGCGGAGGACCTCGGGATCAAGCTCGAGAACGTCACGCTGCAGATGCTCGGCCGCGCCAAGAAGGTGCGGATCGAGAAGGAGAACACCACGATCATCGACGGCGCCGGCAAGAAGGCGGAGATCGAGGCCCGCATTGGGCAGATCAAGACCCAATTCGAGGACACGACCTCCGACTACGACCGCGAGAAGCTGCAGGAGCGCCTCGCCAAGCTCGCTGGCGGCGTCGCGGTCATCCGCGTCGGCGGCTCGACCGAGGTCGAGGTCAAGGAGAAGAAGGACCGCGTCGACGACGCCATGCACGCGACCAAGGCCGCGGTCGAAGAAGGCATCGTTCCGGGAGGCGGAGTTGCGCTGTTGCGCGCCAAGGTCGCCATCGGCAAGCTCGAAGGAGAGAACGCCGACGTCCAGGCCGGCATCAACATCGTGCTCAGGGCGCTAGAGGCGCCGGCCCGCCAGATCGTGGAGAACGCCGGCGTCGAAGGCTCGGTCGTCGTCGGCAAGATCCTCGAGAGCAAGTCGCAGACCTTCGGCTTCGACTCCCAGACCGAGCAATATGTCGACATGCTCTCAGCTGGCATTGTCGATCCGGCGAAGGTGGTTCGCGTCGCACTTCAGGATGCGGCGTCGGTGGCGGGTCTCATGATCACCACCGAGGCGATGGTTGCGGAACGGCCGAAGGCGGAGGCGCCAGCCATACCGGGCGGCGGTATGGGCGGCATGGACTATTGATCAGCGAGGAGACGACCCGGGGCCGACGCCGCGCGGCCCTGGACCCATGCGCATAACATGCGGCATAAGCTCCGCCACGAGCGAAACTCCGCATCTCCGTACCGATGTGAAG
This sequence comes from uncultured Alphaproteobacteria bacterium, assembly GCA_963829505.1. Lineage (GTDB taxonomy): Bacteria > Pseudomonadota > Alphaproteobacteria > Rhizobiales > Beijerinckiaceae > Roseiarcus. The sequence goes on from CAWHIL010000001.1 coordinate 31,744, forward strand.
CGGACCTCGCGGGTCGCGACCGCGAACGTCGCGAGTGGGAGGGCAGGCGGTCATCGACCTAAGCGGTCTGCAGGGCTGCGCCGAGCAATTTAGAAGCGGCGTAGCTGCGGGCATCGGCAATAACATCAAGGCCCGCAAGCGCGGCTGCCGCCAATCCAATTCAGACGGGGGCGTGCTTCACGTCTTCGCCGTATTGCAGCACCTGAACCTTTTCGAGTGTCACCAGTCCGCCCGTCATCATCGCGTCGATTGTCGGCAGGAACGCCTTGATCTTCTCGTCGGTGTCGACGATTTCGATGACGAGCGGAAGGTGTTCGGCCACATCGAGGATTTTCGTGGAATGCAGCCGTGTCGAGTGGCCAAAACCCATGGGCCCGCGCAGAACCGTCGCACCCGCAAGATGGGCTTCGCGAGCCTTGAGCACGAGCGCCTTGCACGTAGGCCGGCGGTCTCGGGTCCTGTCATCATCGCCGACGAAGATGCGCAGGAGCATGGCCTCGCGCGGAAGCTCCACGGCGCCCTCCCTTGAACTTGTGTGGACCGCCGGGAAGGAACTTAATACAGAAAAATACGGCAGGCCGATGGTGATGCTGGCAGAGGCGCTCGTCCGGGGCTCAATTGTGGGCGCTCAAACCAGCCAAGCCTCACGGCTCCTCGCCGGCGCTCTCGTCGGCCTCTCTCACCTCGGGTTCGTCGGCGATCGCATGGAAATCCGGCTGGAACCAGCGTTGCGCGATATCGACCTGATCGTCGCGACGGCCATTGGGAAAGGCGATCGAGGAGCGCGGTGGTCACTTGGGTCGCCGAACACGCTCGGCCGCGCCGGACAACATCAGCGACGCGCCGGCGACGTGCTTCACCCGGAACGGGAGGAAGAGAACGCTCTCGAGGGAGTTAAGCGGGGGATCGGGAGTAGGATGTCTTCGGCGCAGTATCAGCAGCGCCCGGTTCCCGCCGTCGATGGGTCCGCGACGTCTTTCCGGGACGCTGCCCACTCCGGCCTAGTTTAAAATTGGATGCAGATAAAGCGCCCCCGCCTGAGAAGCAGTCGAAAGCGCGGCGAGCGCTGCGGCGCCCCCATTCAATCGACTCTGCAAGCCGAGCGCGATACTTAGCGTCACTAAGTCGTCGCTTGTTCCATGTCCTCCACCTGCGGTTTCAGATCCGTCCTCCCGCTCGGACTTGTGTGTGTGCCACGTGGTCACTTGAACAGAGTAGCTGCGCGGCGTCTTGACAAGCGCCGCCGCAAACCAGAGGGTCGCGGCCCCAAGGGCGAAAAGCGCGCTCAAAATCTGGGCGTAGATTGCCATTCAATAGCTTTCGTTTGACCAGGTCCGTGGAAACCGCCGTCGCAGGCTTCATTGAATTGCTTCGTGTTGCGTTCAGATCGCGACCGCGAACGTGGCTCTTGAAGAACGTCGATATCCTTGCGAGGCGGGCACAACCGCAACCGGCAGGGACGCTCCGCTAAACGCAGAAGCCGGGCCGGCACGCGTTTGTCTTAAGTGACTCGCATCTACTGGGGCTTGGCGCCCTCGACGAGTTCCGGCGGCGCGTTCGGCGCGAGCGCGATGAGCACCGATCTCGTCCCAGCTTGCCGTTTCAGGGAGTCCGTCGGCGAGAGCGTACCGTTTGCGTCCTTCCTCTTGCTGAGACAATACCTTTAGCTCATGCAGAATCTGGGCGGTTGACGGAAGGGGAATACGCCGTCCAAAGCGAAAATCTTTGGTCATTAGAGTTCTTTCTTACAGTTAGCGTTAAAGATGTCCGCCGGTCAGGCCGAGCGTCTCGTCGGAGGCCGCCGCATGGCGCGGGTTCCACGGCCGCGTGCTCAAACTATTTCCGTACGGATTTCAGCAATCTGTGGGCTCGCGGCTCAACTTTCCTCGAAGGCGCGCACCCGGCGCCAGTGCTCGTCCGCCTTGCCTTCCGGGAAGCCCTCTCGCTCCCACAGCGCGTAGGCACGGTCACAGAATCGCTCATGCTGCGCTCGGAGCCAGAAGTCGTCCGCGACGCCCTCTGGTCGCCCCGCCTGCTCCCAGAGGAAATAGGCGCGCTCGCGAACGAACTGGTCCAGACCCGCCTTGGTTTCCGCCAGCACACCAAGCGGATCTCCGTAAGGGGTCAGTTGACCGCCGCGGCTGACATGCATCTTGGCGTTCAGACTCTCGAGTTCCTCGTTAGGGACCAACTTCGCGTGCCCTGCCGCCTCTAACGCCTTTTGCATGAAAGCCTCGTCATCGTCAGTGGGACGGCTGACTGTGACAGGAAACGTGTGCAGCAATTCCTCGCCCTTCCTCTCAATATCGACCAAGCGCTCCGGCATGAAACCCTCCTCGCTAGCGACCATGAAACCAGGCTTAACGCGGAATGTCGCCGCTTCCGCCAAGGTCCATCGAATTCGAGCTAGATCGCGAGCGCGGAAAGGACGCTGAGCGTCGTTCCATTGCGATCCTCACCGATCGGGTCGCACAGAAATTCGTCGAACTCCGGCCCGATGAGAGGTGACAGCGCGGCATGCGTCATGTCAGCCCCAATTCCTTCTCTTCCTTCGCGACACGGTCGCTGACCTCCGGCGCCAGCGCCTGTTGAATTGCTCGCTCCAGTTCCGACACGCGGAAGGGCTTTCGGATGAGGACAGTGTGAGGACCCAACGGCAGGCCTCTCACCGCATCGCCCGTGACAAACACATGCGGGACAAACCCGCCTCGAAGGATCTTCTTGAGGGCCGCCATGCCCCTCGCTCCACCAAACTCGACATCGACGATCATCAGATCCGGGCGCCAATGCGCGGCGGCGGCCGTCGCACCGGCGACATTGCGCTCTACAGCGCAGACGATGTGACCGAGACCCTCGAGCGTTTCCGCGAGCAATCCGCCGATCATCGCGTCGTCTTCCACGATCAGGGTGCGCAGCGCCTTCATCGACTAACCTCCCCACCCGCCCCGCGTCCGCACCCAGAAGGCGACGGTGCAAGGATACGTGCGGAGATAGGATGGCGCGATCGAGGACTGGCTCACCGTCGAAGCACCCGCGCGCCTGCGTAGCCGATCCCGGCCGCGATCATTAGCGCAACAACGGGCTGGTTCTGAACAAAAAGCTGGAGCGCCTTCGTCGAGCGGTCGCCCTCGGCGCCGGCCCGCTGACCGAGCACTCTGACACGCCGTTCGACCTCGTTGGCGGCGTTCTGAACCGTGTTTGTCGCGCCGCCTTTCATGTGCTCGATCAGGTTCGCGACATCGCGCTTCAACGCGTCGAGGTCCTCACGAAACAACACGAGATCCGGCTCAACCTTCACCGTTGCGTTCATGGCGCCTAAGTCTCCAACGTCGCGAAGCCTTGGTCTTCTGCGACTGAACCGACCATGGTTGAAGTTGCTCCGTCGCGAAAGAATTCGGAAACTACTCACGGCTCAGGCTCCCGTTCGCTTGCTCGCGCAGTTGAGACTGGCGTCGAATGGGCATCGCAATCGCCTGCGCATTCTGCTATGGTTTCGTTCGTCGTTCCGCCGGGGCGCTGCTCTTCGAGAAAGATTGCAGAATTTGCCTGGAGGCCTCCAACACGCCACTGAGGGGAAGCGATCGCGCTGGATAGCGAGACCCCTCTCCGCTAGCAAAACCGAGGATTTCCCGGTCGTCGCCATCGGGGCCTCCGCCGGCGGCCTTGACGCGTGCCGGAAGCTTCTGGACGCGCTGCCGGCCGGCAACGGCATGGCCTTCATCATCGTGCAGCATCTGGACCCGAGCCACGAGAGCCTGATGGTCGATCTGCTTGCGGGCCACACGGCGATGCCCGTTCTGCTGGCGATCGACGGAATGCCGATCGAACGCGAGCGCGTCTATGTCATTCCGCCTGGGGTCTATCTGTCGGTCGACGACAAGAGCGCGTTACGGATCTCGAAGCCGCAGGCGCGCCACGGCGCGCGGCTTCCTTTCGACTTCCTACTCAATTCGCTGGCTCGCGAATATGGATCGCGCGCGGTCTGCGTGGTTCTTTCCGGAACCGGCGCCGACGGCAGTGTTGGCCTGAAGTTCGTAAAGGCGAAAGGTGGCCTCGTCATCGCCCAGGACATGCAGGAAGCCGACTATGACGGCATGCCGCGTAGCGCGGTCGCAACCGGCGCGGTCGATCTCGTGCTGCGCGCCGCGAAGATCGCGGAGGCGCTGGTCGCACGGTTGCGTGGCCAGGTCTTCCTGCCGGAGGCCCCAAAATCGCCCGCATTGAAGTCGGTGGAAGACTTCCTGTCGGATATTATCGCTGTCCTGCGCACGAAGACAGCGCATGACTTCACGCTCTACAAGCACGGCACGCTCGAGCGGCGCGTCGAGCGGCGGATGGCGATCGCGGGCATAAAGACCGCCGCAGAATATTTCGAGTTGCTGCGCCGGGACGCAAACGAGCGCGATCAGCTCTCGAGGGATTTGCTAATCAATGTCACGGGCTTTTTTCGCGACGCGGCGGTCTTCGAATATCTGGCCGAGAGCGTCATTCCCGGCATCGTGCGCGACCACCCGCTCGAACGGCCGCTCAGAATCTGGATCGCTGGTTGCAGTTCGGGAGAGGAGACTTATTCCCTCGCCATGCTTTTTCGCGACCAGATCGAAGCCTCGAAACGAGAGATCAAGTTGCAGATTTTCGCGACAGACGTCGATCCGGACGCAGTGGCGAGCGCTCGCGACGGTCTCTATCCCGACTCGATCGAGGCGGACGTGTCGCCAGAGCGACTGGCGCGGTTTTTCTCCAAGGAGGATAACAGTTACCGCATTTCGGCGGAACTGCGCTCGAACGTCGTGTTCACGGTGCACGACGTGCTCGCCGACCCGCCGTTCTCGCGTCTCGATTTCGTATCGTGCCGGAATCTTCTGATTTATCTTCTCCCGGAGGCGCAGGCCAAGGTCATCTCCATCCTCCACTTCGCCTTGCGCGAAGGCGGGCTTCTGCTCGTCGGGGATGCCGAGACGGTCGGCGTCGCCGACGGACGCTTCGTCGCCGTGGCCAAGCCCCAACGCCTTTACCGTCGCGTCGGCGGCGCCCGGCCGGGCGATTTCGCCCTGTCGCCGAACGCCGCCGGCGGTTCCCGGTTGCGGGAGCGTCGCGGCCCGGCATCCGCGCCTTCGCGCCAGAGCGAGCTTGCCGAGCTTTGTCGGCGGATGGTGCTGGACGCCTATGGACCAGCCGCCGTGCTGATCAACCGCAAACTCGAATGTCTCTACTTCCAGGGGGCGGTGGATCGTTATCTCAAGGTCGTAGCGGGTCGGCCCGTCAATGATCTGATCTCCATGGCGCGCGAGGGCGTACGCACGAAGCTGAGATCGGCTGTCGAGCGCGCGTTGAGCGAGAACGCGCGGGTCGTGATGCCGGGCGGCCGGACGAAGGGGGCTGAAGGCGCAGCATTCCTCAGCATCATCGTGACACCCGCCCCGCGCGACCACGACGACCTGCTGCAGGTCTGCTTTGTCGAAGAGCCGGCGCCGCAAGCCGGCCGGAGCGGCGGCGTGACGCCCGCGGACGTTCCCAGGCTCGTCGAGCTCGAAAAGGAGCTCGAGGCGACGAAGATCGAGTTGCAAGGCGCTCTTCGCAATCTCGAGATCTCGAGCGAAGAGCAGATGGCGATCAACGAGGAGGCGTTGTCCGTCAACGAGGAGTACCAATCGACGAATGAGGAGCTGCTCGCCTCGAAGGAAGAGCTTCAGTCGCTCAACGAGGAGCTGACCGCCCTCAACAGCCAGTTGCAGGAAACCCTCGAACGTCAGCGCACGACCGCGGACGATTTGCAGAACGTGCTTTACAGCACCAAAGTCGCGACGATCTTTCTCGATACCCGTTTCAACATCCGATTCTTCACGCCGGCGACGAAAACGCTTTTCAATGTCATTCCGGGCGACGTCGGGCGCCCGCTCACTGACCTCAAGTCGCTCGCGGCCGACGAGGCGCTCGTGGAAGACGCCCAATCCGTCCTCAAGACTCAGACGCCGGTCGAGCGGGAGATCGAAGGCCAGAGCGGCGCCTGGTTTGTCCGCCGGATCATGCCGTACCGCGCCGGCGACCAGAACATCGAGGGCGTCGTCATCACCTATGAAGACGTCACCGAACGGCGGCGAACGGCGGAGGCGCTCAGCGACGCCAAGCGTCAAGCCGAATTGGCGAGCATCGCCAAGACGCGCTTCCTCGCTGCGGCAAGCCACGACCTGCGGCAGCCATTGCAAACCCTGACGCTCCTCAAGGGCTTGCTGGCGAAGAATGTGGTCGGAGAGAAGGCTCAACTGTTGCTGGGCCGCGTCGATGACGCCTTGGACGCCATGACGGGCATGCTGAACACGCTCCTCGACATCAACCAGATCGAAGTCGGCGCCGTTAAACCCGAAATCGGCGACTTCCCTGTGAAGGGCCTGTTTGACAGTCTCAGGGAAGAACTGGCTTATCACGCGCAGGCAGCCGGACTCGTTCTCCGCGTCGTCCCTTGCGCACTGTCCATTCGGAGCGATCGGCGCCTGCTCGAGCAGATGCTGCGCAACCTGATTTCGAACGCCCTGAAATATACACCGCGCGGCAGTGTGCTCCTCGGCTGCCGGCGCCGCCAGGGCAAATTGCGCATCGAGGTCTGGGACACCGGGATCGGCATTCCGGAGTCCGAGTTGAAGGCGATTTTCGAAGAATACCATCAGCTGGACAACGCCGCCCGCCAGCGCAGCCAGGGGCTGGGCCTCGGCCTCTCGATCGTCAAGAGCCTTGGCGAACTCCTCCATCATCCGATCCGGGTGCGCTCGCTTCAAGGCAAAGGATCGGTCTTCTCGATCGAGGTACCTCTGACGTCAGGCGCCCACATTCAGGCGGCTGGTCCAAAGCCGCCGGCGGCGGCTGACGCATCGACGCAAGCGGCGCCGGGCAATGGAGCGATTCTGATTATCGAGGACGACCCGGAAGTCCGGGAGCACCTCGAACTGTTCCTGAACGAAGAGGGCTATCAAACGTCGACGGCCGTCGACGGCCACGCCGCGCTACGACTGCTGGCTCGGGGGGCGATGCGGCCCGATCTGGTCCTCGCCGACTACAATCTCCCGAATGGCATGAACGGAGTTCAAGTCTCCGAGGAACTGAACCGGCAGCTCGGTCGGCGAGTCCCATTCATCATACTTACCGGCGATATATCGACCAAGACCTTGCGCGATATCGCGCTTAACGACTGCGTGCATCTCCACAAGCCCGTTAAACTCAACGATTTGACGCGGGCTATCGAGAAACTCCTGGCGAAGCCGCCCGAGCCGCTCGCCTCGCCTCCTCATCGCGCGAATGAAGGCCCGATCGCCTCCGGCGGAGCCACGATTGTCGTCGTCGACGACGACGACCTTGTTCGCGAGACGATACGCGCCGTGCTCGAGGACGACGGTCGCGCCGTCGAGACCTATGCAAGCTGCGAGGCCTTTCTCAAGGCCCTTGATCCCGGCAAGTCCGCATGCCTGCTGATCGACGCCTATCTTCCGGGAATGAGCGGGCTCGAATTGCTCCAGAAGCTCCACAAGGATGGGCATCGCTTTCCGGCGATCATGATCACCGGCAATGCCGATGTGTCGATGGCGGTTGAGGCCATGAAAGCGGGCGCGCTCGATTTCATCGAGAAGCCGATCGGTCGCGAAGAACTTGTCGCCAGCATCGACCGGGCTCTCGAACTGTCCGAGGATTCGAGCAAATTGACGCAGCTGCGAGAGGAGGCCGTGGCTCATCTCGCGGGCCTGACGCCGCGTCAGCGCGACGTGATGGAACGGGTGCTCGCCGGCGAACCCAGCAAGAATATTGCGGCCGATCTCAACATCAGCCAGCGAACCGTCGAGAACCACCGCGCCGCCATCATGAAGAGAACCGGGTCGAAGTCGCTGCCGGCGCTCGCCCGGCTGGCGCTCCTCGCCTCGCGCGGCGACGCGGAGCGGTCGAACGCGCCCTAGAAATTTGCGCGCTCACGCCTTCATCCCGCGAGAACATGACCAAGAGCCGCCAGGGGACGAATTCGATCGCACACGATTTTGGTTGTGGCCAGGATCGGCGCCGAAAGGATTGCGCCGGGGACGCCCCATAGCCAAAACCAGAACACGAACGAGACCACCACGAGAACCGGATTGAGCGTGAACCGTCTGGCGAGGAGCATCGGCGTCGCGGTCTCGCCCTCGATCACGTGAATACCGACATAGAGCGCCGCCGGGAGCAGGGCCTGCCAAGTCGAGTCGATCGTCAGCGAGCCTGCGAACAGGAAGAGGAAAAAAGCTGCGACGGGCCCGAGAATTGGCACATAGTTCAGGACAAAGGCGACCGTCCCCCATAGAACCGGATCGCCGACCCCGGTGGACCACATGACAAGGGCGGTCGCGGCGCCGACAAGCGCATTCATGATGGTGATTGTGAAGAGATAAGCGGAAATGTCCCGCCCGATCTGCTGCGAGATGTCGACCGCCTGCCGCTTGCTGGCGAACCTGGGCAAGACCTCTACGAGCCGACGGAGGAAACTGTCTCCCGCCAGCAGCAGGAAATAGAGAAACATCACGGTTGTGAACAGCCCGCTGGCGAAGCTTCGCGTCCCGGAAAAGACGCTCGACAGAATCGCTCCGCCGTCCAACGGACCGGGCGAGCTTCGCTGCGGGCCCGCGGCGCCGAAATTGTTGGCCGCCGCCAGAAATGTTCGAAGCGTCTTGATCGGGGCATCGAGAAAGCGCAGCCGCTCCTCGATGCGGGGAACGCCCTCTGGCAGCTTGGCGATCCAGGACTCGGCGGGCCCGGACACTGCAGCCCCAACTCCGACGATGGTCGCGAACACGACGAGGATGAGCAAAATCGATCCCAGCACCCTGGGCACACGCAACCGTTCGAGGGCGCCCAGGGCGGGCTGCATCAGGAGATTGAGCATAACCGCGAAGATCATCGGCAGGACAATCTCTTGGGCCACATAGGCCGCCGTCAAGGTCGCAAGAACAAAGAGACCGCCGAGAAAGAATGTCTTCGCATCGGACGGCAGAGGCATATCCGCCAATAATTCGTCCGGCGCTTCAACCTCAGGCTGCAGGTCGGCTTCCAACATGGCGAACTCCGGAGCGAGGCCTCACACGCCTAACCTGTTGACGAAGGTCGTTCATCAAAATGGTTCCTCGCGGACGCCGATCGAGGCGCGTCGCCAGGCGAATCGAGGACTTTCAAAAATGCGGCGGCCTCATCGATTCGACTTTCTTCAGTCTCCCGAAGGGAGGCCTCCTCGACCGACGTCACTCGCGTCGCCGGCAGCCCCACCAGAGCGCAACGGACACGCTTCGTGCGATGGATGTCGAGACGTTCAGGGGCTTGCGACCCTCGGCGTTCCAGTGGTCGACCGTCTGGGCGCCGTCAGAGACTTCGGACTCGACAAATGCAGCCCTCCGAGACCGCCAACGAGCCACAGCACCACGAGAATTAGAAGCAGCAAGCCAAGAACGCCTCCAACACCGGAGCCTCCGTAGCGGCCATGAGCATAGTACCCTCCGCCGCCAAAGAGAAAAATCAAAACGAGGATGATAAGAATGGTATTCATGACATCGCCTGTCCTGAAGCCTTTTTGGCCGCCCAGCGCGGCTCCGGAGGATTCGGCTATTTCTTCACCGCGTCGCTGACCGCGTCGTTCAGGCCGCCGACAGCGTTCTGGATCTTGCCGACAGCCTTCTCGGTCTTGCCGTCGCTCTGCAACTTCGCGTCGCCGACCGCCTTGCCGATCGCCTCTTGGGCGGCGCCTTTAATTTCCTTGATCGACCCGGCGACTCTGTTCTTGTCCATGACTGCCTCTCCCTCACGTCTTGCGGGAACGCGTGACGCGCTTGAATGTGCGCAGATCGCACCCTGCGTTGTCACGCTAGGGGACAAGCGCGAGGGCAGACAGCCTCGGAAAGTACTCACGCGACGGGCCCCGACATCGTGACCAGGATCTCGCGACGACCGAGCGACTCGGCCCGCTCTTGCACTCCCCAGGCAGGCTTTGACCGGAGTTGCGCCGCCGCCTCGAGCGCATCCGCGAAGGGCAGCGTGGAGGCGGCATCGACCGCTTCGTTCGCAGCCGGCGATCCCTGATCCGCCTCCTCGGCGTGAGTAGATTCCGAGTTTGCGGCGATCTCGCTTGGCGGCTAAATTGGCCGGTCACAAGTTGTTCGGACGCGGATCGACCGCTTCCCCGCCGCTTGATGCCTCTCCAAGTCGCCAGCAAAGGCGCCAAATCATGTTGCAGGTCATCTCTCCTCTGAAGGGCTTCGCGATCGAGGCGAGCGACGGCGGAATTGGAACTGTCGTCGACTTTCTGTTCGACGACGCGTCGTGGAAAGTGCGCTGGATCGTGATCGATTGCGGAACGTGGCTGAGAGGGCGCAAGGTTCTCATCCATCCATCGGCCATTTCGCGAGAGGATCTCCAGAAGGCGCAATTTGGCGTCGCGCTGACGAAGGCGCAGGTCGAGGGCAGCCCGGCGTTGGCCGAGGACCAGCCGGTCTCGCAGCAAATGGAGTCTCAGCTCTACGCTTACTACGGCTGCGACCCGCTCTGGGGCGGAGCCAACCGCTCGGCGATCCCCGGAGCCATGGCTTCGCCCCTGATGGCGCCGCCGTATATGGGCCTGGTTTCACCGGATGAGGCCGAGACCCGCGGCGACGGCATTTCGCGGGGAGCCGATCCGCATCTGCGCAGCGTCGTCGAAGTGACCGGATACAGTGTGCGCGCCCTCGACGGCGAAATCGGCCATATCCAGAATCTTATGATCGACGACGCGGACTGGAGCATCCACTATTTCATTGTCGACACCCACAATTGGTGGTTTGGGCAGAGCGTCCTCATCTCCCCGCTTGCGGTGAAAGCGATCGCTTGGTTCGACCATCATGTTGGGCTCAACGTGTCTCGCAAACTCGTGAAGGCGAGCCCGCCCTGGGACCCGCTGGCGGCTTTCGACGATGAATACGCGAAGCGACTTCACAAGCACTATGGCTGGCAAGGGTCACGCGCGTAGCGGCGTATCGAACACGTTTCGGCAACAGGTCGCTTCTGGCGCCGTCAATCCTGAGTAGTTTCCGAGTTTGTCTGGGTGCGATTGCTCCTCGTAGGGTTTTTCAGCCCCGATAGCCTCGATCACGCCAATCCTTTGGTCACATTCGGGCGGGCATCGCCGGGGCCGCGGCTCACGCGACGAAGAAATCCGCCACCCACACAAACAGGACAAGCCAAGATGTCAGACGACAGAGAGCTCCAGGAATCCGTGATGGTCGAACTTGGTTGGGAACCGAGCATCGACGCCGCACACATCGGCGTCGCTGCAAACGCCGGCGTCGTGACCCTGACTGGGAACGTCCGGAGCTTCGCACAAAAGGTCGCGGCGGAGAGAGCTGCGGGCCGGGTGAAGGGCGTGAAGGCCGTAGCCGAGGAAATCGAGGTCAAGCTTCCTGACGACGTCAAGCGCAGCGACGAGGATATCGCAGGGGCGGCGATCGAGCGTCTGGCCTGGGACGCGTCGGTTCCCTCCGACGCCGTCGAGATCAGGGTCGAACACGGGTGGATCACGCTGAAGGGCCAAGTCGATTGGCAATTCCAGAAGGAAGCCGCCGCGCAGGCCGTCCGAACTCTGATCGGTCTCGTCGGCGTTTCCAATCAGATCGAGATCAAGCCGAGCGTGGACGCCTACGATGTCGGCCAAAACATTACGCGTGCGCTGCATCGTTCCTGGTTCTACGATCCGAACACAATCAAGGTGAGCGCTCAGGGCGGCAAGATCAGGTTGACGGGACGAGTCACCACCTGGAATGCGCGTGACCTCGCAGGCGGAACCGCGTGGTCAGCGCCGGGGGCGACATCTGTAGAGAACGATATCACCGTAACTTAGGACGTCTGCTCGGAAAGCCCGTCAGTCCTGGCCGTCCTCCCTGGCTCCGGACGCGACGCCCCAGTTTGAGATCCCCCCAGCTGAGACCCTGGACCAAGGGCTCCGAACGGCAGGAAGCTCCAGGCCAGCAGAAACCAAGATGCATTGCGGCCGACCGTTGCGTCAGGGGGCCGCCCTGGCCGGTAAGTTCGCCCGCCAGTAGTCGTCCACTTTCCGGCTATCGCTGTCGGCGCTTGCGCCAACCGAGAACGCGTTCCTGCCGACCTGCGGCGCAGCGTCGAGCACGCTCTTCGTCGTGTCCAGCACCAACAGACTCGCGTTCGGCGCGGCCTTGAAATCATCCCAGGGAATGGGAATACGCGTCTCATCGAAGCCAAAGAACCCGCCTCGCGCGATCACCAGATAGCCGAGCGTGCCCTTCTCGGGATTCAGCACGAGGTCGTCGACGCTGCCGAGCCCCACGCCGTCCGGGCTTCGCACTTCGGCTCCGAGCAACTCGTCGGAGCGGAAAAGCGTGGTCGACCTCGAAACGGGAACGGCGGCGGCAATCTGTCGCTGGCGCCATTCGGGCATGTCAACCGGAGGGGCGCCATCCTTTTGCATGTCGGACAAATAGGCTTTGTAAAGTCCGCGCGTCGCTGTGAGCGTGTCCTCGCAGGGCTGTTGTTGTCCGTGCCGCGCGAGGATGTTCGCGGCCGTCATCAGGGCGCGCACCTCGTAGCCAGGCCGCCCGTTGTAGTCACGAGGCCCCACAAAAGCTGCGGTGGCTTGAATGCCGGATTCGGTGGTCATTCCGCCGTACATGCCAAAGCCGGCGACGCCAATGGGATAGCCGAGGCTGTAACCCTCCCCGGCGACCCAATAGCCGTCTTTCGCCATCTGCTGACTGAAAGTCTTTAGATCGTTCCGGCAGGCGTCCGCGGTCCTGGCCGGAACCGCGTCGCTCCCCTCCCGCGGGAGGGAGTGACGCGTCTAAATCGGGGCGGCGAGCAGCGGACCCGTCACAGCAAGACAAAGGTAAGCGGTGATGGGGGTAAGACGGAAATTGCCGGGCATCGCGTTGGTCCTCAACGTCATTGAGCCGAACAAAGACTACATGTCGGCGCATCGAATTCCCCCTTGTCGTCTTGGGTTCAAGATTTCGCCAGCGTCGGAAAATACTCAGGGGGGTTTGGCAATTGCCTGCCGGTGAAGCGGACCCGCAGCGGGCGGCCTGAGGCGATTTGTGCATTGGAAAATGACCACTCGTGTGGGCGATGCGCCACGCATCGCCTCATGCTTAGTTTCCGACCCTGTTCTTGCGGCATCCAGAGCGCCCATAGTCTTTCGCGGCAGGGCGCCCGGAGTTAGGGCGAAGCTACGTCCGTGTCCCGAGTTCCGTGTCGGCGCCAAGCCACGCGGGCGCTGCGAGCAAACGCTCGAGCACTCCCGTCCCATGGCGTGCTGAAGGAGGCGCGCAACAATGGCGCAAGGATCTTCGACCATGGAATCGCCTACTGACCAGCCCGAGGCTCCCAAGTCCGAACCGGGATCAAAGCCTGCCGCCCAGGACAATCTGCAAACCCTGCCTTTGGCGGAGGTCGAGAGGGAGTTGGGGTCGTCGCCGGACGGCCTGACCCAGGCCGAGGCGCAAAAGCGGCTCACCCAATATGGGCCGAACGAGATCCCGGAAAAAAAGACCAACGAGATCCTGAAGTTCCTGTCCTACTTCTGGGGTCCGATCCCCTGGATGATCGAGGCGGCAGTGATCCTGTCTGCCGTGGCTGGGCACTGGCCGGATTTTGGCATCATCCTCCTTTTGCTTCTGGCCAAGGGCGTGGTCGGCTTCTGGGAGGAACATCAGGCGGGCAACGCGATCGCCGCCCTGAAGGCGACGCTTGCGATAAAGGCCAGGGTGAAACGCGACGGCAAGTGGGTCAATCCGGCGGCGCGCGAACTCGTGCCGGGCGACGCAATCCGTCTGCGCCTCGGCGACATCGTGCCGGCCGATGCGCGCCTGCTGGACGGCGACGAGATCTCCGTCGACCAGTCGGCGCTGACCGGCCTCGCCTGGTTCCTCATGACGGATTGGGTGAAGCTGCTGGCGTACAGCATCCTTGATCCTTCGAAAGGCGCAGCCACGCCCAAAGATCATCCGCTGCCGCAATCGGGAATCGTCGACCCGGAGCTCGCATGAAGAGGATTCCGACGCCCTCGTTCCATCTCCTCTTCCATGTGAGCGGAGATACTCGGCGTAGGTAGTTTCCGAGGCTGCCTTCCACGGTCGACGGACCGGTATGATTTCTCGGCCGATCGCAACGGCGGCAGCTATACGAGAATTGGGAGCACAAAGGGTGGCCGCGAGCAGGAGACGGCGCGGCAGGCGACCATTCGAGCCGGTCCAAGACGTCGGCGCGTTCGAAGTCCGTTGAAAGGATCCCGATCGTTTCAGGCTTTGCGTCGCCGTCTCGCCGCCCGAGCCCAACCCGCGGGAGACCGAAGGTGGCGAACCTAGCGCTTACGGACAAACCCGCAATCCCAACGCATCGCTTCCTCGGACTTTCCAGGAAACAGCATGGGCTGACCCTAATCGGCGAACCAACCGGAACCTCCATGTCCGAGGCTACAAGGAGGAGGACACGATCACTACGGCGTTCGACATGCGCGTGCAAAACGACATCGACCGCTTCCATCTCGTTCAGGATGTCGTCGACAAGGTTGTCCAATCTGGGAACACTACGTCGACCAGCATGGCGAGGATTTGCCTGAGATCCGGAGCTGGATATGGGGCGCGTCGTAAATGAATGCGAGTACTGCTTCGATTGAAAAGATGGCGGTTTGGGATTCATTCGCACGCGGCGCCCGCTTCGATATATTTGCTTGAAAGCAGGAGGGATTGATGACCGAACTTTACGTGTTCCGAGGAACCGCCGGAAACGCGGAGATGGTTACGGATGAACAAAGCGGTACGAAATTGCCGCCCCATCCGTTCGGAGAATGGGTTTTTGCTAGAACCATAGTTGTCGCGCCCGAGACGCGCCTTATCGGCGGCGTCGACTGCCGCCAGGTGCTGGCAAATGTTGCGAAGGACGGGTATCACCATTGGCCGGAACTCGAGTCTGACGTCCCTCCCGACGGAACGGTTAATACTTCGCGGACATGAGCGTGAGAAGCTCCCCCGACGTCATCGACAACGCGGCTAACGTCACGCGGAATGCGATGTACGAGGAAAACGCCGATCTAGCGGGCGACCGCAGAGCCCGGCTGCGCAATCGATCGTTGCCGGGGTGCGAGCTCATTGATCTCGTCGGAGTCAAAGTATCGTCACGCAGGGTCCAAAGACGTTAGCAGCCAATATGCAGCGAAAACTCGCTCCGGTTCGCCCGGTCTTTGCGGCGAGAAGCAGCGGGTTGCGGCTCCTCGCTTTGGCTGAGCCGCGTGGTGCGGCGCCTCACCGGCGCGGCGTGACGAGATTGCGCGGGCTCGAGGCTGATACTTTCCGCGCAGAAGCTCTGTCTCTCTGCCGGACCCCCGGAACAGCCAGAAGCCGAATTTGTCTTTGAGCTGCTCCCAACCCGCTTCGATTCGATCCCACCTCATGACCGCCTCCTGCGCGACAGCTGACCTCATCAAGCCGACACTGACGGGCGTAGGGCAAGAATTGCAATGTACTCAATATGAGCGCTCCAGCCATAACGAGGTTCGGGGATTGAATCTGATCCTTCGTGTTCGGATCCGGCTAGGCGCGCGTTTCCCCCTTGGATAAGAGCTCTGCTGCTTTTCGGTGCTACTCGGCAGCTGCGCCGTGAAGTTCTGCGGCCTTCACATGATGTGCTTGCGCCATGAGGCGATCTCCTGCTGAGAACAGCGCCAAAATGGACGCTGTTAGCGTCTCTATCGGGGGGGTTGGCGTCGCGGCAGGCTCGGAATCTACCCACATCGGGCGGTGGCTGGAGGACCTCATCGGCTCTCACGGCTCGTGCGAGGCTACCGCGGCCACAACGCGCCCCCCGACTACAAGATGAAGGTCTACGTCTCCGGCCAGAGGCGCGGCGTCACAGAGGCGATCAGGCGCGACCTGCGCCGCCGCTCGGCCGTCGAGCCGGTGATCGGCCACGCCAGCACCGCATGGGCCGCAACTTCCTCAAGGGAACCCACGGCGACGCCGCCAACGCCGTCCTTGCCGCCGCCGGATACAACTTCCGCAGGCTCCTCGCCTAGCTGGCCGCCCTTTGGCGCGCCTTCATCATGGCCGTCCTCGCCGCAGCGCCGGACGCCGATCTCGCTTCACCAGCCGAAGCCTGACCCGCCGCCGACCGTCCGTCGCCGCAAACCGCGGCTACTTCACGGTCGACTAGCTTTGGGACTTTTGAAGGTCTAGCTACCACATAGCTACCACGATCACCCCTCCGCCCCGCGCCCAATTCTCGTGGCCGGCCCAGAAAGTCGGCTCACGAACTCAATGTCCAGTAACACTGCAGTCTAACTTGGACGTATTACCCGTGCTGTTCCCGCCCGGAGTAGGTGATCCCACATGCGTAGAAGCCGCCCTTGGCAGGATCAGTCGCGAACGAAAGTCCGATCCCTGCCTCCTCCAGGGCAGCTTGAATTGCGCCAGATTATTGGGGATCTGAGCGCGACGCCCCTTTTCTCCCGGACGGTCGAAAGCGAGACGCCCGAGGTCTTGGCAAGCCGCTCCTGCGACCAATCGAGCCAGCCCCGCGCGGCCCTACACTGTGCCGGCCTTAACATCATCGGTTATTCTCAACGAAAAGTTTCGTCAACGCCAACGATTCGTCGAGTCCGGGACCATCTTCGCGTCGCAACGCGGGCGATGATAGCGGCGCGGGCGTTGACATCGGCGGGGCGCTTTCGCCTTTAGGGCCTCGGGGCATGTCGCCTTTCCTGCTGGGCGCGTATCCGCTTCAGTTCCTCAAGGTGACGCTCGATAAGAATAACGAGTTCGCTGTTGTCAAACTCGTTCGGGGCTGGCACGCGAGCGGCGCGCCGGGCCGACCTCAGAATCTGTTCGTTGCGAGCTATCTCGTCCTCAAGGTACACCGAAAAGTCAAAGGCTTCCGACATTCCACACCGACCGTGCTTTTCGCCAAGCATAGCACGGGACATGGGGCGCGTATCATGCTCGAAGTTCACCCCTTCACGTTCGAGATCCAGGCGGACCCATTACGGGAATCTCGGTATCGCTGGACGGTCTGTGAGGGCACCCAAATTCACGTGCGATCTCCTCACTCCTATGCGACTAGGGACGAGGCCGAGAAGGAAGCCGCCAAGGCTGTATCGAGGCGTACGGATCTCTGGCGGAGCGGACAATGACGAAGACCCCCAAAGGCGTTGTCACGTCGCTCCTGGCTTGCGCGGTTCTTGGTGGCCGGGTAGCCGACGCGGATGAACAAGATCAGCTACAGCGGGTATCGCTTTCCACCCGAGATCATTGAGCAAGCGATCTGGCTCTACCTCCGGTTCACGCTCAGCCTGCGCGACGTCGAGGATTTGTTGGCCGAGCGCGCAGTGGCAGTGTCTTACGAGACGGTTCGGCGTTGGGTGAACCATTTCGGACCCAGGATCGCCGCCGACTTACGAAAGCGCCGCCTGAAGCCTCACACCACTTGGCATTTCGACGAGGTCTATCTGAAAATCGACGGCCGAATGGTCTACCTTTGGCGGGCCGTCGACGCCGAGGGCGAGGTGCTCGATGTGCTGGTTCAGTCCAAGCGAAACAAGCACGCCGCCCTGAGACTGATCCGCAAGCTCCTGAAGAAGTATGCCTCCGCTCCTGAGCGATTGGTCACCGACGACTTGCGATCATACAGCGCCGCGGCTCGAGAGCTTGGGATCGAACGCCGGCATGAGCGCGGGCGATGGAAGAACAATAGAGCTGAGAATTCGCTTAAGCCGACGCGGCGGCGCGAACGCAAGATGCAGCGGTTCAAGAGCCCGGGGTCAGCCCAGAAATTTCTTTCCACGCACGCCGCCGTCTACAACACCTTCAACGTCCAACGCCACCTCGTCTCCGCCCCCACCTACCGCGTGCATTCGCGATGACGCGCTGGGCACGTGGCGGACCGCAGTCGCAGCGGCCTGACTAACACTGAGGCCGACAAGATCGTGTCCCATAGCGTGGTGTAGCTGCGGCGTTGTGGTCGCCACGCTCGCCGGCATGGGCCGGGCTGGTCAGGCGGCCACGGCGGGCAGCCCGACGATGGGATCATCGCTCAGGGGAGCGATGGTTTCCAGCGTCATGTAGCGGGCGCGCTGGACCGCCCATTCGTCGTTCTGCTCGAGAAGGATCGCGCCGACGAGGCGGATGATCGCCGCCTCGTTGGGGAAGATGCCAACGACCTCGGTGCGGCGCTTGATCTCGCCGTTGAGGCGCTCGATCGGATTGGTGGAATGCAGCTTCGTCCGGTGGGCGGCGGGGAAGCTCATGTAGGCGAGCACGTCGGGCTCGGCTTCGTCCATGAGCGTGGCGAGCTTGGGCAGCTTGGGGCGCAACTGGTCGGCGACCTTGCGCCACTGGGCGCTCGCCGCCGCGGCGTCGTCCTGGGCGAAGGCGGTGGCGATGAAGGCGGAGACGACGCGCCGGCCGCTCTTTCCCGCATGGGCGAGGGCGTTGCGGAGGAAGTGGACGCGGCAGCGCTGCCAACCGGCGTGCATCACCCTGGAGACCGCGGCCTTCAGGCCTTCGTGGGCGTCGGAGACGACGAGTTTGACGCCGCGCAGGCCGCGTCGCCGGAGCTTTCGCAGGAACTCCGTCCAGAAGGTCTCGGCCTCGGAAGGGCCGATATCCATGCCCAGGACCTCGCGCCGCCCGTCGCCGTTGACGCCGACGGCGACGATCACCGCCGCCGAGACGATGCGGCCGTTGTCGCGCGCCTTCACGTAGGTGGCGTCGATCCACAGATAGGGCCAATCGCCCTCGATCGGCCGGTCGAGGAAGGCTTTGACCCTGCCGTCGATCTCCTCGCACAGGCGGCTGACCTGGCTCTTCGAGATCCCGGTTCCGCCCATCGCCTTGACCGGTCGTCGACCGAACGCGTCGAGACGCCGTGCACGTAGGCCTCCTGGATGACGGCGGTCAGCGCCTTCTCGGCCAGCCGCCGCGGCTCGAGGAAGCCGGGAAAGTAACTGCCCTTGCGCAGCCTGGGGATGCGCAGCTCGACCGTCCCGGCCCGCGTCTCCCAGTCGCGGTCGCGATAGCCGTTGCGCTGGGCGAGCCGCCCGGCGCTCTTCTCGCCATACGGCGCGCCGGTCAGCGCCCCGACCTCCATCTCCATCAGCCGCTCGGCGGCGAACCCGATCATCTCGCGCAAAACGTCGGCATCAGGCGTCTTCTCTACAAGCGCGCGAAGGCTCATCATCTCATCGGTCATCGGTGGTTCCTCGGTTGCGTTGGCGTGTCGCAACCCGATCCTACCGGCAAATCACCGATGACCACCGCAAGCCGCTCGCTCGCTACGGCGCTATGGAAAGCGCGCTTCGCGAGCGCCTTGCTCCCCCGAGCTACACCACCTCTCGGGACACGACCGTTCTGGGCCCGGTTCGGGGAGCTCACGCTCAGGTCCGACGACCTGGACGAAATCCTGACCGAAGCCTCGCGGCTCGTGGCGGAAGCACTCCGCACCGACCTCGCCAAGGTCATGGAGCTGAGGGACGACGGCGAGACCCTGTTCGTCCGGGCGGGCGTCGGCTGGAAGCCTGGCGTGGTTGGCGAGGCGATCGTCAAGGTCTCGGATGCGACCTCGGAGGCCCACGCCCTGAAGACGAGCGAGCCGATGATTTCCCCCGACATCGAGCGGGAGACCCGGTTCAGCTATGCGCCCTTCCTGATCGACAACGGCGTCAGGGCGGTGGCCAACGTCTCCATCATCGGCGCCGAGGGCAAGCCTCCGTTCGGCATCCTCCAGATCGACAGCCGCGAGCCGCGTCAGTTCACGGACGGCGACATCGGCTTCCTGCGCAACTATGCCAACCTGCTCGCCGCCGCCGTCAACCGCCTTCGCATCAACTCGGACCTGCGGGAGCGCGAAGCGCGGCTGCGCAAGAGCGAGGAGCGGTTCCGCCGCGTCCCGAGATCGAGACCGTGGGGGTTATTTTCTTCGACGCCGGAGGCCGCATCATCGACGGCAACGGCGCCTTCCTGCGCATGTCCGGCTTCACCCGCGAGGACCTGAAGGCCGGCCTCCTGCGCTGGGACGAACTCACGCCGCCCGAGTGGATGTCGCGAACGCTGAGCGCCCTTGAAGAATTGAAGGCGACGGGCCAGGGGACGCCGTTCGAGAAGGAGTACCTGCGCAAGGACGGCTCCCGGTGGTGGGGCCTGTTCGCCGGCAGGATGCTGGACGACGGCACGGCGGTCGAACTCGCGCTCGACATCACCGACCGGAAAGGGGCAGAGCACGCGCTGCGCGACAGCGAGACGCGGCTGCGGTCCTTGGTGGAGGGGATCCCGCAGCTTGTCTTCCGCTCGCGCAGTTCGGGCGAGCGAATCTGGGGCAGCCCACAGTGGCTCGGCTATACCGGGCAGTCGGAGGCGGAGAGCATGGGCCTCGGCTGGCTCAACGCCGTCCACCCCGACGACCGGGCGCGAACGATGGCGGCCTGGGCCGAGGCGGAGGGGCGCGGCCACTTCGCTGTCGAGCACAGAACCTACAAGTCCGCGGACGGCACATGGCGCTGGTTCCAGAGCCGCGCCGCGCCCGTCCGCGACGTCAATGGCCGCACGGCCGAGTGGTTCGGAACCTCGACCGACATCGACGACCAGGCGCGGGCGCGCGAGGTTCTCGCCCGCGGCCGGGAAGAGCTCGAGGCGCAGGTCGCGGAACGCACGGCCGAGCTGCGCCATGCCTTCGACAGCCTTCAGGCCGAAACGTCGCAACGCGAGCGCGCCGAGGCGACGCTGCGGCAGATGCAGAAGATGGAGGCGGTGGGCCAGCTCACGGGCGGCATCGCGCACGACTTCAACAACATGCTGCAGGGGATCGCGGGCAGCGTCGAGATGGCGGGGCGCCGGGCGAGCGAGGGCCGGACCGCGGACGTTCTGCGCCTCCTGGATCACGCGCGCCATGGCGTGAACCGGGCGGCCGGGCTGACTCGGCGGCTTCTGGCCTTCGCCCGGCGGCAGCGGCTGGAGCCGAAGCCGGTCGATCCGGATGCGGTCGTTGCGGGAATGGCGGACCTGGTCCGCCGGACGGTCGGACCCGCCATCCGGCTGGACTTGCGTCTTCGGGACGGCCGCGCGAGCGTCCTCTGCGACCCGACCGAACTGGAAAGCGCGCTCCTCAACATCTGCATCAACGCCCGCGACGCGATGCCGGGAGGCGGGGAGTTGACGATCGGCACCGACGACATCGACCTGACGGCGGCGGACCTGATCGGATCGGAGGACGCCGAGCCGGGAGGCTACGTCGCGATCTCGATCGCCGACACCGGCAAGGGCATGCCTGAGACCGTGATGGAGCGGGCCTTCGAGCCCTTCTTCACGACCAAACCGCTCGGCCACGGGACGGGACTGGGCTTGAGCCAGGTTTACGGCTTCGTGCGTCAGTCCGGCGGCGTCGTTCGGCTCGAGAGCGCCCCCGGCCGGGGCACGACCGTGCGCATCCTTCTGCCGCAGTGGGCGCAGGCGATCGCGGCTGAGAGCGCCGTCGCCCGTTCGGCGGCTCCCAACGAGGCCGGGCCGGGTCAGGCCGTGCTGCTGGTGGAGGACGAATATATCGTCCGCGCGAGCGCTGCCGAGCGCCTGCGGGAACTTGGCTACCGCGTCCTGGAGGCTTCGGACGGCCCTGCGGCCCTGCACCTCGTCGAGGCCGGGACGCAGGTCGATATGCTGGTCACGGACGTCGGGCTGCCGAACGGCATGAACGGACGGCAAGTCGCCGAGGCGGTGCGCGAACGACGGCCAGGGATCCCGCTGCTCTTCATCACCGGCTATGCCGCCGCCGAGCTGCCGCCGGGCAGCGAGGTGATCGATAAGCCCTTCGACCTCGACACCCTCGCCCGGCACGTCCAGGCGTCCCTGGCGAGACACTAAAGTCCAGGCTCCAGAATCAATCACATCCAAAGATGACACAGCCGCAGGTGCGGCGGCCGTGGCGAAAGTGATGCGAGCTTGTCGTAGCGGGTCGCGGTTCTCGCATCTTAGCCGGATTGGGGCTGTGGGGGAGCGTCCCGATTCAAAAATGGTTCGCTGGGCTAAGCCTCAACGCGCAGCAACTTCCTCTCAGCGCGGGGAGCATGTCGCGATGAACTGCTACTTCGTCGAAGACGCAGTCAGAGTACTGTTCGGCCTTTCTGCCGCGTAGGCGGTCGAAATCGCCAGTTCCTATTTGAAGCGAACCGTTCGTTCTATGACGGAATTGAAGTCTGGACCCCAACGCGAAGGATCACGAAGGTTGGTTGTGTCAGCCGGTCGGGCAAATCCAAACCTACCATGAACCGGCGGCGCGCCATTGGGCCGGCCGGCGTCTTGCACCTTCAGACTAGGGTACTCGCTGCATCACGATTTGTTGGCGACGTTCTGCATCACGCGCCGCCGGACAAGCGCCGCCGCGCAACGAAAGTCCGCTTAAGGCCCGAGCTGGGCCGATCGTCCGCAATGTGCGCAACTGTAGCGCGCCAACGCGCAGCATCGTCCTCCGGCAAGAGGCACACGCCCTTGTCACCCGGGTCGTTCTGCCTCTCCGATGGCCGATTTATCCAGCGCCTGCTTTACCCGATCGAGAAGATCCCGCCCGGTATAGGGTTTGGCGAGAAAACGGCCGGCCAATGCCGGCGCGACGCTCTCGAGTGGGCGACCCGTCGTGATCAAGGTTTTCACCCCAGGGCGATTGCTCGAGATCCATTCGGCGAGTTCGAGGCCGCCCATCCCGCCCGGGAGATTGATGTCCGTAAAAACCAGATCGATCGCGAATTTCGCTTGCAGCGCTTCCAGCGCCTCGTTCGCATTGGCTGCCTCATGAACGCGATATCCGCACTCCCGCAGGAACTCGGCCATGTCCATCCGAATTAGCGCTTCATCTTCGACAAAAAGTATCGTCTGCGGCGGAGCATGAATGTAAGCACCACCGTCGGACATTTCGGTTCCCCCGCGCGAGCCAAACAACTCTAAACTCTCGCTGCGGCGGACGGTTCCCCAAATGGCTCTTATTAACAATCTCGCGCCGCGCTCGCCGCCAGGACGGGACGCGCTCAGCAAAGCTCTGCGAGCACTAACGGTTTGCGAAGACCTCCATGCCATCCGCTAGCTTGACGCTGTCGAGCGCTCCCCCTGTGTAGCCGTTGATGAGTAGGATCGGCAGGCCCGGTCGGACCTCGCGCACCGCTTTGGCGAGCTGCCGGCCATTCAGGCCGGGCCGCCCGACGTCCGTAACCAATAGATCGAAACGCGTCGGGCGGGATTCAACGATCTTGAGCGCGGCGAGGCCATCCGCAGCCCGATAGCCTTGCAGTCGCCGTCGGTTAGGACTGTGCGCGCGAAGCTCGTCCTGACCGTCGACCAGGGGGGCAACGCCATCCGCCGGCCGAGGCCCTGACGGCTCCGGCGTCCTCTGCTGGAGCGTCGCCTCGTCCCGGGCGGCCCGCGGGTGGTCAGGGACACTGATGACGACGCTGATTCGCCCCGGCTGGCTCTCGATCCGAGAGAAGCCGCCGGATTGCCGGACGAAGCCATAGACCTACGAGTGGCCGAGGCTCGTGCTGCGGCCCCGCGGCTTTGCGGTGAAGAAGGGTTCAGGCCGCGCCAGCTCCACGTCGAACTAGCGCGGCGCACGCCGCTTTAGGGCCTGCGGCGCCGTCGGAGCAGCCACATGAGCGGCGCGACGGCCAACCAAGCGGCCGCGGCGACCACGAGCGATGTCGCGCCGTCCTTTTCCGCCAGCAGCCAGACGCACGCGCCGAAAGCCGCAAGTGCAACCGCCCCCAATCCCGCGTCGGCGGCGTCAAGGGCCGCGGCGTCCATTCCCCGCCCTTTGCCGTGAAGCCCTTTGCGCTCCTTCCGCGTCCGCTCGTGCTTCTCAATAAGCGTTGCGCTGGCGCAAAAGATCGCCGGGAAGGCGAGGAACAGGCCGCCGATGGGCGGGCCCCAGACGTTCGCGATTCCGCCTGCGGCGACCGTCGCGAGACCGCCGAGCGCGAAGCGGATCAGGAACTCGGGCCAGCTCCCCCGCCTGAAGGCTGAGAGGTTCGCCTTGACGACCATTTAGCCCGGCAAGGCCTGTTCGAGACCCAGCGCGACGACGAGCCACGCCGCGAGCGCCGCCACGGTCGCGGCTTTCGCGGACCATCGCGCACGCATCAGGAGCTGGCAAACGACGAAACTGTACGCTGCGAGCGCAACCGCGCCGAAAATCATCGAGCGACCTTCGATCAAGACGTAGGAGGCGCCTTTCTGCCAGAAGGCGAGCGGCACGGTCGCCAGCGCCACCGAGGGCGCAGCCCCGAACAGGCCGGCGAAGGTCTTTGGCCTCAGAACGTCGCCGACGACCGCAAAGAGGGAGATGATCAAGCCTCCGGCGAAAAAGCGGATCGCGGTGTCCATGGCCCGTCAGCTCTTCCCCCTGTCCGCGAACGACCTCGCCGCCGCCTTGGTGGCTCTCCTCGCTACCTTCGGTCCCTTCCAGCCGATGACTTCGAGCGACTTCTTCTCCAGTTCGTCCGTGGCGATGAAGAATTTTTCCAGCTCCTGCCGGATGGGCGCCGAGAGTTCGCAGACGTCCTGAAGCGCCTGTTCGGAATGCGAGCGGCGCGGCACGGCGAATAGCGTGTCGCTCCGCTCGCGCTGGCCATCGCTTTTCTGCTCGATCTGGAGAACCCCGATGACGCGGCAGGCGAGCACGATGCCGGGGAAGGTCGTGCCGTCGTGGAGGACCATGACGTCGATGGGATCGCCGTCGTCGGCCCTGGTCGAGGGCACGAAGCCCCAGTCGTGCGGGTAGGTGAGGCCGGTCAGAAGCAACTCGTAAGAGCGAAAGTTCCGAGTTTCGGATCGTAGTCGAACTTCACCCGGCTGCCGCGAGGCGTCTCAATGACGACATATAGGTCTCCGTCCTCGTTGAAGGACGGCAGATTGATCAGGTTCGGCATCAGCCGCCACCCGGAGCCAATTTGCTTTCGCGCCGGTCGCGGGCGCCTGCCCGCTCCGCCCTCACGCGGATTTCTTCCTCGGGACCTTCTTGCCCTTGGCGCGGGCCTCGGAGAGTCCGATCGCGATCGCCTGCTTCCTGCTCTCGACGGTCTTGCCGCTCTTGCCGCTCTTGCCGCTCTTGCCGCTCTTCAGCGTTCCCGCCTTGCGGCGCTCCATCGCGCCCTTGACGTCGTTGGCGGCCGATTTCGCGTATCTGGGCATCGCCTCTCTCCCTCAAGAAAGACGAAGGAACGTGAATTTATGCAGAAGGTTCCAGACAAGCACTCTCAAACGGGAGGAGATGAGAACGATCAAAAGGGTTCTTTCTCGGAACCCCCTCGCCATGTCTACGGGAGGCCGAACGGCGGACCCCGGAACCCGTCTCACTCGAGTTGGCCGCCAACCCCCGGCGTCCAACGGTTGCGAATGTCCGTAGTTGGCACCGCCCGCCCTTTCACCGGACGGGGTGCTGTATTGTCGACCTCAGCCAACCGACACAAACCAGCAATTGCCGACCAAAGGGGTCATCCCGCGGCGCGGTCCCTGATTGGAGCGCGTCAGCTCGCCCGCCTCCTCCTTTGCTCGCGGTGGTCGGCGCAAAAACCAAGAGCGCCGAGATCGGCATGCGTTACGAGAACCCGATCTATATGGCCGAGGACGCGGTCCCGGCGCATAGGTCCCCAGCAATGAGTTCAACACGAAAGCAGCCAGTCGCCAGCCCGGTTAGAGCGGGATATCCAGGTCGCAGACGATGCCTGTCGGCGCGAACTCGATGTGTGTCGCGCCGCCATGCCCTTCCATGGCGCGTTCGATCATCATCGAGCCAAAGCCGCGACGCTGCGGCGGCTGCACCGGCGGGCCGCCGAACTCGCGCCATTGCAGTTGCAGGCAATCGCGCTTGGCGCTCAATTCCCATTTCACGCTTACGACGCCCTCGGCGTTGGAGAAGGCGCCGTATTTGACCGCGTTCGTGCCGAGTTCGTGGAGGATCATCGACGTCACAAGCGCCTTGTTGGGATCGAGCGAGGCGGGAGGGCCGGATAGCCGAAAGCGCTCGCGATTGCGCTCGCGGAAAGGGTCGAGTGCGCTTTCGACGACCGCCTCGACCGATGCGCCGTCCCAGTTTCGAAGCGTAAGGAGATCATGCGCGCTTGCCAAAGCTTGAATGCGGGCGTCGAAGGCGGCGCGCGCGCCCGTTGACGAATCACGAAAGGTCTGCCGCGCGATCGCCATCACCGTCGCGAGGGTATTCTTCACGCGGTGCTTCATCTCGTTGAGCAGAAGCTCTTTCGCCTCTTCTGCGCGCCGGCGCTGCGCGACCTCATCCTGTAACAATCGGTGGAGACGCGCGTTGTCCATGGCGATCGCGGCGTGGGCGGCGATGCCCACCAATATGTCTTCAGCTTCTCGATTGAAGACGCCGGCCTCGCTGTGCCCGACGAATATTCCGCCAAGAACCTCGCCGGTTCGGCCGATGACCGGCACGGCCAGATAGCTGCTGAGCCCTGAGTTGGGCTCGGAGGCCTCTCCCTCTATGAGACCCCCGACGATTTGCGGGTCGGTGCGGACGTCGTCGGAGCGAACGAGCCTTGTGTCTTGAAACGTCGACGTCGCCAGGTTCTCGAAGACCTCTGGCGGCGCGCCACATGTCGCGAAGACCTTGTAGGCCGAGCCATCCGCTGCGACGGCGTCGTAGAAGAATGCGCCGAACTCAGCCCCCGCGACTTCCGTTGCTGTGTCGATGACCGTCCGGATCGTGCGATTGAGGTCAAGATCGCGTGAGATCTTTTTCGAAACGTTATTGAGCGTCGCCAGGCGCAGCGTTTGTCGGCGCAACTGCGCCTCGACACGCTTTTGTCCAGTGATGTCGCGGGCGATCTTGGACACGCCGGTGATCTTGCCCTCGGCGTTGCGGATCGGTGAGACAGTGAGGGAAATGTCGATCCGCGTTCCATCCTTGCGCTGGCGGATCGTCTCGAAATGGTCAATTCGCTCACCACGAAGAATGCGCCCGAGGATGCCCGGCTCCTCGTCGTGCCGGTCCTGGGGAATGAGGACCGTCACGGGCTTGCCGATGATTTCGCCTGCGGCATAGCCAAAGATTCGTCCTGCGCCAGCGTTCCAACTCGTAATGACGCCGTTCAAGTCCTTGCTGATGATCCCGTCGTCCGATGACGAAACCATTGCGGCCAAGCGCTGCGCGTCCTCGCCGTTCCATTTGCGGTCGCTGAGGTCGGTCAGGAGGTTGACCGCGCCAGCAAGCGCGCCATCAGCGTCATACAGAAGCATCGGCTCGGCCAGGAACGGAACGCGCTCGCCATTCGGGCGCTCCGCGATCGCCTCGGCGCCGCGCACCGGCTGGCGCGTCTTGAGTGTCAAGGCCAGGGCGCACTCGTCGGGCGGCATGGACGAACCGTCGGGCCAATAGAGACGCCAGGAGCCGCACCACCGGGTTTCGCCGAGCGGGGCGCCGGCCCCAAAGGGCCGCCGCGGCCTCGTTGTAAAAGGTTAGCCGCCCGTCAGCGTCGACGACGTAGATCGGTGCTGATAACTCTTCGACGATCCGCCGAAATTGTTCGTCTGGAGGAGCGGCGGCCGAAGTAGCCTCATCCGCCGCGGATCGATCGCCGCCTTCTCGCGTGCGGTCGGTATCCACCGCCCCAACGGGACGCCTTTGAGCCGGGATTCTCATTGTAGACTGCCTGGACCGGGAGTTTGACCCGCTTGGCGCCGCCGTCGAGCTGTTGACCATTCCCGTTTCTACTTGGCTGTGCGCAATCGAAAAATCAGTTAAGGAGCAACGCCCCTGGCCGTCAATGCCATTACCTCCAACCGCAGTTGCGAGGGATTCAGGCGAGCAATTGAGGTTCGTCGCCGGCACGAAACAGTCGGGGACTCGGCTTTGATTGGCCGTCCAACGGACGTGGTCTAATGACGGGGGTAAATTCGAGTACGAGCCACGCCGCTGGACGGGAAGCTCGGGCGTCAGGTAGGTCGATGTTTCGGTTCGATCCTTATTCGCCGGCGATTGACGCCGATCCTTTCCCCGCCTACCGGCGGCTGCGCGATGACTTTCCCTGCTTTTGGAGCGACGAGGCCAACGCCTGGGTTCTGTCGCGCTTCGCCGACATCGTCGCCGCGCTCAACGATTGGCGGACCTATTCATCGGCCAAGGGGAACCTGATGACGGAGGTGCGCAATCGCGCCGGCGCGACGATTGGCACCACCGACCCTCCGCGTCACGACCGGCTCCGCGGGCTCGTTCAATATGCCTTCATGAAGCGCAGTCTCAACTCGCTGACGCCGGCAATTCGCGACATCGCCCGCGATGTCGCAAGGCC
Source organism: uncultured Alphaproteobacteria bacterium (assembly GCA_963829505.1). Taxonomy (GTDB): domain Bacteria; phylum Pseudomonadota; class Alphaproteobacteria; order Rhizobiales; family Beijerinckiaceae; genus Roseiarcus. The sequence continues at coordinate 60,071 of CAWHIL010000001.1, forward strand.
GCTCGAAGGCCGCGCGCGCTTCGATTTCATCGCCGACTTCAGCTCGATATTCACTGTACGCGTGCTCTTCGCGACGCTCGGGCTGCCAATTGGCGACGAGGCCGCAATGCGCGAGAAGACAATGTTGGTGGTGCAATCGAACGCCGCAACGCGCGCAAAGGGGCCCGAGCACATCGCGGCGTATGCCTGGATGGAGGACTACGCCGCCAAGGTGATCGCGGAGCGCCGCGCTCGTCCGCAGAACGATCTGATTTCGGAGCTTTCACTGGCGGAAATTCATGGCGACCGGCTGGATGAACGCGAGCTGTTGCAAACGACGACCACGCTGATCATGGGCGGGGTCGGCTCACTCAACGGGTTCCTCGCCATGCTCGCGCTCAATCTCGCCGACCACCCTGAGGTACGGGAGGCAGTGGTCGCGAATCCCGACTTTCTGCCCGACGCAATCGAAGAGTCGTTGCGCTACAGCACTTCGGCGCAGCGCTTCCGGCGATGCCTGACAAAGGACGTGGAGCTGCATGGCCAGTGGATGCGTGCGGGCGATTTCGTCTGCCTCGCCTTCGGTTCGGGTAACCGCGACGACCGGCAGTATCCCGATGCCGACGCCTATCAGCTCGCGCGCAAGCCGCGCGGCCATCTTGGATTTGGCGGCTCGGTCCACGCCTGTCTTGGAGCCTCGATCGCGCGCCTCGCCTCCAAAATCGCGATGGAAGAATTCCACAAGGTGGCGCCACACTACGAACGCGCCGAGACAAGCTTGTCGTGGATGCCATCGTCGACATTCCGCAGCCCGCTCCGGCTAGAGCTCACGACGATATAAGGGCAAACGGAAGCACGGGATTGCGTCGCAGAGGCATCGTATGTCCGGAGAATAGGCCTGGGCGGCCGCAGTTCGCCCGAACAGGTGATCGACGAAGTGGGAGACCGGCTATCGGATCTTGTTAGGCGCCGGCCTCGGTCTCAAGCGGCTCGCCGGCACCGCTTCCTGAGAGGATCCCGCGATGGACCAATCTGAAGCGGAAACCGCACTCCTAAAGAGTTTCGACAGCCGCATTGAAAAACTCGACGCCACGCAACACCGCGCCGCGCCACGGGCCTCGAGGAACGCCAGCTTCTGGCCTCCTGCCGTACCGTAGCGAGCGGGAAAGGAAGCGATGAGTTGGATATGACGCGTTCGCCGTGCCGTCCGGCAGCGCCCGCTATGTGCGCGAAGCGGATCTCCGCTGCGAAGTAAGCAATGTCCACAACGGGTAGAATTTGACGAACCGTCCGGCACGCCTGTTTCTTGCGCACCGCGCGTGCTCAGACAGAGTCCCCTTTCGCCAATGATTCTGCGGTCAGGGATGCTCGGCGCGATCCGACGGAACGCTGGGGGTGCTCCATTCGATCTGGATCGCCGCGCGCAATTCCTTTACCAGTTCTCGTTGTTCTTCGTCCGTTAACTCGATCCCCAGGTACGACCTAAACGCCGATCGGAAACAGAGTTCGGATCGGGCCATAGCGAAAGGAAAGCGAAGGTCCTCGCAAAAAGATGGCCAAATTTCACGCCATAGAAACTCGGTTCGTTCCTCCGTGGTGGCCGTTTCCCAAGAGTTGATTTTGGAAGCCCGCTTCAAGACCAGCTGCGATACAGTATCCATTTGCCTCTTCAAATTTCTGATCTGGCGAAAGAACTGACGATCGACCTTCGCGAAACGCAACTCCTCAAAAAAGGGTAAAATCTTGGATCTGTTTGACATGAGAAAGTCCTGCGCCATTTTCTGGTCGGCTGTAATGGGCCCATTGATAATGACAGATCGGTTATTCAAATCGATCTCGATATCGTCGGGATGAGGAATTATTTCCGGTCTCGTCTTCCTCATCTTCCTGTCGAGCTTCAATTGTTGCCTTGCGCAATTCTGGTAATCCAGGATTGTATCCAGCCACCTTTCCCAAACAATCTGCTGGCGCTTGTCGATTGCGACCTGCTTATCCGCCAGGGCCTTGTAGGCCCTCGCGTCGCCTTTCGCTGCCTTCAATGCAATCGCCCGAAGCGCCGCGCGCTCAATGGTCGTTCTTTCAACTTTCTCGCCCTCGCGGACCGCGACTTGTCTCTCCATTTCTTCACGAAACATCCGGTCGTGCGCGCTGTCACTGAACATGCGAGCCGACGCGGTCCTCGGTCGCCTGGGCCGGCCCCGAGGATTGCCAGAATGTCCTTTGACGAACTGGCCCGACTTTGGCGGGCAACCGTAGCCCACGTAGTCGCCGTCGCTTGAGCCTTTGTCATTCTTGTCGGTCACCGCGGCTCACTCCCCGAAGGAGAGGAGGAGACTCGGCGCTGTTCGACGTCCTCAAAGGTCTCGCCAGAGGCAGAAAGCCTAGCCCTCTTGCCTGTCAGCCGCTCGAAACGAAGCAGGATCGTGTCGCAGTAAGATGGGTCATATTCGATCAGACGCGCGGATCGACCGGTCTTCTCGGCTGCAATCAGTGTGGTGCCGGATCCGCCGAACGGATCCAGGATCAAATCGCCACGCCGCGAGCAATCTTTGATCGCGTCGGCGACCAATCTCGTCGGTTTGACGGTGGGATGCATCGCGAGCTCCTCAGCTCGACGAGATCCAAGGCTGCTGATCCCGGGATAGTCCCACACATTGGTGCGCGGTCGCCCCGTCTCGCCGAGACCGAAGCTATTTACGTGTGGGCCGCTCCCCTTCTTGAACACGAAGACCAGTTCGTGCTTCGAACGATAGAAGCTCCCCATTCCCGCATTGGTCTTATTCCAAACGCAGAGGTTCTTGAGCTCTGTGAAAACCGTCCTGCCGGCCCCAAGCAGCTCTTCCGCGTGCCGCCAATCCATACAAACGAAGGCAATCGCGCCATCGCAACACCGGTCCGCTGCTGGGCCGAGGGTCTGTTCCAGGAACGCCCTAAACTCCGCGGAGGACATCTCTCCGACGCCCATTGCGAATTCCCTATGGCGAATGCGACCTGAACCGCAGACGTGACCGTCGATCGGAACGTTGTAGGGAGGGTCGGTAAAAATGAGACCACATTGGTCCTGGCCGAGAAGCGCCTCGTAGGCTTTCGGGTCGCGCGCATCGCCGCACACCAGGCGGTGGCGCCCCGCCTGCCAGACGTCGCCCATTCGCGAGACCGCCGCGTCTCGTATAGGGGGAATTTCGTCCTCGACCCCATCTTCCCTTTCGTTCGGGTCGGAGTTTGCCGCGTCCTCAAGGACCACCTCGATCTCCCCGAGGGTGAACCCGGTTGTCTCGACGTCGAAGCCGAGATCAATCAGTCCCTGGAGCTCAATGGCCAAAATCTCTCGATCCCAACCGGCGTTCAGCGCGAGCTTATTGTCAGCCAGCACGTAGGCCTTCCGCTGTGCGGGTGAGAGATCCGACAGACGCACGACTGGCACCTTTTCCATGTTGACCAGTTTCGCCGCCGCGGCGCGTCCATGGCCGGCGATGATCTCGAGATCTTCGCTAACCAGGATCGGATTGGTGAAGCCAAACTCTTCGATGCTTTTGGCGATCTGCTTTAGCTGCGCCCGTGAATGGCGCCGCGCATTGCCGCTAAAGGGGCGGAGCTTGGAGAGGTCGATCATTTCGACCTCCAGAGAGCGGGTGCGAATCGATCCTGCGTTCACTCTTTGATCCTATCACGAATCGAGCTCTCAGACCACGGGCGTGCGAATTCTCGTTTCCTAAGAGGGCGCTACGCCAACAGCGCCTCCACCATAAGTTTCCTGTTCTCAGACGATTTGAAGGCATATCGATCCGTGCTCGACGAACATGGTTCCCTGTTATCGGCCTGCCACATTCCGGTCACGTTTCAGATGTTGGCTCGCATAAATATCTGAATTTTCGAAGAATCTCCGAACGAGAAGGTCGCGGCGAGCACCGCCGGCTCGAAAAAAATTCCCTGATACGGGTGCGAAACAGGGAATTTGTGTCGGAGAGCAGTTTGCGTGGACTGCGTCCACCACCAGAAAGCCCGCACGCGCGGCGGTGGTTTCCGAGACCAAGAATAGGGACGCATTGTCGGCAGGCTGGCAGCGCAAGGCTGCGTCTTCGATTGATTTTGCGCGTCCGAACCCAGCATTGACGGGCCGCCATGCGCGCCCGGTCTCGGCCGGCAAATCTCCGTTCCCGGAGGCGAACGAGGCGGCGGACAAAAGGCCTCGCGGCAGGTTCGCGCGTCGGCAGATCCGGACTGCGGGACGGCGCGCTGTCGTCGTGTGGCCCTCAACACTCTACGCCGTTTGGCGCCACGTTTTTGCGAGCGGCATCTCCGAACCGGTGAAGCTACTCCTTAGGTGAGACAGCGGGGCGATTGCTTCGACGACGATTTGGCCCGTAATTGGCGATAGCCCTTCCCGTTACGACGACGATTTTTACATCGTGGGCATTGGAGAGGCATCGGCATCGACATGAGGTTTGTGTCCGGCGCCAACCAGGTTCTTCAGGACCCGGTCGAAGCTTACTACAAAGCCGTGTCGCTCTGGCGCGAGCGCGACGAACGCAATGATCCGCCCTGCGTGTACCATCTTGACAGCACGTGGCGGGAGCGCCTCGATGTGTCCAACGACGATTGCGAGCGCGTCGAGCGGCTGTGCCGATCGATCGAAGCGACGTTGTCGGCCAAGGGGATCCGCCCTGGTCCGGAGAGCTACCTCTTTTGGAACGACGGAGACCCGGCGTTCCTGCAAGCGATCTGGCGCCTGGTCCGCAAGCTGAGCGCCGCCAAGGTCGTTGAAACCGGCGTCGCGCATGGCGTGAGCAGCCGCATCGTTCTCGAGGCCTTGAGCAGCGGCGGGCGCTTGTGGAGCATCGACCTGCCCCCGGTGTGGGCGCCGGAAGTTCATCAAGAGATCGGCTCAGCCGTCGGCGATCGGCCGCCCGAACAGTGGACCTTGATCGTCGGCTCGAGCCGCAGACGATTGCCCGCCTTGTTGCGCCGGATCGCGCCAATCGATCTGTTCATCCACGACAGTCACCACACGCGAGACAACATGCTTTTTGAAATGAATGAAGCGTGGCCGGCGCTGCGCCCGGGAGGAGCGATGGTGGTCGACGACATCGACAACAATGGCGCGTTTGCCGAGTTCCGCCGGTCGGTCGACTGCGCGTCGCTGGTTTGCGAGGCCGAGCCTATCCGCCCCGACAAGCGCCGGTTCAACGAGAAGGGATTGTTCGGAATTGCGCTCAAACCCGAACGAACTTAAAGGCGGCGGATACGCGGTCGAGGCGGCCGCAATCCCTTCCACGGGCGCGCGCGGGGGTTAGAGTGAACGCGACGACAGTTTTAGGGGATGACGAAAAAAACGCTCCCAACAAGTCGAATACGCCAGGCGCCCGCGTTGTCCAATTGAGGTCCGGTCAGCCCGGGCCGATCTTGTTTGCTTTCCCAGGGCTGGGCGGTCGCATCGATGGATTCGTGGACCTCGCAGCGCTGCTCGAAACCCCTATGCCAGTATTCGCTGTAGAGGCTCGTGGCGTGGACGGTAATGGAGAGCCGGACCACGACATCGAAGTCATGGCGCGCCATTATATCCACCGAATTCGGAGCGTGCAGCCACGGGGCCCATATTTCCTTTTGGGACATTCGTTCGGCGGCATGGTCGTTTTTGAAATTGCTCAACGCCTCTTGAAATTACAGGAGCCTCTGGGGTGCTTAATCGCGCTCGACAGCCCAGTGCCGGCTCGATACTGGCCCCCTTCCTCCAGGATGATGAAATCTTGCCAGACGAAATCAGCGGTCATTTCGAGCGGATTGGAAGTGGGCCGCTCAAGGAGACCGCCCGCTATTACGCCTGGAGATTAACGATGCGCCGGAAGGGCCTTCAGCACATTCCAACAGACTTGAAGGTCGGCCGGGATGCGGCGCACATGCTTCTCTCTTGGGAGATGCTCTACAAAAAGTGGACTCCCAAGCGATATCCGGGCCGTCTTTCCCTGTTCTGTTGCGAAGAAAACAAGAATCTAGACCGTGCCTGGGCAACCTTGGTTCACGATTTGGAACTGTTTCGGATCGAGGGCGATCACAATACAACGATCCTCCAGCCGCACGTCGTTTCAACTGCGAGAGCGGTATCCTCGTGTTTGGGCAAAGCATTGGAAGATTTCACACACCCGAGGTAGCTCCCAGAGGGGGGATCCAAACACCGACCTCGCGGAGCGGGCGTCACGAAGGACGTTGGGTTCGGGAAAGCATCCTTCGAGACGCCACGCCTGCGGCGTCGCGCCTTCAGGACGGGGGCGAAAAAGTGGCCCACCAAAGTAGCCATCCGATAGCCAGGCTTTGTCCGCCTCGGGCTTTCGCGAGAGATCCTTTGGGGTTCGCGTCAAGGCGTCCTTCCGGGGTCACACGGTTTCGAAGCCGAGCGCTTCCCGGGCCCACGGGACTGGGTCCGTGAGAACGAATCGCAGGTAACCGAAGTCGCGCCTTGTCAACCGCCACGGCCGAAGAAGTTCGATGGCTGCCGCCTTCAGAAACCGCACGTCCGTGCCTGAAGGCACACCTTCGGCCCCCGAAATGGGCCAATTGGGTAGCCCGAATTCTGCGAAGGGAACACCTGCCAGCATCGACATATGGATCCAGAAGAAGAACCTTGGATTGCACTCGAGCCAGTACACGGCGCCGTCAAAGGCGACGCGCAGGTCGAAGTTCAAGACCCCTTGAGCCTTGGTGGCGGAGACAATCTTCTCGATGCCTGCGCGGATCTCGGGCGAGAAGATCGTGAAATAGGTCGCCAGCTTGCGCCTGTGCGCAATGAAGGCCCTGATCTCTCCTTGATCGCAGTAGACGCTGGCCGCAACGTCGTCGCCGTCGATGAATTCCTGAACCAGGATCGGCTCATACTGAATGGCGTCGAGTTGGCGGAGGTCGCCCTGTCGCAAGACGGGGATAACGCCTCGTCCTCCGTCATGATCCAGCGGCTTTGCGACGAAAGGCAGCCCGACCTCTCCCGAATTCGATCGCTTGCTCCAAGCCGGAACGGTCATGGAAGAGCTGCGAGCGGGGACAGCGCATGCCAAACGACTGACAAAGTTGCGTGAAGCTCCACTTGTCGTTCAGCAAGTCGAACTGTTCGAGCGCTGGCATCGGGAAGCAGGGCGCCTTCAGCGAGCGGGCCATCACGATCAGCGGCCGCATGATGGCGTGATCGCCGGAGATCACAAGATCGATGCCCCGCCGAACGATGAGCTCGTTCACCTCGTCGATCAAGGTCCCGAGGTCTTCACGGTAGTCGCTCACCCGGTCCTGGAAAGAGGCGCAAAACCGAGAGTGGCGCAATCCACGCGAACCGCTTGCGCCGAGCACGTGAACATTGACGCCCGCCGCGTGGAAGCTGCGGAGCACCCGATAGGCGAAGCGAAAGTTGTCGCTGATCATAAGCACATTGTAGCGGCGGCTCGCGCGTCCAGGGACCGAACGCCTGTTCAGTCCGGCGGGTTCTGTCGTCGCCAATTCTGGTCCTGCCCCGGCGCAAACGTTGTTGGTTATATTGAACCCTTGCCGTCCCATTTGATCAACCGCCCCTCCGACGACGCCGCTCTAGAATATCCGGATGGCGCGCGAGCAAACTCGAGGCGACGTGACAATCTACGAACCGTAAAGTCCGCGCCGGCGACAAATCGCATGACGGGTCCGAATGTCGCCGCCGACGAGGCGCCGACGAAGTACAAGCCGGGCTCTGAACTTTCAAAATCTACGGAGAGGACGGGGGCGCCGCCAGACGTTCGAACTCCATTTTTCAGCGCCTGGTCCAGGAAGGGGAGCTTGCCTATGTCGACGCGGTAGCCGGTCGCCGCCACCATATGATCCGCCGTTAGCGTCTCCAGCTGGCCGTCCAGCCCTTTCGTCATCAGATTGATCCGACCGTTGACGACATCGGCCCCCAAGACCTGCAGACCGGGGAATATCGGTACACGTCCAGGCACACGATCTGTCATGAACCAACCGGGCGACGCTCCTAGCGCCGTCGCGACAATCCGCTTGCGCGTCGAATTCGGGAAGATAGCGGAAAAGGTTAGGCAAATTCGCGTAAGACCACAGGTCCCAGCCGCCCCCAATGGGGGAGTCGGGCGAACGGATCGCCGAGAGCCAACTCCGCGGCTGCGGCTCCGGATGAAACTTTATCCGGGGCTGGCGACACACCAGGGAGACGTCGCTTCCGTGCCTGTGGATCGCCCAGGCGAGGTCGACCGCGGAGGCCCCGCCGCCGACGACGAGCACTTTTTGGCCGGCTAACCGACCGACCGGACCATATTCGACGCTGTGGGTGACGAATTCCTTGGGCAAGGCAGCCATTGCATCTGGGATATGGTGGTAGTCGCGAATGCCTGTCGCGACGACTACGCGCGAGGCCCGCAGCCGGCTCTCGTCTTGCAGACGAAGCAGGAACCTGTCGCCAACGCGAGTTACATGGGCCACATTGCGATGATCTACTTCCGGCACGAAGCGTCTCTGGAACTCAACCGCATAGGCCGAAAATGTCTCGGCCGGCACAATCACGCGGCCGACAAACGGCCGCGAGATCTCGTTGTAGTAGTGTCTAATTGAGAATTCGCCTCTTGGATCAGATAGGTCGCAAGCTTTCCCTTCGGACTTCAATTCCATGCCTGGAGGCATGGAATCGCGCCAGAAGGACATCGGTGTTCCAAACACTTGGTGTTCAACGCCCAGATTTCTGAGGTGCGCCGCCAGTGACAGACCGTAGGGGCCCGCGCCGACAATGGCTACATCGACGTCATTCATTCGCGAGCCTTTCTTGTCTCAAGCTCAAGGTATGGCGGGAAAATTACTGAGAAATTAGGCTGTTACGCGAATGAAACGGATGATTATTTATGAGAATTGGTGACACGGACAAACTGTTTACACAAGTGCGATTACGCACTAACGAGCATTATTTATTTTAACTCTTGCGAGGTAGTTCTCTTTCTACCGCTTTTCCTTTTGGATTAGGGCGCTGGCCCCGTCGCTGCGGCGACTAACCCTCGGAAATGAGTTTCCGCGCTTGAGTGGCCGGCGCGTCGTTGCGCACGAGACAGAGTGCGCCACGGTAAGACGCCCTGACGCCGAACTGCGCCGTTCAACCTGCAAGTCTTTCTAAATACGTGTTTGCGCTTGATATTGTCGCAACCGATGACCGCGATCGAGGCTTGAGGAGCCGCGCCCAGCTCATCCCGGGAACGGTACCGCTAACGAAGTATGTTTACATCGCCGTTCGGTTAACCTAAGGTCATGCAACCGAGATTGTGACCTTTCAGCAGGCTTGGCGCAATCTGGGTTGTTGGCAGATGTTTTGGGGGCGTATCCTCATGGGGGACACTCATGGACCACGCAATCTGCACCGAAATCGATCCGCCAGCACAGCCTTCAAAGGCTGTAACGGCAAGCGATCACAGGGCGGTCACGAAGTCACATCACAAAGAGGGCAGCATCGCCCTTGTTGAAAGTCGGACTTTTGTCCGAGAGTGTATGCACCGCGGCCTACAGGCGGCGCTCTCATTGCCGGTCGTAACATTCTCGTCGTTATTGGACCTTGAGCGGCAATTCAACAAATCTCTTTCGATCATTCTCTTCTCTCTCGCGGATAACAATCAAGCTGAGTGCGCCAACGCACTCAAACTGCTGTCCGAACTCGCTCCAAAGGTACCAATCGCGGTGCTTTCGACCATGAACGACACGGACTTCGCAAGGACGGCAGTCAACTCCGGCGCAAAAGGCTATATCCCCTGCACGACCAGTTTTGAGATCGCTGTTGAAGCCGTTCGGTTCATATTGGCCGGGGGGACGTATGTCCCAATCGGGTATCTATTCGGCGCGCCCAGTCCCGATTCCTCGAACCACCCCAAGCCGTCAGATCCCTCGCTGTCGAGTCTTCTGACGCCGCGTGAGATCAGTATTGTCCATGCTATTCAAGAGGGTATGTCGAACAAAGTGATCGCCTACAAACTGTGTATCTGCGAAGGAACGGTCAAAGTCCACCTGCGGAATATAATGAAAAAGATGAAAGCAAGAAACCGCACTGAGGTCGCGATAAAGCTGCAGACCTCGATGCCTTCTTTCCGAAGGCCGAATCTGAGCTTCGAGAGAAGCTTGAGTTAACCAAGCACGTTTCGGTCGGACGGTCACTGCGTTTCCGCGGAGGCTTGCTGATCGTGACCGTCGCCGCCAATGCCTCACCGCGCTCGCACGCGAGGTCGCCCTCTGACCTCAACTAGACTGAAGCGTCCCCGGCGCCGGTCGAGGATTTTGGCGTAACGGGGCAAAAATCAGGCGCCTCGCGCAGGTTATGCGCTCCGCGGCAGGAACCAAAGGCCACAGAAAGCCGCGACGCGCCAGGGGCGCGGCACGCCGCTCTTAAACGCGCGGTACAGGATGGGCAGCGCGGCAGAATATGCGCGCTCCCGCGCGGCACGCGCACCGACCGCGCTCAAACAGAAGCCCGCATAGGCTCGATGCGTGAGCAACGGTCGTATCCGATCCGCCCATTCGAGCGACCCCTGCCAGGTTCCACTTCTGCTTAGCGACGGTCGAGCGTCATCAGCATGAACCGTGACCAGAATCTCTGGCGTCGTCTCCACCCGCACGCCGTGCTGCTTCGAAAGCCGCAACAGGAAATCCCAATCATCATGAGGAGTGTCGGTGCTGAAACGGATCCGTTCGCAAAGAGCGCGCGGCAACAGGTATGACGATGTTTGAATGAAGCCGGGGTCCTCGAAGGGCGAGGGCCGATCGAAAAGGTAGTCGTCGATCGGGAGGCGGTTGTCATAGGCTACCTTCGGCCGCACGACCGACGCCGTCGGCGTCAGCACTCTGCTTTGGCAGGTGATAAGCGCAGGGCCGCAATCGGCGGCGTACGCCAACTGCTTGTCGAGCTTGTCCGGCGCCCATTCGTCATCGTCATCGAGAAATGCGATCCATTCGCCCGTTGCACGATCGAGGCCAGCATTACGAGCGCCCGCCGCTGTGAGAGGGCGTTCGTTGGCGATGACGCGAAGACGAGGATCATCGATTGTCCGAAGGACGGCGATCGTATCAGGATCCGGTCCATCAACGACGACGATGACCTCGAGGTCTCGCCACGTTTGACGAAGGACGCTGGCGAGCGCCCGTTGCAACAGAACTGGACGATGCAAGGTGGGTATGATTACGGAGACCGTCCGTCGCCCGGGATGCTCGAAAGCGCGCCGCGCGTTTGTCGGCGCCGCGAACGGTCCTGGGGACGGTCCTGGCGCCACGGCGTCTTTCTCCGGCGCCAGCCTGCTCGAGAGTTCGCCTGTTGTCACGGCTGGGCTCTTGGGCACGCCGACAGGCCTGCTCGGCACATTCGGCGCGATGGTTCTCGCCGGCACTCCCATAACCGTCACGCCAGAAGGAACGTCCGAAATCACAACTGAATTTGCGCCGACGACGACATCATCTCCGAGCCTGACGGCTCCCAGGACACGCGCGCCGGCGCCGATTGTGACATTATCGCCAATGGTCGGGCAGTCGATCGAATTGTTGACAAAGCCGACCGACGCCAATTGACGAATTGTGAAGTTCGCGCCGATCTCTTCAGCTGTGACTGTGGTTCCAAAGCCGTGGTGGACGCACAAACCAGGACCACATTTCCCCTTTACATATAGTCTCAGAGACGGCATCGGGGGACAAAGGAAAGCTAGAAAACGACCAAGGACTTCATACCGAAAATAGAACACGTTTCTATATTCGGGATAGAAAGTCATCATTCTGATAAAAAGTGTCGTCCGCTCGAAGGGCGAACTCGGCGTTGGCGTCTCGTACAGGTCTGCGTACCTATACAGATCTGACCATGCCAATCCCCTGTCGCGGCCAAGCAGCAAAAGCCCTATATGTGGCAAAAGACGGATGGCGCTGAAGCTTGCGAACGCAACTCTAGCGTAACGAACAATGGCGGGCCTCGCGTCGGACATTTTCCGCGGCAACCTTATCCAAGAATTCGCTGGCGGAGGCCGTCCTGAGCGAGCGCCTCCGGAACCGCGTAGAAATCGGTTTTGCTGATGAGATTAATTCCGGTTGAAAGGCCGAGCGAACGCGTCTTTCGCATCAATAGTCGCAGTTCCCCGGCAAACATCATCAAATGCATCTGGATTTCGACGCGGGCTAGCGCATCACCGATGCACTTCCGCGGTCCTGCGCCGAATGGACAAAAGGCCAACTCGTGTCGATCTTCCAATTGGTCGGGCGCCATTCGATCCGGATCGAACCGGTCGGGCTCCTCCCAAAGCTGCGGACTTCGTTGTATCAGGAACGGCGAAATCAAAATATGCGTGCCCGCAGGCACAAAATATTCCCCCAGGCGATCATCGGCGAGCGCCTTCCGCGACATGAGCCACAGGGGCGGATAGAGCCGGAGCGCTTCGTCGATAACCCGGCGCGTATAGGGGTATTTTGGAAGCGTCTCCAGCGCGGGGGCCCCGCCCCACGGGGCGCCTTTCAGCTCGAGCGCCAACAGTTGCTGCGCCTCGGGATGCGCAGCGAGGAGATGCCACAGCCAGTTTAGTACGCTGGCAGTTGTCTCATGGCCGGCGACGACGAGATTGACGATCTCGCTGGCCAGCCGCTCGTCCGCGATAGGCACCCGATCCCGATCGCGGGCCTGCATCATGATGCCGAGAGTGTCCGCTGGAGTCAGGCTCCGGCTCCGGCGCCGCCTTTCCGCAACAATCTTAAGAATTAGCCTCCGCAGGGCGACCAGCCTTTGAGCGAATTCAAGGTCCCGCGAACCCTCTTCCGCAAAAAACTGAAACTCGGCACTCGCAGTATCGTAATCATCGCCGAAAATCGACGCGAGGGTGATTTTGAGAACCATGCGGCTGAGGTCGCGTGTGACATTAACTTCCTGTCCGCGTTCGGAGGCCTCCATCCATCGGGCCAGCAACTCCGCATTGACGGAAGCGATCATCGGGCACAGCCGCTCAATCGCGCTCTTGGTGAACGCTGGCTGCATCAAGCGTCGATGTCTTGCCCAAGAGTTGCCGTTGGTCGTGATGAGGTTATTGCCAAGCGCCAGCGCGATGCGCTGCACAACCAGCCCCTTTCGGGGATAATTCAGCCAGTTGCGCCGAAGTATATGCTCACAATATTCAGGCGAATTGACAACATAAGTGGCGTTTCCGTAGATTTTTGATTTAAAAATTTCTCCGTATCGTGAAAAATTATCATTCATCCATTGAAAAAGATCGTTAGTCGCCTGTAAATCATCGGCTGGTCCGGACGGAGCCAATCCTCGCATCGGAGGCGCTTGGGTCAGGGTCACTCGGATTCCTTTCCCCTTAGCAGTTGGAGCAGCCGTGGCCTGGCAAACATATTACCCTGGCATTTCAGCGCTGTTTCTGAGCCAAACTGACGCGGCTTCTGGAAGACGTCGAAGTCTATCGGCTGCGTCGAAGCCCTTCGTAGCTCTTGCACGAGTTCTCACAGTATGTCGCGCTCAACGATTTGAGCAATACCGCGATTGAACGAGCGAAGTCGCCCCCCGCTACCCCCAAAGGTCAACTGTTCCCGGGTTAACCCAAAGCTACAGTTCGAAGAACGCCGTTGGCGTCGAGAAAGGGCGCCATCATGGGCGAAGCAAGCGGTGAGGCTCATTTTGCCCGGCGACAGCTCTTGAATTGCGCTATGCTTGCGTCCGGAGCCTTCTTGGCGTCTCTTCGTAGCCACGCGACCCCGCTTGTAAATTTCCCTCCCCTTGGCCCGCCCCCGCCGCCGAAATGTCTGCTGAAGGGCGCCTCAGTCCTCGCCGCTGGCGGCCCGTCGAAGGTCGAAAACCTCAAGGTCGGGGATCTTCTGCCGACACTGCTCCGCGGCCTTCGCCTAATTGAATGGATCGGGCGTTTCCCAATTGCGAGGTCGGATCCATCAACTCCTTGGCCAAAAGACGCGCGCGCAGTGCGGATTGCTCGGTCAGCGCTCACCCCAAACGTACTCCAATTCTATGGCTTCGCCCGCGTCGTCGAGCGTGATGGTTCCACCATTGACCAGGCAACCTGCTTCGACCAAGACGATTCCGCCGAAGGTCACACCCACGGGCACGCTGCCGCCGAGGCGGTCCCCTGCCTACCGGTCCTCAGCCCCCGCAGGAGAGAGAGAGGCCTCAAGGCGCTGCTCCGTAGCGCGCTTTCATCGGCCTACCGCAGAAGGCGCATTGCTTCGATACGCGCCCAGTTGGCTGAGCGCGCAAGGGTGCTGTCAGGGGACACCGGCATCGCCCTCCATCCGTGGGAAGAGCCGCGATCGGCGCGGGAGGCGTTGATGCTCGTGCAGAGCAATTCTTGGTTCTCGACTCTTTGGTGTGAATTCAGTGGGGGGTAACCCGGTGGGGCCTGCGACCCCAGTGGCTCGGGTGCTGATGCTTTGCCCTGGAGGGCTCGAGCACGGCGGAGGCATCGGGCGGCAAATGAGCTATTTTCTTGCCGCTCTTCCTCCCGGAACGCTGACGTATGAAGTTGTCGACACGCGTGGCCCGTGGTTCCTCGGCGACGCGCGTTGGAAGCTCCCGTTCTCCGTCGTCTATATGGCCTCCGCGGCGCTCCGTATCGCCTGGGCGGGACTCCGCGGCGGCAATCTCTTGCATGTGAACGTAACCGGTCGCGGCAGCACGCTCCGAAAACTGCTGCTGACCGCCGTCGCCCGTGCGGTCGCGCTGCCATATGTTCTGCATGTTCACGACTACGACTATGCAGCCGACGTTCATGCGCGCGGCGAGCGCATGCGTCGCCTCGTCCGCGGGATCTTCGAGGGGGCTGCCCAGATCATCGTGCTCGGCGCGGATGCCGAGCGCACGTTGCGGGCGGCTCTCGCGCTGCCAGACACGCCGGTACTGATTCTGCCGAACGCGGCGCCCGATCCGAAGCCTCCCGCCCGGTTGGCCGCTGATACTGTGCAGACAACCCCGACGCATCTGGTTTTTCTCGGCCATCTGAGCGCTCGCAAGGGTGTGCCAGAGCTTCTGGAGGCCTTCGCGAGTCCGGCGATGTCAGCGCTTGCCTGGCGAGCGACGCTTGCTGGCGGCGGGATGGTAGAGGAGTATCGCGCGCGCGCGG
This sequence comes from uncultured Alphaproteobacteria bacterium, assembly GCA_963829505.1. Taxonomy (GTDB): domain Bacteria; phylum Pseudomonadota; class Alphaproteobacteria; order Rhizobiales; family Beijerinckiaceae; genus Roseiarcus. The sequence goes on from CAWHIL010000001.1 coordinate 75,136, forward strand.
CCGCCCTCGGCCTCGCCGACCGAGTAACCTTTCCCGGGTGGATCGACCAATCGGCGGCGAGCGCCCTGTGCGCGTCCGCGGACGTCCTGGTGCTGCCCTCGCACGCCGAAGGGCTGGCCATGTCGGTCCTTGAGGGACTGGCGCACGGACTTGCGGTTGTGACGACACCCGTCGGCGCTCATGCCGAGGTCATCGAGCACGGAAAGTCAGGGGTATTAACGCCGCCTGGCGACATTCCCGCGCTTTCCAGCGCGCTCGCCCGAGTGGTCGGCGATGCCGCGCTTCGAGAGCGCTTGCGAACCGGCGCGCGCGAACGCTTTCTCGATCGTTTCGACGTGCGTTCCTATTCCTCGCGCCTCGCCCGGCTGCATGTCCGATTGCTTCCGGCTTCGCCCTGCTCGGCGGGGGTTGGAACCGAGCCGCAGACGTGACTTCCGCGACTTCGCCCGCTCCAGGAAACGCCCAGGATCTTGGCGTCGTTCTCGTTCGCCGCGCCTGCTCCCGATCGGCGAACCCGGTTGGCGGCGCAGTCGCAGCCATGAACAGGAGCGCTGATGTATGAAGCTCTTGATTTCGGCCTACGCTTGCGCGCCCAACCGCGGTTCTGAGCAGCGCTGCGGCTGGAATTGGGCAACCGAGGCCTCCAGGCTCGGCCACGATGTGACGGTCCTGGCGTCTCCGGTTCATCGCGATGCGTTACTTGCGGCGACCGAGGAGGATCGGGCGCTGCGGCGAATTCGCTGGGTCTTCCCGGAAGTCGCGTCTTGGCCGCTGCGGCAAGGCCGAGAACCGCTCTGGGAGCGGACATACAATCTGCTCTGGCAACGCGAAGCGCTTCGGGTCGGCGCCTCGCTGCACAGCGCGCAGCCGTTCGACCTGGTCCATCATTTGACTTGGGCGGGCGTGCGGGCGCCGACCTTTCTTGGGCGGCTCGGCGCGCCCCTGATCATCGGTCCGGTCGGCGGCGGCGAAACATCGCCCAAAAAGCTGCGCGACCGTTTCGGCCTGCGCGGTCGCGCGCTGGAAGGTTTACGCGATCTCTCGAATGCGACGATCGAGCTCAATCCGTTCGTTCGCCGCGGCCTTGCTAGCGCTAGCGTGATCTTTGCGCGCACCTCTGACACGCGAAATCTGTTGAGCCCGCCGCTGCGGGCCAAGACATACATCCAGATGGAGCTTGGTGTGAGCCCGTTACAAATCGGAGCCGAGCGCTTGGTGCGCCAGCCGCCGCGCAAGCTTCTATACGGCGGACGTCTGATTTACTGGAAAGGCGTTCATATCGCACTCGAAGCGATGTCCAGGCTGGTCGAGAGCACGCCCGACGCTCACTTGACGATCGTGGGGGACGGCCCGGAGGAGGGTCGCCTCAGATCGGAAGTCGCGAAGAGGCGCCTCGAAGCGAACGTCACCTTCGTCCCCTCGATGCCGCACGAGCAATTCCTGCAACTCTACGACGCCCATGACGTGTTCGTCTTCCCGAGTCTGCACGACAGCGCCGGATGGGTCGTGCTGGAATCCCTTTCCAAAGGATTGCCCGTCGTATGCTTGGATCTGGGTGGACCGAAAGATATTGTAACGACCGCTTCGGGGATCGTTGTCGGAACGGGGGGTCTGGATACATCCGCCGTCGCCAGGAGGCTGGCCGAGGAACTCCGAGAGCTTCTCGCAGATCCAAACCGACTGGCGACGCTGTCGGCTGGCGCCCTCGCCAGGGCGCGCGAGTTTCTCCTGCGCAACCAGGTTCTGCGTCTGTACGCACAAGCGACCGAACATTTACGAAAATCGGCGATGAGCAAAGTCGCAGACGAGGTCGCGACGACGAACTCTTGACGAAAAGCGGGTGCGCTCCATAGCTCGGAGAGCCTCGAGGCTTTTGGCGCTGGTCTCTTGCGAAGCGAGCCGAACGCTAAGCCGGTCGCCGAATGGGCTCGTCGGCCTCGCTGCTATCCCGGCCCGGTTGTCCGCGGCAATTCGCGGCCCGGCCTCGGGCGTCCCGTGCCGCCGGGAGCCAGATGGCCGCCAGTCCAAAGGTCATCCGCCAAACGACATACCGCCGTCTTTTCTGGACCCATAGCGGCCAGGGTGTCGTCCGAGGCTACAATGAAGTCGGAGATCGTCGTCGTGCAGCGGGCGCGGGCAGGCCTGTTGTCAAAAGAGGCCGCTGGTCAGCGGCGTCCGCCACCGCTTGATCGACCAGGCCGCCGCATGGCTTATACGTTCTTTAAGCGGAGAGCTCGTGAATAATTACGAGAGATGGGACGAGGAGTGGCGGGAAATGGGGCGCAGCTGCGGCTGGACGCTGCCCCCGGCGGCGCCCCGGCTGCTCCGCCTTTGGGGCGTTCGGTACGTTCGGGCGGCAATCGCCTCGGCGCGCTTGATCCAACAAAATGAGCTTTGGAGATTCGAAGAATGTCCGTCGAATTATGACGACTGGGTTATCTACGCAATTGCCCGAGGATGGTGCTGAATTCGGCAACGGCTTGAACTGAGCCGGATGCGCGGCCCCGGGCGCGCCGCAGTAGGGGATGTCCCTCAATTCGCTGCCGTCCATAGAGGTGTAACTTTGCAAAAACCGGGCACGACCGCCTAGTCTTATAACAATCAGCCGTCTCGGACAAAGTCCCGGCGGCTCCGCATTGTCCTTTGAACGAATCTGGACGCAACCCAAGATTAGCCTACCACGTTTCACCTGAGCGCGCGCAAAGAGGTATACTTTGGTGCTCGACACCGGTGCGTGACCGATCCTAATTGGTCGCGCTGTCACTTGTGGTCCGAAGGGAGCTAGGCGCCGGAGTTCTCGGGCGCCGCTTGACTGGAGTACTCGCCGGTGTCCGGGACGGATGCTAAATGGCCGGTTCATGACAGATGCTGACTCGAATGAACGGACCCGGAGAAGCTTGGTGGCGACGTCAAATCCGGTTGTCGGCGACGCGAAACAGGTAGTTTGCACGCTTGCTGAGGGCCATTACTTCCACGGCGTCGCCGCTCTGACGAACTCGCTCGTGAGGGCGGGATTCGAGGGTGTCGTCGTAGTGGGATTTCGCGGGGATCAGCCGCGCTGGCTGAAGGAATTTCCATTTGAACCGACGCTCGGCAGCTACGCGATCACACATTCCGTGCAGTTGCGGCTTATCGAGGTTTCAGAACACTGGCATCTGAACAATCGTAAACCTGGTTTTATTGAGAACCTTCTGTTTGAAATCTATCCGGAGTCCGAGTTCGTTTTTTACTTCGATACAGATATCGTGATTAAACATTCCTGGCGTTCTTTTGAGCAATGGGCTCGCCGCGGCGTCCTGCTCGCCCTTGATCCGGCGGATACGTTCATGTTGCCTCATCACGCGTATCGCGGCGCTTGGCGGGACCTGGCGGCTCGGCAGAACCGCGCATGCCGCGAGGTGACCGGATACTTCAACGGCGGCTGCGTGGGCATTCTGCGGGAGTTCGCCGACTTCGCCCGCGTCTGGAGCGGCCTCATGGCGGAGCTAGAAAGAGACGGCGTGGACATGGACAAAATGAAGAACAACAAGGTGCGTCTCGAGTTCTCGCGCATGGATCAGGATGTCCTGAATGCGACGGTCATGGCGACCGAAATTCCAATCGCTTCGCTCGGCCCGGAGGCGATGGGCATGTTCCCGTGGGTCGGCACGGTCATGCCGCACGCCATGTGGGCTCACAAGCCGTGGCGGCGAAATTATATCGTCAATTCACTGCGCGGCTTTCCGCCTGGCCCTGCCCATCGCGCCTACTGGGAATTCGTCGATGGTCCAATTCGTCCATTTGACGAGTTTGCCCTCGCTCGCAAACGCGCCCAACTCAGGACCGGGCAGTTGATCAGTCTGCTGCACAGCCGGAGCTTTCGCGACATATGACGGCGTTTCGACCTCCGTCGGGTCGAGTTCTAAACTCGATACAATACCACGGAAGAAAGCCGTCGGCCGCTCGCCCTGCTCTGCGCGCTGTGCGCGAGGCTCTCGCGTTCACACCAATAGCGGCCGGAGCGCGACGCCGAGCATGGCGTCCTTCATAAGAGCGGATCGAGAGAAGTCCCAGGGGCTGGCGCCCCGATAAGCGCCGTCCCGCTGCAAGCGTTGAAGGCGTCGAATGCGGGCGCTCGGGCGGCGATCTGCATAGAGCTCGGCCCGCGATTCGAGGCGCAACGCCAGCTCCCGGTAGCGCTCGTGGCCCTGCGCCGCGCGCTCCCGCCACGGGTTGGCAAGCCGGTCGCAGCAGACGGACAAAATGTCGGCGCGGACGCGCGCGGCCGCAGCAAGACTGCGAAAGCGCGCTTCGGGACTGGTGAGCCAATATCGCCGCGCCCTGCCAAGCTGCGCCATCACCCCGGGCTCGAGCGGCTGGCCGATGGCGTTGGCGCCGTGCTGGCGGTAGTCGGTAAGCCGGCTCGTTGAAAACCGGACCGTGCCCAGGACAGTCGCCAGAAAGAAGAGCCACTGATCGTGCGGCGCCCGATCCCGCCGGTCATTGCTGTCCATCGATCCTTCCCATAGATCGGACAGCTCAATCAATGAGCGCCGGCAAACCATCGAGAACCCGTAAGGGCTAAAGAACGAGAAGGCCGACAACGGCGGATTGCGCTCGGGCATCGAGAAGATGTTGGCCGGACCCGTTCGCCGCCCTGTCTCGTCGATAAGCCAGGCGTCGTGAAAAAACAACAGGACGTCCGGTTCGCGCAGGGCCTGTTCTGCGACCGCGAGCTTGTCGGGAGCCCACACGTCGTCCTGATCACAGAGCGCGACCAGGTCTGATGCACAGAGCGCGAGCGCCGACATGAAGTTGCGCCGCCAACCCAAGCGCACGTCGTTGCGATGCAAGCGTACCGGAAACGGCGCAATCTCTGCGAACTCGGTCAAGATGTCCCATGTCTGGTCGGAGGACAGATCGTCGGCGACCACAAGTTCGTCGGGAAGCCTCGTCTGCGCGACGATGCTGCGCAGCTGCTCGGCGAGGAAGCGCTCGCCGTTGAAGGTAGTCATCGCTACGCTGATCGTCGCCATCATCCTATCTCGCGGTCAACTTCGCCGACACGCGCAAAATTCGCTCCGCGATCCCCTGTCCTGCGTTGCCCAGCCTAGGCTCGGCGATGATTCCCGACGCCAGGAATGCGATGCCCATGACGCTCCCCAACGCCAGCGCGCTTGGAGCGGGCGGCTGCAGACCGGCGGCAATGAAGAAGCTCAGGAACATCAGTCCGATCGCAGGCAGCGCGCGCAGCGCCATGCCGTGCAGCGAGCGCGCAAACCACAGCAGCAAGAGGCAGTCCGCGGTGACTCGCATCGTCCAGGCCAAGGCCGCTCCGGGCAGGCCTGCGTACTTGATCAGCAGCCACAGGCCCAGCACAAACGGCGCGACCTCGATCATGTGAAGGTGCGCGGTCACCTTCGGCCGCCCCTGCGCCTGCAACTGATTGTACGGCAGAAAGGCCACGCCGTTCATCCAGGCGCCGAACAACAGAATCTGGGCGACCGGCGCCGACGCTTCGGCAAACTCGTGGCCTACCCACAGATCCAGGAACGGTCTGATCACCACGATCGCCGGGCCGCACAGGGCGCCGAAGACGTAGATCAGCGTTAGCGCGGCGCGCCCGGTGAGAAGCCGTCCCGCCTCGACCGATTCGCGCGACAGCCGGGGAAAGAGCGACCGCGCAAGCGCGGCCGCCAGAACCTGACTGCGGAGCGAGAGATTCATCGGCACCGCGTAATGCGCCACCGCAGCGACGCCTAGCATCCGGCCGATGATCATTTGATCCAGCGTGTCCAGGACAGGGCTTATCAGGCTGGAGACGCTCACCCATGCGCCATAGCCAAAGAGCTTTCGCGCCCAGGAGAAGTCGGGAGCGAAAGAGGCGATCGGACGCTCCAGCCAGAAGGCCACCGCCAGCATCGTCATCACCACGGCCAATCGGACGAGCATGAGCGCGGGGATGACCACGCCGAGCGAAGGACCGAACATCATGACGCTTATCAACGGCAGAACCTGGCCCAGAACGACACCGCCCGCGTTCAGGGTGGTCGAGAGGAGGAAGCGCTCGCGCAACTCCATCGCGCCGATGGCGACGCCGATAAGCAGGTTGAGCGGCAGCATCGGGACCATCCAGGGAAACGCCGCCACCGCTTCCTTGGCGAGTTCTCCCGACAGCGGGAACCAGCGCCACACCATCGCTCCTCCAACGCCGAAGAACGCTGCGCTCGCCACCAGACCAAAGAACAGGTTGAGGTAGAGCGTGGTCACCAGGACAGGAGTACGCTCGCGGGCCGAGGCGTGGCCGAGCTTGCCGAGGGCGTTTGTAGCGGCGCGCGACAGGCCAAAGTCCAGCGCGCCGAGATAGCCGAGAAGGATCCAAGTCAGGGAAACCACGCCGTACCGCGGCGTCCCGATCGCGTGGATGTAGAGCGGGACGGTGACGAACGACGAAAGGATTGGGAGCGTCTGGCCGGCGAGATTCACGATTACGTTGCGCGAAAGCGTGCGGCCGACGGGCGCGGTTGCCATCACGCCCCCTGGCCTGCGCCGGTGTCGATGGACCAATACGGCCGCACCTGTGTTCCAGACGCCGTCGGGCGCGCCGCCGGCAGTCGCATGACGACGATCGGGCGTGCGATCGACACATGCCTGACGTTCCAGACGACGTTGGCCCGCACCAGATCGAGGCCCCCGTTTCTTTGTCCCGCGCGGGCGGCAGTCATGGTCGCGCCATCCGGAGTCCCTGTGAGGGGGTCGCGAGACGCTTTTGAGAACGAAGCATCTCACCCCCGCGATTGTATCCTGCCGAGTGACGACGGCTTCGCCGAGCGGCGCTCCCCGCGAACCTTTGCGGAGGCGCTAGACGGCCTGGAGCGTCCGTCGGCGCGCGGCGGGACGCGCCTGGGCCACAACTTCGCCCCTGATCCATTCGTAAGTCGATGCGAGGCCGGTCGACAGCGGTTGAGAGGGCTTCCAGCCGAGTTTGGCTTCGATGAGCCTGTTGTCGGAGTTGCGGCCGCGGACGCCAAGCGGCCCGGGGACGTGTCGCTTCCGCAGACGTTTCCCGGCGATCGCCATGATCATATCGGCGAGCTGATTGATTGTGACCATCTCCTCGGAGCCAATGTTCACCGGCCCTTCGAAACTGGAGCGCATGAGCCGCAGCGTGGCCTCGACGCATTCGGAAACGTACAGGAACGACCGGGTTTGGCCGCCGTCGCCCCAAATTTCGATTGTTCCCCCGTCTGGAGCTTCGGCAACCTTGCGACATAAGGCGGCGGGCGACTTCTCGCGTCCGCCGGTCCATGTCCCGTCCGGTCCGAATACGTTGTGATATCGGCCGATACGTACCTAAATCCCATAACACCTCGAGTAAGCGAGGTAGAGCCGCTCGCTGAACAATTTCTCCCAACCGTATTCGCTGTCAGGAGCGGCAGGATAGGCTGAGCTCTCTTCGCAATTCGGGTTGTTGGGATCTTCCTGGTTGTAGGCCGGATACATGCAGGCCGACGAGGAGTAGAAGATGCGCCGCACATGATTTTTGCGACAGGCGTCCAGCATATTGAAATTGATCATCCCCGAGTTGTGCATGATGTCGGCGTCGTTTTCGCCGACAAAAACGAAGCCGGCGCCACCCATGTCCGCGGCGAGTTGATAGACCTCGTCGAATTTCCTGTCGACGATCCGCCCGCAGAACGAGGGGTCGCGCAGATCTCCGACCACGAACTCGTCGGCTGGGCTCACGGCGTATTCGTGTGGCTTAAGATCCACGCCGCGAACCCAGAACCCCTCGGCCTTCAGCTGCTTGACCAGATGCCCACCGATAAAGCCGCCCGCGCCGCACACCAAGGCAGTTCGCATGTTCTGCTCCGAAGCGATGGAAGTCTCACGTGCTAACTCTTAGTAGGCGAGTGTAGGCATTCCAGTCGAGACGATAACTCTACCTCCTTCGTGAAGGTCTGGTGATGGAAACATACCTCGGATATGAGGGGGCCGACCCTCGAACAGCTCAAGTCGTTCTCAGCTTGCTAGTGCAACAACGTTGGAATCGCTTGACTTGGCAAAAATGTCGGTTGTCGACGCGCCAGCGTCGTCAAGGCGGCTAAGTTGATCAAGAGCGGCGTGGTCGGGGCGCCGCGAAGGCCGAATAACACGGCTATTTGCGCCCGAGACAAATCCTCGCGGCGCCCAGACGGAGCCCGCCCGAACCGCCCGCTCCTAACGGTCATTCGAATTCAAGTAATAGCCGGTGACGTATGGGTCATATGTTACCAGACTTTTTAGATCAGCTTTATTCAGAACAGCGCCTATCATTGAATTTGTGACAGGCGGCGCCGCGCGAAGCGCACGTTTGACGATGTCGATTGTTGTCCGCCGCCATTCAATTACCAGCACGTATGCGTCAATAAAATCAATTGTCGCGCAGACGTCGATTACCGGGACCAGTGGCGACAGATCGACAATAACAAAGGGATATTGGGCGCGAAGCGTCTCGAATGCTCGCCTCATTTCGGCGCTCGAGAGCCTGGAAAGAGGGTCGGGGAGGAAAGCATGGGAGATGGCAGGAACAAATGCCATTTGAGTTGCCGGATCTTTCCAGACTACCTGCTCAAGCGAAGCCTTGCCGAAGGCAAGCTCGGCGATTCCTGCTGTAGCCGTCGGAGCGATCGACCGCGTCAACGACGGATTTCTCAGGTCGCAATCCACAAGGACGACAGGCGATCCATTGCTGGCGATCATTTGGGCGACCGCCAGGGCGACGGTCGATTTGCCTTCATTTGCGAGCGCGGAGGTGATTCCAACGACCGCGCCGGCCGACCGAGATCGACTCTCAAGGTCAATCGCGAACTTTATCGAACGCACGCCCTCCGAGAAATGCGAGAACGGATGTTCCACGACGTCCCGGCCAATACCGAGGTCTGCTTGTTCGATGGTTCTCGGATCAGAACCTTTCCGAGCTTTTTGCCTCCAGCGCCACCGCGATCGCCGGGGGGCCCGTACCTTCGGCAGAACTCCAAGGCACGCAATCCGCAACCGCGACTGAACGGCGCTGCTGGTAATGAGAACGCGGTCCGCAAGCGTTTCGCGGCCAAGAGCAATCGCCAGGCCGAGCATTAGGCCAGCGAGAGGCAGTAGCGCAGCCATCTGAACCGACTTTTTGTAATCTCGTTGTATGAGTGGAGTTGCTGGCGTTATGATGGTGGCTTCCGCAATCGGGGACGCCGCCTGTTGCAGCGAAGCATTGTAGCGAGTTACATACGTGGCATACAGATCCTGGTATGCGCGGGCAGCTGCCTCGAGTTCCTGCAATTTGACCAGCGCCCCCCTAGCCTGTTGACTCTGCGCGACAGCCACGTCGAAGTCTTTCCTCAGGTTCGCCTCGCGTTGTTGCGCCGCTGCGTAGTCGTTTTCTTTCGCTTTCTTTAAACTTTCGACCTCAGCGTTTATTTGAACCCGGAGCTGCGTTTGCTGATTTCGTAGCCCGACAATCCCAGGATAGTTTGCCCCCAGGCTCGAGAACTGCGCCAGTTTTGCTTCATTATCCAGGTACTGACTACGCAACTTCTCAAGGGTAGAGGTGTCCGCGGCGTCGGAACCGACTGCCGCTCCACGAGATATTCTTGCGGCATCTCCCAGCAGTTGTCCTGCGCTGATCTGATCGAGTTGCGCTTTCGCGTTAAGCGTCTCATCTTGTGCAGCATTCAGTTTCCCGTTCACGTCGGCGAGACGTTGATCCTCAATCAGCTTGCCGGCGCTTGTCTCAACGATGTTATGTTCTCGTTTGTAGTCGACGACGGCCCCCTGCGCGGCTTCACTTTTGGCTCGCAGTTCAGGTATCCGTTGCTCGAGCCAATCGGTAGCTCGGCGGTCGACGTCGTATTCCGAAGTTCTTTGCAAGTCTACATATGCCTCCGCTACCGCATTCGCGACTTGGGCGGCCAGAATTGGGTCCATCCATTGAAATTTGATCTCGACCGCGTAAGTGACGCCAAGCCGCTCTACAACGAGATTTGATTTAAAGAGATTTAGCGCCAGATTCTGGCGATCAGCATCATTGAGCGTGTCGCTCGCATCATTCGGCATCAAAATATGAAATAGTTGCGAAATAAGGCCTGAGTGAATCTCTCCGTTAAACCTCGGATCGTCAATCAGTTTGAGCTTCTGAAGGACGCGAACCGCGACCTCATCAGATCTAATAAGCTCAACCTGACTTTCCATTGCGCCGACGGCCTGTACAGGCAACTCATCGGTCACCGCCGACTGTTGCACGACCGCGATCTTTCGCGTGTTGATCAATAGCGTCGTGGTAGCAGTAAATTTTGGGTGAGCCTTAAAAAGGACAACGCCCGCCACGACCGCCCCGATGAGGGTGAGACTTGCAACGACCAAGAACTGCCGCCGGATGACGCCAAGGATGGCTGCAATTGTCTCTGCAGTGGAGGACTCTTCCAGTTGCATCGGCGCGGCGTCGCTTGTCACCACGCTGACTATATTCTTCGTGTCCAGCATTTCGCCCTCAGTCGTGCGTCGAAAGTGTACGTGGTAACGGATGTTCCATTTGATTGGCTCCCAAATGACCTATCCGCCTAGGCCCGGAGGCGCTTCGAAGGGTCGAAACGAATACGCATCAGTGGGCCAACACGTAAACGGTGGCCACGACGAGGAGACCGATCACGATAAGACCCGCGTCGACCCTGAACCAGGGCTGTTTCGTAGAGGCGACGAGCTCAACGGGCTCGTCGAGCTTAGACGTCAGCCGACCCATCCGAACGCCTTTCCGCGGTTGCTTGATAAACGTCCAAAGGTCGTTGGAAACCCGGCCCAGCCACATTGAGGGCGACGCGCATCGGTTCGAATGAGGCGATCTAGGGCGGCGAAGCATCGCGCGCCGTCGCCGACATCGGGCGTCGTTCTTCGGATTAAGATCATGCTGAACCGGAACTCCAGATTGTGAGCCGAAAGGAGGCGGGGCGGTCGCAAGAAAGCCACCCCTACCAGTCCTGTTTATGGAGCTTCCATCCTGTAGCCTGCCTCAGCATGTACGCGACGAACAACGTGTTATCGATCAGATAGCGGTGAGCGAGACGGCGGGGCTCGGTCATCAGCCGGAACATCCATTCCAGCCCGGATCGCTGCATCCAAATCGGCGCGCGCGGCTTCGTGCCGGCGTGGAAGTCGAAGGCTGCGCCGACACCGAGGAGCGCGGTCGCTTGAATCCTCCCAATATGCTCGGCCATCCACTTTTCTTGTTTCGGCATTCCCAGGCCAACCCAAACGAAATCTGGACGGGCAGCGTTGATCGCCGCCACATCGTCGGCCTCTTCCGCGGACGTCAGAGGCCGGAATGGGGGTGAGCGATAGCCGGCCACGATCAGGCCTGGATGGCGCCGCCGGAGGTTGTCGACAAGGAGTTTGAGCACGCGCGGGCTCGCGCCGTAAAAGTAGTGCCGATAGTTTCGTGACACTCCAAACGCGCAAGCTTGGTCAAGTAGGTCGGAGCCGCAAACGCGTCTGGCCTGAGGATACCCCGCCAACCGCGACCACCAAACCAGCGGCATGCCGTCTTCGGCGGCGATGCCGCTCCGATTCAGGTACCTCCGGATCGCGTCGTCCCGTTGTGCTTCAACAAGTCCGTGGACGGAAATCAGGCAAACATATTCGCGTCGCCCTTCCAATCGCCAATGATCGAGCGTCGCCACTGCCTTGTCCAGGTCGAGCGGCATTGCGCCGATCCCAAGAATGTTCACCCGGTCGCCTGCAGCGAGTTGCGACGTGCGCACGCTTTCATCCGTCAAAGACAACTGTCTCGACCCGCCCAACGCGGGAGTTGACGACAAAGCGACATTCGACTGGGAGGAATTCATCAGCTTACTCTCCGAGTAACGCTTATGCTTTTGTTAAGAAACCCGCGTATCCGCGCGAGGCTTAAGTCTGCTTCTGTCTAAAGTTGCCCCAGCGCTCTGATGAACTTCGAGGCTGCCAGATCGCGGAAAATCGATCAATTAATCATTTTCCCGTACACCGTGCCCAGTCTAGTCATGGTCGATATACGACAAGAGGTAGGCGGATAGATCCAGAGGCGACTTTCAAAAGGTATCTGCGCAACTGTCAGTACAAATGGATATTGCAAAGGTGGTAAGCGGCCGATCCCAGAGCGCAGCAATCCTTGTGGTAAGGCTTCGAACGTTTCCGCCAAAAATGATGCCGATTGCCGCGGCGTTCGGGGACTAAAAAATCCGTTCGGGAGGAGCAGGGGAGACGAGGGTGAACGACGGCCGCGAAGCGAGATTGGTGCATCGTGAAGATGCCGCGCAAGCGTGGGTGCGGGCGCTGCAATGTTCGGTGCAGGCTAACCATGATCCCGAACGTATTCTCCCTCGCCTAGCCAGCGACTGGGCGCGTGACTATGGTGATTTAACCGCCTTAATCAGTGATGAGGGACGGACCAATTTTCGCCAGCTTGAGCAGCGAATGAATCAGTACTCTCGGTGGGCCCTGGGTGAAGGGGTCAAACCGGGAGACGTGGTCGCTCTCGTCATGCGAAACTGCAGTGAATACTTCATGATTTGGCTTGGTTTGATCCAGGTTGGAGCGATCGTCACGCTGGTCAGTCCGGATTTGCCGGCCCCTTCGCTGGCTCAAGCCCTGAGTATTGCGGGGGTCCGTCGTCTGATCGCTTCGGCTGAATGCGCTGAGGTTTGCCGATCCGCCATCGCAGCGTCCGATCGGGCCGTAGGGATTTGGGTTCACGAGATCGGGGGACCCACCGAATTTCTTCGCATCGATCTAGCGATTTAGGGTCTAAGCGGGGCGCGTCTTAGTGGGAGCGAGTTGCCGCGCGTGACGCTCGACCACCGCGCGTTGCGAATATTCACCTCGGGCACCTCCGGGCTGCCGAAAGCGGCGGAAGTCAGTCACAGAAAACTGGTCACCTGGACGCACTGGTTTGCCGAGCTCGCCGGCTTGAAGCCGTCTGATCGGCTGTACAACTGCCTACCGATGCATCACAGCGTCGGCGGAGTGGTCGCGGTGGGCGCGCCGTTGGTGAAAGGAGGATCGGTTGCGATCGGCAAGCGCTTTTCGACGCAAAACTTTTGGCGCGACGTCGCACGTTGGGAGTGCAGCGCAATTCAATACATCGGCGAACTCTGCCGGTATCTCGTCGCCGCCCCGGTCGATCCCGCCGACAAGTCGCACGGCGTTCGGATCGCAATCGGCAACGGCCTTTCCGCGGACGTCTGGGGGCCGTTCCTGGATCGTTTTGGACCTCTCCGTATCATGGAATTCTACGCTTCTACAGAGGGCAATGTTTGGCTCTACAATGTGGAGGCGAAGATAGGTTCGATTGGCCGCGTTCCACCGTTCCTTGCGGTTCGGGATACGCTCGCCCTTGCGCGATTTGACTACGATCTGCAAGCGCCCGTCCGGGGTGAAAACGGCTTTTGCGAACGATGCGCCGACGGCGAAATTGGGGAGGCTTTGGGACGCATCGACGGAAGGCCCGGGACCCGGTTTGACGGTTATAGCGAAGACCTAGAAACCGAGCGGAAGATCCTGCGCGATGTATTCAAGACCGGCGACGCGTGGATGCGGACAGGCGACCTTATGTCTCGCGACGCCAATGGTTTCTATACATTCGTCGATCGTATTGGAGATACATACCGCTGGAAAGGCGAGAACGTCTCAACCAAGTCTGTTGAGGCTGTTCTTAATGGGTGTCAGGGCGTTCGGAACGCGGTTGCTTTTGGCGTTGCCGTGGCCGGAGCGGACGGACGCGCCGGGATGGCGTTGCTCAAGATCGACCGAGATTTTGACCTCGATGGTTTCCCCGAGCGGGTCAAGGCGCTCCCCAGGCACGCTCGACCGCTCTTCTTACGAGTTGTCTCCGATTTGGAAATCACAGAGACGTTCAAACTGAAGCGTAGGTCCTACCTGAATCAAGGCTTTGACCCGGCGCGCATCGACGACCCGCTCTACGTTTTTGACGCCAAGCTTGGTCGTTACGTAACTCTTGACGCGGAATATTACGCCGCAATCCAAGCTCGCGTTATCACCCTGTAATAAAGCATCAAAATGAAAAATACTCGACGTCAAAGCCTCTACTCTCATCGCGGCGCCGCGATTGGGCAGGAGGTATTTGCTAGGCCAAATTTGTTTATTATCGGCTCGATGAAGTCTGGGATTACGCTTCTAAAGAATATACTGGCACTTCATCCCGATATCAATATGTGCAGCGTAAATAACCCCTCGTTTTTTGTCAACAATGATCAACTACCAACTCTACATCACCAATTATTGAAACAAGGCTATTGCGAGAAAGAGGATGCTTGCTTGCGTCTAGTTAATACACAAAAAGACTATGCCTATATCGGAGAGGCAAGCGCATACTATACACACATGCCACTCGTCAGCGGTGTAGCAGACCGGATCAGGAGCTTCAACCCGGACGCGCGGCTCCTGTACATCATTCGTGATCCAGTCGAGAGAACAGTAAGTCACTACTGGCACAGGGTCGTATACGACGGCGAGAGTCGGTCTATCGGGCAGGCTATCATGGATAGCTCACGTTATCGTAACGTAAGCCACTATATCATGCAGCTAGCTCCATTTTATACTCGTTTTGACAAAAAGCAGATAGGAGTTTACACACTAGAGGAGTTGGCTAATAACTATGAAGAAACTGCCGCCTCAATATTCCGATGGCTAGAGGTCAAACCTATAAAAGTAGCGCCCACGGGCTGGGGCAACAAGACCCCCGAGGTGATAAAACAAAGATTATCGTCATGGAATAGTGTAGTCCGCATTCTTCGACGGAATAAATTCAATCGCGCTTTAATGGAGGCTGTCCCATCCTCTTTGACGGCGAGGGTGCATGGGGTCTTCACCCGCAGTGTCGATCGCCGGCAAGTTGATGTTGAGGCCGTCGCCCGTTGGCTGAGACCCGTGCAGCGAGAGCAGACAAGGGAGCTGTCTGCATTGCTCGGCCGGGACTTTGAAGAATGGAAGACATTGAACTGACCAGCATTTGGGTCGCCAATGGGAAGCGCCGGGACGAATTGCCCTTCGGGCGCCTCAAACGGCGCCGCGTCATGCGTGCGGCGTCGCCCCTCGAGCGTCTCGCGCCGACGTCACCCCGATCGCCCCATTGCGTCGAGGGCTTGACCGAGATCGTCCAGAATATCTTCGATGTGCTCCAGGCCGACGCTTAACCGAATTGTTTCGGGGCTGACGCCTGCGCGAGACTGTTCGTCGGCATTCATCTGGCGATGGGTCGTTGAGGCAGGATGGCAGCACAGGGTGCGGGTATCCCCGATATTCACCAAGCGCTTCACAAGCCTGAGGGCATCGTAGAACGCCTTGGCAGCATCGAGACCCCCCTTTGGCCCGAACGTAAGCAAGGCCGGCCCTCGTGATGCAAGATATTTCTGTGACAATGCATAGTACGGGCTATTGGGAAAACCGCTGTAGTCGACCCAAGCGACTCTGGGGTTGGCGCGGAGAAACCGAGCCACTGCGCCGGCATTTTGAACATGCCGCTCCATGCGCAGGGCGAGAGTCTCGATCCCTTGCAGGATGAGGAAGGCGCTCATCGGCGCGAGCACCGCGCCCATCGTCCGCTGATAGACGGCGCGGGCCCGCGCAATAAAGGCCTCGGCGCCGAAATGGTCGACGTAGACCAGTCCGTGATACGAGGCGTCCGGCTCGCAAAACATAGGAAACCGGGAACGCCTCGCCCGCCAGTCGAAGCTCCCGCGATCGACAATTGCGCCGCCCATTGCAACGCCGTGTCCGCCCATGAATTTGGTCAGGGAGTGGATCACGATGTCGGCGCCGTGCTCAAAAGGACGCAACATGATCGGGGTCGCTACGGTGTTGTCGACGAGCAACGGCACTCCGTTGGCATGCGCCACTTCGGCAAGCGCCTCGATATCGCAAATGTTGCCCGCAGGGTTCCCCACAAACTCGCAAAAAATAGCGCAGGTCGTCTCATCGATCAGCGCCCCGATATCGTCAGGACGATCGCTTGCGGCGAAACGCGCCTCAAGCCCGCATTGCCTCAGGGTGTGTCCAAGCAAGGTATGCGTCGTCCCATAAAGCTGGGGGGGGGCGACGATGCTGCCGGCGCGACCTGCAACGGTCATGAAGGCGTAGGCGAGCGCCGCCTGGCCGGATGCGACCGCGAGGGCGGCCACGCCGCCTTCCAATTGGGCGACCCGCTTTTCCAGGATGTCTGTGGTTGGATTTGCAATCCGGCTGTACCGGTAGCCTGGACGCTCAAGATTGAACAGCGCCGCGGCCTCGTCCGCACTGTCGAATTCGTAGGCGACGTTCTGATAGATCGGCGGCGCCACGGCTTTCGTGGCGGGATCACAGCCGAAGCCGCCATGAATTGAAATTGTCTCTGCCCGCATGGCGAGTTTCCCGTGTTATTTCGTCCCGCCTCCCGACCTGGCGCACAAACGTCGCCGCGCGCCAACGCTCCGAATGGATGCGCGCCGCCGCAGCACGTCCAGATCCGACCGCCTACCAAGCATATGGCGTTTGGGCCCGCGCTCCACCGCTGTCAAAGAGCGTATATCGGTACGTCGAAAGACAGGTTGCCTTGTTTATTGTAACCAGATTCGATCTGTCGTATTAGCTTAGCTCAATTGAATTTGAAAGATAATCTCGACTTCAAGGTAATGAGAAACACTACTGTGGCTCAGAAGAATGGTGATTTGGGAGTGTGCAAACCCGCCACCATCGGGAGAATATCGGAATGAATATCCAGATTACCAGTCGCTACAAGATAATTATAGAAGAAATCAGGGCTATGAATTGGCCCCTTTTAAACCGCCGGGAGTTAATGTCTGTCTGTCGAGCTTATTACTATTTCTCCAGGCAGTTCGTCGAGGCAGTACATATTGCCTGCGCGCTTTACCCCGACGACGAGCAACTCTCAGCCCTGCGCGATGGGGAGTGTGACACTGATAATCTATCTCCATATAGCGGCATCGCCCAGCACGGCGAGAAGATGGACCACGATGAGTTCATGCGACGCGTCATCGTGATTGCAAACCTCGATGAACACGATCGGAACAGAGTGGACGCGCTCGGCCGGAATTACGCCGACAAAATCGCTCCTTTCGATGACTTGACACGTGCGATGAGCCTGTCGAGCTACGAGGACGGCGGCCTCGAGGTTGTCTTCCGCGGAATGCTGACCGCCCCTGACTGGGACGAACCCTCTCTCGGCGGGTTTAGACATTTCCTTTCTGAGCACATCAGGTTGGATTCCGGTGAACATGGCGCGTTGTGCCGGCATCTTGTCGCAGACGATCGAGTCCTTCCGCTCTGGGTTGCGTTCCGCGATCTGCTCGTCGCGGCGGCGCCTACTCTCAACTCGCGAACGAGGCGCAAGGTCGGGGCTCGCGCTGCATCCTAAATCCGATCGTTCGAGACCGCCGACGATGGCCAACACACGGGCGCGGCTTCAGCATGAGCCTTCTCGAGTCCACCTCGCATCCAACGGCTAGGCGCCGGAGACGGATCGAGATCGGATTGATCAACAACATGGGCGATAGAGCGCTCAGAGCTACCGAGCGCCAGTTTGCGGCGCTCGTTGCCGGCGCAGCGAATAATTTCGATCTTCGCCTTCGTATTTTCGCGCTTAAAGAAACCCCGCGGTCGCCCTCCGCCCGGGAATACATCGCAGCACGCTACGAACCTGCGAGCGCGATTCTGCGCGCAGAACTCCACGCGCTTATCTTCACCGGCGCGCAACCGCTGGCGGATCGCCTCGATCACGAGCCCTATTGGGATGAGTCGGTCGAGTTGATCGATTGGGCCAAGGCGAACACCGCGTCAACGATCTTGTCGTGTCTCGCCGCTCATACCGCCGTCCTGCATCTTGATGGGGTCAAGAGACGACGGTTGCCGGAAAAGCGCACCGGCGTCTTTGCGTTCACAGCCAAACGAACCCACCCGCTGGTCGGGCAAAAAGGGGGATCGAACTCTGATTCCTCACTCTCGCTACAACGGCCTCGTCGAGAGCGAACTCGAAGAAGCCGGCTATTGCATACTGACCGGCTCAGACATTCATGGCGTCGACACGTTCACAAAGAATTTCGGAAGCTGCTTTGTATTTCTGCAAGGGCATCCGGAATACGAGGCAGGCTCGCTTGCTCGGGAGTACAGGCGGGACCTTGAACGCTACCTGCGCTGCGGAACCGAAACGAAGCCTGTGATGCCAAGGGGCTATTTCGACGCGTCGGCGGAAGCGGAGCTCGGCTCGCTTGAGCGTCGGCTCTGCGCCGACCGAGACCACTCACAGATTGATGACCTGGCCGCCATTGATCGGTTGGCGCCGTGCGAGGCGACGTGGCGCCCTGCGGCCCTCTCGTTCTACCGCAACTGGATCGAGATGACGGCGAACCTGGTCGGCTACGGTCGCGCGACCTCGTCGAGGCTGAGGCCGCCCGAATATGCTTCGCAGCCAGGCGGCTGACGGCGGCGGACTTTGACTTTCGCGGCCTTCGCTGTCGAAGCACCGAAGTCGCAAGTTCACTCTTCTGCATACACGATGACAAAGGGAATGTTGATGGATGTGAAAGATACGATACTCAACGAAATGCGGACCGTCGCTGCGCTTCACGCAAAACGTCTGCCGGAACTGAGCGACGACCTGCCGCTTGTCGATTCCGGGCTCGAACTCGCTCTGCTTTGCGCTTCTTGTCGCTCGTCTCGAGGACATCCTCGAGCGGGATCCGCTGAGCGAAACATCGCATGCCCGGTTTCCGAGCACCGTTGGAGAGTTTGTCACGCTTTACGAGGAAGCGCTTGCCTGATCGCCGACATCTTATTCGGGGCGTCGAAGAGGGGCGCGGCCGGGGCAGAGTGATTGCGACCCGCGACCGAGTTCTGCCGCTCGATCAGTTCGAGGACGCGACGAGTCTCGGCGCCGATCTGGAAAAACTGCGCGGACGCTCGGTGCTTCTTTCCGTCCGAGACGTTGCAAAAGCCGCAGCAGCGCTGCTCGAGTTGGATGGCGTCGCGCGCCGGGTCGTTATCTGTCCCGCGGACTGGGGGTCACCGCTTTTTGAGTCTGCCGCCACGACCGCGGAGGCCGACGCGCTGGTCTACGACGGCGATGCCGGCGCGCCGGTCGTCCCTGTCCGACTCTCGGTCGCATGTCGGCTGCCGCTACAGGCGCTCAACTCGCCGCGGGTCGTCGACCTTGAGACGGAATGGGTGCTGCCGACCTCCGGCACGACCGGTTCGCCAAAGCTGGTGGCCCACACGCTGAGCACCCTGACGGGGGCTATTGGGAACGCGCCGATGCAGCAATGGGCGACGTTCTATGACATTCGACGATACGGAGGCTTGCAGATTTTCCTGCGTGCGATTCTCGGCCGCGGCTCGCTGATTGTCGCGGCGCCTGGCGAAGATATTGGTCGTACGCTCGCGCGGTTCGGAGCGGCAGGCATCACCCACATTTCCGGCACGCCGACGCATTGGCGCAAAGTTCTCATGAGCGGCGAAGCCCCGCGGATCGATCCGGCTTACATACGACTGTCAGGCGAAATCGCGGACGAGACGATTCTTTCGGCCCTGCATCATTCTTATCCACGAGCCCGGATCGAGCACGCCTATGCATCGACCGAGGCGGGAGTCGTCTTTGTTGTCGACGACGGCAGGCCGGGGTTCGCTGCGCACTGGCTGGGAGAGGGCGGGGACGTGCAGACAAAGATCGTCGACACGACGCTGCGCGTCCGGTCGAACCGCTGCGCCCGATGCTATGTTGGCGCCGGCGCCCCGCCGTTGACGGACGACGAGGGTTTCGTCGATACGGGCGATATTGTCGAGTTGCGCGGGGATCGCTGCTATTTCATGGGCCGGCGCGGCGGCGTCATGAACGTCGGAGGCGTCAAGATCCATCCGGAAGAAGTAGAGGCGGCGCTAAATTCGATTGAACTGATTTCCGCGAGCCGGGTCTTCGCGCGAAAAAGTCCCATCACTGGAGCGCTCGTGTGCGCGGAGGTCGTCCTCCGCAAGGGGTACGCAGCCGATAAGGACACGGAGTTGCAGATCCTGTCGGCATGCCGAGGTCTTCTAGGCCCCCGATTTGCTCCCGCGGCCCTAAGTTTTGTCGCCGACCTTCCGATCACTCCGGCGGGCAAGGTCGCCCGGAATGGATAATGTCATCGTGACCGGCGCAAGCCGAGGGATCGGCCTTGCAATCGCGAATCGATTGGCTCGCGACGGTTTCAAAGTCTTTGCGGTCGCACGCAACAAGGGCGACGCGCTATTGGACAGCATGGCTCAACTCGAGCAGGGGCCGGGCTCTCTGATCTTCTGCCAATTCGATCTGAAGGACGTGGCGTCGATCCCCGACTTTGTTCGCGCGCTGACACGAGAGTTCGGCCCCATCTACGGCCTCGTCAACAACGCAGGGGTTGGGACGGACGGCTTGCTCGCCACGACGCCGGACGCCGACATTGAGACGCTCATTCGGCTGAATACGCTCTCGCCGATCCTGATGAGCAAGTACGCGACGCGAAGCATGATGGTCCAAGAGAGAGGGCGTGTGATCAACGTCTGCTCGATCGTCGCCTCGACCGGTTTCAGCGGCCTTTCCGTTTATGCGGCTACCAAGGCGTCGCTTGTGGGCTTCACGAAGTCCTTGGCGCGGGAGGTCGGCCGGGTGGGGATCAACGTGAATGCCATTGCGCCTGGCTTCGTCGACACGGAAATGACGCGCGGTTTCGGAGAGGACGAGCTCAAACGCGTCATCGGCCGGAGCGCCCTACGCCGCCTCGCTGAAGCAGACGACATCGCTGCGATGTCCTCGTTTCTGATGGGGGAAGGCGGACGCAATATAACGGGCGCTGTCATGACCGTTGACGCCGGGAGTACGGCGTAGTCCCTTAGCCAGACTCAGCCATACAACCAAGCTCAGGAGATCCCACCTCTACTCCGCTCCCGGACAGCGGGATGACGAGACCGCGCCTGCCTTACGCCGGCTCGACCTCATGCCCGATTGCTCAAGGCCGATGATCCTGGCCGACCCGCGCCGCCAGATCGACATAGCTGAACAGCGACCCCGACCGTTCCTCCTGGCCCCATTCGCCTCTGCCGAGCCGCAAGGCGAAAGAACCCCAGGGCAAGCCCGCTGGCGAGCGACTTTTCAACCGCCCGCCGTTGTAACCCGACTACATGTTGCATGGCTTTGTTATCAAGCCAGGGCTTTCAGTTAATTTAGAACTGTCCCAATGCAGAAAGACAATTCCTTTGAGCCAAATCGGGAAGAAGGGGTCGGGGGCACACGGGCCTGGCGGCTGGTAACCATGGCCAATCGCGGCTGTCGGCCTCAAGCTCGCGCCGATGTTGTAGCCTTGGTTCATGCAATCCGTCGTGTTGGTGTAAGCCGTGCAATCCGGGGCTGCTGTCGGGAGCGCAGCCGGATTCGCGAAGCCTGGGTCGCTGTAGACGTTCGACCCAAATGGAAAACCCCACCACTTGTACAGAATTCGCGACAGCAGGTTTGACCATTCATGGGTGCCGTTAACTCTCACGTCCGTGTTGGGGATACCAGGCGAGGTCTTCACGCCGGGGTCGCTCTGAAAAATGTAATTTCCGTCTATCTTTAAGAGATCGGTATGTTCGTTGTCGATTGAAACCGTAGCGCCGTAGACCAGACATTTGGTGTTACCCCCGCACGTAGACTCCGTTGATTGGAAAATATTTTTTGTTATGCTATAGAGCGTATTGTCACTGTATGTCGGGATTACGCCATTTACTAGGAGTTCAGCGCTAACATCGCGATGGAGAGGGTCTTTGCTGTTAGAGAATGATGTATTACCGAAAGCATATACTTGAGATTTATCGCCATTCTTCTGACAGTTAGGGAAGATTTCTAGCCCGGGGCCTCCGTTATACCACCACACATTCTGTTCTGCAACACCCTGATGAGAATACGCATTGCCGCCTCCCAGACAACTCCAGGAGTCGAAAACCAACCCTTCGCCGTCGGTGTTACAGCCGGCTCCCGCTGGGGCATTGATGTTTCTGTAGCCGAAGTAACCGGCCACAAAAACGTGGGTGCCCTGTGTGGCGATACTCCCGTTGACTGGGATCATGGAAACGCCGCTGCCGCAGAGGGCGCCTCCGAGGCTGGGCGCGGCGTTGTAGGCGATGGCCCCGACGACTGCGGACTGATCCACCCCGCCTTTTTCGGTCCAGCCATAGGTGCCGAATCCGTCGACGCCGCATGTCGAGGCTATGTTGTTGACGAAGGCGACGAACGCGATCACCTCGTTCGACTCCGACGTCGCTGTCATGCAACCGTTGCCGGAGTTTTCTCGTTGTTTCGTGCTGAAGCCCTCAACTGCCCAATTGGATCGGTCCACGCGAAAGGCTTCGCTCGCCCCCCCATTGACCAGGCAGCTTGACATGTTTGGCCCACCGCAGAGCACGATTGCAAAAAATATCCCCCCTTTGCCGTCAATACCACCTGATATAGACGGACAATTGGAAACGGCGCCCCACTTGTTTGCGGCAAAAGCGGTCCCATACTGCCCTGGTTCATAGCGCCCTGGCTCGGCGACGATCACGTCTCCGCAATTCACGCTATGGTTCGGAGTCGCCCATGCTTGGTTTGGCGACGCTCCATTATTTTGATCGCTGCCGGCCGGCGAGATGTAGTAGATGTGCAGGGCGACAAACGGGGCCGCGATCGACGGAATAGCGAAGGCGTCGGCGATCACCGTCACAAAGATCGTGACAACCACAGGCCTGCACCTGCTCCAGATGTCCAGAGCGAAGAGCGTACCGTCGCGTACTCGCTTGTCCCAAGCGGATGTTGAACAGCGCATGACTCGGATCTCAGAGTGCTATTCCAGCGAAAACCGACCGCGTCGTTTCCAGGAGGTCCTCTTAAAACGGAGCAGCGGCGCTGCACGGGCCACAGCAGATTTCCCATCAAATGCGCTGGTTAGCGCCTGCGTGATTGGTTTCTCAATCATCACGTAGACGAACCAGGCCCCGGTCGTGGCGACGGCAACGCTAATCGGGATAATCAGGAATGAGGGATGACCTACGGTCCTCATCCAGATCCGGAAAATCAAAGTGACAAGAAATCCGTGAACCAGGTAAAGCGAATACGAAGCGTCTCCGATTGGCTCCAGCAGGCGCGCCGGCTTGCTAATTAAGATCGGCTCCGACAGTCCGTAATGCTCCCAAACCGTCCCGAGGGCGATCCCGAAAGCAAACCACAGAATCACTGGCGAAGCCAGATAAGCCACAGCAGGGACGGGCGTTTTGGTTCCGATAAGCACCAACGCGAACAGCACCGCGCAGATCATCGGTAATCCAAATCTGCGCGGCATACACAACCCCGCAGCGAATAGTAAATAAAAAGACGTTTCGTAATTCAATGTCCACCCTTGAGGCAATATAGGAGACCACACACTACTGCTATCCTGATAAGGAATGAATGAGAGCGAGCACATAAGCTCCATCCAACTGTCGTGCTCTCCGTGTGTAAAAGAAATTTTATGATAAACGACAGCAAGCAATGTCCCGATCCAGTATAAAGGTACTATTCGTATCAATCTTTTCATTAAAAATGAAGCACTCTCTTGCCATCCACCAAATTTACCCCAAGATACATGAACCATTACAAAACCTGATAATGTAAAGAACGAATATACACCGACGTTACCTAGGGACCACGCCATCTTTGTCAAGGAAGAAGCCGCAGATCCCATTGTAAGTCCAAGCATTGTGTGGTCAATGACCACCAGCGATGCGGCAATAGCGCGCACTGCCTGGAGAAAATGTATTTTCATTGTACACCAAGTAGGAGGGCTCGAGCCATAGCGACAATCCTCAAGAGGGTGCGGTCATTCGCCCGACTGACTCTTGAATGCCAGCCGACGGTTAAACAGTTCCTCGCTCTGAGATATATTGGGGTCGCCGCTAACGGCGTCGTCGGAGTTAATCATTCGCCGGGTGGGAGACTTTATGACGTCGCTAAACGTCGGGAAGTGGCGGACGACGGGCGCCGTTGAGCAACAGCGTGACAATGGTTCCTGAGCACGTGACAAACGGTTAGAGGAAACTCTTGCTCTCGATAGGGCTGGTTGCTCGACAAAGCGCCACAGGACTACGGAAAGCGCAAACACGATTGTCGTCATCACTCCGAACCGTAAGATCGGCGAGGTCGCCAAGAAATCCGTCGCGCGCGCCGTCTGGAGTACGGGAAAGTGGATAATATAGATGCCATAAGACAGGTCGCCGAACCTGCTGAGGCTCGCGATGAACGGTGGGGTCAGGCAGAGCGCTAGCACCGCCCCGGCGAAAAGCAGGGTGAGGGCGATTTGCGGGCCGGGGTAGACAAGCGCGGCCGTCGCGAGAAGCGTCGCGCCCACCGTCCCAGCGACGGCTTTCGGTGTCCCCTCCGAGAGCCAGGCTGCAGCGAGCGCGCCTACCATGAAAAACCTCAACTGCCCCGGCAGCTGCGCGGCCAAGATCGAAAAGATAGGCTGCTCGTTTTGCTGCCCGAGGTGGTGCAGGTACGCAAAGTACATTTCCGACAACAAGAATAAGGCGCAGAAAAAGGGGAAAAACCCAATCCTTCTGCCCGCCCGGAACAGAAAAGGGAATATTAGATAGTAGGCGACTTCAATCTTCAGCGTCCAAAGGGCTCCGTTGACGTGCTGGATAGCCTGAGCGTCGAACACGCCGGGGAGGGTCGGATGCATGAAATTTAGCAACACCATGTTCCAGGCGATGTATTTCATTAGTTCCGCCGAAAGATAATCCGTCAGCGGGAAGCGGCTTAGCCAGAGTCCGCCGAAGGCGGATAGCAGGATCACCACGACATATCCGGGAAAAATGCGCCGGATCCTCCTCTCGTAGAATCTCCAAATGCTGCCGGAGCGGGAGAAACTTTGGAACATCAGGAACCCGCTGATGACGAAGAATGCTTGCACGCACCTCTGGCCGTTCTCGCCGATTAGAAGAAAGAGAAGGCGGCCATCGACCGTGGTTTGGGGGGACAGCCAGACGTAGTGGCCGATGTAGACGAGGACAGCGAGTGCGAGCCGCACCGTGTCGAAATTATTTGCGGGCTGGAAAACGCCTGAAGCCAAATGGTCGGGGTCCTGGATTTTTGTCATCGCGCCTGAGTCCTGAAAGTTCTCAGCGCGCGATCGCATGAGCCCGGTCCACCCCCATATCGGTCCGGGCGAGAGGCGTATTCCAGCGCCGCCGAATCCAACTGAGGCCGCTTCGCGAGCGCCGCTCCGCGCAAACTCCTTTCCCCAATCAAGCCCAATACGATCAGCATATTGACTGAGATTTGTCCTGGATCAATCAAGACCTCTTCCGTATAACCGACTAAAAGGATACCTGCACAGCACAGCAACAAAGTTTGACCAAGGTTAACTTCATTGTTTCGAACGCAATCGACAGCAATGACTACGCTTCTAAGAAAATAAATTGCAAATAGGAACGCGCCACAGTATCCAACCTCCAGAAAAAGCTCAAGCCACCCGTTATGCGCTTCCGGAACCTGCCAGCCTAGACTATCGGAGATACCTGTTGCGACTGGATTGAGGGGAGACCAAAATGCGGAGAATCCCCAACCGAAAACCGGCCGCTGTGCGATAGCGCTTTTCACGATTTCCCATAATTCGGTGCGGCCGGTCAGCGTCGAATCCTTGCCGAGCACCTCGAGAAGCGTTGAGGGCGACAGAACCAAGAAGACGGCAAATGGTAACGCAACGATCGTCGCGAGTACGGCAGCGGCGGCGCCACGGCGGAACATCGCCGCGAGAATTTCAGCGGCCAGGAACAAGGAGATAATCATCAGCGAAGTTGCTGACTTGGCGGCGGCGGCGACGGCGATGAACATTACAGCCAGGGCAACGCAAGACTTTTTATTTTGGCCGACGCGAAAGCCGTGCAGGCAGGTAAGCACGCCGGCCGCCATGACCTGACCAAGGACGTTCTTGTGGGTGAAAACCCCCCTCAGCAATCCGTCCGACATTAGCGCGTAGGCTGGCGAGAAAGCCAGCAGGGCGAGCGAAGCGGTCGCCGCGACTAGAATAAGCTTCCTCATCAGATTGATATACTCATCGCCCTCCAGGATGTTGGCGACGCCAATGACGCCCAGAGCGAAGAAGAGATAAACAATTGCACGACGCAGCGTGGTTTGTGGATCAACAGACCATAGCGAGGAAACGAAGAGATAGGCGACGACAACGAGTAGGAGGAGCTCACCAAAGCTCATTCTCTTTGTTTTTCTGTATCCTGACCAAAATAGAGTAACGCTGACAAGGATTTGCAGCGAGTTGAGGGTCTGGGTCAGATGATCTCCTCCTACCCCCCCCCAATCTCCGTACAACAATCGGTCGACCCCTCCAAAGCTCCCAGTCTCCTCCAAAATGAAAAAAGCGATGAGCACACGTTCCCACCGAGATGTTCTGGAACGAGGGCGCGGTGCGGCGGTGGCGAGCGCCATCACTAGGAATCGAGCTCCAAAGACTTTACCTCAATTCCCATCTTTCAGCCCCTTGCGACTGCCTCCACTCAACTCGCATGCCGGCCCTTAAGGAAGGAGCACCGCTGCGAGGAGAGAAGCTAGAGCAACGAGCGGGCTTTTCCAATACCTCGGAAAGCATAGGACTTACCACCAATATGCAATTTGCCGATCGCCTCTCTCAGTCAATTCGCAATTAGAATTGTGATACGACAGTAAAACACGAATGATGTCTTGGAGGTTCCTGCATGACGACTTCCCTTAAAATGGCCTGTGCGTCCAGGGATGTCGACCCGTTGCATTCGTTTGTGGATGAACTCAGAAAAAAAACGTCGAGCGAGTGGGCTTGGGAGCACTATAAAGAGACGATTGGCGCGCTCGTTTCCATAACGAGGGCACGTAACGTACTCGAGATTGGAGGCGGCCGCTGGCCTCTTTTGTCAACAAGTGAAGCATGTGATATAAGATACCTCGTCAACGATATTTCCGAGAGCGAGCTCGAGTTGGCTCCGCCATACGTTGACAAGGTCTGCTTCGACATCGCGAAGCCATTGAGCGACAACCACCGACCTCTCTTGGGTACGGTCAACGTGATGTTTTCACAGATGGTGTTCGAACATGTGACCGACGCGATGCAGGCCTATCGGAACATCCACGCTCTGCTTGCCCCTGGCGGAGTGTGTCTAAACTTCCATCCCGTGCTGTACGCCGCGCCGTTCGTCGTGAATTGGCTTCTTCCCGAAAAGATTTCGCGCGAAGTCCTTCGATTGTTTTTTCCGAACCGGCGCCCGGATGAGGTCCCTAAGCACCCAGCTTGGTACGATATGTGTGTAATTAGCGACTCCAACCAGAGGAAGCTGGCTTCGATCGGCTTTAAACGCGTCTGGCAGGTGCCGTTCTGGCACCATGATTACTTCAAAAAGATTCCCGGTGTGTACCACGTCGACCACGCGGTGGCGTTACTCGCTGAGCGGAAGGAATGGCCAAAGTTCGCAAGTTATTCCTACACGATGGTTTCAAAGTGACGCGGACAGGATTTCCGCGGGTCTGACGCGGCGCGATGACGGCTCGTCGTTTCGCGCACCGGAGTCCGCTCACCTCGCAGCGCCAGAATTGGCCCGAAGCATAATGTTCGGCTTGCGTGAGCAACCGTAACCTCAGGCGAGTGCCGCCTGTTCGGCTCGTGTCCCATGGCGTAATGCAACTGCGGCGTTTTTGTCCGCCACGCTCGCCGGCATGGGCGGCCGCCCATTCGTCCGTTCTGCTCCACAACGGCGATCAACGTCGCCGAGACGATGCGGCCGTTGTCGCGCGCCTTTACGTAGGTCGCATCGACCCAGTTAGGCCAATCGCCCTCGATCGCCAGTCGAGGAAGGATTTGATCTTGCCGTCGATCCCCTCACACAGGCGGCTCACTCGGCTCTTCAAGATCCCGGTTCCGCCCATCGCGTTGACCAGGTCGTCGACCAAACGCGTCGAGGCGCCGTGCACATCGGCCTCCTGATGACGGCGGTCAGCGCCTTCTCGGCCAGCCGCCGAGGCTTGAGGAAGCCGGGAAAGCAACTGCCCCTGCGCAATCCTGGGGATGACGCGCGGTCGCAATAGCCATTCCGCTGGGCGAGCCGCCCAGCGATCGTCTCGCAATAGGGCGCGCCGGTCAGCGACCTGACCTCCAGTTCCATCAGTCGTTCGGCGGCGGACCCGATCATCTCGCGGAAAACGTCGCCGTCGGGCGTCTTCTCCACAAGCGCGCGAAGGCTCCACATCTCATCGGTCATCGGTGGTTCATCCTCGCAACCCGATCCTACCGCCGAACCGCCAATGACCACCGCAAGCGGCTCGCTCGCTGCGGCGGCTATGGAAAGCGCGCTTCGCGAGCGGCTTGCTCCCCTACACCATCAGTAGGGGTACAAACCCAAGCGGGCCGCGACAGTGCGCGGAGTGCCGGCGCCGGGATAGCGCCCACCATACGACCGTGCGCACTGTTGATGGACCTAGCCCAACCTATTGTTCATCAGGCGACTTCAGTAGGCCCAAAGCGCGACGAGCGGCGCCGCCGAGCCTGTGAAGCTCCTGCCGGCAACAGTTGCGTAGCCGACGTTGATACGACAGCGCTAGCGACGTGGTCAAGGCGCTGACGCGCCGATGATCTCGGTCCCGGCGAGCGTACGGGTGTGGCTAGCGACGGAAATCGGCTCGTCATCTGAGGCTATATTTGGTCTCCGAGTTCGAGGACTGAAGGCCTGCTTCGACTCTCTTGTTTTATTGTAACCAAGGAGAAGCTTGACTTGCATAAGAGCTGGGACCTTAGACTTCATCCGACAAAATCTCTCGGCACAACTGTTTAGTTGCACAAAGCGCCACAGTCAGCGCTAACGCGCCTTGCGCTCAATGTTAACTTTGCTAGAGAAGTTAACTTTGTCTGAACGTGCGGCGTTTTGACATGTCCGTTAAACTTGTTAAAGCGGCTTGGAGTTAAGTAGTCTCTCCACGAGTGAGACACGAGTCGGCACGAAGTTTACAGGCTGAGTGGGGTTTCATGACAACTTACTACGTCAGTTCAGGAATCGGCAGCAACACAAACGCGGGCACGTCGGCAGGCGCCCCCTTGGCAACGCTGCAGGCCGCCGCGAACCTCGTGAAGCCGGGCGATACGGTCGAGGTCATGAACGGGACCTATACGGCGCCGCTCGGAGGCGTTGCGCTCGACATCACCACCAGCGGAACCGCAAGCGCCCCCATCACTTTCGAGGCCGCGCCCGGTCAGACGCCGGTCATCAACAGTTCGGGCGGCTGGAACGCGATCGACATCCAGGCCTCCTACATCGTCGTCAACGGCCTCACAGTGGTGGGCGACGCCGCCAACTACACATTGCAGTCGGCGTTAGCCGGGTACAGTACGGGAAGCTCGCAGCTCGACGGAAACGGCATCGTCGTCACCCCGAGTTCAAGCGTGCCGTTGCCGAACCACATCACAATCGAGAACAACACGATCTACAACGAACCCGGCGGCGGAATCGGCACGGAATCGGCTGACTATCTGCAGATCTTGAACAATGTCGTGCACAACAACGCGAACTGGTCGGCGTTCGGGTGCAGCGGCATCTCCATCTCCACGTCGGCCAACGCCGACACCGCATCCGGGTATCACATCGTCGTTAGCGGCAACACTGTTTATGGCAACGCGCAGCTCGTACCTTCAAACGGCGTCGGTTCGATTACCGATGGCGAAGGCATCATCCTCGACACCAATCCTAACTACACGGGCGCCATACTGGTCCAGAATAACACCGTCTACGGCAATGGCAGCGCCGGCATCGAGTCCTTCCTGACTAACAATGTGACCATCAGCAACAACGACTTGTACGGGAACGACACAGGAAACGTGGTGCCGCAAAGCGACGCTGCAATTCTCCTCAACCAGAGCAACAACGACACGGTCACGGGCAATAGCATTGTTAACCCGCAGGTTTCGGCCCCCGCCATCGGTTCGGCTGCTGCGAACGCCAACGGCTCCGTGAGCCTCAGCGGGACGGCGGTCGGCGGCTCGACCGTGACGATCTGGGACGGCGGTTCAGGCCCGCTCGGAACCACAACCGCCAGCAGCGCCGGCGCCTGGAGCTTCACAACGCCGCAGCTGTTGACGGGCTCCTACGCCTTCACCGCGACCGCAACCACGACCGCGGGCGGAACAAGCGCGCAATCGAGCCCGGAGGACGCGACAGTCTCCGCCAATACGAACGTGGCCGCGCCGGTGCTGAGCTCCATCGGAGCGAACGTCAACGATACGATTACGATCACGGGCGCAGCCGCCGCCGGATCCACCGTGACGGTGTTCAGCACTGTTGGGACGAAGGTCGGAACCACGATCGCAAACAGCTCCGGCGCCTGGAGCTTTACCACCCCGGCCCTGTTGCCCGGCATCTACGGCTATCTTGCAACGGACACAACATCGGCCGGGACGAGCGGACAATCGAATGCCCTTGGCCTGCAGCTCGCGGCGACCCCTCCGGCGGTTCCCGTCATCAGCAGCGGCACGGTCAATGCGAACGGCACGGTGACCCTGAGCGGAAGCGCGCCAGCCGGAGCGACGGTAAGCATATCCGACGGTGTCTCGCCGCCTCTCGGGACCGTGACGGCGAACAGCAGCACCGGCGCCTGGACCTTCACGACCACGGCCCTTGCGGCCGGCGCCTACGGCTTCACCGCAACCGACACGACGTCGGCGGGGTCGAGCCCGACGTCGACCGCATTCACTCTTACAGTGGCGGCGGCCGGCTCGCCGCCCGCCGCCCCGACCATCGGCGGCGGCGTGGCCAACGCCAACGAGACGGTGACGCTGACGGGAAGCGCGCCCGCAGGCTCGACGGTGACGGTGTCGGACGGCGGCTCGACCCCGCTTGGCACGGCGACGGCGAACAGCAGCACCGGCCAATGGAGCTTCACGACCTCGGCGCTTGCGGCCGGACCCTACGCCTTCACCGCCACCGACACGACGTCGGCGGGAAAGAGCGGCGCATCGAGCGCCTACGACGTGACCGTGACGGCGCCGCCGCCCGCCGCCCCGACCATCGGCGGCGGCGTGGCCAACGCCAATGAGACCGTGACGCTGACGGGAAGCGCGCCCGCAGGCTCGACGGTGACGGTGTCGGACGGCGGCTCGACCCCGCTCGGCACGGCGACGGCGAACAGCAGCACCGGCCAATGGAGCTTCACGACCTCAGCGCTTGCGGCCGGACCCTACGCCTTCACCGCCACCGACACGACGTCGGCGGGAAAGAGCGGCGCATCGAGCGCCTACGACGTGACCGTGACGGCGCCGCCGCCCGCCGCCCCGACCATCGGCGGCGGCGTGGCCAACGCCAATGAGACCGTGACGCTGACGGGAAGCGCGCCCGCAGGCTCGACGGTGACGGTGTCGGACGGCGGCTCGACCCCGCTCGGCACGGCGACGGCGAACAGCAGCACCGGCCAATGGAGCTTCACGACCTCGACGCTTGCGGCCGGACCCTACGCTTTCACCGCCACCGACACGACGTCGGCGGGAAAGAGCGGCGCATCGAGCGCCTACGACGTGACCGTGACGGCGCCGCCGCCCGCCGCCCCGACCATCGGCGGCGGCGTGGCCAACGCCAATGAGACCGTGACGCTGACGGGAAGCGCGCCCGCAGGCTCGACGGTGACGGTGTCGGACGGCGGCTCGACCCCGCTCGGCACGGCGACGGCGAACAGCAGCACCGGCCAATGGAGCTTCACGACCTCGGCGCTTGCGGCCGGACCCTACGCCTTCACCGCCACCGACACGACGTCGGCGGGAAAGAGCGGCGCATCGAGCGCCTACGACGTGACCGTGACGGCGCCGCCGCCCGCCGCCCCGACCATCGGCGGCGGCGTGGCCAACGCCAATGAGACCGTGACGCTGACGGGAAGCGCGCCCGCAGGCTCGACGGTGACGGTGTCGGACGGCGGCTCGACCCCGCTCGGCACGGCGACGGCGAACAGCAGCACCGGCCAATGGAGCTTCACGACCTCGACGCTTGCGGCCGGACCCTACGCCTTCACCGCCACCGACACGACGTCGGCGGGAAAGAGCGGCGCATCGAGCGCCTACGACGTGACCGTGACGGCGCCGCCGCCCGCCGCCCCGACCATCGGCGGCGGCGTGGCCAACGCCAACGAGACGGTGACGCTGACGGGAAGCGCGCCCGCAGGCTCGACGGTGACGGTGTCGGACGGCGGCTCGACCCCGCTTGGCACGGCGACGGCGAACAGCAGCACCGGCCAATGGAGCTTCACGACCTCGGCTCTTTCGGCCGGACCCTACGCCTTCACCGCCACCGACACGACGTCGGCGGGAAAGAGCGGCGCATCGAGCGCCTACGACGTGACCGTGACGGCGCCGCCGCCCGCCGCCCCGACCATCGGCAGCGGCGTGGCCAACGCCAACGAGACGGTGACGCTGACGGGAAGCGCGCCCGCAGGCTCGACGGTGACGGTGTCGGACGGCGGCCCGACCCCGCTTGGCACTGCGACGGCGAACAGCAGCACCGGCCAATGGAGCTTCACGACCTCGACGCTCGCGGCCAGAACCTACGCCTTCACCGCCACCGACACGACGTCGGCGGGAAAGAGCGGCGCATCGAGCGCCTATGACGTGAAGGTGACGGCGTCCGCTCTGAGCAAGAGAGCGCTCGGGGTGGCGACGGCGAAAAGCAGCACTGGCTCCCTCACGACATCGGCCACCCACTATGCCGTTACCCCGACCGACTCGAAATCGGCGACCACAA
This sequence comes from uncultured Alphaproteobacteria bacterium, assembly GCA_963829505.1. Taxonomy (GTDB): domain Bacteria; phylum Pseudomonadota; class Alphaproteobacteria; order Rhizobiales; family Beijerinckiaceae; genus Roseiarcus. The sequence continues at coordinate 107,929 of CAWHIL010000001.1, forward strand.
GTGCGCCCTCCTACCTGCACGTCGCCGCGCCGTCTTCGCTGGCATCGAGCGCCCTCGCCGCCGCGATCGCGGACGCGCAGCTGGGGGCCCTCGGGGTCTCGCAGGCATCCTACGCCTCCGCGGCCCTTCCACAGCTCGGTGCGCTTGCCGCAACCTCCGCTGCTCACGTCGGGTGAGGCCGCGGAGCTCCCCCTCTAAGTGAAGTTTCCGTTCACGTTGGGTTCGAGGAAGGGCGGTTGCCGTGCCAAAGTAGGTGGGGCCGGTGAGGTTTGATCGAGCCGCAGCGGGTGCACCGCAAATTGGCGCCGGCCTGTGTGAAATTTTATCGTCACGCCGCTCGCAACCTCCGCCCTGATTCGCGGCCGGGGCTTCGCCGATCACTAACCCCTTAGATTCATGAGCTTCCTCTCGGACTGAGCAACTCAACGATGGTTTGCGCGAGTGCGCAATTCGAGCTCAAACGGCTGGATCGCCGACGCCCAACCGATTCCGAATCGCCACCCGCGCTGAGCCCAGAACTGAGAAGCCGATTTCCGGTACGCAGCAGTTGGTCGGGGGCCACGCCCCGGGCGAGGACGCGGCCCCTTTCCCCGCTTGCCTGGCGCCGGGGTCAACGCCAGGGTCCGCGATTGGCGGGATTAGCATGGGGTCACTCTCTGGAGCGGGTAGTTTCGAAGTGTTTCTTTCGCAGTATTGGCTAACCGACCGAGCGTGCCAGCAAGCGCGTTGACCGCTGGAGAGGTTGATTGAGCAGGAAAAGGAACGTCGACTAAGAGGGAGACTACTGCACGACTGCGACTGCCTGCGCACTCCGTGCAGGACCTCAACCCGGCTTGCCCGTCGAAGGTCATTTGTCCGATCACGCCTCCTCCGAGGTTGCGAATCCCCTGTGGACGACCCTCGATGCGAGAAGGGATCAAGTCAGGCCCGCTCGATCGATATCCCCAAGCATTCTTATGTACTTATGGCTTGAATTTTCGGCGCCGACTGGCATAGTGGCGTCGCTTGCAGGGCTGGGGCGGTTCGGGCGGGCATGAACCGGATCGGGGGCGGCTTCGCGCTCCCAGGTTTCGAGAAAGCATTGGCATGGAACAGCCCGCCCCCCCGCCCCGCGAGGCGACGCCGCTTGATCCGGCTTTGCGCGCGCTTGGCGGCGTCGCCGCCTATTATCGCATCGGGGCCGACCCCGGGCAGATGCGGCGCGAACTGGCGTTGACGGATCGTCTGGCGGACGAAGGCGACCTGATCCGCGCCGCGAACCGCATCGGACTGAAAGCCCGGCTCGTCACCGGCGCCGACGCGCGCCGGATGGCGGGGCTTCCCACTCCGGCGATCGTTCGGCTCAGGAGCGGCGCGTTCTACGTGCTCGGCGGGCGCGGACCTTCCGGCCTCTGCCGGCTGATCGACCCGATCAGCCACGCAGCGATGGATATCACGGTCGAGGAGCTGACGCGCGAGACGGAAGGCCGGGCGCTCCTGATCGCCCGGCGGATCGGCGGCGCCGGGATCAGCCCGAAGGCTTTCGGGCTGCGCTGGTTCCTGCCGACCCTCTGGCGCTATCGCAAGCCTCTCGGACACGTGCTCGTGGCGTCGCTGTTCGTCCAGATCTTCGGGCTGACGACGCCCCTCGTCTTCCAGGTCATCGTCGACAAGGTTCTGACCCACCGCGGATACGACACGCTCTTTGTGATGATCGGCGCCCTCGTGGCGATCGGGCTGTTCGACGCCCTGCTCCAGTACCTGCGCGCCTACGCGCTCTCCCACACCACCAACCGGATCGACGTCGAGCTCGGGCAGCGGCTGTTCGGCCATCTCCTGCGCCTGCCCATGAGCTATTTCGAAACGCGCCCGGCCGGCCAGACGGTCGCGCGAATGCGCGAGCTCGAGACGATCCGCTCCTTCCTCACCGGGCAGGGCCTGTTCTCGGCGATCGATCTCGTGTTCGCCGTCGTCTATTTCGCCGTGATGTTCGCCTATTCCGCGCAGCTGACGCTGATTGCGCTCATCGGCCTGCCGGTCTACCTGCTCATCGGCTTTGCCGTGCGTCCGCCGCTGCGCGACCTCGTCAACGAGAAGTTCAATCGCGGCGCGGCGAGCCAGCAGTTCCTCGTCGAGACGGTCGTCGGGGCGGGCACGATCAAGTCGGCCGCGGTCGAGCCGCTCATGCGCGCGCAATGGGAGGAAAAGCTCGCCGCTTACGTCAAGACCAGCTTCTCCGCCACCATGCTCGGGACCGGGGGCCAGCTCGGCATCCAGTACGTCAGCAAGGTGACGACGGCCGCCATTCTCCTCTTCGGCGCGAAGGCCGTGATCGACGGCGAACTCAGCGTAGGCGCGCTCGTCGCCTTCAACATGATCGCCTCGCAGGCGGTTCAGCCAATTCTGCGCCTGTCGCAGATCTGGCAGGATTTCCAGCAGGTGCAGATTTCGATCGAGCGTCTCGGCGACATTCTCAACGCGCCGCCCGAGCCTGCGCCCACGACCCGGCTGTCGCCGCCGACGCCCCGGGGCGCGATCGAGTTCCGCAACGTGAGCTTCCACTACCGTCCCGGCTCGCCCGACATTCTCAAGCAGATCTCCCTCAAGATCGAGCCGGGGGAGACCATCGGCGTCGTCGGCCCGTCCGGCTCCGGCAAGTCGACGCTGACCAAACTCGTGCAGCGCCTCTACCTGCCGACGGAGGGACAGGTGTTTCTCGACGGCGCGGATCTGAGCCAGGTCGACCCGGCGTGGCTCAGGAGCCACATCGGGGTGGTGTTGCAGGAGAACCTCCTGTTCAACCGCACCATTCACGAGAACATCGCCTTCGCCGATCCTGCGATGTCGCGAGCCAGGGTGATCGAGATCGCCCGGCTTGCCGGCGCCGACGAATTCATCGACAAGCTCGCCGAAGGCTACGACACCATGGTCGAGGAGCGCGGGGCCAACCTCTCCGGCGGGCAGCGCCAGCGCATCGCCATCGCCCGCGCGCTCGCCACCAACCCGCGCATCCTCATCTTCGACGAGGCCACCTCGGCGCTCGACTACGAGAGCGAGCGCATCATTCAGCGCAACATGCGCCGCATCGTCAAGAACCGGACGGTGATCGTCGTCGCCCACCGGCTCGCCGCGGTGCGCGGCTGCGACCGGATCGTCGGAATGGCGGACGGACGCATCGTCGAGATCGGTTCGCATGAGGAGCTCATCCGCCGTCCGGGCGGACTTTACGCCTACCTCTGGGGCCTGCAGGCGAACCCGATGGAGATCGCCGCATGAAGGAGGTCGCCCGCTCCATCGTCCCTGCCGAACCCGGCGCGGCGGCGATCCGCCGGGCCTCGTCGGCGCGGCCCTTTTTCGGGGCTTCGCGCGGCGCGGCGTCGGACCGCGAGTTTCTCGCGCCGGTCCTCGAGATCCTCGAGACGCCGGCCTCCCCGGTGCGGGTTGCGTTCCTGTGGACGATTTGCGGGCTCGTCGCCGTCACGCTCGGCCTCGCCTGGTTCGGGCGCATCGACGTCGTCGCCGCAGCCCAGGGCAAGTTCGAGCCGACCGGACGGGTGAAGGTGATCGAGCCGGTGGAGACCGGGCGGGTCGCCGCCATTCATGTCGTCAACGACAGCGAGGTCAGGGCGGGAGACGTGCTCGTCGAGCTCGACCCCTCGGCGGCGAACGCCGACGTGAACGAGGCGAGAGCCAATCTCGCCTCCGCGGAGGCCGAGAGCGTGCGCCGCGGCGAGGCGCTCGCGGCGGGGCGCGCCCGCGACTTCGCGCCGCCGGCCGCCATCGCCTGGCCCGGCGACATCACGCCCGAGCTTCGCGCCCGCGAAGAGCGCGTGCTCGCCGCCGACCTCGGCCAGCTCGCGGCGACGGTCGCCTCGTTCGGGGCGCAGAAAGCGCAGAAGACGGCCGAGCGCGACATGCTCGAGGCGACCATCGCCAACCAGCAGCGGCTGGTTGCGACGCTGCAGGAGCGCGTCGACATGCGCGCGAAGCTCCTCGCGTCGCAGTCGGGCGCGAAATCCGCGGTGATCGACGCGACCGAGACCCTGCAATACCAGGAGACCCAGCTCGCCCTCCAGCAGGGCCAGCTCGCCTCGGCCGCCACCGGCCTCGACGTCGTCGCGCGCAACTCCGAGAAGGCCGTGCAGTCGTTCCTCTCGGACGAGGCGGGCAAGCTCGAGGCGGCCGAGCGGCAGGCGGAGGAAAGCCGGCAGCGCCTCGCCAAGGCGCAGGCGCTTGTCGATCATCTGACGCTCAAGGCGCCGATCGACGGGCGCGTGCAATCGTCGGTCGTCACCAATATCGGGCAGGTGGTCACGAGCGGGCAGGAGGTCATGCGGATCGTGCCGCAGGACTCGCGGCTCGAGATCGAGGCTTATGTGCTCAATCGCGACATCGGCTTCGTCCACGTCGGACAGCCGGCGGTGATCAAGGTCGAATCCTTTCCCTTCACCCGCTACGGATCGGTCAAGGCCAGGGTCGTCAGGATCGCCCAGGACGCGATCCCCTCCCCCGACGCCAGCGCCATCGAGGGCGACCCCGCCCGCGCCTCCAACGCCGCCGGCTTCGCGGGCGGCGAACGCATGCAGAACCTCGTGTTCGCAGTCGAGCTCGAACCCGAGGTCTCGACCATCGCCGTCGACGGAGCGGAGCGCCCGATCACCTCCGGCATGGCCGCGACGGTCGAAATCAAGACAGGCTCGCGGCGCCTCATCGAGTACGTCTTCTCGCCGCTCGTCGAGGTCGCCTCGCGCGCCATGCGCGAGCGTTGACGGGGCTGCAAAAGCCCGGCCGGGCGACGCGGGCGCCGAAACAGCGCGCCGGAGGAAATGTCGGAAGCTGAACCGGGGAATCCGCCAACCGGACGGTTGTGACACGCGCAGCAACGTCCTCTCCGGACCGTTCCGTTGAAGGCGCGCTTTGGGTTCCGACGATCAGCCTTGACCGGGTAGAAAGTCGAGCCGCAGTTACTCGCGCGCCGGCGCCCCGCGCCCTCGTGCTCCTGCATCCGCCATACCGTCAGGCTCAGCGCGACCACAGGAATGCCGATGGCGGCGGTCGCGACGAACAGACGAACGTACCCGAACTCGTCGACCATCACCCCGGAAAGGCCGCCAATGAGCTTGCTGGGCAATGCGTAGAGCGACGAAAGGAGCGCGTATTGGCTCGCGGCATACGATGGCGAAACGAGCGAAGACATGTAGGCGATCAGCGCCGCTCCGGCGAAGCCCGAGGCAAAGCTCTCGGCGCTGACCGAAAGCGTCAGCAAGGGCAGGCTCGCGCCGTGCGCCGCGAGCAAGGCGAGGGTCAGGTGCGACGAAGAGGCGGCGACGCCTCCGACGATGAGCGAGGGCATGAGCCCCAGCCGCGCAACCGCGACGCCGCCGCCGAACGCGCCCGCAATGCCGATCCATACGCCGTAAAGCTTGGAGACGGTGGCGATGTCGGACTTGGTGAAGCCAAGATCGATATAGAGCGGCATGGCCATGACGCCGGAAACGAAATCCGGGAGCCGATAGATCGCCACCAGCGCGAGGATCGCGATCAGCGCTCCGCCGTAGCGACGCCGAAGGTCGGTCAGCGGCTCGACAAACGACACCGCGAACGAAGCGGCGCGCTCGCCCCTCGCGCCCTTGGGACGGTCGAGCGGCGGCGACAGGAGGCAGGCGCCGATTCCGATGAAAGTCAGCCCCGACATCGTAAGATAGGCGGCGCGCCAACTCGCGAAATCGGCGATGTAGAGCGCGCCGGCCCCCGCGCACAGCAGCGCCAGGCGATAGCCGAGCTGGTACGACGCCGACATCATACCCTGGCGCTCGATCGGCGCGGCGTCGATCCGCCATCCGTCGATCGCGACGTCCTGACTTGCCGCGGCGAACGCGGTCAGGAACGCGAACGCGAAGCTCCAGCCGAGGCTCTGGGCCGGCGCGCCGAACGCGAGCCCCGTGAGCCCGGCGACGACGGCGATCTGCGCAAAAAGCATCCAGCCGCGCCGGCGCCCCAGCCACGCGCCAAGGAGCGGCGCATCGAACTCGTCGATGAGCGGCGCCCAGGCAAACTTGAGGGTGAACGCGAGCGCCGCATAGCTCATGAGGCCGATCGTCGAGCGGCTGACTCCCGCCTCCCGCAGCCACGCCGACTGGGTCGAGAAGATCAGCAAGAACGGCAGGCCCGACGAAAAGCCGAGCGCAAGCATCAGCCCGAGGCGCGGGTCCCTCAAGATGTCTCGTAGCGGCGGCGATGTGCGACTCGACCTCATGCCCGACCATGGCGCCAAAAGGGTTTCTGGGCGATCCCTGATCGATACTTGCAGCGTCGGCGAGGCCGCCGTCGCGCGCCGGAGTTCACGGCACGAATTCGTCGATCCGGCCGACGAAGTAGTCAGGGTTCATGTTGCTGATCTCTTCAAGCACGCCCTTGAGACTATGGAAGTGAGTTTGCATGGCGGCGGCGGCTCGGTCCGGATCGCCGGAGGCGATCCCCTCGACGATCTCTTCATGTTCATGAATGACGTGGCGCAGCCAGTCGAAATTGGGCAGCGTCAGGCGGCGCAGGCGGTCGAGCTGAACCTTGATCTGCAGCACCATCGCCCATACGCCGGGATGGCCGGCCGCGTCAGCGATCGCGAGATGCAGCGCTTCGTCGTTCTCGTGGAAGCCGCCGGCGTCCCCGGCCTCCACGCATTCGCGCTGGCGGAGGATGATCGCGCGCATCGCGGCGACGTCGCTCCCGCGGGCGCCGGCGGCCGCCTTGCGGACGATCATCAGTTCGAGCGCCTCCCGGGCGCACATCGCATCGCCAAGCGCCACGACGGGAATGCGGGCGACATGCGTGCCGGACTTTGGGACGATTTCGACCAGGCCCTCCTCTGCGAGGCGAAGCAGCGCCTCGCGAACGGGCGTGCGGCTGACTCCATGGGCGGCGGCGATCTCCTTCTCGGAGATGGCCGAGCCGGGCGCCCAAGCCAGCGAAACAATTTCCTGGCGCAGCCGACCGTGGAGGAGGTTGGCGACTGTTCCCGCAGAGAGACGTTTCTCAAGGCGTCCGGCCGCGAACGTTCGGCCCTGAGGTTCCTGCAGCATGTTCGTCAGCTCCTCACGAAATAGAGCGTTCAAGCCGTCTCCGCTATAGCGATGGGACGGCGGCCAATCCAGGCGGTTGGTGAATCTCGAGGGCGAGGGTCATTCGAGCCTCCGATTCGAAAGCGCGGTCACGGCGCGGCGCGGCGCGGCAGGGCGGCGGCCTCACGGGCGAGTCGCTCGATGGTCCCAGTCGCCGGCGGCGATCTCCGGTAAAGCGTCCGGCGCTCTCGACCGTGATCCCGCCGGTAAACGGCGGGGCGGTCACGGGCATGGCGGCCCTCTTCGATTGCGTCGGCAGCGCCGGCGGGGCGCGCCCGCCAGCGTGGGGTTCTTCCTCATTCGGCCGGGACCGCCGCCGGCAGGGGGTCATGCGACCGGCCGATGAAGATCCACAACACCGCCGCGGCCGTCAGGTCGAAGACGAAGAGCAGCGCGAACAGCGGCTCGTAGCCTACGGTGTTGGCGAGCTGGCCGACGACGAGGGTGAAGATCGCGCCGCCGAGGTAGCCGAACATGCCGGCGATTCCCGTGGCGGTGCCGACTTCAGGCTTCTCGAACACGTCGCCGACCACGGCGTACATCATCGACGACAGCATCTGATGGGCGAAGCCGCCGAGCGCGAAGCACAGGATCGCGACGATCGGGTTCACGGCGAAGCTGATCAGCGCGGGGCCGACCATGCAGATCGCGCCGATGGTGATGACGGTGAGCCGCGACGGAATCATCGCCAGGCCCAGGCGCCTGTGCAGGAACGGGGCGAGATAGCCGCCGAACAGGCAACCCAGATCGGAGGCCACAAACGGCAGCCACGCGAAGAGCGCGAATTGCTTGATGTCCATGCCGCGCACCGAAACCATGTAGAGCGGAATCCAGAAGGCGAAGGTTTGCCACGCCGGCTCGGTGAGGAAGCGCGCGATGATCAGGCCGATGAAGCCCCTCTGGGCGAAGATCTTGCCGAGCGCAGGCTTCTCGGTCGGAAGGGTCGTCCGGCCCTCCTCGATGAGTGCGAACTCTTCCGGCGAGAGGCGCGGATGGTTCTGCGGATCGCGATAGAGCGAGAACCAGAGAATCGAGAAGACGATCGCGAGCGCGCCGGTCAGGACGAAGGCGGCCTGCCAGCCGTAGGCGGACGAGAGCCAGACCACCACAGGCGGGGTGGCCGCGGCGCCGATCGATGAACCCGAGTTGAACCAGCCGGTCGCAATCGATCGCTCGCTCGACGGGAACCACACGGTCGAGGTCTTCGTCCCCGTCGGAATGGCGATCGCCTCGGAAAGGCCGAGCAAGGCTCGGAACCCCGCCATCGAGACCCAGCCGGTCGAGAGGGCATGAAGCGCGCAAGCCGTGCCCCAGACGAGCGCGGCGACCGCATAGCCGATGCGCGGGCCGATGAGATCGGTCAGATAGCCTGCGACCGGCTGAGAGAAGGAATAGACGAGCTGGAAGGCCGAGACGACGTAGGAGTACTGCTCGGTGGAGAAGTTCAGCTCTTTCTTGAGGATCGGAGCCAGAACGCCGAGCACGTTGCGGTCGACGTAGACAATGATCGTGCCGATCAGCATCAGCGCCAGGATCCGCCACCTGAGCCCCGAGACGTAGCGCATCGTTTCCCCCTCGCGGGTTGTCGCGACGGTTACGAAACCATCGCATTTGATTGGCCGTGGCTCAATGACCACTTGACATTGCTAGTGATATATAAGATATATGAGACTGTCAAGCCGGTTCGCCTTGCTGATCCGACCCATGCTTGGGAGGCCTCATCCATGACCGCACTTTCCGCCCGTCTCGCGCCCGCGGCGGCAAAGCCCTTCGCCCTCCATCCCGACCGGCTCTTCCCCGCCGATCCGATCACCCGCGACATCGCGCGGCGCCTCTACGCGACAGTCGCCGACCTTCCGATCGTCAGTCCGCACGGTCATACCGACCCGGCGTGGTTCGCCGAGAACCAGCCGTTCCCCGATCCTGCCCGCCTCTTCATCGTTCCCGACCATTACGTGCACCGGATGCTCTACAGCCAGGGCGTCGCGCCCGAGACGGTCGGCGTGCCGCGGCTCGACGGCGGCCCGGTCGAGGACGACCCGCGCGCCATCTGGCGTCGGTTCGCCGCGAACTTCTTCCTCTTCCGCGGCACGCCGTCGTGGCTGTGGCTGAACCACGCCTTCACCACCGTCTTCGGCATCGACGAACAGCCTTCGGCGGAGAACGCCGACCGCCTCTACGACGTCATTGCGGGCTGCCTCGCGAGGCCCGAGTTCCGGCCACGCGCGCTCTTCGAGCGCTTCAACATCGAAGTGCTCGCCACCACGGACAGCCCCCTCGACGACCTCAAACATCATCGCGCGATCCGCGAGAGCGGCTGGAAGGGCCGCATCGTGACCGCCTTCCGGCCTGATCCCGTGGTCGACCCCGAATTCCCGAATTTCGCCGAAAACGTCGCCGCGCTCGCAAAGATCACCGGTCGCGACACCGCCTCGTGGGCGGGATATCTCGACGCGCTCGCCGACCGGCGCGCCTTCTTCAAGTCGATGGGCGCGACCTCGACCGACCACGGCCATCCGTCGGCCCGCACCGCCGATCTCGCCCGCATCGAGGCCGAGGCGCTGTTCGACCGTGTCAAGAACGGAAAGGCTGCGCCCGAGGACGCCGAGCTGTTCCGCGCCCAGATGCTGACCGAAATGGCGCGCATGAGCCTCGCGGACGGGCTCGTCATGCAGATCCACCCGGGCTCCCGCCGCGACCACAATCCGTCGATCTTCAAGACATTCGGCAGGGACAAGGGGTGCGACATCCCGGGACCGACCGATTATGTCTCGGCCCTCAAGCCCCTGCTCGACCGATTCGGCAACGAGCGCGACCTGACGATCATCCTCTTCACCCTCGACGAGACGGCCTTCTCGCGTGAGCTCGCCCCGCTCGCGGGCCATTATCCGGCGTTGAAGCTGGGGCCTCCCTGGTGGTTCCTCGACAGTCCTGAGGGCATGAAGCGTTTCCGTGAAACGGTGACCGAGACGGCCGGCTTCTACAATACTGTCGGCTTCAACGACGACACCCGCGCCTTCCTGTCGATCCCGGCTCGCCACGACGTCGCGCGGCGCTGCGATTGCGCCTTCCTCGCGCGTCTCGTCGCCGAACATCGGCTCGAGGAGGACGAAGCCTTCGAGGTCGCCCACGATCTCGCCTATCGCCTCGTCAAGGCCGCCTACAAGCTCTGACTGGAGCTGAACCATGCCGCTCATGACGCGCCGGGCGCTCTCGGGCGAACTCCGCGGCGTGGCGCACGCCGACCCCGCCCCGCGCCCCATCAAGGTCCTCCAGATTGGCGACGGCGTCTTCTTGCGCGGTTTCGTCGACTGGATGATCGACGTCGCCAACGAGAAGGGGACCTTCGACGGCGGCGTCGCGATCGCCAAGGCGAGGCCCGGGGGCTCGCTAAGGTTGTTCGAGGCGCAGCAGAACCTCTTTACTGTCGTCCTGCGCGGCCGCGTCGATGGTGCCGAGGTCGTCGACCGCCGCATCGTGTCGACCGTGCAAGCCGCGCTCGACCCGCATGTCGAATGGCGCCGGTTCCTTGAGGTCGGCGTCTCGCGCGATCTGCGCTTCGTCGTCTCCAACACGACGGAGGCCGGGATCGTCGACGTGCCTGAGCCGCTCGATCCCGACGTCTGCCCCGAGAGTTTCCCGGCGAAGCTCGCGGCGCTCCTCGAGGCGCGCTGGTCGGCGCACGGGCCCGACGCCCCGGGTCTTGTCATTCTGCCCTGCGAGCTGATCGAGGCGAACGGCGCGAGGCTTCATGAGATCGTCGTCGCGCATGCCCGCCGCTGGGGCCTCGACCCCGCATTCGTCTCCTGGATCGACGAGCAGAACGTGTTCGCGGATACGCTCGTCGACCGCATCGTCCCGGGGTTCCCCGGCGCCGAGAAGAAGGCTTTATTCCGCGAATGGGGCTACGAGGATCCGCTCGCCGTCGCGGCCGAGCCGTTCCACGTCTGGGTGATCCAGGCGCCGAAGGCGATCGCCGCCGAGCTGCCGCTCGCCGAGGCTGGTCTCAATGTCGTGTGGACCGACGATCTTGCGCCCTACCGCGCTCGAAAGGTCCGCATCCTCAACGGAGCCCATACCGCATCCGCGCTCGCCGCCTATCTCGCAGGTCTCGACACCGTCGAGGAGATGACCAAGGATCCGCAAATCTCGATCTTTCTCGAGAGAGTGCTCCTCGACGAGATCGTACCGCGGGTTCCGCTGCCCGACCCCGAGCGTCGCGCTTACGCCGCGACCATCCTCGAACGGTTCGCGAACCCATTCATCCGCCACGAGTTGCTGTCGATCGCGCTGAACTCGGCGTCGAAATGGCGGGTGCGGGTGCTCCCGACCGTCGAGGACCGGGTGAGGGACGGAGAGCCTGCGCCCGACGGCCTTGCCTTCTCGCTCGCCGCGCTTCTCTGGTTCTATCGCGGCGAATGGCGGCCCGACGGCCTCGTCGGCCAGCGGGGGAAGGCTCTTTATCCGATCCGGGATGACGCCCGTGTCCTCGATATCATGGGCTCGGCCTGGGCGGACGCGCAACACGGCGATGCGCCCGGGATCGCCCGGCGCCTCATGGCGGATGTTCGTCTCTGGGAAAAGGACCTGACGAAGGTCGGCGATCTGGCCGAAAAGGTCGGGACGGCGATCGCGGCCATCGAGAAATTCGGAGTCCGCGGGGCGCTCGACCGGCTGTCCCTTGCAAGGCCGAGCCCGTTCTAGCGTCTGCGGCCGAACAGCCGCTCTTGGCGCATTTCCTCCGCCTTCGTCGGCCAAGGCGCAGTCCCGGCCGTCCTTGAGACGGGCGGCGTGCACGGGCGCGCCGGCGCCTACAGGCGCCTCGCGAGGCACGAAACTCGGAGGATGGTGCCCAGGAAAGGACTCGAACCTTCACGGCTTTCACCGCTGGTACCTGAAACCAGTGCGTCTACCAATTCCGCCACCTGGGCACGGGGGCGTCTCATAGGGGCGGCCGGCGGCGCGTGTCAATGGCGCGGGCGCCCCGCTTGCGGCCAGCGAGTTTGGCCTTCATCTTGCTTCGCTTTGCTTTGACCGGCCGGCGCGCGTGCATCGGCTCGGATCGCCCGCCTCATTGGAGTTCGCCCGTTGGCCCCAGACCCGACCCTCGACGATGCCGCCAAGGACGAGCCGCTGCGCGACGACATTCGCCTGCTCGGGCGCATTCTCGGCGACACCGTGCGCGAGCAGGAGGGCGAGGAGACCTATGCGATCGTCGAGCAGATCCGGCGCTCCTCGATCCGCTTTCACCGGATGAACGAGCCCGGCGCGCGGCGCGAGCTCGAGGCGACCCTCGACAGCCTCTCGGCCGATCAGACGCTCGCCATCGTGCGCGCCTTCAGCTACTTCTCCCATCTCGCCAACATCGCCGAGGACCAGCACCACATCCGCCGCAACCGCGCCCATGTGAGGGCAGGCTCGGCGCCACGCGCGGGCTCGCTCGCCTACGCCTTCCACCACACGCGCCTCTCGGGCATCAAGCCCGCGGCGCTGCGCGCCTTCTTCGACCACGCCCTCGTGAGCCCGGTGCTGACCGCGCACCCGACTGAAGTCAGGCGCAAGAGCACGCTTGCTCGCGAACTCGAGATCGCCGACCTGCTCGAGGAACGCGCCCGCGCCGAGGGCGATCCCGCCGAGCTCGCCGCCAACGAGGAGAAGCTCCGGCGCGCGGTCCTGATCCTCTGGCGCACCCACATGCTGCGCCAGCAGCGGCTTCTGGTAATCGACGAGGTGGCGAACGGCCTCTCCTACTACGACTACACCTTCTTCCGCGAGCTGCCGCGGCTCTATGGCGCAATCGAGGACGCGCTCGACGCGGCCGACTTTGAAGGACGCGGGCGTCCCCTGCCGCCGTTCCTGCGCATTGGCTCGTGGATCGGCGGCGACCGGGACGGCAACCCTTACGTCACCGCCGAGGTGCTCAACGAGGCGATGCGCCAGCAGAGCGCCCGGGCGCTCGCCTTCTATCTTGACGAATTGCATCAGCTGGGCGGCGAGCTGTCGCTTGGCGCGGGCCTCGCGCCGGTCACGCCCGAGCTCGAAGCGCTCGCCGACCGGGCGAGCGACGCGTCGCAGGCGCGAAGCGAGGAGCCCTACCGGCGGGCGATCGCGGGCTTCTATTCCCGTCTCGCCAAGACCGCGCGCGAGCTTGATCATGTCGTCGCGCTGCGCCAGCCGATCGCCGACGCCGCGGCCTACCGAAGCGTCGAGGAATTCGCAGCCGACCTCGATGTCGTCGCGGCCTCCCTCGTCGCCAACGGCGGCGCCATCGTCGCCCGCGGGCGCTTGAGGGCGCTGAGACGCGCTGTGGACGTCTTCGGCTTCCACCTCGCGCCGCTCGATCTGAGGCAGAATTCCGAGGTGCACGAGCGCACGGTCGCCGAGCTCATCGGCGCCGTCGCCCCCGGCCTCGACTACCGCGCCCTAAGCGAGGACGAGCGCGTCGCGCTTCTCAGGAAAGAGCTCGTCTCCGCGCGGCCGCTCGTCTCGCCCTTTCTCGCCTATGGCGCGGAGACGGCAGGCGAGCTTGCGGTCTTCCGCGCCGCCGCCGTCATCCGCGCCCGCTACGGCCGGGGCGCCATCCGCACCTCGATCATCTCCAAGACCGACAGCGTCTCGGACATGCTCGAACTCGCGCTGCTTCTAAAGGAAGTCGGGCTGGTCGCCGCCGACGGGTCGGCGGCGATCGCCATCGTGCCGCTGTTCGAGACGATCGCCGATCTCAGGAACTGCGTCGGCGTGATGGACCGGCTGCTCTCGATCCCCGAATACCGGGCGCTCGTGACCTCGCAGGGCGGCGAGCAGGAGGTGATGCTCGGCTATTCCGATTCCAACAAGGACGGCGGCTTCGTCACCTCGGGCTGGGAGCTCTACAAGGCCGAGATCGGCCTCGTCGAAGTGTTCCGCAAGCACGGCGTGCGCATAAGACTCTTCCACGGCCGCGGCGGTTCGGTCGGCCGCGGCGGCGGCCCGAGCTACGACGCCATTCTCGCCCAGCCGGGCGGCGCGGTGCAGGGCCAGATCCGCATCACCGAGCAGGGCGAGACCGTCAACGGCAAGTATTCGAACCCGGACGTCGGCCGCCGCAATCTCGAGACGCTCGTTTCGGCGACGCTCGAGGCGAGCCTCCTCACGGATGAGAGCCCCGCGCCCGACCCCGCCTTCCTCGAAACGATGGAGCAGCTTTCGAAGTCCGCCTATGCCGCCTACCGTGGCCTCGTCTACGAGACGGACGGTTTCGTCCGTTACTTCTGGTCCTCGACCGTGATCACCGAGATTGCGACCCTCAACATCGGCTCGCGTCCAGCCTCACGCAAGAAGACGCAGGCGATCGAGGATCTGCGCGCCATCCCCTGGGTGTTTTCCTGGGCGCAGTGCCGGCTGATGCTGCCGGGCTGGTTCGGCTTCGGCTCGGCGGTCAAGGCGTATGTCGCGGCGCACCCGGAGGGCGGGCTCGACGCGCTGAAGGAGATGTACCGGCGCTGGCCTTTCTTCCGCACCCTGCTCTCGAACATGGACATGGTGATGTCGAAGTCGAGCCTCGCGGTCGCCTCGCGCTACGCGCGGCTCTGCGAGGACGTGGCGCTTCGCGAGAAGATCTACGCGCGCATCGCCGAGGAATGGCGCGCGTCGGTTGAGGCTCTCAACGCGATCATGGAGCAGCCGAAGCTCCTTTCCTCGAACCCGCTGCTCGACCGCTCGATCCGCAACCGGTTCCCCTATCTCGACCCCTTGAACCACGTGCAGGTCGAGCTCCTGAAGCTGCACCGGGCGCGGGCGTCGAGCGAGAAGGTTCTGACCGGCATCCAGCTCACGATCAACGGCGTCTCGGCGGGGCTGCGCAACAGCGGGTAACTCGGCCGGACGCCTTGCGGTTTGGAGCCGGAGGCCTCATTCCTCCGCCAATGGCGCATGGTTTCTGGCTCGCTCTTATCGTCTTCCTCCTGCTGATCGGCTCGGCCGAGATCGGCATGATCCTCCAGAGCCGGCTGCGCGAGGCGCACAAATCGAGCCAGACCGTCGATCACGTGCGGCTCGTCGTCTCGATCCTCGTCACCATCACAGCGCTTGTCCTGAGCCTCCTGTTGTCAGAGGTGAAGGGGTCGTTCGACACGTTCGACAGCCGAACTCGACGCCTTCGCCGCCGACCTCTCCAACCTCGACGTTCATCTGCGCGAATATGACGACGACGCCAAGCCCATCCGGGCGGTGCTGCGGCAGTACGTCGCCGGTTTCATCGCCGACAGCTGGCGCGACGAGGCCGCCCCTTCGGGCGACTACCCTACGTTCGCCCCCTCGACCGGCGTCGAGCGCAAACAGCTCGGCGCGCTGCTGATCAAGATGGACGCCGCCATCCATCGGCTCGACCCGCCCGACAAGATCCATCAGCGGCTCGCCGACGCGATCTCCTCGCAGATGGACACGGCGCTGGCCACCCGGCGCCAGCTCCTCGAGACGGCGCACAATACCGTCTCGTGGCCGCTCATGCTCGCCATGTGCCTCTGGCTCGTCGTCGTCTTCGGCGTGTTCGGCCTGCTTGCGCCACGCAACCGGGTGGCGCAGGCGTCGCTCGTCATCTGCGCCTTCTGCGTCGCCTCGGCGATCTTCCTCCTCGACGACTACGATTCGCCGCTTCGCGGCCTCCTGCACGTGTCGAGCGAGGCCATGCGCGACACCTTGAGCCAGATCGACGCGCCGTAGCGATCGATAATCCAGAATCCTGATGGATCGAAACAGCTTCCCGAACCCTTCAAAAGGCTTCCAAGCGCTCTTCCAATCATTCAATCTCCTTTCAAAAGCTTCAGTCTATTTCCAAGATTCGTTTGTTTTCAATAGGTTGCAGGTGATCGAAGGGCAAAACGGGCTGCTCGTAACTCCCAAGCGCGTGGCCTCGAGGGGTTGATCCGCCAGCGCCATTCGCAACCCCAATTCGAGCCTTTTCAATGCCTTGCGGCGCCAATCGCGACCCGGGCAAAACTCTAGCGGCCGTAAACTTACTCACGATCTCGAAGCCGTCCGCCCGTCGGGCGCCGCCGGACGACGGGCGACAACGGTCCGAAGGGTCTTTGCTCTCGTCCGGGATCGCTGGCGCTCCTGATGGGCCATGACGATCAATCTATCGGAAAAACAGAATCATTGCAAGACATTTCGTTTTGCTAGAAATCATCGGAGCTCAGGCGGCCTTCCCGCCCGCGCCTCTGCACGATCGTCCGCCGGTGAAGCAGCGCTCCGGACGGTTCAGGCTTACCCTGCCGCGCCCACCCGAAGTCGCCTCAACGTCAGCTCCAGATCGCGGAAGAAGTCGTTCTTCTTGTCGTCGACCACGACGAAGGCGGGGGAGTCCACGACCTCGTCACCGGATCAAACGTTTGTTCCCGGCAGCAGAGGGCGCTGCCGTGACGCTCCCATCGCTCCGCGCAAGGGGCCGATCCACATGAAGCTCGGCGGTTTGGGGTCAAAATCTAGGGGCGGCCGCGCGAACAAGACTGTCGAGATCGAGACGACCGAGTGCGTTTGCCGGAACGCCGTCGATCAGATCAGCAAAGAGCGCCCTCTTTTCGTCGATGATTTTCGCAATGCGCTCCTCGATCGTGTCGGCGCAGATATATGCGAAGACTTCGACGAAACGCCTCTGGCCAATGCGGTGCGCGCGATCTTCGGCTTGCGCCTCGACGGCGGGGTTCCACCATCGGTCAAAATGGACGACCCGAGAGGCTGCCGTGAGATTCAGACCGGTCCCTCCGGCGCGCAGCGACAAGATCATCACGCGCCTGGACGCGTCGCGTTCGAACAGACCTAGAGCCGCACTCCGCGCCAGCGGGTCCACGCGGCCAGTGATGACGATCGGCGCGAACTCGCGCAATTCGCGCGCGAGCGCAAGGACGCCGAACGGTTCCTCGACGAACTGCGAAAAGACAAGCGTCTTTGCGTCCTGCGGGCGAAATTGGTCCAGGCGGCGACGCAAGTCTTCAAGTTTCGTCGACTCGCCTATCTCAGGGCAGAAGTTACAGATCTGTTTCAGGCGAAGAACAAGCTCCAAAACGTGCGAAACACGAAGCCGTCGGCCCAGCGAACGCAGCCAAACTGTCCCCTTCTCCTCCGCGGTTCTGTAGGCGGCGCATTGCGCCGAAGTCAGGTCGAGGCCGATCACGGACGCGAATTTTGGCGGCAGATCGTCAAGAACCTCCGCGCGCCATCGGGGTTTCTTTGCTCACCGGAACGGGACTGACGGCGAAATTACGCTCGAGCGCCAGTTCCCGCATCTCGCGCGCAAGCTTCGCGGCCGGCTCGCCCCGCTCAAGCCGTGCGAGAGGATCGACTTTGAACTCAGTGGAAAAGAATCTTGGAGACGTGTCCGACTTGCTTGCCCTCTCGCAAGCCATGTCACCCTTTTACCCGTGTCTCAACTTCGCGGTCCACTCCAATTCAAAATCGGAGGCCATATCGGGAACGCCCCATATCCCAAACAGACTTTGTTAACACCGTGACGGCCTAGGTGCAACGGCGACTCTTCACGACAGTTCCAGCTCCTTGAAGAAGTCGGCACCCTTGTCGTCGACGACGATGAAGGCCGGAAAGTCCTCGACCTCGATGCGCCACACCGCCTCCATGCCGAGCTCGGGATATTCGAGCACCTCGACCTTCTTGATGCAGTCCTGCGCAAGCCGCGCGGCCGGCCCGCCGATCGAGCCGAGGTAGAAGCCGCCGTGCCGGGCGCAGGCTTCGCGCACCGCGGCCGACCGGTTGCCCTTGGCGAGCATCACCTTCGACCCGCCCGCCGCCTGGAACTGCTCGACGAACGAATCCATCCGCCCCGCTGTCGTCGGTCCGAACGAGCCCGAGGCCATGCCCGCCGGCGTCTTGGCGGGGCCAGCGTAGTAGACCGGGTGATTCTTGAAATAGTCCGGCATCGGCTCGCCGCGGTCGAGCCGCTCGCGGATTTTTGCGTGCGCCATGTCGCGGGCGACGATCATCGGACCGGTCAGCGCAAGCCGGGTGCGGATCGGATATTTGGTGAGCTCGGCGAGGATCTCCGCCATCGGCCGCGTGAGGTCGATCTCGACCACCTTGCCGGCGAGCGCCTTTTCGTCGATCGCCGGCAGGAAGCGGGCCGGATCGCGCTCGAGTTCCTCGAGGAACACGCCCTCGCGGGTGATCTTGCCGAGCGCCTGGCGGTCGGCAGAACACGACACCCCGAGGCCGATCGGCAGGGACGCGCCATGCCGCGGCAGGCGGATCACCCGGACATCGTGGCAGAAGTACTTGCCGCCGAACTGGGCCCCGACGCCGAGCTTCTGGGTCAGCTTGAGCACCTCCTCCTCGAGCGCGAGATCCCGGAAGGCGCGGCCCTCGGGCGACCCCTCGGTCGGCAGCGTGTCGAGATAGCGGGCAGAGGCGAGCTTGACGGTCTTCAGCGTCAATTCAGCCGAGAGGCCGCCGATCACGATCGCGAGGTGATAGGGCGGGCAGGCGGCGGTGCCGAGGGTGAGGATCTTCTCCCTGAGGAAGGCGATCATCCGGTCGTGGGTCAGGATCGAAGGGGTCGCCTGATAGAGGAACGTCTTGTTGGCCGAGCCGCCGCCCTTGGCCATGAACAGGAACTTGTACGCGTCGTCGCCCTCGACAGCGATATCGATCTGCGCCGGCAGATTGTCGCCGGTGTTCTGCTCCTCGAAGGTCGAGAGCGGCGCGACCTGACTGTAGCGCAGGTTCTTCTTGCGGTAGGCCTCTCTGATCCCGTGCGCGATCGCGGCCTCGTCGGACCCGTCGGTCCACACGTGCCGGCCCTTCTTGGCGACGACGATCGCGGTGCCGGTGTCCTGGCACATCGGCAGCACGCCGCCCGCGGCGATGCCGGCGTTCTTCAGAAGATCGAAGGCGACGAACTTGTCGTTCCCGGTCGCCTCGGGGTCGTCGAGGATCTTCGCAAGCTGGGCGAGGTGGCCCGGCCGCAGGAGGTGGTTGATGTCGACCATCGCCTGCTCGGCGAGAAGTCTGAGCGCCGACGGCTCGACGACGAGAATCTCATGGCCGAGCGCCGTCTCGACCCTGACGCCGTCCTGGGTCAGCTTGCGGTAAGGGGTCGCGTCCCTGCCAAGCTGAAAGAGGGAGTGACGATGCTCGCCCATGGCGGCTCCGATCCTGTCTGGCCTTTGAGGTTCAGGCGGCCTTGGCGAGTGAAGCGATCGCCTCGGCGATGGCGAGCGTGCGGCGCGCCATGTCGGCATGCAGAAGCTCAACCATCTTTCCGTTGAGGCTGATCACCCCCTTGCCGGCGTTCTCCGGCAGGGCGAAGGCCCCGATGATCGCGCGGGCATTCTCGACCTCGGCCGGCGTCGGCGCGAACACCTCGTTGCAGATGTCAATCTGACTCGGGTGGATCAACGTCTTGCCGTCAAGGCCCATGTCGCGGCCCTGCTCGCACTCCTGGCGGAAGCCGTCGAGATCCTTGATGTCGTTGAAGACGCCGTCGATGATATCGATCCCGTGGGCGCGGGCGGCGACGGCGCAGCCCGCAACCCAGGCCGTCATGGTCGGCCGGCCGGGAGTGAGCCGGGCGCGCGTTTCCTTGGCGAGGTCGTTCAGCCCCATCACCATGACCGCGAGGCGCGAGGCGGGATCAGCCGCGACGGCTGCGATCTGGCCGGCGTTGAGAACTGCGTTCGGCGTCTCCATCATCGCCCAGAGGCGGGTCCTGTCGGGAGCGCCGCTATCCCGCAAGACCCGGGCCGCGACCATGACGGCGCCAGGGCCGTCGACCTTCGGCAGAAGGATGGCGTCGGGGCCGGCGGAAGCGGCGGCGATCAGGTCGTCGGGCCCCCAGGGCGTATGCTGTCCGTTGACCCGGATCACAACTTCCCGGCCGCCGAAATTGCCCTTGGCGGCCCCCACCACCTGCTCGCGCGCCATTACCTTGGCGTCGGGCGAGACCGAATCCTCGAGGTCGAGAATCAGCGCGTCGGCAGGGAGCGTCGCAGCCTTGGCCAGCGCCTTGGCGTTGGACCCGGGCATGTAGAGGACGCTGCGGCGCGGACGGGCGAGCATTCTTTATCTCCCTTGGGCGTTTGGAAGGGAAAATAGGCGCAACAATGCTGCGGCGCCAGATGACGCCCCGCCGCAGGCGCTTGAACTAAGGACGAACGGCGAAAGCCCGCCCCTCAATCTGGCGCGGAACGCCGGTCACTTCGCCAGCCACCTTGCGATTCGCCGCGCGGCTTCCGCGATCTCGGCCGGATCGCGAGCGAAGCACAGCCTGAGATGTCCCTCCCCGCCCGGGCCGAAGGCGGCGCCCGGCGCGGCGCCGACGCCTGCTTCGTCGATCAGCCGGAACGCCAGCGCGCGCGAATCGGAAAATCCCTTGACGGCGAAGAACAGGTAGAACGCCGCCTCCGGCTCGTGGAAGCCGACCCGGCCAGTCGCCCGCAAAGCCTCGCAGAGGGTGTCGCGGGCGCGGCGGCTACGCTCGATCTGGGCGGCGAGAAAGTCCTCGCCTTCCGTCAGCGCCGCGATCGCCGCCCGCTGGGCGAACACCGGCACGCCCGAAGTCGAGAACTGGACCAGGTTCTCGATCGCCGGCGCCAGCGCCGGGGGCGCCTCCAGCCAGCCTATGCGGAAGCCGGTCATCGCCCAGTTCTTCGAACACGTCTGGACGAACAGGATCTTGTCGTCCGGCGACATGACGTCGTGGAACGAGGGGGCGCGGACGCCGTCATAGGTCATGCGGCCGTAGATCTCGTCAGCGACGATCCACAGGTCTCGCCGCCGGGCAATGTCGAGCGCGGCGGCGAGTTCCTGGCGCGTTGCGACAAAGCCCGTCGGGTTGGCGGGCGAATTCAGGAAGATGACGCGGGTCGCGGGCGTCACGGCGGCCTCGAGGCGTTCGAGGTCGAGGCTCCAGCGCCCCTCGCGGCCAAGCGGGACCGGAACGGCGCGCGCCCCCGAGGTCTCGATCGCGCCGACAAAATTCGGCCAGGCTGGCGAGGGGATCAGGGCCTCCTCGTTCGGGCCGAGCGTCAGCCGGACCGCGATCTCGATGGCGTGCATCCCTCCGATGGTGGCGAAGAAGCTGTGCGGCCGGAACGGGCCGCCGCCAGGCGCCTGGCCATAGACGCGGGTCATGTAGCCGGCGACCGCCTCGCGGAAGGTCGGGATGCCGGCCTGCGCGGTGTAGAAGGTCTCGCCCCGGTCGAGCGAGCCTTTGAGGGCCTCGACGACGACGGCCGGGGCCGGAAGGTCGCCCTCGCCGACCCAGAGCGGGATCAGGCCCTGGCGACCGCGGCCGTAGTCAAAGACTTCGACGATGCCGCTCGAAGCGGCGTCGCGGATGCGGGGCTGAATCTCGGCGAGCCAGTCGCGGGGGGGCGGGGCGGAGGTCATGGGAGGCTCCCGTCATGGAGGAGCGCGGCGGCCTCCGCAAGAGCCCCGTCGGCTGGCGACGCGCTCAGGCCGGGCGCTTGGCGAGTTGGTCGCGAATCTGGGTGAGGAGCAACACCTCGTCGCTCGGCTTCGGGGGTTCGGCCGGCTTCGGCGGCTCCTTTCGCGTCAGCGTATTGATCCCCTTGATGACGATGAAGAGGGCGATCGCGACGATCAGGAAGTTGATCAGGACGCTGATGAAATCTCCGTAGGCGAGCACGCCGCCCTGCTTGCGCGCGTCCTCGAGATTGCCCGCCGTCACCGCGCTGGAGAGCGGAACGAAATAGTTGGTGAAGTCCGCCTTTCCGGCGATGCCGATGACCGGCATGATGATGTCGTTGACCAGCGCGTCGACGATCTTGCCGAAGGCCGCGCCGATGATGACGCCGATGGCGAGGCTCAGCGCGTTGCCCTTAAGCGCGAATTCCTTGAACTCGTTCCACATGTCCGACCCCTCTTTTCGGCTCGCGCCCAATCCTATGGGACGGAAGCCTCCATAGCTTATTGCAGGCGTCAATTGAAGCGGGCCGCCCGACGCGGTTCCCATGCAACAGCAATGCCCGTGAATGGCTCGCTATTGCGGATTCGAAGGCGCCGCCGCGTCATCGACGGGCGCCGGCTTCGGCTTCCTGTGCCTGGGCCTATCCGGTTTCGCGCTCGCTTCGGCGGCGCCCGGCGAGAGCGCCGCAAGGCGCGCCTCGAGCAGCGCCGCCCGCGCCTCGGTGACGCTCGCGGCGCAAAATCCGTGCGCCTCCTCCTTTGCGTATTCCCGGCACAAATCCTCGCGCTCCCCGGGAAAGTTCCCCTGGTCCTGCACCAGGCTCGCCACGTCGGGATTGTCCTTCGCCTTGTCCTCGAGCGCCCGCAGCGCCTTCGACATCGCCGTCTCGGCGTCGTTGCGACGCTTGCCGATCGCGTCGGCGTCGGAGGCAAGCGAGGCGCCGTCCGGTCCCCAGACCCCGCTCGGGCTCGTCTGGCAATCCGCCGCCTTGAAGACGCAGGCGGTGATCTGCGGCGGAACCACGGCCGCGCCGGCCACGACGTCGAAAGCGAACGGGCAGGCCGGCACGTCGACCTCGTAGCGATCGAGGCCGTCGGGACGGCCGGCGCTCGTCGCGACGATCGGCTTCTCGCCGACGATGTTGACCAGGCAGCGCTGCGAAGCGTCGTTCAGGCCCTCGCCGGCAAGGCTGAGCTTATCGACCTGCAACTGGCCGCCCTCGCCGGAGATCTGCAACACGCCCGCGGTTCCGTTCAGCATTAGCGCCCGTCCCGCGATGGAGGCGAGGCCGCTCGCAGAAGTCCCCGACTTTCCCACCTTCGCGCTCTTTGCGAGCTTTGCGGACTTCGCGGCGCCGGCCTTCTTCGGCTTCGCCGCGCCAGCGTCGCCGTCGGCCGACGGCTCGGAAGCCGCTCCCGGAAGCATGAGCTGGGCGCGGACCGGCGCGCATGCGAGGCTTGCGACCGCAAAAAGGAGAGCGACGCGCCGGATCGTTGGGCGGACCATGGAGGCCTTGTAGAAGGCCGGACGACAAAGGGAAAGCCGTTTCTCGCCGCCGCTCGGGCGCGCGGAGCCGCATGAAAGATCCGGCGATTCCGCGCCTTGCGCCTCGAAATCGCCGAACCTATATACGCCGCGACCGGCGGGATCGACGCGCGACGCGCCGACTTCGCCAAACACCTATTTGGCATTCAAGGGGATCGGAACAGACGACGCCGGCCGCTTCGGGCCGATCGCTGTCCTTCTCATGGTCCGGCCGCTTCGGGGTCGGGCGGTCCCGCGAAAGGAGAAGGGAAAAATATGGCCAAAGTCATCGGCATCGACCTCGGCACGACCAATTCGTGCGTAGCGGTCATGGAGGGAGCGACCCCGAAGGTCATCGAGAATTCGGAAGGAGCGCGCACCACACCCTCGATCGTCGCCTTCACCGACGACGGCGAGCGCCTGGTCGGTCAGCCTGCCAAGCGCCAGGCGGTGACGAACCCCGAGCGGACATTCTTCGCCATCAAGCGCCTCATCGGCCGGTCGTTCGAAGACCCCATGACCAAGAAGGACATGGGTCTTGTCCCGTACAAGATCATCCGCGGCCCCAACGGCGACGCGTGGGTGACCGCCGACGGCAAACAGTATTCGCCCTCCCAGATTTCCGCCTTCGTCCTGCAGAAGATGAAGGAAACGGCGGAGGCCCACCTCGGCGGCCCCGTCACCCAGGCGGTGATCACCGTTCCGGCGTACTTCAACGACGCCCAGCGGCAGGCGACCAAGGACGCCGGCAAGATCGCCGGCCTCGAGGTGTTGCGCATCATCAACGAGCCGACCGCGGCTGCGCTCGCCTACGGCCTCGACAAGAAGAAGACCGGCGTGATCGCGGTCTATGATCTCGGCGGCGGCACCTTCGACATCTCGATCCTAGAGATCGGAGACGGCGTGTTCGAGGTGAAATCGACCAACGGCGACACTTTCCTCGGCGGCGAGGACTTCGACATGCGCCTCGTCGAGTATCTGGCGGCCGAGTTCAAGAAGGAGCAGGGCATCGACCTGACCAAGGACAAGCTCGCCCTCCAGCGTCTGAAGGAGGCGGCCGAGAAAGCCAAGATCGAGCTCTCGTCCGCGATCCAGACCGACATCAACCTGCCCTACATCACAGCGGACGCGAGCGGCCCCAAGCACCTCGCCCTGAAACTGACCCGAGCGAAGTTTGAGGCGCTGGTGGACGATCTCATCCAGCGTACGGTTGGCCCGTGCGAAAAGGCCCTCAAGGACGCCGGCCTCAAGGCCGCCCAGATCGACGAGGTCGTGCTCGTGGGCGGCATGACGCGCATGCCGAAGGTGCAGGAGGTCGTCAAGCAGTTCTTCGGCAAGGAGCCCCACAAGGGCGTCAATCCGGACGAGGTGGTGGCGATCGGCGCGGCGATTCAGGCAGGCGTGCTCCAGGGCGACGTCAAGGACGTTCTCCTCCTCGACGTCACCCCGCTGTCGCTCGGCATCGAGACCTTGGGCGGCGTCTTCACCCGTCTGATCGAGCGCAACACTACGATCCCGACCAAGAAGAGCCAGGTCTTCTCGACCGCCGAGGACAATCAGACGGCGGTCACGATCCGGGTCTTTCAGGGCGAGCGTGAGATGGCGGCCGACAACAAGCTGCTCGGCCAGTTCGATCTGGTCGGTATTCCGCCGGCCCCGCGCGGCATGCCGCAGGTCGAGGTGACATTTGATATCGACGCCAACGGCATCGTCAACGTCACCGCCAAGGACAAGGCGACCAACAAGGAACAGCAGATCCGCATCCAGGCCTCGGGCGGCCTCTCCGAGGCCGACATCAACCGGATGGTGAAGGACGCCGAGTCTCACGCCGCCGATGATAAGAAGCGGCGCGAGGTGGTCGACTCCAAGAACCACGCCGAGTTGCTCGCCCACGACGCCGAGAAGGCGGTGAAGGAGTACGGCGACAAGGTCTCGGCGGCCGACAAGAGCGCGATCGAGCAGGCGATCGCCGCAGTGCGCACCGCGCTCGAGGGCGAGGACGTCGAGGCGATCAAGGCGCGCACGAACGACCTCATGCAGGCGCAGATGAAGCTCGGCGAGGCAATGTACAAGGCCCAGCAGGCGAGCGGCGGCGGCGACCCCGGCGCCGCGGCCGGCGGCGGCGAGGCCAAGGACGACGTGATCGACGCGGAGTTCCGCGAGGTCGACGACGACAAGAAGAAGCCCTGATCGACAGGGCCGGCCGCCTGCAAAGAGGCGGCCGGCGTCTCAGGATTGCCGGCATGTGCGGCCACCTCGTCTCGAGCCCCCGAGAGGCCGGCGAAATTCGGGTTGGGCCAGGAGCGGGGCGGATCGAACTGATGGCGGCTCGTCATTCGCGCAAAGGGTCACGGTAACGAATGACCAAGCGCGACTTCTATGAAGTTCTGGGCGTGTCCCGGACCGCGACCGAGGCGGAACTGAAGTCGGCCTTCCGCAAGGCGGCGCTGGGCTGCCATCCGGACCGGCGTCCGGGCGACAAGCAGGCCGAGTCTCGGTTCAAGGAGGTCAACGAGGCGTATCAGACGCTTTCCGACGCGCAGAAGCGCGCGGCTTACGACCGTTACGGCCACGCCGCGTTCGAACATGGCGGCGTCGGCGGCATGGGCGATGGCTTCGCCGCCTCGATGTCCGACATTTTCGACGACCTCTTCGGCGACATGATGGGAGGCCGGCGCGGGCGGCATGCGTCCGGGCGCGAACGGGGCGCGGATCTTCGCTACAACCTCGAGATCACGCTCGAAGAAGCCTTTCACGGCAAGACCGCCTCCATCAAGATGCCGACCTCGGCGCCCTGCGAAGCCTGCGCGGGCTCCGGCGCGCGCGCGGGCTCGAAGCCCGTCAGCTGCCGGACCTGCAGCGGCCATGGGCGCGTGCGCACCCAGCAGGGCTTTTTCGCCATCGAGCGGACCTGCCCGACCTGTCAGGGACGCGGACAGACGATCGACAACCCGTGCGACAGGTGCGCTGGCGCCGGGCGCGTGACGCGCGAACGGACGCTGTCGGTCAACGTGCCCGCGGGCGTCGAGGACGGCACCCGCATTCGCCTCACCGGCGAAGGCGAAGCCGGCATGCGCGGCGGCCCGGCAGGCGACCTCTACATCTTTCTCGCGGTCAAGCCGCACCCGGTCTTCCAGCGCGACGGCGCCGACCTCTATTGCCGCGTGCCGATCTCGATGGTGCAGGCGGCGCTCGGCGGCGAGTTCGTGATCCACTCTCTCGACGGCACGGAATCGAAGGTCACGGTGCCGGAAGGGGCGCAGTCGGGGCGGCAGCTCAGAACTCCGCGGCAAGGGAATGCCCGTCCTGCGCTCGCGCGACGCGGGCGACCTCTTCGTCCAGCTCAATGTCGAGACGCCGCAGAACCTGAATCGTCGCCAGCGCGAGCTTCTGAACGAGTTCGCCCAGGAATCCTCAATCACCACCCATCCCGAGAGCGCCGGCTTCTTCGCCCGGATGAAGGAGTTCTTCGAGGGACGAAGCTGACCCGCTTGTCCTGACCGGCGCCGGCGCGATAAACGGGCGTTGGGGCGCGAGGCTGAAGCGCCCGCGATGCGGAGCCCGAATGCAGGATCAGAAGAGGAAGGGCCGGACGCGATTTGGCGATCATGCCCACTTCCTGTTGTCGCTGACGTCGTCGCCGCGCCTGACCGGCGCGGTCGCGCCGTCGGGCCGCGCGCTTGCCCGCGCCATGGCGGAGGCTGCCGGGCCTCTGGACCAGGGCCTTATCGTCGAGCTTGGTCCAGGCACGGGACCCGTCACGCGCGCGTTGATCGACCGCGGCGTGGATCCGCGCCGCCTCGTTATGGTCGAGTACAACCCGCAGTTCTGCGGCATGCTCACCGAGCGCTTTCCCGGCGCGCAGGTGGTCGAGGGCGACGCCTATGACGTCAGACGGATGCTCGCCGGGTTCGCAGGCGTGCGCATCGCCGCGTTCGTCTCGAGCCTGCCGCTCCTCACCCGTCCGCCGCGCGACCGCGAGCGGCTGATCGGCGACGCATTCGCGCTCATGGGCCGCGCCGGCGTGTTTGTGCAGTTCACCTACGGACCGCTGTCGCCCATTCCGCTCGAGGTCTGCGAAGGCCGCTACGCGGCGCGCCGCGGCCGGGCGATCTGGGCCAACATTCCGCCCGCCCGCGTCTGGACCTACCACATGACAGCGCCCGCGAAGGCCGGCCGGGGGGCGGCCCGGCTGGACGCGCAAGCCTCCGGCCGGAGCGCCGCCCGGCCGCGTCGCGAACCTCCCGCATGAAAGCGGTTTCGACCCGCGACCGGCTGATCGTCGCGCTCGACGTCGCCGACGTCGCCGCAGCCGAAGCGCTCGTGGCCAAGCTCGGCGACGCCGCGACCTTCTATAAGATTGGCATGGAGCTCGCGTACGGCGGCGAGGGGCTCGCGCTCGTTCGTCGGCTCGTCGAGGCGCGCAAGCATGTGTTTCTCGATCTCAAGCTGCACGACATCCCCAACACCGTCGAGCGCGCGACGGCGCAGGCGGCGAAACTCGGCGCGACCTTTCTCACGGTGCACGCCTATCCGCAGACGATGCGCGCCGCGGTCGCGGGCGCGCGCGGCTCGGCATTGAAGATTCTCGCCGTGACCGTGCTGACCTCCTCGGACGACGCGGACCTTATGGAGGCCGGCTACCGCCTCGGCGTCGCCGAGACGGTGCGGCGGCGGGCGGAGCAGGCGAAGGGCCTCGGCGTCCACGGCCTCGTCGCCAGCGCCGCGGAAGCGAGAAGCATCCGCGAGACGGTGGGTCCGGCGATGATCCTGGTGACGCCGGGCGTCCGTCCCGCAGGGGCCGCCGTCTTCGACCAGAAGCGCGTCGCGACGCCCGGGCGGGCGATCCGCGACGGCGCCGACTATCTTGTGGTCGGCCGGCCGATTACCGAGGCCCCCGATCCACGCGCGGCTGCGGAAGCGATCGGCGCCGAGATCGCCGATGCGGTCGCGCCAACCGCGCCTTGATCGCGCCCCGGACTGGACTATCCTGCCGCCCTCGCGTTCCGGCCCGGAGAAGAGGCGATGCCCAAAGCCTATGTGATCACCCGCTCCGACATCAAGAATCCCGAGGCCTACGCGCGCTACGCGGCCGAGGCGACGAAAGCGATCGCGGCGCACGGGGGCAGACCGCTGGCGCGGGGCGGGCGCCATGAGGCGCTCGAAGGTCCGGCGCGGGCGCGCAACGTCGTTCTCGAATTCGACAGCTACGAGGCCGCCAGCGCCTATTTCCATTCCGCCCAGTATCAGGCGGCGCGGAAGCTGCGCGAAGGCGCGGCCGATCTGGAGATGGTGCTCGTCGAAGGCGTCTGAGGATCGCTGACGCGGGGCCGGCGATCTCGCCCGCAAGTTGCGGCGTTCGTTCAAGGAGGGTTTCTCGGATGGCGGACTTGCGCATCGTGGTCGCGGGAGCGGCGGGCCGCATGGGCCGCATGGTGGTGCGGGCGATCCACGAGGCGGACGGCCTCAAGCTTCATGGGGCGCTCGAGCGGGAGACGTCGCCCTGGGTCGGGCAGGACCCCGGGCCGCTCGCCGGATGCCCCGCGACGGGCCTCGCGATCGCAACCGCGCCCCTGCCGATGCTCATCGGCGCCGACGCGATCATCGACTTCTCGTCGCCGGCGGCGACCGTCGAACTCGCGGGCCTTGCGGCGCAGGCGCGCATCGCCGACGTCATCGGCACGACCGGGCTTGGGCCCGAGGACCTCGAGCGGATCGACGCCGCCGCGCGCCACGCCCCAATCGTCCGCTCCGGCAACATGAGCCTCGGCGTGAACCTGCTCGCCGCGCTGACGCGGCGGGCCGCGGCGGCGCTCGGCGACGAATACGACGTCGAGATCCTCGAGATGCACCACCGCATGAAGGTCGACGCCCCGTCGGGAACGGCGCTGATGCTCGGCGAAGCAGCCGCCGCCGGGCGCGAGATTTCGCTGAAAGCCCACGCCGCGCGGGGGCGCGACGGCGTCACGGGCGCCAGGCGTAAAGGGGACATCGGCTTCGCGTCCTTGCGCGGCGGGACCGTCGTCGGCGATCACGAGGTCGTCTTCGCGGGAGAAGGCGAGCGGCTCGTTCTCGCCCATCGCGCCGAGGACCGGATGCTATTCGCCTATGGCGCGCTCAAGGCCGCGCGCTGGGCGCTCGGACGCAAGCCCGGCCTCTACTCGATGGCCGACGTGCTGGGGCTGAAGGATTAGGCCCGTCACCCGCGCCGCACGGGCGAGGTCATTGCGGCGGCGCCCCGCGAAGGCGGTCGCAGCGCGCGTGCGCGCGCTTCACCTCGGCGAGGCTCGAGAACGTGCGGTAGGGCATGCTGGCGCAATAGTCGTCGACCGGACCGGGCGCGGCGGCGACGGGCGGGCCGGCGCCGTCGGGGTCCGGCGGGCCGGCCATGCCGCCTTCGTCCGGGCTCGCCGGCGCTTGAGTATCGGCGCCCGGCGCGCCGTCGTAGGTCCCGCCGTGCGGAACGACCGGCGAGTTCTCGAAGAGGCCCGACGGATAGTTCTGGTCGGCGTGCGCGGCGGCGGACATGAGGGCGAGCGCCGCGATCGGCCCGGCAAACGCGACGGCGCGGCGAAGGCCGCGACCGAACGCGGCGAAGGACGGGAATCGGGCGGACCGGATCATCGGCAAGCTCTGACAGGGGCTTTGGGCGAGCGCGTGGCGCGCGAGCCTCGTCGCGCAGGTTCTACCATGCGGCAAAACGCGGCGCCTCGTTGAAGGGATCGACATCTACGACGCGCCGTGCTTGTCGCGCGCTCTCCGGACCGTCCGCGCGACGCCCGCCGCAAGCGTGGCGGGCAGCGCGACCGTCATGAGGACGCCGACGAGCCAGGGCGCGACGCCCGCCAGCGCGAGCGCCGCGGCGGCGGCGACCACGACGAGGATCGCCGCGGCGAGGAACTCGTCGTCGACGAAGAGGCCGAGAAGCTCCCGTATCACGCCCACCTCGCGAGCTCCGGCCTGAGCAGCATGACGAGCGCCGACGCGACGGCAAGGAACAGGAGCGCGAGCCCCACGATCGCAATGTCTCCGCCCGGCCATGCGACGCCGAGGCTCTCGCCGGTCCAGAAGAGGCCGAAGGCCGACAGCATGATTCCGACTGCGAACTTCAGCATGTTCTCCGGCACGCGCGCCAGCGGCCGGCGGACCGCCGCGCCGATCGCGGCGACAACGAGCGCGGCGGCGAGCGCGCCGACGATCGCGGGCGCGAGCATGCCGGGCCGCGCGCCGACCGCAAGCACGATGAAGGCGACCTCGACGCCCTCGAGCAGCACGGCCTTGAACGAGGCGGCCGCCGCGATCCAGTCGAGGCGGGCGCCCGCGCCGGCCGCCTGCCCGAGCGCGCGCGTCTCTTTCTCGAAGGCCGCATGCTCGTCGTGCTTGGCGATGATTTCGATCTCGCGAAGGATCGCCTTCCTGAGCCAGCGCAGGCCGAAGAGGAGGAGGAGCACCCCGACGACGAACTGGAGCGCATGCAGGGGGACGCGCTGAAGCAGCGGCCCGAGCGCGGCGACGATGAGGGCGAGCGCGACAAGACCCACGCCCGCGCCGGCGAGCGACGCGCGCCAGCCGCGCGTGAGGCCGACCGCAAGCACGATCGTCAGGGCCTCGACCGCCTCGACGAAGGAGGCGGCGAAGGCGGAGACGAAGACGGTCACTGTGGCGGCGACGTCGGACATTGCGAGACTTCCCTGCCCATCTTCGCGCGCCGACTTTAGCAGGCGGCCATGCCGTTCGCCGTCATGCGAACGCGCGCGGGACGGAACGGCGGCGGAAGCCCGGGCGCGGATTGTGTGTTTTCAACGCCTTGCGATGCATTTGCCGGGCGAGCGTCGCGCGCCCGCGCCGCCTCGTCCTGGGGAGCCGCCGGAGGCGGCGTCTCGAAGGACGGGCAAAGGACGCTGTCGGCGGGCGTCCCCGCGTGGGACATCCCCACATCGACGAACGTCCTTCGAGACGCGCCGCCGTCGGCGGCGCTCCTCAGGACGAGGGAGTGGATGTCCAGAGGCGCCCCAAGCTCGGACGCGGATTCAATCTCTTCAGAGCCGTGCGCTGCATTTGCCGGGCGGGCGGCGCTCGCCCGCGCCTCCTCGTCCTGAGGAGCCGCCGGAGGCGGCGTCTCGAAGGACGGGCCAAGGACGCCGTCGGCGGGTCTCGTCTCGGCGACCGTCCCCTCGACAAGCTCGGGGCAGGCTCTTCGAGACGCGCCGCCTGCGGCGTCGCTCCTCAGGCCGAGGGCATCGTCTGCGAACGCGCGGGGACGACAGGCGGAGAGGTCGGGCGCGGATTCTGTGTTCTCAATGGCTTGCGCTGCATTTGCCGGGCGGGCGGCGCCCGCCTCCTCGTCCTGAGGAGCCTGCGAAGCAGGCGTCTCGAAGGACGGGCAAAGGAGGCGGTCAGCGAACGTCCTTCGAGACGCGCCGCCTGCGGCGTCACTCCTCAGGACGAGGGGATCGTCTGCGGACGCGCGGGGCAGACAGGGGGCAAGCGTTTGCGGGCCGACCTCGACGCGGCAGATCCAGGCGGCGGCGCCGAAGGTGAGCGCGGCGTCGGCGGGAGGCGCGAGCGCCTGGGGCCTTGCGCGCAAAGGCGTCTCGCGGGCGGCGGCGGGGATAAAGCCGTGGTAGCGGTCGAGTTCGCGCACGATCCTGACCACCCTGTCGACCGCCTGGAGGTTCAGGTCGGTCATGGCGGAGAAGGCGACGAGCAAAGCCTCGTTGAGGCGGCTTGCCTGGATGGCGGCGAATTCCTCGGGCCCCTTCGGCATGCGGCGGAAGAGGATCTCGCGCACGGCGGCGCGCATCCGCTTCTCGCCGACGCCGGTCTTGGCGGCGATCTCGGGGATCGAAACGCCGCGGTTGAGGAAGCCGACGATCGTCTGCTCGCGCTCGAAGCGGGCGAGCCGGGCGGCGCGGCCCTTCGCCCGGCGGGTCAAGGGGGCGGCGGTGGAGGCTTCGGGCGCGGAGGCCTCGGGAATGGAGGCTTCGGGCGTGGGGGCTTCGGGAATGGGGGCTTCGGGAATGAAGGACATGGGCGGGCTCTCGTTCTGACTAGAACAAATGTAGTACGCGGCGCCGCGATGGCAAGAGAATGTTGTGGTTCATGGTTGACGGGCCCGCAGACCCTCGCGCCTCACCGGCTTCGCCCGCGGGCCCTCGCGCCTCACCGGCTTCGCCGGCCTGTCCCTCTCCCCAAAGCCCGTCGAAAGACGGGCGTCCTGGCGGACGCCCTATGGGGAGAGGGGGTTTCTGCGCCTACCGGATCTTGCGCTGGCCGAAGGTCGGCTGGACTTCGGGGATGGGCGGCATCTGCCAGGTTCCGGTGATCGGAATGCCGGTGTCGCGATTGATGACGACGTCGAGGACGGTCGGAACATCGGAGCGGATCGCCTCACGGTAGGCGTCGCCGAACTGGTCGGGATGCTCGATGCGGATGCCGCGCCCGCCCATCGCCTCCGCCATGCGGGCGAAGTCCGGGTTCCACAATTGCCCGGTACGCTCATTGACGAAGCTCGTGCCGATCTCGCGGCCGTCGTGATAGGCGCGCTGCAGGTCGCGGATGGTGCCGATGCCGTAGTTGTTCTGCAGGATCCAGACGGCGGGCAGATTGTGCTCGACGGCGGTGGCGACCACGTGCGGCATCATCATGAAGCCGCCGTCGCCGCAGAGCGTGATCGCCGGCGAATGCGGCCGGGCGAGGCGCGCGCCGAGCACCCCCGCGACGCCAAAACCCATCGCGGCGAAGCCGCCCGCGGTCAGATGCATCCCCGCCTGCTTCGGCTGCCAGTACTGCTCCGACCACACCTGGCAATTGCCGACGTCGTCGACCATGACGGTGTCGGGCGGCGAGATGCGGTTGATCTCGGCCATGATGCGGCGTGGCTCGATCGGCACTTCGTTCGAACGCTCGAACGGAGCGCAATAGTTGCGCCAGTCGGCTTTGAATCCGTCGATCTCCTTCATCCAGGTCGAGCCGTAGGAGAGGCGCATCGATTTCGCCCGCGCGATGCGCACGGCCTGGCCCAGGAAGGCCTTGGCGTCGCCGACGAGCCCGATCTCGACCGGATAGTTGCGGCCGATCTCTTCCGCGTCGATGTCGACCTGGATGATGCGGGTCGGCGGCACGTTGTAGACGTAGCCCTTGAGCCACGATCCGGTGTGCAGGTCGTTGAAGCGCGCGCCGATCGCGAGGATCACGTCGGCGTTGCGGGCGGCTTCCGTCGCCGGATATTCGCCCCAGACGCCGGCGACGCCGAGATGCAGGCGATGGTCGGCCGGCAGCGCGCTCTTGCCCATGAAGGACGTGTAGACCGGAATCTCGAGCTGCTCGGCGAGCGCGCGCAGTTCATCCGTTGCGCGCGCCACGCGCACGCCCCCGCCCGCGAGGATGAGGGGCCGCTGGGCGCTCGTCAGCAGCGCCAGCGCCTTTTCGACCGCGTCGTCCGCCACCGTCGTGCGCCAGTTGGCGGCGTCGCCGAGCGCCTTCGGCTCGGGCGTCGTCACGGGCGCGGTGCGCATGTAGAGATCGTAGGGCATGTCGAAATGCACGGGGCCCGGACGGCCGGTGCGCATCAGCGAGAAGGCGTCGGGGAGCGCCCGCACGAGATCCTCGACCCGGTTGATGCGCCAGGATTTCTTCACGATTGGCGTGAAGATCGAGGACATGCTCCCGTGGTAGCGGTAGTCGTCCTGAAGCGCGCCGGTTTCGAGCTGGTTGGTCGGCACGTTGCCGGTTATGACGAAGAAGGCCGAGCCGTCGTAATAGGCGTTGGCGACCGAGATCATCAGATTCATCGGCCCAGGCCCGGTCGAGGCGTAGACGGCGAGCGGCTGGCCGGTCAGGCGATAGTAGACGTCGGCCATGAAGCCGGCCGTCTGCTCGATGCGCGGCTGGATGTGGCGGATGCGGTCGGTGTGCTTGAAGATGCCGTCGAGCAGGCCGATCGCGCCGTGGCCGGCGTAGCCGAGGATATAGGGCACCCGCTCCTTGACGAGATATTCCGCGATGATGTCGGTCCCGCGCATCTCGTTGACGCCGGCGCCGTAGCCGGCCGGGCCCGAGGGCTTGCGGTCGGAATCGTAAGAGCGCGCCCAATCCGCCATGCGTTTCCTCCCATGCATCCCCCTCGCCCCGCTTGCGGGGAGAGGGCCGGGGTGAGGGGCCTGCGATTGGCCGCGGCGGATCGTCACCCAGCCCCTCATCCTAACCTTCTCCCCGTGAACGGGGAGAAGGGATTCGTCAGAACGTCGCCGCCATCTCGACGAGCCGCGCCTGCGCGCGGGCGCGTGCGTCGTCGATGGGGGCCTTGGGCCCGGTCGTCGGGCCGATCAGCACGAAGCGCGCGTCGCGCACGCCCATGAAGCGCAGGGCCTCGCGGATATAGGGCGAGGCCATGTCGGTGCGGCCGCGGTTCATGCCGGTGACGAAGTCGCTGCCGCAGGCGACGATGACGACGGTCGGGCGATCCTTGAGGAGCGGGATGTAGCCGACCGCCGGATCGAAGCGGAACGTCAGCCCCGGCTGGTTGACGATGTCGATCCATTGCTTGAGCTTGTAGGGCACGCCGAAATTCCACATCGGCGTCGAGATCAGCACCCGGTCGGCGAGCGCGAAGCGCACAGCCATCCGCTCGACGACGGCCCATGCGTCGCGCTCGGCGGCGGTGAAGGTCCGGCCGGCCTGGACCGCGGATTTGGCGTTGGCCGCCGTCGCGTCGAACTCCGGCAGCCGCTCGCGCCAGAGATCCATGACGTCGATGTCGAAGTTCGGCTTCGCCTCGCGGAAGCGCGCGAGGAAGGCGTCTGCGCCGGCGGACGATTCCGAGTCCGGCCGTGGCGAGCAGCGGAGGTGGAGGAGCTTTGGCATCAGGGCGGCCCCTCCACCCTCGTCCTGAGGAGCCCGCGAAGCGGGCGTCTCGAAGGACATGGCAGGCCGCGCGCTGGATCGTCCTTCGAGACGCGGCGCCTGTGGCGCCGCTCCTCAGGACGAGGTCCGTGGAATGACTCGGGCACGACCATCGTTTGCGTTACCCCAGCGCCCGCGCGACGGCGGCGGCGTTTGTCACCACCGACACATTCTGGAGCGCGAAATTGATCGAGGCGGCGTGCCATTCGGCGTTCATGGTCGAGCAGCAGTCTTCGGGGACGATCATGAAATAGCCCTTGTCGGCGCCCGTGCGCGCCGTGTGTTCGATCGACATGTTCGTCCAGGCGCCGGTGACGATGATCATGTCGCGGCCCATGCTTTTCAGGATCGTCTCGAGCCGTGTTCCCTCCCAGGCGCTCATGCGCATCTTCTCGACGACGAAATCGCCTGCCTGCGGCTCGAGCCCGCTGACCGGCGCCGAGCCCCACGCGCCACGGACGAGCGCCTTGTTGTCGACGATGCCCTCGAAGAGCGGCGCGTTCAGCGTCAGTCCCGGCGCGCCGGGCTCGACCACGAACCAGACGTGAATGACGGCGATGCCGCGCGCCCGCGCGGCGGCTGCGACGCGCCGCACGTTCTCGACGACGTTCTGCGCGCGGGCGTGCGCCGGCGAGCCGGAGGCGGCGAAGGCGCCGGCCTCGCCGATCACGTCGTTCTGCAAATCCTGGATGATGAGCGCGCAGCGGCCCGGATCGAGCTGAAGCTCGGTGTTCAAGGGCGGCGCGGGCGATGCGGCGGCCGCCGGGCGCGCGTCGGGCGGCCGCGACGCAGGCCCGCGCGGCAGCGCGGTCATGTAGGGCTCGCGGCGCGGACCGACCCTGGTCGTGACGCGGTAGAGCGAATGCGTCGCGGTCATGAAGAGCGTGTGGAAGTCGGGGCCGCCCCAGGCGAGATTGGCGACGAGTTCGGGAACGCGGACCTTGCCGAGAAGATCGCCGTTCGGCGCGTAGACCCAGACGCCGCCGGGCGCCGTAACCCAGACGTTGCCGCGCGCGTCGCATTTCATCCCGTCGGGAACGCCGGCCTCGAGCGACGAGCGGATGCCGGAGGCGAAGATGCGGCCGTTGGCGAGCGAGCCGTCGCGCGCCACGTCGAACACGCGGATCAGCGCCTGGACGGTGTCGTTGACGTAGAGCAATTGCTCGTCGGGCGAGAAGCAGAGGCCGTTCGGCTGATCGAAGAGACGCCGGTCGACGAGAAGCTGCGGCTCTCCGCCCCCGGGCGGAACCCGGTAGACGCCCTGGAAGCCGAGCTGGCGCGGCCGCTCGACGCCGTAGACGGGCATGCGCCCGTACCAGGGGTCGGAGAAATAGATCGAGCCGTCGGAGCGCACGCAGACGTCGTTCGGGCTGTTCAGTTCCTGCCGCTCGAAATGCGAGGCGACGATCTCGCGCCGTCCGTCCGGGCGTTCGCGCACGAGGCTCGAAGTCGCATGCTCGCAGACGATCAGGTTCAGGTCGGCGTCGTAGGTCATGCCGTTGCACTTGTTCGACGGGCGCTTGACCTCGGCGATCCCGCCGCGCTCGTCCCATCGCCGGCGCACGTCGGCGGGCATGTCGGAGAAGAGGAGATAATTGTCGCCCGGGCGCCAGATCGGCCCCTCGGTGAAGGTGAAGCCGGTCGCGACCTGGCCGACCGCCGCATAGGGGTCGATCAGCTCCTCGAATTCCGGCCGAAGCGTTGCGTGGGTCACCGGGCGCGTCCCTTCCCAAAAATTCCGTGGGCCTACATCGGGAACCAGTTGCGCCTGGCGACCGACTGCACGGTCGGGCCAGGCACCTGATCCTGCAGCCGCGCAACGACCGCGCCGCCCTCGATCTTCGCCGGGCGATCGTGCACCGGCAGGAGAAAGCGGGCGCCGTTCAGGAGCTTCTTGATCGCGCCCTTCTCGGCGCGCTTGGAGTTCGAGTGGTTGCCGGTCGTCTGCGGCTCCCCATCGTGGATCTGGCGGAAGGGTTCGACGATCTGGTCGTTGAAATCGTAGATCACGTCGCCGCAGATGGTCGCTTTTCCCTCGGCGGTCTCGACATGGACGTTCATCGAGCCTTCGGTGTGGGCGCCGGCCGCCTCGCAGACGACGCCGGGAATGAGTTCGGTCGGGCCGGCGATCTCGAGGTCGAGCAGCCGGAGCGCGCCCTTGGTGTGCAGACGGTCGATCAGGTGCTTGATGTCCGGCGCCGGGTATTGCGGGTGCATGATGCCCGAGACGGAGAATTCGAGCTCCTTGCGGTTGATGACCGCCGTGGTGTTCATCGGAAAGAGGTCGTCCTTGCCGGCGTGGTCGATGTGCAGG
Source organism: uncultured Alphaproteobacteria bacterium (assembly GCA_963829505.1). GTDB lineage: Bacteria > Pseudomonadota > Alphaproteobacteria > Rhizobiales > Beijerinckiaceae > Roseiarcus. Next base: position 145,184 of record CAWHIL010000001.1, read on the forward strand.
TGGGTGTGCGCGACGAAGCGCACGTCGCCCATGCGCACGCCATGCTTCATGAGCTGATTCTCGATCATGTTCTCGTGATACTGGAGGCCGCGCATGCCGAGCGTCTCCATGATCTGGTTCGACCGGTAGCCGGTGTCGACCAGCACCGGATAGGTTCCCCCGAGAATAAGGAAGCCGAGCGTCGGCACGCGCCGCGTCCGGCCGCAGTCGCGGCCGAGCACGAGGAAGCTCGAATTCGAGCTCGATGTCGCCATAGTCGAGGATCTTGATTTCAAGCGCCACGTCGTTTGCCTCCCGTATTCTGTTTGTGCGCGCCCTCTATGGCGCGATGCGGTAAACCTTCAGTGCGGTGTCGTGCAGGATGGCGCGCTGATCCTTTTCGGGCAGGAATCGCGCAGCAGCCCGATACGCCTCGATCAGCGCCGCATACGAGGTCCAGAGCTTCTCGATCGGAAAGTTCGAGCCGAACAGGCAGCGCCCGGCGCCGAAGATCGCGACCGTATCGTGGACGATTTCGGCGATATGCGCCGGATCGTTGCGGTGGATGAAGGTGCCGAGGCCCGAGAGTTTCGACACGACGTTGGGCGCCGCGGCGAGCCGCACCATGCCGGCGCGCCACTCGGCCCGGCCCTCGCGCGAAAGGTCCTCGAGCATGCCGGCATGCTGAAGGACGAAAGTCACGTTCGGGCAGGTGTCGGCGAGATCGGCCGCGTCGGCCATCTGCGGCGCGAACACCTGGAGATCGAAGCTCAGGCCATAATCGGCGAGACGCGCGACGTTGCGGCGGATCGTCTCGTCGGCGGCGAGATCGGCGCGTTCGGCGAAGCGATAAAGCGGGTTTGCGTGCCAGTGGAGCTGCATCCTGACGCCGCGCAGGAGCGGATATTTCTTCAGCCGGTCGAGCTGGGGGCGAACGTCGGGGACGGAAAAATCGGCGTAGGCGACGATGGCGTGCGGCCAACCGGTGTGCTCGGCCGTCTCCTGCACCCAACGCGCCTCGTCCTCGAAGCGCTCCTTCGCCCAGTTGGTCTGCACATAGACGGACTTGACGACGTCGGAGCTCGCAACGTCGGCACGGTACTCCTCGATCGTGTAGTCGCGCCGGATCGCCTCGTAGGGGCCGAAGATGCGCGGCTGCATGGGCCCCATGAGCCACGGCAGGTCGTGCTGGCGCCAGATGTGATGATGGCCGTCGACGATCGGAATCATGCGGCCTTCCTCCGCGCGAGGGCGAGGACGTGATCGACGAGCGCGGCCGTCGAGCCGCCGTCGACGATGTCGTCGACGAAGCGGGCGACCGCCATCAGCGCTTCGGTCTGCGGGCGAAAGCTTTTGTCGCGCGCCAGCGGCGTCAGCCAGCTCATTCGCCAGGAGCGGCGCTTGAGTCTCGGCGACCGCGTCGGCGAGCGCGATCGGATCGCCGCGCTCGAGGCCGTCGGAGACGATGAGGGTGGCGGCGCCGCGCGCGTAGCCGGCGAAGCGCGGCACGGCGAGATAGGCCTGGAGCGCGTCGCCGATGCGCGTGCCGCCGTCGAAGTCGCTGACGGTCGCGGCGGCGGCGGCGAGCGCCTGCTCGCGGCGCTTCAGGCGCATGGCGCGGGTGATGCGGGTGAGCCTCGTGCCGAAAGTGAAGGCCTCGAGGCGGGGCGCGGCCTGCGCCAGCGCGTGGGCGAAGCGCAGGTTTTCTTCCGTCTGCGCCTTCATCGAGCCGGAGACGTCGATGAGGAGGAGGATCTTGCGCGGCCGCATCCGCCGCTTGAGGCTTTCGAGGCGCACGATCTCGCCGTCGTTGCGCGCGGCCTGGCGCAAGGTGCGGCGAAGATCGACGGTCGCGCCGCGCCGGGCGCGCATGCGGCGGTAGCTTTTCCGGCGCGGCAGGCGGCGGGCGGCTTCGCGGCCGAGGCGACGGAGCGCATCGCTCGTCCCCTCGCCGCCAAAACGGCGCCCGACGAGCGCTTCGGCGCGCGTCGCCGCCTCGCCCGTCTCGTTGATCTCGTCGGCGTCGGGCGGCGCCATGTCGCCCCGGCGATCGTCCTGAACCTTGACCGGCTCCTCGCTGTCGGCCTGCCCGAGCGCCGGCGCGTCCTCGCCGAGAAAATGGATGCGGAAGAGAAGATCGTAGGCGGCCCTTCGTTCGGGCGGCGGCGCGAGCGTCGCAAGCCCCGCCTGACGCACGTCCTCGGGATCGCGGGGGCCGAGCAGCCCGATCGCGGCGAGGAAGGAGGTCGTCTGCTCCGGCGCGACCGCGAAGCCGTTCAGGCGCAGGAGCGAGACGAAGCTCAGGAAGGGCTGCGCGGCGCGCGGAACGGGATCCGTCTCGCTCATGCGGCGGCCTCGGCGAGGATGGCGTCGAGGCGGCCCGAGACATGCGCGAGGTCTTCTTCGTCTTTCAGCGCGAGGCCGATCGAGCGCTTGAAGGCGTCGGGCCAGCGCGCGCCGCGCTGATGCAGGAGCGTCGCGGCCTCGGCCCAGTCGACCGCCTCGGCGATGCCGGGCGCTTTCGTCAGCGGCTCGCGCCGCAGGCGCCCGACCGCTGCGACCACGGCGCGCGCGGTGGCCTCGGCGACGGAGGAGGCGCGCAGCATGACGATGCGCGCCTCGCGCTCGGGGGCGGGATAGTCGATCCAGTGATAGACGCAGCGGCGGCGAAGCGCTTCGTGCAGGTCGCGGGTGCGGTTCGACGTCAGGACGACGACCGGGCGCTCGACCGCCTTCAGGGTGCCGCGCTCGGGAATGGAGATCTGGAAGTCGGACAGGAACTCGAGCAGGAAGGCCTCGAACTCCTGGTCGGCGCGGTCGATCTCGTCGATCAGGAGGACGGTCGCATCGGGCGCGCGCAAAGCCGCCAGCATCGGCCGCTCGATCAGGAACGGCTCGCCGTAGATGTCGATGGAGTGGTCGCCGGCCTGGCGGATCGCCAGCATTTGGCGCGGATAGTTCCATTCGTAGAGCGCGGCCGAGGCGTCGATGCCCTCGTAGCATTGCAGTCGGATGAGTTTCCGCGCCATGACGGCGGCGATGGCCTTCGCCGCCTCGGTCTTGCCGACGCCCGGCGCGCCTTCGAGGAGCAGCGGCTTGCCGAGCGCGAGCGCGAGATAGGCCGCCGTCGCGAGGCCGTCGTCGGCGAGATAATAGGCCGCGCGCAGCGCGTTCCCGAGCGCCTCGGGCCCGTCGATGCCGACGATGGTGCCGCGGACGGCCATCAGCGTTCCCTTCTCCCTCGGGGAGAAGGTGGCCGCGCGTCAGCGCGGACGGATGAGGGCCCGCGAACCCTCATCCGGCGCTTCGCGCCACCTTCTCCCTGAGGGAGAAGGGATCCCCGGCCTGCGCTGGCGAGCGCCATCACCGCCTCGCCTGCGGGCGGGCGCCGCCGTTCGCTTTCAGGCCGCGCAGCACCTTCTCGGGCGTGATCGGCAATTCGTCGACGCGCACGCCGATGGCGTTGAAGATGGCGTTGGCGACCGCGGGCAAAACAGGATTGGCGCACATCTCGCCCGGCCCCTTGGCGCCGAACGGACCGTCGGCGGCGGGTCGTTCGAGCACCGCGATGTCGTAGGGGCAGATGTCGCCCGGACCCGGCATGAGATATTCGACGAAGTCGCGCGGGCCGTTGCTCGGGTCGGGGTAATAGGGCTCGGGCGTCTCGTAGAGCGCGTGGCTCATCCCCATCCAGGCGCCGCCGACAAGCTGCTGTTCGACGAGGCGCGGGTTCAGCGCGCGGCCGATCTCGTAGGCGCTGTCCATCTTGACGACCGCGACCTCGCCCGTCTCGTCGTCGACCTCGACCTCGGCCACGAGGCAGGCGTGGGCGTAGCAGGTGGCGGGCGACATCTCGCCCGTCTCCGGATCGACGGCGGAGAGCGGCACGAGGAAGATGCCGCGGCCGGAAATGGTGCGCCCCTGCTTGAACTGCGCGGCGATCGCGACATCCTTGGTCGAGATCGAGCGGTGCGGCGCGCCCTTGACGTGGATGTTGCCGCGCCCGTCGGTATCGAGATCGGCGACGTTGACCTCGAGCTCCTCGGCCGCCGCCTCCATCATCACCGCGCGCGCCTCGCGCGCCGCGGCCGCGACGGCGTTGCCGACACGGTGGGTTCCGCGCGAAGCGAAGCTGCCCATGCAGTGCGGGCCGGTGTCGGAATCGGCGGTGTCGACGTAGACGTCCTCGACCGGCACGCCGAGCGTCTCGGCGCAGATCTGCCGCGTCACCGACTTCATGCCCTGCCCAAGGTCGATCGACGACAGGGCGACCGTGAACTTGCCGCTCGGGTTCGAGTGGACGAGCGCCTGGCTCGGGTCGCCGCCGAGATTCATGCCGATCGGGTAGTTGATCGAGGCCATGCCTTTTCCGCGATGTCTGGTCATGGGATCAGCGCCTCCTGCCGAAGACGGACGAGAAACGGGTCGCGCCATGCGACGACGCCGGCGCTTGCGGCGTCCCTTGGGGCTGGGCGGCCGGGGGCGGCGGCGGCGGCGGCGGCCGCAGCGGCTCGGGCGGCGGCGCGACGCCCCGGTCGTAGGAGGTGCGCTGCTGCGCCGCGGCGGGGCGCGCCGGCGGCGGCGCCCGGTCGCGCGGCGTGTCGGTGACAGCCGCGCGCGCGCCGCCGCCGTCTTTCCGCGACGACATGCGCTTGAACTCGTCGCGGATGCGCCAGTTCGCCTTCTCGGCCGCAACCTGCACGCATTCGATCAGCGCGCAGTTCTTCGCCTCGCGCCGGTGCGCCTTCATGTCGCCGTCGCGGTAGGCGTTGAGGATGCGGAACTCCATCGGGTCCATGCCGACGAGGTGGGCGAGCTTGTCCATCTGGCACTCGATGGCGAAATCGACTGCGGTGACGCCGAAGCCGCGCATGGCGGTCGCGGGCACGCGGTTGGTGAAGACGCAATAGACGTCGGCCGAGACGTTGGGGACCGTGTATGGCCCCGGCAGGTGCGCGGCGCACTTGACCACGGCGTAGCTCGAAAGCCGCGTATAGGCCCCGCTGTCGAAGAGACAGCGGAACTCGCGCGCGACGATGCGGCCGTCGCGCATGACGCCGTCCTTGATCCAGATGCGCTCGGCGCCGCGCGGGGCGCAATAGGTCATCTCCTCCTCGCGCGAGATGACGTAGCGCACCGGGCGCCCGGTCAGCATGGCGCCGAGGATGGCGAGCGGCTCGGTCACCGTGTCGACCTTGCCGCCGAAGCCGCCGCCGACCGTCCCGCCGACGAAGTGCAGCGTGTTCGACGGCACGTCGAGGATCTTGGCGCAGGTGTCGAGCGAGAAGAAGAGCGCCTGGGTCGAGGTGTAGACGATGTAGCGGCCGTTGGTTTCGGGCGCGGCGATCGAGCCGTTGGTCTCGGTATGGGCGTGCTCGATCGGCGACATCTGGTAGCGCTGCTCGAGGATCTGGTCGGCGGCGGCGAAGCCGCGCTGAACGTCGCCGAAGCGCAGCTTCTGGTGGTCGTAGATGTCGTGATAGATGAACTTGTTGGTCGGATAGACCTCGTTGACCACCGGCGCGCCGGGCCTCAACGCCTCCTCGACGTCGAACACCGCCGGCAGGACGTCGTAGTCGACGCGGATCGTGGCCAGCGCCTCGAACGCCGCACGGTGGCTGTCGGCGACGACGGCTGCGATCGGTTCGCCCTTGTAGCGGACCTTGTCGACGGCGAGGGTCGGCTCGTCGTCCTTGCCGAAGTTGATGAGGCTGAGGAGCGTATTGAGGTTCACCGGCACGTCGGCGCCGCGAATGACGCGCCTGACTCCCGGATGCCGCTCGGCCTCGCTCGTGTCGATGCGCCGGATGCGGGCGTGCGAATGCGGGCTCCGCAGCACCTTGAGGTGCAGCATCCCCTGCAGCTTGTGGTCGTTGAAGAAGGTCGACGTCCCGGTGACATGGCCGAGCATGTCCTGCCGCTGCGTCGGCTTGCCGACCTCCTTGAGATTGTCGTCGCGCTCGTCGGCGAAGATGTCCTTGCGCAGTTCCAGCATCGGTCTCTTCCCTTCAGGCGCGGCGCCCGCCGCGGCCGGCGGCGTCGAGGATGGCGTTGATGATCGGCTCGTAGCCGGTGCAGCGGCAGATGTTGCCAGCGATCGCGTCGACGACCTCGGCTCTCGTCGGCGAGGGATTGTGGTCGAGGAGCGCCTTGGCCGCCATCAGCATGCCGGGCGTGCAATAGCCGCACTGGGCGGCGAAATTCTCCATGAAGGCGACTTGCAGCGGGTGAAGCTCGGGCCCCGTTTTCAGGCTGTCGGCCGTCTCGATGGACTTGCCGGCGACGCTCTCGGCGAGCGTCACGCAGGCGACGACCGGCTCGCCGTCGACGAGCACCGTGCAGGCGCCGCAGCCGCCCTGGCCGCAGCCGAACTTCGGCGTCGTGTCGCCGACGAGATCGCGGAGCGTCATCAGGAGGTTCGCGCCTCCGGGGACGAACACGGCGACGTCGCGGCCGTTGTGTCTGAACTGAAGCGGCGTCAGCGCCATGCTCGAAGAACTCCCTATCCCTGTCCGAGAAGCAGCCGGCGCAAGTGGACGCCGACGACCTCGCGCCGATACCAGGCGCTGGCGATCGGATCGTTCACCGGCGTCGTTCCCTCCGCCGCGGCGGCGATTGCCGGCGCCACGCCCTGCTCGTCGAGCGATCGGCCCTCGAGCGCCCGCTCGACCGCCTTCGCCCGGATCGCGGTCGGCGCCATCGCGCCATAGGCGACCCGGGCGTTCGAGATCCGACCGCCCATGTTCGGGACATGCGCGGCGATCGACACGACCGAAGCCCCCTTCGGCCTGACGCGGGTGGCCTTCCGCCAGCGGAAGACGTCGGGTGAGACCGGACGCTCGAACGAGACGTTGAGCACGAGCTGGCCGACGTTGCGGTCGCGGCCCGCCAGAAATTCGTCGAGCGGCATGTCGCGTGCGCCGTAGCCCCCCTGCACCGAGACGATGGCGTCGAGCGCCAGCAGCGCCACCGCGAGATCGCCGAACGGCGAGGCGGCGAACAGGTTGCCGCCGACCGTCGCCGTCGTGCGGACGGCCGGACCGCCGATCGAACGGACGACGGGATGAAGGATGGCGAGGTCGCGCTCGCGCAGGATTTGCGAAAGCGTCGTCTCGGCGCCGAGCACGACGCGCGCGCCGCGCGCCTCGATCCGCGCCAGCGCCCGGTCGCCGAGCCGAACGAGCGTCGAGATGCCGACCTCGCCTTCGTTCAGGGCGCGCATGACGAGGGTGCCGCCGGCGATGAAGCGCGCGCCGCGGTCGGACGCGAGCGCCGCCGCCGCCTCGGCCGGCGAGGCGCAGGTCTTGACCGTCACCGGCATGTGTTGATCTCCATCATGCCGCCTCCTTCAGGCGCTGGCGGACCGCCTCGAAGCCCGCCTGATAAATGTCCTCGCCGACCATCTGCGTCAGGCGCGCTTGCTCGTCCGGGCGCGTCGTGAACCGGCACTCCCAATGCCAGAACGTGCGGTTGCCGTCGGTCACCGGCAAGAGACGCACATGCGCGACATAGTTGAAGAGCGGGATCGGCGTATCGAGCAGGCAATAGCTGAAACTTTGCTCGAGATCGGAGAGCGCCAGCAATTGCTCGCGCAATTCCGATCCGTCGGCGAGGCGGAAACGGCGCACGCAGCCGATCTTGTCGGCGCTCTGCCCGCGCTCGATCTCGCTCGAGGCGACGGCTGGATGCCATTGGTCGTGCCCGTTGAAGTCGCGCAATACCGCCCACACCGCGTCGGTCGGCGCGTCGACGATGGTGCTTTTGACGATGCGCGGCATGGCTAGCCTTGATCCCGCCGCACGTGTCGTCGACGTCCCCTCCCCCACCCGGGCGCGCGCAAGCGCGGCCCGGGTGGGGGAGGAGGCGTAGCCAGCTCGCATCGGTTCGTCGCCAACATCGCTACCCCCCGAACGCCCGCTTCAGGGCGTCGAAGCCGCCCTGAAACACGTTGCCGCCGATGTTGGCGATGAGGTCGGCCTCGCGCTCGGGGGCGCAGTCGAACTCGGCCGTCCATTCCACGAAGGTGCGCTCGCCGTCGGTGATCGGGGTCAGCCTCAGCGTTGCGACGTAATTCTCGACCCCCATCGGCGATTCGAGGATCGAATAGGTGCAGAACATGTCGAAGTCCGAGAGGCCGAGCAGCTTCTCGCGGATGCGGTCGCCGTTGCGCAGGCGGAAGTCGCGCACGCAGCCGACCTTGTCGGAAGGCTCGCCGCCCTCGATGCGGCTCTCGGCGATGGCGGGATGCCAGTTCGGCATGCCGTTGAAGTCGCGGACGCGCGCCCACACGCGGTCGCTGCGGGCGTTGACGACGCTGGAGATGAAGACGCGCGCCATTTTCTCGCCTCAGCCTTTCTTGCGCGGGCCGCCGGCCGGCACCGGAGGCGTCGCGCCGCCGCCGCCCGGCGCGGGCTCGGAATCCTTGCGCGGCCCCGAGCCGCCGGAGCCCGTGTCCTTGCGGATCCCCTGCATGTCGCGCGCCTCCCGGATGAGGCCCGGCATTCTCGCGAGGCTGCCGCCCTCGACGCCGATGTCGGCGAGGAGCGAATCGATCAAGGGCGCCTGGACGCGATAGCGCAGCGCCGAATCGATCACTTCGTCGGTGGCGCTCCGCCCGCCGTTGCCGCCGCCGCCGCCATTGAGGCCGTCGACCTGGAGGATGCGGATGCCCTCGATCTTCTCCATCGGCCGCACGCTCTCGCGCACGATGCCCTCGATCCGGTCGAGGAGCTTGCGGCGGAAGAGCGATTGACGCAACTCGTCGGTGAGCACGTTCTCGGCCTCGTTGAGGAGCCGCTGCGCCTCCGCTTCGACCGCGGAGCGGACGCGCTCGGCCTCCGCCGCGATGCGCGTCTCCTCGGCTTCCTTCTCGGCGATCATGACTTCGACCGCGCGCCGGCGCCGGGCGACCTCGCTCTCGCGGGTCGTGATGACGCGCTCGACCGCCTCGGCAGCGCGGGCGCGGGCGTTCTCGGCCTCGGCCTGCGCGGCCAATTCCTCGAGCGACTTCTCGAAGAGCGCGATCGCCTTTTCCATCGCCGCTGTCTCGACCACGCGCTCGCGCTCGATCTCGAGCCGGCGCAGGTCGCGTTCGCGGTTGACGCGGGCCTCATCGAGACCGCGCTCGGAAGCGATGCGCGCCCTCTCGATCTCCTCGCGGGCGGCGATCTCCGCCTCCTGCAACGCCTGCGAGCGGGCGATCTCGAGCTGTTCGAGCGCCCGGCGCCGTTCGAGCCGCGCCGCCTCGAGCACCTGCTCGCGCGCGACGTCCGTCCGCTCGACGTTCTGCCGGGCGACGATCTCGGCCTGGCGCACCCGCTGGTCGGCGCCGGCGCGCTCGGCCCGCTTCGACGAGAGCGCGATGGCGCGGTCTTCGTCCGCCTCTTCGATCGCGCGCTTCTGCTCGATGCTGAGGACCTCGCGCGTCTCCTGCGAGGCGATGCGCTCGCGCTCGAGTCCGAGTTCGATCTCGATGCGCTGCCGCTCGACGGCGTCGCGCCGCTTGAGCTCGGCCGCCTCGACCGCCTCGTTGCGGGCGATTTCGCGGGCGCGGGTTTCCTGGTCGGACAGAATCCGTTCCGCCGCGAGCGCCTTCTCCTGGCCGATGCGGGCCGCCTCGACCGTTTCGCGCGCGTGGATCTCGGCCTCCTCGACCGTGCGGTTGCGGGCGATCTCGAGCGACCGGATCTCCTCGTCGCGCGCGATGCGCTCGCTCTGGATGCGCCGGTCCTGGCCGATGCGGGCGGTCTCGACGAGCTGGCGCATGTCGATCTCGGCCGTTTCGACCGCCTCGTTGCGGGCGATCTCGAGCTTGCGGGTCTCGCTGTCGGCGGCGATCAATTCGGCGGCCGTCCGCTTTTCCTGCGCGATGCGCGCGGCCCGCGTCGCTTCGAGCGCTGCGATCTCGGCCTCCTCGATCGCCTTGCGGCGCGCGATCTCCTGGTTCTGCGTCTCCTTCTGGCTGACGATGCGGCTGACCGCGAGGTTCTTCTCCTGGGCGATGCGCGCCGCCTCGACCGCCTCACGGGCCGTCACTTCCGCCTGCTCGAGCGCCTGCGACCGCGCGATCTCGAGCTTGCGCGTTTCGCGATCGGCGGCGATCTGCTCGGCCGCCGTCTGCTTCTCCTGGGCGATGCGGGCGGCCCGGGTCGAAAGCAGCGAAGCGATCTCCGCCTCCTCGATGGCCCGCCTTCGGGCGATTTCCTGCCCTTCAGTCTCCTGCTGGCTCGTGATCCTGGTCAGCGCGATGGTCTTCTCCTGGGCGATGCGCGCGGCTTCGATCGCCTCGCGCGCGCCGATGTCGGCCTCTTCGAGCGCGCGGTTGCGCGCGATCTCGGCGGCGCGGACGCGCTCCTCCTGCGCGATGCGCGTCGTCTCGGTCGTCTCGCGGGCGGAGATGCCGGCCTCCTCGATCGCCTGGTTGCGGGCGATCTCGAGGGTGCGGGTCGCCTGCTCGGCGGCGATGCGCTCGGCGGCGAGGCCCTGTTCGCGGGCGATCTTGGCGGCCTCGATCGCCCTTTGCGCCGCGATCTCCGCCTCCTCGATGGCGCGCTGGCGCAGGATTTCGAGCGACCGGGTGCGCTCATCCGAAGCGATGCGCTCGGCGTTGATCGTCGTCATCTGTACGATGCGGCTCTTCTCCGTCGCCTCGCGGGCGGAGATCTCCGCCTGTTCGAGCGTCTTCGTCCGCTCGATCTCGCGCCGCCTTGTCTCCTCCTCGCTGACGATGCGCGACTCGGTGACCGCGCGCTCCTGGGCGATGCGGGCCTTCTCGACCGTCTCGCGCGCCTGAATTTCGAGTTCCTCGATCGCCCGCGTGCGCTCGATCTCGCGCTCACGCACCTCGCGCTCGGAGAGGATGCGCGCCGTGTCGACCTCGCGCTGGTTGTCGATGCGCGCCTTCTCGATGTCCTCGCGCGCCGCGATCTCGACCTCCTCGACCGCCCGCGTGCGCTCGATCTCGCGCTGGCGGATCTCCCGCTCCGAGGCGATGCGCGCCTCGCTGATCGCCTGCTCGTTGGCGATGCGCGCCTTCTCGATCGCCTCGCGGGCGGAAATCTGCGCCTGCTCCGCCTCCGTCTCGCGCAAGGCCCGCTCGCGGGCGACCTCGGTGCGTTGCAGGGCGCGGCGCATCTCGATGTCGCGCTGCTGCTCGAGCCGGGCGTTCTCGCTGTCGCGCTCGATGTCGAGCGCCTGCCGCTCCGCCTCGAGGTTGCGGGTGCGGATCTTGATCATCGAGTCCTGCTCGATGTGGTTGCGCAGCTTGCGGCGCTCTTCGATGTCCTCGATCAGCCGCGTCAGGCCTTCCGCGTCGAAGCGGTTCGACGGATTGAAGAACTCGAGCTCGGTCTGGTCGAGGTCGGTGATGGCGACCAATTCGAGCTCGAGGCCGTTCTGCGCCAGCCCCTCGACGGCGTCCGACTTCACCCGCGCGACATAGTCGCCGCGCTTCTCGTGCATCTGCTCCATGGTCATTTCGGAAGCGACCGAGCGCAAAGCCGAGATGAACTTGCCGGAGAGGAGCGAATGCAGGCGCTCGGGCTCGAGCGTGCGCCGCCCGAGGGTCGCGGCGGCGATCGACACCGCCTCGCGCGTCGGCTGCACGCGGACATAGAAGTCCGCTTCGACGTCGATGCGCATGCGGTCGAGCGTGATCAGCGCGTCGCCCTTCTCGCGCACGATCTGCATCGGCAGCACGTTCATGTTGACCGGCGTGTAATCGTGAATGAACGGCAGCACGAAGGCGCCGCCGTCGATCACCACTTTCTCGCCGCCGAAGCCGGTGCGCACGAAGCTCACCTCCTTCGACGACCGGTGATAGAGCCAGTTCACGACATAGACGACGATCACGATCACGACGATCGCGATGATCAGCCAGAGGATCAGCGTCCCGATCAGAAGTCCCGACATCTCTTCAACTCCCTCCCCTCGGCCAGCTTCTTTTAGTTTCTTCCCTTGATCGCCTTGAACCGTCGCGCCTGAGCGGTCAGCGCGGTCTCGACCGGCAGCCGCTCCATCGACGACGCGCCGTAGAACCCGTGACAGACCTTGCACGCCTTCATGATGAAGTCGGCGTCCTCCGGCTCGGCGATCGGCCCCCCGTGCGCCAGCACGAGGATGTCCGGCCTGACGCTCAGCGCCGCCGCGCCCCATGCGTCGATCAGGGCCGGACAATCGGCGAGCTTCAGCGCGGTCGAGGCGCCGATGGCGCCGCCGGTGGTAAGGCCCATGTGGCAGACGATGATGTCCGCGCCCGCCCGCGCCATCGCCTTGGCTTCGCGCTCGTTGAACACGTAGGGCGTGGTGAGAAGATCCTTCTCGCGCGCTTTCGCGATCATCTCGACCTCGAGCGCGTAACCCATCCCGGTCTCTTCGAGCCCGGCGCGGAAGGTTCCGTCGATGATGCCGACCGTCGGGAAGTTCTGCACGCCCGAGAATCCGAGGCGCGCGATCTCGTCGAGGAAGACGTCCATGTCGCGGAAGGGATCGGTTGCGTTGACGCCGGCGAGCACGGGGGTGCGCTTGACGACCGGCAGCACCTCGCCCGCCATCTCGACCACGATGGCGTTGGCGTCGCCGTAGGCGAGCAGGCCCGCGAGCGAGCCGCGGCCAGCCATCCGGTAGCGGCCCGAATTGTAGATCACGATGAGGTCGACGCCGCCGGCCTCCTCGCATTTGGCGGAGAGGCCGGTTCCCGCGCCCGCGCCGACGATCGGCTCGCCGCGGGCGGCCATGGCGCGGAACGTCTCCATCAGCGTCGTGCGGTCAATGCGGGGCATGGGTCATCTCGCGGCGCGCCTCCGGCTTGACCCCGTCCCGTGCAGCGCGCGGAACGCCTCGACGACGGCAAGCGCGAATTCGGGATCGTTGATGTGCCGGCGGAGGCGCACGATGCGCCGGTTGGCCGTCTGCCGCACTGTGCTCTCGAGCGCCCGGAAGAGCGCGGCGTCGGCCTGCGGATCGTGGAAGGGCTGGCCCGACGCGTCGAGCGCGGAGACGCCGTTTTCCGGCAGGAAGAACCGCACCGGCCCGTCCATGCGATTGAGCCGCTCGCCGATCCAGCGGCCGATCCGCTCGTTCTCCTCAGGCGTCGTGCGCATCAGCGTCACCTGCGGATTGTGCGGCTGCAGGCGCCGGCCCCGGAATTGCGCCGGGATGGTGTCGGGCGCGCCGAAATTGACCATGTCGAGGGCGCCGACCGAACCGATGTAGGGAGTGCGGGTGCGGATCACCGCGCCGAACCGATCCTCGTCGGCGGCCAGCACGCCGCCCACGAGCATGTCGGCGACCTCGGTCGTCGTCACGTCGATCACGCTGTCGAGGAGTCCCGAATCGACGAGCTTCTCCATCGACCGGCCCCCGACCCCGGTCGCGTGGAAGACGACGCATTCCCAGGCTGGCTCGAGCCCCTTGACGATCTGCTGGACGCAAGGCGTCGTGACGCCGAACATGGTGAGCCCGACGGCTGGCGGCGGCGCCGGGCCGCGCGCTTTCTGAGCCTTCTCGCGCTCGGCGAGACGGGCTTTGACCATGCCGATCAGCGCCTCGGCGCCGTTGGTCAGCACCTGTCGCGAGATGCGGTTGAGGCCCTGAACGTCGGTGACCGAATAGAGCATGGCGATGTCGCTCGGGCCGACATAGCGGCCGACATCGCCGGAGGCGACCGACGAGATCAGCATCTTGGGCGTGCCGATCGGCAGCGCCCGCATGCCCGGCGCAACGATCGAGGCGCCGCCCGAGCCGCCGGCGCTGATGATGCCGACGACGTCGCTCTGGCGGCGCATCCAGGCTTCGAAAGCTTCCGCCATCGCGGCGACCGAGGCGCCCCTGTCCCTGCCGAAGACGCCCTGCCCGCCGCGGCCGTAATTCAGCGCCACTTCCTGCGCGGTCACGTCGCAGGAGGTGTGCTTGCCGCTTGTCGAGACGTCGACGAGGCGGGTCCTGACTCCGCTCGCGACGATGAGGTCGCGGATGAAGCGCAGTTCCGCGCCTTTCGTGTCGAGCGTGCCGGCGACGATCACCACCGGCGGGCCGGCGCGGGCGACGATCGAAGGCGCCGGGCGCTCGCGCGCCTCCTCCGTCCGCGCCGATCCGACAGTCGCCACCCGCGCCCCCGCCTCGATCCGGGCGTTGGACACGGGCTGCGACCAGCGGGTCGGCGGGGCCGGGTTCGACGTATAGATCCTCACCGCGGCGGTGGGGGCCCGTGCGCGCGGCGCCTGCGCCTTCTCCTCGCGCGGCAGCCCCGCCTCTGGCTCGGGCCGCGCCTCGGAATGGCGCCCGACCCCGAGCAGGCGCTGCTGCAGCTCGCGGTCGGCGGCGAGGCGTCTCGCCTCGACGATGCGGTTGATCCGCCCGTTGACCATGATCGCGACATGCTCGGAGACGGAGGTCGCAACCCCGATGTTCTGCTCGATGACGAGGATCGCGATGTCGCTCTCGGCGCCGAGGCGGACCAGCATCTCCTCGACCTGGGCGACGATCACCGGCGCGAGGCCCTCGGTCGGCTCGTCCATGATGAGAAGATGCGGATTGGTCACGAGCGCGCGGGCGATCGCGAGCATCTGCTGCTCGCCGCCCGAGAGCTGGCCGCCGCCGTTCCCCTTGCGCTCGGCGAGGCGCGGGAACGCGTCGTAGACGCGCTCGATCGTCCACGCGCCCTTGCCGGACGCGGTCATGCGCAGATGCTCGTCGACCGTCAGCGACCGCCACAGCCTGCGTCCCTGGGGGACGTAGCCGATGCCGTGGCGCGCGATCTCCGCGGGCGACCGGCCGACCAGCTCCTCGCCGCGCATGCGCACCGATCCGCTCGCGGCGGGAACGAGGCCCATGATCGTCTTGCACAGCGTCGTCTTGCCCATGCCGTTGCGGCCGACGACCGAGAGCACGCCCTGCTCGAGGGTGAGATCGACGCCCTGAAGCGCATGCGAGCGCCCGTAGAAGACGTTGAGGCCGCGCACCTGCAGAAGCGCGCTCGCGTCGGAGCGGCGGGGCTCAGCCATGACCGCCGCCGAGGTAGAGCTCCTGCACTTCCGGGTCCTGCTCGATCTCCTGCGGCGAGCCTTCCTTGAAGATGCGGCCGTTGTGCATCATCGTGACGCTTTCGACGACCCTCAGCGCCACGTCCATGTCGTGTTCGATGACGATGTAGCCGATGTGGCTCGGCAACGACGACAGGATCTCGACCAGTTCCGCCCGCTCCGTCGGCGAGAGGCCCGCCGCGGGCTCGTCGAACAGGATGAAGCGCGGCGCGCCGGCGAGCGCCAGCGCGATCTCGAGCTGGCGCTGCTGGCCGTAGGCGAGCTCGGCCACGAGCTTCGAGCGGATCGGCGTCAGGTGGACCGCCTCGATCAGAGTCTCGGCTGCGTGGACGAGCGAGTCGCTCGGCCCCGGCCGCACCAGGGAATAGCGGCCGCGCGACACGCCGCGGCAGGCGAGATAGACGTTGTCCTGGACGCTCAGGCCCGGGAAGAGCGCCGAGATCTGATAGGTGCGCCGCAAGCCCCGGCGGATGCGCTCATAAGGGGGAAAGAAGGTCACGTCCTCGCCATAGAAGCGGATCGTGCCGGATGTCGGCGGGAAGTCGCCGGTGATGCAGTTGAAGAGCGTCGTCTTGCCGGCCCCGTTCGATCCGAGCACGGCGCGCCGCTCGCCCGCCTTCACCGTCAGCGACACGTCGACGAGGGCGGCAAGCGCGCCGAAGAGACGCGTCACTCCCCTGAGCTCGAGGGCGTTGGCGACGCCGACCGCGGAGAGGCGCTGCGCGACGCTATCCATCGCGGCCGCCCTCTTCTTCGCGCCCGCCCCGACGGTTGCGGCCGCCGGCCGAGGCGCGGTTGCGCCAGCGCCGCCACAAGCCGACGACGCCGTCGGGCGAGAAGAAGACCACGACGAGAAAGCCGAGCCCGATCAGGAGCCGGAAGCGGTTGCCGTCGAGACCGAGCGCGACGAGGACATCGAGCGCGAAGGTCTTGAGCACCACGTAGATGAGCGCCCCGATGAACGGGCCGATCGGATCGCCGAGACCCCCGACGACGGCGATGACGAGGATGTCGATGGCCGCCTGCACGCTGACCGTGCCCGGCGCGATCTCGCCGTAGCTCCACATGAGCAGGATGCCGCCGAGCGCGGCGAGGAAGGCGGCGAACACGTAGGCCACGACCCGGTGCGCGGTGACGTTGAAGCCGAGCGCGGCCATGCGTCGCGGGTTGTCACGCACCCCCTGCAGCGCCAGCCCGAAGGGCGATCGCGAGACGTAGGACACCGCCCACCAGCAAAGCGCCGCGACGACGAGCGTCAGATAGTAGAAGGGAATCGAGGCGTGCCAGTTCACGCCGAGGAATTGCGGCGTCGGGATCGCGTTGATGCCGGTGTGGCCGTTGAAGATCGCATAATTCTCGTTGGTGAAGTAGAAAAACGCCGCGGCGATCGCCAGCGTGATCATGATCATGTAGATGCCTTCGGTGCGCACCGCGAGCGCGCCGACGATCGCCCCGAAGACCATCGTGAGCACAATCGCGATGGGCACGGCGACCCACCACGGCCACCCCATTCCGCCCGGCTGGCCGTTGACGCCGAAGATGGCGGCCATATAGCCGGCGAAGCCCGCGAGCGTCACCTGGGCGAGGCTCACCATGCCGCCGTAGCCCGCCAGAAACATGAGGCTCAGCGCGACGACGCCGAGCATGTAGGACCAGGCGACAATCTGGACGAGCACGAAGTCGCTCGCGATCGCCGGCATGATCACGAGAACGAGGGCGACGAGGAGGGTCGCGGGGCTCAAGCCCCTGAACCACGCCGCCGCGGGCGCGTTGGCGCTCGCGGTCCGTCTCGGTGAAGAGTTGGCGAGCGCCATGACCTTACCTGGCGGCCAGCAGGCCCTGCGGCCGCACGGCCAGCACGAGCACCATGATCAGGAAGGTGAGGACGATCGCGTAGGTCGGGAAATAGGCGAGCCCGATCTGCTCGGCGAGGCCGATGATGAGCGCGCCCAGCGCCGCCCCGGTGATCGAGCCCATGCCGCCGACGATGACGACGATCAGCGAGGCGAGGAGAAAGCGCGTGTCCTCCCCGGGCGAAAGGGACTGGAACGTGCCGCCGACGACGCCAGCCATCCCGGCGAGGCCGGCGCCGAAGGCGAAGACGACGACGAAGACGAGCTGGATCGGAACGCCCATCGCCGACAGCATGTCGCGGTCGTCGACCCCGGCGCGCACGATCATGCCGATGCGCGTGCGGTTCAGCGCGAGCCACATCAGGAGCCCGATGACGATCGAGGCGGCGAGGATCACGAGCCGGACGACCGGATAGGTGAGATAGACCGCCTCGCCCGAGGACTTGACCGCGGTGACGAACGGCAGCTCCACCGGGCCCTTGAGCCAGCCGGGCGTCTGAATCTGATAGGAATTGCCGCCGAACCACCACAGCATCAGGTCGGCGAGCACGATCGAGATGCCGATCGTCACCAGCGTCTGGCGAAGATCCTGTCCCTCCATGCGGCGGAACACCACCACCTGGAGAAGGACGCCGAGCGCCGCCGCCACGACGAAGGCCACGACATAGGCGAGCAGCCACGAGCCGGTCGCGTCGCTCGTCATGTAGCCGAAGTAGCCGCCGAGCAGATAGATCGAGCCGTGCGCCAGGTTGACGTTGCGCATGAGGCCGAAGATGAGGGTGAAGCCGCTCGCAACCAGGAAGTAGAGCCCGCCGAGCGTGATCCCGTTGAACACGGCGTTGAGAAAGAGCTTCTTCCTGCCGAATGTCTCCTCGAAGCCGGACGGCCAGGGCGCGAACACCAGCCAGACGAGGAACACCGCCACGACGACGATAGCGAGCGTCCACAAGGGGCGGCGGGCGATGAACCCGTTCATCGGGGTCGCCCGGCGGCCGGGCCTTCGCGGGCGCGAACCCTCGTCATGTCCATCCCCATACAACTAGCCGCTGGTGGCCGGGCGCGTTTGCCTTTCAGTATAATTCGTCGCCACGCTGAGAGCTAGACGACGTGCACGGCGCGACGGTAGTCCGTCGGCGCCATTCCGACGTTCGCCGAGAAGAACTTGGAGAAGCCGCTCTGCGAAGGAAATCCGAGATCGAAACCGATCTCGGCCACCGGAGATTCGCTGCGGACCAGCCGGTCGAGCGCGCGCTCCATGAGGAGCGTATTGAGGAAGAGATTTGGCGTCAGCCCCGTGTGGGTGCGGAAGAGCTTGTAGAAGTGCGGGCGCGACAGCCCTGCCTCGCGCGCCACGGCGTCGAGTTCGAGATCGGCGGTCAGTTGCTCTTCCATGAGGCGGATGGACTTGCGGACGCGAAAATCGCTGACGCCCTCGATCGCCCTGCGCTCGATCGACTGACCTGCCTGCCGCCACGACTGCTCGTAGCAGGCGTCGATCAGGCTTCTCAACTCGCGGTCGAGATCGCCGAGGTTGTCGGCGTCGCTCAACCGCGACGCGGCGCGGCGAATTCTGCTGATCGATCGACGCGTTGCGCGACAGAAGCGACCGGCCGAAGCAGAGCCGCGGACCGGAGCCGCCGGTCGTGAACCACTCGCAGTCGACATAGAAAACCAGGAAGACGGCGCCCGATTCATAGTCGGCCGGAATGAAATTGTGCGGCTCCCACGGACTGACGGCCACGACCGTGTCTGGCGTCGCGGGACGCGCCTTGCCGTCGACCTCGACGCAGCCCGGCGGGCCGGCGAGGTGAAAGATCAGGTGGGCTTCGCGATGGGCGTGCGTGTTGAAAGGACGATTGAGCTGATACAGCGTCGCACGGCCGAATCGGCCGTGAAACACGGCGATCGCGCGGCTCATGGCGATCCTCCCGGAGTGACTTGGTCTATTGACAGATTTCCCTACTCGGGCGCCGATTGCAAGCAAAGACGCCGCCCCGTCGTTCCGGGCGGCGATAAGGGCTGGCGTCGTCGCCTGCGCCGGGCGCTCAAGCAAGCGCGCCCGGCGAGGAGCCCGATCCTAACTCAGTACTTCTGGCACTTCGGGTTGTCGCGGCCCGGAGGGCCGATCTTGGCGAAGACGTCGCGCGGATAGCCGAGCGTCTGATGCACGTCCGGCACGACCTTGACGACCGCGCTGACGAGGCCTCCCTTGCCGTCCTCGACGACTTCGGTGACGAAGTTGGTGCCGATCGCCTGACGGTTCTCGTCGAGGCTGATCTTGCCGTTGGGCGCGTCGATGGTGAGATGCGACAGCGCGTCCTTGAACTTCGCCTGGCCGTTGCTGAGGTCGCCGCCGGACTTGTTGAGCGCCTCGTAGAGCGCCATCGTCGCGCCGTAATAGTTGGTCGCGAGCAGGCCGGGGCTCGGCAGGCGCTTATCGGCGGGCGTCGAGGCCTGATAGAGTTCGACGAACGCCTTCCAGGCCGGATCGGGGTCGGTGTCGGCCATGCCGCTCGAGGCGAGGGTGCCGATCATCGCCTTCTTGGCGTCGCCCTTGGCCGACAGCACCGTCTGGTCGACCATGATCGAACCGCCCATGAGATGGCCCTTGCCGCCGGCCTGCGAGTATTGGTTGAGGAAGTTGACGGCGTCGGCGCCGCCGAGGTTGAGGTAGATCGCGTCGACGTCGTCGGGCAGCGCCGCGATGGTCGAGGCGAAGTCCTTGGTGCCGAGCGGCACCCACTGACGGTTGGTGACCTGGCCGCCGAGAGCGCAGAACTCGAGAATGAAGCCGGCGGCCTGGGTGTGCGAGAAGGAATAGTCCTCGCCGACGATCGCGACCTTCTTGTAGCCCTTCTTGTTGAACGCGTAGTCGCCGAGCCCGGCCGACCATTGCGCGCCGTCCATGTTGAAGCGGAAGAAGTTGGGCGAGGCGTCGGGGAAGGTCGTCTGCTGCGCGCCGGACGCCGAGTTGATGAAGGTCAATTCGGGATGGCTCATCGAGAAGTTCTTGATCGCGATGCCTTCGTCGCCGGAGAGCGGCGAGAGGAGAATTTGCACCTTGTCCTGCTCGATCAGCTTCTTCACCGCGCGCACGGCCGAGTCCGGCGTGGCGTCGGTCGAGGCGATCACGAACTCGAGCTTCTTGCCGCCGGCCATGTCGCCGTACTTCTTGACCGCGGCGTTGAAGCCGGCGATGCCGTCCACGCCGAGGATCGTGTACGTCCCTTCGAGCGTGGCGGTGACGCCGACCTTGATGGTGTCCTCGGCGCGCGCGACGCCGCTCGCCATCAGCAGAGCGAGCGCGGTTGCGCAAATACCAACCTTCACCATTTCCGTCCTCCCAGGTTCCTCGCGCGTCAGCGGCGCGCGTAAGGTCGAGGGCAAGCGTATCCGCAACCCGGCCGTTGCGGGAGAGCAAATTTCCTTTCAGTCTTTTTTTGTATGCTGCAGCGCAAACTGCGCCGCGATCAGTACGTCGTCCGTCCGCCCGAGAGGTCGAAGGTCGAGGCGGTCGTGAAGCTATTCTCCTTCGACACGAGCCAGGCGACCATCGCTGCGGCTTCGTCGACCTCGAGAAATCGGCCGCGGGGAATGCGGACGCGCATGTATTCGATGAACTCGGGCGCGACCTGTTCGAGGATGCGCGTCTGCGCGGTCGCGGGCGTGATGCAATTGACGGCGATGTCGAATGTCGCAAGCTCCTTGCCGAGCGACTTGGTCAATCCGATCACGGCGGCCTTGGAGGCCGAATAGGCGGAGGCGTTGGGATTGCCCTCCTTCCCGGCGACCGAGGCGATGTTGACGATCCGGCCATAATTGCGGGCCTTCATGCCGGGAACGACGGCCCGATTGACGTAGAACGTGCCGTTGACGTTCACGTCCATGATCTTCTTCCACCAGCCGACGTCGTAGGCGTCGAGCGGCGCGGTCGGCCCGGCGATGCCGGCGGAATTGACGGCGATCGAGACCGGGCCGCCCTCGCTCTCGCTGCGTTTGTGCGCCTCCAGAACCGCGTCGGGATCGACGATGTCGACGACGATGGTTCGCGCCGCCTTGCCGAGATCGGCCGCCGCCTTCTTGAGCGCCGTCTCGTCGAGGTCCCACAGCGTCGCGGTCGCGCCCGAGGCGATCAATCGCTTCGCAATCGCAAAGCCGATGCCCTGCGCCCCGCCCGTCACGACCGCGTGCTGACCCTCGAGATCGATCCGATTCACCTGTTCCTCCCTCAATGCTCAAGGATCGCGAGGCTTCCGAACGCGGACCCGGCGACGTCATTTCTCCGCCTCGAATGAGCGGAGCGCAAGCCTTGGCGGGGCGCCGAGGCCGGACCTCAACAAGACGAGATGAACAGTCGCCCGGCGCTGAAACGTCCTCTCACTCGCGGGCGATCTCGTTCACGAGCTTGCGCATCATCGCTTCGCCGAAGGTGCGGAAGTCGTCGATCGGCTCGACGAAGGCGCCCGTCCCGCCGATCACGTTGTCGCGGTAATATTGCGCAAGGCCCCCGGGCGGGTTCGTGTGCAGCGCGAGATAACCGCCCTCCTCGGCCGCCCGCCGGTTGAAGATCGTCAGCCCGTTGATCACCGCGCCGGCCTCGACGGCTGCGTCGCGCGCCGAAGTGACGGGCCTTCCCTGGTTGCTCGTTCCGTCGCCCGAGACGTCGATGATCTTGCGCGGCGCGGCGATCGGGGCGGCGGCGAATCTGGCGAAGGCGAAGTCGATCGCCGAGCCGATCGCCGTCCGCCCGACGAAGGCGCGCGGCGCGGCGACGAGCGCGTCGGCGAAGGCCTTGGCGTCGCCGGCGTTGCGGACGATCGTCCAGTCGACGACGACCTTCTGCTCGCTCTCGCCCGCCCATTCGACATAGGCGAAGGCGACCGCGCCGTTGGGGCCGGTCGAGATCACGTCCATGAGTTTTTCGCTCTCGATCGCCTCGGAATAGCCCTTGCGCTCGAGCGCGAACTCGCCGTCGTTGATGCTGCGGGAGACGTCGGCCGCGAGCACCACGGCCGCGTCGACCGCGACCGGGCCCGCGGCGGAGGCCCGCGCCGGAAGCGCCGCCAGCGCGAGACCGGCGAAGACAAGACGCCATCCGCGCATCGAAAGCCTCCGTCAGGCGGCGATCCTACCCCAGGCTTGCGCGCGCTCCGGCTCACGTCTGCGTGACGGCGCCCACGCGCCGAAGATCGGCGAGCCCGTCGTCACGCGCCGCAACCATCACCGGCGAAATGTGGTAAGAAGTGGCGTCCCGGAAGGGAATCGAACCCCTGACCCCAGGTTTAGGAAACCTGTGCTCTATCCTGCTGAGCTACCGGGACTGACCAGCGCCGGCGCTTTCTCATCGAAGCGCAACCGGCGGCTGCGAGCGTTAGCACGGATTTTCGCCTGGCGCATCCGTCGCCGAGCGGGCCTCCGTCCGCTCGCGGCCGCGGCGATGTTGACGCTTCTCACATGGCCGGCCGCGGGGCGCCGTGCGGCCGGGCGGATGGGCTCGTCACGGTGACGGGGGCCGACGAGCGGCTCGACCTCGTCCTTTCGGACGGCCGGACAATCCGCCTCGTGGGGCTCGCGCTTCCGGCGTCCGGCGAGAAGCAGGGCGTCTCAGACGCGGCGCGAGACCTCCTCGCCGCCCGGTTCGTCGGGCGGGAGGGAACGCTCCTGCGCCTCGCCGCGGCGCCGGATCGCTGGGGACGCATCCTCGCAGACGTCGCGCCGTCGGGCGGCGATCCGGCCGGCGCGACGGCGGCGCTTGCGCTTCTCGCCGCCGGATTGGCCGAGGTTCAGCCCGCCTTCGAGACCCGCGCTTGCGCCGGCGAGCGGCTCGCCGCCGAGGCGGAAGCGCGGCGGGCCGGCCTCGGCCTCTGGGCCAATTCCCGCGCAGCGGTCGTCGCGGCGGCGGATACGGAAGCCCTTCGCCGCCACGACGGGCGTTTCGTCGTGATCGAAGGCGTCATCCGCAGGGTTGGCTTTGGCCGCTCGCGCCTTTATCTAGACCTTGTGCCGCGCGGCGGGCCGACGATCGTCGTCCCGCGCAAGCTGGAAGCGGCGTTTGCAAGGGCCGGACATCCCCTCGACGGGGCGGCCGGCAAGACGATCCGGGCCCGGGGGGCGCTGGAGGGTCCAAGACTCGAGGTCGACGAGCCGGCGATGATCGAATTCCTGGGGCCCTCCGACCAGCCGCAGTCGCGCCCGTGACGCATCGCGCCCGCGAATCGGCGCGCCTTGGGGTGGGCGCTGCGAAAGGAGCGCGCGCGCTCGCGGCGCTCCTCGTCGCAGCGATGCTTTCGGCCTGCGTGACCGTCGATCAGCCGCCGGAAGCGACGACCGCGCCTGTCGTCGCGCAGCCGGAGCGGAAGCCGGTCGCGGCCCAGCCGAGCCCCGAACGCAAGCGGCTGATCGAGGCGTTCGGCGGCGAGTACCGCGCGCCCGCGACGGAAGCCTATCTCAACGGCGTGCTCGACCGGCTCGCCGCGACGTCCGAGGCGACGGGCCAGCCCTATCGCGTCACGCTGCTCAATTCCCCGATCGTCAACGCCTTCGCCCTGCCGTCGGGCGACATCTTCATGACCCGCGGCCTCGTTGCGCTCGCCGACGACACGTCCGAGATCGCAGCCGTCATGGCGCACGAGATCGCCCATGTGACGGCGCGCCACGCGGCGCAGCGGGCCGAATTCGAGAAGACCGCCGCCCTCTTCGCCCGCGTCAATCAGCAGGTGCTGGAGCGCGCCGAGCCGACCGAGCAGGTCGACGCGCGCTCGAAGCTCTCGATCGCCCGCTTCTCGCGCGAGCAGGAGCTCGAGGCCGACGACATCGGCATCAAGGCCGTGGCGAAGGCCGGGTTCGACCCCTATGGCGCCGCGCGCTTCCTGAAGGCGCTCGGCGCCTGGAGCGCGCTCTCCGCCGCGGAATCCGGCGCAGCCTCTGCCGACCGGCCCGACATGATGGCGACGCATCCCTCGACGCCGGAGCGGATCGCGCAAGCCGAAGCGGAGGCGCGGCGGCTCAATCCCGAGAGCCGGGGCGAGGTCGGACGCGACGGCTATCTCGCCGCCGTCGACGGGCTCCTGTTCGGCGACGATCCCTCGCAAGGGGTGGTGCGGGGCGCTCTCTTCATCCACCCGAAGCTCGGCTTCGCCTTCGAGGCGCCCGAAGGCTTCACGCTCGAGAACCAGTCCGCGGCCCTCATCGGCGTCGGCGCCGGGGGCGGCGAGGCGCTGCGGCTCGACAGCATTCAGAGCGCCGATTCGACCCCGGTCGTCGAGGCGATCGCCTCGGGATGGATCGACGGGGTCAAGACGACCGATGTCGAAGCCTTGCAGATCGGCGGTCTCGAGGCGGCGACCGCCACCGCCAGGGGCGACCAGTGGAGCTTCCGCCTCGGCGCGGTGCGCCTGAACGGGCGCCTCTATCGGCTGATCTTCGCCGCACGCTCGCTCACCCCCGCGGTCGACGAGCGGTTTCGCGCCTCGATCGAGTCGTTCCACCTGATCAACGCAAGGGATTCGGCGCTCGCCGCGCCGCAGGCGATCCGGGTGACGCCCGCCGGCGGCGGCGAGACGGCCGATGCGATGGCGTCGCGGATGGCCTTCCGGCCACAGCCGCTCGACGAGTTCCTGATCCTGAATGGCGTCGAGCGCGGCGCCCCGCTCGCCTCGGGGCAGCGGTACAAGGTGGTGTCGCAATGACCGCTGGCGGTCGGCTGACCGGCCGGATCGTGGCGGCGACGCACAACAGCGGCAAGCTTCGCGAGATCCGCGAATTGCTCGCGCCTTATGGCGTCATGGCGGTCGGGGCGGCGGAGCTCGGGTTGCCCGAGCCCGAGGAGACGGGAACGACGTTTCGCGCCAACGCCGAGATCAAGGCGAAGGCCGCGGCCGCAGCCTCGGGCCTGCCGGCGCTCTCCGACGATTCCGGGCTCTGCGTCGAGGGGCTCGGCGGCGCGCCCGGCATCTATTCGGCGCGCTGGGCGGGCGGCGGCTCGGGGGATTTCGCCGGCGCCATGGCGCGCGTCGAGCGCGAGTTGCGCGCGGCCGGCGCGCCCACGCCCTGGCGGGCGCATTTCGTCAGCGCGCTGGCGCTCGCATGGGCCGACGGGCGGGTCGAGACCTTCGAGGGGCGGGTCGACGGCGACCTCGTCTTTCCGCCGCGCGGAACGAGCGGCTTCGGCTACGACCCGATCTTCCGGCCCGACGGCCACGACCGCACTTTTGGCGAGATGACGGCGGAAGAGAAGCACGGGCTCCCCGCCGACGGGTCGCGCGCCCTGTCGCACCGGGCGCGGGCGTTCCAGGATCTCGCGAAGGCGATGCTGCTGTAGGAGGTTGAGATAGACACAGACTGCCTCTTTTCGTGCGCTCGCGCGAATAGGCAAAAGAAGGTGAAGGAAACGTTTGCCGGTTGTTTACTGTGACTTCGCGATGTGATTTATATAAGGAACACACGAATGCGCGACGTCTATCGCTTCGGAGTTTCAGTCCTTAGTCTCATTTTCTTAACTACCGCTCAGTCATCGTCAAGCCAGGAAGATCCGTTTCAATACCTGGAAGGCAAATGGGCACCAACCGTCGGCGGGGGTACCCAAATTGGTGCACCGGTTCTCTTTCAGCGGGCGTTTGCAGGATGGGATGCTTGGTTTGATTGGTGGGGCCGCGCCACGATTTCTCGCTCTAGCGAGTACGCTTCTCACATCAGAATAGACGGATCGCATGGTGAGGAGTGTTACTACTACGTCATTATTCTCTCTAATAGTAAGATGGCTTGGAACTTGAAACATAAGGACGCTGGAGAGTGTCCCGAGTTCGGTGGTTTTTGAGCGCCCCGAGCCAACAAGCAACCCGTCCCAGCTGACAGAATTGGACGCGCAGTCGCTCATTGGACTATGGACAGGTTCTTATGACGATAGTGACACAAAGACAGTCGAGATTGGAGAACTAAAGAAGGATTGCGTATTACGTAGTTACTCCGTAGTCACATTGATTCTATCGAAATTCGACACAGAAAATCGTTCAATTGCTGGACAGGAGTTTCTGAAGGAGAATCGTGAACTGTATATTCAACAGGACTTATATCAGGCCGACACGAGTCAGCACATTGGGATATGTCTCTCAAAACTCGAGTCCAATATTCGCAAATACACTCTAGCGTCCGACATATATATTGCAAAGGAACCGACTATCGGTGACTATAAAGTACAAAATATTGAAATAAACTGCGTTGATCACAGCGCAGATGACAGTGACGATAGGATGTGTTTCTTTCCTGACCACGATGGAATGATGAAGGTTTGTTGGAAACAAACTGCCTCATGCCAAGGATTTAACGCCAGCGTTTCATATCGCACGCTGACTGTATTGCCAAACGGTCAGATAGACTATAAGCTGGGGGAAAAACATATCCGACTAACAAAGGGGTCTTGAGGCAACATAGTCATAGCCAGAATCGACTCCCCTCAATTATGCAAATAGCTCGGACATTCAGTCAAATTTAGTATCTGTTCTCGGGTAAGACTTGGCGTATCTATAGGACTGAAGTCTTCGTTTGCAAAGTTAAGAATCAACAACTGGCTTGCATGAATGTTCTGGTTAGTGTCGATAATCTTCAAATCCACTCCCGCATCAATAAGTGTCAAAGCAAGCTTTCTTAAAGAGACAACAGGAGTATTTGGGCCGCACCTTATTCCGTTAGTTGGCAGAGTATCGTGACCCTCGAAGCTCCGGTATGTAGAAAACGGGATTGATTGCTGCTGGAGCGCAGACAGCACCTTCGCTCCATCTGCAGGTTTTTGATAGTAAGCTACTATGACATTATCAAAACGACCGTCTGAAGGCAGGGTTTGCTCTAGTCGCTCAAATACGAGTGATTCCGGGCAAGTACCCTCGTCACGGTGTCTAAGGTTCCATGCCATCCGATTGTTATCCAACAGGCTAACATAGTAGTAACACTTCTCGCCATGCGAACCGTCAATTCTGATATGTGAGGCATAGTCACTGGCTTTCGAAATCGTTGTGCGACCCCACCAGTCGAACCATGCGTCCCACCCTCCAAACGCTTTCTGAAACAAAACGGGGGCACCAATATTTCCTCCACCACCTTCGGTAGGTGTCCACTTCCCTTCAAGATAGCTGAACGGATCGCCCCCAGCGTGCGCGATTGCTGATTGCGCGGCACACAAAAAAGAAAAAAGCGTCACGCGCATCGCCGCTCGAAGCAAGCGATAACGGCCGTGCGAGAACGATTTCACACGTCTTCTGCTATGGCCGTGGGCGCGCAAGCGGCGCTCCTAGGGTATCATTGCTGTTGCCCTGCCCGCTCAAATATCACTGACTCAGGGCACTCCCCCGAATCACGATGCTTAAGATTCCAGGCCATTCGGGCTAAGTCTAACGGACTTATATAGTAAAAGCAACTTTCCCCGTGTGATCCATCTATCCTTATGTGTGAAGCGTACTCACTCGATTTAGCAATAGTAGTCCGACCCCACCAGTCAAACCAAGCGTCCCAACCGCCAAACGCTTCTTGAAATAAGACAGGAGCGCCAATCCGGCCGCCACCTCCCTCTGTTGGTGTCCATTTGCCCTTTAAATAGTCAAGTGGATCACCTTCCGCTCTAGTAAGCTCGGTTCCTGCTAGACAGATCAGAATGGGTAGCAGCAGTTGCAGGCCAAAAAAAGTAACGGATGAAACGAATCCAGAACATTGACGGGGAGAAGGCATCAAAGTTCCCTTTGCTTAAGAAGAGCATTTTGCTACGGTAGAGGGTCCCTCTCGAACACAACAGAGGACGGGCATTCACCACTGTCACGGTGTCGAAGGTTCCATGCCATTTTTTTCTTATCTATTGGACTGATATAATAATAGCAACTTTCTCCGTGTGAACCGTCAATCTTAATATGCGACGAGTAGGCGCTAGAGCGAGAAATAGTAGTCCGTCCCCACCAGTCAAACCACGCGTCCCATCCCCCGAAGGCCGGCTCGAATAAGATAGGAGCGCCAATCTTGTCGCCCCCACCTACGGTTGGGGTCCATTTCCCTTCAAGATAGCTGAATTGATCCGCGGCTAACGCTTCCGCAGAACACAGAATTAGTGTTCCGACAGCCAAAAGACCAATCGACTTCGCTGTTTTCATGTGCGTTGCCTCCTATCACAAGCCTTTTAACCAAGCGTCAATCTAAGGGCGGCAGTTACAAAACGAATATACTCAACTGGTCCTAACCTCTCTGCCGTCACACTATTGCTGAGCATAGAATTCTAAAACACAGCGGACACTCATACGCGGTACGAGAGTACCGATCACAATGGTTGTAAACCTCCCACATGATTTCGGTTCCGTCAACGACTTGGCTCAGGGCGTTGACTGGGATCGACATTGATTGAGGACCTGGCTAGTGCGCTGTAACGCTTCGTAATTTAAGGCGTTCCGCTCATGCGTGCGGAATACGACAGAACGTTGGGCGCGACGAGATGCGGAGCCCTACGCGCCGCCCTCGGCGGCGGCCGAAAGGTCGAGCCAGGCCTCCTCGGCGGCGGTCAGAGCACGTTCGAGGTCGGCGCGGCGGGCGGCGAGGTCGGCGAGCTTGAGCGCGTCGCCCCCGGAGGCGCCGGCTTCCGCGAGCGCTTCGTCCACCCGGCGCAGGAGGTCGGAAGAGCGCGACATCTTGTCTTCCAGCGCCGCGATCTCGCGCCTGGCCTGCTTCGCGTCGCGGCCCTCTGAGGCGGCCGTGCGTTTACCGAATCTGTTTTTCTGCGAGCGGCGCGATTGCGTCGATGTTGCTCGCGTCGACGTAAGGGGCGGCCGGATTGATGGGCAGGCCGGAGAAGCCGAACTTCTTGGTCAGGCAGATGTTCAGGATCGGCATGTAGCCGTGCAGGAACTTCTGCTCGTCGAGGACGAGATTGACATAGCCGTCCTTGATCGCCTTGACGGTCGCAGGATAGAGATCCTCCCCGGCGATGAAGATCTGACCCGGCTTGAGGCCGGAGGCTTTTGCGAAATCGGCGATTTGCCCGGTCACGTAGCTGTCGACGACGATGACGGCCTTGACGCCGGGATTGCCTTTCAGAACGCTGGCGAAGCGCGCGGCGGGATCGCCCGGAGGAAAGTCCGCGGCTGGGTCCATCTCGAGGTAAGCGACGGCAAGGCCCGCCTTCTTGAGCGCTTCGGCCGCACCGCGGGAGGCTTCGCCCCACCCGCTGTACTCGCCGACATTTCCCCACAGGAACACCTTGTCGCCCGTCGTGAGGCCGGCTCGCCGGATCACCTCGTTGGCGAACCCGAACCATGCGTCGCGAGCGGACGACGGCAGGAACCCCATGCCCTCCGACGCGTGCTTTTGTTGCGCGATGCGTCCCGTGTCGCCGGCCGTCGTGACGACAATTCCCTGTTCGAAGGCTTTGTCGATCACGGGAGCGGCGTCCGGGTCGTCGAGCAGGAATCCCGGGACCGCGACCCCGTCGGGTTTCGACTCGACGGCTTGCTTCAGCGCGGCCCGCGTGTCGGCCCAACTCCAGTGGCCGTAGAGGTAGGTCACCGAGGGCCCGAGATCCATTTCCGCCTGGCGAAGGCCGTTGTAGGTCTTGTCAGAGGCGAAGTCCCCGCCGTTCCCGGCGGGCCAGCCGATGACGGCCACGATATTGACGCCCGTGCACCAGTTCAGCGTCTTCGCCACGGTTGAGCCGTAAGGCGCCTCGGGCAGCCCCGCCTTCAGCAACCCCTGGACGATCCGGTCCCTCTCACGGGTGAACTGCGGGTCGGAGAAGCCCTGCATGCTCCGATAATCCTGCGCGCTCGCCTCGGGCCGGCGCTTGCGAAGCTCGGCGACGGCGTTGGTCGCGTCCCCAGGCCGCCCAAGCCATCCGTAGGCGGCCGCGAGTTCGTAATAGGGCCAGTACGTCGCCGGATTGGTTGCGGCCGATTTCTGGCACCAGTCGATGGCCTGATCCCACTCGGCCAGATGATTGTGGGCGCTGCAGACGAACCATTGCCAGATGTAGAGGGATGGATTCTGCGGATCGAGCCGCAGCGCCCTGGCGGCCGGATCGAGGGCTTCGGCCGCGCGCCCCTGCGCGATCAGGTAACTGGCCTTCTCGGCGTAGGCGCCGGCGAAATTCCGGTCGAGCCCAAGGGCGGCGTTGATCTCCGCCAGCCAAAGGTCGTTGCGGCCCGTCGCCTCCGCGAGCACGCCCTTCATGCTGTGCGCGCCGGCGTCATTGGGCTGAAGGTCGATGGCGCGATCGAGTTCCGCTTCGGCCTGCTTGAGCACTTCGCCGAACCGCTCCCGTCCGATCCCAAGGTCGATGAGCCCGATGATTTCCACGGCCGCCTTTCCGGAAAGCGCGTGCTCGTTGTTCGGATCCAGCTGCAAGGCCTTGTTGTAGTCGTCGGTGGCCACGGCGAGGCTCTCCGGCGTCACTTCGCGGAACCACGCCGCGTTGGCGCGCATCACGTAGTCGGTCGCGTCCGGGTTCGTCGGCCGCTCGCGCAGCGCGCGCAGCGCCTCGGCCTGAATAAGCTGCATGTCGAGCGCGTTGGCGATGCGGGAGACGAACTCAACCTGCAATTCGCCGAGCTTGCCGCGTTCGCCCTCGAAGCGGTCGGCCCAGACATTCGCGCCGGTCTCGGTCGAGCTGAGCTGGGCGTTCACGGCAATGGTCTCGCCGGCGCGACGGACGCTGCCTTCGAGCGCATAGCGGACGCCGAGGTCGCGGCCGACTTGCTTCAGGTCGACCGGCTTGCCCTTGTAGGCGGCCGCGGTCGATCGCCCGATGACGAAGCTGTCGCGGATGTGGGAGAGGTCGGTCGTGAGATCGTCTGTCAAGCCATCGGCGAAAAAGTCCTGCTCGGGATCGCCGCTCAAGTTGGCGAAGGGCAGCACGACGATCGAGAGACGCGGCGCGTGGGCGAGTTTCTCGTCCGCGACCGCCGCAACCGTGGCCGGGGCGACCGCGGGCGGCGCGGGTCGGTTCAGGCCGTACCAGCCCGCTGCGATGAGGGCGGCGGCGAGAGCGACGGCCATCGTCAACCGCGCCAGAGCCTGGTTTCGCGCCTTGTGCACGAGCGCCGGCGCCCCGTTCGCCGCGCCGAGCTTGAGCAAATAGGCGTGAACGGGCCGGGCAATGTTCTTGAGATGCTGCTCGCCGAGATCGGCGAACGTCATATGCAGCTTGTCGCGCACCTGCTCGTATGCGGCGCCGGATAGGCAGATTCCGCCTGGCTCGCAGATCGCCTGAAGCCGGGCGGCGATGTTGACCCCGTCGCCCATGAGGTCGCCGTCGGCCTCCTCGACGATGTCGCCGAGATGGATGCCGACACGCGACACGATGCGCTGCCCGTCGGGAATGCCGGCGTTGCGATCCGTAAGGCCGCTCTGCACGTCGATTGCGGAGCGCACGGCCTCGACCACGCTGCGGAACTCGACCACGGCGCCGTCGCCGGTGCGCTTGACGAGCCGGCCGTTGTGGATCGCGATCGCCGGATCGATCAGTTCGCCGCGGAGAGTTCGCAGGCGCGCCAGCGTCCGCTCTTCGTCCGCCCCCGTAAGCCGGCTGTAGCCGACGATGTCGGCGACGAGAATGGCCGCGACTTTTCGGGTCTCGGGCATCCGGAGCTTGCCCCGATCGGCCCCCTTTCCCGGCAAGCATGGCGCTTCGCGTCGGCGGTCGCGATGATCCAAATCAAACGCCGGATCGGGCGCGGGGGAAATTCGAACGAGAGCCCTACGCGCCGCCCTCGGCGTCGGCGGACAGGTCGAGCCAGGCCTCCTCGGCGGCGGCCAGCGCCCGCTCGAGGTCGCCCCGGCGGGCGGCGAGGTCGGCGATCTTGACCGCCTCGCCCCCGACGCGGGCGGCCCCGGCCAGCGCCTCGTCGACCCGGCGCAGGAGGTCCTGGAAGCGGGTCATTCGCTCTTCCAGCGCCGCGATCTCGCGCCGGATCTGCTTCGCGTCGCGGCCGCCGGCGGGCGAAACGGCCTTGGCGACGGGCGCGGGCCGCCCGCCTTTCGGCGCGGTCCTCGGCGTCCCCTGCCCGAGCACGAAGCGCTCGTAGTCGGATAGATCGCCGTCGAACGGGTTTACGCTCCCGCCGGCCACGAGCCACAGCCGGTCGACGCAGGCCTCGATCAGCCGCCGGTCGTGCGACACGAGGATGACCGCTCCTTCGTAGTCGTTGATCGCCTCGATCAGCTCGGCGCGGCTGTCGATGTCGAGGTGATTGGTCGGCTCGTCGAGGATGAGAAGCTGCGGGCCGCCGAAGGTCGCGAGGCCCATCAGGAGCCGCGCCTTCTCGCCGCCCGAGAGCGCCTCGATCTTCGTGTCGGCCCTGGCGCCGGAAAAGCCGATCAGCGCCGCGCGGCCGCGGATCTTCGATTCTCTTTCGCCGCGCATCCGCTCGGCGACGTGGCTATAGGGCGTGCCGCCCGGCTCGAGATCATCGACCTGATGCTGGGCGAAGAAGCCCGCCTCGAGCTTCGCCGCCCGCAGCATCTTGCCGGCCATCGGCTGAAGGCGTCCGCCGATCAGCTTGGCGAAGGTCGACTTGCCGTTGCCGTTGGCCCCGAGAAGCCCGATCCGGTCGTCGTCGGCAAGCGTGATGTCGATGCGCGAAAGGACGGTCTTGTCGCCGTAGCCGGCGCTGACCTTCTCCATCGTCACGATCGGCGGGCTCAGTTTCTTGGCGACCTTCGGCCAGGTGAACGGCAGGACGGATTCGTCGACGACGGCCGCGACCGGCTCCATTTTCGCCAGCATCTTGAGGCGCGACTGGGCCTGCGTCGCCTTGGTGGCGCTGGCGCGGAAGCGGTCGACGAAGGCCTGCAGATGGGCGCGCCGCTCCTCCTGCTTCTTCAAGGCCTTGCCCTGAAGCGCCTGGGCTTCGCGCTTCTGCCGCTCGAAGCTCGTGTAGCCGCCGGTCCATAGGGTCAGCTTGCCGCGGTCGAGATGCAGGATGTGGTCGGCGACCGCGTCGAGAAGGTCGCGGTCGTGGCTGATGACGAGGAGGGTCGACGGGCAGGACTTGAGATAGTCGGTCAGCCACAGCACGCCCTCGAGGTCGAGGTAGTTGGTCGGCTCGTCGAGGAGCAGGATGTCGGGCTCGGAAAAGAGGACGGCGGCGAGCGCGACGCGCATCCGCCAGCCGCCCGAATAGTGCGAAAGCGGACGGTTCTGCGCCTCGTCGTCGAAGCCGAGGCCGCTGAGGATGCGCGCGGCGCGGGCGGGCGCGGCGTGCGCACCGATGTCGACGAGGCGCGTCTGGATATCGGCGATGCGCTCGGGATCGCCGGCGCTCTCGGCCTCATCGAGAAGGGCCGCGCGCTCGGCGTCGGCGGCGAGCACGAAGTCGATCAGCGCCTCTTCGCCGCCCGGGGCCTCCTGCTCGACGCTGCCGAGCCGCGCCCCCTTCGGCGCCAGGATCGAACCCGCCTCGGGGGAAAGCTCGCCGCGAATGAGGCGAAAGAGGGTCGTCTTGCCCGCGCCGTTGCGCCCGACGAGGCCGACCCGCGACCCGCTCGGCAGCGCCGCCGTCGCGCCGTCGATCAGAAGGCGCTCGCCGAGGCGATAGGTGAGCCCGTTGATGTGGAGCATCGCCGGCTTTTGGCGTGCAATGGGTTTCGAGGCAAGGCTCCGTGCATGGCCCGAACGTGGGAGCGCAATGTCGTCAGAGGATCGGCGCCGAGGCGACGACCTGTCATTGATTGCCTGAAGGCGATTCTGCGCGAAAGAACTTTGATCTCAAGGACGGCCTGAAAGGCCGCCGCCGGAGGCGGTGCGCGCTCGGGCGCATCCTTGACATCAAAGTTATTTCGCGCCCCGCTCCGCCAAGCAATCAATGGCGAATTGCATCAAGGCGTGTCTGAATCGGGTCAGGCCGCCGCTTTCCCCACGAAGCGGCGCCAGAGTAATCCGGCGCCGAGTTCCCACAGCCTTCCCCAGCAAAGCTGGAGAAGGGGTCTTTGCCCCGGCGTTGCTTTCATCAGGGGCCGGCTATATATGCGTCGCCTTTCGGGTTGACCCCCCCTTTAGCGATCGGCGCGGCTTTCGCGTCGCCGGAGCCCCCGCCCAGTGTTTGTGACCGAAGCCTTCGCCCAGACCGCCGGCATCGCGCCGGCGGGAATCAACGACACCCTCGTCCAGCTCGTGCCGATCGTGGCGATGATCGGAATCGTCTATTTCGTGCTGTGGCGGCCGCAGCAGCGCCGGGCGAAGGAGCAGCGCGAACTCGTCCAGTCGGCCAAGCGCGGCGACACCGTCATCACCACCGGCGGGATCATCGGCAAGGTCAGCAAGGCCGTCGACGACAGCGAAGTCGAGCTCGAGATCGCGCCCAACATCAAGGTCCGGCTCGCCCGCAGCGGCATCGCCGAAGTGCGGACAAAAGGCGAGCCGGTCAAGGAAGTTTCGAAGGGTTGAGCGCCCGTGTTCCCGCGCCAGTCCTGTTAAGCACCTGAGAGCCCGATGCTCCGTTACGCCCCGTGGAAACTTGTTTCGGTCCTGGCGCTTGTGGCGGCCGCGATCCTGCTCGTCCTGCCGAGCTTCCTGTCGGCCGACGCCGTCGATTCGCTTGCGGCTCGCGTGCCCGGCTTCGTTCCCCTGCGCCAGATCGTTCTCGGCCTCGACCTCCAGGGCGGGGCCTACATGCTGATGCAGGTCGACGACGCTTCCGTCGTCAAGGCGCAGGTCGAGGCGCTGCGCGACGACGTGCGGCAGAAGATGCGCGACGGCAAGATCGCCCTTTCCGGCGGCATCGCGACCCAGCCCCGCGGCGTTCTGGTGCGCATCGCCGACCAGGCCGAGCGCGACAGGGCGTATGGGCTGCTTCAGGGCTTGAGCCAGCCGATCGGCGGCCCGCTCGCGGGCGGCAACGGCCGGACGCTTCAGGTGACCGAGACCGACGCCGGGGTGCAGCTGACGCTGACGGACGCGGCAATCGCCGACAAGGTGCGTCACGCGGTCACCCAGTCGATCGAGGTCCTGAACCGGCGCGTCAACGCCATGGGCACCAAGGAGACCGTCATCGCCCAGCAGGGCGTGAACCGGGTGCTGATCGAGGTGCCCGGCCTTCAGGACACGACCAAGCTCAAGGAGATCATCGGCCAGACGGCGAAGCTCGACTTCCAGCTCGTCGCCGACCCCGGCGATCCGTCCAACGAGACCGAGACGCTGCCGATGCAGAAGGGCGGCGGTACGCAGACGGTGCAGAAGCGCGTCATGGTCGACGGCGAGGATCTCGTCGACGCGCAGCAGAGCTTCGACCAGCAGACCGGCGAGCCGGACGTCACCTTCCGCTTCAACCTGCGCGGCGGGCAGAAATTCGGCCAGGTCACGAGCGAGAACGTCGGGCGGCCGTTCGCCATCGTGCTCGACGGCAAGATCATCTCGGCGCCGGTCATCCGCTCGCCGATCACCGGCGGCACCGGCCAGATCACCGGCAATTTCTCGCTCGACGAAGCAAGCAGCCTCGCGATCCTCCTGCGCGCGGGCGCGCTTCCGGCGAAGCTGACCGTGGTCGAGGAGCGCACCGTCGGCCCCGGCCTCGGCCAGGACTTCGATCGACGCCGGCAAGCGGGCGGCCTATGTCGGCGCCTTCCTCGTCGTCGTCTACATGATCGCCACCTACGGCGTGTTCGGCATCTTCGCCGATCTCGCGCTCGCGGTGCACATCCTCCTCATCTTCGCTTCCATGGTCCTGCTCGGGGCGACGCTGACGCTTCCCGGCATCGCCGGCATCGTCTTCACCATCGGCATGGCGGTCAACTCGAACGTGCTGATCTACGAGCGCATCCGCGAGGAGGCGCATCTCGGCCGCTCTGTCCTTTCGGCGCTCGACGCCGGCTTCAAGCGCGCCTTCGCCACCATCGTCGATTCGAACGTCACGATGTTCGTCGCGGCGCTGATCCTCTATCTCTTCGGCTCGGGCGCGGTCAGAGGCTTCGCCGTCTCGCTGGGCCTAGGGATCATCACCTCGATCATCACCGCGGTGACCATGACGCGGATGATGATCGCGCTCTGGTATCGCCGGGTGCGCCCGACGAAGATCCCCATATGACGGCGCCGGCTTCCGGGAAGGCCCCATGAAACACCTGCGTCTCGCGCCAGAGAACACCAAATTCGGCTTCATGCGGTTCCGCCGCGTGAGCTATCCGCTGTCCGCGGCGCTGTCGATCGTCTCGGTCCTGATGTTCCTGTTCATCGGCATGAATTTCGGCATCGACTTCGCCGGCGGCACGCAGGTCGACATCCGCGCCCGCAGCGGCGAGGTCCACATCGCCGACATTCGCGCCAAGGCCGAGGGCCTCGGCCTCGGGCCGGTCGAAGTGCAGCAGATCGGCTCGGACGCCGACGTCCTCCTGCGTCTCAATGTGCAGCCCGGCGGCGAGCAGGGCCAGCAGACCGCGATCGCCAAGCTCCGCGACGCGTTCGGCGACTACGAATTCCGCAGCGTCGATGCGGTCGGCCCGAGCGTCTCGGCCGAACTCGTGCAGAGCGGCACGCTCGGCGTCGTCGTCGCCATCCTCGCCGTCCTCACCTACCTCTGGTTCCGCTTCGAATGGCAGTTCGCGGTCGGCGCCATCATCGGCACGATGCACGACCTTCTCTTGACGGTCGGCTTCTTCTGCGTCACCCAGCTCGAGTTCAACCAAACCTCGATCGCGGCCATTCTCACCATCGTCGGCTATTCGCTGAACGAGACCGTCGTCGTGCTCGACCGCATCCGCGAGGTGATGCGCAAGTACAAGCGCCTGTCGACGGCCGAGATCATCGACATGTCGATCAACGCCGTGCTGCCGCGCACCATCATGACGGCGACGACCGTGTTCCTGGCGCTGCTCGCCCTCTTCTTCCTCGGCGGGCACGTCATAAGGTCGTTCTCGGCGGCGATGATCTGGGGCATTTTCGTCGCCACCTACTCGTCGATCTTCATCTGCTCGCCGATGCTGATCTACATGGGCGTCCGCTCCGACGTCTTCGACAAGAAGGACAAGGAGACGGAGACGGAGGCGGCGACCGCGGACGCCAAGGCGTGACGGCGGAGGGGTCAACCCCCTTCGCGCCCGGCAGCCACGCGATTGTGGCCCATGGGCGGGGCGGCTTCGCCTTCGCCGGCATGAAAACCCAAGGGTCGATCCTCGCGACGCCGAAGGGCGTGCGCCCGCTCGACGCAGCAACCGTCGCGGCGCTCGACGCCCGGACGCTGGCGGCCCTCTTCGACGAGCTTCGGGAGCGCCCGGGGTCGATCGAGTTCCTGGTCATCGGCGCGGGCGAAAAGCTCGAACTTCCCTCCACGGCGCTGCGCGCAATGCTGAAGGAAGCAGGCGTCCGCTTCGAGACGATGGCGACCGGCCCGGCGCTCCGGGTCTACAACGTCATGCAGTCCGAGGACCGCCGGGTGGCGGCGGCGCTGATCGCCGTCCCGTGACGGCGCTTCCCCCGATCGGCGACGAGGCGCTCGAGGAAGCGTTCAGGCATTGCGCGGCGCTGACGAAAGAGCGCGATCGCGACGCATGGCTCGGCGCCCTCTATGCGCCGGAGGCGTCGCGCAACGGCCTCATGGCGCTGGCGGCGTTCGATTACGAAATCCGCCAGGTCAGGTTCAGGGCGCGCGAGCCGCATCTCGCGGCGATCCGGCTCGCCTGGCAACGGGAGGCCGCGCTCGGGGAGAGGGACGCCGAGGCCGCCGGCAGCCCCGTCGCGATGGCGATGCGGGCGACGGTTCAGGCGTTCGCCCTGCCGCCCGCGCTTGTCGAGGCGATGACCGACGCGCCGCTCACGGAAATCGCGCCGGGAGACGATTTTGCGCTCGCGGCCTTCGAGCGTTACGCCGCGCAGGGCGAGGGCGCGCGGCTCCAGCTCGCCTCGCGCATCGCCGCCGGCGGGCGTGATCTTGACGGGGCTCAGGCGCACGAGCCTGCCGGCACGGCGCTCGCGCTGACGCGCCTGCTGCAAGACCTCGCCGCGCCCGAGAGCGCCGACTGGAAGCTCTTTCCCGCCGACGTCGCCGAGCGCAACGGAGCAGCGCTTGCAGACATTGGCGCGCGAAAGGCCACGCCCCCTGTCATGGCGGCCGTAAACGAGCTTCGCGCGCTCGCCCGCGAGCGGCTCGCCGAGGCCGAGCGGCGGCTGAGGGCGTCGCCCGCTGCAATCCTGCCGGCCTTCGTTCCCCTTGCGGCTGTGCGGCTCGACCTCGACGGGCTCGACCGCGCGGCGGCGCGTCCGTTCGATCCGCCTGAAGCGGCGTCCGCGTTCCGCCGGCAATGGGCGATCTGGCGCTGGGCGCGGCGGTTTCGCCTGCGCGTCACGGATTGAGCGGCGCACCGTCCTCGCCGCGCTGGCGAAGATATTCGTGCGTGTCGCCGATCGAGTCGCGCAGAAGTTCGGCCATCCGGTCGCGCGCGCGTTCCGGCGACCTGGCGCGAATCGCTTCGAGCACCTCGCGGTGCTGGCGCAGGCGATTGTCCTGGATGCGCGACGCGCCTCGCCAGCTCAACCGGAACGAGCATTCGAGCGCCGCATGAATCAATCCGCCGAGCGCGGCGAGGAACGGGTTGCCGGACGCGCCGAGAATGGCGAGGTGGAAGTCGAGGTCGGCGCCGATAAGATCGCCCGCGCCGGTCCTGAACCGGTTCATGCGGTCGTAAGCCTCGGCGATCCGCTCGATCGTCTCCGCCGACGGCGCCTCGGCCGCGAGCGCCGCCGCCGGCGGCTCGACCATCTGCCTCAGCGCGAAGAGATTGCCGACCAGATGTTCGCTCGGCGTCGCCGCGAGGTGCCAGGCCAGCACTTCCGGATCGAGCAGGTTCCACTCGGCCTTCGGTCGCACGCGCGTGCCGATCTTGGGGCGGGCGACGATCAGGCCCTTGGCGCTGAGGATGGAGTAGGCTTCCCTGAGCGCCGTGCGGGAGACGGCGAAGCGCGCGCACATGTCCTGGGCGTTCGGCAAGAGCGAGCCCGCGGGATAGAGGCCGGCGACGATCTCCTGCCCGAGACGGGCGGCGAGCTGGCTGTAGATGTTGCGCTCGACCGCCTGATCCCCCCGCCCGCGCGTCGCCCGAATCGCTGCGACATGGGGCGCTCCCGCGCGCGCGGGGGCGAGCTTTCGGCGCTTGACCGCGGAAGCCGAGGGTTTGCCGAGGCGCTTCA
Organism: uncultured Alphaproteobacteria bacterium; assembly: GCA_963829505.1. Lineage (GTDB taxonomy): Bacteria > Pseudomonadota > Alphaproteobacteria > Rhizobiales > Beijerinckiaceae > Roseiarcus. The sequence goes on from CAWHIL010000001.1 coordinate 184,189, forward strand.
TCGCATTCCCACGCCTTCAGACCGCGCCGCGGAGGCGGAGCGAACCGACGAGCGACCGCTGCATCACGATGAAGACGAACAGCAGGACGCCCGAAATGATCATGATCCAGGCCCCGTTGAGCGAGCCGTTGAAGTCGATCAGGGTGGCGATCAGGCCGAGGATCATGCCGCCGAACAGGGTTCCCGCGACCATGCCGACGCCGCCCGTCAGCATGGTGCCGCCGAGCACGACCGAGGCGATCGCGGTCAGTTCGTTGCCCGTGCCGGCGAGCGGATAGCCCGACGAGGTGTAGAACGCGTAGATCACGCCGCCGAGCGCGCTGAAAAAGCCGCCGAGGGCGTAGATGCCCACCGTCGTTCGGCGCATCGGCACGCCCATGAGGGCCGCCGACGTCCGGTCGCCGCCGATGGCGTAGACGTTGGCGCCGAAGCGCGTGAAATGGGCGAGCGCGATCGCCGCGGCGAGCGCGATCAGCATGACGATGGCGGAACTGTGCAACTCGCCTCCCCCAGGCAAAGGTATGCTGAGCGCCGAATACCACGCGACAAACGGGCTGTGAATTGGGGCCGAGTCGAGATTGATCATGAAGCAGCCGCCGCGCAGCAGGAAGAGCCCGGCGAGCGTGACGATGAAGGGCTGGATCTCGCAGAAGTCGATGATCAGCCCCTGCAGCGCCCCGAACAGGAGCCCGAATGCGAGCATGAAGCCGGCGGAAACGAGCGGGTGCCAGCCGACCGTCTCGAGATTGGCGATCACGACGCCGACGAAGCCGATCATCGAGCCGATCGAAAGATCGATGCCGCCGGACAGGATGACGAACGTCGTGCCGATCGCCGCGGTGATGATGAAGGCGTTGTCGGCGAGAATGTCGCCGAGAACGAGGGTCGAGAGGAAATTGTTGTAGAGAAATCCGCCGACGACGAACAGCGCCACGAAGACGGCGATCGTGGCAAAGAGCGGAAAGTACTTCTCGTTCATCGTTTGCCTCTGGCGAAGGCCGAATAGAGCGCGGCGCGCAATTTGCGCGACTGCAGGAGGAGCACGATGATGACGACGACCGCCTTGACCACGAGATTGTATTCCGGCGGCAGCCCGCTGGTCAGGATCGAGGTGGTGAGCGCCTGGATCACCAGCACGCCGAGCAGCGTCATGCCGAGGTAGACGCGCCCGCCGGCGAGCGACCCGCCGCCGATGACGACGGCGAGGATGGCGTCGAGCTCGATGTAGAGGCCGATGCTCACGGGATCCGACGTGTGGGTGTCGGCGGCGAGCACGATCCCGGCCCAGCCCGAGCAGAAGCCGGAGATGAGATACGCGGCGTAGACGATCAGGGTCGCATTGACGCCAACGATCCTCGCCGCGGCCGAATTGCCGCCGACGGATTCGAGAAAGAGGCCAAACGCCGTGCGCCGGATGAGCAGCCAGAGCGCGAGGAAAACCGCGGCGAACAGGATGAGGCGCGTGGGGATAAGCCCGACATGGCCGACGCTCAGGCCCTGCAGGAGCGGGCTCGTGAAGCTCGGGTTGGTGCCGCCGTAGAGGAGGTTGATCATCAGGCCGATGCCGCGCCCCGACGTCATCAGGATGAGCGTCGCGATGATCGGCTGGATGTCGAGAACCGCGACCAGGAACCCGTTCCAGAGGCCGCAAAGGAGCGCGGCGCCAAGGGCGATGAGAAGCACGAGCCAGTGCGGATCGCCGGCGTGAATGCGCCAGGTGATGACGGCGCCGACGATGGCGATGATCGAGCCGACCGAAAGGTCGATGCCCTTGGTGCCGATGACCACCGCCATGCCGAGCGCGACGAGCGCGGTCGGCACGGCGCGGTAGAGAATGTCGATCAGGTTGCCGAACAGGCGCCCCTCGACGATGCGGATGTGGAAGAAGCCCGGCGAGATGATCCCGTCGACCACGAAGATGAGCAGGAGCGCGACCACCGGCCACACGGCGCGGTGCCCGAGGATCGCGCGGATGAGCGAGCGGGACGGCGCCTGAGCCTCGATGCCGGCCGAGTGCTTCACGACCGCGCGCCCGCGATCGTGTCGATGATGGTCTGGCGGTCGATGTCCCGCTCCTCGATTTCGCCGACCTTGCGCCTGTCGCGAAGCACCGCGATCCGGTCGCTGACCGCGACCAGCTCGTCGAGTTCGGACGAGGCGACAAGCAGCGCCAGTCCTTCGGCGCACAGTCTTCGAATGAGGGCGACGATCTCGGCGTGGGCCCCGACGTCGATGCCGCGCGTCGGCTCGTCGAGGATGAGAATGCGCGGATCGGAGGTGAGGGCGCGCGCCAGCACGACCTTCTGCTGATTGCCGCCCGACAATTGCCCGACCGGCTTCTCGGCGTCGGGCGTCGCGATCGCGAGCGCCTTGATCATCTCGTCGGCCAGCGCCTCCTGCTCGCTGCGCGAAAGGCGCCTCAGCCAGCCGCGCTTGGTCTGCAGTCCAAGGACGATGTTCTCGCGGACGGTAAGCTCGGAGAACAGGCCCTCGGCCTTCCGGTCCTCTGGACAGAACGCAAGTCCGAGATGAAGGGAATGGCCGGGCGAAACCGACTTCACCTCGGCGCCGCCGACGGCGAGCCTGCCGGAATCGGCCTTGATCGCGCCAAATACGAGTTTGGCGACCTCGGTTCGCCCCGATCCGAGGAGACCCGACAATCCGACGACCTCGCCGGGTTTCAGCGAGAGGTCGAAGGGCGCCATGACGCGACGCCGCCCGAGCCCCTCGGCGACGAGGATCGGCTCGCCGCCTGCGGTCGAGGGCGCGCGCGCCGCCCGCGCTTCGCTGCGCTCGAGTTCGCGGCCGAGCATCAGCGGGATGAGCTTGAGCGGCGGAAGCTCGGCCGTCGTCGCCGAGCCGACCAGGCGCCCGTTGCGCAGGACCGAGATGCGGTCGGCGATCGTGTAGACCTGGTCGATGAAGTGGGTGATGAAAACGATGGCGATGCCGTGCGCCTTCAGGTCGCGGACGGTTCTGAAGAGGAGCGCGGTCTCGTTGGCGTCGAGGCTGGCGGTCGGCTCGTCGAGCACCAGCACGCGGGTGTCGTCCTCGAGCGCCCGGGCGATGGCGACGAGCTGCTGGATGGCGACCGAATACGAGCCGAGCGGACGTTCGACGTCGATGTCGACGTCGAGGCGCTTCAGCCGCTCTTTCGCGCGCCTGCGCGCCGCGCCCCAGTCGATCAGACCGAACCGGCGCGGCTGGCGGCCAAGCGTGAGATTCTTGGTCACCGACATCGTCGGAACGAGATTGACTTCCTGGTACACCGTGCCGATGCCGAGCGCCTGCGCGTCGCCGGTCGCGCCGATCGTGACGGGGCGCCCGTCGAGGCGGATCTCGCCTTCATCGCCCTGAATCGCGCCGGTCATGATCTTGATCAGCGTCGACTTGCCGGCGCCGTTCTCGCCCATGAGGGCGTGAACCTCTCCGGCCTCGACGCGGAAATCGACCCGCTCCAGAGCCCGGACGCCGGGAAAGATCTTCGACACGCCGAGCATTTCGATGCGGGCGGTCACAATTCGTGCTCCCGTTCTGCCATTCGCGGTTCGATCGAGGTTGGCCCGATATGCGGGTCCGCACAAGGGTCCGGCGATGGAAAGCCAACGCGTGCAACTCCCCCTCTCCCCGCTTGCGGGGAGAGGGCAGGGGTGAGGGGCGCGGGCGATGAGCCACGGCGGCGCGTCGCCCGGCCCCTCATCCTAACCTTCTCCCCGTGAACGGGGAGAAGGGACCGATCGCGTTTTCGTCTCGATCAGTTGCCGGGCGTCGCGGCCGTGTGAAGGTCGGACGGGATGACGATCCACTTCGGCAGCTCTTTCTTGTCCTTGAGCCAGTCGGTGACGACCGGGTAAATGTATTTGCCGATCGCGGACCTGAGTTCGACCGACGCGTTCGCGTCGCCCGCAGCAAGCGCCTCCTTCATCGCCGGCACATAGTCGACCGACACCATCAGGAAATCCTTGCCGGGCTTCAGGCCCGCTTCCTTCATCGCCTGGATTGCGCCGAGCTGCATGTTGTCGTTATGGGCGAACACGCCGCAGATGCCCTTCAGGTTGTCGGTCGCCTTGATGAAGGCCTCCATCACCGCCTTGCCGCCGTCGGTGGTGAAGTTGCCGCTCTGCGACTTGACGATCTTCATGTTGGGGAAGTTCGAGATGATCGCCTCGAAGCCCTTCTTGCGCTCGATCGCCGGCGCGGACCCGACCGTGCCCTGCAATTCGACGATCTGGCAGTTGCCCTTGCTCGCCTGGGCGAGCCAGGCGCCAGCGAGCTTGCCCTCGAGATTGAAGTCCGCCGAGATGCGGGTGACGAACAGGCTCTTGTCGCCCTCGACGTCGCGGTCGGCGAGGAAGACGGGGATGCCGGCCTTCTTGGCTTCGTCGAGCACCTGGGACCAGCCGGTGGTCACGACCGGCGCGATGACGATCGCGTCGACCTTCTGGGCGATGAAGGCTCTCACGGCCTTGAGCTGGTCCTCCTCCTTGCCCTGAGCGTCGGCGAACTTGAGATCGATCCCCTCCTTCTTGGCCTCTTCCTGCATGTCCTTGGAGAAGGCGGGCCGCCAGTCGCCTTCGTCGCCGACCTGCGAAAAGCCGATCGTGACGGCGAAGGCCGACGACGACGCCAGAGCCAGCGTCGCCGCAACCGCAGCGCCGCCTAGCCATTTCATGAATTGCATACTGACCTCCCGGTTTTGACCGCGTTCTTGGCGCGCGGGCCCTTCTGATCGGCGACATCCGCCGGAACCGGCCGAAGCGCGCCAATTGTCATACAATAGGACTTAACGCCGGGACGGTCAACGTCCGCGCGGCGCTTTCGCGTCAGTCCGAAAGGAGGGGCGCAGGCAGACGTTTCCGGGCGTGGTTCGCCGCAGGCTTCAGCAGCCGTCTTTCCAGCCATGGACGAGGACGACCGGGTCGCCGTCGATGACGCCTGTGTCGGGCCGGCTGACGAAGGCGCGGCGCTTGAGACGGCGCGGACGGCGCGAGGCGAGGGCCCCGCCGCCGCGCCGCTCGTGGGCGACACGCCGGGTCAGTTCCGTGGCGTGGAGGTTGACTGCGGCGTCGGCCGATTCCGATCGGCCGGCGAGCGCCGGCAGGCGCAGGAAGGCGACCCATTCGCGCCATTGCGCCTCGACGGCGGCGAGGTCGCCGCCCTGCGCCAGCGGCACCGAGAGGTCCGGATCGCGATGCGCGAGCCTCACCTCGTAGCGGAAGCAGCCGTCATCGAGCCCGACGATTCTGAGAGACACGCCGCGAAAGGAGCGGCAGGCGATGCGGATCGCCATCGGCACCCCGGCGACGGCCCGGCGGATCGTCACGGCGTCGCGCCCGACGTCCACCACGCGCCTCCGATCGTCGGAGCGGGGATCGCCCGTCTCGATGCGGATGGCGTTCGCGCTTCTCACAGGCGGCGCAGGCGGCGTCTTGGCGGGCAGAGCGGGCATGGCGAAGTCTTGCGCGCGCTTCGATGACGGACGCCCTAACGTAGCTGGTTAAGGCGCAGTCAACGCCCTGACTTTGAATGCGTTTCAGCCGTCGTGGCGAGCAAAGACTGAAAGCCGGTCGTTCGACTTTGATGAACTTGGCGAGGTTCCGTTTACCCTCGCGAGCCGGAAATCTAGATCTCCGGCGAAGTCCCATCGTCGCGGTCGAGGTCGGTGAAAGCCTCGGCCTCGCGCTTCGTCTTGCCGCGGCGCTGGCGCCCGCTGAGGCGCCCGCCGGCGTCGAGCGCGACCTTCGCCAGCGCCTTGAGAGGCGCCGCGAGATCGTTGAGGCGATCGACCCCCGCGACCGCCCGCTCGCCGCGCGTCAGGACGCGGTCGAGTTCGGCCATCGTGTGCGACAGGCCGGGGTCGTCGTCCTCGAGCCACACTCCCACGATGCGGGCCCAGGCGAGCGCCAGGCCCTGAACCTTGAGCGCCCCGGCGGCGCCGTCCTCGACGTCGATGCCGGCGGCTTCCAGCATGAACCGCATCGAACCGAGCGCCATCTGGTTGGTCGCCAGCGCCGCCGACGGCTCGCGCATGATCCACGCCCGCGTCTCGCGAAGGCCGTCGCGGTAGGGCGCCATCGCCTCGAGGCGGCGCATCAGAATGTCGAAGAGGCGTTCGCGCCGGTTCTCGTCGGCGAGTTCGGCGCCGTCCTGGGCGAGCACCGCCCGGTCGATGCGGCGCGAAAATCCCGCGAGCACCGCGCCCTTCGAGGCGAAGGAATCGCGGAAGTCGGCAAGCGTCACGCCGGCCTCGCTGCAGATGTCGCGGATGGTGATGTCTTCGAACTGGCGCTCGCCGGCGAGTTTCATCAGCGCGTCGATGATCTTTCCGCGCGGATCGGCGGGCTTCGCCTCGCTCTTCGTCCTGGTCGCCATGGATCGCTCCCGAAATTGGCAGAGCTGAAAGCTTAGGCGTTCAGGGCTGCGAAACCAAGACGGGCGTCAGCCCGCCATTTCCGCGGCGCGCGCCCGCGCGGCCTCCGCGGCCCGCGTCATGAGCGCGTCGAGGCCGCCCTCCCCCTGCAGGATCGCGAGCGCCGCCGCCGTCGTGCCGCCGGGCGAAGTGACGTTCCGGCGCAGTTCCGCAGGCGGCGTCGCCGGCTCGCGCGCCATCAGTTCGCCCGCGCCCTCGACCGTGCCGCGCGCGAGCTTCATTGCGAGGTCGGCCGGCAGTCCGAGCGCCTCGGCGGCGCGCGCCAGCGCTTCGGTCAGGGCGAACACATAGGCCGGGCCGCCGCCCGAGATCGCGGTCACGGCGTCGATCTCGGCTTCGTCGCCAAGCCAGAAGACGGCGCCGACCGCCCCGAGCAACGTCTCCGTGAAGGCGCGTTGCCCGGCCGTGACGCCGGCCCCGGCGAAGGCCGCGGTGACGCCGCGGCCGATCGCAGCCGGCGTGTTCGGCATCGCGCGCACGACCGCCCCGGCGCCCGGCAGCCGCGCGTTCAGATTGGCGATGGTCTTTCCCGCAAGGATCGAGAGAACGAGCGTGCGCTCGCCGGCTAGCGCCGCGATGCGGGGGGCGACGGCGTCGAGCGACTGCGGCTTGATGGCGAGCGCCAGGACGTCCGGCGCGCCGGGCGCTTCCCCGTTGAGGCTCGCCCCGCTCGCGGCGGCGAGGGCGCGAATGTCGTCCGACGGATTGGGCTCGAGAATGGCGAGCGACGTCCCCGGCAACCCTCCCTTGAGCCAGCCGGCCGCCATCGCGCCGCCCATTTTGCCCGCCCCCACCAGGACAACCCGGCCCGGCCATTGATTTGTCATCGTCCGTCGCTCCTCTTCGCCCATCACGCGGAATTGCTCAAATCATCACGTTTTTGCGTGACGGATCAACGCGCCCTCGCCTAGTATGGCCGGACGTGGCGCGCCTGCCGAAGGCGCTCGCAGGGCCCGATCGGGCCCGGAAGCGGAAAAAGCCGCGAAAGTGTGGCCTATTTGCGCTAGTCAATTGGCCAAAATGTCGCTAAGGCCGCCGGAACGGTAACCATCGTTCAATCGTTTAGGAACTACGGTAAGGGAAAAATTACCGTCGAGGCGCTCGGGGGATCGGTATGAAGAAGGTTGTGGTCTTGGGAATTGTCGCGGCGGTTGCCGCCCTGACAGCCGGCTGCCAGTCGATGTCGGTCGTTCAGTCCGGCTTGCCCGACCCGAAGCTGACCGAGCGTGACAAGCAGATGATGGCGCTCGCCGAGCCGGACGAGTACCGCATCCCGGACACCCGCAGCATCGTCTCGTACCAGACGAACGAGAAGCCGGGCACGATCGTCATCGATACGAACAACAACTATCTTTACTACATCCTGCCGGGCGGCCAGGCGGTGCAGTACCGGATCGCCAGCGGCGCGGAATACATGGGTTGGACCGGGCGGGCGACGGTCAAGGTCATGAAGGAATGGCCGACCTGGATGCCGACCGCCTCCATCATGGAGCGCTGGCCGCAGTTCAAGGTCTACATTTCGCACGGGCCCCTGCAGGGCCAGTGGGACAATCCGCTCGGCGCCCGCGCGCTCTATCTCTTCCAGAACGACAAGGACACGCTGATCCGCATCCACGGCACCAACGAGCCGTCGGAGATCGGCCAGCACGTGTCCTCGGGCTGCATCCGCATGCGCAACATGGACGTGATCGACCTCTACAACCGCGCTCACGTCGGCACGACCGTGGTGGTGCTGTAGCCGGGCCCCAAGGTTTTACGAACGTCAGTATCAGGGAAGCCGCCGCGTCATCGCCGGCGGCTTCCTGGCTTTGCGGCTCAGATCGCCTCGATGCGCGTCCCCGAATGGCCGTTGAGCAGCCGCTTCAGGTGATATTGCGCGAGCGTGTCGCCGGGCCTGTCGCCGACCAGGGCCGCGAAGGCGGAGAGCGCGCCGGCGTCGCCGGCTTCCAGCCTGGCGAAGGCCTTGAGATAGGCGTCCGCATGCGGGCTCGCCCGGTCGGCTTCGCTGAGCGGCTCGAACGCGCGCATCGGCGCGCTGCGTCCTCTCAGAACGAGGTCGCCGACCGGGCGTCCGACAAACCCTTCCGCTCTGTCCGCCGCCGCGGCGCTGACGCAGATGCGCGTGCCGAGCGGCTTGTTGACCGCCTCGAGCCTGGCCGCTGCGTTGATCGTGTCGCCGTAGGCCGTGTAGTCGAAGAGCCGCCCGCCGCCGAAATTGCCGACGATCGCCGGCCCCGCATGGACGCCGATGCGCGTGACGCCAAGCGGAACGCCGCGCGCGTTCCACGCGGCGCGATAGGCTTCCGCCCGCTCGTCGAGCGCCAGCGCGCAGGCGATCGCCCGGGTCGCCGCGTCCGGCTGGTCGGCCGGCGCGCCGAAGAGGACATGGATGGCGTCGCCGATCAGCTTCGCCACCGTCCCCTCGTGCGCGAACACGATCTCGGTCATCTCTTCGAGATAGCCGCTGAGCAGTTCCGCGAGCGTGCCCGTTTCGAGCGACTCGACGAGCGGCGTGAAGCCCGCGATGTCGGTGAAGAGCGTCGCGATCTCGCGCCGCTCGCCGCCGGGCGCCAGCGCATTGGCGTCCGCCGCGAGGCTCAAAGCGAGATTGGGCGAGAAATAGCGCGACAGCGAGGCGTGCGCCCGCTCGGCGGAGGCGGCCCGCGCGCGCGCCTCCTTCAGCGCCGCGACATGGGCGATGGTCTTGCGCAGCGTCGCCTCGAAATCGGAAAAGTCGATCGGCTTCGTCAGGAAGTCGAAGGCGCCGCGGTTCATCGCGGTGCGGATGTTGGCCATGTCGCCATAGGCCGAGACGATCACGGTCGAAAGCTTCTCGGCCTCTTCCTGCAGCTTTGCGAGCAGCGTCAGCCCGTCCATGCGCGGCATGTTGATGTCGGACACGACCATGTCGAAATCGCCGGTCTCCTTCAGGACGTTCAGCGCCTCGAGGCCGTCGCGCGCGAAGCCGAAGGCGATCGAGCCGTCGCCGATCTGCCGGCGGAACTTCTGCCGGACGAGGTCCTCGAAATCGGGCTCGTCGTCGACGACCAGGATCTTCGCCGTCATTGCGTATTCGCCGCCGCCTCGAGAACGCGCCCGATCTCGTCGCGCAGCACCGGAAAATCGATCGGCTTGGTGAAGAGGCCCGTCGCGCCGGCCTCTAACGCCTTGCGGCGCGTCTCCTGATCGCCGTAGGCGGTGATCATGATGACCGGCACCTCGGGCCGGGCGGCGCGCGCCTTCGGCAGGAGGTCGAGACCGCTCATGCCGGGCATGTTGATGTCGGAGAGGATGAGGATGAGTTCCGCCGCCTCCTCGGCGCCGACCCGGGCCAGCGCCTCGGGCGCGGATTGCTTGAACTCCATGACGAAGCGCGCCGAACGCAGATCCTTGCGGAACTGCTGGCGGAAAAGCTCCTCGACGTCGGGCTCGTCGTCGACGACCAGAATGAGCGCGCTCATGGCTTGCGCCCCCCGCGCGGCAGCGTGATCGTGAAGGCGGTGTAGGCGCCCGCCTCCGTTGCGACCTCGATCGTCCCGCCGTGCTGCTTGACGATGATGTCGTGCGACAGCGACAGGCCGAGCCCCGTCCCCTCGCCCGCGGGCTTGGTGGTGAAAAATGGATTGAACATTTTTGCTTTCACGTCTTCCGGGATCCCCGTCCCATTATCGCGAATGACGATTTCGACGCTGTGACCGAGGTCGCGCGTCGCGGCGTAGACAGTCGGTTCGTAGGCAGCCCCGTTCCCCGCCTCCTTCCGCTTGTTCGTCGCGTAAAAAGCGTTGGAAATCAAGTTCAGGAGCACTCGGGTCATTTCCTGGACGTAGAGCTCCGCCTCGCCCGCCGCCGGATCGAGCGACTTCTCGATCGTCACGTTGAAGCCGCGCTTCTCGGCGCGGGCGCCGTGATAGGCGAGGTTCAGCGCCTCCTCGACCATGGCGTTGACGTTCGTCGCGCCGCGCTCGCCCGACCCCTCGCGCGAATGCAGGAGCATGTTCTTGACGATCGAGTCGGCCCGCTTGCCGTGCGCGACGACCTTGTCGAGGTTGGAATCGATCATTCCGATGAGTTCGTCCGATTCTCCGCGGCCCGCCTCGTCGAGCGGCGCCTTGTCGAGAATCCCGCGCAATTCGTCCATCAGCTCGCGCGACAGGGCCGAGAAATTGTTGATGAAGTTCAGCGGGTTCTTGATCTCGTGGGCGATGCCGGCGGTGAGCTGGCCGAGGGAAGCGAGTTTTTCGGACTGGACGAGCCGGTCCTGCGCCTTGCGCAGATCGTCGAGCGATTGCTCGAGATCGCGCGTGCGCGCCTGCACCTCGTTGAACAGCCGCGCGTTCTCGATGGCGATCACCGCCTGGTCGGCAAAAGTCCTGACGATTTCGATCTCGCGGTCGCTGAAGGCGCCCGGCTCGTCGCGCGGCACGCCGAACACGCCGATCGTCCCCCGCTCGCCGATCAAGGGAACCCATAGCCCGGCGCCGTAGGGCGCGCGCTTCCTCACTTCCCGCGTGTTCGCGTCGTCGAGCTTCGAGAAGTCGGCGATGTGCACGGCGCGCCCTTCCCGCGCAGCGCGAGCCGGGGGCGTGTCTCCATCGAGCGACCAGACCGTCGAGGCGAGGTATTCGCGGAGCGCAGCCGGAACATTGCTGTGAAACGCGCTCGCGACCAGGGTGTCGCCTCTTTGGAGAAAGATCGTGCCGCGGCTGCCGCGTGCGAGTCGGACGGCGGTATCGATCAGCGTCTGCAGGACCGGGTCGAGGTCGAGGACGGATCGGCTGATCACCTTGAGCACATCGGCGGTCGCCGTCTGCTGCGCGAGCGACTCCTCGAGGTCGCGCGTCTTCGACTGCACCTCGTCGAACAGGCGCGAATTCTCGATGGCGATGACCGCCTGGTCGGCGAAGGTTTTGAGAATCTCGACCTGACGCGGCGCATAGGCGCCTGGCGCAAGCCGAGACAGGATGAACACGCCCTCCAGCCGATCCTTGCCGATCAGCGGCACGGCGATCAGCGCCCGCGCAAGACTTCCCTGCGCGCCGATCGGCACATGATATTCAGGGTCGGCGAGGATGTCGGGGACCTGCTCGACCTCCTCGGAAAGGATCACCCGCCCGGCGATCGAGCTTCGTCCAGCGACCGGCGGATGCGCGCGCAGATATTCGGCAAGCCGGGGCCCGTCGAGCGAGGCGAAGGCGCGATAGGCGAAGCCGTCGCCCTCGCGCACGCAGATCGTGCCCGACTGCGCGCCGTTGAGCTGCACCGCGCTCGAAATCAGCGCGTCGAGGACGGGTTGCAGATCGAACGCCGAGCGGCTGATGACCTTGAGCACGTCGGCGGTAGCGGTCTGCTGCGCGAGCGATTCCTCGAGGTCGCGGGTCTTGGCCTGCACTTCCGAGAAGAGGCGGGCGTTTTCGATCGCGATGACAGCCTGGTCGGCGAAGGTCTGGACAATCTGAACCTGCCGATCGGTGAAGAGGCCAGGTTCGGCGCGCGCCAGCACGAACGCGCCGACCAGGTCGTCGCCGCGCTTCAGGGGGACGCCGAGGAGCGCGCGGTTCTTGATCAGGTCGCGCACCCGAGGATCGAATTCAGGGTCGGCGCGAACATCGGCGATGTTCTGCACCTCGCCCGTCAGCAGCACCCGAGGGCCCACCGATCCGCGGCCGGGCAGAAGCGGCGTGTCACGGAGACGCTGGAAGAGTTCCGGCTCGGCGCCCTCGTCGGTCATTGCTCTGAGCTCGAACCGTTCGCCAGCCTTGAGCAGGATGATCCCGCTGCCCGCTCCGCACAGGGAAACGGCGGAGGAGGCGAGCGTGTCGAGCACCGTCTGCAGGTCGAACGCCGAGCGGCTGATGACCTTGAGGACGTCCGCGGTCGCCGTCTGCTGCGCGAGCGATTCCTCGAGGTCGCGGGTCTTGGCCTGCACCTCGCCGAAAAGGCGCGCGTTCTCGATGGCGATGACCGCCTGGTCGGCGAAGGTCTGGACGACTTCGATCTCGCGCTCGCTGAAGGCGCCCGGGTCGTTACGCGGGACGCCGAAGACGCCGATCGGCCCGGCTTCGCCCATCAGTGGCACCCAGAGGCCGGCGCCGTACGGCGCACGCTTCTTCACCTCCTGCGTCGTCTGATCGTCGAGGATGGTGAAGTCGGGAACATGCACCACCCGCTGTTCGCGGAGCGCCTGGCAGAAGGGCGTGTCGGCGTCGAACGGCCAGCGGGTCGAGGCGAGATATTGACGCAGTTCGGCGGGGACGTTGCTGGTGAATCCGCTCGCGACCAGCGCGTCGCCGTCCTTGAGGTGGATCGCGCCCCGGCTACCCCGCGCGAGGCGCACGGCGTTGTCGATGAGCGTCTGAAGCACGGAGTCCCGATCGAAGGCCGAGCGGCCGATGACCTTCAGCACGTCCGCCGTCGCCGTCTGCTGGGCAAGCGATTCTTCGAGGTCGCGCGTCTTTGCCTGCACCTCTTCGAAGAGGCGCGCGTTCTCGATGGCGATCACCGCCTGGTCGGCGAAGGTTTGCACGAGCTCGATCTGGCGGGGCGAATAGGCGCCCACTGCCCGCCGCGCCAGCGCGAACGCGCCGATCGGCTCGCCGTCGCGCATCAGCGGCACGCCGAGCATGGCCCTGACGTCGCCGACGCGCGCTGCTTCCTTTTCGGCATAATCAGGGTCGGTCCAGGCGTCGGCGATCTCAACGGTGCGATTCTCGAGCGCCACGCGTCCGACCAGAGTCCCGCGGCCGGCCCGGATCTCGGTCGCCCGCTCGTGTTCGCGATAGGCGGGATCGACATCCATCTGGCTCGCGGCGTACCGATAGACGTCTCCGTGTCGGCGAAAAATCTGGCCGTGACTTCGCGTCGCAGAGCCGCACCGCCGTCGAGATGAGCGTTTCGAGCACAGTGTCCAGATCGAAAGCCGTCCGGCTGATCGCCTTGAGGACGTCGGCGGTCGCCGTCTGCTGGGCGAGCGACTCTTCCACGTCGCGGGTCTTGGCTTGCACCTCGCCGAAGAGGCGCGCGTTCTCGATCGCGATCACCGCCTGGTCGGCGAAGGTCCGTAGAAGTTTCCGCTCACGCGTTGCGAATGTCGCGCCCGGCGCGCGGGTCACGCCGAGCGTGCCGACGAGGCGCCCGTTCCAGACCATGCGGGTGATCAGGACGGCGAAGTTGCCGTGCCGTTCGGCGATCGCCCGCATGGTCGGCGGCGCGGAGGACGCGCCGAGCACGTCGGCAAGCTCGAACTGCTGCGCAGCCTCGTCGGCGACGGCGAGCGCCGTCTCGCCGACGGGGGCGGGAAAGATCCCCTCGAAGTCGAAGGACCTCGCGGCGCGGTGCGCGGCGACCCGCATCAGACCGTCGCCCGGCGTCAGCCAGACGCCGATGAGGTCGTGCGGCATGAGATTGGCGAGAGAGTCGACGATGCGGTCGAACACCGGCTGCGCGTCGGCCATCGAGGCGCCGATCGCCTGCAAGACCCCCGAGGTTGCGATCTGATCTTCCAGCGCCTCCTCAACGTCGCGAAGTCTTGGCCTGCGTCTCGTTGAAGAGCCGCGCGTTCTGGATGGCGATCGCCGCCTGGTCGGCGAAACCCTTCAGAAGCGAGAGCTCCCGCTCGCTGAAGGGGCGCGGCGGCTTGCGCATGATCGCGACCGAGCCCAGTCCGCGATCCTCCCAGAGCATCGGCGCGAAGGCGATCGACAAATTGCCGCTTCGACGCATCCGTTCGCGGAGCGCCGGCGATGCGTCGGGATCCGCGAGCGCGTCGGGGATATGATAGACGCTCCGCTCGCGGATGACTTGACCCGTGCGGCTCTCCTCGAGCGTCGACACGTCGTCGCGCGCGGTTGCGAACATCTGCCCGCGCGACGCGGCCTGGCGGACCATCCCGTCTTCGCCAACCAGGAAGATGCAGACCTCATCCGTTCCGAACAGGCGCTGGCAGGCCTCGAGGATGTGTTCGAAAACCGGCGCCGTGTCCGCCACCGACTTGCTGATCGCGTCGAGCACGTCGGCCGACGCCCTTTGGTGCTCCAGCGCCTCCTGCGTCTCGTTGAAGAGGCGCGCGTTCTCGATGGCGATCAGCGCCTGGTCGCGGAACGATTCGGCCTGGGCGACTTCCTTGGGCCCGAAGCTGTTGGGCCGATTTCCCACCAACCCCAGCACGCCGATGCATTCGTCCTCGCGCATGAGCGGCATGTAAATCGCGGACTTGGCGCCCAATTGGTCCTGGACCACGCGCTCGTGCGGCGGCAGGTCGATCAAAGACCAGTCGGGCAAATGCAGCGTCTGCTTGTCGAGAATCGCGCGCGAGGGGAAATTGGCTTTTTCGTCGATCGGTATCCGGAAGGGGGGATCGAAGTGCTCACGCAGGCCGTCGGCGGTGGCGCTGGCGGCGGCGTAGAAGCTGTCCCCGTCGCGGATGAGCGTTCCTGCGAAATCGCATTTGAGGACGCGGACGGCGGTCAGGACGATGCGTTCGAACACGGGGCGCGCGTCGGTCGGCGACTGGCTGATGACGCGCAGGATTTCCGCCGTCGCCGTCTGCCGCTCCAGCGCTTCCTGCGTCTCGTTGAAGAGCCGCGCGTTCTCGATGGCGATCATCGCCTGGTCGCGGAACAATTCGGCCTGGGCGATCTCCTTCGGGCCGAACAGGTTGGGCCTTGTCCCACCGACGCCGATGACGCCGACGCACTCGCTCTCGCGCATAAGCGGCAGCCAGAGCCCGCAGTTTATGCCTAGGGCCGCCCGGATGCCCTTCTCGTGTTCGGGCAAATCGGCGACGGACCAGTCGGGCACATAGAGCGTCTCGCCCGACAGGATGGCGCGCGCGGGAAAATTGTGGGCCGCGTCCAGCGGCGTTCGACCGGGAAGCTGCGGCAACAATCCCTGTCCCATGGCCCCCGCGGCTGACACGACCCCGTCGCCGTCGCGGAGCAGGACGAACGCGCCTTCGCAGCGCAGCGAACGAACGGCGGCCAGCACGATGGCCTCGAACACGGGCCGCGCGTCGGTCGGCGACTGGCTGATGACGCGCAGGATGTCCGACGTCGCCGTCTGCTGCGCCAGCGCCTCTTCGAGGTCACGGGTCTTGGCCTGCACCTCCCCGAAGAGGCGCGCGTTCTCGATGGCGATCGCCGCCTGGTCGGCGAAGGTCTGCGTCAGCTTGATCTGGCTCTCGGTGAACGGCTCGGGCTCGGGCCGGGCGTGGCCGAAAATGCCGACCAGTTCGCCCTCGCGCATCAGCGGAACGACAATGATCGCGCGATATCCGGCCGAGCGTGCGGCATCCCTGTAGAGATATTCCGGATCGGTCCAGGCGTCGGCGAAATGGGCGACCTCGCCCGGCCGCGCCTTTCGCCGCGAATGCAGAGGGTAGCGGACGGGAATGGGATTGGCGCGCGCCGCGCGCTCGAACGCCTCCGGCAGGCCGAACTGGGTCACGAGCCGGAAGACGTCGCCGTCGCGCAGGTGCAGCGTCGCCTGCGTGGCGCGGCAGAGTTCTGCCGACGCCTCGAGGATCGCGAGCGCGGCGACGTCGAGGTCGAACGCCGAGCGGCTGATGATCTTGAGCACGTCCGCCGTCGCCGTCTGCTGCGCAAGCGACTCTTCGAGGTCGCGGGTCTTCGCCTGCACCTCCTCGAACAGCCGCGCGTTCTCGATCGCGATGACGGCCTGGTCGGCGAAGGTCTGCACCAGCTCGATCTGTCGTTCGTTGAACGGCCGCACGGTCTGACGCGTGAGGACAAAGACGCCGACCGGCTCGCCGTCGCGTAGCAGCGGCACGCCGAGGTTGGTGCGATAGTCGCCGAGGCGCTGATATTCGTTCGCCCGGTACTCCGGATCCGCGAGCACGTCGGGAATGTGGACCGGAGCTTTGTCGCGCGCGGCGCGCGATGTCGCGCTGCCCCCGCCGGCCGCGAACGGATGCGCCTTGGCGTAGACGACGAGCTCATCGGGAAAGCCGTAATTCGACGCCCAATGGTAGAGATCGCCGCGACGCTGAAAGATGCAGCCCTTCTCGGCCTCGCACAGCTTCGCGGCAGATTGCGTCAGCGTATCGAGGACCGTCTGCAGGTCGAACGCCGAGCGGCTGATGACCTTCAGGACATCCGCCGTCGCCGTCTGCTGCGCGAGTGACTCCTCGAGGTCGCGCGTACGCGCCTGAACCTCCCCGAACAAGCGCGCGTTCTCGATCGCGATTACCGCCTGGTCGGCGAAGGTCTGCAGGAGCGCGACGTCGTCGGAGGCGAACAGGCCCGGCTCCTTGCGAGTGACGCTGATGAAGCCGACGGCGATCCCTTGCTGCATCACCGGAACGAACACATTCGCGCGATACCCGCGCAGCCGCGCAACGTGCCGCAATGGCTCGGGTTCGTTCTCGGTCTCGGGAATCTGAACGATCTCGCCTTCGCGGAGCGGCGCGCCGAAGGCGAATTCGCGGAACGGACGCGACTGGAGCGCTTGAAGCGCGGCGTCGGCCTCTGGGTCGGCGCGCGTGAAGGCCGCGAGATGCGCAGTTTCGCCCTCGAACCACCAGACCGCGGTCGAGAAGCCGCCGAGCAGCTGTTTCGCGCTCTCCGCGATGCTCTCGAACACAGGAGCGGCGTTGGCGGGCGAAGCGGCGATGACTTTGAGGACCTCCGCTGTCGCGGTCTGGCGCTCGAGCGCGCGCTGCGTCTCTTCGAACAGCCGCGCGTTCTGGATCGCGATCGCCGCCTGGTCGGCGAAGCTCTGGGCGAGCGCGATTTCCTTGTCCGTGAAGGGTTTCTTCGGCTTGCGCGAAACGACGATCGAGCCAATGCCGCGATCCTCGAGCAGCATCGGCGCATAGAGCACCGTCAGACCGCCTGCGGCCCTCACCGTCGCCCGGTGATGCTCGGGGAAGTCGGGCCGGTCGGCGAGGTCCGGAAAATGAACCGGGCGGCGCTCGGCGATTGCTTGCCCGGTCGAGCTTCCGGCGAGCGGCTGATCGTCGCGCCCCCAGTCGCCGCCCGTCCATCCGCGCTGCGCCGCTCCCTTCACCCGGTCGCCTTCGACGAGATAAATGGCGACCATCTCGAGACCGAGCAGCCGCCGGCAGGAATCAAGGATGGCCTCGAAGACCGGCGCGACGTCGGAAACCGACCGGCTGATGACCTTGAGCACGTCGGCGGTCGCAGTCTGCCGTTCGAGCGCCTCCTGCGTCTCTTTGAAGAGGCGCGCGTTGTCGATGGCGATCACAGCCTGGTCGGCGAAGGTCTGCAGGAGTTCGACATGATGCGCCGGGAGCGAGCCTTTTTCGCTTCGCAGCAGCGAAACGACGCCGACCACCCGCCCGAGGCTCGTCATCGGAACCGCCGTAAAGCTCTGGCCGAGCCCGCCGCGAATGAACGCCTCGCGAAGGTAGGGCGGCATGGACTCGAGGTCGGCGAAGTCGAGCGGCTTTCGTGCGTCCTCGGTCCGGGCGTAGACGGATTCGGAGTAAGGCCGCGGATAGAGCGCCACGACCGCCGTTTCCTCCGCCGCCGTCGCGAACGAAGTGTGAGCGGCCAGGTGGATCATGCCGTCGACGACGCGAAAGACAAAGGCGGACTTCGCTCCGACCAGCTTCTTCGCGCTCGCCGCGATCGCGTCGAACACCGGCTGCGCGTCCGACGGCGAGGCGGCGATGACTTTCAGAATTTCCGCCGTCGCAGTCTGGCGCTCGCGCGCTTCGGCGAGTTCGCGGTCGCGCTCGGCGAGCGCCGCAAGCAGCGCCTCGGGGGTCTTCGGCTTGGCGGCCGCGCGGGGCGGCTTCGGCGGCGACGCGGCGGCGCCGCCGGCGCTCGCACCGCGCTTGCGCGACCGCCCGCGCTCGCCCGCCCCGACGGACATTCACCCTCTCCCCTGGCGCGCCGCCTCCCGGATCGCCGCGCTAGCTATCGCACGATGTTTCCCCGGCTTCCACCGGGTAAGACCCAAGGCATTGTCCGGCTTGGGCGCCGGCGGCGACGGCCAGCGGCGATGCTCTCTTTAGGGCAGGCTGCTTTTTGGATGAGTGATCGACGCGCGATCGCCCCCTCCACGGGCCTTCGGCCGGTCCCCCTCCCCCGAGAAGCGAAGCGAAACGGGGGAGGGGGGACCATGCGGCCCCCGGACTGTTGGTCCGGGGGATGGTGGTGGGGAAGTCGCGATGAAATCAAAACGCAACTGGCTCTGGGGCGCGGGCCGAAACGCGGCCAGAATTCAGATTTACAAAAAACATCTTGAATTGATTTCGCTTTTACGATACATTGATCGTCATGGGGATTTGGAGGCGCGCGATGTCCGACCTGACGAAACCTGCTTTGCGCCGGCGAGCCCCCCGTGCGCTTGAAGCGCGAGATCGAGCAAAGGGAAGCCGCCGATGGATTTTTCCGCCGCCAACGCCACGCAAGTCCTTGAAAACAAACGAATCCGGGAAGGAAATTGAAGTTTATTGAAGCAAATTGAAGGAATTGGAACGGCGTTTTGAAGCGTTTGGAAGCCTTTTGCAGCCTTATTGAAGCCTTTGGAAGCGTTCTGACGCCGCAAATCGAGCCTCCGGCCCGTCACCGAAACGGCGGCTCGTCGAAGCTTCTGAGCTTGCGCGAATGCAGCGTCTCGTCGGCGCTCTGGAGGAGCCCGATCGCCGCGAGGCCGATCTGCAGGTGCTCGCCGATCGAGCGCTCGTAGAAGGCGTTCGCGGCGCCGGGCAGCTTGATCTCGCCGTGCAGCGGCTTGTCGGAGACGCAGAGCAGCGTCCCGTAGGGCACGCGCATCCGGAAGCCCTGGGTGGCGACGGTGGCCGATTCCATGTCGACCGCAATGGCGCGCGAGACGTTGATGAGCCGCCGCTCCTTCGACCAGCGCAATTCCCAGTTGCGGTCGTCGTTGGTGACGACGGTGCCGGTGCGCAGGCGCCGCTTGATCTGGTCGCCCTTCTCGCCCGTGACCTTCGCCACCGCCTGCTGCATGGCGACCTGCACCTCGGCGATCGCCGGGATCGGCGTCATCAGCGGCACCGCATCGTCGAGGATGTTGTCGCGCCTGAGATAGGCGTGCGCCAGCACATAGTCGCCGATCTGCTGCGACTGGCGCAGGCCCGCGCAATGGCCGACCATCAGCCAGCAGTGCGGGCGCAGCACCGCGAGGTGGTCGGTGATGTTCTTGGCGTTGGCCGGCCCGACGCCGATGTTGATCAAGCTGACGCCGCGCCCGTCGGTGCGAACGAGATGATAGGCCGGCATCTGGAAGCGGTGCCAGGCGACGCCGGTCGCCTTGAACTCGGCCTCCTCCGGCGACAGCGACCGGTCGATGACGACGTTGCCGGGAAGGACCACCTTCTCGACCGACGGATCGGAATGAAGCTGCTTCAGGCCCCAGTGGACGAACTGGTCGACATAGCGGTGATAGTTGGTGAGCAGGAGCCAGGGCTGAATCCCGCGCCAGTCGGACCCGGTGTAGTGGACGAGCCGGCGCAGCGAATAATCGACGCGCGGCGCGTCGAAGAGGGCCAGCGGCCGCTCGCGCTCGTCGAAGAACTCGCCGTCGGCCGTCTCGTCGCCGATGGTGGCGAGCGAGGGAATGGGGAAGTAGCGGGCGAGGCCGGCGGCGTCGGCGCCGCCGCGGGTCAGCTCGTCGCCGCTCTCGATCACATACGGGTAGGGGATTTCCTGCTCCCCCACCCCGACCTCGACATGGGCGCCATATTCGAGGACCAGCGGGTCGAGTTGCTCCAGAAGATAGGCGCGGAAATCCGCCGGCTGCGTCACGGTGGTCGTATAGACGCCGGCCTCGCTGAACTTGGCGTAGGCGCGGGCGTTGACCGGCGGCGGCCCGCTCGGCTCGTAGATCAGGCGCAGCGCCGGATAGCGGAAACGCGCCCGTGTCGCGGCCGTCGGCGGCTCGCCCGTCTTCAGATAGCGCTCGACCGCGCCGCGCAGAGCCTGCGCCGCCTCGTCGTAGAGGCTGACCAGCCGGTCGACCGCTTCGACAGGCGTCGCGAGCCGCTCGAACGGTCCTTTGGCGATCTCGTCGGGCGGAGCAGCGGGCACCGGCCAATCCTTTCGTTCGCGTCCGCTCCGGGCGGCGATGCAGGCGAGTACGACAGTATGGACCGGGGCCGCAAGCTTCGCCTCGACGCCGCCGCGGGCGGACGCATGGCCCGCGGAGACCGAGGCCTCCCGGACGGCATCCCTCTCCGCGAACGTCGCGATCCCGTCAAGGTGGATTGCCGGCCCGGTCGGCGAGACGGGGGGTCCCCCCGTGCCGACCTCCGTTCGGGCGCCGGGCGGTCGAGGGTCCGGCGGCGGCGCGGCCCGCGGACACGAATCTCAGAGCGCCCGCACCTTCACATACGAGCCCGGCGCGTCCTCGATGGCTTTGAGCTTGTGGTCCCCCGGCACGCGCGCCTTAACCTGGCCGCCGGCGAATTTCGTGACCCACTTGTCCCAGTGGGGCCACCACGACCCCTCCTGCGCCGTCGCGCCCTTGAACCATTCGTCCGGGCTCGCCGGCAGCTTGTCGCTGGTCCAGTGGCCGTACTTGCTCCCCGGGGGGCTGATGACGCCCGCGAGATGGCCCGAGGCCGCAAGCGTGAAGGTGACAGGGCCCGAATAGATCTGCGTCGCCGCATAGGTCGACTTCCACGGCGCGAGATGATCCTCGCGGCAGGACAGCAGGAAGGTCGGCGTCTTGATCTTCGAGAGATCGATCGGCGTGCCGGCGAGCGTGATCCCGCCGGGCTCCTTCAAGAGGTTCTTCTGATACATGTTGCGCATATAGTAGGAATGCATGACCGCCGGCATGCGCGTGGCGTCGGCGTTCCAGAAGAGGAGGTCGAACGGCGCCGGCTCCTTGCCGAGCAGGTAGTTGTTGACCACGAACGACCAGATGAGGTCGTTCGATCGCAGCATGTTGAACGACATCGCCATATCGCCGGCGTCGAGATAGCCGTGGCTCTCCATGCGCTTCTCGACCGAATGGATCTGGTCCTCGTCGATGAAGACGCCCATATCGCCGACTTCGGTGAAGTCGATGAGGGTGACGAAATAGGTGGCGCTGGCGATGCGCTCGCCCTGCCCGTGGGCGTTGAGATAGGCGAGCGCGCAGGCGAGGATCGTTCCGCCCATGCAATAGCCGATGACGTTGAGGCTCTTCTCGCCCGTCGCCGCCTGGATCGCGTCGAACGAGGCGATGAGACCGCCGGTCATGAAATCCTCGAACGGCGTTTGAGCGATCTCTTCGTCGATGTTGGCCCACGAGGTAACGAACACGGTGTGGCCCTGGTCGACCGCCCATTTGATGAACGAGTTCTTCGGCTTGAGGTCGAGCACGTAGAACTTGTTGATCCACGGCATGATGATGAAGAGCGGCCGCTTGCGCACCTTCGCCGTGCTGGCGTCGTATTGCAGCACCTGCAGAAGCTTGTTCTCGAAGATGACCTTGCCCGGCGTCGTCGCGATGTCCTCGCCGAGGTGGAACGCGTCCTTGCTCGTCATGGAGATCTGCAGCCTGCCGTCTCCCTCGTCGAGATCGGCGAGCACGTGCTCGAGGCCGCTCAAGAGGTTCTGGCCGCCGGTCTCGAGCGTCGCGTTCAGCACCTCGGGGTTGGTCGCGATGAAGTTCGACGGCGACATCGCGTCGACGAACTGGCGCGTATAGAAGTCGACCTTCTTCGCCGTCTTCGGGTCGACGTCCTTGACGCTGCGGACCGTCGACAACAGCGATTTCGACGCGACGACGTAACTCTCGCGGATGAAGCTGAAGACCGCGTTCTCGCTCCATTCCGGGTGGCTGAAGCGCTTGTCTCTCGGGAGGGCGGCGTCCTCGCTCGGGAGGTTCAGCATCCGCTCGGCGGCGTGGCGCCAGACGTTCATGCTCTCGTTGAAGAGTTCGATCTGCGCCGCTGCAAGCGTCGACGGATCGGTCATCATGCGGGTCATCAGATCGAAGAACGCCCCACCGATCACGTTCGCGTCGCCAAGCCCCATGTGCCCGTCGTCGGGCTGCTTGGCGAGGAAGCGCAGCATCAGCTTCTGGCTTTGTTCGGCGATGGCCTGAAACTGCCCGGCGAGGACCATCGGGTCCCAAACGGTCGTCTGGTTGTCGGCCGTCATGTCGTCCTCCCTCGCTGTCGGCTTCCGCCCGTCTCTTCGGTCGCGCCGGGCCCCGGCCGTTTCGTCTTCCGGCTCTCAGGGCTGCCCCGCGCTTTCGAACCTCGTCGCCGGCGTCGACGTTTCCGCGTCCCTTCCGACGCCTCCACCGATAGCAGCAAGACCATCGGCGGGACATAAGACGGAAGTCGATTCGTTCGAAGCGCGATGCCTTCGAGCCGCCGATCGTTCGAAAGCGCGTGCGTTCCGGGAGCCTCAGCCGTCGAAGGAGAAGATCCGGCGCCAGTCCGTCTTCATGCTGACGACGATCCAGCCGTCTTTCCGCGCCTCGTCGTCGAGCGCTTGCGGAAAGGCCCCGACCTTCGTCTCCGGCAGGCCGCGCGCCGGCCCGTAGGCGTATTCGCGCGCGCCGTCGTCGTGCAGGAGAAGCATGGCGAGCCGCGCGCCGTCGCCCGCCGTGGCGTATTCGAGCATCTCCCGGTCGCCGCTCGAATTGCCGAAGGCGAGATGCGGGCGCCGCCCGATCATCAGATGGATGCCCTGCGCCTTGCCGGCGTTGTCGTCGTTGAGGAGCAGCTTCGGCTCCTTGATGAGCTCGGGCTTGCCGTCGGCGCCGTACACATAGCTCACCTCTCCAGCCGTGCCGACCACCTGCTCCGGCGGGATTCCATAGACCGGCTCGGCATAGGCGCGCACGAAGTCCTGGCCGCCGCCGGTGACGATGTAGGTCCGGAAGCCGTTCGCCCGGAGATGGCCCAGGAGCTCGATCTGCGGCTGATAGACGAGGTCGGTGAAAGGCCGCTTCCAGCGCGGATCGCGGGCGCTCGCGATCCACCTTCTGACGTCGTTCTCGAAAGCCTCGACGTCCATGCCGGTCAGCGTCGCCGAAACGATCGCGACGAGATCGTCCATCGTCAGCCGCGCCATCGCCTCCCGGTCGCCCGAGAGCACGGCCTTGATCGCTTTCTCGTCCGCCAATTCCGGCTTCGCCTTCACCGCGTCCGGCACGCGGTCGAAGCAATAGACGAGCTGAGTATAGATCGGATGCTCGACCCACAGCGTGCCGTCCTGGTCGAACGTCGCGACGCGCTCGGCCGGCGGGACGAAAAGCGGGCTCGCGGCGTCGGTCGTCGCACGGACGAAATCGAGGATCGCCTGTTTCGCCGGCCCGTCGCTCCACGAGACAAGCGGCGTCGACTGGGGGGCCCCGGTCTCGGCGGCCGCGCGCGCGAGGCCGCCGAGTACGCCCGCCCCGCCAAGCAGGAGCGCGGAGAACTGCCGTCGATCGAGCGCCATGCAAAGCTCCCGGCGTCGTCGGCCGTCTCTGGCCGCCGTCCACGCGAAGCGGACGGCCGCGGCGGCCTCGCGTCCTACTTGTCGATATTATTCATCGCCTCCTGGAGGGCGTTGGGCGACACTCGAAAGATTCCGGTGTACGGCAGCCCGAGCTCCAGAATGAGAAAGATCGCAAACGCCACGCACACCGCGCCGAACGTCAGGGCCGACAGAACCAGCCCGTTCAATTCGGCGAAGAGGCCCATGCCGAAGAACAGGATGACCGCCCAGATGGCCAACACCGCGATCAGCCCTGGGGTCACCGGGAAGCTCGAGACCTGCAGCGACTGAAGGATGCGCGCATGCTCCATCTGTCCGGCGAGCGCGTTGGCCGAGGCGAGCGCCTGCTTCTGCTGGTCGGTCGTCGGCGTCAGCGAGGCCAGAAAAGCCTTCATCCCCTGCCCGGCGGCGATCGGGTAGGAAACGTTGAGCTTGCTCGCATCGGCGTCGCCGTCGCCCCAGAACGTGTTGTAGGCGCTCTGGACGGCGTCCTTGAGCTTGTCGCGGGCGGGCTTCGTCTCGGGGCCGTACTGGGCGAGCGCCTGGTCAAGTTCGATGATGTTCGCCGACAGGGCCTCGAGCGACGTCTTCTGGCCGCCGAAGAAGGCGAAGCTCGTGCCGATGAGCGTGCCGAGCACCAGCGCCAGAAGCAGGCTGACGAGACCGGCGACCTGACCCACGACGCTTCTGGCGCTGTCGTTCTTCTGGTCGGCCGGCAGCCTCCTGTGCGCCCAGAGGCCGATCAGGCCCGCGCCGAGGGTGACGAGGAAGATCAGGAGTGCGATGAAAACGATGGACATATGTTTGGCCCCGCTGGGTGTCTTCTTGCCGTCGACACGCTTAGACCGGCAGACGCAGGAGTGTCCACGCCCTTTCAGCCAATTACCCAGCGATTATTGGCCTCGACCCTAACGCTGTCCGCCCACCCGTCCCTCATCCGCGCCCATGGCGCTGAGGACGCGCTCGAGCGGCGCGGGAGACGCGCGAAAGAGCCCCGAATAGGGGGAGCTCAAGTCCATGATGACGTAGACCGCGCTGGCGATTGCCAGCGAGCCCAATGCGAAGATGACGAACGCCATCGGGCTCGCGCGCGACATCAGCCCGTAGGCGCAGAACAGGCCCGCTATCCATCCCGTGACGACGTAGATGAGGGGATAGGACACCGGGCTCGAAAGCCCGAAGGCGATCTGCAGCCGCGACTGGGCGATCGAGTCGACCGTCTGCGTCGCCGAAGCGAGCGCCTGCTTCTGCTCGTCGGTCTCCGGCGTCAACGACTGGAGATAACTCGTCTTGTGGCGCAGGCTGTCGAGCGCTTGGGAGAAGTTCCTGGCGACGAAGTCCTCATCGCCGTGGTTCTCGCCCCAGACCTGGGCGACCGTTCGCGCGAGATCCTGGCGCAGGTGGGTCCGCCCCGCCTCCGCCGCCGGACCGTAGTCGGTGAGCGCGAGATCGAGTTGCAGGACCTTGGCGGCGAGCGTCTGGATCGCGACGTTCTGGCTCGAATAGACGCCGTAGGCCGTCCAGATCAGAAGTCCGAGCACCAGCGCCGCAAGCAGCGTCAGAAGCCCGGCCATCGCGCCGATCAGATCCTTCGGCGCGCCCGTCGTGAAGCGCTCCGGCAAGATCCGCTGCAGCAGAAGACCGATCGCGCCGAAGGCGAAGATGACAAGCCCGATCGTCAGGGAGAAGGTTTCGTCGCTCATCGTTTCCGTCCGGCGTCGGCCCGGCTCGCAGGTTCGCCGCGCCCGGCGCTGGAATCAGACGCCGGGCGCGTGCGTTCGCGTCTCGTTTCATTCCGCCTTGGCGTCGAGGAGGGCGCCTTCGCGGTAGAGGAATCCGGCGAGGCCGGCCCCGATCAGCGGGGCGACGATGAAGAGCCAGAGCTGCGCGACCGCTTGCGGGTTCGAGCCCATGCCGACGAGCGCCGGGCCGATCGAGCGGGCCGGATTGACCGAGGTGCCGGTGACGTTGATGCCGACGAGGTGGATGGCGACCAGCGCGAGGCCGATCGCAAGACCGGCGAACCCCTTCGGCATGAAGGGATGCGTGACGCCGAGAATGGTGACGAGGAAGAGGAAGGTGGCCACGATCTCGAAGACGAGCGCCGAGAGCGTCCCATACTCGCCGAGATAGCCCGTCCCCCAGCCGTTCTGGCCCAAGCCCCCGGTCCAGCCGGACGCCTTGCCCGAGAGGATGATGTAGAGCACGGCCGCGCCGACGAGCGCGCCGGCCACCTGGGCGATCCAGTATTGAACCATGTCGGCGGCGCTCATGCGTCCGGCCGTGAACACGCCGAAGCTGACCGCCGGATTGACGTGGCAGCCCGAGATCGGGCCGATGCCATAGGCCATCGCGACGATGGCGAAACCGAAGGCGCTCGCGATGCCGAGGAGGTCGACCGCGGTCGCGCCCGTCCCCATGCCGCCGATCGCGGCCGTGCCGCAACCGAAGAAGACGAGCGCGAACGTACCGATGAATTCAGCGAGAAGCTTGTTCATTACCCCATTTCCCTTCAGAGAGTCGCCTGCCTGCCGTCGATCGGTGGCAAGTGGGCCGATAGACCAAAGCCGTGTAATGTTCCAGACGGCAGCCGCTCCAACGCGTGGACAATCGCTGACCACGGGGCGCACTTTCGCCGCGACCGCACGCGGCTGGCGCCGGTTGCGCCCCAGCGGCGGATGCCGTTAACTCCGCCGACGCTCCCCCGACGGATTTGACGCTTGCGATGACGTGGCTCTGGGTAATGCTTGGCAGCGCGCTCGGGGGCGTGGCGCGCTATTGGCTTTCGGCCTCGGTCTCCCAAGGCTTCGGCGCGACCTTCCCGCTCGGCACGCTGATCGTGAACGTCACCGGCTCATTCGTCATCGGCTTTTTCGCCGTCCTGACGGGCCCGGACGGCCGGGTGTTCGCCGGCACGGACGCGCGCCAGTTCGTGATGACGGGAATTTGCGGCGGCTACACCACTTTCTCCTCATTCAGCCTTCAGACTCTGAACCTCGCGCGCGACAGCGAGTGGCTGCTCGCCGGCGTCAACGTCGTGCTGTCGGTGATTCTCTGCCTCGTCGCCGTATGGCTCGGCGCCGTCGCCGCCGGCGCGCTCAATGCGCTGAAAGGAGCGTGAACGCCATGGATCTCCCCCGCGACGCCATGTTGCTGCGGATCTTCTTCGGCGAGGACGACAAGTTCAACGGACGGCCGCTCTACGAGGCGATCGTCAAGGCGGCGCGCGAGGCCAAGCTCGCCGGCGCGACGGTTCTCCGCGGGCCGATGGGCTTCGGCCGGTCGAGCCGCGTTCACACGACGAAGATCCTCGCGCTTTCCGAAGACCTGCCGCTGATCGTCGAGATCGTCGACACGGAACAGGCGATCAAGGCCTTCCTGCCGACGCTCGACGCCATGATGGGTAGCGGCCTCGTGACGCTCGAGAAGGTGCAGGTGCTCCAGTACGGAGCGGACGTCAAGCACGCACCGGCCTGAACGCATGGGCGGTCGCCATGGGCTTGGGTTCACGGCGCTGCTCGGCGCGCTCTCGGCGGTTCCCGCGATCTCGATCGACATGGCGCTCCCGAGCGTCGGTCTGGTCCAAGCCAATTTCGGCGTGAGCGCCGCGGAAGCCGCATCCTCGATCGCGGTCTTCCTCGCAGGTTTCTCGACCGCGCCGGTCGCGGTCGGCCCGCTTGCCGACCGGTTCGGGCGAAGGCCGCTGATGCTGGCGGGCCTCGTCCTTTTCACGCTCGCGGCGGCCTCTTGCGCGCTTGCGCCGTCGATCGGCGTTTTGATCGCCTCGCGCGTTCTGCAGGGCGTCGGCGCTGGAACGGTCGCCGTCCTTCCACGCGCGATGATCCGGGACCTGTTCGAGGGACGCGAGGCCCGGCTGCAACTCGCCGCGATCTCCATCGTCTTCAGCGTCGCGCCGCTGATCGGCCCGACGCTCGGCGCGGGCCTGCTCGCGATCGGGCCCTGGCGGCTGATCTACGCGACCCATGCGGCGGTCGGAGTTGCGCTCGGCATAACCGTGCTCGCGACGCTCGAAGAGTCGCACGATGCGGCGATGCGACGGAGCCTGAAGCCGGCCGCGGTCGTCGCATCATACCGCCGCGCGCTGACAAACCGCATGTGCAGCGGTTTCTCGATGGTCGTCGGTCTCGTCTTCGCGGGCCTCTTCGCCTACGTCAACGTGTCGCCGCTTCTGTTCATCGAGGGATACGGCGTGTCGCAGGCGGGTTTCGGGGCGCTGTTCGCCATGACAGCCTCGGGCGTCGTCGCCGGCTCGCTTCTCAACACCTGGCTCGTCAGGCGCCATGCCCGTCCGCGCGCGGTGCTCGACGCCGCGCTTGGCGTCATCGCTCTTGCGGCGCTTGCCGTCCTGCTCACGAGCCTGGCGATCCCTCGCCCCGCGCTTGTCTTGGTGATCGCGCCGGTCATTGTCTACATCACGGCGTTCGGCCTCATCGTTCCAAACGCCGTGCACGAGGCCATTCATCCGCTGCCCGAGATCGCCGGCGTCGCCTCGGCGGTCATGATGTCCGCCCAGATGCTTTTTGGCGCGGCCGGCGGTTTCCTGGCAGGCGCGCTCTATCGCGACGCCTCGCCGTTTTCGATCGGCCTCGTCATGGCCGCTGGCGCGCTCGGCGCGGGCGCGCTCTACCTCGTCCGGTTGCGGCCGGAGATCGAATCCTAGAGAAACGCGGCCGGCCGATCGGCCTTGAGCCTCCGGGGGACGCTTGAGCACCTTCAATATCCACGGCCGCGGCTTCGTGGTCTTCCTGGCGGCCCTGACCGCTCTGCCGCCGCTCGCCATCGACATGGCGCTTCCATCGCTGGCGCTGGTCGAAGCGGATTTCGGCGCGAGCCAGACGATGGCCGCGGCCTCGATCGCTATTTTTCTCGCCGGCTTCTCGACCGCGCCGCTCCTCGTCGGCCCGCTCGCCGACCGTTTCGGCCGCAAGCCGGTGATGATCGTCGGGCTCTGTCTCTTCGCCCTTTGCGGGCTCGGCTGCGCCGCCGCGCCCTCGATCGGCGTGCTGCTCGCGCTCCGCATGGTGCAGGGGGCAGGCGCGGGCGCCGTCGGCATCCTGCCACGCGCCATCGTCCGCGACTTGTTCGACGTGAAGGAGTCGCGCCTCTTCATCACGGCGATCGCCCAGGTCAACGGCGTCGCGCCGGTGATCGCACCGAGCCTCGGGGCGCTCATCCTCTACGTCGCGCCATGGCGGGCGATCTACCTCGCGCTCGCCGCCATCGGCGCGCTGCTGCTCGGCCTCGGCCTCGCCCGCTTCCGCGAATCGCAGCCGGGCGATGCGCGCCAGAGCTTGACGCCCGCCGCCGTCGCATCGAACTACTGGCGCGCGCTGACCAACCGCTTCTGCCTCGGCTTCTCGCTTGTCCTCGGCCTCGCCTTCGGCGGCATGTTCGCGTTCATCAACGCGTCGCCGCTCCTCTTCATGCAGGGTTTCGGCGTCTCGAAAGCGGCCTTCGCCGGTCTCTTCGCCTTCACCTCGCTCGGCGTGATCGGCGGCGCGAGCCTGAACAACCAGCTGGTGCGGCGCGGCGTGAAACCGAAGACGGCGCTCGACGGAGCGCTGGCGCTCACCGTCGTCGCAGCGCTGGCGCTGCTCGCCACGAAGTCTCGCGGGGTTTGCTTCGCTCGCCGCGGTCGCCCTCATCTCGTTCGCCTATTTCTTCGCCATGGGGCTCATTTTCCCGAACGCCATGCACGAGGCGGTGCATCCGCTGCCTGAAATTGCCGGAATGGCGTCGGCGATCCTCCTCAGTTGCCAGATGCTCATCGGCGCGCTCGGCGGGACGCTCGGAGCGGCGTTCTTCCAGGACGCGTCGATTCCTGGCGTCGCGAGCGTGATGACCTGCGCCGCGGCGGCGGCAACCGCGCTCTATGCGCTGTTGCTCAGACCGCACGTCGAGGCGTAAGCCTTTTATCCCTCGATGCCCTCGCGCAGGATTTCGAGCGCCAGCCACTCGTCCTCGGTCTTTTCGAGTTCCGCCCGGAGTTCGCCGTAGCGTTCCGTCGCCGCCTGGAAGGCGCGCGGATCCCGGGCGGCGAAATCGGGATCGCCGAGGCTCGCTTCGAGCGCCTCGATCTCGCCGCGCAGCGCGTCCATGCGCCGCGGCAGCAACTCGAGCGCCCGCTTCTCGTTGAACGTGAGCTTGCGCTTCGCCTGCGGCTCGTTCCTCGGCTTCGCGTCCGGCCTTGGGCGCTCCCCGGCCGGCGCCGACGGCCCCGCAAGCCCGAAGCCACGCTGGGCGACCATGTCGGAATAGCCCCCTGCGTACTCGAGCCAGCGCCCCTCTCCTTCGCTGACGATCACCGAGGTGGCGACCCGGTCGAGGAAGTCGCGGTCGTGGCTGACGATCAAAACCGTGCCCCTGTACTCGCCGAGAAGCTCTTGCAGGAGGTCGAGGGTTTCGACGTCGAGGTCGTTGGTCGGTTCGTCGAGCACCATCAGGTTCGAGGGGAGGCTCAAGGCGCGGGCGAGCATCACCCGGCCGCGCTCGCCGCCCGAGAGCTTGCCGATTGGCGTACGCGCCTGTTCGGGGTCGAACAGGAAATCCTTCATGTAGCCGATCACGTGGCGGCGCTCGCCGTTGACCGTCACGTTGTCGCTGCCGCCTCCGGTCAGCGCATCGGTCAGCGTGGTCGTCGGCGGCAGCGCATCGCGCTTCTGGTCGACCCGCGCCATCGCGACGTTGGTCCCGATCCGGACGTTTCCCGCGTCCGGCGCGAGCTCGCCGGTGAGGAGATTGATCAGCGTTGTCTTGCCGGCGCCGTTGGCGCCGATCAGTCCGATGCGGTCGCCGCGCATGATGCGGGTCGAGAAGGCCTTGACGATCGGCCGTCCGTCGTAGGCCTTGCCGATCCCCTCCGCCTCGACGACGAGCGCTCCCGAGGCCCCGGCGTCCTGGGCGGCCATGCTCGCAAGCCCGACAGAGCGGCGCGCTTCCCGGCGATCGCGGCGCATGTCGGCAAGCTCGGCGACGCGGCGCATGTTGCGCTTGCGCCGGGCTGTGACGCCGTAGCGCATCCAGTGCTCCTCGGCGACGATCCGCCGGTCGAGCTTGTGCCGTTCTTCTTCCTCCTCCTCGAGCTTGGCGTCGCGCCACGCCTCGAAGGCGGAAAAGCCGCGATCCAGCCGGTGCGTCCGGCCGCGGTCGACCCAGACGACGGCGTTCGTCAGGTCCGCCAGAAGGCGGCGGTCGTGGCTGACGAGCGCCAGCGCCGAACGGCACGATCTGAGATGGGCTTCGAGCCACTCGATCGCGACGAGGTCGAGATGGTTGGTCGGTTCGTCGAGCAGCAGGATGTCCGGATCGGCGCCGAGCGCGCGGGCAAGCGCGGCGCGCCGAGCTTCGCCGCCCGAAAGGCGCATGGGATTGGCGGACGGATCGAGCCCGAGGTCGCCGATCAGCGCGCGCAGCGCATGGACGTCGTCGTGCTCGCCAAGGCCCGCGAGCGTGTAGTCCAGGACCGTCGCATGGCCGGACATGTCCGGTTCCTGCGGCAGGAATGCGAGGCGCGCGGACGGCTGCTGGAATCGGGTCCCGCGGTCAGGGGTCGTTTCGCCGGCTGCAATGCGCAGGAGCGTCGATTTTCCCGAGCCATTGCGGCCGACGAGCGCGATCCGCTCGCCGGGCGCGATGGAAAGCTCGGCGCCGTCGAGGAGAGGCGCGCCGCCGAGCGTCACGGCGATGTCTCGAAGCTGCAGGAGCGGGGGCATGGGTTCGCCGAGTCCGATAGCGGACGCCGAAGGAAAGGAAAAGGCCGACGCTGCGGCGCGCCTCAGCCGAGTAGGAAGTCTCGCACGACGTCGATCTGGTCCTTCGCCATCAGCGCCGGGGCGTGGCCGACGCCGGGAAACTCGACGATCTTCGCCTTCGGCCCCCGTCCGGTCATGGCCTCGGCGACGTCGTGGGAGATGATGTCGGAGCGGTCGCCGCGCAGAACGAGCGTCGGGCAGCGGATCGCATCATAGACCCCCCATAGGTCCACATCCTCGACCGGACCGGCCTTCAGCGGGTCGCCGATGCGCGGGTCGTAGTTGAAGGCGTAGCGGCCGTCAGGAAGCCTCCGTGCGCCGTCCTCCGTGAGCTTGCGCCATTGGGCGTCGGTCAAGGCGCCGTAGGCGGCGTTGTTTCGGCGCACCGACGCCTCCATCGCCTCCAAAAAGTCGAAGCTCTCGCCGGACCCGAGATACGCGCCGATCCGGTTGAGCCCCTCCTTGGACACGACGGCGCCCGTGTCGTTGAGCACGAGCCTGCGGATCGGCGCGCCCGGCCGAGCGGCGAGGAGCATCCCGATCAGCGCGCCCATCGACGTCCCGAGCCAGTCCACGCTCTCGACGTCGAGCCGCGCGATCAGCGCCGCACAGTCCGAGAGGTACGTCGGGAACGCGTATTCGGCCGGGTTGGCAAGCCACTCGCTGCGCCCGCGGCCAGCCATGTCCGGACAAACGACCCGATAGCGGTCCGACATCGCCCGGGCGAGGTCGTCGAAGTCCCGGCCGTTGCGGCTGAGCCCGTGCACGCACACCAGCGTTGGCGCGCCCGTGGGCCCCGGCCATTCGCGGTAGGCGACGCGATGAAAGCCCGAGGGGCCGAGACAGGCAAGTTGGCGTTCGAGCATGACGACGGGCTCCCGGGCGATCGCGGCCCATGTACGCCGACGGGCGCGCGCAAGTCCATGTCGAGGCGTCTCGGCCGCATGACAAGCGATCGTCAACCCGCGTCCGGGGCGGCTTCCGCGAGGGAGGCTGGAGCGCCAACAAGCGGAAGCTCCGGCGCGACCTCGATCTTCTGCGGCTCGAGCAGGCGCAGACGACCCTCCGCGTCGACCGCGAGCGAATGCACGTAGAAGATCCCAACCTCGTCGTCCGCCTTCATGACCGGAGACGGCGCCGACACGATCTTCAGCGCTCCGCAGGCGCCCATCCAGTCCACATGCCGATGGCCGTGCATGACCACGATCCGGCTCGCATAGGGCTTCAGAAGGCGAATGAACCAGCTTCCGTTGATCAGCGCGGTCCCGACCCGCTCGGAGAACGCGACCGCGGCCCTCGGATATTCCGTGACGTGGTGGTGCAAGGCGACGATAAAGCCCGCGCGCGGGTAACGATCGAGGGCTGCGGTCAGGCGGCGCGCCTGATCGGCCGGAATCATGCCGAGCGCGTTGGTGAAGGAAAAGTTGGTGTCGGCGTTCGAGTCGAGAAGGGCGACGCCGAGACCGTTCTCGTCCTCAGGCGCCACGATCATGGGGAACGCCTCCTTCCAGAGGCGGGTCAGGCGCGCCGATCGCCGCATGTCCCCCTCGTCGGCGAACGCCTCGATCTCCGCGCGAAGGGGCGCGAGCGCGCCGTTCAGCGAGACGGATCGGTCTGCCGACACCCCTGGCGCGAGCGCGTGATCTCCAACGATCGCCGCAGCGGCGGACAACGCCCGCATTCTGCGCAGCGTTTTCATCGGGCTGAACGGCAGGTCGAGACGCGCCGGATTGGCGTGATCGACGATGTTGACGTCATGATTGCCGGGAAGCACGAGAACGCGTGCGGCGAGTTCGGGGCGCTCCGCGAGGGCGTCGAAGAAGGCGACCCACTCCGCGCTCGAACCGGCGTCCGTCATGTCGCCCGTGATGAGGACGCAGTCGAGCGGCGACCTGGCGTGCAAGGCGTCGAGGCTCGCGAGGGTCCGCCGCAGCCGCTCGTTTCCGCGAGGGCCGGCGCGTCCGCTCTCGATGCGAAAGCCATAGGGCTCGCCGACGACGTGGATGTCCGAGAGATGCGCGACGCGCCAGATCCGCGCGCCCGGCGGCGCTGCGTCGAACTTGGCGAGGTCGAGCGGCTGATCCGCCGAAGCGTCGGCCGCGCCCCAGACGAGGGCAGCGGCGGCGAGGTAGGCCGACATCGCGACAACCGCGTTGGCGACCATCGGGACGATCAGCCGGTGGGGCGCCATGAGGTCCGCCGCAGTCCCGCTCCAGCGCGTCGCGGGCCAGACGAGCGCCGCCACCAGCGCCGCCACGAGGAAAAGCAATATCCCCGCCGCGGCGCAGCTTGCCGCGCGCAGCCGCGCAAGCTCTTCGCCGTTTCGGCTCCCGACGAAGCGCTCCGCCAGATGCCGGATGAGCTCGCGCCAGAATGCGTAGCCCGGTTGCACGGCGAGGGCGTTCAGAGACCAGAAGTTCGAACTCCGCGAGGCGGAAGAGCGGGCGCCAGCCCAGGGCCGCCACCGCAACCGCGGCGAGCGCGACGACCGCCGCGCCGAACGCGGTCGCCTCGGCAAACCGGCCGGAGGTCTCGCTGGCGAAGGCCGTGAGGACGAGCGGCGCGGCCCCCAGAAGCACGGCCGGCAGCACGATCTGCGCGACGAGGCTGAAGGCGAGTTTGGCGAGGCTGATTTCGCCAAGAAGACTGCCGGCGATCGCGAGCAGGGAGCGCTGCTTGGTGGCCGAATGGTCGTCCGCGAAGTCGCCCGCTCGAGGGTCGAGGATCGGGCGGCCCAGCGAAGGCGGCTGCATGACCAGGGGGTCGGCGACGGGATCGTTCATGTCTCTCGATGGCCGGAATGCGCGACCGGACGGGTCGAAGGGGGCGACTGATAGCACGGATGGCGCCGGCGCCACTCCCTGCGCTATGAAGGCCCGCCTCCGACCGCGGCCCTTCGGCTGCGGTCAGATTTGCGGGAGGCTCGCGCGCGCCGGGGTTGGGTATTGCGATGAGGCTGGATGGGCTTTCGAGGATTTCGCTCGCGCTTCTCGCGGCGATCGGGATCTCGGTCGCCGCCTATCAGGCGGACGCGGTGCTGGCGCCTTTGGCGCTCGCGATCTTCATCGTCGCGCTCGTCTGGCCGCTGCAGCGCTGGCTTCAGGAGCGCATCCCGGCGCTGATCGCGCTCGCCGTCACCATGTCGCTGACCGTCCTCGCGATGCTCGCCTTCGCCTCGCTCGTCGTCTGGGGGTTCGGACGGGTCGGGCGGTCGATCCTTGCGGATTCGGGCCGCTACCAGGCGATCTACGACGCGGCCGTCGCCTGGCTCGACGGCCATGGCGTCTCGGTCGCGGGACTGTGGGCCGAGCACTTCAACGTGGGCTGGCTGCTGCGGCAGGCCCAGGGTATCACCGGCCGGGTCAACACCACGCTGAGCTTCTGGATCGTGACGCTCGTGTACGTGATCCTCATGCTCATGGAGGTCGAGGACGCAAAGCGGAAGGTCTCCGTCTTCCTCAAGCCCGACGCCGCGCGCCTCGTGATCGGGGCCTCAGCCGACACGGCGCGAAAGTTTCGCAAATACATGATCGTGCGGACCCAGATGAGCGTCGTGACCGGGGCGCTGGTCGCGGCCTTCGCCTACGCGGCTGGCCTCCAGTTCGCGCTCGAATGGGGCGTGATCGCCTTCGCGCTGAACTACATTCCGTTCATCGGCCCGTTCATCGCCACGCTCTTTCCGACGCTGCTCGCGATGGCGCAGTTCGCGAGCTGGGAGGCGGTCCTCGGCGTGTTCCTCTGCCTCAACGTCATCCAGTTCGTCATCGGCAGCTATGTCGAGCCGCGCGTCTCGGGCAACGTGCTCGCGGTGTCGCCGTCGGTCGTCCTGTTCGCCGTCTTCTTCTGGACGTTCCTCTGGGGTCTCTTCGGTTCCTTCATCGGCGTGCCCATCGCGATCGCGGCGCTCACCTTCTGCGAACACGCCTCGCCGACCCGCTGGATCGCAGGCCTCCTCGGAGGGCCGGCGCCGGACGCCGCGCACGAGCCGTCGTGAGGGTCGCCAGGAACATCGGCGGGCTGCGGGGATTCGCCGCGGACCGCGCGGCTGGACAGGGCGCCGTACGCGCATCATTGTCCTCCGCAACATGAGCGCCACACGCGTTTCGATATACGGCGCGGCGCTTTCTGTCGCTCCAGGGCCGCGGCGCGCGGTCACGAAAGATCGGCATCATGAAGGTCGCAAATCATGACGCGCCTGGGGCTTGAGACAGGCCTGATCGATCGCGACGTCTACCGACGAACGCTGGCGCGCTTCGGCGAGGCCGGGATCGCGCTGCCGACATTCGCCGAACTCAGGGATCCCTCGACCATTCCGGCAGCCGTCGCGAGGCGTCTGGCGGACGTCGATCCGGATGCCGCCCATCCCCTCAACCTCTTTCGCGTTCACTGGTTCAACGACAGCGACCGCCGCGGGCTCGCCGCCACTCCCGCCGCGATCGAGCTTGCCCCGGAGCTGACGGGCTCGCCGGCGCGCATCGTGCTTGTTCTCGGCGAGCTCTTCCCGATGATCCGCGCCCACAAGGTTCTCGCGGCCTATGGATGCCTCGCGCCGAGGGTCGTGACGGGCGCCTTCGATCCGACCCGCAGCCGCGCCATCTGGCCGTCGACCGGCAATTATTGCCGCGGCGGCGTGGCCATCTCGCGGATTCTCGGCTGCCACGGGGTCGCCGTCCTGCCCGAGAACATGAGCCGGGAGCGCTTCGAGTGGCTCGAACGCTGGGTCGCCGAGCCTTCCGACATCATCCGCACGCCCGGCTCGGAAAGCAACGTCAAGGAGATCTACGACGCCTGCGCGGCGCTTGACCGCGACCCGGCCAACATCGTGTTCAATCAGTTCTGCGAATACGGCAACTATATCGTTCATCGGCTCTGCACCGGGGCGGCGCTCGAACGCGTCTTCCATGGCCTCGCCGCGCGCAACCCGCGCGCGCGCCTCGCGGCTTTCGTCGCCGCGACCGGATCGGCCGGCACGCTCGCCGCCGGCGACCACCTGAAGCGCGCGCTCGGCGCAAAGATCGCCGCGGTCGAGGCGGTCGAATGCCCCACCCTCCTGATGAACGGCTTCGGAGAGCACAACATCCAGGGCATCGGCGACAAGCACGTGCCGCTCATCCACAACGTCATGAACACCGACGTCGTCGTCGGGGTCAGCGACCGCGCGACCGACACGCTTCTCACCCTCTTCAACACCGAGGAGGGCCGCGCCTATCTCGTCGAGCGGCGCGGCGTCGATCCCGGGCTCGTTGCGGCGCTCGGATCGTTCGGCATCTCGGGTGTCGGCAACATCGTCGCGGCCGCCAAGCTCGCGCATTACTATGACCTCGGTCCCGACGACGTGATCCTGACGGTCGCGACCGACAGCGCCGAGCTCTATCTCAGCGAAGTGAGGAAGGCTGAGGCGCGGTGGTTCGGCAACCGGTTCGACGCGGTCGCCGCCGGCGAGACGCACGCGCGCTTCATGGCGGGGGCCGGCGTCGACCATGTGCTCGAACTCACCCATGTCGACCGCAAGCGGATCTTCAATCTCGGCTACTTCACCTGGGTCGAGCAGCAGGGCGTCTCGCTCGAGGACTTTACGGCGCGCGCGCGGCAATCGTTCTGGGACGGGCTCCTCGACTTCGCGCCCGCGTGGGACGCGATGATCGACAAGTTCAACGCGGACAGCGGCGTCGCCGCCCGACTCCAGTGACGGACGGCCGGCAGGCGTCTCCGGTCTTCGTCTGTCACGGCTGCGGCGCGGCCGTCGATATCGCCAACGCCTTTCCCTTCGCCTGTCCGAACGGCCGCACGGGCGACGACGTCGACCACGTTCTGGTCGCGCCGATGGCGGCGACCCCTTCCCCCTCGGGGGGAAGGCGGCCCGAAGGGCCGGATGAGGGTCTTGGCGCCGAGGACGACCCCTTCCTGCGCTACCGGCGCTGGCTCTCGCCCTGGCGTCTCATGCGCGCGGCCGGCCTCTCCGACGCCGCCTGGTTCGATATCGCGGGCGAACTCGGCGAGCGCCTCGCCGCGATCGACGGCCGCGGCTTCCGCATCACGCCTTTCGGCCGCGAGGCGGCGCTCGGCGCAGCCCTTGGGGTCGCAGGCACCCTGTGGATCAAGGACGAGACCAACAACGTCTCGGGCTCGCACAAGGCGCGCCACCTCGTCGGCGTCATGCTCTATCTGCGCGTCCTCGAGATCGCCCGCCTGCCGCTCGGCGAGACTTTAAGGGCGCGGCGCCTGGCGATCGCCTCATGCGGCAACGCCGCGCTCGCCGCCGCCATCGTCGCGCGCGCCGCCGACTGGCCGCTCGACGTCTTCATCCCCGCCGACGCCCAGCGAAGCGTCGTTCGGCGCCTGCGCGACCTGGGGGCCGACGTGGTCGTCTGCGAACGGCGGCGCGGCGAGACGGGAGACCCTTGTGTCCGCGCCGCGCGGCGCGCGGTCGCCGCCGGGGCCATTCCCTTCGGCGTCCAGGGGCCGGACAACGGCCTCGCCGTCGAAGGCGCGCGGACGCTTGCCTTCGAGATGGCCGAGACGCTCGCCGCCGACAAGGCCGAGCTTGACGCGCTGACCGTCCAGGTCGGCGGGGGCGCGCTTTTCAGTGCGCTCGCGCAGGGGTTCGCAATTGCCAGGTCCGCGGGGCTCACGGAACGCGTCCCCGCTTTCATCGCCGTGCAGGCTGCCGGCTGCGCCCCGCTCGTGCGCGCCTGGGATCGGATGAAGGGGATCGACCTCAAGGTCGCGGCGCGCTCCCGCTCGCGCTTCATGCAGCCGTGGGAGACGACGCCGGCGAGCCTCGCGCACGGCATCCTTGACGACGAGACCTACGACTGGTTCGAGGTCGTGAAGGCGCTTCGCGAGACCGGCGGCGAGGCGCTCGTGGCGGACGAAGCTGCGATCGAGCGGGCTTTCGAAGTCGCGCGCGCGCGGACCAGCATCCGCGCCTCGGCGACAGGAACGGCGGGGCTTGCCGGCGTGATCGCCGCGCCTCGCAATGGAGCCGTGGCCGTGGTGCTCTCCGGGGTCGAAAGGGCCTGATGGTCGACCTCGCGCCCGTTCCCTTCGGCGCCCTCGTCGGCCGCATGATGCGCGAGCTTCAAGAGAAGCGCGCGGTCTTCGACCTGCCGGCGCAGCGCTTCGTCAAGGCGCCGCCCGGACACGATCTTTCGCTCGCCTTCGGCGACCGCCGCGCCGCGACGCCGTTTGGCCCCGCGGCCGGGCCGCACACCCAGATGGCGCAGAACATCGCGCTCTCGTGGGCCGCGGGCGGCCGGGTGATCGAACTCAAGACCGTGCAGGTCAACGACGCCATCGAGGTGCCGCGCCCCTGCATCGACATGGGCACGCTCGGCTTCAACGTCGAATGGTCGCAGGAACTGACCATCCAGCAGTCGCTCGAGGAATACGTCAAGGGCGCGATGCTGATCGAGATCCTGAAGGAAGCGGGCGTCGGCGCGGGGCTGCCGGAGACCGTGCTCGACATGAGCGTCGGCTACGATCTCGCCGGCGTCCGGTCGGCGAAAGTGCGCGGCTTCCTCGACGGCATGCTCGACGCGCACGTCCTCGTCGACCGGCTGCGGACCGAGATCCCGGCCGAGTGGCGAAGCTTTCGCGACCTGCCGTTCCCGGCCCGCATCTCGGACTCGCTGACGCTTTCGACCTTCCACGGCTGTCCGCCGAGCGAGATCGAGGCGATCGTCGAGCATCTCGTCGGCGAAGTCGGGCTCGACGTCGTGGTCAAGCTCAACCCAACTCTGCTCGGGCGCAAGGGGCTCGACGCGATCCTGCGCAACCGTCTCGGCTACGATGACATCGTCGTCCCCGAGCGCGCCATCGCCGAGGATGCGGCGTGGGACGACGTCGTCGCGCTCGTCGAGCGTCTTGCCCCCTATGCGGCGGCGCGCGGCCGCCGCTTCGGGGTGAAATTCTCGAATACGCTGGTCGTCGAGAACAACCGCCGGTTCCTGCCCGAGAGCGAGAAGCTCATGTACCTCTCGGGCGCGGCCCTGCATCCGCTGGCGATCGCGCTCGTCGCCCGCTTCCGCGCCGCCTTCGGCGACCGCGTGCCGGTGTCTTTTTCCGGCGGCGTCGACGACGCCAACTTCGCCGACGTGGTCGGCTTGGGCTTAAAGCCCGTCACGGTTTGCAGCGACTTTCTCGGGTTCGGCGGCTACCGGCGCGGCTGGCGCTATATCGGCGAACTGGCGAAGCGCATGGAGGCGGTCGGCGCGCGCGACATCGACGTCTTCACGCTGAAGGCGCATGGGACAGCCGAGGCGGCGCTCGCCGATCTCGGCCTTCCGCCGGAGCGCGAAACCCGGTGCCGCGCGGCGCTCGCTCAAGGGGGCGACCCGCGCGCCGCGGCGGGCGAGGCCTTTGGGGCCTGGGTTTCGGCCGCGCTCGTGCGCAACAGCGCCGCCTACGCCGAGCGCGTCCTTTCCGACCCGCGCTACAGCGCCGCCGAGAACGCGACGCCGCCCGTGAAGATCGGCTCGCGGCTGAAACTCTTCGATTGCCTGACCTGCGACAAGTGTATCCCGATCTGCCCGAACGACGCGAACTTCAGCTATGCGATTCCAGTCGGCGCGACGCCGGTCGAGCGCGTCACGCCGAAGGACGACGGCTGGACTGTCGAGATCGTGGGCGCGGTCGCAATCCAGAAGCCGCGCCAGTTCGCCACCTTCGCCGACGCCTGCAACGAATGCGGCCATTGCGACGTGCTCTGCCCCGAGGACGGCGGCCCGTACAAGACGAAGGCGCTGTTCTTCGGCGCTCTCGCGGCCTTCGAGGCGGCGCCGATGCGCGACGGGTTCGTCATCGAGGCCGGCGGCGCGGCGATGCGCGGACGCTTCGGCCAGGACACGCTGCGGGTCGAGCGGCTCGAACGCCATGTACGCTTCAGCGGCGCGGGCTTCGACCTCGTCCTCGACCCGGCCGAGGTCGCGACGACGGTCAGCGGCAAGGCCGACGGCCCGGTCGACCTGACGCGGCTTCGCATCATGCTGCCCATCCTCGACGCCGTCGCCGGGCTGGGAGCGGTCAATTTCGTCAGCGCGGCGCTTTCACTGGAGCGATAACGTGACCGACATCAGGGGACACTACCTGATTTTGAACGAGGCTTTCCTGCGGGAGAAGGCCAACCGCTCAACCGACCCTCGCCACAAGTTCTATGAGGCAATGTTAGCGAGCAGGTCCTACGGGGAGTATCTCGCGCGCGTCGGACGGATGGAGGTCGAAGTTCCAACCTTCAAGACCGGCCCAATCAATGGGCGAATGGAGATTTTGTACGCGCGTCGTCGACGTTGGATTCAGGACGAGTGAAGACTCCGACGCATCGCCCGGCCCCCGCAAAACTCCTTACCTTTCAACCCTTTACATCGCTCTTATAGCGTTAGCTGTTGGTAAGCGCCCTGACCAAGCGCTGCGAGCAGCCAGTCGTGCGGGCCGGCTCCGGCGCCGGCTTCGAGGGCGCGACGCCAGCCCAGATAGTTGGGCAGGTTGCGGGTCGCGACGCCGTGGAAGCGGCGCAACCACTCCTTGAGACGCGAATGGTAGGCGTTGACGTTGTTGATGTGGATTTCCGGCTCGCCGGGCAGCGGCTTGCCAGGGGCGGGAACCACGCGAACGGGAATTTTGGCGCGTCGCGCGAACGAACGCAAAGGTCGTCCGCCGTCGCACACGAGTACGTTCGCCGGCGACATGGCGCTTGCGAGTGCTTGGGTGATGCACACGGCCGTGTCCTCGGGCAGAACGGCGTCGGTCGTGGCGCCGGACCGGTCGCGGGCCACGAGGACGGGGATATTGTCGGCAAAGGCGCCTGCATGTCTCGCCTTGCCGCCACGCTTGCGCGCCTCGCGCGTCAGACCGGAGCGCCGCCCCTTGAACAATTCGAGGATGAAGGTTTCGTCCGCCTCCACGATCCCTTGCAATGTGTGCGGCTTGTCGAGCGCCGGGGCGCTCAGGAACCGATGCCGCCAGCGATAGGCCGTGGTCGGGTGGACGCTGCAGCGCTCGGCCGCCTTGGCGAGGCTGACGCCCTCGATCATCGCCTGCGCCTGGTCGGGCCAGCGATCCTTCTTGCGCAACCGGGCCATCCCCGTCCCGGTCGCGGCGTTGAAGGTGCGCCCGCACGCCTTGCAGCGATATCTCGGCAACCCGTGCGACCGACCCCAACCGACGATCTCGTCGGCGCCGCAATGCGCGCAGCCGAGGCGCTCGACCTTGCGCTCGCCGAGTTGCGCCAAGGCGTCACGCTCGCCCCGCGAAGCCAGTCGCCGCTCGCCTTCGCCGGACGACGCCTTCACCGCAAGGGAAGCCTCGGCGGACGACCGCCTGCTGGAGCCGTCGGACCGCCCAACAACCTTCTCGAGCTCGGCAAGCGCCAGCGCGCCCTGCTCGCCGCTCAGTCGCTCCATCTTCTCCAGCCAATCGGCAAACTCTGCAAGGTCCATCGCCACCCCTCCGCAGGGACGCCGATCTTACCCCAAACCAACAGTTAACGCTATAAGAGCGCTTTACATTTTTCTCTTTGACAGTATCAGTTTTCATGTTATTTTGAAAATAGAGAAATCCCGGCGCCGGACGACACCATGCGTGCGAGACTGATCCCAGCGTCAAAAAATCTCGTGCGTTTCTCACGTGCGAGCGTCCGGTTCGGACATCGGCCCCGGCCGGCCGGGTAGGGTTGCGATTGGCGCCGCAAGGCATTGAAAATGCTTGAATCCGGGTCGCAAATGGTGCGCGCCCCTGACCTTCTCATCCATGAATATGCGACGAGCAACGCGATTGGCGCCTCCGACTGCCTACCCCTATGTCTTATCATCGCACCGGACTCATCAGCGCTCGCCCGGGAAGCGGGGTCGGCGCGATCAGTTTCCCTTCGTCGAGCACGCAGATCCCGTGCACCCAGACGCAGTCGATCCCGTCGGGGCGGACCTCTGGGTTCAGGTAGTCGTTGCGCTCGCGCACCGTCTCGGCGTCGAACAGCACGAGCGAGGCGTCGGCGCCGACCCGCAGCACGGGATCGGGCAGGTTGAGGAAGCGATAGGGCAGCGTCGCCATCCGGAAGACCATCTCGACGAGCGGGATGCCCATCTCACGCGCCATGCGCAGCGCCTTGGGGAAGGCGCCGAGCGAGCGGGGATGCGGCATCTGCCCCGGTCCCGGCATGAGTCCATCGGTGCAGATCGCCATGGTCTTGCGGCGGAAGAGGCGCTCGACCGTCGCGTCGTTCCCGTAGTGGCTGATGATCGCGACCTCCCCCGCGTTGGCGGCGAAGAAATCGAACACCGAGCCGAACGCGGCCTCGCCCATGAGATCCTGCACGCCGGCGGCGCGCGCGACGTCACTGAGACGCCGGCCGAGGAAGGCGTCGCCGACGCCGGGCTTGACGCCCGCGATCTGGATGCCCCCGAGGCCGCCGCAGAAGTGGATGAAGTTGTCCCAAGATTTCGAGTCGAAGCGCATTTTCGCGATCGCCGCGGCGCGCGCCGCGGGATCGGCGAGCGCGGCCAGAAACTCCGCCCGCCCGCCGGCCCGCATCTCCGGCGGAAAGAGCGCGTCGGCCGTCGTCGAGCCGGCGGTATAGGGGTACATGTTCTCCATCGTGGGCACGAGCGAGGCGGCGTCGCCGAGGAGAGACTCCAGATCGCCGATGCGGCCGTAGTTCTCTTTGCCGGCGATCTTCGAATGCTCGTTGCAATAGCCGCCGCCGCCCTCGATGGCGGCTCCGATGACTTCCTTGGCGCTCGCGATGATGTTGTCGCTTTCGGAGCGCAGATGGGGAAAGAGCGCGCCGGGCTTCACGCCGTTGAACGCTCGCACCAGCGCCGCGATCTCGCGCTCGTCCGAATAGACGGCCGGATTGTAGACGAGGCCGGTCGACAGGCCGAGAAGTCATCGGCGCCTCGCGCCGCACGACCTCCGCCATGGCCAGAATCTCGGCGTCGGTCGCGACGCGGGCGACATTCGCCATCACGACCCGGCGCACCGCCGAATGGCCGAGATAAAGGCCCATGTCGGTGGCCGAGCGGCCCCGATGCCAGGCGAGGAACTCGGCGATCGAGCTCCATGTCCACTCGCCCTCGATGGCGCCGTCGAGGGGTTTGAGTTGCGCCGCGTATTGCGAGCGTTGCGCCTCCGCGACCGGCGCG
The DNA here is from genome assembly GCA_963829505.1 of uncultured Alphaproteobacteria bacterium. Classification (GTDB taxonomy): domain Bacteria; phylum Pseudomonadota; class Alphaproteobacteria; order Rhizobiales; family Beijerinckiaceae; genus Roseiarcus. The sequence goes on from CAWHIL010000001.1 coordinate 227,957, forward strand.
GGCGACAGGCCGTCGACGCCGCAGATGCGCTTCGTCACGCCGCCGAGAATGGCGAGTTCGCAAGCGACCGGCAGACCGCTTCGCCCAAGCGCGGTCCCGCCGAGCGCTCCGTGATTGTGCGTATCGACGAAGGAGGGACTGAGCGCGCGCTCCGAGGCGTCCACGACGCGGTCGGCGGTCGCGGCCTCGGTCGGCGTGACTGTCCCGAGCGCCGCGATGCGGCCGCCGGCGATCAGAACGTCGCCGGAAAAGGGCGGCGTCCGTCCGTCGCCGACGACGATCGTCGCGTTGCGGATGAGCTCACGGATCATCGCGTCCGCATCTCATTCCGCAAGCTCGGTCACGAGCCGCAGCAGGACGTCGGCGCCGGCGGCGCAATGGTCAGGCTCGGTGAACTCCGTGACGTTGTGGCTGACGCCGCCTGCGCTCGGCACGAAGATCATACAGGCCGGGCACACCGCGGCCAGCATCTGCGCGTCGTGGCCGGCGCCGCTCGGCAGCCGCTTGACTGGCAGATCGAGGTCGTGCGCGATCGCCTCGACGCGCGCGACCAGTTCGGGCGCGAAGGGGACCGGATCGAACCGGGCGAGCGTCCGCGTCGCGACCGTCACGTGCTCGCCCGCCGAGCACCGGACGACAAACGCGCCGAGGCGCCGCTCCGCCTCCTCGAGGCGGGCGTTGTCGGTGTTGCGCAAATCGACCGTCAACACCGCGCGCTCGGCCACCACGTTGACGAGATTGGGCGAAAGCGTCAGCGCGCCGACGGTCGCGACCTGATCGCCGCCCATTTCGCGTGCGAGCCTGCGCGCGTAGGCGGCGGTCTCGGCGGCGACGTATCCGGCGTCGCGGCGCATGCGCATCGGCGTCGTTCCGGCGTGGTTCGACTGCCCGATCAGCGTAATCTCGGTCCAGGAAATGCCCTGCACGCCTTCGACCGCGCCGATCACGTAGCCATCCGCCTCGAGCGTCGGCCCCTGCTCGACGTGCAGCTCGACATAGGCGTGGACGCAAGGATTTCCGACAGGCGCCTCGCCCGCATAGCCGATGCGCCTGAGCTCGTCGCCCGCGACCGCGCCATCGACGCCGACGGTCGCGAGCGCCGCCTCGAGCGGCAGAGCGCCGGTGAAGACCAGGCTGCCGAACATGTCCGGCTGGAACCGCGAGCCCTCCTCGTTGGTGAAGAAGGCGACCGCCAGCGGCCGGCGCGTCTTCATCCCGGCGTCGTTCAGCGTCTCGACAACCTCGAGCCCGGCGAGAACGCCGAGCGCGCCGTCATAGCGTCCGCCCGTGCGCACGGTGTCGATGTGGCTCCCCATCATCACCGGCGGGCCTTCCTCACGGCCCGCGCGAAGGCCAACGACATTGCCGATGGCGTCGATCGTCACGTCAAGCCCGAGCTCTCTCATCCAGCCGACGACGCGGTCGCGGCCCTTCCGGTCGGCCTCCGTCAGGGCGAGACGGTCGACGCCGCCATCAGGCCTTGCGCCGACCTCGGCAAGGCGCTCAAGGCGCGAGCCGAGCCGCGCGCCGTTCACTCGGAGATTGTGCCGCATGCGCTGGAACCCGAGGCCTTCGGACGGAACGAATTCGATCCTTACGCGCGGTTGCTAGCCAGGCGAAGTCCGCCAGATGTCGCAGCGCGAGCGGGCCAGCGGGGCCAAGGTGCGACAATGAGGCGCCTCGCCCGTCGAGGGCGTCCCGGCCTAACTGACAGGGCCCAGCGGAGCGGCGACGCCCCCGCGGCGGCGGCCGTTCGCTACGGCAATCAGGCGAGGCGGACGACATGACGGCGATCCACTTCACGCTCAACGGCCAGGCGCGCAGTTTTGAGGCTCCGTCTGATCAACTCTTCATCGGGGTTCTCCGCGAGACTTTCGCGATCAAGTCGGTGAAGTCAGGCTGCGCGCCGCAGCGCGAATGCGGCAGCTGCCTGATGCTCGTCGACGGCCAGCCGAAACTCGCCTGCGCGGTGCGCGCCGAGCAGGTCGCCGGCCGATCGGTGACGACGCTCGAAGGCGTCTCCGACAACGAGCGGCGGCTTTACGCCGACGCCTTCCAGTCGGCCGCGGGCCTCCAGTGCGGCTTCTGCACGCCCGGCCTCGTCATGCGCATCAAGTGGATCACCGATCAGGGCGAGCGGCTGACGCGCGCCGAGATCGCACGGCTTCTCGACGGCCATCTCTGCCGCTGCACCGGCTACAAGAAGATCGTCGACGCGGTCGAATTGATTCAGGCGGCGAAGCTCGGCGGCCCATGGCCCTCGGTCGTCGAGGATGGCGGGATCGGCAAGCCGCTGCGCCGCTACCAGAGCGCCGAGCTTACGCTGGGCGAGCGTCCGTTTGTCGCCGACCTCGACGCGCCGGGCCTCCTCTACGGCGCCCTCGTGCTCTCGCCGCACGCGCGTGCGCGAGTCGTCAGGGTAGACGTCGTGAAAGCGCGTGCGCTGCCCGGGGTCGCTGCAGTCGCGACTGCTGCCGACGTCCCCGGCGACCGCTGGGTCGGGCAGATCCATGCCGACTGGCCGGTCTTCGTCGCCGTGGGCGAGGAGGCGCGCTGCGTCGGCGACGTTCTCGCCGCCGTCGCCGCGGAGACGCCGCGGCTGGCGCGCGAAGCGGCCGCCCTGGTCGAAGTCGCGTTCGAGCCGCTGCCCGCCGTCCTCGACCCCGCCGAGGCGATCCGGCCCGAGGCGCCGCAGGTCAACCCGAAGCACGACAACGTGCTGTCGGTCACCCGCTACGCGCGTGGCGACGTCGAAGCGGCGCTCGCGGCGTCGGTCCACGTGGTCGGCGGCGAATGGGCGACGCAGCGCATCGAGCACCTGTTCCTCGAGCCCGAGGCCTGCATGGCGCGGCCTCTCGCTGACGGGCGGCTGTACGTGGCGAGCCAGGGCCAGGGCATCTTCGACGACCGCCGCCAGATCGCTTCCGTCCTCGGCGAGCCGGAGGCCAACCTGTTCGTCGAGCTTCTGCCGAACGGCGGGGCGTTCGGCGGCAAGGAGGACATGACGATCCAGGCGCAGACGGCGCTGCTCGCGCGCCTGACCGGACGGCCGGTCAGGATCGAGCTCAGCCGCGAGGAGTCGGTCCGGATGCATCCGAAGCGCCATCCGCTGACGATGCGCTATTCCGTCGGCTGCGATGCGGAGGGGCGCCTGACCGCGGCGAAGATCGCGATCCTCGGCGATTCGGGCGCCTATGCCTCGGTCGGCGGCAAGGTGCTGGAACGGGCGGCGGGCCACGCCTGCGGGCCCTACGCCGTGCCCGCGGTCGAGGTCGAGGCGATCGCCGCCTACACCAACAATCCCCCGTGCGGCGCGATGCGCGGGTTCGGCGTCAACCAGACGAGCTTCGCGATCGAAGGGTGCATCGACCTCTTGGCCGAGAAGGTCGGGCTCGACGGATGGACGATGCGCTTCCTCAATGTGCTGCGGGTCGGCGGCCTCACGACGACCGGGCAGCGGCTCGAGAAATCGGTCGGCGTGGAGAAGACGCTGCTTGCGGTGAAGCAGGCCTACGACGACGCCCGCGCCAAGGGCCACGCGGTCGGGATCGCCTGCGGGATGAAGAACTCGGGTCTGGGCAACGGGGCGGTCGAATACGGCCGATGCCGTCTCGTCGTCGAGCCCGGCGGCGCGGTCGGGCTCTACACCGGCTTCACCGAAATGGGCCAGGGGCTGCTCACCGTCCTCACCCAGTGCGCCGTCGAGGTCACCGGCCTGCCGGCCGCGGTTTTTCGGCCAGAGGTCAGCACGCGCTTCGAACTCGGCTGCGGCCAGACGACCGGCTCGCGCGCGAGCCTTCTCGCCGGGCGCGCGACGATCGACGCGGCCGAAAAGCTCAGGGTCGACCTCGACGCCGGCCGGACGCTCGCCGACCTCGCCGGCAAGGTCTATTCCGGCGAGACGCGGATCGACGACACGACGGCGGGCGCGGCCAAGGGGGGCGCCGTCAAGACGCACACGACCTACGGCTTCGCGACGCAGGTCGTGGTGCTCGACGAGAAGGGCGCGGTCGCCAAAGTCGTCGCCGCCCACGACGTCGGCCGCGCCCTGAACCCGCAGCAGTGCGAGGCGCAGATCGAGGGCGCGGTGCACATGGGCCTCGGCTACGCGCTGACCGAGGAGCTTCCCTGCCGCGACGGGATGCCGGTCACCTTCAAGCTGCGCGAGCTCGGCGTCCTGCGGGCGCAGCACATGCCGGAGGTCGAGGTCATCCTGGTCGAGGAGCCGGAGCCCGAAGGCCCGTTCGGCGCCAAGGGGGTCGGCGAGATCGGCCTCGTGCCGACGGCGGGCGCGGTCGCGGGCGCGCTCGCGGCCTTCGACGGGGTGAGGCGCATGCGCCTGCCGATGAAGGAAACGCCGGCCGCCCGCGCCATCAATGTCGGGCGCATCCCCGACGCCGACCGCGCCCGATGGCGGTGACCGGCTCGCTTGTCGTCGGCCCCGACCGCGACGGACGCACGGTCGCGATCGCGGACGGCCGCGTGGCCGAGGCGGCGCCGCCCGGCGCCGCGCGGCTCGCCTGTCCCGACGGCGCCATTGCGCCGGGCGCGGTCTGCGCCCACACCCATCTCTACAGCGGGCTCGTTCGCTACGGGATGCCGGCGCCCGAGCCGGCGCCGCGGAGCTTCCTCGAGATCCTCGAGCGGGTCTGGTGGCGGCTCGACCGCGCGCTCGACGCGCAAAGCCTCGAGGCCGCCGCGCGCGACTATGCGTCCCGGGCGCTCGTCAATGGCGTGACGACGCTGATCGACCATCACGAGTCGCCGAACCTGATCGACAAGTCGCTGCCGATCCTCGCCTCCGTCTGCGAGGAGCTTGGCGTGCGGGCGCTGCTGACCTACGGCGCGAGCGAGCGCAATTTCGGCCGCGCCGAGGGGCGGCGCGGGCTCGACGCCTGCCGGCGCGTCGCGCCGACCGGGCTGACGCGCGCGCTCGTCGGGCTGCACGCGAGCTTCACCGTCTCCGACGAGACGATCCGCGAGGCGGGCGCCCTCGCGCGGGAACTCGGCGCGGCGCTGCACGTCCATGTCGCCGAGGACTGGGCCGACGTCGAGGACGCGCGCCGGCGCGGCTACCCGGGGCCGCTCGAACGGCTGATGGCGCTCGAGGCGCTTCCGCCCGGTTCGATCCTCGCCCACGGCGTGCGGCTCACGCGCGAGCAGGTTGCGCGCGGCGCGGCGGCGGGCGCCTGGTTCGTCCACAACCCGCGCTCGAACGAGGCCAATCGCGTGGGCTACGCGTCGGCTCTTTCGGCCGCCGGCCGCGTCGCGCTCGGCACGGATGGCTTCGACCCGGACATGGAGGCGGAGGAGGCGGCGCTGAAGCGCCTCGCGGCCGAGCATGGCGACGCCGGCGCGGGGGGCAGACTTCAGACAGGCGCGCGGCTCGCGGCGGAGCGCTTCGGCGCGACGGGCGAGCCGCTGACGCCAGGCGGGCTCGGCGATCTCGTGGTTCGCCGGGACGGGGCGGTCGCGCACGTCGTGGTCGGCGGCCGCATCGTCGTCAGGGACGGGGCGCTCACGACCGGCGACGCCGCGCGGATCTTCGCCGAAGGCCAGGCGGAGGCGGCGCGGCTCTTTCAGCGCATGGCGGAGGTGTAGGGGGGCCTTCCAAACGCTTCAAGGCGTTTCAAAAGGCTTCAAAAGACTTCAAAAGGCTTCCAAATCCGCTTCCGTTTCCTTCCGTTTCCTTCCGTTTCCTTCCGAAAGCTTCACTTTCCTTCCCGGATTCGTTTGTTTTCAATCTCTTACAGGCGAAGCGCGGCGGAAAAATCTGTTTGGCCAATTCACGCCCGGCCTTTCCTCCAACCTTCGTCTCGAAACTCCATGCGGACGCGAGACCCGGCGACGGAGCGCGACGCGCCCCCAATCAATCTCGCCTTCAACACGCATCTTCTTATAATCAGAAGTTTGTGTCAAGTCTTTTCGTATTTATCTTTTTGACGGCCGCGAGCGCCGCACCGGCGGCGGGCGATCCGGAGACCTGCTGCGCGATGACCGCCCAGGCGCTTGGACCGCGTCGGAAGCGCGTCGCCCGGCGCGTCTTCAGCGGGCGGGTCCCGCGGCGAGGTCGGGCACGCAGGTTCCGGGCACCGGACAGACGGAAGCGCAGTGCGGCGTGTCGTGCACCCCCTGGCACTCGGTGCATTTCGCCGGATCGATGACAAAGGTGAAGCGGGCGACGCTGATCGCCTCGTTGGGGCAATCCAGTTCGCAGGCGCCGCAGCTCGTGCACAATTCGGCGACGATCCGATAGGCCATGGTCCCTTTCTCCGCCCGGCTTCAACGCGGCTACGCGCGGCCCGAATTGAGGGCCGCTCCCACGGCTCCACAACGGAGGCGCGCCGCGACCTTGTGGCGCACGGGCGCGCCCCGCGGGCGGGAGCTTACGGCGCCGGCCACGCCGCAATACGGGACATAGGCGCGATCGGCGCGCTATAGGGAGAAACGACGCGGCCCGCTTCGGCCCGGAGGACATCCATGGTCGAGCCAATCACCGGCATCTCCTCGATGGCGACGCGGCGCGTGCTGGCCGAGCTTGCGCGGGGTTACGAACTGGAGACAGGCAAGCGCGCTTCGATCGAGGCGGTCGGCGGGGTCGACGCGGCGAAGCGCGTCCGGGCCGGCGAGCGGTTCGACCTCGTCGTGCTCGCAGCCGACGTGATGGCGAAGCTCGGCGCCGAGAATTTCCTGCTGCCCGGGACGCTCGCCGCCTTCGTCCGCTCGCCGATGGCGCTTGCCGTCAAGGCCGGCGCGCCGAGGCCGAACCTTGCGGACGCCAAGTCTCTGCAAGCCGCATTCGCCGCCGCGCGGTCGGTCGGCTATTCGACCGGCCCGAGCGGAACCCATCTGCTCGAAGTGGCGAAGAAGTGGCGGCTCGATCCCAACGGCGAACGGCCGCGCTTCGTCCAGGCCAAGCCCGGCGTTCCGGTCGCGGCCCTCGTCGCCAGCGGCGGGGCGGAGATCGGCGTCCAGCAACTCAGCGAATTCCTCGACGAGCCGGGGATCGACATCGTCGGCCTCGCGCCGCCTCCCCTTCAGTCGGTCACCACCTTCTCGGTCGGCATCGGCGCGCGAAGCGGCCATGTGCGCGAGGCGCGGGCCTTGATCGGCTTCCTGACCGCGCCCTCGGCCGACCTGGTCAAGCGTCGCTTCGGCATGGAGCCGGGCTGAAGGGGGCCCTTCCGGGGGCGCGCTTGTAGGGCGCGCTCGCTGAGCGCGCCGGCGGGGTCAGCGACGGTCAGCGACCCCGCCCACCACCGCCGCCCGCCGATTTGGCCTGGTTACCTCAATTGCGCGGCTCATCGCGCCACCGGGCAAAATTGCCGCTTGACAAAGAGTGTCTTAGATATATCTTAGATGCGTCGCAAACGATGCGACGTAACCTCAACTGAAGGAAACGATGAAACATATCAATGTAATGTGGGACACGCAAAGGCGCGGCGAGCGCCCCCACCCCGATCTGCGCGGCGAGCGCGGCCATGGCGAATCGCGTGGCGAACGCCACCGTGGCGGTCCCGAAGGGCGGGAGGGCTTCGGCTTCGGCCGGCGCGGCGATCCCTTCCACGGCGAATGGAGCTTCGGCTCCCGCGGCGACCCATCCCTCCACGGCGAACGCGGCCACGGCGCGCGCGGCGAGCGCCATCGCGGCTTCGGCCGGCATGGCTTCGGCCGCCGCCACGAAGAGGATGGCGAAGGGCGCGGGCGCCGGCGCATGTTCGAGGGCGGCGAGCTTCGCCTCGTCATGCTGCTCCTCATGGAGGCCGAGCCGCGCCACGGCTACGACCTCATCCGCGAGATCGAGACGCGCACCGGCGGCGCCTATGCGCCGAGCCCCGGCGTCATCTATCCGACGCTGACGCTGCTCGAGGAGATCGGCCAGGTCGAGACGCGTCCCTCGGAGGGCGCAAAGAAGCTCCATGCCATCACGCCCGAGGGCAAGGCCTATCTCGCGGCGAACCGCGCCGAAGCCGAAGCGGCGCTCGCCCGTCTCGACGCTCTCGGCAAGCGGGACGAAGCGCTCGAGTCCGCGCCGCTGAAACGCGCCATGACCAACCTCAGGGTCGCGCTGCAGAACCGCCTGTCGGGCGGCGGCGCCGACAAGACGCTCCTCTTCGCTGTCGCCGACGCGATCGACGAGGCGGCGCGCAAGATCGAGCGGCTCTGACAAGGAGGCCCGGATGGACACGACGTCGCCTGAGCGCCACGCCATCGAACGCGTCCGGCGCGAGCCGAAGCGCCGGCGCCTGACCGTCGCCCGCGCCTTCGCGCTGACCCCGAAGATGCGCAGGATCGAATTCGCGTCCCCCGATCTCCATGACTTCGCCAGCGACGGGACGGACGATCACGTCAAGATCTTCGTCCCCGACGCCGGCGCGCCGAACGGCGTCGCGCCCCGCGAATATACGCCGCGCGCCTTCGACCGCGCTCAGGGAACGCTGACCATCGACTTCGCTCTTCACGAGGCGGGGCCGGCGACGGCCTGGGCGATTTCCGCCCGGGCCGGCGACACGCTCGAGGTCGGCGGCCCCAAGGGGTCGCAGGTCGTCGCCGACGATTTCGACTTCTATCTGCTGGTCGGCGACGAGACGGCCCTGCCGGCGATCGGCCGGCGGGTCGAGACGCTGCGCCCGGGCGTGCCCGTGACGACCATCGTGGTCGTCAACGACGCGGCCGAGGCGCAGAGCTTCGTCACGCGCGCCGACTGGCGGCCGACCTGGGTCTTTCGAGAGAAGGGCCGCGACGACGCGGCGCTCATCCGCTCGGCGCTCGACGCCTGGCGCGCGCCCGACGGCGACGGCTACGTCTGGATCGCCGCCGAGGCGGCCGCGGCGCGGACGCTGAGACGCCACGTATTCGAAGAGCGGGGCTGGCCGAAGGCCTGGCTCAAGGCGGCCGGCTACTGGGTGCGCGGCAAGGCCGGCGAGAGCGAGAAGTTCGACCGGTAGGCGAGAGGCGCCGGCGCGTCCCCTCCCCCGGCAAAGCCGGAGAAGGGGTGCGCCGCCGTTGGCGTTGCAGGTTTCCTACTGGATGATCTGCAGCGGAATGTCCGTGATCTTGACGATGCTGCGGCCGGCGAAGCCGACATAGAGGGCCGGATCGAACGGATCGGAAATCCAGTCGAAATAACAATTCGTCGGCCGGCCGGCCAAGGCGCCGGTGTGGAGCAAGCGCGTCCAGGTCACGCCGTCGATGGTCAGGAAGACGCCGCCCTCGCCGGCGGCGAAGCGCGTCCTCGGATTGTTCGGATCGAATTGCATGTCCGTCAGGACGAGGTCGTAATGGTCGCCGAGACCGCTCGTGCCGTCGTTGGTCGAGAGCGCGATCTGTCCGCCCCAGGTGAGTTGAGCCTCGAGATTGGCGTCGATCGTCCATGTCGCGCCGCCGTCGTCCGACCGCTTCACGTGGTCGCTGTCGAGAATGTAGATCAGGTTCGGCTGATAGGGGCTGACGAAGAACCTGACCGCGACGTTGACGGCGACCGAGACGCCGGCGGCCGGCGCGGGCGCGAGCATCGTCCAGTTGGCTTGGCCGGCCTTCCACGTCCAGAGCGTCATGCCGGCGTCGCCGCCGACGTAGAAGACCGTCGCGGCGTGACCGCCCGCAGCCTGAACGACGCCGAGGCCCGCGTTCGGGAGCGGCGGCCCCTGCAGGAAGACGTTGGCGCCCTGGCCCGGAGCGGTCGAAATCGTCACCCACTCGCTGCGCGCCGCGATGTCGAGGATGTTCTGGGTTCGCGCGAGTTGCGGCGCGGTCGCCGGGTTCAGGATGAAGATGTAGTCGCCTTCAGCCGGCGGGGTTTCGCCCGGCAGTCCGAGCACGATCGGCCGTGAGCCGCGGTTGCCGTAGAAGCTGTTGGCGTTCCACAGATCGTTGAACGTGGCGGAGGGCGCGAGGAGAGGCGGCCCGGGAACGACGTGCCGCATCGTCGTCATCGCGGCGGCGTTCGCAAGACTGCCGGGCGACGTCTCGTAGACCGCAACGGTCTGGCCGTCGCGCGTATGGTCGGCGATCGCGCCTTCCGTGTTCCACCGCGGCGTGAACACCAGCATGGAAAACGGCCGCAGCGGATCGGCGAACGAGCAGTCGTTGTCGCCGCCGCCGTAGTCCTGGTAGGTCCAGGTCTGGCCACCGTCCATCGAATAGAACCCGTCGTTGTCGCCGCAATTGACCGACAGCGCAGGGCCCTGCCCGGGCAGCGAAACGCCCGCGATATTCACGCACGACAGCGTCGTCGCTCCCTCGGCCTTGTTGAACGTCACGCCGGCATCGGCGCTGTAATAGATCCCTCCGTCCGCGAGCAGCCAGATCGAGCCGGCGACGGGCTGATAGACCCCATCGACCAGCACGACCGCGAAATCAGGCGACAGCAGCATGCCGTGCAGATCGAAGTGGACGTTCGTGTCGAGTAGCTTCCAGTCGGAGCCCAGTGTCGGAAACATCGGGCCGACGAAGACGAAGGGTCGCTGGGCGCCGTAGTAGAGGACCTCGCCGCGACCGCGCTGGGTCGTCGCCAAAAAAACGTTGCCGCTGTCCTGCGTCATGGGGTCGGTCAGCCGGTCCGGAAGAGGCAGCGGCGTCCAGGTCGACGTCTGGTTTCCGAGCGGGAACGACGAGTAGTCGCCCCGATAGAGCATGGCGCCGACCCCCGCGCCGCTGCCATTTTGCGCGACAAGCACTTCGAGGATGAAACTCGGCGAGATGACCATGACGGTCGCCGAGTTCGCGTTGGCGATCGGATTGGTCGCGCCGCCGACGCCGGAGGGAACCGTTCCCTTGTCGGCGATCCAGTTCTGGCCGCCGTCGAACGAGAGCGTCATCACGCTGTCGCCGAGAACGTAGATCACCGCCGGCGCGGGGTCGGCCGGCGCGTTCTGCCACACCGCGACATGGTTGACCTGGTTGGTCGCGTTCTGCCCCCACGGATAGACATCCTCGAAGGTGGTTCCGGCGTTGCCGCTGATCGCGAGCGAGGCGCCGCCGGCGGCATAGACCAGATGGTCGCTTCCAAAAGCCCAGACCAGTTGTCCGACGTTCTGCGACGTCGCGAACTGATGCGCGAGCGTCCAGTTCGCGCCGCCGTCCGGGGATCGCCAGATCCCCCGGCCCCCCGCCACACGATCGTTGCAGGCGAGCGCCAGCACGATCGCGCCGTAGCCGAAATTGGGCAGAACGAAGTTCGACGCGGGAAAGTCGCCGGCGCCGTCGTTCATCGCGGTCCAGACGCCCGCGTCGCCGCAGCCGACAAGGTCGGCGACGCCGCCGCTCAAGAGCGGCGCGGCGAACCTTGGATGCCGGTCGACGCGCCAACCCTGCTGCACGCCCATGTTCTCGAGGACGAAATTCGCGTTGCCGAACCTTCCTTCGCCCTCGTTGAACGCGGTGTAGACGCCTGCGTCTCCGAAGCCGACGATATCGGCGCAGCCGTTGCCGGTCAGATCGACGACGAAGCGCGGATGCTGATCGACCTTCCATCCCTGATTGACGCCGAAGTTTTCGAGAACCAGTTCGGGGGTCGTCAGCTTGAACGTGCCGTCGCCGTTGCTCGTCGCGGTGTGCACCCCGTCCTGAAAGAATCCGACGATGTCGTCGAATCCGCTCGGCGTCATTTTCGCCATGATGCGCGGATGCTGGTCGACCCGCCAACCCTGCGAATAGCCGAAGCGCTGGAGGACGGGATTGGCGTGCGGTTCGCTGAACGTCCCGTCGCCGTTGCCGAGGACGACGAACACGCCTTCCGTCCCGAAGCCGACGATGTCGGCGAAGCCGCTGTTCGTCAGGTTCGCGAGAAACCGCGGGTTGCGGTCGACCTGCCAGTTCTGCGCGGGGCTGAAGTTCGCCAGAACGGGATTGGCGAGCAACTCGCGGAACGTTCCGTCGCCATTGCCGAGCGCGACCCAGACGCCGTCCTCGCCGAAGCCGACGATGTCGGCGAAGCCGCTGTTCGTGAGCCGGGCAAGAAAGCGGGGGTGCCGGTCGACATGCCAGTCCTGCGCCAGGCCGAAGTTTTGCAGGACGAGTTGCGGCGTCTGGAACGTGCCGTCGCCGTTGCCGATCGCCGTCCAGACGCCGTCGTAGCCGAAGCCCACGAGATCCGCGCGGCCGTCGTTGTTGAGGTCGACGACGAAGCGCGGATGCTCGCCGACGCGCCAGCCGCCGGCCTGGTAGCCGAGATTGTCGATCACCACCTTCGGCGGCTGAAACGTCCCGTCGCCGTTACCGAGCGACGTCCAGACGCCGCAATCGCCGAAGCCGACGATGTCGAGAGGCGTGCGGCGGCGGAAATGCGGCCGCCTGAGCTGGGCGAGAAACCTCGGATGCTTGTCGACCCGCCAGCCGAGGCAGGCGGCGATGTCGGTGATGCACCAGCCCCCGAGCGAGCCGGGCGCGGTGAACTGATCCCAGTCCGGTTGCGGCCAGGTCAGTTGCCCCCAGCTCTGGCCGCCATCCGTGGAATTCCAGAGATTCGAATAGGAGCCGGCGAAGATCGTCTGCCCGTCCGGAGTGCAGCCGATCGACAGCATGCGTCCGATCACCGAGTGATTGATGCTGGTCGCCGCGGTGTTCAAGGCGGTCGGGCTGACATCGGTGATGATTGTCATGGCGCCGATCCTGTTCGAGGGGGGCGTCGACGGGCCCGGTCAGGGCGGCGGTCGCCCGGCCGATCGGGAAAGTCAGACGCCGCCAGCCGGCGCCGCGAGCGCGCGGCGCCACTCCGCCCGCGCCGCCAGCGAGAAGAGAGCGCTGACGACCGCAAGTCCGATCACGATGAGCCATTCGACGGAGCCGTCGTGGCTGTCCGGATCGAAGCCCGTCAGAGCCTCGATCCAGTCCTGCCAGAAGAGGCTGACGAGCGCGAGCAGCCCGGTCGTCGCCGCGAGCCCGGCCTCGATCCAGAACAACGGGCGAAGTGTGGGCCTCATGCTTCAAACCCCAGCCGAGAGGTCGGCTGAACGGTGTCCGGATATTATGTCAAAATTTCAGCAATATCAGGAGACCGAGCGTCGTTCAGCGATCCGGCGCGATCGCCGTGTGAGCAAGGTCACGCTCAAATCGGCGACCCGACGCATAATGTCACACGATCGGCTCGCTCCATGGCGTAGAGATGATCCGGTTTGACTTGTAGAGGAGGCGGTCATGCGCAAGCTGCGATGGACGTGTCTCGCCGCCGCGATTGGGTCCGTTCTCATCGGCGCCGGGCGCGCCGCCGCCTTCGATATCGAAACGGCCGCGCCTTCTTCGGCCATCGACTATGGCGCGCATCCGCGGACCGACGGCTGGGTCGATTTCGCTTTGCACGCGCCCGCGGCGAGCACGATCGACCTCCTCCTCTACGACGCGCCGGGCGCCGTCGCGCCGGCGAACGTCGTGCCGATGACGAAGACCGCGAACGGCGACTGGGGCGCTCGCCTGCGTGGGCCCGGCATCGGGGCGGGGCTCATGTATCTCTATCGCGCCACCGGGCAGACGACGGCGACCGGCGCCGCTCCGTTCGGGACGGTGCTGAACGGCAACTTCGTGCTCGGCGATCCTTACGCCTATCGCACCGAGGACGTGCGCTACTCGACTGTCTATGCGTCGACGCCGTTCGTCGACACGGCTGCGCCCGTCTACGCCGGCGGCGGCAAGAGCGTCGTCTACGACCATGCGGCCGATCCGGCGCCGGGGCACGTCGCGATCCCCCCCGAGGACCTCGTCGTCTACGAACTGCACGTGCAGGACTATACCGCGCGCATCGCCGGCCTCGCCCCGGAGGCGCGCGGAACCTACTTCGGCCTGGCGCAGGGTGGTTTGAAAACGCCGGGCGGCCTGACGGCGGGCATCGACCACCTCGTCGAGCTTGGCGTCAACGCGGTCGAACTGATGCCGGTCATGCAATACGACGAGGAGACGACGTCGACGCCGGGACGGCTCAACCACTGGGGCTACATGACGACCAGCTTCTTTGCGCCCGAGGCCCGCTACGCCTCGAAGCCGGGTCAGGAAGTGGTCGAACTGAAGCAGCTCGTCAAGGCGTTCCACGACCGCGGCGTCGCGGTCATCATGGACGTCGTCTACAACCACACCGCCGAGGGCGACTGGACAGTCGGCGGGCGGCTCGCCGACAAGTGCTACGATTTCTGCGACGACATTCCCGAGATCTACCGCGAGGCGGGGAACGGCTTCTTCGCCAACGACAGCGGAACCGGCAACGACGTCGACTTCTCCGGCGGCGACCGCTTCACCAAGCGGCTCGTCCGCGACTCGCTCGCGATGTGGTACGGCGACTATGGCGTCGACGGGTTCCGCTTCGACCTCGCGCGGGTGCTGGCCGACGGCTCGACAAACGCCGCCGACTGGGTCGATCAGGACCCGCGCTTCGCCGCCGCCCATCTGCACGCCGAGCCCTGGGACCTGGGTGGCCAATGGTGGAGCTTCATGGACAGCGCCGGCTGGGACGCGAGCAACAACCGCTGGGCGAAGTGGGTCGGCAAATACCGCGACGATGCGCGCCAGTTCTCGGAAAGCGACCTGCGCAATCCCAGCCTCCTGAAGCAGCTCATCGAGGGGCGCGGCGCGGCGCCAGGCTCGAACGGGTCAGTCTCGTCGAAGCCGTGGCGGTCGATCAACTTCGTCGCCGTCCACGACGGCTACACCTTGCGCGACTGCATGGTCTACAACGACAGCGACGGCTCGCAGAATTGCTGGGACAGCGGCGGCGACGAGGATCAGCGCAGGAAGCGCGAGAAGCTCCTGATCGGGCTCCTGCTCACCTCGAACGGCGCGCCGCTTCTGCAGGAAGGCGACGAATTCGGCCGGACGAAATCGGGCGCCGGCCAGGACGGGGCGCGCAACAGCTACGACGCGGAATCGACCACCGGCGACGCCGGGGTCAACGACGTCAACTGGATCGACTGGAGTTTGAAGGACGGCGCCGTCGGCGGCTCGCCGAACGCGCCGAGCTATGGGCAGGAGCTGTCCGACTGGACGCGCGGGCTGATTGCGCTGCGCCAGCGCTGGACGCATTTCCGCAGATCGGACTTCGCCGATTACGCGCTGGGTCCGCGGTCGCAGGCCGGCGACCCCGCCAATGACGGGCGCCTCAGCTATTCCTGGGAAGGGCCCGCGGCCGGCGATCCGAGTGAACTCGCCGCGATCTGGTGGGGCCGGCCGAACGAGCCCGACCTCATGGTGATCTACAACGAGAACTGGACGCCGTTCACAGTGACGAACCTCGGCGCCTGGTCGAAAGGACCGTGGAAGGTCGTGGCGCGCTCATGGGCGCCGCACGGTCAGGATTTCTGCGCGACGCCCGACTGGACGGCGTGTCCGGACGCCGGCCAGGCCTTCACCGTCGAGGGACGATCCATGGCGATCCTCGCCGCGTCGCGGTGACATGGGCGCCTGTTCAGCCGCCGCGATCCATCTCGCGGCGGATCTCGTCCTCGGTGATCGGGGCGCGGCCGTTGACGGCCCAGTAGTGGAGCGCGAGGCCGACGCCCCAGCCGAGGATCGGCCAGATCGGCCAGAAATATCCGCGGCCGGTGAGCGACCAGATGAGAACCAGCAGGAGATTGACGACGCCATAAACTGTCGCATGCATGTCGAAGCCGCGGCGCGCCTCGATCCGGTTGATCGCCGCCTGACGCTCGTCGGTTGGAAGCGACATCGCATTGCCTCCGTCGTTCGGCCGGCGTGGGGCCAACGAAGCCGGGCCCATGAAACCCGGAACGCCCTGACCCCGTATCCATGAGGCCGGATTCTTGCGCATCCGGCGTAACGAGCCGGGCGGCGGCTGCGAAGTCTAGACCGGAACTGGAGACAAGCCCAAATGATCGAACGCCGGAATTTCATCAAAGCGGCTTCCGCCAGCGCCCTCGCATTCGCCTTCGGCGGAAGCGCGAGAGCGGCCGCCGCGGCGACCTTCGAGGTCGCCCATACCGACGCGGAATGGCGCAAGATGCTGACGCCGAGGCAGTTCACCGTGCTGCGCGAGGCGGGCACGGAAGCGCCCTTCACGAGCCCATTGCTCGACGAGCACCGCAAGGGCGTCTTCGCCTGCGCCGGCTGTGGGCAGGATCTCTTCGCGTCGGAGACGAAATTCGACAGCGGCACGGGCTGGCCGAGCTTCTGGAAGCCGCTCGACGGCGCGGTCGTCGAGGAGACCGACCGGAGCTGGCTCATGGAGCGCACCGCGGTCGCCTGCAGCCGCTGCGGCGGCCATCTCGGCCATGTGTTTGACGACGGCCCGAAGCCGACGGGGCTCCGCTATTGCATGAACGGCGTGGCGCTGGCCTTCAGGCCGGCCGCCGCCTAAGGGGCGGGACGCCTCAGGGAAGGCCGCGCAGGAAGTGGATCAGCGCGGCGTTCACCTCCACCGGCCGCTCCTGCTGGGTCCAGTGGCCGCAGCCGGGCAGCATGATCGTCTCGCTGAGGTTCGGGACGAAAGTCTTGAGGTTTGCAATCAGTTCGGGGGCGCCGGGGAAGCCGACGACGAGATCGCGGTCGCCCGCGACATAGAGAGCCGGGACCGTCACCCTGAGGCCGGCGAAAGGCGCCATCAATTCCCAGTTGCGGTCGATGTTGCGATACCAGTTGAAGCCGCCGCGGAACCCCGTTCGGGCGAATTCGCCAGCGTAAAAGTCGATGTCGGCCTCTGACAGCCAGTTCGGCAGCAACTCGGGATCGAGCGTCCGGGTGAGGAAGCCGCCGCTTCGCGGAATCATTCCGGAGGCGACGTCGCCTGGCGCGCCCATCGGATTGCGTCGCGGGACGTCGCCCGAGACGGAATAGAGGAGGCGCCGGATGGCCGTCTTCGGATCGCGCTCGAATTCGGCCTCGGCGACGCCGGGGGTCTGGAAATAGAGCTGGTAGAACACCGAACTTTCGCTCTGCGGCATGACGCTCGTCGGCCGCCGCGACCCGCGCGGCCGGAACGGCACGCTCAAGCCCGCGACGGCGCGAAAGCGGTCCGGCCGCATGAGCGCCGCGTGCCAGGCGACCGGCGCGCCCCAATCGTGCCCGACGATGACCGCGTCCTTCGCGCCGAGCGCGTCCAGGATCCCGACCATGTCGCCGACGAGATGGAAGAGGGTGTAGCTCTCGATCGCCTCGGGCGCGTCCGTCCGCCCATAGCCCCGCATGTCCGGCGCGACCGCGTGAAAGCCCGCCTCCGCCAGCGCTTTCAGTTGCCAGCGCCACGAATACCAGGATTCCGGCCAGCCGTGACAGAGGAGGACGAGCGGCCCGTCGCCCGCTTCCGCGACATGGATGCGAATGCCGTTCGCCTCGACGGTGCGATGGGTGAAGTCGGTCATGTCGCGTGTCCTTTCGATGAGCTCAGGGGCGCGGACGTTCGAGGATGTTGGTCCACAGGCGTCGCAGGCTATCGACGCCGCCGTTCGTCGAACTGAAGAGCGTCGCGTCGCCGACGAGCAGCACGCCGGCGAAGACGCCCGGCCTCGATTGCAGAAGAGCGTCGAAGGTCGGGTGGTCCAACGCGAACGGATGCGGCGGTGCGGCGGGATCGATCCTCTGGCGGGCGAGCACGTCGAGACTCTCCGCGGCGTCGCCGAGGCGCTCGAGATGCGGCAGATGCGGATGCAGGTTGAACGTCGTCACGCCCTCGAGGAGATGAAGGCGGTCGCGCGCCGCCTCGGCCTCGATCGGGGCGGGCGAGCCGTCAGGCTCGGACGCGGGATGCAGCCCGAAGCGGTTCTCGACCGGCGCGCCGAGGCCCTCGAGCAGCGACCGCGCGAAGCCGCCGAAGCGTTGCTGCGGCGGGATCGTCCTGTCGCCGTGGTGAAGGAAGAGGGCGAGCTCACGCTTCAACCGTTCGTCGTGCGGCAGGTCGGGCGCGCCGCCGATGTCGTGATGCGGGCAGACGAAGACGAGGCGGTCGGAATTGTCGAGGAAGGCGCGGACCGCATCGATCTCGGCGCTCTCCGCCGCCTGCTCGGTGCGCAAGGAATCGAAGCTGATGACGATCAGCGTCTCCGCGTCGTCGAGGACGCCGGAGTTCAGGCGCGTGACCCCTCCGTCGTCGGCGATCCGTTCGACCTCCCTCGCCGGCGCGCCGGTCAGTTCGCCCGCGAGCGCGACGAAGGCGGCGAAGTTTTTCTTCATGATGTGGTCGAGGAAGCCGGCGACGCCCTGGTCGAAACGGGCCGCGTCCGAAAGCTCCTCGAATCTCGGAAAGCCCATGCGGCGACTTTCGAAGAGCGCTGGAAAGCGGTTCTCGATGGTTTCGAGCGGCGCTCCCGCCTCCCCCGGCCGGCTCCAGGCATAATAGACGACGACGTTGCGATGAGGCATGGCGGTCGATCCCCGACGTTCGAGCCTGAGGCCGCAGTCTTCGCGCGCTTGTCGGACGGCACCCTACTTGGCGGCGAGAAGCCCGGTCAAACGCGTCGTGCGTCGACAGAGTTTTTCCGGGGTGCGCGCGATCTCGGAGCGAGGCGGAAGGCGGGACGCGACCCTTCCGCATCTGGAAGAATGAAACGTTGCGGGTAGCCAGAGCGGCCGCGCGCGCCTAATCTTGCCGGCCAAACCCGAAAGCCGCCCAAGGAACCCTGCCCCGTGCCCCTTTCCGTCCGCCAACGCGAGGGCCGTCTCGCCCCCGACGCCGTCGCCGCGCTGAACGGCGATCTCGCCGCCCGCTTCGGCAATCGCTTCTCGGCCTCCGATGCGATACGGCGCCAGCACGGCCACACGCTGACCTGGATCGAGAACGAGCCGCCGGACGCGGTCGTCTTCGCCGAGCAGCGGGAGGACGTGATCGACCTCGTCAAGCTCTGCGCGAAACACGACGCGCCGATCGTGCCCTTCGGGACCGGCTCCTCGCTCGAGGGCCATGTCAACGCGCCGCACGGCGGCGTGTCGCTCGACGTCTCGCGGATGAAGACGATTCTGGCCGTCAACGCCGAGGACCTCGACTGCGTCATCGAGCCCGGCGTCACCCGCACGCAGTTGAACAGCCACCTGCACGATTCGGGCCTCTTCTTTCCGATAGATCCTGGCGCCGACGCTTCGCTCGGCGGCATGGCCGCGACCCGCGCCTCGGGCACCAACGCGGTGCGTTACGGCACGATGAAGGAGCTTGTGCTGGCGCTCGGCGTGGTCACCGCCGACGGGACGTTCCTGCGCACCGGCACGCGGGCGAAAAAATCCTCGGCCGGCTACGACTTGACGCACCTCTTCGTCGGCTCCGAGGGGACGCTCGGCGTGATCGTCGAGGTGGCGCTGAAGCTTTCCGGCCTGCCGGAAGCGGTGTCGGCCGCGACCTGCTTCTTTCCTTCCGTGCGCGCCGCCTGCGACACGACCATTCAGACGATCCAGTCCGGCCTGCCGATCGCCCGCATCGAACTGATCGACACGCTGTCGGTCAGAGCCTTCAACGCCTATGCGAAGATGAGCTTTCCCGAGAAGCCGATGCTGCTCGTCGAATTCCACGGCACCGAGAGCGGCGTTGCCGAGCAGGCGAAGCGCTTCGGCGAGATCGTCGCAGAGAACGGCGGCGGCGACTTCATCTGGGCGACCCGGCCCGAGGAGCGGACGAAGCTGTGGAAGGCGCGCCACGAAGGCTTCTTCGCCCAGATGACTCTGAGACCCGGCGCGCGTCCCTTCGCCACCGACGCCTGCGTGCCGATCTCCCGCCTCGCCGACTGCGTCGAGGAGACGATGGAGGACCTGAAGGCCGCAGGGCTCGTCGCGCCGATCGTCGGCCACGTCGGCGACGGCAATTTTCATGTGAGCCCGCTCGTCGACATGAAGAACGCCCGCGAGATCGAGGCGGCGGAGGCGTTCGCCTCGCGCCTGGCCCATCGCGCCATCGCCATGGGCGGTACCTGCACCGGCGAGCACGGCGTCGGCCAGAAGAAGATCGCCTACATGGAGGACGAGCACGGGTCCGCCACGCTCGACCTGATGCGCCGCGTCAAGGCCGCCTTCGACCCGCAGAACCTGTTCAACCCGGGGAAGATTCTTCCGGCCTAGGCCCTCTCCCCGACCCCTCCCCGGGCGGGACATGTGTCCTCGCCCGCCCTTGAACTTCGCGCCGCTTCGCGCGTTCATTCCCACAATCTGCACGAGGCAAGAAACACCATGAAAATCGCCGTTGTCGCCTGGGGCTCCCTGATTTGGGAACCCAAGACCCTGCGGACCGCCGCGGACTTCGTAGCGGACGGGCCGCTGTTGCCGATCGAATTCTGCCGGATTTCGACGACTGGCGCGCGCAGGGATCTCCTGACTCTGGTGATTGATCCGGATGACGGGTCGCTCTGCAAGACCTACGCGGCTCCAAGCGCGCTCACGACCCTCGACGAGGCGATTCAGAATCTCGCGGAGCGGGAGCGGATGAAGGGAACCGACCGCGTCGGCTTTGTTGAGACCGCGTCCGGGCGCAGAGACAATGCAACAGAAGAACTGTATCCGGAGACCGTCGAGACGATCGCGGCGTGGGCGCAATCGAAGGCATACGACGCCGCGATTTGGACCGCGCTGCCGAGCAACTTTGAGAAGACATTGGGTGAACCGTTCTCCGTCACCGCTGCGCTCGCCTACATGGACGGCCTGAAGGAAAGGGACGCGGCGAAGTTCTCTGCGGCGCTCGACTACATTCGCAATGCTCCGCCTGAGGTCGACACGGCGGTGCGCGACGGAGTGGCGCGGCGCTGGCCGGGTTAACCGAAGCGGCGAAGAGCGCCCGCCTGCGCCGCACTCTTCCCCTCTTCCCGCCACATTCGCCGGACCCTTCCGCCACATTGGCTTTTTATTTCTGCGCCCGCGTCAACAACGCGGGCAGGAACCATGCTGACGGACGGATTTGCTGTCGTCTCGAAGGTCTCCACGAAATTCGTCCATGAGATTCTGCCGGTCGCGCTCGCGAGCGTCATCGGCACCCTGATCGTCAATCACTATGGCGGCCCGGCCGCGACTCCGGTCGTTGTGCAGGCCAACCCGCCGCCGGGGGCCGACGATTTTCTCAAGACGCTGAAGGATGAGCGCGCCGTGCTCGTCGCCGTCCTGAGGCGCGAGGAAGAGGGCGGGCCGGCTAAGGCGGACGCCGCGTCGCTCACACCCGCCGTGGCGCTGATCGCTGACGATCCGCCGGCGCCGCCGGAGCGGCCGGCGACAGCGACGGCGAAGAAGCCCACGTTGCATCCGCCCCTGAAAACGGCCGCCGATGTCAGGAAGCCCGTCTCCGAGCGCGCGCCGGACATCGAGCTTCCCGACGAGGTGACCGCCTCAGCCCTCGACGGCGTGCTTGCGGCAGGCACGCCCGACCCCGCCGAGACGCCCGTTGCGGGGCAAGGCGCAGGTCCGATCGACGGCGTGCGCGCCTTCGTCATCAACGCCGCGCAATGGTCGGCGCAGGCGCTTCCTTCCGCCTCCTTCCCGACGCATCCGTTCAGCGCCTTCCGCCTGCCCGGCGGAGGCCGGCTGTTCTGAACCTTCAACAATCCGCGGCCGGATCAGAGCCGCGCGATCATGCCGCGCTGCTCGAGCTCCGCGACCACCTTGTCTGCAAGCGCCTCGGCGCTGTCCTCGCCGGAGCGGAGCCAGAGCTCGGGCGCGTCCGGCGCCTCGTAGGGCTGGTCGACGCCGGTGAAGTTCTTGATCTGGCCGGCGAGCGCCTTTTTGTAGAGGCCCTTCGGGTCACGCTGGATCGCGGTCGCGAGCGGCGTGTCGACATAGATCTCGATGAACTCCCCCTCGGCCGCCGTCTCCCGCACGAGCTGGCGCTCGGCGCGGAAGGGCGAAATGAACGAGCAGAGCACGATGAGCCCCGCGTCGGTCATGAGCTTGGCCACCTCGCCGACACGGCGGATGTTCTCGACGCGATCTGCGGCGGTGAAGCCGAGGTCCTTGTTGAGCCCGTGGCGGACGTTGTCGCCGTCGAGCAGGCTCGTGTGCACGCCCCTCGCGTGCAGCTTCGATTCGACGAGGTTGGCGATGGTGGACTTTCCCGCCCCCGACAGGCCGGTGAACCACAGGATCGCGGGCTTCTGGTGCTTGACCTGCGCATGCGCCTCGCGCGTCACCGTCGTCCCCTGGCGGTGGACGTTGGTGGCGCGCCGGAGGCCGTGCGCGATCATGCCCGCGCCCGCGGTCTCGTTGGTGACCCGGTCGATCAGGATGAAGGAGCCCGTGTCGCGGTTTTCGGCGTAGGGGTCGTAGGCGACCGGCATGGTGGTCGCAAAATTGCAGAAGCCGACTTCGTTGAGGTCCAGCCGCTTGGCCGCGAGCTTGTCGAAATTGTTGACGTCGAGACGGTGCTTGAGCTCGGTGACGGAGGCGGGAACCGTCCGCGTGCCGATCTTCATGAGGTACGAGCGGCCGGGCAGCATCGGCTCGGCGCTCATCCAGATGACGTTGGCGGTGAACTGGTCGGCAACCTCCGGGCGCTCGCTCGGATGGGCGAGCAGGTCGCCGCGGGCGATGTCCAGTTCGTCGGCGAGCGTCAGCGTGACCGCATCGCCAGCTTCCGCGGCCTGCCTCTGCGCGTCGGCGACGAGCAGGCTCTTGATGGTGGTCTGCCGGCCTGAGCTCGCGACGACGATCGGGTCGCCGGTCGCGATCCGTCCGCTGGCGATCGTGCCCGCAATGCCGCGGAAATCGAGATGCGGGCGATTGATCCACTGCGCGGCCAGACGGAAGGGCGCCGCGCGGCGGTCCTCCTCGACCTCGATCAATTCCAGGTATTCCAGGAGATGCGCGCCCTGAAACCACGGCGTGCGTTCGCTTCTCGACGACACGTTGTCGCCGAAGCGGGCCGAGAGCGGGATGGCGTAGAGCGAACGGAAACCGAGCGTCTCGGCGAACTTGCGATAGGCGATGACGATGTCGCGAAAGATCTTCTCGTCGTAGCCGACGAGGTCGATCTTGTTGACCGCGAGCACGATGTGGCGGACGCCGAGGAGAGACGCGATGATCGAATGGCGATGGGTCTGCGTAAGCAGCCCTTTTCGCGCGTCGACGAGGACGATGGCGAGGTCGGCGTTGGAGGCGCCGGTCGCCATGTTGCGGGTGTACTGCTCGTGGCCGGGCGTGTCGGCGACGATGAAGGAGCGCCTGCCGGTGGCGAAATAGCGGTAGGCGACGTCGATCGTGATGCCCTGCTCGCGCTCGGCCTCGAGACCGTCGACGAGGAGGGCGAAGTCGATCGCGTCCTCGGTCGTGCCGAATTTCTTCGAATCGCGCTCGAGCGCCGAGAGCTGGTCGTCGAAGATCAGCTTCTTCTCGTAGAGCAGGCGCCCGATCAGGGTCGACTTGCCGTCGTCGACCGAGCCGCAGGTCAGGAGCCGTAGCGTCGGCAGGGCGGAAATTTGAAGCGCCTCGTTCATCAGAAGTAGCCCTCGCGCTTCTTCTTCTCCATCGAGCCGGATTCGTCGGTGTCGATCAGGCGGCCCTGCCGCTCCGAGGTGGTCGAGGCGCGCATCTCGGCGATGATGTCGGCGAGCGTCGTAGCCTCGGATTCGATCGCCCCGGTCAGCGGATAGCAGCCGAGCGTGCGAAAGCGGACCTTGAGCGCCCGCGGGCTCTCGCCGGGTTCGAGCGGCAACCGCTCATCGTCGACCATGATGAGCGCGCCGGACCGCTCGACGACCGGCCGCTCCCTGGCGAAATAGAGCGGCACGACGGGAATGCCCTCGGCCTCGATGTATTCCCATACGTCAAGCTCGGTCCAGTTCGACAACGGGAAGACCCGCATCAACTCGCCTTCGCGAATGCGGGTGTTGAACAGGCGCCAGAGCTCGGGCCGCTGGTTGCGCGGGTCCCAGGCGTGGGCGGCCGAGCGGTGGGAAAAGATGCGCTCCTTGGCGCGGCTCTTCTCCTCGTCGCGCCGCGCGCCGCCGAACGCCGCGTCGTAGCCGCCGCGATCGAGCGCCTGCCGCAGCGCCTCGGTCTTCATAACCTGGGTGTGGACCTGGGAGCCAGAGGCGATCGGCGAGACGCCGCGGCGCACCCCTTCCTCGTTGGTGTGGACGATGAGTTCGAGCCCGAGCCGGCGCGCCGTCTCGTCGCGGAACGCGATCATCTCGCGGAACTTCCAGGTCGTATCGACATGCAGCAGGGGAAACGGGGGCTTTGCGGGAAAAAACGCCTTCATCGCGACGTGCAGCATGACGCTCGAAGTCTTTGCCGATCGAATAGAGCATCACCGGATTGTGCATCTCGGCGACAACCTCACGCATGATGTGAATTGATTCCGCTTCGAGGCGCCTGAGGTGCGCCGGCAATGGATTTGGCATGAAGGGTTCTCGTGGAAGAGGGCCGCTTTTATGGGGTTTCGCCCCGTGGCGCAACGCTTTGAGATCGTTCAGGCGCGGCGCAGCTTGGGGTTCCTGTCGGGGACGCCGGGAGATTGCGCTCCGCCCCCCGACCGCGGCGCAAGCGCCTTGCGATAGCGGAGCGCGGTCGCTCCATCGGCGTAATAGTCCTTGTGCTGACCGAAGGGGCGGAAGCCGCATTTCTGATAGAGCGCGATCGCCGGCTTGTTGTCGTAGCGCACCTCAAGCGTGATCGCCTCCCGCTCATGCCGGCGGGCGAATTTCTCCGCCGCCGCAAGAAGCGTCTCGCCCACCCCGCGCCGGCTGAAGCGCGGCTCGACCGCAATCGAAAAGATGCGCGCCCATCGTCCGCCCTTGCGAAGCGCGAGAAGAACGTAGCCTGCAAGCTCGCCGTCGATCTCGGCGGCGATCACCGGGCGCTCGGGCGCGCGCAGGTGATAGGCGAACGAACGGCGCGACACCTGGTCGTCGGGAAACGACAGCCGCTCGAGATCGGCGATCGGATCGAGGTCCCGGATGTCCGCGTCGCGAACGCGAAGGCCGCTTCGCCGCCACTGATCCATGCAACGTCGCCCTCTTTGACGCGGACGCTTTTGCCCCGGGAAGGCTCGGCCTGTCCATGCCCCTGGCGCCGCACGGGCGGTCATGTCGGTTCGCACGGGCTCTGGAGATATTGCACGGCGGCGACTAAGGTTCAGCCGCGACACGGAAAGGGCGTTCATGAATCGGAAGATCGAAGAGGCGAGCGACGCGGGGGATGCGTCGGGTTGAAGACGGTGAGCGACGCCGTGGCGGAAGGGGCGTTCGGCACGATCGTGCGATGAGATCGCGAACGATCGGGCCGCCCTTGCAGCCCTGGTCCATGTCCGGTCCGCCCGCGCTGGCGCTTTGCGCCCGCTGTTCGCCCCGCGGGCATTCTCCTGTCCGCCCTCGCGGAAGCGCCGGAATGGTGTATGAGCGTCGCACGGGCGGCGGTCGTCGCCCACAGGAAAGGATTGCCGTGACTCGGGCGGACTCGCGCCTCGCCTCGCTCAAGCGTCTGCTCGCCGAAATCCATGCGCGCCTCGGGCTCGACTTCGGCTTCCGGCTGTGGGACGGCGCGACGGTTCCGGCGGACTGGCCGGGCGACGGGCTTCGGCTCGCCATCGCCGACGAAGGCGCGGTCGCGGCGCTCCTCAAGGGGCCCAACATCACGACCTTCGCCAATCTCTGGGCCGCCGGCCGAATCGATCTCGACAACGGCACCATCTTCGACCTCGCCCAGCGCCGCCCGAAGGGCCGCACGAAGGAGTTGCGCAAGTCGCTCGCCTCGCTGCAGACCCTGCGCGCGCTCGCCCCCTTCCTGTTTGTTTCGCGTGGCGGGCCCTGGCCGCTCGAGGGCGTCGCCCGCGACCGCGCGAGCGACGGCTCGGAGGCGGCGAATACGCGCAACATCGCCCACCACTACGACGTGTCCAACGCCTTCTACGCGCTCTGGCTCGACAGCGACATGGTTTACACCTGTGCCTACTTTCACGACTGGAGCGACGATCTCGACCAGGCGCAGCGGCAGAAGCTCGACATGACCTGCCGCAAGCTGCGTCTCGAGCCCGGCGAGCGGCTGCTCGACATCGGCAGCGGCTGGGGTTCGCTCGCCTGCCACGCCGCCGAGCGCTACGGAGCGAGCGTGCTCGGCGTGACGTTGTCGGACGAGCAGATCGCGCTTGCGCGCGCGAAAGCCGAGCGGCGCGGACTTTCCGACCGCGTCACGTTCGAGAAGCGGGACTATGCGCTCGTCGAAGGCGAGGCCCGCTTCGACAAGATCGTTTCGGTCGGCATGTTCGAACACGTCGGATTGGCCCAGTTCGACGCCTACTTCCGGACGGTCCAGCGCCTGCTCAAGCCCGGCGGCCTCTATCTGCACCACGCGATCACACGCCCAGGCGGCAGCCACGCCGCGCGCACCGGCAAGAAGCGGCCGGAGTTCCGCGCGCTCACCCGCTATATCTTCCCCGGCGGGGAACTGGACTATCTCGGCCGGACCGTCACCAATCTCGAACGCGCCGGCTTCGAAATCCGCGACGTCGAATGCTGGCGCGAGCACTATCAGCGCACGACGCGCTTCTGGCACGACCGGCTGAGGGCGCGCTGGACGGAGGCGGTCGCGGAGGTCGGCGAGACCACGGCGCGGGTCTGGCTCGCCTATCTCGCCGCCTGCTCGATCACGTTCGAGCGCAACAACGCCGGCGTCTATCAGACGCTGGCGATGAAGCGGGTGCGGGCCCAAAGCGGCCTGCCGCCTACGAGGGCCGCCCTTTACCGATAGTCTGCCTGCGCGGGAATCGCGTATGGAACACGAGGCTCACGCAAAGGAAAATGCGTTCATGACTGACAAGCACGATCGCGAGACGAGGCCGGGATCGGACGCCGGCGTCGCGGCGATCAGCGATTCCGAGGCGGAGGGCGCTTTCCGCACGATCCTGCAATGGATCGGCGAGGACCCCGACCGCGACGGGCTGCGCGAGACGCCGCAGCGGCTGCGCCGCGCCTATCGCGAATATTTCTCGGGCTACGACGAGGATCCCGCGCTCGTGCTGCGCAAGACTTTTTCGGAAGTGGATGGCTACGACGAGATGATCGTCCTGCGCGGCGTCACCTTCGAGAGCCATTGCGAGCATCACGTCGCGCCGATCATCGGGCGCGCCTGGGTCGGCTACATCCCGAACAAGCGCGTGGTCGGCATCTCGAAGCTCGCCCGCGTGGTCGAGATCTTCGCCCGGCGCCTGCAGATTCAGGAGCGCCTGACCGCCCAGATCGCCAACACCGTCGAGGAGGTCTTGAGCCCCCAGGGCGTCGCCGTGGTGGTCAAGGCGGCCCATCATTGCATGATCAGCCGCGGAATCCACAAGCGCGGCGCCGACCTTGTCACGAGCCGCATGCTTGGCGTGTTTCGCGACAGCCCGGTGACCCGCGGCGAGTTCCTGTCGCTGGTCAACGCCGACACGATCGAATAGCGCGAAGGCGCGATGATCGGCCCCTACCGCATCGAAGGATTTGCGATCGTCTCGGCGGACGGGATGATCGCCGACGCGAGCGGCGCGATGCCGCTTTCGCTCCAGCGCGAACTCGGACAAGCGCTATTTCGAGGAGGCGATGGAGCGCGCGCAGGCGGCGGTGCACGGTCGTCGTTCGCAGGAAATCCACACGAATACGCCGCTGCGCCCGCGACTTGTCCTCAGCCGTTCCGTCGCGGGCGTCGCGCCCGACCCGGCGAATCCGCGGGCGCGCCTCTGGAACCCGGCCGGGGCCTCGCTGGCGCAAGCGCTCGAGGCCCTCGGCGTCGAGGGCGGAGCGGTCGCCGCCATCGGCGGACCGGAGGTCTACAGCCTCTTCCTCAAGCTCGGCTACGACGCCTTCCACCTCTGCCGCGTCGCGGACGTCCGCCTTCCCGGCGGCTTGCGCCTCTTTACCCCGGCCCTCCACGACGGCGAGCCCGAGCCGTGCCTCGCGGCGGCGGGGCTCGTCGCGGCGGCGCCGGTCGCGCTCGGCGACGGCGTCGACCTGATCGACTGGACGCGCGGCTAAGACCTTCGTGCCTTCTTGGTGTTCTTGGTGGTTGATTTTTTCACCCCCAAGAACACGAAGGAACACGAAGTTACGCGGCCGTGAGCCCGCCCTTCTCGCGCAGGAAGGCGATGATCGCGTCCACGCCCTCGCCGGTCTTCATGTTGGCCATGACGAACGGGCGGCCTTTGCGCTGCGCTTTGGCGTCGCGCGCCATCACTTCGAGGCTGGCGCCGACATAGGGGGCGAGGTCGGTCTTGTTGATGACCAGCATGTCGGAGCGCGTGACGCCGGGACCCCCTTTGCGTGGAATTTTCTCGCCGCCCGACACGTCGATGACATAGATCGTGAGGTCGGCGAGTTCGGGAGAGAAGGTCGCGGCGAGATTGTCGCCGCCCGAATTCGACGAGAACGACGTCGAGGTTGGGGAAGCGTTTGCGCATGTCGGCGATCGCGGCGAGGTTGATGGAGGCGTCCTCGCGGATCGCCGTATGCGGGCAGCCGCCCGTCTCGACGCCCATGATGCGCTCGGGCGGCAGCGCGCCCGCTTCGACCAGGATGCGCGCGTCCTCCTTGGTGTAGATGTCGTTGGTGATCGCCGCGATGTCGAGCGCGCCGCGGAGGCGCTTGCAAAGCTGCTCCATGAGCGCCGTCTTGCCGGAGCCGACCGGCCCGCCGATACCGACGCGGAGGGGTTGTTTCATTGAGGTCATCAGGCGCCCGCTACATGGGCCCCATCGGCCGCACCGCCATCACCTCGATCGAGGCTTGCGGAATGCCGAGGTGCGGGTGGGTCGCGAAGGCTTTCGCCGCCGCCTCGTGCGATTCGGATTCGACCACCGAGACCAGCATGATGTCGTTCCTCGCGTCGGCGACGCCGCTCGCCGTCACGCGCTTCGTGGCGCCGCCGGCTTCGGTGCTGACGAACATGCCCGCGTGGTCGCTCATCCACTTGACCCAGTCGGCGCGCATTTTCTCCTCCGCGCCCTTGCGGGCGGCGGGATCGGTCTTCGCCCAATCCTCCATGACGGATCTGGGAACCATGTAGAGGACAATGAACTTCTGGCGGCTGGATTCAGTCATGTGCGTTCCTCCTCACTCCTACATGCCCTCATCCGGCGCTTCGCGCCATGGCCGGGTCAAGCCCGGCCATGAGGCTCTTCTCCCGCAAGGGCGGGAGAAGGGTCATGAGCGGAAGAGCCGCGAATATTGCGTCTCGTGGCGCATCGAGGCGACGTCGGCGCGAAAGGCCGAGAGGCCGAGATCGGCGAGCGTCGAGCCGGCCGCGGCGCGGGCGAGCGCGCGGATGCGCGGCAGAAGCGCGGCCTGGATTTTCTGGCCGTCGGTCTGGCCGATCGGCCCCATGCGCACGACCGCCGAGACGGCGGCTGCGACGCAAGCGAGAACGAAGGCCTGAAGAGCCGCCTCCAGCGGCGCTGCGTGGCCGGCCGCGACGGCGGCGACCGCGACCGGATAGGCCGCGCGCTCCTCATCCGCAAGCCTCCTCAGCGGTTCGCAGTCCCACGCGGCGCGGGCGGCGGCGACGAACGCCGTCCCCTGCGCGGTTGTCTCGAGCCGGCGTTCGGCGGTGTTGGCGAGGGCGATCGCGAGCGCATTGGTTTCGTGGAGCGCCGCCCAGTCCCCAGCCTCGGCGGATCGGAAGGCGTCGGCGAACAGGATCGCGTCGGCGCGCGGGGCGCCGAAGGTCAGGAGATCGACGAGCCAGCCGCCGAGCGAGCGAGCGTCATGGACGTCGCCCGCCTCGACCGCCCATTCGAGTCCCTGCGAATAGGCGAACGAGCCGACCGGAAAGGCCGGCGAGAGCCACAATATGAGCGGCAGGAGGGCGCGGTCGGCGTCCGGGGCGTCCATCAAGCCGCCCCGTCCTTGCGAGCGAAGCGAAGCAATCCATCAGGCCACAGGGCCTGACGGTATGTGGATTGCTTCGTCGCTGCGCTCCTCGCAAAGACGGCGCTCAAAGGTCCTGGTCGTGCGCTTGACCATGATCGTGGCCGTGGTCATGGTCCGGATGGTCGCAGGCCTCGTGATGGTGGCCATGATCGTCGGCGTGGTCGTGACCGTGATGGTGATGGCCGTGATGATGATTGCCATGCGCGTGGTGGTCGTGGTCGTGGTCATGACCGCGCCCATCGTGATGCGCATGCCCGTGATCGTCGTGCGCATGGCCTTCCGCCTGCACATAGGCGCCGCCCTCGGGGTTGAACGGCGCCTCGACCGCGACGACGCGGGCGCCGAGGCCCCTCGCCATGTCCTCGATGACGGGATCGCGGCGGATACGGAGCGCCTTCGGCCCCATCTCGACCGAAAGGTGCCGGTTGCCGAGGTGCCAGGCGACCCTGAGCAGCGAGAGCGCGTCGGCGGCGCGGATCTCGGCGAGCGGTTCGGGCGCCGCGACCACCTCGACGATCCGTCCGTCCTCGAGTCTCAGCCCGTCGCCGCCGCGCAGCATCGCCGCCTCCGGCAGGTCGAGGAGGAAGGCGAAGCCGCCGACGCCGGTCATGACGATACGGCGGCGATAGCGCTCGTCGAAGTCGAGCACGACGCTGTCGACCGGGGTCCCCTTCCAGCCGCCCGCCGGAATCACTTTGTCGGCGCGCAGCATCGCGTTTCCTCTTCGAACATGCGCGGACGGCGCCCGCCACAATGGACGAGCGCCGCCGCGAACGCCAGCCGGCCTGTAAGCCGGGTTCTGTATGGCCGGGTCGCCCCGGCGTGACGGCCATTCCTCTGGGACGCCCGTTGCCGGGCGCCTCAAGCAACCAACCCGAGCGACAGGACCTACGGAAAAGGCCCCGCGAGTTTCCCCGCGCATCGCTCCTATTCGGTCTTGCTCCCGGCGGGGCTTGCCATGCCGCCGACGTTGCCGCCGGCGCGGTGCGCTCTTACCGCACCCTTTCACCCTTGCCCTTCCGGCCTTTTGAGCCGGACAGGCGGTTTGCTTTCTGTGGCGCTTTCCCTGGGGTCGCCCCCGCCGGATGTTATCCGGCGCCGATTCCGTATGGAGCCCGGACTTTCCTCCATCCCGAAAGACGGCGGCCGTCCGGCCGACTGGCGGCAGGCGGCATAGGGGGCCGGGACGGCGGAGGTCAAGCAAAAAGGGGCGGATGAGGACCGCCCGAGCATTCGCCGGTGAGCGCCCGACAGGGGCATTCATTGCCAATTCATCCGGATTGTGGGATTGTCGCGCCCGCGAGCGGCTGGTCTGCTTCGCGGACTGAAAAGCCTGGCCTCAACGGCGCATTTTTTCGAAGATCGTCGATCCGGAGATCGTTTGCGATGAAAAAGACGGTGGGTTGTTCGCTGGCTCTCCTCGCCGGCCTTTCGCTCGCGGCCTGTCAGACCCCACAGCAGCAGAACGCGCTGGTTGGCGGCGCGCTCGGCGCAGGCGCGGGCGCTCTGGTGGGTTCAGCCGTGTCGGGGGGCAACGCAGGCGCGACGCTGGCCGGCGCGGCCATCGGCGCCGGCTCGGGCGCTCTCATCGGCTCGGCCTCGACGCCGCCGCCTCAGGGACGCTGCGCGCAATGGGGCTATGATTATTACGGCCACCCGGTGTGCACGGCCTATTATTGACCCGGCCTTTCAATGATCCCGCGAAGGAACGTC
Organism: uncultured Alphaproteobacteria bacterium; assembly: GCA_963829505.1. Lineage (GTDB taxonomy): Bacteria > Pseudomonadota > Alphaproteobacteria > Rhizobiales > Beijerinckiaceae > Roseiarcus. The sequence goes on from CAWHIL010000001.1 coordinate 259,396, forward strand.
ACTTGATGATGAAAACGACGCCGGCCTTTTGCCTCGCTCTCGCCGCCGCAGTGTCGCTCTCCGCCTGCCAGACCCAGCAGCAGACGAACGCCCTTGCGGGCGGCGCGCTCGGCGCCGGCGCAGGCGCGCTTGTCGGCTCGGCGGTCTCGGGCGGCAGCGCCGGAGGGACGATCGCCGGCGCGGCGATCGGCGCCGGAACGGGCGCTGTCGTCGGCTCCTCGCTGACGCCCCCGTCGGCCGCTGGCTCGTGCGCGAAATGGGGCGTCGACTACAACAACAACAAGATTTGCATCGCCTACAACTGACGTCTCCCGGCGGGCTCTCAAGAGCGCCGCCGGACGATTTGCGACGCGGGCGCGCGTTTCGCCCGCAATCCGGAGGGGAGTTCCATCCTATGATGAAGAAGACAATTGGCGCCACGCTGGCGCTGGCGAGCGCGCTCATGCTCTCGGCCTGCTATACGCCCCAGCAGCAGCAGGGCACCTTCGTCGGCGGCGCGCTCGGCGCGGGCACTGGCGCGCTCATCGGCTCTGCCGTCTCGGGCGGCGCGCCCGGCGCGGTTCTGGCAGGCGCGGCGATCGGCGCGACCAGCGGCGCGCTGATCGGCAATGCGGCCACGGCGCCGCGGAATCATTGCGTGCGCCACGGCTACGACGGCTACGGCAACCGCGTCTGCATCCGTTGGGCCGCCTACTAGGCCGGCGCTTCCCGCGCCAACGGGTCCAAGGAACGGCCCTCGCTTCGAGGCTCGTGACGATCGAATGAGGTCGCGCCAGACAGCCCTCACCCTGCGGCCTTCGGCCGCTTCCCTCTCCCGGCGGGAGAGGGGGGCCGCCTTCCCCCTCGGGGGGAAGGTGTCGCCGAAGGCGACGGATGAGGGCCTGCGGCCGACTTCATGTTGCTAGCGACTCGTCCGCCGATGCAGACCACGGACAGCCCGCTCGCGGCCCGTTTCGTCGCCTCGCCGAATTTCGGCGAGCGGCGCGGCCACGGCGGGCCGAACGCGCTTGTCCTGCATTACACCGGCATGCCGACGGCCGAGAGCGCACTCAAGCTGCTCGTCGATCCGGCGGCGGAAGTCTCGGCGCATTATTTCGTCCACGAGGACGGCGAGATTCTCCAGCTTGTCGCCGAGAGCGCCCGCGCCTGGCATGCGGGGACCGGCTTCTGGAAGGGCGAGACCGACATGAACTCGGCCTCGATCGGGGTCGAGATCGTCAATCCCGGCCATGACGGCGGCTCGCCGCCTTTCCCCGACCCGCAGATCGAGGCGACGATCGCGCTCGCACGCGACATCGTCGCGCGCTGGAGCGTCCGACCCGAACGGGTGCTGGCGCATTCCGACATCGCCCCCACCCGCAAGCGCGATCCGGGCGAGGCCTTCCCGTGGGACAGGCTGCATGGGGCCGGGGTCGGCCATTGGGTCGCGCCGGCGCCGGTTACAGGCGGTCCGCTCTTCGCCACCGCCGAGGAAGGCCCGCCAGTGCGCGCGCTCCAGGCGATGCTGGCGCTCTACGGCTATGGACTCGAACTCAGCGGCGTCTACGACCGCCACACGCGGGCGGTCGTGACGGCCTTCCAGCGCCACTTCCGCCCCGCCCGCGTCGACGGCGAGGCGGACGCCTCTACGGTGGCGACGCTGAAGGCGCTAATCGAGGGGCTGGAGTAAGACGCTGGGCAGCGAACGGGGGGAGGCAACGGTCGCGCGCTTCAAGAAGACGATGCGCTGCATGACGAGCGTCGGCCTGGCGACCTGGCTTACATACGGACTTTGTCTGCTCGCCGGAACGGCAGCCCGCGCGGAAAGCGGCACGTGGAAAATTGATTTATCTCGAACACTACGCCGCCATTCCCGGTCTCGGAGTAACTCCCAAGCCAGACCGGTTCACCGACCTCGTCCTGAGGAGCGGCGCTGCAAGGCGACGCGTCTCGAAGGACGTTTTCGTGGGCCGAACGTCCTTCGAGACGCCTGCTTCGCAGGCTCCTCAGGACGAGGTCAGTGGTTGGATCGGCCCACCTTGGGAGTTACGTCTCGGACATCGCATGGTCGCGGGACGGACCAACAGTGGCTCATTCAACAGGCGGCCGGCGACGTTGAGCGCTTGCGCAAGCTTGCAACACCGAAATTTTGGGATGTCCGCGCACAACGGGTCGTGCCGAAGATCCGCCGCGAACGCTGTTTTGGCCGCCCCGCATTCTTGTTGCTAAAATCAGAAATAGGTGATACGGTCTTTTCTAGATGAAGAAAGCGTCCGCTTGTTCAACGCCTGGCCCGCGGGGCAGAATCATCGTTCTGGTGGAGTATGACCGAGGGGGAGAGAGCGCGGGTTGTAACTCCCAAGGAGGGCCACTTCATCGACCTCGTCCTGAGGAGCGTCGCCTTTGGCGACGCGTCTCGAAGGACGATTCCAGGGCCCGGCGAACGTCCTTCGAGACGCCCGCTTCGCGGGCTCCTCAGGACGAGGGCGGTGTTAAGAAGCCCACCTTGGGAGTTACCGCGGGTTGCGATTGGCGACGCAAACCCTTGAAAAGCCTCAAAACCGGGTTGCGTCTGGCAGGTTCCCAACCTTGCCCGGCTCGACCACCGTCGGCAGCGCCAAGGGATCGCCCGCCGCGAACTCTGGCGTCGCTATCGCGAGTTTGATGAAGCTTTCGACCTCATTGGGCGGTCGCATGCGGGCTTCCGCCCAGCACCGCCTCGTAGGCCTCGCGCACGCGCTTGCGCGCTTCGTCGAGCGCGGCGACGAACGCCTCGAAGTCCGGGAAACCGGTCGACGCCGCGATCCGCCGCTTGACGCCCGAGGCCGCGGTCTTCGGATCGAACGGGCCGGAGACGGCGAGGCGCATGAACTGGGTCGCGTCGGTGTAGAGCCGGTGCGCCTCGACGAGCGTCTCGACGTGGCGCGGCGCGACGAGCCCCGCCCGCCCGGCGTGATCGATGGTGCGGCGGGTCGAGACGTCGAGGATCTCGGGCACGCGTTCCGCGAAGGCGAGCGTCAGGTATTGAGCCACAAACTCGACGTCCATGAGCCCGCCGCGGACGAGCTTCAGGTCCCAAGGGTCGCGATCGCCCTTCTCCTTCGCGATCAGGGCGCGCATCTTGAGAACTTCGCGCGCAACGCTCGCCGGATCGCGCTTGCGCGTCAGCGTTGCGCGGATGGCGCTCGCGACGTCGGCCGACAGCGTCGCGTCGCCGGCGACGACGCGGGCGCGGGTCAGCGCCATGTGCTCCCACGTCTCCGCCTCGTCCTGCTGGTAGCGGACGAAGGCCGAGAACTGGGTCGCGAGCGGGCCCTTGCGGCCCGAAGGCCTCAAGCGCATGTCGACCTCGTAGAGCGTTCCCCTCCGCGTCGGGACGGTGAGCGCGGCGAGCAGGCGCTGCGTCAGGCGCGCGTAGTAGAGCGACGGGCCGAGCGGCCTCGAGCCTTCCGACTCGGACGCGTCTTCGGGAAAATCGTAGATCAGGATCAGGTCGAGATCGGAGGCCGCGGTCATCTCCCGCGAGCCGAGCTTGCCGAGCGCCGTGACCGCAATCCGGCCTCCGCGAACCCGCCCATGGTCGGCGGCGAACACCGCCTCGACCTGCCGCAGCATCGCCCCGACCAGCGCGGACGCGAGCGCGCTATAGGCCTGCCCCGCGCGGTCGGGATCGAGCCGGCCCGACAGGAGGTGGAGCCCGATCAGAAACATCTCCTCGGCGGCGAAGTCGCGCGCCCGGTCGAGCGCATCCTCGAGGCTGCGCGCCTGTCCGACATAAGATTGCGCGCGGCGGCGGGCTTCGTCGTCGCTAAGGCTCGTCTCGAAGCCGGTCGTCCGGTCCGGATCGATCGCCGCGTCGAGGACATGCGGCCGCGTCGCGATCACCTCGGCGAGACGCGGCGCCGCGCCCAGGACATCGCCGAACAATTCGCGCACGTCGTCGTTCGAGCGCAGGATCGAGAGCAATTCGACCGAGGCGTTCATGCGCGCCATCGCCCCGTCGAAAGCGGCGAGCGCGGCGTCGGCGTCGCCCGAGCCGGCGAAGGCCTGAAGCAGCGCCGGCGTCAGTTCCGTCAGGACTTCGCGGGCCCTGGCGCTCTGCACCGCGGCGCGGCGGCCAAAATGCCAGCCGCGGATCGTCTCGGCCGCAGCCTCGGGCCGCTGGAAGCCGAGACGAGTGAGCGTCGCAAGCGTCTCGGGGTCGTCCGTCACGCCGGTGAAGACGAGATTGCCGGCCGCGGCGCTGAGCGTCGGGGCGTTCTCGAACAGGCGCGCGTAATGCGTCTCGACGCGCGTGAGATGCAGAGTGAGGGCGCGGGCGAAGGTCTCGAGCCGCGCATAGCCGCAGAAGCGGGCGAAGCGGGCGAGCTCGGCGTGCTCGAAGGGCAAGCGCTGCGTCTGCTCGTCGGCGACCATCTGCAGGCGGTGCTCGATCTCGCGCAGGAAAAGATAGGCGGCGGTCAGATCCTTGACCGCCTCGGCCGTCACCCACCTCTCGGCGGCGAGTTCGCGCAGCATGTCGAGGGTGCGCGCCCCCCGCATCCTCGGGCGCCGGCCGCCGAAGATGAGTTGCTGCGTCTGGACGAAGAACTCGACCTCGCGGATGCCGCCGCGGCCAAGCTTGACGTCGTGCCCGGCGACCACCACCCGCTCGTGGCCGCGCACGGCGTGGATCTGCCGCTTCATCGCGTGGATGTCGGCGATCGCCGCGAAGTCGAAATACTTGCGCCAGATAAAGGGCGCGAGCGCTTCGAGAAAGCGCTCGCCGAGCGCGAGGTCGCCGGCCGCGGGACGCGCCTTGATGAGCGCGGCGCGCTCCCAGTTCTGCCCGACGGTCTCGTAATAGGCGTAGGCGCTCGCGGTCGAGATCGCCACCGGCGTCGAGGCTGGATCGGGCCGCAAGCGCAGGTCGACGCGCAGCACATAGCCGTCGGAAGTGCGTTCCTGAAGCAGCCGCGCGAGCCCCTTGGTGATGCGCACGAAGAGGGGCGCCGGCACAGCATTCTCCGGGATCGACGCGGCGGAAGCGTCGTAGAGGACGATGAGGTCGACGTCGCTCGAATAGTTGAGCTCGTGCGCGCCGAGCTTGCCGAGCGCCAGCACGACCATGCCGCAACCTTGCGCCGGGTCGGGCGCCTCGGGATCGAGCGCGAGCCGGCCGGCGCGCGCGGCCTCGCGCAGGAGGAACGCCAACGCCGCGCCGACCGCGGCGTCAGCGAAGCGGGAGAGGGCTCCGGTCGTCTCCTCAAGGTTCCACACGCCGCCGAGGTCGGCGAGGGCGACGAGAAGCGCCTGCTCGCGCTTGGCCGTGCGCAGCGCCCGCATGAGCTCGGCTTCGCCCTCGATCCGGGCGCGGAGCGCGCCAAGAAGCGCCTCGAAGGCGGCGTCCGGGGCTTGGCCGAGGAGCCGGGCGAGCCGGGCTGGATCTTCGGTCGCGAGCGTCCAGAGATAGGGCGAATGATCGGCGAGGCCGAGCAGAAGGTCGCGGGTCCGCCCGGCGCTGAGCATCGGCGCGAGCGCGCCCGAATCGGGCGCCGCGACAAGATCGTCGAACTTTCTGCGGGCGGCGGCGGAATTGGACAGGCGCGGAGCGGCGACGATCCGTTCAGCCAGCGATCGGTTCATCGACGCCCCCGAGCGCAGGGGCCGGCAAGGCGGGCGGCGCAGCTTCCGCAGGCAGAATCACGCGCACCCTGAGGCCGGGAGCGTTGTCCTCGAGTTCGACCCTCCCGCCGTGCATGCGCGCGACCGCGGCCGCAAGCGACAGGCCGAGGCCCGAGCCTGGCCTCGAGCGCGAGCCTTCGAGGCGCACGAAGCGGCCGAGCACCCGCTCGCGGTCGGCCGGCGAAATGCCGGGCCCGCGATCTGAGACGGTGAGCTCGACGAAGTCGCCCGCGCGGCGCGCCGCGACCCGGATCGCCGGTCTCGCCTTTGGCGACGCCCCCTCGTCATACGCTCCGTATTTCAGCGAATTGTCGACGAGGTTGGCGATCGTCTGGCCGATCAGTTCGCGGTTGCCGCGGACGAAGAGCTTGCCGTCGATCGCCACGGTGAGGTCGACGCCCTGCTCGTCGGCGATCGGCTCATAGAGCTCCACGACGGCGCGGGCGGCCTCGCCGAGTTCGAAGGAGGATTGCCCGTCCACGCCTCCCCCCGCCTCGGCGCGCGCGATGAGAAGCAGCGCGTTGAAGATCTTGATGAGGCCATCGGATTCGTCGATCGTTTTCTCGAGCGCGGCCCGGTAGGCTGCGGGGTCGTCGCCGAACGCCAGCGCGGCCTCGGCGTGGCTGCGCAACCGCGTCAGCGGCGTGCGCAGGTCGTGCGCAATGTTGTCGGAGACCTCGCGCAGCCCCTGCATCAGGACGCCGATGCGCTCCAGCATGGCGTTGAGACTATTGGCCAGACGGTCGAGCTCGTCGCCCGAACCCGCGACCGGCAGCCGGCGGGCGATGTCGCCGGCCATGATGCGGTGGGCGGAGGTGTTGATGTCGTCGATCCGCTTCAGAACGTTGCGGGCGACGAAGAGCGCCCCGAGCGCGGCGAGGGCGGCGAAGAAGATGAGCGAGATGGCGAGCGCCCGCACCATGACGCCCTCGATCCTGGCGCGGTCGCCGAGGTCGTGACCAACCATCAGCAGGAACCCGGGCGGCAGCTTGTAGATGCGCACCAGAGCCTGCCGCACCCGGTCGCCCGGGCCGTTGGTGCGGTAATTGACGACGATGAAGCCGTGCCGCTCCAGAACCTCGAGCGGAATTTGCTCGACGTTTCCGGCAAGCGATTCGCCGGCGGGATCGGTCAAGAGATAGAGAGACGCGCCCGGCTGGCGCTTGCGCGTTTCGATCGAGGAATAGAGGCCGACGAGGCCGTCGTGATTGTAGGCGTCGGTCAGGCCCTTGGCCTCTGCGTCGATGGTGCGGGCGATCTCCTCGTCGACCACCGCCACGACCTGCCAAGCGATGATCGCGAGCACCACGCCAGCCCCGACGGCGCTGACCGCAAGAATCGCCAGCGCGAGACGGAAGGCGGTCGCGCGGAAGAGCTTAGCGAGCGCCGTCACGTATCATGTACCCGGCCCCCCGGACGGTGCTGAGGAGCGGCGCGTCGAAGTCCCTGTCGATCTTCGCCCTGAGACGCGAGACATGCACGTCGATCACGTTGGTCTGCGGATCGAAGTGGTAGTCCCAGACGTGCTCGAGCAGCATGGTGCGCGTCACCACCTTGCCCGCGTTCTGCATGAGGTATTCGAGCAGGCGGAACTCGCGGGGCTGCAGCACGATCTCTTCGCCCCGCCGCGTCACCTTGTGCGACAGCCGGTCGAGCGTCAGGTCGCCGACGCGGTAGACGGTCTCCTCCGGCGCCCCAGCGGGCCTTCGCCGCGCCAGCGTCTCGACCCGGGCAAGCAGTTCGGAGAACGCGTAAGGTTTGGCGAGATAATCGTCGCCGCCGGCCCTCAGACCCTTGACCCGGTCGTCCACCTGGCCGAGCGCCGAAAGGATCAGCACGGGCGTTTCGTTCTTCTGGCCGCGGAGCGCCCCGATCAAGGTCAGCCCGTCCATCTTCGGCAGCATCCGGTCGATGATCGCGACGTCGTAACCGCCTTCGAGCGCCATGTCGTATCCGCTCACTCCATCATGCGCCGCGTCGACGACGTGCCCAGCTTCCCGAAGGGCTTTCGAAAGATATGCCGCCGCCTCGCGATCGTCTTCGATGATAAGGATTCGCATGTCGCCACTATAGCAGCCGAGCGACGCTTGGCCAGAAAGGGGTGCGGCGGCAAGTCCCTGGGGGGCTGATTGGAACTCGCCGCCGCCTGCCGGCGTCGCGCGGGCGGGGATTGTGCGACCGCCGACTGGACGGAAGAGTGCGCATACGCGCCGGGCTGGGGACGAGCCCGTTTTGCCCTTCCGTCCATTTGTCGCCGGCGCGCCGCCCCCAATCAGGGACGGCGCGCCGGATCCTTATGACGCGCGGGTCGGAAGGGCGAGGAAGCGCTCGCCCTCGTCCGACTTCACGCGAAACAGCACGCTCTTTTTTCCGTCGACCTTGGCGGCGTCGATAGCGTCAGCCACCTCGGAGGGCCGGTTGACCGCCTTGCCGCGGACCTCGAGGATCACGTCGCCGGGCCGCAGGCCTCCGTCGGCCGCGGGGCTGTCGGGATCGACGTCCGCGACCACGACGCCGTCTTCGCCCCGATTCGGGCGCAGCGTAAGCCCGAGCCGCGCGAGATCGGTCGGCCGGCTCTCGCCGCCTGTTTCGTTTTTCACCGTCTTTTCCAGCGGCATGGTCGCGAGCGTCACCTCGAGCGCCATCGGAGCGCCGTTGCGAACGAGGGCCAGCGAAACCGACTGCTTCGGCGACGTCGAGGCGATCCGGCGGGCGAGTTCGTGTGGGTCGGTCACCGTGTCCCCGTCGATCGCGGTGATGACGTCGCCGCTCTTGATCCCCGCCGCTTCGGCAGGCGAGCTCTTTTCGATCCCTGCGACGAGCGCGCCGCCGGAACTCTTGAGCCCCATGCTGTCGGCGATGTCCTGCGACACCGCCTGGATTTGCACGCCGATCCAGCCGCGGGTGACGACCCCATTGGCCTTGAGTTGCTCGACGACGTTCCTGACAACGTCGCCGGCGATGGCGAAGCCGATGCCGACGCTGCCGCCCGAGGGCGAGAAGATTGCCGTGTTGACGCCGACCACGTCGCCGTCAGCGTTGAAAGTAGGGCCGCCCGAGTTGCCATGGTTCACAGGAGCGTCGATCTGCAGAAAGTCGTCGTATGGGCCCGAGCCGATGTCCCGCCCGCGCGCCGACACGATGCCGGCCGTCACCGTGCCGCCGAGCCCGAACGGGTTGCCGACCGCGATCACCCAGTCGCCGACCCGCGGCGGCTTCGAGGCAAATGTCACGAACGCAAAGCCGTCGCCGTCGGCCTTGAGCAGCGCGAGGTCGGTCTTCTTGTCGACGCCGACCACCTTCGCCGGCAGCGTCCTGCCGTCCGCCAGCGTAACGTTCACCTCGCTCCCGTGATCGACGACGTGATTGTTGGTGACGATGTAGCCATCGGAGGACATGAAGAACCCCGACCCTTGCGCAAGCGTCGGATGCAGCCGGGGCGAAACGTCCCCCTCTCCGGGGATGCTGAAATGGCGGAAGAAGCGATAGAGGGGACTGTCGGGCGACACGTCCGGCGGACTCACGCCGCCGTCGGAATCCCCGGAATCGGCTGCGTCTCCGACGTCGGAGAGCTTCACTTTCACCGACACCACGGCCGGCTTTACCCGATCCACGATGTCGGCGAACGACCCCGGGCCGCCCGACGGACGGCAGACGGAACCGCTCTCAGCTGTCGCCGCCTCGACCGCGAAGCCCTTGACTGTCGCGACGCCGACCGCCGCCGAAAACGCTGCTCCCGCAAGCAAGGCCAAGCGCGCGGAGGAGCATCGACCGATGGATCGCATCGTTGAAACCCCTTAAGCGGTCACGCCCCTAAGCAGACGTAACGGCTTACAGGCTCGATCTTCGGCCCTCGGGCCTAAACATCTCATGACGTCAGAATGAAAGCTTAGTAATGTTTACATCCGTTCGAGGTACGGGCTTAGACCGCCGGTCCGAGAGGTTGCTCGGAAACCAGCGTTCGGGGAAGGCCCCAAAAAAGAAAAAAGCCGGCGCGAGCGCCGGCTCTATTCAACATCAAAACCGGGGAGCGATCAGGCGTCGCCCGGAGCGCTCTTCGGCTTCAGGACCTGGCGTCCACGATACATGCCGGTCTTCAAATCGATGTGGTGCGGACGGCGCAACTCGCCAGAATCCTTGTCCTCGACATAGGTCGGCGCTTTGAGCGCGTCGGCGGAGCGCCGCATGCCGCGGCGTGAAGGTGAGGTTTTGCGTCTCGGGACGGCCATTTGAAGCAACTCCAATCGGGGCGCGCGCGCCTGAAGCGGTTCCGCGCGAAAATGGGAAGGCGGCCTCTTACACGCAAAGCTCAGCCTGCGCCAGCCCCTTATGGGGCGGGGCGCGCTCACGCAAGCTTGGGATCGACGACGCCCTTAGCAACGGACGTCAGGCCGCGCCGCGGGTCTCGAACGCGGCGAAAGCAATCGCCTCACGCGGGGTCCGGTCGGCCCAAAGCACGAACTGGAACGCCTGGTAATAGGTTTCGCAGGCGGCGACCGCCGCCTTCACCACCGCCGAGCATTGCGCGTCGCTCGCGTTCGCGCCGCCGGCGAGGCAGAGCGCGTGACGGAACATCACCAGATTCTGCTCGCGCCAGATATCGAAATGGCCGATCCACAATTGCTCATTGATGAGCTGGATCAGCTCGCCGACCGCCGGGCGCTTGCGCACCGGCGCCTTGAGATCGAAGGAGCAGGCGACGTGCAGCGATTCGAGCTCCGGCATCCAGGTGAAGGCGATGTCATAATTGGCCCAGTCGCCGCATACCGAGATCGAGATCTCGTCCTCCTCGGCGCGGTCGAACGTCCATTCGTTGAGCGAGGCGAGCCGCTCCACCACGTCGACGGGGTGCTCGGGTCGGTCGTCGGCGACGGTTTCGGTCAGCGTCATCAAAGATCTTTCGGCGAGACGGCGCTATCCAAGCGAGCCAAATCAGCCCCGCCCCGCCGCACTTGCGGGGCGCCGCCGCTTCAGTCGCCGCTCCGTCCGGAAGAGGACGGCTGCAACGTCGATGATTCGCCTTTGAAGGTAAAGCCGCAGCAGGCCGCCGTCCACAAAATCTCCGAGATGAATCAAGAACTCTGTGGACAGCGCAAAAGCTCTAAGGCTTGTCAGGGCTTTGGCTCGGCGAGCTTCGTCTCGAGCGCGGCGATGCGGGCTGCGAGCTTGTCGTTCTCCTCGCGGGCGCGCGCCGCCATTTCGCGCACCGCCTCGAATTCCTCCCGGCTGACGAGGTCCATGCCAGCCATCATGCGCTCGAGCTGGCTTTTGGCGAAGGTTTGCGCTTCGCGCCGCGCGCCGTCGGCAAGCCCCGCAGCGTCCGTCATGAGGCGGGAGAGATCGTCGAAGAGGCGGCTGCTGGTCTGCGGCATGGCGAACTCCGGGTCGCGGCGGGACGATCGCGCCCTCGCGTGAGGCGCTATGTGGCCCGTGCGACCGCGCGGCGCAAGGCTGCCCGATTTGCGAGCGCAGCGCTCGCTGCGTGGGCCGGGACGCGCTAGAACCGGCCGACGCCATCGCTTGAGGAAGCCCTGAAAATGCGTGTTCGAGCCGCCGTCCTGAGGACCATCGGCCTTCCGCCGCCCTACGCGAAATCGCGGCCGCTGGACGTCGCTGAACTTGAGCTTGCGCCGCCCGGCCGCGGCGAAGTCCTGGTGCGCATCGCAGCGGCGGGGCTTTGCCACTCCGATCTTTCAGTGATCGACGGCTCGCGGCCCCGGCCAGTCCCGATGGCGCTCGGCCACGAGGCGGCGGGCGTCATCGAGGCGCTTGGCGAGGGCGTGACGGACCTCGCTGTCGGCGATCACGTCGTCCTCGTATTCGTGCCGAGCTGCGGGCGTTGCGGCCCATGCGCCGCCGGCCGGCCGGCCCTCTGCGAACCGGGCGCGAAAGCCAACGGCGCCGGCACGCTCCTCTCGGGCGAACGACGCCTTTCGTTCGAGGCCCAGCTGGTGAACCACCATCTCGGCGTGTCGGCCTTCGCGACCCATGCCGTCGTCGCGCGCGAATCCTGCGTGAAAATCGATCCTGAGCTCTCATTCGAGCTGGCGGCCCTGTTCGGCTGCGCGGTCTTGACCGGCGTCGGCGCGGTAATCAACACCGCGAGGGTCGAGCCCGGCCAGTCGGTCGCGGTGGTCGGCCTCGGCGGCGTGGGCTTGAGCGCCGTCATCGGGGCAAGTCTCGCGGGCGCGCGCCGCATCGTCGCCATCGACCTCTCGGACGAGAAGCTCGCTTTCGCGGGAAAACTCGGCGCGACCGATACGGTCAACGCGGGCTCGCCCGACGCCGTCGAGCGCGTGCGCACGCTGACCGGCGGCGGCGTCGAGGTCGCCTTCGACATGGCGGGCGCGGTGCCCGCGCTCGAACTCGCCTACGCGGTGACCGCGCGCGGCGGCGCGACGGTGACCGCCGGGCTTCCGCACCCGGACCGGCGCCTCGCGCTTGCTCCCGTCACGCTCGTCGCCGAGGAGCGCACCCTCAAGGGCTCTTACATCGGCTCGGCCGTCCCGCTAAGGGACGTGCCGCGCCTCATCGCGCTTTTCAAGGCAGGGCGGCTGCCGGTCGACGCGCTCCTGACGCACCGCCTCACGCTCGACGAGATCAATGAAGGCTTCGACCGGCTCCGCGAGGGCGTCGGAGTGCGGCAGGTGGTGACGTTCGACTGAACGGCGTGAGCAAGGCGGAGACGCCTGAGGCGCCGCAATCTGCCGCATTGCGTCTTGCCGTTGCGTGACTGACTATGCTTGGCTGTAACGGCCCCGACGCGGAGCGGCGCTCCGGGCGCGCCATCTTTTCATGGACCCGGAGCGGCGTCGCCGACTGCGCAAAGGCGCGCAGCAGGGGGGAGACGCCGGCGGCGACTGTTTTGCGGGAGAGTGTCGTGGACTACGAAGTGAACGGACTCGGAGTAAACCCGGCGGCTGTCAATGCGCCGGCCGGCGTGACCAACGATCGCCTGCTGTCCTGGGTCAACCAGATGCGGCATCTGTGCAAGCCCAAGAGCATCCACTGGGTCGACGGAACGGTCGAGGAGAACGACCGGCTATGCGAGCAGATGGTCGAGGCGGGCACCTTCATTCGCCTCAACCCGGAAAGGCGCCCGAACTCCTATCTCGCCCGCTCGCACCCTTCCGACGTGGCGCGGGTGGAGGAACGGACCTACATCTGCTCGAACAACAAGGTCGACGCCGGCCCAACCAACAACTGGGCGCCGCCGATCGAGATGCGGGCGACGGTGCTCGGCCTCTTCAACGGCTGCATGCGCGGTCGCACGATGTACGTCATCCCGTTCAGCATGGGACCGCTCGGCTCGCCGATCGCCAAGATCGGCGTCCAGATCACCGACAGCCCCTACGTCGTCGTCAACACCCGCATCATGACCCGCATGGGGCGCGCGGTGCTCGACACGCTCGGCGACGGCGCCTTCATCCCCTGCATGCATTCGATCGGCGCGCCCCTTCAGCCGGGTCAGGTCGACTCGACCTGGCCTTGCGAGCCCGACATCGGCAAGAAGTACATCGTCCACTTCCCCGAAACCTACGAGATCTGGTCCTACGGCTCGGGCTACGGCGGCAACGCGCTCCTCGGCAAGAAGTGCCTGGCGCTGCGCATCGCCTCCGTCATGGCTCGCGACGAGGGCTGGCTCGCCGAGCACATGCTGATCATGGGCGTCCACTCGCCGGCCGGCGAGAAGACCTATCTCGGGGCCGCGTTCCCGAGCGCCTGCGGCAAGACAAACCTCGCCATGCTCGTACCGCCGAAGGAACTGGACGGCTGGAAGGTGACGACGGTCGGCGACGACATCGCCTGGATCAAGAAGGACGAACACGGCGTCCTGCGCGCGATCAACCCGGAAGCCGGCTTCTTCGGCGTCGCTCCCGGAACGAACGAGCAGTCGAACCCGAACGCCATCGCGAGCTGCGCGAAGAACACGATCTTCACCAACGTCGCGCTGACTGACGGGGGGGACGTCTGGTGGGAAGGCATGACGGAGACGCCGCCCGCCCATCTCATCGACTGGACGGGCAAGGACTGGACGCCCGGCTGCGGCCGCCCGGCGGCTCACCCGAACTCCCGATTCACGGCACCCGCCTCGCAGTGCCCCTCGATCGATCCCGAGTGGGAAAATCCGGCGGGCGTGCCGATCAGCGGCTTCATGTTCGGCGGCCGGATGCGCAAAAACATGCCGCTCGTCTTCCAGGCGTTCAATTGGGCGCACGGCGTCTATCTCGCAGCCACCATGGGCTCGGAGGCGACGGCGGCGGCGATCGGCGTGACCGCGACCCGGCGCGACCCGATGGCGATGCTGCCGTTCTGCGGCTACAACATGGCCGACTACTTCAACCATTGGCTGGACGTCGGGCGGCAGGTGGCGAACCCCCCGCGCATCTTCCGCGTCAACTGGTTCCGCCGCGACGACGAAGGCAAGTTCCTGTGGCCGGGCTTCGGACAGAACATGCGCGTCATCAAGTGGGTCGTCGACCGCTTGCGCGGACGCGGCTACGCGGTGGAAAGTCCGATCGGCTGGATGCCCCGCTACGAGGACATCGATTGGCGCGGCCTCAGCTATGACCGGGACACGTTCCAGGATCTCATGGCCGTCAGCCGCGAGGAGGGTACCTCGGAGGCGCACGCGCATGAGGAACTGTTCGATCGGTTCTTCGACCGAATCCCCAAGGAATTCGTGTACGAGCGCGAACTGCTGCGGTCGAGGCTCTGGCGTTCGCCGGCCCGCTGGGAGCTTGCGCGCGAGTCCTGATCGCTTGAAAGTGCTGGCGGCTTGAAAACGCCCGCGCCTCGCACAGAGGCGCGGGCTTCGTTTTGGAGCAGAAGCTCCAGACCCGCGTTAACGTCGTGGAACGGCCGTTTTTGCCCTGTTCGCTCCGCTGAGGTATGACAAGGGCGCCCTCGGTCACTCGGCCGCGGACGAAAAGGAGCGCAGGAGCGCAGAGGGGAAGGGAATGATGAAGGCATCCAGCATCGCCACTGCCGCCGCCGTCGCGGCCACGCTCTTGTCGCCGATCCAGGCGGGGGCGTTCGAACTGCTTCAGGGTTCAAGCCCCGCCGATCAATCCCGCGATGGAATGATCACGAACGTCTACGTTCACCGAGGGCCAGCGGGGAACTTTCATGGACATGTCGGAGCTCCGGGGTATCGGCCCGGGTACCGGCCCGGCGCCCCTGGATACGGCTACCATCCCGGGTATCGTCCCGGCTATCCGGGCTATCGCCCCGGCTATCGGCCGCCCGTCGTTGTCGCTCCCGGCGTCGGCTGGGGGCGCCCGGGTTGGTATCGCTGGGGTCCAGGCGGCGCCATCGCAGCGGGCGCGGCGATCGGGTTCGTCACCGCGGGAGCTGCTATCGCCTTTGCCGGCGCGCCGCCCGCGCCGGGCCTCTGCTGGTACTATACCGACCCCAGCCGCACCCAAGGGTTCTGGGACACCTGCCCGTAAGCGGCGACGCCCGCTCACTGCGGGAAGCAAGATCACTGAAAGGCGAGGACCACGGTCCTCGCCTTTTTCATGATCGCCGGTTTCTCGAGGATGCGCCGGGTATCTCCGTCCCCCTCGTTCGGGAAGAGCGTCTTCGCACGCTTCTGAGGGGAGATCGGAAGCTTCGCCCGCGCCCTACCGCGTACGGCCCGCGTCGAGGAGCCTGAGCAGGATCCAGACCGGAACGACAACGATCGCGCCGGTCAGCAGGATCCGGCCGACCTGCCGCAGATCCGAGAAGCCGTATTCGACGATGTGCCGCGCCGTACGCACCACGTCCTCGACGAGGCTCGCGGGATCGACGCCGAAGGCGTCGAGCAGAAAGCCGACCACGAACGAGACGACGAGCAGCCGGACCGCCACCGCCATTGGCGAACCGCCGACGAAGCGGGCGACAACCGGATTGCTCATGCCTTCAAGGTTCCTTTGCTCAAGCTTCCACGCGCGCGACGAGGGACGCGCCGCCCCTCTCCGTCGATTTTTCTCATGATTTCGGGAACGGCACGATCGTCGGCTTGGAGGAGGCCGTTTCCGCTTCCTCCCCGCCGACCGGCTTGCCATTGACGGTCAGCCTGCCCTGCGCCGCGCCGATCTTGACGGTCGAACCGTCGGCGATCTGACCGGACAGCATCAGGTTCGCCAGCGGATCCTGCACCCATTTTTGAATGACGCGTTTCAACGGGCGTGCGCCGTAATGCGGATCATAGCCCTTGTCGGCGAGCCATTGGCGGCCCTTGGCGTCGAGCGTGACCGTGACCTTGCGGTCGTCGAGGAGGCGCTGGAGCCGCCTGAACTGGATGTCAACGATCTCCCCCATGTCCTCGCGCCTCAGGCGGTGGAACAGGATGATCTCGTCGACGCGGTTCAGGAACTCGGGCCGGAAGTGGCCGCGCACCACCCCCATGACCTCCTTCTCCACGGCCTTCGCGTCCTCGTTCTCGCCGAGGTTCACCAGATATTCGGAGCCGAGGTTCGAGGTCATGACGATCAGCACGTTACGGAAATCGACCGTGCGGCCCTGGCCGTCGGTGAGCCTCCCGTCGTCGAGCACCTGCAGAAGGACGTTGAAGACGTCCGGATGCGCCTTCTCAATCTCGTCGAACAGCACGACCTGATAGGGCCTGCGGCGCACCGCCTCAGTGAGCGCGCCGCCCTCCTCGTAGCCGACATAGCCCGGAGGCGCGCCGATCAGCCGCGCGACCGAATGTTTCTCCATGTATTCCGACATGTCGATGCGCACCAACGCGCTCTCGTCGTCGAACAGGAAGCCGGCGAGGGCCTTGGTCAGCTCGGTCTTGCCGACGCCGGTGGGACCGAGGAACATGAACGAACCGATCGGCCGGTTCGGGTCCTGCAGGCCGGCGCGGGCTCGCCTGACGGCGGTCGAGACGGCGACGACGGCTTCCTTCTGGCCGACGACGCGCCGCGCGATCTCCTCCTCCATCTTGAGGAGCTTCTCGCGCTCGCCCTCGAGCATCTTGTCGACCGGCACGCCGGTCCAGCGGGAAACGACCTGAGCGACGTTGTTGGCGGTCACCGCCTCGTCAACCAGCTGTCCCTGTTTTGTCTCGGCCTCCGCGAGCTTCTTCTCGAGCCCCGGTATCGTCTCATAGGTGAGGCGTCCGGCTTCCGCATAGTCGCCCTTGCGCTGCGCCTGGGCGAGCGCGTTGCGCGCGCCGTCAAGCTCCTCCTTTAGCTTGGCGGCCTGGCCGACCTTGGCCTTCTCCGCCTTCCAGCGCTGGCTGAGCGCGGCCGACTTCTCCTCGAGATCGGCAAGCTCGCCGCCGAGCTTCTTCAGCCGGTCCTTCGAGGCGCCGTCGGTCTCTTTCTTGAGAGCCTCCTGCTCGATCCTGAGCTGCATGATGCGTCGGTCGAGTTCGTCGAGAGCCTCGGGCTTGGAATCGACCTGCATGCGCTGGCGCGAGGCCGCCTCGTCGATGAGGTCGATCGCCTTGTCCGGCAGGAAGCGGTCGGAGATGTAGCGATCGGAGAGGGTCGCTGCGGCGATGATCGCGGGGTCGGTGATCCTGACCCCGTGGTGCGCCTCGTACTTGTCCTTCAAGCCCCGCAAGATCGAGATCGTGTCCTCGACCGTCGGCTGGGAGACGAAAACCGGCTGGAACCGCCGCGCAAGGGCCGCGTCCTTCTCGACGTGCTTGCGGTACTCGTCGAGCGTGGTCGCGCCGACGCAGTGAAGCTCGCCGCGAGCGAGCGCCGGCTTCAGGAGATTCGAGGCGTCCATCGCCCCGTCCGCCTTGCCCGCCCCAACGAGCGTGTGCATCTCGTCGATGAACAGAATGATCCCGCCCTCCGCCGCGGTCGTTTCGTTGAGCACCGCCTTCAGCCGCTCCTCGAACTCGCCGCGGTATTTTGCACCCGCGACCAGTGCGCCTAGGTCGAGCGCGAGCAGTTTCTTGTCCTTGATCGATTCCGGCACGTCGCCATTGACGATGCGCAGCGCCAGGCCCTCGACGATGGCGGTCTTGCCGACGCCGGGCTCGCCGATCAGCACGGGGTTGTTCTTCGTCCGCCGCGAAAGCACCTGGATGGTGCGGCGGATTTCTTCGTCACGGCCGATGACCGGGTCAAGCTTGCCCGCGCGGGCGGCCTCCGTCAGGTCGCGCGCATATTTTTTAAGCGCGTCATAGGCGTTCTCGGCGCTCGCCGAATCGGCGGTCCGACCTTTTCGCAAATCTTCGATGGCGGCATTGAGGGTCTGCGGCGTGACGCCGGCGTTTGTCAGGATCTTGCCGGCCTCGGAGCTTTTCTCCATCGCCAGCGCGAGCAGGAGACGCTCGACCGTCACATAGGAATCGCCCGCCTTCTGGGCGATCTTCTCGGCGTTATCAAACACACGCGCCGTCGTCGGCGCCATGTAGAGTTGGCCAGCGCCGCCGCCCTGCACCTTCGGCAGCTTGGCGAGCGCAAGCTCGACCTGCCGCAGCGCCTCGCGGGAATTGCCGCCGGCCTTGTCGATGAGGCCGGCGCACAGGCCTTCCTCGTCGTCGAGCAGGACTTTCAGGATGTGCTCGGGGGTGAACTGCTGATGGCCTTCGCGAAGCGCCAGAGCCTGCGCCGCCTGCACGAAGCCGCGCGCCCGTTCCGTGTATTTCTCGAGATTCATGATCCGATCCTTCCGGCGCCGTCGTCCGACCCGTAGCGACGATGGACGGCCCACTCATGGATTGGCCATTACGGCCTTGGCGATGATGTAGGCGCCTGCCCGGGACGCCGAAAGGCCTTGCCGCCCCCGCGCATCCGAATTTATCCGGAAGCGGCGATCAGGATCCTGCCCGTTTCAAAAACTCCTGCAGCCATTCGGCGTTCATCCCCGCGATCGGCAGCCAGGCCTTGAAAAGGGATTCCGGCGAGAAGCGATCAAGCTCCGTCTTCATCCGCTTTTCGATCTCCTCCATCGCCGCCTTCTGCATCGGCTCTACGTCCGGCAAGCCCATGAACTGGCGCGCCTCAAGCGGCGTGCAATCGACGTTAACGGTGATCTTCATCGGATACCGGTCTCCCTCGCACGGCGGATATTACGCTTTTTATAACTTCGCCGAAACGGCCGCGACAGCCGAGTTTTCAAGGCTGGATGACCCCCGCTGCGGTGATCATGGACGATATTTAATGTTATCGTAAGGAACGAAACGGATGCGTGGGAGTATCGTGTGAACAGTCGGTCGCGCCGTGTTGTGGCGGCGCTCGCGCGCTTTCCCTTACCCGGGGGCGGCGTTTCAACAGGGTTCGGGATCGCGCCGTCGTTCGCCAGCGGGCGGACCGAACGCCCAACATCGAAGAGGGAATTCAATGGAAGACGCGCCGGCCCCTCGACCTTACAGGCACGGTAACCTGCCGAACGCGATGCGGGCCGCGGCCCGCTCGATCCTTGATGAGGCGGGGCCCGACGCGGTCGGGCTGCGCGAGACCGCGCGAAGAGTCGGCGTTTCCGCGACGGCCGCCTATCGGCACTTCGAAAGCAAGGAGGACCTGCTCGCCTCCGTAGCTGCGGAAGGCTTCCGCGAATTGGCGGCTGCGATGCGGACGGCTGCCGATAGCGACGATCCGCTGCGCGGGGTCGGTCCGGCCTACGTTGACTTCGCGCTCCAGAAGCGTGGTCTGTTCAGGCTCATGTTCGGGACGATCCTCGTCGAGCGAGAGAAGTACCCGTCGCTGAACGAGGCAGTGAACGAGGCGCTTGGCGTGTTCCAGCGTGCTGTGTCTGGCGCGGAAGGAAAGTCGGGCGACGAGAGCCCGGCGACGCTCGCCGCCTGGGGCCTGGCGCACGGGCTATCGGCGCTGTTCATCGACGGCCTCGTGCCGGAGAGCAAGGCTCGTGACATGGCTGAGCAGATCCTCGTCCGCGGGACGAGGCCGGAGCGTCCGGCGATTCAGTAGCTCCGCGGCCTGTAAGAGGGCGCACCGGGCGGGCGAATGGCTAGCCCGGGCGCCAAAGGTTCTGGCCAATGCTTCCATGCCTCCTTCCCGCCACCCGATGAAACCACCGGGCAGGCCGTGAAGGGAGCTATTCTCGTCATCGACCAGGGGACGACCTCGACGCGGTCGATCGTCTATGACGCGGAAGGCGCGATCGCCGGGTTCGCCCAACAGGAAGTTCCCCAGATTTTTCCGCGAGCGGGCTGGGTGGAGCACGATCCCGAGGAACTTTGGGAAAGCGTGCTTTCGACCGCGCGTGCGGCGATCGCCCGCGCGGGCGGCGTCCCTTCGGCGCTCGCGGGCATCGGGATTGCTAATCAGCGCGAGACGACAATCGTCTGGGAGCGCGCGACCGGACGGTCGATCGCCAACGCCATCGTCTGGCAGGACCGCCGGACGACCGCGGCGTGCGACGCGCTCAAGCGCGAGGGCTGCGAGCCGGCTGTCAGCAGGACGACAGGCCTCCTTCTCGACCCGTATTTTTCTGCGACCAAGGTCGCCTGGATCCTCGATTCCGTTGCCGGCGCGCGCGAGGCCGCCGAGCGCGGCGAGCTCGCGTTCGGAACGGTCGACAGCTTTATTCTGTGGCGTCTGACGAACGGCGCGGTTCACGCGACCGACGCCACAAACGCCTCGCGCACGGCTCTCTACGATCTCGCCGCGGGCGGATGGAGCGCCGACATGCTGCGCCTCTTCCGTATTCCAGCCGCGATCCTGCCCGAGGTGCGCGACACGGCCGGGCCATTCGGTTTCAGCGCGCGCCAACATTTTGGGGCCGAGGCGCCGATCCTGGCGCTTATCGGCGATCAGCAGAGCGCGCTCATCGGCCAGGGCTGCCTCAAGCCCGGGATGGTCAAGGCGACCTTCGGCACCGGCGGCTTTCTCCTGCTCAACACCGGCGGGGCAGCGACGCCTTCGCAAAACCGGTTGCTGACGACAGTCGCCTACCAGTGGAACGGCGAGCGGGCGTTTGCGCTCGAGGGAGCGATCTTCTCGGCCGGGGCGACCGTCCAATGGCTGCGCGACGGCCTCGGGATCGTGGAGCACGCCAACGAGTGCGACGGGCTCGCGCAAGGCTCCGACTATGGACAGCCCGTCTATTGCGTGCCGGCCTTCGCAGGGCTCGGGGCGCCCTACTGGAGCTCGGATGCGCGCGCTCTCATCTCGGGCGTGACGCGCGGAACGACGCGCAAGGAGATCGTCCGGGCGGCGCTCGAGAGCGTCGGCTATCAGACGCGCGATCTGATCGAAGCGATGCGGGTCGACGCCGGGCAAGCGATCGATCTCATCCGGGTCGACGGCGGCATGGCGGCAAGCGACTGGACGATGCAATTTCTCGCCGACGTCCTTGCGGTCCCGGTCGAGCGGCCGGCCGACATCGAATCGACGGCACAGGGCGCCGCTCTCACGGCCGGCTGGCAGGCGGGAATTTACCCGGGTCCGGAGTTCTTCGTCGAGAAAATCCGGCACGACCAGCTGTTCAGGCCGAAGATGGAGGAGGACGACCGGAATCGGCTCTATGCGGGCTGGCGCGCGGCCGTTGCGCGGGCCCTCTGAGAGACGCCTGCTTGCGTGGCTTGAAGCGATCGCCTCGCCTTTGGCCGAAGGCGGAACAACGGAAGCCCCCGAGCGATCGGCTTCGGGGGCTTTGGGAAGTTTGGTTGCGGGGCAGGATATCAGCGTTGGCGTTGTCTGCCTGACCAACAGTGCACGACTCAAGTCCCGCCGAGGTAGCCGGCCCCCAAAACGCTCACCAGCCGTTCGGCTCCCATCCGCAACCGGAGTGCTGGCAATTCCACTCCGGGCCGGAATCGGGGTTTCGGATGCCGGGATTGGGCAGGAACTGCGCCTGTGCCTGTGCGGCCGAGAGCCGGTTGCCTTCTTCCTGCGAAAGCATCTCCTGCCGGGCGGCGGCGTCGCGGTCGAGGGCGCGCCGATGGGGATGGATGACCCGCACGCGATGGTAGGCGGGGTCGGACTGAGCGGCGCCGGACGCCGCAGTCAGAGCGCCCGAAACCGGTAACATGATAACGCACGCCGCGGCGGTCATTGCGATGCGTTTCATTTTAAGCTCCAGCGATAGATCATGTTTTGATAAGTAAAGCGAGGCGATTTACTGCAGATAAGCGACAATATCAGCTTGCTCTGACTACGTCCATTAATTGAATTTTCATAAACATTTTTTTAGACCATGCCCGCGCAAATAATCACGGGGAAGGGTTTGTCTCGAGATTGGTGCTGACGGACAGAACGCGGCAACCTTTGCCGATGATCACGTCGACAGCGTACTGCGCGTTGAAGGCGTCCACGTCGATGCGAAGATGGTCGGCGCCCATTACGACTGGATCGCCCCAGACGGACATCTGGCCGAATGCGCTCGTCCCACTGACTGCCCTGAGCGCGGCGGCGTTGACGATTCCGACACAATTGCTTGGGTTCCTCCCGATGAAGGCCGCAGGGGCCCGGTCGTATGCAGAAGCGGACCCCGCCGGGATCGTCACAAGCCCGAGAGCGAATAGCATCGCGCGTCGCATGTCTCACTCCGTCGGACCCGGACGCCGCGAAAGCGCGCGGCCGTCCGAAACCCAGTCGGGACTTGATCGGAGACGCGAGCATAATACCTGAATCGACCACCAGTGAACTAAATACTATTATATGAACTCTGTTTTAAACATTGTGACTATTATGCGCCGTGTCGGATTGGCCGTGGCCGAGGCTGGCCGCAATGTCGGGCGCCCGCGCCGCGCCTTCTCCGCAAAAGTCCACGTCGAGCGTCGCGGGCCAGAAGGCGCGCGGGCCGGGCTCGGAAACCGGACGGGGCGCATGCCGTGCGCAATGCCCCGCCTGCGCCCACCAGGACATCGACATGTCGCCGCGATTGACCGGGTGGAGGCCCTGGGCGGGGCGGCGCCAGTGCGCGCACCTGGCGCAAGAGGCGCCGAGGGAAAAGCGTGGCGCGGCGACCCCGTCACCGCAAACGTCGGTCCGATGGGTCAGAGGCCAATGCGCCACCGACTCGGGTCTCTGGGTCGCGTCGGGCGCGCGACGACAGCACACGCCTTCATGTTCGCGAAGGCCCCGCCAGAAGGCGCAGGCGCCGCAGTTCTCCGGCCGCTCGACGACATCGCTCATAGCCTGCCTTCGGGAATCTCCCTGACCATCTGAACCGGGCCCGGCGTGAAATCGATCGAAGGCGGCGCGGGCGGCGGGCCCGATACCCAGCCCCCGCCCAGCGCGAGCATCAGGTTGATGTCGGCCTCGAGTTCGCGCGTATGCAGCGCGATCGTCTGGCGCTCGGCGTCGAGGGCGGCGCTTTGGGCGGTGACGACCTCGAGATAGGACGCCACGCCGGCCCGGTATTGCGTCAGCGACAGGCTGGCCGCCTGACGCGCAGCCGCCGCCGCGGTTGCGGTGTCGCCGCGCTCGGCGGCAAGCCAGCGCAACGCGCTGAGTTCGTCCTGCACTTCCTTCAGCGCCCGCAACACCGTTGAACGATAGGTCTCCGCGGCCTGTGTGAACTCGGCCTTGGCGACATCGAGCTCGGCCTTGCGCAATCCGGCGTCGAACACCGACAGATCCATGCTCGGACCAATCGTCCCAAGCGTGTTCATGGGATTGAACAACCGAAAATTCGTGTCCTGCGTGCCGCCGAGCGCCAGCAGCGTGAACCTGGGAAAGAAGTTCGCCCGCGCCGCTCCGACGCCGAAGTTTGCCGCCGCGGCGACGCGTTCCGCTTCGGCGATGTCGGGGCGCTCCCTCAGGACGTCGACCGGAACGGCCCTGGGATGGCGCGGCTGCGGCAAGGGTCTGGACGACCGCGCGACTGAGAAGGATGCGGCGGACTTGCCAACGAGCGCCGCGATCGCGTCCACGAGCGCGCTTCGTCGGAGCGCGACGTCGGATGCTTGCGCCTCCGCGCCGCTGAGCTGGGTCTGCGCGCGGTCCACGTCGACCG
This sequence comes from uncultured Alphaproteobacteria bacterium, assembly GCA_963829505.1. Classification (GTDB taxonomy): domain Bacteria; phylum Pseudomonadota; class Alphaproteobacteria; order Rhizobiales; family Beijerinckiaceae; genus Roseiarcus. The sequence continues at coordinate 282,919 of CAWHIL010000001.1, forward strand.
GAGTGGCGATGGCGGTCGCGAGCAGCGACTTCGTCAGGTCGAGCGCCGAGCGGTATATGACGATCGCGTCCGCAATGAGCTTCGCCTCGTCGTCGAGCCCGCGCAGATTGACGTAGTCGCGCGCCAGTTGCGCATGCAGTTCGAGCCGCGCCTGATCGAGGGCGTCGGCGCTGGCCTCCGCGGAGGCGTTGGCCGATTGGGCGATGTCGCGAACCCGGCCCCAGAGATCGATCTCGTAGGTGACCTGGCCGCCGAGAAGGTTGTCGCCGTAATAGGTCGGCTGATTCGCCGAGCGCAGCGGCCGGTGCGCCGACTGCTTGTTGGCGGTGACGTGCCCGATCGCGTCCGCCTGCGGAAGCAGTCCGGCAAGCGCTTCCTGCGCTCGCGACTGAGAGGCGTCGTCGGCGGCGATGGCGGCGGCGAGATCGGGATTGGCGGCGTCGACCTCGGCTTCGAGATCGTTCAGCGACGGATCGTTGAAGGCGCGCCACCACTCCGCGTCGGACGGAAGCGCGCTCGCCTCAGCGGTCGCATCCTTGAACTTGGCCGAAACCGACATCGAGGGCAGCGTGTAACGCGGAGCGAAGTCGCACCCGCCGAGCGCCAGCGCGATCGACGCCGTCAGCCAGAGCCGAGCATTCATTCACTCCGGCCCCGGTCAGACGCCGCCATCTGTCCGGAATTTCGGCCGGGTTCGCTCTGCGCGCCGTGCGACCCCTCGGACCCCGTTGGCTCGTCGGCTTTCGCGTTCATGACCCGGACCTCCTCGCCGTCGCCTATGGAGTCGGGGGGATTGGCGACGATGCGTTCATCTTTCTCCAGAGCGTTGTTGATTTCAACCGCGGTCCCGAGGTCGCGGGCGATTTCGACCTTGCGGAGGTTCACCCGGTCGTTCGGCCCCAGAACGCCGATCTCGATGGCGTTGTCGCGGTAGACGAGGGCGCTTGCCGGAAGACTGACCGTGTTCGGGTCGGGCGGGATCTCGAAATGCACGCGCGTGAAGGCGCCGGGGAAAAGCGCGCCGTCCTGGTTCTCTGCGACGAGTTCGACCAGCAGCGTGCGGGACTTCTGGTCGATGCCATGCGAGGTCGTCTCGATCTTCGCGTCGAACCGGCGGTTCGGGTACTCGGGAAGCTCCAGAGAGGCGCGCATGCCGTCCTTCATTTCGGCGGCGTAGCTCTCGGGAACGGGCACGTAGATCCGCATCTCGTGCACGTCCGCGACGGAGAAGAGCGCCGCGCCGCTGTCGTTGTCGGCCTTGACCAGCGCCCCAACGTCGATGTTTCTGGCCGTGACGACCCCATCGAAGGGCGCGACAATGTCGGCGAACGCCTTCTGCGCCTTGAGGCGCTCGACCCTCGCCTGGGCTGCGTCCACATCCGCCGAGCGAGCGCGCGCGTCGGCCGTCTTCTCGTCGGCGGCCTGTTGCGAAACCGCCGCCGAGCCGCGCAGCGAATTCCAGCGCGACGCGGTCACGTCGGCGAAAGACAGATTGGCTTTTGTCTTTGCAACTTCGCTCTCGGCGACCGCAATGCTGTGATCGAGCTCCGGCGTGTCGATCACCGCAAGCACATCGCCCTTCTGGACCCTGGCGCCGATGTCCTTTCGCCATTCCTTCACATAGCCGCTGACCTGTGCGTGGATCGCAGCCGAAACGTAGGCCTCGACGTTTCCCGGAAGTACAAGCTCCCGGGCCTCCCCGCCGCGTCGTGGCGTCACCAGCGAGACGGTCGGGATCGCTTGCTCCCGCGTCCACCGGGCGAGCAACTCATCGTCGTGGCGCCGGCCAACCACGCCGGTCGCCGCGACCGCGAGCGCCGTCAGGATCAGAAGCCCGACGGCGCGGCCCGCTCGCACGGGACGATGGGCCGCTTGCGGTTGATGCGGAGGCGTCTCGGCGGACGGTTCTTCGGTCATGTGGGGGACGCCTCGAGCCCCAGAGTCGGGGCGACCTGACTGGCGCGGCCAACCTCGCGCTCATGAACCAGCCGGAAGACCGCCGGCACGAAGAGAAGGGTCGCGACCGTCGAGCAGACGAGGCCGCCGATCACCGCGCGGCCGAGCGGCGCGTTGAGCTCCGCGCTCAGCGCCATCGGCGCCATGCCAATGATCATCGCAAGCGCCGTCATCAGGACCGGGCGAAAGCGCGTGACGCCCGCCTCGAGCGCCGCGGTCGCGGCGTCGGCGCCCTCGGCGAGGCGCTCGCGGGCGAAGCTGACGACAAGGATGCTGTTGGCCGTCGCTACCCCCATGCACATGATCGCTCCGGTCAGCGCCGGAACGGACAAGGTCGTTCGCGTCACGAACAGCATCCAGACAATCCCGGCGAGCGCGGTCGGCAGGGCGCTGACGATGACGAACGGATCGAGCCAGGATTGGAAGTTCACGACGATGAGGAGATAGATGAGGACAATAGCGAGGGCGATGCCGACGAAAAGCTGGCTGAACGCCTCCGTCATCGTCTGGGTCTGGCCGCGCATGACGACGGTCGAACCGCGGGGCGCCTCCTTCGCCGCATCGTCGATGACCTTCTGGATGTCGGCCGAGACGGCGCCGAGATCGCGGCCGGCGGCCCCCGCGTAGACGTCGATGACCGGCTGAACCGCATAGTGGGAGACGACGGCGGGGCTCGCCTCGCGCTTCAAGGTCGCGATGCCGCCGACGATCTGCGAAGCGTCCTGCTTCGAGGCCGGAATGTTTTCGAGGGAAGAAACAGAGTCGAGCCAGTACTGCGGCGTCTGTGCGACGATCGGGTAGGCGACGCCGTTCTTCGGGTTTATCCAGAAGGTCGGCGCGACCTTGAAGCTTCCCGAAAGACTCTCCTGAAGGCTCTTCGCCACGTCGCCTTCGCTGAGGCCGATCTGGGCCGCGCGCAACCGGTCGACGTCGACGCCGAGCGTCGGATTGTTGGCGGCCTGCTGGATTCGCGGGTCGGCGACGCCCGGAACACGCGATATTCGTTTCAACAGTTCGACCGCGTACGCATGATTGGCCTCGATATTCGGGCCAACGATCTGGACGTCGATGGGCGCAGGCAATCCAAAATTTAGAATCTGAGAAACGATGTCGGCGGGCAGAAAAGCGAAGGTCACGCCGGGAAACTTCCGCGGCAGAACCTCACGCATGGCGCGCACGTACCCGTCCGCCTGATCTTCGTATTCAGGATTGATGGTGATCGAGATATCGGCGTCCGCCGGTCCGACGGTTCCCGAGTTGTTGTAGGTCGAGTTGATCCCGCTGACGGGCAGACCGATGTTGTCGACGATCGGGCCAAGTCCGCCGGGCGGAACGATGTCCCGGATGGCCTCCTCGACCCGGTCGCAGATCAACGCCGTTTCTTCGATGCGGGTCCCTGTCGGCGCCCTGACGTGAAGCTTGAGCTGCGTGTTGGCCGCCGGCGGGAAGAAGTTCTGGCCAAGGTAGGGAACAAGCGCGAACGAGCATGCGACCAGGACGAGGAAGCCGGCGACGAAGAGCTTGCGCGCGCCGAGCGCCGTCAGGAGCAGACGGTGATAGAATTCGCGCGCCGCCTCGAACCTTCGTTCGAAGCCGCGCTGGAAAAGGGCAAAAGGATTGCGGGTCGGCGCCTGGGGCGCGCCGTGGCCGTGGACCGCCTGACGGGCGAGCAGGAAGCGCGCCATCGTGTTTACGAGCGTGCGCGACAGCACGTACGAGGCGACGAGGGCGAACACGACCGCTTCCGCCATCGGCCGGAAGAGATAGCCCGCCACGCCGCCAAGATTGAACATCGGCACGAACACGATGCAGATGCAGAGCAGCGACACCGTCGCAGGAATGACGATCTGACGCGCCCCGTCCATGATCGCGCTTTCGATCTCCTTTCCCTGTTCGAGATGGTAGTTGATGTTTTCGATCGTGACCGTTGCGTCGTCCACGAGGATGCCGACGGCGAGCGCCAGACCCCCGAGCGTCATGACGTTGATCGTCTCGCCGAGCGCCGAAAGCGTCGCGACGGAGGCGAGGATCGCAAGCGGAATCGAGATCATGATGATCAGCGTCGAACGCCAGCTTCCGAGGAAGATCAGGATCATCAACCCGGTCAGGCAGGCGGCGACGGCGCCTTCGAAGATGACCGAGTTCACGGCGCCATAGACGAACGACGATTGATCGTTGATCGAATCGACCTTTAGCCCCTCGGGCAGCGTCTCGCGCAGTTTCGGCAACAGCCTCTTGACGCCATTGATCACGTCGATCGTCGATGACGATCCCGTCTTGAGGATCGTCATCAGCACCGCGTTCGAGCCGTCGACCCGGACCATGTTGATCTGAGGCGGCGCGCCGAAATGGGCGTAGGCGACGTCGCGAACGAAGACAGTGACGCCGTTGATGATGCGAATCGGCAGATTGTTGAGTTCGTCGAGCCGGGTCGGGGAGCCGTTCAGCGAGACGACGTATTCGAAGTCGCCGACCTTCTCGGTTCCGACCGGCGTCACGATGTTTTGCTGGCCGATCGCGTCCACGACCTCCTGCGCGGAGAGGCCGTACGCCTGCAGCTTCTTCTGGTCGATGTCGACTTGCACCTGAAGGATCTTGCCCCCGTAGGGAGACGGGATCGCGGCTCCTGCGATCGAGGCCAGCTGCGGACGGATGAAATTCTGACCCTGGTCGAACAGTTGCGCCTGGGAGAGCGACGTGCTCGAGAGGGCGAGCTGAATGACGGGAACGCTCGATGCATTGAAGCTCAGGACGAACGGAGGCGTTATGCCTGGCGGCAGATACTTGAGGACGGTCTGCGACGCCGCCGTCGTCTGGGCGAGGGCCGCGTTGATGTTCACCCCGCGCTGGAAGAAGACCTTGACCACGCCGTATCGCGGCAGCGACTGCGACTCGATGTGTTCGATGTCGTTGACCTGCGTGCTGAGGGTCCGCTCGTAGTAATAGATGACGCGCTTGGACATGTCGTCGGCGGGCAGGCCGTCATAGGTCCACACCACGGCGACGACGGGGATGCCGATGGTCGGAAAGATGTCGGTCGGCGTGCGCACCGCGGCGGCGACGCCGAAGATGACGATCAGCATCGCCATCACCACGAAGGTGTAGGGTCTGCTGAGGGCGACACGGACGATGGCGAGCATGAATTGCGCCGAGAGCCTTTCGCTTCAATTCCCCTGACGCCGCAAGCCACAACGGGGCCCGACCCGCCGACCCAGCATCCGTAGGGAATGAGGTAGTCTCGGCTTCGCCGCAGAACCACTAAACAATATTTGTTGAAATGCGCTTCAGGATTTGAGCAAGGGCGCCTTGGAGGCGCCTACTCGGCAGCGACGCCTGCAAGACCCAGAGACGCCTTCGCCGTCACGCGCATGACGAAGCGCGCGCCAGGATTGTTGTCCTCGACCGTCAGATCGAAGCCGTGCAGGTTGGCGATGGTCTGGGCGATGTTGAGGCCGAGGCCGTGGCCGGGAACGTCGCGCGCGCCGTCGCCACGCGCGAAGCGGCGGAAGATCCTGACGCGATCCTCGGCAGGAACGCCGGGACCGCTGTCGCTCACCTCGAGCCGCGGAAGGTCTCCGTCCAGTCTCGCTTCAACCCTGACCGCGCCGCCCTCGGGCGTGAACTTCAGCGCGTTGTCGAGGAGGTTCGACAGCGCCTCACGCAACAGGTCCTCGTCGCCGCGCACGCAAACTTGCGCGTCGGCGACGAGGGCGATGCCGATCGACTTCGATTGCGCGAGCGGCTCGTAGAAGTCGACCATCTCGGCGCAGAGCGCCGAGAGGTCAATATCCTGGAAGCGGTTCCGTCGCGCGCCATTTTCGACCGCGGAGACGCGGAGAATGGCGCCGATCGCGAGCGAAGCGCGATCGATCTGAGCGAGTGCAGCCGTCACCGCCGATCGCAAACGCTCGGCGCTTCCGTTGTCTTCGAGCGAGCGGGCAAGCCCGGCGCGCGCCACCATGAGGGGTGTGCGCAGGTCGTGGGCGATATTGTCGCCCACGGATTTCAACTGGTCGAGCAGCCTTTCGATCTCGTCGAGCATCGTGTTGACCGCCTTCGCGATCAGTTCGACGTCGTCGCCCTCCGCGCGAACAGGAAGGCGGGACTGGAAGTCGCCGTTCATGACGCGGGCGATTGCGGCGTGGATACGTTCAAAGCGCTGCGACGCGCGACGGGCGAAGAGACCGCCGATCCCGAGGATCACGAGAATTGTGGGCAAGAGCGCCGTCGCCAGCACCTTGAGGAGGCTCGCCTGCAGGTCGTAGACCTCGCGCAGGCTCCGCCCGAGCACCAGCACATCGCCATCGACGCGCCGGCGGGCGACGAACAAGGCGGGTTCGAACGCGCGGGCGTCAGGCAGAAGCTGCCGGCGCACCTCATGCGCGCGGCCATCGACGGGGACGGACGGCAGGGCCGAAACGTTGCCGAGCACCTTGTCGCCAGAGGCGTCGAACACCGCGACGTAGTCGAGGCGCCGGATGTCGCGCGTCAGACGCAGTTCGAGCGCCTGACGCAGTTGCTCCGGACTGTCCGCCTCGCTCTTGGCCGCTTCGTCGACGAGCACAGCGCCGACCCGCTGCACGTCGGCGTCGGAAACCTGAAGGTAGATTAAGGTGAAAATCGCGGCCGTCGCGGCGGAGACCGCAAGGGAGAACGCGAGCGCGAGCCGGAACGCGCGCGCGTGGAAGATGTCATGCCTCGGCATCGAGGCGGAAGCCGAGTCCACGAACGTTGACGATGTACTTGCGCTCGCCGGTCGGATCGAGCTTGCGGCGCAGGTTGCCGATCTGCACGTCGACGACGTTGGTCGGGGCCATGAAGGTGAAGTTCCAGACGTCCTCGAGCAGCATCGTGCGCGTCACGACCCGGTCGGGGTTGCGCATGAAATATTCGAGCAGCTTGAACTCCCGCGGCAGGAGGTCGACCAGCCGGCCGGCGCAGCGCACCCTCCGGTCCACAAGGTCCATATCCAGAACGCCGACCCGCAGGCGGGTCACCCTCGGGTCGCCGCCCCGCCGCAGCAGGGCCTCCACGCGGGCCCCAAGCTCGCGAACGTCGAACGGTTTGACCAGATAATCGTCGCCGCCCGCCCCGAGGCCGAGGATCCTCTCGTCGACGGACGACAGGCCGCTGACCACCAGCACGGGGGTCGCGACCCCAGCGCTTCGCAGCGCCTCTACGATGGCGAGCCCGTCGCCTCCGCCCAGCATGCGGTCGACCACGAGGACCGACGCCCAGCCGGAGCGCGCCGCCGACAGGCCTTCGTCGACGCTGTGCGCGACCCTGACCGAATGGCCCGCGCTTTCGAGCTCCAGTCGGATCTCCTCGGCGAGGTCCGGCTCATCCTCGACGACGAGGACCGCTGCGCTCTGCGTCCCGCGGACCGAAGGCGTCGCCGCAAGGACCCGACTGATCGGCAAATCGTGATTCCTCTCTATCGTCAGGCCTTTGGGTGTCGTCTCGCCTGCAACCATGTCCGATTCATGACGTAATGCGCGTGAAGCCGGTGGAACTTTTGGGAAGATGACCAATCCCCCGGCGCGGTGCCGCTGCGTCGGGCCACCGAGGCCATTGACAGTCTCGTTGCGTCTTCCGTTACGATTACGCGAGGTCGGGCGTCCGCGAATAGATTGCCGGGCGGCTCGTTTATAATATCTAGTTTAAGGTATCACATTGCCTTTGCTGCGAAAATCCCAGATTATCTAAATTGTTCATTATAAACAATGTTTAATTGAAATTTGCTTTATTATCCGAGCCAACGTTCCATTTATGAAATTTAATTTAGCTCCCCGTCGTGCATTTGTAACATCCAACCGATAGGTCATCGTCAGGCGCAGGAATAGTGCAGCAGGCGTCGCGTTCGCGCGATATGGCCTGAGTATAGTCATTGATGGATCAATATTGATTGCGTTAAAGTGTTGTTTTTACGCAACAGTGCATAATTAATACGAGCGTCTTACCTTTTTAACGATTGCCTGTGGCGCGTGTTCATTACATTGCTGGGTAGGTCCGAGGCTTTTGCTGCGCGCGGCGGTCATTGAACCGGCTGCAGGCCGCGAAAAAAGCCTGCGCAACCGGTGGCGGGGGCTCGCCAGGGATGGGGTCACAATGAAAAAGTATGGCGTTTCTCTGGCGATACTGATCGCCGTCTCTGCGTGGGCGGCCCATGCGGCCGATCTTCCGACCACAAAAGCGCCCGAACCGGCGCCCCCGCCGAACTGCTTCGCAAGCTTCTGGAGCTGGCTGAATTCGGCGGCGGCGGACTGTCCGCTGACCTATGCCGGCGTGACCCTCTACGGGACGATCGACGCCGGCTTTGGCTACGAAACCAACGGCGCCGGCTACAATCGCTGGTGGAACAACGGCGTCGCGAACATCATCACCAAGCAGAGCACGCATGGGGCGCAATGGCTCGCGACGCCGAATGGCCTCAGCCAGTCGGTCGTCGGCGTCAAGATCAGCGAGCCGCTCGGAACGAGCGGCTGGTCGATCGTCGGGACCGCGGAGACCGGCTTCAATCCCTACGGCATCAACCTGGCGTGGGCGCAGAAGGCGCAGGCGCTGAACAACGGCGTGTCGCTCTTCCAGCAGACCGCCAACGCCGATTCGAGCCGCACCGGCCAGTGGACCAATTCGCAGGCCTTCATCGGCCTCAGCAACAAGATGTACGGAACGCTGGTGGTCGGGCGCACCAACACGCTCTCTCTCGACGCCATCAACGCCTACGACCCGATGGGCGGCTCCTATGCGTTCTCGCCGATCGGCTATTCCGGCTCCTACGCCGGCTTCGGCGACACGGAGGCGGCCCGCGCCAACACCGCGGTCAAGTACCGCCTCGACTTCCTCAACAACTACCGGGTCGGCGCGCTCGTGCAATGGGGCGGCTACAATCAGGGCAACGGCACGAACGGCCTCTATCAGGGCCAGATCGGCGGCGACTTCAACATTGGCGGCGGCGTCCTGTCGGTGGACGGAATCGCCAGCTACGCCAGGGATGCCGTGAACATCAGCGCCTTCGGCACCCTGACCCAATGCGTCACGGAAACCTCGGGCTTCTTCAAGGGCCAGACGATATGCCCAAACAGCATTCCCGGCTACTATTCCGGCTATTTTAATCAGTCGGACTTTGTGGCGACGCTGTCGAACAACACGGGCCTGATGGCGGTCGCCAAGTACAAATGGCAGGACTGGACCGTCTTCGGCGGCTATCAGCACTTCCTGCAGACCAATCCCAGCGGCTATTATCCCGACGGATTCGAGACGATCGGTTTCCAGAACGTGCCGTTTACTTACCCTCTGTTCAATATCGCAAAGGCTCCGTTCAGCACGCAGTGGGTGGTCAACAACGCCTACAACGTTCCGCGTGACGCGAACGTCTTCTGGATCGGCGCAAAATATTCAGTTCCAGCGGATTGGATGCATGGCTGGGGAGCGCTCGACGTGACCGGCGCGTTCTATATCCTCGGCCAGAACAACTATAACTATGCATTCAGCACCAAGACCCTGCTCACCACGCCGGCGGCCTGCACGAACGCGATCACGAGCGGCGTCATGCCGAACGGCGTCCCGTTCGCCATCACCCGGCTCAGCAGCGGCAAGTGCGCCGGTTCGACCGACTTCCTGTCCTTCCTGATCGACTGGCGCCCGGTCAAGCGGGTGGACCTCTACGCCGGCGTCATGGTTTCTAATGTCTATGGCGGTCTGGCGAACGGCTACTATGCGACCCAGACGGTCAACCCGACCGCAGGCGTCCGCGTCAAGTTCTAGTCGGCAAATCGCCGATGGCTGGAGAGCGCGTGCGACAGACCCAATCCCTGCGCACTCGCTTTCCGGCGCTTCGATGGATTGAGGGCGCCAGGGTATTGACGTCTTGGTCTCGCTTAAAGAGCCGACGACGGCTGAACAACGGCGAACATAACTAAAGATTTATAACGTCACATTTTTGTCAGGGTGGGTTAAGCTCGACAAGAGCGAATGAAAGCATTTTTATTTGCTCAACAAAATACCACCCGTATTTTGACTGAGAAATCCTGGCCAGCGGAACGCCGCCGCCAGGAGGTAAAGACATGGCCGAGGAACCGGTTGCGTCTTCAGTTTCAGCTATTTCAACCGGGATCGTGTCGCGGGCGCGACAATCGACGGCGCACGACCGCCCTGCAGCCTTCGGCGCGACCGATCATGCAACATCAATCTCCCGACTGCCTTCGCGCCGGCGCAACGAACGGAACGAGGAGGGCGCAAGGCGGTGAAGACGAGCGCGCGCCCGGGCGCTCGGATCGGCTACGGCCCAGGCAGCATGTACGCGCTTGCGACGGCGATCCTGTTGGCGCTGCAGGAACCGTTTTCCGCGCTTGCGGCTCGAACGCTCAGTTCGCTGGACTTCCTGGCGCTCACGCAACTGGCGCTGCTTCTGTCGCTGCCGTTTCTGCTGGCGCGAGCGGAGACCCGGACCGACTTCGCAGCCATCCTCCTCGATTCGCGACAATGGCCTCGGCTTGCCATCATCTTTCTCGTCGGCGTGGCGGGATTGGCGCTCTACGACATCGGGCTCAGCAGCGCCCACCCAATCATCACCGCCGCCATCCTGAACCTGTCGCCGTTCTGGGCAGCGCTTGTCGCCCTTGCCGTGTCGCGCCGGTCGATCTCGATTTCGCCGATTGTCTTTTGGGGCTGCTTCGTCGTCGCGTTCTTCGGCGCGATGGCGATCGCCTGGAGTCAGATCGACGCCGACAACCAGGCGCTCGCGCGCGACGTCCTGAGCAATCTCTTGCATTCCCGTTGGATCTACGCCCTGCCGATGCCGGTCTTCTTCGCGCTGAGCGGGACGCTCGTCTTCGAATGGTTTTCGGCGTTCGACGAGAAGGCGGCGATCGCGGCCAATTTCGTCGTTTCGGCGATTGTCCTGCTCCCTCTGGCCGCAGTGGTGTCCGGTTTCGATGTCCCGTCCGCGCGCCCGATAGAGCCGTCGGCGGGAGCCGTTGCGCTGTTGATCGCGGGCACTTTGGCGGCTGCCGCCGCCGGGCGCGTCTCCTATCAGCGCGCCCTCACGGCGACGAGGAACGACAACGGCTACGTGACCATGTTCTTCCTGCTCATCCCGGGGATCTCGGCGTTCGTTTCCCTCCCGCTTTCGAAGTGGATCCCAAGCCTCACCTTCTTCGCCGGACCCGTTTTTGCGATCGGCCTCGGCTGCGTGAGCGCTCCGCTCGCCGTTCTCGCCTTCTTCACCAGGCGCGGTCCGGGCGTCGCCTTCCGGTCGCAGGCGCCGCGCGTGGTGACGGCCGACACCGGTCGAACGCGACCTACTCGTCAAGGAGCACTTGTCCCAGAGGCGGACGCGCTGGTCGCCCTAGAACGTGTAGTTGAGCCTGAGCGCCGTCATGAAATCGTAGACCGGATATTCCCTTATGATCGGGACAGCGACCTCGAGCGAGACATTCAGTGACTGGTTGAATTTCTTGCCGATCCTCGCGTCGAACGGCAGAAAAAGACGGCCGGTCTCTCCGGTGATGGGCGCGCCAAAGTTCCAGCGAATCTCCGGATTGGGGTACAGGGTAAAGAACCATTGCTCCGGCAGGCCTAGGTTGAGCATCGGCGCGATTTGCAGGTTGCTGATGAATTTCTTCGCCGGATCGCCGGCGAAGCTCACGTTGTAGCGCGCGAGCGGCTCGAAATAGCTCCCTTGGCCAATTTCCGGCAGAGCATAGCGCACTCCCACGATCGGCATGACCTGCCAAAGGCCTGAGGTGAGGTCCGGGGCGCCCGTAGGGGCGATGAGGCGGACCCCCGCGCCCGCCTTCCATCGCGCGTCGATCGTGTCGATCAAGGCGGCCTGGAGGTCCGCATCGCCGAGCCCATAGAGGAAATCGCCGTTCGGATTGTCGTCCGCGTATTTGTCCTTCGCCAGATAGGGAAGGTCGGCACGCAGCCCAAGCGACCATTGCGTGGTCAGCGGAAGGGTCACGTCCCCACGCAGCTTCCAGGTGTCGGTCGTCGTCGTCATCGGGTTTCCGTCGAGATTTGTCCCCGGCGCCGTCTTGACCTCGTACATGAGTTGCAGCAGCCGCTGGGTGGAGAGGACATCGCCCTCCGGGCCGACGCCCTGATCGCCATTCTCGCCTGATTGGGCGACCGGGGCGTCCTGCGCGTCTTGCGCAAACGCGCTCGTCGACGTTGCTTCCGACAGCACGGCCAACAAGCTTCCGAAGAGTTTCGTTGCGACGTCAGCGCGCACGGACTTCGCCAGCCGCAAAGACGACGGCCAGCGTCTGGCATCCGTTCGATCGGCGCTGCGGCACACGCAGCCACTCTGTCAGTCTCGGGCCGCCGGAAAAATTAAAGGCTACTTTAGGGGACGGCAGCGTTTGATTCAATCTGGCCACTTGATGGGACGTAACCGTTCGGCGAAGGCCGCCTAGCGGTCGCCAACGAAAAAACCCCCCGGGCTTTTGGCCCGAGGGGTCGACAGACAACGCTGGTTGCGGGGGCAGGATTTGAACCTGCGGCCTTCAGGTTATGAGCCTGACGAGCTACCGGGCTGCTCCACCCCGCGGCAGAGGTTTGGCGAGTGGGGAGCAGCGCGTGGCGAAGGGGATCCATTCGCCATTGGCTATTCGCCATTCGCATTTCATGAAGAGGAAGCTTTGAAGCGTTTTTTCGTTCTTTGCAGGCCTGGCGACGACCTACTCTCCCGTGTCTTGAGACAGAGTACCATCGGCGCGAAGGCGTTTGACGGCCGAGTTCGGGATGGGATCGGGTCTGATCGCCTTGCAAGAGCCACCAGGCCGGCAAAGAACGGAGGTGAAGCAAAACTGGGTTTGGCGAGTGGCGAATGGCGAGTAGTGAAGGGTTGGGGATGCTCCCCTATTTCGCCACTCCCTATTCGCTATTTCGCTATTTCGCTATTCGCCATTCGCTGCGACGCGCTTTGGCGCGGCCGCGTCTTGGCGACGAGAGCAATCAAGTCGAACGAGCGATTAGTACCGGTCAGCTTCACGCATTGCTGCGCGTCCACATCCGGCCTATCGACGTGGTGGTCTTCCACGGCTCTTCAGGGAGAACTGGTTTTGAGGCTGGTTTCCCGCTTAGATGCCTTCAGCGGTTATCCATTCCACATATAGCTACCCTGCACCGCCGCTGGCGCGACGACAGGTCCACCAGAGATGTGTTCACCCCGGTCCTCTCGTACTAGGGGCAAATCCTCTCAATTCTCCGACACCCACGGCAGATAGGGACCAAACTGTCTCACGACGTTTTGAACCCAGCTCACGTACCACTTTAATCGGCGAACAGCCGAACCCTTGGGACCTTCTCCAGCCCCAGGATGTGATGAGCCGACATCGAGGTGCCAAACACTCCCGTCGATATGGACTCTTGGGGAGTATCAGCCTGTTATCCCCGGCGTACCTTTTATCCGTTGAGCGATGGCCCACCCACGCGGGACCACCGGATCACTATGACCGACTTTCGTCTCTGCTCGACTTGTTGGTCTCGCAGTCAGGCTGGCTTATGCCATTGCACTCGACGACCGATTTCCGACCGGTCTGAGCCAACCATTGCGCGCCTCCGTTACTCTTTGGGAGGCGACCGCCCCAGTCAAACTACCCACCATGCGTTGTCCCGGGCCCCGATGAGGGGTCGCGGTTAGACGTCCATCAAGTCAAGGGTGGTATTTCAAGGGTGGCTCCACCAGAGCTGGCGCCCCGGCTTCCAAGCCTACCACCTATCCTACACATGACTTAACGAACGCCAACGCAAAGTTATAGTAAAGGTGCACGGGGTCTTTCCGTCTGACCGCAGGTACCCCGCATCTTCACGGGGACTTCAATTTCACTGAGCTGACGTTGGAGACAGCGGGGAAGTCGTTACGCCATTCGTGCAGGTCGGAACTTACCCGACAAGGAATTTCGCTACCTTAGGACCGTTATAGTTACGGCCGCCGTTTACCGGGGCTTCAATTCAAGGCTTGCACCTCTCCTTTTAACCTTCCGGCACCGGGCAGGCGTCAGACCCTATACGTCATCTTGCGATTTCGCAGAGCCCTGTGTTTTTGTTAAACAGTCGCCACCCCCTGGTCTGTGCCCCCGCAAGCCGCTTGCGCGACCCGCGGGCCTCCTTATCCCGAAGTTACGGAGGCAAATTGCCGAGTTCCTTCAACGTCATTCTCTCAAGCGCCTTGGTATGCTCTACCTGTCCACCTGTGTCGGTTTCGGGTACGGTCTTGAAGCAGGGGCTATTTCCTGGGACCTCGCAGCCGCCCATCCAATCCGATAAGGACGAACGACCTCAAAGATCCGTCACCACCTGCAGGCTCACGAATATTAACGTGATTCCCATCGACTACGCCTCTCGGCCTCGCCTTAGGGACCGGCTAACCCTGCGAAGATTAACTTTACGCAGGAACCCTTGGACTTTCGGCGACACTGTCTTTCACAGTGTTTGTCGTTACTCATGTCAGCATTCGCACTTCCGAACCCTCCAGAAGCCCTCGCGGGTCTTCCTTCACTGGAAACGGAACGCTCCGCTACCGTGATCGGAGAACAGAACACAGACGACGGACGACAGACCAATCACAAAGACAATCAAGATCTCGCCACGAGACCCTGCAGCATCTTCGCAATCGTCTGATATTCGTCTCGCCATTCTCGCCAGACCGGCTCGTCGAGACAGCCGAGATCGAGCGCATAGCGCGCCCAAACCCGCATCTCGTCGGCCGAACCGATCGCCATCCACAGAAAGCGCCTAAACTCCGCTTTCGACTGTTTCTGGCGGCCGTATCCCTCGGCGATATTCGCGACAATGGACTTCGAAGCCCGGCGCGCCTGATCGCCCAACGCACGTTGTTCGATCGGCGGCCAGGTCAGGCTTCGACGATGGACGTCCAGCGAAAGCCGATACGCCCGCTTGAAGACCTCAAGGTCCTCAAACGAAGCGGCGCGTCCCTTCGCCTTCCCATCCTTTCCGTCCTCTGTCGTCTGTATTCTGTTCTCCGTCACCCAAAGCTTCGGCTCGTGGCTTGAGCCCCGTTACATCTTCGGCGCAGAAACCCTTGATTAGACCAGTGAGCTGTTACGCTTTCTTTAAAGGATGGCTGCTTCTAAGCCAACCTCCTGGTTGTTTTGGGATTTCCACATCCTTTCCCACTTAGCCACGAATTGGGGGCCTTAGCTGTTGGTCTGGGTTGTTTCCCTCTCCACGACGGACGTTAGCACCCGCCGTGTGGCTCCCGAGAACGGCTTCCAGGTATTCGGAGTTTGGTTAGGTTTGGTAGGGTTTTGGCCCCCCTAGCCCATCCAGTGCTCTACCCCCTGGAGCCTCATCTCGAGGCTATACCTAAATATATTTCGCGGAGAACCAGCTATTTCCGAGTTTGGTTGGCCTTTCACCCCTAATCACAAGTCATCCGAGACCTTTTCAACGGGCACCGGTTCGGTCCTCCAGTCGGTGTTACCCGACCTTCAACCTGCTCATGACTAGATCACTCGGTTTCGGGTCTAAAGCATCGAACTGAACCGCCCTGTTCAGACTCGCTTTCGCTGCGCCTCCGCCTATCGGCTTAAGCTTGCTCGATACTTTAAGTCGCTGACCCATAATACAAAAGGTACGCCGTCAGCCAAGTCTTGCGACTCCGGCCTTCGACTGTTTGTAGGTATCCGGTTTCAGGAACTGTTTCACTCCCCTCGTCGGGGTGCTTTTCACCTTTCCCTCACGGTACTTGTGCGCTATCGGTCGCTGAGGAGTACTTAGGCTTGGAGGGTGGTCCCCCCGTGTTCAGGCAGGATTGCACGTGTCCCGCCCTACTCAAATCTCTCGTCTCGTCCTATCCGTACGGGGCTGTCACCCGCTGCGGCCCGGCTTTCCAGCCGGTTCCGGTCGATCAAGACAAAAGCATTGGCCTCGTCCGCGTTCGCTCGCCACTACTGACGGAGTCTCGTTGATGTCCTTTCCTCCGGGTACTGAGATGTTTCAGTTCCCCGGGTTCGCTCTTGTTCTCCTATGGATTCAGAAAACAAGTCCCTTCTTTTGATCTCCGTTGGTCCAAAGACCGCCCGCGCCCAAACCCCTTAGGTTCAAGCCGAGCCGGCCCGCCGCCTCTTCCAACGCAGGCTCTGTGCAGCCCGCCTCAAAAAAAACAACGCGCCTCTTCGGAGCAACGGAGATCGAAGGTGGGTTTCCCCATTCGGAGATTTTCGGATCAAAGCCTGTTCGCGGCTCCCCGAAACTTATCGCAGCGTACCACGTCCTTCATCGCCTCTCAGCGCCAAGGCATCCACCAGATACCCTTAAGACACTTGATTGCTCTCATCGCCAAGACGCGGTGTCGTTCATTGCGCCTTGGACGATTCGAAAAGACCAGTTTTGCTTCAAACGCATCCGGGGATCCTGGCGGTCAGCCACTTGGACCCACGACTGGTTGCTGTCGAACGACCGACGATCGCGACGACAAGGAGGGACTATTCGTCCGCCCGTCATCGCAATGTCCGTCATCCGAGACCGGATGCGCTTCCTCTTCACAATGTCAGATATCGAAGGACGACAAACCGGCGACGGAGGAGATCCCCCGCCGGCCGCAAACGCCGTCCCGCGAACGCCCGCGGATAACGGCCGCGAGGGCCGCCATCCGGGCGAAACTGTTTCCTTGATCGGAATCTTCAAAAATCGAACCCTGCCCCGTCCCGCGCGCCCCCCTTGAACCTGGTGGAGCCAGACGGGATCGAACCGACGACCTCATGCTTGCAAAGCACGCGCTCTCCCAACTGAGCTATGGCCCCTTTGTCGGCGAGTGGCGAATAGGGAGTAGCGAATGGAAGCGTCCATTCGCCATTCGCCACCTCGCCATTCGCCCAAATTGGTGGGCCTGGGAGGACTTGAACCTCCGACCTCACGCTTATCAAGCGCGCGCTCTAACCAACTGAGCTACAAGCCCGGCTCACAAGAGGACGGAGGACAGATCGGCCGGAATCGGTCGGCGTTCGAAAAAGCCGTCCGGCGCCCGGCCATCCGGTGTCCGATTGAGAAGAGAGACGAAGGCGGCGCCATCCCGCAGATGGCGGCCTGACTGGCCGCCGATGTTTCCAAATTCAGGCGACAGGACAAAAGCGACCAACAGAACGGCCATAAAGCCGCCTGTCCTCAATCCTCTGTCCTTTGTCGTCCGATTCCAGAAAGGAGGTGATCCAGCCGCAGGTTCCCCTACGGCTACCTTGTTACGACTTCACCCCAGTCGCTGACCCTACCGTGGCCGGCTGCCTCCTTGCGGTTAGCGCGCCGTCTTCGGGTAAAACCAACTCCCATGGTGTGACGGGCGGTGTGTACAAGGCCCGGGAACGTATTCACCGCGGCGTGCTGATCCGCGATTACTAGCGATTCCAACTTCATGCGCTCGAGTTGCAGAGCGCAATCCGAACTGAGACGGCTTTTTGAGATTTGCCAGGGGTCGCCCCTTCGCATCCCTCTGTCACCGCCATTGTAGCACGTGTGTAGCCCAGCCTGTAAGGGCCATGAGGACTTGACGTCATCCCCACCTTCCTCCGGCTTATCACCGGCAGTCCCCCTGGAGTGCCCAACTGAATGATGGCAACTAAGGGCGAGGGTTGCGCTCGTTGCGGGACTTAACCCAACATCTCACGACACGAGCTGACGACAGCCATGCAGCACCTGTGTTCCCGGCCCGTGAGGGAAGATCGCATCTCTGCAATCCGTCCAGGACATGTCAAAAGCTGGTAAGGTTCTGCGCGTTGCTTCGAATTAAACCACATGCTCCACCGCTTGTGCGGGCCCCCGTCAATTCCTTTGAGTTTTAATCTTGCGACCGTACTCCCCAGGCGGGATGCTTAAAGCGTTAGCTGCGCCACTGAAGAGCAAGCTCCCCAACGGCTAGCATCCATCGTTTACAGCGTGGACTACCAGGGTATCTAATCCTGTTTGCTCCCCACGCTTTCGCGTCTCAGCGTCAGTTCCGGGCCAGTGAGCCGCCTTCGCCACTGGTGTTCTTGCGAATATCTACGAATTTCACCTCTACACTCGCAGTTCCACTCACCTCTCCCGGACTCAAGATCTCCAGTATCAAAGGCAGTTCCAAGGTTGAGCCTTGGCATTTCACCCCTGACTTAAAGACCCGCCTACACGCGCTTTACGCCCAGTAATTCCGAACAACGCTAGCCCCCTTCGTATTACCGCGGCTGCTGGCACGAAGTTAGCCGGGGCTTCTTATCCAGGTACCGTCATTATCGTCCCTGGCGAAAGAGCTTTACAACCCTAAGGCCGTCATCACTCACGCGGCATGGCTGGATCAGGCTTGCGCCCATTGTCCAATATTCCCCACTGCTGCCTCCCGTAGGAGTTTGGGCCGTGTCTCAGTCCCAATGTGGCTGATCATCCTCTCAGACCAGCTACCGATCGTCGCCTTGGTGCGCCGTTACCACACCAACTAGCTAATCGGACGCGGGCCAATCCTCCGGCGATAAATCTTTCGCCGCTAAGCCGTATACGGTATTAGCTCAAGTTTCCCTGAGTTATTCCGTACCGGAGGGTATGTTCCCACGCGTTACTCACCCGTCTGCCGCTCCGTATTGCTACGGCGCTCGACTTGCATGTGTTAAGCCTGCCGCCAGCGTTCGTTCTGAGCCAGGATCAAACTCTCAAGTTGAACTTGAAGATCTCAATCCCGACTGGTCACTCTCTGGCTCAGGACGCCTCACGGCGCCCCAAACTACTCTTGACGAGTTTCCAACACTTTCAACGCTCAAAGCCATCAAACCAAAGCCCGTCTCACGACAGCCCAAAGCCCAACCAACCCAAAGCGCCAATGGTGTTTGAAAACGTGACCGTCGTTCAGGTCCCTTCTCCGAACCCTCCCCAGTAAGCCAAGACCCAGCCCGAAAGCCAAACCCCAAACAAACCAGAAAAAGCCCAGACGCAAGGACAACGCCGCCCACGTCTCTCTTCCTTCCGATCAAATTGTCAAACAGCGTGGCCCGCGGCGCGAACCGAACTTCAGGTCCTCAGCGCCTCGGCGCCTTGTCAGCGACGAAAACGCAATCGATCACCGCACCCGCCTCTCAGCAAGTGGGAGGTTCGAACGTTCACAACTGAAGACCCGGTCGCACAGCCGCAAAGTATGCGGCCCGGCGACGGAGCGGCGGGTATAAGCAGCGACCTCTGCGCTGTCAACACTTTTTTGAAAGAATTGTCACCGCTTCGTGACGCGTCTCGCGACGCCGCGAAAGCACCCGTGATATCAACATTCGCCGCGCATCCGCCATGATTGAAGGCGATAGCCGCGGCCGGCCAATGCGGCCCGAATCGTGGATTGCGCAGCGACAGGCGCGACGTTAACGAGAATGGTCTCGCCTTCGGTCCCGGCGGCCAGGAACGAGCGGAAGAAAGTAAAAGTAATTGACGTCAGCCACCGCGGCTTTTCCCCGTCTCGCCGCTCGAGCCGACCGCTCGGTCGTCGGATTGGAGCTCGGCGTCGAACCGCCGATCCGGGTGGGCGACGACCGGCTTGACCGCGCCGAACGGCGGCGGGCGTCTCTCCGCTGGCTTGCCGGCGCGGCGCTGACGGGTTTGAGCGGCGTGGCGCTGATCGGCGCGGCGCTCTATTTCGATCTCGACAGCGAGCCCAACTTCGCCGAGGCGCCCGAGTTCGCAACCGGCTCCGCCAAAACCGACGCGCCCGAACAAGGGGTCAGCCCGGACAAGGGCGATCGGCTTCTGCGGCCGGTCGACATCGTCTCGGACAAGCAGACCTTCAAAGTGCCGACGACGCTCAAGGTCGGCGACAAGGAGGTGGTGAAGGCGCGGGCTTTCACCAGGCTTCAGACGACGCTGACCCTCACGCCGACCGGCTTCGCCGACGCCGTTCCCGCGTTCAATCCGCTGAAGCTCGCCACCCGAGCCGAGACCGCCGACGTCGCGCCGGATCCGGGACCCGTCCAGGACGATGCGGAAGTGTCGTTCCGCGTCCTCGAACTCACCGCCGACGACGCGGCTCGCGCGACGGGCGAACTGTCTGCGGCGGAAGCGCAGGCGCAGGTGGTCGAGTTCATGAAGGCGCCGCCGGAACCCCTCAAGGCGGCCGCCCAGCCCCTGCCGCCCCAGATCATGCTCATGCGCACGAGTCAGGCCGGCGGCGACCCCTTCGCCAAGGCACTGTCCTTCGCGACCGTAGGGAGCGTCAGCTCGAGCGCGCCGTTCGCCTCGATTGAAGTGCGCATGATCCCCGAAAACGTGACCAACCTCGCCAAGTCCTCCGGTTCCGAAGACGCCACGCCGACGGAAAAGCTGGTGGAGATGCGGCACGGGGAGACCTTCGAAGATCTCCTCAAAGCCAATGGGGCCACGCCCGACGCGGCCACGGCCATTTCTGCGGCGTTCGGCGCCAAGCATGGCGACTCGCCGGTCAGCGAAGGCCAGAAGATCATCCTGCTGCCGGCGGAGCCGGCTGAGCGCGGAGATCCGCCGCGGATCGCCCGGATCTCGATCTACGCCGACGACCAGCTCAAGGCGACTGTCGCCCTCAACGACGCGGGCGCCTACGCGCCTGTGTCGATCAAAGCCCCCGCCGGAACCCGCAGCCCGCAAGCCGGCGACGCCGAACAGGGGGGCATGAGCCTCTATCAAAGCCTCTATGAGACGTCCCTGAAACAGGGGCTGCCGAAGCCCTTGATCGAACTCCTGACGCGCGTCTTCGCCAACGACGTCGACTTCCAGCGCTCGACTTCGGCGGGCGATGCGGTCGAGGCCTTCTACTCCGACCCGGACGACGTCGACCCACGCCCGGAGCTGCTCTACGCCACGATCACGGTTCACGATCAGGTCTACAAATATTACCGTTTTCAGGCGCCGGACGACAACAGCGTCGACTATTACGACGAGGGCGGCAAATCGAGCCGGAAGTTTCTGCTTCGCAAACCGATCGCCGAAGGCGACATCACCTCGCCGTTCGGCATGCGCTTCCATCCCATCCTCCACTTCACGCGCATGCACACCGGCGTCGATTGGGGCGCGCCGATCGGCACTCCGATCTTCGCGGCGGGGAACGGAGTGATCATCAAGGCCGGGTGGGACGCGGGCTATGGACGGCGCGTCGAGATCCAGCACGCCAACGGCTACGTCACCACGTACAACCACATGTCCAGCTTCGGCCGGGGCATCGCCGAGGGAGGGCGCGTCACTCAGGGCCAGGTGGTGGGATACCTCGGACAATCCGGTCTCGCGACAGGACCGCATCTTCACTACGAGATCATCATCAACGGCAACTTCGTCGACCCCATGGCCATCAAGCTCGCCCGCACGCGCGAGTTCGACGGCAAGATGCTGGCTCAGTTCAAACGCGAACGCGACCGCATCGACCAGCTTCGTTCCCAGGCGCCGGCGGCCGCGGCGGAAGCGGTCGAGAAGCCCGCCGCCGGCGTGACGGCAAGGATCAACTGAGCGCGACCGCGAAGGGCGCAGCCTCCCTGGAAAATCCGAGCGACGATCGGACCGCGGCCGCCGTGACGCCCTGATCGCGAAGCGCCGACAGCGACGTCGACCCCCGGCTCTTCGAAAGCTTCGCCCCGTCCGGGTCGAGGACGAGGCGGTGGTGCCGGTAGCGCGGCGTCATGAATCCGAGGAGGTCCTGCAGCAGCCGATGGACCGACGACGCGCCAAGAAGATCCCGCCCACGCGCGACGTCGGTCACCCCCTGCAAGGCGTCGTCGACGGTGACGGCCAGATGATAGCTCGCGGCACGGTCCCGGCCCCTGAGCACGACGTCGCCCCACGCAAGCGGCTCGGCAAGGCGCCTGAGGGGCGTCGTTCCCTCACCATACTCGAGCCATTCGATCGTCTCGCCGGCGGCCCTGACGGCGCGGCGCATGTCCAGCCGCCACGCCGCCTTGTCGCCCCGCCTCAGGCGTCCTCGGCTCTCGGCAGGCGAAAGCAGCCGGCAACGGCCCGAATAGAGCGGCGCGCCGTCCGGGTCTCGGGCCCCTGCGGTCGCGGCGACCTCCGCCCGGCTGCAGAAACAGGGAAAGATGAGCCCGCGCGAACTCGAGGCGCACGATCGCCGCGTTATAATCGTCGGCGTGCTCGCTTTGCCGCCTCAGCGGGTTGACGAATTCCACGCCGAGCCATGCAAGGTCGGAAACGATCGCGGCCTCGAAGGCTGGTTTGCAGCGCTGGCCGTCGAGATCCTCCATCCTGAGAAGCAGGCGCGCTTTGGTCTCTTCGGCGAGGCGCTGGTTAAAGAGTGCGGAATAAGCGTGGCCGAGGTGGAGCGCGCCGTTCGGCGTCGGCGCGAAGCGAAGCACGGGGGAAGCGGGTTCGGGCGGCATGAGCGACAGGTCGATGCGAAATCCGGCGGCAGGCCGACGGCGGGGGAAAAGCCCGCCCGCCAGCCGCATCTATCATAAGGGCCCGGTCATCGCCGACGAAGCGAGCCTCTCGGCCGCGGTCGAGGAGCTTCGTCTGGTAGATCCAGAATTCGTCGCCCGAGTTCTGGCGGTGGGCGGACCGCCGCCGCTCCGCCGTCGCGATCCCGGATTTGCAGGGCTCGCGGCGATCATCGTTTCGCAGCAGGTGTCGACGGCGAGCGCGAGCGCGATCTTTGGCCGGCTCGAGGCGCGCTATTTCCCGCTCGATCCCGCGCAAATCGCCTCGGCAAGCGAGGAGGACCTCAAGAGCTGCGGCCTTTCGACGCCCAAGATCCGGGCGCTGAAAGCCGTCGCTGAGGCGGTGACGCTCGGGCGTCTCGACTTCGACGCCCTTGCCGGAGCGGCGGCCGAAGACGCGCATCGCGCCCTCATCACGGTCAAGGGCGTCGGCCCTTGGACCGCGGACGTCTTCCTCACCTTCTGCCTCGGCCATCCCGACGCCTTTCCGGCCGGAGACCTCGCCCTGCAGGAGGCGGCGCGGATGGCGCTCGGACTGAAGGCGCGCCCCGACGCCCGGCGGCTCGAGAAGATTGCCGAGCGATGGCGCCCCTTGCGGGGGGTCGCCGCGCGCATGCTCTGGACGTATTACCGCGCGGTCAAGCGGCGTTCCGGTCTGGCCCTTGCGGATCGGACGGGTTAAGTGCGGACCGGAAAAGGATCGGAGCGGACGCATGACCGTCGCCTTGGACGGACCAAGACTGCCCGCGGCCGAGGGCCGCCCGACGGCGCTCATCGTGTTCCTGCACGGATACGGCGCGGACGGGAATGATCTCATCGAGATCGGCAATCAGTGGCGAAGGCTCCTGCCGAACGCGGCCTTCGTGTCGCCGCACGCGCCGGAGCGCTGCGCCGCCTCGCCAATGGGCCGGCAATGGTTCGCTCTGTCCAACGAGGGTCCGGACGATCCCGCTGGGGAAGCGGCCCGCTTCGAGGGCGCGGTCCGCGCGCGTGCGGCGATCGACGGGTTTCTGGACGCGGAACTCAAGCGCCACGGCCTGGACGAATCGAGACTGGCGCTCGTCGGCTTCAGCCAAGGCTCGATGATGGCGATGCATGTCGGCCTCAGGCGGCCTCTCGCGCCCGCGGCGATCTTGAGCTATTCGGGCATGCTGATCGGAGCCGACAGGCTCGCCGAGGCGCGCGCCAGGGATTCACGCGGAGCGCCCCCGCCGATCCTGCTGATTCACGGCGATCAGGACCCGCTCATTCCGATCGATGCGATGTTTCTTGCCGCGGATGCGCTGGCCGGGGCCGACATTCCGGCCGAATGGCACATCTCCTTCGGCGTCGGACACGGCATCGACGGCGGCGGATTGCGCCACGGAGGGCAGTTTCTGGCTCGGGCGCTGGCGCGCCGAAGGTAAGCCCGGCGGCATGAGGGGTCCCCAGAAAAAAGGAGGCCGCCTGTCGGCGGCCTTCAAGTCTAGGGAGGAAACGCCCAAGGAGGGCATGTGCGGGCAAAAGCGCCGCACCCCGGCAATCTAGACGCTCGTCTAGAAAATTGCAAGAACTTTGGTTCGTTCCCTCGAAGCAAAAGTCCCGGACAGAAGGGGAGTGGGGTCTCGTTTGGAGGAAATTAGAAAGATTCCAATTACCAGAGCGGCATTTTACGATCAACAGAAATTTCTAGGGCGAGTGCGGGCTTGAGACGCAAGGCCGATCGCGCACGCGCCCGAAATCGGCCCTAACTTCGCCATCGAGGTCGTTTTCTTGCAGGCCCTGTGTTAGGCGTCTTACGACTGTGGGGGCTCAAGGGCGAAGCGATGACGGCCGGCGCCGAGAGCATGGAGCGCCCGGCGTTCACGGGAGCGCGGGAGGGCGCGAGGGGCGTCGCCATCTCGTTCGCGACCGATCGGACGCGCCTGTTTGCGGCGGCCCGAAGGCGCTCGGGCCGGGTGCGGTTCCTGCGCAGGGCGATTCTGATCAGCGTTGTCGGTTCGGTCGCGGCGATGGTCGCCATCGCCGTCTTCGATCCCTTTGGCCCCAAGTTCGGATCGCTGAGCTTCTCTAACGTTGCAATCGACGGGACCAAGATCGCCATGGCCAAGCCCAGGCTCGCCGGGTTTCGCGCCGACGGGCAGCCCTACGTCCTGACCGCCGAGCGCGCCCTCCAGGACGTCAGGCATCCGACCGTCGCCGAACTGGAGAACCTGACGGGCGACATCGGCGCGACGGGAGGAGAGACGACGCGCATCACAGCCGATACGGGCGTCTACGACAGCGCCGCGGGGCGGATGAACCTGGCCGGAAACGTGAAGATTTCCAATCAGCGTTTCGAAGTCCGCCTGCGAACCGTGGACATCGATTTCAAGACCGGCGTCTACCGCAGCGACGAGCCGATCGAGGTCCACGTCGGCGCCAACACGACCATTCTCGCCGATCGGGCGTCGGGCGAGCACAATGGGCAGGAGATGACGTTCGAGGGAAGGGTCAGGACGACCCTCGTGCCCGACGGCGGCGCGCCGATCGAGGCTCAGACGAAGGAATCCGCACCATGATGACGTTACGCGCCCTTCTGATCGGGACGCGTTGGCTGACCCTCGCCCTTTGCCTCGGCGCCCCGTTCGCCCAAGCCGCGACCAAGCCGCCGTCGCAGGGTTCGTCCCCGAACCAGTTCCTGCCGGGAACGAATGCGAAGGAGCCGATCTCAATCGACGCGGACAAGCTCGTCTACTTCGACAAGGAGCAGAAGGCGATCTATTCGGGCAACGTCGTCGTGATCCAGGGCGACACGAAGCTGACCTGCTCGGCGATGACGATCTATCTCGACCGCTCGGCGAAGAACGCCGCTGAGAGCGCCGACAAGCCGGCCCCTGCGGCGCCGCAAGCTGACCAGGGCGCCGGACCTCCGCAGAATTCAGGGATCAAGCGGCTCGAAGCCTCGGGTCCGGTAACCGTCGTGTCCAAGACCCAGGTCGCCACCGGCGACAACGGCACCTACGACAAGCTCGAGGACAAGGTGTATCTGATCGGCCATGTCACGCTCAGCGACGGTCAGAATGTCACAAAGGGCGACAAGTTGATCTATGATATGAAGACCGGCCAGGCCACCATCGACACCGGCAGCGGCAAGTCCGGCCGCGTTCACGGACAATTTACTCCGACCTCCACTTCCGGCGCGGACCCGTCGAAGGCCAAATAGGGGCCCCCGAGCGTGCAGGACCCGCCACTTTGCCCGACCAATTCAGCCCGGCCGCCTCCCCGTGAGCAATGACGTGCTGAACGGCGAGGCGGCGCACGCTCCGGTCGATCTCGCCGAAAGGTCTCCGGGAGTGGCAGGAGGCGTGCGTGACCGGGGCGGCGCCGACGCACAGGGCCTGCTCGCCGTCCATCATCTGGGCAAGGGCTACCGGAGCCGGATGGTCGTGCAGGACGTGAGCATCCGCGTGCGGCGCGGGGAAGCGGTCGGACTGCTCGGGCCGAACGGCGCCGGCAAGACCACGGTCTTCTACATGATCATGGGCCTCGTCAAACCCGACAAGGGGACGATCGAGCTCGACGGCCATGACGTGACGGCCCTGCCGATGTTCCAGCGGGCGCGGCTCGGGGTCGGCTATCTTCCGCAGGAAGCCTCGATCTTTCGTGGCCTGAACGTCGAGGACAACATCCGCGCGGTGCTCGAGGTCAACGAGCGCGACAAGGCGGCGCGCGAGGCAATGCTCGAATCGCTGCTCGACGAGTTCGATATCGCCCGCCTGAGGAAGGCGCCTTCGATCTCGCTGTCGGGCGGAGAGCGGCGCCGATGCGAGATCGCGCGGGCGCTCGCAGGCAAACCGTCGTTCATGCTGCTTGACGAGCCGTTCGCCGGCATCGATCCGATCGCTGTCGGCGACATTCAGGATCTCGTGCGCCACCTCAAGGGACGAGGCATCGGGGTCCTCATCACCGATCACAATGTGCGGGAGACGCTCGGCCTGATCGACCGGGCCTATATCCTCCACGGCGGCCACGTTCTCACCGAAGGTCCGCCGGACGCGATCATCGCCCATCCGGACGTCCGACGCTTCTACCTGGGAGAAGACTTCCGGATGTAGCGAGGTTGCGTCATTCGTCCTCGCCGAAGCGATCGGCGATGAGGTCCGCAAGCGCGTCCAGGGCCTGCCCGGCGTCCGCCCCGGAGGCGGAGACGGTGATGGTCGATCCCATCCCGGCGCCCAGCGTCAGAATGCCCATGATCGAATCGCCGCCGACGGTTTCGCCGCAACGGGTGACGGTGATGTCGGCGTCGAAGCGATCGACGCATTGCACGAACTTCGCGGTCGCGCGGGCGTGAAGCCCCTTGCGGTTCACGATGCGCATCTCACGCGAATGGATCTCGGGCGCAGGAGCCGTCTCTTCGGCGCCGCCCGGATCGATGTCGGTCATTTGCCGGCCAGGACCTTGCTGGCGACGGTGATGTATTTGCGTCCGGCCTCGCGCGCCTCGACGATGGCGTGGTCGAGGTCGCTCGTCTCGCGAATCGTGGCAAGCTTGATCAGCATCGGCAGGTTGACCCCGCAGATCACCTCGATCCGGCCGCCGTCCATGACCGAAATCGCCAGGTTCGACGGGGTGCCGCCGAACATGTCGGTGAGAATGACCACGCCTTCGCCCGACTGGACCTCAGCCGCCGCATTCAGGATGTCCGAGCGGCGCTGCTCCATGTCGTCGTCGGGGCCGATCGTGATCGTCTCGAGGTGGGATTGCGGTCCCACGACGTGCTCGAGGGCCGCCCGAAAGCCAGTGGCGAGCTGGCCATGGGTCACCAGGACCATTCCGATCATTCAGTGTCCATCATCCGTCCGGCTCGGGCTTCGGGCGTCGCTGAAGCTGTCCGTGAAGTCGCAGAGGCCCTATTTTTGTGCAGTGCGGCGCATTGATCAAGCGAAATTCCGCGCGAATTGTCGCGGTCCGTCGCAAGCAACGACAGGCGCTCGTCGATGGCGCGAGCGCCGTCGGAGGCGCCCGCGGCAGTATTGAGGGCAAGGCGGGGGACGCCGATCCCGTCAACGACGCATCTTGCCGGCTCCGCCGGCCAGCGCGGCCAGCTGCTGTCAAGCCCGCTGAGCTCCGCGACGAGATCGACGACCGCCGCGGGCTCGCTCGGGCCCGAAATGAGCCCGGCCCCCCGCCGCTCGATCAGTCCCGCTGTATGAGGCGCGCCCGAGGCGAGGATTCGGCCGCCGACGGCGCGAATCCAGACGCGATCGTCGCCAATGAGGGCGCCGAAGCGCCCGGTCGCCCGCGCGAGTTCCATCAGCGCCAGGGCCAGCGCGCTCTTGCCCGATCCGGACGCGCCCCGGATCATCACCCCGCTTTCGCCGAAAACGACGGCGGTCGCGTGGGTTCCGACCCCTGAGGCGCCGATCGGCGTCATGGGGCGTAGGCCGGCAGTTCGACGACGAAACGAGCCCCGGCTCCATGCCGAGCGGGCTCGTCGGCGTCGGCGCCGATCCGTTCCGCCTTCGCTTCGTGAGGCCGGTTCATCGCGAAGATCCTTCCCCTGTGCGCCTCGACGATCTGCCGGGAGATCGATAGGCCAAGCCCGGAATTCTGCCCGAACCCCTGACTGGGACGATCGGTGTAGAAGCGCTCGAAAATCCGTTCGAGCGCATGCGGCGGGATGCCGGGACCGTCGTCGTCGACGGTCACGATCACTTTCTCGGCCGGCTTTCCGTCTTCCGACCTGGCGGCTCTCGCGAGGCCGACGCGCACCGCGCCGCCGGGCTCGGAGAACGAGCAGGCGTTGTCGATCAGGTTGGTGACGATCTGAGCGAGCCGCGAGTCGTGCCCGAGCACGAGGAAGTCCGTTTCGCGACGGCGCCCGCGGGCGGGTTCGATCGCAAGCTCGATCCGGGTCCCGTTCGAGCGCGGCGAGTCCTTGGCCATGGAGACGACCGCCTCGAGGAGCGCGGCGAGGTCGACGGGGCTCGCGTCCCCGCGGGCAAGCTCCGAATCGAGGCGGGATGCATCGGAAATATCGGAGATGAGCCGGTCGAGCCGCCGGACGTCGTGTTGCATGACGTCGATCAGCCGGTCGCGCGACTGGCCGCCCTGGACCCGCGGCAGCGTCTCGAGGGCGCTGCGAAGCGAGGTCAGCGGGTTCTTGAGTTCGTGCGCGACGTCGGCGGCGAAGCTCTCGATCGCGTCGAGGCGGCTGTAGAGCGCGGTCGTCATTTCTCTCAACGCGCCCGAAAGGTGGCCGATCTCGTCCGTTCGAAAGGTGAAGTCGGGGATCTGCTGGCGGGAGCGAATGCCCCTGCGCACGCGCTCGGCCGCAGTCGCAAGCCGCCGCACCGGCTCGGCGATGGTGTTGGCGAGCGACAGCGACAACACGAGCATGACTGACGCCAGGACGACGAAGAAACGGAAGATCGCCCAGCGCTCCGAGGCGATGACGCGGTCGATGTCGCCGCCCTGCGTCGAAAGCTGGAGAACGCCGCGGGTCGCCATCATGTACTGGATCGGAACGGCGACCGACACGACCGTCTCGCCTTCATTGTTGATGCGCGCCAGCGATTCCGTCTTTCCCTTGAGCGCTGCCGAAACTTCGGGGACCGTCTTGCCGTCGAGCAGCCAGGGGTTTTCAGCTCGCGGCGCCGATGGCGTCGCCAGGAAGTTGCGGATCGCGCCGACCAAGCGGTCGAGAACGCTGCGGCGTCCGGCGACGTCGGGAAGATCGGACCGGACGACCGCCCCGTGCGCCGAAAGCGACTGCGAGTCGAGGAGAAGGCGGCCGTCGCTGTCGTAGATGCGCGCGCGGGTGTGGGTCGGCGTGATGAGGCGATGCAGCACCGGCCCGACCCGCTCCGGGTTGATGGAGAACTGGATCGCCTCCTCGTCGCTCGACGAGGGCGAGGCGCTCTGGCCAGGCGCCAGCTGCAGGAGCTTGTCGGGGTCGATCGTGATCGCGTCGGTGTCGACGCCCGCCGACGCGGCCACCGCGGCGGCGATGATGTCGGCCTGCGTCGTCAGGCTCTGTTCGCGGGCGGCGATGATGTCGGCGCGGAACTGGTTGAGCAGCAGGAACCCGATCATCAGGACGACCAGGCCGCCGAGATTCAGGACGACGATGCGGCGCGTCAGCGACGACGAGAAACGGGACGTGAGCGACCGCCAGGCCAGCCGTCCGCGCGAGCGCAGCCACTGTCGCCAGGTCCGCTGCGGGGTCTCCGTCTGGACGTGTTCGCGGCTGACGCCTGCGCTCATGAGCCCGGTCTTAAGGCCTCAGCCTTCCTTGAAACGGTAGCCGACGCCGTAAAGGGTTTCGATCATTTCGAACTCCGCCTCCACCACCTTGAACTTCTTGCGCAGCCGCTTGATGTGGCTGTCGATGGTGCGGTCGTCCACGTAGACCTGGTCGTCGTAGGCTGCGTCCATGAGCGCGTTGCGGCTCTTGACGACGCCCGGACGGGTGGCGAGCGCCTGCAGGATCAGAAACTCGGTGACGGTCAGCGTCACCGGCGTGCCGTCCCATGTGCAGGTATGCCGCTCGGGATCCATCTTCAGCCGGCCGCGCTCGAGGATTTTCGCCTCCGTCTCCTTCTGGGCGGTGGCGTCCTTGGGGCTCGACCGCCTCAGGATAGCCTTCACCCGCTCGACCAGGAGGCGTTGGGAAAAGGGCTTCCGGATGAAGTCGTCCGCGCCCATCTTGAGCCCGAACAATTCGTCGATCTCCTCGTCCTTCGAGGTGAGGAAGATGACCGGCAGGTCCGACTTCTGCCGCAGGCGGCGGAGCAGCTCCATCCCGTCCATGCGCGGCATCTTGATGTCGACGACTGCGAGGTCCGGCGGATTGGACTTCAGCCCTTCGAGCGCGGCTGCGCCGTCGGTGTAGGTCTGAATCCGGTAGCCTTCCGCTTCGAGCGAGAGCGAGACGGAAGTGAGAATGTTGCGGTCGTCATCGACCAGAGCGATCGTCGGCATCGGGTTCCGTTGCGGTTCGAGTGGCGCCGCCGCCTCCGGCGCAACGAGGGCTGGCATCATAACCGTTCCCAGCAGAAATGTGTTCCATTTCTGGTAAATTCGGACGCACCAAGCCGGGACGCGGGCGGAAAGGGCGCTTGGATATACGTCTCCTTGGGCGCGCCGGACCATCCCCGGCCGAAGCGCCGCAATGTCGAGGCGGCGCCCGTTTAGCCCAAAGCGCCGGCTTGCGTCAAATAAATCAGTCATTTGCCATCAGCCGGGACGATCGCCGGCCGGGCCCGAACCGCCGGCTGGCGGTCCGCCTCGCCGCTGCCGCCGGCCGCCTCCCCTTGACGGACCCTGTTCGGCCGCCTTCTCTCGGACCACAAGAATCTAGGTCCCTCGCATGGCGAAGTCCCCCGCCGATCCCGAAGAAGCCCGCGCGCTCGCCGTCGCAGACGCCAAGCGCCTCATGCGAATCGCCCGGACCGGCGCGCTCGCGACCCTCGACCCCGTTTCGGGCGCGCCGTTGACGACCCTCGTCGGCGTCGCGAGCGACGCGTGCGGCGCGCCGATCTTCCTGATGTCGACGCTTGCTCAACACACCCGGCGCCTCGCGGCCGATCCGCGCGCCTCGCTGCTTCTCGCCGGAGCGCCCGAGCGGGGGGATCCGCTGAACCATCCGCGGATCACCCTCAACGGCCGGATCGCGCCCACGACAGGCCCGCGCGTGCGCGTCCGCTATCTTCAGCGAAACCCCAAGGCGAAGCTCTACGTCGATTTCGCGGACTTTTCTTTCTTCCGGCTCACGCCCAACTCGGTGCATTTCAACGGCGGCTTCGGGCGCGCCGACGCGCTGACGCCCGCGGATATCCTGACTTCCGACTGCCCGGCGGTGGCCGAGGCGGAGGTGACGCTCATCGAATGGGCGAACGGATTTGGAGAGGCGGCGCTCGCTCGCCTCGCGGGCTCGGCGAGAGGGCGCCAGATCTGGCGGGCGATCGGCCTCGATCCCGAAGGGCTCGACCTTGCGGCCGGAACCGAGGCCGCCCGCGTCCAGTTCGAAAGCCCGGCGCGCGACGAAGCGGGCTGGCGCGAGCGCCTGCAAGCGGCAATGCGCGCCTGACGCCCGGCGTCCGCGCCTCGACATGCGTTTCGGGCGACCCTAGGCTCGCATCCATGAAACATGGGCAGGCAAGCCGCACCGCGCTCGGCGCGGCGGGGCACAGGGCGGCGCATCAGGCGCTCGAAGGGGGCTCCATCTTCGCCGATCCGCTCGCCGTCCGCATCCTCGGCGGCGACGCCGACGAGGCGATCGCGGTCTCGATGGCGCGGCCCGAGCGGCGGGCGCTCCGCTTCTTCATCGCCATGCGTAGCCGCTTCGCCGAGGATTGCGCGCGGGCGGCGATCGACGCGGGCCTGCGTCAGATCCACGTCCTCGGCGCTGGCCTCGACACATTCGCCTACCGGCTCGAACCGCGCGAGAACCTGCGCGTCTTCGAACTCGACCACCCGGCGACCCAGCGCGACAAGCGCGCCCGGCTCGCCGACGCTCGCATCGACGAGCCTTCCCATCTCACCTTCGTCGCGCACGACTTCGAGCGGGGCGATATGGGGCTCGCGCTCGCCGCCGCGGGTCTCGACGTCGCCTCGCGGACGTTCGTGCTGTGGCTCGGCGTCACGCCCTACCTAACGGAGGACGCGGTGTTCGCGACGCTTTCCGCGCTCGCCGGACTGCCGGGCGGCGTCGAGGTCGTCTTCGACTACTCGAACCCGCCGCATACGATCGAGGACGAACGGGCGCGCAACTCCCATCACGCGCTGGCCGCGAAGGTGGCGGAGCAGGGCGAGCCGTTCCGCTGCACCCTCGACACCAAAGCCTTGCACGCGCGGGCGGGGGCGCTCGGCTTCGCCGACATCGAGGATCTCGACCGCGCCGCGCTCGTCGAACGCTTCCTGCCCGCGGTCGCCGTGAAGCCGCGCCCCGGCCCCGGCGGCCACGTCGTCCGGATGGCGACGCGCTGAAAGAGCCGGCGCTCGCGGAGCCGAATGCCCTACAGCGCGAGGGCGTCCACAAAAGGCGCCTTCGAAAGAAAGCGGGCGCCTGACGGACCAATCAGAACCTGTTGCTCGAGCTTGACGCCGTCCGGCCCGCCGACTTCGCCGATGAAGCTCTCGAGGGAGACGACCATTCCCTCCTCGAAGCGGCCGTCGTAGCCCCAGTCCCGCCAGTCGGCCGCGTAGGCGATGGACGGATATTCGTCGACGAAGCCGCAACCGTGAACCATCATCATGTATCGATTGGGGAGATATTCCTCAGGAACCGGCCAGCTCCTTTCCGCGAACTCGCGGAAGCTCAGTCCCGGCCGCAAAAGCTCCGCGTTGAAAAGAACCTGGTTCGTCGCCAGTTCGTAAAGCTTTTTCTGCCGATCCGTGGGCCCGGCGCCGGGGCAAATCCAGCTGCGCGAAATGTCGGCAAGGTATCCGAAGGGACCCACCATGTCAGTGTCGAAGCCGACAACGTCGCCCGCCTCGATCACGCGATTGCTCGAACTCCTGAAACCATGGGTTGGTCCGGGGTCCGGAGGCGAGGAGCCGACATTCGATCCATTCCCCTCCATGGGCGATATTGGTTTCGTGGAGGATCGACCAGAGCTGATTTTCCGTGATGCCGGGGGACAGCGCCTCGCGCATCCGGCCAACCGCGAGGTCGCACACTTCCATTGCCGACTGCACGCAGGCGATTTCCGCGGACGATTTGATCATGCGGGCCTGTTCGGCGGGTTCCTGTGCGTCAAAGAGCTCGACGCCATGTTTCCTGAGGCGGGCAGCGCCGAGCGGGTCGCAGCGGTCCACCGCAAGCCGTCGGTTTTTTCCGCCGTATTGGCGCAAGAGGCTCTCGATCTCGTCCGCCCAAACGTGGGCCTTCTCTTCGGTCCGCGGTCCGGCGAGAAAATAGATCCAGGACACGCACGGGCGGACTTCGTCCACGATCGGCGAGCCGTTCGTGACGTGACGCGACGACGTGAACTCGAAAAGTATGACCGGTCCGTCGGCAGCGACAAACGCGCAGCGGCTCGGAGCGTGCGTGGTCCAGACCGCCATATTGCGCGTGCCGGTCGCGTAGCGGAGATTGAGAGGGTCGAAAAGAACGGCCGCCGCATAGTCGCGCTTGCGCAGTTCCGCGCGGAAGCGATCGAGGCGATAGCGAAGCATTGGAGCCTGAGCGATCGTCTCCATCCGGGCCAGGATGCCCGCGTCGACGGGCGCCGCTCGACCCGCGGGCGCGTCCTCGATGGGAACCGCCATATTCATTAGGCGGCTCGAGTGGCCCTTTTGTTCGTTCACGTGACGTCCCCTGCGCCTGAAGGAGCGGCGGCGAGCAATTTGCGCACAATTCTCCGCGTCCGCCCCCTCAATTTCTCGATGAACAGGCAAAATCCCACCCTCTCGAGGCCGGCAACCAGGGCAGATTTCCGGGCGGCGTAGAGCGGGGTCGCTGAACCCGCCGGCGCGCTCGCGCCCTACAAGCGCGCCCGCGCCCGCCAATTTGGCCCGGTTGCCGAGGCCAGCGGCGGAGTCCCCCACACGGCGAGGCTTCTCTTATACCGACCTACGCAAGAAAATGTTTGAAAAAACAGAAAATCGTGTTAGGGTTCCCAAACATCGGAAAAGAAAGGCGCGCGCGGGCGGCCAGCAAGGATGGACATGGACAAAACGGGAAGAAAGCCGTCGACGCAATTCACCAGGGCTGATCGGACCAGGCGCATGCTGGAGCGCCTGCGCGCCGGCGCCGGTTATGACGAGGTCGCCCGCGACGAGCGGATTTCCGAGCGTCGGGTCCGCCAGATCGTCACGGAGCATCTGAAGCGGCGCGAGGCCGAAAGCGGCGCGACCCACGCCAATCTGCAGCTCGACCGCCTCGGCTTCGCCATGCGCGTGGCGAGCGCGGCGCTGGCCAGCGGCGACGTCCGTGCGGTCGCGCCTTTCGTCAAGGTGATCGACCGGCTCGACCGCTATCAGGAGCTGGCGCGCGAGGCCGCCCCGCAGCGCAATACCGAGGCGGACGCGTTGGTGGTCAAGGAGATCGTCCGGCGGATCCGCGGGGCCTACGACCACGAGCTCAAGGCGGGGGCGAAGGCGGCGGCGCTTGTGCACGCGACGCCCGACGCGAGCCTGAACGCCGATGCAGTCTCGGCCCCCGACGCCGTCTTGGCCGCCGACACGGACTTAGTCCCCGAGACGGACTTGGGCGCCGGCGCGGCCTTGGGCGCCGTCCCGCCGCCGGCCCCCGAGACCGAGGCGGCGCCGCCCCCGCCGCTCGAGCCTGGCGCCCCATGGCGCCCCAGGCCGCCGATCCGGGGCGTCGATTTTATGTCCGGCCTTCGCTAGCAAGTCCTTGAAAAGCCCTGTTTCGGGGAAGGAAACTGAAGGTTTCCGAAACAATCCGAAACGCATTGAAGGCCGGCAATGCAGGAATCGAAGCTTTTTGGTGGCGTCGGAAAGGATCTGCACGGCCCCTGGACTTACCAACTCTTCATGTCGTCGCCATCGGCGCGTAAACGGCGCTCACCCATAAGAAGCGCCATCGCGCCGCAGGACAATTCGTCGGGCGCATCCGACACTGATGGAGCATTACAAAGTGGGAAACCTGTTTTCTGTTCGCCCCGCCGGCAAGTCGCTACGCGCCGCACTGCTCGGGGCGGCTGCCGTCGCCGCGGTCGGCGCCGTGACCATCGAGACCCTGCCGCTTTCCGTTCCCTCCGCTGTCGCCGCGGCGTCCGTTCCCTCGGCCGGCCCGGCGTCGTTCGCCGACGTCGTCGACCACGTCAAGGGCGCGGTCGTCTCGGTCAAGGTCAAGATCGACGAGACTGCGGCTTCCGACGACGAGGACGCGCCGCAGCGTGAGATGCCGAACATGCCCAAGGGCGGTCCGCTGGAGAAGTTCTTCCGCCAGTTCGGCGCGCCCGGCATGGGCGGCGAGCCGTTCGGCGAAGGCGCGCCGCACGCCCGCCCGCACATGGGCATGGCGCAGGGCTCAGGCTTCTTCATTTCGTCCGACGGTTACATCGTAACCAACAACCACGTTGTCGACCACGCCAAGGACGTGACCATCACGACCGCCGACGGCAAGACCGTTCCCGCCCGCGTCGTCGGCACGGATTCGAAGACCGACCTTGCCTTGCTCAAGACCGCCGAAGGCGCCGACTACCCTTACGTTCCGTTCGCGGCGCAGGCCCCGCGGGTCGGCGACTGGGTGATTGCGGTCGGCAACCCCTTCGGCCTCGGCGGCACGGTGACGGCGGGCATCGTCTCGGCGCGCGGCCGCGACATCGGCGCCGGCCCCTATGACGACTTCCTGCAGATCGACGCGCCGGTGAACCACGGCAACTCGGGCGGCCCGACCTTCAACGCCGAAGGCGAGGTGGTCGGCGTCAACACTGCGATCTTCTCGCCGTCGGGCGGCAGCGTCGGCATCGGCTTCGCCATCGCAAGCGACGTCGCCAAGACCGTTGTCGCCCAGCTCAAGGACACCGGCAAGGTCGCCCGCGGCTGGCTTGGCGTTCAGATCCAGCCGGTGTCGCAGGACATCGCCGACAGCCTCGGCCTCAAGGACGTTCGCGGCGCGCTCGTCGACAAGGCCGAGAAGGACTCGCCCGCCGCCTCCGCCGGTCTCAAGGACGGCGACGTGATCACGGCGCTCAACGGCGAGCAGGTCGCCAACTCGCATGACCTGGCGCGCAAGGTCGCCGCGCTCGGGCCGAAGAAGGACGCGGAACTGACCATCATGCGCAACGGCGCGCAGCAGACCGTCAAGGTGACCCTCGGCTCGCTTTCCGAGGATCGCCAGGCGAAGGCCGACGCGCCGGAGCAGGCGCCGAAGGACGCGCTCGCCAAGTACGGGCTGACGCTCGAGTCCGCCAATGCCGTCGACGGCGCCGGGAAGACCGGGGTGGTCGTGGCGGAGGTCGACCCCGAGGGCGCCGCCGCCCAGAAGGGCATCCAGACCGGCGACGTCATCCTTCAGGTGGCGGGAAAGCCTGTGTCGCATCCGTCCGAGGTGGCGGCGGCGATCGGCTCGGCCAAGGCCGACGGCAAGAAGTCGGTGCTGGTGCAGATCAGGAACGATAACGGAACGCACTTCGTCGCGCTCTCGACGCAGGCTGCATCGTAAGCGAAGCGGACCGGTTCCGGTCTCGGGGCGTCTCCCCTTCGCTCCTGACCGGATCAGCGGCAGGCCAAGCCTCTCGCAGGGCATGGCCTGCCGTCTTTTGCGTTTGTCCGGGTACGTCGCGTCTCACACGATGTGGAAGCGATGGCGATGCGGAGGATCCTGCGTCCCGTCGGCCGGAAAGGCCTTGGCGAGCAGGTCGGCGCAGTCGTTGGCGAGTGTCGTCATCGCCGTCTCGATCGCGCCCGAGGCGAGAAGCGGAAGCGCCTTGTCGACCACCGCCTGCCACGCCTCGTTGGTGATCGCGGCGCCGGCTGCTTCCGCCGGAACGATGCGGATGTAGTGCTCGGCGAGCGAGACGTAGACGAGCACGCCGCTTTGCGTCCGGTCGAGACCGCGCAGGACGAACTGGGCGAGCGCGGCGCGATGGCCGGCGGAACGCGCGGCGCGGGCCGGCACGAGCGCCCGCCGCACGAAAGGCAGCGCGCCGAGGACCGCTGCGACGATCCCGACCAGAAGCTGGGCGATGTAGATTCGCTGGGCCGACAGGTGGGTGAAGACGAGCAGCGGCAGCGGCGTCAGAAGCGCCAGCAGACAGGCGCCGAGCAGGAATTCGGCGTCGCGGGAGATCGAGGCCTCCGCCAGAACGCCGGAGAGCGGCGCGCTTGTCCGGCGCTGCGCTTCGTCGAACGCCGTCTCGATGCGCATCTCGACGGCCGGGTCCAGAAGCATCACCAGCCCCCCGAAGCGCCGCCGCCGCCCGACGATCCCCCGCCGCCCGAGAAGCCGCCGCCGAAGCCTCCGCCGCCTCCGAACCCGCCTCCTCCGCCGAAGCCGCCCCCTCCGCCAAAGCCGCCGCCGCCCATCGGGATGAAGACGACGTTGCCGCCCGAGCGGCGCGCGATGCGCGAGAAGACGAACATGATGAAGAGGAA
Source organism: uncultured Alphaproteobacteria bacterium (assembly GCA_963829505.1). Lineage (GTDB taxonomy): Bacteria > Pseudomonadota > Alphaproteobacteria > Rhizobiales > Beijerinckiaceae > Roseiarcus. The sequence continues at coordinate 320,289 of CAWHIL010000001.1, forward strand.
GATGAGGAAGGGTGCGATCGCGTCGAGGAGCGTCGCGTCCTGCTCGGTGCGCGTGTCGCGTGGCTTTGGCTTCCACTCGGCCGAGTCGGTGGTGAGCGTCGTAATGATGTCGTCGACGCCCCGCGTCACCCCGCCGTTGAAGTCGCCGGCCTTGAAGCGGGGCGCGATGGCGTTCGATATGATGATGCTCGAGACGGCGTCGGTCAGCGTCCCCTCGAGGCCGTAGCCGACCTCGACCCGTACGCGCCGCTCCTTCGGCGCGATCAGGAGGAGAGCGCCGTTGTCCTTCTTCGCTTCGCCGAGCTTCCACGTACGGAAAAGCTCGTTGGCGTAAGGCTCGATCTCCTCGCCTTCGAGCGAGGGGACCGTCGCGACGACGAGTTGGATGCCGGACTTCTGTTCGAGGCTGTCGAGCTTGCGCTCGAGGTCGGCGATCGTGGCCGGCGACAGGATGTTGGCCGCGTCCACCACCCGGCCGCTGAGCGCCGGGAAGGTCGCGGCGAGCGCCGCGCCGGCGATCAGGAAGGCGGCGAAAAGCGCAAGGAGCGCTCGCGGGCAGGACCGGACCATGGCGCCGCCCCTTCCGCTAGGGCTAGAACTTCACCTTCGGCGCGCCCTGCGCTTCGGCTTCGGCGGTGAAGGGCACGAGCGGCTTCACCGAGCGGAAGACCGTATTCGCCCAGATCACGGTCGGGAAGGTCCTGAGCTCGGTGTTGAAGTCCTGCGCCGAAGCGATGTAGTCCCGGCGCGCGACCGCGATGCGGTTTTCGGTCCCCTCGAGCTGCGACTGGAGTGCGAGGAAGTTCTGGTTCGACTTGAGGTCCGGATAGTTCTCGCTGACCGCGAGCAGGCGCCCGAGCGCGCCCGAGAGCTGCGCCTGCGCCTGCTGCAGGGCCTTGACCTTCTCGGGGTCGGTCAGGTCGTCCGCGGTGAGGTTGATCGCCGTCGCCTTTGCGCGCGCCTCCGTCACCTCGGTCAGCACGTCCTTCTCCTGCTTGGCGTAGCCTTGGACGGTCGCCACCAGGTTCGGCACGAGATCGGCGCGCCGCTGGTACTGGTTCTGGACCTCCGCCCACTTGGCCCTGGCGGCCTCCTCCTTGGTCGGGATGACGTTGTAGCCGCAGCCCGACAGAGTGAGCGCCACGAGCGCCAGGGCGAAAAACGAACGGAGACGAGCCGATAGTGACAAAGGAACCCCCCAAAATCCTTGCGGGCGCACGCTTGCCCGGACGCCACTATACAGGCTGGGTCGGCTGTTCGCCAAGCGCGGAAGTCTTGGGCTCGAGCAGGCCCGGCGGGACAGAAAATCGGGCTCGCTTGATCGCGCTCCCCGCATTCACTAGAAACGCGGCCTCATTCGACCAAGGGCGACAAGGACATTTGCGATGCGCGTCTATTACGACCGGGACTCCGACCTCAACCTGATCAAGAGCAAGAAGGTCGCCGTGGTCGGCTACGGTAGCCAGGGCCACGCGCACATCCTCAACCTACGCGACAGCGGCGTGAAGGAAATCGCGGTCGCGCTGCGACCGGGCTCGGCCTCCGCCAAAAAGGCCGAGGCCGAGGGGATCAAGGTCATGGACGTGCCGACCGCCGCCAAATGGGCCGACGTCGTCATGATGCTGACGCCGGACGAACTCCAGTCCGACATCTACAAGGCAGACCTCGCCCCCAACATGAAGCAGGGCGCGGCGCTCATGTTCGCCCACGGCCTCAACGTCCACTTCAACCTGATCGAGCCGCGGGCCGACCTCGACGTGCTGATGGTCGCGCCGAAGGGGCCCGGGCATACGGTGCGCTCCGAATACAAGCGCGGCGGCGGCGTCCCCTGCCTCATCGCCATCCACAAGGACGCCAGCGGCAACGCCCACGACCTTGGCCTCTCCTACGCCTCCGCGATCGGGGGCGGCCGAGCCGGCGTGATCGAGACGACGTTCCGCGAAGAATGCGAGACGGATCTCTTCGGCGAGCAGGTGGTGCTTTGCGGCGGCCTCGTCGAACTCATCCGCGCCGGCTACGAGACGCTGGTCGAGGCGGGCTATGCGCCCGAGATGGCTTATTTCGAGTGCCTGCACGAGGTGAAGCTGATTGTCGACCTCATCTACGAGGGCGGCATCGCCAACATGAACTATTCGATCTCCAACACCGCCGAATATGGCGAGTACGTCACCGGCCCGCGGATCGTCACCGCAGCGACCAAGGCCGAGATGAAGCGCGTGCTCGACGACATTCAGAGCGGCCGCTTCGCGCGCGACTGGATGCTCGAGAACCGGGTCAATCAGACCTCGTTCAAGGCGCTGCGCGCCCAAGCGAACGCCCATCCGATCGAGGAGGTCGGCGCGAAGCTCCGTGCGATGATGCCCTGGATCGGCAAGAACAAGCTGGTGGACAAGGAGAAGAACTGAGTCCAATCGCCCTTCTCGCCGCGTGGCGAGGGACAGCCCGCGAAGCAGCCGAGACGAGGGGTTCCCAGGAGACGCGGACGGGCCGCATTCCCGCTTGCCAGTCCGGCGCGCCTTTGCTACATGCCGCCCCTCGCGGTCGAGCCGCCGCCGCGAGTTTTCGATGGGCGCATAGCTCAGTTGGTAGAGCAGCTGACTCTTAATCAGCGGGTCCAAGGTTCGAGCCCTTGTGCGCCCACCATCGAATCTCTTGATCTTCGTTTGAATTTGGCGCTTGAGGACAAAGCGGGATCTGCGCCGCGTCGCAGAGACTTGGGCGCCGCCGGCGGATCCGGACTCCCCTGCGGCCCAATGCTGCGCAAGACTGGAGGACCGCCGTGAGGAACTGCATCTTGGCCGCCGCGCTCGGCGCGGCGCTACTGGGACTTCCCACGGAGATCTTCGCGCAGGCCACGCAGAAGGCGACCGCGATGAAGCCGAAGCCCGCGATCGCGGAGGATGCGACGGTCACAGTCCTCGTAACCAACGCGCGCAGGGCCGATCTTGTCCAGTTGCAGGCGTCCGAGAGCGGCTCCGCCAACTGGAAGAAGGTTTACGGCGCGCTCAAAGCCGGCGCGAAGGCGGAGGTCAAACTACCGCGCGGCCTGCATTGCCGCGTCGACCTGCACGGAACGTTCGCCAACGGGGAGTCGATGGACGCCTCCGATGTCGACGCTTGCGAGCAGAAGACGCTGAACCTGACGGACTGATCGCGGGGCGATGCGCGTTCGGTCCTAAGCCAGGACGTCCGCGCGGCGGCAAGCGATCCGGTGTCCCCCAACAGCAGAGATCGCGAGCGATCAAGATCCGATGCGGGACGCCGCCGTCACGCTACCCCGCTGCGGCCTTCTGCCGCGCCTTGAGCAGCGCCTCGAGCGCCGCGACCGAGCGCTCGATATGTTCGCCGGCAAGCGTTGCGGCGAGGTCGGCGTCGCGCGCCAGCGTCGCGTCTAGAATGCCCTGATGCTCGGCGTGGACGTCGCGTGGGATTGCGCGGCGCGAGGCGACGAGCCTGCGGTAGCGCTCGGACTGCTGGTAGAGAAGCGCGTGCAGGCGATGGAGCCAGGGCGAAGGGCAAGCGGCGATCAGCGCGCGATGGAAGTCGCGGTTGCGCGCCTCGAATTCGGCGACCGCGGCAGCCGGATCGTCGCGCAGCCGCTCCTCGGTCTTTGACAGCTTGTAGAAGGCCGCCACGATGTCGGCCTCCCACGCCTCGCCGCCGACGGCGATGGCCTGCCGCAACGCCTCGGTTTCGATGAGCTTGCGCACTTCCGTCAGGTCGCGGAAATCCTCAAGCGTCGCTGAGGCGACGCGGAATCCGCGCTGCCCCTCGCTCGTCACGAGCGCCTCTCCCAGCAGCCGGGTCAACGCCTCGCGGATGGTCGAGCCGGAGACTTCGTAGCGGGCCCGCAATTCCTCGGTACGGAGCTTCGCGCCCGGTTCGAGCGTCCCGTCGATGATCTCGGTGCGAAGGGTTGCATAGGCCGCTTCGATGAGGGTCTTGCCCTTGGCCTCGCCCGGACGGTCGGCGACTGCGACGTCGGTCATGCTCGGCCTCTCCCTTGAGCTTTCGGGGGCACGACGGGACGCCTCCGCGATTCGGCCAAGCCTCTCCCAATCCCGGCGGCCATGCAACCTAAAATATCGTCATTTCAGCCGAACAACGACAATTGAAGTGTTATCCATGCGAACGGTCCTTCGCGTTCCAGCGCACCCTCGGATTTTGGCAATTCCGTCCGATTCATCGGCACCAACGGTTCAATCCGCCGATTCTTTCACAAAATGAGAAAAATAATCGTCAAAAGGTATTAATATCGATATTTAATTTGACTGCCGATATCATCCTCCGTTAGCGATACTCCCGTTGAGAGCGAGGCGCGGTCGCGGACAGGGACGGCAAGTCTAGGCCGATCCGCCTCAAAGAGGCGTGGGAAACGCTCGCTGGAGGAGCGCATGGGTCAAAGAAAGACGCCGCTGAAGAAATTCGTGCGCGTCACCGGCGTGCGCTCCGGGCGTTACGTCGAATTCGAATTTTCCGTCAACGACGCCGACCTCACGGTCGAACTGATCCTGCCCCTCGCCGCCTTCGAGGAATTCTGCGCGCTTCAGGAGGTCGTCCGGCTCCCGCCCGCCGAAGGGGTCGGGGAGGAGTTCGAGAAGCTCGCCTGGCGGACCCGGCAACCCGGGCTGCTGCGCCGCGTCCGGAATGCGGGCGAAGCGAGCCAAACATCAACTAGCACGCAACAACGACATCCGAGGGAGGAGACCCAGTGACGGTTCAAATCAAGACCATCGATCTCGAGCCGAAGCGGCACACGTTCGGCCACATCGCTCGCCGTCTCGGCGCCGACAAGCCCGCGTCGCGCTACCAGGAGGCCACGCTCGACGTCCAGGCGACGGCGAACTTCCACTACAAGCCGCTCTGGGAGCCCGAGTTCTGGCACGCCGACACGCGCAAGTCGGCGGTCGTGATGGAGGACTGGTACAAGCCGCTCGACCCGCGCCAGTTCTACTACGCGACCTACAACATCGCGCGCGCCAACATGAATCAGTCGGTCGACCGCAACTTCGCCTTCGTCGAGGAGCGCGGCCTGATCGAGAAGTTGTCGCTCGAGGCCAAGGCTGCGATCGAGCGCGGGTTTCTGCCGCTGCGCCACCTGCACTGGGGCTCGAACATGAACATGTCCGAGATCTGCCAGCGCGGCTACGGCACGGCGGTCACCGCGCCCTGCATCTTCTCGGCCGGCGATCACCTCGGCATGGCGCAGATCGTGTCGCGCATTGGCCTCGAACTCGACGGGCAGACCGGCGCGAGCCTCGACAAGGCCAAGCAGACTTGGCTCTCCGACCCCGCCTGGCAGGGCGCGCGCCGCTTGATCGAGGACAGCTTCGTCGAGCGCGACTGGTTCAAGCTCTTCGTCGTCCAGACGCTCGGCGTCAACGCGGTGCTGTTCGACACGGCCTATAAGCACTTCGACGCAGCGTGGCGCGACGGGGCGATCCCGGTGGCGATGCTGACCGAATTCATGGCCGACTGGCGCGCCGAGGAGAGCCGCTGGAGCGACCACGTCGTCAAGACGGTCGCGGCGGAGAGCGAAGCCAACAAAAGGCTCGTCTCGGAATGGGCGAGCCGCGCTATCGGACTTGCGATCGAGGCGGCCCAGCCGCTCGCCGAAGCGTTCGGCGCCTTGAACTCCGCAAGGGCGGTTGGCGACGCGGCCAAGTCACGCGCCCGCGCGCTCGGCCTCAACATCTAACGGGAAGGAAACCAACATGGCGCAAGTCGCCTCGCTCACGCTTCTGCACAACGACGATGCCCGCCCGATCATCGAGGCGATCCTCGCCGACAACAGCAACGTCCGCATTCTCGAGATGCCGGGCTGCGTCAAGCTCGACCGCGACATGGAGCTCGTTGTGAACCGCGGTTCCGTCGAGGAGCGCCTCGGGCGCGCCTGGGACCCCCAGGAGATGCATCTCGTGCTCGTCTCGATGGCCGGCAACCTCGACGAAGACGACGACCGCTTCGCGGTCGGCTGGAAACACTAAGAACTCGGGAGGACAAGACATGGCCGCCAAGAAGCTCGGTCTCAAGCAGCGCTACGCGCACATGACCCGTGGACTCGACTGGGAGACGACCTATCAGCCGATGGACAAGGTGTTCCCTTATGAGCGTTTCGAGGGGATCAAGATCAAGGACTGGTCGGCGTGGGAGGACCCCTTCCGCTTGACCATGGACGCCTACTGGAAGTTCCAGGCCGAGAAGGAGCGCAAGCTCTACGCAGTGCTCGACGCCTTCGCGCAGAACAACGGTCAGACCAAGATCTCGGACGGCCGCTACGCCAACGTGGTGAAGCTGTTCCTGACTGGCGTCTCGCCGCTCGAGTATTCCGCTCATCGCGGCTTCGCCTTCACCGGCCGTCACCTCGGCGGCGCCGGAGCGCGCGTGGCCTGCCAGCAGCAGGCGCTCGACGAACTGCGCCACTTCCAGACCCAGGCGCACACGATCAGCCATTACAACAAGTATTTCGACGGGATCGGCGAGTTCCCGCACATGCACGATCGCGTGTGGTACCTCAGCGTGCCGAAGTCGTTCTTCGACGACGCGCGCTCGGCCGGTCCGTTCGAGTACATGATCGCGGTCGGCTTCTCGTTCGAGTACGTGCTGACGAACCTCCTGTTCGTGCCCTTCATGTCGGGCGCGGCCTACAACGGCGACATGTCGACGGTCACCTTCGGCTTCTCGGCGCAGTCCGACGAAAGCCGTCACATGACGCTCGGAATCGAGGTGATCAAGTTCCTGCTCGAACAGCACCCAGACAATCTGCCGATCGTGCAGAAGTGGGTCGATAAGTGGTTCTGGCGCGGCCACAAGGTGCTCGGCATCGTGGCCATGATGATGGACTACATGCTGCCGAAGAAGGTCATGTCCTGGCGCGAGGCCTGGGACATCTACTTCACCGAGGCCGGCGGCTCGCTGTTCCAGGATCTCGCCCGCTACGGCCTTCGTCCGCCCAAGTACGCGGACCAGGCGACGGTCGAGGCCGACCACGTTTCGCACCAGAACTGGGCGACCTTCTATCAGTACGGCGCCGCCGCGGCGTTCCACACCTGGCTGCCCGATCGCGAGCACCTCGACTGGCTCAGCGAGAAGTACCCGACCACGTTCGACAAGTTCTACCGCCCGCGCTTCGAGATGTGGGGGGAGATGGCGAAGGAGGGCAAGCGCTTCTACAACCCGGCCCTGCCGATGCTGTGCAACACCTGCCAAATCCCGATGGTCTACACCGAGCCGGGCGATCCGACGACGATCTGCTTCCGCCAGTCGAAGTTCAAGGGCGAAACGCACCACTTCTGCTCGGACGGCTGCAAAGACATCTTCGACGGCGAGCCGGAGAAGTACGCGCAGTCCTGGCTGCCGGTGCACCAGATCTTCCAGGGCAACTGCGGCGGGGCAACCATTCCGGACGTGCTGAATTACTACCGGATGAACATTGGCGCCGACAACATGGACTACGTCGGCTCGCCTGACGAGAAGCTCTGGAACAGCTGGCAGGCGGGCGCGGTCAAGGCCGCGGAGTAGGTCAGCGTCAATTCACCGCAGGCGATGCGGCCCCGCGCCGCATTGCCGCTCATGTCCGATTTTGGGAGGAACCCAATGTCCCTCAAGGCTCTGTCGCCCGACTACGAAAAGCACATCGAATACCGCGACGTTGAGAAGAACTTTCACGGCAACCGCGTCGTCTACGTTCACTGGGAGGAGCATCTGTCGTTTTGCGCCGCGCTCGCGTTCCCGCTGCCGCCGGACATGCCCTTCGCCGCATTCGTCGAGGCGATCGTCAAGGGCCACTACAACGCCCATCCCGACTTCGCGAAGATCGACTGGAACAAGGTCGAGTGGATGATCGACGGCGTCAGGACGAAGCCGGACATGGCGAAATCGCTCGCCGACCACGGCGTCGGCCACAAGTCGCTGATCCGCTTCTGGACCCCGAGCCTCAACGGCTACAAGGGCTCCGGAAGCTGACGTCGCGGAGCACGAGCGCGTCATGACGCACCAGCTTGCCATCGAGCCGATCGGCGACGTCGTCGACGTCGCCGAGGGTCAGACGATCCTCGACGCGTGCCTCCGCGCCGGCGTCTATCTGCCGCATGCGTGCGGCCACGGCCTTTGCGGGACGTGCAAGACGCAGGTCGTCGACGGCGAGATCGATCATGGCGAGGCGTCCTCCTTCGCGCTCATGGATTTCGAGCGCGACGACGGCTTCGTGCTCGCCTGCACGGCGACGCTGAAATCCGACGTCACGATCGAGGCCGATGTCGAGGAAGACCCCGACGCGCGCCGAATCCCGATCGCCGATTTCGAGGGCGAAGTCGTCGGGCTCGATGATCTCGCCCGCGACGTCAGAGGCGTGCGGCTGGCGCTGAAGGGCGGGGGAATCGAATTCCAGGCCGGCCAGTACGTCATGGTGCGGCTGCCGGGCGTCGAGGCGCCGCGCGCCTTCTCGATCGGCAACGCGCCATCCGACGCGACCCATGTCGAGTTGCAGGTGCGGCGAGTTCCGGGCGGCGCCGGCACCGGCTACATCCACGAAACCCTGCGGCTTGGCGAACAGATCCGCTTTTCCGGCCCATACGGTCGCTTCATCGTGCGCAAGTCGCGCGGCGGGCCGCTGATCTTTCTTGCCGGCGGCACCGGCGTGTGCAGCCCGCGCGCGATGACCCTCGATTTGCTGGAAGAGGGCTACGCCGAGCCGATCACGCTGATCCACGGCGTGCGCGCCCAAGCCGATCTCTACGGACAGGCGGAATTCGAGGCGCTTGCCGCCTCACACCTCAATTTCCGCTACGTTCCGGCGCTCTCGCACGAGCCAGAGGACAGCGACTGGGGCGGCGAGCGCGGGTTCGTGCACGATGTCGCCAAGCGCCTCTACGGCGGCCAGTTCGAAGGCCTCACCGCCTATCTCTGCGGGCCGCCGCCGATGATCGAGGCGTGCATCGGCGCGCTCATGCAGGGGCGGCTGTTCGAGAAACACATCTTCACCGAAAAATTCTTCACCGCGCAGGACGCGGGGCCGAAACCGAAAAGCCCGCTCTTCAAGAGGCTCTGACCCATGGCGCCGCAACGCTTCCAGATCACGCTCGAGGGACATGGGGCGGGAAACGCCTACGAAGGCGAGCGCGTCCTCGTGGCGCTGGAACGGGCGCAAGGCTTCGGCCAGCTCAAGAACCTGCCGCGGCGCCTGCCGGTCGGGTGCCGGCGCGGCGGCTGCGGGGTCTGCCGGGTCAGGGTGCTCTCGGGCGAATACGATTCTGGTCCGATGAGCCGGGCCTGCATTTCCGCGGAGGACGAGGCGGCGGGCGTTGTGCTCGCCTGCTGCATCTACCCGCGATCCGATCTTTCGCTGCGGCTGGAGACTCCCGTCGTGGTCAAAGCAAAGGGCGAGCGGGCCCTGGCAACCGCCTAAGGAGGAAACAGCATGGCAATCACAGGCATCGCGCGCCCCGGCTTCATCCAGATTCGTGTGCTGGACATGCCGGCATCGGTCGAGTTCTACACCAAGCGCATCGGACTGCATCAGGTGGCCGAGGGACCGGACGGGCGCGTCTATCTGAAGTCGGCCGACGAGTTCGACCATCACTCGATCGTCCTGCGCCGCGCCGATTCGGCTGGCGTCGACGTCGCGGCCTTCAAGTGCCTCAAAGACTCCGACCTCGATCACTACGAGAAGCGGGTCAAGGAATACGGCTTCCCCGTCGATCACGTGAAGGCCGGCGAGCAGCCGGGCCTCGGCCGCCGCATCGGCTTTTCCATTCCCTCGGGCCATCGCATCGAACTCTTCGCCCACGCCGATCAGTCCGATCCGAAGCCGCGCCAGCACAACCCGGACGTCTGGGACCTCGAGCCGCACGGCATGGCCGCGCGCCGCTTCGACCACTCGCTGCTCTACGGGCCGGACATCGAGAAGAACCTCGACTTCTTCGAAAAGGCGCTCGACTTCCGCTGCGCCGAGCGCGTCGACATGCCCGACGGGCTGCTGGCGATCTGGCTCACCTGCGGCATGAAGGCGCACGACATCGCCTTCGTGAAATATCCTGAGCCCGGCAAGCTGCATCACCTCGCTTTCGACCTCGAGAACTGGCAGGCGGTGGGGCACGCGGCCGACATCATAACCCGCTACGACATCTCGATCGACATCGGCCCGACCCGCCACGGCATCACCCGCGGCCAGACGATCTATTTCTTCGATCCGTCGGGCAACCGCTGCGAAGTGTTCGCCGGCGGCTACACCTATTATCCGGACCTCCCGACCCGCACCTGGGACGAGACCCAGGTCGGCAAGGGTATTTTCTACTACGAGCGGCAGATGAACGAGGCGTTCCTGTCGGTCGTCTCGTAAGGCGGTCCAGGAACGACAAACCGGAACCCTTTGCGTCCGCGCGAAGGGTTCTACCGCATGCGCGGCGAAAACGACGCGAAACGCGGGCGCTGGCGACGGAAGGGCTATGACGATGACGGTTCAGGCTTTGCAAAAGGCGTCGAAGGGCTTCGACGGCGCGCGGCGCGACGCCGCCCACTTCATCGACGGCGCCTTCACCGACGGCGCGACCGGCAAGTTCTGGGAGAACCGCACACCGCTCGACAACAGCGTGATCGGCCGCGTCCCCGAGGGGGGGCGGGCGGAGATCGACGCGGCGGTGCGCGCCGCGAAGGCGGCGCTTTCGGGTCCGTGGGGCAGAATGACTGTCGCCGAACGCACCGATCTCCTGGCGAAAGTCGCCGACGGGATCAATGCGCGGCTCGAAGAATTCCTCGCCGCCGAGTGCCTCGACACCGGCAAGCCCTCGAAGTCTCGCCCGCCATCTCGACATTCCGCGCGGGGCCGCCAATTTCAAGATGTTCGCGGACACGGTGAAGAACGTCTCGACAGAGACCTTCATCCTGCCGACGCCGGACGGAAAGAGCGCGCTCAACTACGGCCTCAGGCGGCCGAAGGGCGTCATTGCAGTCATTTCGCCCTGGAACCTGCCGCTCCTGCTCATGACGTGGAAGGTCGGCCCGGCGCTCGCCTGCGGCAACACGGTCGTCGTGAAACCGTCCGAAGAGACGCCGCTGACCGCAACCCTGCTCGGCGAAGTGATGAACGAGGCGGGGGTGCCCAAGGGCGTCTACAACGTCGTCCACGGCTTCGGGCCGAATTCGGCCGGCGAGTTCCTGACCCAGCACCCGCTCGTCAATGGCGTCACCTTCACCGGCGAGACCCGTACGGGCGAAGCGATCATGCGCCAGGCCGCGCTCGGCATCCGACAGGTGTCGTTCGAACTCGGCGGCAAGAACCCTGCGCTCGTGTTCGCCGACGCCGATCTCGACAAGGCGATCGAAGGCGTGATGCGCTCATGCTTCTCCAACTGCGGCCAGGTTTGCCTCGGCACCGAGCGCGTCTATGTCGAACGGCCGATCTTCGAGGAATTCGTCGCGCGCCTCAAAGCCGGCGCGGAAAGCCTGAAACCTGGCAGGCCAGAGGATCCCGCGACCAGCCTCGGCCCGCTCATCGGCCAGGAACACCGCGAGAAGGTGCTGGGCTACTACAGGAAGGCGGAAGCCGAGGGCGCGACCGTCGTGACCGGCGGTGGCGTTCCGGAGATGCCCGCGGATCTCGCCGACGGCGCCTGGATCGAACCGACCATCTGGACCGGGCTTCCCGACGATTCGGCGATCGTCAATCAGGAGATCTTCGGCCCGTGCTGCCATGTCCGTCCGTTCGACACGGAAGAGGAGGCGGTGCGGCTCGCCAACGCTACGCCGTACGGTCTCGCCGCGTCGGTTTGGACCGAGAATCTGTCCCGCGGCCATCGCGTCGCGGCGCAGATGGACGTCGGCATCTGCTGGGTCAACTCTTGGTTCCTGCGCGATCTCCGCACTGCCTTCGGCGGCGCAAAGCAGTCGGGCATCGGGCGCGAGGGGGGCCTGCACTCGCTCGAGTTCTACACCGAGCTGACCAACGTCTGCGTCAAGCTGTGAGCGCTTGCGTCTTCAATCTCGATCCTTGCACGCGCCAGCTCAACGAGGCGTCCTGACCGCCGTCACGCGAGCGGAGCGCAGCACAAAGGCTGTTTATGACCATCGCCATCAAGACCCCAACAAACGCGACCAACATCGAGGAGGCTGCGGCCCGGCTCAAGGCCGCGGCGCAGTCGCGTAACCCTTGCGCGCCGGTGCGCGACGCGATCGTCGAGGGCGACCTTCCCGGCGCCTATGCGGTCCAGGACATCGGCACGGAGCGGGCGCTGGCCGAAGGCCGCAGGCTCGTCGGGCGCAAGATCGGCCTGACGTCGCGCGCGGTCCAGCGGCAGCTCGGCGTCGACCAGCCCGACTACGGGATGCTGTTCGACGACATGGCCGTCCCCGACGGCTGGGACGTCCCGGCCGACGCACTCATCCAGCCGAAGGTCGAGGCCGAAATCGCCTTCATCATCGGACGCGACCTCGACAACGAACGGCTGACGGCGGCCGACATTCTGCGCGCGATCGAGTACGCGCTGCCTGCGATCGAGATCGTCGATTCCCGCATCGCCGACTGGAAGATCGGCATTCTCGACACCATCGCCGACAACGCTTCGTCGGGCCTCTATGTGCTCGGGGCTTCGCCCAAGAAGCTCGAAGGGCTCGAACTCAGGCTCTGCGGCATGGTGATGGAGCAGGGCGGCGACGAGGTTTCGGTCGGCGCGGGCGCCGCCTGCCTCGGCGATCCGCTCTCGGCGACCTTGTGGCTCGCCAGGACCATGGCCAAGGTCGGGCGGCCGCTGAAAGCCGGCGACACGGTTCTCTCCGGGGCGCTCGGCCCAATGGTCACGGTCAAGCGTGGCGAAGTCTACGAGGCGCGCGTCTCGGGCCTCGGCTCGGTCCGCGCCGCGTTTGCGAAGGAGTGATGGGTAAAATGGCGAAGATCCCCTGCGCGATCATCGGGTCGGGCAATATCGGCACGGACCTCATGATCAAGGTGATGCGCACGTCGCAGAACCTGCAAATGGGCGCGATGGTCGGCATCGATCCGGCCTCTGACGGCCTCGCGCGAGCGGCCCGCCTCAACGTGCCGACGACGCACGAAGGCATCGAGGGCCTGCGGAAGCTACCGAACTACAAGGATATCCGGGTCGTGTTCGACGCGACCTCGGCCGGCGCGCACATCAAGAACAACGCTATCCTGCAGAAGGACGGAAAGAAGGTCATCGACCTCACGCCGGCCGCGATCGGCCCCTTCACCATTCCCGTGATCAACGGCGACGCCAATCTCGACGAGCCGAACGTCAACATGGTCACCTGCGGCGGCCAGGCGACGATCCCGATGGTCTATGCGGTCCGCCGCGCGACCAAGCGCGTGATCTGGGGCGAGATCGTCGCCTCGATCTCGTCGAAGTCGGCAGGCCCCGGCACACGCGCCAACATCGACGAATTCACCGAAACGACGTCCAAAGCGATCTGCGCGCTCGGCGGCGCCGAACGCGGCAAGGCGATTATCGTCCTCAACCCCGCCGAACCGCCACTCATCATGCGCGACACGGTCTTCACCCTGTCGCAGGGCGGCACGCAGGAGGCGATCGAAGCCTCCGTCGCCGAGATGGCCGCCGCCGTGCAGAAATACGTGCCGGGCTATCGCCTGAAGCAGAAGGTTCAGTTCGAGCACATCGGCGACAACCATCCGGTGCGGATCCCTGGCGTCGGCCCGTCTTCTGGCCTCAAGACGACGATCTTCCTCGAGGTCGAGGGCGCCGCGCACTACCTGCCGGCCTACGCCGGCAATCTCGACATCATGACCTCGGCCGCGCTGACCACCGCCGACCGCTGGGCGGCCCGCCAACTGCAGAAGGAGGCCGCGTGATGGCCCGCAGGAACAAATCCAAGCTCTACATCCAGGACGTGACGCTGCGCGACGGCATGCACTCGATCCGTCACCAGTATCATCTCGAGACCGTGCGCGAAGTCGCCCGGGCGCTTGACCGCGCCAAGGTCGACGCGATCGAGATCTGCCACGGAGACGGCATCACGGGCGCGACCTTCAACTACGGCTTCGGCGCGCACGAGGACGGCGAATGGATCTTGGCGGTCGCGGAAGAGTGCAAGAACGCTGTCGTGACGGTGCTTTTAATCCCAGGCATCGGCACCGTCCACGACCTCAAGCACGCGTATGACGCGGGGGCGCGCAGCGTGCGTATCGCCACCCACTGCACCGAGGCCGACGTCTCGAGGCAGCACATCGAGGCTGCCCGCAATCTCGGCATGGACACGATCGGCTTCCTCATGATGGCCCATATGGCGCCGGTCGAGAAGCTCGTCGAGCAGGCGAAACTCATGGAATCGTACGGCGCCGAATGCGTCTACGTGACCGACTCGGCGGGCGCGCTGCTGCCCGGACAATACGCCGAGCGGGTCAAGGCGTTCCGTCAGGCGCTGAAACCCGAGACCGAGGTCGGTGTCCATACGCACCATAATCTGACGCTCGGCGTCGCCAATGCCGTCGCCGGGATCGAGGCAGGCGCCGTGCGCGTCGACGCCTCGCTCGCCGGCATGGGCGCGGGCGCCGGCAACGCTCCGATCGAGGCGCTGATCGCGGTGCTCGACCGGATGGGGATCGAGACCGGCGTCGACTTGCACATTCTCATGGACGTCGCCGACGACGTTGTGCGGCCGTTGCAGGACCGTCCCGTGCGTGTCGACCGCGAGAGCCTGTCGCTCGGCTACGCCGGCGTCTATTCGAGTTTCCTGCGCCACGCCGAGAACGCCTCCAAAGTCTACGGCGTCGACACGCGCGACATCCTGACTGAGCTCGGACGTCGGCGGATGGTCGGCGGCCAGGAGGACATGATTGTCGACGTCGCGCTCGACATCGCTCATGCGCGCGAAGCCAAGGCGGCCGCGCAATGACCGACGTTTCGAAATTCGCCGGCATCGTCGACGAGGCGGCGCGGACCGCCACGGCGATCCCGCAGTTCACCGAGAGCGCGCCGCTCACCGTCGCGGACGCCTACGCCATCCAGGCGCTTTCGATCGATCGGCGGCTGAAGCGCGGCGAGAAGCTTGTCGGCGTGAAAATGGGCCTGACGTCGCGCGCAAAAATGCGGCAGGTCAACGTCGACGAGGTGGTCTGGGGGCGGCTCACCGACGCCATGCGGCTCGAGGAGGGCGCGTCCCTGGCGCGCAGCCGCTACGTGCATCCGCGAATCGAGCCCGAGCTCGCCTTCCTTCTCAAAGCGCCGCTGACGGGAGAGGTCACCGCCGCCGAGGCGATCGCTGCGGTGGGCGCGATTGCGCCGGCAATGGAGATCATCGATTCGCGCTACCAGAACTTCAAGTTCGCGCTGCCCGACGTAATCGCCGACAATTCCTCGTCGTCCGGCTTCGTGGTCGGCGACTGGTCGTCGCCGAACCAGGACTTTTCCAACCTGGGCCTCGTCATGGAGGTCGACGGCCGGCCGGTCGAGATCGGCTCGACCGCGGCCATTCTTGGCAACCCGTCGCGCTCTCTGGTCGCCGCGGCAAGGCTCGCAGGCGCCGCGCTCGGCAGGCTCGAAGCGGGCTGGATCGTTCTCGCAGGCGGCGCCACCGCCGCCCACGCGCTCAAGGTCGGCGAGCGCGTGCGTCTCAGCATGCAGAATCTCGGATCGGTTTCGATCCGCGTCACGGAGTAGGCAAGATGCCCATCGTCGAGATCACCATGATCGAAGGGCGGACGCCCGAGGCGAAGCGTCGCCTGATCGCCCGCGTGACCGACGCCATCGAGGAATTGATCGCCGCGCCGCGCGAATCGGTTCGCGTCATTCTGCGGGAGATCCCTGCGCTGCACTTCGGCGCCGGGGGAAAGACCAAGGAAAAGGCGGAGACGCCGTCCGCGTGACGGCAGCTGCTCAGAGGCTTCGAAAGACTGAAAATCAGGGAGGGTAAAGCGATGAAAACACTTCACGTCGGCCGACGTACATTCCTCAGGAGCGGCGCCGCGGCGCTCGCCGCGACCGCGCTACCGCGCGTCGCATTCGCCGCGCCGAAGACCATCAAGATCGGCCTCGTCGCGCCGCTGACCGGGCCGCTTGCGATCTTCACCGAGCAGTTGCCGTGGACGCTCGATCAGATCAAAGCGTTCACCGGCGGCCAGCTCGACATCGGCGGCACGAAGCATCCGCTCGAGATCGTCGTACGCGACAGCCAGTCGAATCCGAACCGCGCCGCGGAGGTAGCGAAAGGCCTCATCCTGCAGGACAAGGTCGATCTCATGACGACCTTCGCCACGCCGGAGACCGTCAACCCGGTCGCCGACCAGTGCGAGGTGTCGGGTGTGCCGTGCCTCAGCAACGACTGCCCGCTCGAGCCTTATTTCTTCGGCCGCAATGGCGATCCGAAGAAAGGCTTCGACTGGACGTACAACTATTTCTTCAGCGCCGTGAACATGGCCGAAGCCTATTACGACGCTTGGGACCAGGTTCCGACCAACAAGGTTGTCGGCGCGCTGTGGCCGAACGACAACGACGGGCTTGCCTTCTCGAAGATCTTCACAGGGATGGCCGAGAAGCGCGGTTACAGGATTGTCGATCCGGGCCGCTTCGACCTGCCCTCGGGCAACTACAGCGCCCAGATCGCGGCCTTCAAGTCGGCCGGCGCCGAGATCGTCGCGGGCGTCCTGCCGCCGCCCGAGTTCACTGCCTTCATGAGCGCGGCGGCCCAGCAGAGCCTCAAGCCGAAGGTCATCTCGATGGCCAAGGCGACGGAGTTCCCGGCCGCGATCGCGCCGCTCGGACCCCGTGCGGAAGGCTTGTCGGTGGAAGTCTGGTGGTCGCCGACCAGCCCGTTCAAATCGGGCCTCACCGGCGTCTCCTCGCAGGAATTGTCGGACGCTTATGAAAAGGCGACCGGCAAGCAGACGTCGATGACGCTCGGCTTCCGTCATGCGCTGTTCGAGACGGCGTT
The DNA here is from genome assembly GCA_963829505.1 of uncultured Alphaproteobacteria bacterium. Lineage (GTDB taxonomy): Bacteria > Pseudomonadota > Alphaproteobacteria > Rhizobiales > Beijerinckiaceae > Roseiarcus. The sequence goes on from CAWHIL010000001.1 coordinate 337,185, forward strand.
TGACGCATTGAAGCGCGCCCAGAAGCTGGACGATCCGGAGTTCGATCCGTTACGCCATCTCCAGCATGGACTACGCTTCGATCGTCGGCCCGATCAACTTCAAGAAGGGACCCTACCCGAACACCTGCGCGACGCCGCTCGTGATCGGCCAGTGGAAGAAGGGGACGAAATTCCCGTTCGACCTCGTCGTCGTCTCAAACAACACCGCGCCAATGGTGCCGCTCGGCGGCAAGATGCAGCCGATCGCCTATGGCTGACGACCTACAGGAAGCCTTTTCCGCCAAGCGCCCGGCGGAAGGACCCATGTTGGCCCTCAAGGACGTGTCGCGCCGCTTCGGCGGGCTTCGCGTCATCGAGGAACTGAACCTGACCGTCGCCCAAGGCGAAATCCTTGGCGTGCTCGGTCCCAACGGCGCCGGCAAGTCGACCCTGTTCAACCTCGTCGCCGGCGTCCTGCCGCCGAACGAGGGGTCGATCGCCTTCATGGGCCGCGACGTCACGACGATGAAAGTGTGGCTTCGCCGACGGCTCGGCATCGGCCGGACCTACCAGGTGCCGAAGCCGTTTTCGCACATGAGCGTCTTCGAGAACGTGTTGGTCGCCGCCACTCACGGCGGCGGCCTTTCCATCGCCGCGGGACGGCGCGAGGCCATGGAGGCGCTCGAGCTCACAGGTCTCTCGGCGCTCGTCGCGAAGCCCGCCGGCGCGCTCTCGCTTCTCAATCTCAAGCGGCTGGAACTCGCCAAGGCCGTCGCCGCCAAGCCGAAGCTTCTCTTGCTCGACGAGATCGCGGGCGGTCTCACTGACGCCGAATGCGACGATCTGCTCGCCATCCTGTCGGCGATCCACGGCGAGGGCGCAACGATCGTCTGGGTCGAGCACGTGATCCACGCGCTGAAACGGATCGCGAGCCGGCTCGCGGTTCTTCACTTCGGGGCGATCATCTGCGAGGGCGCGCCAGACGCGGTGCTCGCCGACGAGCGCGTGCGGGAGGTCTACCTTGGCGCGTGAGGGGTTCGTCGTGATCGCGGGCAAAGCGAAACGACCCAGGGAACGAGGCGCGGTGGCGCCCGCTCTGACTCGCCACATCGCTTCGCTCCTCGCGACGACGTCGCTTGCACGGCGCGCACCGTGACTTCTGCCCCCCTCCTCTCAGTCGAAAAGCTCAGCGTCTTCTACGACGCGTTCCAGGCCGTGCATGACGTGGACCTTGCGGTTGGCGAGGGCGAGATCGTATCGATCATCGGCGCGAACGGCGCCGGCAAATCGTCCTTCCTCAAGGCGCTCGTGCGGCAGGCCGGCCGCGTAACGGGCGCCGCCCGCTTCGACGGCGAGGATCTCTCAGGCCTCGAGACGCGCGACATCGTCGCCAGGGGAATTGCCCTCGTCCCCGAGGGCCGCAAGCTCTTCGCTTCGCTCACCGTGTTCGAGAACCTGCGCATCGGCTGGGAGCTCGGCCGCAAGGGCGAGATCGGATTCGAGCAAGTCTACGAATGGTTCCCGGTGCTTGTGGAGCGGCGCGACAGCCATGCGCGCGAATTGTCGGGAGGCCAGCAGCAGATGGTCGCGCTCGGCCGGGCGCTGCTCGCCAATCCCCGCCTCCTGCTTTGCGACGAGATCAGCCTCGGCCTTGCGCCGCGCGTCGTCAACGAACTCTACGAGATCATACCCCGCATCCGGGAGCGGGGCGTCGCGGTGATCGTCGTCGAGCAGGACATTACGCGCTCGCTCGCTGTCGCCGACCGCTTCTACTGCTTCCTCGAGGGTGAGGTGTCGCTCTCGGGGCGCCCGGAGGACGCCGACCGCGACACCATCATGCAACACTATTTCGGCGGGTGACCGGCATGGCCGCGACGATCCTCAACCTTCTCGTCCAGGGCGTGCTGATCGGCGGGCTCTATGCCCTGTTCGCGCTCGGCCTGTCGCTGTCGCTGGGCGTCATGCGCTTCGTCAACATCGCCCACGGCGACATGATCGTCCTGTTCTCGTTCGTGCTGCTCTCGCTGACCGGCTTGCTCGGCTGGTCGCCGTTCCTGGTCGCTCTCATTCTCACCCCCGTGGCGTTCGGGGCGGGCTACGTGCTGCAGCGCTTCCTTCTCCAGCGCGTCGTCGGCAAGGGCATCCTGCCGATCCTGCTGGTGACCTTCGGCCTGTCGATCATCATCCAGAACGGCCTGCTCGAAGCCTACGGACCAAACACGCAGAAGCTCATGGGCGGCGCTGTCGAGCTTGCCGCCTTCCGCGTCGGCCCGATCGACGTCGGCGTCTATCCGCTCCTCGTCTTCCTGCTGGCGGTCGGCCTGATCGGCGGGCTCGACGGCTTTCTCTACCGCACCTCGATAGGAGCTCGCATCCGCGCCGTCAGCGACGATCCCGTCGCCGCCGATCTCATCGGTCTGAGTGCAAGCCGCGTCTATCCGATCGCTATGGGCCTCGTCGCCCTGACGATGATGGCGGCGGCGGCCTGCATGTCCGTCTGGACCAATTTCGATCCGTCGATCGGCCCGTCGCGACTGCTTGCGGCCTTCGAGGCGGTGGTGCTTGGCGGCCTCGGCAGCCTGTGGGGCACGCTTGCGGGCGGCGTCATCATCGGGATCGCGCAGAATTTCGGCTCGCAGATCGACGCCTCCTGGCAAATTCTGGCGCAGCACCTCGTCTTCCTCGCCGCGCTCGTGCTCAGGCCGCAGGGCCTGTTCGCCAAGGGCTGAAGCGATGGCGACCGCGTCAAGACCCATCATCATCGCCGCCCGCACCCTCCTTGCCGCAGCGGTCCTGGGCTGCCTTGCCGGGCCTTGGCTGCTCGATCCCAATTCGCTGACCGTGCTGACCGAATTTTTCGTCGTGCTGACACTCGCCTTGATGTGGAACCTGCTCGCCGGCTTCGCCGACATCATCTCGGTCGGCCAGCAGGGATTTGTCGGCGTCGGGGCGTATGCGTTCTTTGGCTTCACGGCGCTCGCTCACATGAACGTCTGGCTCGCAGCGCCGCTTGCGGCACTGACGACGCTCGTCATCGCCGTGCCGGTCATGGCGGTGATCTTTCGGCTTCGAACCGCCTATCTCGCGGTCGGCACCTGGGTCGCGGCCGACGTCCTGATGCTGATCGCCGGCAAGCTTCCTGGTTTCGGCGGGGGCTCCGGCACGAGCGTGCCGATCCCCGTCGTCAAGCAGTTCGGCGCCCGCCTCGGCGACCGGATCGACCTCTTCTACGCGATGAGCTTCGGCCTCGCGCTGATCGCGTTCGCGGCGACCTGGGCGCTTCTGCGGTCGCGGGTGGGTCTCGGCCTCACCGCCATGCGCGACAACGAGGAGGCCGCGGGTTCGGCTGGGGTCAATCTCGTCAAGACGCGGATCCTCTGCTTCCTTTGGACCGCGCCGTTCCTTGGCCTCGCCGGCGTGATGACCGCGCTCGAGAAGTTGCGCGTCGCGCCCTCCGCTTCCTTCAACATCACCGACTGGACGATCGACATCATCTTCATCGTGGTGATCGGCGGCATCGGCAGCCTCGAAGGCCCGATCATCGGCGCAATCCTGTTCTTCGTGCTGCGCCAGTGGCTCGCAGATTTCGGCGCCTGGTACCTGATCCTGCTCGGCGTCATTTCCATCGCCGTCATCCTGTTTGAACCGAAGGGTCTCTGGGGCGCTTGCAGGCGGCTCGGAATGTCCGACGTTCTGCCTGCTGGCCACACGCCGGGGTCGGAGCCGGATCCCGCGGTCCTGGCGAGCCGGGCGCTCGGCGCCGCGGCCTCGACGCCCGACCAGGCGGCCCCGGCGCCGGGCGAATGACAACGGCGTCTCGTCGCGGGAGCGATCCTCGATGAAGATTATCGTTGTCGGCGCGACCGGATATATCGGCTCGGCGGCGGCGCGCGCGTTCCGGCAGGATGGCCACTCGGTGATCGGGCTCGCGCGTTCCCGCGCCGCTTCTCAGCATCTTCATGCCGCAGGTTTCGAGTCTCATCCGGGAGACTTTCGCGATCCGCCGAGCCTCGCGCGCGCCGCGGAGGCGATCGACCCCGAGGCCGTGGTGGTCATCGCCAGCGCTGGCGGCGGACTCGGCGACGCCTCGGCGTTCAACGCCGATCGTTCGGCCGTCCAGGCGATTGCAGCAGCCTTGCAGGGACGCGGCAAGACCTTGATCTTCACGAGCGGTTCGGCCGTGTTCGGCCTGTTCGCCGGCGGCGAGCGCGCCGAACCGGCATTCGCCGAGGATGCCGCGGTGCCGCTTCCGCGGGATGTCTTCGCGCCGCTGTCAGCAGGCGTCGCCGAGCCGTTCGTCAGCGACCATGCCATCGCGATCGGCGCGCGCGTCGAGGCGGAGCGGGCGACGCTGACAGCCGCGGGCGTACGCGGCATCGTGGTCCGTCCGGGCAACGTCTGGGGATACGGCGGCAGCGTCGACATTCCGAAATATATCGAACTTGCGCGCGCAAACGGCGTCGCCCCGCACTGGGGCTCGGGCGAAACGACGCATGGTTACGTGCATCGCGACGATCTGGTCGAACTCTATCGCCATACAGTTGTGCACGGACGCGCGGGCGGGATCTACCATGCCGTCTCGGAGGAGGCGAGCCAGCGGGAGCTTGGGCTGGCGATAGGGCGAATGCTCGGCGCGGGCCCGCGAACCGAGCGCGTTTCACTCGAACGGATGGCGAAGCTCGGCGGCGTGCGCGGCGTTCGGCTGAGCATCAACAAGCGTCTCTCGGCTGAGCGCACCCGCGCCGAACTCGGCTGGTCGCCGAAGCGTCTCGGCGTCGTCGCCGACGTCGAGTTCGGTTCATACGCTTCGCCGCCGCAGGGCTGAAGGGCCTGATGCGCGGGCGGCGCGCGAGAACGAGGCTTGCCCGACCAACGAGAATTGCGAGACGATTGCGCTTGTCGGCTGCGACGGCCGGTCGACTGGTTCGCCTTGCCGCGGTTCAGCTCTGCGAAAGAACGTCGGCGGGGGGCGGGCCCTTCGTCGCGGGCGTAGCCTCGCCCGGCGCCGGCTCCCAGATGTCGCGGAGTTGGCTCATTCGACCCCGAATGTCGATGGCGGCCCATACCAGCGCAAGCGCCGCATAGACGAAGCAGGCCCCGACGAGAAGCGGAAGCGACCCTCCGCTTCCTCCCACGACGAAGGCCAAAACGGACGCGGCCCCGACGAACGCCAACCCGATGAGCGTCGATGACGTGTACGCGTAGCGGCCGGCCTCCGGTCCCCGACGCGCGATGTAAAACGTCGCGATGAGGCTTGTGACCTCGCCGAGAAGGCGGGCCCCAAGGACCGCGTTGATCGAACGGTCGAGGAACGAGAACGCCACCATGAAGATGAGATAGCTCGACGCCAGGACGTTGGACGCCGCGAGCCGCTTCGTGCGCCCGGAGTTCAGCATCACCTCGGTGAACGGCTCCATGCGGACGAACCGGATGTAGGCGGTCGCTCCTAGGAAGATCATCGCCAGTTGGCCGGCATGGAACTTCTGGCCGAAAACGAGAGTGATGACCGGGCCGGCCAGAAAGATGACGACGCCGGCGTAAAGGGCGCCGTAAGCAGCGACGAAGCTCGAGGCCGCCCGAACTTCCCGATTGAGCCAGCCCTGCGCCGATGTCGCATGGTAGAATCGGGCAAGGAGCGTCGTTCCGAGCACGCGCGTTGCGATGTTCAGCGGAACCGTGACCGCCAGCATCACCACGGAATATACCGCCAGCGTTTGAAGGTCGAAAAGCCCCGCCACCACAAATCGGTCCGCCGTCTGCGACATCGACAGCCCGAACCCGTTGAAGACGAGCGGATAGCCGAACCGGAAAGCGGCCTTGAACATGGGACTGGTAAAATTCACCCGATAGGGAGTGTCGGCGAACAGTCGGCTCGTGAAGAACATTGAAATGTAGAGCGCATAGTACGACGCGATGATGGCGATATGATTCCGGGCAAAAAACGCAACAACAACCAGGACGACGAGCGAGATTGTCACTGAAATGCCAGTTGATTTTACTTGTGGCCAATATCTGAAGTCCTTTTCCGCCAGCCTGACAGAATAGTTCTCCAGCGCGTGAATGAAGATGATCGGAGCCATTGCGGCGAAGCTCATCCAATATTCCGTGAGCGACATCGACGCCGCGACGACGGGGGCCGCGCACAAGCCAAGGACGCAGACGACAAGGCCTCTCACGATCGCCAGGGCGTGGGCGCTGGCAAGCGCCTCCTCGAACCGCTCCTTTGGGGCGGAATAGACAAAACGAAAAACGGAAATGTCGGTCGACAGCTCTAGAAACGTCAGGAAGGCCGTCAGCAGCGAGACGAAGCCGATCTCTCTCAGGGACAGAAGGTGCGTCAGCGCAAAGATGCGGACGAACGGCATCCCGATTTCGATCCCGCCGACGATCATCAGCGGGTAGCTCTTGCCCAGCTTGTCGAGAATTCGGTATTCGAACGGGATCCGCTCGACGATGGCGGAAAAGCGGATCAAGTCACGCGTCCCCAGACCCAGGGCCGGCGGTCGGCGTTCGGTTGCCCAGGACCGGGGCCCCTTCCGGATACGTATGGGAGTGCAAGCCGGCCAGAGTGTCTGCGACGGGCATCGGCGTGAGTGTCCCCTTCGGCGATGGACGATCCGGCGCGAGCCGAACCGGCGCCCTCATGGGTCATTTGACGGAATGCCGGACCGCCGGGGCGCCAGCAAACCTGTGTTCCTCCGCCCGGCCCGACATATAACGGTCTCGCGCGAGCAGATAAAGCAGGGATTGATCTGAATGCGCCTGTGCCCCGGGCGCTTCCATGCTCTGCCGCGCCGCGTCAACGATTGAGCGCGCCCTGAGGCATGCTCGCGGGGGTCGGGCGCGGCGCAGCCCGTCGTCTCGGCTCGTTTCGCGCCGGCGCATCCGCACGCGCAAGAGCGGCTTCTGCTTTCTGCCGCTTCGATTGCGCGTAGAAGTGATGAAGAAGCCCAGCGCACGCCATCATCACGTAGAACAGGGTCATGTTCTCTCGTTGGGAGAGGAAGAATCGATATGCCGTAAAGGCGGCGATGGACCCGGCCAACGCCCCACCGAACGCTCCGTTCGGGCTGGTATCGCGAAGGTAATGTCGGCCGGCAGTATAAGATGCGACGATCGCGGCGCCAAAAAAGAATATGACCGACGGAACGCCGGTCTCGGTCACCAGCGTCAAAAGGAAACTGTCAACAGTTAATTCGCCGCTCGGCGAAGTGTAGCCGATAGCGACGCCACTCTGAAGATAGCCGTAGCCGGTAATCGGATTGGCAAAGATTTTTGGCCAAGCCATGTGCCACTGTTCCTCGCGCGCCGCATTGCTGTTCTGGGTCGAAGCTCCGCCAATGACCGAATCGTGAATCCTATGGCTCGCCACGAGCAGGGTCAAGAAACTGACGAAGGTAATCGACACGACCGCGGCGAAGACGGGAGCCGTTATGCTGCGTGGCTGGAGGTAGGCGTTTCGCACGACGAAAAGGGAGAGGAGCACGCCTGTGGCGACGATGAACGACAGCCAGCCGCCGCGCGAACCCGAAATGTAGATTCCGGCGAGGCAGGCGGATAAAATCACCCCTCCAAAGACACGATCGAATATCGATCGGCCATGAATGATATACATAAGGCCGAATGGGGTAACCATCCCGACAAATTCCGCAAAAGACAAGGACGAATTGTATAGAGATGACGCGCGATACAGTCCGTCCCGCATTTCCAGCGTTGTCGAAAGGTTTGCGAACGACACGTTGTTTTGTTCTACATTGTCGAGCATCCACTGCGGCATCCACTCTACGTAATGCCTCAGGGTAGTTTCGGAGTCCCACAAGCCGATCAACGCCACTACAAGAGCACAGCAACAAAGTATTCTAATGAACAATGCGACGTCCTTTTCGTTTCTCATAACATAAGTCACTGCAATGAATGGCATGTACCATTCAAGGATCACATCGACCATCCCGGAGATCGAGTTCGAAGGCGTTATCGACGTAAAATTCGCGAGAAACACCATGCCCAGGTAGCCGCCTGCGCAAGCATAGAGCAAACGATTGTCCCGGACGACGTCAGCAATCCGTCTCCTTGCCTCACGAGAAGTGGAATAGGCGAACCCGAACAGCAAGACGAGAACAAAAGTGACGACCCGCCTCGCCGAGATCCAAGGCAAACCAAGTATTGAGATCGTATAATAGGTTGGCAGGGTGAGGTCGACCACGGCCACGACGAAAAGGGAGTAGCGGATAAGCCGGTCGGGCGGAGGAAATCCGTCCGGCAAGACCCACAACAGGATGAGCATGAACGTGGCGATGATCGCCGCGAGCCACGTCGGCGGAAAGACGACCGCCGAAAAGCCCACGATGCACCCCATCAGAATGGCGAACACGGCCCATCCGGCGACGCCGAGCACGCTCCACATGATTCGCCGGGCGTAAGCCATCGCAAGCCGAAGTTCGCCGCGCGCGGCGACAAGCAGATGGCCAACATTCGGACGGACAAAGCTCATGAGCCGCAGGTCCCTGCTTCTTGCCGCCGCGCGCCGCAGCGATCCCGAACAAGGGACCCGGCGCTCAATCGATCCTATCAGACTTCCGTCTTAAAGAGCGCGCAACGCCCATGCCTTGGGCGCCCTTGGTAGCCTGCAGGGCGCATCAGGCTCAAGCCCCGGCGCTTGACCCGGGGCGTCTCGGACGCGGGCCTTTCCCCTTTGGGGCTCGCCTTGACACGTAAGCTTCGCCTCCCGTATCCGGGCGGCCCCCGCCGGTGGGTCCTTGGGCGCTTGAGACAGATCAAGGTGCACTCAGACGCAACGTCCGCGAAACCGCCGCCGAGCCTTTCGGTGATCGTTCCGACGTACCTGGAGAAGGCCAACGTTCCGGTGCTGTTCGAGCGCATCAAGACAGCGCTAGACGGCCTGCCGTGGGAAATGATCGTGGTCGACGACGATTCCCCCGACGGCACGTCCGACGTCGCCTTGGCGATCGCCGTCGCCGACCGCCGGATGCGGTGCCTGAGACGGGTCAATCGCACCGGCCTCGCCGGAGCGGTGATCGAGGGCTGGATGGCCTCGAGCGCCGACTTCGTCGCGGTCATCGACGGCGACCTCCAGCATGACGAGACAATCCTGCCCGGGATGTACGGTCTCATCGCGGCCGGCACCGGCAATATCGCCATTGGAACCCGCGTCCGCGACAGCGCCGAGGGCGGCCTCTCCCCCGCCCGGCAGAAGCTCAGCGATCTCGGCAAGTGGGTCTTCACCCGGATAGCCGGAACGCCGGTCGCCGATCCGATGAGCGGCTTCTTCATGATCCGGCGGGACATTGTGTCGGGGCTGGCTCCGCGTCTCTCGCCGGATGGGTTCAAGATCCTGGTCGATGTGATCCTGTCGGCCGGGAGAGGGCTCAGCATCGTCGAGGTCCCCTACCGATTCGGCAAACGGACGGCCGGCGAATCGAAGCTGACCCCGCTTGTCGGGCTCGACTTCCTCGGTCTCGTCGTCCATCACGCGAGCGGCGGCGTCCTGCCGGTCCGCTTCGTCCTCTTCGCCCTGATCGGGCTCGTCGGCCTCGTCGTCCACATGATCGTGCTCTGGATCGCCCTCGCCGCATTCGGCCCCGGCGCGTTCCGCATGGGCCAGCTCGCCGCAACGATCGTGGCGATGGGCAGCAACTTCCTCCTCAACAACGAGATCACCTACCGCACCCAGCGTTACGCCGGTCTCGGCCTGTTCGGCGGCTTTGCGTTCTTCGCGGCCGCCTGCGGGGTCGGCGCCTTCGCCAACCTCGACATCGCCTCCCTCCTCTTTCGGTCGAACCAGACCTGGTGGCTCTCAGGGCTGTCGGGCGCGCTGCTTAGCCTCGTGTGGAACTACGCCGTCAGCACGAACCTCGTCTGGCGTCCGCGCCGGCGCTGACCGACGCACGCTGAAATCGCGCCGGTCGCGTCAGCGCCCGTCAGCCGCCAGCCTCGCCGCGCGACTGGGCCTGCCCCTTGCGCAGCGCGGCGACGAACTCGTCGAGCGTCTTCATGTCCATGTCCGAGACCGCAACATAGGCGAAGTTCGCGTCGCTCCAGCGCGCCACGTGATAGCCGTCGGTGGTGACGACTCCTTCAGGCGCGCGCGCTCCCCGCGCGTCGAGCGGCAGTTCGGTCACGGCGACGACGTGCTCGTTGTGGCGATAGACGAGCGTCGGGACGGGAACCCGGTCGATCACCGAGACGCGGCCGCCCGCGAGCGGAAAGCCCTGCGAAGCGAGATCGACGATATCGGCGCCGACGGTCGTGCGCCCGGCGAGCCACGGTTTCACCGTATGACGGTCGGACGAGGCGACGTCGAACGGCGCGCCGGCGATTGCCGCGCGGGAAAAGTCCGAGACGAGGCCGTCCGCAACGCCTTGCGAGGCGTCCGGCAGGCGAAGCGACGTGAGCCCCGCGCCGGCGGCGAAGCCGAGAACCGCGAACGAGGCCGCGACCGGCAGCCACGCGGAAATGCGCGAGGGCCGCGCCCTGTGCGGAAAGGCGACGACGTTTGTCGGCGCCTGCGCCGGCTCCTCCTGCGCCGCCGCCCCGGCGAGCGCCCGCACTTTCTCGACGAGCGCCATCGGCGCCGTCTCGCGCGGCGCGGCCCGGCGCACGGCATCGCGAACGCCTTTAAGCCGCCCGTACTCGGCCGCAAGCCCCGGGTCGGCGGCGAGGTCGCGCGCGAGCGCGAGCGCCTCGTCGGGCCCAAGTTCGCCATCGAGGGCGGCGTTCAGCCGGAGGCTTTTGCGGTCGGCGGCGTCGCTCATTGTGTGCTTCTCACGATCCTGGCGAGCGCGGCGCGGCCGCGCGCGATGCGCGACATGACGGTCCCCATCGGCAGGCCGGCTGCTTCCGCGATGTCGCGATACGAGAGGCCGTTGACGTCGCGCATGACGAGAATTTCGAGGAGCGGCGGCGGCAGCGCCGCCATCGCCGTCCTCAGCCGCGCACTGTCCTCGAGCGCGATCAGCTCCGCCTCGGGATTGGAGCTTTCCGCCGCATCGGGGGCCATGATCGCGTCGAGGTCGTCGAGATCGCCGGCGAAGGCGAGGTCCTTGCGGCGGTTGCGCGCCATGAAAGTGATCGCCGCGTTGCGGACGATTGCCAGGAACCACGGCTTCGGCCGTTCGACTGTCGTCGTCTCGAGGGCTTTGAGCGCGCGCATCGCCGCCTCCTGCACGATGTCTTCCGCGTCGTCGGCGTCGCGGCAGAGCCATTTCGCCAGCGAATAGGCGTCGTCGAGCAGCGGGGGCACGATCGCGCCAAAACGCTCGGCCGCGATCGAAGCGGCCGCCGTCATGCCTCGCCCGGGCTTACTTCGCCCGCTCCCTCAAGAATGCGATCACGTCGGCCCGGTCCTGCGCGCTGTCGAGGTGGAAGAACATCTTCACGCCCGGAACGAAGCCTTGCGGATTGGTCAGCCACTTGTCGAGCGTCTCCTCGTTCCAGACGATATTCGCGCTTTTGAGCGCGTCCGAATAGTCGTAGTCCGGAAGCGAGCCGGCCTTGCGGCCAAACACGCCGCGATGGCGCGGGCCGACGTCGTTCTCGTCGATCGAATGGCAGTCGGTGCAGGCCTGGTAGATCTGCTCGCCCCGACCCGCGTCGCCGACCGGCGCGTCGGCGGCGGGAGCCGGCGCGCCGGCGAGGACCCCCGCCGCCAACACAATCGCAAGTCGCATGACCGCTTCCCTCAGCTCAGATCGGCGTCGGTGACGGCGAGGCTCGTCGTCATCGGCACATAGGCGACCTCCCGCACGCCGAGCCATTTGCTCAATTCGCCGGCCGGGACGACCTTCGGCCCCGCCGAGGGCGCCGTTCCGGGCGCCGGCTGCGGGAAGGCGCTCGAACGGGCGGTATGGAAGGTCACATTGCCCTCGACCTTCTGCATGAGCTGGTGAATGTGGCCGTTCAGCACCGTCACCGACCCAAACCGCGCCAGAAGCGCCAGCGCCTGAGCGGAATCCTCGGTCCCCCAGCCCCATTCTGGGGCGATCATCCATAGGGGGATGTGGCAGAAGACGACGATCGGGGTCGAATTGGTCCGCTGCTTGAGGTCCTCGGCGAGCCAGGCGAGCTGCTCGGGCCCGAGCGAGCCGAGGCCGTTCGTCTTGAGATCGACGACATTGTTCAAGGACACGAAATGCACGCCCGCGTGGTCGAAGGAATACCAGGCGCCGCCCGCGCCCTTGCCGAAGCGCTCGAACCAGGCGTCCCGGGTCTTGGCGTCGGTGATATCGTGCTCGCCCGGCGCGTAATGGACGTCGAGCTTGGCGCGCTTGATCATTTCGAGCGCGTCGTCGAACTCGGCCGGCCTTGCGGTATGGGTGACGTCGCCCGTCTGGACGATGAAGGCCGGCGACCCCGGCATGGCGAGAACCTTGTCGATCGCGGCGTCGAACGTCGCGCGCGCATCCGGGTTGGCGGGCTTGGCGAAGCCGATGTGGCTGTCGGACAATTGCACGAAGGAGAAGCCGCCCTCCGCCGCCCGCACCGAGCCGATCAGGCTCGACGCCGGCACGCCTCCCGCAACCGTCCAGACGACCCCGGTTCCCGCCCAGATCATGCATTCGAGCATCTGCCGGCGGTCGAGCCCGCCGTCGTCCTTCCGCGTCGCCATTGTCTCGTCCCTCATGGATGAAAGCGCGAAATGCGCCGGACATGAGAGGAGACTCGGGCGGGGTTCGGTTTATTCCCGGAGGGGGGCGATTTTCTTAGAAGCCTCGTCCGCCGCGCCTGACAAGGGGCAGGACCGCGCCGGACATTTGGGCTAACATGGCGACGCCGATAGGGACGCATGGGTGAGACCCGAAAGCTGGCGGCGATTCTGGTCGCGGACGTTGTCGGATTCAGCTGGCTGACCGGCGCCGACGAGGATCGTACGCTTGCGCGCCTTCGCGCTTTGCACAGTGATCTTATTGACCCCGCCATCGCCGCTCATCATGGCCGCGTCGTCAAACGCACCGGCGACGGCGCGACCGTCGAGTTTCGCAGCGTCGTCGACGCGGTGCGCTGCGCAATCGAGATCCGGAGCGCGATGGTCGACCGCAACGCCGGCGTGCTGGACGACCGACGGATCGAGTTCCGCATCGGCGTCCATCTGGGCGACGTGGTCGAGGAGAGCGACGGCGACCTGATGGGCGACGGCGTCAATATCGCCGCTCTGGTCGCGAAACGCCTTTTGTGCTGAGGCCTTCGAAGAACGGGACAGGATCGTGGCCGCCGTAACTGCCAGGCCATAGGCCCCAACTATCCTCATCGCGAGCGAAGCGCGGCGCGTCATCGCGAGCGTGAGCGAAGCGATCCAGCGACCAACCGCGCCAGGCTTCGGGACGTTCCGCGCATGAATCCACGAGTTATCGTTAGCGGTTGGTGTGTTTGGATCGCCACGTCGCTTGGCTCCTCGCGAAGACGGAGTCGACACGACTAAACCGCGATGTCCGCCTTGATCGCGGCGTGCGGGTCGTAGCCTGAGACCTCGAAGTCGGAAATCCTGTAGCCGTCGATGCTGTCGGGCTTGCGCAGGAGGCGCATCTTCGGGAACGGGCGGGGGTCGCGGGCGATCTGCTCGCGGGCCTGGTCGAGATGGTTGAGATAGAGGTGAACGTCGCCGCCGACCCAGACGAATTCGCCGAGCGCCAGATCGGCCTGTTGCGCCAGCATCATCTGCAGCGCGGAGGCGCCGGCGAAATTGAACGGCGCGCCGAGCAGGAGGTCGCACGACCGCTGATAGAGAAGACAGTTCAGCCGGCCGCCGCTCGCGACATGATACTGGTAGACCATGTGGCACGGCGGCAGCGCCATCGCCGAGATCTCGGGCGGGTTCCAGGCGTGAAACAGCATCCGCCGGCTGGCGGGTTCGGTCCTGAGCATTCGCACGACCCCGGCGATCTGGTCGTGCTCGCGGCCGTCGGCGCCGAGCCAGCGGCGCCATTGCTTGCCGTACACCGGGCCGAGATCGCCCCATTTCGCGGCGAATGCGTCGTCGTCGAGAATGCGCCGCTCGAACGCGTCCTGGCTGATCGTCTCGCCCGTCTCGCGCCGGTATCTGGCGAGCGGCCAGTCGGTCCAGACGCGCACGTTCTCCTTGAGGAGCGCCCGCAGGCTCGTGTCGCCGGTCAGGAACCAGAGCATCTCCTTGATCGCGGTCTTCCAGTAGACCCGCTTCGTCGTCAGGATCGGAACCGATCCGTCGGAGAGGTCGAAGCGGATCATCGCGCCGAACAGCGAGCGCGTGCCGACGCCAGTCCGGTCGATGCGCTCGTCGCCGCGCGCGAGCGCCTCGGCGAGCAGGTCGAGATATTGGTGCTCAGGCAGCCGCGCCGCCATCGGTTACGCTCTTGGGTTCGAACACCCGCAAGGCTTAGCTGATTCTGCCGGCGTCAGTCACGACCGACAGGGGGAGCAACTCAGTGCAGGCTGACCGTCTCCAGTTCGTGCTCCCACGCGTTGGCGATCGCCGCGTCGCGCGAGTCGGTCAGCATGATCGGCGAACCGTCGGCGCCGAGAAGGGCGAAGAGCTTCATCCCCGGACGCAGCGACGGCGCCTGAGGGAAGATGCGCTGAACGTCCTCCGAATTGATCGGCTTGATGTAGGCGAGCGCGCCCTCGCCGAAATGGGCGAGGTCCTGCATCGTCAGGTCGATGGTCTTGGCGTCTGCGTCGCCCATGATTCTTGTCCCTTCTCATGCGGCCCCGCGCCCCTGCGGGGGCGGCGACCTCAGTCGCGCGCCGAAATCTGGATCTTGCGCACGATCCGCTCGGGCTGCGGCCGAACGAGATCGATCGACAGCAACCCTTGCGCGAGGTCGGCGCCGAGCACCTGCATGCCCTCGGCGAGCAGGAAGCTCCGCTGAAACTGCCGCGCGGCGATGCCGCGGTGGAGATACTCCCGATCCTTGTCGTCCTGCTGCCGGCCGCGGATGACGAGCTGGTTTTCTTCCACCAGAACCTCGACCTGATCGCGCGCGAAGCCCGCGACCGCGAGCGTGATGCGCAGCTTCTCGGGATCGGCCGCCGTCGCCGGGAGGCGTTCGATATTGTACGGGGGATACCCGTCGGTCGCCGACTTCGACACCTTGTCGAGCGCCCGCTCGATCTCGTCGAAGCCGAGCAGGAACGGGGAGTTCAACGCCGTCACACGCACCATCGAAGCCCCCGAGGCGCTTCACGGGACCCGTCCAAGCCTTCGAGGAAGCGCTTGCGGGGCCACGTTCCCAATTCATCAAAGAGCGGGTCGGCGGCTCCCGAAACGCAACGCGGAGAACCGCCTCCCGGACTGAGATATGGGTCGGGAGCGCGATCGTTCAAGCTGGCCGCAAGGCGCATTGGCCGAAACGGCTTCCAGGATGCGAAACCCCGGCGGCGCGACTGGAACGCCCTCTCAGCGGAATAAAGCTGTTTCACGTGAGACACTTAGATTATGATTTTATCAGGCAGGATTTGCGTCGTAACAGGGAAGGTTTACGTCTGTAACAGGGAGGTTTTTTCGCCCGAACAGGGAGGGTTTCCTTCAAAACTCCGCGCCGCTTCGCGCACCGATCCGCCCAAGGGCGTTTCGACGCGTTTCGTGGTTTTCTGGTAGATGTCCGCCTCGGGAATCGGCGCTCGTGGGGCGCGTGGCGGCCCGAGGGGCTTTGGATCTTGGCTCTGAACAGAACGGCGGCCGGCAGGCTCGGAACCAAGCGGCAATGCCTCGCCTGCGGCGCCAAGTTCTATGACCTCAACCGCAAACCGCCGACCTGCTCGCGCTGCGGAGCGAAGGTCGACGCGCGGACAAGGAAGGCGCGGCCCGGTCCGGCGAAGCCGTCGGAGGCGCCGTCGGCGGCGGCCTCCGTGCCCGAGGTTCCCGCCACAGCGCCGAGCCCCGCTCCAGCGTCCCCGCCCGCCGAGCCCGCCTCCCCCTCGGGCGCCCGCGAGTGGACGCGCGAGCAGGCCGAGGCGATCGACAAGGTCGGCCGCTGGCTGAAAGCCGGCGAGCCGCAGGTCTTCCGCCTCTTCGGCTACGCCGGCGTCGGCAAGACGACGCTCGCCCGTCACGTCGCCGAGGCCGCGGCGGACGAGACGGCCTTCGCCGCTTTCACCGGCAAGGCGGCCCTCGTGATGCGTCGCAACGGCTGCGCCGGCGCGACCACGATCCACGCCCTCATCTACCGCGCCACCGAGGGCGCCGACGGCCAGCCCGCCTTCACCCTCAACGAGGACGGGCCGGCTTCGCGGGCGGGCCTCATCGTCATCGACGAATGCTCGATGGTGGATGCGGAACTGGCGCGCGACCTCCTGTCGTTCGGCAAGCCGATCCTCGTGCTCGGCGACCCGTTCCAGCTTCCCCCGGTCAAGGGCGCGGGCTACTTCACGGAAGCCGCGCCGGACGTCATGCTGACCGAGATCCACC
This sequence comes from uncultured Alphaproteobacteria bacterium, assembly GCA_963829505.1. Taxonomy (GTDB): domain Bacteria; phylum Pseudomonadota; class Alphaproteobacteria; order Rhizobiales; family Beijerinckiaceae; genus Roseiarcus. Next base: position 353,563 of record CAWHIL010000001.1, read on the forward strand.
GGCAGGCTGCCGACAACCCGATCATCCGCCTCTCCCAGATCGTCCGCGCCGGCGGCGAGCCGAAGGAAGGCGCTTACGGCGAAAGCCGGGTCATCCGCCGCTCAGCCGTCGACGCGGCGCAGGTCATGGCCGCCGACCAGGTGCTCGTCGGCGTCAACCGGACGCGGCGCGCCTACAACCAGCGCATCCGCGACCTCAAGGGGTTCTCCGAGCCGCTGCCGGTCGCCGGCGACCGGCTGGTGTGCCTGCGCAACGACCGGACGAAAGGCCTGATCAACGGGGGCTTGTGGCGGGTCGAGGCGCTCGGCGGGGTCGTCAAGGACTTCGTCCGCATGACCGTGCGGTCGGGGGACGACGCGGCGGCGAAGCCGATCAAGGTCGCGGTCCTCAAGGCGTTCTTCGAAGGCGCCGAAGGGGATCTCGCGTATCCACTGAGGCGCGAGTCGGACGAGTTCGACTACGGCTATGCGCTCACCGTCCACAAGGCGCAGGGGTCGCAGTGGGACGACGTGCTCCTGTTCGACGAGAGCTACGCCTTCCGCGAGCATGCGCGCCGCTGGCTCTACACCGGCCTCACCCGCGCGGCGAAGCGCCTGACGATCGTGCGGTGAGGATCGGACGTTTCAATTCTGCTATTCATGTCAAGGCCATACCTATATTGTACTGAGTCGTTTTGATCCTAATAATATGTCCTATAACCTTGACGTAGAATGCCTTACGCACTAGGTCATCGCGAGGCGGGACGCCGCCTTCGAGGGAATGCCCGATGCCCGACGTCGTCACCGCCAACCGCCTTGCGGACGGAGTGGTCGTCTTCCAGACCGTGGAGGCGGGCTGGAGCGACAATTTCGCGGACGCCGGTGTGCTTGCGGACGCGGACGCGACGAAGGCTGCGCTCGAGCGCGCGAAAGTAGACGAAGAACGGAACCTCATCGTCGACGCTTACGCCATCGCGGTCGAACCTAGGAACGGGCACCTCGCGCCCAAGGCGCTACGCGAGGCGATCCGCGCAGCGGGTCCCACGATCCGCCGCGATCTCGGCAAGCAGGCGCACGGTCTCGCGCCCCGATCCGCCCCGGCCCCCTTCGGAGGCTGACACCATGTACCACTACGACGCCTTCGACCAGGCTTTCGTCGACGCCCGCGTCGCGCAGTTCCGCGACCAGGTCGCCCGCCGGCTTTCGGGCGAGTTGACCGAGGAGCAGTTCCGCCCGCACCGGCTGATGAACGGGCTCTATCTCCAGCTCCACGCCTACATGCTGCGCGTCGCCGTTCCCTACGGCACGCTGAACGCCGGCCAGATGCGCAAGCTCGCCGAGATTGCCCGCACCTACGACCGCGGCTACGGGCATTTCACCACCCGGCAGAACATTCAGTTCAACTGGCCGGCGCTGAAGGACACGCCCGACATCCTGGCCGAGCTCGCAAGTGTCCAGATGCACGCCATCCAGACGTCGGGAAACTGCGTGCGCAACGTCACGGCGGACCATTTCGCGGGCGTCGCGCACGACGAGATCGCCGATCCGCGCCCCTATGCCGAGATTCTGCGGCAATGGTCGTCGCTGCATCCCGAGTTCACCTTCCTGCCGCGCAAGTTCAAGATCGCGGTCAACGGCGCGACCCACGACCGCGCGGTTATCCAGGCGCACGACATCGGCCTGCAGATCGTGCGCAACGAAAATGGCGAACTCGGCTTTGCCGTCTACGTCGGCGGCGGCCTCGGACGGACGCCCTTCGTCGGCCGCAAGGTGCGTGCGTTCCTGCCCGAGCGCGAGCTTCTCGGCTACGTCGAGGCGATCCTGCGGGTCTACAATCTCGAGGGGCGGCGCGACAACAAGTTCAAGGCGCGCATCAAGATCCTCGTCCACGAGAAGACGCTCGAGACGTTGAGATCCGAGATCGAGGCCGAGTTCGCCGCCCGGAACCGGTCGCTCCTCGATCTGCCGCCTTCGGAGGTGGCGCGCGTCGCCGCCTTCTTCGCCCCGCCCGCGCTCGAGCCGAAAAGGGCCGTCAGCGACCGGGTCGAGCGGCGAAAGTCGAAGGACGCGCGGTTCGCCAGCTTCGTCGCCGCCAACGTCGCGCCCCACAAGGCGCAGGGCTACGTCGTGGTCACCGTGTCGCTGAAGGCGATCGGCGCGCCGCCGGGCGACGCCAGCGCCGACCAGCTCGACGCCGTCGCCGATCTCGCCGAGGACTATTCGCAGGACGAGGTCCGCGTCTCGCACGAGCAGAACCTGATTCTGCCCCATGTCGCGCTCGACGACCTGCAAGCGGTCTACGACCGGCTGGCCTCGGTCGGGCTCGCGACTCCCAATGCGGGTGCGATCAGCGACATCATCGCCTGCCCCGGACTCGATTATTGCGCGCTCGCGACCGCGCGTTCGATTCCCGTGGCGCAGCGCATTGCGGAGCACTTCGGCGACGGCGCGCGATCAAAGGCGATCGGGCCGCTGAAGATCAAGATCAGCGGATGCATCAACGCCTGCGGCCATCATCACGTTGGCCACATCGGCATCCTCGGTCTCGAGCGCGCCGGCGAGGAGACCTACCAGATCACCCTCGGCGGCTCGGGCGACGAGACCGCCGCCATTGGCCAGATCGTCGGCCCGGGCTTCAGCTCGGAGAACGTGGTCGGGGCGGTGGAGACCGTCGTCGAGACCTACATGAGCCTCCGGGCGGACGAGAGCGAGACGTTTCTCGCCGCCTTCCGCAGGGTCGGGATCGCGCCCTTCAAGGAGGCGCTCTACGAACGAAGCGCCGGATCGGATATCTGATGAGCGCGCATGACGTGAGACTGTTCGGCGACCAGATCGCCGCATCGCGGGTCGAGAGCCGGTTCGGCCGCCTGAAGGCCTCGTCGCTCATCCGCCTCGCGATCGAGGACCTCTTTCCCGGCCGGATCGCGCTGGTGTCGAGCTTCGGCGCCGACGCCGCCGCCCTCCTCCACATGGTGTCGCTGATCGACAAGGCGACGCCGGTCATCTTCGTCGACACCGGGCAGCATTTTCCAGAGACGCTCGCCTACCGCGACTCGCTTTGCGCTTCGCTTGGCCTCACCCATGTCGTCAGCGCCGAACCCGAGCCCGAGACGATTGCCGCGGAGGACCCGGAGAAGTGGCTGTTCGCCAGCGACCCCGATCGCTGCTGCGAAATCCGCAAAGTGCGCCCGCTCGGGCTCGCCATGGAGGGTTTCGACGCCTGGATCACCGGCCGCAAGGGCTTTCAGACCGCCGCGCGCTCAAGCCTGCCGCTGTTCGAGGCCGAGGGCGACCGGGTGAAGGTCAATCCGCTGGTCGGCTGGAGCTCGAGCGACGTGCTGGCCTACATTCGCGAGGCCGGCCTGCCGCGACATCCCCTCGTGGCCAAGGGGTTCCCGTCCATCGGCTGCATGCCGTGCACGAGCGCCGTCAAGCTCGGCGAGGACGAGCGGGCGGGCCGCTGGCGCGGGCGGACCAAGACCGAGTGTGGCATCCACACCGCCGACCTCGACGCCGGAGCCGACATCTGATGGCCCTCTGGCGGCCTGATGGCTTCGCCACCAACTCGTGGCTCCGGATCGACGACGGCGCCCCAGCGCCGGACACGGGAGCGATCATCGTGCCGCTCAGGCGCTGGCTAAGCGAACGGGCGGCGCTTTCCGCGCGCGCGGAGCCCGTCGGCGTCGTCGTCGAGGCGGGAGCCGACGCGCAGGCCCATCTCGTCGACCTCGCCAGCCGGCCTCTTGTCGCGCTCGCCTTCCAGAAGTTCGCGGACGGCCGCGCTTTCTCTTATGCGAGGCTCCTGCGCGATCGCTTCAGCTTCAAGGACGAACTTCGCGCGACCGGCGACGTCCTGATCGACGAGATTCCACTGATGCTGCGGTGCGGTTTCACTTCTTTCGAGGTCACGAACCCGCCGACCCTCCGCGCGCTCGAGGCCGGGCGTGTGCCGGGAATCCCAATCCACTATCAACCCGCGAGCGTCCCTGGCGAAGCACGCGCAGGCGTCAGGTCGTGGCTACGCTCGACAACGGGGTGACGCTTCTGCCTGGCTTTTTTGGGAATCGATCCCCCTGACGTTTGATCGTCAGAGAGAATCATTTTACGATGTTTACACACGTCAGCGATCACCGTTTGTATTTTAGCCTCCGATATGAGAATGGTATGCAACGCGACGGTTGAGGACACCCGATTGCCTGTGCTGTGCGCCTAACCGACGTTGCGCCATCCGATCGCGTTCGCTCGCCAGCCGGAACGAGGGGTTTCGACGCATCGGCAAGCGAAATAGATCGGCTGCGCATGACAAATCTTACAAAACACCGTTAGGGCAGGTGCGTGCACGAAGAGATAGGGGTCTGCAGTGCCGATGTTCCCAGTTGCTGTGGGCGCCGCGTCCGGGAAGACGGCGCCGGTTATCGAGATGCAGCCGCGTCGCGAGGCGGCAATGCGCGCCGAACCTATTGCTGAGACGGAGTGGCGGGCCGCGGTGGCGCCTTTCCGCGACCTTTCTTATCGCCAGTGTGAGAGCTACGCCAGACGTGCTGCTGCGACGACCAGATCAAAAGTAGAATTCGTCCGTATTGTTGAAGACAAGACGACGCGCGGGGTGGTTGCAGTACGCGTCAACGCCCTTGGTCAACTACCCTTTGGGATCGCTTATGCTCATCACGGCCCGCTGACGGCGGGCGTTGACGGATCCTGCAAGCCTGAGACTTTTCTCGCCTGCGTTCGAGCCCTCAAGCATTATTACGTCCACTCGCGGGGCTTAAGTTTGCGTGTGGTCCCACCTTACCGCGCGTCGGAGCACGAAGCGTTGCTTCGGTCCGGGTTCCGCGATCTCGGCTTCCAACTCAGTAGCGAGAAGCCACGCCATACCCAGATCTTCGACACCATGGGTGATCCCGCTCGGGCGCTTGCGCATTTGGGGCAACAGTGGCGGCGAAACCTTCGAAAGGCGCAAAAGGCCAAAATCGAGATCGAGGAGGACAGATCCGAGGAGATGTTCGCGAAGGCCGGGAAGCTCCTCATCCAGCTCGAGGCGACAAAAGGCTTCGATGCGCCTCAGGATGTGAATTTTTTCCGCGACGTCGACCGGAGCGCCGGCGGCTACGAGAGATACAGGCTGTTCGTCGCCAAATCCTGCGGCAAGGTGATTGCGGTCCATCTCGCCTCGTACGTCGGCGACACGTCGGTATTCCTGCTCGGCGCCGGCGACGAGGAAGCCCGACAGACGAATGCGTCCTATCTGCTTCACTGGAGGGCGGTCGAGGAAACCGCGAGGCTGGGGTTGCGCTGGTACGATCTCGGCGGCGTCGATCGTGTCGCCAATCCGTCCGGATACCAGTTCAAAAACGGAATGCGAGGGATCGAGATCGCCGAACTCGGCGCCTACGATTGCGCGCCCGATCCGATCCGAGGGGCGAGCCTCACCCAGTTGACTCGATTGGGCCGCTCAGCACGCGGGCTGATGTCCCGATGGTGGACTACTGGCTGACGCTAGGTTCTCGTGACGCCAGGGCTTTCGGAGGCTAAGACAAGCCGGGCAGGGCGGACGCGAGCGTCGCCCGACCGCCCGCGTCGTGGCGTTTTCCGAAAATAGCGGGCTCGGGTCGGTAATGCTGGAAGGCGCTAGTGTTCCAATCATCATCGTTGGCTACCGCAACCCGGGGGATGTCGTGTCCTGCCTCCGCGCCCTCGCACGCATGCCGCCGGCGCCTTCGGCCGCAATCCTCGTCTGCGAGAACGGCGGTCCGGAGGCGTACGACGCGCTCCTCGCCTCGCTAACCGCGGGGCCTTGTTCTGGCGCCACGGAGAGGGCGCCCGATTCGTGCATGTTCCGGCGCGCGCAACGGCTTCGCCTAAACGGTTCCCCTGCGCCGGTGATCGTCGCCGAGGCGGTCGACAATCTCGGCTATGCGGGCGGAATCAACGCCTGGCTCGAGCCCCTCGCATTGGCGCCGGGATGGGAAGGCGTCTGGATCCTCAACCCCGATGCAGCGCCCTGGCCGTCCGCGCTCGAGGAACTCGTCAAATGCGCGAACGCCCGCAAGAAGGGCATGGTTGGCAGCCGGGTCATGGTCGGCGACACGCTGGAACTCGTGGATTCGCGGGGACTGAGGTGGATGAAGTGGAAAGCCTCGACACGGGGCGTCGACCTCGGCGCTCCCGCGGCGGTCGAGCCCGATCCCTCCGACATCGAAGCCCGGATCAATTCGCCGACCGGGGCCTCGTTCTATGTAACCAGACGTTGCATCGAAAGAATAGGCTTGATGGACGAACGTTTCTTCTTGTACTTTGAGGAACTCGACTGGGGCTTGCGGGCCCGGGACGTCTGCGGAGTTCGGCTACGCATACCGGTCGGTCGTGCCGCATGTGGGCGGAACGACGCTTGGTTCCTCGCGGGCGCGGGCTTCGCGCTCGCGGCTGGCCGTCTACCTCGACTTCCGCAACCGGCTGCTCTTTGTCGGCAAGCACTATCCCTACTGGTACCCATGGACCCTGTTGATGTGCGCAGCGCGGACCTCCGAATTCCTGGTCGCCGGTTCTGCTCAGAACTTCTGGGCCGCTCTCGGCGGACTTGCGGCAGGCTTGCGCGGCGAAACCGGGCGACCGAAACGGTTTTCTCAACTCGCGGCGGGTTGAGGCGGTCCCGATGCTGCTCGACGTCCCGGCCCATCCCCTCCGCCTCGCCGGATCCAGGCCGCCGAAGCGCCAGTCGCCGGCTTGAAGACGGGCTCGCGGCTTCGGCAGGGCGCCTCTATTCCCGATACGAATTGGGTTCAAAACGACGTGAGAGGCGACGTCTCCGCAGATCTGCGTCTGGCGTTTTGCGGGAAGGCAATTAAGGATGCAGATTGAACAATATCGGGAAACCTGATCTTTGGCGCCAGAGATCGTCGTAACGACAGTCGGCTTCCGAAACGTCAGGGACATTGGCGATTGCCTTCGCTCGCTTTCCGCCATGGACGAATCGCCGTCGTTCGACGTGTTCATCGCCGAGAACGGCGGCCCGGCGGCGATGGACTCGCTTCTTGCGATGCTGAAGGCAGGCGACGCCGCTTGGCAGCAGGCCGACGACGCTGAGCCGCCGGTCACGCCCGATCATGCACTGAGGCTGCGCACCTACCGTCTCAACCGACGGACGCCGGGCGCCTCCCATGTGTATGTCGCGGAGATGACCGAAAACCTGGGCTACGCAGGCGGAATCAACGCGTGGCTGAGACCGCTGCTTGCGGTCGACGGCTGGAAGGCGGCCTGGATTCTCAATCCCGATACGGAGCCGCGCCCGGACGCCCTGGCCAAGCTCTCGGCCGCTTCGGAGCGGCGCAGGAAGGGGATGGTGGGGAGCCTGATCGTGCGTCCAGACGCCCAGGAAGTCGTCGCCATGCGGGGCTTGCGGTGGCAGAAATGGATGGGCCGGAGCACCTCCGTCGGGCGCCAGGAAGCGGCCTCCGTCGAGCCCGACGCGAGCGCGGTCGAGACGAAGATGACGGCGCCGTCGGGCGCCTCGATGTATGTCACCCGATCGCTGATCGAGCGGATCGGCCTGATGTACGATCCCTACTTCCTTTATTACGAGGATCTCGAGTGGGGAGCGCGCGCCAAGAAAATCGGCGAACTCGGCTACGCGAACGACTCGGTGGTCCTGCACAAGCACGGCACCACGATCGGAAGCTCCGGAGACAAAGCCGGCCGGTCGCCCCTGTCGGTTTACCTCGGAGCGCGCAACGCGGTTCTGTTCTCCCGGCGGAACTATCCCGCTTTCGTCCTGCCGGCGCTGGCGATGCAATTCGTTCAGGCGACGCGCTATCTGCATGCCGGCTCCACGGAGAATTTCCGCACCGCGCTTCAGGGGATTGTCGCGGGATATCGCGGCGAAACCGGACGGCCAGACCCTATGCCAGGCGCCCGGAAGACGGTCACGGACAAGGCTCGTGACGATTGCGCCTCACCGGCGCATCACCCGGACGCGCGGTCTATTCCGCCCACCCCTTGAGCTCGCGCCGCGCGACCGCCTCGAGCACCGCGACGCCGTCAGCGCCTTCGTTGAGACAGGGGATCGCCGCGAAACGCTCGCCGCCGGCGGCGAGAAAATAGCCGGCGTTCTCGACCCCGATCTCCTCCAGCGTCTCGAGACAATCGGCGACGAAGCCTGGCGTCAGGACCGCGAGACGCTTGACGCCGCCTCGCGCCAGCGACCGCACCGTCTCGTCCGTATAAGGCCTCAGCCACTCTCCAGGGCCGAAGCGCGACTGGAATGTCATGCGCAGGCGCCCTTCCTCCCAGCCGAGCGCCTCGGCGATGAGCCGGGTGGTCTTGGCGCAATGACAATAATAGGGGTCGCCCTTCTCGAAATAGGCCTGGGGAATGCCATGGAAGGAGGCGAGGACGACCTCGGGCTCGAAGTCGAGCGTCGAGAGATTCTCTTTCATCGAGCGGACGAGCGCGCTGATGTAGACCGGGTCGTCGTACCAGGGCGCGGCGACCCGGATGGACGGCTGCCAGCGCATCGCCTTCAGCGCGTCGAACACCTTGTCGCCGACCGTGGCGGTCGTCGCCGCGCAATATTGCGGATAAAGCGGGATGACGAGAATGCGGTCGCAGCCCTTGTCCTGCAGGGCCGCGAGGCGCCTTGCGATCGGCGGATTGCCGTAGCGCATCGCCCAGTCGACCTCGACCTCGGGCCGGACGTCACTGAGCGCCTCCGCGAGCTTCTCGCTCTGCGACCTCGTGATGGTCCGCAAGGGGCCCTCATTCAGCTCCTTGTTCCAGATGGCGGCATAGTCCCTTCCCTTGTCGGTCGGGCGTCGAAGCAGGATGAGCTGCAAGATCACCTGCCAGACCGCGCGCGGCGCCTCGATGACTCTCGGGTCGGACAGGAACTCCTTGAGGTAGCGGCGCATCGACCAGTAGTCCGTCCCGTCCGGAGTGCCAAGGTTGACGATGAGCACGCCGAGACGGCCGCTGCGAAACGGCGGATGGTCAGTCAGGCGACGCAGGACCTCGGCCGCGGAGGCGGCCGATAGGTCGCCGCGCGGGGGCTGAAGGGCCGGGCCGGCGCCCGCCCCGGTTTGAACGTCATCGGCAGCCGTCATCCGTCCGCCGGCTTGAAAGTGGTCGCCACCCCGTTGATGCAGTAGCGCAAGCCGGTCGGCGGCGGCCCGTCAGGGAAGACGTGGCCGAGGTGCGAGCCGCAACGGGCGCAGTGCACCTCCGTGCGGGTCATGCCCCAGCTGTCGTCGACGGACTTTCCCAGCGAGCCCGGCACAGGAGACGTGAAGCTCGGCCAGCCGGTGCCGCTGTCGAACTTCGTCGCGCTCTCGAACAGCGGCTGCCCGCAAGCGGCGCAGGAAAAGGTCCCGGCGCGCTTCTCGGTCAGGAGCGCGCAGCTTCCCGGGCGTTCGGTGGCGTGCTCACGCATGATTGCGAATTGCTCGGGCGTCAGGAGCTTGCGCCACTCGGCGTCGGTGTGGGTGACGGGGTACTGGGTCTCGCTCATGGAAAACTCCTCGGCGCGATCCTAGCGCCATTTGCGGGCCGGTCGAAGAGGGACGATATTCACCACGAAGGACACGAAGGTTCACGACGACTTTGCGTCGCCTGGCGAACCTAGTGGCGAATTCTACGCCTTCAAGCGTGCGCCGGATCGGCGCCCGTCATGAACTGCGCCCGCGCCAGCGCCGCGAACGCCCCTCCCTGGGTCACGAGTTCGTCGAACGAGCCGCTCTCGATGATCCGCCCGTGCTCGAAGACCAGAATTCGGTCGGCGTTGCGGATGGTCGCGAGGCGATGGGCGATGACGAAGGTGGTCCTGCCGCGCATCGCCGCGTCGACCGCCGCCTGGACCTGGCGCTCAGTGTTGGCGTCGAGGGCGCTCGTCGCCTCGTCCAGCACCATGATCGGAGGGTCCTTGAGGAGCGCGCGGGCGATAGACAGGCGCTGCCGCTCGCCGCCCGAGAGGTTGCGGCCGCGCTCGCCGATCACGGCTTTGAGGCCCATCGGCGACCGGCTGACGAAATCCATCGCTTGCGCAGCCTCGAGCGCGTGGATCATCTCGGCTTCCGTCGCATCCGGCTTGCCGATCCGCAAATTTTCCTCGATCGACCGAGCGAAAATGAACGGCTCCTGGAACACGACGCCGATGTTCTCGCGCAAGGATTCAAGGGTCATCGAGCGGATGTCGCGACCGTCGATGGCGATGCGCCCCTCGCTTGGGTCGAACACCCGATGGAGGAGGTTGAGCGTGGTCGACTTGCCCGATCCGGTCGATCCGACGAGCGCGATCGTCTCGCCGGCGCTCGCCCCGAAGGTCACGTCGGAGAGCGCCTCGCGCGATTTGTCGTAGGCGAACGAGACGTCCTCGAAGCGCACCTCGCCGACGAGACGGCTAACCGCAACCGCGTCGGGGGCGTCGCTGACCTCGGGTTTCGTGTCCATGACGTCGAAGAACATCCTGATCCGTGGCGCCTGGCTCAGCATGTAGTTGGCGAAGCCGACCGTCTGCTCGAGCCGGCCGACCAGCATCTGCGAGAGGCTCATGAAGGCGACGATCTGCCCGACGGTGGTCAGGTTCTGCATCAGAAGCCAAACGCCCGTGACGAGGATCGAAACCAGGGCGACGGTCGAGCTCGACCGGGTCGCAACCGTCGCGAAGGCCCACCAGGTCAGGACCGGCATCTGCGCGTTCAGCATCTTGTCGATCATGCGATGGAGCGCGCTCGTTTCCTCGTCGGCGCGGGCGAAGCTCTGGATCGCCGGCATGTTGCCGAGCACGTCCGACACCCGCTCCGCGACGTCGTTCGAGTAAACGTCGGCCGCGGTCTGCATCACTTCGGTCTTGCGCAGCACAACGTTCATGAGGGCGCCGAGCAAGACGACGAGGACAAGCAAGATCCCGCCGAGGCGCCAGTTCACGACAAGGGTCGCAGGCAAAAGCACGCCGAGGGACACCAGCGCCGCGAAATGCTCGCGAAAGAACGAGAGCCAGACGCCGAACATCCCCGAGGCGCCTTCGATCATAATCTTCAGGAGCCGCCCGGTATGAGCGCTCGCGTGGAAGCTCATCGGCAGGTGCAGTACGTGATCGAAATAGGCCCCCATCTCGACCACCCGGCGGCGATGGGCGAGTCGGTCGGAATAGAGCGCCGCCGACACGCTGGCGACGATGCTGAAGACGCCGAACGCCGCCCAGGCGGCGAGCCAGGGACCGATCCCCGCCCAGGTCAGCGCGCCGCCGGGCTGAAGCGAGTGGGTCAACTGATCGATGATCTTGCCGAACAGCATCGGCTCGGCGAATTGCGATACGGCGAGCGCGACGTTCGCCGCGACGAGCGCCGCGGCGAGCCATTTCTCGGAACCGAGCCGCCCCAAAACCCGGGCATAAAGCCTGATGAAGTTCATCCGACGCGCCGTCGCCTCAACCGTCATGGGGAAGACGCACGATCCATCGTCGCGAGCGCCTTTGACCCGCCTCGCGTTGATTCTAGGCGAATCGGCGCCCAAAATCATCTCCATGCTGAGGACCGACCTCCAACGACGCATCGCCGGCGCCGTTCTAGCGCTCACGGCGGCCTACCTCGTCGCCGCCTACCTGGTCGCGCCTGGGCTCTGGCGCCACTACGAGCGACAGGCGGAGGTCGCTAATCTCGGGGCGCGCACCTCGACCGCCCAGGGCATCCCCGGCGACGTCGTCAACGTCGGCCTCTCCGGATCGCAGGCGGACCTTCTGTGCGCGATGAGCGCGCCCGGCTGGTCGCCCGCCGATCCGGTTACGCTCGTCTCATCGCTCAAGATCGTCGGAGACGTCGCCTTCCGCAGGCCATACGCGAACGCGCCGGTGAGCCCGCTTTTTCTGAACGGCAGGCGGCAGGACTTCGCCTTCGAGAAGGCGTCCGGGACGAGCCCCAGGACCCGTCACCACGTCCGCTTCTGGAAGGCGTCAGAGGCCGGCGACGACGGCCGGCCCGTGTGGCTCGGCGCGGCCGTGTTCGACGACGGGGTCGGCGTCAGCCATTACACCGGGCAGATCACGCACCACACCGCTCCCGACATCGACGCCGAGCGCGACTTTCTGATGAAGGACCTCGCCGAAACGAAAGCGGTCGCTCGCTTCTACTGGACGAGCGGCGTCGGTCCGACGCTCTTCGGCCGCAACGGCAACGGCGACCGCCTCTTTACCGACGGCGAGATCGCCTTCGCCGACCTCGCCTCCGGCTGTGCGCCGCACCAGGCGGCGCCCACAACCGAGCCGCCGCCTCCTCACATAGCCGCCAGGAGCGCAGTCTTCCGATGGTTCGCGCAACTCGTCGAAGCTGTCCGTAGCGAGCGCGCTCGTTCGGCCGCTCCAACGACGCAGCCTTAGCCTGGGCTCACTGCCTCGGTGACGCAGGGAGAGGGAGAGCGCGCGCCTTGCCCGGGTGTCTAGAACTTGAACGCCGCCGCCAGCCGGAACGTGTTGTCCATAGTGTGGGCCAGCGTCCGGTTGTTCCAGCCCTGCGTCGGGTCGTAGTTGAAAGTCGGGCTGCCGTAGTCGTCGAAGATGTATTCGGCCCGCAGGATGATGTTTTGCGTGACCGCCCAGTCAACACCGGCCCCGATGTTGAACCCGGTCAGGGTTCGCGAATCGCTGGCCGTGTAAATGGTCGTGCCCGGATCGGGGAAATTCGGGCACGGAAAGGTCAGGTCGAGTTTCGCCTGTGTTACACTCACGCCGCCCGCGATGAACGGCAGGAGCGGGCCCATCGCCCATCCGAGGCGGGCCCGAGCGCGAAACACCCAAGGTTCGCTGAGCTTATTGTACGTCGGGATGCCGTCCTCGATGGCGGGCGCGTAGGGGATCACCCCGGAATAGACGGCGCCCGTTGTGCTCCCGGTGGTTCCGCCAAACTCGGCCTCGCCGCCGAGCACCACGGACGACGAGGGGAATTGATAGTTGAAGCCGGCGAAGCCGCCATAGACGAACGCGCTCGGATCGAGATTGACGCTGGTCACCTGCCCGGGCAGGAAGGCGAGTTCTCCGGGCCCGTTGATCTCCTGCATGTTCGAACTGCCGAACGAACCGCCGAGATAGCCGCCGACGTAGAAGCCTGTCCAGCTGAAGACGGGCGCCAGCGGCGGGAGAGGGGCCGGCGACGCCTTCTTCGTCGGCAGGTCGGCCGCGAAAGCCGACGACGACATCGTCAACGAGCAAATTACCAGAATTCTACTGAATTTCATCCGTGCTAACCTTTTCAAAGCCGCGGCTTTCGGCGGCTCCAAAAATAAGCCTATAGAAAACATACAAGCAATAACCCCATCAACATTCGAGCGAACTGTGGCCGGGCGGCAACAGAAAGCGCAGCGTGGTGATGTCTGATCCGTCGCGAACGCTGCGTCGCCGCATGTCCGCCGCCTGCTCGGCTGGGGCGCGACGCCGTTTCGCGGAGGCCGCTAAAAACGCCCGCCGCAGCGCATGGCGGCGGCGGACGCGCACGAAGGATGTTGCGGTCGCGCTCGTCGGAGCGGCCCGCAGGGCGGACTTATTTCAGGAACTTGTCGACGTTGTCCTTGGTCACGACGTCGAGACCGACGATGGTGACCGGATCGACTTTCTCGCCCTTCTTGAGCCGCGCGAGGACGTCCATCGCCTTCTCGCCCATCTCATAAGGGCGTTGGCCGACCAGTACGTCGGCGTAACCATCCTTCAGCGTCTGGAGTTCGACCGGCAGCGTGTCGGGCATCACGAGCGGCATGTCCTTGCGCTTCTCACGCACCGTGTTGACGAAGTTCTGGTAGGCCTTCGGCGCGAACAGAGCCCAGCCGCCGACCGGGATGATGGCGGTGATCTCGGGGTTGGCGGTGTAGAAGTCGGTCAACTGCTGCGCGGCGAGCGCGGCGTCGTCGTTGCAGAAGGAGGGGGAGCCCTTCACTTCGGTCCAGCCAGCGCCCTTCAAGACCTCGTAGAGACCGGCGAGGCGCTCGTTCAGATTCTGAGCCGCCGGGCCGCCCGACTGGGTGGCGAAGGTGCCGGGCTTCGGATGGACCTTGATCAGCTGATTGCCGAGTTCGCGTCCCATCGCCTTGTTGTCGGTGCCGATATAGGCCTGCCGAGCGGAATTCGGCGCGTCGGCGTCGAAGGTGATGACGGGGATGTTGGCGTCGCGCGCCTGCTTGATGACGCCGGTGACCGAATCGGCGTCGGCGACCGAGATCGCGATGCCGTCGACGCCCTGCGTCACGAAATCCTGGGTGATCTGGACTTCGGTCGCCGGCTCGTGCGTCGCCGGCCCTTTGTAGATGCAGGTGACGTCGCCGAGCTTTTTGGCTTCCGCCAGGCAGCCGTCGCGCGATAGGTCGAAATAAGGATTGTCCATGCCCTTCGGGATGAGCGCGAACTTGAGGTCGGCGGCGTGGGCGGCGCCCATGAGGGCGAGGGCGCCGACGGCGCCGAGCAGCACATTCTTCATTCTGGTCTTCCTCCGAGGGTCCTGATTGTCTGTTGACGGCGCGGGCGGACCTTCCCGCGCCGAATTGGCGTGACCTCGTCTATTCGGGCTCGCGGGTGCGGATGTGGTCGACCAGCACCGCGAGGATGATGATCGTGCCGACGAACACCTGCTCCCAGTAGGTATCGGCGCCGAAGAGCGCGAGGCCGTTGCGGATGACCTCGATCAGCGCCGAGCCGATCACGGCGCCGACCGGGCCGCCGACGCCGCCGGCGAGGTCGGCGCCGCCGATGACAGAGGCGGCGATGATCTTCAGTTCGTAGCCGGTCGCGAGGTTCGCCGGGGCGGAGCCGAGCCAGCCGGTGATGAGAACGCCGGCGAAACCGGCGCTCAGTGCGCAGAGCACGTAGACCGAGATCTTGACGCGGTCGACCGGCACGCCGGTGAGCTGCGCCGCCTTCTCGTTGCCGCCGAGCACGAAGACATAGCGGCCCCAGCGCGTGTGGCGCAGCGCAACCCCCATGAGGACGGCGAGGACGAGCATGTAGATGAGCGGAACCGGCAGGCCGAACAGCTTGCCGTCGGTCAGCGCGTAGAACGTGTCGACCTGCGGGCCTGCCGGCGCCTGCCCGCGTCCCTGAGTGATGACATAGGTGACGCCGCGGCAGATCGACAGCATGCCGAGCGTGGTGACGAAGGGCGAGAGCCGGATCCTGGAGATCAGGAGGCCGTTGACGAGGCCTGCGAACGCCGCGACGCCGAGGCCGCAGAGGACGGACGCGGCCATGCTGAGGTAGGGGACGCCGGCGAGCGGCGTCGCGGCGAAAGTCTTCATCAGCATCGCCGTCACGACCGCGGTCAGCGCCATCACCGAGCCGACCGAAAGGTCGATGCCGCCGGTGATGATGACGAGCGTCGAGCCGAGCGCGACGATGGCGATGTAGCTGAAGTTCTTCGAGGTGTTGAGAAGGTTGCCGGTCGACAGGAAGTTGTGGGCGAAGATCGAGACGAGGATGGTGATGATGACGAAGGCGACCGCGACATAGGCGGTCTGCGAGCCGAGCGCGCCGCGTCTCCACCACCGTTCCCGTCCAACATTGGTGAACGAGAGAGGACCAGCTACGTTCTGGGTCACTGGCGCCTCACGCGGATTCGAGAGCGCCGGTAATGAGCGCGGTGACTTCTTCGGGGCTCGACTGGCTGATCCGTTTGTCCGCCCGCTTATGGCCTCGGCGAAGCACCACGATGCGGTCGCATACTTCGAAGACGTCCGGCATGCGGTGCGAGATCAGAAGCACCGCCACGCCCTGATCGCGCAGGCGCCGAATGAGATCGAGCACCTCGGCGACCTGGCGAACCGAAATTGCGGCCGTCGGTTCGTCCATCAGGATAAGTTTCGCGTTCGACAGACGGGTGCGGGCGATCGCCACCGCCTGACGCTGGCCGCCCGACATCGACTTCACGAGATCCCTCGGGCGCGTCTCGGACTTTAGCTCGCCGAAGAGTTCGAGCGCGCGCGCGTTCATCCCCCGATGATCCAGAAATTTGAAGGGTCCGACGCTCCGGGTCAGCTCCCGGCCGAGGAAGACGTTGGCGGCGGCGCTGACGTTGTTCGAGAGCGCGAGATCCTGGTAGACGACCTCGATCCCGACCTTTCGGGCGTCCAACGGCTTGTCGAACCGGTGCGCCTCCCCGTCGAAGCGGATCGTTCCGTGAGTGGGGTGGAAATTGCCGGCAATAATCTTGACGAGCGTCGATTTGCCGGCACCGTTGTCGCCCATGAGACCGACGACGTCGCCGGCGTTGATGGCCAGGTCGATTTCGGACAAGGCTCGGATCGCGCCGAAATCCTTGCTGATCACCTCGAGTTGAAGGACTGCGGCGCTGTTCTCGCCCGCCGCTTCGTCCATTGCCGCGCTCACGAACGCTCCATCCCTTTGAAGACCTTATCTGTCGTTCGCGCGCTTCGGCGGAGTCTTAATCGGCCGATTGTGGCGATCTTGTGTGTTCTGCGGCGCAGTACAGAAGGCTTGTGCTTAAATCCTTTGCTTGGCGCGGCCGTGGCCGCGACTTCTTCTCACGCGGACATGACGACCGCGAGCGCGAAGCCGTCCCATCCCTTGGCGCCGACGGTCTGGACTGCGGTCGCGGCGAGCCGCGGCTCGGCCTTTATCGCCTCGAACATGCGGCGCACGCCGGTCACGTCGCGGTCGCGCGACGCGGCGTTCAGGATACGGCCGTCCCGCACGACATTGTCGACGACGATCGTCGTTCCCGGCCGCGAGAAGTCTCAGCGCCCAGGCGAGATAATTGGCGTTGTTCTCCTTGTCGGCGTCGATGAAGACGAAGTCGAATGGCGCGAGCCCTTCAGCCTCGAGCTTGGGCAAAGTGTCGAGCGCCGCGCCGACCCGGATGTCGACCCTGGCGGCGAGGCCGGCTCTTGCGATGTTGGCGCGGGCGACCGCCGCATGCTTCGCGGAGGCCTCGAGCGTCACGAGCACGCCGTCGACGGCAAGCGCACGCGCGATCCAGATGGTCGAATAGCCGCCGAGCGCCCCGATCTCGAGGGCGCGCCGCGCGCCGCCGATGCGGGCAAGGAGATGCAGCATCTTGCCGTGCGCAGGCGAGACGTCAATCGGCGGCAGTCCGGCGGCCTCGTTGGAGTCGAGCGCCGCGTCGAGCGCGGCGTCCTGTTGCACGAGCGTCTCAGCGAGGTAGGCGTCGACGGCTTGCCAGCGTTTGTCGTCCATCGGATGAGATCCTTCTTCGCCGAAAGCAGCCGTCGGTCCGGCATTGTTCGAAGTCTCATGCAGGGAGCGGCGCCCTCGAGGCAATTCGGCTCTAAGGACGAGGCGTCGCTTCGATCGGCGCTCGATCCCCGACGTCCGATCGCGCATCTTTTCAGGCGCCCGGCGGCTCATACCACGCGGGCGACGGCCCGGCGATGGCGGCGACCGCGGGCACGAATTCCGCGTCGAGCCGAGCCGTAAGCGCGCCGAGGTTCTCCACCAGCCGCCGCCAGCGGTCCGGCCCCGCGATCGGAAACTGGCCGATCAGCTCGACCCCGTTGACCTCGCCGCGTCTCGCGTGGCGGCTTGGCGGCAGCGACAGCGCCGCCTTGTACGCCCTGCCGTCCGTCAGGCCCATCACCCTGAAGCGGGCGGTGAGCAGGTCGCTCCAGGTCCCGACGTCGAGTTCGATCTCCACGGTCTGATTTCCGGACGTCCGGCGGCGCAGCCTGAAAACGCCGGTTGCGCCCTTGCAGCCGTAGCCGAGCGGGCCGAACACCCGCTCGAGCTCCGGCTTCTTCGGCCCCGACGGAACGTGGCGCGCTTCCGGCGGCGGATCGGCCGGGACGTCGTTCGGCAGGCTCTCGGCAAGCTGCTTCAGGCGTTCTCGCCAGTCGCGCACGAGCGCCCGGATCGCCTCGCCGCCAGCGGCGGCGGCGGCCGGATCCTCCGCCGGCGCGGCGGCCGGCGCATCGGCCGCGGCCAGGAGCACCGGGACCTGGGCGGTCTTGCGGATCTTGCCGCAGGCGGCGTAGACGGCGGCTGCGCCGGGCAGCTTCCTGGCCCCGGGTTCCGCGGTCACGATGCGCAGCGCGCTCAAGGCTCGGTTGCGGCCGTTGACCCACCAGGCGTCCTTGATCGCGACGCCTTGTGTCGTCGGCATGCCCGCGATGTCCACACCGGCGCGCATGAGAAGGCGCAGCGTCTCGGCGGCGGGCGGGTCTGGCAGGTCGGGCCCCTCCGAGAAGCCGGGGGCGCTCAGATGCATGAGCACGCCGTGGAAGGGGTAAGACCTCGGGACCCCGGCGGCGATCGCTTCGAGGGTCGCGAAATCGACCGGGGTCACCGTCCCGTCCGTGGCGACGTTGCTGAGGATTGTCGCCGACGCGCCCGCCACGCCGACGCCGCTCGCTGCCCGCACGAGGTTTTGCAGGTGCGGGAAGCGCTTGAGGACGCGGGCGACCGCCGAGACGCGCTTGAGGCTCTCCGCCCCGGCGAACTGCGTCGCGTCGGCCAGGCGGAGGCGAACGACCGGTTCGAATCCGGCCGAAACGAAGCTCGCATGAACACGGGAGAACATCTGCGCCAGCGGTTCGGACTTGCTGGCCGCGAAGCTGTGGAAGACGGCGAGGTGCATGGCGCGATTTCGTGAGACGGGCCTCCGAAATATCACCGCGCCGCCGACGGCGATCAAGCGTCGAACGCGGTTGTCGTTAAGGGCGCTATTCGAGCGTCCCTCTCCGACCTCGTCCCGACAGCGCGCGGCGAAAAGGTGGGAACGGTTTTTCGCGAAAAGCGCGCGCAAATAATGGAAGCTGGGAGCGTTAGGCGATTCGACCGGATTGCCGAACGCTCTGGCCCCTCGGATCTCGTCCTGAGGAGCGATGCGTCAGCATCGCGTCTCGAAGGACGCTCGCTGGGCCCTGGAAACGTCCTTCGAGACGCCCGCCGACGCGGGCTCCTCAGGACGAGGAGTCGTATAGCTTCAGGCGTCCTTGCCCGCGACACCCGCCTCCGCGAAGGTCGCCATGCCGTTGTGGCAGGCGACCGCCGCCTTGATCACGCCAACCGCGAGGGCCGCGCCGGAACCCTCGCCGAGCCGCATGTCAAGGTCGAGGATCGGCGCCTTGTTCAGGCGGCGAAGGACCGCGCGATGGGCGCGCTCGGCGGAGGCGTGGCCCGCGAGGCAATGATCGAGCGCGGTCTTGTCCAGCGCCTGGAGGACCGCGGCGGCGGCGCAGACGACAAAGCCGTCGAGCACGACCGGCGTCCTTCTGAGCCGCGCCGCGAGGATCGCGCCCGCGACGGCGGCGATCTCGCGGCCGCCGAGACGCGCGAGGATTTCCAGAGGGTCGCCGAGATGCTCGCGATGAAACGCGACTGCCGTGCTGACCGCCTCGGCCTTGCGCTTGAGCCCCGCATCGTCGACCCCCGTGCCGCGGCCGACCCACTCCTCGGCCGCGCCGCCGTAGAGGGCGTGGAAGATCGCCGCCGCCGCCGTCGTGTTGCCGATGCCCATCTCGCCAAGCACGACAAGGTCCGGCCCTGAGGCGAGCGCCTCCATGCCGAAGGCGATCGTGCCGGCGGTCGTTCGCTCGTCCATCGCCGGCTCGCGGGTGATGTCGCCGGTTGGCAGGTCGAGGGCGAGCTCGTAGACTTTCAGCGAAATGTCGAAGGCCTTGCAGATCTGGTTGATCGCGGCGCCCCCTGACGTGAAGTTCATCACCATCGCCTGCGTCACCGACTGCGGGAACGGCGACACTCCTTGCGCCACGACGCCGTGATTGCCGGCGAAGACGGCGACGAGCGGATTGTCGACATGGGGCTTGGCCGAGCCCTGCCAGCCGGCGAGGACGACGGCGATCTCCTCGAGCCGGCCGAGCGAGCCTGCGGGCTTCGTGAGCTCGGCCTCGCGCGCGCGCGCTGCGGCGATCGCCGCAGCGTCCGGCCCCGGCATCTGCATGAGAAGGGCGCGGATGTCGTCGAAGGGGCGGGCGGTTGCGGTCATGTCGGCCTCGGGATGCGTCTTGGGCATGGGCCTACAGCGAAGCGCGCCGAAAACAAACACCCGATTGCCGGCGCCTCGACGATGCGGAGAGGCAGGCCAGGGTCCCAACCCGGGTTCGAGCTTTTTCAATCGGTTGCGTCGCCAATTGCAACCCGGTCAGGGACGCCAGGCAGTTTTATATTTAACGGTTATCGACTGTATATTTTATTCCGCCGCCTCACGCATGGCGTTCATGCGCGCCAGCTGCGCCCTCAAAGGCGCGGGCTTCAGGGGCTTGTGGAGGATGACGATATCCTGCCTCGCCGCCTCGTCGCGCGCCTCCTGGCCCCGGTCGGCGGTCGCGAGGATGCCGGGAATTGCGCGGCCGAGATCCTCGCGCAGCGCGCAGATCGCCTCGATCCCGTCGCCCTCGTCGAGGTGGTAGTCGGCGATGACGAGGTCGGGCGGCCCGAAGACGATCAGCGCCTCACGCGCCTCGGTCAGCCCCTGCGCGGTCGCAACCAGGCAGCCCCACCGCCTGAGGAGCATGCTCATCCCTTCTAGCACCCGGGGCTCGTTGTCGATCGCCAGCACCTTGAGGCCGGCGAGCGGCTCGTTGGCGCCCGGCCCGAGTTGAGCCTCCTCATGCGAGCCCGGCGGCGCCTTCTCGCTCAAGGGGGCGGTGACGAAGAAGACCGAGCCGCGCCCGAGCCGCGACTCGAGGCCGACCGGATGGTTGAGCACTCGGCCCAGGCGTTCGACGATCGAGAGGCCAAGGCCGAGGCCGCGCGCGATCCGGGCGCCCTGATCGAGCCGCTGGAACTCCTCGAATACCGCCCGGCGCCGGTTGTCGGGGATGCCGACGCCGGTGTCCCACACCTCGATCCGGAACGCGCCCGCGCGCCGCCGGCAGCCGACCAGCACCTTGCCCTTGAGCGTATACTTGACGGCGTTCGACACCAGGTTCTGCAGGAGGCGGCGCATCAGCCGGCGATCGGTGCGGATGGCGGCCCTGGTCGAGACGAAACGAAGGTCGAGCCCCTTGCCTCTGGCGAGCGGGGCGAACTCGACCTCGAGCATCCGCATGAGATCGGCGACCGGAACGTCGGAGATCTCGGGCCGCGTCGCGCCCGCGTCGAGGCGCGAAATGTCGAGGAGGGCGCCGAGGATCTCCTCGACCGCCTCGAGCGACATGTCGACCTTGCGGGCGAGGTCGTCGCGGTCGTCGCCGCCGGCTCTCTGGCCGCCCTCGGCGAGCGAGCTTGCGTAGAGGCGCGCAGCGTTCAGGGGCTGGAGAATGTCGTGGCTTGCCGCGGCGAGGAAGCGCGTCTTCGAAAGGTTCGCCTCTTCCGCCGCCGTCTTGGCGCCAGCAAGCTCGGCGTTGAGGCGCTGGAGCTCGGCCGTGCGCTCGTCGACCCGCTTCTCCAGAAACTCGTTGGCCGCCTCGAGAGCTTCCTCGGTCTGCACGGTCTGGGTGACGTCGGTGTAGGTGGTGACGATGCCCCCGTCCGGCAGCCGCGCCGAGCGGATCTCGATGACGCGATGGCTGGAGAAGAGTCTGAGGCGGGTCGGCTGATCGTCATAGAGGAGCGAGGCGACCCGTTCGGCGACGAAGTCCTCGGAGTCGCCCGGCCCATAGGCGCCGCGCGCCGCGTTGAAGCGGACGATCTCGTCGAGTCCGACGCCATGGCGCATCAGCGCCGGCGGCAGGTCGAAGAGGTCGCCGAACTCCCGGTTCCACGCCGTCAGCGCCAGGTTCGAAATCGAAGACCGTGATCCCCTGCCGCGCGTGGTCGAGCGCATGCTGCAACTGGTCGCGGCTCGACGTGATCGCAGCGGAGGCCTCGTCGATCAGCTTGAGCGCCGACTGTCCCGATACCGTCCGCGGCCTCAGGAGGAGAGACAGCACCTGGCGCGAGGTCGAGGCGCCGATGGCGGGCGAGAGCAGGAATTCCGCGTGCCGGATAAGCTGGGCGCTTGCTTCCTTCTCCGGGTCGTAGTCCTGCCCGCTTTCGCGCATGAAGACGGAGAAGGCCCGGCGCGCCCTGGCGGCGCCGAGATAGCGCGCAACCGCCGCCTCGACCTCGCCTGCGGTGGTCGACGACCGCCACAGCCGAAAGGCCTGCGGCTTGCCGCCGGCACCGGCGAAGGCGCTGGCCTGCGCGCGCTCGAGCGCCGTCACCTGGCGCGTGAGGGACAGCACCACGAACGCCGCGACGTTGATGAGAAGAGAGATGACGACGCCGCCGACGAACGGGGTTGGCGCGAAAGCCGTCAGCGCAGCGGGGCTGAGCCACCCAATGGCGAGCGGCCCGTGCGCGAGAAACGCCGCGACCGCGTCATGCGCCTCGAGCGACGGCAGGAAGAGAAGGTAGATCCATGCGGCGAAGCCTGAATACATCCCCGCAAGCGCTCCGCGCGCCGTGCCCCGGCGCCAGATCAGGCCACCGAGGAACGCCGGCGCGATCTGCCCGACCGCGGCGAAAGAAAGAAGGCCGATCGAGGCGAGCGCCGTCTCGCTGGTCGTCCGCTCGTAAGCGAAGCCGAGCGCGAGAACGCCAAGGATCGACAGCCTTCGGACCCTCAGCACGAGCGCGCCGATGTCGCCGGCTGCGGGCTGCGCCGGATCGGCCCGGCCCCTGAGCAGGAGCGGCATGGCGAGATCGTTCGAGATCGTAATCGCAAGCGCCAGGCTGTCGACCACGATCATGCCGGTCGCCGCCGAAAGGCCGCCGATCATGGTGAGGAGCGCAAGCCCTTGCGCGCCGGCGGCGAGCGGCAGCGCGAGAACGGTGAGATCGCGACCGATCGCGCCGTCGGGGAACATCTTGAGGCCCGCGACCGCGAGCGGGGCGACGAACAGGTTGATGAGGACGAGATAGGCGGGAAAGAGCCACGACGCCGTGCGGATGTCGCGCTGGTCGTGGTTCTCGACCACCGCGACATGGAATTGCCGCGGCAGGAGCAGGATCGCGAAGGCCGAAAGCGTCGAGATGACGGCCCACGCCGCCGGGTCGGGCGGCGTCTGCACGATGGCCGCAATCTTGGCGTTCGAGAGGGCCGCCTGCGTCAGGCCGGAAATCCCTCCGTTGAGGCCCCAGACGGCGAAGGCGCCGACGGCGAGGAAAGCTGCGAGCTTGACGATCAATTCCGCAGCGATTGCGAGGATGAGGCCGTCCTGGCGCTCCTTCGGATTGATGCGCCGCGTGCCGAAGGCGATGGCGAAGGCGGCGAGCACGACGGCGGTGGCGAGCGAGAAGAGGGCGGACGGCTGTCCCGGCGTCAGCCGCGACGTGTCGAGCGACGAGGCGACGGTGAGAAGCGTGGCCGAAACCGCTCTTAGCTGCAGCGCGACATAAGGAGCGGACGCCGCGAGCGCAATCAGCGCCGCAGCGGCCGCGACCGCCTGCGACTTGCCGTACCGGACCGACACGAAGTCGGCGACGGTCGTCAGGTTCTGCGTTCGCGCAAGATTGGCGATGCGCGCGACGAGCGAGGAGCCGAGGCCGATGACGACAATGGGTCCGATATAGATCGGCAGGAAGTCGAGACCATGCGACGAGGCGAGCCCGACGGAGCCATAGTAGGTCCAGGACGTGCAGTAGACTGCAAGGCTCAGCGAATAGACGAACGCCCGCGGGCGTCCGGCGAAAACACGCCGTCCGCCCCTGTCGCCCCACCATGCGATGAGGAAGAGGATGAAGACATAGCCGATCGCGACGACGTAAGCGGTGGCGCCCTTCATCGAGCCTTCGCGCGCGCCCTCCAGGGATTCATCCGACTTCTACGGCGAGCGCACGCGTATTGGCAATGCGTGCAAGGCAGGCCGCCGCAACGCGAGGGCCCGCTGCGGGACGTGACGCATCAGGCCCACGGGCGCGCCGCGGCCGCCTTGCCTTCGAAAGCGTCGATCGCCGGCGCCTCGATCATCGTGAGCGCGATCTCGTCGAGCCCCTCGATCAGCCGCTGCTTGCGGAACGGATCGATGTCGAACTTGACCACGCCCCCGTCCGGTCCCCGGATCTCCTGCGCCGCAAGGTCGATGGAGAGCGTCGCGTTGGCGCCGCGCTCGGCGTCGTCCATGAGCTTGGCGAGATCCTCACGCGAGACCTTGATCGGCAGCACGCCGTTCTTGAAGCAATTGTTGTAGAAGATGTCGGCGAAGCTCGTCGAGATGACGCAGCGGATGCCGAAATCGAGCAAGGCCCATGGCGCGTGCTCGCGCGACGAGCCGCAGCCGAAATTGTCGCCGGCGACCACGATCGAGGCCTTGCGGTACTGCGGCTTGTTGAGGACGAAGTGGGGGTTCTCCGCGCCGTCGTCGTGGTAGCGAAGCTCGGAGAAGAGGCCCGCCCCGAGGCCCGTCCGCTTGATCGTCTTCAGATATTGCTTCGGGATGATCATGTCCGTGTCGACGTTGTCGATCGGCAACGGCGCGGCCACTCCGGTATGCATCGTAAACGGGTCCATGGGCCTGTCCGTCTCGCTTGGAGAGTTGTTTCCAAGGGGCGGCTCCACGCCGCGCCCTGTGCTGAAGAGCCTCTAGCAAAGGCGGGTTCGGCCGGCAACGCTCACAGGTAGCGCTCGATCTCTTTCGCGGTTTCCTCGGGAGGCCGGTCGAGGTTCAGGGCCTCGACGAAGCCGCCGTCCTTGTTCATGAGATAGACGATCGAGCTGTGGTCCATGGAGTAGGAGCCGTCCGACTGGACCTCGCCTTTCCGCGCGAACACCCGGTAGGCCTTTTCGGCCGCGCCGATCGCCTGCGGGCTGCCGGAAAGCCCGATCACGGAGGAGCCGAAACTGCTGGCGTAATCCTGCATCACCTTCGGCGTATCCCGCTCGGGATCGACGGTGATGAAGAGCGCCGGGGCCGCCTTGTCGCCCATCCTGGCGAGCGCATCGGCGACGCGGGCAAGCTCGGTCGGGCATACATCGGGGCAATGGGTATAGCCGAAATAGACGAGGAACGGCCGGCCGTGCAGCGTCTGGTCGGTGACCGTTCGGCCCGAGCCGTCCTCGAGCGCGAACGGACCGCCGATCAGCGACGTCCCCGTCCCCTGCGGCCCGGACGCCGAAAGCCACAGGGCCACGCCGGCGAGCAGGGCCACGGCGGCCAGGGTCGCCCCGACCCGGATCGTCAAGGCGCGCGATCGCCCGTCGGGCCCGGAGTTTGTTGTCGCCATGTCCTCGTCCATCGGAGCGGAAGCCTCCATACCCCGGGCGGCCGGGAAGCTCCAACCCGGATCATGAGCGGATCGGGCCGCCGCCTTTGGGCGTTGATTTTGCCGGACCCTTGCGCCACGACTGTGGCGGACCGACCCGGTGCGGCGGGCTACGCTTGCGGCGGAGCCTCTACGCGCGGCCGGGTCCGGAGTTTGGGAGACGCTCAATGGCCGCTCGGGCGGCGTTCGATGAAAGACGCGCGCGCGAGCTGATCGAGCGCTGGCGGTCGACGCCCGGCGCCCTTTTGCCGATGCTGCACGATCTCCAGCACGCCTTCGGCTGCATCGACGACGCGGCCATTCCGCTGATCGCAGAGGCGCTCAACATCTCGAAGGCTGAGGCGCTCGGCGTCGTAACCTTTTATCCCGACTTTCGCCGGACGCCAGCCGAAGGGCGCGTCATGAAGCTCTGCCGGGCGGAATCCTGCCAGGCGACCGGCTGCGAGGATCTCGTCGCCCACCTCTCCGAGAGGCATGGGATCGTCGTGGACGGCGCGGAGGCCGGCGGGGCCCTTCAGGTCGAGACGGTCTATTGCCTCGGCAATTGCGCGCTCTCACCCGCCGCCCTGGTCGACGGGGCGCCGGTCGGGCGGCTCGAACTCGGCGCGACTTGACGCGATCGTTCTTGCGGCGAGGGGCGGGGCGTCATGAGCGCGCGCATCCATGTGCCCGGAGATTCCGCGGCGCTCTCTGTCGGGGCCGATGCGACCGTCGCCGCGCTCAAGGACGAAGCCCGGCGCCGCGAAATCGAGCTTGAGGTGGTGCGGACGGGTTCGCGCGGCCTCTTCTGGCTCGAGCCGCTCGTCGAGGTCGAAACAGAGGAAGGGCGGATCGGCTACGGCCCGGTCGCGCCGGAGGACGCGGCGTCCCTGTTCGACGCGTCGTTCCTGGCCGGCAAGGCGCATCCGAAGGGCCTCGGCCGGGTCGAGGACATTCCTTATCTCGCCCGTCAGCAAAGGCTCGTCTTCGCCCGCTGCGGCGTCACCGATCCGCTGTCGCTTGACGACTATCGTGGGCACGGAGGCCTCAAGGGGCTCGAGCGCGCGCTGCGTCTCGACGCGGATGCGATCGTCGACGAGGTCGCCGCCTCGGGCCTGAGGGGGCGCGGCGGGGCCGGCTTCCCGACCGGGGTCAAATGGGGCGCGGTCCGCAACGCCACGGCCGACCAGAAATACGTGGTCTGCAACGCCGACGAAGGCGACAGCGGGACCTTCGCCGACCGGATGCTGATGGAGGGCGACCCCTTCCTCGTGATCGAGGGCATGACGATCGCCGCCGTCGCGGTCGGGGCGACGATGGGCTACGTCTACATCCGCTCGGAATATCCGCACGCCTTCGACGTCTTTTCGCGCGCGGTGGCGCGCGCCCGCGCCGAGGGGCTCATCGGCCGGAGCGTCATGGGCACGCGCCACGCCTTCGATATCGAGCCGAGGCTCGGCGCGGGCGCCTATGTCTGCGGCGAGGAGACCTCGATGCTCGAGAGCCTCGAGGGCAAACGGGGACTTGTCCGCGCCAAGCCGCCGCTCCCGGCGCTCGCGGGCCTGTTCGGCAAGCCGACCGTCATCAACAATCTGCTGAGCTTCGCCTCGGTTCCTTGGATTCTCGCGAGCGGGGCGAAGGCCTACGCCGAATACGGCGTCGGGCGCTCGCTCGGCTCGCAGCCGTTCCAGCTCGCGGGCAATGTCCGCTTCGGCGGCCTCGTCGAGCTCGCTTTCGGCACAACGATCCGGGAGCTCGTCGACGGTTTCGGCGGGGGGACGCGCTCGGGCCGGCCGGTCCGCGCCGTCCAGGTCGGCGGGCCGCTCGGGGCCTACTTCCCGCAAAGCCTCCTCGACACGCCGCTCGACTACGAAGCGATGATCCGCGCCAAGGGCATGCTCGGGCACGGCGGAATCGTCGTGTTCGACGATACGGTCGACATGGCGCGGCAGGCGCGCTTCGCCTTCTCGTTCTGCGCCCGGGAGAGCTGCGGCAAGTGCACGCCCTGCCGGCTCGGCGCGGTCCGGGGAGCGGAAACCGTCGACAAGATCGCCGAAGGCCGCGACCGCCCCAAGAATCTCGCACTTTTGCGCGATCTTTGCGAGGTGATGACGGACGGTTCGCTGTGCGCGCTCGGAGGACTGACGCCGCTGCCGGTCTTGAGCGCGCTCGATCATTTCCCCGAGGACTTCGCCAGGGCGCCCATGCCCGGGGCGACAAGAGCGGCGGAGTAGAGGTTCACCCGATGGCCCTGCTTGAGGAACGCGACACCGGAACGCCGATCCGGCGCGGCGCGTCGAGCGTCACGCTGACGATCGACGGGCGGGCAACGACCGTCCCGCGCGGGACGTCGGTGATGGCCGCGGCGGCGTTGATCGACCGCGCCATCCCGAAGCTCTGCGCGACCGACAGCCTCGAGGCGTTCGGCTCCTGCCGGCTCTGCCTCGTCGAGATCGAGGGGCGCAAGGGGACGCCCGCATCCTGCACCACGCCCGCCGAGGTGGGCATGGTCGTTCGTACGAAGACGCCGCGGCTTGAGAAGCTGCGGCGCGGCGTCATGGAGCTTTACATCTCCGACCATCCGCTCGACTGCCTGACCTGCAGCGCCAACGGCGACTGCGAGCTTCAGACGCAAGCCGGAAACGTCGGCCTGCGCGAGGTGCGCTACGGCTACGCCGGGGCCAACCATCTCGATCTGCCGAGCGACGCGTCGAACCCCTATTTCACCTTCGAAGCGTCGAAATGCATCGTCTGCTCGCGCTGCGTGCGGGCCTGCGAGGAAGTTCAAGGAACATTCGCCCTGACCATCCTCGGGCGGGGCTTCGACTCCAAAGTGTCGCCGGGCGGCGTCGACTTCCTGTCGTCGGAATGCGTGTCGTGCGGCGCCTGCGTCCAGGCGTGCCCGACCGCAACGCTGAACGAGAAGACGGTCATCGCCAAGGGAACGCCGGCGCGTACCGTGGTCACGACCTGCGCCTATTGCGGCGTCGGCTGCGCCTTCAAGGCGGAGCTCAAGGGCGACGAAGTCCTGCGCATGGTTCCGTTGAAGGCCGGCAAGGCGAACGAGGGTCATTCCTGCGTCAAGGGGCGGTTCGCCTATGGCTACGCGACGCATGCGGACCGGATCGTGAAGCCGATGATCCGCAAGCGGATCGAGGATCCGTGGCGCGAGGTCAGCTGGGACGAGGCGATCGACTACGCGGCGAGCGAGTTCCGGCGCATCCAGGCCGAGTATGGGCGTGACGCGGTCGGCGCCATCTCGTCGTCGCGCTGCACCAACGAGGAGGTGTTCCTCGTGCAGAAGCTCGTGCGCATGGGCTTCGGCAACAACAACATCGACACCTGCGCCCGCGTCTGCCATTCGCCGACCGGCTTCGGGCTTTCAAAGACCTACGGCACGTCGGCAGGCACACAGGATTTCCGGTCGGTGGAGAAATCCGACGTCGTCGTCGTGATCGGCGCCAATCCGACCGACGCCCACCCGGTGTTCGCCTCCCGCCTCAAGAAGCGTCTGAGGGAAGGCGGGCGCCTCATCGTGATCGACCCGCGCAGCATCGATCTCGTGAAGAGCCCGCATGTCGAGGCGGCCTATCACCTCGCGCTCAAGCCCGGGACCAACGTCGCGCTGCTCAACGCGATCGCCCACGTGATCGTCACGGAGAACCTCGTCGACGAGCCTTTCGTTGCGGAGCGCTGCGACGCGCGGAGCTTCGCGGCCTGGCGGCGGTTCGTCGCCGACCCGCGCCACGCGCCCGAAGCGGTCGCCGGGGCGACCGGCGTCGCGCCGGACGCGCTGCGCGAGGCGGCCCGGCTATACGCCACGGGCGGAAACGCCGCCATCTACTACGGCCTCGGCGTCACGGAGCACGCTCAGGGGTCGACGGCCGTGATGGCGATCGCCAACCTCGCCATGGCGACCGGAAACATCGGGCGGGAGGGGGTTGGGGTGAACCCGCTCAGGGGCCAGAACAACGTGCAGGGCTCCTGCGACATGGGATCCTTCCCGCACGAGTTTTCCGGCTACCGTCACGTCTCGGACGGCGCCGCGCGCGAGGTGTTCGAGCGCCTGTGGGGCGTGACCTTGAGCCGCGAGCCGGGCCTGCGCATCCCGAACATGATGGACGAGGCGGTCGACGGCGCGTTCAAGGGCCTCTATCTGCAGGGCGAGGACATCGCCCATTCCGACCCCGACACGAAACACATCACGGCGGGCCTGCGCGCGATGGAGTGCGTCGTCGTCCAGGACCTTTTCCTGAACGAGACCGCGCGCTACGCCCACGTCTTCCTGCCCGGCGCGTCGTTTCTCGAGAAGGACGGCACCTTCACCAACGCCGAGCGTCGCATCAGCCGGGTGCGCAAGGCCATCGAACCCCTCGCCGGCAAGGCGGACTGGGAAACGACCATGGCGCTCGCCGAGGCGCTCGGCGTCCGCATGCGCTACAGTCATCCGAGCGAGATCATGGACGAGATCGCCGTGACCACGCCGACATTCCACGGCGTCTCATACGCGCGGCTCGACGCGCTCGGCTCGATCCAGTGGCCGTGCAACGACGCGGCGCCCGAGGGCACGCCGATCATGCACGTCGACCGTTTCGTGCGCGGCGAGGGCCAGTTCATGCTGACCGAGTATGTGGCGAGCGAGGAGCGGGTCGGCCCGCGCTTCCCGCTCCTTCTGACGACCGGGCGCATCCTTACGCAGTACAATGTCGGCGCTCAGACCCGCCGCACCGCCAACCTCGCTTGGCACGACGAGGATGTCCTGGAGATCCATCCGTTCGACGCCGAGACCCGCGGCGTCGTCGACGGCGACCTTGTCGCGCTCGTCAGCCGGGCGGGCGAGATCGCGCTTCGAGCGCGAGTCAGCGAACGGATGCAGCCCGGCGTCGTCTACACGACGTTCCACCATCCAGGCACCGGCGCGAACGTCGTGACCACCGACACTTCGGACTGGGCGACCAACTGCCCTGAGTACAAGGTCACTGCGGTGCAGGTCCGGCGCACGAACAGTCTGTCGCATTGGCAGGTGCGCGACCGCGAGGAGGCGGTTCTCCACCGCCAGATCGAGGGAGCCGGCGCCGATGCCGCGGAATGACGCGGCCTCGGCGATCGAGGTCGAGACGCGCACTTTCTCTTACGCTGCGGGTATCGTCGGCCCGCCGACGAAGCGCCCGGTCGCGGTAGAGGCGCCGGTCGAGTTCGTCCTTTCGGGGTCGCCGTTCGCCGTGATGATGGCGACGCCCGCCGACCTAGAGGATTTCGCCTACGGCTTCCTCTTCACCGAGCGTGTGGTCGAGCGGCGGGAGGAGATCCGCGCCGTCGAGGTCGAGGAGGGCGACGGGGGCTTTCGCCTCCGGGTGGCGCTGGCCGGCGAACGGCTGAAGGCGCATCTCGCCCGTAGACGCGCGATCGCCGGGCGAACGGGCTGCGGCGTCTGTGGCGTCGAGGATCTGGCGCATCTTGCGGCGCTCATGCGGCCTGTCCCGGCGGTCGCGCCCGTCCAGCCCGCCGCGATCGGTGCGGCGCTCGGCGAACTCGAAAGCCGTCAACCCCTGAACGCGCTGACGCGCGCCGTCCACGCCGCCGCGTGGTGCGCCGCCGACGGTCGCATCGTCCTCGTTCGTGAGGACGTCGGACGCCACAATGCGCTCGACAAGGCGATCGGGGCGCTGTGGCGCGCCGGCGTCGAACCGGATGGCGGGTTTTTTGTCATCACCAGCCGCTGCTCGTTCGAGATGGTGGCGAAGGCGGCGATCTTCGGCGCAGCAACCCTCGTCGCGGTGTCGGCCCCGACGTCGCTGGCGCTCGACGCCGCGAGGACGTGCGGCGTCTCGCTCGTCGCCGTCGCCCGCGGGGATGGGGCGCTCCGGTTCGGCAGCGACGACGGCGCGGCGGGCGGGATCGCCGCATGAGCCGCGAAAAGCTCGAAAAGCTCGCCCGCATGGCGAACCAGATCGGCGACTTCTACGCCGCGATGCCCGAGCGCGAGGCGGCGCAAGGCGCCGCGGCGCACCTGCGCGCCTACTGGACGCCGAAGATGATCGGCGAGCTTCAGGGCTTTTTCGACGAAGGCCACGCCCGTCTCAATCCGACTGCGGCCGGCGCAATCGAGGCGCTGCGGCGCGCCTCGCGCGCCTGACCCGGCGGCCGATGCCCCGACGGCGCTGGCCAGACCTGACCCGACTCCTCGTCGGACAGCACATCGTCAACGGCCTTGCGGTCGGCGCCGGCGTGCTCACGATCGCGCTCGCGTCCTCGGCGATCTTCGGCTTCGCCGCCGGCCAGCCCGCCACGCTCGGCGCCATTTCGGCCAGCATCTCCGACTTGCCGATGCCCTGGCGGGAAAAAGCCAAGACGCTCCTTTTCGGCTTCGCCCTTGCTCTGCTTTCAACCTCGGCGATTGCGCTTGCCCTGCCGTGGCCGCTCGCCGCGCTCGCGACCATCGGTCTCGTCGCCTTCGCGAGCGGCATGATCACGGGATGGGGGCGCTGGGCCATCGCGCTCGGCATGCAGGCGCTGATCCCGCTCGTTTTCGTACTTGGCTTTCCGCCTGAGGCGCGCGCGGCCGCCTTCCGGATCGAGATCATGTTTGCGGGCGGCGGCCTTGCCTACATTGCATTCGCAGTCGCCGCGACAATTGTGGCGGATGCAAGCGCGAGGCGTCTCCTGGCGAGCGAGACGATCCGCGAGCTGTCCGTCTATCTGCGCGCGGTCGCTTCGGTGTTCGACCCGGAAACCGACTTCGAGCAGGCTTACGGATCGGCGATCCGCCAACAGGCGGCGCTGGCGGAGCAGCTTCAGTCGGCGCGGGCGCTGCTCCTCGACCATCCGCGGACAGGGTCGGAGAGCCTTCGGCTCGCCGCGACGATCGGCGTGCTGCTCGACGCCTTCGACGCGCTCGTCGCCGCCCAGAGCGACGTCACCGCGGTGCGCCGCGCGCCCCCCATGACGCCTCTTCTCGGTCACATCCGCGCCGCGCTCCGGGTCGGAGCTCTGGACCTCGACCATCTGAGCCTCGAAATCCTGGCGACGGAGCGACCGGCGCTGCCGCCCGATCATCAGCGCGCGATCGACGCCTTGAAGCACGAAGCCGCTTCGCTCGGCGAGGCCCACGGCGCCGACCCCGCCGCGCTCGACGCCCTCAAGACCGCCACCGACCGGCTCGTGCAGGCGCTCGGCCATATCCGCCGGCTGGAAAGGACGCTGTCGGATGACCAGCAAGCGGTCGCGGCCATCGGCGGCGTCGACCTCCTCGCCTTCCTTCCAAGGCGCGCCTACGACTGGTCGTTGCTGGCGCAGCATTTCAGGATCGCCTCGCCCGTCTTTCGATATGCGATCCGGCTCTCGCTCGCGATGATGGCGGGCGCGATCGTCGCCCGGTTTCTCGGCGACACGGGCCATGGCAACTGGGTGCTGTTGACCATCGCGGTCGTGATGCGCGCGAATTACGGGCTGACCAGGACCCGGCGCGACGACCGGGTGATCGGCACGCTGATCGGCTGCGTGGCCGCGGCAGGCGCGGTCGCCTGGCTCCCCGTCAAGGCGCTGGTCGCGACGCAGGGCCTTGCTGTCGTCGTCATTCACAGTTTCGTGCGCCTGAACTACCGGCTGTCCGCAGTCGGCGCTTCGGTCATGGCGCTCGTCTCGCTGCATCTCGTTCAGCCCGACCTGCCCGCGCCGATCCTCGCGCGCCTGGCCGATACGCTGATCGGCGCCGCGATCGCCCACCTCTTCAGCTTCGTCTGGCCGTATTGGGAGTTCTCCGACGCGCCCGGAATCGCAAGGCGGCTCCGGGCCCGTCTCGCGGGCTTCGCGCGGGTGGCGCTCGATCCGGCCGCGCCCGCCCAGGACTATCGGCTGGCGCGAAAGAACGTCATCGAGGCGATCGCCGCGCTCTCCAATTCTGCCGGCCGGATGAGCGTCGAGCCGGTTGCGGCGCGAAAGGGGCTCGAGGAGATGGCCGCGCTGCTCATGGCGGCGCACGCCTTCGCGGCGCGGCTCTCGGCGGCGAGACTCGACATGCGGTCCGGCGGACCGCCGCCGGACGCAGGCCTCTGCGGCTGGCTCCAGGCGACCCTCTCGCCGAAGGCGGACGGGTCGAGGTCGAGCACGCCCGATCCTGAGGGGCCGCTGCCTGGGGCGGCGCTCGCCGTCACCCGCGCAGCCGAGGCGTATCGCCAGGCGGCAAGAAGCGAGATCGCGGAGAGATAGGTCTTTGCGCGCATCCGGTTGACGCGTCGAATCGTCAGGCGCGCGGACGGCTTTCGTGCCCCCGCGAAACTTGCAAGCCGACTGATGCCACCGCGCCCGAAAGCCCTCGGAGCCGCACAAAAGCCAACGTCGCGTGAGACGGGAAGTCGAGTCCCGCGAGCCGGCGCCTTTTGTCAAACGGAACCGGCGCGAGGCGAGGACGTTCATGGGCTGGGCCTGACCTGGAGGACAACCCTGATGGCAAACGTGGAGTACAGCTATCCCGCCGGCCGCGGGATCCGTTACCTGAATGTCGCGCCTCTCATCACCGCGCTGAAATTCCAGCCCGAGGACTTCGAAGTGGAGCGGGGCTGGCTCAGTCACAACCCCAGCCGGCACAGGTTTCACTTTGACCGGCAGGGCCGGGTCACGGTCGAAGCCAATTGTGGTTGCGCGGCCATGGCGGTCAAGGCCGAGCAGAGCGAAGAGCTCTTCTCGACCTATCGGGTCTGGCGCCAGGATTACTGGGTTCCGCTCGAGACGAACCGCGAGTTCGCATCCCACTTCGAGACGCCCGGCCCATGGCGGCGGCTCTATCGCGATGTCAAGACGGCGTTCCGCCGTTTCGTGCGTCGCGACGCCCCGGCGAGCGTGCCCGCGGACGATCTCGCGACCGCGCGCGCGACCCCGTCCGCAACCCCGGCCGAATAGCCTTTTCGGTTTCGAGGCAAGGCTGCTCCGCTTTCCTTGTGAGCCGCCAAAGGTCTAAACTCGCCTCCCAGTCGGGAGGCGGGTCATGGACGGGAGCGTCGGCGTCTTCGACGTGGGCAAGACCAACGTCAAGCTCATCGTCTTCGACCGCGAAGGCGGCCTCGTCGCCGAGCGCTCGGAAGCCAACGGCTCGCTCCCGCCAGACGAACGCTGGCCCTATCTCAGGCTCGATACGGAGCGCGCCTGGAGGTTTCTGATCACGTCGTTGAAAGAACTCACCGCCGCGCGGATCGAGGCCCTGTCGATCACGACGCATGGCGCCGCTGGGGCGCTGGTGACCGACAAGGGCCTCGCCGCGCCGCCGGTCGATTACGAATTTGACGGCTTCGCCGCGATCGACGCCGAGTACGACGATCTGCGTCCGCCGTTCGACGAGACGCTGTCGCCGCTCTCGGCGCGCGGCCTCAACCTCGGACGACAGATCTTCTATCTGGAGCGGAACTTCCCGCAGGCCTTCGCGGGGGCGCGCGCGTTTCTCCCCTACCCGCAATACTGGGCGTTCAGGCTCTGCGGCGTGATGGCGACCGAGGTCACCTCGCTCGGCGCGCATACGGATCTATGGCGGCCGAAAGAGGCGCGGCTCTCGAGCCTCGTCGAGCGGGCAGGCTGGACCCGGCTTTTCGCGCCGCGGCGCATGGCGTGGGAGACGCTCGGGACGCTGAAGCCCGAGGTGGCCGCGGCGACCGGATTGGCCGCCGGCGTGCGCGTCGTTTGCGGCGCGCACGATTCGAACGCCTCGCTCGTTCCCTATCTCGCCTCCCGGAGCGATCCGTTCACGGTCGTCTCGACCGGCACCTGGGCGATCCTCATGGCGGTCGGCGGCGAGGGCGCGCTCGATGAGGCCTCGGACATGCTGGCCAACGTCGACATTCTCGCCCGGCCGGTGCCGACGGCGCGGCTGATGCTGGGGCGGGAGTTCGCCGTGCTGGCGGGCGAGCGCCCGGCCGAGGCCCGCGAGACGGACGTCGCGGCGATGGTCGCTTCAAGCGTCATGGCGACGCCAGCCTTCACCGACCAGGGCGGCCCTTTCGCCGGACGTAAGGGTTCGATCGTGGGCGAGCCGCCCGCCACGCCGCCGGCGCGCGCGGCGCTCGCGACGCTCTATTCGGCGCTGATGACGGCGCGCATGCTACGTCTCCTCGAGGCGCCGGGCGACGTCATTGTCGAAGGCGGCTTCAACCGGACGCCGGCCTTCGCCGGGGTCCTCGCAGCGCTCATGCCGGGCCGCACAGTGCTCGTGGCCGCCGCCTCGGGGGCGGCAGAGGGAGCGGCCATGCTGGCGCGATGGGGTGAACCGCAGACCGCGCCGGCGACGTCGCGGGCGCGGGCGTGGGACGTCCCCGGGCTCGCGGACTACGCCAGGCGATGGGATGAGGCGGCGACGCGCGCGGCGCTGAAGACGTAGCCGGGACGGACGGTCGACGGGCGCGGCCTCCGCGGTCGCGATCGTTCAGGACGCTTCCAAACGCTTCCAAACGCCTCCAAATCCTTCCAAAACGCTGTTCCAATTCCGACAATTTCCTTCCAAAAACTTCCATTTCCTTCCGCAATTCGCTTGTTTTCAACGCCTTGCGGGCGATTGGAACGGGAAAAATCACTCGGCCCCCGTCTCGCCTCTTTGCGGCCGCCCGGCAGGGCGTTCGCGACGTCGCGCCACGCTCCTGAGGGCCCCATGAACGTCAATTTATCTGAAACACAGAACTGTGGCAAGACATTTCTTGTAAATCAGAATCAGACGCTTTGGGGCGGCGGCGTCGTCCGCTCTCGGCCATGATCGCCTGCCGACCAAGCCCCAGCCGTATCCGCCAAGGTTGGGGCTCCGTCTTCGCGAGGAGCGAAGCGACGTGACGATCCACGCCCGCCGCCTCCGACAATCTACGGATTCTTGCGCGGAACGTCCCGAAGCCTGGCGGCTCTGGATCGCTTCGCTCACGCTCGCGATGACGGCTGTGGCGGCTGTATCGAGGCCTCACGGATTATTTCGGCCACGGCACAAGGAGCGGACGAACGATTGAGCGCTCTACGCCGCCCGGTCGGTGACGGCAGCCGCCGGCAGCGTCGGCAGAAGATAGAAGGCGCCGCGCTCGAGAGATGTCGCGAGACCGGCGTCGAAATCGACCGCCGCGAGGTCGAGCGCGTTCGCGACGGCGGCAAGGCCGATGTCGTGATAGATGCGGGCGAGCATCGAACCGACATCGCGACGCTCGACGGCTTCGGGGATCGCATGGAAGTCGTGTTGCACGTGGGGCGCGCCTCCGTGGGAGGTCCGGGGCGCTCTGCAATCGCCCTCAACGTGACGTTGCGGGAAATGGGTTAAAAGCCAATTAACGCAAGGTCTCGAACGCTTCGCACGGGGCCGGACCGGGGTTCGCGGGGCCAGCCGGCGCCCGGCCGGCGGTGGCTCTCGAGCCCGGTCCCGTGATGCGGCCGATTGTCCCTGTTTTCCGGCGGCTTCGCCGATTGCCTCGCCTTCCGATCGGGGCTAGGGAGTACGTTTCGACCGCTTGGAGGTTTGGCCATTCTCATGGCCCCCGACAGTCTCACGCTCCTTGGAGGGCTGCTGCTCGGACTGGCGAGCAGTCTTCACTGCGCCGGGATGTGCGGAGCGATCGCATCGAGCCTGATGTTCGCGTTCGCCCCCGGCGAGCGCGATATCGACCGGGTGCGGGCGCTGATGACGGCGCAGCTCGGCCGGGTGCTGATGTACGTCGCGGCCGGCGCGGCGCTCGGCGCGTTGGGCTCCACCGTCTATGGCGCCTTCGACCATTCCGCCGCTTTCCTCGTCATGCGATGGGCGGCGGCGGTTGCGCTCGGCTGGATCGGCCTGTCGGTGGCCGGCTTCGCCCCGTCGCTGGCGCTGGTGGATTCGCTCACCGCGCCGGTCGCGGAAAGGCTTCGTTTTGCGGCGCCCTCCCCCCTGTCGGCGAGCGGGGGCGCGTTCGGCACGGGGCTCCTGTGGGGAACGTTGCCCTGCGGCATGGTCTATGGGGCGCTCTTCTACGCCATGCTGACGGGCGGCGCCCTTCGCGGCGCCGCGGTGATGGCCGGGTTTGGGCTCGGCACGCTTCCGTCGGTGACCGCGGTCGCCTTCGGCGTCTCCCGTTTTCGCGGGCTCGCGCAATCGCCGAACGCGCGGCTGGCTGTCGGCCTTGGCATGATGGCGCTCGCCGCGGCGAGCGTGGTCGCGCCGGCGATGACGGCCGCCGGATTCTGCTTCAACTGACTTTGGCGCGCTCCCCATTGTCTTTTCTTGAGGTTTGCGATCCGCTCCAGAAGTCCGGCGGGAGACGCGGCTTCGCGCTCCGAGCCCGCGTGGACGGATGAGAATGCGCCGCGCCGTCATCCTGGCGGGTCTTGTCGCGCTGGTCGCGGCAGCCGCGGCGGCGGGCTTCGCCCGCTGGACGATCGCTCCGGCGAGCGTCGCCGACGATCTGAACGCCGCGTTGGGGCCAGCGAGGTTCGTGAGCTGGGCCGCGCCGCGGACGGCGACCTTCGCCGCGCTCCCGTGGCCAAGCCTGCGCCTCACCGAAGCCAGTCTCCGGGACGAGTCCGGCGCCGACCGCCTCTCCGCGCCGGAAGCCAGGATCGACCTGGCGCCGATCGACCTCGCGCTCGGCCGGTTCGCCCCGGCGCGCATTGTGCTAACGGCGCCGACGATGACGGTCGATCTCGACCGGCCGCCCTTCGCCGGCCGCTTCGACGTCGAAGCGGCGATCGTCGCGATCGGCGCGCTTGCGCCGATGGCGAGCGTCAGCCTGACGGACGGCGTCGTCATGGCGACAAGCCGCGGGCGGCGCCCGACCGCATTGTTCGAGAACGTGCAGGGGCGGCTCGACGGCCTGTCGCTCGGCGCGCGCATGAGCTTCGATCTGTCGGCGGTCTGGCGGGACGCGCCGATCAGCCTCACCGGGTCGCTCGACGAACCGGGACGCGCGGCCGAGGGCCGGCCGAGCGCGCTTGCCGTCGCGATCGCCTCCCCTGAACTTGGCGACCTCAAATTCGACGGGACCTTGACCGGCGGCCTGGCGCCCGGCTTGGCGGGCGACCTCTCGATCGCCTCGCACGCGCCGGCCAAGGCGCTCCGGCTCATCGGGGTCAGGTCGCCGTTGATGCTCGCCGGCGCCGACATTGCGATCGCCGGCAAGGTCAAGGCGGCGCCGGAGGACGTCGTCTTCGACGAAGCGACCGTGACCACGGCGGGTCAGACGCTTCAGGGCGCGCTGCGTCTCGCCACTCGCGGCGGGCGGCTCGCGGTGCAGGCTTCCCTGGACGCGGAGCGCCTGGCGCTTGCGCCGCTCGTCGGGCCGCCGGGCCGGCTCCTCTCGGCTGACGGAGGCTGGAGCGGCGTGGCCTTCGCCGTCGAACCGCCGAGGGACTTCGACCTCGACCTCAGATTGTCCGTCGGGCGGCTCGACGCGTATGGCCTGGCTCTCGACAATGTGGCGGCCTCGGCGCTTCTCAAGGACGGCGCGCTGACGGCGAACCTCATCGAGGCGACGGCCTATGGCGGGCGCGGCAAGGCGGAACTGCGCCTCGCCTGCGACGACGGCGCGTACCGCATCGCGACCCACG
Organism: uncultured Alphaproteobacteria bacterium; assembly: GCA_963829505.1. Taxonomy (GTDB): domain Bacteria; phylum Pseudomonadota; class Alphaproteobacteria; order Rhizobiales; family Beijerinckiaceae; genus Roseiarcus. Next base: position 392,191 of record CAWHIL010000001.1, read on the forward strand.
GATCGTTCGAAGACGCCGACGTCGGCGCGGCGGCGTCCGGCTTCGGCTGGCCGAATCTGACCGGCAAGGGCGGCGGCGCGTTCGCCGTCGAGACGGCCGGCCGCTCGCCGGCGGAACTCGTGTCCGGGCTCGGCGGAAAGACATCGCTGAAGCTCGAGGACGGCGCGCTCTCCGGCGTCAATCTGGAGGAGGCGCTGCGCCGCGCCCAGCGCCGGCCGCTCGATCTCACGAAGGACATGCGCAGCGGCGGCACCGCCTTTCAGGAGGCGGCGCTGGATCTCCTGCTCGACCGGGGCTTCGCCCATGTGGTCAGCGGCTCGCTCGTCGCCCAGGGTCTCAGGGCGGACGCCGAAGGAGAGGCCGATCTCGCCGCCCAGACCCTGAAGCTCAGGGTCAACGCGGCTCAGACAGAGGCCTCGGGCGCCGCGCCATCGGACGGCGCGCGGCTCAGCCTCGACATCGGGGGACCCTGGTCGAACCCGGTCGTACAGTCCGCCGACCCGGACGCGGGCGCAGGGCTCAGCCCCGCGGCGCCCTGACCGCAAGACGAAAAAGGCCCGAACGAAAAAGGCCGGGACGGGTCCCGGCCGGTTTCGCATGAGCTTGACTTCGTTTTGCTGTTCTTCTTGCGTCTTATGCTATCCGACGCTTTTTTTGTTCTTAATGTTGCTAAACGCTTTGTTACTCTACCCAGCCTGCTCACGCGTTTCCCGTGCGTGATGGTGGAGAATAGGTTGCGTCGCCGATTCGGGTCAACGTGGCGGGTTGACGCACCGTCCGCCGCGCGCGCGGCCGCGTTGGCGCCGGGGCGACTGCCGCAATTGACAGCGCGCGGGATTGTCCGAATAGAGGCGGTTGCGTTCGACCGAGGTCCAAGGACCTTCTCCCCATGACCGCTTGCCCCGTGACGATGTCCCTTTGACCCTCGCACCGCTCCTTACGCTCGGCACGCGCGGTTCGCCGCTGGCGCTCGCGCAGGCGCACGAGACCGTGCGCCGGCTCGCCGAGGCGCAACGGTGGCCGGCCGAGCGGATCGCGCTCAAGGTCATCCGCACGAGCGGCGACATGATTCAGGACCGGCCGCTGGCCGAGTTTGGCGGAAAGGGATTGTTCACCAAGGAAATCGACATCGCGCTGATCGCCGGCGAGATCGACCTGGCGGTCCACTCGGCCAAGGACCTGCCGACGCTCGTTCCCGACGGGATTGCGCTCGCGGGCTTCCTGCCGCGCGAAGACGTCCGCGACGCCCTGATTTCCGCCGCCGCGGCCTCGATCGAGGACCTGCCGCCCGGGGCCACCCTCGGCGCCGCATCGCTGCGCCGCCAGGCGCAGGCGCTGCGGCTCCGGCCGGACCTCAAGGTCGCGCTTCTGCGCGGCAACGTCGAGACGCGGCTCATGAAGGCGGAGCGGGGCGAGATCGGGGCGACGCTGCTCGCCATGGCGGGCCTGAAGCGCCTCGGGCTCGTCCATCGCGCCCGCGCGGCGCTCAGTCTCGAGTCTTTCCTGCCGGCGGTCGGCCAGGGCGCCATCGCGCTGACCGCCCGGGCGGGGGACGAGCGGACGCTCGCGGCTCTGGCGGCGATCGCCGACCCGGCGACCAATGCCGAGCTTGCCGCCGAGCGGGCCTACCTCGCCGTGCTCGAAGGCTCGTGCCGGACGCCGATCGCCGGTCTCGCCCGCTTCGAGGCCGGACGGCTGCGGTTCCGCGGCGAGGTTCTGCGGACCGACGGCTCCGAGCGGTTTGACATCGAGGCGGAGGGCGCGGCGGCCGACGCCGCCCTTGTCGGGGCGGACGCCGGGCGGCGTCTCAAGGGTCGCCTGCCGCGGGGGGTGCTGGCGGCCGTCCCCTAAGCCCGGCCGGGGCGCCATTTTGTGGCTGGGATCAAGCAATCTCATAGGCTTGCGGCGCCAGAAAGTTCCGAATGCGACGACCGAGGCGCCGCTCCGGTTTCGCGAGGAGCGAAGCGACGTGGCGACCCGGGCACACCCCGCCGTGACGCGGCGGCCTCTGGGTCGCCCGCTTCGCTCGGTCCGCGGGAACTCGTCGCTTGACCGCAAATCCTGTCTCCTAATCCTGATAATCAGAACGTAACACTGCGCCCGCCGGAATGAAAGAAATTGTTTGGAAGCCGAGGTCTGGGCGCGCGTCTCGCCTTCCGGCCGGCGCCGGCCGTCCGATCCCGGCTTTGCCGGATTCCGTTTCAAAACGCGGCTCTCCGTTGACGCAGAAGTCACCTTCGAGGTTCAGTCCTGAGGCCCGCGCGCGCCCCCCGGACGGCGTGCTGCGCCAATCGGTCGCGCGCGTTGCGGAAGCCGGCGCACTGGACAACGCGGCGGCCGGTCGGTAGCGAAAAGGCAATGGGCCAAGGCTTGACGGCCGACCGTCCAGCGAAAGGCGTGCGATGAACTATCAGGAGCGTTTCGAGGCCGCGATCGACCGCCTGAAGGCGGAAGAGCGCTACCGCGTCTTCGCCAACCTCGAGCGCGACGCGAAGCGCTTCCCGATCGCGCTGTGGCGTCCGGCCGGCGAAGAGGATCGGCCGCGCGAAGTGACCGTCTGGTGCTCCAACGACTATCTCGGCATGGGCGTCCACCCGGACGTCATCGAAGCCTCGGTCCGGGCCGCCAAGGCGCATGGCGCAGGGGCCGGGGGCACGCGCAACATTTCCGGCACCCACCATCCGATCGTTTCGCTCGAGGCCGAGCTCGCCGACCTGCACGGCAAGCCCGCGGCGCTCGCCTTCACCTCGGGCTGGATCTCGAACCTCGCCGCGATCTCGACGATCGCGAGCCTTCTGCCCGATTGCCTCATCCTGTCCGACGCCTTGAACCACAATTCGATGATCGAGGGCGTCCGGCGCGCCGGCTGCGACAAGAAGGTGTGGCGCCACAACGACGTCGCCCATCTCGAGGAATTGCTGGCGGCGGAACCGCGCGAGCGGGCGAAACTCGTCGTGTTCGAGAGCCTCTATTCGATGGACGGCGACATCGCGCCGATCGCCGCCATTCTCGACGTCGCCGAGAAATACAACGCGATGACCTATATCGACGAAGTCCACGCGGTCGGCCTCTACGGGCCGCGCGGCGGCGGCGTCTCCGAGCGCGAGGGCCTCGCCCATCGCATCGACGTCATCGAAGGCACGCTCGCCAAGGGGTTCGGCTCGCTCGGCGGCTATATCGCAGCCAGCGAAGCCATCGTCGACGCGGTCCGCTCCTATGCGCCGCAGTTCATCTTCACCTCGACGCTGCCGCCGAGCGTTGCGGCGAGCGCGGCGGCGGCTGTGCGCCATCTCAAAGCCTCGAACGCCGAGCGCGAGCGCCACCAGCACATGGCGCGGCTCGTCAAGCACGCTTTGCGCGCCGCCGGCATCCCGGTCATGGACAATCCCTCGCACATCGTGCCGGTCAGGGTCGGCGACGCCGAGCGCTGCCGCGCGGCGAGCGAGCTTCTCCTGTCGCGGCACGCGATCTATATCCAGCCGATCAACTACCCGACCGTCGCTACGGGGACGGAGCGGCTGCGCATCACGCCGACCCCCGCGCACGACGAGGCGCAGGTCGCGGGGCTGGTCGAGGCGCTGGTCGATGTGTGGAAGACGCTCGAGCTTCCCTTCGAGGAGGCGCGGATCATCCCGCTGCGGCGCCCGGCGAAGGAGCCGGCCGAGTGCGCCTATCCCGAGATGAAGAAGGCGGCCGAGTAGGACTGCATCGGGCGATCTTCAAAGCCACACCGCCCTCGTCCTCAAGGAGCGCCGGAGGCGCGTCTCGAAGGACGCTCCAGCGCGCACGGGCGGTTCCGCCTTCTGGATCATCCTTCGAGACGCCGCGCTTACGCGCAAGCTCCTCAGGATGAGGTTGGGCGCGAGAGGCCGCGCTTTGCGCGCGCCAGCGGATCAGGTTCGGTGACGGACGCCGCGCTTACGCGCCCCGCGTCAGGATGAGGGTCGGCGGGCGAGGCGCCCGCCCGTTGCGCGGCGATCAGGCGGCCTTGGGCGAGGCGCGGCGGGCGCGCTTTCCGGCGAAGGCGAGGCCGACGAGGCCGACGCCCATCAGCGCCCAGGTCGACGGCTCCGGAACCGCCGTCTCGCCGACGGTGAACGCGTAGTAGTTTTCGTACACGGGGGTCGTGAAGCTGAGCGTCGTGAACGTGCCGTTGAACACGACGAGACCGTTACCTTCCGTGCCATAAACCGTCTGCCCGTCGCTCGTCAGGGGGGAGCCGCCCCATGCGTTCGTGGGGCCACCGCCAAAGAGCGTGAAAGGCTCGTTCGACGTGAAGTCGAACTCGGCGGTGTCGCCGAGCTGACCAAGGCTCACGATCGCGATGACCGGATCGGTGACAGCGGAGCTGAACGTGATCGTGTCGGTGATCACGCCCTCCTCAGTGTTCGGGGTGGGGCCGGTGAGCTGGATGCCGCTGTTGCCAGGCGGCGCGCTGGTGACGGGCCCGCCGATAAAGGTGCTCGCCGGCGACCAGTTCGACACGTATTGGTTGAGCCCTCTGATTTCGCCGGAATATGTGACGGTGACGCCGCCCATCGTGCCGGTCGCAGACCCTGGGTACCCGACCGTGCCGTCCGTCCAGTTCGTCCAGACCGTCGCGGCGCTGGCCGCGGACGACCAAGCGACCGCCGCAAGCGCGGACGCCAAAAGAAGCTTTTTCACGCTTGAACCCCCAAAAGCACCCAACCCTCGCCCGCCCCCGGAGGGACGTGAAGTTGACACTAGCCGCTCGAAGCCGCCGGAGCAATAGCCGCCCTCGAATGCGGTCGGACGCGCGGGCGGGGCTTGCCGACGCGCTCCGGCTTTTCGTAAGAAAAAGGCCCCACGTGAGGTCTGGCTTTGGCGTCCGGAACTGAAAAGAAGCCCTTTCTCGCGGCGCTTGCGGGCGAGCGCCGCGCACGGCCGCCGGTGTGGCTGATGCGCCAGGCGGGCCGCTATCTGCCTGAGTATCGCGAGATCCGGGCGAAGGCCGCGAGCTTCCTCGATTTCTGCTACACGCCGGCCTTCGCCGTCGAAGCGACCTTGCAGCCGATCCGGCGCTTCGGCTTCGACGCGGCGATCCTCTTTTCCGACATTCTCGTCGTCCCCGACGCGCTCGGCCAGAGCGTCAGCTTCGAGACCGGCGAGGGGCCGCGCCTCGATCCGATCGAAAACGCCGAGGGCTTCGCAAAACTCCGCGAGGCGCCGGACTGGCAAAAACTCGCCCCGGTGTTCGAGACGCTCGATCGCGTCAAGAGCGCGCTTCCCCCCGAGGTGGCGCTGATCGGCTTCTGCGGCGCGCCATGGACGGTCGCCAGCTACATGATCGCCGGCCGCGGCACGAAGGAGCAGGAGCCGGCGCGGCTCTTCGCCTATCGCGAGCCGAAGCTGTTCGCGGCGCTGATCGAGCGGCTGGTCGAGGCGTCGGCCGCCTATCTCCTGCGCCAGATCGAAGCGGGCGCGCAAGCCGTGCAGATCTTCGAACTCGTGGGCCGGCGTGCTGCCGGGACCTGAGTTCGAGCGCTGGTCGCTCGCGCCGCTCATGGCGATCGTCCGCAAGGTCAAGGCGCAGGCGCCGGAGACGCCGGTGATCCTTTTTCCGCGCGGCGCGGCGACGCAGCTTTTCAGGTTCGCCGGAATGCCGGGGGTGGCGGCGATCGGTCTCGACACGGCGGTCGAACCCGCGGCGGCGATCGCGGCGCTGCCCGGCCCGGTGGCGCTTCAGGGCAACCTCGATCCGCTGGCGCTGGTCGCGGGCGGCGCCGCGCTGGACGAGGGGATCGAGCGCGTGCTTTCCGGCTTTGCGTCGCGGGCGCATGTGTTCAATCTCGGCCACGGCATCGTGCCCGAGACGCCGATTGCGCATGTCGAGCGGATGATGAAGAGGCTGCGCGGATGAGCGTCCTCAAACTGCACCCTCGTCCTGAGGAGCGCCGAAGGCGCGTCTCGAAGGACGTTCACGAACGCGTTGCCGGCGCCGCCTTCTGGAGCATCCTTCGAGACGCCGCGCGTCGCGCGGCTCCTCAGGATGAGCTTCGAGACGCCGCGCTCTGCGCGGCTCCTCAGGATGAGGTTCGAGACGCCGCGCTCTGCGCGGCTCCTCAGGATGAGGCGCGGTAAATGGCCAAACCGCCCGACCCCTCCCACGCCGATCCGCGCCTCGCGACGGCGGTCGCCTTCTTCGCCTCATTGCAGGAAAAGATCGTCGCGGCGATGGAGGATCTCGAGCGGGAGTTTGCCGGCGCCGACGCCGCGCGGGCTCCCGGCCGCTTCGCGATCGAGCCATGGGCGCGCATGGATGCGAGCGGCGCGCCGGGCGGCGGCGGGCGCATGGCGATCCTGCGCGGGCGCTTGTTCGAGAAGATGGGCGCGCATTCCTCGACCGTGTTCGGCGCTTTCCCGGCCGAGTTCGCGGGAGCGATCCCCGGCGCCGCGGAGGACCCGCGCTTCTGGGCGGCCGGCGTCTCCGTCATCGCCCATCCGTGGAGCCCGCACGTTCCGACCGTGCACATGAACGTGCGCCTCGTCCGGACGACGAAGACATGGTTCGGCGGCGGCGCCGACCTGACGCCGATGCTCGAGGCGCGGCGCGCGCAAGCCGACCCCGACGCGGTCCTCTTCCACGCCGCCATGCGCACGGCGTGCGAGCGCCATCCGGGCGTCGCCGACGCGCAAAGATTTCAAGGCCTGGTGCGACGAGTATTTCTTTTTGAAGCATCGCAACGAGCCGCGCGGCATCGGCGGAATTTTCTTCGACAATCTCAACAGCGCGGGCGATGCGGGCAATTCCGCCTTCGACGCCGACTTCGCCTTCGTCCGCGACGTCGGCGAAAGCTTCATCGACGTCTATCGCGACATCGTCCGCCGCAACGCCGCGCTTGCCTGGAGCGCGCGCGAGCGCGAGGAACAATGCGTGCGGCGCGGCCGTTACGTCGAGTACAATCTCCTTTACGACCGCGGCACGATCTTCGGTCTCAAGACCGGCGGCAATGTCGCCTCGATCCTGTCGTCCCTGCCGCCCGAGGCCCGCTGGCCCTGATCGCGGCTCAAAATCCAAAGAGGCATGTCATGGCGAATGCAGCGCAATCGGGCCGCTTCACAATCGGCGGCGCCTTCGAGGTCAACCGGCTCGGCTTCGGCGCGATGCGCGTCGTGGGCAAAGGCGTGTGGGGACCGCCGGAGGATCGGGCCGAGGCGATCCGCACGCTGAAAGGTCTGCCCGGGCTCGGCGTCGACTTCATCGACACCGCCAATTCCTACGGGCCCGATTTCTCCGAAGCGCTGATCCGCGAGGCGCTGCATCCCTATAAGTCGATCCGGATCGCGACCAAGGGCGGCCTTGCCCGCACCGGGCCGAACGTCTGGATCCCCCTCGGCCGGCCGGAATATCTCATCCAGCAGGCGCATACGAGCCGCTGGCGGCTTGGCGTCGAGACGATCGACCTCTGGCAGCTCCACCGCATCGATTCGAAGGTCCCCGCGAAAGAGCAGTTCGACGCGATCAAGAGCCTGATCGCCGACAAGGTGATCCGCACGGCGGGCCTGTCGGAGGTCGGCGTCGGTGAGATCGAGGCGGCGGCGAAATTCTTCCCCGTCGCGACGGTGCAGAACCGCTACAATCTCGCCGACCGGGCGAGCGAGGCCGTGCTCGACGTTTGCGCGGAAAAGGGGATCGGCTTCATTCCCTGGTTCCCGCTGAACGCCGGGGCGCTGGCGAAGGAAGGCTCGGCGCTCGACGCCATCGCCAAGCGGCGGAAGGCGACGACCGGCCAGATTGCGCTCGCCTGGCTCCTGAAGCGCAGCCCCGTCATCCTGCCGATCCCCGGCACCGGCAAGCTCGCCCATCTGGAAGAGAACGTCGGCGCGGCGGCGATCAAGCTGACCGACGAGGAGTTCGACGAACTCGACCGGCTCGGCCGCGCGAACGGGTGACGGCGCCGCAGCGGACCCTCATCCGGCCGCGCTTCGCGCGTCCACCTTCCCCCTCAGGGGGAAGGGCTTGGCCCGGGCGCTACTCGGCCGCCTCTGGCGCGGGCGCGGGAGCCCTCGCCCACACGCGCCAGCAGAGCAGCGCGACGGGCAGGCCGATCAGCGACGTCGCGATGAAGAAGCGCTCGAAGCCCAGCCAGCTCACGAACCAGCCCGACGTCCCGGCGATGAGACTCCCAGGCAGCGCGCAGAGCGACGTCAGCAGCGCGAACTGGCTCGCCGCGAGCCCGGTCGTCGTCAGCGACGACATGTAGGTGATGAGGACGATCGAGGCGAAGGAATAGGCGAAGCTGTCGATGCTGACGGCGGTCGCGAACGACCAGAAATCGGTGGCGCTCCCATGCGCGGCGAGCCAGGCGAGCGCGAGGTGCGACGTCGAGCCGAAGACCGTCCCGACCATCAGGCTCGCCATCATGCCGAGCCGCGGCATGACGAAGCTCGCCGCGAAGGTGCCGGCGAGGCCGACCCAGAAGCCGAAGAGCTTCGTCACGGTGGCGATGTCGGTGTCCGAATAGGCGAGACTCTTGAACAGCGGCACCGCCATGGCGTTCGAGATGTATCCGGGCATGCGAAAGCCCGCGACGAGGATGAGGATCAGGACCGCCGTCGACCCGAGCCGCGTCACGAGCTCGCGGATCGGCGCGACGACGGTCGCGACGACGTCGAGCGGCGGATGCGCCACGCTCTTGTCCGACTCGGGCTCGGGCGCGACGCAAGCCGCGATCGTGCCGATCGACAGGAGCGCCGCCATGCCGAAATAGGCGGCGCGCCATCCGAGCCGGTCGGCGATGAGGAGCGCGCCGGCGCCCGCGGCGAGAACGCCGATCCGGTAGCCGACCTCCGACCATGACGCCATCAGCGCCTGTCGCTCGATCGGCGCGACGGCGATGCGCCAGCCGTCGATCACGACGTCCTGCGTCGCGCCGGCGAAGCCGAGCGCCAGCGAGAAGGCGATCGTCCAGGCGAGCCACTGGCCCGGGTCGCCGAGCGCGATGCCTGCGAGCGCGGCCATCACGGCAAGCTGCGACGTCACGATCCAGCCGCGCCGGCGCCCGATGAGGCGGCTGACGAACGGAGCGTCGTAGCGGTCGAGGAACGGCGCCCAGACGAACTTGAATTTGTAGGCGAGCGTCAGCTCGCTCATCATGCCGATGATGGCGATCGGAACCTTGGCCTCGTAGAGCCAGGCCGACTGGGTGATGTAGACGAGCTGGTAGGGGATGCCCGAGGCGAAGCCGAGCACGAGCATCGCCGCGATCCGCGGGTCGGTGAAGAGATGGCTGAGGAACGCGCGGATCCCGGTCGCTTCTCCCGCGGCTGGCGCCGGGCCGTCCATGGGCCGCTCAGCTCTTCAGGATCGCGCAGGCGCCGCCGGCGGCCTGGATCTTGTCGCAGAGGCGCTTCGCCTCGCCGCCGGTCTGCGCCCCGAGGCGGACGCGGTAGAACGGCCGCCAGCCGCGGCTTCTGAGCACCGAACCGAGCACGAAGGGCTGCATGTCGCCGATGACGGCTCGAAGATCGTGCTGGGCGCGGGCGAAGGCGCGCAAAGCCGAGCCCTTGTCGAAGCTCGCGGCGAGTTGCACCCCCCACGGGGCGAAGAGGCCCGAGATGACCGGCGACGTCCCCGCCGGCCACGGGGCGACCCGGAGCTTGGCGATGGCGACGAGGCACGGCTGGACGGGGCCGGGCGGCGACGCCGGCGGCGGGGCGGGATCGCGAAACTCCTCGATGTCGTGGCCGGTGATGGCGCGCACATAGGATTGCGTCTCGAAGGGCATGCCGCCCTCTCCGTCGAGCCACTTCTGCAGCGCCTTCGGCCCGGCGTTGTAGGCGGCGGCGGCAAAACCGAGATTGCCGAACCGCCGCGAGAGATCGGCGAGCAGCCGCGCCGAGGCCGGAATCGCGGTCTCCGGATCGAAGGGGTTGGCGAGACCGCGTTCGGCCGCCGTTCCCGGCATGAACTGGGCGACCCCTTGCGCCCCCACGGGGCTTACCGCGCGCGGCTGGAAGGCGCTCTCGCGCCAGATGAGGCGGGTCAGGAAATCCGGCGGCAGGCCGGACGACTTGGCCGCGTCCTCGACGATGCCGCAGAGCGCCGCGAGCGCGCCGTCGCTCGCCGGCTCATGCGGGTCGGCGCGCGCGCCGGCGCCGCCAAGCATGAGCGCCGCGCAGGCGAGAAGCGCCGCGCGGACAAAGCGCGCCTGGCGGACAACGCGCCCGCCGAAGCGCCGCGCGTTGCTCTGTCTCACCCGAAGGCGCAGGATGGTCGGCATCGGCGTCGTCCCCTTCGTCGAAACCTAGGGAGGCGTTCGAAAACGGAATTTCGCGCAAATGGATTGTCGCTGCGCGGTCCCCTCTAAAGCAGAACTATGACGGCTGAAACCGCGATGCTATAGGCGGCGTCGCCGCGCCAAGCGATATCCCACGAGGAAGTTGCGTCGATGTCAAAGATCAAGGTGAAGAATCCGGTTGTCGAGCTCGACGGCGACGAGATGACGCGGATCATCTGGCGGCTCATCCGCGACAAGCTCATTCACCCCTATCTCGACGTCGACCTGCAATATTTCGATCTCTCGGTCGAGCATCGCGACGCCACCCGCGACAAGGTGACGGTCGATGCGGCGCACGCGATCCAGGCGGCCGGCGTCGGCGTCAAATGCGCCACCATCACGCCCGACGAAGCGCGCGTGAAGGAGTTCAATCTCAAGGAGATGTGGAAGAGCCCGAACGGCACGATCCGCAACATCCTGGGCGGCGTCATCTTCCGCGAGCCGATCATCTGCAGGAACGTGCCGCGCCTCGTGCCCGGCTGGACGCAGCCGATCGTCGTCGGCCGTCACGCCTATGGCGACCAGTACCGGGCGACCGACTTTCGCGTGCCGGGCAAGGGGCGCCTGACCATCAAGTTCGAGGGCGACGACGGGACGGTGATCGAAAAGGAAGTGTTCAAGTTCCCGGGCGGCGGCGTCGCGATGTCGATGTACAATCTCGACAATTCGATCCGCGACTTCGCCCGCGCGTCGCTGAACTACGGCCTGATGCGCAAGTACGCGGTCTATCTGTCGACCAAGAACACCATCCTCAAGGCCTACGACGGGCGCTTCAAGGACCTTTTCCAGGAGGTGTACGAGAGCGAGTTCGCCGGCAAGTTCAAGAGCCTCGGCATCACCTACGAGCACCGGCTGATCGACGACATGGTCGCCGCCGCGCTCAAATGGTCGGGCGGCTACGTGTGGGCCTGCAAGAACTACGACGGCGACGTGCAGTCGGACACGGTCGCGCAAGGGTACGGTTCGCTCGGCCTGATGACGAGCGTGCTGCTCAGCCCCGACGGGCGGACGGTCGAAGCGGAGGCGGCGCACGGCACGGTGACGCGCCATTACCGCGAACACCAGAAGGGCCGCGAGACCTCGACCAACTCGATCGCCTCGATCTTCGCCTGGACGCGCGGCCTGTCGCATCGCGCCAAGCTCGACGGCAACGAGGCGCTCGGGAAATTCGCAGCCACCCTCGAGCGCGTGTGCGTCGACACGGTCGAGGCGGGCGACATGACGAAGGATCTCGCGCTCCTCGTCGGGCCGAACCAGAAGTGGCTCTCGACCGAGGGCTTCCTCGACAAGGTCGACGCAAACTTGCAGAAGGCGATGGCGGCGGCCTGAGGCCTAAGGCGGAGACAAGGGGCGTCCATGGGAGCGATCGTCAATTTTCTGAAGCGCCTCGCCCAGATTCTCTTTTACCTCGCCGCCGTGGTCGTGCTCGGCGCGATCCTGATCGGAGCCGGCGCGCTCATCGCCTCGCTCCGGCCGCAGCCGGAAGCGGCCGAGAAGGATTCGCTCCTCGCCCTCGACCTCGACGGGGTCATCGTCGACACCCGCGACATCGTCGAAAGCCTGCGCAAATACCGCAAGGACGACCATATCAAGGGCGTCCTCCTGCGCATCAATTCGCCGGGCGGCGTGGTCGGGCCGAGCCAGGAGCTGTGGGCGGAGCTCAAGCGCACGCGCGAGGAGTACAAGAAGCCGGTGGTCGCCTTCTGCGGCGCGGTCGCGGCGAGCGGCGCCTATTACGCAGCCGTCGGCGCCGACAGGATCGTGACGACGCCGGGCTGCATGATCGGGTCGATCGGCGCGCTCATGGAGTTCGTCGACCTGTCGAAGCTCTACGACTGGGCGAAGATCGACCGCTACGCCATCGTCACGGGCAAGTACAAGGACGCCGGCGCCGAATACAAGCCGCTGACGGCCGATCAGCGGACGCTCTTCCAGGATCTCCTGAACGACGTGCTGTCGCAGTTCAAGGCCGCAATCGTCGAGGGCCGCAAGCTGAAGCCCGAGTTCGTCGACCAATACGCCGACGGGCGCGTGTTTACCGGCGCGCAGGCCGTGAACCTCGGCTTCGCCGACCAGGTCGGCACCTGGGATGATGCGCGCAGGACCCTCGGCCAGATGACCGGGCTCGGCGACAACCCGAACGTCTTCAAGGTGAAGAAACCGAACGCCCTCATGCAGCTTCTGGGCGAGTCGGTCTCGTCGAAGATGGGCTCGAACGTCACGGACGCCCTGCGCGACGTCCTGCAGACGGAACTGAACGCCGAGCCCCTGCTGATGCTGCCCGGCGCGGTGCAGTTCTGACCGATCAGCTCTTGCGGCTGGCGACGAAGTCGGCGGTCGTCCTGAGGACGTCGCCGGACGCGCCGAGGCCTGCGGCGTCGATCGCCGCCCTGGCGCCTGCGACGAGCGCGGCGAGACGCAGGCGCGCGCCCTCGGGGCCGAGCGCCGCGACGAGGGTCGCCTTGTGGCGGTCCGCGTCCTTGCCGGCGCGTTTTCCGAGCGTCGCCGCGTCGCCCTCGAGGTCGAGAAGGTCGTCGGCGATCTGGAACGCCGCGCCGACCGCCGCGCCGTAGCCGACGAGCGAGGCGAGCGCCGCGCCGTTCGCGCCGGCGAGCCGCGCCCCGGCCTCGACGCTGAAGCGGATCAGCGCCCCGGTCTTCATCGCCTGGAGCCGCTCGACCTCCGCGCGCGTCGGCGGGGCGCCTTGCGTCTCCGCGGCGACGTCGAGCATCTGGCCGCCGACCATGCCGGCGAGGCCGGCGGCGCGCGCCAGCCCGGCGCAGAGCTGAACCCGCGTCTCGGCGCTGGCGTCGGTCGCCGGATCGGCGAGCACCTCGAAGGCCAGCGTCTGAAGCGCATCGCCCGCGAGGATCGCGGTCGCCTCGTCGAAGGCGCGGTGCGCGGTCGGCCGCCCGCGCCTGAGATCGTCGTCGTCCATCGCCGGCAGGTCGTCGTGGATCAGCGAATAGGCGTGCAGGCACTCGATCGCCGCGCCCGCCCGGACCGGGCCGGCGTCGCTGCGCCCGAGAGCGGCCGCCGTCTCGATCGTGAGGAAGGCTCTGAGCCGCTTGCCGCCGCCGAGCGTCGAATAGCGCATCGCCTCGAGGAGCAGCCCTGGACGGGCGGTCTCGCCGGCGCTGGCCTCGAACGCAAGCAGACGGTCGAGCTCGGCTTCGACCGCCGTGGCGGCGGCGCCGAGTTCTGACGCGGAACGCCGCATCGCTGTCCGCGTCAGACGCCATAGTCGGCCGGGTCGAAGACGCGCTTGGTCGAGCAGAACTCGCAGGTCACGCCGATCATTCCGTCGTCGCCGATCATGTGCCTGACTTCTTCGGGCGAGAAACTGCGCAGCATCGCGTCGACCCCTTCGGCCGAGCATCGGCAGACCGACCTGAGGCGGACCTCTTCGAAGACGCGCACGCCGCGTTCGTGAAAGAGCCGGTAGAGGAGCCGCTCGCCCGAGAGGCTCGGATCGATGAGCTCATGCGCCTCGGTGGTCGCTGCGAGCGCCTTGGCCTCGGTCCACGCGTCGTCCTCGTCGACGAAATGCGGCGTCACGCCCTCGGGCGCGTCTCCGGGATGGAAATCGGCCCGCCGTCCCGGGCCGGCGTCCGGCAGATACTGGACGATCAGTCCGCCCGCCCGCCACGCCTGGCCGCCGGCCGTGAGCGTCTCGCCGACGGCGAGCCTGACCAGTGTCGGGATTTGCTCGGAGCGCTCGAAGTAGTGATGCGCCGCGGCCTCGAGCCCGTCGCCCTCCATCGCGACGACGCCCTGGTAGCGGTTCATGTCGCCGCCCGGGTCGATGGTGAAGGCGAGATGCCCCCGGCCGAGAAGCTCCTCTCCCGGCGAAGCGCCAGCGACCCTTTCCGCGTCGAACCGCGCGAGGGCGCGGAAGTTCGACGGCGCGTCGAAGTCGACGAGCAGCATCGAGACCGGCCCGTCGGTCCTCGTCTGCAACTGGAACCGCCCCGCCTCGAGCTTCAGCGTCGAGCCGAGCAGGATCGCCAGCGTCAGCGCCTCGGCGAGAAGCCTCGACACCGGCGGCGGATAGTCGTGGCCCTTGAGCAGCGCGTCGAGCGCAGGCCCGAGGCGAACGACGCGCCCGCGTGTGCTGAGCGCCTCGACCGCGAACGGCAGGACGACGTCGTCGGCCGCCTCGGCGGAGGCTTCGCGGCTCGACGCCTTCATAAGTCCGCCCCGAAGCACCAGGCGAGCACGCCCTTCTGTGCGTGCAGCCGATTTTCCGCTTCGTCCCACACGGCCGAGCGCGGACCGTCGATGACCTCGTCGGACACCTCCTCGCCGCGATGGGCCGGCAGACAATGCATGAAGATGGCGTCCTCGGCCGCGTCCTGCATCAGGCCGGCGTTGACCTGATAAGGACTGAGGAGGTTGTGCCGCCGCCCCTCGTCCTCGTCGCCCATCGACACCCAGCAGTCGGAGATGACGGCGGTCGCGCCCTCGACCGCGGCTTTCGGATCCTCGCCGAGCTTCAGGCGGGCGCCGGCGGCGCGGGCGGCGGCCAAACGTTCGGCGGGCGGCTGAAGCTCGCGCGGGCAGGCGATGTCGAGCAGGAAGTCGAAGCGCGCGGAAGCGTCGATCCAGGAGGAAAGCACGTTGTTGTAGTCGCCGCTCCAGGCGATCTTGCGGCCGCGAATCGGGCCCCGCCATTCCTCGAAAGTGAGGATGTCCGCCATCACCTGGCACGGATGCGACTGTTTCGTCAGCCCGTTGATGACCGGCACGTCGGCGCGCGCGGCCATTTCGAGGAGATCGTTCTGGTTGAGGATGCGGGCGACGATCGCATCGACGTAGCGCGAAAGCACGCGGGCCGTGTCGGAGATGGTCTCGCCCCGTCCGAGCTGCATCTCGGCGCCGGTCAGCATGATCGTCTCGCCGCCGAGTTCGCGCATGCCGACGTCGAACGAGACGCGGGTCCGGGTGGAGGGCCGGTCGAAAATCATCGCCAGCGTCTTGCCGGCGAGCGGACGCACGTCGGACGCGGCGCCTTTCACGCGGCGGCGCTTGATCCGCTCCGCCATGTCGAGGATGTGACGAAGCTCGCCGCTCGAGAGATCGAGAAGACCGAGGAAGTGCCGCGGAGCGGTGTGGACGGCTGCGTTCATGGCGTCATCGTCAGTTGATGGCGACGGCGCGCCGGTCCTCGACTGCGCTCGAGGCCCTGTCGAGGCGTCGCACGCCCTCGGCGATCTCCTCTTCGGAGACGACGAGCGGCGGCAGGATGCGAACGACGTTGTCGCCCGCCGGGATGACGAGCAGCTTTTCCTTCAAGGCCGCCGCTGCGAAGTCCGCGGGCGGTACGGCGAGCCGGAGACCCACGAGCAGCCCCTCGCCGCGCACCTCCTCGATGAGGCCCGGATGGCGGTCCTTGAGCTCCGCGAGACGCTGGCGCAGCAGAAGGCCGAGCCGAGAGACGCGCTCGAGGAAGCCGGGCGCAAGCAGGATGTCGAGCGTCGCGCCGCCGATCGCCATGGCGAGCGCATTGCCGCCGAATGTCGTGCCGTGCACGCCAAGCGTCAGGCCGCGCGCGGCGTCGGCGCTGGCGAGACAGGCCGACATCGGAAAACCGCCGCCGATTCCCTTGGCCGCGGTAAGGATGTCCGGCCTGACCCCGCTGTGCTCGCAGGCGAAGAGGCGGCCGGTGCGCCCCATGCCGGTCTGCACCTCGTCGAAAATGAGCAGAAGGCCGTGACGGTCGCAGATCTCGCGCAAGCCCCGCAGGAATGTGGGGGCCATCATCCTGACGCCGCCCTCGCCCTGGATCGGCTCGATCATGATCGCCGCCGTCTCGGGTCCGATCGCCGCCTCGACCGCGTCGAGATCGCCGGCCGGGATCTGGTCGAAGCCCTCGACCTTCGGTCCGAAGCCTTCGAGGTATTTCTTCTGGCCGCCGGCGGCGATGGTGGCGAGCGTCCGCCCATGGAACGCGCCTTCGAAGGTGAGCACCCGGAAGCGTTCGCCGTGGCCGTCGATCCACTGGCGCCGCCGCGCCATCTTGATCGCGGCTTCGTTGGCTTCGGCGCCGGAATTGGTGAAGAACACGAGGTCCGCGAAGGTCGCATCGACCAGCCGGCGGGCGTAAAGCTCGCCCTCCGGGGTCTGATAGAGGTTCGAGACGTGCCAGAGTTTCGAGCCCTGGCGGGCAAGCGTCTCGACCATGTGCGGATGCGCGTGGCCGACGGATGAGACTGCGATGCCCGCGCCGAAATCGAGATAGCGCTCGCCGTCGGTCGAAACGAGCCAGCAGCCCTCGCCGCGCTCGAAGGCGACGTTCGCCCGCGCATAGGTCGGAACGATGGCTGAAGTCGCCTCAACACTCTCCACGTCGCGATCTCCTCGGCAGGGGCTCGTGGTTCAATGACGCCCGGGCTTCCGGCGTCGGCGGTCATGAAAAATAAAAACGCCGCCCCGCTGGGGGCGGCCGCCGACACGCCTCTAAGTATAGCGGAAGGCCCGAGAATTGGTCAATTGCGCGTCCGCTCCGTGTCGCGATCGGCGCGCGCGACGCGGCGGTTCCCACGCCTTCCTCGCCGAGGCGCCGTCGCGGCGCCGACGCCAAGACCTGTTGAAAAGGCCGGCGCGCGGGCCCGTACTCTTGCGCGCGATTCAATGTCTAGTGTAGCGTTCCTCATCGGGGCCACGACATGTCGTGGTGAGGGCTTCAGGAAGCGTGATGGTCTTGCGTTTCGCCCAGCGGCGCGTCGTCGCCGGGCGGGGGTGGCGGATTCTGCGCAAGGCTTCCGGCTTTCGACAAGACGCTGACGAGCGAGGGCGACGATGTCTTGGACCGACGAACTGGTGGATCAGCTTCGGCAGGCCTGGACGGACGGCAAGTCCGCCAGCCAGATCGCAAACCTGCTTGGACACGGGCTGACGCGCAACGCCGTGATCGGCAAAGTGCATCGTCTTGGTCTTGCGGGCCGGGCGAAATCGTCGAGCGCCGCGAGCATCCATGCGCGATCCTCGCAGCCGCGAGTCATAAGGACCGCCGCCCCGCGGCAGGCGGCGGCGCCGACTGCCCGCATCGTTCGTGGCGCGACCGCGCTGGCGTATCACGCGCAGCCGCTCGCCGAGCCCGAGCCGGACCTCGAAAGCGTCGTTCTCCCGATGTCGCTCAGGGTCACGATCATCGAACTGAAAGAATCCATGTGCCGCTGGCCGCTCGGCGACCCGACGAGCCCAGACTTCCGCTATTGCGGATCGGCGACGCAGGCCGGGCCCTATTGTCCGTATCACGGACGCCTCGCCTATCAACCCGCCGACGCGCGCCGGCGCGATCGCGACCGGCGCCCGGGTCTCAGGGACGGCGGCGCGCGCTACGTCTTGCCGAACGTTTCGTCGAAGGCGTAGCCGGTTCCGCGGACGGTGCGGATCGGGTCCCGCTCGCGGCCTCGCGACAGGGCCTTGCGCAAGCGGCCGACGTGAACGTCGACCGTGCGTTCGTCGATCTCGGCCGCCTGCCCCCAGACTCCGTCGAGCAGCTGGGCGCGGGTGAACACGCGGCCTGGCTTCTCCAGGAGGTATTCGAGCAGCCGGAACTCGGTCGGGCCGAGGTGAATGTCGCGCGGCCCGCGCCGCACGCGCCGGGTTTCGCGGTCGAGGTCGATGTCGCCGGCCGCCAGGCGATCGGCGATCCGTTCGGGGCGGCTGCGGCGCAGAAGCGCGCGCACCCGCGCCATCAATTCAGGCACCGAGAAGGGCTTCGTCACGTAGTCGTCGGCGCCGACCGACAAGCCCCGCACGCGCTCCAATTCCTCGCCGCGCGCGGTGACCATGATCACGGGAAGGGTGCGGGTGTTGTCGCGGGCGCGCAGCCGGCGGCAGATTTCGAGGCCGGAAACGCCGGGAAGCATCCAGTCGAGAATGACGAGATCGGGCGGGTTTTCGGCGAGGCGCAATTCCGCCTCGTCGCCGCGCTCGACGCTTTCGACCATATAGCCTTCCGCTTCGAGATTGTACGACAGGAGCACCGCAAGGTCCAACTCGTCCTCGACCACGAGGATTCGCGGTGCGGAAGCAGCGCCGCTGCGCCCGCTTTCCCTGCGGACCTGGTTCATACGTCGCCTCCAGCCGTTTCGACGTCGAGCTCCTGCGGACCGCGCGGACGCTCGGAGGGCATCGGCTCTCCGGTCACCAGGTAGATGACGGTCTCGGCGATGTTGGTCGCGTGATCGCCGATCCGCTCGATGTTCTTCGAACAGAACAGGAGATGGGCGCAGAACGAGATGTTGCGCGGGTCTTCCATCATGTGGGTGAGGAGGTCGCGGAACACCAAATCCTCGAGCGCGTCCAGGTCGACGTCGCGCTCCCAGACTTCCCGCGCCCGCCCGGCGTCGCGCTGGGCGTAGGCGTCGAGCACGTCCTTCATGAGTTCGGTCGCGACCTCGTTCATGTGCCTGAGGCCGACGATGGCTCGGGGAATGCGCGCTTCGGCGCCGAGCTTGATCGTGCGCTTGGCGATGTTCTTGGCGAGATCGCCGACCCGCTCGAGGTCGCCCGCGACGCGAATGGCGCCGATCAGCTCCCTGAGGTCGACCGCCACGGGCTGGCGCCGCGCGATGGTCAGGACGGCGAGATCCTCGACCTCGCGCTGCAACGCGTCGAGACGGGGATCGGTGGCGACGATCTGATGCGCGAGCTCCGTATCGCCGTTGGCGAGCGCGTCCACGGCGTCGACCACCATCTTCTCGGCGATGCCGCCCATTTCGGCGATCAGGCGCTCGATCGTGTCGAGCTCCCGGTCGTAGGCTTTGACAGTATGGTCGACCACGGTGTCTTGCTCCTCAGCCGAACCGGCCAGTGACGTAATCCTGCGTGCGCTTGTCGCGCGGCGAGGTGAAGATTGCATCGGTTTCGCTAAATTCGACCATCTCGCCAAGATACATGAACGCCGTATAGCGCGAGACGCGAGCCGCCTGCTGCATGTTGTGGGTGACGATCGCGATGGTGTAGTCGCCCGACAATTCGTCGATCAGTTCCTCGATCTTGGCGGTCGAGATCGGATCGAGGGCCGAGCACGGCTCGTCGAACAGGATGACCTCGGGCTTGATCGCGACGGTGCGGGCGATGCACAGGCGTTGCTGCTGGCCGCCGGAGAGGCTGAGCCCGCTGGCGCGCAGCTTGTCCTTGACCTCGTTCCACAGAGCCGAGCGCTTGAGCGCCGACTCGACGCGCCCGTCCATCTCCGATTTCGGCAGCTTTTCGTAGAGGCGGACGCCGAAGGCGATGTTGTCGTAGATCGTCATCGGAAACGGCGTCGGCTTCTGGAACACCATGCCGACCCTGGCGCGCAGGAGGTTGAGGTCGAGGTTCTTCGACAGGATGTTCTCGCCGTCGAGAAGGACCTCGCCTTCGGCGCGCTGGCCCGGATAGAGGTCGTACATCCGGTTGAGAACCCGCAGGAGAGTCGATTTTCCGCAGCCGGACGGCCCGATGAAGGCGGTGACCTCGCCCTCGAAGAGGCCGATGTTCACCTCTTTGAGGGCGTGCGCCTGCCCGTAATAGAAGTTCAGGCCGCGGCAGGCGATCTTCTCCCTGGCCGCATTGGCCGGCCGGGCCGACGTCTGGATGGCGACTTGCTGGGTCATGATCGGCGAGCCTTGTTACGTCTGCTGCGACCGCGCGGAGAAGGCGCGGGCGAAGATGCTGAGCGCGAGCACCGCGAAGGTGAGAATGAGCGCGCCGGCCCAGGCGAGCTTCTGCTGCTCGGCGTAGGGACTGCGGGCGAATTCGTAGATGATCAGCGGCAGGCTCGACATCGGCCCCCGCACGTCGAGGGTGAAGAGCGAATTGCCGAGCGCGGTGAAGATCAGCGGCGCAGTTTCGCCGGTCATGCGGGCGATGGCGAGCAGGACGCCGGTGATGATGCCCGCCCGCACCGTCTTGTAGGCGACGTGGCGGATGACGAGCGAGCGCGGCATGCCGAGCGCCGAGGCCGCCTCGCGCAACTGATTGGGCACGAGGTTCAGCATGTCCTCCGTGGTGCGCACCATGATCGGGGCGCCGATCACCGCGAGGGCGACGGCGCCCGCAAGCGCCGAGAAGTGCCCGACCGGCAGGACGAGAAGTTCGTAGATGAAGAGGCCGACGATGATCGAAGGCGCGCTGAGCAGGATGTCGTTGATGAAGCGCACGACCGTCGCGAGCTTCGAATTGCGCCCGTATTCGGCGAGATAGGTGCCCGCGAGGATGCCGAGCGGCGCGCCGATCAGGAGACCGAGGCCGGTCTGGATGATGCTGCCGACGATCGAGTTCAGGAGTTCGCCCGCGACGCCCGGGGGAGGGCTCACCTTGGTGAAGACGTCGAGCGACATGCCCTCGAGCCCCTTCCATACGAGGGCGCCGAGAATGAGCGCGAGCCACGCGAGGCCGAACGCGGTCGCTCCATAGCAGAGCACGGTCCAGATCGAGTTGCGCGCGCGGCGGCCGGCGTAAAGGTGACTGGCCATGACGCTTTAAGCCTTCAGTTCCATCCGGGCGAGCATCCAGCGCGCCAGGGCGAGAACGATGAACGTGAGCACGAACAGGATGAAGCCGAGCGCGAGCAGCGACGAGGTGAAGAGGCCCGGGTCCGCATCGGCGAACTGGTTGGCGATCATGGCCGAGATCGTGGTGCCCTGCGCCAGGATCGAGGTCTGGATCTTGGTCGCGTTGCCGATGACGAAGGTGACCGCCATCGTCTCGCCGAGCGCCCGCCCGAGCGCCAGCATGACCCCGCCGATGACGCCGACCCGCGTATAGGGAATGACGACGTTGCCGACGACCTCGAAGGTCGTCGAGCCGATCCCGTAGGCGGCCTCTTTCAAGACCGGAGGAACGGTTTCGAACACGTCGCGCGAGATGGCGGTGATGAACGGCAGGATCATGACCGCGAGCACGAGGCCGGCGGTGAGGACGCCGTAGCCGAACGGCGGCCCCTGGAACAGGAAGCCGATGAGCGGCACGTTGCCGAGCGTCGCGATCAGGAAGGGCTGGATATAGGCCTGCATGACCGGGCGGAAGTAGTAGACGCCCCAGATGCCGTAGATGATGGAGGGAATGCCGGCGAGCAGCTCGATGGCGATGCCGATCGGGCGGCGCAGCGGGATCCAGCAGAGTTCGGTCAGGAACACCGCTATGCCGAGGCCGACGGGGACGGCGATCAGCATCGCGATCGCCGAGGTGACGAGCGTGCCGTAGATCGCGGTCGCCGCGCCGAACTTCTCGCGCGGCGGAGACCAGGCGTCGGAGACGAGAAAGCCGAAGCCGAACTTCTGGAACGCGGGCAACGCGCCGATGAACAGGGAAATCGCGACGCCGAGCAGCAGCACGAGGACGATCAGCGCCGAGCCGATGGTCATCCAGAAGAAGGCGCGGTCCGAAAGCTTGAGGCGGTCGAGCGCCCGTGCGCGGTCGAGGGTGGAACCCTGCGCGGCGCTCGAGTCGGTGATGGCGGTGGCCGTCATGGCGTCGTCAACTCGTCCTTGCACGGAGACAATTGCCGTCGGGGCGGGCGAACGCCGCCCGCCCCGGGCCTTCGTCACTTCTGCTTGATGTCCTTGTCCCACATTGCTTCGACGAGCTTGACGACGGTGTCGGGCATCGGAATGTAGTCGAGATCGGTCGCCATCTGGTCGCCCTTGTCGTAGGACCACTTGAAGAAGCTGATCGCGTCGTTCGAAGCGGCGACGTCGGCCGGCGTCTTGTACATGAGGATGAAGGTCGCGGCGGTCATCGGCCACGACTTGTCGCCAGGCTCGTTCGCCAGAATCTGGTAGAAGCCGGGCTTGGACCAGTCGGCGCTGGCTGCGGCGGCCTGGAAGGAATCCAGCGTCGGCTGAACGACCTTGCCGGCCTTGTTGACCATCGCGGCGTGGGTCAGCTTGTTCTGCTTGGCGTAGGCGTATTCGACATAGCCGATGGCGCCCTTGGTCGTGGCGACGTTGTTGGCGACGCCGTCGTTGCCCTTCGCGCCAATGCCGCCCGGCCAGTCGACGGAGGTCGCGACGCCGACCTTGTCCTGCCACTCGGGCGAGACTTCGCCGAGATAGTAGCTGAAGTTGAAGGTCGTGCCCGAGCCGTCGGCGCGGTGGACCGGAACGATGGCCAGATCGGGCAGCGCGACGCCTGGATTGAGCGCCTTGAGCCTGGCGTCGTTCCAGTTCGTGATCGTGCCGAGATAGATGTCGGCGAGCGTCGGCCCGTCCAGGTGGATGTCGCCCGGCTTGACGCCGTCGAGGTTGACCACGGCAACGATGCCGCCCATCACCATCGGCCATTGCGCGAGGCCGTCCTTGTCGAGATCGGCGGCCTTGAGCGGCGCGTCGGTCGCCCCGAAGGTGACCGTCTTGGCCCGAATCTGCTTGATGCCCGCTCCCGAGCCGATCGACTGGTAGTTCAGGCCGTTGCCGGTGTCCTTCTTGTACGCGTCGGCCCACTTGGCGTAGATCGGGAAGGGAAACGTCGCGCCCGCGCCCGATATGTCGGCGGCCGACGCGACCCCGAGGCCAGCCGCCAGCGCAGCCGCGGTGAATACGAATCTCATGGACATTGCTGTTCTCCGACAGACGATGGGCGAGGAGCGGATACGCCCCCGGGAAGGGCGCCCCCGGGGGACGCCGCCGGCCCATTCCTTACGCCGCCGACCGCAGCCCTTATATGACGCTCCGACCATCGTTTTGTGACAGTGCAGGTCGCTGATTTGACGTGAGTTCTGGCCGCAGGCGGGCGGGTCGACCGCGCCGGGCGCCGTTCTCCTACTTCTGCTTGCCGCAGAGCGGGACGGTCGCGACGAAGGTCGAGCCCTGGTTCGGCCGGCTCGCGATGCTCAGCCGGCCCCGATGGCGGGTCAGAATGTGCTTGACGATGGCGAGGCCGAGGCCCGTGCCGTTGCGCGCCCGGCTCTGGGTCGGATCGACCCGGTAGAAGCGCTCGGTCAGCCGCGGCAGATGTTCGGATGCGACGCCGAGGCCGTAGTCCCTGACCGTCAGCGTCGCCTCCTTCTCGGTGGTCGCGACGGAAACCTCGACGAGCCCGGGGCGAACGTCGGCCCGCACGCCATACTTGATGGCGTTTTCGATGAGGTTCTCGGCGACGCGCAGCAGTTCGTCGCGGTCGCCCTTGACGAGCGCCGGCTCCGGCGCCGAAAGGCGGATATCGGCGCCAAGCTCGCTCGCCATCGGAGAGAGCAAATCGACGACGGAGCGGACCGTCTGGGCGAGATCGACGGTGGTCTCGGGGCGGACGTGCTGCTTCTGCTCGATGCGCGAGAGCGACAGGAGGTCGTCGATGAGGCGGGCCATGCGCCGCCCCTGCTCGCGCATGATGGCGAGGAAGCGGTCGCGCGCCCTGGCGTCGTCGTGCGCCGAGCCCTGCAGGGTCTCGATGAAGCCGAGGAGCGAGGCAAGGGGCGTGCGCAGCTCATGGCTGGCGTTGGCGATGAAGTCGACGCGGAGTCGCTCCGACCGGCGGATGTCGGTCAGGTCGCGCAGCGTAATGAGCGCGGCGCCGACCGTCCCTTGCGCCGCAAGCGGGGCGACGCACACCTCGAACAGGCGCTCGACCGGGACCCGCTCGGCCCACTGCGCCGTCTCGACCTCGCCGGTCGCCATCACCCGCCGGTAGGCGTCGACGACGTCGGGGGCGCGCAAGGCCAGAACCAGCGGATCGCCGAGCTTGAGGACGGGCAGGAGTTCGAGCGCCGGCCGGTTGGCGGCCGCGACGCGTCCGTCGGCGCCGACGATCATCGCGGCGTCGGGCATCGCCCCGACGAGGCCGGCCGCGAACGGCGATCGGGCGAAATCGGCGATCGAGGCGCCCTCGAGCTCCGTCATCCCTCACGCTCCTCGGACACCGACGACATCGCCTCGCGGAACGGGCGCCATCGCCGGATCGCCTCGAAGCCGCCGAGCAGCGCCATCGCGGCGATGAAAGGGACGATGTAGTAGATGCCGCGGAAGAGCAGGAGCGCGGCCAGGAGAGCGTCCACATCGCCGCCGACCGCCTGCAGAATGGTCGCCTCGAAGACGCCGAGGCCGCCGGGAGAGTGGCTCGCGATTCCGAGCATCGCGGCCAGCGAATAGACGGTCGCGAAGGTCGGGAAGCCGGGCGCGGCACCCTTCGGCAGGAGAACGTAGAGGGCGGCCGAGGCCGAGCAGACGTCCGTCACCCCGAGCGCCACTTGCCCAAGCGTCACCAGCGGACCTGGCATCCGCATGCCGAGGAATTGCCCGCCGCGCCAGCGCAGGACGCTGACCCATCCGATGTAGGCGAGCAAGAGCGCGATGGCCGAGAGCCCGATGAGCCGGTTGGCCAGCACGTGGAAGTGGTTGATCTCCGAAACTGCGTCGGAGGTGAAGATGAAGCCGACGCCGACAATCAGCGCCATGCCGAGCCAGAAGGTGACGCCGGCGACAAGCGTAAGGCTTGCGATGTTGCCCGCCGTGAGGCCGGCGGGGGCGTAAAGCCAGTAACGGACGGCGCCGCCGGTGACGAGGGGAAAGCCGAGGGTGAAGGCGACGGCGTAGCTCGCGAAGGAGGCGAGCGCGGTCAGCCAGTAGGGGACCTTGACGCCGATGTGGCGGAGGGCCAGCCCGTCGTAGCCCGTCAGCGCCAGGTAGCTGAGCGCGGTGAAGGCGAAGGCGAGGAGGATCTGATCGCTCCCGGTCGCGGCGAACGCCGCCTTGAACCTGGCCGGGTCGATGCGCATGAGCGTGCGGGCGAAGATCGTCAGCGAGATGGTGATGATGACGGCGCTGGCGACGAGCCCGACCCGCCGAAGGGTGCGGCGGCGGCGCCGGACGCCAACCCAGAGCCGCTCGACGAAGCTGCGCTCCGGCCTCGGCTGCGGCGCGTCGCCCGGCGTCCGGTCCGAGGCCGGATGGCGTTCCGGCGCCTCATTCATGGGGGTTCCCTTTGCGGCCGCGCCGCTTCTAGGGCCTGCCCTGGCGAGGCGCAACCTTTAGGCCTGCGGAGACGGCGGACCGCGCCAGAGTGGGGCGCTTCGTCTTGCATGGTCTTCCGGCGGTTCGTAGGCTTGACGGCCCGATCCCGGCTTTTCGAGGACCCGTCCATGCAGCGTGAGCGCGTACTCGTCGTCGGGCTCGGCACAATGGGGACGAGCCACGCCCGCGCCTACCAGGCGATCGACGGCTTCGAACTCGCGGGCCTTTGCACCCGCAACGCCGCCGGGCGAAGCGACCTCGAGGCGGAGTTCGGCGGCGTGGCGCGCTTCGACGATCTCGACGAGGCGCTTGCGAAGGTGCGGCCCGACGCGGTCGCGATCGCCGCCTACACCGAGCACCACGCGCCGATGGCGCTGAAGGCGCTCAGCGTCGGGGCGCACGTCTTCTGCGAGAAGCCGCTCGCCGGCACGCTTCGGGATGCGGAGGCTGTGGTCGCGGCGGCGCGCGCGGCGGGCAAGGCGCTCGTCATCGGCTACATCCTGCGCGTCCATCCCTCGTGGACGCGCTTCGTCGAGATCGGGCGGACGCTCGGCAAGCCGCTCGTCATGCGCATGAACCTCAACCAGCAGTCGTCGGGCTCGTTCTGGCAGGTTCACAAGAACCTCATGCAATCGACCTCGCCGATCGTCGACTGCGGCGTGCACTATGTCGACGTCATGTGCCAGGCGACGCGGGCGAAGCCGGTCTCGGTGCACGCGGTCGGGGCGCGCCTCACCGACGAGATCGCGCCGACAATGGTCAACTACGGCCATCTGCACATCGCCTTCGACGACGGCTCGGTCGGCTGGTACGAGGCGGGCTGGGGGCCGATGATGAGCGAAACCGCCTTCTTCGTGAAGGACATGATCGGGCCGAAGGGCTGCGTTTCGATCGTCGCGAAGGAAGCCGGCGGCGAGGGCGCAAGCTCCGCCGACCACGAAGGCCACACGAAGACCAATGCGCTGCGGATCCATCACGCCGCGCTCGACGCGGACGGGCGGTTCATGACGCCCGACGCGATCGAGACCACGGCGGACGAGCCCGGCCATCAGGAGCTATGCGAGCGCGAGCAGCGGCTGTTCCTCAGGGCGATCCGGGGCGAGGTGGGACTCGAAGACCATTGGGCCGACGCGCTGAACTCGCTGCGCATCGTCTTCGCCGCCGACGAGAGCATTCGGACCGGCGAGGTCGTGCGGCTTTAAGGGCGCCGAAACGCGCGTATACCGCGCACGCGGCGGCGACAGGCGCTCCCGAAGCCGTAAACCTGTTTCACGTGAAACACTTAGCTCAGGATTTTATCAGGGAGAATTTGCGCAATAACAGGGAGAATATTTGCGCGGAACAGGGAGGATTTTCGCCGGAACAGCGAGACTTTCATCCGAGCGTCGATCAGGAAGGTGTCAACTACCCGGCGCGGGAAGCGAGTCGGGCTGGGGCATGTTCGAGCAGACGTTCAAGGCGATCGACGACGTACTCTGGAAGGAGGCCGGCTGCACGACGGAGCTCGACCAAGCCTTCACGGGGCGGCTGTGATCTGCCCCTTCCCTTGGCCGTGAGGGGTTGAGGGCGCTCCGAGACGGTCCGCCTTCAGGCCTTGGTGAAGTCCCACCCGACGAGCTTGGCGCCGCCGAAATATTGAGCGGGAAACTGCTCGAAGGGGATCACCGACTGGCCGTTGATGGGATCGAGGATCAGCAGGATGTCGCCCGAAACTCCGGCGACCGACACGAAATGCTCCGCTCCGTTTGAATTCCAGGCGATGGTGGCGACGACGGGACGCCCGGCGCTCACTTCGCTCGCGACCTGGGCAAGCGTCAGGCTGGCGGGTTGGGAGCCCGCCCAATTGCCATTGACGTTCAGGGCGTCGCCGACGCCGCCGGTCTTGAGATACACAGGATCAACTCCGGGCGGCGCGCCGTCGAGCGCATAGAGCGCGGCGATGGCGTAAGGGTTGGCGAGCTTCGCCGCCAGGGCGGGGTTCGCCGCGAGCGCTGCGGCCGTCGGACACGCGCCGGTGTTGGCGGGAAACTTGTTAATGTTGTGACCGATGATGGTCATGATCTGGCATTGGGTCACGGTGCTGGCCGGATTGTAGAAGGCGTTGATGCTGGCGCCGTTGGCTATCCAGCACCATTCGCTGCTCTCCTGGTATTGCATGCGCAGTCCGATGTTTCTCGGAACCGGCGGCGTATAGAGATCGACTTCGACTGGCGCGCCGTCGAGGACGGTGATGTCGGTCACCAGGTTGATCGGAGATCCCCAGTCCACGTCGACGACGAACGTCACGCCGTGATTTGGGTCGTAGGGCGGCCCGTGCGGCGCGATGTTCGACACGGTGACGGAGGCGGAGCCGAGGAAGCGGACCCTCTCGGCGTTATATTCGGACGCGGTGACGATGACCGTCGAATCCTGATCGATGATCGGCCAGTTGTAATTGAACGTCGCCCGGCCAGACGACGGTCCCCAAAATTTCCGGATGGTCTCTGGCATGGCTGCGCTCCTAACGGGATGGTCCTGCCTGGCTCATGGACCTCAGGGGTCGACCTCGATCGGCTTGTCATCCAGCACGGTGATGTCGGTTACAATGTAGAGCGGCGTCGGCCAGTCGACGTTGACCACGAACGTCACGCCGTGATTGGGATCGTTGGGCGGGCCGTGCGGCACGATGTTCTCGACGGTGACGGAGGCGGCCCCGAGGAAGCGGCGCTCGCTGCTGGCCGGCGCCGTCACGGCATATTCCGAAGCGGTGACGATCACCGTGGAATCCTGGTCGATGATCGGCCAGTTGTAATTGAAGGTCGCTCGGCCTGACGACGGTCCCCAAAATTTCCGGATGGTCTTCGGCATGATCGAATCTCCCGTGTTTCTGGATTCTGCGACGTCGCCAGAGCGGACCGGCCCGCGAATCGGATCACGCCGCTCATGGGTTGTCTGTGACGGAAGTCACGAGCCTGATGGGGGCCGGGAGAGCGCCCGTCGCACGGCCTTGCCGGCCGCCTGCAGGATGAGCCGCGGGCGCCTCCCTCGGCCGTCGTGGACGCCCGTGAGGGGTCGGATGCGCGCCGGGCGTCGCCAAATGCCCTCCATCCTCGCGCCAGCGACGACAGGAACACCCTTGAGAACACTTTACCTCCGGCCGCCACCGACGTATTGTACATCCGCCGTACATCCGACTCAGGAAGCATCCATGCTCACCACGCGCGTCTTCAGGAACGGCAATTCGCAAGCCGTCCGCATCCCGGCGGAGTTGGCCTACAAGCGAACCGACATCGAGCTCGAAATCGAACGCGTTGGAGATGAACTCCATATTCGGCCGGCGCGCCGCTCGCTCGCCGGCGTCCTCGCCAAATTCTCGAGATTCTCTCCGACTTCATGGCCGACGGTCGCGGCGACCAGGATCAGGCCGAGCGGGACGCCCTGTGATGGCCCGCTACATGCTCGACACCAACATCTGCATCTATCTGATGAAGAACCAACCGATGGAGGTCGCCGAACGCTTTGCGCAATGCAGCGTCGGCGACGTCGTCATCTCGGCAATCACTTACGCCGAACTCCAATTCGGCGTCGCAGCGTCAAAGAGTCCCAAGCGCGAACGCGCCAATCTCGAAAATCTTATTGAAGACATTCCCGTCGCGCCATTCGACGCTGCGGCCGGAATTGCCTACGGATCGATCCGTCTGGCGACCCGCGACAGCCGCGCAGACCATCTCGACAAGCTGATCGCCGCTCAGGCCGTCGCGCTCGGCGTGACCGTCGTCACCAACAATCTCCGCGATTTTGCCAAATATCCCGGCGTCGTTGTCGAGAATTGGCTGAAGCCCACGTCCTGACGCGGCCCGTCCGCGTCACCTTCATCAGTTGCGGCGGATCGGCGGCCGCGGCGGCGTCAACACGACAAGGCGCCTGCGCCGCTTGTCCTTGCCCATGCTACGCCAGTTCCGCGAGCAGCGACCTGGCCTCCATCAGATCCGGCGTGTCGAAGCCCTCGGTGAACCCGCCATAGAGGGGCGCGAGGAGGGCGTGCGCCTCGGCGCGGCGCCCCTGATCGCGCCGGAGGCGGGCGAGGCTCATCGCGGCGCGAAGCTCGAACGAGCGCGCCTGTTGCGCGCGGGCGATTGCGAGCGCGCGTTCGAACGAGGCCTCAGCCTTCACTTGGTCGCACTCGGGCGACATCAGTTCGATCGTCCCGGCCGCGCGATGGAAGTCCGCCTCCCACCACCTTTCGCCGGACGCCTCCGCCGCCGCGATCGCTTCGCCGATGCAGCCTCGCGCGTCGTCGAACCGGCCGAGCTTTGCATGGCACTCCGCCAGGACCGACAACAGGGACGGAATCTCGACCGTCGAGGCGAGCGAGCGGTCGTAGGCGATCGCCCGCTCGAACAATTGCACCGCCTTCGCGGTCTCGCCGCTCAGCGCCAGCGCGCAGCTCTGATCCGCCATTCCGTGCGCGATGAAGGCCGGGACCGCCTTGTCTTCCGCCAACGCGACGAGCTCGTCGGCCTGCGCCCTGGCCGCCGCGATATTGCCGAGGCGCAGCTGCGTCGGCCCGATCAGGTGCAAGACGCCCATGAGGGTCGGGAGGTGGCCGATCCTGCGCGCAAGCGCGATCGCTTTCTCGATGTCGACCCGCGCAGCCTCGGGACGGCCAAGCGCCCAGAGCGCGTAGGCCCGGGGAAGCAAGCTCCAGATCCCGACGTCCGCGCCAAATTGCAGGAGCGCCTGGCTGTGCTCCTCCGGATCGTAGAGCGCGTGCGCGCGGTCGAGATGCGCAAGACCTTGCGAGAAATCGCCGGAGACCACCAAGCCCATCCCATTGAGGAAATGCCCAAGGATGAGCGGGACAGCCCCTCCGTGCTTCTCCGCTTGCGACAGGCATTCCGCGGCAAGTTCGCGCACGGCGACAGCGTTGAACGCGACGAAGTTCGCCATCCAGAAACCGAAGATGACGGAGAAAAGCACCAGCGGGTCGTCGAGGGATTCTCCGAGCGCCTCGGCCTCACCGACGAATATGCGCGTCTGTTCGAAAGCGGCTTTCGATTCCGGCGACGCGTAGCCCTTGCTGTGCATCAGCGCCTTCGCAAGACCGACTTGCAGGGCGATCCGCTCGCGCCGCAGACGCTGCTCGCCCGGCAGGGCGGCGATCCCTTCGAGCGCGCGCTTGAACTGCGCCTCGGCTTCGACGGGCGCGGAACGCTCGAGCGACCTTTGTCCCGCCTTGCCCCAGAGGCTCGCCGCCTTCTCGATCGAACCGGCGTCGGCGAAATGGCGCGCAAGCAGCTCCGGCTGATTCTCGGCGACCTCCGGAAATCGGCCTTCGAGCACAGTCGCGATCCGGCTGTGCAGCGCGCGGCGGGGCTCCCTGAGCAGCGTGCCGTAGGCGGTGTCCTGGACGAGCGCGTGCTTGAAGAGATAGGTCGCATGGTTCGCCGACCCGCGGCGATAGAGCAGGCCCGCCTGGACGAGACGGTCCAGCAGGCCGGCGAGCCTGGCTTCGCCCTCGCCCGCGACCGCCGCCAGAAGGGCGTGCGAAAACTCGCGGCCGATCGCCGCGCCCGTTTGCGCGACGGCTTTTGCTTCGCCGAGCCGGTCGAGCCGCGCCATCAGCGACGCGTGAAGGCTCGCGGGGACGCCGAGCGCCGAAGACGGGATGCCGGCGACAGCGCGCGCCGCGGCGCCTTCGCCCCCGGCTTCCAGGACGGCCTTGGTCATTTCCTCGACGAACAACGGAACTCCGTCGGCCCGCTCGACGATGTCCTGCCGAACGCCGGCCGGGAGCGGCTTTTGTCCCGCAACCTTGTCGATCAGGGCCTCGGCCTCGCGGCGCGTCAGCCGATTGATGCTGAGCGTCGTCACATGCGCGCGCCCGACCCACGGCGCCGCGAACTCAGGCCGGAACGTCACGAACAACAAGGCGCGCATCGAGGGGATGCGGTCGACGAGTTGGCTCAGCGCCTCCAGGCTCGACGCATCGGCCCAATGGGCGTCCTCGAATATCATGAGCGCCGGCATTTGCCGCGCAAGCGCTTCGGTCTGGCCGATCAGGGCCTGAAGCGTACGCTGCCGGCGCTGCTGGGAGCTAAGCTCGAGCGCCGGATAGCGGCCGTCGTTCGCGAGCGACAGCATCTCGGCGAGAAGCGCGGCGTCTTCGCTGGAAGTCGAGGACACGGCCAGCCGCGCGTCGAGCCTGTCGAGCCTGGTCTTCGAATCTTCGTCGCGCGAAAAACCGGCCGCGCGCTCCAGTTGCGCGATGATCGGGTGAAGGGCGCTGTCGGCATGTTGCGGCGAGCAGAAGTAGCGCATCCGCTGGTGCGGCTCATCGGCCAGGCCTTGCAGAAATTCCTCGGCGAGGCGCGACTTGCCGATGCCGGCTTCGCCGGAGATGAGCACGACCTGTCCTTCGCCCGCCTTCGCCCGCGTCCAGCGCCGGATGAGGAGTTCGGTCTCTTCCTCTCGCCCGACGAGCGCGGTCAGTCCGTCCGCGTGAAGCGCGTCGAACCGGCTCTCGCGCGAACTTTCCGACATCGCCACATAGGCCGGCGTCGGCCCCGTCACGCCCTTGAGGTCTTGCGGGCCCAGATCGCGAAGCTCGAAAAGGTCGCCGATCAGTTTGCGCGTGCCCTCGGCGATCACGACGCTGTCGGGCGCGGCGATGCCTTGCAATCGGGCGGCCAGATTGGGCGTGTCGCCGACGACGCCCCGCTCCTGCGCCGCGCCTGAGCCGATGAGATCGCCGACGACCACGACGCCCGTGGCTATCCCTGCGCGCACATGCAACGGCGCGCCGGCCGGCGTGTCCAGTTTGGGCGCCGCGTCGACAATTGCGAGACCGGCCCGCACGGCGTGCTCCGCGTCGTGCTCGTGCGCCTGCGGATAGCCAAAATAGGCGAGCACTCCGTCGCCCATGTATTTGGCGACGAAACCGCCGGCGGCGGTGATCAGCTTTGCGCAACATCTGTGGTAGGCCGCGATGATGCTGCGCATGTCTTCCGGATCGAGCCGCGCCGAGATCGCGGTTGAACCGACGAGGTCGCAGAACATGACGGTCAGCTGCCGGCGCTCGGCGACGTCTGTCGATGCCGGGGGCGCAGGTCTCTCCGGCGGCGCGACTTTCTCGGTCGTTCCAAGGCTCGCGATGGCTTTGATGAGGCGCTTCCGGTGGCCCATGGGCACGCCGAGCTTCTCGAAGTCGCCCTCGGTGAGATCGGGCAGCACAAAGCCGTCGATTTCGTTCTCGCGGAAAGCGTCTTCGTACTGGCCCAAGCCAAGGCCCCGGAGCCAATCGCCTACGTCCATGGGCCTCCCCCTCGGCCTGTCGCCCCCTATCAGCATACCAAGTTTGCAAATCGCGCGCGCGGCGGCAATTCGCGCCTCACACCGTCCGCGTCACCTTCATCAGATGCGGCGGGTCGTCGGGGTTGCGGCCGCGGCGGCGGGAGACGGCTTCGGCGACCCGGTAGAAGGCGGCGAGGGCCGCGACGGGCGTGACCATCGGATGGCCGGCGTCGGGCGCGATGAGCGTCGGGAAGCGCGGATGGCGCTCGACGTCGACGAGGATCGGGGCGGCGCCGAACGAGGCGAGGCGGTCGACCGTGTCGAAGAAGCTCGAGCGCGCTTCGTCGGCCGGGGCGAAGCCGATGAGCGGGAAGCCGGGCGAGACGACGCCCGCGGGCCCATGCAGCACCTCGGCCGAGGAGAAGGCTTCGGCGTGGATGGCGGAAGTCTCCTTGAGCTTCAGCGCCGCCTCCATGGCGACGGGGAAAGTCGGGCCGCGCCCGATCACGAAGAGCGAGGCGATGCTGGCGAGCGTCGTTTCCACGTCGACCGCGCCGGGCGCCGGCGCGCCGTCGAGGATTGCGGGGAGGCGCTGAAGCGCGGCGTCGAGCCTCGCGTCGTCGCTCCAGCGGGCGATGAGCGCGAGGCCGGCGACGAGCGAGGCGATCATGGATTTGGTCGCGGCGACCGAGCGCTCGACGCCCGCGCACAGCGGCAGCACCGCGTCGGCGTCGGCGGCGACCGGCGAATCGGCCTCGTTGACGAGCGCGATCACCGTTGCGCCGCCGAGCTTCGCCGCCCGCTGCATGGCGACGATGTCGGGACTGCGGCCCGATTGCGAGACGGTGATCGCGACCGCGTTCGAAAGCTTGAGCGGCGCATGATAGAGCGAGGCGATCGAAGGCCCGAGCGACGCGCAGGCGAGGCCGAGCTTCAGTTCGACGGCGTGCTTCAGGAAGAGCGCCGCGTGATCGGAGCTGCCGCGCGCGATGGTCGCGACGAAATCGGGCTCGCCGGCGCGCAATTCGGCCGCGAGCTTTTCCGTCGCCTCGCGGTTCTGGTCGAGCTGGCGCCTGACGACCGCGCCCGCTTCCGCGATCTCGGCCGCCATGAAGGTCTTGCTCATCGAAAGGCTCCCTCGCCGCGCGCTCGCTGAGTTGGGGGCAGGGTCAGCTCGGCGACGAAATCATAGGTGTCGGACCGATAGGTCGAGCGGGTGAACTCGACGCGTCCCCCGTCCGCGACATAGGCGACGCGATGGATGTCGAGCGCGGGCGAGGATTCGGCGACCTCGAGCAGCGCCGCCTCGGCCGGGCCGACGAGCACCGCCTTCAGCCGCTGGACGGCGCGCACCGGCCGATGGCCCGCCGCCTCGAGCGCCGCATAGAGCGACGGGCCGACGCGCTCGGCCGCGCCCAGAAACCGCATCGGCACGGCGGCGCGTTCGATCGCCATCGGCGCCCCGTCCGCCAATCGAAGGCGCGACAGGCGGAAGACGGTTTCGCTGAGCTTGATGTCGAGCATCATCAATTCCTCCGGCGTCGGCAGGAAGAGGCCGCGCTCGATGACCCGCGACGACGCCGCAAGACCTCGGAGACGCATGTCTTCCGTAAAACTCGTCAGCCGCGACAGCGGCTGCTCGACATGCGGCGGCGACCGGCGGACGAAGGTGCCGGCGCCGTGGCGGTGGACGAGGACGCCCTCCTCGACCAGGGCGGCGATGGCGCGCCTCAAGGTCGTACGGGAAACCTCCAACATCTGTGACAGTTCCCGCTCGCCCGGCAGCAGGTCGGCTCTGGCGAAGCGCCCCGACGCGATCTCGTGCTTGAGCGCCGCGCCGACGCTCTCGAAAAGCGGTTGTCGTTCGGCCCTGAACGCGCGAACCTCCGCCATTCTCTCTCGTCCTCCCCTGGACCTCTAGACAAGAGGTATACACGTGGTCCATAATGGAACACAAGAGGGCCTCAACTGGTCTGCTTTTTGAGCGGGAGAGGTCTTTGACAGGGAGGGAAGAATTGGCTGCCGCGAATGCGCCGAGCGGGAACGATGCGGCCGAGGATCGGCCGTCCCTCATTGACACGCTCGTCGCCGGCCAGGTCCGCGCCGCCCGATGCGTCGCCGATGAACGCGCCGCGCTCGCCCGCGCCGCGGCTCTCGTGGCGGCGGCGCTGCGCGACGGAGGCCGGCTCGTCTATGCGGGCGCCGGCTCGTCCGGGCTGCTTGCGATGCAGGACGGGCTCGAACTGCCGGGCACCTTCGGTCTCGCGCCGGAACGGATCCGCTTCGTGACGCCGAACCCCGAGCGGTTCGCAATCGACGGCGCCAGCGAGGACGACGGGCAAGCGGCGGAGGCGGCGGTCGCCGCGCTCGATCTCTCGCATCGCGACGTGGTCGTCGCCCTGTCGGCGAGCGGCTCGACCCCCTTCACTCTTGCCGCCGCGGCCAGGGCGAAGAGCGCGGGCGCGCGTCTGGTCGCGATCGTCTGCCGCCTCGGCTCGCCGCTCGCGGCGCTCGCCGACGCAGGCGTTGTCTTCGACATCGGCCCGGAAGCGGTCGAAGGCTCGACGCGGCTTGCCGCCGGGACGGCGCAGAAGGCGGCGCTCGGAATCCTGTCGACGCTGGCGGCGGCCGAACTCGGCTGGGTGCGCGACGGGCTGATGATCAACCTGAGGCCCGACAACGCCAAGCTTCGGGCGCGGGCGGCGGCGATCGTCGCGCGCCTTGCGGGGGTCGATTCCGACGCCGCCGCCGCGGCGCTCGAAGCGATGCGGCACGAGGTTCCAGCCGCCATCGCCGCGGCCGCCGGACGGCTCGATCGGGGCCAGGCGCGGGCGCTCGTCGCCGAATGCGGCGGCGACATCTCCGAAATTCTGGCGCGAGCGAACGCGCGGAAGCGGTCAACTCAAACGCGGGCATGACGCCCGCTTCAAGTGGAGGATCAAGATGAAGACTTGTCTCGCATGGACCCGCGGCGGCGTGGCGCTGGCGGCGCTTGTCGCCGGCTTGACTGCGGCGCACGCCGGCAATCTCAAGATCGAGAGCTGGCGCAACGACGACGCCGATATCTGGAACAACACGCTCATCCCCGCCTTCCAGAAGCACTATCCCGACATCAAGATCGAGTTTTCGGCCACGCAGCCCGCGGACTACAACGCCGCGCTGAACGCCAAGCTCGACGGCGGCACCGCCGGCGACCTCATCACCTGCCGGCCGTTCAACTCGTCGCTCCAGCTCTTCAACAAGCACCAGCTCGACGGCCTCAACGACCTCAAGGGCCTGGACAACTTCCCCGACGTCGCCAAGGCGGCCTGGTCCACCGACGACGGCAAGACGACCTTCTGCGTGCCGATGGCCTCCGTCATCCACGGCTTCATGTACAACGAGGACGCCTTCAAGAAGGTCGGCGCGACGCCGCCGAAGACGATGGCCGAGTTCCATGCGGTCCTCGACAAATTGAAGAAGGACGGGACCTATACGCCGATCGACATGGGCACCGCCGACCAGTGGGAGGCCGCCACGATGGGCTTCCAGAACATCGGCCCGGACTACTGGAAGGGCGAGGACGGACGGAAGGCTCTGATCGCCGGCAAGGAGAAGTTCACCGACCCGCAATATGTGGCGGTGTTCAAGGAACTCGCGACTTGGGCGCCCTACATGGGCTCGGGCTTCCAGGCGCAGAAGTATCCGGACAGCCAGAATCTGTTCTCGCTCGGCAAGGCGGCGATCTATCCCGCGGGCTCGTGGGACATCACCACCTTCAAGAAGGACGCGCAGTTCCCGATCGGCGCCTTTCCGCCGCCGCTGCCCGAGGGCGACACGACCTGCTACATCTCGGATCACACCGACATCGGCATGGGCGTGAACGCGGCCTCGAAGAACAAGGCGGACGCCGCGAAATTCCTCGAGTGGCTGACGACGCCGGAATTCGCGCAGCTCTACGCCAACGCCCTGCCGGGCTTCTTCCCGCTGAGCAAGGCGCCCGTGGAGATCAAGGATCCGCTCGCGGCCGAGATGGTCGGCTGGCGCAAGGAGTGCAAGTCGACGATCCGCAATTCCTACCAGGTCCTGAACCGCGGCACGCCCAATCTGGAGAACGATCTCTGGAACATTTCGGCGCAGGTCATCAACGGCGCGCTCACCCCGGAGGCCGCCGGCAAGCAGGCGCAGGCCGACGTCGACAAGCTGCCGAAGTAGCGACGCTCGCAGTCGGGCGCGCCCTTCGCTTCTGAGGCTGGGGCGCGCTCGCGATTTTCTCCTTCCGTCATTGCGAGCGTGAGCGAAGCAATCCAGACCGTCGTTGCAACTCGTGGATTGCTTCGTCCCCCCGGATCAAGTCCGGGGGTCCTCGCAATGACGGACCGTTGGCGAAACAAGAATGGCCGAACCCGTATCTCAAGTCGTCGCCTCCATGCCGCGCGGACAATTCGTCGCGCTGATGGCGCTCTTTCTCGGGCCGGCGGTCGCGATCTACACGCTTTTCTCCATCTATCCGCTGATCGCGACGATGGGGCTCGCGACCTATACGACCGACAGCGCAGGCGCCTATTCCTTCGTCGGCCTGGCCAATTTCGTCACTCTGCTGACCGACGCGGTGTGGTCGAAGCCGTTCTGGAACGCGACCTGGAACAACCTGATCTTCTTCGCCGTCCACATGGCGGTGCAGAACCCGATCGGCATCGCGCTCGCCGGGATGCTCAGCCTCTCCGGCCTCAAACTCAAGGCGCTGTACCGCACGGTGATCTTTCTGCCGACGATGCTCTCGGTGGTCATCGTCGGATTCTCGTGGAACCTCATTCTGTCCCCGTTATGGGGCGTCGCTGAGGGCGCGCTGAAGGCGGTGGGTCTCGGGAGCTGGTTTGCGCCGTGGCTCGGACTGCCCTCGACGGCGCTCGTGACGCTGGCGCTGATTTCCGTCTGGCAGTTCGTCGGCATCCCGATGATGCTGATCTACGCATCGCTCCTCAACATCCCCGAAGAGCTCGTCGACGCCGCCCGCGTCGACGGTCTCGGGCAGTTCCGCATCTTCTGGCACATCAAGCTG
Source organism: uncultured Alphaproteobacteria bacterium (assembly GCA_963829505.1). GTDB lineage: Bacteria > Pseudomonadota > Alphaproteobacteria > Rhizobiales > Beijerinckiaceae > Roseiarcus. The sequence goes on from CAWHIL010000001.1 coordinate 429,750, forward strand.
CCGCTCGTGCTGCCGACCATCGGCCTCGTCTCGATCCTGACCTTCGTCGGCAATTTCAACGCCTTCGATCTCATCTATTCGGTCAAGGGGGCGCTCGCCGGGCCGAACTTCGCCTCGGACGTGCTGGGCACCTTCTTCTACCGCACCTTCTTCGGGTTCCAGCTCCAGCTCGGCAATCCGACCATGGGGGCCGCGGTCGCCACCGTGATGTTCTTCATCATCCTCGTCGGCGTCTGCTTCTATCTCTTCGTCATCCAGCGCCGCATGCGGCGCTACGCGTTCTGAGGGGAGGCGACCGATGGCGGCGTCCGCAAACCCTCATCCGGCGCTTCGCGCCACCTTCCCCCCGAGGGGGAAGGAGTTTCCCCTCTCCCTCAGGGAGAGGGAAGCCGCCGAAGGCGGCAGGGTGAGGGTCTGATGTTCAAGCAGCGCGCCGAGACGGCGGGAATCCACCTGATCCTGATCGCCTATTGCCTGCTCGCGATCGGGCCGATCCTGCTCGTCGTGATGAATTCCTTCAAGGCGCGCAAAGCCATCTTCGGCGCGCCGCTCGCGTTCCCGAACGCCGACACTTTCTCGCTCGTCGGCTACGCCAAGGTGTTCACGGCCTCGCATGTCGGGACCTATTTCATGAACTCGCTGATCGTCACCCTCGTCAGCATGGTCCTCGTGCTCTTGTTCGGCGCGATGGCGGCCTGGGCGCTGACCGAATACAGGTTCCGCGGCTCGACCGCGCTGGCGCTCTTCCTCTCGATCGGCATCATGGTGCCGATCCGGCTGGGCTCGGTCGCGATCCTGAAAATGATGCGCGTCGCCGGCCTCAACGACACGCTGACCGCGCTCATTCTCGTCTATATCGCGCAAGGGCTGCCGCTCTCGATCTTCATCTTGAGCGAATTCGTCCAGCAGATCCCCAAGGACCTGCGCGACGCCGCGCGCTGCGACGGGGTGCCGGAGACGCGCATCTTCTTCGAGGTCATCGCGCCGCTGCTCCGGCCGGCGATCGCGACCGTCGCGGTCTTCACCATCGTGCCGATCTGGAACGACCTCTGGTTCCCGCTGATTCTGACCTCGTCGGATTCGACCCACACCATCACGCTCGGCGTGCAGCAGTTTCTCGGCCAGTACATCACCGACTGGAACTCGGTGCTGGCGGCGCTGTCGATGGCGATCCTGCCGGTGGTGGCGATCTACGTGATCTTCTCCCGGCAGCTGATCAACGGGCTGACCGCGGGCGCGGTCAAATAGGGGCGCGGAATGGCTGGACTTCGCATCGACGGCCTCAACAAGAGCTACGGCCCGACCAACGTCCTCATCGACGTCAACCTCGGCATCGAAGACGGCGAATTCGTCGTGCTCGTCGGCCCCTCGGGCTGCGGCAAGTCGACCTTGTTGCGCATGATCGCGGGCCTCGACGCGCCGACCTCGGGCGACATCTTCATCGCCGGGCGCAAGGTGAATGCGCTGGCGCCGGCCGAGCGCAAGATCGCCATGGTGTTTCAGTCCTACGCGCTCTACCCGCACATGGATGTGCAGAAGAACATGACCTTCGGCTTGAGGTTCAGCGGCGTCGCGCCGGCCGAGCGCGACCGGCGGGTTGGCGAGGCGGCGCGCATGCTGCGGCTCGAGCCGCTGCTTGCCCGCTATCCGCGCGACCTCTCGGGCGGGCAGCGCCAGCGGGTGGCGATCGGTCGGGCGATCGTGCGCGAGCCCGACGTCTTCCTGTTCGACGAACCGCTGTCGAACCTCGATGCGGCGCTGCGCGTCTCGACCCGGGTCGAGATCGCCCGCCTGCACCGTCTTCTCAACGCGACGATCGTCTACGTCACCCACGACCAGATCGAGGCGATGACGCTCGCCGACCGGATCGTGGTGATGAACCAGGGCCGCATCGAGCAGGTCGGCAAGCCGCTCGACCTCTATTACGAGCCGGCGAACCTGTTTGTGGCGGGCTTCATCGGCTCGCCGGCGATGAACTTCTTTCCGGCCACCGTCGAGGCCGTCGAGGGGGGAAGTGCGCGCGCGACCGGCGCCTCGATCGCGCCGATGACCCTGCCGGCGGGCCGTCTGAAGGCGGGCGAAGCGATCACCATCGGCGTCCGGCCGGAGCATCTCGCAGCCGGCGGCGCGGGCGCCTTCGCCGCCAAGGGCGCAGTCGAACTTGTGGAGCGGCTGGGCGAAGCCTCGTTCGCCCATGTCCGTCGGGCGGACGACAGACTGATGGTGGCCGAGATCCGCGGCAGGGAAACTCCGGCGGTCGGCGATGTCGTCACCCTCACCGCGCCGGCCGATGAGATCCACGCCTTCGACGCGGAAGGGGCGAGCCTCGAGGTCGCCCGCAAATCATTTGGGAAATGAGGAAAGGCACCCGCCGCCATTCGACAATATTTTAACGAACGTGGCCGAATGTGGCGGGATGTTGCATGGGAAGGATTGCGCGTCGGCGCCGATTCGCCATAATCGCCGGAACGCTTCGCGAAGCGACCGGCGGTTCCGGCCGGCCGGTGGATGGCGTCCGAACTGAACGGGGGAACTTCATGCGTCGCATTCTTGTCAAGGCCGCCGCGCTTGCGGCGCTTCTCATGGGCCCTGCGCTCATGGGCGCCGCCAGCGCCCCGGCGTTCGCCAACGCGCTCGATTCGCAATTGCAGCCGGTCGCGGCAGCCATCCCGCGTGAGACCGTCTCGTTCGGCGGCGGCGAGGCGCCGGGGACAATCATCATCCGCACCGGCGAGCGGCGGCTCTACTTCATCCTGCCCGACCACCAGGCGCTCGTATACGGCGTCGGCGTCGGCCGCCCGGGCTTCACCTGGTCCGGCGCGACGCACATCGCCAACAAGCGCGAATGGCCGGACTGGACGCCGCCCGCCCAGATGCTCCGGCGCCGCCCCGATCTGCCGCGCCACATGGAAGGCGGCATCGACAATCCGCTCGGCGCGCGGGCCATGTACCTCGCCGGCACCCTCTACCGCATCCACGGCTCGAACGAGCCGGACACAATCGGCCAGGCGGTCTCCTCGGGCTGCATCCGCATGACCAACCAGGACGTGATCGACCTCTACAGCCGCGCCAGGGTCGGCTCGCGGGTCATCGTCACCCGCTGATTTTCGGGGTCCCCTTCCGGGTCTTTGCGCGTCCCGCCGGCTTTTCGCTCGCGGGACGCCTTTCTTTTGCGCCGCCCGGCGCCTAAGTTGCGGGGATGAACGCCTTTTCCCCGACGCCGGAGGCGCCGCTGGTCGACCCGTTCGGCCGCCGGATCGCCTATGTGCGCGTCTCGGTGACCGACCGCTGCGACTACCGCTGCGTCTATTGCATGTCGGAGGACATGACGTTCCTGCCGAAGCGCGACGTCCTGTCGCTCGAGGAGCTCGACCGGCTCTGCTCGGCCTTTGTCCGGCTCGGGACGCGGAAGCTGCGCGTCACTGGCGGCGAGCCGCTCGTCCGCCGCAACGTGATGACGCTCTTCCGCAGCCTGAGCCGCCATCTCGCGAGCGGCGCGCTCGACGAACTGACCCTGACCACCAACGGATCGCAGCTCGCCCGCCACGCCGGCGAACTCGCCGACTGCGGCGTGAGGCGGATCAACGTGTCGCTCGACACGCTCGATTCCGATAAATTCCGCGCGGTGACCCGCTGGGGCGACCACGCGACGGTCATGAAGGGGCTCGACGCCGCGGCCGCCGCGGGTCTCCAGGTCAAAATCAACGCCGTCGCGCTGAAAGGGTTCAACGACGGCGAGGCGCTCGCCCTCGTCGAATGGGCGCACGGGCGCGGCTTCGACCTCACCTTCATCGAGGTGATGCCGCTCGGCGCCATGGAGGAGGACCGCGCCGACCAGTTCATGCCGCTGACGGAATTACGCGAGAGCCTCGAGCGGCGGCTGACGCTGACACCCTCTTCTTATGGCACCGGCGGCCCGGCGCGCTATTTCGACGTCCGCGAGACGGGCGGGCGTCTCGGCTTCATCACGCCGCTCACCCACAACTTCTGCGAGAGCTGCAACAGGGTCCGCGTCACCTGCACGGGGACGCTCTACATGTGCCTCGGCCAGAACGATTCGGCGGATCTGCGCGAGCCGCTGCGCCGCTGCGAGTCCGACGGTCCGCTCGTCGAGGCCATCCGGGCGGCGATCGCCCGCAAGCCCAGGGGGCACGATTTCGTGATCGCCCGGGCGCGCGGGCCTGCGGTCGAGCGTCACATGAGCGCGACGGGGGGGTGAACTTTTGCGGCCTTCGCCGCTGGCGGGCGGCGACGGCAGCCTTTATATCTATGGGCGAACGGGCGGACCCTTGACCTCCGCGCCGGAAAGGAAATCACCGCAATGGCGAACGCACGTGAACGGATCGAGAAGCTGATCGCGGAACACCCGGTCGTTCTCTTCATGAAGGGGACGCCTGATTTCCCACAGTGCGGGTTCTCCGGCCAGGTCATCCAGATCCTGGAATACGTCGGCGCGCCGGTCCATGGCGTCAATGTCCTCGAGGACGCCGAGATCCGCCAGGGCGTCAAGGAATTCTCCAACTGGCCGACCATTCCCCAGCTTTACGTCAATGGCGAATTCATCGGCGGGTGCGACATTACGCGCGAAATGTTCCAGTCGGGCGAGCTGGCCGACACGCTCAGAGCGGCGGGCGTCGAGCTGAAGAGCAAGGCGAGCGTCTGATTCGCTTGGGCGCGCCGGGGCCCATGCGGCGGCCCGGAGCGCTGGAACTGTTACTCTCTAAAGTTGAAGTCATTCCCCCGCGAGGCGGAACGCTGCGGCGCGCGGCGCCCCTGCGCCAAATCGTCGCGTTGACGCGTGCCGCAACCTCCTGCGTTTTCATGCGTTATGATCTTTGCGGCGTGCATTTCGCAATGCGCCATAGCCGTAAGCCCAATTGCAAACCTTTGGCGTCATACTTACGGTATGCGTCAAGGGAACGGCGCTAAACGGGAACTCAACTAACCCGGGGGAACCGCTCTATGTTACGGTCCTATTCGTACCAGATGTATGAGATGGCCCACGTCGCGCTCGCGCCTGCGCGCGCGCTCACCGACACCACCCATTTCATTTTCCGCAATCCGTGGAACCCGCTGTCGAACACGACGGTCGGCAAGAACCTTTCGGCCGCCGCCGAGCTCTTCGAACGGATGACCCGCCGCTACGGCAAGCCGACCTTCGGGCTCGACGAGCTCGAGATCGACGGCGTCGTCTATCCGATCCTCGAGGACGTCGTCTGGAGCCGGCCGTTCTGCAATCTGCGGCACTTCGTCCGCCCTGGTTTCCCGCACGCGGAGGACCAGCCGAAGCTGCTCATCGTCGCGCCGATGTCCGGCCATTATGCGACGCTCCTGCGCGGCACGGTCGAAGCGTTCCTGCCGTATTGCGACGTCTACATCACCGACTGGACGGACGCGCGGCTCGTGCCGGCCGCTGTCGGCGCCTTCGATCTCGACGACTACATCGACTATCTCAGGATGATGCTCGACCACCTGGGCCCCGGCGTCCATACCCTCGGCGTCTGTCAGCCCGGCGTGCCGCTGCTCGCCGCCGTCTCCATCATGGAGGAAAACGGCGACCCGAACGCGCCCGCCAGCATCACCCTCATGGGCAGCCCGATCGACACAAGGCGCGGCCGGACCTCGGTCAACGAGCTCGCCGAGAAGCGCGGCGTGGAATGGTTCAAGCACAACGTCATCCATACGGTGCCGTTCCCCTATCCGGGCCTCGGGCGCCGGGTCTATCCCGGCTTCCTGCAGCTTTCGGGGTTCATGGCGATGAACCTCGATCGCCACGTCAACGCGCACCTCGACATGTTCAACCATCTCGTCCAGAACGATGGCGATTCGGCCGAAAAGCACCGCGACTTCTACGATGAATATCTGGCGGTCATGGACATGGACGCCGCCTTCTACCTGCAGACGATCGAGAAGGTGTTCATCAAGCACGAGCTGCCCAAGGGCGAGATGTTCCACCGCGGCCAACTCGTCGACCCGAAGGCCATCCGTCGCTGCGCCCTCATGACCGTCGAGGGCGAGAAGGACGACATCGCGGGCGTCGGCCAGAGCAGCGCCGCGCTCGACCTCTGCGTCAACATCCCGGAGTCGAAGAAGGTCGGCTACATCCAGCTGGACGTCGGGCACTACGGCGTCTTCAACGGCTCGCGTTTCCGCAACGAAATCGTGCCGCGGATGCGGGGATTCTGGGCGATGGTCGACGGCAAGCCCACGCAGTTCGTCCCGCCCGTCAGAGTTAAGTCCGCCAAGGCGAACGGCGCCAAGAAGCCGGCCCACGTCCGGGCGCCGGCGCACGCGCCCCGCGAGGCGCCCCTTCACGCGTGAGGGGCGCGGCTCGCGCATGGGCGACCGCGTGCGGGATCGCCGGCGCGCTTTTTGCGGCGCCGGCTGAGGCCGGCCATCTCGTTGCGCGGCCCGGCGGCTATCCGCCGGGCGCCATCGTCATCAGCCAGTCGGCGCGCAAGCTCACCCTCGTCCTCGACGGCGCCACGGCGATCGTTTACGCAGTCGCGGTCGCGCGCCGCGGCATGGAGTGGACCGGCGCGGCGCATGTCGCCGCCAAATACGTCGAGCCGGCCTGGTCGCCTCCGGACTCGGTCCGTCGCGACCACCCCGACCTGCCGGACGTCATACCCGGTGGGGCGCCGAACAATCCGATGGGCGCGCGGGCGCTCAAGCTCGACCGGGACGAGATCGCGATCCACGGCACGACCCGGGCGATGCGCGGCTCGATCGGCTCGGCCGCCTCCTACGGATGTATCCGCATGCTGAACGAGGACGTCATCGACCTCTTCGATCGCGTCGCCGTCGGCGCGCCGGTGACGATGGCGCCCTGAGACCTGCGCCGGCCCCTCAGCTTTGCCCCTTCCACGGAACGAGCCAGCGCTCCAGCGCCCGCATCGCGAAGGAAAAAGCGAAGGCCGAGATCGCAATGACGCCGATGCCGACAAACACATAGTCGGTCGCCAGGAACTGTGAGGCCGACATCACGAAATGGCCGACGCCGCGGGTCGCTGCGATCAGTTCGGCCGCGACGAGCGTGCTCCAGCCGACGCCGATGGCGATGCGGGTCCCAGTGAGGATCTCCGGCAGCGCCGAGGGCAGGACCACCTCGCGCAAAAGCTGGAGTCTCGTCGCCCCGAGCGACAGCGCGGCGTTGACGCGCTCAAGCGACACCGATCGCACGCCGGCCTGTGCGGCGATTGCGATGGGGGCGAACATCGCCATCGTCAGGAGCGCGATCTTCGAGGCCTCGCCAATGCCGAGCCAGATGATCATGAGCGGCAGATAAGCAAGCGGCGGCAGCGGCCAGTAGAATTCGATCGGCGCGTCGAACACGCCCTTCGCCCAGCGGCTGAGCCCCATGAAGAGGCCGACCGGCACGCCGAGCGCGATCGCGATCGCAGCGGCGATCAAAATGCGCGCCAGGCTCGCGCTGACATGTTCCGCCATCGAGGCGTTGGCGTAGCCGTCCTGATAAAAGGAGACGGCGGCGTCGAACACCTCACGGGGCGTCGGCAGGAAGAGATGCGGAACGAGCCGCGCCTCCGAGACCGCCCACCAGGCCGCGATGAGGACGACCGCAGTCCCGATGCTGATCGGCAAGGTCGACCGCTCGCCGGGGCCGAAGCCGTGCATCTTCACGACGCGCACGTCATCGGTCGGGGCGTCGAGTTCCGTGTCGGTCGCGAGGTCGGTCATTCGGCGGCTCTTCCATAGATCTCGTCCTGATGGACAATGGCGCGGACGCGGTCGCGAAGCTCGGAGAACTCCGGCGCGCTCTTGACCGCGCGGGCGTCGCGATCGCGCACGAAGGCGCGGACGAAGTCGAGGTCGAAGCGCGCGACGATACGACCCGGGCGCGGCGACATGACGATGAGCTCGGTGCCGAGGAACAGCGCCTCCTCGATCGAATGGGTGATGAAGAAGATCTGCTTGCCGGTGCGCGACCAGACGTCGACCAGCAGCTCCTGCATCGCTTCGCGCGTCATGCTGTCGAGCGCGCCGAACGGTTCGTCCATGAGCAGGATCGCGGGATCGGGCGCAAGCGCGCGGGCGATGCCGACCCGCTGGCGCATGCCGCCCGAAAGCTCATAAGGAGCGGCGTCGGCGAATTCCTTGAGGCCCACGAGATGCAGGAGGCGCATCGCCCGCTCGCGCCGCTCCTTGCGGCCGTGGCCCGCGAATTTCAGACCGAGCGCGACATTCTCCACCACCGTCTTCCAGGGTAGGAGCGCGTCCTTCTGGAACACCACGCCGCGCTCGGCGCCGGGTCCCGCGACCGCGCGGCCGTTCAGCGTGATCGCGCCGGACGAGAGCGGCAGAAAGCCCGCCATGGCGTTGAGAAGCGTGGACTTGCCGCAACCCGACGTGCCGAGCGCGACGACAAAGGCGCCTTCGGGGATGTCGAACGACACCCGGTCGAGCGCGTGGACGAGCCTGCCGTCGCGCGCGGCGAACCAGACCGACGCCTTGTCCACCCGAAGCATCGCAAGGATCTCCAAAAAGAAAGGCGCCGCCGGACCTTTTTCGCCGGCGACGCCGCCCCCCCGTGGGAGGGAGAGCTTTAAGAGCCGGCGCCCTTCTCGACCGCGATCACGACGTCGGGCGTGACGAAGGCGGCGTAGGAGGGCAGCACCTCGGAGATCTTCTTCTGGTCCTTCAGGAACGCGGCCGTCTGTTTGAGGATTCCGGCGAGGCCTGATTTCTCGCCGCCGCCGAGCCAGGCGTCCGACGCCTGCGCCTTGGGCGACAGGAGATTGAGGTTCTTGAGCGCGGCCGCCTGATCGACGGCTGTGCCGCCGAGCAGAGTGGCGAGAGTCCTGGCGTTGTCGCTGTCGGGCCCCCACTTGGCGGGGTCGTTGGCGAACGAGGCCTGTTGCTTGGCGATCACGCCGGCGAAGGCTTTCAGGAAGTCGGGATGGTCCTTGGCGAAGGCGCCGGTCGCGACCCAGGCGGAGAAGGTCGGCGCGCCCTTTTCGGCGACGTCCTTCGAGGTGACGAGCACTTTGCCGTTCTTCTTCAGTTCGTCGAGAGCCGGGTTCCAGACAAAGCCGCCGTCGAGGTCGCCGCGATTGTAGCCGGCGACGATGTCGGGCTGCGGGATGGCGAAGACCTGCACGTCCTTTTCGGTGAGGCCGACGCTCTTGATCAGCGCGAGCAATTGATAATGGTCGGTTGAAACCGGCGCGGCGGCGAGCTTCTTGCCTTTGAGATCGGCGAGCGAATTGATGCCCGAGCCGTTGCGCACGACGAGCGCCTCGTCGATCCCGGAGATCGAGGCGAGATAGAACGCCTTGACGTCGAGGCCGCGCGAAGTCGCGGCGGCGAACGGGCTCGAGCCGACGTAGCCGATCTGCACGTCGCCGGAGGCGATCGCAGCGAAGATCTCGGCGCCCGAATTAAAGCGGCGGAAATCGATCTCGACCCCCGTCGCCTTGTCGAATTCGCCATTGGCGATCGCCACCGAGGAGGGGAGCGCGTCCGTCTGATAGCCGACGACGACTTTGTCCGCGGCTTGAGCGCCGGAGACGCCCAGCCAGGCGAAGGCGGCGAGAGCGCCGGCCGTGAGGAGGTGCGTGAGCTTCACGTTTGCAAATCCTTTTGATGAGTTTGGCCCGGCGCGCGAACCGGGGAGAGAGCGGTTTACGCGCCGGGCCGCCGAGCATCGAAGCCGCGACAAGGGGAATGATGCGCATCCCAACAACTTTAGTCAAGTAACTTGATAGACAAAATATAAAATGAGCGCTAGCAAGGGGAGGCCGGGGCCGCTCGCCTGCGGACAGCCTCATTTTTTGAAAGCCAAGCGCCATGACCACCAGCACCGATCTTGTCGTCGCTCCGCTTACTCCGGCCATCGGCGGCCTCGTCTCGGGCATCGATCTGTCGCGGCCGTTGTCCGACCGGTCGATCGCGAGCCTGCGCGCCGCTGTCGCGGAAAGGCACGTGCTGTTCTTCGAGAACCAGACGCTCGAGGCCGCCGCGCAGCGGGACTTTGCCGCCAGATTTGGAAAGCTGCACGTTCATCCGGTGTATCCGACCGTGGATGGGATTCCCGAGATCACACTGATCGAGACGCGCACGGGTTCGCTTCCCGACAACGACAACTGGCACACCGACGTAACCTTCATCGAGACGCCGCCGTTCGGCGCGGTGCTCAGCCCGAAACATCTGCCGCCGAGCGGCGGCGATACGCTCTGGTCTTCGACGGTCGCCGCCTACGAGGGGCTTTCCGAGCCGATCCGGCGGCTGGTCGACGGACTGACCGCCGAGCATGATTTCCAGCACGGGTTCCGCCGCTACCTCTGGGGCGTCGGCGAGCGCAAGGCTTCCTGGGAGCGCGCGGTCGCGGCCAATCCGCCCGTGGTCCATCCCGTGGTGCGAACGCTCGAGGACGGCCGGCGCGGTCTTTTCGTCAACGAGGGTTTCACCTCCCGCATCCTCGAGCTCAAGCCGAAGGAGAGCGACGCGCTTTTGTCTTTTCTGCTGGCGCATCTCGCGAAACCCGAGTTCACCGTGCGCTGGCGCTGGAAGCTCGGCGATGTGGCCTTCTGGGACAATCGGCTGAGCACGCATTACGCGACGCTCGACTATTTGCCCGAAAGCCGCACCATGGCGCGGGCCGCCATTCTCGGCGACCGGCCGCGCTGAACCTCGTGCGGCGGGGCGCCGGGCGGCGCTTGCCGCTCGCGCCTGCGCCGGTAAGGTTGGCGTTGGATCGGGAGCCGTCATGCCTCGCGCGCGCGCCAACGGGATCGACATCGCCTACGAGAGCCTCGGGCGCGCCGGCGATCCGGCGATCCTTCTGATCCACGGGCTGAATACGCCGCTCACCGGATGGCCCAATTCGCTCTCGGACGGGCTCGTGGCGCGCGGCTTCCAGGTGGTGCGGTTCGACAACCGCGACGTCGGCCGCTCGACGTTCTTTTCCGAACTCGGCGCCCCCGATATCGTGGCCATGATGGCTGAGCTTGCGGCCGGCCGCCGGCCCGTCCCGCCCTATCCGCTCGACGCGATGGCCGACGACGCGGTCGAACTCTTGGACGCGCTCGGGATCGAACGCGCCCACGTTGTCGGCGCGTCCATGGGCGGCGCGATCGCCCAGCTTGTCGCCCTCAACCATCCGGAGAGAGCCTTGAGCCTCGTCTCGATCATGTCGACCGCCGGGCGGCGCGACGTCGCTGAGCCGAAGCCGGAGGCGCTCGCCGCCCTGACCGCGGTCCCCGCGAGCCCGAGCCGGGCGGACCGGCTGAAAACGGCGATCGCGGCGGTGAAGGCGATCAGCGGCTCGGCGCCCCAGAGCGACGCGGAGCTCGTCGCCTATCTCGGGCGCAGCATCGACGCCACGCCCCTGGATCCCGCCGCGGCCGCCCGTCAGTTCGCCGCGACGCTCGCCGCTCCGGCGCGCAACAAACGGCTCGGCCAGCTCGACATGCCGGCGCTCGTCATCCACGGAGCCGAGGACCCGATCGCTCCGCCGGCGTTCGGAGAGGATACGGCCCGGAGCATCCCCGGCGCGAAGCTCCTGATGGTTCCTCGCATGGGCCACGACTTCAAGGAGGCGCTGATGCCGGTCTGGATCGAGGCGATCGGCGATTTCGCGGCTCACGTCGAGCAGCGTTTGCGCGGTTGACGCTTCGCGCCGATCGTCTATCCGTCTCGCTCCTTATCGCGGAGAAAAGAACTTGCCGAACGCTCGCGCCAACGGAATCGACATCGAATACGAAAGCTTCGGGCGCATCTCGGATCCGGCGATCCTGCTCATCATGGGCGTCACGGCGCCGATGCTGAACTGGCCCGAACTCGCTCTGCCGCGGACTGGCGGCGAAGGGCTTTCGCGTCATCCGCTTCGACAACCGCGACATCGGCCGATCGACCCATCTCGAGGCGCTCGGAAGGCCGAACCTGACGGCGCTGATCGCCGAGGCGACGGCGGGGCGTCCGGTCGCCGCGCCCTATGGGCTCGAGGACATGGCGGCGGACGCGGTCGGGCTTCTCGACGCGCTCGACGTCCCGCGCGCCCATATCGTCGGCGCCTCGATGGGCGGCATGATCGCGCAGCTTGTCGCGATCCGCCATCCCGAGAAAACCGCGAGCCTCGTCTCGATCATGTCGACGACAGGGCGGCCCGAGGTTTCCCAGCCGACGCCCGAGGCCTTCGCCGCCATCCTGTCACAACCGGCGAGCCTCGCCCGCGAGGACAGGATCGCGCGCGGCCTGAACGTCTGGCGGGTGATCGGGAGTCCGGGTTTTGCGGCGAGCGACGCGGAACTGAGGGAATTCGTCGGGCGCGGCGTCGACTATGCGCCCTACGATCCGGCCGGCATGGTCCGCCAGATGGCGGCGGTCCTCGCCGCAAAGCCGCGCAACGAACGGCTTCGCTCAGTAACCGCGCCGACGCTCGTCATCCACGGCGACGCCGATCCGCTGATCCCGGTGACGGGCGGGCGGGACACGGCCGAGAGTGTTCCGGGGGCGGAGCTTTTCGTGATCGAAGGGGCGGGGCACGACGTCTTCGAGGCGCTGGTTCCAATCTACGTGAAGGCGATCGGCGACTTTGCGGCGAAGGTCGAGGCCGGTTAGACGGACCCGGCCGAAGCGCCTTTACGGCCGTCGCGTCCTTCGCTTAAGGTCCCGCCCCTCGCCGCATTGACGGCGCCCGGAGGATTTTCGAGATGACCATCGCCGTCGGCCAGACCCTGCCCAACGTGACGCTGACGCTTGTGTCCCCGGACGGGCCGAAGCCGGTCCAGGCCAAGGACTTCTTCGCCGGCAAGTCGGTCGTCCTCTTCGGCCTGCCGGGCGCCTTCACGCCGACCTGCCACAAGAACCACCTGCCGGGCTTCATCACCCACGAGGCGGCGTTTCGCTCCAAGGGGGTCGACGCCATCGCCATGACCTCCGTCAACGATCCCTTCGTGCTCTCGGCCTGGTCGGAGGCGACGGGCGCCAAGGGGCACATCCACTTCCTCGCCGACGGCGGCGCCGTTTTCGCCAAGGCGCTCGGCCTCGATATCGACCTCACCGAGCGAGGCCTTGGCGTGCGCTCGAAGCGCTACTCGATGCTGGTCAAGGACGGCGTCGTGAAGGAGATCAACATCGAGCCGAACCCGGGCGTCGCCGACCTTTCCGGCGCCGAGCACATTCTCGGGCAAATTAAGTAGGGCGACCCCTCCGCGGTCCTCACGGACGGTCCTCCCCCCCTTTGGCGGGGGGGGAAGGCTTCAGCGCAAAATCTCGACCATCAGCACCCAGGCGTTGAGGACGACGGCGCCCAGCGCGGCGATGTCGCCGGCCCCGATCCAGAAGAGGCCGCTTCGGGCGCCGGCTGCGATCAGCGCGCCGCCGACGACGAAGGCGAGGCTGTAGCCGGCGCTGGTCACGAAGCGCATGAAGCGCTGGAGCGGGGTGGCGTTCTCCCAGTCCTTCCATCCTTGAAGCTGCGTCCACAACGGCGCGAGCACCATGACGAGGCCGACGGCTGCGACCTCGCCGCCGACGAGCGTCTGAGACTGTTCGGGCATGAGGACGAGAGAGGTGGCGGCGATCGCGCCAACCGGCCCGATCAGCGCCTCGGCCGCGCGGCCCGGGAGCGCATCGTTGGCGAGAATCCGGCCAAGATTGATCGAGATCGCCACGATGGCGAAGCCGGTCAGCGCGGCCAGCGCGCCAAGTTGAGCGGTGAAGAAGTTCGACCACTCGGGCGTCAGCGGCATTCGCTACCGAAGGTTGCCGGTGTGCCCCAGCGAATAGCGGCCCGGCTGCGGCCAGACGGTGAGGCCGTGCGGCATGCCCCCGACGGGTATCGACTTCACCGAGCCGTCCTCGGTGTTGAAGGCGTAGATGACGCCGTCGTAGCGGCCCGATAGCCACAGCCATTTGCCGTCGGCCGAAAGGTTGCCCATGTCCGGGCTGCCGCCGCCCGGGATCGTCCAGGTCGCAAGCACGCGCGGCTGCGACATGTCGAACACTGCGACGCTGCCGAGGCCGTTCTTCACGCCCGCAAGGTTATGCGTGCCGCGGTTCGCCACATAGAGCTTCGTTCCGTCGCGCGACGGGTAGAGCCCGTGCGCCCCGACGCCGGTCTTGATGAAGCCGATCTCCTGAAACGAGTTGCCCGAGACGAGGACGAGGCCGTCCTTCAGGAGGTCGGCGACGAAGAACACCGAGCCGTCCGGCGAAACGCGAATGTCCTGCGGCATGCCGCCGCGCGACAGCGGCAGGATGCCGGCAAGCGTGTGGTGGACGAGGTCGATCTTGGCGAGCGCGTTGCCGTATTCGCAGGTGAAGATCGCGTAGGAGCCGTCGGGGGCGAAATCGGCGTGGTTGATGCCGGAGCAGCGCGGCGTCGCGATATAGCCCTGGAGCGCCATGGTGTGGGGATCGCGGAATTCGAGGCGGCGCATCGCCTCCGCGACCATGATGGCGGACTTGCCGTCGGGGGTGAAATAGAGGTTGTAGGAATCCGGCACGTCGATCGGCTTGCCGAGCTTGCCGGTCTTCGGATCGATCGGCACGACGTCGGCGTGGCCGCCGCGATAGGAGATGTCGCCCGACACCCAGAGCGTCTGCAAATCCCAGGACGGCACGATGTGCTGCGGGCTCGGAACGGCGTCCAGGCTCTCGATCACCGTGAAGGTCTCGGGGTCGATGACGTCGACCTTGCCGCTGGTCAGGTTCGGCGAATAGACGCGGCTGAGCTGGCCGGCGACGGCGGGGCTGAACATGCCAGCCCCCGTCCCCGCATAGACGTTCTTCGGGTCGACCGGCGCCGGCATCGAGAGATTGGCCGCCGGCAGGTCCATTCCCTGAGCGGGGCCGAGCTGGTAGGCGGCGAGTTCGAGAAAGTCCCGCTCGCTCCGCCCCTGCTCGGCGACGCCGCCGCAGAGCGCGCTGCACCGGGCTGGGTCGGCGCAGACGGTTGGAATCGTCAGCGACTGCGCGGTCTCGAGCGCCGAATCCGAGCCGAGAAGCGCCCCGGTCAAAGCCAGGATCGACGCGCCGATCCAACTCCGTCGCATCCTTGTCGCCCCATCGTGAAAAGCCGGACCGCCCGCGCGGCCTAAGCGAATCGCCGAACGCTTCTTGCGCCCGGCCGGATGAAGGTCACATGAACGGCGGTTGAACAAACCTTTCCGGCCACGCAAATTCGTCGCCCGTGGCGCCGCGGAACGGCTTGGCCTATCTCTAGTCCCCATGAACCAGCCCCACCGTCCGGTCGGCCCCGGCGACCATGTCTTTCTGGTCGACGGCTCCTCGTTCGTCTTTCGCGCCTATTATCAGTCGATCCGGCAGGACCAGAAATACAACTATCGCATGGACCGGCTGCCGATCGGCGCGGTTCGCCTGTTCGCCACCAAGATCCTCCAGTTCGTCAAGGACGGCGCGGCGGGCGTCAGGCCGACCCACCTCGCCATCATCTTCGACAAGAGCGAGGACTCGTTCCGCAAGAAGATATATCCGGCCTACAAGAGCAACCGCTCGGAGCCGCCGGCCGAGCTCGTGCCGCAGTTCCCGCTGATGCGCGCAACGGTCCGCGCCTTCGGCATGATCCCGGTCGAGCAGGACGTCTACGAGGCCGACGATCTCATCGCGACCTACGCCCGCCAGGCGCGCGAGCGCGACGCCGACGTGCTCATCGTCTCCGCCGACAAGGACCTTATGCAGCTCGTCGAACCGAAGGTCGTCATGTACGACCCGGCCTCGGGCGAGCGGGACGAGCGGCGCTTCGGACCGGCCGAGGTGGTCGATTATTTCGGCGTCGGGCCGGAGCGGGTGGTCGACGTCCAGGCGCTCGCCGGCAATTCGACCGACTGCGTGCCCGGCGCGCCCGGCATCGGCGTCAAGACCGCAGCCCAGCTCATCAACGAATACGGCGACCTCGAAACGCTGCTCGCCCGGGCTGAAAGCATCAAGCAGCCGAAGCGGCGCGAGGCCCTGACGCTGCCGGAAAACGTCGAGCGCATCCGCGTCTCGAAGGAGCTCGTGACGCTGGTGCGCGACGTCGCCATCGAGACGCCGCTCGACGATCTTGCGCTGCCGAAGCTCGACGGGCGCGAACTGATCGCCTTCTTCAAGGCGATGGAGCTGACGGCGATCACGCGGCGCGTCGCCGAGATGTGCGCCGTCGACGCCGGTTCGGTCGAGCCCGATCCCCGCTTCGTCGGCCCCGCCGGCTGGCAGGGACGTGACGGCGGAGCGGCGCTGGCTGAGGCTCAAGTCGCGGCCGAGAAGGAGCGGCCGGCCGCCCCCGAAAATCGGTCGCCGAATGTGGCGGCGCCGGCCGACCTCGTCGCCACGCGAGCCGGGGAGGCGCGCGCGCCGGTCGACCGGTCGGCCTACGCGCTCGTCCGCTCGGGCGACGAACTTCGCGGCTGGATCGAGCGCGCCCACGAGGCCGGAGAAATCGTCATCGATTTGCACGCCTCGTCCGCCGATCCGTTGCAGGCGAACCTCGTCGGCGTGGCGCTGGCGGTTGCGCCGGGCGCCGCCTGCTATGTGCCGATCGGACATCGGACGGGCGCCGACGACCTCTTCGGCGCGGGTGCGCTGGCCGAGGGTCAGATGCGCGAGGACGACGCGATCGCGCTCTTAAAGCCGCTCTTCGAGGCGCCGGGCGTCCTCAAGATCGGCGAGAACGTGAAGTTCGACGTGCAGATGTTCGCCCGCCGTGGCGTCGCGGTTGCGCCGATCGACGACACGATGCTGATCTCCTACGCGCTCGACGCGGGCGCGACCGGCGAGAGCCACGACGTCGACGCGCTTGCGGCGCGCATCCTCGGTCACCGCACCACGACGCTCGCCGACGTCGCCGGATCGGGCCGCAACGCGGTCGCCTTCGCGCTTCTGTCCCCGGCGAAGGCGGGGCCTTACGCCGCCGAGGGCGTGGACGCGACCGTGCGCGTCTGGCGGGCGCTGAAACCGCGCCTCGCCGCCGAAGGCGTAACCACGGTCTACGAGACGCTCGAGCGCCCGCTCGTCCCGGTCCTTGCGCGCATGGAGCGGCGCGGCATCGCGGTCGACAGGGACATGCTGTCGCGGCTTGCCGGCGACTTCTCGCAGACCATGGCGCGGCTCGAGGACGACATCGGCCGCCTCGTCGGCGCGCCCTTCAACCCCGGCTCGCCGAAGCAGCTGGGCGATATCCTGTTCGGCCAGATGGGGCTGCCCGGAGGCAAGAAGACCGCGACCGGCGCCTGGTCGACGACCGCGAGCGTGCTCGAGGACCTCGCCGAGGAAGGCCACGAACTGCCGGCGCGCGTGCTCGAATGGCGGCAGGTGGCGAAATTGAAGTCGACCTACGCCGACGCGCTGCCGACCTATGTCAATCCCGCCACGAGCCGCGTGCACACCTCCTATGCGCTCGCGTCGACCACGACCGGGCGCCTGTCGTCGGTCGAGCCGAACCTGCAGAACATTCCCGTGCGCAACGAGGAGGGGCGGAAGATCCGCCGCGCCTTCGTCGCGCCGAACGGGCGGAAGCTGATCTCGGCCGACTACAGCCAGATCGAGCTCAGGCTGCTTGCGCATATCGCCGATATTCCAGCACTCAAGAAGGCCTTCGCCGAAGGGCTCGACATCCATGCGATGACCGCCTCAGAGATGTTCGGCGTGCCCATCGCCGGCATGCCGGGCGAAATTCGCCGCCGCGCCAAGGCGATCAACTTCGGCATCATCTACGGCATCTCGGCCTTCGGCCTCGCCAACCAGCTCGGCATTCCGCGCGAGGAGGCGGGCGCCTACATCCGCAAGTACTTCGAGCGCTTCCCCGGCATCCGCGACTACATGGAGGCGACGAAGAAGGCGGCGCGGGCCGACGGCTACGTGACCACGATCTTCGGCCGCAAGTGCCACTATCCGCGCATCGCCTCGTCGAACGCTTCGGAGCGCGCCTTCAACGAGCGCGCTGCGATCAACGCGCCGATCCAGGGATCGGCCGCCGACATCATCCGCCGCGCCATGATCCGGATGGAGTCCGCGCTCGCGAAGGCGAAACTCTCGGCCGGGATGCTGCTGCAGGTTCACGACGAACTCGTGTTCGAGGCGCCGGACGAGGAGATCGAAGCGTCGCTGCCGGTCATCGCCAAGGTGATGATCGACGCGCCGGAGCCGGCCATGAGGCTCAGCGTGCCGCTGCAGGTGGACGCGCGGGCGGCGCAGAACTGGGAAGAGGCGCATTAGCGCCAGGCGCGTACATCCAACGAAGGCAGGATAGACGCCGCCGCCCCGGATTGCTTGGGTCCTCGCAAATGACCTCCACCGAGAGCCAACCCCTCTCCGTCTCCGGGCGATATCACGCGCTGGTCGACGATCACGATCTCGAGTTCGACCCCGCCCAGGACGCGCTCGTGGCGAAGCTCGACGCGCTGGCGGCGAGGCTCAGGGACTACCGGCCGGACGCGCGGCCCGGCGCGCTCTCACGCCTCTTCGGCGCGAAGGCGTCCGAGGCGCCGCGCGGCCTCTACATCCACGGCGCGGTCGGGCGCGGCAAGACCATGCTGATGGATCTCTTCTTCGGCGCCGTCGACGTGCCGAAAAAGCGCCGCGTCCATTTCCACGCCTTCATGGCCGACGTCCATAGCCGCCTGCACGCCTGGCGGCAGGCGCTGAAGGCAGGCGCGGTGACGGGCGAAGACCCGATCGCGCCGGTCGCGGCCGAACTCATGAACGAAGCCTCGCTCCTCTGCTTCGACGAATTCGCGGTGCGCGACATCGCCGACGCGATGATCCTCGGTCGTCTGTTCACGGCTCTCTTTGCGGCGGGCGTCGTCGTGATCGCGACCTCGAACGTGGCGCCCGACGACCTCTACGAGGGCGGCCTGAACCGCGCCCTCTTCCTGCCGTTCGTCGCGCTCCTCAAGGAGCGTTGCGAGGTCGTCGCGCTCGATGCGCGCACCGACTACCGGCTGGAGAAGCTCGTCCGCGCGCCCGTCTATTACACGCCGATCTCGCCCAAGGCCGACGCCGCGCTCGACCGCGCCTTTCTCGAACTGACCGGCGTCGCGCGGGGCGCGCGCACGGAGATCGAATTGCTCGGGCGTCGGCTCGACGTGCCGCAGGCGGCGCGCGGCGTCGCCCGGTTCGCCTTCGACGACCTCTGCCGGAGGCCGCTCGGTTCGAACGACTATCTCGAGATCGCCGAGCGCTTCCACACACTCTTCATCGACCGCGTCCCGGTCCTGAAGCCGGAGGAGCGCAACGAAGCCAAGCGCTTCATCATCCTCGTCGATGCGCTCTACGACATGCGAGTCAAGCTCGTCGCCTCGGCGGCGGCCGAGCCGGAAGCGCTCTTTTCGGGCGCGGACGGGCCGGAAGCGTTCGAATTCGCGCGCGCCGCCTCGCGCCTCGTCGAAATGCGCTCGGCCGACTATCTCGCCTTGCCGCATGGGGGGTCTGGCGCGCGGTTCGGCGACCTCGGCGGCCTCGTCGAGACCTGAGCCCAAGCCTCGTTAGCCCTTGCCCAACCGTCCGGACGCCAGCAGGATGTCTGCGCGCTGCGGATGCAAGGGAGGATGGCCGTGTACCGGGACGGGTTGTTCAAGGGCAAGAAGATCCTGATCACCGGCGGAGGCACAGGCCTCGGACGCGGCATGGCGGAGCGATTGCTCGGACTCGGCGC
Source organism: uncultured Alphaproteobacteria bacterium (assembly GCA_963829505.1). Classification (GTDB taxonomy): domain Bacteria; phylum Pseudomonadota; class Alphaproteobacteria; order Rhizobiales; family Beijerinckiaceae; genus Roseiarcus. The sequence goes on from CAWHIL010000001.1 coordinate 449,365, forward strand.
GGAGATCGCCATCTGCGGGAGGCGCAGAAGCGTCTGCGACGCTGCCGCGGACGAAATGATGAAGGCGCACGGCGGCGTGGTGCGGGCTTACGGAGTCGACATCCGTGACGCGGCCGCCGTCGAGGCGATGGTGGAGGAGATCTTTCGCGACGGCCCGCTGACGTCGCTCGTCAACAACGCCGCCGGCAACTTCATCGCCCGCACCGAGGATCTGTCGCCGCGCGGCTTCGACGCCATCGCCAATATCGTCATGCACGGCACGTTCTACGTGACCCAAGCGGTCGGCAAGCGCTGGATCGCCGCCGGCTCGCGCGGCAGCGTGGTGTCGATCGTCGTGACCTGGGTGCGCAACGGCGGCCCGTTCGTCGTGCCCTCGGCGATGAGCAAGGCGGCGGTGCAGGCCATGACCATGTCGCTCGCGGCCGAGTGGGGCCGCTACGGGATTCGCCTCAACGCCATCGCGCCGGGCGAGATCCCGACTGAGGGGATGAGCAAGCGGCTCATGCCGGGCGAAGGCAAGCAGACGACGGCGGTCAACCCGTTCGGCCGCGTCGGACGGATGGAGGAGTTGCAGAACCTCGCCGCGTTCCTGCTGTCGGATGGCTGCGAATGGCTGACCGGCGAGACGATCGCCATGGACGGCGGGCAGGCGCTCGCCACTGGCGGCAACTTCTACGAATTGCGCAAATGGGGCGACGCCGAATGGCGCGCCGCCCGGGCCGCCATCGAGTCGCAGAACGCCCGCGACCGGGCGCAGCGGGCTTGAGAAGCGGCGCAGCGCGGTGTTCAGGCAAGCTTGAAATACCCCGCCGCCTCGGCGCCCGACCCAAGGTCGAGAACGCGCCGATAGTCGTCCGCCGTCAGGACGCGCGCGCCGCCGATCCCAAGGGTCGCGCGCGCGCTTGCGAGAGCAGGGTCGGAAAGCGCCTCGAACAGGCCGTCGCGCACGGCGACAACCGTCGCCTCGGGCAGACGCGCGCTCGCGATGAACGGCAGCCCCGGCGAGGCCGGCGTCTCGGCTGCGATCGCGATCCTGTCGACGAGCGTCGGCCGATGCCGGCGAAGGAGTCCGAAGGTCACGCAGTCGACCGCGGCAAGCGCTGCGCGTCCTTCCGCCACCGCCTTGAGAACTCGCCGCGTGCGAACCCGTGATCACCACGTCCGCGAAGAACGGCTGTCCGTTCGCGAGCGGGGCGATCGCGGCGCGGTAAAGGTTCATGCCGGTGTTGCTGTCCCACGCGTTGACCGCGGCGATTGCGCCGCGGAACGCAGCGAGGCCGCGGCGCTCGTCTTGCGTCGAGCAGACGATGAAGCTCCTGTGGTCCGCGCCGTGGCATCCCGGAAAATCATACTCCGGCGTCGCGACCAGAACGACCGCATCACGCAGTGACGTCATGAACGGGTAGCCGCAGGTCTGGGCGAAGATCAGGCCCGGGTCGCGCCACAGCGCCATCAACTCCCGCCCGCGTGCGAGGCCCGGGGGGGCCGCGACGCCCCGCGCTTGCAGGCTCTCGGCGATTGCGCGCCAGAGCGCGTCGTTCGCCGCGGCGACCTCGGGAAAGTCGTACATCGGCAGCGCCGCGACCGGCGCGTTCCGGCTCATGCGGGACCTCCAAGGCGCAGAAACTCCGACCTCGTCCTGAGGAGCATCGCCTTCAGGCGAGGCGTCTCGAAGGACGGCCGCTGGAGTGACCCGATCATCCCTCGAGACGCCCGCTTCGCGGGCTCCTCAGGGGTCAGGAGTTACCTCATGCGACGCGGCCGCTCCACTCCGGATGGACAAGGCGATCGTGGGGCGAAATCCCGTAGCGGCGCATGACGTCGAAATAGCCGTCGTAGACGAGGCCGCCGTTGCGCCGGATCAGCGCCTCGCGGTTCAGGCGGTAGAACGTCGGAATCTGGTACCAGGGCAGGCCGCCGCGCATGTGATGGGCGACATGCAGGTTGTTGTTCAGGAAGAGAAGCCCGAGAATCGGCGCGTTCTCGACGATGGCGGTGCGCTTCTCAGGTTCCGCCGCGGCGCGATGCTCGGCGAAGGAGCGCACCATCGCGAGGCTCATGCCGGGATAGACGAAGGCGGCCGCATAGACCCAAAGCGGCATTCCGCAGACGCCCATCACCCAGACGAGCACGGGGAGGCATTCGAGGCCGTGCCAGAAGAGGATTCTGCGCGCGTCGTTGCTGCCGCGCCAGGCGTCGCGGAGGAAATCAAAAACGAAGCGCCCGATCATCCATGCGGGGCCGAAAAGAAGACGGCCGACCAGGGTCGATTGCGCGGCGACGACGAAGCGCCTCGCAGGTCCGAGATCGCGCCAGCCGACGGAGGTCCAGTAATAGCTCTCGGGGTCTTCGAACGGATCGGTGAGATTGGCGTCCTCGTGGTGGCGAAGGTGGCTCTTGCGATAGCTCGCGAACGGCAGCCAAAGGGACAGCGGCCAGACCCCGATCGCCGCATTGACCGTCCGCCAGGGGGTCGGATGACCGTGGATGATCTCGTGCTGCAGGTTCATCTGCCAGGCGATGACCCAGGCGCCGAGTGGGACGAGCGCCCACACCGGCAAGTCCTTCCAGAACCAGGTCGTCAAGCCCCAAAGTGCGTAGATCGCGACCGCCAGCGCGATTGTCGGTCCCTCGACCCGGCGTCTGAGGGCCGGCGCCTCGATAATGTCCAAGTCCCACTCCGACCGCGGGAAACCTTCCGAATCCCGAACTCGAATGGTAGACTAAACACTGTTTGCAGCGTTCCGCAATGTGGCGAAGTGGCGGCGGGCAGAAACTTTTTCTTGCCGTAAAGTGAAGTTGGGCTTGCCTTTTAGCCCCACGCCTCGCCCTCGGCGGCCTGCAGCGCGCCCGGCTCGAGTTCGCAATAGAGGAGGCGGCCGGGATCGACCGGGCCCGGCAGGGTGATCCGTCCGGCCGGAACTGGCTGGAAGCCCATCCGAGCGTAATAGGGTTCGTCGCCGACCAGGATCACGAGCGTCCAGCCGGCCGCTCTGGCTTCCTCCAGCGCGCGCGTGACCAGCGCCTCGCCGATTCCCTGGCTCCGGAAGACCGGCTCGACGATGAGCGGCCCGAGCAGAAGCGCGCGGGCCTTTCCGATCGTGATCGGCGTCATCGCGTTCGCCCCGACCATGAGGGTGCCGACCCGCGCGACGAAGCTCAAGGCGGGTTCGGGGTCCGCCGTCTCGCGGATGCGGTAGGCCGAGCGGGCGTAGCGCCCGGGGCCGAACACCCGGTCGTTGAGATGTTCGATCGCCTCGGCGTCGTCCGGCGCCTGAGGTTCGATGAGGAGAGGAAGGTCGGACATCGCGCCGCCTCTAGCACGCGGCCCGACGTCCGGTCATCCCGTTCATCCGCCGTATTGGTCCGGCTCGCGCCACTCGCGTTCGAACGGCAGCCGCCAGGAATGGGGCGCGATGAGCTGGTAGATCGACTGCGGCCCCCATGTGCCCGGCGCGTAGCTCCGGACCGGCGGCGGATTGTCGAGGACCCGCTGAGAGACCTCCCAAAGGCGTTCGATGCCGTCGGCGGTGCAGAAGAGCGTGTGGTCGCCGCGCATGGCGTCGAGGATGAGCCGCTCGTAGGCCTCGAGCACGTCGCCGTCGGTGTTGTGAAGGGCGAATTGCAGGCTCTGCTTGGCGAGCCGCATGCCCGGACCAGGCCGCTTGCCGTAGAAGGAGAGCGACACGCGCGTCTCGTCTGCGAGATCGAAGGTCAGGTGGTCGGGTCCCTGCTGACCGAGGCCGGAATCCTCGGGGAACATGCTGCGCGGCGGCTCCTTGAAGGCGATCGAGATCACCCGCTGGCCTTGCGACATCCGTTTTCCCGTGCGCAGATAGAAGGGCACGCCCGCCCAGCGCCAATTGTCGAGCCGGCACTTGAGCGCGATGAAGGTCTCCGTGTCGGAGTCCGGATCGACCCCCTTTTCCTTGCGATAGCCGATGTACTGCCCGCGCACGACGTTGGCCGGATCGACCGGCATGAGCGAGCGGAACACCTTGTTCTTCTCCTCGCTGATCGGCCCCGGCGCGAGCGAGGTCGGCGGCTCCATCGCGACGAAGCCGAGGATCTGGAAGAGGTGGGTCACCACCATGTCCTTGTAGGCGCCGGTCTGCTCGTAGAAGCCGATGCGGTTGCCGATCTCGAGCGTCTCGGGCACGTCGATCTGCACGTGATCGATGAAATTGCGGTTCCAGATCGGCTCGAAGAGGCCATTGCCGAACCGGAACGCCAGAATGTTCTGCGCCGGCTCCTTGCCGAGGAAATGATCGATGCGGAAGATCTGGTCCTCGGAAAAGACCTTGTGCAGTTCGGCGTTGAGCGCCATCGCGCTTTCGAGGTCGTGGCCGAACGGCTTCTCCATGATGATCTTCGAGCCCGCCGAGAGGCCCGCCTCGTCCACCATCCTCAGGGCCGCGAGCGCGGCGCTCGGCGGCACGCTGAGGTAATGGACGAGCTGGCAGTCGCCGAGCGCCCCGCAAGCCCGGTCGACGGCCTCCTTGAGAGCGGCTGCGCCGGCCTTGATGGGGACGTAGTCGAGCGCCGCGTCGAGCGTCGGCCAGTCGCTCGCAGCCGGCGGGTGATCATGATGCTTTTCGACCGCCTTCCGGGCCAGCGCCCGGAAATCGTCCGTCGTAATATCGTCGAGCGAAACGCCGATGATCCGGCATTTCCTGATGTAGCCGGATGTGATGAGGTGAAAAAGGCCCGGCAGCAACTTGCGCTGCGACAGATCGCCGGTCGCGCCGAACAGCACGACGATCTGCGGCAGTTTTGGGCCGACGCCAGCCGGTATCTTCGCCATCTCCGCCTCTCCGTTCCCCTGACTCCGGCGCACTCTGCGGACGGGTGCGTGACATTGGTGCGACAGCAAAGCTGCGGCGGCAAGGCCCCGAGCCTAACATGGCGAGGGCCTCTGACCTCAAGTGCCGTCGGCGTGCGTTTGCAGGACGCCGCCTTCCGTAAGATCTCCGAATATGGCACATCTCGCGAGCCAGCATGGGGCCGGCCTGACCGCGACAGCCCGTGATGGTTCGCGACGGGGGTCGTTCGGCGGAACCTGACAATCGCCGACCGCGGGAAGTCCTTCCTCACGCCGGTTCGGGCGCGCTTTCGCGCCGCCCGACCTTGCCAGAACCTAGGCATTGACTGTGCAATTTTTTGCGCCCGAGCAGCACTCTCTCGATCAAATCGAACACTTGCGCGCCCTGCTCAGGAGCGAAGCGAGGACCAACAGGGACGATTTCTTTCTTGCGTCCGAACTCGTCAAGCACGGTCATGGGTCCGCAGGCCCCTACCTCAAGGCGCTGAAGAGCAGCACGACCCATCCTCAAGCGCTCGCGTTCATCGCCCGTCTCGAAAACACGCTGAGGGAGACCGCAAGGATCGAAAATCTGCAAGCCACGCTCGCGGATGTCCCGCTCCTGGAGACTCTCTACAAGAAAGAGGGGTTCCACCTGTTTCCCGGCGGTTCGAATCGAAGTCGATTGGTCGTTGTCTTCACGACGATGTATAACAACTTTGGTATTTCGAACGCCGTTTTTTATGCGATGATCCGCCAGATGGGCGTGTCGACGCTTTTCCTGAAAGATACAACCCTATTCAATTTCATGAACGGGGTTCAGGGCCTTGGAGGCAACCTTCACGAACTCGCTGAAAACATAGTGAAGATCGTCAAGGACAATGCGTTCGAGCGTGTCTATCTATTGGGTTATTCCTCGTCCGCATATGCGTCGCTGTTCGCGTCTTATCTCGTCCCCGGTCACGGCTATCTTGGATTTTCTCCGGTCACCGATCTGTCCCCCGGAGCGAAATGCGAGGAGCCGAAGCTATTCACGCCCGACCTTCGGCAGCGCATCGATCCAGGCGAACTGATCGACCTTCGCGACTACGCGGAGCGCCATCCGGACAAGGTGAAGAGAACGCTGTATTTCGGTACGGATTCCATCTCGGACACCAACCACGCGAAACATATGAGCGGCCTTCCGGGGTACGACGTCCGCCGGGTTTCCCGTGTCGGGCACGCGACGGTCGACCATCTTCTCGCCCAGGGAAAGCTAGACCGAATCCTGCGGCAGCTTTTTCTTGGCGCGTAGCACCGCCTCGGCGAGCTGGCCGAACGTTTTTGTCGGGGAGAAGCTCTGGATGTCGATCCGGACGCCGAGCTTTCTCTCGATCGCCAGCGCCAACATCAAGAGCTCGAGACTGTCGACCCGCATCGAGTTGATCGCCACGCCGTGAAGCGTGTCACGGCTGAGGAGCACGCGACTGTCGGTATCGAGATCGAGCAGCGACTCATAGATACAATCGAGAACCGAATTGCGGTCTACCGACATGGTTTGGGCTCCGGCAGCGGACAGGCGGCGAGGGCGGAGCGCGAGGCCCTCGCCGCCGCCCGGCGCTTCCGCAAGCCCGCCTGGTATGACAATCTAGGGCCGCCGCAGGGGACGTCGCAACGTCCCGCGCATCCGCCGAGGCCGTGGCGCGCGACCTCGTCCTGGATTGTCTCGGCGCTGCAGGGGTCGACAGATCGTATGGTGAAGCCCTATCACGTCGCGTTGAAGGGGCCGACGCTCGCCAAAGCCGTTCTGTCGAACCCTCGGTTCGAAACGTTTCCCATCGACGATGAGTACGTGAAGATCCAGGAGCGGACGGGTCTGGACTTCAGCGCCACGATTCAAATGCTGCGGCGTCTGCCGACGTTCCTCAACGGCAGTCAGCACACGCAGATGCGAAAGGAGATGGCGCTCCTCATCGCGGCCGCGAAGGAGTTTCAGTTCGAGGCGGCCAGACGGACCGTCGCCTCGATATTCGAGACGACGCTTCGACCGGGCGCAACCGTCGACGCGGTCTCCGACGTCGCCCGGCCGCTGTACCGCGCGTTTTCCAGCGCTCTTCTCCGTTCGGTTTCGCTCGGGTCGAGCGACGCCGCGCTCGACCTGGTCGAGGATCTGCCGGTCCAGCTTGATCCTCTCTCCTCGCTTGCGCGGCGACACGGGATCGAAAAGCGCCTGAGGGCTTTTCTCGACCACAACGCCGGCCGGCCGGACGGGGGATTGACCCCCCTGTGTCTCGCCATGCTCGGGGCGCGACCCTTCGTCGGGTCGGTCGCCCTGTCGATCCACGCGGTGATCGCGGCGAACTCCGGCAAGCCGTCGTGTTCGATCGCCTGGCCGGAGCATCTGATCGTCAGCAGCCTGCGGTTCGCCGATCGGATCGCAACCGAGGACACGGACCTGGAAGGGATCCGGGTTTCGCGCGGCGAAAGAATTCGGTGCGTGATCCACGACGGATCCTACGCCGCCGACGACAACCGGCCGCTCCTGTTCGGCGTCGGGGCGCACACTTGCCTCGGAAAGCCGCTCACGCAAACCTGCTGGAGCCTGCTTCGGCAAAACTTCCTGCAGCGAAGGGACGCCTTTTTCCCCGGAGATCTGGAGATCGCGGCAAGCAAGCAGCCCTTCTGCACGCCGCTCCACGCCTTCTTCAGAATCGCCTGACGGCCGCGGCGGCAGATGCAGTTCGTCGCGCCGGAACAGCACTCGCTCCAGCAGATCCAGCGCCTGCAAGCCCTGCTCGGCGAGAGGATTCGCAGCCGCAACGAAGAATTCTTCCTCGCCGCGCAACTCGTCAAGCACGGCCATCCGGCGGCGGGCGCCCTCATAAAGCGGCTGAAAAGCGTAACGAGCCATCCGCAGGCTCTCGCTCTCATCCGTGAATTCGAGGGCATGTCGCGCGAGATCAACCTGATCGCTGACCTGCGGACGACCTTGGCCGATCGGCGGCTGATCGAGCGGCTTTATCAGACCCGCGGCTTCAACCTCGATCGTGGAACGGCAAGGCAGGAAGTCCTCTTCGTTGTGTGCACAACCATGTACAACAACTTCGGCGTCTCCAACGCCGTGTTCTATGCGATGCTGAAGCAGTGGGGCGTGTCGACGCTGTTTCTGAAGGACACGACCGCCTTCAACTATCTCAAAGGAGTGCACGGGCTGGGAGGGAACCTGCGCGAGGTTGCCGAGGGTCTGCGCGGGATCATCAGGGACAACGGTTTCAGCAAAGTCTATCTCTTAGGATACTCGTCGTCGACCTACGCATCCCTTCGCCTGTCGTACGAGATTCCCTGCACGAAGTATCTCGGTTTCTCGGTGGTCAGCGATCTTACTCCCGCTTCCCCGCGCCTGCGGCCGAAGTTTTTCACCGCCGCTGTCCGCAGCGAGATCGACCAGGATGACCTGTTCGATCTTCGACCGCACGCGGAAGCGCGACCGGATGGGGTCGGGAGAGCAATCTATTTCGGCGGCGACTTCGAGATCGACGCCCGGCACGCCGACAACCTCAGGGGACTGCCGGGCTACGAGATCGTTGAAGTCAGCGGTTGCGGCCACTCGACGGTCGAGCGCCTTTGCGCCGAAGGAAAGCTGTTTCGCATCGTCCGGCAGCTAGCGCTCGACCCGTAAGATCGAGTTGGCCAGCGCGCCAAAGGTTCCGTCGGCCGGGAATGAGGCCAAATCGAACTCGACGCCGAACTCGCTCTCGACGTCGAATGCCAATTGCAGAAGGTCAAGGCTGTCGACCCTGAGGGAGGCGAGCGTCACGTCCTCGATCGTGTCGCGCGTCAGCGTGAGGCTGTCGTCGTATCTCAGGTTTTGCGTCGCCTTAAAGAGGCAATCGAGGACGCTCTCCCGGTCAATCGGCATCGAATGAGGCTCCCCGTCGAGGCCCGACACCTAGACTGGCCGCGACGGGTTGCGCAAGCCGCCGTCCGCGTCGCCCCGTGCGCGAAAATCGGTGAATGTGGCCCAGGCTCAACCCCGTCTCAGCCTGAGGCTCGCCCAGCCCTCGAGGTCGATGCGGTCGGCGAGAAAGAAGTCTGCGCCCGCCAGGACGCGAGCACGGAAGGAACGTCCGACAGGAGGAGACCCGAGACGATCGCGTCGCCGTCCGGCGTGAGCACGGCGGCGAGCGAGGGGGCGAGCAGGCGCAGCGGCTTCGCCAGAATGTTGGCGAAAACGAGATCGTACGGGGCGCCGGCGCGCAGAACCGAGCTCTCGACGCCGCGCGACACGACCGCCTTGCAGAATTCGCCGACCCCGTTCAGCCTGGCGTTGGCGTTGGCGACGGCGACGGCGACGGGGTCGATGTCTCCGAGCCGCATCTTGCGGCGCAGCGCTTTGGCGGCGGCGATGGCGAGCACCCCCGCCCCGCAACCGACGTCGAGCACGTGTCGCGGCCGGCGGCGTTTCAGCAGCCGGTCGAAGTGCAGAAGACAGCCGCGCGTCGTGCCGTGATGCCCGGTGCCGAAGGCGAGCCCCGCCTCGATCTCGATCCCGATGTCGTTCGGGCTGACCTTCGCCCGGTCGTGGGCGCCGTGAACGAGAAAGCGCCCGGCCCGGACCGGCGCGAGGCCGGCGAGCGCGTTCGCCACCCAGTCGCGCTTCTCGGTCAGCCCGAACGCGGCGGCGGTCGCGGTCCTTTCGTCCGACGCGACCGCGATCAGCGCCCGGACAGTCTCTTCATCCGGCGCAAAGCCGAAATAGGCCTCGACCAGCCACGCCCTGCCCCCGTCCGGCCAGGCCTCGTCGGTCTCGAAAGCGGCCGAGGCGGCCTCGGCCGGCTCGAAACTCTCGACGATGAGGTCGGCCACCGCCCGCGCCCGGCGCTCGTCGGTGACGAGCGTCATGCGGTGGGCGGCGTTGTTCGGCGGCAGGCCCTCGAGCATCGTTTCCTTGTCTCCGTTGGCGTGCGCGTATCCGTCGGCCGCGGGGTTGGTTGAGGCGCCGTCCTTAACCTCGATCCGGCGACGGTCGGATCAAATGCGGGCCATACGCCGTTCTTAGACTCCCCGGCCCGGGCCCGCTACGCCCGGCCGGCGGCCACAGAAGCTCCACACCCGCGCGCCACCCTCGCGCCTGTCGCTTGATTGAGGAGAAACGGAATGACCAGCGCAGCGGTCCTGGCGAAGGCGCAGTCGTTCCGGGTCGATTTCGCTGAGCGCGCGGTCGCGCTTGAACTCAGGCCGAACGGCTGGGTTCCGAACAACCGGCGGGCGCCTGTCCTTATCTATCGACGGGTGCGCCTCGGAGACGGGACGAGCGACGCGGCCGCCGCGTTCGAGGCCCTGTTCGGCGGCAACGGGTGGCCGCCCGACTGGCGCGACAGCGTCTACGACTACCATCACTATCATTCCTCCGCCCACGAGGCGCTGGGCTTCGCCGCGGGCGGGGCGAGGCTGACGCTCGGCGGGCCGGACGGACTCGAAGTGGAAGTCGGCCCGGGCGACGTCGTCGTGCTGCCGGCGGGAACCGGCCACTGCCGGATCGAGGCGAGCCCGGATTTCCTCGTCGTCGGCGCCTATCCGCCGGGCCCTCGCTGGGACATCTGCCGCGATGCCCCGACCGATGAGAGCCGGGAGCGCATGCGGCTGATCCCGATCCCGGCGACCGACCCGGCGGCCGGCGCATCCGGACCGCTGGTTTCGCGCTGGCGCGACGCCGCGGCCTGACCCAATGCAGGGCCCGGGCGACGCCCTCACCGGCCAGCCGCCTCGTGAAAGAAATCGTACACGAGCTTTGCGGTCGCCGCGTTCAGGCCGGGCGTCTTTTCGAGGTCGGCGAGCCCGGCGCGCGCCACCGCCTTGGCGGTTCCGAAGGCGTGCAGGAGGGCGCGCTTGCGCGCCGGCCCGATGCCCGCGATCTCGTCGAGCGGCGACTTGACGAATTCCTTCTTGCGCCGCGCCCGGTGCGTCCCGATGGCGAAGCGGTGCGCCTCGTCGCGCAGGCGCTGGACGAAGAAGAGCGCCGGATCGCGTGGGCTAAGCCTGAACGGCTCGCGGCCGGCGACGAAGAAGGTCTCGCGGCCGGCGTTGCGGTCCGGGCCCTTGGCGATCGAGGCGAGCGCCACGCCTTCGATTTCAAGCGACGCCATCACCTCTCGCGCGGCCTCGAACTGGCCGCGGCCACCGTCGACGATCGCGAGGTCCGGCGCCTCGGGAAAGGCGTCGGGGTCGGCCGGTTCGCCCTGGCGCTTCAGCCGCGAGAACCGCCGCGTCAGGACCTCGCGCATCATCGCGTAGTCGTCGCCGGGCGTGAGATCGGCGCTCCTGATGTTGAAGGTGCGGTAGGCGCTCTTCACGAAGCCGTCCGGCCCGGCGACCACCATCGCCCCGATCGCGTTCGTCCCCATGATGTGGGAATTGTCGTAGATCTCGACCCGGCGGAGCGGTTTCTCGACGCCGAAAGCCTGCGCCAGCGCGGCGAGCAGCTTGCCCTGGCTCGCCGCCTCGGCGAGCTTTCGCGACAGCGCCTCGCGCGCGTTGCGCATCGCGGCTTCGACGAGGTCTCGCTTCTCGCCGCGCCTCGGCACGCCGATCGCGACTCTGCGTCCGACGCGCGCGCTCAAGACCTCGCAGAGCGTTGCGGCGCTCGCGACCGGGTGGCTCAGCAGCACGAGACGCGGGGCGGGACGGTCGAGGTAGAATTGCGCCAGAAAGGCGTCCAGCACCTCCGCCGGGCCCAGCGCCGGGTCGGCGCGGGGAAAATATGCCCGGTTGCCCCAGTTCTGATAGGTGCGGAAGAAGAACACCTCGACGCAGAATTGTCCCGCCTCCTCGGCGATGGCGAACACGTCGGCCTCGGGAATCGAGCGCGGGTTGACGCTCTGCTCGCCCTGGATCGCCGAGAGCGCCGCGATGCGGTCGCGCAGCCGCGCCGCGCTCTCGAAGTCGAGCGCCCCCGAGGCTTCGGTCATTTCATGGGCGAGGCGCCGGCGGATCGCATGGCTTCGGCCCGACAGGAAATCCTTCGCCTGGGCGACAAGGCCGGCGTAATCCTCAAGACCGATCTCGCCGGTGCACGGGCCCGAGCAGCGCTTGATCTGATAGAGCAGGCACGGCCTTGTGCGGTTCTCGTAATAGCTGTCCGAGCAGGTGCGCAGGAGGAAGGCGCGCTGGAGCGCGTTCATGGTGCGGAAGACCGCCCCGGCGCTGGCGAACGGCCCGAAATAGTCGCCCGGAATCGAACGCGCGCCGCGATGCTTGACGATGCGCGCCGCCTCGTTGGCGCGTTCGATCAGGATGTAGGGAAAGCTCTTGTCGTCGCGCAGCACGACGTTGTAGCGCGGCTTCAATTGCTTGATGAGATTGGCTTCGAGCAGGAGCGCCTCGGCCTCGGTCTCGGTGGTGACGAACACCATCGAGCGGGTCTGCGAGATCATCCGCGCGATGCGGGTCGGCTGGCGGTCCGGCGCGGTATAGGCGACGATGCGCTTGCGGATCGAGCGCGCCTTGCCGACATAGAGCACCTCGCCCTCGCCGCCGATCATACGGTAGACGCCGGGACCGGCGGGAGCGTGGCGGCAGAAATCGCGGATCGCCTGCGCGCCGCGCGCGAGGCTCGCGGGCTCGGCGGGCGGCTCGTCGGCCGAGATGTCGAGGGGCGCCGCGTCCGGCTGAAGCTCGCGCTCGAGCGCCGCCTCGGCCCGGGCCTCGGCTTCGGGGGCCTCTCCCGGGGGGTAGCGTCTCGGCTCGCCGCTCATTTCGCCTATCTAGGTTCGTCCGAAAGCCAAGGGAAGTGCCGGCTGCCGCAAGCCGTTAGCCGCCTCCGGCAGGGCGAACTGGACCTCGCGGCCGATCGGAGCTAGCTGTTGGGCCTCGCGTTAAGCCTTTGTTAACCCAATTCGTCCCGCGCGGGGGGAGGACCATCGAGGTGAGAGCCGTTCCAGGGCGCCGCGCCCTCCGGGCGATGGCGCCGGCCAAACTCCTGCTCGCGCTCGCCGCGGCGCTTTCGCTCTGCGGCTGCCAGGACACCGCGGGGATTCCGGCGAGCCCGGACGGCGCGTCCTACCAGTTCGTCCGGCGCCCCGACGCCAGCATGGCCGGCGCGACGCTGGCCATCATGTCGGTCACAGGCGCGCCGGAGGCGCTCGCGCAAGAGTTCGACCAGAGCCTCGACGCCGCGGCGGCCCAGCGCGCCATTGCCCTCGCCCCGCCGACTTCGGCGAAATATCTCGCCCGCGGCTATCTCAGCGCTTCTTCGGTGAAGGACGGCGTCGCAGTCGACTTCGTCTGGGACGTCTTCACCCCCAACAAGCAGCGGGCGCAGCGGCTGACCGACACGATCGTCGTGCGCGGCTCCGGCGACGACCCCTGGTCGCTCGTCACGCCGGCCGCGCTCGACAGCATCGCGGCGAAGAGCGCCGACGACCTCGCTGCCTATCTTTCGAACACGCCTGAGGCGGAATCGGGCGGAAGCCTCAGCTACGCACAATAGCGGCCGTCCCATTCCCGGCTGCCCGCGCCGATCCGGCCTGTCGTAAGATGGTCACATTGTTTGCGACGGAGGCGGCTGCTATGAGCCGCAGCGCAGCCCGTGCGCGGGCTTGAAAATCGCGTTCCGGAGATCCGCCCGTGGTCGGCAAGATGAAGGTTTTGGCGGGCAATTCCAATGCGCCGCTCGCCAATGCGATCGCCGCCTACCTTGGCGAGCCGCTGACTGGCTGCCATGTCCGACGTTTCGCCGACCTCGAGATCTTCGTCGAAATTCTCGAGAACGTCCGCGGCCGCGACGTCTTCGTCATCCAGTCGACGTCGTACCCGGCCAACGACAATCTGATGGAGCTTTTGATCATGATGGACGCGCTGCGGCGCGCCTCGGCCCATCGCATCACGGCGGTCATCCCCTATTTCGGCTACGCCCGGCAGGACCGCAAGCCGGGACCGCGCTCGCCCATCTCCGCCAAGCTCGTCGCCAACCTCATCACCCGCGCCGGGGCCGACCGGGTGCTCACGGTCGACCTGCACGCCGGCCAGATCCAGGGATTTTTCGACATTCCGACCGACAATCTGTTCGCCGCCCCGACCATGGTTCGCGACATCCAGTCGCGCGGCGACGGCGGCAAGAACGTCATGGTGGTGTCGCCGGACGTCGGCGGCGTCGTGCGCGCCCGCGCCCTCGCCAAGCGCCTCGACGCGCCGCTCGCCATCGTCGACAAACGCCGCGAGCGAGCTGGAGAATCCGAGGTCATGAACATCATCGGCGACGTCAAGGGCCGCAACTGCGTGCTGCTCGACGACATCGTCGATTCGGGCGGCACGCTCTGCAACGCCGCCGACGCGCTGCTCGACGTCGGAGCGGCGAGCGTCGAGGCCTATGTCACCCACGGGGTGCTCTCCGGCGGCGCGGTCGCGCGGGTCGCCGCCTCGAAGCTCAGCGCCCTCGTCCTCACCGACACGATCGCGCCGACCGAGGCGGTGCGGGTGGCGCGCAACATCCGGGTGATCTCGACGGCCCCCCTCATCGGCGAGGCGATCGCGCGCATCGCCAAGGAGGAGAGCGTCTCGTCGCTCTTCAATTGATCCCACGCCGCGAATCCGCGCGAGCCCGAAAACTTCCGCGACGGGCGTTGACAGAGGCGTCGCGGGTAGAGTTGTCTTGGCCATCAATTGGCTTTTCGGGTCGAGGCGCTCCGACGGGCGCAGCCGGGAAGCGGGAGGGTTGAGAATGTCTGCTCGCACATCCACGGTACTGACCGCGGCGCTTTTCGGCTGCAGCCTCGTCGCGACCGCGACGGCGTCGGCCGCCGACATCAAGCCGGCGGTCATCTACGATCTCGGCGGCAAGTTCGACAAGTCCTTCAACGAGGGCGTGTTCAACGGCGCCACCAAGTTCTCGAAGGAGACCGGCGTTTCCTTCCGCGACCTCGAAATTCAAAACGAAGCGCAGCGCGAACAGGTCTTGCGCAAGTTCGCCAAGGATGGATTCTCTCCGATCATCATGCCGGGGTTTGCCTGGGAGACAGCGGTCAAGAAGGTCGCCCCCGAGTTTCCGGACGCCAAATTCGGCATCATTGACGACGTCGTCGATCTTCCCAATGTGCAGTCCATGATATTTCGGGCTGACGAAGGCTCGTTCCTTGTCGGCGTGATCGCGGCGGAAACGTCGAAGACGGGCAAGGTCGGCTTCGTCGGCGGCATGGACATTCCGCTGATCTCGGCCTTCGAGTGCGGCTACGCGCAGGGCGTCAAATACGCCAGCGGGGGCAAGGACGAGGTCATCGCCAACATGACCGGCACGACGCCGGCCGCATGGAACGATCCGGTCAAGGGCGGCGAACTCGCCAAGTCGCAGATCGACCGCGGCGCGGACATCGTCTACGCCGCCGCCGGCGCGACCGGCCAGGGCGTGCTGAAGGCCGCGGCTGACGCCGGCAAGTTCGGCATCGGCGTTGACTCGAACCAGAACGGCCTGTTCCCCGGGAAGGTGCTCACCTCCGCGCTGAAGCGCGTCGACGTCGCGACCTACAATTCGTTCATGGCGGCGAAGAACGGGAGCTGGAAGGGGGGCGTCCAGGTGTTCGACCTCAAGAACGACGGCGTCGGCTACGCCGTCGACGACAACAACAAGCCCATTCTCAGCGACGCGGCGAAAGCCAAGGCCGAAGCCGCCAAGGCCGACATCATCTCGGGCAAGATCCAGGTCCACGACTATATGTCCGACAACAAGTGCCCGGTGTGAGCTGATCCATCCCGGTTAAGTCCCCATGACACGTCGGGGGAGGGAAGAGCGTCATTGCAAGCGAAGCGAAGCAATCCATGAAGGGCCGGCGCCGGCCTGGCTGGATTGCTTCGTCCCGCCGGATCAAGTCCGGGGGTCCTCGCAATGACGGCTCAGCTTGCCTTTTCGGCCTGAAGCCCAGCGTGAGGAGCGCCGCGTGACCTCCGAGGCCGACCGAGCCCCACCCGCCATCGAGCTCATCGGCATCGACAAGAGCTTCGGCCCCGTCCACGCCAACCGGAACGTCAACCTGCGCGTCGATCGCGGCCTCATCCACGGCATCGTCGGCGAAAACGGCGCCGGCAAATCGACGCTGATGTCGATCCTCTACGGCTTCTACGAGGCCGACGCCGGCGAAATTCGCGTCAATGGTCGGCCGGTGCGCATCCGCTCGTCGCGCGAGGCGATCGACTGCGGCATCGGCATGGTCTTCCAGCACTTCATGCTGGTGCCGCCGCTGACCGTGCTCGACAACGTGATGCTCGGCGCCGAGGGCGGCGCGTTGCTGGCGCGCGGCGCAAGCGCCATCCGCAAGCGCCTGGCCGAACTCGGCCGCGAATACGGCCTCGAGGTCGACCCCGACGCGATCGTCGGAGAATTGTCGGTCGGCCTGCAGCAGCGGGTCGAGATCCTGAAGGCGCTGGTGCGCGGCGCCGAGATCCTGGTGCTCGACGAGCCGACCGCCGTTCTCACGCCCTCCGAGGCCGACCAGCTCTTCGCGATGCTGCGCGTGCTCAAGAGCCAGAACAAGACGATCATCTTCATCACCCACAAGCTCCGGGAGATCATGAGCCTGACGGACCGCGTCTCCGTCATGCGGCGCGGCGAGATGGTCGCGACCTTCGACACCGCCAAAACCTCGCCGCCGGAGCTCGCCGACGCCATGGTCGGACGCAAGGTCATCCTCAAGATCGACAAGGGTCCGGCGCATCCCGGAAAGGTGGCGCTCGAGGCGCGCAACCTCGTCGTGCGCGACGATCGCGGCGTGGTCCGCCTCGACGGCGTCTCCTTCGCCCTGCGCGAGGGCGAGATCCTCGGCGTGGCCGGCGTCGCCGGCAACGGACAATCGGAGCTTCTCGAGGCGCTCGCCGGGATTAGGCCCTTGAGCGGCGGCGAGATCCTGATCGACGGCGAGCCGTTGCCGCCGGCCAAGCACAATCCGCACGCCGAGCGGCTGATCGGCATCGGCCATGTTCCCGAGGATCGCCATCGGGTCGGGCTCGTCATGCCGTTCGAGGCGTGCGAGAGCGCGATGCTCGGCTTCCACGGCGAACGGGTGTACGGCAAGGGCGTCCTCTATGACCGGCGCGCGATCATCGCCGACGCGGACAAGAAGATGGAGGCGTTCGACGTTCGCCCCCGCGCGCCCCTTCTGAAGACCGCCAACTTCTCCGGCGGCAACCAGCAGAAGCTCGTGCTGGCGCGCGAGATCGAGCGCAATCCCAAGATCATGCTGGTCGGCCAGCCGACCCGCGGCGTCGACATCGGCGCGATCGAGTTCATCCACAAGCGCATCGTCGCCCAGCGCGACGCCGGCAAGGCGGTGCTGCTCGTTTCCGTCGAACTCGACGAGATTTTCGCCCTCTCCGACCGCATCATTGTCCTGTGCGGCGGCCACGTCACCGGGGAGCGCAAGCCGGAAGACACCGATGCGCGCGATCTCGGCCTCCTGATGGCCGGCGTGACCGAGCGCGCCGCGTGAGCGCGCCCCATCCCCCTCATCCTGAGGAGCGTGCGGAGCGCGCATCTCGAAGGATGCGTTCTGCTGCGGCTCGCGACGCGTCCTTCGAGGCACGACGCCTCCGGCGCCGGGCGCCTCAGGACGAGGATCGTGGAGCATGAGCGCGCCCCTGAAGCCCCTGCCCGCCTGGGCCGACGTCGCGGTGATCCCGCTCGTCAACGTCGCCGCCGCGTTCTTCATTTCCGGCCTCGTCGTGCTTGCGATCGGCGAGAACCCGCTCGAGTCCGTGCAGATCCTGATCGGCGGAGCGCTCGGCGATCTGGAGGGCATCGGCTACACGCTGTTCTACGCGACGAGCTTCATCTTCACCGGCCTGTCGGTGGCGATCTGCTTCCACGCCGGCCTCTTCAACATCGGCACGGAAGGCCAGGCCTATATCGCCGGCCTCGGCGCAACGCTGGTGGCGCTGCACATGGGCTTTCTGCCAGGCTACACGCTGGCGATCGCCGCGATCGTCGCCGCCGCCCTGTTCGGCGCCGCCTTCGCGGCGATCCCGGGCTACCTTCAGGCCTATCGCGACAGCCACATCGTCATCACGACGATCATGTTCAACTACATCGCAGCGGCGATCATGGGCTATCTGCTCGTCAAGGTGATGAGCAAGCCGGGGCAGATGAACGCCGAGACGGAGCCGTTCCGCGCGACCGCGCTCGTGCCGCAGTTCCACGAGGTCGTCCGCTATTTCGGCCTGTCCTGGCCCGAGACCCCCTTCAACCTGTCCTTCCTGCTCGCGCTCGCGTGCTGCCTGGCGTTCTGGCTCATCGTCTGGCGCACGCGGCTCGGCTACGAGATCCGCACCGTCGGGGCGAACGCCACCGCCGCGATCTACGGCGGCATCTCGCCGGCGCGCGTGACCGTCATCTCGACGCTCATTTCCGGCGCGCTGGCCGGCGGGCTCGCAGTCAACGTTCTCCAGGGCGACCAGCACCGCCTGATCCTCGATTTCGTCGGCGGCTTCGGCTTCGTCGGCATCGCGGTCGCGCTGATGGGGCGCGCCCATCCTGTCGGCATCGTCCTGGCGGCGATCCTGTTCGGCATTCTCTACCAGGGCGGGGCGGAGCTCGCGTTCGAGAAGCCCAAGATCAGCCGCGACATGATCGTGGTCATCCAGGGGCTCGTCGTGCTGTTCGCGGGCGCGCTCGAGCACATGTTCCGGCGGCCTGTTGCGACGCTGCTCGCGCGCCGCACCACGCAGCCGCCGATCTAGAGGGGCGACGCCCGTGAACCGTCATTGCGAGCGAAGCGAAGCAATCCAGGGACCGGCGCCGGAGTCCATGGATTGCTTCGTCGCTCCGCTCCTCGCATTGACGGATTGAGGCGGCGTCATGGACGCGTTCAACGCCTTCATCGTCGTCTTCGCCTCGGGGATGCGGCTCGCCATCCCGCTCATTCTCGCCTGCCTGGCAGGCCTGTGGTCCGAGCGGTCGGGCGTCGTCGACATCGGGCTCGAAGGCAAGATCCTCGTCGGCGCCTTCGGCGCGGCGATCGGAGCGGCCCTGACCGGCAGCGCGTGGGCGGGGCTGGGGCTCGGCGTCGTTTCCTCGGTCGTCTTCGCGCTCATCCACGGCTACGCCTCGATCGACCAGCGCGCCAACCAGATCGTCTCGGGCACGGCGATCAACATGGTCGCCGACGGCATGACCGCGCTCATCGGCAACGCCATCTATCAGCAGGGCGGGCGGACGCCGCAACTCCCCGAGTCTGCGCAGTTTCATGGTCTCGCGTGGCCGTTCGCGCAGGAGATCGCGGGCGTCCCCATCCTCGGGCCGATCTACGGCCGCGTGATCTCGGGCAACGACATCATCACCTACGTCGCCTTTCTCATGGTGCCCCTGACCTATTGGGCGCTCTACCGCACCCGGTTCGGCCTGCGCCTGCGCGCGGTCGGCGAGAACCCGGCGGCGGTCGACACCGCGGGCATTTCGGTTCGGGCGCTCCGCTACAGCGCGGTCGTCATCTGCGGCGTGCTGGTGGGCTTGGCCGGCGTCTATCTCGCGCTCTCGCAGACGGGCTATTTCCAGCCGCACATGTCCGCCGGGCGCGGCTTCATCGCGCTCGCGGCGCTGGTGTTCGCCAAATGGCGGCCGTGGCAGGCGCTTGCGACCTGCCTCCTGTTCGGCTTTCTCGACGCGCTGGCGATCCGGCTCCAGGGCGTCGAACTGCCGGTGATCGGCCCCGTGCCGGTGCAGGCGATCGAGGCGCTGCCCTATGTGCTGACCGTCGTCCTGCTCGCGGGCTTCATCGGCAAGGCGATTCCGCCGCGCGCCTCGGGCATCCCCTATGTCAAGGAACGCTGACCCGCTCGCACTCTTCGCCGCGGCGAAAGCCGCGCAGGCGAACGCCTACGCCCCCTATTCGAAGTTCCGCGTCGGCGCGGCGCTCGTGACCCCCGAAGGCGAAATCTTCGCCGGCGGCAATGTCGAGAACGCGGCCTATCCCGAGGGCTGGTGCGCCGAGACGAGCGCCATCGCCGCCATGGCCGCGGCCGGCGGCAGGCGGATCGCTGCGATCTGCGTCGTCGGCGACGGCGCGTCGCTCTGCACGCCCTGCGGCGGCTGCCGCCAGCGCATCCGCGAATTCGCCGACGGCGCGACCGTCGTCCACGTCGCGGGGCCGGAGGGCGTGCGCGCGACCTTCCGGCTCAGCGAGCTCCTGCCCGAGTCGTTCGGACCGGAGCACCTCAAGGCCTGAAGCACCGTCCGGCGCCCGCTCGGGCGGACGGGCCGTCTCCGATCCGGGCGTGAAATGAGGGTTTTCAATCGGTTGCGCCGGATTTTCCGGGCGCGCGCAACATCCGGGCAGGTTCAGTCTCCAGTCCACGCCCTCATCCTGAGGAGCCCGCGACGCGGGCGTCTCGAAGGATGGTCCAGTTCCCGCGGCGGTCCTTCGAGACGCGTCGCCTTCGGCGACGCTCCTCAGGACGAGGCTCGAGGGGTCCGCTCGCGAGGCTTCTTCGCGAGCCGGAGGCGAGGCCGAGAGCCCGGGCGCGGATTCAGTGTTTTCAGCCGCTTGCCCCGGATTTTCCGGGCGCGTGCAACATCCGGGTAAGTCCAGCCTCCAGTCCACGCCCTCATCCTGAGGAGCCCGCGACGCGGGCGTCTCGAAGGATGGTCCAGTTCCCGCGGCGGTCCTTCGAGACGCGTCGCCTTCGGCGCCGCTCCTCAGGACGAGGCTCGAGGGGTCCGCTCGGGAGGCTTCTCCGCGAGCCGGAGGCGAGGCCGAAATCCCGGGCGCGGATTCAATCTTTTCAGGCTCTTCCGCCAGATTTTCCGGGCGCGCGCAACATCCGGGCAGGTCCAGCCTCCAGTCCACGCCCTCATCCTGAGGAGCCCGCGACGCGGGCGTCTCGAAGGATGGTCCAGTTCCCGCGGCGGTCCTTCGAGACGCGTCGCCTTCGGCGACGCTCCTCAGGACGAGGCTCGAGGGGTCCGCGCGGGCTGTCATCGCCGCGGCGAAGGACGCACCGAAGCGGGCCGTGGGAACGGGGTCGAGGAACTCGAGCGCCGCATCGTCCGGGTCCTCCTCGTAACGGGGCCTTGGCAGGGCGCGGCCCGGAACGAAGCCGTGATAGCGGTCGAGTTCGCGCACGACCTTGACCACCCGGTCCACGGCGCGCAAAGCCGTCATGGGCTCGCCGCCCATGGCGCTGAAGGCGACGAGCAGCGCCTCGTTCAGCCGGCTCGTCTGGATCGCCAGGAATTCGCGCGGCGGCGCCGGCATGCGGCGCACCAGGATGTCCCGGATGACGGCGCGCGTGCGCTTCTCGCCGATCCCGATCCGCGCGGCGATCTCCGAGACGGACACGCCGCGATTGAGGTAGTCGACGATCACCTGGTCGCGCTTGAATTGCGCCAGCCGCGCCGCGCGGGCGTCAGGCGGAGGGGCGGCGGCGGCGGGGGCGGCGGCTTCGGCAGTTTCGGGCATGGGCGGCGACCTTTGATTCTGATACTCAGAATATAGAGCGCGGACCTACCGATTGCAAGAATATTCGCGTGGGCGCTTATCGCGTTGAGTGTCGGCGGTTGCCTGATCCGTGCTCGGCGTCAAGCCCGAGCCCGCTGACGTGGGTCGCTCCGCGAGGCTTGACCCCTCCGCGCGGATCAGGCCCTTGGGCTTCCATGGACTTCGACGGACGAAACCGGCGCCTCAAGAGCGCCGGTCTTCGGCGTCGAAGCCCATGGGAGATACAAGCCCCGTCGGATCGGCGATGTCACCCGAAGGGCCGAAGCAAAGCGAAGGAGCGCCGGAACGGCGCTTGACCTCGGCGAGCCGATGGGGCCGGCCCCGCCTCTGGCGATCAGCGGTCGAGACCAACAGCCAACGCAATAAGCGCCATCGCCTGGGGGCGGCCGGGGATGCGCAAGGATCGGAGCCAGGGTTCTCGCGGTTACGCAGCTCTCGGGCGGAGTGTGGGGATGCCGCTCACATCCTCTTCGCGCTCCGCATGCCAGGTATCGTAAGCCGCCTGCATGCGGACCCAGACCCCGGCGCCGTCGCCAAACAACTTGCCGAGCCGAACGGCAACGGCCGGAGAGACCGGCTTGCGCTCGCGCAGGACGTCGTAAAGGCGCCGTCTCGAAATGCCGAGGAGCTGCGCGATCTCGGCTTTGGTCTTGCCGGTCGCCGGGATCACGTCCTCTCTCAGCAAAGCGCCGGGATGGGTCGGGCAGCGATCTCGATCGCGCTTTGCGTCATGGATCATGATTGTCGTTCCTCGGTGATATTTTTCGAAGTCGACCCGGCAGGCGTCGCCGTCCTCGAATTCAAACGAGAGGCGCCACGGCCCATTCACATGGATCGAATAGCGCGTGGGCTTGAAACCTCTCAAGGCATGAAAATCGAAGCTCGGGATGTTCACTTCCCGCGGCGTCGCCGCGATGTCCACGCGATCCAGAGGACGAAGGATGCGGGATCGCCCGCAAGCATCTGATTAACTTACGCTTGGCGTCATGTTGGCTCGCGAAGACCGCACTTCACGCTCCTCGCGTGGGCGTCGCATTTACCGTTGAAAAACTTCGGGTTCACGACGACAAATCACGCGACGCGAGGTAGTATCCGACCTCGGGGACCATCTTAGCCATTTCGAGCCCAAGCTTCATGCTGAACCTTAGCGAGGCAATATCGGACTACGTCGAGCAGACGCGGAAGCTAGACACTCACGCATCATCAACTGAGACTAGTTTCTATCCGGATATCAAGATGCTCCTAAGCGCGGTGTTAAAAAGCGAGCGCCTGCCTTTTGACGTGGTGACGGGCACATCAGAGAGCGGCGATATGCCCGATTTCGTACTTGGCGATTCGTCTCTGTTTGTAGGTGTCTACGGGGAGGTTAAACGCGCAGGGACAACGCTTAGCGATCTCGCCGTCTCGACCGAGCAGAACGATCAAATCGGACGCTACCTTTCGCAGACAGGCGTTGTTCTCCTGTGCAACGTACGCGCTATCGGGCTCCTGACCTGCGATCCAGCGTTCCAGCGAAAGTCGGGTGAACCAGTGCCTCCGACCAAGCGGGTATTGGAGGAGCCGATCGTCGATTTGTGGTCTGCAGTTAGCGGCAAGCAGAAGGTTGATCCGTCTGTCGTCGCCGACCTTGTCGCCATCATCACAAGAGCCGTCACCGATCTTGCGCGCATCGGCCTACCTGCAGATCTCGCAAAAATCCTCGCTCGCCAAGCGCGTGATGCCAAGGCTGCGATGCCGGACGATTTGGCACCGATCAAACCGCTGCTGGACGACTATCGGCAAGCACTCGGGCTCGCGTTTGACGTCGATGATGAAAAGGGCGCGCGCTTCTTCCGATCATCGCTGGTTCAGTCCATCTTTTACGCCCTCTTTGCGGCATGGATTCTCTGGGACAAGGAAGCCGCGCCCGACCAGCCGTTCGAAGTTAAGGACGCGCATCAGTACTTGTCGATTCCCTTCCTCGACGCGCTCTTGCACGACATCCGCCACCCGACGCGACTGAAGCACCTTGGTCTCGAAAAGCATCTGACGAGGGCGATCGAGACGCTCAATCGGATCGACCGGCAGTTGTTCGGATCGCGTATGACATTCCCGACCATCGACGGTCCTTCCACCATCGCGGCAATCACATATTTCTACGAGCCGTTCCTCGAAGCGTTTGACCCTCAGCTTCGTGAGGACCTCGGCGTCTGGTACACGCCCCCCGAGATCGTGCGGTATCAAGTCCAGCGCGTTCACTATCTCTTGAAAACGGAGCTCGGCCGCGAACGTGGGCTCGCTGATCCCGACGTGGTCGTGCTCGATCCGTGCTGCGGGACCGGAGCGTATCTGCTTGAGGTTGCTCGCTGCATCGCGTCGGAGCTTAGACTGAAGGGCGACGAAAGCAGCGTCGGCCTGGAACTGGCCCGCGCCTTCCACGAACGAGTGATTGGTTTTGAAATCCTCACGGCGCCTTTCGCAATCGCGCAGCTTCAGCTTTATCTGCTCCTAGATGACCTTGGATCACGCCCCGATTCCGCACACCGCTTGGCGATCTTTCTGACCAACGCACTCAGCGGCTGGCATGATGCCGGCAACATCAAGTTGAACTTCCCGGAGATGCGTGAGGAGTTCGACGCCTCGCAGAGGATCAAGCAAAAGGCCAAGGTCATTGTCGTCCTCGGCAACCCTCCTTACGATCGTTTCGCTGGAGCCGCACAAGCCGAGGAAGCAGAACTAGTCGCCCACTATAAGGGTATCAAACTGGTCGACGAGAAGGACAAAGAGGGCAACTTAAAGTACGACGAATTTGGACATCCGAAGAGGAAGCAGCACGGCGATAGTGAACTTTACAAGGAATTCGGCATTCGTAAGCAGCTTCTTGACGACCTCTATATTCGATTCATTAGGATGGCCGAAGAGCGTATCGGAGAGAGCGCCGAGTACGGCGTTGTTTCATACATCTCAAATTCATCGTACCTTACTGGTCGGTCACACCCCATTATGCGCCACTCGCTCCTCTCCAGCTTCAGCGCCGGTTGGATCGATAACTTGAACGGCGATAAGTACCGGACAGGTAAGATTGTTCCGCAGGGACTGCCCGGGGCCGGGACTCGCGATGATAGCGCCTTCACGACAGATATGGATCCTCGCGGGATTCAGCCGGGCACCGCGATCGTGACATGGGTGAAGCATAAAGTCGGAGCGAAGCCCGTCCGCGCGGCCAAAGTGCGCTATCGCGACTTCTGGGGGGCAGCCCAGCTCAAGCGGCAAGGTCTGATCGCAAGCCTACCAAGCGGTGACCCTCCGCACGGCAGTACGATTCCCGCATACGAGGAGCTGCAGCCATCGCAAGAAAACCGCTGGCGTCTTAGTCCGTACGTCACTGAGGCTGGCTACGAGGCATGGCCTGGGGTTGAGGAGGTTTTTCCCACAGCGTTTCAGGGAGTAAACCACAACCGCGGAATCGATGGATCGGTAATTGACACGAACAAGGGTGCCCTTACTCGCAGAATGAAGGATTACATCAATTCCGACACCTTCGAGTCGGCGTCGACGAAATATCCGCTTCTTGCTCCGCCACCAGACCCGAACGGCAAACAAGCTATCGCTGGCTACAACCCCAAAGACGTCTGGACTGATCTGCGCGAGGCGGAGTTCGATGATAATAAGATTGTAGATTTCTTGACGTTTCCTTTCGATCAGCGATTTATCTATTACGAAACGGGCACGAAGTTACTCAATATAGCAAGGCCGGAATACGAGATAAACTTGAAAAGCAACGAATTCATTTTGACCGTTCCTGAACCTCGAAAGCAATCAGAGACGCGCCCGATTTATACCACTTGTCTTGCCAACCTTCATGTTCACGAGCGGGGTTCGGTAGTCTTCCCGCGTGAAACGCGAGGCGATGATCTACTCAGCGATCACGACGCGAATATTCCGGAGCCCACATGGCGGGTGCTCAGCGAACACTTCGGTTTGCAAGGGGACAGGCGCGACTACGAGGCGAGGGCTTTTGTAGGAAAGCTGTTCCGAGTTCGCCTTCGCGCTGTTGCACGCCCCCAGCTATCAGGCAGAGCACAAGAGCGCGCTATCGGCAGATTGGGCGCACCTTCCGATTCCGAAAGATCCTGTGCTGTTTGAGCGCCTGGTGGCAGCCGGAGAACAGATTACGCGCTTGTTGGACGCGGGGCGTGACGCGGACGAAGTCGTAGAGACTGTGATAGGCGCCGATCGAGCGCGCGCCCTCGGCCCTCTCAAGCGAGTCGACGGAGATCAGGTCCGTCCAAATGACCTTCAAGGTGACGATCACGTATTGGGGTGGTGGGAAAGGTCGCTGGAAAGCGCGGCCGTTTAGAGCTGAAGAGCTTCCCGCAACCGATTACAGCGAGGCGTGGGGTGAGGGAACGGGCGATCTGTTCATCAACGACAATGCCCACTTCGCTAACGTCCCGGAATTTGTTTGGACCTACCAGCTCGGCGGCTATCCTGTTCTAAAGAAGTGGCTCGCATACCGCCAAGCCGACCGTCGCGGGGGAAAGACGCTGACCGACGAGGAGCGGCGTCGACTTCGGCAGATAATACAGCGCGTGGCAGCGCTCTTGGCGCTAGCTCCCCAACTCAACGCACTTTATCAGGAGGCCTCTGCAAACTGCTTCACGAGCGTCGAACTAGGAATTTCGCCTGACGCCGCTCGCGAACGCCGGGACGCAAAGAAGAAAAAGACTGGCCTTGCAAAAGCCGCAGCGAGGACGAAGGCAAAGGCGGTCAAGAAAACCGGTTAGAGAGCGTCTTGACGCGCCGCCCCTACTGCGCCGTCCACCCGCCATCGACCGAAATGTTCGTCCCCGTGATCTGCGAGGCGGCGTCGGAGCAGAGGAAGACGGCGAGCGCGGCCATCTGATCGACGGTGACGAACTGCTTAGTCGGCTGCCGCTCGAGCATCACCTCCTGGATCACCTGCTCGCGCGTCATGTTGCGCGCCTTCATCGTGTCGGGGATCTGGTTCTCGACCAGCGGCGTCCAGACGTAGCCGGGCGAGATGCAGTTGCAGGTGACGCCGACCGTCGCGAGTTCGAGCGCGACCGTCTTGGTGAGGCCGGTCAGGCCATGCTTGGCCGCGACGTAGGCCGCCTTGAAGGGCGAGGCGGTCAGCGAATGGGCGCTGGCCGTGTTGATGATCCGGCCCCATTTCTGCGCCTTCATGCCGGGCACGGCGGCCTTGATGGTGTGGTAGGCGGAATTGAGGTTGATCGCGATGATCGCGTTCCATTTCTCCGCCGGGAAATCCTCGATCGGCGACACGAACTGGATGCCGGCGTTGTTGACGAGGATGTCGATCGTCCCGAGTTTGGCGGCGGCGTCGGCGACCATCGCCTCGACCTCGGCCCCTTTCGCCATGTCGGCGCCGTTATAGAGGCACTTGACCTTGAACTCGCGCTCGACGCCGGCGCGGATTTCCTCGATCGCCTTGGGGTCGCCGAAGCCGTTGAGCATGACGTCGGCGCCCTCCTTGGCGAGGGCGCGGGCGATGGCGAGGCCGATGCCGCTGGTGGAGCCGGTGACGACGGCGTGATGCTTGGCGAGCGACATTGAGGCGGTCCTCCGAAAAATCACGGCCCGAACAGGGTCCGGCCGGACGCGTTTTGCCTCAAACCGCCATATTGCATTGCAATGTATCTGGCCAGACGACGAAGCGTCGCGGATGATAACGCCCAAGGTGGGCCGATCCAAACACGCCCTCGTCCTGAGGAGCCTGCGAAGCAGGCGTCTCGAAGGACGTTAGGCCCACGAAAACGTCCTTCGAGACGCGTCGCCTTGCGGCGCCGCTCCTCGAGGCACGAGGTCTGTGAACTGGGCCGCCTCGGGAGTTACCGCGGATGACAAATTTGCCGCTCCCGCTTAAGAAGCGAGGCGTTGAGCCGCCCGCGAGAACCCAAGGACCGCCGATGAAGGTTTCCCCGGTCGAGCCGCCGTTTGGGCCGAGTTTGCGTCACAAGACCGTGCCCGTCGCGATCGGCGAAGGCCCCGGCGCGGTGACGGTCGGGGGCGGCGCGCCGATCGCCGTCCAGTCGATGACCAACACCGACACCGCCGACGTCGAGGCGACGGCGCGGCAGGTCGCGGCGCTGGCGCGCGCAGGCTCGGAGATGGTGCGCATCACCGTCGACCGGGATGAAGCCGCCGCCGCCGTGCCAAAAATCCGCGACCGACTCATGGCGATGGGCGTCGCGGTGCCGCTCGTCGGCGACTTTCACTATATCGGCCACAAGCTGCTCGCCGACCATCCGGCCTGCGCCGAGGCGCTCGACAAATACCGCATCAATCCGGGCAATGTCGGCTTCAAGGCCAAGCGCGACCTGCAATTCGGCAAGATCGTCGAAATCGCGATCGCCAACGGCAAGGCGGTGCGCATCGGGGCCAATTGGGGATCGCTCGATCAGGACCTGCTGACCGGCCTCATGGACGAGAACGCATCCGCCGCGAAGCCGCTCGACGCGCGCGCAGTGACGCGCGAGGCGCTCGTCCGCTCGGCGCTCCTCTCGGCCGAGCGCGCCGAGGCGATCGGCCTTCAGCGCTCGCGCATCGTCCTCTCGGCCAAGGTGTCGGCGGTGCAGGACCTGATCACCGTCTATCGGATGCTCGCCGAACGCTCCGACTACGCCCTGCACCTGGGTCTCACGGAAGCCGGCATGGGATCGAAGGGGATCGTCGCGTCGTCCGCCGCGCTCGCCGTGCTGCTGCAGGAGGGGATCGGCGACACGATCCGCATTTCGCTGACGCCCGAGCCCGGCGGCGACCGCAGCCTCGAGGTGAAAGTCGCCCGCGAGCTTCTGCAGACCATGGGGTTCCGCATCTTCGTTCCCCAGGTCGCCGCCTGCCCCGGCTGCGGGCGGACGACCTCGACCGTCTTCCAGGAGCTGGCGCGCGATATCGAAGCCCATCTCGCGGCCTCGATGGCGGAATGGCGGGTCCGCTATCCAGGCGTCGAACGGCTGAACGTCGCCGTCATGGGCTGCATCGTCAACGGTCCGGGCGAGAGCAAGCACGCCGATATCGGCATCTCGCTGCCGGGCACGGGCGAAACGCCGGCGGCGCCGGTGTTCGTCGACGGCGTCAAGACGGTGACGCTGAGAGGGGCGCATATCGCCGAGGAGTTCCAGGCGCTGGTCGAGGCTTACGTCGCCAGGCGCTTCGCCGCCGTCGGGCGCGCGGCGGAATAGGCGGCGCCCCCATGTACGAGCCGCCCCTTCATCGCGAGGCCGATCTGGCGAAGCAGCTTGCCCTCATCCGGGCGCGGCCGCTCGGGCTTCTGATCAGCCACGGGTCGGACGGCCTGATGGCCAATTCCGCGCCGTTCCTCATCGACCCGGCCGCCTCGAAGCTCGGCACGCTTCAGTGCCACATCGCCCGCGCCAATCCGCAATGGCGCGCGCTTCAGGAGAGCGCCGACGCGCTCGTCGTCTTTCAGGGCGCTGACCATTACATTTCGCCCTCCTGGTATGCGACCAAAGCGGAGACCCACAAGGTCGTGCCGACCTGGAACTACGTCATGGTGCAGGCGCGCGGGCGGGCGCGGGTGATCGAGGACGCCGACTGGCTGCAGCGTCAGATCGAGGCGCTGACGGCGGCCCGTGAGCAGGCGCGCCAGAGCCCGTGGGCGGTGACCGACGCGCCCGCCGATTTCATCGCCATGCAGCGCAAGGCCATCGTCGGGATCGAGATCGAGATCGTCGATCTGCGCGGCAAGTGGAAGACAAGCCAGAACCGCAGCGCCGCCGATCGCGCCGGAGTTGTCGCCGGCCTCGAGGCGCTCGGCGACGAGGAGGCGCTCGCAATGGCCGCGATCGTGCGCGAGGCCGACCCGGGCTGACCCGCGCGGCAAGCCTTGAGTTTCATCAAAGGAGACGACAGAATGACGGACGCCATCAAGCCGCTCTATACCGCTCACGCCACCGCGACCGGGGGCCGCAACGGCCACACCAGTTCGGACGACGGCATCATCGCCGCGAACCTCTCCGTGCCGAAGGAAATGGGCGGACCGGGAAAGCCGGGGACGGCGACGCCCGAGCATCTGTTCGGCGCCGGCTACGCCGCCTGCTTCGGCGGCGCGCTCGATTTCGTCGCCAAGCAGCACAAGAAGGACGCGTCGAAGGCGACGGTCAAATGCGCGGTCTCGATCGGCCCGCGCGAGAAGGGCGGCTTCGGCCTCGCGGTCGTCCTCGACGTCACCGACCCGAGCCTGCCGCAGGGCGAGCTTCAGGCGCTGGCCGAGGAAGCGCACGAGAAGATCTGCCCCTATAGCCACGCAACGCGCGGCAACGTGGACGTGAAGATCACGACGCACGGCGCCTGAACCGCGACACGGGGAAAGCAGGGGCGGCGCGTTCCCGTGGGACACGGGCGCCGCCGCCCCTCCCGGTTGAGCGCGAGGGCGCCGCAGCGGATCGGTCCGGCCCGGGTCCTCACCCGTCGCTGGCGGCCGCAGCGTGCCGAGTCTTCGGCCGGAAATCAGACAATCGCTGTATACTTTGAGGCGTCTCTATTAACTCACGCCCCGCATCCTGCCTCCCTTGCATCGGGTCGCTCGCGCGGCCGCAGGTGAAAAAGCGCCGGGCCGGTCCGCGGCGTTTCGAGAAAGCATTGGCATGGAACAGCCCGCCCCCCCGCCCCGCGAGGCGACGCCGCTTGATCCGGCTTTGCGCGCGCTTGGCGGCGTCGCCGCCTATTATCGCATCGGAGCCGACCCCGGGCAGATGCGGCGCGAACTGGCGTTGACGGATCGTCTGGCGGACGAAGGCGACCTGATCCGCGCCGCGAACCGCATCGGACTGAAAGCCCGGCTCGTCACCGGCGCCGACGCGCGCCGGATGGCGGGGCTTCCCACTCCGGCGATCGTTCGGCTCAGGAGCGGCGCGTTCTACGTGCTCGGCGGGCGCGGACCTTCCGGCCTCTGCCGGCTGATCGACCCGATCAGCCACGCAGCGATGGATATCACGGTCGAGGAGCTGACGCGCGAGACGGAAGGCCGGGCGCTCCTGATCGCCCGGCGGATCGGCGGCGCCGGGATCAGCCCGAAGGCTTTCGGGCTGCGCTGGTTCCTGCCGACCCTCTGGCGCTATCGCAAGCCTCTCGGACACGTGCTCGTGGCGTCGCTGTTCGTCCAGATCTTCGGGCTGACGACGCCCCTCGTCTTCCAGGTCATCGTCGACAAGGTTCTGACCCACCGCGGATACGACACGCTCTTTGTGATGATCGGCGCCCTCGTGGCGATCGGGCTGTTCGACGCCCTGCTCCAGTACCTGCGCGCCTACGCGCTCTCCCACACCACCAACCGGATCGACGTCGAGCTCGGGCAGCGGCTGTTCGGCCATCTCCTGCGCCTGCCCATGAGCTATTTCGAAACGCGCCCGGCCGGCCAGACGGTCGCGCGAATGCGCGAGCTCGAGACGATCCGCTCCTTCCTCACCGGGCAGGGCCTGTTCTCGGCGATCGATCTCGTGTTCGCCGTCGTCTATTTCGCCGTGATGTTCGCCTATTCCGCGCAGCTGACGCTGATTGCGCTCATCGGCCTGCCGGTCTACCTGCTCATCGGCTTTGCCGTGCGTCCGCCGCTGCGCGACCTCGTCAACGAGAAGTTCAATCGCGGCGCGGCGAGCCAGCAGTTCCTCGTCGAGACGGTCGTCGGGGCGGGCACGATCAAGTCGGCCGCGGTCGAGCCGCTCATGCGCGCGCAATGGGAGGAAAAGCTCGCCGCTTACGTCAAGACCAGCTTCTCCGCCACCATGCTCGGGACCGGGGGCCAGCTCGGCATCCAGTACGTCAGCAAGGTGACGACGGCCGCCATTCTCCTCTTCGGCGCGAAGGCCGTGATCGACGGCGAACTCAGCGTAGGCGCGCTCGTCGCCTTCAACATGATCGCCTCGCAGGCGGTTCAGCCGATTCTGCGCCTGTCGCAGATCTGGCAGGATTTCCAGCAGGTGCAGATTTCGATCGAGCGTCTCGGCGACATTCTCAACGCGCCGCCCGAGCCTGCGCCCACGACCCGGCTGTCGCCGCCGACGCCCCGGGGCGCGATCGAGTTCCGCAACGTGAGCTTCCACTACCGTCCCGGCTCGCCCGACATTCTCAAGCAGATCTCCCTCAAGATCGAGCCGGGGGAGACCATCGGCGTCGTCGGCCCGTCCGGCTCCGGCAAGTCGACGCTGACCAAACTCGTGCAGCGCCTCTACCTGCCGACGGAGGGACAGGTGTTTCTCGACGGCGCGGATCTGAGCCAGGTCGACCCGGCGTGGCTCAGGAGCCACATCGGGGTGGTGTTGCAGGAGAACCTCCTGTTCAACCGCACCATTCACGAGAACATCGCCTTCGCCGATCCTGCGATGTCGCGAGCCAGGGTGATCGAGATCGCCCGGCTTGCCGGCGCCGACGAATTCATCGACAAGCTCGCCGAAGGCTACGACACCATGGTCGAGGAGCGCGGGGCCAACCTCTCCGGCGGGCAGCGCCAGCGCATCGCCATCGCCCGCGCGCTCGCCACCAACCCGCGCATCCTCATCTTCGACGAGGCCACCTCGGCGCTCGACTACGAGAGCGAGCGCATCATTCAGCGCAACATGCGCCGCATCGTCAAGAACCGGACGGTGATCGTCGTCGCCCACCGGCTCGCCGCGGTGCGCGGCTGCGACCGGATCGTCGGAATGGCGGACGGACGCATCGTCGAGATCGGTTCGCATGAGGAGCTCATCCGCCGTCCGGGCGGACTTTACGCCTACCTCTGGGGCCTGCAGGCGAACCCGATGGAGATCGCCGCATGAAGGAGGTCGCCCGCTCCATCGTCCCTGCCGAACCCGGCGCGGCGGCGATCCGCCGGGCCTCGTCGGCGCGGCCCTTTTTCGGGGCTTCGCGCGGCGCGGCGTCGGACCGCGAGTTTCTCGCGCCGGTCCTCGAGATCCTCGAGACGCCGGCCTCCCCGGTGCGGGTTGCGTTCCTGTGGACGATTTGCGGGCTCGTCGCCGTCACGCTCGGCCTCGCCTGGTTCGGGCGCATCGACGTCGTCGCCGCAGCCCAGGGCAAGTTCGAGCCGACCGGACGGGTGAAGGTGATCGAGCCGGTGGAGACCGGGCGGGTCGCCGCCATTCATGTCGTCAACGACAGCGAGGTCAGGGCGGGAGACGTGCTCGTCGAGCTCGACCCCTCGGCGGCGAACGCCGACGTGAACGAGGCGAGAGCCAATCTCGCCTCCGCGGAGGCCGAGAGCGTGCGCCGCGGCGAGGCGCTCGCGGCGGGGCGCGCCCGCGACTTCGCGCCGCCGGCCGCCATCGCCTGGCCCGGCGACATCACGCCCGAGCTTCGCGCCCGCGAAGAGCGCGTGCTCGCCGCCGACCTCGGCCAGCTCGCGGCGACGGTCGCCTCGTTCGGGGCGCAGAAAGCGCAGAAGACGGCCGAGCGCGACATGCTCGAGGCGACCATCGCCAACCAGCAGCGGCTGGTTGCGACGCTGCAGGAGCGCGTCGACATGCGCGCGAAGCTCCTCGCGTCGCAGTCGGGCGCGAAATCCGCGGTGATCGACGCGACCGAGACCCTGCAATACCAGGAGACCCAGCTCGCCCTCCAGCAGGGCCAGCTCGCCTCGGCCGCCACCGGCCTCGACGTCGTCGCGCGCAACTCCGAGAAGGCCGTGCAGTCGTTCCTCTCGGACGAGGCGGGCAAGCTCGAGGCGGCCGAGCGGCAGGCGGAGGAAAGCCGGCAGCGCCTCGCCAAGGCGCAGGCGCTTGTCGATCATCTGACGCTCAAGGCGCCGATCGACGGGCGCGTGCAATCGTCGGTCGTCACCAATATCGGGCAGGTGGTCACGAGCGGGCAGGAGGTCATGCGGATCGTGCCGCAGGAACTCGCGGCTCGAGATCGAGGCTTATGTGCTCAATCGCGACATCGGCTTCGTCCACGTCGGACAGCCGGCGGTGATCAAGGTCGAATCCTTTCCCTTCACCCGCTACGGATCGGTCAAGGCCAGGGTCGTCAGGATCGCCCAGGACGCGATCCCCTCCCCCGACGCCAGCGCCATCGAGGGCGACCCCGCCCGCGCCTCCAACGCCGCCGGCTTCGCGGGCGGCGAACGCATGCAGAACCTCGTGTTCGCAGTCGAGCTCGAACCCGAGGTCTCGACCATCGCCGTCGACGGAGCGGAGCGCCCGATCACCTCCGGCATGGCCGCGACGGTCGAAATCAAGACAGGCTCGCGGCGCCTCATCGAGTACGTCTTCTCGCCGCTCGTCGAGGTCGCCTCGCGCGCCATGCGCGAGCGCTGACGGGGCTGCAAAAGCCCGGCTCCGCGGCCGCCTACGCCCCCACGGCGCTGGCCGCCCGCGTCTCATCCTCGCGGATCACGTCCCGGAGGCGCAGGAGCTGCGCCTCGAGCGCGTCGAGCTCCGCCTCGCCGAGCCGCGCGAACGTCTCGGCCAGCCAGGACTTTTGCGCGGCGATCGCCTTTTCCGCCATCGTCCGGCCTGCGTCGGTGAGGTGGATCGAATGCTGCCGCCGGTCGGAAGCCAGCGAACGGCGCTCGACGAAGCCGGCCGCCTCGAGGCGATCGAGGAGCCCCGAGATGTTGCCCTTGGTGACGTAGAGACGCTTGGCGAGCTCCTGCTGGTTCATGCCCTCCTGCTCGGTCAGCGTGGTCAGCACGTCGCATTGCGGGATCGATACGCCGATCATGCGCAGGCGGTCGCTGACCGCGGCGTGCATGCGCGCCTCGAGGCGGATGAGGCGCAGCCAGACTCGCATGGCGCGTTCGTTGTTCGTGGGGTTGGGCATCGGCGTCTCTTTCTATGGTCGTCCGCTGGCGTCGGGCGGCCGGCCTCGCTCGGCCTCGCTCATGGGGGTGGCCATCGCGCTGGCGTTTTTCGTGGGTCACACTATAGACATGAACAATCTGCGCGCACGGATCAAGCCGCGCGCGTCGCCGATTGGAGGACGCCCCCATGTTCGGACGGATGCAGGAGTGGCCGCTCCTGATGCACAAGATCATCGACGCCGCCGCGACGCAGTTCCCGGAGCGCGAGGTCGTCAGCCGTTCGGTGGAAGGTCCGATCCACCGCACCAACTATCGCGACGTGCGCGGGCGGGCGCTGAAGGTCGCCAAGCGGCTCGAGAGCGACGGGATCAAGCTCGGCGACCGCGTCGCGACGCTCGCCTGGAACACCTGGCGGCACCTCGAAGCCTGGTACGGCATTACCGGGATCGGGGCCGTTTACCATACCATCAATCCCCGCCTCTTTCCCGAGCAGATCGTCTGGATCGTCAATCATGCGGAAGACCGCATCCTGATGACCGATCTGACCTTTCTGCCGCTTCTCGAGGCGGTTGCGGACCACCTTCCGACGATCGAACGCTACGTTGTCCTGACCGACGCCGCCCACATGCCGGCCACCCGGCTCAAGAACGCGGTCGCCTACGAGGAGTGGATCGGCGAGGCGGACGGCGATTTCCGCTGGCAGGATTTCGACGAGCGCACGGCGGCGGGCCTCTGCTACACCTCGGGGACCACAGGCAACCCGAAGGGCGTGCTTTATTCCCATCGGTCGAACGTCCTGCATTCGTTCCTGAGCGGCGGTCTCGAGTGCCTGGTCGTCGGACCGGAATCGACGATCATGCCGGTCGTCCCGATGTTTCACGCAAATTCATGGGGTCTGGCGCTCACCGGACCGATGAAGGGCGCGAAAATGGTGATGCCGGGCGCGAAGCTCGACGGGGCCTCGGTCTACGAATTGCTCGAGACCGAACAGGTGACGATGACCGCGGCGGTGCCGACGGTCTGGCTGATGCTGCTTCAGTACCTGCACGCCGAGAAGAAGCGGCTCACGAGCCTCAAGACGGTGGTGATCGGCGGCTCGGCCTGCCCGCCGGCGATGATCGAGGCCTTCGAGAACGAGTTCGGAATCGAGGTCCGGCATGCCTGGGGCATGACCGAGATGAGCCCGCTGGGATCGGTCGGCTCGATCAAGCCGCTGCCCTCCGGAGCGACGCGCGCCGACGTGATGGCGCGCAAGGCCAAACAGGGTTGGGCGCCGTTCGGCGTCGAGATGCGGATCGTCGACGCGGAGAACCGCGAGCTGCCCTGGGACGGCAAGACGTTCGGCCGCCTCAAGGTGCGCGGGCCTGCGGTCGCAGCCTCCTATTTCCGCGACGAGGGCGGCAAGATCCTCGACGACGAGGGCTTCTTCGACACCGGCGACGTCGCGACCATCGATCCCGACGGCTACATGCAGATCACCGACCGCGCCAAGGACGTCATCAAGTCGGGCGGCGAATGGATCTCGTCCATCGACATCGAGAATTTCGCGATCGGACATCCCGACGTGGCGGAGGCCGCGGTCATCGGCGTCCATCACGCCAAATGGGACGAGCGGCCGCTGCTCGTCGTGGTGCCGAAGGAGGGCTGCGAGCCCAGGACCGAGGATGTGATCGCCTACCTCAAGCCGAAGGTCGCCAAATGGTGGCTGCCGGACGACATGCAGGTGGTGAAGGAGATCCCCCATACGGCGACCGGCAAGATCAACAAGCTGAAGCTGCGCGAGGCCTTCCGCGATTACAAGCTTCCGGGCGAGTGAGGCGTTCGCGCGGCTGATCGGGAGCACGGGAACGAAAGCGTCTTCGCCGCGCCGGCCTCGTCAGGCGGCGCTCTTCCTGGCGCGTGTCGTGGCGCGCGCAAGGATCGCGTCGGCGAGGGACGGCAGGCTCGCGTCTTTGGCGGCTCGCCCAGCGTCGGCGACGAACTTCATCATCTGCTCGCTGTTTGGATCCCCCCGCTCGCGTCTCTGGCCGAGCTGCGCAAGAAAGCCGTTCGCGGTGCGGTAGAAATAGCCGTCGACGAACATCGCCTCCTGGCCGGGCCGCCGCACGGCGAAGGCGTAGAGCGCGGCCTCGGGAAGATACGGCGAAATGGAGACGATGCTGTCGTCCGGACCCCGGCCCTCGACGCCGGCGAACGCCGGCGGAGCGACTTCCGCGGCCTCGGCGATGGCGCGCAGAAGCGAGCTTGCCGAATGGCCGTTGAGCTCGATGCGGGCGCTCGGCTGCGCAAGGCGCTGAACCTCGCTCGCGGCGACGCGCAACGCGATCAGACGGCGCGCCTCGTTCCCGGCGATCGCGGCGAGTTCGGCGCGCACCAGCGACCAGTAACGCTTCTTTCCGAGCGACCGCGTGACGTCGCGCAGGCCCTCTGCGAAAAGCTCGATTTCCGTCCGCTTCGACATGCCCGGCCCCCACGGCCCCCGTCCACAATCGCCTGCGAAAGCCCTTCAAGATTCCGGACGGTTCCGCCTTGCGCGGACGAGGCCCTTGTACTATATGGCGTTTAACAACATCTCATAGCCTCCCGTCGGATTGATGGAAGGACAGTTTGAGAGTGGGCCCCGGACGGGACCCGCTCTTTTTTATTGCCGCGAGGTCCATGGTCGACTTGACGCCCCCTGAAGCCGCCGGCGCGCCAGACGCGCTCGACGAACCGCGCCTGATCGAGGACGCGGGCGTCGCCCTGCGCATCGGCCGGATCGCCGCGCCCGTGCTGCACGATCTCGGCTTGCGGCTCGTGCGGGTGAAGATTTCGGCGGCGTCCGGCGCGACCCTTCAGATCATGGCCGAACGGCCGGACGGCCTGATGACGATCGAGGACTGCGAGAAGGCGAGCGAGGCGTTGTCTCCGGTGTTCGACGCGGAGAACGTCATGCGGGACGCCTACCGGCTCGAGATGTCGTCGCCGGGGATCGATCGCCCGCTGGTGCGCCGCTCGGACTTCGAGCGCGCCGTCGGTCACGAGGCGAAAATCGAGATGACGACGCCGATCGACGGCCGCAAGCGGTTCCGCGGCCGTCTCGAATCCGTCGCCGCCGGGCCGGATGGCGTGTCGGCGCGGCTCGCGGTGACGGCCGAGGACGGGAGCGAGACGGTCGTCGAGCTTCCGGTCGCGGCGATGAGCGAGGCCCGGCTGGTCTTGACGGACGCGCTGGTTCGCGCCGCGCTGCGGCGGGAAAAGACCGCGCTCAAGGAAGCCAAGCGCCGCGAACGCCCCGCGAGAACGACCAAGGCGACGGAGAGCCGCGGCCCGCGGCGGAGCCCGGACGCCGGGAAAGACTGAGAAAGCAAGGAGACAAGACATGGCCGTCAGCGCCAACAAACTCGAACTCCTGCAGATCGTCGACGCCGTCGCGCGCGAGAAGTCGATCGACCGGTCGATCGTTCTCGCCTCGATGGAGGACGCGCTGCAGAAGGCGGCGCGCTCCCGCTACGGACAGGAAACCGAGGTCCGCTGCGAGATCAACCCGCGCACCGGAGAAACACGCTTCTGGCGGCTGATGCTCGTCGTCGAGGACATCGACAACGCCTGGACGCAGATCTCTCTCGCCGACGCGCAGAAGCAGAACCCGTCGGCGCAGGTCGGCGACTGGATCCGCGACGAGCAGCCGCTTCCGCCCTTCGATCTCGGGCGCATTCCCGCCCAGGCCTCCAAGCAGGTGCTGGTGCAGAAGATCCGCGAGGCCGAGCGCGACAAGCAGTACGACGTGTTCAAGGACAGGATCGGCGAGATCATCAACGGCCAGGTCAAGCGGGTCGAATACGGCAACGTCGTGGTCGACCTCGGCGGGGCGGGCGGCGAGGCGGTGGTGCGGCGCGACGAGATGATCCCGCGCGAGATGTTCCGTCCCGGCGACCGCATCCGCGCCTTCGTCTACGACGTCAGGCGTGAAGCCCGCGGTCCGCAGATCTTCCTGTCCCGCACGCACCCGCAGTTCACCTCCAAGCTCTTCACCCAGGAGGTGCCCGAGATTTACGACGGCATCGTCGAGGTGAGGGCGGTGGCGCGCGATCCCGGCTCGCGCGCCAAGATCGCCGTGATTTCGAACGATTCGTCGATCGACCCAGTCGGCGCCTGCGTCGGCATGCGCGGTTCGCGCGTGCAGGCGGTGGTCAACGAATTGCAGGGCGAGAAGATCGACATCATCCCCTGGTCGCCCGACGCCGCGACCTTCATCGTCAACGCCCTCCAGCCCGCCGAGGTGATGAAGGTCGTGCTCGATGAAGATTCGACCCGGATCGAGGTCGTCGTCCCCGACGATCAGCTGTCGCTCGCCATCGGCCGCCGCGGCCAGAACGTTCGCCTGGCCTCGCAGCTGACCGGCTGGGACATCGACATCCTGACCGAAGCCGAGGAGTCGGAGCGCCGCCAGAAGGAATTCGCCGAGCGCACGAGCCACTTCATGGCGGCCCTCGACGTCGACGAGACGGTGGCGCAGCTTCTCGCCTCCGAAGGCTTCCGGACAGTCGACGAACTCGCCTATGTCGAACCTCGCGAACTCGCCACGATCGAAGGTTTCGACGACGAAACCGCGGCCGAGATCCAGACGCGGGCGCAGAACCATCTGGCTGCGATCGAGGCGGAACTCGACGACCGGCGCAAGGCGCTCGGCGTGGCCGACGAACTCAAGGACGTCGAGGGCATGACGACGGCGATGCTGGTCAAGCTCGGCGAGAACGGCGTCAAGACGCTCGAGGACCTCGCCGATTGCGCGAGCGACGATCTCGTCGGCTGGACCGAGGGCGACCAGGTCAGGCCGGGCTATCTCGCCGGCTTCGAAGTGACCCGCGCCCAGGCGGACGCCATGATCCTCGACGCGCGCGTTCGCGCCGGCTGGATCGAGGCGCTGCCGCCCGCGCCGGAAGGCGGAGAGCCGCCCGAAGAGGGCGAGGCGGCCTGACGGCGCGGAACGGATTTGCGACCTTTGCGAGCGCGTGCGTCGAGCGATGAGGGCGGGTCCGAGCGGACTTGCGTCGCCACGGGGGCCAAGGGGCCGCCGGAGGCCATGCTTCGCTTCGCGCTCGGCCCCGACGGCGCGGTCGTGCCCGACATCCGCCGCAAGCTGCCGGGACGGGGCGTGTGGACCGACCTCAGCGCCGACGCCGTTCGCCGCGCCGCCGCCAAGGGCGCCTTCGCCCGCGCCTTCCGCGCCAGGGCCGACGCAAAGCCCGATCTCGCGGACATCGTGGACGCCCTCCTCGAGAGCGACGCGTTGCAGTCGCTGGCGATCGCCAACAAGGCCGGACTTGTCGTCGCCGGCGCCTTCAAGGTCGACGAAATGCTTGTCAACGCAGGCGCCGCCGCCCTCATTCACGCCTCGGACGGAGCAACCGACGGGGCCGCCAAGCGCGAGCAGGCGCTCAGAACACGGCAGGGCGACGCCGACTCCCTGGTGGCGCGGATCAATCTCTTCTCCTCGGCGCAATTGGGTTTGGCATTGGGGAAGGCAAATGTGATACATGCTGCCGTCAAATCCGGCGCCGCGGCGTCGGCCTTTCTGGCGCGGGCCGACCGCCTGCGCCGTTATCGCGCAAGCGCGGCAGACGCGAAGGTTCGGAGCGGCGGCGAAAGGGCCTCCGCCGAAATTCGGCGCGGCGTGACGGGACAGGACGAATTGGCTAAGAAGCCAACCAATTAGGATTGGGCATGAACGAAACGAGCAACAGCGACAAGCCGACCGGCGCAGGCGCGAAACCGACCCTGCATCTGAAGCGGCCGGTCGAGCAGGGAACCGTGCGCCAGAGTTTCTCGCACGGCCGAAGCAAATCCGTGGTGGTCGAGAAGGTGAAGCGCCGCGTCCTCGGTCCGGGCGAGGCGCCTCCGGCCGCGCCCGGCGCCCCGGCGGCGCCCAAGCCGACGGTCACGCTGGCGCCCGCGAAGGGCGCGCCCGTGCGGCCGGCGGCGCCCCCGCCGCCCGCCAAGACCGGGGTCGTGCTGCCGACGCTCACCGCCGAACAGCGGGACGCGCGCGCCCGCGCGCTCATGGACGCGAAGGCCCAGGAGGAGGTCGACCGTCGCCGTCAGGAGGCCGATGCAGGGGCCCGGCGTGACCGCGAGACGCGCGAACGGTCCGAGCGCGAGGCGGCCGACGCGCGCAAGCGCGACGAGGAAACCCGGCGCGCCCAGGAAGCCAGTCTGAAGCGACAGGCCGAGGAGGAGGCGCGCCGCAGGCTGTCCGGCGGCGAGCCCGCCCCCGCGCCCACGTCCGTCGCCCCCCGCAGGCCCCTGCCGGGCGGCGTCACGCCCGCGCCCGCGGCCGGTCTCGCGGGGAACGAAGAGACGCGCGTCGTGCGCCGTCCGCCCCTGAATCCGATCGTGCCGCAGAAGGCGCCGCCGATGCCGACGCCGCGCCCGACGCGTGGGGCCGAGCAGCGCAACCGCGGCCGGTTGACCGTCGCCACCGCGACCTCCACCGAGGACGAGCGCACCCGCTCGGTCGCCTCCTTCCGGAGACGGACCCAGCGGCTCAAAGGCGGCGGACTGCAGGACCACAAGGACAAGATCGCGCGCGAGATCGTGCTCCCGGAGGCGATCACCATCCAGGAGCTCGCCGCCCGCATGTCGGAACGCGCGGTCGACGTGATCAAGCTTCTCATGCGTCAGGGCCGGATGGTCACGCTGACCGACGTCCTCGACGCCGACACCGCGCAGCTCATCGCCGAGGAGATGGGTCACAGGGTCAAGCGCGTGGCCGATTCCGACGTCGAGGAGGGCCTGTTCGACCGCCCCGACGAGGAAGGGGCTTCCCTCCCGCGCCCGGCGATCGTGACGATCATGGGGCACGTCGACCACGGCAAGACATCGCTTCTCGACGCGATCCGGCACGCCAACGTGGTGGCGGGCGAGGCCGGCGGCATCACCCAGCACATCGGCGCCTATCAGGTCGTGGCCCCCGGCGGCCAGGCGATCACCTTCATCGATACGCCGGGCCACGCGGCCTTCACCGCCATGCGGGCGCGCGGCGCCAAGGTGACCGACGTCGTGGTGCTCGTGGTCGCGGCCGACGACGGCGTCATGCCGCAGACGATCGAGGCGATCCGCCACGCCAGGGCCGCCTCCGCCCCGATCATCGTCGCGATCAACAAGATCGACAAGCCCGAGGCCAATCCGGAGCGCGTCACGCAGGAGCTGCTGCAGCACGAGGTCCAGGT
This sequence comes from uncultured Alphaproteobacteria bacterium, assembly GCA_963829505.1. Classification (GTDB taxonomy): domain Bacteria; phylum Pseudomonadota; class Alphaproteobacteria; order Rhizobiales; family Beijerinckiaceae; genus Roseiarcus. Next base: position 490,609 of record CAWHIL010000001.1, read on the forward strand.
CGAGGCGTTCGGCGGCGACACGCTGGCGGTCGAGGTTTCCGCAACCAAGCAGATCGGCCTCGACAAGCTTCTCGAGGCGATCGCGCTGCAGGCCGAACTGCTCGACCTCGCCGCCGACCCGGCGCGCAGCGCGGAAGGGACGGTGATCGAGGCGCGGCTCGACCGCGGCCGCGGTCCGGTCGCGACCGTGCTCGTGCAGCGCGGAACCCTGCGGGTCGGCGATCTGGTGGTCGCGGGCTCGCAATGGGGCCGCGTCCGCGCGCTCATCAACGACAAGGGCCAGACCGCCGACGAGGCGCCGCCGTCCATGCCGGTCGAGGTGCTCGGATTCTCCGGCGCGCCGGAGGCCGGCGACCGGGTCGCGGTGGTCGAAACGGAGGCGCGCGCGCGAGAGATCACGGAATACCGCGAGCGGCTGCGCAGGGAGAAGGCGGCGGCGCGCGGTCCGGCGGTGCGAACCTCGCTCTCCGACATGATGAGCAACCTGAAGGCCGCGGGCCGAAAGGAGATGCCGGTCGTCGTCAAGGGCGACGTGCAGGGCTCGGTCGAGGCGATCAACGCCGCCGTCGAGAAGCTCGGCAACGACGAGGTCATGGCGCGGGTCATCCACAGCGGCGTCGGCGGCGTCACCGAATCCGACGTGACCCTTGCCGAGGCCTCGAACGCGGTCATCCTCGGCTTCAACGTGCGCGCCCACAAGGAGGCGCGCGAGCTCGCCGAGCAGGCCGGCATCGAGATCCGGTACTACAACATCATCTACAATCTCGTGGACGACGTGAAGGCGGCTCTTTCCGGCATGCTGTCGCCGACCTTGCGCGAGACCATGCTCGGCAACGCGCAGATCCTGGAGATTTTCCACATCTCCAAGGTCGGCGCAGTCGCCGGCTGCCGGGTTACGGACGGCGTCGTGCAACGCGGCGCGCATGTGCGCCTCATCCGCGACAACGTTGTCGTTCACGAGGGCAAGCTGTCGACGCTCAAGCGCTTCAAGGACGAAGTGGCGCAGGTCCAGGCGGGCCAGGAATGCGGCATGGCCTTCGAGAACTATCAGGACATGCGCGTCGGCGACGTCATCGAGTGCTACAACGTCGAGGAAATCCGCCGTACGCTCTAACGGGCGTGCGGCCGTCGGGAGGCCGTCGCTCATGAGAGGCCAAGTCACGTGAGAGGGCATGTCACGCGCGCCGCCGAGGGTTTCGACCGCCGGGCTTTCACGGTGGCCGAGATCCTGCGCATGCAGGACGCGGGCATCATCGCGGAAGACGAAAACTTCGAGCTGATCGAGGGCGAGATTGTTCCGATGCAGGCGAAGTCGCACGCTCACGAACTGATCAAATCCGCTCTGACGATCGCGATCGCCCGGGCGCTGCCCGACCCTCTGTGGATGGGGGTCGAGTCGACGCTCTATCTGAGCCCGAACACTTTCGTCGAGCCCGACCTCACCGTCTACCCGAAGGGGCCGAAGCTCGAGGACGTGAAGGGCAGGGACATCCTGCTTGCGATCGAGGTCGCCGCGACGAGCCTCGCCTACGATCGGGGCCTCAAGGCCGAGCTCTACGCCCGCTACGGGGTCAACGAACTCTGGGTGGTCGACGCCGCGCGGCGCGCGGCCTTTGTCCACCAGGGGCCGGAGGCAGGCTCGTGGCGCTCGATCGTCGAGCGTCCGCCCGAGGAGTCGCTGACGCTCGCCGCCCTGCCCGATTTCTCCATCCGGCTTGCGACGGTCTAGGCGCCAAAAGCCGGCCGGCGCGCGCTCTCCCACAGATTCTGTCGCGCTATCGAGCGCGAGGACCCCACGAATGTCCCGATCCTCTTCGAAGTCCCATGCGCCGACCCATCGTCTCGAACGGGTGGGCGAATTGATCCGCCACGCCGTGGCGGAGATCCTCGCCCGCGGCGACATGCCCGACGCCGCGCTCGACCGCCATCCGGTCACTGTCCCCGTCGTGCGGATGTCGCCCGATCTCAAGCTCGCGACCGTCGTCGTGATGCCGCTCGGCGGACGCGACGCCGCCGCGACCCTCGACGCGCTGAACCGGCACAAGAAGGAACTGCGGACGCTGATCGCCCACAGGGTCAACCTGAAGTTCGCGCCCGATCTGCGTTTCGTGCTCGATTCGAGCTTCGAGGCGCAGGAGCGCATCGACGCGCTCCTGAAGTCGCCCGTCGTCGCCCGGGATCTCGCCCCCCATCCCGAATCCGGGGAGGACGAGGCGTGAGCGGGGAGACGAACGCGGCGCCGGGCGAACGGCCGAAGCAGTCCTCTCGGCCCCCGCAGAAGCGCTCGACCCGGATCGAGATCGACGGCTGGATCAATCTCGACAAGCCGGTCGGGGTGTCCTCGACGCAGGCGGTCGGACGGCTCAAGTTTCTGTTCAACGCCAAGAAGGCCGGCCATGCAGGGACGCTCGACCCGCTCGCCTCCGGCGTCCTGCCGGTCGCCTTCGGCGAGGCGACCAAGACCGTTCCGGTCGTTCAGGAGGGCCGGAAGGCCTACCGGTTCCGCGTGCGCTGGGGCGAAGAGAGCGCCACCGACGACGCCGAAGGCGAGATCGTCGCGCGCGCCGAAAGGCGGCCGAGCCCGGCGGAAATCGAGGCGCTGCTGCCGCGCTTCACCGGCCTCATCGAGCAGACCCCGCCGACCTATTCGGCGATCAAGATCGACGGCGCGCGCGCCTACGACCGGGCGCGCGACGGAGAAACCTTCGCCATCGCGCCGCGCCCGATCCATGTCTACCGGCTGGCGCTCGTCGAGGCCGGCGCGGACTTTGCGGACCTCGAGGCGGATTGCGGCAAGGGCGCCTATGTGCGGGCGCTGGCGCGCGACCTCGGGCGGGCGCTCGGCTGCTATGGTCATGTGACCGCCTTGAGGCGCATGCGCGTCGGGCCCTTCTCGGCCGACATGGGCGTGCCGCTCGAGCGGCTGCCCGAGGACGCCGAGCTGATGGCGCGGGCCCTGCTTCCGCTCGAGGCAGGGCTTGCCGAACTCAGCGCGCTGCCGATCGACCGCAACGGCGCCGCGACGCTCCGGCGCGGACAGGCTCTGCTCGTTCGCGGCGCAGCGGCGCCCGAGGGTCCGGCATGGGCGTCGTGCTTCGGCGCGCCCGTCGCTTTCGGCGTGATCGAGGGCGGCTATTTCGTCTCGACCCGCGTCTTCAACCTGAAGCGATAGACGGCTTCGGGGGGAGATCGTCCGCTACTTCCAGGCGTCCAGCGCCTTCTCGAGCATCGCCTCCCCGTCCGCCGACTTCTCGAAGCCGATCTTGGCGATGCGGCCGTCGTTGAGCAGCAGCGGGAACTCGAACCAGGTGCCGCTCCGCATCAGGTCCAGATTGTGGGCGAGATCCTGCTCGCCGATGGTCAGCGCAAAGAGGAAGTAGACGTCGCTGATGTTCGCCTTCGCCGCGATCAGCGCCTCGCCGGCCGCCGATCCCTCCTTGCGCATCAGCGGACCGCCGACGTCCTTGAAGCCGGTGACCGGCGCGCCGCCGGCGAAGGTGAACTTGAGATCGATGGTGTGCGAGGCCTGCAGCGTGGCGTCGGTGTTCTTCCTGAGGATCATCGAGGCGTGCATCTTCAGGTCGGGGATGTCGGCGTCGGCCTGGATCGCCGCGCCCCCCGGCTGACCCTGCGGCGCGGGAACCGTCGACCAGACGGTCGAGCCCAGATTGACCACCGGCTTCTGCGGGTTGTCCGCCGAGGCGATCAGCATCGCCGCCCGCGCCGCGCTCGGAAGCGGCGCCTCGGTCTTGGTCTCCGACGGCGGGGCGGCGGGCGCGGCGCCTTCGGCCGGGGGCTGGCTCTGGTCGGCGCCCGGGCTCGGGGCGGGGCTCTGGGCCGCGCCCGGCGCCGCGGCCTCGGACGGCGAGGACTGGGCGCGCTGGGCGATCTTGGCCGGCGCATCGGGGGCTTCGGCCGCCGGAGGAGCGGGGCTGATGGCGAGATCCTGAGGCTTTTGCCGCATCACGATTGCGGCGATGGCGACGGCGAGCACGATGCCGACCACGAGCGCGAGCGCCGCCCAGGGCCAGGCGCTGCGTCGTCGCTCGACCGGGGCCGATGGCGCGACCGGCCGCAGCGCCTCCGCCTCCGGCCGACCGGCGACGAAACGATCGTCGTCGAGCGGCGCGTCGGGGGCGACGGCGAAATCGTCGTCCTCGTCGTCCCGGCTGGCGACGACCGGAGGGACGGGCGTTTCGGCCGGATGCTGGGATTCGCCCCCCGGAACGACGCCGCCGAGACTGGCGGAGGGAGGCGCTTCGCCGAGCGCTTTCGTCGGGACGACCGGCGGGGCGTTCGCGCCGTCGACCCCGGGCGCCGGCGTCTGAACCAGCGGCGGCTTGAGCCCGCCGGCCTCGAACCTCGGTCCTGGGCTCGGTCGCGGCGGCGCCGGCATGACGGGCGGCCGTGGGGCCGGGGCCGCCGAAGAGGGGCGGACGGGCAGCGTGGCGCGGGGCTCGGCCGGGCGCGCAACGGATGCGGCCGGGGCCGCGGCGCGACTGGCGGCGGCCGCCGGGTTCGGCGCAAGGCCGGGCTGCGGCGCGGCCTCGACCGCCCTCTCGGGCGCGGCCGCGCTCGGGGCGGCGGGGGCCGGGACGGCGGGCGCCGGCTGCGGCCTTGCCGGCGGCGGCGGGCTCTTCGGCGCGATCCCAGGCGCCGGAGGAGGGCGCGGCGCCGCGGGGGCATGCGGGGGCGGCCGGCGCGCCGGCTCGACCGGCGCCGCCGCAGCGGACTGAGCCTCGTCGGCGGCGGCGAACTTCGCCTCGACCGTCGCGATCGCCTTGTCGAGCGCGCTTTCCTCGCGCGCGATGTCGCTTTCCGGCAGCGGCGGGCGCAACGACCGGAGCTGGGTGACGAGCGCCTTGCGCGCGCGATCGTAGATCGCAGTCCGCGAGGCTGCGGTGCTGGAGGGCGGCAAATTGGCGACGGCGCGCGCGAGCAGCGATTGATAATCAGCCATCCGACATCCGCTCGATGGATCTCCTGCTCGTCAATCCTGAAACGGATCGCGGACGAGAATGGTGTCGTCCCGCTCCGGGCTTGTCGAGAGCAGCGCGACAGGAACGCCGACCAGTTCTTCAATTCGCCGCACGTACTTGATCGCCTGCGCCGGGAGATCGGCCCAGGAGCGCGCCCTGCTCGTGACGCCGGTCCAGCCGTCGATGGTTTCGTAAATCGGTTCGATCCGCGCCTGGGCGGATTGAGAGGCGGGCAGATAGTCGATCTGCCGTCCGTCCAGCCGGTACCCGATTGCGACCTTGATTGTCTCGAAGCCGTCGAGGATGTCAAGCTTGGTCAGGGCGAGGCCGTTGATGCCGGAGGTGCGGGCGGTCTGGCGGGCGAGCACCGCGTCGAACCAGCCGCACCGGCGCGGACGGCCGGTATTGGTGCCGAACTCATGGCCGCGCTGGCCGATCAGCCGGCCGATGTCGTTGTCCTGCTCGGTCGGGAACGGCCCCGCGCCGACCCTCGTCACATAGGCCTTGGCGATGCCGAGCACGTAGCCGATCGCGCCGGGGCCGACGCCCGAGCCGGTCGCGGCGTTGGCGGCGACGGTGTTCGACGACGTGACGAACGGATAGGTGCCGTGATCGACGTCGAGAAGCGCGCCCTGCGCGCCCTCGAAGAGAATGCGCTTGCCGGCGCGGCGGGCTCGGTCGAGGAGATCGAAAGTCGGCGCCATGAACGGCAGGACTTTCGGCGCGACGGCGAGACATTCCTCGCGGATCGCCGCCGCCTTCGGAGGCGGCAGGCCGAGCCCCCGGCAAAGCGGATCATGGTGGGCGAGGAGCCGCTCGATCTTGTCGTCGAGGGCGTCGGGCTCGGCGAGATCCATGAGGCGGATCGCCCGCCTTGCGACCTTGTCCTCATAGGCTGGGCCGATGCCGCGCTTGGTCGTGCCGATCTTGACCCCGCGCGACGACGCCTCTTCGCGGTGGGCGTCGAGTTCGCGATGCAGCGACAGGATCAGCGGCACGTTCTCCGCGATCTTCAGATTGTCGGGCGTCACCGCGACGCCCTGGGCGCGGATGTTCTCGATCTCGCCGATGAGGTGATAGGGGTCGAGGACGACGCCGTTGCCGATGATCGAGAGCTTGCCGGGGCGCACGATGCCGGATGGCAGCAGGGCGAGCTTGAACACCTTGCCGTCGATGACCAGCGTGTGGCCGGCGTTGTGGCCGCCCTGGAAGCGCACGACGACGTCGGCCGCAAGCGACAGCCAATCGACGATCTTGCCCTTGCCTTCGTCGCCCCACTGGGCGCCGACCACGACGACGTTGGCCATGAGCCGCTTCGCCCTCCACGCGTCCCCGAAAAGATCGTCACCCGGCGCAAACTTATGTGCGGGACCGGGGGCTTGCCCGGGGGTGGCGTAGACGATCGTCATGGGAGAGTAAAGGCGCGCCGTCGCCGCAGGGGAATTCGCGCGCGCAGGCGGACGGGAAGGGCGCATTCGAAAATCGCCGCGTCCGCGTCTTGATTGCGCAGGGGGGATGTCCATATGCGGCGCGCGGGCGGCTTCGAGGCCCGCTTCGCAAGGCCGCTTGGGAGACGTCCATGACCCCCGAAGAACGCCAGATGCTCGCAGGTCTTTTCGACCGCGTGAACGCCGCCGGCGCGCAGCCGCGCGACGCACAGGCCGAGGCCCTCATCAACGACGCGGTGAAGTCGGCGCCGTTCGCCCCTTACGTGCTCGCCCAGACCGTGCTCGTCCAGCAGCACGCCCTCGAGGCGGCCGCGCGCCACATCCAGGATCTCGAGGCCGCCGCGCAGCAGGCGCCGCAGGATCAGGGCGGCGGCTTCCTCGGCAACCTCGGCCGGTCGATCTTCGGCGGCGGCCCGTCCGCGCCTCCGCCGCAACCCGGCTATCCGCCACAAGCGCAGCCGGGCCCGGGCTACGCGCCCCCGCCGCCCTCCGGCTATGCGCCCCAGCGGCCCGGCCCGTGGGGCGGCGGCGCGCCGCAGGCGCAGGCGCCCTATCCCCAGCAGGGCGGCTATCCGCCTCCGCCGCAGGGCGGCGGATTCCTGCAGAACGCCGCTTCGACCGCGACCGGGGTCGCGGGCGGGGTCGTGCTCGGCAACCTGCTCGGCGGCCTGTTCGGCGGCCATGGCGGGGGCGGCGGCCTGTTCGGCGGCGGCTCCAACGCCGGCTTCCTCGGCGGCGGCCAAGGCGGCGGAAACGAGACCGTCAACATCTTCGAGGACGGCCCGGACCGCGGCGACCAGCAGTTCGATCCGAGCATGCCCGACGACGCCGGCTACCTCGACGATTCGTCGTTCGACGATTCTTCGGGCGGCGGCGGCTCCGACGACGCCTGAGCGAGCGTCAAAGGGCGGCGTGACGCGTCAGTGAGCGCGCCCCTTCTCCGCGCCAGCGGGGAAGGTGTCGGCCGAAGGCCGACGGATGGGGTGTGGAAAGCAGCCCGCCTACGGCGCCGAGGCTGGCGCGACCGTCGGTGCAACCCTTCTTACCGTAAGCCCTGCGGCCCACACCCCATCCGGCGGCTTCGCCGCCACCTTCCCCAGCAAAGCTGGAGAAGGGGTGGCGCAGCTATCTCACGCTCGTTCCGCTCAGCGGGTTTCGCTCGTCCCAGGCGTAGCGCAGCGTCTCGAAACGCATCGCCTTGAGGTCGATCATCAGGAGCCTGCCGACGAGGCCTTCGTCGCCGTCGCCGAAGCCGCCGACGATCAGGCGGATCGCCTCGAGCGCCATCATCGCGCCCAAGGTCCCGGCAAGCGCGCCGAGAACGCCCGCTTCCGCGCAGGTCGGGATGGTCCCGGGCTCGGGCGGGTCGGGGAAGAGGCAGCGGTACGTCGGGTTCGGGCGGCCGTCGGACCCAATCTCATAAGGTTTCAGGACCGTCAGCGTGCCGTCGAACTCGCCGATCGCCGCCGTGACCAGCGGCCGGCGCTCGAAGAAACAGGCGTCGGAGAGAGCGTAGCGGGTGGCGAAATTGTCGGAGCCGTCGAGTACGACGTCGAAGGGGCGGACAAGCGCGCGGGCGTTCGCGGCGTCGAGGCGCACAGGCTTCGCCTCGACCTCGACGTGCGGGTTGAGGCGGCGGATCGCATCGGCGGCGCTCAAGGTCTTCGCCCGCCCGACGTCGTCCGTGCCGTGCAGGATCTGGCGGTGCAGGTTCGACAGCGCCACGACGTCGTCGTCGACGATTCCGAGCACGCCGACGCCGGCGCCGGCGAGATATTGCAGCGCCGGCGAGCCGAGGCCGCCCGCGCCGACGACGAGCGCGCGCGCGGCCTTGAGTTTATTTTGGCCAGGCCCGCCGACGCCCCGCAGCACGATCTGCCGCGCGTAGCGCTCGACCTCTTCGCTGGTGAGGGTCATGCGCGAAGGCTACACGAAGGCGCGGCTCACTTGTAGGGCGGGGTCGGCGATCCGCCGGCGCGCTCAGCGAGCGCGCCTACAGGCGCGCCGAGCGTGAACAGCACGACGCGCGCCCGGCGCACACGGGAAGGGCAGGCCGCACCCCGCGGAACATCGACGCGCTTCCAATTTTTGGAAAACCGTGCCACATGGAGGGAAATGATCGTCATTGGCACGGACGTGGTCGAGAACTATCTGGCCGGCCACGCCGGCCACAAGGGCGTCAAGGTCGCACGGTCGCAATATCAGGCGTGGCTGGACATCGTGACCCGTGGCGACTGGCGCAGTCCTGAGGATGTCAAGGCGTCGTACCCCAAGGCGAGCATCCTGAAGGCGGGCCGGGTCGTCTTCAACATCAAGGGAAACGATTACCGGCTGATCGCAGCTGTCCAGTTTCAGGCCGGGGTCCTTGCGATCCGATTCTTCGGCAGCCACGCCGAGTATGACAAGGTTGATGCGGAGACTGTGTGATGGATGCGACTTCTGGTTCTGATCGACAGCGATGCGGAACTCGCGCGAGCGCGCGACCTCGTCGATCGGCTGTGGCGTTCGGAAAGCCCGGCCGAGGTCGCCCGGCTGCAGGCGCAGGCGCGCCTGATCGCCGCCTATGAGGAAAGCAAGTGGCCTCGCCGACCGCCGAGCACGGCCGAACTGATCCGGCATCTCATGGATCAACACGGACTCACGCGAGCGGATATGGTTCCGATTTTGGGAACTCCGAGTCGCGTGAGCGAGGTTCTGGCAGGAAAGAAGGAGCTCAGCATGGCGATGGTGCAGAGGCTTCGCGCCCGCTTTCGCGTATCCGCTGACCTTCTCATTCCACCGCCTGCCAGGCGGCCGCGACGCCCGACCAGGCCGGCCGCGGCCTGAGCTGGGGTGCGCTTGTAGGGCGGGGTCGGCGACCTGGTCGGCGCGACCCCGCCGGCGCGCTCGGCGAGCGCGCCTACAAGCTCCCTATCGCGTCGGAACCGGCGTCTCGCCGCGGTAGTCGTAGAAGCCGCGCTGCGACTTGCGGCCGAGCCAGCCGGCGTCGACGTATTTCACCAGCAGCGGACACGGGCGGTACTTCGAGTCGGCGAGGCCGTCGTGTAGGACCTGCATGATCGACAGGACCGTGTCGAGGCCGATGAAGTCGGCGAGTTGGAGCGGGCCCATCGGGTGGTTGGCGCCGAGCTTCATCGCCGTGTCGATCGCCTCGACCGAGCCGACGCCCTCGTAGAGCGTGTAGACCGCCTCGTTGATCATCGGCAATAGGATGCGGTTGACGATGAAGGCGGGAAAATCCTCTGACATCGTCGCCGTCTTGCCGAGCCGGCCCACGAAGGTCTTCGCGGCCTCGAACGTGTCGTCCTTGGTGGCGATGCCGCGGATAAGCTCGACGAGCTGCATGCGCGGCACCGGGTTCATGAAGTGCATGCCGATGAAGCGCTCGGGGTTCGCCGTGACCGAGGCGAGCCGGGTGATCGAGATCGACGAGGTGTTGGACGCCAGAATCGCGTCCGGCTTCATGAACGAGCGGAGCGAGGTGAAGATCTTGCGCTTGACCTCCTCGTTCTCGGAGGCCGCCTCGACGACGAGATCGCAGTTGGCGAGCTTGTCGAGCGTCGGCGCGTAATGGATGCGCCCGAGCACCTCGCGGCGCGCCGCCTCGTCGAGCGCGCCGCGCGCCACCTGGCGCGACAGGTGGCCGTTGATGGTCGCGAGCGCCGCGTTGACGCGGTCCTCGGTCACGTCGGCGAGGTAGACCTGCAGCCCCGCGTGCGCGGCGACCTCGACGATGCCGGCGCCCATCTGCCCGGCGCCGATGACGCCGATGGAGTCGATGTTCAGAGCCATGGTCTCAAACCCAATGCAACCGCATCCCGAAGCGGGATCATAGACGAGCGGCCTTTGGCATGCACGGCCGCTCTCGCCCCATCGAATCAGCGCCCGAGCTTGGCGAGCTCGTCGTTCAGTTCCGGCAGGGCCTGGTAGAGATCGGCGACGAGGCCGTAGTCGGCCACCTGGAAAATCGGCGCCTCCTCGTCCTTGTTGATGGCGACGATGACCTTCGAATCCTTCATCCCCGCGAGATGCTGGATCGCGCCGGAGATGCCGACCGCAATATAGAGTTCGGGCGCGACGACCTTGCCGGTCTGCCCGACCTGCCAGTCGTTCGGCGCGTAGCCGGCGTCGACGGCGGCGCGCGAGGCGCCCATGGCGGCGCCGAGCTTGTCGGCCACCGGCTCGATGTAGGTCTTGAAGTTCTCGGCCTTCTGCATCGCCCGGCCGCCCGAGATGATGATCTTGGCGGAGGTGAGTTCCGGCCGGTCGGACTTGGCGAGCGCCTCGCCGACGAAGGACGACACGCCCGGATCGGCGGCCGCGGCCGCCTCCTCGATCGGCGCAGGGCCGCCCGGTCCGGTGGCGGCGAACGAGGCGGTGCGCACGGTCACGACCACCTTCGGGTCGGTCGAACTCGACGGTCTGGATCGCGTTGCCGGCGTAGATCGGGCGCTCGAAGGTCTTGGCGCCGACGACCTTCACGATGTCGGACACCTGCATCACGTCGAGAAGCGCCGCGGCGCGCGGCAGGACGTTCTTGGCGCTCGCCGTCGAGGGCGCGACGATCGCGTCATAGGCCGGAGCGAGCGCGACGATCAGCGCCGCCAGCGGCTCGGCGAGCCCATGCGCGTAAGCGGGCGCCTCGGCGACGAGGACCTTGCCGACGCCGGAAAGCTTGCTCGCGGCTTCGGCCGCGCCGCGGACGCCCTCGCCGGCGACGAGCACATGCACCGGTTCGCCGATCTGAACCGCGGCGGTGAGCGCCCGCGCGGTCATGTCGCTCAAATTCCCGTTTGCGACTTCGGCCAGAAGAAGCGTCGCCATGTCAGATCACTCCCGCTTCTTCGCGCAGCTTCGAGACGAGTTCGGCGACCGTCTTGACCTTGACGCCCGCCTTGCGGCCGCCGGGCTCCGAGGTCTTGAGAACCTTGAGACGCGGCGCGACGTCGACGCCGTAATCGGCCGGCGCGGCCTCGGCGATCGGCTTCTTCTTCGCCTTCATGATGTTCGGCAGCGAGGCGTAGCGCGGCTCGTTGAGCCGAAGGTCGGCGGTCACGATCGCCGGCAATTTCAGCGACACGGTCTGCAAGCCCCCGTCGACCTCCCGCGTCACTTCGACCGCGCCGTCGCCGACGACGACCTTCGAGGCGAAGGTCCCCTGGCCGTAGCCGGTCAGCGCCGCCAGCATCTGCCCGGTCTGGTTGCAGTCGTCGTCGATCGCCTGCTTGCCCATGATGACGAGGCCGGGCGCTTCGGCGGCGATGATCCCTTTGAGGATCTTGGCGACCGCCAGCGGCTCGGTGAGCGCGTCGGTCTTGACCAGGATGCCGCGGTCCGCGCCCATGGCGAGGGCGGTGCGGATGGTTTCGCTCGCCTGCGCGGGGCCGATCGACACGACGACGACCTCGGTCGCCTTGCCGGCCTCCTTCTGCCGGAGCGCCTCTTCGACGGCGATCTCGTCGAAGGGATTCATCGACATCTTCACATTGGCGAGTTCGACACCCGACCCGTCCGACTTGATCCGGATCTTGATGTTGTAGTCGACCACCCGCTTGACGGGCACGAGGATTTTCATGCGCGGCCGATCCTTGACGGTTTCGGGCCTTGCGCCCGAACGCTTTTTCGGCCGGAACCCTTAGGTCATGCCGGCCGGCCAAGTCAACGCGACGCGCGTGCACCTTTGGACGGGGCGCTTCGCGGACGAGCCGGCGCCCATTGCGCCGGAGGCCCCGGCGACGCGAGCGGGGCGCCGGGGCGCCGGGGCGCCGGGGTCCGGCGGGAGGCCCCGCCGCATCGAACGCGATTGACAGCGGGCGAGGGCGAATGAGAATGCGTTTCTGAAGGGGTATGACCCACCGGAGCCCGGTCGTCTGCACGACCGGCCCCGGGGCAAATATCGGGAGAAACGCAATGAGCGAACTGGACTATTGGCAGTCCCGTCTGAAAAAGGGCGCGATTTCGCGCCGCGAGTTCATGGGCCGCGCCGCGGCGCTCGGCGCCTCGAGCCTCGCGATCTCGACCATGCTGGCCAGCGCCGCCAGCGCGGCCGCGGAGACCCCGAAGAAGGGGGGCGCGCTGCGCCTCGGCCTCGGCGGCGGCAGCACGACCGACAGCTGGGACATCGGCAGCTACAACGATTCCGTCATGATCTCCGCCGCGCACGGCGTGTTCAGCGGCCTTGTCGAATGGGCTCAGGACGGCAAGCCGAAGCCCGATCTCGCCGACCGCATCGAGCCCTCGAAGGACGCGAAGGAATGGGTGTTCAATCTCCGCAAGGGGGTGAAGTTCTCCAACGGCAAGGAGGTCACCGCCGACGACGCGATCTATTCGCTGAACTTCCATCGCGGCGCCGACAGCAAGTCCGGCGGCAAGTCCTCGGTCTCGGCGATCGACGACATCAAGAAGCTGGACAACGGCCAGTTCAAGGTCATCCTCAAGTCGGGCGACGCCGACTTCCTCTACAGCCTGACCGATTATCACATGCTCGTCGTCCCCGACGGCTTCAAGGACTGGGCCAACCCGGTCGGCACGGGCGCGTTCCGGGTCGAGAAGTTCGATCCCGGCGTCCGCCTCGCGTTCAAGAAGAACCCCGACTACTACAAGGACGGGCGCGGCTGGGTGGACAGCGCCGAGATCATCGTCATCACTGACGGCGTGGCGCGGTTGAACGCCCTGAAATCGGGACAGGTGGATGCGATCAACCGCGTCGAGCCGAGGGCCGTCCCGCTGATCGAGAAGTCGGGGAACCTCAAGCTCGTCCGGGCGCCCGGCGGCTGGCACGTGGTCGCAGCCATGTCGATGAACCGGCCGCCGTTCGACAACCCCGATCTGCGCATGGCGATGAAATACGCGACCAACCGCCCGCAGATCCTGAGGGCCCTTTTCAACGGCGTCGGCTCGCTCGGCAACGATCATCCGATCCCGTCGACCGATCCGTACTTCAACACCGAATTGCCCCAGCGCGAGTACGACCTCGACAAGGCCGCCTCCTATTTCAAGAAGGCGGGCGTCGCCAACCCGGCGATCGTGCTGCAGGTGTCGGAGGCGACCTTCAACGGCGCCGTCGACATGGCCCAGCTCATGAAGGCCTCCGCCGACATGGCCAAGATTCCGTTCGACATCAAGAAGGAGCCGGCGGACGGTTTCTGGGACAACGTCTGGCTCAAGGGCGACTTCGTGGCGAGCTACTGGGGCGGACGCGCCGCCGCCACCCAGATGCTGTCGGTCGGCTACGCCGCCAGCGCGCCGTGGAACGAGACGCACATGAACAACGAGCGGTTCGAGAAGCTGCTCTCGGAGGCCAAGGGCGAAATCGACGAGGCCAAGCGCAAGCCGATGATCTGGGAGATGCAGAAGATCCTGTACGACGACGGCGGCGCGATCATCCCCGTCTTCCGCGACTGGCTCGACGCGCATCAGGACAAGGTCGGCGGCCACACCCCGCACGGCGGCTTCGACATGAACAACGGCATGATTCTCGAACAGGCCTGGCTTTCCTGAGCGAGAGGCCTAGGCGGCGCGAGACTTTCGCGCCGCCTTCCGGCGCACACCGGGCTCGGCGTTCTTTCGGCGTGAATATTGCTTCCATCCGTCCGATCCGGGCGCAAGGGACCAGCGCGTGCTCAAACTCATCGGCCAGAGGGTGGGGCTTGGACTGCTGACGCTTCTGGCGGCGTCGGCGCTGATCTTTCTCGGAACCGAACTGCTGCCGGGCGATCTGGCGTCCGCCATCCTGCAGAACACCGCGACCCCGGAAAGCCTCGCCAAGCTGAGGCTCGATCTCGGCCTCGACCGTCCGGCGATCGTGCGCTACGCGGAATGGCTGTTTGCGGCGCTCCGGGGCGACTTCGGCCACTCGCTCGCCAACGGCCGCGACGTGCTCGAGGAGATCGCCCCGCGCTTCGCCAACACGATGTTCCTCGCCGCCTACGCCGCGGTCGTCGCGACGCCGCTGGCGCTCGCGCTCGGACTGATCGCCGCGATCCGCCAGGGCGGCTGGCTCGACCGGCTGATCAACGTCCTGACGCTCATGACGATCTCGGTGCCGGACTATTTCGTCGCCTATCTCCTCATCATCTTCGTCGCCGTCGACCTCGGCCTCTTTCCCTCGCTCGCCAGCGTGACGTCGGACACGCCGTTCCTGTCGCGTCTCTACATCGTCTTCCTGCCGATGGTGACGCTCGCCATGAGCGTGCTGGCGCACATGATGCGGATGACGCGCGCCTCCGTGCTCGCGGTCATGGCGAGCCCCTACATCGAGATGGCCATCCTCAAGGGCCTCAGCCAGACGCGCATCGTGCTCCGCCATGCGCTGCCGAACGCGCTCGCGCCGATCATCTCCGTCATCGCCCTCAACCTCGCCTATCTCATCGTCGGCGTGGTCGTGGTCGAGACGGTGTTCGTCTATCCGGGCCTCGGCCAACTCATGGTCGACGAGGTCTCGAAGCACGACGTCCCCGTGGTGCAGGCATGCGGCCTCATCTTCGCCGCCACCTTCATCCTCCTCAACATGATCGCCGACATCCTGTCGATCCTCTCCAATCCTCGCCTGAGGCGGCCGCGATGAGAATCTACGGCCACAAGCTCACGGTGCTGGCGCAGGTCGGCCTCGCCATCGTCATCCTGAACGCGCTCGTGGCTCTCTTCGCCCCGCTGATCGCGCCTTACGATCAGGCGACCCCGGTCGGCGACCCGTGGGCCGATCCGAGCTGGCAGCACTGGCTTGGCCTCGACAATCTCGGCCGCGACCTCCTGAGCCGGCTCATCTATGGCGCGCGGCTGACGATCGGGCTCGCGCTCATCATCACGGCGCTGTCGTTCTCGATCGGCATCATCGCGGGCTTCGCGGCGGCCGTCGCCGGCGGCTGGGTGGATCTCGCGCTGTCGCGCCTCGTCGATCTCCTGCTGTCGATGCCGACGCTGATCTTCGCCTTCGTCGTGCTCTCGGTGCTCGGCACGGCGATCCCGGTGCTCATCGTGACCATCGCGATTCTCGATTCGACCAAGGTCTTCCGGCTCGCCCGCTCGGTCGGCGTGGGGCTCGTCAGCCTCGAATTCGTCGAAGCCGCGCGGCTGCGCGGCGAGGGCTGGTGGTGGATCATCACCCGCGAGATCCTGCCGAACGCGATCCCGCCGCTGACCGCCGAGTTCGGCCTGCGCTTCTGCTTCACTTTCCTGTTCGTCGCTTCGCTGAGCTTCCTCGGCCTCGGCGTGCAGCCGCCGAACGCCGACTGGGGCAGCATGGTGCGCGACTACAAGGACATGATCGACTACGGCTCGATCGCGCCGATCTACCCGGCCGCGGCGATCGCGCTCCTGACCATCGGCGTCAATTTCGTCGTCGACTGGATGCTCGCCATTCACTCCCGCGGACAGGGAGAGGGCGCATGACCGCCTCAGCCGGGCGCGACCGCGTCGTCCTCGACCTCAATCTGCTGCGGGTTCAGGTGCGGACGGATCACGGCGACGGGCCGGTGCTGGTCGACGACGTCTCGCTCGAGCTCAGGCGCGGCGAGGTCATCGGGCTGATCGGCGAATCCGGCGCCGGAAAATCGACCATCGGGCTCGCCGCGATGGGCTATACGCGGCGCAACTGCTTCATCGTCGGCGGAAAGATCGTCTTCAACGGCGCGGATCTGCGCACCATGACGGCGGAGCAGAGGCGGGCGCTGAGAGGCCTCAAGCTCTCCTACATCGCCCAGAGCGCGGCCGCCTCGTTCAATCCCGCGATGACGCTCATGGACCAGGTCTGCGAGGCGCCCGTCCGGCACGGCGTGATGAAGCGCAGCGACGCGCAGGCCGCGGCGGTGGAGCTCTTCCGCGACCTCGACCTGCCGAACCCGGAGACGATCGGCTCGCGCTATCCCCACCAGGTGTCGGGCGGACAATTGCAGCGCGTCATGGCGGCGATGGCGATGATCGGCAAGCCGGACATCATCGTGTTCGACGAACCGACGACCGCCCTCGACGTGACGACCCAGGTCGAGTGTCTCGCCGCCTTCCGCCGCATCGTGCGCGAGCACCGCTCGGCCGCCCTCTACATCACCCACGACCTCGCGGTCGTCGCCCAGATCGCCGACCGGATCATGGTCTTGAGGCGCGGCAAGATGGTCGAGTTCGGCGATGCGCGGGCCATCCTTCAGGATCCGCAGGAGGATTACACCCGCAGGCTGGTCACCGAGAGGACGGCCGGACACGCCTTCGTCTCGCAGCGACAGGCTACGGCGCCGATTCTCGCCGTCGAGAGCGTCACCGCCCATTACGCAGGAAAGCCCAACGTCATCGACGACGTCAGCCTCGAAATCTTCAAGGGAGACACGCTGGCGGTGGTCGGCGAATCGGGATCGGGCAAGTCGACGCTGGCGCGCGTCGTCACCGGCCTCCTGCCGCGCGCCGAGGGCGACGTCCTGTTCAACGGGACGAGCTTGCCTCCCCGCCTCAAGGACCGCTCGCGCGACCAGCTCCGGCGCATCCAGATGATCTACCAGATGCCCGACGTGGCGCTCAATCCGCAGCAGACGCTGCTCGACGTGATCGGCCGGCCGGCAGCCTTCTATTTCAAGCGCTCGCGCGCCGAGGTTCGGGCGCGCGTGGTCGAACTTCTGAAACAGATGGATCTGCCCGAGCATTTCATCGACCGGAAGACGTCCGAACTGTCGGGCGGCCAGAAGCAGCGGGTGTCGATCGCACGCGCGCTGGCGGCCGAACCCGACCTCATCATCTGCGACGAGGTGACTTCGGCTCTCGACCAGTTGGTCGGAGAGGAGATCCTGCGCCTGCTGAAGCGGCTTCAGGACGAGCTCGGGGTCGCCTACCTGTTCATCACCCACGACCTCGGCACGGTGAGGCGGATCGCCAACAAGGTGGTGGTCATGCTGCGCGGCAAGACGGTGGCGCAGGGCGACACCGCCGCCGTTTTCGCCCCGCCCTACCACCCGTACACGGAGCTGCTGCTGTCCTCGGTCCCCGAGATGCGGCCCGAGTGGCTGGACGAGGTCCTGGCCCGCCGCGCCGTCAGGCGGCATGCGTAAGGGGGGAGGCCAAGCTTGCCGGGTCGGCAATTCGTTTCTATAGGGCACGGACGCCGGTTGAGGCCGCCGCAAGCGACCCTTGAGGGCGCTTGCGCCCGGTTGAGGCCCGTTCATTGCATGGCGGACAACGCCGACCCGTCGTTCGGCGGAAGAGGAGGATCCATCTAACATGCGCGCCCCAGGCGGACCCCGTCTGTTGCTGCGGCGGCTCCGCGAGGTCATGGCGGAGCCCGTCACCGCGCAGGCGCGCCTCGACCGCATCGTCGTCCTGATCGCCTCGAACATGGTGGCGGAAGTCTGCTCGCTCTATGTCGTGCGCGCCGACGGGGCCATGGAGCTTTTCGCCACCGAGGGCCTGAATCGCGAGGCCGTCCATCTGACGACGATGGAGCCGGGCGAGGGCCTCGTCGGCCTGATCGCGTCGAGCGCCGAGCCGCTCGCGCTCTCCGACGCGCAGCACCACCCGGCCTTCGCCTACAAGCCCGAAACGGGCGAAGAGATCTATCAGTCGTTCCTCGGCGTCCCCGTGCTGCGCAACGGCGCGACGATCGGCGTTCTGGTCGTCCAGAACCGCGCGCGGCGCACCTATTCGGAGGAAGAGGTCGAGGCGCTGCAGACGACGGCGATGCTGCTGGCCGAGATGATCGCGTCGGGCGAACTCCAGGCGATCGCCTTCCAGGGCGCGGCGATCGCGGTGCGCAATCCGCTGGCCATGAAGGGGGTCGGCATCGGCGACGGCCTCGGGCTCGGACACGTCGTCCTGCACCAGCCGCGCGTCGCGGTGTCGAAGATCGTCGCCGACGACGTCGAACTCGGAACTCACGCGGCTCGACACCGCCATCGGCGCGATGCGCGCCTCCGTCGACCAACTCATCGACCGCAGCGACGACGGCCGCTCGGGCGAGCACCGCGACGTGCTCGAGGCCTTCCGCATGATCGCCCACGACCGCGGCTGGCTGCGCCGGCTGCGCGAGGCCGTCCGCTCGGGCCTGACCGCCGAGGCGGCGGTGGAGAAGGTCCAGAACGACGCCCGCGCCAAGCTGCAGCGGCAGACCGACCCCTATCTGCGCGACCGCCTGCACGACCTGACCGATATCGCCAACCGCCTCCTGCATCAGCTCGCCGGGCAGAGCCTGGTGCTGCTCCCCGAGGAACTGCCCGAAAACGCCATCCTCGTCGCCCGCTCGATGAGCCCCGCGGCGCTGCTCGACTACGACCGGTCGCGTCTGCGCGGCCTCGTGCTCGAGGAGGCCGGCGCCTCGAGCCACGTCGCCATCGTGGCTCGCGCCCTGGCCCTGCCGGCGGTCAGCGACGTGCGCAACGTGACCGAAATCGTCGAGCACGGCGACCCGATCATCGTCGACGGCGATTCGGGCGAGGTCTACCTGCGCCCGCCCCCCGATGTCGAGGCGGCCTACGCCGAAAAGGCCCGGATGCGGGCGCGCAAGCAGGCGCAGTTTCACGCGCTTCGCGATCTGCCGACGGTCAGCCTCGACGGCGTGCGCATCGGCCTGCACATGAACGCGGGCCTGCTTGTCGACATGCCCCACCTCGCGGAGACGGGCGCCGAATCGATCGGCCTCTTCCGCACCGAGCTCCAGTTCATGCTGGCCTCCCGCTTCCCGAGGCCCGGCGTTCAGGAGGAGCTCTACCGCTCGGTGCTCGACGCCGCCGAGGGCCGGACGGTGACCTTCCGCACCCTCGACATCGGCGGCGACAAGCTCCTGCCGTACATGAAGGGCTTCGAGGAGGAGAACCCGGCGCTCGGCTGGCGCGCGCTGCGCATCGGCCTCGACCGCCCGGCGCTCTTGCGCATGCAGCTTCGCGCCTTCATCCGCGCCGGGGCCGGGCGCGATCTGAGAGTGATGGCGCCGATGGTCTCGACCGTCGACGAATACAAGCGGACGCGGGCGCTGTTCGACCGGGAGCTTGCGTGGAGCGCGGACCATGGCCATGCGGCCCCCCGCTCGGCCAAGCTCGGCGTCATGGTCGAGGTCCCCTCGCTCCTCTGGCAGCTCGACGAAATCGCCGCCGTCGCCGATTTTCTCTCGGTCGGCTCGAACGACCTGATGCAATATCTCTACGCCGTCGACCGCGACAACCGCCGGGTCGCCGACCGTTTCGATCCGTTGAGCGTCGGTTTCCTGCGGGCGCTGCGCGCCATCGCGGAAGCGGCGGGGCGGGCCGGAACGCCGCTGACGCTTTGCGGCGAAATCGGCGGCCGGCCGCTCGAGGCGATGGCGCTGACCGCCATCGGCTACCGCGAACTCTCGATGTCGGCCGCCTCGATCGGCCCGGTCAAGGCGATGATCCTCACGCTCGACGTGGGCGAGACCGCGCGCGCGGTCGCGGCGATGCTGGCGGGCGGCCGCGACGACGCCTCGCTGCGCGACGAACTCACGGGCCTCGCCGAGCGCCTCAACGTGCGCCTTTAGCGCGCGCGTCTCCCCTCCGGTTTGAGCCCATGGCCGCCAACGAAAACTTCGACCTCATCGTCCGCCGCTACGAGGAAATCGGCGCGCGCCTCAGCGAGGGCGCGGCCGGCGCGGAATATTCGGCGCTGTCGCGCGAGATGAGCGACCTCGAGCCGGTGGTTACCGCGATCCGGGCGTTTCGCGACAAGACGCGGGAGAAGGCCGACCTCGCGCTTCTCCTCGCTGACCCGGCGCTCGACGCCGAGATGCGGGCGCTCGCGACCGGCGAACTCGCCGAAGCCGAGCAGGCGTCCGAGGATATGGCGCAGACGATCCGGGTCGCGCTCCTGCCGAAGGACGCCGCCGACGAGGGCGACGCGATCCTCGAGGTGCGCGCCGGCACGGGCGGCGACGAGGCGGCGCTGTTCGCCGGCGACCTCTTGCGCATGTACGTCAAATACGCGGAGGCGAAGCGCTGGACGGTCGAGATCCTGTCCACGAGCGAGGGGACGGCGGGCGGCGTCAAGGAGGCCGTCGCGCAGATCTCCGGGCGGGGCGTGTTCGCCCGGCTGAAGTTCGAAAGCGGCGTGCATCGCGTCCAGCGGGTGCCGGCCACAGAAGCGCAGGGACGCATCCACACCTCGGCGGCGACGGTTGCGGTGCTGCCGCTGGCGCGGGAGGCGGACGTCGTCATCAACGAGGCCGACCTCAAGATCGACACGATGCGCGCCAGCGGCGCCGGCGGCCAGCACGTCAACAAGACGGAATCGGCGATCCGCATCACCCACATTCCGACCGGCGTCGTGGTCGCGATGCAGGAGGAGCGTTCGCAGCATCGCAACCGCGCCAAGGCGATGGCGCTGCTCCGCTCGCGCATTCTCGACGCCCGCAGCCAGGCCCTCGACGCCGAACGCGCCGAGGAGCGCCGCTCGCAGGTTGGCTCGGGCGACCGCTCGCAGCGCATCCGGACCTATAATTTCCCGCAAGGAAGGGTCACAGACCACAGGGTGAACCTCACCCTCTACGCGCTCGACCGGATCATGGAGGGCGACGGGCTCGACGAGATCGTCGACGCGCTGACCGCCGAGCGTCAGGCGGAGTTGCTCGCCCAGCAGGGCGCGGCGTGACCCGTCTGCCGCGCCTGCCGCCGTTCACGCCCGGCATGAGAATCGGGCTTCTCGGCGGGTCGTTCAATCCGCCGCACGCGGGCCATGCGCTGGTGACGCGGCTGGCGCTGACGCGGCTCGGCCTCGACCGCGTATGGTGGCTGGTGACGCCCGGCAACCCGTTGAAGTCTGGCGCCGAGCTTGCGGCCATCCACGAGCGGGTGGAGGCCGCCCGGCGCCTCGTCGGCGGTCCCCGGGTCGCCGTCACCGACATCGAGGCCAGGATCGGCGCGCGCTACACCGCCGACACGATCGCCTTTCTCAAGCGGCGGGCGCCGCAGGCGCATTTCGTCTGGCTCATGGGGGCCGACAATCTCCGCCAGTTCCACATGTGGCGGCGCTGGCGCGCCATCGCCGAACTGACGCCGATCGCCGTGATCGACCGGCCGGGCTCGACGCTAAAGGCGATGTCGAGCCGCGCGGCGGTCGCGCTCCAGCGATGGCGCGTGCCCGAGCGCGAGGCGCTGACGCTCGCGGATCGCCGCCCGCCCGCCGTTCTCTTCCTGCACGGGCCGCGCTCCGAACTCTCCTCGACCGAAATTCGGCACGCGCCGGCGGGACCTGCGCCGGCCGAGGCTTCCGTCTGAGCCCGTAGTGCACGGCCTTCTGCCGGAAGGCAGCTTCGGGCAAGGCGCGGCGGCCAGATTCGGAGGCGACAAAGTCCCCGCGAGTTTTTCCCCGTGCCGCCCGAAGCTGAGCTTGGTCCCCGTGCTGCGATTTAGGGCCGCCCTCGCCGCCGGCCTTCTCGCCGCGGCGGCACTCTCCGGCTGCGAGAATTTCGGCGACCGCACGAGTTCGATCCGGCGGTCCGCCGCAACGGCCGCGCCGACCGACGAAGCGGGCCGGCGCGCCGCTCTCGAAACCTTGCGCGCCCGCTACGAGAAGAGCCCGGGCGAGAAGACGATCTCGATCGACTACGCCCGCGAATTGAGGGCCGCCGACCGCACCGGGGAAGCGGTCGCGGTCATGCAGACGGCGGCGGTCAAGGCGCCGAGAGACGAAGAGATCCTCGGCGAATACGGCAAGGCGCTGGCCGACGCGGGCGAGCTTCAGCAGGCCAAGGACGTGCTGACGCGCGCCTATACGCCCGACCGTCCGAAATGGGACGTGCTCTCCGTGCAGGGGGCGGTGGCGGACAAGATGGGCGACGCCGAGGCCGCCATGTCCTTCTATCGCGAGGCCCTGAAGATCGCGCCCGACGAGCCCGGCGTTCTCACCAACATGGGCCTCTCGCTGGCGCTCGGCCGGAACCTCGCGGAATCCGAGCGCGCTCTTCGCCGGGCGGCGGCGAGCCCGAAGGCCGACGCGACGACGAGGGGCGACCTCGCCCTGGTGCTGGCGCTCGAAGGCAAGTACGCCGAGGCCGAAAAGGTCGGCGAGACCGACCTCTCGCCGGAGGAGGCGCGCGCCAACGTGGAAGCGATCCGCCACATGGCGGCCCGCACCGCGGCGCCGCGGAGGCCAGCGAGCGGGTAGGCTTCGGTCGCCAGGCGACCGTCATTGCGAGGAGCGGAGCGACGCGGCAATCCAGACCGCGCGCTCGATTCTGGATCGCTTCGCTTCGCTCGCGAAGACGAATGTCAGAGAGCGGCGCGCTTTTCCCCCTCAGTCGCGGTCCTCGGTCCCCGACCCCATGCCCTGATCGGCGCTGTAGCCAGCGCCCGCGGGCAGCACCGGCGGCAGGGGGTTGGTTTCGCCGACGGGGGGCGGCAGGGCGACGTCGGGCCCCTGGCCCGGGCTCATGGGCGAGGGCGGGACGAGCGCCACCGCCCGCTCATCGCCGCGGCGGGAAACGTCGAGCGGCTCTTCGACGTCGGGCGCCGGCGGCAGGCCGTCCGGGGCGCCGGGCGGCGGCGTGCGGAAATTCGGCTGCGGCGTCGGCTTGCAGATGCGGCGCGGACCGGTGTCGGTCGCGCCGTGGTTCGCCAGATCGAGATGGATATGGTTGTAGTGGAAGACGTCGGACCCGGGGCCGAGCACGGTGGTGAAATACTGGCAGGCCGCCGCGTGCGCCTCGTGCAGGAAGGCCGCCTCCTGCGTCCCTTCGCTCTTCCAGTCGCGCACATATTGCAGGGTGCGGCCGTCGGCCAGCGTGAAGCCCGAGACGTCGACGGCGTTGCCGAAAGCGTGCTCGGACAGGCGCTCGCCAGGCTGATTGTCGACCGAACGGCAGGAATAGGCGCCGAACACGTTGACGGACGCGACCCTCTGCCCGAACCGCGCCTCGGCGTCCGGCTGCACGGCGTCGCGGAGCCACGCCTCGAGCGCCGGGATCATCGGACAGTCGATGGTCAGCGTCTTGTCGAGCCCGACCTTGCCGTCGTCGAGCGCCGAGACATGCAGCGGCCGCGTCATGCCGCACATGCCCGGACCGTCGATCTCCTGAGCAGGAACGATGACGTCGGAGGGCCGCACGAGATTGCGGGCGAAGCAGGCGTTCTCGGCCTGCGCGCGCCAGGCGGGGCGTTCCGGATGGCCGAAGAAGCCGCAGCCCGAAAGCGCAAGCCCGGCGACAGACGCAAGAATCCATGGCCGAACGCGACGCGCCATGCGGCGAAAATGCGAGCCCCGGCTTAAGAAATGCTTAAGGATTACGAAGATTCGTCAAAGGTTTGCGAATTTGACGCTTCGGAACGCGGCCGCGGCGCGACGTTGCGACGGGGAGGCGCGCCCCCGCCCGCCATCCCTCCGCCGCACTTTCCCCCCATGAGCCGCCCGCGTTAAGCTTCCGCGAAGGAGCAGAGATTCGGTGGATTGGCGCAGTGGAGCCGAGGCGGCGACGCTTGCAATGGCGTTGGCGCTGGCGGCGGCGCCGGCGGCGGCGCATCCTCATGTCTGGGTGACGGTGAAGAGCGAACTCGCCTTCACGCCCGACGGCAAGGTCGCGGCGGTGGTTCACGACTGGGTGTTCGACGAGATGTATTCGTCATTCGCAACGCAGGGCCTGGCCGCCAAGGGCGAACTCGTCAAGCGCGAGCAGTTCGCCCCGCTCGCCCGGGAGAACGCCGGCGGCCTCGCCGACGTCGGCTATTTCACCACCCTGAAGATCGGCGGCAAGACCATCGATTTCGGCTCGGTCACGGACTATTGGATGGAGGAGCGGCCCGACCATCTGGTCGAGTTCCACGTCACCGTGCCGCTCAAGGATCCGACGCCGCCCAAGGGCTTCGTCACGTTGCGCGTGTCCGACCCCGAGTTCTTCATCGACTTCGAATACGACGACAAGACGCCGATCACGCTCGTCAAGGCGCCGGCCGGCTGTTCCGCCTCGGTCGCCAAGCCGAAGTCGCTCGAGCAGGACGACAAGCAGAAGCTGTCGGAATCCTTCTTCACCAACCTGTCGCCGGGGACCAATTTCGGGTTCAAGATGGCGAGCACCGCAATCATCGCCTGCCCATGACGACATTCGCCACACGCCAGGCGCCGCCCCATCCACCGCCTCGTCCTGAGGAGCGCCGAAGGCGCGTCTCGAAGGACGCTCCAGACCGCGCCGGCGTGTCCGCTGGAACGTCCTTCGAGACGCCCGCTTTGCGGGCTCCTCAGGACGAGGGCGTTAGGACGCCTTTCTTGGCAGTCTTGCCGGTCGCCAGTCGCCTCGCCTCGGCGCTTGCCGCAAGCCTGGCCCCGGCGGCGGCGTTCGCTCAGATCGCGCATCGTCCGTTTGCGGTCGGCGGCGGCGAAGGCGGCGGCGGCGCCGAGGGCGGGATCGTCGGCTTCCTCCTCGCCGAGCAGTCGCGCCTGACGCACATGATGGCGAACGACGTGCATGCGCTGCACGCCGATCCGTCGGCGCTCTGGGGGCTCGTCGGCCTCGGGCTTGCCTACGGCGTGTTCCACGCCGCTGGGCCCGGCCACGGCAAGGCGGTGATCGCCTCCTACATGGTGGCGAACGAAAGCTCGCTCCGCCGGGGCGCGGTGATGGCGCTCCTCGCCGCGCTGCTTCAGGCGGCGGTCGCGATCGTCCTCGTCGGCGCCGCGGCGGTCGTCCTCAACGCGACCTCAGCGCAGATGAATTCGGCCGCCGACTGGCTGTCGATCGCGAGCGCCGCGGGCGTCGCGGCCTTAGGCCTCTGGCTTTCGTGGCGGAAGGGCCGGGCGCTGATCGCGGCGCTACGGCTTCGCTTCGAGCGCGCCCGCGCGCTGAAGGAAGCGCCCGCCTTCGCCGGCGTCGGCTGGAGCCCACGCCCACGCACGCTCTCGGCCGCCGCCTACCGGGCCGCCGAACCGGGCGCGGACGCCGATCTCTGCTGCGCGCCCGACGCCGCCCTTCTCGCGGGCCCGCTCAAGCTGCGCGATGCGGCGGCGACCGTGATCGCCGCCGGCTCGCGGCCCTGCTCGGGCGCGCTCCTCATTCTGGTGTTCGCTCTCTCGCAGGGCGTGTTCGCCGCCGGCGTCGTTGCCGCAATCGCGATGGCGGTCGGAGTCGCCGTGACGACCGGCGCGCTGGCGGCGATGGCGGTGTTCGCCAAGTCGCTCGCCGCCCGCTTCGCCGCGGGCGAAGAGTCGCGCGCCGCGCTCGTCGCCCGCGGGTTCGAATTCGCCGCCTCGCTCGTGGTGCTGGCCTTCGGCCTGCTCCTGCTGACCGCCGCGAGCGCGGGAGCCTGAGCGGCTATTTCCGCCCGTACATCGCCGTCAGCGTCGCCTTGGCCAGCGCGTGAGCATGCGCGTAGAAGCCGAAGACGGCGGCCGTCGCCGTCTGGTCCACGTCGAGCTTGTCGACGTCGAGGGCGTAGACGGTGATCTGATAATGGTGCGTCGTCCCCTTCGGCGGGCACGGGCCGCCATAGCCGACGGCGCTGAAATCGTTGTGCGACTGGAGCGCGCCCTCGGGCAGGCCCTGGCCGCCGCCCGCGCCCTTCGGCAGGCCGGTCGCGCTCGGGGGGATGTTGGCGACCCACCAATGCCAGAAACCGGAGCCGGTCGGCGCGTCCGGGTCGTAGATGCTGACGGCGAAGCTCTTCGTTCCCTTGGGCGCGTTGGACCATTCGAGCGCCGGCGAGACGTTGCCGCCGGTGCAGTCCCAGCCGTTGAACACCTGCTCGTCGGCGATCCTGCCGCCTTGCTTGATGTCGGGGCTCGTCAGCGTCAGGGCCTGCGCGCCAAAGCTCGCGAAGGCGCCGGCGAGGACCGTCGCAGTCCAGATCCATTGTCCCATGCCATTCCTCCCGTTTCGGCGGCGTTGGGCCGCTCTGCCTGCATCAATTCCGGTTTTGGCGCCGCAGGCAAGCGCCGGCGCCGGAAGACCGCCCAAATGGTGTATGACAGCTGATCCATCCATGCCGAGGCGAGCGATGAGCGATCTCGACAGCGAGGCGTATGCGGCCTTCCATAGCCACGCCTTCCTCGGGCCGGGCCACGAAGCGAGCGAGCGCCGCACCTGGGCCGTCATCTGGCTCTGCGCCGCGATGATGGCGGCCGAGATCGTCGGCGGCTGGCTCTTCGGCTCGATCGCGCTGATCGCCGACGGCCTGCACATGAGCACCCACGCCGGCGCGCTCCTGCTCGCCGCGCTCGCCTATTCGTTCGCGCGGCGGTACGCGCACGATCCGCGCTTCGCCTTCGGCGCCGGCAAGTTCGGCGATCTCGCGGGCTTCACGAGCGCCATCATGCTGGCGATGATTGCGGTCCTCATCGGCTACGAGGCGGCGTCGCGCCTTTTCGCCCCGGTCCCGATCCATTTCCGCGAGGCGATCCCGATCGCGGCGCTCGGCCTCGCCGTCAATGTCGCGAGCGCCTGGCTGCTCATGGGGGGCGAGGGCCATGCGCATGGGCATGGGCGCGGGCGCGGGCACGGACATTCGCACGAGGCCGACGAGACGAAGATGATCGCCACGCCGCTCGGCGACGTCGCGCTCGAAGTGTTCGAGGACGGCGTTCCGCCGCGCTTCCGCCTCAGCCGCGCTTCGGGCCCGGCGCTGGCGGCGGAAGCGGTCCGGGTCGTGACCGAGCGGGCGGACGGAAGCCGCCAAAGCTTCGCCTTCGCCGATCGCGGCGGCTTCGTGGAGTCGCTCGACGCCATTCCCGAGCCGCACGAATTTGCGGCCGAGGCGACCATCGAGGGCCGGACGACGACCGTCGCCTTCGCCGAGCACGACCACGCGCATGGCGCGACGCTGCGCGACAACAACATGCGCGTGGCGATCGTCCACGTCCTCGCCGACGCCACGGTGTCGGTCGCCGTGATCGTCGGGCTCGTCATCGCCCGCGCCTTCGGCTGGCTGTGGATGGACCCGCTCGTCGGCATCGTCGGCGCGCTCGTCATCGCAAGCTGGTCGGCGGCGCTCATTCGCGACACCGCAGCCGTCCTTCTCGACATGACGCCCGACCGCCGCATGGCGCGCGCGGTGCGCTCGGCGATCGAGACGGACGGCGACGCCGTCGCCGATCTGCACCTGTGGCGGCTCGGCCCCGGCCATCTCGGCGCGATCGTCTCGGTGGTGACGCGCTCGCCGCGCGACGAGGCCGACTACAGGCAGAAACTCTCCCGTTTTCCGTCGCTGTCGCACGTCACGATCGAGGTTCGCCGCGCCGGCGTGGGCTAGAGGCCGCTGCCTCTCCCTGCCTGAGCGGGGAGAGGGACGGGGTGAGGGACGAGGGGATTGGCCGCAGCTCGTCCTCACCACGCCCCTCATCCTGACCTTCTCCCCGTGAACGGGGAGAAGGGACGGGTTCGCGCGTCCGTCGCAAAACAGCAACTGGCGCTCGCGTTGACTTCGCCGCCGCCGCTTGCGATGACAGCGGCCGCCGCATGGGTTTGCTTTGAGGGCGATCCCGGCGCGGGTGTAGCTCAATGGTAGAGCAGCAGCCTTCCAAGCTGAATACGAGGGTTCGATTCCCTCTACCCGCTCCACCGCCAGCGGCTGCCGGCGTCCATTGACGCCTTCACCGCCTCGATCATCGCGATGACGGCTTTTGACCCGGATCAAAGCTCGCTTCCGGCGCGGAGAGTAGGGTCCTTGGCCACGGAGGCGCCTCGGGCGCCTCGACGGGAGCGACCCCATGCTCGACAGGCCAAAGGATCAGGCGGCTCGGCTCGCCTCGGAGACGCGCGAGCGGGCGATGGCGGAAGCGCGGGCGACCCGGGTCCTCGAGCGGGCCAAGGCGCCGAGCGTCGCGCCCTTCGCGCGGCCGGCTGGCGCGGCCGACAATCAGCCCGACTACCGCACCTTCGACCGGATGGCTCGCGCCATGCTCGCGCGGGCGACGCAGGGCGTCTCCCCCAACGCTCTCGCTCAGACCTTTTCGGACTGGGCGATCCACCTCGGCCAGGCGCCGGGAAAGCGCCTCGAACTCATGCAACGCTGGGCCATGTCGGCGGCGCGCCTCGCCCTCTTTGCGCCCCAGGCCTTCGCTACCGGCCGCCACGATCCGCCGTTCGAGCCGCTGCCGACGGATCGGCGGTTCGCCGACGCGGGCTGGTCGCAATGGCCCTTCAACCTGTTCGTCCAGAATTTCCTAGGGGCCGAGGCGTGGTGGGCGGAGGCGACCCGGAATGTGCCGGGCCTTCAGCGCGATCGCGAGGCGGAGGCCGCCTTCATGGCGCGCGCCTTCCTCGACGTCGTCTCGCCGAGCAACATCCCCTGGCTGAACCCGGTCAGCATCGAGAAGACCGTCAAGGAGGGCGGCCTCAATCTCGTCCGCGGCGCCCTGAACTTCTTCGAGGATTACGACCGCATGCTCGCCGGCCGGCCGCCGGTCGGGGCGGAGCGCTACGAGGTCGGCCGGGACGTGGCGATCACGCCGGGCAAGGTCGTCTTCCGCAACGAACTCATGGAGCTCATCCAATACGAGCCGGCGACGGCCAGGGTTTCCGCCGAGCCGGTCCTGATCGTCCCGGCCTGGATCATGAAATATTACATTCTCGACCTCGAGCAGCGGAACTCCTTCGCCCGCTTCCTCGTCGAGCGCGGGCATACGGTCTTCATGGTGTCGTGGAAGAACCCCGACGCGCGCGACCGCGACATCAGCCTCGACGACTACCGCAGGCTCGGCGTCATGGCCGCGCTCGACGCGGTCTCCGCCATCTGCCCGAAGCGCAAGGTGCACGCCTGCGGCTACTGCCTCGGCGGCACGATTCTGGCGATCGCCGCGGCGACCATGGCGCGCGACGGCGACGACCGCATCGCGAGCCTGACGCTGCTCGCCTCCCAGACCGACTTCGCCGAGGCCGGCGAGATCATGCTCTTCCTCGACGAGGGGCAGGTGATGCTGCTCGACGATCTCATGTGGGACCAGGGCTATCTCGACAGCCGGCAGATGTCGGGCGCCTTCCAGGCTTTGCGCTCGGACGAACTGATCTGGGGCAGGTTCATCCGCGAATACGTCCTTGGCGAGCGCGACGAGATGAGCGCGCTCATGGCCTGGAACGCCGACCAGACGCGCATGCCGGCGCGCATGCACAGCCAGTATCTGCACGGCCTCTATCTCGAGAACCGGCTGTCGTCCGGCCGCTACGCGGTCGACGGGCGCAAGATTGCGCTGCGCGACATCCGCGCGCCGATCTTCGTCGTCGGCATGGCGCGCGACCACATCGCGCCGTGGCGCTCGGTCTACAAGATCAGCCTCTTCACCGACACCGACGTCACGTTCGCCCTGGCGTCGGGCGGACACAACGTCGGTATCGTCAATCCGCCGGCGCAGAAGCGCGGCTCCTACCAGCTTCTGACGATGAAGCGGAACGAACGCTACGTCGATCCCGAGACATGGATCGCCGCGGCGCCGGCCTACGAGGGCTCGTGGTGGCCGGCGTGGGACGGCTGGCTGACGGGCTCGGGATCGGGCGAGGAGATTGCTCCGCCGTCGATCGGCGCGACCGAAGCCGGCCTCCCGCCGCTTTGCGACGCGCCGGGGACCTATGTGAAGGGATAGCGGCGAGCGCGGGGCGAGGCTCCGGCGCCTATCGCGCCTGCGCGATCATCTCCTCGAGCTTCGCGAGAAGTTCGTCCGACGACGCCTGCGCGCCGCGCTGCTGGAACGCGATCTCGCCCTTCGGGTCGAGGAGCGTGATCACCGCGGCGTGGTCGAACCCCGCCTGGTCGTTGGGCCGGAACGGGACGTCGAGAGCGGCGGCAAGTTCCCGCACCGCATCGTCATCGCCACTGAGGAGCGTCCATCGAACTCGGGTCGAGGCCGTGGCTTTCGGCGTAGAGCTTGAGCCGCTCCGGCGTGTCGGCCTCCGAGTCGAAGCTGAAGAAGGCGAAGCGGACGCGGGCCGCATCGCCGGGGGAGAGATGCTTCTCGATCCACATCATGTCGGCGACGATCGCCGGGCAGATGTCCTTGCAGGTCGTATAGCCCATGGCGACGACGACCGGCCGGCCGGCGAAGGCGTCGAGCGCGACGGTCGCCGCGTCCTGGGTGGTCCAGCGCGCGTCGAGATTAAAGAGCGACGTTCCCGTGGCGGAGCGTCCGGCCGAGACGCCGAACGCGATGAGGGCGGCGGCGGCCGCGACGGCGAGCAGCCTCAAGGCGATCGCCCATTTCATGGCGCGCCTCCGGCGCAGCGGAAGCCGAGGTTGTCGGCGGTGTAATTCGCCTTCAGGCTCGCGCGCATGGAAAAGCGCATGAAGGCCGGATAGTCGGTCGCGTCGTCGACGCCGGACGAGGCGCCGCCGCAGAAGAGGGCGCCGTCCTTGCCGTTGGAATCGCGCGATTCGGCGGTCGTCGCATAGGCGTTGAAGTCGTTGGTCCACTCCCAGACGAGCCCGACGAGGTCGCGGACGCCGTAGCCGTTGGCGCCGCCGCCGACTGCGCCGGGGCCGGCGCCGTTCGGCTCGGCGAGCCAGGCGAGCGAGCGGGCGCGCACGGCGCCCTCGCCGCGGCCGCTGTCGGCAAGCGCGTATTCCCACTGCGCCGTCGTCGGCAGACTTAGGCCGCGCGCCTTGCAGTAGGCGCGCGCGGCGTACCAGGAGACGTCGGTCACAGGCGCGTCGGGCGCGGCGGCGCCGGGATCGAGGTCGGAGGCCCAGCGCTTGAGATAGCGCGCGTCGGCGAACAGCGGCTTGATTGCGGACTTGCGCCACTCCGGATGGGCGGCGACGAAATCGAGGAAGGCGGCGTTGGTCACCGGCTCGGCGGCGAGGCGAAACGCCGCCATCGGTCTTGCCGCCGCGACGCCGGCCTCGCTTCCGGCGCCGGCCTTGAGTTTCTGGAAGGGCGTATAGAGCCCGGCGGGGATCGGCACGAGGCCGCCCGCGTCGGCGCTGGTCCCGGCGGCCGCCGGGCCTACGACGAGCGCGAGCGCGAGCGCCGCGAACCCTGCCAGGCCGACCGTCACGGCTTTGCCTTCACCCGGTTCTCGTTGACCTCCTGCGGGGTGACGTCGAGCCCGGAATTGTCCCACTTCGAATAGACGAAGGTCAGCACGTTGGCGATGTCCTCGTCGCTGAGGCTCCAGGCCGGCATGACGCCGTTGAAGCCCTTGCCGTTGACGGTCAGCGGCTGCTCGAGCCCTCCCGTCACGGTCTTGATCGCGCGCAGCTTGTCGCCGTTGAGATAGTCGGATTTCGCCAGCGGCGGAAACGCGTCCGGGACGCCCTGCCCGTCCTGCTGATGGCAGGCCTGGCAATTGTTGGCGAACACCTCTGCGCCACGCGCGATCTGTTCCTCCTTGCTCTTGGCGGCAGGCGCAGGAATGACCTGCTGATCGGCGGCGCGGACGCCGGCGCCCTCCGGCTGATAGACGAGGTCGAACTGCTTGCCGGAATAGACGAGCTTGTCCTCGGGACCGGTGACCTTGAGCTGCGCCAGCGCGCCGCGGTTGAAGGCGCGTTCGAGCGAATGGTCGACGAGGATGAAGGTGCCGGGCACGCTCATCTTGAACTCGGCGATCGTCGAGCCGCCGGCTGGAACGGTCGTCGTCTGCACGTTGTGCGTGACTGCGCTCATGTTTCCTTCCGGATAGACGGTATCGAAGATCTGCCCAATGGCGTGGAACGAGGAGACGACGTTGGGTCCGCCGTCGCCGACGAAGAGCCGCACCGTCTCGCCGACCTTGGCGGTCAGCGCCTTTTCGCCGACGGTCGAGCCGACGGAGCCGTTGAAGACGATATATTCCGGCTTCTCGTCGATGACCTTCTCCATGCTGAACGGCTGCACGCCCTTCTCGCCGTTCTTCCCCTGCGTGTAGAAGTCGCCCTGCATCATGTAATATTCGTGATCGACCTTCGGCAGGCCCTCCTTCGGCTCGACGAGGATGAGCCCGTACATGCCGTTGCCGACATGCATCGCGACCGGCGCCGTCGCGCAATGATAGACGAAGAGGCCCGGATTCAGCGCCTTGAACGAGAACACCGAACTGTGGCCAGGCGCCGTCAGCGAGGCGGCGGCGCCGCCTCCGGGGCCGTTGACCGCGTGCAGGTCGATGTTGTGGGGGTTCTTGTTGTCGGGATGGTTGTCGAGGTGGAACTCGACCTCGTCGCCCTCGCGAATGCGGATGAATTTGCCGGGGACATGGCCGCCGAAGGTCCAGAAGGTGTAGCGCACGCCGTCGGCGAGTTGGCCTTCGACCTCCTTCACCTCGAGATGGACGACCACCTTGGCCGCATGATCGCGCGTTATCGGCGGCGGAACGTTCGGCGCGTCGGTCAGCACCGCGGTCTCCTCGCCGACGATCGGATCGGCGAGATTCTGCTCGCGCGACGCGCCCCAGGCGACGCCGGCGACGAGGATCGCCGCAAGTGCGACGCCGGACCGAAACGACAACCGCGACATGATCTTTCTCCTGACGTTTCCCTTGTGCGGAACGCGCGCTTGCCCTTAGGCGATGGCGCCGCCGCTTCGCCTTGACCTTCGTTAAGCTGAGAGAGTTTGCAAGCGGCGTAAGTGTCGCGCCCGGCTCACGAAAACACCGGCCGGCGCCGATCATTTGTCACGCGGGACCGCTGCGCCGGACGAGCATCGGGGCGTACACGACGAGGAAGGCGACGAAGCCGAGAACCCACGCGCAGGCCGCGCCATGCATGAGAACGAGCGCGTGATCGGGAAGCGCCGTCATGGCGAGACGCGCAGCGAGCGCGACGACGACGCAAGCATAAGCGAAGACGGTTCCCTTCGAGGCCGCCAGCGCGTGACCGGTGTGACCGAGTGTCGCGCGGGTCATCATGGCGAGCGTCATCACGCCGACCGCGCCGATCGCCCAGACATGCACGGCGGCCTCCGCGGGAACGACGGACGGCGAGAGCGCCGAGGCGCCGACGGTGAGAAATCCGAGCGCGGCGAAAAGATATCCTGCATGCAACACGAGCACGAGAAGGTCGCGACGGGCGGCGAGGCCGCGCCAGCGCGAGAGCCGCCAGAGGTTCGCGGCCCCTGCGGCGAGCGCCAGCCCGCCGGTCGCAATCGCCTCGGGCGCGGCGACCCAGCCGACGAGCGTCAGGCCCGAGAGGGCGAGCACGATCCCGTCCGCGCGGCCGAACGCAACGGGCCGGCGCGTCTCGCCAGCCTTCGCGAGCCAGTTGCCCGTGAAGCTCGGCGTCACCCGGCCGCCGATCAGGAGGACGAGAAAGACAAGAAGCCCGAGCGCCGCGCGGATCGAGAATTCGGCGAGACCCGACATCGCATCCTCGACGTGGAACGCGACATTGGCGAGGGCCAGCGCCAGGACGAGACCGACGACCTTGAGATTGCGCAGGTTACGCCCGGCGATCACCTCGCGCGCGACGATAGCGGCGAAGGCGAGGAGGAAGGACGCGTCGACGACCAGCGCGGCGACGCGGCCGATGTCGGCGGAGACGAACACGGCGACGCGGCCGGCCGCCCAGAGCGCGGCGAGGCCGGCGAGCGGCAATCCCGCGACCGGCAGACGGCCGGTCCAGTTCGGGACCGCCGTCAGGAGGAACCCCGCGACGACGGCTGCGCCATAGCCGAAGATCATCTCGTGGGCGTGCCAGTCCGGGGCCGAGAAGGCGGTCGGAATGGAGACAGCGCCCGAGAAGACCGCCGGCCAGAGCGCGATGGCGGCGAGCGCCCAGATCCCGGCGCCGAGGAAAAACGGCCGGAAGCCGCGGCTCAGCAGGGCCGCGCCGCGCCAGGCGCGGGCGGCGTCGGCCGAACGACGGACGGGGGCGTGCTCGATGGCGCTCATGGGGATGTCTTGATGCAAGCCGCCGCCTGCGTCCTTGACGTGGGTTAAGCCGATTTGGGGCGCCGTGCTCGCTCTACAAATTCCACCCCCTCATCCTGAGGAGCGGCGTCGAAGGCGACGCGTCTCGAAGGATGCTCCAGGCCCCGCCGCCTGCTCCGCGTCCTCTGGAGTCGCCCTTCGAGACGCGATGCTCCGCATCGCTCCTCAGGACGAGGCTGGCGTGTGAATGCCCGACCTCACACGCGCAATATGCGCCATCCCCCGGATGCTGCTATGCCCCTGTCCTCGGAGAAACGGGCATGGCTCTATCGGGACACGACTGGGACGTCGTCATGCGGGCGCCGCTCATCAAGGCGATGGGCCCGGCGATCTTGCGCACGCTGATCGGCAATCGTTCAGCCAAAACTTATGCGCGCGGCGAGGCGATCTTCGGTGAGGGCGAGGCGGCCGACGGCTTCTTCTGCGTCGTCGAGGGATGGGCGAAGCTCTACCGCCTGCGCGAGGACGGCGAGGAGGTGGTGGTCGCGATCTTCTCGGCCGGCGAGACTTTCGCCGAGGTCGCGATGTTCCTCGGCGGCCGATATCCCGCGAGCTGCGAGGCCGTGTCGCCGTCGCGCATCCTCAAGATCGACGCGGCCAGTCTGCGCAGCGCCGTGCTCGCGGAGCCCCAGCTCGCCTTCGACATGCTGGCCGCCGCCTCGATGCGGCTGCGCCAGCTCGTGGACGAGATCGAGCAGCTCAAGGCGCGCTCGGCGCCGCAACGCATCGCCGACTTCTTCGTCAAGCAGGCGGGCGCCGCGTCCGGCGCCGCGCGCATCGCGCTTCCTTATGAAAAGGCCCTGATCGCCAGCCGCCTCGGCATGAAGCCCGAGAGCTTTTCGCGCGCGCTCGGGAAACTGGCGGAGCTTGGCGTCGTCGTCGAGCGAGACAGCGTCTCCATTCCCGACCTCCAACAGCTCGCGGCGTTCGCGGAAGGATAGCGCGCGCCGCCGACGGCGCCCCCTCGGCCCGCTCTTAACCGAGGTCAAGGAGACTTCGATCCGTCCGCGCAATGTTCCCGCGGTCTGCCGCGCCAGCGCGCGCAGCCCTTCGAGCACAGGACATCGGCCATGACCATTGTTCTCGGCGTTCCCCTCATGGATCGCGACCACGCGGAAATCGAGCGGATGTTCGTCGAAGCGCGAGAGGCCCCGGACGCGGAGGTGCTCGCCCGTTTCGATGCGCTTTCGGAACTCATCGCCGACCACTTCGCGCGCGAGGAGAAGGCCATGACCGAGGCGCGGGTTCCGATCCTCCTTTGCCACCTCGAGCTGCACGCCCAGCTTCTGCGCGAGGTCGAGATGATACGGGCCGAGATCGTCGCTCGCGGCCCGGCCGCCGCGCGCGACCTCGTCGACACGGTCCTTCCCGAACGGGTCGCGAACCACGTCGCGACCGCCGACACCGTCAGCGCCAGATTCCTGCGCGACTGACCAACGGCGCTCCCCGGCTCCAGGGCGCCGGGCCGGACCGGCCGCACGGTCGTCGGGATCGCCGAGCCCGGATTGTCGTCATCGTGGCCCCGGCGCCTCGGGTATCGGCCCTGGCCGACCGCATGTCCGGGCGCCTCCCCGGTCCCGGAACAGGCCTTCTCGCGCTTCGCCGAGCGGCCGCCGATCGGATAGAAAACCTTTCCTGTTGCGGCGAAAACGCTCCCTGTTCGGAAAAAAATCCTCCCTGTTCGGGACGAAAATCTTCCCTGTTCCTGAACGTCGGCGGACGCCGTCTTTGGCTGGCGTTTCGGGCGGCGCCCGAGCCCCGCCGCGGCCCTGACGGCGCACCAGTCGGTCCGCCGGCAAGCCGAAACGCTCGCCTTTTCAACAGGATGTTTATTTCTCTTTTTCAGAATATACAGGCGTGCTATTCTGATCTTGTCGATCTCTCGAGAGCGTGCGGCGGGCGGCTTGGCGAAGGGGTGAACGTGCGGCGAAAAGAAATTCTATCCTTAACGCGGCGCGCCTTGGGGATCGCTTGGCCGCGACCGGCGCGCTTCGGCTCAGATCACCCGGCGCACCCAACCGTGCTCGTCGGCGGCGTCGCCGCGCTGGATGGCGACGAGCTTCGCCCGCAAGCCTTCGGCGACTGTCCCCCCGCCGCCGTTGCCGACCACGAAGCCGCCCTCGGCCGCCTTGATCTCGCCGATCGGCGTGATCACCGCCGCCGTGCCGCAGGCGAAGGACTCGCTGATCCGCCCGCTCTTCGCATAGGTCTTCCATTGCTCGAAGCTGAACCGCTCCTCGCGCACCATCCGCCCTTCGGCGCGGGCGAGCGTGATCAGCGCGTCGCGCGTGACGCCCTGCAGGATCGTGCCGCTGAGCGGCGGCGTCTGCAGCGAACCGTCGTCAAAGACGAGGAACACGTTCATGCCGCCGAGCTCTTCGACCCATTTGCGTTCCGCGGCATCGAGAAAGACGACCTGATCGCAGCCGTGCTTCATGCCCTCGGCCTGGGCGACGAGGCTCGCTGCGTAATTGCCGCCGCACTTGGCGGCGCCCGTGCCGCCCGGCGCCGCGCGGGTGTAGTCGTCGGAGAGCCAGACCGTCACCGCCTTCTTGCCGCCCTTGAAATAGGCGCCGACCGGGGAGGCGATGACGACATACCAGTATTCGGAGGCGGGGCGGACGCCGAGGAACGGTTCGGCCGCGAACATGAAGGGACGCAGATAGAGGCTCCCCTCCCGGCCCGGCACCCAGTCCGCGTCGGCCCGCACGAGTTCTTCGAGCGACCGCAGGAAGGCTGCTTCCGGCAGCACCGGCATCGCGAGCCGTTCGGCGGAAGCCTGAAACCGCCGGGCGTTCTGTTCCGGGCGGAAGAGGCCAATGCCGCCGTCCTTCAGCCGATACGCCTTGAGGCCCTCGAAAATTTCCTGCGCATAGTGCAGCACCGCGGCGGCGGGATCGAGCTGAAACGGTTCGCGGGCGCGAATCTCGGCGTCGCGCCAGCCGTGGCCCTCGGTCCAGCGGATGGTCGCCATGTGGTCGCTGAACACCCGGCCGAAACCCGGGTCCTCGAGCAGGGTCGCGCGCTTGTTCGCGGCGACCGGCGCCGGATGAGGGCGGCGGGTGAAAGCGGGACCGTGCTCGGCGCTCATTGGGGTTTCCTTCCTTCAAGTCCCGTTCGGACGCATCATGTGGGTCAATGCTACTGACCTATTTTAGACCCATGCGGGGGCGGACGCCAGCGCGAAATTCGCGCTTCCCGCCTCCCCCGGCTCGGGCCGTCCGGACCTTCTTTCCGCCTTCGGGCGTTCAGACCCGGCGGCGCGACGGCCCGCATCCGGATTTTAAGGAACGCCCGATGGACGGAGCACCCGACGTACCGCCTCATGTCGAGGAATCGGTCGCCGCGATCGCTGCGCTGCACCACTCTCACCTGCGCAAGGCCGGTTCGGGACAGAGGCTCGTCTCGGCGGCGACGGCGGCGGTGTCGCGTGCCTCGACGCTCGCCGTCGTCGCCGTCGCGATCATCGGCTGGATGGGCCTCAACATGGCGCTCACGGCCGGCGGGCGCGCCGCCCCCGACCCCTCTCCCTTCCCGCTGCTGTCGCTCGCCGTTTCGACCGGCGGCCTTCTGCTCGCGGCGATGATCCTGATCGCCCAAAGGCTCGACGACGAACTCGCGGTCCAGCGCGATCAGTTGACGCTCGAGCTTGCCCTCCTCGCCGAGCAGAAGACCGCCAAGGCCATCGCGCTCATCGAGGAGCTGCGCCGCGCCGATCCATTCGTGGAGGATCGGCGTGACACGGTCGCGGAGGCGTTCGCCGAGCCCGCCGATCCGACCGTCGTCCTGCATGCGATCCGGACGGCGCACGACAAGCCCAGGACGCCCGAGCGATAGGCGCCTCGGGTCCGAATTTCGACGAACAGCCGTTCGAAGTAACTCCCAAGGTGGGGGCTCCGTCATCGCGAGGAG
This sequence comes from uncultured Alphaproteobacteria bacterium, assembly GCA_963829505.1. Taxonomy (GTDB): domain Bacteria; phylum Pseudomonadota; class Alphaproteobacteria; order Rhizobiales; family Beijerinckiaceae; genus Roseiarcus. The sequence continues at coordinate 528,681 of CAWHIL010000001.1, forward strand.
CGAAGCGACGTGGCGATCCAGAGACCCCCGCCTCCGGCAACCGGCGGATTTCTCCGCCGAACGTCCCAAAGCATGGGCGCGGCAGCCTCTGGATCGCCACGCTTCGCTCGCGATGACGGCAGTAGGAGCCGATGGCTTGGGAGTTACCGTTCGAAGCTAAACCCCTCGCAAAGGAGGAAACCGGATGACGAAATTCATGGTGCTCTACATGGCCAACCCGACGGACTTCGAAAAAATGATGCGGGAGTCCACGCCCGAGCAGCAGAAGAAAGGCATGGAAGCCTGGATGAGATGGATGGGCGATCATCAGGGGGCGCTCGTCGACCACGGCGCGCCGCTCGGCAAGTCCAAGCGGGTCGACGCGACGGGCGCCTCCGACTCGAAGAACAATCTCGGCGGATATTCGATCGTCGAGGCGGAATCGGCGGACGCCGCCGCCAGGATGTTCAACGATCATCCGCATGTGCAAATGATGCCGGGCGGCTGGATCGAGATCGTCGAGATCCGGCAGATCCCGGGAATGTAATCGTACCTACGGCCTCACGCCTATTCGGCCGCGCTTTCGCGCTCTGCGGCGAGGTCTCTCTCGATCCAGCCGCGCAGGTCGGCCTCGGCCCGCGCCGAGAGCGCGCCCTTGCGCGCCGCGCCGCGCTCGGGCCCGCGAAGCCGCGCGCCCGCCGCGTCGACGCGCGGCTCGACGATCGGGGGAAAGAGGCCGAAATTGACGTTCATCGGCTGAAACGAGCGGGGGCCAGCGTCGATCAACTCGATGTGGCCGCCGGTGATGTGGTTGAGGAGCGCGCCGATCGCGGTGGTGGCCGGCGGGGCCGTGAGCGCCGACCCCAGCCGCTCGCCCGCCGCGAGGCGGCCGGCGATCAGGCCGATTGCCGCGCTCTCGACGTAGCCTTCGCAGCCGGTGATCTGCCCGGCGAACCTCAGCCTTGGCTCGGCCCTGAGCCGCAGCGTCGCGTCGAGCAGCTTCGGCGAATTGAGGTAGGTATTGCGGTGAATGCCGCCGAGGCGCGCGAACTCGGCCCGCTCGAGGCCCGGAATCATGCGGAAGATGCGGGCCTGTTCACCGTATTTGAGCTTGGTCTGAAAGCCGACGATGTTGAAGAGGGAGCCGAGCGCATTGTCCTGCCTCAACTGGACGACGGCGTAGGGCTTGACCTTCGGTTCGTGGGCGTTGGTCAGGCCGAACGGCTTCATCGGTCCGTGGCGCAGCGTCTCCCGGCCGCGCTCGGCCATGACTTCGATCGGCAGGCAGCCTTCGAAATAGGGCGTGCCCTCGAATTCGCGGAACTCGGTCTTCTCGGCGGCGATGAGGGCGTCGACAAACGCCTCGTAGCAATCGCGGCTCATCGGGCAATTGACGTAGGCTGCCGCGCCCTGCCCGCTCGGCCCCTCCTTGTCGTAGCGCGACTGCATCCAGGCGACGTCCATGTCGATCGTGTCGCGCTGGACGATGGGGGCGATGGCGTCGAAGAAGGCGAGCGCGCCCTCGCCGGTGAGCGTCGCGAGCGCTTGCGCCAGCGCATCGGAGGTGAGCGGCCCGGTCGCGATCACGACATTGTCCCACTCGGGCGGCGGCAGGCCGTCGATTTCGCCGCGCTCGAGCGTGACGAGCGGGTGGGAAAGAACCGCGTCCTCGACGGCGGCCGAGAATCCGTCGCGGTCGACGGCGAGCGCGCCGCCGGCCGGCACCTGATGGGCGTCGGCGCTCGCCATCACGATCGAGCCGAGCGCCCGCATCTCGCGGTGAAGAACGCCGACCGCATTGGCGGTGGCGTCGTCGGAGCGGAAGGAGTTGGAGCAGACAAGCTCCGCGAGGCGCCCGGTGCGGTGCGCGGCGGTCGCCTTCTCCGGGCGCATCTCGTGCAGGACGACCGGAACGCCGACCGTGGCAGCCTGCCACGCCGCCTCCGAGCCGGCGAGCCCGCCGCCGATAACGTGAATGGGACGCATGCCGCGAGCTTGTCGCGAGCGCCGCGCCAGCGTCAAGCCGAACCGCCGCCCGATACGAAAACGGGCCCCATGACGGGGCCCGCTCTCTCGATCTTGTGGGACGAGCCGGCGGTGCCGGCGGCGCAAAGGTCAGGCGGCCTTCGCCACCAATTCGCGGACGATCAACTCGATGTCGCCGCGGCGGATGCCGATGTCGCTGAGTTCGCGGTCGCTGAGCAGGCTGAGTTCGCGCACCGCTTCACGGTAACGCCGCCATGCGGCAAGCTTCTCGGAAATGCTCTTGAGGTTGGTCATGGTCCCGTTCTCCTGGGTTCGGTTTGGAAGAATTGCTGCAACGCAACATAAGCCGGTACGCGGCGATGAGTAGGCCGTTCACGGCCCTCCAGACCTGCAACAATTGCATGGCTCGTAGAGCTGAATGTTCACAATTTTGTGCCCATCAGAAAATTTTTGACCATTCGGCTTGTCGGACAGGTCGTTCTTCGCCGCTCAGCGCATCGCGGCTCGCCCGACGTGTCCGGGACGACCCCTCAGGCTTGCGGTCGGGGCGGGCCGAGCGGGCGGCAGGGCCGTGCGTCCATCCCCGCGCCGCGCGGAGCCAGAACCTAGCGGCCGATTGTCGCGGAGGCCGAGCGCCTTGCCGGTTCGCTTTCGTACACCGAACAAGTAAGATGTTTGGCCAGCTTGATTTCGAGCGTGCGGGCGGCGACGAAAGACCCCCGCGCGCGACGAAAGCGTCAGGGAGTTCACAATGGACAACATCATCGCCCGGGTCGCCTCGACGGCGAACCTTTCTCCCGAGGTCGCGCGCAAGACCGTCGCCCTGATCGCCGACTTCATCCAGCGCGAAGCCGCGGAGGACGGCGTCAAGGACCTGTTCGACAAGGCGCCGGAGCTTCAAGCGATCATCGCCTCGGGGGCGCCGACAGGCGGCGAAGGCATGGGCCTCGGCCTCAAGGGGCTCATGGGCATCGCCGCCGGCGCGATGGGCGGGGGAGGTCTGATGACGCTCGGCGGCCAGTTGATGACCCTCGGCCTCAGCATGGATCAGGTCCAGGCCGCGGGCCGCGAGGTGTTCGCCTACGCCCGCGAGGTCGCCGGCGATCAGACGGTGGGCGAAATCGCCGCATCAATTCCTGGCCTGTCTCAATTTATCTAGGGAGCCCGACGCAGGATTTTCGACGGAGATGGGCTCATGGGCGCCGAGACCGAGGCTTTCCCGGCATGGACCGAGGCCGATTGGCGGAAGGCGGCGGAAGCGGCGCTGAAGGGCGGGAGCCTCGACAAGCTCGTCACACGGACCGCCGACGGCCTGCGCATCGAGCCAGTCTATCTGCCGGGGGACGGCCCCCGGGCGGTGCGCTCGGGCGGCGACTGGCAGGTGATCGCGCGCATGGACCATCCCGACGCGCGCGAAGCCAAGGCGCAGGCGCTCGAGGATCTCGCCGGCGGCGCCAACGGCCTGCAAATCGTGTTCGCAGGCGCGATCGGCGCCTATGGGTTCGGCCTCAAACGGAGCGACCCGGCGACGCTCGCCGCGGCCTTCGACGGCGTCGCCTTCGACGGCGACGGCGCCGCCCGCTTCGAGCTCGACCTCGGTCCGGAAGGCCCGAGCCAGGCGCTCGCGTTCGCCGCCCATCTGCGCGCCACCGGCGCCGTGCCCTCGATCAGCGCCGTCTCGTTCGGCCTCGATCCGTTCGCGGCCGCCGCGCGCGGACCCTTTCCCGCCGGCTGGGCCGCCCACCTCAAGCCTTACGTCGAGGCGGCCATCGAGCTGAAGGCCGCACGCTTCGCGGGTCCGCTGTTCGTCGCCGACGCTCGCGCGGTCCATGCGGCCGGCGGCTCGGCCAGCCAGGAACTCGCCTTCGCGCTCGGCGCGGGCGTCAGCCTCATGCGCGCCCTCGCCGACGCCGGGATCTCACCCGCCGACGCCCGCGCCATGATCGCCTTCCGTCTTGCTGCGGACGCCGAGGAATTTATCGAGATCGCCAAATTCCGGGCGCTCCGGATCGTCTGGGCGCGGGTCGAGGAGGCCTGCGGTCTCGAGCCCGGCGCCGCCCGCGTTCAGGCCGAGAGCGCGTGGCGGATGATGACGCGGCGCCACCCGTACCTGAACGTGCTGCGCGGAACGATCGCTGCGTTTGCGGCTGGCCTAGGCGGCGCTGACAGCGTCAGCGTGCTGCCGCACCCGCTCGCCGTCGGTTTCCCGGGCGCCCTCTCGCGGCGGCTCGCGCGCAACGGCCAGCTCGTCCTCCTGCGCGAATCCCACCTCGGCTTCGTCAACGATCCGGCCGCTGGCGCCGGCGGGTTCGAGGCGCTGACAAAAGAGCTTGCGGAGAAGGGCTGGTCGCTCTTCCAGGAGATCGAGGGCGAAGGCGGTCTGCCCGCGGCCCTCGCGGAGGGGAGCTTCCAGCGCCAGGTCGCAGAGAATGCGGCGGCGCTGAGACGTGACGTCGCTCGGATCAAGTCGCCGATCACCGGCGTCAGCGCCCACCCGAAGCTCATCGAGGCTGCGACCGATATTGCGCCCGGCGCGCCGGAGCCGGCAGTGTTCGCCGCCGCCGAGGGCGCGCTCGCGCCGTTCCGCCTCGCCGAGGCGTTCGAGGCGTTGCGCGACAAATCGGACGCTCTGCTGCAAAACACCGAGGCCCGGCCGAGAGCCTATCTCGTCGCGATCGGGCCCGAGCCCGCGCATCGCGGCCGCGTCGGCTTCATGCGCGAATGGTTCGAGACGGGCGGCATCGAGCCCGTCTACGATGGCGAGGCGGCGACGCCTGAGGATGCGGTCGCCAGGCTCGCGGCGAGCGGCGCGGAGTTCGCGTGCCTTTGCAGCGACGACAAGACCTACGCCGCGCGCGCCGCGGAATTCGCTGCTGCGGTCAAGGGGCATGTGAAGGTCCTGATGCTCGCCGGACGTCCGGGCGACCTCGAGGCGAGCTTGCGCGAGGCCGGCCTTGACGAATTCGTCTTCATGGGCGGCGACGCCGTCGCCGCGCTGAAGGGTCTCTACAAGAAAGTCGCGCCTTAGAGCCGCGCGGGAGGGCGCCATGGGACGGATCCCGAATTTCTCGAAAGTCGCGTTCTCCATCCCGGCAAAGCTGCCGGGCGCGGGCGAAACGCAAGCCTGGTCGACGCCGGAAGGGATCGAGGTCAAGTCGTACTACGACGAGACCGATCGGGCCGGGCTCGATCTGTCGCACGAGTGGCCGGGCCTTGCGCCCTACCTGCGCGGTCCCTATCCGACGATGTACGTCGCCCGTCCCTGGACCGTTCGCCAGTACGCCGGCTTCTCGACCGCGGAGAAGTCGAACGCCTTCTACCGCGCCAACCTCGCCGGCGGCCAGAAAGGCCTTTCGATCGCCTTCGATCTCGCGACCCACCGCGGCTACGATTCCGACCATCCGCGCGTCGCGGGCGACGTCGGCATGGCGGGCGTGGCGATCAATTCGATCTACGACATGCGCACCCTGTTCTCCGGCATCCCGCTCGATGCGATGAGCGTGTCGATGACGATGAACGGCGCGGTGCTGCCGGTGATGGCGCTCTACATCGTCGCCGCCGAGGAGCAGGGCGTCCCGATGGAGAAGCTGACCGGGACCATTCAGAACGACATTCTGAAAGAGTTCATGGTCCGCAACACCTACATCTACCCGCCGGCCGCCTCGATGCGGATCATCTCCGACATTTTCGCCTTCACCGCGAAAAACATGCCGAAGTTCAACTCGATCTCGATCTCCGGCTATCACATGCAGGAGGCGGGGGCGACGCAGGACCTCGAGCTCGCCTACACCCTCGCCGACGGCATCGAATACATCCGCGCCGGCGTCGCTTCGGGCATGAACGTCGACCAGTTCGCGCCCCGGCTGTCGTTCTTCTGGGCGATCGGCACGAACTTCTTCATGGAAATCGCCAAGATGCGCGCCGCGCGCAAGCTCTGGGCCGGGATCGTCAAGGGGTTCGGCGCGAAGTCTGACAAGTCGCTGCCGCTGCGCACCCACAGCCAGACCTCGGGCTGGTCGCTGACCGCCCAGGACCCGGACAACAACATCGTCCGCACCCAGATCGAGGCGATGGCGGCGACGCAAGGGCACACCCAGTCCTTGCACACCAACGCGCTCGACGAAGCGATCGCGTTGCCGACGCCGTTCTCGGCGCGCATCGCCCGCAACACCCAGCTCTTCCTCATCGAGGAGAGCGGCACGACCAAGATCATCGATCCGTGGGGCGGCTCCTACTACGTCGAGCGTCTGACCGCCGAGCTCGCCCGGCGCGCGCAAAGCCACATCGACGAGATCGAATCGCACGGCGGCATGGCCAAGGCGATCGAGCAGGGCGTGCCGAAGCGCCGCATCGAGGAGGCGGCCGCGCGGACCCAGGCGCGCATCAATTCCGGCCGCCAGACCGTGATCGGGGTCAACGCCTTCCAGCCCAACGTCGAGCGTGAGATCAACGTCCTCAAGGTCGACGCGGGCGAAGTGCGCGCGATGCAGATCGAGAAGCTGAAGCAGTTGCGCGCCGAGCGGGACGAGGCGAAGACTCAAGCCGCGCTCGAGGCCCTGACCGCCGGCGCCGCCGGACACGCGAACCTCCTCGAACTCTCGGTCGCCGCGGCGCGCGCCAAGGCGACGGTCGGCGAGATTTCGTTCGCCATGGAGAAGGTGTTCGGCCGGCACGTCGCCGAGATCCACGCGATTTCCGGCGTCTATCTCGCGGAATCGGGCGAAAACACCGAGGCCAATGCGCGCGTCATGTCGATGGCGCGCGCCTTCGAGGAGAACGCCGGGCGCCGTCCGCGCATCCTGGTCGCAAAACTCGGGCAGGACGGGCACGACCGCGGCCAGAAGATCATCGCCTCCGGTTTCGCCGATCTCGGCTTCGACGTGAAGATCGGGCCGCTATTTGCGACCCCGGAAGAGGTGGCCGAACTCGCCGCCAGGGAAAAGGTCGACATTGTCGGCGTCTCCTCGCTCGCCGCCGGGCATCTGACGCTCACTCCCGCCCTCAAGAAGGCGCTCGGCGGCGTCGGGCTCAAGGACGTCATGATCGTCGTCGGCGGCGTGATCCCCGAGCAGGACTTCGCGCCTTTGCGCGCAGCCGGCGCCGACGCGATCTTCCCGCCCGGCACTGTCGTTCCGGAGGCGGCTCAGTCGCTGATAGAGCGGCTGAACGAGCGGCTCGGCTTCAGCCAGCGCGCCCCGGCTTAGAGCTTTCGTAACGCCGGAGCCAAAACCGCGCTGCGCAAGCTTGAACTCGACGGGGTCTGTGCAGAAGTATTTCTGGCGCGTTCGAGGGCCATCGGGGCGGCTCGCACGCCATTCGCGGGCCCCGACGCAGTTTGCCGCAGGCAGGGAGAACCGGGTCCGCCGCGATCGAAAACGCGACGGCTCGGGCCTGTGGGCCAGGGAGGGAGGGGGCGGCGCGATGGCGTCGAGCGCCAACGGGCGAGGCCAGCGAACCCGCAAACTCGTAACCCGCCGGGGCGTCGAGTTGAGCTTCACCGAACTCGGCTTCGGCGGCGCGCCGCTCGGCAATCTCTATCGGCCGATGACCGAAAGAGAAGCGCGGCTGATGATGGACGCCGTCTGGGCGACCGGCTGCCGCTACTTCGACACCGCGCCCCTGTACGGCCTCGGGCTGTCCGAGACCCGCCTGAACGGCTTCCTGCGCGAGAAGCCGCGCGGCGCCTTTCTCCTCTCGACCAAGGTCGGCCGTCTGCTGCACGTCTGCGCCCCTGACGAGCGGGCGCGCGCCAACGCCTTCTTCGAGACGCCGTCGCGGCGCGAACGCTTCGACTATTCCTACGACGGCGTGATGCGCTCGCTCGAATTCTCGCTCGAGCGGCTGGGGCTCGATTCGATCGACATCGTGTTCGCCCACGACGTCGATCTGACGACGCATGCGCACAGAGACGCGGTCGACTGTCACCTCGCCGATTTCATGAAGGGCGGCTATCGGGCGCTCGACGAACTGCGCTCGGCGGGAACGATCAAGGCGATCGGCGCGGGCGTCAACGAATGGGAGGCGGCCGAGGAGTTCGCACGCGCCGGCGACTTCGACGTCTTCATGCTCGCGGGCCGCTACACGCTTCTCGAGCAGGAGGCGTTGACGAGTTTCTTGCCTCTCTGTCAGGAGAAGGGGATCGGCGTCGTCGTCGGCAGTCCGTTCAATTCAGGCATCCTGGCGACGGGGATCAAGGCTGAGGCGCGCTACAATTACAGGCTCGCGCCGGACGCCGTGAAGGAGCGCGTGCAAAAGATCCATGAGGTCTGCAAGGCCTATCGCGTCAAGCTGCCGGAGGCCGCCTTGCGTTTTCCGCTCGGACATCCGGCAGTCGTCAGCGTCGCCCCCGGCTCGCAGCGCGCAAGCGAAGCCAAGCGCAACGCGGCGATGATGGCTGCGAAGATCCCGCCGGCGCTGTGGCGGACGCTCAAGGCCGAGAAGCTCATTCGCGAGGACGCGCCGACGCCGAAGTGACGGGTCTTTAGAACAGGCCCTCGATCTCGCCGCCAACGACGCGGATGCGTTCAGCGGCGGGGCGCCGCGGCAGCCCGGGCATGGTTCGGATGTCGCCCATGAGGACGACGACGAAGCCCGCGCCGGCCCGCAGGCTCACGTCCCTGACCGTGACGTTGAAGCCGGTGGGCGCGCCGAGACGGCCGGGCGCGTCAGAAAACGAGTATTGGGTCTTCGCGACGCAGATCGGCAGCGCCCCGAAGCCTTCGGCCTCGAGAACGTCGAACTTCGCCCGCGCGCCGGCGTCGGCGAGGACGTCGTCGGCGCCGTAGATCTCGCGGGCGATGGCGCGCGTCTTTTCCCAGAGGGTGAGGTCGTCGGGATAGAGCGGCTGGAACTGCGAACGCGGCGAGTCGGCGATCTCGGCCACGGCATGGGCGAGTTCCTCCGCGCCCGCTCCGCCACGCGCCCAGTGCTCGCAGACGACAACCTTGAGGCCGAACCGCTCGCTGACCGTCCTCTTGACGAGATCGAGCTCGGCCTCGGTGTCGGCGTCGAACCGGTTGAGCGCGACCACGACCGGAACGCCGAACTTGTGGACGTTGGCGACATGCCGCGCCAGATTGGCGAGGCCCGACTTGAGCGCGGCGAGATTTTCGGCCGCCAGCGCGTCGGCCGCAACCCCGCCATGCATCTTGAGCGCCCGCGACCGTCGCCACGAGAACCGCGGCTGCCGGCTTCAGCCCGGCCTTGCGGCACTTGATGTCGAAGAACTTCTCCGCGCCGAGGTCCGCGCCAAATCCCGCTTCGGTCACGACGTAGTCGGCGAGCTTCAGCGCGGCCCTGGTCGCCACGACCGAGTTGCAGCCATGCGCGATGTTGGCGAACGGGCCGCCGTGCACGAACGCCGGCGTGCCTTCGAGCGTCTGCACGAGATTGGGCTTGATGGCGTCCTTGAGCAGCGCCGTCATCGCGCCGTCGGCCTTGAGCTCGCGCGGCCGTCACCGGCGTCTTGTCGCGCGTGCGGGCGACGATCATGCGGCCGAGCCGCGCTTCGAGGTCGTCGATGTCGTCGGCGAGACAGAAGATCGCCATCACCTCGGAGGCGACGGTGATGTCGAAGCCGTCTCGCGCGCGGAAAGCCGTTGGCGGGCCGCCGAGTCCGACGACGATCTCTCGCAGGGCGCGGTCGTTCATGTCGAGCGCCCGCCGCCAGGCGATCCGGCGCGTGTCGAGCCGAGCGCATTGCCCCAGTAGACGTGGTTGTCGATGCATCGCCGCGAGCAGATTGTGCGCCGAGGTGATCGCGTGAAAGTCGCCGGTGAAATGCAGATTGATGTCGTCCATCGGCACGACCTGGGCGAGGCCGCCGCCCGCCGCGCCGCCCTTCATGCCGAAGCAGGGGCCGAGCGACGGCTCGCGCAGGCAGATGATCGCCTTGCGGCCGATGCGGTTGAGCGCGTCGCCGAGGCCGACCGTCGTCGTCGTCTTGCCTTCGCCCGCCGGCGTCGGGCTGATCGCGGTCACGAGGATGAGCTTGCCGTCCTGGCGCTCGGCCGCCGCCTTGCGCAGAAAATCCGGCTCGATCTTGGCGATCCACTGGCCGTACGGCTGCAGGGCGTCCCCGGGGACGCCGAGCGCGCCCCCGATCTCCGCAATGGGCTTCAGCCTCGCGGCGCGAGCGATTTCGATGTCCGAGCGCATCCGTTCCCCGCGTTCGTTGTCGTTCGTTCCTTCCACTCTCCCGCGTCGATTGGCAAGACGGCCCCCGAACGCACGGAGTTCGGAAACGCCTTTGCCGCCGCCGGCGGCCCGCGGAGATTGCACGATTGCGCCTTCGCAATTCTCGATATGCCCGGCCTCGTCCTTCATCGCTGCCGAGCGCCCCGTTCGGTTGCCTCGCGTCGGCGCATCCCCTAAACCGGCGCGCAACGCCTGTCTCAAACTGAGGCCCTATGATCCGCTCCGCCCTGATGACCGTGATGACCGCCGCCGCGATCAAGGCCGGGCGGGGCCTGAAGCGCGACTTCGGCGAGATCGGCAATCTGCAGGTGTCGATGAAGGGTCCCGGCGACTTCGTCAGCCTCGCCGACCGGCGGGCGGAAAAGACCCTCTACGAGGAGCTCGCCAAGGCGCGGCCCGGCTACGGCTTCGTCATGGAGGAAAGCGGCAAGGTCGAGGGGACCGACAAGAGCCACACCTGGCACGTCGACCCGCTCGACGCCACCACCAACTTCCTGCACGCCATTCCGATCTTCGCCGTCTCGATCGCGCTCGAGCGCGACGGCCAGATCGTGGCGGGCGTGATCTACAATCCGGCCGACGACGAGATGTACGTGACCGAGAAGGGCCAGGGCGCGTTCGGAAGCAACCGTCGCCTGAGGGTCGCGCAGCGCACCGACCTGTCGCAGGCGATTTTCGGCTGCGGCGTCCCGCATCTCGGCAAGGCGCCGCAGCATCCCCGCTTCAAGGCCGAGCTGGCGGCGGTGATGGCGCGGGTCGTCAACGTGCGCCGGATGGGCTGCGCCTCGCTCGACCTCGCCTATGTCGCCGCCGGCCGCTTCGACGCCTTCTGGGAGCGGGGCTTGAACTCCTGGGACATCGCCGCCGGCGCCCTCCTCATCCGCGAGGCGGGCGGGTTCGTCAGCGACGCGGACGGCGCGCCCGACTTTCTCGCCACCGGCTCGATCTGCGGCGGCAACGAGATCATGCACCGCGAGTGTCTGGCGCTCCTCAAGGCCGCAGCCTGATCCCGCCGGTCCGTCCTCGCGGCGGCGCTGGCGCGTTCCCCTTCGCTTCGTGCTAGAGGGGGCGCCTCGGGTTTGGGGAGATTTCATGTCGGCTGGGTTGATTGCGCTCGTCTTCGCCGCCGCCTTCGCGGGCGCGGCGATCTACGTGAACCGGGTCGAGCAGCCGGCCCGGCTGCTGCTCGACGATCAGGCGCTTCTCTCGGAATGGGGGCCGAGCGACCGCCGCGGCGTGGCGTTGCTTGCGGGCTTCGCCCTCGTCTCGGCGATCGCGGCCTTCGTCGCCTATTTCGACAGCCAGGACGTGCGCTACGTGTTCGGCGCGCTGATCATCATCGCGAGCTGGCCATACGCCTTCTTCGTCATGGCGCCCCTCAACAATCAGATCCTGGCGCTGCACGGGCCGGACGTCGGAGCGGCGCGCGCGCTCGTCAGGCAATGGGGCTTTGTCGAGGCCGGGTTTGCCGCGATCGGCGTCGCCGCGGTCGCGACGTTCCTGTGGATCTTGTGAGGCCCGCGCAGTCGCTCGGGCGCGACGTCGCGGACGCGCTGCGCTTCTTCACGGTTCTTCCGCTGTCCGGGCGCGAGGCCCGAGACTTCGCCTTCGAGCGCTTCGCCTTCGAGCGCTTCGCCTGGGCTGCGCCGGTCGCCGGCGCCGCCGTCGGGCTCGTCGGCGCGCTGACGCTCGCGGTCGCGGACGGGATCGGGCTTCCGCCCTTCGTCGCCGCGACGCTCGCGGTCGCGAGCCTGATCGGCGCCGCGGGCGGCCTGCACGAGGACGGGCTCGCCGACGTCGCCGACGGCTTCGGCGGCGGGCGGGGCCGGGAGCAGAAGCTCGCCATCATGCGCGACAGCCGCATCGGCGCGTTCGGCGCGGCGGCGCTGGCGCTCTCGCTCATGGTTCGGGTCGGAGCGCTCTCGGCGCTGATCCCGTTGGGCCTTAAGATCGCAGCCGGCGGGCTCGTCCTTGCGGCGGCCGCGTCGCGCGCGGGCGCGCTCGTTCCCCTCGCGCTTCTGTCGCCCGCCCGCCCGGACGGCGCGGGCGCCGCCGCGGGACGGCTGCCCACGCCAAGCCTCGGCCGCGCCTGGGGCGTGGCGCTCATGCTCGCCCTCGTCGTCGGGCTCGCCGCCACCGGCCTTCAGGCGGCGCTCGTTGCGCTCGTCGGGGCCGCGGCCGGCGCCGCCGCGATGACCGCGCTCGCGCGGCGCCAGATCGGCGGCCAGACCGGCGACGTCGCGGGCGCGGCGCAGCAATGGGCCGAGATCGCCGCGCTCTGCGGCCTTCTCATTGGCCAGCCGCAGGCTTAAGTGAGCGGCCAATGCCCGTCCCGCCGATCTCCACCCCTTGCGTCAAGATCTGCGTCGTCGATCCCGTCTCGGCGCTCTGCATCGGCTGCGGCCGCAGCGTCGAGGAGATCGCCGGCTGGACGGAACTGAGCGAACCTGACCGGCTCGCCGTGATGGCCGGGCTCGAGGCGCGCCTCGTCGCCATGCGCGCGCGCGGCGCCCGCGCCGGCCGGTCCCGGCGGCGCGGAGGAGGCGGCTGATGCGGCTCGTTCTCCCGCTGATGGTGCTTGCGGCCGCCGCCGCCTTCCTCATGCTCGCGCCCCCCGAGGCGACGCCCGGCGGCTTCAGCCACACGACGCTCGGCGCCGGCGCCGGCCTGACCGCGCTCCTCCTCTATTACCTCGGCGCCCTCAAGCCGTCGGACGTCGCGCGCCTGACGAGTTCGCTCGCCGTCTGGGCGCTGGCGCTGGCGCTGATCGTCGGCGTCTACGCCTATCGCTACGAGGCTTCCGGCTTCATCTCTCAGATGACCGGGGAGCTCAACCCGTCGGAGCCGACGATCGGCGCGGGCGGCGAAGCGATCGTCAGGAGCCGCCTCGGCGGCCAGTTCGCGGTCGCGGCGCGCGTCAACGGGAGGCGCACGACGCTCATGTTCGACACCGGCGCCTCGATGGTCGTCCTGACCGCGGACGACGCCCGCCGCGCCGGCATCGACGCGAGCGACCTCGTCTACGACGTGCCGGTCACGACGGCCAACGGCCAGGCGATGGCGGCCGAGACCCGCCTCGACGAGATCACCGTCGGCGAGATCGTCATGCGCCGGGTGCCGGCGCTGGTCGCCAAGCCCGGCGCGCTCGAGGAGAGCCTGCTCGGCATGAGCTTCCTCGGGCGGCTGAAGAGCTACACGGTCGAGCGCGGGCGGCTTGTCCTGACCGGCAGGTGACGTTCGGCTTGCCTGCCTCCCGGCAGGATGGCTTCAACGCGGTTCCGGAAAGGCGGCGGCGCCATCCTCCGACGCGCGAAAGCGCGGGGGAGGGGAACCGGCCGAAGGCCGGTGGAGGGGGCGATCCCGCGTCGATGACGCAATCAAAAAAGCAGCCTGCTCTAGCCGCGCCGGCCGATCGCGTCGAGCTTCGCCGCCGCGTCCGCCGGAATCGCAAGCTCGGCGGCGGCGAGGTTCTCCCTGAGGTGCGCGCGCGACGACGTGCCCGGGATGAGGAGGATGTTCGGGGCGCGCTTCAGGAGCCAGGCGAGCGCAACCTGCATCGGCGTCGCTCCGAGGCTCGCCGCGACCGTGTTCAGTTCCTTCGACTGGAGCGGCGAGAAGCCGCCGAGCGGGAAGAACGGAACATAGGCGACGCCGTTCGCCGCAAGTTCGTCGATCAGCGCGTCGTCTTCGCGATGGACGATGTTGTACTGGTTCTGCACGCAGACGACCGGCGCGATGGTCCGCGCCTCGGCGATCTGGGCCGACGTCACGTTGCTCAGGCCCAGATGCCGGATGAGGCCGCGCTCTTTCAGCCGCGCCAGCGTCTCGAATTGCTTGCCGATCGAGCCCTCGGCGGGGCCGTGAACGGCGCCCATGGTGCGGAAATTGACCACGTCGAGGACGTCGAGCTTCAGATTGCGCAGGTTGTCGTGGACCGCCTTTTCGAGCTCGGCCGGCGCGATGGCCGGGATTCCACGAGGCGTCCGCGCCGCGCACGGCGCCGACCTTGGTGACGATGACGAGATCGGCCGGATAGGGCTTCAGCGCCTCGGCGATGATCGCTGGTTGGTGACGTGCGGCCCGTAGAAGTCGCTGGTGTCGATGTGGTCGACGCCGGCGGCGACCGCCGCGCGCAGGACGGCGACCGCCGTCGGCGCGGTCCTTCGGCGGCCCGAACACGCCCTTTCCTGCAAGCTGCATGGCGCCGTAGCCCATCCGTTTGACGGTGCGGTCGCCGAGCTGAAAAACGCCGGCCTTGGCGATGTCGGTCATGGGGACAGTCTCCTCTCTATCGGTGACCCGCATATCGGACTTCAGGTCCGCCGGGACAATGCGTCGAAGAGGAAACGGCCCCCGTGCGGAATGTCGAACAATGCCGTCTTGACGTGAACGGCGGTCCGCCGGCCGGCGACGCTTCACGACTTGAGCGACCTCAAGGCGTGATCTTCACCAGATATGGAACCGGGCGGCGCGTCCCTTGTCCGACGGTCAGGACCCGCGAGGGGAACAAGGCCGAACTCAGCGTCGCGAAGCGGGTCTGTCCCTTCGGCACGACGAACACGATGTCGGTGCGCAGGCCGCAGGAATTGGCGCGCGCGCCGACGCAGAAATTCAACGCATAGTTCACGCCGGCGTTGACCGGCGGCGCGGTGAACTGGAAGCGCAAGGCTTGCGGCCGCGCCGGCAGCCGGAATGTCAGGACCTTGCTGCGCGTGCCGGGGGGAAGCGTCCCGGAGAGTGTTTGCGTCGCCATGCCCGGCGTCGGGAGAGCGCCGAGGCAAAGCGCTCCGATCAAAAGCCTGGTCAAGGACTGCATCGCCGTCTCCTCAAGTCTTCGGCCGCCTCGTTCGGGGCCGGATCACACGAGGCCACCGGTAGCGCGCCGGGCGCCGCGGCGCCGTGATCCGTGTCACGCGAAAAGAGCGCGGTTCGCCGGCCTGGCGGCTGATCGTCGCGGGAGCTTGACGCTTGAGGGCCCTGCTTTCCACACCATCCGGCCCGCTTCGCGGCCCCCTTCCCTCCGTGGAGACGGGGAATCAGGCGCGCGCGCGCAAGCCCTCCTCGACCGCCTCGAGGGCCTTCATGGCGTTGGCGCCGTCGGGACCGCCGGCCTGGGCCATGTCCGGGCGGCCGCCGCCGCCCTTGCCGCCGAGCGCGGAAGCGCCGAGCCGCACGAGATCGATGGCGTTGAAGCGGGCGGTCTGATCGGGCGTGACCGCGACGACGAGGCTCGCCTTGCCGTCGTCTCCGGTCGCCGCGATCGCGACGACGCCCGAGCCGACGCTTTCGCGCGCTTCGTCGGCGAGCGACTTCAGGTCCTTCATGTCGACGCCGGTCACGGCGCGGGAATAGAATTTGACCCCGGCGACGTCGCGCACCGCGTCCGCCGCGGCAGCGCCGCCGCCCATCGCGAGCTTGCGCTTCGCCTCGGCAAGTTCGCGCTCGAGCCTGCGCCGGTCGTCGATCAGCGCCTCGAGGCGCTTCGCCGCCTCGTCGGGGGGGCTGCGCAGGAGCTGGGCGATCGCGCCGAGCGCATGCGAATCGGCCTCCAACTTCCGGCGCGCTTCGTTACGGGTCTTGGCCTCGATGCGGCGGACTCCGGCTGCGACCGCGCTCTCGCCGACGACCGCGATGAGGCCGATGTCGCCGGTGCGCGCGACATGCGTGCCGCCGCAGAGCTCGACCGACCAGGCGCGCTCGGCGATGGCGTCGTCCTCGATCCGACCCATGCTGACGACGCGAACCTCGTCGCCGTATTTTTCGCCGAAGAGGGCGCGGGCGCCGGAGTCTCGCGCTTCGTCGAGGCTCATGAGCCGCGTCCAGACTTCGGCGTTCTCGAGCACGATGCGGTTGGCGATGTCCTCGACCTCGGTGAGCTCTTCCGGGCTGATCGCCTTCGGATGGGCGAAGTCGAAGCGCAGCCGCTCGGGCGAGACGAGCGAGCCCTTCTGCGCGACGTGGTCGCCGAGCACCAGCCGCAGCGCCTCGTGCAGGATGTGGGTCGCGGAATGGTTGGCGCGCGTCGCGGCGCGCGCCGCGTGATCGACCGTAAGTTCGACCGCGAGCCCGACGCCCGCGGCGCCCTCGACGATCGTGACGTCGTGCACGATGAGGTCGCCGAGCTTCTTGCGCGTGTCGGCGACGAGCGCGCGGAAGCCGGGGCCGGCGATCGCGCCGACGTCGCCGACCTGGCCGCCCGATTCGCCGTAGAACGGCGTCTGGTTGAGGATGAGCGCGCCCTTGTCGCCGGCTTCCAGCGTGTCGACCTCGGCGCCGTCCTTGACGATCGCCGCGATCACGCCTTCGGCGGTCTCGGTGTCGTAGCCGAGGAAGTCGGTCGCGCCGACCCGCTCGCGCAAGCCGTACCAGATCGTTTCGGTCGCGGCCTCGCCCGATCCCGCCCAGGCGCGGCGCGCATCCGCGCGCTGACGCTCCATGGCGGCGTTGAAGGCGGCGACGTCGACCGAAAGCGACCGGGCGCGCAGCGCGTCCTGGGTGAGGTCGAGCGGGAAGCCGAATGTGTCGTAGAGCTTGAACGCCGTCTCGCCCGAGAGCACGCCGCCCTGCCCAAGTCCGCGCGTCTCGTCCTCGAGAATGGCGAGGCCGCGCGCCAGCGTCGTGCGGAAGCGCGTCTCCTCGAGCTTCAAGGTCTCGGTGATCGAGGGACTCGGCGCGGATGAGCTCGGGATAGGCCTGGCCCATCTCGCGGTTCAGGGCCGGGACGAGCCGCCACATCAGGGGATCGCGCGCGCCGAGAAGCTGGGCGTGGCGCATGGCGCGCCGCATGATGCGCCTCAGCACATAGCCGCGGCCCTCGTTCGACGGCAGGACGCCGTCGGCGACGAGGAAGGCCGACGCCCGCAGGTGGTCGGCGATGACCCGGAGCGAGGCGCGATGCGGCCCGTCCGGATCGGCGCCGGCAAGATCGGCGGCGGCGCGGATGAGCGCCCGGAAGAGATCGATGTCGTAATTGTCGTGCACGCCCTGGAGGACGGCGGCGATGCGTTCGAGCCCCATGCCGGTGTCGATCGAGGGGCGCGGCAGGTTCACCCGCTCGCCGCCGGGCAGCGCCTCGTATTGCATGAAGACGAGGTTCCAGATCTCGACGAAACGGTCGCCGTCGGCGTCGGGCGAGCCCGGCGGGCCGCCCGGAATATGGTCGCCATGGTCGTAGAAGATCTCCGAGCACGGGCCGCACGGGCCGGTGTCGCCCATCGCCCAGAAATTGTCGCTGGTGGCGATGCGGATGATGCGATGCTCGGGCAGGCCAGAGATGCGCCGCCAGAGATCGAACGCGGCGTCGTCGTCGTGATAGACGGTGACGGTCAGCCGGTCCTTGGCGAGGCCGTAGTCGCGGGTGAGGAGATCCCAGGCGAATTCGATCGCATTCTCCTTGAAATAGTCGCCGAAGGAGAAGTTGCCGAGCATCTCGAAGAACGTGTGGTGGCGCGCGGTATAGCCGACGTTGTCGAGGTCGTTGTGCTTGCCCCCGGCGCGAACGCATTTCTGCGCGGTGACGGCGCGCGAGTAGGGACGCTTTTCGACGCCGGTGAAGACGTTCTTGAACTGGACCATGCCGGCGTTGGTGAACATGAGGGTCGGGTCGTTGCGCGGCACGAGCGAGCTCGACGGCGCGGCCGCGTGGCCGTTCCTTTCGAAGAACTCGAGAAAGCTCGATCGGATCTCGTTGACGCCGCTCATGAACATCTTGCCTTGGCGTGATTTTTTGTCGAGCGCTTCATAGATCAAGCGCGCGAGAAGCGCCAAGGAGAATCGACCCTTTGGCGATCAGCCGAAGGCGAAGCGGGCCGCGGGGGCGAAAGCTGCGCTGGAGAGAGGTCTCTTCGACAAAAAGAAGCCGGGCGCGGGGCGGCTTGGTTCGCCCGCGCGCCCGGCGCGCTTTAAAAGCCCGATTGGACCGCTCTGCTTTTCAAGGACGCGCTCGACCTCACGCCGAGAAGGAGGCGAAAGACGTGAGGGCGATCTTCACGGAAGCGTCCTTGGCGGAAGCGGCCGCCGGCTTTTTAAGCGTCGTCCTCTTCCGACGGGCTCGCCTCGTCGAGAATGCGCTCGGCGATGAGCCCGGCGTTCTCGCGAATGGCGCGCTCGATGCGGTCGGCGGCTTCCGGATTCGCCTTGAGATAGGCCTTGGCGTTCTCGCGCCCCTGCCCGAGCCGGACGCTGTCGTAGGAGAACCAGGCGCCGGACTTCTCGACCACGCCGGCGCGCACGCCGAGGTCGATGAGCTCGCCCGATTTCGACACGCCCTCGCCGTACATGATGTCGAACTCGACCTGCTTGAACGGCGGGGCGACCTTGTTCTTGACCACCTTGACCCGGGTCTGGTTGCCGACCACCTGGTCGCGGTCCTTGATCGCGCCGATGCGGCGGATGTCGAGCCGGACGGACGCGTAGAACTTCAGCGCGTTGCCGCCGGTCGTCGTCTCGGGCGAACCATACATCACGCCGATCTTCATCCGGATCTGGTTGATGAAGATGACCATGGTGTTCGAGCGCGAGATCGACGCGGTGAGCTTGCGTAGCGCCTGGCTCATCAGCCGCGCCTGCAGGCCCGGCTGGGATTCGCCCATCTCGCCCTCGATTTCGGCGCGCGGCGTCAGAGCGGCGACGGAATCGATGACGAGCACGTCGATCGCGCCGGAGCGGACGAGGGTGTCGGTGATCTCGAGCGCCTGTTCGCCGGTGTCGGGCTGGGAGATCAGGAGGTCGTTCAGGTTGACCCCGAGCTTCTTGGCGTAGACCGGATCGAGCGCGTGCTCGGCGTCGACGAAGGCGCAGACGCCGCCCTTCTTTTGCGCTTCCGCGATGACGTGGAGGGTGAGCGTCGTCTTGCCGGACGATTCGGGACCGTAGATCTCGACGACCCGGCCGCGCGGCAATCCCCCGACGCCGAGTGCGATATCGAGCCCGAGCGAGCCGGTCGGAATGGTCTCGATCTCGACCGGCGCCTGCTTGCCGAGCCGCATGATCGAGCCTTTGCCAAACGCTCGCTCGATCTGCGACAGCGCCGCGTCCAGCGCCTTGGTCTTGTCCACGTCTGCCCCTTCCACCACGCGAAGAATCGGCTGGCTCATGATTCGGGTCCTTCTCTCACGGGCGGGGTCCGATCCGCAACTTCGCGGCGAGGCGCCTGCCTGGGTCCTGTTGTACACTGTTTGTTCCGGCTTTCAAGTTCTTTCTTTGTTCTTCTTTTGGGAGGGTTAACGAAGGGCTCGGCGCCGGTCCGGCCCGCGTGCGGCGCCCTTTCGCCCGTGGCCCGCGGCCGGCGGATTTGACACGCGCGGGCGCCGGGAGAGACGATTTCGCCCCGTGAAGACCACGCCCGCGCGCCGGCCTTCCCGGCTGAAGGAGACACAAAGCCCATGACGTCCGCCCGCTACCCCTCGCTCCACGACAAGGTCGTCTTCGTCACCGGCGGCGGCACGGGGATTGGGGCGGCGATCGTCGAGGCCTTCGTCCAGCAGAAGGCGAGCGTCGCCTTCGTCGACGTCGCGCTCGAGGCGTCGCGGGCGCTTGTCGCCCGGCTCGCGGGCTCCGGCCAGACGCCCCTCTTCCTGCCTTGCGATCTCACCGATATCAACGCGCTGGAAGCTGCGATGGAGGAGGCGCGGCAGCGGCTGGGTCCCATCGGCGTTCTCGTCAACAACGCCGCCAACGACCAGCGCCAGGCGGCTGACGAGGTGAGCGAGGAGGACTGGGAGCGCGCCATGGCGGTCAACCTCAAGCACCAGTTCTTCGCCGCCCAGATCGCCCGCCGCTCGATGCGCACGATCGGCGGCGGCGCGATCGTCAATTTCTCCTCGACCGCCTGGATGCTCGGCGTCAGCCGGCTTTCGGTCTATTCGGCGGCCAAGGCCGCGGTCGTCGGCCTCACCAAATCGCTGGCGCGCGAATTCGGCCCCGACAACATCCGCGTCAACGCCATCGCGCCGGGCGCGGTCATCACCGAGCGCCAGCGGCGCTTATGGATGAACGAGGAGGCGATCGCCGACTTCAAGGCGCGCCAGTGTCTGAACCGGTCGCTCGCCGCCGAGGACGTGGCCCGGCTCGCGCTCTTTCTCGCCGCCGACGACAGCGCGATGATCACCAAGCAGATCTTCCAGATCGACGCCGGCCTCCATTGACGGGCGTCCATACACAGTCCGTTAGACTTTCGTCGTAAAATTGGGCTTGATCGCCCGGCGCGATGGAAGCATCCTCATGTCGATCGCGGCCGGATTCAAGAAGTCGCCTCAGGACATGGAGGAACGCAATGAACGTTGCGCACATTCTCGCCGAGAAGGGGCGGGACGTATTCACGACGCAGCCGCATCGCACCGTGAGAGAAGCGGCCGAGATGCTGGCGGACAAGGGCGTCGGCGCGGTCGTCGTCGCCGACGCCAAGATGAGCGTGGTCGGCATTCTCTCCGAGCGCGACATCGTCCGCGCGGTCGCCCATGACGGCGCCAAGGCGCTCGACGACGCGGTGTCGAGCCACATGACGCCGAAGGTCGTCACCGTCGGACGGGACGCCACCATCGACCAGTTGATGGAGAAGATGACGGAGGGGCGCTTCCGTCACCTGCCGGTCGTCGAGGACGGGCGCCTGATCGGCCTCGTGTCGATCGGCGACGTGGTCAAGCGCCACGTCAGCGCCCTCGACGGCGAACGGCAGGCTTTGCGCGAGTATATCGCGACGGCGTGACGCCACTTCCTTCTCCAGCCTTGCTGGGGAAGGTGGCGGCCGAAGGCCGACGGATGGGGTGTGGGCCGACGGGCTGAGGCAAAGGGCTTGCACGAACTCTCGCGGTTCCGTGGCGCCGGAGGTAACCTGCTTTCCACACCCCATCCGTCGCCTTTCGGCGACACCTGGCGCGGAGAAGGGGGCCCCTTACGCGCTCTCGCCCCTGGCGACTTCGATATGCTCGGCGATCTCGGGGGCGGCCTTGCGGACCGCCTCGCGGCCGATCGCGATCAGGTCGGCGGCGCGGTTGAACTCGAACATGCCGATCTTGCCGACCTTGAGCTGCACCAGCGCGTCGGGCGGGTCGCCGGCGAGCCTGGAGCGCGAGATCCGGTCCTGCAGGATGTCGAAGGCGTTGGCCATCACGGTCATGAGGCCCGGCGGGGCCGAATCCGGGTCCTGAGGCGGCCTTGGCGAGCCGCGCCACCAGCGGGCGATGACGCCGCCCGGGTCGTTGGCAGGCTCGGCGCTGACGATCGGCGCCGGCGGTTCGATCGCGCCGAACGGCGCCGGAATCGCGGCGCCGCGGCCGGCGATCTCGCCCGAGATGTTGAACGCGATCACCCGCTCGGCGCCGAGCGCCCGGGCGACGCTGACCGGAACCGGATTGACGATTGCGCCGTCGAACAGCCAGCGCCCGTCGACCCGGACCGGCTCGAAGACGCCGGGCAGCGCGTAGGAAGCCCGGATCGCCTCGGCAAGCGAGCCGCGCTGCAGCCAGATCTCGTGACCGCCGCCGATTTCCGCGGCGACGCCGGCGAACCTGATCGGCAGCTCCTCGATGCGCAGGCCGCCGAGGTCGGCTTCGAGCATCGCTCGCAGGCGCTCGCCGCCAATGAGGCCGCCGCCGGCGAAGGAAAGGTCGAGAAGGCCGAACATGCGCCGCCGGGTCATGGCGCGGGCGAAGCTTTCGAGCTCGCCGAGCTTTCCCGCCGCGTAGCAGCCGCCGACCAGCGCGCCGATCGAGGAGCCAACGACCACGTCGGGCCGGATGCCGATGGCGTTCAGTTCCTGCAACGCGCCGATGTGCGCCCAGCCGCGCGCCCCGCCAGCGCCGAGCACGACGCCGATGCGGGCCGGGCGCGGCCGTCCCCCGGCCGGAGCCGGCTCCGCGTCGCCTTTCCAGTTGGGCGTCCACAGCATCGAAGGCGCTCGAACGTTGATGCGTTCCGCAGGATCAACGGCTTGAAGCTAGTCCCGCGTCCTACAGGCCGCCAGTCAATTCAGGGTTAACAACGCGTTCAAATCTTGGCGAGTTCCGGACACCTCGCCCTATTCCGGACTACCACCTTCCTATTCCTTCCCGCGCTCGGCGATGAAGGCCAGACGCGTCCCCGACGCGCCGGCCTGGACCCGCCGGTAGAAGCAGGAGCGGCGGCCGGTGTGGCAGGCGCCGCCGTCGCCGCCGACCTCGACGAGCGCAAGAAAGGCGTCCTGGTCGCAGTCGACCCGCATCTCGAGAAGCCGCTGCGACTGCCCCGAGGTGTCGCCCTTGCGCCACAGGGCGCCGCGCGAGCGCGACCAATAGTGGACGAAGCCGGTCTGAAGCGTTGCCTCGAGCGCCGCTTCGTTCATGTGCGCCACCATCAGGACGTCGCCCGTGCGGGCGTCGACCGTCACGCAGGTCGCAAGCCCGTCGGCGCCGAATTTCGGCTGAAAGACGAGGCCTTCCTCGCGCTCGGGCGGGCCGCTCATGGCCGTCACCGCGCGCTGCGCAGCAGGCTGAAGAAGCGCGTCTGCTCGTTCGGGTTGTCGCGGAAGACGCCGCTGAACTGGGTCGTGACGGTCGAGGCGCCGGCCTTGCGCACGCCGCGCATCGCCATGCAGCTGTGCTCGGCCTCGAGCATCACGGCGACGCCGCGGGCGCCGAGCGTCTTCTCGATCGCCTGGACGATCTGGGCCGACAGCGCCTCCTGGGTCTGGAGCCGCCGCGCGAACGTGTCGACGATGCGCGCGAGCTTCGACAGGCCGACGACGCCGCGCTTCGGAAAATAACCGACATGCGCCTTGCCGAAGAAGGGGGCCATGTGGTGCTCGCAATGCGAGACGAAGGCGATGTCGCGCACCAGCACCAGGTCCTCGAAGCCGGAGACGTCGTGGAAGACGCGCCGCAGCGGCTTTTCCGGGTCCTCGCGATAGCCGGCGTAGAGCTCCTCATAGGCTTTGGCGACCCGGCGCGGCGTGTCGACGAGCCCTTCCCGCTCCGGATCGTCGCCCGCCCAGGCGATCAGCGTCCGGACCGCCGCCTCCGCCTCCTCGCGGCTCGGGCGCGCGGCCGCAACGGCGGCGGCGACCGGCTTCAGCTTCACGACTTCGTCCATTCGATGAGATCCCTGGCCTGCACGACGTCGGACGCGCCCGTCCGGCTCGCGTTGAGCTCCTTGCGCCCCTATATAGGCGCCAGACCAACGCGATCCACCCTCTCCGCCCGGCGATGCTCGACGACATCTACAACCGACGCGTATTGGAGCTTGCGGCCGACATCCCCCGGCTCGGCCGCCTCGCCGCGCCCGACGCGAGCGCCAAGGCGCACTCGCGGCTCTGCGGCTCGACGGTCGTCGTCGACCTCGTCGTCAGGGACGGCCGGGTCGTCGACTTCGCCCACGACGTCAAGGCCTGCGCGCTCGGGCAGGCGTCCTCGTCGCTGATGGCGCGGCACGTCATCGGGGCGACCCCCGAGGCGCTTCGGGGCTTGCGCGAGACGATGACGCGGATGCTGAAGGACAACGGCCCGCCGCCTGAGGGCGCGTGGGCCGATTTCGCAGTGCTCGAGCCGGTCCGCGCCTATCGGGCGCGCCACGCCTCGACCCTCCTCACCTTCGACGCCGTCGCCGACGCGCTTCAGCAGATCGAACGGAAGGCGGCGGAGACGGCGACGGCGCCGCGATGACCGGGCTCATGGCTCTGCCGCGCCGCGCCGCGCATGGGGCCATCCGGGCCTACCAGCTCACGCTGTCGAGCGTGCTGGGCCGGCAATGCCGCTATCTGCCGACCTGCTCGGATTATGCGGATCAGGCGATCGCCCGCCACGGGCTCTGGGCCGGCGGCTGGATGGGCGCCGCGCGCATCTGCCGCTGCCACCCTTGGGGCGGGGCGGGCTTCGATCCGCCGCCCGAGGCGATCCCGCCGGGCGCCTCGTGGGCGCTGCCGTGGCGCTATGGCCGCTGGCGCTGCGTCGCCGAGTGATCGCGCGCCCGGCGATGGGTCGCGTGAGGCGGTCGACGGTCCCGCCGACGACTCGTCATTGATTTCTTGGAGGCGATTCTTGCGCGAAAAAACTTTGATCTCAAGGACGGCCTAAAGGCCGCCGCCGGAGGCGGTGCGCCTACGGCGCATCCTTGACATCAAAGTTTCTTTCGCGCCCACGCTCCGCCAAGAAAACAATGCAGAACTCCATGATAACTCATCCCGTGAACGCCGGTCTTCTCGGTCGCCTTGCCTCCGCCGCCCCGGCCCTTTAAGGACAGGCGGCATTCCGGACAGACCTTAAAGAGACCTTGAATGGCCGAGCCGCGCCGCGCCGCCTCCGCCGCGTCCCGCATCGAAGGCGCGCGCTTCCTCATCGTCGAAGCCCGCTTCTACGACGCGATCGGGGCGCAGCTTCTCGACGGCGCGATCCGGGCGCTCGACGCGGCGGGCGCGGCGCACGACGTCGTCCGCGTCGCGGGCGCGCTCGAAATCCCCGTCGGCCTCGCGATCGCCCTCGATGCGGCGGAGGCGGCCGGGCGCCCTTACGACGGGGCGGTCGCGCTCGGCTGCGTCATCAGGGGCGACACCTTCCATTTCGAGATTGTCGCTGGCAAATCGGCCCGCGCGCTCATGGACCTTTCGGTCGCCCGCAAGCTCGCGCTCGGAAACGGCGTCTTGACGACCGAGACGGTCGCCCAGGCCGAGGAGCGCGCCGACCCCGAGCGCGGCGACAAGGGGGGCGACGCGGCGCGCGCGGCGATCGGCCTCGCGCTCCTCAAACGCGCATCGGGCGGACGATGAAGCTCAAGAAGTCGGACCTGCGCTCGGCCGCGCGCCTCGCCGCCTCCCAGGCGCTCTATCAGATGGAGGTCGCCGAGAAGGGGCTGAACGACATCCTCGCCGAGTTCGAGGCGCACTGGATCGGCCAGGAGATCGAGGGCGACGCCTATAATCCCGCCGACGCGGCCTTCTTCCGCGACATCGTCTCGGGGGTGCTGCGCGACCAGACGCCGATCGACCGGGGGGTCGACGCGGCGCTCGCCGAAGGCTGGCCGCTCCGCCGGGTGGAGGCGCTCATGCGCGCGATCCTGCGCGCCGCGTTCTACGAATTGCGCAGCCGCCCCGACGTCCCGGCGCGCGTGGTGGTGACCGAATATGTCGACGTCGCCGCCGCCTTCTTCGGGCCGGACGAATGCGGCATGATCAACGCGGTGCTCGACGCGCTGGCGCGCAAGACCCGCCCGGCCGAGTTCGCGCTCGATCGCTGAGGCGGGTCGGTAGAAGCCGGCTGCGCATGGCGTCAACCTTGTTGACGTGGGCGCTGACTCAACGTACTATTTTATAGTACGCTCAAGCGCGAATGATCCGATCGTTCAAAGACAAGCCGACGGAGGACCTTGCCGCCGGCAAGCCGCCGAAGCGCATACCGCGCGACGTTGCGGAGCGTGGCGTTCGGAAGCTGTTCCTGCTCGACACGGTGACGCGCCTCGAGGACCTGCGCATCCCGCCCGGCAATCGGCTCGAGTCGCTGGGCGGGGACCGGCGAGGACAGCATTCCATTCGCGTCAACGACCAGTGGCGCATTTGTTTCGTCTGGCGCGACGGCGACGCCTATGAGGTCGAGTTCGTGGACTACCATTGACGGAGAAAGGCCGATGCCGCGCAACATTCCCCTGCCCCACCCGGGCAGCGTGCTGAGGGAGGAATTCCTCGAGCCCATGGGCCTGAGCGTCTATGCGCTCGCCAAGGCGATCCACGTCGCGCGTAGCCGAGTGAACGACATCTGCCTCGGTCGTCAGGGGATCACAGCCGCCATTGCTCTCCGGCTTGGCCGCTTCTTCGGTGTCGATCCGCAGTGGTTCATGAACATGCAGGCGAAATACGACCTCTCCGTCCAGGCCAAGCGGCTGAAGGCGGAGCTTGAGGCGATCGAGCCGCGCAACGCGGCGTGACCGCTCGCGGGCGTGCCCAGCGGTGATCCTTTGAATAAACGATATGATTCCGCGCCTTCGCCGGCCGGTCAGCCCCGCGAAAGCTCTGCGCGCGGCGTTAGTCTTATGTTAATCATGACGAATCAGAAGTCTGTGTTCCGAATCACTGCGTCTGAACCAGCCGGTCTTCATCCCTTCCGCCGGCTGCGCCGGGATCGCCGCAATGCCGCTCACCAACTCCGCCGAAGGATTTTCGGGCCTCAGACAATGGTCCGAGCCGCTGATTTTCGACCGCCTGCACGGCGCTTACCGCCGGCTGCTCGGCGACCACGCCTCGATCTGGGCGATGTCGCGCCTTCACGCCAGGGTCTGGCGGGGGCTCATCAAGGGCGACATGGCCGAATTCGAGGAAGCGCGCGAGATGCTCATGACTTCGCTCGCCGAGGCGGGCTTGAGCCTCGACCATCTCGCCGAAGTCGACGACGAGATCATGATCGAGCTCCTCGAAGTGGTGGTGTCGCGCTACAGCCGCGCCGGCCGCACCGCGGTCGCCTATCACCTCGCGCTGATGGAGCTCGCCGGCCGGCTGAAGCCGGGGCGGGCAGCGGCGTAGGTCAATCCTTCGGCCGGTTGCGACGAGCCCCACCGCCTGATCTCACTCATGTTGGCGAAGCCGTCTGTCGCGCTCTTACCCGAGACCGCGCGCCTGAACCATGCTGCCGGGCACAGTGGAGAACGTGTGATGAGGCGCTTCGCTCTTGCAATTGTCGCGGCCGTTGTGGTCGCTGGAAGCGGCCTCGTCCAGGCCGAGTCTTGGCGCCTCCGACGAACGTGTCGGTCAAATCGCTGGCCTCCGCGACCAAGACAGCGTCCGGGCAGCCAATTGTCTTCCCACAAGGCGACGGGCGAGTCGTCGTCTCCGAGTACGAGATCGCACCGGGAGCGACGCTCCCGGCCCATCGCCATCCTTACCCCCGCGTCGCCTATGTCCTGCAGGGCAAGTTGCAGGTCACCGACACCGACACCGGGCAGGACTTTTTCTATTCTGCAGGGGATGTGGTGATCGAGGTCGTCGACCAGCGGCACTTCGGCCGCAACGCCGGCAACGAGCCGGTTCGGCTGCTCGTTTTTGATACGCTTCCGGTTGGCGTCCTGAATAACGTCGTCATGGACGACCACTAGTCTAAGCTCAAATCTCCTCCCTCAGCCGCTTGCCCCGCACTTCCCGATAGAACGGCCGCGGGCGGCGCGGGTCGAGGCCGGCGTCGAGCGCCGCGGCGAGATCTTCAGCGCCCACTGGGTGATCGTCGGGAGGTCGAGCTCGCGGGCCTTGCCGAGCTTCGTCCAGACGAGATCCACAAGCTCGGCCTCGGCATGAACGACGCCTTCGATGCGCCGTGCGATGGCGCGCGCGTCGACCACGAGGAAGCGCGCGTCGAACCTTCGCGTCCGCCCGGGCGGCGTGATCGCGCGGGCGAGAAAATCGACGCCGTCGAGCGCCGGATAGACGCCGGCGGCCGCGAACCGCGACCAGGCCCCGGGCGGCGGGTCCTCGGGCGCGCCGTAATCGGCGACGCCGATGGCGATCCCCGTCTCCTCGAAGGTCTCGCGGATCGCGGCGAGCGCGATGGCCCTGGCGAAAGCAGCCGACGGCCGCGGCACGGAGGCGTTCAGCTTCGCCTCGACATGGACGTCGAGCGCCCCGGCGGCGGCCATGCGGCGATCCTCCGGTTCGACCCGGCCGCCGGGAAAGACGTATTTGCCCGGCATGAAGGCGTGGGCCGGATGGCGCCTGCCCATCAGCACCCGGGGCTCGGCGCCCTCGCGGTCGACGATGATGAGCGTCGCCGCGTCGCGGGGACGCAGCGACCGTCCCGGCGCCGGCGCTTTGCTCACTCCTTGCCGCCCCCGAAACCGTGCATCCCGAGCGCCCATTGCTGGCCGACGACTGCCCCTTTCAGGCGCGGCAGGATGACGAGGCTCACACCCACGGCGACGGCGAGCCAGAGGATCGTGGTCATCACCAGCGAGCCGCCCGAATCCTCTGTCAGGAGCACCCCCGCGATGGCGACGTGGCACATGATGAGCATGGTCAGATAGGCGGGCGCGTCGTCGGCGCGCGCGTGACTCAGGTCCTCGCCGCACACCTTGCAGCTGTTTTCGAGCTTGAGATAGCCGCTGAAGAGCCGCCCCCGGCCGCAGGCCGGGCAGCGCCCGAGGAGGCCGCGCCGGACGGCTTCGACAAGCGGGCGCTGGGGGCGCGGCGGCCTGAAGCCCTGGAAACCGGAGAGGTCGTTCATCGCCGGCCGGCCTTGCCGGGGCGCTTGCGCTCAGGCTTGCGCTCAGGCTTGCGTTCGGGCTTGTGGTCGCGCGCTCCGGCGCGGCCGCGGGGCGGGCCCCGGCGCCGCGGCGCGTCGTCCCCATCCCCCGAGACGATCTCGAATCTGAGCGCACCGGCGAACGGCGCGGCCTCGACCAGCCGCACGCTTAAGCTGTCGCCGAGCCGATAGGCGGTTCGGCTGCGGCTTCCGACGAGCGCACGGGCCTGCTCCTCGAAGCGGAAATATTCGTCGCCGAGCGTCGCCGCCGGGATGAAGCCGTCGCCCCCCGTCTCGGCGAGTTTGACGAAGAGCCCGACCCTGGTCACGCCCGCGATGCGCGCGGCAAACACCGCGCCGACGCGGTCGGCGAGATGGGCGGCGACCAGGCGGTCGACCGTCTCGCGCTCGGCCGCCATGGCGCGCCGCTCGGCGGCCGAAATGTGCTCGGCGACCTGCGCCAGGCCGCCCGCGCCGCGCTCGGTATCGAGGCCGCCGTCGCCGAGCTTCAGCGCCCGGATCAGCGCGCGATGCACGATAAGGTCGGCGTAGCGCCGGATCGGCGAGGTGAAGTGCGCGTAACGCCTGAGGTTGAGGCCGAAATGGCCGTAGTTCTCGTGGCTGTATTCGGCCTGCGCCTGGGCGCGCAGGACCACCTCGTTGACGAGCGCCTCGACCCCTTGCCCTTTCACCCGGGCGAGCACGCCGTTGAAGTGCGACGGCCGCACCCGGTCGCCCTTCGCCAGCTTGACGCCGATGGTTCCGAGAAACTCGACGAGATCGTTCAGCTTCTCGACGCTCGGGGCGTCGTGGGCGCGATAGAGGAGCGGCGAGCGCTCGGCCTCGAGCGTCTCGGCCGCCGCGACATTGGCGAGGATCATGAACTCTTCGATGAGGCGATGGGCGTCGAGCCGCTCCGGCCAGCGGACGGATGCGAGACGGCCCTCCTTGTCGAGGACGAGCTTGCGCTCGGGCAGGTCGAGGTCGAGCGGATCGCGGCGCTGGCGCTCGAGCTTGATCGCGGCGTGGGCGGCGTAGAGCGGCTTCAGCGCCGTCTCGAGAAGCGGCCCCGTCGTCGCGTCCGGCCTTCCGTCGATCGCCGCCTGCGCCTGCTCGTAGGAAAGCTTCGCCGCCGAGCGCATCATGATGCGATGAAAGCGGTGCGACCGCTTGCGCCCGTCGGCGCCGAGGACCATGCGGACCGCGAGCGCCGGACGGTCCTCGAGGGCCTTGAGGGAACAGAGGTCGTTCGAGATGCGCTCGGGCAGCATCGGCACGACGCGGTCCGGGAAATAGACCGAGTTGCCGCGTTCGAGCGCGTCGCGGTCGAGCGCTCCACCCGGCCGGACGTAGGCCGCGACGTCGGCGATGGCGACCGTGACGACGAAGCCGCCCACGTTGGCGGGATCGGGATCGGGCGCCGCGTGGACGGCGTCGTCATGGTCCTTGGCGTCGGGCGGATCGATGGTGACGAGTTCGAGATCGCGCCAGTCCTCGCGAGGGGGCGTGAGCCGCGCCGGCCGCGCGGCCTTCGCCTCCTCGAGCGCCGCGGGCGAGAAGACATGCGGGATGTGGTGCTGGGCGAGCGCGATCAGGCTCACCGCTCTCTCCGACCTGACCGAGCCGATCCGCTCGACGATGCGCGCGGCGGGCGGCCCGAAACGTGAAGCCCGCAGCGGCTCGATGGCGACGAGGTCGCCGTCCTCGGCCTCGCCGGCGAAGGCGGCCGGCACGAGAAACTCGCGCCCCGAAGCGCGCTTCTCGACCGGCAGCGCGCGGCCCGAACCGTCGTCGGCCTTGCGGAAGACGGCGAGCGTGCGCGCCTTCAACTTTTCCAGAACCTTGATGACCCGCCCTGAATAGGCAGGCGTCTTGCCGGTCGCCTCGGGGTTGAATTCGACGCGCATCAACACGCGGGCGCCGAGCCCGGGCGCGGGCGTGTTATCGCGCCGCTTGCCGCGGGCGCGGCGAACGAGGATCAGCGGCGCCTCGCCCTCGCCGTCCCATTCAGCGGGGCGCGCGACAAGTTCGCCGTCGCGGTCGCGCTCGACGACGTCGGCGGCGACGATCGCCGGCAGCCGGCCCTGGGCGGAGAGGGCCTTGCGTCCGCGCCCGATCGCCCCCTCGACCTGCAAATCGCGGATGAGCAGCTTCAGCCCCGCCTTCGCCTCGCCCTTGACGCCGAAGGCGCGCGCGATGTCGCGCTTGGTCACCCGCTGAGGCGCCTTGTCGCCGTTCGGCGCCGGCGCTCCGCCGATGAAGGCGATAAGCTCCTCGCGCGACGGCAGGGCGTCGCGAGGCTCGGCCAGCGCGGGAGCGCGCCGGGATGGGGATGGTTTTGGCAAAACGGGTCAGGCTCGATGAGAAAGACCAAAGCTAGTCGTCCGCCGCCCCCGTTACAAGCAAACGCGGTGGGCCCTGGGGGCCGAAAAATCCCGCGTACCTGTCACAAGAGGTCTCACGAAGGCGGCGGTCGCTTCCGTCCTGTCAGCGCGCCGACCGGTCGTTCGCCTCGCGGTCGAACTTGTAGCCTTCGGGCAAGGTCCAGCGAAACCGGCCCAGCCGCTCCACCGCTTCGGCGCGCCGATCGCGTGTCTCTGCGGCGCTCTCCGTCCCGTCGCCACCGCGCCATCGAGGCCCGCGCCGGACGCCGGTTGAGTCTCGCCGCCCTGCAAGTCTGGGCGCGTCGGGCCGAGATTGTCGTCCGCCTTCGAATTGCGCACGTCGCGCTCCTGTCGTTTGCCGCGCCTCTCGCATGGAGACGGCCGAAAGCGCAGGCGAACTCGCAAGATCCACGCTCGGGCGCGCAGGTCCGCCGGACAAGCAGCCGACCGCGTCGGTTACGAGCGGATCGTTTTCTGTTTATCACGAATTAAGTTGACGAGAGTTCCCCTGATTGATATATTCGTTTTTCAGAAGCTTAGGCAGTCGCCAATGTCAGACCAAGAAACCCCCGCCCGTCCGGCCCGGAACCGCTCGCCGGCGGCGCGCGCGGCGGCGCGGGCCCGCAAGGCCACGCGGGAGGCGCGGATCCTCGAGTCGCTCGCCGCTGGCATGTCCATGGCCGGGATCGCGATGCGGGAGGACGTCACGCTGAACCGCATGCGCAAGATCGTGCAGGCGATCGTCGAGAAGCGCCGGCCGCAGCCGCCGACCACTTATGTCGCGCGCGAGGCGGAGCGCCTGCACGAGTCGCTGAACGTCGCCTATGACGCGATCGGCGCCCCGGACGTCCGCCGCAGCTTGTCCGCCATCGACGCCATCGTCAGGATCGTCCGCGACCTCGATCGCATCAACGGTTTCGGCCGGTCCGCCCGAACCCGCCCGGAGAATTCGTCGCAAACCTCTGGAGGGATTAAGTCCGGGGTTGGAAATGGCTCCACGCGCCCTCGCCGATCCCGAACTCTCGCTGCGCGCCGTTCCGCGCGTTTGCGGCCGCCCGGAAATTTCGTCGCAAGAGTCTGATCGGACCGGATTCGGGGTTGACGATGACGGCCCGGCGCTCCGGGAGGCGGGCGGCGCCGCTCGCGGGCCCCGATGATCCCCGAAGCGCGCGGCGACCGTGACTGCCGAGCCATCGGCTCCCACTCCCGTCATCGCGAGCGAAGCGTGGCGTCCATCAGGCCACCGCGCCCACGCTTCGTAACGTTCGGCGGAGGAATCGCCAGTTCCCGGAGGCGGCGGGAGTGTCTGGATCGCCACGTCGCCGCGCTCCTCGCGAAGACGGAGCCCCCCGCCTTGGCGGTTACCGGCGCTCGTAACTGCCAAGGTGGGCTTCTTAGCACCGCCCTCGTCCTGAGGAGCCCGCGAAGCGGGCGTCTCGAAGGACGTTCGCCGGGCCCTGGAATCGTCCTTCGAGACGCGTCGCCAAAGGCGACGCTCCTCAGGACGAGGTCGATGAAGTGGCCCTCCTTCGGAGTTACCGGCGCCCGGGAAATCCGCCGCAACGGCTTGAAGAGTCTCGAGACGGGGTTGGAAACGGCGTTCCCTACCGGGCCGCCTTTTCGATCCGGACAAGCGTGAAGAGCTTCATCGGCGCCAGCTCGCGGCGCTCGACGATGCGGGCGTCGGGACGGGAAGCGATCCAGTCGCCCACGGTGGAGTAGGGGAAGTTCGGATGCCAGCCAAGCCACTGGGCCGCCCCCTCCATCCGATGCTCGATCGCCTTGCGCAGGCCGCCCGCGGCGGCGAAATGGTTCATCACGACGAGCGTTCCGCCCGGCCGGAGCACCCGCCACGCCTCCGCGAGCGCCCGCTCCGGATGGGGGACGACGCTGATCACGTAAGGCGCGAGCGCGACGTCGAAGGCGGCGTCCGGGAAGTCGAGCGCCGCCGCGTCCATGACATGCAGACCCTTCACCTGCGAAAGGCCCTGCCGCTCGACGCGCGCGCGCGCCGCGCGCAGCATCGGCGCGCTGATGTCGATGCCGGTGGCGTGGACGCTCGGCGGCAGAAGCGGCAGTTCGAGCCCGGTGCCGACGCCGATGACGAGAATCTCGCCGCCCGGCCCCGCCGCCCCCGCCGCCGTATTCGCCGCGGCGAGACGGCCCGGATGAAACGGCAGGTCGAAGACGAGATCGTACACCGGCGCCCAGCGGCTGTAGGCCGCCTCGGCGTGGCGCCCGGCGTAGCCCTCGCTTGCGCGCATCGGATTCACGTCAAGCCGCCTCCTGTTGGGTCGCTCGCGGGCCGACGTCCGTCGGAAGCCGAAACTCGCGCACGGGGCCGTCAATTGCAACATCTTTGGGCGGGCCGCACCCGGCGGCCACCCCGGAAGCTTTGCGCGGCTCATCGTCGCAGCGGCGCTGCATCGTCTTGCCCGCGCTGCCTCGCCAGCCGATGCTGCCGGCGCCGGCCCCTGCCCCTGTTGAAGGATCACGGCCGAGATCGACATGAATTCGGGGCCGGACGAACCGTCCGCTCCGGCGATTATTATGAAGGAGCAACACCCGTGGGGCTTAAAGGTTCCAAGACTGAGAAGCACCTCAAGGACGCGTTCGCCGGCGAATCCCAGGCCAACCGCCGCTACCTCTATTTCGCCAGCAAGGCGGACGTCGAAGGCTATCCGGACGTGGCGACGCTCTTCCGCTCAACCGCCGAGGGCGAGACCGGACACGCCCACGGACATCTCGAATATCTCGAAGCCGTCGGCGATCCGGCGACCGGCCTGCCGATCGGGCCGACCAAAGCCAATCTCGCGAGCGCCGTCGCCGGCGAGACGCACGAGTACACCGACATGTATCCGGGCATGGCCAAGGACGCCCGCGATGAAGGCTTCGACGAGATCGCCGACTGGTTCGAGACGCTGGCGAAGGCCGAGCGCTCGCACGCCAACCGGTACCAGAAGGCGCTGACCGAGCTCGTCTGAGGCCGCGCGTCAGGCTCGCGGGGCCCGCCCCTCCTTCCGATCCGGAAGGAGGGCCGGACGGGATATGCGGCGCGGCTCGCGCGTCGCCGTCCATCATCGATGGGGAGGATTGACGCTCCATGACCGCAGTCACGAGCGAAGGCAGCCTCAAGGCCCCGATCCGTCTGCCGATCGACTGGCAGAACCCCGAGTTCTACGACGAGGCCGCGCTCCTCAAGGAGATGGAGCGCGTCTTCGAAATCTGCCACGGCTGCCGCCGATGTGTGAGCCTTTGCCGCTCGTTCCCGACGCTGTTCGACCTCGTCGACGCCTCGGAATCGATGGAGATCGACGGGGTTGCGAAGGAGGACTACGACAAGGTCGTCGACCACTGCTTCCTGTGCGATCTCTGCTATATGACGAAGTGCCCCTACGTGCCGCCGCACGACTGGCGCCTCGATTTTCCCCACCTGATGCTGCGCGCCAAGGCCGTCCGCTTCAAGACGAAGGGGGCGTCCCTGCGCGACCGGACGCTGACCAACACCGACCGCCTCGGAAAGGCGATCGGAAACGCGGTCGCGGCGCCGGTCGTCAATCTCCTCAATTCCCTCGGTCCCGCCCGAAGGGCCCTCCAGGCCGTCGCCGGCATCGACGCGAAGGCCTGGCTCCCCGAATACGCGTCGCGCCCGTTGCGCAGGCGTCTCGAAATTCTCGATCCCGACACGCCCGCCCAGCCGGCCGGGCGCACGACCGGCAAGATCGCGCTTTTCGCCACCTGCTACGTCAACCGCAACGAGCCCGGCCCCGGCGAGGACCTCGTCGCCGTTTATGAACACAACGGCATCGCGGTGACGCTGGCGGAGCGCGAGAAATGCTGCGGCATGCCGCGGCTCGAACTCGGCGATCTCGAGAGCGTGCGGATGCACAAGGAGATCAACATCCCCATTCTCGCCCGCCTCGTCGATCAGGGCTGGGACCTGACCGCGCTCGTGCCGTCCTGCGTCCTCATGTTCAAGCAGGAGCTGCCGCTGATGTTCCCGGGCGAGGACGACGTGATGAAGGTCAAGGCGGCGTTCTACGACCCGTTCGAATATCTCATGCTCCGCGCCCGCGAAGGCGCGCTCAAGACCGACTTCAAGACGTCGCTCGGCAAGGTCGCCCTTCACTCGGCCTGCCACCAGCGGGTGCAGAACATCGGCCCGAAGACGAAAGAGGCGCTGTCGCTCGTCCCCGGCGCCGAGATCGAGCTCATCGAGCGCTGCTCGGGCCACGACGGAACCTATGCGGTGAAGGCCGAGTTCGCCGAATCCGCCATGAAGATCGTGCGCCCCGTCGTCGCCCGCGTGGACGCCGCCAAGGCTCAGCATTTCGGCTCCGACTGCGCCATGGCCGGCCATCACATCGCCCACGCCCGCGGCAAGGCGGACGAGCCCGAGCATCCGATCACGCTGCTGCGCAAGGCCTACGGGATCTGACGGATGCTGACGCGCGACGATCTTCTCAGCCTCGAGGTCTACGCCCGGACGCGAGGGGAGTTCCGCGCGCGCGTGATGACCCACAAGAAGGCGCGGATCGTCAAGCTCGGCGACCATGCCTCGGTGCATTTCGAGGACGCGCTCACCATCGCCTACCAGGTGCAGGAGATGCTGCGGCTCGAGCGCATCTTCGAGCCCCATCTCATCCAGGAGGAGCTCGACGTCTACAATCCGCTCGTCCCCGACGGGTCGAACTGGAAGGCGACGCTCATGATCGAATATCCCGACGCGGAGGAGCGAAGGCTCGCGCTCGGCCGCCTCGTCGGGGTCGAGAAAGCCGTCTTTGTCGAGGTCGCCGGTCACCCGCGCGTCGCGCCGTTCGCCAACGAGGACCTCGACCGGACGACGGCGGAGAAGACCTCGGCCGTGCATTTCCTGCGCTTCGAGCTGACGCCGGCGATGGTCGCCTCCGTCAAGGGCGGCGCGCCGATCCGCGTCGGCGTCGATCATCCGCACTCCAGGGCGGAGGTCACGGTTTCCGAGGCGACGCGGGAGCAGCTTGCGGCGGACCTGAGGCCGTAGAAGAGACCGGAGGCCGCCGCCCGTCATCGCAAACCCAGGCGGCGGCGTGCCGAAAGAGAGACTGTCCGCCCGGCGAAGCGCCCCGTTTCAACGCGTCCGCCCCTCGCCGTCATGCGGCGCTTCGTCCTATGCTTGCGCCTTGAGCCACGGATCAGGGAGCCGCGCCATGCTCGACCACATCGGTTTTTCGGTCGCCGACTTCGCGCGCTCGAAGGCGTTCTACGAGGCGGCGCTGAAGCCGCT
This sequence comes from uncultured Alphaproteobacteria bacterium, assembly GCA_963829505.1. Lineage (GTDB taxonomy): Bacteria > Pseudomonadota > Alphaproteobacteria > Rhizobiales > Beijerinckiaceae > Roseiarcus. The sequence goes on from CAWHIL010000001.1 coordinate 564,671, forward strand.
CGGGCTCGCGCTCGTCATGGAGGTCACGGTTGAGCAAACGGGCGCGGGCGCGCATGCCGGCTTTGGCCGGGACGGCAGGCCTTTCTTCTGGATCGGAACCGCGGCGAAGCCCAAAGGCGGCGCGCACGTCGCCTTTACGGCCGCCTCGCGCGCCGAGGTCGACGCGTTCCATCGCGCAGCCCTCGCCGCCGGCGGCCGCGACAACGGCGCGCCGGGCCTCAGGCCGCACTATCACGCGAACTATTACGGCGCGTTCGTCCTCGATCCCGACGGCAACAACATCGAGGCCGTCTGCCACCGGCCGGGCTAGGAGGGCGTCAAGATAGGAAGGGGCAAGTCGATGCGCGGTCTTTCGAAATTGTGGACCCGGGCGCACAGCGCTGTCCTCGACCTGCGTTACGGGGCGCTCCTCGGCGGACGCATACCGTCGCGATTTGCCGACGAGGGGGCCGTCTACACGGTCAGCAGTCCCTACCGCATCTATCCCCTGGTGTTCGATGGGCTCGTCGGTAACGACGATGTCCTGGTGGATATCGGCTGCGGCAAGGGGCGGGTCATCAACTGGTGGCTGTCGAAATACAGGGGCAACCGCATCTACGGACTGGAGATCGACCCGGACATCGCGCGGCAGACAGCCCGCAGAGTTGAGCGCTATAAGAATGTCACGATCCTGTCGGGCGACGCCTGCGCGTTGCTTCCGGTCGATGGAACAGTGTTTTTTATGTTTGAAGCCTTCCATGGTCCGATGATGCTGAGATTCATTTCGGCTCTCAAGACGCTTCCTCCGCTGGCCGGAAACAGAAAAAGGAAAGTCATCTATTACAACTGCACACGCAGCAAGGAGCTGTTTCTTCGGGATGAAGGGTTCAAGTTCCGGAATATTCCGGTTCCTCCCGGTTTTGCGGAAACGGCTCTCATCGAGGCGCCCTGACCAGGAGCGCCCGTGACAAAGCCGGTTGCACGCCCAGGATTGCCGGCGCATGATTCGTCCCGTGCCTCTCCCGTCCGACGAACCCGACGCTTGGGCTGACCGCCCCGAGCCGGCGCCGCCGCGCCCGCACGCGCCGGCGCGCCTCGCTCCCTATCTCGAGGGGCTCAATCCCGAGCAGCGCGCCGCGGTCGAGGCGCTCGACGGCCCGGTGCTGGTTCTCGCCGGCGCGGGCGTCGGCAAGACCCGGGTTCTCACCACCCGCATCGCCCATCTCATCGCCTCGCGCCGGGCGCGGCCGCACGAGATCCTCGCGGTCACCTTCACCAACAAGGCGGCGCGCGAGATGCGCGAGCGGGTGAGCCTGTTCCTCGGCGCCCATCAGGGAATGCCGTGGCTCGGCACCTTCCATTCGATCGGCGTCAAGCTCCTCAGGATGCACGCCGAACTCGTCGGCCTTCGCCCGAGCTTCACCATTCTCGACACCGACGATCAGCTCCGCCTGATGAAGCAGCTCCTCCAGGCGGAGAACCTGGACGACAAGCGCTGGCCGGCCCGGGCGCTGGCGAGCCTGATCGACGGCTGGAAGAACCGCGGCCTCGATCCGGCGCATGTGTCGCCGGCCGAATCGGGCGCCTTCGCCGGGGGGCGCGGCGCCGCGCTCTACGCGGCCTACCAGGCGCGGCTGAAGACCCTGAACGCCGTCGACTTCGGCGACCTTCTGCTCGAATCGCTCAGGCTCCTGCGCGACAACGCCGACGTCCTCGCCGGCTTCCAGCGCCGTTTCCGCTACATCCTCGTCGACGAGTACCAGGACACCAACGCCGTCCAGTACCTGTGGCTGCGCCTGCTCGCGCAGCAGGGCGGCAACATCTGCTGCGTCGGCGACGACGACCAGTCGATCTACGGCTGGCGCGGGGCCGACGTCGACAACATCCTCCGCTTCGAGAAGGACTTTCCCGGCGCCACGGTCGTCCGGCTCGAGCGCAATTACCGCTCGGGCGGCCATATCCTCGCCGTCGCTTCCGGTCTCATCGCCCACAATCGTGGCCGGCTCGGCAAGACGCTCTTCACCGACGCTCCCATGGGCTTGAAGCCGACCGTCACCGGCGTCTGGGACAGCCAGGAGGAGGCGCGCGTCGTCGGCGACGCGATCGAGGAGGCGCAGCGGAAGGGCGTCTCGCTCGACGACGTCGCGATCCTCGTGCGCGCCTCGTTCCAGATGCGCGAGTTCGAGGAGCGCTTCATCACCATGGGCCTGCCCTACCGGGTGATCGGCGGCCCGCGCTTCTACGAGCGGGCCGAGATTCGCGACGCGCTCGCCTACATGCGCTGCGTCGCCGAAGCCGATGACGATCTCGCCTTCGAGCGCATTTTCAACCAGCCGCGGCGAGGGCTCGGAGAAGCGACCCTCGCCACCCTTCATGCGTTCAGCCGCCGGGCCGGCGTGTCGCTCATGCGCTCAGGCCAAATGCTTATCGGGACGGAGGAACTCAAGGCGCGGCCCCGGCAGATCCTGCGCGATCTGATCGCGTCCTTCGACCGCTGGCGGAAGCGGGGCGAAGAGCTGCCGCATTTCGAGCTCGCCCAGCTCGTCCTCGAGGAGAGCGGCTATATCGACATGTGGAAGGCCGAGCGCACGCCCGACGCCGCCGGCCGCCTCGACAACCTCAAGGAGCTCATCCGCTCGATGGGCGAGTTCCCGAGCCTCGAGGCCTTTCTGGAGCACGTTTCGCTCGTCATGGACGTCGAGAGCGCGGAAGCGGGCGAGCGCGTGTCGATCATGACGCTTCATGCGGCCAAGGGCCTCGAATTCGATCTCGTCTTCCTTCCCGGCTGGGAGGAGGGCCTCTTTCCGAACCAGCGGGCGCTCGACGACAACGGCCGCGCCGGTCTCGAGGAGGAACGGCGCCTGGCCTATGTCGGCCTCACCCGGGCGCGCCGCCAGGCGAAGATCAGCCACGCCGCCAACCGGCGTGTGCGCGGCCTGTGGCAGACCTCGCTGCCCTCGCGCTTCATCGACGAATTGCCGCCCGGCCACGTCGAGGTCGAGGAGACCGAGGGGGCCGCAGCCTTCGGCGGCTACGCGACGTCGCGGTTCGACGCCGCCGTCGGCGGGTCGCGCTACGAGACGCCCGGCTGGCGGCGGGCGGAGGCATGGACCAAGAAGACCGATTCCACGCCGGGTTTCTCCGCGCCTCACTTCGGCGGGGCGCCGGCGCGTGCGATCGACGGCCGGGCAAACCCTCGGCCTTCCGAGCCGGCCGAGTACGCGGCGGGCGCCCGGGTCTTCCACATCAAGTTCGGGCCGGGAAGCGTGGTGGCGGTCGACGGCCCGAAGCTCACCATCGATTTCGACAAGGCCGGGCGCAAGCTGGTCATGGAGAGTTTCGTGACGCCCGCGCCTTGAGGCATTGGACTGGCGAGCCGCCCCCGGGCTTGCGGGCTTGCCCCCAATCCCGGGCCGCTGTGGGAGGGCGTCCCGCCGGCCGGCCGTGGCCGGATCGGCTTCCACATCAAACGACCGGTTTGGAATCCTCGCATTTGGGGTTACATCGGGGGCGTCCGATCGTCGGCCGCCGCGAACCTCCCGATGGACCCGCGCCGCCTACCCATGAGCCTCCCGATGCCGCCTCAAGCCGCAAACGCCAATCCGGCGGTCCGCCAGCTCAGGGACGACGGGCCCAGGGACGACGGGCCCAGGGACGACGCCCCGATGTACGACCTGATCGAGCTCCTGTTCTTCGCCTATCGCGACTTCGTCGGGGACGCCGACCGGCTGCTCGAATCCTATGGCTTCGGTCGGGCGCACCATCGCGTCCTCTACTTCGTCAGCCGCCGGCCCGGGCTGACCATCGCCGAATTGCTCGAGATCCTGCGCATCACCAAGCAGAGCCTCAACCGGGTGCTGCGCGAGCTGGTTGCGACGAATTTCATCGCTTCGCGCGCGGGCGCCCTGGATCGCCGCCGCCGCGAGCTCTACGCCACGCCCGACGGCGAGCGCCTCGCGCTGCGTCTGGCCGAGGTGCAGACCCGTCGCTTCGCCGCGGCGCTCGATCCGCTCGGGCCTTCGGGCCGGCAGACCGCGGCGCGTTTCTTGAGCGCGATGATCGATCCTCAGGGCGCGACCGACGCGCAAACGCAGACGCCCGAGACCAGCGGAGGACGACGGTCGTGACCTCCGCGCCGCCCGAGGACGACGCCTCGCATGTCCTCGTCGTCGACGACGACCGCCAACTCAGGGACCTGCTGTCGAGCTACCTCATGAAGAACGGCCATCGCGTGACGGTGGCGGCGAACGCGGACGAAGCCAGAGCGCTCCTCGACGGGCTGGCGTTCGACATCATCGTGCTCGACGTGATGATGCCGGGCGAAAACGGGTTTGCGTTCGCGGCGGATCTGCGGCGCCGGTCGCAAGTCCCGATCCTGATGCTGACCGCCCGGGGAGACCCCGAGGATCGCGTGCGCGGTCTCGAGATCGGCGTCGACGACTATCTCGCCAAGCCCTTCGATCCGCGCGAGCTCATCCTGCAAATCGGCTCCGTGCTTCGACGCACGCGCGCCGAACCCGTCGCGCGGCCCGGGGCGTCGGTCGTGCGCTTCGGGCCTTTCGCCTTCTCGCTCGAGCGCGGCGAACTGCGCTCCGGCGACGAACTCATCCGGATCACCGAGCGCGAGCGGGAGCTTCTGCGGCTCCTGTGCGCCAATGCGGGCGCAAGCGTGACGCGCGAGGCGTTGTCCGGCCCGGGAGGCGCCGCCCAGGAACGCACGATCGACGTGCTGATCAACCGGCTCAGGCGGAAGATCGAGCGGGATCCGGCCAATCCCGTCTATCTCCAGACCGCCCGCGGCGCCGGCTATCGTCTGATCGCCGACGGATGAACCAGCGGCCTTCCTTCCGCACGCTGCGCGTCATCGCGCGTGTCCGCGACGCCTGGCGCCGCGGCGCCCGCGGCCTCGCGGAGATGCTTCCCAAGGGCCTCTACAAGCGGTCGCTCCTGATCGTCATCCTGCCGATGGTCCTCCTGCAGGCCGCGGTCACCTTCGCGTTCATGCAGCATCATTTCGAGCTTGTGACCCGGCGCCTGTCGGAGGCGGTGGCGCGCGAGGTGGGATCGCTCGTCGATCTCTATCGGCAGCTTCCCCCCGGCGCCGACGACGCCGCGCTGACGACGATCGCCGCCGACCGATTCCGCATGGACGCGACGCTGCTTCCGCCGGGCCCATTGCCTCCCGCCATGCCGCGATCGTTCTTCGACGCACTCGATCCGCTGACCCGCACGCTTCCCAACGAGCTCAAGAATCAGCTCCCGCAACCCTTCTGGGTCGATACGGTCGGGCGCTCGGGGCTCATGGAGATCCGCGTCGATCTCGGCGACCGGGTGCTCAGGCTGGTCACCCGCCGGGCGCTCGCCTACGAGGCGACCGCCCACATCTTCGTCCTCTGGATGCTCGGCGCGATGATCGTGCTGCTCACGGTCGCGATCATCTTCCTCAGGAACCAGATCCGGCCGATCCTGAGGCTCGCGCGCGCGGCGGAGGATTTCGGCAAGGGCCGCGACACCGACTTCAACCCGCACGGCGCGACCGAGGTCCGGCAGGCCGGTCACGCCTTCATCGAGATGAAGCGCAGGATCGAGCGCGCGACCGAGCAGCGCACGGCGATGCTGAACGGCGTCAGTCACGACCTGCGCACCATTCTGACCCGGTTCAAGCTGTCGCTCGCCCTCCTCGACAATTCCGCCGACAGCGAGCTTCTGCAAAAGGACGTCGACGAGATGGGCCGCATGCTCGAAGGCTATCTCGCCTTCGCGCGCGGCGACCCGAGCGAATCTGCAGTCGAGACCGACGTCGGGGCGCTGCTCGAGGATCTGCGGGCCGATGCGGAGCGCCACGGCGCAGCCGTCAGCCTCGAAACCAATGGCGATCTCGACATCCGCGTGCGGCCGGTCGCGATCCGGCGCTGCGTCGGCAATCTCGTCGCCAACGCCCAGCGCCACGCCGACCATGTCTGGATTTCAGCCGAACGCGAGCCGCGGACCGTCTCCGTCATTATCGACGACGACGGCGAAGGCATTCCCGCAGAGCACCGGGAGGACGTGTTCCGGCCGTTCTATCGCCTCGACGAAGCGCGCAATCAGGACGAAGGCGGCGCCGGACTGGGGCTCGCCATCGCCCGCGACATCGCCCGCGCGCATGGCGGCGACATCGTCCTCGCCGAGAGCCCCATGGGAGGCTTGCGGGCGGTGGTGCGGCTGCCCGTCTAGGCTAGACCGCGCCGGCGATCCAGCGCGAAAGCTCCGTCTTCGGACCGGCGCCGACCTTGGTGGCGACGGTCTTGCCGCCCTTGAAGATCAGAAGCGTCGGGATCGAGCGGATGCCGAACTTCGCCGCGACGCCCGGATTCTCGTCAACATTGAGTTTGGCGACCTTGATCTTGCCCTTCATCTCCGCCGCGATCTCTTCCAGCGCGGGCGCGATCATCCGGCACGGACCGCACCATTCGGCCCAGAAATCCACGACCACCGGCTCGCTCGCGTTGATGACGTCGGCCTCGAAACTCGCGTCCGTAACCTTGGCAGTATTGTCGCCCATGGCGCCCTCGGCGTTGGCGCGGCACGAAACCGCCGCAAGTCAATCTAGTTAGGAAGCGCGCCGATCCGCGTCAAGGACGACGCCGCCGCCCGGCGCTTGCCGGACGCGACCTTGACAAGGGCGACGGCCCCGCCCTAGCCGGTGCGCTAAGATGCCCGAACACGACAAGCCCCGCCTGGTGCGCCGGATCGACGGCCTCGCCGAGATCGCGAGCCGCTACGATGTGATTCTGTGCGACATCTGGGGCGTGCTGCACGACGGCGTGAAGGCTTTCGCTCCCGCGTCCGGGGCGCTCGCCTCGTTCCGGCGGGGCGGCGGGACCGTCATCCTGATCACCAACGCGCCGCGGCCTTCGGCGCCCGTCCGCCGCCAGCTCCTGAAACTCGGGGTGTCGCCCGACGCGTTCGACGATGTCGCGACCTCGGGCGACGTGACGATCGGCATGATCGCCGAGCAAATCGACGAGCCGGTGCTGCACATCGGGCCCGCCCGGGACCTCTCCCTGTTCGAGGCCGCGGCGGCCGCCGCGGGCAGGGCGCCGCATCTCGCCGGCTTGTCCGAGGCGGCCTACGCGCTCTGCACCGGGCTGCGCGACGACGTCGTCGAAACGCCGGAGGACTATGAAGCCGAGTTGGAGGCGATGCTCGGACGGTCGATGACGATGATCTGCGCCAACCCCGACATCGTCATCCATCGCGGCGACACGCTCATCTACTGCGCCGGCGCGCTCGCGGCCCGGTTCGAGGCGATGGGCGGGGCCGTCGTCTATGCTGGCAAGCCCTACCCGCCGATCTACCGCCGCGCCGTCGCGCTTGCCGAAAAGGCGCGCTGCCGACCGGTCGAGAGCGCGCGCGTGCTCGCCGTCGGCGACGGCATGCGGACGGACATCGCGGGCGCCGCGCAGTCGGGGCTCGACGCCCTCTTCGTCACCCACGGCATCCACCGGTCGGCGCTCCATGACGACCTCGTGGCCGCGCCCGCGGACGAAAAGAGATTGCGCAGCCTCTACGAGGAGCACGCGCTCTGGCCGGCCGCCGCGATCCGGGCGCTCGAGGATTAGACCGCCGAAAGGCGCGCCCTTCATCCCGACAATCGCGATTGATCCCCTGGCGCTTTCGCCATAGGTAACGCCGGTCAGCAGGGAACGTGAGACGAGGGCGCGCTTTTGTCGGGCGCGCGACAGGGTCGAAGAGGCGCGGGTCGGATGCAGAAATCGATGTTCCAGACCCTCTATTACGAGGATCTCTCGGTCGGCATGCGGGAGGCGATCAGCAAGACCGTCGAGAACGAGGACGTGATCGGCTTCGCCGAGCTTTCGGGCGACCACAACCCCATTCACCTCTCGGAGCATTTCGCGCGCAAGACGCGGTTCGGCGGCCGGATCGTGCACGGACTCTACACGGCGAGCCTGATTTCCGCGGTAATCGGCATGCGGCTGCCCGGTCCCGGCGCGGTCTATATCTCCCAGACCCTGAACTTTCTCGGACCCGTCAAGATCGGCGACGTGGTCGATGTCAGCGTGGAAGTCGTCGAGCTCATGGAAAAAGGCCGGCGCGTCCGCCTGAAGTGCGAGTGCCGGGTCGCCGGCAAGGTCATCCTGGAGGGCGAGGGGATCTTGAGCGTGCCTCCCAATCCCACGTTGAAGCATGCCGCCCATTGAGCGCCGCGCCGCGTCCTTGCGCCGTTCCCTGGGGCCGCAGGGTTCTGCGGCCTCATGAGCGGCGGCTTCGTCGTCTCCACGGATCCGACCGCGCCGCCATCCGGTCTCGAACGGGCGGTGTACGCGATCGGCAATTTCGACGGCATGCATGTCGGCCACCAGGCGGTCCTGCGGCGGACGCTCCTCCTCGCGCGCGAGCGCGCCGCGCCAGGCGCGCTTCTGACCTTCGAGCCCCACCCCGCCGACCATTTCGCCGGACGCCCGCTCGCCTTCCGGCTCACGCCGCCCGATATCAAGGCGGCGGTCGCCGAGCGGCTCGGCCTCGCCGGCATCGTCTTCCTGACATTCGACGCGACGCTCGCCGGCATGACGGCCGAGGACTTCGTCCGCCATCTCCTCGTAGAGCGGCTCGGCGCCGGCGCAATCGTCGTCGGCTGGGACTTCCATTTCGGCAAGGGGCGGGCGGGAAACCCCGCCTTTCTCCTCGACGCCGGCCTGCGCTACGGCTTCGCCGTCGAAATCGTCGCCAAGGTGGAGGTCGGCGAGGGAGAGACGGCGCGCGTCGTGTCGTCGACAGAAATCCGGCGCGCGCTCGAGCGCGGCGACGTCGCGGAGGCCGCTCGGGGCCTCGGGCGAAGATACGCGATCACGGGTCAGGTGATCGCCGGACAGCGGCTCGGGCGCACGCTCGGCGTGCCGACCGCCAACATCGCGCTCTCGCCGACGAACCGGCTTGCGCATGGCGTCTACGCCGTGATCGCGACGGTCGACGGCCATTCGTACCCCGCCGCCGCGAGCTTCGGCGTCCGGCCGACGGTCGACAACGGGCCGCCGCTGCTTGAAGTCCATCTCCTGGACTTCTCGGGCGATCTCTACGGCCGCGAGATGACGGTCGCGTTCGTCGAACGCATCCGCGAGGAGCGCAGGTTCAATTCGCTTGGCGCCCTCGTCGAGGAGATGGGCCGCGACGTTTCGCGCGCCCGCGCCATCATCGCCGCCGCATCCTGAAACGCGATTTGGCGATTTGCCGGAAATCCTCTAAGTCCCACGCCGCTTGAAATCCCCCTCGACCTTGACCCCAAAATCCTCATGACCGACGCGCCCGGCAAAGGCCTCGACTACTCGCAAACGCTCTTCCTGCCGAAGACGGATTTCCCGATGCGCGCCGGCCTGCCGCAGCGGGAGCCGGAAATTCTCGCGCGCTGGGAGCGGGACAATCTCTACCGGCAATTGCGCGACAGCGGAAAGGGCCGGCCGAAGTTCGTTCTTCACGACGGGCCGCCCTACGCCAACGGCAACGTCCACATCGGCACGGCGCTGAACAAGATCCTGAAGGATATGGTCGTCCGCTCGCATCAGATGGCGGGCGCCGATTCGAATTATGTTCCGGGCTGGGACTGCCACGGCCTGCCGATCGAATGGAAGGTCGAAGAGGAATTCTACCGCAAGAAGGGCAAGGCGAAGCCCGACTTCTCCGATCCGGCGGCGATCATCGCCTTCCGGCGCGAGTGCCGCGCCTATGCCGAGCACTGGATCGGCGTCCAGCGCGAGGAGTTCAAGCGTCTGGGCGTGGTCGGCGACTGGGGTCACCCGTACACGACGATGAGCTATCCGGCCGAAGCGCAGATCGCCCGCGAGATCTTCAAGTTCGTCGCCAACGGCCTCCTCTATCGCGGCTCGAAGCCGGTGATGTGGAGCGTCGTCGAGAAGACCGCGCTCGCCGAGGCCGAGGTCGAGTACGAGGATTACACGAGCGACACGGTTTTCGTCGCCTTCCCGGTCGAAGGCGACGACGCGTCGATCGTCATCTGGACCACGACGCCGTGGACCATTCCGGGCAACCGCGCCATCGCCTTCTCGCGCCGCGTCGCTTACGGCCGCTATCGCGTGACCGAGGCGCCGTCCGGCAATTGGGCCAGGGCCGGCGCGACGTACATCCTCGCCAACTCGCTTGCGGCCAGCGTCTTCGAGGCCGCGAAGGCGACCGCCTTCGAGCGCCTCGGCGACGTTTCCGGCGACGCGCTCGCCGCGATGGCCTGCGCCCATCCGCTCCATGCGCTCGGCTACGGTTTCGTCGTGCCCCTCCTCGAAGGCGAGCACGTCACCGAGGAGACGGGAACCGGCTTCGTCCATACCGCGCCGAGTCACGGCCGCGAGGACTTCGAACTCTGGACGGCGAGCACCCGCCTGCTCCAGAGCCGCGGCATCGAGACGCGCATCCCCTACACCGTCGACGAGGACGGCGTGATCACCGACGAGGCGCCGGGCTTCGCCGGCCGGCGGGTCCTGACCGAGAAGGGCGACAAGGGCGACGCCAACGACGCCGTCATCAAGGCGCTCGTCGACGCGGGCGCGCTGATCGCCCGCGGCAGGCTGAAGCATCAGTATCCGCACAGCTGGCGGTCGAAGAAGCCGGTCATCTTCCGCAACACGCCGCAATGGTTCCTGGCGATGGACCGGCCGTTCGCCAACGCCCGCAAGGGCGAGAGCCTGCGCGCGGTGGCGGTCGAGGCGATCGAGGAGACGCGCTGGGTGCCGAAGACCGGCGAAAACCGGATCAAGGGCATGGTCGCCAACAAGCCCGACTGGGTGCTGTCGCGCCAGCGCGCCTGGGGCGTGCCGCTCGCGATCTTCGTCCGCAAGGGCGAGCACGAGATCCTGTACGACGAGGAGGTCAACAGCCGCATTGCCGCGGCCTTCGAGGCGGAAGGGGCGGACGCATGGTTCGCCGACGGCGCCAAGGAGCGGTTCCTCGGCGCAAAGCACCGGGCGGACGACTACGACAAGATCGACAATCTGGTCGAGGTCTGGTTCGATTCCGGCTCGACGCACGCCTTCGTTCTCGAGGATCCGGTCCATTTCCCGGGGCTCGCCGGCATCCGGCGCAAGGTCGACGGCGGCGCCGACGCGGTCATGTACCTCGAGGGCTCGGACCAGCATCGCGGCTGGTTCCAGTCGTCGCTTCTGGTGAGCTGCGGCACGCGCGGACGGGCGCCCTTCGACATCGTGCTGACGCACGGCTTCACGCTCGACGAGAAGGGCCGCAAGATGTCGAAGTCGCTGGGGAACCAGACGTTTCCCCAGGACGTCATCCGCGTCTCCGGGGCCGACATCCTGCGCCTGTGGGTGGCGAGCGTCGACTATTCCGACGATCAGCGCATCGGACCGGATATCCTCAAGGCCGTCAGCGACAATTACCGCAAGCTGCGCAACACGATCCGCTGGATGCTCGGCACCCTGGCCCACCACGACCGCGCCCATGAGGTCGGCTACGCGGACATGGCGGAACTCGACCGGCTGATGCTGCATGCGCTGGCCGACCTCGACTCGAAGGTGCGCGAATTCTACGCCAATTTCGACTACGCCCGGGTGATCGCGCTTCTCTCGGCGTTCATGAACGCCGATCTTTCCGCCTTCTACTTCGACGTCCGCAAGGACGCCGTCTATTGCGATCCGCCGTCGAGCCCGCGGCGGCTTGGGGCGCTTGAGGCGATCGAGCGCATCTTCCGCGCCGTGACGGTCTGGCTCGCCCCGGTGCTCGTCTTCACTGCGGAGGAGGCGTGGGCCTCGCGCGACCCCAAGAACCACTCGGTCCATCTCGAGCAGTTCCCGACGATCCCGGCCGAATGGCGGGACGAGGCGCTGGCGCGGAAATGGGACTATATCCGCGCGCTGAGATCGGCGGTGACGGGGGCGATCGAGATCGCGCGGGCCGAAAAGCTGATCGGATCGTCGCTCGAGGCGGCGCCGCGGGTCTTCCTCACGCGCCCCGAGCATCTCGAAGCGCTGGCGGGAGTCGATTTCGCCGAGGTCTGCATCACCTCCGACATCGTCATCGAAACCGGACCTCCGCCGCCGGAGGCCTTCCGCCTTCCCGACCTTGCCGATGTCGCCGTCGTCGTCGAGCGGGCGAAGGGCGTCAAATGCGCGCGATCGTGGCGCTATTTCGATCCGACGACCGCAGACCCCGACTTCCCGGACGTGACGCCGCGCGACGCGGAAGCGCTCCGTGAACTGAGCGCGCTCGGCCGGCTGCCGTGACGCCGCGGGCGTTCGGCGCCGGCGTGGCGCTCGCCGTTCTGGCGGGCGACCAGGCGGCCAAACTCGCCGTCATCGCACGGCCCGAGGCCGAGATCGGCGCGACGCCGCTCGGGCCGTTCATCGACCTCGTCCTTCGATACAACAGCGGCATCTCGTTCAGCCTCTTCGCGCAAGACACGGCCGCCGGACGCTGGCTTTTGCTCGTCCTGACGCTCGGCGCGACCGGCCTTCTCGCCTGGTGGCTGAAATCGAGCCGATCGTATCTCTCGGCCGCCGGGCTCGGCGCGATCATCGGCGGCGCGCTCGGCAACGCGCTCGACCGCGTGACGCATGGGGCGGTGGTCGACTATCTCGACCTGCACGCGCTGGGGCGGCATTTCTTCGTTTTCAACCTGGCGGACGCCGCGATCAACGTCGGGGTGGCGATACTGATCGTCGATCTCGCATTCGGCTCGCGGGCCCCGCCGGACCGGAACGCGCCAGCCTGATCGGGGACGGACGCCTGAACGGCGGTCCTCAACCGTTTGGCGCAAGCGACGGCCCCGCCATGGAATAGCCGGAATTCGAACCGAAAGAGCGCCCACGGGCTTTGAGGCGCGGGAAACCGACCGCCCGCCGGCAGAACAGCCAAAGAGACATCAGCGAAAGAGACAAATCGCAATGCGTCTCGATTTTCGAGCAATTGTCATCGGCCTCGTGGGAGCGGCGCTCCTCGGCGCCGGAGCCGCGCGCGCCGGCGACGACGGGGCGGCGCCCATCTGGGAAGGCATCTATTCGATCGTCGGCCCGTTCGCCGGATTCGACAAGGACGAGAAGCCGCCGATCGATTACCACGAGCACGGCAAGATCGTCGTGCCGAAGTCGATGGACCTGCCGGCGCCGGCGCCCGCCGCGACCGGCGACGCGTGGCCGGTCAACCAGGAAATCCTGCGCAAGCGAGCCCAGGCGAAGGATAAGGATTCGATTGCGCCGGGCGCGCCCGCCAAGATACGCGCGAACTCAAGGCTTCCCCAATGCGCCCGTCACCGTGCGCGCCGCCGATCAGCCCGACGGAGTGGTCGGATCCGACCAGAGCGCCCAGTCCACGGTTCTCGGGAACCTCAATCCCCTCGGATGGGTTGGGATGGGCAAGAGCAACGCGCCGCTCGGCCCTGAGCCGGACCGCGAATGGCTGACGGACCCGCCGAAGGGCTATCGGGCGCCCTCCGTCGTTCAGCCGCAGGCCCCGGGCCAGTCCGGGCAGGCGGCGAAGTGACGATGGCCTCGCCCCGCCTTCGGCGCCCGGCAGATTTTGTGCACCGTTCGGATTGAGCTTGGCTTGGGTAGTAAAAACAGCTATCTTGAGTAAGGGAATCGTCGCAGGTCGGCTCGGTCGAGCGGCGGGAAAAGTGTCCGAGGGGCGCTCGCGAATCGGACCGCTTGCCTGGATGTGTTCTCGTCTGGCGCGCCATTGATACGAGCCGTTTCGAAGCCAGCGCGGCAAAGGCGCAGGTCTTCATCGAAATCCTGAAGCAGCGCCGGCATGATGACACCGTAACAACGGGGAGTTTTGCAAAGCCGAAATGGATCGCAGCCAAGCGGTTGGACGCTGGCGGATCGACGGAGCGGCGCAGCCTCAGGGGGGCTTTGGCTTGTCGTTGGCGCGAGGAAGCGCGACGGCGAATCTCGACTGACGGACGATTCGGACGCTATTCCGCGAGCGGCTTCGCGACAGCGGCGCGCATCCGAACGACGAATGGAAAAAGGCTAATGAGACCAGGTCAGAACAAGAGGATGCGCGGACGGCCGACGAACGGTCGGCGGGGTCCCAACCCTTTGACGCGATCCTACGAATCGAACGGACCCGACGTCAAAATTCGCGGCAACGCCCAGCACGTCGCTGAAAAGTATCTCCAGCTGGCCCGCGACGCGCATACCGGCGGCGACCCGGTGGCGGCCGAGAACTATCTCCAGCACGCCGAGCATTACTTCCGCATCATCGCAGCCGCGCAGGCGGCCCAGGCGCTCGTGCAGAGCGGCCAGCCCCGTCCGGCCGAGGGCGAGGGCGATGACCTCGAGGACGACGACGATTACAGCACGCTGTCGGATCGGTTCGCCTCGCCCTCGGAGCGCGCGGCCGCCTTGCAGCCGCAGCAGAACGCCCTTCCGGGCCAGCCCGGCGCTCCCAACGCTCCGCAGCCTTTCGTCGACCGGCAGGGTTTCGAGGGCGAGCGGCAGCAGGGCTCGCAGGATCGCGGCGGGTTCCAGCCGCGTCAGGACCGGCATGGCAATCGCTATCCGGACCGCGGACCGCGCCAGGATCGCCAATTCGGCGACAGGGGCGGCGACGGATACCGCGACAATCGCCAGAACCGCGACAACCGCGACAACCGCGACAATCGCGATAACCGCGACAATCGCCAGCGCGATTTTCGCCCGTATCGGGACGCCGGCCAGCAACAGCAGCCTCAGCGCGAGAGCGAGCAGGAGGCGCCCGGCGCCGGCGCGCTGCCCTCGTTCATCACCGGCCCCGCCCGGGCGACCGGCCCCGAATCGGAGGCGCCGCCGCCTTCCGGGGATGCTTCCGTCGGCGTTGAGGCCGAGCGCAGCGAGGGCCAGCCCGCCTTCGGCGACGGGGCGCCGGGCGACGCCCGCTTTCCGCGCGGCCGTCGTCGCCGGCTGCGTTCGCCCTACGGCTTCAACGCGGTCCAATCGGATGAGGAGGGATCGGCCCCCCAGCCAAATCCGATGAGCGACGAATTGCAGGTCAACGAATAGCGGTCCGGCGGGGGACGCCGCTTTTACGGCCGCGTTGCGGAGCAAAGGCGCCGAGCGAAGACCCGGGACAATCAGCCTTCGGCCGTCGCCACGGGCGACATTTCAGGCTCGGAGAGGGAGGCTGCGGCGCGGCGCGCCGTGAGAATGACGCATTGAGGCTCGACCGCCGCCTCGATCGCGAGGCCACGCTCCCGGGCCAGAAGCAGCGTGTAATAAGGCTGGATCGAGTGGCCGTCGAGCGCCTCCGGCGGCGCGCCCGACAGCACGCCGGCGGCGGCGTGGGGCAGCTTGGCGTTCGTCCCGGCGGCGCTGACCCGAATCACCAGGTCGTCCCCCTCCCCGGTCATGTCGGCGGTCACGACCCCTCCCCGCGGCGCGGCAGCGGCGGCGACGACGCAAAGGTTCAGCAGTAGCTTGACCGCGTTTTTCGGCGCGAGCCGTCGCGCCGCGTCCCATTTGAGCGTCGTGCGGTCGTTGGCGATCAGCCCGCGCGCGGCGTTCTCCGCGTCGCCCGTGTCGATGGAGGCCGTGAGCGATCCCGAGGCCCCGAAGGCGAGACGGCAGAACTGCAGTCGCGCCGACGCCGACGCCGCGCTCTTCCTGATCAGATCCATGGCGATGACGCGCATCTCGTCGTCATCGTCGCTCTCGAGCACCTCGAGGCCGTTGATGATCGCCCCGACCGGGCTGATGACGTCGTGGCACACGCGCGAGCACAGGAGAGCGGCGAGATCGAGCGGGTCGATTGTCAAGGCTGCGATCCTATGGTTAGCCGGTGCGCCGGCAGGCGAACCGCCGGCCGCCCGGCCTGAGAAAGGCCGTCGCGACCGCATATCCGATTCGCGGCGCCGCCGCGATAGTCCATCGCGCCGGCGCGGACCGTAACGTTCGACAAGGGGAACCCTCTTGCATCCGCCTCTCTCCGAGCGCCGCGTCGACCTCGATCGCGCCGCCCCTGACGCCGCCGCCCTCTGCCTGGCCGAGATCGCGCTCGCCGCCGGGCCCGCCGTCATGGAGGTCTACGCCTCGGGCTGCAGCGTCGAAACCAAGGCCGACGGCAGCCCCGTGACGATTGCCGACGAGCGCGCCGAGGCGGTTATCTGCGACCGACTGGCGAAAACCTCGCCGGCGACGCCGGTCGTCGCCGAGGAAATGACCGCGGCCGGCTCGCGGACAACGATCGCCGACCGCTTCCTGCTCGTCGATCCGCTCGACGGCACAAGGGAGTTTATCGCCCGCAACGGCGAATTCACGATCAACGTCGGGCTCATCGAGCGCGGGCGGCCGATCGCCGGCGCCGTCTACGCGCCTGCCCTCGGGCGTCTGTGGTTCGGCGGCGAACGCGCCTTCGTCTGCGACGCCCCGGTCGGCGGGGGATTTCCCGCGGAAAGCCGCTGGCGGCCGATCCGGACCCGGGCCGCGCCGAAGGGTCTCGTCGCCCTCGCCAGCCGGTCGCACGCCGACGCGTCGACCGAAGCCTTTCTCGCCCGCCTCCCCGTCGTCGAGCGGAAATCGAGCGGATCGTCGCTGAAGTTCTGCGTCGTGGCGGAGGGGCTGGCGGACGTCTACCCCCGGTTCGGGCCGACGATGGAATGGGACACGGCCGCGGCCGACGCCGTCCTGAGGGCGGCCGGCGGCGTTGTGTTCGATCCGACGGGCGCTCCGCTCGCCTATGGTAAGGCCGAGGCCGGCCTCCGCAACGGCGCCTTCGTCGCCTGGGGCGATCCCGCGGCCGCGCTCCGTTTTCGGGAGCGTTAACGGAAGGTCAACATAATCGCGTGAAAATTCGCGCCTTCCCGAGCCGGGGCCGGGACGGGACGGTTTTTTTCGGGCGCGCGCGGGGGCGGCGCCCGACAAAGGAGCGCGGCGATGAAACTGACACGTCGAGAAACCCTCGCCCTTGTGGCGGCGAGCCCCCTGGCGCTCTGCGCGCGTTCCTACGCCGCGCCAACGCCCGACACGTTTTCCGTCGACGAGATCGTCGACAACGGCCAGAAGTTCTTCGGCAGCATTTCCCGCGGCCTCGCCGAGGTGGTTCAGGAGGGGGTGCGCCGCTGGGGCCTGCCCAACGCCTACATCCTCGGTCAGGAGGCCTCGGGCGCCTTCGTCGGCGGCCTGCGCTACGGCGAGGGCAAGATGTTCACCCGCAACGCCGGCGACCAGCCCGTCTTCTGGCAGGGCCCGTCGATGGGGTTCGACTGGGGCGCCGACGGCGACCGGACGATGATGCTCGTCTACAATCTGCCGGCGACCGGCGCGATCTATCAGCGCTTTGGCGGGGTGGACGGGTCGGCCTATCTGGTCGGCGGCTTCGGCGTCACCGCCCTCGACGCGGCGGGCGTGGTCGTCGCGCCGATCCGCACCGGGGTCGGCGCCCGGCTCGGCATCAATGTCGGCTATCTGAAGTTCACCCCGAGCGCGACCTGGAATCCTTTCTGACCGCCGATCCTTTCTGACCGCCCTCGAGGCGCTCGCTATGCAGTCGCGGGCCCTTGTGCGAAGATGCCGGCGGCGGTGGGGTGGGATTGCCGGCTTTGATCGAGCACGCGCTCTATTTTGCGATCGGTTTCCTGACGGCGGCGCTGGCTGCGTGCGCCGCGGCGCCCCTCATGGCGCGCCGCGCCATGCGGCTCGCCCTTGGGCGCGCGAGACTGAGCGCGACGGTCACCGAAAAGCAGGCGAACGCTCACGCCGACGCCCTGCGCGCCGAGCATGCGGTCGCCGAGGTGCGCGCCGGGCGCAAGCTTCAGCTGTCCGAGGAGCGCGCGCAGGCGCTGCGGGTCGAGGCCGGCCGGCAAACGGTCGAGATCGCGCGGCTCAAGGGCGATGTCGACGACCTCACGGACCGGCTCCATCGCCAGACCGGGGAGAGCGAGGCGCACGCCACGCGCAGCCGCGACGTCGAGGCGACGCTCGGAGCGAGCGTGATCGCGCTGCACGCCGTCTATGCGCAGCGCGATCACGCCTCGGGGGCGCGCGACGCGGCGGAGACGAGAGCCGGCGAACTCGAAGCGGAAGCGAGCCGCGATCGGGCCCGGATCGCGGTCGTCAGCGCACGTGCGGAATACCTCGAGGGCCGTCTCGACGACCTCACGCGCGCCGCCAATGGCGCGCGCGAGCAGGCGCGGGACCTGGGGGCGAAGCTCGAGGCGGAGCGCCTCCGCGCCGCCGCGCTCGAGGATCGCCTCAAGGGCGCCGGCGAGGAAAACCGCAATCTCGCGGATCAGGCGTCGCGATCGGCAGCCGAACGCCGCGATCTCGCGAGCCGGCTCGCAAGCCTCGAGGAGCGGGTCCGGCTGAGCGAACGGGCGCGCGAGGAGCTGCTTCTCGAAAGCGGTCGCCGCCTCGCCGAACTCGCGGACCACGAGGCGGCGCTGAGCGCTCGGGCTGCGTCGGTCGCAGGGCTCGAGAGCCGCCTTGCGGCGCTAACGTCCGAGACGCACGTCGAAAAGAACGCCGCGGCGCTCAGAGTCGATACGCTCGGCGCGGCGCACGCCGCGATGGAGGGATCGCTGAAGGCCGCCCGGTCGGACAGGGAGGCGCTGCAACGCGAGAACGACAATCTGCGCGGGCGCCTGACCCACCTCGAGGAAGCGTCCCGGGACGATCAGGCGGGGCTTCGCGAAGCGATCAGCCGGCTCGGCCACGACGTCGTCCGCACGCTTGGGGCTCGCGCCGGACCGACACGGATCGAACCCGACCCAAGAGCCGAAAGTCTCCGCGAGGTCGAGCCCGCGCTCGCCTCCGTCGGCGGCGCGCAAGGATATGCCGAAGACCCGCCCGCGCCGCGCGCCGGCCGGTCTCGCGGCCGCCGGCGCTGACCCTGTCATGGGGGACATGCGGGCGAACGCCAGCGTCCCCAACTCTCTCTCGATGAAGCTCCCAAGGAAAGGCGAAGGACTATGAGTGACGATCCGGCCGAGACTGCTGTCGAGGCCAAGGAAAAAGACCGGACCGTGGCGCTGATCATCGCGATCCTCGCGCTTCTGCTCGCTCTCGCCGAGGCGGGATCGAAGTCGGCCCAGCACCTGTCGACGGAGAGCAACATCGAGGCTTCCGATCTCTTCAATTTCTATCAGGCGAAGCGCATCCGTTCGCAGGTCGTGGAGACCGCGGCGAGCGCCCTCGAAGCCCAGAAGGCGGCCGTGACCGACCCGAATGCGCAAGCGGCTTTCGACAAGCAGATCGCCGCCTTCAAGGCGACGGTCGCCAATTTCGAGCACGACCCGAAGAAGCCCGAAGACAGCATGGACAAGATCCAGGAGCGGGCGGCCGAGGCGATCGAAACGCGGGAACTCGCAAACCATCGGCTCGAGCGCTACGAACTCGGCAGCGGCCTCATCCAGATCGCCATCGTGCTCGCATCGGCTGCGATCATCACCGGCATCGCGCTCTTGATGTGGTTCAGCATCGGATTGGGCGCGATCGGAGCGGTTCTGCTGGCGCTCGGGTTCTTCGCGCCGACCGCGCTGAACCTCCTCGGCTGATCGGCAAGCGGCGCAAACCCGATCTAGACGGCGGCGATCTTCCTCGGCGGCGCCGCCGTGGCGCGCGCGGCCCGGCGTGAGGACCCTTCCCGGGCGGTCGACTGCGCCGGATCGGGCGCCCCCTGGCGTCGCCGTCCGCCCGGCTGGCCGCGGAGCGCGGCCATGACCGTTATCGCCGCGTTGCGATCGAGGGCGTTGTTCAGCCGGGCGAGCGCCCGGATGCGGCGATAGGCGTCGCCTCCGGTTTCGAGGTCGCTCGCAATGAGCACGCGCACGAGCACGTCGCCCGGCGCGCCGAGCGCGGCAAGCGCGACCGCGAGCGGTTCGCCCGACGGATCGTCGGCGATCCGCTTCGCCAGCGCGCTATCGCAGGCGAGCGCGGTTGCGAGAACCTCGACGAAACGCTCGGGGCGACGGGCGACCGCTTGAAGCTCCAGTTCGGCGACGATCTCCGTGGCGACCGACGCGGGCGCGCGGAGCGGCCGGCCGAGTTCGGCGCGCTGCGCGGCGAGAAGGATCTCCACGCGTTCGAGCGGATCGGCGACGAGGAAGAGCGCGGCGCACTCGGGACGCAACGGGCGGCGCCTGACCAACGCCTCGGCGAGGCGCCTGTCGCCGCCGCCCTCGGCGAGCGCGCGGGCGCGCTTCACCAGTTCGGGGAGAACGGGGCCTTCGAGACGCGCCCGGGGATTGGCGGCGAGGGTCGCGAGAACCTCGGCGTCGTCGCTCGCGGCGAGCC
The DNA here is from genome assembly GCA_963829505.1 of uncultured Alphaproteobacteria bacterium. GTDB lineage: Bacteria > Pseudomonadota > Alphaproteobacteria > Rhizobiales > Beijerinckiaceae > Roseiarcus. The sequence continues at coordinate 584,878 of CAWHIL010000001.1, forward strand.
TCGAGACGACCCGCCCGTCGAGGTCCTGGCGGCGCGCGACCGCCTTCGCCTGGCGAACGCCGGCTTCGATCGCGCCGAGAAGATCCGCGGGCGAGAAGGCGGCGCCCGCCTCGAGGACGACGTCGCACGTCTCGGGGCTCAGCCGCACGAACGCCTGAAGCAGCCGGACGGGCGTCCGCGGGCATGGGCTGAGCGTCTGCGCTACGCTCAACGCCGTCGCGAGACCGGCAATCTCAATCTGGCGAAGAATAGCGTCGGCGAAACGCTCGACCGCCTCGGGCCCCACCTGATCCGCGATCACGAAGTGGTCGCACGCGACACGCAGCCAGATGCGGCGGTCGTTTGGGTCGGCGCTCTCCGCGAGAGAGGCGACGAAGGGAAAGTCCGAGAGCGTGAGGTCGCGCACTTTTCGAGATCGAGAAACGCTGAAGTTCCCATCGGTTAGCGCAATGCCGTTATCGGAGTGTTAACCCTCCGCGGGCGAGATGCTTCGCGTGCGCCTTTTTGGGACGATTGAGGGGGGCGAATGATGGGGCAGGTGGTTGCCTTCAGGCCGGAAGAGCGGAGCAGGCGCGAGCCCGGCCGCGCGGCGCGCGATGAGGGCGCGGCGGAGATTCTCTTCTTCACCGGAGTCCGCTATCAGCGCGACGACGCCGAGCCGGCGTCGAACGTCCCCGATCCGAACGCTTCCGGGGAACGAAGCGGGCGCGGGCGCCTCGGCCGCCGTCGCCGCCGAGGCTGAAACCTCAAAGTCTCTTGCCAATCCGGAAACGATCCGCTATCCGCGCAGCCGGGACACCTCTCCCCAACGAGAGGCGCCCATCTGAGAGGATGGCAAGAGATGACGATTGAGACGCCTGCCGTCAGGCCTGCGAACGCCTGTTTTTCTTCCGGCCCCTGCGCCAAACGCCCCGGCTGGTCCCCTGAAATCCTGAAAGACGCCGCGCTTGGCCGCTCGCATCGCGCGAAGCTCGGCAAGGCGAAGCTCAAGCTCGCGATCGATCTCACGCGCGAGGTTCTGGGCGTCCCGGCCGACTATCGCATCGGCATCACGCCGGGCTCCGACACGGGCGCCGTCGAGATGGCGCTCTGGACGCTGCTCGGCGCCCGCGGCGTCGACGTGCTGGCGTGGGAAAGCTTCGGCGAGGGCTGGGTTTCCGACGTCGTCAAGGAGCTCAAGCTCAAGGACGTCCGCACGCTGAAGGCGCCGTACGGCGACCTGCCAAATCTCGCGGAAGTCAATTTCGACAACGACGTCGTCTTCACCTGGAACGGCACGACCTCGGGCGTGCGCGTGCCGAACGCCGACTGGATTCCAGCCGACCGCAAGGGCTTGACGATCTGCGACGCGACCTCGGCGGCCTTCGCCCAGGCGCTCGACTGGCCGAAGCTCGACGTCGTCACTTTCTCCTGGCAGAAGGCGCTCGGCGGCGAGGCTGCGCATGGAATGATCATCCTCTCGCCTCGCGCGGCCGAGCGGCTGACGACCTGGACGCCGCCCTGGCCGCTGCCGAAGCTCTTTCGCCTCGCCAAGGGCGGCAAGCTTACCGAAGGCTTCTTCGAGGGCGAGACGATCAACACGCCCTCGATGCTCTGCGTCGAGGACTATCTCGACGCGCTCGGCTGGGCGAAGGGGCTCGGCGGCGCGAAAGGTCTCTTCGCCCGGGCCAACGCCAATGCGGCGGCGATCGCCGAATGGGTGTCGCGCACGCCGTGGATCGACTTCCTCGCCCGCGATCCCAAAACCCGCTCCAACACAAGCGTCTGCCTCAAAGTCGTCGACCCCGTCGTCGCCGCGCTGAACCCAGATGCGCAAGGCGCTTTCGCCAAGGCGCTCGCGAGCGTCCTCGAGAAGGAGAAGGTCGCCTACGACATCGGCGCCTATCGCGACGCGCCTCCGGGCTTACGCATCTGGTGCGGCGCGACCGTCGAGACCGCCGACGTCAAGGCGCTGACAGCCTGGCTCGACCACGCGTTCGCGGTCGAGAAGCCTAAGCTCGCCAAGGCGGCGTGATCCCTTCCGCGTCGCTGCTTCGAGGCGGCGCGGCCCTTTATCCCCTCAATCGAACGGCGGCTCCTGACGCCGCCCATCCGAGGATGTCTCTCATGGCCCCCCGCGTTCTCATTTCCGACAAGCTCTCCCCCGCCGCCGTCGCCATCTTCAAGGAGCGAGGCGTCGAGGTCGACGTCAAGCCCGGGCTCGACAAGGACGAACTGGCGAAGATCATCGGCGACTACGACGGCCTCGCGATCCGCTCGGCGACCAAGGTCACGGCGAAGCTCCTCGAGCGGGCGACGAAATTGAAGGTCGTCGGCCGCGCCGGCATCGGCGTCGACAACGTCGACATCCCGGCGGCCACCGGGCGCGGCGTCATCGTGATGAACACGCCCTTCGGCAATTCGATCACCACCGCCGAGCACGCGATTGCGCTGATGTTCGCCCTCGCCCGCCAGATCCCCTCGGCCGACGTCTCGACGCAGGCGGGCAAGTGGGAGAAGAACCGCTTCATGGGCGTCGAACTGACGGCCAAGACGCTCGGCGTGATCGGCTGCGGCAACATCGGCTCGATCGCAGCTACGCGGGGCCTTGGCCTTAAGATGCGCGTGGTCGCCTACGACCCGTTCCTGAGCCCCGATCGGGCCGCCGAACTCGGCGTCGAGAAGGTCGATCTCGACGAGCTTCTCGCCCGCGCCGACTTCATCACCCTGCATACGCCGCTGACCGCGCAGACGAAGAACATCCTCTCGGCCGAGAACCTCGCGAAGACGAAGAGGGGCGTGCGCATCATCAATTGCGCGCGCGGCGGCCTCGTCGACGAACAGGCCTTGCGCGCCGCGCTCGACAGCGGCCAGGTCGGGGGCGCCGCCTTCGACGTCTTCGTCGAGGAGCCTGCGAGCCAGAACGCGCTCTTCGGGCATCCGAACTTCATCGCGACGCCGCATCTCGGCGCTTCCACCTCGGAGGCCCAGGAGAACGTCGCGTTGCAGGTGGCCGAGCAGATGTCCGACTATCTCATCCGCGGCGCGATCACCAACGCGGTCAACTTCCCCTCGATCACCGCCGAGGAGGCGCCGAAGCTCAAGCCCTTCATCGCGCTCGCCGACGGCCTCGGCTCCTTCGCCGGCCAGCTCACGACCGCGCCGATCGAGAAGGTGACGATCGTCTACGAAGGCGCCGTCGCGGGCCTGAAGACGAAGGCGCTGACTTCGGCCGCCGTCGCCGGCCTGCTGCGTCCCTCGCTGCAGGACATCAATGTCGTTTCGGCCCCGTCGATCGCCGCGAGCCGCGGCGTCGTCGTCGAGGAGGTGACGCGCGCGGCCGACGGCGACTACGAGAGCTTCATCACGCTGACGGTCACGACGGCCGATCAGACGCGCTCGATCGGCGGCACCGTCTTCCACGACGGCAAGCCGCGCATCCTTGCGATCAAGGGGATCAAGGTCGACGCGGAATTCACGCCCTCGATGATCTATGTCACCAACGAGGACAAGCCCGGCTTCATCGGCCGCTTCGCCAGCGTGCTCGGCGACGCCGGCCTCAATATCGCGACCTTCGCGCTCGGTCGCGACGAGCAGGGCGGCTCGGCGATCGCGCTCGTCTCGATCGACGGCGAGGCGCCGCCCGCGGTCATTCAGGCGGTCGGCAAGCTCAAGGGCGTGCGCCAGGCGAGCGCGCTGAGGTTCTAGACCACGTCGATCGCAGGACATTGCGGGGCGGGCCACGCCGTCGAATACTCGGTCCGCCTCAAACGCTCAGGACGAATTGAATGGCGGACGACTCGGACACGACCGGCGTTCCCTCTCCGGTCTCCGCGGGACGAACGGAGCGGCGTCTTCTTGAGTTGCTTGTCTGCCCGCTGACCCGCGACACGCTCATCTACGACGCCGAGCGGCAGGAATTGATCTCCCGCGCCGCCAAGCTCGCCTACCCGATCCGCGACGGTGTGCCGATCATGCTGCCCGAGGAAGCGCGCAAGCTCGACGATTGATCCCGCCTCGGCTCACTCCTGCGGCTTCGCCGCCGTCCTTGGAACCGGCCTCGGCCGCCCGTCGTCGCCGACCGCGACATAGGTGAAGGTCGCGACCGTGACCTTCTCCCGCCGATGGCTGCGAAAGCGCCGCGCCCAGGCCTCGACATGCATCCGGATCGAGGTGCGGCCGATCGCGTCGATCAGCGTGTAGACGCAGAGCACGTCGCCGACCCTGACCGGGCGGATGAAATGCATGGCGTCGAGGGCGACGGTGACGACCCGCCCCTCGCCCGCCTCGACCGCCGCGATGCCGCCCGCCATGTCCATCTGGCTCAACACCCAGCCGCCAAAGATGTCGCCGTTGGCGTTGGTGTCGGCCGGCATGGCGGCGACCCGCACGGTGAGTTCGCCCCGCGGCTGGTCGCTTGCGTCGTCGGTCACTGGAAATCCCCGTCTCGTTCCTTCGCGCGCCTTCTGACCCCGCGCACGCGGCGGATCAAGGGGGCGCACGCCGCCAGCCGATCACGACCCGCTCGACCCCGGCGAGGTCGCGGCGGGTTTCCAGCCCGACGAAGCCCGCCGCGCCCGTGAGCGCGAGCACGTCGCCGGCCTGGCCCGCGCCGATCTCGACCACGAGCGCGCCCCCGGGCGTCAAGAGCGGAAGCGCCGCCGGCACGATCGCGCGATAGGCGTCGAGCCCGTCCGCGCCGCCGTCGAGGGCGAGACGCGGATCGAAGTCGCGCACCTCCGGCGCAAGGCCGGCGATGTCGGCGCTCCTGACGTACGGCGGAATTCGACACAATGAGATCGAAGGGGCCTTCGATTCCGTTCGTCCACTCGCCGGCGCGGATCGTCGCCCGCGCGCCAAAACCGCATGCCTCGACATTCTGTCGGGCGACCTCGGCGGCGGCCGGCGACGCATCGATCCCGACACCATGCGCGTCGCGACATTCCGAGAGCAGCGCGCAGAGGAGCGCCCCCGAGCCGACGCCGAGATCGAGAATGCGCAGAGGGTCGCCCGTCCGGGGCCCGAGCGCGGAAAGCGCCGCCTCGACCAGCGTCTCCGTCTCCGGGCGCGGGTCGAGCACGTCGGGCGTCACCTGGAGATCGAGGCCCCAGAATTCGCGTGCGCCCGCGATCCGCGACAGCGGTTCGCGCCTGAGGCGCCGCTCCGCGACCTCACTGATCCGCACCGCGGCCGCTTCGCCGAGGGCCGCCTCGGGCGCGGCGATCAGGCTCGCCTGCGAGAAACCTCCCGCCTGGCATAGCCCGATCCGCGCCTCGCGCCGGGGCTCGTCAATGCCGCCGGCGGCGAAGGCTTGCGCGAGCCGGGCAAGGGCCTCGGCGCGGCTTGTTGCGGCCTCGCATCCGATCGCGCCCGCGCGCACCACCTCGTCCTGAGGAGCGCTGCTTGCGGCGCGTCTCGAAGGACGCTCCAGCGCGCACCCGAGCGTCCTTCGAGACGCCCGCTCCGCGGGCTCCTCAGGACGAGGCGTCGTAGGACGAGACATCGAAGGAACCGTCGCCGCTCAGGCCACCTGTCCGTGGCAATGCTTGAACTTCTTGCCCGAGCCGCACGGGCAGGCCTCGTTTCGGCCGACCTTGCCCCAGGTGGCGGGATCGTCGGGATTGCGCTCGGCGAGCGCCACGCCGAGCGACGGCGCAAGCTGCGCCGCCTCCGCCTGTGCGACAATGCCGCCAAGCGGATAGTCGCTTTCTCCGCTCCCCGGCTCGGAATGCTGGAACTGCATCGGCGGCGGCTCGGGCTCGGGCGCCTGGAAGCGCACCTCGACCCGCGACATCTGGGTGATGACCGCGTCGTGCCACTGCTCGATCAACTGCTGGAAAAGCTCGAACGCCTCGGACTTGTATTCGTTCAGCGGATCGCGCTGCGCCATGCCGCGCCAGCCGATCACCTGGCGCAGATGGTCGAGCGTGACGAGATGCTCGCGCCACAGATGATCGAGCGACTGCAGGATCACCTGCTTCTCGATGTAGCGCATGGCGTCCGGCGTATTGCGGCCGACGCGCTCGGCGTAGGCCTCGTCCGCCGCCTTGTGCAGGCGGGCCCCGACTTCCTCGTCGGCGATCCCCTCTTCCTTGGCCCAGGCGTCGACGGGCAGGTCGAGGTTGAGCTTCTTCAGGACCTCCTGCTTCAAGCCCGCGATGTCCCACGCCTCCGGATAGGCGTCGTGCGGGATGTGCCCGGCGACCAGATCGTCGATGACGCCTTTGCGCATCTCCTCGATCGTCGGCTCGAGCAATTCCTGCGCCATCATCTTGCGCCGGTCCTCGAAGATGACCTTGCGCTGGTCGTTCATCACGTTGTCGAACTTGAGAATGTTCTTGCGGATGTCGAAGTTGCGCGCCTCGACCTTCTGCTGCGCCTTCTCGAGCGCCTTGTTGATCCACGGATGGACGATCGCCTCGTCCTCCTTGAGGCCGAGCCGCTTCAGCATCGCGTCCATGCGCTCGGCGCCGAAGATGCGCATGAGGTCGTCCTGCAGCGACAGGAAGAATTTCGACCGGCCGGGATCGCCCTGGCGGCCGGAGCGGCCGCGAAGCTGATTGTCGATGCGCCGGCTCTCGTGCCGCTCGGTGCCGACGATGTAGAGGCCGCCGGCCTCGATCGCCCGCTTCTTGAGCTCGGCGATTTCGGCGCGGATCTCCGCGTCCTTCGCCGCGCGCTCCTGCGGCTCGGCGTCGGCTGCGATTTCCTGACGGATGCGCATGTCGACGTTGCCGCCGAGCTGGATGTCGGTGCCGCGGCCGGCCATGTTGGTGGCGATGGTGATCGCGCCCGGGACGCCGGCTTCGGCGACGATGAAGGCCTCCTGCTCGTGGAAGCGGGCGTTCAGCACGGCGAACGTCTTCGACGGCTTGCCCGAACGCGCCGCGGCGTAGAGCGGCTTCAACGCGCCGGCTTCAGTGAAGTCGATCTTCTTCCAGCCCTTGTTTTCGAGCACTTCCGCCAGCACTTCCGACTTCTCGATCGAAGTCGTGCCGACCAGCATCGGCTGCATCTTGGCGTTGGCGTCCTCGATCTCGCGCACGATGGCGCGCATCTTCTCCTCGGTCGTGCGATAGACCTCGTCGTCCTCGTCGGCGCGCGAGATCGGCAGGTTGGTCGGGATCTCGACAACGACGAGCTTGTAGATCTCGGCGAATTCGTCGGCCTCGGTCGAGGCGGTGCCGGTCATGCCGGCGAGCTTCTTGTAGAGGCGGAAATAGTTCTGGAAGGTGATGGAGGCGAGCGTCACGTTCTCCGGCTGGACGGTGACGTGCTCCTTGGCCTCGAGCGCCTGATGCAGCCCTTCCGAATAGCGCCGCCCCGGCATCATGCGGCCGGTGAACTCGTCGACGATGACGACCTCGTTGTTGCGGACGATATAATCCTTGTCGCGCTGGAAGAGCTTGTGGGCCCGCAAGGCCTGGTTGACGTGATGCACGAGCGTCGCGTTGCCCGCCTCGTAAAGCGAGCCTTCCTTCATCGCGCCGATCTCGCGCAGCAATTCCTCGGCGTGCTCGTTGCCGATCTCCGTGAGATTGACGGTGCGCTGCTTCTCGTCGAGCTCGAAGTCCTCCTTCACGAGCTTCGGGATGATCGTGTCGACCGAGGCGTAGAGGCCGGAGCGGTCCTCCGAAGGGCCCGAGATGATGAGGGGCGTGCGGGCTTCGTCCACGAGGATCGAAATCGACCTCGTCGACGATGGCGAAGGCGAAGCCGCGCTGCACCATCTGCGCCATGTCGTATTTCATGTTGTCGCGCAGATAGTCGAAGCCGAATTCGTTGTTCGTCCCATAGGTGACGTCGGAGGCATAAGCCGCGCGCCGCTCCTCGTCGTCGAGCCCGTGCACGATCACGCCGACGGTGAGGCCGAGGAACTTGTAGATCTGGCCCATCCACTCGGAGTCGCGCCGGGCGAGATAGTCGTTGACCGTCACGACATGCACGCCGAGGCCGGCGAGGGCGTTGAGATAGACGGGCAGCGTCGCGACCAGCGTCTTGCCTTCGCCGGTTTTCATTTCCGCAATCGCGCCCTCGTGCAGCACCATGCCGCCGACCAGTTGGACGTCGAAATGGCGCTGCTTCAGCGTCCGCTTGGCGGCCTCGCGGACGGCGGCGAAGGCGGGCGCGAGGATGTCGTGGAACGTCTTGCCCTCTTTGAGGAGCTTACGGAATTCGTCGGTCTTGGCGCGCAGTTCGTCGTCGGAGAGCTTGGCGAACTCGGGCTCGAGGTCGTTGATTTCGGCGATCTTCGGCCGGTAGCCCTTGAGGCGGCGATCGTTGGACGAGCCGAACACCCGCTTCATCACGGCGTCGAATTTCAGGGCGCGGAGCATCATCGACCTTTCGCTTCACCCGCGCGCGTCGTCTCTTCAAGCGCTCGGGAAGATGCGAGCGGGGTTGGGCGCGGGCCCGTCACAACGGCCACAACAAAAAGCGCGAATGAAGGCGAAAACGCCCGTCTTTCGCGCCGCTGAACCGGGATGGCCACGGAGATAGGAGCGGGGGGCGGGGTTGTCAATGACAAGGGGGCCATGTGGAGGAGGCTGCCTCGATGGCGTTACAGTCGCCGGCGTAAGCGCTTCGCTGCGAGGGCAAGCGTCACGGCGACAGCGCCCGCAGCGGTCAAGCTGCTGCGATATCCGTCCGGGCAAAATCGTCGCCCTTGTAAAGCAGCGGCGCTCCGGCCAATCGCGCGCAGGCGTAGGCGAAGCAGTCGCCGAAATTCAGCGCCGCCGGGTGACGGCCCTTCCCGAAGCGGGCGAAGGCCTCCAGCGCCAGGCCGCGGGTCTCGGCCGGCACTGGACGGACGTCGATCTCGGTCAGGGCCAGAAAAGCCTCCACCGCGTCGGCCGCCTCCTTCACCTCGAGTCCCAGAATCCGCGCGACCGCGATCGCCGTCTCCCACACCGCAAGCGGCGACGTGAAGGGCGCCCGATAATTCTGCACCCGCGCCAGAAGCTCGCGCGCATCGCGCTCGTCCGTCAGCATGGCCGTCAGGGCGGACGCGTCGACAAACATCATTTCTCGTAGAGAAGTCTATGAAGGCCTTGTCGGCGGCGTCGGGCCGGACTGCCCGAGCGCGGGCCTTCAGCGCCTCGACGAAGGCGACCGCCTTCTCGACGAGCGAGGGCTTGCCCAGTTCGCGATCGATTTCGTTCTGAAGCGCCTGCCGGACGGCCTCGGTCTTGCTCACGCGGCGCAGCGAAGCCAGCCGCTCCGCCATGCGGCTGACATCGGGATCTTTCACATAGAGAGGCATGAAGTATATCCGACGGGGATAGAAGCAGGCGCCGGAGGATATTCTCATTGTCGCCCCGGGCGCAACGCCATCGGAATTAAGATGACGTCCCAACCCACCCCATCGTTGGCATTCGCCGACGCCGGCGAGGTCGGCCGCAAAAGGAACAGTGAAAGCTCTGGTGTTGCGATGTGAGTGAATTTGCCGTACAATGCCCGCAACAGGAGCCGAAGTCATGGGTCAGGAAGCCAACCGCACGGCCCGTCTCGAGGCGCGCATTGCACCCGATGCGCTGGAGATTGTGAAACGCGCCGCCGAGATCGAGGGGCGCAGCGTCAGCGACTTCGTCGTGACGGCCGCCCAGGAGGCGGCGCGCCGGACGATCGAGCACGCCTATCTGATCCGCCTTTCGCTGGAGGATCAGCGCGCCTTCGCCGCCGCCATCCTCAATCCGCCGGCGCCGAACGACGCCATGCGCCGCGCCGCGGCGGCGCGCCGGGCCCTTGTCGCCGACGCGGGGTGAAGCTCACGGTCGCTATCGAGCCGCTCGGCCCGCAACACGACCGGAAAGCGTTTCATTGCGGGGTCGAGCCGCTCGATCGCTATCTTCGGGAGTTCGCGGCGCAGGACGCGAAGCGCCGGGTCAGCAACTGCTTCGTCGCCGCCCGCGACGGCGGCGAAATCGCCGGCTACTACACCTTCGCCGCGGCCAGCATTCCGGTGGCGGATCTTCCCGCGGACCTGACGAAGCGCCTGCCGCGGTATCCCCTGCTGCCGGCCGGCCTGATCGGACGGCTGGCGGTCGCGAAGGGTCACAAGGGCCAGGGGCTCGGCGGCGCCCTCGTCATGGACGCCGCTCTGCGCGCCGCGCGCGCCGATCCGGCAATCTTCGCGATCGTCGTCGACGCCAAGGACAATTCCGTCGGCCGCTTCTACGAGCATCTCGGCTTCCGCCGGTTCGCGAGCCGCCCCGGATCGCTGTTCACGCCGGTTGCGACGGCGCTGCGCGCCTTTCACGCTCTCGAATAGAAAGCGGCGCCGCCGGCCCGGGAGCGCCCGCGGCGGTCAAGCCGCTTCTATATCCGTCCGGGCGAAATCGTCGCCTTTGTAGAGCAGCGGCGCCCGGGCCGGGCGCGCGCAGGCGTAGGCGAAGCAGTCGCCGAAATTCAGCGCCGCCGGGTGACGGCCCTTCCCGAAGCGGGCGAAGGCCTCCAGCGCCAGGCCGCAGGTCGACAAAGCTTTAGTCGCCGGCGCAGCCGTTCGAGGCCGGCTTGCCGGCGAAGCGGTCCTCGATCCAGGCGACATAGAGCGGCTCGGCGGCGGGCGGCGTCGTGAAGTGGTTGATGTCGCCGGGCAACTGCACCCGGGCCACGTTGCCGCCGAGACGGCACATCTGATCGCGGTAGAGCTTGCCCATAACGGGCGGGACCGTCGTGTCCTTCGCGCCCCAGTAGATGACGACCGGGGCGACCGGCGCGACCGGCTGGACGCTTCCCTCGATCATGTCCCGGACCCAGGCGGCCGGGTTCGCCGCTTCGGGCCTGAGCAGCGACGCGTAGGTCGCCCCGTAGGCGAAATTCAACGTGTCCGCCGCGGCGTGGACGCATTTGCGGCTGTAGATCGCGTCCAGCGCCTTGGCCCCGTCGTCGGTGAAGAGATCCGTCATCTTCAGGTCGGGGAACGTCGCCGTCATCGCCCACATCATCATGCTGAAATGGGCGAAGTCGAAGAGGGCGCCGGAAAACGACGCCGTCAGCGACTGCATCGTCTTCGCCGCCTGAGCGTCGTCCATCGGACCTTGCGGGGCCAGCACGGCGACGTCGTGCGGCGCGAGCGCGGCGGACCCCACGATGTCGATCCCGTCGAACGCCGTGCCCGTTCGGCCGATGTAGCCGGGCAGGCTCGCCACGGCGAGCGCCGCGCCGCCGCCCTGCGACCAGCCGTAGACCGCAGCCTTGCGGCCGGCGCCCGCGAGGCCGAGGCTTCCCGCCGCGCGGATCGCGTCGATCGTGTCGCGCGCCTGCGTGGCGGAGATCGAATATTGATGCGCGCCGCCGCCGCCGAGCCCCTGATAGTCGGTGGCGACGAGGACGTAGCCCTTGGCGATGAATTGATCGGCCGCCGGGACGCCGAAGTCCATCGATCCTGTTCCGCCGATCAGGAAATATTCGTTCAGCGGCTGCGCCGGGTCCCATTGCTGGGAGGGCCCACAATTCTGCGCCGTTCCGGTCGTGCCATGCGCCCAGGCGACAATTCCGCGCCCTTCCGGCGGGGCCGCGCCCTCGGGCGCGATGACAAGCCCCGTCGAGATCGTCGGCCGCTCGAGCAAGTCGGACGAGATGTAAGCGATGCGCCAGGCTTTTGCGTGCGGGATCGCGGTCGCGACCGGCTCTTGCGCGATGACCTGCCCGAGCTTGCCCTCCGCGGTCATTTTGGCGACGGAATCGTAGAAGGGCGGCAGCGCCGGCTCGGCCGCGCGCACAGGCGCTAAAGTCGAAAAGGCGGCGACGGTCGCGACGGCGAGCGCGGGTGCGAAACGGGACATTCAGGAACTCCGGCAACGCCGCCTGTCGGACGAGCGGGCGCCTTCAACGTCTCGCAGACGGGGATTGATGGAAGGTTGACGCCGCCCGGCTCCCCGGTCGAGCCAGGCGCCTATTTCCATGGGCTCCCGGGGCCGTCATCGCGACCCCCAACGTGGCGGACACGCGCCCGGTTGGGTTTACGAATCGCGCTTCGTTCTCGGGGATGCGGCCAGGCCGAGAAAAACGAAGATCGCCCGATTGAGCCTGAGGATGTCCTCGTCGTCGAGGCGGCCGACGAGCGCGCCGATCTTGGATTTCGGCACGGTGGTGATCTTGTCCGCCATCAGCCGGCAGGCGGCGCGCAGTCCGTTGCGTTCGTTCGGCTGGACAGGGAGACGGAAGAGAGGGGCTTCCGTCTCGTCGGTCGTGAAGGCGCAGATTGTGATCGAATCCGTGGCGTCGAAGCTGTCATCCTGCACGACGACGACCGGGCGCGGCTTGCCCGCATAGTCCTTGCCGCGGGAGACAGTCCAGATGTCGCCGCGCCTCACTCATTGCCCCAGTCTGACGCGGCGTCGATGAACGCCTGATCCTCAGAGGCGCGGGCGCTCTGCGCCACGGCCAGGGATTGCTGGTGCGCCTCCGCCCGGAAAGATCGGGCGCGGACGTCCGGAACCCAGATCTGGACAGGCCGCAGTCCCTGCGACCTCAGGCGCTTGCGATGGTCGCGCACCTTCTCGCGGGAAGGCTTGGGCCCAGACCTCGACGACGACGGCATGACCAATCTCCGGACAGTTACATGTAACCTAACACGGCCCAAGGCTTTGTCGATCGTCCCGATCGCCTCCTACCGGATTGGGCGTCGCGAGCGATCCTGCCGCGGCAGCCTCTCCGCAGGCACGGCTGGCCCTCGCGGTCGTAGACGTCGAAATTGTGCTGGAAGTAGTCAAACGCTCCGTCGGCCTCGCGGCGACCAGCGCCCGTCTCAGGCGCTCTCCCGAGAACAGGAGGAGCGTTTCATCCTCCACGGCGTAGATGTCGTCGAGGCCGCTCGCGTCACTCACCGCCGCTGCGGCGCAACGTGCAACTCGATGCCGGCCTGCTTTTGCAAATAGACGATGACGCCGAACAGATTGCGCGCTTGCGGATTGCCGCGCGCGCCAAACATGCGGATCAGGCTCTTGGCGGGCGTGTCGGTCGCCTCGCCGAGCTTTTCGAAGCCGACCGTCGCCTTGATGTAGTCGCGCAGGATCGCCTTGCCGGCGTCGACGTCCCCCGCCAGCATCATGTCAATTCCTTCCCGCAGCAGGCTCTCCGCGAAGGCGGCGTCGCTTACGACGCGCCGCTGAACCAGATCCTTGAAACTTTTGGTGAGCGCCATTCCCGTCTCCATCATTTCGAATCCGGGTCCCCAATCGATGCGGCACTCGAGGACGCCCGCGCCGACCGGCTTTGCGTTGGACAGGTTGCCCTCTTCGAGCCTCGCGAGCGCGACGGCCACCTTCGCCGCCGCCGGTGCGGCGAGATCGGCGAACCACTCCTCGAACGGACTCGTTCCGTCGCCGGCGAGATAGTAGCGCACGTCGAGCATGGAAGAAGGTAACTTAAATGTTACTTAGATGCAAGGCTCCGGATGCGCGGGGGCTTCCCTTTGGGGCCGTCTATCTCTGGCAGACCGGACAATAGAAGGTCGAGCGGCCGGATTGGACTTCGCGGGCGATTTTGCCGCGGCAGCCTTTGTGGCGGCATGGCTGGCCCTCGCGGTCGTAGACGTCGAAAGTGTGCTGGAAGTACCCCAGCGCCCCGTCGGCCTGGCGGTGGTCGCGCAGCGTCGAGCCGCCCGCCTCGATCGCCTCCTCGAGCACCGCGCGCAGCGACGCGGCCAGCGCGGCGGCGGGTTTGGTTGGTTTGCCCTTGGCGCTGGCGAGACCGCCCGCCGGGCGGAACGGCGACAGCTTCGCCCGCCACAAGGCCTCGCAGGCGTAGATGTTGCCGACGCCCGCGATCCGCCGCTGGTCGAGCAGCGCCGCCTTCAGGGGCGCCCGCGAGCCGGCAAAAAGCGCCGCGAGACGCGCGGCGCCGAAGGTCGGGGCGAGCGGTTCGTCGCCCAGCCCCGCGAGGCGTGGGTGGCTCCCGAGTTCGCCGGCCCGCGCGAGGTCCATGAAGCCGAAGCGGCGGGGGTCGTTGAAGGTGACGGTTTTGCCGCTGTCGAGGCGGATGACGACATGGTCGTGCTTCGGGTCCTTCGACCGCGGGTGGTGAAACTCGCCGACGAAGGCGGCCTCGACCCGGAACGAGCCGGACATGCCGAGGTGCGCGATCAGCGTCTCGCCGCCCTCCAGCCGGACGAGCAGGTACTTGGCCCGCCGCGCCACATCCTCGATCCGGCGCCCGACGAGGCGCTCGCGAAACTTCGGCGGGAAGGGGAAGCGGATATCGGCCCGCCTGAGCGTGACGTCCTCGATCCGCGCGCCGACCAGCGCAGGGGCGAGACCGCGCCGGACCGTCTCGACCTCGGGAAGTTCAGGCATGGCCCATTCCGTCCTTGCGTGTAAGCGTGGCGACACGATTCCGCGCCACGCGCCCCCCAAGGCGCAGGATATTGGATTGCTTTCCCGCCGGCTCGCAATGACGGCGGCGGAATGCGCGTCCGGAAAAAATCGCCCCTGTTCCCGCGCAAAAACCTCCCTGTTCCTGCAAAAAATTCTCCCTGTTCCGCGCTTAAATGCCCCTGTTCGGATTCATCTCTAAGTGTTTCACGTGAAACACCTTTCCGTCGCCGCAAGCGCCTCACGCGCCGACATGGTCGCGGATGACCGCCAGAAACGCCTGTCCATAGGTCCTGAGCTTGACCTCGCCGACCCCGTGGACCGAGGCGAGATCGTCGATCGTCAGGGGCCGCGCCCGCGCCATCTCGATCAGCGTCCGGTCGGGAAAGACGACATAGGCCGGCTGCCGCTGGGCCGAGGCGATGGCGCCGCGCAGCCCTTTCAACGCCTGGAGCAGATCGGCGTCGGCGTCGGCAGGGCCGCCGTCGATCCGCACGCGGCGCTTGCGCCCCGGCGTCAGCACGTCCTCGCGCAGCGCAAACGGCGCTTCGCCCTTGAGCACCCGGCGGCCTTCGTCGGTCAGGACGAGACGGTCGCGATCCTCGCCGTCGCGCACGATCAGCCTCGCCGACTGCAACTGCCTGAGCACGCCGCGCCAGCTTGCGGGCGAGCGGTCGCGGCCGGCGCCGAAGGTCTTGAGCTGATCGTGGCCGTGCCGCTCGACCGCCTCCGTCGGCTTGCCGGAGAGGATGTTGGCGAGATGGCCGAAGAGGAAGCGCCCGGAGGTGCGCAGGACGGCGGAGAGCGCCTTCTGCGCCTCGATCCGGCCGTCGACCAGCCGCGCCGCGCCCTGGCAGACGTCGCAATGGCCGCATGGCTCGGCCGCCTCGCCGAACAGCGCGAGCAGCGTCTGGCGGCGGCAGCGCGCGGTCTCGCAGAGGGCCACGAGGTCGTCGAGCTTCGCCGTTTCGACGCGCTTGCGCTCCTCCGACGCGCCGTTCTCGGCGATCTGCCGGCGCCTGAGCTCGATGTCGCCGGCCGAGTAGAGGGTGAAGGTGTCGGCCGGCAGGCCGTCCCGGCCCGCGCGGCCGATCTCCTGGTAATAGGCCTCGATCGAGGCCGGCATGTCGGCGTGGAAGACGAAGCGCACGTCCGGCTTGTCGATGCCCATGCCGAAGGCGACGGTGGCGCAGACGATGCAGCCGTCCTCGCGCAGGAAGGCGTCCTGGTTGGCGGCGCGCACGGCGTGATCGAGCCCGGCGTGGTAGGGAAGCGCGCGGAACCGGCGCGCATTGAGTTCCTCGGCCAGTTCCTCGGTCCGGCGGCGCGAGGCGCAGTAGATGACGCCGCTTTCGCCGCGATGGGCGTCGAGCCGGTCGAGGAGCTGGCGCGTCGCGTTCGCCTTGGGGCGCATGGCGAGGAAGAGGTTCGGCCGGTCGAACGAGCGGACGAACACCCTTGGGGCGCGGACGAAGAGCTTCATCGCGATCTCGTCGCGCGTCGGCGCGTCGGCGGTCGCGGTGACCGCGATCGTCTGCGGGCCGCCGAGCGCCTCGACGACCTCTCTGAGCCGCAGGTACTCGGGGCGGAAGTCGTGCCCCCATTGCGACACGCAATGGGCCTCGTCGATGGCGATCGCGCCGATCGGAAAGCCCTTGAGCCAGGCGATCATGTCGTCGCGCAGGAGCCGTTCGGGGGCGACGTAAAGCAGGCGGAGCGCTCCCTCCTTCATGGCGCGCGCGATCGCCCGCCGCTCGTCGGGCCCGGTCGCGGAATTGAGCGCCGCGGCCTCGACGCCGAGCGACTTGAGCTGCGCCACCTGGTCGCGCATGAGGGCGATCAGCGGCGAGACGACGAGCGTCAGGCTCTCCTGCACGATCGGGGGAAGCTGGAAGAGGAGCGACTTGCCGCTTCCGGTCGGCATGACGGCAAGCGCGTCCTCGCCGTCGAACAGGGCGGCGACGATCTCCTCCTGCCCGGGCCGGAAATCGGCGAAGCCGTAGACGCTCATGAGCGCCGCGCGGGCTTTCTCCATGAGGGCGGGGTCAGCCCCGCTTCCCCCTCGGGGGGAAGAGCCCGGAGCCGGGCGCTGACCCGGCCATATCGCCAACGGCGACGGATGAGGGTCGTCGCGCGTGTTCATCGCTCAGCATCCACGACCGGCGTCCATTGCACGGCCTCGACGCTCGACGCGCCGGCCGCGAGCATGACGAGCCGGTCGAAGCCGAGCGCCGCCCCGCATGCGTCGGGCATCGCGGCGACTGCGGCGAGGAAGTCCTCGTCGATCGGCGCGCAGGCGCCGTAGATCCGCTGCTGCTCGGCCATGTCGGCCTGAAACCGGGCCCGCTGCTCGGCGGCGTCGGTGAGTTCGTGAAAGGCGTTGGCGAGTTCGACCCCGCAGACGTAAAGCTCGAAGCGCTCGGCAAGCCGCGGATCGGAGGGACTGAGGCACGCCAGCGCCGCCTCGCTCGCCGGATAGGCGTTGAGGAGAGTCGGGCGGCCGATCCCGAGGTTCGGCTCGACCCGCTCGCTGAGGATGCGGCTGAACACGTCCGACCAGGTATCGTCGAAGGAGACCCTGACGCCCGCAGCCTGGGCTTGGGCGGCGAGCCGGGCGCCGTCGGGGACGGCTCCCTCGGGCAGACTGTCGAAGAGGTCGATCCTGGCGTGGCGCAGGAAGGCGTCGCGCACCGTCAGTCGCTCGGGCGGCTCGAACGGGCTCGCCGTGCGGCCGCGGAAGGCGAAGGTCTTCGCCCCCGCGACATGGCCCGCGAGCGCCACGAGCTTCGCGCAATCGTCCATCAGCGCCTCCAGCGGCGCGCCCGCCCGGTACCATTCGAGCATCGCGAATTCGGGGGCGTGCAGGGCGCCGCGTTCGCGATTCCTGAAGACATGCGTCAGGCCGAAGATGCGCGTCTCGCCGGCGGCCAGGAGCTTCTTCATGGCGAATTCGGGCGAGGTATGGAGCCACGCCTCTTGCGCGGTTCCGTCCGCGCCGACGAATCCGGCCTTGAGCCCGATGAGATGGGTCTCGTTGCCGGGAGACGCCTGGAGCGCGGCCGGATCGACCTCGACGAAGCCCTTGGCGTCGAACCATTGCCGCACGGCCGCGGCGATCCGCGCGCGCAGGATGAGGCCCGGGCGCCGGGCGGCGTGGCGGTCGCGGGCCCAGAAGGGTTCAGCGGATGGACTCAAGGGGCTTTCGAATCGTTCGGCCTAATGCGCCCTCCTAAGCCTTCTCCCCTTGCGGGAGAAGGCGCCCCGAAGGGCCGGATGAAAGCGTCGGCCGCCTGCGTCTGGCCTTTGCCGCCGAAACCGGTATAAGGCGCGCCGACATCGCCCGGACGCCGCCTGGATAGGCGCGCGTTCCCTTCGCGCGCGGCGCGCCAATCGCTTCATAGGACCAGGGTCGTGAGAGTTATCGCAAGCTCAATTCGCAAGGGCAACATCATCGAGCGGGAGGACGGGCAGCTGTGCGTCGTGCTTTCGGCCGAAAGCTTCCATCCCGGCAAGGGCACGCCGACCACCCAGATCGACATGCGGCGGCTGTCGGACGGCGTCAAGGTGACCGACCGCTACAAGACGACCGAGCAGGTCGAGCGCGCCTTCGTCGAGGACAAGGAATTCGACTTCCTCTACGCCGACGGCGACGGCCAGCACTTCATGAACACCGCCACCTACGACCAAATCACCGTCCCGGCCGACATCATCGGCGACCAGGCGCAATGGCTGCAGGAGGGCATGAAGGTCCTGCTGTCGCTCTTCAACGAGACGCCGGTCGCAATCCAGCTTCCCGCGCGCGTGACGCTCGAGATCGTCGAGACGGAGCCCGCCATGAAGGGCCAGACCGCGTCCTCGTCCTATAAGCCGGCGAAACTGTCGAACGGCGCGCGGGCCATGGTGCCGCCGCACATCACGACCGGCACGCGCGTCGTGATCCAGACCG
Organism: uncultured Alphaproteobacteria bacterium; assembly: GCA_963829505.1. GTDB lineage: Bacteria > Pseudomonadota > Alphaproteobacteria > Rhizobiales > Beijerinckiaceae > Roseiarcus. The sequence goes on from CAWHIL010000001.1 coordinate 603,118, forward strand.
AGGACGGCAGCTACGTCGAGCGCGCCAAGGACTGACGGTCCGACCGGACGGGGTAACGCCATGCCGAATCCGTCGATTGCGAGGGGAGCGCTGATCGGCGCGTTCGCAGGCGATGCGGCGGGCGCGACGCTCGAATTCCTCGGCCGCATGCCAGCCGCGGTCGACGTCGAGCGCGCTCTTGCTATGGTCGGCGGCGGCTGCTGGCGGGTCGCCCCCGGCCAGATCACCGACGACGGCGAACTCGCTCTCTGTCTCGCGCGGTCTCTGGCAGGCGAACCGGCGATCGATCGGGACAAGGTGGCGCGCGCCTATGTCGGGTGGTTCCATTCGGATCCGTTCGACGTCGGGAACGCGACGTCGAACGCTTTCGGCTCTTTCGGCGGGCGCGCCGAGTTCACCGCCGGCATCGTCGAGGCGGCCGCGAAGCGCAGCAACATGGCGTCGAAGGCCAACGGCGCCCTCATGCGATCGATCGGCCTCGGAATCTGGTCCTGGCGCCTGTCGCCGGAGGACGCCGCCGAGGCCGCGAGGGCCGACGCGCGCCTTTCGCATCCCAATCCGTCATGCCAATTCGCCAACGCCGCCTATGTCGTCGCAGTCAGGCGTCTGGTATTGAACCCGAGGGACGCTGAGGGCGCTTTCAACGCGGCGAAGGCTGCGCTTTCCGACGACAGCGCTGCCGAAGTCCGGAGCTGGATCGAGGAAGCGGAGCAAGGATCGGGGCCCGCCTATCATCCGATGGCCGGCTTCGTCCGGATCGGGTTCACCCACGCGTTCCGGCATCTCGTCGCCAGGACCCCGTATGTCGAGGCGGTGCGCGACACGCTGGCCGGCGGCGGCGACACCGACACGAACGCATGCATCGTCGGCGGCCTGATCGGCGCGCTGCATGGGGAAGAGGGCGTGCCGGAACCCATGCGGCGCTCGATTCTCGACTGCGATACAAGTCGCGGGCGGGCGAGGCCCGAACTCTACTCGACGCGCGACGCCCTCGCGCTCGCCGACCGTCTGGCGCGATAGGGGGATCTCGGCGCCGGCGAGGCGAGGCGCGAGCGAACGCCGGCGGGATCGAAGGCCCGAACGCCTTCCCGGCTACCTCTTCTTCCCAGCCGACTTGACCGCGGCGGCTTTGACCACCGGCTTCGAAGCCGGCTTGCGCTGGGCCGGCTTCGCGGCCTTCTTCGCCGCCGCTGTCTTCGCCCCCGCCTTCCCCGGCGCCTTCCGTGCAGTCGGCGCGGGCCTGCCCTCGCGCTCGGAGAGCAACTCGATCGCGTCGGTCAGCGTGACCGCGTCGGGCGGGGTGGATTTGGGGATGGTCGCGTTGACCTTGCCCCAGTTGACATAAGCCCCGAAGCGGCCGTCGCGCACCGTGACCGGCCCGCCGTCGGGATGCTGGCCGACTAGCCTGCCCGAAACGCCGCCCCCCGCGGCCTTGGCCTTCAGGAGCGCCACCGCGTCAGCGAGCGTGACGGCCGCCGGGTCCGCACCCTTGGGCAGCGTCGCGTTGACTTTGCCGTGGCTGACATAGGCGCCGAAGCGGCCCTGCCGGACGCTGACCGCGCCGCCCTCCGGATGGTCGCCGAGCGCGCGCGCCGGTCCAGGGCCAAAGCGCGAGCCGCCCGCGCCGCTTTCCTTGGCGACAATGAGGTCGATGGCGCGATTGCCGCCGATCTCGAGCACGTCGTCGTCGCGCCCGAGGTTGGCGTAGGTCTTGCCGTGCTGGACGTAAGACCCGTAGCGCCCGATCCCCGCGACGATCAACTCGCCGCTCGTCGGATGGCGCGCCACCTCGCGCGGCAGGGACAAGAGCGCCAGCGCCTTTTCCAGCGTCACGTCCTCGGGCTTGAGGCCCTTCGGCAGCGACGACCGGCGGGGTTTTGCGTCAGAACCCTTCTCCGCTTCGCCCTCCTGCACGTATTCGCCGAAGCGGCCGCTGCGCAAAGTGATCTCGAGCCCGTTCTCCGGGTTTTCGCCGAGAACCCGGACGCCCGGCCGGTCGCCCTCGCCGCTCTCGGCGCCGATCGGCGACAGCACGCGGGTATAGCGGCAGTCGGGATAGTCCGAGCAGCCAATGAAGGCGCCGAACTTGCCGAGTTTCAGAGACAATTGCCCCTTGCCGCAGGACGGGCAGAGGCGCGGATCGACGCCGTCGCCCTTGTCCGGGAAGATGTGCGGCCCGAGCAATTCGTTGAGGCTGTCGAGCACCTGCCCGGTGCGCAGATCCTTGATGTCGTCGACGGAGCCGGAGAAATCCTTCCAGAAGGCGCGCAACAGCTCCTTCCAGTCCATCTCGTTATTGGACACCTGGTCGAGCTGCCCCTCGAGCCCGGCGGTGAAATCGTATTCGACATACTTCGGAAAGAAGGACTCGAGGAAGGCGGTGACGAGCCGCCCCTTGTCCTCGGGGATGAGGCGCTTCTTCTCGATCCGCACATAGTCGCGGTCGCGCAGCGTCCCGAGCGTCGAGGCGTAGGTGGACGGGCGGCCGATGCCGAGTTCCTCCATCCGCTTTACGAGGGTCGCCTCGGTGTAGCGTGGCGGCGGCTCGGTGAAATGCTGCGCGGCGTCGATCCGCTCCTTGGCGAGCTTCTCGCCTTGGCGCATCGGCGGCAGGCGCCCCGAACTCATCGTCCTCCTCGTCGTCGCGGCCTTCCTGATAGAGGGCGAGAAAGCCCGGAAAGCGCACGACCTGGCCGCTGGCGCGGAAATCGAGTTTTCGCGAAGCCGCCTCAGCGAGAATGTCGACAGTGGTGCGCTCGAGTTCGGCGCTCTCCATCTGGCAGGCGATGGCGCGCGTCCAGATGAGCTCGTAGAGCTTCGCCTGCTCGGGCTCGAGATGCCGCGCCACGTCGCGCGGCCGGCGCGTCATGTCGGTCGGGCGGATCGCCTCGTGCGCCTCCTGCGCGTTCTTTGCCTTGGCGGTGTATTTGCGCGGAACGTCGGGCACATAGTTCACGCCGAAATCCTTACCGATTACTTTGCGCGCCGCGCTGACGGCCTCGGGCGCGAGGTCGACGCCGTCGGTGCGCATGTAGGTGATGAGGCCGACCGGGCCGTCGCCGACGTCGACGCCCTCGTAGAGGCGCTGGGCGACCTGCATGGTGCGGGCGGGCGCAAGCCCGAGCTTCCGCGAGGCCTCCTGCTGGAGGGTCGAGGTGGTGAAGGGCGGATAGGGGTGGCGCCGGACCGGCTTCGATTTCGATCGAGGCGACGGAGAACCTCGCCTTTTCCAGCGCCGCCTCAAAGGCGCGCGCCTCCTCGCCACGGCCGATGTCGAGCCGGCTGATCTTCTTGCCGTCGGCGCCAACGAGCCGCGCCGTGAACTGGGCGCCGGCCTCGGTCTTGAGATGGGCGACGATCGACCAGTATTCGCGCGGCGTGAAGCGCTCGATCTCGAGTTCGCGGTCGCAGACGAGGCGCAGCGCGACCGACTGCACCCGGCCGGCCGAGCGGGCGCCGGGCAGCTTCCGCCACAGCACGGGGGAGAGCGTGAAGCCGACGAGATAGTCGAGCGCGCGCCTCGCCCGATAGGCGTCGACCAGCGCCTCGTCGATCTCGCGCGGATGGCGCATGGCCTCCTGCACGGCGTCCTTGGTGACGGCGTTGAAGACGACCCGGTCGACCCGCTTGTCCTTGAGGAGCTTCTTGCCTCTCAGAATCTCGTGTATGTGCCAGGAAATCGCCTCGCCCTCGCGGTCGGGATCGGTGGCGAGTATGACGCGCTCGGCCGTCTTCACCGCCCCGGCGATCTCGTTCATCCGCTTGGCCGATTTGGCGTCGACCTCCCAGCGCATGGCGAAATCGTCGTTCGGATCGACCGATCCGTCCTTGGCTTCGAGGTCGCGCACATGGCCGTACGAGGCGTAGACCCCGTAGTCCTTGCCGAGATACTTGTTGATGGTCTTCGCCTTGGCGGGCGATTCGACGATGACGACTTTCATGCTGCGTCCTTGACGGCGCCCACGGAATTTGAGGGCCCGCCGTATCGGTTCGGCCGCGGGATATGGAGAGCCGGGGCCCCCGTGTCAAATTGGAAGCCCGACGCCCGCCGGGGGGAACAGTGGGTATCAGTCTGCGTTGCGTCGGGCGACGCGCGCATGCGACAGTCGCCGATCCCCCTTGCCCACGAGGTCGCCATGGCCGCTTCCCCCTCCAGCGAAAAGCCCGTCTGGTTCATCACCGGCTGCTCGACCGGCTTCGGCCGGGAACTCGCCAGGATCCTGATCGAGCGGGGCTACCGCGTCGTCGCGACCGCCCGCGACGCGAGCGCGGTCCACGACCTCGTCGCGCTGAAGCCTGAGAACGCGTTGGCCTTGAGGCTCGACGTCGGCAAGCCGGCCGACGCCGAGGGCGCGATCGACGCGGCGATCGGCCAGTTCGGCCGCATCGACGTGCTAGTCAACAACGCCGGCTACGGCTACCTCGCTGCGGTCGAGGAGGGCGAGGAGGACGAGATCCGCGCCATGTTCGACGTCAACGTTTTCGGGCTCGCCGCGATGACACGCGCGGCGCTGCCGAGTATGCGGGCGCAGAAGTCGGGCGCGATCGTCAACATCTCCTCGCAGGGCGGCTTCATCGGTTTTCCGGGCTCGGGCTATTACGCGGCGACCAAGTTCGCCGTCGAGGGCCTGTCGGAATCGCTCGCCAAGGAGGTCGCGCCGTTCGGGATCAGGGTCCTGATCGTCGAGCCGGGCCCCTTCCGCACCGACTGGGCGGGGCGTTCGCTGAAAATGCCCAAGCACGCCATCGAGGCTTACGAGGAGACGGCGGTTGGCCGGCGGAGACAGGTTCATGCCTATAGCGGCCAGCAGCCGGGCGATCCGGTCCGGGGCGCGGAGGCGATCATCGCCACGGTCGAGAGCAAGGACCCGCCGCTCCGCCTGCCCCTCGGCGGCCTCGCCTTCGACGGCATCAGCGGCGAGATCGGCAGGGTGGCGAAGGAGATCGCCTCGGTCGAAGCGGTCGCCCGCGGCGCCGACTACCCGAAGACTTGAAAGTGCAGGATCGGCCCCTCTTCGACCGTCATTGCGCGGAGGCGCGCGACGAAGCATGGCATGCCCGCGGCGGATGGATTTCTTCGCTACGCTCGCAAAGACGATCTTGAATTGAGCCGCTGTGGCGATGGCGGACCCCTTCGACCTTCAGCGCTTCGTCGACGCCCAGGGCCCCGTTTATGACGCGGTCGTCCGCGAACTCGCAGCAGGCGAGAAGCGGTCGCACTGGATGTGGTTCGTCTTTCCGCAGATCGCGGGCCTCGGCGTCAGCCCGACCTCGGCTTTCTACGCCGTCTCCGGCCTCGACGAAGCGAAAGCCTATCTCGCCCACCCCGTGCTCGGGCCGCGGCTCGTCGATTGCTCCCGGCTCGTCCTCGCCTCGGAGGGGCGAACGGCGCGACAGATTTTCGGCGTGGTGGACGAGATGAAGTTCTGGTCGTCGATGACGCTCTTCGCCCGCGCTCAAGGGAGGCCCTCGGTGTTCGCCGACTGCCTCGACGCCTTCTTCGGCGGGAAATCCGATCCGGCGACGCTTGCCAAACTCGGCGCCTGAGCGGAAAGAGAGGCCCATGACGCCGCCCGTCTTCGCCCAGCGCCATCTTCTCGGCATCGAGCACTTGTCGCGCCCGGAGATCGAGACGCTTCTCGACTTGTCGGACGAAGCCGTGGCGATCTCGCGCCAGGTCGAGAAGAAGCGGGCGACCCTTCGCGGGCGCACCCAGATCAACCTCTTCTTCGAGGTCTCGACCCGCACTCAATCGTCCTTCGAGATCGCAGGGAAACGCCTCGGCGCCGACGTCATGAACATGGCGGTTGGCGCGTCCTCCGTGAAGAAGGGCGAGACGCTGATCGACACCGCCATGACCCTGAACGCCATGCGGCCCGACATTCTGGTGGTGCGCCATCACGCGGCGGGCGCGGTGTCGCTGCTGGCGCGGAAAGTCGACTGCTCGGTGATCAACGCCGGCGACGGCACGCACGAGCATCCGACCCAGGCGCTGCTCGACGCGCTCACCATCCGCCGCAACCTCGGCCGCATCGAAGGGCTGACGGTCGCGATCTGCGGCGACATCCTGCACTCGCGCGTCGCGCGCTCCAACATCCTGCTGCTCGGCAAGCTCGGGGCGCGGGTGCGCGTGGTCGGTCCCTCGACGCTGATGCCGGCGGGCGTCGAGCGGATGGGCGTCGAGGTCTTTCGCGACATGCGGCAAGGACTCGCGGACGCCGACATCGTCATGATGCTGCGCCTGCAACGCGAACGCATGACCGGCGCCTTCGTGCCGAGCACCAAGGAATACTACCGCTATTTCGGGCTTGACGCGGAGAAGCTCGCCCGCGCCAGGCCCGGCGCTCTGGTCATGCACCCGGGCCCGATGAACCGCGGGGTCGAGATCGACACCGCCGTCGCCGACGGGGCGCAGTCGCTGATCCGCGAGCAGGTCGAGATGGGCGTCGCGGTCCGCATGGCCGTTCTCGAAGCGCTGGCGCGCAACCTGCCGAACGGCTGAGGTCCGGCTCTCGAAACGAGAGGGCGACGAAAGCCTGAGCGCTCAGAAGATCGAGGGCGGCGGACGGCGCATCCGCCGGCCTGCAAACGCGAGCCCGGCAAGGCCGGCGGCCAGCATCGCCCAGGTGCTCGCCTCGGGGAGCGACGTTTCCGAAATCGAGACGTTGTCGAGGTCGAACTGGTCGGGAACCTCGCGCCGGGAGAAGGCGAGGACGGTCGACGAGGACCCGGCGGTCACGGTCAACGTTTCCAGGGTGTAGGGGAACTCGCCGGCGTCGGCGTCGTTTCCCGCGTCGCCCAGAACGAGGGTCCAGTCCACTGGCGCCGTCTGTCTTTGCGGACTAGCGAGGTCGAAATTCGGGTTGGCGGCGATATTCGCCGAAGCCGGGACCGCGCCGATCGCGAACGCGCCCAAGGCCGCTCCCACCAAAACCTTCCGCATGCAGGGACCCCTCGGGTACTTCTTCGCGACGCCTTCAGGCCCTCGCGAAACTCCACGCACTTCGTCCGGCCTCTAGCGATGGTCACCGGCGGACTGGACGATCCTGGCGAGGAAGCCCATCAGCCCGGACGCGGTGGGCGCCGCGACGGCGAGGCTCACAGGCTGCTCGGCGGGCCTCGGCGCGACCACGGCCTCGACCGACGGAGCGATGGCGGTCGGGTCGCCGGAGGCCCCGGCGCTTTCGCCAGGGGTCTGCGAGGCGGCGATCCCGTCTGAGATTGTCATGGAGCGGGTTTCGGCGACGGCGGCGGTGGCGAGGAAACCGGCGACGGCGGCGAAGACGAAAGGCTTGAAACGCGCGGAACCCCTCATGTGCAACGCCCTCCAACTCAACAGACGCTTGTCTAGACTTTATTGCAGCGCCGAAAGGATAGCACCGAACGAAGGTTCGGCAATCAAAAAATACCATGCCGCAAGAGAAAATGAAGAAGAACGAGAGTCTAATGAAGTAACGACGTCAACATGGCCCGGCGCTTAACAGCTGTTCTTCTGCAACCGCACAGTTGACAAGCCTCGGAGACGCCCGGATTAGCCGCGAACCCGGCTCGCGACGAAGCGCGCGATCGCCGGCCCGATCGCCAGCACAATCAGGAAGCGCGCCATCTGCATCGACATGATGAACGGCATGTCGACCTTGGTCGAAGCGGCAATGATGGCGACCGAGTCCGCCCCGCCCGGGCTCGTCGCGAGATAGGCGGTCAGGGGATCCACATGCGCGAAACGGGCGAGCGCCGCGGCGATCGCCCCGCAGGCGGCGATCAGGCAGAGGAGGGAGAGCGCGAGCGCCGGCAGGACTTTCGCCGCGTGGACGAGAATCGGCCGGTTGAAGCGCGCGCCGATGGTCCAGCCGACAGCGGTATAGGCGGGCGCGAGAAACCAGGGCGGCAGTTCGATCGTCATGATCGCGAGATTCTGCGCCGCAGCCGAGGCGGCGAGCGCCACCAGCAGCGGCCCGGCGGGGAGGCGGAAGGCGCGGCCGATGAGCGCCGACAGGGCCGCGAGCGCCGCCGTCGCCATGAAGGAAGGCCAGTGGACCGGCGGAAACCAGACGATTGGCGCCGCCCCGTGCGGCGCGCCATCGGCCCACAGCCGCGCGACCGCGGTCGCCGCCAGCACGACCATCACCACCCGCAGGTATTGCATCGTCGCGACGAGGCGAATGTCGGCCCCCATAGGCTTCCGACATCAGCGTCATGACGGTGGCAGCGCCGGGGAAGGCGCCCCAGACCGCTGTGTTGCCGGGCAGGACCCGCAAGCGCGCGAGCCCGTAGCCGAGCCCGACGCTGACCGCGATCACCGAAAAGACGCCGCCGAGGAAGGTCGGCCAGTCGCGGGCCATCTCGATGAACGTCGGCGCGGTCAGCGCTCGCCCGATCAGGCAGCCGACGACGCCCTGCGCGCCGAGCGCAAGGGCCTGAGGCACGCGCGCCCCGAGGTCGAAGACGGTCAGCGCCGCCGCCGCCACGAGCGCGCCGAGGAGGATCGCGGCCGGCAGACGCAGAAGCTCGAGCCCGCCGACAAGGACGAGCGTCAGCGCGACGAGCACAGCCCAGCGCGCTGTGGTTCTCAGACCGTAGCGTGAAGCCATCGTCTCCACTCACGGGGCCCGGCAAAATGCGCGCGGCCGTTCCCCTGGCGCCCGCGGAAGGCGCGAAGAAGCGGTCGCGGCCACGGTGCGTCCGGCGCAATCCCGGACGCCGCGCGTTGGCGGCGAAAAGGATAGATTTCCTGCAAAAACGCTCATCGTTTTTTCGAACACCCCCGCATCGGGCTTGGCCGCGTGAGTCCACGGCGCAACCAGACCAAACTCGGACTTCCTTGTCGTTAGAATAGCGAAAATGCTGTATTCTGTAAAGCAGAATATCGCCCGTTGTTGAAAGACCTCGGGTTTCGGCTCTCTCTGGCAGGCGTCCAGCGAAGCCGCCGGGGCCATGTCGAACGCCGCGCAACCTGTCCGAAGGCCAGCGGGACAGCATTAAACTCTATGCAGCGGTACAAATAACAGGGAGCATTTTCGCCGATAACAGGGAGAGTTTTCCGCAGAACAGGGGGAGTTTTCGCACGAACAGGATAGTTTTTCTGCCGAACACTGACCCCGCCCGGTGGGCCGCGCTGGCCCCTTCTGAGGGTCGATCGGCCGCATCCGGATCGTCGCCCGCAACCGGGCGAATTTCCGAGCAGCGGTGGGGGCGGGGTCGCGCCGGGTCGGCGACCCGCCGGCGCGCTCGCCGAGCGCGCCTACAAGTGGGCAGGCAGCGCCAGGTTCTCGAGGTCGGCGAGGAGGGTCGGGCCGGCGGGGCGCCAGCCGAGCGCCTTTTGCGTTCTCTCGCCTGACGCCGGCATGTCGCGCGCCACGAAATGGGCGAGCCAGCCGAAATAGGCCCCTGCCTCGTCGGCTGGAATGGACCTCGCCGGCATTCCGAGGCGCCTGGCGATCGTCTCGGCGATCGCGCGCGCGGCGACCCCTTCCTCGGCGACGGCGTTGTAGACGGCGCTCGGCGCCGCCTTCTCGACCGCCAGCCGATAGAGTTTTGCGACATCGCCGACATGCGCCGCGGGCCAGCGGTTCTTGCCCTCGCCGACATAGGCGAATTCGCCCTTCTCGAGCGCCGCGATGATCCACGGCGAAACCAGCCCCTGCCGTTCCGGATTGTGGACCTGCGGCAGGCGCACGATCGACAGGTTGACGCCGGCGCGGGCTGCGTCCTCGGCCGCCTCCTCCGACGCGGCGCGCGAAAAGTCCTTCGAGCTGACGCGCGGCGCGTCCTCGGTCGCGAGCGCGCCCGGGGCGACATTGGCGATCGCCGTGCCCGAGGTCACGACGAACGCGCGTCCCGAGCCAGCGAGGACCGACCCGAGCGTCTTGACGACGCGCCGGTCGGTTTCGCAATTGGCCGCGAATTGCGAGAAGTCGTGGTTGAAGGCGAGATGGACGACCGCGTCCGAGCTTGCCGCCCCCTGCCTCAGGCTGTCGGGATCGTCGATCGAGCCGCGATAGGCTTCCGCGCCCGCCGCCGAGAGCGCCTTGGCTTTCTCCTCGGACCGATAGACGCCGACGACCTTGTGGCCCGCGGCGATCAATTCCACGACGAGGGCCGAACCGATGAATCCGGTCGCGCCGGTGACGAATATGCGCATGGGAATGTCCTCCAAGGGTTTGGGAAAGCGCTTCGGTCGGGGAGCCTCAAGCCGCCGAGCGCTCGGCGGAAGGGCCGAAATAATGGGCGTCCATGTCGGCCAGCAGGCCCTGCTGCACCGGGCGCCAGCCGAGCGTTTCCTGCGTCCACGCGCTGGAGGCAGGGTTATCGGCGCCGACGAAATTGGCGAGCATGCCGAAATGTTTCGCGGCCCGGGACGCTGGAATGCCGACAGCGGGCACGTTCAGCCTCGCCGCGATCAGGGCGGCGATGTCGCGGAAGGGGACGCCGGTCTCGCCGACGCCGTGGAATTCGGCGCCAGCTTCGCCCTTCTCGAGCGCCAGACGAAAGAGCCGCGCCGCGTCCTCGACATGCACGGCCGGCCATCGGTTGGCGCCGTCGCCGATCGACGGAGACACGCGCTTCTTTCGCGCCGCTTCGACGATCCGGGCGATGAAGCCGTGATCGCCCGCGCCGTGCACCGTCGGCGCAAGACGCACGATCGAGGCGCGCACGCCCCGTGCGGCCGCCTCCAAAGCCGCGTTCTCGGAAAACGACCGGTTGGGCGTCGCCGGATCGTGGACGTCGCGCTCGGTGGAGACCCTGCCCTGCGGCAGGAAGAGCACTCCCGACGTGACGACGAGAGGGCGCGTCGAGCCCGCGAGCCCGTCGCTCAACGCCCGGATCGCCCCGGCCTCCGTTTCCGCCAGTATCTTGAGGAAGGTCGGAACGATGCCGCCGCTGAGCGCGCCCGCCATGAGCCTCAGCCGGGTCGGGAGGCTCATGTTGTGCAGCCCGTGAATGAAGGCGAGGTGGACGACCCCGTCCGATTGGGCCGCGGCGTCGCTGAGCAGCGCGGCGTCGCGAAGCTGTCCGACCCGCGCCGCGGCGCCGAGCTTCACGAGCCGTTGCGCACCGGCCTGGCTGGTCGTCAACCCCGTGACCTGATGGCCCGCGGCCATGAGATCCTTCACGACCGCCGAGCCGATCCAGCCGGTCGCGCCGGTGACAAAGACACGCATGCGGTCACGTCTCCCTTGAAGCGGATTACAAGCGGAAGGGTCGATCCGCCTCTCTATCTGCTCCTCGCTTATTGTGGTAAAGTAGTGATTGTATCCTATTATAAAGGGTAACGGGATGGACGACATCGTCAACCGCGAGAACAGGCTCGGCGCTTTCCTCAAGGATCGCCGGGCGAAGCTCGATCCGGCCGCCCTCGGCATGCCTGCAGGGCGCCGCCGCACGCCGGGGCTGCGCCGCGAGGAAGTGGCGCAGCGCGCCAGCATCAGCCCGACCTGGTACACCTGGCTCGAGCAGGGCCGCGGCGGATCGCCGTCGGCGGACGTGCTCGACCGCATTTCCCGTGCGCTGATGCTGACCGACCTCGAGCGCGAGCACCTTTTCCTGCTCGCCCTCGGGCGCCCGCCCGACGCCCAATACCGGGCCTCGAGCGGCGTCACGCCGCGGCTGCAAAGGGTGCTCGACGCGCTCGACCCGGCGCCCGCCCTCATTCGGACGGCGACCTACGACGTCGTCGCCTGGAACCGGGCCGCGACCGTCATTCACGGCGACTTCGCGGCGCATCCGCCCGACGAGCGCAATCTCTTGCGCTACATGTTTCTCGATCCGCGCGCCCGCGCCGCGCAATACGACTGGGAGACGGTCGCGCGCTTCGTCGTCAACGCCTTTCGCGTCGAAGCGGCCCGGGCGGGCGCCGCGGCCGAAGTCGAGCCGCTGGTCGCCGACCTCAGCGGGCTCAGCGCCGACTTCCGGACGATGTGGCGCGACAATTCCGTCGGCGTCGGCCATCACGACGGCGTCAAGCACATGAAGCATCCGATCCTCGGGCCGATCGCCTTCGAGTTCTCCGCCTTCGCCGTCGACGGCCGGCCCGACCTTGCGATGATCGTCTACAATCCGGCGACCAGCGAGGACGCCGAACGCATCCGCTCGCTGATGCCCGAACCTCCGAGCGACCGCGCGGTCAGGCGCGCGGAAAAGCCAGGACCCGCCCCGGTCCGGCGGGTCGCAACCGGTCGGCGGGGCAACGCTTCCTCCCCCCTTGTGGGGGAGGATCGAGGAGGGGGGTCACGCCGACCTGAATCGTGAACCTTGGCGCAACAACTCCACGGTCCGCGTGACCCCCCACCCCGTCCCGCCCCCACAAGTGGGGCGGGGGCGCAGGCGGCGCCGACCGAGCTAACGAGAAATGCGCGCCGAGTTCGGAAACAGCGTCCCGACCCTCGATGTCGTCGAAGCTCCCCCACGCGGACTCCGCGAGCGCGACGATCGCGTCGGCCGCCGCTCGCGGGAATAGCCTCACGCCGGGTCCGTCGCGATCTCGACCGAATAGGCGAGGCTCGACGCCACCGGCGGCCCGTAGTACCCGCCCTCGACCGGCATGGTCGCCGCCTGGCCGGGCGCGGCGGCGAGCGCCACATGCCCGTCGCCGACATCGATCCCGTGGGTCGGGTCGTAGGCCCGCCAGCCGATGCCGGGCGCGAAGGCCTCGGGCCAGGCGTGCAGATGGCGCTTGCCGTCGGGCGTATCGGCGTGGGCCTGGTAGCCGCTGACGAACCGTGCCGGAATGCCGAGGCTGCGGCAGGCGGCGAGAAAGAGGATCGTCAGGTCCCGGCAGGCGCCATGCTTCAGGGCCAGCGTCTCTTCCGGCGGACGGGCCGCGCCGCCGTCGCGGATGTCGTGGCGGATGTCGCGATAGAGCGCGGCGTTCAGGCGGTCGAGAAAGGCGAGCGGCTCGCCGCCGGCGGCGACCGCGAGCTTGCGGGCGAAGGCGCGCACCGCGCCGTCGACGCCCTCGCCGGCGAGGTAGATCGCGTTCGGATCGGAGGCCGTCGAGGGCCAGGGCAGGGGCGGCGGCGCGGCCGAGCCTTGCGGGGGCGCGGTCGCCACATCGACCTCGAAGCGGCTCTCGATTTCGAGGATGTCGGAGAGGCCCTCGAAGTCGAGGCGCGTCACCAGATTGCCGAACGGGTCGAGCGTCTCCTCGCGCCGGACGGGCTCGGGCGTGACGCGAAGCGCGCGCGACAGAGCCCGCCCCGCGTCCGGCCGTGGGCTCAGCCGAATGGTGTGCGCCGCGAGCCGGATCGGCGCGGAATAGCGATAGATCGTCTCATGGCGCACGGAAAAGCGCATGGGTCCAGCCGCTGCACGGGGGAACTCGGGCGGGAGGGCCCGCGACAGGAAGCTTAGCCTCGCCTATATCGGGCGCCATGCGTCTATCGTATAGCGCCCGATTTTCCGTGGCCCCGATGATGGACTGTCCGGAACACTCAGTTAGAACAATACGTTACACAATTTCGTGTGCAAATAGTGCACACGAAGGTTCTACATTTCTCTCCTTTCCGTTCATGCTCAGGGCCGCGACGGTCCCCTCTGCCGCGAGATGGAACCGCCTGTTCCGCGTTCACTCGGCGCCGTCGCTGTTCCTCAAGACGCCGAACTCATAGCCCAAGCCCCCGCGTGCGGGCGAAGGTCCAATCAATCCCGCCGCCGGGCATGGCGACACCCGTGATCTGCCGGCCGAGCCGTTGCTCGAGGACCGAGTGCCAAGGCACGAGGCTGAAACCGAGACCGTCGTCGATCATCGCGTACTTGCCGCTGCCGAGATTGGTCACGCCGACGAGCGTGCCGCTGACATAGTTCCCCGCCTCCGCCGGCTTGAACGTCAGGCCGCGCGCCTTCGCCATCTCGGGGCCGACCCGGGCGAGCTCCCGCTGCTCCAGCCGGGACAGAAGGTCTTTGGGTGCCCGGACGCCGCCGTCTGGGGTGCGTGACGCGAGGTCCTGCTCGACCAGACTATCCTTGCGCCGCTCCAGCGCCTGGCAGACGTCACTGCCGAACCCAGCTTGCGTCAACGGGGTCCGGTTGGCTGAGACCAGCTCGCGGTCGAGCCAGGTGGCGCCATCGCTGCCGATCTGGCGATCGAGGTCGTAGACGGACAGGACGCGGAGGTTCATCCGGCGGCTCTGCGCGGCGTCGTACGCCATCGCCCGTGCTTCGTAGTCCGCCGGGATCGACCAACGGTCCGCGTCCAATCGTTCGACGATCCCGGCGCGCCGGAGCGCTTCCAGCCGCCGGACGTGGCTCTCGACATAGCTGTCGAGGTCGCCGCCGGGCGCGCGGACACGCCCGGCCTCGGCCATGGCGCGATGTTCGCTCGGGCGATAGACGCCGGCGCCCGCCGCCAGGGCGGCGATGTTGCGGTCGGAGGCGCGTGGCCCGACCGGCGCGCGACCGATCTCGATGATGGATCCCATCGGCGCGTCCGCAGCTACCGCCTTGTCGTCAAGCGCGACGTGATGCGTCCGGCCGTCCACGCCGTCCACGATCACCGCCACCCTATCTCCCAACTCGTCGGTCAACCGCTTTCCGATCACCCGGCCGATCACCGGCTGCGGCATCTCCTCGCCGTGGAGGACGTAGCGATCCATTCCGCGTTCGAGGCCCCGGTCGGTCAGCGCCCGATTGATCGCCTTCACGATATCCCCGCGCTCGCCGAGCGCCCGCATCGTCGGCTCCAGCCGCTCTGAGAGAGTCCAAACGCCCGGCGACGCTTCCGCGGCCAGACCATACCGTTTGAGCGTCTGCAAGCGCCCGAGGCGCAGCGTCCGGTCAAAGTCGGCGCGGACCTGACCGGCCTCGGGACGAAGGTCGAGCGCCTTGTCCTGCGCCTCCTCGATCATGGCGCGGTCGATCCGGGTGAAGCGGTCGGCGGCGATCTCTGCCCGAAGCTTCTCGCGCAGCTCCAGGTCGCTCTCCGGCCCCAGCTCCAGGGTCGCCCGCTCCTGGGCCCGAAGGCGCACGCCGTCGGTGATGTAGTCCTGGGCGATGATCAGGTCCTTGCCGAGATCATCCTTGCCGCGGATGACGACATGGCTGTGCGGATGGCCGGTGTTGTGGTGGTCCACGGCCACCCAGTCGAGCTTCGTGCCCAGGTCGGCTTCCATCTGGGCCATGACATCGCGGGTGAAGCCGCGCAGGTCGGAGAGCCGCTCGCCATCCTCCGGCGCAACGATCATCCGGAAGGAATGCCGGTCGCCCTCGCCGCGCTCCACGAAGGCGCGGCCATCCTTCCGGTCGCCCTCCGGGCCGTAGAGCTGGCCGCGTCCGCCGTCGCGGGTCGTCCCGTCCCGCTGAAGGTAGCGCAGATGGGCGCCGGCGGCGCCGCTGCCGATGCGGTGGCGGACGATACGGGCCTTCACCACCACCCGCCGCTGGCGCTGGCCGGGGCTGCGTTCCGTCGCCTGTCGCTTCAGCCGATCCGCGACCGCCTGGCCCCGGCCAATTCGCGAGCACCTTCCCTTCCCAGCCCTGCGCCCACGTGGCTTACCGCCAGTGAACTGCGCATGGGTCAGCGGGCCGCCGTTGGCCTTGGCCGCCGCCTTCATCACCTGGGCGACAAACGACCGCGATCGTGGGGCCGCTGTGCCACCGCGATCGCGGATGCGGCCTGCGCGGGGACGGAAATCAGCGGCGTCGTCTCGGCTCATGGCCGAGATGTTCAAGCGTTGCTCTCGCGGAGCAAGGCCGCGCCGGCTGACGGCGTGCAAACGGCTGCAATAACAAGTCGTTGGCATGGTCGCCGCCACCCAGTCCGCTAGCGCAGGCCAAAAACCAATGTGCAGACAATAGCTTACAGGAAGCGTGCACTTCCTTTAATCTTGCCCTCTTAATCGAGGGTCTCTTTCTCTTCGTAAGCGTCCGGTCTCTGCACCCTGATTGCGTAGTGCAATCGCGCGGCATGTCGGGCTCCTTCGCAAGGTGGAGGAGCTCCGGTGACTTTGAGACGTTTCGAGAACAAGGCGCGGCAATCCTGGTGGCTGATTCACATCGAAGCCTGGCGTCGGAGCGGGCTCAGCCGGGCGAAGTATTGCCGTCAGCATGGTCTGACGACGACGACGTTCGGGCGCTGGCTGAGCTATCTGGCCGGCAAGGAAGCGGCCCGCAAGCAGGCGGAATATCTGGCGGAATTGCGCCGTCAGCAGCGGCGCGAGGCTCAGGAAAAGCTCCGGAAGAGGCGCGCCCGCTTTCGTTTCGGCGTGAGCACGGACATGCGCAGTCGCGCCCTCCAGGCGTTCTGGGCGATGCACGTCGAGGCGATGAACTGGAGCGGGATGAGCGTACTGGAGTACGCCGCCGCCCTGCATCTGTCGCCGACCTCTCTGCGCAAATGGCGCGACCGGCTGGACGACGGCGAGGTGGATGTCGACTGGCGAGCGCATCTTCATCCCTCAGCCCGCCCGGTCGCTGGCACTAGTGCTAACAGAACGCCGCCGGAAACGACCTTGACAACTCCGCCGAGCGACGATCGGACGCCGCCTCGGCGGCCTCTGCGGCGCTTCTTCACCGACGACCAGAAGCGCGCCATCGCGCTGGAGAGCGACCAGCCCGGCGTCAGCGTCTCGCAGGTGGCGCGCAAGCACGGGATTGTCACTGGGCTCTTGTTCCGCTGGCGCGTGCAGTTCGGCGTGGCGCAGAGGCAGGGCGCGAAGCTTGCGCCCGTGGCGCTTTCTGACGACGCGCCAGCGATGCTTCGGCTGCGCGATCTCGTGCAGCCGCCGGACGGAATGACGGCGGTCGAACTGCCTGACGGCCGGCGGGTGTTCGCGCCTGCCGGTGTCGATCCATACGCCGTTCGTGAGCAGGTCATCGGTGAAGGACGGGCGCGATGATGATCGTTCCGGCTGGCGTGAAAGTGCACCTGGCGCTGGGCTACACCGATATGCGCAAAGGCCTCGACGGGCTCGCCATGCTGGTGCAGCAAACGCTGAAACGGGATCCGTTCTCGGGCCACCTGTTCGCCTTCCGCGGCAAGAAGGCGTCGATGCTGAAGATCCTGTTCTGGGACGGAAACGGGCTCTGCCTGTTCACCAAGCGGCTCGACCAGGGCGCCTTCGTCTGGCCGACGATGGCGGGCTACGACGGCTCGATCACGTTGACGCCGGCGCAACTCGCCATGCTCATCGAAGGCATCGACTGGCGCGCGCCGGAACGCGTATGGAAGCCCGTCCTGGCAGGCTAAAAATCTTCGGAAACCCGCAGAGAATCGAACGAATCTGCTTCCTCGAATCAGGCGATTCGGGTAGCTTTGGACATGCGGTTCGATCTCGATGATTTGCCTTCCGAACCGGCCCTTCTGCAGCACCTCCTTCGCGATATGGCCGTCGCCGTCGAGCACCGCGACGGCGAGATCGAGCGCCTGAAGTCGATCATCAAGACGTTGCAGCGGGCGCAGTTTGGCCGTCGGTCCGAGCGTCTCGATCCCGATCAGCTCGCGCTCGCGCTCGAAGAGGTCGACAGCGACCTCGCCCGCGAGGGGGAGAAGCGCCCGCCTGGCGAAAAGCAGGCCGGCGAACAGTCCTCTCGTCGCAAGCCGTTGCCCGACCATTTGCAACGCGAAGACGTCCGCATCGACATTGAGAACACGATCTGCGCCTGCTGCGGCGGCGCGCTGCATGTCATCGGCGAGAGCGTCAGCGAGATGCTGGATTGGGTTCCGGCTGAGCTGCGCGTCATCCGCACCACCCGTCCCAAATACGCCTGCCGGACCTGCGAGACGGTGGCGCAAGCGCCGGCCCCGGAACGGCCGATCGCCGGCGGCCTGGCGACGCCCGCGCTGCTCGCCCAGGTGCTGGTCAGCAAATATTGCGACCACACGCCCTTGTATCGGCAGGCGCAAATCTTCGCCCGTCACGGCATCGATCTTCCACGTTCGACGCTGGCTGGCTGGGTCGGCGGGGCCTGCTGGTGGCTCGAGGCGCTGCACGAGCGTCTCGCCAGGAACGTGTTCGCGTCGGACCACCTGTTCGCCGATGACACGCCCGTCCCGGTGCTCGATCCCGGCCGAGGGCGCACCAAGACGGGACGGCTGTGGGTCTACGCCCGCGAGCAAAGAGCCTGGAGCGGGCCGGAGCCGCCGGCCGCGGTCTATGTGTATGCGCCGGACCGCAAAGCCGAACGTCCAGCCTCGCATCTCGAGCGGTTCAGCGGCGTTCTTCATGTCGACGGCTATGCCGGTTTTGAGCCGCTGGCGGAGAGAGGGGACGTCGTTCTCGCGGCTTGCTGGAGCCATACGCGCCGCAAGTTCTACGACGTCGCGCAGGCCACGAACGCGCCGATCGCCGTCGAGGCGCTGCGCCGGATCGGCGAACTCTACGCCGTCGAAGCCGACGCTCACGGTCAGTCGCCGGCGCAGCGGCTTGCGGCTCGGCGCTCTCGCTCCAAGCCGATCGTCGAGGCCTTGCACGCGTGGCTCGAGGCGCAGCTTCCGTTGCTGTCGGGACGAAGCACGCTTGCCGAGGCGATCCGGTACGCGCTGGCGCGTTGGCAGGGTCTCGGCCGCTTCCTGCACGACGGCCGCATAGAACTGGACACGAACCCGGTCGAGCGTGCGATCCGACCGATTGCTCTCGGAAGGAAGAATCATCTCTTTGCCGACGGCGGCGGCAGGCGATGGGCCGTGCTCTGTTCGCTCATCGAGAGCTGCAAGCTCAACGACGTCGAACCCTATGCCTATCTGAAGGACGTGCTCGAGCGCATGGTCGACGGATATCCGATCAACCGTCTCGACGAACTCCTGCCGTGGGCTTGGCGCGCCGAGCATCACGTCAAGCCCTGGTCAACGTGTCGCCGCCGGACGCTTACTTCTCTTCTTGGCCATCTAAGTCTCTTCTACTCCACTTTATCCAGACTTGCTCTGTTCTGCGACAGCGTCCGCTACGGCTCGACCACCCGGTCGATCCAATTCCGGCCCGCGAGGCCTGGGAAGCCGTGCACTCTTCCGCGCTCATCGACAGCGGGTTTGGGACCGTCTGAGCGGTCGTCGATCCGTCGCGACGCATGTCGGCATCGGACTGGCGGGGCAGCATCACAGGCACTCGATCGTGGTCAGGATCGCTCCGGCCACAGGCAAGGTATCGTGCTTCCGTCGTCGATGGTCTGCACCAGTCCTCATCCGCCGGAGCGAATCTCCTCAGGCGCTCAAGCTGCGCGCCAAAATGCGGTTGAAGGGATCTCCGAGCGTCATGCGTAGGCGCCGAGATGCTTGCGATCCTTCGACGTCGGCGCGGAGTAAGTATCCTCGGCGTGCGGCCAATCCGTTTAGAACGTGCCGTCGCGCGACATCGCATGCATCCCCAGGGCAGCTTGCGCGCGACCGCGACGACGCCTTTGCGATGGCAGCGTTTGGCGATCTTCTGCCCCCAGCTCTTCAGCGCCGTCTTGCCCTTGTAGCGCGTAGCATGGCGCTCGCGGCTTCGTAGAGCGCGCGCGCCGGACCTCCGGATCCCCGGCCTTGCTGATGCGGCCCTGTACGTCGATCGGGGTGCCTGACTGCCACCGCCGGGATGTCAGACCGAAATAGGCGGCGACGTTGCGCAAGCGCCGGAAGCGCTTGGGGTCGTCGATCGCCGTGCTGAACGTCAAAGCGGTCACCGTGCCGACGCCGGGATCGCCATGATGCGCCGGCACAGCTCGTCGCGCCATAAGCCGGACCACCAGGTTGTGCAGCTCGAGATACTGCCGCCAGAGCGCCGCGCGCGCCGTCAGCATGCAATCAATCAGTTCGGCGGTCAGTGCATCGTCCGCGCAGGCCTCGCGCACCGCTTGCTCGAAGCCGCCGCGACTGACCTTGTAGAGCTTCACGCCGAAGCTCTTCAGCGTGTGGCGGATGGCGTTCTCCAGGTCGAGGAACTTGCACTTCAAATTGCACCGATGGGTCAGCAGCAGTTTCAACCCATAGGCGCCTTCGGTCTTGACAGGCGCCGGGCGGACCCAGCCGGTTCGCATCAGATGCGCCAGCGCCAACGCATCGGTGGTGTCGGTCTTGTTGCGCAGGGCCGACATCGCGGGGCGGACCTGACGGGTCAGGCAAACAACCGGCACGCCGAGCGAACGCAGCCCCGTAGCAGCCAGGGCGACAGCGCTCCCGCCTCATGGCCAGCGCGCCGCAGCGTGGCCACGAACGGCGCCAGCGCCTCGGCAATGGCCTCCGGCTCAATCGCAACGGAACATTGCATCACACCGTTCTATGGGCGTCGACGACGCAAACCGCCGTCTCTTCGATCGACATATCCAGTCGCGCAAAATGAGCCATTCCCGCCACTATCCGTCGGTTCGGCGACCGAGAATCGGGTGCCGGCGACGGACATCCTGCCATCGTCCATCGGCGGCTTAAGGACCATTTCGGGCAGCGGCGCTGCGTCATGCCCGATTGCACCGGCACTCATGCCCAAGTCCGAAAGCCTGCTAAAGCCTCCGCGATCTTCTTCATCAGAGCGCCCGGCCGAAAAGAAGCAGAGGCATCAGCTGCGCTGCTAAGAGAGAAACGCTGGCTGATGGCCCGGGGGGCTGAACTCTTGCGCGAGCAGCGTCTCTTGCGTCGTCGCCCGAGGCCCTTCTCCGCTGTGCAAGTCCAAGCGTTCGATCGCCGTCCAGGCGTTCCGGGCGATGCACATCAAAGCGATGACATGGAGCGGAATGGCGGCTGCGCATTCGCCCAGCACCAGATGCACCTTCACCCCGCCAAGGGCATGGATGGGCTGGCGATGCTCGTTCGAATCGCATCGCGGCGATCTGCTGCCTGTCGATAGGGCTCTCCTGCACCATCTGGTGCGCGACACGGCGGCCGTCGTCGAGACCCGCAACAGCGAGAGTATCCTTCCCCGCCGTAGGCCGGATGCAGTAGGGCTCGATCAGGCGCGTGATCTTGTCAAGCCCTTTCGGTTCCGGCCCGATGCACTGGAATTGCAACTCCGTGAATTCCCGGAGGCGCTCGGCGACCTTGCGGATCAGCGTCGGTTTCGACCACAAATAATGGATTGGCAGGCCCCGACTGTACCGGCCTGGACGCCGACGTCGGCGAGCGTGAGGCGGTCGAAGCCTTTGCAGGCGAGCAGGTGGATCGCCGCCTCGATCATCTCAATGTAGTAACTTCGTCCGGCGGGGTGCTGGGCGACTGACGAAGTCGGGATGAACCCCTTCCGAGGTCATGGCGGCCGCATCGACGCGCGAGACCAATTGGGAGGCCGCTCGCGCGTCTTTCCGACTTGCCCTTTACGGGCAGGTGTCCCAGAAGCCGGCCCGCTGGGTTGCGTCGGTGTAGTACCAGCAGAGTCCCGGCTGCGGCGGCGGGGGCGCCCAGGCGACCGCCGTGCCGGCCGCGATGAAGCCGATGGCTGCCCCGGCTGCGATCGCCCCGCCCGGCGCCCAGCGATAGGGCCGCCCGACCCAAGCGCCGTGATAGACGCCGCCGTGATAGCCGACGTTCCGGTTGACGTTGACGTTGGCGTTGCGGTTCACGTTGACGTTGGCGTTGCGGTTGACGTTCGTGTTGCGATTGACGTTCATGTTCCGGTTAACGTTCGCGTTCCGGTTCATGTTCATGTTGTGGTTCATGTTGTGGTTCATGTTCATGTTGCGGTTGCCGGCGTGAGCGCCGCCCCCGCCGCCGTGGCGCACCGGCCCCGCCGCACCCGGCTCGGCGAGCGTCAACAGGCCGGCCGCGACGATCGCCGTCGCCGTCATGAGCTTCGAAATTTTCATCACTGATTGCCCTTCTTGTCTGTTCGTGTTGCCCTTCGGATACGAGCGCCCTTCCGGCGTCTTGGTTTTGATCGTGACCTACTCCGATTTGAGGTCGACCGTCACCGCGCCGATCCTCCCGCCGAATGCGAACGGCGCGCGATCGAAGTAGTCGAAGGAGACCGGCGATCCGAGATCGACGCCGACGTCGAATGTCTCGCTGGCGGAGAATGCGCCGGCGACCGTCCGCTTGACGGCGACGCGCATGGCTTCCTGATCATTGACACTGATCGCGACGTCCGCTGGCCCGCCGGGCTTGCCGATGGAGGTGTCGACGACAATCCGGTGTTTGCCGGCGCCGATCGGACCGGCGGACCGTCCGACATAG
Organism: uncultured Alphaproteobacteria bacterium; assembly: GCA_963829505.1. Taxonomy (GTDB): domain Bacteria; phylum Pseudomonadota; class Alphaproteobacteria; order Rhizobiales; family Beijerinckiaceae; genus Roseiarcus. The sequence goes on from CAWHIL010000001.1 coordinate 625,187, forward strand.
CGCTCGATCATCATCATGTTGTATTCGTAAATCAGCAGTCCCTTGTCCATGTAGAGCGTCAGCCCTCCGCCGATGCCGCCGAGCGCATAGATGACGCCTGAAGCGCCTTCATCGGCCTCCATTTCCACCACGACGCGATTGCTCTCGCGCCCAAGCCCGGGACCGGCAAATTCGGGCAGCCGGGTCGTCGTCGCATCGAAGTCCCAATGGGTATAGGGAACTTTCACCCGGTCCTCCGGATGGAGCCGGGTCCACAAGCCCGCGCCGACCGGAAAGACCTGGTTGTCCTTGGCTTCGGTCAGGAAGAGCTTCTTCATCTCCTCGAGGCGCTGCGGATCTTTGTCCGCGAGGTCGTCAGCCTCTGAAAAATCCTTGCGGATGTCGTAGAGCTCCCAACGGTCCTTGTTTGCGTCCCAGGTATCGAGTCCCGGGGTCACCGGTAGCCATGGGATCAAGGGGCCGAAGGCGGCCGCGATCCAGCCGTCGTGGTAGATCGCGCGGCTGCCATTGTTCTCGAAGTACTGGGTCAGCTTTTGGCCCGGCGCCTTGGGGTCGCCCAAGGCGTAGGTCATGCTGACGCCGTCGATCGGCAACTGCTTCCATCCGTCGACAACATCCGGCGCCTTGATGCCGAGAATGTCGTAGATCGTCGGCGCGATGTCGTTGACGTGGTGAAACTGCGGCCTTGGCGTCTTGTCCGGCTTGATCCCCTTTGGCCAGGAAATGATCAGCGGATTGCGGGTGCCCCCGAAATGCGAGGCGACGAGCTTCGTATAGCGGAACGGCGTGTCGCCCGCCCAGGCCCAGCCCGCGTGATACATGCTGTCGGTCTTGGCCGTCCCGAGCGCGTCGAGGCCGCCGATCTTGTCGAGCGCGGCCAATTGCTGCTCGATCGTGTTGGGGATCATGTTCTGAGCGAGAAGCTCGCTGATTGTGCCGTTCTGGCCTTCCGCGCTCGAACCGTTGTCGCCGACGACGTAGAAGATGATCGTGTTGTCGCGGATCTTCATTTCCTCGAGCCCGTCGACCAGCCGGCCGACCTGGGCGTCGACATGCTCGAGGAAGCCCGCGAAGACTTCCATCAGCCGCCTCTGGAACGGGCGCTGAGACTCCGGGATGCTGTCCCACGACGCCATCGTGTCCGCGCGCGGGGTGAGCTTCGTGTCGGCGGGAATCCAGCCGATGTCCTTTTGCCTCTGGAAGACGCGCTCCCGATAGGCGTCCCAGCCGTCGTCGAACTTTCCTTTGTATTTGTCGGCCCACTCCTTGAAGACGTGATGGGGGCCGTGCGCGGCGCCCGGCGCCCAATACATCAGGAAGGGCTTGTCCGGGGCGAAGGCGCGGTGCTTGCGTAGCCATGCCAGCGCCTTGTCCGCCATGTCGGAACTCAGGTGATAGGTCTCGTCGCGCGGCGGCTCGACCGGAAGGGTGTTCTCGAACAGGCGCGGCTCATATTGCGACGTCTCGCCGGCCATGAACCCGTAAAAGTAGTCGAAGCCGTAGCCAGTCGGCCAACGGTCGAACGGGCCCATCGCGGTCGTTTCCGTCGCTGGCGTGTTGTGCCACTTGCCGAACGCCGAGGTCTTGTAGCCGTAATCGCGCAGCACCGTTGCGACCGTCGCCGCGGTCTTCGGGATGACGCCGGTGTAGCCGTCGAAATCGAGCGCCCGCTCCGCGATCGTGCCGGAGCCGACCCGCTGATGGTTACGGCCGGTCAGCAGCGCCGCCCGCGTCGGCGAGCAGATCGAGGTCGTGTGGAACTGATTGAAGGCGACGCCGTCGTTGGCGAGGCGCGTCAACGTCGGTGTGTGGACCTCGCCGCCGAGCGTATCGGCGAGGCCAAAGCCCACATCGTCGAGGAGGACGATCAGAATGTTCGGCGCGTCCGGCGGAAGATGGTTTGGCTCCGCCCGCCGGACGTGTTTCGACTCCTGCAACGTCGGCCCCGCGGTGCTCGCCGTGGGCACCGGCTGGAAGGGCAGGACCGAACCGGCCGCGCCCTTGACCTGTTGAGCGAGGGCAGTTGCCGTCGCCTTGCCCGCGAGAACCGCGGCGCCGATTCCGGCGCCGACGCCGTTGATGAGTTTGACGAGCCCGCGTCTTGTGACGGCGCTCTTGTCCAGATCTTCCGGAGCTTCCGTTTCGCGCTTCATATCGGTCTTGCCTCAGTTCGCGCCGCCGGCCGCCGTAATCTTCGGCGGCTGCCATGTCTGGTTCCCGATGTCGTCCGCCGGCAGGTAGGTGCGCATGATCATGAAGAACTGCCCGTCCGGCGCGGGCAGCCAGTTGCTTTCCTTGTCGACGCCGGGCGAGTCCTTCTGGACGTAGATCGTGAGCCCGCCGTCCGCGTCTTGCTTCATGCCAGTGCGGTCGCCGACCGAATAGCGGTCGATCGGATTGGCGACGAGATTGTACTGAAGATTGTACATCGTCACCGACCAGAACGCCTTCACCTTGGGTTCGCCGCCCTTGTCGAAATGGATGATGTACCGGGTGTCGCCAGTCAGCGGCTTGCCGTCGCCGTCGACCGAGACGTTGAAGTAGGTCGCCTCGATGGGGTCGTTGGCGACGAAGCCTGCGAGCATCTGCACGCCGCGGAACAGCCAGTCGCGGGTTGCGCTGGGCCTTCCCGTTGCGGGCGGCGGATAGTTCCAACCGTTCACAGACTTCTGCAAGTAGCCGTCAGTGAAGGCGCCGGCGATGATCTTCTTCCCATCGACCGCGGCACGGGCAAGTCCGCGCTTTGTGCTGGCGTCCTGCGCCTCGACGTCAAGCCCCGGTCCGATGCCGATACGCGCAAGCTGCTCAAACGTGTCGGCTTCGCGCGCCGGGGGCGGGACTTCGATCATCGCCCGGTTGATCGTCTTCCAGTCCGCGAGCGGGTCGGCCGTTGGGTCGAAGGCCGGCCAGACGACCGCATCCTTTGGCGGCGTAACCTCGGCCTTGCCCCACTGCGACAGCGGGGTCAGCATGTACTGGTCCTGAATCTTGTGCGCGGCGTCGAGGTCGGAGGGGTCTTTCACGTAGGTGCGACCGAGGATCGTCGCCCACGGCGTCGACGACGGCGGCAGCGCCGTCACGCCCTCTGGCAGCGTTCCCTTCCAGTCGGGTCCGACGATGGCGTAGCTTCCGGCTTTCGTTCCGGTGGCGCGCGTGCCGACATAGGCAAAATTGTCGCCCATGAAATCGACGATCTCCATGGTGTAGTAGCGGTCGGCGATGGCCGGCACGGTGAGGATGACCGGCTCGTCCTTCAGGTAGACCCAGGCGCGCGAATAGAGCGTGTCGTTGTTGGGCGCGCCGCCGGTCAGGTGGGTCGCATCTTCGAGCTTCCGGACATGAAAGAAGCGGTTCGCCTGATGATCAAGTGGCTCCGTTCGGTCCCATCTCGCCTGCGGCATGTACGCCCAAGGGAACGCGTAGATGTAGGCCTGGACGCCGAGCGTGTAGGCGTACTGTTCGCGCCAGTCCGGTTTGGCGTCCTCGGCTGCGGCGCTCGCCGCCAACAGAGCCGACAGGCCCGCCGCGATGCGTAAGAGACGGTTCATCGATTTGCCCTCACTTCCCACCGTTCAGGCAACCGACTTCGGCGTCAAACGCCGCCGCATCGGCGAAGTAGCGTCCGGTCGGCAGATACTCGCCCATGACCGCCTTCTCGGTTCCCGGTTCGCAGACCGCGAGGAAAGACTGGGCGAAGCCGTTGGCCGGCAGCGTGTTCCGCCACACGAGGGTCGTCTGCCCGTCGCGGCCGGTGAAGTCGCCGCGGCGGCCCCAGTCCAGCCAGGCGTGGCCGCAGGCCTGCGTCGCGGTCTTCGGCCGGTCCTCGGGCTTGGAGACGATGATGCTGAATGTCCCGTCCTTGTTTTCCGGAATTTGTTCGTCCGCGATCCCCGCCGCGATCTGCGTCGAAGACGGCTCGTTGCCGGACATCACGCTCCAGTAGCGTAGGTCCGCCTTGCTTTGGTTCCAGACCTTGTTGTCGAAATAGGTCCGGGGCGTGCGCGGATAGCGCCCGCGAAACTCGACGACTTTGCCGAAATGGTTGTTGAGGAAGGTCATCGTGTAGGCGTTGTCCGCGTTCCCCTCGAAGCCCTTCGCCAGCTTGCAGGAGTTTGGCGGCTTGAGTTTCGCCCGCTGCTCCGGCGGCAGAAACAGTCCTCTCAGCGAATAGGGGATGCCGAAGAACTTCTCGGTGACGGGCGGGTCCTGCGCCGGCGCGGTGAGGGGGTCGTTGCAGAACGCGCCCTTCCGCGTCTTGTCGGTGCAGGGAAATGCCTGCCACCACGACGTGACTGTGTCCGGCGCAATGGCGCGGAAGAACATCTTTTGCGCCATTGCCCTATCGCCCGCGCAGATCGCCCCGCCCGGGCGTTCCGCGCCGCCGGCAATGACAAGCTTGACGGGCGTGGGCAGAGGCACTCCGCCGCGCTGGTCGAAGGCGTTCTGTGGGGACTCGTCGACGAGGTAAGTGCGGTATCGCAACTCGACGATGTCGTAGGGCTCGGCGGCTGGGCGTGCGTAGAGCGTGTTGGGCGCGCGGTCCGCCTTGTTCGCGGGCTCGGGTTCGTTGATGACGGTGATCGTGTAGCGCCGCTGGTCGTCGGGAGTGTCGCGCTGCGCGCCCTGCCGGAACGGGTTGCTCGAGCCTGCGTCCGGCTCGATGTCGACATCAACAATGGACGAGGTCGGCGCCCCTCCACCGTAGGAGTTGATCGAGGAGTAGCGGGCGTGGGGGAAATAGCCCGCAAGCACGAGTTTGTCCCCCGGCGCGAGCTTGAAGCGCGCAGGCCAGTAGCTCGCCTCGATGTCCATGAAGTTGATCATCTGGCCGTTGGCGTAGCCCATCGCGCGGAAGGTCTTGCCGCCGTAAGAGATCGGCTCGCCCCAGAAGCAGTCGACCTTCCACGAGAGCGCGACCCCGTCGGGGATCGGCATCACCCGCTGGCCGTTCGCGTCGACGAGCGCGTCATCTGCGAGCGCAGACGCAGCGGACACGGCGCCCGCGACGAACGCCAGCACGATCCGTTTCATCGCCGACTCCCGTTTTTTGATGCGAGCCCTGAGTCACTTCGCTGGCAGCGCCATGCGCTCGTGCGGCAGGCCGCCGTCGTCGATGTCGAAATCCGGGTCGATCACCGTCTTGCCCTGGTTGCCGACAAAGGCCGGCTGCGCCTTGATCCAGAGGCTCGGCGTCTGCTCCTTCGCGTAGGCTATGAGCCGCGCCTCGAGGTCCTTGACGATCTCGGGGTGGTCGGCCGCAACGTCGGTCGTCTCGCCGGGGTCCACGGCGAGATTGAAGAGCTGCGTCTTGCCCGGCAGAAGCGCGATCTTGATGAGCTTCCAGTCGCCCTTGCGGACTGCGCCGCGGAACGCCTCGACATTGATCAGAATGTCGTCGTGCGGCGAGGGCGCGCCGTCGGCGATGGTCGCCCACATGTCCTTGCCGTCGAAGGGATGGTCGGGGCTGCCTTTGGCGCCGGCGAGGTCCAGGAGCGTCGGCATCACGTCGACCATGCCGAGCGGCGCGTCCCCCGACCGCGGCTTGAGCTTGCCCGGCCAGTTGGCGAAGGCGACCACACGGACGCCGCCCTCGCGCAGACTTCCCTTGCCGCCGCTGAACGGGGCGTTCGAGGCCGGCGGCTTCCGGTCCGGCGTGATGCCGCCCTCCTCGGAGCTCTTCTCGGCGCTGCTCTTGGCCCCTTGCGCGAAGAGGGCGTTGGTCGCGCCGCCGTTGTCGCTGGAGAACAGAATGATGGTGTTGTCGCGCAGACCCTTCTTGTCGAGCTCGGAGACAATGCGTCCGACCTGGACGTCCAGTTCCGAGATCATCGCCGAATAGGTGCGCCGGAACGGATCGGCGACGGACTTGTATTTGTCGATGGCGGCCTCCGGCGCCTGATAGGGCGCATGCGAGGCGAGCGAAGCGAAATAGAGGAAAAACGGCTGCTTGCCGTCCTGCTGGTCGATCAGGCGGATTGCGTCGTCGCCGATGAGGTCGGTGTAGTAGCCGTGCTCCTTGAGGAAGACGCCGTTGCGCTGCCAGTCGATCAGGCCGCCGCGCTCGCGGGTGAAATAGTCGACCTCGCCGACGATGTTGCCGTAGAAATAATCGAAGCCGCGGTTCTGCGGCCAGTATTTCCGGTCGGCGTGGCCGAGGTGCCACTTGCCGACCATCATCGTCTTGTAGCCGGCCTCCTTCAGCGCCTGCGGCAGGGTCCGCTCGTCGGTCGCAAGCCCATAGGTGTGGCTCGGGAAAATGACCAGCGTTTGGAGACCGTAACGCATCGGATAGCGGCCGGTCATCAGCGCCGCGCGCGACGGCGTGCAGACCGGCATGCCGTAGAAATCTTCGAGCTGGACGCCCTCGGTCGCGAGCTTGTCGATATTGGGCGTAGAAATCTCGTGGCCGCGATACCCGAGGTCGGCGTTGCCGAGGTCGTCGGCCATGATGAAGACAATGTTCGGCCTCAGCGCCGGCGCTTGCGCCTCGGCGTTCGCGGCCGACATCGCAAGCATCGAGGCGCCGAGAAGCGCAAGCGTCCGAAACATGAGTTCTCTCCTGAAAGCGTCTATTGAAGGAATGTCCTGATCTTCGGCGGCTGGTGCGTCCGGTTCACGACGTCGTTCGCCGGCCGCCAGTCGAGGGGCGGGGTTTCGTCAGCTTTCGCAATTTGGGCCTGATCGATATTGGCCAACGCCAGGACGAGCCCGAAAGCGATCAGCGAGCCGACAATGAGCTGGCGCCAAAACAGGATCCTTGTATTGCGCATCGCCATCCTCGAACACGTCGAAATTGTCCCGGCTGCTTCCGCCCTTTGAACATGTCCAGGGGTCTCCGCCGCCGCAAACCCGTCGCGTTGAGCGCCGAGGCCCCGATCCGGTTCCGCCTCCCTAGCCCGAATTTTCGGCCCAGATTGACCGCCGCCGGTCTGTTGGTGAAAATATTGGCGAGTTTTTGGGTCGCCCGATCAGGGGCTCGCCTCTGCAATCGGACCGCCGCGTACGCGCGTTCGGAGCGATTGTGCCCACACTGCCGCATGCGCATGCGATCGTCTCGCGCGAGGGCTGGCTGAGCTTGACGCCGCCGCCGTTCCGGCGGAGCGTCCTCGCCCGCTGCAGCCTGCAAGCGCACAAGGCGGGCGCGACGCTCTATTCGGTCGGCGATCCGCCTGGCGGCATGTTCGGCCTGGTGCAGGGCAGTTTCGCGCTCTCCATCGCGCCGGGCGAGCGGGGCCCCTATGTCGCGCATGTCGCCAGGCCCGGCACGTGGTTCGGAGAAGCAGCCGCCTTCACCGAGCAGCCGCGGCGGATCGGACTGGCGGTCACGCGCGACACCAAGGCGCTGCATCTGCCGTTGCCGGAAATTCGCGAGATCGTTGCGGCCGATCCGGGCGCGTGGCGGTTCTTCGGCCTCGCGGCGATCGCCCACAACGACGTCGCCATTGGGGCTGCCGACGACCTCCTGATGCGCGATCATTTCAAGCGCAGCGTGGCGGTTCTCTTGCGCCTCGGCGGCTGCCGCTATCGCACGCCGGAAGGCGCTCAGTCGGTTGAGGTCGACGTCAGCCAGGAAGATTTCGCCGTCATGACCAACCTCGCCCGCACGACCGCCGGAGCCGTGCTGAGGAAGCTCGCGGGAGACGGTCATATCGAGGTGTCCTACCGCCGTGTCCGCATCTTGGCCCCGGACGCATTGAGGATGGTGCTGAAATCTTGATGGGAGCGGTCGTCGCCAAGGGTCTCCGCTCACCGAAGTCGAACATGGAGCCGTCTTTGGATTCAGAAGTCGGTGACCATGGAAGGCGGCGCGCTCGACGTTACGGCGACCTCGACCGACATGGCCTCCAGCGCATCGCCGCTTCCGGCGTAGGCGCCGGATACCGGGGACGCCTGACGGATGTCCCGCGCCACGGCGACGGGAATGAGATTGGCGCCGCCGACGCTGCGGTTCGTCGGATCAAAGCTGATCCACCCGGCGCCTGGCACGAAGACTTCTCCCCAGGCGTGGGTCGATCCGGCGTCCGTCGATCCTCGAAGGAGCTGGTCCGGATTGAAAAGATAGCCCGAGACAAGCCTTCCGCCGAAGCCCAGACATCGCGCCGCCTCGACGAAGAGGACCGCGAAGTCCCGGCAGGCGCCCCATCCGCGGGCAAGGGTCTCGATTGGCGACTGTGCGCCCTCGTCGTCCCGGCTCTGATAGCGGATCGCCGTCGACACGCCCGCGCTGAGGTCTTTGAGCAGGGCAAGGGTATCGGTCCGATCGCCGCGGACAAAGGCCCGCGCCCAGGCCGCGAGGCGGCCGTCCAGATCCGGATACTGCAGTCGAGTCAGTGCGCCAAGGTCCGTCCAATCGTCGTCGCAATAGCGAAACGGGTAGACGATCGCAGAGGCGGCGATGTTGAAGATCGGCCAGGCCGCCGCCTCGAGGCGAAGCTCTACGGCGCTGTCGACGACGAGAACTCTCGCAGGCGCCCTGAAACACCGCGGTCGCCACGGCGTTGCCGAAGACGTCATGGGCCCATGTGACCTGCGCGGTCGGCGACACAGTCACTACGCAGGAGATCACCTGGAGATCCCGGCTCTCGCGCGGGCAGAGCATCAACCGGTGTGGCCACAGATCGATGGGACGCCGATATCGATAGACGGTCCGATGGTGGACTGTGAGGGGTATCATTGCAACGCTCCTCGCTGGGGCGCGGAATCGCGTCCGCACCGGGCCGGGGTTGGCGTTTTAAGGTTGAAAGAAGCGCCCGAGCTTTCTCGTTTCGCCCGGCCTTAGGGCATACATAGTGCGGAACTGAAGAAATATGAGGGTCCTGTCGGACTTCGTTCCTCGAAGCGCCGTTCAAACAGCAAGCGCCGACGTCGCTCGCCCTTTTTCTCCGAAGAATTGCGCCTATATATCCCAGCAATCGAAGGCGTTGTGCGGGCGACGCCCTTCCGATTCGGGAACCAACCCGCTCTGCCAGGAGGAGCATGCGATGGCCAAGGAGAAACGGCGAGGCAACCGGGAGATGCGGAAGCCCAAAAAAGCGAAGTCGGCGGTCGCTGCGCCGCTTTCGCCCTTCGCACCGAAGGCTCCATCGGCTGCGACGACACCGCCGAAACGGAAGTGAGTGTGCGATGACGACGCGCAGCCGCGAGACGCCTGTGACTTTCACCAGACCGTTCGCATTGTCGGGAGTGGACCGTCCTCTGCCGGCAGGAACGTATCGTGTCGTCGTTGACGAGGAAGACATCCCGGGCCTGTCCTTCCTCGCATTCAGGCGAACGGCGACCATGCTGCATTTTCCGGCGGTGTCGGAGCAGGCCGGCGGAGGCGAGGTGTTTGTCATCGACCCTGACGAACTCGCCGCGGCCCTCGAGGCCGACAGCGCCGCCTCGTAAGAAGGCCGAGACTGTCCCGCGTGCTGACGCACGCATCGCGCCAAGCTTTCGATGGAGGCGGGCGCCCGCCTCTCAGCCCAACCGGATGTGGATGCGGTGGACGCCGCCGTCGTCGACCGTTCTCATCCGTGGAGGCCTCTCCGGGATCTCAACCCCGTCGATCTCGGCGAAAGCGACGCCCCGACTGACTCCCGCCGCGTTGTCGACCGCAATCTCGTATCGCGCAGACCCGATGCAAATCGTCATCGCGTAGTTCGCCCAGCCCTTGGGAATACAGGGGTCGAGATGCAAGAAGCCGCCGCGAAGCCTGAGCCCAAGGATGCTCTCGAGACCGGCGCGCTGCATCCAGCCAGCCGAACCCGTGTACCACGTCCAGCCGCCGCGTCCGATATGGGGCGCGCTCGCGTAGATGTCGGCCGCCACGACGTAGGGCTCCACCTTGTAGCGATGGACGTCGGAGCGGGTTCGCGCATGATTGATGGGGTTGAGCAGGGAGAACAGCCCGGCCGCCTTGTCGCCTTCGCCGAGCGCGGCGAAGGCCATCACCGACCACAAAGCCGCGTGGGTGTACTGGCCGCCGTTCTCGCGAACCCCCGGCGGATAGGCCTTGATGTAACCGGGATCTTGCGCGGTCTTGTCGAATGGCGGCGCAAACAACAAGGCGAGGCCCTGGTCGCGCCGGATCAATTGCCGCTCGACCTCGCTCATCGCGCTCGCCGCCCGATCGCGCGACGCCGCTCCGGAGATGACTGCCCAGGACTGCGCGATCGAATCGATGCGGCACTCTTCGTTCGTCGATGCGCCGAGCAATTCGCCGTTGTCGAAGAAGGCGCGCCGATACCATTCTCCATCCCATGCTTCGTCTTCGAGCGAGGCCGCCAGAGCGGCGGCGTGAGCGCGCCATGTGGCGGCTCTGCCAGTTTCCAGCCGCGCCTCGGCGATGGGAATGAAGGCCGTGAGCGCCGCATGCAGGAACCAGCCGAGCCAAACGCTCTCGCCGGTCCCGTTTTCGCCGACGCGGTTCATGCCGTCGTTCCAGTCACCCGTCCCCATCAGCGGAAGCCCGTGTGGGCCGAGCGCCAGAGAGGCGTCGAGCGCCAGCGCGCAATGCTCGAACACGGTCGCCGTCTCATCGGACACGGTCGGCGTGAAGAAGCTGTCGTGGTCGCCCGGCTCAAGCGTCTGGCCTTCGAGGAAGGGGACTTTCTCGTCAAGCACGGCGAGGTCGCCTGTCGCGCCCAGGTAATGGGCGACGGCGTAGGCGAGCCAAGGTCGATCGTCCGAGATTCTGGTTCGCACGCCCTGCCCCGAATGCGGCAGCCACCAATGCTGCACATCGCCTTCGACGAACTGCCGCGCGGCGGTGCGGATCAGATGCTCCCGGGTCAATCTGGGCTGCGTCGCCGCGAGCGCCATGCCGTCCTGCAGCTGATCCCGGAATCCGTAAGCGCCGCTCGCCTGATAGAATCCGGAGCGCGCCCACACGCGGCAGCTCAGCGTCTGGTAGAGAAGCCAGCCGTTGAGCATGATGTCCATCGAGCGGTCGGGAGTCTTCACCACGACCGCGCCGAGGATGTCGTCCCATCGGCGCGCGATGTCGGCCTCGACTGCATCGAGATCGGCGGCGCGATAACGGGCGAGGAGGCTGCGCGCCGCGTCTCCGCTTTCCGCGTCGCCGAGCAAGAACACGACTTCGACGGTTTCCCCAGGCGCCAGTTCGATCGCGGCGCTCAATGCCGCGCAGGGATCAAGGCCCGCGCCGACTGCCTTTGACAGCGCCACTGCGGCTGAGAGCGCGGCGGGCTCGGCGAGCGTCCCATTTCGGCCGATGAACTCGCGTCGATCGCCGGTCCAACTCGTCTGAGCTGCGCAAAGATCGGCGAAGGCGACGCGCGAGCCAAAGCTCGCGTTCCAGCGATTGCGCGCGAACAGCGCGCCCGTGGCGGCGTCGATCTCGGTCGAGACGAACGGCAGCGATGCGGAACGAGCCGGTCCGAGAACCCATTCGACATACGCGGTCACGCTGAGCCGACGAGGACGGCTCGAACGGTTGGTCAGCGCGAGACGCGAAATCTTGATCGAATCCGCGACCGGAACGTACTGCAGCAGATCAGACGCGATCTCATGAGCGACGTGTTCGAAACGGCTGTATCCGCGGCCGTGGCGGGCGACGTACGTCGCAGCGAGGTCGCGGATCGGCAGCGCTGTCGGCGTCCAGAACTCGCCCGTTTCTTCATCTCGCAGATAGAAAGCCTCGCCCGGACGATCGGTCACCGGATCGTTCGACCATGGCGTTATCTGATGCTCGCGGCTGTTGAGGGACCAGGTGTAGCCGCCGCCCTCTGCTGACGCGTGGAAGCCGAAAGCGGGATTGGCGACGACGTTGATCCAGGGCGCTGGCGTCGACTGGCCCGGCCCCAGGACCGTTACATATTCCTGTCCGTCTCGGCCGAAGCCGCCCAGGCCGTTGAAGAACTCGAGATTGGGAGCGCGGGCCGGTCCCGGAATTCTCGAACGGGAAGCGGTCGGCTTCGCGGCCCTCTCGGGCGCCCCAGGCTCCACAATACGCTCGAGTTGTTCGAGCAATCTGCCGCGCTGGGCGGAGAGAACGACTCTGGCGACCGAGGCGAGAAGGCTCTTCGTTTCAGCGGGGATGAGGTCGGCGCGCAACAAAAAGATCCGGCCCGGCGCACGCGCGTTCCCGAGCAGCGGCGCCGACCGGCTCGCCCGGATCAACGTCTCGATCGCGATCTGAAGCTCCTGGACGTAGGAGGCCTGGCGATCGTTCAGGATGACCAGATCGACCGGGAGCTGCTTCATCCGCCAGTATTCGTGGGCCTGCAGGAGTTCTCGTACGAGCTCAAGGTCTTCGATATCCGCAATGCGCACGAGCACGATCGGCAGGTCCCCCGAAATTCCCTGCCCCCAAAGGCCGGACTGCGCGCCCGCGCCTTGCAAAATCGTATCCGAAGCCGGGCGCACGGCCGACGCAGCGTAGATGACGTGCCCGGCGAGCCGCTGAAACAGGCTCGCTTCGCCTGCGGTGACGCCAAGATGATGCAATTGCACCTGGCCCTGCGTCCAGGCGAGCGTCGAGGCGCGCGGGAATGCAGTCGCATCGCGGTGCCTGTCGACGCCGTCGAGCAGCGCTTCGCGCGTGCCGGCGGCGATCGTCCAATAGGCGACGCGAACGGTCGCCCCCGGCGCAACGCGGACGCGTCGGCGGATCGAGAAAATGGGATCGAGTACGGCCCCGATCGAGTTTGAAAGCGGCCGGCTGTCCATAATCGCGATCGGCGCCCGGACAGAGCGGCTTCGTCCGAGAAACCGCGCTCGATCCGTCTCGAACTCCGGCGCGCCGACCGCTTCGCCGTCCACGACGGTCAGATGCGCGGCCCAGATTTCCGGGTCCCCGGGAGCTCGCTTTCGGCGCGTGGCCAGAATCGCCCCGACATCGGGAAGGTATTCCGTCGTCACGAACAGCTTCGAGAAGGCGGAATGGGCGATGTCGGCGTTTTGAGGCGCAAGCACGAGTTCGGCGTAGGAGGTGATCTCGATATCGCGAGGGCGGTCTCCGGAATTCGTGATCGATACGCGGCGAACTTCCGCGTCGTCTTCGGCTGAGACGATGACGTCCATTGTCGTGGTGAGCGAGCCGTCGCGGCGCGTGAACTCCGCGCGGTCTTCTTCGAAGAGGACGACGTAGTCATCCAATTCGCCGCCGGTCGGCTGAAATCCCGCCGACCAGGCGACGCCAGTGCGCAAATCTTTGACATAGACGTAGAAGCCGGAGTCGTCGCAGGTCGCGTCCTCGCGCCAGCGCGTCAGCGCCAGATCGCCCCAGCGGCTGTATCCGGATCCGGCGGCGGTGAGCATCGTCGAATAGCGGCCGTTCGAAAGCAGGTGCGTGGCGGGGGTGGCCTGCTCAGCCGATGCGAATCGCCGGGCGCCGGAGGGTTCGACGTTACGTGCGGCGTGTGCGGATTTCACGTCCGCGGCCCAAAGGCGTGTCGCCGCGACCTCGCGCGGCATGCGTTCCTGCAGAAGGAGTTCGGTCGCCTTGACGATCGGTTCGGCGTGGAACCACGCCCGTACGACGCCCTCCATGAGCGCGTCGGCGATGGCGACGATCGTCATGCCCTGATGATGCGCCATGAAGGCGTGGACGATCGCGACGCTTTGGCGCTCCGGAAGACGGGCGGGCGTGTAGTCCAAAAACTCGCAAAAACCGTACCGCCCTTGTGCGCCGATCTTCGCCAGTTTCTCGAGGTTCGTCACGGCCGCCCGCGGATCGACCATCGCAGCCAGGGCCGTCGCGTAGGGCGCAATGACCCGCTCTTCGCCAAGACCGCGTTTCAGTCCGAGGCCGGGAACGCCGAAATTGGAGTACTGATACGTCAGTTGGAGATCGCGGGCGTTATAGGCGGACTCGGATATCCCCCATGGAAGCCCGAGTTTCGTAGCATAGACGATCTGTCGACCCACGATCAGTCGGTTTGTCTGCTCAAGCAGGCTCCCGGACGGCGCGCGCATGACGAGTGAGGGCATCAGATATTCGAACATCGATCCCGACCAGGAGATCAACGCGGCGCCGTGCGCGACAGGCGTCGCGGAGCGGCCCAGGCGGAACCAGTGCTTCGCGGCGACGTCGCCTTTGGCGATCGCGAAGAAGCTGGCGAGTCGCGCCTCGGAAGCCAGGAGATCGTAACAATTCTGATCGAGGGTTGCCTCTTTGACGAGATATCCGATCGACAGCAGCTGTCGGGCTGGGTCAAGCAGGAACCCGAACTCCATAGCGAGGGCCATCGACCGGGCCTTGCTTTCGAGAACAGCTAGCCGCGCCCGCTGGATGCCGACCGCCTCCACCGCGATCATGAGATCCAGGCGGTGGGCCTCGATCGAGTTCGCGACCGCGCGCACCCAAAGCAGCACGTCCGCGCTTGGAGCGTCGTCCCGTTCGATTGCGAGCGCGCCCGCGATATCGACCATAACGTCGACATTGGCGCGAAGGCTGTCGAACTGCGCCTGACAATCCGCCTGCGAAAGCGACGCCCGATGCAAATCCGCGGCGACTGCAGCCAGGGCCTCGTCGAGTTGACGCATCGTCACGGTCTGGGTTTGGCGGCCGTCGCGCAGACGGGCGCATTCCTCGTGGGCGATATCGAGCGCGTCGGCGACGCCGGTCAGGCGTCGCGTCGTTTCGAGGGGTCGATTCCCCCAATCCTTGCAGGCATTGGCGAGCGCGATCAGATGCCCGGCAAGATTGCCGCTGTCGACCGTCGATATGTATTCCGGGGCAAGGGGGCGCAGGTCTCGCGTGTCGTACCAGTTGAAGAGGTGCCCGCGGACGCGCCGCAGGCGACCCATCGTGGAGAGCGTCGCCTCCAGCCGATCGATCGCCTGAGCGGTTCCTATCCAACCGAACTCACGCGCGCAAACGACCGAAAGCAGATAGAGGCCGATATTGGTCGGCGAGGTCCGATGGGCGACCGCCGGCGCCGGATCGTCCTGAAAATTGTCGGGCGGCAGCATGTTGTCGGCTGGCGTGACGAACGTCTCGAAAAACCGCCAGGTGCGGCGCGCGGTGCGCCTCAGAGCCTGTGCGTCGGCGTCGGTCATCGGCAGCCGGGAGGCTGAGGCGGGAGGCAGGCTGACAAGGCGCGCGACGGCGGGCGAAGCGAGCCAGAGCGCGGCGAAGGGAAGCGCCACCGGCCAGGATCCATGGCGGGACGTCAGCGCGACCATCGCCGCGACCGCGCCGATGACCATCGCGCCCGTCATTCGACGAGCAAATCCCATGACGTCCAGGCGAGGACCGATGTTCGCCTGCGCCGCCGGAACCCATTCGAGCAGATGGCGTCGGCTGACCCCGAGGCGCCAGAGCGTGCGAGCGATCGCATCGGCCATGAGCCACGCCTGATCCGCCTGGAACGCGACGGTCAAGGTCGACAGGGTCACAGCAAGGAGTGCATCGCCGCCGAGCGCGCGCATGTGGCTTGCGATCGTCACCCCTGGCCGACGCGGCGGAATGGCCGCGATGACCGGAATAAGCGTCGGCAGGGCGATCGTCAGGACGACGAACAGCGTCCAGATCGAGGCGACGGGGAGCGGCAGAGTCCACGCGACCAGCAACGCCAGGACCGCGGCAGGCGCCGAAAGCGTGCGGCGCAGATTGTCCAGCATCTTCCATCGGCCGATCGCCGGAACGGCGCTCGACGACGACGCAGTTCCGGACTGTGACGGGCCGCCCCCAAAAATCCAGGGAAGCAACTGCCAGTCGCCGCGCGCCCAGCGGTGGTGACGAACGGCGCCGACGTCGTAGCGGGCGGGGAATTCCTCAATGACCTCCACATCGGAGGCGAGGCCGGCGCGCGCGAACACGCCCTCGAAGAGATCGTGGCTGAGAAGAGTTGAATCTGGCGTGCGGCCGGCGAGCGCGGCCTCGAAAGCGTCGACGTCGTAGATGCCTTTCCCGGCGTAGGAACCTTCCCCGAACAGATCCTGATAGACGTCGGAGACCGCCGACGCGTAAGGGTCGATTCCGGCGACGCTCGAGAAGATTTGCTGGTACAGCGACCCTTCGCGGCCCAACGGCAGCGACGGCGTGACGCGGGGCTGCAGGACGGCGTAGCCCTCGACAACCCGACGCCCGTCGGCGTCGAGGCGCGGCCGGTTCAGCGGATGCGCCATCTTGCCAATCAGGCGACGCACTGCGTCACGCGGCAATCGCGTATCTGAATCGAGGGTCACGACATAGCGGACGCCTCTCGGCGCCGCTGGCGTCGCAAGACCGACATCCATGAACGTCGTATCGGTCGCGCCGCGCAGCAGCCGATTGAGTTCGTGGAGTTTGCCGCGCTTACGTTCCCACCCGATCCAACGCGATTCACCTTCGTTCCAGACGCGGCGCCGGTGCAGAAGGAGAAAGCGCGCTCCGCCGGGCGCAGGGCCGTAGCGTCGGTTCAGGCGCGCGATCCCTTCCGCCGCCGCCGCAACGAGCGCAGCGTCGTCGTTAGCGTGTTCGTTCGCGGCGTCCGTCCAGTCGGTTACCAACGCAAAATGCAGATGGCCTTCCGGGCTCGCGAGGTAATGAATTTCCAGGCGTTCGATCAGCTCTTCGATTGCCGCCGGGGTTGTGAGCAAGGTCGGAACAGCGACGAGCGTCCGCAGATCGGCAGGCACGCCGTCGAGTAGTTCTCGGGCGGGGAGAAGCGTCGCGGCGAAGCCTGCGTTGACTCCGCGATTGACGAACGCGACCGCGGCGTCAATGGCGGGGATCGCGCCGAGCGCGCCGAGGAGGCCGAGAAGAGCGGGACCGACCCCGATTGCAAAGAGCGCGATGAGCGGCGCCGCAAGAAGGCCGGCGGCAACAAGCAGGATCGCAGTCAAATAGCCGCTGACGCCGACCGATCGGTTGATCCGCGCCAGCCAGGTTCG
Source organism: uncultured Alphaproteobacteria bacterium (assembly GCA_963829505.1). GTDB lineage: Bacteria > Pseudomonadota > Alphaproteobacteria > Rhizobiales > Beijerinckiaceae > Roseiarcus. Next base: position 642,011 of record CAWHIL010000001.1, read on the forward strand.
CATGGGCGGCCGGTACGTGATCGACCTTTCGAAGCCGCGACGACCGCCGGTGAGCAGAATGTACCCCACGTCTCCGCGCCGGGCGCGATCCATCTCCGGCGCTTCGGCTGCGGCCGCTCTCGCCGCAAGCGTCGCGGCGCCCGCGATCTCGAGCTCTGTAAGGTTCGAGCCGCGCGACAGGTCCTCGACGGCGCTGCGATAGAGCGTCCGCGTCGGAAAATCCATGTTCGCGAAGTCGCTGTCGGCCGCCAGAACGACATCGACGAGGCTCAGGCGCTCGAACAATTGCTTCCAGTCAACATCGGAAATCAGGCGCAGGCTGGTGACGATATTGCGGACAGAGACGTTTGCGGCGCCCTGCTGACGATGGACGTCGCGCACCGCGGAATCGGCCGTCGCGTCCTGGATCGCCAGGCGCTCGTCAAGCCATTTCAACGCCGGCGTAATCTTCGGATCCTGATCGCGCAGCCGATGGACGAGCTGGACCGCAAAGGCCAGCGAGAGCGGCTGACGTTCATGCGTCGCAAGGACGAGCGCCGCCGATTCCGACCGCCGCCCGCCCGCGCCGAGCAAGCGGTCCGCCAAGCCGTCCGCGATCTGCCTCTGGGCGCGGCTGTTGGTGATCTGATGGCCAAGGCGCGCGAGGTTCTCGATCAGCACGATCCGGAGCGTGATCGAGACCGCCCAGAGCTCGCCGATGGTTAGCGGCTGCACCTCTTGGTAGGCCCTGACGAAGCGATCCAACGTTTCGGGGTCGAAACGGCTGTCGGAATGGGCGACGAAGGCCCAGGCGATGCCGAACACCCGGGGATAGCCCGCGAAGGGTCCAGCCGCGAGCTTGGGAAGCTGGCGATAGTATCCGGGCGGCAGGTCCGACTGAATCTGATGGATCTGTCTTTCGACGAGATGATAATTGTCCACGAGCCATTCGGCCGCGGGCGTTATCGGACGGCTCCCATTGATGGCGTTGACCGCGGATCGATAGGCTTCGAGCAGCGCCGCTCGATTGTAGACGAGCCGTCTCGCCAGAAGCCGGCCCTTGGTTCCTCGAGAGGACACGATTTGCGCGACCGCAAGACTGCGCGCATGGTCCTCGAGACGCTCGACGCTGAAGAGTTCTTCGCGAACGGGTTCCTGGCTATTCCAGGGCGACAGCAGATGCGCGCCTTGAAACGAGTTCTCCAAGAAAGCTTTCAATTTGACCTTTCTGCGGCGCAATGGCGCTGAGCCGCCGGATCGGAAGTCGCGCTCCGGCTGCCAATGTCTCCCGACGTAGGGGTCTCAGGAGACGTCGAAGGGGCGGAAAGCGCCGTCCCTTCGGATTCATTCTGCACTACCGCTCGCCGGCGGCCTTTTCGCGGCCGCCGTCGCGTTTTGTCAGGCGATCAGTAGTCCATTCCGCCCATGCCGCCGCCCGGCATGGCTGGCGCCTCCGCCTTCGGCCGTTCCGCAACCATCGCCTCGGTGGTGATCATGAGACCCGCCACCGACGCCGCATCCTGAAGAGCGACGCGAACCACCTTCGCCGGATCGACAATACCGGCTGAGAGCATGTCGACATATTGCTCGGTCTGGGAGTCGAAGCCGAAGGTCTGCGACTTGTTCTCGAGGATCTTGCCGACGACGACCGAACCTTCTACGCCAGCGTTCTCCACGATCTGGCGGGCCGGCGCCTCGAGCGCCCTGAGCACGATGTTGATGCCGGCCTGGACGTCGGCGTTCTCACCCGCGAGCTTGCCGATGGCGGACTTGGCGCGCAGCAGCGCAACCCCTCCGCCGGGAACGATGCCTTCTTCGACCGCGGCCTTGGTGGCGTGCATCGCGTCATCGACGCGATCTCTCTTCTCTTTCACCTCGACTTCTGTCGAGCCGCCGACGCGGATGACCGCGACGCCGCCCGCAAGCTTGGCGAGCCGCTCCTGCAGCTTCTCGCGGTCGTAGTCGGAGGTCGTGTCCTCGACCTGGGTCTTGATCTGCCCGATGCGGGCCTCGATCTCCGCCTTCTTGCCGGCGCCGTCGATGATCGTGGTGTTCTCCTTCTCGATCCGCGCCTTCTTGGCGCGGCCGAGCATCTGCAGCGTGACGTTCTCGAGCTTGATCCCGAGGTCCTCTGCGATCAGCGTGCCGCCGCTGAGGACGGCGATGTCCTCGAGCATCGCCTTGCGGCGATCGCCGAATCCGGGCGCCTTGACCGCCGCGACCTTGAGACCGCCGCGCAGCTTGTTGACGACGAGCGTGGCCAGCGCCTCGCCGTCGATGTCCTCGGCGACGATCAGGAGCGGCTTGCCCGTCTGGACGACCGCTTCCAGGATCGGCAGCATCGGCTGCAGCGACGACAGCTTCTTCTCGTGCAGGAGGATATAGGGCTCCTCGAGCTCGGCAACCATCTTCTCGGCATTGGTGATGAAATAGGGCGAGAGATAGCCGCGATCGAACTGCATGCCCTCGACGACGTCGAGCTCGGTCTCGAGGCTTTTCGCCTCTTCCACCGTGATGACGCCTTCGTTGCCGACCTTCTTCATCGCCTTGGCGATCATGTCGCCGATCGACTTGTCGCCATTCGCGGCGATCGTGCCGATCTGGGCGATCTCCTCGGAAGACGCGACCTTCTTGGCTCGCTTCTCGATGTCCTTGACGACTGCGGTCACGGCGATGTCGATCCCGCGCTTCAGGTCCATTGGGTTCATGCCGGCGGCGACGAGCTTCAGGCCCTCCTTCATGATCGAGGCGGCGAGCACTGTCGCGGTCGTCGTGCCGTCGCCGGCGAGATCGTTGGTCTTCGAGGCGACTTCGCGCACCATCTGCGCGCCCATGTTCTCGAACTTGTCGGAAAGCTCGATCTCCTTGGCGACGGTGACGCCGTCTTTGGTGATGCGCGGCGCTCCGTAGGACTTGTCGAGAATGACGTTGCGGCCTTTCGGGCCGAGCGTCACCTTCACGGCGTTGTTGAGAATGTCGACGCCGCGCAGCATCCGGTCGCGCGCGTCGGTCGAGAATCTTACATCTTTGGCTGACATGATCTTGAATTCCTTATGTTGAGCCTGGGCGGAGGCGGCGTCAGGCCGCCTTTTTCTTCACGGCGCTCGCGCCTTCGATCACGCCCATGACGTCGGACTCCTTCATGATCAGAAGATCCTCGCCGTCGATCTTGACTTCCGAGCCCGACCATTTGCCGAATAGCACCCGGTCGCCGGCTTTCAGTTCGAGCGGCTGAAGCTTGCCGCTCTCGTCGCGGGCGCCGGGCCCGACGGCGACGACCTCGCCTTCCTGCGGCTTCTCCTTGACGGTGTCCGGAATGATGATGCCGCCCTTCGTCTTGTCTTCGCCCTCGATGCGGCGGATGACGACGCGGTCGTGCAACGGTCGGAATTTCATAGGATTTGCTTTCAGTCGACCAGTCCAGCCGGCTCGTGGGCGACAGCTCTAGCTCTCGGCGGCGGTCTAACGCACGTCTTACATGGCGATTGCTGGCACTCGTTACAAGTGAGTGCCAGCGACCTTTGATCCCGAAGGAAGCGTTACGGCGGCCGCTTCTTTTTCCCGCCACGTTGATGGCGCATGAGGGCCAAGACCCCGAAAACAGGCCGCAGCGCCTGGTTATCCTTCCAAACCAATGCGGCCGGCTCATCGCGAAAGTCGTTGGGAAGCATCGAGACCGGTTCGACGCGTCGAACGCTCATGGGTCAGGCGGAGTTTCAAGATGCCGGTGAGGGATGCTATTTGCGCAACAACGGCGCGCGATTGGGCGAGCGCGGTCAGACCGTATCGCGAGGCGAGCGCCGCTCGCGCCATCGTCGAACTCGCGATCACCTTCCTGCCGTTCGTGGCGCTCTGGATCGTGATGCTGTTGGCCGCGCGCCATGGCCTCGTATGGCTCTCGTTCGGGCTGGCGCCGGCCGCTGCGGGGTTTCTCGTCCGCTTGTTCATGATCCAGCACGATTGCGGGCACGGATCCTTCCTGCCCGACAAGCTGTCCAACGACTGGCTCGGCCGGGCGATCGGCGTCCTCACTCTGACGCCCTATGACTACTGGCGGCGCTGCCACGCGATCCATCACGCGACTTCGGGCAATCTTGATCGGCGGGGCGTCGGCGACATCAAGTCGCTCACGGTGCGAGAGTACTTCGCCTTGAATGGCCGCCGCCGGGCCCTCTACCGGCTTTATCGCCATCCTCTGGTGATGTTCGGGCTCGGCCCGACCTACACGTTTCTCATCGAGAGCCGGCTGCCGTTCGGCGTTATGCGCGGCGGCGCCATGCCCTGGCTTAGCACGTTGAGCACCAACGCCGGCGTCGGGATAGCGGCCGGCCTCATGATCTGGGGCGTGGGACTCGTGCCGTTCCTGGCGGTTCATCTGCCGATCATTGTCCTCGCGGCGACCGCAGGCGTCTGGCTGTTTTACGTGCAGCATCAGTTCGAGGCGACGACATGGGACCGGACCGCGGACTGGCGCCAGCCCGACGCGGCGCTGTGGGGCAGCTCTCATTACGACCTGCCGCCGCCGCTCAGGTGGTTCAGCGCCAATATTGGCGTCCATCACGTGCATCATCTGTCGAGCGGCATCCCATTCTACCGGTTCCCGGACATTCTGCGCGTCCATCCTGAGCTCCGAGGAATTGGGCGGCTCACTCTATGGGGCAGCTTCGGCTGCGTGCGGCTCGCGCTTTGGGACGAAAGCAAGCGGCGGCTCGTATCGTTTCGCGAGGCGCGCGCGTTGCACCGGAAGACCGAACGCCCCTCGTTGAAGCGCTAAGCAGGCGAGCCGCTGGTCTAGGCGCCGGACTTCGCGTTGGCGAACTCGCGGCTGCGACCATGTGAACGCCATCACTGCCAGCTTGCTCCGTGCGGCGCTCCGACCAGCTCGCGCGCGGCATCTTCGTCGATCACCCTTCCATCAGGCAGTTCAGCCGATACAAATCTGTTTCGGATGTCGGAGAAAATGTCTTTCAGGGCGGCGTAGAAATTTGTCTCGGTGACGTAACGGGCAGAGCACACGCGGCCAGTTGCTTCGTCCCGGCTTGAAATGACCCAATCCATCAGCTGATTCCACGCCACGAAGCCTGACGACGCGTCTGCAATTGAAAAGCGCTGCTTGCGCGGTCACCTGACCGGTGAACCGGCAAGCTTTTCAGGTCCGGTCGGCAAATGGGGGAATGTCCACGAGCGTTCCAATCAAGCGAAGCAGAGACTGCTGTTCGGGTCCGTTCGCGTCGTGGCTCAAGAATGTCGCCAGATCGACCGGGGAAAGCCGCCCGCCCGAGGGTGCGTTGGGCTGATGAATGATGAAGGCGCGGCCGTCGCTCGGTTCGCGCGCAAGGAACCACGTATCGCCGTTCGGGCTCCGGTAAAGTTCTCGGCGATCTGGCATTTCGGGTCTCCTTTGCCGACAAGACTGCCGGCGCCGAACGGGTCGCTTCGCGGGGCCGAACAGTGTGGGCGCGAATGATCCATGGCCGGAGTTGGGGTCGCGCCGCTCTGCTTGTGTGCAGAAGGGGCAGCCGAAGGTATAGCGCCGAGGATCGATCACGCTCACTGCCTGCCGAATGCGGTTTTTTCAGGTTTTCCCGCCCGGCGCTGACTTACCACCCGATGACCCACAGACACCCAGAACGCGACGCAGCCGACGGCGACGAGCGATGCGGAGGCCCGCAGGACCTTGATTAAATGGCCTCCGCTCCTTCGGTGACGCGCCTCGCAACTTTCGACGGGCGTGACGCCGCCCCGACCCTCGAATGAAGTGCCTCCCATGAAATCCGGGGAAGGCTTCCGCATGAGCTCGGACGCCTGCCCGAGACGTCGACCCCGATCGGAAGAAATCGCACAGAAAAACAGGGCGACACAGCGCGATGACGTCAGTCCGATCAGCTTTCTGCAAAAGGCCGATCGGACAACCGAAGAATGCGACGTCTTCGAGCAGGCGAGGGCCGGTAACATCGCTGGGCCTGTCGAGGCGGTTCGCGTGCGCCGTGACGGCGCCGACGTGGACATAGAGATGGTCGTTGTGCCGATCCGGGGTCCGGACGGCCGGGTCTCGTGGCTCGCCCTCTACGTCCGCGGCATCGCCGAACGAAAAGCGGCAGAAAGGCATCGCGCGCTCCTGAACCACGAGCTCAGCCACCGCGTGAAGAACGCCCTCGCCACCGTGCATGCGATCGCCGCCCAGACCTCGAAGACTGCGGCGACGTCCGAGGCCTTCGTCGCGTCCTTCTCCGGTCGAATCATGGCTATGGCGAGAGCTCACGATCTGCTGGCCGGCGGCGGGTGGCAGGGCGCATCGCTTCGGGAGATCCTAGAATCTGAGCTGACGCCCCATCGAACCGACACAGGGAACGGATGGAGCTGCGACGGCCCTGCTACGCGGCTCAACTCGAAGACCGCGCTTCCGCTCGCCATGGCGTTGCACGAGCTGGCGACCAATGCGGCCAAGTACGGGGCCCTGTCGGTTCCTGCGGGCCATGTCACGGTCACCTGGGAGTGGCTGTCAGCCGAGGGCTCCGGCTCTCTGCTTCGTTTGCTCTGGGTGGAGGCGGGAGGGCCGCCAGTGGCGCCGTCGCCGAGTAATGGCTTTGGGACGCGCCTGATCCGGGAGGGCCTGGCGTATCAGCTCGACGGCGAGGCGATTCTCGAATTTGATGCGACGGGCGTCCGGTGCGCGATTAGCTTTCCATTCGACGAGCCGGAGCAGGTACTGCCAGAGGCCGAAAGGGGCGCTCGCTGAATGTGCATTCTCGTGGTTGAGGTTGACTAGCCGCTATGGCGCCCCTGGAATACGGGAAGATCTCGGCTGCGCCGATGTCATGGCGGCGAGAGGCGAAAGGGCTTTCCGAATTCCTTGGCTCCGCCAGCATCGACGCGGCCATTCTCAACGTCAATGTCGCCGGCGAACGCGTGTATACGGTCGAGCACGAATTCGTATACGCGGCCGCCTATGGCCCCGGCGGCTGGCCGTCGAGTATGGCGAACGTCCGGCGCTTTCGGACCGCGGGGGCCGATGCTTGCGGTGCAATTCAGGACACGGGCGCGTGAAAAGCGCGCAGCCGGCAGCGCCAATAATTTGCCATGACCCTCAGGCGGGACGCGGTTGTGGGACGACCCTCATGTCCGCCTTTGGTCGCCGACTTTGGCGTGCCACATGAAGGCCTCGGTACTGCGCGATCGACGCGTCCTCGTCGTCGAGGACGAATACATGGTCGCCTTGAGCCTAAGCGATTGTCTCCGCGCGGTGGGTCTCGTTGTCCTGGGGCCGGCGCCGTCTGTCGATAAGGCGCTCGCAATCATCGAATCGGGCGCTGATATCGACGTCGCCATCGTCGACGCCAATCTCGGCGGCGTGCTGGCCTATCCGGTCGCGGACGCCCTTGTTGCGCGAAAAATTCCGTTTGTCTTCTCCACCGGCTACAGAGGGGATGTTCTCGGTCCCCGCTATCCGCAGATCCAGAACTGTTCCAAGCCGTACGATCTAGAGAATATGATAGACGCGCTGGCGGCCGCGGTCTCGCGCCGAACGGATTCGACGCCGAGCAAATGATCGCTCGCAAAAATCCAGGATCGCGGATGCAGCCTCTGTAAGGCGTGAGACATGCTATAGTTCGCGAAGCATGGACGGTGGCGGAATGTCGAAAGAGTTCGACTTTTCAGTGTACCTTGACGATGAAATTGCTCGCCACGAACGACTTCTGAAGTCGGCCCGGCGCGCCGCGAGTGTTCCGGTCTCGAACGAGTTTAACAACAGTGAAATCGTTGGTCTTATCGAGCGTCATCTCAATGAACTGAAGGGGCTACGCGCCCAGCAGGAAAGGCGACATGCTTCGCCGACCTAGAGCGGGCTGCGAAAAGTGGGAAGCGGTTTTTCTCAGGAGAGCCCGCGTTTTCCAGGAATCTAGCCAGAGACGCGCCCCCGGTAGCTTCGCACAATTGACCGCGGGGGCCCTGCTGTGAAAGGGGTGCGCGCCGCCACGCATGAAAGCCCATGGATCGAGCTGTTCGCGGACGAACTCGGGACTGTTGCCGACGCGAATGCTCTTCGAGCGCCGGATCCGCGAGCTTGAAGGAGGGGGCACGCGCCGCCATGTAGCTGAGAATTTGATGCAGGGATTCGCGCGGGAGGGCGTGCGACAAAGAGCCGCATAAGTAATTGCCCTCGATTGCTGTTTCTGGGGGGTACGGGCATTGTCCGCGTGCGGCGCCTGTTGAAGAAAGGCAGATTCCCCAAGGGTTTCTCCCGGAGGTTTCTGCGGAAGTTTTGACCGGTGTCGCACCTCTCGGTTCTCGAGTGATACGCGAGCCAGGAACCGATGGCGCGCGGATCGAGTTCGTGGCCAACCTGACTGCCGGAGCTTGAGCGAGCAAGGGAATCGGATCATGCCGAAGGTATCCCCGTTCCACTCAATCAATGTCGGCGACAAGTCGACGACAAATCGCCACCACGACAATAGCGCCTGCGTTCCAAGTAAAGACATTCCGATCAACGATCGCCGAAACGGGACCGGTGGATACCGTCTATGCGACGATTGCGCCTTGCTGGCGCGGCAGGGAAAATAGAACCCGATATTTTCACCGAGACCACCCCGTGCTCGTCATCGAACGAGGCAGATGAGATCGTCTCAGCAGCCTCGTTGAATGCGTTGCCGGTGACCGCATGCGCGTGGACCGTCGCCAAGGCTCGAACCCATCGCGGCGCCCTAACAGGCTGCTGAAGAAGTCACTGCGTTTCCGCAGGTAGGTGGTCATGCGTGAGATTTTTGGCCTGGGAGCGGTTTTCGGCGGCTATTGGGGGGTGGAATCGAGCCATTTCCTCCTCCTTTCACGCTTCAAGACACACTTCGCCCCTGGGAGCCAGAAGCTTGGGCAGGCGAACGAGGTTGTAGGCGGCGATGGCGAAGACGAAGACGGCGCGCACCTTTGCCAGCCCGCGCACTTTCACTTGGGCGAGCCCGCCCACCGTCTTCGTCCAGCCGAAGCTTTCCTCGATGCGCTTGCGTAGCCGCTGGCTGATCGCATAGGCGAGGCTCGCCGCGACCTCGGGCGGAACGGCGGTCTTGCGCTTGACGCCGTTCTTGCTGACCGTCCCGTTGATCGCCACGTGCGGCTCGATCCCGCGCGCCTTCAGCCCTTCGACGAAGGCCTCGGCGTCATAGTTCTTGTCGGCGCCGAGCGTTGCGCCTTCAGGCAGCCGCTCGCTCAAACGCGCCGCCGCCTCCCGTTCGGCGGTTCCCGTCGCCAGAGTCGCCACGGCGGCAACCACGAGCCCGTTGCAATTCTCCATCAGCGCATGGCCGAGATAGGCAAGACGGCTTTCCTGGCCGTCGCCCTTCTTGAACAGGCGCGCGTCCTCGTCCGTCGTCGAGGCGTGCGTCTCGTTCGACCGCTTCGTCTTGCGAAAATCCGCTTCGCCATTGCGGCCCGGCGCAGGCGGCTCGCCCGAGCCGTCCTTCGGCCGAAAGCTCTTCATCGACGCCCAGGCCTTGAGCAGGGTTCCGTCGACGGAAAAATGCTCCGCGCTCAGAAGCCCCTTCACCTCCGGCAGGGCGATGAGCGAAGCCAGAAACCCTTGCGCGACCTCCTGCGTCAGCAGGCGGTCGCGGTTCTTGGAGAAGGTCGAGGCGTCGAACACCCTCTCGTCCATCGACAGCCCGACGAACCAGCGAAACAGCATGTCGAACTCGATCCGCTCCACCAATTGCCGCTCAGAGCGGATCGAATAGAGAAGCTGCAGAAGCGTCGCCCGCAACAGCCGCTCCGGCGGAACGGACGGGCGCCCGAACCTGACGTAAAGCGCCGAAAACGACCCGTCGAGTTCCGCCAGCGTCGCGTCGGTCAGCCGCCGCATCGCGCGCAACGGATGCTTCGCCGGGATCCGCGTCTCGATGTCGACGTAAGAAAACATCGCCCCGCTCGTCCGGTCCTCGCCCCGCATCGACCCCTCGCGATTCGCGTCGCCACCATCGAGAGAATCATGCGAAAACGAGAAACGCCAGCGCCTTCTCAGGCGACTTTTTCAGCAGCCTGCTAAAGGACGAGGCGAGACTTAAGCGTCCGGGTCGACGCCGCGTCGATCTAAGACGACGACAGCGACGAATTGATCGCGCTCTGACTTCTCCGCGACCTTGTCGCCCTCGATCGTGGCGAAGTCGAAGCGCGCCGGGCGCACTGCGCAAAAAGGGGCGGCCCCTTGGCCGCCCCATCTCGTCTCTGCCGTGTGCGATCAGGACCGCGCTACTTGCCGCTCTCAATCTCCACGTACACCTCGAGCGGCTGAAGGACCGTATGGGCCTTCATTGCGGCGGCCGCTTCCTCCGAGGTCATCAGCGCCTGCGCCTTCGCCATGTCGACGTCCTCTGCGACGATCGCCACGCGGTCCACGCCGTCCTGCCTGTAGATGCGGTACCCCGAGCAACACTGGGCGAAGAGCCTCTCGCGCTCGGCCCCGCCCTTGAGCCACGCTTCCAATGTTTCCTACGCCGTGGGTCAAAATCATTCTGGCCAATCCATTCCTCCCATTCTGAGTCGCCGCGGGCCGCACACGTTCGCTATGGCCGGTACCTTCGTGAGCGTTCCGAATTCGGCGGCGCGACTTACGATCTTCTGAAACGCCTCCGACATGCCGACGCGATCAATTCGCTCGCCGAGGTCGACGAGGGAGCTGGCGTAGTAGCCAACATGACGAACTTGCGTCAGATTGTTAACACCCACAAGACGTCAAATCGCTAGCATCGTTAAGAGGACCGCCGTGGCTTCCTGGAGGATCGGGCGACGATGACGTTGGCCTTCATTGTTAGAAGGCCAAACAGTTGATGCTGGCCCCGGCCGGGCGCGCTCTTGGCGCTCCGACGCACGCCTCTTAGGAGGTCCGTAGGCGCCGCAAACCGCGAATGAATGAAACCATCGGTCGTCGAGCTGATTGACGCGGGCGCGCCGGCCGCCGAGATCGGGCGGAACGTCGGCTCTCGGCGAAGACGACCGCGACTTCGGCGCGCCTCGCGCTACCGCTATCGGAAATCGGCCGCAGACAGTCCGTAGGAGGCGAGAGGATTGTTTGAATACGCCTCACGGGCCACGTCGTGGATTGAGTCCAGCAACCGGTCAAAGGCCGCAAGGCAGTTTGCTTCGGACATTTCGAGCCCCGTTCCGTCATCGAGCGCGCCAGCGTTAACGAGAAACCGAATCTCGAAAATGCCATCGTGGCCGACGAAGCTGACGCCGTTGCGCGCCGCGTCGAAGATGCGGGTCGGGTTCGGAAAATTCAGTCTCGTCGCGACCCTCACGAATTTGGCAAGCGACGCGAGGAACGCTCGGCGCATTGTCGGTCCTGTTCTCGAACGACCTCATGACGGTTCAGCGCCAACATCTTGTCGGTGGCCTTCGAGCGGGTAAGACCGGTCATCGTGATGCCGCCGATATTTGCGGGCACGCCCGTGAACACGTGATAGACCGTCCACGATCGATCTCCTTCGACCCTTCGCCCGTAGTCCGAGCCGGTCGACAGCGCCTCGTTGTCATTTTCGAAATGGTCAATCGCGGTTGCTCGCCCTCCGAATGTAATGCGGTCGTTCATTTGCGGGTCCTTTGGTTCCAGGGGCTGCCTTGCGATCAGTTATGAAAATCGCGTCGGGCTGCAAAGGCCCCGCCGCCGCAGAGCATTCGCCGCACCGAATTCAGGCACGACGTAAGCAGATAGTGAAGGGATGATCACATTCGGGGTAGCGGCGGGGCGGAGGAAAAAGTCTATCCCTGACGCCTCACGCCAAGTCTTCCAGATCATCGAGCAACGTATCTGCGCTTCAATTGGGGTTTCAGCAAGTCATTAGGAGACGCAGGCAGCGACGGCTATTTCCGCCCAGGCAGGGCGCTACGAGAAGCGTTCGCGTTAAAACCTGACGAGCGTTCGCCGAGCCGACAACAATCGCCGCTGCTTGTGCAGACAGCGAAATACGCTGACTGCTTGGCGACCAGTTCTCTGGAATCTTTCCACAAGCCTCATTGAGTTCCGAGGGCGAGCTGCAGTCGCTGTTCGGGCGTAATGAGGTGATCGAGGTTCACGGCGTCCTCGCCGAGGTCGATCTCGACCCAACTCACCTCGCCGCTGAACTTCTTTGGCGTCGGGTAGTCGAAGGTGACCGGCGAGCCGAATTCGTCGCCGACGTCGCAGGTCTCGTCGGCCGAGAACACCATGGGCTCCGTCATGTCGACCCGTCCTTCGCCGACTTTCCCGCCGTCGAGGTAGAGGGTCACAGCGCCGCCCTTTGCGAGGCCGCCGCCGTCATACTTGAACTCCATCCGAACCTGATGCGTGCCTGGCGGTATCGCCGAGGCGCCCTCGATCGTGTAGCGGTTCACGCCATAGAAGTTGTAGCAATATTTCAGCTTGCCGCCCTTGGCGTAGAGGCTCCAGCCGCCGATGATTCCGCCGAGGGCGACGATGACGCCCTCGGCCCCCGTCTGGGGAACGATGACCTCGGCCGTCAGGGCGTGCGACTTGTTCTTGGTGTTGACGATCGAGCTTTCGGTCAGCCGGCCCATGCCGCGGAACAGGATCTGGCGGTTTCCCTTGATCAACTGCGGCCGGCCGGCGAGGTCAGGGTTGGCGCGCTCGGCGAACCGATCGTCGAGCGGCAGAACGTTGTACTTGACCGCCTCGATCAGCCACAGCCGCTGGAGGGCGTGCAGCTTGTCCGGATGCTCCTTCGCGAGGTTCTTCGACTGCGTCCAGTCCGTCGTTGTGTCGTAAAGCTCCCAGTTGTCGTCGTCGAAGGCGGGGAGCTTGACCTGCCCTGTCTCCCACGGCGTCCTGTGCCGGGTCACCGCGGTCCAGCCCTTGTGGTAGATGCCACGATTGCCCGCCATCTCGAAATACTGCGTCTCGCGCCGCTCGGCCGCTTTGGGGTCGTTGAAGGCGTACAGCATGCTGACGCCTTCGATCGGGCGCTGTTGCACGCCGTTGACGAAGACCGGCTCGGGCACGCCGGCCGCTTCCAGGACGGTCGGGGCGACGTCGATGACGTGATGAAACTGGGTGCGGACCTCGCCCTTGCCCTTGATACCCTTCGGCCAGTGCACGATCGTTGCGTTGCGCGTGCCGCCGAAGTGCGAGGCGACCTGCTTGGTCCACTGGTAGGGCGCGCACATTGCGTGCGCCCAGGCGACCGCGTAGTGGTTGTAGGCTTCGGGGCCGCCGAGCTTGTCGAGCCGTTGCGTTAGGAATTCGGCGGTCTCCAAGTGCGGAAAGCCGGTCAGGGGCGCCATCTCGTTGAAACAGCCCTGCAGCGAGCCCTCTGCCGAGGCGCCATTGTCGCCGATGACCAGGTAGATCAGGGTGTCCTCGAGCACGCCCAGATCCCCGAGCGCGTCTATCAGCCGGCCGACGTGATGGTCAGTGTGCTCCAGAAAGCCGGCATAGACCTCCATCTGGCGGGCGAGCACCGGCTTCATTTCGGCGGCGATCGTGTCCCAGGCGGGGATCTCCGCATGGCGCGCAGTGAGCTGGCAATCCTCCGGAATGACGCCGAGCTGCTTCTGCCAGGCGAAGGTCTCCTCGCGCAACTTGTCCCAGCCGTGGTCGAATTTGCCCTTGTACTTGTCCGCCCATTCCTTCGGCACATGATGCGGCGCGTGCGTCGCGCCGGGCGCGAAATAGGTGAAGAACGGCTTGTCGGGCATCAACGCCTTCTGCTGCCGGATCCAGTTGATCGCCTTGGTCGTGAGGTCGTCGGTCAGGTGATAACCCTGTTCGGGCGTCGTCTCAGGCTCGATCGGCGTCGTGCCTTCGTAGAGGGCCGGGTAGTACTGGTTGGTCTCGCCGCCGATGAACCCGTAGAAATATTCGAACCCGCCGCCGCCGCTGGGCCAGGCGTCGAACGGACCCATGGGGCTCGTCTGCCAGACCGGCACTTCGTGGCATTTGCCGAACTGCGCGGTCGAGTAGCCGTTGAGCTTGAGGGTGCGCGCGAGCGGAGCGCAGGTGTTCGGCAGAATGGAGTTGTATCCCGGGGCGGAGGTCGCAATTTCCGTGATGCCGCCCATACCCACCGAATGATGATTGCGGCCGGTCAGCATCGCCTGACGGGTCGGCGAGCAGAGCGCCGTCGTGTGGAACCGGGTGAACCGGAGCCCGTTCGCGCCAAGCTTTTCGAAGTTCGGGGTATGGCACGGACCGCCGAAAGCGCTGGAAGCGCCGTAGCCGACGTCGTCGATGAGTACGACAAGGACATTCGGCGCGCCCGAGGGCGGGCGCAATTCCCGGATCGGCGGATATTTCGTGTCGGGGTCTTTGGCGTCGTAGGTCGTCAGCCCCACGTGCGGCTGATCCGGAATGGGAAGAACGGTTCGCTGAAGCTTGTCTTGCGCGCCCATCGGATCGCCTCCCAAGTCGCTTGGACCCCGATATCGGTTCGTTTCGCTTAAGCCCGAGGGGTGCTCCGGGCACGCTACACAACAATTGCTCCGCGCGGCAACTGGCCTAACCTGGCCTGCGCAAACAATCTCCGACGTGCAGATCGGCTGCGCCGGGCGGCTTGCCGAATGCATGATGTCCGTTACTCTGCTGTCGTTCCCGCTCGTCCTGGATCGGCCGTGGAGACGCCAAGATTGCGCGCTTCACTTCCCGGCGAAATTGATCGTCTGATCTCGTCATTGACGCCTATCGGGCCAAACGCCGCGACCTCTTTTCTCAACGGACTCGCGCGGGAGAAGAAGTCCTTCCCGACCCAAACGGTCACGGCGGACGGCGGGCGATAGATGCGCCCGAAGAAACGCTGAGGCGCATGGCCTCCCCCGCGAAGGCCGACGTCGAAGCCGCTGTGCTCAAGCGCGGCTGGCTGGCGCACCAGGCGCCGGACTTCCAGCGGACCGTCCTGCAACAAGCGCGGCTGGTCAGCTTGCGCGCCGACGAGTACCTCTTTCATGCGGGCGATGCGACCGGCGGGATCTGCGGCGTCGTATCGGGCGGCGTCGGCGTACTCATTCCGGGGCTGGGGGCCGCGCTGCGCCTTGCGGGCGTCGTTCGCGCCGGCGTTTGGTTCGACCACGGCCCCATCATGACCGGGCGCGCGAGGCTGCTCAGCTTCCGCGCGACCGAGCCGTCGCTCGCGCTCCACGTGCCGATTTCAGCCTTGCTGGAGATCGCCGCGTCCCAGCCGGCTCGCGCCCGGGCGGTCGGCTCCCTGTCTGATTTCACTATCGATATCGCGATCGCGGCGATCAGCGATCTCCTTATTCCCGCGTCGGACCGCCGCCTCGCGGCAGTGGCCCTGCGCGCATCGGGCGTCGACATGGACCATCCGACTGAGGCGTCGGTCCTGCTCGGGTTGCGCCAATCCGAACTCGCTGAGATGGCCAACCTTTCCGAACGCATGGTCAATCGCATCCTCAAGCGGTTCGAGGCGTCGGGGCTGGATCGAGGCGGGGTATGGCGGCCTGACCCTCGCCCATCCGACGGCGCTGCGCGCGTTCGCCGCCGAGGACTGACCCGCGCGATTCCGCCATTTGTCGTAATCTAGCACGACAGGCCGGTGGTATCGTCTCGAAAGCCTCCATCGGATGGCGAGGAAACGGGGAGGAATTTCATGTGCGTCATGTGCAACCCGGCTTTCGCCGAGGCATTCCGCACCACGGTGTTCCCGTCGCGCCGGCAGATGATGAAGTCGGTCGCCGCCGCGACGGCCGGTGCCTTCGTCTGCGACGCGGCCGGCCCCGTCGCCGCGCGCGAGGAGTCGCTTCAGGACCTGGCCGACCGGTTCGCCGGCAAGAAGCTGCCGGGGGTCACGATCTTTCGCGCGAAGGAGATCGTCACCCTCGATCCCGACAAGCCGTCCGCCACCGCCGTCGCGGTTCTCGGCGACCGCATCCTCGCCGTCGGCTCGGTGGAAGACCTGAAGTCGGCCGCCGCCGGACAGCCCTTCACGGTCGACGAGACCTTGGCGGACAAGGTGATCACGCCCGGCCTGATCGCCCAGCACGATCATCCGCTCCTGACGGGTCTGACGATGGTGTCGGAGATCATCGCCATCGAGGATTGGGTCTTGCCGTCGGGCGTGGTCCCGGCCGCGAAGAACCCCGACGAGTATCGCAATCGCCTCGCCGAAGCCGACGCGAAGCTCAAGGACCCTGCCGCGCTGCTGGTGACCTGGGGCTATCACCCGCTTTTCCACGGGCCGCTCACCCGCGCCGATCTCGACCGGATCAGCAGCGCAAGGCCGATCATCGTCTGGCACCGCTCCGCGCACGAATTCATCGTCAACACGAAGGCGCTCCAGGCCTACGGGATCGACGCGACTTTCGTCGGCGGCCTGTCCGAGGGCGAGCAGAAGCAATCCAACCTCGACGAAGGCCACTTCTGGGAAGGCGGCATGTTCGGGGTCATCCCGAAGCTGCTTCCGGCGATCGCCACGCCCGACCGGCTGCGGCGCGGCCTCGAGTTCGTCGTGGGCTACTATCACGCCAACGGCGTGACGGTCGGTTGCGAACCCGGCGGCCTCTTCTCGAAGCAGCTTCAGGACGCGCAGAACGCGGTCCTGTCGAAGCCCGACAGCCCCTTCCGCTTCTATTTCATTCCCGACGGGAAATCGATCAGCGCAGCCTTCCCGGACACCACGATCAGCGAGACCGAGAAGGTGATGAGCTGGGGCGAGGGCATGACGGCGATGTTGCCCGGGTTGATCAAGCTCTTCGCCGACGGCGCGATCTATTCGCTCGCCATGCAGGTGCGTGACCCCTACATCGGCGCAGGACATGGCGAATGGATCATGGATCCGGATATTTTCGCGTCCGCCTTCAAGGTCTATTGGGACGCGGGATACCAGATCCATATTCACGTCAACGGGGACGCGGGCCTCGACATGGTGCTCGACAACGTCAAGACGAACATGCGCCGCCATCCGCGCTACGACCACCGCACGGTCGCCATCCACCTCGCGGTGTCGCAGAAGGATCAGGTCGAGCGCATGAAGCGGCTCGGCGTGATCGCCAGCGCCAACCCCTATTACGTGCGCGCGCTCGCCGACGCCTACGCGAAGGAGGGCCTCGGACCGGAGCGCGCCGACAACATGGTGCGGCTCGGCGACTTCGAATGGGCGGGCGTTTCCTATTCGCTCCATTCGGACATGCCGATGGCGCCGGGGCAGCCGCTGTTCCTGATGCATTGTGCGGTGAACAGGACGACGGTTTCGGGGCGCGTCGCGGGACCGGACCAGCGCGCCTCCCGGCTCGCGGCGCTCAAGGGCGTGACGCTGAACGCCGCTCATTCGTTGCGGATGGAGAACGACATGGGAAGCGTCGTCCCCGGCAAGCTCGCCAATCTCACGATCCTTGGCGACAACCCGCTGACCGTCGACGCCGACAAGATCAAGGACATTCCCGTCTGGGGCACCGTCCACGAGGGGCGGGTTCTGCCGGTCGTACGCGGTTGAAGCGGGGTGAACGACCCGCTCATCCGTCCCGCTCGCATGAAATCACAACTCGAACATGTCGCCTTGAACACAATCGATCGAACTCTCGGGAGGAGCCTAGAGCCATGTGTTTCGCATGCAGTCCATTCGCCGGCGCCCTCGCCGGCGCCATATCGCGCCGCGCGGAAGGGTTCGCTGCCGGCCGGCGTGACGGCGCTGCCGCCATCGTCGCCGCCGTGGGCGTTCCTCCAGGTGCGGACCGCCGTCAAAGACGCGTCCGATCTGGATGCGGCGCACGCGATCCAGGACAAGTACAAGCTGACGCCCCTCTCGCAATGGGAGGACCCGGCGGCGAGCCCCCCGAAGAGCGGCGAGATCTGGCAGCCCTTGGACCGGGCCGCCGATCCGCTCAACGAGTGGAGGACGATCAATCGCGCGATGCTCGAAGTGGCGGCCGACCCGCGCGACGCCGATCTGCTCCAGTCCTTCGCCCGCATCGGCGTCGGGCCCGGACTCGACATCGACGCGCTGGACGCCAGCACGAAGCGGGGTCTCGCCCGCGCCGCCGGCCGTAGGCCCTCAATTGTCCGAGAGCAGCGGCCCGCTCCTGCCGCTTGGTCCGCAAAACGTCGGGTCGTACCGTCTCCGTTGCGCACGAAGCGGTCGTCCTCGGCGGGCTTGAGACAAGTCATGGCTGAACCTCTTCTGCCCTTCGACGTGCGAAGCGAGTCCGGGGCCGCGATCGCGTCCTGGGCTTGGGCTTTGCCAGACGGGATTCGCAATTACCCGCGATGGCCGGGGCGTGATAGGGGCATTGAATGAAATGAACCGGTCGCCGCCGAACACAGAGCGCAGGCAGGGGAGGGACATGATGGCTGACAAGCAAAAGAGGCCGACGCAGTGGGCCCTGGCGCTCTCGGTTCTCGGATTGCTGGGTCTGGCAAGCGGCGCGGCGAACGCAGCCGTTCAAATTGACGGGCAGGTTGAGGCCGGGGGCGGCCCGGTCGCGGACTCGATCGTGACGTTGTGGGCCGCGAGCGCTGGCGAGCCCAAACAACTGGCGCAAAGGAAAACACAGGACGACGGCAGCTTTTCGCTCGCCACGGACGAGACGCCCGGACCTGGCGTGAGCCTCTATCTCGTCGCCAGAGGCGGCGTCGCCTCGGTCAACAAAGGCGGCGGCGCCAATCCGGCGTTGGCGTTTCTCGCCGTGCTTGGCGCGCCTCCGGCGAAGGTCGTCATCAACGAGATGACGACCGTCGCATCGGTTTGGACCAACGCGCAGTTCCTCAACGGGGCGGCAATCAGCGGTCCTGCGCTCAGTCTCAGCATCGCTGCGGGCAACGTCCCGAACTTCGTCGATCCGCAAACCGGCGGATGGGGCGAGGCGATTCAGGACCCGCTTAACAGCGGCCAGACGCCGACGATGGCGAATTTCGCCACGCTCGCCAATGCGCTCGCGGGCTGCGCGACAAGGGTCACGCCCATTGCCTGCGACATGTTGTTCGAGGCGACCAGGCCTCCGAAGGGGGACGCGCCGGCCGATACCCTGACAGCGGCCGAAGCCGTCGCCCGCTACCCCTGGCGCCTGCCGAACCGGCTGTTCGGACTGCTCGACTTCTTCTATCCCGTGCCGGCCGGCAAGAACCTGCGCCCGGTGCCGTTCATGCCGTATCTCAACGTCGCGCCAAGCGCATGGGTGCTGCCGCTGAAATTTGATGGAGGCGGCTATCGCGCCGGCGGCAAGGCGGCGTTCGACAGCGAGGGCAATCTGTGGGTCGGCGATAACTTCACCATCGGGTGGCAGGCATCCGACGCGCTGTGGCAAGGCCACGCGACGAAATTCGCGCCGGACGGCCGCCCGCTCTCGCCGATCACCACGGGTTTCGTCGGCGGCGGAATGGAGGGAGGCACCTTCGGAGCCGCGATCGACGCCAACGACAACGCCTGGCTGACCAGCTACGGCAGCAAGTCGATCACCGTCTTCGACAAGACCGGCAGGCCCCTGACGCCGCCCGAGGGCATCACGTTCGGCGGGCGGCTCGGCCTGATGCAGGGCGTAATTGTCACGCCGAGCGGCGACGTCTGGGTCCTGGGCGTCGAGAAGAGCCAGCTCGTCTTCTTCCCGAAGGGCGACCTGACCAAGGGTCGCATCGTCTGCGAGGGCGATAGCGCCGAGCCTTGCAAGTCGTTTCGCGCGCCGTTCCATCTGGGCATCGATCAACAGGACCGGATTTGGGTCAGCAACAGCGGCGTCGACCACGTGACGCGGTTCCCTGCGTCCGATCCGAGCAAGGTCGAGAACTTCAAGGTCGGCTTCAACAGCAGCGGGCTCGCAATCGATAGCCAGGGCAATGTCTGGGTCACCGACCGGTTCGGCAACGGGCTTCTCGGCATGATGCATCTGGTGGACATGGGCGTCCGGCTGAAGCTCGAAGGCGTCGCGGCGGCGTCCGACTTCTTGACCAAGACCATGTCGGAGCAGAAAGGCGGCCGGTTCGGCGGGAGCGTAAACCTCTTGAAGCCGGACGGGACGCCCTATCCGGGGTCGCCGTTCACCGGCGGAGGTCTCCCGGGCCCATGGGCCGCAGCGGTCGACGGCGACGACAATGTTTGGATTTCCAATTTCGCCATGCCGAGCAGCCCGATCGTCGAGCTTTGCGGCGTCCGCACCGAGAACTGCCCGCCCGGCATGAAAACCGGCGACCAGATTTCGCCTCCCGGCGGCTACGTCGGCGGCGGATTGCAGATGCAGACTGACGTCGACATCGATATGGCGGGCGACGTCTGGGCGATGAACAACTGGCAAGATGTCGACAGTTGTTACGCAAACCCTCCGGAGGCTCTCTCGACGCGCTGCGGCGGCCAGGGCGTGGTGGTCTTCTACGGAATGGCCAAGCCCGTGCGGGCGCCGCAGATCGGGCCGGCGCGTTGGCCTTAGGCGCCAGGGTTGAGACAGGGGTGATCAGGGAACGCCCGCTGGCCCACCCAACTTCGGCTGTTGGCTGCACTGTCGGCTAACGCCGCCGGGAATCGCCGCCCCCCCGCACCGCCCCCAAGCCGATGGCGGTGTATGTTCGGGACCCCGTTCATCGAGGATTGCTCAATGCAGATCAAGGCAGGATTCGACATCGCCTTCGAGTGTCCGGCCCCGACGCCGATGCTGCTTCAGCTCAACGTCCACCCCTCCCGGGAGGCTGACCTCTTGACGCCCGACAGGATCGTCTCCAATCCGCCGTTTCCGATGCGGAACTATCTCGATCTCTTCGGCAACCGGGTCACGCGCGTCGAGGTTTTGGCCGGGCTCGTGACTTTTTCCGATCGCTTCCTCATTCAAGACTCGGGCGAGCCGGACCAAACGCCGCCGGAGGTGAGGACGACGCCGATCGCCGACCTTCCTGACGAGACGCTGTTATACCTTGTCTCGAGCCGCTATTGCGACTGCGACAAGCTCGCCGATTTCGCCTGGTCGCGATTCGGGAAGACCTCCGGCGGATCCGGCTGCATGCAGGCGATCTCGGATTTCGTGCATGGGAAGATCCGGTTCGATTACATGGAGGCCCGCTCGACCCGCGCCGCGAGCGACTCCATGCACGAAGGCGTCGGCGTCTGCCGCGACTTCGCCCACCTTGCCATCGCGCTCTGCCGCTGCATGAATATTCCCGCGCGCTATTGCACGGGCTACCTCGGCGATATCGGCGTACCCGTCGATATCAACCCCATGGATTTCAGCGCCTGGGCGGAAGTCTTTCTCGACGGCCGTTGGTGGACGATGGACGCGCGGCACAACCATCCGCGCATTGGCCGCATCGTGATGGGGCGCGGCCGCGACGCGGCGGACGTCGCGATGTCGACCGCTTTCGGCGTCGCCAATCTGAAGCGTTTCGACGTTCTGACGGACGAGAAGGTCGAGCGGCGATGATGGCGCCGGGCGGGGCAGCCCCAATGCGTTGCTGCGAGCGTCAGGGTACCTGAGATTGGAGTCGAAAACTCGCGCGACTCCTACGTCTGCTTCGCGCACAAAACAGACCTTCTGCGACGGAGAGGGAAGGCTGCAGATCAGCCGCTTCTCTGCCGTTCCGATTTCAGCGCCAGGCGGAGGCATTTTCTCAGCGCACGAAGGCGATCAGCCGTGGCAGGCTTCATACTGGGCCGCCCCCGCCACGCTTAAGCGTCTCGGACGGGCTCTCTCCGAACAGTGCGCGATAGTTCATGGCAAAATGGCCGGGATTGCCGAAGCCGCATTGGTACGCGATCCCAGTGACCGAGATCCCGGCTTCCGGCTTCGAAAGTTTCTGTCGCGCTCGGCCCTTCGATGCGTTCTCCTTTTCGCCGGCCGGGGTTGCCGTGTACCAGCTTGGCCAATTCGGCACGGCTGCGAAGAAGCTGAAGGACCTGGATGTGAGGCCCTGAACTCGTCGTATCCCACGGGACCCTGTCTTGTAAGATTGTGACCGATACGGATCCCCTCGCGAGCCGCCATGCCCCTCGGAGTCTTGACGTGAATCCAGCCACTATCTCCGCGCTCGCCGCTCTCGCCGGCGCGATCATCGGCGGCCTGACCTCGTTCGCAACTTCGTGGTTCACTCAGCAGGCGCAAATTCGAAATGTGGGCCGCCAGGCGAGAACGGCCAAGCTTGAGGCGCTCTACAATGAGTACATATCGTTGGCCGCGGGCCTCTACGCGGACGCTCTGACCCATCAGACGGACGAACTGTCCAAGTTGGTCCCTCTTTACGCCCTGGGAAGCCGCATGCGCCTGATCTCGGCGCGGGCGGTGACCGACGCGGCCATCCGCATCGACGACGCCATCTTGCAGACCTACCTGGCGCCGAACCGTACTCTGCAAGAGGCTCGGCAACTCGTAAGAGAGGGCGAGATGAAGGACTTGCTGATTGCGTTCAGCGAGGCATGCAGAGAGGATTTGGCTGCCCGCGCGTGATCGCGCAGCATGCGCTGTCATTGCCGCATCGGAGTTCCGCCGGTGAAGTTGGGTGCACGAAAATGCCATCTACG
Organism: uncultured Alphaproteobacteria bacterium; assembly: GCA_963829505.1. Lineage (GTDB taxonomy): Bacteria > Pseudomonadota > Alphaproteobacteria > Rhizobiales > Beijerinckiaceae > Roseiarcus. The sequence continues at coordinate 664,408 of CAWHIL010000001.1, forward strand.
GATCGGGGGCTTCTGTCAAACGCTTCATGTCCCGGAGCTTGATCGGACACCGGGGTAGAGGCAACGCCCGCTTACGCGCCCACATGGGCCATTCGGAGCCGCGCCCTGCGGGGTTGGCTTCCAAAGGACGTAGTTCGAGGTCGCGGCCGTCCATGTAATCAACTTCGAGCCGGTCGCCAGACCTCGCTCTCGCGAGATTCAGGCGTCACGTCGAGCGCGCGCCTCATGTAGAACTCGGGCTTCAGATGCGTGTACCGGCGGAGCATTTTCCAGTCTTTGTGGCCGGTAACGAGGGAGACCTGCTCGATCGAGAATCCGGCCTCGAAGAGCCGGCTTGTCCCCTCGTGCCTGAGGTCATGGAAATGAAGATCGTCGATATTGAGCGCGCGGCACTGGCGTCGGAAAGCCGTTCCCACGGATCGTCCGTTGTAGGGGAAAATGCGCGAACTGCCCATGCTGGCGAACGAGAGGCGCTCTTCGATGATCCCGACAGCGTCGTAGCCACTTACGTCTAGCAGCGGAATGCGTTGGCTATTTCCGCTTTTCTTTCGCGGATCCTTGCGATCTCGAATGAGGAGTGTCTTGTTGTTGGGGTCGAAGTCACGACACTCGGCTCGGCAGATCTCGTCCAGGCGCATTGCCGTCGCAACCGCGAAGCGGATGACCCGACCGACCGGAATATGCTGGAGGCGATTTGCCTCGAAAGCAGCGATCAGTCGATCAAGCTCATCTTGAGTCGGTCGCCGATCGCGTTCAGTTCCCTTGCCCACGAGAGATAGGCGGGCGAGCGCGACGCGCGCCAGAGCAATAGGCTCAGTTGTAAGCAACACGCCATGGACGGCCGCGGCATGCGAGAGAATGGTCTTGATATAGCCGAGATCAATACCGAGAGTGATGGGGCCAGCGCCCTCTCGCGCCCGTTCCTTTCCGAACTGGATGAGCCGTCCGCGATCTAGCTCCGGAATCCGGAGGCGTCCCAGCCTCTTCTCAAGAAAGGCAAGGCTCGCCGCCTTGGATCGCCCGATGGGTTTTCCGACCTCTTTGAGGTCTTCGCGATGGAGGTTGATCAGGTCGCCGAATGTCTTGGCGTCCCTCAAGCTTCGCCCCACCGTAGGATCGCCTCGGTCGACCCGCCGCTCGACATCCAGCGCCCACGCCTCCGCGTCTTTCCGGCGAAGGAACGTTTCGTTGACATATTTCCCTTTCCGTCGCACCTGAGCACGCCAGGAGCCGGAATTCAGCTTCGTGAACGTCGCCAAAGCGTGTGCGCTCCGTGTGCACCGAACCGTCGAACTGCTGCGCAAAGGGTCGTGTGATGGCGTAGAAAAGAGTGCACACGGCCCGGCTCAGCCAGTTGATCTTACAGAAAAAATGCTTCCAGATCAACGGTTTATATTCTGCGTTGCGCCCATGATGGATTGGACCGACCGCCGCTGCCGGGCCTTCCATCGCCTCCTCACGCGCCGCGCCCGTCTCTACACCGAGATGGTCACAGCCGACGCGATCGTGTTCGGCCCGCGCGAGCGTCTCATCGGCTTCGACCCCGCCGAAGCCCCGGTCGCGCTCCAGCTCGGCGGGTCCGATCCCGGCCGGCTCGCCGAGGCCGCCCGGATCGGCGAAGGCTTCGGCTACGACGAGATCAATCTCAATTGCGGCTGTCCGTCCGACCGGGTGCAGAGCGGCAGGTTCGGCGCCTGCCTGATGCGCGAGCCGGCGCTGGTCGCCGAATGCGTCGCCGCGATGAAGGCCGCGGTCGCGGTTCCCGTCACGGTGAAATGCCGCATCGGCGTCGACGAGCAGGCGCCGGACGAGGCGCTCTTCGGCTTCGCCAGCGCGGTCAAGGCCGCCGGCGCCGAGGCGCTGATCGTGCACGCGCGCAAGGCCTGGCTCGCGGGCCTAAGCCCCAAGGACAATCGCAGCGTGCCGCCGCTCGACTACGCAATCGTCTATGCGCTGAAGGAGGCGCATCCCGACTGGCCGGTGATCCTCAATGGCGGCGTTCCCGATCTCGACGCGGCCAAGGCGCATCTCGCCCATGTCGACGGCGTGATGCTCGGCCGCGCCGCCTATCAGAACCCGGAGATCCTGCTTCACGTCGGCCCGGACCTGTTCGGCGAGCCCGCCCCCTTCGCCGACGGTTTCGCCGCGCTGGAAGCCTTCCTGCCGGCGATCGCCGCCGGGCTCGCGCGCGGCGACCGGCTGCACGATTTCACCCGCCATCTGCACGGCCTGTTCGCTGGAAGGCGCGGCGCCCGCGCCTTCCGCCAGACGCTTGCGACGGAGGCGACGCGCAAGGGCGCGGGACTGGACGTGCTCGAGCGTGCGGCCAATGGGGTCGACCGCGAGCCGGCGCTGGCGGCGGAGTGAAGAGACACCCTTTCTTAAGTGAAGGCCGGCGATGACTTTGCGGCGCGCCTACCCGCGCGCAAGGTCCGGCCGTTCTCGATGAGGAAGACGAAAATCTCCCCGCGCCTCCGTTCAGGGGCGGTCAGCCTTGGCCTGATCCTTGTCTTTGCGGGCTGCTCCGTCGCACCCGAGACGCATGTCGTCGCGCCGCGCGCCGCGCTCGCCAGGGCGAGCCTCAATCCAGCCGTCGCGACCGCCGAACTCAACGCCTACCGCGCCGAGAAGGGGCTTCAGCCCATCCGGCTCGACCCGGCGTTGAATGCGATGGCGGAGCGGCAGGCTGAGGCGATGGCGGCGAGCGGGGCCGTCTCGCACGACGTCGCCGGCTCGTTCTCCGCGCGGCTCGCGGCGGGCGGAATCGAAAGCGTCATGGCCGGCGAGAACGTCGGCGCCGGCTACGGGAGTTTCGACGAGGCGCTTGCCAGCTGGCGCGCCTCGCCCGGCCACAACGAAAATCTCCTGATGCCGGGCGCGACCCGCTTCGGCGTCGGGCTCGCAAAGACGCCCGGCGCCGGCTACGGAACCTACTGGGCGATGGAGGTGGCCGACGAGCCGCGTACGGCGCCGGCCGGGATCCACTGGTGATCGCCGAGAGCTCTCACGCCGCCGTCACTCGCAGCGGCAGGGACGCGAAGGCGCGCAGGAAGTTGTTGTAGCGCCGCACGGGCGCGCCAACCAGTTCGAGCGTCTTGGCTTTCCGCGCCAGAGCCGTGAGCAGCGCTTCGCCCTCGAGGCGCGCCAGCGGCTGCCCGACGCAGCCGTGAATCCCCGTGCCGAAAGCCATGTGGCCCACGACCTTGCGCTCGATGTCGAAGGCGTCGGGATGCTCCCAGCGCCGCGGGTCGCGGTTGGCGGCGCCCATGAAGGCCGCGACCTTCTCGTCGGCCGCAACGGCGACGCCGGCGATCTCGACCTTAGCCGTCGTCGTGCGGCAGAAAAGCTGCACCGGCGCCTCGACGCGCAGGCTCTCCTCGAAGGCGTTGCGCGCCAGTTCAGGACGGCCCCTGAGCTTCGCCCACTGGCCGGGGTTCACGGCGAGAAGCCAGAGAAGATTGCCGATCGCGGTCACGGTCGTATCCACGCCAGCCGACAGGAACGAGCGGACCAGCATTCCCGCTTCGTCGCTCGTAAGCTCGCCGGTGTCGGCGGAGGCGTAGATCATCGCGCCGAGTCCGTCGGGCGCCAGCGCCTCGCGCGCGCAATTGGCCATGATCCAGCCCCGGACGGCGTCTGCGTTCCTGAAGGCGGCCTCGGTCAGCGCGTTCTGCGGCCCGAACGAATTGAACACCATCGCGCCATAGGGAAGGAGGTTCTCGCGGCCCTTCTCCGGCAGGCCGAGCGCGTCCGGAAAGACCTTGGCCGGATAGACTTCGGCGAAGTCCCTGACGCCGTCGAACGAACCCATCGCGACGACGCGGTCGATGAGCCGCTCCGCCTCGCGCTCGAACCGCTCGCGCAACTGGCTGACGATCCTCGGCGTCATCGTCCGCGCGAGGACGGTGCGGGTGCGCGTGTGCAGCGGCGGATCGGCCTCGAGCACGATGCTCGGCGGCCGCCACGGCTTCTCTTTATGGAAGTTGGCGAGGCCGACGCCGGCGGCGGAGCTGAAGGTCCGCCATTCGCCGAGCACATGCGCGACCTCGGCGTGCCGGGCGACGACATGGCAATCGTATTGCGGCGCGCGCAGGACGGGCCCCGCCTCGCGCATCGCGCGATAGTGCGGATAGGGGTCGTCCATGACGGCGGTCGCGAAAGGATCGAAGGCAAGGCTCGCAACGCCGGCCATCGACGCGTCTCCCGTCATCGTTTGCCTCCCTCGACGGCTTTGGGGCGAAATTTCCGGAAGCTTTGCCGCATATCGTCGCCGGCGCAAGCGGAGGCGCTCCGACGCCGGGGCAAGCGCGTTCAGGACGGCGGGCCTTCCTTCGGCGCGACGAGCCGGGCGCAGCATTCCTTGAGCGACGACCGCCAGTCGGGCAGTTCGAGCCCGTAGGCGCGCCGAAGCTTCGCATTGTCGAGCCGCGAATTGGCCGGACGCGGCGCGGGCCGCGGATATTCGGCGGTCGTGATCGGCTTGACCCGCGTCAGGCGGCGCCCGCGGCGCCCGGCCTCGGCGAAGATCGCCGCGGCGAATTCGGCCCAGGTCGCCTCGCCGGACCCGGTCATGTGGAACACGCCGCGGAGCGCCGGCGAAGCGTCCTCGTGCGCCCGCGCGGCGACGGCGAGCAGGGCGGTCGCGAGGTCGAGGGCCGAGGTCGGATTGCCGCGCTGGTCGGCGACGATCGGGATCTCGTCGCGCGTCTCGTTGAGCGCCAGCATGGTCTTGAGGAAATTCGCGCCGTAGGGGCTGAAGAGCCAGGCGGTTCGCAGGATGACGCTGTTGGCGCATCGCTCGGCGACGAGCCGCTCGCCGGCGAGTTTCGAGCGCCCGTAGGCGCTCCGCGGGCCGGTCGGGTCGTCCTCGCGGTAGGGGCGGTCGAGCGCGCCGTCGAACACGTAGTCGGTCGAGAGTTGCAGGAGCGGCGCGCCGATCTGCTCGGCCGCCTCCGCCACGTGGCCCGCCCCCTCGCCGTTGATGGCGAGCGCGAGGCTCTCCTCCGCTTCCGCTTGATCGACGGCGGTATAGGCGGCGGCGTTGATCACCACGTCCGGCTTCACCGACCGGATGCCGGCGACAACCGCCGCGCGATCCTCGAGCAGGAAGACCCGCCGGCCGAGCAGCACGATCTCGAATTCGCGCCCCGCCCGCTCGACGAGCGAACTCGCGACCTGACCCATCGACCCGGTGACGGCGATTCGTATCATGGAGTCCCCAAGCCTTCGGCGGGCGCCGGTCGGTCGCGGGTCCTACCGCGGCGCCTCGGCGCCTTCGTCCGCGCCGACGAGGTAGCCGAGCCCCCGGGCGGTCTTGATGATGTCGACGCCAAGCTTCTTTCTGAGCCGGCCGATGAACACCTCGATCGTGTTCGAGTCGCGGTCGAAGTCCTGCTCGTAGAGGTGCTCGACGATCTCGCTGCGCGAGATGACGCGACCGGCGTGATGCATGAGGTAGGAAAGGAGCCGGTACTCGTGGCTCGTCAGCTTCACCGGCTGCCCGTTGACGGTCACGCGCCCGGCGCGCGCGTCGAGCCTGACGGGGCCGACGGCGAGGTCGCTCGACGCGTGGCCCGCGGCGCGGCGCAAGAGCGCCCTCAGGCGCGCCAGCACTTCCTCCATGTGGAAGGGCTTGGCGACATAGTCGTCGGCGCCGGCGTCGATGCCCTGGACCTTGTCGCTCCAGCGGTCGCGCGCGGTGAGGATGAGCACCGGCATCGTGCGCCCGGCCTTGCGCCAGGCCTCGAGGATCGAGATGCCGTCGCGCTTCGGCAGGCCGATGTCGAGCACGACCGCGTCATAGGGTTCGGTGTCGCCCTGGAACCAGCCCTCCTCGCCGTCGTAGGCGCGGTCGACGGCGTAGCCCGCGGCTTCGAGCGCCGTGGAGATCAGGCGGTTCAGATCGCGATCGTCTTCGACAACCAGGAGGCGCATGGCTTTCGCGGGGCTTCTATCGTTTCTGTGCGGGAATTGGAATCAGTTCTTGATCGGTTGCTCGTGCGTCTCCGGCGCCTCGCGCGAGTCCTTGGCCGAGTCCTTGGCCGTGTCCTTCGCGGCGTCCTTGGCGGCCGTCTCGTGCGGCTCGTGGCCGGCGGGGTGGGGAACGAGCTTGCCGGTTCCCGCCTCCATCTGAACGTGGGTCAGCCTTCCGTCGTGATGCAGAAGGGTGATGACATAGACGAAGTCGTCGCCGCTCGTGCAGAGCTTGGCCGAGAGCGCCTCGGCCTTGCGGACCTGGGCTGCGGCCTTCAGCGCCGCGTAGGGCTCGATCAGCTTGTGCGCCTTGACCTCTTCGCGCGTGTCCTCCGCGCCGAGGCAGACGGGCTTGGCGCTCGCCGGACGCGGCGGCTCGGGGTCGCCGGCGCGCGCCGAAAAAGTCGCCGCCGCAAGGCAGACGGCCACGGCGCGACTGACGATGGCGAGCGCGGCCATGGCGACCAAACCTCGTTCAGGACGGCCTCAAGCATCTGCCCTTTGCCGGCTGAACGCAATGTGAATGCGCCTTCGGAGAGGCCCACCGCCACGGCGTCTCCGATTGAGGATCGTATTGAACCGGAGCAGGCTTTGCGCGCATGAAGGAAGCGCCCATGCGTCCCGTTCGCGCCTTCCTGGCTCTGGCCATCCTCCTCGCCGCGTCCTTCGCCGGACGCCCGGCGAACGCGCTCGTCGGGGCCGCGCCCGATCCACGCTTCGCCGACCGGGTGGCGATGGTGCTGATGCGCGGCAAGTCGGAGGCAGGGTTCTGCACCGCGCTCGTCCTCGATCCGCGCACGCTCCTCACCGCCGCCCATTGCCTGAGGCCGATCGCCGACATGGCGGTCCATTATCGCGACGCGTCGGGGGCGCCGGTCGTCGTTCCTGTCGAGGCGGCGCTCGCCCATCCCGGCTATCGCGCCGACGCGGTCGCGGCCCGCGTCGTCTCGATCGACGTCGCGCTCGTCCGCACCGCCCGCCCGCTCGACCCGCGTTTCGCCGGCGCTTCCCTCGCCTCCGGCGACGACCCGAAGGTTGGCGATCCGGTCGTGCTGACAGGGTTCGGCGCTACCCGGCCGGGAGACTGGGCGTCGGGCGGGACGTTGCGCAGCGTGGCGCTCGCCGTCCGCTCGCCGGCGTCGAGCGTGCTCGTCTGGGCGGCGAACCCGGACGGCGCGCCTGCCGGCGCATGCTCGGGCGATTCCGGCGCGCCGATCTGGTCAGCCGACGGGGCGACCGCCGTCGCCATCGCCGCCTGGGCGCAAGCGGCGAACGGCCGCGGCTGCGGCGGCCTGACCCAGGGCCCGCGCCTCGCCCCGCTCAGGGGCTGGATCGAGGAGACGCGGAAGAGACTCTCCCGCGGCGGCTGAGGCGCGCGCTGACCTTCTTGACGCGGACCTACCCGATCCGCGCCGCCAGCGCCGCCGTGATCTCCTCGAGCGCCTTCGGGTCCTCGATGGTCGCGGGCATCGCCCAGGAATCGTGGTCGGCGATCTTCTTCATGGTGCCGCGCAGGATCTTGCCGGAGCGGGTCTTCGGCAGCCGCGCGACGACGAGCGCGGTCTTGAAGGCCGCGACCGGGCCGATCTTGTCGCGCACGAGCTTGACGACCTCTTTCTCGATCTCGGCGTTCGGCCGGGTGACGCCGGCCTTGAGCACGATGAAGCCGCAGGGCGCCTCGCCCTTGATCTCGTCCTTGACGCCGAGCACGGCGCATTCCGCGACGTCCGGATGCGAGGCGACGACCTCTTCCATGCCTCCGGTCGAGAGACGATGGCCGGCGACGTTGATGATGTCGTCGGTGCGCCCGAGGATGGTGAGATAGCCGTCCGCGTCGATCGTCCCGGCGTCAGCGGTCTTGTAATAGCCGGGGAACTCCTTGAGGTAGCTCTCGCGCATCCGCTCGTCCTGCCGGTAGAGGGTCGGCAGGCAGCCCGGGGGCAGCGGCAGCTTGACCACGATAGAGCCCATCGTGCCGACCGGGACCGGGTGGCAGGCTTCGTCGACGATGTCGATGGCGTAGCCCGGCATCGGCACGGTCGGCGAACCGGGCTTGATCGGCAGAAGCCCGAGGCCGACCGGATTGGCGGCGATCGCCCAGCCGGTCTCCGTCTGCCACCAATGGTCGACGACCGGCTTGTCGAGCACCTTTTCCGCCCACAGCACGGTGTCGGGGTCGGCGCGCTCGCCGGCGAGGAAGAGCGTGTGCAGCGAACTCACGTCGTACTTCTTGAGGAACTCCGCGTTCGGGTCCTCCTTGCGCACCGCGCGGAAGGCGGTCGGCGCGGTGAAGAAGGCGCGCACCTTGTACTCCTCGATCACCCGCCAGAAGGCGCCGGCGTCGGGCGTGCCGATGGGCTTGCCCTCGTAGAGCACGGTCGTGCAGCCGTGCAGCAGCGGCGCGTAGACGATGTAGGAATGGCCGACGACCCAGCCGATGTCGGAGGCGGACCAGTAGGTCTCGCCGGGGTTGACGTTATAGATCGCCGACATCGTCCACTTGAGCGCGACGATATAGCCGCCGATATCGCGCACGACGCCTTTCGGCACGCCGGTCGTGCCGGAGGTGTAGAGGATATAGAGCGGGTCGGTCGCCGCGAGATCGACGCAAGGAGCGCGCTTGCCCTTGGCTTTGGCGGCCGCAACGACAGTCGCCCAGTCGTGATCGCGCTCGGAATTGAGGCGCGCCGCGATCTGCGGCCGCTGATGGACGACGACCGCCTTGGGCTTCGCCTTCGACAGGCCGATGGCGAGTTCGAGCAGGGGCTTGTATTCGACGATGCGTCCGGGCTCGACGCCGCAGCTCGCGGTCAGCACCACCTTCGGCTCGGCGTCGTCGATGCGGGTCGCCAGCTCCTTGGCGGCGAAGCCGCCGAACACCACCGAATGCACGGCGCCGATCCGCGCGCAGGCGAGCATGGCGACCATCGCCTCCGGGATCATCGGCATGTAGATCAGAACCCGGTCGCCGGCCACGACGCCGAGATCCTGGAGAACCGCGGCCATCGTCGCCGTCTCGTCGAGCAGCTCGCGATAGGTGATCGTGCGCTTCGTCGAGGTCAGGGGGCTGTCGTAGTAAATCGCCGGCTGCTCGCCGCGCCCCGCTTCGACGTGGCGGTCGAGGGCGTTGTAGCAGGCGTTGACCCGGGCGTCGGGAAACCAGCGTCCGTAGACGCCGGCTTTCGGATCGAAGATCCGCTCGGGCGCTTTCGTCCAGGTGATCTCGCGGGCGGCCTCCGCCCAAAAGGCTTGCGGATCCGCGCGCCACTGATCATAGGTCTGCCTGTAGCCGCTCATGGGTCTCGCTCCCTTCGTCCGCGTCGTCCGCGCTGGTTTTCGTGTGGGCGGATTTTCGCCCCGGCGGGCGCGCAAGGCAACGACGCCGCGCTTGAACTAACGGCTTAGGTCCTTTCAGGAAAGTCCCCCGCCTCGATGTCGAGCGAAGTCGAATTCTACCTCGTCGCGATCCCGGCGGTGGTCGTGCTCGGCTTGTCCAAAGGGGGCTTTACCGGCTTGAGTTCGCTTGGAATGCCGATGATGTCGCTCGTGACCTCGCCGGTCCGGGCGGCGGCGATCATCCTGCCGCTGCTGATCGTCCAGGACTGGGTCGGCGTCTGGGCCTTCAGGCGCGACTTTTCGACGCGCAACCTCCTGATCCTCATCCCGGCCTCGCTGCTCGGCCTCGCCGCCGGCTGGCTCCTCGCCGCTCGGGTCAGCGAGGATTGGGTGCGCCTCGCGGTCGGCGTGATCTCGATCGTCTTCGTCGCCTACATGCTCCTTCGCGACCGGCTCGGCGTCGCCGCGGCGGCCCGCGCCGGCGTTCCAGGAGGGATCCTGTGGGGCTCGGTCGCCGGCTTCACGAGCTTCATCAGCCACGCCGGCGGGCCGCCCTTCCAGGTCTATGTCATGCCGCAGGACCTGAAACCGCGGGTGTTCGCCGGCACCGCGACGATGTTCTTCGCCGCGGTGAACCTGCTCAAAGTTCCGCCCTACATGATGCTCGGCCAGTTCAGCGGCGACAACGTCAGGGTCGCGGCGACGCTGACGCCGGTCGCCATCCTTTCGACCTTCGCCGGCGTCTGGCTGGTGCGGCGGGTCGACGCGCAAAAGTTCTACGCGATCATTCTTCTCATCACCTTCCTGATCGGGGTGAAGCTGAGCTACGACGCCCTCGCGGCGATCCTGTGAGAGGGGAGGCGGAGCGCGCCCTCCTCGGGGGCGCGCCTCCGGCGTATCGCTTCGCGCGCCATGGGGTATGATGCCCCGACCGGCCGCCGGCGGCGGCCAATCGCCGGGCTCGGGACCGTTGGGGTGAAGCGTCATGTCTGAGACGTCGTTCGAACGCGATCTCGACCGGGTTCCCGCAAACTTCCAGCCTCTGACGCCGCTGAGCTTCCTCGAACGCGCGGCTCAGGTCGACCCCGACCGCACGGCGATCATCCATGGCGCGCTCCGGCGCAGCTACCGGGATTTTCACGCGCGCTCGAAGAAGCTCGCCTCGGCGCTGGCGAAGCGCGGCTTCGTCCGCGGGGATACGGTCGCGGCCATGCTCGCCAACACGCCGGCGATGCTCGAGTGCCACTACGGCGTGCCGATGTGCGGCGCGGTGCTCAATACGCTCAACACCCGCCTCGATCCGGCGGCGATCGCCTTCATGCTCGATCACGGCGAGGCGAAGGCGGTAATCGTCGACCGCGAATTTTCCAGCGTCATGGCCGAGGCGTTGAGGCTCGCCAAGGTCCGCCCGCTCGTCGTCGACTACGACGACCCGGAATACGAGGGACCGGGCGCGCGCATCGGCGCGATCGAGTACGAGGCGCTCGTCTCCGAGGGCGACGGAACCTATGCCCGCGCCTTCCCGCTCGACGAGTGGGACGCGATCTCGCTCAATTACACCTCGGGCACGACCGGCGATCCGAAGGGGGTCGTCTACCACCACCGCGGCGCGAATCTGCTCGCGATGGGCAACGTCGTCACCGCCGACATGGGGCGCCACCCGGTCTATCTCTGGACGCTGCCGATGTTCCATTGCAACGGCTGGTGCTTCCCGTGGTCGATCAGCGTGAAAGCGGGCACGCACGTCTGCCTGAGGCAGGTTCGCGCCAAGGCGCTCTACGACCTCATCGCCGAACACAGGGTGACGCACCTCTGCGGCGCACCGATCGTCATGTCGATCCTCTTGAACGCTCGCGCCGACGAGCGCCAGCCCCTGCCGCATCTCGTCCGCTTCTTCACCGCCGCCGCCCCGCCGCCGGCCGCCGTCCTCAAGGCCATGGGCGAGGCCGGCTTCGAGGTCACCCACCTCTACGGCCTGACGGAAGTCTATGGCCCGGCGGTGGTCAACGACTGGAAGGACGAATGGAGCGCGCTCGACGCCGAGGCTCAGGCGCATCTCAAGGCGCGCCAGGGCGTCCGCTATCACGCGCTCGAAGCGCTCGACGTCCTGAACCCGGAGACGATGGGCCCCGTCCCCGCCGACGGCAAGACCATGGGCGAGGTCATGTTCCGCGGCAACGTGGTGATGAAGGGCTATCTCAAGAACAAGGCCTCGACCGACAAGGCCTTCGCCGGCGGCTGGTTCCATTCCGGCGATCTCGGGGTGAAACACCCGGACGGCTATATCCAGCTCCGCGACCGGTCGAAGGACATCATCATCTCGGGCGGCGAGAACATTTCGTCCATCGAGGTCGAGGACGCCCTCTTCGAGCATCCCGCGGTCCAACTCGCCGCCGTCGTGGCGAGGCCCGACGAGACCTGGGGCGAGACGCCCTGCGCCTTCGTCGAACTGAAGCCTGGTCAGAGCGCGAGCGAGGACGAACTCATCGCCTGGTGCCGCGAGCGGCTGGCGCGCTACAAATGTCCGCGCGCCATCGTGTTCGCCGAGATCCCGAAGACTTCGACCGGCAAGGTGCAGAAGTTCGCGCTGCGCGAGCGGGCGAAAGAACTGGGGCGAACCGCCTGAGCGTCGTCGAAACAGAGGGCTGGGCCGACCATTGCCGCGGCCGGCTGGCGGCGACCGTCGCTTCGGCGGTCGAGCGTTTTCCGGGACGCGGCGAAGAGGCGCCGGAGCGCGTGCACGGGCTGCGCAAGGCGCTGAAGGAGTCGCGCGCGCTGGCCAGGCTCTTCCTGCCGAGTCTCGGCGAGACCGCCCGCGTCACCATCGCAGCGCTGGCGGTCGTTCGCCGCAGGGTCGGGCGGGTGCGCGACCTCGACGTGATGGCCGGCCGGATCGAGAAGCTCGCGCCGGCGCCGGAGATCGCCGCGCCGCTGCTTCAGGCCGTCGAGCGCGAGCGGGCGGCCGCCGAGCGCGCCCACACCCATTTCGCCGCCGCCGCCTCGCGGGCGCAATTGCGCTCGATCGTCAAGCGCATCGAGGCGTGGGATCTCGGCGCCGTCTCGGACGAGCATGTCGCGGACGCGGTCGAGCGCACCTACGAGCAGGCGCTTCGCCGCGGCCGGCTGGCGTTCGGCGGCCACGATACGGAGGCGCTGCACGCGCTCAGATCGCGCGTCGTCGATCTGCGCTACCAGCTTGCGGTCCTGTCGCCGGCCTGGCCTGCGGCGCTCAACGCCCAGTCCGAGGAACTGAATGCGCTGCGCGACACGCTCGGCGACTTCAACGATCTCGACGTGCTGCATCGCTTCATCGCCGCGCGAAACCTCACGCCCGCGGCGCATTCCGCCTTGAGCGAGCGGATCGACGCCAAGCAGGCGAAGCTCAGGCGCCGCGCCGAAACCGAATTCGCGCGCCTCTTCGCCGAGACGCCGGACGCCTTCGCGACCCGCCTCTCCGCCTATCTCAGAAACCCACGGCGGAAGGATTAGCAGCTCCGAGGAGGCTTCCCGATGGCGGTGCGGCGATGGCGCTTCTGCGAGTGCGACGTCTTGCAGAAAGCCGGAATTCAGTCGCGGCAGCTCGTCTGGGCGAAATCGTCTCCGGGAGCCCAGGCGACGGTCACGCACGTCGTCATGGCGCCCGGCGCCGTCTCCGGGCGCCATGCCCATCCGCGAAGCGAGCAGATCTGGATCGTCGAGCGCGGCGAGGGGCTGCTGTTGCTGGCCGATGGGCGCGAGGAGCCGCTTCTGCCGGGCGACGTCGTCCTGACGCCGGCGGGAGACGTTCACGGGGTCGCAAACACCGGCGCAAACGAGCTTGTCTATCTCGCCGTGACGGTCCCGCCGCAGGATTTTTCGGCCGCGTATGGAGCGGATCCGCAACAGTGAAGGGCCGGAGAGCTGCGTTAGAGCGTGGCCTTGTTAGGCTGAATCGGCGCCGTCTGCGCACCCGCCCCACCTGTGGGGGCGGGCAGGGGTGGGGGGTCACGCGGACCGAGGGGACGAGCGTGACGCCCGGGCTCACAATTCAGGACGGCGTGACCCCCCTCCTCGATCCTCCCCCACAAGGGGGGGGAGGAGGCGCCGCGGCGCGGACCGCACGAACCTGGGACAATCATGTTCTAGAAGTCGACCGCGAGGCCCTTGACCTCCCAGTCGCCGTAGCGGACCGGGTCCTCGCCGCCGCGGCCGCCGATCTCGCGCGGGCGTTCCTTTTCGGCCTTCGCCCGCCTCTCGGCGGCTTCCGCCAGCGCTCGGCGCGCGGCGTCGGGGAGTTCGCGCGGGGGCGGCGCCTCCGAAGCCGCGTCCTCGGCCGCCTGCGCCTTGCCACTCACGTCCCTCGTCTCGGCGTCGCCCGTCGCGCTCATCTCGCTGTCCATCAGAAGTCGTCGTTCGCCGCGTCTTCGTCCTTCGTCTCGTATTTCATGATCAGCGGCGCCTGGGCGAGGGCGAAGAGGACGGTCAGCGGCATGAAGCCGAAGGTCTTGAACTTCACCCAGAGCGCGGTCGCCTGATGCGGGTCGGCGTAAAATCTCCCGGCCCCACGCCAGACGATCTCGTTCAGGACCGCGAGCGCGACGAAGAAGAACGCCCAGCGCCAGGTGAGGCGCCGCCATCCCTCCTCGGTCACATGCAACGCGCCGTCGAACAGGATCTTGAGGAACGTCTTCTTCAGCGCGAGCCCGGCGAAAAGCGCGCCCGCGAACAGAAGGTAGAGCGCCGTCGGCTTGATCTTGATCAGCGTCTCGTCGTGGAAGACAAGGGTCAGCGAGCCGAAGATGACGACGATCACGGCGGTGACGAGGGGCATGATCGGAATGCGCCGCAGCATCGCGTAAGAGACGGCGAGCGTGACCAGAACGCTCGCCATGAGGACGCCGGTCGCGACAAATATGTCGAACCGGGAGAAGGCCGCGAAGAACAGCGCCAGCGGCCCGAGCTCGAGCACAAGCTTGACCATCGGGTTCAAGGCCCTGGGCTTGGCCGGCGCGCTCGTCTCGTTCATGTCGGTCCCGGTCATGCGCTGGCCTCGGCCTCGTCGAGGCCGGCGATCGCCTCGGCGAAGTCGCGCGCGGCGAACGGTTCGAGGTCGGCGACCCCTTCGCCGACGCCGATGTAATGCACCGGCAGGCCGAATTTGTCGGCGATCGCCACCAGAATGCCGCCGCGCGCCGTGCCGTCGAGCTTGGTCATCACGAGCCCGGTCACGCCGACGGTGCGGCCGAAGATCTCGACCTGGTTGAGGGCGTTCTGTCCGACGGTGGCGTCGAGCACCAGCAGCACCGCGTGCGGCGCCTCAGGATCGACCTTCTTCATCACCCTGACGATCTTCGTCAGTTCGCCCATGAGTTCGGCGCGGTTCTGCAAGCGCCCGGCGGTGTCCATGAGCACGACGTCGGCATCGAGCTCGCGGGCGCGCAGAAGCGCGTCGTAAGCCAGGCCCGCCGCATCCGCGCCCTGCTCGCGCTCGACGAGGTCGGCGCCGGTGCGCCGCGCCCAGACCCGCGCCTGTTCGATCGCCGCGGCGCGAAAGGTGTCGCCCGCCGCGAGCACGATCGTCTTGCCTTCGGCGCGCAACTGGGCCGCGAGTTTGCCGATGGTCGTCGTCTTGCCCGATCCGTTGACGCCGACAACGAGGATCACGAATGGCCGCTTCGCGGAATCGACGACGAGCGGGCGGGCGACCGGCTGAAGCGCCCGCTCGACCTCGTCGGCCAGCACCGCCTTGACCGCCTCCGGGTCGATCCCCCTCTCGTAGCGCCCGCGTCCGATCGCGTTGCGAATGCGCGAGGCGGCGGCGACGCCGAGGTCGGCCTGGATCAGAACGTCCTCGAGGTCGTCGAGCAAATCGGCGTCGAGCTTGCGCTTCGTAAAGATGTCGCCGATGCCGCGTCCGATGCTGCCCGACGACAGCCTGAGGCCCGACCTCAGGCGCTGGATCCAGGTCCGCTTTGCCTCGGGCTCGACGGGCCCGGCCGCATCCGCGAGAGCCGGCGCTTCCGGCGCGGCTTCAGCCGGCGCGGGCGCGGGCGCGGCGCCGCCGCCGAACCAGCGGCGCACGAGTTCCGGTTTCGCCTTTCCCTCTTCGTCGCTCAACACAACTCCTTCAGTCGCCTCGTCCCCTCTCCCTGCTTGCGGGGAGAGGGTCAGGGTGAGCTGGCCTTCTCCCGGCTCGCGGGGAGAAGGAACACAGCTAGGCCCCCGCGCCGTCCTTAGGCTACCTATGTCCCCATGACGCCCGAAGAAACAAGAGCGCGGGTGCTGCACCGCGACGGCCTGATGCTCGTCCTCGACAAGCCCGCGGGCCTGCCCGTCCATCGCGGCCCCAAAGGCGGCGCGAGCCTCGAAGACGATTTCGCGGCCTTGCGTTACGGCCTGCCGCGCAATCCGGCGCTGGCGCACCGGCTCGACCGGGAGACCGCCGGCTGCCTCGTGCTCGGACGACATCACAAGGCTCTGGAGAAATTGGGGCTGCTCTTCAAGCAGGGCAAGATTCAGAAGAGTTATTGGGCGGTCGTGGACGGGGCGCCCGACGCCGACGAGGGCGTGATCGACCTGGCGCTCGGCCGGCTGGACGAGACGCGCGGCTGGTGGATGAAGGTCGATCCGAACGGCCAGCCTTCGCTGACGCTGTGGAAGGTCCGCGGGCGCGGCGTCTGGAGGGGAGCGCCGGTCGCCTGGCTCGAACTCGAGCCGAAGACCGGGCGGACGCATCAGTTGCGGGTCCATTGCGCCTCCCAGGGCTGGCCGATCTTCGGCGACCCGGTCTACGGTCGCCGCGCCGACCTCCCCTTGCAGCTTCTCGCCCGCAAGGTGGTCGTGCCGCTGTCGAAGAGCGGGCCGCCGGTCGCGGTCGAGGCGCCCGTGCCCGAGCACATGCGGGAGGCGCTCGCGGCCTGCGGGCTTGTCGGGGAAACGCCCTGAGGGCGCGGCGAAAAAGTGGGCGCCGGCTTTTCGCGAAGAGCGCGCGGAAACGCTCTCTAAGCGAGCAGGCGGGACCCGAGATAGACGATGAGCGCCAGGCCGACGAAAATATCGCTCGCCATCGCGACGGTCCGATTGAGCGATCGGTCCGCGTCGAACGCATGACGCAGGCCGGCCATCCCATAGAAGATGGCGCCGGAGATCGCGATGGGCAGGACGAAGCTCGGCGCAGCCAGCGAAAGCGCGCCAACGACGCCGACAGCGAAATTGGCGATCCCCAGTTCGCGAACGATGGGAAGCGAATCCGTGCTTTCGAGCTCGAAGATGCGCCTTGCCGTGAATTCCGGCTGGAAGAATTGCCTCAGACCCGCGAGAAGCAGTCGAATCCCGGCGCTCCAGAAGACGAACCATGTCCCGATCATGGCGAACCACGGCGGCGGCGCCGGCGACAGGACATGCTCGAGAAGGATGGAGCCGACGGGCAGAACGAACGTCAGCAGGGCGACGGGCAGGAGATACATTCGACCCGACGCCTTACACGCGCCCCTTCACGCGTTCAACGACTTGGCCTTCGGCGCGGCCATCGGGGCAACTCCCAAGGAGGGGTGGATCCGGACACCGACCTCGTCCTGAGGAGCCTGCGAAGCGGGCGTCTCGAAGGACGTTCGCCGGGCCCTGGAATCGTCCTTCGAGACGGGTCGCTCAAGGCGACGCTCCTCAGGACGAGGTCGATGAAGTCGCCCTCCTTGGGAGTTACGAACCGGGGCAAATTGGCGGGCGCGGCCCGCTTGTAGGCGCGCTCGGTGAGCGCGCCGCGGGGTCAGCGATCCCGCCCTGCCCCGCCGCCCAGAAGTCTGCTCCAATTGCTCGGCGCGTCGGCGGCACGATTTGTGCAGCGCAGCGGGATGTGAAAAGGAACAGGCTGTTGCGAGGAGCCCAACCGAGCCATGTCGATCCGCGCCGCCATCCATCATCTGACGCATTACAAATACGACCGGCCGGTGTCGCTCGGACCGCAGATCATCCGGCTGAGGCCCGCGCCCCACAGCCGCACGCGCGTCATCTCGCATTCGCTGAAGGTTTCGCCCGCCAACCATTTCGTCAACCACCAGCAGGATCCGTATGGCAACTGGCTGGCGCGCTACGTCTTTCCCGACCTTGTCAGCGAGTTCAGGATCGAGGTCGACGTCGTCGCCGACATGACGGTCTACAATCCGTTCGACTTCTTCGTCGAGGAGAGCGCCGAGCATTGGCCGTTCGAATACGGCGAGGACCTCAGGCCCGATCTGGTCATCTACCGCACGCCCGAGCCAGCCGGGCCCCGCCTGAAGGCCTTCCTCGAAAACCTCGACCGGTCCGAGCCCAGGACCGTCGACTTCATCGTCAATCTCAACCGGCTCCTGTCGCACACGATCAAATACGTGATCCGCATGGAGCCCGGCGTCCAGTCGCCGGAGGAGACCTTCGCCATCGGCTCAGGCTCGTGCCGCGATTCGAGCTGGCTTCTCGTGCAGATCCTGCGCAACCTGGGCTTCGCCGCGCGCTTCGTGTCCGGCTATCTCGTCCAGCTCAAGCCCGACCTCGTTTCGCTCGACGGGCCGCCGGGCACCGACCACGACTTCACCGACCTGCACGCGTGGGCCGAGGTTTACCTCCCGGGGGCCGGCTGGATCGGCCTCGATCCGACCTCGGGCCTCCTTGCCGGCGAGAGCCACATTCCGCTGGCCGCGACCCCGCACTACCGCAACGCGGCGCCGATCAGCGGCCTTGCCAGCTTCGCCATCGTCGATTTCGCCTTCGACATGCGGGTGGAGCGCGTTTCCGAGCACCCGCGCATCACCAAGCCCTTCTCCGAAGAGGCGTGGAATGCGCTCGACCGGCTCGGCGAGGAGGTCGACCGCATCCTCAAGACCGAGGACGTGCGCCTCACCATGGGCGGCGAGCCGACGTTCGTCTCGATCGACGATTACGAATCGGCGGAATGGAACACCGACGCCGTCGGCCCCGACAAGCGCGCCCTTGCGGACGTGCTGGCGCGGCGTCTCCGCGACCGCTTCGCGCCTGGCGGCTTCCTCCACTACGGCCAGGGCAAGTGGTACCCCGGCGAGAGCCTACCGCGCTGGACCTTCGCCCTCTATTGGCGGCGCGACGGCAAGCCCGTCTGGAAGGACGCCGGCCTGATCGCGCCCGAACGTCACGACGCGGGCGCCGGCGCGCCTCAGGCGCGCGCGTTGCTCACCGCGATCGCGGCGGAACTCGGGGTCGACGAACAGAACGTGGCGCCGGCCTACGAAGATCCGGCGGTCTGGATTCTCAAGGAGGGAAACCTCCCCGACAACGTATCGCCGGACAATTCGAAACTGAAGGATCCGGAAGAGCGCCAGCGGCTGGCGCGGGTTTTCGCCCGCGGCCTCAACGAGCCCTCGGGCTTCGTGCTGCCGATCCAGCGCTGGCAGGCGAAGGCGTCGGGCGAACCGCGCTGGCGCAGCGAGAGATGGGAGACGCGGCGCGGCGCGCTCTTTCTGGCGCCGGGCGACAGCCCGGTCGGCTATCGCCTGCCGCTCGGCGCCCTGCCCTATGTGCCGCCGTCCGCCTTTCCCTTCGTGATGGAGGCCGACCCGACGGAGCCGCGCGAGCCGCTGGCCGACGTCGCCGCCCCTGTCGCCCCGCGTCCGCGCGCCCAGCGCGTCGCCTCGCGCGCCGCGGCCGAAGGCGGGCGGGAGGCGCAGGAGCGGATCGAGCAGCGGCTCGACGACATCGGCGGCGCGGTGAGAACCGCGATCACGGTCGAGGCGCGCGACGGGCGCCTGTGCGTCTTCATGCCCCCCGTCGAACGGCTCGAGGACTATCTCGAACTGATCGCGGCGGTGGAGACGGCCGCCGAAGGCGTCGGCCTGCCGCTGCACATCGAAGGCTATCCGCCGCCGACCGACCCGCGCCTCAACGTCATCCGGGTCGCGCCCGATCCCGGCGTCATCGAGGTCAACATCCACCCCGCGGCGAGCTGGCGCGAATGCGTCGTCAACACCCAGAGCCTCTACGAGGAAGCGCGGCAGGCGCGCCTCGGCGCGGACAAGTTCATGATCGACGGCAAGCATGCCGGCACCGGCGGGGGCAACCATGTCGTCGTCGGCGGAGCGACGCCGCTCGACAGCCCGTTCCTGCGCCGTCCGGACCTGCTCAAGAGCCTCATCATCTACTGGCTCAGACGCCCGAGCCTCAGCTACCTCTTCTCGGGTCTCTTCATCGGCCCGACCAGCCAGGCGCCGCGCATCGACGAGGCGCGCCACGACAGCCTCTACGAGCTCGAGATCGCGCTGGCGCAGGTCCCAAAACCCGGCGCGGGGCCCGCTCCCCGTCCGTGGCTCCTCGACCGGCTCCTGCGCAACCTCCTGACCGACGTCACCGGCAACACCCATCGCGCCGAGCTCTGCATCGACAAGCTCTATTCGCCCGACGGGCCGACCGGCCGCCTCGGGCTTGTCGAGTTCCGCGGCTTCGAGATGCCGCCAGACCCGCGCATGTCGCTCGCCCAGCAGCTTCTCGTCAGAGCGATCATCGCGAGGCTCTGGCGCTCGCCGATCGATGGGCCGCTGCCGCGCTGGGGCTCATCGCTGCACGACCGCTTCATGCTCGGCCATTACGTGTGGCAGGACTTCCTCGACGTTCTGAACGATCTCAAGCTGATGGGCTTCGACCTCCGCGCCGACTGGTACGTGGCCCAGGCCGAATTCCGCTTCCCGTTCTGCGGCGAGGTCGAATACGAAGGCGTCCAGCTCGAGATCCGGCAGGCGCTCGAGCCCTGGCATGTGCTCGGCGAGACCGGCGCGATCGGCGGCACCGCCCGCTACACCGATTCTTCGACCGAGCGGGTGCAGGTGAAGCTCACGACCGCCGATCCCGAGCGTTATGTCGTCGCCTGCAACAGGCGCCGGGTGCCGTTGCGCGCGACGGCGACCGAGGGCGTGGCGGTCGGCGCCGTCCGCTTCAAGGCGTGGGAGCCGGCCATCGCCATGCACCCGAGAATCCCGGTCCACGCGCCGCTCGTCTTCGACGTCTTCGACAGCTGGAGCGGACGGGCGCTCGGCGGCTGCGTCTATCATGTCGCCCACCCCGGCGGGCGCAGCTACGACACCTTCCCCGTCAACAGCAACGAGGCCGAGGCGCGCCGCCTCGCCCGCTTCGAGCCGCGCGGCCATACGCCGGGCCTCTACGAGCCGCCCCCCGAGGCGACCCATCCCGAGTTCCCGCTGACGCTCGATTTGCGCAGGCCGGCGGGGGTCTGATTCAGCGTCCCTCGGCCGCCTGGCGAAGGCTCGCGAGGCTCTGTCTCTGCCGCCCCGCCGCATCGAAATTCCCGGGCGCCAGCCAGCGCTCGAAGGCGGCCTTGGCCGCCGGCCATTCGCTGTCGAGCATGGAATACCAGGCGGTGTCGCGGTTGCGGCCCTTGACGATCACGGCTTGCCGGAAAATTCCCTCGAACGAGAAGCCGAGGCGTTCGGCGGCGCTTCGCGAGGGCGCGTTGAGGGCGTTGCACTTCCACTCGTAGCGCCGGTAGCCGAGCGCGTCGAAGACGTAGGATGCGAAGAGATATTGCGCCTCCGTCGCGCCCGGCGTCCGCTGCATCGCCGGCGTGTACATGATGTTGCCGACCTCGATCACCCGGTTCGCCGCGTCGACCCGCATCAGCGTCTGGTAGCCGAGCGCGCGGCCCGAGGCATTGTCGATCACGGCGAAGAAGAGCGGGTCCTCGGACGCCGCCTTCGACGCCAGACCGGCGCGGAAATCGTGCAGATTGGCGTAAGGGCCGTCGAACAGATAGGTCCAGACCCGCTCGCGCTCCGGTTCGCCGTTCGAGCCGTCGTAAAGCGCGACCGCGTGCTTGACCGGGTCGAGCGGCGCGAGCGTGATGAACCGCCCTTTCAGCGTCACCCGCTCCGGGCGTTTCGCGGCATGGACGTCGACGGGAGCGCCGATGGGTTGAGGCAGCGAATTGTCTTGCGAACCCAAATTATGCCTCCCGCTCATTGATGTCGGTCTTCGAAAAATCGTCGCCCTTGAACAGGAGCCTCGCGCCGTGGAATTTCGCGCAGGCGTAGGAAAGACAGTCGGCGAAGTTCAGCCGTGCGGAGTGCCGGCCTTTGCCGAATCTTTCGAAGCAAGCGACAGCGGCGACGCCGATCGCATCGGTCACCTCGATTTCGGCGATCCCCGCGTCGTAGAGCATCCGATTGAACTGTGCCTCAGCCTCCCGCGGCGAAAAATCGAGGCGGCTGCTCAGAACGATGCACGTCTCGAGGCGGACGACCGGAGACGTGATGCGCCTGTCGGCCGCGTTGATCGCATCAATGAACCTGTCCCGGTCCGGCTCGTTAGCGAGAACGGCGACGAATGCTGATGTGTCAACGAAAGTCACTGGCCCCAAAGATCGTCGATCTCTTCCTTGGTAACCTCGCGTGGATTGGGCCCCGCCATCGCAGCCGTTTCCTCCGCGAGCTTTCGTAGCCGCTCAACGAGCGGCCGCTTCTGGCGCTCGCGTTTTACTTCCTCACGCAAGGCGTGGGAGATCGCTTCGGTCATATTGGTCCCGCGGAGTCGGGCTAGCGTTCTCGCAAGCTCGCCGACCTCGGGATCGCGAATGCTGATGCCCATGATGGGGACTCGTATATACGTATTCTCCTATAACGTATATACAGACTGGGCTTTATCCGTCAATGATTGTCCCGCGGGACGCCCATCGTCTGGGCGAGGCGCTGGTAGGCGACCGCCGGCTTCAGCACCATGCCCTCGTCGAACTGGGCCACCATTTCGCGCTGGATCTGCTGCCACGGCGTCTGGCTCCTCGGATAGGGGAAGCCGCCGCGCTTTTGCAGTTCGGCGCGCCGCAGATTGAGCTCGTCGTCCGAAATCAGGATGTTGGCCTCGCGCTTGCCGAGGTCGATCCGCACCCGGTCGCCGGTCTTCACGAGCGCGAGCCCGCCGCCGGCCGCAGCCTCCGGCGAGGCGTTGAGGATAGAGGGCGAGCCGGACGTCCCCGACTGGCGCCCGTCGCCGACGCAGGGCAGCGCGAGCACGCCCTTGCGAATGAGCGCCGCCGGCGGCTGCATGTTGACCACTTCCGCTCCGCCGGGATAGCCGATCGGGCCGGTCCCGCGAATGAAGAGGATCGAGCGCTCGTCGATGGCGAGCGCGGGATCGTCGATGCGGGCGTGATAGTCCTCGGGCCCGTCGAACACGATGGCGCGGCCTTCGAAGGCGTCCGGGTCGCTCGGGTTCGACAGGAAGCGCCGCCGGAACGCCTCGTCGATCACGCTCGTCTTCATGATCGCGTCGTCGAAGAGATTGCCTCGCAGCACGAGAAAGCCGGCGTCCTCCTTGAGCGGCTTCTCGATCGGCGTGATCACGTCGGGATCGATCGACGCCAGAGACGCGCAGTTCTCGCCCATCGTGCGGCCGTTGACCGTCAGCGCGCCTTCGCGGATCAGCTTGCGCTTCATCAGTTCGTTGACCACCGCCGGCACGCCGCCGGCGCGATGGAACTCCTCGCCGAGGTATTTGCCGGCCGGCTGCATGTTGACGAGCAGCGGCACATGGGCGCCGACCGCCTCCCAATCGTCGATGGTCACATCCACGCCGATGTGGCGGGCGATCGCGTTGATGTGGATCGGCGCGTTGGTCGAGCCGCCGATGGCGCTGTTGACGACGATGGCGTTCTCGAACGCTTCGCGCGTCAGGATGTCGGAGGGTTTCAAGTCCTCCCACACCATCGCGACGATGCGCGCCCCCGTGTCGTAGGCGATCTGGCCGCGTTCGCGATAGGGCGCGGGAATCGCCGCGCAGCCCGGCAGGCTCATGCCGAGCGCCTCGGCGAGCGCGTTCATGGTCGAGGCCGTGCCCATGGTGTTGCAATGGCCGATCGACGGCGCCGATGAGGTGACCAGCGCCATGAACTCCTCGAAGTCGATCTTGCCCTCGGCAAGGTCGGAGCGCGCCTGCCACACGATGGTGCCGGATCCTGTGCGTTCGCCGTGGCGCCAGCCGTTCAGCATCGGCCCTCCCGACAGCACGATCGCGGGAATGTTGACCGTCGCCGCCGCCATGATGCACGCCGGCGTCGTCTTGTCGCAGCCGGTCGTCAGGACGACGCCGTCGATGAAATAGCCCATCAGGATCTCGACGAGGCCGAGATAGGCGAGATTGCGGTCGAGCGCCGCCGTCGGCCGTTTTCCCGTCTCCTGAATCGGATGGACCGGAAACTCGAACGGGATTCCGCCGGAAGCGATGATCCCGTCGCGCACGCGCCGGGCGAGGTCAAGATGGTGGCGATTGCAGGGAGAAAGGTCGGAGCCCGTTTGCGCGATGCCGATGATCGGCTTGCCGGATCTGAGCTCGGCGGGGGTCAGGCCGAAATTGAGATAGCGTTCGATGTAGAGCGCGGTCATCCCCGGATTGTCAGGATTGTCGAACCAGAGCCGCGAGCGGAGCGGGCGTTTCCCTTTGGTCTCGCCGGCGGCCTTGCGAGCGTCTGTCATGGTTCGAGCCTCTCCTTGAACCCGGTCGTCCTTGGGCTTCGACCGTCGTCCTCTTCGCCAGTATCGCCCGGCTCGCCCTCACACCGCCAGAGGCGAAACGCCGAAGAGCCAGAGATGCAGGCCCATGAGCAGCGCCCCCCACAGGACCACGCCGACGATGATCGCGCCGGCCGTCGCGCCCCACTCGGGCGAAGGATAGACGACCCCCTTCTCCCGGTCGCGGCCGTAGTTGCTGGAAAGATCGAGCAGCGCCCAGGCGAGGAAGGCGCCGAACAGGACGACGTCCGCCGCCGAGCCGTTGGCGAGAAGGTGGGCTGCGCCCCACAGCACCACCGCCCAGAGCATCGGATGATGCACGGCGACGGCGATATGGCTTTTCTTGAAGCCGTAGGCCGCGAGCAGGATCAGGCTCACGAGCATGATGAGGAGCGCGATGTGGCGGGTCCATACCGGGGGCGTCCAGATGAGCGGCGCGGCCCAGCGCGCCTGCCCGAAGCCCCAGACGATCATCACGAAGCCGGCGAGCGAGAGCAGCGCATAGACGCCCTTCCACGGGCCTTCGCCGAGTCTGGCGATCGCGCGGCTCCGCCCGCGCTCGGCGAAGATGCGGGTCGAGTGCAGGCCGAGAAAGATCACGAGGCCGAAGAGGAGAAGCGTCATGAAAAAAAACCTCGCCGGGACGCCGGCACGAATCCGAGGGTCGGCGCCCGGCCCGGGCGCTGACAAGAGGCCTTGCGTTTTTCGTCGCGCCCCGCGCCTGTGATAAGACGGCTGCAAGCGTCCTCTCAAGCGAACCATCCATGCGTTCAGAAGCCTTCACGCGCTCGTCGTCGCCAGCCCGGCCAATCGCCGCCCTTCGTTCCGCCGCCCCGCCGCGCGCAATCGGGAGCCGCGGCCGCGATGCCTGACGACGCGCCGAACGACCGGCTTTTTCCGTCGCGGCCCTATCTGGCGGTGTCGATCGCCGTTTTCCGCCAGGGACGCGTGCTCGTCGGGCGGCGGGCGCGGCCGCCGATGGCCGGGCGCTTCTCGCTGCCGGGGGGCGTGGTCGAGACCGGCGAGACGCTGGTCGAGGCGGCGGCGCGCGAGCTTTCCGAAGAGGTCGGGGTCGAAGCCGAGATCATCGGCTTCAACCGGCATGTCGAACCGATCGTGCGCGAAGCCGGCCGGGTGCGGGCCCACTTTGTCATCGCCTCGTTCGTCGGCCGCTGGCGACGCGGCGAAGCGCGCGTCAGCCGCGAGATGGACGCGGTCGCCTGGATCGAGCCGCAGGAATGCGGCGCGCTCCTGACGACGCCCGAACTCGCCGACGTTCTCGCAAGCGCCGCGCGCATCGCGGGGCATTCCGCATGAGGCGGGTCGCGGCCTGCGTCCTCGCGGCGGCCCTCGCCTCGGCGCCGCTCGCGGCCTCGGCCGCCGAGACCCAGCCGGGCGAAAAGAAGCCCGCCGCCGCCGCGCCTGCAAGCCCGGCGCCGCCCGCGCCCGTCGCTCCCGCCGCGCCGCCGCCGCCCTACGAGCCGCAGCTTCTGCGGCTCGCCGAGCTCATGGGCGCGCTCGCCTATCTGCGCGACCTCTGCGGCCACGGCGACGGCGCCGAATTCCGCGTCAAGATGACGGCGCTGCTCGCGACCGACGCGGTCGACCCGGAGCGCCGCGACCTGCTCGCGGGCGCCTACAACAAGGGCTTCGCCGATTATGCGCGCAGCTACCGCGCCTGCGGGCCGGTCGCCGACGCAATCATCAAGCGCTCGCTCGTCGAGGTCTCCCGCCTCGCCGCCGACGTCGCGAGCCGCTACGGGGGGTAAGTCCCTTCCCCCTCCGGGCTAGCGTGCGCACACATTTGCTTCGATGCGGCGTCAAGCGTTTTTTGCTGAGGCATTTTGAACTCGTTGAAGCCGGGGGCCAGCGTGTGATTCTATCTCGACCGCCCTTGATCGGAAAGGATCTGCGATGGCGGACGAGAGCATCGGGTGCTTTGGCGACGTGCGGCTCCAAAAAAGGGGCGGCAGGCGCTGGAGCGCATGCGCGTGCGCATCAGCGCGGGCCTGCGCGAGCTTGCCGACAATCGGGCCGAGAAGGTCGGGCTCACGCGGTTCTTCCGCAATCCGCGCGTGACGGCGGACGAGATCGTGCGCGGCGCGGCGGAGCGGACGGGCTCCGCGGCGGCCGGGCGGCACGTGCTCTTGATCGAGGACACGAGCGAGATCAATTACGCGGCCAAGGCCGGGCGCAAGCGTGGCCTCGGGCGCGTCGGCAACGGTTCGGACGTCGGCCTATTCATCCATCCGGCGCTGGCGGTCGACGCCGCCGACGGCGTCGTCATCGGGCTCGCGGGGGCCGCGATCTGGCGGCGAACGCGGGTCAAGCACGACGATTACCAGAGCCTGCCGATCGAGGAGAAGGAAAGCTGGAAATGGCTTGCCGCGCCGTTGGCGGCGAGGCCGTTCCTTAAGCCGGCCGCGCTCGTGACGGTGATCGGGGACAGGGAGGCCGACATTTACGAGGTGTTCGCTCGCCTGCCCGACGCGCGGACGCACGTCCTGATCCGCGCCGTGCGCGACCGGGCGCTGGCGGAGGCGGGCGACCGGATGCTCGGCAAGATCGCCGCCGAACCGGAAGCGGGCCGGCTGACCTTCGAACTCCCCGGCCGGCCGGGGCGGGCGGCGCGGCAGGTCACGCTGGCGGCGCGGTTTTGCCCGGTCGTCCTGCGCCAGCCGCGGCGAGGGGCCGATGAGCGCGATTCACCGACACTCGCGGTCAATCTCGTCGAGGTGCGCGAGGTCGACCCGCCGCCGTCGGAAGAGCCGATCGTCTGGCGCCTGTTGACGACCCATTCGGTCACGACGCTCGCCGAGGCGGCCTGGATCGTCGGCCTCTATCGCCGTCGCTGGATCGTGGAGCAGCTGTTCCGCATCGTCAAATCGCAGGGCTTCGACCTCGAGGACAGTTTCTTGAGCGATGGCGACGCGCTCGAATGCCTGGCCGCGACCACGCTCGTCGCCGCCGCGAGCGTCATGCAACTCGTTCAGGGGCGGGGCGAGGCCGGCGACGCGCTCCCCGCCGCCCGCCTCTTCACCCAGGCCGAGACCGCCGTCATCGAGACGCTGGTCGGCAAGCTCGAAGGCAAGACCGCCAAACAGAGGAACCCGCACCCCAGGCAAAGCCTCGCATGGGCCTCCTGGTGCGTAGCCCGCCTCGGCGGCTGGACCGGCTACGCCAAGGAGCGCCCGCCGGGTCCGATCCCCTTCGTCCGCGGCCTGCGCCGCTTCCACGCCATCGCAGAAGGCTTCTATCTCGCAGCTTCAACCCAAGAAGAAAGCCTTTGACAGACGCACGAATCGAATGTGTGCGCACGCTAGCCCTCCGGGGGAAGGGACGCCGAAGGCGACGGATGAGGGTATGGAAAGCAGGGGCCTACGGCGCCGCGGTTGCGCGACCGTTCGGGCAAGCAATCTTCCTTCGGCGTAACGGCCCACACCCCATCCGTCGGCCTTTGGCCGATACCTTCCCCAGCAAGCCGGGGAAGGGGGCGCTGCCGCCCGGTCCGCGACTACACCGCGTCCGCCAGCACCGACTCATAGGCCGCGTGCGCGGCCGCGCCGGAGGCGACGATGCGGTTGAAGCCGGGCGCGACCGGCAATAGCTTCTCGGCGTAGAACCGCGCCAGCGCAATGCGCCCGATCTCGCTGCCGTCGCCCTTGGCCGCCAGGTCGGCCGCCGCGAGGCCGGCCTTGGCGAGACATGCGCCCCCGAGCGTCAGGCCGAAGAGGCGGAGATAGGCGGAGGCGCCGGCAAGCGCCGCCTGGCTGTCGCTCGTGAGGAAGCCCTGCATGGCGCGCGTCGCCTGATCGAGCGCGTCGATCGCCTCGGAGAGCCTGGCGCTCGTCGCGCCAAAGCCTGCGTCGCCGCGCTCCGACACGGCCCTCGCCACGTCGCGCATGCCGTTGATCTCGCCGCGCACGACCGCTCCCGCAGCGAGCGGCAGCTTGCGCAGGACAAGATCGATGGCGTGGATGCCGTTCGTTCCCTCGTAGATGGCGGCGATGCGCGAATCGCGCATGTGCTGCGCGGCCCCCGTCTCCTCGATGAAGCCCATGCCGCCATGCACCTGCACCCCGAGCGAGGCCGCCTCGTCGCCGATGTCGGTGGAAAAGGCCTTGGCGATCGGAGTGAGCAGCGCCGCGCGGTTGGCGCCCGCCGCCCGCTCCTGTTCGCTCTTGCCGTGATGTGACAGGTCGAGCGCCGCCGCCGTCAGATGACAGACGCCGCGCGCCGCGTGCGCATAGGCCTTCATGGTCATCAGCATCCGCTGGACGTCGGGATGCTCGATGATCGGCGCCATCTGCGCGCCGCCGACGGCGCCCCGCCCTTGCCGCCGCTCGCGGGCGAAGCTCAGCGCCTGCTGATAGGCGCGCTCGGCGATCGCGACGCCTTGCGTTCCGACCGCGAGCCGCGCCGCGTTCATCATCACGAACATGGCCGCGAGGCCGCGATTCTCCTCGCCAACCAGCCACGCTTTCGCGCCTTCCTTCTCGCCATAGACCATGACGCAGGTCGGCGAGCCGTGGATGCCGAGCTTGTGCTCGATCGAGACGCAGCGCACGTCGTTGCGGTCCTTGAGCTTGCCGTCGGCGCCGGCCACAAATTTTGGCGCGAGGAAGAGCGTCAGGCCGCGCGTGCCCTCCGGCGCGCCGGGCAGCCGGGCGAGGACGAGATGGACGATGTTGTCGGCCATGTCGTGCTCGCCATAGGTGATGAAGATTTTTTCGCCGAACAGGCGATAGGTCCCGTCGTCGGCGCGCTCGGCGCGGGTTCTCACCGCATTGAGGTCGGAGCCCGCCTGCGGCTCGGTGAGGTTCATCGTGCCCGTCCAGCGCCCGGCGATCATCGGCTCGAGATAGACGTCGCGCAGCGCCTTCGAGCCATGCGCTTTCAGCGCCCCGACAGCGCTTTCGGTCAGCAGCGGGCAGAGCGCGAAGGAGAGCGACGCGCCGTTCCAGATCTCGGTGCAGGCGACGTTGACCAGATGCGGGAGCCCCATGCCGCCATATTCGGCGGGCGCGGAGACGCCGCCCCAGCCCGCTTCCGCCCAGCGCCGATAGGCGTCGGCGAAGCCGGGGGCGGTCGTGACCGCGCCGTTCTCGTATCGGGCGCCGATCGTGTCGCCGGTGCGGTTGAGCGGCGCGATCTCCTCGGTCGCGAACCGTCCCGCCTCGCCGATCGCGGCGGCGATCGTCTCCCAGTCGAACGCGCCCTCGAGCTTCGAGGCGATCAGCTCGGGCAGCCCGGCGACCGATTTCAGCGAGAACAGGATGTCCGCGACGGGAGATCGATAGGTCAAGGCGCTTCTCCTCTTTTGGCGTTATCGCGCGCGCCGCTTGATAGGGCTAAAGGGACGTTGGCTGAAGATAGACCATCTTCGCAGGCTTTGAGACGAGAGAATGGCTGTAAGCCACCCGACGACCGGCAGCCCGGCGACCGGCTGCCGCACGACGCGCCGCCTCGCGGCGACCCCGGAGGGGATCGCCGAGGCCGCCCTGCGCCTCCGCGAGGGCGGTCTCGTCGCCATGCCGACCGAGACCGTCTACGGCCTCGCGGCGGACGCGACGTCGGAGACGGCGGTCGCGAGCATCTACGCCGCCAAGGGCCGCCCGTCGTTCAACCCGCTGATCGCCCATGTCCTCGGCCTGACGCAGGCGCGCGCCCAGGCGCTCTTCGACGCCGACGCCGAGCGGCTCGCGGGCGCTTTCTGGCCGGGTCCTCTGACACTCGTTCTGCCCGTCGCGCCGTCCTGCGAGGTGAGCCTCCTCGCCCGCGCCGGGCTCGAAACGATCGCGCTGCGCGCTCCCAGCCACCCGGTCGCCCGGGCGCTGATCGAGGCGGCCGGCCGCCCGCTCGCCGCGCCGTCGGCCAATCGTTCCGGCCATGTCAGCCCCACGACCGCGGCCCATGTGCTCGCCGACCTCGACGGGCGGATCGACGCCGTGATCGACGCCGGCCCCTGCCGCCACGGACTCGAATCGACCATCGTCGCCTGCCTCGGCGACGCGCCCGCGCTGCTCCGTCCCGGCGCCCTGCCGCGCGAGGCGATCGAGGCCGCGCTCGGCCGGCCGCTCGCGTCGCCCGTTATGGACGCGGACGCCCCCGCGTCGCCCGGCCGCCTCGCCTCCCACTACGCGCCGCATAAGCCTCTGCGTCTTGCCGCGAAGACCGTCGCGCCCGACGAAGCGGCGCTCGATTTCGGTGGGTCGCTGGCGCGCTTTCCCGCCCGGGCGCGGCTCGATCTTTCGCCGCACGGCGACCTCGTCAAGGCGGCGGCCAACCTCTTCGCCCACCTTCGCGCGCTGGATCGCACGGGCGCCGCCGCCATCGCCGTCGCCCCAATCCCGAACGGCGGCCTCGGCCTCGCGATCAACGACCGCCTGCGCCGCGCCGCCGCGCCGAGAGACCGCTGAGCCTCGCTTCCGAGGGCGGACAACGGGATCGTCCGAAGGACCGTGGAGGGGGACGCCCCATCCCATCGAGGCCAGCCTTATAACTCCGTCAGCGACAGAAGACGTCGCGCACCGCGACGCGGACAACTTCGACGCCCTGCGCCGCACGCCAAGCGTCTCGCCGCGCGTCTCGTTCGGGTCGGTTGTCCGTCCCGTGCGCGCGACCGTCGATATCGACCGCCAGGCGGACTTCGAGACAGTAGAAATCGCGGACGTGCGTCCTCGCTATGCTGACCTCGGAAGCCGGCCTGTCCGGCGCACGCTCCCGCAGACGAAGCGCTTCGGGAACGGAAAGCGTCCGCCTCAGCTTGCGCGCCGCGGCGATCGTTTTCTGAGGCGCGCTCATTTCGTGCCCGCTCTTCCCCACCACCGTCCCCCGGATCAAGTCCCATAGGCGCTAACTTAGGGGATTGAACGAAGCCGCTACCGCGGCGGGGCGGAGGCCTGAGGGGTCTGGGATGATGTGAGTTTTCTCCTGCCTGAGAGGATGGGGTGTTCGAAGCCCTCTCTCAGACAGGAGATTTCAGATGGCCGAGATAAGCCCTCTGCGCCGGCGGATGACGGAAGACATGACGATCCGCAATCTGTCGCCGGCGACGCAACGATCCTACCTCCATGCGGTGTCGCGGTTCAGCCAGTATTTCAGCCGCTCGCCCGATCGGCTCGGACTGGAGGACGTGCGCGCCTATCAGGTCCACCTTGCGTCGAAAGGGGTTGCGTGGGGATCGCTCAATCTTGTCGTGTGCGCGCTGCGCTTCTTTTACGGGGTGACGCTCGGCGAGGCGACGATCCCCGAGCGGATCGCCTACGCCCGCGAGCCACGCAAGCTGCCGACGGTGCTGAGCGCCGACGAGGTCGTGCGGTTTCTGGAATCGGTGTCGAGCCTGAAGGCGCGCGTGGCGCTGACCACGGCCTATGCCGCGGGTCTGCGGGTGTCCGAAGTCGCCGCGCTGAAGGTCCGCGACATCGACAGCAGCCGCATGGTGATGCGGATCGAGCATGGCAAGGGGGACAAGGAGCGCTACGCCATGCTCTCCCAGACGTTGCTCGGCATCCTGCGCGTGTATTGGCGGCTGGCCCGCCCGCCCCTGTATCTGTTTCCTGGCCGGACCCCGGACAAGGCGGTTGAGGCCACCGTGCTGCACGCAGCCTGCCGTTCGGCAGCGGCTGCGGCCGGGCTCGACAAGCGGGTCAGCGTCCACGTGCTGCGACACAGCTTCGCCACCCACCTGCTCGAGCAGGGCGCCGATATTCGTGTGATCCAGGTGCTTCTCGGCCACGAGAATTTGTCGACGACGGCGCGCTACACGCGGGTCTCGACCGAGGTGATCGCCGGCACGGCCAGTCCGCTCGACAAACTCTCCCTGAGCGTGACGCCGCCGGGATAGGCGGTGAAGGTTCGGCCGGCGTTCGAACTGGCCGACGTTTTCAACCGCCACGGCGAAGGTTACGAACGGGCGAACGCCGGACATCTCGGGCGCGTGGAACGGCGCGTGATCGGAGCGATCACCGCCTGCCGCACGGCGGCGCTCGGCGGTCACGTCGATCGCTGCGACGACTGCGGGCTCACCCGCATCGCCTACAACTCTTGCAGGAACCGCCACTGCGGGAAGTGTCAGGGAGCGGCGCGCGCGGAGTGGCTCGCGGCGCGGCAGGCCGAACTGCTGCCGGTTCCCTACTTCCACGTCGTCTTCACCCTACCGCCGGCGGCCACCGAGATCGCCTTCCAGAACAAGCGGATCGTCTATGGCCTGCTCATGCGCGCCGCCGCCGAGGCGCTCATGACGCTCGCCGCAGAACGCCTTGGCGCCAGAACTCGGCCTGATCGCCGTCCTGCACACCTGGGGGCAGACGCTCACCCATCACCCCCATGTCCACTGTCTCGTCCCCGGCGGCGGCGTCGCCCTCGACGGCGAGAGATGGGTCGCCTGCAAGCCGAACTTCCTGCTCTCCGTCCGCGCCCTGTCGAAGACCTTCCGCCGGCTCTTCCTCGACGGCCTCGCGGCGACCTTCGCTCGCGGCGAACTCGGCTTCTTCGGCGAACTCGCGCCGCTCGCAGACCCCGGCGCTTTCGCCGAGCGCGTCCGCGCGCTCCGCGACGGCCCCTTCGTCGTCTACGCCAAGCCGCCTTTCGGCGGACCCGAGCGCGTGCTCGCCTATCTCGCCCGCTACACGCATCGCACCGCCATCGCCAATTCGAGGCTCGTCGCCGTCGACGACGACGAGGTGGCGTTCTCCTACAAGGACTATCGCCGCGGCGACCGCCCCCGCGTCATGCGGCTCGCCCCGCACGAGTTCATCCGACGGTTCCTGCTGCACGTCCTGCCCGACGGCTTTCACCGCATCCGTCACTACGGTTTCCTCGCCAAGGGCGACCGGGGCGAGGCCCTCGCGCGCGTGCGCGCCCTGGCAAGCGCCGGAGTTGCCGCCGAGCCCGCCGACGGCCCGGCGGGAGCCGCCGACCCTCGACCTCAACCCCAGCCGGACGACGGCGCCCTCCCTCCGTGCCCGGACTGCGGCGGCCCCATGCGCCGCGTCGGCATCGTCCCACAGTCGACCGGCCCCTTCCGATGCGACACGTCATGACGACGACCGCTCGCCCGATCCCGATCCTGTCCGTGACTTCGACCTGCCGCTCCATGGCCCAGCCGGCGCTCGGCTTCACCGCGC
This sequence comes from uncultured Alphaproteobacteria bacterium, assembly GCA_963829505.1. Taxonomy (GTDB): domain Bacteria; phylum Pseudomonadota; class Alphaproteobacteria; order Rhizobiales; family Beijerinckiaceae; genus Roseiarcus. The sequence continues at coordinate 697,337 of CAWHIL010000001.1, forward strand.
CACCGCGCCCCCCTCCGCCTCGTTCAGCCTCCGCGCAGTCGTCGTCCGACCGGTCCCGCCGACCGACGCACGGCGTTGACCCGGTCCATGATCGACAGCCGCAGCCTTCCCGGAGCGGCCAGTTGGCGCCTGCGCCCCGACGCCTCGCGCGCTTTCGCCATAGCGGCTAAACGGCCCGCGCCTTCGTTCAATCCGGCTTATGTGAGGTCACCCTCCGTGACGCCCAACCCGTGCGTCGGCGACCTCACATAACCCTCCAGATTCCTTTGCCGAATCGATTGTGATTCAAGCTTGCGATGCGAGCAGCGAGCTTTGATTGAACGAAGCCGCTACCGCGGCGGGGCGGAGGCCTGAGGGGTCTGGGATGATGTGAGTTTTCTCCTGCCTGAGAGGATGGGGTGTTCGAAGCCCTCTCTCAGACAGGAGATTTCAGATGGCCGAGATAAGCCCTCTGCGCCGGCGGATGACGGAAGACATGACGATCCGCAATCTGTCGCCGGCGACGCAACGATCCTACCTCCATGCGGTGTCGCGGTTCAGCCAGTATTTCAGCCGCTCGCCCGATCGGCTCGGACTGGAGGACGTGCGCGCCTATCAGGTCCACCTTGCGTCGAAAGGGGTTGCGTGGGGATCGCTCAATCTTGTCGTGTGCGCGCTGCGCTTCTTTTACGGGGTGACGCTCGGCGAGGCGACGATCCCCGAGCGGATCGCCTACGCCCGCGAGCCACGCAAGCTGCCGACGGTGCTGAGCGCCGACGAGGTCGTGCGGTTTCTGGAATTGGTGTCGAGCCTGAAGGCGCGCGTGGCGCTGACCACGGCCTATGCCGCGGGTCTGCGGGTGTCCGAAGTCGCCGCGCTGAAGGTCCGCGACATCGACAGCAGCCGCATGGTGATGCGGATCGAGCATGGCAAGGGGGACAAGGAGCGCTACGCCATGCTCTCCCAGACGTTGCTCGGCATCCTGCGCGTGTATTGGCGGCTGGCCCGCCCGCCCCTGTATCTGTTTCCTGGCCGGACCCCGGACAAGGCGGTTGAGGCCACCGTGCTGCACGCAGCCTGCCGTTCGGCAGCGGCTGCGGCCGGGCTCGACAAGCGGGTCAGCGTCCACGTGCTGCGACACAGCTTCGCCACCCACCTGCTCGAGCAGGGCGCCGATATTCGTGTGATCCAGGTGCTTCTCGGCCACGAGAATCTGTCGACGACGGCGCGCTACACGCGGGTCTCGACCGAGGTGATCGCCGGCACGGCCAGTCCGCTCGACAAACTCTCCCTGAGCGTGACGCCGCCGGGATAGGCGGTGAAGGTTCGGCCGGCGTTCGAACTGGCCGACGTTTTCAACCGCCACGGCGAAGGTTACGAACGGGCGAACGCCGGACATCTCGGGCGCGTGGAACGGCGCGTGATCGGAGCGATCACCGCCTGCCGCACGGCGGCGCTCGGCGGTCACGTCGATCGCTGCGACGACTGCGGGCTCACCCGCATCGCCTACAACTCTTGCAGGAACCGCCACTGCGGGAAGTGTCAGGGAGCGGCGCGCGCGGAGTGGCTCGCGGCGCGGCAGGCCGAACTGCTGCCGGTTCCCTACTTCCACGTCGTCTTCACCCTACCGCCGGCGGCCACCGAGATCGCCTTCCAGAACAAGCGGATCGTCTATGGCCTGCTCATGCGCGCCGCCGCCGAGGCGCTCATGACGCTCGCCGCAGAACGCCTTGGCGCCAGACTCGGCCTGATCGCCGTCCTGCACACCTGGGGGCAGACGCTCACCCATCACCCCCATGTCCACTGTCTCGTCCCCGGCGGCGGCGTCGCCCTCGACGGCGAGAGATGGGTCGCCTGCAAGCCGAACTTCCTGCTCTCCGTCCGCGCCCTGTCGAAGACCTTCCGCCGGCTCTTCCTCGACGGCCTCGCGGCGACCTTCGCTCGCGGCGAACTCGGCTTCTTCGGCGAACTCGCGCCGCTCGCAGACCCCGGCGCTTTCGCCGAGCGCGTCCGCGCGCTCCGCGACGGCCCCTTCGTCGTCTACGCCAAGCCGCCTTTCGGCGGACCCGAGCGCGTGCTCGCCTATCTCGCCCGCTACACGCATCGCACCGCCATCGCCAATTCGAGGCTCGTCGCCGTCGACGACGACGAGGTGGCGTTCTCCTACAAGGACTATCGCCGCGGCGACCGCCCCCGCGTCATGCGGCTCGCCCCGCACGAGTTCATCCGACGGTTCCTGCTGCACGTCCTGCCCGACGGCTTTCACCGCATCCGTCACTACGGTTTCCTCGCCAAGGGCGACCGGGGCGAGGCCCTCGCGCGCGTGCGCGCCCTGGCAAGCGCCGGAGTTGCCGCCGAGCCCGCCGACGGCCCGGCGGGAGCCGCCGACCCTCGACCTCAACCCCAGCCGGACGACGGCGCCCTCCCTCCGTGCCCGGACTGCGGCGGCCCCATGCGCCGCGTCGGCATCGTCCCACAGTCGACCGGCCCCTTCCGATGCGACACGTCATGACGACGACCGCTCGCCCGATCCCGATCCTGTCCGTGACTCCGACCTGCCGCTCCATGGCCCAGCCGGCGCTCGGCTTCACCGCGCCACCGCGCCCCCCTCCGCCTCGTTCAGCCTCCGCGCAGTCGTCGTCCGACCGGTCCCGCCGACCGACGCACGGCGTTGACCCGGTCCATGATCGACAGCCGCAGCCTTCCCGGAGCGGCCAGTTGGCGCCTGCGCCCCGACGCCTCGCGCGCTTTCGCCATAGCGGCTAAACGGCCCGCGCCTTCGTTCAATCCGGCTTATGTGAGGTCACCCTCCGTGACGCCCAACCCGTGCGTCGGCGACCTCACATAACCCTCCAGATTCGGTTGACTGGGCGGACATCGTTTCGCGTCTTGGCGGCGAGGAGGCGCTGGCGTCGTCGGCCCGCGCTCACAGAGCGCTGCTTCGGGTCCGGGCGGTGCGGAGCGCACCGGACTTGCTGCGCCTGGCGTTCATGTACGGGCCGGGCGGTCTTTCCCTGCGCGGCTTGGCGGCGACAGCGAACGCTGACGGTCTCGGCCGGCTCTCCGACGTCGCCCTCCTCAAGCGGTTGCGAGGAGCCGGTTGTTGGCTGTCGGCTCTGTGCCGTCACGTTCTGGCGAGCGGCGCCGACAGGGATCATCCTACCGATCCTTCCGCTCCGACGCGGCCGATCCGCATCGTCGACGGCAGCCGGCTCGAAGGTCCGGGCGAGCGCGCATGGCGTCTGCATCTGGCCTACGACCCGAGGACGAGCCGCATCACCGACGCCAGCATCACCCGGCTCGATCAGGGCGAGCGGCTGGATCGGCTGCCTCCCGAGGCCGGCGCCATCTATCTCGCCGATCGAGGCTATCCTCAGCCCGATGGCTTAAGCCGTCTGCGCGAGGCGGGCGCCGACGTGCCGGTCAGGTTGACCTGGAACAGCCTTCGTCTGCGCGACAGCGAGGGGCGACCGCTTGATTGGCATAGGGTGTTTGCCGAGGCTCACGCTCACGGCGAACTCGACATGAAGGTTACGGTGCATAAGCCGCGCGGCGCGTTCCCTCCTTTGCCGATGCGACTGGTGTTGATCCCCAAGCCGCCGGACGCTGCGGCCCGCGCCCGGGCAAGCGCGCAATGGGCCAGCCGCAAGGACCAGAGAAAACGAACCAATCCCCTCACCCTCGAAGCCGCCGACCATGTTATTCTTCTCACCTCTTTACCGGCCGACGCCTTTTCCATCGAACGCCTGGGCGCGCTCTATCGTCTGCGCTGGCAGATCGAACTGGCGATCAAGCGAATGAAATCGCTCCTGCGCATCGACCGGCTGCCCGCCAAAGATGACGCGCTCGCTTCGGCCTGGCTGCACGCCCATCTGCTCTTTGCTCTCCTTATCGACGCAACCACCGTCGAAATGGGAGATTTTCCCCCCTGAGCCTGGCTCGCCCCGAGCCGTCTCCATCTGGCGCGTGGTCGCCCTCGTCGCACGATCGCTCCTCGCCGCCATCTGGCCGGTTCGCGCCTTGAGCGACCTGAAAATGCGCCTCGCAAAAGATCCGAGATTGCGCGAGCCCAAGCGAAAAAGACGCCTCCAGATGACCGCTTTCGCCTTAAGTTAGCGCCTATGGGATCAAGTCCGGGGGTCGCATGGTCCCCCCACATGCGGAGGAGGAAACGAACCTACTGCGCCGGCGACGGAAGCGGCTGCTCGAACACGGGGAGGGGCGGCGCCACGGGGGCGGCTGGCGCGGGGGGCGCGGCGCGCGACGCCGAGACGGCGGCGGGCGTGGGGCGGCGCGTCGAGGAGACGGTCTGCGGCGCATTGAGGACGTCGGCCACGGCGTCGCCGACCGTATCCATGCCATAGACGTCGTCGCGAAAATTGGCGGGACCGTCGCCGTTCGACCAGCCGGTGAGATAGACCCAGATGACCGGCACGGGATGGGCGAGGCGGATCTCGAAAGGAGCGCCCTCCTTGACCTTGTCGCCCATCGCGGCCTTGTCCCACGCGCCGCTCGGGCCGCCGGGCGTGCCTTCGAGCAGCCATTGCGCGTAATCGTAGACGCCCTGCACGCGCACGCAGCCGTGGCTGAGGAATCGGTAGTCGGCGCCGAACAGGCGCTTCGAGGGCGTGTCGTGCATGTAGACGGCGAGCTTGTTCGGCATGTTGACCCGGATGGAGCCGAGCGAGTTGCCGGCGCCGGAATCCTGCCGGAGCGTGTAATTGACCGCGCGCTCCGAGCTCCAGTTGACGGACTTCGGATTGATCTCGGCCCCGGTGTTGTCGAGGATGCGGATTTTTTCGCGCGCGAGATAGCTGGGGTCGCGCAGAATGTGCGGAATGATTTCCTTCTTGATGATCGAGGTCGGCACCGTCCAAGTCGGGTTGAGGTTGATCGACTGAACGTGGGCCGAGATTTCCGGCGAGGGATGGTCGATGTCGCCGACGATGGCGACATAGCGGTGGACGACCTTGCCGTTCTCGATCGCCTCGACCGAGGTCGAGGGCAGGTTGACGACGACGTAGCGCTCGCCGAAATCGAAGTTGGCGCCGGCGAGGCGGTCGGCGGAAGAGGCGAGTTCCTTGAAGCGCACGCGCGCCGGCACGTTCATCGCCTTCAGCGTCGCCCCGGCGACGATTCCGGTTTCCCTCAGGCCCATGCGCGCCTGGAAGCGCTTGACCGCGGCGGTGAGGCCGTCGTCCCAGGCCTGGCCGGCGGAATGGGCCTGGTCGAGGTCGCCCTCGATCGCCAGACGCTTCCTCAGCTTGGCGACGTCCGGGCCCTTCGCGCCCGGATGAAGGGCAGGCACGTCGGTCGGCCAGCCGCCCGCGTCGACGATCGCGCCGTAGCGCTCGGAGGCCTTGGCGGTGGCAAAGAAGGTGTTCGGCTGGAAGGTCGGATCGGGGCTCGTCGACAGCGCCGTCTCGAGCGGCGGCGGCGGCGGGGCGACCTTTCTTGGCTTCGGCGGCTGGGCGGCCACGGTGGGCGCCGGCGCCGAACCGGGAGCGGCGGTCGCGGCCGAAGGCGGAGCGGCCGCGGGGGTCGCGCCGGGGGCCGCCTGAGTCTCGGCCGGCATGAAGGGGGCGGGGGGCGAAGCCTGCGCGGGCGTTGAAGCGGCGGGCGCGGCGGTTTGCGGCGCAGCCGCCACGGCGGGCGCTGGACTGGCTGCCGGCGTCTGGGCGGGCGCGGCGGTTTGCGCTGCGGCAGCGGGCGAATCAGCCGGAGACTGCGCCGAAGCGGGCGTCGTCAGAAGCGGCGCGCAGGCGACGCCGGCGAGCAAAAACCTTAAATTCATCAGTCGGAACCCAAACGCGGCCGCGCCGCGCCGCAAGGCCGCGCGCAACGCCCCCTTATCATTTGCCATAAGGATGGTTACTAAATTCGCACAAAGGCGAGTTTGCGGCGAGGGGCAGCGGCGGCCGGTAGTGGCGCTCACGCGCGGTCCCCCTCCCCCGCTTCGCTTCGCTACAGGGGCGGATGGCGCGGCGACGCCATCGACCCGGTTTACCCCGCAATGACGATGTGCAGCCGCTTCGGCCCGTGGGCGCCCAGCAGCAGCGTCTGCTCGATGTCGGCCGAGCGCGACGGGCCGGTGACGAAATTGACGGTGCGCGGCGCGAGGCCCTTGCCATACGCCGCACGCAGGCGGGCGAAGACGCTCTCGGTATCGGCGACCACGTCCTCGCGGCGTACGACGACGATCGCGGTTTCGGGCAAAAAATTGAGGGTCGTCGGATTGTCCGCCCCCGAGACGAGCGCCAGCGTGCCGGTTTCGGCGATCCCGGCGAAGGCGAAGGCGACCGCGTTCGGATCGTTTCCGTCGGACGGGCCGGTCGAGACGTCGAGCGCGGTTTCGCCCCAAGGGAGCGCGGCGAGGCGCGGATCGGCGCCCATGCGCAGCGTCGCCGGGCAATTCTGGTCGCGCAGATAGCGGGCGATCTCGGCGGGGGCGTCGGCGAGCGAGGCGACGTCCGCGAGCGTTGCCTGGGCCCGGCCGGCTTCCGCCCGGAAGGTCGCGAGGCGCTGATCGGCGTCGCCCTGGCCGCGCGCCGGAACGACGCCCGCCGGCGCTTCTGCCAGCCGCCGCTCGACCTCGAAGCGGCGCGGCGCCTCGGCGCCGGTGACGCCGAGCGAGCGCCTGACGCTCGCGAGGACCGCGTCGCGGGCGTTCACGACCTCCTGCCCCACCCGGGCCGCGCTTCGTTTTGCCGGGTCGTGCTCGCGCTCACGTCTTCGCTCCGCTTCTGGCGCGCCACTGGCTCTGGAAGGTCGCGCCCTCGGGCGCTGCGAGGTCGCGGTAGTTGGTCCAGCCGCCGGCGAGCGGCAGCGACGCGAACCGTCCACGCCCACGCGCGGCGAGGTTGAGGGCCCGCACGAACGCCGACGTCGCCAAGCGGTAGAGCGCCGGGCGTTTGGCGAAGAACGCCCAGAACCCGAGGCCGGCGCGCACCGGGGCCGGCGACAGCGCCCGCTCGAACTCGCGCTCGCGCCAGTGGCGCATCAGCTTCGGCAGCGGGATGCGGACCGGGCAGACCTCCTCGCACTTGCCGCAGAAGGTCGAGGCGTTGGGAAGCTGGCCGCCCTCCTCGACGCCGATCAGCGACGGCGTCAGCACGGCGCCCATGGGCCCCGGATAGACCCAGCCGTAGGCGTGCCCTCCCACCGCCTGATAGATCGGGCAATGGTTCATGCAGGCGCCGCAGCGGATGCAGCGCAGCATGTCCTCGAACTCGCCGCCGAGCATCGAAGAGCGGCCGTTGTCGAGGATGACGACGTGATATTCCGATGGCCCGTCCGGATCGCCCGGCCGCCTCGGGCCGGTCGAAAGCGTCGTGTAGACGGAGGCGTCCTGGCCGGTCGCCGAGCGGGCGAGCACGCGCAGAAGCTGAGCGGCGTCCTCGAGCGTCGGCACGATCTTCTCGATCGAGGCGATGACGATATGGGCGCGGGGCAGGATCTGGGTCAGGTCGCCGTTGCCCTCGTTGGTGACGATGACCGACGTCCCCGTCTCGGCGATGAGGAAATTCGCGCCGGTGATCCCGACGTCGGCGGCGAAATATTTGGTGCGCAATACGGCGCGCGCTTCGGCCAGCAACTGCTCGGGCTGGCTCAGATCCCGGCCGGGCGGCAGGTCGCGGTGGCTTTTGCGGAAATCGGCCTCGATGTCCCGCGCCGTCAGGTGGATCGCGGGGGCGATGATGTGCGAGGGCGTCTCGCCGCGAAGCTGGATGATGTATTCGCCGAGGTCGGTCTCGACCGGCTCGATCCCCGCCGCCTCGAGCGCCGCGTTGAGGCCGATCTCCTCGGCGATCATCGACTTGCCCTTGGTGACGCTCTTCGCCTCGAGCCGCTGGCACAAGCCGACAATGATCTTTCGCGCCGCCTCGGCGTCTTCCGCGTAGTGCACATGACCGCCGCTCTCGACGACCTTGCGCTCGTAGGCCTCGAGATAGAGGTCGAGATGGGCGAGCGTATGGTCCTTGATGGCGCGGGCGCTGTCGCGCAGACGCTCGAACTCCGGCAGACGCTCGGCCGCGGCGGCGCGCCGGGTGGTGAAATTGCGGGCGAAGCCGAGCGCGCCCTGGAGCCGCGCGTCGGCGAGCGCCACGTGGACGTTCTGCTTGAAATGGGGCGTGGTGGCGGAGACGGTCATGCGCTTGACTTCCCTGCCGGGGGCTCGCCGATGGCGGGCCCGTCCGCCATGCCGGCGAGAACTTCGGCGACATGGCGCGCCTTTACCGGCGAGCCCTGGCGCTGAAGCTTGCCGGCCATGTTGAGGAGGCAGCCGAGGTCGCCGGCAAGCAGCGTGCCGGCCCCGCTGCCGACGATGTCGGCAGCCTTGCGCGAGACGACGGCGTTCGACAATTCGCCATACTTTGCGGCGAACAGGCCGCCGAAGCCGCAGCAGGTCTCGGCCTCGCCGAGTTCGACGAGGCTCAAGCCCTCGACGCTCGCGAGCAGACGCCTCGGCTGCGCCTTGACGCCAAGCTCGCGCAGGCCTGAACAGGCGTCGTGATAGGCGACGGCGCCATCGAAGCGCGCCGCGACCCGGGTCACGCGCATGACGTCGACGAGGAAGCTGACAAGCTCGTGGGTCTTTGCGGCGAAACGCTCGGCCTTCGCCGCCATCTCGGGCTCGCCCATGAAGAGCTCCGGATAGTGCCGGATGAGCTGGCCGCCGCACGAACCACTCGGCGTGACGACGTAGTCGCAATCCCCGAACGCCGCGATCACATTGGCCGCGAGCGCCTTCGCTGTCGCCCGGTCGCCGGAATTGAAGGCGGGCTGGCCGCAGCAGGTCTGGGCCGGGACGACGACCCGGCAGCTGGCGTCCTCGAGGAGCTTGACGGCGGCGAAGCCGACGGTCGGGCGCATGAGGTCGACGAGGCAGGTGACGAAGAGGCCGACGGTCGGCCTCGATGGGTTGTCGCTGGACACTCATCCTCCCCGGCGCAAAAGCCGGGCGGACATTGGACCGGCGCGCGCGCTGCCGCAAGCCTCGGCCAGGCGTGGTTGACAGGCCTTCCGAACACGCGTCTCGTTCGGGCCGGGGGGGTTCGATGGAGCTTCGCGTCCACAGCGTCTTCGACCTTGCGGCGGCGGTCAGCGCGACGGCGGCGACCGCCGGCGTCTACGCCTGGCGCATCCGCGGCGCGCCATTCGACCCGGCGTCCAGGCTCTCGGGCGCCTATCTCGCCGCCCTCGTCGCCGGCGCCGCGCTCGGCGGTTACGGATTCGGCACCGCCAATCTCTGGCTGTCGGGCGTCCATGAGATCGGCCGATCGATCCTCGGCGCGCTCGCGGGCGCAATTGCGGCGGTCGAACTGTACAAGGCCGCCGTTGGCGTGCGCGGCTCGACCGGCGTTGTTTTCGTCGCTGGATTTGCGACGAGCGTCGCGGTCGGACGGCTCGGCTGCCTGTTCTCCGGGCTCGACGACGAGACGTACGGAATTCCGACCGGCGGCGCCTGGGGCCGGGACTTCGGCGACCACGTGCCCCGCCATCCCGTGGCCCTTTACGAATCGCTCGCCATGGCGGCCTTCCTCGCCTACTCTCTCGTGGCTTTCGCGCGGCGCGATCCGCGCTTCCTCCGAAACGGATTCTATCTCGTCGTCGGCTATTACGCCCTTCAGCGCTTCCTGTGGGAGTTCCTGAAGCCCTACGCGACGTTGATCGGGCCGTTCAACCTCTTCCACTTGCTCTGCTTGGCGCTGCTCGCGTACGGCGCCGTCATGATTGCGAAAGGCTCTGTTCATGAGCCCGCTCGTGTGTAGCGTCGCGCCCTATGTGTTCCACGGCCAGACGACCTCGCTCTGCGAAACCTGCCTGGAGCTGATCCCGGCCAAGATCGTCATCGAGGGCGACAACGTGTTCCATCTCAAGCGCTGCGCGGCGCACGGCGCGCAGAAGACGCTGGTGTCGTCCGACGCCGCGTTCTTCAAGCTGGCGCGCGACTATCTCAAGCCCGGCGACCGGCCGCTCCGGCTGCAATCCCACACCCAATACGGCTGCCCCTACGATTGCGGCCTCTGTCCCGATCACGAGCAGCATTCCTGCCTTGCGCTGATCGACATCAACGAGGCCTGCAACCTCGCCTGTCCGGTCTGCTTCGCCGAATTCAAGCCCTGAGCGAGCCAGGCATCGGACGCTGAGCGAGATCGAGCACATGCTCGACGCCCTCGTCGCCAGCGAGGGCGAGCCCGATCTCGTCCAGATATCCGGGGGAGAACCGACCATCCATCCCGAGATCCTCGACATTCTGAGGCTCGCGAAATCGAAGCCGATCCGCCATGTGATGCTCAACACGAACGGGCTGCGCATCGCAAGCGAGCCGGCCTTCGCCGATGCGCTGGCCGAGTTCAAGCCGGGCTTCGAGGTCTATCTGCAATTCGACTCGCTCAGGCCAAAGGCGCTGAAGACGCTGCGCGGCGTGGACCTCAGCCGCGTGCGCCGCAACGCGCTCGAGGCGCTCGAGCGCCGGGGAATCTCGACGACGCTCGTCGTCGTCGTCAAGCGTGGCGTCAACGACGACGAAATCGGCGAAATCATCGACTTCGCCCGCGACTGGAACTGCGTGCGCGGCGTCACCTTCCAGCCCATCCAGGACGCCGGACGCAACGCCGGCTTCGACAAGACCCGCGACCGGGTCGTGCTCTCGGACGTCCGCAAGGCGATCATCGCTGCCGGGACGCCATTCACGGCCGCCGATATCATCCCGCTGCCCTGCAACCCGGAATCCATCGCGATCGGCTACGCGCTGCGAAGAGGGCGGGCGCTGACGCCGATCACGTCTTTCTTTCCGAAGGACAAGCTCATCGAGGCCGTCCCGAACGCGATCACCTTCGAGAAATACCCGGAGCTGCACAGACAGGTGTTCCAATTCTTCTCGCTGGCGACGACCCAGTGCAATACGCCCGAACGCCTCGAAGCGCTGCTCTGCTGCCTGCCCGAGGTCCCGGTTCCCGCCGGGCTCGGCTACGAAAACATCTTCCGGGTCGCCGTCGTCGAGTTTCTCGACCGCTTCAACTTCTGCCTCGGCAGGGTCAAGCGGTCGTGCATCCATTTCCTGACGCCGGAGGGGCGATCATCCCGTTCGACACCTACAACCTCTTCTATCGCAACAACGCAATCGCCGGGATCCGCCGCCGCCTGTCCGAGCGCCAGGCGGCGGTGGAGACGAGTCATGCCTAAACAACGCCCGCCGCTGACGCTCGGACGGCGGGTCGCGATCGCGATCGGCGCGCTCCTCATCCTGTTCTCCGGCGGCTGCGCGGTCGCGGTGCTGGCCGTTCTTCCGCATACCGCGCCCGGGGACATTGCGGCCGTTTTCGGCATCGCAGCGATCGGCTGGCTGCCGGGCCTGGTGATCGTGCTCACCGCGCTGTACGTCTGACGCGGGAAATGAGCGCCCGAGGCCGACGCCCTTGTCCGCGCCGGCGGGCCTCCGTAAGCTTGTTGAGCAATGGCGACCGATATCGCAACCCGCGTCTATAACCACACCTTCCGGATCGACCCGGCGATCCGGTCGCTGCTCGACACCGACTTCTACAAGCTGCTCATGCTCCAGATGATCTGGAAGATGCATGCGAAGCGGCGGGTGACCTTCCAGCTCATCAACCGGACGGCGTCGGTCCGGCTCGCCGACATCGTCGACGAGGGCGAACTCGTCGATCAGCTCGACCACGCGCGCACGCTACGCTTCGCCAAGAACGAGCTGATCTGGCTCGCCGGCAACACCTTCTACGGCACGCGGCACATCTTCGAGCCGGCCTTCATGGAATGGCTCGCCGGTTTTCGCCTGCCCGCCTACGAGCTGACGAAGCGCGACGGGCAGTATGAGCTGATCTTCGAGGGCTTGTGGACCGACACCACCATGTGGGAGATCCCGGCGCTCGCGATCATCAATGAGCTCCGCGCCCGCGAGGCGATGCGGGCGATGAGCCGGTTCGACCTCGACGTGCTCTACGCGCGCGCCAAGGCGAAGCTCTGGTCGAAGGTCGAGCGGCTGCGGGCGCTCGGCCGCGAAGGCCCGTTGCGCGTGTCGGACTTCGGCACCCGGAGGCGGCACGGTTTCTTATGGCAGCGCTGGTGCGTCGAGGCGCTCCAAGAAGGGTTGGGCGAGAGCTTCATCGGCACGTCGAACGTCAAGCACGCGATGGACGTCGGCCTCGAGGCGATCGGCACCAACGCCCACGAACTGCCGATGGTCTACGCCGCGATCGCTGGCGACGACGCCGAATTGCGCGAGGCGCCCTATGCGGTGCTGCGCGACTGGTCGACCATGTACGGCGGCAACCTGCTCGTGGTCCTGCCGGATTGTTTCGGCACAACCGCCTTCCTGCGCAACGCGCCCGACTGGGTCGCCGACTGGAAGGGCGCGCGGCCCGATTCTAAACCGCCGGTCGAGGCCGCACGCGAACTCATCGACTGGTGGCGCGAGCGCGGGCGCGACCCGTCCGAGAAGCTGATCGTGCTCTCCGACGCGATCGACGTCGACACGATCGAGATGGCGGCGCGGGCGCTGCGCGGCAGGGTCAATCTATCGTTCGGCTGGGGCACGCGGCTGACCAACGATTTCCTCGGTTGCGCGCCGGCGGGCGTCGACGGCCAGCTCATGCCGATCTCGCTCGTCTGCAAGGTCGTCGAGGCGGACGGACGGCCGACGGTCAAGCTCTCCGACAATCCGAACAAGGCGCTGGGGAGCCCGAACGAGATTGCGCGCTACCAGCGCACGTTCGGCGCGACTGGGATGGCGCGGCATCCGGTCGAGGTGTGAAGGGGCGGCCAGCGTCAAGCGTCGCTCATGCGCGGCGTTTTCTCTGCGGCGCGGGCGGCGGCGGCGGACGTCGCTTCCGTCCTGCGGCGGCTTGCTTCGCGGCGGTAACGTCACCGCCAAAGCCCGCCTCGCGCAGGATTCGTTCGATACGGACGTTGTAGCCGGGCCCGCTCGCCTTGATGCTCGCCACGACGTCGGCGGAGAGGCGGAAGCCGACCAGCACCTTGGGCGAGGCGGACTTCGGCCGCCCGACCTTCCGTCGAAACTCCACCATGTCCTCGACGATGCCGGGATCGACCTCGGCGGCCGGCCGGAACAGGAGCATGTCGTCCTTCGTCAGTTCGCGGACCTCGCCGTCCCTGTCAGTCAGGGGTTTGGGCATCTTCATACGCGCGCTCCTCTCGTTTGTTCGCCCGGCGAAAGCTGATGATCCGTCGCGCATCGCCGCGCATGCAGTAGCAGACCACGTAAAGCCGCTTCGCATCGGGCGCGAGCGCGATGAACCGCTCCTCACCATAGTCTCGCCGCCTGTCGCGCCGGATGCGCGCCGCGCTCCAGTCGAGGCCCGCCGTCAGCTCGAACGGCAGGCCGCGCTCGACGGCGTTCTTTCTGCTCTTCTCCGGGTCGAACTCGGTCTTCACGAATTATTGTAGCAACAAAAACGATTCCGGGCAATTGGACGGCTGCGGCTTGTCGGTAGCAGACGATATGTCCGGTTTTGGTAGCGCACGATCTGTCCGGTAGCTTCGCGGCCCTTTGGGGGTCGGGATGCGCCGGACGGGAGCCCTTCAGGGTGTGCGGATGGCGATGTTTTTGAATCTTTTTCACCGTTGGGAATCGGCGGAGCTCAATCAGGAGGAGGCGGCGGAGTTGCTCGGGGTCGACGTCCGGACCTTTCGGCGATGGACGCGCCGCTACGACGAGGAGGGTGAGGCCGGCCTGCTCGATCGACGGCTTGGCAAGGCGTCCGGCAAGCGGGTTCCGGTCGACCGCGCGGAGGAAGTGGAGCGGCTCTACCGCGAGCGCTACCAGGGCTTCACGGTCAAGCACTTCCACGAGCATCTGGTGAAGGACCACGGCTTCGGCTGGGGCTACACATGGCTGAAGCTGCATCTGCAGTGGAAGGGGGTCGTGGCGAAGGCGCCGCGCAAGGGGGCGCATCGCAGGAAGCGCGAGCGGCGTCCGCTGCCGGGGATGATGCTGCATCAGGACGGCTCGCGGCATGCCTGGCTCGAGGGCCAGCCGGCGCTCGATCTGATCGTGACGCTCGACGACGCGACCGGCGCGATCTACTCGGCCTTTCTCGTGGAAGAGGAAGGCACGCACTCGACCTTGCGGGCGCTGAAAGAGGTTTTCTCGGAGCACGGCCTGCCGATGAGCCTCTACACCGACCGCGGCAGCCACTACTTCCAGACCTCGAAGGCGGGCGAGATCGACCGGGACCATCCCACGCAGGTCGGCCGGGCGCTCAAGCAGCTTGGGGTCGAGCACATCGGCGCATTCTCGCCGCAGGCGCGCGGTCGTTCGGAACGGGCTTTCCACACGCTTCAGGATCGTCTGGTCAAGGAGCTCAAGCTCGCCGGGATCACGACTGTCGAGGCGGCCAACGCTTTCATCCGCGACCTCTACCGGCCCGCCTACAACGCGCGCTTCGCCATCGAGCCGACCGGCGAAGGCTCGGCCTTCACCCCGATCCCGGGCGTCGACCTCGACGAGATCCTGTGCGTGCAGGAGGAGCGGCAGGTCGGCAACGACAATTGCGTCTCCTATCGGACGCTCAAGCTCCAAATCCCTGAAACCCCGATGCGCCCGCATTTCGTCAGGGCGCGGGTTCGGGTCCACGCCTACCCCGACGGCTCCCACGCCCTCTTCCACGGGCCAAGATGCATCGGCCGCTACGACGAAAAAGGACTGCTCAAACAGATGCTTCGCGCCGCCTAAATCCGCTCGGCGGCGCAGCCTGTGGACATGTGGACGACGCTTCGCCTCGCCCACATCCCCACAGGAGAACAGAAACAGAAGAAGCGGACACTTGATGTGCTATCAAAACCGGACAACTTAATTCGCTATCGACATTGGACGGCTGCGGCTTGACGTTTGCGCCGGTGCGAGCGCCTCTTCAATGTTTGCCCGGGGCGAGGATTGGGGGGACGAAATGGCGTTCGAGGGGTTCGAGCCGGACGCGCTGCGCTTCTTCAAGGCGCTGGCGTTCCATCAGTCGAAGGAATGGTTCGAGGCGAACCGCGAAACCTACGAGCGCTGCGTCAAGGGGCCGATGGGCGATCTTGTCGAGGAGGCGGCGGCGCGGCTCGCCAAAACGAAGATCCCGATCAAGGGCGACCGCAGGACGTCGGTCTTCCGCATCCATCGCGACGTGCGCTTCTCGAACAACAAGGATCCGTACAAGACCAACGCCGGCGTCGCCATGACGCGCACGGGATCAAAGCGCGATCCGGGCGTCCTCTATTTCCACCTCTCGCCGGAGGAATGTTTCTTCGCCGCCGGCTTCCACCAGCCCGACGGTCCCGCGCTTGCGAAACTGCGCGGCGCGGCCGCGCGCGCCCCCAAGTCGTACAAGGCGATGATTGCGAAGCTGGCCAAGGCGGGGCTCGCGATCGGCGACGAGGACGCGCTGAAGCGCGCGCCGCGCGGCTTCGAGTTCGGTCGAGGACCCAGCAATCCTCGCTGCGGCGCGACAGAAGAACTTCGTCTGCGTGCGCCACCTCAAAGCGACGGAGGTCGGCAAGGCCGCGCTTGTCGATTCGTTCTGCGCCTTCGCCAAGGACGCGCTGCCCCTGCTCACATGGGGCTGGGACGCGCTGACCGATACGCGGTAGGTGCGTCGATGGGTCCCTTCTCCCTGCACGATGCGGGGAGAAGGTTCGGATGAGGGGCGCGGGGACAGACTGCGCGGCCAATCCCCCGGCCCCTCACCCCCTCTCCCCGCAAGCGGTGAGAGGGGGTACGGGACTGCGACTCGATTTCATCGCAGCTGACCCTACCCCACGACTTCCGCGGCGACGGCGGCCAGGAAATCGCGCATGGCCTGCATCGTGGCCTCATGGCCCACGGCGGCGCCGTGGCGCTCGGCGAGCCATCCCGGATCGTTGTAGGAGAGCCGCGTCGTTCCCGCGGCGTCGGTCCAGACGAGCGCGCGCAGCGGCAGGTCGATGCCCATCGTCTGGCCGGCCTGCATGAGCGGCGTCCCGGCGCGCGCATTGCCGAACAGGACGACCTCGGTCGGCGGCAGGTCGAGCCCGGCCGACGCCGCCGCTTTCGCGTGATCGACGCGGCCGAGCACGGCTGCGCCGCGCGCCGTCACGGCGGCGGCGAGGCGCTCGAGCGTCAGCGCCTGGTCATGCGGGCTCACGAGCGTGACAAGTCCATCGACGGCCATGGCAATTCCTCTCTGCGAGCGCGACGGAGATTCGCCGCGCGCAGCGTGGCGAAGTGAAGGCGGAAATCGTGACGGCCAAGCCGTCGTTTTCGGGTGGCGGGCGCCGTCCTAAACGCGCAAATCTCGCGACAACGCAATCAGGAACCGCCATCATGCTCGACATGCCCCATCCCCCTGCCGCCGCCGCCGACTATGCGACCGTCAAGCACGCCATCGAGTTCATCTCGACCCGATGGCGCGACCAGCCGTCGGTCGAGGACGTCGCGGCCGAGGTCGGGCTGTCGCCGTCGCATTTCGCCCATGTGTTCAAACGCTGGGCGGGGCTGACGCCGAAGGCGTTCCTGCAGGCCATCACCATCGAGCGGGCCCGCGAACTCCTGCGCGACTCGGCGAGCGTGCTCGACGCGGCCTACGACGTCGGCCTCTCGGGTCCCGGCCGGCTGCACGATCTCTTCGTCACCCATGAGGCGCTGACGCCGGGCGATTACCGGCGCGCCGATCTCGTGCTCGCCTATGGCTTCCACGCGTCGCCCTTCGGCGAGGCGATCGTCGTGACGAGCCCGCGCGGCATGGCCGGCCTCGGTTTCGTCGACGAGACGGGCCGCGCGGCGGCGCTCGCCGACATGACGCGCCGCTGGCCGCGCGCCGAATTCGTCGAGGACGGCCAGGCCACCGCTCCCTACGCCTCGCGCGCTTTCGATCCGGCGCAATGGCGGCCGGACACGCCGCTCCGCGTCGTGATGATCGGCACGGACTTCGAGGTGCGCGTGTGGGAGACGCTGCTCAGCGTGCCGATGGGCTCAGCCACCACCTATTCCGACATCGCGCGCAAGCTCGGACGGCCGAGCGCGTGCCGCGCGGTCGGCGCGGCGGTCGGCAAGAACCCGATCTCCTTCGTCGTCCCCTGCCATCGCGTCATCGGCCGCTCGGGGGCGCTGACCGGCTACCACTGGGGCCTGGCGCGCAAGCAGGCGATCATCGGCTGGGAGGCGGGGAAGGTCGCGGACAAGGCGGCCTGACGGGCGCCCGCGAGCCCTCATCCGCCGCCTTCGGCGACACGTTCCCCCGGGGGAGAAGAGTATTACGTCGTCGCCGGCCGCGGCGCCGCGCCCGGCGGCAGGGTCGCGATGCGAACGCCTGCTTCGCGCATCCGGCGCAGGATGTCGAAACTGAGCTCGCTCTGGATGCGGTTCGCCGTCTCGACATCGTCGACGAAGCAGACGAGGTTGAACTTCAGCGCCCAGTCGCCGAATTCCGCAAGCGCCACCGAGGGGGCCGGTATCTTCAGGACAAGGTCCTGCGCCTTCGCCGCGCCGATCAGGGTCTCGCGCACCGTTTCCACGTCGCTCGCGTAGTCGACGTTGATCGGAATGAGGATCCGGCCGATCCGGTCGGGATTGACCCAGTTCTTCACCACGCCGGTGATCAGGTTCGAGTTCGGCACGATCAGCGTGGCCCGGTCGAACGTCTCGATCTCGGTCGAGCGCGCGTTGATGCGGCGAACAAAACCCTGGTCGGCGCCGACCATCACCCAGTCGCCGACGCGCACGCTCCTCTCCCAGAGGATAATGAGGCCCGAGACGAAATTGTTGGCGATCGACTGGAGCCCGAAGCCGATGCCGACCGAGAGCGCGCCCGCGACGATGGCGAGCTTCTGGACGTCGAGGCCGACCCGTCCCGCCGCCAGCAGCACCGCGACCGCCGCGCCGACATAGCCGAAGATGACGCCGATCGAGTTGCGGACCCCGGCGTCCAGCCGGGTTTGCGGCAGCAGGCGCTCGCTGAGCCAGCCCTGAATGACCCGCGTGACGAAGATCGCCGCGGCGAACACGAGCGCCGCCGCCAGAAGGGACGACAGCGACAGCGTCACGCCGCCGACCGCGAAACCGAAATAGGCGGCCCGGAGCGAGCTGAACCAGTCCTGCGACTGGACGCCCCACCGCTCGAGCACCGCCGCCGCCGCGATCATGATGATCACCACCCGCACGAGGCCCTGTAGGATGACGACGAGTTGCCCGAGAACGTTGCGGCGCAGGCCGAACATGGCTCTGAGCCGCGCGCCGGTGACCGAATCCGCGTCGAGCAGCCGCTCGGTTCCGTCGTGGATGACGACGTCGATCAGGTAGAGGATGCAGGCAAGAATCGTGAGGAAGACCGCCCGGTTGATGAGGTAGGCGGCGAAGGCGACGTAGCCCATCGCCGCCGCGCCGAACACCACGAGGACGGCGATCCAGCCGAGCGTCCGCGCGGGCGCGTAAGGGTCGCGCACCGCAGGCGCGACGTTCGCGGCCTCAGGCGGCGCGAGCCGCCGCAGCGCATGGGCGGCGACGAGCGCGACGAGCACCGCGCCCACGCCGCGGCCTGCGACCGCGATGTTGAGCGACGCGCCGACATCGGCCGCGGGCTCGACCAGCCGCTCGGCCGCCCAGATGGCGGCGATCGTCATGCCGTCGCGAAACAGGAGCCGGGCGGTCCGGTCGCCGACCGGAACGAGCCGCCACGCCGCGGCCTTGGGCGACAGCATGCTGCGCCCGACCCCGTTGCCGAGCATCAGAAGCGCAGCCCCTTCGAGCACCGCCTTGACGACGCCCTGCACCTGCGGCGTCGCGAGGTCGAAGGCGATGAGCGCGTTCGACAGCGCAAGGAGGGCGATCAGCGGCAGGACCGCGAGCACGATCAGGGTCCAGCCGGCCGCGAGCGCGCGTTTCAGCCGGCTTGGCGATTTCGCCCCCGGATCGCGGAAGATCACCCGCCGCGCGATCCGGCGGACAGGAAGCGCCGCGAGCGCGAGCGCGACGAGAAGCGCGGCGCCGCCGATCGCGGCGGCCGGCGTGACGCGGCGGCCGAGACTCGTCAGCCAGGTCTCGACCCTCGCGGTCAGCGTCGCGGCGACGAAGGGGACCTCGCCCGCGACCGCCCCCCAAAGCGCCGGATTGAAGATCGACGACGAGGGGGCGAAGATCTCGCTGGCGAAGACTTCGCGGCGCCGGGCGCCGATCCGGGTCGTGTTGTCGTCGACCTCGAGCAACATGGCGCGGGCGGTGCGCAGGTTGGCGTCGAGCGCATCGTGCCGCTTCTTCTCGTTGTCGAGTTCGGCCGCGGCGGCGTCGGTTTCGGGCGCGGGTGGCGCGGCGTTCGCGTCCTTGTCCTTGGCCTTCGGGGTGAGTTCGGCGAGGCGCTTCGCCGAGGCCGCGAGCCGCGGCGTCCAGTCGGCGATCGCGCCCTGGAGCGCGACGGCGAGCGGATCGTTTTGCGACCTCAAGCGCAGAAGGTCCTGCTCGGTCAGGTTCGGATCCTTGAGGGCGGTTTCGATCGCGGTCAGCGCGCCGCGCGTCGCCTCGAGGTCGATTGCCTGCTGGTCGTCCGCCGCGGCGGCGAGCGCCCAGAGCAGCGAGAGCGCGAACGTCAGGGCGAGCGCGACAGATCTGAGAATGCTGGGCATCGGGTCGTCGTTTTCGCGGGCGCTCGGGGCCGGCCTGATGATTCGAGCGAAATTGTTAAGGCGCGCATCCGATCATGGCCGCGCCGCGACTGCAAATCCGCGCCCCCGGGCGGCGAAAGCCCCCGTTCACCGTGGCGGGCAAAAAACGCTGCGCATCCGTTCCCGTTTTGTTAAAGGGGGCCGCCGCCGCCTTATTGGGAACCCGCCTGTCCGTGAACGCGACCCCGCCAGACGCCGCGCTCCTCGCCGCCCGCACCCCGGGCGAGCGGGCGCTCGAACACTTCCTCGCGGCCGGCTTCCGGCGCATCGAGCCGGCCGTCCTGCACCCGGCGTCGATCTTTCTCGACATGTCGGGCGAGGCGATCCGCGGCCGGCTCTTTCTGACCGCCGGCGCGGCCGGCGAGGAGCTTTGCCTGAGGCCCGAGTACACGATCCCGGTCTGCCGCGCCTATCTCGCGTCCGACCGGGCGGCAGGGATCGCCGAATATTGCTATCTCGGGCCCGTCTTCCGCGCCCAGGCCGAGGGGGCGGCCGAACGCGCCCAGAGCGGCCTCGAAAGCTTCGGGCGGACGGACGCCGAGGCGGCGGACGCGGAAATCTTTGCGCTCGCGATGGAGGCGGCCGCAGCAGCCGGCGGCGCGCTTTCGGCGCGGCTCGGCGACGCAGGCCTGTTCGACGCGCTCATCGCGGCGCTCGCCCTGCCCGACGTCTGGCGGCGGCGCCTGCGGCGCGGGCTGGCGCAGGGACGCAGCCTCGCCGCGATTCTCGACCAGCGCCCGCCGGGCGGGATCGCGCAGGGCGGGGTGCTCGCGGCGCTCGAGAGCGCCGACCACGCCGGGGCGCGCGCGTTGGTGGAAGACCTGCTCGCCATCGCCGGCATCGAATCGGTCGGGGGCCGGACGGCGGGCGAGATCGCCGACCGCTTTCTCGAGCAGGCCTCGCTCCGGTCGGGCGAGGCGATCGGCGCCGACGCCCGCCTTGCGCTCGCGTCCTATCTCGACGTGTCCGGCGACCCGGACGAGGCGGCGGCGAAGCTCAGGCGTCTCGCCGGCGATTTCGGGCTCGATCTCGGCCGGGCGCTCGACGCCTTCGAGGAGCGCAACGGCTTCATCGCGGCGCGCGGCGTCGCGCTGACGGCGACGCGCTTCTCCGCCGCCTTCGTGCGCGACTTCGACTATTACTCGGGCTTCGTGTTCGAGGCGCGCGATCCGGGGCGACCCCAGGCGCCGCCCGCGCTCGCCGGCGGCCGGTACGACGGCCTGGCGCGCAAGCTCGGCGCGAACAGAGATATTCCAGCCGTCGGCGCGGCGATCGCGCTCGATCGTCTTCCGGCCGGCGAAGGGGCGTCGCAATGAGCCTCGGGCCGGACGACGAGCCCTTCGTGCTGGCCGTGCCGTCGAAGGGGCGGCTGCAGGAGAACGCCGCGAATTTCTTCGCCCGCGCCGGCCTCGAATTCGTGCAGGGGCGGGGGGCGCGCGACTATCGCGGCGCGGTCGCGGGCCTGCCCGGGGTGGAGGTCGCGTTTCTCTCCGCGTCCGAGATCGTCGGACAGCTTGCGGCCGGCGCGGCGCATTTCGGCGTGACCGGCGAGGACCTGGTGCGCGAGAAGGTTCCGGACGCCGAGGCGAAGCTCGAACTCATGGCGCCGCTCGGCTTCGGCCGCGCCGACGTGGTCGTCGCCGCGCCAAAGGCCTGGATCGACGTGCGCACCATGGCCGACCTCGAAGACGTCGCCTCGGCCTTCCGGGCGCGACGCGGCGAGCGGATGCGGGTCGCGACCAAATACGTCAATCTGACGCGCCGCTATTTCGCGGCCAACGGCGTCGGCGACTACCGCATCGTCGAGAGCCTCGGGGCCACCGAGGGCGCGCCCGCGGCGGGCGCCGCCGAACTCGTCGTCGACATCACCACAACCGGCGCGACGCTCGCGGCGAATGCGCTGAAACCGCTCGAGGACGGCCCGATCCTGCGCTCGCAGGCAATGCTGGTCGCCTCGCTCGCCGCGGCGTGGACCCCCTCGGCGCGAAGAAGCGCCCGCGCCATCCTCGACCGGATCGCGGCCTCCGAGGAGGCGCGCGCATCGCGCGAGGTGCGGGCGCGGCTCTCGGGTCCGGCGAACGGCCTCTTCGACGAGGCGCGGACTCGCTTCGGCGCCGTCTCGGCCTTCGGCGACGAAGCCGACCGACATGGATTCGTCGCGCTCCATTGCGCCAAGGCCGAGGCTTCCGGGCTCGCCGGGTGGCTTCTCGCGAGGGGCGCGGAGCGCGTCAGCGTCGTGGCGCTCGAACACGTCTTCGACGCCAGGAACCCGCTCTACGAGGCGCTCGAGCGGCGGATCGGGGGCGGTTAGACGCGTCGGCGCGGTGGCGGAAAGCGCGGGGACGCGCTAGGCCTTCGCGTATGTTCCGCGCGACGCTCCTCACCCTCTTTCCGTCGATGTTTCCGGGGCCGCTCGGCCTGTCGCTCGCGGGCGACGCACTGACGAAGAATTTGTGGGCGCTGGAAGCGCATGACATCCGCGCGCATGGGCTCGGCAACCACCGGACCGTCGACGACACGCCGGCGGGCGGCGGGCCCGGCATGGTGATGCGCGCCGACGTGCTGGCGGCGAGCCTCGATGCCGCCGTTGCGTCGGACGACCCGCGTCCAAGGCTTCTCATGTCTCCGCGTGGGAAGCCCTTCGAGCAGGCCATGACGCGCGAATGGGCGGCGGGGCCGGGGCTCGTGATCCTCTGTCCGCGCTTCGAGGGCGTCGACGAGCGGGTGATCGAGGCTCGCGGGCTCGTCGAGGTTTCGATCGGCGACTATGTGCTGTCGGGCGGCGAGATCGCGGCGCTCGCGATCCTCGACGCCTGCGTGCGGCTGATCCCGGGCGTCATGGGGAAGGACGCCTCCGCCAAGGAGGAAAGCTTCGAGGCCGGCCTGCTCGAATACCCGCATTACACCCGCCCGCGCGCCTTCGAGGGCCGGACGATCCCCGACGTCCTCGTCTCCGGCGACCACGCGAGGATCGCTGCATGGCGCCGCGCCGAAGCCGAGCGGATCACCCGCGAACGCCGGCCGGATCTCCTGTAAGGCGCTCGCGCTCGGGCTGGCGCCTTAACGTCTTCGCCTTTTTGCGGTGGCGGCGAACGGCGGTTTCTGGCAAGGAGGCGTTTCTCGTTCCTCGCGAAGACCGAAGCCCCGCCAAAAAAGACCTCTCGCCGATCTCACGGCTGCGTCGGGGCCAAGGGGACAGAAACGTGCAGGTTGAAACGACAGCCATTCCAGCGGTCCGGATCGTCACCCCGAAGCGGCACGGCGACGCACGCGGCTTCTTCTCGGAGGTCTACAACGCCTCCGCTTTCGCGGCCGCAGGGCTCGACTTCACTTTCGTGCAGGACAACCATTCGTTCTCGGCGGCGGAAGGCACCTTGCGCGGCCTGCATTTTCAGCTCCCGCCGTTCGCGCAAACCAAGCTCATCCGCGTCTCGCGCGGCCGCATCCTCGATGTCGCCGTCGACATCCGGCGCTCGTCGCCGACCTTCGGCCGTCACGTCGCGGTCGAATTGTCGGCGGAGAACTGGCGGCAATTGCTTGTGCCGGCCGGCTTCGCCCACGGCTTCGTGACCCTCGCGCCGGACAGCGAAGTGCTCTACAAGACGAGCGCCCTCTATTCGCCGGCGCACGATCGCGGGCTCGCCTGGGACGACCCCAGCATCGGCATCGCCTGGCCGCTGCCGCCCGAGGGCGCGAAACTCTCCGACAAGGACCGGCGCTGGCCGCGCCTTGGGGACGCGACGGAGCTCTTCGACTGATGCGCAAGGTCATGGTCACCGGCGGCGCCGGGTTCATCGGCTCGGCGCTTTGCCGGCATCTCGTCGGCGAGGGCGTCGACGTGCTCAATCTCGACAAGCTCACCTATGCCGGCAACCTCGACTCGCTCGCCTCCATCGGCAACGCGCCGAACTATCGCTTCGCCAAAATCGACGTCTGCGATCGGGGCGCCGTCGCCGCGGCGTTCGAGAGCTTCCGGCCCGACCACGTCGTCCACCTCGCCGCCGAGAGTCACGTCGACCGTTCGATCACCGGCAGCGACGCCTTCGTCAGGACCAACATCCTCGGCACGTTCGCGATGCTCGAGGCGGCGCGGGCCTACTGGCTCGGCCTTGCGGGCGAGCGGCGCGAGGCTTTCCGCTTCCTGCACGTCTCGACCGACGAGGTGTACGGCTCGCTCGGCGAGCATGGCCTCTTTGCCGAGGGAACGCCTTACGATCCGAGCTCGCCCTATTCGGCGTCCAAGGCGGCGTCGGACCACCTCGTGTCGGCCTGGGCGCGCACCTACGGGTTTCCGGCGATGATCTCGAACTGCTCCAACAACTATGGGCCGTACCACTTCCCGGAAAAGCTGATCCCGCTCGTCATCCTCAACGCCGTTCACGGCAAGCCGCTGCCGGTCTATGGCGGCCGGCGCGAACGTGCGCGACTGGCTCTATGTCGAGGACCACGCCCGGGCGCTCGACCTCATCGTGGCGCACGGCCGCATCGGCGAAAAGTACAACGTCGGCGGCCGCAACGAGCGGCGCAACATCGACGTCGTCATGGCGATCTGCGCCTGATCTCGACGCTTTGCGTCCGCGCGGGCGCCCGCATCGCGATCTCGTCACGTTCGTCGAGGACCGCCCGGGCCACGACCTGCGCTACGCGATCGATGCGACGAAGCTCGAGCGCGAGCTTGGCTGGAGGGCTGAGGAGACTTTCGACACCGGGCTTGTGAAGACGGTGCGCTGGTATCTCGACAACGAATGGTGGTGGCGGCCGCTGCGCGACAAGGTCTACGCCGGCGAGCGCCTCGGCGTCATCGAGGCGCCTGCGGCGCAGGAGCGACGACCGACGGAGGCCGCGCCATGAAGGGCATCGTTCTCGCCGGCGGCGCGGGCACGCGGCTGCACCCGATGACGCTGGCGATCTCGAAGCAGCTCGCGCCGGTCTACGACAAGCCGATGATCTATTATCCCCTGTCGGTCGTCATGCTGGCCGGCGTCCGCGACATCCTGGTCATCTCGACGCCGCACGACCTGCCGATGTTCCGCCGCCTGCTCGGCGACGGATCGCAATGGGGCGTCCACTTCCAATACGCGGAGCAGGCGACGCCGAATGGTCTGGCGCAGGCCTTCGTGATCGGCGAGGAGTTCCTTGCCGGCGAGCGGGCGATGCTGGTGCTCGGCGACAACATCTTCTATGGCGCGGGCCTCGGCGAGAAGCTGCGCCGCGCCTCGGCGCGCAACGAGGGCGCGACGGTGTTCGCCTATCGTGTCCCCGATCCGGAACGCTACGGCGTGATCGAGTTCGACGCCTCCGGCAGCGCCCTCTCGATCGAGGAGAAGCCAAGCAAGCCGAAATCGCACTGGGCGGTGACGGGCCTCTACTTCTACGACGCCAGTGTGGTCGAGATCGCCCGGCGGCTGAAGCCGTCGGCTCGCGGCGAATACGAGATCACCGACGTCAACCGCGCCTATCTCGAGGCGGGCGGGCTTCACGTCGAGCGCATGGGACGCGGCTACGCCTGGCTCGACACCGGAACGCCGGACTCGCTGGTCGACGCCGCGAGCTTCGTGCGCACGCTCGAGGCGCGGCAGGGGGTGAAGATCTGCTGCCCGGAGGAGATCGCCTTCGACCAGGGCTTCATCGACGCCGCGGAACTCAAGAGGCTCGCCGAGCGCTTCGGCAAGAGCGCCTACGGGGCCTATCTGCGCGCTCTTCTCCCCGAGCGCGGCGTCCCGCCGCGGGCGCTCTGACGGCGCTTGGGGCCGGCGCGCCGGCGCAATCTCGAAATGAGCCTTTTCAATCGGATGCGGCGCCAATCGCAACCCGGCGTAACTCCCAAGCACCCCCCCGAGGGCCTCGTCCTGAGGAGCGGCGCCGCAGGCGACGCGTCTCGAAGGACGCTCCAGCGGATACGTCCGGCGCAGTCTGGAACGTCCTTCGAGACGCCTGCTTCGCAGGCTCCTCAGGACGAGGTCAGTGTTCGGATCGGCCCCACCTTGGCAGTTACAACCCGGCTTAGCCGTACTAAATCACTCATTAGTAATGTAATTATTCCGCTCGAGAACGGTCGGTCACGGCGCGGGCAGAATACGCTCGATCACGGGATCGGCGCCCGCAGGCGCGGCGTCGCCGAGCCGGTAGGCGGCGCGGAGCCGCGCGGCGGCTCTGTCGGCTGAGAGCGCGTCGCGCGCGTGAACGATGGCGAGCGGGCGGTTCGGCCCCACCTCGTCGCCGATCGCGGCGAGTTCCGTCATGCCGACCGACGGGTCGATGCTGTCCGCGGCGCGCCCCCGGCCGCCGCCGAGTTCGACCACCGAGAGGCCCACGCCGCGCACGTCGACGCCCGCGACGATTCCGCGCCCCTCTGGACGCGCCTCGACCACAACGCCCGCGCGCGGCAGGACCGCGTCGGCGCGGGCGAGAAAGTCCGCCGGTCCGCCAAGCGCTGCGACCATGCGCTCGAACCGTTCCGCCGCGGCGCCCGATTCGAGCGTGCGAATCAGCAGGGCTTCGCCCTCCTCCGCGCTGCGCGCCAGGCCCGCGAGCCGCGCCAGCTCCGCGCCGAGCGCCAGCGTCACCTTCAGCAGCCGCGCGTCGCGGCGCCTGCCGGTCAGGAAATCGACCGCGTTCCGGACCTCGACGGCGTTGCCGGCGGCGCTGGCGAGCGGCTCGTTCATGTCGGTGATCAGCGACACCGTCGGCAATCCGGCGCCGGACGCAACGGTCGCGATGCTCTCGGCGAGCTCGCGGGCCGACTCGAGCGTCGGCATGAAGGCGCCCGAGCCGCTTTTCACGTCCATGACGAGCGCTTCGAGCCCAGCCGCGAGCTTCTTCGACAGGATCGAGGCGGTGATGAGCGCGACCGATTCCACCGTCGCCGTCACGTCGCGGATGGCGTAGAGGCGCCGGTCCGCCGGGGCGAGCGTCGCCGTCTGGCCGATGATGGCGCAGCCGGCGTCGCGCACCACCTGGCGGAAGCGCAGGAGGTCGGGCTTGGTGTCGTAGCCGGGGATCGAGTTCGAGCTTGTCGAGCGTGCCGCCGGTATGGCCGAGGCCGCGGCCCGAGATCATCGGCACGAAGGCGCCGAGCGAGGCCAGCATCGGCGCGAGCATGAGCGACACGTTGTCGCCGACCCCGCCGGTCGAATGCTTGTCGACCACCGGGCCCGGCAGGTCGGGCGCGCGCCAGTCGATCGTCGTCCCCGAGAGCGTCATCGCCTCGGTCAGCGCCACCCGCTCGGCGAAGCTCATGCCGCGGAAAAAGACCGCCATGGCGAAAGCCGCGGCCTGGCCCTCGGTGACGTCGCCGCTCGTCAGTCCCGCGACGAAGGCGCCGATCTCGTTCGCGCTCAGTTCGCGCCCGTCGCGCTTCGAGCGGATGATCTCCTGCGGAAGGATCATGCGATCACGCAGCCTCGCGGATGAAGGCTCGGAGGAGCCGCTTGAAGCCGTCCGCGGCGCGGGCGGCGACTTCCTGCGTCTCGTCGTGGCTCGGATCGCCGCCCTCGATCCCGGCAGCATAATTGGTGACGACGGAGACCGCGGCCACCTTGAGCCCCGCCCGGCGGGCGAGGATCGCCTCGGGCGCGGTCGACATGCCGACGAGATCGGCGCCGAGGATTCGCGCCGCCCTGATCTCCGCCGGCGTCTCGAAGCTTGGCCCCGAGAACCACATGTAGACGCCCTCGCGCAGGACGACGTTCGCCGAATTGGCCGCGCCGCGCAGCGTTTCAATCAGGTCCGGATCGTAGGTCCGGGTCAGCGGCACGAAGCGGTCCGCGCCGCCGTGGCCGATCAGCGGGTTCGCGCCGGAGAAGTTGATGTGGTCGGTGATGGCGACCAGCGACGGCGGCGCCCAGTCCGTATGCAGGCCGCCGGCCGCGTTGGTGAGGAGAAGCGTCTGGCCGCCGAGGCTCTGGAACGTGTCGATGGCGACGCGCATCGCCCCCGGATCGCCCCGCTCGTAATAGTGTCCGCGGCCCTGGAAAAGGGCGACCCGCTTGCCCTCGATCGCGCCGACGACAAGGCGGCCCGCATGCCCCTCGACGCTTGGAACCGGAAAGCCCGGCAGCTCGGAATAGCCGACCGCGACCGCCTCCGTCGCCTCGTCCGCGAAAGGCCCGAGGCCGGAGCCGAGCACGATCCCGAGCCGCGGCAGCGTCTCGATCCCGTGTCCCTTCAGGGCGACGATCGCCCCGCCCATGTTGTGTTCCATGCGATGCTCCCGATCTCCCTCTCCCCGCAGTGGCGGGGAGAGGGCGGGGTGAGGGCAGGGCGAAGTCCTAAATCGTTAAGCGGCGAAGAGCTTTGTCCGGAAGGCAGGATCGATGCAGGCCCTGAGGCGCTTGCGCCGCAGGGAGCCGCGCGAGGCGTCGGCGGCGAGGATGTTGTAGCCGGTATGCCGGATGACGGCGAAGTTCAGCGCGGAGGCGTCCTTTCGGGTCCGGCAGCGGTCCTCGTCGAAGGTCACGTCCAGCGTCCAGTGAAAGCTCTCGATGCCCCAATGGGCTCGCGTTGCGGCGAGAATGGCCTTGGGATCGGGTTCGAGGGAGGTGATGCAGTATCGGGTTTCGAGGCTTTCGCGGCCGGTCTTCTTGTCGATGCGTCGGGCGGTGACGGCGGCGAGCGAACGCAGGCCCGCCCACTCGGGATGGCGGTCGGAGAGCCACTTCGCCTCGGCGACTCGGCAACTGCGCTCTTCGATCCGGCCGTGGCCGGCGTCGGTCTCTGCGCTCGCCGCGCAACCGGCCGCCAGGACGGGGTCGGCGAAGAACACTTCCGCATCCTCGTGCAGGCTGGTCTGGTTGCCCTTGAGCGCGAGCACGTAGTCCGCGCCCTTGTCGACGACGCGCCGGGCGATCTCCTTCTGCGTTCCCATGGCGTCGATCGTCACGATCGCGTCTTTGAGGTTGAGCATGTCCAGGAGTTCCGGGATCGCTGTGATCTCGTTCGACTTCCCATCGACGGCGCGCTGGGCGAGAACGAGCCCCGCCTCGGTGGCGTAGGCCGAAACCACATGCAGCGCGCCCTTGCCGTCGGGCGACGTCTTCGAGCCGCGCAGGGTCTTGCCGTCTACGGCGATCACCTCTCGCGCCTCAGCCCGCAGCGAGGCGGCCCAGGCGGCAAAGCCACGCTGCAATGCCTGCGTGTCCAGGAGGCGGAACACCTTGCGCAAGGTCTGCGCCGTCGCAATGCCGTCGGCGAATGGCAGAAAGGAGCGCAGCCAGTCCAACGCCCCGGTCGCGACCTCCTCTACGCCCTCCCAATCGTCCGCTCCGCACACGACGCCGACAAGCGTCGTAAGCAGAACCTCGTCCAGGGGATAGGTCACCATCCCCACAATCCGGTGGTCCGGAACGACCCGCATATGATCCAGAAACCCAAGCGACATGACGTGGCCCTCCCACGCCTTTCGAATCCAGCCTGGTTAATTTCCCGCTAACGATTCAGGACTCCGCCCTGGGGGTGAGGGGCCTGGCGGTTGACCGCGGCGGATCGTCGCCCCGCCCCTCATCCTAACCTTCTCCCCGCTGCGCAGGGAGAAGGGATTTCCGCGCCTGCCTGAGACGCGGCCCTCACAAACGTGGGAACGGGCGGAAAGGTCCTCACCTGTTCCTGAACGCCGCCGGGCGTTTCTCGACGAAGGCCTTCATGCCCTCCTTCTGGTCCTCGGTGGCGAAGAGCGAATGGAAGATGCGCCGCTCGTAGCGGACGCCTTCGCTCAGCGTCGTCTCGAAGGCGCGGTTGACGCTTTCCTTCGCGGCGTAGACGGCGACCGCGGACAGCGAGGCGATCGCCTCCGCGGTCTTGATCGCCTCCTCGACCAGCGAGGCGGCCGGGACGATGCGCGACACGAGGCCCGAACGCTCGGCCTCGGCCGCGTCCATCATGCGCCCCGTGAGGCACATCTCCATCGCCTTCGACTTGCCGACATAGCGCGGGAGGCGCTGCGTGCCGCCGCCGCCCGGAATGACGCCGAGCTTGATCTCCGGCTGGCCGAATTTCGCGGTGTCGGCGGCGAGGATGAAGTCGCACATCATCGCGAGTTCGCAGCCGCCGCCGAGGGCGAAGCCCGAGACCGCGGCGATGATCGGCTTCCTGATCCGCGAAATGTCCTCGAGGTTGGCGAAAAAGTCGCCGAGGTATGCGTCGGCGAAGGTCTTGTCCTGCATGGCCTTGATGTCGGCGCCGGCGGCGAAAGCCTTTTCCGAGCCGGTGATAACGATCGCGCCGATCGCTGAATCCGCCTGAAAGGTTTCGAGCGCGGCGAGAAGCTCGCCGACGAGCGCGGGCGAAAGCGCGTTCAGGGCGTGGGGCCGGTTCAGCCGGACGAGCCCGACCTTGCCGTGGGTTTCGACGAGGATGTTTTCGTAAGGCATGGGACGGAACTCCGGTCGGACTTCACATGGCTAGCGAAGCAACTGAGGCGGCTCTCGAACGCGCCCGGCGGCAAGGATCGCCGCGGAGCTTGGCTTCACGCAATGAGGGATAGCGAAGCGACTGCGCGGTGAAAAGGGGGCTTGCCGGCGCGGGCGATCCCGAACGATCCGACAACTCCATGGGGCGGCGCTTTCGAACACTTCGGTCATTGCGCCTTCACCACGAAATCGGCCGAAGCGCGCTCCCCCCGTCGGCGCCACGCAAAAGCCTATGTTGCAGCGCACAAAGACGGGGTCCGCGATGACAGCGGCCGGCCGGTTTTGCGCGGGGCAGCGTTCCGCCTCCGGCTCTTTTCTCAAAAATTTCAAGGAAAACAGGAGGCGTCGATGACGACACCCTCGATAAAGCGCGTCGCAATGATCGTCGAGCGGAACGGCGTGGAGCTCGCGCGAGACGTTCTGCACGCGGACGTCGCCGCCGACGCCCACCACCATTTCATGCGGCTCGTCCGGAAGCACGAGATCGACCCCTTCGACGAGCCGGTCAATTGCCGGGTCGAGGAGCTGTCGGAATAGTCGCGCGTCCCTTGGCGAAAAGAGACGAAGGTCACGGACGCCCGGCGGCCGATCGGCGGGCGCCCGTCCCGTCAGCCGCTATTGGCCGATCTGGCGGCTCACGCCGTTTTCCTGCTGATTCAGGGCGCGCTGCTCGGCGTGGGTGATGTGGCCGCCATGCTGGCTCGCCATGAACCGTTCCTCGCCGCGGATCGTCCGATCCTCGCCGTGCAGCGCATGCGCCTCGGCGTGGTTGATCTCGCCTTCGTGGACTTCCCTGTCGATGCGCCGGTTCTGGGCGCCGAGGCGGTGGTTGACCTCCGCGCGGCGGGGATGGGCCTGCGCCCAGGTCTCGGCCGATGCGGTCCCGGCGAGGCCGAGGGTTGCGGCGAGGATCAGCGCGACGGCGCCGATGCGGGCTTTGCTGTGTGCGAGGATCATGGCGGGTCTCCGATTCGCGGCGATTGCGCCGCTTTGCCCGGCCAGAATGTGCGCGCCGGAATGAACCCGCCCTGAAACACACGTTCACTTGGTATTCATGGGGCGCCTCTCGACGGGCCCCATCAGAGAATGGGCGTGCCGTCGCCGTCGAAGCGTTCGTGAATGAGGCGCTGGATGACCGCGAAGATGAATGCGGTCGAGACGCCGAACATCAGCATTCCGCACACCGCCTCGAGCGGTCCGAGAAGCTTCCATTGCGGCGGCAGTTCGACGCCGGAGCCCAGAGTCGTATAGTTCCCGGCCGACACGAAGAGGGCTGCGCCGACGCCGGCGACGGCGCCCGTGAGTTCGAGCACGACCGCCCAAAACGCAATCTCGACGAGATGGCCGAGGAAGGCGAGCAGCGTCGCGCCGATCACGAAGGTCAGGTTCGCCCAGATCCGCAATCCGAGCAGGCCGCTCATCAGATTGCGGCGCAGGGCCATGACGATGGCGTGAACGACGAAGCCGTGAACGACGAGCGTGACGAGCGTCGCCGCAACGCCGACCAGAAGGCTCGTCAGGATCGCGCTGTCGCTCGGCACGGCTCACACCTTTTCACGAGTGCGCATCACCGCCGGGCCGGCTCCGGATGGACCGTGACGCCGCAGCGAAGCGCGGCCGCCGCGAGTTCGCGGTCCAGAGTGAAGAGCGGCAAGCGCCGACGAACCGCAAGCTCGAGATAGGCGGCGTCATAAACCGTCAGGCGCTCGCCGCGGGCCAAAACCAGGATCTCGCGCCATGCGCGAAGGCCGGTCTCTTCGTCGACCGAGATCGGAAGGTCCCCGATCAAATCGAGCCGCGCTTTCACGTCGCCGCCGTCGATGCGGCCCCGCCTTTCCGCCTGAAGCAGGACATTGCCAACCTCCAGGCGCCAAAGGCCGGGCACGACGGCGCCTTCGTCCCGGACGCGCTCGAACAGCGCGTCCGTCTCCGGGGTCGCCTCGTCGTCGAAACACCAGGTGAGCGCGACCGAGGAATCGATCACCGCCCCCGTCACGGACGCCCCTCGTCACGGAGCGCTTTCCACGACAGGCCCCCGAGCGTCGTGCCCTTTCGGAGCGCCTTCAACCTCTCGAACGCCGCGTCCACCCGGTCCCGGTCGACCGTCCGGGCGCCGATCAGGCGCGCAACCGGCCGGCCGTGCCTGGTGATTACGACTTCCTCGCCCGCCTCCACCCGCTCGAGAAGCGACGAGAGATGGGTCTTGGCCTCGAAAGCGCCGACCGTGATCATCGGGAACCGTCCAGAAACGTCAACTAGATTAGATTATAGACCAGAACGTCCGCGACGCAAGCCGCCATGAGGCCCCAACCCTCCCCCTCACATGTGCAGCGGCATGCCGAGCGCCTTCAGCGCCAACTCGTGGAAAGCCTCGCTCTGGGTCGGATGGGCGTGGATGACGCCCGCCACATCCTCAAGCCGCGCGCCCATTTCGAGCGCCAGCGAAAAGGCCGACGACAGTTCGGAGACGCCCGCCCCGACCGCCTGCACGCCGAGCAGGACGTGATTGTACTTGCGCGCGACGATGCGGACGAAGCCGTCGTCGTCCTGCTTCGTCATCGCCCGGCCGTTGGCGCGGAACGGGAAGACGCCGGTGACGATCTCGCCCTGCGCCGCCCGCGCCGCCTCGGGCGCGAGGCCGACCGAGACGATCTCCGGGTCGGTGAAGCAGACGGCCGGGATGGCGCGATGGTCGAAGACGCGCTTTTTCCCCGCGATGACCTCGGCGACCGTCTCGCCCTGCGCCATCGCGCGGTGAGCGAGCATCGGTTCGCCGGTCACGTCGCCGATCGCCCAGACGTTGCGCATCGAGGTCGCGCATCGCTCGTCGATCCGAACGAACGGACCCGCCATCGTCAGGTCGAGCCGTTCGAGGCCGAAGTTCTCGGTGCGCGGGCGGCGGCCGACGGCGACAAGAACCTTGTCCGCGGCGAGCGTCGTCTCCTTGCCGTCGGCGCCGGCGAGGCGGAGCACGCCCTTGTCGAACCCAAGCGCCCGCGCGCCGGTGAGGATTTCGACGCCAAGATCGGCCGCGCGGCGGGCGACCGGCTGTGTCAGTTCCTCGTCGTAGAGCGGCAGGATTTTCTGCAGCGCCTCGACGACCGTCACCCTGGCGCCGAGCTTGGCGAAGGCAAGCCCCAACTCCATGCCGATATAGCCCGCGCCGACGACCGCGAGCCGTTGCGGCACCGCTTTCAGCGCCAGCGCCTCGGTCGAGGCTAGGACGCCGCCGCCGAACGGCAGGCTTGCGAGCGGCTGAGGCTCGGAGCCGGTGGCGACGACGAGATGCTCGCAGGAAATGCGCTGATCGCCGGTGTCGGTTTGCGCAAGCGCGCTCTTGCCGTCGACGAGGCTCGCGCGGCCGCGGATGGTGCGGACGCCCGCCTTCTTCAGGAGCGCGCCGACGCCGGTCGAGAGGCGCGCGACGATGCCGTCCTTCCAGGCGACGGTCTTCGCGTAGTCGAGCCGGGGCTCGGCGAGGCTCACCCCGATGCCGGCGAGCGCGGTCGGCTCGGTCAGCGCATGGAACGCTTCGGCGGCGTGAATGATCGCTTTCGAGGGAATGCAGCCGACGTGCAGGCAGGTGCCGCCGAAGCGGCCGTCCTCGACCAGCACCGTGTCGAGGCCAAGCTCGCCGGCGCGGATCGCAGCGACATAGCCGCCCGGGCCGCCGCCGACGATCAGGACCTTGCAGCTGAGATCGCTCATCGTGCACACGCCCTTCCGTCATCGCGAGCCGCGCAGCGGCGTGGCGATCCAGACGCGCGCGACTCTGGATTGCTTCGCTGCGCTCGCAATGACGGCGTCGGCATCGCCTCACTCCTCGATGAAAATCGACGCCGGCGCCTCGAGGAGGGCGCGGACGCGCTGGATGAAGCTCGCGGCGCCGTAGCCGTCGATGACGCGATGATCGAAGGACGACGACAGGTTCATGGTCTTGCGGGGGACGAAGGCGCCGTCGCGCCAGACGGGCTTCACCACCATCCGGTTGACGCCGACGATCGCCACCTCGGGCCGGTTGACGATCGGGGTCGAGACGATCCCGCCAAGCGCGCCGAGCGAGGTGAGGGTAATCGTCGAGCCAGTGAGCTCCTCGCGCTGCGCGGTTCCGCTCCGCGCCGCTTCGCTCACCCGGCGCATCTCGCGCGCCGCCTCGTGCAGCGTCAGCGTCTCGGCGTGGCGCACCACCGGGACCATGAGCCCGGCCGGCGTATCGGTCGCAATCCCGAGATGGACCGCGCCGTAGTGGGTCAGGATGTCGTTGTCGTCGTCGAAATGCGCGTTGACCGCGGGAAAGTCGGCGACCGCTTTCACGACCGCGAGCATGAGGAACGGCAGGAGCGTCAGCTTCGGGCGCGTTTCCGTCGCCTTTGCGTTGAGGGCGGCGCGCAATTCCTCGAGCGCGGTGACGTCGACCTCCTCGACATAGGAGAAGTGGGCGACCCGGCGCGACAACTCGGCCATGTTCTGGGCGATGCGGCGGCGCATCCCGACGATCTTGATCGTCTCGACCGCGAGATTCGGCTCGCGGCCCGGGCGTCTCTGCGGCGCGTCCGGCGGACGGGCGATGAAGGCGTCCAGATCCTCGTGCGTAATGCGCCCGGCGGGTCCCGTCCCGGGAACGAACCGCAGGTCGACGCCCGCCTCGCGCGCGCTGAGCCTGACCGCGGGCGATGCGAGCGGCTTCTCGCCCGGCGGTCGCGGCGCGCCACGGACAGGGGCGGGACGCGGAGGTTTTCGTGGCTCGGGAGGTTCGGACGCGCTCGGCTCGGGGTGCGCCTCGGCGGCGGCGGGCGGCGCGGCGCTCCTGTCAGCCGGCGGCGTCGGGATGGGTGGCGCAAGGACCGCTTTCGCCACGCCCTTGGGCGGCGGGGCTGGCGCCGAATCCGGCAGGCCCGGCGCATCGATGCGAATAAGCTCCGAGCCGACCGCGAGCACGTCGCCGACGCCTCCGCCGAGCTGAACGACAGCTCCGGCCACCGGGGTCGGGATCTCGACCGTCGCCTTGTCCGTCATCACCGCGGCGACGACCTGGTCTTCCCGGACGCTGTCGCCGACGTGGACAAACCATTCGACGATCTCGGCCTCGGCGACCCCTTCGCCGACGTCGGGCATGCGGATCGAGCGCAAGCCCATGCGTCAGCCCTCCATCGCCTTGACGAGCGCCCGGCCGACACGCGCGGGCCCCGGGAAATAGTCCCATTCCTCCGCGTGCGGATAGGGCGTGTCGAAGCCGGCGACGCGCCCGACCGGCGCCTCGAGCGCATAGAAGCAGCGCTCCGCCACCTGGGCGACGAGCTCGGCGCCGAAGCCCGAGGTCAGCGTCGCCTCATGCGCGACGACGCAGCGGCCGGTCTTCTCGACCGAGGCGACGATGGCGTCGATGTCGAGCGGCAGAAGCGTCCTGAGATCGATGATCTCGGCGTCGACGCCGGTCTCCTCGGCGGCGGCTTCGGCGACATGCGCCATCGTCCCGTAGCAAAGCACGGTCACGCCCTTGCCTGCGCGGCGGATCGCAGCCTTGCCGAGCGGCACGACGTAGCGGCCCTCCGGGACTTCGCTCAAGGGGTGCTTCGACCAGGGGACCGAAGGTTGATCCGGGTGGCCGGAGAACGGGCCGTTGTAGAGCCGCTTCGGCTCGAGGAAGATGACCGGATCGTCGTCCTCGATCGAGGCGATGAGCAGACCCTTGGCGTCGTAGGGGTTCGACGGCATGACCGTCTTCAAGCCCGCGACGTGGGTGAAGAGCGCCTCCGGCGACTGGCTGTGCGTCTGACCGCCGCGGATGCCGCCGCCGCAGGGCATGCGGATGACGAGGGGCGCGGTGAATTCGCCGCCCGAGCGGTAGCGCAGCCGCGCCGCCTCGGAGACGATCTGGTCGTAGCCGGGATAGACGTAGTCGGCGAACTGGATCTCGACCACCGGCCGAAGTCCGTAGGCGCCCATGCCGACGGCGACGCCGATGATGCCGGACTCGTTGATCGGCGCGTCGAAGCAGCGCGAGCGGCCATATTTGCGTTGCAGTCCCTCGGTGCAGCGGAAGACGCCGCCGAAATAGCCGACGTCCTCGCCGAACACGACGACCTTGTCGTCCTCGGCCATCTTGACGTCCATCGCGTCGCGGATCGCCTCGACCATGGAGAGACGCGGCATCGTTTAGAACCCGAGCTGCTGGCGCTGCTCGCGTAAGTGCCGCGGCATGTCCTTGAAGACGTCCTCGAACATGGTCGCGACGCTTGGGCGCGGGCCGTCGTGCAGCGTGCCGTGGCTCTCGGCCTCCTTCGCCGCCTCGAGCACCTCCGCCTCGACCTCGGCCTGCATCTGCTTTTGCCGCTCCTCGCTCCATGCGCCGATGCGCACGAGATGGTCCTTCAGCCGCACGATCGGATCGCCGAGCGGCCAGGCGCTCCACTCGTCCTTCGGCCGGTATTTTGTCGGATCGTCGGAGGTCGAATGGGCGCCGGCGCGATAGGTGACCCATTCGATCAGCGTCGGGCCCAGGTTGGCCCGGGCGCGGTCCGCCGCCCATTTCGACGCCGCGTAAACTGCGAGGTAATCGTTGCCGTCGACGCGCAGCGAAGCGATGCCGTAGCCGTGCGCGCGGGCGGCGAATTTCGCGCTCTCGCCGCCGGCGATGCCCTGGTAGGACGAGATCGCCCACTGGTTGTTGACGATACTGAGGATGACGGGGGGCCGATAGACGGAGGCGAACACCAGCGCCGAATGAAAGTCGGTCTCGGCTGTCGAGCCGTCGCCGATCCAGCCCGAGGCGATCTTGTCGTCGCCGGAAATGGCCGAGGCCATCGCCCAGCCGACGGCCTGCGGATATTGCGTGCCGAGATTGCCGGAGACGGAGAAGAAGCCCGCCTCCCGGAAGGAATAGAGGCAGGGAAGCTGCCGGCCACGCTGCCGGTCCTTCTCGTTGGAGAAGATCTCGTTCATCATCTCGACGAGCGGCCAGCCGTAGGCGATGAGCAGGCCCTGCTGGCGATAGGTCGGGAAACACATGTCGCCGGCCTTCAGCGCCACCCGATGGGCGGTCGCCACCGCCTCCTCGCCGAGGCACTGCATGTAGAACGAGGTCTTGCCCTGGCGTTGCGACAAGAGCATGCGCGCGTCGAAGGCGCGCGTCAGCATCATGTCGCGCAAGCCCTTTCGCAACTGATCGGCCGAGAGTTCGCCCGACCATTCGCCGACCGCGTCGCCTTTATCGTCGAGCACGCGGATCATCGAATAGGCGAAGTCGCGAATGTCGCCGGGACTGACGTCGATGGGCGGCCGCGGCGCCTCGCCCGCCTCAGGCACCGCGACGTGGCTGAAATCCGGCCTGCCGCCCGGGCGTACGCTCGGCTCCGGCACATGCAGCGACAGACGTGCGCTCATTGCAGGCGTTCCCGTGGGCGCCGCGCCCGCAAGGCGCCGCCCGCCGGCCATCTTACACGAAAGGCCCGGAACGCGAATCGCGGGACGCGCCGGCGGCCCCAGCCCTCACGACCAGTGATTGATCTGGATGATCGCGGGCGTGAGGATCGCGGCGAAAAGGCACGGCAGAAAGAAGAGGATCATCGGCACGGTAAGAGCCGGGGGCAGCGAGGCGGCCTTCTTTTCGGCCGCCGTCATGCGCAGGTCGCGGCTTTCCTGCGCAAGAACGCGCAGTCCCGCGCCGAGCGGCGTGCCGTAGCGTTCGGATTGGGAGAGAACGGTGGTCAGCGCGCGGATCGAATCGAGCCCCGTGCGCTGCGCCAGATTGTCGAAGGCGAGCTTCCGCTCCGCGAGGAACGACATCTCCGCCGCGAGCAGCCCGATCTCCTCGGCCATCACGACGCTCTCGACGCCGATTTCCTGGCTGACCTTGCGTGCGGCGAGCTCGATCGACATGCCCGATTCGACGCAGATCAGGAGGAGATCGAGCGTATTGGGAAAGGCGCGCTCCAGCGTCTTCTTGCGCTTGACGATCGCGTTTTTGAGGAAAATCTCCGGCGCCTTGACGCCGACATAGGCCGCAGCGATCGCGCCGCCGACCTTGACGAGGAGGGGCTGATTGAGGTGCAGGACGGAGAACATGTAGACCACGGCCAGGGTGAAGAAGGCGATCGGCGCGACGAAGCGGAAGGCCAGGAACGCGTATTCCGCTCCGCCGCCGCGATAGCCCGCCATCGCGAGCTGCGCCTTGGCGGTCTCGGTGCCGAGCCAGCGTGTCAGGTCGAGGCTCTCGACCAGCCGCTTGACAAGCCCGCTCGGCCTCGCCCGCAGCGCCGACCGTCGGTCGGAGACGTTGAGCTTTTCGCGCTCCCTGAGACGGATGCGCTCCCGCTCGACGCCGACCGCCTTGATGCGCTTGGCCAGCGGATCGGGCTCGATCCACGGCAGGGCGGCGGCGATCAGAGCAGCGCAGGCGCCGGCGAACGCCAGAATGAGGGCGATTTCGCGCGGCTCGATGCGGAGCCCCAGGATTTGTTCCATCGCCAAGCCTCCGGTCAGATCTCGAATGCGACCATTTTCTTCATGATCGCCGTGCCGATGGCCATCCAGACGATCGCGCCGGCTGCGACGATGCGCCCATGCGTCGTGAGCCAGAGGAGGGACACGTACTTCGGCGACGATACATAGAGCGCTCCGACCACAAAGAACGGAACCGCGCCGATGATGACCGCCGAGGCCTTCGCCTCCATCGACATGGCGCCGATCTTGGCTCGCATCTTCTTGCGCTCGCGCAGCACGCGGGAGAGGTTGCCGAGGGCTTCCGAGAGGTTGCCGCCGGCCTGGCCCTGGATGGCGATGACGATGGCGAAGAAGTTGGTCTCGGCCACCGGAACGCGGTGCGCCATGCGCTCGACCGCCTCCGCCAGGGTGAGCCCGATCGACGACGACTGGACGACCTTGCCGAACTCCGCGCGTACCGGCTCCTGGCATTCGTTGGCGGCGATGCGGATCGTGTCTCCGAGCGGCAGTCCCGACTTCACGCCGCGCACGACGATGTCGATGGCGCTGGGGAAATTCGCGACGAACTTCGCGGTGCGGCGACGGCAGAGCCAGCGGAGCGCGTATCTCGGCAGTCCGACGCCGGCGATCACCGCGACGAGCGCGGCGAGCAGCGAACTGCCGTACTGGGCCCAGACCACAATTCCGGCGACGAGGCCCGCGACGATGCTGCCGACGACGAACTGCGTCGGCGATATCGCGAGGCCCGCCTGCTCGATGCGGCCGCGCAGCGAGACGCGCCGTCGACTGGCTTTCTCGAGATCGCGCAGGCCGTCCGCGATCTGCTTGCGGCGCTTGTCCTTGTCGGCCTTGGCGGAGGCCGCGAGCGATCTGCCGGCCGGACGCCGGACCGCCGCCCGGCGCTTTTCAGCGCGCGTGTCGCCCATCACGAAGAGGGCGATCGCCGCGACCGCCGAGGCGCAGGCGCCGGCCATGTAGATTGCGTTGTTCATCTGGCGCCTTCCGCTTCCGTTGCGTCGAGCGCCGCAGCCAGCCGCTGCTCCTCGCCGAACACGCGCGCCCGCTCCCAGAACCGCGGGCGGCCGATCCCCGTCGACCGGTGCCGGCCCTTGAGCTTGCCCTGCGCGTCCTCCCCCAGAATGTCGTAGACGACGAGATCCTGGGTCGTGATCACGTCGCCTTCCATCCCGACGACCTCGGTGATGTGGGTGATGCGGCGCGAGCCGTCGCGCAGGCGGGCCGCCTGGACGATGACGTCGATCGAGGAGGAGATCATCTCGCGCACCGTCTTGACCGGCAGGGTGTAGCCGCCCATCGAGATCATCGACTCGATGCGGCTCAGTCCCTCGCGTGGCGAGTTCGCGTGCAGGGTGCCCATCGAGCCGTCGTGGCCAGTGTTCATCGCCTGCAGGAGGTCGAACGCCTCCGGCCCGCGCACCTCGCCCACGATGATCCGCTCGGGCCGCATGCGCAGGCAGTTGCGCACGAGATCGCGCATGGTGATCTGGCCGGCCCCCTCGAGGTTCGGCGGCCGGGTCTCGAGCCGGACGACATGGGGCTGCTGAAGCTGCAGTTCGGCCGCGTCCTCGCAGGTGATGACGCGCTCGTCCTGGTCGATGAACTTGGTCAGGCAGTTGAGGAGCGTGGTCTTGCCCGAGCCGGTGCCCCCCGAGATGAGGACGTTGCAGCGCACCCGGCCGATGATCTTGAGAATCTCCGCGGCCGGCGGCGAGATGGAGCCGAAGCGCACGAGCTGGTCGAGGGTCAGCTTGCCCTTCTTGAACTTCCGGATCGTGAGCGCGACGCCGTCGATGGCGAGCGGCGGCGCGATGACGTTGACACGCGAGCCGTCGAGCAGGCGGGCGTCGCAGATCGGAGACGAATTCGTCGACCCGGCGGCCGACCTGGCTGACGATCCGCTGGCAGATGTTCATCAATTGCCCGTTGTCGCGGAAGCGCACGTTGGTGAGCTGGATCTTGCCATCGACCTCGATGAAGCAGCGCTGCGGCCCGTTCACCATGATGTCGGCGATGTCGTTGCGGGCGAGCAGCGGCTCGAGCGGGCCGAAGCCGAGGACGTCGTTGCAGATGTCGTCGAGCAGCAGCTCCTGCTCGGCGATCGACAGGATCAGGTTCTTGATCGTCACGATCTCGTGGACGATGTCGCGAATCTCCTCGCGGGCGTCTTCGGGATCGAGCTTGGAAAGCGCGGCGAGGTCGATCGCCTCGATCAGCGCGCTGAAGATCAGCGCCTTGGTCTGGAAGTAGCTCTCGGATTTTCGGTCGGCGGAGGGCGCGTTCCGGGGGTCTGGATGCTGTGGCCTCGCCTCGCTCGGGGCCGGCGGAGACGCCCGCCCGATGGGGGACGCGGCGGATTCGGTGGCTCGCTTGCCGAACATGCCTCAATACCCCGTTTCAGACACCGGCGCCGATCAGCCGCGCCCGCCCAACAGCGAAGCGATCAGCGGATGGAGATGGCCCTTCGACCGCGCCGGGGCTTCCCAGCCCGCGACCAGCTTGGCGAGCGCGTCGAAGGTCTGGGCGACCTTTCCCTTTGGATCGACCTCGGCGATCATCTGGCCGTTGTTGGCCGCGCCGCCGAACAGCTTCGCATCGTGCGGAATGACGGCGACGGGCTTCACCTCCACGGTCCTGGCGAAATCGGCCGCCGCGATCTCCGGCCGCTTCGGCATGCCGACGCCGTTGAGCACGAGGCGCGGCGGATGGTCGTTCGGCCGGGCCCCCTTGAGGACGTCGACGATGTTCTTGGCGTTGCGCAGGTTGGCGAGATCGGGGCTGGCGACGAGGACCACATCGTCGGCCGCGATCAGCGTGCGGCGCACCCAGCCGCTCCAGAGATGCGGCACGTCGATGACGATCCATGGCGTCGAGGAGCGCATCGCGTCCATGAGCGTGTCGAAAGCCGTCTCCGTGAAGTCGAGGGCCCGGTCGAGGGTCGCCGGCGCGGCGAGCAGGTTCAGATGGTCGCCGCATTTCGCCAGCAGCCGGTCGACCAGGACGGCGTCGACGCGTTCGGGGGCGAACACTGCGTCGGCGACGCTTTGCGGCGGGTCCTGGTTGTAGTCGAGCCCGGCGGTCCCGAACGCGAGGTCGAAATCGGCGACGATCGTCGCCTTGTCGGCGACGCCGGCGAGCGCCCAGGCGAGATTGTGGGCGACGGTCGAGGCGCCCACCCCGCCCTTCGCCCCGACCACCGCCACGATCCGTCCAAGCGGCTTTGCGCCCGGCGCACGGAAGAGGTGCGAGACGGCCTGCACCAGATCGACGACCTCGTAGGGCGGCGCGAGATACTCGCTGACGCCGCGCGCGATCAGCTGGCGGTAGAGCGCGACGTCGTTGGCCCGCCCGAGGACGATCACCTTCGTCCCCGGATCGCAGTTCTGGGCGAGCTCGTCGAGTTGGGTGAGCAGAATCGACCTGTCGACGGGCGCCTCGATCACAATCACGTTCGGCGTCGAGGCGCTGCGGAAAGTTTCGAGCGCCGCCGAAGCGCCGCCCATGGTCTGCCGGACCTGCGCCTTCGCCATGCGGCGGTCGGCGGCCGCGTCCGCGACGACCGCGGAAGCCTCCGCCGAATCGCAGAAGGCCTGAATCGAGACGCGCGGCACCGGGTCGATCTGGACGAGGCCGGGGGACATGTTCGCAAGCGTCATCGTCAACCGCCTCCGCCGCCTGAACTGCTTGCGTTCACGTCCGCGCCGATTGGCAGGAGGTCGGTCTTCCAGGCGGTGCCGGGATCCTTGCCGTCGCGCACGGCTTCGATCGCGCGCATGCGCATGTTGACGTCGGCCGGTCCGGAGGCGCGCGGCTCGACGAAATCGCGCGGGTCGGCGACCTCGGCCGCGAGAACCGACTGGGACGCGCAGCCGAGATTGGCGTAGGGCTCGTTCTTCCAGCCTTCGAGCGAGGCCCCCGAGGCGAGGTCTTCCGGCCAGTTTCCGCACGGCGTGGCGACCCGGGCCTCAAGGCTCATGAAGGCGACGCGGATCGGTGGGGCGCTCGCGTGCGGCGGCGGCGCGTAGGATCTCAGCGCGATCCTTCCCGAGACGCCGGCGCCCGCGAGCGTGCGGCGGATGGCTGCGGCCGCTTCGGGGTCCGGCCGCGTCGCGGGCAGGAGGATGACGACCTCTCCCGAGCCGAGCGCCCGGTAGCTCCCGGCAAAGGCTTTCAGGTTGGCGATGGTGCGCGAATCGAGCCCGCCGCGCGTCGGATAGACCTCGATCGTCGCGGGCGCGTCGACGAGCGCGATCGGATGGCGCGCCTGAAAGTTTCCGGGAAAGACAGGGTCAGACGACGCATAGTGGGCGCCGCCGCCGCAGCCGGCGAGCGCGCCCGCAACGAGGATCGCGGCCGCGATCCCTGCGAGGGAAGGCGTTGCGGGTTCCTCTGGTTTTAATGCGCGCATGTCTGAAGGCTCGCCTCTTACTGGGTGATGAAGCCGATCTTTCCGGCGTAGCCCGGCAGGGGCTGCAGGGCGCCGGCCGTCGAATAGATCCGGTTGACGCGGCCGAGCAGCCAGGCCTGGGGGTCGCTGGCGTCGGCGTAGTTCTTGTCGGGCAAGACGACCGAGGCCGGGTCGATCGCATGCACGACGTAGGGCGTGACGACGATCATGAGTTCGGTCTCGCTCCGCTGGTAGTCGCGCGAGCGAGAGAGCGCGCCGAGAACCGGAAGGTTCATGAGCGCCGGCACGCCGTTGATCGCCTGCTCGGTCTGAGTGCCGATAAGGCCGGCCGTGGCGATCGAGCCGCCGGACGGCAATTCGACCGTGGTGACGTTGTTGCGGGTGCGGAACCCCGGGATCGAGATGCCGTTCATGGTCAATTGCGTCGCGTAGTCGACGTCGGTGACTTCGGTCGCGATCCTGAGCTGAATGCGCCCTTGGGAGAGGACGACGGGGGTGAAATTCAGGGTCACGCCGTAAGGCTGCTGGATGAAGCCGATCTGGCAGACGCCCCCGGTGCAGGATTCGCTGCTGGGGATCGGGATGGTGCCGCCGGCCATGAATTTGGCGCTCTCGCCGGAGACGGCGGTGACCGTCGGTTCGGCGAGCACATGCGCGACGCCCTGCCGCTCGAAGGCCTGGATGGTCGCGCTGAAGGTGGTGTCGCCGCGCGCCCAGGCCAGCGTCGCTTCCGTCGCCGACAGCGCGCCGTTGATGGCGAACGGATTGTCGATCTTGAGGCTGCCGTTGGGGCCGCCGCCGGTCACCCCGAGCTGCTTGACGATGTCGCGGCGAATTTCGGCGACCGTCACCCTGAGGCTGACCTGGTCGAGCCCGCGGATGATGAGCGAGTTGATCACCCGGCCCGTGGCGTCCGAGGGACCTTTCTCGCCGCCGCCGCCCTGGCTCGAGCCGGAGCCGGAGACAGAGATCGAAAGGCTCGGCGCCGCGCCGGGGGTTTGTGCGTCGTTGACGAAGCCGTTGGCGATGTCGACCGCCTTCTGGGCCTCGATGGCGGACCCGACCGTGCCGGTGAGGATGATCGAGTTCGCGACCGTGCGGACATGGATGTCGTTGCCGGGCAGCGCGGCGTCGAGCAGGCGGACGAGCTCGACCACGTCGCGGCCGACCGAGACCTCGAAGACCGCGATCTTCCGGCCGTCGCCCGCCAGCGCAAAGATCGTCGTCTGGCCGTTGGCGAGAGCGGAGACATAGATGCGGCGCGCCGAGCGCACGATCGCATTGGCGACGCGCGGGTCGCCGACGTAGATCTCGGCCGCCTCCTCCGGCAGATCGACGATGACGGACTTGCCCACGCCGAGCTGGAGGTTTCGGCCAAGTCCGCCACCGGCGATGCGGGCCCCCGCCGCCACGTCCGGCTCGGCCGCCTCGGCTTGGCTGGCGCTTGCGCAAACTCCGCCCATGAGGGCGAGCGCGAGGGCCGCAGCCCGGAGGAGGCCGTCCCGGCTCATCGGAAGGCCTGCTGTTCGGCGCCGAAGCGAATGACGGTCAGGCCTCCGCCCGCGCGCGCCGCGCCGTCGGTCAGCGTCTGCGCCGGGCCGCCGCTGTCGGCGAGCGATCTCAGCGCAAGGTGGAGGTTGGCGGCGCCCGCGTTCTGGGCGAGCACGATCAGGTTCACCTGGTCGGGCTCGAGTTCGAGCGTCGCGTTGGCCCCCACGACCACCTTCTTGCCGTTCTGCTCCTCGACGTTCTGACCGATCGCAAGCACGCGCACGTTGGCGAGGATCGTGGTGGCGGCGACGACCTCGACGCCCTTCGCCCTGGTCGCCTCGTCGTCGCGCGAGAGCCGCACGACGTCGACGCGGTCGTTGGGCAGGATGAAGCCGCCCGCCGACGTGTCGCCGCCATTGTCGAT
Organism: uncultured Alphaproteobacteria bacterium; assembly: GCA_963829505.1. Classification (GTDB taxonomy): domain Bacteria; phylum Pseudomonadota; class Alphaproteobacteria; order Rhizobiales; family Beijerinckiaceae; genus Roseiarcus. The sequence continues at coordinate 742,158 of CAWHIL010000001.1, forward strand.
CTTGATCGCGACCGCGCGTTTTCCGCTGGGCAGGATGGCGGACATGAAGCCGCCGGAAGCGCCTTTCACGAGCTTGTCCTGCCGCATCGGCTCCCCCCTCAAGAATGCGACGCGCGTCATCGATCCCTTCGCGTCCTCGAGGCCGCCGGGCGCCGGGACCTCGCGATCATGAGGTCCGAGACCGCCGCCTTCGGCCAGATCTGCCAGGCCAGATCCTCCGGGCCGACCGAGGAGCCCATCGGCAGGTCCCGCCCGGCGACGAGAACCTCATCGGTCGGCGCCGTGGGGGTCGCGTCGGCGACGGGCGCTGCCTGCCGGGCGCCCTGCCCGCCCGAGAGAAACGCGTAGGCGCCTCCGAACGCCGCAATCGCGACGGCGACGATCATGACCGTCCTTCGCTTCATGTCGCCCTGGTTCCGTACGCTTTCATCTCACGAGCTTTAAGCCAAGATCGTCAAAACAGAGTGAACGAAGCGTATGCGAATGAAACTTACCGCAAGACTTACAATATATGGTGACGCTGGTATTCCGTAGCGTAAGGTTTAAGCTTCGCGTAAGCTTCGACAGGCGGCCGAAGACGCGCTGGAAGCGGTCCACGGACTGGCGGACTCAACCGAGCGCGGCGGTCCAGACGGGGCTGTGGGGGTATTGGAGAACGCCGGCGGCGGCGAGAGCGATCCCGTAGGGCACGCCGCCGCCCGGGCGGCGCAGTCTCGCGATCCAGGCGCGGCGAGCAAGCGCGTCGGGCAGCGGCTGGGCGCGGGCCGCAAGAATCCCGAGCGTGAGGACGCCGCCGAGGATCGAAGCGGAGGCGACAAAGGCCGGCATCCCGGCCCAGCCGAGCCAGAGCGCGGCCGCCGCGGCGAGCTTGGCGTCGCCGCCGCCGATCCATCCGCGAGTAAACATGAGGAACGCGGCCGTCAGCGTGGCAAGTCCGCACGAAGCCGCAAGCAGAACCGTCTCGGCCGGCAGGCCGAGCGCCGCCGCGAGCGCGAGGTAGCCGAGCCCGAGGGCCGCCGGGATAACGTTCGGGATCGTCATGGTCATGAGATCCGTCGAGGCCGACAGCGCCATCAGCCCGGGAAACACGCCCGCGGCGAAGGTTAGGCAGCTTGCGGACAGCATCGGACACGCTCATGCGAAGGGATGCTACGGCGCAGGCGCCGGGGGGCCGCCATTCATCGGCGCCTGCGTCTTCCGTGGCGGAAGCACGGCGCTAGTGGAGCGTGTTGCCGATCTCGCCGAACACTGTACTTATCTTGCCACCGACTGTCGTAACGACACCAATGATCGTAACAGCGATCAGCGAAGCAATCAGCGCATACTCTATGGCGGTGGCGCCGGAATTGTCTCTGAGGTACTCTCTCATTGCACCGATCATGTTACTGTCTCCTGCTCATGCACAAGTACCATCGCGTGCTTCGGCATGCGCGGCAGGTGCGACCGTAACACTACCCATGCCCGCTTTCGGGCACGTTAATATTTGTGTTCGCTATCTTGATGTTGAGATCTCCGGCGCGCGAAGGCTTGATCGCGCCGGTAGACGGCCCTTCAAGAGCGCGCGGCGAAAAAGTGGATGCCGGTCTTCGCGAAAAGCGCGGAAATCAAGGAAGCCGGAGTGTTCGGCGATTCGGTCGAGCCGAGCGGCCTAGCCGGCAAGGTCGAGGCGCGACTCGCCGTTGCGGTCCTCGACCTCGACGATCCACAGATCCGGGTCGAACCGGATTTCGCGCATCAACCGCGCCTCGGCCTCAGGCGCGCTGAGCCATTCGGAATCGTGCAGGCGCAGGAAGAGTTGGTCGACGCCCGCAGGCAGCGCGACCGCGAGCGACTGCGGCGCGGGCCCGTAGAGCGCGGCCCGGCCGTCGAGACTGTCGATCTTGACGAAGATGGCGCCGGCCTCCGGCGCGCCGCGGCGCCTCAATGCGGCGAACGCGCCCTCGCCGTTGCGGCGACGCAGATAGGCCGCGACCCAGATGTCGGATCGGAGGCGCAAGCTAGTGCGCGGGGACGCGCGCCGCCGCGTTCAATTGCTTGACGAGGCGCGGCGTAATCTCCGTCGAGACGGCAAGTCCGTGATCGTGCTCGAACTCGCGCAACGCCTGGTCGGTGCCGGCGCCCCGCGCCCCGTCCGCCTTTACCGAATACCCGAGTTTCACGAGCGCGGTCTGCGCCGCCAGAACGAGTTGGCCGGCGTCCGCCGGAGGATCGGCGCGAAGGAGGTCGCCGATCGCGTCGGACGGACGCGCCGGCGGCGTCTCGCTCGCAGCGGCTCTGACGGGGGGAACAGGCGCGGCGGCTTGCGTTTCGCGCGCCGGCGAAGCGGCGGCGGGCTCCACGGCGGCGGAAGCGGCGGGCTTCTGCGGCGCGGGGGCGAACAACGGCGCGGGATGCCGCTCGCGCTGCAGCACGAGGGCGTTGACCCCAATCCCGACCAGGACCGCCGACACGGCTGCGCCGACCCAGAGGCGCGGCGGCAGCGAGCGGGCGCGCTCGACCGCGCGGCGAATGAGGCCGCCTCCCCCCGCGAGCTTCCTGGCCGGCCGCGACAGCACGGAGTTGTTGCGGATCCGCGCAAGCGCTTCGATCATCGTCGTCTCCTCGATCTCCCTCGTCGCCGCATGAGGCGGCAGCCGGAATCACGGCCGGCGCAAGTTTCCCGAGCGGCATGATCGCAAGCCCGTCTTAACCCAACGCTAAGGTTGAGAATCTGCAACGTCCGTGGCGGTTCCCGCGGCGAGCATGGTTAACCATCCGTTGCGCGCCGCCTGACAACGCCCCTTCCTGCGCCGACCGGTCAGGGTATTGTGGCCCCGCCGGAACATCCGCGGGAGGAGACAGAAATGGCGATTGAGGGACGCAGCGACGCCGGCAGGGGAGCGGGCGGGCCCGTCCGGCTCGGCATGGTCGGCGGCGGAGAGGGAGCCTTCATCGGCGCGGTGCATCGCATCGCCGCGCGCCTCGACGGCGCCTACGAGCTTGTCGCCGGCGCGCTCTCCGGGACGCCGGAAAAGGCGCGCCGTTCCGGCGAAGCGCTTGGCCTCGCCCGCGTCTACGACGATTACGAAAGCATGGCGAAGGCCGAAGCCAGGCGGCCCGACGGGATCGAGGCGGTGGCAATCGTCACGCCGAATCACATGCACGCCGGGCCGGCGATCGCCTTCCTCAAGGCGGGCATCCACGTCATCTGCGACAAGCCGCTGACCGTATCGCTCGCCGAGGCCAAAAAGATGCAGGCCGCGGTCGCGGCGTCCGGCCGCATCTTCGCGCTGACGCACAATTATACCGGCTACCCGCTCGTCCGCCGGATGCGCGAGATGATCCGGGCCGGCGACCTCGGCGAGATCCGCCTCGTGCAGGTCGAGTACCCGCAGGACTGGCTGACCGAGGCGACCGAGAAGACCGGCAACAAGCAGGCCGAGTGGCGCGTCGATCCGAAGCGCTCGGGCGCCGGCGGGTCGCTCGGCGACATCGGTACGCACGCCTTCAACCTCGCCGACTATGTGACCGGGCTCGACCTCTCCGAGCTTTCGGCCGACCTCACCTCGTTCGGCGCCGGGCGGGCGCTGGACGACAACGTGCAGATCCAGCTTCGCTACGCCGGCGGCGCGCGCGGCGCGTTGTGGGCGAGCCAGGTGGCGCCCGGCAACGAGAACGGCCTCATGCTGCGCGTCTACGGGACGAAGGCTGGCTTCCGCTGGAGGCAGGACAATCCGAACGAGCTCTTCTTTTCTCCCTATGAGAAGCCGACGCAGATTCTGACCCGCGGCGGGCCGGGCTCGGGCGAGGCTGCCGCGCGCGTGACGCGTGTGCCGCCCGGCCACCCCGAAGGCTACCTCGAGGGCTTCGCCAACATCTATTCCGAGGTCGCCGCCGCGATCAAAGCCGCACGCTCCGGCAAGAAGCCGCCAAAGGGCGTTCATTTTCCGACCATCGAGGATGGCGTAAAGGGTCTTGCCTTCATCGAGGCGGCGGTGAAATCCTCGAAGGCCAACGGCAAGTGGGTGAAGCCCTGATGCGGCAGCGAACATTCGGCAAGACCGGCCGCAAGGTCGGCGAGATCGGCTTCGGCGCCTGGGCGATCGGCGGAAGCTGGGGTGAGGTCGAGGAGAGCGACGCGGTCGAAGCGCTGAACGCAGCCCTAGACGCCGGCGTCGATTTCATCGACACCGCCGACGTCTACGGCGACGGCCGGTCGGAGCGCATCGTCGCCAAGGTTTTGCGCGCGCGAGGATCAAGCGGGATCTTCGTCGCAACCAAGGCCGGCCGGCGCCTGCCGAAGCAGACCGTCGAAGGCTACAGTTACGACAACCTCTCCGGCTGGATCGACCGGAGCCTCAAAAACCTCGAGGTCGAGACGCTCGACCTCGTCCAGCTCCACTGCCCGCCGACCGAGCTTTACGGCCGGCCGGAGGCGTTCGACGCGCTCGACCGTATCAAGGCCGAGGGCAAGATTCGCGACTACGGCGTCAGCGTCGAGAAGATCGAAGAGGCCATGAAAGCGATGGATCATCCGGGCGTCGTCAGCGTCCAGATCATCTTCAATATTTTCCGCCAGCGTCCAGCGGAGCAGTTCTTCGACGCGGCGAAAGCGCGCAACGTCGCGATCATCCCGCGCGTGCCGCTCGCGAGCGGGCTGCTCACCGGCAAGCTGAGCGCCGCCTCGACCTTCGCCGACGAAGACCATCGCAAGTTCAACAGCAACGGCGAGGCGTTCGATGTCGGCGAGACGTTTTCGGGCGTGCCTTACGACGTGGGCCTCAAGGCCGTCGAGCGGATCAGGCCGCTCGTCAGGGGCGACGCGACCATGGCGCAACTGGCGCTGCGCTGGATCCTGATGTTCGACGCCGTAACGGTCGTCATCCCCGGCGCGAAGAATGCGCAACAGGCGCGGGCGAACGCGGGCGCCGCCGCGCTGGCGCCCCTTTCGCCGGCCGACGTGGCCGAACTCAAGGCGATCTACGACGCCGAGATCAGGCCCCATGTCCACGCGCGATGGTGAGCGCCGAAGGTCCTCGCCTTTGCGCTCAGCCGGGCTTCGCGCGTGACAGCGCGCGTTCTAAGCTTCTTTGATTTCCGCGCGCTTTTCGCGAAAAACCGGCATCCACCTTTTCGCCGCGCCCCGTCAGGGGCGCGCATGAGTGTCGCCAAGCTTCTCGTAGGTGAATTCCTGGACGGCGACGTCGACGAGCGCAGCGCTCTTGACCCTGGCGTTGACCGAGCGGATCAGCGCCTTGCCCATGTTCGTGAAGTCGAACCGGTCGAGATGGTCGAAATCGATGGTGTCGTCGTTGTAGACGTAACGAAACGCCTCGTCGGCCAGGATCGGGTCCGGATTCATCTCCGCCGCCTTCACCGCGGCGAGGTCGACGGTGTAGCTGAGCAACATCACCGCATAGCCCTTGACCACGCCGTCCTTGATCCGCGGCACGTTGATCTCATGGGTCTTGCGCGTCTCGGTCGCATGGGTGACCGCGGCCGCGACGCGGCTGTCGTTGTACGCGATCGCCTCGCGCCACCCCCTCTCGCCCGCGAACACGGCGCCGACGGCGATGGCGGCCATGACAATCGAGCGGATCATTCCTCTCAATCCCGCCAACCCCGCTCGCTGTACGTCCCGTCCGACTGCCCGTCGCGGATGGCGCGGGCGATGATGGCGGCGACCGCATGGGCCGCCTTGAGCTGCACGCCGAGCGCGACACGGTTGGCTTCGAGCGTAACGTTCAGTTCGGCGAGCGCGATCCGCAACCGGTCGCCGCCGTTCACGTTGCGGAGCGCCGGGGCGAGACGGTTCAGCTCGAGGAGCGCCTGGGTCTTGCGCTCGCCGTAAAGCTCGTAGGGCGCCGCGCGTCCCGCCGCGATGTCCTTGGTCTCGAGCGCGACTGTCCGGATCAGGCGTTCGACGACCGGCAGCGCCGTCGCGACGGCGGGAGGCTCGGGGCCGGGGTGGGCGCGGCCGTTCAACCGCCCCTCCGGGCGGTGAGGATCGCGCCGTCGACGATGTCGGCCGCGGCAGGCGCGGACAGGATGTTGGCGCTCGCGCCGATCGTCGCCGGGGCGGCGCCGGCGTCTCTCGACCTACCGGAGTCGATCTCATGAGTGGCGAACAGGCGGCGGCTCAAGCCGAGCGCGCCGGAATTGGCGATCTGGCGCGACATCTGCTCGGTCAGCATCGAACGCCAGATGTCGCCCGCGGCGCCCGCGCCGAAGAACGTCGAGGCGTCCTTCGGCAGAAGGTCGCCAACGAGGCCGTTGATCGCCATCGCCTCGAACTCGACCTTGGCGCGCGCGGCGGGATCGGCTGCCGCGCCCTGCAACGCGCTGCGCGCCTCGGCGAGGCCGGCCGGGGCTGCGTGCGTCTCAGCGCGCGCAACCGCCGCAGCCTTGTCGAGATCGACGGCGAAATCGCCGCCAGGCGCGCCTGCCGCGATCGCCGCGAGGCGCTCGGCCGCGAGGCTCGCGCGCGCGGGATCGGCAGCGTTCAGCACATCGAGAACGACGTCGGTAGCCGGATTGAACCCCATGCGAGACATCCGTCGCGAAGGCCCTCGATGGCGGCGCCCGTCTCCGCGCGAGGGCGGGAGGGACGCCCCTCGCTCGCATCTCGTGCAGTTTTGGCCCGTCGTCGAGAGCGGACGGGGTCGATGCTCGCGCGCTCCGCTTACCTGTGGCTTGCGCCGCCGCGCCCGCGCAGCGCCCGCTCGACAAGCTCGGCGAGCTCCTTGCGCGCCTCGCGCTCGCGCAGATCCTTGTCGGCCAAGTCGGCGGCCTGCCCGGCGAGCCGGGCGCGCACCCCATGCGCGATGGCGGTCCCCCGGACCTCATCGCTCTCCCGCGACAGCGAATCGAGGCGCTTCTGCAGGGCGCGGATGCGGCGGGCGCCGAGATGCGACTCGGCCCCCGCCGCGAGGCCGCCGCTTTCGAGCGCCTCGAAGACGGCGCGCAGATCATCGCTCAGGTCCGCCTGCTCGCGCTCGAGCGCCGTCAGCCGGAGGCGGCCGGCCTCGTGCATCTGCGAGGAAAGCCGGCCGATCCTTGCGAACCGCTCCGCCCGCTGCTTCAGCTTCATGTCGAACTGTCCCTTGTCATCCCGAGGAGAGCCAGGCGGCGAAGCCGATCAGGAAGGCTTCGAGCGCCGGCTTGATGGTCGCGTAGATCAGCGCCAGCGCGCCCGCGACGACGAACGGCGTGGCGACGAAGATGATCTGGATCTGCGGCGTCAGCCGATTGATCAGCGCGAGCGCCAGATTGACGATGAGCGCGTAGATCACATAGGGCGACGTGATCCTGAGCGTCAGGCGAAACGACTCGCCGAGCGCGTCTGCCGCCTGCCGCAGCGCGAAGCGCGGGGCGAAGTCGGCGCCGACCGGCATCACGTCGTAGGAGGCCGCGACCCCGCGCAGGAGCTCCCAGTGGAGGTCGGTCACGAACATGAGCGTCATCGCCGCGAGCGAGACGAGCGTCGCAAGCGGCTCGAGAACCTCGGCCGGCTCGATCTGGACGCCGAACGGATTGGTGAAACCGAGCATCTGCGAGGCCGCCGAGGCCAGCGTCTCGAGCGCGGCGAAGAAGATGCGGGCGAGGAAGCCGATCATGATTCCGACCAGCGTCTCGACCACGATCAGCCGGCACGTGAGCACGGGATCGCCGCCGAGGGCGGCGGCGGGAATCCGGTCGATCAGAACGGGCGCCAGCGCCAGCGTCGCCGCGAACGCGACGAAGAGGCGGATCTGCACCGGAATCTCGCTCGCCGAGAAGCCCGGCGCGAGCATCAGGCATCCGCCGATGCGGCAGAACAGCAGGAACCCGCCGATCGCCAGGCGCGGCGGCAGCGAAGGCGCGGCCAGCGCCAGGCCCTCGGCGGCGAGCGCGATCATGCATGCCGGCCTTTGGGGTTCACGCGATCGTCCCCAGCGACTTGATCTCGAAACCGCGGGCGATTTCGAGCTGCGACAGGATCGGCATCGTCGGGAACATCCGCTCGACGATCATCCGCACATAGGGTCGGGCATCCGGCGCCGTGACGAGCGCAAAGACGTGAACCGTCTCCATCCGCTTGCGGATCGCCGCCGCCGCGTCGGTGGCGAATTCCTCCATGAGCCGCGGGTCGATGTCGAACTCGACCACATCGCCCTTCTGATCGCGTTTCAGCGCCTGATGGAAGACGAGGTCCCAGCGGGCGCCGAGTCTGAGCACGTTGAGCGCGCCGTCGTCGACGAGGTCGCCACAGATCTGCTGCGCCAGCCGGATCCGGACATGCTCGACGATCGCCTCCGGCCGCCGGACGTGCGGCGCGATCTCGGCCACCGCCTCGAGAATGAGGTTGAGATTGCGGATCGACACGCGCTCGGCGAGCAGAAGCTTCAGCGTCGCGAGCACGCCCGACTGTGAGATCTGCGACGGGCAAATTTCGTCGAGCAGGCGCTTGTATTCGGGCTCGAGCCGGTCGACGAGGGCGCGCATGTCCTTGTACGACAGGAGCTGGGCGAGGTTGTTGTGGATGACCTCCGAAAGATGGGTCAGCAGCACCGAGACCGGGTCGATCGGCTTGAAGCCCTGCCGTTTCGCCTCCTTCACCAGCGCCTCGGGGATCGCCAGCGCGCGGATGCCGAAGGCCGGCTCGCGGACCTCCTCGCCCGGCAGATCAGGCTTCTTTCCGTCGCCGACGATGACGAGGTGCTCGCGGACGCGCAGGTCTTGCGTCGTCACCGGCGCGCCGTGGATCTTGATCTGATAGGTCCGCGCGGGAGATTTCAGATCGTCGGCGACGCGGATCTCGGGAACGACGAAACCATAGGCCTTGGCGAACTTGCGGCGCATCTTGGCGATGCGCGAGGCCATCTCGTCGCGCGAGGCGAGAAGGGCGGCGGTCAGCTCCTTCGACAGGACGAGCTCGATTTCGAAGGCCTTGAGCTGCTCCTTGATCGAGGCGCGCGCCTCGGCCTTGGCTTTCGCGTCTCTTTCCGCCTGGCGCGCGGCCTCTTCGGCGGCCGCCCGCGCGATGCGGCGTGGAATGGCGACGCCGACCGAGGCCATGAGCCCCGACAGCATGGCGAAGGGCAGGAACGGCAGGCCCGGCACGAGGCCGAGCACCCCCATGAGCAGGGCCGCCACGAAGAGGGCGTTCGGATAGCCCGAGAGCTGGTCGAGGATCGCCTTGTCGGCGGAGCCGCGCGTGCCGCCCTTGGCGACGAGGAGGCCCGCGGCGAGCGAAATGATGAGCGCCGGGATCTGGGTGACGAGGCCGTCGCCGACAGAGAGCTTGGTGAAGGCGTCGGCTGCGGAAACGAGCGGCAGGGCGTGCCGCGTGACGCCGATGACGATGCCGCCGAAAATGTTGACGGCAAGGATGATGAGGCCGGCGATCGCGTCGCCGCGCACGAATTTCGAGGCGCCGTCCATCGAGCCGAAGAAGGCGCTTTCCTCCTCGAGCTCGCGCCGGCGCGCCTGCGCCACCTTCTCGTCGATGAGGCCGGCCGAAAGGTCGGCGTCGATCGCCATCTGCTTGCCCGGGATGGCGTCGAGGGTGAAGCGCGCGCCGACCTCGGCGATGCGGGTCGCGCCCTTGGTGATGACGAGGAAGTTGATGGTGATGAGGATCAGGAACACGATGATCCCGATGACGAAGTCGCCGCCCATCACGAGCTGGGCGAAGCCGCCGATGACATAGCCCGCCGATGTCGGGCCTTCCGCGCCGCGCGACAGGATGAGCCGCGTGGTCGAGATGTTGAGGGCGAGCCTCAGAATCGTGGCGACCAGAAGCACCGTCGGGAAGGACGAGAATTCGAGCGGCTTCTGGATCCAGAGCGCCACCATGAGAATGAGGACGGAGAGCGCGATCGAGAGGGCGAGGCCGAAGTCGATCGCCACCGCCGGGACCGGCAGGAAGAAGAGGCTCAAGATGAGGACGATGCCGACAGCGAAGGCGACGTCGCGTCCGCCTCGGCTTTGTCCGTCCCCGGCCTGCGGCAGGGGGCTCGCCGGCAATTGGGACGCCCCATTCCGGGGGCTGATCCGGGAGGAGGGAATCGCCGTGGCGGCCATCGGTCGGGCGCGGTCCTCGTGGCGCCGCCGGCATCGGGCGCCCCCGAGACGAAACTCGCCCGCGAAGCTTGCGCGGGCGTTGCAGGCCGGGTCACCCCTTTCGGCGCCGGCCACGCTGGGGCGGCCGAAATTGCGGCGTTATCGCGCCTTCATCCGCCGGACCTGCGCGGCGAGGATCAGGGCGGCGAACAGGCCCTGCACGAAGACGGGCGGCAGCTCGATCATGCGGTCGCCGTCTTGGCGCGGGCGAAACCCCAGGCGAGGTAGGCGGTCGTCGCGAGGACGCTGATCGCGACGTAGGACTCGAGAAACGGCTGGATCATGGGGTCTTTCTCCATACGGGCGGTCGGCCGCAGGCCCGCCGGCGCGGCTTCTCGAACCATGGCCGAAATCCTTGACCGGCCTGTTAACATGGAGCGTAGAATTCAGGGTCAACTCACGTTACGTCATCTATCGGCGAAGAGAAGCTGCTCATCAAAGCTTAAATCGAAGGCGTGCAGTTTGCGGATATGCCAACTCCGAAGATAACTCGCCTGAATACGCTCATAATATTTTGAGACTTTTCCCGTAACCGATGTGAGGAGCGGGGCGCGCGCTAGGCGGGCCGCTTCCAGGCGTTCGACCAGAGGAGAGCCGACATGAACCTGTTCAGACAGTTCACGCTGAACGCCGGGGGCGCGACCGCGATCGAATACGCGCTGATCGCGAGCCTGATCGCGGTCGTGATCATCGGGGCGGTCGCGCTCGTCGGCACCCAGGTCAGCACGGTCTTCGGCGAGGCCGGCGCCGCCCTGCATTAGGCGGGCGCTCGAGGCTCTTCAGGCTGCGCGGCTTCTTGCGCGCCGCCCTTGAAGGGGACGATGGCAGCGTCTAGGCCTCCCCCCGTGACGACCGCCGCCAAAAGCGCCCCGCAACCCCGGCCGGTTCGCCTCACGTCGCCCGGCGACCTGGTGGCGGCGGGCCTCGCTGCGCCCGAGCGGCTCGCCGAACTCGAAGCCGTCGCCGCGCGCTACGCGGTCGGTCTGACGCCGGCGCTGGCGAAGCTCATCGACCCGGCGGACCCCGCCGACCCGATCGCGCGCCAGTTCGTTCCCGACGGCCGCGAGCTCAGGCGCGATCCGGCTGAAAGCGACGACCCGATCGGCGACGACGCGAAAAGCCCGCTCGAGGGGCTCGTCCACCGCTATCCGGACCGGGTGCTGATCAAGCTCGCTTCCGTCTGCGCGGTCTATTGCCGGTTCTGCTTCCGCCGCGAGCGCGTCGGGCCGGGCTCGGGGCTCCTCGGCCCCGCGGCCTTCTCCGCCGCGCTCGACTACGTTCGGGCGCGGCCGCAAATCTGGGAGGTGATCCTGACGGGCGGCGATCCGCTGACCCTCTCACCCCGGCGCATCGCCGAAACGACGGCGGTGATTGCAGCGATCGATCACATCAAGGCGCTGCGCTGGCACACCAGGATCCCGGTCGCGGCGCCGGAGCGCGTGACCCCGGCCCTGGCGCGAGCGCTCGACGCCGGAGGCAAGACGGTCATCGTCGCCGTCCACGCAAACCATCCGCGCGAGATCGGCCCCGAGACGCGAGCGGCCTGCCGGCGTCTCGCCGAGCGGGGCATTCTCCTCGTCGGCCAGACCGTTCTGCTCAGGGGGGTGAACGACGACGCCGGCGTTCTGGAGGCGCTGATGCGCGCGCTCGTCGAGGCGCGCGTCAAGCCCTACTACCTGCACCACGGCGATCTCGCGCCGGGGACGTCGCACTGGCGCGTGCCGATCCGCGAGGGTCAGACGTTGATGACCGCGTTGCGCGCCCGCCTCTCAGGACTTGCGCTGCCGACCTACGTGCTCGACATCCCGGGCGGCCACGGCAAGGTCCCCATCGGCCCCGCCTCGCTGCACGCGGACGGCGAAGGCCGCTGGAAAATCGTCGATCCACAGGGAAATGAGCACGCCTACCGTGAGGCGTGCGCCTGATCCCAGCAAGCCGCCGCGGCCGCTCAGGATCGAACCGTGTGGGTCTGGACGGCGGCGCCGTGAACGGTCCGCTCGGGCGCGTAAACGACGCGAACTCAGCACATAGCCGCTGACGGCGACAATGACGGTGGCCACGATAAGGGTCATGATGAAACGGACCATCGTCTCGTCCGGCTCATCCACGTCGTCCATGTGGTCTTCGACTTCGCTCATTGCGGGTTCCCCTCCGCATCGCGCCGGGGACCTTCCCCTGCGGCAATCGGCCACACTACCGACGGGTTGCGTGCGCGCGATGTGATGGCCGTCACAGCAACGCCCGTGCCCACGGCATTGTTCCGTTTTCGGACAAGTTTTGAGGATTTGCGGCCTATTAGCCGAAAAGGCCGCCGGTTTCGCTGGGCTTAAGCCGGATCAGCCGCGAATCCTCGACCGCCGCCTGGCGATGTTTGACCGCCTCGCGGTAGACGGGATCGCGGAGCATGGCGGCGAAGGCCGCGACACTCGGATATTCGGCGATAAAGCAGTGGTCCCAGCGCTCTGCGCCGGGCCCGATCAGCATGAGTTCGAAGAGGCCGCGCCACACGATGCGCCCGCCGACGCCCGAGAAGACGGGGCCGCTCTCGCGGCCGTAAGCCGCATAGGCCTCGGCGCCGGTCGCCGCGCGCCCGTCCGGGTAGGCGGCAGCCGCCCGGAGCCGCACCAGGTTCAGCATATGGATCGGGCCATCGCGAGCGTCGGCGCGGAAGGCCGCGAACGTCTCCCGGGTCGGATCGACGAAGCCGGTCATCGTCAACGGTATTCCGCCGCCTCGTCCCCCTTCGGGGGCTTGGCGTAATAGGTGTTGAGGATGGTCATCCGGGGCTTTGCGTTGTCGAGAGCGATCGCCTCGCGCCCGTGCCAGCTCGAATGCAGGAGGCTGTGGGCCGGGTGGATGACGACGAAGGCGAAGCCGCTGTTCGGCAGGAAGGCGGACGTCTTCACCTTGACGAGGCCATAGGACTTCCAGGCGAAGACGCCCATCGGCGACACCTTGTAGACGGTCGTTCCGAGTTCCGGCCGGCTCGCGTCCTCCGGCATGTAGATGAGGACGGTCAGCACCTTGCGGCGCGTGTCGGGGTGCGGCTTGATCGCGTAGCCGTCGTAATCGGCGTAGAGCACCGGCTGCGGATGCATCGGCACCGGCCAGGCCTCGCCGCTGCCCCTGGCGCGAATGCGCAAGCCCGCCTCGAGCTTCTGGCGAAAGGCGTCCTGGATCTCCCGCGCCGAGAGCGCGTCCGAAACCGCCCGCCACAGCGCCGTCCGTTCCGCGTCGCCCGCTTCGACCCGGGCGTCCCAGAGCGTGTACTGCTTGCGGGTGCGCGCCCCGTTGAGATCGACGTAGCGGTCGGCGTCGGGCCAGCTCCTGAGCAGCCTGGCGTAGACGTCGGCGGCGAAGAAGTTCTGAAAGGTCAGGTGCGGATAGGGCTTTTCGGTCAAGGTCCCGGCGAGAATCGAGGCGACGCCGTGGCTGACGATCGCGCCGTACAGGGTCTCGGAAGGGGCCGCGTCTGCGATCATGGGTCCTTCATGCTCCGGAGGCGGTCAACCGTTCCCGCCGGATTGGCGCGGAACCTATACGCTTCGCGGGCCGAGGTCCAAGCCCCAAATTATAAAGGCGATCGGCTCAAATAGCGACGCACCTTCACGCGGAAATGACCATGGGCGGGGTCCGCGGAGGCGCTCGGGCCGCCCCCATTGCCACAAGCCGCGTTCGCACCGTATCTTCCCTGAATCGTCCGCCCGCCACGCTCGCTGGAGGCCTGCCCTCGGCGGGCCTTCGGGCGGGCCCCGGCCTTTGGGGTAAGCGAACCATGTGGGAGCCGCGTGAGTTCCGAATGTGGGCGGACAGGAGGTCGCCTCGCATCGCCGCGCGCCTGCACAGGATCGAGATGCGCTTGATCCTGTTCGTGGCTTTCGTAGCCCTTCAACTCAGCGACGTCCTGACGACTCAGGCCATCATCGCGCACGGCGGCGGCGAGCAAAATCCGATCGTCCTGCATCTCATGCATTCGTTCGGCGATGCCTGGTGGATCCCGAAGCTCTGCGTCGCCGCCGCGGCGGGCGCGGTCGTCGCGATCGGCAACCGCCGCTATATCGTCTTCCTGGTTGGCCTGATGACGTTCGTCGTCATGAACAACGAGGTCGTCCTGGCGGCCCTGCAATAAGGCCCGCTCTCCTCGTCTGCCTGAGGCGGGAAGGGGGTGCGCCGAAACGGCAGTTCGAACGACGCCGCCTCAGACGCGCCGAGCACCCGCCCGTTAAAGGCGCCGTGCGACGAACTGCACGATCTCGGTCATCACCTTCGCCGACGCATCGTTGAGGGCGGCGACCACCGCCCCGGCGTCGGTCGAGGCGACGGGCGTGCGGGCGGAGAGGATCGCGAGATCGCGGATCCGGCCGCCGGTCAGCGCCACGATCTTGGCGGCGACCTCGACATGAGCCTCGGACGCCGTCGCGTCGAGTTCGAAGGCGCGGATGTCGAGGTCGAGCTGATATTCGGCGCTGGCGCCCGCGCTGTCGATGAAGCGCCCGAGGCCGGCGTTCTGGAAGCTCTCGCTCAGGCGCGCGCGGAAGAGCGAGGTGAGCTGCTGCGGCCAGCGGACGCCGGGCAGAAGTTCGAGCGCCTGGCCGTTGCGCACGAGGATCCGGTCGCTGTCGAGATCGAGGGTTGCGACCGGCTGGCCGATGCGCACCTGCGCGCGAAGGGCGCGCTCCGCGGGCGGCCTGGCCGCGGTGAGGTCGGTCACCGAAGCCGAGGGGCCCGCGCAGGCGGCGAGCAGACACGCGAGCGCCGCGAGCGCGACTCTCCACGTTATCCCGACCGACGCCCCCCGAGAACCCATCATTGCCCGCCGTGATAGTCCGGCAGCGAACGCTTCGCGCCCCAGATGACCTGACTTGGATCGCGCTCGAAGGAACGCACGACCCGATCGACGTCGTCAAGCACCCGCTGTCCCTGCACGGCGAGCGCCTCGTACTGCCTGAGGCCCGAGCCCGAGAAGCGCGTCAGGCCGGCCGCGATCTCCTTGACGTGCAAATCGACGTTGTCGGCGAGCCGCTTGATCGACGCCGCCGCGTCGCCGACTTCCGAGAGCGCCCCCTTGGTGTCGGGCGAGCCGAGGAAGCCTTGCGCGCTCGTCATCAGCCCGTCGAGCTTGTCGGCCGAATCGTTGAGCTTGGCGGTGATCTCGGAGGCGTTCTTCAGCGTCGCGTCGATGTTGCCGCGGTTCTCGCGCACCGTCTCGGCGACGTCGGCGGCCGAGTTGACGACGTCGGCCACCTTGCCGGGATTGATCGACTTGGCGATGGCGTCGATGTTGGCGATCGCGGAATCGAGCTTGGTCGAGGATTCGTTGAGCTTGCCGATGAAGGTCGCGCCGTCGCGCAGGATCGCCTGGGTGTCGCCCGAACTCGCCGCCAGCGCCTTGGAAAAGGTCTGGACGTTGGCGATGACGGCGTTCACCTTGGCCGCGTCGAGCGCCTTGATGAGCGTGTCGGCGTCGTCGGAGAGAACCGCCGCCTTCTTGGCGAGCGGCTCGATGGTCCGCCCGAGGTCGGCGATGCTGCCCAGCGCCTCGTCGAGCCGCCCGGCGTTGTGGCCGAGCGCCATCGAGAACGCCTGGACGTTCTCGATGGTCTGGTGGATCGGGGTGGCGTTCTCGACCAGGAGGCTGTTGGCGAGGTCGAGCACATAGCCGGCCTTCGTCTGCAGGTCGGCGAGCGTCGCGGTCGGCAGCGAGGCGATGACCGGCGGGTTGCCCTTGAGCTCGGCCGCCCCCTTCTCGTCTCCGCCCTTGAGCGCCACGACGCCTGTGCCGACCAGCCCCTGCAACTCGAGTTGCGCCTTGGTGTTGGCGTTGATCGGCGCGCTCTCGTTGGTGACGTCGATGTCGGCGATGACCTGCCTCGGATTGTCCTTGACGAAGCTGAGGTTCGTCACCTCGCCGACCTTGAGGCCGTTGAACAGCACGTTGCCGCCCGTGGCGAGGCCGTTGACCGAACCCTCGAAGATGACCTGGTAATGGCGATGCGAACCGGTGGCGCCGTGGCCGATGATCCACATGATGAAGGCGAACGCGCCGAGCACCGCCGCGAGGGTGAAGGCGCCGATCAGGACAAAATTGGCCCGCGTCTCCATGAAGTCGCTACGCCCTACGCTGGATGCGGCGCCGGAGACGCAGTCCCCGCACCGGCCCGCACCACGCCCCGCTTGCCGTGAAAATAGGCTTTGAGCCAAGGATCGGTGGATTGCAAGAGTTCTTCGATTTTTCCGACGGCCGACACCTTGCCGTGACCGAGCACCGCGACCCGGTTGCAGATCGCGAACAGGCTGTCGAGATCGTGCGTCACCATGAAGACGGTGAGGCCGAGCGTCTTTTGCAAGGTGCCGATGAGGTCGTCGAAGTCGCCGGCCGAGATCGGGTCGAGGCCCGAGGTCGGCTCGTCGAGAAAGACGACCTCGGGATCGAGCGCGAGGGCGCGAGCGAGCGCCGCGCGCTTCGTCATGCCGCCGGAAAGCTCCGAGGGGTACTTGTCGGCCGCGTCCTGCGGCAGGCCGACGAGGTGCAGCTTCTGCGCCACGAGGCCGTCCATCATGCCCTGCGACAGCTTGAGGCGCTCACGCATCGGCGTCTGGATGTTCTGCCGCACCGTAAGGCTGGAGAACAGCGCCCCTTCCTGGAAGAGGACGCCCCAGCGCTCGCCGATCAGGAGGCGCTCCTGATGCGTCAGATGGTCGAGGTCGTGACCGAAGGCCTCGATCGTGCCGGCGCGCTTGTGGATGAGGCCGAGGATCGTGCGGGTCAGCACCGACTTGCCGGCGCCCGAGGCGCCGACGAAGCCGAGCACCTCGCCGCGATAGATGTCGAGATCGAGGCCGTCCATCACGAGCCGGTCGCCGAAGCCGACGGTGAGGCCGCGCACGCGGATGAGAACGTCGCGCCCCGACGCGGGAAGGGTCTCGAGCCCGGAGGGTGAGAGGACCGCGCTCAATAGTCCACCGCGGAAAAGAACATCGCGAACAGGCCGTCGAGCACGATGACCATGAAGATCGATTTGACCACCGAGGCGGTCACGTTGCGGCCGAGCAACTCGGCCGATCCGCGCACGTCCATGCCCTCGACGCCGGCGATGATGCCGATGGTGGCGGCCATGAAAGGCGCCTTGATCAGGCCGACGGCGAAGGTCTCGGTCAGGATCGCGTTGTGAACGCGGGCGATGAACACGGTCGGCGTTATTCCCGCGTAGAGCCAGCTCACCAGCAGGCCGCCCGTCAATTGCGCGAGGTCGGCGAGGAAAGTCAGGACCGGGAGCGCGATGACCAGCGCCACGAGGCGCGGCATGATCAGGACCTCGAGCGGATCGAGCGCCATCACGCGCAGCGCGTCGATCTCCTCGCGCATCGCCATCGAGCCGATCTCGGCGGTGATCGCCGATCCCGTCCGGCCGGCGATCATGATGGCGGTCATGAGCAACCCGAGTTCGCGCAACCCGAGCACGGCGACCAGGTTGATGGCGTAGGTCGAGGCGCCGAACATCGCGAGCTGGAAGATGCCCTGCTGCATGACGATCGCGCCGACCAGAAAATTGATGAGCACGATGATCGGCACGCTGCGCAGCGAATAGTTCTCGAGATGATAGGTCATCGAGGTCCATCGCCAGCGATGCGGAAACGGCAGCAGCCGCACGGTCATCGCGACCATTTCGCCGAAGAAGCTCACGCCCTCGGCGAGATCGTGTCCGGCCGTGTAGACCGATTCCCCGATCGAGGTGAGGAGCGACACCGCGGTCGGCGGGTGGCTCGACTTCGGCGCCTCGACCGGCGTGTAGCCGGCCTCCTTGAGGAGAAGGGCGATCTCCGGCCGGGCGCCCCGATAGCGGGCGGCGATCCCGGCGTCGGCGAGGTCGACCCGCGCCCGGTCGATCGCCCAGGCGCCGGCGGTGTCCATGTGGTCGATGGCGGTGAGATCGAGGACCGCCCGCCTGGCGCCGCCGCTCTCCGGCCTCGCCAGCGAATCCGCGCTCGCCTCCAGCGTCTCGCCGAACGCGATCGTCCAGTCCCCTCTGAGGGCGAGAAGCAACCCGTCTGCGCCGACCTGGCGGGTGACGGAAGGCGCAGCGGACACGCGGGAAACTCTCCGACAACCTTGCCAGACGTCGTTATAGCTTATGACCGGGCGCTGTCGAGCGCACGGGGCTCGCCGGAAGCGGCCCAAATCGGGGCGTCGGCGATCAAGACAAAAACAAAGCGGGTACGAATCGCTGATCGGCGGCATGAACTCCGAATCGCCCGGAAAGCGAGTCGATTCTTTGCCTCGCGAGTCCCGGGCGGGGTCATGAGCGCCCGTGGTTGACGCGTTCTTGCGCTGAAGGGCGCCGGTCCGTTCCGTTGCGGAACGGATGGAGCGGAAACGGGCACAAAACGGGCCGGAATCGGCGACGCACGGAACCGCGGCCCGCAGCCGCCGGCTGGCAAGGCTTTTCGACACGTCGGGCGCGAGCCAAATCGCAGCATGGTTAACGGGTGCGGCGCCGGAAGCGGCCATGGACCCCCGTGGTTGACGCGCTCTTCCGGACGCGCCGCAAGCCCCGTTCCGTTACGGAACGGGGGGAACGGAAACAGGCACAAAACGGGCCGGAATCGGCGACGCGCAGAACCGCAGCGCGCAGGCGGCGGCTGGCAAGGCTTTTCGACACGTCGGGCGCGATTCGCGCGCGCGTTCTCGCCGCATGGTTAACGGGTGCGGCGCCGGAAGCGGCCATGGACCCCATGGTTGACGCGCTCTTCCGGACGCGCCGCAAGCCCCGTTCCGTTACGGAACGGGGGAACGGAAACAGGCACAAAACGGGTCGGAATCGGCGACGCGCAGAACCGCAGCGCGGAGGCGGCGGCTGGCAAGGCTTTTCGACAGGTCGGGCGCAATTCGCGCGCGCGTTCTCGCCGCGTGGTTAATCGGACCGGCCAAAAGGAGAAAGGCGGCCAAGCCGCCCTGTTCGGCGTCCCCTCGTTCAATCGCGCGTCAGTCGGCGGCCGTCTTGCGGCCGGCGCCGAACCCGACAAACCCGAGCAGAGCGAAGCCGGCGAGCATCATCGCCCAGGTCGACGCTTCCGGGACTGTGGTTATGTCGAGCGTCTGGGAGCCGCTGTTGTCCGAATAGATGCTGTCCCAATAGCGGCAGCCTCCGCCGTCCAGCGGATCGCCAAAACAAAGTCTTGCCTCGCGGCGCTTTCGTTGTTATTCTGTTTTCAAGAATGCAAGTTTCACCGTGTCCGCATTTGACGAAGCCGCCCTACCGGAAAGAATTCCCCCCGGCGCCCCGGCCGAAGGCGCGCGCCGCGCGCCTTGCGAGGCTCAGGCTCGCGACACGGACCGGGACCGGCGAGAAGAACATGCGGGCCTGGCTCGCCCGGCAAAATGCAGCCGCATGTCACCCCTGCGCATGTGGGGGTCCAGAGGCCGCCTCACTCCCGCCGGACGTGCTCAAATCTGGCTGCCCGCTTTCGTGGACATGATAGTGCGGACAGCAACTCTCGCCCGGAATTTCCGCCGCAAGCCCCTGAAAAGATGGAATCAGCGCCCGGGTTTTCGCCGGGCCGGGCCGGGCCCCGCACTCTCAAACGCGGCGCCTTGGCCGGACGAGGAGGTCGGGCCTTCCCCGACGATCGCCCGGAATTTCCGCCACAAGCCACTGAAAAGATGGAATCAGCGCCCGGAAAAGAGCTGGCCGCCCGCCGCCGCCTCGGCTTCCGGGCATGCCGTCGCGGGAATGGCGGATTCGTCGTCCAACGTGAAGCCGGGTCGCTGGGGGCTCATCGCCATGGGGAAGGAGAAAATCTATGCCGGAACTCGCTGACGTCGGCGTCATGGGCCTCGCGGTCATGGGGGCCAATCTGGCGCGCAACGCCGCCCGCAAGGGGTTTACGGTCGCACTCTACAACCGCCACGCCGAGCGCACCGACGCGCTCATGGCGGAACACGGCGGCGAGGGCAGGTTCCTCCCGGCCCACGATTTGAAGGCCTTCGTCGCGAGCCTCAAGAAGCCGCGCGCGATCATCGTCATGGTTCAGGCGGGCAAGCCCGTCGACGCCGTCATCGACGAGATCGCGCCGCTCCTCGAGCCCGACGACATCATTGTCGACGGCGGCAATTCGCTTTTCACCGACACCGCCCGCCGCAGCAAAGCCTGCGCCGCGAAGAAGATCCGCTTCGTCGGCATGGGCGTTTCGGGCGGCGAGGTCGGCGCGCTCGAAGGCCCGAGCATGATGCCCGGCGGCGACCGCGCGGCCTACGCCCGGCTGGCGCCCATGCTCGACAAGATGGCCGCGCAGGTGAAGGGCACTCCATGCTGCATCTACGTCGGCCCCGAGGGCGCCGGCCACTACGTCAAGATGGTGCACAACGGCATCGAATACGCCGACATGCAGCTCATCGCCGAGGCCTACGACCTGATGAAGAGCCTCTACGGCCTCGACGCGCCGGCGATGAGCAAGATCTTCGCCGAGTGGAAGACCGGCGACCTCGACAGCTACCTCATCGAGATCACGGCCGCGGTTCTGCAAAAGAGGGACGCGACCGGAAAGCCTCTGGTCAACTCGATCCTCGACGAGGCGGAGCAGAAGGGCACCGGCCGCTGGACGGCGCAATCGGCGCTCGATCTCGGCGTTCCGCTGACCGCGATCACCGAGGCGGTCTATGCGCGGGCGCTCTCGGGCGAGCGCGACCGGCGGATCGAGATGGCGAAGAAGGCGGCGCGTCCGGCCGCGGCTGTGCAAAAGCCCGACAGCGCCGCCATCGACGCCATTCGCGACGCGCTCTACGCCTCGAAAATCGTCGCCTATGCGCAGGGGTTCGAGCAGATGACGGTCGCCTCCTCCGAGTTTCACTGGGACCTCAAGCTCGGCGACATGGCGACGATCTGGCGCGGCGGCTGCATCATCCGCGCGGCCTTCCTCGACCGCATCAAGGAGGCCTACGACCGCGACGGCAAGCTGCCGAACCTCATGCTCGACGACTACTTCTTCGCCGGCGCGAAGCGCGTCGAGCCGGCGTGGCGCAAGGTGGTCGCGCTTGCGGTCGCGAACGGCGTCCCGACCCCTGCCTTCTCGTCGGCGCTCGCCTATTACGACGGCCTCGCGCGCGCGAGAGGACCTGCGAACCTGCTTCAGGGCCTGCGCGACTATTTCGGCGCCCACACCTACCGCCGCCTCGACAAGCCCGGCCGCTTCCACACCCGCTGGAGCGAGGACGGCGCGGAGGAGCAGGTGGGCGGGTGAGGAATTGCGCACCCTTCTCCGCGCGAGCGGGGAAGGTGTCGCCGAAGGCGACGGATGGGGTGTGGAAAGCAGCGAGCCCGGCACTTCGATGGCTGCGTAGCCGTTCGTGCAATCCTTCTTGCATCCGCCTACCGGCCCACACCCCATCCGTCGGCCATTGGCCGACACCTTTCCCAGCAAAGCTGGAGAAGGGGTTCCGCGCCGTTCGAGCCGTGATCATCGGCTCGCGCAAGCGGGGCTCAAGGAGCCGCCGCGGCAGACGCCTTTACGCCCTCGCCGCTCCGGCTTCGGCGCTCGTCGCCGAAGCCGGAGGCGCCCCCAGCGCGGCGAGCGCGCTGTCGACGCCCGCCGGCGAAAGCCGGATGAAGCCGGTGTAGGGATGGCTGAGTTCGAGAATCAGGAAGATCGCGGTCGCGATCGCGATCGCGCCTGCGAGGTGTGCGATGACAGTCACCGTGTTCGGCGTCGCCGCAACGCCGTTGCCGAAGAAGAGCGCGACCGCCCAGCAGACGACGATGGTCAGGACATGCGGCGGGAAGGGACTGGCGAGCTGACGCGCCATCAGCATCTGGGTGTCCTGATATTTGTGCGCAAGGTCCGACGCCCGGGCGACGAGCCTCTGCATGGCTTCGCTGTCGGGCTTCAGACTGTCGAAATAGCCGCCGAGGCCCGCGAAGGTCGCGCGCATCTCGGCGAAGGTGAAGGGCTGCGGCCCGTGCCCGGCGTCGCCGAAGAAACGCGCCCGCGAACGTTGCATCGCCGCAAGCAGGCCCGCCCGGCCAGGCGCGCCGAGCGGCCCCAGCCTTTCGAGCGTGAGATCGATCTCGGCGACGACGGGCCCAAGCGAATAGGCTTCCGACTGCTGGGTGGTGAAGACGCTGAACGCGGTCCAGATGAGGAGACCGAGCACCAGCGCAAGCAGAAGCCCGATGAGCCCGACCATGGCGCCGACCGGTCCCTTAGCCGCGGTCAGCATGTCGGCCGGGATGAGCTGTTGCAGCCACATGCCGATGAGGCTCGCGCCGAAGGTCAGAGCGGCGAAGGCTGCGGAGCGGGTGAGCGGAGACATGGGACTCGGAATCAGATGGTCGGAAGTTCACGCTTATCACGTTTTCGCGCGCCTGGGCGGCGAAGGGCCCGCGCCCCGCGGCGCCGGAAGAGCCCTTGAGGCGCGGGGCGCCCCCAGAAGCGCTTCTGGCGCGCTTCGCGAAGTGACTGGAGAAACGCGACGGCGGTTGCCGTCCGAGGCGCGCCGACGCTAGTCTCGACACGCTGGGAGAAGAAGTCGCGCGGGGCTCGCTCGACGCGCCGACCAGATGCCGGCCAAGGCGCCGACGGGAAAAGAGGGAGGATCCCAATATGCTCGATGTGACTCCGGCCGCGAAGGCGCAAGGTTTGCTCGACCGCTTCGGGGAGACGCTCGCCAAGCCCGACATCGATGCGGTGGTCGCCATGTTCGCGGAAGACGCCACCTGGCGCGACCTCGTCGCCTTCACCTGGAACATCAAGACGGTCGAGGGGCGCGACCAGATCCGCGACATGCTGACCCATTGCCTGGCGAGGGTGAAGCCGCGCGACTGGCGGCTCGCCGAAAAGGAGCCGGTGACCGAGGCCGGCGGAGTGCTCGAAGCCTGGTTTGCGTTCGAGACCGAGGTCGCGCGCGGCTACGGCCTCGTGCGCTTCCGCGACAACCTCATCTGGACGCTGCTCACCACGATGGTCGAGCTCAAGGGCCACGAGGAGAAGGCCGGCTTCACCCGGCCGCTCGGCGCGAAGCACGGCGTCAACGTCGGGGCGAAGAGCTGGAAGGAATCCCGAGAGGAGGAACTCGCGACGCTCGGCGTGACGAAACAGCCCTATGTCGTCATCGTCGGCGGCGGGCAGGGCGCGATCGAACTCGGCGCCCGCCTTCGCCAGCTCGAGGTGCCGACCGTCATTCTCGAGAAGAACGCGCGCGCAGGCAATTCCTGGCGCAACCGGTACAAGTCGCTCTGCCTGCACGATCCGGTCTGGTACCACCACCTGCCCTACATCGACTTCCCGACGAACTGGCCGATCTTCTCGCCCAAGGACAAGATCGCCGACTGGCTCGAGATGTACACGAAGGTGATGGAGCTGAACTACTGGACGAAGTCGGAGGCGAAGTCGGCGACTTACGACGCGAAGACGAAGGAGTGGACCGTCGTCGTCGACCGCGACGGCAAGGAGGTCGTGCTCCGGCCGAAGCAGCTCGTCTTCGCGACCGGCATGTCGGGCAAGGCGAATGTCCCCGCGTTCAAGGGCGCCGCTACGTTCAAGGGCGACCAGCACCATTCCTCGAAACATCCCGGCCCCGACGCCTACAAGGGCAAGAAAGCGGTGGTGATCGGCTCCAACAACTCGGCGCACGACATCGCCGCGGCGCTCTACGAGAACGGCGCCGACGTCACGATGGTTCAGCGCTCGACCACCCATATCGTGCGCTCGGAATCGCTCATGGAGATCGGGCTCGGCGATCTCTATTCCGAGCGGGCGTTGCAGGGCGGCATGACGACGGCGAAGGCCGACCTCGTCTTCGCTTCGCTCCCGTACAAGCTCCTGCACGAGTTTCAGAAGCCGGTGTACGACAAGATCCGCGAGGTCGACGCCGACTATTACAAGGCGCTCGAGAAGGCCGGCTTCATGCTCGACTACGGCGCCGACAACTCGGGCCTCTTCATGAAGTACCTGCGCCGCGGCTCGGGCTATTACATCGACATCGGGGCGTCGCAGCTCGTCATCGACGGCAAGATCAAGCTCGCGCGCGGCCAGGTCGTCGAGATCACGCCGACCGGCGTCAAGCTCGACAGCGGCCAGACGATCCCGGCGGACGTGATCGTCTACGCGACCGGCTACGGCTCGATGAACGGCTGGGTCGCCGATCTCTGCGGACAGGAGATGGCGGACAAGGTGGGAAAGTGCTGGGGCATCGGCTCCAACACGCCGAAGGACCCGGGCCCGTGGGAGGGCGAGCAGCGCAACATGTGGAAACCGACGCAGCAGGAGGGCTTATGGATGCACGGCGGCAACCTGCACCAGTCGCGCCACTATTCGCAGTTCCTCGCGCTCCAGCTCAAGGCCCGCCAAGAGGGGATCCCGACGCCCGTCTTTGGCTTGCAGGCGTCGCATCACAAGACGTGAGGCGCGGGCGCCTCACGCCATGTTTGCAGGGTTGTCATCGGCGCCCGCCGCAGGCGCCGGTGGGCTGCCCCTTACGCGATGACGCTCGGATCCTTCCGCCCCGTCCGCTTCTCGATCTCGGCGAGCGAGCGCGAGATCGCGATGAGGTCGGCGAGCGCGGCCTGCGTCTCCTGCCCGAGATCGCCCGAGGGCGGCTCGTAGCGCTCGAGATAGACGCGCAGCGTCGCGCCGACCGTTCCTGTGCCCGACAGGCGATAGACGATGCGCGAGCCGCCATCGAACATCACGCGAATTCCCTGATGGGCCGAATCCGATCCGTCGACCGGGTCATGATAGGCGAAGTCGTCGGCCTTCTCGACGGTCAGAGCGCCGAACCGCCGGCCCGGCAGGCTCGCGAGCCGAGCGCCGAGCGCCGCCATCAGCCCCTGCGCGGCGGCGAGATCGACTTCGTCGAAGTCGTGCCGCGTGTAATAGTTGCGTCCGTACGTCGCCCAGTGCTCGCGCGCCAGGTCGGCGACGGCGATGCGCCGCTTCGCCAGGATGTTGAGCCAGAAGAGCACCGCCCAGACGCCGTCCTTCTCGCGGATATGGTTCGAGCCGGTGCCGGCGCTCTCCTCGCCGCAAAGCGTCGCGAGATCCGCGTCGAGCAGATTGCCGAAGAACTTCCAGCCGGTCGGCGTCTCGTAGGCGCGAATGCCGAGCTTGCTCGCGACGTGGTCGACGGCGGCGCTGGTCGGCATGGAGCGCGCGACGCCGGCGAGCCCCTTCGCGTAGCCCGGCGCGAGCGTCGCGTTGGCCGCCAGGATCGCAAGCGAATCGGAGGGCGCGACGTAGATCCCGCGGCCGATGACGAGGTTGCGGTCGCCGTCGCCGTCCGACGCCGCGCCGAAGTCGGGCGCCTCGGACGACATCATCAGCGCGTAGAGGTCGTGCGCGTAGGTGAGGTTCGGGTCCGGATGATGGCCGCCGAAGTCCGGCAAGGGCGTCCCATTGACCACGGTCCCGGCGGGCGCGCCGAGCTCGCCCTCGAAGATCGCATGGGCGTAGGGGCCGGTGACGGCGTGCATCGCGTCGAAGCGCATGGCGAAGCCCGAGGCGAAGAGCGCGCGGATCGCCTCGAAGTCGAACAGCGTCTTCATCAGCGACAGATATTGCGTCACCGGATCGACGACCTCGACCGCCGTCTCTTCAATGCGCGCCGGGCCGAGCCGGTCGATGTCGACGTCGGGCCCATCCGAGATCCTGTAGGCGTCGACGGTCTTCGTGCGCGCGAAGATCGCGTCGGTGATCTTCTCCGGCGCGGGTCCTCCGGCGCCGATGTTGTACTTCACGCCGAAGTCGCCGTCCGGGCCGCCGGGGTTGTGGCTCGCCGACAGGATGATCCCGCCGAAGGCCCCGATCGCCCGGATGAGCGCCGAGGCGGCGGGGGTCGACAGAATGCCGCCCTTGCCGATGACGACCCGGCCGAAGCCGTTGGCGGCCGCCATCTTCGCGACGATCTGGATCGCCTCGCGGTTGAAGAAGCGTCCGTCGCCGCCGACCACCAGCGTCTTGCCCTGATAGCCTTCAAGGGAGTCGAAGATCGACTGGACGAAGGCCTCGAGATAGCCGGGTTCCTGAAAGACCGCGACCTTCTTCCGCAGGCCGGAGGTGCCGGGCTTCTGGTCGGCGAAGGGCTGGGTTGGAACGGTCCTGATCATGACGGCGTCTCGTGGCGGCGGGCGCCGCAACTCCTAGCCGAAGTGAGAGCGGGAGACGAGCCCGACCATCGTCGCGCAGAGCGCACGGGCGAACGCCCTACGGCAGGGACGACGCCCCGTCCGCCGGCTCGGTCGCGGGAGCGATGCGCCGTCTCCTGTCGCCCAGCGACGGAACGATACGCGGTCGCCATACGCCAAGCACGACATTGGCCGTCGAGACGGCGAGCAGCACCCAGATCGTCGCGGTTTCACCTCCGCCGCCGAGACCGGCGGGGTCGAAGCGTCCGGCGAGCGCCTCGGCGCTGAGCTGCGCCTCTTCCTTTATGGGGGCGAGCGCATGCAGGCCGCCTGCAAAGATGAAAATCCCCGTCGCCGCCTTGATCCAGGCCCATCCGGCGTTGTGGAACGCAGGCGTCGCCGCGATCGCGAGCAGGCCGGGGATGAGGGTCAGCACGAACGAAGGGAGCACGACCCAGTCGGCAACCTCGCCCATGGCGCCGCGCGCGAGCGCGTAGCCTGCGACATCACTCGGCGGGGGCGAGGCGTGCAGGAGAACGATGAGCGACGCCATGGCGCCCATGAACCCGATCGCCCCCATGGTATGGAGGAATTTGAGAAGGCGTCGCAAGAAATGCCGCTGCTCGAGGCCCCGCCGGTCGCGGATGCTACCGCAGTCAGGCAAGCCGCGGTAGAGGCTGAACTTCGGCGCGCGCAGCCGGTTTTTCGCCGCGAGGCGCAGCCGCGCTATTTGTATCCCCGCTCGATGCGAGCGTAGAGCTCGTCGGTGAACACCGCGAATTTCCCGCCGACGAAGCTGAGCGACAGGCTTGCGGCGACGAAGACCGCGATCATCTTGGGCACGAAGGTCAGCGTCATTTCCTGCACCTGGGTCAGCGCCTGCAGGAGCGCGATGGTGACGCCAACCGCCATCGCCGCGGCCACCGGCGGCCCTGCGCCGACAAGGACCATCCAGATCGCCTGCTGGACGAGATCGACGGCGTCGCCTTCGTTCACTGGACGCTCGCCCCGTTGGACAGCGAAACCGTCTGGCCACTGGTCAGCGTCGCGATCGCGCCGGAATTGGTCACGCTGACCGAGGCGACCGTGCCCGAGGTCGAGCCGTCCGCGCTCGCGACCGTCTTGCCGATCAGGTTTTCCGCCTGCGACAGCGAGGTCGCCGTCAGGAGCGACGACAGCGTCGTGTTGGTTTGCACCGCCTGTCCGACCTCGGAGACGGTCGCGAGTTGCGACACCATCTGCGCCGGGTCCATGGGTTGGGTCGGATCCTGGTTCTGGATCTCGGCCATAAGCATCGTGAGGAAGTCGTTGTAGCTGAGTGACTGCGTGGTCGAGGCTGTCGGGGCGGCGGCGGTCTGAGATGTCGTCCCCGCCACGGCCGAGGTTCCAGCGATCGTCATGATACGTCTCCTTCGTCTTCAGGCGGCGCTCGGGGCGGCGGCGCCGGCGTCTCGTTTGAGTTCTTCGTCCTCGAGCGCAAAGAGGGCGCGTAGCGCCTTCATGGCGTCGAAGTTGCGTCCCCTGGCGAGAGAATTCGGCGACGCCCCGCAGTCCCGACAGAAGCGCCGGCGCATGGTAGGCGCCGAGCGCGGTTTCGATCAGCGAGCGCGCGAGCGGCGTTGCGGTCGCCGCGGAGGCCGGGTCCATGAGCATGATCTGCACAGCGAAATAGATCTGCCGGGTCAGCGTCGTCGCCTTGTCGGCCTGCATCACGTGGGTCTCGAGCAGGAAGGTGACGTCGTTGAGCAGTTCGATCGTCGCCTTCCGGTCGGTGCGGATGACCGCGCCGTTGATGAACAGCCGCTCGCCCGCCCTAAGGGTGATGTTCATGGCGCCCCCCTACTTGAGGCCGTTCCGGATGATCTCGTTGATCTCGATCATCGGGGCGAGATCGTCGGTGACGCGCGAGCGCACGCGCTCGATTTCCTTCATCATCCAGAGGCCGATCGAAATGATGCCGGCCCGCATCTGCGCGGGAAGTTCGTTGCTGGGGTCGTTGAGGTCGTCCAAAAAGATGGTCCAGAGGCGGCGCAGATAGAAGAGCGCCTCGATCCGTTCGCGCGAGTCCGGCCCCTTCTCCTGCGCCGCCCGCAGCATGCCGATCACCCGCTCCATTGCCGCCAGCTCGCTCGCGCGCATGGTCGCCGGGGACTCCTCGACCGCTTCATTGTAGGCGAATTCGTACATCGAGGGGCCCGGCAGGTTTCAGGAAACGGGAAGATATTGGGCGAGGGTGAGGGTTTGCAGCCTGGCGGTCAGATCGTAGGCCGTCTGGATCTGGTCGGTGAGGCTCGTGATCTTCGCAGCGGTCGCGCTCTGATCGACGTTGTCAAGGCTGTTCACCTGCTGCTCGATGAGCGTCAGCTGCGAGCTCATGGCGGCGTTGGCGTCGGTGACCTTTGACTGCGTCGCGCCGAGAGCGGCCTGCGTCTCGGTGAGGGAGCTCTGACCCTGCGTGATCAACGACGAGGCGGCGGAGGCGACCGCCTGCTGCGTCGCGAGACTGAGCTGAGAGCCGCCGAATTCGGCGAGCATGGTGTAGGCTTGGGCGAGGTTCTGGAAGCCGGACGCGTTCGTGTTGGTCGACGTCGTCGCCGTCTCGCCCGGGGCGATCGCAGCTGTCGTGTTGACGCTCGACGCGGACGACCAGTTCGCGGTCCAGTTCGTTCCCGAGAAGAGCGCGGCATACGGCCCGGACAGAAAGCTCTGCATCGCCGAGGCGGTGATGTTTGCAGCGCCGGGATCGGTCGGCAGGCAGCCGAAGGTCGTCAGGAAGGCCTGATTGACCGCGCTCCTGGCTGCGGAAATCGGGCTCGAATAATAGTCGGCGAGCGGCGCCGTCGAGGAATTGATCCCCGCGAACACGTAGGCGTCCCCCGAGGACGTGTTGGCAGACGTGGTCAGCTCCTGAAGCGCGGTTTCGCCCATCGACGCCAGCTCGGCGCCCGCGTTGCTCATCGGCTGCCAGGTCGTCAGGTCGGCGGCGGCCGATTGGGTGCTCGCGCCGATGGCCGAAAGGGCGTTCTGCGCCGTCGAAAGGCTGGTCGCGACGAGACCGTTGCCCGACGTCAAGGTTTGGAGTTGCTGAACCTGCTCCTTGAGCGACAGCTCGTAACCGGACTGGTCGCCGAGCTGAAGACCGAGATCGGCGTACTCGCCGGTGGACGCTTCCGTTGTCGCGGTCGCGAGCTGCGCCTGGGCCTGCTGCACCGGCTGCACGAGGACGTTGGCAAGGTAGGGCGTCGAGACGAAACTGGGGCTCATGGTCATGCCGCATTCAGAAGAGCGGAGAACATGCTGTTGACGGTTGTCAGGAGTTTCGCCGTCGATGAGTAGGTGTTCTCGAGGCTGAGCACGTTGGTCATCTCGGCGTCGAGGTTCACGCCGGTCGCATTCGACAGCGCGGAAGCGGCCTGCGAGGCGAGGGCGCTCTGATAGTCCGAGGCGTTGCTGGCCTGTTGGTTCTGGGCCTGTAGCCAGCTGACCGATGCGTTCGCGTAGCCCGTGAGACTCGCCGAAGCGCCGAGTCCGGCCGCGGGGTCGAAGCTCAGCGTCGCGCCGATTGCGCCGACGAGCTGCTGCAGTCGCCCTGTGTAGCTCGCAGCGCCCGTGGAGTTATAGACATACGCCGCATTCCCCGAGATTCCGCCGTCGCGAAGCAGGTCGGCGTTTCCGCCCTGCGACGGATCGACGGTTGGATTGACCTCGATGGCCGCAGCGAGCCCGACCGGGCTGGAGGGCAGGGCGGCGGCGCCCGCCGTCGTGAAGAGCCCAGGCAGTTGCGGCTGGGCGGCGCTCGCCTGGTCGGTCTCGGCGAAGGCGTCGATCAACCCTCCCGCGATCTGGTCGAGCTGCGCCTGGTACTGCGGCGCGAGGCTGTCACGAAGCGTTGCGTCGCCGGCCAGCGCTCCCGACTGGATCGGCATCGGCGAGTTGGGGCCGGTGACCGCGACGCCATCGACCGTAACGGCCGAACCGACGACCCCGTCGACGTAGGTCGAGGTCGGGGTGAAGGAGACAGTGCGCGCCGTGTCCTGGAACAGGGTGACGCCGCTGTCAGTGTAGATCGACATCGAACCGTTGCCGGCCGTCGTCGTGCTGACCCCGATCTCTTGCGCGAGCTGCGTGACGACCGAGTCGCGCGTGTCCTCGTCGCTCGAGACGTTGGCCCCGCTGGCGAGCCCGCTGACGACCGCGTCGTTGGCGGTCTGGAAGTTGGCGAGGAGCGCGTTGATGGTCGCGACCGACGAGGCCATGTCCTGGTCGGCCCGCTCGCGCACCTGATTGACGGCGGCGTCCCCGGCGTTGAGCGACTGCGTGAGATTTTGCGCCGCGCTCACTGCGGCGTCGGCCGCTGACGCGGACGTCGGCTGGTCTTCATAGGTCGTGAGCGCGCTTTGGAGGTTGGCGAGCATCGCCGAGGGCGAGGCCCCGTTCTGGTCGGCGCCGGAAGACGACGTGGCCGACGAACTGTCGCTGACTGTCGCCGCGAGCGTCGAAAGTCCGTTGGCGATCGCCTGCTGGGCCGCAGCCTCGGCAGTCGAAGTCGAGACCTGATCGGCGAGCGCGGAGTTCGCGATGCGGTTCACCGACGCCACGTCGACGCCGCCATACGACGTCGTCACCAGGCCCACGACTTCGCGCGAATATCCGGACGTGTTGACGTTCGCGATGTTCTTCGAGACGACCGCGGTCTGCGCCGCGTTGGCGGAAAACGAGGAGCTGATGATGTTGAACGCGGAAGAAAGGCTCATGGAGCGCGTCTCGATGGCGGCGTCACGCCTTCAGGGAGTTGAGGACGTCGAGGATGTTCGCCCCCGTCTGAAACACTTTCGAATTGGCCTCGTAGGCGCTCTGCGCCTGGATCATGTCGGTCAGCTCGGTCGCGAGATCGACAGTGGAGCTTTCGAGCGAACTCGACTGGATCGAACCGAAGCTGCCGGCATTGGCCGACCCGAGGAAGATGGGCCCGGATTCGGCGCTCGCCGTGTAGGCGTCGCCGTTGACCGAGGTGAGGTTGTCCGGGCTTACGACGTTGGCGAGGGGTATGTCATAGGCTGCAATCGAGGCGCCGTCCGAATAGTCGAAAGAAAGCGTTCCGCCGGCGGAGACGGAGACGCTCTGCAGGCTGGCGGGCGCGTTGCCGTTGGCGGTGGCCGAAGTCACGCTGAAGGCCGCGGCGAGCTGCGTCATGTTGCTGAGGTCGATGCTTGCCGCCTGGCCGCCGGGGACGGTGAATTTCAGCGGCGAGCCGGAGGTGAGCGCCCCCGTCGCGTTGAACGTGAGGGTCTGCGTCGCGAGTGGGCCGGACGAATAGGGAAAGCCGCCGCCCGAGGCCGCCGTGGACGCGTCGTAGGCGTCGACCTCCCACTTTCCCGAGCCCTCATTGGCGAAATAGATGTTGATCGTGTGCGCGGCGCCGAGATCGTCGTAGACGACGAGCGAGGTTTGGGCGGTGTAGGCCGAGCTCGCGCTATTCGTCGAGGGCAGGTTGGCTGCCGCGACGATCGCCGACGAAGAGGGCAGGTTGACGTTGAGTGAGCCGGACGTGGTCGCCTGAGCCGTGAGGCCCGCGCTCGACACATTGACCTTCTGCAGGCTGCCGAGAGAGTTGATGGACCGGGCCTGACCGTTCTGAACGTCGCTGCCCATCAGGTAGTAGCCGGCGCTGTTGACCAGGTTGCCGGAGGCGTCCTCGACGAACGAGCCGTTGCGGGTCAGATAAACGGCGCCGGCCGCGTTGGAGACAACGAAAAATCCGGACCCCTGGACCGCAAGGTTGGTCGGGGTCTGGGACGTGACGACGCTTCCCTGAAGGGAATTAAGCGAGAGCGTGCTCGTCTGGACGCCGGCGCCCGCCGCCGTTCCGTTGGCCACCTCGTCAACCAGGGTGGAGAATTCGGTCTCGAGGTTCTTGTACCCGGTGGTGTTGGCGTTTGCGACATTCTGCGAGATCGAAGACAGCCAGTTCGAATCGGCCAACATGCCCGAGACGCTGGTGTTGAGAATGGACATGCGCACTCCTCGACAGGCAGGTTCATTTGAACGGCGCCGGCTTGCCCGAAACTGGCGCCCTCAAGACGTCGAGCGGACGAGGCTGCCGACCAGCAGGGTCCAGCCGTCCACGAGCACGAAAAACAGGACCTTGACCGGCAGCGAGATCACCGACGGCGGCAGCATCATCATGCCCATCGACATCGTCAGCGTGGAAACGATCAGGTCGATGACCAGGAACGGCAGCACGATGAGAAAGCCGATCTCGAAGCCGCGTCTGAGTTCCGACACCATGTAGGCGGGCATGAGCAGGCGGAGATCGACCTTGGCTCGCTCGCCGGCGTCGAAGCGCCCCTTCGAGAGGCTCTCGAAGAGCGCGATGTCCTTCTCGCGGACCTGCGACAGCATGAATTCGCGGAAGGGTTCGGCGACGGCGGCAAGCGCCTCCTGCTGGCCGATCTTGTTGTCCAGCATCGGCTCGAGCCCGTCTCGCCAGGCGCGGTCGAATGTCGGCGCCATGACGAAGAAGGTCATGAACAGGGCAAGGCTGATGAGGACAAGATTGGCGGGCGCATTCTGGACGCCGAGCCCGGCGCGAAGGAACGACAAGGCGATGATGAAGCGGGTGAAACTCGTGGCCATGACAAGAAGCCCGGGCGCGATCGAAAGGACGGTGATGAGCGCCACCATCTCGATGATGCGCCCGCTGGCCGACGCGCCGCCTGCGGGAAGCAGCGCTCCGAGATCGGGCGTCTGCGCCGCGGCGGACCCGGCGGAGAGGACGATCACGACGAAGAACACCAGCCGTTTCATTGCACCACCAGCGTCCGAAGCACGAATTCGCGCACCCGGCCTTCCGACCGGGTCGCGGCGCGTTCGTTGAGGTCTTCGCGAACAGCCTGGAGCCCGACAGGCCCCTCGAGCTGTTTGAGGGTCGTCGTCCGGAGATAGGCGAGCACGTCTTCGCCGATCTTTCCGGCGACCGCCTCGGGATGCGGCAGGACCTTGGGATCGAACACGATCGAGGCCTCGAGCCGGATCCATGTATCCTGCGGAGCGCCGAGGTTGGTGACGATCGGCGGGAGGTCATAGATCGCCGAGGGTCCGGCCACGGATGCGGCCTCTTTAGGTTTTGTCGCGTCCGCCCCGGCCGGACGAAGCGCCTCGAAGGCCGCTCCCGCGCCCAGTCCGATGAGCGCGACGGCGGCGAACTCGATGAGAATGGCCCTGAGACCCTTCCGAGGCGTCTCAGGCGACGCGCCCTCGGACATCGGCCCCTCAGAAGGGTTTGACAGCGTCATAGATCTGCTGGCCCCATGAGGGCTGCTGGACGTCGGTTTGCCGACCGCGGCCGCCGTAGGAAATGCGCGCCTCGGCAATTCGTTCGTAGGCGACCGTGTTGTTGAGCGAGATGTCGTTCGGATTGACGATGCCCGCGACCGTCAACTGCCGCATCTCGTAGTTGACCCGCACCTACTGGGTGCCCGAAATGATCAGGTTGCCGTTCGGCAACACGCGGGTCACGACCGCTGCAACCGACACCTGGATCTGCTCGGAGCGATTGATGTCGCCCTGGCCCTGCGTCGAGGAGCTCGAGGAGAGCGAGCCGAGGATCGAGGCGGGTTGGCTGGACGACGAGGACGATGACCCGTTGCTGAATCCATAGTTGATGTTGAGCCCGTCTTTCGACGTCTGCGACCGGTCCGTCGCGTTGCCGAGCTGCGCCTTGTCGTTCATCATGATGATGACCGTCACGATGTCGCCGACCTTGCTGATGCGCGGCGGGGTGTAGAGCGAGGGCGGCGGCGGGGCGGAGGAACTCGACGGCGCGAAGGCGTGGGCGTTCTGGATGGCGGCGGTTTCGTCCGAGGCGAATCCGGAGCCGACCGGGGAGAAAATCGGTTCGTGCATGAATTCCGCCGGGCTTTGCCAGCACCCGCCGAGCGCGAGGGCGGCGACGAACGCGGCGGAGAGCGTCGCCCGGCGCGTCACGACTTCTTGCCTTCCACATTCGGGCCGGTGATGAGGCTCTGAAGGCGGCTTGCCCGCTCTGGCTCCATTTCTCCGAGGATCGGGCCGGCCGCGCCCGGCTTCAGCTTGCCGAGGATCGCCGCGGCTGTCCGATCGTCGAGCGCGCCGAGCTGCCGCGCCGCGCTCTCGGGCTCCATCTTGGCGTAGATCGCGACGAGATCGTCACGGGCGGCGTTCATGAGCTCGTCGCGCTTGGCGATCCACTCGCGCGCCGCCGCCTCCGCTTTCCCAAGCTCCGCGATGCGCGTCTCGATCGCGGCTCCGAGCTCGGCGAGCCGTTTCGTCTGGCGCGCGATGCGCGCTTCGACGATCGATGGGGCGACGCTTGCGCAGTACCGGGCGACGTCGGGGTCGGCGGCCCTGTCCGCCGCGATTTGAACCTTCTCGGGCGCCTTCGCTTTGCCGGCGTCGGAAGGTTTGACGTCCTCAGCGCAGACGCTCGCCGAGAACGCGACGGCGGCGGCCGACGCGGCGGCGAGACTTCGCAGGAAGCGGACAGACGGCATCGCCTCGCGCCTCAGTGAACCGGGCGCTATCGTCGAACAGGCGGCTTGCGCTGAGCTTGCCGCGCTACTGGACGACGAGGTCCGCCTGCAAGGCGCCAGCGGTCTTGATCGCCTGAAGAATGGCGATCACTCCGGGCGGCTTGACGCCGATGCGGTTCAGCCCGGCGACCAGGGCGCGAAGGTTCGAGCCGCCGACGATGGCGATGGGTCCCCCAGCCTGATGCGCGGTGATCGTCGTGTCCGGCGTCACGACGGTCCGCCCGTTGGCGAACGGGTTGGGTTGAGAGACCTGCGGTTGCTCGTTGACCCTGACCGTCAGGGTTCCGTACGTCACTGCAACCGTCGAGATTTGCACGTCCTGTCCGACGACGACGGTGCCCGTGCGCGAATCGAGTACGACACGCGCCGCCATGTCGGGCTGGACCTGCAGTTCGCCGATCTCGGCCATGAAACGGGCCAGCGACACCGAGCGTGGGCGGAAGAGCTCGATCGTGCGGCTGTCCGCCTCGAAGGCGGCGGGATGGCCGCCGAATCGCGCGCGAACGAAGGCGTTGATCGCATCGACGATGCGCACCGCGGTGGCGTAGTCCGGATTCTTCAGTTCCAGCATCGAGCGCAGCTCGTCCGGCGCGGCGGGCAGGTCCTGCTGGACGATCGCGCCGTTCGGAATGCGACCGGCGGTCGGCACGCCCTGGG
Source organism: uncultured Alphaproteobacteria bacterium (assembly GCA_963829505.1). GTDB lineage: Bacteria > Pseudomonadota > Alphaproteobacteria > Rhizobiales > Beijerinckiaceae > Roseiarcus. The sequence goes on from CAWHIL010000001.1 coordinate 777,583, forward strand.
ACAGGGTCTCGCCCTCGCCCTTCGATTCGAACCCGGTCACCGACACGGCCCCCTGCGCGGTTGCGTAAAGCGCGCCGTCCGAGCCGAGGAGTTGAGCGAGAAGCAGCGTTCCGCCCATCAGCGAGGGCGCATCGCCGAGGGCGGAAACAGTGACGTCCAAACGGGCGCCGATCTCGACTTCAGCCGACAGATCGGCTGTTACGATAACCCCGGCGACGTTCCGATTGCCGAGCGTGATGCCGTGCATGTCCATTCCGAGATGCTCGAGCATCCCCTGAACAGCCTGCTGAGTGAACGGCGCGTTGCGGAACGTGTCGCCGGTGCCGCTGAGCCCCACAACCAGCCCGTAGCCGACGAGCTGGTTGTCGCGCGGGCCGCGCAGGACGGCGATATCCTTGATGCGGGCGGCCGCGGCCGGCGCAGCAAGGAAGCAGGCGAGAAGCACGACGCCGACGAGCCGCCTCATCCGCCATCGACCCTGATCGACCCATCGGCCTGCACGGCGCCGGAGACGGTCACTCCACTGTCGCTGTTGCGGACGCGCACGACCTCGCCGACCGCCCCGTCCTGCAGCGCCGAGCCGGAGGTGACAATGGTCAGGCCGCCTCGGCGAAGATCAGCTTCACCTCGGAGCCATTGACCACAAGCTTGCGGCTGGAGATTGCGGCGTAAGGGATCGCGTGGCCGGGCAACAGCGTCAGTCGCGCCGTCTTGCCGACGGCGAACGAACGGTCCTGAACGAATGGCCGTCGCCGTCGCCCGCGCCGCCTTGGGCCGTATCGGCCAGCATGTCGTCGCGGATGACGTCGCCGGGATAGATCACCGCTTTCGGCGTGGGAGCCGGAGGCTGAACATCCTGGGCGATCGCCGGGCCGAAGGACTGCAGAAGCGCGAGGACCGCGGCCCAGACAGCGCGAGAGCCTCGTGTCGTCGTCGCCATCGCCTAACCCCGCAGGTTGGAGATTGTGCCCGACATCTGATCGGCCGCCTGGATCACCTTGGAGTTCATCTCGTAGGCGCGCTGGGCGGCGATCAGGTTCGTTATCTCCGTCACCGGATCGACGTTCGAAGCCTCGATGTAGCCCTGATGGATAACGCCGAAGGCGGTATCGCCGGGAACCCCCACGTTGGCCTGGCCGGACGCCTCGGTCTGCTGGAAATAGTTGCCGCCGAGCGCCTGAAGGCCGGCGTCGTTGACGAAATTCGCGATGGTCAGCTGGCCGATCTGCTGCGGCGTCGATTGCCCCGGAACGGTGACGGTCACGACGCCGGTCTGGCTGACGTTGAGGCTTATGGCGTTCTGCGGAACGGTCATCGCCGGCGTCACCGCGTAGCCGTCCATGGTGACGATTTGGCCGTTCTGATTGGTGTTGAAGGCCCCGTCGCGCGTATAGACGGTTTCCCCGTTTGCGGTCGTTACCTGAAACCAGCCTCGGCCCTGGATCGCGAGGTCAAGCAGGTTGCCGGTGTTGGTCAGCGCGCCCTGAAGGTTGACGGTGCGGACCGCGGCGGTTCGCACACCCAGACCGATCTGCGCGCCCTCTGGGACGGTCGCGTTGCGGCCGCGGTTGGACACGCCCATCAGGCGCTCCGTCTGATAGATCAGATCGGTGAACTCCGCGCGCGAGCGCTTGAAACCGGTCGTGTTGATGTTGGCGACGTTGTTGGCGATGACCTCGAGATTGCGTTCCTGGGCGCTCATGCCCGTCGCTGCGATCGTCAACGCTCTCATGGCGTGTCCCCTCAGAAGGATTCAAGGCTTTCCGGCCGGAAGTCAGATCGACATCCGCGAAACGTCCTGCCAGGCGGAGACAAGCCTGTCGCGGATCGCGAGCACCGACTGAAGCGATCGCTGCGCGTCCATGACCGACTCGACGACCCGCATCGGCGGCGAAGATCCCTCGACCCCCTGGATGGCGGTCGCTTCGCCGGCCTTCAGCGTGTCGACGGCGTTCCCAAGCGCCTCTCGGAGCGCTCCCTCGAAGCTCGCTCCTCCCGTCGGTTGCGTCGTCGGCTGCGGCGCGGCCGGGAGAAGGCCGGCGGCAAGGCTGAGCGCGGAGACTCCTGCAATCATCGCGGTCTTTCTCCTCTTCCGCGGTTCACGCGTCCTTCATCAGCGCGACCGTCTGATTGAGCATCTCGGCCGACTGCCTGGCGACCTGAAGGTTCGCCTCGTAGGTCCGATTGGCCTCGCGCATGTCCGCGAGTTCCATGAGCACGTCGACATTCGGCATCTTGACCATCCCTTGAACGTCGGCCGCCGGGTTGCCCGGGTCGCGTTCCAGCCTGAAAGGCGCCCGGTCGACGCCGATCGTCTTGACCTTCACGAGTTCGGCGCCGGTCGAACGGTCGAGGGCCGTCTCGAACGACACGGTTCGCCGGGCGTAGGGGGCGGCGCCGGCGGTCGGCCCCGTCGACTGGGCGTTGGCGATGTTCTCCGAAACGATGCGAAGCCGGGTCGACTGCGCCTGCAGTCCGGAGGCGGCGATGCGAAGCAAATCCTGCAGCGGATCGGTATTCACTTGAGGGCCGCAAGCATGAGCTGGTGGAACGCGCGGCGGACGTTGGCCGTCATCGAGAAGTCGCGGCCGACGTCCCCGAGCGTGACCATCTGCTGCTCGATATTGACCGTGTTGCCGGACAGCGACTGCTCAGCGGAATCGGTCTCGACCTGCTTGATCGATTCGAGCGGCGAGGCGGCGGGGCTCATGTGGGCCGGGTTGGTCGTGGCCATCACGACCGGCGAAACGTCGAGCGTCGCGGAAAAGGGTTGGACGTCGACCGCGCGATACCCCGGCGTACTGGCGTTCGCGACATTGCTCGCCAGCGCCGTCTGACGGCTGACGAGCCACTGCGACTTCTGCGAGGCGACCTGGAAGAGATAGATATCCGACACGGCTGATTCCCGTCGAGGCGAAGGCGATCGTCCGCGAGCCGGCTTGTACGAGGCTTGCGCCCGCGCCGTCCGCGCCGGGCCCCAGGGGGCCGGGCTCACGATCCGGACGTCGTCGGCAGGCGCGCGCCTTCGAACGCCGCCGACAGCCGCTCGCCCTGCGCCTGCTCATCAAGCCCTCCCTCGTCGAACAGGACGTCGGCGACCTCGATTCCCGCCCGCGTCCGGCCGATGATCAGGCGGAAGAAAGCCGACACCCTTTCGTGCCGGAACTCGAGGTCGAGAGCGATCTCCGGCGGCGCATCCCACGGCGCGTTGAAACTTGCCGAAAGCGCGTAACGCAGCGTTCCCTTCTTGTAATAGAGTTCGGTCGACGAATTGACGAGATCGGCGAGGTTGGCCGCCTCGTCGTTGCGGATCAGGTGGATCAGCTCAGCGACGTCCGTCAGCCTGAGCTCGCTCGCCACATCGATGACGGCCTCCGCGATGATGCGTTCGCGCTCGAGGCGGCGCCCCTCCAGCAAACGGCGCAACGGAGTGTGCGCGCCTATGCCCTTCCGAGAGCCCATCCGGTCTTCCTTCGCTGGATCAGGTGCACGATTTCGGCGACTGCTCGATAGAATTCCGCCGGGATCGGCCGGTCGACCTCGACCGCCTGGTGAAGCGATCGGGCGAGCGACTTGTCCTCGACGACCGGAATGTTATGAGCCTCGGCGATTGCGCGAATCTTGAGCGCGATGAGATCGACGCCCTTGGCCAGAACGACCGGCGCCCCGCCCTCGCTGCGCCGGTAGCGCATGGCGACGGCGTAGTGAGTCGGATTGACCACGACCATGGTCGCGCGTGGCACGGCCGAGAGCATCCGCTTTCGCGACCGATCGAGCCTCAGAGACCTGAGGCGCGCCTTGATCATCCGGTCGCCCTCCGCCAGCCTCAGCTCCTCCTTCACTTCGTGCTTGCTCATTCGGTGATCGCGCCGCCACAGGATGCGTGACCAGACGAGGTCGGCGCTCGCGACGGCGAGCGCGGCGACCAGGACGGCCGCGACGGTCTTGGCGGCGAGGGCGAGAATGCGCTCCGGCAGGACGCGGGGGTCGGAGTCCATCGCGGTCAGGAGCATGCTCCGCTCGCCGAGCAGCATCATCCCTGCAACGCAGCCCACCGCGCCGATCTTGACGAGGCTCTTGGCGAATTCGACCAGGCCTCGGGCTCCGAAGACGCGGCGCATGCCGGCGCGGGGGGAAATGCGCGACAGGTCCGGCATGACGCGCTCGGGAACAATGCGGGGCGCGGCTTGCGCGACCGAAGCTGTTAGCCCCGCAAGCGCCAGCAGGGCGACCACCGGCCCAAGGAATCGGACCGCGGCGGCGACCAGCGGGCCCGCCAGCGCGAGCGCGTCCTCGCCCCGCGTGACCCGCCATCCCGCCGGATCGCCGATCAGTCCAATCAGTCCGGCGCAGAGCTCCGCTGCGCGCCCGGGAAGCACAAAGACGAGCGCTACGAGAATCGCCGATAGCGAGGCGAACAGAGGCGCCTCGCGCGAGAAGGCGATTTCTCCCTTTTCGATCGCGTCGTGGAGCCGCTTCTCGGTCGGTTCCTCGGTCTTGTCCTCTTGCTCGACTTCGGCGCTCATCGCTTATCGGCTCGGGCAGAGAGCACAACGTTGGCCAAAGCCACGTCTACGCCGCATCGGCGTCATCGTCCGGCTCGCCGAGGTCGATCTCGTTGCGCCCCGCCATGGCGAGCACGATATCGGCGATCGCCTTGCGTGCCTTGGCGATGTCTCGCGCCGGGGCGAACGCCCCGGAGGTGAGCTCGCCCTCGACCAGGCGCCGTCCCCGGGAAGGCATGGACGAGAGGATCGCGGTGCGAAAGTCCGAATCGGTTCCGCGCAGCGCCATGACGACGATCTCGGTCGAGGCACGGTCGAACAGGAGCGCCCGTGCGCGGTCGCTCAGTCTCGGAAGATCGTTGAAGGAGAAGAGCATGCGTTTGAGGGCGGCGGCCTCCTTCGGGCGGGTTTCGCCGATTGTCCGCATGACGTCCTCCGCCGCCTCCGGCTCGAGATTGTTGATGATGCCGGCGATCAGCGTCGGGCCACCGGCGGCGCCCTCGCCGGCCGCGCTCGTCTTGAGCATCGATTTCAGGGCGGCCTCGACAAGCTCGACCGCGCGCGCGCTGATCGCATGCGGTGCGATGAGCCCGCAGAGAGCCGCGTTGCGACGACCTCGCGGCAGGGCGCTGACGATCCGCGCGGCGAGCTGGGAATCGAGCCGCGACAGCACGTAAGCGGCGGCGGCGGGACGCTCCGAGCCAAGAAACCCGGCGAGCGTGCGCTCCGGGACCTTGGCGAGCGACTGCCAGACGTCCTCGGCGCCGAATTCTCCGGGCGCCAGGCCAATCACGCCCTCGATCTCGTCAGGCGGAAGCGCCTCCGAAAGCAGCGAGCGCGCCTGGCCGACGTCGCCAAGCAGGTTGACCCCCACCGTGAACGCCTCCGCGAACTCCTCGACCAGCCGGTCGAGGGCGGAGGGCGCGACCGACCCGAGAGCGGCTGCGGCGCGCGCCACGACCCGAACGTCGGGCGGATCGAGGCGCCTGATGATCCGCGCCGCGGCGGACGGACCGAGGGACAGGAGAAGCGCCGCCGCCTTTTCTGGTCCTGTGAAATCGCGCTCGCCCGCAACCATGTCCTCGACCCCGATCGTTCGATTCTCAGGCGGCCTGCCCAAGTTGCACCCCTGCGACGATCTCGAGCAGGGAGACGCCGAACCGCTGGCTCGTCTCGTCGACCACCACGATCTCGCCCCTCGCCACGACCTTGCCGTTCACGACGATGTCGACCGGGTCGCCGACCCTCTGGTCGAGGGAGATGACGGCGCCGCGCGCGAGCTTCATGAACTCGCCACCGGCAGCGAGGTCGAGCCGAGAACGACCTGCACGGTCACAGGGATCGACAGAATGGCGTCGAGGTTCGCGGCCGCCGGCGCGGCGTCCGGCGCCAAGTCTCGGGGTTCGGGCGGCTTCGGAGGGTCCTGCGGAAGAGGTTCGTCGTCCATGGATCGGGTCTCACGGGGCTAGAGAAAAGGGTTTGTGGTCTGGGAGGGTTGCGCGATCGACGACTCGATCTCCAGCCGATAGCGGCCATCTCCCTGTCCGAGCCGGCACAGGAACATGGCCCGACCGCTGCATTCGAGACGCACGGACGAGAAATCTCCGCTCGCGAGCGGCAGGATCGCGCCGACGCGGAAGTTCGCGACGTCGCCGAGATTGAGGGACAATTCCTCGAGAACCGCCGTCATTGGCAGTCGGGTCTGCTTCAGCCCGCTCTCCATCGAGTGCGACCAGCGCGGGTCCGAAGGCCTCTCGGGCGTCCGCTCGCGCTCGAGCGCCCTCCGAAACGGGAGCAGCAGCGCCTGGGGAAAAAGCAGGAGGCCCTCACTGGTCTCCTTTCCGATCGGCAGCGAAAAGCGCGCGGCCGCGGCGGCCATGTCGCGCCGTCCAAGCGCGAAAACGTCGGTCAGCGTCACAAGCCGCTCGAAGACGAGCGAGACGCGCGCGCGCGGCGCGAAGCCAGCCTCGAGAGCGCGGCCGAGCCCCCGCGCGAACTCCTCGACGAGCGCCGCCTCGATCGGCGTGCGGACGATCCCGTTCTCCGCCTCGCCGCCCTCGCCGCCCTCGTCGCTCGGCGGCGCCGACGTTTCGCCAAAGACTGCGGCGACGAGGAGGTCGTCGATCCGTTCATCGAGCGCAATCAGCATGAGCGCCCCGGGGTCGGCGCTGGCGAAGATCGCGGCCGTCAGGCCGGCGCAATCGCCGAGGGCCTGAAAGAGGGTCGTCGCCCGGGCCGGCTCGACCGCGCCGGCGACAGGCGCGCGACTGACGAGCGGCGCCAGGCTCTTCGGCGCTTCGGCGACGAATGCCTCGAGGGCGGCGGCGAGCCCTGGCATCCGCTCGACCGACAGGCCCGAATGCTCGAGCATCGCCCCGCTGAGCCGCCGCGCGGAAGCCTCGGTTTCGGCGAGCGTCCCTTCGTCCGTCATGCCGCCTCGCGGATCAGGCCGTCGCCGCCCGCGGTCGCGCCGGAGATCGTCTCGCTTTCGACGGCGTCGATCGTCGGACGCTCCTGGGAGGGAATGGTCTTGCGTCCGAACTCGACCGCCACCTGCGGCATCGCGCCGTTCATGAAGGCGAGCAGGCTTTGTTTGACCAGGGTGAACAGGCGCAGCTGCTTCTGCCGCACCACCCGAATCTTCTGCGCGATCGGCGCAACCAGCGCGTAGGAGAGGAAGATGCCGCCGAACGTGCCGACGAGCGCCGCGCCGATCAGGCCGCCGAGAGCCTCGGGCGACTGGTCGAGCGCGCTCATCGCGTGAATGATGCCGAGGACGGCGGCGACGATGCCGAGCGCAGGCAGGCCGTCCGCCGCGGCCTGACAGGCTTCCGACGGCTTGTAGCGATCATGGGCAAGAGTCTCGATTTCCTCGTCCATGAGCGCCTCGATCTCGTGGGTGCGGGCGTTGCCTATGATAATCAGACGGCCGTAGTCGCAGATGAACGTAACGAGATCCTTGTTGGCGACCAGTTTTGGAAATGCGTTGAATATTTCGGACTCGCCCGGGTTGTCGAAATGGCGCTCCACCTCGCTGCGCGACTTCGCCCGGAGCTCGCGCATCAGGGCATGCAGCAGGCTGAGGGCGTCGAGGTAGTCGCGCGGCTTGGGCGCCTTGTCGAGAATCGCCTCGACAATGGCTTTGCCGCAATCCTTGATGGTCGACATGGTGTTGGCGACGATGAAGATGCCGAGCGACGCACCGCCGATGATCACGAATTCGTAAGGCTGCACCAGCACTTCGAGATGACCGCCGAGCGCCGCGTAGCCGCCGAGAATGCAGCCGATCGCGATGAGGAGGCCGATGGCGAAGTTCAAGACGCGCTCCGGTCGTAAGCCGCACGAATGCTTGCCGCCCGAGGCTTACGCCAGGCTTTTCGATAGCGTGGTCAGGCCGGGACAAGTCCGCCGCGGGATCGTTCGTTCGGCGGCCCGCAGCGACGGGGCCTCGGGACGCTCATGCAGAACGGACTTTACGTTGCGGTTTCGGCTCAGGTGGCGCTGGAACGGCGGATGGAGACGATCGCCGACAACATCGCCAACATGAACACGGTCGGCTACCGGGCCACCGGCGTCTCGTTCGCCGCAGAAATGGCGAGGGCCGGCGACACGACCCTCAATTACGTCTCTCCCGGCGACAACTACCTGTCCCGTCGGATCGGCGGACTGATCAAGACTGACAATCCGCTGGATTTTGCGATTCAGGGGGACGGGTGGTTCGCGATTCAGACGCCGAACGGGACGGCATACACCCGAGACGGGCGCGTGCGCCTCGACGATTTGGGCATGCTGCGGACGCTGAACGGCGATCCGATTCTCGACGCCGGCGCCGCTCCGATCCTGATCGAACCCGGCGCCGGGCCAATCGCCGTCGCCGCCGACGGCATGATCAGTCAGAACGGCCGTCAGGTGGGCGCGCTCGGGCTTTTCGCCATCGACGCGAGCGCCAACCTTGCGCGCGACGAGAATTCGGGCGTCGTTCCCGACCGGCCGGCCACACCGATTCTCGATTTCACCCGCGACAGCGTCGTCCAGGGGGCGGTCGAAAGCTCCAACGTCGATCCGGTCCGCGAGATGACCCGACTGATCGACGTCACGCGGCTGTTCGACGGCGTCGCCGCTGAAGCGACCCAGTCCGAATCCTCGCTCCAGGACGCCCCATCAAGACGCTTGGTTCTTCCTCGTGAAGGACGCGCCGCCGGAAGCCTCTCCGCTCGAGCGTCTCGAACGCGGCCTCGCATGGGGTCTGCGCAATCTGCCGCCGGTGCGGGTCAGCGGCCTCGTCACCGAAGTCGCGATGTCGCACTATCGAGTCGCGGGACTTTCGCGCTTCCTCAAGCTCGGCGAGTGTGTCGGCGTCGATGTGGGCGGACGCGTGCAGATCGGCGAGGCGGTCCGGATCGACGATCAGTCCGCGACGCTCAAACCCTTCGATGCGCGCTGCGACGCCGCGATCGGCGCGCGCGCGTTTCGCACCGAGACTTTGTCGCTTTCGCCCGCGCCGTCCTGGAAGGGCCGGGTGATCGACGCGCTCGGCCGTCCCCTCGACGGCGGAGGCGATCTCGCGGTCGGGGATCGTCCCGCCCCGCTCGACGCAGAACCGCCTCCGGCGCTCCGCCGGGCGCGCATCTCGACACCGATCCGCACAGGCGTGCGCGTGGTCGATCTCTTCACGCCGCTCTGTCTCGGGCAGCGGATCGGCGTCTTCGCGGGGTCGGGGGTGGGCAAGTCGTCGCTTCTCGCCATGCTCGCTCGCGCGCCGCAGTTCGGCGCGGTCGTGATCGGCCTTGTCGGGGAGCGCGGCCGGGAGGTGCGCGAATTCCTGGACGACACGTTCGGCGAGGCCCGCGGGTCGGCGGTCGCGGTCGTCTCGACCGGCGACGAGAGCCCGATGATGCGTCGGCTTGCGCCCAAGACGGCGATGGCGGTCGCCGAATATTTTCGCGACCAGGGCGAGCATGTGCTGCTCATTGTCGATTTCGGTGACGCGCTTCGCCCATGCGGCGCGGGAGGTGGCCCTCGCCGCCGGCGAACCCGCGGTCGCGCGCGGCTATGCGCCGAGCGTGTTCAGCGATCTGCCCCGGCTGCTCGAGCGCGCCGGCCCTGGAACAGCCGAGGGAGGCTCGATCACCGGCATCTTCTCGGTGCTGGTCGACGGCGACGACCATAACGACCCCGTCGCCGATGCGGTGCGCGGCACGCTCGACGGCCACATCGTTCTCGACCGGGCGATCGCCGACGAAGGCCGGTATCCTGCGGTCAATATCCTGTCCTCGGTGTCGCGCCTCGCCCATTCCGTGTGGACGCCCGAGCAACGCAAGCTCGTGTCCAGCCTTCGCGCTTTGGTGGCGCGCTATGAGGAGACCCGCGAATTGCGCCTGATGGGCGGTTACGCTGCGGGAACCGATCCGCTTCTCGACAAGGCGATCAAATCGGCGCCCCGCATCTACGAGGCGATGACGCAGGCGGCTGACGCGCCGCCGTGCGACGACCCGTTCATCGATCTTGCCGCGTCGCTGCGCGGGGACGCGAAGGCGCCGAAGGCATGAGGCCTCCGTTGCTCCCAGGCGGACCGGATGTCGCGCTTCGCGCCATCAGCACGTCGCTCGCGGCCGTCTCGATCGCCTTTGCCGTGCACATGCTCGCGTACGGAGACGGCAGGATCCGGGTTCTCGGCATGGAGCACCTTGCGATCTTCGCGCAGCCGCGCGGAGCGGCGCCCGCTCTGCTGCCGCCGCCTGCCGACCCACCCGTGCCGGAAGACGTGGTCGACATGGCGGAAACCGGCTCGTTGGTCGATCCATCCCCCAATCGTCCGCCGCCGGCCCGACCCGAACTCGTCGCCGCTGAACCAGGTCGGGCGTGGCTCAGGATCGGCGGCGCGATCGTGGCGGCGGAGCCCGGACAGGAAGTCGCGACACTCGGACGGATCGGCGGCGTCGTCGAGCAGGGCGACGAATGGAAGGTTCTCGACGACCGGGGCGCGACCCTCCTGACCTTGCGCCGGAGCGCCAACGCGGCCCCGCTCTTCCTTCGAAAGCTGATTTTCGACTGAAGCGGCCGCGCTCACCTCGCGAGGCGCAGCGCCCGGTCATAGAGCGCGTTGGCGACGGCGACGCGCGCGTTGGCGCCGAGGCACCTGTGGGGCGCCTGACGGTCGGGGTGGTTCCGCCACACGAAGGCGCGCCATCGTTCGGTCAGCGCCGCGCGTGTCATTCCCGGCTCGAAGCCGAGCTCACCGGCGACAGCAGCGGCGAGATCGACAGGCTCGGGCTCGCGCGGCGCGCGAGCATGGCGGGGCGCCCCCGGGCCCGCCGGCTCGTCCGTCCAGTCCATAGCCCGGCCCCAGCGCGCCGCGCCGCCTTCGATGCGGGGGCGAGAAAGGTCCAGACCGGCGCCGAGAACGACGCCGCCCGAACCGATGGTTTCCGCTCCGGACGGCGTCGCCCGGCTTGCGGCCCGCGCCTCATCGAGGGCCCGTTCGAAGGACTCGGCGGGACGATCGAACGCGCCCATTTCGCCGGCGCCTCAGCGATTGGCGGCCCGCGCCTCTCGGCGCTGGGGCGCGGGGCTCAGTGTCGCATCGGTATCGGCGACAACGCGGTTTCGTCCCCCGGCCTTGGCGTCGTAGAGGAGGTCGTCGGCCCTCTTGACCAGTTCGGCGGCTGTCTCGGCGTCGCGAAGCTTCGCCACGCCGAACGACGCGGTGATCGCGCCGACCGGCTCGCCGGTCGGTCCGAGCGTCCAGTGCTTGGCTTCCAGAATCTTGCGGATGCGCTCCGCCGCGCCGGTCGCCTCCTTAAGGCTCGCGCCGGGCAGCATGAGCGCGAACTCCTCTCCGCCGAAGCGCGCGAGACGATCCTGCCCACGCAGGTTTTGCGCCAGGATTTCCGCGAAGAGCCGGAGGATCCGGTCCCCGACCATATGTCCGAAGCGGTCGTTGACCAGCTTGAAGTGATCGAGGTCGGCGAGCGCGAGGCAAAAACCTTCCCCTGTGCTGCGCGCGCGCTCCAGTTCCTCGGCGAATGTAGCCTCGAAGTAGCGCCGGTTGCCGATCAGCGTCACCGGATCGCGCAAACCTTCCTCCTCGGAGCGCTCGAGGTTGTTGCGGAGCTGGAGGACCTGCATGCGAGATTCCTCGAGCTGGTCGCGAACCGCCGCGAGCTTCTCCCGCATCTCGCGGTTGTCTTCGATGAGAGCCAGCGCGATGTCTCGGACCGAGCTCGCTTCGGCGCGTTGGGAAAGCCGTAGGTTGGCGCCGCTGAGGCGTTGAGAGTAGGCGTCGCTCTCGTTCGCCTGAGCCTGCAGCAGGCGGGCGATCGAGTGCAGGATCGCATCGATCCGGTCCGACTTCCCCGTGATTTCGGGATCCGCCGTATGATCCGCATCGTCGGTTGGTCCGCCGGTCATGCGACCGAGCGCGGCGCCGAACCAGCCGAAAAGCAGGAGCTCCAGTCCCGGCATGAAGTCAAGGACGCCTGTCCTGAGGGCGGAGGCGGCTACGGCGGCCAGAAACAGCACGCACAGAGCGAACACGGTCTGCAGGTTGGCGCGGAGCACGAGGACAGGATTCACCTGACGGGCTCCGACGGCCGAGCGCCCGATGGAGCCGGGCGCGGCGCCGGGCGCGAAGAAATGGGGACAAAGCCTGTCGGATTCGCCATCGGCCGCCGGCCTTCGAGTGCTGCGCGACGGCGCCGTCATGGCGATCCGGGGGCGACTTCCGTGCCGGCCGCCTCGACGCTCTCAGATCGTCCGATGAATTCGGACGTATCCCTAATAGGGCCGGCGGGTTACTGTTTTGTAAGCGCGCTCAACCGCCTTTCGCGACGCGCCCGTCCCGTCCGACTTCCGCCGTCGTTCGACGCTCGCGCGATCCCGAGTCGGCGCCCCCCGACGCCCGTTCGCGCAAAGACCGCGACCTCGTCACAGCCAGCCGCTATAGTGTCCTTGGACATGTTCGCGGAGTTCCGGTGACCGCTTTTGAGACCATCCACGAGGATTTTGCCTCCCTCGACGACTGGGAGGACAGATACCGCTACCTCATCGAACTTGGCCATGACCTGGAGCCGCTGAGCGAATCGGCGCACAACGACGTCAATAAGGTGCGGGGCTGCGTCAGTCAGGTCTGGCTCGAAAAGGAGCTGCGCAAGGACCCGGCCGGGCAGGCGATCCTCAATTACCGCGGCGACAGCGACTCGCATCTCGTGCGCGGCCTGATCGCGATCGCGATCGCTCTCTTCTCCAACCAGACGCCGAAGCGCATTCTGGAGACGGACGCGATGGAAATCTTTCGCGGGCTCGGTCTCGAGCAGCACCTGACCCCGCAGCGCTCGAACGGCGTCCGCTCGATGATCGAGCGCATCCGGTCGGACGCCAGGGCGATCGCCTGAGCGTCGCCGCGCTGAGTGCGTCAAGGCGCCGGCAAATTTTTTGCGTGAACGCGCGGTCGGCCCGGACGAACCGGCGACGCTCCCCGGGCGCGCCCTTCGTGCGCACAGGCGCCCCGTTGGTCAACGGTTCGTTAATCCTCTCCAGGGAGAATGTCCGCTCCCCGTTCGCGAAGATGCCGCCCATGTCCGACCCCGACGATCCCAACGCCGACCCCGCCATGGGGACGACGGGCGCGAGAAGCCTGGTAGTTGCGGCGCGCAGGAAAGGGGGGCAGGCCGGCGAGGCGATCCTTCTGCCGCCGCAGTCCTGGGAAAGGACGCGGAAGCCTGCCCCCGACCCAGCCTCTCGGCGCCCGTTCGGCCGCGCCGCCGTCGCGGCGATTGCGCTCGCCGTCGTCACGCCTCTCGGCGCGGCCGCCTATGTGGCGGTCGACGGGCGGCCAACGATCCGCGCTCTTCGCCGAGCGCCGGAACGAGAACGCCAATCTCGCGCAGGCCGTTTCGACGCTCAGCGCCCGGCTGGACGCGCTCGAAACGGTGAAAGGTCGGGACGATCTCGCCGACCTGCGCCGTTCCGCCAGCGAGATCAAGACGGCCGCCGCAACGTCGCGTGAGCTCGGTTCGGCGATCGCCGACCTCTCGACGCGCGTGGAGAAGCTCGACCGTGAGCAGGACGCCAGGCTCGGCAAGCTCGGCGAGCGGGTCGATCACGACATGACCACGCGCGCGGCGGAGGTGTCGGCGCGCCTCGACAAGCTGGAGAAGACCGCCGCCCCCCCGGCGGCGGGGACGGCGGCCCCTCCGGCCGCGGCCCCGAAACCCGGCCCGGGCGTGGCGATGGAGCCAACCGGTTCGATCGGGCGACCGCGACCCGTTCTGCACGGCTATGTCGTTCTCGGCGTCCAGGACGACGTCGCGCTGATCGACGGCCGTTACGGAGAGCGGCCGGTCCGCGCCGGCGACTACCTGCCCGGCGCTGGGCGGGTCGAGCGGGTGCAGCGCCAGGGATCGACCTGGGTCGTCGTCACCGACAAGGGGCTGATCCCCTCGGCCTATCCGGAATCCGACTGAAAAGATCACGCTTTCGGGCCTCGGCCGGGACACTCGCCGCCGCCTGTGGCCGCGGCGCATCAGACTGCGTCAAAAACGCCGCCGCGACGCCCTGCGCTTCCGGTCACAGGATGCTTGTGATACGAAACCGCCACGAGGGGCGCAGGCGGCTGGCCGGCGGCGCGCTGGGTTTCAAGGCAGAATTCGCGAAGAGTATGGCAACGCGTCCCAACAGTTTCAGTTACGAGGACCTGCTGGCCTGCGGCAGGGGCGAGTTGTTCGGGGCGGGAAACGCCCAGTTGCCGTTGCCGCCGATGCTGATGTTCGATCGCATCTCGGAGATCTCCGAGACCGGCGGCGCAAACGGCAAGGGCGAGGTGAAGGCGGAGTTCGACGTCAAGCCCACGTTGTGGTTCTTCGACTGTCACTTCAAGAACGATCCCGTCATGCCGGGCTGTCTTGGTCTCGACGCGCTCTGGCAACTCACCGGATTCTTCCTCGGCTGGCTCGGCCTTCCCGGCCGCGGCCGGGCGCTCGGGGTGGGCGAGGTGAAATTCGCCGATCAGGTGCTCCCGAGCGTCAAGAAAGTTGTCTACGGCGTGGATATCAAGCGCGTCTTCAGGGGCAAGCTCGTTCTCGGCATCGCCGACGGCTGGCTGGAGGCGGACGGAAAACGCATTTACGACGTCAAGGACATGCGGGTCGGCCTGTTCAGCCCGCCCAGTCCCGCTTCCGCCTGACGCTAAGAGCGGGACGCCGTCCGATGATGGAGAGTTTGCGATGAGACGCGTCGTCGTCACGGGGATGGGCATCGTTTCGTCGATCGGAAACAACGTCCAGGAGGTCACGGCAAGCCTCCATGACGCGCGCTCGGGCATCACGCGCGCCGGGAAATTCGCCGAACTCGGCTTCCGCAGCCAGGTGCAGGGCGCTCCGACCCTCGTCGCCGAAGATGTCGTAGACCGCCGCGCCATGCGGTTCCTCGGCGGCGGCGCCGCCTGGAACCATGTCGCGATGGAGCAGGCGATCCTCGACTCAGGCCTCGCCCCCAATGAGGTCTCGAACGAGAGAACCGGAATCATCATGGGATCCGGCGGCCCCTCGACCCGGGCGATCGTCGAAGCCGCCGACGTCGCGCGTTCCAAGGGTCCGAAGCGGGTCGGACCGTTCGCCGTCCCCAAATCGATGTGCTCGACGGCTTCGGCCACCCTCTCGACCTGGTTCAAGATCAAGGGGGTCGGCTACTCGATCTCGTCGGCCTGCGCGACCTCCAATCACTGCATCGGCGCGGCTTACGAGCATATCCTCATGGGCAAGCAGGACGTTATGTTCGCCGGCGGTTGCGAGGAGCTCGACTGGACGCTCTCGGTCCTGTTCGATGCGATGGGCGCGATGTCGTCGGCCTATAACGAGACCCCCGAGCGCGCTTCGCGCGCTTACGACAGGAACCGCGACGGCTTTGTCATCTCCGCCGGCGCGGGCGTCCTCACGCTCGAGGATTACGATCGGGCCCGGGCGAGGGGCGCCAGGATCTACGGCGAGATCGTCGGCTACGGCGCGACCTCGGACGGCCACGACATGGTCGCGCCCTCCGGCGAGGGGGCGGCGCGCTGCATGCGCCAGGCGCTGTCGACGGTGAAGGTTCCGATCGACTACATCAACCCGCACGCGACCTCGACGCCGGTTGGCGACGCCAAGGAGATCGAGGCGCTCAGGGAGGTGTTCGGCTCGGGCGACAGATGCCCGCCGATATCGGCGACGAAGTCGCTCACCGGCCATTCGCAGGGCGCGACCGGGGTGCACGAGGCGATCTACTCGCTCCTGATGATGCGCAACGGCTTCATCTGCGAAAGCGCTCACATCGAGGAGATCGATCCCGCATTCGCCGACATGCCGATCGTGCGCGCGCGTCGGGACGACGTCTCCTTGCGCGCCGTCCTGTCGAATTCCTTCGGCTTCGGCGGCGCGAACGCGACGCTCGTCTTCAAGCACGTCGACGCGTGAACCACTTAAAAAGCAAGAGCAAGCGATGCCGTCCGGCCTGATGCAGGGAAAACGCGGCCTCGTCATGGGGGTGGCCAACGACCATTCGATCGCCTGGGGGATCGCCAAGGCGCTTGCGGCGCAGGGCGCGGAGCTCGCCTTCACCTATCAGGGCGAGGCGCTCGGGAAACGTGTGGCGCCGCTCGCCGAGAGCCTGGGGTCGACGATCATCGCCCCCTGCGACGTCGAGGATCTCGCTTCCGTCGACGCGACCTTCTCCCGGATCGACGAAGAGTGGGGCGCCCTCGACTTCCTCGTCCACTGCATCGGATTTTCCGACCGCAACGAACTCAAGGGCCGCTACGCAGACACGACAAGAGAGAATTTCGTCCGCACCATGGTCGTGTCGGTCTTCTCCTTCACCGAAGTCGCCAGGCGCGCGGCGGCGCTCATGCCGTCGGGCGGGGCGATGCTGACGCTGACCTTCGGCGGTTCGACGCGCGTTATGCCGAACTACAACGTCATGGGCGTCGCCAAGGCCGCCCTCGAATCGAGCGTGCGCTATCTCGCGGCCGACCTCGGCCCCGACAACATCCGCGTCAACGCCATTTCCGCCGGGCCGATCCGGACGCTCGCCGGCGCGGGCATCGCCGACGCGCGCTTCATGTTCAACTTCCAGCGCGCCCACTCGCCGCTCAGACGCACCGTGACGATCGAGAACGTCGGCGGTGCGGCGCTTTATCTTCTGTCCGAGCTTTCGGAGGGCGTGACCGGCGAGGTGCATTTCGTAGACGCCGGCTACAACGTCATCTCCATGCCGAAACCGGACGACATCAAGGAGTAAGGCCACAAGGGCTGCGGCCGCCGGGGAAGGCGGCCGGCGGCCGTCTCTGCTATAAGCGGCCCCCGGCCATCCGGCCGGCAACGCGAGGCGAGGGTCTCCGGCCGATGCGGAACGTCCGAGGCGCGCGGTTCGGCGGTTTCTCCGCACTCCGGGCGAGCGTCCTTCTTGTCCTGTCCAGTTCGCTCGCCATCGCCACGCCCGTCGTCAAGAACGGTCCGCTGGCGCGCGACCGCGATTTCGCCGTCTTCGTCTCGTCGTTGTGGCCCATGGCCGAGCCTCTCGGGGTTTCACGCGGGACGTTCGATCGCGCTTTTGCGGGCGTCAGATTCGACCCGAGGGTCGTCGAGGAGACCCGGCGGCAGGCCGAATTTACTCTACCGATCTGGAACTACGTCGCCGCCGCCGGCACGGCCGACAGGATCGCCCGCGGCCGCGACAAGGCTCGGACGGCCGGGCGGTGGCTCGTCAAGGCGAGCGCGGCCTACGGAGTCGATCCGGCGACGCTCCTCGGGATCTGGGGCCTTGAAACCGACTTTGGCGGATCTCCTGGCGACTTCGATGTCGTTCGATCGCTGGCGAGCCTCGCCTTCGTCCGGTTTCGCGACGATTACTTTCGCGACGAGCTTCTCGCCGCGCTCGCGATCCTCGAGGAGGGCGACGTTCCGCCGAGGGGGATGGTCGGATCGTGGGCCGGCGCGATGGGCCAGACGCAGTTCATGCCGTCGAGCTTCCTCTCCTACGCCGTCGACTTCGAGGGCCACGGTCGGCGGGACATCTGGAAAAGCCAGGCCGACGCGATCGGCTCGACCGCATCGTTTCTGGCCGGGCACGGCTGGAAGCGGGCCCTCCCCTGGGGCTTCGAGGTCGCGCTTCCCGTGGGCTTCGTCCTGGCCGCCGCCGATTCGTCGAAGCCCGCTCCTTTCTCCGGCTTCGCCGCGCGCGGCGTTCTGCGGGCGGACGGCAAGCCGCTTCCCGACGACGGCGAGGCGCGGCTCTTCATGCCGGCGGGCCTCAAGGGGCCGATCTTCCTCGTCACCGCCAATTTCGACGTGATCAAGTCCTACAATCCGTCGACGGCCTACGCGCTGGGCGTCGCCCTTCTGGGAGACGCCGTAATCGGCCGCCCCGGCCTTGTGGCGTCGTGGCCGCGTCCGGACGGGGCGCTCAATCCGGATCAGGTTCGCAACCTGCAGACGAGGCTCAAGGAATTGGGTTATGATCCGGGCGACGTGGACGGCATGGTCGGGGACGCGCTGCGCTCTGCGGTGCGAAATTACCAGGAGCGCAACGGACTCGAGCCCGACGGCTATGCCGACATCACACTTTTGAAGAGGATCGAAACCAGCCGATGACGAAGCCGCCCGCGCCACGAAACGAGGCGACTGCCCCAATCGGGCGGATCGTCCGCCTCGCATTGATGGCGGTTTGCTGTCTCGTTCTGGCCGCGCCTACATCGGAGGCCCAGGACGCCGGGGGCTTCGGCGGCTTCTTCCAGCAGCTCTTCAATTTCGGCCGGCCCCCGCCGCCGCCAGCATGGCGCAACGAGCCGTTGCGCGAACGCGCGCACAAAGCCCCGAAGAAGAAGATCGAGGTCGGCCGACGGACGCAGGACTTCGTCCCCGCGACCGCGACGCGCGCCCCAGGCACGCCGGGCGGCGCGCCGGTCGTCAAGCCGACGTTCTTCGTCGGCGTCCTCGGCGACAGCCTCGCGATCCTCGCCGCCCAGGGGCTCGGCGACGCCTTCGCCGCCAACCCCGAGGTCGGCGTCAACGATCTCGCGCGCGACGTGTCCGGCCTCACCCGCGACGATTATTACGACTGGCCGAAGGCGGCGCGCGATCTCGTCGCGGCCAAGACCAACATTGAGGTCGCCGTCGTGATGATGGGCATCAACGACCTTCAGCCGCTGAAGGAGAACGGAGAGACGTTCGACCTCCTCACCGACCCCTGGCGTGCGGCCTATGCGCGCCGGGTCGAGGCGGTGCTGGCGCCGTTCGAGGAGGCGCACATCCCCGTCCTCTGGGTGGGGCTGCCGCCCATGCACGACGAGCAGATGAACGCTCAGGTCATCGCGCTGAACGAGATCTACCGCGACCACGTCGGCAAGGCAGGTGGAACCTATGTCGACATATGGGACGCGTTCTCCGATTCGAGCGGGCAATTCACCGCCTTCGGCCCCGACGCCGACGGCCAGAACGCGAAGCTGCGCAGCGGGGCCGGCGGGATATATTTCACCAAGGTCGGGGCGCGGAAAGTGGCGCAGGTCCTGGAGCCGGACATCCGCCGCGAGCTTGGGAAAGCCAATCCACAGGACGCGCGGGCTGCATTGCCGGCCGATGTCGAACAGGAGGCGTCCGCCATCAACGCCGAGATAGAGCGGAACAAGAACGCGGAGGCCGCGACGGCGATGACGCCCATTGCAAAGCCCTCGGCGGGGCCGATCGTATCGCTCAGCGCTCTGCCGGCTTCTCCCGGCGGCGCCCTCGTCGAAGCGCCCAGGGCCGAAACGCCGAGGACCGCCGCGCAACTGGCGGCCGCCTCGTCGGCCGCGCCGCCGCCAGGCCGCGCCGACGACTTCGCGTGGCCGCCGCGGTCCCCGGAGGACGCGGCGCCCCACTGACGTCGGCTTGTTTGCCCCGGAACGCCGTGCTAGGCGACGCCGCTCACGATTTAGATCCCGCTCGAGACGCACCCTTGGGGCCGCGCTTCATCGAGGCGGGATAGGGAAAGCGACACGATGGCCGAAGAGAATGGAAACGGCGGACAGGCCGGGCAGACCGCGCCGCGATTCACGGTTCTGGCGCAGTATACGAAGGACCTTTCGTTCGAGAATCCGAACGCGCCCCGCACGCTCGGTCCCCAGCAGAACGCGCCGAACCTGTCGCTGCAGATCAACGTCAACGCGAGGCAGCTCGCGCCGAACGACTACGAGGTCAGCCTGATGCTGGAGGGCGGGGCAGGGCAGGGCGCGGAGACGCTGTTCAAGTTCGAGCTGAACTACGCCGGCGTTTTCCGCATCGAGAATGTCCCGGCCGATCAGGTTCAGCCGGTCGTGATGATCGAAGGGCCGCGTCTCCTCTTCCCGTTCGCGCGCCAAATCATCGCCGACGCGGTGCGCGGCGGCTCGTACCCGCCGTTGTTCATCGACCCGGTCGATTTCCACGCCCTCTATCTGCAGCGGCTTGCGGCGGCCGGCGGCCAGCAGCAGACCCGGCCCGCCTGAACGCTTCAGCCCGCAGTCCGAAGCGGGTCGGCTTTGAGGTAAAAAAGCCAGAGCGCGGCGTCGCCGAGCGCCGCGAGAGCGTTTGCGTGCGCCTCAGCCTCTCCGGGGCGGATGCGCGACGCCCGGAGCGGGCGCGGACCGATCCTGACCCGTCCGATCTCGATGGTCAGCCCCGCCCCGCGCTCCGCCCCATCGACGAAGGACAGCGACCGCTGGCGGCCTCCGGTCAGCTCGCTGTAGATCTCGACCAGGATTTCCGCGTCGAGCAGCGCTCCGTGTTTCACCCGCCTCGACCGATCGATCTGATAGCGGTCGCACAAAGCGTCCAGGCTGTTCGACTGGCCGGGATGCTTCTTTCTGGCGAGCGCCAGCGTATCGACCACGCGGTCCATGGCGAGCGGCTCGCGCCCGGACCCGACGAGTTCGGCGTTGAGGAAACGCATGTCGAAGTCGGCGTTGTGGATGACGAGAGGGGCGTCTCCCAGGAAGGCCAGAAACTCCTCGGCCAGCGCGGCGAACACCGGCTTTCCCTTGAGCTTCTCGGCGCTGTGGCCGTGAACGCGGCGCGCTTCCTCGGGAACCTCGCGCTCCGGATCGATGAGGCGGTGGAAAAAACGTCCCGTTGGCGAACGATGGACGATTTCGACGGCTCCGATCTCAAGCACCCGGTGCCCGTCCTCGGGGCTCAGGCCCGTCGTCTCGGTGTCGAGCACGATCTCACGCATGGGTGCTCCGGCGTCCTTCCAGTCCCGCGGCGGCGCGAAGAAACTGAACAACTTCAGTGCGCGTCGCTTCGAGGCTTCCGCCGGTATCGATGACGACATGCGCCCGGCGGCGTTTCTCCGAATCGGTCATCTGCCTGCCAAGAATGGCGCCGAGTTTCGCTTCGGTCATCCCCTCGCGCTTAAGCGCACGGGCGCGCTGCACAGCTAAGGGCGCGCTGACCACCGCCGCGATGTCGACGGTCCGCTCGGCCCCGGTCTCGAAGAGGAGCGGCACGTCGACGATCGCGACGCGTCGGCCCTCCTTCGCCGCGCCGGTGACGAAGGCCTCGCGCATGGCGGCGACGGCGGGATGCACGAGCCCCTCCAGCCGTTCGAGCGCCGCCGGATCGCCTAGCACGACTTTCGACAGGCGGTCGCGGTCCACTTTTCCGTCGACGAGTACGCCGGGAAAGACGGCGTCGATCCGAGCGGCGCCGTCGCCCGAGTAGAACGCCCTCACCGCGGCGTCCGCGTCGAACGCCGGCGCCCCGAGCGCCGCGAACATCGAAGCGACCGTCGACTTTCCCATGGCGATCGAGCCGGTCAGGCCGACGACGATCATTTCCGCCCCTTGTCAGCCGCCATGACATCGGCCTCGATGAGCGCCCGGAGCTCCGGCGTCACACGCGGCCGCCGGCCGAACCAGCGCTCGAAGGCGGGCGCGGCCTGGTGAAGCAGCATGCCGAGCCCCGCCGCCGTCCGGAGGCCGCGCCGCCCGGCCGCCTCGATCAGCGGGGTGCGGAGCGGCACGTAGACGAGGTCGGCGACGACCGCCTCGGCCGGTAGGGCGGCGATGTCGAGGTCAAGCGCCGGCTGGCCCGCCATTCCGAGCGTGCTTGCGTTGACGAGGCAGTCGACGCCCCGAAGCCCGTCCTGAAGGCTGCTCCACGCAAGGACGCCAACCCAACCGCCGAAAGCCTGCGCGAGCGCCTCGGCCCGCGATTGGGTTCGATTGACGATGACGATGCGTTCAAAGCCGCGCGCGTGAAGGGCGTAGAGAACCGCCCGCGCCCCGCCGCCCGCGCCGATGACCAACGCATGGCCGCGCCGCGCGTCCCATCCGGCCGCGGATTTATCGAGGTTTGCGAGGAAGCCTTCGACGTCCGTGTTGTCGCCCCAGAGATGGCCCTCCTCGCGCCAGAGGACGTTGACCGCGCCGAGCGCCTCGGCGACCGGGGTCCGACGCGCGCAGGCGGCGAACGCCGCCTCCTTGTGCGGGACCGTGACGTTCGCCCCGAGAAGCCCGTCACTACCAATGCCGGCGGCAAATTTTGGGAAGTCTCCGGGCGGGACCGGGAACAGCTCATAGCGGCCCTCGATGTGCAGGTGATCCAGCCAGTAACGGTGGATGAGCGGCGACCGCGAGTGCTTGACCGGCCAGCCCGCGACGCCGGCACTTGGAGGCCCTCCCACGGTCATAGCGCGATCAACCCTTCTCTCCTGAGCCACGCGAGAAGCTGGAGGAGCGGCAGCCCGAGGATGGTGAAATGGTCTCCGCGGACCCTTTCGAAGAGATGCGCGCCGAGACCCTCGAACTGGTAGGCCCCGACGCTCGCGAGCACGCCAGGACCAGCCGCGTCGAGATAGCGGTCGATCTCCGCCCTGTCGAGCCGACGCATGTCGAGTTCGGCCGCGTCCGACCCGACGACAAGCGCCGCGCCGCCGCGCGCGACGCAGAAGGCTGAGGTCAGCCGGTGAGTACGGCCCGAAAGAAGCGCAAGCGTCTCGGCCGCCGCCTCGCGATCGGCGGACTTGTGCAAGAGCCGCGATCCGACGGCGAGCGTCTGGTCCGCGCCGAGGCAATAGGCGTCCGGTCGGAGGGCGCTCGCCGCGAGCGCCTTGGCGCGTGCAAGCTCGGGCGCGAGCGTCTCGATCGCGCCGCCCGTGGCGAAATGCCTGTCCTCGAGCGCGCGCTCGTCGACGGCGACGGCGATCGCCTCGGCCGCGAGCCCCGAAGCCGCAAGGAGAGCCCGACGGCTCGCGCTCTTCGAAGCGAGGAGGAGAGGCGCGGCGACGGCCCAGACGGCCGGTCGAGGCGCGGCGCCGGACCCACTCATCAGCTCTCGGCGATGAATTTGAGCCGGTGGGCGCGATAAAGGTCGAGGATCGCGGCGGCCGTCTCCTCGATCGACCGCCGCGTCACGTCGATGACGGGCCAACCGTTTTCGGCGAAGAGCCGCCGTGACCCGGCGATCTCCTCGGCGACCGCCACGCGGTCGATGTACTCGGTCTGGCTGTCGGCGTTGAGCGTCAGAAGACGGTTCTGGCGAATCTGCACGATGCGCTCGACCGAGGCGACGAGACCGACGGTCAAGGGGCGGCGAAGCCGCTCGAGGCCGAGCGGCAGCGGAACATGCGGAACGAGCGGAATGTTGGCGGTCTTGTAGCCGCGATTGGCGAGATAGATGCTGGTCGGCGTCTTCGACGTCCGGCTGACGCCCATGAGGATGATGTCGGCATGCTCGAGGTTCTCGGGCAATTGCCCGTCGTCGCTCATCATCGTGTAATTGAGCGCGTCGATGCGCTTGAAATAATCGGCGTTCAGCATGTGCTGGGCGCCGGCGCGCGGGGTCGAGGTCTGGCCGAGGTAGGACTTGAAGAGGTTCAGGATCGGCCCAAGCACGCTGAGGCACGGCGAACCCGAGGCCTCGCAGCTTTCCTCGAGCCGCCGCGACAGGTTTGCGTCGACAAGCGTGAAGAGGACGATACCGGGCGAATTCTCGATCTCGGCGATCACGCGGTCAAGGTGCTCCGGCGTGCGGATGAGCGGGTAGACATGCTCGATCGAGGCGACGCCCTGATACTGGGCGGAGGCCGCGCGCGACGCCGCGATTAGCGTCTCACCCGTCGAATCCGACACGAGATGGAGATGGAAGTAGCTACGGCCCAAGGTCCACCGACTTAAATCCCGGAAGGCTTATAGCCGGTGCATGGACATGTGGACAGGGTGGGAGCGCCGCCTCTTACGGCTAAGGCTCGCGCCCCGCGCCCATCGCTCGGCGCTGGGCCCTCCACAAGATCGGAGCCGTGGACAGGGAGGAAGCGAGGCAGGTTCGCCCGGTGAATTCCGGGGACAAGCTTGCCGCGTCGCGCGGGGCGATTGGCAAGCGGCGGGGATGGTTAAGAATTCGTTAATGCGGCGCGCGGTCCGCCGACCGTTGCAAAGCGCCTTGCGGCGCAGGAAAGGCGCCAGTGCGGGGACAGTTTGAATCTCGCGCTAGGCGCCCCTCAAGCAGAGGAATCAGATTCTTAGAATTCAAATTACCTTTGTCTTGCCGACGAGCAGCCTTGCCATCCACCCTGAACCCGCCATAAGCGCCAAACGCCGCCGATGGGAATTTGTTCCATGTATCTCTCGCTCAAGGCCCTGCACATCATCGCCGTCATCGCCTGGATGGCGGGAATGCTCTATCTCCCGAGGCTCTTCGTCTATCACGCTGATGCGGCCAAAGGCTCGCCGGAGTCGGAGATCTTCAAGGTGATGGAGCGTCGCCTGCTCAAGGCGATCGTCAACCCTTCGATGGCGGTCGTCTTCGTGACGGGGCCGATTCTCGGATATCTCGGCGGGTTCTGGGCGGACCCGTGGCTTCAGATCAAGGCGGCGCTCGCCCTCGGGCTTGGCGCAGTGCATGGATATCTCGCCCGTACGGTCAAGATCTTCGCGCGCGACGCCAATACGCGGCCCGCGATCTTTTATCGTATTCTCAATGAGATCCCGACCGTTATCATGGTCGCGATCGTGCTGCTCGTCGTTCTGAAACCGTTCTGACAAGCCAGCCGGAAAACAGAGCGGCCTCAGAACCAAGTTGAAATTGCCGTCGAAGCCGTCTATGGGACCGCGACAAGCGCCGCCGCGTTCCTGACGCGGCCGCGGTCCGCCCGGACCGCAAACCTCTCCAACACTGCGCTTTCCAACTCTCCAACCACGTTGCGACGGCAGGCTTTACCAAGCGGCCCCGACCGTCCGAGACCAAAGGTCCCCCGATGCGGGAAATCAAACTCAAGGACTTAAAGCAAAAATCGCCGACCGAACTCCTCGCCTTCGCTGAAGAAAACGACGTCGAGAACGCGTCGATCATGCGCAAGCAGGAACTCATGTTCGGCATCCTCAAGCAATTGGCGAGCGTCGACGTTCAGATCATCGGCGAAGGCGTCGTCGAGATCCTCCAGGACGGGTTCGCCTTCCTGCGTTCGGCGGATGCGAACTACCTGCCGGGTCCCGACGACATCTATATCTCGCCGTCGCAGATCCGGCGCCTCGGCCTCAGGACCGGCGACACGGTCGAAGGTGTGATCCGCAGCCCGAAGGAAGGCGAGCGCTATTTCGCGCTTCTCAAGTGCAATGCGATCAATTTCGAGGAGCCGGAGAAGACGCGTCACAAGGTCCCCTTCGACAATCTGACGCCGCTCTATCCCAACGAGCGGCTGAAACTCGAAGTGGAGGATCCCACCCGCAAAGACATGTCGTCGCGGGTCATCGACATCGTCGCCCCCATCGGCAAGGGCCAACGGGCGCTGATCGTCGCGCCGCCGCGCACCGGCAAGACCGTGCTCCTGCAGAACATCGCCCAGTCGGTCACCGCCAACCATCCCGAGTGCTACCTCATCGTGCTCTTGATCGACGAGCGGCCGGAGGAAGTGACCGACATGCAGCGGTCGGTGAAGGGCGAGGTCGTGTCCTCGACCTTCGACGAGCCGGCGGTTCGTCACGTCCAGGTGGCGGAAATGGTGATCGAGAAGGCCAAGCGCCTCGTCGAGCATGGGCGCGACGTTGTCATCCTGCTCGATTCGATCACCCGCCTCGGGCGCGCTTACAACACCGTTGTTCCGTCATCCGGCAAGGTGCTGACCGGCGGCGTCGACGCCAACGCGCTGCAGCGGCCGAAGCGCTTCTTCGGCGCGGCGCGCAACATCGAGGAGGGAGGGTCGCTCACCATCATCGCGACCGCGCTCATCGACACGGGCTCGCGCATGGACGAAGTGATCTTCGAGGAGTTCAAGGGCACCGGCAATTCGGAAATCATTCTGGACCGCAAGGTCGCCGACAAGCGGACGTTTCCGTCGATGGACATCACCCGGTCGGGGACGCGCAAGGAAGAGCTCCTCGTCCCGCCGGACATCCTCAAGAAGATGTACGTGCTGCGCCGCATCCTCAATCCGATGGGGACGGTCGACGCGATCGAGTTCCTGCTCGGCAAGCTGCGCGAGACCAAGTCCAACGCGGGTTTCTTCGAATCGATGAACACCTGATAGAAGATCGAAGCTGGCCGCCGTTCCGCGGCCGAGGAGATGCGCCGCGTGGAGGAGAGACCGCCGCCCGGGGCGTCGGCGAATCCGACGCTCGCCGATCTGAGGATCGAGATCGACCGGATCGACGCTTCGATGCACGGGCTTCTCATGGAGCGCGGACGAATCATCGATCGGCTGATCGAGATCAAGGCGCGCCAGGGCGGCGGATCGGCCTTCCGTCCGGCGCGTGAGGCGTCGATGATGCGCGCCCTCGTCGAGCGGCACCGCGGTCTTCTGCCGCTCGACACGGTCGAGGGGATCTGGCGGATCATCATCTCGACCTTCACCTTCATGCAGGCGCCTTATTGCGTGCACGTCGATGTTTCGCGCGGCGACGCCGCGATGCGCGATTCGGCCCGCTTCCATTTCGGCTTCACGGTGCCCTGCGTTCCTCATCTCGGCGCCGCCGAGGTGATTGCGGCGGTTGCGCGATCGGCGGGCGATCTCGGCATGGTGGCGGTCGACGCCGGCGCGCGCGCCGACGGCTGGTGGACGAGCCTCGCCGCGCCGGCCCAGCCGAAGATCATCGCCCGCCTGCCGTTCGTCGAGCGCGTGGACCATCCCGCCGGCATGCCGGTCTTCGTGATTTCGCGGCCGCTGGCGGATGGGGCGGCGCGCGACGTGGCGCTCGAGGCGATGCGGGTCGACCGCTGGCGCCCGGACTATCCGCACGCGCTGCGCGCCATCGGCGGGGAGATCATCGGCGCCGCGGCGGATTCGACGGGGCTTGCCCTTCTCGTCAGCCGGCCGGGCGATCTTGACGGCGCCCGCGCCTCGGAGACGCTGCGGCAGGCGGGGGCGGTCGACGTGAGGAGCGTCGAGATCGGGGCGCACGCCGCCCGGTTCGACGCCTCCTCATTGCGTCCCAACGCCCCTTAGGGCTATCGAGACGGCCATGTCGTCACCCGCTCTGCCCCGTCCCGCCCCCCGTCCCGAGATCCTGGCGATCGAAGCCTACGTTCCCGGCAAGAGCCACGTCGAAGGCGTGGCGAAGATTCACAAGCTGTCGTCGAACGAATCGCCGCTCGGACCCTCGCCGAAGGCGGTCGAGGCCTATCTCGGCGCCGGCCGGCATCTTTCGCTCTATCCGGACGGCTCGGCGCGGGCTTTGCGCGAGGCCGTGGCGCGCCGGTTCGGCCTCGACCCGGCGCGGGTCCTTTGCGGCAACGGGTCGGACGAGATACTGGCCCTGCTGGCGCATGTGTTTTTGCGTCCCGGCGACGAAGGGCTCTATAGCGAACATGGGTTCCTTGAATACCCGATCGCGATTCGGGCGGCGGGGGCGACCGCGGTGACCGCGAAGGAGACGGACCGAACCGCGAGCGTCGATGCGCTGCTCGCCAAGGTCGGCGCCAGGACCCGGATCGTCTTTCTCGCAAACCCCAACAATCCGACCGGGACCTATCTTCCCTATTCGGAGGTCAAGCGGTTGCATGCCGGGCTTCCGCCCGAGTGCCTCCTGGTGCTGGACGCGGCCTACGCGGAATATGTGACGCTGAACGATTACGCCGCCGGGATCGAACTCGCCGCGTCGTGCGAGAACGTCGTCATGACGCGCACTTTCTCCAAGATCCACGGGCTCGCGGCGTTACGCATCGGCTGGGCCTATGGGTCGGCGCATGTGGCGGATGCGGTCAACCGGGTGCGTCCGCCCTTCAATCTGAGCGGGCCGGCGATCGCTGCGGGCGTCGCCAGCCTCGATGACGCGGCCCATGTCGAGGCGGCGATCGCGCACAATTCCCGCTGGTTGCCATGGCTGGCCGCGGAGATCGCTGGCCTGGGGATCGGCGTGACGCCGAGCGCCGGAAACTTCGTCCTGCTCGAATTCGGCCAGAACGGGGTCGGCGGAGCGCCGGAGGCGGACGCTTTTCTTAGCGCGCGCGGCTTCGTTCTGCGGGCGGTGCCCGCCTACGGACTGCCGCAATGCCTGCGGCTGACGGTCGGCGACGAGGAGGCGAACCGGGGCGTCGTCGCGGCGCTCGCCGCGTTCGTCGGAGCGGGCCGTGGCTGAGGGACTTCCCCCGCCGCTCGCCGAGCCCGTGTTCGACCGACTAGCGATCGTCGGCGTCGGTCTGATCGGGTCGTCGCTCGCCCGCGCGGCGCGCAAGCAGAACGCGGCGCGCAAAATCGTGATCGCCGACGCTTCGGCGGAAGCGCTCGGTCGCGCGGAGGCCCTCAAGCTCGGCGACGCGCTGACGGGGGATGTCGCAGAGGCTGCGGCCGGCGCCGACTGCGTCATCCTCTGCGCCCCGGTCGGAGAGACCCGCGCCATCGGGGAAGCGCTTGCGCCAGCGCTCAAAGCCGGCGCGATCGTGTCGGACGTCGGCTCGGTCAAGGGCGCGGTGATCGCCGAACTCGAGTCGATCCTGCCCGAGCACGCGCGCCTCGTTCCGGCGCACCCGGTCGCCGGCACCGAGCAATCGGGACCGGACGCCGGGTTCGCCACCCTGTTTGTCAACCGCTGGTGCATCCTGACGCCGCCGAGCGGCGCCAACGCCGCCGCGGTGCGACAGGTGCAGGCGTTCTGGGAGGCGATCGGCGCGAATGTCGAGATCATGGACGCGGCCCACCATGACCTGGTGCTGGCGATCACGAGCCACGTGCCGCACCTGATCGCCTACAACATCGTCGGCACCGCAGCCGACCTCGAGGACGTGACGCGGTCGGAGGTGATGAAGTTCTCCGCCGGCGGCTTTCGCGACTTCACCCGCATCGCCGCCTCCGATCCGACAATGTGGCGCGACGTCTTCCTGTACAACAAGGAGGCCGTCCTCGAAATGCTCGGCCGCTTTACCGAGGATCTGACGGCGCTGCAGAGAATGATCCGCCGGGCCGACGGCGACGGGCTTTTCGCCCTCTTCACCCGGACGCGGGCGATCCGCCTCGGGATCGTGGCGCAAGGCCAGGAGACCGCGGCGCCGGACTTCGGCCGTCGGGTCGCGGACGGGGACAGTCGGCAAGCGTGAGCACGCGGCGCTCGGGCCGGGGGCGGTCGGGCGAAGCGAGTCCGGCGGGCCCCTCGATTCCGGCCTGCTCGAGGTCGGCCAGGACCGCACGACGCTCATCGAGTGGGCGGGCTATGAGGTGGAGATGGAACTCGAGGGTCTCGGCGCGGGCGGACGCGATGGCGCTCGCACGCACGAGGACGGGCTCAGGGAAGGCGCCGGTGTCGAACGACGCAGCCAATCGCCGGCCGCCGTCGGGCCGGCGCGCCGCGACGATGAGGACCGCCTCGCTGAACGCCGGGCAGTCCGCCGCCGAATAGACCGAGAATACGTAGCTTCGCCCCGACCGGCCGCGCCAGCTTGCGAAACGCGAGGTGAAGTTCGTGCCCCTGAGCGCGGCGAGGCTGCACGCGGCGGCGCAAGGACGACGCGAAGGAGCGGCCCAGGGAGCAGGCAAGGCCTCCGCCAGGTCGCAAGACGCGGCGTCAGCGAAGCCGCGGCCGGAATCCAGCATGTTCGCCTCCCAGGAACAGAAAGCGAACAAGATGGAACAGAACAAGATCTAAGTCAAGTTTTCGCCGACGCTTCCGGAACGGTGCGCGCGCCCTCCTCCAGCGTCGCTGCAAGGGACGGGTCGCGCGCGACCGCCTCGGCGTTGAGGCGCTCGCAGGCGCCTTCGATCACAGCCTCGAGCCTCGCGGCGAAGGCGGCGCGCTGGAGGCCGGGCGGGATCGCAGGCAGATATTCGATCACTGCAACGCCGGGGCGCCGGATGAAGCCGCGCCGCCGCCAGAAAAGGCCGGTGTTGAGCGCGACGGGCAGACAGGGCGCCGCGTTGGCGGCGTAGATGACTGCGACCCCGGGCTTGTAGTCCGGCGGGGCGCCCGGGGGGCGGCGGGTGCCTTCGGGATAGATGAACACCTGCCGGTCGTCTGCGAGCACGGATCTCGCCGCGCCGATGATCTGTTTCAGCGACTTAAGGCCTTGCGCGCGGTCGATCGCGATCTGGTTCGAGACGGTCAGGTAGAGGCCGAACAGGGGAATCCGGGTGAGTTGCCGCTTGAGGATGATTGCGAAATCGGGCGCGTACTTGATCAGCGCGAAGGTCTCGAGGAAGGACTGATGCTTGGCGGCGATGAGCGCAGCGCCAGGCGGAATGTTCTCGAGGCCGCGGTATTCGACCCTGAGCCCGCAGATCGCCGCAAGCAGCCAGACCGATATCGCCCGCCAGACATTGGCGAGCCTCAGAACCGCGCGGCGTCCGCCGAGGAGCGTCGGCAGGCCGACCACCATCAGGACGAGGAGCGTCAGATAGAAGAGAATGTTGAAGAGGATCGAGCGAACGACGAGCATTTCTCAGCCGGACTTCCGGGATGGAGCGGGCGGGGTCGCGGGCATCATTCCAGCTCGCTCAGGCGGCGAAGCACGATCGAGCGCGAGACGAGGCCGGTGAAGAGGGCGACGGCGGCCGCGATCAGGGCGAGGCCAAGGTAGGCGAAAGGACCGAGCGAGAAGGAGCCGAACAGCGCCGCGATCTCGGCGCCGCCGGGGGCGCTCTCCGACCATCGCGAGAGGCCGGCGGCGACGAGGAAGAAGGCGATCGCCGCCCCGCCGCCGATGCCCGCCCCCTGAAGGCCGAGCCGCTGGAAATGACCGTGGAACTGGTTGGCGACGAACCGGTCGGAAGCGCCGACGAAATGCAGGACGTCGACGATCTCGCGATTCTCCGCAACCGCGCCGCGCGTCGCAAAACCGAGCGCCATGGCCATCGCCACGAGGACGAGGACGAAGAGCGCCGCGCCGAGCGCGACGATCGCCCCCGCCATGACGCCGATGCGCGACGCCCAAACGCGGTGATCATCGAGATCGGCCTCGGGCGCCTGCGCCTTCAGCTGCTCGCGCAGCGCTGCGACCTCGGCGTCGTCGCGGCCGTTCATGCGGACGACGACGATGCGGGGAACCGGCAGAAGCGAGAGGTCGATGTTGTCCCCGAGCCACGGCTGAAGAAGCTTTCGCGACTCGTCGGCGCTGAAGGCGTGGACGTTCTCAGGCCCTGCCTCCTTGCCCGCGATCGAGGCCACCTTGCTGACCAGACGGTCCGTGTCGTCGGAGGGCCCGGGCTTGATCTGGATGGTGACGTCGCTGAGGACGTCGCCTCGCCAGGCTTGCGAGGCCTCGGCGACGAGAAGGGCGCCGCCGGCTGTCAGACAGGCGAGGAAGGTCATGATGGCCACCACGACGACGAGCGCGCGTCCGGCGATCGAGTCCTGCGGGATGATCGGCATGCGCCGGTCGACCGCTGTCTCGAGCGCGTCCGCGAAAGCGTTGTCGCCTGCGGGCTCGTTCATCTCAGCGGACGCCCTCGAAGATCGCGACCCCGCGGTCGCCGACGACCA
Organism: uncultured Alphaproteobacteria bacterium; assembly: GCA_963829505.1. Classification (GTDB taxonomy): domain Bacteria; phylum Pseudomonadota; class Alphaproteobacteria; order Rhizobiales; family Beijerinckiaceae; genus Roseiarcus. The sequence goes on from CAWHIL010000001.1 coordinate 808,975, forward strand.
GACGCCGGGCGAAGGCGAACTGCTCCATGAGCTGCAGGTCGTGGGTCGCGATCACCACCGCGGTTCCGAGCCGATGCAGTTCGACGAACAGGCGCAGCAAGCGCCGTGCGAGCCCCGGATCGACGTTGCCGGTCGGCTCGTCGGCAAGAAGAAGCTCGGGGCGGACGATGAGCGCGCGGGCGATCGCCGCGCGCTGCTTCTCGCCGCCGGAAAGCACCGCGGGGACGGCGTTCATCCGCTGCCCGAGGCCGACCCAGCGGAGAAGTTCGATCACCTCCGCCCGGTAGCGCGATTCCTCCTGCCCGAGCGCGCGCAACGGCAGCGCGACGTTTTCATAGGTCGTGAGATGATCGAGCAGGCGGAAGTCTTGAAAGACGACGCCGATCCGCCGGCGGAGCGCGGTCACGTCGCTCTTGGTCAGCGTCGCCGCGTCCCGGCCGAAAATCTGGATCGTGCCGCGCGTGGGCTTGAGCGAGAGCAGCATCAGGCGCAGAAGCGTCGTCTTGCCGGCGCCCGAGGGGCCGGTGAGAAACTGGAAGCTCTGCGGCGCGATTGCGAAATTGAGGTCGCTGACGACCTCCTCGCCCAAGCCGTACCGCAATCCGACGTTCTGGAAGCGAATCAAGACGACCACCGGGGATGCCGCAGAGGCGCGCGGGCCTCGAGGACACGAAGGGATTTCGAGCACCGTCCATAGTCGCTCGGGCCGCCTCAATCGAGCCCCTAATCGCTCGAAATCCGTCCGAACGCCCGCTTCGCGCGCGCTCTTCGGTGGACAGGCGTTCGGCTATGGCTATGGTTGCCCGCTGGACGGGAGGGCGTCCGATCATTGTTGGGCCGGGTTCATGAGCGGAGACAGACGCGTCCAGGTCCTTTTCGACCAGGCGACAATTGCCGAGCGCACCGAGACGCTCGCGAAGGAGATCGCCGCGACGGAGCCGAAGGACCTCCTCGTGGTCGCCATTCTGAAGGGCTCCTTCATGTTTGCAGCCGACCTGCTGCGCGGCCTGCACCGGGCGGGCCTCGAGCCGCAGGTGGAGTTCTTTCACCTCTCGAGCTACCTCGAAGGGACGGTGTCGAGCGGCACGGTCAAAATCCTCCGCGACATCGATTCGCCAGTGCGCGACCGCGACGTGTTGCTGGTCGACGACATCCTCGAGTCCGGCCGGACGCTCGCCTTCGCCAAAGATCTGCTGGCGGCGCGCGGCGCGCGCCGGGTTCTCGTCTGCACGATGCTCGAGAAACCCGGCAAGCGCGCGGTGCCGATCGAGGCCGAGTTTGTCGGCTTCGTCTGTCCCGATGTTTTCGTTGTCGGCTACGGCATGGATGTCGCGCACTATTATCGTGAGTTGCCGTTCATTGGCCGCGTGGTGACGGCTGAGGACGCAGCGTAAGCGTCGCATCGCGCGCGGCGCCGCCGCAAGTGGGGGAGGAACAGCGTGTTCGAAAGCCGGTTTCAGTCGTTCGCGGACGTGGGAGGGCCGACGAACGGCGCGGAACGGGCGCGTGCGCTCAGGGGCGCTTTCGAGACACAGGGTCTCGACGGGTTCGTCATCCCGAGAGCCGACGAGCATCAGAACGAATACGTGCCGGCCGACGCGGAGCGGCTCCTGTGGGTGACGGGGTTTTCGGGTTCCGCCGGCCTCGCGATCGTCCTCAGGGACAAAGCGGCGCTGTTTGTCGACGGACGCTACACCGAGCAGGCGAAGGCCCAGGTCGACGCCTCTGTCTTCGAGATCCTGCATCTGATCGAGGAGCCACCGGCTCAGTGGCTGACCCGCGTCCTGCGGAAAGGCGACAAGCTCGGGTACGACCCGCGCCTGCACACGCCCGATTCGGTGCGCAAGTTCGCGAGCGCATGCGAGACCGCAGGCGCGGCGCTTGTTCCGGTCGCGCAGAACTTCATCGACGCGGTGTGGCGCGATCGCCCCGGCGCGCCGATGGGCGCCGTGGCGCCGCACAAGGCGCGCTTCGCAGGCGAGCCGGTCGCGGCCAAGCTGGCGCGCGTCAAGGACGAACTCGGGCGAAGCGAGGGCCTGCTCGTCAGCGACTGCGCAAATCTCGCCTGGCTCTTCAACATTCGCGGCGCCGACGTCCCCCACACGCCTGCGCCGCTGGGCTTTGCCTACGTTCCCCGGGCGGGGCGGCCGACCCTGTTCATGGCTTCGGGAAAGCTGACGCCGGCGGTCCGGGAAGGACTCGCCGAACAGGCCGATCTCGCCGAGCCGGACGCTGTCCTGCCGCTGCTCGAGCGCCTTGGGGGAGCGCGCGCCCGGGTGCTTCTTGACGGGGCGACCGCGCCCGCTCTCTTCGCCCAGACGCTGGATAAGGCCGGCGGGGCGGCCGACGTCGGGGTCGATCCGATCTCGCTGATGAAGGCCGCCAAGAACAAGGCCGAGCTTGCCGGCGCCCGAGCGGCGCACGAGCGGGATGGCGCGGCGCTCGTCCGCTTCCTCGCCTGGTTCGACGCGGAGGCGCCGCGTGGCCGCCTGACCGAAATCGACGCGGTCGAGGCGCTCGAATTCGTTCCGTCGCGCGACCGGCGCCCTGAAGGACATCGCCTTCCCCACTATCGCCGCCGCCGGGCCGAACGCCGCCCTGCCGCACTACCGGGTCAGCGTCGCGAGCAACCGCAGGATCGACAAGGGCAGCGTCTTCCTCATCGATAGCGGCGGACAATACGAGGACGGGACCACGGACGTGACCCGGACGATCGCCGTCGGGCGCCCGTCCCGGCTGGCCCGCGACCGCTTCACGCGCGTGCTCAAAGGCCATATCGCCATCGCGGAGGCGATCTTTCCCAAGGGCACGAGCGGCGCCCAGATCGACGCCCTCGCCCGCAGGCCGCTCTGGGAGATCGGTGCGGACTTCGACCATGGGACCGGACACGGCGTCGGCTCGTATCTCTCGGTCCACGAAGGTCCGCAGCGGATCGCCAAGACCGGCGCCGCTCCGCTCGTCCCGGGCATGATCGTGTCCAACGAGCCGGGGTATTACGCGCCAGGAGCGTTCGGCATCCGGACCGAGAACCTGATGGCGGTCGAGCCGCATTCGCTTCCGGGCGCCGAGCGGCAGATGCTGGGGTTCGAAACGCTGACGCTCGCGCCGATCGACCTCCGCCTCATGGACGACAGGCTGCTCGACGAACGCGAGACGAAGTGGATCGACGCCTATCACGCGCGGGTGCGCAAGGCGCTTTCGCCGCTCGTGGACGCCGCGACCCGCCGCTGGCTCCACGACGCGACGCGCCGGCGCCCGGCAGGTCCCCGGTGATCGAATGAGAAAAAAAGCGGCGCCGGCCCGCTCTGCGCGAAGACCGGCGCCCTTGAACGTCAGGTCATCAATTGGCCGCCGTTGGCCGAAAGCGTCGTTCCCGTGATGTAGCCCGAACTCGTCGGCGGCGAGGAAGACGACGCAGCGCGCCACTTCCTCGGGTTCGCCAAGCCGTCGAAGGGGAATCTGCGGCAGAATAATCCCTTCGAGGACCTCTTTCTTGACGGCCTTGACCATTTCGGTTGCGATATAGCCGGGGCAGACGGCGTTGACCGTGATCCCCTTGCTGGCGCTCTCCTGGGCGAGCGCCTTGACGAATCCCAGGTCGCCGGCCTTCGCGGCGGAGTAATTCGTCTGCATGGCCTGGCCCTTCTGGCCGTTCAGCGAGGAAATGACGATGATGCGGCCGAAGCCTCGTTCGCGCATGCCCTCGATGACCGGGCGGGTCATGTTGAAAAGCGAGTTCAGGTTGGTGTTGATGACCGCGTTCCAGTTGTCGGTCGACATCTTGTGGAACGGTCCATCCTTGGTGATGCCGGCGTTGTTGATCAGAACGTCGACCGGGCCGAGATCCTGCTGAACTTTGGCCAGACCAGCGACGCAGTCTTCATACGCCGCGACGTTCCATTTGTAGACATGCACGCCGGTTTCGGCCTTGAACTTCTCCGCCGCCTCGTCGTTCGAATGGTAGGTCGCCGCGACCTGATAGCCTGCGGCCTTGAGCGCCTTGGAAATCGCCGCGCCAATACCGCGCGTGCCGCCCGTAACAACTGCTACCCTGGCCATGTTTTCTCCCTTTGCCTTTGAGCTGGACCTGACGGAAACCCTACACGATGACTTTGCGGCGGCGCCAGTAGCCGAATGACGCAGGGGGCCAGGGGGCTGGTCTCCGGCCGCCGTAAACTTTGGCCCGAAGGACGTGCCGCATCGCAAAAAAGAGGGTTTCGGTACGGGAAGAAACGCCCTATCGTGCCTCGCGGGGGCCGCCGGCGCCCCTTCAGGACCGTAAACCCCGATGGCGAGCAGTTCTCCCACCACGATCAAGAAATATGCGAACCGCCGTCTGTATAATACGGCGTCGAGCGCCTACGTCACTTTGGCCGACCTTGCCAAAATGGTGAAGGGCGGCGAAGATTTCGTTGTTTACGATGCAAAGTCAAACGAGGATATTACACGGTCTGTTCTTAGTCAGATTATTTTCGAGCAGGAGGGAATCGAGGGACAGGCGCTGCTCCCCACAACTTTTCTTCGTCAGCTCATTCGCTTTTACGGCGACAGCATGCAGGCCCTTCTTCCGAGCTACCTCGAGTTTTCCATCGACCGGTTTTCCGGGGAGCGCCAGGCGATGCGCGAGGCGGCCGGCCGGATGTTTGGTCCGGACGCCTTCACGGGCGGCTCGTTCGCCGCCCTGCAGGATTTGACCCAAAAGAATCTGAACGCGTTCAATCAGGCGCTCGGCCTGTTCTCGCCTTTCTCTGCAACCTTGCCGGGCTCGGAAGGCGGCAAGCGGCCGGCCGTGTCCGAGGATATCGAGGAACTGCGCCAGCAGTTGACTGATATACAGCGAAAGCTTGATGCGCTCGTGACGAAGGAATGAGTCCCGTCTGCGTGATATAGATTGCGCCCGCGGAGCGCGGCGGTCTGCGGGATTGCGAAAACTCAATTCGTCGTTCAGAAATCCACCGACGAACGTGCGCCTGTGGAACGATGCCTGTCGACGCCGAACATCTGCGCGACTTCTACGAATCGCCGCTCGGAGATCTTGCGAGGCGGCTGATCGGGCGGATCGTGCGCGCCCGCTGGCTTGAGGCCGCTGGGCTGACGGTTGCGGCCCTCGGCTACGGCGCCCCCTATCTCGACCGGTTTCGTGACTCGGCCGGGCGTTGCCTCGCCCTGATGCCTGCCGCACAGGGCGCGGCGGTCTGGCCCGAGTCCGAGCGCTGCGCGTCCGCGCTTGTCAGTTCGGCGATGCTGCCCCTGCCGGACAATAGCGTCGACCGGCTCCTGATCGCCCACGCGCTCGAGGCGGCCGAACGTCCGGCGGAACTGCTCGAGGAGGTGTGGCGCGTCGTTGCGCCCGAGGGACGCATTCTGGTCGTGGTCCCGTCGCGTCGCGGCGTCTGGGCGCGCGTGGACCGAACGCCGTTCGGTTACGGGCTCCCCTATTCCAGGACGCAATTGCGCGAACTGCTGGTCGGCGCGGTCCTTTCTCCGGTTTTCTGGGGAGAGGCGCTGTTTGCTCCGCCGATCGAGCAGCGCACGGTGATCCGTTTCGCGCCGACCCTCGAGCGCATGGGCTCGGCCTTCGGCCTGCCGTTCGCCGGCGTCCTCGTCGTCGAGGCGATCAAGCAGGTTCACCGGCCCGTCGGCGTCCATGCGCTGCCGAGGCCGCGGCGCGCCGCGGTCACGGCGCCCGTGCTCGCGCCGAGCGCCGCCGGCCCCAGCGCGCTTGGCCGATCATGCGTCGATTTCGCATCTGGAGTCGGCGCCGGCGATGGGCTAGAGCCAATCTCGCCCTCGAACGCGGAATACTGAAGATGTCGACTAGCGATCGCCTGCTCGTCCTGTTGCGGCATGGTCAGAGCGAATGGAACCTTAAGAACCTTTTCACTGGCTGGCGCGATCCGGACCTCACTCCGGCCGGAGTCGAGGAGGCGACGGAAGCGGGGCGGCGTCTCAAGGCGCACGGAATCACTTTCGACCTCGCGTTCACCTCGGCGCTGACCCGGGCCCAGCACACGCTCGCCTTGACCCTCGGCGCGATGGGTCAGACCGGCCTCCCGGACCATCGCGACCAGGCGCTGAACGAGCGCGACTACGGCGATCTCTGCGGCCTGAACAAGGACGACGCCCGCAAGAAGTGGGGCGAGGAGCAGGTTCACCTGTGGCGGCGCAGCTATGACGTCCCGCCGCCCAACGGCGAAAGCCTCAAGGACACGGTCGCGCGCGCGCTTCCCTATTATTGTCAGCGCATCCTGCCGGAGGTTCTGCGCGGCAAGCACGTTCTTGTCGCTGCGCATGGCAACAGCCTGAGGGCGCTCGTGATGGTGCTCGACCGGCTGACGCCCGAGACCATCCCGTCGATGGAGCTCGCAACCGGAGTGCCGATCGTCTACCGGCTGAACGCCGAATTCGACAGTTGTCTCGAAGGACGTCCTGTCGAGCTGAGCCCGCCATCGAGCGTCGGCGCTGCAAAAACAGGGTAAGATGGGGCCGGTCGGTGATTCGTCTTCGGAGATGACGATGGCGCTGCGGCTCGCAGCATGGGGATTGGCGATGGTCGGCGCGGCGCTTGTCGCGGCGCCCGCCTTGGCCGGCCAATACGAGTTTCTCGCGGCGCCCAGATCAATCTCTCGCTGGTGTACCGGCTGGACAAGGTGACCGGGGACGTCATCGCCTGCCAGTTCGCGCACAGCCCGAACCGCACGGACGTCGGACCCGGCGCCTTCGGCGTCACCTCCTGCTATCGCTCCGGCGAAGGCGCGTCCGGGCAGGAGCCGGGCGACTATGGACTGGTCGCGACCCGGCACGAACAGGAGGGCGGGGTGTTCCGCGTCAACTACCGAACCGGCGCGCTCAGCATCTGCTACCTCTATTTCCAGCGCGAGAAGCAGGGCGATCGCGACGCCATCGCCGACCAGTACGTCGTCTGCACCCCGCCATCGAAGTAGGCGCGAAGCGATAGGGGCCGGGGAACGAGGAGGCTCGGGCGTTCCCCATGCTGGCCAATTCAGAGGACACGATCTTCGCGCAGGCGAGCGGCGTCGGACGCGCCGCGATCGCGGTGTTCCGCCTTTCCGGGCGGTTGTGCGCATCCGCCCTTCAGGCTCTGGCGCCGGGCGCGGATTTTCCCGATCGCGCGGCGTCCTTGCGAACGCTCAAGGATCCGCGATCGGGTGAGACGATAGACCGGGCGCTCGTCATTCGTTTCGCGGCGCCGCGGAGCTTCACCGGCGAGGAGATGGCGGAACTCCACGTCACCGGCGGCCGTGCGGTTGCCGCCGCGCTCGCCCGCGCCCTTGCCAGCCTTCCGGGCCTCAGGACCGCTGAACCCGGCGAATTCGCCTGGCGGGCCTTCGCCAACGGCAAGATCGATCTCTCGGAAACCGAGGGGCTCGCCGATCTCGTCGCGGCCGAGACGGAGGCGCAGCGCCGGCAGGCGCAGCGGATCGCAGGCGGCGCACTGAAAAGGGAATGCGACGCCATCCGCGGCCTCGTTGTCGAGGCGATGGCGACGATCGAGGCGCGCCTCGATTTCTCCGACGTCGAAGACGCCGCCGATCTGACGTCGGCGTCGATGCGCGAGACGATCCGCCGCGCGGCCGAAAGGATCGACCGGGCGCTCATGAGCGCCGCTTCCGCCGAGCGGCTGCGGGAGGGCTTCGTCGTGGTGATCGCCGGGCCGCCGAACGTCGGCAAATCCACCTTGATGAATGCGCTCGCCGGCCGGGACGTGGCGATAACCTCGCCTTTCGCCGGCACGACCCGCGACCCGATCGAGGTCGCGGTCGACCTCAAGGGGTATCCGGTGATCTTCGTCGACACCGCCGGCATTCGCCACACGCACGATCCAGTCGAAGGGGAGGGGGTGAGGCGAGCGCGGCAGCGGGCGGAGCACGCCGACTTGACGCTGTGGCTCGACGATGGCGATGCCGGCCCCGTCGGGGTTGCGGGACCGGCGATCCTCGTCAAGACCAAGCGCGACCTTTCTGCGCACAATGTGGTCGGGCCACGCCCGGCCTCGACGGCGGTCGCCGAATTTGCGATATCGGCCCTGATCGGCGAGGAAATCGACGCCCTCATCGACGCCGTCACGGAGCGGGCGGTCGGGGCCATGTCGTCCGGCGAGCCGGCGGTTCTGACGCTTTCGCGGCATCGCGAAGCGTTCCTGGCCGCAAAGGTCGCCCTCGAAGCGGCGCTTGGGGACGATAAGATCGAGGTCGAACTGACGGCGGAGCATTTGCGTCGGGCCGCCGCGAGCATGGATCGGGTCGTCGGGCGGATCGGAGTCGAGGATGTGCTCGGTCAGATCTTCGCAAGGCTATGCGTTGGAAAATGAGGCGAGACCTGTTTCACGTGAAACACCTTAACAGAATATGACCACCTTTGACGTCATCGTCATCGGCGGCGGCCATGCGGGCTGCGAAGCCGCGGCGGCGGCCGCGCGCTCGGGCGCCGCGACCGCGCTCCTCACCCATCGCGCCGCCACGATCGGCGAAATGTCCTGCAATCCGGCGATCGGCGGCATCGGCAAGGGCCACCTCGTGCGCGAGATCGACGCGCTCGACGGGCTGATGGCCCGCGCGGCCGATGCTGCGGGCATCCAGTTCCGCGTCCTCAACCGGCGCAAGGGGCCGGCCGTCCAGGGTCCGCGCGCCCAGGCCGACCGCGCCCTCTATCGGCAGGCCATGCAGCGCCTCCTCGCCGCCACGCCCGGCCTGACCATCGTCGAGGGCGAGGCCTCGGCCATCGCCTCCGAAAACGGAGCCGTGTCGGGCGTTGCGATCGCCGACGGTCGCGTCTTCGCCTGCCGCTCGGTCGTGCTGACCACCGGGACTTTCCTGCGCGGAATCATCCACCTCGGAGAAAAACGTACGCCTGCCGGACGGTTCGGTGAGAAAGCCTCCGTGTCGCTCGCCCAGAGCCTCGAGCGCGCCGGCTTTGGCTTCGGGAGGCTGAAGACCGGGACGCCGCCGCGCCTCGACGGCGGGACGATCGATTGGGCGGCGCTCGAGATTCAGAACGGCGACGATCCGCCGGAATTCTTCTCGGCGGATACCGAAGCTGTCGCGGCGCCCCAGCTCCCCTGCCACGTTACCCGAACAACGACCGAAACCCACCGGATCGTCGCCGCGGACGCCCACCGCTCCGCAGTCTATTCCGGCGCGCTCTCCGGCCGCGGCCCGCGCTATTGCCCCTCGATCGAGGACAAGGTGGTCCGTTTCGCGGATCGGGAGAGCCATCAGATTTTCCTCGAGCCCGAGGGCGTCGACGATCCGACCGTCTATCCGAACGGCGTCTCGACTTCGCTGCCGCCCGAGACTCAGGCCGCGCTGATCGCTACCATCCCGGGTCTCGAGCGGGCGCGCATCCTGCGCTTCGGCTACGCGATCGAGTATGATTACGTCGATCCGCGCGGCCTCGACCCGACGCTCGAGGCGCGCGCGTTTCCCGGTCTCTTTCTCGCCGGGCAGATCAATGGCACGACTGGCTACGAGGAAGCGGCGGCGCAGGGGATCGTCGCGGGCGTCAACGCGGCGCGCATGGCGGGCGGCGCGTCGCCGGCCGCTTTCGACCGGGCTGACTCCTATCTCGGCGTGATGATCGACGATCTGACGACGCATGGCGTCAGCGAGCCCTATCGAATGTTCACCTCGCGGGCCGAATTCCGGCTGTCGCTGAGAGCCGACAACGCGGACGAGCGTCTGACGGCCAAGGGGGTCGCGCTCGGCTGCGTCGGCCCGGCGCGGGCGGAGCTTTTCAGGCGCACCCGGGCGGAGCTCGAAGCCGCGCGCGCGCTTATGAAGAGCGCAATCGCGACGCCCGCGACGCTCGCGTCCTTCGGGATTGCGGTCAACCAGGACGGCGTCCGCCGCTCGGCCTTCGAGCTTGCCGCGCAGCCGCAGTTCCCGATCGCGGCGCTCGCGCTCGTGTGGCCCGAACTCGGGGGCGTTCCCGCGAAACTCGCCCCTCGCCTTGAGGCCGATGCGAAATATGCGGTCTACGTCGAGCGCCAGGCCGAGGACGTCGCGCGCTATCGGCAGGAGGACGCGCTTCTCCTGCCGGACGACCTCGACTACGGCTCGCTGCCCGGTCTGTCGGTCGAGATACGGCAGAAATTCTCGGCCGTTCGCCCCCGCAGCCTCGGGCAAGCCGGGCGCATCGAGGGCGTCACGCCGGCGGCGATTGCCCTCATCGCGGCGCATGCCAGGCGGCGCGGGATGCGGGCCGCAGCGCCCGCCGCCGCTGAATGACCGCGCGCGCGGCCGAAAGCGGCAGGACGGCGCGAACCGCAGCCGGAGAACCGCTCGATGCGGACCGCCGGAGGGCGCTGAGCCTCGTCCCTGTTTCACGTGAAACAGGGGAACGCCTCGTGACCTTCGTCGACCTCCTCGCCCGCTGGCGCGGAACTACAAACCTGATCGCCGAATCGAGCTTCCCCATTGTCTGGACGCGCCACATCGCCGACAGCGCCCAGCTTCCCCCGCTCGTCCCCGGCGCTGTCCGCTGGCTCGACATGGGCTCGGGCGCGGGCTTTCCAGGCCTCATCGTCGCGATCCTCCTCGCAGGAACGCAGGGGGCGATCGTCCATTGCGTCGACAGCGACCGGCGGCGATGCGCCTTTCTTCGCGAGGCGGCCCGCGCGACCGGGGCGCCGGCGATTGTCCACCCCGCCCGCGTCGAGGCGCTCGACCCGGACGCGCTCGGCCCTGTGGACTGCGTGACCGCCCGCGCCTTCGCCCCCTTGCCGCGGACGCTCGAATTCGCCAGACCATGGCTGATGCGGGGCGCGATTGGACTTTTTCCCCGGGGCAGGTCGGCGGTCCGGGATCTCGGGCAGGACCCTCCGCCTCCCGACATCTCGGTCGAGCCGGTCCGAAGCCTCATCGATCCGGAGGCCGCGATCCTCAGGGTGCGGCTGAACGCAAAGCCAACGCCATGACCGTGACAACCGAGGTCGAAAGCGAGGCGCCGGCGGAGAAACGCCGGCCGCGCGTGCTCGTCATGGCCAACCAGAAGGGCGGCGTCGGCAAGACGACGACGGCGATCAATCTCGGCACGGCGCTTGCGGCCATCGGCGAGCGGGTGCTGATCATCGACCTCGATCCCCAGGGCAACGCCTCGACCGGCCTCGGCATCGACCGCAAAGCCCGTGTCACCTCGAGTTACGACGCGCTCGTCGGCGAGCGCCGTTTGCGCGATGTGATCGTGCCGACGGCGGTGCCGCGCCTCAACATCGCCCCCTCGACCATGGACCTGCTCGGCGTCGAACTCGAGATCGCGGGCGACAGCGACCGGTCGTACAAGCTGAAGGCTGCGCTCACGGCCTTCTTCGAGGGCGAGCGCGCCGATCCGGCGCCGATCAGCTACGTGCTGATCGATTGCCCGCCGTCGCTGAACCTTCTGACCATCAACGCGCTTGCGGCGGCGGACGCCGTCGTGGTGCCGCTGCAGTGCGAATTCTTCGCCCTCGAGGGCCTGTCGCAGCTCCTGACCACGGTCGAACAGGTCCGCCGGACGCTCAATCCGGCGCTCTCCATTCACGGCGTCGTCTTGACGATGTTCGATCCCCGCAACAGCCTCGCGAGCCAGGTGGTCGCCGACGTCAGGGCGCACATGGGCGACAAGGTTTACGACACCGTCATTCCCCGCAACGTGCGGATCTCGGAAGCGCCGTCGCACGGCAAGCCCGCGCTCCTCTACGACCTGCGCTGCGCCGGCAGCCAAGCCTATCTCAAGCTCGCCTCGGAAGTCATCAAACGGGAAGGACGGTGGCGGCGCGCCTGATGGCTGCCGCCTTCGTCCAAACGGGAGCAGCGCAGAAAATGGGCGAAGAACTCAGCCATCGACCCCGCCTCGGCCGCGGGCTCGCCGCGCTTCTCGGCACGGCGCCCGAGGAGGCGGAGACCGCAAGTCGCGGCGGCGGAGTTCGCAAGGCCCCGATCGAATTCCTTCGGCCGAACCCGCGCAATCCCCGCCGGCGCTTCGCCGAGGCCGAGCTCGAGGAGCTGGCGTCCTCGATCCGGGAGCGTGGCGTGCTTCAGCCGATCCTCGCGCGCGCCATCCCGCGCGTCGCCGACGCCTACGAAATCGTCGCCGGGGAGAGGCGCTGGCGGGCGGCGCAGCTTGCCGGCCTGCACGAGATCCCGATCCTCGTGATCGAAGCGAGCGACAAGGAAGCGCTCGAGATCGCCATCGTCGAGAACGTGCAGCGCGCCGACCTCAACCCGCTTGAGGAAGCGTCTGGCTATGCCGAGCTCGGCGCCGACTATGGCTATTCCCACGGCGACATCGCCCGGGTGGTCGGAAAGAGCCGCAGCCACGTCGCCAACACGCTGCGCCTCGTCAATCTGCCCGAGCACACGAAGCGACTGCTCGCCGAGGGCGGCATCTCGGCCGGTCACGCCCGGGCGCTCCTGTCGGTCGCCAACCCCGACGCGACCGCCGACCGCATCGTCTCCCACGGGCTGACGGTGCGCGACATCGAGCGGCTCGGCGAAGCCGCGGGCCGGTCGCCGCGCTCGAAGCCGCCGCCGCGGGCGGTGGACGCCGACACCCGGGCGCTCGAGAACAGTCTGACGCTGGCGCTCGGCGCCAAGGTCGCCGTCCGTCATGACGGCGGGCGCGGCGAAATCCGCATCGCCTTTCTGAACCTCGACCAGTTCGACGATCTCTGCCGCCGCCTCTGCCGCCCCGCGTAGCGCCCCCGCCGTCTCTGTAGGCGCGCTCGGCGAGCGCGCCCCCTTCACGCGCCTCGTCGGCGAGCGCGCCGGGCAGGATCAGCAAACCCGCGCTTCAAGTCGCCGCCTCACCTCCCAGGCAGCCGGCGAGCCGCGAGCGCATAGAGCGCCCGGCTCGCGAGCGCTTCCGCCAGACGCGGCCGCGCCCGCACCCGGGCCGCGACGCTGCGGATCTGCGGCAATTCGCGGGCGATCGCGTCCGACGTCCAGCGCTGCGCCGCCTTCGCCAGCGCCTGCCGGGATTCCAACGGTCCCCTCAGGAACAGTCCCTCATAAGCAGCGTCGAAGCTGCGGCCGGCCTCGATTTCGAGCCGCACCCGATAGAGGGTCGTGATGCGCATGACGAGCCGGCCCGTCAGTTCCCCGCCATCGCCGCCCTCGCTGAAATGGCGCGCGGCGCCGGCGGCGGCGCCGGCGAGGTCGCCGGTCAGCGCCCGGTCGACGAGCGAATCGAGCGGCGAGGGCGCGGCGTCGGAGACGATCGCCTGAACGTCGGCGAGCCCGATCTCCGATTGCCCCTGAACATAGAGGATAAGCTTTTCGATCTCGGCCCGGGTCGTCTGCCGGTCGGCGCCGAGGTGCTCGATCAGCGTCGTCCGGGCGTCGGCGCCGATCGAAAGGCCCGCGTCGCGAAGCTCGCGCTCGATCAGTTGCTCGATCGCCTTGTCGTTGTCCGGGTAGCACTCGATCGATGCGGCGGCGGGCGCCTTCTCGAAGGCGGTGCGCAGCGCATGGCCCTTCCGCAATTGGCCGGCCTTGACGACGATCGCGCAATCGTCGGGCGGGCGGCCGAAGATGGGTTCGAGCGCCGGCAGAAGGTCGCGTCCCTGCGCGTCGATCCAGATCGCCCGGCTGCCGCCGAACATGGAGATCGCATAGGCCTCGTCGGAGAGGGCGCCCGGAGCGCGCACAATCGCGTCGCCCTCGAGCCGCACGAGGCGCAGCGGGTCAGGATCGCCCCCGAGAAGCGCATGAACAAGCAGGCGAGAACGCTCGTTCACAAGCCCTTCGTCGGTTCCGTGCACGAGAAAGAAACGAAACTCGGACGGCGGGCGCCGGACATAGCCGTCGGCGCCAGAGGATTTAACGACCGTCATGCGGCGCTCGTCCCCGCGCGCCGCCGCTTTCCCCAAGCCTCGAAATCGTCTAGCACGCTCGCCATCTTCCCAACCGCAATCCTTCGAGACATCAACTCCCCATGACCTCCTATCATCTCTTCCTTCTTCCCGGCGACGGCATCGGCCCCGAAGTCATGGCCGAGGTCGAAAAGGTCATCGCGCATTTTCAGGCCGAGGGCCTCGCCCGGTTCGAGATCGAGAAGGGCCTCGTCGGCGGCTCGGCCTATGACGCGCACGGGGCGGCGATCAGCGACGCCGACATGGCCCGCGCGGCCGAAGCGGACGCGGTGCTTCTGGCCGCCGTCGGCGGGCCGCAATGGGCTGACGTCCCCTACGAAGTCCGCCCGGAGGCCGGCTTGCTGCGCCTGCGCAAGGACCTCGGCCTCTACGCGAAATCTGAGGCCCGCGATCTGCTATCCGGCGCTCGCCGCCGCCTCGTCGCTGAAGCAGGAGGTGATCGAGGGCCTCGACATCATGATCGTGCGCGAACTGACCGGCGGCGTCTATTTCGGCGAGCCCAAGGAGATCCGCGACCTCGGCAACGGCCAGAAGCGCGGCATCGACACCCAGGTCTACGACACCTACGAGATCGAGCGCATCGGCCGCATCGCCTTCGACCTCGCGCGCAAGCGCGGAAACAAGGTGACTTCGGCCGACAAGCGCAATGTGATGAAGTCGGGCGTCCTGTGGAACGAGGTGATCACCGCGCTCCACAAGCGCGAATATCCCGACGTGACGCTCGAGCACCAGCTCGCCGACGCGCTCGGCATGCAGCTCGTCCGCTGGCCGAAGCAGTTCGACGTCATCGTCACCGACAACCTCTTCGGCGACATGCTCTCCGACGTGGCGGCGATGCTGACGGGCTCGCTCGGCATGCTGCCCTCCGCCTCGCTCGGCGACCTCAACGCGAAGACGGGCAAGCGCAAGGCGCTCTACGAGCCCGTCCACGGCGCGGCGCCCGACATCGCCGGCCGGGGCGTCGCCAACCCCATCGCCATGATCGCCTCTTTCGGCATGGCGCTCCGCTATTCCTTCGCCTTAAGCGAGGCGGCCGACCGGCTCGACGCGGCCATCGCCGCCGTGCTCGCGCAAGGCTTGAGGACGCCCGACATCAAGAGCGAGGGCGCGACCGTCGTCTCGACCCGCGAGATGGGCGACGCGATCGTCGCGGCGCTGGCGAAACGCACAGGCTGATCGCGATTGGAATGAACCATCTCCCGCCGGCAAACTCTCTCGTCCCGCTTGCAAATTCCAGCGATTGGCGCTTGCTTGGTCTGGAGAGTGTCGGGGATAGGCGATGGGGCTTGCAGCGCACGGAAAATGGATCGCCTTCGCCCTCTTGCTGACTGTGGCGCCCCTTGTTCCGATCCCGGGACGCGCGGCGAGCGCCGGCTCTTCCGGCGGGGCCACCGTCACGCTCACGTTCTCCGGAACGGTCATCGATTCCTACGATCCCGGCGGAATCTTCGGATGCACTGAGAACTGCGGCGGCATCGGCAACGACACCAATCCCTACAAAGGATATACGTACAAGGCGGTCTACGTCTTCAATACGGGCATTGGCGAACTGATCACCAATCCCGGGATTTATGTCGCGTTGTCGGGCGGATCCCTTATCAATTTGCCGAGCCCGCTGATCAGCGACAGCGTGACCATTTCAAACGGCGCTTCGTCGTACAGCTACTCGATGGACCGGAACTACTATGGGTTGCTTCAGGTCTCCCAAGCCGACCTGAATTACCCTCCCTATCCCGCCGATCTCGTCGCCGAGGTCATCGACGCCAACAGCGATGTGCTCAGCAGCGAGATCGTTTCCTTCGACATTCCGTTCTCGATCACGACCCCGTTCGGCCCGACCGATTTCGGCGCCGCGGCCGGCTCGGTCCTGAACTTCGACTGTGGCGCCGTCTCCTGCGCCGGATTCGTCGAGGCCGACATGACCGTGTCGGAGACCGTTTCCGTTCCAGAGCCCGCGACCTGGTCGCTGATCGGCCTCGGCTTCCTCGGCCTCGGCTGTTTCGCGCGCCGGCGCGCCGCCTGGAGCCGCGCCGCGGTCTGATCCGCGGAAGGCCTTCGCTGGCTCATCAAGCCCTCGCGGCCGCCGGTCCCCTTGCGCGGCCGTGCGTTTCGGTATAACAAACATCACGTTCGCCATATAGAACGCCGTTTAGAACGAGCGCGATGGACAGTCTCCTGGAAGACCGCGGGCCGCCGGCCAACGGCGCCGCCCTTCAATCCCTGTACCCCGACAGCCGGACGCTTCGCATCGACGCGCCGTCGGCGCTCGTCATGGATTCGGGCGCGACGCTGTCGCCGCTCGTCATCGCCTACCAGACCTATGGGGCGCTGAACGCCGCGAAGTCGAACGCGATCCTCCTCTGCCACGCGCTGACGGGCGACCAGCATGTCGGCAATCTGCACCCGGTCACCGGCCGGCCCGGCTGGTGGGAGACGATGGTCGGCCCCGGAAAGCCGTTCGATACGGACCGGTTCTTCGTCATCTGCCCCAACGTGCTCGGCGGCTGCATGGGCTCGACCGGGCCCGCCTCGGTGAACCCCGCGACCGGAGAGCCCTACGGCCTCGATTTTCCCGTCGTCACCATCGCCGACATGGTGCGGGCACAGGCGCTGCTCATCGATCATCTGGGCATCGATCAGCTTTTTTGCGTCGCCGGCGGTTCGATGGGCGGCATGCAGGTGCTGCAATGGGCGGCGGCCTACCCGAAGCGCGTGTTCGCGGCGCTGCCGATCGCGACCGGCGCCCGCCATTCGTCGCAGAACATCGCCTTCAACGAGGTCGGCCGGCAGGCGATCATGGCCGACCCGGACTGGCGCGGCGGCCGCTATCTCGTCGAGGGGACGAGGCCCGACAAGGGGCTCGCGGTCGCCCGCATGTCGGCCCACATCACCTACCTCAGCGAGGCCGCGCTGCACCGGAAATTCGGCCGCAACCTGCAGGACCGGGCGACCAAGACCTTCTCGTTCGACGCCGACTTCCAGATCGAATCGTACCTTCGCCATCAGGGCCAGATCTTCGTCGAGCGGTTCGATCCGAATTCCTATCTCTACATGACGCGGGCGATGGACTATTTCGATCTCGCGGCCGATTTCGGCGGCTCGCTGGCGAACGCCTTCAAAGGTTCGCCGACGCGGTTCTGCGTCGTCTCCTTCACCTCCGACTGGCTCTTTCCGACCAGCGATTCGCGGGCGACCGTGCGGGCCCTGAACGCCGGCGCGGCCTCCGTCTCGTTCGTCGAGATCGAGACCGACAAGGGACACGACGCCTTCCTCCTCGACGTGCCGGAGCTTCTCGAGACGACGCGCGGCTTTATCGACGCCGCGGCGCGCGCCCGGGGGATCGCATGACGCTGTCGCGCGTCATGGACGCGCGGCGCGTCGACCTTGTGCGCGTCATGGAGATGGTCGCGCCGGGCTCGCGCGTGCTCGACGTCGGCTGCGGCGACGGCGAATTGCTCCGCCTTCTGACGGAAGAGCGGGAGGTCGACGGCCGCGGCGTCGAACTCTCGCAGGCGGGCGTCAACGAGTGTGTCGCCAAAGGCCTTTCGGTGGTCCAGGGCGACGCCGACGCCGATCTCGACGACTACCCCGACGACGCCTTCGATTTCGTCATCCTGTCGCAGACCTTGCAGGCGACCAGGCGGCCCCGCCGGGTGCTCGAGAACATGCTGCGCATCGGGCGGCGCGCAATCGTCTCGGCGCCGAACTTCGGCCACTGGCGGGTGCGCGCGCAGCTTGCGTTCAACGGCCGGATGCCGGTGACCGAGAAGCTCGCCTATTCCTGGTACGATACGCCCAACATCCATTTCTGCACCATCGCCGATTTCGTCGAACTCGCGCGCGAAGTCGGAGCGGCGACCGACGCCTGCGTGGTGCTGGATGCGCGCGGCGCGCCCCTCTCCTCCGCCTGGCCGCAATGGACCTGGAACCTCGTCGGCGAGCAGGCGATCTTCCTGCTGCATCTGAGAAACCGCGAGGCGGCTCGAGGCCCGGCGACGAGGCCGGCCGCGTCAGCGCCCGCTGGGGCCGGGTGACGCGCATTCCCTTCTCTCGCTTGCTGAAGAAGAGCCTGTAACGCTTTCACCCGGCCATCGCGAGACGCACCGGGCAAGGGGTCGATGCTTCGCCGCGAACATCCCCGCGCGCCTTCCCCGCCGGACCCTTCTGCGCGATGCACGGGAACCTCGCACGATGTTGACGCGTTCGATCAGCGGCGCGGGCTGGCTCGGCGCCGTATCGAATGGAGAGCACCATGACACTCAAAATCCTCGCCGCGGCTTCCGCGGCGGCCCTGACGCTCGCCGTCTCGCAAGCCGCGTTCGCTGACGAGACCGGCGCGGTCGGCGGCGGCGTCGCTGGCGCCGTCACAGGCGCCGCCGTCGGCGGTCCGGTCGGCGCGGTGGTCGGCGGTGTGGGCGGCGCGGCCATCGGCAATTCGATGACCAACCATCGTCATTACGACCACCGCTACGGGTACACCGGTCACCCGTACTACTACCACCACCACCACTACTACTGACGCTTCAGGCGTGAAACGGGAGGGCGTTCGCGCCTTCCACCCTGGCGGCGCCAAAGGTGGTTGGCGTCGCCGCCCCCGCCCGGCGCCGGCGTGAAAACGCCAGCCCGGGCGGGGGTCAAGTCGGGTCGGCGAAACGCGGCGCGCGCCGTTCGACGCCGGCGCGTACGGCCTCGATCTGATTGGCGCTGCCGACGAGGCTCGCCTGCTCACGCGATTCGGCCATGAGAATCGCGGCTGCGTCGAGGTCGGCCGATAGGTTCAAAAGCCGCTTCAGCGCCCGAATCGCGTCCGGACTCCTTCCTGCGATCTCGCCTGCGGTCTTTCGCGCCGCGTCGAGCGGGTTGGCGTGTACTGCGGTCGCGAACCCATAGGCGACCGCCTCCTCGCCGGAGAATTGACGGCCCGTGAAGGCGAGTTCGCGGATCACGTCTCCGCGCGCCATTTCGCGCATCAGCGCGACGCCCGCCATGTCCGGCACGAGCCCCCACTTGATCTCCAGGATCGCCAGCCGCGCGTCGGGCGCGGCGTAGCGGATGTCGGCGCCGAGGGCGATCTGAAAGCCGCCGCCGAGCGCAACTCCATGCACGGCGGCGATCACCGGAACGGGAAGCTCGCGCCACACCAGCGCCGCCGCCTGCGGAAGGTTGGCGATTCCATGCGTGCGCTTGGCGAGATCGGCGAGCGACCCTTGCGCCCGTCCCATCGCCATCGCGGCGAAGCTCTCCATGTCGAGCCCGGCCGAAAATCCGCGCCCCGCGCCGTGGAGAACGACGGCGCGCAGTTCGGCCGCGCTCTTCAGCCGCTCGCCCGCCTCGACCAGCGCCTCGAACATCGCGGGATCGAGGGCGTTCAATTTCGCCGGCCGGTCGAGCGCGACCTCCGCGACGCCGTCCGCGAAGGCGAGCGACACGCGCTCCCGAATCGTCCCGACCTCGATCATGCCAACGCCTCCCGATTTCATTGAGGCGACTAGACGCAGGCGCCGAGCAGGAATCAAGCGGAGTCCACCACCCTCGTCCTGAGGAGCGCCGAAGGCGCGTCTCGAAGGACGCTCCAGAACGCGCCGGCGGCAGGACCTGGAATCGTCCTTCGAGACGCGATGCTTGCGCATCGCTCCTCAGGACGAGGTCGGTGCTTGCCGAAGCTGGCGTTGCCGGCCTAGTTTGCCGAGATTATGGACGGCGCGTCGATCTATATATTGAAATGCTCCGACGGCAGCTATTACACCGGGATCACGAGACGCTCCGTCGACGAACGCGTCAGCGAACACGCGCAGGGACTCGACGCCGCCTGCTACACCTTCCGCCGCCGCCCGCTCACGCTCGTCCATTGCGAACACTACGCCCGCATCCTCGACGCGATCGCGGCGGAGCGGCGCATCAAGGGCTGGACGCGCGCGAAAAAGGAAGCCTACATCCGCGGCGATTTCGACGCGCTGATGACGCTGGCTAAGCGCCGCCCCTGACAGCACCGCCGCCCTCGTCTCAACACCACCACCCTCGTCCTGAGGAGCGCCGAAGGCGCGTCTCGAAGGGCGCTCCAGAACGCGCCGGCGGCGCAACCGGCGGTCGTCCTTCGAGACGCGATGCTTTCGCATCGCTCCTCAGGACGAGGTCCGGTGCTTGCCGAAGCTGGCGTTGCTGGCCTAGCTTGCCGAGATTATGGACGGCGCGTCGATCTATATATTGAAATGCTCCGACGGCAGCTACTATACCGGAATCACGAGACGCTCCGTCGACGAACGGGTCAGCGAACACGCTCAAGGACTCGATCCCGCCTGCTACACTTTCCGCCGCTGTCCGCTGACCCTCGTCCATTGCGAACACTACGCCCGCATCCTCGACGCGATCGCGGCGGAGCGGCGCATCAAAGGCTGGACGCGCGCGAAGAAGGAAGCCTACATCCGCGGCGATTTCGACGCGCTGATGACGCTGGCCAAGCGCCGCCCCTGACAGCACCGCCGCCCTCGTCTCAACACCACCCCCCTCGTCCTGAGGAGGCCGCGAAGCGGCCGTCTCGAAGGACGCTCCAGAACGCGCCGGCGGCAGGACCTGGAATCGTCCTTCGAGACGCGATGCTTGCGCATCGCTCCTCAGGACGAGGTCGGTTGTTGCTGAAGCTATTGGCCAAGGCGTAGCCTCTCGTCGCGGCGGCCCGCCCGCCGCGCCGACGAGGAGGCGACGCCCATGGCCGAGTTCACGGTCAATGCGACGCGGGTCGATCCGTACAAGAATTTCAATTTCCGCCTGAAATGGGACGGGCGCACCGTCGCAGGCGTCTCCAAGGTGTCGAGCCTCAAGCGTTCGCCCGAGGTGATCGAGCATCGCGAGGGCGGCGACCCCTCGACCGCGCACAAGTCGCCTGGGCGGACAAAATACGAGGCGATCACGCTCGAGCGCGGCGTCACCTACGACCATGCCTTCGAGGACTGGGCGAACGCCGTCTGGAAGCTCGGCGCGGCCCTCGGAAGCGAGGTTCAACTTGCCGCCTTCCGCAAGGAGGTGACGCTCGAATTCTACAACGAGGCCGGTCAGCTCGCGCTCTCCTGGCTCATCCATCGCTGCTGGCCGTCCGAATATGTCGCGCTCGCCGACCTCGACGCCGACGCGGATGGCGCCGCCATCGCCATCGAGCGCATCGTGCTCGAGAACGAGGGCTGGGAGCGCGACGTCAGCGTTCAGGAGCCGAAGGAGCCGGGGTGAGGCCAGCTCTGTAGGAGCGCTCGTCGAGCGCGCCCGGGCTCAGCGACCCCGCCTACATGGCGCCCCGGAATTCGTCCGGGCGCGCCCGCCTTGTAGGCGCGCTCGTCGAGCGCGCGCGGGGTCAGCGACCCCGCCCTACACGCAGCCCGTGTCGCCTCACGCCCCCTTGAGCCCGAACGCCAGCGCGATCCAGGCGGCGCCGTAGAAGAGAAGATCGATGCCGATGAAGAGGCCGATCACCCAGAGGCCGGAGGCCGGCCATTGGGCGAGGATCATCAGGCCGAGGGCGACCGTGATCGCTCCGTCGACGATGTGCCAGCCCCAGCCGCCGTAGCCGAGCACGGCCGCGCCGACGATGTGGAAGAGGCCGCCGACCAGGAAGAAGAGCGCCATGACGAAAGTCAGCACCTCCGCCGACACGATCGGTCGAACGACGAGGATCGCGCCGAGCGCGCCGTAGAGGATCGCCGCCAGGACGTGCTGGAAGAAGCCGGCCCAGTGGCCGACCATCACCGCCGCCGAAAGCTCCACCGCCGCCGCGATCAAAAGCAGCCAGCCGAAGAACTGCATCGAGACGAAGGTCGCCGTCATCGAGCGCGCGACCGCCGCGACGCCGAGCACGACGAGCGCCGCGCCGAAGAGGAGAAACCAGATCCACTGCGAGGCGAGATCCTGCGTGATCTGCACATCGAGATGCTGAACGTCGGCTGGCGTCATCGTCGGTCTCCGGCAAATTCGAGGGCGCCATGTCTAGGCCGCAAAGTCGCCACGGTCCAGCCGGAATCGAAACCGCCCGCCGCTGCTTGACCTCGGAGGTCGCTTGCCCTTCAAAGCGTCGGCGACCAATCGGCGGGGATTTTCCATGCAGCGGCGGCGAGTGGGCGAAGCGACGGTGACGCCCGTCGGCTTCGGGGCGATGAGTTTCGGCGGCTTCTATGGGGCCACCAACGAGAGCGAGAGCCTGGCCGCGCTCGCCCGCGCCCTCGATCTCGGAATCGACTTCTGGGACACCGCCAACGTCTATGGCGAGGGCCTCTGCGAGACGCTGATCGGCAAGTTCCTCGCCGAGGACCGGACCCGTCGGCGCAAGATCACGCTCGCCACCAAGTTCGGCATCCGGCGCCTCGCCGACGGAACGCGCGGCCACGACAACAGCGCCGCCCATATGCGCGAGTCTCTCGAGGGGTCGCTGAAACGCCTCGACGTCGAGCGGATCGACCTCTATTACGTCCACCGTCTCGACCGCCGTATCCCGATCGAGGACACCGTGCAGGAGCTTTCGCGCCTCATCGACAAGGGCCTGATCGGCGCGATCGGGCTTTCCGAGATCGCGCCCGATACGCTGAGACGCGCCGCCGCCGTGCATCCGATCGCGGCCGTCCAGTCGGAATATTCGCTCTGGACGCGCGGCCCGGAACTCGGGCTTCTGCAGGCATGCGCGGAAACGGGCGCGGCGCTCGTCGCCTTCTCTCCGGTCGCGCGCGGCTTCCTCGCTGGCAACCTTCAGGAGGTCGAGAGCTTCGCCGACGAGTTCCGCCGCGTGAACCCGCGCTTCTCGGGGGTCAACTGGCGGCGCAACCGCGACGCCTTGCGCCCCTTCCTCAGGCTCGCCGATGATTGGGGCGTCAAGCCCGCGACCCTCGCCGTCGCCTGGACGCTCGCCAAGGCGCCGCACGTCGTCCCCATTCCCGGCACGCGCACGGGCGGGCATCTCGCGGAATGCGCCGCCGCCGGCGATCTCGACCTCGATGCGGGTCGGGTCGTCGAGATCGAGCGCACGCTTCCCATGGGCTTCGCGGCGGGCGAACGCTATGGCGAGGCCATGTGGCCCGGCATCGAAAAATACTGATCGACCCGCTGCAACCTGTCGCTTTCGAGGAACCCGGCGGGACGGTGGACGGCGTCAAAACCCTCCCTGTTCGCGCAAAAAACCTCCCTGTTCCGTGCGAAAATTATCCCTGTTCCGGCGTGAAACATCCCTGATCGAATCTTCGCGAAGTGTTTCACGTGAAACAGGTTTCCGCTCCCGGGGCGCGGTCCGGGGCCGCGCCGGCGTTCGCAGCGGCGCAACGCGCGGCGTGCAGGGAGCGCGAAAGCCTCAGGCCAGAGCTTCGTTGAGGCTCCCGAGGAAGCCGCCGAGATCGTCGGTCACGACGTCGGCGAGGCCGCCCGCCCTCTCCGCGCCGGCTCGGTCGTGCGCCTGGCGGTGGTCGGGCTGGCCGGGCTTCGGCGTGACCAGCACAGTCGACATCCCCCGCGCCCGCGGGACGGCGAGGTTCTTCGCCACGTCCTCGAACATGGCGGCGGCCTTCGGGTCGACCGCGTGGCGCTTGAAGAAGGTCTCGTAGGCCGCCTCGCTGGGCTTGGGCTTCAGTCCCGCCGCGACGATGTCGAAGGCGTCCTCGAACAGTCCGTCGAGCCCGAGCGCCTGGGCGGTCAGGAGCGCGTGAGCGCGCGACCCGTTGGTGAAGATGAGCTTCCGGCCCGGCAGCCGGCCGACCTCGCGGGCGAGCACCGGATCGGGCTTCAGCGCCGAACGATCGATGTCGTGGACGAACTCGAGGAACGCATCCGCCTCGTCGAAGTCCTCCTCGACGAGGCCGGTCAGCGTCGTGCCGTGCCGCCGGTAGTAGTGATGATGCAGGGCCCTCGCCGACTGTCCGTCGAGGCCGAAGAGGTTGACGAGGAAGAGCGTGATGCGCTCGTCGATCAGCGGCCAGATGCCGCAGTCGGCCGGGTAGAGCGTGTTGTCGAGGTCGAACACCCAGGTCGAGACATGGCCGAAGCGGGCGCGCAAATCCCCCTCGTCCGCTGGAGAAGCGGTCGGCTCAGCCGCGGCGCGGGCGGCGGAGATGGCGCCGAGTTTGCCCAAGATGTCTCCCATGGGACGGAGGGAGGGGCAGGCTATCGGCGATCGTCCCGCCTTTTCAAGCGAATTCGACCTATGCGCTCGGCCCCGGGGGAGCGCGATGCAATCACCAAAGCCTTACGAAACGATGACGTTTGCTTCGACCTGCCCGGCCTCGAGGGCGTGCGCGACCGCCTTCCGCATGACGTTCGAGAACCCGGCGCCGCCGACCGCGTCGCGCGCCACCCAGAAGCCGTCGCCCGGCGGATCGCCCTCATACGGGGCCGCATGGACCGTGAGCGTCAGGGCGAAATGGGTGAAGGCCTGACTGACGGTCCCGGGCAGGCGGCGGAAGCGCGCGCCGCACGGGGCGCTCTCAGTCCAATCCTCGCCCGGCCCTTCGGAGGTCCAGGCCGTGCCGGGAAGCTCGAGGGTCGAGGCGAGCAGGCCCCTCGGGGGCCGGCGGCGGGCGAGAAACGCGCCGTCGGCCCGATGGGCGAAGAAGACGGCGCCCGCCCGCTGCGGCTTCGCTTTCGACGGCCGCCGGACCGGATAGGCCTCGGGCGCGCCGGCGGCGAAAGCGGCGCAGTCGAACTTCAGCGGACAGTCGCGGCAGGCCGGCCGCAACGGGCGGCAGACCGTCGCCCCGAGGTCCATCAAAGCCTGGGCGAAATCGCCCGCCCGGGCAGGCGGCGCCAGCGTGCGGGCGACCGCGGCGATCGCCGACCTCGCTTCGGCGATCGGGGTCTCGAGCGCCACGAGGCGGGCGATGATCCGCGCGATGTTGCCGTCGACGGGCGCCGCCTGACGGTCGAAGGCGATCGCCGCGATCGCGGCCGCCGTATAGGCGCCCACGCCGGGAAGCGCCCGCAAGGACGTCTCGTCGTCGGGGAACCGCCCGCCGGCCTTGGCGATCGTGCGGGCGCAGGCGTGCAGATTGCGGGCGCGGGAATAGTAGCCGAGGCCAGCGAAGGCGCCGATCACCGCCTCGAGCGGCGCGGCGGCGAGCGCCTCGACCGTCGGCCATCTCTCGACGAAGGTCTGGAAATAGGGGCTCGCCGCCTGCGTCGTCGTCTGCTGCAGCAGGATCTCGGACAACCAGACGCGATAGGGGTCCGCCGACTCCCCGGCCTCCGCCCGCCACGGCAGGGCGCGTCGCGCCCCGTCCCACCAGCGCAAGGTCCGCGCGACCATCGCGTCGCGCTTTCCCTTGAGCCTCGCCGGGCTTACATGACGATCCATGCGACAGCCGCTCTCCCGGGCCCGACCATGACGCGCGAGCGTCCCGGCGCCAAGCCGCTCGACGCGCTCATGCGCGGCGTCATCGAGCCGACGCTCGCCCGGCGGGGCTTGAGCGAGGCGGGCCTGATCGCCGACTGGCCTTCGATCGTGGGCGAAACGATCGCGCGCTACGCCCGCCCGCTCGAGCTGCAGTGGCCGCCGCGCCCGGCGAAGCCTGACCCCGACGCGACGGTTTCCCCCGCGACCCTCGTGCTTCGCGTCGACGGCGCTTTCGCGCTCGAGGCGCAACACAACGCCGCGGTGATCGTCGAGCGGGTCAACGCCCATCTCGGCTGGCGCTGCGTCGAGAAGCTGGCTTTCCGCCAAGGCCCGCTCCCGCCGCTGAGGAGAAAGCCGCGCGCGCGTCCGGCGCCGAGCCCCGCCGCCGAGGACGCGGCGCGCCGGGCGGCTGCCGCGGTGGACGACGAATCCCTGCGTGAGGCCTTGACGCGCTTCGGCGCCCGCGCGATCGACCGCGCCGCCCGCAATTCCCGCAGGGAGACAGACGGAGAATGACGTCTTCAAGCGGCAGCGCCCTTGCGGGCCGAAGGGTCGAGCGCATGAGCGGGGCGGGCAACAAGATCCTCGTGCTCGATCTGCGCGGCGGCCCGGACGCGCCGACCGCCGCGGAGGCGCGGGCCATCCACCGCGCGCCGGGCCTCGACTTCGACCAGTTGATGGTCATGAGCGCGCCCCGCACGCAAGGGACAGCGGCCTACGTGCTGATCCTGAACAACGACGGCAGCCGCGCCGGCGCGTGCGGCAACGGAACCCGCTGCGTCGCCGACCGGCTCTATCGCGAGCTTGGCGAGGACAGGCTTGCAATCGAGACGGAGGCGGGGCTGATCGCCTGCGAGCGCCTCGGCCCCGCCTCGTACCGCGTCGACATGGGGCAGCCTCGCCTCGGCTGGCGGGACATTCCGCTCGCGCGCGCCGCTCCGGACACATGCCGGGTCGCGCTCGCCTCGGGGCCTCGCGATCCGCTTGCCGGCCTCGGGCTCGCGGCGGTCGCCAGCATGGGCAATCCGCACGCCGCGTTCTTCTTCCCCGACCTCGCGGCGGTCGACGCGGCGGAATGGGGCCCGCGGATCGAGGTCCATCCGATGTTCCCGGAGAAGGTCAACGTGACCTTCGCCAGGGTCGAGGCGCCCGACGCTGTCGCCGCCGTCGTCTGGGAGCGCGGCGTCGGCCTCACGCTCGCCTGCGGCTCGGCGGCCTGCGCGACAGTCGTCTCCGGCGTGCGCCTCGGGCTTCTTTCCCGCCGGTCCTCCGTCCGTCTGCCCGGCGGCGAGCTTCACATCGAATGGCGCGAGAGCGACGGTCATGTGCTGATGACGGGCCCTGTCGCGTTCGAGGGCGAGCGTCTGCTTGAGGGCTCGATCTTCGAAGCCGCCGCGTGAGCGAAGAGCGCGGCCCGAACGGCGCTGCGGCGCGCTCCAAGGGGCGTGTCGATTCGGTCGACGTCGCGCGCGGCGTCGCGCTCGTCGCCATGGCCGGCTACCACCTGACATGGGACCTCGCGCATTTCGCGCTCGTGTCGCCGATGGCGCCGTTCAGCCCGCCGATGCGGCTTCTGTCGCATGCGATCGCGAGTTCGTTCCTGGCGCTCGCCGGCGTCTCGCTGGCGCTCGCCAATCGCGATCGGCTGAACCTGCTGTCCTTCGGCAAACGCCTTCTCCGGGTCGCAGCGGGCGCGGCGCTGGTGACGGCGATCACCGCCGTGGCCGTGCCGGGACTGACGGTGTGGTTCGGCATCCTTCACTGTATCGTTGCGGCCAGCCTTCTCGCGCTTCCCCTGATCGAGGCGCCCGCTCTCGCCAGTCTCGCGGCCGGCGTAGCGGTGATCGCGGCGCCGGTCTTCATCCAATCGACCGCGTTCGATCCGCCGGCGCTTCTGTGGCTCGGCCTCGGCCGGGCGCTGCCGAACACCGTCGACTGGTATCCGCTCATGCCCTGGGCCGGCGTCACGCTTCTGGGCCTCGGCGTCGCGCGCCTTCCCGGCGTGCTCGCGTGGGCTTCGCGCCCCGGCCGCTTCAGGGCCCGCTCCGCGCCCGCAAAGGCGGCGGCCTTCGCCGGGCGGCACAGTCTCGCGGTCTATCTCATTCACCAGCCGATTCTCGGCGCCCTCGTCTGGGCCATTGCGGCGTCCGGCCTGATCGCGCCCGTCGCCGCGCCCCAACCGGATTTCTCGGCCTTCCTCGCCGCCTGCCACCGGACGTGCGTGGCAAGCGGGCGGGCGGGAGACGATTGCGACGGGTCCTGCCGCTGCGTCGCCGACGCCGTGGCGCAATCGGGAGAGGCGGGGCGTCCCGGCGACGGCGCGCTCGAACCAAAGCGGGCGGCGGACCTGAAGCAACTCGCCGACGCCTGCATGGGCCGATGAGCGCAAGAACTCCCTGGCCTGCGCAATGACCTCAATTCGCCTTCTTTTCCGGGCAACAGCCGCGCGCCCGAGGGATTGAGTCTCGGCCGCCAGGCGTGTCATCATGGCGTCTCGCGCAAAATACCGGAGAGAGCTCGGGTGGTCGAACTGATCTGGCGTCGAACGCTTGCACGCGGCGCAGCCGCGGCGGGCGCGCTTCTCTTGGGTTCCGCGGCGATGGCGGCTGCGCCGCCCCCGCCCGAGCCGGATCATCTGGCTCTCGCGCAGAGCCAGCCCGGCAACTATCTCTCCGGGCTCATCGCCAGCGCGGATCGCGACGCCTCGGCCGCCGAGGCCTATTACCGCGAGGCGTTGAGGATCGATCCGCGCAATTCGGACCTGATCGAGCGCACCTTCTCCGCCTCCCTCGCCAACGGCGACGTTCAGGGGGCGGCCGGGCTTGCGGAGCGGCTTCTGACGCGCGACCCGAACAACAAGCTCGCTCGCCTGACGGTTGCGACCAATCTTCTCGAGCGCGGCGACTACCCGTCGGCCCGACAGCAGCTCATCTCGATGGACGCGCCCTCGCGGGACGTGACGACCGCGCTCCTGGTCGCCTGGACCTACGCGGGGCAGAACGATCTTCGGCGCGCGCTCGAAACACTGGACAAGATCCACGATCCCGGCATCGCCGCGTTTCGCGATTTTCACGCCGGCCTGATCGCGAGCCTGCTCGGAAATCCCGGGGAGGCGCAGCGCCGCCTCAAGGCCGCCTACGAATCGGACAAGGCCGCGCTTCGGTTCACCGAGGCCTACGCCCGCGTGCTCGCCGCCGCCGGCGACCGCGACGGCGCGATCAAGCTCTTCGGCGACTTCTCGGCGGCCGCGCCCCGGCATCCTGTCGTTGAGCGGGAGATCGCAGCCCTGCGTGCGGGCGAGACGCTGCCGCCCCTCGTGAGCAACGCGAAGGAGGGCGCCGCCGAGGTGCTCTACGGCCTTGGCGCGGCGGGCGTCCGCCAGTCCGACGAACTGCCGGCGCTGGTCTATCTTCGCCTGTCCCTGAACTTGCGGCCGGGCGACGATCTCACCGCGGTTTCGCTGGCGAGCCTCTTCGAACAGATGAAGAAGGACGAATTGGCGATCGCAGCCTACAAATCGGTGCCGGCGTCGTCGCCGCTGCACGAGGACGCCGTCATCCAGGCGGCGCTCGTGCGCGACAACATCGGTCAGTCGGAAGATGCGATCAAGCGCCTCCAGGATATCGTCGCGGCCAATCCGCACGACTTCGATGCGCTGAGCGCTTTGGCCGGCGCCCAGCGCGCCGCCAAGCAGTATACGGAGGCGGCGGCGACCTACGACCAGGCCATCGCCGCCATCGGCATCCCGACGCACGACAACTGGACGTTGTTCTATTTCCGCGGCATCTGCCACGAGCGCGCCAAGGATTGGCCCAAGGCCGAGGTGGACTTCCAGAAGGCGCTCGAACTGTCGCCCGACGAGCCCTACGTGCTCAATTACCTTGGATACTCGTGGGTGGATAAGGGCGAGAATCTCGACGAGGCCTTCAAGATGCTGCGCCGTGCGGTCGACCAGAAACCGGACGACGGCTACATCGTCGACAGCCTCGGCTGGGCGCATTACAAGCTCGGACAATATTCGGAAGCCGCGCAGACGCTCGAGCGGGCGGTCGACCTCAAGCCTTCGGATCCCGTCCTCAACGATCACCTCGGCGACGCCTATTGGCGCGTCGACCGCAAGGTCGAGGCGCGGTTCCAGTGGAACCACGCGCGCGACATGCAGCCCGAGCCCGAAGACCTGCCGGCGATCCTCAAGAAGATCGAAGAGGGCCTGCCGGACCAGGCGGCCAGTCCGGGCGCGGCTCAGTCCGCCGGCGGGGGCTGAAGCTCCAAGCCGGTGCGCTGGCGGCGCGCTCCTGCGAAGGTGAACCTGACCCTTCGCGTCGTCGGACGCCGCGACAACGGCTTCCACGATCTCGAAAGCGTCGTCGCCTTCGCCGACGTTTGCGACTGGCTCGGCTTTTCGCCGGCAGACGCGTTCGCGCTCTCCGTCGAGGGTCCCGGCGCGGGGAACTTGTGTCCGCTCGAGGACAATCTCATCGCTCGGGCCGAACGTGCGCTGGGCCGCCGGGTCGCGGGCCTCAGGACCGGCCGGTTTCGGCTGATCAAGCGGCTGCCGGCCGCAGCCGGACTGGGCGGAGGATCGTCCGACGCCGCCGCCGCCCTGCGCGCTCTCGCCGAGGCGAACGGGCTTGCGCTGACGGACGCCCGCGTGCTTGCCGCGGCCGCCGAGGTCGGGTCGGACGTGCCTGTCTGCCTCGCGCCCTTCGCCCGAACCATGAGCGGACTTGGCGACGTCCTCGGCGCGCCCCTTCGCCTGCCGCCGCTGCACGCCGTCCTCGTCAATCCGCGCCAGGCGGTCGCGACGAAGGCCGTGTTCGAGGCGCTCGGCCTCGCGCGGGGATCGGTCCGTTCGGCGTCGTCTGCGCCGGCGGGGGACGACGCAGCCGCGTCCCTCGATCGTCTCGCGGCCGGCGGCAACGATCTCGAACCGGCGGCCCAAATCGTTCTGCCGGTCGTTCAGGACATGCTCGACTGTCTGAGGCGTCTGCACGGCGCAGCGTTCGCCCGCATGTCCGGGTCCGGCGCGACCTGTTTTGCGGTCTTCGAGGCGGCAGGCGACGCGCGGCGGGCGCGCGAGCGTCTCGCCGTCGAGAGCCCGGCCTGGTGGATCGCGACGACGACGCTGAGATGACGCGTGACCGCCCGGTCGCTCCCCGAACGGCTCGATCCCGAGGCGCGGGTCGAGCACTGTATTTTCATTCCTCAAGGGAAAGTTAACATCTTGTTTACCATGATTCACTGACAGTCGGCGCGCGGGAGTCGGCAGGCGGGACGCCCGAATGATGTCAGGAGGACGACGATGAAGGTTATTGCGTTCGTTACCCAAAAAGGCGGATCGGGGAAGAGCACGATCACCTCGTCGCTCGCGGTCGCGGCCATGGAGGCGAAAGAAAAGGTCTGCGTCGTCGACATGGACCCGCAGGCGTCCCTGATGAAGTGGGCCGCTCAGCGGGGCGCGAACGACGTGAAGGTCGTAGCGTCGAATCCGGCCAGGCTGCTTGCGACCCTCGCCGGCCTGAAGAAAGAGGGATATACGATCGCTTTCATCGACACGCCGGCCGGCGCGGGGCCGACGCACACGCCTGCGATGAGCGCCGCGGACCTCAACATCATCCCGTCCCGCCCGAGCCTGTTCGACCTCTGGGCCGGCGCCGAGACGTGCCGGACGCTGAAGGCCATGAAGCGCGACCACGCGTTTCTGCTCAACCAGTGCCCGCCACGGCAGCAGATCGCCCGAATCGACGAGAGCGTCGCGGAACTCGAAGCGATCGGCGGCCTCATCGCGCCGCTCATCCACACCCGCGTCGACTTTCAGGACGCGGTCCGTCATGGGGCTGGCGTCACCGAGATCAATCCGTTCGGCGCCGCCGCCGAGGAAACCCGTGCCCTCTGGCGCTCGGTCCGGCGCCGGTTGGCGCGCGGGAATGGGCAATCCGTCCGGAAGGCGGCCTGAGCGCGGGGCGCGCCGCGCTGGCGGAGGGGGCGAAGCCGCGCCGCTGAAGCAGCGCGCAAGGGCGTGACGGCAGGCGATGCGAACCCGGGCGCAAATTCCATCTTTTCAAGTGCTTGAGGTGGATTTTCCGGGCGATTGTAACTCCCAAGCCATCGGCTCCTACTGCCGTCATCGCGAGCGAAGCGTGGCGATCCAGAGGCTGCCGCGCCCATGCTTTGGGACATTCGGCGGAGAAATCCGCCGGTTGCCGGAGGCGGGGGTCTCTGGATCGCCACGTCGCTTCGCTCCTCGCGATGACGGAGCCCCCACCTTGGGAGTTACGGGCGATTGCGGCCTTGCGGCTCGCAAAGGCTATGTCTGCGGGCGGCCGGGGGCGCCCCAGTCGAAGCGTCGCGAGAGCCTCCCGGGACGCCGCCTTGACGGGAACGAGACGCGCCAAACTCGGGCGCGGATTCCATCGTATCAACGGCTTGCAGCGGATTTTCCGGGCGATTGTCGCCGCGCGGCTCCAGGCCCGGCGGCGCCCCGGGCGAGGGTCGCCCGCGATTTCCGGGCCGTCGCCCCGACGGGGCCGAGACGCTGCGAATCCCGGGCGCGGACCTTCCCCGGTCAAGATGGAGAAGGGAGCGCCAGGTGCGGCTGGGGCGGGAGCGACGGACATGGGGGACGGCAGACTTTTGCATTTCCGATTAGAACAAATATAGAACAAGCTTCTCGGCAAAGCAAGAAAATGCTCGGTCCGGGCGGAGGCGAAATCCCTCGCGTCCGTCGGAAATGTGACAAACCGAAGTGTGACGAAGATCACAGCCGGCGGGCCTGGGCCCATCTAAATTTTCGTAAAGCATCGCCCGAACGGGACGATCCTTGACGTGAAGGACGACTCGGATGGTGACCACAATGAACGACATCGAGAAGCAAGCCGCGTTCTACCGCGGCTACCTGCCCGATGAGCGAGGCACGGCCGCCGTCGCCGTGGTTCTGTTGACCGGCGTCGCAACCTGGCTGCTGCTCTACCTTCTGACTTTGGTCGGGCCGGCGCCCGGGGCGGCGCGCCCTGCTCCCGCGACGACCTACACGATTTCGGTCCCGGCCAGCCGCTGAGGCCTGCGCGCGAACGCGCCCCAGACCCAATCGGCGGTTCAGCGGCGCTTCGGCGCTGTCAGCTTCGATCGAGACAAGACCGCGCGTTGTGGCAGGAATGGCGGCGCGCGGAACTCGCCGCCATGGTCCGCCTTGACCCTGGGCGGAGGCGGAAGGGTTTACGGCGCCGAGCCAGCGTCGCTCCCGCCGCGCGCCTCAGTCTGGACGCCCGCGCGTCGTTGGCCGATAACAACTCCTACAAGCGTCAGCGTTTCTCGCGCCGTCCGATCGATGCCCGGCGCCTGGCGGCGAACGATTGAGCGCGGCAAGCGCGAGGAGGACGACGCCAATGGGTCGCACGCCGGCAGCCGGGGCCCTGTCATGATCGCCATGCCGGCGCCGGACGCGGGCGTGCTCGCGCGCCGGGCGGAGATCGTCGCGGCGCTGCGGCGGCTCGTGCCCGGCGAAGGCGTGATCGACAGGGCGGCGGAACTTCGCGCCTTCGAATGCGACGGGCTCACGGCCTATCGCCAGCCGCCGATGGTGGCGGTTCTTCCCGAGACGACGGCTGAGGTGGCGGCGGTGTTGCGCTATTGCGCGGCCAATCGGGTGAAGGTCGTGCCGCGCGGGGCGGGCACGGGGCTCTCCGGCAGCGCCCTGCCGCTCGCGGACGGGGTTCTCCTCGGCATGGGCAAGTTCAACCGGATTCGCGAGATCGACGTCGACAACCGCTGCGTCGTCGCCGAACCCGGCGTCACCAACCTCGCCATCAGCGACGCGGTGCGGCATCTCGGCCTCTACTACGCGCCCGATCCGTCGAGCCAGATCGCCTGCACCATCGGCGGCAACGTCGCGGAGAATTCCGGCGGCGTGCACTGCCTCAAATACGGGCTGACGACCAACAACGTGATCGGCGTCGAACTGGTGACGATCGACGGCGAGATCCTGCGCTTCGGCGGCAAGCATTTCGACGCCTCGGGCTACGACCTGCTCGGCGTCACGGTCGGCTCCGAGGGCATGCTCGGCGTCGTCACCGAAGTTATCGTGCGCATCCTGCCGAAGCCGCCCACCGCGCGCGCGCTGCTCATCGGCTTCCCCTCGGTCGAGGGCGCGGGCGACTGCGTGGCCGGCGTGATCGGTTCGGGGATCATCCCCGGCGGCATGGAGATCATGGACCGGCCCGCGGCGGAAGCGGCCGAGGCTTTCGTCCACGCCGGCTATCCGCTCGATGCGGCGGCGCTGATGATCGTCGAGCTCGACGGCTGCGAAGCGGAGGTCGACCACCTTTGTTCGCAGGTCGATGCGATCGCCAAGCGGAACGGCGCGACGAGTTGCCGGACGAGCCGGTCGGAAGAGGAGCGGCTCTTGTTCTGGGCCGGGCGCAAGGCCGCCTTCCCGGCGGTCGGGCGCATCTCGCCCGACTATTACTGCATGGACGGGACCATCCCGCGGCGCGAGGTCGGCCGCGTGCTGCGCCGCATTCAGCAGATGGAGGGCGAATACGGATTGCGCTGCGCCAACGTCTTCCACGCCGGCGACGGCAACCTGCACCCGCTGATCCTTTACGACGCCAACCGGCCGGGCGAGCTCGACAAGGCCGAAGCTTTCGGCGCCGACATTCTGCGGCTCTGCGTCGAGGTCGGCGGCGTCTTGACCGGCGAGCACGGCGTCGGCGTCGAGAAGCGCGATCTCATGGGGACCATGTTTACCGAAATCGACATGAACCAGCAGCAGCGGCTGAAATGCGCCTTCGATTCGGACAGCCTGTTGAATCCCGGCAAGGTGTTTCCGCAGCTATGCCGCTGCGCCGAGCTCGGGCGCATGCATGTGCGCGCAGGCGCGCTGCCTTTCCCCGACCTGCCGCGGTTCTGAAGCATGCTGTGTTGTGACGGAGGCGCGGACGGATCCCTTCTCCCCGTTCACAGGGAGAAGGTCAGGATGAGGGGCTTGGTGAGTAGCCGAGTGAGCCTCCAAGTGAGCGGCCAATCCCCCCGCCCCTCACCCCTACCCTCTCCCCGCAAGCGGGGAGAGGGGGAAGGGCGGAGCTTGCGATGACGACCTTTCAGCCTTCGGATGCGCGCGAGACCGGCGAGATCGTCGCCTGGGCGGCGGCGGAAGGCCACGGCCTCGAACTCGTCGCGGGCGGCACGAAGCGCGCCTTCGGCCGGCCGTTGACGACCGGGCATGTCCTCGACCTCAAGCGCTTCGCCGGCGTCGTGCATTACGAGCCGGCGGAACTGGTCGTGACGGCGCGGCCGGCGACGCCGCTCGCCGCGCTCGTCGCCGAACTCGACGCCGCCGGGCAGATGCTGGCGTTCGAGCCGCCGGATTTGCGGCCGCTGTTCATGAGCGAGGGCGAGCCGACGCTCGGCGGCGCGATCGCCTGCGGGCTTGCGGGCCCACGTCGGGTACGAGCCGGATCGGCGCGCGACCATCTGCTCGGCTTCGCCGCCGTCAACGGCTTCGGCGAAGTCTGGAAGGCCGGCGCCAAGGTGGTCAAGAACGTCACCGGATACGACATGATGAAGCTTCAGGCGGGCGCCTTCGGGACGCTCTCGGCGTTGACCGAAGTGACGCTGAAAGCCGTCCCGAAGCCGGAGACGACGACCACGCTGGCGCTCGCCGGCCGCGACGACGTGGCGGCGATCCGGCTCATCGCGCAAGCGCTGAATTCGCCCTTCGAGGTCACCGGCGCCGCCCATCTGCCGGCCGAAGCCGCGGCGCGCTCGAGCGTGGCGGCGCTCTCCCGGGGACAAGGCGGGGCCACGCTCCTGCGGCTCGAAGGCCCGCTTGTTTCCGTCGCCTACCGGAGCGAGGCGCTCGAGGCCCTCTTCGGCCGCGGCGCCCGGCTCGACGCGGCCGACTCGGCTGCGGTCTGGCAGGAAGTCGCCGAGGTCAGGCCGTTGCTCGCGCCAGGCTCGCGCGTCGTGTGGCGCGCCTGTCCGACGCCGAGCCGCGCCGCGGAGGTCGCCCGGGCATGCGTTCGGGCCCTGCCCTCGACGGAGGTCTTCTTCGACTGGGGCGGCGGCCTCGTCTGGCTCTGCCTCGACGCTACCGACGCCGGCGCCGACGCGGGCGCCGCCGTCGTCAGGGGCGCTGTCGGATCGGCCGGCGGTCACGCGACCCTGATCGTCGCCTCCGAGGCCGAGCGCGCCTCCGTCCCCGTCTTCGAGCCGGCGGCGGGCCCCCTCGCCAAACTGAGCGCGGGCGTGAAAGCCGCCTTCGACCCGCGCAACATCCTGAACCCCGGCCGCATGCACGAGAGCGCTTGACGCATGCAGACCAACTTCACCCCGGCCCAGCTCGCCGATCCCGACACCCAGGACGCCGACGCCATCCTGCGCGCCTGCGTCCATTGCGGCTTCTGCACCGCGACCTGTCCGACCTACGTGCTGCTCGGCGACGAACTCGACAGCCCGCGCGGGCGCATCTACCTGATCAAGGACATGCTCGAGACGGAACGGCCGCCGACCGCCGACGTCGTCAAGCATCTCGATCGCTGCCTTTCCTGCCTCTCGTGCATGACGACCTGCCCGTCGGGCGTGAATTACATGCATCTCGTCGACCATGCCCGCCATCGGGTCGCCGCGACCTTTGTCCGCCCCGCGCCGGAGCGCGCGATGCGCCGCGCGCTTGCGCTCGTGCTGCCGTATCCAAGGCTTTTCCGCGCGGCGATGCAGGCAGGGAGACTCGGCAAGGCGTTCTCGGCGCTTATGCCGAACTCACTGCGCTCGGCGCTCGCGCTTGTGCCCGCGAGGCTGCCAAAACCCTCGCCCGTCGACCGCCCGCAGGTCTTTGCGGCCGAAGGCGCCAAGACCCGGCGGGTCGCCCTGCTCAGCGGCTGCGCGCAGCAGGTTCTCGCGCCCGGGATCAACGAGGCGACGATCCGGCTGCTCACCCGCCACGGCTGCGAGGTCGTCGTCGCGGAAGGCGCGGGCTGCTGCGGCGCGCTCGCGCATCACCTCGGGGAGGACGGCCACGCCTTCGCCCGCGCCAACATCCTCGCCTGGATGGGCGAGATCGAGCGCGGCGGGCTCGACGCGATCGTCGTCAACGCGTCGGGCTGCGGCACGACGGTCAAGGACTACGGCTTCATGTTCCGCAGCGACCCCGCCCTCGCGGCGAAGGCGGCGCA
This sequence comes from uncultured Alphaproteobacteria bacterium, assembly GCA_963829505.1. Taxonomy (GTDB): domain Bacteria; phylum Pseudomonadota; class Alphaproteobacteria; order Rhizobiales; family Beijerinckiaceae; genus Roseiarcus. Next base: position 845,366 of record CAWHIL010000001.1, read on the forward strand.
GATCGCCTCGCTGGCGCGCGACGTCACCGAGGTCATGGTCGAGATCGGCCTGAAGGCTGCGGTGAACCCGTCGGGAAAACGCGTCGCCTATCACAGCGCCTGTTCGCTTCAGCACGGCCAGCGCGTCCGCGACGCGCCGAAGGCCCTGCTCAAGTCGGTCGGCTTCGCCGTCCTCGATCCGCCGGAGGGGCACCTCTGCTGCGGCTCGGCCGGCACCTACAATCTCCTGCAGCCGGAGCTCGCGACGCGGCTTCGCGACCGCAAGATCGCAAACATCGAGAGCGTCGAACCCGAGGTCGTCGCAGCCGGCAACATCGGCTGCCTGACGCAGATCGCGAGCGCGACGAAAGTGCCGGTCGTCCACACGGTCGAGCTTCTGGACTGGGCGACCGGCGGACCGAAACCGCGGGGACTCGGGTAGAGGAGTTCGCAGGGAGCGCGCAATTCTCGCGGCTGGTGACCCCTTCTCCAGCTTCGCTGGGGAAGGTGGCGGCCGAAGGCCGACGGATGGGGTGTGGGCCGTGGGGCTTAAGGCAAACAGGCTCGCACGAACCGTCACCGCGTCCTTCGTGTTTCAGGCTCACTGCTTTCCACACCCCATCCGTCGCCTTCGGCGACACCTTCCCCACTTCGTGGAGAAGGGGGTCGCGCGCGTTTGGCGGGCGGCGCCGCGGACTGCTAAGAAGCAGCCCCGAACCTGACTTCCCACCTCGAGGCGTTGCATGTCCCTGACCTCGACGGCTGACAATCCTCCGCCGCCCGGCGCAATCGAAGAGACCGTCGAGACGGAGGATGGCGTGAGGCTGCGATCGGTTCGGTGGCTTCCTTCCGGCGAGGCGCGCGGAACGGTCGCCATCTTCGGCGGCCGGGGCGAATTCGCGGAAAAGTATTTCGAGGCGGCGCGGGATCTTCTGGCGCGCGGATTTGCGGCGGCGATCCTCGACTGGCGGGGCCATGGGGAATCGGACCGGCCCTTGAGCAACCCGCGAAAGGGCCACGTCGACGATTTCTCGCAGTACGAGCTGGATCTCGACGCATTCGTCGCCCAGGTTCTCGAACCATTCTGCCCGCGCCCGTGGTTCGCCCTTGGCCATTCCATGGGCGCCGCGATCCTGCTCCTCGCCGACCAATCCGGCCGGCGCCCGTTCGAGCGCCTTCTGCTCACCTCGCCGATGATCGCCGCGAAAGGCGTCGATCATCACGGACCCGCCCGCTATGGGATCGGGGCGCTCGACGCGCTCGGGTTCGGCGGCGCCTACGCGCCCGGCGGCGGCGAGGAGAGCTACTGGACGCGACCCTTCGAAGGCAACGTGTTCACCTCGGATGCGAAGCGCTTCGCCGGGATCGCGGAGCTGACAAAGGTTGCGCCGCATCTCTTTCTCGGCGGGCCGACGGTCGGCTGGGTCCACGCGGCCTTTCGCGCCATGCGCCGGTTCGAGGAGCCGAACTTTCCCCGGCGGGCCAGCACGCCGATCCTGATCGTCGCCGCCGGCGCCGATCGGGTGACCGATTGCGCCGCCGCCGAGCGCTTCGCTGCACGATTGCGGGGCGGACGCATCATCGTCATCGAGGGCGCCGAGCATGAGATCCTCATCGAGCGCGACGCGCTCCGCGATCAGTTCTGGGGCGCCTTCGACGCTTTCGTGACCGGCGCGGCGGAGCGGATGGACGAAGTCGCGGCCCTCCCCTGAAACCCATGCGCGAGGCCCTTCAGCAAAGCGCCAAGTCCGATTGGCAAGGCGCAGGCGCAGCTCGGCAGAGCGCCAGCATGGATCGTCTGGCGGCGGCGGTGGTGGCGGGCTTCTTTCTCGCACGCCTGGCCTATGCGGCGGCGCTCGGGCGCAGCATCGACGAGAGCTACACGCTCGCCATCTCCCGGACCCTCAACCTCTCCTATTTCGATCATCCGCCGCTGCATCAGTGGATCGTCCATTTCGCGGCGATGGCGCTCGGCGAAGGCCTTGGCGCGCGTCTGCCGTTCGTTCTCCTGTTCGCCGCGACCGGCTGGCTCTATTACCGCATGACGGCGGAACTGTTCGGGGCGCGGGCCGCTCTCGTCGCCCTCTTCGCGCTGAACGCCGCGCCTTTCTTCTTCGTTTCCGCCGGCAGCTGGGCGGTGCCCGACGGGCCGCTCCTGTTCGGGCTGGCGGCGGCGGCGCTGGCGCTGGCGCGCCTCTTCTTCGCGACGCCTTCCGACCGTGCGGCGGTCTGGCGGCTCTGGCTCGTTGCGGGCGTCGCGCTCGGTATCGCCGGCCTCTCGAAGTACAGCGCCATCCTGCCGGTGATCGGCCTCGCCGCGTTCGTGATAGCCTCGTCGGGTCAGCGCCGCTGGCTCGCCGACCCGGCCCCGTACGTCGCGGGCGCCGTCGCGCTCGTCATGATCGTCCCCGTCGTGATCTGGAACGCCCGCCACGACTGGCTGTCGATCGCCTTCCAGGGCGAACGCGCCGCGCCGACGGGAGGCTTGAAGCTCGCCCAGCTCTTCACCATGGCGCTCGGCGAGGCCGTCTATCTGTCGCCCTGGATCCTTGCGCCGCTCGTCATGGGGCTCGTCGCGGCCTTCAGGATGCGGGCGGACGAACGACGCCTCTTTCTCCTGTGTCTGGCCCTGCCGCCGATCGTCGTCTTCACCGTCACGCCCCTGTGGGGAGCGCGCGGCCTGCCGCACTGGACGATGCCCGGCTGGTTCTTCGCCTTCGCGCTGATGGGCGCCTGGATCGAGGACCGCAAGGTTTCCGGCGCGGTGCTGCGCCGGGCGGCTTTCGCCTCGGCTGGCGTTCTCGGCGTCCTGATGGCGGCGCTTTGTCTCGAAGCCGCCACCGGCTGGCCGCTTCGGGCCCTGCCGCTGCCGACGGCCGCGACGGCCGCGACGCTCGAGGCCTTCGACTGGCGCGGCCTCCGGGAGGCGGCTGTTCTGAACCCGCCGCCGGCGTTCGTTCTGGCGGCGAAATGGTCGGACGCGGGCAAGATCGCTTATGCCCTCGGGCCGGAAGTCCCGGTCTTCGTCGTATCCGACGATCCGCGCGGCTGGGCCTTCGTCGACGGCAAGGAGGGCCTTGCGGGACGCGATGGGGTGATGATCGCCCGGACGTCGGAGCTCGGCCTGGCGATCGCCGCGACGGCGCCGCTCGCCCGTTCGCTCGGCGCGCCGCGCACGCTTGCGCTGACCCGGGACGGCGAGCCGGCGGTCGATCTTGCGATCGTCCCGGTTCGCGGCTTGACGCGCGCGCTGCCCCTCCCCTATCCGGGCAGCCCCGGCGGGTCGTTGCCCGCGAGGAGCCCCGGGCTGCGAGCGCCTCAAGGCGATAGGGGTCCGTCATGATCGCCGACGCGCTGGAAGCCTTCTCGCAGATGTTCTCGCCGCCGTTCCGGCGCGTCTTGTGGAAATCGCTCGGCCTGACCGCAGCCCTGCTTGTCGCCGCCTGGATCGCGCTCGATCGCCTCGCGGTCTCCTATATCCACGTCGGGCCGGCATGGCTGAGCTTCGTCCTCTCGGCGCTCGTCGGCGTCGGGCTCGTGGTCGGGGCGATCGTGCTCGCGCCTCCGACCGCCTCGCTCGTCGCGGGCTTCTTCGTCGACGAGATCGCCGCGATCGTCGAGAGCTCGATCGACCCGCAGGCACCCCCCGGACGTCCATTGCCGCTCGGGCCCTCGCTCATGTTCGGGTTGCGCTTCGCGGCGCTGTCGATCGCGGTCAATCTCGCGGTGCTCGTGCTCACGCTCTTCACCGGCGTCGGCCTCGTCGCCTTTTTCGTCCTGAACGGATACCTTCTCGGGCGCGAGTATTTCGAGCTGGCGGCGATGCGGCATATGTCGGGGACGCAAGCGCGGGCGCTGTTCGACCGCAACGCGCTCAACGTGTTCGCCGCGGGCGTCATCGTCTCGGCGCTCGTCGCCGTGCCGATCCTGAACCTCTTGACGCCGCTCTTCGCAACGGCGCTGATGACGCGCGTCTTCTGGCGCGCGTCGCGGCGATCGTAGGACGCGGCGCGAGCAATCGCCCCGCCCATTGCCAACGGGGCGGTGAATTTCATATGGTATGACGAATGACCGGTTTCCGGCGGGAGGAAGGACAATGGCGCCGGCGGCCGAGTTCGCCTCGATCGTTCGCCTCGAGGGCGTGCAGAAATATTTCGGCGCGGTGCATGCGCTCCGCGACATCGACCTCAAAATCGGCAAGAACGAGATCGTCGGGCTGATCGGCGACAACGGGGCGGGCAAGTCGACGCTCATCAAGGTGATGACGGGCGTGCTCGCCCCGACGGCGGGCAAGATCTTCGTTCGCGACCGGGAGATCGAGCCCAGCGAATATTCGGTGCGCATGGCGCACGATCTTTCGATCGAGACGGTCTACCAGGACAAGTCGCTCGCCGAGAAGCAGCCGCTCTGGCGCAATTTCTTCGTCGGCCGGCAGATCACGAACCGCTTCGGCTTCATCGACATCAAGCGCCAGAAGGAGGTCGCCCGCGAGATCCTGATCGACGTGATCGGCTTTCGCGGCGTCGGCATCACGGTCAACTCGACCGTCGCCAACCTCTCCGGCGGCGAGCGCCAGGGCATCGCGATCGGCCGGGCGATGCATTACAACGCCGATCTCATCGTGCTCGACGAGCCGACCGCGGCGCTCGGCGTCGCCGAGGTGAGAAAAGTCATCGACTTCGTGCGCAAGATCAAATCGTCCGGCCGCGCCTGCATCTACATCGAACACAATCTGGCGCATGTGCATCAGGTCGCCGACCGGCTCGTTGTGCTCGACCGGGGACAGATCGTGTCGGAGATCGACCCGAAGGCGATGACGGTCGCGGATTTGACCGAATACCTGATCGACCTGCAGAACAAGCACTAGGGGCGGAACGGATGGCCGAGCGGGCGGGTCGATCGATGGTGGAGCGCTTCGAGGCGCTGCCGATCATCGTCGTCTACATCCTCCTGCTGGCGCTCTTCATGTATCTGTCGCCGGGCGTGTTCCTCGCGCCCTATATCTACACGACCTTCCTCTCCACCCTGCCGCCGCTGATCCTGCTCGCGACGGGGCTTACGTTCGTGATCGGGGCGGGCGAAATCGACCTCTGCTTTCCCTCGATCATCGCCTTTTCCGGCTTCGTCTTCGCGGTGCTGTTCAAGGAATACGAGCTCGGCTGGCTCGCGGTGATCGCGGGCCTCGCTTCCGGCGTCTTCGTCGGATGGATCAACGGCCTGCTGATCGCCAAGGTCGGCATCCCCTCCTTCATTGCGACGCTTGGCACCCAGTTCTTCTGGGCCGGCATGGCGACGGTGCTGTCGGGCGGCAAATCCTATGCGCTGCGCGGCGCGGAGGAGAGTTCGGTCTGGCAATGGATCGTCGGCCGGCCGTTCGCCTCTGTCTCGGGGACTCCGTGGCTGCAGGAATTTTCGATCCAGGCGCTGTGGACCCTGCTCATCGTCGCCTTTCTGTGGCTGATCATCACCCGCCACCGCTTCGGCGAGCATGTGCTCTTCATCGGCAATTCGAACGACGTGTCGCGGGTGGTCGGCATCGACGTCGACCGCGAGAAGATCAAGATCTTCACCCTCATGGGCTTCCTCGCCGCCTGCGCCGCCATCATCCTGACCCTCGAGAACAAGAACTATTTCGGCAACCAGGGACAGGGCTATCTGCTGACCGCGATCGCTTCCGTGCTGATCGGCGGCACCTCGATCTTCGGCGGCCGGGCGACGGTCATCGGTACGGTCTTCGGCTGCCTGATCATTGGCATGATCGAGGCGGGGCTGGTCGCGGCCGGCCTCACCGGCGCCTGGGTGCGCACCGTGCAGGGGCTCATCTTTCTCGCAGCCATCATCTTCTACATGACCATGGACGAGCCGCAGCGCCGACGGGCGTTCCTGGCTCGGATGGGGTCGCTGAAATTCGGACGCGCCCGCGCGGCCGAATAAGAACGGGCCGTTACAGACGGACCCGAAACGTAGGGAGAAACATCGATGCGTCTTTCCACTTTCCTTCTCGCTGGCGTCGCCGCCGCGGCGTTTGGCGCAGCCGCGCCGGCGTTCGCCGATCCGATCGGCAAGGGCCTCGTCATGTACATGCAGATGGGCGGCAACGCCGGCGACGGCGCGACGCTCGCCCGCCAGACCGGCGCCAAGGAGGCCGCCGAGGCGCTCGGGGTCGATCTGAAATCGCAATTCTCGGCCTGGGCGCCGGAGACCATGATCAATCAGTTCAAGGAAGCGATGGCCGCCAAGCCGAACTGCATCGAGATCATGGGCCATCCCGGCTCGACCGCGTTCCACGATCTCGTCAAGCAGGCGACCGATCAGGGCATCGTCGTGACGTCCGGCAATTCGCCGATGACCGATCTGCAGAAGGAGTTCGGGCCCAAGGGCTTCGGCTATGCCGGCGTCGACCTCTATGCGGGCGGGACGCTGACCGCCAACGCCATGCTGGCGCAGGGGCTCAAGTCCGGCGACGAGGCGATGGTCTACGGCGTCTTCAGCCAGGCCGAGCGCGGCCAGTCGGAGAAGGGTCTCGCCGACACGCTGGAGAAGGCCGGCCTCAAGGTCGACCGGCTCGAGATCACCCAGGAGGTCAACAGCGACACCTCGCTCGGCGTGCCAATTCTGGTCGCCTACATCCAGGCGCATCCAAATCTGAAGGCGATCGGCACGCAGCACGGCGGCGTCACCGGCACGATGAACGAGGTGCTCAAGAAGGCCGGCAAGAAGGCGGGCGACATCGTGGTCGGCGGCATCGACCTCGGACCGGCGACCATCGACGGCCTGAAATCGGGCGCGGTCAGCGCGACGCTCGACCAGCTTCTCTACCTGCAGGGCTTCATGCCGGTCGTGCAGTGCGTCATGTCGGCGAAATACAAGATGCCCGGCCTGTCGCTCAACACCGGCGCCGGCACCGTCACGCCGAAGTCGATCAATTCGCTGACCAAGCTGATCGACGCGGGCATTCGCTGAGCTGTCGCTTCCGCCTCGCTCGCGAGAGCTCGGCAAAACGACGCGCGACGAAGACAACGTCCCCTCCCCCCTTGTGGGGGAGGGACAGGGCGGGGGGTCTCTCGGACCCTGAGGACGAGGGCGATCTTCCTGAAAGGTCGGCCTGTCTTCGCTTCAATCGGCAACCGGCGGTGAGACCCCCTCCTCGATCCTCCCCCACAAGGGGGGAGGAGGAACTCAGGGGTACGACGATGAGGGGAGCGCATCTTGTCGGCGCCGCTGGGCTCTTGCTCGGGCTCGCCGGCGCGCCTGCGCGCGCGGAGGACGTCGTGGTCATCGACGACGTCGCGGGCTGGCGCCACCCGACCAAGGACGTGTTCGCCAAATGGAAGATCAAGCTGACCAAGGTCGAGCTACGCAACCATCGGCTCTACCCCGTCTTTTATCTGACCGGCTTTCCTTTCAATCCGATGATGGGGTGGGAGAACGCCAGGCAGATGGCGCGCCTCGAGGCCGAACTCCTCGTCGCCAACGGGAAGCACGATTACGCGATGGAGGACGAGAGCGACCACATCGGCGTCATTGTCACCTACGACCCCGCGAAGCGCGCGTTGACGGAAGCGATCGTCGATCGCGGGAGCGAAGGGAAGTAGCCGAGCGAGTTACGGTGGGCGCCGGCGCGTCCCTTCTCCCCGCCTTGAGGAGCGGGGAGAAGGTCAGGATGAGGGGCTTGGCGATCGGCCAATCCCCTCGCCCTTCGCCACAAACAGGTCGTTCGCGCCCGGCTTCAGCACCACGTAGCAGCGCCGCCAGGGATTGTCGTCGATCAGGCGCCACTTGTGGCCCGTGCCCGCGGTGTCGGCCGCGACAAGGACGTCGCCGGGGCGGATGACAAAAGTCTCGCCGTCGCGGGTGGTGAACTCGAGCGTGCCGGAAAGCGTGATGACGTATTGCGCCTCGGGCGCGTCGTGCCAGTCGAGGGCAGAATGCGGAGGCGATTCGGCGAAATGCGTCGAGACGACATTGGCGCTTGGTCCCAACGCGAGCGAGCCCTCAAGAACGTGCGAAGCGCTGTCGCTTCCGGTGAAAAGCTTGATCGCTCTCATGACGGCGCCGCCTGGGATTCCTTGAGGCCCGGCCACGCCGCGACGAGCCGGGCGAAGTCGCCGCTCGCGCGCAATTCCGCAACGGCGCCATCGACCGCCTCACAAAGATCGGCGCGATCGGGCGCGTAGGCGATGCCGAGCTTCTCGTGGGTTGGAACCTCGAACGCGACCTCGAGGTGAGGACGGTCGCGCGTCAGCCACGCGATCACGGGATGGAGTTTTATGACCAGCCCGACCTTGCCGGCGTCAAGATCGTCGAGCGCGGCGCCGATGCCGTCATAAGGGTAGTAGCGGATGCCGGCGATCTTGCCTTCCGCGAGCAGGCGCCGGGCGACGATGCCGGACGTGTTCCCCTCCTGGATCCCGGCCGTCAGCCCCCCGAGGTCGGCGATCGAGGCGACCTTCGGCGTCAGGCGCCGATTGACCGCGACGCCTTGATTGAACTCGAGATAGGGTTTTGAGAAGCGCACGATCGCCGCGCGTTCGGGAGTGATCGTCGTGCCCGAAATCACGGCGTCGCAAAGCCCCTGGCTCAGCTTGGCGAAGATCCCGTTGAAGTCGTCGCCCGAATAGGCGACCGATTTCAGCGTCAGCGCCAGGCGTCCGCAGACTGCGCGCATGAGCTCGAAATCGAAGCCGCTGATCCCCGTGGCGGTCACGACCTCGAACGGCGGGTCGGGGCTGGCCGACATGACCGTGAGTTCGCCGGGGACGATGGTCCGCATCCTGTCCTCGCCTCTACCGTCCAGTCAGCGACTGCCTGCGGATCCGCCGGTCGATGATCGTCTGCAGCACGACCGAGAGCACGATCACGAGGCCGAAGGCAAGCTGGGTGTAGAAGGCGTTGACGCCCGCCGACACGATGCCTGCGTTGATCGCCCCGATGATGAACGAGGCGACGAAGGTGCCGACGACCGAGCCCGTGCCGCCGAACACCGATGTCCCGCCGAGGAACACGGACGCGATGGTGTTGAGCAGCGAGCCTTCGCCGGTGCTCGGCCAGAAATAATAGCCGTAGATCGAACTCATGAGGCCGCAGAAGACCGCGGTCACGCCGACGAGCACGAAGGCCTTGATCTTGACCCTGCCGACGTTCACGCCCATGAGCCGCGCGCTTGTCGGGTTGTCGCCGGTCAGAAAGACGTGTGCGCCGAACCGCGTTCGGTTGAGCAGGATCCATTCGCCGATCAGGATCGCGATCATCCACAGCGTCTGAACCGGAAAGCCCAGCACCGGCTCGCGCAGGAGCGTGTGCATCCACGGATAGGCGTCGGCCGTCATCGGCACCCCGGATCCGTTCATCAGCACGAGTTCGAGGCCACGGAACAGGAACCCTGTGCCGATGGTGATGACGAGCGAGGGAATGTTGAGCGAGGCCACCAGAAGCCCGTTGACGAACCCGCAAGCCGCCCCGGTTGCGAGCGCGACGATCAATCCGACCCACCACGGCGCCCCGCCGTAGGCCGTCGCCAGGCAGAAGGCCGCCGTGCCGAGCGCCATGACCGACGGAAACGACAGGTCGATCTCGCCGGTGATGACGACGAAGGTCAAGGACAGCGCCATGATGCCGAAGAGCGGCGTCGTCTCGGCGAAGGCCTTGTAGATGTCGATGTCGGTGAAGACGCGCGGCGCGGCGATGACGAAGGCGAGCCACATCGCCAGCCCGACGCCGATGATGCCGAGCTGGCTGCCGTAGCGCAGAAGCAGCGACGGAGGCTTGCCCCGGTTGCCGACGGGCCTTGCGCCCACCGCTTCCGTCATGTCGGAGACTCCATCATCTTTCCGGTGCGCGCGACGTGATAGAGCCGCTCGATCAGCGCGTCCATGGTGATGTCGGCGCGGTTGTAGACGCCCGCGACCTTGCCGCGGTCGAGGACGTAAAGGCGGTCGACGACGGGATAGATATTGAAGATGTTGTGATCGATGAAGATCGCCGACTTGCCGACCTCCTTGATGTGGCGGACGAAGTCGAGCGTCTTCTTGGTCTCGGTGAGCGACAGGCCCATCGTCGGCTCGTCGAGGATGACGAGTTGGGCCTCGAAATGCAGCGCCCGGGTGATCGCGACGCCCTGCTTCTCGCCGCCCGACATGGTCGCCACCACGTTGTTCGGATGGACGGCCGCCGAGGTGAAGCCCATGTGCTCGCTCATGAGGCGGGCGCATTCGTCGCGCATCCGCTCGACGTCGAGGAGGCCGAAGCGGTTCCTGAGCTCACGGCCCATGAACATGTTGCGCCAGATCGGCTGCTTCTCGCAGAGCGCCCGCTCCTGATAGACGGTCTCGATGCCGAGATTGCGCGCCCGCGCCACCGACCAGTCGTCGACCCGCTTCCCATGAAAAAAGATCTCGCCGCCGGCGTCGGGGCCGTAGAAGCCCATCACCACCTTGATGAGCGTCGATTTGCCGGCGCCGTTGTCGCCGAGCAGGCCGACGATCTCGCGCCGGTTGACCTGAAAATCGACGTCGGCCAGCGACCGCACCTCGCCGAACGTCTTCGAGACGTTCCTGAGTTCGATGACCGGCGGTTCGCCGGCGTTCGCAGCCGCGGTCATGTTGCTGCCTCTTCGTAAAACGAGGCGCCGCTCATGAGCCGCGCCTCGATTGTCATGCCGGAAATGCGAAACGACCTCCGATTGCGCCCGTCATTGCGAGGAACGAAGAGACGAAGCAATCCATGAACCGCGCGCTCGGCGGATGGATTGCTTCGCTTCGCTCGCAAGGACGAACGACCTACCGGATTTCCTTGGCCGCGAGCGGCGCGACGGCGTCGACGTTCTTCGGGTCGACGAAGGCGCCGGCCGTGTTGATGTCGAGGCCCGACATGCCGAACTTCTTGGTCAGGCAGATGTTGAGGATCGGCAGGTAGCCCTGCAGGTAGGGCTGCTGGTCGATCACGAGCTGCTGATACCCCTCCTTGATCGCCTTGGCCGTGTTCGGCGACATGTCGAAGCCGGCGAAGAACACCTGACCGGGCTTCAGCGAGGCCGCCCGCGCGTAGACGGGCACGTTCGCGGTCAGGCCGCCGTGGTCGGTGACCACCACCTTGATGTCCGGATTGGCCTTCATGACGCCGACGAAGGTCGCCGTGCCCGCGTTCGGTTCGGCGTTCGTCGCCGAGTCGATCTCCTGGTAGATCACCTTCGCGCCGGCCTTCTCGAGCGCCTCGATCACCCCGACGGTGCGCGAGCCGCGGTCTCCGCCCGCGCCCTTGAGACCCCACACGAATGCCTCGTCGCCGGCCTTGAGCCCCGCGCGCTTGGCCGCCTCCGCGCCCAGCGCGACGCCCGCCGCGTGGTTCGGCGCGCCGACGTAGCCCATGCCCTGAGGTCCGTACTTGCCTTGGGCGTTCGGGAGACCGGTGTTGGCCGTGGTGAAGATGATCCCGTCGGCGTAGGCCTTGTCGATCATCGGGTCGGTCGCGTCGTCGCCGGGATGGCCCATGAAGGCGATGCCGTCGACCTTGGTCGCGATCGCCTGCTGGAGTTGCTCCAGCATGGTCTTGGGATCCCAGTTCGAGAAGTAGTAGGTGACCTTCGGCCCGAGATCCATCTCCGCCTGACGGTAGCCGTTGTAGACGTTGTTGGCGAACACGCCGCCCTGCGGGCCGCCGGGGAAGGCCGCGATCTTGACCCCCTCGCACCATTTCGCGCTCGGGTCGGTCGCGTGCGCCGCCCCAATCGCGCCGACCGTCAGCGCCGCAGCCGCGGCCGCGCCCATGAGGACGCGCGTCGTATTCCGTGTCATGATGAGAAACCTCCCTTTCGAGCCGATCAAATTTTCCGCAACATCAGCCTTAAGCCTTGCGAGCGGCTCGCGATCTAGCGCCGGCACGATAGGCTCAATTTGACCTTCGTCAATCGTCCCGGGGCGAAAATTTTATTATTGTATGATAATTGCGTTGGCGGCGCGGCGCGGCTTCGGCTATGGAGTCGGAAACGGGGACCGACCGAAAGGTCCGCCGAGGCGACGGGAAGCGCTCGAAAGATGATCCGCCCCGCGAGAGGGACGAGAGGCGTCGGCCGGCCGGCGGCCGGGGACGCGGACTTGCGGCGCGTGCGCCCTGGCGGGCTCGAGCGTTCCCGCCGACCGTATCGGAGCGGCTCGCGCCGCGTCGAAGTTTCGGAGCGCCCATGTTCACTCTAGGTCTCGATTTCGGCACCAACTCCGTTCGCGCGCTCGTCGTGCGTTCGAGCGACGGCGCCGAATACGGCGCCGCGGTCGTCGACTATTCGTCGGGCGCGCAAGGCGTGCTGCTCGACCCGCGGGACGGCCATCTCGCGCGGCAATACCCGGGCGACTACGTCCACGGCCTCACGCAGAGCGTTCGGGCTGCGCTGGCCGAGGCGGCGAAGGCGCCCGAATTCGACGCCGGCAAGATCGTCGGCGTCGGCGTCGACACGACGGGATCGAGCCCGCTTCCGGTGGATGCCGCCAACCGGCCGCTCGCCCTCGACCCGAAGTGGAGCGCCGATCTCTCGGCCCAGTGCTGGCTGTGGAAGGACCACACCGGCTTCCGCGAGGCTGCGAGGATCACCGCGCTCGCAAGAGAGATGCGGCCGCAATACGTCGCCAAATGCGGCGGCGTCTATTCCTCCGAGTGGTTCTGGTCGAAGATCTGGCATTGCCTGAACGTCGCCCCCGCGGCATTCGAGGCGGCGTATTCCTGGGTCGAGATCGCCGACTGGATTCCATCCCTCCTCGCCGGTGTCAGCGACCCGCTCAAGGTCAAGCGCGGCGTGTGCGCGGCGGGACACAAGGCGATGTACGCCGAAGAATGGGGCGGCTTGCCGGACAAGGAATTCCTGACCGCGCTCGATCCGCGTCTCGCGCCCCTGCGCGACCGGCTCTACGAGAAGGCCTACGACGCGAGCGAGGCCGCGGGCGCGCTCTCGCCCGAATGGGCCGAGAAACTCGGGCTCAAGGCCGGCATTCCGATCGCGATCGGCGAGTTCGACGTGCATTACGGGGCGATCGGCTGCGGCGTCAGCGAGGGCACGATCGTCAAGGTGATCGGCACCTCCACCTGCGATTGCGCGGTCGTGGCGGCGGACAAGGACGTCGCCGACATCCCCGGCATCTGCGGCATCGTGAAAGGCGCGATCCTGCCCGGCTTCTTCGGCATCGAGGCCGGGCAGTCGGCGGTCGGCGACATCTTCAAATGGTGGGTCGAGGTCGTCTGCCGCGGCGACGCCGCGCTCCACGCCAGGCTTACGGAAGAGGCCGCGGGACAGAACCCGGGGCAGGCTGGCCTCATCGCGCTCGACTGGAACAACGGCAACCGGACGATCCTCGTCGATCAGCTGCTCACCGGGCTCATCCTCGGGCAGGATCTCTACACCACGCGCGCCGACATCTATCGGGCGCTGATCGAGGCGACCGCCTTCGGGGCGCGCGCGATCATCGAGCGGATCGAGGCGTACGGCGTGCCGATCGAGCGCGTCGTCTGCTCGGGCGGCATCGCCGAGAAGAACCCGCTGCTCATGCAGATCTACGCCGACGTCACCGGCCGGGCCATGCTGGTTGCGGGATCGAGCCAGGCCTGCGCGCTCGGCGGCGCAATCGCCGCCGCGGTGCTTGCGGGCGCGCACCCGGACTTCGCCAGCGCTCAAGCCGCCATGACCCGCGTCAAGCCCGACCGCTATGAGCCGAGCGCGACGAATCGCGCCGTCTACGACCGTCTCTACACGCTCTATCGGGAGCTCTACGACAGCTTCGGCGGCCTGACGAAGTCGGCGGATCTCTCCCGGGTGATGAAGGACCTGATCGAGATCAAATACGCCCAGCGCGCCGCGTGAGGCCCAGGGTGCAACCGATTTACCCCCGTCATTGCGAGCGGAGCGAAGCAACCCAATGACGGCCGCAGGCAAACGCAGTTTCATCCCTCTTTGAGAGGCGCTTCCATGCAAAATCTCGCCAAACCCGAAATCTGGCTCGTCTGCGGTTCGCAGCACCTCTATGGGCCGGGCCCGCTCGAGAAGGTCGCGGCGGATGCGCGCGGGATCGCCGAGGCGCTCGCGGCCTCGCCGAAACTGCCGCTCAAGGTCGTGTTCAAGGCGCTGCTGACGACGCCGGACGAAATCGCGCGGGCATGCCTCGAAGCCAACGCCGACGACAATTGCGCCGGGCTCATCCTCTGGATGCACACCTTCTCGCCGTCGAAAATGTGGATCCGCGGCCTGAACGCGCTGCAGAAGCCGTTCGTCCATCTCCACACGCAGTTCAGTCAGGAACTGCCGTGGGCGACGATCGACATGGACTTCATGAACCTCAACCAGTCGGCGCACGGCGACCGCGAGGCGGGCTTCATCCACACCCGCATGCGCCTCGGCCGCAAGGTGGTCGTCGGCCACTGGTCCGACCCGGAGGTTCAGGAGCGCATCGGCGCCTGGATGCGCGCCGCCCGCGCCTGGCGCGACTGGCAGGGCGCGCGGATCTGCCGCTTCGGCGACAACATGCGTCAGGTCGCCGTCACCGAGGGCGACAAGGTCGCGTCCGAGATGACGTTCGGCTTCTCCGTCAACGGCTATGGCGTGGGCGATCTCGTCCGCCGGGTGGACGAGGTTTCGGACGCCGAGGCCGAAAGGCTGGCTGGCGAGTACGACGAGACCTACGACGTCGCGGCCGAACTCAGGAAGGGCGGCGCTAGGCGCGCGTCGCTGATTTATGGCGCGAAGCTGGAACTGGGCCTGAGGAGCTTCCTCGGCAAGGGCGGCTTCGTCGGTTTCACCACCACCTTCGAGGATCTCAATGGCCTCAAGCAGCTTCCGGGCCTCGCGCCGCAGCGGTTGATGGCCGACGGCTTCGGCTTCGGGGCCGAGGGCGACTGGAAGACGGCGGCGCTGGTGCGCGCCATGAAGGTCATGGCCGAGGGGCTTCCGGGAGGCACCTCCTTCATGGAGGATTACACCTACCACCTGCCGCCGGACGGCGAACTCGTGCTCGGCGCCCACATGCTCGAGATCTGCCCGTCGATCGCGCTCGCGAAGCCGCGCCTCGAGATCCATCCGCTGTCGATCGGCGCCCGCGAGGATCCGGTCCGCCTCGTGTTCGACGCCCCGGCCGGGCCGGCGCTCAACGCCACGCTGGTCGATCTCGGATCGCGCTTCCGCCTCATCGTCAACGAGGTGACGGCGGTCGCCCATCCGGTGCTGCCGAAGCTTCCGGTCGCGCGCGCGGTCTGGGAGTGCAAGCCCGACTTCAAGACGGCCTGCGCAGCCTGGATCTACGCCGGCGGCGCCCACCACACCGGCTTCAGCTACGCGGTGACGGCGGAAATGCTCGAGGATTTCGCCACCATGGCGGGAATCGAGTTCGTGCGGATCGGCGAGGAGACCCGGCTCCCGGCGTTCCAGCAGGATCTCAGGAACAACGAGGTCTACTACCATCTCGCGCGCGGCTTCCGGGCGTGAGCGCGACGCACGGACGCGCGCCCCTGCCGGCTTTCGCCGACCTCAAGCGCGAAGCCTACGAGGCCAACGTCGCCCTGCCGCGCCACGGCCTCATCAATCTCACCTTCGGCAACGCCAGCGCCGTCGATCGCGGGCGGGGCGTCTTCGCCATCAAGCCGAGCGGCGTCGACTATGCGGCGCTGACCCCCGACGACATGGTGGTCGTCGACCTCGACGGGCGGACGGTCGAGGGCTTCCTGCGGCCGTCGTCGGACACGCCGACCCACCGCAAGCTCTTTCTCGCCTTCCCCGATATCGGCGGCGTCGTCCACACCCATTCCTCGCGCGCGACGGCCTTCGCCCAGGCCGGGCGCCCGATCCCGATCTTCGGCACCACGCACGCCGACTATTTCAACGGCGAGGTTCCGGTCACCCGGAAGCTCACCGCCTCCGAGATCGCCGGCGATTACGAATGGGAGACCGGCAACGTGATCGTCGAGCGTTTCGCCGGGCTGGACCCGGCGGACTTCCCGGGCGTGCTGGTCAACCGGCATGCGCCCTTCGCCTGGGGACCCTCGGTCGCCAAGGCCGTCGAGACGGCGGTCGCCATGGAATGCGTCGCCGAGATGGCGCTGATGTCGCTGGCGCTCGATCCCGGACTCAAGGCCATCGAGCCCGAACTGCTTGCCCGGCACTTCCGCCGCAAGCACGGCGCGAACGCCTATTATGGACAGAAGTCGGAGCGATAGAGCGCGCGGCGAAAAAGTGGATGCCGGTTTTTCGCGAAAAGCGCGCGGAAATCAAAGAAGTTAGAGCATTCGGCGATCCGACCGAATCGCCGAACGCTCCGGAGCCGCGCTGTCGCGGCTCTATCCGGTCTTTGCCGCCCGCTTTTACGAGAGCGAGATCGACATGCCGCTGAGGTTGATCGAGAACATCAGCCCCATCTGGCGTCCATGCAGCGACAGCACGACGCCGTTGGCGTTCTGCAGCGTCGCGCCCTGGCGCCCGCCGGCGATGGCGAGGCCGGCGCCGACGGCCGAATAGATGCCGGCGATGTCGCCGGGCTGACGCAGACCCCTCGCCGTTCCGACGAGGTCGGCGGCCGACGCGCCGATGATGGCGCCCGCGTTGATCCCGCCGATGCCCAGCGGATAGTCGCGCCCCATGAAGCGCAGGACGCCGCTGCCGCCGGTGAATCCGATGATGAAGCCGGCGCTGGTGATGCGGATCGAAACCGAGCCCGTCGCGGCCTCGGCCGGGGCGACGAAGGCGCCGGTCGCGAGCGCTGCTCCCGACAGAATGAGCGAACGGCGGCTGATGAGATCCATGGTGCCCTCCCGGGAAAAAGTCTGGGCGCAACCAGGGCGCCCGCGCGCCGACACTTAGCTTGCGCCGCCGGGCGTTGGCAAGCGTCCGCGCTAGCGCATTGTTCGCGTTTCCGAAAGTGCGGTTAACCTCGAAGCCGGGCCTTCCGCCGCGCCTGTTCGCAGACGACAGCGGCGCAATCCAGATCGCGCGCACGCCGGCCGCCCGGTCATGGCGGCGACCGGCGCTCTACACCGCCCCGATGCGCATGAGATCGTGGAAATGCACGATGCCGACGACCGCGCCGTCCTCCACCACGAGCAGCGCCGAAATCTTCCGGCTGATGCTCTCCAGCGCCTCGGCGACGAGCGCATCGGGCGCGATCGTGCGCGGGTTGCGCGTCATCACCTCGTCGACCCTCATCTCGACCGAGAAGCCTGCTTTGAGGTGACGGCGCAGGTCGCCGTCGGTGACGATGCCGACAAGCTTGCCGCGATCGAAAGCGGCGACGCAGCCGAACCCCTTGGACGACATCTCGACGATCGCCTCCGCCATCCGCGCGGCCGCCTCGATGCGCGGGATCCGCTCGCCGACGTGCATCACCTCGCGCACGTGCATGAGCTTCGCGCCGAGCTTTCCGCCGGGATGCAGGACCCTGAAGTCGCGGGCCGAGAAGCCGCGCGCCTCGAGCAGCGCGATCGCGAGCGCGTCGCCGAGAACGAGCTGCATCGTGGTCGAGGAGGTCGGCGCGAGACCGTTCGGGCAGGCTTCGTCGGCGACCGGCAGGGTGAGGCAGAGGTCCGCCTCGCGTCCGAGCGCGCTCTGAGGCGCAGCGGTCATCGCGATCAGCGGAATGGCGTAGCGCTGGGCATAGGTGACGATTGCGGCGAGTTCGACCGTCTCGCCCGACCAGGAGAGCGCCAGCACGACGTCGCCGCCCTGCAGCATGCCGAGATCGCCATGGCTCGCCTCGGCGGGGTGGACGAAGGCGGCCGGCTGCCCGGTCGAGGCGAGCGTCGCGGCGATTTTGCGCGCCACATGGCCGGACTTGCCCATGCCCGTGACGATGACGCGGCCCGTCGCGGCGGCGATCCTATCGACCGCGGCCGAGAAGGCCGCGCCGAGTTCGCCCGCGCCGGTCCGCCCCATCGCCTCGCCGAGCGCGTCGAGCCCGCGCCGCTCGATGTCGAGGGTTCTCAACGCCGATGTCAGCGCGCTCGCAGGTTCGGGAATCATGCGCAAGGCTTATATCCTCGGCCCGGCAGGCCGGCGAATCCGGCCCGAGGCGCCGTCGCGCCTCAGGCTCGCCGCGTCGCGCGGGCCATCGACGACTCACGCCCCCTTCGGCACAAAGCCGAGCTTGCGCAGTTCTTCCCTGAGCCCGGGCGCGAGGTCGTTCCGGCTCATCGCGAAGGCGAGGTTGGCCGCGAGGAAACCGAGCTTCGAGCCGCAGTCGTAGGTGTCGCC
This sequence comes from uncultured Alphaproteobacteria bacterium, assembly GCA_963829505.1. Lineage (GTDB taxonomy): Bacteria > Pseudomonadota > Alphaproteobacteria > Rhizobiales > Beijerinckiaceae > Roseiarcus. Next base: position 863,556 of record CAWHIL010000001.1, read on the forward strand.
GTCGAACTTCACCCCGTGGAACTTCTGCCGGCGGGCGAGCGCGATCATGCCGTCGGTCAACTGGACCTCGCCGCCCGCGCCCTTGTCGACCATTTCGAGGATCTGGAAGATTTCGGGCTGCAGGATGTAGCGGCCGGAGATGATGTAGTTCGAGGGCGCGGTTCCGACCTTCGGCTTCTCCACCATGCCGGTGATCTCGAAGGCGCGGCCGTGGTCGGCGCCGGTGGCGACGACGCCGTAATTCGGCGTCTCTTCCGGCGCCACCTCCTCGACCGCGAGCACGTTGCCGCCGAACTCGTTGTAGGCCTCGACGCAGTGCAGGAGACAGCGGCCGCCATGCGCGCCGGGCTTCGTCACCATGTCCGGCAGGAGGACGGCGAAGGGCTCGTCGCCGACGATTTCGCGGGCGCACCAGACCGCGTGGCCGAGACCGAGCGGCATTTGCTGACGGGTGAAGCTCGTCGCGCCGGGGGGCGGCAGGTCGCCCATGAGGGCCGCGTAGGCGCCGTCCTTGCCGCGCCGCTTCAGCGTGTCCTCGAGCTCGTAGGACGAATCGAAATGATCCTCGATCACCCCCTTGTTGCGCCCGGTGACGAAGATGAAATGCTCGACGCCCGCCTCGCGCGCCTCGTCCACGATGTATTGCAGAATGGGCCGGTCGACGACGGTCAGCATCTCCTTGGGGATGGCCTTGGTGGCGGGCAGGAAACGGGTGCCGAGGCCGGCCACGGGGAGAACGGCTTTGCGGATCGGCTTTTTCATGGAGTGTCCGTCCCTTGGGAAGGCGCGCGCCGCCCGACGAGAGGCGTGGCTCGCTGCGGTTCGAATCTGCTATTCGCTTAACAGGTCCCGGCATGAGCCGCCACGCGGCATTTTGCCGGAGGACCTTTGGCTTTACGACGGACGAGAGGTCCGTAAAGCCGCAAGGAGGATGATCCATGAGCGTTCTCGTGACCGGCGGCGCCGGCTATATCGGCGGCCACATGACGCTCGGCCTTCTCGATGCGGGCGAGAAGGTCGTCGTGCTCGACAACCTCTCGACCGGCTTCGACTGGGCGGTCGAGAAGCCCGCGCGCCTGGCGGTCGGCGACACCGGCGACGCCGACCTCGTCGCCCGCCTGATCGACGAGCACGAGGTCGACGCGATCGCCCATTTCGCCGCAAGGATCGTCGTGCCCGAATCGGTCGCCGACCCGCTCGGCTATTATCTCACCAACACCGCCAACGCCCGCACGCTGATCGAGACGGCGATCAAGCGCGGGGTCAGGCGCTTCATCTTCTCCTCGACCGCGGCCGTCTACGGCGAGACCTCGGCGGAACCCGTCTCGGAAGACGCCCCCTTAAAGCCGATCTCGCCCTACGGCCGTTCGAAGCTGATGACCGAATGGATGCTCGAGGACGCCTCGCGCGCCTATGATTTCCGCTATGTGGCGCTGCGCTACTTCAACGTCGCCGGCGCCGACCCGCAGAAGCGCCTCGGCCAGTCGACGCCGAACGCCACCCATCTGATCAAGCGGGCCGTGCAGACGGCGCTCGGCATGTACCCGAGCATGGAGATCTTCGGCGAGGACTATCCGACCCGCGACGGGACGTGTGTGCGCGACTATATCCAGGTGACCGACCTGATCGACGCGCATATGGCGGCGCTGAGGCATCTGAGGACGGGGGGCGAAAGCCTCGTGTGCAATTGCGGCTACGGCCACGGGCAGACGGTCAGGGAAGTGATCGACGTCGTCCAGCGCGTGTCGGGGGTCGACTTCAAGGTCGTGCGCGCCCCGCGCCGCCCGGGCGATCCGGCGGCGATCGTGGCTTCGGCCGACAGGGCGAGGCAGGCGCTCGGCTGGAAGCCCACACGCGACAATCTCGACGACATCGTCGCCCAGGCGCTCGACTGGGAGCGCCGCCTGCACAACCGCAGGCCGGGCCAGGCGCCGTAAGGCGGAGCGAGGGTCAGAGCGTGTTCCGCTCCTCGGTCATCCCAGTCATGGGCGGAGCGGCAGCAGACGCAGGCGCAGACGGTTTGGGTCGACCGTCACAAGGGCGCCCGCCTCCAGATCGTCCCTCAGGCGCTCCAGGGCGTTCATGACCGCGTTCCCGATCGCTTCGAAACTTACGTTGTCGGCTCGAATCTGCACCACGCTTGGTTTCGCCGCGCGCGTCGCCGCCAGGATCGATCCGAAGTCCAGATCGTGGGTCAAGACGATGAAGTCTTCGGTCCGGGCGAAGGCCATGATGTCGCGATCCTTGGCATTTGGCGCGCCAACCGTCGACCAGTGAACGGCTTCATGTCCGGCCTGCCGCATCAGGTCCGCCCACCGGGGCGAAAGGTTCATGTCGACCAGCAGCTTCATTCGCCGGGCAGGACGATCTCCCGCTCCTCGGCTCGCCAAGCGGCGTAGCGGAGCGCCTGCAGAATGTCTTCTCGCTCCAGATAGGGGTAGTCGGCCAGCACATCCTCGACACTACGTCCCGCGCCGATCTGTGCGACGATCATGCCCACCGTAACGCGCATTCCTCGAACGCACGCCTTGCCTCCCATGACCTCGGGATCGCGCGTGATTCGGTCAAGGGTCTCCATGAGCGTCGGGCTCTCGCGGTATCGTGACGACAGGGCGCAGCATAGCGCATTGGCCCCGGTAAAGGAAAAAGCGAGAGCCGGAGGCCGCCCTGGACGCCCGCCGCCGTCCGCCGCCCTGCCGCCTTTTCGGGCTTTACAACAGCCCGGCAAGCGGGTTCATTGCGGGCCAATCACAGCGGGGAAACGCATGCGCCGGAGCGGCGGGCGGGAATGAGCGACGACGACATTCTCGTCACCGAGGGCTTGACCAAGAGCTTCGGCGATTTCAGCGCGGTCAGCGACGTGGCGCTCCGGGTGAAGCGCGGCTCGATTCACGCGCTCATCGGCCCGAACGGCGCGGGCAAGACCACCTGCTTCAACATGCTGACCAAATTCATCGCCCCGACCGCGGGCGTGATCCGCTTCAACGACCGCGACATCACCGGCTTGAGGCCCGCCGACGTCGCCCGGCTCGGGCTCGTCCGCTCCTTCCAGATCTCGGCGGTCTTTCCCAATCTCACCGCGCTCGAGAACGTGCGCATCGCCCTTCAGCGCAAGCGCGGCGATTCCTTCGACTTCTGGCGGGGAAAATCGGCGCTGAACTTCCTCAACGCTCGCGCCCACGAGCTTCTCGACAGCGTCGGGCTCTCGACCTTCGCCCATTCGCGCGCAGGCGAGATTTCCTACGGGCGCAAGCGCGCGCTCGAACTCGCGACCACGCTTGCCGTCGAGCCGGAGCTCATGCTGCTCGACGAGCCGATGGCGGGCATGGGCCACGAGGACATCGACCGGATCGCCGCGCTCATCCGGCGCGTCTCAGCGAACCGGACGATCCTGATGGTCGAGCACAATCTCCAGGTCGTCTCGCATCTCTCCGACCGCATCACGGTGCTCACCCGCGGCCGGGTTCTGGCCGAGGGCGATTATAAGACCGTGTCGGAGAACCCGGAGGTCCGCGAGGCCTATATGGGGGCGGGGCATGGCTGAGGCGGCTGAGGCAAGCGCGCCGGAGGCCGGCGCGGCGACGGTGCTCGAGGTCAAGGGCCTTCAGGCCTGGTACGCCGAATCGCACATCCTGCACGGCGTCGACCTCGACGTCCGCGAGGGCGAGGTGGTCACGCTGCTCGGCCGCAACGGCGCCGGCAAGACGACGACCCTGAAGTCGATCATGGGCATCGTGCGCAAGCGCACGGGCTCGGTCTCCTTCATGGGCAAGGAGCTGATCGGCCTGCCGATCGAGCGCATCGCCAGGCTCGGCGTCGCCCTCTGCCCGGAGGAGCGGGCGATCTTCGCCAGCCTGACCGTCAAGGAGAACCTGTTCCTGCCGCCGGCCATCGCCACCAAGGGGGCAATGAGCGTCGAGCGCATCTTCGCCCTCTTCCCGAATCTGAAGGAGCGGCTGTCGAGCGGCGGCGGCAAGCTCTCGGGCGGCGAGCAGCAGATGCTGGCGATTGCCCGCATCCTGCGCACCGGCGCGCGCTTCCTGATGCTCGACGAGCCGACCGAGGGCCTCGCCCCGGTCATCATCCAGCAGATCGGCCGGACGATCGCCGAGCTCAAGCGCGAGGGCTTCACCATCCTCCTCGTCGAACAGAACTTCCGCTTCGCCTCGACCGTCGCCGACCGCTTCTTCGTCATGGAGCACGGCCGCATCGCCGACGCCTTCTCGGCCGCCGAACTCGGATCGAAGATGGATAGGCTGCACGAGGTTCTGGGGGTGTGATGAGGACGCCGCGAAGCCGTCAGCCCGGGCGCTGCGCCCTCGTCGTGAGGAGACCGCGAAGCGGTCGTCTCGAAGAGCCTGTCCCGAGCTTGTCGAGGGAACGCTCCAGATCGCGCCTTGGCGTCCGCGCCAACGTCCTTCGAGACGCGCCTTCGGCGCTCCTCAGGACGAGGGGGTACGGGAGCCTGGCGCGCAGGTCCCGCAAATGAACGTCTTCGGCCACACGATCACGCTGCCCGCCCTCTACGGCCAGCTCCTCATCGGGCTCATCAACGGCTCGTTCTACGCGCTCTTGAGCCTCGGCCTCGCCGTCATCTTCGGCATGCTGCAGATCGTCAATTTCGCCCACGGCGCCTTCTACATGATGGGCGCCTTCGCCGCCTATTTCCTGCTGACCCTGGCCGGCCTCGACTACTGGGCGGCGCTCATTCTCGCGCCGCTCATCATCGGGGCTGTCGGCGCGGTGGTCGAGCGCCTCTTCCTCAAGCGCCTCGCCGGCTTCGATCCGCTCTACAGCCTCCTTCTCACCTTCGGTCTCGCGCTCATCTTCCAGGGTCTGTTCCAGAATTATTTCGGTTCGTCGGGCATGCCCTACGCCATCCCGAAGGCGCTGAGCGGCGCGTTCAACCTCGGCTTCATGTTCCTGCCCGTCTATCGCGGCTGGGTCATCGTCGCCTCGCTCATCGTCTGCTTCGGCACCTGGCTCGCGATCGAGAAGACGAAGCTCGGCGCCTATCTGAGGGCCGCGACCGAGAACCCGACCATGGTGCGCGCCTTCGGCGTCAACGTGCCGCGCATGGTGACGCTCACCTACGCCTTCGGCGTGGCGCTCGCGGCCTTCGCCGGCGTGCTGGCCGCGCCGATCACGCAGGTGCGCCCCGGCATGGGGCAGGACATCATCGCGGTCGTCTTCGCGGTCGTGGTCATCGGCGGCATGGGCTCGATCGTCGGCTCGATCGTCACCGGCTTCGTCCTCGGGGTGGTCGAGGGCCTGACGAAAGTGTTCTATCCGGAAGCATCGAACACGGTGGTCTTCGTCATCATGGCGATCGTTCTCCTCGTGCGCCCCTCGGGCCTGTTCGGGAGGGCGTGACCCCATGACCGCAAGCGTCGAAGCCGCGACCGCCGCCGATCTCACCGACCGCAACCGCAAGGCGAACCTCGTCGCGCTTGGCCTCATGGTGGCGCTGATCGTCGCCGCGCCGTTCTTCGCCTATCCGTTCTTCGTCATGCAGGCGCTCTGTTTCGCGCTCTTCGCCTGCGCCTTCAACCTGCTCATCGGCTACGTCAACCTGCTCTCGCTGGGTCACGCGATGTTCCTCGGGATCGCGAGCTACGTCTGCGCCCACGCGGCCAAGGTCTGGGGGCTCGAGCCGGTCTCGGCGATCGCGGTCGGCGTCCTCGCCTCGGCCGCGCTCGGCCTGGTGACCGGGGCGCTGGCGATCCGCTCGAGCGGGATCTATTTCGCCATGATCACGGTCGCCTTCTCGCAGATGGTGTTCTTCTTCTGCGTCGAGGCGCCCTTCACTCACGGCGAGGACGGCATCCAGGGCGTGCCGCAGGGCAAGGCGCTCGGCCTCTTCGACCTGTCGAACCCGTGGATCCTTTATGCCTTCACGGCCATCGTGTTCCTGTTCGGGTTTCTGGCGATCCAGCGCATCGTCAACTCGCCCTTCGGCGAGATCCTGAAGGCGATCCGCGAGAACGAGCCGAGGGTCGTCTCGCTCGGCTACCGCGCGACGCTCTACAAGCTCGCCGCCTTCACCCTGTCGGCCGCCTTCGCCGGCCTCGCCGGGGCCACCAAGGCGATCGTCGTCCAGAACGCCAGCCTCACCGACGTCGCCTTCGCCATGTCGGGCGAGGTCGTGCTGATGACGCTGGTCGGCGGCATGGGCACGTTCTACGGGCCGGTGGTCGGCGCCCTCATCGTCGTCACGATGCAGAACTATCTCGCCCAGTTCGGCGAATGGGTGACGGTGATCCAGGGCGCCGTCTTCGTCGCCTGCGTGCTGGCCTTCCGCCGCGGCATCGTCGGCGAACTCGCGGCGCGGGCGAAAGTGTCGCTGTAGCCTCCCGCGCGCTTTCTTGGCGGGCGAACGCGGCGGGGTCGCCGCGGCCCGCATGATCGCCGATCATCGTTGCGAGGCTCCCGGACACGATCCCCGTGGACGAAGCAATCCGGAGCGCGTCGGAGCGTTCTGGAATGCATCGCCGATGAAGCTGTCGATGAACCCGGTTGCGCGCGAAATGGCCCCCTGGAGGGAGAGGCCCGCCAATACTATTCACCAAAGCCCGAATATTGTTGACGAACTCTACGCCGCGCATCGCGACGGAATGACCAACTTGACGATGGGAACGCCGCTGTTACGATAGGCGTTGCAAGAGAATGCGTACGGGTAAGGGGGCTTTCATGAAAACCTTGAGCTGCGCCGCTGCGGCGCTCGCCGTGATTTGCTTCGCATCGACGTCCGCGTCCGCGGGAAGCGTCGTCGTCGACGCCTTTGGCGACAGCATCAGCGGCGGTCCGCTCGGCGGCGCCGTCGCCGGGACGCTGACGGCCGGACAGGCCTTCACCGTCACCGTCCCGACCGCCGAATTGTGGAGTGCGGGCGCTCTTCCCCGCTGGTCCAACGCCGACGGTCTCACCGGGGATCTTTTCGCAACCGGCAGCGACGCGAGCGGGCAGCCAGCCGGGACGTTGATCGGTCAGAATTTTGGCCTCTTCAACACGGACGGCCTGAGCGCGCCGTTCGGCGCGCTCGTCGGCGAGATCGGCGCCGGCCCCTTCTTCCTGATCGGCACGAACTACAGCGGCGTCGCCAGCGCCTCCGGACAGCTCAAGCTCTACTATTGGGACTCGAACTTCGACGACAATTCGGGCTCCGTCACCGCGACGTTCAACGCCGTTCCCGAACCGGCGACCTGGGCGCTGATGGGCCTCGGTTTCGCGGGACTTGCCGGACTCGGCCTGCGCGCGCAACGAAGGTCGGCCATACCGGTCTGATCCCGGCGGGCGCAAGGGCCCCTGCGTTCGCGAGAACGTTCGGGCGAGCGAACGCCTCGGGCGCGCCGGCGAACGTCGCCGTCCTTGGGCGGTGTTTGTTGATGACCCCGTCGACGCCTCCATCTCCGGAGCGTCCAAGCTGAGACGCGGCATTCAATCGATTGCCCCCTTAGCCCATCGCAGCCAGCAGATCGACAATGAGACCTTCAAAAAACGAAGGCGTATTCTGTGCGATCCTTTGGAGCAGGTCTGCCGTAGCGCCTTTCGAACAGATTAATTGGTCGCCCTCATCGGGTTCAGAATCTCCAGCCCCACGAAATCCCGCTCGTTCGCCGTCACCACCACGCAGGCGTGCGCCTCGGCGATGGATGCGATGATCATGTCGAGGGCGCTCCGCGGCCGCCCCCGAGCCTTTCCCTCCGCCATCAGCCGCGCCCACACGAGCCCGGCTTTCTCGTCGAAGGGCAGGATGCGCCCGGCGAAAAGCGCGGGCGGACCTTCGGGGCCCGAGAACCATGTCTCAAGCGCATGGCGTTTCCTTCCGGCGGGCAGCTCGAGGACGCCACGCAGGATTTCGGCGATCGTCAGCGAGGCGATGAAAAGGTCGGCGTCGGCCCGCGCGCCCATCCAGGCCGTCAACTCGGGCGAAGGCGCCGGCTTGACGACTTCGCTGAGGACGTTCGTGTCGAGCAAATAGCGCGTCATAGATCGACCGGCCGCCCGTCCTCGCGCTCCCTCACAAGGTCGATCTCCGCGCCGACGAGAGGCGACCGACGCAGCGCGGCGAGAACCCCGCCTTGCCTGGCCTGCCCGGGATTGACCACCCCTCGAAGACGCTCCCGCAGCCATCCGGCCTCCGAACCCATACGCGCCAGCTGTTGCGCGAGCGCGCGCAGGAGCGCGCGGTCCGCAACCGAGGCCTTGAGCTCGAACCGGACGAATCCCGCTTTCGCCTGCCGGGCGCGGTGGTTCGCGACCGCACGGTGCTGAGCTTCTTTCGCCATGCTTCGTCCCTCTGTCGTATCGGAGATCCCGGATATATATCCGGAGATGCGCTCGGACAACAAGACACGGGCCCCGAGACGCGGGCCCCAGCCCTCGTCCTCGCGGCCACGGCTCTCGAGGCTCTGTTTTGGCCTCGGCCGGCCTCCCCCACGGCGCAAGCAAAAGCTTGACAGGAACAAACAAAGAACATACAGTTCAAGGCTGGTAGCGAAGGGCAGGGCAATGGGCATCGAGGCGTATCCCGGCAGGTCGCGCGAACGCCTCACCGCCATCGAGGCCGAGGGCGGCGACAAGACCCACGCCTTGGCGGAGTTTCGCCGCGTTGTAGCTCCCAAGCTGGTCTCCGTCATCGCGAGGAGCGAAGCGACGTGGCGATCCAGAGATCCCCGCCTCCGGCGACCGGCGGATTTCTCCGCCGAACGTCCCAAAGCATGGGCAGCCTCTGGATCGCCACGCTTCGCTCGCGATGACGGCAGGAGGCGCCGATGGCTTGGGAGTTACGCCGGGTTGTAACTCCCCCAAGGTGGGCTTCTTAACACCGCCCTCGTCCTGAGGAGCCCGCGAAGCGGGCGTCTCGAAGGACGTTCGCCGGGCCCTGGAATCGTCCTTCGAGACGCGTCGCCAAAGGCGACGCTCCTCAGGACGAGGTCGATGAAGTGGCCCCGCCTTGGCAGTTACACCGGGTTGCGATTGGCGCCGCAAGGCGTTGAAAAGGCTCGAATCGGGGTTGCGAGTGGCGCGGGCGGATAGGCCGGGTTGTAAGTCCCAAGGTGGGTGGCTCGTCATCGCGAGGAGCGAAGCGGCGTGGCGATCCAGACACATCCGCCGCCTCCGGCAACCGGCGGATTCCTCGGCCGGACGTCCCGAAGCATGGGCGCGGCAGCCTCTGGATCGCCACGCTTCGCTCGCGATGACGGAAGTAGGAGCCGATGGCTGGGAGTTACGTCGGGTTGCGAATGGCGCCGCAAGGTGAAAAGGCCCGAATCGGGGTTGCGAATGGCGCGGGCGGATCGACGCCTTGAGGCGACGAGTCTCGAAGGCCGCTTTCGCCGGCCCAACGTCACCCTCGGGAGGCTCGGAGATGATTTTTCCGCGCCTTCTGCCCGCAAGCCCTTGATAAGTCCCGTTTCCGGGAACGGAATTGAAGCTTTGGAAGGAAATTGAATGCCCCCGCGGAAGGAAATCGAAGAGATTTGAAGCGCCGTGCCGCAGAAAGAGAAGTCTTTGGAAACGGCCTTCCGCTCGACGGCTCGCGGCGAAACTGCACATACGTTCTCACGCTGATGATAAAGGAATAGAAGACCTGCGGACGCCCCGCGGATGCCTCAATAGGAACCGAGGGCGCGCTCGGAAAATACAACCATCATCACGATCAGAGCGGTCGGTTTACGACCGCCGAGGGCGCAGTTGAGCCGGGGCCGGGAGTTCCGAAGCATCCCGTTGGCGCCCAAGTCGCGATCGAAACGCCACCAAGACATAGAACGGACGTCGCCATTTCGGGCATCGTCTACCCGGACGGATGGCAAGCCTGTCACGAAAAGTGTTTATCGGAAACAGAAGGCGTGTGGCCACCGTCAGACCGTCCTGGGCTGTATCGAAGATGCATGAGAGCGTGCCTGGGACCCGGCGACGACTACTAAAAGGACGCAGAGAAGAATATGGATAAATCTGTAGCAGCCGCAATCCTATCGCTGGCCAGGTCGGTAGACGATGTAATCACGAAGTTGTACACAGAAGTGGAAAGAATTGATGACGAAAAGCTTAAGTCTCAATTTACGAAGTCAGTTGGCGATCTCATGGGTTCTATCGCGCGTGATTTTATATTCCCGGTTGAGCATCTTTACCCTGAGCTGAAAGTTGACGACTAAATCAGATGACTCGCTCTCCGCGCCCAAGCGTTTCTACCCCTTCGCCAGCGCCCTGAGGTCGAAGGCCGGATCCGCCGCCTCCTCGGGCGTCAGCGTCTTGCCGGCGCCGAGGATGCGCTTCGCCGCGGCGTGGTCGCCGGCGCGGTTGACCAACTCGACCGCGGCCAGCTTGCCGCCCCTGAAGCCGAAGGCCGAGAAGGCGCGGGCCTCCACGTCGCCGCGCACCACCCATTGGTCGACGCCATGCGAGAGCCCCGCGATCATCAGCTTCAGGTCGCCCTGGTCGCTCCAGAACCAGGCGAGCTCATCGTAGGGCGCGGGCTTGCCGGCGATCCGGGCCGCGACGCATTTCGCCTGGTCGACCGCGTTCTCGATCGATTCGAGCCGGGTCGCGAAGCCGAGCCCGGCGTGGGGAAAATGGGCGCAGTCGCCGATCGCCGAGATCGCCGGGTCGGACGTCCGAAGCTCCGCGTCGACGACGATCCCGTTGTCGCAGGCGAGCCCGGCCTCGCGCGCGAGCCGGTCCTCGGCCACGACGCCGACGCCGACGAGCACGAGGTCGGCCTTGAGGACCTCGCCGTCGGCAAGCTCGACCGCCTCGGCCCTCTCCGTCCCGCGGATCGCCCTGACGCCGACGCCGAGAAAGAGCCGCTCGCCGAAGGCGCGGTGCGCCTCGGCGTAGAAGTCCGACACGACCGGCGACACTGCGCGGCCCATCGGCCGGGCAATCTCGACGATCGCCGTCTCGGCGCCGAGTCTCGCCGCGGTCGCCGCAACCTCGAGTCCGATGAACCCGGCCCCGATCACCACGACCCTGACGCCGGGCGCGATCCGGTCGCGCAAGGCGGTCGCGTCGGCGAGCGTGCGCAGGCCATGGACGCCGGGAAGGTCGACGCCCGGGACGTCGAGCCGGCGCTGGCGCGCCCCCGTCGCCAGAATGAGCTGGCCGTAGGCGACGGACGAGCCGTCTGCGAGTTCGACATGAGCGCCGGCGCGGTCGATGCGCGCAGCCTTCGCGCCCAATCTCAGGTCGATGCGCTGCTCGCGGTAGAAGGCGTCGGCCCGCAAGGGCAGGCCTGCGAGGTCGATCTCGCCCTTGAGGAACGCCTTCGACAGCGGCGGGCGCTGATAGGGCAGCGCGGCCTCGTCCGACAGGAGGACGATCGCGCCGTCATAGCCGTGCTCCCGCAGGCTCGCCGCCGTCTGGACCCCGGCATGTCCGGCGCCGACGATGACGACGGGGGATGACGACATCGCGCTTCTCCTCGTGTCCGAGGCTCACTCCTCGGCATGCGCCCAGAAGGGCCGCGGCTTCGGTTCAGGCTCGCCGGGGCCCGGATCGTCCGGGGCCATGCTTTCAGGGTCGAGAGCGACGCCGGGGCGGGGCGCGGCGGCCGCGAACCCGCCGGCAGGTGCGTGCTCCTCGGCGCGGACCGCGGGCGGCAGCGGTTCCGGCGCGGCCTTGCGCTCCTCTGGCGGCGCGACAGCGACCGCGGCGGCGGCCGGCGGCAGAGCCGGGGGCGCCGGGCGCTCCTCAGGCTCGATCGGCTCGGGCTCGGCAAGCGCCGCGAGGCGCTCGTCGGGGGTTCGCCAGACAAAGGCGTCGAGTTCGCCCGAAGGCGAGACGGGCGCCCAGCGGTCGCTGATCAGGCCGTCGCACACCCAGGCCTTGTCGCGGGGAGCGCGCGCGGCGCGCCAGAGCCACTCGCGCGCGGCGCCCTGATGACCGTCGGCCTCCTCGATGTCGGCTTTCACGAGGCAGACGCGCCGCGTCGGGCGGCCGAACCGGGAATCGGCGGCGATGAGCGGCGCAATCGCCTCGCGCGCCGCCTCGCGGTCGTGCGCCTCGAGAGCGGCCCTGGCGACGGTCAGCATCGACTCCGGGTCGTGCGGCGCGGCGTTGGCCAGGACGCGGGCGCGGGCGAGCCGGTCGCCCGTCGAGTCGCCGTGGCGCACCTTCAGATAGGCCGCGGCGAGATCGGGGTGGGGCGTCTGGGCGTAGGCGGTTTCGAGCGCCCTCGTTGCGCGACGGTAGTCGCCGGAGGCGGCGGCGAGGCCGCCGTAGATCGTCGCCGCCGGCACGAGCCCCGGCGCGAGCCGGGTCGCCTCGTGCGCCAGCGCCATCGCGCCCTTCGGGTCGCGCTCTCTCGTCTCCTCCGCCATCGCGGTCTTGATCACCGCGCGCCAGCGCCGCGCCGTCGGCTTGTCGATGAGGCGGGCGGAAGCGTTGGAATCGACGACCGCCAGCGCCCCCGCCCAGTCGCCGCGGCGGGTGCGGTCCTCGAGCACGGCCTGCCCCGCCCAGGCGGCGGGACGATGGGCGCTGGCCCGCGTCGCATAGTCGAGCGCCGCTTCATGGTCGCCGCGTCCCCGCGATTCGAGGTAGAGGCCGCGCAGGCCGAGGCCGTGCGTCGCGTCATGCTCGAGCATGGAATTATAGGCGCTCATCGCCCGTCCGCGGTCGCCCGAGAGCTGCGCCGCCTGCGCGGTCAGGAGCTTCGCCATCGGCTCGTGGGCGATTAGCCGGTTGGCGTCAGCCGCATGTTTCGAGGCGGCCCGGGCGTCGCCGGTCTGCACCGCGATCAGGCCGCGCGACAGCGAGTTGAGCCCCTTCTCGCGCCGGCGCGCGCGCGCCGCGATCGACATGAGCGAGGGGATGCGCAGGACGAAGCGCAGGAGCCCCCAGAGGATCGACCAGACGATCGCGACGATCGCGACCGCGCCGAGCGCCGTCATCAGCGACACACGGTATTGGGCGTCGCCGAACGCCACCGTCACGTAGCCGGGGTTGTTGGCGGCCCACATCAGCCCGGCCCCGGCGAGCGCCACGGCGGCGAGAAGTATCAGCAGGCGGATCATGACGTCTCCCGCTCCGCACCCCTAAGCGGCCTTGCCTTGCGCCTCATCAGGGCTTCGCCGGCTTGACGATACCGGCCACGGCGGCCTCGCGGATCGACTGCGCCGCGGCGACGGCGGATTGTTTCGCCTGGGCCTCGGCCGCCCATCCCGCGGCGGCGCCCCGCGCCGCCTCCGGCAGCTTGCCGAAGCTTGCGAGCGCGCCGTCGAGGTCGCCGCGCGCGAGTCGTGCGACGACCTGCGAGGCAAGCGCCTGCGGATCGTCGCCGGCGGTTTCGCCGGTCCGCCGGATCTCGACCAGGCTTCGCAGATGGGCGAGGAAGCGGTCCGCGACCCCGCCTGTCTCGGGGGGCGCGATCGCCGCGAACATCTTCGGTTCGACGGCCTCGAAGGACGCCGCGAGCGCCCGGTCGGTCGGCGCGCCGGAGGCCACGGCCTTCAGCGGCTGAAGCTTCTGCGGGTCGACGCCGAGCGTCCCGAGCGCGTCGACCTCGGCCTGGTACGGGGCGCCGGAGGCGAGCTTGTCGCTGATCGTCGTGGCGACGATCGCGAGCGCGGCCGGATTGTCGCGCGGCGCGGCAGCCTCCGGGGCGGCGCGCGCCTCCGCCTTTTCCCCGGCGAGCGCGCCTTCGAGCTTGCCGACCCTTCCCTCGACGGCCGAGAGGTCGACGGACGACGTCGTCGATTCGAGCTTCGCCACCCGGGCCGCCAGCGCCGGAATCTCGCCCCGCGCCGCATCGACGTCGGCGCGCAGCGTCTTGAGGCCGCCGGAGAGTCCCTGCACCGCGTCGGCGTCGGACGCGGCTTTCTTGCCGCCGTCGGCGTTCGCCGCTTCGAGCGCCCCGAGGCGCTTGTCGAGGCCGCCGATCCCGGACTGCGCCGCGCTCGTCTCGACCGCGCCGACGCGCCTCTCGAGCGTCGTCACCGCGGCTGCGGTATGGGCGCCTTCGAGGCCCCCGATCCGTTTGTCGAGACCAGCGATCGCCGCGTTTTCCTGCGAGACCGCGGTCTCGAGCCCCGCCAGCCGGCTCGCGTCGGCCTCGGAAAGACCGGGCTTCGGCGCGAGGAAGGGAAAGAGGAACGCCGCGATCGCCGAGACGATCGCGCCCGCGACCGCGCCTGCGGCGACCGCGCGCGCCGCGCCATGGGGCGCGTCCCGCGGGACGGGCGCCGGCTCGTCGAGCCGCGCGCCCTCGGGCGGGGCCTCGGGCGCCGTCGTCTCGGGCTCTTTCGCGACGTCGCCCTCGATCACCGTATCGTTGGGACGCCGGTCTCGATTTGGCGGCGCGCCGCCGGCTTCCGCCCCAACCTCGTGGCTCTCCTCGTCGACCATCGTTGCGCTGACGCCCCCGAGCTTGATGCGGCTTTATATACGAGAGGGGCGGCGCGATGGAAAGTGAGCGGCGGCTTCGACCAAAGCGTCAATCAAGGCGTTCTCGTCGGGCGCGGAGGCGAAGCGGACGTCGCCCGCGCCTGCCGCGACGAGCGGCCGGGCGACGTCCCCGCTGAGGCAGACGTGGGTCATCCGGCGAAAGCGCGCGCTCAAGCCCGCTTCTTCCGCAAGCGCCGCCGCGAGCGAGGCCGAGCGCCGGGAATAGTGCAGGGCGAATGCGCAGCCCTCGAGCGCGCGGATCTCGCCTGGGCGAAACGCCTTGCGCGCCTGCGCCTCGTAGACCTCGACGACCTCGAGCGCGTTGCGGCCGGCGAGCGCCGCCTCGAGCGCGGGCTTGCGGTCGCGGCCGGCGAGATAGAGCGCCGTCGCGCCGGGCGGCAGCGCGCCGTCAAGCGTCGCCGCGAGCCCTGCTGCATCCCTCGCGGGCGCAGCTCCGAGGTGGAACCCCTGCGCTTCCGCCGCCCGCGCCGCCCGCCCGCCAACGACAAACACCTTCGAAGTCCGGTCGAGCGCGCAGTCCGCGAGGAACGCCTTCTCGCTCGTCGCGAGCACCGCATCGTAACGGCGCCGGCGAGGCGCCGCTGCGACCGGCGCAATCGCGACCACCGGCGCGCAGGCGACCGAAAAGCCACGCTCTCGCAATCGCGCCGCGGTCCGCGCCGCGTCCGCGCGCGGGCGAAAGAGCGCCACTTTAGGCTTTGCGGCGGACCCAGGCATCGGCGCCATTATCAGGCCGCGCGGCCGGTCGGCCAAGCGCGCCATGCGGCCAAGCGCGCCTTGCGGATCGGAACCGGGCGCTTTAGGCGTCACGGCGCTCAAGTCCGGACCCTCTTGTTGAATGAAGCCCCCGACACGCCCGACCTCGCCGCCGCGCGGCGCGGTCGCGACCTCGACTTCCGAAAGGACGTCAACGGGCTGCGCGCGATCGCGGTGCTCGGTGTGGTCGCCTTCCACGCCGACCGCGGATGGCTCCCCGGCGGCTTCTCGGGTGTCGACGTCTTCTTCGTCATCTCGGGCTTCCTGATTTCGCGGATCATCCTGTCGGAATGCGCGGTCGGCCGCTTCTCGCTCATGCGGTTCTACGCCAAGCGGGCGAGGCGGATTTTGCCGGCCATGCTCCTCATGGTCGCAGCGGTCTGGATCGTCGGCTGGTTTCGCGCCGACCCGACGCAGTTTCGCGACATCGGCGGCGGCTTGCTCGGCAACTCGTACTTCACCGTCAACTTCTGGCTTCTGCGGCTCGCCGGCGTCGGCGGCTATTTCGGCGCCGACTCGGCGACGAAGCCGCTCCTGCATCTCTGGTCGCTCAGCATCGAGGAGCAGTTCTATCTCGTCTGGTCGGTGCTGCTTGCGGCGATCCACCGGATCGAGCCCCGCCTCCTGCCGCTCGTCATTGTCGCGATCCTGGTCGCGTCGTTCGCCTATTGCGTCATCCTGACGCCGATCGATCCGATTGCGGCCTTCTACCTGCCGTGGACCCGGGCCTGGGAGCTCGCGCTCGGCGCGCTCCTCGCCTGGCGCGAGGTCTTTCACGCCAAGTCGCGCCCCTCGCGCGCCGGCGCCGAGATCGGGGCGGCGCTCGGCGTGGCCCTCATTCTCGCGGGCTATCTCATCCTCAACGAAGCCCTGCCGTTTCCAGGATGGCGCGCGGCGATCCCGACGCTTGGTTCGGCGCTCGTCATTGCGAGCCCCGGCTCCCGATTTGGCGACGTCGCGCTCGGCAACCGCGTCGCGGGCTTCTTCGGCCTGATCTCCTACCCGCTCTATCTGTGGCACTGGCCGCTCTTCGCCTTCGCCCACACCTGGCCCGGCGTCATTCCGACCGCCCCGGTCCTCCTGGCCCTCGCGGTGGTTGCGGTGGTTCTGGCGACCCTCACCTGGCGCTTCGTCGAGCGGCCTTCGGCGGCCGCGTTCCGCAGGCGGCCTTTCGCCCTGCCGCTCGGCCTCGTCGCGGCGCTTGCCGCGACCGGACTTGTCGGGCGCGTCACCTACGATTCGAAGGGCTTTCCGAGCCGCTTTCCGCCGCTTGTCACGCAGGTCTTCGATTTCAGCGCCAACGGCGCGGAGGGCGACCCGCTGATGCACTGCTTCTATCAGCGCGACCCGCGCTCCTATCCGCTCGACGAGGAGCGGCCGCGGGTCGAGCGCTTCTTCGACGACAGCCGCTGCGGCGTCGCCCCCGACCCGTCCAAGCCGACCATTCTCATCGTCGGCGATTTGCACGCGGCGCACCTCTTCGCCGGCGTGAGAAAGGCGTACGGCGAACGCGCCAACATCATGGCGCTCGCGGCCGTCTTCTGCGCGCCGCTCGTCGAAACCGTCGAGATGGACGCGGGCGTCGCCGGCACGCCGCGCTGCCGCGCCATCAACGAGGCCGTCTTCCGGCGCATCCGTGAGATCAAGCCGGACGTGCTGCTCGTCGGCGGCTATTTCGCCCAATACGACCATGAGGCGAACTGGCGATATCCGGGCTTCCTCGACGCCCTCGTCGCCGGCGCGCGCAAACTGCATGCGGACGGCGTAGCGGCGATCGTGATCGCGGGCCAGGTTCCGACCTGGGCTCCGGCGCTCCCGATCCTCGTCGGGCGCGACATCCTCGAGACGGGCGCGGCGCCGGAATTCTCAGCCGTCGGGGTGCGGCCGGATGCGCTCGAGACCGACCGGACGCTCGCCGCCCGGGACTGGGGTCCGGGCGTGACCTATGTGTCGCTGGCCGGGGCGCTGTGCGGCGCCGACGGCTGCCGGCGGCTCGTCGGCCAGCGGCTGCCGGACGACCTGCTCGCCGTCGATTACGGGCACTTCAGCGTCAAGGGCTCGGCATTTGCGGTCGACGCCATCCTCAAGCCCGCGATCGACGCGGCGCTCGCGGCGGCGAAACCGCGATGAGGCGCAAGCCGGCGGGGCGCTGGGCGAGTGCTCTCCAAAACGGCTACCCCACGGCCGCCGGAAGCGTCGGCGCCCGCGCCCGCAAGACCGGCTCGGCGCGCGGCAGGCGCACCGCGGCGAGCACGTCCGCGTCGACCGGCGCATCCTCCGCATAGTCCTGCAGCCTGAGGAGCGAGAACCGTCCGCCCGGCTCCGCGCCGTCAGGTCCGATGTCGTCGAAGGCGAGGAATTCGAGGTCGGGGACGCCGGCCGTCTCCTTGACCCAGAGGGCCGACGCGAGCTCGATGGCGTCGCGCAGCGACAGGAACCGCGGCTCTTCGTCCGAGTGGCGCGTCGCCTCCGGACGCCGCCATCGGATGTCCCTCAGCCGCGCCGCGCGCATCATCGCGTTCGGGCCAGGCGTCACGAAAGTCGCGATCGACCGCAGGTAGCGGATAAAGTCGGAGAGCGTCGCGAACCGGCCTGGCGCGAAGGCCGACGGCCTCAGGTCGGCGAACAGCAGAGCGTTCGCCCAGACGCGCCGCCCGCCCGCCGCCGCTTCGGCGAGAATCGTCTCGATGTCCGCCTCATCCCCGCCCGAGCGCCCGGTCGCGTGCCGCAGGAGCACGTTCGAGTGCAGATAGTGCTTATCGCTCGTGGATATAATCGATGTCATCCCGCCATTCTCCGATGGCCGCCGGAGCGAACGCGCCTCGTATATCGACCACCGCGGGGGGCCGCGGCAGCATTTCGATCGTCGTGACCTCGATTCGCTCGGGGAGCTGGCTGTCTCCGGTATAGATGGCCCGCCCGGCGACGCACACGGTCTTGTTGCCTAGAGGGTTAAGCGCGTCCTCGCCCATCGACCGATCGAACACGCATTCGATCTGCGCTTCGCCGCCGGCGAGCGCGAGGCGCCCGGTCCATGCGGCGTCCCGATAGTCGAGCGCCGCAAGCCGCCCCTCGAAAGTGGCGATCGCCGCGCCGGCAAAGCACATGTCCGTCTGCGGCCGGGGCTCGTCGGCGACGCCGACGCGGTCGAGCTGTCGGCGGAAGAAGGCGTCGAGGGGCAGCTCCCCTTCCCCGGTGCGGATGACGACGACAAACGCCGGATCGAGCGCGCCGGCGAGGCGGTGGAACGCCCGCATGAGCCGGGGGTATTTGAGCAGGATATGATAGTCGCTGCGGTAGACGCGCCCGGCGCAGCGCCGGAAGAGGTCGATCGCCGAGGTTGGGGCGGTCCCGCTAGCCTTCAGCTTTTCGACGAAGCCAAAGGCGCAAGGCTCCGACGACAGGCGCCCGACATGGAATTCGCTCGCGGCCGCCCTCGAATGAAGCTCGCGGTCGGCCGCCGTCAGCGCGACGAGCACCGCGTCGAACACCTTCTTGAAGACCGCCGCGGGCGTCGGGCCCGGAACCGCCCCCTGCGCCGGGCGCGGCTGGATGACGACGCGAATCTCGTTTGGCCCGATGGTTTTCATCCCTGGAGGCCTCAGCGAACTTTCCCCGTTACCACGCTCGCGGCCGCCGTCACAGGCGACGAAACGCCGCTTCCCATACCCCTTGCGCAATTGCGCGAGTTTCCTCACCGGCCGGTTCGCGTTACAGCCACGCCGGAGAAAGGGCGCGTCGTTTCGCCCGGCGGAGACAATTGAACCCCATGCAGGTTCTGGGCATCGAAACCACCTGTGATGAGACGGCGGCCGCCGTCGTTCGGCTCAAGGCTGACGGCGCTGGCGAGATCCTCGCCGACGAGGTGATGGGCCAGATCGCCCACTCCGCCTTCGGGGGCGTCGTTCCCGAGATCGCGGCGCGCGCCCATGTCGAGATCCTCGACATGCTGATCGCCCGCGCGCTCGACACGGCGGGGACAAAGGCGAGGCACCTCGACGGCGTCGCGGCCGCGGCGGGGCCGGGCCTGATCGGGGGCGTGCTCGTCGGGCTGATGGCCGCCAAGGGGATTGCGCTGGCGACCGGCAAGCCCCTGATCGCGGTCAACCATCTGGAGGCGCACGCGCTCACCGCCCGCCTCACCGCGGGCGTCGCCTTTCCCTATCTCGCGTTGCTCGCCTCGGGCGGTCACACGCAGATTCTCGCGGTCAAGGGCGTCGGCGACTACGACCGTCTCGGCGCGACCCTGGACGACGCCATCGGCGAGGCGTTCGACAAGACGGCGAAGCTCCTCGGGCTCGCCTTTCCGGGCGGTCCGGCGGTCGAGCAGGCGGCCAAGTCGGGCGATCCGGAACGCTTCGCCCTGCCGCGCCCGATGATGGGGCGGCCGAACGCGGACTTCTCGCTGTCGGGCCTTAAGACCGCGGTGCGCCTCGCCGCGGAGCAGGCGGCGCCCCTGAAGGAGCAGGACGTCGCGGATCTTTGCGCCTCTCTCCAGGCGGCGATCGTCGACGTGATCGAGGACCGGATGCGGGTCGGGCTGAGGCGCTTTCGCGAGCGCCATCAGACCGCCCCCCGCGCGGTGGTCGTCGCCGGCGGCGTCGGCGCCAATGCGGCGATCCGCGGCGCCCTCGACCGCCTCTGCGCCGAGGCAGGCCTGCAAATGGTCGCCCCGCCGCCGCGGCTTTGCACCGACAACGGGGCGATGATCGCGTGGGCCGGCGTCGAACGGCTGCGCCTGCAGCGCGTCGACCGCCTCGACGTCGCCGCACGGCCGCGCTGGCCGCTCGATCCGAAATCGGAGCCGGCGCTCAACAACAAGGCGTGACGATCAGTCGGCGCCGTTCTGCGGCGACGCGGGATGCGGGTTCTGAGCGGCGGTCCCCCCGTCCATCGGCTCCTCTTTCGCCTTCTCGTTGGCCATGTGATGGCCGACGAGGCAGCCTCCGACGGCGCCGAGCACGCCGTGATGGGCGAGATGACCGGCGGCGCCGCCGACGATCGCGCCCTTGATGCAGCCCTTGGCTTCAGCCGGGACGGCGCCTGTCGCGAGCGTGAGAGCGAGCGCGGCGGCGAGTGAAACGTATTTCATGGATATGGCCTCCTCCTGACGCGTCAACAACCGCGAAGACCGTTCAAGGTTCCGGAGAAGGTGGTGTGCGCTCGACCGGGCGGCAAGGTCCCCCCGAGGGCCCGCGCCGCGCATTGCAATTTGGCCGCCCGGCGCCTATAGAAAGGCTATCCCCCCGAGTTTTTTGATTTCGAGGCTCCCGCCTCCGCCGGGCCAGAAACCGCAGACGCGCGGCCGGAGGCGATCCTTGAAGGAGCAGAGTTTATGAGCGACGCACCGTTGATGCCCAAGGCGACCGCCGTCTGGCTGGTCGAAAACACCTCGCTCACCTTCGATCAGATCGCGGAGTTCTGCAAACTGCACCCGCTCGAAGTGAAGGGCATCGCCGATGGCGAGGTGGCGACCGGCATCAAGGGCTACGACCCGATCTCGACCGGCCAGTTGACCCGCGAGGAGATCGCCGCGGCCGAACGCGATTCCAGCCACCGCATGCACCTATCGCACTCGAAGGTCCGAACGCCCGAATTCAAGAAGCCGCGCGGCGCCCGCTACACGCCCCTGTCGCGCCGGCAGGACCGGCCGAACGCGGTGCTGTGGCTCCTGCGCAACCATGGCGAACTGAAAGACGCGCAGATCATGCGTCTCGTCGGCACGACCAAGCACACGCTGCAGGCGATCCGCGAGCGCACCCACTGGAACTCCGCCAACCTCCAGCCGATGGACCCGGTGACGCTGGGCCTCTGCTCGCAGATCGACCTCGACTTCGAGGTCAACCGCGCCGCCAAGGACAAACCCAAGGTCGAGGAGCCCGCGGGCGAGCGGCTCGTCGCCGCCGAGATCACCACCGCCAGGCCCGCGCCTTCGAGCCAGCTCGAAGTGTTCGGCGTGCCGAAGGCCAAGCCCGCCGAGGAGAAGATCGACGTCGCGGCGGTGTTCGCCAAGGTCAAGGAGCCGAAGGCGGAGGAGCCGAAGGCGGAGGCGCCAAAGCCGGAGGAGTAGACTTGGCGCCGGCCTACTCGGCGGCCTTGACCGCCGGGTTGTTCGGATGCGCCGTCCAGGGCATGGGCGGACGGTCGTAAGGAAGGCCCGTGCGCGGATCGATTCCGTGGACCTTGTGATCGAGCGTGATGCAGCCCTCGACCGGGCAGACCAGGACGCAGAGATTGCAGCCGACGCATTCGGCCTCGTTGACGACGAACGTCCGCTCGCCGCCGGCGACCTTCGCGAAGATCGCCTGGTGCGAGGTGTCCTCGCAGACGATGTGGCAGCGGCCGCACTTGATGCAGAGATCCTGGTGGATCTCGGCCTTGGCGACATAATTGAGATTGAGGTGCTGCCAGTCGGTGATCGACGGAACGGCGCGGCCGCGCAGGTCGTCGATCGTGCGGAAGCCCTTGCGGTCCATGTAGTCCGATAGACCGGACGTCATCTCCTGCACGACCTTGAAGCCATAGGTCATGGCGGCGGTGCAAACCTGCACCGTGCCGGCGCCAAGCGCGATGAACTCGGCCGCGTCGCGCCAGGTGGTGATCCCGCCGATGGCGGAGATCGGCAGGCCGGCGCACTTCGGATCGCGGGCGATCTCGGCCGTCATCGCGAGGGCGATCGGCTTCACCGCCGGGCCGCACATGCCGCCATGGGTGTACTTGCCGTCGATTGCGTCGGCCGGCGCCATCGCGTCGAGGTCGATCCCCATGATCGAGTTGATCGTGTTGATGAGCGACACGGCATCGGCCCCGCCCGCCTTCGCGGCGCGGGCAGGGGCGCGGATGTCGGTGATGTTCGGCGTCAGCTTGACGATGACCGGCATGCGCGTCGCCGCCTTGCACCAGCGGGCGACCATCTCGACGTATTCGGGCACCTGTCCGACGGCCGAGCCCATGCCGCGCTCGCTCATGCCGTGCGGACAGCCGAAGTTGAGCTCGACGCCGTCGCACTCCGTCTCCTCGACGCGCTTCAGGATGGCCTTCCACGAGCCCTCGTCGCACGGCACCATGAGCGACACGACGAGCGCGTGAGTCGGCCACGCGCGCTTCACCTCCTTGATCTCTTGCAGGTTGATCTCGAGGTCGCGGTCGGTGATGAGCTCGATGTTGTTGAAGGCGATGAGACGCCGGTCGGGTCCGTGCAGCGCGCCGTAGCGCGCGCCGGAGACGTTGACGATCGGCGGGCCCGCTTCGCCGAGCGTCTTCCACACGACCCCGCCCCAGCCGGCGCGAAAGGCGCGCTCGACATTGACCTTGCGGTCGGTCGGCGGCGCCGAGGCGAGCCAGAACGGGTTCGGCGACTTGATGCCGAGAAAGTCGGTGCTGAGATCGGCCATGACGATCCTCCCCTGGCGTCAGCCGACGCCGAGCGCGGCCACGATCGAGCGGGCCGCCTGCTTGCCGTCCTCGACGGCCGAGACCGTGAGGTCCTCGCCGCCCGCCACGCAATCGCCGCCGGCCCAGACGCCGGCCGCGCTCGTGCGCCGCTCGGCGTCGACCACGATGCGGCCGTCCTTCGTTTCGATCCCGGCCTCGCCGAGCGCCTGCGGCGTCCCGCGCTGGCCGATCGCGGTGAACAGCATGTCGGCCTCGATACGGAACACGGACCCATAAGAAGCGAGCGACCCCTCGTGCTCGTGGGTGTCCTCGAACAGGACGCCCGAGAACACGCCGGCGTGTCCCTCGATCGCCACCGGCCGCGCCCAGGTGCGAATGACGACGCCGCTCGTCTGCGCGAGCTCGCGCTCGAACCGGCTCGCCTTCATGTGCTCCGCGCCGCGCCGGTAGACCATCGTGACGCTCTCGGCGCCGAGCTTCTTCGACTGCACGGCGATATCGATCGCGGTCATGCCGCCGCCGATGACGACGACCCGGCGGCCAACCGGCAGCGTCGTCCGGTCCTCGGTCTGGCGAAGGAGGGCGATGTAGTCGACCGCGTCGGCGACGTTCTCGAGATCGCTCTCGCCCTCGAGGCCGAGCGCGTTGGTCGCCCCGAGGCCGAGGCCGAGAAAGACCGCGTCGTGATCGCGCCTGAGCGCTTCGAGCGTGACCGCGTCGCCGAGCCGCGCTCCGTAGCGCACATCGATGCCGCCGACCGAGAGGACGAAGGCGGCTTCCTTCGCAGCGAAGCCGTCGACGGTCTTGTAGGCGGCGATGCCGTATTCGTTGAGGCCGCCGGGCTTCGGCCGCGCTTCGAAGATCGTGACGTCGACGCCGGCTACGGCGAGCGCGTGGGCGCAGGCAAGGCCCGCCGGCCCCGCGCCGACGACCGCCGCGCGCCTGCCGGTCGGGGCGGCCCGCGCGTAGGGCTGCTTGCCCGTCTCGATGAGCGCGTCGGTCGCGAAGCGCTGGAGGAGTCCGATCCGCACCGGCTTGCCCTCGGCGGCCTCGCGCACGCAAGCCTCCTCGCAGAGCGTCTCGGTCGGGCAGACGCGGGCGCACATGCCCCCCAGGATGTTGGCGTCGAAGATCGTCTTCGCCGCGCCCTCGCGATTGTCGGCGGCGATCTGGCGGATGAAGAGGGGGATGTCGATGCTCGTCGGGCAGGCCTGCTGGCACGGCGCGTCGAAGCAGAAGTAGCAGCGGTCGGACTCGACCCGGGCCTCGTGGACCGACAGCGCCGGATGGAGGTCGGCAAAGGCCTTGTCGACCGTCTCGCGGTTCAGCCGCCCGGCGGCGACGTCGGACAGTCCTTGCGGGCGGGCGGCGATCGACATGGGCTCCCCTTCGCGGCGGCGCGTCGGCGGCCGGGAACGATTTTTGACCGAACGGTCAAATGTTTCTTGGGGCGCGGCGGCTGTCAAGCGGGCGCTCGCGGCGCCCGCGATATTGAACGGCCTTGGCGCTGACCCTTGGTCGTCATTGACAACCGCCGGCGGCGCCGCTCTCCTGCTTCCCCGGGGGCGGCTTCCTGGACTGGCGCTGACCGGTCCGCCACGAAGACCCGGAGGTTCACGCATGCGCAAGCTGATCGTGCTCGTCGTTGCAATGGCCGCCGCCGCCGCAACGCCGGCGACCGCCCAGACCTGGCTGGAATCGCGGATGATGGCGTCGGTCTGCAACAGCAAGGCGGCGCCGGCCGACGAGAGCGACCGGCTGTCGAAGCGCCTCGCCCTCACCGACCCGCAGAAGGCGGCGCTGAAGGACCTGTCCGACGCTTCCGCCGCCGCCGCCGCCTCGATGAAGACGGCGCTCTGCGGCGACAAGCCCGACCTCGCCACCGCGACCGGCCGCATGGCGTTCTCGGAGAAGATGACGGCGGCGCGGCTCGACACGATCAAGGCGATCGAACCCAAGCTCGACGCCTTCTACGCAACCCTCGACGACAAGCAGAAGAAGGCGTTCGACACCGGCGGCAAGGTCGGCGGCTTCTTCGACTGGTTCCGGGGGCTGTAGAAGCGGGCGGTCGTCGCCGGCGGCCGTTCGCCAATCGCAACCCCGATTCGCGTCTTTTCAATCCGTTACGGCGCCAATCGCAACCCGGTCGAGGCCGGGCGGGGCGATCGCCAGCGGCGCCGGGGGAAGCGCCGGCGGATGCGTTGGCGGGGCGGCCGCGGCGACGGGGATGAAGCCGTGGTAGCGGTCCATCTCGCGAACGATCTTCACGACGCTGTCGATCGCCTTGAAGTTCGGGCCGGTCTCGGGCGCGTACATGTGCCCATAGGACAGGAACATCGCCTCGTTCAGCCGCCCGATCTGCAGCGCCAGATATTCGGCCGGCGCCTGGGGCATGCGTTTGGCGAGGATGTCGCGCACGACCTTTCGCATCCGGTTGAGCGTCACGCCCTCGCGCCCGGCGATTTCGGCCATCGAGAGGCCGCGGTTGAGCAGGTCGACGATCCGCCCCTCGCGGAGGACGTCCTTCAGCCGGCGGGCGCGGCGCGCTTCGGGCGAACGGTCGCGCTTCGGCGCGGGCGGCGGGGCGATCGGCTCGGGGTCGGGCATGGCAGGCAATTCCTGTTCAGGGGCAACACTCGCAATGTATCTGATTAGCAAAACATGTCAACATTTATTTCGTTAAATCAGAATTTCGTCGTACTCTTGGATTTCCGCGAGATTTCTCCTGGGCGCCATCCGTGTGCTAGAGCTGGCTCCAGATTGGAGCCGATCTGGAACCATGGTCAACCTGTCCATCAAGAACGTGCCCGACGAGGTGGTGCGGCGGCTGCGCGAGCGCGCGGCAGGGCGCCATCGATCGCTCCAGGGCGAGTTGCTCGCCATCGTCGAGGCGGCGGTTGAGCACGACCGGCCGGCGTCGGCCACGGACATTCTCGCCGAGGCGCGGCGTCTCGGCGTGCAGACGCCGGACGAGGCGACGGCGCTGATCCGCGCCGACCGCGATGGCCGTTAAGGTCGTCGACGCCTCGGCGGCGGCGGCGCTCCTGTTCGTCGAGCCCGAGGCCGACGCGGTCGCCGAACGGCTGAATGGCGCGCGGCTTATCGCGCCCGCCCTGATTTCGTTTGAACTCGCGAACGTCTGCCTCATGAAGATGCGCCGCCATCCCGAGCAGCGATCTGCGCTTCTGGCCACATTCGGCCTGCGCTTCCGGCTCGCCGTGGAGGAGATCGCAGTCGATCACGCGGAGACGATGGATCTCGCCGACGCGACGGGCCTCACGGCCTATGACGCGAGCTATCTCTGGCTTGCGCGAAAGCTCGGCGCCGAACTGGTGACGCTCGACCGGCGGCTGGCGCGGGCGGCGGCGCTTTGAAAATGGGACGAAGGGGCGCCGCCCCTGTTTCGTGAATGGAGTCGGCGCGCGGCCTCGCCCCTTGTCGCAGACCGCGCGCAGCCCTTGTCGCTGTTCCCGGCTATTCGAACAGCTTCAGATCGACCGCGTCGCCCATGGCGCGATAGCCGGCGTCGTTGGGGTGCAGATGGTCGCCGACGTCGAAGTCGGCGCGGATCCGGGTCGGGTGGTCGGGGTCGCGCACGGCCGCGTCGAAGTCGATCACGGCGTCGAAATCGCCCTTGCGGATCCAGGCGTTGACCGCCTGTCGTTTCGCTTCGCCCTCCGGCTGGTAGTAGCCGTGAAAGACCGTGCCTTCGTAGGGGGTGAGCGTCGCGCCGTAGATTTTCGCGCCGCGGGCGTGGACGCGGGCGATGACCTGTTTCATGCCCGCGATGATCTGATCGGCGGAGACGTCCTGCTCGGGAAGATCGCCCGCGGTCGAGTGGCCGATGTCGTTGATCCCCTCCATCATGACGACCCAGCGCAGGCCGGGGGTCGAAAGCACGTCGCGATCGAGGCGTGCGAGGGCGCTCGGGCCGAACAAGTCCTCGGGACGATCGTGCAGGATGCGGTTGCCGCTGACGCCGGCGTTGACCACGCCGACCGGCGCTGCGCCCGGGCGCTCCGCCAGACGTTCGGCCAGCCGGTCGGGCCAGCGATGGTTGCCGTCGACCTGCGAGCGATAGCCGTCGGTGATGGAATCGCCGAGGGTCACGACCGCGCCGGGCTGGCCCGCCGCCTCGACGTCGATCTCGTCGATGAAGAAGCGGGATGTCGACGTATGCGGCGAGGGCATCGCGGCGGCGGCGGTGGCGTCCGCGTCGTTCGAGATGTAGGTCGTGGCGACGCCGTCGAGGTGGATCACCGCGGGGCCCGTCCAGCGCGGCACGAACGTAGAGACGGCGAGCGTCGACAATGGCGCGAGGTCGATGTCGACAGGGTCGGACACGACCTCGGCGCCCGGCGCGATCGTCACGCCGCTTGCGCCTCCGAAGGTGAGCGCGTGGTCGGTCACCGGATCGATGGCCCCGGCCGCCCCGTCGGCGGCGGGCTTGGCGAGATGGGCCGAGCCGATGACCAGCGGATATTGGCCGGTCGCGTTGGAGAAGCGTATCCGGACCGCCTTTCCGCCGGCGCTCAGCCGGACGAACTGGCGGAGCGTCTGGTAGTTGACGTCCGGCCCGACCGGAAAGACGTCGCTCGCGCCCCAGCTTCCGACCCAGCCGTCCGCCTGAGCGGCGGCCGACGCAAGAGACAGGAATCCCACGGCCAAAGCGCCCGCAATCCGCGTGCAGCCACACCTCATGACGCATCCTCCGACAGTATTGTTAAGTTGACCGCCGCCTCTGCACCGACCGACACGGCGAAGGCGAAGCTCAAGCCAGATTGCGGCGAATGTCTGTCAGCTATCGAATCCGGCGTCAGCGCCACGCTCACTTGACTATCCGGTAGAAAGGCGATTTCGAGAGAGATCCGCGTCGCGACGCAATCTCACTATTCCAGTGCGCAAAATCTGGGTATTTTACGCTAGAGACGAGCAATTCCTCAGCCGCAGATTATCATTGCGATTGCAATGCGATGTTGCTCCGTGTCAGTCCAAGTCTATAATAGACGTCAGTTGTTTACAGCTGTTCCATTTCAAACGACCAACTCACGGGGAGGGTTTGCATGGTTCAGGCCACGCCGTCCGAGTCCTTGCGGTCCCTCGTTCAGTTGATCAGGGACGATTGGAACGGCAAGTATCGAAAATATCCCGACCAGACGTCTTTCGCGCTGCAGGATCACCGCGTGCTCTCGGCGATCGAGAAACGATTTGGCGAGTCGATGCGGCTTCGGGACATTCGACTGCTGCAGTATGATTTCTATACCGGCCTGCACAATCTCGTGTTCGACTTCGCAGCGGAATCGCCAGCCCCGCTTCCCGGCGCCGCCAGCTCGATCCTAGTCATCCTCGACGGCAAGGGCGCGGTGATCGGGTTCGTCGATCCGTTCGATCCCGTTCAGCCGAACCGCTACGTCCCGCCGTTGCCAAAGGAGGGCGATCAGCCGTTCGTGCTCGACCGCCCGTCCGCCAGCAGCGAAGTCAGCCTGAGCGCGCAGGACATGTTTCCCGTGCAGGTGCGCAGCCAGTCGTTCTTCCAGCGGCTGCAAGGCGGAGGAGGCGTCGTGATCTCGCCGATTCCCATCGACATCAACTCCTGGACGTCCTGCAACTATCAGACCTGGACGCCATACGGCACGGTCCTCGACATCGTGATCGACGACTGCGGCCAGCCCTGGCTGCACGAAGCGTAAGTTCAACGACGCGCGATGGAACTTCGGAATCGGGAAGGGGTCATGTCATGGCTGCTGGCGGAATTTCAAAGGAGCTCGAGGCCTTCATTCAATCGATCAAGGAGGAATGGAAGGGCGCCTTTCACAAGTCGCCTGACCTTACGATCCTGGTCCTCAAGGACGAGCGGATCGTCGCCGCGATCGAGAAGCGGTTCCTCGAGCACGCCGCAGTCACGAAAGTGCGGCAGCTCGACTATGATTTTTATACGGGCCTCTTCAACCTCGTCTTTGAATTTTCACGCGGGACCGGCAACCTTGGGAGGCCGGGGCTCGACGCCTTCCTTGCGATTGTCGACAGCAACGGGAAGGTGATCGGGGTCGTCGATCCCTTCGATCCGGAGCAGCCGAACATCTTCGTGCCGCCATTGCCGTCGGCGAGCGAGCAGCCGTTCGTGCTCGACCGCCCCTCGCAGAACGTGACGTTCAGCGACGGCGAGATGTATCCGGCGCAAGTCCGTAGCCGTGAATTCATGCAGCGGCTGCAGATCGGCGGCGGCGGCGTGATGTGGCCCGGCGACCCCGAGGCCTACACCAAGTGCGCCTATACGACGCGCACGCCCAACGACTACTGGACGGACTATCAGAACGACGACTGCGGCCTGCCGACCACCATCCTCGCCTGATATCCGGACGTCGGCTGAAGGCATGAAGGACGCCGTTCTCATCGTCGCGCCCGCGGACGACACGCACGCCGTCGCGCTGGCCGCCGTCCTCGACCGCGACTTCGGAACGCGCGCGCTGATCTGGGACCGCGCCTCGCTGCCGATCGAGAGCCGGCTCGACTTCCATCTCGATGCGGAAGGAAGCGAACTTCGGCTGGAGACGTCGGCGGGCGGCTACGCGCTCGATATTTTTCGCAGCGTCTGGTGGCGGCGGCCGACGACCTTCCGCATCGATGCGTCGGTCAGCGATCCGAAAGTGCGGCGCTTCTGCGACGCGGAGTGCGACGCCTTTCTCAAGGGGGTGCTGAAGTCGCTCCGCGTCCCGATCGTCAACGATCCCTTCGTCGAAGCCGTCGCGGCGCGGAAGCCCTACCAGCTCATGGTGGCGCGCCAGATCGGGCTGGAGATCCCGAAGACGCTGATCTCGAACAATCCGGAAAGCGTGCGCGCGTTCTGGCGGGCCCACAGCGGCGCCTGCATCTACAAGGGCCTGACCGCGCCGAGCTGGACCTTCACCGAGACGCGGATGCTCGAGGAAGCCGATCTTCAGCATCTCGAAAGGCTGCGCCACGCGCCGATGATCGTGCAGGAAAAGATCGAGAAGGGCGTCGACGTCAGGGTCAACGTGTTCGGCGACGCCGTCTTCGCCGCCGAGATCGCGACGACGATCCCGCAAGCCGATCTCGATTGGCGCATCGACGCAACGGCGCAGTGGCGCGAACACGCGCTGCCGGAGGCTGTCGCCGTCAAGCTCAGGGCGCTTCTGCGCGCGCTCGATCTGCACTACGGCTGCATCGATCTCCGGCAGCAGCCCGACGGCGCCTATCGCTTCTTCGAGGTCAACCCGTCCGGCCAGTTCCTGTTCGCCGAAATCGACACGGGCCAGCCCCTGTTGCGCGCTTTGGCCGAGGTGCTGCTCGCACCGAAGGCGGCGGGGCGGACGCTTCGCGAGCACTGAGCGACGCCTGAGGGTCGATGAGGGCGGGGCCCTCAGAGCGGCCTCCGCGTCCCGCGCGGCGCAGCACGACAGGCCGCCTGGCCGAACGCACGCCGTCCTCGCCCCCCCGCTCGAAGGTTTTGCGCCCGCGTCGGAATTGCCGGAGCCCGACGGCCAGCCGTTCGACCTGCTGTGAGGGGGGCGCGTTGCGCGCCCTGGTAGCCAGAGAGGCGCACGCGGCGACAGCGATCGGGGGGCACGCCCAAGGCCCGTCATTGATCGCTTAGAGGCGATTCTGCGCGAAACAACTTTGATCTCAAGGACCGGCCAGAACGGCCGCCGCCTGAGGCGCTGCGCCTTGGCGCATCCTTGACATCAAAGTTGTTTCGCGCCCCGCTCCGCCAGGCGAACAATGACGAAATCCATCAAGACGCCCGCCTGCCGGCCGCGTCCGGAATTGGGAATCTAGTAAACTGTCGCCGTAACTGCGCCGTAACTGCGTAAATGTAATTGCGTAGTTGCCTGACGCCACCGCGTGGATCGCCGGGTCAAGCCCAACGAAGACGCGCTGAAGGCGTGAAGCATGAGACGTTTACTCAAAGGGAGCCAAGATGTCAGCCGCGCGGACAAAACTTCTCGTCCTGCCTTGCATCAACTCGCCCGAGATTGCCGAGGCGCGCCGCGATGAGCTTGATATCCGGCGCGACGTCGCGGCGGCTCTGGGACGGTCCGCTCTTGAGGCGTCTCGAAACGGCCAATACGTGAATGCGTTCGGCGAAACGGTCGACTGGCGCGCGTCGGTGCAAGGCGCCTGCGCGACAAAGCGGAGCATACCCGCGGAAGAGCGACTGCTGACCCCGACCCCGCACCACGAATCGGAGACGCGAGTCCAAGTCGCGAACGAGACCACGTTGCAGGCATCGCGGCGCATGTTCGACGCAGGCTTACGTCCGCTCGCACTGAACTTCGCGAACGGCATCCATCCTGGAGGCGGCTTTCTCAAGGGTGCGCGAGCCCAGGAAGAAACCCTGTGTCGTTCCAGCGCCCTTTACCTCACACTCGCTGGCGATCCGATGTACGACTTCCACGCACGGCGCTTGCAACCCAACTCCACCGATTGGGCAATCTATTCGCCAGATGTTCCCGTGTTCCGGCGAGACAACGGAATTGCGGAAGAACGCCCCTGGCCACTCAGTTTTGTCACCTCAGCGGCGCCTTACGTTCCAGCGATAGGTCAGCCTAAGTCGGGTGACCTACTGCGACAACGGATCCTGCGGATACTTGCCATCGCGGCCGCCTACGGCCATCAGGCGCTGGTTCTGGGCGCCTGGGGCTGCGGAGCGTTCGGCAATGACCCCGTCCGCACCGCCGAGGATTTTCGGCGGCCCTTTGAGAACGACTTCGCCGGGATGTTCTCACACATTGTCTTCGCAGTGACCGATTGGTCTTCCGATCGGCATTTTCTCGGGCCCTTCCGCGATACATTCAAATGATATTTCAACTGGTCGATCGATGACGACGCGCGTCTCTCTTCCACGTTGCGGCAGGGGATGTGAGGGGACCCCGCGAGGACGCGGCGAACCGTTCCTGAGATAGCTGTCATCCAACTCGATGATCGGCTTGGCGTTGTGGTGATAGAATGGGCCGCGTATGGGTCGAAGGTCGCCACCGCGAGCCGCGCCGCCGCTCTTCCGGTCTCGGCGCAAGCGAACTCTCGGCGCTCATTCGTCAACGGCTCGGTCCCCTCACCCCTGCCCCTGTCCCTCCGGGAGAGGGGTTCTACCTCCGCCGCCGCATCGCGCCGCCCTTCGGCCGCGCCTCGCCGCCGCCCATGTTGTGGGGGCCCATGTCGGCGTCGCGGGGCTTGTGGGGGCGGTTGGCGGGCATGTTCGCCGCGCGGCCGTATTTGCGCTGGCCCGCGTAGGCGCCGGCGGTCGCCTCGACGTCGGTCTGCCGGGCGAGGGGGTCGTCGCCGACGGCGAGTTCGACCGCCTGGAGGCGCTTGATCTCGTCGCGCAGGCGCGCGGCCTCCTCGAAGTCGAGATCGCCGGCCGCCTCGCGCATGCGCTTGTCGAGGTCGGCGATGGTCGCCTTGAGATTGTGGCCGATGGTCGCGCCGTCGGCCAGGCCGACGTCGACGGTGACGTGGTCGGCTTCCGCCACCGAGCCGAGGATGTCCTGGATGCCGCGCTTGATGGACGACGGCGTGATGCCGTTTTCCTCGTTGAACGCCTGCTGTTTCTCCCGCCGGCGCCGGGTCTCCTCCATGGCCCGCTCCATCGAGCCGGTGACCACGTCGGCGTAGAGGATGACGCGGCCGTCGACGTTGCGCGCGGCGCGGCCGATGGTCTGCACGAGCGACGTCTCGGAGCGCAGAAAACCTTCCTTGTCGGCGTCGAGGATGGCGACGAGCGCGCATTCGGGAATGTCGAGCCCCTCGCGCAACAGGTTGATGCCGACGAGCGCGTCGAAGGCGCCGAGGCGCAGGTCGCGGATGATCTCGATGCGCTCGATCGTGTCGATGTCGGAGTGCATGTAGCGCACCCGGACGCCGTTCTCGTGCAGATATTCGGTGAGGTCCTCGGCCATGCGCTTGGTCAGCACGGTGACGAGGGTGCGATAGCCGCGCTTCGCGACCTCCTTCACTTCGCCCAATAGGTCGTCGACCTGCGAGCGGGCGGGGCGCACCTCGACCGGCGGGTCGATCAGGCCGGTCGGGCGGATGACCTGCTCGACGAAGACGCCGCCGGTCTGCTGGAGTTCCCAGCCGCCGGGCGTGGCGGAGACGCTGACCGTCTGCGGCCGCATGGCGTCCCATTCCTCGAAGCGCAGCGGGCGGTTGTCCATGCAGGACGGCAGGCGGAAGCCGTATTCGGCGAGCGTCGCCTTGCGCCGGTAGTCGCCGCGATACATGCCGCCGATCTGCGGGATGGTCACATGGCTCTCGTCGACGAAGACGAGGGCGTTGTCGGGCAGATATTCGAAGAGGGTCGGCGGCGGCTCGCCCGGCCTGCGGCCGGTGAGGTAGCGCGAGTAATTCTCGATGCCGGCGCAGGAGCCGGTCGCCTCGAGCATTTCGAGGTCGAAGATGGTGCGCTGCTCGAGCCTTTGCGCCTCGAGATAGCGGCCCTGCTTGTTCAGTTCGTCGAGGCGGAGCTTCAGTTCGAACTTGATGCCGTCGAGCGATTGCAGGAGCGTCGGGCGCGGCGTGACATAGTGCGAATTGGCGTAGATCTTGACGAATTCGAGGTCGGCGGTCTTCTGGCCGGTGAGGGGATCGAATTCGGTGATCTGCTCGATCTCGTCGCCGAAGAAGCCGACGCGCCAGGCGCGGTCCTCGTAATGGGCCGGGAAGATCTCGATCGTGTCGCCGCGGACCCGGAAGACGCCGCGCTGGAAATCGCCGAGCGAGCGCTTGTACTGCAGCGCCACGAGGTCGGCGATGAGCTGGCGCTGGTCGACCTTGTCGCGCAGTTTCAGCGAGAAGGTCATGGCGGTGTAGGTCTCGACCGAGCCGATGCCGTAGATGCACGACACCGAGGCGACGATGATGACGTCGTCGCGCTCGAGCACCGCGCGGGTGGCGGCGTGGCGCATCCGGTCGATCTGCTCGTTGATGTCGGATTCCTTCTCGATGTAGGTGTCGGTGCGCGGGACGTAGGCCTCCGGCTGGTAATAGTCGTAGTAGGAGACGAAATACTCGACCGCGTTGTCGGGAAAGAAGCTGCGGAACTCGCCGTAGAGCTGGGCGGCGAGCGTCTTGTTGGGGGCGAGGATGAGGGCCGGACGCTGGGTCGCCTCGATCACCTTGGCCATCGTGAAGGTCTTGCCCGAGCCGGTGACGCCGAGCAGCACCTGGTCGCGCTCGTGTCCCGCGACGCCGCCGACGAGTTCGCCGATCGCGCCGGGCTGGTCGCCGCGCGGGTCGTAGTCGGACACGATGCGGAATTTGATCCCGCCCTCGGACTTGTCGGGCCGCGGCGGCCGGTGCGGCGTCCACGCCGGGCGGTTGCGGATGTTGGGGTCGCCGAGTTCGAGCAGCGTTTTCAGCGACTCGATCGTGGCGGTCGCGCCGGACAGGCCGCGGGGATGGTTGTCGGGGCCGGGCGCCTCGAAGTTGCGCTGCGGCGCTTCCCCGAAGCCTTCCGCTTTCGCCTCGACGAGAGCGGGATTGAGCAGCGCCGCAAGATGCTCGTCGAGCGGCTGAAGCTCGGGCCGCGACGCCTTCGATTTTGGCGTCCGGCCGGGGTTCTTCGGTGCGGGCATGGGTGCGAATATGGGGTGAATCGGGGGGCGGGGGAAGGGCGCTGCCGTCGAGCCGCCACGGAACGCTAGCGTTGCAGTGCGCGCTCGACCGCATCCGGATCGCTTTCGATGACCGTCAGCAGCACTTGCGCGGCCCGGTCGGGGCGGTGCGCGCCTTGTTCCCAGTCCCGCACGGTCCCCAGGGGCAGGTGAAATCGAGCCGCGAATTGCTCCTGGGTCAGGTTCAGCTTCTCGCGCAGCGCGCGAACCGTCGGCACGCGCCGGGCGCGCGCCAATTGCTCGCGGGTTGCGGGCTGTGCGTCCGGGTCCGAAAGCGCAGCCCTGGACCGCGCCGCCTCGCTCATGGCGTCGAAGTCGCGCCAGTCGGTCCTCGGCGGGTTCTTCGGGTCGAGCCTAAACTTCGTGGTAGCGTCTTTTTTCATGCGGCTCCGCTCCTCTTGCGGAAATGAGGCGAACGATGTCGCCCCTCATCGTGCAGGCGACGAAGAGCATCCGGCCGTCGACAAGGCCAATCGCGTTGAAGCGCTCCTCGCCGGACGCTGAAATCGTCGAACTCGATCACATAAGGGTCGAGGAAGACCTTCGCCGCCGTTCGGAAGTCGACGCCGTGCTTCTTTCGATTGGCTTCCTCCTTGGCGCCGTCCCACTCGAAGTCCATCCGCGCGCCTCCAATCGTTCATACTGATAATCAGTACCCGCTGCAACATCTTCGCTTCGGCAAGTCGACTGCGGGACATCTGCCCGCTGAGGCGTCCAATCGGGGTCAGAGGGCGCTAAGGGATCACGTCGGCGCCGCTGGTCGGGGGCGTGCGCGACCGCGCCAGCAAATAGAGCCCGCCGGCGACGATGACGGCGTTGCCGACGACGATGGGCAGCGTCGGGACGTCGCGCCAGACGAGGAAGCCCATGAGCGCCGCCCACAGGATCGCCGAATATTGCAACGGCGCGAGGACCGCGGCGCGGGCCAGCGCCAGCGCCCGGGTGATCAGGATGAAGCACAGCATCGAGACGATGCCGACCGCGGCCATCAGGCCGAGGTCGAAGGCCGACGGCGTCGTCCAGGCGAAGGGGACGGTCGCGGCGCCGATCAGGCCGCCGCCGGCGAATTGCCAGATCGTCAGCTGCAGCCAGTGGGAGCGCCTGAGCTTGCGGGTCAGGGTCTGGCCGAGGGCGAACATGGTCGCGCCGAACAGGGCGAGCGGCGCGGCCGGCGAAAAGAGCTGCGGCGTGGGTTTGAGCGCGATCAGGACGCCGGCGAAGCCGATCCCGACCGCGATCCAGCGAAATCGCTCGACCTTTTCGCCGAGCAGCGGGGCCGAAAGCGCCGTCACGATCAGGGGCGCCGCCATGTAGAAGGTCATCACGTCGGCGAGCGGCATGGACCGGGTCGCCCAGTAGAAGGCGAAGGTGTCGGCCGCCATCGCGACGACGCGCAGGAGCTGGAGCCACGGACTCTCGACGCCGGTCAGCGCCGGCTTCAGCGCCAGCGCCATCGGCGCCAGCACGAAGGCGGAGCCCAGCGAACGGACGAGCATGAGCTGGCCGACGCCATAGTCGGCGACGAGCCATTTGCCGAGCGCGTCGTTGAGGGCGAAGAGAAAGACGCCCGCGAGATAGAGGACGATTCCGAGGCCGGCTGTCGAAGGACGGGGCACTGACCGCCTCGAACGAGGGATCCAAAAAGAAACGGCCGCGCCCTTGCGACGCGGCCGATGGAATTAAGGAAACCTTGAGGAACCCGTCAGCGCGAGTAGAACTCGACGACCAGGTTCGGCTCCATGCGGGTCGGGTAGGGCACTTCGCTGAGATGCGGAATGCGGGTGAGCTTCGCGGTCGCCTTGGCCGGATCGACCTCGACGTAGTCCGGCACGTCGCGTTCGGCGAGCCCCTGCGCCTCGAGGACGATCGCGAGCTGGCGCGACGCCTCCTTGACCTCCACCACGTCGCCGACCTTCACCTGATAGGAGGCGATGTTGACCCGCTTGCCGTTCACCCGGATGTGGCCGTGATTGACGAACTGGCGGGCGGCGAACACGGTCGGCACGAACTTGGCGCGATAGATGAGCGCGTCGAGCCGGCGCTCGAGCAGGCCGATCAGGTTGGCGCTCGAATCGCCTTTCATGCGGATCGCGTCGACATAATACTTGTGGAACTGGCGTTCCGAGATGTTGCCGTAATAGCCCTTGACCTTCTGCTTGGCCTTGAGCTGGGTGCCGAAGTCGGTCGCCTTGCCCTTGCGCCGCTGGCCGTGCTGGCCGGGGCCGTATTCGCGCTTGTTGAACGGGCTCCGGGGCCTGCCCCAGATGTTCTCGCCCATGCGCCGGTCGATCTTGTACTTTGCTTCTGCGCGCTTCGTCATCGCGGTTCCTTCGTGGTTGAGGAACGCGCCCTCCTCTGCGCCCTTTTTTGAGGGCGCCGACAGGGTCCGGCCGAGCGGAGGCCAAACCCGCGGGTGCGTCAAACGACAAGCGCGCTCCCAACTGGGGAGCGCGCCCTAGGGGCAGGCTCTAACGCCATCGGCGCGCCTGAGTCAACACCGCCGACCGCCGCCGCCTGCGGCATCGCAGCATTTGACTTTTGCACCGCAGCAAGATACAAATGTTCAGTCTAGGAAATGGGAACGGCCACGGCGCTCTTCGGCGCCGACAATTCGGAGGGCGGTCAACAAAAGGAGACCGTCATGTCCGCTATCGCTCGCTTCCTGCGTCAGCGCAGGGTTTACTGGAACGTCGTGGAGGAGCTGTCCGGCTATACGGACCGCGAATTGCACGACATCGGCATCGACCGCGCGGATATCCACGCGATCGCGCGGCTCGCATCCGCCGAGACCCCTGCCGGCTGAAGCCGGAAACTCAAGAAAAACAATGCAGTCTGGCGGCGGCGCCTTTCGAGGCGCCGCCAGACATCAGACCCGGTTGTATTCGTCCTCGATGCGGACGATGTCGTCATCCCCCAAATAGCTGCCCGTCTGGACCTCGATGAGCTCGAGGTCGATCTTGCCCGGGTTGGTCAGACGATGCTCCGACCCGATCGGCAGATAGATCAACTCGTTTTCGTGCACCAGCGTCACCGTCCTGTTCAGCGTCACCTCGGCGGCCCCGCGCACCACGATCCAGTGCTCGGCGCGATGATGATGCTTCTGCAGCGACAGGCGCCCGGCCGGCCGCACCACGATCCGCTTGACCTGATAGCGCCCGCCGCGGTCGATGCTCTGGAAATAGCCCCACGGACGATAGACCCGCCGGTGCTGGGTCGCCTCGGGGTGGTTCTCGGCCTTGAGCCGCTCGACGAGCTGCTTGACCTTGTGCGACTGGGACTGATCGGCGACCAGCACGGCGTCGCCGGTCGCCACCACGATGACGTTCTTCAGCCCGATCACCGCGGCGAGATGCTCATCCGCCCGCACCAGCACGTTTGACGAATCGATCGCCACCGCCCGGCCGCGCAAGCTGTTGCCGTCGCGGTCCTGCGGGCTGATCCGCCAGACGGTCGACCACTGGCCGACGTCCGACCAGCCGATGTCCGCTTCGAGCACCGCGGCGCGCGTCGTCCGCTCCATCACCGCATAGTCGATCGAGGTGCGCGGCGCCTTTGCGAAGGCGTCGCGATCGAGGACGACAAATCCGAGATCGGTCTTGGCGCGCGCCACGGCCTCGGCGCTGGCCGCGGCGATGTCCGGCCCGAACCGCTTCAATTCCTCGAGCATCGCGGCGGCCCGGAAGATGAAGTTGCCCGAGTTCCACAAATAGCCGCCTGCGACGAAGGATTTCGCCAGCTCCTCGTCCGGCTTCTCGACGAACCGGTGCACCCGGCGGATCTCCGGATCGCCAGCAAGCGGTTCGCCGGGCTGGATGTACCCGTAACCGGTCGCGGGGTGGTCGGGGGTGACGCCGAAGGTGACGATCTCGCCCTCTTCCGCCGCCTTCGCCGCCTTGGCGCAGAGGCGCACGAAAAGCTTCTCGTTCTGGAAGGCGTGGTCGGCCGCCAGCACCGCCACGATCGTCCCCGGGTCCCTGGCGACCGCGAAGGCGGCCGCCGCGCCGACCGCGGCGGCGCTGTCGCGCCGTTCGGGCTCGAGCAGGATGGCGGCCGCCTCGGCGTCGATCTCCTTGAGCTGCTCGGCGACCCGGAACCGGTATTCGAAATTCGTGATCACGACGGGCGGCTCGAACACCTCGCGGTCGCCGGCGACGACGTTGACGATCGACTGGAAGGTCGACCGGTCGCCGATCAGGGGGATGAACTGCTTCGGCAGGCTTTCGCGCGATTCGGGCCAGATCCGCGTTCCGGACCCGCCGCACATGATCACAGGAAGAATCTTGGGCATTGCGTCCTTCCGCAGAAATCCTGCGCCGCCGCGGCGCCGGGATCCCGCCGAGCCATTTTTCGAAAAAGCGGGCGCGAGACAATCGCTGTCCGTCTACTCCTTCCGGGCAGGCGGCGCACCCCCGTCGGCCGGCCCGAACAAAGACATGGCTAACCCGGCCGCCGCCAGAACGCCGGCGAAAGCGCCGAACGCAATGGGAAGCGAGAAACCCTGGGCGATCGCGCCGAGCGCCAGCGGGGCCGGCAGGCGGGTCAGCGTGCTCACGAGCGAGGCCGACGACAGGCCGACCGCAGGCAGGCCCGGCGATTGGCGCGCCGCGAGAGCGAAACCGCAGGGCACGATCGCGCCGGTGCCGACGCCGATGGCGGCGAAGCCGGCGACGCTGGTCGCGAATCCCCGGTCGGCCGCAACCAGCGCGAAGCCGAGCGCGGCCAGCGCGAACGAGGCGACGATGATGCGCCGATCGTCGACGTTCAGGCGAATGCCGTCGACGTTGAAGCGCAGGGCGGCCTGGCAGAGGGCGAAGAAGGACGCCCCAAGCCCGGCGATCGCCGCGAGCCTCGGCGCTTCGTCGCGCAGCAGCAGCGACGACCAGATGAGGGCCGCGGTCTCCGCGGCGATCGACGCGCCGAGCACGAGCCCGAGGCCGATCAGCGCGGGCGTGAGGGAGAGGCTGCGCGCGATCCGCCGCACCGTGGCGGGCGCGGGCGGCGCGGGCTCGCTGCGAGCCGCACGGTCGTAGGCGGCGCCGGCCGCGACCAGACCAGCGGCGGCGATCAGCCCTGCGATCCATGGCGATGGCCCCGCGACGATGACGCTGCCGAGGATCGCGCCGAAAGCCATGCCGATCGACGCCGCGGCATGCAGGCGGGCGAGAATCGGCCGGCCGAGCCGCCGTTCGATCCGCGCGCCCTCCGCGTTCATCGTGACGTCGACCAAACCGCCGACGAGGCCGCTGAGGACGAGGAGCCCAGCCACCATCGGGCGGCTCGAAGCGTTCAGGAGGCCGCAGAGCGCAAGCCCGAACAGGACCGCGCTGACGCCGAGCACGGGCCGCACGCCAAAGCGATTGGCGAGCGCCCCGCCGGACGACATCGAGGCGAGATAGACGCCGGTGTAGACTGTCAGGATGGCGCCGAAGCCAGCCGGATCGACGCCGGCGCGAGTCAGGATTGCGCCGGACGCGCCGCCCCAGAGGCCGACGCCGAGACCCAGCGCCAGGAACATGCCAGCGACCGCCGCGTGGACGCCCATCGCCTCGTGTGATCCTCGAATGGCTCAGTAGTCCGTCGGCGCGCCGCCTTCCGCCTTGCGGCGGGCGACGAAGGCTTCGAGCGCCTCGCGCCGCTCCGGCTCGAAGGGCGGCGGAGCGTAGGCCGCGAGACGCTCGGTGACGATGCGCCCGGCGGCGTCGGCCGCGGTCGGCGCGCCCGCTTCCCGCCAGCTCTCGTGGTTGCGCCAGTCGGAAATCATCGGGGCGAAAAAGGCGGTGCGATAGCGCGCCTGGGTGTGGGCGGCGCCGAAGAAATGCCCGCCCGGCCCCACTTCCCGGATGGCGTCGAGCGCAAGCTCGGCTTCGTCCGTCCGCATCGGCTTCAGAAACTCGGCGACCATCGCGAGAAGGTCCGCGTCGAGCGCCATCTTCTCGAACGAGGCATGCAGCCCGCCCTCCATCCAGCCGGCGCCGTGCATGAGGAAATTGACCCCGCCCATGATCGCGCCCCAGAGCGAGAACACGCTCTCGTAGGCCGCCTGCGCGTCGAGCGTATTGGCCGCGTTGGCGTTCGAGGAGCGATAGGGCAGCCCGAGGCGGCGCGCGAGTTGCCCGCCGACGATGGCGGTCTTCATGTATTCGGGCGTGCCGAAGGCGGGCGCGCCCGACTTCATGTCGACGTTCGAGGTGAAGCCGCCATAGACGAACGGCGCGCCTGGCCGGACGGTCTGCATGAGCGCAAGGCCGGCCAGCGCCTCGGCGTGCTGCTCGACGAGCGCGCCCGCCAGCGTCACCGGCGCCATCGCGCCCGCGAGCGTGAACGGCGTCAGCACGACGACCTGGTTGCGCCGCGCCATCTGGATGATTCCTTCGAGCATCGGCGTGTCGAGACGCAGCGGCGACGACGAATTGATGACCGTGAACAGCGACGGCTCGCGCTCGAGCGTCGCGTCGTCGACGCCGCGCGCGATCTTGACCATCTCGATCGCGTCGAGGTTGCGCTCCCGGCCGAGGCTATAAGCGTGGATCGGCTTGTCCGACAGCGTCAGCATGTCGAACAAGGCGTCGAGATGGCGCACCGACGGGTGCACGTCGATCGGCTCGACCGGATAGCCGCCCCAGAAGTGGATCGGGTCGAGGGTCTGTCCGAGGCGGATGAAATTGCGGTAGTCGGCGATCGTTCCGGGCCTGCGCCCGCCGGCGCGGTCGGAAGCGTTCGGCGCGCTGCCGACGGAGCCGAAGGCGACGTGACGGCCCCCGATCGTCAGGCCGCGCGCCGGGTTGCGCGCGTGCAGAACGAACGCGTCCGGCGCGAGGCCGATGCGCGCTTCGACGAGCGCCGGGTCGAAGCGGACGCGCTTCCCGTCCGGTTCGATGTCGGCGCCGGCCTGCTTCAGGATCGCCCGCGCCTCGTCGTGGAGGAAATCGACGCCGATCTCCTCGAGCACGGTCAGGGCCGCCCGATGGATCAACTCGACTTCGTCGGCCGACAGAAGCTCGAGCGGCGGAAAAGGCAGGCGAGGCTGGACCGGCGGCCCGGCCGCGGGAGAGGCGGCGCGTTCGCTCCGGCGTCGGCGACGGCCGGCTTCCTGCGGCGGGTCTTCGGACATCGGGTCTTTCGGCTTGGCGGGGCTGATGGGCTACTTCGCCGCCCGGATCTTGGGCGCCTCGGCTGGGGCGGGGTCGGCTTCGCCGCTCCGGCCGCTGGCAAAGCGCGCAATGAGCCACGAGCGGAAGAGAGCCACCGCCTCGTTGCTCAGATCCTCGGGATGAGTCGTGAGATAATAGCCGTAGCCCTCGTCGATCCACAGGTCGAACGGCGCCACGAGCCGCCCGGCCCGGATCTCCTCGTGAAACAGCTTCGGATCGATGAGCGCGATCCCGTCGCCGCTCATGGCGTATTGCGCCGCGAGCTGCTGCGTGTCGAACACGAGCCCGCGGTCAACGGCGAGGTCGGGACGCCCGATCGAACGCACGAACATCTCCCAGAAGAAGTGGCGCGGCCGGCCTTCGATCTTGGTGTGAAGCAGGTCGCTCTGGGCGATGAGGCGAGCCGGGTCGCTCGCATCGACCAATTCGAGGAGCTTCGGACTGCACATCGGCGTCGCGCGCACCATCCAAAGCAGGTCGTGGATGGCGTCGGTCACGCGCGGCTCGGAATAGACGATGGCGATGTCGACGTCGCCGTCGACCTCGGGGCCGGTCGAGGGCTTGGACACGATCTCGAGCGTGATGCCGGCGTTCTCGGCGCGGAAGTCGCGCAGGATCGGGATCGCGAGACGATGCGCGAACGACGTCGGCAGGGCGACCTTCAGCACCCGCTTCGGCTTGCCCTTCTCCTTGATGACCTCGCCGAGCGCCTGGTCGATGCGGTCGAAGGATTTCGTCACGACCGGCAGGATGTGGCGTCCGGCCTCGGTCAGCACGAGCTGCTGCGGCCGGCGCTCGAACAG
This sequence comes from uncultured Alphaproteobacteria bacterium, assembly GCA_963829505.1. Taxonomy (GTDB): domain Bacteria; phylum Pseudomonadota; class Alphaproteobacteria; order Rhizobiales; family Beijerinckiaceae; genus Roseiarcus. The sequence goes on from CAWHIL010000001.1 coordinate 905,700, forward strand.
CGCGACCCCGAGGAAATTCTCGAGGACGATCACATGCCGGCTGACCGCGCTCTGCGCGACCGTCAGGCTGTTGGCGGCAGCCGTGAAGCTCAGGTGCTGTCCCGCCGCCTCGAACGCTCTGAGCGCGTTCAGCGGCAACCACTTGCGATCCATCCGCCCTCCCCGCGCCGCAATTCCTCATCGGACCCGCGCGCGACATCGCAACGGTCGCTGCGATGGAAGGAGATTCCATAACCCATTGCAGGCGACTCCCACAATACGCATGGCGCGGCGGAGGCCGCGCGATCTGCGAAGGGGGCGGAGGCGCGCGTCGCGCGTCCCGCCGTCCCGGCCGTGGTCCTCGTTGGCAAACCGGCGAACGTTACTGCTGGTCAGGCGCCTTGCCCGCGGCCTGATTGAGTTCGTCCTGCTCGCCCTGCTTGATCTGGCGCTGACGCTCGGCGTCTTCTTCTTCCGCCTTCTTCTGCGCTTCGGCGGCCATCCTGTTTTCCTCGTCTTCGCCCTGCTTGATCTGGCGCTGGCGCTCGGCCTCGTCCTCCGCCGCCTTCTGTTGCGCGGCGTCCTGCTGGCGGCGCTGGTTCTCCTCGTAGGCCGCCCGCTGCTCAGCCTGCTGGGCGCGGTCGATCTCATCCTGCTGGCGCTGCTGGTTCTGCTGATACATCTGCCTTTGCTGCGCCTGTACGGCCCTGTCGATCTGGTCCTGTTGCTGCTGCAATTTCCGCTGCAGCTCGGCGTTCGCCCGATCGGCGTTCCACCCTTGCGGATAGGGCTGCGGATAATAGTGGTTCTCGATCACGGTCGGGTGGACCACCGTGGTGTTGTAGGTGTTGATGTCGCGGGTCGAGCCGAGGACGGCGCCGACCGCGCCGCCGACCGCGACCGTGCGGGGGCCCGCGGGCAGGCCCCCCATCGCGAAGCGCCCCGAACATCCTTGCGTCACCCAGATCCCGGATCGGTCGGCGCCCCACGTGCGGTTGTGCACGCAGGGGTATTGAGAAAACTGCTGCACGAGTTAAATCCCGTGGCTGACGTCCGCGACGCAATGGCCTGGCCGCTTATCGACGCTCGCGCAGATCCAGTCGGTCGCCGCCTGGCCTTCGGCCGCAGGCTCCGGCGCCGCCCCATCGCCTCCCGTTCCGGCGAACCGCGCCGAGCAGCCGTGGTCGACCCACAAGCCATCGTCATCGATGCCCCAGCCGACGCCCTTGCGGCAGGCCGTCTTCGTCAGCGCCTTCACGATTTCGACCGACGTGTATCCGCCCGTCTCACATCGGGTGCGTTGTCCGGACCGGCTGGAGCAGACAAATGTCCCGGCTTTGGCGGACCCGGCCAATCCGGCAAAGAGCGCAACAGTCAAGCCCAGCGCGACAGTCAAGCGGGAAGACGCAGCGAGCATGTCGTCTTGTTCTCCAACGGGGCGAAGGCTGGACAATGCCGCGCGTGACGTAACATATGCCGCAGAGATCGCACAACGGACTTCCATTTCCGCGAGGGCTTCATGCGAAGGTTGTTGTTTCAGTTGACGGCGCTCGTCTGGCTTGCGGCCGCGCCGGGTTCGGCCCTCGCGGACGACAGTCTGGCGAGAGTCGTCAAGGCGGGCCAGCTTCGCGTCGGCGTCGCGCTGATCACGCCCTGGATCATCAGGGCCAAGGATCAAAGTCTGCTCGGTTTCGACATCGACCTCGCCAAGGCCATGGCGACGGATCTCGGAGTGAAACCGACGTTCGTGGAGATGCCGTTCGCCGACCTTCTGCCGCGGCTGGAAAAGGGCGACGTGGACATCGTCGCCTCCGGCCTCGCGATCACCGGACGACGGGCCCGCGAAGTCGTTTTCTCCGCTCCCACAGGCGTGGCGGAGGTCCGCATCGTCGCCGCGAAGAACGTCGATCCGGCGGCGCTGAACCGGCCGAGCGCCGTCATTTCCGCGCTCGAGAAGTCGACCGACGAAGCCGCAGCGCGGGCGACCTTCCCGCAGGCGAAGGTCGTCGCCTACGCCAGCGAGAGCGAGGCGCTTGCCGCTCTCCTCGCCGGCAAGGCGCAGGCGCTGGCGGCGACGGAGCCGGTGCCGCAAATGGCGGAGCGCCTGTACGGCGGCCAGTTTCGACAGGTTGGCGCGCCGCTCGCGCGGACCGCCGAAGCCTTCGCGCTCGCGCCCGACGCGACCCGCCTCCAGGCCTTCGTCAACAACTGGATTTCGGCCCGCGCCGCCGACGGTTTCCTCGACAGCGCGCGGCGCTATTGGTTCGACGGCTTCGAATGGCTGAGCGACATCGAGGGCGATCAGGCTCAGGCCTCGCCGGCGCACTGAACCGCGTCGCGCCGGGGCGGGCCTATCGGTAGCTCGTCCACACGGTCTTCAGGTCGGTGTACTTGTCGATCGCGTGCGGCGAGCGGTCGCGTCCGAAGCCCGACTGCCTGAAGCCGCCGAACGGCGTCGTCAGCGACGACCGGTCGTAGGTGTTGATCCAGACCGTGCCGGCGCGGATGGCGCCCGACAGCCGGTGCGCCGCGCCCATGTCGCGGGTCCAGACCGCGGCGGCGAGGCCGTAGATCGTGTCGTTGGCGAGGCTCACAGCCTCCGCTTCCGTCTCGAACGGAATGACGACGACGACCGGCCCGAAGATTTCCTCCTGGGCGATCCGCATGGCGTTGGTCGCGCCGTCGAGAATCGTCGGCTCGACGTAGAAGCCGCCCGTCTCGGGGAGCGCGCGGACCCCGCCGTGGGCGATGCGCGCGCCTTCGCTGACGCCGAGCGCGATATAGCCGAGCACGCGGCTCATCTGCTTTTCCTCGACCATGGCGCCGAGCTGGGCGGAAGGGTCGAAGGGGTGACCGAGCGGAATCTGCGTGCGCTGAACCGCGGCGATCTTCTCGACGAGGCTCGCCCGGATCGACGCGTGCGCCAGGACGCGCGACCCCGCGTGGCAGGTCTCGCCCTGGTTGTAGAAGATGCCCCAGGCGATCGCCTCCGCGGCGGCGTCGAGGTCGGCGTCGGGCATGACGACATGCGGCGATTTTCCGCCGCATTCGAGCGCGACGCGTTTCATGTTGCTTTCGCCTGCGTAGACCATCATGAGCTTGCCGACTTCGGTCGAGCCGGTGAAGGCGATCATGTCGACGTCGGGATGGAGCGCCAGCGGCTTGCCCGCCTTCTCGCCGAAGCCGGGCACGATGTTGAGGACGCCGTCGGGCAGCCCGGCTTCTTTTGCGAGCGCCCCAAGCGCCAGCGAGGCGAGCGGCGATTGTTCTGCGGGCTTCAGGATCACCGAATTGCCCGCGACGAGCGCCGGGCCGATCTTCCAGGCGGCGATGATCAGCGGGTAGTTCCAGGGCACGATCGCCGCGACGACGCCGAGCGGCGCCCGGCGAATCGTGGCGACGTCGTGCGGGCCGAGCGGCGCGACCTCGTCGTAAAGCTTGTCGGCGAGTTCCGCGTAATACTGGATGCAATTGGCGCACGACGGCACGTCCACGCTGAGCGAGTTGGCGATCACCTTGCCGACGTCGAGCGTCTCGAGGAGCGCCAGTTCGTCGAGGTTCTCGCGGACGAGTTCAGCGAAGCGGAGCAGCGTCGCCTTCTTCGCGAGCGGGTCGGCGTCGCGCCAGACGCCGCTTTCGAAGGCGGCCCTCGCGGCGCGGACGGCCCGGTCGACGTCGGCCTCGCCGCAATCGGCGACATGGGCGAAGACCTTGCCGTCGATCGGCGAGACGCGGGCGAAGGTTGCTCCATCGAGCGCGTCGACGTACGCGCCGCCGACGAAGGCCCGCCCCTCGATTTTGAGCGCGGCGGCGCGGGCGATCCAGCCTTCGCGGGTGTTCGGACGGTCGAGCATGGGGTCTCCGGGCGGGAATCGGCGTCTCTCCAGGACCATGGGCGCCGGAAGCTACGCAAGAAACCGAATTTTCCGTATGATGGGATGCCGAATGGGCATGGGGCGCGCCCGAGCGAGAGAGGAGCTTATGGACAACCGGCTCGCGATCGACGGCTCTGTCGCGGCGCTCGTCGCCGTCATGCTCGTGATTGCGCTTGTCGTGCGGCGGATGCTGGTCCGGCGCGCGAGGCGGCGGATGGCCGACCTGCTTGCGGCCTATTTCGCCGGCGAGCTTCCCCTGGATCAGCTCGCCAGGCGCGCCGCCAACTCGGTCGGTCCCGGTTTCATCGGAAGCGGCGAATGTCAGGCGGTGGTGCAGGCGGCGTTCCAGCGCGCGGCCGAGCAAAGGGCCGTCCCGTCTGACCCTCTCCAGGTCGAAAAGGCGCTCTTCGGCGCGTTGGCGGCGGTCAAGGCGCAACTCGGCATTCCGGACCGCTACCAGAGCGAGGGGTGGCGGCCTGGGCGAGAGTGAGACGGCAGGCAAAATGTTGCCGCTCGTCCGGCGCCACGTCGCGTCGCTCGACAGGGGACGAGGCCTCCGCAGGCGCCTCATTTCAACCGCGATGGCGTGGCGTTGTTCGGCTGGGGGTCGGGAGGCTGGTGCGCCTTTCTTCGCTTCGCCTCGGCCAATCGGCGCGCCTCTCGACAGCGAGAGCGGCGTCGTGCCGGGCGCGCGTCCGTGCTTGGGAGACAAGTTTGGCGTCCTTGACGGCTGAGACGGAGATTCCGCGCCGCTACACCGCGGCGGCGATCTGGCTGCATTGGCTGGTGGCCGTGCTGATCTTCGCCAACGCCGCGCTTGCGCTGAGCGTCGACCACTGGCCCGACGAATGGGTGCGGCCGGTCATCGACACGCACAAGTCGATCGGGATCACGGTGCTCGGCCTGGTGCTCCTGCGCGTCCTGTGGCGTCTCGGCCATCCGCCGCCGCCGCTGCCCAAGACCTATCGGCCGTGGGAGCGGACGCTGTCGCACGCCGCGCATGGGGTTCTCTACCTCCTGATCGTGGCCATGCCGCTGACCGGCTGGATGCACGATTCGGCCTTCAAGGACGCGGCGAAATATCCGATGCGGCTCTTCGGCCTCGTTCCCTGGCCACGCATCTCGTTCATCGCCAGCCTCGAGCCGGCGACCAAGGAGCACATGCACGACGTATTCGGCGCGGCCCACGAGGCTTGCGCCTTCCTGCTGTTCGGGCTCGTCGCGCTGCACATCGCCGGCGCCCTGAAGCACGAATGGATCGATCGCGAGCGCGAGATCGCCCGGATGTGGCCGCCTTCGAGGGCCAGGCTGTGACGGACATGATCGCAGCTCAAAGGTCCAGGGCGCGGGCGGAGGAGGCCTCCGCGCCGTCGCGCGCCGCCCGCCTCGCAGCGGCGTTCCGGCACGCGTCGCCGCGCCTTAATCCGAGACCGGCGACCCTCGCCGGGGTCGCGCTCTACGCGGTGGTCGTCGCGCTCCTCGTCGCGGCTTTCGCCCGAGCCTTCTTCGGCCAGGGCCTCGTCGCCTGGTCGGTCGGCGTCGTCTACGTCGCCTATGACCTCGCCCTCCTGGCGTTCGTGGCGTGGCAGGCGCGCGCGCTCTTCCGTCGTGAACGCGATCCGCCCGCGCCTTCGCTGCGCCCGACTGTCGGCGTCATCGTCGCCGCCTACAACGAGAGGCCGGCGCTCGCGGCGACCCTCGACGCGCTTCTCACACAGACCGACGCGCCTGACGCTATTCTTATCGCCGACGACGGGTCGGACGACGGCAGCGACGCCGTCCTCTCTGAGCGCTACGGCCTGAACGCCCCGCCGCGCGGCGACCTCAGCCGCGCCAGCCCCGTCGCGCCAGCCCTCCGCTGGTTGAGGCTGCCCCATCGCGGCAAGGCGCATGCGCTGAACGCGGCGCTCGCCCATGCGACGACCGACGTGGTGGTGACGGTCGACGCCGACACGCTGCTCGAGCCGGACGCGATCGCGATCGTGCGCGCCGCGTTCGCGGCCGACGACAATCTCGTGGTCGGCGGCGGCGTCCTTGCGCCCCGCTCGGCGGGCGGCGCGCTCGGCTTCGTGCTGCAGGAATTCCAGGTTTACGAATACGTGCGGAACTTCCTCGGCCGCTACGCCTGGTCGCGGCTCGACAGCCTGCTCCTGATCTCGGGCGCCTTCGCCGCCTTCCGTCGCGAGGCGGTTGCGGCGGTCGGAGGCTTCGACCCCGAATGCTGGGTCGAGGACTACGAACTCATCCACCGCCTGCACCGGCATGCGGCGGAGCGCAACCTTCCCTGGCGCGTGCGAATTCTCGGGCAGGCGGTCGCCAGCACCGACGCGCCCGCCGATGTCCTCTCCTTCCTGCGCCAGCGGCGCCGCTGGTTCGGCGGCTTCCTGCAGACGCAATGGTGGAACCGCGACATGATCGGCGCGCCGCGGTTCGGCGCGCTCGGCCTCGCCATGATGCCGGTCAAGGCGATCGACACGCTCCAGCCGGTCTACGGCCTCGTGGCGCTGGGCCTGCTCGCCGCCTTCCTGGCGACAGGCAGGGTGTACGCCTTCGCGCCGGCCATCGGGCTGATGGCCGCCAAGATCGGTCTCGACGTCGCCAACATGGCGCTGCTTCTCGCCGTCTATCGCCGCTGGACAGGCGGCCGCGCGGGCCCGGGTCTTGCACGCGCCGTCGCCTGCCTCGTCCTCGAGCCGTTCTCGTTCCAGATCCTGCGCCATCTCGGCGCCGTCTGGGGCTGGCTCGCGGTGCTGCGCGGCGCAAGGGTGTGGGAGCGGCGGTCGGTCAGGCGGCTACCCGAACCGGCGCCGCAGGAGGATTAGGGTCAGCGGATCATCGAGGTCATCGGCGAGGTCGGCCGAGGAGCGCGCTTGGCCTCATGCGCCGCTGTCCTTCCGACGCCTCGAGAGGAAATCGTCGACCGAAACGTCCGGGCGGTCGGCGAGATGACGCCGCGCGATCGATTGGGCGTGACCGACAGACTGAGCGACCGTGCGCAGCACAAGGCCGTCGGCCGTTTCCTCCATGACGAGTTCGCCGCCCTCGGAGACGTCCAGACGCTTGCGCACATCGGCCGGCAAAACAATGCGTCCGTTGGATGCGACGGTGAGACGGTAGTTCACAGGCCCTCGCCTCTGAATGGCATCAAGACAGAGTTATGACATAGGCGTGGATACATGTCAGAATGAGACTTATCTGACACGAGCTGAGCCGGCAACCTTTCCCTGGCGACCGTTCAGCACTAAGTACGCTCAAGTCCGATCCTCGAAAATCTGATCCATGTCCGACCAGAACCCCGTCGCGCGCCGGCGCACCTTCGCGATCATCTCGCACCCGGACGCGGGCAAGACCACGCTGACCGAGAAGATGCTTCTGTTCGGCGGCGCGATTCAGCTCGCGGGCGAGGTGCGCGCCAAGGCCAACCGCCGCCAGACCCGCTCCGACTGGATGGGCATCGAGCGCGAGCGCGGCATCTCGGTCGTCACCTCGGTCATGACCTTCGAATACGGCGATTGCGTTTTCAATCTGCTGGACACGCCAGGCCACGAGGATTTTTCGGAAGACACCTATCGGACGCTGACCGCGGTCGATTCCGCCGTCATGGTGATCGACGCCGCCAAGGGCATCGAGGCGCGCACCCGCAAGCTGTTCGAGGTCTGCCGGCTGCGCGACATCCCGATCGTCACCTTCATCAACAAGATGGATCGCGAGACGCGCGATCCGTTCGACCTCCTCGACGAGATCGAGAAGACGCTGGCGCTCGACGTCGCGCCCCTCACCTGGACGGTCGGGCGCGGCCGGTCGCTCGCCGGCGCCTACGACATCCGCAGGAGCATGCTGATCCCGTTCGACAAGGCCGCGGAACCGATCCGGGTCAACGGGCCCGGCGACCCGAAGCTTGCCGCGCTTCTGCCCGAGCACGAGCGCGCCGCCGCCGCCGAGGAGCTGATGCTCGCCGTCGACGGATTGAAGGCGTTCGACCGGCGCGCCTTCCTCGAAGGCCACATGACCCCGGTCCTCTGGGGCAGCGCGCTGAAGGATTTTGGGGTCAAGGAGCTGATCGACGCCCTCGCCGAGTTCGCGCCGCCGCCCCGCGCCCAGTCGGCGGCGAGCCGCATGGTCAAGGCCGACGAGCCCAAGATGACGGGCTTCGTGTTCAAGATCCAGGCGAACATGGATCCGAACCATCGCGACCGCATCGCTTTCTTGCGCGTCTGTTCGGGCAAGCTTCAGCGCGGCATGCGCGCCAGGCTCGTGCGCACCGGCAAGCCGGTGACGCTTTCGGCGCCGCAGTTCTTCTTCGCCCAGGACCGATCGCTGGCGGAAGAGGCCTACGCGGGCGACGTCGTGGGGATTCCGAACCACGGAATCCTGCGTATCGGCGACACGCTGAGCGAAGGCGAGGACGTCGTCTTTCGCGGCGTGCCGAGCTTCGCGCCGGAGATCCTGAGACGGGTCAAGCTCGCCGACGCGATGAAGGCCAAGAAGCTGCGCGAGGCTTTGCAGCAGATGGCGGAGGAGGGCGTGGTCCAGGTGTTCCAGCCGTTCGACGGCGCAGCGGCCATCGTCGGGGTGGTCGGGGCGTTGCAGCTCGACGTTCTGGTCGAACGCCTCGCCGCCGAATATGGCCTGCCGGTCTCCTTCGAGCCGAGCCGCTTCGAGGTCTGCCGCTGGGTTTCGTCCGGCGACAGGATCGAGATGGAGCGGTTCCTCGCCGCCTATCCGTCCTCGCTCGCCGCCGACCTCGACGGCGCGCCGGTGTTCATGGCGACCAGCGCCTTCAACCTACGCTACGAGCAGGAGCGCTGGCCGCAGATCGCCTTCGCCGACGTGAAGGACTACCAGAAGGCCGCATGAGCGCCTGAGAGCGCGGGGCGTCGCGCACCGTCCGGCCGGCCCCGCCACGCGGGGTGAGATTGGCCCGCGAAAGCGCGACTTCGTTCGTCAGGTTGCATCCCAGCCAACCCTGCCACAGCCGCGCGCCGACGCTTGCGGCAAAGCGCGCCCGCGCCCTGCCCGTTAAGCTAAATGCCTGCTTTTTATTAAAATTCTTTGACCCTCGGCAGACGTTGGCCTATGTCAACTTTACGAGCGTTCACCGTCTATCAATCAGGTGAATCAACGTAAACACACGCCGTGGGTTGCGCTCCCGACCGGTCCTTCCGGTCCGAGGCCGGCCGACACGACAAGACGGGGAAAAAGCATGTCGATCAGGGCGGTTACGGCGCTCGCGACGGGCGCTGCGGTCTGCTGCGCGCTCTCGCTCGGCGCGAGCGCGGCAGAGGTTACAATGGGCGTTACGTACGGTTATGGGCAGGACGGCGACACGACCATTTCCGTTTACGGCGACGGAAACCCGTGGACGACGCCGGTCACCATGACGAGCAACGGCTCGACCACCATCGTCTATTGCGACGATCTCTATCACGAGTTCACTCCGGGCGGGACCTACGACCTGATCCCGGGATCCGTCACGACCAATTCGATCGGCCAGGGGCTGACGAAAGCTCAGTCGTCCGAGATGGGGCTGATCGCCGGGCTTGGGCGCGCGGATTATCTCAAAGGTGACGCCGCGGGCGCCATCGCCGCCCAGGCTGCGATCTGGTCGGTCGAGTATTTCTACGGTAGGTCGTCGTCAAACACGACCGTCTATTCAACCAACCCGATCATCGAGAGCGACATCAGGGCGTTTCTCGACCTGCCGGTGAACCCAAACGGCTCTTTCGCCAACGGCTTCATCGCGATCGGCGGCGGGCAGTCGCAGATCTACGGCGACCCGGCCGTGCCCGAGGCATCGACCTGGGCGATGCTGGCGATGGGCTTCGCCGCGATGGGCTATGCCGGGCTCCATAAGCGCCGCAGCGCCCGGTCGGCGCGCTGCGCGATCTGATCGGACGAGCGGGGCCTCGGACGCGTCTGCGGCGGTCGATCCCGAAAATGTCGGAACCTTGCCGCAGGTCGGACGTTTGTGGGCGCTGCGGACGGCCGCAGACCCAAGCGGAGACTTCACGATGAAAGCGATGATCCTGGCCGCGACCGCGGCCGCATTGTTCATTCCAGTTGTCGCGCAGGCCGACGACCGGACGCCCGGCGCGGTCGGCGGCGCGGTCGGCGGCGCAGCGATCGGCACCGTCGTCGGCGGCCCGGTCGGAACGGTCGTCGGGGCTGGCATCGGCGCCCTCGTCGGCTCCAATCTGCCGCAGGAACCCTCGGTCGTTTACGACCAGCCGGTCGTGGTCGGCGCGCCGCTGCCGGAGGATTACACCTACTACGAGGTGCCCCAGTACCCGGACTACGCGTATGTCGTGCTCAACAACCAGCGCGTCATCGTCGACCGCAGGTCGCATCGCGTCGTTCGCGTCCTTCCCTGACGATTGGCCCGAAGCGCCCGCCGAAGCGCCCGTGCGGCGCTTCGGCGGCTTCGTCCCCGCCGGCGTCCGCCGCCGCCCGACGAACGACAGAATTGCGCGCGTATCTCCGGCCTTTCCTTATCGTCGCCGCCATGGAAAGGCTGCCCCATGAACCTTCCGCCCGCGGACGCCCATGCGCCGCTCGATGCCAATCCGCTCCTCGAAGCCTGGTCAGGGCCTTTCGAGGCGCCGCCGTTCGATCGGATCGAACCGGGCTGCTTCCGCCCCGCCTTCGACGCCGGGCTCAAGGAGGCGCGGAGCGAGATCGCGAGAATCGCCGAAAATCCCGAGCCGCCGACCTTCGAAAACACCATTGCGGCGCTCGAGCGCAGCGGGGGCCTGTTGGACCGGACCGCGCGGGTCTTCTTCAACCTGGCCGGCGCCCACACGAACGACGAACTCGAGGCGATCGAGCGCGAGATCGCCCCGGCCATGGCGCGGCATCGCAGCGACCTCTATCTCAACGATGCGCTCTTCCGGCGCGTCGAGGCGCTGACGGCCCGCGAAGCCGAACTCGATCTCGATCGCGAAGACAAGCGCGCGCTTCAGCGCTATCGCCTCGACTTCTCCCGGGCGGGCGCCGGGCTTGCGCCGGACGCCAAGGCGCGACTGGCGGCGATCGGCGAGCGGCTCGCTTCGCTGTCGGCCGCGTTCGGCCAGAACGTCCTCGCCGACGAGAAGGCCTGGACGCTGTGGCTTGAGGACGGCGATCTCGACGGGCTGCCCGATTTCGTCGCGGCGAGCGCCGCGCGGATCGCCGCTGAGCGCGGCGCTCCGGGGCGGCATGCGATCACGCTGGCGCGCTCGAGCGTCGAGCCGTTCCTTCAGTTCTCGGCGCGGCGCGATCTGCGCGAGACCGCCTTCCGCGCATGGGGCGCGCGCGGCGAGAGCGACGGGCCGACCGACAATCGCGCCATCGCCTCGGAGATGGTCAAGCTGCGCGCCGAGCGTGCGAGGCTCCTCGGCTACCAAAGCCACGCCCACTACCGCCTCGCCGATGCGATGGCGAAGACGCCGCGCGCCGCGCTCGATCTTCTCGAATCGGTCTGGGCGCCGGGCGCCGCGGCCGCGCGCACGGAAGCCGAGGCGCTTCAGGCGATCGCGGCGGAAGAAGGAGGCAATTTCAGGCTCGAGCCCTGGGATTGGCGCTACCTCGCCGAGAAGCGGCGCAAGGCCGAGTTCGATATCGACGAGAGCCTGATCAAGCCCTATCTCCAGCTCGACCGCATGATCGAGGCCGCCTTCGCCGCCGCCGGCCGGTTGTTCGGACTGAAATTCGCCGAGCGTTTCGACCTGAAACTCTATCATCCCGACGTTCGCGCGTGGAGCGTGACAGGGCCCGACGGCGCGCCGCTCGCGCTTTTCCTCGGCGACTATTTTTCGCGGCCCTCGAAGCGCAGCGGCGCCTGGATGAGCCAGTTCCGCGGCCAGGACAAGCTCGACGGCGGCGTGCGGCCGATCGTCGTCAACGTCATGAATTTCGCTCACGGCGGCGAGGGCGGGGCGAGCCTGCTCGGCTTCGACGACGCCCGGACGCTCTTCCACGAATTCGGCCACGCGCTGCACGGCATACTGTCGGACGTGACCTATCCCATCCTTTCGGGCACGCATGTCGCGACCGACTTCGTCGAATTCCCCTCGCAGCTCTACGAGCACTGGCTCGAGCAGCCGGAGCTCCTCAGCCGCTACGCAGTCCACTACGAGACCGGCGAAGCCATGCCCGAGGCGCTCATCGCCAAGGTCATGGCGGCGCGCCGATTCAACCAGGGCTTTGCGACCGTCGAATACGCGGCCTCGGCGCTCGTCGACTTGCGGCTCCATCTCGACCCGGCGCCGGGCGACGTCGACGTCGTCGCATTCGAGCGGGCGGAGCTCGACCGGATCGGAATGCCAAGCGCCATCGCGCCGCGCCACCGCACGCCGCACTTCCAGCACATTTTCTCGGGCGGCTATTCGGCCGCCTATTACAGCTATCTCTGGTCCGAAGCGCTCGACGCCGACGGCTTCGAGGCCTTCGAGGAGGCGCACGACATTTTCGACCCCGAGACGGCCCGGCGCCTGCGCGATTTCGTCCTTTCGGCCGGCGGCAGCCGCGATTACGAGGAGGCCTACCGCGCCTTCCGCGGCCGTGATCCACAGCCTTCCGCCCTGTTCAGGAAGCGCGGCCTGAGCGAGCAGCGGCCCTCATGACGCGCCGTCCCGTCCCTGTGCGGGTCTGACGCCTTACGCCGCCCGCTCGCGCGCCCGCTCATAGCGTGCGCGAACCTTCGCGGTCGGGCGGACGGCTGCGCGCTCGCCGATCAGGGCGCGGGCGAGCCTCCATTGCCCCGACCGCTCCGCCGCCGCGATCAGCGTCAGGTTCACGATGTCGCGCTGGGCGTGGCTGCCGCCGATCCGGTGGGCCTCGTAGCGCACCGGCAGGATCGCCTCGATCGCCTGAGCGTCGCGTCCTGCGCCGTAGTGAATCATGCCCTCGGCGAGGCGGCGGCCGACTTCGGCGGTCACCGTGCGGTTGTGGCCGCGCGCCTCGCGCTCGTAAGAACTCGAGCGAGCGGATGAACCGCGGCGCGTCGTCGGGATCGGGCGAGCGCGCGGCGGCGAGGGCGGTATGCAGGTCGTTGAAGGCGAGCGTGTGGTCGTTCGCGTGCGGGCCCCAGGCGCGCGCCACCGGACCCCATCGGTCGCCGACATCGGCGCCTTCGAGTTCGAGCCGCCAGAGGAGCGCCGCCGCGTCGCAGCGGTCGAGCGTCATGTCGTCGGCGAGCCTCGGCGCGGTGAAGCGGTCGTAACCCGCGAGCACCTCCGCCAGCCGGCCCTGCTCGATCAGAAAGAGCGCGAGATGCCATCCGTTGTGACCCGCCATGAAGCGCGCCGCGCTCCAGTCCGTGCGAGTCGCGGTGAGGAAGGCGATCCCCTCCTCGACGCTTCCCCGCGTTTCGAGGACATGCGCGAGCGCATGGGTCGCCCACGAGTCCGTCGGATTGAGAGCGAGCGCCTCGCGGGCGGTCTCTTCCGCGCGGCCGAGCGCGCCCGTCTCCTCGAGGCCGAAAGCGTAGGCCCCGAGAACGAAGCCCGCGAGCGGGTGGGCGCGGTCCCACGCCGGCAGGACGCGGGCGACCGAATCGCGGATCGCCGCCGACTGCCCGAGAAAGAAATAGGCGTCCGCGACGAAGCGTAGCGCAAGCGCGTCGAGCGGCCAGTCGACGAGGATCGCCTCCCACGCGAGCGTCGCGTCGATCGAGCGCCCATCCGCCCAGGCCTTGACCGCCTCGAGATGCAGCCGCTCCCGATCCGACGCGTGCGGGAGCGCGCGCTCGGCGGCGGCGATCGCGCCCATGACTTCCGGATGGTCGCCGCGGAAGCCGCCGACGAGGAAGAACCCCGCGATCGCGGCCGCGCCGAGCACGAAGGCGGGGTCGTTGTGAAGGGCCTGCTTCAGGACGCCGACCGGATCGCCGGTCAAGGCCCAGTAATCGGCGACTGCGCGATCCAGGGCGCGGGCCGAGTCGGCGGACCCGGCAAGCGTGAGCCCAAGTTGATCTTTCGCCATGGGTATGGTTCTCCGCGTCGCGACCTTGGGCCGCAAGCTTAGTGCTGCTCGCAACGGCCGGCAAAAGGAGAGCGGGGCATGCATGGCAAGACCGTGGTCGCGACGGGGGCGACATCGGGCGTCGGCGAGGAGGCTGTCGTCGCGCTCGCGGGAATGGGCGCGAGGATTGTTTTCGTCGCGCGCGACGAGACGCGCGCCGAGGCGACGCTGAAGAAACTCGAGCGCGCCGCGCCGCGACTGGGACATTGCGTGCATCTCGCCGATCTCTCGAGCATCGCCGATACCCGCCGCGTCGGGCTCCTGATCGCCGCCGCCGAGCCGCGCGTCGACGTCCTCGTCAACAACGCCGGGGCCATGTTCGCCGACCGGCGGGTGACGGCGGAGGGGTTGGAGATGACCTTCGCCCTGAACCACATGGCGTACTTCCTGATGACGGTGGCGCTCGACGAGCGGCTTGCCGCCGCCGCCCCCGCCCGCGTCGTCTCGACGTCGTCGATGGCGCATCAGGGGGCGAAGCTCGACTTTTCAGACCTTCAGTGCGCCAAAAGCTACAACGGCTGGCAAGCCTACGGCCGCTCGAAGCTCGCCAATATCCTCTTCACCCGCGAGGCGGCGCGCCGGCTGAAGGACGCAGGCGTCACGGCGAATTGCTTCCATCCCGGCTTCGTCGCGAGCCGGTTCGGATCGGCGTCAGGCGGCTGGACGAGCCGCCTGATGCCGCTCGCCCGCGCCTTTGCGATCACGCCCCAGCAGGGCGCCGACACGCTCGTCTATCTCGCCTCGTCTCCGGAAGCCGCGAAGGTCACCGGCGGCTATTTCATCAAGCGACGGCAGGTCGAACCGTCGGCCGCCGCGCGCGACGACCTGGCGGCGAAGACGCTGTGGGAGGCGAGCGAGGCGGTGGCCGGCGCATGGCCCTGAGGCAGAGGCTCCAATGACGAACGTCACGGGCCCCGGCCGCGCCGAGGTTTCGCCGCGCCATGCCGCCAGGCGATCGCGAGCGCGGCGTGAAGCTCCGCCTCGGTCAAGGCGGCGAGCGTCGCGGACGTCCAGCCGCGCCGGCCCCAGGCGTTGGCGAGGGCCGAGAACGCATCGGGCGCGACCGCGCATTTCAGCGCCTGCTCGTCGGGCGCGAACTTGATGTTGGCCGTCAGCCCGTCGGGCGCGAGGGTTGCGAAAGTCACGCGCGCCTTGAACGCCTGCCGATCGAAGTGTGGGTGCTCGGTCGCGCCGTCGAACGACAGGGCGATGCGGCGGAAATCGTTCGCGTCGGCCATGGAGGGCTCCGGTTCCCGACGTCGGGCGTCGGATTTGATCGGCGGCGTTCGGCGAGGATAAGGCGAACGACATGAATCATGCAGGCGACAGTCCCGTGATCGTGATCGGCGCCGGGCCGGCGGGCCTCATGGCCGCCGAGACCGTCGCGCGGGCAGGGCTTTCGGTTGTCGTCCACGACGCAAGCCCGAGTCCGGCGCGAAAGTTCCTGCTCGCGGGGCGGGGCGGTCTGAACCTCACCCATTCGGAGCCGCTCGACAGGTTCCTGCCCCGCTATGGCGAAGCGACCGCGCGGCTCGCCCCGGCGATCGAGGCCTTTGCGCCGGCGGCGCTCAGGGCCTGGGCGGAGGAGCTTGGCGAGGAGACTTTCATCGGTTCGAGCGGGCGCGTGTTTCCGACGAGCTTCAAGGCGACGCCGCTCCTGCGCGCCTGGCTCAGGCGCCTCGCCGATCTCGGCGTATCGCTCAGAGCGCGCTCGCGCTTCATCGGCTTCGGCGAAGGGCGCGCGCTGCGCTTTCTCACCGCGACCGGGGAGGAGGTTCACGAGCCGTCCGCCGCGGTGTTCGCGCTCGGCGGCGCGTCATGGCCACGGCTCGGCGCGGACGGCGGCTGGGTCGAGGCGTTCCGCGCCGCCGGCGTCGCGGTTTCGCCGCTGAGAGCCGCCAATTGCGGCTTCGTCGCTCCGTGGTCGGAGATGGTGCGCGAACGCTTCGCGGGAACGCCGTTGAAGCCGGTCGTCCTCGGCCACGGCGAAGCGCGCGTGCGGGGCGAAGCGCTCGTCACCCGGACGGGTCTCGAAGGCGGCGCCGTCTATGCCCTGTCCGGCCGCCTGCGCGACGCCATCGAAACCGGCGGCGAGACGACGCTCGACATCGATTTCCGGCCCGACGTCGACGAGACCGCGCTCGCCGGGCGGCTCCTGCGCAAGCCGGGGCAGTCCGCGGCGACCGTTCTCCGCAAGGCTGGCTTGCCGCCCGTCGCGCAGGCGTTGATGCGCGAAGCCGGGCCTCTTCCCCAGGACGCGGCAGACCTTGCCCGGCGCGCCAAGGCGTGTCCGGTCCGCCTTGTCGCCGCCGCGCCGCTTGCCCGCGCCATCTCGACGGCCGGCGGCGTCGCCTGGAGCGCGATCGATCCGGACTTCATGCTCGTGGGGCGTCCCGGCGTTTTCGTCGCCGGCGAGATGATCGACTGGGAGGCGCCGACCGGGGGCTATCTGCTTCAGGCCTGCTTCGCGACCGGGGTCGCTGCGGGGCGGGCGGCGACCCGGTTCATCGAAAGCGGCGGCGCCGATTTGCGCGAGACCGCACGACGGCGCTAGCTTCGGTTCGTCGCTGGGGAGCGCCGCCAAAGCGTCTTTCGCGCGAAAAGCGCGAAGGCGCATCGGGAGGACGGAATGGACCGCGGCCGCCTCGAAAGGGTCAAGACCGTTCTGCGGGTCACGAGCGGCAATTTCCTCGAGATGTACGACTTCTTCCTGTTCGGCATCTACGCGAGGCAGATCGGCCACGCCTTCTTTCCGAGCGACGATCCGTACGCGTCGCTGATGGCGACCTTCCTGAGCTTCGCGGCGGGCTTTGCGATGCGGCCGATCGGCGCGCTCGTGCTCGGGCCGTACATCGACCGGGTCGGGCGGCGCAAGGGCCTCATCATCACGCTCTCGATCATGGCCTGCGGCACGATCCTGATCGCCTTCGTTCCGTCCTACGCGACGATCGGCGTCCTCGCGCCGGTGCTCGTCGTGCTCGGCCGCCTGCTGCAGGGATTTTCAGCAGGCGTCGAACTCGGTGGCGTCTCGGTCTATCTGGCCGAGATGGCGCCGCCTGGCCGCAAGGGCTTCTATGTGAGCTGGCAGTCGGCGAGCCAGCAGGTCGCCGTGGTCGTGGCGGCGCTGCTCGGCTTCTCGATCGCGCTCCTGATGCCGCCTGCCGCCGCGGACGCCTGGGGCTGGCGCATTCCGTTCTTCATCGGCTGCGCGATCGTGCCCTTTCTCTACCTCATCCGCCGGTCGCTCGAGGAGACGGCGGAATTCGCGGCGCGAAAAGTTCACCCGACGTTCGCTCAGATCTACGAGACGCTGGCCGCCAATTGGGCGGTCGTCATCGGCGGCGTCGCCATGGTCCTGATGACGACGGTGTCGTTCTATCTCATCACCGTCTACACGCCGACCTTCGGGCGCAATGTCCTCAAGCTCAGCGAGACCGATGCGCTGCTCGCCACCATGGCGATCGCGGCGTCGAACTTCTTCTGGCTGCCGGTCGCCGGCGCCCTCTCCGACCGGATCGGCCGCAAGCCGATCCTCGTGACGTTCACGGCTCTTGCGCTCCTGACCGCCTATCCTGCGCTGGCGTGGCTGGTCGCGGCGCCGAGCTTTCCGCGGATGCTGGCGGCCGAACTCTGGCTCTCGTTCCTCTACGCCTGCTACAACGGCGCGATGGTCGTGGCGTTGACCGAGATCGTGCCCGCGACCGTGCGCACCGCCGGCTTCTCGCTCGCCTACAGCCTCGCCACCACGCTCGGCGGTTCGTCGCTGGCGATATCGACGTATCTCATCGAGCGGACCGGCGACAAGGCCGCGCCCGGCTACTGGATGAGCTTCGCCGCCCTCTGCGGTCTCATCGCGACCCTCGCACTCTATCGCGGGCGGGCGTCGAGCCCACGCCTCGCTCCGGCGGCGGGATGATCGCGGCGCGCGGGCGCCTCTTGATGTGAACAGCGCGCTGCGAGACGGTGGCGACGTCGAAAACGTTTGGAGCCATGAGCGCAATGACCAAGGGGCTTGGACGCCGAAGCGTAGCGGGGATTTCGTGCGCGGTCGCGATCGTTGCGTGCACGAGCCATGCCTCCGCCGTCGAGGCGCGCTACGCGTGCAACGGCGGGACCGAACTCAAGGCGACGTTCTCCCCTCCGAGCCTCAAGACCGGAAATGTTGCGCTCACATTCTCTGATGGCCGCAAGATCGTCCTGCCGCAGGCGATGTCGGCCGACGGCGGCCGCTATGCCAGGGGCGACGTCGAATTCTGGATCAAGGGGCGCGACGCCACGCTGACCCGCGACGGCCACGCCGAAACCTGCTCGACGCGATGAGCGGCCGCGAGCGGTCGTCTGGCGCTCCCTGCTTTTCCGTCGCTTTCAAGGACCTCGTCGCGGCCCTCCTGCTCGCGGTCGCGGCTGCGGGCCCGTGCGGCGCGACTGCGACCGAGACGGACTTCTACGCCTTCGGGCCCGACGATCTCCACGGGGCCCCGGGATCGCTGATCCGCTCCGAGCGCGTCGACGGCGGCCCTGGCGGCGCCGCGAGCTACCGCGTCCTCTACCGCTCGCTCGGCCTCGACGGACAGATGACCGCCGTGTCCGGAATGGTCGTGATTCCCGGCGGACAGCCGCCGCCGGCCGGGCGTCTGGTCGTCGCCTGGGCCCACCCGACCACGGGCGTCGAGCAGCGGTGCGCGCCGTCGCTCGCCCGCGTTTTCTTCGCCTCCGTGCAGGGCTTGAGCGACATGCTTCGGCGCGGCTTTATCGTCGCGGCCACCGACTATCCGGGCCTTGGGACCGCGGGACCGCATCCCTATCTCGTCGGGACCAGCGAAGGGCGTGCGGTGCTCGATTCGGTCAGGGCCGCGGCCGAATTGCCGGACGCCAACGCGGGGCGCCGCTTCGCCGTCTGGGGCCATTCGCAAGGAGGGCAGGCCGCCCTCTTCGCGGGCATTCTCGCCAGGCCGTACGCTCCCGAATGGAGCCTCGTCGGGGTCGCCGCGGCGGCGCCGGCGACGGAGCTTGCGCCGCTCCTGAAGGACGACCTCGAAACGGACGGCGGACGCAACCTGACGGCGATGACGCTCTGGTCATGGTCGCGCGTCTACAGCGCCCCGCTTGCGCCGGTCGTGACGGAGGAGGCTGTCCCAGTCATCGACCGGCTGGCGGGGCTGTGCATCGAGCGCTGGTTCGACGTCCTGAGCCGCCGCGCGCCGACCGATGCGCTGCGGCAAAGCTTCCTCAAGGTCGATGATTTCGCCGACGCCGAGCCGTGGCGGGCGCTCCTCGCCGAGAACACGCCGGGCGCGCCGCCGGCTGACGTCCCGGTGTTTCTGGCGCAGGGCTCGGCCGACGCGCTCGTGCGCCCCGAAGTCACCGCAGCCTACGCGCGGACGCTCTGCCAAAGCGGCGAGGCGGTGCAAGTGTATGGCGTCGAAGGCGTCGGGCACGCCTTCATCGCGCGGGACGCAGCGCCCGCGGCGGTCGCGTGGATCGCCGGCCGCTTCGCGGGGGAAGCCGCGCCAAGCTCCTGCGCCAGGTGAGACGCGCGAGGCTCAAGGACGTTTGCTGACGGTCATCGCCCCGCGCCCCATGCGCCCAGCCATGGCGTCTCGGGGACGGGCGTCAAAGGCGGCCGGCCGCCCGCCCAGGCGAGGAGATTGTCGAGCACGCATTGCGCCATGGCCTGGCGCGTCCGCGTCGAAGCCGAGCCGACATGGGGCAGGAGCACTGCGTTGTCGAGCGCCAGAAGGTCCGCCGGAACGTTCGGTTCGTCGTCGAACACGTCGAGACCCGCGGCGAGAATCGTCCCGGCCTTCAGCGCCTCGATCAGCGCCTGCTCGTCGACCAGCGAGCCGCGGGCGATGTTGACGAGGACGCCGTCCTTACCCAACGCGCGAAGCACGGAGGCGTCGACGATGCGCCGCGTCTCCGGTCCCCCCGGCGCGGTCACCATCAGGACGTCGCAGGCGGCCGCCATTTCGACGAGCGACGGATAGAAGCGGTGCGCGACGCCGGTCTGCGCGTGGCGGCCGTGATAGACGATGCGAAGGCCGAGCGCTTCGGCGCGTCTGGCGACCGCCTTGCCGATGCGGCCGAGGCCGACAATTCCCATGGTTCGGCCGCCGAGCGACGCGGTCAGCGGATAGGCGCCCTTCGGCCACTCGCCGGCGCGCAGATAGCGCTCGGCCTGCGGCAGCTTCCTCACCGCCATGATCAGGAGGCCGATCGCCACGTCCGCGACCTCGTCGTCGAGCACGCCCGGCGTATGGGTGACGACGATTCCGTGGCGCCCCGCCCAATCGGCGTCGATGTGGTCGTAGCCGACGCCGAAACTCGCGACGATCTCGAGCTTCGGCAGCCGGGCCATGAATTGTCCGTCGATCGGCGCGTGGCCGCCGGCCGAGGCGACGGCGCGGATCGAGCCGCCGCGCCCGGCGAGAAAGCCCTCGGGTTCGAGCCACAGCCGATGCAGGGGAAACCGCGCCGCGACGAGATCGGCGACCATCCCCATGCCTTCGCCCGGCATGAGAACGTCGAGAGGCTTGGTCGGCTCCGCCATTTCGCTTTCCCGGCCGCTCGAGACGTGGCACATGGCGCCGCATGACGAGCCCCGAAGGCATGGCTCCTCAGCGTCGGCGCCCGGTCGTGCGGCGTCTCATGCTGCGAGACTTCCGCTCCTACGCGTCGCTCGATCTCGCGATCGAGGGACGCCTCGTCGTCCTATGCGGCGAGAACGGAGCGGGCAAGACCAATCTCCTCGAAGCGCTGTCCCTCGTCGCGCCGGGCCGCGGCCTTCGACGGGCCGAGCTTGCGGATTGCGCGCGGCGCGGCGGCGCGGGCGGCTTTGCGCTCTCGGTCGAGGTCGAGGAGGACGGCGAGCGGCGTCAGTTCGGCTCGGCCTGGAGCGCGCCCGACGACAGCGGCGCCGCCGAGCGCCGGAGCCGCATCGACCGGGCGCCGGTCGCCTCGACGCGCGCCTTCAGCGACCATGTCCGCATCGTCTGGCTGACGCCGGCGATGGATAGTCTGTTCGCCGGGCCGCCGGGCGAGCGCCGCCGCTTCCTCGACCGGTTCGTGCTGGCGATCCACCCGGAGCACGGCGCCCGCGTCGGCGCCTTCGAGCGGGCGCTGCGCGGGCGCAACCGGCTGCTCGAGGAGGAGCGCCGCAACGCCGCCTGGCTCGACGCGGTCGAGCGCGAGGCGGCGGAACTCGGCGTCGCCATCGCCGCGGCGCGGCTCGAATGCGTGCGAAGGCTCGAGGCGCTGATCGAGGCCGAGCGCGACGACGCTTCGCCCTTCCCCTGGGCGCGGCTCGCTCTCGAAGGCGAGGTCGAGGCGCTGGCGGCGAACGGCCCCGCGCTTGCGGCCGAGGACGGCTACCGGGCGCTCTTGCGCGAGGGCCGGCCGCGCGACGCAGCCGCCGGCCGGACGCTGATCGGCCCTCACCTTTCGGACCTCGCGGTGCGGCATGGGCCGAAGGACGCGCCGGCGGCCGGATCGTCGACGGGGGAACAGAAGGCGCTGCTCGTCGGGCTCGCCCTGGCGCACGCCCGCCTTGTCGCGGAGATGTCGGGCATCGTCCCGATCGCGCTCCTCGACGAGATCGCCGCGCATTTCGATCCGAGGCGCCGGGCGGCGCTGTTCGAGGCGCTCGCGCGTCTCGGCGGCCAGGCGTTCCTCACCGGCGCCGATCCTGCCGCTTTCGCCGAACTCGCGGGCCGCGCGCAGATGTTCGAGGTCGCGGCCGCGGAGGGCGTGCGCGAACAGGCTCAGGCGTGGCCGGCGTCGGACGAGAGCATGCCGATATGAACGCCGAGCATGGCGAGGGCGCGATCGTACTTGCTCGCATCGTCGGCGTCGAAGATCAGCGTCGGGTCGGCCGGGCAGGTCAGCCAGCCGTTGGCGAGGATCTCGCTCTCGAGCTGGCCCGAACTCCACCCCGAGTAGCCGAGGGCCAGCACCGCGTGCGACGGGCCCGAGCCCCTGGCGATGGCGCGCAGGATGTCGACGGTCGCGGTGAGGCAGATCTCGTCGGCGATCTTGACGGTCGAATCGGTCGCGCCATAGTCGGGGGAATGAAGAACGAAGCCCCGGCCGGTTTCGACCGGCCCGCCGCGCATCACCCGCACCGCTTCCGCTTGCGGCGGCAGGCGGATCGCGGTCTCGTCCTTGACGACGCCGAGCTGGCCGAGAAGCTCGGCGAAGTCGATTTCGTCGACCCGATGGTTGATGATCAGGCCCATCGCGCCGTCTTCGCGGTGGGCGCAGAGATAGACGACCGAACGGGCGAAGGGGCCGTCGCGGAGCGACGGCATGGCGATCAGGAACTGCCCCTCCAGGCTGCTCGACGGCGGAGGCTCCGTCCGCTTCATTGGCTCATCCGGAAAAGGTTCGCCCGGCCCTTGACGAGAGCGGATGCTAGTCGAATTCGGCGTGGCGGTCGAGGCGCCCTCGCGGGTCTCGGGCTTGTCATGTTGACGCTTCCGGCGGCGGCCGCGGACGCTTATTCGACCGACTGGGCGCCGGCTGCGAAATCCGCCGCGCGGCTCATGGCGGCGGGCCCAGGCCTCGCCGGTTTCGAGATCAGGCTTTCCCCCGGCGCCATCACCTACTGGCGGGATCCCGGCGACGCCGGCGTTCCGCCGACCTTCGACTTCTCCGGGTCCGACAATGTCGCGAGCGTCGAGCCGGTCTTCCCGGCGCCGAAGCGGATCCGCGAGTCGGACGGAGACGAAGCCTTCGGCTATGACGCCAGCGTCGTCCTGCCCCTCAAAGTCGAGCCGCGCGATCCGGCGAAGCCCGTGACGCTCGCGCTCCATGCCGATTACGCGGTCTGCGAGAAGCTGTGTCTGCCGGCGAGGGCCGACCTCAAGCTGACCTTGCCGGGGGCGGCCTCGCCATTCGCGCCGCAGATCGAGGCGGCGCTTAACGCCGCGCCGAAGGCCGCGGCGGCCGGGGCGCTGTCGTTCGGCCCCGACGGCGACGGCTGGCTCGCGTGTGCGCCCCACGAGGCCGGCCCGCCGCGCGACCTCTTCGTCGAGGCGCCGGCCGGCTGGTGGATGACCGCTTCTCCGGCGCCGGGCGAAGCCGGCCACGATTGCTTCAGGATCGCCCTGCACGACAAGCCGAAGGACGCGGCGCTCCCGGCGTCCCTGCGGCTGACCCTCACCGGCGGCGCCGGCCCGATCGAGACATCGGTCATGGCGAAGTAGGGGGTTTGCGCAGCGGGCGGGCGGCGTGGGGCCGGGCGCGGATTCAATGGTCAAGAGGCTTGCGGCGGCTTTTCCGGGCGAGGGCCGCATGCGCCCCGGTATGACCCTTCTTTTTTTGTTGATCGGCGGTCGGGCGCAGATCCAGAGGTTCATTCCATGTTCACGAGAGTTGAGTCATGTCTTCCGAGCGGACTTGTTTTCGTGACCAGACGCCAGCGCGTTGCGCGCGGGTCATCAGGAGGAAAGCCATGGTTCGATCTGTCCTTGTCAAAAGCATCTGCGCGATCACAGCGCTGTCGAGTTTCGCAGCGTTGCCGGCCCAGGCGTACGTCGTCCACCGCGGCGTGACGGCTGTCGGGCCACGTGGCGGCGTCTACCATCGAGGCGGAACCTGGGCCGGCCACCCCTACGGCGGCGGCTACTATCATCGGGGCTACGGCTATGGCTACGGTGGTTACCATCCGTACTATGGCTACGGCTACCATCCCTACTACGGATATGGCGCTGCGGCGGCGGTTGGCGCGGCGGCGCTTGGCGCAGCGGCGGTGGGCGCAGCCGTCGCCCCCCATTGCTGGATCAACAATTACGGATATCAAGTCTGTAATTGAATCCCGCCGCTCAAACGCAACGGCGCTGCGCTCTCGCGATCCCGTGACGTTCGCGAGGGCGCGGACAGTTCCCTGTGCGTCGCTCTTGATAAGCAAGGCTCATCTGCGGTGGCCCCGCCGTCCGCACGTTATTTGAGTTTGCTGGTGCTGCAAGAGAGGATTGAACTCTCGACCTCTCCCTTACCAAGGGAGTGCCTTAGCTTCGGACGCCTATGTGGGAGCTCGCGCGTCTCTCACAGCACGCTGTTTTTCTTTGGATAAAATGTGCGCAGCTCTGATTTTGGTTGCCAGTCTTTGCGCTCGGCTGGTAGCTATTTGGTAGCTTGTCCGATTGGCTACCGACGTGCAGCAATGTTGACCGTCAAGACCGTCGAAGCGATTTCTTCCGGCAAGACAGCCTGGGACGTCGGGCGTGGTGCGGTCGCCGGCTTCGGCGCCCGCCGTCAGACGGGCGGCGCGGTCGCCTACGTCGTCAAGTACCGGACGCTCGACGGTCGGCAGCGTTGGCATACGATCGGGCGGCACGGCTCGCCCTGGACGCCGGATCTCGCCCGAGCCGAGGCGCGTCGCATTCTCGGCGAAGTGACGAAGGGCCTGGACCCGGCTGGAGAGAAGCAGGAGCGCAGGAAGGCCGCGACGCTCGCCGAGCTGTGCGACGAATACCTTGAGAACGCTCGAGCCGGCCGGCTCATCACGCGGAGAGGGGCCTCAAAGAAGCCGAGCACGCTCGCGGGCGATCTCGGCAGGATCGAGCGACATATCAAGCCGATCCTCGGGTCCCGCAAGGTGGCAAGCATCGGCCGCGCGGATATTGAGCGGTTGCGCGACGCCATCAGCGAGGGGGAGACGGCAGCGAGGGTGAAGACCGGCAAGCACGGGCTCGCGCGCGTCTCGGGTGGACGTGGCACGGCGACGCGGACGATGGGCTTGCTCGGAGCGATTTTCAACTACGCCGTGCGGAAGGGGCTGAGGGCGGACAACCCAGTTAGCGGTGTTGAGCGTCATGCGTATACCGAACGGCAGCGCCGCGCCTCGGAGGCCGAATACGCCGCGCTTGGCGAGGCGCTGCGCAGTATGTCGGATACGACGTGGCCGGTCGCGGTGGCGGCGACGAAGTTCCTCGCGCTTACTGGCTGGCGTCGAGGAGAAGCGCTTTCGCTCCGTTGGTCGGAGATCGATCTCGCGACGCGAACAGCGCGTCTCGCGGACACGAAGACGGGGGCGAGCCTTCGCCCACTCTCTCATCCGGCATGCGATGTGCTGCGGTCGCTCCCGCGGATGGGCGCGCTCGCCTTTCCGTCATCGAACGCGAGCGACAAGCGCATGAGCGGCTATCACAAGATGTGGCTCCGCATCGCGGTGAAGGCCGGACTGCCAGCCGACGTGACCCCTCACGTTTTGCGTCATTCCTTCGCTTCGATCGCGGTCGACCTTGGACTTTCTGAGCTGACGATCGCCGCGCTCATCGGCCATCGCAAGGCGAGCGTGACGAGCAAGTACGCGCACCATGCCGACGCGGTTCTTCTGCAAGCTGCGGACGCCGTGGCGGAGCGCATCGCCGCGCTCATGGGCGATACTCATCCCAACGGCGCAATCATTCCCTTTAAGAGGTCATTCGCTTGAGGAGCGACCGAAGAGCGTTGGGATAGACACTGCTATGACGTATCCGCTCCTCGGAACGACCGCGCAACTGCACCAATTCAAAATTCTGCTAAAGGCGCTTGAAAACCGCCTTGATGCAATAGCGAGAAAGGCCGGGAAAGGCGTCCTGGACGCCAGGATGACTAAGGCGTGGATCTTTCTCGACCTGGGCTTCGAACAATCGAAGCTAATTTCGCCGCGCATGAAGTTCCAAAGGGAGATGAGGAATTGGAGAGCGGGGCCGATTTCCTCCGACTGGGCGGCGATGCTAGTCCGCAAGGCGTCCCTTCGAATGGGTGTTCGGGCTCGGCACTCGGAAGCGAAGGCGATCGCAAAAGCATCAACGAACGTCAACTATAGTGCCCTTACGTCGATCGAAAAGCGTGCGGCTGACATGGTGACTGGAAGGCGACGGGCATCGCGGAGCACCCCAAAGGATCCGGCGATCCAGCTCGCGAGAGCCGTCCGCCGCGAATGGCTCAGGCCAGTTGCACCTTTGAGGGAGAAACGGGCAAGGACACCATCAATTGATACCATCGTACGAATAGCGCTACCGCATCTTGATGCGCTTGCGAACGGGCCAATTCGAGGCGGTACTCCCGACAATGAACACGATGTTGCAAAAATGGAGCCACCGGCTCTCGGGGCGCTGTTAGCGATCGCTCGGATGGCGCATCCGAAGGCGGGACATGAATACATTTGCGATATGATACGGAAATCTCGGGAAGCGGTCGCGCCATCAAGTAATTGATTTAACTTCGCTTTATTCGACTTAATTTTTGTGCGCCAGTCTCCGTGCGTCGCGTCATGCGCTGTGGTTCATATGCCGTTATCGCAAACCCGCAAGTCTGCGGAGGATAGGACGGCAGATGATAAATTCAGAGATCAACAGTTGCCTGACCGAGAGTGATTCCAAGTCGCAGCCTAAGCGCAACCTGCTTCCGACCCTCGCGGCCTCCGAGTTTCTAACTGAATATGTTGGAACCCCCACTGCGCCATCCACATTGGAGACGCTGCGTTGCAGAGGCGGTGGTCCAGAATACGAATATTTCGGAAGGCGGGTCCTTTATCGACCAGAGAAGCTGATCGAATGGGCGCTCAGTCGGCTTTCTTCGCCTGTGACAAACACTTCGCAGGCACGAGTGGCCGCGTAAATCATGCGCCTCACAAATGCGAATGAGGACGCGATTGAAGCGCGCGGCCCTCAGAATGTTGCGGGATTCGGCAAAACCCGCGATTTCGTCGCTACCACTCACCGCCAATTCTCTAAGGCCCGAGTTTCACCGCGACAGCCGCTGCTACCGGCTGACAGCTGGGAATCTCTAGGGTCCGCCGCGATCCGCGCCCTCTTGGGAATGGAGGCGCCGGATGAGTGATCCAGTGAAACTTGCGGGGTTTCGGGCTCGGGAGGTCTCCCGGCCCGGTCCGCACAACGTCGAGCTTGAGCAGGGCTTCCTTGGAGCCCTGCTTATCGACAACTGCGTCTTCAACGGCGTCTCTGGCTTTCTAAAGCCGGAGAATTTCGTGGAGGAGTTTCATC
Source organism: uncultured Alphaproteobacteria bacterium (assembly GCA_963829505.1). Taxonomy (GTDB): domain Bacteria; phylum Pseudomonadota; class Alphaproteobacteria; order Rhizobiales; family Beijerinckiaceae; genus Roseiarcus. The sequence goes on from CAWHIL010000001.1 coordinate 932,545, forward strand.
GCCGCATCTTTTCGGTCTCGGCGACCATGATTGCGCAAGGACGCGTCGCCTCGCCGGTCACGCTGAAGACCTACCTCGGCGAACATGACGTCGCCGGCATGACCGTTGGTCAGTATCTCGCGCGGCTGGTCGCCGACGCTCCCCCTCCGCTCAGCGGGCGCGACTACGGGCGTGCTGTCCACGACTTGGCGTCGCGTAGGGAGATAATCGCCGCGGCGCGGGCGACCATCGAGCAGGCTTCCGATGCTCCGGTCGATCTCGGACCGGCGGCCATCGCGTCTGAGGCCATCGCGGCGCTGCAAACCATCACGGAGACCAACGGAGCCTCGCAAAGCCGGATCGACACCGGCGCTGCGGCCGCCGCTCTTCTCGATCGCGCCAAGGCGATCAAGTCGGGCAAGCTGAGCAACGCTGGCGTGCCCACTGGCATCGCGGACCTCGATCTTCGGACGGGCGGCTTCTCGCAAGGGGAGCTGTGGGTCCTCGGCGGCAGACCGGCACAGGGCAAAACCATTCTCGGGACCGGATTCGCGCGAAAGGTCGCGGAGCATGGTGCCAGACTTGCCGCAGACGGAAATCCCGGCGTTGGGGCGCTGTTGTTCAGCCTCGAGCTGCCTGAAGAGCAGGTCGTCGCCCGCATTCTCGCCGACATCGCCTATCGGCCACGGAGCCCGATTACCTTCGGACAGATCATGCAAGGCACGCTCGGCGAAGCCGATTTTGATTGGCTCGAGCAAGCTCGCGTTCATCTTGAGCGCTTGCCCCTGGCTATCGACGTCGCGCCGGGCCTCTCGGTCGCCGAGATCGCTTCTCGAGTGCGGGCAGAGAAGAGGCGGATGCAGAGACGTGGCATCCAACTCGCCGTTGTCGTCATCGACTACCTGAAGTTCGTGAAGGCGACAGACCGCTACCGCGGCCTCCGCGTCTACGAAATCGGCGAGATCACCGGTAGCCTGAAGCAACTGGCAAAGGCGGAGGGCGTCTGCATAGTCCTTCTGGTGCAGGCGAGCCGCGGCGTGGAGGCGAAGGACCGCAGGGACAAGCGTCCTGGTATGGCCGACCTTCGCGACAGCAGCGACATCGAAGCCGACGCCGATGTGGTCGCGTTCATTTATCGCGAGTCGGTTTATCTCAGGCAGACGCCAGAGTTCGTTCGAGGCGAGCCTGAGACGTTGCAGGCTTATCTCGACGCCGAGTTCAAGGGCGAGATGATTGTCGCGAAATCGCGGAGTGGGCCTATAGGAACGACGAATATTTGGATTGATGCGGGAGCGTCGACCTTCGCATCGCAGGCGCGGGGAGGCTTCCATGGCTAACGAAATGCCTGCCCCGCTCGTCGGGCCGGACGTTGACTGCTCCGATCTCGATGGCTTCATGCTCAACACGGAAAGGCTCATGGCTTCCGAGCTGTTGGCGCTAAACGGCAATGAAGTGATTGGCGCCGCGCTCCTGCTCTGGTGTCGGGCGTGGAAACAGAAGCCCGCCGCTAGCCTTCCCGACGACGATCGCGTCAACGCCGCCTTTGCCCGCCTCTCGCTCCCGAAATTCAGGCAGATGAAGGAAGCGATTATGCGCGGCTTCATCAAATGCAGCGACGGCCGTCTCTATCACCGTTTCCTGTCGATCGAAGCGGCCAAGGCGCACACCAAGAAGATCCAGTTTCAGGAGAAGCGTGCTGCCGACGCGAAACGCCTCAAGGACTGGCGCGAGACGAAACGCGAAACTCACAACGTCCCTGTTTCGTCACCCGACGAAACGCTCGATGAAACGGGTTTCATCGCGGATGGAAACGGGAAGGACAGGGACAGGGACAGGGACAGGGACATTTATTTAGACCGCCTTCCATCGGAAGGCCCCAAAAAGGGCTTGCCGAAGGGCAAGCGCCTTCCTCCCGATTGGGGCCCCACTGATACCGATTGGCAGGATGCTTGCCGATCGCTCGGCGGCCAAAGGGCCGGGCTCGAGCTAGCGAAGTTTCGGGACTACTGGCCCGCGAAGCCGGGGAAAGACGCCCTCAAGCTCGATTGGGATGCTACTTGGCGGAATTGGGCTCGCAAGGCCTCCGAAGGATTGCCGAGCAAACCGATTGCTACCGCGGCGGTCGAGCCGTCGATTAATCTGGGCGGCGAGTTCCGCGAAGTGCCGGTCCGCAACCTGCCAGGGATCCTGAAGTTGTTCGCGGAAAAGGGCTCGTGGCCCTACCCGACGCCAAAACCTGGCGAGCAGGGCTGCCGCGTGCCGAGCGCGTTCCTGGAATTGAGCGGAAGGACCGCCGCGTGAACGCCCCCCTCACGGACGATAAATAATCAAATATTCATGTGAATTGGTGTCATCCAGAGGACCAAAAATGCCAATATCGGATCAGGAATTTCAGGAAATGCTGCGCGGGAAGCCTGCTTCGTCGGGTCTGGTCGCGCGCCCGGCGCCCATTCTTCCGGGCGCCAGGAGGATCCTCCTTAAGAGCGAAGCTAACGCTCTACGGGTCCCCACGCAAAGCATCTCCCTTCACCGGGCGTGCCCGGAATCTTCACGGTCCTGCGAGCCAGCATCCGCAGGCTCACTACGCTCGCGGCCGCGCGGTCAAATCCCACGCACCTCTCACCGTCCATCTCAAGCGTCTCGCTGAGAAAGCGACCCGAGACGAGAAGGCCAGCACGAAGCCGATGTCGCCTACGCCGGCGAAGCGCAAGAGGCGATTTGATCCTGGAGAAGGTTGATGTCGCATGGTGGAAAACGCGAAGGCGCGGGACGAAAGATCGGAAGCGTTTCGAAGCTGGACAGGGAGGCGCGCGCCAAAGCGCAGGAGGGCGGCCTCATGCCGCTCGAGTATCTCCTGTCGGTCATGCGCGACGAAACTCAGGACCCGGCGACTCGCCGCGATGCTGCGAAGGCCGCCGCCCCCTATTGCCATGCGCGACTCGCTTCGACTGAACTCAGCGGACCGAACGGGGGCTCGGTTCAACTTGCGGCTCGAACGACAAAAATTCTCCACATCCCGGATGACATGCCGCTTCAGCAACTGGAGGCATTGCAAATTGCTTTGATGGCTACCGTTGCGTGGATGGAGGAGCACGAAGAGTGACGCGAGATCAGGTTTGATAGGGCTGGGACGATCTTCCGCCGTTGCGTTTTCGTGCGCTGGATCATTGAGGGCGGACGCGCCCCCGGGCTTACACGGGGACTGTTGCCGACGACGCGCCCTGAGCGCGGGCATTCTGGGACGGCCGCCACGCCTAGCGGCAATGTTTACACAAGATTGCTGTCGCTGCGTAACAGCCTTGAGCAGTGGTTAACCGACAGGGCCAGGTGCGCCAGACGGTCCAAGGGCGCGGTAGACTGAAGCGCGGCCGATGTTGAGCTGCTTCGCGATGGCGGATGGACCAAGACCTGCCGCTCGCAGTCCTGCAATCCCTTTAGCGTCTATCGACGCGGGCCTGGCCTTGTAGGCGCCCTTGGCCTTCGCGGCGGCGATCCCCTCCATCTGGCGTTCGCGGCGCAGATTGGTCTCGAACTCGGCGAATACGCCTAACATGTCGAGAAGGCCTTTCCGGCCGCTGTCGACGTATCGATCGGCTGCTCGGTCGTCTTGAGAGTAGCACCCTTGGCCTTAAGCGCACGCACGATGTCCTGAAGGTCGCCGATGGACCGCGCCAGCCGGTCAATCCGCGTCAACACAAGCTCGTCGCCCTTGCGGATGAACTCGAGGATGGATTGCAACTCCGTGCGCCCCCTCGTCGTGCCCCCGCTCCGCGTCTCGCTCCGGATCGGTTCGCACCCTGCCGCCTTCAATGCGGCGAGCTGAACCTGAAGGTCCTGGTCCGCGGTGCTGACCCTCGCGTAGCCAATTCTGCTCATGGTCTCCTTGGTGTCTCTTTTGATTCTAGACCCTTGAGCAATACGTCTCATAATTGCGATAGTCGATCCTAATGAGACGCAATCCCTGTCTCATGGGATTGCCTCGATGAGGTCCACTCAAATGAGGCAGGATATCCGCAAGCGATCGCTTTACCCTTGGCTTGAGGGATGAGAGCATCTCAAGTTGCCCGGTGATTCGTAGTTCCTCCCTCGCCGGGTGCCCTCCTGAGGCCGCCGGCTCGCCCTGGCGGCCTATTTCATTTGCGGACCATCCCTGCCTCGCCGAGGCTCCTCGTCCACCACGGCTAACCGAGTTCGGCGCCGACGCACGCCGTCAAAAACGGCCGCGTTCCGGCCCCCGGGAAAAATCCGCAAGTTCTTTGTCGTCCACTTGCGATCCCACCAGCAAAGTCCGCCTATCAACAAAAAGACTTTTTGTTCTTCCCCCAAGTGCGTTTCCGAGCATGTCACGTCGACTCCGACCGTCCTTCGCGCACATAGCGGGCGCTCGCGGATGGTGAGGTGAACGCATGAAATCGGGCCCGGAGCGGGCGTTCCTGATTGATCCCGGAACGCGAAAGGAGCACTACGAGCGGGCGTTCCTTGGGGCCGGGTTGATGCTATCGTCCGCGAGACCGGAAGTAGGCGCATGCCCGAGACCCGTAAGCTCGTCGCCATCCTCGCCGCCGACATTGTCGGATTTTCTCGCCTCGCCGGCGCCGATGAGGAAGGCACGCTGGCGCGTCTTCGTGCCCTGCGCAGCGAACTCGTCGATCCGACGATCGCCGATCACAATGGCCGCGTCGTCAAGCGCGTAGGAGACGGACTGATTGTTGAGTTCCGCAGCGTAGTCGACGCGGTGCGCTGTGCGATCAGCTTGCAGAAAGGCATCGCCGAGCGAGACGCCGGCCTACCACCCGAGCGCCTTATGAGGTTTCGCATCGGCGTTCATGTCGGCGACGCCGTGGAGGAAGCCGACGGCGACCTGATGGGCGACGCGATAAATATCGCGGCGCGCATCGAGGGAGTGTGCGAGCCGGGCGGCGTGGCAGTTTCCGAGGACGCCTGGCGGCACGCTCAGGGCAAGGTTGCTGCGGAAACGATCGACGTGGGCGCGCCAAGCCTCAAGAACATTGCGCGGCCGGTGCGCGTCTTACAGCTCATGTTCGGTCAGCGCCCGACGGGCGATCGCGCGAGCGCCGCCCCGCCCACGCCGGACAAGCCGGTCATCGCCGTCCTCCCTTTCAAGAACATGAGCGGCGACCCGGAGCAGGACCATTTCTGCGATGGCCTTGTCGACGACATTCTGACGACGCTGTCGAAGGTCGCGGGCCTGCGAGTGATCGCGCGCCATTCGAGCTTCGCCTTCAAGGACCGTGCGCTGGACGTTCCCGAAGTGGGGAGACTGTTGGGCGCGCGCTATGTGCTGCAGGGCGGTATGCGCAAGAGCGGCAAACGCATTCGGATCAATGCGCAATTGATCGACGCCAGTGACGGCGCGCATGTGTGGGCCGAACGATACGACCGCGCGCTCGACGATATCTTCGCCATTCAGGACGAGATCACCCTCGCGCTCGCGACCGAAATGCAGGTGAAACTCACCGAGGGCGAGCAGGCGCGACTGCGCTACTCGACAACCTCGAATGTGGAGGCGTGGAGCCGATGGGTTGAGGGGCTTTCGCATTACCGGCGCGGAATCACCAAAGACAATACCGCTGCCGCGACAGCAGCTTGGGAAAAGGCCCTCGCGCTCGATCCGGCCTCGGCGGCGCTCCATGCGATGCTGGCCTGGATGCACTGTCTTGATGCGCGCTTCGGCTGGCGGGACGATCGACCGAAGGCCGTGGAGAAGGCCCGCGCCCATGTCGAGCGCGCGCTTGCGCTCGATCCCGACAGCGCCGACGCACACATGACCTCGGGGGGACTGATGTGGATTGGGAGGCGGTTCGACGAGGCGGTAGCGGAGGTGCGAAAGGGTCTCGCGCTCGCACCCGGATCAGCCGACCTTGCCCACTTGGCAAGCTTCTATTTGAGCTCCGCCGGGCGGCCCGAGGAGGCGATCGTCGAGAGCCGAAAGGCCATGACCCTCAATCCGAACTATCCGGCATATTATCTCGGCAATCTCGGTCTGGCGTTCCGGCTCGCGGGCAAGGCGGAGGACGCGATCGCCACGTTCCGGGCTTTCGATGCGCGCATGCCCGGACAGGGTTTCGGGCTTGCCGACCTCGTGATCGTTTGCCGGGGGAGCGGACGAACGGAAGAGGCGGCGGATGCGGCGCGACGCCTGATGGCCGCGAGGCCCGGCTTCACGGTCGACGGGTGGCTTAAGACGCAGATCATGCGCGACGAGGCGCGCCTGGCTTCCGACGCCGCAGCATTGGAGGAAGCCGGTCTTCCGGTCCACTAGCCGCATTTCAAGGATAACGGCGTGCACCGCGAGGATAACGATGGTCCGTCGACGGCATGTTCGGTCAGGTCCGCGCATTCCTCCAAGGCTCGGCGAACAATCGAAGTCGACGGTTTATCTGCCGTCGCAAATCTCGGCCTTGAACGCCTCAACCGGGCGGGTTCCTCGGCCCTCCAGGTTACCCAGGTTCTACGACCGCTTGCCCTCGCACTTGCGACGTTCGTGGTCGCGAGCAGTGAGGTCGTTGAACGTCGACGCCGACCGTCCGGAGTGCGCACGGAGCGGGCGTTCCGTGACGGCGCAGCGAACGGGTCAGCACATCGTCGAGACGCATGTGACTTGACGTGATGGAGCGCGGCGACCGCAGGGTTCCCTGAACCCCCGCGCACCGGCCGCGTGCGACCGGTGCGCACCGAAGGCTTATTGCGCCGGCAATAGCGCCGGCTGGGCTTCCTTCATCACCGGGGGTGGGTTCCACTTGCCGGTCAAAGCCTCGCTCTTGGGCGCATAAAGCCGCATGGTGAGGTTGAACGCGCCTTTCGGCGCGGGCAGCCAGTTCGCCTCCTTGTCCGCCCCAGGGCTGGCGTTCTGAAAGTAGAGGTCCAAGGAGCCATCCGGGTTGGTTTTGAACGGCATCCAGCTGCTGACTGCGAACCGGTTCAGGCTGTTCGCCACCTGGTAGCCCTGGGCGTCATACAGCGTGACCGACCAGAAGGCGTTCACTGGCGGCGTCGCCCCCTTGTCGAAATGCAGGACATAGTCGCTGCCGCCGTCCAGCGGCTTGCCTGAGTTGTCGGCGAGGTTGATCGGGTAGATTGCATCCTCCGGCAGGTTCGCGCCGAGTCCGAACTGCGTGATGATCGCACGCTTTAGGAAGTAATTGCCGTAAACGCCCATCGTGTCAGTGTTCATCGACCAGCCGTTCGCGATCCTCGCGATGCTGGGCACTTTCCACGCCATAAGCTTTTGGGCGTCCTCGGGCGCAGTTTCCAATCCGGCCTTGATCGCCGGATCGACCTTCTCGATATCGAAGCTCTTGCCGCGCTCGATCCCGATCCGCTGCATCTGGGCGAGGATCGGTTGATCGGTGATGTGCGGCGGCTGCAACTTGAGGATTTCGGCGGCATAGGCGAAAAATTTGGCGGCCGGCATGGTGTCGACGGTGATCTTCGGCGGCGTCTTCATGTCAACGCCGGGATCGACGGTTCCGGCTGCCGGCTCCGCGGTCTTGCCCCAATTCGACAGCGGCGTGATCTTGAGCTCGGCTTGGATCTTATTCACAGCGGCATAGTCGGCCGGTCCGTCGGTCTTGGTGCGGCCGACGATCCAGACATAGGGCGTGGGCGCGTCTATGCGAACGACGCCTGCCGGAAGCGCGCCGCTCCAGCCGGGCGGCGTCACTGCATAGTCGCCAGCCTGGGTTCCGGTCGTGCGCCAGCCAGGGGACGCGAAAACGTCGGTCCACATGTCGAGCATCGGCAGCAGGTAGTAACGCCCATGCGTATCGGGCACGGATACGATCACCGGCTCCTTGGTCAGGTCGAGCCAGGCGCTCGAATAGAGCGTGTCGAAGTTCGGCCGAACCACCACCTTCATGTCTGCGGGCGGATATTCCGGGATGTTGGCGAAAGTATTCATCGGCCCATGAATGCCCTCCGGCTTGACGACGTTGGTGAGCTGCTTCCGCGTCAGGTCCATCGTGACCAGAGAGTACAGATAGAGGTAAGCCTGCACGCCGATGTCGTGGGCCTCCTGTTGGCTGATCGCCTCGGCCGCGCTGGCGGCATCGGGCGCGCCGCAGGCGAGCGCCGCGCCGAGCAGTGCGGGCAGAGCGAAGCGAGCGATCGGAGTCGATAGTCCGGCCATGTCGTGCGTTCTCCTTGTGCGGCCCGCGCGGGCCGGGGGCGTCTTGCAACAAAACCAACGGAATAAAAAGTGATCGTGGCGTCGATAAGAACGTCGAGCAATTCGCTTGCGTTAGCCTAAGGTCCGCTTGCCGTCCCACCTGCGACGTTCGCCGTCGCGACCCACAAGGTCCGCTTCACGTCGAAACTCGCCGTCTCCTTCGCGCACAGAGCGGGCGTTGCCGGACGGCTTGGAGAACGGGCGCAAACGACCCTGAGGGGGCCTTCAAGATTGGCCGGGAACGGGCGGTGAGCGCCTGAAACCCGCTATTGGCTTATCTCACGCGTCCCGCCCCAGGAGGGGCATTTCACAGGCAATGGCCGAACGCCTGGGACCCGAACGCTGCCTCGGTCTCAAAAAGGCGGGATTGAGCTCGAGATTCGCCCACGAAATCAGGCTCAGGGGCAACGACTCCAATGGGGACCTTTCGCTTGATCTTCGGAACGGAAGGAACGCGAAATAGTGAGTGTCTGAAACAGGCAGACCGAAATTGGCATTCCTGCTAGGCTCATGACAGCTGGAGGGCCGCAATGACCGAGACCCGCAAGCTGGCCGCCATTCTGGTCGCAGACGTCGTCGGTTACAGCCGTCTCGCCGCTGCTGACGAGGATCGGACGCTCGCGCGGCTGCGCGGACTCCGAAGCGACCTCACCGACCCCGCCATCGCAGTCCATCGTGGCCGGATCGTCAAGGCAACCGGCGATGGCTTGATTGTCGAGTTTCGGAGTGTCGTCGACGCGGTCCGCTGCGCAATCGAGATCCAGAGCGGCCTCATCGAGCGCAATGCGGGTCTCGCACTCGAAAAACGCATCGTGCTTCGTGTCGGGATCCATATTGGCGACGTCGTGGAAGAAAGCGATGGCGATCTCATGGGCGACGGGGTCAACATCGCCGCGCGCCTCGAAGCGATTGCAGGGCCCGGGACAATCTGTCTCTCGGAGGACGCCTACCGCCAAGTCAAGTCGCGGCTCGATCTCAAGGTCGACGATCTCGGTGCAATGCGGCTCAAGAACATTGCAGAGCCGATCCGGGCCTATTCAATTGACGCCGGCCAGCCTGCCTCCGCGCCCGCGCCGCCGCCGGCCGAGAAGCCGGGAGCGCCACGCCTTTCGATTGTGGTTCTCCCGTTTGCCAATCTTGGGAATGACCCCGGGCAGGATTACTTCGTCGACGGCGTCACCGAGAGCCTGACAACGGACCTCTCGCAGATGAGCGGAATGCGAGTGATCGGCCGGAACACCGCTTTTAGTTATAAGGGAAAGGCGATCGACCTCAAATGGATCGGTCGCGAGCTCAACGTACGCTATGTGCTCGAAGGCAGCGTCCAACGCTCAGCGGATCGCATCCGTGTGAACGTCCAACTGATCGACGCAGAGAGCGGCAATCATCTGTGGGCGGAGCGGTTCGACAAGACCGTCGCAGACCTTTTCGATATGCAGGACGAGATCGTCGCTCGCCTCGCAAACGCGCTTAACACCCAGCTCATAGTTGCTGAGGCGCGCCGGGCCGAGCGCACGCCGAGTCCAGATTCGATGGATCTCTTTTTTCAGGGAATGAGCAGGTACAATAGAGGACTTAGCCCAGCGAACCTGTCGGAAACTCGGTTGCTTTTCGAGCGCGCCCTGGCGCTCAACTCAGACAACGTCGATGCAATTGTCGGCGCTGCGCTCACGCATAGCGCGGTCGCTGGCCATCACATGAGCGATGATCGGGTGACCCACATGGCGGCAGCTGAGAAGCTCGCGATCAGGGCGCTCTCGCTTGCGCCAGAAAACGCACTGGCGCACCTGTGCTTGGGTGTTGTCTGGATTTACACGAATTGCGCGTCACGAGGCATTCCCGAGCTTGAACGAGCTCTCGCGATTGACCGTAACCTCGCAGCCGCCCACGCGTATATTGGATTGGCCCATAACTTCTGCGGCCATGGAGAGAAGACTGCACCCCACATCGAGGATGCGCTGCGGCTCAGCCCTCGCGATACAGCGGTCTACCTTTGGCGGACCTTTAACGGATCGACAAAGGTCTTCCTTGCTAGGAATGAAGACGCAGTCGCAGAACTGAGCCGCGCGATCGAGGCCAACCGAAATTTCGCGGCCGCTTATTTCTACCGCGCTGTCGCCTTGGCGGAGTTAGGTCGCCTCGACGAGGCTCTCCTTGATGCGCGACAGGGCCTTTCCATTGATCCGACATTCACCATCCGCCGCTATAGCGCCGACTCGCCGAGCGACAATGCGGTGTTTCTTGGCAGACGAAAAGAAATCTACAAAATCATGAAGCGCGTCGGGCTTCCGGAAGAATAAGACCGAGGAGGAAAAGGGCGCGACGGGATAATGCCCTTGCACGCTGGTTATCAGTTAGTGCCCATCCCATTCGGTCATCCGATTTCGCCTCTAAGCGACCACCTGCCGCGGACGGCATGAGCAGATCCTTCGCGCGCGGGTTGTGGCGTGAGACAGGGTCACGCCGTTGACTGCCTAACCCGATCGGTTAAATTCCGCCCGATCGCCAGCAGGACGTGACACGGCGACGACCTGAGCCGGAGCGGCAATGCTGACGACCGACGATCTGCGCGCCGTTCCCCTTTTTTCGTCGCTGACCGCGAAAGAGTTGGCGCGGCTCGTGGAGACGTCGGCGGACATCCATCTTGCGGCGGGCGAGTTCGCGGTCTTCGAAGGCGGCGAGTGTGCGCTCTTCGCTGTCCTGTCGGGAAAGCTTGAAGTTTTGAAGACGATCGACGGCGTCGAGAGAAGGCTCGGCTGGCGCAGCCCGGGCTCGATCTTCGGCGAAGTGCCGCTCGCGCTCGGCGCGCCGTTTCCGGGCGGCTACCGCGCCTCCGAGCCGTCGCGGGTGATGCGCGTCGAGCCCCGGCACTATTACGCGCTCGCGGCCTCGTCGCCGGAGCTTGCAACGAAGATGGGCGCGCTCACTCGCGAGCGACTTGGAGGCCTCCAGGCGGCCAACGCGGAGCCGCAGAAGGCGCGCCTGACCATGGTCGGGAGGCGCGGCGATCCCACCACCGAAGCCCTGCGCCGGTTTCTCGTCCGCAATCAGGTCCATTTCGAGCAGTTGCCGCCGGAGAAGCCGGAGGCCTCCGAGCTGTGGCCCGAGAACTTTCCGGGCGAAGACCAATGCCCCGCGGTCCGGTTCGACGACGGGACCATCTTCTGCCGCCCGAGCGTGCGCGAGGTCGCCGGCGCGGTCGGCCTTCAGACGAGCCCGCGCCTGGCGCAATACGACACAATGATCGTCGGCGGCGGGCCGGCGGGCCTCGCCGCGGCCGTGTACGGCGCCTCGGAGGGCCTGAAGACGCTCGTCGTCGAGCGCGAGGCGCCTGGAGGCCAGGCCGGCACGTCGTCGCGCATCGAGAACTATCTTGGCTTCCCGAGCGGCGTGTCCGGAGACGAACTGGCGAGCCGCGCGCTTCAGCAGGCGCGGAGGCTCGGCGCGGAAATCCTGGTCACGCGGACGGTCGAGCGCATCGATCCGACAAGACTCGAGGTGATACTCGACGGCGGCGAGCGCGTGAGCGCGCGGACCCTCATTCTCGCGACCGGCGTCGCCTGGCGCCGGGTAACGATCGAGGGCGCGGATCCGCTGATCGGCAAGGGCGTCTACTACGGCGCCGCCCGGAGCGAAGCGGACGCGATGCACGGACGCGACGTGCATCTCGTCGGCGCGGGCAATTCCGCCGGACAGTCGGCGCTCTTCTTTGCCAACCACGCGCGTTCGGTGACGCTCGTCGTGCGCGGCGAGTCGCTCGAAAAGAGCATGTCGCACTATCTCATCGATCAGTTGCGGCGTCAGCCCAACATCGACGTCTTGCTCCAGACGGAGGTCAAGGCCGCCCACGGCGCGCCGAACCTCACGGCCATCGATCTTCTCGACCGCGCGACGGGCGAGGTCCGGCAGGCGAAGTGCGGGGGGTTGTTCATTTTCATCGGCGCTGACGCGGAGACCGATTGGCTGCCGCCCGACATCGCCCGCGATCCGCGCGGCTACGTGCTGACGGGCGACGACGTAGTGAAGGCCGGCCGCTGGTCGGAGACGCGCGACCCGTTGCTGCTCGAGACCAGCGTGCCCGGCGTCTTCGCCTGCGGCGATGTCCGTCTGAGCCCGGTTAAACGGGTCGCCGCCGCGGTCGGCGAGGGCAGCATGGCCATCGCCCTCGTCCACCAGTTCCTGCAAAAAGCGGCCGCGTGACGCCGCAGGCGGGGCTTACATCCCGTCGCCGCCGTCGACCGTCATGACTGCGCCCAAGACGTGGGGCGACTGGCCGTCAGGTCGTGCCAACGGGTCGCCGCCGTGAGCCAACGGAGTCTTATGAACCGACGCGGCGAGTTCCTGGAGGGCAGCCGGAGGTAGCTGCAGAACACTATCTCCGAATGCTCTAACGTCTCGACACGAACTTAGTCATAGACCCTTGGCCGTCGTCGACCGGCTGGGGGTAGGCGCGAAGGCTTGATGGAATATCTTGCTGAGGCTGGGTTCGTGGACGCGTCTCGCGTGTCTTCATCATCCGGCGACGCATACATAGACGTTAGCAGTGGAGATAGCGGTCCAAGCGCGGACGCGAACGTCCGCTGCTCGGGTTGCTTCTGCCGTTCGGTCATGGGCAGCAATCCGCCCAAGTGAGGCGTCCACGGCAGCGGTCGGCAATGTCCACTTCACGTCGACTCCTGCCGTCTCCTTGGCGCAAATTCCGGTCATTCGCTACGCGGAGCTTGCAGACAGCCGGACCACCCGACGATGCGGCCCGGCGTAAGGGGACCGGAATGCGAACTGCCATGATCATCGCCGCGCTGCTGCTCGTTGTTCTCTTCGGGGCCTGCCTCTGGCTTTATGCGCCCGACAAGCCGCGCGCGGAACTTGAGGCGCAGTACGCCCGCCCGCCGGCCACCTTTCTGGAGGTGGCAGGAATGCGTGTACGCCTGCGCGATACCGGGCCGCGCGACGCGCCGGTCTTGGTCATGCTGCATGGGTTCGGGTCGAGCCTGGAAACCTGGGACGACTGGGCGGACCAACTGTCGGCCGACCACCGCGTGATCCAATTCGACCTACCGGGCTTCGGCCTGACCGGCGCGGATCCGACCGGGGAGTACACCGACGCGCGCGCCATCGCGGTGCTGCTCGGGCTGCTGGACCGGCTGGGGGTGCGTCGGTGGACGCTGCTCGGCAACTCGATGGGCGGGCGGATCCCGTGGGCGTTCGCCGCTGCGCATCCGGACCGCGTGTCGAAGCTGGTGCTGGGGTCTCCCGACGGCTTCGCAAGCCCTGTGATCGATTACGATAAGAAGCAGGACGTGCCGCTGATGGTGCGGGCGCTACCGTACACACTGCCGCTGTTCATGCTGCGGTGCGAAACCGGCCATGGCGGTTCTTGGAGAACGTCGAATGATCGGGGACATCGCCGTCGAGCCCCAATCGACAGAACCAGCGGTAGGCCAGATTGAGGTGGACCTCGTCGCATAGCCGCCGCTCAGAGCGGACGCCGAAGCAATAGCCGACAATCAGCATCCGGATCATCAGCTCGGGATCGATCGAAGGGCGACCCGTCTCGCTGTAGTAGGGTTCAAGATGCGCCCGAACCTCCGACAGATCGACGAACCGGTCGATCTTGCGCAAGAGGTGATCGCTCGGAACATGCCGCTCAAGGCTGAAGCCGTAGAACAGCGCCTCCTGCATCACCCGCCGCTCGCCCATCATCGCGTGAGCCCCCGATTCGCCGTTAAAAATTGAATCAGCAGCGAGTCAGCGCAGCAAGCGACTTTTTCAACGAAATCGACGGTTTATCTGCCGTCGCAAATCTCGGCCTTGAACGCCTCAACTGGGCGGGTTCCTCGGCCCTCCAGGTTACCCAGGTTCTACGACCGCTTGCCCTCGCACTTGCGACGTTCGTGGCCGCGAGCAGTGAGGTCGTTGAACGTCGACGCCGACCGTCCGGAGTGCGCACATAGCAGTCGTTCCCCTCAGCTTTGTCGAAAGGCGCAACTCGACCCGAAGCAGACATAGCGATCCGCCCAGTGAGAGTTGGCTTTTGCGCCATGACCGGTCGTTCGGATATCGTTGGCGAAAAGGTCAGTTCGACAAGGTCCAGACCGAAGTTCGATCAAAAGTCACGCGTCTTTTCGACGCTCTTCGCCGGACCGGACGGCTTCTCGTTGACGGCTACCCGGACGAAACGAACCGGCGCGCTGACGCCGCGCAAGTTCGCCTCTTCCTCGACCTGGGTTCGGTCCGCGAGCGCGGCCGCGGCTTGCGCGTCGCGCGCCGTCAACTCAGACAGGATCACCTCACCGCCGCGAGACTGATGTTCGAGCCGCGCCGCGATGTTCACGGTGGCGCCGAAATAGTCGAGCACGCCGCCCGTCGTGACCGCGATGCAGGGACCGGCGTGCAGGCCGAGCTTCAGGACGATGGGGTTTGCGCGCGTGTCGCCTCGGGCGGCGTTGAAGCTCGCGACGTCGTCCTGGATCGCGAGCGCAGCGCGGACCGCATCATCCGGGCGGAAGAAGGCCGCCATCACCGCATCGCCGACCGTCTTGACGACGAAGCCGCGGTTTACCTGGACCCGCTCTGACAGAAAGGAAAAATGGTCGCGAACGAGATTGTAGGCGGGCGCATCGCCCATCACATCGTAGAGTTCGGTCGAACCTTTGAGATCGGTGAACATGACGGCGATCCACCCGATCTCGGCACTGTCGCCGGGTCGCAGCAATTGCTCAGGGCAGAGCCGGCGGAAGGCGGGCATGGCGATGACGCATTCGCCGGTCAGCGCGTCCTCCGCCCAATTGCGGTTCTCGACGACAAAAGCGAGCGGCCCGTCGCTCTCGTTGCGGATCACGAGTTCATTCGCGCCGCTTGGGTCTTCAAGCAGAATGTCGAGCCCGCGCGCCACGATAGTCGGGATGATTCCGTCGGGGCCGATCGCGCGATCTGCTTCGGCGCCGGCCTCGACGGTACGAAACCGGTAGGGCCCGGGCGGCAATGAGAGGTCGAAGGTCTTGGCCGATTGCGCAGCGACCTCGCCCTGAAACTTGATATGCCGCGCGGCGCCTTGTCCGAGCAGACACATCTCGCCCTCGGGCAGTGGACGAATCCAGGGCGCGGGATGAAAGGTCAGTTCGACGTTGCGGCTGAAGTTGCGCTCATAGTCGATGTTGCACGAGGAGCAATGCGCGCTTTGAGGCAGGTCCTGAAGCTGGCTCACGCGCGACTTGGCGCCGCGGCAGCGCGGGCACAAGAGTTCCCAACCCATCGCCACGACGCCCTTGCGCGCCGCCGCCAGAAACATCTCCACCGCGTGGTCGGATCGGGCGGACCATAGCCTCGCCAGCGCCATGGGGCGCATGCTGCGCAGATCGACGACCGGCGCATGGCGCAGGTAGTCGACGAGGTTCGGTCCGAGGCCATGCGAGGCGGGATCGCGCGCCAGTTCTTCGCCGAGAGCGTCGAGGCGCTGGCGGGCGGCAGGCTCGACGAGGTCCCCGGCGCTCCAGCCGGGGACAAGCGCGCCGCCCTCGCTTTCGCGAATGATCCGCTCGACCCCCGCCGCGGCCTTGCCGAACTCCGCCTCGAACAGCCCCGCATGCAAGCCGACCAGTCCGAGAAGCCCGGCGGGCTCGGCCATGCCACTGAGGATAAGCCGGCAGCCTTCGCCTTCGGCAACCAGTTCGCAGGCCCATTCCCATCGGCGCATGGGCCCGTTCTTGTAGGTTCGGGTCTGGAAGAGGCTGTAGTTTTCCCGCCACTCGCCAAATTCCTCTTCCCATCTCACCGGGATGGGCCCGAGCTTGCCGCGATTGAGGCGGCGGACCCGGCCGTCCGCGTCCACCCGCTCCTCGAACCTGTAGGGCGCCATGCCGTTGAGTTCCCAAAGTCGGGCGGTGTCGGAGACAAACGGCCATATCACCGCCGGAGGCCTGGCGAAGATGCGCTCGTGGCGGAAGCGATAGGGCGCCGTCATCGGATCGCGTCCCGAATTGCTAAGAAGCGCAGCTTGCCCGATTCTCCGGGAGCCTCAATGCCCCACTTGAGGTCGATGGCGGTCATTGGTCGTGTTGCGGGAAGACGGGCGGAGGGACTTCGACGCCTCATGACCAAACGCGGCGGCCTGCAAGCCCTCGTTGATAGTCGTCGACCTTCTGCATCTCGAAGGCGACTATCTGGTCCTGCAAGGATGTCCTCAAATAAGGTCTCAAAGAATCACAAACGAACGAGACTCTCGCGGAAGTTTTTTACCTTCGGCGCCTTCCCTCTCCCATCAAGCGTGAAGCCCTCTTTTCTTAGGCGTTCCCCCTGCCCCTCTGCGCCGCCAGGAAACCGGGTAATGAGTCCTCCGTCCGCTTTGATGACCCGCCAATAGGCAACTTCGTTGCTGGCGTCATGGGCAAC
Organism: uncultured Alphaproteobacteria bacterium; assembly: GCA_963829505.1. GTDB lineage: Bacteria > Pseudomonadota > Alphaproteobacteria > Rhizobiales > Beijerinckiaceae > Roseiarcus. The sequence goes on from CAWHIL010000001.1 coordinate 949,103, forward strand.
CGCCTGAAGAACTTTCTGGGTCGTAACGGGGCACGTCCCTCGGACGTTGAATTGCTGGGCAAGTTTCTGGCAAAGGAGATTGGTTGCGATGAGTTTGTGCGCCGGAACTTTCGCTATCAGGGCGGCTACGGTCGGTGGGCCAGGCAACAGCATTTTGCCTGGCCCCCCAAAAAATCGTATGCGATCCTTGGGAATGTCGATGATGGCATCTTCGTTGGGTCCCATACTCTTCCCTCCCCTAGCGTCGCTTCTATCACGAGTAGCGTAGGTCCGCTTCCGCACGGGCTGCGGTCGTTCCTGAGACGGCCCAGTAGGGAATGCTCTCCGCCCAAGTGAGGCGTCCACGGCAGCGGTCGGCAATGTCCACTTAACGTCGACACTGGTCGTCTCCTTCGCGCCAACTGTGGACGGCCAACCATAAGCAGCAAATTGAGCCCAACAAGTCTTGCCCCACGTCGACCGCCAAACCTGCTTGCGCTCGCCGCCTGGGCGCGAGAGACTTCAATAGTCCCGTACCGAGGTTCGGGCAGTAATCCTCAAACTGGAGCCGAACTCATGCGCAGTCTTTTTCTGGCCGTAGCCGCCGCGACGGTCATCTCCACAATGTCGCTCGTCGCCTGGAAAGCGGAAGCGGCCATGCCATCGGCAGCCGCGCTCACCACGCAGGCGTCCGTCAAATCAGCGGACGCCGTCGATTCAGCCGCCGTCGTCTGCCGCCGGGTCTGCACCCGCGGCGTGTGCCGGAGGGTCTGCCGCTAAGGCGGGCGAACGCCACTCGCTCTGGCACTTCGGTGTCCCCTAAACCCGACTCTTGCCGTCCGCCGTGGCCGGGGGAGTGCCCGTTCGTGGTTGGTCCCTGTACGGGCGCTGAGCGCACGAAGCGGGCTTTGCCGGACGGTTTGGCGAATGAGACAAATCCGCACCTTTGCTACCGTTCGGGTCGCTCCGGTACGGCAGAAGGGCACCCGAGGATTAAACCGCTCGCGCGGTAGGGGCGGCGAGGAGAGGGCTCGGAGGTAAGGACAACCGAGAGCTCGGCCCTGTCTCAAGATCATGGGGTTCCACCCCATGCGAGACAGGAGCTTTCCATGACCAAGAAGCCCGTCAGCCCGCTGCGTCAGCGCCTGATCGACGACATGACGGCGCGCCGGTTCAGCGAAGACACGAAGAGGGACTACGTCCGCAATGTGAGGAAGTTCGCAGCCTTCCTCGACCGGTCGCCGGGCACGGCGACGAGCGAGGATCTTCGGCGATATCAACTGCACATGGCGCAGCAGCAGGCGAGCCCCGGAACGATCAACGCCGCCATCTCGGCGCTGCGGTTCTTTTTCACCGTGACGCTCGACAAACCTGACCTCGTTCGTCCTCTGAGGATCGTGACCGAGCCGCGCAAGGCGCCCGTCGTCCTAAGCCAGGAGGAGGTGGCGCGTCTCCTCCAGGCCGCGCCGAGCCTCAAGTACAAGGCCGCGCTCAGCGTCGCCTACGGCACCGGCCTCCGGGTGTCAGAGGTCGCGAGCCTGAAGGTGTCCGACATCGACAGCGGGCGCATGATGCTCCGGGTCGAGCAGGGCAAGGGACAGCGGGATCGCGACGTGATGCTGTCGCCCCAACTGCTCCAGCTCCTGCGCGAATGGTGGAAGGCGGCGCGCCCGCAGGTCTGGCTCTTTCCCGGCCAGAACCCGATCACCCCGATCAACCCGCGTCAGATCAACCGCGCCGTCACCGCCGCCAAAGACCTGGCGGGCATCGCCAAGCGCGTTTCTCCCCATACGCTGCGGCACAGCTTTGCGACCCACCTGCTCGAACAGGGCGTCGATATTCGCGTGATCCAGGTTTTGCTCGGGCACGCGAAGCTGGAGACGACCGCGCTCTACACCCGCGTCGCCGTCAACACAGTCCGCGACATCAAGAGCCCGCTGGACCGGCTGGACATCAAGCTGACGAAGAAAACGCCGCCCGCCTGACCACGGCCGCATGGCGCGGCCTCGCCTCGAGGTCGCCGACGTCTTTCGCGCCCATGGAGCGGCGTGGCGGAAGGCCAACGCCGGGCACGCGAGCCTCGCCCAGCTGAAGGTGATGTCGGCGATCGAGACCTGTCGCACGGCCGCGCTCGGCGGACACGTCGAGCGCTGCGAGGACTGCGCGCACGAACGGATCGCCTACAACTCCTGCCGCAATCGCCACTGTCCGAAGTGCCAGGCCGCCGCGGCGCGGCAATGGCTCGAAGACCGCGAGGCGGACCTGCTGCCGGTTCCCTACTATCACGTCGTCTTCACCCTGCCGGCGGCGATCGGCGCCGTCGCGTTCCAGAACAAGGCCGCTATCTACGACCTCCTGTTCAGGACCGCCGCGGAGACGCTGACCACCATCGCCGCCGACCCGAAGCATCTCGGCGCGCGCATCGGCCTCACCGCCGTGCTCCACACCTGGGGCTCGGCGCTGACCCACCATCCGCACGTCCACATCATCGTTCCCGGCGGCGGCCTGTCGCCGGATGGCTCGCGCTGGGTCGCCTGCAAGCCGGGCTTCTTCCTGCCCGTGCGCGTGCTGTCGCGTCTCTTCCGCCGGCTCTTTCTCGAAGGGCTCGCGGCGTTGAAAGAGGCTGGTCGATTGGACTTCTTCGGCGACCTCGCCCCGCTCGCCGCGAAGAGCGCCTTCGACGCTACGCTCGCGCCCCTGCGCCGATCCGAGTGGGTCGTCTATGCCAAGAGGCCGTTCGCCGGTCCGAAGGCCGTCCTCGCCTACCTGTCGCGCTACACCCACCGCATCGCGATCTCGAACGCGCGCCTCATCGCGCTCGACGAGAAGGGCGTCACCTTCAGGTGGAAGGACTACCGGATCGAGAGCGGCGACCGTCTCAAGACCATGACGCTCGCCGCCCACGAGTTCATCCGCCGCTTTCTCCTGCACGTGCTGCCGAGCGGCTTCCACCGCATCCGCCATTACGGCCTCTTGGCCGGCGCGACGCGAACGGACACCATCGAGCGCGTCCGACAGTTGCTCGTCGCGGCCGAGGCTCCGCCCCAGCCCTCGTGCGAGGCCGACAGCCCGGCCGAAGACGTGTCCGCCGTGCGGAGCTGCCCCTGCTGCGGCGGCCGGATGATCGTCGTCGAGACGTTCGAGGGGCCGCGCCCCTGGCGTTCCCCGCCGCCCGGCCGGATCAGGATCGACAGCTCATGACCGTCGCCCCGCATCCCGCCGCGCACCCACGATCGCTGTCGCCTACGGCCGCAAGCCGGAATACGAGAGCGACTTCCGTGCGAAGTCTCAAGCCTCCCAGCAACCGGGGTCGGAGCCTCGTTCCCGCGCATCGTCGCCGCCGAATACCCCTGACGCCGCCGCTTCCGATGAAAACACCGAGCGCCGCAGGCCGCCGACGCCTCGCTCGCCTACCGTCCGCGACCCTGAAATCGCCATAGGCGCGCTCGACGAACAGTCCCCCTACATCCCCGCGGTTTCCTCCTTGGGAGGCTTTCGGACGCCGGCCCCGGGCCCAGCCCAACCGTCGAGGAGGGCCGGCATCCGAAACCCTTCACCACAGCGGACCAAGGGCTATGCGGCGACGCCGGTCTCGTTGCCGTCATCCGCGGCCTTGCGGCGCCACCACCTCGCCATCTTCCTTGACAAACCGCCCAATGTCCGGATTTGGCAGGATGTTGAGCACCGTCTCCGACGGACGACAGAGCTTGACGCCCTTCGGGGTGACGACGATCGGCCGGTTGATCAGGATCGGATGCGCCATCATGACGTCGAGAAGTTCTTCGTCGGTCCATTTCGGGTCGCCGAGGCCAAGCTCGGCGTAGGGCGTGCCCTTCTCGCGCATAAGCGCGCGCACGGGAATCCGCATCGCGTCGATCAACTCCTTCAGCCGCTCGCGGGTCGGCGGCGACTTCAGATACTCGACGACGACCGGCTCTTCGCCGCTCTGGCGGATCATCGCGAGCACGTTACGCGACGTGCCGCAGTTCGGGTTGTGGTAGATGGTGACGGTCATCCTTCCCTCACTTCCTTGCGGGGCGCGCTCGCACTGGTTTTGATCGGCGCAATCGGTCTATCCGGCATTGCCGGAGTCGGAGACGCACGAGTCTTGATAGTTTCCATGGATCTCCGTCAGGATCCCGGCCGTGTCCGCGCGCCAGGATATCTGGACAGTTTGCGCGCATATGAGGCCCCGATGCACGAAGACCGCCTCATTCGGATCGTCGCGCCGACGCCATTGCGGAGAGAATTGCTCTCGGGAAAGAAACTCGAGCAGCTTGTCCTCGCTGGAGCCGACAGGAAAGCGATTGCGAATCCAGGCGTCGAGTTCGTGGCTGAACTGGGGTTCGTCGCCGGGTAGCGTTCGGACGAACTCAGGAAGGCTGTTTGAATGGACTTCGAGCCGCCCGACCAGGAGCGACGCCATCATCAAGCCGAAAAGTATCGTCGGCAAAGCCGCTCGGCGAAACGTCCGGCCCGCCGCCGTCAACGCGGCTCTCCCGCCCGCATCCTCCTCAACGACATTGGCCATGGCTCGGCGGCGTCAAAGTTGCGCGTCAGGATTCATCGGCTCCGCTTCTTGCTCGCCCTCACGCAGAAGCCACGTGGCGACCATCATCCCGCAGACCGCGCCGATAAGCTGCATGATGATGAAAGCGGGCGCGTCCGCGGGCCGGATTCCCGAAAAAGTGTTGGTCAACGATCGGGCGATCGCCACGGCCGGATTGGCGAAGGACGTCGACGCGGTGAACCAGTAGGCCGCGGTGATGTAGAGCCCGACCAGCCACGGCACGGAAGCGCGCGCAAAGCGAACGCCCGCGAGGATGGTCAGCACGAGCCCGAATGTCGCGACCCATTCCGCGAACCACTGCGGTGCGCCCGTCCGCGCCTTCGAAGACAGTTCCAAGACAGGGAGGGCGAACATCATATGCGAGGTGAAAGCGCCCAAAACGCCGCCGATGACTTGCGCTGTTACATAGAGCGCCGCCTCGCGCGGCGCGATGTCGCGCTTGAGCGCGAAGACGAGCGACACCGCGGGGTTGAAATGCGCGCCGGAGATCGGCCCGAGGATCGTGATCAGGACGACCAGGATCGCGCCCGTCGGTATCGTGTTGCCGAGCAGCGCCAGCGCCGCGTCCTTCGTGAGCGTATCGGCCATGATCCCGGAGCCGACGACAGTTGCGACGAGAAACGCCGTGCCGAGCGCCTCGGCCGCAACACGCTGCTGAAGCGTCGCGTTCATGGCGCGAGTGTCTTGGCCATCAGGACGGCGGTCGCGGGACAAAGGCGGGCGGCCTGGCGGGTCGCGAGGATCGCGTCGGGCGCCTCGCTTCGGTCGATGGCGGCGAAGCCGAGCCGTCCAAAGTAATCGGCCGCGTTCGTCGTCAAGATAAACGCGCGCGTTGCGCCTTCGCGAGCGGCGAGGCGAACCAGCGCCTCCACGATCCCGGCGCCGATCCGCTCGCGCCGCATGCCGGGATCAACGACAATTGAGCGCAGCAGCGCCGCGTCGCCATGAACCTCCAGGCCGCCATACCCGCTCAGACGGCCGTCGCACTCGAACGCGAAGAGCCGGATTCCCTCTTCTGCGAGGTCGCCCGTCGGAAGTCCTTCCGCGTTCAACGCCTGCCGGAGGCCGTCCCGGTCATGCGCCGTAAGGGGCCTCGACTGGAGGGCGTCGGCGAGGGCGGCGTTTCTCACGATTCCGCATCCCTTGCCTTCGCCGTCGCGCCTTCCATGTGGCCGATGTCGCGAAGCCTGGCGTTCAGGGTCAGCTTGTCGAGGCTCCGAATCGGCAGGCTGGCGAACGCCAATATTCGGTTCTTGAGGTAGCGAAACGCGATGTTGAAGGCGCGCTCCTTCTCGATGTCAGTTCCATCGACCGCGGCCGGATCCTCGATGCCCCAATGCGCGGTCATCGGCTGACCTGGCCAAACCGGGCAGGCCTCTCCGGCGGCCGTGTCGCAAACCGTGAAGACGAAATCCAGTTCAGGCGCGCCCGCGACGGCGAACTCGTCCCAGCTCTTCGAGCGGAATCCGTCGGTCGGGTAGCGGTGCGCTTCGAGAATCTTGAGCGCGAAGGGGTTGATTGCTCCCTTTGGATGGCTTCCAGCGGAGAACGCCTTGAATCGCTCTGCTCCGTCCTTTCGCAGGATGCTTTCGGCCAGCACCGACCGTGCGGAATTGCCGGTGCAGAGAAAGAGGACGTTGTAGCGAGTGTCAGTCACGGGCGGTCTCCGCCGAGGAGCAGCAGGGCACGAGATCATTGATCAGCGGCGTGCACAGTTCAGGCCGGCCCTGGCAGCAGTCCCTCACCAAGAAGGTCACGACGGCGCAGAGGCGAGCGAGATCAGCGCGGTAGACGATGGACCGACTGCGGCGCTCGCCGCGCACGAGTTCGCAGCGGGCGAGGACGCCGAGGTGCGCGGACATTGTGTTTTGGGGGACCCCGAGCGCTCCTGCGAGTTCGCCGGCGGCGATCCCCTCAGGCTCGCTGCTGACCAGAAGACGGAAAGCGTCGAGTTCGAGTCGGTTGCGCGAGCGCGGCAAGGGCTGCGATGCCAGCGGTCGAGTCCATCATAAATCCATGTATCCAGAATTAATGACATCTGTACGACTGTTCTCAGTCGCGCTTCCTACCTGGCGCGATCCGCAAGGTCGTGTCATCGCGGCTCGCCTCCAAGCTGCCTAAGCGCGACCTCAATCGGCGCGGCAAGCGCCAGCACGAGGTCGGCGACGGCAGCGATATCGTTCGACGTCGCATGCGGCAACCGAACATTCGACCCAATGTCGCCAATCGTGGCGACGACATGAGGGTCATGAGGATGTAGCTCCGGTTTCCCCATCAATTCGCGGCGCACTTCAATCTTGGGAATCGCGTCTCGCTTGAAACCCTCGACGAGAACAAGATCGACCTGCTTGAACATTCCTAGGAGTTCCACGAGCGAAGGCTCCGGGGCGCCGCGCAACTCCCGCATCAGCGCGAGACGGGCGTCGGATGCAACCAACACTTCCCACGCGCCCGCGGCCCGGTGCTCGAAGGAATCCTTGCCTGGTTTATCGACGTCGAAGCCATGATGAGCGTGCTTGAGCGTGGATACGCTTAGCCCCCGTCGGTTGAGCTCCGGGATGAGCCGGACGATGAGCGTGGTTTTTCCCGCTCCGCTCCAGCCGATGAAACCGATCACGCGCATGGCTTTCCCTTCGGCCTCCGTCGGATGCGATCATTCCGTGGGTATACATCGCATCCATGGTGCTGGAAGAATCGATATCTATATTGCTGGAGATAACGATATATGCGACCCTTGGCTCGATCTCGGCAACGGACCCGGATTTTATTCCGAGCGCGCCGAGGCGGGAGGACTGCCATGGAGAGGAGCGACAAGAGGTGCGACCGCAAGGTCGATATGGGCCGCCGATGGTTCTTATCCGGGGCGGGCATGGCCGCCGCCGGCGCCGCGACCGCCGCCGTCGTGCCCCAACAAGCGGAAGCAAGCCCGGCTCTCGCCCGCGTGAGCTATCCGTCAAATCGCCTGGCGAACGTCGCTGAACTCAAGCCGAACACCCCTCTTATGGTGGCCTATCCCGACCCCCAGGCGCCCGGCGTTCTTCTCAAGCTCGGGACGCGAGTTCCCGGCGGCGTCGGTCCTGACGGCGACATTGTCGGCTTCACCACGATCTGCCCTCACAAAGGCTTCCCGCTGTCCTTCAACACATCGGACAAGACGCTGAACTGCCCTGGCCACTATTCGCGGTTCGACTGCGAGAACGGAGGACAACAGATTTGGGGCCACGCGACCCAGAACCTTCCCCAATATGCGCTTCGCGTCGACGCCAAGGGCGACATCTACGCCGATGGGGTGGACGAACTCATCTACGGTCGCCTCTCGAACGTGCTGGAGGGCTGAGCCATGACGTTCAAGCGCCATATCGATCGCCTGCCGATCATCCCTGCGGACGCCAAGGAGCACAACGTCGTCTGCCAATTCTGCATCGTCGGCTGCGGCTATCATGCCTATTCCTGGCCGATCAACGAACAGGGGGGTGTGTCGCCGACCTCCAACGTCTTCGGCGTCGACCTCGCGAAGCAGCAGCTTCCGATGACGCCGAACTGGTACTCGCCGTCGATGTACAACATCGTCAAGCAGGACGGCAAAGACGTCAATCTGGTCATCAAGCCGGACCCGGCCTGCAGCGTGAACTCGGGCCTGGGCTCGATCCGCGGCGCGCGCATGGCCGAGATGTCCTTTTCCGAGGCTCGGTCGACTCAGCAACAGCGCCTGAAGGAGCCGATGGTTTGGCGCTACGGCCAGATGCAGCCGACGAGTTGGGACGATGCGCTCGATCTCGTGGCGCGCGTGACGGCCGCGGTCGTCGCCGACCAGGGCGAAGACGCGCTGTTCGTCTCCGCCTTCGACCATGGCGGCGCAGGCGGCGGTTACGAGAACACCTGGGGCACGGGCAAGCTCTATTTCGGCGCGATGAAGATCAAGAACATCCGCATCCACAATCGCCCGGCCTACAATTCAGAAGTGCACGGGACCCGCGACATGGGCGTCGGCGAACTCAACAATTGCTACGAGGACGCCGAACTCGCCGATACCATCATGGCCGTTGGCACCAACTCGCTCGAAACGCAGACCAACTACTTCCTCAATCACTGGATTCCGAATCTTCAGGGCGCGACGCTCGACAAAAAGAAGCAGCTCATGCCGAACGAGGCGCATGCCGCTGCGCGAATCATCATCGTCGACCCGCGGCGAACGGTCACCGTCAACGCCTGCGAGGTCGCGGCCGGCAAGGACAACGTCCTCCACTTAGCGATCAATTCCGGCACGGACCTCGCCCTGTTCAACGCCCTGTTTACCTACATCGCCGACAAGGGATGGGCGCAGAAGGACTTCATCGAGAAGAGCACGTTGCGGACTGCGGCGAATCGTCCGCCGCTCTATCCTGCGCGCGGCGACTCCCCAGCAATGCCCGGCCACCTGACGTCCTTCGAGGGCGCCCTCGAAGGATGCCGGACGCCGATCGACGACGCGGCGAAGATCACCGGGCTGAATGGAGCCGACATCATCAAGGCGGCGGAATGGATCGCCATGCCGAAGGAGGGCGGCAAGCGTCGGAGGACGATGATCGGATACGAGAAAGGACTTATCTGGGGAAACGACAACTACCGCACCAACGGCGCGCTCGTGAACATCGCCTTGGCGACCGGCAACGTCGGGCAATTGGGTGGAGGGGTCGTGCGCCTTGGCGGCCACCAGGAAGGATATGTGCGCCCTGACTACCCCGGTCCCCGTCCGGCTCCCTACATCGACCAGCTTCTGATCGAGGGCCATGGCGGCGTGCACCACATCTGGGCTTGCGATCACTACAAGACCACCTTGAACGCCGACAGGTTCAAGCAGGCGTACAAGAGGCGCACCGACAAGGTGAAAGACGCGATGTCCGCCGTTCCATACGGCGACCGCAAGGCGATGGTCGATGCGATCGTGGCCGCAATCAAGGATGGCGGCTTGTTCTCGGTCGACGTCGACATCGTTCCGACAAAAATCGGTCAGGCGTCGCACGTTTGGCTGCCTGGGGCGACGGCCGGCGAGATGAATCTCACCTCGATGAATGGCGAGCGGCGTCTGAGGCTGACCGAGCGCTACATGGACCCTCCCGGCCAGGCGATGCCCGACTGCCTGATCGCCGCCCGCCTCGCGAACAATCTCGAACGGGTCTTCCGCGAAATGGGCAAGACGGACGTCGCGGAAAAGTTCGAGGGGTTCGACTGGAAGACGGAGGAAGACGCGTTCATGGACGGCTACCACCAGCACGCCAAGGGCGGTCAGTTCGTCACTTACGATCGGCTGCGCGCCATGGGCACGAACGGGGTCCAGGAACCGGCGACGGCCTTCACCGACGGAAAGCTGGTCGGCACGACCCGGCTTTACACGGACGGGGTTTTCTCGTCGGACGATGGCAAGGCCCGGTTCATGGACGCTCCCTGGCGAGGACTGGAAGCTCCCGGCAAGGAAGAGGAATCGAAGAAGTTTGCTTTCCTCATTAACAACGGCCGAGCGAATCGGGTCTGGCAGAGCGCCTATCTCGACCAGCAGGAAGATCTCGTTATGGACCGCTGGCCATATCCTTTCATCCAGATGAATCCGGAGGACATGAAGGACCTGGGCTTGTCGGCGGGCGACCTTGTCGAAGTCCACAATGAGAATGGCGCCACGCAGGCGATGGCGTACCCGACGCCGACAGCCAAGCGCAAACAAACCTTCATGCTGTTCGCCTTCCCGACGGGCGTGCAAGGAAATGTCGTCTCGCCCGGCGTCAACGAACTTGTCATCCCGAATTACAAGCAGACCTGGGCCGACATCCGGAAGATCGCGTCCGCGCCGGGTGCTGCGACAGCGACCAGCTTCAAGTCGTGGGACTACACGGCTTAAGGCGGGCCACCGAAGGCTCTGGGTGGCGGCGCCGGCGTGCCGCCCCCATCCAGCGTTCTGCTTGAGCGAGTTGTCTAACTACAGCAGCTTGGGGCGCAGCAGGCTGCGCCTTGCCCCCTCGCGGGACCGGGCTTGCTCGCCCGCACGAAGGCGCTCATGAACTTGCCTTCGACCTGCGGCGCGAGCGCATCGACGTCGACGCCCTTGGCGTTCAGAAACTCGCGCGCATCCTCGATGCTGTAGACGCGCGTGGGCTCGACGCCGATCGCCTCGAAGCCGGCCGTGGCGAGTCTCATGCGATAGTCGTTCTCGTCGAGCGCGCCGGCGATGCAGCCGGCCCAAAGCAGCACGTCGCGGCGAACCTCCTCCGGAATCGCGCCGCGGGTGACGACGTCGGAGACGGCGAACCGGCCGCCCGGTTTCAGTACCCGGAACGCTTCCCTAAGCACGCGGTCCTTGTCAGCCGAAAGGTTAATGACGCAGTTCGAAACGATCACGTCGACCGAGTTGTCCGGCAGCGGGATGTTCTCAATCTCGCCTTTCAGGAACTCGACGTTTGTCGCGCCGGCCCTGCGCTGGTTTTCCTGCGCGAGCTTGAGCATGTCGTCGGTCATGTCGAGGCCATAAGCCTTGCCGGTCGGTCCGACGCGGCGGCCGGACAGCAAGACGTCGATCCCGCCGCCGGAGCCGAGGTCGAGCACGGTCTCGCCCTCTTTCAGTTCGGCGAGCGCGGTCGGGTTGCCGCAGCCGAGCGACGCCGCAATGGCTTCCTGGGGCAGCGATCGCGTCTCGCTCTCTGCGTAGAGATTGGCCGAGATGCTCTCCGACCCCTTCTCACCGTCGTAGCAGGACGACGAGCCCGAACAGCACGAGGCGCCTTGCCTGCCGACGCTGCGCGCGATTTCCCCGTAGCGTTCCCGCACGGCGTCCTTTATGTCGACCTCCGGCATGACGTTCTCCTCTTAGGGATTGGCGTTGATGATGGCTTCCGGCCGGATCGCCTTATTGCGGGTGCAACACTCGGCAAATAGGAAGCCGACGAGTTCCTGAAGTGCTCGGGTGTTGGCGGTCTGGCAAAGGAACGTGCCATCGCGCCGCACGGAGACGAGTCCCTCGTTTTTCAGCTTGTCAAGGTGATGCGAGAGCGTCGACGGCGGAATGCCGAGTTCCATTCCGATTTCGCCGACGACGAGTCCTTCCGGATGGGCGGCGAGGAGCAGCCGGACGATCCGCAGTCGCGGCTCGGCGCCGAGCGCGGCGAGCATGTCCGCGTAGCGGGCGATCTGTTCCACGTGATCATCAGACATCCATGATACTATGATTATAGAATTATCGAATGTCAAGCTTGTCCCCGCGAGTTGACGTGGGACAATCGGGTTCCGTCGATCCGCGTCACAATGATCCTATTGAGGCTCGGGAATGGCGTTGGTCGAATTGTTCGCTCTTGCGCTGGCGCTTTGGAGCGCCTGCGGAGCGGTCATCGCGATCGGCCGCGCGATGTGGTCGATCGATACGACGTTGCGTGTACATCTCGTCGCGGCGCCGATTCTTGCGGCTCTTGCAGCGACGGCGCACCGGGCGCTGGCGCCCGACTTCGATCCGCTTCTTCGAGCGGCCGCAATCACGATCATTGTGATGATTCTCGACGCGGCTGTGGTCGCCCCGCTTTTCGAGCGAAGTTACGGGATGTTCCGAAGCGTCCTCGGAACCTGGCTGCCCTTCGCGGCGATTTTCGCGGCTGCGTGGGCCGCCGGCGTCTTGCTCTTGTAGAGAAAAGAAGGGGAATCCCGAGGCGCCGAATACGTCCCCTACCGAGCCGCGACGCGATTCGATAGGCTCCTCATCGTATGTTTCGCATTGAGCTCGATGACCTTTCGCGACCCGCCGTCATCGCGCTTCTCGAAGAGCACTTGCGAAACATGCACGGACTGTCGCCACCCGACCAGGTCTTCGCTTTCGATGCGGGCAAGCTCAAAGCGCCGGGCGTTTCGTTCTGGACGGCGTGGGAGGGCGAACCTGACCCCAGGAGAAGGGAATCAGCGACCGGCGCCCGGATCAAGCGAAGTTTTTCAACAAAATACGTCGATTCGAGACTGTCGGCTTCGCGCAAATGGTCATTGGGCGACTGCCGAGCGCATCGAACCGATCCAAAGCCTGCCCTTCGAGTATTTGCTCGGGGGCGGAATCCTTGGCTCGCTCAACACATCACCAGCGCTTCAACGGCTTTTGTGCTAAGCCGCATGATGCCCGGAGGGTGCGCGATGAGCGAAACCCGGAAAATTGCGGCGATTCTGGTCTCGGATGTGGTCGGTTATAGCCGGCTGGCTGGCGCGGACGAAGATCGAACCCTGGCGCGACTGCGCGCGTTGCGCAGCGATCTGATTGATCCCACAATCTCCGTTCATCATGGCCGGATCGTCAAACGCACCGGCGACGGCAGCGTCATCGAGTTCCGCAGCGTCGTCGACGCGGTGCGCTGCGCCGTCGAAGTGCAGCACGCCATGGTCGAACGCAACGCGGGGGTTGCGCTCGACAAACGCATAGAATTTCGCATCGGCATTCATTTGGGCGACGTCGTTGAGGAGAGCGACGGCGATCTGATGGGCGACGGCGTTAACATCGCCGCGCGGCTGGAGGGGATAGCCGCGCCCGGCGCGATCTGCCTGTCCGAGGACGCATACCGCCAAGTGAGCGGCAGGCTCGACATGGCTGTCACGGATCTCGGTCAGACTGAGCTCAAAAACATCGAAAGGTCGATCCGGGTCTATTCGCTGCAAGTGGGCGTCCCCGCCCAAGCGAAACCTGCAACAGAGGCCAAGCCCGCCGAGCCGAAAAAGCATCCGCGGCGGACACTCCTGGGCGCGGGGATCGTCGCGCTCCTCGTGATAGCGGCCGGCGTCTGGTACTTCCTCGGCGCGAACCGCCCCGCTCAAGCTGCGCATCTCTCCGTCGTGGTGCTGCCCTTCACCAACCTCTCGAACGATCCTGCCCAAGATTATTTCGCCGACGGCGTCACCGAAAACCTCACCACTGACCTCTCGCGCATCCGGAACAGCTTCGTCATCGCCCGCAACACCGCTTTCACCTTCAAGGGCAAGAACGTGGACGCCAAGGAAATCGGCCAGGAGCTTGGCGTTCGCTATGTGCTGGAAGGCTCGGTGCAACGCGACGGAACCCGCGTGCGCGTCAATGCCCAGCTCATTGATGCGGAAACCGGCGCGCATCTCTGGGCCGACCGCTTCGAAGAGGATGTGGCCGACCTGTTCAAGCTGCAAGATCAAGTCGTGGCGCGAATCGCCAACAGCCTACGCGTCGAACTGGTCAACGCAGAGAGCCGCCGCCCGCGGCAACAGAATCCCGACGCGGTTGACCTCACCATGCGCGGCTGGGCTTTGATGCTGCAGAGCATGACGCGCGAACACGATCAAGCGGCGCGGAATATGTTCGAGCAAGCCGTCAAGCTCGATCCCGGCAATGCGGAGGCGTATGCCGGAATCGCCTATTGCTATATGCGCGATCTCGTTAACGGCTGGATCGACCCCGGGACCGATTACGCGGCGCGGGTGATTAGGGCCGCCGATCAGGCGCTTGCGATCGATTCCGGGAACGCCATGGCCGCTTACGCCAAGGGGCTTTTTCTTGCCACGACCGGACGGTTCGCTGAGGCGAAAACCGTCATAGAGACGGCGCTGCAACGCAACCCAAATTTCGCGCCGCTCTATGATACTCTCAGCATAACGCATAATGGGCGCGGCGAGTACGAACAAGCTATATCCGATCTAGAGAAGGCGATGAGACTGAGCCCGCATGACCCGCAGCTCGGCATCTGGGAGTATCACCATGGTCTGGCCGATCTTGGACTGGGCCACTCTGCCGAGGCCGTCGACGAAGAACGTCGAGCGATCGACGACGGATTCGGCACCTACTGGCCCCATCAGGCGTTAGCGGCCGCATATGCCCTGTTGGGCCGAGATAACGAGGCCAAGGCCGAACTGGCCGAGTCCGGTCGCCTCAATCCTCACGTCACCTCAATCAAGTCGTTGCCCCCCCTTTCGAACATACCGCGGCTGATCGACGGTCTGCGCAGAGCAGGGATGCCGGAGGAGTGAACGACATCCGAGCCGGAGACATTGGATGGGCGAACGGCTGCCGCCCCCCAAGATGAGTGACGCAAGACTGGCAGACGATCTTCCCTCTCACCCCTCGCCACAATCCGCAGGGCGTCATCGGGCAGCGGCCGCTGAAGTGTCAACGCCTCCGCAGCGTCCCCACTCAGCCATCGCTCGACTTCCTCCGGCGTCGTCAGGATGACCGGCATTGCCTTCGGATGAATTGGCGCGACGATGACGTTGGCCTCCGTCGTCAGAAAGCCGAACACTTGATGCTCACCATCGACGGGCGCGCTCTTGGGACCCCTCACGCCGCGCCAGGGCGTCCATAGTCCCGCGAAGGCAAAGAGCGGCCTATCCTCGTTCAGGGCAAACCAAATGGGCGTCTTGCGTGGCTTGGTACCCTCGTATTCGCAGAACGAGGTCGCCGGCACGATGCAGCGGCTACCCTTGCCGAGCCATCGCCGCCAGTGCGGACTTGCTACGTTCCGGATGTTCGTCACCGGATGGCCGCCGAACTGCGGCGGCCCAGGCATTCCCCAGCGCGCCGTGACAAGCTCGCGCTCGCCGTCCTCTGCGGTGCGGATGATCCGGGCCATCTGGTCAGGAAAGATCGCCGGCAGTGGCGGAAGGTTTCCCGCGCGATCACGCTGACGGCAAAGAGATCGCGGATCGCCGATTGGCCTTTTGTGACGCTGTAGAGATTGCACATAAGGCCGCGAATATGGAGCGATTTGGGAGCGGCGCGCGCGGACGCCGCTCTTCTTCGTTGTGGATCAGCCTAGCCGAGCGTCGTTCGCGCAGTTGTCCTGGCGGGCGGGTCGTAGCGGCCTAAGGCGACTATCGCGACGGCGGGGGCCGCAATTATCCATAGCCAAATGAGAGCTTCCATTGCTTCCTCCTTGCGCCCGAATGATAGGCGCAACGGGAAACGGAGTCGACGGCGTAAAGTTCCTGCGGTGCGGTCTCACGCCTTCTCGCCTTTCGGTAGCCTGCCAATCACATCACTGTGGGACTCGCCACTGGCGCAGCGCTGCAAGCTGACTGGCTAGGTGCTCCTCAATCCAGAGGGCACGCTCACCGTTCGGGCCGGAGGGACCAGGGGAGAAGGGAGCCCGAGCGCGGTTAAACAAGCCGAACGACCGCCGGGGGGAGGCAGCCGTTTGGTGTCGCGTCGCGAATGAATGTCACATGGCGATCGAGACGGCCTTGCGCGACGCGCGATATCCTGCGAACCCGAGCCCCGCAAATCCCACGAGCAACATCGGCTCGGGGACGCTCGGTACGGCGTCGCAGCTGGTGGTGACGAACAGCGCGCTTGGGGTGGTGCCGCGGCGCCCGGACGAGAGCCGGAGAGACGACCCGGTAGCTATGTGGTAGCTAGGCGCGGCCGGCCTGGGACGATTTCCGTCCAACTATTTGAAATTGCTGGTGCTGCAAGAGAGGATTGAACTCTCGACCTCTCCCTTACCAAGGGAGTGCTCTACCACTGAGCTACTGCAGCGTCCGGGCGCAAGGCGCGCCTTCGAAAGCGACGGGCTTTTGCCATAAGGGGCGGGGCGGCGCAAGGACGACGGGTGGCGAGCCTCTCGCAAGCGAGCCAAGATGGAGCGCGAGCGAGCCTTGCGCGCGTTCGGCGATTCGCCGAAAGCGCGGCCTCCTTTGACTTCCGCGCGCTTCTCGCGAAAAACCGGCGTCCACTTTTTCGCCGCGCGCTCGAGCGCGCCTCAGGCGGTCGCGGCGCGGCGTGAGCGGAAGCCGGCGAAGGCGAGGCCGGCGAAGCCGAGGCCCATCATCGCCCAGGTGCCGGGCTCGGGAACCGAGGTCAGCGAGAAGTTCGTGTATTCGTCGCCATAGCTGGCGTTGCCCGTCTCGGCCGCCGTCAGGACGAGATTTTCGGAGGTCGCGGTGGCGACGATCTTGAACGTGTCGGCATACCAGCCGTTGGCCCAGTAGGTCTCGCCGGTCACGCCGTCCGTCGTCACATACATGCCGCCGAACGTGGTGACGGCGGACGACGGGCCGCCGCCGTTTCTGACGCCATAGTCGTAGGAGAGCGTGTAGCTCTGCCCGACGACGAGGCCGGTGACGGTGTAGCTGTCGAGGCCCCAGGTGTAGGCGTTCAGCTCCATTTGCTGGCAGCCGGCGCTGATGCAACTCAGCCCGTAGATCGACGATTGGCCAATCTCGATGCCGTCGCCGATCGTGCTCGTCCAGCCGTCTACGGACGGAGTGTAGATTGACCAGCCGGGCGGGCCCTGGACTGGGCTCGAGAAATCGCCGTTCGAGATGAGATTGACGCCAGCGAAAGCCGACGACGCAACCAGCATCGCGGCGATCGCCGCAGCGCTGCGGACGACGCCCGAAATCATAGTCACTCCTTGACGCTACGCACACGCGAAACGGGGGATGTTTACGGTCGCAACCTCGAGGCGTCAACGTTTCGTTAAGGTTTGCGTTAACGCCAGGGGCTGACGCCGGGTCAACGGAGGTGCGGCGGGATCGCCGCGATCGCCCGAACGAAATTGGCGATCTCCTCGCGCGTGAAGGAAAGCCGCACGCGCTGCGCCGACGGCGGACGCTTGGCGGTCGAAAGGCCCGGCCGCCATTCGCGCGCCGGGCGGATCGGCCGCGGGGCGAAGCCGCCGCCGCCGTTCGGGCAGACGTTCTGAAGCATCGTCTCGACGCAGCCGGCGCAGAAGGTGCACTCGAAGGTGCAGATCATCGCGTCGGCCGCGTCCGGCGGCAGGTCCTTGTCGCAGGCCTCGCAATTGGGTCTGAGTTCGAGCGCCATGCGGGCCGCCGCCTCGGGGCAAAAAGCTTTCACCACAAAGGACACGAAGAGCACGAAGGTTTGTGTCCTTCGTGATCTTTGGGGTGAAGCGTAGGATTGCGCAATGACAGACCGCACACCCCCCGCCGCGCGTCCGCTGCAGAACCGCATCGATCCGTTCGGCGACTTCCATGCGGTGCGCGCGCGTGGCCAGATGATGGGCAACCGGGGCGGGCGGCTGCACGACGACGCGCAGCGCCTGAAGCGCCGCTGGACGTCGCGCCGCTGGATCGTCTGCGTCTGCGAATTCAAGGGGCGGCGGCGAAACGTCTGGAGCGCGGGCTATAGCGAACTCTTCTTCCTCGACGAGCCGACGGCGCTCGCGGCCGGCCATCGCCCGTGCTTCGAGTGCCGGCGCGCCGCGGCCAAGGCCTACCTCGCCGCGTTCCCCGGCGGCCCGCGCGGCGCCGACGACATGGACGCGGTCCTGCATCGCGAGCGGCTCGACGGGAAGAGCAAGCGTCTGGCGCGAGCGCGGCTCGGCGATCTTCCCGACGGCGCCTTCGTCGCCATCGGCGGCCGGGCGCACGCCGTGCGCGAGGGCCGCCTCTGGCCGTGGAGTTTCGAGGGCTACGGCGCAGGAGCGTCGATCGACGGGAGGGCGGAGGCCGACGTGCTCACGCCGCCGTCGACGGTCGCCGCGCTGAAAGCGGGCTACCGTCCGCTCTGGTCTTGACGACGCCCCAACGCTCCGTGAAAACGTTCATCTGTCAACAAACGGCCGCCAAGGCCGGCGGCTTCGGGAGGATTGAATCATGCTGAGGGTTCTGACGGCGGGCGCGATCGTGCTGGCCTTCGTCGGGGGCGCGGCGGCGGGCGAAGCGCAGGGGATCTGGCTGCGCGACGACGGCGCCTCGAAGGTCCGCATCGCGCCCTGCGGCGGCGACGCCCTCTGCGGATCGATCACCTGGCTCAAGGACCCGGCCAGCCCGGCGCATGTCGGCCAGCAGGTCTTCTTCGACATGAAGCCGAAGGGCGACAACGCCTGGGCGGGCACCGCCTTCAACCCCGACGACGGCAAGACCTATTCGGGCAAGATGTCGCTCTCCGGCGACCGCCTGACGACCGCCGGCTGCGTGTTCGGCGGGCTCATCTGCAAGTCGTTCACCTGGGCACGCGCCAAGTAATTGAACAGCCTATGGATATCGGAAATGTCTTGACATCAGGTCTCGATTATCAGAAGCTTCAGGTCAAGGGATGAACAAAGGCTTCCTCGCCGCCGCGGGGTCGCTACAAACACTGCCCTAGTCCTGAGGCTCCTGCGGAGCAGGCGTCTCGAAGGACGTTCGGCCCCGGAAAGCGTCCTTCGAGACGCGTCGCGTCAAGGCGCCGCTCCCCGGGACGAGGTGATGAAGCGGCGGCGGCCACGCCGGGTTGCGATCGGCGCCGCAGCACCTTGAAAAACCTCGATCCGGGGTTGCGTTTGGCGCCAGCCGAACGAAACCCCCCTGAGGGGCGGGGCGCTCGTCAGGCGGCCCGGACGACCGGGAACGAGATCTCGATCAGCGTCCCCTGGTCGCGTCAACTCTTGATCGAGAATTCGGCCCCGTTGGCTTCGACCAGCGCCTTGGTCAGCGGCAGGCCTAAGCCCACCCCGCCCTTGCGGCCGCCGCGACCGACCTGGCCGAACGGCTCGAGCGCCACGCCGACCTCGTTCTCGTTCATGCCGACCCCCGTGTCGCGCACCCGGATGATCGCCTGGCCGGCGGCGTCGAGCGCCGTCGAGACGATCACCTGGCCGCCGGGCTCGTTGAACTTCACCGCGTTCGACATGAGGTTCAGCATGATCTGCTTCAGCGACCGCTCGTCGACCATCACCTTGGGGAGGCGGTCGTAGAGCGACACCCGCATGATGATCCGCTCGCGCGCGGCCTGCGGCTGCATGAGCGACACGCAGTCGCGGATGAGGCTGTTGGCGTCGACGGGCGTGAAGGCGAGTTCGAGCTTGCCCGACTCGATCTTGCTGAGATCGAGGAGGTCGTCGGCGAGGCTCATGACGTGCCGCCCGGAGGCGTGGATGTCCTTCAGGTAATCGCGGTAGCGGTCGTTGCCGATGGGCCCGAACCGCTCCTCCATCATCACCTCGGCGAAGCCGAGGATGGCGTGCAACGGCGTGCGGATCTCGTGGCTGACATGCGCGAGCAACTCGGTCTTGGCCGCGCTGGCGGCGAGCGCGGCGTCGCGGGCCGCGGCGAGCCTGCGCTCCGTCTCGCGCTCGCGCCGCATGTCGCGGAAGAGCGCGCAGAAATGCGGCGTGTCCACGGCGCCGATGCGGGCGAGCGTCAGCGCGAGGTCGAGCGGCGCGCCGTCGCGGGTGCGGCCGACGACCGGAAGCGGCGGCGCCATCGGCGACCCATCGTTGGCGCGGCTCCGGCTATCGAGTTCGGCGGTTGCGGCCGGGTGGCTGGGCGGGGCGAGAAGCATGAGCACGCTCTCGCCCGTGACCTCCCTCGCCGGGTAGCCGAAGAGCCGTTCCGCGGACGCGTTGAACGCCTGGATGCGGCCGACCGCGTCGAGGACGACCGCGCCGTCGGCTGCGAGCGCCAGCATTTCGCTGAGGTCGCCGGCGACGCCGTCGGCGGCGGCGTCAGCCTGGGTTTCGCTTCCGCTCGCTCCGGGGTCGCCGGCGCGAAGGCCCTCGGCCTTGCGCAGCATCAGCAGCGTCGCGGGCGCCCCGTCCCAGTCGATCGCCTGCGCCCGCCCTTCGACCTGAAGCGCGCTTCCGTCGGCGGCGACGATCGCGAAGGCGCTGTCGTGCCCACGCGGCGCCGGCCGGCCGTAAGCCGGGAACATGGCGGCGAGTCCGTCGGACGCCGCGAAATGGTCGAGGTCCCGGTAGCCGAGCAGCGAAAGCAGCGGCTGATTGACGTAGAGCGGTTCCGCGTCCCGCGCCACAAGAACCCCGATCGGGAGCCGATCGAGGAGGGTCAGCGCGTCGCGCGGCGCAGGCTGGCCGGCGTCGGCGCCGCGCGGCGGGCGTTCGCTCGGCGCGGCAGGGTCGGCGTTCGCCGGCGGATCCGTCTCGCCCGGCGGCCGCTCCTGGCGCGCCGGCGCACGTCCGACGAGGGCGCGCGCGATCTCGCGAAACGCCTCCCGCTCGGCGTTCGTGAGTTCGACCGAATCGTCGCCGGCGGTCTCGGATTCGGACGCCTTCAGCGCGTCGAAGGCGCCGGGCCGGATCGGCACGATCTTCGCAGGCGCCGAATGGCCCTGCCTGAGGACGAAGATCTCGGCGCTTCGCTCCTGCGCAGGGGGCGTCTCGACAGGCGCGACGGGCGTCTCGGGCGCAGTCGCCTCTTCCGGCGGGGCCGCCGCTTGCGGCTCGTTCGGTCCTTGCGACGGGGCCGCCGCTTGCGGCTCGCCCTGCGGCGCGCCGGCTGCCTCTGGTTCCGCGGGCTCGATCGTCGCCGCGGCGCTTGCGACGTGCGTCGGCTCGGCATCGGCCGGCGCGGCGGGCCCGGGCGCCGCGGCGTCGAAGTTTTCGCCGCGATCCTCCGCCGGAACCTCGTCCGGCTCGGCGTCGGCGGGCGGTGCGAGCGCCGTCGCAATGGCGCCGCCGAGCGAGCCGAAACCCCTGAAACCGGCAAAGGCGCGCGCATGGTCGAACAACGGCGCGGCCGACAGCGTCACCGGCAGCGCGGCGCCCGTGGCCTCGGTTCTCCACAGGATCCTGAGACCCGAGAACGTCTCGCGCCGCCCGGTCGCCTCGATCAGCGCGTCGGCGTTGGCGATATGGGCGCGCCGGCTCACGGCCTCGATCGGTTCGCCCGGCGCCGGGGCGGCGGCGCCGAGGGCGCCGACAAGCGCGGCGTCGAGATCGCCGAAGCGGCCGTCCTTGTCGAGGCTCCAGAGAAAGCGCGTGCGCGCGCCCGCGTCTGCGTGCGCGACGGGCGCCGTCGCCCGACGAGCCGCGCCGATCGCGGCGCGAGGCGCCGACGGAGCGCGCTCGTCCGCCGCGAGCACGAGAAACGTCGCGCCGTCGCCGGCGGCCACCCTGACGCAACGCACGTTGATGCTCGTCGAGAAGCCCAATCGGGGCAGGCGTTCGAGCCGGGGCGGCGCCTCCGGGGAGAGCGTGGCCGCGAGGCGCCTGAGCCGCCGCGCCGCCGGTCCCTCGCCCGACAGGAACTTCGTCTGAAAGTCGGCGCGATCCGTCGCTCCTATCGCGGCGAGGCCGAAGGCCGTGACGGAGACAGCTTCGCCGTCCCCGGCGACGATCGCGATCGGGGCCGCGCCTTCCGATCCCAGCCTTCGGGCCGCGGCCGCATTCAGCGCCGCCGCGGCCTCTCGCGTCAGGGCGCGGTCGTCAGATGGCTTCGACGGCGGAGGAGTCACATTCGGCTCGCAGGAAACGCCCGGCCAGAAGGATAACGCCTACGCCGCCGACCGTTAGCATTTCTTTAACGCTATTCCCAAGAGTTCGCCACGCGCTCGGGCGGCCAACCCGGATTTAGGGTGCGACGCAATATCATGTTGCACTGCAACAAAAAAGGGGGTATGGGGTGCTGTCAGTGGCGGCACATGCCCAAAAGGAAAGCAACGACCATGAGCACTTCTCCCTTCGAAGTCCCCAATGATTTGCGCGAGTTCGCGGAGCGTAGCGTCGAACAGACGCGAAAGGCCTTCGAGGGCTTCTTCGCGGTCGCCCAGCGCACCGCGGGAGCGGCTGGGGATCAGGCCGGGCCGGCCGGCGCGGCGAAGTCCGTTGCGACCCACGTTCTGAGCTTCACCGAGCAGAACATGAACGCGGCTTTCGATCTCGCCAACAAGCTCGTTCGGGCGAAGGATCCGCAAGAGGCTTTCTCGCTTCAGAGCGAATATCTGAAGAGCCAGTTCGCGGCGCTCCAGGCCCAGACGAAAGAGCTCGGAACCGTCCTCCAGAAGAGCGTGACCACGCTCGGCCACTGACGGCTAGGGCGCGACCGAAGAAAGACATGAGGCCGAAAATGGCAACTTCATCCAAGAAAAGCGCCGCCGCCAAAGTCGCGGCCGCTGTCGAACCGGACATTCGGGACGAGTTCCCGACCGCCGTGGAAGCCGTCGAGGCGATCGTCGAACCGGCGATGGAAATGCAGGAAACGGTTCGCAACGCTCTCCAGAAGGGCGTGGTCGACGGCCGCGCGGCCTTCGCCAAGGTCAAGGCCTCCGCCGAGGACGCCGCCAACGCGTTCGAGCTCAGCTTCGCCGCGGCGAAGGACGGGGTGATCGCGTTCAACACCAAGGCCTTCGCCGCCGTCCGGGCGAACACCGAGGCGAACCTCGAATTCGTCAAGGCGTCCTTCGCGGTCAAGTCCGCGCCGGATTTCTTCGCCCTGCAGAACGAGTTCGCCCGCAAGCAGTCGGACGCCGTCGTGGTTCAGTTCAAGGACCTCGCCGCGCTCGCGAAGACCACCGTCGTCGAGACCCTTGAGCCGATCAAGGACCAGATGACGAAGACCTTCAAGATCGCTGTCTGAAGCAGCTCCTCTCGAGCGGAAAGCGCCGCCGTTCTACGGGCGGCGCTTTCTTTTGCGCTGCCGCCCAAGCCTCGGAAGTCTTCCCTCGGAAGGCCTTTAGAGCATCGCCCGAAGGGCCGCCTTCAACGCGCGCGCGGCGTCGGAAGACGCGAGCGGGCGCGCACCGGCGACCCGTCGCTGGCGTGGCGTCGCGGGCACGTGAATGAAGATCGCCGGCGCGGTCGAAGCGCTTTCGGCCATGCGCTTCAACGCGCCGTAATAGAGGGCGTTGCACACGTAGGCGCCGGCGTCCGAGGAGACGCGCGCGGCGATCCCGGCCGCTCGAATGGCGCGCGCGATATGCGCCGCCGTCGCCGTCGTTTCGAGCCTGGCCGGACCATCGGCGACAAAGGAACCAAGCGCGCCGAGATTGTCGCGCGATGTGCGGCTTGCGCCGTTGCGCGCGATCCGTTCGACGCAAACCGTCGAACGCCGCGCGGCCTGGCCGGTCATGAGGACGGCGCGGGGCCGGAGGCGCGCGTGCGCCGCCATGAATTCGGCGACGCAAAGACCGTAGGCGCAGGGAAGCGCCAGCGCCGCGACGATCGACCCATCGCAACGCCAGCCGTCCAGCTTTTTCGCCGCTTCCCAGGAAGCGTTGATCGTTTCGCCGCCGAACGGCTCGAAGGCGGTGACGAGCAGCGTGTCCAATGGCGGTCCGTCAGGCGAACAGAGATCCGCGATCGCCGAGTCGCCGAACATGGAGATCGGCGTCGCCATAGGCCGCGTCGATCATCGCGAGACGCTTGAAGAGATGGCCGACCTTGTATTCGTAGGTCATGGCGATGCCGCCGTGCATCTGGACGGCCTGCTGCCCGATGAACCTGGCCGACCGCCCGATCTGGACCTTGGCCGCGGCGATCGCTTTGCCGCGTTCCTCTGCGTTCTCCTCCGCGGCGCTCATGGTGGCGAGATACATCATGCTGCGCGCCTGTTCGAGTGCGACCACCATATCGGACGCACGATGCTGGAGCGCCTGGAAAGAGCCGATCGCGACGCCGAACTGCTTGCGCGTCTTGAGATACTCGACCGTCATGGCGAGCGCCTCGCTCATCGCCCCGACCGCCTCGGCGGCGAGCGCGGCGATCGCCTCGTCCACCGCGCGCTCGATCAGGGGCGATGCGCCCTCCGGCGGACCCAGCGCATGCTCCGGTCCGACCCGGACTTTGGAAAACGCGATTTCCGCCGCGCGGCGGCCGTCCTGCGTCGGATAGCCGCGACGCGTGACGCCGGAAGCGTCCGCGTCGACGAGGAACAGCCCGATCCCGTCGCGATCCCGTCGTCCGCCCGCGACCCGCGCAGAGACGATGAGCGCGCCCGCGCTGTCGCCGTTCACGACAAGAGTCTTCTCGCCCTCGAGGATGGTGGACGAGCCGTCCTTGCGCGCTGTCAGTCCAACGTCGTGCAGGTCGAAGCCGGACTGCTTCTCCATGTGCGCGAAGCTCAGACGCAAATCGCCGGACGTGATTCTCCCGATCAGTTCGGCGCGCTGTTCGGCGGCGGCGGCGCGGGCGATCAGCGAACCGCAGAGAACCACCGTCTCCAGATACGGTTCGAGCGCCAGCGCCTTGCCGAACTCCTCCATGACGATCATCGCTTCGACGGGTCCGCCCCCGTACCCGCCATCCTCCTCCGCGAACGGCGCACCGAGAAGGCCAAGTTCGGCATAGTCCTTCCAGAGTTCGTCGCTGAACCCGGACGGGGTCGCCCCATAGGCCTTGCGAGCCTCGAAATCGTACCGGTCCTTCATCAGACGCGCGACATTGTCGCGCACCATCTGCTGTTCGCCGGTGAGTTCGAAATCCATGTCTAGAGTCCCAAAATAGCCTTGGCGATGATGCCGCGCTGGATCTCGTTGGAGCCGCCGTAGATCGTCACCTTGCGATAGTTGAAATAATTCGGCGCGGCGGGTCCGGCCCATTCCGGACCGACCGGCGGCTCGTTGGTCAAGGCGTCGAGGTTCTCGTAGGGAAGCGCGTAGGGCCCAACCACCTCCATGAGGAGCTCGGTCGTCGCCTGCTGGATTTCCGAGCCTTTGATCTTGAGAACGGAAGAGGTCGGATCGGGTCTGCCGTCGTTACGGCGATTCGAGATGACGCGCATCTGGGTGATCTCGAGCGCCTTCAATTCGACTTCCACCGCCGCGAGGCGCGCGCGGAAAAATGGATCGTCGATCTTCGGTCCCGCGCCGTAGACCGATATCGCCGCAAGCTCGCGCACGCGATCGAGCCGCGCCTTGGAGATGCCGACCCGCGCGATGCCGTTGCGCTCGTTGGCGAGAAGGAACTTGGCGTAGCTCCAGCCTTTGTTCTCTTCGCCGACGAGCGCGTCGAGCGGAACCCGGACGTCGTCGAAGAAGACTTCGTTGACTTCGTGTCCCCCGTCGATGGTCTGGATAGGGCGAACGGTCACGCCGGGAGTCTTCATGTCGACAAGCAGGAAGGAGATGCCCTCCTGCTTCTTGCCTTGCGAATTGGTGCGGGCGAGCACGAAGATCCAGTCCGCGTATTGCGCCATGGTGGTCCAGGTCTTCTGGCCGGAAATGACCCAGCTCTCCCGGTCCCTGCGCGCCGACGTTCGCAGACTTGCGAGATCCGAGCCAGCCCCGGGCTCCGAGAATCCCTGGCACCACCAGTCCCTGAGATCCAGAATGCGAGGAAGAAACCGCTCCTTCTGCGCGCGCGACCCGAACGTGGCTATGACCGGTCCAACCATGTTGACGCCGAAGGCGATCGCTTCCGGAGCATTGCCTCGCTGGATCTCATCGAGGAATATCGACTGCTTGATGGGACCCCATCCGGTCCCGCCCCATTCGACCGGCCAGTGCGGAGCGCCCCAACCCTTGTCCGCAAGGGTCCGTGTCCAGCGTACGTAATCGTCCTTCGCGAGATGCCGGCCAGCCCGCATCTTCTCCCGAATCGATGCCGGCAGGCTGTCGCGTACAAACCCGCGCACCTCGTCACGGAACGCGGCCTCGTCGTCTGTGAGTTGTAGATCCATCGGCCGCCGCCTCCGCTACGACCGGAGGTTTTTGCCTCGGCCGGGCCGGCAATCTCGGACCTCGTCCCCGCGGCGTCAAGCCGCGAGCGTCAGACCGACCTCAGGAGGCGTCGCGCGGTCAGAACTCGCCTGGATAGCCGTGATGGCGCCGGCGGTTCCAGGCCGAGGACGCAGCGGCTCTGTTCTGCGCCTCGCGGGACGCGTTCCAGTCGCGCGACATGGAGCTTTGCGCCTGGGTGTGAAGTTTACGGCCATAGGGGCCCTCCGTGCCGAAGCCCGACTGAGCGAAAGCCGCCTGCGAAACTATCGATCCGGCCAAAAGGCCGGCAAGGGCGAGGGTTCTTGTCATGAGCTGACTCCTATGTCGGTCAACGCGTGAACCCATGGATCGATCCTCGAATGTCTGGAAAATCTCCTGGTTTCGGCACAGGCGCGGCATTCCGCTTTTCCGGCAGAGAGCGGCTGTGCTATGTCCGCGGCGCGCGGCGCATGGAGGACTGAAGCGATGCCTGCGGACATCGTCAAGATCAGTCGGGCGCTGATCTCCGTTTCCGACAAGACCGGTCTCATCGATCTCGGCCGCCAGCTGATCGCGCGCGGCGTCGAGATCCTGTCGACGGGGGGGACCGCGACCGTCCTTGCCGAAGCGGGCCTTCCGGTCGTCGACGTCGCCCAGATCACCGAATTCCCGGAAATGATGGACGGCCGGGTCAAGACGCTGCATCCCCGCATTCATGGGGCGCTTCTCGCCATCCGCGCGGACCCGTCTCACCAGGCGGCGATGATCGCAAACGACATCGCCCCGATCGACCTCCTCGTCGTCAATCTCTACCCGTTCGAGGCGGCGCTCGCGCGCGGGGCGTCCTTTGAAGACAAGGTCGAAAACATAGACGTCGGGGGACCGGCCATGCTGCGCGCCGCCGCCAAGAACCACGAAGACGTAACCGTCGTCGCCGACGTCGCCGATTACGGCGAGTTCATCGCCGAGCTCGACAGGCACGGCGGCGGAACAGGCCTCGCCTTCCGCCGCAGGATGGCGCAGAAGGCCTACGCCCGCACCGCTGCCTACGATGCGGCGATCTCCAACTGGCTCGCGGGCGAGATCGGCGAGCCGACGCCGAAATGGCGTTCGTTCGGCGGCGCGCTGCATGCCCGTTTCGGGACGCTGAGATACGGCGAGAACCCCCATCAGCGCGCAGCCCTCTACCTGACGCCGGAATCGCGCCCTGGCGTTGCGAGCGCCCGCCAGGCGCAGGGCAAGGAGCTTTCGTTCAACAATGTCGGCGACGCGGACGCGGCCTATGAACTCGTCGCGGAGTTCGATCCGGCCGAAAGCGCCGCGGTTGCAATCATCAAGCACGCCAACCCTTGCGGCGTCGCCGTCGGGCAAGATCTCGCCGAGGCTTACCGGCAGGCGCTCGCCTGCGATCCCGTCTCCGCCTTCGGCGGCGTCGTCGCCCTGAACCGACGGCTCGACGCGCACGCCGCGAAAGCGATCGTAGATATCTTCACCGAGGTCATCATCGCCCCCGAAGCCGACGATGAGGCGATCGAGATCGTGGCGTCCAAGAAGAATTTGCGGCTTCTGATCGCCGGCGCGCTGCCGGACCCGCGCGGCAAAAGCCTCATCGTGCGCTCGGTCGCCGGCGGTCTTCTGGTGCAGGAGCGCGACGGCGGCGTCCTCGAGGAGGCGTCGCTCAAGGTGGTGACGAAGCGCGCCCCCTCCGTATCCGAGTGGGCTGACCTGCGGCTCGCCTGGAAAGTCGCCAAACACGTGAAATCCAACGCGATCGTGTACGCCAGGGACGGAGCGACCGCCGCTATCGGCGCAGGCCAGATGTCGCGCGTCGATTCCGCGCGGGTCGCTGCCCTGAAGGCGATCGACGCGGCCGCTGCGGCCGGATGGCCGGAGCCCCGCACGCGCGGCTCGGCCGTCGCCTCGGACGCCTTCTTTCCGTTTCCCGACGGGCTCCTGGCGGCGATCGAGGCTGGCGCGACAGCCGTCATTCAGCCCGGAGGATCGGTGCGCGACCGCGACGTCATCGCCGCGGCGGACGAAGCGGGCGTGGCGATGGCGTTCACCGGGATGAGGCACTTCCGTCATTGATTGAAGCCGGGCCTGCGCCTCGACCCGGGATCGCGAGGAGCCGCCGCACCGCCCTGCAAGTCGCCACGCGCCTCAAACGCGCCTTGACGGTTTCGATCGCAGCCGGCGCAGCGGCGTTCGCCGTTCCTTGCCCGCCGGCGCGGGCGAGCGCCTGCAACCGCGAGATCGTCGCGCCGATTCGGATGCCGGAGGGCCAGACCTGCTGGATCTACAGCGGAGCCGCGACGACGTTTGTCGGCGACTTCGAACACGGACAGAGGATCTCGGCCGAGATGCGGGGTGAGGGGGCGGACTATGACCCGCGCACCGGCAGGACTGCGACCGCGTGGCGTCCTCGCGACCCCAACGTCGAAGGGCCTGGCGGCTTCTATTTTGGCGACGCCGACGCGCCGGGAGCTTTGACCTTCGTCGCCCCGGCCAACGGGACCTACCGTTTCCGTTTTTCGCCGTGTGCGATGTGGGGCGGCCCGGGAATGGTGAAGATCTGTGCGAAATAGCGGCGTCGCGCCGCTCTCTCGCAGAAGACAGCCGGGGAGATGCTATTTCACGCCTGCGCAAGGTTACGCATTGGTAAAGATTTTGTGTTGGGTTTGCCTTACGACCGATTTGACCGGAGACCGCCGGCAGCTATGCTAGGAATGGCGTCGTAGAGTTGTGTGGAGAGCGGACGGCCGCGCAAGTTTCCGATAGGCTGGGAATTCAAGGATGTCTCTTCGCCCTCAGGGGCGCGCCGTTGGATGCGCGCTTCTCGCGCTCGGTCTCGCAGGTCCCGCCCGAGCGCTGACCATCATCCCTGATTTTTCCAGCTCCATCACCGGCGCGAGCAACGCTGCGGCGATCGAGGGCGCGATTGACAGCGCCGCAAGCACGATCGGAAGTCTGTTCTCGAACCCGTTCAGCGTAACGATCTTGTTCGAGGCCGTGCATGACGGGTCCAACGGCTTCCTCGCGGCGAGCGAGAGTTCTTACTACACCGATTCCTACAGCGGCTTCACGAGCCTCCTGAAGAGCGATGCAGCCGCCAATCCCGCCAACACCATCCTCAATAGCGCGGTCGCAAACCTCAGTTCCGGAAACAAGGGCGGGACGGACGGGATCATCGCCACCAACACGGTCTTCGAGGCGCTCGGTCTCTCCCTTCCCGGCGCTTACAACACCGCGGGCGCCTATGTCGGCTCGGGCACGGTCGACGGAGTCGTGCTGCTCAACCTCGACCAGCCGCTGTCGTTCACTGAGCCTCTGCCGGCCTACAACGGCAGGAATCTCGAATATGACGCGACCCGCGCGGTCGAGCACGAGATCGACGAGGTGCTCGGCGGCGGGGGCAGCGGGTCGACGCTCAACGACATCGCCTACTATGGCAAGAACAATCGCGCCGACCCGTTCACCTATTACGAGGGGGCCCTCGATCTCTATCGCTACAGCGCCCAGGGGAAGGCGAGCTTTTCGACCAGTCCCGCCCTCTCCTATCTTTCCGTCAACGGCGGCAAGACAAGTGTTGTCGGCTTCAATCAGTACGCCCAAGGCGACCTCGCCGACTTCGGCCCGACTGCCTACGCATGTTCGGGCGGCGGCATTGGCGGGCCGCCAGGGCTCATTCAGGACGCTTTCAGCTGTCCGAATCAAACCGGTGAGGCGTTCACCACATCCTCTCCGGAATACCTGATGCTCGAGGCGCTCGGTTACGACCCGACAGGCGGCTCATCCAAATCGGGCGGGGTTGGCGCTGCGGTGAAGGGCGCGATGGCGACCGTATTCGGCGTCCAGGATCCGGAAGGCTTCGATCCGATCAATGGCGCTCAGATGGTCCCGGAACCGGCGACCTGGGTCATGACGCTGACGGGCTTCGCAGCGATGGCGGCCGCATTCAGATGGGCTCCGCGGCGACGAGCGGCGAGAGCCGGCTAGCTGGACGTCGGCCGGACCGCCGGTCCGCTACCGTCAGAAACCGTAGAGATCGCGCCTCAGAGCGTCCTCGTAGAGCCGCTTGCGGTACGTCACCTCCTTGTGGGCTTTGTGCTCGGCGTAATGAGCCTCTTCCCACTTGTCGAGGTTGGCGACCGAATGATGGACGGAGGCGAGCCCCTCCTCGTGCCGGATCGCCGTGATCCAATCGTCTACGGCCTTCTTGTAGTCGGCCTGGAGTTTGTTGAGTTCGGCTTCGTTCATTTCGGTCCTCCGTCCCCCGTCGCATAGCCGAGGCGCATGAACGGGAGACGACAGCCCAACCCATGGAGGCCCATACCGATTTAGCGACTGTCACTCCTCGAAGCGTTCGCTCGTTCCCGCCTGCCGCCGCGGCGCGACCGTCGGGTCGGGGGCTTGAGCCGGCAGGCCCAAATCGCGGAACCGGTTGACGATCGGATAACGGCGGTCGCGGCCGAAGTTCTTGGGGCCGACCTTGACCCCTGGGGCTGATTGGCGACGCTTGTACTCGGCGAGGTACAGGAGCCGCTCGACCTTGCGCACGGTCTCCGGATCGTAGCCCTCGGCGACGAGGTCGGCGATCCGCATCTCCTTCTCGACGAGACCGTGCAGGATTCCGTCGAGGACCGGATAGGGCGGGAGGGAATCCTCGTCCTTCTGGTTCTCCCGCAGTTCGGCGCTCGGCGGCTTGACGAGGATGTTCGGCGGGATCACCTCGCCGTCGGGTCCAAGCGCGCCGAAAGGCCTCCATCGGTTGCGGAGCGCCGACAGGCGGAACACCTCCATCTTGTAGAGATCCTTGATCGGATTGAATCCGCCGTTCATGTCGCCGTAGAGCGTGGCGTAGCCGACCGACATCTCGGACTTGTTGCCGGTCGTGACGACCATCGCGCCCGACTTGTTGGAGATCGCCATGAGGATCAGACCGCGTGCGCGGCTTTGAATGTTCTCCTCGGCGATGTCGCGCGGGCGACCCGCGAAGATCCGCGCCAGCGCCCGCTCGGTCGCCTCGACCGGTTCGGCGATCGGGACAATGTCGTAGCGCACCCCGAGCGCCTTGGCGCACGCCGCGGCGTCGGAAAGCGACTCGTTCGAAGTGAAGCGATAGGGCAGCATGACCGCATGCACGCGGGCGGGGCCGAGCGCATCCACCGCGATCGCCGCGCAGAGCGCCGAATCGACGCCCCCGGAGAGGCCGAGCACCACGCCGGGAAAGCGGTTGTTCTCGACATAGTCGCGCAGGCCGAGAACGCACGCCGAATAGTCGGCCTCGTCGCCTTCCTCGACGGCCGCTCGTGGACCTTCGACACAGGCCCAGCCGCTTTCTCCCCGACGCCAGACAGTGCGCGCGACGACGGGGCGGAACGCAGGAAGCTGGACCGCGAGGCTTCCATCGGCGTTCAGCGCGAAGGACGCGCCCTCGAACACCACCTCGTCCTGGCCCCCGACCATGTTGAGATAGAGCAGAGGCAAGCCGCTCTCGACGACGCGGTCATGTGCGACGTTTCGGCGGAGGGCGAGCTTGTCGCGTTCGTAAGGGCTCGCGTTGGGAACGAGCAGGATCTCGCCGCCGGTTTCGAGGATGCATTCGACCGGATCGGGTCCCCAGATGTCCTCGCAGATCGGCACGCCAAGCCGCACCCCCCTGAACACGATCGGGCCGGGCGACGGTCCCGGCGCGAATACGCGCTTCTCGTCGAACACGCCGTAGTTTGGCAGGTCCACCTTGAAGCGCACCGTTTCGATCCGCCCTCCACCGAGGAGCGCCATCGCATTGTGGAGCAGGCCCTGCTCGACCCACGGCAGGCCGACGAGGATCGCCGGGCCGGCGTCGGCCGTCTCGCGCGCGAGGGCGTCGCACGCCGTTCGGCAGGCCTCCTGAAAAGCGGGCTTGAGCACGAGATCCTCGGGAGGATAGCCCGAGAGATAAAGCTCCGGCGTCACCACGACGTCGGCGCCGAAGGCGGCCGCTTCCGCGCGCGCCTTGCGAAGTCGCTCCGAATTGCCCCCGACGTCGCCGACGACGGAGGGAATTTGCGCGGCTGCGATAACGAGGCGATCTGCGGGCGGGGTCATGGCTTCCTTATTTTGCCTCAGGCGCCGGGAGCGAGGCAATGCGCCCGGGCCGCTTGGACCGTGACCCTTTTGGCGGCTTGAGTCCCCGGATCAGAATTTCGCAGACCCAGCGGGGGCGTACCCGAGTCGGGCAAGTCCGTGCTCAAAGGCGCGCGACGTCACGGCCGCGAACTCCGCCTTCAGGCCAAGGGCCCGACGCTCGATCAGCCGCCAGGAAAGCGCGGCGACGGCAAGCGTCGCCACAGCGCTCGTTGTCGTCATCGCGAAGAGCGAGATCCCCGGAATAAGGAAGGCGAGCGTCTGCTGTATGGGAAAGGCATAGATGTAGGTTCCATAGGAAAAATCGCCCCACTCGTTGACGGCGCGAAAGCGCCCCTTCGGCAGGTAGGCGAGGTGGATCACGAGGAGCGGAAGGCACAAGACATAGGCGACGAAATACGCCCGCTTGTCGAAGGAGGCGAGGGCGAGGACCGCGATCAGGGCGGCGAGCAATGCGCCGTTCAAGGATATTTTGTCCCGCCAGAGGTACATCGTCGCGCCGGCCATGAACATGAAGACGCGGATGTTGGCGGCGTTGAAAGGGCCGCCCGAAAGTCGCCCGCTAAGAACGAAGACGAGGAGGGCGGCCGTCGCGATCGGGGCCAAAACGGTCATCGCCCGCACGCGGACGGAGGGCAGGGCGGCGAGCACGAACCAGGAGCCGGCCAAATAGAGATACATCCGCATTTCGATCGGCAGCGTCCAGAGCGACCCGTTGACCTCTCCTTTCAGAGGCATGTCCTGAAACACGCCGGGCAGATAGTAGCGAACCCCGCCGATGAGTGTGCCACATTTCCAGGCGTATTCGTAGGGGACCGGCGAGCGGAAGTAGTCGGCGACAGACAGCGTCGTGACCGCCGGGGCGAGCACGAAGACGGTCAGCGCCAGCATGACCCAAAGCGCAGGATAGATTCGCAGCGCTCGCGCCCAGAGGAAGGCGATCAGGTTCTTGCGGGTCATCAGGCTGCCCGTGACCAGAAAGCCACTGGTGACGAAGAACACGTCGACCGCCATCTCGCCGAGCGACATCCCAAGCCGTTCGAAGAAGATCTCGGCATGGGGAACAGCGAGCACACCGACGCTGTGACTGAAGATCACGCTGAGCGCGGCGAGCAGCCGGAGAAGGTTGAAATTGTTGTCCCGGCCGACGGCGTAATCCGACAGTCGCACCTTCACCGCGCTCCCTGACAACGCCGGCGGCCTGGCGAGCCGCGGCCGCCGAGCCCGGTCATTCGGCGGCCCGCACCGGCCGCGCGGGCTGGGCGAGTTGCTGCGTCTTCAGGAGTTCCGCGATCATGAAGGCGAGCTCGATCGCCTGCTCTGCGTTCAGCCGCGGGTCGCAATAGGTGTGATAGCGATCGCGCAGATCCGCCTCGGAAATCGCGCGCGCGCCACCCGTGCACTCGGTGACGTTCTTGCCGGTCATCTCGAGATGGACGCCGCCCGCGTAAACGCCCTCGGCGGCGCAGACCGCGAAGAAGTTGCGCACCTCGGCGGCGATGCGTTCGGTCGGCCGGGTCTTGTACCCGGTCGAGGTCTTGACGGTGTTGCCGTGCATCGGGTCGGTGACCCAGAGCAGCTGGCGTCCCTCGCGTCGCACGGCGCGCAGCAACGGCGGGAGGGAGGCCTCGACCCTGTCGGCGCCGAACCGGCCGATCAGCGTGAGCCGACCGGGTTCGGCTTCCGGGTCGAGAGCTTCGACCAGGCGCAGAAGGTCGTCGGTGGTGATCGAGGGGCCGCACTTGAGCCCGATCGGGTTCTTTACGCCGCGGCAATATTCGACGTGGGCGCCTCCAAGCTGGCGGGTTCGGTCGCCAATCCAGATCATGTGGCCGGAGGTCGCGTAATGGTCGCCCGACGTCGAATCGAGACGGGTCAACGCTTGCTCGTAGCCGAGCAGCAGGGCCTCGTGCGAGGTGTAGAAGTCGGTGGCGCGCAGCTCCGGATGGGCCTCCGGGTCGAGTCCGATGGCGCGCATGAAGCCGAGAGTTTCGGTGATCCGGTCCGCGACCCCCTGGTAACGCTCCGACTGGGGACTGTCCTTGACGAAGCCGAGCATCCATCGATGCGCGTTCTCGAGGTTGGCGTATCCGCCGGTGGCGAAGGCGCGCAAAAGGTTCAGCGTCGCCGCCGATTGGCGATAGGCCTCCAGCTGGCGGCGTGGATCCGGTTCGCGAGCCTCTCGCGTGAACTCGATATCGTTGACGATGTCGCCGCGGTAGGCGGGCAGGGAAACCCCGTCGACGGTCTCCGAATCCGAGGAGCGCGGCTTGGCGAACTGGCCTGCGACCCGGCCCACCTTGACGATCGGCGAGGCGGCCGCGAAGGTCATCACGACGGCCATCTGAAGAAAGAGCCGGAAGAAGTCGCGGATGTTGTCGGCCGAATGCTCGCCGAAGCTCTCGGCGCAGTCGCCGCCCTGCAAGAGGAAGGCTTCCCCGGCCGCGGCGCGACCGAGCGTGCGCTTGAGTTTGCGCGCCTCGCCCGCAAACACGAGGGGCGGATATCCGGCGAGCTGCCGCTCGGCCTCCGCGAGGGCCGCCGCGTCCTTGTAGACGGGCGCCTGCTCGACAGGCCTTGTGCGCCAGCTATCCGGCGTCCAGCGTGAATTCGCCATCAGCGGTCCCTGAGTTCTGTCCCGATCCTACGCGGCGCAGGGTTTTGAACGGAAGAGGCCGACTTTACAAGCCGAAACAGACGCGCGACACGCCGAATTTCGGCTCGGGCTTCGCGATTATTTCCTGGGACGGCCCGGCGCGGGGCTGTCGCTTCGAAACGGCTGGCGTGCGACAAGGACGGCTCCCCTCCTTCAGTCCTCCCGTCTTGTCCTCCGCTCTTTCCTCACTCGTCGCGCTCCTGTGTTCGGTC
Organism: uncultured Alphaproteobacteria bacterium; assembly: GCA_963829505.1. Classification (GTDB taxonomy): domain Bacteria; phylum Pseudomonadota; class Alphaproteobacteria; order Rhizobiales; family Beijerinckiaceae; genus Roseiarcus. The sequence goes on from CAWHIL010000001.1 coordinate 983,977, forward strand.
GTGCTCCTGATCGGCGGCAATGCGCTCGTCGCGGTGACGACGCCGTTGCGCGCCCGGCTCGACGGGTTTCCCGAACTCACGATCGGCCTGCTCGGATCGGCCTATTTCGCGGGCATGCTGGCGGGTACGCTCGTCGCGCCGGCGATCATCCGGCGGGGAGGGCACATCCGGGCATTCGCCGCCTTCGTCGCGCTCGCGGTCGCCTCGGTCCTGCTGATGCCGGTCTTCGTGTCGCCCACAGTGTGGCTTGTCTGCCGCGCGACGATCGGTTTCGTGCTCGCCGGCGTCTACGCCGTGATCGAGGCGTGGATCAACGCAAGGGCGAGCGACGGCAACCGCGGCGCGCTCTATGCGCTATACCAGATCGCCAATTTCGCCGCGTCCGCCGGCGGGCAACTCGCGCTGCAACCGCTCGGCCCGAGCAGCTTTGCTCCGTTCGCCTTCGCGGGCGCTCTGCTTGCGCTGGCGATCGTTCCGATGGCGATGACCAGCGTCGATCCGCCGGCGCGGCCGCAAACCGTTCGCCCTCGCCTCCTGTGGCTCGCGCGCGCCGCTCCCCTGCCATGCCTCGCAGTCCTCGCCGCTGGGGCCGCGAACGGCGCCTCGATCTCCCTCGGGCCCATCTTCGCGGTCGGAATCGGGATGTCGTCGGACGCCGCGCCCCAGTTCACCTCGGCCCTAGTCGTCGGCTCGGCGCTCGGCGTGTTCCCCATCGGCATGCTGTCCGATCGCGTCGACCGGAGGCTCGTCATGGCGGTAGCGATGATCGCCGGCGCGGCGCTCGAACTGGCGCTGAGCCGGATGGTCGCGCCCGGCATTTCGGTGATCGCCCTCGGGTTCCTGGTCGGTCTCACGACCTATTCGCTCTATACGCTCGCCGTTTCGCTCGCCAACGACGGCGCCTCGCCGCTCGACCTGATCTTCATCTCGGTCGGGCTCCTCTTCGTCTACTGCATCGCGGCGATCGTGGCCCCCACGGTCGCCTCGATCTTGATGCGGGATTTCGGGCCGCAAGCGCTCTTCCTGCAGAACGCCGCCGTTCACGCAGCGATCGCGGTCGTCGCGCTCTGGAGTCTGGCGGTCGCGCCGAAGTCGCAGCGCACCGTGGCGTCCTGAGGATTACGCGTCCTTGACAACCGATATGTCTGGCGCTGCGGGATTTTTCATTCCGACGATGTGATAGCCAGCGTCGACGTGCAGGATCTCGCCGGTCACGCCCCGCGCCATCGGCGACAACAGGTAGACCGCGCTCTCGCCGACCTCCTCGATCGTCACCGTCCGTCGGAGCGGCGCGTTGTATTCGTTCCACTTGAGGATCAGGCGCGAATCGCCGATGCCCGACATCGCGAGCGTCTTGATGACGCCGGCCGAGATCGCGTTGACGCGGATCTTCTTCTCGCCGAGATCGGCCGCCAGATAGCGGACACTCGCCTCCAGCGCCGCCTTGGCGACGCCCATGACGTTATAGTGGGGGATCCATTTTTCGGCGCCGTAGTAGGTCAGCGTCAGCATCGAGCCGCCGTTCGGCATCAGCTTCTCCGCCCGCTGGGCGACGGCGGTGAACGAATAGCACGAGATCGCCAGCGACTTGGTGAAATTGTCCTCTGTCGTGTCGATGTAGCGCCCGGTGAGCTGGTCCTTGTCCGCGAACGCGATGCAATGGACGACGAAGTCCAGCGTTCCCCACTTCGCCTGCGCTTCTGCGAAGACCGCGTCTATCGAGGCGCTGTCGGTGACGTCGCAATGGCCGAATACCTCCGCCCCGATCTCCTGCGCGAGCGGCCGGACGCGCTTCTCCAGCGCTTCTCCCTGGAAGGTGAAGGCAAGCTCGGCGCCGGCGGCGCGGGCGGCGCGGGCGATTCCCCAGGCGATCGAGCGGTTGTTGGCGACGCCGAGAACGAGCCCGCGCATCCCGCTGAGCACGCCAGGCGCGGCGGCGGCCTTCTTCGTTGGCTCCATCAATCCCTCGCTCAAAGCTTCGCCCCGGCCGGCTTGCCCTTTGGCATCCCCTTAGCCTCGCCGGGGCCGTATGAAAAGGCGGCGCCCCGCCGCCAAGCGTCACAAAATGTGTGGAAACGCACACGATCCGGGCCGCGCGGCGGGGGACGCGCCAGCGACCCGTCGAACGCGAGCCTTCAACCGCGGCCCGAACGCGGATCGTAGGGCTTGCGCTCGCGCCACTTGCGCATGAGTTCCGTGAGCTCCGGGTCCTCGGCGTTCGGCAGCGCGATTCGGAGGGTCGCCAGGATATCGCCCGCAGCCGCCTCCGCGCTTGCCGGAAGCCCCTTGCCGCGAAGCCTCATCACCCTGCCGCCGCTGAGGCCCGGCGCGACCAGCATCTCGACGTCGCCGCTGAGCGTCGGCACGCGGACCTTGCCCCCGAGGACGGCCTCATAGAGCGTCAGCGGCACATCGAGTCTCAGGTCCCGCCCATCGACCCTGAAGACCGGGTGCGGCGCATAGCGGATGGTGACGATGACGTCTCCCGCCGGACCGCCGTGCGCGCCTGGATGGCCCTGACCCCGAAGGCGGATCGATTTGCCCTCCTCGACGCCCGCCGGCACGGCCGCATCGAGCGTCCTGCCCGTCGGCAGGGCGACCCGGACCCTGCCGCCGGCTGCGATCGTGGTCAGCGGCACGGATGCGGCGACGCCGATGTCCTCCCCCTTGCCGGCAGCTTGCGCCTGGGCGCGGGCGCGCCGGCCGCCGAACAATTCCGAGAGGATGTCCTGGTCGATCGAACCCGCGCCGGGGGAAAAGCCGCCGCTCCCGAAATCGAAACCGAAGCCGCGGAAGTCGGCGCCGCCCTTGCCCGGCTGGCGGCCGAATCCGCCGAAGCCTTCGAACTGCGGGGCCCGCGGCTTTCCCTCAGCATCGATCTCGCCGCGATCGAACTGCGCCCGCTTCTTGTCGTCGCCGAGGATCTCGTAGGCGGTTCCGATCTCGGAAAAGCGCTCCTTGGCCTTCGGCTCCTTGCTCTGATCGGGGTGGTACTTCTTGGCGAGCCGGCGGAACGCGGACTTGATCTCCGCGGCGCTGGCCGACTTGCCCAATCCAAGCACCTCATAGGGATTTCGCATCATGCGCCCATGCCGCCGCGAGCCCGCGTCTTCAAGTGACCCGCCGCCGGCGCGTCTTCCCCGGCACATTTGGGCTTTCTCGGGCTGCGCCGCAAGTCGCGCTCGCGCCCCGGACATTCTGGCGTCTGGCAGCCGAGGTTGTCGGCCCCGCCGGGGGGCGCTAAGACCCGGCCGTCCGCATGGACGTCGAGACGGAGCGAGCCCTCGTGACGGCTGAGATTTCGGGCGATTTCACAGAAGCTGACGACCCCTTCCTGCTGTTCGAACTGTGGCTGAGCGAGGCGACCGCGAGCGAGCTCAACGACCCGGAGGCGATGACGCTCGCGACCGTCGACGAGGCCGGGCTGCCGGACGCGCGCACGGTTCTCTGCAAGGGCGCCGATTCGCGCGGCCTCTGCTTCTACGGCAACGTGGAGAGCGCCAAGGGCCGGGAGCTCGCCGCACGCCCCAGGGCGGCGGCCCTCTTTCACTGGAAGTCGCTGCGGCGGCAGGTGCGCTTCCGTGGGGCCGTCGCCCCGCTGACCGAAGCCGAGGCCGACGCCTATTTCGCCACCCGCGCCCGGCAGAGCCGGATCGGGGCGTGGGCGAGCCAGCAGTCGCGGCCGCTCGAATTGCGCATGGCCCTCGAGGCGGCGGCCGAGGCTGAGGCGAGGAGGTTCGGCGAGGGCGACGTTCCCCGGCCGCCGTACTGGCGCGGCTGGCGGCTGACGCCGCTCGAGATCGAGTTCTGGCGCGACGGCGCCTACCGTCTGCACGACCGGGTGCAGTTCCGCCGCGACGGCGCGGACGCGCCGTGGGAGCGGCGCCGGCTCTATCCGTAAGGCGGCGGTCCCATGAGCTGGTCGGCGGCGCAATACGTCAAGTTCGAGGAGGAGCGGACAAGGCCCGTGCGCGACCTCCTCGCAAGGGCGCCGGCCGCCGGCGTCCGCCGCGCGGCCGACATCGGCTGCGGGCCGGGCAATTCGACCGAAGTCCTGATCGCCCGCTATCCGGACGCAGCCGTCGTCGGCCTCGACAATTCGCCCGACATGATCGCGGCCGCCCGCAAGCGGCTGCCGACGATCGCCTTCGAAGTCGCGGACATCGCGGCCTGGGACGGATCGGGCTTCGATCTCATCCTCGCCAACGCGGTCATCCAGTGGATCCCCGATCACGAGGCGCTCCTGCCGGCGCTCATCGCGAGACTGGCGCCCGGCGGCACGCTCGCGGTCCAGACGCCGGACAATCTCGACGAGCCGTCGCACGCGCTGATGCGCGAGGTCGCGGCCGACGGACCCTGGGCCTCGCGGCTCGCCGAGGCGGCCGGCGCGCGGGCGCCGCGGCGCGGCGCGGACTGGTACTTCCGCCTTCTGCGCGCCCATGGCGCCCGGGTGGACATCTGGCGGACGACCTATTTCCACCCGCTCGCCGGCGCGGCCGCGATCGTCGAATGGGTCAAGGGAACGGGCCTCCGGCCCTTCCTCGATCCGCTCGCGGAAGCCGAGCGCGAGGCCTATCTCGCCCGCTATGAGGCGAGGATCGCGGCGGCCTACCCGGCGGAAGCCGATGGCGCAACGCTCCTGCCCTTTCCGCGCCTCTTCTTCGTCGCGACCCTTTCCTGAGTGAGGCGGCGAGCGGAGGCGTCGCAGGATCCTTCCGGCTGCTTCCAGGCGCTGCAATCCGTGCGCGCGCCGCCTTCAGATCGTTTCGGATTTCTTCGGGACGCTTCAGTTTCCTTCCCGGACTCGTCACTTATCAGGGGCTTACGCGCGAAGGCGGGCGAAAAGTAACTCCCAAGCTAGGGCTCCGTCATCGCGAGGAGCGAAGCGACGTGGCGATCCAGACACGCCCGCCGCCTCCGGTAACCGGCGGATTCCTCCGCCGACGTACCGAAGCATGGGGGCAAGTGCCCTCTGGATCGCCATGCTTCGCTCGCGATGACGGCGCTGCAAGCTTATGGCTGGAGTTGGGCAGGCCAAAGCGTCCTTCGATAGATGTCGAGGAGTGATCCGCCAATCGCCAATCGCAACCCCGATTCGAGCCTTTTCAGTACCTTGCGGCGCCAATCGCAACCCAGGGTAACTGCCAAGGCGGGGCTCCGTCATCGCGTAGGCGCGGCGGCCTCTGGATCGCCACGCTTCGCTCGCGACGACGGCCGTCGGAGCCGTGGCTTGGGAATTACGGCGAAAAAGACTCTCCCGGCGAGAGACCCCCGAGCGGGCAGACGCAGAGGCGCCGGCCGCATGGTTTTCGCCTCGTCAGGACCCTTCTCGACCATCTGGAAACCCTACCGCATTTTCAGATCAGACGCAAGAAAAAATTCTGTAAAAGAGAAGGAACCGCGCCATCGCCAACCGGATGGGGTCCGAGCCCGCCGCTTCGCGCCGCCGCCGCTTCGTGCTAGCACGGGCGGCGCAAGCGCCCGTAGCTCAACGGATAGAGCATCGGTCTTCGGAACCGAGGGTTGGGAGTTCGAATCTCTCCGGGCGCGCCAGCCTTCTGCGCCAACAGCGTCCCAATGCGGCGCGCCGCGGCGCGGGGCGGAAATGGCGCAGGCGCGGAGACGCGTCAGATCGTGTCCCAAGGCGTGGTGTAACAGCGGGGCCATGCCTATCTCCGGCTGAGCCGGGTCGTCATGCTGCCACTGCGGGCAGGATGAGAATGGGATTATCGCTGACGGGTGCGATGGTTTCCAGCGTCATGTATCGGGCGCGCTGCACGGCCCATTCGTCATTTTGCTCCATCAGGATGGCTCCCACGAGGCGGATGATGGCGTCGTCATTTGGGAAGATTCCGACGACGTTGGTTCGCCGCTTGATTTCGCCATTGGGACGCTCGATGGGATTGGTCGAACTGATCTTGTCCCAGTGCTCCCTGGGGAAGTCCATGAAGGCGAGCACGTCGACTTCGGCCTCGTCGAGGAGGGCTGCGAGCTTGGGCAGCTTTGCGCGCAGCTGATCGGCGACGTTGCGCCACTGCTTCTTGGCGGCTTCGGGCGTGGCCTGCGCGAAGGCCGTGGCGATGAAGGCCGAGACGACGCGGCGGCCGCTCTTGCTGGCGTGGGCGAGCGCGTTGCGCATGAAGTGGACGCGGCAGCGCTGCCACGAGGCGCCGAGAACCTTGGCCGTGGCGGCCTTCAGGCCCTCGTGGGCGTCGGAGATGACGAGCTTGACGCCGCGCAGGCCGCGCCGCGCGAGGTTGCGCAGGAACTCGTCCCAGAACGTCGCGGCTTCCGAGGGGCAGATGTCGAGGCCGAGCACCTCGCGCCGGCCGTCGCCGTTGACGCCGATGGCGATCGCCACGGCGGTCGAGACAATGCGTCCGCCCCGCCGCACCTTCAGATAGGTGGCGTCGAGCCAGACGTAGGGCCAGTCGCCTTCGATCGGGCGGCCGAGGAACGGTTTGACCTTGTCGTCGATCTCCTCGCACAGCCGGCTGACCTGGCTCTTCGAGATGCCGTCCATGCCCATGGCGCGCACGAGGTCGTCGACCGAGCGGGTCGAGACGCCCTGGACGTACGCCTCCTGCACCACCGCCGCGATGGCCTTCTCGGCCAGTCGGCGCGGCTCGAGAAAGCTCGGAAAATAGCTGCCCCTGCGCAGTTTGGGGATGCGCAGCTCGACCGTGCCAGCCCGCGTCTCCCAGTCGCGGTCGCGATAGCCGTTGCGCTGGGCGAGGCGGTCGGGCGAGCGCTCTCCGTGCGCCGCCCCCGTTCGGCTCTCGACGTCCAGCTCCATCAGCCGCTGGGCCGCAAAGCCGATCATCCGGCGCAGGAAATCCGCGTCCGGGGTCTTCTCCAGAAGAGACTGAAGCGCCATTCTCTCGTCGGTCATCGTCGTGTTCCTCGGTTGCGTTGTGATTCGCAACCCGACTCTAACCGGGGAATAGGCGATGACCGCCGCAAGCCGCTCGCTCGCTACGGCGCTATTGGGGAGCGCGCTTCGCGAGCGGCTTGCTCCCGCAGAGCTACACCACCAGTTGGGACACGACCACGCGTCATGGCGATACCAAGCTCGATGCCGTCGCCACCGGCAGATAGAGGGTGCGCGGCCGTCGCGCCAAAGGCGTAAAGCCGAAGTCCGCATAGAACGCCGCAGCCTGGTCGTCGATCGCGTCGGCGAAGATGGCGTGCGCGCCGATCGGTGCGGCGGCGACCGTCTTGATGGCGTCGAACAGCAGGATTTCGCCAAGCCCCTGTCCAGCGAAATCGCTATGCCGTCCAAGCCAGCCGATCAGCACGGCCGGAACAGCTGGATAGCGCGGCAGCTTCTTTGCCAGCGGCTCGGGCACGTCGGTCAAGGGGACGTTGCTTGACGACAGGGTGTAAAAGCCCGCCAACCTATCCGTCGTGATCTCGGTCGCGACAAAACAGGTGGCGTATTTGCGCTTCACGTCCTGCCAGACAGTCTCGCGAAAGTAGCTGTCGATCCGGTCGTTGCCGCAGCTGAAGTCCGCCCGTTTGTGCGCCTTCGCCAGCGGTTCGATGGCGAAGCGGGCGCTCACCGCCGTTCGATCGCCTCGGCGTGGCGCTTCGCCGCACGGGCCAGCCGAGCGTTCGGTTTGGGCGGATCGATCAGCGCCTCGGCAAAGCGGATTTGATCCTCGCGCGCCAGGTGCATGATGTCGGCGTCCTCGACGACGCGCCTTGCGTCTTCGCCGGCGGTGGCGATGAGATAGCCGGTCAGGGTCATGCCGCGTAGCCGGGCGGCGCGCTGCATCTGGTCGTAGACCTGGACCGGGACGCGTGCTTCCAATCGGGCGGTCTCGGCTTCAACCCGGGGCTTGGGCATAGCGGCCTCCTTCGCTCCAACAGATACGGCATATTGCCGTCTTTTCAAGTCCCATCACAGCCCAAGGCGCCTTGGTCGAGGGCGGCGTTCGCCTCCCGGCCGGCGGTCGAAGAACGGGACGCCGCGCCGGGCGTGCGTTTCCACTAACGCCGCGCTCGAAAATGTGGCTTTCCAGGTGTATCGTGTCGCCTCGCCGGGGCCAATTCGAGAACTCATCGTTCTCATGACCGGGGGGCCTGAAGACAAACGCCATGTTCTCCGCACCTTCGCAGAAAATCAGCCGCTGCCTCGAACGCCTCACGGACCTGCAAGCGCGGGCCGATGCGGAAACCGACCCCATCCTGAAGGCGGAATTGCGCGGCTACGAGGCTCAATGGTCGGACCTCCTCGAGACGTATCGGTTCCTGGACGCAACAGGGCGGCATCTCGACGAAATGCGCGACAGGCGAGCCAAGCCGTTCGCGCCTCAATTGCCGCGGAGCGGCGTTTCTCTCGCCCAGCGTCTTGAAGTGCTGGTGTCCGCCGCGATCGAGCACGCTGACGGCAAAGCGAGGGCCGCCTTTTACCTCGCCGACGAAGCCGGGAAGGAACTGCGTCATGTCACCGGAATGACGGACGCCTACGCCCGGTGCGTCAATGGGTTCGCCATCGGGGAGCGTTCGCTGGCCTGCGGTTTGGCGGTTGCGAGACGCCAGCCGATCGTCACGCCGGACGTAACCGAAGAGCCGCGGTGGAAACAGTGGCTGTGGCTGGCGGAAGAGTTTCGTTACCGGGCGTGCTGGTCTTTTCCGATCGCGAGTTCTTCCGGCAGGACCCTGGGGTCGTTTGCTCTGTACTATCCCGAACGCCGCGCGCCGACGCCGCGCGACCTGGACTTCGCGTCGGTTCTCACTCGCACGGCCGCAACGATCATCGTCGGGCGCTAAAGAGTTGGGCGATGTCGGACTGAAACTCGCGAACGACGACCGGCCAGCGGCCGGCCGCGCCGCGCCAGATCCACCGCCTGTTCTGAACACAGGCGAATTACGCTTCCTCGTGATAACCTTCGGCGAACACCGGAAGACAGCGTTTTTCTCCGGCTGAACTGGGAGGCCTTGCATGTGGGAGCATCTCGAAGTCTTCACCGTCGTCGGGCTCGGGCTCGGAATGGCGATGGCGGTCGTTCCGGGGGCGGTCGCCCAGCAAAATCCGGTGACGGCGATCGACGTCCTGCTTGAACCCGACGCGACCATGGTTCAGCATGCGGTCGCAGCCAACGCGCGGCTCCTCGAGTCCTTCCCGAAGGGCTTTTCCCTCGGCGCGACGCACCACCCGCACATCACCCTGTTGCAGCAGTTCGTCCGCACGAACGACCTCGACAAGGCGTTCGCGGCGGCGGCCGCGGTTCTCGCCAAAGAGAAGCCGACGACGTGGACGCTGAAGGCGGTCAAATACTACTACATTCCGGCGCCGCCGCTCGGCATTGCGGGAATCGTCATCGAACCGACCGAGGACCTGCACCGTCTGCAGGACGAGATCATCGAGGCGGTCGCGCCCTACACCGAGAAAACGGGAACGACCGCGGCGTTCTTCAGCGACGAGGACGGCCGCGACATTCAGGACGGCCTGATCGGCTACGTCGAGAATTTCGTGCAGGACTCGGCGGGCAAGCGCTTCAATCCGCATGTGACCATCGGCGTCGCCACGGAGACGTATCTGAACGCGATGCTGGCCGAGCCGTTCCCGTCGTTTGCGTTCTCGCCGGCGGGCGCGGCGGTCTATCAGCTCGGCTCCTTCGGCTCGGCGCGGAAGGAACTCGCGAAGCTGACGCCCTGAGGGCGGAGAGAGATCGAATAACGCCATTGACGGGTCCGTGCGCTGCGGCAAGTTTCTGGGCGCGAGGAAGACGGAAGGCGCTGGGTAAAATGAATCGACGTCAGTTCGGCCGCGTGGTCGCCGCCGCCTCGATCGCAGCGAGCGCGCAAGCGCGCGCCCAGCGGGTCGACAAATACGCCGAGCAGCTTCAGAACGGCGAGTTCAACTGGTTCCCGGAGCGCTCGCCCGACGGCCCGATCCTGGTCATCGTCTCGCTTCCCGACCAGCTCGTGCATGTTTATCGCAACGGCGTGCGCATCGCGGCCTCGACCTGTTCGACGGGCAAGCTCGGCCATCGGACGCCGACGGGGGTCTTCAAGATCCTGCAAAAGGACAAGCATCACCATTCGTCGACCTACAACAACGCGCCGATGCCGAACATGAACCGGCTCACCTGGTCGGGGATCGCGCTGCACGCCGGGCAGCTTCCGGGCTATCCTGCCTCGCACGGCTGCGTCCGGCTGCCTTTGGCGTTTTCCGAGCTCCTGTTCGGCGTCACCAAGCTCGGCATGACCGTCGTGATCGCCGACGATCAGTCGCAGCCGACGGAAGTGACGCATCCGGGGCTCGTGCTCGGCGAATATGCGGCGCGCGAGTTCGACGCTGTCGACACGGCCTTGAAGACGGCGGAATATTCGGAGGGCCACGAGGCTCGACCGAAGGCGCCGAGCGTCGTCGTCAGCAGCGCCGACAACTCAATCGCCGTGTTCGACAATGGCGCCCTCGCCGCCAGGGGCAAGGTCGCGATCGAGAACCCAACGCAGCCGCTCGGCGAGCGCGTCTTTCTCCTGAACGGCGAGAACGATCATGACCGGTCGCTCGCCTGGTCGGGGGCGGAAGTCGGGAGCCTGACCAAATCGACCGGCGACGACAGCGCGACGGTGCTGCGGCGCATCAAGGCGGAGCCGCGGATGCAGGAGGCCGTCCGCACGCGCCTCAAATTCGGCATGACGCTGGTGACGACCGACGAGCCCGCGACCGCGGCGACCCGCTCGGGCGACGGCTTCGTGGTTATCGACGCGGTGACGTGAGGCACGACAATAAACGCTCAGGCACCGATGGAACGGTCAAATCTCAACGAATCCAGGCCCGCTGCATATGACCCGACCCTTACTTCATGCCGATCATGGTCCAAGCCTCGCGAAGTCCGTCGCGCCAGAAGTCACACGGGCCGCCGATTATTCCGTAGGACAATATCGCCGGAATTATCCCTGACCCATTCTGCGTCCCTCACACACTTGCTGTGTTCGTACGAAAGAAAGCCGAGGCTACCCAATACAAATAATGCGCCAACTCGGTGGACAGCGCGTGTTGCGATCCTGTCCGCCCTCTCCGGGTCGGGCTGTCTGCGCCCGCAGGCCTTGGAGAATTTCGCCCCCTCATTGATCGGTTCAAGGCAGAATCTGCAAATCTCTGACCGTGTCTTTTTGGGCCCAGGCGCCGTCCAAGCGCCAATCTCGCGGTTGTTCTCCTCGCACCAGGCGTACGCGAAGTTGGCGCGCCCGCCGGACTGATCACCGTCGCTAAGAGTCCTGGCAATGTGATGCGGCTTGCCGCACATCGGGCACTTGATAGGTCGACCCTCGTCAGCCATCGCTAGCCCCTTCTGTCGCCGCCAGCTTGGGGTACCCTTGCTGCGGCGGCGCCGTCTGCCGCGCAATGCGGTGTTCGAGCGGCGAGGCCGGACATGTTATCATGCAGCCGAACGACGCAAAATGTCGTGAGGGATTCGGCCCGCCGTCCTGGTCGAGATAAAGGTCGGAGGGGGGGACGGATGCTTTGATATTGGGCTTCGAGATCCTAAGTGAGATTTCCGATATCGAGACCTTCGCAACCGGCTCCGGTGTTCGTGAGATTGCCCGGCTGCGACGCATCTATGGCCGCGGGCGATGGCGGAAGCGGAAGGGCGTTGCGCGGGTGAGATTGACCGATGGCTCAATCCACGCTGCTGAGATACACTGGTACGAAGCTGCCGGCGTTGGGCGCAAGGAATACAAGATCAAGCACCTGCTCTAAGACATGACAAAGACCCAAGCAAAGCAACTGGTTGTCTGCATTGCGAACGAGGGCTACGCCGTCTCGCTTGAAAAGCGGAAAATCTACGTGGCCCTGCGCGACGGCGCCGCCGAGAAGCACGGCTTGCTGCGGATCGTGGACGAGTTGGGAGAGAACTATCTCTACCCGAAGACTTTGTTCCGCTCGATTGCGCTGCCGCAAGCGGTTCGCAGGGCGGTGCTGGCCGCGGCGTAGGCTTCGGCGCGCAATGCCGACGCAGTAGCGCCAATCCTCGGTCGCGCCGCGCCATTCGCAGGAGAGTTTTGGCGCAGATTCTTCGACCTCCTCTCCCCTTCACAAGGGCGGTCCAGAAGGAAGCCCGGTATGGACGACAAGGAAATCCGCGCGGCCCTCGACCGCCATTGGGCCGCCTCCGACGCGAGCGACTTCGAGACGGAGCACGATATCTATCGCGACGACGCGGTGCTCGAATACCCGCAGTCGGGCGAGCGTATCCGCGGGCGCCGCAACATCCAGGCGTCGCGCGAGGCGCAGCCGAACCGGAAGCGCTTTACGGTGCGGCGCATCGTCGGCTCGGGCGATCTCTGGGTGACCGAATTCGTGCTGAGCTACGACGGCAAGCCGTCCTACACAGTCAGCGTCATGGAATTTCGCGACGGCAAGGTCGCGCGCGAGACCCAGTATTTCGCCGACCCGTTCGAGCCCGGCCCGTCGCGCGCGCAATGGGTCGAGCGGATGACGTGAGGGCGTTCTCGACGGCTTGAACGCACACGGGCGGGTCTCGCCGTACAGGCGTCATTGCGAGGAGCGAAGCGACGAAGCAATCCAGACAGCGCTCTCCCGGCCTCTGGATTGCTTCGCTTCGCTCGCAATGACGGCGCTCCGATCGCGCTACCCTTGGCCGCGCACGATGCGCGCGCCGATCTGATGCAGCACGACGCCGACAGCGAGCGCCGCGGTCGACGCCGTCGCGCCCGGGAGGATGTCGCCGATCGCCGCGAGAATCGCTCCGACCGGCGCCGATCGCGCGGCGCTGTCGATGGCTGGCTTCGCCGCCGCCAGCACCTGCTTCAAAACCTCGAAGATCTGGTTGACGCTCGGGTCGGCGGAGCCGCCGAGCATGTCGCGGAACCGGTCGAGCCCTTGCACATAGTCGTCGGACGACGCGCCGCCGAGGCTTTTCACGAGGCCGACGACGCCGAGCGCGGCGACGAGCCAGCCGGCGGCGCGAACATAAGCCCCGTAGCGGACGAGGCCAGGCGCCCCGTCCGGCAGGCCGGTCGCCGGGCGCTGCGTGGAGAGCTGAAAGAGGGCGATCGCGCCGCGGGTCAGCGCCCCGAAGACGCCGCCCGGCCGGTCCGACATGCGCACGATGCCGCCGGCGACGCTGTCGAGTTGGCCAGGGACGCCGTTCGCGGGCGGCGCGCCGAGTTCGCCTTGCCCCGGCTCTGACGTGGCCGGCGCCTCGGCCCATTCGTCCGCCGGCGCCGGGACGCCAGCCTGACCGCTCCATCCTCGCCCGGCGGCGTCGATCAGCCAGGCCGGCGCGTTGGCCGAATTGCCGCCCTCGCCCCAGACGATTCTCGTCGTGTCGCTCGGCCCATTGCCGAAGCCGACATGCAGGCGCGCCGGGCCCATATAGTTGACGCCCGCGCCCATGCCGGTCGCGCCGCTGGCCGCGGCCGCGGCGACAAATCGACGGACGGTCTCGAGGTCGGACGGGTCGGTGAAATTCAGCGTCCGGCCGCCCCGGACAAGCTCGATGTCGGCTGCGCCGCCGCCGTCGTGGCGCCGCGAGCCGACGCGCCTGCCCGTCGAGCCGGGCTGGCCGCCGGAGACAACGCGAACGACATCGACGCCGGACGCGTGCGCCGCCGCGAGCAATACGCCACGCAGTCTCGGATTGACCGGCCGGTCCCGGATCACCCCGCCGGCGAGCGGCGATTCGTCGATGTGGCTCATTGCAAGCGAAGTCGAACGATCATTTCATGCGAATCGCGAAAGCTTTCGTTAAGCGCTGAGGCTGTCAAGCCGGCGCTTGTCGAATGCCCCTATGAAAATGCGCGCGTTCGCCGTCCTCTTCGCGTAAGATCGGCGGGATCGAAACCGACCACAGAGACGAATTTGACCCTCACCGATTTCAAGGCGCTGACCTTCGACTGCTACGGCACCCTCATTGACTGGGAGAGCGGCATGATCGAAGCGCTGAAGCCGCTGACCGAGCGGGCTTCGCGCAATCTCACCCGCGACGAGATTCTCGAGGCGCACGCGCGCCATGAGTCCGCCCAACAGCTCGAAACGCCCGCCAGGCTCTACCGCGACCTTCTGGCCGTCGTGCACAAGCGCCTCGCCGAGGAATGGGGGGTCGCGACGACCTGGGAGGAATGCGCGGCCTACGGCCGGTCGGTGCCGAACTGGCCGCCGTTCCCCGACTCGGTCGAGGCGCTGCAATATCTCAAGCAGCATTTCCGCCTCGCCATCCTGTCGAACGTCGACAACACGAGCTTCGCCTGCAGCAACGTGCGGCTCGGCGTCACCTTCGACGCCGTCTACACGGCCGAGGACATTGGCTCGTACAAACCCTCGCAGCGCAACTTCGACTACATGCTCCGGAACCTGAAGGCGCTCGGGATCGAGAAGCACGAGATCCTGCATGTCGCCGAGAGCCTTTTTCACGACCATGCGGTCGCCAACGCGCTCGGCCTCGCCTCCTGCTGGATCAACCGGCGGCACGGGCGGCGAGGCTTCGGCGCGACCATGAACCCGGGCAAGGCGCCGAAGCTCGATTTCCAGTTCACGAGCATGGCGGAACTGGCGGAGGCCTATCGGAAGGCGCTGGGGTAGGAATCTCCTTCTCCGTCTCCCCGCACGCGGGGAGAAGAGACAGCCGAGGCCTCCCAAATTCGCCTCGGATCGCCATATGATCGAGGCTCTGGCGTTTAGCGACCAGCGAGCCCGCCGGGGCTTGCGCCGGGCCAAAAGACAGGAAGCGGATTTGGGATCTTCGGGCCTGATCGACGCAAGCGTTCCGGCGCCCGCGCTGAGCCATGCGCGTCCCGCCGGCAGGGGCGGCTCGCCGTCCGGCGATGGGCTCTTTCATCCAGCCGTTGCGGCATGGTTCGCCCGCGCCTTCGCCGCCCCGAGTCCGGCGCAGGCCGGCGCGTGGCCTTCGATCAAGGCGGGGCGGCACACCCTGATCGCCGCGCCGACCGGCTCGGGCAAGACGCTCGCCGCCTTCCTGGCGGCGATCGACGACCTCGTCCGGCAGGGGGTCGAGGGCGCGCTGCCCGACGAGACCCAGGTCGTCTACGTGTCCCCCCTGAAGGCGCTGTCGAACGACATCCATCGCAATCTCGAGGCGCCGCTCGAGGGCGTCCGGCGCGAGCTCGAACGGATGGGCGCTCCGGACGTCGCCATCCGCACGCTTGTGCGCACCGGCGACACCAGCGCGACCGAGCGCGCCCGGATGCGGCGCAAGTCCCCGCACATCCTCGTCACCACGCCCAAGTCGCTCTATGTGCTGCTCGGCTCCGAATCCGGCCGCAACGCGCTGAAGACGGCGCGCACATTGATCCTCGACGAGATCCACGCGGTCGCGCCGAACAAGCGCGGCGCCCATCTCGCGCTGTCGCTCGAACGGTTGGCGGCGCTCACGGGCGGCCGATTGCAGCGGATCGGGCTTTCCGCGACGCAAAATCCGATCGACGCGGTCGCCCGCCTTCTCTCGGGCGCCGATGCGAGCGGCGCTCCGGCGGCCGAGGTCGCGATTGTCGATTCCGGCCACCAGCGCGCCCGCGACCTTGCGATCGAGACGCCGGACGCGCCCCTTGCAGCCGTCATGTCGAACGAGGTCTGGACCCAGGTCTACGACCGGCTCGCGGACCTCATTCGCGCCCATCGCACCACGCTCGTCTTCGTCAACACGCGCCGCATGAGCGAGCGCGTGGCGCGTGAGCTTGGCCAGCGGCTCGGCGACGACGCGGTCGCGACGCATCACGGCAGCCTCGCCAAGGAGCGGCGGCTTGCGGCCGAACAGAAGCTGAAAGCGGGCGCGCTGAGGGCGATGGTCGCGACCGCCTCGCTCGAGCTCGGCATCGACGTCGGCGACATCGAGCTCGTCTGCCAGATCGGCTCGCCGCGCTCGATCGCGACCTTCCTGCAACGGGTCGGCCGTTCCGGCCATGCGATCGACGGCACGCCGAAGGGGCGGCTCTTTCCGCTGTCGCTCGACGATTGCCTCGAGTGCGTCGCCCTCATCGACAGCGTGCGGCGGGGCGAGCTCGACCGGCTGACGATCCCAGAAAAGCCGCTCGACGTGCTCGCCCAGCAGATTGTCGCCGAGGTCGCGGCTGAGGACTGGAAGGAGACCGAGCTTTTCGACCTTTTCAGGCGGGCATGGCCCTACCGCAATCTCGAGCGCGGCGTCTTCGACGCGGTCGTGAGGACGCTGGCCGAAGGCTACGCCGCGCGCGTCGGGCGGCGCGGCGCGCTCGTTCATCGCGACGCGGTGCATGGAATGCTGCGCGGCCGGCGCGGCGCGCGGATGACGGCGCTGACGTCGGGCGGCGCCATTCCCGACACCGCCGACTATTCCGTGCTGCTCGAGCCGGAGAATCACGTCATCGGCAGCGTCAACGAGGATTTCGCCGTCGAGAGTTCTCGCGGGCGACGTGTTCCAGCTCGGCAACGCCGCCTACCGCATCCTGCGCGTCGAGCGCGGCACGGTGCGCGTCGAGGATGCGAAGGGCGAGACGCCGAACCTGCCGTTCTGGCTCGGCGAGGCGCCCGGCCGGGCGGACGCGCTGTCGCGTTCCGTGTCGCGTCTGCGCGCGCTCGCCGACGAGCGCCTGCGCGCCGATCCGTCGGGCGCTTCGCTGAAAGGCTGGCTCGAAACGGAGATCGGCGGGGTCGGCGCGGCCGCGGCGGAGGAACTCGCCGAATATCTCGCCGCCGCGCGCGCGGCGCTCGGACTCTTGCCGACGCAGGAGGTCGTGGCGCTCGAACGCTTCTTCGACGAATCGGGGGGCATGCAGCTCGTCATCCATTCGCCGTACGGCAGCCGCCTCAACCGCGCATGGGGCCTTTCGCTGCGCAAGCGCTTCTGCCGCCAGTTCAACTTCGAGCTGCAGGCGGCGGCGACCGAGGACGCGATCGTGCTGTCGCTGACGGGAGCGCACAGTTTCGCCCTCGAAGACGTGACGCGCTACCTCAACGCCAAGACCGTCCGGCCGCTCCTCGTCCAGGCGATGCTCGACGCGCCGATGTTCGCCGCGCGCTGGCGCTGGGCCGCCAGCATCTCGCTCGCGCTGCCGCGATTCCGCAGCGGCAAAAAGGTCGCGCCGCAGATCCTGCGCATGCAGGCCGAGGACCTGATCGCCGCTGCTTTCCCCGACCAGATCGCCTGCTTCGAGAATCTCGCCGGCGAGCGCGAGGTGCCCGACCATCCGCTCGTCAACCAGGCCGTGCATGACTGCCTGCACGAGGCGATGGACGTCGAGGGCCTCGAGCGGCTGCTCAGCCGGCTCGAGACGGGCGAGGTCCGCGCGGTCTGCCGCGACCTGACGGCGCCTTCGCCGCTGGCGCTCGAAGCCCTGTCTGCAAAACCCTACGCTTTCCTCGACGACGCGCCGCTCGAAGAGCGGCGGACGCAGGCGGTGATGGCGCGCCGCTGGCTCGATCCGAAGGCTGCCTCCGACCTCGGCAGGCTCGACCCGGCGGCGATCGCCGCGGTCCGCGCGGAGGCGTGGCCCGATCCGGCGGACGCCGAGGAAATGCACGACGCGCTTGTCTGGCTCGGCTTCGTGACCGAGCCGGAAGCCCGCGCCGGTCCGCAATGGGACGGATGGCTTCAGGCGCTGGCCAACGACGCCCGCGCGACCCGCGTGCGCGCGCCGGGCGCGACGGTCTGGGTCGCGGCCGAGCGGCTCGGCCAATTCGGCGCCCTCTGGCCAGAGGCGCGGCGGGCGCCCATGATCGACCCGTCGCCGGACGAATCCGGCAAGGCGTGGACGGCGGAAGCAGCGCTTGCCGAAATCCTGCGCGGGCGGCTCGAAGGCCTCGGCGCGGTCACGGCGACGGCGCTGGCCGCCTCGCTCGGCCTCGAGGCCGGCGCAGTCGGTCAGGCGCTCGCGGCGCTCGAAGCCGACGGGGCGATCCTCCGCGGCCGTTACGACGCGGGCGTCAACGACGAGCAATGGTGCGACCGGCGGCTGCTCGCCCGCATCCACCGGCGCACGGTGAACCGGCTCAGGGCCGAGATCGAGCCGGTCGCAGCGCGCGATTTCCTGCGCTTCCTGTTTGCCTGGCAGCATGTCGACCAGGATGCGCGGCTCGAAGGGCCCGACGCCCTGCCGCTGGCGCTGGCCCAACTCGAAGGCTACGAAGCGCCGGCGCGGGCCTGGGAGACCGAAATCCTGTCCGCCCGCCTCAAGCTCTATCAGCCCTCATGGCTCGACGCGCAATCTCAGGCGGGCCGGGTGGCCTGGACGCGGCTTTCGCCGGCGCCCGCTTCGAACGAGCGCGCCCGCTCCGCCCCCGTCCCCGCGACGCCGATCGCGCTCGTCGAGCGGCGCCGCGTCGGGCTCTGGACCTCGCTCGCGCCCGCGCCCTCAGCGCCCGCGATCGGCGGCAAGGCCGAAGCGGTGCTCGAAGCGCTGACGGCCCACGGCGCCCTCTTCTTCGACGAACTCGTCGACGCGGTGCGGATGCTGCGCGCCGAGGTCGAGCAGGCGCTCGGCGAACTCGTCGCGCAGGGACTGGTCGCCTCCGACGGCTTCGCGGGCCTTCGCGCGTTGCTGACGCCGTCCGGCCAGCGCAGGCCGCATGGGACCGCGCGGCGGCGCGGAAAGGTTCTGCCTTTCGCCATCGAGAGCGGCGGCCGCTGGTCGATCGTGCGCCGCGCCGCGCACGCCCGCGCCGGCGAAGCGAAGGACGAGGCGGTCGAGCACGTCGCGCGCACCCTGCTTGCCCGCTACGGCGTCGTCTTCTGGCGGCTCCTGGCGCGCGAGTTCGGGCTGGCTGCCGCCGTGGCGCGAACTGGCGCGCACCTATCGGCGGCTCGAGGCGCGCGGCGAGATTCGCGGCGGCCGGTTCGTCGCCGGCGTCACAGGCGAGCAATTCGCGCTCGCCGAGGCGATCGCGGCGCTGCGCGAGACGCGCCGCCGGCCGCATGACGGGCGGCTCGTGTCGGTGTCGGGCGCGGACCCGCTGAATCTCGTCGGCGTCCTGACGCCGGGCGCGAGGCTCGCGGCGCTGACCGGCAATCGCGTCGTCTATCGCGACGGCGTCCCCGTCGGCTCGCTGTCAGGCCGCGCGGTCGAGATCGACGGCGATCTCGCGCCCGCGGAACGATGGGAGGCCGAGCGCCGCCTTCTGCGCTCGTCGGCCTCGGGCCTGATCGCGAGCCTCGCGTGACGGCATCTCAAAGAGAGAAAACGCAATGCGTCTTTTGATCGCGATTCTTCTGCCATGGCTCGTGTTCTTCACGATCGGCCGCCCGTTTGCCGGCGTCGTTTGCCTCATCCTCCAGATCACCCTGATCGGCTGGCTGCCGGCGGCCATCTGGGCCGTCTATGCGCTGAGCCAGTACAAGACCGACCGGAAGATCGAAGAGGCGTTGCGGGGCGCGGCGAACCGGGGCTGACGCCGTCACGTCGCCTTCGAGAGGGAACTGGGTCGGGAGAGGCGCCGACGCGTCCCTTCTCCCCGTTCACGGGGAGAAGGTTGGGATGAGGGGCGGGGTGAGTTTCTGCGCCGCCAATCCCCACGCCCCTCACCCCAACTCTCCCCGCTCCGCAGGGAGAGGGGAAGCTAAAGCGGCGACCACGGCGGCTCGGGGGCGGCGGCCTCGGCGGCGGCTTCCGCCCTTCCCGCCTCGATCGCAGTCATCGTCGCGCGCAGCACGTCGGTCACGCCGCGCTGCGTCGCGGTCGAGAGCAGGATCGGCTTCGCCCGCTTGTCGCCCTCGGCGATCGCGGGCCCATGCGCCCGCACGGCGCGGCTGAGGCGCTGGACCTGCTCGGCGAGCGTCTCCTCGTCGACCGCGTCCACTTTCGACAGCGCCACGATCTCGGGCTTCTCGTCGAGCCCCTCGCCGTAGGCCGCAAGCTCGCGGCGGATGGTGCGGTAGTCGGCGCCGGCGTTGGCGCCCGTCGCGTCGACGAGATGGACGAGCGCGCCGCAGCGCTCGACATGACCGAGGAAGCGGTCGCCCAAGCCCGCTCCGTCGTGCGCCCCCTCGATCAGGCCCGGAATGTCGGCGAGCACGAAATCGCGCCCGTCGATCCTGACGACGCCGAGCCCCGGATGAAGCGTCGTGAACGGGTAGTCGGCGATCTTCGGCTTGGCCGCCGAGACGGCCGCCAGAAAGGTCGATTTGCCGGCGTTCGGCAGGCCGACGAGGCCGGCGTCGGCGATCAGCTTGAGGCGCAGGACGAGCGTCCGCTCGATGCCGGCGAGGCCCGGATTGGCGTGCCGCGGCGCGCGGTTGGTCGAGGTGGTGAAATGGAGGTTGCCGAAGCCGCCGTTGCCGCCTTTGGCGACGACGAACCGCTCGCCCTCGGTCGTCAGATCGGCGACGAGGGCGCCGCTCTCCTCGTCGAAGATCTGCGTGCCGACGGGGACTTTGAGGACGACGTCGGCGCCGCGTCCGCCGGCGCGGTTGCGGCCCATGCCGTGCATCCCGGTCTTGGCCTTGAAATGCTGCTGGTAGCGGAAGTCGATGAGGGTGTTGAGGCCGGCGGCGCATTCGACGACGACGTCGCCGCCGCGTCCGCCGTCGCCGCCGTCCGGGCCGCCGAATTCGATGAATTTCTCGCGCCGGAACGAGACTGAGCCCGCTCCGCCGTCGCCGGAGCGGACATAGACGCGGGCCTGATCGAGAAACTTCATGGTCAGATCCGTCCCGTCTCGATCCGCGTCGCGCCGGCCGAAGGCCGCCACGGCTCGCCGAGGTCCGCCCAGGCGGCGCGCGTCAGGCGGAAGCTGTGGCACTCGACGAGGCCGCCGCGCGCCGGCGCGCCCTTCAGGCCCGTCGAGACCATTTCGAAGCCGCAGGTCTCGAGCACGCTGCGCGAGGCGTCGTTCTCGACCCGGACGTCGGCGAGGATCTCGACCGCGGACGTGAGTTCGAACCCCGCCTTGACGACCGCCGAGGCGGCTTCCGTCGTCAGGCCCTTGCCCCAGTGTTCGGGCGTCAGCACATAGCCGAGGACGAGCCTGTCGTCGCCTCTCCGCTCGAGGCTGACCGTGCCGATCGCGTCGCGCTTGCCCTTCTTCGGGGTGATGACGAGGGCGAGATCGCGCCCGGAGGCGTTGCCTTCGCGGGCGGCGTAGATGTAGCGCTCGGCCGAGCCCGGCGGATAAGGGTGGGGGATGCTCGCGGTATAGCGGGCCACCTCCCACAGCGACGCATAGCGGTGCATCGCCGCGGCGTCGGCGGCGCGCGGCCAGCGCAGCCAGAGACGCGCCGTCTCCAGGCGGAAGACATCGTCTCGTGTCAGATCGGGAAACATGAAAGCTCCGGCTCTGACGCCCTGATAAGGGGCGCTAACGACGAAGGGGACGCGGCGGCCGCATCCCCTTCGTAAGCTCGGGCTTACCGGACGGTTGAAAGGCCGCTTTCGCCTTTCATGCTCATCTCGAAACTCTAAGGAAGGTTCGAGAACGTCCGCGGGGGCTGGTCGCCGAGGCGGGGTTCTCGTCTTTCGACCCCGCCTTATTCTGCTGCCGTTTGAGGAATTCGTACGCTTACATATTGCCGGCCGTCGCCTTTGCGCTCGAAACACACATCGCCCTCGGCGGTGGCGAAAAGGGTGTGGTCGACGCCCATGCCGACATTGCGGCCGGCGTGGAATTTGGTGCCGCGCTGGCGCACGATGATGGCGCCGGCGCTGGCGCGCTCGCCGCCGAACATTTTTACGCCGAGTCGGCGGCCAGCCGAGTCGCGGCCGTTGCGCGACGAGCCGCCTGCCTTCTTGTGAGCCATTGTCCTGCTCCGAAACCTTTGCACGCACGCTGCTTGAACGAAGCGGCGGCGACGTTGAAACCTCTATAGCGCAAAAGACCAGGCGAGAAAATCCCGCCCGTCCGTCATGAGCCTTCAGGCGCCGGCGGTGAAGCCGGTAATCCTGACGATCGTCAGGTCCTGCCGGTGGCCGTGCTTGCGCTTCGAATTCTTGCGGCGCCGCTTCTTGAAGGCGTAGACCTTGGGTCCACGCTTCTGCTCGACGATTGTGCCCGCGACGCTCGCGCCCGCGACATGGGGCGCGCCGATCGTGTTCTTGTCGCCGTCGAAGAGGGCGAGGACCTCGTTGAAGGTCACGGCCGCGCCGGCTTCGCCGGGCAGCGCCATGACGGTGATCTCTTTGTCGGCGGCGACCGTGTATTGCTTGCCGCCGGTCTTGATGACTGCGAACATCGTTTTTCTTTCGTGTTCAGCCCGGCTCTGCGTCACGACGCGGCCGGCTTCTTGGCAGTGGGACCGAAATCGCCGCCCCTTGCGGGACGACGGGCGAACGCTCGATTGTCGTGGTTTCGGCGCGGCCCCGTCGGCGAAACCGCTCGGGCGCAAAAACCAAAAGCGCGGCCGAAGCCGCGCTGGAGCGCGGCCTCTATATCTGTCGCTCGACCCTTGAGTCAACGACCAATGAGGCCATCGTGGAAGGGGCAGCCATTCGGTATCTGGTGATTCGAACGCCTCGAGCGCTGGGTAGGCTTGTGGCCGAGGAGAAGCGTTTCTCGCGCGACGGTGCGGACAAACGAGATGTGAGGCGGTTTCATCCTTCTTCCTTGCGGGAAATGGAAATGCGATCACAGGGGGCTGACGGACCGCCGTGTGAGGGAGGATCGAGAGGGCGGTCGCGCCGGCGGCCACGTTTGCGCGGCCTAGATCCCGGGCGACCGGCGGGAGACAGATGCCCGCCGTAAACGGTAGCATGGCAAGGCGTCGGGACGGCGTGGATAAAGGCGATTGCGAGTTCGAACCATGAGCAAGCCTGTCATCTTCACCGTCACCGCGGCATGGGACGAGGAAGCGCAAGTCTGGAGCGGGCATTGCGACGACATCCCCGCGGCTGCCGACGACAAGACGCTCGACGGCCTCATCGCCAAGATCTCGCGCATGGCGCTCGACCTCGCGCCGGACAACCACCCGGGGGTGGGCGCGAACTCCATCTTCATTCAGGTCGTGGCGTTGCGCGACGCCGCGCTGCTCGCGGCGTGAATGGCGCCGCAGTTCGATCGGCCCCTGCGCGACCCCTCACAAAGGCGGGCTGCGTTTTCCTCCGGCAAGGGCGGGGAAGCCATGAGATCTGGCACAGCCCCGTGTCGGGTCGGAATTTCGCGGTGCCCGTCGGCATTCCCAGCCGACACACCGCGAACGCGATCCTTCGTCAGGCGGGCCTGCCGAAGGCCTTTTGAGTGCGGGGCGGCAGGCCGCGATGTCTGCCGGGCTCCGTCTCAGGCCCCGTTGGCGTCGAGCGTCATGATGGTCGAGGTCCCGTGCGCCAAGACCTTGCCGTTCCGATCGGTGACGCGCGCTTCGGACGAGATGATCCGCCGGCCCTGGGCGACGACGCGCGCCTCGGCCCGCACCCGACCCGTGTCCCGGGTGATCGGCCGGGCAAAATTTCCTTTCGTCTCCAGGGTCGTATAGCCGGCGCCGGCCGGCAGCAGCGAGTGCCCGGCGCATGCGCCGACGCTGTCGATCAGAGTCAGCGCCCAGCCGCCGTGGACGGCGCCCATCGGGTTGAGAAGGCGCGCGCCCGGTTCGCCTTCGAAGGCCGCGAAGCCGTCGCCGACCTCGGTGATCCAGAACGACATGAGCTCCGAGATCGGCGCCTGCGGCAGCGCGCCGTCGATGATCGCCTGCAGCGCCTGCCGGCCCGTCAGAGCCGCGATCGCCCTGGGTGAGACGAGGCCGTATTTCATTGCGGTCACGGGGGTCTCCTTGCATGCAGATGCATTATATGCAAATACATAGAATTATGACACGCCGATCTCAAGCCCCCAAAACGCTCCGCGCCGACGCCCGCGACCTGATCGCCGAATGCGCCGCCTGGAACGCCCGCCTCGCCGCCCGCCTGCTCACCCAGGTCCTCGACCGGGAGCTGAGCCCGACCGGGCTGTCGATCGCGCAGCTCGGACTCATGGCCGAGATCGCCGGCGGGCCCGACGACACGCTCAGTGCGCTATCGGCGCGGGCGGGGCTCGAGCAGTCGACCTTGTCGCGCAATTTGCATGCTCTGGAGCGCCAGGGCCTCGTCGAGATCGCCATGGTCGAGAACGATCTGCGCCGCCGCATGGTCTGGTTGACCGAGGCGGGGGCGCGACGGCTGGAAGCGGCCATCCCTTTGTGGCGGCGCGCCAACGACGCGCTGAAGGGGGGATCGGGCGCGCTTGCGCGCCGGCTTGCCGCCGAGGCGCTCGCCATCGCGGGGGCCGCGTCATGACGGGTCGGGCGCGAAGGGACGACCTGCCTGGAGGTCGCCGGCGCGGAGGCGTCTGTCGATCAGCCTGGACGCCGGCGCGGCTTCTACGGGCGGCGCGGATAGGATAGAAAACCTACCCTGTTCAGGCAAAAACCCTCCCTGTTCCGACAAAAAAGCTCCCTGTTCCTGGGAAAAACCTTCCCTGTTCCTGAACGCTTGGGCAGGCCTTCGGCGAGGCCGCTCCAAGGGGCCTCGGTCGCCGCCGCGGGCCCGGCCGGACGCCCTGCCCCGAGCCTCGACCCAGCAAAAACCCTCACCTCTTCAAGTCCGTATCGATTTCTCTTTTACAGAAATATGTCCCGTGCTATTCTGATGATGTCGATAGCGCAAAAGGGCGCGGCGGGGCGATCGGAAATGCGGCGACGGGCGGCGAAAAGAAATTCTATCCTTTGGCGAGGACGCCCGGCGTCGCCGTCGCGCGTTTGTTCAGTCGATCAGCCGATAGGCCGGGAGCGTCAGGAACTCCTCGAACGTCGCCGCCAGCGACATGTCGGAGAAAAGCTTGATCGCGTCGGGAAAGCGGCCGTTGTCGTAGGCTTTCGCGCCGACCTCGCGCCGGACCCGCTCCATCTCCTCAGCCAGCGTCTCGCGGAAAAGCTCGGGCGTCGCGTGGCCGCCCTCGTCGAACTTCGCCTTCTGATGCAGCCACTGCCACACCTGGGCGCGCGAGATTTCCGCGGTCGCGGCGTCCTCCATGAGATTGTAGATCGGCACGGCGCCGCGGCCCCGGAGCCACGCCTCGATATATTGCACGCCGACGCGGATGTTCTCGCGCAGGCCCTCGCGGGTGCGCTTTCCCTTGTGCATCTCGACGAGGTCGGCCTCGGTCACGTCGACGTCGTCGCGCTTGACCGACAGCTGGTTTTTGCCCGGCATCAGCCGGTCGAACACTTCCATGGCGACGGGCACGAGGTCGGGGTGGGCGACCCAGGTGCCGTCGTGGCCGTTCTTCGCCTCGCGCTCCTTGTCGGCGCGCACTTTGGCGAAGGCCTCCTTGTTGGCGTCGGCGTCGCCCTTGACCGGAATCTGCGCCGCCATCCCTCCCATGGCGAAGGCGCCGCGCCGGTGGCAGGTCTTGATGAGCAGCAGCGAATAGGCGCTCAAGAACGCCTGGCCCATCGTCATCACCGACCGGTCGGGGGTCAGGAAGCGGGCGTTCTTGCCGAGCCGCTTGATGAACGAGAAGATATAATCCCAGCGGCCGCAATTGAGGCCGACGATATGGTCGCGGAGTTCGTAAAGGATCTCGTCCATCTCGAAGGCGGCCGGCAGCGTCTCGATCAGCACCGTCGCCTTGAAGCTCCCGTGCGGGACGCCGAGCGCCTCCTCCGCGTGCGAGAAGACCTCGTCCCACAGCCGCGCCTCGAGATGGCTTTCCATCTTCGGCAGATAGAAGGCGACCGTCGCGCCCTTGGCCATTTGGGCCTTGGCCGAGTGGAAGACGTAGAGGCCGAAGTCGAACAGCGAGCCCGACACCTCGCGGCCGTCGACGGTGACGTGGCGCTCGGGCAGGTGCCAGCCGCGCGGCCGCACCATCAGCGCCGCGGTCTTTTCCTTCAGCGCGTAGGCCTTGCCGGTCGCGGGGTCGGTGAAGCCGATGCGGCCCGCCCAGAGATCCTTCAGGTTCGCCTGGCCCTCGATCATGTTGGCGAAGACCGGCGAGGAGGCGTCCTCGAAATCGGCCATGAAGACCTTGGCGCCCGAATTCAGCGCGTTGACGATCATCTTGCGGTCGACCGGACCGGTGATCTCGACCCGCCGGTCCTGGAGATCGGCCGGGATCGGCGCGACCGTCCAGTCGCCGTCACGCACCGCCTTGGTCTCGGTCAGGAAATGGGGCAGCCGTCCGGCGTCGAAGAGCTTTTGCCGCTCGGCCCGCCGCGCGAGCAGTTCGCGCCGGCGCGCGTCGAATTTCCGGTGAAGGTCGGCCACGAAGGAGAGCGCCTCGGGCGTCAGGATGTCCGCATCCCGTGCGACGTTTTCGGCGTGGACGCGAATCCCCGTGGCGGGCTCGGCGGTCATGGGGATCTCCCTCGGGCGAACGGATGGCCGCCTTTCCTAGACGGTTTCCGTTCGCTTGGGGAGAGCTTCGCGCGCGACGATACAGAGGGCCTCAGGCGGCGAGATCGCGCGCTTCAGCCGAGGCCTGCTCGCGGGCTCTGCGGCGCCCGGCCAAGAGCGACGTCGGATCGGCGTCGAGGGGGAGTGCTGTGACGTCCGCCACGTCCTGGCGGGTGAGGCCGATGTCACGCAATTCGTAGTCCGACATGCGCGCGAGCTGGCTCATCGCCCGGCGGGCGGCGCCGACCCGCGCGGGCCAGCCGAGCGCGCGAGAGGCGATAGAGGCGAAGGAATGCATCATGGTCAGTCTCCAGAATGCGCGAAACCAAGGGTCCGGCGCCGAGGCGGCGTCGGGGAGCGAATCGACAGGGAGGCCAGCCCCCCGGGACTTGGGAACGCTCTTTACATAGCGCGCCGCTATTGATCGGTCTAACGAATGTTTGTAAAGTGAATCATAACAGATCCGGATAGGTTGCTCTGATGCTCGACACCGATCAGCTGCGCTCCTTTCTCGCCATCGTCGACACGGGCTCGTTCACCCGCGCGGCCGAGCGGGTCCATAAGACCCAGTCGGCGGTGTCGATGCACGTCCGCCGGCTCGAGGAGACGCTCGGCTGCGCGCTTTTCGTGAAACAGGGCCGTGGCGCGAGGCTGACCGAGGAGGGCGAGAGCCTGATCGATTACGCCCGCCGCATCGTCCACATCGAGGCCGGCGCCGTCGCGGCGCTGTCGCGCAAGGGGCTGCGCGGCGCGGTCAGGCTCGGCATCCCGGACGACTACGCCGAGACCTACCTCGCCGACATTCTCGGGCGCTTCAACCGGCGCCATGCCCTCGTCGAGGTGTCGGTGTCGTGCGAGGGCTCGCCGGAACTCGCCCACCAGGTCGCGGCGAGCGCGCTGGATCTGGCGCTCGTCACCTATCACCCCGGGCTGCACGACTTCGAGCTTCTGCGCGAGCAGCCGCTCGTCTGGGCGGCCTCCGAGCGCTTTCACATCGAGGCGAACGCGCCCATTCCGCTCGCGCTCGGCTCTGTCTCGTGCCTCTGGCGGCGCGAGGCGGACGCGGCGCTGAGCGAGGCCGAGCGCTCGACCCGCGGCCTCTTCTTCTCGAAGAACTACAGCGCCATCGGCTCGGTCGTCAGGGCGGGCCTCGCGGTGACGACCCTCCCCCAGTCGATGGTCGGGGAGGGCATGCGGATCCTCGGCGCCGACGAAGGCCTGCCCGAACTGCCGCTGACGCGCATGGGGCTCATCCACGCGGCCGGTCGCCCGAGCGAGGAGGCGAAAGCGCTCGCCAACGCCATCCGCGAGACGGTGAGCGCCGCGCCCGCTCGACGGGCTGCCTGAAGAGCCTGCGCGGGCCCGCGCATCTTGAAGGCGGCAGTTAAGAATTAACCTTAAGAGCCCATTAAGCCGACCGTGACACGTTCTTGCCGTTGCGTTTCGTGGGCGCGGTCGGTCGTCGCCCCAGACTTCGGACGAGGGACGACGGAAGATGGCGAGAGGGACGAGCCTCGTCCATTGGCGGGCGGCGATTGCGGCGGCGGCGCTCGTTTCCGCCTTCGGGCCCGCTTCCGCGGTCGATCTTCCCCCCGCGCCGATCTTGCCGGCCGCCTCGCCGGCGGGCGCGGACGAGTTTGCCGGCTGGTACCTGCGCGGCGACGTCGGCGCCGGGTTCGAGAGCGCAGCCGGTCTCGAGCCGGCGGGAAACTGGACGGTCCCCGACGCCGCCGCGGCGCTCGCTCCGCCCGTCGCCGACTTGTTCGAGCGCGCCTCGCTGTCGCCGTCGGGCACGGTCGACGCCGGCCTCGGCTATGCCGTCAATCCCTGGTTCAGGACCGACGCCACGCTCGAATACCGCTTCGGCGCCCGGCTGCAATCGACGCTCGCCGTCGCGGATCCGGGCGGACCGGCGGTTGCGTACGATCGCTTGTCGGGCGGCGTCGCGTCGATCGCGGCGCTCCTCAATGGCTACGCTTTCCTCGGGAGCTATTGGGGCGTTACGCCGTTCGTCGGCGCGGGATTGGGCTTCGCCGACAACGCCCTGTCGGGCGTATCGGACCAGGGCTTCGCGCTCGGCGCCGGAAGCGGCGCCCCCATCGGGGGGTTCTTCTCCAACGCCTCGAAGTCGTCGTTCGCCTTTGCCGTGATGGCGGGGATCGACGTCGACCTCGCGCCGAACCTCAAGCTCGAACTCGGCTACCGCTACCTGAACCTCGGCTCGCTTGCGGTCGGGGCGGCGCATTGCTTCGCCGCCCAGGCGGCCTGCGCGGCCGGCGCGAACAGCGTCGTGGCTGCAACGACGCGCGGGACGCTCGCCTCGAACGAGTTCCGGCTCGGTCTTGTCTATCTCGTCGGCGAGCCCGCGGCCGGTCGATAAGAAGCGCGCGGCAAGTTCGCGGAGCCTCGTTCGCGTCGCTCCGCCGTTCACATGGACGTGAAGCGCCAGGTTTCCGGCGGCCGCCGCGCCGCCGCCGTTGCCATCGCGGGCCGACGATTGTAGCGATTGCGTTCGCGGCCGCCGGTCTCCTTGAAGGCGGACGCCATCTTCCCTGAAGGCGCCATGACCGACGCGACCGCGCCTCAGGCGGGCCTTCTCCGCTCCGCCTGGGCGAACCCGATCCTGCTCCTCGTGCTGACGACCCTGATCTGGGCCGGCCATTCGGTCGTCGGGCGCCTCGCGGTTGGCGAGATCGGCCCGATGACGTTGACCACAATGCGCTGGGGGCTCGCGCTTCCGCCGATCCTCATGGCCGCGCGGCCGTCGCTGCGGCGCGACTGGCCGACCTTACGCGCCCACTGGCCCTATCTCATCGCGATGGGGACGCTCGGCTTCACCGCCTTCAACGCGCTCTTCTACGTTGCCGCGCACCTCACGAGCGCCCTCAATCTCGCAATCATCCAGGGCGGAATTCCAGCGCTCGTTCTCATTGGCGCTCGCGTCTTTCTCGGCGTCCGCTTCACCGCATTGCAGGCGCTGGGCGCCGCAGTGACGATGGTCGGGGTTGCAACCATCGCGGCCCAGGGCGAACTCGCCCGCCTCATGGCGCTCGCCTTCAACGGCGGCGACGCGATGATGCTCGTCGCGGTCGCGCTCTACGCCGGATACACGGTGGCGTTGCGCGAGCGTCCACCCGTCTCGGGCCTCAGCCTCCTCGCCGGCATGGCGCTCGCGGCTTTCGTCACCTCGCTGCCGCTCATGGTATGGGAGATCGCCTCGGGCGGCTTTGTCTGGCCGACGGCGACGGGGCTCATGGCCAGCGTTTATGCCGCGCTCGGCGTCGCCTTCGCCTCGCAGTTGTTCTACATGCGAGGCGTCGAACTGATCGGACCGGGTCGCGCAGGCGTCTTCGTCAATCTCGTGCCGGTGTTCGGGGCGATCATGGCCGTCGTGCTGCTCGGCGAGCCGTTCAAGACCTATCACCTCGTCGCGCTGATCCTCGTCGTCGGCGGCATCGCCATCGCCCAGAGGAGCGCGACCATCCCTTC
Organism: uncultured Alphaproteobacteria bacterium; assembly: GCA_963829505.1. GTDB lineage: Bacteria > Pseudomonadota > Alphaproteobacteria > Rhizobiales > Beijerinckiaceae > Roseiarcus. Next base: position 1,013,734 of record CAWHIL010000001.1, read on the forward strand.
AACCCGAGCCCGCTGAGGGCTTTAAGCGGAGGAGAGTTCGTCATGGGACGCTGGATCGAGCTGAAACCCGAGGGCGCCGGGCCGATCGCCGCCTGGCGCGCCGACCCGCCCGGGCCGCCGCGCGGCGGGATTGTCGTCATCCAGGAGATCTTCGGCGTCAACGCGCATATCCGCGAGGTGACCGACCGCTTCGCTGCGGAGGGCTACGTCGCGGTGGCGCCGGCCATCTTCGATCATGTCGAGAAGGGGTTCGACGTCGGCTACGACGCGGAGTCGCGGGCGCGCGCCATGCCGCTCATGGGCAAGCTCGACTTCGACCAGGTGCTGCGCGACGCAGTCGCGGCGATCGCCGTCGCGAGCGAGGGCGGCAAGGTCGGAATCGTCGGCTATTGTTTCGGCGGGACGGTCGCCTGGGCCGCTGCCGCGAAGCTTCCCGGCCTTTCCGCCGCGGTCGGCTACTACGGCGGGCGCGTTCTTTCGATGCAGGAGCTTCAGCCGCAGATCCCGGTGATGCTTCATTTCGGCGAGAAGGACGCGCACATTCCGATCGCCGACGTTCGATCGTTCGCCGGCTCGCATCCGGACGTTCCCGTCCACATCTATCCCGCGGACCACGGCTTCAACTGCGATCATCGCGCAAGCTACGACGCAGCGAGCGCCGCGCTCGCGTGGACGCGGACGCTGGAGTTCTTCAGGAAGTACGTGGGATGAGCCGCCCACGGCTCACATCCATACGAGAACCGGCGCCTTGCGCAGATAGTCGCGCGACACGAGCTGCTTGACGAGGAAATCGGCGACGTCCGGGCGCGAGACGACGCCATTGCGCCATTGCGACGGTTCGGCGAGGACCTTGTATCGGCCGGTTTCGGGGCCGGGAAGAAGGACGCCCGGCCTGACGATTGTCCAGTCGAGCGCGCTCGCCTCGATCAGGCGCTCCTGCGCGCCCTTGTCGTCGTAGGCGCGTCCGAGAAACAGGTTGAAGGGCGCGGCTTGCGTCCAGTGGATGGCGCGCCGGCTCTCGCCCGCGCCGAAGCCGGTGACCGCGATCAGCCGCCTGACGTTCGCGCGCTCCATGGCCGGCGCGAGCACGGCGGTCGCCTCCGAGAAGAGGCTGACCTTCGCCATGAGGTCGCGCGCCGGCACGCCGAGCGTCTGGATGACGGCGTCGACGCCGTCGAGCGCGTTCCCGACGTCGTCCGCGCTCAGCGCGTCGCCACGGCGCTTCTCGAGATTACGGTCGGAGACGCCGATCTTGTCCGCCGAGCGGGCGAAGGCGCGGACCCGATGGCCGGCCCTGAGCGCGGTCCTGACCGTCTCGAGGCCAAGGCCCCTGCTCGCGCCGATGATGAGGACACGCATGCGTCGCCGCCTCACGCCGCCGCGGCTTCGGCCTTGGCCTTCGGCCGGAGCCCGATCAGATGGCAGATGGCAAAGACGAGGTCGGCGCGGTTCATGGTGTAGAAGTGCAGTTCCTCGACCCCGTGGTCGATGAGGTCGATGACCTGCTCGGCGCACACCGCCGCTGCGACGAGGCGGCGGGTGGCGGGATCGTCCTCGAGCCCGTCGAAGCGGTCGGCGAGCCAGCGGGGCACGCTGGCCCCCGTCCGCCTGGCGAAATTCGCCGTCTGGCGGAAGTTCTGAACCGGGAAGATGCCCGGCACGATCGGCACGTCGAGCCCCGCCGCCTCGGCCACGTCACGGAAGCGGAAGAAGCAGGAGTTATCGAAGAAGAACTGGGTGATCGCGCGGTCGGCGCCGGCCGCGACCTTGCGCTTCAAGACGTCGATGTCGTGCAGGAGATTGGGGCTCTGCGGATGCTTCTCGGGGTAGGTCCCGACCGAGACCTCGAAGCCGCCGATCTCCTTGGCGTCGGCGACGAGTTCGGCGGTCGTGCGGTAGCCGTCGGGATGGGCCTCGTAGGGCGCGTCGAGCCCGTTCGGCGGATCGCCGCGGAGCGCAACGATGTGGCGCACGCCCGCCCCGTGATAGGCGGCCAGCGTGTCGCGGATCTCGTCGCGCGAGGCGCCGACGCAGGTCAGATGCGCCGCGGGTTTCAGCGTCGTCTCGCGGACAAGGCGGGCGACCGTCGCGTGGGTGCGCTCGCGAGTCGTTCCGCCCGCGCCATAGGTGACGGAGACGAAGGCGGGCCCGAGCGGCTCGAGCCGGCGCGCGGCGTCCCAAAGGTTCGCCTCCATCTCGGCCGTCTTCGGCGGGAAGAACTCGAACGAGACGCTGACCGGCGCGCCGGACCGGCTCGGCAGAACGGGCTTGGCGTTCATCTCAGGCGTACTCCGTCGCGGTCGTGAAGGCGTCCGAGATGACCCGCGGGTCTTCGGCGAGCCACAGCGCCACCGTCAGCTTGCCGGACTCGCCGGCAGCGGGTTCGACCCGCACGGCGCGCTGGGCCAGGAGGCCGGCCTCGGCGAGAAAGCCCTCGATCTCGCTCAAGGGGAAGCCGAGGCGCCGGTGGGCGAAGTCGGCCTGCAGAAACTCCTGCGCGTGAGCCTCGAAATCGACCACCACGAGCCGTCCAGAGGGCGCGAGCGCGCGCGCCGCCTCCTTCAGGGCGCGGGCCGGATCGTCGAGGAAGTGCAGCACCTGATGGATCACGACGAGGTCGTAGCCGTCGCGCTCGACCGGCGGGGCGTAGATGTCGCCCTGGCGAAGCTGGACGTTGCGCAAAGCCGCCCGCTCGACGCGGTCGCGGGCGAGCGCCAGCATCGCCGCGCTCTGGTCGATCCCGACCGCGCGCTGGGCGCGGGGCGCGAGAAGCTCGAGCATTCGCCCGGTTCCCGTTCCGAGGTCGAGCAGATGACGAAACGGCCTGTCGCCGATGAGGGCGATCAGCGCCGCCTCGACCCGCTCCTCGGAGGCGTGCAGGGCGCGGATGCGGTCCCAGTCGGCGGCCTGCTCGGCGAAGTAGGCGGCGGCCTGCCGGCTGCGCGTCTCGCGCACGGCCTCGAGACGGAGGCGGTCGGCGGCGAGCGCGGGATCGCGCGGATCGAGGCGGCCGACGAGGTCGCGGGCGAGATCGCCGCCGTCCTCGGCCAGGCGGAAGAAGGCCCAGGCGCCCTCGCGCTGACGCGCCGCAAGGCCGGCCTCGGCGAGCAGCTTCAGATGGCGCGAGACGCGCGGCTGCGACTGGCCGAGGATGGCGACGAGTTCGCTGACCGTCAGCTCCGCCTCGCTGAGGAGGGCGAGGATCCGAAGCCGCGTCGCCTCTCCGGCCGCCTCGAGGCTGGCGAGCAGGGTCGGGAAGGGCGTGGGGGGAGGCGCGGGCGCAAACCGGTCATGAGACATAAAGATATGTTTATGTCTAATTCGATAGGGGAGCAAGGGGCATTTGCGAAACGTTCAAAATCATGCACTCGAAACGGAATTTTTCCGCCTGGCTGCGGTGTGGCCGCTTTTGCGGCACCCCTGCATCTCTCCATAAGCAGAATACCAAGAAACATGATACTGGAAAAGAGAATTACGTAAGGCATTGAAGCCCGGGCGATTTCAGGGGGGCGGATGGGCGGCGAGGAAGATCGAAGAGGCGTTCAGGCGGCTCGAGCCCGGCGTCCCGCAACCGTCGGCGGGCCAATTCAACGCACAATATGAGTTGAAATAACAGGGAGAGTTTTCGAACGGAACAGGGAGGGTTTTCGCTCGAACAGGGACGGTTTTTGCACGATCAGGGGAGTTTCCGAGGCCCCAACCTGATGGAGGCGCGGCGTGCGAGGGGGCCGTCGAAAAACCTGTTCCGCCCCATGGAGCGCCTCGTCCGTCCGCGGCGCTGTGCGGCGGGAGGTCGGGCGCCCGGCGAAACAGGCGTTCTTCAGCCGGGCAGGTCGAAGCGCATGAGCCCGTTCTCCTGGAGGCCGGCGCACCAGACCGTCCGCCCGGCGCGGCAGACGCCGGTCACCATCGCATAGCCGCCGTCCGTCCATTTGAAGTCGTACACGGGGGCGCCCGTCTCGTCGTAGGCCGCGACCCAGGCGACGCGCGAGGGTTTCGGCTGGATGCTTTCCGGCAGCCGCGCGACGAGGCGGCGGAGCGCAAGCGGCAGCCGGTGCAGCCGTGCGAGCGCCGGGTTCGGCTCGGAGGCGAGCGCGACCCAGACGAGGCCGTCGGCGTCGGCGCCGAGATTGTCGGGAAAGCCCGGAAGGTCGGCGATCGTCGCCGGCGCGGCCGCTGCTCCGTCCACGAGCGGAAAGCGCAGCAGGCGGCGCCCGTCGTCTCCGCGACGATCAGGCTCCGCCCGTCGCGGGTTAGAACGAGGCCGTTGGCGAAGCTCAGCCCCTCGGCCAGCCGAGTCAGCGCGCCGCCGGCGGCAAGGCGATAGAGGCGGCCGGTCGGCACATTCTCGACGACGTCCCTCTTCCAGCGATCGACCGTGTAGCGCATCGAGGAGACGGTGAAGACAAGGTCGCCGCCGGGCGCGGCGACGACGTTGCTGCAAAAGATGAGGCGCTCCTCGCCGTCGGCCGAGACGAGCGTCGTCAGCGCCCCGGTCTCGAGATCGAGGCTCAGAACGCCGGTCGGGCTGTCGCAGATCAGAAGCCGTCCGTCGGCCGTCGCCTCGAGCCCGAGCGGCCGGCCGGCGGTTCTCGCGATCTCGCGCGGCGGCCCAACGGCGCCCGGATGGAGCGCCAGAATGCGCCCGTCGGCGAGGCCGGTGTAAATCGTCCCGTCCGGGCCGGCGACGACATCCTCCGGCCCGGCGCCCGGCAGGGGAACGAGCGTATAGGGCGGCGGGCTGGTCATGGCGTTTCCTCCGCGTTCTCGTACAGCCCTTCGCGCGTCGATTGCGCCCGATCCAGAACGGGCCGCTTCTCCTGACGCCGAAGCAGGGCGGCCCATGCGCGTTTTGAAGTCAAAAAATACGATGCTCTACGGTTGGTCCACCGATGCGAAGAGCGCGTGGAGCAAAGGGTGGCGAGGCGAGACATAGGGATTGACCACCGTCACGCCTCCCCAGGTGAACCCTGCCTGAAAATCTTCGGACAGCAGAATCCGGCAGCCGGAGCGCGAGGCCGCGGAGAGGATGACCGCGTCCCAAATCGTCAACCGGTGATCGGTTGCGAGGTCGGCGGCGGTGAGCATGACCTCGGACGACGTCTCGACGACCGGAAAGGCGTCGCGCCAATTCAGAAGCGCGTCTCGAGCCTCCGCCCGCGACCGTCCGCCTTTGCGCACAAGCACATTGAACAGTTCTCCGAGAACCTGCGCAGGAATGACAGCGGCCTCTTCAGGCAGCCGACGGACAAGGGCGAGGGACGCCTCCCGCCGCCCCTCGTCGTTGACCCCTTCGGCATAGGCGAGAACGTTCGTGTCGATGGCGGCTCTCACCGCTCGTCCTCGTACAGCTCCTCGCGCGTCCAGCGGGACGCGTTGACGGCGGCCTGATTCTCAAGACGGGACAAGAGCGCGGCCCGGGCGCTTTTCGAAGCCGGATCCCCGCCGCCGGCCGGAACGAGTCGAGCGACCGGCTTGCCGTGGCTTGTCACCACGTAACTTCGACCCTCTCGCACGCCGCGCAAGAGGAGAGAGAACTTCCGGTTGGCTTCGGCGGAGGACACGGCTTCGTCAACTCGCCGATCATATGTAGTCATATTGCCTACAATAGCAAAGTTGCAGAAAATGGCAAGCCTGCCAACGGCGCCTTGCCCAATCGTCCCGCCCATGTTAGAAACAAAACATGAACATCGTCGCCGGCCCCGACGTCGCCGATCCCCTGCACCGCAAGCTCGCCATCCTCGCCGACGCCGCCAAATACGACGCCTCCTGCGCGTCGTCCGGCGCGGCCGGACGCAATTCGGGCGACGGCAAGGGCCTCGGCTCGACGACGGGCTCGGGCATCTGCCACGCCTATACGCCGGACGGGCGCTGCGTCTCGCTGCTCAAGATCCTGCTGACCAACTTCTGCGTCTACGACTGCGCCTATTGCGTCAACCGGGTGTCGAGCGACACGCCGCGCGCCCGCTTCAAGGTCGAGGAAGTCGTCAAGCTGACGCTTGGCTTCTACCGCCGCAACATGATCGAGGGGCTCTTTCTCTCTTCAGGCATTGCGAAGTCCGAGGACTCCACGATGGAGGAGATGGTCAGGGTTGCCGAGACGCTGCGGCGCGACCACGGCTTTCGAGGCTATATCCACCTGAAGGCTATTCCCCGCGCATGCGCCGACCTCATGGAGCGCGCGGGAAAGGTCGCCGACCGCCTCTCGGTCAACGTCGAACTGCCGCGCGACGAGGAGCTTCGACGCCTCGCGCCGGAGAAGGACGCAAGGACCATCCGCGCCGCGATGGGGACTTTGCGTCTCCGCCTCGACGAGGCGCGCGAGGAGACGCGGAAATCGCGCTTGGCGCCGCGCTTCGCACCGGCCGGCCAGAGCACCCAGATGATCGTCGGGGCCGACGCGTCCTCAGATCGCGACGTCATCGCGCGCTCGGCCGGGCTCTACGCCTCCTACCAGCTGAGGCGCGTCTATTATTCGGCCTTCAGCCCGATCCCGCACGCCTCGAAGGCCCTGCCGCCGCGGAGGCCGCCGCTCATGCGCGAGCACCGGCTTTACGAGGCCGACTGGCTGATGCGCTACTACGGCTTCGAGGCCCACGAGATCCTCGACCCGGCCGGCGACGGGATGCTCGATCTCGAGCGTGATCCGAAGCTCGCCTGGGCGCTCAGAAACCGGGGGCTGTTTCCGATCGACGTCAATCACGCGCCGCGCGAGACGCTGTTGCGGGTGCCCGGCATTGGCGTGCGCGTCGTCAACCGCATTCTCGCGTCGCGCCGGCATGTGACCTTGCGGCTCGACGCGCTCGCCCGCCTCGTCCATTCCATCGACAAGGTGCGGCCGTTCGTGACGACGCCCGACTGGCGCCCGACCGCGCTGACCGACCGGGCGTCGCTCGGCGCGCCGCGCGCGGAAAGCGCGCCCCGTCAGCTCGATCTCTTCGGCTGATCGGGGTCGGCGCTCGATGCGATCCGTTCGTCTCGCCAACGACATCGACCTCGACGGCTTTCGCGCCGCGGCGCGCGCCGCGGTCGCGGCGAACGTACGGCCCGAGGCGATCCGCTTTCTCGCCGGCGACGCGGCGCAGGGCGACCTTCTCGCGCACGACGATCTCCTCCAGGAAACCACGCCCGCCGAGCCAGCGGCCGGGGCGCCGCCGCTTACCGTCCCGCGCCGCTTCGCCGAATTGGCCGATCTCGTCGCGCGCCATCGCGACCCAAGCCGCTACGACCTCCTCTATGACGCGCTCTGCCGTCTCCGCGAGACGCCGGGGTTCCTCGACATCGCGAGCGACCCGCTGGCGGCGCGGCTCGAAGGGATGGCGCGGACGGTCCGGCGCGACCGGCACAAGATGACGGCCTTCGTGCGCTTCCGCGAGATCGCCGCGCCCGATGGCCCGCGCTTCGTCGCGTGGTTCGAGCCGCAGCATTTCATCGAGGAACTGACGGCGCCCTTCTTCGTCGACCGCTTCGCCTCGATGCGCTTCGCCATCCTGACGCCGCGCGCCTCGATCGTGTGGGACGGGACCTTGCGCTTCGGTCCCGGCGGCCGCGCCGACGACGCGCCGCCGCTCGACGCCTTCGCCGACGCGTGGAGCGTCTATTATCGCTCGATCTTCAATCCCGCCCGCCTCATGCCGCGCGCGATGCTGAAGGAGATGCCGAAGCTTTATTGGGCCAATCTGCCCGAGACCCGTCAGATCGCCGCGCTTATGGGCGAGGCGCGGCGGCGCGAGGCGGCGATGATCGAGGCTTCGCCGTCGCCGCCGGACCGCGGGGCCGAGCGCGTCACGGCGCGCTTTGCCGAGAGCCGCCGCGCGCCGCCGCCGGCGGGCGCCTGGGAAGCGCTGCGCGCGGAGGCGCTGGCCTGCCGCTCATGCCCGCTCGCCGACCACGCGACCCAGACCGTGTTCGGCGAGGGCCCGACAAGAGCGCGCGCGATCTTCGTCGGCGAGCAGCCGGGCGATCAGGAGGATCTTGCCGGCCGGCCTTTCGTCGGCCCCGCCGGAATGTTGCTGAGAAGCGCGCTCGGCGCGGCCGGTTTCGCCGAAGAGGAGATCTATCTCACCGGCGCGGTCAAGCACTTCAAGTTCGAGCCGCGCGGCAAGCGGCGCATCCACAAGACCCCGAACGCGGGCGAGATCGACCGCTGCCGCTTCTGGCTCGACCGCGAGCTTTCGCTCGTCGCGGCGCCGCTGATCGTGACGCTCGGCGCCAGCGCCCTGCGAGCGGTCGCGGGACCGCAGGCGCAACTCATGGACGTGCGCGGCGGAACGCTGACGGTTGGAGGCCGGACGGTGCTGCCGACGATCCACCCGGCCTATCTGCTTCGCCTGCCCGATGCGGAGCGGAAGGCGGCCGAGTCGAAAGCCTTCGCCGCCGACCTCGCGAGGGCGGCCGCCCTTGCGGCGTGACATGGCGCGACGTGCGATGTAGGCGCGCTCGGTGAGCGCGGCGGCCGGGTCGGCGACCCGGCCCTACATTTTCGGACCCAGCGTGCAGCGTACGGGCCCCTTGTCCAGCATCAACTGGTTGCCGCCGAGGTCGGTGAAGATCTGCCCCTCGTAGGCGCGCGTCTTTGCGTTCAGCCGGGCCGATAGCCTGATCCGCACGCGCGAGGGTTCGTCCTCGTCCATGGCGACGAGCTGGAGGCGCCCGCCGCCGAAGCTGAAGCGCGTCGCCTTCGCCCCGTAGTCGAAGTCGATGTTTTGCGGCAGCGCGCCGGGGCGCTCGGGCAGGTCGAAGCTCAAGTGACCGTCCGCAGAGAAGGCGCAGGTCATGGTCCCGGGCGTCGCCGCCGCGGGGCCGGAAATCAGGACCGCGGCGCAGGCGGCGCACCCGAGACGAAGGCCCGCGTCGATGAGCGCGCGCGCGCGTTTCATGCGACAGACTCCACCGTCGCCTCCGGCCGCGCCCGGTCCAGAACCTCGATCCGGCAATCGCCGCCGCATTCGCGCGCGATGAGATCCCTGACCAGCGCGGCGGCGGCCTCGACGTCGCCGTAACCGTTCGACTGGACGGTGAGCACGGCGCGGCGGGTCGCAAGGGTCGATGCGCTGCGCGCGTCCTGGCGCCAGTTCCATCGCCGGCAGAGAACATGGCGCGCGTCGGCGTAGACGACCTCGCCCTCCTTCGGCGGATCGTTCGGGTCCTCGCCTGGCTCCGCCCCCATGTCGATGAAACTGTCGCCAGGCCTCGAGAAGCGGAAGGCGAGATCGCCCTCGGTCCGGTCGAGGTCGTCGCAGCCGAGGCAGAGCGCGCTCGTCAGGGACGCCATGTTGTAGAGGTCGACGAGCGCGTTGATCTCCGGTAGCGGCTGGCCGGCGAGAACTCGCTTGATCAGCCGCTCGACCGACGAGCGGTAGCTCGTTCGCTTGATGCCGAACCCTTTGTAGGCGCTGCGCCAGGCGGCGACGCCGGGGATGGCGGAAAGCTCCACACCGGCGAAGCGCGCCCGCGCCTCGGTCTCGGCCTCGGCGATCTCGCTGGCGAGCGCGGCCGAGCGGGCGGGCGCGACGGTCAAGCGCTCGGCGAGCACAAAGGCTGCGCGGAAATCGGGAAACCTTTCGACGAGCGGGGCGATGCTGAGACGGCGCATGGGGACCGCTTCTTATCGCGCGGTCTGCGACTTGTCGCTTGGGACAAGGTGGAGAAGCGGCGGCGATCCCCTGTTGATTTCGCGCCGCGCGGCTTATAAGCGAGGCCGCGTCGGCCGATCCCAACGGAGATCTTCTGAATGCGATTCAAGGCTCTGGCTGGACTGGCGGCGCTCGCCCTCGTCGGTGGACCGGCGTTCGCCCTCGACGCCTCGGACGCGACGCCCGGTGGTCCGCAGGGTCCGCAGGACGCCGGCGCGAAATCGGCCCGAGCGATGGAATGCCTGCACAAGGCCGACGCGCAGAACCTGCACGGCAAGGAGCGCAAGCACTTCATCCTGGATTGCAAGCACGGCGCGTGACCGCGAGGCGCAATCCTCCGCCAACGCTTGCGTCAAGAGTGAGCGACGCAAGCGAGCGCCTCGACGTGTTCCGGACGCCGCGCGACTGGCTGCGCTACGCGGTCGGCCGGTTCCGTTCGGAAAAGCTCGCCTTCGGCCACGGCGCGACGACGGCGCTCGACGAAGCCGCCTATCTCATTCTCGAAGGGCTTCATCTTCCGATCGACACGCTCGATCCCTTCCTCGACGCGCGGCTGACGCGGGGCGAACGGGAGCGGCTCGAGGCGCTGATCGAAGCGCGGGCTACGACCCGCAAGCCCGCTGCCTATCTCCTCAACCGCGCCTACATCCAGGGCGTGCCGTTCTACGTCGACGAGCGTACGATCGTGCCGCGGAGCTTCATCGGCGAACTCCTGATGACGGCGTTCATCGAGCCGAACGCGCTGACCGGCGACCCGGAGGACGTCGCGCGCGTCCTCGACCTCTGCACGGGCGGAGGATCGCTCGCGGTCCTCGCGGCCCGCGTCTTCCCCAACGCCGCGATCGACGCTGCGGACCTGTCGGCCGAGGCGCTCGCCGTCGCGCGGCGGAACGTCGAGGAGCACGGGCTTCGGGGTCGCATCCGGCTCTTCGAGGGCGATCTCTTCGAGGCCCTGCCGCCGGCGAACCGCTACGACGTGATCCTCACGAACCCGCCCTATGTCGACACGGAGGCTGTCGCGGCCTTTCCGCCCGAATATGCGGCCGAGCCGTCCCTCGCCCATCTCGGCGGCGCCGACGGCCTCGACCTCGTGCGGCGCATTCTTGCGGAAGCGCCCTCGCGCCTGACGGAGCGCGGCGTTCTCATCTGTGAGATCGGCGAGAGGCGCGACATTCTGTCGCGCGATTATCCCCACTTTCCTTTCGTCTGGCTCGACACACAGGAGAGCGAGGGCGAGGTCTTCGGGCTGCGGGCGGAAGACATCGGGCGACGGAAGCCGCGGCGCTAGGGTTAGACCCACCCGCGCTGTGCGCGCGCTGTGACGAAGATCACAGCGCTCACTTCGAGATCCACGCTAGAGTGCGGGATTGTACAGGCAGGACAAGGATCCTTTTCGGCGACAATCAAGCGGTTGGTTTGAGCGGCAGTAATGTTTCGCTCCCTCTCCAGGATCTCGGAGCCAATCAATCTCGCTTCGATTGAAGTAAAAGGATAGCCGAAATGTCCTCCAGGATGGTGAGACAAGCAACGCAAGACACCCAGCCGACCGTTACGCAGCCCGGGAATAGCCTGCTACAGGGGATTGTTCAGGTCGCGCTTACGTTCGTGGTGCTGATCTACTTCCTCCCGCTTGTGTGGCATCCGACGCCGCAGGCGGTGCTGGACGTGCGGCAATTCATAACGGGGACCGTCCTCGGCGCGATCTGGTCGATCATCGACCTGATCACCTCGGTCCACCGCTGAGGTCGCCGGGTGGCGCCGCCGGCGGCATGCGCCGTGCCGGGAGCCTCTCCAGGCGCAGCCGGCGCCTACTCGGCGGCCGCGCGCAGGCTCGCGCGCACGCTGGCGCGCAGATCGTCGATGATCGTGAGGCCTTTCGCCCGCTCGACGTGCCAGTAGGTCCAGCCGTTGCAGGCCGGCAGCCCCTGCGCCAGCGCGCCGATCTTGTGGATCGACCCCACGGCTGGCCCCAGGGCGAGCGCGCCGTCCGCCCGCACCAGCGGGGCGTGTCGCCGGTCTGCGTCGAGAAGCCGCTCTCCGGGGTGGACGAGGCCGGCCTCGATCAGGCTCGCGAAGGCGACGCGCGGCTCGCTCCGCCGGGTCGGCGCGGCCGCGACGGCCTCCTCCGCGAGCGGCTCGACCGCGGCGATCCTGAGGCGTGCGGCTTCAGCGTAAGTCGGGTCGCGCTCGATGCCGATGAAGCCGCGCCTCAGCCGGCGGGCCGCCGCGCCGGTCGCGCCCGAGCCGAAGAACGGATCGAGGACGAGGTCTCCGGCGTTCGACGCCGCGATCAGGACGCGGCCGATCAGCGCCTCGGGCTTCTGCGTCGGATGGAGTTTTCGCCCGGAGGCGTCCTTCAGCCGCTCGGCGCCGGTGCAGATCGGCAGGAACCAGTCGGAGCGCACCTGAAGGTCTTCGTTGCCGGCCTTCAGCGCCTCGTAGTTGAAGGTGTAGCCCTTGGCCTCGGGTCCGCGCGCCGCCCAGATCATCGTCTCGTGGGCGTTGGTGAAGCGGCGCCCGCGAAAGTTCGGCATCGGATTCGCCTTGCGCCAGACGATGTCGTTGAGGATCCAGAAGCCGAGGTCCTGGAGGATCGCGCCGACCCGGAAGATGTTGTGGTAGGAGCCGATCACGACGATGGTGGCGTTCGGCTTCATCAGGCGGCGCGCCGCGGCGAGCCAGCTTCGGGTGAAGGCGTCGTATTCGGCGAAGTCGGCGAACTTGTCCCAGTCGTCGTCGACGCCGTCGACCACGCTCTGGTCGGGGCGCGACAGGCGTCCTTCGAGCTGAAGATTGTAGGGCGGGTCGGCGAATACGAGGTCGATCGAGGCGGCAGGCAGCTGCGCCATCTCGGCGACGCAGTCGCCCAGATGAACGATGTCGCGAACGACGTCGCGGGGCGCGGCCGCCATTGCGGCCGGGCGTTTCGTCTCGCCGGCGCCAGCACGCAAAACCTGAATCTGGGCGGGGAGACGCGACGCTCCGGCGCGCAAGGTACGCATGACCGCAACCACTCGACGCAACAGCCGGCGACGTCAGCCGGCGCGTCGTTTATGGCGCAATCGAAGTAAAGGACGGGTTATGGGGCAGCGGCGGGCGCTGTGTCGTTTTCGAACGGCGCCGTGAGGCCGGCGAGAACCGCGGTTTCAACGCTTTCGCAACCTATTTCGGCGTCGTCCGGATCGCGGGCGAGGCGGAAGGAGCGGCGATGGTAGGGGCAGGGCCCGAGGCTCGCGAGCGCCCGCCGGTGGGTGGCCGTCGCATAGCCGACATGATCGCCGAAGCCGTAGCCGGGAAATTCGCGCCCGAGATTGCGCATGAGCGCGTCGCGCGTGGTCTTGGCGATAATCGAGGCCGCGGCGATCGACATCGAGAGCGCGTCGCCGCCGATGATCGGCTTCGCCCGGCAGGCGAGCCCCTCCGGCAGATCGCGCCCGTCGATCAGCGCGAGGTCCGGGCGGACGTGGAGGGCCGCGACCGCTCGCGCCATGGCGCGCAGCGTCGCGCCGCGAATGTTGAACCGGTCGATCTCCGCCGGTCCGGCGAAGGCGACCGAGACGCTGATCGCCTTCATGAGGATGATCGGGCGCAGCGCGAGCCGTTTGGCCTCGGGCAGCGCCTTCGAATCGTCGAGGCCGTCCGGCAGGTCGTGCGGGTCGAGGATGACCGCCGCCACGCCGACCGGCCCGGCGAGCGGGCCGCGTCCGACCTCGTCGACGCCGGCGACGAAACGCAGGCCCGCAGCGATCGCCTCGCGCTCGAAATCGAAGTGCGGCGCGCTCATGGGGAGGCCTCCAGCGGCCCGTCGCGGAGCGCGGCCAGATCGAACGCGTGGACGTCGCGCATGAGGGCGAGGAACCGCTCGACGCCGTAGGCGAGCGCCGCCTCGCCTTTCGCGGCGGTCGCGGAATGGGCCTCGCCGACGGCGCCAGCCGGATTGAGGTCGCTCGCGCCCCAGGCGAAGCCGAGCGGCGGCTTGAAGCGCAGGAGCGCCATGTCGCGCTCGATCGCCTCGGCCGCGCTCGGGAAGTCGCGGACTTCGGCGGACCGCACGAGGTCGGGACGGAGCGCCAGCATGAGCGACGTCTCGGCGTCGCCGCCGTGGACGCCGTAAGCGGCCTCGCGCGACGAGAACAGGCCCTCGGGATAGCCGAGGCGCCGCCATGACGCGTGCACTGCGAGCATCCGGAAGCGCATGCGGAGCGCAAGCGTCACGGCTTCGATCGCGGCCCCGTTGCCGCCGTGCGAATTCATAACGACGAGCCTGCGGCAGCCCGTCCGCGCGACGCTTTCGCCGATCTCGGTCCACGCCCGGATGGCGGTCTCGACGGAGAGCGCGAGCGTGCCGGGAAAGCCGGCGTGCTCGCCCGAGACGCCGACCTCCTGGAGCGGCAGGAAGAGGACCGGCAGGTCGTCCGGCAGGCTTTCCGCCGAGCGCCGGACGTAGCCTTCCGCCAGCATCGCGTCGACCCCGAGCGGCAGGTGGGGGCCGTGCTGCTCGACCGCTGCGACCGGCAGGACGGCGACGGCGGCGCGCATGTCGAGGCGCTCGAAGTCGCGCCAGGTCAATTCGGCCCAGAACCGCGTCGACGCCATGACCGCTCCATCGAGAACGGATCCCGCATTAGGCCGATTCGGGCGTCCTCTCAAATCGGAAGGGTCGATTTCTCGCCCAGCCAAAGGGGCGCGGCCCCTCCCTTCGCCAGATCGCCGGGACATGACTATTGTCCGGAACAGGCATCGTCAGACCCGCCCCGGCGGGCAGGGCGGGATGGGTGACTCTGGAGGACCTGATGTCGGAAGAGGCGCTTGCGGGACGGCGCATCCTGATCGTCGAGGACGGGGTGTTCGTGGCCGACAGCCTCAAGCTCTACCTCGAGCAGCGGGGCGCGACCGTCGTCGGCCCGGCCGCGACCGTTTCGGAGGCGCTCGACCTGATCGGCGCCGCCGACCGCCTCGACTGGGCGATTGTCGATCTCGACCTCAAGGGGAGTCGCGCCTATCCGGTCGCGGACGCTCTCGCGGCCGTGGGCGCGCGTTTCGTCTTCATCACCGGCTACGGGCCGCAGGAGATTCCGGAACGATTCGCGGCAATCCCGCGCCGGGGGAAGCCGTTCGATTCCGAAGAACTCGTCCGGCTTCTTGGCGGCTGACGGCGCCGTCCGCCGCCGTCCGCGCGCGGCTCGCGATTTCGTATAGAACATGCGTCCATGATTCCCGGCGCGATTCGCATTCTCGGCATCGACCCGGGCCTCCGCAACACGGGCTGGGGGCTGATCGAGGCCGCCGGCTCCCGTCTCGGCTATCTCGCCTGCGGCTCCATCCGCACCGAATTCGGGGACGCCGCTCGCGGCGCGGCTGGCGGCGATCCATTGCGCGCTCGCCGATCTTGTCGAGACCAACGCCCCGCATGAGGCGGCGGTCGAGGAGACCTTCGTCAACCGCGACGCGCAATCGACCCTGAAGCTCGGCCAGGCGCGCGGGGCGGCGCTTGCGGCGCTGGCGCTCAAAGGCCTGCCCGTGTCGGAATACGCCGCCAACCTCATCAAGAAGACGGTGGTCGGCGTCGGCCACGCGGAGAAGATCCAGGTGGCGACCATGGTGCGGACGCTGCTGCCGGCGTCGCGAGCGGAAAGCCCCGACGCCGCCGACGCGCTCGCGGTCGCGATCTGCCACGCCCAGCACCGCTCGGCGCGAGCGAGGGGGGCGGCATGATCGGCAAGCTTCGGGGGGTCGTCGACAGCGTCGACGAGGACGAAATCATCCTCGACGTCAACGGCGTCGGCTATTGCGTCGCCGCCTCGGCGCGGACGCTGCGCGCCCTGCCGGCGCCGGGGGACGCGACCGAACTCCTCATCGAGACGCACGTGCGCGAGGATGCGATCAGGCTCTACGGCTTTCTGACCGGCGCGGAGCGCGACTGGTTCCGCCTCCTGCAGAGCGTCCAGGGGGTCGGCGCCAAGGTGGCGCTCGGCATTCTCGGCGCGCTCTCGGCCGAGGCGCTGTCGTCGGCTGTCGCGCGTCAGGACCGGGCGATGATGGCTCGGGCGCCCGGCGTCGGCCCGAAGCTTGCGGCGCGGCTCGTGCTCGAACTTAAGGACAAGGCGCCGCCGGGGGATCTTTCCGGTCTGGAAGGCGCGCCCGCCGGCGCCGGGCGCGAGCGGGGTCTGACGAAAGCGGCCGAGGACGCGACCCTCGCCCTCGTCGGACTCGGCTACGCCCAAGCGCAGGCCGCCGCTGCGGTCGCCAGGGCTTCGGGCGAACTCGGCGACGGCGCGGAAACCTCCACGCTCATTCGCGCCGGCCTGAAGGCGCTCGCGCGATGACCGATCCGGAAGCGCCCCGGCCCTTTTGGGCGCCCTTCCTTGGCGTCGTGCTTCTGTTCGCGACGCTCGGGCCGCTGATCGGCAGCGTGACGTTCGTGCCCCTCGCGATTGTCCTCAAGGCGCGCGCCGCAGCCGGCGCCGCGGCGTTCGCCGCCGCGGTCGTCGGGCTCTTCGGCCACTGGATCCTCGTCGTCGCGGGCTACCTGATCGGTCTCGCGCCGGCGACGATCACCGGCGCTCTCTACGCTCTGTGGGACGCTGTCGCCCCAAAGGCCTGGCCGCGCGCGCTCATTGCGGCCGTCATCGGCGGCTGCGTCGCCTATGCGGTCGCGCTGCGGCTCGAGGCGATCGGGACCTCGCTCGACGCGCTGTTCGACGTCCACTTCGACGCGCCGCACGCGCAGTCGATCAGCCTGACCACGCAGGTCGCCCTTCCGCCCGTCGCGGGCGTGGGGCTCGTCCACGCCTTCGTCGCGAGCGGCGCGGCGGCCGGCCTCGTCTGCGCCATGGCCGCGAGTCTCCTTGGCCTGACCATGCGGCCCGCGCCGGTTCAAGCGCGGCCGGAAGGGGCGCCCTGATGGCCGACGCCCCGCAGCGTTTCGTCTCCCCCGAGAAGCGGCCCGAGGACGACGCGTCGCTGCGTCCGCAGGTTCTTGCCGACTTCACCGGCCAGCAGGCGGCGCGAAAGAACCTCAAGGTCTTCATCGAATCGGCCAAGGCGCGCGGCGAGGCGCTCGATCACGTGCTGTTCGTCGGCCCCCCCGGCCTCGGCAAGACGACGCTCGCCCAGATCGTCGCCCGCGAGCTCGGGGTCAATTTCCGCTCGACCTCCGGTCCGGTCATCGCCAAGGCCGGCGACCTCGCGGCGCAGCTCACCAACCTCGAGCCGCGCGATGTTCTGTTCATCGACGAGATCCATCGCCTGAATCCGGCGGTCGAGGAGATTCTCTATCCCGCGATGGAGGACTTCCAGCTCGACCTCATCATCGGGTCCGGGCCAGCCGCCCGCTCGGTGAAGATCGACCTTGCGAAATTCACCTTGATCGGCGCGACGACGCGCGCCGGCCTGCTGACGACTCCCTTGCGCGACCGGTTCGGCATTCCGGTCCGGCTGAATTTCTACACCGTCGAGGAGCTTCAGGGCATCGTCGTGCGCGGCGCGCGGGTGATCGGATTGACGCTTGCCGAGGACGGCGCGAACGAGATCGCCAGGCGGTCGCGCGGCACGCCGCGAATCGCGGGCCGCCTCTTGCGCCGGGTGCGCGATTTCGCGGTGGTCGAGGGGGCGGCGTCGGTGACGCGGGCGCTCGCCGACGAGGCGCTGAAGCTCCTCGACGTCGATTCGATCGGCCTCGACCAGATGGACCGGCGCTATCTGGATGCGATCGCCCTCAAGTTCTCCGGCGGGCCGGTCGGCGTCGAGACCATCGCCGCGGCGCTCTCCGAGCCACGCGACGCCATCGAGGACATCATCGAGCCCTATCTCATCCAGCAGGGCTTCGTGCAGCGGACGCCGAGGGGGCGCCTCCTGACGACGCACGCCTTCCGGCACCTTGGGCTTGCCGAGCCGCAGCGCGAGGCGGCGGGCCCGACCTTGTTCGACGACGAATGAGACGATATCCACACGCGCGCCGTAGTCGCTGGACGTGAGCCTTGCCGAGCCTCTTTCGCTTTCTGGTCGTCGTGGCCGTGTTCGTGGGCCTCGTCTATGCGGGCCTCTATGCGCTGGCGACGCTCGTTCAGGTGAAGCCGCGCGAGATCACCCAGACGATCCAGTTGCCGAAGGCGAACCCGTGACCGCCCGGTCGGAGGCGCTCGTCGAAGGCTTCCTCGACGCGCTCGCCGCCGAGCGAGGCGCAAGCGGCAATACGATTTCCGCCTATCGCCGCGACCTCTGCGACTATGCCTCGCATCTTCGGAAGGAAGGCCAGAGCCCGCTGACGGCCGGCGCCGCGGATGTCCGCGCCTATCTCGCAGAGCGCGGCGCGGCCGGCCTCAGGGCCTCGTCGCTCGCCCGAAGGCTCTCGGCGGTGAGGCAGCTTCACCGGCATCTTTACGCCGAGGGACGGCGCGCCGACGATCCGACGCTCGCGATCGAGGGACCGCGTCGCGCCCGGCCGCTGCCGAAGGTGCTCACGGTCGAGGACGTCGAGCGGCTGATCGCGGCCGCTCGCGGCGGGCTCGACGACGCCGACCGGCCGGCGCGCGAACGGCTGGCGCTCGCGCGCCTCGCCGCGATCGTCGAGCTTCTCTACGCGTCGGGCCTGCGCGTCTCGGAGGCGCTCGGACTGCCGAAGTCGGCCGTCAGGGCGAAGGAGCCGTTCATCGCGGTGCGCGGCAAGGGCGGCCGGGAGCGGCTGGCGCCGGTTTCGAATCCGGCCCGCGCGGCGCTTGGCGTCTACCGCGCGCTCCTCACCGAGACGGCGCCGGGCCTCGCCGCCTCGCCTTGGCTTTTTCCCGCCGGCGGCGGCAGCGGACGTCTCACGCGTCAGGCCTTCGCCCGCGACCTTAAGGTCGCTGCTTCCGCCGCCGGCCTCGCGCCCTCGCGCGTCAGCCCGCATGTGCTGAGGCACGCCTTCGCAAGCCACCTCCTGCAGAACGGCGCCGATCTCCGCGTGGTCCAGGACCTGCTCGGCCACGCCGACATCGCCACCACGCAGATCTACACCCACGTGCTCGACGAGCGGGCGAAAGCCATGGTGCGTGACCTGCACCCGATGAACGACGAGGACGGACCGTCGTGACGGACGAACCCTGGCGTGCGGCGCCCGACGGGGTGATCGTTTCCTGCCGCCTCACGCCGAAAGGCGGACGCGACGCCATCGAGGGCGTCGTTCGCCTTGCTGACGGGCGGACGGCGCTCGTCGCGCGTGTCCGCGCCCGCCCGAGGACGGCCGCGCCAACCGGGCGCTCTGCGCGCTTCTGGCGGAGGCGCTCGAGGCGCGCCCTTCCGGGGTCCGGCTCGCCTCGGGCGGAAAAAGCAGGCTGAAGGAGGTCGAGGTGTCGGGCGACCCGGACTTGCTCCTCGCCCGCCTGCGGACGCTGTGAGGGTTCGCGAGCCTCCGTGCAGCCGGATCGCCATTGCGCTCACGCGGAAAAAGAGCTTCGATATTCGGCGAGTTTGGCGAAGCTGCGGGGGACGGCGGCGCTGGTTCTCCGACAATGCTGGTAATCAGGAGGATTCTGAATGAAAGCCATCGCCACCGCCTGGATCGCGCTCGCCGCCATGCTGGCGTTCGGGGGCGCGGCGTCCGCCAAGACGCTCGTCTATTGCTCCGAGGGCAGTCCCGAGAACTTCACCCCGGCGATCAACACCACCGGCACCAGCTTCGATGCGGCGCGTCCGGTCTACAATCGTCTGACCGAGTTCAAGCGCGGCACGACCGAGGTCACCCCCGGCCTTGCAGAGAGCTGGGACATCGCGGACGGCGGCAAGACGATCACCTTCCACCTGCGCAAGGGCGTCAAGTTCCACTCGATGAAGGACTTCAAGCCGACGCGCGACTTCAACGCCGACGACGTGATCTGGTCGTTCGACCGGCAGTGGAAGCCTGACCATCCGTACGCCAAGATTTCGGGCGGCAAGTACGACTATTTCAGCGACATGGACATGCCGACCTTGCTCGAATCTCGACCAAGACCGACGACAACACGCTCGTCATGAAGCTGAAGGAGCCGAACGTCGCCATCCTCGCCAATCTCGCCATGGACTTCATGGCGATCGGCTCGAAGGAATACGCCGACTTCCTGCTCAAGAAGGGAACGCCCGAGCAGTTCGACCAGGCGCCGGTCGGCACCGGACCGTTCTCGTTCGTCGCCTATCAAAAGGATTCGGTCATCCGCTACAAGGCGAACAAGGACTATTACGGCGAGAAGCCGCTGGTCGACGACCTCGTCTTCGCCATCACGCCGGACGCCACCGCCCGCTACGCCAAGCTCAAGGCCGGCGAATGCCACGTCAACGCCTATCCGAGGCCGGCGGACCTCGCCGAGATGGAGAAGGATCCGTCGCTCAAGGTGATCCACGCGCCGGGACTCAACATCGCCTTCTGGGCCTTCAACACGACCAAGCCTCCCTTCGACAAGAAGGAGGCGCGGCAGGCGCTCGCCATGGCGATCGACCGCGACGCGATCATCAAGGACGTCTATCTCGGCGCCGGCGAAAAGGCGACGACGCTCATTCCGCCGACCATGTGGTCCTACGACGACAAGATTCCGAACGTCGCCTACGACCCTGAGAAGGCGAAGGCCGCGCTCGCGGCCGCCGGCGTGACGACGCCGCTCGACATCGACCTCTGGTACATGCCGGTGCAGCGCCCCTACAATCCCAACGGCAAGCGGATCGGCGAGATGATGCAGGCCGATCTCGCCAAGATCGGCGTCAACGCCAAGCTCGTCACCTACGAATGGGGTGAATACCGCAAGCGCGCCCAGGCGGGAGAGGATACGACCGCGCAGCTCGGCTGGACGGGCGACAACGGCGATCCCGACAATTTCTTCTTCCTCGACGGATGCACGGACGGAAAGCCGGCCGGCAACAATATCCCGAAGTGGTGCAACGCGGAGTTCAACGACCTCCTCGCCAGGGCGCGCACCATCCCCGACCAGGCCGAGCGCGCCAAGCTCTATACGCGGATGCAGGAGATCGAGCACGACGAGCAGCCGGAGCTGCTCATCGCGCATTCGACCGTCTTCGAATCCATGCGCTCCAATGTCGAGGGCTACAAGCAGAGCCCGCTCGGCACGCACGCATTCGAGGGCGTCGACGTCAAATAAGGCCGGATCGGGCGTCGCCAGCGGCGCCGTCCGGTCTCCGCCAAGGCCATGCTCGCCTATTTCCTCCGCCGCATCGCGCTGACGATACCGACCTTCGTCGCGCTCATGTTCCTGACCTTCATCGCGATCCGCCTCGTGCCTGGCGATCCGGTGGAGGTCAGGGTCGGCGAGCATGGAATCTCGCCCGAGCGGCTCGCCTTCTTCCGCCATCAACTCGGCCTCGACCAGCCGGTCTGGAAGCAGTTCCTCGACTATGTCTGGAAGCTCCTGCACGGCGACTTCGGCGTGTCGCTCGCGACCCAGCAGAAGGTGCTGACCGAGTTCCTGACGCTCTTTCCGGCGACGCTCGAGCTGTCGTTCTTCGCCATGCTGTTTGCGATCGCCGTCGGCGTCCCCGCCGGCGTAATCGCCGCGGTCAAGCGCGGCAGCGTGTTCGATCAGGCGCTGATGACGATCTCACTGTTCGGATATTCAATGCCGATCTTCTGGTGGGGCCTCCTGCTCATCATGTTCGTGTCGGTGCGCCTCGGGCTCCTGCCGGTCTCGGGCCGTATCGACCTCATTGCCTACTATTTCGACCAGCCGACCGGCTTCATGACGATCGACGCGCTCCTGTCCGATCAGCCGGGCGCCTTCCTCGACGCGCTCCGCCATCTCGTCCTGCCGGCGATCGTGCTCGGCACGGTGCCGCTCGGGGTGATCGCGCGCATGACCCGTTCGTCCATGCTCGAAGTGCTCGGCGAAGACTATGTGCGCACCGCCCGCGCCAAGGGCCTGTCGCCAGCGCGCGTCATCGGCGTCCACGCTTTGCGCAACGCCATGCTGCCGGTCGTGACCGTCATCGGCCTCTCGGTCTCGGGCCTGCTCGCGGGCGCGGTGCTGACGGAGACGATCTTCTCCTGGCCCGGGGTCGGCAAATGGCTGATCGAATCGATCGGCCGGCGCGACTATCCGGCGCTGCAGGGCGGCGTGATGCTCGTCTCGGCCGTGGTCATTCTCGTGAACCTGCTCGTCGATCTCGTCTACGGCGCGATCGACCCGAGAATCAGCCATGGCCGCTGACATCGCCCTTTCCGACCCCGTTCGGCCCGTGGAGCCTGAGGCGGCGGAGGTTCCGGCGCAGCCGTCGTCCCTTTCCGCCTTCTGGGCCGCCTTCCGCGAGAACAGGGGCGCCGTCTTCGGCCTCGCGGTCTTCCTCGCCGTCGTTCTGCTGGCGCTCGCCGCGGGCCTGGTCGCGCCCCATTCACCGATCGAACAGTTTCGCGAGGCCGTGCGCGCCCCCCCGGTCTGGGATCAGGGCGGCTCGTGGCGCTTCATCCTCGGCACCGACGGCGACGGCCACGACATGCTCTCTCGCCTCATCTACGGCGCGCGCGTCTCGCTCTTCATCGGCTTCTCGGTGATGGCGGTTTCCTTCGTCGTCGGCGCGGCGCTCGAACTCGTCGCCGCGATGACCGGACCGGTCGTCGACGTCGCCGTCACGCGGCTCATGGACCTCATCATGGCGGTGCCAAGTCTCGTTCTCGCGATCCTGGTGGTCGCGGTGCTCGGGCCGAGCCTCATGAACACGATCGTCGCGGTGACGATCGTCTACCTGCCGCGCTACGTCCGTCTCGTGCGCGCCTCCGCGCTCGGCGAACTCGGCAAGGACTATGTTACGGCGGCCAAGGTCGCGGGCGTCGGACCGCTCAGGCTCGCCCTGTCGACGGTGCTGCCGAACTGCCTCGCGCCGCTCATCGTCATGGCGGCGCTCGGCGTCTCCGACGCCATTCTCGAGGCGGCGGGCCTCGGCTTCCTCGGCCTCGGCGCGCAGCCCCCGACCCCCGAATGGGGCTCGATGCTCGCCAACTCGCGCGAATTCATCCGCTCCGACCCCTGGATCGTCACCCTGCCGGGGCTGGCGATCCTGATCACCGTCGTCGCCATCAATCTCGCCGGCGACGGCCTGCGCGACGCGCTCGATCCGAAGATGCGGCGGGGGTAGGCAAGCTTGACGATATAGCCTGGAAGCTATATATGGATTGGAAAGTCATTTTCGACGACGGGTTCGATGCGGAGTTCGCGGAGATGCCGGAAGCCGCGCAGGACGAACTGCTCGCTTTTGCGCGGCTCCTTTCCCGTTATGGTCCGCAACTCAGCCGGCCGCATGCCGACACGCTGAACGGCTCTTCGTTCGCCAACATGAAAGAGCTTCGCTTCGCCGCCGATGGGGGCGTATGGCGGACGGCGTTCGCATTCGATCCCGAACGAAATGCCATCCTCCTCGCCCTGGGCGACAAGTCCGGCGGCGGCGAAAGGCGCTTTTACAAAACGCTGATCGCCCGGGCGGACAAGCGCTACCAGGCGCACCTCAACCGGCTCGCGAACCGGACCAAGGGAAAGACGTGATGGCCAGGACTCTGGACGATATCACCGCCGCATTGCCTGAAGCGCGCCGCGCCCGCATCGAGGCGCGCGCTCGCGAGTTGCAGGATCAGGTCGAGAGCCTGAGCGAGTTGCGTCGGGTCGCGGGCAAGGCCCAGGTCGAGATTGCCTCGATCCTGAAGGTCAAGCAGCCCTCTGTGTCGAAGATCGAGAAGCAGGCCGACATGTATCTGTCGACGCTCAGAAGCTATGTCGAGGCCGTTGGCGGCGAACTCGATCTCGTCGTGCGCCTGCCGTCGCACGCGCCGCTGCGGATCGAGCGTCTGGGGGATGTCGCTCCCGCCGCCGTAGCGCGTTCCCGTAAGGCGCCCGCGAAACGGACACGGCCGAAAGCCGCCCGCACGGGCTGAACGCGATCATCGCAACGCTCCGCTGACCTTCCATGCCCCTCCTCGACATCCGCAACCTCAGCGTCACCTTCCCGACCCGGCACGGAGCCTTCGCCGCCGTCGAGGGCTTCGACCTCGCGCTCGACCGCAACGAGGTCCTGGCGATCGTCGGCGAATCGGGGTCGGGCAAGTCGGTGGCGATGCTCGCCGTCATGGGGCTCCTGCCGAAGACGGCGACCGTCACCGCCGACCGCATGGATTTCGACGGCCGCGACCTCATGCGGCTCTCGCCCGATCAGCGCCGCCGGCTCGCCGGCAAGGACCTGGCGATGATTTTTCAGGAGCCGATGTCGTCGTTGAATCCGTGCTTCACCGTGGGATTCCAGATCGGCAAGTCGCTGAAGAGCCACCTCGGTCTGTCGGGCAAGGCGCGCGAGAACCGCGTGGTCGAGCTTCTCGCCGAAGTCGGCATTCCCGACCCCGCCCGACGGGCGCGGGCCTTCCCGCACCAACTCTCGGGAGGCATGAGCCAGCGCGTGATGATCGCCATGGCGCTCGCCTGCCGTCCGAAACTGCTCATCGCCGACGAGCCGACGACCGCGCTCGATGTCACGATCCAGGCGCAGATCCTCGACCTTCTCCTGCGGCTCAAG
The DNA here is from genome assembly GCA_963829505.1 of uncultured Alphaproteobacteria bacterium. GTDB lineage: Bacteria > Pseudomonadota > Alphaproteobacteria > Rhizobiales > Beijerinckiaceae > Roseiarcus. The sequence continues at coordinate 1,037,877 of CAWHIL010000001.1, forward strand.
CGCGAGAACGGAATGGCCCTCGTCCTGATCACCCACGACATGGCGGTGGTCGCGGAGACAGCCGACCGGGTGGTCGTTCAGTACGCCGGCCGGCAGGTGGAGGCGAACGCGACGGGCGCGCTGTTCGCCGATCCGCACCATCCCTATACCGCGGCCCTCCTCGCCGCCCTGCCGGAGCGGGCGACCGAGCGCCGCCTGCCGGCGATCCCGGGCGTCGTGCCCGGCCAGTTCGACCGCCCGGCGGGCTGCCTCTTCTCGCCGCGATGCGCCTTCGCCTTCGCCCTTTGCCACCGCGTCGAGCCTCTGCGCGCCGAGCCTTCGCTCGGGTCGGCGCTCTGCCACACGCCGCTCGAAGCCGGCGTTCCGCGCTTAGGCGCGCTCATGGAGGCGGCGCCATGACGGCGGCGCTCGAAGCCCGCGGCCTGGCGCGCGACTATCACGTCTCGCGCGGGGCGTTCCGTCCGTCAGCGACAGTCAAGGCGCTGGCCGGGGTGTCGTTTTCGCTTTCTGCCGGGCGGACGCTCGCGGTCGTCGGCGAGTCGGGCTCGGGCAAGTCGACGCTCGCAAAACTCCTGACGCTCATCGAGCAGCCTTCCGCGGGCGCTCTCATCATCGACGGCGAGGATGTCGCTCATGCGAGCGCGGCGACGCGGCGGCGCCTGAGGCGCGAGATCCAGATGGTGTTCCAGAACCCCTACGGCTCGCTGAACCCGCGCCAGACCATCGGCAAGGCGCTCGAGGAGCCGCTCTTGGTCAACACGGACATGAGCGCGGCCGAGCGGCGCGCCGCCGCGCTCGCGATCATGGAGAAAGTGGGCCTGAGGCCCGAATACCATCACCGCTATCCGCACATGTTCTCCGGCGGCCAGCGGCAACGCATCGCCATCGCCCGGGCGCTCGTCCTGAGGCCCAAGATCCTCGTGCTGGACGAGCCAGTGTCGGCGCTCGACGTGTCGATCCGCGCCCAGGTTCTGAACCTCCTCGCGGCGCTTCAGGAGGAGTTCGGCCTCGCCTACGTGTTCGTCTCGCACGATCTCTCGGTCGTCCGCCACATCGCCGACGAGGTCATGGTGATCTACCTCGGCCACGCGGTCGAGACCGGCTCGCGCGAGGCGATCTTCGAGGCGCCGCAGCACCCTTATACGCGGGCGCTGCTGTCGGCGACGCCGGTCGCCGATCCCGCCGCGAGGCGCGAGCATATCCTGCTTGCCGGCGAGCCCCCGTCGCCGATCGCGCCGCCGCCCGGCTGCCCGTTCCATCCGCGCTGTCCGCTGGTTTTCGACCGCTGCCGGACCGAAAAGCCGCCGGTGGAGACGAAGCGCGGGCGAGAGGTCGCCTGCTGGGCCGTGAGTGCATGAGCGTGACCGACGACCTCATCGCCCTGCCGCCCGACGGCCGGCAATCGGAAGCAGCGCTGATGATCGCGCGCGGCGTCCGGCGCCTCCTGCGCGCCCGCGGCTTCTCGAGCGTGACCGAGCTGCCGCTCGTCGACGGCCGGCGCGCCGACGTCTTCGCGGTCAACGGCGAAGGCGAGGTCGTCATCGTCGAGGTCAAGTCGTCGCCGGCCGACCTGAGGGCCGACCGTAAGTGGCGCGACTATCTCGCCGCCTGCGACCGGCTCTATTTCGCGATCTCGGCGACGACGCCGGCGGCGATCATGCCGGCCGAGGCAGGCCTCATCCTCGCCGACCCCTACGGCGCGGAAATTCTGCGCGAGGCGGAGATGCGCCGTCTCGCGCCTTCGACCCGGCGGGCGCTCATCCTGCGCTTCGCCCAGGCCGCCGCCGACCGGCTGCACCGGCTCGCCGATCCCGGCGCGGGGGACGCCTGATCAGGCCAGCAGCCGGGCGAGATCCTTGCCCGGCATCGCGCCCGCGACCGCCGCCCGCAGATCGCCTTCCTTCAGCGCGGCGGCCGACCGGAGAAGCGCGCCCATCGCGACCCGATAGAGGGCGCCGCCGAGGCTGACGCGGCGGAACTCCAGCCGCCTCGAGGTCTGCGAGCGGGACGCCCGGACCGATCAGCACATTGACCGGCTTCGGCGCGACTGCGCGAACGACGCGGCGAATGGCCTCCATGTCGGGCAATCCCGGCGCATAGAGCACGTCCGCGCCAGCTTCGGCGAAGGCTGTCAGGCGCCGCACCGCGTCGTCGAGATCGGTTCGGCCGTGGAGAAAGCCGTCGGCGCGGGCGGTCAGAACGATGCGGCCGCGCGCGGCCTCGGCCGCCGCCCGGATGCGCCGCACGGATGCGTCGAAATCGTGGATCGGAGACGCGGGATCGCCGGTCGCATCCTCGATGCCGAGGCCCGCGAGGCCCGCCGCCAGGGCCGCCTCGACCGTCGCCGCGCAATCCTCCGGCGCCGGGCCGAAGCCGTCCGCCAGATCGCCGTTGACCGGCAGCCGCGCGGTCTCTCCGAGGAAGGCCGCGTGCGCGATGCTTTCGGCGCGCCCGAGCCTGATCGAATCGTCGGGCAGGGCGCGCGTCGCGGCATAGGCGAGGGAGGAACTGGCGATCGCGGCGAAGCCCGCCTCGCGCATCATCGCAGCCGAAGCGCCGTCCCAGGCGTTCGGCATGACGAACGCTCCCGGACCTTCGTGCAGGGCGCGGAAGCGTTCGTATGCGGATTGAGTCATGCCGTCGTCCCTTCGAGTCTTGCGATTAAACCTTTGCCGGAACGATCACCGCCCATTGCACGCCGAAACGATCGGTGAAGTTGCCGTAGAGGTCGCCCCAGAATTGCTCGCGGAACGGGACCGTCACCCGCCCGCCTTCGCTCAGGCGTTCGAAGAGGGCGGCGCCGGCGCCAGCGCTCACCGCCTCGATCATCAGAGCGCAGCCCTTCATCGGCTCCGAGTTCCGGCCCATCGGAAGCGTAGAAGCGAACGCCGTCGCCTTCGAACAGGGAATGGAGAACCTTGTCGCGCCATGCGCCTTCGTCCCGGCTCTCCATCGGAGTTCCAGCGTAGCGCCGAAGCTCGACGATCTTACCGAGACCGCGCTCGGCGTAAAACCCGAGCGCTTCTTCGCAGGCGCCCTTGAAATAGAGATAAGGGGTCATGCGCATTCCGAATCCTCAAACCTGCAGGATCGAATTGAAATCGAACGTCTCGCCTGGCGGGTTCTCGCCGACCCTCAACGTCTTGTTGTCCGGGAAGGAACAGGGGGGCACCGGCAGGTTATAGGGCGCGGGAACGCCCTGGAAGACGCGGCCCGCAAGGTCGTATTTCGAGCCGTGGCACGGGCAGAAGAATCCGCCGAGCCAGTCGGGCGCGGGGTTCGAGGCGTCGGGATTGGGATCGTAGAGCGGGACGCAGCCGAGATGCGTGCAGATGCCAACCAGGACGAGGAATTCGGGCTTGATCGAGCGATGCCAGTTCTTCGCGTAGGCGGGTTGCTGAAGCGTGTCGGAATTCGGATCACGGAGCTGCGAAAGGAGCTTTTCATTCTGAAGCTCCTTCAACGCTTCCGGAGTGCGACGGACGATGAACACCGGCCTTGCCGCCCAGAGAGCCACGATCCGCTGGCCCGGCTGGATCTGCGAGATGTCGATGTCGATCGGCCCCGCCGCCGCGATCGTGCGCGCGTCCGGGTTCATCTGGTCGACCAGCGGCCACGCGAGCGCGACCGCGCCCGCCGCCGCGACCGATCCGGTGACGAGATAGAGAAAGTCGCGCCGCGCGGGATCGGCGGCGGAATGGTCGGCGGTCGGCGTGTCGGTCATCGCGACGCCTCTTGTTAACCTTGAGCCCTGACCCGGCGGGGTCGTTAGCGGCTCTGTTGAGCAAATTTGCGGCGGTTGACCGCATAGACCGCAGGCGCAATGCCTCAGCGCGAGAGAAGCGCGGCGGCGATGGCGAGGACGAGCGCCGGCGGCATGACGGCGAGGCCAACCTTGAGGAACGAGAGCGCGCTGACGGCGTAGCCCTCGCGGCGCAACGCCGTCAGCCAGAGGATCGTGGCGAGCGATCCGGTGACCGAGAGATTGGGGCCGAGGTCGACGCCGATCAGGATCGCGCTGCGCACGGACTCCGAGGCGCGGGCGGCGTTGACCGCCATGCCCGCAATCAGTCCCGCCGGCAGATTGTTCATGAGATTGACCGCGACGCCGACGCCGAGGCCGGAGGACCAGGCGGCAAACGAGTCGGACTGTCCGGCAGCGGCCTGAAGGAGAGCGGCGAGGCGCCCGATGACTCCGCTCTTGTCGAGAGCCTCGACGACCACGAAGAGGCCAGCGACGAGCGGCAGCACGCTCCACGACACGTCTTTGACGATCGGCAAGGGACTCCTTCGCGCCCAGATCGTCGCCGCGGCGCTCGTGAGGACGCCGGCTGCGGCGGTCGGCAGGCCGAGCGGCAGGCCGAACGCCGACGAGGCGAGGAGCGCAGCGGAAGTTGCGACGATCCCGATCGCGGCGACGCCGCCGCCGCGGGGGAGCGGCGCCGTTCCGACGTCTTCTGAGATGGTCTCACGGAGCGCCCGGCGCTGGGTCCAGCGCAGGAGGAAATAGCTGGCGACGATCGCGACAGCCGAGGCCGGCAGATAGAGCCTCAGCCAGACGACGAGCGGCGGCATGGCCGGGCCGTACACCACGAGGTTGGCCGGGTTCGAGATCGGCAGGACGAAGGAGGCCGCATTGGCGACGAGCGCGCAAACGAAAAGATAGGGAAGCGGCTTCGCCGCCCGCGCCGCCTTCGCCGCGGCGGCGACGGCCGGCGTCAGAACGACGGCAGTCGCGTCGTTCGACAGGAAGATGGTGACGATTGCGCCGACCCCGTAGACGAGAAGGAAGAGGCGCGGCGCCGATCCTTTCGCGCGCCGCGCGGCATGCGCAGCCAGCCAGTCGAAAAGACCGTTCAGCCGCGCCGTCTCCGAGAGCAGCATCATGCCGACGAGAAAGAGATAGACGTCGGTCCCCTTGCCGACGGCGGCGAGGGCCTCGTCGGGCGTCAGGAGCTTCAACGCAACGATGAGCACCGCGGCGAACACGGCCCACACCGCCTCGGGCCAGCGGAACGGGCGAAAGACCACGCCGGCCGCGCTGAACGCGGCGATCGCCCAGATCGCGGTATTGGGGCTGACGAAGCTGAACATCATGACCTCGTCATTCGGCCGGCGCGCCCTCGGGCGCGGCGAACGCGCCGCGCCCGGCCTGGCCACGCGCGGACGGGCCCGTTTCGGGCATGAGGAGCGCGAAGAAAGCGAGCGCCAGAAGGGCGATCAGGGCAAGCGACAGAAAGCCCGCCGGATAGCCGAACGCCTGCACGATGAAGCCGGCCGCAAGATTCGAGAGCGCGGCGCCCGCGCCGACCGAGAGCGCCGTCAGCCCTTGCGCGAGGTTGAAGCGGCCGGTTCCCTGCATGAGGTCGGAGGCGATGACGATCGCGATCACGCCGAAGATCCCGGCGGCGACGCCGTCGAGCAACTGGATCGCGACGACGCCGACGGGAAAATCGATGATCGAAAAGCGAACGCCGCGAACCGGCAGAACCGCAAGGGCGATGAGGAAGATCGGCTTCCGTCCGAACCCGCGAGCCATGGCGCGCCCGACCGCCCAGGCGACGCCGACCATCACGAACTGCGCGGCGATGATGCAGGCCGAGAGTGAAACCGCGTCGGTCCCCGGATGCTTTTGAGCCAGGACCTGACCGGCCATCGGCAGCATCGCCGCGTTGCCGAAATGGAAAAGCACCACGGAGGCCAGAAAGGTCAGAAGCTCGCGCCGCCTCAATAGATCGCTGAGCGGAATTGGAGTTCCCCTTGTGGCCGTCCTCGCCGCCGCGCGCGAGTTCGTGGTCGATCTCCTGCGGCTGGATGAGAAGCACGGCGGCGGCGCTTAAAAGGGCGAAGGCGCAGACCAGATAGAAGATCCACTGGTAGCCGAAGCGACCGCCGATCCCGCCGACCAGGGCGGCGGCGACGAAATTGCCGCCGTGGTTAAAGCTCTCGTTGCGGCTAACCCGCGCGTCGAGTTTCTTTCGACCGACGAGCCCGAGCGAGAGCGCGGCGATCGCCGGAGGAATGATCGCGGAGGCCGCGCCGATCATGATCTGCGCGCCCACCACCGGACCGAGCTTTGGAAAGAATGCGATCAGGAGGCATCCGGCCGCGACCGCGAGACCGGAGAGGGCGACAAGGGTCCTTTTCCACCTGAGGCTATCCACCATCAGGCCGGCGGGGATCTGGAAGCAGGCGGCCGCGATGCTGCTCGCCGCCATCGCTACGCCGATCCCGGCGGGCTGCCATCCCTCGCCGCCCTTCAGAAAAATGGAAAGATAGGGGCCGAGCCCGTCGCGGACGTCGGCCATCAGGAAATTGAGCGCATCGAGGCCCCGAAGGCTCCGGCTCGAGGGAGACCGATCGCCATCTTCGCGTCGGGCGTCCGGGTCCGCCGTCTCCATTGGGCCCTCCCCTCGCCGCCGGGCGGATTGAACACAGAGACGACGCGCCATGATGATCGGGCGCCCGAGACCCGCCCAACCGCCAAGAATGGCGCACGGCTGCGAAGGTTCCCTCGTTGGGTCCGTGGGCCGCGGGGGGTCACGCAGAATTGATTTGAGGGAACCGCCGCGCGCCACGCGCGTTTTGGCGGATCAGACCGGCCGATGCGAGGAAATATGCAGACGCTTCGCTTGGGCGACAGTCTTCGCTTCGGCTCGGTCGCCTTGGCTTTTTTGGCGACGGGCCTCGCTTCCGCCGCCGACGATCCGGGGCAGACCCCTCAGCCGAATCCCGCGCTCGTGGCGCGGGGCGCCTATCTCGCGACAGCCGGCGATTGCGTCGCCTGCCACAGCGAGCCGAACTTTCCGGCCTTTTCCGGAGGGGCGGCGATCGAGTCGCCGTACGGCGCCATCTACGCCCCCAACATAACCCCCGACCCGAGGCAGGGGATCGGCGTCTGGACGGACGACCAATTCTATCGCGCGATGCACGAGGGCGTCGGTCACGACGGGGAAAACCTCTATCCGGCGTTCCCCTACCAGTGGTTCACCAAAGTCACGCGCGACGACGTGTTAGCGATTCGGGCGTACCTGCGAACGATCCCGCCTTCGGACAGGGCGTCCCAGATGACCCGCCTGACGTTCCCCTTCGACATCCGCGCCGGCATGTCGGGCTGGAACGCGCTCTTCTTCCATGCGGGCGAGTTCCGGCCCGACCCGTCGAAGTCGGCCGAGGTGAACCGCGGCGCCTACCTCGTCGAGGGTCTCGGCCACTGCGGCGACTGCCACACGCCGAAGGGGCTCGCGATGGAGCCGAACCTGAAACGCGCCTTTGCGGGCGGCACGGTCGACAACTGGTACGCGCCGAACCTCACCTCCGACCGCGAGCAGGGAATCGGCGCCTGGTCGGACGATGAACTCGCCGCCTATCTCAAGACCGGCGTGCATCGCGACAAGAGCATCGCGCAGGGTCCGATGATGCAGGTCGTCCGCGACAGCCTGTCGAAGCTCAACGACGCCGATCTTCACGCCATCGCACTCTATCTCAAGCAGATCCCGCCGATCGCCGATTACCGCCCCGACCGTCCGTCCGCGGAAACCGGCCCGCACGCCTCCGGGGCGAGCGTCTATGCGACGAACTGCGCGTTCTGCCACGGCGTCGACGGCAAGGGGCGCGCCGGCGCCGTTCCGGCGCTCGCCGGAAACGACATCGTCCGCGCAAAGGCGCCGGACGACGTCATCCGCGCGGTGCTCGGCGGCCATCTCGCGACGGGCGGCTTCGCGCCCATGCCGGCCGTCGGCGCAAACATGTCGGATTCCGACATCGCCAACGTCGTCGACTATGTGCGCACGCAATGGGGGAACGCGGCGCCCGTCATCAAAGAGACCGGCCTCGTCGGCAAAATTCGCGGCGACACCGAGACGGGGCTCGCGGGGCCGGGCGCCCGGACCATCGACGGCGACCCCTGCCTTGTGCGCGCGACCTCGCCAGCCGTGCCGGCTATCGACGACGCTCAGATCAACGACGCGCTCGCCGCGGTGAAGCAGGACAACATGCTTCAGACCGTCAAGATGGTCGTGCCGCGCGCCCGGCAGGTCTTGTCCGGCGCGAGCCAGGCCGACCTCGTGAACGGGCTGCTCCTCGCCTATTGCCGCACGCAAGCGAAATCGCACGCGCTCGACAAACCGGACGGCCGGCGCAACCTCGACCAGTTCGGCCAGCTCGTCTACGCTGAGCTCGTTTCGAACGGGCGCGAGTGACGATGGCGGCGGACGAGGCCAGCGCGTCGTCTGGCCCCTACGACAACTCGAAGACCCTCGATCCGGCCGAGAAGGCGCAGGCGGCCGAGCACGCCGCGCCGCCCGCCGTCGTCATCCACGAGATCCTGCGCAAGGAGGGACGGGCCGAACTCGAACGCCGGCCCGCCGCCCTCTTCTGGTCCGGCCTCGCGGCCGGCCTGTCGATGGGATTCTCTTTCCTCACCCTCGCACTGATCCGAAGCGAGCTTCCGGACGCATCCTGGGCGCCGCTGCTCGACAGTTTCGGTTATGGGCTCGGCTTTGTCATCGTCGTGCTCGGACGGCAGCAGCTTTTCACCGAATCGACGCTGACCGCGGTGCTGCCCCTGCTGGTCAAGCCGGACGCGCGCAGTTTCCTGGCGCTTGCGCGCTTCTGGGCGGTGGTGCTCGCGGCCAACCTCATCGGCGCTTTCGTTTTTGCCCGGCTGCTGGCGATCGGCGAGGTCTTTCCGGACAAGGTTCGCGAGGCCCTCGGCGCAATCGCGCGGACGTCGTTGGAAGGCGACTTCTGGCCGAAGGCGGTCGGCGCAGTGTTCGCGGGCTGGCTGATCGCGCTCATGATCTGGCTGTTGCCGAGCGCGCGATCGGCGCGTCTGTTCGTGATCCTGCTGCTCACCTATGCGGTTGCGCTCGGCCAGTTCTCCCACCTGATCGCGGGCTCGGTCGAGGCGGCCTACGCGATGTGGACCGGCCAGTCCTCGCTCTCGGATTACGCAATCCACTTCTTCGCGCCGACGATCCTCGGCAACACGGTCGGAGGCGTCGCGCTGGTCGCCCTCCTCAACCACGCGCCGCTTGCGACCGACATCGCGGACTGAGTCCGCTCTCCGACCCATCCGTGCCCGAGGCGCCGCCATGGGCGATGATGCTCGCAGGCTTCGCCGGGCTCGGTTTCGCTGGGGTCAGGGGGCTCCGGCGCCAGCCGGCTTAGCCGCGATCTCGACTTCCTCCGGAGGCGCGATCACGAGGCGTCCAGCCGCGAAATCGATCGTCGGAACGATGGCTTTGGTGAAGGGCATGAGCAGCGGCTCGCCGCCGCTCGCTGGCGCGATTTCGAGAATGTCGCTCGCGCCATAGTTGGCGACGGCCGCGACGCGGCCGATGACCGCGCCCTCCGCCGTGACGGCCTCGAGTCCAACGAGGTCGTCCCAGTAGAATTCGTCGGCGCTCGGCTCGGGCAGCCGATCGCGGCGAGCGAACAGTTCGACGCCCGCGAGCGCAGCGGCCGCTTCGCGCGTCTCCACGCCCTTGAGCTTGACGACGAGCATCTCCGCCTTCAGCGGCCTCAGGCGCTCGAACGCGAACGCGCGCGAGCGCGAAGCGTCGGTCAGCGGCCCGTAGCGCCCGATCGCCCGCGGATTGGCGGTATAGGACTGGACGCGGACCTCGCCGCGCACGCCCTGCGGCGCGCCGAACCGGCCAACGAGGACAAGCCGGTCGGGCGCGCGCAAGGCGAGAGCGGCCGGGCGTTACGCTGCGGGCGCTTCGGCCGCCTTGGCGGCGGCGGCTTCGGCCGCGGCGAGGCGCTCCTGCGCCTTCTTCTTGGGCTTGGCCTTCTCGGGATTGTTGTGCGCTTCGCGCTTCATGAGCCCGAGGCTGTCGAGCAGGCGCAGCACCCGGTCGGTCGGCTGTGCGCCCTTGGCGAGCCAGCTCTTCGCCTTCTCCTGGTCGAGCACGAGGCGGTCGGCGGCGTCCTTGGCCTTCAGGGGATCGAAAGTGCCGATCTTCTCGACGAAGCGGCCGTCGCGCGGCATGCGCGCGTCGGCGACGACGATACGGTAGAACGGGCGCTTCTTGGCCCCGGCGCGGGACAAACGGATCTTGAGGGACATTCGGTTTCTTTCCTTTTATGAGTGCATTGAACTCTTGGTAGACCGTGGTGATCGCTTCGCTTCTCCTCACCTCAGCCCTCTCCCCGCGAGCGGGACAAAGGGTCCCAAAGGGCCGGATGAGGGCCTACTTCTTCTTCCCTCCGAACGGGTTGAATCCGCCGCCGAGACCCGGAAGCCTGGGGCCCCCCAGGCCCGGAAACTGCGGCGGCAGGTTGAAGGCGCCGGGCGGTGGGCCCGGCGGAAGGCCAGGGGCGCGCGGAGGCGGAGCGGACCCCGCTGCGGCGCCCATCTCTTTCTGCATCGCTTCGATCTGCTCGGGCGTCGGCATCGGCCCAAGGCCCATCATCTGTCCGAGCTTGCCCATCATGCCGCCGCGCTTGCCCGTCTGACCCATGGCCTTCATCATGTCGGCCATCTGCCGATGCTGCTTGAGCAGCCGGTTGACCTGATCGACGCCGACGCCCGCGCCGGCCGCGATGCGCTTCTTGCGCGACGCCTTCAGCATGTCGGGGTTGCGCCGCTCCTGCGGCGTCATCGACGAGATGATGGCGCGCTGGCGCTTGACGAACTTGTCGTCAAGATTGGCGGAGGCGATCTGATCCTTCATCTTGGCCACGCCGGGCAGCATGCCCATGATGCCGCCCATGCCGCCGAGCTTTTCGATATGGGAAAGCTGGTCGGAGAGGTCGGAGAGGTCGAAGACGCCCTTCCGGAGCTTCTCGGCCATCTTGGCCGCCTGCTCGGCGTCGATCGCCTGCGCCGCCTTCTCGACGAGGCTGACGATGTCGCCCATGCCGAGGATGCGGTCGGCGAGCCGCGCCGGATGGAAGTCCTCGATCGCGTCCATCTTCTCGCCGACGCCGAGAAGCTTGATCGGCCGGCCGGTCGTGGCGCGCATGGAAAGCGCCGCGCCGCCGCGTCCGTCGCCGTCCATGCGGGTGAGCACGATGCCGGTGAGACCGACGCGCTCGTTAAAGCTTCGCGCGAGATTGACGGCGTCCTGCCCGGTCAGCGCGTCGGCGATGAGCAGCACCTCGTGCGGCTTCGCCGCGTCGCGGATATCGGCCATCTCCTGCATGAGCGGCTCGTCGACATGCGTGCGCCCGGCAGTGTCGAGGATGACGACGTCATAGCCCTGCAGGCGGGCCGCGGTCTCGGCGCGCCTGGCGATCTCGACCGGGTCTTCGCCCGGAACGATGGGCAGCGTGTCGACCCCGACCTGCCGCCCGAGCACTGCGAGCTGCTCCTGCGCCGCCGGACGCTTCACGTCGAGCGAGGCCATCAGCACCTTGAGCCGCTCGCGCTCGGTGAAGCGCTTGGCGATCTTGGCGGCGGTGGTCGTCTTGCCCGCGCCCTGGAGGCCGACCAGCATGATCGCCACCGGGGCCGGCGCGTTGAGGTCGATCGCTTGCGATTCGCCCCCCAGCGTCTCGACGAGCGAGTCGTGGACGATCTTGACCACCATCTGGCCGGGCTTCACCGACTTGATGACGGCGGCGCCGACGGCTCTCGTGCGCGTGCGGTCGACGAAGGAGCGCACCACGTCGAGCGCGACGTCGGCTTCGAGCAGCGCCCGGCGCACCTCGCGCATCGCGGCGTTGACGTCCTCCTCGGAGAGCGCCCCGCGGCCGGTCAGTTTGTCCAATATGCCGGAGAGCTTCTCGGAAAGGCTCTCGAACATGCATTTTGCTCCTGTTCAGACGTCGGGCGACGGGGACGGACGGACAGATATAGGAACCGTTCCTTGGCTCTGCCGTCGTCATCAGTCGCCTGACCCCAACGCAGACTGCGCCCGGGGGCGCGATGCGCTGCCGGGCGTTGACCGCCGATCTCGAAGGACCGGTCGGCTTCAGTCGACGAGGCCAGAACCTGACGAAAACGCCCCGCTCTTACTGTGGGCGCGCGGTCCCTGTCAAATCTCGCGGGCGAAGGCCAAACGAAAGCGCTCGCGCGACCGCTTGACGCAAGCCTGCCCGAATATTGGCGTATAAGCTCATGAGAAGGACGGGTTCCACGACAATGAGCGAGGCGCGTTTGGCAAGACAGCAGCGCGGATTTTTTGGACCCCGACCTCGAGCGCCCGAACCTCCGACGCCCGGCCTGACGTCGCGGATCGCGGCCGCCCGCGCAATCGCCGAGGCGGTGACGACGGCGCGGCCTCTCGACGAACGCCTCGCCGCCGACCTTTCGCTTCGCGACCCCAAGGTCGATCCGCGCGACCGCGCGCTCGCGCGCTCGATCGCGACCGTCGCGCTTCGCCGTCTCGGAACGATCCGCAAGGCGCTCGCGCAACGGCTCGACAAGGGCATGCCGCGCAGAAGCGGCGCGCTGGAATGGACGCTTGTCGCGGGCGCGGCCCAGCTCCTCTTTCTCGAAACGCCGGATCACGCCGCGGTCGATCTCGCCGTGCGCGCGGCGCGCGCGGATGCAGGGAGCGCTCCCTTCGCCGCCCTCGTCAACGCGGTCCTGCGCGCCGTGGCGCGCGACCGCGACGCCATCCTCCAGGCCTCCGATCCGCTCGAGGACGACACGCCGCCATGGCTCGCGGCGCGCTGGCGCGCAACTTATGGCGACGAGACGGCGCGCGCGATCGCTGCGGCGAACCGCTGCGAGCCGACCCTCGATCTCAGCGTCAAGAGCGACGCCGCGGGCTGGGCGGAGCGGCTCGGCGGCATCGTCCTCCCGACAGGATCGGTGCGGGTCGTCTCGCATCGGCCGGTGGCCGAACTCGAAGGCTACGCGGACGGGGAATGGTGGGTGCAGGACGCGGCCGCCGCGCTCCCCGCGCGGCTCTTCGGCGCGCGCGCCGGCCAGCGCGTGGTCGACCTCTGCGCGGCGCCCGGCGGGAAAAGCGCGGAACTCGCCGTGGCCGGCGCCGCGGTCACGGCCGTCGACCGCTCGGCCGAGCGCCTCAAGGTGCTGGCCGCCAATTTCGAGCGGCTGAGGCTGCACGCGGACATGGTCGTCGCCGACGCCCTCGCCTTCAACGCCGCGGCCTTCGACGCCACGCTCGTCGATGCGCCATGCTCGGCCACCGGCACCATCCGCCGCCACCCGGACGTCGCCTGGATCAAACGGCCGGCCGATCTCCCCGGCCTCGTCAAACTGCAGAGCCAGCTCATCGACAAGGCGGTCGAGCTGACGAGGCCCGGCGGCCTCATCGTCTATTGCGTCTGCTCGCTCGAGCCGGAAGAAGGCGAGGCGCAGATCGTCTCCCTCCTCAGGCGCAACCCGGACATTCGCCGCGTCCCGATCTTAGCCGACGAGATCGGGGGCTTGTCCGAGTGCGTTACGTCCGCTGGAGATCTGCGCACAATGCCCTGCGGCCTATGGGGCGACGATCCGCGCCTCTCGGGGCTCGACGGCTTTTTCGCCGCGCGGCTCGTCAGGGGCTGAGGAGCCTTGCGCCCGGGGGAATCTGATGCCGCGATTTTCCGCCAACCTCAGCTTCCTGTTCGCTGACCTGCCGTTCCTCGACCGTTTTCACGCCGCCGCCCGCTCAGGCTTCCGCGCCGTCGAATACGTCGGCCCCTACGACCACGATCCGCGCGAGATCGCCCGCCGTCTCGCCGACCTCGATCTGACGCAGGCGCTCTTCAACCTTCCCACAGGAGACTGGGCGAAAGGCGAACGGGGCCTCGCGATCCTCCCAGGCCGCGAAGGCGAGTTCCGCGACGGGGTGGCGCGCGCCCTCGACTATGCCGAAGCCCTCGCCTGCGAGCGGCTGAACTGCCTCGCGGGAATCGCGCCCGAAGGCGTCGATCGGAGGCTCCTCGAGGCGACCTTCCTCGACAATCTCGCCTTCGCGGCGGAGGCTGCGGAGCGCCGCGGCGTCAAGCTGCTCATCGAGCCCATCAACGACCGCGACATTCCAGGCTTCTTCCTCAATCGAACAGACGAGGCGCTGAAGATCATTGCGCGCGTCGGCGCCGAGAACCTCTGGCTGCAGGCTGACGTCTACCACATGCAGATCATGGAGGGAGACCTCGCGCGGCGCCTCAAAGAGGCGATGCCCCGGATCGCCCATATCCAGATCGCCGACAATCCCGGCCGAAACGAGCCGGGAACCGGGGAGATCAACTTTCGTTTCCTTCTCGGCCTCATCGACATTCTTGGCTACGACGGCTGGGTCGGCTGCGAATATCGGCCCGTCACGACGACCGAGGCCGGTCTGGGCTGGATGGAATCCTTCCGGACTCTTAATCCACACTAATTACTTGTACCCAGAGTGTGACGCCCGTCACAGCGTTGGTCACGAATCGGTGATCCAAAAATGAATGGGCCTGACGGTTCGGCGGCATGGGAGGGGCTTTCCAAATCAAGGATGCGTCATAGGGCGAGGCAGGCGCGGTTCAAAGGATCCGTCTGCAGACGCACCGCGGGCCGCGGCGACCCTTTTCGGGTTGTCCTTGATTTGGAAAGCCTTTCTCGAACAGGCCGCTTCCGCGCTCCCTTCCGCTCTATTGCAGGCGAGGCCGCTTCAGGAACGACGATCGGTCGGCCGAGCGGACGGTCACCGCATAGGTTTTTCCGTCACGGACGATCTCGATCGGAACCTCGACGCCGGCGGCGCCCAGGCTCCAGACCTTTTGATAGAAGTCGCCGAGATCGGCTGATTCGTCGCCCGCCACCGCTGCGATCACGTCGCCGCGCCGCATGCCCGCGCTCGCCGCGGGACCCCGTTCGGAGACAGCCGCGACGACGATCTCGCCGTTGTTCTCAGCCGAATAGACGCCAAGCCAGGGGCGGGCCGGCTTGTTGACCCGCCCGTAGGTCAGAAGATCGTCAAGGATCGGCGGCAGGAGCCCGATAGGCACGACCATGTTGACGTCGCGCGGGCCGTCGCGCCCGGACAGTTCGACATGCAGCGAGCCGACGCCGAGAAGCCTGCCGTCCGGGCCGATCGCGCCCGCCCCGCCCCAGAAGGGATGGGCGGGCGCGGTGAAGAGCGCCTCGTCGAGATAATATTCCCAGTACCCGGCAAACTCCTGCTTTCCGACGATCGAGCCATTGACCGCGTTCGTGCCGCCGCCGGCCGCAACGACGATCGGGTCGCCGATCCTGGCGAGATCGGAACGGCCGAATTCGAGCGCCGGACAATCGAGCCTGTCGAGCGCCTGCACGAGCCCGAAGCCGCTCTCGGCGTCGATGGCGAGCGCGTGCCCCTGAGTGACGCGCCCGTCAGACCGGGCGATCCAGATGGTTTCCGCTTCGGTGATGAGATAGCCGATCGTGAGGATGAGACCGCTGTCGCGGATGACGACGCCGCTGCCGCTCCGCTGCTCGCCGAGCGTCTGTGCGGTGAATGCGTCCTCAGGGATCTGCGACTGGATGGTCACCACCGATTTCAAGATCCGGCCGAGGTCGAAGTCTGGCTCGGCGCCGTGAGGTTCGTCGCGACGGGTCTTGTCGCTCATCGATCGTTCCGCGGAAAGGCGTTTGGCGTCAAAAACACGCGCCTATGTTACCGCGCAGGCGCCGGCGCGGCAATTCGGCCTCGCCGACAAGCCCCGGCCCGTCGCGCTCAAAGCTCGTAGCTTTGCCCGAGCGTCGGCATGTCCACCACATCGCCGCCGAGTTTCGCGGCGAAGGCCGTCATGGCGGGGGCTTCGCCGTGGGTGAGGAACACCCGCTTGGCGCCCGTCTTCTGAAGCCAGGCGAGAAGCTCGGCCTGGTCGGCGTGCGCCGAGAAGCCGTTGATCGTGTGGATGCGCGCCCTGACCGGGATGCGGTCCTGGCCGATCGTGACCGTCTGGGCGCCGTCGATGATCTTGCGCGCGAGCGTCCCTTCCGCCGCATAGCCGACGAAGACGATCGCGGAGGCGGGGCGTGCGAGGTTGTGGCGCAGATGATGCAGGACGCGCCCGCCGGTGCACATGCCGGAGCCCGCAAGGATGATGGCGCCGCGCGTCACGGCGTTGATCGCCATCGAATCGGCCCTCTCGCGCGACAGATGAAGGCCCGGCGGACGCAACGGATCGTCGCCGCGAAGAAACGCCTCGGCGACCGTCGGCCGCATGGCCTCGGGATAGCGCCGGAAGACGTCGGTCGCCGAAATCGCCATCGGCGAATCGAGAAAGACCTGGATCGACGCATCGAGCTTTTTCTGGTCGACGCCCTGGCGCAGCATGTAGAGGACCTCTTGCGCCCGCTCGAGGGCGAAGGTCGGAATGACGACATTGCCGCCGCGGCGGAAACAGTCGTTGATGGCGCCGTAAAGCTCCGCCGCGGTTTCATCGAACGGCCGGTGCAGGCGATCGCCATAGGTGGTTTCGATCAGCGCGACGTCAGCGTGCTCCGGCGGATCGGGGTCTTTCAGAAGCGGTCGCCCTGGCGACCCGAGGTCGCCGGAAAAAACCACGCGCTTGCTGGCCCCGCCCTCCGTGACATCGAGGACGATGCTGGCCGAGCCGAGAATGTGGCCGGCGTTGACGAAAGTCGCACGGACGCCCGGCGAAAGGTCGATCGGCTCGCCGTAGGCCGCATGGCGGCCGAATCGGTCGAAGGCCGCCATCGCATCCACCATGCCGTAGAGGGGCGCGGAGGGGTGAGCAGCCGCGTGCGCGCCCGCCCGGTCGGCTGCGTTGCGTGCGTCCTCCTCGTGCTGGCCGGCCGCGTCGAGGAGCACGAGCCGGGCGAGTTCGAACGTCGCCGAGGTCGCGATGATCTCTCCTTTGAACCCGCGCTTGACGAGCAGCGGAATGCGCCCGCAATGGTCGAGATGGGCGTGGGTGAGTAGCAGCACGTCCACCGTCGCCGGATCGAAGCCAAAGTCGCCGGCGTTCTCGGCCTCGGCTTGCGGATCGCCCTGGAAGAACCCGCAGTCGACAAGGATCGACTTTCCGCCACACTCGATCGCATGGCACGAGCCGGTTACGCTCCGATCGGCGCCGTGGAAAGTAAGCTTCATCAGGGTCTCCGGTTCAAGACGCAGCCGAGATTCGAAACGGCCGAAGCCGTGTGGCTACGCATTCCTAGCACCTTTCTCTGTTGTTACATCCCTGCCGGCCGGAAAGGCCGCGATCTCTTGTGGCGGCACAAGGCGGAGCCTTAACTTAGGCGATGACCATTCTCTTCGCGGCGCCGGATTGGGACGCGGCGCCCTGGCGCGCACGGTTGAAGGAGCTTTTGCCGGACCATGCGGTCGTCGTTCCGGGCGAAGCGTTCGATCGCGCCGCGATCCGCTACGTTCTCGCCTGGGGCCATGCGCCTGGCGCGCTGGAGGGACTGCCGAACCTGAAGGTTCTCTTCTCGCTCGGCGCGGGCGTCGACCATCTGCTTGCCGACCCTCGGCTTCCCGAGGCGCCGATCGTGCGCGTCGTCGACGCCGATCTCAGGGATCGGATGAGCGAATGGGTCGCGATGCACGCGCTCATCCATTTGCGCCGCCTTCGCCGCTACGAACGGCAGCAGCGCGACACGGTGTGGGCCGACGACGACGCGCAACCGAAAGCGTCCGACGTGTCGGTCGGCGTCCTCGGCCTCGGCGTTCTCGGCGCCGACGCCGCGATGAAGCTTGGGGCCCTCGGCTTCCGCGTCGCCGGCTGGAGCGCGAGGCCGAAGGGCTTGGACATCGAGACGTTCCACGGCGCCGACGGACTAAGGCGGCTCCTCGCCCGAACGGACATGCTCGTCGTCCTCCTGCCGCTGACTCCGGCGACCCGCGGCATCGTCAACGCCCGGCTCATCGCAGGCCTTCGGCAAGGCGGCGCGCTCGGCGGCCCTGTTCTCATCAACGCCGGCCGCGGCGGACTCCAGGTCGAGGCGGACATCGTGAACGCGCTCGAACGCGGCGCGCTCAAGGGCGCCTCCCTCGACGTGTTCGAGCGCGAGCCGCTGCCGGCTTCCTCGCCGCTCTGGCGCCATCCGGACGTCTATGTCAGCCCGCACAACGCGGCGATCTCGTCGCCGGGCGCGATCGCCGCCGCAATCGCCCGCCAGATCGAAGCCTTCGAGCGCGGCGCGCCGCTCGACAACCGGGTCGACCGGACGCGCGGTTACTGACCCCGAAGCGCGAGCCCGGCCGCGCTTACGCCTTGCCCCAAACCTCTTCCGCGATCTCGACGAGGCGCCCAAGCTTGATCCACTGGTCGGCGTCGGAGAGGTCGTTGCCGTGCGCGGTCGACGAGAAGCCGCACTGGTGCGAGAGCGCGCATTGCTCGAGCGGCACGTATTTCGCCGCCTCGTCGATGCGACGCTTGACCTCGTCCTTGGGCTCGGCGGCCGCCTTCTTCGAGCTCATCAGCCCGAGTACGATCGTCGCGCTCTTCGGCGCGAAACGTAAGGGAGCGAAATCGCCGGAACGCTCGTCGTCGTATTCGAGAAAGAAACCGTCGATCTTCATCTCGTTGAGCAGGATCTCGGCGACCGGCTCGTAGCCGCCCTGCGCCACCCAGGCGCTCTTGAAATTGCCGCGACACAAATGGACGCAGATCCTCATGTCGGACGGACGGCCGCGGATCGCTTCGTTGATCAAGCGGCAGTAGAGGCGGGTGAGCGCGTCCGGGTCGTCGCCGCGCGCTTTCGTGCGCGCCCGGATCTCCGGGTCGCAGAGATAGGCGAGGTTCGTGTCGTCGAACTGCAGGTAGCGAAGCCCACGCCGCGCGAGATCGGAAACCTCGGCCCGGTAGGCGGCGGTGAGATCGTCGTAGAAATCCTCGAGCTTCGGATAGACCGCCTCGCTGATCGCCTCGCGGCCGCCGCGAAAATGCAGCATCGACGGCGCCGGCACACAGACCTTGGGCGTCTGGGTCACGACCGATTTCAGGAAGTCGAAGTCCGGACCTTGAATCGGCCCGACCCACTTGACCTTGCTGCCGACATGCATGGTCGGCGGCTTAAAGCCGACTTGCGTTCCGTCGCTCTTCTTGAAGCTCGCGATATATTCCCCGTAGTGGGTCTCGACCCCCTCGAGCCGCTCGAGAAAATCGACATGGAAATAGGTGCGCCGAAACTCCCCGTCGGTGATTCCCTTGAGGCCGACATTCTCCTGCGCATGGACGACCTCCCGGATGCATTCGTCTTCGATTCCATGCAGGTCGGCCGCAGCCATCTTGCCCGCCGCGAAGGCTTCGCGTGCAACCCTCAGGCGCTCGGGGCGGAGGAAGCTGCCGACATGATCGGCGCGGAACGGCGGCTGGGGCATTCTCTTCTCCTCCCGGTCGGTCTCTTGCCTCGGGACCGCAGCATGTCACGCGGTCCCGGCGGACGGCAACCCGCTCACCGCCGCGCGGCGAAGAAGGCGCGCAGCAGGTCGGCCGCCTCCGTCTCGCGCAACCCGCCGATGACTTCGGGCGCGTGATGGCATGTCGGCTGGCCAAAAAGTCGCGGCCCATGGTCGACGGCGCCGCCTTTGGGATCGGGCGCGCCGTAGTAGAGGCGTCGGACGCGGGCGTGCGAGATCGCGCCGGCGCACATGGCGCAGGGCTCGAGAGTGACATAGAGGTCGCAGTCGACCAGCCGCTCGGATCGAAGGGTGGCGGCCGCCTCGCGGATTGCGAGGACCTCGGCATGAGCGGTCGGATCGGCGAGTTCGCGAGTGCGGTTGCCGGCGCGCGCGATCACCGCGCCGCCGCACGCGACCGCCGCTCCGATCGGCGCCTCGCCGCGCGCTTCCGCTGCGCGGGCTTCCTCGAAGGCGACGGTCATCGGGTCGCTGGCGTTTGCGTCTGCGTCGGGCAATGGAACGGCCATGAAGACGCGGGGTCCGTCGTTTTTCGGTTGGCGGCCGCGCGCCTTCCGGCATAGGACAGCTCCGCCCGAGGGGCAACGGCGGCGTCCGCGAGATTAAGGCCGAGATTAAGGCATAACATGAGCGACGAGACGAAACCCGGTCACGAGGTTCGCGACGGGAGCCGCATCGCCAAGGTGATGGCGCGCGCCGGCTTGTGCTCGCGCCGCGAGGCGGAGGCCTGGATCGCCGAGGGACGCGTCTCGGTCAACGGCAAGGCGCTCACGAGCCCGGCCTTCAACGTCAGCGACGCGGACGATGTCCGGGTCGACGGCAAGCCGCTCGAGGCGCGCGAACGCACCCGGCTTTTCCTGTTCCACAAGCCGCGCGGTCTCGTCACCACCGCCCGCGATCCCGAGGGCCGCGCGACCATCTTCGATGCTCTGCCGCAGGATCTGCCGCGTCTCGTCGCGGTCGGCAGGCTCGACATCAACACCGAAGGCCTCATTCTCCTCACCAACGACGGCGGCCTCGCGCGCGTGCTCGAACTGCCAGCGACGGGCTGGCTTCGCCGCTACCGGGTGCGCGCCCATGGGTCGATCGGGCAGGCCGAACTTGACGCATTGCGCGACGGGATCACGATCGACGGGATCGTTTACGCCGGCATCGAAGCGCGGCTCGACCGCGAGCAGGGCTCGAACGCCTGGATGACGATGGGGCTGCGCGAGGGCAAGAACCGCGAGCTCAAGGTCGTCCTCGAAAGTATAGGGCTTTCCGTGAACCGGCTGATTCGGGTCTCGTTCGGCCCCTTCGAGCTCGGCGACCTCGCGGAAGGCGAGGTTTTGGAGGTGCGCACGCGCATCCTGCGCGACCAGCTCGGCGCGAAACTCGCCCGGGAAGCGGGCGCGGATTTCGAGGCGCCGGTCGTTGACCGTTCGCCGCCGCCTGTGGCCCCGCCGGCCGCCGAGCCACGGCGGCGACCGGACCGGCCGTTCCAGGATCGCCCGAGGCCCTCCAGCCGGGATCGCGGTCACGACGACAGGGAACGCGGCGCATCGCCTCGCCGCGGCCCGGAGAAATCGACGCCGGAACGCCAGCGCAAGCATGTCTCGGCGCTCCGCGCGGAGATCGCGAGCGACGCCTCCGGTCCGCGCAAGCGCGTCCGGCGCAGCGCGACCCAGGACCGGAAGGGGCGCACCGTCGCGGTCGAGCGCATCTCGAAGGCCGAAGCCGGCGGCGAACCGGCGCCGGAACGCCGCAGCAGGGCGGACAAGCCGGGGCCCCGCCCCCGCCGCTCCGAGGGTCGAAGTCGCTGGGACGAAGCGGGACGGGAGGCGGGGGAGCGGCCGCGGCGCCCCAACTCGTTCGAGGTCAAGCGTGCCCGCGACGGCGAGGGCCGCGAGCGCCGGCAAAGGACGGAGGATGGCGCTCGAGCCGCGCTGAAACCCGGCGCAAAAAGCGTCCAGCGCGATGGAGACAAGCGCCCATTTCGCCCTGACCGCGGCGAGCCGCGCCGCGACCGCCCGGCCAAGGGCGAGGGTTTTCCCGGGCGCGACGGGCGCACGCGGAGCGACGGTGAGAAGCGGCCGTTCCGCTCCGAGCGCGGCGAGCCGCGCCGCGACCGCCCGGCCAAAGGCGAGGGCTTTCCTGGGCGCGACGGGCGCACGCGGAGCGACGGTGAGAAGCGGCCGTTCCGCTCCGAGCGCGGCGAGCCGCGCCGCGACCGCCCGGCCAAGGGCGAAGGCTTTCCCGCGCGCGACGGCCGCTCGCGGGGCGCCGGCGGCGCCGCGTCCAAGGCCGGCGGTCGCGCGGAGGATCGGCGTCCGCCCGACCGCGGAGGCAGGGGCAAGTTCGGGGCCGGCGAGGGACGCGGGCCTCGCAAGCCGCCCCGGGGGGGCGACGGCGGCGGCCCCCGTCGACCGCCGAACAAACGCTAGGCGATGCGGATCGTCGGGGGGCGGTTCAGAGGGCGGGTTCTCGCCGCGCCCGAATCGCGCGCGGTGCGCCCCACCTCCGAACGGCTGCGGGAGTCGATCTTCGACATCCTCGAGCACCGCTATCCCGGCTGCATCGAGGGGCGGCGGGTGGTCGACTGCTTCGCCGGGTCGGGCGCGCTCGCGATCGAGGCGCTGTCGCGCGGCGCGCGCTTTGCCCTCTTCGTCGACAACGGGACGGAGGCGCGCGCGCTTCTGCGGGCTAACGTGGAGGCGTTCGGCCTCGGCGGCGTCACCCGCATCTGGCGAGCCGATGCGACGAAGCTCGGCGCGACGCCCGCCGGCGGCCCGTTCGCGCTCGCCTTCCTCGACCCGCCCTACGGCCAGGATCTCGTAAACCCCGCGCTGGCGGCGCTTGTAACCGGGGGATGGCTCGAGGCGGATGCGATGTGCGTCGTCGAGGAGGCGGCGAAGTCCAAGGTCGTTGCGCCCCCTGGCCTCGCGTTGATCGACGAACGGGTTTATGGCGAGACGCAGGTCGCGTTCCTGCGGCCCGAGCCGCAGGGAGCGGAGACGTGAGACGAGAAGCGGCGTTCCGGCTCGGCGCGCTGGCGGCGCTTGCGCTTGGCGGTTGCGCCCAGGCGCCAGAAACCGATCAGACCGCGCAGACGCGGATGATCGGCCTTGCCGAGCGGGACGTCCTGGCGTGTCTCGGCGCGCCCGCCCGGCGGACGGCGCCCGCCGAGGCGACCGAGATATGGACCTACAGAACCGGCGTGACCACGACCGACAGTCCGCCGTGGGCGCCCGGCCTGAACTTTGCGGCGCTGCCGCCGCCAGGGCCTTGCGACGTCCGGCTCGTGATGACCAACCGCCATGTGAGCGAAGTCCTCTACGGGACGCCGGACGGGCGCGGTCTCCCCTCGGGCCGGCAATGCTCCTTCGCCGTCTGGACCTGCGCGGGGGTCGCCGGAGCGAAGTAGCGGCTCACATCCTGTTCAGCGCCGCCCCGGCCGCGAGGCAGGTCAGCACGGCGACGTAGAAGAAGCAGAGCGCCATCGCCAGCCGGAAGTAGAAGACCTTCCGGTAGAGGATTTCCGCCAGCGCCGAGCAATCGGTTTCGTAGGCGAGCGCCAGTTCGCCGTCGTCCTTCGGCATGGCCGCGAACTCGGCGGGCGCAATGGACGCGCCGATGCGGAACGGGAAGCCGGGCCGCGCGGAAAAGCGCGGAAAGATCGACAAAAGCAGGAATATCAGAGACAGCATCGGCGCCAGCAGGAGGACATAGAACGGCAACCATGCGGGCAGGTCAGGCCGAAACAGGCTGACGACCGAGATCGAGAAGATGATCATGATCCCGACGATGTTGGCCTTGATGTCCGACGCCCGGATGTTGTCCGTGTATGTGTCGATCAGGCGTTCAAAGTATTGACGCTGCTCCGGAGACATAAGACTGCCTCTCAGGCTCGTGTTCCCCCTCGCCGCCCCCACTC
The DNA here is from genome assembly GCA_963829505.1 of uncultured Alphaproteobacteria bacterium. Taxonomy (GTDB): domain Bacteria; phylum Pseudomonadota; class Alphaproteobacteria; order Rhizobiales; family Beijerinckiaceae; genus Roseiarcus. The sequence goes on from CAWHIL010000001.1 coordinate 1,061,046, forward strand.
CAGACCGCTCGCCCGCCTTCGGGCGATCGCTTCTTCATAGCACAAATCGCCGGTAAGCGCCTTGCGGCGGCTCAATCCGCCGTCGCGGGGGCCTCAGAGGGCCCTCCGGGAGAACGGCGCGCCCGTCGCCGGTTCAAGCGCTATCGACTGGCGAGGGTCGCGCGGGCGCCCTATATGACGAACTCCTGACGCGACGGCCGACGCCCGCGGACCGTCCTGATCCGGCCCTGAAACCTCTCGGATTCCCGATGACCGCCTCCGCCTCGCAGGTCGCCCATTACACCCTGAAGAATGGCCTCGAGGTCGTGGTCATTCCCGACCATCGCGCCCCCGTTGTCACCCACATGGTCTGGTACCGCAACGGTGCGGCCGACGATCCGCCGGGCAAGTCGGGCATCGCCCACTTTCTCGAGCATCTGATGTTCAAGGGCACGGCGGCCCATCCCAAGGGCGCCTTCTCCGAGTTCGTGTCGTCGATCGGCGGCCAGGAGAACGCCTTCACCGGGCCCGACTTCACCGCCTACTACCAGCAGGTCGCCAAGGAGCATCTGAAGGCCTGCATGGAATTCGAGGCCGACCGGATGACCGGCCTCGTGCTCACCGACGACGTCGTAACGCCCGAGCGCGACGTCGTGCTCGAGGAGCGGCGGATGCATTGCGACACCGACCCGGGCGCGCAACTCGGGGAAGCGGTGCAGGCGACCCTCTTCACCCATCACCCCTATGGCGTGCCGATCATCGGCTGGGGGCATGAGATCGCGGGCCTCGGGCGCGAGGACGCGCTCGCCTATTACCGGCGCTTCTACACGCCCGAGAACGCCATCCTCGTCGTTGCGGGCGACGCCGAGCCGGATGAAACCCTGAGGCTCGCCGAAGCGACCTACGGCCGGGCGCCGGCCCGCGGCGCGCGGCCGGTGCGCGAACGTCCCGCCGAGCCGCCGACGGTCGCCGACCGCCTCGTCACCGTCAGGGACGAGAAGGTCGAGCAGCCGAACTGGCAGCGCCACTATCTCGTCCCCTCCTGCCGGACGGCGTCGCCCGGCCAGTCCGAGACGCTCGAGGTGCTGGCGCACCTTCTCGGCGGCGGGCAGACGAGCCTGCTCTATCGGGAGCTGGTGATGGAGGAGAAGCTCGCCGTCTCCGCCTGGGCCTACTATCAGGGGACGGCGCTCGATGAGAGCCGGTTCATCGCCAGCGCTTCGCCGGCCCCCGGCGTCTCGCTCGAGACGCTGGACAAGGCCTTCGACCGGGTGCTCGCCAGGTTCGTCGCCGACGGAATCGACGCGGGGGCGCTCGAAAGGGCGAAGACCCGGCTCGTGGCCGATGCGGTCTATGCGCGCGACAGCCAGTCCGATCTGGCGCGCTGGTACGGTTCTTCGCTCGCCATCGGCCAGACCATCCCGGAGGTCGAGGGCTGGCCCGCCGCGATCGAGGCGGTCGACGCCGCGTCGGTCATCGACGCCGCGCGGCGCTTCCTCCTCCGCAAGCCCGCCGTGACCGGCCATCTCCTGCCCTCCGAGGCCGAGGCCGCCTGAAGCGGCCCGCCGATCGATCTGGAAACGCCCCATGCAGAAGTTCGCCTCCGCTCCGTCGTCCGAAGCCGCCGTCAACGTCAGCACGCTCGTCACGCCGCGGGGGCTGAAGGTCTGGTTCGTCGAGTCGCATGCGGTCCCGCTCGTCTCGCTCGAGTTCGCCATGCGCGGCGGCGCCGCCCAGGACCCGGACGGGAAGGCGGGCCTGAGCATGCTCATGACCGGGCTTCTCGACGAGGGCGCGGGCGACCTGGATTCGCAGGGCTTCCAGCAGGCGTTGGACGAGAAGGCGGTGGAAATCCACTTTCGCAACGATCGCGAGCACGTCTCGGGCCGGATGCGCTCGCTGACCAAGAACCTCGATCGCGCCGGAGAGCTCATGCGCCTCGCGCTCAACGCGCCGCGCTTCGACGCGGAGCCGTTCGAGAGGGTGCGCGAGCACGCCAACGCGCGGCTCCGCCAGAACGCCAACGATCCCGGCACGGTCGCGTCGCGCGCCTGGGTTTCCGGCGCGTTTCCCGGCCACCCCTATGGCGTGCCGGCCGACGGGACGCTCGAGACGCTGGCGAGAATCGAGCGCGCCGACGTCGTCGCGGCGGCCAAGCGCGTTCTCGCCCGCGACGAACTCATCGTCGCCATCGTTGGCGCGATCGACGAAGCCGCCGCAGCGGCGCTGGTCGACACGGCGTTCGCCGATCTCCCGCTCCGGGCCGAACTGACGCCGATCCCCGAGGCGCATTTCGCCGGGCTCGGGCGCACCGATCGCGTGACGCTCGACGTGCCGCAGTCGACGCTCCGCTTCGGCCGCCCGGGCCTCAAGCGCGACGATCCCGACTTCATCGCGAGCCTCGTCGCCGCGCATGTGCTCGGCGGGCCCGGCAACATGACCTCGCAACTCTTCCGCGAGGTGCGCGAGAAGCGCGGGCTCGCCTACACCGTCTTCGGCGCCTTCTACGCGCTCGACCACGGCGCCTTCTTCTACGGCGGCACGACGACCAAGAACGAGCGCGCCCGCGAGAGCTTCGACGTCGCCGCGGCCGAGATCCGCGACGTGGCGCTGAACGGGCTCGGCGAGGAGGAGCTCGAGAAGGGCAAGACCTACCTCGTGGGCTCCTACCCGCTGCGCTTCGACACCTCGGTCAAGATCGCCGCCCAGCTCGTCCAGATCCAGCTCGAGGGCCGCGGCCCCGACTGGCTGGTCGAACGCAACCGGGTGATCGGGGCCGTCAGCATGGCCGACGTCAGGCGCGCCGCCGCCCGCGCCTTTGGCGACGGCGCGCTGTTCACGACGGTGGTGGGCAAGCCCGAGGGGTTCTGAGGGTTTCCAGACGCGGAAAGGTGTTTTGCGTGAAACACTTATGGTCGATTCCGAACAGGCGGAGTTGTTGCCGGAACAGGGAAGGTTTACGTCTGTAACAGGGAGGTTTTTTCGCCCGAACAGGGCGGGTTTTCGGCGAGCCCTTCGAAAAAGAAGGGGATGTCCGGCGCCGACCCGACCGGACGGAGCGCGTCAACGGTCGTGCTTGTCGTATGCTCGCGCCCATGCAAATCGTCACCTACCGGGACCTCGATCCCCGCCGCTTCGGCAAACCCCTCGAACGATTGCGGGCGGCGCTCGGCCGCGGCGACTTCGCCGCCGCCGGCCTCAAGAAGCTCGTCCCGACGCCTTACTGGCGCGCCAAGCTCAGCGACGACGCGCGCCTGATCGTGCAATTCCTCCCCTGTGGCGATGAGACCGTCTGCCTGTTTCTCGAGGTGATTCCCGACCACGCTTACGAGAAGTCCCGCTTCCTGCGGGGCGCGCCGGTCGACCGCGACAAGATCGACGCCGGCCCGGACGATCTGGCGCCGGCGCCCGAACCGGCCGCCCGCTCGGGCTGGGCGCTCAAGTGGCTGCCGCCGGAGGCGGTCGAGTTCGATCTCCTCGACAAGCCGATCGTTCTCGACGCCGCGCAGGAGGCCACCCGCCGCCACCCGCCGCCGCTCGTCGTCATCGGCCCCGCCGGCTCAGGCAAGACCGCGGTGACGCTCGCCAAGATGCGCGAGGCGACGGGAAACGTCCTCTATGTGACCCGCTCGGCCTATCTGGCGCAGACGGCCCGCCGGCTTTACGGCGCGCACGGTTACGAAAATCCGCATCAAGACGCTGAATTCATGAGCTTTCGCGAATTCGTCGAATTCGATCGCCGCGCCCGTCGGCGAGGAGGTTGGCTTTCCCGCCTTCCGCGCCTGGTTCGAGCGCCGGCGGAACGGCCTCAAGGGCGATCTGCGGCAGGCCGGCGCGCACGCTCTGTTCGAGGAACTCCGCGGCGTCGTCGGCGCCTCCGCGGACGGCGCGCTGACGGAGAGCCAATATCAGGCGCTCGGCGTGCGCCAATCGCTCTTCCCGGCGGGCGAGGCGCGCGCCGCCGTTCACGACCTCTTCGAGAAATACCGCGCCTGGCTGAAGGAGGAGACGCTCTTCGACCTGAACCTCGTCGCGCACGCCTGGCGCGCCAAGGCCGAGCCGCGCTACGATTTCGTCGTCATCGACGAAGTGCAGGATCTGACCAACGCCGAGCTCGCGCTGGTTCTCGACGCGCTCAAGACCAAGCATCATTTCCTGCTCTGCGGCGATTCTCACCAGATCGTGCATCCGAACTTCTTCTCCTGGGCCTCGGTGCGCGCTCTGTTCTGGCGCACGACGGAAGCGGCCGAGGAGATAAGCGAGGGGCGCGAAATCTCCGTCCTCAAGACCAATTTCCGCAACACCGAGGCCGTCACCGGCCTCGCCAACCGCCTCCTCAAGGTCAAGCAGGCGCGCTTCGGCTCGGTCGACCGCGAAAGCAATTTCCTCGTCCGCTGCGCCTCGAGCGCGACGGGGGCGGCGCAATTGCTGAAGGGCGAGGACAAGGCGCTGCGCGCGTTGAACGCCGCCTCGCGCGCGTCGGTCCGCTACGCCGTCATCGTGCTGCGCGACGAGGACAAGCCCGCCGCGCGCGCCCATTTCGCGACGCCTCTCGTCTTCTCGGTCCATGAGGCCAAGGGCCTCGAATATCCGAACGTCATTCTGTTTCAGATGATCTCGGGCGCCCGCGCGGCTTACGCCGAAGTCTGCCGCGACGTGACGCGGAGCGACCTCGAAGGCGAGGAGCTCGACTACCGGCGCGCCAGGGACAAGGCCGACAAATCACTGGAAATCAACAAGTTCTACGTCAACGCGCTCTATGTCGCGATGACCCGCGCCGTCGAGGGCCTGACGATCGTCGAGAGCGACGTCCGGCATCCGTTGCTCGGATTGCTCGACCTCGAGGAGGTCGCCGACGTTGCGCCGGCGGCGTCTCAGGCGTCGAGCAAGGATGAATGGGCGCAGGAAGCGCGCAAGCTCGAACTGCAGGGCAAGCAGGAGCAGGCGCGGGCGATCCGCGAAACCTTCCTCGCCGCGCGGCCGACGCCGTGGACGCCCTGGTCGCTGCCGGCGCTGACGGACTGGACGCCGAGGGCGCTCGATCCCAAGAATCCGTCCGCAAAGACCAAGCAGACCCTGCTCGATTATGCGCTGTGGCACGGACAGGGCGCCTATGTCGAGCGGCTCGCCGCCGCGAATTTCGCGCCCGCGTTGGCGCTGACGCATCGCGAACAACTGCTCGGCCGAGTCTCGCAGATCTATCACGAAGGAAGGTTCGTCGAGCTCGCCAGGGTTCCCGGTTTCTCGAACGATCCCAGGAACCCGATGGGCCGCGCGACGCGAGCGGCGGCCGCGGTGCGCGAGCGCCATTTGCGGTCCTATCTCGAACGATCGCCAAAAGCCGTCCTGCAGGATTGCGACCTCTACGGCGTCGACCACAAGACGTATTGCGGCGCGACGCCGCTGATGCTCGCCGCGCGCGCCGGAAACGTCTCGCTGATCGACGCCCTGCTCGCGCGCGGCGCGGACCCGGAGCTCGCCGACGACTACGGCCACACCGCCTGGATGGGCGCGCTGAGCCGCACCATCGGCGACGAGGCCTTCGCCCGCGACCATCTCGCGGCTCTGTTCGAGCGCCTTGGGCCGGAGACGCTCGACGTCCAGACGGACGGACGGCTCGTTCGTCTCGAACGCGGTCAGGGCGAATTCTGGCCGTTGGGCCTGATGCTGGCCGGCCTCAAGACCCATTGCGGCGGCCTCATCGCCCGGCCGCTGGGGCCCTTCCGATACACGCGCGGCTTCTTTGCCGACGGCCTCATGGAGACGCTCGACCGCCTGCCGGAACATCTTTGGCCGAAGGCGCGCCGCAAGAAGGAGTATCTGTACGCCGTACTGGCCCGGGCGGAAGTCAACTCCGGCTACCGGCCCGCGCGCAAGCTCTGGAAGCGGGGCGCGGTCGGCTATTACATGCCCTCGCCCGACATGAGGCTTCGCCGCCGGGCGGCGGGCGGCGACGCCTGGGTTCCGATCAGCGAGGCCCTCGCTCTTTCGGCGGTGGGCGAGGGCTGTTCCGCCCGGCTCTTCGACGCCTACGCCGTGCCCGGGAACGCGTCGGCGTCAGACCGAAGCGCGAGGCGAGCCGCCGGATAGCTCGCCTCTTCGGCGATTCGACCGAATCGCCGAAGGCTCTAACTTCTTTGATTTCCGCGCGCTTTTCGCGAAAAACCGGCATCCACTTTTTCGCCGCGCGCTCCAGCCGATTGCCCCGACAAACGACGATCGGCGAAAACGCCGCTCACGAATTCGCGCCGCGCCGGAACTCCCCCTTCAGCGCCCCGTAGAGCGCCTGGAAGCGCTCGCGCTGTCGCGCGAACGCCTCGGCGAGGCGCGGGTCCGGCTCGGTCACGTCGGCGATCTCGGGAGCCATGCAGACGGTCTCCGCGGCCTCGCCGGTCGCTGCGAGGCGGGCGAGGCGCGCCGCGCCATAGGCCGGGCCGGTCTCGCCGCCCTTCGTCCGGACGATGGTAAGGCCGGTCGCGGCGGCGATCATGCCGGTCCAGAGCGCGCTCTTCGCCCCGCCGCCGATGAGGCTCACGCGCTCGATCGATGCGCCGGCGGCGGCGAGGCAATCGCGCGCGTCGGCGAGCGTCAGCGCGACCCCCTCCATCACGGCGCGGGCGACGTCGGCGCGCGAGGTCGCTTCGCTCATCGCGAACAGAACGCCCCGCGCGTAGGCGTCGTCGAGCGGCGTCCGCTCGCCCGACAGATAGGGCAGGAAGACGACCGGCCCCGGTCCGTGATAGCCGTCCGCGGCCTCCCGTTCGAGGGCGTCGGGCGCGGCGCCGAGGAGGCGTCCGGCGAATGCGAGCGCGCCGGCGCCGTTCAGCATCGCCGCCATCGCATACCAGCGTCTGGGCAGCGCATGGGCGAAGCCGTGCACGAGCCTCTCCGGCGCGCTGAGATAGCGGTCCGTCGCGACGACGAGCTGGCAGGCGGTGCCGAGCGAGATGAAGGCGCTTCCGGCTTCAATCGCGCCGAGCCCGACCGCGCCGACGGCCGCGTCGCCGCCCCCCGCCGCAACAACAGCGCCCGCCGGCAGGCCGAAGGCGAGCGCCGCGGCCGGGCTGACTTCGCCCGCCGGGTCCGATCCCTCATAGAGGCGTGGCAGCCAGGCGGGCTCCGCCGCGCAGGCTTCGACCGCCGCGCCGGACCATTGGCGGGCTTCCTCGTCGAGCAGCCACTGGCCGGCGGCGTCGCTCATGTCGGTGCCGCGCGCGCCGGTCAGCGCGAGCCGCAGATAGTCCTTCGGCGCGATGACCGCGGCGATCCGCTTCAGCGAACCCGGCTCGTTGCGGGCGAGCCAGAGCAGCTTCGGCCCGGTGAAGCCCGGCATCGGCTTGACGCCGGTGACGGCGGCGAGGTCGGGAAACCTGGCGGCGAGTTCGGCCGCCTCTGCATGGGCGCGGCCGTCGTTGTGCAGGATCGCCGGGCGGACGGGCCGGTCGGACGCGTCGATCGCGACGGTCCCGTGCATCTGTCCGGAGAAGCCGATCGCCCTGATCGCGGCGACCGCAACGGGGGCGGCGGCCGTGAGATCGGCGATCGCGCCGGCCATCGCCGACACCCAGACGTCCGGGTCCTGCTCGGACCAGCCCGGCCGCGGCCGGTCCGGCGCATAGGCGCGGGCGGCGCTCGCGACGGTTGTTCCGGCGTCGTCGACGAGGAGGGCTTTCAGGCCCGAGGTGCCGCAATCCAGCCCGAGAAACATTGCGAGCGAGCATGGACCGGCGGCGTCACGAGCGCAAACGTGTCCTTTGTGCTCCTTCGCGCCCTTTGTGTTTAACTATTCAAACACAAAGTCCACAAAGGTCACGAAGGAGGAAGGCGCGTGGCGCCGGCCGCCTCGTGCGGTATCCGCCAAGGAGGGTGCTCCGTCTTCGCGAGGAGCGAAGCGACGTGCGATACACACCCACTGCTTCCGGCAACCGGAGGGTTCTCGCGCGGAAACATCCCGAAGCTTGCGCAGTGGCCGCTGGATCGCCGCGCTGCGCTCGCGATGACGGCCGGGAGTTGCGAACGCCCTAGTTGGCGAGCCGCTCGCGGCCGTTCTCGAGGATGTAGCGGAGGCCGCTCAGGATCGGCATGTCCGCCCCTCGCGCCGCGGCGCGCAGGCCCTTCCAGTCGCTGACGTGGGCGCGTCTGACGAAGTCGCAGACGCGCCTTGAGGCCAGCACGCCGAGCGGCACGCTGCCGAGGTCGGCGTCGAGTTCGAGCCGGCGCGCGAGGTCGCCGCCGATCGAAGCCACCGCCGCGCGCGCGACATGCGGGTTGGAGCAGGTGGCGATGATTTCCCGTTCGATCATGGTCCCGTCCTCCCGGTGGCTCCGCGCGCCGATCTCTCCCGCGCTCCTCTGGTGAAGACGTTCAATGCCCAGTAATTTCGGCGCGATTGTGGCGCCCGGAATGTCTACGAGAAGTTGATCGAGCGTGTGTGACGGTTCGGTTGGTAACCATTGGTCAATTGTCAAGTTTCTGTCATGGAGATTTGCTGCGGCGCAACATCAAGGTTACTTTTGCCTATACCGTCGATTGACCCAGCCGAGCCGTCTCCTCCACCTCACGACACGGTTAGTAAATCAGCCCAGTTGATGAACAACTTGCCAAAATCGGGGCGTATATGTTCACGGGAGTGCGCGCTTCGGACCCCTGAAGCCGCACCCGGCGCGGTTGTCGCCGGCTGGCGCGCCCTGCTAAGAGGGCCGCGAATTTCGGGATGACGGCAATGTTCCGGTGGGGCGTCATAGGATCCGGATATGCGGCCCGGAAGTTCGTTCTCGGTCTTCGCCAGTCGCGCGACTGTGGGGTGACCCTCGTATACTCGCGAACTCCAGGCAATGCGGCCGCGTTTGCCCGGGATTTGGGCGTCCCGACGGTCGAGGCCGATTTTGGACGGGCGGTTCGCTCGAACGACGTCGACGCATTCTATGTCGCGACGCCGCCGACCGCACACTGCGCCCAGGCGCTCGCCTGCCTCGCGGCGGGCAAGCCCGTCTTGATCGAGAAGCCGATCGCGGCGACGCTCGCCGACGCCGAGGCGATCGCCGAGGCGGCGCGGGCGTCAGGCGTCTTCTGCATGGAGGGCCTGTGGACGCGTTTCCTGCCGCTCGCCGCGCAGGCAAGGCGCTTCATCGCCGAGGGTGCGATCGGGACGCCGCGCAGTCTCGCCGCGTCCTTCGGCGCCTCCAACCGGCCCGACCCCGACGACAACCAGTTTCGCGCCGATCTCGGCGGCGGCGCCCTCCTGCATCGGGGAATCTACGCCCTCTCCTTCGCCCTCGACCTCATCGGGCCGGCCGAGGTCGCCGCCGCCGCGGCGACGATCGGCCAGACCGGCGTCGACGAGGATTGCGCGATTGTCCTCCGCCATGCGGCGGGCGTCCTCTCGACCATTCGCGCCAGCCTCAGCGCGCCGCTGCCCAACGATCTGACGGTCGAGGGGACGCACGGACTTCTCAGGGTCGGCGCGCCGATCTACCGTCCCTTTCGACTCGAGGTCATGCGAACGGCGCCGGCGGGCCGCATCGCCCGCGGAAACCGCCATGTCGAGGCGCTGCGCGAGGGCGCCGTCGCGCAGTCGCTGCAACAGCGTCTGCACCGCTTTCGCGGGCGGGGCCGCGCCGCCGCCGTCCCCTACGCCGGCAACGGCTACCATTACGAGGCCGACGAGGTCAGGCGCTGCGTGGAGACGGGACTCGCCGAGAGCGAACGCATGAAGCTTGCCGAGAGCGTTGCGATGGCGCGGCTGATCGAGGCTGCCCACTCGATCTGGTCGGCCAATCCCGCCGGGGCGTCACGCCCATGAACGTCGGCGTCATCGGCTGCGGCTTCGTCATCGACTTCTACATGGGGACGTGGGGCCGCCACCCGGGCCTCACGCTCAAGGGCGTCGCCGACATCGACATGGCCCGCCGCGACGTCGTCGCCCGCGCCTACAAGGTCAAGGCCTACGACAGCAACGCGGCGCTGATCGCCGATCCCGAGATCGACATCGTCGCCAACTTCACCAGCGTCGAGAGCCACTACGAGGTGACGCGTCAGGCGCTCGAGGCCGGCAAGCACGTCTATTCCGAAAAGCCGCTCGCCATGACCATGGATCAGGCGCGTGAACTCTTCGCGCTTGCCGAGCGGAAGGGCGTGCGGCTCTCATGCGCCCCGTCCAACGCCATGAGCGACACCGTCCAGACGATGTGGAAGGCGGTGCGCGACGGGGCGATCGGCGACGTGCGCATCATCTACGCGGAATTCGACGACAACGTCATTCCTCTCATGCATCCGGAAACCTGGCGGAGCCCGACCGGCGCGCCCTGGCCCTACCGGCACGAGTATGAAGTCGGCTGCACCTTCGAGCATGTCGGCTATCACCTCACCTGGCTCTGCGCGATGTTCGGCCCGGTCAGGAGCGTGACGGCCTTCAGCAAGAAGGTCATGCCCGACAAGACCGATCTTCCGCTCGATCCGCCCGATACGCCCGACTTTTCCGTCGCCTGCCTCGACTTCGCGAGCGGCGGCGTCGTCGCCCGCGTGACATGCAGCATCGGCGTTCCGCTCGACCATCGGATGCGGATCTTCGGCAGCAAGGGAATGCTGACCGCCGACACCTACCGGCACTATCAGTGTCCGGTTTATCTCGAGCGCTTCACCCAAATGACCCTCAATGCGCGCAAGGCCCGCACGGTGCGCACGAACTCGCTTCTGAGCCGGATCTTCGGGGTTGGCGGCCGGCCGATCCCGCTCCTGCGCATTCCGCCGCCGGGCGCCGGCCGCGATACGCTGCCGACGACGAAATGGTGGTCGCCGCGCGCCGTCCTCGCCGCCGTCAAGCGCCGCGAGGTCGGGCAGCAGGACAAGACGGTCGGCATCGCCGAACTCGCCGACGCGATCCGGAATAACCGTCCGTCGTTTCCGCCGCCCGATTTCGCGCTGCATCTGACGGAACTCACCATCGCGATCCAGGGCGCCGGGACGGACAGCGGAGCGGTCAGGCTGACGACCACCTTCGCGCCGATCGAGCCGCCGCCGGAGACCCTGGCGGCGCCGGAGGATTATTACCGCGCCCGGCCGCCGGGGCCGATCTCGCGGGCGATCGACGCAATGCTGGTCAGGATGCACGACAAGCAATGAGGGACGCCCGCGTCAGCCCTCTCCTCGGCGAGAGGGACAGGCCGCGCGAGCGGCCAGGGTGAGCCTGGGGCGCGACGCAGCGCAAAACCCTCACCCGTCGCCTTCGGCGACACGGCCGGGTCGGAACCCGGCCACAGGCTCTTCCCCCTGACGGGGAAGAGGAAGCGCGAAATCATTTCGGCGCAGAAAAATTCTTCTATGCACGGCGGCGCCGGCGGGGCAAAAGTCCGCGCCGCGGGCTTCGAGGCGCTCCGCAGGCTTCGAGGGAGGCGTCGGGCCTTTGCGATTTTCCGGTCTCAACCTCTTGCGGCAGGCGCTCGCGCACAACGTGGGCTGGCCGGAGCAATGGCGGAAGCCCGAGCCTCAGGGGGCTTACGACGTCGTGATCGTCGGCGGCGGCGGGCACGGGCTGGCGACCGCCTATTATCTGGCGAAGGAGCACGGCGCGACCAAGATCGCGGTGCTCGAAAAAGGCTGGCTCGGCGGCGGCAACACCGGCCGCAACACGACGATCGTGCGCTCGAACTATCTGTGGGAGGCCTCGTCGGCGCTCTACGAGCATTCGCTGAAGCTGTGGGAGGGCCTGTCGGGCGAGCTCAACTACAACGTCATGTATTCGGCGCGCGGCGTCCTGATGCTCGCCCACAACGTCCATGACGTGCAGGTCGGCAAGCGCCACGTCCATGCCAACCGGCTCGCCGGCGTCGACAACGAATGGCTGACGCCGGAGGAAGCCAAGGCCTTCTGCCCCATCCTCAACATCGACCGCGACATCCGCTATCCCGTCGTTGGCGCCGCATTGCAGCGCCGCGGCGGCACGGCGCGGCACGACGCGGTCGCCTGGGGCTACGCAAGGGCGGCCTCGGCGCTCGGCGTCGACATCATCGAGAATTGCGAGGTCACCGCCATCCGGCGCGACGCCTCGGGAGCGGTCGCCGGAGTCGAGACGAGCCGCGGGCCGATCGCGGCGAAGAAAGTCGGCGTCGTCGCCGCCGGTCACACTTCCGTCGTCATGGCGATGGCCGACGTCCGCATGCCGATCGAGAGCTATCCATTGCAGGCCCTCGTCAGCGAGCCGGTGAAGCCGATGATGCCGTGCGTCGTCATGTCGAACACCATCCACGCCTACATGTCGCAATCCGACAAGGGCGAGATGGTCATCGGGGCGGGCACCGACGCCTACAATTCCTATTCGCAGCGCGGGGCCTTACACATCGTCGAGCACACGCTCGAATCGATCTGCGAGCTTTTTCCCGCCGTGCGGCGCCTGCGAATGCTGCGCAACTGGGGCGGGATCGTCGACGTGACGCCGGACCGCTCGCCGATCATCGGCCTGACGCCGGTTCCCGGGCTCTTCGTCAATTGCGGCTGGGGCACCGGCGGCTTCAAGGCGACGCCGGGCTCGGGCCATGTCTTCGCCCATACGATTGCGCTCGGCGCGCCGCATCCGCTGGCCGCCCCCTTCGCGCTCGACCGTTTCCGCGCCGGGCGGCTGATCGACGAAGCGGCCGCGGCCGCGGTCGCACATTGAAGGCGGAGATGATGACCGCAGGCCGTTTCTCCATCCACCGACCTCGTCCAAACACCGCCCTCGTCCTGAGGAGCGACGCCGCAAGGCGACGCGTCTCGAAGGACGTTTTCCCGGTCATGAACGTCCTTCGAGACGCCCGCTTCGCAGGCTCCTCAGGACGAGGTCAGTGTTCGGCGCCCCCCACCTTGGCAGATACCAAACCGAAGATCTGAACGCCGATGCTCCTGATCCCCTGTCCCTATTGCGGCCTTGCGCGGCCGGAGATCGAGTTCCGCCACGGCGGCGAAGCGCATGTCGCGCGGCCTCAAGATCCGTCGGCGATCGGCGACGAAGCCTGGACGGACTATCTCTACATTCGCTCGAATCCGAAGGGCGTCTACGCCGAGCGCTGGCGCCATGTCTTCGGCTGCGGCCGGTTCTTCAACGTCCTGCGCGATACGGGGGACGATGCGATCCTCGCGTCCTACAAGGCCGGCGAGCCGAGACCCGAGACCGGCGCGGAGCGTAGCCGATGACCCAGCGCTTCCGCGTCCCGCGCGGCGCCGCCATCGACCGGACGCAGCCGGTCTCGTTCACCTTCGACGGCGTCGCCTACGGCGGCTACGAGGGCGACACGCTGGCTTCGGCGCTCATCGCCAACGGCGTCCGGCTCGTCGGCCGGTCATACAAATATCATCGCCCGCGCGGCGTCGTCACATGCGGCTCCGAGGAGCCGAACGCGCTCGTCGGCGTCTCGCGTGGGCCTGAGCGCTTCACGCCGAACCTGCGCGCCACCGAGGTCGAACTCTTCGACGGCCTCGTCGCGGCCAGCCAGAACCGCTGGCCCTCGCTCCGCTTCGACATCGGCGCGATCAATTCTCTCATGGGGTCGTTGATCGGAGCCGGCTTCTACTACAAGACCTTCATGGGCCCTGGCTGGTTCGGATCGAGCGCGATCTGGACGCGCCTCTACGAGCCCGTCATCCGCCGCGCCGCCGGACTTGGCGCGGCGCCGACCGCGCCCGATCCGGACCGCTACGCCCGCTTTTTCGACCATTGCGACGTGCTGGTCGTCGGCGCCGGCCCAGCCGGCCTCGCGGCGGCGCTAACGGCGGCGAAAAGCGGCGGCGACGTCGTCGTCTGCGACGAGAACGCGTCGCCCGGCGGATCGCTCCTTGCGGAGAGCCGGGCGACGATCGACGGCGAGCCGGCGAGCGCCTGGCTGGCGGCGGCGCTCGAGACGTTGCGCGCGTCGCCGAACGTGCGGCTCATGGCGCGAACGCAAGCCTTCGGCGCCTATGCTCAGAATATGATCGGGCTCAGCGAGCGGGCGCCCGAGGCGGCGCTCGCCGCGAACCCGGATCTGCCGCGCGAAAAACTGTGGCGCATGCGCGCCCGCGAGGTCGTGTTGGCGGCCGGCGCGATCGAACGCCCGCTCGTTTTCGCCGACAACGACCGTCCGGGAATCATGCTGGCCGAGGCGGCGCGGCGCTATCTCAACCTCTACGGCGTCAAGGCCGGCGAGCGCGTCGTCGTCGTGACGGCCTCCGACAGCGCCTATCGCGCGGCGGCCGACCTCCGCGAGGCGGGCGTCGAGGTCGCGCTGATCGCCGATCTTCGCGATGCGGCCGAGGGGCCGTTGCCGGAGGCCGCCCGCGCGCTCGGGATCCCTGTCGCGACGAGCGCCGCCGTGCATGGGGTCGAGGGGCGAACGCGGGTGAGGGCGGTCCGCCTCGCGGCGCGGCCCGGCGGTATGCGCAGAATCGAATGCGACGCGCTCCTCATGTCGGGCGGCTGGACGCCGACCGTGCACCTCTTCTCGCAGGCGCGCGGGCGGCTCGTCTTCGACGCGGCGCTCGAGGCCTTCCGTCCGGGCGAGTCGCGAGCGAGCCTGCGCTCGGCCGGCGCTTGCAACGGCGCCTTCGGGCTCGCCGAGGGGCTCGCGGAGGGCGACGCGGCCGGGCGGGCCGCAGCGGCTGCGGCCGGGTTCGAGGCGCCGGCGTCGCACGCGTACGCGGTCGGAGGCGCACCGCCCACGCGGGGCGGAACCCTCGGCGCACCGTTGCATGTGCTCGGCGACCGGCGGCTGAAAGCCTTCGTCGATATGCAGAACGATGTCTCGGTCAGCGACGTCGAGCTTGCGGTTCAGGAGGGCATGCGCGGCATCGAGCACGTCAAGCGCTACACCACGACCGGCATGGCCACCGATCAGGGCAAGCTCTCCAACATGAACGCGCTCGCCATCGCCGCCGCCGTGCAGGAGAAGCCGATCCCCGAGATCGGCCTCACGACCTTCCGCCCGCCCTACACGCCGGTGACGTTCGGCGCTTTCGCGGGACCCGCGCGGGGCGGCCTCTTCGATCCGATCCGCCGCACGCCAATTCACGCGCTCGCCGAGGCTGAGGGCGCGGCGTTCGAGGACGTGGGTCTATGGAAGCGCGCCTGGTATTTCCCGCGGAAGGCCGAGACGATGCGCGAGGCGGCGGCGCGGGAATGCCGCACGGCGCGCGAAGCGGTCGGGATCTTCGACGCGTCCACCCTCGGCAAGATCGAGGTCGTCGGCCCCGATGCCGCGACCTTCCTCGAGCGCATGTACGTCAATGCGTTCCAGAAGCTTGGAGTTCGGCCGCTGCCGCTATGGCCTCATGCTGACGGAAACCGGCTTCGTCCTCGACGACGGCGTGATCGCGCGCATGGCCGCGGACCGATTTCACGTCACGACGACGACCGGCGGCGCGCCGCGTGTGCTGGCTCACATGGAGGATTATCTCCAGACGGAGTTTACCGACCTCAAGGTCTGGCTCACCTCGACGACCGAGCATTGGGCGACGATCGCGGTCCAGGGGCCGAAGGCGCGCGAGACAATTCAGCCCCTCGTCGAGGGCGTGGACCTTTCGAACGACGCCTTCCCGCACATGAGCGTCCGCGAGGCCCGAGTCTGCGGCGTCGCCGCCCGGCTGATGCGCATGAGCTTCACGGGCGAGCTCGGCTACGAGATCAACGTCGGCTCGGCCTATGGCCTCGATGTCTGGAAGGCGGTCGCGGCGGAAGCGGCGAAGCACGGCGGCGCGGCCTACGGCACCGAGGCCATGCATGTGCTGCGCGCCGAGAAGGGCTACGTCATCGTCGGGCAGGAAACCGACGGAACCGTGACGCTTGCCGACCTCGGCCTCGACTGGGCGGTCGGCAAGGCCAAGACCGATTTCGTCGGCAAGCGCTCCCTCGTGCTCCCAGAGCTTGCCCGCGACGGACGCAAGCAGCTCGTCGGCCTTCTGACCGAGGATCCGGCGGTCGTTCTCGAGGAAGGCGCGCAGGTGACGGAGAGCGCCGCTCCGTCGACCGGCGCGCCGGCGCTCGGCCATGTCACGTCCGCCTATCCGAGTGCGACGCTCGGCCGCTCGATCGCGCTGGCGCTGGTGGCGGGCGGCCGGGCGCGCACGGGCGCGCGGCTTTTCGTCTCGGGCGCGAGCGGCTCGGTCGCCGCGACCGTCTCGAGACCCGTCTTCTACGATCCGGAAGGGACGCGGCTCCATGCATAGCCCTTCGCAGAGTCCCTGGCTGACGCCCCGCTTTCCGCTCGACGACGCCGTCCTTCCCGTGGGTCCGCGTTTCGCCATCGCCGACACGCCGCGCTCCGAGCGCTTCATCTTCAGAGGCGGCGAAGAGGCGCGCGCGGCCTGCTCGGCCGCCTTCGGCGCCGAATTGCCGGCGCGGCTCGGCGCCGCCGGGGGTTCAGCCGAGCGCGCCGCGCTCTGGCTCGGCCCCGACGAGTGGCTCATGATCGCCGAAGGCCAGTCGGCGGAGGCGCTCGCGGCGGCGATCGAGGACGCGCTGTCCGGCCTGGCCCACAGCCTCGTCGATGTGTCCGACCGGCAGGTGGCGCTGATCGTCTCGGGCGCGGACGCGGCGCGGGCCTTGAGCGCCGGCTGCCCGCTCGACCTGAGGCTCACGGGCTTCCCGGTCGGCATGGCGACCCGCACCCTGTTCGACCGGGCCGAGATCGTGCTCTGGCGGCTCGGCGAGACGGAGTTCCGCGTCGAGGTCTGGCGCTCCTTCTCCCCCTGGCTCGCCGCGGCGCTGACCGAGGCCGCGCTTGGCGCTTTGACGCCGCATCGGTGAGGCCGTCCACGTACGACGCCGATGTCCGGCGTGAGGTCCTTCGTCGCGCGGCGACATCAATAGTCCACCCGCGCGAGGCAAAGCCCGTGCGCCGGGGCGACCTGGCCGCAGCGGCTGCGGTCCGCGGCGTCGAGGGCGGCCTTGAGATCGGCCGCCGTCCAGCGACCCGTGCCGACGTCGATCAGCGAGCCGACCATCGAGCGCACCTGCCGGTGCAGGAACGAGAGCGCGGCGACTTCGAACACGATTGCGTCGCCGGCGGGTTCGATTTCGAGCCTGTCGAGCGTACGCACCGGCGACTTCGCCTGGCACTGGACGTCGCGAAAAGTGGTGAAGTCGTGCCGGCCGAGAAGTACGCCCGCGGCCTCGCGCATCGCCTCGACGTCGAGCTTGCGCTTCACCGCCCATGCGCGGCCGCGTTCGAGCGCGAGCGGCGCGCGCCGGTTGACGACCCGGTAGAGATAGACGCGGCCGCGCGCGCTGCGGCGGGCGTCGAAGTCGGCGCTCGCGCGCTCGAGGGCGACCACCGCCACCGGCTGCGGGACTAGATGGGCGTTCAGGCCCTCGCCAAGCCGGAAGGGCGTCCAGTCGCGGTCGAGATCCAGATGCGCGACTTGCCCAAGCGCATGCACGCCGGCGTCGGTGCGCCCCGCCCCGCCGATCGCACGCGTCTCGCCGGTCAGTGCGGCGACCGCCTCCTCGAGGACCTGCTGCACCGCGACGCCGTTCTCCTGCCGCTGCCAGCCGACGAACGGCGCGCCATCATATTCGATGGTGAGCTTGTAGCGGGGCATGGCGCTCAGCCTGTCTCGCGCGGCGCGGCGGCGATCGCGGCGTCGAGCACCTCGAAGACGCGCGGTTCGTTGCAGCGCGCCGCGTTGAAGCGCAGGTAGCTCCGCCCGAGATCGGAGGCGCTGAAGGCGGGGCCGGGCGCGAACAAGACTTTGCGCGCCAGGCTGAAGCGCGCGACGTCGGCGGCCGCGACGCGATCGGGCAGGCGCGCCCAGACGAAAATGCCGGCGCGGGGCTCCGTCCAGGGTTCGAGCCCTGCCTTGCGCAGATTGCGGAACGCGAGCCCCATCGCGTCTGCCGCCTTGCGGCGGAGGGCGTCGAGATGACGGCGATAGTGGCTCTCGGTCAATACGCGATGCAGCACCGCGGCGCCGGTCGCGCTGTTGCCCATCGAGGTCGCGAGCTTCAGATCGACGAGCGGCGCAATCCAGTCGGCGCGTGCGGCGATGTAGCCGCAGCGGGTCGCGGCGCCGACCGCCTTGGTCGCGCTGCCAACCTGAACGACCCGCCTGAAGCCGTCGAGCCCGGCAAGCCGGATGGCCGGCTCGGATTCGAAGTCGCCGAACGTGTCGTCCTCGACGACGACGACGCCGTGATCCTCGGCGAGGCGCAGCATGCGATGGGCCTTGGCGGGGTTCAGCGTCACACCGGTCGGGTTCTGCGGGCCAGCGCTCGTCAGGTAGAGGCGCGGCCGATGTTCGACGAAGAGCCGCTCGAGCGTCTCGACGTCCGGCCCGTCCGGCTGAAGCGGCGCTGCGACGATCTTCGCCCGCGAGGCTCTCAGGAGCGACAGGAAGTTGAAGTAGCATGGGTCGTCGACGACCGCCGTGTCGCCCGGGGCGAGCAGGAAGCGGCAGACGAGGTCGAGCGCCTGCGAGCAGGAATCGGTGACGATGACATGGTCGGGATCGACCGGCGCCGCGCGCTCGGCGAGGCGCACCGAGAAAAGCCGGCGCAAGGGCGCAAAGCCGAGCGGTTCGTCGTACTGGCGCCGCTGCTCGGCGCCGCTGCGGGCCGCGACCCTCAGCGCGCGCTGGACGCCGAGATCGAGCACCCACGAATCCGGCAGCCAGCCAGCGCCGGGGCAGAGAAAATCGGCCGCGCCCATCATCGCATGGCGGTTGATCCAGAACGGATCGATCGCCGGCTCGGGCGGCGGATCGGCCATGCGGAGCGCCAGCGGCCGGGCGGCGCCGGCGACGAAGAAGCCCGAGCCGCGGCGGGCGGCGACCGCCCCTTCGGCCGCGAGGCGCTCATAGGCCTCGACCACCGTCGATTTCGACACGCCGAGTTTCTGCACCAGTTCGCGGACCGAGGGGAGCCGCGCGCCGCGGATGAGCGCCCTTGTCGCAATCCGCTCGCGGACATGCGCCGCGACGCTTTCGACGCGCGAAACCGGCCGATCGTCCACGCGCTGCTCCGTTCGAGAATTGTCCTGCTGGATTAGCGGTACAGTTTGGCGGAACTGTACTGAACTGTCTCTGGCGGCGCAAGGCGGATCGGGCGAATCTCCGCGTACGGCCGGCGCTCGCGGGCCCGCGCTTCAACCGCAGCGATCGGGTCGCGCGTCGCGGGCCGCGAAGCCAAGCAGATGAGGATGCGGCGCCGAAATCGCCGCCAGGCCTAAAGAAGGAGAGGCGCATGTCGTTCCCGGGACGCAGATCCGATCTGGTCGCCTTCGTGCGGCGCGCCGCCGCCTGGCCTGCCCGCGTCGCCGCCGCCCGCGCCGCGATGGCCGCGCTCGCCGCCATGGACCGGCGGGAACTCGCCGACATCGGTCTCAACCCCGCCGATCTTCGCGACGTCTCGGCGCTCGCCCTCGACCACGACCCGACCGAGCAGCTTGCCGCCCGCGCCCGCGAGCGGCGGCGCGGCGCCCACGCCCCGCCGGGCGTCCCGTCGCGCTTCGACTGGAGCGCCGCCGACCCCAAGTCCCGCCCGCAATCGGCGTCACGCCCACGACCGGCCGACGGCGCCCGGCGGGTCAGAAGAGGCTGAGCTGCGCGCCTTCCGCCTTGCGGGCGCCCGCCGCGGCCGAGGGGCGGACGAAGAGGTCGGCGCGCAGCGGACGGCGCTCCTCGCGGAAGCCGAGGCGGCGCGCGGCCATCTCGAAGCGGCGCCCGATCATCCAGGCGTAGGGGCCCGAGCCCGCCATGCGCCGCCCCCATGCCGCCTCGTAGTCCTTGCCGCCGCGCATCGACTGGACGAGCGACACCGAGCGGGAGAGCCGGTCGGGGAAATGCGTCTGAAGCCATTCGCGGTACATGTCGCGCAGTTCGAGCGGCAGACGAAGCGCCACATAGCCCGCTTCGCGCGCCCCGGCGGCATAGGCCCGCGTCAGGATCGTCTCGAGCTCGGAATCGTTGACCGCCGGGATGACGGGGGCGACCATGACGCCGGCCCGCACGCCGGCGTCGGCGAGCGCCTCGATCGCCTCGATCCGCTTGCCCGGCGTCGGCGCGCGCGGCTCCATCTTGCGCGCCAGCGACCGGTCGAGCGTCGTCACCGACAGGAACACTTTCACAAGGCCGTCGCGCGCCATGTCGGAGAGGATGTCGAGATCGCGCAGCACCAGATTCGACTTGGTGACGATGCTCGCCGGGTGCTTCGTCCTTTGGAGCGCTTCAAGGACGGATCGGGTGATCCGATGCTGCCGCTCGATCGGCTGATAGGGGTCGGTGTTGGTCCCGAGCGCGATCGGCGCGACCGAATATTTCGGATTGGCGAGTTCGCGCTCCAACAGCGCCGCGAGCCCCGGCTTGGCGAAGAGCTTGCTCTCGAAGTCGAGGCCGGGCGAGAGGCCCATATAGGCGTGCGTCGGCCGGGCGAAGCAGTAGAAGCAGCCGTGCTCGCAGCCACGATACGGATTGATCGAGCGGTCGAAGGGGATGTCGGGCGACTGGTTGCGGGTGATCGCCGTCTTCGGCGTCTCGAGTGTCACCTCGGTGACGAGCGGCTCGGGCGCTTCGTCGCGCGTCCAGCCGTCGTCGATCTCTTCGCGCGCCAAGGTCTCGAAGCGGCCCGAGACGTTGGTCGCCGCTCCCCGGCCCCGACGCCTGTCGGCGGGCAGGAGGCGCTCGGCGATCGCCGCCGGGTCGTGGCGCGGATCGCGGGAGGCGGGGTGCAGAGCTTGGCGAGGGGCGGCTTGGATCGCGGTCATGGGCATTGTCTGGTCGAACAAAACAAGAACATGAGGTAGCGCCGGAGGGCCGGCGCGTCAAGCCCCTGACCCCAGCGCCCGATAACGCCTGGGGCGCGGCGACCGAGCCGACGACCCGTCATTGATTGCTTGGAGGCGATTTTGCGCAAAAGAACTTTGATCTCAAGGACGGCCTAAAGGGCCGCCGCCGGAGGCGGCGCCCCTCGATGCGGCACTGGACATCAAAGTTATTTCGCGCCCCGCTCCGCCCAAGCAAACAATGGCGAACTCCACGTCGGGAAAGCGCGCCCGGGGTCGTCGCCGTCAGGCGGCGGGGCGCCAGTTTCCGTGGAAGCCGAAGGGAACGCGGCGGGGAAGTTTCGCGACGCCGATCGGGCCGGCCTCGACGCCTTGCGCGTCGAACACCGCAAGGTCGCTGCGATTCTCGGCGGCGCGATAGACGAGCGCAAGGATCCATCCGTCGCCCTCGGGCGCGCTGGCCGAACGGGGGACGAACACCGGCTCGCCGGGCGCGTCGCCGTCGGCGAATGCGTAGGTCGCCCGCTTGCCGGTCCTCAGGTCGACATGGGCGATCGAGTTCGAACATGTCGCCGGGGCGACCGCGCGACCGTCCGGCGAACCAGCCGTGCCGGTAGCTTAGGCCCGCGCGCCGCTCGTCGAAGCGGGGAAACTCGCCCGCGAGGTCGTCGAGCGGTTCACGCTTGACGACGTTCGAAGGGGCCGCGAGGTCGAAGGTCCAGCGCACGAGACGCGCCGAACTGCGCTCGGGGCTCGTTCCGTCGGAATTGGGAAAGAGCGGCGCGACCGGATATTCCATGACGTCGGCGAAGAGGACGTCGCCCTCCTCCCAGGCGTTCATGGGATGGAACACGTAGCAGGCGCCGGTCGTGAACCAGCGCATCGTGTCGACGGAAGCGTCGCGCGCCATCACGCCGATGTGGGCGCCCTTGTCGGGCTCCCAGGCGAAGGCCGGCCCGCCGCGCATGGCGCGTGCGAGATCGCCGGTCAGCGGCAGGACGGGAAAGAGGACATGGGCGTCGGTCACGAGAAAATCGTGCACCATGCTCGAGAAGGGCGCCTCGAAATTGTCGCGCCGCGCAACCGCGCCGTCCGCGCCGGTGACGCCGTAAGACATTGTCTTCGAAAACCAGCCGCCGACCGAATAGCCGAACCAGGTCATTGCGCCGGTCTCGGGATCGATCTTCGGATGGGCGGTGACGCGGCCCTTGTAAGACTCGACATAGCCGCGCGATGCGAGGGTGTCGGCGTCGAGCTCGAACGGCGGATGCGCCTCCTCGAGCGCCATCAGGCGACCGCCATGCCAGACGATGTTGGTATTGGCGACGCCGTTGTCCTTGCCCATGACCGACGGGTCGGCGGCGCGCGGATCGAAGCCGCCGAACAGCGCCTTGCCGGCGGCGTGCTCGAGCTCCCATTTCGGCGTGCGGACGTAGCGGTTGCGGTAAGCGACCTTGCCACCGTCGACGGAGAAGGCGTGGATCATGCCGTCGCCGGTGAACCAGTGGTAATGGCCGCGCGGCGGAAACTGCGGATTGGGCCCGTTGCGGTAGAAGGCGCCGCGAAGCGCGGAGGGAAAGGCGCCGGCGACCTCGAGTTCGAAATCGTCCTCGCTGCCGACCGGCGCGAAATTGCCGGCGAGGTAGGGATTGATCTCAGGCCTCTCGTTCATGGGCGCTTCTCCCGATATCGAGCCCGCCGTCCGTGAAGCCGCTATAGCGAAGAGCGCAGCGACGAAGCTGTCCAGGGCGCGCGGCGCGCCACGACGGGCCGCTTCGCTGCCGCTCGCAATGACTTCTGAATTTCGTCAGTCACGAAACCCGGCGCTTCTTAAAACCTATTGCGAGAACGTGTCGCAGTCGGAGACCTTGCCGCTCTTCAGGCCGGTCGTCAGCCACTTCGCCCGCTCGACCGACGATCCGTGAGTGAAGCTGTCGGGCACCGCATAGCCGCGCGCCGCGGTCTGCAGGCGGTCGTCGCCGATCGCCTGGGCGGTCGCGAGCGCCTTCTCGATGTCGCCCTGCTCAAGGATCTTCCACTGCTGGTTGGCGTTGGCAGCCCAGACGCCGGCGAGGCAGTCGGCCTGTAATTCGACGCGCACCGAGACGGCGTTGGCCTGGGTCTGGCTGGCGCGTTGCTTGTAATTGTCGGCCTTGTCAAGGATGCCGAGCAGGTCCTGGACGTGATGGCCGACCTCGTGCGCCACGACATAGGCGTAAGCGAAATCGCCGCCGCCGCCGTACTTTGCCTTCATGTCGCGGAAGAACGAGGTGTCGAGGTAGACCTTCTTGTCGATCGGGCAATAGAACGGACCCATCGCCGCCTGCGCCCCGCCGCATCCGGAGCGCGTCGCGCCGTCGTAGATGACCAGCGTCGCCGGCTGGTACTGGACGCCAGTCTGCTGCGGCAGGACGGTTCCCCAGACCGCTTCCGTCGTGCCCATGACGTGCGACAGGAACTTGCGGGTCGGGTCGTTGGGATCGGTCGCCGGACCGGACGTCGCAGGCTGCGTCTGATCGCCGCCCTGGCCCATGTGGCGCGACACCATCTCGGCCCCGCCCATCAGCACGGCCGGATTGATGCCGGTGAAATAGCTGATTGCGAACACCGCAATCACCCCGAGGATGCCGAGGCCTCCGGCGCCCGCCACGCCTCCGCCGCGCTGGCCGCGCCGGTCCTCGATGTTCTGCGAGACGGGCGTGTTGTCGAGTTCCATGGCATGAACCCCTTTGGTCGACGTCCCAAGCCGCCGACCCAGACGAGAATTCCGCTGCAACGTTAGCAGAACCTGGGCGGCGTGAGTAGCGAGGTCTTCGCGGCTTCGCCCGTTAGTGGAGCTGGGTTCCCGCGTCGGTCCCGCGCGCGAGGCCGATCGTGGTGATCGCCACCAGCATCTCGCCCCGCGCGCGAAGGTCGGCGGCCTCGAGCAGCGCCTGCTTCTCCCGCGGCCCGCACGGGCTCATCATCGAAAGGCCGTTGACCAGCGCCTCGTTCGACGCCTTCTTGATGTCGCCCCAGGCGACCTTGACCTCGTTGACCTCGGCGAAGCGCCGGAGCGTCGTCAGAAGCGAATCGCGGTCGACCGCGGACTCGCCGGCGCCTTCGGTGAAATCGTCGGCGAAGGGCGCATAATCGGGCGCGGCGACGCGGTAGGGCGTCGCATAAGGCAGTTCCTCCAGCAGGCGGAAACGCGCGACGCCCATCAGCGTCAGAAAGCAGCGGCCGTCGCCGATTTCGGCGAATTGCACGATCCGCCCGGCGCAGCCGATCTTGTGCAGTTCCGGAGGCGGCCCCGCATTGAGCTCCGCCTCGGCCGGCTGGATGATGCCGATCATCCGCTCACCGCCCAGCGCGTCGTCGAGCATGGCGAGATAGCGGGGCTCGAAAACGGTGAGCTGGATCGGCCGGCGCGGCAGGAGAAGCCCGCCTTCCAGCGGAAACAGTGGGATCGACGCCGGCATGTCCCCTGGTTGGGCGTAGTTGCGGTTGATCTTCATCGCCTCAAATCCATCAGCCTCGCGCGCCCGCGCCCAAACCTTTGACGAGCGTCTTAAAACCATATTGCGGAGAGCTTGCGGCGGGCGGCGACCGAGGCCGGGTCCATAAGGCCCCAGGCTTCGAAGAACTGCAACAATTGCTTGCGGGCCGCCTCGTCGTTCCACTTGCGGTCGCGGCGGATGACCTCGAGAAGTTGGTCGGCCGCCGCATCCCGTTCGCCCTTGGCGGAGAGCGCAAGCGCGAGGTCGAACCGCGCCTGATGGTCGTTCGGGTCGGCCGCGACCTTCGCCTCGAGCGGCTGAAGCTCGCCGACGTTGGCCGACTGTTCGGCGAGGCTCAGCGCCGCCTGGGCGGCGAGGATCGCCGCATCGGGCTCCTTGCCGGGCGCCGGCGCCGGCGCCGTCGCCAGCACCGCCTTCGCCTCGGCGATATTCCCGGCCGCGACATGCAGTTTAGCCAGGCCGCCGATCGCCTTCACATCGTCAGGGCTTTCGGCGAGGATTTCGGCGTAGATCGACGCCGCGCCGGCCGCGTCGCCCTTGGCCGCAGCCTCCTCGGCCTCGGCGAGGAGTTCGGCGGAGGCGGGCTTCAACGGCCCGGCGATGCGCTCGATGAACCCCCGGATCTGACTGTCGGGAAGCGCGCCGACGAAGCCGTCGACCGGCTGCCCCTTGTCGAAGGCGATGACCGCGGGGATCGACCTGATGCCGAGCTGACCGGGAATGTCCGGGTTTTCGTCGATGTTCATCTTGACGAGGCCGACCTTGCCGTCGGCGTCCTTGACCGCCTTTTCGAGCGCCGGCTGAAGCTGCTTGCACGGGCCGCACCAAGGCGCCCAGAAGTCGACCAGCACCGGCTTCTGCATCGAGGCGGCGATCACGTCGGCGCGGAACGACGCCGTCGTCACGTCCCTGACCGGCGTCGCGGCCGCCGCCGCCCCGTTTCCGTTCGTCATCTCAACGTATCTCCCGCCTGGCCGGCGCTCGCGAAAGACGCGCGCGCATGGGCCGAATTCCAGCCCCTAAATGGGCGCTCACGCCCGCTTATGCAACGGTTTCGGCGTCCCGGGCGAGCGGCGCGACCATCGGCTCATGGCCGGTGGCGCGCAGAAACCTGACGAGATCCGGGCTCGCGAGGCCGGTCGTCCGCGTATTGACGAGCGGGTGAAAATTGAGCCGCGCGTGGCGCATCATCGCGGCGTCCAGCACGACCGTGACGCGCCCGTCGCGATCGTTGATCGCCCCGAACGGCGTCACCGCCCCGGGCCTGACGCCCCAGACCTCCTCGAGAAGCTCGGCTGAACCGAACGAGACGCGCCCCTGGCCGCCGATCTTCTCGTGCACCCGCTTGAGATCGACCTCCGTCTCCTCGCCGAGCACGATGAGGAAGAGCTTTCCCTTCTTGTCCTTGACGAAGAGGTTCTTCGTGTGGCCGCCGGGGATTTCGCCCCGCAGCGCCTGCGATTCCTCGACCGTATGGAGCGGCGGATGCTCGACGGTTGCGGTTTCGACGCCGAGGTTGTGCAGAAAGGCGAGGAGGTCTTCGGGGGAGGCGGGCATGGCAAGGAGTTGATGGGGAACGGTCGCTGACTGGCTAACGGTTTCGGGCCGGACCGGCAACAGGGGGCCGCTCGCGGCCTGAGCCCCCAACGGCGATCCGCTCTTGAAACTATCGCTCCATGGACTATAGTTTGTGGACTGCGGCAAAGTGTTGCGCGTCTATATGACGAGGCTATTCGCCAAGTTCGCGCGGCGAGAGCGGATTTCCGAGGCCGCGCTCGTCGAGGCTATCCGGCGCGCAGAGCGCGGGCTTATTGACGCGGACCTCGGCGGCGGCGTGATCAAGCAGCGCGTCGCGCGACCGGGCGGCGGGCGAAGCGGCGGCTATCGCACGCTGATCGCCGTCCGGTTCGGCGACTTCGCGGTTTTCCTCTTTGGATTTGCAAAGAACGACAGAGGAAACATCGGACCTGACGAACTGGGCGATCTTCGGATCGTCGCCAAGCAGTGGCTTTCAGACCCGCGCGGCATCGAGCGGGACGCGGCTGCAGGAACGTTGATCGAGGTGAGGCGTGGAAACGAGATCTAGAGCGGAAGGCTCGCGCCTGCGACGGGAGATTGTGGCGCTTGCGGGCGAAATGCGCGCGAACGGCACGATGAACGATGACGACTATCGGAAAATCACCATGCGTGACGTCAACCGGACGACTGGGGCGGCGGGCGAGAGCGCCTATGCGCCGCTCACTGGCGACGAGATCCGCGCATTGCGCGAACGCGCCAGATTAAGCCAGGCGGTGTTCGCGCGACGTCTCAATCTGACCGTCGGCTACGTGTCACAACTCGAGCGTGGCGTGAAGCGGCCGGGCGGCGCGGCCCTCGCACTGCTCGACCTGATCCGGCGCAAGGGGATCGAAGCAATCCTGTGAGTTTGAGGCCCGAAGGCTGCGAACCATCTCCAGGTCGAAGTTCATTGATAAAAAGCTGGCGCGGCGGCTTAAACCCTGTATAAGCGCGCTCTTCCGCCGCCCGAAAGGTCCGGCGGATCGTTTCGTTGCGACCGACCTGGACGACATCCCGGTTCGGCCGCCCATTCAAAAGGGGCCCTTTCGCCCCCTTAAATCAAGGATCAAGCCGATGTCGATCACCGCCGAGCGCAAGGGCGCGCTCATCAACCAATATGCCCGCAAGGTCGGCGACACCGGTTCGCCGGAGGTGCAGGTCGCGATCCTCACCGAGCGGATCGCCAACCTCACCGGCCATTTCAAGACCCATGTGAAGGACAACCACTCCCGCCGGGGCCTGCTCAAGATGGTCTCGCAGCGCCGGACGCTGCTCGACTATGTCAAGAAGCAGGACGAGGCGCGCTACAAGACCCTGATCGAGCGCCTCGGCATCCGCCGCTAGGCCTCGAACCGCACCGGGGACCGCCTCGAGGCGAGGCGTCCCTCTTCCCAAGCGGGCGACGGCGAGCGCCGCCGACCGCAACCGACATGCGAAGCCTCGCGTCATGGCAGGATCGCCGGAGGCTGGCGCCGAAATCTTTCAGCCCAGCCCCCCGCCGTCTTGCCGATGACGAGCCCGAGTTCCATCGGGCGGCATTGGGCCGAGGGGCTTTCGCATCCACTCTTCAAGGATGATGAAAGATGTTCGATATTCAACGCGTAGAACTCGACTGGTGCGGGCGGAAGCTCGTTCTGGAGACCGGCCGCATCGCCCGTCAGGCCGACGGCGCCGTGTTCGCCACCTGGGGCGAAACCTCGGTGCTCGCGACCGTCGTCGCCGCCAAGCAGCCGAAGGCCGGCCAGGATTTCTTCCCGCTCACCGTTCACTATCAGGAGAAGACCTTCGCGGCCGGCCGCATTCCCGGCGGCTATCTGAAGCGCGAAGGCCGCCCGTCGGACCGCGAGACGCTGACGTCGCGCCTCATCGACCGTCCGATCCGGCCGCTGTTTCCGGACGGGTTCCGCTGCGACACGCAGGTCATTGCGACGGTGCTGTCCTATGACCTCGAGTCCGATTCCGACATTCTCGGGCTGGTCGCGTCGTCGGCGGCGCTCACCCTTTCCGGCGTGCCCTTCATGGGGCCGATCGGCGCCGCCCGCGTCGGCGTGATCAAGGGCGAGGTCAAGGTCAACCCGACGGTCGAGGAGATGAAGGACTCGACCCTCGACCTCGTCGTCGCCGGCACCGCCGACGCCGTGCTGATGGTCGAATCCGAGGCCAAGGAACTCAGCGAAGAGACGATGCTGAAGGCCGTCATGGCCGGCCACGCCGCCTTCCAGCCTGTGATCGCGGCGATCATCCGGCTCGCCGAGAAGGCGGCCAAGGAGCCGCGCGACCTTCCCGCGAACGATCGCGGCGACGTTGAAAAGGCGGTCCTCGCAGTCGGCGAGGCCGATCTTCGCGCCGCCTATTCGCTGACCCAGAAGCAGGAGCGCTACGCCGCCATCGACGCCGCCAAGGCGAAGGTGATGGCGGCGCTGGCGCCGGAGGGCGGCGAAGCGAAGTTCCCGGCCTCGGAAGTCGCGGAAGCGTTCCACAACGCCCAGGCCAAGGTGGTGCGCTGGAACATCCTCGACCACGGCCGGCGCATCGACGGACGCGATCTCAAGACCGTGCGGCCGATTCTGGCGCAGGTCGGCGTCCTGCCGCGCACCCACGGTTCGGCGCTCTTCACTCGCGGCGAGACGCAGGCGCTCGCGGTCGCGACGCTCGGCACCGGCGAGGACGAGCAATACGTCGACTCGCTCGACGGAACCTACAAGGAGCGATTCCTGCTGCACTACAACTTCCCGCCCTACTCGGTCGGCGAGACCGGCCGCATGGGTTCGCCCGGCCGGCGCGAGATCGGCCACGGCAAGCTCGCCTGGCGCGCGATCCGCCCGATGCTGCCGACGGCGGCCGAGTTCCCCTACACGATCCGCGTCGTCTCGGAGATCACCGAGTTCGAACGGCTCGTCGTCGATGGCGACGGTCTGCGGCTCCTCGCTCGCACTCATGGACGCGGGCGTGCCGCTCAAGCGTCCGACCGCCGGCATCGCCATGGGCCTCATCCTCGAAGGCGAGCGTTTCGCCGTCCTCTCCGACATCCTTGGCGACGAGGACCATCTCGGCGACATGGACTTCAAGGTCGCCGGAACCGGCGAGGGCGTCACCTCGCTGCAGATGGACATCAAGATCGCCGGGATCACCGAGGAGATCATGAAGGTCGCGCTCGCCCAGGCGCGCGACGGCCGCCTGCACATCCTCGGCGAGATGGCGAAGGCGATCACCGGCGCCCGCGCCGAACTCGGCGAATTCGCCCCGCGCATCGAGACCATGAAGATCCCCACCGACAAAATCCGCGAAGTCATCGGTACCGGCGGCAAGGTGATCCGCGAGATCGTCGAGAAGACCGGCGCCAAGGTCAACATCGAGGACGACGGCACGGTGAAAATCGCCTCCAGCGACGGCGCCAAGATCAAGGCGGCGATCAACTGGATCAAGTCGATCGCCTCCGACCCGGAAGTCGGCGTGATCTACGACGGCACGGTGGTCAAGACTGTCGAGTTTGGCGCCTTCGTCAACTTCTTCGGTTCGAAGGACGGCCTCGTGCACATCTCACAGCTCGCCAAGGGCCGCGTCGCCAAGACCACCGACGTCGTCAAGGA
Organism: uncultured Alphaproteobacteria bacterium; assembly: GCA_963829505.1. Taxonomy (GTDB): domain Bacteria; phylum Pseudomonadota; class Alphaproteobacteria; order Rhizobiales; family Beijerinckiaceae; genus Roseiarcus. The sequence goes on from CAWHIL010000001.1 coordinate 1,090,392, forward strand.
AGGCGACAAGGTGAAGGTCAAGGTTCTCGGCCACGACGACCGCGGCAAGGTGAAGCTGTCGATGCGCGTCGTCGACCAGCAGACCGGCGCCGATCTCGAGAAGGCCGCGGCCGCCGAGGCTGCGGCGAACGTGGCGGCCGATTGATCGGACGCGCCGACCCGCCACTTGAGAAAAAGCGGCGCCCCGACGGGCGCCGCTTCGCTTTCCGGGCAGGCCTTGCGCCAGATCAAACAAGAGGCGCCGAGCCGCAGTTACGATCGTCCGATTAACGCGGCGTAAAGGCCGCGGCGGTATCGAAGCGGCGGCGTGGGGCGTTCGAGGGACATCAAATCCCATGATGATCAGTTACACCGCAGATCTGGCCGACGGCCGCGCCGTCAAGGCAATCGGCCGCGTCAGGGCCGCGACCCGCTGGCGTTCGGCGGATCGGCCGGGAACCGACGCCGAGCGGCAGACGGCGCTCGAGAAGCTGAAGCGCGAAGCAGAGGAATATGGCGCCGACGCCCTCGTCGACGTCCGCTTCGAGATCGACGGCGTCAAGGGCGTCGACGTCGAGGGCGTGGCGCTCCAGCGGGTGACCGTGACGGGGCTCGCCGTCCGGTTCGCGAAGGCGGCCTGACGGCCCCGTCGGCCGCCTGGCTTAAGCGCTACTCGGCCGCCTGACAGAGCGGCTCTGCGCCTTCCCGGCTGCGCAGCGCGTCCTCGCGCTCGGCGATGTAATCGCGGGTGAGAGGAACCGCCTCCTGCCGCCTGGCGATCTGGATCTGGAACACCATGTGCCCGTCCACCCGGAACGACGTCTCGGATCCCGCGAGGTAGAATTCCCACATTCGGCAGAAGCGCTCGCCGGCGATCTTCGCCGCTTCCTCACGCCGCGCCATGAAGCGCTCGCGCCACAACCGCAGCGTCTCGGCGTAGTGCAGGCGAAGGATCTCGATATCGGTGACGCAGAGACCCGCCCGCTCGATCGCCGGCAGGACCTCCGATAGACTCGGGATGTAGCCGCCGGGGAAGATGTGCCTGCGAATCCAGGCGTTGGTCGCGCCGGGGATCGAATTGCGCCCGATGGAGTGAAGCAGCATCACTCCATCGTCCTTGAGCAGGCGGCGCGCGTTGGTGAAATATTCGTCGTAGCGCGCGACACCGACATGCTCGAACATCCCCACCGAAACGATACGGTCGAACGTCTCGCTCACATCGCGGTAGTCCTGCAGGCGGAAATCCATCCGCTCGGCGAAACCCGAACGCGCCGCCCGCCCCTTCGCGACCCCAAGCTGCTCCTCGGACAGCGTGACGCCGGTGACCCTGCGCGCGCCGGCGACGCCGGCGAGATAAAGCGCCATGCCGCCGAAACCGCAGCCGATGTCAAGGACCGAGCTTTGCTCCTCGATCAGGAGCTTGGCCGCGATATGGCGCTTCTTCGCGAGTTGCGCCTCCTCGAGGCTCTGCCCGGGGCGCTCGAAATAGGCGCACGAATACTGCAGGTCCGGATCGAGGAAGAGCTTGTAGATGCGGGGGTCGTGATTGTAGTGGCGCGAGATGTTGTCTTTCGCCCGCGTACGGTCGTTGCGCTGGTGCAGGCTGCGGAAGATGACGCGCGTGCGGTCGATCGCCTTCAGCCAGGGGAGCGTCTTGAGGTCCTTGAGGTTTTCCGCGCCGAGCGCGAGGATTTCGTAGAGCGAGCCTTGCGTGACGACGATGCGCCCGTCCATGAAAAGCTCGCCGAGGTTCGTCGCGGGGTCGATCAGAAGCTCGCGCTCGGCCTTCCGGTCGGCGAGGCGCACGCCGAGCTTCGGCCCGGAGCCGTCGCCGAACGTGCGTCGGACGCCGTCCGCGGTCTCCACATCCAGATTCCCAATGCGAATGAGCTTTCCGAGCAGCGCCGCAAACGTCTTCGCCATGACCAAGTTCCTCGCGCGGCTTCCGCTGCGGACGGCCGCGTCTTCGATTTGATCCAGACTAAATGAGACTTCGCATTGATTTCAAGACCATCGGACGTCTCCCGGTCCCCTGCGGAAGGGCGGGCTTTTCCTTGCTTTGGCCCCATTCGTCGCCCATGTCGCGGTCGCCATCGTTTTCCTTGTCATGGCGTTTGCGATAGACGACGAGCGAGTTGGCGAAGGATTTCCAGTTCGTGCAGTATGTATCGACGCGCGGGGCGGCGCCGACCCTCGATTTTGCGGACGCGCTTCTGACCGGGCTCGCCCGCGACGGAGGCCTCTATGCGCCGCTGACGATCCCCGATCAGCGCCCCGAGGCGATCCGCGCGCTGAGCGGCCTCCCCTACGCCAAGGCGGCGGTTCGGCTCATGGCGAATTTCATCGGCGACGCGTTCGCGCCGGCCGAACTCGACGCCATGACGGCGGACGCCTATTCGGCCTTCCGTCACGCCGCGACCGCGCCGCTTGTCCAGATCGAGCCGAACCTCTTCGCCCTCGAGCTCTTCCACGGTCCGACGCTCGCCTTCAAGGACTTCGCCATGCAATGGCTCGGCCGGGCCATGGACCGGGCGCTTCGCGCGCGCGGCGAACGCGCGACCATCCTCGGCGCGACCTCGGGCGACACCGGCGCCGCCGCGATCGAGGCGTTCGGCGGCCTCGCCAGCGCCGACGTCATCATTCTCTTCCCGCAGGGGCGGGTCTCGGACGTCCAGCGTCGCCAGATGACGACAGTCGGCAAGGCGAATGTTCATGCGCTGGCGATCGAGGGCACGTTCGACGACTGCCAGCGGATCGTCAAAGCCCTGTTCGGCGACCTCAGGCTCCGCGACGACCTGCGCCTGTCCGGCGTCAACTCGATCAACTGGGCGCGTATCCTCGCGCAGATCGTCTACTATTTCGTCGCCGCGGTCGCGCTCGGCGCGCCCGACAGAGCGGTCTCGTTCGCGGTGCCGACAGGCAATTTCGGTGACATCCTGGCCGGGTATTACGCCAAGCGCATGGGCCTGCCGGTCGAGCGGCTCGTCATCGCCACAAACGAGAACGACATCCTTGCCCGAGCGCTCGAAACCGGGCGCTACGAGCCGAGGACCGTCAAGGCGACGCAATCGCCGTCGATGGACATCCAGGTTTCCTCCAATTTCGAGCGCCTGCTGTTCGAAGCCATGGGTCGGGATCCTGCGGCCGTCCGCAAGCTCATGGGCGATTTCAGTTCAGAAGGCCGCTTCGCCATTCCGCCGGATGCGCTCGCCCGCATCCGCGACGACTTCGCCGCCGAGACGGTCGACGAGACGGCCTGCGCCGCGGAGATGACGCGGGTGTGGCGAAGTTCAGGGCTGATGATCGATCCGCACAGCGCCGTCGGCGTGGCGGCGGCGCGCCGGACGCTTGCGCGCGATCCAGCGACCCCGGTCGTGGCGCTAGGCACCGCGCATCCGGCCAAGTTCCCCGACGCGGTCGAGCGCGCGACGGGTGTGCGGCCGGCGCTTCCAGACCATCTCGCCGATGTTATGGAGCGGCGGGAATCCTTCGCCGCGCTGCCCAACGACGCGGCGGCGGTCGCCCGCTATTTGCGCCAGACCGCGCGGGCGCCGGCGTGATCCGGGTCACGACGCTCGCCTCCGGTCTCGCGGTCGTCACCGAGGCGACCCCCCACGCCCACACCGCCGCGCTCGGCGTGTTCGTCGCCGCCGGATCGCGCCATGAAAGTCAGGCCGAGCACGGGCTGTCGCATCTTCTCGAGCATATGGCCTTCAAGGGCACCAGACGGCGCAGCGCGCTCGACATCGCCGAGGCGATCGAGGACGTCGGCGGCGACCTCAACGCGGAGACCGGGGTCGAGCGGACGGCCTATTTCGCCCGCACGCTCGGGCCGGACGTCCCGCTCGCGCTCGACGTGATCGGCGACATCCTGACCGAGAGCGTTTTCAGCCCGGAGGAGCTCGAGCGCGAGAAGAACGTCATCGTCCAGGAAATCGCCGCGGTCGAGGACACGCCGGACGACCTCGTGTTCGATCTCCTGACAGCGAGCGCCTGGCCCGACCAGGCGATCGGCCGGCCGATCCTCGGGACCCGCGAACGGGTCGGCGCCTTCGACCGCACGGCGATCGAGGCGTATCTGAATGGGCATTACAGCGCCTCCGCGGTCGTGCTTTCAGCGGCGGGGCCAGTCGACCACGACGAGATCGCCGCGCTCGCCGCGACGCGCCTCGCCGGTCTATCCGGCGTCGCGCCGCGCCCGATTCCGCCCGCCGCCTATCGCGGCGGCGAGACGCGCCTGAAGCGCAAGCTCGAGCAGACCCACGTCGTCGTCGCCTTCGAGGGGCGCTCAGTCGGATCGCCGGACCACGACGCGGCGGCGCTTTTTGCGGCGGCGGCGGGCGGCGGCATGTCGTCGCGGCTGTTCCAGGACGTCCGTGAAAAGCGAGGGCTCGCCTATTCGATCTACGCCTTTCACTGGGATTATTCCGACACGGGGCTTTTCGGCTTCTACGCAGGCTCCGCCGACCGCGACGCGGCGGAAGTGGTCAAAGCGTCGCTCGAGTGCCTCGCCGAGGCGGCGCACGCGCTGACCGACCGCGAGATCGAACGGGCGAAGGCCCAGATGAAAGTCTCGATTATGGCGGCGCTCGAGCAGCCGGCGGCGCGGGTCCACCAACTCGCCCGGCAGATGCAGGTCTACGGCCGCCCCCTTTCGCTCGACGAGATGATCGCCCGGGTGGAGGGAATATCGGCCGGGGATGTTCGCAAAACCGGCGCCGGCATGCTTAAATCGCCGCCCACGCTTGCGGCGATCGGCGCTGTCGCCGGGGTTCCCGGCCGAGCCAGAATCGCCGAGGCGCTGAGGGGAGTTCTGATGGCGCTGTTCGGCCTCAGTCGATCGATCCAGCCCGAGCCGCTCATCCGCGGCGACGGGCTCTATCTGCGCCCCGCGAGCCCGGGCGACTATGCGTCGTGGTCGCAGCTTCGCGCGGCGAGCCGCAAGTTTCTCGAGCCCTGGGAGCCGACCTGGCCGGACGACGACCTCACCCAGGCGGCCTTTCGCCGCCGGCTCAAGCGGCAGGAAGAAGACATCGCCCGTGACGAGGCCTACGCGCTCCTGATCTTCGACCAGACCTCTGACCAGATGCTCGGCGGCGTGACCCTCGGCGGCGTCCGGCGCGGCGTGTCGCAGACCGCGACGCTCGGCTACTGGATGGGCGCGGCCCACGCCCGGAAAGGGCGAATGACCCGGGCGGTCGCCGCAACCGTCGAATTCGCCTTCGGCAGGCTCAGGCTGCATCGCATCGAGGCCGCCTGCATCCCCGACAACGAGCCCTCGATCGCGCTGCTCGAGCGCAACGGCTTCGCGCGCGAGGGCTACGCGCGCGGTTATCTCAAGATCGACGGCGCTTGGCGCGATCATGTCCTGTTCGCCCTCCTCGAGGGCGACGTGCGGACACGGCCGGCGGCGGGCTGATCTTGATCGAGCGGACCTTGCGCGTCGTCGCGCGGAGCTTTGGGGGCGGGCGGCCGAGCGGAGCGGCCCTGCGTCCGCTGCTCGCCGCCTCGCTTGGCGCGGTCGTTCTTTTCTTCGCGCTCATCGCGGGCGCCGATCCGGCGCTCGCGGTCAAGTCGGTGCGCGTGTCGGCGGATTCGGACGCCATCGATCTCACCCGCGCGGTCGAACACTATGGCGCCCAGGGCGACAACATTCAGGTGTCGACCGCCCCCGGCGCCGACGGAATCGTCCGGCGCATCCAGGTCAGCGCGCTCGAAGCCGGCGCCCAGCCGGCCTGGATCGTGTTCGCGCTCACCAACGACACCGACGAGCAGCTGACCCGGCTGATCGTCGCCCCCCACTTCCGCCTGGTGGGATCGGGCGTCGTGTGGCCCGACCTCGGCTCCTCGCGCATCACCACCATCACCGCGAGCCAGGGCCAGGCGCCGGAGCGTGAGGACAATGACGAAGCCGACGTCTTCCGGCTGACGCTCGATCCCGGCACGACGGTCACTTATGTCGCGGAGTTGCGCACGCCCTCGCTGCCGCAGCTCTACATTTGGGAGCCGGACGCCTTCAAGGACAAGTCGGCCAGCCTCACGCTCTATCAGGGCATCCTGATCGGCATCGCCGGCCTGCTCGCGCTCTTCCTGACAATCGTCTTCGTCGTGCGCGGAGCGATGATCTTTCCGGCTGCCGCGGCGCTCGCCTGGGCGGTATTCGTCTATGTCTGCATCGATTTCGGCTTCTGGCGAAAGATGTTCGGCCTCGAAGACGCCTCGGAGCGGATCTGGCGCGCCGGGGTCGAAGCGACGATCGCGGCGACGCTCATCGTCTTCCTGTTCGCCTACCTCAACCTGCGCCGCTGGCATGTGCGCTATACGCATTTCGCCCTCGCCTGGCTCGTCCTCATGGCGGCGGTGGTGGCGCTCTCGGTGTTCAATGCGCCCGTCGCGGCGGGGGTTGCGCGCATCTCGATCGCGACCGTCGCGGGCGTCGGCCTTCTCCTGATCCTCAGCCTCGCGGCGCGCGGCTCCGACCGCGCTGTGATGCTGATCCCGACCTGGTATCTGCTCGCCGTTTGGGTGGCTGCGGCGGGAGCGGCGGTGCTTGGCTATCTCAAGAATGACCTGGCGGCGCCGGGCCTCGTCGGGGGCCTCGTGCTGATCGTCATGCTGATCGGCTTCACCGTGATGCAATTCGCTTTCTCGGGGGCGCGCGGCGCGGGCGACGGCGGCGTCGACGGAGAACGCCGCGCGCTCGCGATGGCCGGGTCGGGAGAGGCGATCTTTGACTGGAACGTGGCCAACGACGAGATCAGCGGCAGCGACGCGCTCGAAGGCCAGCTCGGCCTGAAGCGCGGCGCGCTCGAAGGACCGGCCGCCAACTGGCTCGAGGTTCTGCATCCGCTCGACCGCGACCGCTACTCGCTGGCGCTCGACGGCCTGCTGCATCAGCGCTCGGGACGGATCAACCACGAGCTGAGGCTGCGCGGCGCCGACGGCCATTATTTCTGGTACATGCTGAAGGCCCGGCCCGTGGTGAACGCCGACGGCGAAGTCGTTCGCGTGGTTGGCTCGCTTGCCGACGTGACCGAGCTCAAAACCGCCGAAGAGCGCATGCTCCATGATGCGGTCCACGACAATCTGACCGGCCTGCCGAACCGCGAACTGTTCAACGACCGCCTCGACGTGGCCATCCATCACGCGCAGAAGCCGGGCGCCGGCGAGCAGCCGATCGCGTTCGTCATCGACATCGACGATTTCAAGCGGGTGAACAATTCCTACGGGCTGTCGATGGGCGACTCGGCGCTGCTCGCGGTCGCGCGCCGGCTGTCTCGCGATCTGAGGCCCGGCGACACGCTGGCCCGCCTCGCCGGCGACCAGTTCGGCGTCATCGCGATGGTCGCGGACGCGCCGCAGGGCGATCTCGTCGAGCGGCTCGACGAACTGCGCGCCGCGCTCGCCGCGCCGATCAATTTCGGCGAGCGGGAAATCGCGGTGACCGTGTCGATCGGCGCGGTTGCGTTCAGCAGGAAGCTCCATCTCAGGGGCGCCGACATGTTCGCCGACGCGCAGCTCGCGCTTGCCAATGCCAAGAAGGGCGGCGGCGACCGGGTCGAGCTCTTCACCCCGATCATGCGCTCGCTGAGGTCCGACCGGCTGACGCTCGAGAACGAGGTGCGCCGCGCGCTCGAGCGCGGCGAGATCCTTGTGCTCTTCCGTCCGGTCGTGCGTCTCGAGGACCGGACCGTCGCCGGGTTCCAGGCGCTGACGCGCTGGCGCCACCCGAGGCTCGGCGTTCTCGACGAGCGCGAGTTCGGCTCGGCCGCCGAGGCGGCGGGGGCGGCGGTCGACATCGGCGCCTTCGCGCTGGAGACGACGGCGCGGGAGCTCGCGGCCTGGCAGAAGGCGCTTGAGGTCAATCCGCCGATATTCGCTTCCGTCGCCGCGTCTTCGCCCCAGATGCTCGGGCACGATCTTTTGACCGACGTCCGCGCCGCGCTCAGCCGCCACTTTGTCCAGCGCGGGTCGCTGAAGATCGCCGTCGCCGAGAACCTCGTGATGGAAAGCCCGGAATACGCCGCGGTGCTCCTGAGGCGCGTACGCGAAGTCGGCGCCGCGCTGATGCTCGACCGCTTCGGGGCGGGTTACACCTCGCTTGGCCATCTGCCCCAGTATCGCTTCGACGCCTTGAGGATCGACGCCTCGCTCGTGCGTCCGAACGCCTTCGGGCAGCGTTCGCCCATTCTCCGCTCGGTCGTCGCGATGGCCCACGAGATGGGGATGGACGTGATTTCGGAGGGCGCGGACACCGAATCGGACGCGGTCGAACTCGCCCAGATCGGCTGCCAGTTCGGCCAGGGCGCGGCGTTCGGTCAGCCGATGAGCGCGGCGGCCGCGCGCAAGCTCATGGGCGCGGCGCCGGCGTAGGGCGCCGGACCGACCCGCGAAGCCGTGCTGTTCGATCCCCACCGGAGCTCTGAACGCCTGATGTTCGATCGTCGTGGGATCCCGCCGCGCGATGTGAAAGGCGGGGACAATTGCGCATCCCGCTTGCCAAGACGGGCGTCCGCGCCAATCTGACGTCCATGAAATTCCAGCCCGCCTTCCTCGACGAAATCCGGGCGCGGCTGCCGGTCTCCGAGGTCGTTGCGCGCCGGGTGAAGCTGCGCAAGCAAGGGCGGGAATGGGCGGGCCTATCGCCCTTCAACGCCGAAAAGACGCCGTCGTTCTTCGTCAACGACCAGAAGGGCTTCTATCACGACTTCTCGTCGGGGAAGCACGGCGACATCTTTCGCTTCCTGATGGAGACCGAGGGCCTGACCTTCCCGGACGCGGTCGAGCGGCTCGCCGGCATGGCGGGCGTTCCGATGCCGAAGGCGACGGGCCGCGAGGTCGAGAACGAGAAGCAGCGGGCGGGGCTGCATGAGGCGCTGGCGATGGCGGCCCGCTTCTTCGAGGCCAATCTGCACGCGCCGGTCGGCGCGAGGGCCCGCGGCTACCTGTCCGACCGCGGGCTCGGGTCGTCCGTCCAGCAGCGGTTTTCGCTCGGCTACGCCGCCTCGGAGCGCTTTGCGCTCAGGGACGCGCTCGCAGCCGAGGGCGCCGCCGCCGAGACGATGATCGAAGCCGGACTTCTCGTTCACGGGGAAGGGATCGCCGTCCCTTATGACCGGTTCCGCGACCGCGTGATGTTCCCAATCCACGACCGGAGCGGCCGGGTCATCGCCTTTGGCGGCCGGGCGCTCGAACCCGGGGCCAAGGCGAAGTATCTCAATTCGCCGGAGACCGCGCTTTTCCACAAGGGGTCCCTGCTCTTCAACCACCACCGCGCGCGAAAGCCGGCGCACGAGACCGGCGAAGTCGTCGTGGTCGAAGGCTATATCGACGCCATCGCGATGAGCGAGGCCGGTTTTCCCAACGTCGTCGCGCCTCTCGGAACCGCGCTGACCGAGAACCAGTGCGCCCTGCTCTGGGCGATGGCGCCGGAGCCCATCCTGTGTTTCGACGGCGATCGGGCGGGACGGAAGGCCGCCTTCCGCGCCATCGAGACGGCGCTGCCGCTGATCGGCGCGGGGAAGAGCCTGCGGTTCGTCCTCCTGCCGGAGGGGCAGGACCCGGACGACATGGTCCGCGCGGGCGGGGCGCAGGCGATGGCCGAGGCGCTCAAAGGCGCGCGGCCGTTCGCCGACATGCTGTTCCTGCGCGAGGTCGAGGACAGGCCCCTCGACACGCCGGAGAGCCGCGCGGCGCTCGAGCGCAGGCTCATGGACGCCGTCCAGACGATGGCCGACGAGACATTGCGGCGCCACTATCAGGCCGACGTCAGGCGCCGGCTCGTCGCGCTCTTCGGCGAGGAGCGGCCTTCGGCGCGCGGGCGCACGGACGGCGGACGTCCGCGCAGCGAGCGGCGCGGCGCTCCCTTCGCGCCAAAAGGACCGCGCGTCGGCGTCGCCGAGGCGCCCCTGCCTCCCCAGAATCGGCTCGCCCGCCGGTCGCGGGAGCCCGCGCGGGAAATCGCCATCCTGGCGATCGCGCTCGGCCATCCAACTCTTCTCGAGGCGCATTGGGAGGTGTTCGCCGCCCTCGAATTCGTCGCGCCGAAACTCGCGGCCTTCCGCGACGCGCTGCTCGCCGCGCCCGCCGAGGCGCTCGAGTTCGCCCGAGGCGCTGGCCGGCGCGCTGAAAGCGGCCGGGCAGGAGGCAGAGCGCGAGCGCATCCTGGGGCAGGCGGCGGGAAGCCCGGCCTGGTGGTGCGTTCGCGCGGAGGCGGCGGCGCCCGACGCCCACGAGGCGCTCAAGCAAAGCATGGCCTTGCATCGGCGGGCGGGCGCGTTAAATAGGGAGCTTAAGCTCGCAGAGCGATCGCTGGCCGACGAGCCCAACGAGCAAAATTTCGCCCGATTGCTGGACATTAAGGCGCATCTGGCCGAGCTCGCGAACGCGGAGGCGGCCATCGACGGTTTCGGGGATCTCTCCGGGCGATCCTCGTCGTCGATGTGATGGGCGTCAAGGCGCCGGCGCAAACGGCGCAAACGAGGAGGGGCGAGACCCCCTTTGGGCGAGCAAGGATTGGACGCCGTCCGATCCGGCCATATCGGCCGGCGCGGCGGCGAGTTGGCGCTTGGCGGCGCTGCGGCGAGCCGCGGCCAAGGGCTTGAACGCATGCGCGAGACGGAGCTGACGATGGCCAAGAAGGACGAGGCGAAGGGCGAGGGCGAGGCCGCCGCCGTCGAGACAACCGACAGTCCGCTTCTCGATCTGACCGACGCCGCGGTAAAGCGGCTCCTGAAACTCGCCAAGAAGCGCGGCTGGGTCACCCAGGACGAACTGAACGCCGTTCTCCCCTCCGAAGAGATTTCCTCGGACCAGATCGAGGACATGAACGCGATGCTCAGCGAGATGGGCATCAACGTGGTCGAGAGCGAGGACGCCGAGGAGGCGGAGAAGGAATCGGCCGATTCCTCCGACGACGAGGAGAGCGAGGGCGGCGAAGTCGTCGAGGCGAGCCGCTCGACCGCGGTCGCGACCCGCACCTCGGAGCCGAGCGAGCGGACCGACGATCCGGTGCGCATGTACCTTCGCGAGATGGGCTCGGTCGAGCTTCTGTCGCGCGAGGGCGAGATCGCCATCGCCAAGCGCATCGAGGCCGGCCGCGAGGCGATGATCGCGGGCCTGTGCGAGAGCCCCTTGACCTTCCAGGCGATCATCATCTGGCGGGATGAACTGAACGAGGCCAAGATCCTCCTGCGCGACATCATCGACCTCGAGGCCTCCTATACGGGCCCCGACGGCAAGAAGCCGCCCAAGGTCGACTACACCGCGCCGGGCGCCCCGCCCGCCCCCAATCCCGTGCGCGACCGGCTCGCGCCGGCGACGGCGCCGGCCGCCCCTCCCGCCGGCTTCGACGGCGAGGGTGAGGCCGCGGCCGCTCCCGACAGCTTCGAGGACGAGGACGACCTCGAGAACTCGATGTCGCTTTCGGCCATGGAGGCCGACCTCAAGCCGCGCGTGCTCATCACCTTTGACAGCATCGCCGACGCCTACAAGAAGCTCCGTCGCCTGCAGGATCAGAACGTCGAGAACAAGCTCAGGAACGAGTTCTCTCGCCTGCCCAGGAGCGCAAGTACAAGGCGCTGAAGAAGGAGATCGTCGCCGAGGTCAAGTCGCTGTCCTTGAACCAGAACCGCATCGACGCCCTCGTCGAGCAGCTCTACGACATCAACAAGCGGCTGATCAGCCTCGACGTGCGGCTCATGCGCCTGGCCGAGACCCATCGCGTCAGCCGCGAGGACTTCCTGCGCAACTACCAGAATTCGGAGCTCGATCCGAAGTGGCTGCTCCGGGTCTCGAAGCTCACGACGCGGGGCTGGAAGGACTTCGTCGCGCAGGACAAGATCGCCATCAAGGAGATCCGCTCCGAGATCCAGTCGCTCGCGCAGGAGACAGGTCTCGAGATCCAGGAATTCCGCAACCTCGTCCACATGGTCCAGAAGGGCGAGCGTGAGGCGCGCCAGGCCAAGAAGGAGATGGTCGAGGCGAACCTGAAACTCGTCATCTCGATCGCCAAGAAGTACACCAACCGCGGCCTGCAGTTCCTCGACCTGATTCAGGAAGGCAACATCGGGCTGATGAAGGCGGTCGACAAGTTCGAGTACCGCCGCGGCTACAAGTTCTCGACCTACGCCACCTGGTGGATCCGTCAGGCGATCACCCGTTCCATTGCGGACCAGGCAAGAACGATCCGCATTCCCGTCCACATGATCGAGACGATCAACAAGATCGTGCGCACCTCGCGCCAGATGCTGCATGAGATCGGCCGCGAGCCGACGCCGGAAGAGCTTTCCGAGAAGCTCGCCATGCCGCTTGAGAAGGTGCGCAAGGTTCTCAAGATCGCCAAGGAGCCGATCAGTCTCGAGACGCCGATCGGCGACGAGGAGGACTCGCACCTCGGCGACTTCATCGAGGACAAGAACGCCGTCCTGCCGATCGACGCCGCGATCCAGAGCAATCTTCGCGAAACAACGACGCGAAGTTCCTCGCGTCGTTGACCCCGCGCGAAGAAAGGGTGCTTCGCATGCGCTTCGGCATCGGCATGAACACCGACCATACCCTCGAGGAGGTCGGCCAGCAGTTCTCGGTCACGCGCGAGCGCATCCGCCAGATCGAGGCGAAGGCGCTGCGCAAGCTGAAGCACCCGAGCCGCTCGCGCAAACTGAGAAGCTTCCTCGACAATTGAGGCGGGGCCGGAAGGTCCTTCTTCGGCGAAGGCGGACCCGCGAGGACGCGGGCGGCCGCTCGCGGCTCCCCTGGCGCGGCCCCGGCATGGGCTTCGGCGTCTGTCCCGCGCCGGATCGATCTCCGGCGGTTCCTCACGCGCGGCGGCCGCGACCCCTGTTCAATTCGCTTCCTTTTCCTTTCCAAAGGCTTCAATACATGGGGGCGGGGGCGTTCAAAAGCATTCAGTCTCCTTCCAAAAGCTTCAATTTCCTTCCCGGAATCGTGGCTTTTCAATGGGTTACGAGCGGCGGGGGCGAGAAAATTCTCTCGCCGGGCGCAGGTCGCGCCGGCTTGGGCGCTCGAGCGCCAGGAAATACGTCTTCGTCCCGTGATCCCGTGATCCCGTGTCCATCTCGCCTCGCCTCGCCTCGCGGCTTCTCAACCCAATGAGAACAGATATAGAACAAAAGCTGGCGCGCGGTCAAGCTTTTGTCGCGAAGAACCGGAAGACGGTTAACGGGGACGGCGGCGCAAGGCGTCGGCGTTCGGATCGCCCCTCAGGGAAGCCGGCGCCGGTAGAGAATCGCCCAGTGCGCCAGGGCGTAGTTATAAAAGTAGAGGATGATCGTGCAGAGGGGTGTCGCAATGGCGACCGGCATGCCGAGGCCCGAGCAGAAAATCGCCATTAGCACAAGGAAAACAGGAAAGACCGTAGCGGCCGCAGAGGCGAAGCGCAGCAGGCCGCCAATCGAGGGCGGCTTCTCGAAGGTGAAGCGGGTATTCAAGAGATAGCCGAGCGGCGTCGTGAGCGCGAAGGCGACCAAGGACATCGCTACGTATCCCGCTCCGAGGAAGCCGCCGCCGATGATCAGGATGTTGTTCAGAACCGCGCAGATCGCGCCGACCATCGTGTAGCGGGCGGTCCGCCCCGCAAACGCGCGCGTTCTCACGGTCGGACGAACAAAGCGGCGGCGTTCCGTCACGGCGCGGCCGAAACTGTATGCGAGCCGCGCGCGGTCACGGGCACGCCTCGCGGACGAGGCGACCGGGCGGCTCCCAACGGTAGACCTCACGTCCCTCGAGCTTGCAGGCGCGCGCCACGGCGTCGGGAACGTCAAGGTTGGCGTACAGGAGCGGTCCCTTCAGGTCGATATCGTTGCGCGTGAAGTCCTGGCCGAACGCATACACCTTCTGCGCCTGCCACGGCCACAGAAGGATATCCCGGTGCGGCAGCAAGACGATCGCCGGCGCGGCGGGTCTGGGGAACGCGTAAATCTGGCGGCGGGCTTCGATATAGTCGTGGGTCGTGACCAGAAGCACGGCGAAGGCGCCGATTCCGAGAGCGAGGTTGGCCGCAGCCAGCCGCTCGATCGAAATTGTCCCTCCGAGGAGCCGCAGCTTTCCAGAGGCGTCGACGAGCGCCGTGGCGGCGGTGAATGCGGCGAAAGGCCAGGCCCAGAACCAGTAACGCGGCCCATATTGGTGACCACCGGCGAAGGGCAGGAAGGCCACGAACAGGACCGCGCCCGGAAACAGGAGATCGTAGAACCGCAAACGGCCGCGATGACGCAGCTTGGAGACGAGCCCAACGAGGCCGAGCGCGGCGACGACAAGGCCGCAATATTGAGCGAGACGGCTGAGAAGGTAGAGGTTGCGGGAGAACGCGCGCGCCAGTTCCGTCGCGCCGTAGCCGTCGTCGGTTGTGCCAAAAAGGCTCCCGGCCGCCCACACCGATGGGAGCAGCAACGGATTGCCGGTGATCGCGGCGTTATAGACGCCGAAGCCCAACGCAAACGGAAGAAGACCCGCCACGACCCACACGCCGTCGGCGATCGCGCCAAGCCTGCGGAACCACAGCCGATCGATGGCGTAGACCGGGACCACGACAGCGAACACGTCAATGCGCGCCAGGAGCAGGACGCCGAAAAGCGCGCCGATCACGAGCTTGAGCCAGCGACGCGGCGCGGATTCATCGGCCAGTTGCGCCCACACGACGCCAGCGACCAGAGCGGCTGAGAGCGTCTGGGGAAACAGCGAGCCGCCGAGGAAGAGCGTGAAGGGCGTCAAGAGGACGAGCGCAAGGACGGACTTGCGGACGACATCGCTGAGGCCGAGCCGAAGGCCGACGCCGTTCAGGGCGACGCCGAGCCCAACGGTCGCGAGGGGATTCGTCAGCCACGTGATCCCGAGCAGGGAAAAGGGCAACAGGATCGCCGGCCAGGCTGGCGGGTACGTGCTGAGCAGGCGACCGTCCCCGACTTGGAGATGAAATTGTTCGAAGAGCTCCCAATCGGCCGGGGCTGCGTTCCACAATCGACCCGAGGCGAAGGTCTTGGCTTGATAGAGGTAGTCGAATTCGTCGGCGGAATTGGGCCAGGATACGCCGCCCAGCCATCCAGCCACAAGGCAACCGAAGAACGCGATGGCGATGGCCGCCGAAGGCCGCCTCCAGGGCAGGCGCCAGAATGTCGGAGCGACGAGAAACGCGGAGACGAGAGCCGCGGCGCCGATGCAGACGACGACCGCATCCGCAAAAGGATGGGGGTTGCCGACGATCCCGGGAAAGCGGGTCTCGGTCAGGCCGAGAATTGCGCCCGCAACGGCCATAAGCACGGCGCTGAGCCAGGGTCGAAGGCCCGCGCCTGCGGAGGCGCCCATGGCGGAGGCGCTCACAGGAACCGTGAAAGGTTGTTGATCGGCTCGGCCGCGCCGCCGACCGGCTGAAATCCATGACGCAAGGCCGCCAATGTCAAACCCCCCTCAAACCGGGTCCCTTCGCGGACGACAACGCCTCAAGAGACTCGAGCGACAGAACGTTCCGCGCCAACCTCAACCGGCGTCCCAACACGACGACGCCATTCGTTGGCACGCAACGCGCCGGCCGCCAAACTTATGCTGAACGCGCCAGCAACTCGGCTCCTCCCCGCCGCCGCGCGATCACACGCAGAGCCGATGGGCGTCCGGTCATCTTCTCGCCCGCCCACTGAATCGGATGCAGCCCTATCCCCGCCAGGAGGAACGGAAGCGAGTTCGGCGCTCCGGCAAGGTTCGCCAGAGATCGGCCGAACGTCGGAAGACAGACGTCCTGCATCGCCTCGACGCTGAGGTCGGCCGTCTCCACGATCTTGCCCAGGCTCGCCCGGTTGAAGTGGGTGCGATGGAAAGGCAGATACCAGGAGTCCCATGCCTGCCCCACGATCCCCGTCCAGACGCAATCGACATTCGGAACTTCGATGACCACGAGACCGCCCGGCCGCGCCATGCGGGCGAACCGGTTCAAAAGCCCGAGCGCATCTTCGTCGTGCTCGAGCACGTGCATCGCCAGCACCAGATCGAAGCTGCCGGCGAATGCCGCCAATTGGTCCAAGGAATAGTAGGGGCGCCCCGCCAGTTCCGTTGGCGGAGCCGAATGGAAATCGCTGCCGACCACTTCGACGCCGGGCAGCACGTCGCCGAGGCAGCGTGTAAAGAGACCGCTGCCACAGCCGAAATCGAGGACGCGACGCGGGCGCTCCGGCAACTGCTTCATCAAGGCTGTCGCCTGGCGACGAAAGGCGATTTCCTTGATACGCTGAGCCATGCCGGTCGTGTTGGGCTGGAAGTCCTGACTGCCGCGATCCTCGTAGAGGAAGGCTACGT
This sequence comes from uncultured Alphaproteobacteria bacterium, assembly GCA_963829505.1. GTDB lineage: Bacteria > Pseudomonadota > Alphaproteobacteria > Rhizobiales > Beijerinckiaceae > Roseiarcus. The sequence continues at coordinate 1,106,673 of CAWHIL010000001.1, forward strand.
CCGCCAGCGGCGGCGACGTAATGCCGATGCCGCAATGCCGGCAGCGCATGATCTGTTGCGGACCGACCTTGCGGCTCTTGTCGGGGAACGATCCGGCCAGGACGAAGTCGCACTTGCCATCGGCGGCGACCGCACAGGGACCACGCGTCATCGGAATTTCCACTGGAGCTCCTAATGACTGTCTCGGGGCAAGCGCTGTTTGCGTCGCTGACTGCCGAATAACGCTTCGCGGTATGCGGGCGCCAGTCTCGCGCGGACACAATCCACATCAGGTTGTTGTTGCCAAGCTGTCATGACAATTCCGTCGCAGGCCCGCGCCGCCGCGCGACCGCGCGGAGGGCCGAAGGGCGCCCCGTAATCTTCTCGCCCGCCCATTGTATGGGATGCAGCGCTGCTCCGGCCAAAAGGAAAGGAAGCGAGTTCTGCGCTCCGGCGACGTTCGCCAGCGTTCGACCGAACGTCGGGACGCAGCCGTCCCGCATCGTCACAACGTCGAGGTCGGCGGCCTTGAAGATGCCCGCAAGGCTCGCCCGGCTGAAATGGGTGCGGTGGAATGGCGTATCCCAGAGATCCCACGCCTGGCCGAGCACGCCGCTCCATACGCAATCGACATGCGGAACTTCGATCACGACGAGCCCGCCCGGCCGCGCCATGCCGGCGATCCGGTTCAGGAGCCCGAGCGCGTCGTCGTCATGCTCGAGCACGTGCAACGCGACGACGAGGTCGAAGCTTCCGGCCATGCCCGCCAGCTGGTCGAACGGACAATAGGGGCGCCCTTCCAGTTCCGCAGGCGGCGTCGGGAGGAAATCGCTGCCGACCACCTCGACGCCCGGCAGCATGTCGGACAGAGCGCGCGCGCCGAGGCCGTTGCCGGAACCGAAATCGAGGACGCGACGCGGCTGCTCAGGCAGTTGCTTCAGCCAGCCGCCAATCTGGCGGCGAAAGGCGGTCAGCTTGATGAGCCTGGCCATGCCCGTGGTTGTCTTTGGCTGGAAATTCACGCCGGTGCGATCATCGTAGAGGAAGGCGACGTCGGCCAGCGGCGGCAACGTGATTCCGACGCCGCAATGCCGGCAGCGCGTGATCCGTTGCGGGCCGACCTTGCCGCTCTTGTCCGGGAACGATTCCGGCGAAGTGAAGTCGCACTTGCGGTCAGCGGCGACCGCACAAGGACCACGCGTCGTCGGAATTTCCATCATTGCTCCCGCGACTGGCGCCCGACGCCGGCCAGGACGCCGCCGCGCTCCGTTTCCTGCGCAAGTCTCGTCATGATGATCGTGACCGAATGGGCGACCGAAAGGCGCTCGGCGTTGCGGACGAACCAGTCTGCGGAGCGCTGGCGCCAGGCGGAATTATCGGCCGCGCAGGCCAGGATCGCCTCGGCGAGGGATCTGGCCGTCGGCTTGGCGACGAGACCGTTCTCGTTCGGCGATATCAACTCGGTTGCGGCATTGTCCGGCGCCTCGACGACGATGACCGGAACCCCCCGAGCCGACGCTTCGACGACAACCATGCCATAACCCTCGCGTTCGGAAGGCTGGACGATCGCGATCGCGCGGCTCGTCGCATCGTCGAGTTCGGCCTCCGAAACAAAGCCGGGCATCTGGATTCGGTCCTCGAGCGCGTGCGCGTCGACGCGGGCGCGAATCGACTCGAATTCAGGGCCGCGGCCTATGATGCGGGCGCGGAGGTCCGGCCTAGCCTCCATCGCGATGGCCAGCGCGTCAATCAGCAGCTCAACGCGCTTTTCGCGAATGAGCCGCCCCGCGTAGACAATCTCCGGCGGAGCCCCCGCCGCTCGAGGCGCCGCCGCGGGGCCGCCGGCATATTCGCCTTGAAGCAGGGTTACCGGACTGCCGAGGAGTTCTTCGGCCCTGTCCCGGTGCAATCGGCTGAAGCTGAAGGCCGCTTGGGGAATGGCGGCGCAAAGTCTCTGGATCAGCCAACCGACAGGCCCAAGCGCTCCGAGGTAGCTTCGCCAGTATTCTCGTGTCCAGACCTCGTGCCAATCGACCGCGATACGGTAGCGCCATATTTTGACCAGCGCCCCTGCTGCGAGGACCGAAAAGAAGGGAAACGAGGCGGTATGCACGAGGTCGAATCTGCGTCCGCGCGCCAGCAGGTAGAGGAAAACGCCGAGACCGAATGCGAGCGGCGGCAGAATGCGCCTCTTCCCCGCGCTATAGAGTTTGAGAGGCGGACAAACAGCCACCACCTTGACCCCGGGCAATCGCGGCGGATCGGAGCGGGCCCACTGGCGGATGGTCAAATAGGTCACGTCATGGCCCGCGGCCGCGTATGCGCTCGCAAGCGAGCGGTAATAGCGTTCGGCGCCTCCCACCGTCCATGGGAAGAGGCAATCGTACATGATGCAAATTCTCATGCATGAATTCCGACGGATCGGTGAAACGTCCGATCGAAATTCAGCGCGGGCGTCAATGCCTGGCCTCCGCCTGGCGGCGCGCCGCGGTCAGCATAAGGCATCCGGCCTCTCCTTCGGGGAGCCCGTTTGGGTCCGCCCAATACGAGGCTGTGTCGCGCCGCCCGGCGGCGCAAACCCTGGCCAATGCGGATGCGACGCTTTGTGGCCAGGTTGAACAATTCTGAGCTTGGCGAAGACCCAATGCCCGCTGCATTTCGATCGGCCGCTTGCGCGAACCGGTCAGTTTATAGAGGAGACCTCCCGTGAGCCGCGATAACGTCTCCCAGCGCTGGCACTCCCATTTATCAAGATAGCCAAAGCACAACTCTAGATCGAAACCTGCGTTGCTCAGCATTGAGCGCCATCTTTCGATGTCAAAGTAATGACAATGTGCAAGACGAGCGTCAATGTCAGCAAGGTATTTCTCCCTGTCGCCCCCAAATAACGGGCCGAACAGATTGGCACGAAAACCCAGCGTTGGGACAGTAATCAAGAACTTGGCGCCAGGCTTGCATACTCTACCTACTTCGCTCAATACACCATCGACATTCGGTATATGTTCCAAAACCGAGTTTGATATAGCAAAATCAAAATGCCCATCCTCGAATGGAAGTGCGTCAGCTGAACAAGTACAGACTTTTTCATAGAGGCCGATGGTTTGGGCCGCTGCCGTTTCATTGGGATCGGCATCGATTCCGACCAGCCGTCGCGCTCCAATCCGGTCGAAGATAATTTTCGTCAGCTTTCCATCGCCGCAGCCAACATCCAAACCGAGCCCATGCGGCAGCGGGACACGGTCAAAAGTCTCAATCTCAATTGCTCTGAGAAACGCCGTCGCCGGTTGCGCGGGATAAGTCGCGATGAACGAGGTTAGTAGAGCCATGTTCATAATATCGACAACCCCTGTGACACGTGCGGTCGTTGATAGAAATCTCGGGCTGTGGACGCCGCCATCTGTGCGTGCTGGCGACGCCTAGGATTGCGCCAGCGCCTGACAGCGCGACCGCCGAATGTCGGCGGGCGCGCGACCCTTGAACGCTACGATTGCCGGAGTCGCGGGCTCGCTATCCATGGCGCGAACCGCTGATGGTCATCAGCGCCACGAAGCAGGCGCCATAGGCGGACTGCGCCGCCAGAAGCATCGCCGTCGTCGCGGGAACGACGAGCCGCATGCTTTGCTCTGCGTCGAGGGCGTGGAAGCCGGCGTTTCCCCAATGGACCACCGAACTCAGGGCGAGCAGCAGTCCGACGACGAACAACGCCAGACTCGATAGCAGCGCGCGCTCGAGACTGACGTGACGGGACAGGCGTTCGAGGATCGGGTTGAGCGGAAGGATGCCTTGGCGTTCGCCATAGATCTTGGCGCAGATCCAGAAAATCATCGCCTGATAGCCGAGAATGACGGCGGCGGAGGCGTAGAGTAGCGTGTTGACGCCCAGTCCAAATCCCCCGAACGCGACCGGCCCGATGAGCAGGCGCAGCATCGTCAGCGTCCCGATGCAGAACAAGGCCGCTCCCGGATAGAGGAACAGGCTGCGCGGGCTGAACAGCACGAGGAAGCGAAGATGGCGCCAGCCGTCGCGCCACGAGCGCAGATGCGGCGCGCGGTCCCTGCCGTCCGGCGCGAGCGTCGTCGGCACCTCGGCGATCTTGAGCTTCCAGACGCTGGCCTTGACGACCATCTCGCTCGCGAACTCCATGCCGGTCGCGCTGAGATTGAGCTTAAGGATCGCGTCGCGGTCGAACCCGCGCAGGCCGCAATGGAAATCCCTGCACGGGCTCTGGTAGAGGATGCGCCCGACCATGCTCAGCACCGGATTGCCGAGGTAGCGGTGCAGCGCCGGCATCGCGCCGTCCTGGATGCCCCCGGCGAAGCGGTTGCCCATGACCAGTTGCTGGCCCTCGCGCAGACGCTCGACGAAGAGGTCGAGCCGGCTGAAATCGTAACTGTCGTCGCTGTCGCCCATGATCACATAGCGGCCGCGGGCGGCGCGGATGCCGGCGATCAGCGCGCTGCCGTATCCCTTCTCGGGGACGTCCAGGACCCGGGCGCCCTGGGTCCGGGCGAGGTCCTGCGACCCGTCCGTGCTGCCGTTGTCGGCCACGAGAACCTCGCCCGCGATACCGGCGCGGGCAAGGAAGTCACGCGCCTTGCCGATGCAGGCGGGCAGTGTCCGGGCCTCGTTGAGACACGGCATCAGGATCGTCAGCTCAATATCCGGATCGACCGCCGCCGAAGAGGCCGGGTCCGCCTTGTCGCGGGCCAAAAGCACATCGAGGTCGCTTGTCAATAGACAGACCTTCTAGACCTGGAGACGCATCTATTATGACAAATTCCTCGGGCGCACCTGTCGTTCGACCGTGCGACTGCTCGGAGACTTGATTGTACGTCGCGGGACAACAGAAATGCAAGCGAGACCGCGGGCCTTGGCGCGCCGTAACGCTCCAGGCGCTTCTTCCTGCGCCGGCCCCCGGGATGCTAAAGGACATGAAGGCATCAAGGCCAGCCGCAAGGAGCGCGCCATGGCGTACAAGGACATCCTGGTCTTCCTCGATCCGACGGCGGAATCGATCGAGCGGCTGAAATTCGCCGTCGGCCTCGCCAAGACGAGCGGGGCGCGGCTTGTCGGCGTCGACGTCAGCGCGTCGAACGGCGTTCTGGCGGCGGACGACGGCGCGGTGACGCAGAAGGCGTTCGAGGACGCGACCCGGCAGGCGGGGGTGAAAGCGGCGTTCACGCCGACAGAGAAAGCGGGCGAGGGGGCGGCGCTGACGCATTGCGTCGATCTTCTCGTCGCGCCCGCGCCGGGCGGCGCGTCGCGCGAGGTGGTCCGCCACGGCGCGCTCGACCGGGCGCTCCTCGACACCGGCGCGCCGATGCTGATCCTTCCGCCCGATTGGACGGGGGGCAAGGTCGGCGACAATGTCGTCATCGCCTGGAACGGCGCGCGCGAGGCGCTGCGCGCGGTGCATGACGCCATGCCCTTCCTCGAGAAGGCGGGCAAGGTGACGGTCTTCTGCTTCTCGTCGCGGCCGAGCGACCTGCGCGCCTCGGCGGTCCTGCTCGTCGAGCACCTCGGACAGCACGGCGTCGCCGCGCGCATCTCGGACTGGACCAACACCGGCGACCTCACCGCGATCGAGGCGCTGTTCGCCAGCCTCGACACCCAGGACGCCGACCTCATCGTCGCCGGCGCCTTCGGCCATTCCCGCCTCTTCGAGGGTCTCTTCGGCGGCGTCAGCCTCGACCTCCTGCGCCAGCAGTCGCTGCCCGTCCTGATGTCGCACTGAGCCGACTGACGCTCCGTTCGAATTGATCGCGGCGCTGGCGCGCCGCGATACAACCTCAAGACGCGCAACAACCGAGTTTGAGCTGCTCCGCCACGCGCCGTATTCATTAGATTACGGTGTTTACTGGTATTTTGCATTGACTACTGGGCACAACCCGGGTAGTTTACTCAAGTTAACTGCCTGCTTCCGATGAACCGTTTTCAAAGGGGGAAGCCATGTGGAGACGCCGTCTCGGTTTCGCCGCGCTCGTCTCACTCGCCGCTGCAGCGCCCTTTTCCTCGGCTGACGCCTCAGTCTGGACGGTCTGGGGGAGCGCTACGCCCAGCACTGGCAATCAGAACAACGGGTCAGCGACAGGCGCGCTCGGCAGCGTTACCGTGAGCTACACGGGCGAGGTCAACAGCTCGATCAACAATCCGTTCTGCGGCGGCCTCTGCCTCAACTATCCGTCGTGGACGCCGACCTCGACCTACGCCGGCGGCATCGTGACGACCGCGCCCGCGCCTTCGGACGGCCTCATCCAGTTGGTCGGGGGCGACGGCAGCGGCCTCGACAAGATCACCTTCAGTTCGCCAGTGACCAACCCGATCATCGCCATCTGGAGCCTCGGCGCCGCCAACACTCCGGCCGAGTTCATTTTCTCGGCGACGCCCACTTTCGAGGCAGGGGGCCCGTCGGCGGAGTATAGCGGGGGGCCGGTCTCCGTCCTGGGTGACGTCGTCAGCGGGCTCGAAGGCAACGGCACGGTGGCGTTCCTCGGGACTTTCTCGTCGATTTCCTTCACCACTCCGGAACATGAAGACTGGTACGGCTTCACCGTTGGGGAGGCGATTCCGGAGCCCTCGACCTGGGCGATGATGGGCCTTGGCTTCGCCGGGCTCGGCTTCGCCGCCTTCCGGCGCTCGGGAAAAGCGCGCGCCGCGCTCGCCTGACCTCATGGGGTTTCACGAATGAAAAGGCCGCCTTCGAGGCGGCCTTTTTCTTTGGCCGGGAGGGCGGCGTCGGAGCGCCCCGTCTACGGCATCCACTCGCCGCCGTCGTAGCGGCGCGACGGCTTGCGCATCGTGACGAGCTCCTCGGCCGCGGTCGGGTGGACGGCGAGCGTCGCGTCGAAATCGGACTTTGTCGCGCCCATCGTCATCGCGACCGCGACGAGCTGGATCATCTCGCCCGCGTCCTCGCCGAGGATGTGGGCGCCGACGATCCGGCCGCTTGCGCCGTCGACGAGAAGCTTCATGATCGTCCGCTCGGCGCTTCCCGATACGGTCGCCTTCAACGGACGGAAATTGGCCTCGTAGACGTCGATCTTGGGAAATGCCGCGAGCGCCTGCGCTTCGGTCATGCCGACCGCGCCGAGTTCCGGGGTGCCGAAAACCACGCTCGCCGTCGTGTCGTAGCGGATCGGCGCCTGCGATTTGGGCCCGAAGAGCCGGTCGGCCAGCGCGTGGCCCTCGCGGATCGCGACCGGCGTCAGGTTGATGTGGTCGACGACGTCGCCGACCGCGTGCAGCCAGGGCAGAGTGCTCGTGCGGCCCTCGTCGACCACGATCGCCCCTCGCGCGCTCATGGCGGGCGACACCGTTTCAAGTCCGAGGCCTTGCGTATACGGGCGACGTCCGGTGGCGAGCAGAACCTGGTCGGCCTCGACGATCGAACCGTCGGTGAGCGTCGCCGTCAGCGATCCATCGGAACGCTTTTCGATGCGCACGGGCAGATGCTCGAAGCGGAAGTCGACGCCGGCGCGGATCATGGCGTCGCGAACGCCCGCACGCATGTCCTCGTCGAAGCCGCGCAGCACGTTTGAGGCCCGCATGATCTGGGTGACGCGCGACCCGAGGCGCGCGAAGAGCGACGCGAACTCGACGGCGATGTAGCCGCCCCCGACCACCAGCAGCCGCTTCGGGAACACCGGCAGGTCGAAGATCTCGTCGGAGGTGATGGCGTGCTCGAGCCCCGTTTCCCCCTCGGGCGTCGAGGGTCGCGATCCGGTGGCGACGAGAACGTGGCGCGCCGTCACCTCGCGACCGCCGGCGAGCCGCACCCGCTGCGGGCCGACGATCGTCGCCCGTTCCTCGATCAGGTCCGCCCCGGAGCTCGCGAGGTTGGCGCGATAGGCCATCGACAGGCGGCCGATCTCCTTCTCCTTGGCGGCGACCAGCGTCGGCCAGTCGAACGTCGGCGCCTGCACTTGCCAGCCGAAGCCGGCGGCGTCGGCGAAGGCGTCGGCGAAGCGGCTCGCATAGACGTAGAGCTTCTTGGGGACGCAGCCGCGGATGACGCACGTGCCGCCGATCCGGCTCTCCTCAGCGACGATCGTCCGCGCGCCGTGCCCGGCCGCGATCCGCGCCGCGCGCACGCCGCCCGACCCCGCGCCGATGACGAACAGGTCGATGTCGAAAGCCATCGCGCGCGGGCCGCTAGAAATCGAGGCCCTTCTTCTTCAGTTCGTCGCGCGCCTTCGCCACGATATCGGTGGACAGCGACTGCTGCCAGGGACCGACGATGTCCTGCAGCTTCTGCGAGAAAAGAGGCTGCAGGGCGAGGTATTTCTTGCCGAGCGGGCTCGTGAAGAACGCCGCGATGTCGACGATCTCCTTTTCGTTCAGGGCGCTCGCGAGCAGCACCTCGGCCTCGGCGTAGGTGTGCTGCGCCGACTGGTCGAACTGCGGCTTGATCGCGATGAGCGCGTCGCGCAGGTTGTCCTTGAGATCCGGGTGGGTCGCGAGCACATTGCGCTCGAGCTCGGCCATCATCGTCGGAACGGTCTTGGCGATGCTCTCCTTGACGCCGAGCGCAAGCAGGATCTGGTCGGCGGCCTTGATCGATGCGTCCGAAGGCGAGCCGGACGCTGCGGGGGTCGTGGGCGCGGCTGGCGCGCCGGCGGCCGGCGCGGCCGTGGAAGGAGCTGGCGACGGCGCGGCGGCAGGCGCGGGGGACGACTGATCGGCGGCGAATGCCGCCGCCCCCGCGAGGACCGCCGAGGCGAGGGCGAAGGCGAAGAGAATGCGCTTGGGCGCCATTTTGTGAAAGCTCCTTGAGGTCTATTGCGGTCGGAGGGTTTCGACCCCGTCCGCGCCCGCGGCGAAGGCGACGCGAGCGTAGCCGATGAACAATCCGTGCTCGACGACCCCCGGGATCCGCGACAGCGCTTCGGCGAGAGCCTCCGGATCGGGGATCGCCCCGAGCGCACAGTCGAGAATGAAGTGGCCGCCGTCGGTGACGAACGGAGACGCCCCGCCGCGCAGCCGGATGTCGTCGCCGAGACCGAGGCGCGCGAGCGCCTTTTCGATGTGGCGGCGGGTCGCGGCGAGGCCGAACGGGACGACCTCGACCGGCAGCGGAAAGGCGCCGAGACGCGGGACGATCTTGGACGCGTCGGCGATCACGGCCATGCTGGCTGAGGCCGCGGCGACGATCTTTTCGCGCAACAGCGCCCCCCCGCCCCCCTTGATGAGCCGGAGCTGCGGATCGATCTCGTCCGCGCCGTCGACGGTGAGGTCGAGTTCGGGCATGTCGTCGAGCGTCGTCATCGGGATGCCGAGCCCTTGCGCCTGCCGCGACGTCGCTTCCGAGGTCGCAACGCAGCGCACTTTGAGCCCGCCGGCGACCCGCTCGCCGAGGAGGTCGACGAAGTGACGCGCCGTCGTGCCCGTTCCGAGGCCGAGCCGCATGCCGGGAGTCACGAGGCCGAGCGCGCGCCTTGCGGCCTCGCGCTTCAGAACTTCGCGATCGTCGGGTGGTGCGCCCATGCCTTCCGTCCGCCGTTGGAGCCCGCCGACGCTTCCTGACCGGTCGGACGGACGTCCGGGGGAGCGAAAGGGGCAGAACCCCGCGCGCCATTCAAGTGACGCGACGCGAGCCGCTTTATAGGCTCGGCGGGGCGAAGGCAACGCCGGGCCGAGCCGGACGTTGGCTCAGGCCTTGCGGCCCGCCTCGATCACGTCCTCGACGCTGCGCAGGCCGGTCTTCGGCGCGCTGACCAGCACGGCCATGTTGCCGGGCGCGTGCTGGTTCTTCCACATCTTGGTGTGGGCGACCGGGATCTCCGCCCAGGGGAAGACTTCCGACATGCAGGGATCGATCCGCCGGTCGATGACGAACTTGTTGGCCGCCGAGGCCTGCTTGAGGTGGGCGAAATGCGAGCCCTGGATGCGCTTCTGCCGCATCCAGACGAAGCGTGCGTCGAAGGTGATGTTGAACCCGCTGGTGCCGGCGCAGAACACCACCATGCCGCCGCGCTTGACGACGAAGCACGAGGTCGGGAAGGTCGCCTCGCCCGGATGCTCGAAAACGAGGTCGACGTCCTTCTTGCCGGTGAATTCCCAGATCGCCTTGCCGAACTTGCGCGCCTCCGCCATGTAGGCCGAATACTCGGGCGTGTTGACCTTGGGCAATTGTCCCCAGCAGTTGAAGTTCTTGCGATTGACGACGCCCTTGGCGCCGAGGCTCATCACGTAATCGCGCTTGGTTTCGTCCGAGATCACGCCGATGGCGTTTGCGCCGGCGGCGGCGCAAAGCTGGACGCCGAAGACGCCAAGCCCGCCAGAGGCGCCCCAGACGAGGACGTTGTCGCCGGGGCGCAGGCGATGCGGCTCGTGGCCGAACAGCATCCGGTAGGCGGTCGCGAGCGTCAGCGTGTAGGAGGCCGCCTCCTCCCAGGTCAGGTGCTTCGGGCGCTCCATGAGCTGGCGGTCCTGCACCCGGCAGAACTGGGCGAACGAGCCGTCGGGCGTCTCGTAGCCCCAGATGCGCTGCGACGGCGAGAACATCGGGTCGCCGCCGTTGCATTCCTCGTCGTCGCCGTCGTCCTGATTGCAATGGACGACGACTTCGTCGCCGACCTTCCAGCGCTTCACCTTCGAGCCGACCGCCCAGACGACGCCGGAGGCGTCGGACCCGGCGATATGGTAGGGATTCTTGTGGACGGCGAGGGTGGAGACGGGCTCGCCGAGCGCGGCCCAGACGCCGTTGTAATTAACGCCCGCCGCCATCACGAGCACGAGCACGTCGTGGCTGTCGAGCGGCCAGGTCGGAACGACCTCGATCTTCATCGCGTCTTCCGGCGGCCCGTGGCGCTCCTTGCGAATGGCCCAGGCGTACATGGACTTCGGAACGTGGCCGAGCGGCGGGATCTCCCCGATCTCGTAGAGATCTTTCAAGGGGGCTTCGGCCGACACGTCGGCGGGTCGCGTGTTCATGGGCTTCCTCGACGAGCGACGTCCATCAGACCAATAGCGGATGCTTCGCCGGGTCGATATTGCGCCGCACAATAGAGTTTTGCCCTTCGGGCAGGGAAAATCAATCCTCCTTTTCGTCGCGGTGGTCCATGACGGTCAGTTCCCAGTGCGAAGCGCTCGTTTCAGCGAGGGCCGTCGTGAGCGTCAGCCGCCGAAGATGACGCGCCTGAACCGCGCCGAGGCGATCGCGTAATAAACGGCGCCGATGACGACCATGGCAAGGAGTTCGCGCCAGAGGAGCGTGATGTCGGCGCCGCGGAACAGCACCGCCTGCGCGAAGGACACGAAGTGCGGGGTCGGACTCACGGTCTGGACGACGGTTTGCAGCCAGACGGGCATGCTCTCCATCGGCGTCGAGCTGCCCGACAAAAGCTGCGTCACCATCAGCACGGGAATCGCTAGCAGCCCGAACTGCCCCATGGTGGTCGCGAGGGTTCCGAGCATGATGCCGAGCGTCGCGACGACGAGCGCATAGATCGCCGAGCCGAAGACGAACAGGACCATCGAGCCGTTGATCGGCGCGCCGATCCACCAATGCACCACGAACTGAATTGACAGCACGGCGGCGACGAGGATGACCAGGGCGTTGGCGATCATCTTGGCGATCATGATCTCTGGCGCGACGATCGGCATGACGAGGAGGTGCTCGACGGTGCCCTGCTCGCGCTCGCGGATGAGGGCTGCGCCGGTGAGGATGACGGTCAGCATGGTGATCTGGTTGATGACCTGAGTCATCCCCGAGTACCATGAGGTGTTAAGGTTCGGGTTGAAGGCGGCGCGCGTGACGATGTTGAGCGGGGCCGCCGAGGCCGCGTCCTTGCCCGACAAGAAGCGTTGGATCTCGTCGGCGATTGCGGTCCGGACATAGCTCGAGCCATTGCCCGCCTGCGAGACGGCGGTCGCGTCGACGTTGACCTGGATGCCCGTCTTGCGCTCCGCGCGCAAATCCGCCTCGAAATTCGGCGGGATCTCGACGACAAACAGAAGCTCGCCGCGGTCCATCATCGGGTCGATGTCCGACGCCCGGATCTGCACCGGCGGCTGGAAGGTCGGCGGCTTCAGCGCCTCGGCGATCTGGCGCGAGAGCGGCGAGCCGTCCTCGTCGACGACGCCGACCGAGAGGTTGGTCGCCTCGGTCTTGGCCCCGGTCGCAACCGTGTAGACCGAGAGCGAAAACGAATAGATCACGAGAAACATCATCACCGGATCGGCGCGGATGCTCCGAAGCTCCTTGATCACCAGGTAGAGGACGTTCGCCAGATGATTGGCGAAGGTCAGCGGCGGGTGCTCGACGAAACGGGGGGCGGGAGGCGCTTCGGACATTTCACGCCTCCTGCTTGCGCAGCAGCGCAAGCGACAGGATCAGGAAGACGAGCGCGATCGCGGTAATCGCCGCAAGATTGCGCCACAGATCGAAGAAACCGAGGTCCTTGGCGAATACGCCGACGGAAATCTGCTGGTACCAGGACGAGGGGAAGATCACGCTGATAAACCGCGCGCTTCCGGAGAGCGACGAGACCGGCGCGAGCATGCCCGACATGTTGATCGCCGGCGTCATGGTGAGGATGGTGGTCGCGAAGACAGCCGCGACCTGCGAGCGCGTGAACGACGAAATCAGCTCGCCGAAGCCGGTCGTCGAAATCACGTAGATCAGGGTTCCGATCAAGAGCAGCAGGAACGGACCCTTGGCCGACACGCCGAAGACGAAAACCGACATCAGATAGAGAACGAAGAAGTTCAGCATAGCGATGGCGACATAGGGCGCCTGCTTGCCGATCAGGAACTCGAAGCGGGTGATCGGGGTCGAGCGGAAATTGGCGATCGAGCCCGTTTCCTTTTCGCGCACCACGGAAATCGCCGCCATGATCGCCGGGATCAGGCAGAGCAGCAGCATGAAGATGCCGGGAATCATCGCGTTGACGCTCAGGAACGCCTGATTGTAGCGAAAGCGCACCTCGATATCGTCGTTGCTCCACGCGTTGGGCGTTCCCGGCCGCGTGATCCCGCGCCTCAGCTCCTCGCCCTGCTGGCGGATGACGCCGGCGACGTAGTTCTTGGCGGTCTCGCCGCGGAAGGTCATGGCGCCGTCGACGGTCACGTCGACCTCGGGTTTGCGGCCGGCGAGGAGATCGCGGCCGAAGCCCGGCGGGATCTCGACGACGATCTGCGTCGCGCCGCTGCGCAGACGCCGCTCCGCTTCCTCGTCGGAGGTGATCGGCGGCTGCACCGAGAAATAGCGCGAGCCCTCGAAGCCCTGAAGAAGCTCGCGGCTTTGGGGGGACTGATCCTGGTCGAACGCCGCCATCTTGAGGTTCTCGATGTCGAACGAGATGCCGAAGCCGAACGCGAGCATCAGGACGATCGGGCCGAGGATGGCGAAGGCGAGGCGGATCGGATCGCGACGAAGCTCGACGGTCTCGCGGCGGGCGTAGGCCCAGAGACGGCCCAGGCTGAAGCGCGCCGGGGCGCCGAGCGGCTCGGCCGCGCCCGCGGCTGCTGGCGGCGCCGCCTCGGCCTTCTTCGACATGTCGATCCCCGCGGCTTCCGCGAGATAGCCGACAAAGCACTCTTCCAGCGAAGCGCTGCCGCGCTCTCTGACGAGGTCGCGCGGCGCGCCGACCGCGAGCACCCGGCCGGCATGCATGAGCGAGATTCGGTCGCAGCGGTCCGCCTCGTTCATGAAATGGGTGGTGACGAAGATCGTCACCCCGTCGTCGCGCGAAAGGTCGATCAGCGTCCGCCAGAAGGCGTCGCGAGCGATCGGGTCCACGCCCGAGGTCGGCTCGTCGAGAATGAGGATCGTCGGCTCGTGCAGGACGGCGACCGCAAGCTGGAGGCGCTGCTTGATGCCGAGCGGCAGACGGTCGGGCCGCGCGTCGACGTAGGCCTTGAGGTCGTAGCGCTCGAGGAGTTCGGCGATCCGTGGCGCGATCCGCTCCTTGGGCAGATGATAGAGCTCGGCGTGCAGCTCGAGGTTCTGTCTCACCGTCAATTCGCCGTAGAGCGAGAAAGCCTGCGTCATGTAGCCGACGTTGCGCCGCGCCTGCATGTCGTCCGAGCCCATCGGGGTGCCGAACAACTGGCAGGTTCCGCTGGTCGCCGGCAGGAGGCCGACCAGCATCTTCATCGTCGTCGACTTGCCGCAGCCGTTCGAGCCGAGGAAGCCGAAGATCTCTCCGGGCGGGATCTTGAAGCTCACATGATCGACGGCGACGAAATCGCCGAACTTGCGCGTCAGCCCCTCGGCCTCGATCGCCGGCGTCTGGCTCGCCGAGGCGACGAGCGGGCGCACCACGACCTTCTGATGCGTCGCGCGCTTGGCCTCGGGCATGAGCGCGATGAAGGCGTCGTCGAGATTGGCCTCGCCGGTCTTGTCGAGAAGCTCCTTGAGGGTTCCGGTCGCGATGATCTTGCCGTCGTCCATCGCCATGAGCCAGTCGAAGCGCTCGGCTTCGTCCATGTAGGCGGTGGCGACGACGACGCTCATCTGCGGCCGCCGGGCGCGGATCGTGTTGATCAGGTCCCAGAACTGGCCCCGCGACAGCGGATCGACGCCGGTCGTCGGCTCGTCGAGGATCAGGAGGTCGGGGTCGTTGATCAGGGCGCAGCAGAGGCTGAGCTTCTGCTTCATGCCGCCCGAGAGCTTGCCCGCCGGGCGCGCCTCGAACTTCTCCATGCCGGTCGCGGTCAGAAGCTCGGTGATGCGGGCCCGGCGCTCCTCGGCGCCCTGGCCGAAGAGGCGGCCGAAAAAGTCGATGTTCTCGAAAACGCTGAGCGTGGGGTAGAGATTGCGGCCGAGGCCCTGCGGCATGTAAGCCACACGGCCGCGGATCTCCTTGAGGTTGCGGGTGTCGGCGACGTTCTTGTCGAAGACGAGCACATCGCCCGTCTGGATGATCTTCACGCCGGCGATCAGTCCGAGCAGGGTCGACTTGCCGACCCCGTCCGGCCCGATGACGCCGACCATGATGCGCGAGGGAATATCGATCGAGACGTCGGCGAGCGCCACCGTCGCGCCGTACCGGTGCGAGACGCCTATGACTTCGCGCGACGGGCTCGCCGGTCATTGTCGGCTCACTTGGCCGGGGGCGTTGCGCTGTCCGAGTTCGCGGCCGCGGGCGGAGCGGGCGCAGGCGCCGCCGGGGCGGAAGCGGTTGCGGGCGCGGCGGGCGCCGCCGGCGCGGCCGCGGACGGCGCCGTGTCGCTCGCCTTGGGCGCGGGAATGTTGGGCTGAAGCTCGGCCGGCCAGGCGACGTCGGTCCTGGTGCGGACGAACCCCATGCCTCGGATGCCCGTCTTCACCCGCGTGTAGTAGTTCTGCAGCACGCCCGGGTCGATCTTGAGCTTCAGCCGGAACATGAGCTTGGCGCGCTCATCCTTGGTCTCGACGGTCTTCGGGGTGAACTGCGCGTCCGCCGCGACGAAGCTGACGTTGGCTGGGATGATCACGTCGGGGATCGGATCGAGAATGATGCGCGCCTCGTCGCCGATCGTGGCGCGGCCGGCGTCGGCGGCGGGCAGGAAGATCGTCATGTAGACGTCGGTCAGATCGAGAATGGTGACGACCGGCGCGCCGGCCGCGACGACCTCGCCCGCGCGGGCGAGCTGATACTGGACGCGGCCGTTGCGCGGCGAGACGAGGGTCAGGTCGTGGATGATCGCCTCGATCCGCTCGACTTCGGCCTCGGCATTCTTGATCTGCGACAGCGCCTGGTCGCGCTGCGAGGTGAAGCTCGCGACCGAGGCGACCGCCGAATCCATGTTGCGCTTGCGCTGCTCGAAGGTCTGCTTTGTGATGAACCCGCTCTTCATCAGTTCCTGCCCGCGGGCGAAGTCGGACTTGGCGAATTCGAGCGCGCTCTGACGGTTGGCGATCTCGGCCTCGGCGGCGGCGGCCGCGTTCTTCGAACTCTGGACGCTCGCCTGGGCGGCGCGCAGCTGCGCCTCGTATTCCGGCGCGGAGACGCGCGCGATGACCTGACCCTGCGCGACGCTCGAACCCTCCTCGACCGAAACCTCGGCGAGGCGGCCGGCATATTTCGAGGAGACGTCGACCTGCGTCGCCTCGATGCGGCCGTTGGCCTTGACGATGCCGGCGGGCAGAGTTTCCCCGCGCAGGCGGGCGATCAGATTCTTGACGAAGCCCTGCGCCTCGGCGGAGGCGATCGGCGCGACCCCCCGGCCCGGACTTGCTTCGATGCAGAGCGGGACAACAAAAGCCGCCGTCAGGGAGACGACGGTCGCGACGCGCCGAATGGATGCCATAGGAACTCTCCTGCGCAACGGCGTGTCCGCGCAGGCTGCGGTCGAGGGAGCCCCAGCGCCGCCTCTTTCCGTCGAGCCTTAGCGCTTTACTAGGCAAGCCGGACAATGATGTAAAGGAGTCCCCCAGATGCATGGGGAGGTCGACTGCGGAAGTGCGCGAGCGAGCGCGAAAACGTCCGCAGGAGCGAAATCGGGGCCGCGAGTCAAACCTTGGTAGGAACTTCGCGAGACGGCAGGCGCCTGGGGCGGCGCTGTCCGTCCGATCCCCGACTGCGACTGCGCCAATCCGCCACGCTTCTCCTTGACTGTCGGCCGCGTACAATCCCCGACGCCTGACGCCAAAACTGCGGCGCTGTCGGAGGGGCGCATGTTCGATCCCAAGACGTTTCATGTCACCGAGACGCTTCACGACGGAAGCGTGGTCGAAATCCGCGCGCAGACGCCGGACGATCGGCAGGCGATCCTCGAGGAGATGAGCCATGCGAGCGCCGACACGCTCTACCATCGGTTCTTCGCGGTGAAGCGCAGCCTCTCGCCGGCCGAGCAGCACTATTATTTCGACATCGATTTCGTGAACCACATCGTGCTGGTCGCGACCACGCGCCTGGACGGCAAGCCGCGCATCGTCGGCGGCGTGCGCTTCGTCGTCGTCAAGCCGGGCGAGGCCGAAGTCGCCTTCTCCGTCGTCGACGACTACCAGCATCACGGCCTCGGCGCGGCGCTGATGCATCATATCAGGGAGATCGGCCGCGAGTTCGGCATGAAGGAGCTGGTGGCGGAGGTCCTGTCCGACAACGGGTCGATGCTCGCCGTGTTCGAACACAGCGGCCTCTTGACGACGACCCGGCGCGACGGATCGACCGTTCACGTGTCGATGCGCTACCCCGAGGGTTGACGAAAACGTCCACCGGCGGGAGAGCGGCTCACTTGCACTTGACGAGAGTCGTGTCGAGCGTCTTGTCGCCGTTCGGCCGGTAGATGAGCTGCCCGGGCGTCTTGACCTCGATGTCGACCGACTGGGACGTGTAGCTGATCGAGTCCCGGCAGTCGAAGCTCAAGGCGGTCACGCCGTTGGTGGTCGCTGCGTGGGTGACGTGGCAGGTCTGACTCGGCAGCACGACCGTTCCGGGCGAGATGATGGCGGCTTGCGCGAACTTGTCGACCGGCTGGCGGAAGGCGTAGCCGCCGCCGCCGCGCGTAAAGATTTTCTGACAGTCGGCGTCGGACGTCGCCCACGCGCCGTTGAGGCCGGGGCTCAGCCCCTCGGCGACCGCCGGGCCGCCGAAACCGAGTGCGAGCGCGAGGAGAAACGACCGGCGGCGGACGCTCATTTTCGCAATCTCCGATGAATCGGCGGCGCCGAGTGACTTTGGCGAAACGATATCGCGCCCGCGCCTGGCTCGCCAGTCATCAAATCGTCCGAAGCCCCGCACGGTTGTCAGGAGAACGCCGGAATACCCGTAATCGCCCGGCCGAGGATCAGCGCGTGGATATCGTGCGTGCCCTCGTAGGTGTTGACCACTTCGAGATTGACGAGATGGCGGGCGACGCCGAACTCGTCGCTGATCCCGTTGCCGCCCATCATGTCGCGCGCCATCCGCGCGATCTCGAGCGCCTTGCCGCAATTGTTGCGCTTCAAAATCGAGGTGAGCTCGACCGGGGCCAGTCCGTCCTCCTTGAGACGCCCGAGGCGAAGCGCGCCCTGAGTTCCGAGCGCGATCTCGGTCATCATGTCGGCGAGCTTCTTCTGGATGAGCTGGTTGGCGGCGAGCGGCCGGCCGAACTGCTTTCGGTCGAGCACGTACTGCCGGGCTCTCGTAAGGCAGTCTTCCGCGGCCCCCATCGCCCCCCAGGCGATGCCGTAGCGGGCGCTGTTGAGACAGGTGAACGGACCTTTGAGGCCCCTCACCTCGGGAAACGCGTTCTCCTCGGGGCAGAAGACGCCGTCAAGGACGATCTCGCCAGTGACCGACGTGCGAAGGCCGACCTTGCCGTGGATCGCGGGCGCGCTCAGTCCCTCGAAGTCCTTTTCGAGCACGAAGCCGCGGATGTCGCCGTCATCGTCTTTCGCCCAGACGACAAAGACGTTGGCGATCGGGCTGTTGGTGATCCACATCTTGGCGCCCGTGAGCCGGTAGCCGCCGTCGACCCGATGCGCGCGGGTGATCATGCCCCCTGCGTCGGAGCCGTAATTCGGCTCCGTCAGGCCGAAACAGCCGATGAGCGCGCCGGCCGCCAGCTTCGGCAGATATTTCTCCCTGGTCGCCTCGGTTCCGAACGTGAGGATCGGCAGCATGACGAGCGACGACTGCACGCTCATCATGGAGCGGTAGCCGGAATCGACCCGCTCGATCTCGCGCGCGATCAGGCCGTAGCTGACGTAGCCGAGCCCCGCGCCGCCGAAGCGCTCCGGGATCGTCGCCCCGAGGAGGCCGAGATCGCCCATGTCGCGAAAGATCGCGGCGTCGGTCCTCTCATGGCGGAACGCTTCCTGGACGGCGGGCGCAAGACGCTTCTTGGCGAAATCGTGCGCGGCGTCGCGCACCGCGCGCTCGTCGGCCGTGAGCTGGTTCTCGAGCATGAGCGGGTCGTCCCACAGGAACGAGGCGCGGGTCGAATGCGAAGCCATGGGGGCGCTCCTGAAACGAAAGGCCGGCCGTCGTCGTCACATGCCCGAATAGTTCGGCCCGCCGCCGCCCTCGGGCGCGACCCAGACGATGTTCTGGGTCGGATCCTTGATGTCGCAGGTCTTGCAGTGGACGCAATTCTGCGCGTTGATCACGAGGCGCTCGCCGCCCTCATCGCTCTTGACGAACTCGTATACGCCCGCCGGGCAATAGCGCTGCTCGGGCCCGGCGTAGAGCGCGAAATTGATCGTGACCGGAACGGCGGGATCCTTCAGCGTGAGGTGGGGCGGCTGATCTTCCTCGTGATTGACGTTGCCGACGAAGACCGACGACAGGCGATCGAAGGTCAGCCTGCCGTCGGGCTTCGGGTAGTCGATCGGGGCGCATTCGGCCGCGGGCTTCAGCGAGGCGCAGTCGGGTTTTTTCGTGTGGATGGTCCAGGGCGGCGAGCGGACGCCGATCTTCGGCAGGAGCCAATGCTCGACGCCCGTCATCAATTGCCCGATGAGCGGACCCTTCTTGAACCAGGGCTTGAAATTGCGGCTCTGCTTCAATTCGTCGTGGAGCCAGCTCTTGCGGAAAAGCTCGGGGAAGGCGGCGAGTTCGTCGCCCGAGCGGCCGGCGGCAAGCGCCGCGGCGAGGGCCTCGGCTGCGAGCATCCCGCTCTTGATCGCCGCGTGGCTGCCCTTGACGCGCGCGGCGTTCATGAAGCCCGCGTCGCAGCCGATGAGCGCACCGCCGGGGAAGACGAGCTTGGGCAAGGCCTGCAGGCCGCCGTTGTTGATCGCCCTCGCGCCGTAGGAGAGCCGCTTGCCGCCCTCGATATGCGAGCGGATGGCGGGATGAGCCTTCCAGCGCTGCATCTCTTCGAAGGGATTGAGCCAGGGGTTCGAATAGTCGAGCCCGATGACGAAGCCGACCGAGACGAGGTTTCCTTCGAGGTGATAGAGGAACCCGCCGCCGAACGCGGCATTGTCCATCGGCCAGCCGGCGGTGTGCATGACGCGGCCGGGCTCGGCCTTGTCCTCGGGAACCTCCCACAATTCCTTGACGCCGATCGCGTAGGTCTGCGGATCCTGGCCCTCTGTCAGCCGGAAGCGGTCGAAGAGCTGCCGGCCGAGCTGGCCGCGCGCCCCTTCCGCGAAAATCGTGTAGCGGCCGGTGAGCTCCATGCCGAGCTGAAACGAATCCTTCGGCTCGCCGTCCTTGCCGACGCCGACATTGCCGGTGGCGACCCCACGCACCGAGCCGTCGTCGGCGTAGAGGATCTCGGCGGCGGCGAAGCCCGGAAAGATCTCGACGCCGAGCGCTTCGGCCTGTTCGGCGAGCCATTTCACGACATAGCCGAGGCGGACGATGTAGCAGCCGTGATTGTGAAAGTTGCGCGGGACCAGGGCGTCGGGAATGCGGCGCGACCCTTTCTCCGACAGGATCAGGACGTCGTCGCCGGTGACGGGCTGGTTCAAGGGCGCCCCGCGCTCCTTCCAGTCCGGGAAAAGCTCCACCAGCGCCCGGGGATCCATCACGGCGCCCGACAGGATGTGCGCGCCAGGCTCCGACCCCTTCTCCAGCACGATGACCGAGAGGTCCGGGTTGAGTTGTTTCAGGTGAATCGCGGTCGCCAGGCCCGCCGGGCCGGCGCCGACAATCACCACGTCGTAGGCCATCGCCTCGCGCGGCCCGAACTGATCGAGAAGCTCCTTGGGAGTCATTCTTTGGTGGTCCTCGCTCCCGCCCGGCTGCCGGCCGACTGTGGTCTCCGGCGGAGATAGTTCACATATAAACTATTGTCTGCGGCGAACTCCGTCAAGTACGCTCGCCAGCGGATAGACTTGGGACGCTTGCGGGCGTCGGCAGTCATGGCGTTCCTCCACATGTCCCATGGATAGCCGAGCCAAGCCTTCCTGTCGCGCCCGAGGCGCCGGCGGCGGACCATTCTTGCGTCGAATGGCCAAGACAAGGAAGATCGGCCTCAGACGGCCTCTTCCGGCCCCGGCGCATCATGGCGTGGGGCCCGAAGGCTGAAGTGACTGCGGCAATGCGGAGACGTTTCGAATGACGACCCTGACGCTGAAGGACCGGACCCTCCTCAAGGACCAATGCTACGTTGCCGGCGCGTGGGTCGGCGGCGAGGCGACGATCGCGGTCACCAACCCGTCGAACGGAAACGTCGTCGGGCGCGTGCCGAGGCTCGGAGCGGCGGAGACGAGGGCCGCGATCGAGGCGGCGGAAAAAGCGCAGAAACCCTGGGGGAGGAAGACCGCGAAGGAGCGCGCCGGGATCTTGCGCAAGTGGTTCGCGCTCATGATGGAGAACCAGGAAGACCTCGCTCGTATCATGACGGCCGAACAGGGCAAGCCGCTTGCGGAGTCGCGCGGCGAGATCGCCTACGGCGCCTCGTTCATCGAATTCTTCGCGGAGGAAGCCAGGCGCATCTACGGCGAGACGATCCCCTCGCCCTGGGCGAACGCCCGTATCGTGGTCATCCGTCAGCCGGTCGGGGTGGTGGCCGCGATCACGCCATGGAACTTTCCGAACGCCATGATCACGCGCAAGGCCGGCCCGGCGCTCGCCGCCGGCTGCGCCTTCGTTTGCAAACCTGCAAGCGAAACGCCGCTCTCGGCGCTCGCGATGGCCGAACTTGGCGAGCGGGCGGGCATTCCGCCCGGCGTGTTCTCCGTGATCACGGGGCCGGCGCGCGATATCGGCGCGGAGATGACGGCGAACGGAATCGTGCGGGCGCTGACCTTCACCGGCTCGACCGAAGTCGGCCGGGTCCTGATGGCGCAATGCGCCCCGACCATCAAGAAGCTCGGGCTCGAGCTTGGCGGCAACGCGCCCTTCATCGTGTTCGACGACGCCGATCTCGACCAGGCGGTCCTGGGCGCCATGGCGTCCAAGTATCGCAACGCCGGACAGACCTGCGTCTGCGCCAACAGGCTCCTCGTGCAGGACGGCGTCTACGACGCCTTCGCCGACAAGCTTGCCGAAGCGGTCCGGAAGCTCAAGGTCGGCGACGGCTTCGAGGACGGGGTCACGACCGGGCCGCTGATCAACGAGGCGGCCGTCGCCAAGGTGAAGGAGCACATCGCCGACGCGACGGCCAAGGGCGCGCGGATCGTCGTCGGCGGCAAGGCGCTCGGCGGCAACTTCTACGCGCCGACGGTGCTTGCGGACGTGACGCCGGCGATGGCGGTGGCGCGCGAGGAGACGTTCGGACCGGTCGCGCCGCTGTTCCGCTTCAAGACCGAGGAAGACGCCATCGCCATGGCGAACGACACCGAATTCGGCCTCGCCTGCTACTTCTACGCGCGCGATCTCGGCCGCGTGTGGCGCGTCGCCGAAGCGCTCGAATACGGCATCGTGGGGATCAACGAGGGCATCATTTCGACCGCCGAGGCGCCGTTCGGCGGCGTCAAGGCGAGCGGCGTCGGCCGCGAGGGCTCGCGCCACGGGATCGAGGAATACGTCGAACTGAAATACATGCTGATGGGCGGCCTCGCCGTGGCGACCTGACGGCTAAAGGATTGCGAGACGAGGGCCAGGCCACGGTCGCTTGGCCGCCCTCCTCTAGAACGATATAGACCCGAACGAACGGGAGGAACCGCTTGGCGAAACCGCTCATCGTGATCGACCCCGAGCCGCGAGGCCTCGCCGAGATCTTCGACGACGGGCTCTGGCGCCGGCTCGAAAGCGCTGGCGAGCTCGTGGTCCACGAAGGCCCGGGACGGATGCCGGCCGAGCGGTTCGAAGCGCTCCTGCCGGAGATGGCGCTCCTCATCGGCCAGAGCGACATGCCGAAAGCGCGGCTCGATCGCGCTCCGAAGCTGAGGGGCATCGTCAACGTCGAGACGAACTTCCTCCAGAACGTCGACTACGAGACCTGCTTCGAGCGGGGCGTCCATGTGCTCGCGCCGAGTTCCGCCTTCGCGCGGCCGGTCGCCGAAATGACGCTCGGGCTCCTGATCGACCTGTGCCGCGGGATCACCGGGGCGGACCGCGCGATGCGGCGCGGCGACGAGAAGTGGCTTCTCGACGGCGCCGCCGGCTGCTTCTCGCTCTATGGCGCGCGGGTCGGGCTGATCGGCTTCGGCGACCTGGCGCGCGCCTTTGTTCCCCTGATTCAGCCGTTCGGCTGCAGGGTGCGCGCCTACGACCCCTGGGTGTCGGCGCATTATATGGGTGGCTTCGGAGTCGAGGCTGCTTCCCTCGACGAGATCTTGAGCGGCTCGCAGGCGATCGTCGTCTTCGCCGCCGCGACCAGCGAGAACCAGGGGTTCCTCGGCCGGCGCGCGTTCGATCTGATCACGCCGGGCGCGGTGGTCCTCATCATGAGCCGGGCGGGCGTCGTCGACTTTCCGGAATTCCTGCGCGCCGTCGAGAGCGGGTGCTTCCGCGCCGCAACCGACGTCTTTCCGGTCGAGCCGGCGCCGCCCGACGATCCAGCGCGACGCGTCGAGGGGCTCGTGCTGTCGCCGCACCGCGCCGGCGCGATGACGGATTCGCTCCTCGAAATAGGCCGCCAGACCGTCGCCGACGCCGAGCTTATCCTCAAGGGCCTGCCGCCGCTCTCCTGCCGCCGCGCCCAGCGCGAGACGGTCGCGCGCTCGCGCTCGAAGCCGATCGAGCGGAATTGACGGGCGCGCGCTGGCCTTGACAGCCCGGCGCCCGACGCCTTAATCTAGAACGTTATAGAATTGAGCCGGAGAATCCGGCCGACGGGAGCGACGCCCATGGCGAAACCGCCCACGATCCGCGATGTGGCCGCGCGCGCCGGCGTTTCCGTCGCGACCGCGTCGAATGTCGTCAACGGCAAGCGCCCGGTCGGCGAGGCGAGCCGCGGCCGCGTTCTCGAAGCCGTCGCCGCCCTCGGCTACCAGGTCGATCGCGCGGCGAGCGCCCTGCGCGGCGCCTCGACCCGTCTCGTCGGCATGGTCGTCCCCGACATCACCAACATCTTCTTCGCGAGCCTCGTGCACGGCGTCGAGGCGCTCGCCGAACGCGACGGCTACGATCTTCTGCTCGTCTCCACGAGCGAGGATGAGACCATCGAGAAGCGCCGTGTCGCGGCGCTCATCGGGCGGCGCATCGACGGCCTGATCGCCATCCCGGCGAGCGACGCCTCGATGGCGTCCTTGAGCCGCGACGGCTCCAGGCTGCCGCCGACGGTGCTTCTCGACCGCGGCGCCGACTGCCCAGGCTTCGACACCGTCAGCGCCGATTGCGAAACCGGCGGCTATGAAGCCGTCCGCCATCTCATCGATCTCGGTCATCGCGACATCGCCGTGCTCGCCCATTCGGGGCGCCTGCGCAACATCGCCGCCCGCATCGCCGGCGCGGAGCGGGCGCTGAGCGACGCCGGGCTGAAAGGGCGCGCGCGGATCGTCTGCGGCGGTCACGACCTTGAAGCCTTGAGGGGCGCCATCGAAATGGAATTGCACCGCGCCGAACGGCCAAGCGCGATCTTCGCGCTGACCAACGTCTCGGCGCTCGCCGCCCTCAAGGCCGCCCGCGGGCTCGGCCTCGACGTCCCGAGCGACGTATCGATCGTCGGTTTCGACGATTCCGAGTGGATGCTCGCGCTGCGTCCCCATTTGTCCACGGTCGCACAGCCGGTCGACGATTTCGCCGCCGTCGCGTGGGCGCTCCTCGCCCGCCGCATGGGCGGCGACCCGGCCGATCCGGCCGAACGCATCCTGCTTCCCTGCGCCCTCAAGGTTCGGGAATCCACCGGGCCCGCCCGCCCAAGGCTTAGAGCCGTGGCGGAGGCCCATTGAAAGCAGACACGAAAGGGAGGTCGGAATGTTGAAACAATGGTCCATGGCGGCGTCGGCCGCAGCGCTTGTTCTCGGGCTCACGGGCGGGGCCGCCTTCGCCGACGAGAAGCCAACCTACGGCGTCCTCATGAAGACGCTGTCGAACCCCTTCTGGGGCGCGATGGAAAAGGGCGTCGCCGAGGCCGGCCAGAAGGAGGGCGTCGACATCTACCTGCAAGCCGTCGAGTCCGATCAGGCCGCCGAACCGCAGCTCAACGCCTGCAACACCATGCTGCAGAAGAAGCCGGCTGCGATGATCACGGCGGCGATCAATTCGACGATTCTCCTGCCGTGCCTCAAGCAGGCCAACGAGATGAAGATCCCGGTCGTCGATCTCGACAACAACCTCGATCCCGCCATCACCGAGAAGGCGGGCGTCGACATCGCCTTCCACATCGGCTCCGACAACCAGGCGGCAGGCGCGAAAGGCGCGGACTGGCTCGTCAGCCAACTCGGCAAGGACGCCAAGGGCCCGGTTCTCGTGATCGAAGGGCTCTCGGGAAACATCACCGGCAAGAAGCGGGCGGTCGGCTTCGCCGACGAACTCAAGCAGCAGGCGCCTGGTCTGACCATCGTGGCCTCGCTGCCCGGCGACTGGGACAGCCTCAAGGCCGCCAACATCACCAACGACACCCTGCAGCGCTCGCCCGACCTCGTCGCGATCTTCGCGGCGAACGACGACATGGCGCTCGGCGCTCTCGAGGCGGCGCGCTCCGCCGGCAAGGACAAGGTGATCGTCATCGGCGTCGACGGCAATTCGAACGCCGTCAAGTCGATCAAGGCGGGGCGGCTCAACGCCTCCGTGGCGCAATTGCCCTATCTTGTGGGCATGCAGGCGGTTCAGAACGTCAAGAAGACGATCGCCGGCGACAAGGCGCCCGACATGACCTTCGTGCCGACGCTCGTGCTGACGAAGGAGGTCATCGAAGCGAACAAGGATCCGCTGCTGCAATATGTGAAGTGAGCGGCCTCAGATAACCTGTCGCCGGACCGCCGGACATGGCGGTCCGGAGGCGTCAAAAAAGAGAGACGGGAGACCCTTCGTCGATGGCCTCGACCACCGCGAACGCCCCACGCTCATGGCGCGCCCGGTTCGCCGGAGGTTCGGCTCTGCGCCTCGAGTTCGCTCGTCGTCCTCGCGGTCCTCGCGACCACGATGGCGATCCTGTCGAACGCCTTTCTCTCCGTCTCCAACATCCTCAACATCCTGCTCTCGACCTCGGTGTTCGGAGTGCTGGCGATCGGCATGACCTTCGTCATCTCGTCGGCCGGCATCGATCTCTCGGTCGGCTCGATCCTGGCGCTCGCCGGCGTCGTCGGGGCGATCCTGACCTCGAACCTCGACCTGCCGTGGTGGGTCGGAATCCTCGGCTGCCTCGGGGCGGGCGCGGCGACCGGCGCCGTCAACGGCTTCCTCATCACCAGGGCCGCGATCCCGCCGTTCATCGTCACCCTCGGCATGCTGGGAATCGCGCGCGGCCTCGCGCTGGTGCTGAGCGACGGCGTGTCGATCTATGGCCTTGCGCCCCAGATCACATGGCTCGGGCAGGGGCGCCCGTTCGGCGTGCCGGTGCCGGTGATCGTCCTTCTGCTCACCGCCTTGGTCGCGCATGTCGTGCTGGCGCATACGCGCTTCGGCGTCTACGCGCAGGTGATCGGCGACAACGAGACCGCAGCGCTCGCCATGGGCATTCGCGTCGGGCGCATGAAGGTCCTGCTCTATACGTTGTCCGGCCTGCTCTCGGGGCTCGCCGGCCTTCTCTTCGCCGCGCGCATCAACTCCGGCGAGCCGACCGCGGGCCTCAGCTACGAACTGACCGCCATCACCGCGACCATCCTCGGCGGCACGAACCTCTTCGGCGGACGCGGCAGCGTCGCCGGCACACTGATCGGCGCGCTGATCATGGGGGTCCTGCAGAACGGCCTGAACCTTCTCGCGGTGCGGCCGTTCTATCAGCAGATCGCCATCGGCGCCGTGCTCATCCTCGCGGTCTGGCTCGACCGGATCAACAGCCGGGAGGGTTGGCGGCGATGAGCCTGCTCGAGCTTCGCGACGTCCGCAAGAGCTTCGGCGCGATCGACGCGCTGCGCGGCGTCAGCTTCTCGGTCGAGGCGGGCAGCGTCGTCGGCCTCGTCGGCGACAATGGCGCCGGCAAGTCGACGCTGATGAAGACGATCACCGGCGTCTACCCAATCGACAGCGGCGACATCGCCTTCGACGGCGCCTCGCTCGCCGGACGCGATCCCGGCGAGATCCGCCGGGCCGGGATCGAAATGATCTACCAGGACCTGGCGCTCGCCCGGATGCGCGACGTCGCCTCCAATATCTTCCTCGGTCGCGAGCTGACCCGCTCCGTGCTCGGCGTCCCGCTGATCGACATGAGGCGCATGCGCGCCGAGGCCGAGGCGATGATCGCGCGGCTTGGCGCGCGCATCCCCTCGGTCGCGCAGGTCACGGGTCAGCTTTCCGGCGGCCAGCAGCAGTCCGTCGCGATCGCCCGCGCGCTCACCTTCAACCCGAAGCTCGTCATCATGGACGAGCCGACGGCGGCGCTTGCGGTGCGCGAGGTCGAGCACGTCCTCGACCTCATCCGGACGCTGAAGAGCCAGGGCATCGCCGTCATCCTCATCAGCCACCGCCTGACCGACGTGTTCTCCGTCTCGGACCGGATCGTCGTCCT
This sequence comes from uncultured Alphaproteobacteria bacterium, assembly GCA_963829505.1. Classification (GTDB taxonomy): domain Bacteria; phylum Pseudomonadota; class Alphaproteobacteria; order Rhizobiales; family Beijerinckiaceae; genus Roseiarcus. The sequence goes on from CAWHIL010000001.1 coordinate 1,134,012, forward strand.
GCGTCAGGGGACGGTGATCGCCGACGACGCGACCCGCGACACGAGCATGAACGCTGTCGTCGCCCATATCGTCGGCGCGACCGACGCGACGCGCCCCGACGCGCATCCCTGACCGCGCCCCGCGCATCCGGCGCCCGCGCGCGCTTCATTCGGCGGCGGCCTTTTCGAGGTGGGAGATTGCGTTGTCGATCTCTTCGACGACGAGTCTGTGACCGGTGATCGTTTCGCCGGCCAGCCAGACCGCGGCGCCAAGGAGAAGCAGGGTTCCCGACAAAACCAGGACGAGCGGCGACCATTCCGGCAAAGCCGCGCCAAGGTGCAGGAATCCGATCGTCAGGCAGGCCGAGACAAAGAGCACGATTGCGCCGTAGAGCGCGGCGACGGCGAGCGCCGTCCACTTCGCGCGCGACCTCAGCGCCAAAAGCCAGCGGCGCATCAGATCCGGCGTTATGCCGAGCCGTTCGAGCCGTCCCTCCTCAGCCGTCGCGGCGAGCGCCCGTGCGCGATCGACGACCCGTCCCATGCGCACGAGCGCCGACGACGCGAGCGAGGCGGCGGCGAGAATGAAAAGCGCCGGCGTGACCATCGCCGAAATCACGGCGAGCGCTCCCGCCACCGCCGGCCCGCCCGTCGCCATCATGATCCACCTCGCCTGCGTCCCCGCCGATCCCGGCTCCGCGTTCCCCCCGCGGTCACGCGGGAAGCACCGCCATGAACGCCTCGAACTCGGCGTCGGCGATCGGCACGAGATGCTTCTCCTCCGGGTAGGCGCCGCTCTCGACGTCGGCCCTGAACTCGCGGAATGCCGCGATCCGCTCGTTCTGCAGGCGATCGTATTCCGCCCGGAAGTTGCGATAGACCTTGGCGTGACGCGGGCGATGATGGCGGGTGGAGCCGAGCACGTCCTCCGAGAAGAGATATTGCGCGTCGGCGCCCGCGCCCGCTCCCATCGACAAAAGGACAAGCGAGGTGCGTTTCGAGATCTCCGCGCCGACGCGCGCCGGGACCACTTCGAGCTCCGCGCCGACCGCGCCGGCGGCTTCGAGCGCCTTCACCTGATCGTAGACCCATTTCGCGCTTTCGGCCGTCTTGCCCACCGCCTTGAAACCGCCGGTCCAGGTGGCGCGCGCCGGCACGAGCCCGACGTGGCCGATGACAGGCACGCCCTCGGCGGAGAGTTTCGCGATCGTGTCGAGGCTCGCCGCGCAATAGAAGGCGTCGCCGCCCTTGATCATCGCCGCATGGGCGGCGCGGAGATAGTCTTCGTAGGTGCACAATTGCCCATAGATCAGGCCGACCTGCACGAAGCAGTCGCCGGCGGCCTCGCGCATCGCCGGCGTCCAGATCGGATCGATGATCGACAGGATGTCGATGCCGGCCGCCGCGGCGGCTGCGGCCTCCTCCTCTGATTCGACGAACAGCATCGTCATCTGCCGCTTGCCCTTCTGGGCGCGCAGATCCGCGACCGTCATGCGATTGTTCTTCTTCATGTCCCCGTCCCCATGTTCGATCGTTGCCGGCGGCGACCTAAGCATGAGTTGGCGAAGGCCCCAAACCGAAGCCCGGGCTCTTCTCGCCCGCAGCGATGAGGAGACTCCGGAACCTTCGGCCTGCCCGGCGGATTGGGGGGACAGGTCATCGGAGGACGGCCATGAAGAAGTCCATGAAGACAGGCGACAAGGTCGCCTGGCGCTCCAGCGGCGGCGAGAGCGTCGGCCGCGTCGAACGAAAGCTGACGTCCCCGGGAAGCATCAAGAGCCACAAGGTCGCGGCGTCCGGCGACAACCCCGAATTCCTCGTGCGGTCGGACGAGTCCGGCAAGGTCGCCGCGCACAGGCCCGCCGCCCTGAGGAAGGTCAGATGAACACTGGCCTCGTTCCGCCTGACGCCGTCGCCTCGGCGGCGCGAAAGGGACTCGAACTGCGCGAAAAGTTCGGCCGGGGCGGAACGTCCGTCGGCGTCAGGCGCGCGCGGCAACTCTCCGAGCGCCGGCCCGTGACGGCGCGCGACATCGTCACGATCAGCGCCTATTTCGCCCGCCACGAAGTGGACAAGGCGTCGAAGAGTCACGATTGGGGCGACGAAGCAAACCCCTCCGCCGGCTATATCGCCTGGCTTCTGTGGGGCGGCGAGCCCGGCCGCCAATGGGCCAACGGCCTGAGAGCGCGGCTGAAGAAGGAAGCCGCGGAGTAGCCGACGTCGGTCGTCCGCCCCTGAGGCTTGCCCCTGAGCCCGCGATCGTGGGACGGTCGCGCCCGTGACGACCTTCGTTTGGGCGGCGGTGATCTTCGCGGCGCTTCTGCACGCGCTGTGGAATTCGGTGGTGAAGAGCGCCGACGACAAGTTCATGGGCTCGGCGCGCGTCGCGCTGTGGACCGGCGTCTTCGCTATGCTCATGGCCCTGATGACGCCCGCGCCCTTCGCAGCCTCCCTTCCGTTCGTGATCGCCTCGGCGATCACCCATGTCGTCTATTTCTTCCTGGTCGGCCGGCTGTACCGCAACGCCGACCTCTCGGTCGCTTACCCACTGATGAGGGGGCTCGCGCCGCTCGTGGCGACCGCGATCGCGGCAGCGACCCTTCGCGAGATCCCAGCGCCAATCACCCTTGTCGGCGTGCTGGCGCTCGTGGCCGGCGTCGCCGCCATGGGCGTTTCGGGCGTCTCGCACGGGCGGATCGACGGCCGGACGGTCGGCGTCGCGCTCGTCAATTCCGTCGTCATCGCGACCTATTCGGTGATCGACGGCGAGGGCGCGCGGCTCGCAGGACCCGACGCCATGCACGCCTTCGCCTACAACGCCTGGGCGGACGCGCTGACCGCGGTGCTTTACCTGCCGGTCGTGGTTGCGGTGCGGGGCCGGGGCATCGGCGCCGGCCTCGCCCGCGCTCCGGCGGCAAGCGCCTTTGCCGGCCTCGCCGCCTTCGGCGGCTATGCGATCGTCGTCTGGGCGATGACGCAGGCGCCGATCGGCGCGGTCGCGGCGCTCCGCGAATGCTCGGTCGCCTTCGCCGCGATCCTCGGCGTCGCCGTCCTCGGCGAACCGTTCCGCGGCGCGCGCGCCGCCGCGACCGCGCTCATCGTCGGCGGCGCGATCGCGCTCCAACTCGCCTGAGGCGAGACGGCGGAGCTCGGAGCCGATGAACGCTGCTCCAGGCCGTGATCGCCCGCTTATTCAGCGAACAGATCGGCGTGAGATCCGGCGCGGGCGAGTTGGAGTTCGTCGCCGACGATCCGATAAATCAACAGCCAGTCCGGCTCCGGATGGGCGTCGCGATAACCCTTCCAATCCCCCTTGAGGGGATGGTCCTTGTAGATCGCAGGCAATTCCTTGCCCGCGATGAGCAACTCCAACGCTTCGCGCAACTTGCGGAGATCCTTTCCGCGCTTCTCGGCGCGTCGCACATCGCGCGGAAACTGCCCGGATCGAACCGGGACAAGCATTTCAGACGCCCAGGTCCTTGAAGAGTTCGTCGGACGAGGGGAAGCGCTTTCCCTTGCCCTCTTCCAATTCCGCCATCGCCTTTCGCGTGAGCGCGTTCGGCGCCTTCACGGGAAATGGGAATTCCTTGTCCGCCGCAATCCGGACAAGGAGCAAGCGAATTGCGTCGGAAACCGACAGGCCCATGGCGGCCAGCGCTTCCGTCGCCTGATCTTTTGTCGTGGCGTCGATTCGCGCCCTGACTACGGCGTCAGCCGGCATGTCCCGCTCCTTTAGGAGGCTACAATGTAGCTACATCGTCGCGAAAATCAAGACTTCGCGCTGGCGGCGACGTTTCGTGCCTGTCCGGCGCCAAACGGCCTCAGTACCGGTACATGTCCGGCTTGAAGGGCCCGTGCTGCGGCAGGCCGAGATATTTCGCCTGCTCCGACGTCATCTCGGTGAGCTTCGCGCCGACCTTGGCGAGGTGGAGGGCGGCGACCTTCTCGTCGAGGTGCTTGGGCAGGGTGTAGACCTGCTTCTCGTACTGGCCGGGTTTGGTGAAGAGTTCGATCTGGGCGAGCGTCTGGTTGGTGAACGACGCCGACATCACGAACGACGGGTGGCCCATCGCGTTGCCGAGGTTCACGAGGCGGCCTTCCGAAAGCAGGAGGATCCGCTTGCCGTCGGGAAACTCGATCTCGTCGACCTGCGGCTTGACGTTGCTCCATTTGTAGTTGCGCAGGGCCGCGACCTGGATCTCGGAATCGAAGTGGCCGATGTTGCAGACGATGGCGCGGTCGCGCATCTTGCGCATGTGGTCGAGAGTGATGACGTCGATGTTGCCGGTTGCGGTGACGAAGATGTCGGCGCGCGGCGCGGCGTCGTCCATCGTCACGACCTCGTAGCCTTCCATCGCCGCCTGCAGCGCGCAGATCGGATCGACCTCCGACACCATCACCCGGCAGCCGGCGTTGCGTAAGCTGGCGGCCGAGCCCTTGCCGACGTCGCCGAAGCCCGCGACCATCGCCACCTTGCCGGCCATCATCACGTCGGTGCCGCGGCGGATGCCGTCGACCAGCAACTCGCGGCAGCCGTACAGATTGTCGAACTTCGATTTCGTCACGCTGTCGTTTACGTTGATGGCCGGGAACAGGAGCTTGCCTTCCCGCGCCATCACATAGAGGCGATGGACGCCCGTCGTCGTCTCCTCGGTGACGCCGCGGATCGACCTGGCGTTCTTCTCGTAGAAGCCGGGATGGCTCTTCAGCCGCGCCTTGATCGCCGCATAGAGAACCTCCTCCTCCTCGTTGGCCGCTGTGTCGAGGAAGGCCGTGTCGCCCTTCTCGGCGCGTAAGCCCAGGTGGATGAGCAGCGTCGCGTCGCCGCCGTCGTCGAGGATCATGTTGGGTTGACCGCCGTCCGACCACTCGAAGATGCGGTGGGTATAGTCCCAATAATCCTTGAGGCTCTCGCCTTTGATGGCGAACACCGGCGTGCCGGTCGCGGCGATGGCGGCGGCCGCGTGGTCCTGGGTCGAATAGATGTTGCACGAGGCCCAGCGGACGTCGGCGCCAAGCGCCTTCAGGGTCTCGATCAGCACCGCGGTCTGGATCGTCATGTGGAGCGATCCGGCGATGCGCGCGCCTTTCAGCGGCGCCCTCGCGGCATATTCGGCGCGGGTCGCCATGAGACCCGGCATCTCCGTCTCCGCGATGGCGATTTCCTTGCGGCCGAAGGCGGCGAGGCCGAGATCGGCGACGGCATGGTCGGGGGCGGCTGAGGTCATGGGTCCCGTCTGGTTTGGCGTTGGAGCGCGGGTCCATACCAATCGGCAGCGCATCGCGCAATAAACATATAAGCAAGTCTTTATATGATTTCCGCGCGAGCCGACCCAAGGGCGCTCGGCGCCCTTCGATTGTCGTAGATTGTCGTGGCGTGTTTAAGCTGGCGAAGGGCGCCGGCGTGCTATAACCGTTGACAAGCAAGAAACGCGCCGCGCAAAAGCGGCGTCGGGCGAGCGTTCCAGTCAGGCGCGGGGTGTGATGGCGCTTTCGGCCAAGTTGATGTTGCGGCAGCGTCAGACAATGGTTCTGACGCCGCAATTGCTGCAGGCGATCAAGCTTCTGCAGATGCCCAACGTGGAGCTCTCGGCGTTCATCGAAAACGAGCTGACGAGCAATCCGCTGCTCGAGCGGGCCGAGGAGGTCGAGCGCCGGGCCGCCGATCCTCTCGAAGGGCCTGTCGAGCCCGCGGCTGCGGAGGCTGCGGCGGCGCCTGGGGATTGGGCGTCGGAGTCGCTCGAGACCGACCCGTCGGCCCTGGAGGCGGGTCTCGGCACCGAAGTGGGAAACGCCTTCGACGTCGACCGGACCGCGGCGCCGGCTCTTTCCGGATTCGGCGAGGGTCTCGCGGCCGGTCCGTGGGCGGGCGGCGGCGGCGGCGCCGGGGCGGGCTCAGGCGAAACGCCCGATCTCGAGGCCTATGTCTCGGAGACCGTGACGCTCCGCGAGCATCTGGAGCGGCAGGCCGGTCTTGTCCTCGCCGATCCGGGCGAGCGGATGATCGCCGCCGCGCTGATCGACGGGCTCGACGAGGCCGGCTATTTCGTCGGCTCGATCGAGGAGACCGCCGCGCGTCTCGGGACGAGCGGGGAGGCCGTCGAGGCGATGCTCCTCAGGATGCAGGCGCTCGAGCCGACGGGCGTCTTCGCGCGCTCGCTCGCCGAGTGCCTGACGCTGCAACTCATCGAGCGGGACCGCCTCGATCCGGCGATGAAGGCGATGATGGCGAACCTGCCGGCGCTCGCGCGCCGCGATTTCGCGTATCTGCGCAAGGTTTGCGCGGTCGACGACGAGGATCTGGCGGACATGATCGCCGAGATCCGGCGCCTCGAACCGAAGCCGGGCCGCGCCTTCGGCGGCCCGCTCGGGCCCCCCGCCATCCCCGACGTCCGCGTCGTCGCCGGGCCGGATCGAACCTGGCGGGTCGAATTGAACAGCCAGGCGCTGCCGCGGGTCCTGGTCAACGAGGTTTACGCTGCGGTCGTGCGCCGCGGCGCTTCCCGGGATGAGGACCGGCAATATATCTCCACTCAGCTTCAGTCCGCCAACTGGCTGACCAAGAGCCTCGAGCAGCGGGCGCGCACCATCCTCAACGTCGCCAGCGAGATCGTTCGCCGTCAGGACGCCTTTCTGGTCAGCGGCGTCTCGGCGCTTCGGCCCCTGAACCTCAAGATGATCGGCGAGGCGATCGGCGTGCACGAATCGACCGTCTCGCGCGCCACCGCCCACAAGTTCATCGAGACGCCGCGCGGCCTCTTCGAGATGAAATATTTCTTTACCGCCGCCATCCCGTCGGCCTTCTCGAAGGAGGCCCATTCGGCGGAGGCCGTCCGCCAGCGCATCCGACAGATGATCGACGAGGAGGAGGCCGACGACGTCCTGTCCGACGACGCGATCGTCGAGCGGCTGCGCCGCGCCGACATCCTGGTGGCGCGCCGGACGGTGGCGAAGTACCGCGACAGCCTCAGGATTCCGTCGTCGGTCGAGCGGCGCAAACTAAAGCTGTCGCCGCTCAGGGCGTCGCCCGCGCTGAGCGCCTCGCTGCCGGCCGAAGCTTGAGCGGAGATGGCCTCGTGAACAGGCCGGTTCGGACGGCCGATTGACACCGGGACCCGAGGCTCCTAACGCTAAATTCGCCAGAGCCCGCTGATCGCAACGAGCGCGGGCGGCGAGCCAGGGAGCGCGCGGCGCTCGCGTAAAGCCGCGGATCGACGACCGTCGGCTCAGGCGTATGACAAGGCCGACAAATCAATGAGTGTGAGAGTCTCCGGGAAGAACCTCGACATCGGGGAATCCTTGCGCCAGCACATCCTGACCAAGATCGACGCCATGGTTTCGCGCTATTTCACCGGCGCGGTGAACGGCCATGTCGTGATCACCCGCGAGGGCTCCGGATTCCGCTCGGACTGCACGCTGAGCCTGAGTTCCGGCGTCGCCCTCCACGCCGAGGGCGCGGCGCACGAACCCTACCCGTGCTTCGAGCAGGCCGCCGACAAGATCGAGGCGAGGCTCAGGCGCTACAAGAAGCGGCTCAAGGGCCGGACGGGCGACGCCATCGGCCAGACGCAAAGCGCGGGCACCGTCACCAACTATCTGGTCGAGACGCCGACCGACGAGGAAGAACCCGCCGAGGGGTTCAACCCCGTCGTCGTCGCGGAGGGCACCGAGGCTTTGAAGCCGATGTCGGTCGCCTCGGCGGTCGCCGAACTCGATCTCACCGGCGCGCCCGTGATCCTTTTTTCCCACGCCGGGAGCGGGCGGCTGAACATTGTGTACCGGCGCAGAGACGGAGCGATCGGTTGGCTCGATCCACGCTGACGGCGATCGACGGGGGCAAGGACGACCGCCGAACCTCTAGGACCGATATGTCGCTATCCCAACTCATCAAGCCGGAGGCCGTGATCGCCACGCTGCGCGTGAACGGCAAGAAGCAGGCGCTGCAGGAAATGAGCGAGCGCGCGGAGGCCGTATCCGGCCTGCCGGCCCGGCAGATCTTCGACGCGCTTCTGCAGCGCGAGCAACTCGGCTCCACGGGCGTCGGCGACGGCGTCGCCATCCCGCACGGCAAGCTGGCGAAATGCGAGCAGATCTTCGGCGTCTTCGCGCGGCTCGAACGGCCGATCGACTTCGAGGCTCCGGACGGGCTGCCGGTCGATCTCATCTTCATGCTGATCGCGCCGGAAACCGCCGGCGCCGACCATTTGAAGGCGCTCGCGACCATCGCGCGCCTCCTGCGCAACGCCCCGTCCGCGGCGGGCCTGCGCGCGACGCGCGACCCGGCGGCGATCTACGCCCTCCTCACCATGGCGCCGACCTCGAACGCGGCCTGAAAGAGCGAAGGGATAACGCCCTTGAAAGCGCGCGTCGTCGTCACGCTGAAGGCGGGCGTCCTCGATCCCCAGGGCAAGGCGATCGAGGGCGCGCTGAAGTCGCTCGCGATCGACGGCGTCCGCGAGGTTCGCCAGGGCAAGGTGTTCGACATCGAGATCGAGGGCGACGACCCGGCCCGCGCGCAAAGCGCGCTCGCCGAAGCCTGCGACCGGCTGCTCGCCAACACCATCGTCGAGAATTACGCCATCGAGATCGCGTGAGACCGGCGCGATGAAGTCCGCCGTCATCCTCTTTCCCGGCTCGAACCGCGAGACCGACGCGGCCCGCGCGCTCAAGGACGTGTCGGGCCACGCGCCCGCCATTGTCTGGCACGCCGACCCGGACTTGCCGGCTGGAACCGATCTCGTCGTCCTGCCGGGCGGCTTTTCCTACGGCGACTATCTGCGCTGCGGGGCGATTGCGGCCCGCTCGCCGATCATGCGGGCGGTCGTCGGCCACGCCGAGCGCGGCGGTCTCGTGCTCGGCATCTGCAACGGCTTTCAGATTCTCTGCGAGGCCGGCCTCCTGCCCGGCGTGCTGATGCGCAACGCCGGCATGCGTTTCCTGTGCAAGATGCAGCATCTGAGGGTCGAGAACGCGAAGACCCCCTTCACCCGCAACTACGCTGAGGGGCAGGTCGTGACCTTCGCCATCGCCCACGGCGAAGGCAATTTCGAAGCCGACGCAGCGACGCTCGACGCCGTCGAGGGCGAGGGCCAGGTCGCCTTCCGCTATTGCGACCGCAACGGCGCCGTCAGCCGCGCCGCCAACCCCAACGGGGCCGGACGCAACATTGCCGGCGTGTTCAACGGCAAGTTCAACGTGCTTGGCCTCATGCCGCACCCCGAGAACCTGATCGACCCGCTCGTCGGCGGCACGGACGGTCGGGCGCTCTTCGCCGCCTTCGCCGCCTGAAGGCCGCAGCCGCGCCGGCGCCGGCGGGACTTGTTCACAGGAAATTCCAAATACTTTCCAAAAATATTTTGGACAGGCGCGCGTTTGTCACAGTGCGTCAACCCTTTCTGGTCACTATGGCCCGAATCAGGGGAAGGGTGTTCCGAGCCATGGCCGACGCGCTGGACAGATTGTTTTCCGGGGTGCTCGAGGCGCGTGACCTCAGTCCGTCGGCGTCGCGCACCTCGAAGCTGTTCCGCGACGGCGTGCAGAAAATGGCCAAGAAGCTCGCCGAGGAGGCGATCGAGGTCGGCCTCGACGCCGTTCAGATGAACCGCGAATCGGTCGTGCTCGAAAGCGCCGACATGCTCTACCACCTCGCCGTCATCTGGGCGGAATGCGGCGTCACCCCGGGCGAGGTGATGGCCGAGATCGACCGCCGCGAACGCACCTATGGGATCGCCGAGAAATTGCCGAAACACGCCGGCGCCGCCCAGATCAGGCGCATGTCGCAGTTCGGCGGACGGCGGAAGTCGGCGTCCTAGAGCGGGATGCGAAAGAGTGGGAACCGGTTTTTCGCGATAAATCCCGCGATGTCGGAGAATCTAGAGCAAGATGCGATTCGACCGAAACGCATATTGCTCTAACCGCCAGGCCCGGCTCACAACACCCCCGGATGCTGTGCCCCGTCCATCGATAGAGTCGCGCCCGTCACATAGGACGCCCGGCCAGACGCGAGAAAGACGATCGCATCGGCGATTTCCTGCGGGCTCGCGAGCCGGCCGAGCGGCATCTTCGCGACCGCCCGCCGCCGCGCCTCGTCGAGGTCGAAGCCCCCGAGCCGGGCGTCCGCCGCAAGCCCCTGAGCGACGCGGTCGGTTTCGGTCAGGCCGGGGCTGACGCCGACCACCCTGACCCCGCTTGCGGCATAGGCCGCGCCGAGCCCGGCGGTCGCCAGCATGAGCGCGGCGTTGGCCGATCCGCCGGCCAGATGCGTCGGCGAGGCGACCTTGCCGCCCGCCCCGATCACATTGACGACGACCCCCCGGCCCCGCGCCGCCATGCGCTTCACGAGCGGATCGATCACGTTGATGGTGGAGAAGAACTTCGCGTCGAAGGCCGCCCGCCAGACGGCCGGCGTCAGATCCGCCGGCGGCGTGCGCCCGGCGGCGCCCGCCGAATTGACGAGCACGTCGACCGGCCCGAGCTTCGCCTCGACGGTGTCGATCATCGAAGCCGCGGCGCTGGCGTCGGCGCAGTCGGCGGCGACGCCGATGGCGCCGTCGAGGCGGCCCAGGGCCTTGTCGATGTTGCCTTGAGACCGAGAGCAAATCGCGACCCGCGCGCCTTCGGCCAGAAACGCCTCGGCGCATGCGAAGCCGATCCCTTTCGAACCGCCGGTGACGAGTACGATCCTGTCTTTCAGACAGAGGTCCATGGCCGCGTTCACCCTCAGATCAGGTGGCTGTGCAGGAATTCGGCCGCCCGCCCCCAGGCGAGCTCGGCCGCCGCGCGGTCGTGCACGGCGAGGCGCGCCTCGTTGGCGAAGGCATGGTCGGCGTCATAGCGGAAGAATTCGAAATTCTTGTGGGCGGACCTGAGCCCAGCCTCGAAGCCGTCGACCACGGCCGGAGAAACCCAGTCGTCCCGACTGGCGAAATGGCCCTGCAGGGGGATCTTCACATCGGCAGGCGCGACCGCGCCGGCCGGCGGCAGCCCGTAGAAGGTGACCGCCGACGTGAGTTCGGCGACGCGCGCCGCAGCGATGACGGTGACTGCGCCGCCCATGCAGAAACCGGTAATTCCGACCCTGGCGCCGTTGCGCCCGAGATATTGCGCCGCGCCGCGCACGGTCTCGCTTGCCAGGTCGGCGAAGTCGAGGCTCGCCATCTCGCGCCCCGCCGCCTCGGCGTCGTGATAGGGCACGACCTTGCCCTTGTAGAGGTCGGGCGCGAGCGCGTCGAAGCCGGCGCGCGCGAAGCGGTCGACGAGGCCCTTGATCTGCTCCGAGAGGCCCCACCATTCCTGAATGACGACCAGCCCTGGCGCATCGCCCCGGGCCGCATTGGCGAGATAGCCATGCGCCTCGCGGCCGTCCGGGCGCCTGAATGCGATCATTGTGCCCATCTCGCTCCTCCCTCAAGGCGGCGGTCGCCGGCGTCTGCCTTTGAGACGCGCCGCGCGCCCAAAATCGCGGCTACCCGAGCTTGCACCCGTTGGTCATCAGCAGCACCGAATAGAGCGAGGTCGTGCCGCAGATGAAAAGGCGATTGCGCTTGGCGCCGCCGAAGGTGACGTTGGCGACAATCTCGGGGATCAGGATCTTGCCGATCAGGGTTCCATCCGGCTCGTAGCAATGCACGCCCTCGCCGGTGCTGGTCCAGATCCGACCGTCGCGGTCGACGCGGAAGCCGTCGAACGACCCCGCGGTGCTTTCCGCGAACGTCTCGCCGCGGGAGACGGTCTTGCCGTCGGGCGCGACGGCGTAGCGGCGGATGTGCCGCGGGCCGTTCTCCTTGTGGCTCGCGCCGGTGTCGGAGACGTAGAGAAAGCGCTCGTCCGGCGAGAAGGCGAGGCCGTTCGGCCGCACCATGTCGTCGATCACCCGCGTCACCGAGCCGTCCGCCGCGACCCGGTAGACATGGCAGCCGTCGATCTCGGGCGTCGCTCGGTCGCCCTCGTTGTCGCTTTCGATGCCGTAGGCAGGGTCGCTGAACCAGACCGAATCGTCCGATTTCACCACGACGTCGTTGGGCGAGTTGAGGCGCTTTCCCTCGAAGCGTTCGGCGAGGACCGTGATCGAACCGTCGGCCTCGGTGCGCGTGACGCGCCGTGTCAGATGCTCGCAGGTGACGAGCAGTCCGCGGTTGTCGACGGTGTTGCCGTTCGAATTGTTGGAGGGTTCGCGGAAGACCGAGACCGCGCCCGATTCCTCCGTCCAGCGCAGCATCCTGTTGTTGGGGATGTCCGACCAGACGAGATAGCGGCCGGCGGCGAACCACGCCGGCCCCTCGCTCCAGACCGCGCCCGTCCAGTGCCGCTCGACCCGGATATAGCCGGCGAACAGGTTCTTGAACCGCGGATCGAGAATTGCGAGTTCGGTCCCCTCGATCTGGCCGAAAGCCATCGCTCCCCCTCCTCCCGCTTCAAGGACGACGGGAACGTGGCCCAAGTCGCGGGCGGCGGCAAGGCCGAGTCGCGGTGGCGCCTTCCACCGTCGCATTCACCAGAAAACGACGCCGGACGGGGGGCCTGCACGAAAGCCATTGGCGGCTCGGCAAAAGTCCCGTAATTTCAGGCGCCCGGAAATGGGCGTCAGTTTTTGGGGATCATCAGCAATGCGCTCATCTCTGGCATTTCGGACATCCTTCGTTTCGCGCGCCGCGGCGATCGCATGTCTCGTCGTCGCGTCTGTCTGCTTGACCGGCGGCGCGCAAGCCCAAAGCGTCATGGCGGCCTGCGCCGCGCAATGGAAGCAGGCCGAGGCGGCCGGCGCGACGGGCGGGGCGACCTGGCCGCAGTTCCTCGCCAGGTGCAAGACGCAGGCGGCGCAGCCGGCGAGCGCCGCGCCAGCGCCCGCGCCGGCGCCGGCCCCTGCGCCGACTCCGGCTTCGGCCCCCGCGCCGAGCAACGGCTCGCTCTTCCCGTGGTGGCAGCCGGCCCCGCAGACGACGACCGCCGCTCCGACCGGGGCCGGCCAGTTCCAGACCCAGGCCCAGGCGCAGGCGCGCTGTCCGGCCGACAAGGTCGTCTGGGTCAATCTGTCCTCCCGGGTCTACCACTACCAGGGGACGCGCTATTACGGCGGCACCAAGCGCGGGGCCTTCATGTGCGAGGCCGACGCGCGGGCGGCCGGCGACCGGGCGGCGAAAGAAAACTTCGCCCGCCCGAAACAGCAGTCTTAAGGCGCGCGCGCCTCGCATCAGGGGCGGCGGGATTCGAACTCCGCCGTCCCGAACTGCCATGTCTTCAGGACGACGGCGGCGAACTGCGCGCCAGACCCAAGCCTCTGGGAGCGTTCGCCGGCCGTAAGCCGCAAAAAAGTCGCGTGCGCCGGACCTCGGTCTGACGCATTCAATGGCCGACGAAGGTTCCGCTCCAGCCGCCGCCCTTCAGCCTGATCTGGTTGTTGGTAATGTGGCCCGACTGCCGCGACGGCAACGCGAGCCGCGCCAGCATCGGGACATTGCTCGTCGCCTTGGTGTTTTTCAGGGTGATCTCGGTCGATCCGCCCGTACGGCACACCGACACGTTTCCGGTCAGCCAGACAGCCCCGGCCTTTCTGGCCGAATAGACAAGCCCGTTGGCGCCGTCGGCAATGGAGATGATCAACGGCTTGCCGTCGTTCTCGGTCGTCTCCTGCCATCTTGTTCTTACGTTATTGGCTTTGACTTCACGGATCGTGCTGAAGCATTCGGCTTGCGCAAGCGTCGGGCCGGCCAGCATCATGACGCAAACGATCCATCGGAAGCGTGTCGGAACCATGTGACCTCCGCGAGACTGAACTGAAGACATGAACGGGAAGGCGGCGGAACAAGCGAATGGAAGCGTGCCGTAACGAAGCTTTGCGCCCTTTGTTCCTCGCGGGCCGCCTCGGGTCAACCGGATCAGGCCCCCGGGCGCGATTGCGCCGACCCGGCCACCTTCCATAGCGGCTCCAGGCGCCGAGCGGAACTGCGGCGCGCCCTTTTGGCGACGCCCGCGCCACGGCGAAACGGCCCATCGGGGACGGGAGCGCGGGCTGGGCGAGGGCGGCTGGCGCACCACGGGCGGGCGTTCCGAAGGATTAGAAAAACTATCCCTCTTCGGGCAAAAACCTCCCCTGTTCGGCGTAAAACTCTCCCTGTTCCGACGAAAACCTTCCCTGTTCCCGCACCCTCGCCAGCCCTCTGTTGCGAGGCTCGGAACGGCGATCGGCTCCTTCCGTGGGCCCTCGGGTCGGCCGCGCCGGCCGCCCGGCCAGAGCCGAAAGCAGCGCAATTTCAACGCGCTGTAATTTTTGATTTTCTGTAATATGTTTTCGTGTTATTCTGGCTTTAAGGAAAACCCTGGCCGCCGCGCGCTGGCGTTCAGGACATTTTCGCGGCCATCGGAGAAAGCTTGATGCAGGCGCAAAGAAAATCTGAACTCTGGCGATATTCAGCCTTCGATCGGTTCGACCGAGGCGATCTCTATGCCGAAGCCGGAAAGCCCGACATAGGTGCGCGGGTTGTTGGTCCTGAGGCGGATCGAGGTCACGCCGAGGTCGCGCAGGATCTGCGCGCCGAGGCCGACCTCGCGCCATTGCTGGGCGCGGGCGCCGTCCGATCCCGGCTGGTCGGCGCCGGCGAGGTTGGCCGGCACGCCGGCCGAGCCGTCGCGCAGATAGACCAGGACCCCGCGGCCCTCCTCCCGGAAACGCTGCAGGACCTTCGGGATCGTCCCCTCGCCGAAGACGTCGTTGACGATGTCGCAGCGATGAAGTCTCGCCGGCATCGCGCGCCCGTCGCCGACGGAACCGTGGACGAAGGCGAAATGCAGCACCGGATCGAAGGGCGTGCGGTAGCCGTAGCCCTGCAACTCGCCGATCGGCGTCCTGACGGGGAAGGCCGCGACCCGCTCGACCAGCTTCTCCCGGCCCTGGCGATAGGCGATGAGCTCGGCGACCGGGATGCGTCTGAGCCCATGCTTGTCGGCGAAGGCTGCGATCTGCGGCCCGACCATGACGGTTCCGTCGTCGTTGGCGAGTTCGCAGATGACCGCGACCTGGGGCAGGCCGGCGAGGCGGCAGAGGTCGACCGCGGCCTCGGTGTGGCCTGAGCGCATGAGGACGCCGCCTTCCTTCGCGATCAGCGGGAAGACGTGGCCGGGCCGGACGAAGTCGCTCGCGCCCATGTTGCCGTTGGCGAGCGCCCTGACCGTGTTGCAGCGCTGCTCAGCCGAGATGCCGGTCGTCAGGCCGTGCTTGACGTCGACCGAGACGGTGAAGGCGGTGCCGAGCGGCGCGTCGTTGGCGGCGACCATCGGCGGCAGGTGCAGGCGCCGCGCCGTGTCCCCGGTCAAGGGCGCGCAGACGATGCCGCAGCCGTTGCGGATGATGAAGGCCATCTTCTCGGTCGTGCAGAGCGAGGCGGCGACGATCATGTCGCCTTCGTTCTCCCGATCGTCGTCGTCGGTGACGATGACGATCTCGCCGCGCCCGAAGGCCTCGAGCGCCTCGGTGACGGGGTGGGGCATATCGGGTTCCTTTCGCGGCGGCTCGCCGAGGAAATCGTTGGGGGTCACCGCGCCTCTGGTTTCGGCGACGATGCGCTCGGCCGTCTCGCGCGACAGCCAGCCGCCGTCGTCGCGGCAGATGAGGGTGACGGCGCCGGGCGAGACGCCGATGCGCCGGGCGAATTCGGCGCGGGAGACGCCGTTTCGCCTGAGCCAGTCGGCGAGTTTCATTTTTCGAGACTAGACCCGCCCGCCATTTCAGTGCAACTCAAAACGACTGGAGGTATTGAGTGCAGCTCAATCCACTCTAACCAGCATCTTGCCGAAGTTCCGCCCGTGCAGGAGGTCGACGAGCGCCTCGGGCGCGCTCTCTAGGCCATCGCGGATCGTCTCTCGGTACTTGAGGCGTCCGGCGGCGACATGCCCGGCGAGGTCGGCGATCGCCTGCGGCCACAGGTTCATGTGGTCGGAGACGATGAAGCCCTCGACCTTGATGCGCCGGACGAGGAAGATCCGCATGTCGGGGAGCGCGGTCGGCGCGCCCTCATACGAGGCGATCAGACCGCAGATCGCGGCGCGGGCGAAGTCGTTGAGGCGCCGCAGCGCCTGCTGGAAGGGCTCCCCGCCGACATTCTCGAACAGGCCGTCGACGCCGCCCGGGACGGCGGCCTTGAGGTCGTCGGCGAAGCTCTTGGACCGGTGGTCGACGCAGGCTGTGTAGCCGAGCTCCTGCACGGCGTAGGCGCACTTCTCCGCCCCCCCGGCGATCCCGACCGCGCGCGCGCCCGCGGCGCGGGCGAGCTGTCCGACGACCGAGCCGACGGCGCCGGTCGCGGCCGAGACGAGCACCGTCTCGCCGGCCTTCGGCGCGATGATCCGGTTGAGGCCGTACCAGGCGGTGACGCCCGGCATCCCGACCGGACCGAGATAGGCCTGAATCGGGATCGCCTTGGCGTCGACGACGTTGAGGCCCTTTCCGTCGCTCAGGAAGTACCGCTGCCAGCCGCCCATGCCGACCACCGCGTCGCCGGGTTTGAACTTCGGATTGTTGGACGCTTCGACAACCCCGACCGCGCCGCCCTGCATGACCACGCCGACCTCCTGGGGCTTCGCGTAGGACTTCGCCTCGCTGAGCCGGCCGCGCATGTAGGGATCGAGCGACACGAAGGTGTGCCGCACCAGCACCTCCCCAGGCCCCGGCGCGGAGACCGGCGCCTCGACGACGCGGAAGTTCGCGGGCGAGACCTTGTCCGTCGGGCGATGGTCGAGCAGGACCTGAAGGTTCATGGGCACGGGGCGCGTCTCCTCGTTTCGCCGGGGACCTTCATGGCCCGAGGCGGAGCGCAAGACTTAAGCCATACGAAGCACGGACGGCAACGCCCTGTCCGGGATCAGCACATATGGGACGGCTGGGTCGGCGTGGCTGAGCGGCTTTCGAGATACTTGGCTGGGGTCATTCCGGCAAGCGCGCCGTGGGGTCTGTGGTGGTTGTAGAGGTGCTGGTAGCTGTCGAGGATGGGGTTGAGGTCATTGACGCCTGCGGGGAACTGGTAGGTTTCGTAGAACTCGTATCGCCATGCTCCGTTGCAGCGTTCGACGGCGCCGTTCATTTGCGGTCTGCGCGGGGGCAGGACGTAGAGGGCGACGCCCTTGGCCTGACAGGCGGCCTCGAACTCGGCCATGAACTCGCTTCCGCCGTCGACCTGGATGGCCTTCACCGGGAAGGGCATGTCGGCGATGACCTTGTCGAGGAAGCTTGCTGCTGCCTTGGCGGTGGCGCGGTTGAAGGCCTTTCCGACCGTCCATTTGGCGATCGGATCGTAGGCGGTGAAGTGCTTGATCGCCTTGGTCGGGGTGAGATTGATGAAGACGGTGTCGAGTTGGACGAGGGCGCCTGGCTCGCGGACCGCGAGATCGCGCGGCAGGCGCTTTGCGAAGCGGCGCTTGGCCGTCCAGCGGCGGGCGTAGGGTCGACGGCGCAAAGCGGGCACGGCGCCGACGACGCCACGCGCCACGAGGCTGGCGACGATCCCGCCCGACCGTCGCGTCGCTGACCACAAAGCCTTCGGCGCGCGCGAGCGGCCCGAGCTTGGCCCGCCCCCACATCGGAAAGTCCTGGCGCAGCCGCTCAACGGCTTGCTTCAGCGCCGGCGTCCAGGTCTTGCCTCGGACCCGGAGGGGACGACGGCTTTTCGGCGCGGCGTCCTTCTCCCAGCGGTAAAGGCTCGAGCGCGGGAAGCCGGCGGCCCGCGCCGCACGCTCGGCGGTCAGACCGTCCGCCATCGCTTGGCGCCATCGCGCTACGGCGTCGCGCCTTCTCGCCGCTTCGATATCTGGGGTCTTCGCGGCGAGAAGACGCGACGCCGCCCCACCGTTCCTGATAATCTGACCGGGCAGGCCAAAAACCCGCATGGGGGTCTCCTGAGGTTGTTTGATTCGCAACTCTCAGCTTCGGAGACCCCTTTCCTTTTCTCAATCGCCCCGTCCCACATCTGTCTGAACCCGGACACGCCCCGCCTCTTCACGATTGGGCCCACTCCCGCGCACGGGCGCCGGTCAGCGCGGCGAGGCTTGCGACGCCGCGCTCGTCGACGACGCGCGCCAGTCCGTCGAGGATTTCGGCCACGACGCCGACCCCTTTCAGCGCCAGCCCCGTATAGAGCTGGACGAGATCGGCGCCCGCCTCGATCTTCATGAGCGCGGTCTCCGCATCCTCGACGCCGCCGCAGCCGATCAAGGGAAAGCCTTCGCCGACCGCAAGGCGCGCGCGGGCGAGAAGGCAAGTCGAGGCGGCGAAGAGCGGCCGGCCGGAGAGCCCGCCCGTTTCGCCGCGATGGCGCGAAACGAGCGTGGCTGCGCGGGCGATCGTGGTGTTCGAGATGATGAGCCCGTCGACGCCGCGGTGGAACGCGACGCCGACGATGTCGTCGAGATCGCGATCGTCGAGATCGGGCGCGATCTTGACGAGCAAGGGCCGGCGCGGCGCGCTCTCGTCACGCGCTTCGACGGCGCGGGCGACGAGCGCGTCGAGGGCATCCTTCCGCTGCAGGTCGCGCAATCCAGGCGTGTTGGGCGAAGACACGTTGATCGCGAGATAGTCCGCGACCGCCGCGAACGTTCGGACGCCGGCCGCATAGTCGGCGATCCGGTCGGCCGCGTCCTTGTTGGCGCCGACGTTGACGCCGATCAGCCCCGCGGGGCGCCGTTCGAGCCTGCGGCGGGCGGCCGCATAGCCCTCGTTGTTGAAGCCGAAGCGGTTGATGACGGCGGCGTCCTCGGCGAGCCGGAAAAGCCGCGGGCGCGGGTTGCCCGGCTGCGGCCGCGGCGTCAGCGTGCCAACCTCGACGAAGCCGAATCCGAGGCTCAGCATTGCGCCCGGAACCTCGGCGTTCTTGTCGAAGCCGGCGGCGAGGCCGAGCGGGTTGGGAAAGGCGAGACCGAGCGCGGCGACCGCAAGGCGCGGGTCGGGCGCCGGCGCCGGCGACGGCGGGGCGAGCTTGAGGCCGAGGATCGCTGCGCGATGTGCGGTTTCCGGCGGCAGACACCTGACGAGCGGGGCGAAGAGCTCGGCCGCTCTCAACGTGCGTCGTCCGCGAGCGCGTCTCCGAAATCGTGACTGCCGTCGGCGCCGAGCCGCAGCGGGCGCGACCAGACGACCGCGCTCGTCGGCAGGGGCCCGTAGAGATGCGGAAAGAGCGCGCCGCCGCGCGCGGGCTCGAAGCGCAGCGCCGGTCCGAGCGCCGCGGCGTCGACGGCGACGAGGACGAGCCCGTCGCGCCCCGCGAACCATTTGGCCGCGGTCTCCCTCGCCTGGTCGGCGGTCGAGAAATGGATAAAGCCGTCGGCGTGATCGACGGCCGCGCCCTCGAAGACGCCGGCGCGCTCGGCCGCGCGCCATTCGTCGGCCGCCGCGATCTTGTAGACGAGGCGCATGGCGGTCCCGGGACTAATCCTGCAGCATGCGCTTCAGGAGCTCGATCTCGTCGCGCAGCGCCGTATCCGTCTGCGAGAGCGCCTCGATCTTGCGCACCGCGTGCAGGACCGTCGTGTGGTCGCGACCGCCAAAGCGGCGTCCGATCTCCGGCAGCGAACGCATCGTCAGCGTCTTGGCGAGGAACATCGCGACCTGACGCGGCTTGACGACGACGGCGGTGCGGCGGGACGAGAGAATGTCGGCGCGCGACACGCTGTAATGGGTCGCGACCAGCTTCTGGATGTCCTCGATCTTGACCCGTTTTGGCTCGTGCGAGCGGATGAGATCGCGGATCGCCACTTCGGCCGCCTCGACCGTCAGCGGCGCGCCGGTCAGGGTCGCGTGGGCGAGGAGCCGGTTCACCGCGCCTTCGAGGTCGCGCCCGTTGGAGCGGATCGAACGGGCGACGAAAGCGAGCACGGCGGGCGACACGTCAAACGTCGGCTGCATCGCGCGGACCGCGGCGATCCGGGCCTCGAGCACCTTCACGCGCAGCGGCTCGTCGAGCGCGCCGATCTCGACGCACAAGCCGACGCTAAGTCGCGAGCGCACGCGCTCGTCGAGCGCCTCGAGGTCGTTCGGCGGCCGGTCGGCCGCGACGATCACCTCGCGCCCGGCGTCGAGAAGCGCGTTCAACGTGTGGCCGAACTCGGCCTGGATCGTCTTGCCCTGAAGGAATTGCGCGTCGTCGAAGATCAGGAGATCGATCGCCCGGAGCCGTTCCTTGAAGGCGATCGACGTCTGCGCCTGCAGCGCCGCGACGAAGCCGTACATGAACCTTTCCGCCGTCAGATAGATTGCCGATCGCCCTTGAGCCGCCGCGGTCTGCGCCACCGCCTGGAGGAGATGCGTCTTGCCGAGACCGACCGCCGAATGAATGAAGAGGGGGCAGAACGACGAGGCGCGCGCGCCGGTAATCTCGGCGACGCGCTGGGCCGCGGTGAAGGCCATCTGGTTCGACCGCCCGACCTGAAAGGTCGCGAAGGTCAGCCGCCGGTCGAGCGGAGAACCGACGAGCAGGTCGGTCGGCGCGCCCGGGGCCGGTTGGGCGCCTCGGCGGAGAACGGCGCCCGTGCGCCCCTGCGCGTCCGGAAACGCCTGCGCGGGGCGTGCCGCCGCCTTGGGCAGAGCGCAGGGCGCAGAATCGGTTTTCAGCGGCTCCGCCAGGACCGAGGAGCGGACCACGACGAGAATGCGGGCGATCACGCCGAACTCGCCCGCGAGGGCTGCGTTGATATGGCCGAGATAGTGGGAGTCGATCCAGCTCTTGAGGAACCGGGTCGGCACCGACAGGCGCGCCTGGCCGCTCGCGATCGCCTCGAGTTCGATCCGCCCGAACCAGCTGTTGAAGACATCCTCGCCGAGCTCGGCCCGGAGGCGCTCGCAGCAGCGCCGCCACGACTGGGGCAGGTTGGGCATGCCGGAGGCGCCGGGAATAACGACCGGCTCGATGGACACGGCGACGGTTTCGTTGCGGAGGCCCATGGTCAGGAACTCGGAATGGGAATGGAAATCAGGATGCGGACGGCGACGGCGACGGCGACCCGTCAGGTCTGGGACCAGGGAAGATTCCCCGCTCTCCAGCCGCTGACCAGGTTGCGGTGGCTCCACGGGTCCAGCGTCCCCTCGAATCCATCGGCAATGTTGAAACAGGGGGCCCAGCCCGAAGCCGTCATGGCGATGGCGGCCTGTCTCGAACGGGCGCCCGACCGGCAGAGGAAGAGGAGCGTCGCCCCTCGTTTCACGCCCGCCGTCTCCAGCGTCGCCGTGAGGCGTTGGACGAATCCCGGGTCGACCTGCATCGCCGGGAAGCTCTGCCATTCAAGAAAAACCGCCGTCTTGCCGATCGAGTTGAGATCGGGGACGCCGACGTAAGCCCATTCGGCCTTCGTCCGGACGTCGATCAAGACAGATGCGCTGTCGACGGAAAGGAGTCGATGCGCCTCCGTCGAAAAAATGTCCCCGGCGTATGCGACGGTGCTTTGGTTTGACATGACTTCTCCCCCGCAGCCCGCACTGCGGATCGGCGTGAAAATATTACGCTAACGGGAGTCGAAACGGCAATTGTCGGCGCAGAATGCGTCTGCAAACCTGTAAGTCGACACCCCCAACTTCACTCACAGGACTGGAGATCTATTCTGTGTTTTTATTCTCGCCTTACTTCGCAACGCCCCAAGAACACTGTCCTTGCCCACTTTTTTCTTGTCCCGCTCAAGACTATGGCACGGGCGGAACGGCGAGGCAACCACGTTTGCGCGCCGGCGCCGCCGCGAAGACACACGTCTTAATGCAATAATAACACTCATACAATCGGTATTATCACAAATGGTTGATTCGAGGCCCAAGATCAAGGCCGCCCGGCGCGACCTTCCGCGCTCGAATCGCGGGCGGCTTCCGCCGGCCCGGCGTCGCATGGCCGTCCGCTGTGCGCCGCTCCGCCTCCCGCAGTCCATCTTGACCTTTAAGTTGTTGTTCGTGTGAACAATTTTATGTTCGCCTGGTGGGTTGCGACCGTCGCGCGCTTGTCGCAAAAGCTTCAATGTGGCGCTCGGGCGACGCGCGCGTGACGTTTGCGGGGCTCCCTCATCAGGACTTATCCACAGCTATGACGCCAAAAAACGCGGGCAGCGCCAGCAGATAGGCAAAGCCTGCGATTTCGATGACCGCGCCGAGGCCGAAGTTCGTCGCGATGACCGGAGCGGCCGCTGCGCCGATGACCGAGAAGCAGCCGTTCACTCCCCAGGCCCAGATGAACAGGTGCTCCTTGCCGAGGCGGCCGAGCGTCGTCATGGCGGTCGGCATCGGAAAGCCCATCAGGAAGGCCGGCGGCGCGATCAGTCCGAAGCAGAGCACGAGGCGCTCGGGGTAGGGCAACGCCGCGATCGCCTCGAGCGCGAGGTTGATGAAAAGCGCGTAGGCGAGGAGCAGGCCGCCGATCGTCAGAAAGACGGCCGGCATCACCGTGCGCATGCGCGGCAGGATGCGCTCGGACATGAGCGCGCCGAGGCCGGAGAAGACCAGCATGCCGGTGATCAGGACGGATGCCGAAATCGTCGGGTTGCCGAGCGCCATGACGAAGTGGGCGATCAGCCCGACCTCGACCATGATGTAGCCTGCGCCGAGGCAGGCGAAGTAAAGCACCGAAAGCGCCTTGCCGCGCGAGCGCGAGAAGATCGCTCGCCAGCCCCATAGAAGTGGGATGAGGAGCAGCACCGCGGCCGTCAGGCACGCGACCCCGAGCGTCGCCCAGATCAGCAGGTAGCCCCATTCGTCCTGCAGGAGTTCGAGCCGGTCGGTGACCCGGGGAAGGTCGCCGGTCTTCACGTAGGCTGCGAAATAGGGCGCATCGTTGGTCAGCGCGCGGGTGTTGAAGACGTAGCGTGAGGCGACCTCGGGCCAGCCGCCGAAGATGAGCGCATGCCATGCAAGCCGCCCCATGACGGTCGCCGGCAGGACCCCGTCATCGGCCTTGCCCGAAGGCGCGCCCTCATCGGAACCGGCGTCGGCCGGCGGTGCGGCGGCGTCGCCCGCGGCCGGCGGCGCTCCATTGTCGCCGGGGGCCGGCGGTCCGCCAGCCGCGCCCGCGAAAATCTGCTGGACGTAGCCGTCGAGCGTCGCATCGGTCTGCGAGGCGTCGAAGGGGAAGCCGGGCGAGTAGATTTCGTCGAACGACATCGAGTGCGTATGCGCCCGCAGCTTGTCGATCTCCTCGGGCGTGAAGCCGCCGTTCTTGTAGAGAACCGTAGCGGTCGACAGGTAGGAGGAGACGACGAAGAACGAGTTGGCGAGCCCCTTCGGATCGACCTCGCGCGCCGCAGCGGCCATCGTCGCGTAGAGCTTGAGCACCGACTTCGGCGGCTCTTCCTTGTTCCACAAGGTCACCGACAGCACGCCCCCCGGCGCAAGGGCGCGCATGTAGGTCTCCATCGCCTCCCGAGTATAGGGGAACTTCTCCACGATCGCGAAGCCGCCCGGATTGGAGAGGCCGACCGAGTCGGCGAGGCTGAGATCGATGACGTCGAACTTCTCGTCCGTGTTGGCGAGGAAGTGGCGTCCCTCGTAGGGGATCACCCTGACCTTCGACAGGATGTCGCCGGTGAAGTCCTTGAGCACCGTGCTCCGGAACGCCTCGAGCACGGCGTGATTGCCCTCGGCGACGGTGACGTCCTTCGCCCCCGAATGCAGCGCGACCTCGGTCGAGATGCCGCCGCCGAACTGGGTGATGAAGGTCTTGGGCGCGGCCTTGATGACGTAGGGATAGACCATCGGCAGATAGTGGAAGTAGGCGGTCTCCTTGTCCGTGAGATCACGCATGATCCCGATCGGGCCGTCGCTGTCGATGTACATGCCGAGGTAGGCGTTGGCCGGCATGCTCGGCAGATTGAAGCCGGCGTTGTCGGAAAGTCCCGGCGCGAAGTGCAGGTAGGAGCTCGAATAGACCTCGAGGAAGCCGAAGGGCGAGGCGCTTTCGTAGACCTTCTTGGCGTCCGGGAACTTGCGGGCGTAGGACACGCCCTTGTAGTCGTTGACCGCGAGCGTCTTCAGGCCAAAGGCCGGCGCAAGCACGAAGTGACCGCCGAACGCCAGCGCGCCGGCGAGCGCATAAGGGGCGAGCGCTGCGAGGCCGCCGGGCCCAAGCGCCCAGGCGGCGCAGGCGACCAGCCACAGCGCGAGCGGCGCGGCGATCAGGTTGGCGGGGACGAAGACATACATCGCAAGCAGGAAGACCAGGCCGCACAGGCCCGATCCGGCGAGGTCGGCGAAATAGACGCGGCCGAACGTCCGGTTGCTCTTGAGGAACACGCAGCCGAGAAATACGGCGCCCGCCAGGAAGGGCGTGAGCTCGGCCAGAAACATCTGCAGCAGCTTCCACTTCTGGGTCGGATCCGAGACGAGGAAGATGGCGTTGAACCCGAGCCTCTGGACATAGAGGTTTGCGCCAACCGCAAGCGGGCCGAAGAGACCGAGCGCGACGGTCGCGGCGACCCGCCAGTTGCGGGCGAACCAGTCTTTCGCGACCGTCATCACCGCGCTCGTCAGGCCGAAGCCGAGCATGGCGAGGCTCACGACCAGCGAGCCGAAATGCGCCCAGCTGCCGACCGAGAAGACGCGCATGATGTCGATCTGCAGCGCGATCACCGCGCCCGCCCCGAGGCCGACGGCGACATAGAGCCCCAGGCGTTCGCGCGGGGTCAGGACGGCGTCGTCGGACGGGCGCTCGACCGGCTTCGCCTCCAGAGGGATCGGGCTCGCGTCGTTCATGAAGTCCTCGCCGGGCGGCGGTCAGAAAGACGAACGGCGCTCGAGGGAGCGCCGTGGGGAGCGTGAGACGGACGCCATGTCCGTCAATTGTTGTGGGTGCCGACGATCTGGTCGCCCTCGAGCTTGGTGAAGGGGACGAAGGGCACGATCCGGCCGCCGTAGATGTCGGAGCGCGCAACCGTCATCTGGCCGTCGGTCCCCTCGCTCTTGACCACCTTGAGCACCCGCTGGGCGCCGGGCGGCCCGACCGGAATGACCATGATCCCGTTGGGCTTCAACTGCTGTAGCAGCGGCGGAGGAACGTGGTCGATGCCGCAGGTGACGATGATCTTGTCGAACGGGCCGTTCTCATCCCATCCGTAATAGCCGTCGGCCGCCTTGGAGCTAATGGCGCCGAACTCGTTGTAGCCGTCCTTGATGAGCCCGTCATAGACGCCCCGCGTGCGGTCGGCGAGCGGCTTGATGATCTCGATCGTCCAGACCTTGTCGGTCAGATGCGACAGGTAGGCCGACTGGTAGCCCGACCCGGTGCCGACTTCGAGCACCTTCTCCCCCTCCTTGGGATCGATGTTCGAGGTCATCCGGCCGACGATGTGCGGGCCGGAGATGGTCACGCCATAGCCGATGTCGAGAAAGGCGTGGTCGTAGGCGCGGCCGAGATTCTGCTGGAGCACGAATTTTTCCCGCGGCGTCAGCAGGAAAGCCCGCTTGTGGCGGTCGTTGAGCAGGTCCTCGTTGCGGACCATGGCCTGAAACCGGTCGAAGCGCTCGCCGAGATATTTCGGGATCCTCGCCCCGTTGCGCGACGCCCCAGGCGATGAACTTCTCGCGGCTGTCCATCGGCGGATTGAGGTCGGGCGAGTAGGGCGTCGGCACGCTGGCGAGCGTCGCCCGAGGCGCGAGCGCCGCGCCGAGAACGCCGGCCGCGCCGGCAAGAAAGTCACGTCTGCGCACCAAGAGAGACTCCTCGAACCAGATGGCCCGAGGCCTGATAGCTCAAACGCGCGGAAAACGCGACCCTGAACATGGAGCCGCGGCAAGGGGGCGGAGGGCGCTATCTCAGGAGCGGATTCTTCGCCCATTCGTTCAGGGACCGGGTCCGGTGAACCGGCGCGAAGGCCAGCGCCGAATCGTGGCGATGCCGGGCGTGGGCGACCTCGCCCCCGCCCGGAATCGAGCCGGTGATGCGGATCTGGGCGCCCTCGGCCTGCACCATGGCGAAGAGCATCGCCGCGTTCGCCGGCGACAGGCGGATGCAGCCGTGCGACGCCGGGCTGCCGAGATTGCCGACCGCGGTCGTGCCGTGGATCGCGTACTGGCCGTGGAAGAAGATCGAATGCGGCATCGGCGCGTTGCCGTACTTGGCCGAATGCACCATCACATAGAGCCGCTGCGGGTGAAACACGCCGCGGGGCGTCAAGTGGCCCTCGCGTCCCGACGAGATCGGCCAGACGTAGTTTTCGCCGTTCGAGGAATGGACCCGCATCGTCTGCGAGGAGAGGTCGACGTCGACCGACACGGTGGCGAGCGCGCGACCCTGGATGAGGACGAGCGCGCCGAGCGCCAGGAGAATCCTCAAGATCACGCGCATGACTGAACCCCCTTGTCAGTGTGGCGTTGCCAGTATCGCTGCGTCAACGGACCCTGAGCCGAAAAGTCGGCGGGCCGAAACGCCAGTCGCAATCGATCGCGCCTCCCAGGCGGCAGAGATGAATTCATGGCGCAGATTGGGCGGTGGCGCAATTGAGGCGTTCGCGATCCTCGGCGTGAGTTGGCGCTATTTAAGTGAACACGGTTAAGTCAGCGGGATGAAGCGGCGCGACTTCGGGCCGCCACGGATCACCGCGCCGGGTCGGCGATCGCACAATTGTGATCCTGCACGTCCTCGGCGTGGCCGCCGCCTTCGGGCGAGAAGCGGTCGGCGATGAGGACGAAGCCGGGGCGGCCGTCGAAGCTCGCCCCGACCGCGGCGAGCGACCAGACGGCCATGTCCGACCTCGCCTCCGCGACGCCCTCGGCCAGAAGTTTCAGCGGCGCGGCATCGGCAAGATCGGCGGAAACGAGCTTTCGGGCGAGATAGGTCCGGTCGGCGAGCGCAACCTTCATCGGCCGCCATTCCGCGTCGAGCACCCCGACATAGTCGGCGAGCGCGGCGGCGACCGGCTTCGCCACGCAGTCGACGTGGACGTGGAGCTGCTGCTGGCTGCGGGCCCATTTCGAGTTGATGGCGAGCGCGACCGCCTCGCGCGGGAGCGCCTTGCCGCCGAGCCGCGCCTCGACGAGCGCCTTGGCCTTCCAGGCGTCGGCGAACACCGGCGGCGCGTCGGGCTGAAGCATCTGCGGGTCTTCGATCCCGCTGATCCGGCGGGTCGGGATGGCGAGCATCTGCGCGACGCCCCGCAGATCCTTGAGGATCGCCACCCCCTCCGAGGCGCCGCCGTTCCAGTCGATCGCCTCGCAGGGTTTCGGTCCCTGGTCCGCCTCGAAGTGCGGGACGCATCCGTCATGGACGATGCGCCAGAGGGCGTCGGGATCGGCCAAAGCCGGAACTGTCGCTCCAAAAGAGGCCGCGAGGATGAGGACGATGGCGAGGCCGGCGCGCTTGCCCCAGGCGCCAATTCGGCTCACGAAACCAATCTTTTCAAGCCCTTCCGGCGCCATTTTGTTCCGTTCGTAACTCTTAAGGTGGGGGCTCCGTCTTCGCGAGGAGCGAAGCGACGTGGCGATCCAGACACACCCGCCGCCTCCGGTCGCCGGCGGATTCTTGGTGGGAACTGCAACCCCGATTCGAGCCTTTTCAATGCCTTGCGGCGCCAATCGCAACCCCGGGGCAACTCCCAAGCACCCCTCCGACCACCTCGTGCCTCAAGGAGCGGCGCCGACGCGTCTCGAAGGACGGTTTCCGGACTCACGTCCTTCGAGACGCCTCCCCGGATCACAGTCCGGGGATCGCAGGCTCCTCAGGACGAGGGCGGGTGTTTGGATCCACCCCTCCTTGGCAGTTCACCGCCATTGATGGACAGTATCCTGCCCGCCTGTTTTTGGCAAGAAATTTCTATCAAGATTCTATTAAACAGAATTTCCGCTTCGCTCAGCCACGCGGGCTTGTGTCTCTGTGGCTCCTCCAAACGCCGGCCCGAAGGTCCGGCGGGATCGGGCGCGCTCAGACGTGGATGGCTCGCTTGTCGACCGCCATGGCCGCCTCTTTCAACCACCCCTTGATGTCCGTCGCGGGCATGGATCGCGATGTTTGTGTCGATGAGAAACTTTACTCCCGATCCCACTCACGCTCCGGAAACTCGGTGGGTTCGTAATGTTCGATTTCGGACGGCTTGGGCATCGCGCACAGGGCGGCGGCCATCTCCCTCAGGCTCCGGCGCGCCGGGGCGATGACGATCACGTCGCCGTAGCGGTCGATGGTCAGATCGACGCCTGTGTCCTGGTACGCCAGCTCGGCCGGGATACGGACGGCCTGACTGTTGCCGGACTTGAAGGCGCGGGTGATGGCCATGAGGGAAACTCGCAATCGGCGCCTCTGAAGATAGGCGTCGGCGCCGGCGCGTCAATCCCTGTATATACACGGAAATTGCCGGAATGCGACCCGCTCAGACGTGGATCGCCCGCTTGTCGACGGCCATGGCGGCTTCCTTGACGGCCTCCGACATGGTCGGGTGGGCGTGGCAGGTTCGCGCCAGGTCCTCGGCCGAGCCGCCGAACTCCATGAGGACGCAGGCCTCGTGGATCATCTCGCCCGCGCCGAAGCCGACGATATGGACGCCGAGCACCCGGTCGGTCGCCGCGTCGGCAAGGATCTTCACGAAGCCCTCGGTGTGGCGCATGGCCCGCGCCCGGCCGTTGGCGGTGAAGGGGAACTTGCCGACCTTGTAGGCGACGCCTTCGGCCTTCAGTTCCTCTTCCGTCTTGCCGACCGAGGCGATCTCCGGGCTCGTGTAGACGACGCCGGGAATGACGTCGTAGTTCACGTGGCCGGCCTGGCCCGCCAACAGTTCCGCGAGCGCCACGCCCTCGTCCTCGGCCTTGTGCGCCAGCATCGGCCCGCGGATCGCGTCGCCGATGGCGTAGACGCCCGGGACGCTGGAGAGAAAATGCGAATCGACCGCGACCATGCCGCGGTCGAGTTTCACCCCCAGCGCCTCGAGCCCGAGGTTCTGCGTGAAGGGCCGCCGGCCGATCGCCACCAGCACGACGTCGGCCTCGAGCGTCTCGGCCTTGCCGCCGGCCGCGGGCTCGATCGTCGCCTTGACGCCGGCGCCCGCCTTCTCGACCTTCGTCACCTTGTGGGCGAGGCGGAAGCCAAAACCCTGCTTCTCGAGCATCCGCTGGAACTGTCTGGCGACCTCGCCGTCCATGCCGGGCAGGATGCGATCGAGGAATTCGACCACCGTCACCTCGGCCCCGAGCCTGCGCCACACCGAGCCGAGTTCGAGCCCGATCACGCCGGCGCCGACCACGATCAGCTTCTTCGGGACCTTGGTCAGGCTGAGCGCCCCGGTCGAGGAGACGACGGTTTTTTCGTCGATCGTCACGCCCGGCAGTTGCGCGACGTCGGACCCGGTGGCGATGACGATCGCTTTGGTTTCGAGGACGGTCTCCTTGCCGTCCTCGGCCTTGACCGCGACCTTGCCGGGCGCCCGGATCGTTCCCTCGCCGATGAAGGGCTCGATCTTGTTCTTCTTGAAGAGGAAGGCGACGCCGTTGACGTTGGCCGCGACGGTGTCGTCCTTGTGCTTCATCAGCGCTGCGTGATCGAGGCTCGGCGCCCCGACGACGACGCCGAGGGGCGCCATCCCATGCGCCGCCTCCTCGAACATTTCGGACGCGTGCAGGAGCGCCTTCGAGGGGATGCAGCCGATGTTGAGGCACGTGCCGCCGAAGGTCTTGCGCTTCTCGACGACCGCGACCTTGAGGCCCAACTGGGCGGCGCGAATGGCGCAGACGTAGCCCCCGGGGCCCGCGCCGATGACGACGACATCGTAAGTCATTCAAACTCTCTTCTTCGTTTGTCCGTAAATCTCGATCGTTCTCGGGTCAGCCGAAGGCCAGCCGGACGAGCATCATCACGAGCGCGACCAGAGACACGGCCCAGATGAGCGAGCGCGCATAGACGACGTTGAACAGGTAGAGCGGCAGATAGAACGCGCGCGCAAGAATCCAGACGGTGGGCCAGACGCCAGCCGAAAAATGGAGCGCGATGAAGGCGAGATCGAGCGCGACGAAGGCGGTGAAGTTTTCGAGATAATTGGCGAGCGCGCGCTTGGCGCGGCCCGCCAGTTCCGCGGCGGCGCCCTTGGGCTCCATGGGGACATCGCGGGCGCCGACCAGCCAGGCGGTCGGCAGGGTGAAGTTCAGCGCGGTCGCCTGGACGAGCACATGCACGATCCAGATGAGTACGCTGAGTTCGAGACACGTCAGTTCGCTCATTTCCCCTCCCACTCATCCCCGGCTGCCTGGCGCCTACGCCGGTCTGACCGGCGTATCGACCAAAGCCCTGGCTTTGCGTACGAGACGCTTGTCGAATGTGACGAACGCTTCGCACTCGGCCGCCTGGGCGAGATGAAGGGCGTCGGCGAAGTCCATTCCGAGATCGGCCAGATCGAGCGCGCGGCCCACTGCCGGCGAGTTCCCCACCACGACGTCGGGCCCTCCGCAGAATCCCCTCAGCGCCCGCACGACTTCTCGCTGCGCGAACCCGTACAGGCTGCGGAGCACCCACTCGCACTCAAGGACGACCGTGGCCGAAACGAATACCGGTCCGCTCGCGACGACCTCGCGGGCTCGGGACGACTGCGCTTCGTCGTCCCTCACCAGATAGCGAACCACGACATTAGTATCGATCGCGAGCATGGCGTCGGCGAATTTCGTGGGCGATTGCTTTGTCGAAGTCCTCGGTCTTCACATGCTTGCCCTTCGCGTCGAGGGATCCGAATACGTCTTCGGGCTCCGTCGGCGGAAACGGGCTGGCAGGCCGCAGCAGAACGCCGTCGTGCGTCTCTTCCGCGACCAGCTTCTGGCCGGCGCCGCCACCCCTTCAATTCACGGATCGCCTTTGGAAGAAATCACCTGCCCTTTGGTCGAGACGACCGTCGGGGATTTGTTCGCCAAGCTCATTGGACGCCTGCGGCAAAAGGTAAGACGGAAGTAAGATAGGCTCAGCAGGGACCGATCGCAAGGAGCGTCGTCAAAGGTCCAGCACCAGCCGCGCCGGGTCCTCGAGCGCCTCCTTCACCCGAACGAGGAAGGTCACGGCCTCCTTGCCGTCGACGACGCGGTGGTCGTAGCTCAGCGCCAGATACATCATCGGGCGGATCTCCACCTTGCCGCCGACGGCGACCGGCCGCTCCTGGATCTTGTGCATGCCGAGGATGCCCGACTGCGGCGCGTTGAGGATCGGCGTCGACATGAGCGAGCCGTAGACGCCGCCGTTGGTGATGGTGAAGGTGCCGCCCTGAAGCTCGTCGAGCTTGAGCTGGCCGTCGCGGGCGCGTTTGCCGAGATCGGCGATCGCCTTCTCGATGCCGGCGACCGAGAGCTGATCGCAGTCGCGCACCACCGGCACGATCAGCCCCTTGTCGGTGCCGACGGCGACGCCGAGGTGGTAATAGTTCTTGTAGACGAGGTCGGCTCCGTCGATCTCGGCGTTGACGGCCGGGATCTCCTTCAGCGCCTGCACGCAGGCTTTCACGAAGAAGCCCATGAAGCCGAGCTTGGCGCCGTGCTTCTTCTCGAAGGCGTCCTTGTAGCGCGACCGCATCGCCATGACCTCGGTCATGTCGACCTCGTTGAAGGTCGTGAGCATGGCCGCGGTGTTCTGGGCGTCCTTGAGGCGGCGCGCGATCGTCTGCCTGAGCTTCGTCATGCGCACCCGCTCCTCGCGGGCGCCGTCATCCGCGACCGCGCGCGCGGCCACGGGGGCGGGAGCCGGGGCGGGCGGCGCCGGAACGGCCGGCTGCGGCGCCGCGGCCGCGGCCGCCGCGGCGAGCACGTCGCCCTTCAGCACCTGGCCGCGTTTTCCGGCGCCGGCGACGGTCGCGAGGTCGATCCCGCGCTCGGCCGCGATCTTGGCGGCCGATGGCGCCGGCGGCATCGCCGCGGCCGCCGGGGCGGGGGTAGGGGCGGCCTTCGCGCCCTGCCGAGGCGCGGGCGACGACCCGGCCCCGCCGGCGCTCAACTGTCCGAGCAGCGCGCCGATCGACACCGTCTGGCCGGTCTCGGCCGCGATCTCGCTGAGGACGCCCGCGCCCGGCGCATTCACCTCGAGCGTCACCTTGTCGGTCTCGAGTTCGACCAGCGGCTCGTCGGCGCTGACCGCCTCGCCCGCCTTCTTGAACCATTTTCCGACCGTCGCCTCGGTGATCGATTCGCCAAGCGTCGGAACACGGATCTCAATCGCCATCTTTCAAACGCGCCAACGGGCGCCCTTCTCTCAAGTCTAGGGTGTCACGGAATCGATCGGAGCGAGCGGCAGGCTTGGCCTGACCGCGATCGAGGGCATGGGAAAGACATCGTAGGAAAAGCCGCGCCGGGCGAGGATTGCCGGGTCCGACGCCAGCATCGCGTCGAGCGCCGCCCGCGACGGCGCCTCGACGATGGCGACGCCATAGGCGCCGGCCGGGTCGGCGACCGGGCCCATCGCAATCACGACGCCGATCTCGACGCGGGGCGTCCAGTATTCGCGATGCCGGCGCATCGCCAAAGCCTCGTCCTCCGACATGTCGGAGAGGAACGTCGGCCGCGGCGGCTTCAGTTTGCACAGGAAATGCGCCATCGAACCGAAGCCCGCGTCACATGAAGCATTCGTCGAGGAAGGCCTTGAGTTGGGCCATGTGCTTCGACATGAGCCCACTCGCCGTCGCCGCGGAGGCGGGGCGCCCCGCGTAGCGCGCGCGCTTCGACGGGCCGCCGACCTGGCCCAGCACCCACTCCAGATAGGGCTCGACGAAGAACCACGCGCCCATGTTCCTGGGCTCCTCCTGGCACCACACGATCTCGGCGTTCTTGAAGCGCGACAGGTGCCTGACCATCTGCTTCAGCGGGAACGGATAGAGCTGCTCGCAGCGCAGGAGATAGACGTCGTCTATGCCGCGCTTCTCGCGATCCTCGTAGAGGTCCCAATAAACCTTGCCCGACGAGATCACGACGCGCCTGATCTTCTCGTCCCTGGCGAGCTTGATCTTCTCGTCCTTCCACGTCTCGGCCTTGTCGAGCAGGATGCGGTGGAACGCCGAGCCCGGCTCGAAGCGGTCGAGCGGCGAGACCGCGCGCTTGTTGCGCAGCATCGACTTCGGCGTCATGAGAATGAGCGGCTTGCGGAACGGCCGCTTCATCTGCCGCCGCAGCACATGGAAGAGATTGGCGGGCGTCGTGCAATTGACGACCTGCATGTTGTCTTCGGCGCAGAGCTGCAGGTAGCGCTCGAGTCTCGCCGAGGAATGTTCGGGGCCCTGGCCCTCGTAGCCGTGCGGCAGCATGCAGACGAGCCCCGACATGCGCAGCCATTTGCGTTCGCCAGCCGAGATGAACTGGTCGAACACGACCTGCGCGCCGTTGGCGAAGTCGCCGAACTGCGCCTCCCACAATACCAGCGTGTTCGGCTCGGAGAGCGTGTAGCCGTATTCGAAGCCGAGCACCGCCTCTTCCGAGAGCATCGAGTTGATGACCTCGTAGCGCGCCTGCCCGTCGCGGATGTGGTTCAGCGGGATGTAGCGGGCCTCGGTGTGCTGGTCGATCAGCACCGAATGGCGCTGCGAGAAGGTGCCGCGCTCGACGTCCTGGCCGGAGAGGCGAACGGGATAGCCCTCTTCGAGCAGGGCGCCGAAGGCGAGCGACTCGGCGGTCGCCCAGTCGATCCCTTCGCCGCTGGCGATGGCGTTCCGCCGGTTCTCGAGGAAGCGCAGGATCGTCTTGTGGACGTCGAAGCCGGGCGGCGGGTTGGTGATGCGCTCGCCGATCTTCCTGAGCTTTTCGAGGTCGTAGCCGGTGTCGCCGCGCCGATCGTCCTCGACGATCTCCTGCGAGGCCTTGAGGCCCGCCCAGCGGCCGTCGAGCCAGTCGGCCTTGTTGGGCAGATAGGCCTGGCCGGCCTCGTATTCGGCCTCGAGGCGGTGGCGCCAGTCGCCCCGCATCTTGTCGACCTCGCCCTGGGTGACGAGGCCCTCGCCGATCAGCTTGTCGGCGTAGATCTGCAACGTGGTCGGATGCGAGCGGATCAGCCGGTACATGATCGGCTGGGTGAAGGACGGCTCGTCGCCCTCGTTGTGGCCGAAGCGCCGGTAGCAGAACATGTCGATGACGACCGGCTTGTGGAATTTCTGCCGGTACTCGATCGCGACCTTGGCGCAGAACACCACCGCTTCCGGATCGTCGCCGTTGACGTGGAAGATCGGCGCCTCGACCACCTTGGCGACGTCGGACGGGTAGGGCGAGGAGCGCGAGTAGCGCGGATAGGTGGTGAAGCCGATCTGGTTGTTGACGATGAAATGCAGCGAGCCGCCGGTGCGGTGGCCGCGCAGCCCCGAAAGGCCGAAGCATTCGGCGACCACGCCCTGGCCGGCGAAGGCCGCGTCGCCGTGGATCAGCAGCGGCAGAACCTTGGCGCGCTCGATGCCGTCGTCGAGCTGATCCTGCTTGGCGCGCACCTTGCCGAGCACGACGGGATCGACGATCTCGAGGTGCGACGGATTGGCGGTCAGCGACAGATGCACCGAATTGCCGTCGAACTCGCGGTTCGACGAGGCCCCGAGGTGATACTTGACGTCGCCCGAGCCCTCGACCTCGTCGGGCGAGGCCGACCCGCCCTTGAATTCGTGGAAGATGACCCGATGCGGCTTGCCCATCACCTGGGACAGCACGTTGAGCCGGCCGCGATGCGCCATGCCGAGGCAGATCTCGCGGAGGCCCAGTTGTCCGCCGCGCTTGATGATCTGCTCGAGCGCCGGGATCATCGATTCGCCGCCGTCGAGGCCGAAGCGCTTGCCGCCGGGATATTTGATGTCGAAGAAGCCCTCGAAACCCTCGGCCTCGACGAGCTTGGCGAGGATGGCGCGCTTGCCCTCGCGGGTGAACTGGATCTCCTTGTCCGGCCCCTCGATGCGCTCCTGGATCCAGGCCTTCTCGGCCGGATCGGAAATGTGCAGGAACTCGAAGCCGATCGTGCCGCAATAGGTGCGTCTCAGGATCGCCAGCATCTCGCGCACGGACGCGTATTCGAGGCCGAGCACGTGGTCGATGAAGATCTTGCGGTCGTAGTCGGCCTCGGTGAAGCCATAGTTGGCCGGATGCAGCTCCTCGTGATCCTTCTGCGGCTCGAGGCCGAGCGGATCGAGGTTGGCGTGCAGATGGCCGCGCATGCGGAAGGCGCGGATCATCATGATGGCGCGCACCGAATCGCGCGTCGCGAGCTTGATCTCGCTTTCGCTCGCCGGCTTCGCCGGGACTTCCGCAGCCCTGGCGCGGATCTTGTCGCCAAGCGCCTTCTCGACCGCCGGCCAGTCGCCGTCGAGCGCGTTGACGAGGTCGCCCTTCGGCGTC
The DNA here is from genome assembly GCA_963829505.1 of uncultured Alphaproteobacteria bacterium. Lineage (GTDB taxonomy): Bacteria > Pseudomonadota > Alphaproteobacteria > Rhizobiales > Beijerinckiaceae > Roseiarcus. Next base: position 1,169,236 of record CAWHIL010000001.1, read on the forward strand.
TCGGGCCAGTGCGGCTTCTCCCAGGAGGCGCCGTCCGCGATCTTCGACACGGCGCCGGGGTCGTCGCCGAGGGCCGCGAAGAAATCCCGCCAGCCGGGCTCGACCGACGTCGGGTCCTTCTCGTAAGCCGCCTGCAGGGTCTCGATATAGGCGCTGTTGGCGCCGTAGAGGAACGAGGTCTGCAGCAGCGCCTGGTTTGCGTCCTGGCGGGTCATGAAGCCGTTCCCTTCCTTGGCCCCTGTCAGGCCCCTACTTGCCGTGCAGGAGCTCGACGAGCGTCTTGCCGAGGCGCGCCGGCGACGGCGAGACCCGGACGCCGGCTGCTTCGAGCGCCGCGATCTTGTCGGCCGCGGTTCCCTTGCCGCCGGCGATGATCGCGCCCGCATGGCCCATGCGACGTCCCGGAGGCGCGGTGACGCCGGCGATGAAGCCGACAACCGGCTTCTTGCGGCCCTTCTTCGCTTCGTCCGCGAGGAATTGCGCCGCATCCTCCTCGGCCTGGCCGCCGATCTCGCCGATCATGACGATAGATTTGGTGTCGGGGTCGGCAAGAAACAACTCGAGCGCGTCGACGAAATCCATTCCCTTGATCGGGTCGCCGCCGAGCCCCAGCGCCGTCGTCTGGCCGAGGCCCTCGCGGGTCGTCTGGAAGACCGCCTCGTAAGTCAGGGTTCCCGAGCGCGACACGATGCCGACGCTGCCCTTCTTGAAGATGTTGCCCGGCATGATGCCGATCTTGCACTCGCCCGCCGTCATCACGCCCGGGCAGTTCGGGCCGATGAGAACCGACTTCGCGCCGGAAAGCGCCCGCTTGACGCGCATCATGTCGAGCACCGGGATGCCTTCGGTGATGCACACGATCAGCGGCATCTCGGCGTCGATCGCCTCGCAGATGGCGTCGGCCGCCCCCGGCGGGGGCACGTAGATCGCGGCCGCCTCGGCCCCGGTCTTGTCGCGCGCCTCTTTCACCGTGTCGAACACCGGCAGGCCGAGATGCACCCCGCCGCCTTTCCCGGGGCTGACGCCGCCGACGAGCTTGGTGCCGTAGGCAATGGCCTGCTCCGAATGGAACGTGCCGTTCTTGCCGGTGAACCCCTGGGTGATGACCTTGGTTGATGCGTTGACGAGAATAGACATGGAAGTATCCCGTTATGATTTGCTTCGACGTCGCCGGTCGGGCCCTCGCTGAGCGAAGGCTGGGCGGTGGCTCATGGCCCTATCCCCTGGTGCGGCAGTCCGGTTTGGTCCTTCGGAATTTCTTGGTCCACATAACCGACAAACGAGGCGTAACCCGCTTTCACAGGCTGCTGCGATGCCAGTATGTATCGATTGGTGATCTTTGCCCCCTCGGTGGACCGTTCAAGTTCCCACATCGCGATGGGGCCGGACACTTTCGTAGCCTTGGGATCAAGGCCCGTTGCGCCCCCGACCAGAGACAAGAATTCGTCGAGATGCTGCCCCGGAATGGCGACAACGCAGGAATCAGCTTTGAGCATCGGCCAATCCGGGCTGACGACCCACGTCAAGAGCCGCGCGTAGCTTTCCTCGCCCACGCGCCAACCTCGCGCGTTCCACAGGGGCGGCTCGTTTTCCTTGACGGCATTGGACGCTACAAGGCCGTATTTGCGGCCGGACTGGAGCGGATCGAGATTCCAGTCGTGAAGCTTCGCTTCTGCTTCGCCCAATCCGATCCATTCCGAGGAAGGCGCCAAGCAGATCCGCTTGAACATCGCGACCGCATCCGCGACGCCGCCGTCGTCGGCCCCGGAGGACGCCACCGCTGGCCCCGCGCAAACCGCAGCGGTCGCGCAGGTCAGAAGCAAAGTCCCGATGAAGGTCCGGTCGGTTCGCATCGGGGCGCTAGGCAGCCTTCTTGACGGCGGCGACGATCTTCTGCGCTGCGTCATCGAGATCGTCGGCCGGGATGACGTTGAGGCCCGAGTCGCGGATGATCTTCTTGCCGATGTCGACGTTGGTGCCCTCGAGGCGCACCACGAGCGGCACCTTGAGGCCCACCTCCTTGACCGCCGCGATCACGCCCTCGGCAATCACGTCGCAACGCATGATGCCGCCGAAGATGTTGATGAGAATGCCCTTCACCTTGGGATCGGCGGTGATGATCTTGAACGCCGCCGTCACCTTCTCCTTCGAGGCGCCGCCGCCGACGTCGAGGAAGTTGGCCGGGCTCTCGCCGTAGAGCTGGATGATGTCCATCGTCGCCATCGCAAGGCCGGCGCCGTTGACCATGCAGCCGATCGTCCCGTCGAGCGTGATGTAGCTGAGGTCGTGCTTGGAGGCCTCGATCTCCTTCGCGTCCTCCTCGGTCTCGTCGCGCAAGCTCACGATGTCCGGGTGGCGGTAGAGCGAGTTGCCGTCGAACGACACCTTGGCGTCGAGCACGCGAAGCTGGCCGTTGGTCATGACGATCAGCGGATTGATCTCCAGCATCGTCATGTCCTTGTTGACGAAGGCGGTGTAGAGCCTCGCCACCAGGGCGTCCATCTGCTTGGCGCTCTCGCCGGAGAGGGCGAGCGCCTTGGCCGCGACGCGGCCGTGATGGGGCATGATCCCGGTCGCCGGATCGACGGAGAAGCTGATGATCTTCTCCGGGGTCTTGTGCGCGACTTCCTCGATGTTCATGCCGCCCTCGGTCGAGACGACGAAGGAGACGCGGCTCGTCTTGCGGTCGACGAGGAGCGAGAGGTAGAGCTCGCGGTCGATGTTGGCGCCGTCCTCGATGTAGAGGCGGTTGACCTGCTTGCCGGCGGGGCCCGTCTGCGCCGTGACCAGCGTCGCGCCGAGCATCTGCTTGGCGAAGGCCTCGACCTCCTCGACGGATTTCGCGAGGCGGACGCCGCCCTTGTCGCCGGCGGTCGCCTCCTTGAAGCGGCCCTTGCCGCGCCCGCCGGCGTGGATCTGGCTCTTCACCACATAGAGCGGGCCGCCGAGTTTTCGCGCGGCTTCGGCCGCTTCTTCGGGGGTGAAAGCGGGGAACCCGTTGGCGACCGGCGCGCTGAAGGCGCGAAGCACGCCCTTGGCCTGATATTCGTGAACGTTCATGGCGACGAAAACCTCAGGTGAGCGAGGGCGCGGGCTCCCGCGCGGCGTTTCGTTTTCTTTACTTGGCGAGCGCCGGGTTGATGCCCTTGCAGGCCTCGATCAGCGTGTGCACCGATGCGACCGACTTTTCAAACATGGCTTTCTCGGTCGGGTCCAGCGTGATCTCGACGATGCGCTCGACGCCGTTCGCCCCGATCACCACCGGCACGCCGACGTAAGTGTCCTTGACGCCGTACTGACCGGAGAGATGGGCGGCGACCGGCAGGACGCGGCGCTGGTCCTTGAGATAGGCTTCCGCCATCGCGATGCCCGAGGTCGCCGGCGCATAGAAGGCCGAGCCGGTCTTCAAGAGGCCGACGATCTCGCCGCCGCCTTTGCGGGTGCGCTCGACGATCGCGTCGAGCCGCGCCTGAGTGGTCCAGCCCATCTTGACGAGGTCGGGCAGCGGAATGCCGGCGACCGTCGAATAGCGGACCGAGGGGACCATGTCGTCGCCGTGGCCGCCGAGCACGAAGGCGGTCACGTCCTCGACCGAAACGTCGAACTCTTCCGCCAGGAAGTGGCGGAAGCGGGCCGAATCGAGCACGCCGGCCATGCCGACCACCTTCTGTGGCGGCAAGCCGGAAAGCTTCTGCAGCGCCCACACCATCGCGTCGAGCGGGTTGGTGATGCAGATGACGAAGGCGTTCGGGGCATGCGCCCGGAGGCCCGCGCCGACCGCCTCCATGACCTTGAGATTGATGCCGAGCAGATCGTCCCGGCTCATGCCGGGCTTGCGCGGCACGCCTGCGGTGACGATGACGACGTCGGCCCCGGCGATGGCGGAATAGTCGCCGGCCCCGGTGATCTTGGCGTTGAACCCTTCGATCGGGCCCGACTGGGAGAGGTCGAGCGACTTGCCATGCGGCACGCCCTCGACGATGTCGAACAGGACGACGTCGCCGAGCTCCTTGTGCGCGGCGAGGTGGGCAAGCGTGCCGCCAATCTGGCCGGCGCCGATCAATGCAATCTTCTTGCGCGCCATGGAATTTATTCCACCCTCTCGTCCGCAAGGTTAAAGGAGCCGCGCGACGGGACCTTCGCGCAAGCTTCGGGATGTCCGCCGCGTGCTATCGGCCGATCGTCCGAAGCGATCAAGCCGAACTTTTGGCGCAATCGTCGCAGGCGTCCCTGGCCGATCCCCCACGGGAGCGAAATCTATCATAAGGTCAGAACCCTACGACAGCCCTCGAGGCCGCGACAAACCGCCCTAGCCGGCGGCCGTCGAACCGCGGCCCGCGCGCGACCCTTTCGCTCCGTCAATAGACCTGCCGGCCGAACAGGCTCGCCGCCAGATCGACGAGAAGCAGGGCGCTCTTGCCGCGATCGTCGAGGAAGGGGTTGAGTTCGACGAGGTCGAGCGAGGGCGTCAGCCCGGACTCGAAGAGAAGCTCCATCACGAGGTGCGCCTCGCGGGAGCTGGCGCCGCCCGGAACCGCCGTCCCGACGCCCGGCGCAATGGTCGGGTCGAGGAAGTCGACGTCGAGGCTGACATGCAGGAGCCCGTCCGCCGCCGTCACCCGGTCGATGATGCGGCGGATCGACACGGCGAAGCCGTCCTCGTCGAGCCGGCGCATGTCGACCACGTCGACGCCGCGCGCCTTCAGGAGACGCCGCTCGTCGGCGTCGATCGACCGGATGCCGAAGAGATGCACATGGCGCGGGTCAATGAGCGCGCGGGGCGCATCGCCGAGCATCGCCTCGAACCCCGGCTCGCCCGCGAGCATCGCAACCGGCATGCCGTGCATGTTGCCCGATTGGGACGTCTCGGGCGTGTTGTAGTCCGAGTGGGCGTCGAGCCACAGGACGAAGAGCTTTCGGTTCGCCTCGGCGGCGAAGCGCGCGACCCCGCCGATCGACCCCATCGCCAGGCTGTGGTCGCCGCCGAGCACCAGCGGCAGCCGGCCCTCGCGCAGGATGGCGTAGGTCTCGCGCGACAGGTCGCGGGTCCAGGCGGCGATCTCGGCGAAGTGGCGCGCCCGGCCCTCGGGCGGGTGCGGATCGGCGAGCGGGTGGCCAAGCGCCAGATCGCCGAGGTCGACGACGTCGTGGCCGAGATCCCTCAGCGTCCGCGCGATGCCGGCGGTGCGCAGCATCGCCGGGCCCATGGCGCAGCCGGCGACGCCGGCGCCCGCCTCGACGGGGGCGCCGAGAATGGTGATCGCCGGCCGGCGGATCTGTCGGACGCCCGCCGCGCCGCCGCTGTCGCGCCCGTCTGACGCCGCCATATTCGACCCCCATTTCCCAAGACCCGGCCTCGCCCGAGCATAGCCGACTTTGGCCGCGGGCGCCTTGACATCCCCCGCAGCGTCAGCGATGGAAGCGCCCCATGAGCCGCGCCGTCCGCACCATCCGGATCTGCATCATTACCTGCTAGCTTCGAAGCTGGCTGGTTCGCGTCTCCTATTTCCCTTCCAGAGAAGCGATCATCCGGCTCCCCGGACGGCGCGGCTGCGCCGTCATTCTCGATCAAGAAGCCTTCGATGACGCCGAGTCTGTACAACACTCTGACCCGCCGAAAGGAGCCGTTCGAGCCGATCGATCCGGCCGCGGTCAGGCTCTATGTCTGCGGACCGACCGTCTACGACTTCGCCCATATCGGCAACGCCCGGCCGGTGATCGTGTTCGACGTCCTCTACCGCCTGCTGCGGCATCTCTACGGCGCGGATCATGTGATCTACGCCCGCAACATCACCGACGTCGAAGACAAGATCAACGCCCGCGCCGCCCGCGACTATCCCGACCTCAAGCTCAACGAGGCGATCGCGAAGGTGACGGAGACGACAGCGCGGCAGTTCCACGAGGACGTGGAGGCGCTCGGCTGCCTGGCGCCGACCTTCGAGCCGCGCGCAACGGAGCACATCGACCGGATGCGGGCGATGATCGACCGGCTGATCCTGCGCGGCGTCGCCTATGTCGCCGAGGATCACGCGCTCTTTTCGCCCGCGGCGATGGATGCCCTGCCGGGCGCGCCGCGCTATGGCGCCCTCGCCCGCCGCTCGCTCGACGAAATGCTCGCCGGCGCCCGCGTCGACGTCGCCCCGTTCAAGCGCGACCCGATGGACTTCGTCTTGTGGAAGCCGTCGAAGCCGGGCGAGCCGGGCTGGCCGAGCCCGGCCGGCATCGCCGTCCCCGGCCGCCCGGGCTGGCATATCGAGTGCTCCGCCATGGCGATGGCGAAGCTCACCGAGCCGTTCGGCGGCGGCCTCGCCTGCGACGATCCGGCGAAGAACGTGTTCGACATCCACGGCGGCGGCATCGACCTCGTCTTTCCCCACCACGAGAACGAGATCGCCCAGTCCTGCTGCGCCTTCGGCGGCAAGCTCATGGCCAACGTCTGGATGCACAACGGCTTTCTTCAGGTCGAGGGCGAGAAGATGTCGAAGAGCCTCGGCAATTTCGTCACCATCCGCGACCTTCTGGAGACGGACCGGTTCGGCGGGCGCGCGTGGCCCGGCGAGGTCCTGCGCCTCGCCATGCTCAGAACCCACTATCGGCAGCCGATCGACTGGACCGTCCGCGCGCTCGAGGAAGCCGAGGCGGCGCTCGAACGCTGGTACGACGTGGTGGGCGACGCGGAGCCCGGCGCCGACGCGCCCGCCGAGGTTCTGGCCGCGCTGAGCGACGACCTCAACACGCCCGCGGCGCTCGGCGAGCTTCATCGCCTGAGCCATTCCGCCGACCCCCGGCTTCTGAAAGCAGGCGCCAACCTCATCGGCCTCATCGGCGGGACGCGGTCCGGGCGACGGGCCGCGGCGCTCGAGGCGGCGAGCGCCGACGTGGGCTCGATCGAAGCCCTTGTCGCCGCGCGCTCGGCGGCGCGCGAAGCGAAGAACTGGGCTGAAGTCCGACCGCCTTCGCGACGAGCTCGCCCGGCTCGGCGTCGAGATCAAGGACAGCAAGAGGGGAACGACCTGGGAGCTCAAGCGATGAGCGTGCAGCCGGTGTCCTGCCCGCGCTCCTCCTCCCCCCTTGCGGGGGAGGATCGAGGAGGGGGGTCTCACCGCAGGTTGCCGATTGCGGCGAACACACGCCGACCTTTGCGGAGGATCGCCCTCATACCCAAGATCGGCGTAACCCCCCGCCCTGTCCCTCCCCCACAAGGGGGGAGGGGACGACGACGGCCGCCGCTTTCGTTTCGTGGAGGTCTTGCGTTCGTCGGGGTGACACCTCGGTTGGAGCTCCTGCGATGACCGCCGCCATCGCCTTCCGCCCCTACCTGCCGGCCGACGCTCAGCGCTGCGCGGCGATCTTCCGCGACGCCATCGAGTTCTCGACCGCCGACGATTACGACGAGGACCAGCGCGCCGCCTGGGCGTCGCGCGCCAACGACGAGGACGCCTTCGGCGCGAGCCTTGCGAAAAACCTCACCATCGTCGCCACCATCGAAGGCTTCGTCGTCGCCTTCGCGAGTTCTCAAGGGCGCCGACCAGCTTCACCTGCTCTACGTCGATCCCGCCGCCGGCCGGCAGGGCGTGGGCGGCGCGCTGGTCGATGCGATTGCGCGGCTCGCCGCGGCGCGCGGCGCGAAGCGCCTGACCGCCGAAGCGAGCGACGTCTCGAAACCCCTGTTCGATCGCCTGGGGTTCCGCGCCGACAGCCGGAGCCTCGTGCAGATCGACGACCAGTGGCTCGCCCATACGACCATGACCAAGACGCTCGGCGCGGAACCTGCGCCCGAGACCCGACACTGAGACCAAAAGCAATGTCCCGCGAACGCCTCTTTCTCTTCGACACGACGCTGCGCGACGGCGCGCTGACCACGGGGGTCGACTTCTCGCTCGACGACAAGCTCGCGATCGCCGCGATGCTCGACCGGCTCGGCGTCGACTATGTCGAGGGCGGCTATCCCGGCGCCAATCCGCTCGACACCGAGTTCTTCACGAAGAAGCGGACGAAGCGGGCGCGTTTCTGCGCCTTCGGCATGACCAAGCGTCCCGGCCGCTCGGTCGGGAACGATCCGGGTATCGCCGGCCTGCTCGCCTCCGATACCGACGCCATCGTCTATGTGGCGAAGTCTTGGGACTATCACGTCCATGTCGCGCTCGGCTGCACCCTGGACGAAAACCTCGAATGCATCGCCGAGAGCGTGCGCGCCGCGGTCGCCTCGGGGCGCGAGGCGTTGGTCGACCTCGAGCATTTCTTCGACGGCTACAAGGCGAACCCGGACTACGCCATGGCCTGCGCCAAAACCGCGGTCGGCGCCGGCGCGCGCTGGGCGGTGCTGTGCGACACCAACGGCGGCGCGCTGCCGCACGAGATCGAGCGGATCGTGGCCGAGGTCGCGAAAGTCATACCGGGCGAAAAACTCGGCATCCACGCCCACAACGACACCGGCAACGCGGTCGCCAATTCGCTCGCCGCCGTCCGCGCCGGCGCGCGGCAGATCCAGGGCACGCTGAACGGGCTCGGCGAACGCTGCGGCAACGCCAATCTCGTCACCCTCATCCCGACGCTTCTGCTGAAAGAGGAGTTCGCGGAGACTTTCGAGACCGGCGTCACGCCGCAGGCGCTGCAGGAGATCACAGGCGTCTCGCGCGCCTTCGACGAGCTTCTGAACCGCTCGCCGAACCGGCACGCGCCTTACGTCGGCGCATCCGCCTTCGCCACCAAGGCGGGCATCCACGCGTCGGCGCTCGCCAAGGACCCGCGCACCTACGAGCATGTCGCGCCCGAGAGCGTCGGCAACCGGCGCGCCATCCTCGTGTCGGATCAGGCGGGCCGTTCGAACCTGCTTGCGGAACTGGCGCGGCTCGGCGTCGAGGCCGATCCGGCCGACCCGCGCCTCAACCGCCTGCTCGAGATCGTCAAGGAGCGCGAGGCGCAGGGCTACGCCTATGAGGCGGCCGACGCCTCGTTCGAGCTTCTGGCGCGCGCCACCCTCGGCGGCGTGCCCGACTTCTTCGACGTCGAGAGTTTTCATGTCGGCGTCGAGCGCAAGATCGTCGCGCCCGGCGTCACCTATTCGGCGTCGCAGGCGGTGGTCAAAATCCGCATCGGCGACGAGCGGCTGATTTCGGCGGCGGAAGGCAACGGCCCGGTCAACGCGCTCGACCTTGCGCTGCGCAAGGACCTCGGAACCTACCAGCGGCACATCGAGAGCATGGAATTGCGCGACTACCGGGTGCGGGTCTTCCAGGGCGGCACCGACGCGGTGACGCGCGTTCTGATCGAGTTCGGCGACGGCGGCCGCGACACCTGGTCGACGGTCGGCGTCTCGGGCAACGTCATCGACGCGTCGTTTCAGGCGCTGGTCGACGGGATTGTCTACCGCTTGGTGAAGCTTGGCGTGCCGGCGCAGTAGCGGGCCGCGCCGAAGCGGCTTTGCTCGCCGCCTGCCGGGGCGTAGACTGACCGAGTCGAAGGAGGGCCGTTATGGCCGCCGATGTGCAACGCGAGGTTCTCCAGGCCTATTCGGAGGGCCGCCTCGGGACGCGGCAGGCGATCGAACGCGCGGGCCTCGATGGCTATGCCGACCTGCTGATCGGCCTCGCGCAGGCCGATCTCCCGCTCCCGAAGCCCGCCGACACGCCCCGGCGCCGCGAGCACTTCGCGCGGGCAAGCGCAATTCTCCAGCCACTGCTGCGAAAAGATGGCGATTGAGGTCGCTGTCGTCGCAGGACCGATGACGCGTAGCGATCCTCATGAGCAGTGACCCGCCGGCCTATCTCGATCCGGCGACCGGCGAGACGTTTCCGCTTCAAGAGCCGCGCTGGCGGGCGCCCGCCGGCGGGCCGCTGATGATCACCGACCTGCCCGGGATCGGGCGGGACCGGATCGACACGAAAACTCGCTCGTTGTGGCGCTACGCCGCCGCGCTGCCGGTCGCGGCGCGCGATCCCATCAGCATGGGCGAAGGATGCACGCCGCTCGTCTTTCGCCGCTGGGGCGGCGCCGACGCCGGCTTCAAGCTCGAATTCGTGTCGCCGACGGGAAGCTTCAAGGACCGCGGCGCCTCCGTCATGCTGTCGCTTCTCAAGCAGCAGGGCGTGACGCGCATCCTCGAGGACAGTTCGGGCAACGGCGGGGCGGCGATCGCCGCCTACGCCGCGGCCGGCGGCATGGCGGCGAAGATCCTCATCCCCGCCGCCGCGCAGTCGGGCAAGATCGTGCAGATCCGCGCCTATGGGGCCGAGGTCGAGCCGATCGAGGGGACCCGCGACGAGATTGCAGACGAGGCCGCGCGGCAGGCGGGCTCGATCTTCTACGCCAGCCACAACTGGCATCCCTTCTTCCTCCAGGGGACGAAGACGCTCGCCTACGAATTGTGGGAAGACCTCGGCTTCCGCGCCCCCGACGCCGTGATCGTGCCGACAGGCGCGGGCTCGAACGTGCTCGGCTGCGACATCGGCTTCGGCGAGCTTCTCCGCCGCGGCGAGATCGCCGCTGTGCCCCGGCTTTATGCGGCGCAGCCGGCAAACTGCGCGCCGCTGCACGCGAGTTTTCTGGCCGGACGCGACGACCTCATGCCCGTCGAGACCCGCCCGACCATCGCCGAGGGGACCGCGATCGCCCGGCCGGTGCGGGCGCGCGAGGTCCTCGCCGCCGTCCGGCGCTCGGGCGGCGCGACGGTCGCGGTCTCGGAGGCCGAGATCGAGGCGGCGTTGCGCGGCCTCGGACGTATCGGCCTCTACGTCGAGCCGACCGCCGCCGTCGCCGCCGCCGGCCTGAGCCGGCTCGTCGAAAGCGGCGCGGTCCGGCCGGGCGAGACCATCGCCGTCGTCCTGACCGGTTCGGGCCTCAAGGCGACGGAGAGGATTGCCTCGCTCATCCGCTGAGATCAGGTGACGCGGCGCGGCGAAACGGGGTAAGCCACGCCAGGGAGGTCGTAACCCATGAGCGACGACTCGCAGGAATTCGCCGGCCGGACAGTGCTCGTCACCGGCGCGACGAAGGGCATCGGCCGCACGACGGCGGCGCTTCTCGCAAGCCGCGGCGCGCAGGTCATCGCGCTCGGCCGCTCGGCCGGCGATCTCGCTTCGCTCGAACGCGAAATCGGCTCGAGAAGCGTGGTCGCCGACCTCGCCGACCTCGATGCGACGCGCGCTTCCGTTCGCGCCAACCTGCCCTTCGACCTTCTCGTGAATTGCGCCGGCACGACGGCGCTCGAGCCGTTCCTCGATCTTTCGCTCGACACCTTCGAGCGCATCATGACGGTCAACCTCAAGGCGCCGATCGTGGTTGCGCAGGAATATGCGCGCCAGCGGGTCGCGGCGAAGAAGCCGGGCGCGATCGTCAACGTGTCGAGCGACGCGTCCTTCCTGGGCGTCATCGACCACACGGCGTATTGCGCCTCGAAGGGCGCGCTGGACGCCGCGAGCCGCGTCATGGCGAACGAGCTCGGGCGCCACAACATTCGCGTCAACACGGTCAACCCGACCGTCACCCTGACCGACATGGGACGGCTCGCCTGGAGCGATCCGGAGCGTTCCGGGCCGCGGCTGAAGCGCATGCCGATCGGACGCTTCCTCGAACCCGCCGAGGTCGCCGAGGTCATCGCCTTCCTCCTGTCGGACCGCGCCTCGGGGGTGACGGGCGCCTCCTATCGCACGGACGGCGGCTTTGGCGTCGCCTGAGGGAGACGAGCCGCGCCGCCTGCCGCTCGTTCTGGTCGCGGCGATCGCACGCAACCGCGTGATCGGCGACGGCGTCCGGCTTCTCTGGCGCCTCTCCAGCGACCTCCAGCGCTTCAAGGCGCTGACGCTCGGCAAGCCTCTCGTCATGGGCCGCAAGACATTCCAGTCGATCGGCCGGCCGCTGCCCGGGCGCGAGACGATCGTCGTGACGCGCGACCAAAACTTCGCGGCCGAGGGCGTCCACGTCGCCCACGGTCTCGACGCGGCGCTCGCGCTGGCTGAAGGGCGGGCGCATGGGATGGGCGCGGACGCCGTGATCGTCGCCGGCGGGGCCGAGATCTACGCGCAGACGATAGGCCGCGCCGACCGCCTCGCCGTCACCGAGGTCGCGCTTGCGCCCCCGGGCGACGCTTTGTTTCCGCCGATCGACCCCGCCCGCTGGCGCGAAGTTGCGCGCATCCCCGGCCTGCGCGGCCCGAACGACGAGGCGGACTTCGTCTTCGTCGACTACGCGCGGCGGTAGCGCGTCGAAAGCTCGGGCCCAGAGGTCGCCAACGCGCAACGACAGAAGCCGCGATTGTCGGCGGCGGCTACAGACCCGTCGCGAAATAGCGCTCGAGCACCCGTTCGTAGATGCGGGTCAGCGCCGCGAGGTCGGCGACCGCGACGCGCTCGTCGACAGCGTGGATCGTCGCGTTGACGAGACCGAGGTCGAGGACCGGGCAGAAATCCTTGATGAAGCGCGCGTCCGACGTGCCGCCGCTCGTCGAAAGCTCGGGGCGCCGTCCGGTCACGTCCTCGACCGCGGCCGCGACGAGGTCGGTGAAGGCCCCGCGCGGGGTGAGAAAGGCGACGGCGTTGCACGCGTCGAAGGTCAGCGTCGCCTGCCCGCCGGCCGCGGCTGCGACCCGCCGGCCGATTTCGGCCTTCAGCGTCTCGGGCGTCCAGCAATTGTTGAAGCGCACGTTGAAGACGAGGCGCACTTCGGCGGGAATGACGTTCGCCGCCTTGTTGCCGACGTCGACGGTGACGACTTCGAGGTTCGACGGGCCGAAGTCGGCGTCGCCAGCGTCGAGCGGCGGCTCGAGGAGGGTCGCCAGAACCGGCGCAAGGCGGCGCAGCGGATTGTCGGCGATGTCCGGGTAGGCGACGTGGCCCTGGGCGCCGTGCAGCGTCAGGCGACCGTTCAGCGAGCCCCGCCTTCCGTGCTTGATCGTGTCGCCGAGCGCTTTCACGCTCGTCGGCTCGCCGACGACGCAATGGTCGAAGGTCTCGCCCCTGGCGCGCGCCCATTCGAGAAGCTTTATCGTGCCGTTGACCGACGGCCCCTCCTCGTCGCCGGTGACGAGGAAGCTGACCGAGCCCGGAAAGGCGCCGCGCGAAACGAAGCGCATCGCCGCTGCGACCGAGGCCGCGAGCCCGCCCTTCATGTCGCAGGCGCCCCGCCCCCAAAGGAAACCGTCGGCGACCTCGGCCGAGAACGGGGGAAAGCGCCAGCGCGCCGCGTCGCCCGGGGGAACGACGTCGGTGTGTCCGGCGAAGGCGAGGTTCGGCGCTTGCGTTCCGAGGCGGGCGTAGAGGTTGAGGACGTCGGGCGCGCCCGGCTCCGAGAAGGTCACGAGTTCGGTCGAGAAACCGGCGCTCGCGAGACAGTCGCGAAGCCAGGGCAGCGCGCCTTCGTCGGCCGGCGTCACCGACGGGAAGGCGATCAGGGCGCGCGCGATGTCGAGCGCGGTGGGGGGAGAGACATCGGGAGCTCCGTGGCGGGCGGCGAGTGGCGAATGGGGCCGGAAGCCGGGCAAGGTCCGCTACCCGCTGCCCGCTGCCCGCTACTCGCCACTCACAATTCGCTATTCGCCAATCGCTATTCGCCAACCTACTTCGGCCGCATCTCGCGCACCGGCGCCGCCCAGTCGAGGCCGACGTCGTAGATCGGCGGCTCGGTGTTGGAGAGCAGGTTCCACAGGCCCGTCTGCGGACTGCGCTTCAGCGACTTGATCAGCACCCGTCCGTCCGTCAGCCCGCAGACGCACATGCGTCCGATCAGGGTCTCGTCCGGCGGGTCGCGCATGTCGTCGTAGAACACAAGCCAATTGTCGAACAGAACGCCGAGCGAATGGCCGCGGATCTGCACCGCGACCGTGTTCGGCTTGGCGCCGATCGGCGCGTCGATGTCGTCGAACGGCCCCTGGCCCTCGGCGTAGAAATGCGCCACCGCGCCCGCGCCGACATAGCCGATGAGGGGCGCCTTCGGCTGGATCGGCTTGCCGCCGCCGCCGAGCGGCCGGGGCGGCTCGATGCCGAGATATTCGGCGACGATGGGGATCTCGTCGGCCCTCAGCCGCCGATGGCCGTTGAGCAGGTCGGTCACGGCGGAGGGCGAACGGCCGAGCGCTTTCGCAAGCCCGCTGCGGGTTTTGCCGGTGTGCTTCAGCCCGGCGCGGATCCAGTCGACGGTCACGTTTTCCATCCCTCGGTTTGCCGTGGGCTGCGGCGCGTCTTTGCGCCTCTCCCGAATTGGCGGCGCCCGTAGGCCCGCCTGATTAACCACGGTTTCCGAAAAACCGCAATCCCGAAAAAGCAAAATGTTGACATTCGATTCTGATTTGCGGAATATAAGAACATAACAAGAACTAGGACGCGCCCAACGACGCGGCGCGGCGTCGTCCAAGTCCATGATCCGGAGGGGCTTTTCATGCGAGCAAGAATTCGAAAACGGCGCCGGCCGGCGAGGATCGACACGCAGCGGGTCGAGGCGATTCGGGTCGCCGCCGCCCATCTCGAGGACCTGAGGCGCGAGCATCGGGCGCCGCCGCCGGACGTGAAGCTTCCGGGCCGCTCGGCCATCCGCCTCGTCTGCCCGATCCTCGAATATTCCTGGTGCGCGTCGCCGGCCCAGATGTGCGCGGAGCTTGCGGAATGAGCGCCAGGTCTCAAGCCAGGATCCGTGGGGCGAGGGCGCGCGCCGCCCGCGGTTCTTGCGGCAAGGTGTCGCTCTTTCCGGTTCTGGAGCGGCTCGACGCCACCGCCGAGCGGATGGCCCGCGCCCGCGAGGCCGGCGGCCAGGCGACGCGTGACGTCGATCGCGTGCGGCGCATTCTCGATCCGTTCGACGTGATGCGCGCCAACCGGGCGCTTGCGCCGCACGATCAGAAGCTGAACGACATCCGCTGGCTGATCGGCGAATCGCTGCGACGCCTGCACCGGCGGGCGCAACTCGACAATCTGCGCGCCGTCGCCCCCGACCGGATCGGCTCGACCGGCTTCGGGCCGCGCCCCGGCCTGCCGCAGGCGGAAGCGGCGCTGCACGCCCGCGACAAGCTGAGGCGCGCCGAGGAGCGGGTCGGACCCGCGGCCTGGCCGGTCATCGCCCGCATCGTCATCGAGGGGGCCGGCGTCAAGGATTGCCGCGGCTTCGTCCCCGAGCTTTCGACCCCCTGGCGCGCCGACGCCGTCGTCACCGACCGCCTCCGCGTCGGGCTCGACCTGCTCGGCGAGCTTCTGGGGGTGACGCGGTGAGCGGCTCGAAGGACGTCGGCGGAGGGTTGCGATTGGCGCCGCAAGCCGTTGAAAGTACTTATTCCGAGGGCGCGTTTGAGAGCCCGCGCGGCCTCATGGGAGCTGTCGCCCGGTTTGCCGGGTCGGCGGGACATCCTCCGAGCCAGGCGGCGGATCGGTTCAGCGACGGTTCACACGCGCGCGCGTTTCATGTCTATTGCCGGGGGGCGCATGGAGAGTTGAGCATGGTTTCGAACCTTGTTCCGCGCGGCCTCACCGCCGCCTTCGCCGGCGCGACGCTCGCCGTCCTCGCGTCGAGCGCCCCGTCCTCGGCGTTCACCCTCAATTCGCCCTCGCTCGAAGCGCCGGTCGCGACCGCCGACATCGACCATGTCTATTGGCGCCGCGGCTGGGGCGGCGGCTGGCATCGCGGCTGGGGCTGGCACGGCGGGTGGCACGGCGGCTGGGGTTGGCATCGGCCCTGGGGCTGGCATCGGCCCTGGGGCTGGGGCTATCACCCCTGGGGCTGGCGCCGTCCCGTCTATGGTTTCTACGGCGGACCCGTGCGTCATTGCTGGGTCGGCCCGTGGGGCGGGGTGCGCTGCCGCTGGTGGTGATAGCCGGCTGAAGGCCGAGCCTCGTTTCGAGGCTCAGCCCTCCATCCGGGCGACGAGCGCGTCCGACACCTCGACGTTCGCCGTGACGTGCTGGACGTCGTCGTTGTCCTCGAGCTGGCCGATCAGGCGCAGGATCTTCTCGCCGACCTCGTCGTCGACCGCGACCATGTTCTGCGGCCGCCAGGCCAGCGCCGCCTTGCGCGGTTCGCCGAACTTCGCCTCGAGCGCCTTCTGCGCGTCGGCGAGCGCTTCGACCGAGGTGACGACCTCGTGCTCCTCGTCGCCCGAGACGACGTCGTCGGCCCCCGCCTCGATCGCCGCCTCGAGCATCGCCTCGTCGTCGGCGGCCCTGGCGTCGTAGACGATGAGGCCGACCCGGTCGAACAGGAACGACACCGCGCCCGTCTCGGCGAGCGCCCCGCCGGCCTTGGTGAAATAGGAGCGGACCTCGCCCGCGGTGCGGTTGCGGTTGTCGGTCAGGGCCTCGACGATCACCGCGACGCCGCCCGGCGCATAGCCCTCGTAGCGCACCTCGTCGTAGGTCTCCGTGTCGCCGCCCGCGGCCTTCTTGATGGCGCGCTCGATGTTGTCCTTGGGCATGTTCTCGGCCCGCGCGGCGATGACCGCGGCGCGCAGGCGCGGGTTCATCGCCGGGTCGGGCATGCCGAGCTTGGCCGCGACGGTGATTTCGCGCGCCAGCTTCGAGAAGAGCTTGGAGCGGATCGCGTCCTGCTTGCCCTTCTTGTGCATGATGTTCTTGAACTGACTGTGGCCCGCCATACATCGCCTCGGCAAAGCGAGGGCGCCGCGCCCGCGCGAATGAAAAATCGGCCCCCTCATACGCCGCGGCCGGCGCTTAGGGAAGGCAGAGCGCGGAGGCAAAGGATCGGCATCATGGCCATGGCCCCCGTCGCCGTCTCGCCCGGCGTCGCCTTCTTTCCCGGCTACCTCGACCGCGCCGGGCAGGAGGCGCTCCGCGACGCGATCGCAGCCGTCCTCGCCGAGGCGCCGCCCTACCGTCCGCGGATGCCGAGAACCGGCAAGCCGTTCTCGGTCACGATGAGCAATTGCGGACCGCTCGGCTGGGTGTCGGACGAGGCCGGCTACCGCTATCAGAAGCTTCACCCCGTGACCGGCCGGCCCTGGCCGCCCATGCCCCCGCTCCTGATCGCGGCCTGGGCCGAGCTTGCTCCCGGCGCGCCGCCGCCCGAGGCCTGCCTCGTCAACCTCTACGACGGCCGCGCCCGCATGGGGCTGCACCAGGACCGGGACGAAGAGGCGCTTTCCGCCCCCGTGGTTTCGCTGTCGCTCGGCGATCCGGCGCTGTTCCGCATCGGCGGCCTGACGCGCGCCGCCCCGACGCGCGCGTTCCGCATCGCGTCGGGCGACGCGCTGACGCTCAGTGGGCCCGCCCGCCTCGCCTTCCACGGAATCGACCGGATCGTCGCCGGCGGCTCGACCCTGCTTGCGGCCGGCGGCCGCATCAACCTGACGCTGAGGCGGGTGACGCCGGCCTGACCCGGGGCCGCGGCGATCAGTCCCGCGAGCCCGGCCCCGGCTTCGGCGCCGCCTTCGGTCCGCCCTTGGAGATGCCGACCATCGCGGGCCTGAGAACGCGGTCGCCGATCGTCCAGCCGCTCTGGACGACCTGGGACACCGTCCCGGCCGGGACGGTTTCGTCCGGCGCCTCGAAGATCGCCTGATGGAAGTTCGGGTCGAACTTCTGCCCCTGCGGATCGAGCTTCTTGACCCCGTGGCGGGCGAGCGCCGCCTCGAGGTCGCGCGCCGTGAGTTCGACGCCCTCGATCACCGACTGGATCTGCGCGTCCGCCGCGGCGCGGGCCTCCGCCGGCAGATGTTCGAGCGCCCGGGCGAGATTGTCGACGACCGTCAGCATGTCGCGGGCGAAGCTCGTCACGCCGTAGGTCTTGGCGTCGGCCACCTCCCGCTCCGTCCGCCGGCGCAGATTCTCCATCTCCGCCAGCGTCCGCAAGATGCGGTCCTTGAGCTGGGCGTTCTCGGCGTTCAGCGCCTCGACGACGGCGAAGGCGTCGCGCTCCTCCGAGTCGGGGGTCGCGTCCGCAGGCGGCGCGGCCTGGCCGCGGTCGGCGTTGGGATCGTTCATGAGGATTGTGAGCCCTAAAGGATTTCGCGACGCATATCAGGGCGCGCGAGGCAAAAATCAAGCGTTTGACGAAGCGAGGGCGCCTGTGGGGTCAACGGTCGGCCGCGAGATCAGCAAGCAGGCGCCGCTTGATGGCGGCCTGTTTCGCCGCCGAGCTGATCTTCTGCCCGGTGAGGTCGGAGACGTAAAACGCGTCGACCGCCTTCTCCCCGAAGGTCACGATGTGCGCCGAGCCGATGTTGAGGTTGAGCTTCGAAAGCGAGCCGGTGAGATCGCGCAAGAGGCCCGGACGGTCGAGGCCGGCGACCTCGACGACCGTGTAGCGGCGCGACAGCGTGTTGTCGATCGTCACCTCTGGCTCGATGGCGAAGGCCCCGCGCCGCACGTCGCGGGCCTCCCTCGCCGGCGCGATCTCCGCGAACCTGACCTCGCCGCGCAGCGTCCGCTCGATGTTGCTTGCGATCCGCTGGCCCCGACGCAACTCGTCCTCGTCCCGGTCGAAGGCCCGCGACACGAAGATCGTGTCGAGCGCCAGCCCGTCGGCGGTGGTGAAGATCTGCGCGTCGACGATGTTGGCGCCCGCCGCGGCGCAGGCTCCCGCAATGCCGCTGAGGAGCCGCGGATGGTCGGGCGCGACGACGGTGACGCCGGTGACGCCGCGAAAGCCGTCGGTCGAGACCTCGGTCGCCAGCGAACGCACGTCGGCCGCCATGGCGTGCAGGAGGTTGGCGTGCGCGATCTGCCGTTCGGGCTCCACTTTCAGCCAGTACTCGGGATAGTGGCGCTGGGCGTAGGCGTCGAACTCGGGATCCGACCATCCGGGGAGAGCGCTCCGCAGCGCCTCCTGCGCGGCCACGACCCGCGCCTTCCGGTCGACCGCCGAATGGCCGCCGCCGAGCACGACCTCGGTCTCCCAGTAGAGGGTGCGCAGGAGCTGGCCCTTCCAGCCGTTCCAGACGCCCGGGCCGACCGCCCGGATGTCGGCGACCGTCAGGATCATCAGCATCCTGAGCTGCTCCTGAGTCTGGACGATCGCGGCGAGCGCTTCGGCTGTTCGCGGATCGGAGAGATCGCGCCCCTGGGCCATGTTGGACATGACGAGATGCTGATCGACGAGCGTCGCCACCCGATCGCTGTTTGCGGGCGAAAGCCCGAATCTCGGACAGAGCTTGCGCGCCACCTCGGCGCCCGTCTTCGAATGGTCGGTCGGCCGGCCCTTGGCGATGTCGTGCAGGAAAACGGCGAGATAGAGTTCCGTGCGGTGCGAGACTTTGTGGACGAGATCGCTCGACAGCGGATGGTCGGCGACAAGGCGCCCGGCCTCGATCGCGCTCAAGGCGCCGACGGCGCGGATCAGATGCTCGTCGACCGTGTAATGGTGATACATGGAAAACTGCATCATCCCGACGACCCGGCCGAAATCGGGGATGAACCGTCCGAGCACCCCCGCCTCGTTCATGCGCCTGAGCGCAATCTCAGGCGCGTGGCGCGAGGTGAGGATCTCGAGGAAGAGGCGGTTCGCCTCCGCGTCCTCGCGCAGGCGAGAGTCGATGCGCTTCAGCGACTGGGTGACGAGGCGCGCCGCGTTCGGGTGGATCGCGAGATTCGATCGATCCGCCGCCCAGAACAGACGGATGAGATTGACGGGATCGCGCGCGAACACGTCCGGCGCGACGACGTTGACCCGGTCCGCCTCGACCTTGAGGTCCTTGGCGCCGGCGATCGAACGCACCCGCCGCAGCCGCCCGACGAAGCGGTCGAACGCGGTCGCGGGCTTGGTCTGGCGCTCCTCGAGCGCCGCGCACACGATCGCCGTCAGGTCGCCGACGTCCTTGGCGACAAGGAAATAGTGCTTCATGAAGCGTTCGACGTCGGCCTGGCCGGCGCGCGTCGAATAGCCGAGTTCGCGGGCGATCGGCCGCTGGACGTCGAAACTCAGGCGCTCCTCGGCCCGGCCGGCGAGAAAGTGAAGGTGGCAGCGGACCGCCCACAGAAACTCCTCGCAGCGCTTGAAAAGCGCAAACTCGCGCGGCGAGAACAGGCCCGCCGCGACGAGGTCGTGCGGGTTCTTCACCCGGTAGACGTATTTCGCGATCCAGAAGAGCGTGTTGAGGTCGCGTAAGCCGCCCTTGCCCTCCTTGACGTTGGGCTCGACGAGGTAGCGCGAGGCGCCCGCCTTCTTCACCCGCTGCTCGCGCTCGGCGAGCTTGGCTGCGACGAATTCCGGCGCGGTCCTGGCGACGATCTCCCGGTCGAACCGCGCCTGCAGCGCGTCGAAGAGGCGCTTGTCGCCGGTGACCAGCCGCGCCTCGACCAGCGTTGTTCGGATCGTCATGTCGGCGCGCGCCTGCTTCAGGCATTCGTCGACGGTGCGCGTCGCGTGTCCGACCTTCTGCTTGAGGTCCCAGAGCACGTAGAGCAGCGCCTCGACCACCTTCTCGACACACGGACCCGGCTTGTCGGGCAGAAGAAAAAGAAGGTCGATGTCGGAGCCGGGAGCGAGCATCCCGCGCCCGTAGCCGCCGACCGCCACGATCGTCGGCGGCGCGCCCTGAAGGGGCGCCAGCCAGCGCGTGACGAGATCGAGCGCGACGGAGAGGAGATCGTCGATCTGGCCGCTCAGCGCCTCCGCGCAGGCGCGGCCCGAGCCGCCGGCGTCGAGGGCCTTGCGGGCTTCGTCGCGTCCGCGCGCGAGGGCGGAGGCGAGCGCCGAAACCGCCGCCGCGCGGAAGGCGGCGTCGTCGCCGTGCGTTTCGCGCAAGCTTTCGAGTTCGGCCGTCAGCGCCGTCAGGTCGAGACCTTTCCCGGCGGCGGCATGGCGCGCAATTCGCCGCTCAGGGGCGGGGGCGGTCACGACGGACATGATTCGCCTATATCATCTTTCCGGTCCGGCGCCGCAAGCTCGCCCGTGGGCTTCAGGCGCGGCGTTGTGCGGCTGAGCGCGCCTCGATCGCGTCCCATATCGCAACTGCGAGATCAGGGCCGCCGAGCCGCTTGATGGCGCGGATGCCGGTCGGCGAGGTGACGTTGATCTCCGTCAGGAATCCGTCGATGACGTCGATGCCGACGAAGACGAGGCCGCGCTCCTTCAGAGCCGGTCCGATGCGGGCGCAGATCTCGCGCTCTCGGTCCGTCAGCTCGGTCTCCCGGGCCGCGCCGCCGCGCACCATGTTCGACCGTATGTCGTCTCCCGCAGGCACGCGGTTGACCGCGCCTTTCGCCTCGCCGTCGACGAGAATGATGCGCTTGTCGCCCTGCGAAACCGCCGGCAGGAATCTCTGGATCACCCACGGCTCGCGGAAGGTCGCGCTGAAGAGGTCGTAGAGGGAGCCGAAGTTGGGGTCCTTGCGGCCGACCTTGAACACCGCCGCGCCGCCCGCGCCGTAGAGCGGCTTCATCACCACCTCGCCGTGCTCGGCGCGGAACGCCTCGATCGCGTCGCGGTCGCGGGCGATCAGCGTCGGCGGCATGAGTTCCGGAAAGTTCATCACGAACAGCTTTTCGGGCGCGTCGCGGACGCTGCGCGGGTCGTTGACGACGAGCGTGCCGGGGTGAATGCGCTCGAGCAGATGCGTCGTCGTGACATAAGCGAGGTCGAACGGCGGGTCCTGCCGCAGAAGCACCACGTCGGCGCTCGAGAGATCGAGGAGGAACGGCTCGCCGAGGCGCGCATGGTCGCCCTCGACGTCCTCGACCGCCAGCGGCTCGACCATGGCCTCGAGCGTTGCGCCGCGAAGTCTGAGGCGCTCGGGCGTGTAGTGCAGCAGCCGGTGCCCGCGCGCCTCGGCTTCCAGGAGGAGGGCGAAGGTCGAATCGCCCGCAATCTTGATGCGCGCGATCGGGTCCATCTGCACGGCGACGGTAAGGGGCATTCATGGTCCTGTCGGGTGAGACCCAAAGGTCAGTCGATCCTCAGCCTATACGCGGCGGCGGCGTGCCGGGGAAGGCGGCGGGGCGCGAGGAAGACGGCGTCGCCGCGCAGCGTGAAGCCGGCCGACCAGGGATTGCGAGAGAGCCAGGCGCGCGCGGCGCGGGCGATTTTCCGCTCCTTTGCGGGGCTGATCGACGCTGCGGCGACGTCGAGGTCGGCCCGCGCCTTGACCTCGACGAAGGCGACGACCCGGCCGCGGCGCGCGATGAGGTCGATCTCGCCGCCGTTGGCGGAATAGCGCCGGGCGAGAATGGAATAGCCCTTGAGGATGAGGAAGATCGCGGCGATCGTCTCCGCCTTGAGCCCGAAGCGATGGGCGAGGCGGCGGCGGGCCTCGACCTGCGCGCTGCGGGAGCGGGGTCGCGCGCTCAACGCGCGCCTCCGGCCAGCGCGAGCGCCCGGGCGTAGACCTGCCGCCGCGGCAGCCCGTGCTTCGCCGCCACCGCCGCCGCGGCGTCCCGGACGGAGAGGGTCGCAAGCGCCGCCGCGATCTCCGCGTCGAGGGCGGCTGCGTCGATGGGCGTGCGCGCTTCGGGCGGGCCGACCACGATGACGATCTCGCCGCGCGGCGGCTCCTCGGCGGCGAATTCGGCGGCGAGCGCTTCGAGCGTCCCGCGCCGCACCTCCTCATGCAGTTTGGTCAGTTCGCGCGCTACCGCCGCCGGCCGCGGCCCCAGTTCGCCGGCGAGATCGGCGAGCGTCTCGGCGAGCCTGCTCGGCGCCTCGTAGATGAGAAGCGTGCCGGGCGCCGAGGCGATCGCATTGATTCGCTCGCGCCGCGCGGCGCTGCGCGGCGGCAGAAAGCCCTCGAAGAAGAAGCGGTCGGTCGGCAGGCCCGCGACGCAGAGCGCCGCCAGCGCCGCCGAGGCGCCTGGCGCCGTCGTCACCGTTAGGCCCGCGGCGAGCGCCTCGGCGACGAGCTTGAAACCGGGGTCCGATACGAGCGGCGTGCCGGCGTCGGAGATCAGCGCCAGCGCCTGGCCCTCCGCGATGCGCCGGAGCGCCCGGGGGCGCGCCTCGGCTGCGTTGTGGTCATGATAGGGGGAGAGCGGCGTCTCGATTCCGTAGCGCGCCATCAGCGTGCGCGACACGCGGGTGTCCTCGGCAAGGACCGCATCCGCCGCCGCCAGGATCGACAGCGCCCGCAACGTGACGTCGCCGAGATTGCCGATCGGCGTCGCGACGACGTAGAGGCCGGCCTCGAGCTGAGGCGCGGGAACCGCAACGCCGTGAACGAGAAAGCTCCGCCCGGCCGGCGCCGCGGCGGCGTGGTCGGGGCGGCTGTCCCGCTTCATGTCTTTCCTTCCGGGGCCCCGTTCCTTTCGGGGCCTCGCCTCATCCGATAGTCACGCGACGGTCAAAATGCCACAATTTCCGTGGACAGGCCGCCGCCGGGATTGCCGGAAGGCGTCTTTGCGCGCGATGAAGCGCGCCAGCGGCGGTTCGCCGCCGTTTTCCGCTGGGGAGACCGCATGAAGTTTGGCTCAGGCCCGAGCGGCGCGAGAGGCGGCGTCAGCCGCCGTTCGGTTCTCGGCGGCGGCCTCGCCCTGACGCTCGCCGGATGCAATTCGAGCGCGTTCCTCGGGCCGGCGGCCGACGGCGGCGCCCCGGCCGCGGCCGCCGGCGCGCTCGGTCCGACCGTCGGCGAAGTTCTGGGTACGGGCTCGGTCCGGGTCGGCTTGATTTTGCCGCTCACCCAGAACGGCGCGCCGAGTCCGCTCGGCGTCTCGATGCGCAACGCCGCTCAGCTCGCGATCGACGAATATTCCGGCACGGCCATCACGCTCATGATCGTCGACGACCGTTCGTCGCCCGACGGCGCGGCGCAGGCGGCGCAATCGGAGGTCGGCGCTTACGCCGAGCTTCTCCTCGGGCCCGTCTTCGCCAACGACGTTCGATCCGCCGCCGCGGTCGCCAAGGGCGCGGGTCGGCCGATGGTCGCCTTCTCGACCGACGTCAGCGTGGCCTCGCCCGGCGTCTACCTGCTGTCGTTCCTGATCGAGTCCTATGTCGACCGCGTCGCCGAATTCGCGACCTCGCGCGGCAAGAAGGCGTTCGGCATCCTCGCGCCGCAGAACGACTATGCGAACGTCGCCGTCTCCGAGTTCGAGCAGACGGCCGGACGGCTGAACGCCCAGATCGTGGTCACCGCCCGTTACGCCTCCGGTCAGCCGCAGGAGGCGGCGCAGCAGATCGCGGCGTCCGGCGGACAGATGGACGCGCTCTTCATACCGGAGCAGGCCGACGGCATGCCGGCGGTCGCGAACGCGCTCGGCGCCGCGAACGTCAAGACGCAAATCCTCGGCACGGGCGTCTGGAACGACGCGCGGGTCCTTCAGCTGCCGCAGCTTCAGGGCGCCTGGTTCGCCGCCCCCGACAGCGCCGGCTTCAACGCCCTCTCGGAGCGCTACAAGGCGAAGTTCAACAGCGAGCCGACGCGCCTCGCCTCGCTCGCCTACGACGCGGTGACGCTGGCGGGCGTGCTGGCGCGCAACCCGAACCCGTTCAGCGCCAAGACGCTGACAAACCCGTCCGGCTTCAACGGCGCCGACGGCGTCTTCCGCTTCCTCGCCGACGGCCGCAACGAGCGGGGGCTCGCGGTCATGGAGATCGACAACAGCGCGGCCGTCGTCGTGAGCCCGGCGCCGCGCAGCTTCGCCAAGGGGTGACATTTTGTAGCCGCGCTCGCTGAAGCGCGGCGGCGCGATCAACGATCGCGCCTACAAAGGCGGCGGCGCGATTGGCGGTCGCATCTACGGGAAGAGGGCGCCGTCAGCGCCCCCGCCAGCCGTCACAACATGCTCGGCAGCACCCGGTCGGGCGGGCGGTGGCCGTCGATGAAGGTGCGGATGTTGATGATCACCTTCTCGCCCATGTCGGCTCTGCCTTCGTGGGTCGACGAGCCCATGTGCGGCAGGAGCGTGACCTTGCCGCTCTTCGCCAGCGCGACCAGCTTCTCGTTGACCGCCGGCGCGTGCTCGAAGACGTCGAGGCCGGCGCTTGCGAGTTCGCCCGCCTCCAGCATCCGCACAAGCGCGTTCTCGTCGACCACCTCGCCACGCGCGGTATTGATCAGGATCGCGTCGGGGCGCAGGTGCTTCAGCCTGCGCGCCGAAAGCAGGTGATAGGTTCCCGGCGTATGCGGGCAATGGATCGACACGAAGTCCATCCTCGCCAGCATCTGGTCGAGCGAATCCCAGTAGGTCGCCTCGAGCGATTCCTCGATCTGCGGCGCGGTCCTGCGGCGGTTGTGATAGTGGATCGACATGCCGAAGGCGCGCGCCCGCCGCGCCAGCGCCTGGCCGATCCGGCCCATGCCGATGATCCCGAGCCGCTTGCCGGTGATGCGGCGGCCGAGCATCCAGGTCGGCGTCCAGCCGGCCCACTCGCCGTTCGGTATGACCGCTGCGCCTTCGACGAGGCGCCTCGCGGTCGCGAGAATCAGCGCCATCGTCATATCGGCGGTGTCCTCGGTCATGACGCCGGGCGTATTGGTGACGGTGATGCCCCGTCGCAGCGCGCTCGTCACGTCGATATGATCGACGCCGTTGCCGAAATTGGCGATGAGCCGCATCTGCTCGCCCGCCTGCGCGATCATGGCGGCGTTGATGTGATCGGTGATCGTCGGCACAATCACGTCGGCTTCCCGCATGGCCTCGACGATCTCGGCCTGCGACATCGGCTTGTCGTCGAGATTCAGGCGGGCGTCGAACAATTCCCGCATCCGGGTTTCGACGAGTTCCGGGAGACGGCGTGTGACGACGACGACGGGTTTTCTCTTGGTCATTGCCGCCGCCCTCTCAGCCCTGTCCGCTCTCTCGGCCCTGCCCCGTGCTCATCCATTTGCGCCCACGTCTTCTAGCGGTTTACGCCCCATTAACGCCGTTCGCAGCAAATGGAGCGCGCGAAGGGAACCGCCTCGGCGCGCGCCCCCGCCGGCCCGCCGGCCTCTCTAGCAGAAGACCGGGCAAAGACAAGGATGGCGTCTTTGACGACGAGGACTTCGCATTCGAATCGAGCCGCCGCCGCGAGGTCCGCGCAAGGCGTGCCCCGCCGGGCCGCGCTCGCCGCGCTCACCGCGCTCCTGCTCGCGCCCGCGCTCGCTCTCGCCGACCCGGTCGGCACGGTCACCAAGCTGCCGCTGCCGCGTTTCGCCAGCCTGAAGACCGACCGGGTGAACCTGCGCGAGGGTCCGTCGAAGGATCATGCGACGAAATGGGTGTACCAGCGCGCCGGGTTGCCGGTTGAGATCACGGCCGAGTTCGAGATCTGGCGCCGCATTCGCGATTCCGAGGGGACCGACGGCTGGGTGCTCCATTCGCTTCTGTCCGGGCGGCGAACCGCGCTCGTGACGCCGAGCAAAAAGAACGAGAACTCCAAGATTTTCGCCAGGCCCTCGGCAAGCTCCGATCCCGCGGCGACGCTGCAATCGGGCGTGATCGTCAACCTGCGCAAGTGCGACGGCGCCTGGTGCCAGGTCGACGGCGACGACTTCAAGGGCTATATCGAGCAGTTCAAGCTGTGGGGCGTCTACCCCAACGAAACGATCGAATGACCACCGAAGGGGCGGCGGGACCCATCATGACGTGACTGTCGCGCCGCCGCCCGAGCCCGAACGCCTCGGACGGGAGGCGCGACGCCTCAGGCTCAACACCCTCATCAGACTGCGCTGGCTTGCGGTCGCCGGACAGGCCGCAGCCGTCGTCGTGGCCGTCGTCGGCCTCGGCCTCGGCGCGCGGGCGCTCCCCTGCTTCGTCCTGATCGGCGTCTCGGCCGCGCTCAATCTCTGGCTGCGCTGGCGCTATCCCTTAAGCGCGCGGCTCAGCGAGCGCGACGCGACCGTCCTCCTCGCCTACGACATTCTTCAGCTCGCTCTGCTCCTCTTCCTCACCGGAGGCATCGCCAACCCCTTCGTCATCCTCCTGCTCGCCCCTGTGACGATCGCGGCGGCGTCGCTGCCGTTCGACCGGGCCCTCGGCCTGCTTGCGCTCGCGCTCGTGGCGGCGACAGCGCTCCTTCGCTTCAGCCTGCCGCTGCCCTGGGCTGGCGGCGGAACGCTCGAGCTGCCGCCGCTCTACGAGGCGGGCGTATGGGCGGCGCTCGCGGTCAGCGCCGCTTTCGTGTCGCTCTACGCCTACCGGGTCGCGGCGGAGGCGCGTGAGACCGCGAGCGCGCTGACCGCCGCCGAGCTCGTGCTCGCCCGTGCGCAGCATCTGTCGCAGCTCGACGGGCTTGCCGCGGCGGCGGCGCACGAGCTCGGAACGCCGCTCGCAACCGTCGCCCTTGTCGTCCGCGAGATGGCGGCCGAGGGGCCCGAGGGCGAGGCGTTCGCCGACGATCTGCGTCTCCTCGAGGAATCGGTCGACCGTTGCCGGGCGATCCTCGGAAAGCTGTCGGCCCCCTCCGACCTCAGCAAGCAGCCGCTCGACGTGACGAGCCCGATCGAGCTCGCCGAGCTCGCCGCGGCGCCGCACCGTCTCAGCGGCGTCCCGATCAAGGTCACCGGAGAGGGGCCCGAGCCGCCGCCCCCATGTCCCCGCAACCCCGGCGTCCTCTTCGGACTCGGCGCCCTGATCGAGAACGCGGTCGGTTTCGCGGCCTCATCGGTCACGATCCGCGCCGAGTGGACGCGCTCGGCGGTGACGATCGTCGTCGCCGACGACGGCGCGGGCTTTCCCCCCGGCGTGCTGGCGCGGATCGGCGAGCCTTACCTTTCCGAGCGCGCCGGGGCGCGGCGGAGCGAGAAACCGGGAGGAGCGCTCACCTCGGGGGGAGGCCTCGGGCTTGGGCTTTTCATCGCCCGGTCGCTGCTCGAGCGTTCGCGCGCGACGATCCGGTTCGACAACGCGGCCGCCCCGGCGACCGGGGCGGTGGTCTCTGTGGAGTGGCCGCGTGGGGCCTACGAGGAGAGTCGACGGGGCGACAAATAGCCTGTAGGCTTTTGCTTTCGGGCCGGTTTACCTCTAGTACGGCGCAAATGGACAAGGACGCTTCGCATCCGTCGAACAACCAGATACAAACCGGCGGTGAAACGCTGGACAAGTCGCTGCTCGTCGTGGACGACGATCGGCTGTTTTGCGAGCGGCTTGGCCGGGCGCTGTCGTCGCGAGGCTTTACCGCCCGCACGGCGATGAGCGTGTCCGAGGCGCTCGCCGCGATCGAGACCTCGGCCCCCGCCTTCGCCGTGATCGATCTCAGGCTCGGCGACGGCAGCGGCCTCGACGTCATGCGGGCGCTCAAAGCCAAGCGCGCCGACGCACGAGGGGTGATCCTGACCGGCTACGGAGCGATCGCGACCGCGGTCATGGCGGTCAAGCTCGGCGCCTTCGACTACCTCGCCAAGCCCGCCAACGCCGACGACGTGGTCGCGGCGCTGATGGCCGGACGGCTCGACATGCCGGCCGAGCACGAGCCGCCGATGTCGGCCGACCGCGTCCGCTGGGAGCACATCCAGCGGATTTACGAAGCCTGCGAGCGGAACGTCTCCGAAACCGCGCGCCAGCTCAACATGCACCGGCGCACCCTCCAACGCATCCTCGCCAAGCGCGCCCCTCGGTAGCCGGAAATCCCGAAGAAGAGTTACCGCTCGCTTACGGCATGAGCCCGGTCGCCCGGGCGATCTCCTCGGCGCTCCAGCCGATCTGGTCGTAGAGGCCGCGGAAGCGAAGCAGCGCCCCCGGCGCGTCGCCGACGACCGCGCGCCGCACGCGGGCGACGACCATCGCGCACCCTGAGCGCTCAATCGTCTCCTCCGCCTCGCACTCGAACGCCGCGGCGCAATCGGCGAGACAGGCGAGATCGTCGCCGAGCGGCCGCCAGCGGCCGACCCCCACGTACTCCGCGGCGCCGTCCACGCCGGAGAACGCCTCCGCAATCTCCCGTTGATCGCCGCCGAGGAGATTGACCGCCAGTCGGCCCGTGACGCCGATGAGCGCGTAGGCGCGCGAGGCGCGGTCGAGGCAGACGACCAGGGTCGCCGGGTCAGCCGAAAGGAGGACGACCGAGGTCGCCGTCGCTCCGGCGCGGGCTTGGCCCGTTCCGGCCGTGACGACGCAGACGCCAGTCGGGATCCGTCGCGCAGCGGCCCGGATGGCCGCTTCGTCCGCGGTCGGGAAGCCGGCGGCTTGCGGCGGCGGCGCGGGTCGAAGGGAGCGGACGGAAGAGCCCATCGCGAGATTTCCCTGGCTGGAGGCGATTTCGCCTCAAATTCCGAGAGACCGGCCCCGGTCCGTGCCCGTTCGACCGCGCGGAGCCGAACCGACGCCGCTTTTCGATCGTGCTCCACAGAAGTTGACTAATTTAATAGACACTATATTATTTCCGCGCAAGCCCTTCTGATAAAGGTTGTCCGATGTCCGACGCAGCCCTTCCCGCCGTCTCGGCCGAACGCGCCGCATGGAGCGAGGACTGGCTGGCCGTCGTCATCGGCTTCGGGATCCTTGCGCTGGCGCTCCTCTCGCTTGCGGGAATCGACGCGCTCGGATGGGTCGCGACGACGTCGGTCTGGACCGATCCGACCGCGGGACTCGCGCCCGTCTCGAAGGCCTATGCCTCCTTGAGCGGCGGCGTCTCGCTCCTTCTCACCACCCTCGCGCTTCTCGTCGTCCTCAGCGCCGGCGCCGCCGCGCTCGGCGAGGACGTCCGGCGCTTCGCGCTCGCCTTCACCCTCGTCTTCGTCATCGCCTATGCGAGTTGGTTCGTCGGCGCCTGGGCGCGCTTCGCCGCTGTGACGCCGGCCGAGCAGGCGAAGTTCGGCCTCTCGTGGTCGCTGAAGCTGACGAGCGAGGGCGGCTTCATCGTCGCGCTGATCGCAGGCCTCGTAATCGCCAACGTCTTTCCCGGGCTCGCCGAGCGCCTGACGAGCGCGGTGAAGCCCGAACTCTACATCAAGATTGCGATCGTCATCCTCGGCGCCTTCATCGCGGTCACCGCCGCCGGCAAGCTCACCCTCGCCTCGTCCCTCCTCCTGCGTGGCGTCGCGGCCATCGTCGAGGCCTATCTCATCTACTGGCCGGTCGTTTACCTCATCGCCCGCAAGGGCTTCGGCTTCAGCCGCGAATGGTCGGCGCCGCTCGCCTCCGGCATCTCGATCTGCGGCGTCGCCGCGGCGATCGCGACCGGCGGGGCGATTCGCGCCCGGCCGCAGGTC
This sequence comes from uncultured Alphaproteobacteria bacterium, assembly GCA_963829505.1. Taxonomy (GTDB): domain Bacteria; phylum Pseudomonadota; class Alphaproteobacteria; order Rhizobiales; family Beijerinckiaceae; genus Roseiarcus. The sequence goes on from CAWHIL010000001.1 coordinate 1,199,231, forward strand.
CCGATCCTCGTCTCCTCGCTCGTGGCGATCTTCGCCGCCGTCGAGGTGCTGGTCCTTCCGTGGATCGCGCAAGCCTTTATGGCGCACGAGCCCCTGGTCGCGGCGGCCTGGATGGGGCTCGCGGTCAAGACCGACGGCGCCGCGGTCGCCGCGGGCGGGATCACCCAATCGCTCATTCAGGCGAAGGCCGCGGCGGAGGGGATCAACTATCAGCCGGGCTGGATGCTTTCGGTGACCGCGACGGTAAAGGTGTTCATCGACGTCTTCATCGGCGTCTGGGCCTTCATCCTCGCCTGGATCTGGACCAACCATGTCAATCCGGACGCCGATAAGGCTAGAGCGATCGAGATCTGGCGCCGGTTTCCGAAGTTCATCCTCGGCTTCGTCGCGACCTTCGCGATCGGGCTCGCGCTGGCGCTGCTCACGCCCGCCGGCGCGAACGGAAAGCTCGCCGCCGCGATCGGCGAGGCGAACGTGCTCCGGGTGATCTTCTTCACCCTTGCCTTCTTCTCGATCGGGGTGATGTCCGACTTCCGCCGGCTTTGGGCGGACGGCTTCGGCAAGCTCGCGGCCGTCTACGTCGTCTCGCTGTTCGGTTTCGTGATCTGGGTCGGGTTTGTCATTTCCTGGCTCTTCTTCGCCGGCGTCAAGCCGCCGCTTGCTTAAAGGAGACGGCCCATGCCCGCCCCCGACCTCCGCGACGAGATGAAGGCGCCGCCCGAGCCGCTCCTGCCGATCGAGAAGCGGCTGATCGGCTGGAGCCTCGGACTGGGGCTCGTCCTGCTTGTGCTGCTCGTGCTCGTCAACCATCTCATCCCCTTGAACTGAGACGGATGTCCGGATGGGCTCGAGCGCCATGACCATCGACTGGGCTCATTTCACGCCGCTCTCGGCCCTGGCCGGCGGAATCCTGATCGGCCTCGCGGCTGCATGGCTCGTCCTCGGCTCCGGCCGCGTGCTCGGCGCGTCCGGCCTTCTCGGCGGCCTCATCCCGCCGCGCGCCGGCGACTGGCCGTGGCGGGCGCAGGCGATCCTCGGCCTGATCCTCGCGCCGGTCGTCGCCCGGGCGCTGATCGGAACGCCCCCGCCCGCGATCCTGGCCGGTCCCGCGACGTTGATCGCCGGCGGACTTCTCGTCGGTTTCGGGACACGGCTCGCCAACGGTTGCACGAGCGGCCATGGCGTCTGCGGGCTCGCCCGCCTTTCGCCGCGCTCGCTCGTCGCCACCCTGACCTTCATGGCCGCAGGCTTCGCGACCGTCTTCGTCGTGCGGCACGTCCTCGGCGGAGGCGTTCCGTGAGGCGCGTCACGCCGTTCGTCGCCGGGCTCCTGTTCGGCCTCGGGCTCTGCCTCTCCGGCATGACGAGCCCCGTCAAGGTCCTCGGCTTTCTCGACCTCGCAGGCGCCTGGGATCCTTCGCTCGCCCTCGTCATGGCCGGCGCCATCGCCGTCGCGCTGCCCGCCTTCCGCCTCGCCCATGCACGACCGTCGCCGCCCGCGTCGGACCCGATCGATCTGCCGAACGCGAACGCGATCGACGCGCGGCTCGTCGGCGGTTCGCTCTCGTTCGGCGTCGGCTGGGGGCTTGTGGGCTTGTGCCCCGGCCCGGCGATCGCCGACCTCGGCTTTCTCGACGGCCGCGCGGCCGTCTTCGTCGCCGCGATGGCGGCCGGCATGGCGATCTTCGCCGCCCTGCCGGCGCTCAGGGCGGCAGGCCCCGCTCAGCCCGCGCTCGACGACGGCTGACGACGGCCGCCTCAATTCGCCGAGCGCCCGCGGGGCGTCGCGCCGCATTTCACCGCTGTCCGGGTCATTGCGCCGTTCGGAAGTTCGGAGCAGGGCGAAGCCGATAATTTAGTTGACATGCTTAGTAAGGCGTGGCGTACTAAACACAAATTTAGCCCTTACTGGGTCGCGGTTTACGCGTGGGTTTAGTATCGGCCGGCAGAGACTGGCCAACACGAGGAGGAGCGAACAATGAGGATGAGCGGGACCAAACTCTCTTTCGCATGCGCCGCAGGAACGATGGCGCTCACTCTCGGGGCGGCGCCGTCCGCATATGCTGAGGGCAAGTCGCTGACCATGTGCTGGGCGGCGTGGGATCCGGCGAACGCGCTCGTCGAGCTCGACAAGGATTTCACCAAACAGACGGGCATCGAGATGAAGCACGAGTTCGTCCCCTGGACGAGCTACGCAGACCACTTCATCAATCTGCTCAACTCGCGCAGCAGCGAATGCGATCTGATCATCGGCGACAGCCAATGGATCGGGGGCGCTGCCGAAAATAAGTGGTACATCAAGCTCAACGACTTCTTCGACAAGAACAAGATTTCGATGGACTCCTTCCTGCCGGCGACCGTCGTCGGCTACGCGGAGTGGCCCAAGAACACGCCGAACTATTGGGGGCTGCCCGCGATGGCCGACGCGGTCGGCTGGACCTATCGCAAGGACTGGTTCGAGAAGCCCGAGATCCGCGCCGAATTCAAGGCGAAATACAATCGCGAGCTCGAGCCGCCGAAGACCTGGGACGAATTGATCGAAATCTCGAAATTTTTCACCGGCAAGGAGATCGACGGCAAGAAGGTCTACGGGACGTACATTTTCACCGAGCGCGGCTCGGAAGGCATCACGATGGGCGTCACCAACGCGATGTACAATTACGGCTTCGACTACATGGACCCGGACAAACCCTATCATATGACAGGGATCGTCAACTCCGCCGGAGCCGCCAAGGGCATGGACGTCTACAAGGAGCTGTTCGCCTGCTGCCAGCCGCCCGGACTGACGAACGCCTACATGCAGGAGGGTCTCGACGCCTTCAAGTCCGGCCAGGTCGCCATGCAGATGAACTGGTACGCCTTCTTCCCCGGGCTCGCCAAGGACCCGAACGTCGGCGGCGACAAGATCGGCTTCTTCATGAATCCCGCCGGGCCGACCGGCCAGTTCAGCCAGCTCGGCGGCCAGGGCCTTTCGGTCGTCGCCGCTTCGAAAGACGTCGACGACGCGCTGCTCTACGTGAAGTGGTTTGCGCAACCGGACGTCCAGCAGAAGTGGACCGACCTCGGCGGCGCATCGGCCTCGAAGGCCGTTCTCTTGTCGGACGCCTACAAGAAAAGCGCGCCCTACGCGCCCTCGTTCGTCGACACGATGGGGATCGTCAAGGACTTCTGGGCGGAGCCGCTCTACGTCCCGCTCCTCCTCGACATGCAGAACCGCGTGCATGACTATGTCGTGGCCAACAAGGGCACGTCGCAGGAGGCGCTCAACTCGCTGGTGAAGGACTGGAAGAAGGTCTTCAAGCAGGAAGGCAAGGATCCGTCTTAAGACTGGCGCGTCAAGCGCTCTTCGTCGAAGTTCCTCTCTCCCCCGGCGCGTGTCCGGGGGGGATCTGACGGCGCGCGAGCGGACGGACATGAACGGTACGAACGCCACTCAGACGCTGATCGACCGCAGAGCCATGCGGTCCGACGCGTACGTCGCTCCGCGGGCCCGCGGCCTGTCGGACCGCGCCATCGCCTGGCTCTTCATCCTGCCGACGATGGCGCTCCTGCTGGCGATCAACATCTTCCCGCTGATCTGGGCGATCCGGCTGTCGTTCACCGGGTTCATGGCCAATCTGCCGGCGCCCGCCCGGTTCACCGGTCTCGACAATTACGTGGACATCCTGACGGACGAGGATGTCTGGACGAACTTCCGCATCACCGCGCATTTCGTCGTCTGGACCATCGCGCTGCAGGTGATCGTCGGCCTTGGCCTGGCGCTGCTCGTCAACGCCAAGTTTCGCGGCCACAGCTTCTGGACGACCGTCATCCTCCTGCCGATGATGCTGTCGCCGGCAGTGGTCGGCAATTTCTGGACACTGCTGTTCCAGCCGCAGATCGGCCCGTTCAACTACCTCATCAGCTTCTTCACCGGCGCGGCGCCGAGTTCGTTCACGATGATCGGCAGCGTCACGCTCGCGCCCTGGACGATCGTGCTGGTCAACACCTGGATGTGGGCGCCTTACGTGATGTTGATCTGCCTCGCAGGCCTACGCTCGATCCCCGATTACATCTACGAAGCCGCCGAAGTCGATCGCGCCTCGCCGCTGCGGCAATTCTGGTCGATCACCCTGCCGATGGTGCTGCCCTTCCTGATGCTCGCCGTGCTGTTTCAGGCGATCCAGTCGTTCGTCATGTTCGACATGGTCAACCTGCTTACCTCCGGCGGACCAGGATCGACGACCGAACTCGTGTCGATCACGCTGAAACGCGCCGCGTTCGAAAAATGGGAGACCGGCTACGCTTCCGCCCTCGCCGTCATCCTCTTCGTCACGATCTTCGGCGCCGCCAATGTCTACGTGCGGGCGCTCAACTGGGTGAAGCAGCAATGAGCGCCGTCTCGCCGCCGCGCCCGTTTTCGGAGGCCTCGCCGCTCGTGCGCTCGCTCGCCGGCGCCGTCGTCGTCGTCTACGCCATCGTCACAATTCTGCCGCTCCTGTGGATCGGCGCGACGGCCTTCAAGTCGCAGGAGGACGCGATCGCCTATCCGCCGAAGGTGTTCTTCACCCCGACGCTCGAGGGGTTTGTCGATCTCTTCACCGTACAGTCGCGCCAGCCGCACGACTTCATCGTGAAGCTGCCGCCGCCCACGACCTGGTACGAGAAGATCGCGCGCGACCGCGACATGGTGATCGCCGGCCCGTCGCGGGTCGTCGACCGCTTCCTCAATTCGATCATCATCGGGTTCGGATCGACGATTCTGGCGACGTTTCTCGGCGTGCTCGCGGCTTACGCGTTCTCGCGATTCCGCGTGCCGCTGGCCGACGATCTGCTCTTTTTCATTCTCTCGACCCGCATGATGCCGCCGATCGCGGTCGCGGTGCCGATTTACATGATGTATCGCTGGCTCGGTCTGTACGACACGCGCATTGGCATGATCCTGCTCTACACCGCGGTGAACGTGTCGCTCGCGGTGTGGCTGCTGAAAGGGTTCATCGACGAGATCCCCCGCGAGTACGAAGAGGCGGCGCTCGTCGATGGCTATACGCGGCTTCAGGCCTTTCGGAAGGTGGTGCTGCCGCAGGCCGTGACCGGCATCGCCGCAACTTCGATCTTCTGCCTGATTTTTTCCTGGAACGAATACGCGTTCAATCTGCTGCTGACGAGTTCGGACGCGCAGACCATGCCCCCCTTCATCCCGTTCATCATCGGCGAGGGCGGCCAGAACTGGCCGGCGGTCGCCGCGGCCACGACCCTGTTCCTGTTGCCGATCGTCATCTTCACGATCGCCCTCAGGAAACACCTTCTGCGCGGAATCACGTTCGGAGCGGTCCGCAAGTGACGGAACATCCCGACACCAGAGCCAGCGCTTGGGCGCGGCTTTTCCGGCGCGGCCCGTGGGAGAACGCGGCCATGGCCGTGATCGGCGTTGGTATCCTTATGCTGACGCAGCCGCTCTCCCTCGATCTCTACAGCTATTCGTTCGTCACGATCCTGGCCGGGACGGTCGGGTTCGTCGTCGTCAGCCACTTTCCGCAGTGAGGTCTCGACATGGCCGAGATTCGCGTCGAGCGGCTGCACAAGGAGTTTAACGGTTTCGTGGCCGTCAAGGAGTCGACCTTCGTCATCGACGATCGCTCCTTCTTCGTCATGCTGGGTCCCTCGGGGTGCGGCAAGACGACGACGCTGAGGATGATCGCCGGCCTCGAGCTGCCGACCGACGGGCGCATCTTCCTCGGCGGCAAGGACGTGACCTTCAAGCGCGCCTCCGAGCGCGACATCGCCTTCGTCTTCCAGCTCTTCGCCCTCTACCCGCATATGAACGTGCGCAAGAACATCGCCTTTCCGCTCGTTTCGATGGGCATGAAGCGTGCCGAGGTCATGGCGCGCGTGGAAGAGGCTGCGCGCATCCTGCGCATCACCGAGCTGCTCGACCGCCCGGTGTCGGGCCTCTCGGGCGGCGACCGGCAGCGAGTCGCGCTCGGGCGCGCCATCGTGCGCCGCCCCATGGCGTTCATGATGGACGAGCCTCTGGGCGCTCTCGATTCGGAACTGCGCGACGTGATGTGCGGCGAATTGCGCGGCTTGCACGACCGGCTGCAAGCAACGACCGTCTACGTGACGCATGACCAGACCGAGGCGATGTCGCTGGGCGACACGATCGCGGTGATGAGCCATGGCGTGATCGAGCAACTGGGGAGCCCACGCGAAATCTACGACCGGCCCGCCTCGACGTTCGTGGCCGACTTCATCGGCTCGCCGCCGATGAACCTTCTGACGTTCCACGGCGCGCTCGAGCCCGGCCGGGCAAGCGTCCGCGTCGGCCAGGCCGAAATCAGCGTCCCGGCTCCGCGCGAGGCGCTTGCCGCGCGCGATCTGGTCCTCGGGGTTCGCCCCGAGCACGTGCGCCTGAACGATGGCGCGGACCTGCGGGGCGAAATCTTCGGGACGGAATATCTCGGCACGACCCAGATCGTCACCGTCACGACCGCGCACGGGCTGGTCAAAGCCCGCCTTCCATCGACCGTCAAGGCGCCGCTCGGCAATTCCGTCGGACTGGAATTCCGGCCCGACCGCATCTCGCTGTTCGACGCCGGATCCGGTCACGCCATTCGCACCGCGCTCCACGACCACACGCACGCGCAGGAGCGCTCTCATGTCTGAAGTGTCGCTCGAGGGCGTCTCGAAGCGCTTCGGCGCCACGCAGGCGGTGTCCGATCTGTCGCTGACGGTTGAGGACGGCGCGTTCGTCGTGCTGCTTGGGCCGACGGGGGCGGGCAAGACCACCACGTTGCGCCTGGTTGCGGGCCTCGAGCGCCCGGATGCGGGACGCATCCGCATCGCTGGCCGGGACGTCACGCGCGACTCTCCCGCTCAGCGCGACCTCGCCTTCGTGTTCCAGCATTATTCGCTCTATCCGCATCTGACGGTTTTCGACAATCTGGCTTTCCCGCTGCGCTCGCCGGCGAGACGGACGCCGGAGCCGACGATCCGCCAGAAGGTCAACGACGTCGCCTCGCTCTTGCGCATTTCCGACAAGCTCGACCAGCGGGTGACGCGTCTCTCGGGCGGCCAGATGCAGCGCGTCGCCATCGGCCGGGCGCTCGTTCGCACTCCGTCGATCTATCTGATGGACGAGCCGCTCTCGTCGCTGGATGCGAAGCTGCGCGCGGAACTGCGCGTCGAGCTCAAGCGCATTCAAAAGGAACTCGGCGCGACGATCCTCTACGTTACCCACGACCAGACGGAAGCGATGACTTCTGGGAAGCCGCGTCGGCGTGATCGACAACGGCCGCGTGGCGCAGTTTGGGGCGCCGCGGGACGTGTACGAAAATCCGTCGAACCTCTATGTCGCCGCCCGCTTGGGCGCCCCTCAGATCAACCTGGTTCCGCGCTCGGCCTTCCCGGAAGCCCGGATGCCCGACAGCGTGACGACGGTCGGCGCCCGCACGGAACACGCGCGCATCAGCAGAGCCAACGGCCGGCGCGCATCCGGTCGCGTCACCTGGGTCGAGCATCTCGGCGATCAGGATCACTTGCACGTCGAACTCGGCGAGCACGACTTCGTCACCCTTGCCGACCCCGATTCCGGGCTTGGGCCGGGCGACGACGTGACCATCGAGCTCACGGAGCCGCTGTTCTTCGACGTCGCCGGCGAGAGGGTGCGCGCATGAAGCCGGAACTCTTGCATCGCCTGATCCTGGCCGTCGCGGACGACGTGATCGCCCATGCGGGCGAACTCACCGAACTCGATCAGGCGATCGGCGACGGCGACCATGGCGTTAACATGAAGCGCGGTTTCGAGGCCGTGCGGGCCGATGCGGAGCTGACCGCCGAGAAGCCGCTGCCGGAGGCGCTTAAGGCGATCGGGACGCAGCTTGTTATGAAGGTCGGGGGCGCCTCCGGCCCGCTCTATGGGACGCTCTTCATGGCGCTCGGCAAGGACATCGCGCCGGACGGGTCCAATCTTGCGGTCGCCTTCGCCAAGGCCGTCGAGGCCGTCCAGGCCCGCGGCAAGTCGCATCCGGGCCAGAAGACGATGCTCGACGTTCTGGTGCCGATGGAAAGGGCCCTTGCCGAAGGCGGAGCGGACCTGCCGGCGCGGTTGCCCAAGGTCGCGGCCGACGCGGCGGAGGCGACAATTCCGATGCTGGCGACGCGCGGCCGCGCGTCGTTCCTGGGCGAGCGGTCGATCGGGCACATGGATCCCGGCGCCCGATCGTCCGCGCTGATCGTTGCGTCGGTATGCCGCGTTTTGGAGGGGGAGAACCTTGGCTAACGTCGGAATCGTCATCGTGTCCCACTCGCCCAAGATCGCCGAGGGCGCCGCCGACATGGTGCGCCAGATGGTCGGCGACAGCGTCAATCTCGCCTTTACCGGCGGCGACCCGGACGGCGGTCTCGGGACAAATCTCTCGGCGATCCGCGACGCGATCGATCGCGCGTGGTCGGAGGCGGGCGTCGCCATTCTGGTGGATCTCGGCGGCGCGGAGACGAACAGCGAAATGGCGGTTGAGATGCTCGATCCGGGGCGGCGCGGCCGGGTGGTGGTTTGCGACGCGCCGATCGTCGAGGGCGCCCTGATGGCGGCGACCGAGGCCTCCGGCGGCTCGTCGCTGGAAGCCGTGCGACGCACGGCCGAGGAACTTTCTCCGCAATGACGGACAAGGCGATGAAGGACCCCGTCGTAACCGAGCAGGCGAGCGATCGCGCGGAACTCGTCAATGCCGTCGGCCTGCACGCGCGGCCCTCGGTCAAGCTGACGCAGCTTGCGAAGACATTCGATTGCCGGGTGGAGATCGCGCTGTCGGCGGACGGGCCGTGGGTCGACGCGAAAAGCCCGGTGAAGGTCATGCGCGTGAAGGCGCCCCGTGGGGCGGTCCTGCATGTGCGGGCGTCCGGCAAGGGCGCGCGGTCGGCGGCGGAGGCGCTGATGGGCCTCGTGCGCGGCGGCTTCGGCGAAGCGACGGATCTGCAAGGTGGGTGAGCTTCGTCTCTTCGGTCGGAGCGCGGCGCCTGGCGTTGCGGAAGGCGTTGTCGCCGTTCTGGACTCCGTGAAGCGGTCGAAACGGGAGGCTGGCGCCCCGGCCGACGAAATCGTGGCGTTGCGGCAGGCCGTGTCGCACGCGCGGGCCGAGGTCGAGCTCCTGGCCGAAGCGGCGACGGGCGAGGCCGCGGACATGCTCGGCTTTCAGGTCGCGATGCTCGCCGACGACGAACTCGTGCGTCCCGCCGGGGAGGCGATCGAGGCCGGCGAGCCCGCAACGACCGCCTGGGAGGCGGCGATGAACGTCGAAATCGCCGGCTATCGCGACGCGAGCAACGATTATTTTTCCGCCCGGACAGCCGATCTGGAGGACATCCGCGATCGCGTGCTCGCCCATCTGACGCCGGGCGCCGCCGCTCCCGTCATTCCGCCCGGCGCCGTGGTGGTGGCCGCCGACCTGCCGATCTCGCGTTTCCTCGCCATCGACTGGGCGCAAGGCGGCGCCGTCGTGCTCACGGAGGGAAGCCCGACCAGCCATGTCGCCATGCTGGCGCGGGCGCGCGGGGTGCCGATGGTCGTGGGCGTAGACGGCGCGGCCGTCGCCGTGGCCGGCCGCGAGGCGCTGGTCGATGCGGGCGCGGGCGAAGTGGTGCTGGACCCGACGCGCGCCACACGGGTCACCTTCGCCGTCCGGGCGAAACAGGCGAAAACCGCGGACGATGCGATCGCCGCCTTCCGGGAGAAACCGGCAGTGACGCACGACGGAACCCGGATCGCTCTCAACATCAACGTCGGCTCGGCCGACGAAATCGACGGGATCGATCCCGCGATTTGCGATGGCGTCGGCCTTGTGCGGACCGAACTCCTGTTTCATGCGCCGGGCGGCCTGCCGGACGAGGAGATGCAGCATCAAGCCTATCGCCGCATCGTGGCGTGGGCGCAGGGGCAGCCCGTGACCATACGCACGCTGGACGCCGGCGGCGACAAGCCGATCCCGGGCGTCACGTTGGAGCGCGAAAGCAATCCCTTCCTCGGCGCGCGCGGCATTCGGCTGTCGCTGCGCCATCCGGCGCTCTTCAAGACGCAGTTGCGGGCGCTCGCTCGCGCCGCCGTCGACGGCGATCTTCGCGTCATGCTGCCGATGGTCACGACGCCTGCGGAGTTCGAGGCCGCGCGCGAATTGTTGGCGGAGGCGCTGAGGGGCCTCGAACGGGACAACGTCCCCGCGGCGCGCCCCAAACTCGGCGTCATGGTCGAGGTCCCGGCCGCCGCCATCGCCATCGACCAGTTCGACGCGGATTTCTTTTCGATCGGGTCGAACGACCTCACACAATATGTGACCGCGGCCGGCCGCGACAACGGCGACGTCGCCGATCTCGCCGACCCGCTCAATCCCGCGGTGCTGCGGCTCATCGCCTCGGTCGCCCGGCATGGCCGCGCCACCGGCCGCGAGGTCAGTCTCTGCGGCGACGCGGGCGGCGATCCGCGGACGATCGGACCGTTGCTGCGCACGGGCTTGCGCTCGCTCTCGGTCGCCCCCGCATTGGTCGGCGTCGCCAAGCAGGCGATCGCGACCGTCGATTTGCGCGACGCCCGCCCATGAGCGACATAGCGGCGGGCGCGACAGTCGCCGACTACAAGGCGCTTCTGCAAGCCGTCTGCGACAAGCGGCCTTCCGGAACGCGCGGAAGGCTCGCCCTGGCGCTCGGAACGAACCGCTCGTTCGTGTCGCAACTGGTCAATCCGACCTACGCCATGCCGATCCCGGCCCAGCACCTCGAGACAATCTTCGAGGTCTGCCACTTCTCGCCGGCGGAGCGTGCGACTTTCCTCACGGCCTACGATGGCGCACATCCGGGCCGGCGCGAGACCGGCGAACCGGCGGCGGGAACACGGGTGGTCAGCCTGACCGTACCCGATCTTGGCAGCGTTCGTCGCAACCAGGCCGTCGACGTCATGCTTGCAGATTTCGCGCGGCATCTGGTTCACTTCGCAGCGACGATGAAGGATTGAGACGGTCGCCCTCGAGCGGCCGGATGGCGGGAGGACACGATGAAGAAGCTGATGAACGCCGTCGAGACGATGCTCGACGAAAGCCTCGACGGGTTCGCCGCCGCGCATGCCGACATCGTCGAACTGGGACCCGAGCGAAAATTCGTCCGCCGGCGGACGCTGACGAAGGGCAAGGCTGCGCTGATTTCCGGCGGCGGCTCCGGCCACGAACCGTTGCATGCGGGCTTTGTCGGCCTCGGCATGCTGGACGCCGCCTGTCCTGGCCAGGTGTTCACCTCGCCGACGCCGGACCAGATGGTCGCGGCCATCGAGGCGGTCGACGGAGGGGCGGGCGTGCTCCTGATCGTCAAGAACTACGAAGGCGACGTCATGAACTTCGAGATGGCAACCGAGATCGCCGCGGCCGGCGATCGGAAGGTGGAAACCGTAGTTGTAAACGACGACGTGGCCGTCCCCAATTCGACCTGGTCGACCGGCAGGCGCGGCGTCGCCGGGACGCTGGTCGTCGAAAAAATCGTCGGCGCGGCGGCCGAGCAGTCGATGGGGCTCGGAGACCTGCGCGACCTCGGCCAGGAGGTCAACGAACGAACCCGCTCGTTCGGCGTCGCCTTGACGCCCTGCACGGTTCCCGCGGCCGGCAAGCCGACCTTCAGCCTCGCGCCCGACGAAATGGAGGTTGGGGTCGGCATCCACGGCGAGCCCGGCCGTCGGCGCAGCAAGCTCGGCTCCGCCGATGCGATTGCGGAAGAGATGCTGACGGCGATTCTCGACGACCTCGCCCCTCCGGCGGGAAGCCAATGCCTGCTGTTGGTCAACGGTTTCGGCGGCACGCCGCTCATGGAGCTCTATCTGATGGTCAACGCCGCCCGACGCATTCTGGACGGCCGTGGCGTCGCGGTGGCGCGCTATCTCACAGGCTCGCTGGTCACGTCTCTCGACATGGCGGGCTCATCGATCACGGTCACTCAGCTGGACGATCGCTTGACCCGCCTTTGGGACGCCCCGGTCAGGACGGCTGGCCTCTCCTGGCCATGAGATTGAACTGAAGCTCGCTTCAGCGTCTGCAAGGGGCGGAATGCGGGCGTTGGCCGCTCTTGAGCGTTCACCGACTCGGCCGAACCGCCAGACGCTCTCGCTCCTTTGACCTCCGCGCGCTATTCGCGAAAAACCGGCATCCACCTTTTCGCCGCGCGCTCTACGCTGACTTGGGCGCCATGACGAACTCCCAGTTCACGGACCAGAACGGGCCCGTGAACCCGAGCTTCTTCGCTTCGGACGGGTCGTCGACCGACTTGAAGTCGGCGATCAGCGATTCCTTGACGCCAAACACCGGATCCTTGGTCAGATAGGGACAATCCGGCGTGAAGATGTGGGTGATGATCGTGTCGAATCCCGGCGCCGAAACCATGAAATGGAGATGAGCCGGCCGGTAGTTCGGCCGGCCAAGTGCGGTCAGCATTTCGCCGACCGGCCCATCGCCGGGTATCGGATAAAAGAGGGGCTTCGCCGATCGGAACCAGAACTCGCCGTTGGCGTCGCTCGTGAAAGTGGCGCGCAGGTTGTTGTCCGGCTGCACGCCCTTCTGCTGCACGTCGTAAAAGCCGTCGGCGTTGGCCTGCCAGACTTCGAGCAGCGCGCCTTGGATCGGCTTCCCGTCCTGATCGACGACGCGCCCTCTGACGACGACGGGTTCGCCCTTGCCGTCGAGGTTGATGTCCGCGCCGTTTTCGTATTGCGGCGAATTGGCGACGTAGAACGGGCCGAGGACCGTGTTTTCGGTGGAGCCTTCGGGCCGGTCGTGATTGATCGCGTCAACCAGCATCGAAACGCCGAGCGTGTCGGAGAGGAGAATATATTCCTGTCGCCATTCCGTGCACATCTGACCGGTGCGAGTGAGGAAGTCGATCGCCTTGAACCACTCCTCCGGGGTAGAGCGCAGCTCTTTCACCGCTTCATGAAGATGTTTGACCACGACGCCGACGATCTCCCGCAGGCGCGGGTCCGCGTCCGACGCCATGCGAGCGTTGACCACTTCGACTGAATCGGCCTCGGTGAAGAAGGCGAGCTTGCGTCCTTGCTGTCTTTCGGCTGGTTGGTTCATTGTCTCCTCCTCGTTCCTCGTTTCGTTCGTCATTTCGGCGGCGTCACAATCCGCGATAACGATCGCGCCGTCGCTTTCGACGACGGGGATCGGCGTCAGACCCGCGCCCTTCGCAGGCCCGTCGACGCAATGGCCATCGTCCTGTCGAAACTGAGCGGAGTGGAACCCGCACCAGATCAGACCTGAGGAGACGGTCACCTCCCGGCCGTCCATCGCCAGCGGAATGCGGAAGTGGGGGCAGAGATTGACGTAGGCGCGGGCGGCGCCGTTCGTCCGGGTGACGATCGCGCGAAACCGGTTCGGTCTCTCGCCGAGTACGACCGGGATCGCCGCGCCCTCGGCGACAGCCGCGCTCCTGGCGAGCATCGCTCCTGGCTGAGGAGCGCAGGGATCGTCGCGCCAGTGCGCCATCAGTCGTCCGCACGATCTCTGGATTTTGCAACCATATCCCCTTCCTTCGCGCGCGCGGATCCTTGTCGGCGCCTAGAGTCCGAACGGCGGAAGCCCGAGCGCCTCGATGTGAAGCCGCAGGCGGCGGAACCGCTCATCCTCGCCGCGAAGCAGCGGATCGGCATGGCTGCCGAAGGCGCCGTCCATTCGCGCCCACTCATCGTCGTCGAGAACGCGCTCAGCAAGCGGAAAAACGTGACGCTCCTCCTCGCCGACATGTCCTTCGAGGAATTGGGCGTAGGATTTGGCCGCCGCCGCGAACTTCGCTTTGCCGGGCTCCGTTCCTCCGGTCGAGGCGAGCGATGCGGCGGAAGCGTCCAACGCGTGAATCAACCTGTCCTCGTCCGCGTGCTCTCTTTCGAGGCGCGCGATCGCCTCCACCCCCTCGGCGCGCCGCTTGAGCGCCGGGAAGAGCAGGCTCTCTTCCTTCGGATGGTGGTGCTTGCACGGGTAATCGCGCAGGTACTCCACGATCGACGACACGAGGTCGACGTTTGGCGGCTCGCCGCGCTCAGTCTTCAACGCTTCCGCTTCGAGGAGGCGAGCGATCGACAATAGGACCCTGTGTTCGGCCCGGAGCACGCTGATTGTCTTATGCGTCATAGCGGCTCCTCTTTTACCCGGTGGTCGATCGGGAAGAGCCGCAGATCGAAGCGTTCGGCGAGGACGCCCCAGAGGCCGCGCGGCGCCTTCTGCATCACGATCACCGCCGAAACGCCGAGGACGATGAGATACCAGCCGCCGAACTGAGCCAGGCTCTGCCGAAGGACGAGGTAAACGATCGCGCCGAGGATCGGCCCCTCGATCGTGCCGATGCCGCCGATCACGACGGCGAAGAACATGATCGCCGTCCAGTCCACGGAGAAGGCCGATTCCGGCGCGACGCGTAGATTCGAGATCGCCATCAGCGCGCCCACCATGCCGCACCCGACGGCGGCGATCAGATAGATCGTCAGCTTCACCCGGCGCGTGGAGACACCGAGGCTTTCCGCGGCGGCCTCGCTGTCCCGCACGGCGCCGAACGCGAGGCCCCCGGCGGACCGCAGCAGCGCGTAGACGAGCGCGATCGCGCCGGCTCCGAGGGCGATTGCGATCCAGAGCGCATAGGCCTCCCGCTGCCACCGTCCGATCCCCGTCAGGGCGGACGTGATCGAGATTCCGGAGCCGCCGCCAAGGCTCGATGTGTTCGCGAAGATGATGCGCAGGAGTTCGGCGACGACCCAGGTGCCGATTGCGAAGTAAGCGCCACGCAATCGGAAGACGAGGAAGGCGATGACCCACGCCGCGACCGCCGACACAAGTCCCGCGAGCGGAAGGGCGAAGTAAATGGAGAGACCGCCCTGCAGCGACATGAGGACGGCGACGTAGCTTCCGAGCCCGATGAAGGCCTGCTGCCCGATGGAGACGAGTCCGCCGAAGCCCGCGAGCAGGTTCCACATCTGCGCCATCGCCACGATGCCGAGGAAAACCGTCGTGGTGCCGATCTGAGCGCGGGTCGCCCACCACGGCATGGCGATCAGCCCGCAGAGGATCGCGAAGCTCGCAAGACCGGCGGCGCGGCTGAGGCGGGTGGATCGGGAAACGACATACTGGGCCATGGCGCTTCCTCAGGCGTCCCGCGTTCTGGGGAAGAGGCCGTTTGGCCGAACGACGAGCACGACGAGAAATGCAATGTGGCCGACCGCGATGCCCCAGGCTGGGCTCAGCGCGAAGCCGACCGTCTGCGCGACGCCGAGCACCATCCCGCCCGCAAGCGTCCCCCACAGCGAGCCGAGGCCACCGATGATGACTGCCTCGAAGGCGTAGAGCAGGCGGGCGGGTCCGGCGGTCGGGTCGAAAGTCGTGCGGATCGCGAGGAACACGCCGGCGATAGCGACGACAGCCATCGAGATCGCCATCGCGACCGCATAGAGGCGGCGGTTGTCGATCCCCATGAGCTGCGCGGTGGTCTGATCGTCCGACGTCGCCCGCAAGGCGCGGCCGAGCGTCGTCGAATTCGACAGCCAGCTCATCGCCCCGAGCACGATGACCGCCGTCGCGAGCGTCATGGCCGGAAACACGCCGACCGCCACGCCGCCGCCGAGCGGCAAGCTCGCGGTTTGCAGCTCCCCGATCGAAAGGCCTCGATTGTCGGCCGAAAAGACCTCCATCAGTCCGTTCTGAATGATGATCGAAAGGCCGAACGTCACCAGGAGGGGCGGAAGGATGTCGTCGCCGAGCGTATCGTTCAGGAGAAAGAGCTGAAGCCCGTAGCCGATCAGGGCCATCACGGGCAGGACCACGAGAAGGGCCGCGAAGGGCGAGATCCCGAGCGACTGCACCGTGACGAGCGCCAGATAGGCCGCGAGGATGCTGAAATCCCCGTGCGCGATGTTGACGAGGCGCATCACCCCGAAGGTAAGCGACAGACCCGTTGCGAACAGGGCGTAGAGGCCGCCGAGCATCAGGCCTTGCAGGATCGTGTCAAGCCAGCCGAGCATCGTCAGATCCCGAAGTAGGCGGACGAGATGTCGTCTCGCGACAGGCTGGACGCCTTCCCCTCGAGACTCACGCGGCCGCCCTGCAGGCAGTACACGTTCTCGGCGACGCTCAGCGCCTGGCCGATGTCCTGTTCGACGATGACCAGGGACACGCCTTCGCCCAGGATCGCGGGAAGCGCGGCATAGATGTCCTTGATGATCACCGGCGCGAGGCCAAGTGAGATTTCGTCGCACATCAGGAGGCGCGGATTGGCCATAAGCGCCCGGCCGATCGCCACCATCTGCTGCTGACCGCCGGAGAGCGCTGTCGACGGAGAATCCCTTCTCTGGTGAAGAGCTGGAAACAGGTCGTAGACGCGCTTCAGCGTCCACGCGCCGGCGCGGCGGCAGTAGGCGCCGATCTTGAGGTTCTCTTCGACGCTGAGGCTGGGGAAGAGACAGCGCCCCTCGGGGACGAGCACGACGCCCTTGCCGACCACCCGCGACGGTTTGAGCCCGCCGATCGGCTCCCCGTCGAAGCGGATCGCGTCCGGGAGCGGCGACTGGAAGCCCGCGATCGACTTGAGGAAGGTCGACTTGCCCGCCCCGTTCGCGCCGATGATGGCCGTCGCCTTGCCGGCTTCGGCGCGAAAGTCGATGTCGAACAGCGCCTGAAAGTCGCCGTAGAACGCCGAGAGGCTATGAACCTCGAGCAGGCTCATGCGGCGCCGACCCCCATGTAGATCTGGCGTACGCGCGCGTCGGCCATCACCTCCGCCGGCCGTCCCTCGGCGATCAGCGCGCCGAAGTTGATCGCGACGATGCGGTCGACGACCGCGAGGAGCGCGTGCATGAGGTGCTCGATCCAGACGATGGCAACCCCTTCGCGGCGAACATCGCTGATCGTCTCGATCAGCGAGCGGACCTCCCGCTCGGTCAGGCCGCCGGCGATTTCGTCCAGGAGCAGGAGGCGTGGGCGCGTCGCAAGCGCCCGCGCCAGCTCGAGCCGCTTTCGGTCGAGGAGCGTCAGCGCGCCGGACTTGTGGTTGACCTTCGCCATGAGACCGGCGCGCTCGACGACATCGAGGCTCACGCGCTCGGCTTCCTTCGCGGAGAGCCTTGCGCCGAACGTCGCGCCGACGAGCACGTTCTCGTATACGGTCATCTTCGTGAAGGGATGAGGAATTTGATATGACCTCCCGATGCCGCGCCGGCACCGCTCGGGCGGCGCAAGCTGCGTCACGTCCTCGCCGCGGAAGACGATGCGTCCTGCGTTGGGCCGGACCCCGCCGCCGATCAGGTTGAACAGCGTCGTCTTGCCGGCGCCGTTGGGTCCGATGATCCCGACAGCCTCTCCCTCTCCGACGGAGAACGAGAGGTTGTCGGTGACCTGCAGCGTGCCGTATCGCTTGCTGACGCCTTCGACCCCGAGAAAGGGCGGCGGCGCGGTCATAGCAGCTGGAGCTTGCCCTGCGTCGGGATCTCGGGCGCGAGCGTGTTGCTGACGACGAGCAGGTCGAAGGGATATTTGGCGCCCTTGCTCCACTGACCGCCGACGAGCGGCGTCTTCGACACGTTCTTGAACGGTCCCTTGCCGCCGAACTTGACGGGCCCGACGATCGTATTGAGGTCGGTCGCCACGAGCGCGTCCCTGATCGAAGCGTTGTCGACCGCCTTCGATCGCTTGAGGACGTCGGCGGCCACCTCGAGGAGAGCGTGCGAGAAGCCGAGCGGCTGCGTCCATTGTTTCCCGGTTCCCTGCTCGAAAGCGGCGGCAAGCTCTTTCGCCGTGCGTCCGTCGAGCGACGATTTGAACGGATGGTTCGGCGTCCACCAGACTTCGGACGAGAGGCCGACGCCCGAAGGCCCGAGCGCCTCGACGGAGCTTGGAAACAGGAGGGCTTTTCCGACGGTCGCGACCTTCGGCTTGAAGCCGCGCTGCACCGCCTGGCGCCAGAAGGTCGTGAAGTCGGGAGGGATCGGAACTCCGGTCACGATTTCGACGCCGCCGTCCTTGAACGCGGAGATCTGCGCCGAGAAGTCATCGGTCAGATCCTGATAGCGGCCCGGGTCGACGATCTTGTAGCCTTCCTTGAGCAGCACCGACGGGAAGCCGATCTTCGGGTCGCTCCAGGCGTTGCCGTCGCCGTCGTTCGGCCACAGGCCGCCCACGACCTTGTTGGTCGGAACGCTGGACCACATCGCGTCGAAAACGGCGATGATGTCCTCGAGCCCCCAAAAGAAGTGATACGTCCAGTTGAACCCCGTGTCCGGCTTGCCGCCCCGGGTGAAGAACCACGGCTGCCACGGCGCGACAGTCGAAATGCACGGCACCTCGTTGAGTTCGGCCTGGTCGCTGACTGGATTCGTCGTCTCCGGCGTCGAGGAGACGAGGATCAGATCGACGTTGTCGTCCTTGATGAGCGAGGCCGCGACCTCGGCCGCGCGGCTCGGTTTCGACTGGCTGTCCCGGACCAGGATTTCGACCGGCCGCTTGGCGCCGGCGACGGTCAGCCCGTCTCCGAAGCGCTTGGACATCTCGCCGATGACAAAGGCGTCGGCCTCGGCGAAGGGCGCGAGCGGGCCCGTCTTCGGGCTGACGTAACCGACCCTGATCGGCTTGTCGGCTGCGCCTGCGATGCGGCCTCCCGCGGCGGTCGCGAGCGAGGCGACCGCCGCCCCCTGCATGAATCGTCGTCGGCTGAGGTTCGCTATCCTGCCCATGTCGTTTCTCCCTTTCTGGCTTTTTCCCCGCCCGCGCGACCCGCTCGCGCGGAAAGATTGTCTAAGGTTTGGTTTCCGTCCTTCCCACCCGGTCGCCGAGTTGGGGCCGGCGGCCGAAATAGGCGTCGTCGAGCAGCCGACGGATCGAAGCCCGGTCGATCGGGCGCGGATTGTAGTACGGATTTCGCGTGGCGATCTCGGTGGCCTGGTCGAGATCGGACTCGGCCATGCCGATGTCGGAAAGCCGGGTCTCGGCGCCGGTGGACACGATCAGATCGAACAGCGCGCCCGCGGCGTCCTCGGGTCTGGACCGTCCGAGCGCGCGGGCGACGCGCGCCATCGCCTCCGGCGCGGCCGGAGTGTTGAACGCCGCAGCGTGCGGGATGATGATCGTATGCGCCTGGGCGTGCGGCAGGTTGAAGCTCCCGCCGAGCGTGTGGCAGAGCTTGTGATGGAGAGCCATGCCGACCGCGCCGAGCACGGCGCCGCCGAGCCATGCGCCATAGAGGACCTGCGCCCGCGCCTCCTTGTCGAACACGGGCCTCGCCGCCCGCGGGAGCGCCTCGGCGATCGCGCGAATCCCCTCCTCGGCCATCAGCGACGTCACGGGATTGGCGGTTTGGGAATAGAGCGCCTCGACGCAGTGCGCGACGGCGTTCATGCCGCTGGTCGCAACCACCGCTGGAGGCAAGGTGCGCAGGAGCGCAGGATCGTAGATCACGAGCCTCGGCAGCACTCTCAGGTCCCGTCCCGTCGTCTTGGCGCCGCCCTCGGTGACGCCCCATATCGGCGTCATCTCCGAACCAGCGTAGGTGGTCGGAACGGCGACGATCGGCAGCCCTGTCCGGAGCGCGACCGCCTTCGCAAGGCCCGTCGTCGATCCCCCGCCGATCGCAACGAGGCAATCGGCCCGGCTCGTGGCGAGCGCCGCTTCGGCTTCGGCGACGATCTCGACCGGCACGTGCATCCTCGCTCCCCGGAAGCGGCCGGCGAGGCGGGCGCCGATGAGAGCCGCGACCTCGTCGCCCTGCCCGGTCTGCTCGGGCGTCGTCAGGACGAGCGCCCGCTCGAGGCCGAGCGCGTCGAGTTCGCTGCCGAGCTTCGCGAGCGCGCCCTCGCCGAACACCACCCGCCCCGGAAGCGCGTCATAGGCGAACGCCGCGATCATGCGGCTGCCCCGCGGGCGTGCGCGAGCTTCGTTCGCTTGTGGAGCGCGCGCAGCGTCTCGAGCTCGACCTCGGTCGGCGCTTTGCTCGTCCTGAGGCCGTCCGCGACCTTCAAGGGCCAGCCTGTCTCTGCGACCGCCCGATCGACGGCCACGCCCGGATGGATCCGCGTCAGTGTGAGTTCGCGGGTCGCCGGATCGGGAGTGAGCACCCCGAGGTCCGTGATGACTTTGGTCGGGCCGCGCCCCGGCAGGCCGAGGCGGGCCCGCGCGTCGCCGCCGTCGAGGTAGCCGACCGAGGTGATGAAATCGAGCTTCTGTACGAAAGTCTTCGGGTTCTGCCGCAGGATGACGAAGACCTCGCCGGCCTGGCTCGCGATCTCCGGGGCGCCGCCCGCCCCGGGAAGGCGCACGTCGGGCTTCGCGTAGTCGCCGATCACCGTTGTGTTGATGTTGGCGAAGCGGTCGATCTGCGCCGCGCCGAGGAAGCCGATGTCCACCCGGCCTCCCTGCAGCCAGTAACGGAAGATCTCCGGCACCGAGATCACGGTCAGCGCCGTGTCGGCAAGCTCGCCGTCGCCGATCGAGAGCGGCAGCACGTTCGGTTCGGCGCCGATCGTTCCGGATTCGTAGATCAGCACAATCTCCGGCGCATGGGTCAGCCGGGCCAGATTCGCGGCCGCGCTGGGGAGACCGATCCCGACGAAGCACACGTCGCCGTCCTTGAGCTGTCGCGCCGCCTCGATCGTCATCATCTCGTCGGTCGTATAGTCAGGCCGCGGCATGGACGGGCGCCCCCCGCTTCTCGAGGAACGCCCCGAAGTCCTTCGTTTCGAGGATGGAGCTTTTGATCCAGGCGGCGAACGTGTCGCGGTCGCGCGAGATCGCGTCCCATTCCTTGTAGAAGGCGTTGTCGCGCGCGTAATAGCCATGCGCGTAGGACGGCGTCGCGCCACGGGGCGCCAGAGAAACGGCGCTGATGACCCAGGACGGCAGAATGACGGCGTTGCGGGCCGGGTCGACCCCGAGATCGTCGACGACCTCTTCAACGGTTACGATCGCCCGCCGGGCCGCAAGCACAGCCTCCTTCTGAACCCCGAGAATGCCCCACAGGAGCACGTTGCCCTTCCGGTCCGCCTTCTGCGCGTGAACGACCGCGACATCGGGCCTGATCGACGGCGAGGCCGCCAGCGCTTCGCCTGTAAAGGGGCAAACGATGGTGCGGATGTTGGGATTGCGGCCCGGAATATCGGTGCCCGCGTAGGCGCGCAGCACCGCGAACGGCAGTCCGGAGGCGCCGGCGGCGTAGGAGCTCGCCATATCTGCGTGGGCGCGCTCCTCGAGTTCGAGCGCACGCGGCCAGCCGTTCTCGACGGCGTCGCGGAAGCGGTGCAGCGACCCGACGCCGGGGTTCCCGCCCCATGAGAAGACGAGCTTTCGCGCCGCGCCGGCGCCGATCAGCTGATCGTAGATCAGGTCGGGCGTCATGCGGATCAGCGTAAGGTCGGATCGGCGCTGACGAATGATCTCGTGCCCCGCGGCGTGCGGGATCAGGTGGGTGAAACCCTCCATCGCGATTGCGTCGCCGTCCTTGACGAACGTCGCGACGGCGTCGGCGAGCGGCATGATCTTCGCCATCGCCGTCACCTCGGGTAGTATGGAGGAAGCTTGGCGTCGACGTTCACCCACACCGACTTCGGCGAGGTGTATTCGCGCATGGCCTCGAAGCCCATTTCGCGGCCGTAGCCGGAGGCGTGAACGCCGCCAAAGGGCGAGCCAGGATTGACCCGCTTGTAGCAGTTCACCCACACCATGCCGCTGACCATCGACCGGGCGAAGCGATGGGCGCGCTGAAGGTCGGTCGTCCACAGGCCGCCGCCGAGCCCGTATCCGGTCCCGTTGGCGGTCGCGAGCGCCTCCTCCTCGCTGCCGAAGGTCGACACGGTGACGAACGGGCCGAACACCTCTTCGCGGCAGACCCGCGAACGTGGGTCGGCGCGCACGACCGTCGGCTCGAGATAGCAGCCTTTGGCGAGCGCCGGATCGTCCGGCGCACGGCCCCCAGTCAGGATCTCGCCGCCCTCCTCGCGCGCGATCGCGCAATAGTCGAGCACGCGCTCCTGGTGACGCCTCGAGGTCAGCGGCCCCATTTCGGTTCCTTCGGCGAGCGGATCGCCGAGCCGGATCGAGCGGGCGAGCGCGAGGAAGCGGTCGAGGAATTCGCCGGCGATCTTCTCGTGCAGGAGGAGCCGCGAACCGGCGATGCAGGCCTGGCCCTGATTGTGGAAGATGGCGAAGGCGGACCCGTTGACCGCTGCGGCGATATTGGCGTCGTCGAAGACGATGTTCGCGCCCTTGCCGCCGAGTTCGAGCTGAACCTTCTTGAGATTGCCCGCGCTGCCGCGCACGACGCCGCGTCCGACCGCCGTGGAGCCGGTGAAGGCGATCTTGCGCACATCCGGGTGATCGACGAGCCGCTGGCCCGCGGTCGCGCCGTAACCGGGAACGACATTGACGACGCCCGCCGGAAACCCGACCTCGCGCATCAGTTCCGCCATGCGCAGCGAAGTGAGCGGCGTCAGTTCGGACGGCTTCAGGACGACCGTGCAGCCCGCAGCCAGCGCGGGCCCCATCTTCCAGCTCGTGAACATGAGCGGGAAGTTCCACGGCACGATCTGTCCGACGACGCCGACCGGCTCGCGCAGAACGTAATTCAGAAAGCCTGCTTCGACAGGTACGACAGCGCCCTCGAACTTGTCGGCCATGCCGCCGAAGTAGCGGAAGGTCACGGCGGTTCGCGGCACGTCGAGGCCGCGGGTGTCGCGGAGCGGATGTCCGGTGTCGAGGGATTCGAGCCGGGCAAGATTGTCGGCGTCGGCCTCGATGGCGTCGGCGAGCTTGAGCAGCAGCCGGCCCCGGTCCATCGCCGCCATCGTCGACCATGCGGGAAAGGCTTTCGCGGCCGCTTCGACGGCGCGATCGACGTCGGCGGCGCGCGCCTCGGCCACCTCCGCGATCGGCGAATTGTCGTGCGGGTTCAGCGTCGCGACGGTCGCGCCAGCGATGGCGTCGACAAATTCCCCGCCGATAAAGAGCTTTGCTTGCGGCTTCATGGAGCGCGTTTTCCCCGATATGGGATCCGTCTACGGGTGAGGCGCCGAATCGCCCGGCGCCTCACCCAAGGGTCAGAACTCGACCGGGTACGGCGGGATCTCGTTCTCCTCGTGCAGGCGCGCAATGTCGGGGTTGGTATTTTCCCATACGAGAAGCATCGCCCGCTTCGCACTGAAGCCCTGGTGGCGGATGTCGGCCGGCATGGCCGCGACGTCGCCGGCCTTCATGATTACCTTGGCGCGCGGACGGCCGGTCAGCTTGTCCTCAACCTCCCACTTGATCTCGTCGGAAAGCTGCACGAACCATTCGACGCGATCGTTGCCGTGCTTGATCGGCAGGATGTATTCCTCGGTCGTCGGGCAGTAGAGGCTGGTCTTGCAGATCGAGGTGATCGAGGGATTCCAGGTCACGTCCGAGCGTGACAGGAAGGCGAACAGATTGACCGCGCCGATCTCCTTCTCATAGCCCTTCTCGACATGCACTTCAGGCTCGTCCTGCGGCACGTCGTGGAAGGCGCGGTTCACCGGATAGCCGTTGGCGTCGCTGCGCATCGGGGCGTCGCCGGGCAGCCCGACCATTCGGACGCAGACCTCACGGTTGCGGTTGATCGCCTTGCGGTTGTCGCCGTGCTTCGAGCCCATCCACGTGTTGCCGGTCTCCTCCGGGGCCGAAAAGGGGTCGAATCCTTCATTGCACCAGTCGTCGAGGATGGCCTTGAACGTCGCCATGATGACGGGAGTTTCGAACGTTTCGGTTAGATTGATGCCGGCGGACTTGTAGGTCTCGTTGAAAGATCCGGCAAACATCTCCACCTTGCCGTAGAGATTGTTGGTGCCGAAGACGCTGTCGAAGTTCACCTGGTAGTAAAAGAAGCCCCAGGCGACGTCGCGCATCATCGCCCTGAGGAAAGCGTCCGCCGACATGTAGTGCGTCATCGGACCGTTCTTGGTCGGCCAGGTGATGTAGACGAAGTACTCGTCGCGGGTGAAGGAAAAACTGCCAAGCTTGAACGACCGATACCCGGTGCGGTTGCTGGCGTTGGTCGCGTCGATCGTGGTGGCGGCGGACATCGGCGTTCCTCCCATCAGACGTAGCAGATCTCAGCCCATTTCTCGACGCTGTTGGCGCCGAGAATGGTCTGAAGCATGATGACCCCGAGCTTGCGCGCGCGGTACTGATAGACGCTGCCCTTGGGCAGGATCGCCTGATGGCCGCGCCGCAGGACGACGTGGCCCATCTTCGGGCCTTTCGGAGCGTGGCCGACCTTCTGCGTTCCCTCGACCGAGTCGCGCGCGATCTCGTCGCCGACGGCCTTGTGGAAATGGATCTCGATCTCGCCGTCCATCGCAAGCGCAAACTCGTCGTGCGAGGCCGTGAACCATTCACTCTCGCCTTCGGCCCGCAGCGCCTCGATGACGTTCTCGAGGTTCTTGCCGACGACGACCATCTCGTAGGGCTTCGATTTCGCGGCGACGTCGAAGACGTTCGAGAACGCGAAATTTTTCGGCTTGTCGTTGATGATCTCGATATGGCCCTTCTCGTAGCTGTCGAGCGAACCGAATACCGTGTGATATGCGGACATTGGGTTTCCTCCGGCTTCCAGGCGGCGCAAGTGTTCCCCTTGCTAGACCGCGAAATGTTCGCTATACGAACATTAGTTCGTCATGCGAACATGTTGGGCGGGGAGTGCGGCTTGTGTCAAGCGAAAATCGCGATGGACCGGAAGAGTTCGTCCGATCGCTGGCGCGCGGCCTTGCCGTCATCGAGGCGTTCGATCGCGAACATTCGGCCCTGTCGCTCGCGGACGTCGCTCGCCGCGCCGACGTGACACGCGCGACCGCACGGCGGCTTCTGCACACGCTTGTCGACCTCGGCTACGCGAGCACGGACGGCAAACGCTTCAGCTTGCGTCCGAAAGTTCTCAATCTCGGCTACAGCTACATGGCGTCGCTCGGGCTGATCGAGATCGCGCAGCCGGTGATGTCGGATCTCGCGGCCGAGGTGCACGAATCGTGCTCCGCCTCGGTGATGGACGGGCACGACGTCGTCTATATCGCGCGCGTGCCGTCGAAGCAGAGGATCATGTCGATCAGCCTGACCGTCGGCACGCGGCTGCCCGCCCATTGCACCTCGATGGGCCGGGTGCTCCTCTCCGGGCTCTCGCCCGCCGAGATCGAGGGCTTCTTTGCAGACACCGTTCTTTCGAAGCCAACCCCGGATACTGTCGTCGAACCCGGCGCCCTCCGCGCCATCGTTCGCCAGACCGCCGAGCAGGGATGGGCGATCGTCGACGGCGAACTCGAACTCGGTCTGATCTCGCTGGCGGCCCCGATCCACGACAACCAGGGCAAGGTGGTCGCGGCGCTGAACATATCGTCCCATACCTCGCGGACGACACAGCGATCGGCGGAGCGCGACCTTCTGCCCCCGCTCCTGCGCGCGGCGAAATCGATCTCCATATCGCTCGGCTACGAACTGGCCTAGCGGGTTGACGAGCCTGGGATGCGTTGACGCCGGCGACGTTCCGCCGCGACATCATGCGGGCCCCTCGGTTCGCCACGGGAGCGCTCTCTCAAGCTGATCCCGACCGGCTCGTGAACAGACTCGCCCGGTGTGGCGCCTTTGGGAGCGGCTGTGTCGCACCCCCTGTGGCTTCAAATGGCGGAAAGAGGTGGTGGGCCGGGCAGGACTCGAACCTGCAACCAGACCGTTATGAGCGGCCGGCTCTAACCATTGAGCTACCGGCCCGAAGGCGCGCCGCCGGATAAACCTCAAATCGAGCGCCCGCGCAATGCCATGAGCGCTGCGACGCTTGACGCTGAGACTCCCGACCGAGGGGCGCGAGGGAACGAACCGGCGGGAGTGACAGGTTGCCGCGCCTAACCCCCTGGGATCGGTCCGGCGCGTCAACTTCTGCGCCCCGCTCCCGGGGGCCGACTTGAGCGGCGCCGCGAGGAGGGAAGCGCCGTGGTCCGCCGGCCGCTTCATGCCAATGTGTCGCTTGCCGGAGCCCCGTCGATCCCCTATACACCCGCCCCTCGCGCCTTTCCGACACCCCTGGAGGCGTGGCGCGAGGTCAAAGACAAAAAGGACATCTCTCATGGCAGCGATCAAGCAACTCGCGGCCGTGACGCGCAGCGGGACAGGCAAGGGGGCCGCCCGCTTCGTTCGTCGCGAAGGCCGCGTTCCCGCCGTCATCTATGGCGGCGGTCAGAAGCCCGAGCCGATCTCGGTCGACTTCAAAGACGTCAACAAGCTCATCTACGGGGGAGGCTTCCTGACCACCCTCTTCGAGCTCGAGGTCGACGGCCGCAAGGAGCGCGTGCTTCCGCGCGACTACCAACTCGACGTGGTGACCGACCGGCCGCTGCACGTCGATTTCCTTCGCCTCACCCCCGGCTCGCTCGTGCGCATCGGCTTGCCCGTCCATGTCGCCAACCGCGAGGCGTCGCCCGGCGTGAAAAAGGGCGGCACGGTCAATCTCGTGCTCCACTCGGTCGAAGTCCTGGCTCCCGCGGAGAACATCCCCGAGGCGATCACGATCGACATCTCGAGCCTCGACTTCGCCGATTCGGTGCATGTCTCGTCGCTCAAGTTGCCCGAAGGCTGCAAGGCGGTCGCCTCGAAGACGGACCTGACGGTCGTGACCATCGTTCCCCCGACCGTCATGGCCGAGGAGACGCCGACGGCTGCGGCCACGGCGGCGACGACCGCGGCCGCCGCTCCGGCCGCCGCGGCCCCCGCCGCCGCCGCCGCCGCTCCGAAGGCCGCCGCCGCGAAGCCTGCCGCGGCGAAGCCCGCCGCGAAGAAGTAGCCGGTTCCTTTCCGCCCGTCGGCCGGGCGGAACGTCGACCGCTCTTTTCGACTGGGGATCGCCATGCTCGTCTTCGCGGGACTTGGCAATCCGGGCGCCCGGCACGCCCGCAACCGGCACAACATCGGCTTCATGGCGGTCTATGCGATCGCGTCGGCCCATCGTTTCGGGCCGTTTCGCGCCCGCTTCTCGGCGCTTGCCGCCGAGGGCGTCGTCGGCGGCGAGCGCGTCCTTCTGCTTGCGCCGCAGACCTACATGAACGAGTTCGGGCCGCAGCGTCGGGGAGGCGCTGCGGTTCCACAAGCTCGACCTCGCCGCCCTCACCGTCTTCCACGACGAACTCGACCTCGCGCCCGCCAAGGTGCGGGTGAAGACGGGAGGCGGCGACGCCGGGCACAACGGCCTGAGGTCCATCCGGGCGCATGTCGGCGCCGACTATCGGCGGGTCCGGCTCGGCATCGGCCACCCCGGCGACAAGGCGCTCGTGCATAATTATGTGCTGAGCGACTTCTCGAAGGGGGAGGGCGCCTGGGTCGAGACGGTCTGCCGCGCGGTGGCGGACGCGGCGCCCTTCTCACCGAGGGCCGCGACGCGAATTTCCAGAACAAGGTTCACCTCGGCCTGTCGGCCGCGGGCTTCGGCGACGCGCCCGACTGAGCTTCAGAGCGCGCGGCGAAAAAGTGGATGCCGGTTTTTCACCAAAAGCGCGCGGAAACCAAAGGAAGTAGAGCGTTCGGCGTTTCGACCGAACGCTCTCTAAGCGGCCCGGGCGGGGTCGGTGCGCCTGCGCCTCCCGCCGCGTCCGCGGGTCTCGGCCGGGTCGGGCGAGGCGTCGCCGCCTGGCGCGGCGGCGAGGGTCACGACGCGCTCCGGTGGAAAGATCACGACCGCCTCCGTGCCGTGCCGGACCTTCGACGTCAGGCGGAACTGGCCGCCGTGCAGTTCGACGAGGCCCTTGACGATCGGCAGTCCGAGCCCGGTTCCCTCCTCGGCGTTCTTGTGCGCCAGCGACCCGCGCCCGAAGGACGAGAGAACGATCGGGATTTCCTCGGGCGGGATGCCAGGTCCGGTGTCCCGGATGGATACATATTGGCCGCCGGAGCCGGTCCAGCCGACCTTGATGGCGACCGAGCCGCCCTGCGGCGTGAACTTGATGGCGTTGGTCAGCAGATTGAGGGTGACCTGACGCACCGCCCGCTCGTCCGCCCAGATCCGCGGGAGGTCCCTGTCGAGCGTCTCGGTAAGGGTCAGGTTGCGGCTCTTCGCCCGCATGGAGAGAAGCCGGCAGCAATCCTCCACCATGCCGGGAAGCGACACCGGCTCCTCCTTCAGGTCGTAACGCCCGGCCTCGACCCGCGAGAGATCGAGGATCTCGTTGATGAGCATCAGGAGATGCTGGCCGCTGACGTGGATGTCGTTGGAATATTCCTTGTAAGCCGGGACGCCGTGCGGGCCGAAGAGCTCTCCCTTCATCACCTCCGAGAAGCCGAGGATGGCGTTTAGCGGGGTGCGCAGCTCATGGCTCATGGTTGCGAGGAAGCGCGACTTGGCGAGATTGGCGCTCTCGGCCCGCCGGCGCGCCTCGTCGGAATTGAGCTTGGCCTGTTCGAGCTCGGCGATCAGCGAATCCTTTTCGGCCTGAAGCGACATGTTGCGCGCCGCGGCCCCCTGCAGACGGCGAACGACCACGAGGACGTAGCCGATGACGCCGATCGCGACGGCGGCCGCCGGCAGGGTCGCGCCGCGGAGGTAGGAGCCGTAGGTCAGTCCGACGCCGACGATCATCGGCAGCATCCCCGCCACGAACGCCGCCGGGATCGTCGCCGCGAGCAGGGACATCACGGTTGAGGCGAGCAGCAACACGACCATGGCGAACGCCTGCGCCTCCGGCTGCCCGGAGCGCAGCAATTCGACGATCAGGTAGGCCCAGGCGGCGCCGCAGAAGGCGGTGGAGAGAACCAGCTTCCTGCGCCACTTCGGCGAGTCCTTTTCGAACTCTCCGGCGTCGAGATAGGCGACCGGCAGGCCATAGCCGAAAGCGATCGCCGAGCTGATGAGGACGACCCAGGTCGCGAGCGCGGCGGCCCCGATGAAGCTGAGCGCCGCAGCCGCCAGTCCGAACGCGACGAGACCGAGCATCGGCGCGACGCTGCGATTGATCTCGGCGAAGAGGCGTAGCGACGACGCCGATTCCGTCGTGATCTCCATGTCCGTCAGAACCTGGCGCGCGCGCCTGAGCTCGCGGCTGATCCGGCGCCGCCGCGCCGAGGCGCGGCCGGCCGTGCCCGCCTGCCCCACGCTCTCGTGTCCGTCCGAATGGCTCATCGCATCTGGCGCATACGCAAACCCACCCGCCGGAGTATGGTGCCAAGGCATTAACGAGGCGCTGACGAGCGGCCGCCGAGGTCGGCTTCGGCGGTCAAACCGAAGAGCCGGCGCCGCAGGGGAGGACCGAATGAAGCTGTATAATTCCAACGCCGCCCCGAATCCGCGCCGGGTCCGCGTCTTTCTCGCCGAGAAGGGGGTCGCCATCCCTCGGATCGAGGTCGATCTCGCCGCCCTCGAGCACAAGACGAGCGGCTATTCGTCCGTCAATCCCTTCCAGACCATTCCGGCGCTCGAACTCGACGACGGAGCGGTGATCAGCGAGTTGATCGCGATCTGCCGGTACATCGAGGAGATGCACCCGGACCCCAACCTGTTCGGCGCGACGCCGATCGAAAGGGCGCTCGTGGAAATGTGGCAGCGGCGGGTCGAGTGGCATCTTCTCCTGCCGATCGCCCAGGTCTTCCGCCATACGCATCCGCACATGGCGAAGATGGAGGACCCGCAAATCGCCGAGTGGGCCGCGGCGAACCGGCCGCGCGTCGCCCGCAACATGCTGATCTTCGACGATATCCTGCGCGACCGGGCGTTCGTGGCGGGCGCGCGGTTCACCGTCGCCGACATCACCGGTCTCGTCGCGCTCGACTTCGCGAGGCCGGCGCGGATCGCGATCCCGCCGGAGATGAAGAACCTGATCCGGTGGCACGAGGCGCTGAAGGCCCGGCCGAGCGCGGCGGCCTGAGTTCGGGGCCGGCCGGGGCCGCCGGCCTTAAAGCGTCAGTTGCGCCGGCGGCGCGGCTGGGCGCGCGGAGGCCGGTTCGGCCACAGGACGATCCGCTTCGGCCAGGATTCCTGCGGCAGATCGTCCTCCGAGGCGGTGACCCGGCCCTCGACAGAGACGCCGGCTTTGCGAACGCTCTCCGGCGTTCCGGACACGAGGGGATGCCATTCCGGCAGGTCCTTGCCCTCCGCGACGAGCCGGTAGGCGCACGTGACCGGCAGCCAGGTCAGGGTTCGGACGGCTTCGGGGGTCAGGGTGACGCAATCGGGCACAAGGCGGCTTCTCCGCCGATAGTCGCGACAGCGGCACGCCTTGGCGTCGAGAAGCGTGCAGCCGATGTCGGTGAAATGGATTTTCCCCGTGTCCTCGTCCTCGAGCTTGACGAGGCAGCAGCGCGCGCAGCCGTCGCACAGGCTTTCCCATTCCTCGAATGTCATCGCCTCGAGCGATTTATGCTTCCAGAACGGCGGCGGCGCTTGATCGGTCATGTCCCATGCCGGTTCGGGCCGGACCCTCGGCGGGGCCGGCGGTCATCTAAGGCGTTTCGGCGCCTCCCTTAGAATCCGGCGGCGCCTATGTTAAGGCAGACGATCCTTTGCGCGAATGGGGTCGTCGGCTCAAAACGAGGGCGTCGGTGTCGGGGAGACGAATAGCCAAGGCGTGGGAGACGGCGTCGCGGGCCCTGCTCGCCTTCGACGCCTTCATCGACACGATGATGTTCGCGGCCGGGCAGCGCGCGCTCCGCCTCGCCGAAACGATCGACGACGCCTCCGAGCGGCTGCATCTGTCCGGCGCGTCGAAGGTCGCCGTCGGGATCGCCTGCGAGGCGCTGACGCTTGGGCTCGGCGGCCTCCTGGTCGCGCTGACGCTGGCGCTTCCCGCCTTCCGCGAAACCTCGGACGACAGGCTGGCGCGCACCGATCTCGCGGTCACGTTCCAGGATCGCTACGGCGTCGAGGTCGGCAAGCGCGGCGCCAACCGCGACGAGGTCCCGTTCGAGGAGCTTCCGGACTATTTCGTCAAGGCGCTGCTGGCGACCGAGGACCGGCGGTTCTACAGCCATTTCGGCATCGACGTCGTCGGCACGTTCCGCGCGCTGACGGTGGACGCAGGCGCAGGCGGGGTCGTCCAGGGCGGCTCGTCGATCACCCAGCAGCTCGCCAAGAACATCTTCCTCTCCAACGAGCGCTCGATCGAGCGCAAGATCAAGGAAGCCTACCTCGCGCTGTGGCTCGAATTCCATATGTCGAAGAAGGAGATCCTCAAACTCTATCTCGATCGCGCCTATATGGGCGCCGGCGCCTTCGGAGTCGAAGCCGCCGCCCAGACCTACTTCGGCAAATCGGCGCGCGACATCGATCTCGCCGAAGCCGCGATGCTGGCGGGACTCTTCAAGGCGCCGACCAAGTTTTCGCCGCTGGTCAATCTCGCCGCCGCCCGCGCCCGCGCCAACGACGTTCTCAGCAATCTCGTCGACGCCGGTTTCATGACCGAGGGTCAGGTCTACGCCGCGCGCCGGAACCCGGCGACGCCGGTCGACCGTCCGCCCAACGAGAACGCCGACTGGTACCTCGATTTCGCCTATGCCGAGGTCAAGGCGCTGGCCGCCGCCGGCAAGCTCGGAAACGACCGTACGCTGACGGTGCGCACCGGCCTCGACACCGCGCTCCAGGCCAAGGCGGAGAACACGATCGAAACCATGCTGCGCGACAAGGCGCCCGCCTACCGGGCGCATCAGGCGGCCACCGTCATCGCCACGACCGACGGCCTCGTCCGCGCCATGGTCGGCGGCCGCGATTACGGCGCGAGCCAGTTCAACCGCGCCACCGACGCCGCCCGGCAGCCGGGATCGTCGTTCAAGATTTTCGTCTACATGACCGCGCTTCTGACCGGCAAGTTTCACGGCGATTCGCCGATCGACGCCTCGGGCGTCTGCATCGGCGACTATTGCGTACACAATTACCATGGCGAGTCGGCAGGCGTCCTGCCGATCTACCGGGCGCTCGCCGAATCCCTCAATACCGCCGCGATCCGCATGTCGATCAAGATCGGCGAGGTCTACTGGCCGGCGAAGCAGAGCTATCATCTCGCCAAGATCGCCGCCCTCGGCCGCTCGAAGATCGTCGAGACCGCGCGCGCGATGGGACTGACGACGCCGCTCGTCGACACCGTGTCGCTGCCGGTCGGGGCCGACGAGGTCAAGATGATCGACATGCTGGCGGCCAACGCGACGCTGGCGAGCGGGGGCGTCCGCGTCACGCCTTACGCGGCGGTCGAGGCGCGCAACGCCGCCGGCAAGATCGTCTACACGCACGAGGCCGATTCGGGGCCGCCGATCCGCGTCCTGCCGGCCGACAAGGTCGCCGAGATGAACGAGATCATGACCCATGTCGTGACCGAGGGCACCGGCCGCGCGGCCCAGATTCCGGGGCTCGTCATCTCAGGCAAGACCGGCACCACCAACAATTCGACCAACGCCTGGTTCAACGCCTTCACCGGCAACCTCGTCGGCAGCGTCTGGTTCGGCAACGACGACAACGCGCCGATGGAGAACCTGACGGGCGGAATCCTGCCCGCCATGACCTGGCGGGAGATCATGGTCTTCGCCCACCGGGGCCTCGAGGCGAAACCCCCGTTCGGCGTCGTCCAGCCGCAGCCGGCCGCGGCCGCCCCCGTCGCGCAGGCGGAGACGAAGAGCGGCCCGGGGGCTGCCGACGCCGCGCCGCCCCCGATCGCCCTCTCCGCCAGGGCGACCCGGGCGCTCCTCGACATTCGCGATCTCTCGACCGCGGCTCAGACGCGTTCCCCGGCCGCCGAGGGGCCCGGCGTCAAGCCCGCGACCGCGAGCCAGGATCGCGCCGTCTCCGAGAGCGCCGTCGGATCGCCCTGACGCTTACTTTGGCGCCGCTTGACTTCGCCCTCGCCTCTGAGGCCTTGTCCGCCGCCAGCAAAGGGGCCCTTAACGCGCGTGGCGGATTTCATCCGAATTCTTCTGGTCGGCGTCGCGGGCGTCGCGCTCGGCCTCTGGGCGAGCGCCTTCAGCCTGACGCATCTCAGCCCCTTCGACCGTGTGCGGCTCGGCGCGTGGTCGATCGAGCCGCACGCCGGCTCCGCTGAGGCGGATCCCTACACCCGCGCCCGATTCGCCCGCACCGGCGAAATTCCGCTCGCCGTCGGCGAGGGCCTCGTCCTCATCGCCCGCAAGGACGACCAGGGCCGGCCGCTCGACGCGGCTTGCGTCTACCGCATCGGGCCGCGCGCTCCCGCTGCCCGCACCTGGACGCTGAGCCTGTTCGACCCGCAAGGCTTTCCGATCGCCAATCCGGCCGAACGTTACGGGTTCCGCTCGTCCGAGATCATGCGCGAGGGCGGCGACTTCGTCATCACGGTCGGCGCCGCCGCCGAGCCCGGCAACTGGCTCCCGGTCGGCGCGCCGGGTCCGTTCGCGCTCGTCCTCAAGCTCTACGATTCGCCGCTTGGCGCGACGGCCGGCGCGATCGATCCAGCGACGGTCCCGAAAGTGACGCGGGTCGCGTGCGGATGAGAGCGGCGTTTCGCCCCATGGCCCTCGTCGCCCTTGTCGTCGCGACGGCGATCGTCGCGGGCATCGTGCACCTCGTCGTGATCCTGGCTACGCCCCACGTCGCGACGCGCGACGCCTATGCGCGGCTCGCGAGCCTCGGGCGAGTCAACGAAACGACGCCCATGCCGCAGGCGAAGCCGGACGAGCGACTCGTCCCCTTCGCCGATCCGGCCGTCGCGACGGCGTTCTGCCTCTACGACGTCGCGGCCGGTCCGATCCGCATCAAGGCGCCGATCGGACGGGCGTTCTCGTCGATCTCCTTCCATACGCGGCAAGGCGTCGCGTTCTACGCGCTGACCGACCGCGCCGGGGCGCATGGGGCGATCGACGCCGTCCTCGCCAGCCCCGACGACGTCCGGGCGATGGCGGCGCGCGACGACGAGGAGAACCCGTCACGCGATCTTCGCATTGCGGCTCCGGACCTGCGGGGCTATGTGATGATCCGCGTCTTCAGCGAGCTGCCAAGCCTCTATCCCGAGGCCGAGGCCGACGCGAGGCGGCTTGCCTGCGCGCCCGAGCCTCCGCCGCATTGACCCTTTGGCTTCGTGGACTTTGCCGGTTGCTGGCGCGAGAGTGGACGGAAAGGCGGGAGGACATGTCTCGAGCGAGGACGGCAGCGTGACGACACTGCTCATCAGCCATCCCGCGTGCCTGCAGCACGACATGGGCGAAGGCCATCCCGAGCGTCCCGACCGGCTTCGCGTCCTCGACCGCATGTTCGAAAGCGAGACCTTCCAGATGCTGGCGCGCGACGCCGCGCCGCGCGCCGAGGTGGCGGCGATCGCCCGCGTCCACCCGATCGACTACATCGAGGCGATCCGCGCCGCGACCCCGGCGCAGGGGCACGTCGCCATCGACCAGGACACCTCCATGTCGCCCGGCACCTTCGAGGCGGCGCTGCGCTCGTCGGGCGGGGCGACGTTCGCGGTCGACGAGGTGATGACGCGCAAGGTGCGCAACGCCTTCGTCGCGACCAGGCCGCCCGGGCACCACGCCGAGACGGCGACGCCGATGGGCTTCTGCTTCTTCAACAACGCCGCCGTCGCCGCCCGTCACGCGCGGGCGACTTACGGCGCGGGCCGGGTGGCGATCATGGATTTCGACGTCCACCACGGCAACGGCACCCAGCACATCTTCTGGAGCGACCCAGACGTCATGTACGCCTCGACCCACGAGATGCCGAACTATCCCGGGACGGGATCGATCGGCGAGCGCGGCGAGCACGACCAGATCGTCAACGCCCCGCTTCGGGCGGGCGACGGCGGCGACACTTTTCGCGAGGCGATGGAGGCGGTCATCCTGCCGCGCATCGACGATTTCGCGCCCGACCTCCTGATCGTCTCCGCCGGCTTCGACGGCCATCGTCACGACCCGCTCGGCAACCTGAACCTGGTCGAAGCCGACTATGTCTGGGCGACCCGCAAGCTCATGGAGATCGCCCAGAAGCGCTGCGGCGGGCGAACTCGTCTCGGTTCTCGAAGGCGGCTACGACCTCGAGGCGCTCGGCCGCTCCGCCGCCGCGCACGTGACCCAGCTCATGGAGGGGTGAGGCCGGGCTTGGCGCGCACAATGTTACGCGCGCCAAAGGTGCCAATGGGTTAGGACCTCCTTTGCGCTCTCTCGCAACAATTCCGTCCGCCTCACGGCAGGCGCGAGATCGAGACGGGCGGCTGCCCGGGACGTGCAAACGACACTTAACGTGACTTGCTGTGCCGCTTCGCTCGAGACTCGGGCGCGGATTTAATGTTTTCAGGTGCTTGCACGGGGATTTCCGGGCGAGAGTCACTGCCAAGCTAATCCCCTCCCACGGCCGTCATCGCGAGCGTAGCGTGGCGATCCAGAGGCCACCGCGCCTGGCTTCGAGACGTTCCGCGCAAGAGGTCGCCGGTTGTCGGAGGCGGCGAGTGTGTCTGGATCGCCGCGTCGCTTCGCTCCTCGCGATGGCGGAACCCCCAGCTTGGCAGATACGCGTGAGATTCGAATGAGCCTGGGCGCCGCCGTCACTGACGCGGCGAGGACGGGCGGCTCGCCGGTGGGGGCGAAACCCGGGCGCGGATTTAACATTTTCAAGCCCTTGCGCTGTATTTTCCGGGCGCGCGTCGCGTCCGCTCGGGCGTCCTCCTCAAGCGGGCGCGACGCAATCCATCGCCCGGCCGCCGTCGGCCACGCGCGCGTTTGGACGCTCCGCTTCGGTCGCCAAGCTGCAAGGCTGAACCCGCACACACATTCCGCTCCTCGCCCGACGCTCATTCCTACAAAGAACAAACATAGAACACTTGGCACGGGCTTGCAAGGTTTTTCGTGAAGCGGCGGGCGCGCCGCGCGCTGCATCAAGCGTCACTGCGATCCGCAATCCCCATCCGGACTTCGCGACCCTTCGCGCGTCTCCGGCATGAAGAGCGCAAACGCGGCGCAGGCGATCGCCGCCGCGCCGGCGAGCGCGAGGAAGGCGGGCGAATAGCCGAAGCGGTCGACGATCGCGCCGGCGAAGAGGCCGCTCAGCGCCGCGCCGGTCCCCTGCGTCGCGCCGACCGCTCCCTGCGCCAGATTGAAGCGCCCCGTGCCGCGCATGACGTCGGAGATCACGAGCGGGGTCAGCGCCTGATAGATGCCGGCGCCGACGCCGTCGAGAAGCTGCACCCCGAGCAGCCAGAAGGAATTGTCCGAGAGCGTATAGAGCGCGGCGCGGATCGGCAGGACGGCGAAGGCGATGAGGAAGATCGGGCGGCGTCCCCAGGAATCGGCGCGCCAGCCGACGACGAGCGCGATCGGCACCATGACGGCCTGCGCCGCGACCATGCAGAAGGACAGCATGGCGGTCGCCTCTTTCGGGAACTGAAGGGCGAGCTTCTGGCCGACGAGCGGCAGGAGGGGCGCGTTGGCGAAATGGAAGAGGAACGCGGAAGCCGCGAAGATCGCGAGCGGTCGACTGCGGAAGAGGATCGCGAGGCCCGAGGGCGCGTCGTCCTTGTCGCCGTTCCGGCCGAGATCGCGCGCCCGGTCGTGGTCGATGGCCTTTGCCGGAATGGCGAGGACCGCGGCCGAGGTCAGAGCGGCGTAGACCGGCACGAGCAGGAAGACGGCGCGCTGCGTGAGCACGGTTCCGACGCCCGCCGCGACGAGCGCGGTCGCGATGTTGCCGGCGTGGTCGAAGGCCGAGTTGCGCCCGAGGCGCCGGGCGAGCGCCTTCCTCGCAACGAGGCCGAGGGTGAGCGCGGCGACCGCCGGAACGAAGGCGTCGCCGGCGACCGCGAGCAGCGTCATCGCGACCGCCATCGGCCAGAACGTTGGCGCGAGCACGATGATGAAGGCCGCGACCGACATCGCCGCCATCGTCGCCACGATCACCGCACGCTTGCCCCGCGTGACGTCGATCGCCGCGCCGATCGGCGTCTGGAGCGCGATGCCGACGAGGCCCGAGGCTGTGGTGACCAGCCCGACCTCCGTCTGGCTCCAGTGCCTTCCCGTCACCAGGAAGACGTTGACGAACGGGCCGAAGAGATTGCGGACGTCGGCGGACAGGAAGTTGAGGGCGTCGAGGGCGAGGGTTATCGACATTTCGGCCCCGGCTCGAGGCCCTGCCGCCAGCCTCCTCGCGAGAACGCCGCCTGCGCCGGCTTCGTTCCGCCGCCCCAGGTCGCCGGTTATGACAATACCATGACGATAATGGTGAATATGACAGAGACAAGAACTTGCGGAACGATGTTCCGTCCTCCACATTTGCCTGCATATGAACGAATTGCCATCGCGCTCGCGTCTGGTCGCCGTTCTCGGTCCGACCAACACCGGCAAGACCCATTTCGCGGTCGAGCGCATGTTGGCCCATTCTTCCGGAATGATCGGGCTGCCGCTGAGGCTGCTGGCGCGCGAGATCTACGACCGGATCGTCAAGACGCGCGGCCCCCGCTCGGTCGCCCTCATCACCGGCGAAGAGAAGATCGTCCCCGCCCACGCGCAATATTTCGTTTGCACGGTCGAGGCGATGCCGCTCGACCGCAAGGTGGCGTTTCTCGCGGTCGACGAGATCCAGCTCGCCGCCGACCCTGAGCGCGGCCACCTCTTCACCCACCGTCTCCTGCACGCGCGCGGGGCGCATGAGACCATGCTGATGGGCGCGGCGACCATGGCGCCGCTCGTCCGCCGCCTCGCCCCCGACGCCGAGATCGTCTTCCGCGAGCGGCTCTCGACGCTGACCTACGCCGGGCCGAAGAAGCTGACGCGCCTGCCGCGCCGCAGCGCCGTCGTCGCCTTCTCCGCCGACGCCGTCTACGCCATCGCCGAACTCATCCGCCGCCATCGCGGCGGCGCGGCGGTGGTCATGGGGTCGCTGTCGCCCCGCACCCGCAACGCCCAGGTCGAGCTCTTCCAGTCCGGCGACGTCGATTTTCTGGTCGCGACCGACGCCATCGGCATGGGCCTCAACATGGACGTCGACCATGTCGCCTTCGCGGGGCTGCGCAAGTTCGACGGGCGGCGGACCCGGATGCTGCACGCCCAGGAGATCGGCCAGATCGCCGGCCGCGCCGGGCGCTTCCGCCGCGACGGCGCCTTCGGCGTCACGGGCGACGCGCACGATCTCGACGCGGACGTCGTCGCGGCCGTCGAGGGCCATGTCTTTCCGGCGGTCGCCGCGGCCGAATGGCGCAACGCCGAACTGGATTTCTCCTCGCTCTCCGCGCTTCAGCGTTCGCTCGCGAGCCTGCCGCCGAAGCCCGGCCTCCGCCTCTCGGACGAGGCGCAGGACGAACTGACGCTGCGCCAGGTTTCGACCGACGAGGTCGTTGCGCGCCGCGCCCGCGACCGGGCGAACCTGCGAAGGCTGTGGGAGGCCTGCCAGACGCCGGATTTCCGCAAGACGACGCAGGAAGAGCATGCGCGCCTCATTGGCGCCCTCTACCAGCACCTGACCGAGCGCGACCGCCGCGTGCCGGAGGACTGGATGCAGGGCCAGTTCTCTTCTCTCGACCGGACCGACGGCGACATCGACGCGCTCCAGAGCCGCCTCGCGCGCGTCCGGACGCTGGCCTACATCGCCAACCGCTCGGACTGGCTGGCCGATCCGGCGGGCTGGCAGGGCCAGGCGCGGGCGCTCGAGGATCGGCTGAGCGACACCCTGCACCAGTCGCTCATGCAGCGCTTCGTCGACCGGCGCACGAGCGCCCTCATGCGCTCGCTCCACCAGCATGGGGGACCGGTTCTCGGCGGCGTCGCGGCGGACGGCGACGTGACGGTCGAGGGCCATGTGGTCGGGCGCCTGACGGGCGTCCATTTCGAGCCGGTGCGCGGCGGCACCGCGCTCGAGGACCGGGCGATCCGCGGCGCGATCGAGCGGGCGGTCGCGCCCGAGGTGGCGCGCCGCCTCGGCGAACTGGCGGGCGAGACGGACGAGGCTTTCGCGCTGCGCGCCGGCGGGATCGTCGCCTGGCGCGGCATCGAGGCTGGCGTCATCGCCGGCGGAACGCCGTTCAAGCCCCGCGTGCGCCTCATCGGCGAATTCGGCGCGGACGCGGCGCGCGAGCGGGCGGCGCGCCGGCTCGAGGCCTTTGCCGCGGCCGAGGCGAGCCGGCGGCTTGCGCCGCTGAAGGGTCTGACCGAGGCGATCGCCGATGGGCGCCTGCGCGGGCTGGCGCGCGGCGTCGCCTACCAACTCGTCGAGCAGTTCGGCGTGCTCGATCGCCGGCGCGCCGACGACCACATCAGGGCGCTGAGCCGCGGCGAGCGGCGGGTTCTCAAGAGCTTCGGCGTCCGCTTCGGCGCCTTCGCCCTTTTTCTGCCTGGCGTCCTGACCGCCGAGGCGCGGACGATCGGCGAGCCGTTCGCTGCGCTCGCCGCGCCGCGCTGGCGGCCGCCTTTGGGGAGGCGCGGGGCTTGCTGCCGCATCCGCCGCCGCCGCCGGAGGCGCTCGGCCTGCGCGGCCTCGCCGCCGTCGCCGGGCTCGCGATCCCCGTGCTTCAGCTCGAGAAATTCGACGCGCTCGCGCGCGCCGCGGCCCCCGGCGGGTCGAGCCTGCTGACGCTCACCCCCGAGCTTCTGGGTTCGGTCGGCTGGAGCGGCGCCGAGGCCGATCCGATCCTGCGCGCGCTCGGCTTCGTGCGCGCCCGCCGGACGCCGCCCGGCGAGCCGACCCTCTGGCGCCGCCGTTCCACCGCCGCGCGCCCGCTCGCCAGCCCATCGCCCCCTCGCCCCGCAAACGGGGAGAAGGAGCCGCCCGCCCGCCCCCATCCGCATCCAGCCGGCGCAGCCAAGGCGCGCCGCCGCCGCCGTTCCCGCCGACCCCCCAACCCAACAGGGATGACCGCTTGAACGAACATCTTGAGACCTGCCGCGCCGACGTCTGGCTCTGGCGCGCCCGATTCTTCAAGACGCGGACCCTCGCCGCGCGAACCATCGAGGAAGGGGGCGTGCGCCTCGCCCGCGGCCCCGCCCGCGCCCCCGTCGACAAGCCGAGCCGCTCGGTCCGCTGCGGCGACGTGCTGACCTTCTCGCAGGGCCAGCGCTTCCTCGCCGTCCAGGTCGAGGGCCTCGGCGAACGCCGCGGCCCCGCCCCCGAGGCGCAAGGCCTCTACCGCCTGCTCGAAGCCGGCGGGGCGTAAGCGACGCGCGCCTATTGGCGCTCGGGCCGAAAGTCCACCGACACACAGGGTCGATAAGGAGTATCATTGCTGGACCGGCCCCCCTTCTCCCTCGGGGAGAAGGTGTCGCCGCAGGCGACGGATGAGGGCCCGCGCGAAGCGCGGGATGACGCGTGAAGACAGACGAACACGTCCGCGCTCTCCAGCGCAAACGCGCCCGCGCCATGCGCGGTGCGCCGACAGACTCCGAAAGGCGCCTCTGGCGCCTGTTGCGTGACCGCCGGCTTGGGGATCTGAAATTCCGCCGACAGGTTCCCGTTGGCCCCTACATCGTCGATTTCCTCTGCGTCGGCGTGCGGCTGATCGTCGAGGCGGATGGATCGCAGCACGGCGAGAGCCCGTACGATGCGGCCCGGGACACATACCTCGCAAGCGAGGGATGGACCGTCCTCAGGTTCTGGAACCACGACGTCTTGCAGAACCGCAACAGCGTGCTCGAAACCATCCTCGCCCGCGCCGGTCTGCCGTGGTGAGCCGCGCGCTTTCGCGCGCGCCCTCATCCGTCCGCGCTTCGCGCGTCCACCTTCCCCCAGAGGGGGAAGGGGGCCCGCCTTCTCCCTTGGGGAGAAGGTGTCGCCGCAGGCGACGGATGAGGGCCCGCGCGAAGCGCGGGATGACGCGTGAAGACAGACGAACACGTCCGCGCTCTCCAGCGCAAACGCGCCCGCGCCATGCGCGGTGCGCCGACAGACTCCGAAAGGCGCCTCTGGCGCCTGTTGCGTGACCGCCGGCTTGGGGATCTGAAATTCCGCCGACAGGTTCCCGTTGGCCCCTACATCGTCGATTTCCTCTGCGTCGGCGTGCGGCTGATCGTCGAGGCGGATGGATCGCAGCACGGCGAGAGCCCGTACGATGCGGCCCGGGACACATACCTCGCAAGCGAGGGATGGACCGTCCTCAGGTTCTGGAACCACGACGTCTTGCAGAACCGCAACAGCGTGCTCGAAACCATCCTCGCCCGCGCCGGTCTGCCGTGGTGAGCCGCGCGCTTTCGCGCGCGCCCTCATCCGTCCGCGCTTCGCGCGTCCACCTTCCCCCAGAGGGGGAAGGGGGCCAGTCCAGCGACGATACTCCTTATCGACCTTGGGTGTTAGCGGCCCCTTCGGAGGGGGCGTCGATCGCCGCTCGGCGGCCCTTCCCCTCAGGATCGCGGCGCGTAGCGCTGGCGCGCCGGACCTTACGCCGCGGTCGCCGGTTTCCCCTCCCGCGCCGCCTCCATCAGCCCCACGAAGCGGCGGAAGAGGTAGTGGCTGTCGCGGGGGCCGGGCGAGGCTTCCGGGTGATACTGGACCGAGAAGGCGGGGCGGTCGGTCAGCGCCATGCCGCAATTCGAACCGTCGAACAGCGACACATGCGTTTCCCTGACGTGATCCGGCAGGCTGGCGCGGTCGACCGCGAAGCCGTGGTTCATCGACACGATCTCGACCTTGCCGGTCGTGAAATCCTTGACCGGGTGGTTGGCCCCGTGATGGCCCTGCGGCATCTTGATCGTGCGCCCGCCGACCGCGAGCCCGAGGAGCTGGTGGCCGAGGCAGATGCCGAAGAGGGGGAGCTTCGTCTCGAGGAGCGCCCGGACGATCGGGACGGCGTAGACGCCGGTCTCGGCCGGGTCGCCGGGACCGTTGGAGAGGAAGACGCCGTCGGGTTTGAGCGCCAGGATCTCCTCGGCGCTCGCCGTCGCCGGCACGACCGTCACCGAGCACCCGGTGTCGTTGAGGAGGCGCAGGATGTTGCGTTTGATCCCGTAGTCGACGGCGACGACATGGAAGCGCGTCCCGGCCCTGCGGCCGTAACCGCCTCCAAGCGTCCAGCTCGTCTCGTCCCAGTCGAAG
Organism: uncultured Alphaproteobacteria bacterium; assembly: GCA_963829505.1. GTDB lineage: Bacteria > Pseudomonadota > Alphaproteobacteria > Rhizobiales > Beijerinckiaceae > Roseiarcus. The sequence goes on from CAWHIL010000001.1 coordinate 1,241,191, forward strand.
CGCTGGGTGGCGCCGACCTGCGGCACGAGGTCCATGCCCTCGAGGCCCGGCCAGGCCTTCGCCTGAGCGCGGAGCGCCGCGAGGTCGAAGCGGCCGTCGGGCGCGTGGGCGATCACCCCGTTCGGCATGCCGGACTGGCGGATCAGCGTCGTCAGCGCGCGCGTGTCGACGCCGGCGAGGCCGACGACGCCGCGGGCTTTCAGCCAGGCGTCGAGCGGGCCGCTGGCGCGGAAGTTGGATGGGCCGGCGAGGTCGGCGCGAAAGACCGCCCCGACAGCGGCGGTTGCGGCCGCCGGGTTGACGACCTCGATGTCCTCGCCGTTCACGCCGACGATGCCGATGTGGGGAAAGGTGAAGGTGACGATCTGGGCGGCGTAGGACGGGTCGGTCAGGATCTCCTGGTAGCCGGTCATCGCGGTGTTGAAGCACACTTCGCCGACGGCCGAGCCGGTCGCCCCGACGCCAACGCCCTCGATCGCCTCGCCGCTGGCGAGGACGAGCATGGCGGTCGCGACGCGGGGCCGCCAGCCGGCGCCCGCCTCGTCCTCAATTCCGGCGCTGGAGGGTGGGAGTGTTGCGCTCGTCATGCGGCTGTGCTTAAGCGCCGCCCGTCTGGCGCGTCAAGCGGCGCGCCCGTTCGGCAGGTTTTCAGAGGACAACATGGTGGATTCCCAGCCGCTCCGCGACATCGTGAGCGCGCAGATGAAGGCGGCGATGAAGGCCGGCGAGAAGACGCGCGTCGGCGCGCTGCGCCTCATCCTCGCGGCCCTGAAGGAGCGCGAAATCGAGGCGCGCGGGTCGGGCAAGATCGTCAGCCGCGCCGACGAGCTGGCGCTCCTGACCAAGATGGTCAAGACCCGCCAGGAATCGGCCGCCATCTACGCCGGGGCCAACCGTCCGGAGCTCGCCGCGCAGGAAGACGCCGAGGTCGCGGTGATCAACACGTTCCTGCCGCAGCAGATGAGCGAGGAGGAGGTGACCGCCGCCGCGAAGGGCGCGATCGCCGCGACCGGCGCTGGAAGCGTCAAGGACATGGGGCGCGTCGTCAACGCGCTGAAAGCCGAGCACGCCGGCCAGATGGATTTCGCCAAGGCGAGCGCGATCGTCAAGAAGCTGCTCTCGGGCGGCTAGGGTCGGGCCACGACGATGCCGGCGCTTCTCAGCCGCATTCGGGTTCGCCCGAAAGCCGGCGACCGCGCGCGCGGCTGGCTGACGGCGGGCCCGTTCCGGGTCGCCTGCGCGCTCGGCCCCGCAGGCGTCGTGCGGCTGAAGCGGGAGGGCGACGGGGGCACGCCCGCGGGACGCTTTCCGCTTCTTTTCGCCTATTACCGCCCGGACCGCTGGCGCCGACAGGGCGGGGGCGTCGCGCTCGAACCCATGCGGCCGGACCAGGGTTGGTGCGAGGACGTGACGAGCCCCCGCTACAATCGGCCCGTGCGCCTGCCGGCGCGCGACTGCACCGATCGCATGTGGCGCGACGACCGGCTCTACGACCTGAGCTTCGTCCTCGACCAGAACTTCTCCCGGCGGGCAAAGGGCCGGGGAAGCGCCATCTTCTTCCATCTCGCGCGCGAGGGCCTGACGCCGACGGCCGGCTGCGTCGCGATTGCGCCCGCCGACATGCGCAAGCTCGCGCCGCGCCTCGCGCGCGGGTGCGTGATGGTCGTGGGGTAGGCGCGCCGCGATCTTGCGGCTCGCCGGCGCCTGGGCTCTACCCGCGCCTGACGATCGCGACCCCGACCGACCCGGCGACGACATCGAGCTTCTCGACCCGAACTCTGACGCTGACGATCCTCGGCTGCCGCAGCACGATCGCCGCCACCGCCTCGGCGACCGTCTCGAGAAACTCGACGTGGCCGCGGCCGACCACGATGCGCACCGCGTCCAGAATGACGTCGTAGGAGACGATCGCGCGCATGTCGTCGGCGGTCGACGCAATGGGGCGCACGGCCGCCTCGACGTTGAAGACGAGGCGTTGCGCGCCGCCGCGCTCGTGCGCATAGGCGCCGATCTCCGCGTCGATCGGAAAGTCGCGGACGAAGATCGTGTCGAGCTTTTCGCCGGGCCCCGGATCGTCCGGCTCGGCGCCCGACCGAGGGGAGGCGGCCGAGGCCTGCCGAGCGGGCGTCGGGCGCGGTTGCGAGAGGCCGGCGGGGGCCTCGCGCGGAATGAGGCCGCGGATGATCGCGATGCGGCGCGGGTCGAGCCGCGCCTCGCGCCGGCCGCGCAGGCGGAGCGCGCTGCCGAAGCCGAGGACGTCGGGTTCGACGATGAGGAGGCGGGGGACGTCCGGACTCTGCAGCGATCCGGCGAGCCACGCGGACAACCCCAGGTTCCGGCAGCGGCGGCTGAAGGCGTCGAGGCGGGGCGGCGGAAGCCAGCCGAGCAGCCCTTGTCCTCCCCCGTCCGCCACATCCAGCATGGCCCCACGGAAACCGAGCGCCTTCAGCCGCTCGAGCGCGGCAAAGTCGGGGTTGCGGTCGGCGAACAGGACGCCGACGAGGCTGACGCGTCGCGCGACCTCGGAGAGCGCCGGCCCCAAGCCGTCGAGCGCCGCGGCGCTCGCGGAAAGGCGCAGCGTTTGAACCCCGGCGGCCATCAGGGCCCGGGCCCGCGCGGCGAAAACCTCACGCCCGCCAGCGTCGATTTCGATCGTGGCGCTGATAGCGAGCGGGCCGGCGATCCCGGCGGCCGTCTCGGCGATCGTCCCGGGTGGGATTTCCCCAAGCGCGCCCTGGCGAATGTCGCAAAAGTCGATGACGTCGGCGCCGCCGTCGACGGCCGTTCGGGCTTCTGCAACCTCCGTGACGCTTGCGAGCAAGAGGGTCATGGCGGGGAGCATAGGACGAGCGGGCGCCCGAGTCAGGGGCAACCTTGAAGCCGCGTCGCCGCCGCCTTGACGCCACAATGTTCGACCGGGCTCCGTTCGCCGCCCCGAACCGGCGCCCACTGGCGGCCGAAGACCCTCCAAAGCCTCCGTCCGAGCCCAAATTCTGTTGCAGAAAAAGCACATCGCCCGACAAACGAATGCCCGGTCGCGTGCTTCTCAAAGGGGCTGAAAAGCCCGATCGGTCGCCCCTCGCGCATTTTGAATTCTATTTTAATTTCGATGGCTCAAGGCATTCCAGTGTAATGAAATTGCCATATTGCCTTCATCTTTTGTTCGGGCGGGGATTCACAGGTCAGGAGCGGGGGAGTCCTTTCGCCTTTAGGCCTCTGGCCGGTTGTATCGCTCATGTTTACCCTCGAAGTCGTTCGCAAATCTGGCCGCTGTTGGGAGCAGTGACAGAGGGCGCGCAGAGTTCGGGGGCTTGGTTATGAAGCGACTTGGTATTGCTCTTCTGGGGTCCGTGTGCCTCGCCGGGATGGCGCATGCCGCCGATCTGCCGACGACGAAAGAGGCTGCTCCGGCCCCGAAGCCGAACTGCTACGCGAGCTTCTGGACCTGGCTCAACGCGTCGGCCGACGATTGCCCGATCAGCGCCTATGGGATCACCCTCTACGGCACGCTCGACGTCGGCTTCGGCTACCAGCAATGGGGCGCCGGCTATAACCCGAGCGTGGACAAGAGCTATTACGGTCTCAACAAGGCCGAGCACGAGCACATCTGGCAGGGGGTCTACAACGGCCTCAGCACCTCGGTGGTCGGCGTCAAGCTGAAGGAAGACCTTGCCGCCCTCGGGCTTCCGGGCTGGGCAGTCATCGGCGTCGCGGAAGCGGGCGTCAACCCGTATTCGGGCATGCTGGACAACGGCCCGAACTCGCTCGCGAGCAATAATTTCTACAACGCCGCCGGCATTTCCACGATCACGCTCAACGGCAAGAAATACTTCGTATACAATACATGGCAGAGCACGAACCTCAACTCGAGCCGTGCGGGCCAGTGGGACAACTCGCAGGGCTATATCGGCCTCAGCAACAACACCTTTGGCACCCTGACCTTCGGACGCACGAACTCGCTGCCGTTCGACGTGCAGTCGAAATACGATCCGATGGGCGGCTCGCCGGCCTTCTCGCAGATCGGCTTCTCCAGTTCGTTCGCGGGCTTCGGCGACACCGAACTCGTCCGCATCAACACGGCGCTGACCTACAAGGTCGCGATCCCGAACGTCTGGGCCTTCAGTTCCGTCCGCCTCGCGGGTCAGGCGCAGATCGGCGGCTACGATCAGGGCAACGGCTCCAACGCCGCCTATTACGGCCAGGTCGGCTTCGACTGGGGCAACTTCTCCTTCGACGCCACCGGCGGTTGGGCGAAGGACGCCGTGTCGCTGTCAACCTACGGCGGCGCCCTCTCCAATTGCACGAACACGACCTTGGCGATGGTGAAGGCGACCGAGATATCTCCGACCGCCTTCGGCTGCTACAACGGCAACGACATCGTGAAGGCCACGCTGTCGAACAACACCGGCGTCCAATTGACGGCGTCGTACAAGTGGGATCGCTTCCGCCTCTACGGCGGCTACATCTACGCCAACCTGGGCAACCCCTCCAACTCCTACGAGAACGGGTTCGGAACGATGGCGAACGGCATTTTCGTTCCGCCAGGCTCCGTCGTCTCGACGCCCTATGTGATCCCCGGCGCGACCGCGTCCAAGGACACGTTGGCCGCGCCGGCCTATGCCGAGAACAAGGTCCTCCAGACCGTCTGGACCGGCGTCCGGTGGTCGGTGCCCGACGAATGGCTGCATGGCTGGGGCACGCTCGACCTCGCCGCCGCCGTCTATTATCAGTGGCAGAACAACTATAACTACAACTGGACGACCGGAACCTTGAATGGCGTCCCGTACGGCTACGCCGGCCCCGCCTCCTGCGTTTACAGCGGCGCATTTATCGGCAGCGTTCCTCTCGGCGGGAAGGTCTCGAACAGCACCTTCGGCAGCGGCGGCAAGTGCGCCGGCGCGCTCAACTCGGTTTCGTTGCTCGCCGACTGGAAGCCGGTCAAGCGCATCGACATCTACGCCGGCGTGATGGTCCAGAACGTGTATGGCGGGCTGGCCGCCGGATACTACAACAACTCTTGGATTTACACCGGCAAGGGGATCCTCCCGTCGACAGCCTCGATCGGGTTTCCCTACCTCCACGCTTTCACCACCGACTGGGACCCGACGATCGGCATCCGCGTACGGTTCTGAAGGCTGACGAACTTCCTGCGGCGCCCTCCCGCCGTTTGGGCTGCGAACTCCGGTTCGCGGCCCTTTTTCCTCGGGGGGCGGCGCGGCTCCGACGGCGCACTTGTTTGAGCGTCCGGTTCAGGCAATATGGCCGCAAAACTTGCGTGCACGGACAGCGCGTAAAATGCCCGGAGAATGGCCCGCAAATGGGCGCGCGTCGCGCGACGCGCGCGTCCGGTCGACAAGGTCGCCGCGCACGGGGTTGACCATGACATTCGCGCATCCGCTCGCCAGGGCCGCCAGGATATGGACGGCCAGGGGCAAGGGGGACAGCGAGCAGCGCATTCTGGTGGTCGTGACGACCATCCCGCTGGAGACGGAGCACAAGGGCTACAAGAAGGGCCTGGTCGACAAGCTCGGCCGCGCCGCGCAATCCTATCTGGACGACAGCAAAGAGGCCGCCTCGTACGTGCTGATCAACCGGCTGCGGGACTGGACGCCGCACAAGGACTGACAGACCGGGTCCGCCAGCCTGGGGCGTGCGGACTCGCGTATTCTCCGATAAATTGATTCGCTTCGATGAATTGGCGTTGCCGGCCGGAAGCCGGACGCCGTGGCTTAAGGAGACCGTGATGACCAGCGTTTTCTCACCGGGATCGGCCGCGCCTGCGGCGATGGCTCCCTTGCGCGCCAAATGGGGCTGGATCGTCGCGCTCGGCGTCGTCTATCTCGTCGCCGGCTTCGTCGCGCTCGGCAGCGTCGTCGCCGCCACCGCGGCGAGCGTCCTGGTTGTCGGCGCCATGATGATCGTGGCGGGCGTCTTCGAGGTGATCAACGCCTTCCAGGTCAAGGACTGGGGACGCTTCATCTTCTGGCTCCTGCTCGGCATCCTCTATATCGTGGCGGGCTTCGTCGCCTGGGACAATCCGCTGCTCACCGCCGTCTGGCTGACCTTGATCCTCGGCGCGGCGCTGGTCGCCTCCGGGATCGTGCGCATCTTCCTCGCCTTCAACATGAAGCACGGCTCTCCGTGGGTCTGGGTGGTGATCTCGGGCCTCATCACCCTGCTTCTCGGCGTGATCATCCTCGTCCACTGGCCGGTCTCGGCGGTCTACACGCTCGGCATCTTCCTCGGGGTCGACCTCGTTTTCGCCGGCGTCGCCTGGATCGGGCTGGGCTTCGGCCTGAAGAACGCGACCGTCTGACAGGGCGGCAGGCGGCGCCGTCGGGCCGGCGAGCGGCCCGGCGCGCCCAAGCGAGAGGACGTCCCATGCGGTGGTTCTATCTTGCGATCGTCGTTCTGTTTCTCGCGGCGATCGTCGTCTTCGCCATCCAGAATACGGGGTCGGCCGACATCGCCTTCCTCACCTTCGCGATGAGCGCGCCGATCGCGCTTATCGTGGTGGCCGCCTACGTGCTGGGCGCCGCGACCGGGGGGAGCCTCTACGCCGTCCTGCGGCGCTCGGTTCGAGGCTACCGCGGCCTCTGAGGGGGCCAGCGCCGCCGCTTCCGCGAAGCCGCACGGACGGGTAGGCGCGGCGGTTCTCGTTGCGGCGGCCCCTCGAGGCTGGACGCGCGCAAAATGTGACGCGCAAGAGTAAATTCAAGGTCTTGCGACCTTCCTTGCGCATCTCTCGAAGTTTGCGGCGCCCGGCGCCCTCCCGCCCATCCCGCCGCAACCCGCGCGTCCCTCCGTCCGCCGTTCGCAACCCCAATTCGAGTGCTTTCAATGCGCTGCGGCGCCAATCGCAACCCGACGGAGGGCGGCTTCCTTCGACCCGCGATATCGCAGCGCCGAACGTCTCTCATCCTTCCCGGCGTCCCCCAATCGGCGGCGTAAGACAATACGTCGGCGCGTTCTGCCGCCTTCCGCTTTCTCCCGATTTTAAGGTCGCACACTTTTCCGTTTTTCGCAATCTAAATCGTACAGTCGCCGGTTTCCCCCGCAAGATCCGCGCCGCCCTATTGTCCGGCGGGACGGAACTTCGGCCTGCGATCGTCGACCCGCTTGGCCTTGGACAACGCGCGCTCGAGCGAATTGGGAGGCAGCACCTCGACTTCGAAAGTCACCGCGGTGTCGTTCTTCAGCTTGTGCCGCACGCGCTCCCTCAGGTCGCTGACGAAACGGTCGAGGTCGCCGGGGGTCAGAGCCGGATCGCGCTCGACGAGCACCGTCGCGTGATCGAGCGCGCCCTGCTTCTCGAGCACGATCTTGAATTCCACGCCGGTTCCGGGGATCTCGAGCAGCGAGCGCTGCACCTGGCTCGGATAGACGTTCGCGCCGCGGATGAGCAGCATGTCGTCGAGCCGGCCGTAGACGCCGGCCGGCAGCCGCGGATAGGTGCGCCCGCACGGACAGGGCGCGTGGTCCATGTGCAATTCATCGCCGGCGTAGAACCGGATCATCGGTTGCGAGCGGCGCTTGAGATGGGTGTAGACGATCGCGCCGCTCTCCCCGTCCGGCAGCACGCGGCTCGAATCGTCCTTGGCGACGATTTCGGTCCACACGTCGTCCTGAAGGGTGTGCGGCCCGAGGCCTGCCTCGCATTCGACGTTGGACACCCAGGGCGTCATCTCCGAGGTCGATCCCATGTCGCGCACCTTGATGCCCCATCCCTGCTCGAGCGCGTTGCGCGTGCCGGGAATCGAGGAGCCGGGCTCGCCGATGAAGACGCCGATCCTCAGCGGCGAATTCATCGTGTCGTAGCCGAGCGTGCGCGCGGTCTCGAGCATATGCAGGGCGTAGGTCGGCGTCGTGACGAGCACCGTCGAACCGATCCGGTACATGAGTTCAAGCTGCCGCTCGGTCTCGCCGGCGCCGAGCGGAAACGCCGTCGCCCCCAGCCGCTCGACCGCAAGCAACGCGCCCCAGCCGCCCATGAACAGGCTGAAGACGGTCGCAAGCTGGACGATGTCGCCGGGACGAACGCCCGCGGTATAGAACCCCTGCGCCATGATGTCGGCGACATAGTCCCAGTCCGAGCGCGACAGAGCGTAGAGCGTCGGCTTTCCGCTGGTGCCGGACGATCCGTGCACCCGGATGATCTCGTTCGCCTCGCAGCCCATATAACGGCCGAAGGGCGGATGCGCCGCCTGATCCTCGCGCAGCATGGTCTTGGTGATGACCGGCACGCGTTTGGCGAAATCGTCGAGCGTCTTCACCTGCTCGGGATGGAAGCCATGCCTGTCGTAATTGTCGCGGTAGAACGGCAGCTTCGCATAGACGTAGGCGAGTTGCGCCTTGAGGTTCTGGACGACCTCCGCCTCGCGCTCCGCCCGCGATCGCGTTTCCTTCGCGCGATTCCAATAGACGCCGTCGGCCATGTCAAAAGTCCTCCCGTCTGGTCTTCTTCCGTTGTTCGTCGCGCTCTCAGAGGCGCTGCATTCCTCCCCCTCTCCCCGCGTGAGCGGGGAGAGGGCCGGGGTGAGGGGCCAGGGGCTTGGCCGCTCACCCGGCCCCTCATCATCCTAACCTTCTCCCTGTGAACGGGGAGGAGGGACGCTGTCTCCACACAGGCGCTCTCCTAAAGCACCGACCCTCCGATGAAGCGCGCATGGCCGAGAAACTCGCTGACGACCACGCCCTCCAAATCCGTCACCTTGACGTCGTAGAGGCCGACCCGGCCGGCGATCGACCTTTCGACCGCGATCGCGCGAAGCCGGCTCCCGGGGCTGCCCGGATTCAGGTAGACGATCGAGCAATGGTGGGCGACGGACCGCTCGTTCAGGCTGTTGCAGGCGCACGACAGCGCCGTATCGGCGAAGGTGTAGAGCACGCCGCCATGACAGGTTCCGAAGCCGTTGAGCATGTCCTGGCGGACCGTCATTTCGAGAACCGCCCGCCCGGCGCCGGCCGAGACGAGCGTAACGCCGAGGGCCCGGCTCACCCGGTCGCCCTCGAGCATCCGGCGTGCGCAGGCGAGGCCGAGCGCGTCGGCGTCATCGCCCTCTCCCGCCATCGCCTACCCTCCGCCGGACGGACGCCTTCGGCGCCTTCGCCCTTGAGTATGCACAGCTTCACGTGCTAAACAATCGTTTAGTTAGCTACCGCGAGGACAGACGCTTGGCGGCGACGGAGGCGAAAAGGCAGGCGAACCGATGGCCGGCGCTGCTCAACGCGGCGGCGACGAAATTCGCCGAGGCCGGCTATCGCGCAACGACCGTGCGAGACCTCGCCGCCGCGACCGCGATGACCCCGGGCGCGATCTATTTTCACGTTCCCAACAAGCAGGCGCTGCTGCTCGCGGTCTACGAGGAGGGCGTCGAGCGGATCCTTCAGCGCGTCGAGTCGGCGACCGAGCGCGCCTTGACCCCATGGGACGGGCTGACCGCGGCGGTCGAAGCGCATCTTCACGCTATCCTCGACGAGAGCGCCTACGCGCGGGTGGTGATCCGCATCCTGCCGGGGGACGTGCCGGAGATCGCGGCCGAACTGATCCGCCTGCGCGACCGCTACGAGGAGAGGTTTCGCGCCCTGATGGACGACGTGACCCTGTCCGCGGGCCTGTCGCCGAGCCTCGCGCGCCTCTTCCTGCTCGGCGCGCTCAACTGGACGCCGGTCTGGCGCAAGCCGGGCGGCGCCTCGATTTCCGAGATCGCGCGGCAGGTCCTCGCTCCCTTGCGCGCCGCCGGAGAGGGCGCGTGACGCGGCCCCGTCTCGATCCGCCGGCGCGGGTGCTGGTCACCAAGGTCGGGCTCGACGGCCACGACCGCGGCAGCCGCATCGTCGCCGCCTTCCTGCGCGACGCCGGGATGGACGTGATCTACACGGCCCCCTGGCAGTCGATCGCCGGCGTGGTCAAGCTCGCGACCGAGGAGGACGTCGACGCCATCGGCGTCAGTTCGCTGGCGACCGATCATCTCATCGTGCCGCAGCTTATCGAGGCGCTGCGGGCGGCGGGCTTGAGCCATGTCGGCGTGGTCGTCGGCGGCGTCGTGCCGGCCGACGAGCAGCCGGCACTCCTGGCGGCCGGCGTCAGCGCGGTCTTCGGCCCCGGCGCGGCGCGCGAGACCATCGTAACCCATGTCGCGGCGCTCGCCGCCGCGGCGCGAACGGCGCGCGACGCCGAATGGTCAGGGACGTCATGACGAAGGAAGCCGTTCAACTGACGCTGCCCGGCTTCGACCAGGATTTTGCCCGCTGGCGGGCCGACTATGCCACGCAGATCGGCGACGACCGCCGCATCGTCAACCGCTCGGGAGTCGAGATCAAGCCGCTCTATACGCCGCGCGACCGGAACGGCTCGGACTACGAGGCCGATCTCGGCTTTCCCGGGCAGTACCCCTTTACCCGCGGCATCTATCCGACGATGCATCGCGGGCGCCTGTGGACCCAGCGTCAGTTGATCGGCCTCGGGACGCCGGAGGACTACAACAGCCGCGTCCGCCGGATCCTCGCGGCCGGCGCCACCGCGATCAGCTTCATCCCCTGCAATTCCGTGTTCCGCGGGGTCGATTGCGACGAGGTCGATCCGTTGCTGCTCGGCACCTGTGGCACGGTGGCGAACACGATCGACGACATGGAGGTCGCGCTCGACGGCGTGCCGCTCGGCGAGATCTCGACCGCGATGAACGATCCCTCGCCGTTCACCCTGCTGGCCTTCACGCTCGGCGTCGCCAAGCGCCGCGGCGTGCCGTTCGTGCGCGTCTCCGGCACCTCGAACCAGAGCGATTACCTCTCGCATTTCATCGCCAACCACATGTTCTACCGCTTGTCCCTGGCGGGCTCGCGGCGCGTGCTCGTCGATCACGTCGCGTTCTGTCTCGAGCGCCTGCCGAACTGGAACCCCGTCTCCGTCGTCGGCCAGCACATGCAGCAGGCGGGCGCGACCCCGATCGAGACGGTCGGCTTCACCTTCTCGACCGCCCTGCAATATGCCGAGGATTGCGTGGCGCGCGGAATCGACATCGACGTGCTGATGCGCCGCTTCACCTTCTTCTTCGACATTTCGATCAGCTTCTTCGAGGAGGTCGCCAAGTTCCGCGCCGCCCGGCGGGTGTGGGCGCGCCTGGCGCGCGAGCGGCTCGGCGCGAAGAACCCGAACTCGTGGCGTTTCAAGTTCCACGGCCAGACCTCGGGCGTCGATCTCACCCGCCAGCAGCCCTTGAACAACATCGCCCGCGTCGCCACCCAGGCGATCGCCGGCATCCTCAGCGGCCTGCAATCCATGCACACCGACGCCTATGACGAGGCGATGACGTCGCCGACGGAAGAGGCCGCGCTGATCGCGATCGCGACGCAGAACATCCTGCGCGAAGAGGCGCATCTCTGCGACGTGATCGACCCGCTCGCCGGCTCCTATTATGTCGAGACGCTGACCGATCAGATGGAGGCCGGGATCCTCGACGTCATCGCGCGCGTCGACGCGGCGGGCGGCATGTACAAGGCGGCCGAGAGCGGGCTGGTCCAGGGCATAATCGGCGAATCGGCGCTGCGCTACCAGAACCGGATCGAGCGGGGCGACGAGAAGATCGTCGGGGTCAACTGCTATCGGCGCGACGAGGACGACGACGTCTCCGGCAAGCCGACCGAACGGCCCGACCTCGCGCGCATGAAGGTGCATGTGGCGCGGTTCAAAGCGTTCAAGGCGAGCCGCAGCCGCGCCGCTGTCGAGCGCGCGCTTGCGGCGCTGGCGCGCGCCACGCAGGACGAGAACGACAACCTCTTCGCCCGCGTGGTCGAAGCGGCCGAGGCCGGCGTGACGCACGGCGAGATCGTCGCGTGTCTGAGAAAAGAGCTGGGCTTTGGACGCCCCCTCATCGTCGCCTGAAATCTCCGCCGGCCTCGCCGCGCTGATCGAACGCCTGATCGGCGGCGAGGCGGCGGCGCTGGCGCGCGCTCTCTCGCTGATCGAAGCGGGCGGGGCACGCGCGGACGCGATTGCGCGCGCCGCGCATCGCGCCGCGGGCCGTGCTGTCGTGGTAGGCTTCAGCGGGCCGCCGGGGGCTGGGAAATCGACGCTGATCGACGCCTATGTCGCCGAGCTTCGCAGGCAGGGCCGGTCGGTCGCGGTCGCCGCGGTCGATCCGTCGAGCCCCTATTCGGGCGGCGCCGTGCTCGGCGACCGCATCCGGATGCAGCGCCACACGGAAGATCCCGGGGTCTTCATCCGCTCGCTCTCCTCGCGCGGCTGGCTCGGCGGCCTGAGCGCCAACATGCATCGCATTGTCGATGTGATGGACGCGGCCGGGCGCGACGTGGTGATCGTCGAGACGGTCGGGGCCGGCCAGTCGGACGTGGAGATCGTCGAGGTCGCCGACGTCTGCGTCATCGTCAGCGCGCCCGGGCTTGGCGACGACGTCCAGGCGATCAAGGCGGGCATTCTCGAGATCGCCGACGTGCTGGCGGTCAACAAGGCCGACCTGCCGATGGCGGGCCTGACGGCCGACCATCTGCGCGGGATGCTGTCGCTGCGCGCCGACCGTCGCGAGGTTCCGGTGATCGAGACGGTCGCGACGACCGGCGCTGGGGTCGATGCGCTCGCCGCCGCGATCGACGCCCGCGCCGTGCGCTCGCCCGACGAGAAGCAGGCGCAGCGGATGCGGCGCGTGCGCCGCCTTGTCGCCGAGGCGGCCGGGCGGCGCGTGCGCGATCTCGTTCTCGCGAGCCACGATGCGCGAAGCGAGGCTTTGCTGGAGGCGGCGGCGGACGGACGGTGCGGGGTGGAGGATGCTGCGGAGGCGATGCTGCGAGAGGTCAGGTCGCCAGAACCTTTTTCCCCGTGAGGTCGGCCACCGCGTCCGGACGAAACAACATCCATATTGCAACGACCTGGATCGCCAATTGCACGAGAAGGACGATGCCGGAAAATACACTGCCTCTATTAAGAATAGTAATCGAAATAATCGACACGATAACCCCGAATCCAAATAAAATTACAAATACCCATTTTGCCCAATTTTGCCTATAGCGAGATATCAAGACGACAAACACTACTGGTAGCGCAAATGAAGCAAACACAATCGTCAAATATGTCAACGGAGATGGAGAATACAAGATCCTGTTCAATTTTCCGTCTACCAACATTGTTATAACCCCGATAGACAAACTCATATACATCAAGCGCTCAAAGTATCTTAGGCTCGAAAGCATCTTGAAAGCCACCTATCGTTTTTGTAGACCGAATCAATCGCCCTAAAACGGGAGACATGTTTGCGGTTGGGCTCATCCAGTCGCAGAAGGCGCGGGCTCACTCCCGCCGGTCCTCCGGCAGGTCGTCGTCGCTGATCGCCCGCCAGCCGGCGCCGTCGAGGTCGTCGAACTGGCCGCTTCGGAGCGCCCAGAGGAAAGCGGCGAGGCCGAAGAAGCCGAGCGCCAGCGCCAGCGGCACGAGATAGACGAGCACGTTCATGGGCGCGCCCGCGCCGCGGCCGGCAGGCGCCGGCCCCGTGGGCCCGCGGTCGCGGGCGCCGTCGCTGCTGGCGCGCGCCGCGGGCGGACGTCGCGGGCGCGCAGCGCATTCAGGGTGACGACGACCGACGAGCCCGACATGGCGATGGCCGCGATCAGCGGCGTCACATAGCCCATGATCGCGAGCGGCACGGCGATCAGATTGTAGATCGCCGAGATGTAGAGGTTCTGCACCATGAGCCGGCGGGCCCGCCGCGACAGGCGGAGCGCGTCGGCGACGGGGGCGAGACGGTCGCCGAGGAAGAGCGCGTCGGCCTGCGCCTGCGCGACATGGGCCGCGGAAATCGGCGAGATCGAGACGTAGGCCGCAGCCAGCGCCGGGGCGTCGTTGAGGCCGTCGCCGACCATCAGCGGCTTCCGCCCTTCCGCCTTCAGGGCTTCGAGACGGGCGATCTTGTCCGCAGGCTTCAAGGCCGCCGCGTAGCGGGGGACGTCGAGATCGCGCGCGGCGAGCGCCACCGCCGCCTCGCGGTCTCCCGACACGATCTCGACCGCATGGGTCCGTTTCAGCAAGGCGACGACCGCGACGGCGTCGGGGCGGAGCGCCTGGCGCACGGCGAAGACGTTTCGCCGGCCATGCGCGGAGAAAGCGATCAGCGACGCGTCCGGCCAGCGCGCCGCGACCGGCGCGGCCTCGCGCTCGGCCCCGGCGAAGGCGACCGAGCCGAGCCTCACGGTCGCGCGATCGATCGTCGCGGCGACGCCCTCGCCGGGGAATTCTTGCGCCGGAAGCGGCTCGGTCGCGCCGGCCGCCTCCGCGATGGCGCGCGCCAGCGGATGCCGGCTTGCGAGCGCGAGGCGCCCGGCGAGCGCGAGGTCCGAAGGCGCGACGTCGGCGGCGTTGGCGAGGACGGGCCTCGGCTCGGTCAACGTGCCGGTCTTGTCGAAGACGACCGCGTCGGCTTCGGCGAGCCGCTCGAGCGCCTCGCCCGAATGCAGGATGAGGCCCCGGCTGAAGAGCGCGCCGGCCGCCACGACCTGCACCGCGGGCACCGCGAGCCCGAGCGCGCACGGGCAGGTGATGATGAGGACGGTGATGGCGATGAGGAGCGACGGTTGCCAGCCGGCGCCGAGGAGGAGCCAGCCGAGGAAAGTCGCGAGCGCCGCGACATGGACGATCGGCACATAGAGCCGCGCCGCGCGGTCGGCGAGACGGACGTAGGACGAGCGCTGCTCGACCGCATTGGCGAGGAGGCCGTTGACCTCGTCGAGGAAGGCGCCCTTGCCGGCCGCGCGCACGCGGATGCGCAAAGCCCCGGTGAGGTTCAGCGTGCCGGAATAGACAGACGCGCCCGGCCCGACGGCGACGGGCGCCGTCTCGCCGGTGACGAGGCTCTGGTCGATCTCCGAGCGCCCGTCCTCGACCGCGCCGTCGACGGCGATGCGCTCGCCGGGCCGGGTGAGCACGAGGTCGCCCGGCTGGATCGCGGCGATCGGCGTCTCGACCGCTTCGCCGCTGTCGCTGAGCTTCGCGGCGCGATCGGCCCGCATGGCCGAGAGGTTGACCGCAGTGTCGCGGGTGCGCCGGCGCATCCGCTGGTCGAGCAGGCGCCCGGCGAGCAGGAACATGAGCAGCATCACGGTGCCCTCGAAATAGGTCCCGTGCTGATGCGACACGGTCTGCAGGACCGACATCGAAAGCCCGAGGATGACGCCGAGCGAGATCGGCACGTCCATGTTGAGGGCGCCGAGGCGCAGCGAGCGGAAGGCGCTCTCGAAGAAGGGCATGCCGGCATAGGCCGCGCATGGCAGCGCGACGAGCGCCGAGAGCCAGTGGAAGAGGTCGCGGGTCGACGCGTTCGGGTCGTTTTCGGCCCCCGCCCAGAGCGCGACCGAGAGCAGCATGACGTTCATCGCGCCGAAGGCGGCGACGCCGAGGCAGCGAAGCAGGCGCTTCTCTTCCGCAAGCTCGGCGCTGTCGGCGGCCTCCGCCGTGAAGGGAAAGGCCGGGTAGCCGAGCGCCTCGAGCCGGTCGAGAATGGCTGGCGGTTCGATCGCGCCGTCGTCCCATTCGACGGTGACGCGCTTGTTGGCGAGATTGACCCGCGCGCCGCGGACGCCCTCCTCCCGCTTCAGGCCCTTTTCGATCGTGACGATGCAGGCGCCGCAATAGACGCCGTTGACCACGAGGTCCATGGCGGCGACGCCGTCGGCGGGATGGCGGACGAAGAGCGAGAGGTCCTGCGTGTCCATGCGGGCCCTTCAGTCCGACGCGGTGTCCGTCACATTGAGCTTGTTCTCGCTGCGGAACATCCGCGCCGCGCCGCGGCTCGCCTCGATGACGAGCGTCCAGCGCCCGCGCCCGACCGGCGCTGCGACGCCCTCGTAATTGTCGCCGTCGGAAACGAGCGGCGCGGCCCGGTCGAGGGACGCGTCGAACGGATGCTGGAAGCGCGCGGTGACGGTGAGATCGGGGATCGGCGCGCCGTCGCGGTCGTGGAACTCGACCATCACCCGCTCGCCCGCGCCCTCGGCCCGGGTCATCACGTCGGCCTTCCAGCCGCGCTCGTCCTGGGCGCGCGCTTCGGCGATGCGGCCGTTGAACGCCTGGCTCGCGTCATACGGGTTTTCGAGCTCGCCGCCGCGCAGCGTGTGCACGGCGAAATAGATCAGCGCGACGTTCGCCGAGAACATCACGAGAAAAAAGCCGCCGAGCCAGGCGAGAACCTTGGGGCCTGTCAGTTCACCGGACACGAGACTTTTCCTTCACCAGACGGCGCAACTATGCGCCGGCCCCCGCGCGCCCCACAAGTTCCTCGTTGTCGCGCCCCTCTCTCAGGGCGCGAAGAAGTTGTCGACCACGACGCTGCGCTCGCCGGTCGCGACGTCGGTGGCCGCGAAGGTGATCGGCGTCGATGACGCCTTGAGGTTCGTTTCCGGCGCGGTCGTCACGTAGACGGGGACTTCGAGCGTCGAGTTCGGGATCGAGGCGGACGCCGAGCCGGCCGTCCGGCAGGGGCTTGGCGACGTCGCTCCTGACCGCGATCTGGGGAATTCCGGTCACTTCGAGCGCGAAGGTCTGCGGCTCCGCGAGCTTGTTGGCGAAGCGCAGGGTGTAGCCGTTGCGGATGCCGCCCTCGGCGGTCTGGGTGAAGAGCGGCGCGCGGACGTGCAGAACGCTGAGGTGCGAGTTCGACCGGGTGGCCAGCACATAGAGCATGATCGCGCCGGTCAGCGCGATCAGCACGGCGTACATGATCGTGCGCGGGCGAACGAAGCGATAGACGTTCTTTTCGCCGTGCTGGCGGCGTTCGCGGTTCTCGTCGGTGTCGTAGGCGATGAGCCGGATCGGCCGGTTGATCTTGGCCATCACCGCGTCGCAGGCGTCGACGCAGAGGCCGCAGTTGATGCAGCCGAGCTGCGAGCCTTTGCGGATGTCGATGCCGGTCGGGCAGACGTTGACGCACTGTCGGCAGTCGACGCAGTCGCCGGCGCTGTCGCCCTGCGCGCGGCTGCGGGCCGCCGCCTTGACCGACATCCGCGGCTCGCCCCGATCCGTCTCGTAGGTGACGCAGAGCGCCTCGGGGTCGGTGAGCGCTGCCTGGATGCGCGGCCACGGGCACATGTAGAGGCAGACCTGCTCGCGCATGTGGCCGGCGAGCGTATAGGTCGTGAACGTCAGAATGCCGGCCCAGATGTAGGCGATGGCCGGCGCCTGAAGCGTGAAGAACTCACGCACCAGCGTCGGGGCGTCGACGAAATAGAGCATCGCGGCGCCGCCGGTGGCGAGCGCGATCACGAGCCAGGCCGCGTGCTTCGAAACGCGCTTGACGATCTTTTCCGTCGTCCACGGCTGGGCGTCGAGCCGGATGCGGTCGCGACGGTCGCCCTCGATCCGGCGTTCGACCCAGAAGTAGAGGTCCGTCCACACGGTCTGCGGGCAGGCGTAGCCGCACCAGACGCGACCGAAGAGGGCGTTCGACAGGAAGAGGATGAGCGAGGCGATGATCAGCAGGCCGGTGAAATAATAGACTTCCTGCGGCCAGATCTGGATGAAGAAAAAGTAGAACCGCGAGTGCGCGATGTCGGCGAGCACCGCCTGGTGCGGCAGGTTCGGCCCACGGTTCCAGCGGACGAAAGGCAGAATGTAATAGACGCCAAGCGCGATCCACAGGACGATCCATTTGATGCGCCGGTAAGTCCCCCACACGCGCTGCGGGTAGACCTTCCTGGCCGCCTCATACAATGGACCGTCGTCGTAGACCTCCCCGGCGCCGATGCTCGCCACAACGCCAACCCTTACTTGCCGCCGCCCAGGCTGTGAACATACACCGCCAGCGACTTGATTGTCTCGGGGTCGAGCCGCTTGCCCCACGCCGGCATCTGGCTGTTGCGGGCGTTGGTGATCGTATAGATCAGGTCGGGAACGTCATTGCCGTACAGCCACACTTTGGTGGTGAGGTTGGCGGACCCCATGTCGGTGTTGCCCTTGCCGTCCTCGCCGTGGCAGGCGACGCAATTGTCGGCGAAGATCTTCTTGCCGGCGGCGACGTCGACGCCCTGCTCGGGCTCGAGGCCGTCGAGGGTGCGCACGTAGCTCGCGACCTGACGGATCTCTTCGGGCTTGAGGATGCCGTCCCTGCCGAACGCCGGCATGGCGCTCGTGTGGGTGTCGGCGTCGTCGGCCTGGCGGACGCCATGGGTGATGGTCTGCTGGATCTGGTCGAGCGTCCCGCCCCACAGCCACCGGCCGGCGGTCAGGTTGGGGTAGCCCTTCTGGCCTTGTCCGCCCGAGCCGTGGCAGGGCGTGCAATTGTCGCCGAAGGCGGCCTTGCCCTGCGCCAGAGCGAGTTCGAGGAGCTTCGGATCGTTTTCGATCTGGCTGAGGTTCGCCTTGTCGAGGCCGGCCGCCAGGTCGTGGCGCGCCTGCTGTCCCGCGGCGACTTCCGCCAGCACGGCGGCGCGGTTGGTGTGGCCGAGGACGCCCGGCGTGAAGCCGCTCAGAAGCGGCCATGACGGATAGACGATCCAGTAGAGGACCGAGAAGACGATCGTCGCGTAGAACATCCACAGCCACCAGCGCGGCAGCGGCGTGTTCAATTCGCGCACGCCGTCCCACTCATGTCCGGTCGTTGTCTGGCCGGAAACCTTGTCGACTTGAACCGGGTCGGTGATCATCCCTCAATCCTCCCGCAGCGGCATGCGGGCCGCATTGCGAAACTGCGAGCCGTTCTTCGGCCAAAGCGCGTAGACGAGCGTCGCAAGAAAAAACACGAAGCAGTAGAGCGTGCCGGCCGATTGGGCGAACTGAGCCAGCCATTCGTAGGTCGACGCCATGACTTGTCCCCTTAAAGGTCAGCGCAGGTTGGCCTTGTCGTCGAACTGCTTGAAGTCGACGAGCGTGCCGAGCATCTGCAGGTACGCGATGACGGCGTCGCCCTCGGTGATCTCGGGCGATCCGGGATAGAACTTGCGCACCGCCGCCTTCGGATAACGCTTGAGCAGCGCCGCGGCCTCGGGAGCGTCAGGCGAACCCGCCTGGGCCTTGAGGTCGGCCATGACGTTGGCCACCTGCTCGTCGGTGTAGGGAACGCCGACGATCCGGTTGGTCGCGACGTCGGCTTCGATCTCGCGCGTGTCGAGGGGCGTGTCGAACAGGAAGCCGTAGGTCGGCATGATCGACTGCGGCACGACCGAGCGCGGATTCATGAGGTGCGCCACGTGCCAGGCGTCGGTGTACTTGCCGCCGACCCGGGCGACGTCCGGGCCGTTGCGCTTAGAGCCCCACTGGAACGGGTGATCGTACATGCTCTCGGCCGCGAGCGAGAAGTGGCCGTAGCGCTCCACCTCGTCACGCAGCGAGCGGATCATCTGGCTGTGGCAGAGGTAGCAGCCTTCGCGCACGTAGATGTTCCGGCCGGCGAGTTCGAGCGGCGAGTAGGGCCGCATGCCCTCGACGGTTTCGATGGTGCTCTTGAGGTAGAAGAGGGGGACGATCTCGACCAGGCCGCCGATGGCGACCATGATGAGAATGCCGATCACGAGGAGGATCGGGTTCTTTTCCAGGATGTGATGCCTGGCGAAGAACGAGGAGCCGCCCGGCGTCTGTGTAGTGCTGCTCATGGCTCAGGTCCTCATTCGGCGGGCTGGAGGGCGGGCTGCGCCTCGGGCGCCGCTGCCTCGGAGGCCGTGATCGTCATCCAGACGTTGTACAGCATCAGGCAGTAGGCAATGAGGAACAGGAGGCCGCCGAGCATTCGGATCACGTAGAACGGATGCATCGCCGCGACCGTCTCGATGAACGAGTACTCGAGGTAGCCCTGCGGGGTGTAGCTACGCCACATCAGGCCCTGAAGGATGCCCGACACCCACATCGAGGTGATGTAGAGGACGATGCCGAGCGTCGCGATCCAGAAGTGCCAGTTGACGAGTTTGAGCGAGTAGAGGTCGCGCTTCTGCCACAGCCAGGGGACGAGGCAGTAGATCGCGCCGAACGAGACGAAGGCGACCCAGCCGAGCGCGCCCGAGTGCACGTGGCCGACGGTCCAGTCGGTGTAGTGCGACAGCGAGTTGACCGTCTTGATCGACATCGCCGGGCCTTCGAAGGTCGACATGCCGTAGAAGGCGACCGACACGACGAGCATGCGCAACACCGGGTCGGTGCGCAGTTTGTCCCAGGCGCCAGAGAGCGTCAGCAGGCCGTTGATCATGCCGCCCCACGAGGGCATCCACAGCATGACCGAGAAGGTCATGCCGAGCGTCTGCGTCCAGTCGGGCAACGCCGTATAGTGCAGGTGGTGCGGGCCGGCCCAGATGTAGAGGAAGATCAGCGCCCAGAAGTGGATGATCGACAGCCGGTAGGAATAGATCGGCCGCTCCGCCCGCTTCGGCACGAAGTAGTACATGATGGCGAGGAAGCCCGCGGTGAGGAAGAAGCCGACCGCGTTGTGGCCGTACCACCACTGGAACATCGCATCCTGCACGCCGCTCCACACGATGTAGGAATGGGCGGAGAAGAACGACACCGGCACGGCCGCGTTGTTGCCGAGGTGCAGCATGGCGATGGTCAGGATCATCGCCAGGTAGAACCAGTTGGCGACGAAGATATGGGGCTCCTTGCGGCGGTAGAGGGTGCCGAGGAAGACGAGCAGGTAGACGACCCAGACGATGGTCAGCCACAGGTCCGCGTACCATTCGGGCTCGGCGTATTCCTTGCCGTCGGTGATGCCGAGCAGGTAGCCCGTGCCGGCGATCAGGATGAAGAAGTTGTAGCCGATGACCACGAACCAGGGCGCGATGTCGCCGACCATCCGGGCCCGGCAGGTGCGCTGCACGACGTAGAAGGAGGTCGCCAGCAACACGTTGCCGCCGAAGGCGAAGATGACCGCCGAGGTATGCAGCGGCCGCAGGCGGCCGAAATTGAACCAGGGCGGGAGGTTGAGGTCGGGGAAGGCGAGTTCGGAGGCGATGTAGACGCCGACCGCCATGCCTGCGAAGCCCCAGAAGAGCGCCATGATCGTCGAGAACTTGACAGGCCCGAAGTTGTAGTTGGGCAGGCCGTTGATCTCGAGCGGCGGCCGTTCGGCGGGCCGCGCGCTGAAGCGCTTGAAGATCGCGAAGATGGCGAGCGCCGCGCAGATGACGCCGAGCCCCATATGGAAAGCGAAGGCGGGCTCGATGGTCTTGATCGCGACGAACAGGCAAAGCAGGCCGAGGATCGCGAGCACTGCGATCATCGCGATTTCGCCGCTCCAGAGCGACTTTGGTTGAGATACCGTCTGCATTCTCATCCCCAACACGGATAGGACCACGTTCCCGTGGCCTTCGGCGGCGCGGGGGCGCGGCCCAAAAGCCCCAAAAACGGCTAGGCGAATCACGGCTTTCGGGCAGCTTGACGGGCCTGCGGCCGAACTTCGCGACGAAAACTCTAATGCATGGTCGCCCGTAACCCGTCCACCCGTTCCATCGTCGCATCTGACGCAGGGAAAGGCGGAGGCGCGGAAGAATTGCCGGGCAAGCGCTGTGTCACGAGGTTTTCGAGGCAATTCCGGGCGCTTGGAAGCCTGCTATGTGACCATCTGTCGCAGCGATACCAGGCTTCGCAAACGCCCGCGCGACGCGAGGGCGATCAGGCGACGGGCGCGAGTTCGGCTTCGCGCGTTTCCGCAAGCGGCCGCACGGCGTCGCGGTCGGCGGCCGCCAGTCTTGCGAGCCCATCCGGACGCACGATCTCGACCCGGCGCTTGCGCGGCAGCCGGAGGAAGCCGCGGTCGCGGAAGAGGGTGAAGGTGCGGCTGACCGTCTCGATGGTGAGCCCGAGATAGTCGGCGATGTCCTGGCGCTGCATGGCGAGGTCGAGGACGAGCGCGTCGGGGCCCGGATTTCGCCCCGCGAGCATGCACAGGAACCAGGCGAGCCGCTCCTCGGCCGAACTCCGGCCGATCATCATCATGTGATCGATCGACAAGGTCAGCGCCCGGGTCGCGCCCTCAAACAGGGCGGCGTTCAGCCGCGGATCGTCGTTCATGCGGACCCGGCAGGCGTGGCGCGGCAGGATCGCCATGGCGGCGTCGTCCACCGCCTCGATCGTCAGCTTGTGGACCGCATCAGGCTCGAGCCCGCAGACGTCTCCGGGCATGTAAAAGGCGAAGACCTGCCTGCGGCCGTCGCGGGTGAACTTCACCGCCCGGAACATGCCGCGCATGACGAGATAGTAGCTGTCGGTCGGGTCGCCCTCCCCGACGACCTCGAGGCCGGCGTCGAAGGGCACGATCAGGGCGTCGAAATGCGGAAAGCTCCGGGCAAACAGCTCGCCCAGGGGAGCGCCTTGAAGGGTGTGGCTGAATGCGTAGGCCATTTGCCTTCGTTCCCCGCGGGCGCGGGTGGGGGCCTCGGCTGACCCTTTGCGCTCGCGCCGGTTTTCGCCTTTCGTCGGTGGACTATATGGTTGCGGCGGTTCCCGGAGGAACATGGCGTTTTGCCGCAGCCGCGCTCGGCCCAGGCTTCGCAAGCGGAAAAGCGCGTGTCTTCCCGGGGAAAGACTTGCGAAACCCGGGCCGGCCGTCTCGACAGCCCGCGGCAAAGGCGCCAGTTCCTGTCTTGTCCATGGCCAGGCTCAGATCCTCCTACGTCTGCCAGAACTGCGGCGCGATCACCCAGCGCTGGCAGGGAAAGTGCGAATCCTGCGGCGAATGGAACACGATTATCGAGGAGGCGGCCGCGCTGGGAGTCGGCGCCGGCGGGGGCGAACGGCGGCGGACCGCGGGCCGCCCGTTTCCGCTCGAGGATCTCTCCGGCCACGTGACGCCGGAACCCCGGGTGGCGACCGGCATCGGCGAACTCGACCGGGTCGCCGGCGGCGGCTTCGTCGTGGGTTCGGCGACGCTCATCGGCGGCGAGCCCGGCATCGGCAAGTCGACCCTGCTCATTCAGGCCTGCGCCGCCGTGGCGCGGCAGGGCGGGCGCGTCGTCTATGTGTCGGGCGAGGAATCGACCGCCCAGGTCCGCCTGCGCGCCGCCCGGCTTGGGCTCGCCGAGGCGCCGGTCCAGCTTGCCGCGCAGACGCTGGTCGAGGACATCGTCGCGACGCTCGCCTCGGGAGACGCGCCGAAGCTGGTCGTCATCGATTCGATCCAGACGCTGTGGAGCGACGCCATCGAATCGGCGCCGGGGACCGTGAGCCAGGTTCGCGCCTCGGCGCAGGGTCTCATCCGCTTCGCCAAGGCGAGCGGCGCGGCCGTCCTGATGGTCGGCCACGTCACCAAGGACGGCCAGATCGCCGGTCCCCGGGTGGTCGAGCACATGGTCGACGCCGTCTTCTCCTTCGAGGGCGACGGCTCGCACGCCTTCCGGCTCCTGCGCGCCTCGAAGAACCGCTTCGGCGCGACCGACGAGGTCGGCGTCTTCGAAATGACCGGCGCCGGGCTCGCCGAGGCGCCGAACCCGTCGGCGCTCTTTCTCGCCGGCCGCGACGGGGCCGCAGCGCCTGGGGCGTCGGTGTTCGCGGGCGTCGAAGGCGCCCGGCCGCTGCTTGTCGAGATCCAGGCGCTGGTCGCCCCGACGTCGCTCGGCACGCCGCGGCGGGCGGTCGTCGGCTGGGAGCCGAGCCGGCTCGCGATGGTGCTCGCGGTGCTCGAATCGCACGGCGGGCTGAAGCTTGGCCAATACGACATCTATCTCAACGTCGCCGGGGGTTTGAGGGTGTTCGAGCCCGCCGCCGACCTCGCCGCCGCCGCGGCGCTCGTCTCCTCGCTGACGGGAGCGATCCTGCCGCACGACGCGGTCTATTTCGGCGAGCTTGCCCTCTCCGGGTCCGTCCGGCCGGTCGCCCACACCGGCTTGCGGCTGAAGGAGGCCGCGAAACTCGGCTTTTCCCGCGCCTTCGCCCCTCCATCGCCGCGCGTCGAGGGCGAGGGAACGGGCGCGGCCGTGACCCCGATCGCCTCGGCCGCCTCGCTGACCGCGCTGATCGCGGCCGCCGCGGTCGAGGCGAGCGTCGAGACCCACAAAGCCCGGCCTGCCGGAGTCCGGGCCGAGTAGAGCGTCAGTTTCAAACTCGGGTTCGGTCGTTCAAGCGGCGCAAACAGCGCACACTACATGCTGTCAAACGTCAATCCGAACCAAGTCGTAACGAGACGGTTGGGGCGAGCATCGGGAAGTTGGCGGCATTTGGCGGCACTGTTGGTGCTGAAGGTAAACACTACCAACTTGTCGGAATCAGCGATGTCGAAATGATCTCCCCACCCATCCGTCCGCCGACGGTCGGCGTCGCCGGCCGTTGAAATCCGCGCCAAATCGATATATTGCGACAATATCATATATCAAAGGTCCCGAGGCATGCGAACATTGATCGACCTTACGGACCGCCAGGTGGCGGGGCTAAAGGATCTGGCGAAGAGCGAGGAGCGGTCGCGCGCGGCGCTCATCCGTCAGGCGATCGACGACTATCTTGCGAAGCGGGGCAGCGAGCGGGACGTCGACGCCTTCGGCCTATGGGGGGAGCGCGAAGTGGATGGTTTGGCCTACCAGAAGAAGGTTCGCGACGAAT
Source organism: uncultured Alphaproteobacteria bacterium (assembly GCA_963829505.1). Taxonomy (GTDB): domain Bacteria; phylum Pseudomonadota; class Alphaproteobacteria; order Rhizobiales; family Beijerinckiaceae; genus Roseiarcus. The sequence continues at coordinate 1,265,699 of CAWHIL010000001.1, forward strand.
GGTGAGGCCGCTGTTCGACACCAACGTCCTGGTCGACTTCCTGAACGCGGTTCCGCAGGCCCGCACCGAGCTTCAGCGTTATCCGCAGAAGGCGATCAGCATCATCACCTGGATGGAGGTGATGGTGGGAGCCGGACGCGAGGTCGAATCCGCCACCCGCGCATTCCTGAAGGGTTTCGAGGTCATCGGACTCGATGAAACGATCGCCGAGCGGGCCGTCGACCTTCGCCGGAGCCATCGGATCAAGCTGCCCGACGCGATCATCTGGGCGACGGCGCAAACAAGCGAGATGCTTCTTGTCACCCGCAACACGAAAGACTTCGCCGACGACGATCCAGGCGTCCGCCTGCCGTACACCCTGTAGGCCGATTTGGCGCTTCCCGGCTCGGCGCCGGCGCTCCGGCGGGGTGACGAACCGGGGCGCCTTGGCTATAAGGCGCTCCTCACAAGGCTGCGCCGAACGCCGGACGCCGAGCGAATCGACAAGGTTGTCTTGATGCCGTCCTATCTCGACCTCGCCGTTCTTGCGATCGTTCTCGTCTCGGCGGTCCTGTCGATGCTGCGCGGCTTTTCCCGCGAGGTGCTGGCGATCGCCTCCTGGGCGGCGGCGGCGGCGGCGGCCTATTATTTCTACCCCGTTGTGACGCCCCATCTGACGCCCTATATCCACAAGGACGTCCTCGCGCAGGCGGCGGCCGCGGCGATCGTGTTCTTCGCCACGCTGATCGTGGTTTCGCTGTTCACCGTGAGGCTGTCGGACGCCATTCTCGACAGCAAGATCGGCGCGCTCGACCGGACGCTCGGGTTCGTGTTCGGGGTGGCGCGCGGCTTCCTTCTGGCGGTCGTGGCGTTCGCGATTTTCAACTGGCTGGTGTCGGACAAGCAGCAACCGGTATGGGTCAAGACCGCAAAGACGCGCCCGATCCTGACCGACACGGCGGACAAGATCGTCGCCATGCTGCCGGAGGACGCGGCGGCGACGATCGACACGTGGATCAAGTCGCACGGGAACGTGACGCCGGCCAACGAGGAGCCGGCGGACGAATCGACCCCGCCGAACGAGGTCGCGCCGGCCGCGCCGCCGACCCCGGCCCCGGCGCCGGCCCAGAAGAAGGCGGATTCCTCGCCGCCGGCGTCGATGTCCGACAAGCAGAAGCTGGACGCGATCATCAACGGGCGCCCGGCCGCGCCCGCGCCGAAGCAGTGACGTCCGAAAGCCCCTCTGTCCTTGACCTCGAACTGGCCGAGGACCGTCCGCGCGAGGAATGCGGCGTCTTCGGCATCTACGGGCACCCCGACGCGGCGGCGATCGTGGCGCTCGGTCTGCATGCCCTGCAGCACCGCGGCCAGGAGGCGGCGGGCATCGTCGCCTTCGACGGCCAGCGCTTTCATTCCGAGCGCCGCCAGGGCCTGGTCGGCGACCACTTCTCGAGCGCCGCCGTCATCGACCGGCTGCCGGGCCGGAGCGCCGTCGGCCACGTCAGATATTCGACGACCGGGGAAACGGCGCTGCGCAACGTGCAGCCGCTGTTCGCCGAGCTCGAGGCGGGCGGATTGGCCGTCGCCCACAACGGCAACCTGACGAACGGCCTGACCCTGCGGCGCGAGCTCATCCGCGCGGGCGCCATCTGCCAGTCGACGACCGACACCGAGGTCGTCCTCCTGCTTGCGGCCCGATCGCGGCGGGCGAAAATCGTCGACCGGTTCGTCGAGGCGCTCGCCGAGATCGAGGGCGCCTACGCGCTCGTGGCGCTCACCAACAAGAAGCTGATCGGCGCGCGCGACCCCCTCGGCATCCGGCCGCTGGTGCTGGGCGAACTCGACGGCTGCCCGATCCTGGCTTCCGAGACCTGCGCGCTCGACATCATCGGCGCGCAATTCGTGCGCGACGTCGAGAACGGCGAAGTCGTCGTCATCGACGCCCATGGAGTGAAGAGCTTCTTCCCCCTGCCGCGCCAAACCGCGCGGCCATGCATCTTCGAATACATCTATTTCGCCCGGCCCGATTCGGTCGTGCACGGGCGCTCGGTTTACGACGCGCGCAAGGCCATGGGCCGCGAACTGGCCCGCGAAGCGCCGGCGGAGGCGGACGTCGTCGTGCCGGTGCCCGATTCCGGCGTCCCCGCGGCGCTCGGCTTCGCGCAGGGGTGCGGCCTGCCGTTCGAGCTCGGCATCATCCGCAATCACTACGTGGGGCGGACCTTCATCCAGCCGACCCAATCGATTCGCGAGCTCGGCGTGCGCCTGAAGCACAACGCCAACCGGGCCGTCGTCGCGGGCAAACGCGTCGCGCTCATCGACAATTCGATCGTGCGCGGCACGACCTGCGTCAAGATCGTCCAGATGATGCGCGAGGCGGGCGCGCGCGAGGTTCATTTCCGCATCTCGTCGCCCCCGATCGCCCATCCCGACTTTTACGGCATTGACACGCCCGAACGCGACAAATTGCTCGCCGCCCGGATGGACCTCGAAGGCATGCGGCGGTTCATGGGCGCCGACAGCCTGGCGTTTCTCTCGATCGGCGGCATCTACCGCGCCATGGGTCTTCCGGGGCGCGATCCCGCGCGACCCCAGTTCACCGATCATTGCTTCACCGGCGACTATCCGACCCGGCTCGTCGACCGGGACGGGGAGGGGGGCGCGCCGCTGCCGCTGATGGCGGAAGCGGGCTAGTCGAAACGCCGGCGCTCTTGACGAGACGGCCGGAGCCGGGAAAACACTGTCAATAACGACAATCGGGCCAGCCTCATGGGGCAGGTCTTCGCGTGGGCGGAAACAGGCGATGGCGGACCAAGGACTCGCGCGGGCGGCCCCGGGCGCCGGCTTTCTCGATCGCAAGGCGACGATCGCGAAGGCCGGCTTCAACCGATGGCTCGTCCCTCCCGCGGCGCTGGCCATCCACCTGTGCATCGGCATGGCCTACGGCTTCAGCGTCTTCTGGGCGCCCCTCGGGCGCGCGGTCGCGGTCGCGCACGGGCAGGCGAAACCGATCGCCTGCCCCGGGGACCCGCTGACCTTCTTCGGCAAGCTCGGCATCACCGGCCACGCGCTGTTCGCCACGGACTGCGACTGGACGCAGTTCGACCTCGGGTGGATGTTCACCCTCTTCTTCGTCGTGCTGGGCTCCTCCGCGGCAATCCTCGGGGGCTGGCTCGAGCGGGCGGGCCCGCGCAAGGCGGGCGTGGTCGCTGCGGTATGCTGGGCGGGAGGCCTGGTGATTTCGGCCTTCGGCGTCTCCGTGCATCAGCTCTGGATCATGTGGCTGGGCTCGGGGGTGATCGGCGGGATCGGCCTCGGCCTCGGCTACATCTCGCCGGTCTCGACGCTGGTGAAATGGTTTCCCGACCGCCGCGGCATGGCGACCGGCATGGCGATCATGGGCTTTGGCGGCGGCGCGATGATCGGCTCGCCGCTCGCAAGCCTGCTCATGAACGCCTTCAGGACGCCGACCGATGTCGGCGTCTGGCAGACCTTCCTGGTTCTCGCGGCCGTCTATTTCGTTTTCATGATGGGCGGCGCGCTCGGCTACCGGGTCCCGCCGGATCACTGGGCCCCTGACGGGTTCCAGCCGCCGGCGCGCTCGGGCCGGATGATCGCCCACGGGGTCGTGCACCTGAACGACGCGCTGAAGACGCCGCAGTTCTGGCTCGTCTGGCTCGTGCTCCTGATGAACGTCTCGGCCGGCATCGGCGTCATCGGCGCGGCCGCGCCGATGCTGCAGGAGACGTTCGGCGGGCGCCTGTTCGGCCACGTTTCCGTCGGCTTCGCCCAGTTTACCGACGACGACCGCAAGCTCGCGGGCGCGGTCGCCGCCGGCTTCGTCGGCCTCTTCTCGCTCTTCAACATCGCCGGCCGCTTCGTCTGGGCCTCGCTCTCCGACCGGATCGGACGCAAGACCACTTACTTCGTCTTCTTCATCCTCGGCATTCTCTGCTACGGCTCGCTGACGACGATCGCCGGATGGGGCGCGCTGCCGCTGTTCGCCGCGGTCTGCTGCGTCATCGCCTCGATGTACGGCGGCGGCTTCGCGACCGTGCCCGCCTATCTCGCCGACCTTTTCGGCGTGCAATATGTCGGGGCGATCCACGGACGGCTGCTCACCGCCTGGTCGACGGCCGGGGTTCTTGGGCCGGTCCTGGTGAACTATCTGCACGACCAGCGGGTCGCCGACGGCGTGCCGCGCGAGCACGTCTACGATGCGATCTTCTACGCGCTGACCGGCCTTCTCGTCGTCGGCCTCGTCGCCAATGCGCTCGTCCGGCCGGTCGCCGAGAGATGGTTCGCCAAGGCTCCGGGCGAGCACGAGCGCCGGATCGCGGCCGCGCGAACCTCATCCTTCGGCATCGGCTACGGCGGATTTGACGCCGAGACGGCGGTCGCCTGGGCGCTGGTCGGCGTGCCGCTCGCCTGGGGCGTCTACATGACGTTGCTCAGCGCCGCGAAGATCTTCCAGTAACGGCCTCGAATAGAGCGCGCGATCGATCCAGTGCGCCGCAAAGCGCCGGCCCGCCGGTCGCGGCGCCGCGTTCACATGCCTGTCACACGGCCTCGCGATAGCTTCTCCGTCGCGAGCCTCAGGAGCAGCCTTCGATGACCGCCGCCGATCTGTCGACCGCCCGGACAGCTCCTCCCGCCATGGCGGGAAAACCGCATCTCGATCATCCGATGGATATCCGGCTCGTGCTCGGCATTCTCGCCGTGCTCGCCGGGGGGCTCTTCTACATGGCGTATTCGATCCGCACCGACATCGCCGACTCGGGCGGCGGTCCGACGACGATCGTGCCCTTCCTGCTGCTTGGCGTCGCGCTCCTGATCGCGCTCGGCTTCGAATTCGTCAACGGCTTCCACGACACCGCCAATGCGGTCGCGACCGTCATCTACACCCACGCCCTGCCGGCCCAGTTCGCCGTCGTCTGGTCCGGGTGCTGGAACCTGCTCGGCGTGCTTGTCTCGAGCGGCGCCGTCGCCTTCGGGATCGTGTCGCTGCTGCCGGTCGAACTGATCCTGCAGGTCGGTTCGAGCGCCGGCTATGCGATGGTGTTCGCGCTCCTGATCGCGGCGATCATCTGGAACCTGGGCACCTGGTCCTTCGGCATCCCGGCGTCGAGCTCGCATACGCTGATCGGCTCGATCGTCGGCGTCGGCATCACCAACGCGCTTCTGCGCGGCAAGGACGGAACCTCGGGGGTGGATTGGGACCAGGTGACGAAGGTTGGCGAGGCCCTGCTGCTTTCGCCGGTGTTCGGGTTCTTCCTGTCGGCGCTGCTCCTGCTCGCCATGAAGGCGATCATCCGCATTCCGGCGCTCTACAAGGCGCCCGAGGGGCCAAATCCGCCGCCGACCTGGATTCGCGGCCTGCTCGTCCTCACCTGCACGCTGGTGTCGTTCTTCCACGGCTCGAACGACGGCCAGAAGGGCATGGGCCTCATCATGCTGATCCTCATAGGCGTCGCGCCGACGGCTTACGCGCTGAACCGCGCCCCGCCCGCCGGCCACGCCGAAGCCTTCATCAGCGCCGCCGAGAACGCCTCGAAGATCGTCTCCACCCATGGCGCCGGCTTCAGCGTGATCGGCGATCCGCGTCCCGCGGTGACCGAATACATCCACGCGCACAAGATCAGCGAGGGCACCTATCCGTCGCTCGCCGTGCTGGTGCGGCAGATCAGCGACTCGGTCAAGGAATACGGCTCGGTCGCCAAGACGCCGCTCGAGAAGGTGCAGAACGTCCGTAACGACATGTATCTGGCTTCCGAGGCGATCCGTGTCCTCCAGAAGGACAAGGAGAACGAGCTGTCCGCCGACGAGAAAAAGCAGATGGGCGAGTTCAAGACGCAGCTCGACTACGCGACCAAGTTCATCCCGCTCTGGGTGAAGATCTGCGTTGCCATCGCCCTCGGTCTCGGCACGATGGTCGGCTGGAAGCGCATCGTCGTGACGGTCGGCGAGAAGATCGGCAAGACCCATCTCACCTACGGCCAGGGCGCGGCCGCCGAGCTTGTCGCGGCCGCGACCATCGGCGCGGCGGACGGCTTCGGCCTGCCCGTGTCGACCACCCACGTTCTCTCCTCCGGCGTCGCCGGCACGATGGTGGCCAACGGCTCGGGCATGCAGTGGTCGACGGTCGGCAGCATCGCGCTCGCCTGGGTGCTGACCCTGCCCGCGGCGATGCTCCTGTCGGGCACGCTGTTCTTCATCTTCCGCCACGTGTTCTGACAGACGCCGACGCGTCCCTTCTCCCCGTTCACGGGGAGAAGGTCAGGATGAGGGGCTGGGCGACGAGCCAACGGCGGCCAATCCCCACGCCCCTCACCCCGGCCCTCTCCCCGCTCACGCGCGGAGAGGGGGCGATGCTCAGCCGCCTCCGTAATGCGCGATCGGCCGCGTCCGCTGACGGGCGATGCGGACGTCGCGCGCCTTCAGGTCTTCGATGGTCAGGTGCATCATCGCAGTCATCAGGGCGTCGGACGTGGCGTCGTGCTGCTCGAGCGCCGGCAAGCCCAGATCGGCGAGGATGCTCATGAACCTGAGGTCGACCTCGGTTCCCGGCGGGGCGTCGCCGTACTTGCGCTCGTAGTAGGCGCCCGAGACCTCGATCCGCGGGTTCGGCAGCCCGATCCCGATCAGCCGGCGGACGTGCCTGTTGAGCATCGCGACGTCGAACTCGATGTAGTAGCCGACGAGCGGCCGCGCTCCGATGAAGCGCAGAAGCTCGGGCAGCACCTCGTCCATCGACCGGCCGTCCTTGAGGTCCTGCTCGCGCAGGCGGTGGATCTTGATGGCGTCCGGGTTGAGCCTCGCCTTTGGCTTGACGATCGCCTCGAAGCGTTCGCTCGTCAGGATGCGATTGCCGCGGATGCGGATAGCGGCGACGGCGATGATGTCGTCCCTCCTCGTGTTCAGGCCGGTCGTCTCGCAGTCGATGGAGACGGCTTCGCCTTCCGGCGGAGTGTCGAACAGGAAGCGGTAGGCGGGATCGCGCAGAAGGCGAAGCATGAGGCGACGCCTGAGGCCCTTGAGCATCAGAACATCGCCAGATTGAAGTGGCGCCGCAGCATTTCGCGCAGGCGCTTCACCACATGGAAGGCGTCGCGCAGAAGGTCGCGCTCCATGGTCGACAATTCGCCCGGCTTGACAAGGCTCGTCGCCGCCTTCTCGGCGATCTGCGCGTCGAGTTCAGCGTCATGAGGTAGTTCAGCGCCTGGGTCAGCTCGCGCGCAAACTGCTCGTCGAACCGGCCGAGCTCCGCGAGTTTCGCGATCCGCGCGGTCGTTGCGGTCTCGTGCAGCCCGTTCTCGAGCGCAAGGGCTCTGACGCCGTGCACGATCGGAAAGACGCCGCCCTTCTTGAGATCGAGCGCGTCCCCCTCGGCCTTCGAGGTGACGAGGTTGTTGAAGAATCCGATCGGGGTCGGAAAGGCGTCGATGGCGCGCGCGAAGCGGGCGAGCCGCACCGGCTCGCCGCGCATGAGGTCGATCAGCTCCTGCTTGGCGGCTTTCAGAAGATCGGCGTCGCCGGCGGTCGCCGCCGCGTCGTAGACGATCGCAATGTCCATGACGCCCGCTTCGTCCGACATCGCGAGCCAGCGGCGGAAATCGTCGCGGTATTCGTCGAGCGTCCGCGACCAGAGCGGGTTGCGCACCATCACCTCGCCCGGACAGGGCGGGAAGCCGCACTCGGCGAGCCCGTCGAACACGTCGGCGCGGAAACGGACGAGGTCCTCCTCGGGCGCGGGCACGCGCAGGATGAGCCCGTTGTCCTGGTCGGTGCGGAACGTCTGCTCGCCGCGCCCCTCGCTGCCCATGACGAAGAAGCATCCGTTGTCGCGGATCGACTCGGGGGCGACGAGCGCAAACAGTTTTTCGTGCAGCCTCCGGTTCAGGTCGGAGACGATCTCGCACACGAGCTCGACCTTGACGCCCTGGCGGCGCAGGAGCCGGATCTGCGGTTCGATTCCCTTCGCCGCCCGTGCGAGGTCGGCGATCGAGCGCGCGCGGTCGATCCGGCCCGCGACGAGCTGCGAGTTCCCGGCGACGAAACTCAGAAGGTCGATGTCTTCGAGCAGGCCGACGAACATGCCGTTCTCGCCGACCGCGAGGCGGCGCTTGTTGTGCTTGGCCATGCGCAGGAGCGCGGTCGTGACGAGATCGTCGGGGCTGACGCAGACGACCGGGCGATGCGCCAGCGGACCGATGGCGCTCGCCGCGGGCAGATGGTCGCAAAGCGCCGCGTTCAGAAGATCGGAGCGGGTGACGATGCCGACCCCGTCGATCTCGGTGACGAAGAGCGCGTAGGTCTTGTGCTCGCGCATGAGCGCGGCGGCGTCGGCGATCGATTCGGTCGCATCGACGAAGATCGCCGGATGATGGAAGAGCTCGTCGACGCGCGCCCCGAGAAGCGGGGCGAACCGGGCCGCCTCCTCCTCGTTCGAGACGGTGTCGAGCTTGTGCGCGATGTCGAGATAGAAGAACGAGGCGAAGCGCGGATTGCGGTCGATCAGCCTGAGGGTCACGTCGCGCGGCAGGAGATTGCACAGCGTCTCCTCGCGCGCGACGAACGCGTTGGCGCTGCGGCCCTGGACCAGCGCGCGCGAATCGAACATGTCGCCGGGGCCGCGGAGCGCGACGAGGTCGTCGCCGTCCCGCTCCTCGACCGCCCCCTTGATGACGACAAAGAGGCTGTCGGGCGCGCCGTTCCGCGCGATGATCGTCTCGTTCGGGCGGAAATAGGCGATGTCGAGCGCGCTGCGGACGGCGTCGAGTTCCTCGAGGCTCAGCCGGTCGAACGGCGCGCTGCGCGGATCAAAATTCTGGGCCAACCTTCTCCTCCCGGACTCTCGGGAATTGTCCCCGCCCTGCCCGGACGCCGCAAGTGAACAAAGGTCAAACGGCGCAGGACCGTCGCTCATCGGATGGAAGGCTGCGGCCGAGCCTGCTACAACGGGGACAGGAAAGAGGCGCGACGACGCGCGTTGCGGCGGGGACCCATGACCAGGATCGACGATACGCTCGCCGCCATCGACGCCGGAACCGCGCCGGCTCTGGACAGGCTGTTCGATTTCCTGCGGATTGCGTCGGTATCGGCTGCGCCGGCCCACCACGGCGACTGCGAGCGGGCCGCCGACTGGCTCGTCGCCGAGCTGCAGGCGATCGGCTTCGAGGCGGCCAAGCACCCGACCACGGGACGGCCGATGGTGGTCGGCCGCATCGCCTCGGCCAACCGGGATTCGCCGCATGTCCTGTTCTACGGCCATTACGACGTCCAGCCGCCCGACCCGCTCGCTCTCTGGCGCTCGCCGCCGTTTGATCCGAAACTGGAGGAAGGTCCGAACGGCGAGCGGATCGTCGCCCGCGGCGCCTCGGACGACAAAGGCCAGCTCATGACCTTCCTCGAGGCCTGCCGGGCCTTCCAGAAGTTCGGCGGGCCGCCCTGCGCGATCACCGTCCTCTTCGAAGGCGAGGAGGAGGTCGGCTCGCCCTCGCTTCCCGCCTTTCTCGCCGCCAACGCCAAGACGCTGACCGCGGACGTGGCGCTCGTCTGCGACACCTCGATGTGGAACGCGACGACGCCCGCGATCACGACGGCGCTGCGCGGCATCGTCCCCGACGAGGTCGTGCTCGTCGGCGCCAGTCGCGATCTGCATTCCGGCCTTTACGGCGGCCTTGCGCTCAATCCAATTCACGCGCTCGCCCGTATCCTCGGCGACCTCCATGACGAGACCGGCGCGGTCGCCATTCCGGGCTTCTACGACGGAGTCGAGGATCCGCCCGAGGAGATCCGCGAACAATGGGCCGCGCTCGACTTCGACGCCGCCGCGTTCCTCGGCGACGTCGGTCTGACGACGCCGGCCGGCGAGCGCGGCCGAAGCCCGCTCGAGCAGCTCTGGTCGCGCCCGACCTGCGAGGTCAACGGGATCGTCGGCGGATACACGGGCGACGGGATCAAGACGGTTCTGCCCGCGAAAGCCAGCGCCAAAGTGTCGTTCCGGCTGGTCGGAAAGCAGGACCCGGAAAAGATCGTCCGCGCCTTCCGCGCCTTCGTGACCGCGCGCCTGCCGCCGGACGCAAAGGCGACCTTCATCGATCACGCGGGAAGTCCAGCGATCACCCTGTCGGTCAAGAACGAGGCGCTGCGCCGCGCCCGGCGGGCGCTCGAGGCGGAGTGGGGGACGGCGCCCGTGCTGATCGGCTCCGGGGGCTCGATCCCGGTCGTCGGCGCGTTCAAGCGCGAGCTTGGCATGGACTGCCTGCTCGTCGGCTTCGCGCTCGACGACGACGCCATCCATTCGCCGAACGAGAAATACGAGACGACGTCGTTTCACAAAGGCGCGCGTTCGTGGGCGCGCATCCTGGCGGCGCTCGCCGCGTGACGGGCGCGGCGCATGGCTGAGGCGGCGGCCAGGGATCTTCGCGCCGTGCGGCGCGACCGGTTTCTTGCGGCGATCGCCCGCTCGCCCGTTCTGATGGGCATCGTCAACGTCACGCCCAATTCGTTCTCGGACGGAGGCCGCCACGCCGACCCCGCCGCGGCGGTAGCGCGGGCAGTGTCGCTCGCGGCCGACGGCGCCGCCGTCATCGACATCGGCGGCGAGTCGACGAGGCCGGGCCACACGGCCGTCCCCGAGGAGGAAGAGCTTCGCCGCGTCGCGCCGGTCATTTCGGCGCTGGCGCGCGAACTCGATCTGCCGCTGTCGATCGACACCACGAAGGCCGGCGTGGCGCGCGAGGCCGTGCGGCTCGGTGCCTCGATCGTCAACGACGTCTGGGGCCTGCAGCGCGATCCCGGCATGGCGGAGGCGGTCGCCGAGACCGGCTCGGCGCTCGTCGTCATGCACAATCGGGAAGCCGCCGACCCCTCGATCGACATTCTCGACGACGTCGAGCGGTTCTTCGATCGCTCGCTCCGACTGGCGGCCCGCGCCGGCGTTCCGTTCGGCCGGATCCTCCTCGACCCCGGCGTCGGCTTCGGCAAGACGCCCGAGCAGAACCACGCCTGCATTTGGAATATCGACCGGTTGCGCGGCTTCGGCCTGCCCATCTTCGTCGGCGCGTCGCGCAAGTCGTTCATCGGCCGGCTCGTCGGCGGCGGCCCCGACGAACGCCTCGTCGGCACCCTCGCCGCCGGCGTCGTCGCGCTCGCGCGCGGGGCGTCGGTCCTTCGCGTCCACGACGTCGCCCAACACCGGCAGGCGCTCGAGGTCTTCAAGGCGCTCGCGGCGGCCGCACGAGCCCCGGCGCCGTCGCGGGAGCCTCGCGCGAACGTCGTGCTGGCGCTCGGCGGCAACGTCGGCGACAAGGCGGGCGCGCTGCGCCGCGCGCTCGCCGCGCTCGACGACACGCCGGGCGTCGCGCTCGCCGCGGTGTCGCGCTTCTACCGGACGCCGCCCTGGGGCAAGACGGACCAGGACTGGTTCGTCAACGCCTGCGCCCTCGTCCGCACCGATCTGCAGCCGGAGGCTCTGCTCGACCGGGTGAAGGCGATCGAGACGGCGCTCGGCCGCACCCCTGCCGAGCGCTGGGGGCCGCGGCTCATCGACATCGACATCATCGCAGACGGCGACGTCACGCTGCGAAGCGACCGGCTCACCCTTCCCCATCCGGAGCTTTTCAACCGCGCCTTCGTGCTCGCGCCGCTGGTCGACGTCGCGCCGGGGCTGGTGATCGGCGGCCGAAGCGTCGGGGAGGCGCTCGCGGCGCTTGGCGCGGAAGCGGCCCGTGTCATCCCGCTGGACTGAGGCGGCCGAACCGGCGAGAATCGCCCGAATGCTCTGACCGAGGGAGGATTTACGGCGAATGACCGCATGGTCGCAGACGTTCACGTATTTCGAAGGCCGCTGGCTCGAAGGCAATCCGCCGATCGTTGGACCCCGGACCCATGCGTTCTGGCTGGGCTCGAGCGTGTTCGACGGGGCGCGCGCCTTCGATGGCGTCGCGCCCGACCTCGACCGGCACTGCGAGCGCCTCAATCGCTCGGCGGTCGCGATGGGCCTCCTGCCTCTCATGTCCGCCGAGGCGATCGAGGCGCTCGCACGGGAGGGGATCGCCAGGTTTCCGCCCGGCGCCGAGCTCTACATCCGTCCGATGTACTGGGCGGAGGAGGCAAGCGTGACATCGACGGTGGCGCATGAACGGGAGTCGACGCGCTTCTGCCTCTGCATCTATGAAGCCCCGCTGCCGAAGCTGGCCGGCGTCTCGATCACGCGCTCCCCCTTCGTCAAGCCTCTGGCGCTGACGGCGCCGATCGAGGCGAAGGCCGGCTGCCTCTATCCCAACAACGCCCGGGCTCTCATCGAAGCGCGCGCCCGCGGCTTCGACAATTGCCTGCTGGCGGACGCGCTCGGCGCCGTCGCCGAGCTTGCGACGGCCAACGTCTTTCTGGCGAAGGACGGCGTCGCGATGACGCCAGCCGCCAACGGGTCGTTCCTCAACGGGATCACCCGCCAGAGGGTTCTGAAGCTCCTGCGCGCGGACGGTCGCGACGTCCGCGAGGCGACGCTGTCGTTTGCGGATTTCGAGGCGGCGGACGAAATCTTCGTTGTGGGGAATTTCGGCAAGGTGACGCCGGTGCGCCGGATCGAGACGCGCGAGCTCCAGCCGGGACCGGTTTTCCGCCGCGCGCGCGAGCTCTATTGGGACTTCGCCCATTCGCGATAGGATCGAGCGCTAGATCATGGTCACTCCGGGTTCGTTCGGTTTGCCAGCGCCTCCTCCCCCCTTGTGGGGGAGGATCGAGGAGGGGGGTCACGCCGACCTGAATCGTGAGCCTTGGCGCCAACAACACGACGGTCCGCGTGACCCCCCACCCCGTCCCGCCCCCACAAGGGGGGCGGGGGCGATGACGGCGCCGATCCAGGCCAACAGGAACGCGCTCTGGAAGGGCAGGACGATAAAGCGGAAGGAAGAAAAAAATTGCCGACGCGGTTGACGGTGCGGCTCGACTTCGAGGGCGGGCGCAGGCTCGGCGCCGGGAAGATCGCGCTTCTCGAGGCGATCGAAAAGACCGGCTCGATCTCGGCGGGCGGCCGCGCCCACGCCATGTCCTATCGTCGCGCCTGGCTCCTCGTCGATGAACTGAATCAGCTCTTTCGCTCGCCCCTCGTCGCCGCCCACCACGGCGGTCCGAAGGGGGGCGGGGCTTCACTGACCGAGGAGGGCCGTCGGATCGTCGCGCTCTATCGCGGGGCAGAAGCCAGGATGCGGGCGTCGGCCGAGGCCGAGATCGATGCGCTCGCAGAGGCGGTCGCGCCTCCCGCCGAGCGTGAGCGCATGGCCGGAATGGATGGCCGCGAGGCCGCCGCCGACGGCGTCACATCTTCTTCCCATCCGCGCCGAACTGCTTGAGATAGACGATCACGTTGGCGACGTCGTCGTCGTTGACGAGGCCCGGGAAGGCCATCTTGGTGCCCGGCACGATTTCCCGCGGACTGCGCAGATATTTGGTCAGCGTCGCCTCGTCCCAGACAAGGCCGGAATTCCTGTTGGCGTCGGAATAATTGTAGCCGGGAACGGTTCCGGCCTTGCGGCCGACGACGCCGTTGAGCTCGGGCCCGACGAAATTCTTCGCCCCCTCGCCGATCTGGTGACAGACGCGGCACACCTTGAACTTCGTCTCGCCGGCCGCGGCGTCGCCCGCGGCCAACGAGGCGGAGGCCGAGGCTGTCAGCGCGAGCGCAGCGAAAACAAGAAGAAAAGGTTTCACGAGGCTCGTCCCTGCTTAGGTTCGTCCCGAACGGGAGCGTAGAGACAGGAGGCTTCGCCGCCGTGTCAAGCCAACCGGGGCGGCGGCCGGCGTCTCAGTTTGAACTTTGGCCCTCGACCCATTCACGACTTTCGTACGCGCTTTGGAGGCCCTTGAAGCGGACATTCCCGCGGTCCGAGTTGGCCGTCGCCGCCGATCGCGGCTCGATGGGGCTCGTCCCCGCAAAGCCCGACAGCGCCAGTCCTTGCCTTGATGATTGCAAACTCACATATTGCAAGAGAATCGAATCATGGAAGGAATTGAAAGATGGCCTCTGTAACCGTCCGGAATGTGCCCGACGAGGTCCATCGCGCTATCCGCGTGCGGGCCGCCCTGCATGGTCGCAGCATCGAAGCTGAAATGCGCGATATTCTGGAATCTGCGGTTAAGCCTCAGGGGCGGATCAAGCTCGGTTCGCTGCTGACCGAAATTGGCCGCGAAATCAGGCTGACCAACGATGAACTGTCGCTTTTCGATCGGGACAAGACGCCTGCCCGTGCAGTGAGCTTTGAATGATCCTGCTCGACACCAATGTCATTTCCGAGCCGCTACGCCGGGCGCCAGAAGCGCGGGTCAGCGAGTGGATCGACGCGCAGCCGCTGGAAACGCTGTTCCTCTCGATGATGAGTGTGGCCGAGCTGCGCGCAGGTGTCGCATTGATGCCTGTCGGCAAGCGCCGCTCGGCCCTCCATGAACACATCGAAAAGCGCGTGCTGCCGATGTTCGCTGGCCGGGTGCTTTCGTTCGACCTGGCTTGCACGGAGCCTTATGCCAGGTTGGTGGCGCAGGCGAGCAATGAGGGGAGCGCGATACAAACCGCCGACGCCTGCATTGCAGCTATTGCGCTTGCGAACGGATTCGTCATTGCCACTCGCGACGAAATTCCATTCCGCACTGCGGGCCTCGATGTCATCAATCCTTGGAGACCTTAGCCAAGCGGCGCGCGGCCCATCGACCCAGTTGGGTCGAGGACCGAAGTTCAAATTGAGGCAACGACCGGTCCTTCACGCCTTTGACACCGCGGGCGCTTTGGCGGAAAGAGGCGGCGATGACGGCCACCGTAAAAATCTGCGGCCTCTCCACGCCCGAAGCGCTCGAGGCCGCGCTCCGCGCCGGCGCCGACATGGTCGGCTTCGTGTTCTTCGCCAAAAGCCCTCGCAACGTCGGCTTCGAGCAGGCGCGCGCGCTCGGGCGCCAGGCCCGCGGGCGGGCCCGGGTCGTGGCGCTGACCGTCGACGCCGACGATGCGTTTCTTTCCGGCGTCGCCGAGGCGCTCGACCCCGACGTCTTCCAGTTGCACGGCGACGAGAGCCCGGCGCGGGTGCGCGAGATTGCGGGGCGCTTTGGCCGCAAGACCATGAAGGCGATCGGCGTCGCCGCTCCGCGTGACCTCTCCCGGGCGGCGGAATACGACGAGGCCGCCGACCTCCTCCTGATCGACGCCAAGGCGCCGAAAGGAGCGGCCCATCCCGGGGGCAACGGTCTGCCGTTCGACTGGGCGCTGGCGCGCGATTTCGCCCCGAGCCGTCCATGGCTGCTCTCGGGCGGACTGACGCCGGCCAATGTCACCGACGCGATCCGGGCGACCGGGGCCCGCGGGGTCGACGTCTCGTCGGGCGTCGAGAGCGCGCCCGGCGTCAAGGATCTGGCGAGGATCGCGGCTTTCGTCGCCGCGGCGCGGGCCGCCTTCGCGCCCGCCCCTTCAGGAGTTTCGTGAAATGGCCAAGCTCGACAAGCCGAACTCCTTCCGCAAGGGGCCGGACGAGCGCGGGCGGTTCGGCATCTACGGCGGAAGGTTCGTCGCCGAGACGCTGATGCCGCTCATTCTCAGCCTCGAAAAGGCCTACGCGGCGGCGAAGGCCGATCCGGCGTTTCACGCCGAGCTCAATCATCTCCTCAAGCATTACGTCGGGCGGCCGAGCCCGCTCTATTTCGCCGAGCGCCTGACCGAACGCCTCGGCGGCGCGAAGATCTATTTCAAGCGCGAGGAGCTCAACCACACCGGGGCGCACAAGATCAACAACGTGCTCGGCCAGATCCTGCTGGCGCGGCGCATGGGCAAGCAGCGGATCATCGCCGAGACGGGCGCCGGCCAGCACGGCGTCGCGACCGCCACCGCCTGCGCCCGCTTCGGCCTCGACTGCGTCGTCTACATGGGCGAGGTCGACGTCGAGCGGCAGAAGCCCAACGTGTTCCGCATGAAGATGCTGGGCGCCGAGGTGCGCGCCGGTGCACGCCGGCGCGCGTACGCTGAAGGACGCGATGAACGAGGCGCTGCGCGACTGGGTGACCAACGTCGCCGACACCTTCTATTGCATCGGCACGGCGGCGGGCCCGCACCCCTATCCGATGATGGTGCGCGACTTCCAGTGCGTGATCGGCGAGGAGACGCGCGACGCAGATGCAGGAGGCGGAAGGGCGGCTGCCCGACAGCCTCGTCGCCTGCGATCGGCGGCGGTTCGAACGCCATCGGGCTCTTCCATCCGTTCCTCGACGACGAAGGCGTCGAGATGTTCGGGGTCGAGGCGGCCGGGCACGGGCTCGAGGTCGACAACGGCCACGCGGCGTCGCTCACCGGCGGCAGGCCCGGCGTGCTGCACGGCAACCGCACCTATCTGCTGCAGGACGCCGACGGGCAGATCCTCGAGGCCCATTCGATCTCGGCCGGCCTCGACTATCCCGGCATCGGGCCGGAGCATTCGTGGCTGCACGACGTCGGCCGGGTGAAGTACCTGTCCGCCACCGACGAGGAGGCGCTGGCCGCCTTCCAGCTTCTGTCGAAGGTCGAAGGCATCATCCCGGCGCTCGAGCCGGCGCACGCGCTCGCCAAGGTGATCGAACTCGCGCCCAAGCGGCCACGCGACCACCTCATGGTGATGAACCTCTGCGGCCGGGGCGACAAGGACATCTTCGCCGTCGCCGAGCGGCTCGGGGGGATGTGAGGGGCGGCGCCAATCACAACCCTTACATTCGTCATTGCGAGGAGCGAAAGCGACGAAGCAATCCGTCACACCGCCGCCGTGTCCGGGATGGATTGCTTCGCTTCGCTCGCAATGACGACGCTTTTCAGGATGACCGAGAGACTTGATGCTATGCTGACGCTCGTGGTCCTCGGCGAGGGCTCGCAGCGGAGCGATGGCATGGGCGGGCATCCGTGGATCTATTTCGTCGCTTACGATCCCGACCTCGGAAAGGCGCTCGCGGAACTTCAGGCGCGCGAGTTCGCCGCCGGCCGCTACAATCCTGTCGAAGCGTTCCCCCTGTTTCCGGCCGATCCGAGCCACGCCCCGGGCGCGAGGCACCCGACGATCGACGCGGCCCGCCGGGCCGCCGGGGCGAGCGGAACCCGCTCGATCCTCGACATGACGCGGGTGACCGCCAAGCCCGCGCCCGGCGCGGTGAAGCCGCTCGACGACGACGATCTCGAGGATGTCTTCGGAACGCCGACCCCGACGAACGACGATCTCGAGGACGACGAAGCCCTGTTCAAGTCGCTCGAGCGCGGCCAGGGGGTGAGCTTCGTTGTCTACGCCGACGGGAAGCCGTCGGAGATCTGCTTTGCCGGCTATTCGTATGACTGACGCCGAACTGGAGGCGAAAAGCGCCGCCACAGAGGCCATGCGCGCCCGCATCGCGGCCGTCATCCGCGAGGATCTCGCGGCCGAGCACGCAGCCGGGTTCCCGTTTCTGCGGCGCTTTCCGAACTCCGAGCTTGCGAGCGTCCCCGATGCGTTCGCCCGCCTCGACGAGGCCGGCCAGGCCCGCCTCCTCGACGCGCTCGCGCAGTATTCGACCCTCTGGTGGTGGGCGGACAACATCGTGCGCGAGCGGGAGGCGCATCCGCTTCTCGGGCCCTATATCCACCGGCGGCCCAGATATCCCGACGGCGATTGGTTCGGCGCCCGGCCGAAGAAGGCGGTGCTGAAGAAGGCGGTCATGACCATGCTGGCCGAGGCCGGTTATGAGAGGCAGAAGATCGACGGCGCGAAGGGGACCGAGGCCGTCGTCTATTCGCATCCCGATCCGGGCTTCCACGGCCGGCTCAGCGTCCATTTCGATTCCGCGCTGATGCGCCAGATGGAGTTCGGCTTTCGCGATTGGCTCGCGCCCGCGCTCAAGAGCCGCTTTTCGTCGCCGAAGCCGCGGGATTTCATGCCCCTCGTCGGCGTGCTCGCCTACGACCATCTGTGGGACGGCCGCGGTTCGAACAACCCCGTGTGCTGGGACCTGATCACCGAGGCGAACCTCGACGAGTCGGTAGCTGCAATGCGCGAGGCGCTCGAGCGCCTGACGGCGTTCGGCAAGCGTGTGAACGCGCTTCAGGCCGGGTGAGCGGCCAGTCGTTCAAGGCCGGATCGCTGGCCTACGCCTTGCGACCGATGGCGAGGAATTTTTCGGCCCGCGCGTCCCTGACCTGCTCCGGGCTCATGTTCTGCATCGTCCTGAAGGCGTCGCCGATGGCGCGCCCCGTCGCTGCGACCGCGGCGTCGGGGTCCCGATGGGCGCCCCCGACCGGCTCGGAGACGATCCTGTCCACGATGCCGAACTTGAGCAGGTCCTGCGCGGTGATCTTCATCCCCGTCGCCGCCTCCTGCGCCTTGGACGAATCGCGCCAGAGGATTGAGGCCGCGGCCTCGGGGGAGGCGACGGTGTAGATCGCATGCTCGAGCATCAGCACCTTGTTGGCGGTGGCGATGGCGATGGCGCCGCCTGAGCCGCCTTCGCCGATGACGACGGCGACGTTCGGGACGCCGAGCGCGAGGCAGGCGTCGGTCGAGCGGGCGATGGCTTCCGCCTGGCCGCGCTCCTCGGCGTCGACGCCGGGAAAGGCGCCCGCCGTGTCGACGAGCGCGATGACGGGAAGCTCGAACCGGTCGGCGAGTTCCATGAGGCGGGTCGCCTTGCGGTAGCCCTCGGGCCGGGCCATGCCGAAATTGTGCTTGAGGCGGCTCTCGGTGTCGTGGCCCTTCTCCTGGCCGATGACGACGACGGCGGCGCCGTCGAACCGGCCGAGGCCGCCGACGATCGCCTCGTCCTCGCCGAAGTAGCGGTCGCCGGCGAGGGGGGTGAAGTCGGCGATCAGACCTTTCAGATAGTCGGCGCAGCGCGGCCGCCCCTGGATGCGCGCGACCTGGGTCTTCTGCCAGGGGGTGAGGGAGGCGTAGAGGTCGGCGAGGGCTTTCTGCGACTTCGCCTCGAGCTTGGCGATCTCCTCGGCGAGCGCGGGCGAGTCGCCCTTATCGGCGACGGCGCGCAATTCGTCGATGCGGGCGTCGATATCGGCGACGGGCTGTTCGAAACTCAGATAGGTGCGCATGAACCCTTTGGCCGCCCCGCCGGCCTTGGGCTTGAAAACGGCGCGGGAAACTGGCCCTTGCGGCAGGGGGAAGTCAAGGCGGCGTTCTGCGGTCCACTCGACGGCGCCCGAGGGCGCGCCATCGAGTGCGCGCCCCTTGCGCCGGCGGGCGCGATGCGGCATGAACGGCCCGGCTTAGGAGTGTAGCTCAATTGGCTAGAGCACCGGTCTCCAAAACCGGGGGTTGGGGGTTCGAGTCCCTCCTCTCCTGCCACGAGCCGCCGCCGGTCGTGCGGGTCCTGATTTCTCTGGCTTTCCTGATCATGACGGCGCTCGGCGCGACCTCGCCGGCCTTCGCCGCCGGAACCCTGCCCGTCTTTGCGGAGGGGTCGCCCTGCGCCCCCGCGCCCGGGACGCCGGCGCATGTCTGGCACATCAGCGCGATGGGTGACGACAGCGCCGGCGACGGATCGCTCGAACGCCCGTGGAAGACGCTCGGCGCGCTCTTCGCGCCGGGTCCGTGGGGCGCTCCGAAACTGTCGTCCGTCGTGGTCCGCGGGGCGCAAAATCCGGCGGCGCCCGTCCATCCCGGCGACGCCGTCCTCATCGCCGATGCGCCGACTTCCTACGGCGCTCTGAACTTATCCGGCGTCGCCAACAACGACTGGCTGACGATCGGGGCGGAGCCCGGCGCGCATCCGCTCGTCGACGACATCAGCATCTGGGGGTCAAAAAAGATCGCCTTCGTCGGCCTCAAGGTGGAGAGCCTGAAGTTCGACGAAAAGCCGCTCGTGGGCGGCGGGGACATGACCGACATACGCTTCGACGACATGCTGCTCGAAAGCGCGCCCGACGCCGTCGTCGCGACCTGGTCGGCGCAGGAGCATATCGCGAAAGCCCGCGACGCCGTCGAAATCCGCTCGGGCCAATGCGTGATGTTCACATCGACGGTGATGTTTCGCAATGTCCGCAACGGCGTCTTCTTCGCGTCGAACTGGTCGGCGTTCTCCGGCACGATCGACGGCGGGGACGACGATTTCATCCGGCCGGGCTGCAGCCATTGCTACGTCGTCGGGGCGCGCGGCGTAAACTCCAATACCGTCGGCGACGGCAACCACAACGATTTCATCCAGATCTTCTTCGGCCCGTTCGACGACATCCGGATCGCCGACAACGTCTTCATCCGCGACGCGGGACGCGTCTATTTCCCGGGTGAGATCCAGGGCATCGACGATTTCGGCAGCACGGGAACGATGACCCATGTCGTCGTCGAGAACAATGTGGTTGTGACGTCGGGCGTGTGCCACGGCATCACGTTCCTCAAGACAAACGGGGGACGGATCGTCAGCAATTTCGTCCGCGGCGATGGCGTGGTGCCCCAACCGGGAAAATGCCCGGTCTGGATCATGCTCTACCCGGACGTCACCAACGTCGCTGTCTCGGGCAACCTGGCGGAGGGCTATAAACTGCCCCCCGGCCTTTCCGGCGTGACTTATGGCCTCAACCTCTGCATCGCGGGCGCGCTGGGATGCAGGGCGCCGCTGCCGACGGTGGGCGACTGATCGCTTGACATTCCTGCGGCGTTGACGTCCTCCTCGCCGTCGCGCTTCAGCGGGCGTAGTTCAATGGTAGAACGGAAGCTTCCCAAGCTTCATACGAGGGTTCGATTCCCTTCGCCCGCTCCAAGGCCTTCAAGAAATCGATAGCGCTTCGGTCGACCGGTCGGCGACGAAGCCCCTCAGTCCAGATGAAACATCTCGACGAGCGGCGCCGTGACGGGGCTGCCGTCCGGATTCGCCGCCATGATGTCCTTCATATAGGCCCACCAGCGCTGCATGACCGGATGCAGCGGCAGGTCGTCCATGCCGTGATGCTCGGGGCGCTCGACAGTGGCGAAGAGCGTGTTGGTGTCGGGGTCGAGATAGATCGAATAATTGGCGACGCCCTTCTCCTTGAGGAGCGTCGCAAGCTCGGGCCAGAGCGTGTCATGGCGGCGGCGGTACTCGTGCGCGGCGCCGGGGTTGAGGAACATCTTGAAGGCGAGGCGCGGCATGGGCGAGGCTCACGTGTGTAGGCGCGCTCGCTGAGCGCGCCGGCGGGGTCGACGACCCCGCCCTACAAGCTGTCACCATAGCCCTCTCCCCGCGTCGCGGGGAGAGGGGACAAGGGCTCAGAAGTCGAACTTGTCGATGTTCTCCTTGGTGTAGACGAAGGGTGCGCCGAGCAGGACCTCGCTGCCGTTGATCACGTTGAGCTTGCCGAGCTTGCCCGCCTCGACGGAAGTGTCGCCGGGCTTGAGCTTGCCGTCGGCGGCGGCGCGCAGCACGTAGGTCGCCGCGTAGCCGAGATCGATCGGGTTCCATAAAACCACCGACTTGACGCAGTCGGCGTGGACGTAGGGCTTCATGGCGTTCGGCGTGGCGAGGCCGACGACCGCGACCTTGCCGCAGAGGCCGGCCTTGGTGACGGCCTCCGCCGAAGCGGGGGTCGCGACCGACGTCATGCCGAACAGCCCTTTGAGCTTGTCGCCGTGCTTGTTGATGAGCGTCGTCGCCTGGTTGAACGACAGGTTGTTGTCCTCCTGCGCCTCGACCGTCTCGAGCCACTGCATCTTCGGATGGCACTTGGCGGCGTAGGCCTGCATCTCGGCGATCCAGCGCGCCTGGTTCGGCGTGGTGAAGGTCGAGGTGACGATGGCGAAGGCGGCGTCCTCGCCGGCCTCCTTGGCCATCGCGTCGATCATGGTCTTGCCGATGCCGTTGAACTGGGCCTGGTTGACGAACCATTCGCGCGCGTCGGGCGTCGAGTTGGCGTCGTAGCCGACGACGTGAATGCCCTTCGACAGCGCCTTCTTGAGCACCGGCGCGATCGCCACCGGATCGTTGGCGGCGAACAGGATGCCGTTGACGCCGCTGGTGATGTAGTTGTCGATGAACTTGATCTGCTCGTCGATCTTGGCTTCCGTCGGTCCGTCGGTCTTGGCCTTGACGTTGCCGAGTTCCTTCGCGGCGTCCTGGATGCCCTTCGAGGTGGCGTTGAAATAGCCGATGCCGATCAGCTTCGGCACGTCGACGACGGTCATCTCCTTGCCCGCAAGGTTCGGCGCGCCTGTCGGTTGGCCGCCGTCGTACTTGACCGGCGCCGCGGCCGCCGCCGCGCCCGTGCCGCACTCGAGCGGGCTCGTCGCCAGGTCGTCGCCGCCGTCCCACTTGCCGGCCGCGCTGGCCGACGTGGCGAAGCCCGCGAACGCGAGCGCCGCCACTGCCGTCGTGATGAGATATTTCGTCATGTTCGCCTACCTCCCGTATTCGCCGCAACCATTGACGGCTGAATCTGCGTTATATTGTCATTCCCGGCGCCTCTGGAGCGAACTCGCGATCAGCACCGAAAGGATGAGCGCGACGCCGATGACGACGATCGTCGCGTCGCCCTTGACGCCGGTCAGCGCCAGCCCGTTCTTCAGGAGCTGAATCATCACAAGGCCGATGAGCGTGCCCCAGATCGTGCCCGAACCGCCGAAGATGCTGGCGCCGCCGAGCACGACGGCCGCGATCACGTCGAGCTCGTAGCCGGTGCCCATGTCCATGCGAGTCGTCGTCACGCGCGACACGAGCACGACCGCGGCCAGCGCCGAGGCGAGGCCCGAGAGCGTGTAGACGATGAGCTTCGTCCGGTCGACGTTGAGGGCGGAGAAGCGCGCCGCCGTCTCGTTGGCGCCGATGGCGTAGAGCGTGCGGCCGAAGGTCGTGCGGTCGAGCGCGACGCCGGCGATCACGGCGAGCACGATCAGGATCAGAAGCTGCGTCGGGACGCCGAACACGTCGCCCTGGCCAAGCTCATAGAACCATTCGGGATAGCCGCGCACCGAATGGGCCTGGCTCACCCCTTCGGCGAGCCCCCGGTAGAGCGCGAGCGTGGCGATGGTCATGATGAGAGGGGGCACCTTGACCCGCGTAATGACGAAGCCGTTGACGAAGCCCGCGAGGCCGCCGACGAAGAGCGCGAAGCAGATCGCGAGCGGCAGCGGCAGGCCAAAGGTCTTCCACGAAGTCCCGAGCATGACTGCGCTGAGGCCCACGATCGCCCCGACCGAGAGGTCGATGCCGCCGGTGATGATGACGAACGTCATCGGCAGGGCGATGAGGCCGATCTCGGTCATGAGCCGGCCCTGGTTCAGAAGGTTGTCGAGGGTGAGGAAGCGGTCGTTGAACGCGCCGAGGCCGAGCAGCGCGACGACGAGGATCAGAGCCAGCACGGTCTCGTGGCGGGTGAGCCACTTCGGCGTGCTGCGCCGTCCTGTTTCGACGACGGCGGTCATGCGGCCACCTTCCTTCCTCGCGCCGCGCGCCGCCGGCGGCGCAGGATGTCGGCGATGACGGTCGCAAGGATCAGCGCGCCGCGCACGGCGTCCGTCCAGTAGGGCGAGACGTTGACGAAGACGAGGGCGCTCGTGATCTCGGCGATGAGGATGGCGGCGAGCGTAGAGCCGACGACCGTGCCGACCCCGCCGAGGATGGAGACGCCGCCGACGACGGAAGCGGTGATGACGGTGAGTTCGAGGCCGGGCGGCGTGGTCGACTGGATGACGCGCAGTTGGGTCGCGTAGACGAGGGTCGCGAGGCCGGCGAAGAACCCGTGGATCGCAAACACCATGACGACGGTGCGCTGCGGGTCGACGCCGCAGAGGCGCGCCGCTTCCGCGTTGCCGCCGGTCGCGTAGATCGCCCTGCCGCTCTGCGAGTAACGCATCCATAGCGCCGCGAGCGCCGTCGCCACGACCATGATCACGACCGGCATCGGCACGCCGAGGAGGCTCAAGTCCGCCAGGTGGAAGCTTTGCGGCAGGTCGGTGATCCACTTGCCTCCCGTGACGCTGATGAGGCCCCCTTTCAGGATCGACAGCATGCCGAGCGTGACGACGATCGCCGGGATTCGCAGGTAGGCGATCACGGCGCCCTGCGCCGCCATGACGAGGACGCCGAGGAGAAGCGGCGCGGCCCAGGTGACTGCGGTCGGCGCCCCGTCCACCGCCAGCGAGCCGCTGACAGTGGCGAGCACGCCGATCAGCGCGCCGACGGAAATGTCGATGTTGCCCGAGATGATGACCATCGACATGCCGATCGCGGCGATCGCGATATAGGCGTTGCCAAGCAGGATGTCGGCGAGGTTTCGATAGGCGAGGAAGCGCGGATTGACGAAGCCGACGGCAATGGCGAGCCCGATCACGGCGACCGCGAGCAGCCCCTCCTGCGAGGCGAAGCGCTTGAGGAGGCCGGCGCGGGGCGCGGCGAGGCCGCTCGCGGGCACGGCGGTCACGCGGCCCGCTCCATTGCGGCGTTGGATCCCATCATGGCGGCGCCGACCGCCTCCGAGGTGGCGTGGAGCCGGTCGAATTCGGCGACGAGGCGCCCCTCCCGCATGACGAGCACGCGATCGCTCATGCCAAGCACCTCGGGAAGCTCGCTCGAGATCATCAGGATTGCGACGCCCTCGCCCGCGAGTTCGCACATCAGGCGATGGATCTCGGCCTTGGCGCCGACGTCGATGCCGCGCGTCGGCTCGTCGAGGATGAGCAGCCGCGGGTTGTTGGCGAGCCACTTGCCGAGCACGATCTTCTGCTGGTTGCCGCCGGAGAGCCGTCCCGCCACCTCGTCGACCGAGCTCGTCTTGACGCTGAAGCGCTTGACCGACGCGTCGGCGAGGCGCCGCTCGGCCGCCCGGTCGATGAAGCCCGCGCGCGAGAGCGCGCCAAGCGCCGCAAGCGAGAAATTGTGCAGGACGCTCATCGGCCGCACGAGCCCCTGCACGGCGCGGTCCTCCGGCACGTAGGCGACGCCGCGCGCGCGGGCGGCTTCGGGCAAATCGATCGTCGTCGCCTTGCCGTGCAGGACGATCTCCCCCTGCTCCGCGGGGGTGATGCCGAACAGCACCTGCGCAAGCTCGCTGCGCCCCGAACCCACGAGCCCGGCGAGCCCGACGATCTCGCCCGCCCGCACGGTGAGACTGACGTCCAGGGTCGTCGGCTCGCGCCGAAGGCCGCGCGCTTCGAGCACCGGCTCGCCGATCGGAACCGCGACCTTGGGAAAGAGGTTCTCGATCCGCCGCCCAACCATCATCTGGACGAGTTCGGCGGCGTTGGTCTCGGCGACCTCCCGCTGGCCGACGTAGGCGCCGTCGCGCAGCACCGTGACGCGGTCGCCGATCTCGAAGATCTCGTCGAGCCTGTGGCTGATGTAGACGATCCCGACCCCACGGGCTTTCAGCCTGCGGACGATGTCGAACAGGCGGCGGACGTCGGCTTCGGTCAGCGCTGCGGTCGGCTCGTCCATGATTAGGATGCGCGCGTCGTGCGACAGCGCGCGCAGGATCTCGACCCGCTGGCGGTGGCCGACCGAGAGAGCGCCGACGATGTCGTCGGCGGCGAGGTCGTCGATCTCGAGCGAAGCGAGCAGCGCCTCGGCCTTCTGCCGCATCGTCGCCCAGTCGATCCGGCCGCCCGATGCGAGCGGCGCGTGGCCGAGAAAGATGTTCTCGGCCACGGTGAGCTCGGGAAAGAGAAGCAGCTCCTGGTAGATGGTCGCGACGCCGGCGCGCTTGGCGTCCTCGGGGCTCGAGAAGCGGACCGCGCGCCCGTCGATCAGGATTTCGCCGGCGTCCGGCTGATAGACGCCCGACACGATCTTGATCAGCGTCGATTTTCCCGCGCCGTTCTCGCCGAGGAGGGCGTGCGTCTCGCCGGACTTGACCGCGAACGACACGCCGCTCAGCGCCTTGACGCCGGGAAACGACTTTTCGAGACCCTTGACCTCGAGGAGCGGAGCGGCGGGCGCGGGCGCGTTCATGCGGCCTCCGTCGCTTGCGCGTCGGGCTCGACCACGACGGTGCGGACGCCGGCGTCGGCCAGCATGGCGAGCGCCTCGGCGGGCGCGGCGGAATCGGTGACGAGCGTGTGGATGCGCGTCAGCGGCGCCACCACCAAGCTGCCGCGCGGCGCAAACTTCGAGGCGTCGGCGAGAACGACGAGTTTTTCGGCGCGCTTGAGAAGCTTCGTCTCGGCGCGCGCGATGAGCGGATCGCCCTCAATCACGCCGAGCGGCCCGATCGAGATCGCGCTCATGAACATGAGCCGAGCCGAATAGTGCTGGATGGCGTCGTCGTCGAACGGCGCGACGATCAGCTTCTGCTCGCGGTAGACCTCCCCGCCGGGAAGGGCGACGCGGTTCTGCGTCTCGTGGATCAGAAATTCGGCGAGCGGGTAGGAGTTCGTCAGGATCTTCAGCCGCGTCGTGCGCAGGAACTCCGACATCTGGTAGGTCGTCGTGCCGCCGTTGACGATCACCACGTCGCCATCGGCGCACATCTCGACCGCGCGGCGGGCGATGGCGCGCTTCTGCGCGATATTCACGGTGCGGCTTGCGTCAAACGAGCGCGTCGCAAGCGGCGTGGGCTGGAGGGCCTTCGAGAAGGCGCCTTCGGGCAACTGGATGCCGCCGTGGAGGCGCTCCGCGACGCCAAGGCCCGCGAGGCGAACGGCGTCGCGACGGGCGGACGCGGCCGATACGCCGGTCGCCGCCATGATGTCGGCGATCGACAGGAACCCGCGCTCGGCGAGGAGGCTTCGGACGATCTCGGCGCGTTGACGCTCGCGCATGGCTCCTTGCCGTTTCCTCTTGATCGACGCTTGATTGGCGATCAAGCTGCCATCGACCTTGCGCAGTGTCAAACGATTTTGAGCGATTTCGCTCATTGCGCTGCACAATGGGCACGGCGATTGACGGAATTTGATCGATCGCGTAGGGTCCTGACAAAATCGCTCGTCATTGGAGAGGAACGACCATGAGCGGCCCCCCGTCCGGCCTCTATGCGCCCTTGCCGAGCCTTTGGGACGAGGCGCACGCGGCCAAACTCGACGAAGCAGGCCTCCTCCTCTACCGCTCGAACCTCCTCGGCTCCGATCTCAGGATCACCAATTTCGGCGGCGGCAACACCTCCGCCAAGATCGACGGCGTCGATCCGCTGACCGGCGAGACGGTCAAGGTCCTGTGGGTCAAGGGGTCGGGCGGCGACCTCGGTTCGATGAAACTCGACGGCTTCTCGACGCTCTACCTCGACAAGCTCCTGAGGCTCCGGTCTGTCTATCGCGGCCTTGAGCACGAGGACGCGATGGTCGCCCTCTTCAATCACTGCACCTTCAACCTCAACCCGCGCGCGGCCTCGATCGACACGCCGCTGCACGGCTTCGTGCCGCACGCCCACGTCGACCACGTCCACGCCGACGCGGTGATTGCGATCGCGGCCTCGAAGACGGCGGAAGCGCTGACGCGTGAAGTCTACGGCGACGAGATCGGCTTTTTGCCCTGGCAGCGCCCGGGCTTCGACCTCGGCCTAAAGCTCGGCGATCTGGCGAAGTCCAATCCGAAGCTGAAGGGGGTGGTGCTCGGGGGCCACGGCCTCTTCACCTGGGCCGAAACCGCGCGCGCCTGTTACGAGACCACGCTCGCCATCATCAACAAGGCTTCGGCCTGGCTCGCGGCCAACGCCAAGGGCGCGGCCTTCGGCGGCGGGGCCGTCGAGGCGCTCGTCCCCGAGGCGCGCCGCGCCGCGGCGGCGCGGCTCATGCCGGCGATCCGCAAGCGCATCTCGGAGGGCGAGCGCAAGATCGGCCATTTCACCGACGCGCCCGAGGTCCTCGAGTTCGTCAACGCGCGCGACATGGGGCGGCTTGCGGCGCTCGGCACGTCCTGCCCGGACCATTTCCTGCGCACCAAGATCCGCCCGCTGGTCCTGCCCTTCGATCCCGCGAGGGGCGATCTCGATGCGACCATCGCCTCGCTCGACGAAGCGCTCGCCGCCTATCGCGCCGACTACGCCGCCTATTACGAGCGCTGCAAGCGGCCGAATTCGCCGCCCATGCGCGATCCGAACGCGGTCGTCTATCTCGTCCCCGGCGCCGGCATGATCACCTTCGCCAAGGACAAGGCGACGGCGCGGATCGCGGCCGAGTTCTACGTCAATGCGGTCAACGTCATGCGCGGCGCCTCGAGCGTCGGCGAATACGTCGGCCTCGACGAGCAGGAGGCGTTCGACATCGAATACTGGCTGCTCGAGGAGGCGAAGCTTCAGCGAATGCCCAAGCCCAAGGCGCTCGCGGGCCGCGTCGCGCTGATCACCGGCGGCGCCGGCGGCATCGGGCGCTCGACCGCGATGCGGCTCATGGCGGAAGGCTGCGGGGTCATGCTCGCCGACATCGACGCGACGAGCCTCAACGAGACGGTCGCCGAGTTCCAAAAGAGCTTCGGCAGGGACGCGGTGGTCGGCGCGGCGGGCGACGTCACCGACGAGAAGGCGGTCGCGCGGGCCGTTCGCGAGGCGGTGCTCGCTTTCGGCGGCGTCGATATCGTCGTCGCCAACGCCGGCATCGCCTCGGCCGCGCCCTTCGAGGACACGTCCCTCGACCTCTGGAACCGCAACATCGCGATTCTCGCGACCGGCTACTTCCTCGCCGCGCGGGAAGGCTATCGCGTCATGAAGGACCAGGGCCTCGGCGGCTCGATCGTCTTCGTCGCCTCGAAGAACGGGCTCGCCGCCTCGCCCGGCGCCTCGGCCTATTGCACGGCCAAGGCGGCGGAAGTGCATCTCGCCCGCTGCATCGCGCTCGAGGGCGCGCCCATCGGCATCCGCGCCAATACCGTCAATCCGGACGCGGTGCTGCGCGGCTCGAAGATCTGGAAAGGCGAGTGGCGCGCCCAGCGCGCCGCCTCGAACAAGGTCACGGAGGATGATCTCGAGGAGGTCTACCGCCAGCGCTCGCTTCTCAAGCGCGCCGTCTATCCCGAGGACATCGCCGAGGCGATCTATTATTTCGCCTCGGATCTCTCGGCCAAGAGCACGGGCAACATTCTCAACGTCGACGCCGGCAACGCGGCGAGCTTTACGAGGTAGTCCATTGGGCGCCGTCATTGCGAGCGAAGCGAAGCAATCCAGACGGACGGCACGGGCGGCCCCTGGATTGCTTCGTCGCTCCGCTCCTCGCAATGACGACGCGGGCCGGCATGGAAGGGAGTTCGCAAAATGACGTACCGCATCCCCGCTTCGCTCGTCGCCGAGGAGAACGAGAAGCGCGCGCCCGCGCTTGCAGACGACTACGGCGCGCTGAAGCGGCGGCTCGAGCGGCGCGGGCTCGACATCGAGACGATCGCGGGCAAGGTCGCAGCCTTCGGCGTCGCCGTGCCGACCTGGGGCGTCGGCACAGGCGGCACACGCTTCGCGCGGTTTCCGGGCGAGGGCGAACCCCGCAGCGTCTTCGACAAGCTCGAGGATTGCGCGACGATCCATCAACTGACCCGTGCTACCCCCACATGCTCGCCGCACTTCCCGTGGGACAAGGTGAGCGACGTTCGCGCGCTCGCCGACGCCGCAAAGTCGCTCGGCGTCGGCTTCGATGCGGTGAACTCGAACACCTTTCAGGATCAGGCGGACCAGAAGCTCTCCTACAAGTTCGGCTCCCTTACGCACGCGTCGAAGGCGGTGCGCGACCAGGCGGCAGCGCACAACATTGAGTGCATCGAGATCGGCGAGAAACTCGGCTCGAAGGCGCTGACGGTCTGGATCGCCGACGGCTCAAATTTCCCCGGCCAGTCGAACCTGAACCAGGTCTTCGACTGGTATCTCAAGTCGCTCGAAGCCATCTATGCGCGCCTGCCCGGCGACTGGCGGGTGTTCCTCGAGCACAAGCTCTACGAGCCCGCCTTCTATTCGACCGTGATCGCCGACTGGGGATCGAGTCTGATGGCGGCCGAGGCGCTCGGGCCCAAGGCTTTCTGCCTCGTCGATCTCGGGCACCACGCGCCAAACGTCAATATCGAGCAGATCGTCGCGCGCCTCGTGCGCGCAGGAAAGCTCGCGGGCTTCCATTTCAACGATTCGAAATACGGCGACGACGATCTCGACGCGGGCTCGATCGACCCGTTCCGGCTCTACCGTGTGTTCCACGAACTTGTCGACGCCGCCGAACGGAAGGCTGCGGGCTTCGACCCGGCCTACATGATCGACCAGTCGCACAACGTCACTGACCCGATCGAGAGCCTGATGACGTCGGCGGTCGAAATCCAGCGCGCCTGCGCGCAGGCGCTTTGCGTCGATCGCGCGGCGCTCAAGGCTGCGCAGGAGGAAAGCGACGTGATCGAGGCGCACCGCCTGTTCAAGGAGGGCTTCCTTACCGACGTTGCGCCCATTCTCGCGGAGGCCAGGCGCCGCAAGGGCGGGGCTATCGATCCGGTCGCGGCCTACCGCGCCTCCGGCTATCGCGCGCGGAAGGCCGAGGAGCGGCCGGCGGCCGCGGGGACATCGTCCGGCATCGTGTAAGGGCTTTAGTCGGGGCCGGGCGCGGCGATCGCGTCGCCCCACTCCGGATGCCTCTCAGATTGTGCAACCACGTAAGGGCAGATCGGGATGATCCGGAAGCCGGAGGCCCGGGCGTCGGCGACCATGCTCTCGATCAGCGCCTCGCCGGCGCCGCGCCCGCGCATCGCGGGCGGGGTCTCGGTGTGGTCGGCGCTGATGCGGCCTGGCGCCTGCACGGTGAAGGCGAGTTCTCCCTCGCCCTCGACGCCGTCGATCCGGGCGACGTAGCGGCCATGCTTGCCCGACACCTCTTTCTCGATGTGGATCGCCTCCGCCATTTCGCCATGCTCCCGTTTCGGCGCTCTGTAACGCTCGCCATCGTCGCCGGTTCCGGTTGCGCGCGTCGCGCCCGTTCAAGCCCCACGAAGGGGTAGCGCCAAAAGGCGCTCTTGCCGGGCCGGCCCAGAAACCTTCATACAGCCTTGGCTTGCGTGAACCAAAGCCGGAGGCGCCGCGTAATCCTGACGCGGATCAACGGAACGGTTTGCGACGCGCGTGCTCGGCTTGGAAGTGAAACTGGACATGGATGGAAGCGGCGAGGCCCCTGTCTCCTGGAGCGGCCATGCCGGGGGGTCGGATTCGGGGCGCCGCCTTCGCCTGATCGAGCCCATGATGGCGGCAATCCGGCATGGGCGCCTCGTCGTGCGTCTGCCGAACGGCGCCCTTCTCGCCTCGCCCGACAGCGAAGGTCCGCAGGCGTTCGTCGCCATCGAGCGCTGGCGGGCCCTCCGGCGCCTCGCGATCGGGGGCGACGTCGGCTTCGCGGAAGCCTTTATCGACGGCGACTGGACGAGCCCGGACCTTGTCGCGCTCATCAGGCTCGCGGCGCGGAACGAGGACGCGCTTCGGAAGTGGCTCAAGGGCGCGCCGCTCATGCGGCTCTTTGGCCGTCTCCGCCATCTTCTGCGCGGCAACAGCCGGCGCGGCAGCCGCCGCAACATCATGTCCCACTACGACCTCGGCAACGATTTCTACGCGCTTTGGCTCGACCGGACGATGCAATATTCGTCTGCGATCTTCAGTGAGCGGGATCTGGACCTCGAGTCGGCGCAGGAGGCAAAGCTCGACCGGGTCGTCGACTGGCTCAGCCTTCAGGGCGGCGAGCGGGTGCTCGAGATCGGCTGCGGCTGGGGCGCGCTCGCGACGCGGATCGCGGAGACGAAGGTTTGCCAGGTGACCGCGCTCTCATTGTCGCCGGCCCAGCTCGCCTATGCGAAGGCCCGCGCCGCGGCCAGCCCGCAACCGCGCGGCGTCGATTTTCGCTTCGAGGACTATCGCGACGCGGAGGGGCTCTACGACCGGATCGTCTCGATCGAGATGATCGAGGCCGTCGGCGAGGCGCGCTGGCCGCTCTACTTTCGCGCGCTCGCCGAACGCCTCGCCCCGAACGGACGCGCCGTGATCCAGGCGATCACGATCGACGAGCGGCTCGTCGACGACTATCGCCGCAATCCCGACTTCATCCAGACGCATATTTTTCCGGGCGGGTGCCTCCCGACCCGATCGGCGATCGACAACGAGGTCGCCCGCGCCGGGCTCCGGCTCGTGCGATGCGAGACGTTCGGGGCGTCCTACGCCCGGACGCTCGCCGAATGGCGCCGCCGCTTTCACCTGCGCTGGGAGGAGGCCGCCGCAATGGGTTTCGATGGCCGCTTCCGACGCTTGTGGGACTATTACCTCGCCTATTGCGAGGCCGGTTTCGCGGAGGGGACCATCGACGTCGGGCTCTTTGCGATCGAGCGCGGCTGAGACGATTCGAACGCCCATTCCATGCTTTGCTTTTCCCTGGACGGAGGAAGAGGCGATGCTCACACGAAGAACGGCTTTGACGCTTCTTGCGGGAGCGACGGTCGTGGCCGCCGCGGCGGCGCAGGCGGCGGAATTCAAGCCGTACGACGCGGCCGAGGTTCATGATGCGATCGCGTCGGGACGGCCGGTCGTCGTCCACGTCTATGCTCCGTGGTGCCTCCAGTGCCACATGCAGGCCTACTACCTCGACGGCCTCAAGGACGATCCGGCCTTCAAGGGCGTCGCCTTCTACCGGGTCGACTACGACCACCAGAAGGACGTCGTCGAGAAGCTTGGCTGCCCGCGGTCGACGGTGATCGCCTACAAGGGCGGCAAGGAGGTCTCGCGCATGTCGTGGGGAGTGACCAAGGCCGCTGTCGTGGACGTCCTGAAGGCGGCCGTGTGAGCGCGATCGCGTGAGCGTGGTGCTGGCGCTGCCGCTCGCCTTCGCGGCTGGGCTTCTCACGATCCTCAGCCCCTGCGTCCTCCCGCTCGCCCCCATTGTCGTGGCGGCCGCGCGCGCTGACGATCCGCGGGGGCCGTTTGCGCTCGCCGCCGGGCTTGCGCTGACCTTCGCGCTTGCAGGCGGCGCGCTCGCCGCGTTCGGCGTCGAGGTCGGCGCCCTGACGGGCTTGCGGGCGCTCGCCGCCGCGATCATGGTCGCGGCCGGGATCGTTCTTGTGCTCCCCCGGGCCGCCGACGCGCTCGAGCGGAGTCTTGCGCGTCTCGGCGCGGCGTCCGGGAGGTTCGGCGGCTGGACGTCAAGAAAAGGCCTGATCGGTCAGGCCGCGGCCGGCGCGGTGCTCGCGCTTGCCTGGGCGCCCTGCGCCGGCCCGACGCTTGGCGCAGCCTTTGCGCTCGCCGCGGAACGCGGGACGCTGCCGGGCGCGATGCTGACCATGCTCGTCTACGCGCTTGGCGCGGCGGCCGCGCTGATCGCCTTCGGTTTCGGGCTCGGCCGTATCGGCGCGCTCAGAACGCGCGCCATGCTCGCGGGCGCGAAGGGTCGGGTCGCGCTCGGCCTGTCGCTCGCTGTCTTCGGCGCGCTTGTGCTGACCGGGCTCGACCATCAGATCGAAGCGGCGATGGTCGAGGCCATGCCGGACTGGCTGTCGAGCGCCGCGACTTTGTTGTGAAGGCTGGTTATGACCGCTTGGCTGCGACGGCCTGGCCATGAAGACCTGTTTGCGACGGCTCCGCGGCTGGACCGCCAGCGGCGGCCCCCGGCCCCCGGTAGCGGACGCCCCTCATGATAAGGCGCAACGCCTGCCAGTGGATCGCCGCCATCGTCTTCAGGGGAACGAGCGGGACGGTGAGAGCGGCCCTGAGAAGCGCGCCGTCGGTCAGCCGCCTGCGCTGCCCCGCGAGCGCCGCACGCAGCGTCACTCCCTCGGCTCCGGCCGCCCGGATCGCAATTGCGATCGACGGCCCGGGCGCGGCCGCCTGAAACTCGTAACGCATGCCCATGGGCAGGAAGGGCGAGACGAAGAATCTCTTGTCGCAGGCGTGCCGCGCCGCCTCGTTCCGCGGTCCGGCGGGCGCGACATAGCTGTGGCGCCCGCCGAAGGTGTTGCGCACCTCGTAGATGAGCGCGGCGAGGGCGCCGTCGAGGCCGTAGCAGAAGTAGACGCTGAGCGGGTTGAAGTCGTAGCCGAGCGTCCGCGGCATCGTCAGGAGCCGGATCGCTCCGATCGGCGTCATGACCCCATTGGCGTCGAGCAAAGCAAGCGCCTGCTCGCGGAGGTTTGAGTCGGCGCCGTCGCCGTGATCTCGGTCATGCAGACTGAAAAGATTGAAGCGATTGTGGGAGAAGAACCTGAGGCGCGCGCTCAAAGTGTCGAGTTCGTCGAGATCGAGATAGAGCCAGAACAGGCGGTACCGGAAGCGGTGCGGCGTCGGGCCGAGGCGGCGATGGAAGACCGACCCGAAATAGAGGGCGGATTGCTCGCTCACGCCGCCTCCTCCCGCGCGGGCGACGAGGGAGGCGCGCCGACAACGATCCGGGCCGATTCGTCCTCGACGCGCCAGGGCCGTCGCACGCCGCCCAGTTGCTCGGCGACCGCGAGGCCCGACTGAAGGCCGTCCTCGTGGAAGCCGGCGCCAAAATGCGCGCCGCAGAACCAGACGCCTCCCGCGCCCTGGAGGCTCCAAAGCGCCTTCTGGGCTTTCAGCGCGCCCGTGTCGAAGATCGGATGGTTGTAGGTCTCGACCCGCAGCGCCTGCTCCGGGCGGCGCGCGGGGTTGAGCGTGACGAACACGTTCCGCCGCGTCGGAAGCCGCTGCAGCGCGTTCATCCAGTAGGTGACGCTCGCTCGCTCGGGCTGATCCGCGCTGGAGATGAAATTCCAACTCGACCACGCCGCCCGACGGCGGGGCATCAGCGTTTCGTCGAGATGAAGCCAGGCTTCGTTGCGGCTGTAGCGGAAGGCGCCGAGAATTTCGCGCTCCCGCGGGTCCGGCGCCGCAAGCAGCGCCAGCGCCTCGTCGGCGTGCGTCGCGATGACGACCCGATCGAAGATGTCCCGCCCGCCCAGCGTATCGGCGACGGCGACCCGCCCGGCGATCCGCTCGATCCGGACGGCGCCGACGCCGACGCGGATACGGGGCCGGAGCGGACGGACGAGGCGGCCGACATAGGTCTCGGCGCCGCCGACGACGGTGCGCCAGATCGGCCGTCCGGTCAGCCTGAGAAGTCCGTGGTTCAACTGAAAACGCAGGAAAGCGGCCGCGGGATAGTCCAAAATCTCCGCCGGCGGGGCCGACCAGATGGCGCTCGCCATCGGCACGATGTGCTGGTCCCTCAGCGCCGCGCCGAACCCGCCGGCCGCGAGGTACGCGCCGAGCGTCGTCTCCTCTGCGAGGGGACGGCGCGCGTCGCGGGTCGCGCTGCGGTAGAAGCGGACGAGGTCGGCGAGCATCCGCCAGTAGCCGGGTCGGACGAGATTGCTCCGCTGGCTGAAGAGGCCGGCGACGCCGTCGCCCGAATATTCGAGCGCGCCGTCGCCGAGGGACGCCGAAAAAGACATATTGGTTTCGCAGGAGTCGACGCCGAGGACTCGCAACATCTCGACAAAGTTGGGATAGGTGGCCGAATTGAAGACGATGAAGCCGGTGTCCACGGGGACCTCGGCGCCGTCGAGAGAAATGGAGACTGTGTTCGAATGGCCGCCGATCCGACCGGCTTTCTCGTAGACCGTGACGTCGTGGCGGGGGTTGAGCAGCCAGGCCGCGCTGAGGCCGGACACGCCTGTGCCGACCACGGCGACGCGTAACCGATCGGACGACGGCATGACAAGCCCCCTCGAAGTCGCCTCGCGCGGACGTCGCGTTTGCTACCTTCGAAGACGCAGCGGACGCATCCGCGGATCACTTGTCGGATGCTCGGGCGATGATCCAAAGACGCGCGCAGAGCGTCTAACGGGCAATGGACGCCAGACTGGCCAGCTTCGACTTTTGCGCGCCGGGCGGTCGCTGGAGCGTCGCGATGGCGTCTGAGAAGCCGAGCGTGGCGGATCTCGACGCCTGGAGCGAGCGGATCGTTTCGATCGCCCGCGATCGGGATCGAGCCGCCTTCGCCGAGATCTTCAATCACTTCGCGCCGCGCCTGAAGACCTTCATGCGCAGGAAGGGGACGAACGAGGCGCAGGCCGAGGAGATCGCCCAGGAGGCGATGCTGTCGGTCTGGCGCAAGGCGGCGCTGTTCGATCCGGCCGCCTCGCGCGCGGCGACCTGGATCTTCACCATTGCCCGCAACCTGCGCATCGACGCGCTCAGGCGTGAAAGTCGGGGCGGGGCGATGCGCGTCGACGAGGTCGAGGCCGAATACGAGGCGGACGACGCCCCGGGGGCCGACGAGCGGGTCGCGGCCGCCCAGATCGGGGCGCGCGTGCGCGAGGCGCTCTCGACGTTGCCGCCCGAGCAGATGAAAGTGATCGAGTTGTCGTTTTTCGAAGAGAAGCCCCATAGCGAGATCGCCGAGACGCTTCGCATCCCGCTCGGCACCGTCAAGTCGCGCGTGCGGCTCGCCATGAGGCGGCTGCGCGCCATTCTGGATGACGAGCGATGATCGTCGAACATCACCCCGAGGAGGCGTTGCTCGCGGCCTACGCGGCTGGCGAACTCGATCTCGGCCAGAGGGTTGCGCTCGCGACGCACCTTCGCGCGTGCGGGCGATGCCGCGCGTTTGCGGGCGCGGTCGAATGCGTGGGCGGCGAGGTCGTGGAGGCCTGCCCGCCCGCCGAGATGGCGACCGGCGCGCTTCAGCGCGTCCTCGAGCGGCTTGGCGAACCGCCGGCGCCGGCGCCCGCGCCGCCACGATCCGGGACGCTCGACGCTCCTCCCGGTCTTCCGGCCTTCGTCCGCCGCTACGCCTTCGGCGAGTGGCGCTTCGTCGCCCCGCGCGTGAGCATGCGGCCGATCCGCCTGCCGGCGCCCAGTCCGACGCGCGTGTTCCTCCTGAAGTCGGCCCGCAACACGAAGCTCATGCGGCACGAACACGGGGCGCTGGAGATGACCTGCATCCTCGAGGGAGGCTACGCCCGCGACGGCGGCCACTACGGTCCCGGAGACTTCGACTTTGGCGACGAAAGCATCAGCCACGAGCCGCATATCGACGCGGACGGGGATTGCGTCGCGCTCGTCGCCATGCAGGGCGGGCTTCGCTGGAAGGGGTTCTGGGGCCTTCTCGTCCGGCCGTTCGTGCGGCTCTAAACTCGCGCCCTGGCGCGCGGCCGGACGATGACCCTCGCGACCGCAGCCGCCGCCCTGATCTTCGCCGAATGCGCGCTCGCGCTTGTGATGGCGGCGGCCTGGGCGGCGCAGCGGGCGACGGGGCGGAGCGGCTGGATCGACGCCGCGTGGACTCTCGGAACCGGCGCCGTCGCCGCGCTCCTTGCGTTGTCGCCGCTCGGCGGTCCGGACGGATCCGGATGGCGGCGGGGCGCAGTCGCGGCGGCCGCCCTCGTCTGGGCGGCGCGTCTCGGCAGCCACATCGTCGCGCGGACGCTGAACGGTCCCGACGATCCCCGCTATGCGAAGATGATGCAGGAGTGGGGCGCAAAAGCCCCGCTTCGCCTCTTCGGCTTCCTGCAGGTCCAGGCGGTCGTCGGAGCGGCGCTGGCGCTTGCGGCCGCGCTCGCCGCGCATGCGCCGTCGGCGAACTTTCGCATAGCCGACGGTCTCGCATTGATCGTCTTCTGCGTCGCGATCGCGGGGGAGGCTGCCTCGGACGCCGAACTCGCGCGATTCAAGCGCGATCCCGCGCGGCGCGGCGAGATCTGCGACGTCGGCCTCTGGGGCCGCTCGCGCCATCCGAACTATTTCTTCGAATGGCTTGTCTGGATCGCCTTCGCGGTCATGGGCAGCGGCTATGCGGTCGGGCTGCTCGCCTGGATCGCGCCCGCGCTGATGTACGTCGTTCTGCGCTACGGCTCCGGCGTGCCGCCGCTCGAGGAGCATATGCTGGGAACGCGCGGGGAAGCGTTCCGCGCTTATCAGCGGCGGACGCCGGTCTTCTTCCCGAGGCTTTTTTGAGGAAAGCGGCGTCCTTCAGACGGCGGCGAAGCGGAGCCCGATGAAGGCCAGGAGCGAGGCCGCGCCGTAGAGGTTGAGGAGGGAGAGCCGCGCCGCCTCCTCGGGCGTCCACACTTGCAGGGGAGGCCCGTAGCGTCCGTGCAGGGCGACGAACGCCACGAAGACGAGGATGACGAGGGCGCGCGCGATCGCCGCCTCGCCGGGCCGAAATCCGACGATCGCCAGAAGCAGGCAGGCTGCGAAAAAGACTTCGGTCCCGGCGCCCGGCCCCATGAGCTTCGTCGCATAGAGCGTGTCGGCGAGGCCGACGAGCGGCAACCCGATCCGCGCCCCGAGTTTGGAGCGCCGGGCGAGAAACGGGAGACCCGCGTAAAGCGGCGCGAGCGCGAGCGTCGCGATCGATCGGCTCGCGGCGTCGGCGCCGATCAGCGCCCATATATAGAGCGGGTAGACCGGCTTGTTGGCGAGAAGCAGCCAGGCGGTCGAGACGCAGGCGGCCGCGCGCGCGTCGTAGGGCTCAGGCATGGAGGGGCGGCGGCTTCAGCCGGTCTCGGCGGACGCCGGCCCGGATGGGCGGGTCGGGCAGGCTCGCGGATTCGGCGGAACGGACGGCGGCTACGGCAAGCGTCATGGCGAGGGCGTCCTTTCTCCTTGACGACTACGCAAGCCGATCGGCGTTGGTTCAACCGCTCCCGCGGGCCGGCGTCTTTCGGCCAGCAGACGGCTCCGACGCGCTCGCGCTTGCCTTTTGCGGCGGGCCCGCGCATGGGAGGCGCAAAATTCCTCGATCGAACGGTCTTCTCTCCGATGGGCTTCAAATGCGGCATCGTCGGTTTGCCCAATGTCGGCAAATCGACGCTCTTCAATGCGCTGACGCAGACCGCGGCGGCGCAGGCGGCGAACTATCCCTTCTGCACCATCGAGCCGAACGTCGGCGAGGTCGCGGTGCCCGATCCCCGGCTCGTCATTCTGGCCGAGATCGCCGGATCCAAGGAGATCATCCCGACCCGGCTCACCTTCGTCGATATCGCCGGCCTCGTGCGCGGCGCCTCCAGGGGCGAGGGGCTCGGCAACCAGTTTCTCGCCAACATTCGCGAATGCGACGCCATCGCCCACGTCGTCCGCTGCTTCGAAGACGGCGACGTCACCCATGTCGAGGGCAAGATCGATCCGCTCTCGGACATCGGCACGATCGAGACCGAATTGATGCTCGCCGATCTCGAGAGCCTCGAGCGACGCATCGGCGCCATGGAGAAAAAGGCCAAGGGCGGCGACAAGGAGGCGAAGGATCTGCTTGCGCTCGCGGAGCGCAGCCTCGCCGAACTTCGCGAGGGACGGCCGGCGCGCGCGGCGGGGGTCGGCCGCGAGGACCACGACCGCTTCCAGTCGCTCGGGCTCCTTTCGTCGAAACCGGTGCTCTACGTGTGCAATGTCGAGGAAGCGTCGGCCGACGCCGGCAACGCCTATGCCGACGAGGTGAAACGGCAGGCGGAGAAGGAAGGCGCCGCCGCCGTCGTCGTCTCGGCCAAGATCGAGAGCGAGATCGCGATCCTGCCGGAAGCCGAGCAGGCCGATTATCTCGAAGCCGTCGGACTTCGGGAGCCCGGGCTCAACCGGGTCATCCGCGCCGGCTACGACCTCCTGCATCTCGTGACCTTTTTCACGGTTGGGCCGAAGGAGGCGCGCGCCTGGACGGTGGAGAAGGGCACACGGGGGCCGCAGGCGGCCGGCGTGATCCATACCGATTTCGAAAAGGGCTTCATTCGCGCCGAAACCATCGCCTACGACGATTACG
The DNA here is from genome assembly GCA_963829505.1 of uncultured Alphaproteobacteria bacterium. GTDB lineage: Bacteria > Pseudomonadota > Alphaproteobacteria > Rhizobiales > Beijerinckiaceae > Roseiarcus. The sequence continues at coordinate 1,305,247 of CAWHIL010000001.1, forward strand.
TCGCGAGCCGCGGGGAAGCGGGCGCGCGCGAAGCGGGCAAGTTCCGGCTCGAGGGCAAGGAATACGTCGTCGTCGACGGCGACGTCCTCCATTTCCGTTTCGCGCCATGACGGGCCCGTCGGGCTTCTGAGGAACTATTTTCGGGCTAGGATTTACGCGAACAAACGGTTAGGTTGACGGGCCTCATCGGCAATTTCGATCGGGGGGTCGGACCGGCGGCGAACGCCGGTCGGAAAAATCGATGTGAGGGAAGTCCAATGGCGCTGAATCTTGTCAGTATCGTCTCCCAGGTCCTTACGCCTCAAATCGTCGGCGCCCTCGCGCGCGCCCTCGGCATCAACGAAACTGTGGCGCAGCGCCTCGTCGCCGCCGCGGTCCCGACCATCCTCGCCTCGCTCGGCACGGCCGCGGCGGCGCCCGGCGGCGCGCAGAAGCTCGTCGACGCCGTATCGAACTCCGACCCCGATCTTCTGACCAAGCTCTCGGGCGCGATCACCGGCGGCAATGTCGGCGCGCTGACCGAGGGCGCCAACCTTCTCGGAGGTCTCCTCGGCGGCTCCGGCCTCTCCAGCATCGCCGGGGCGCTCAGCCAGTATACCGGCGCTCCGCAGGCCGCGGCGCACTCGACCATCGGCGCGGTCGCCCAGGCGGCGGTCGGCGCGCTCGGCCAGCAGGATCCGTCGAACTGGTCCGACCCGTCGGCCATCGCCAACCTGTTCGCCAGCCAGAAGGACGCGATCGCCGCAGCGCTCCCGCCGGAGATCTCCAAGGCGCTCGGCGCGACCGGCCTGCTCGCCGGCCTCGGCGGCATCGGCGCCGCCGCCGCGCAGAGGGCGACCACTGCGGCCTCCAGCGCCGCGAGCGCGACTGCGGCGACGGCGAGCGCCGCCGCCAGCCGCGCGCAGCAGGCCGCCGCCGCCCCGTCCAGCAGCGGGTTCCCGATGTGGGCGATCATCCTGCTCGTCATCATCGTGCTCGCCGCCATCTGGTGGTTCGTGAGCCAGAGCCAGAAGCCGGCCGAGCCGGCCAAGACGGGCATGGCGCCGGCGGCGATCGAACTGGCGCTCGCGGCGCCGGTTCAGCCCGGCGCCTGAGGAAGCCGAATATCGTCGGGGGGCGAGGCTGGTGGATCGGGTCGGCGACGCAGGCGGCGGACGGGCGGGGGCGCGAGCCCTTCGCGCGTTCGCGTTCGCCTGCGCCCTTGCCGCGGCGGCCGCGGGATGCTCGAGCCGCCCTTACGGCGACCTCATCGTCGGCGCCAGTGCGCCGGGGGCGACCACGGTCGACATGCTGGTCGCAACCACCCGCGCGCCGGTGGTCGAACCGCCCGGCGTCATCTTCGGCGGCGCCCGCGGCAGGGGCCTGCGGTTCGTCGACATCGCGGTCTCGATCCCGCCGGACTCGGCCCGTCAGGCCGGCGAGGTGCAATGGCCGCGGCAGGCGCCCGGCGACCCGACCCGCGATTTCGTCACGCTCCGCGTCGACCGCATGGAACTCGCCCAGGCCAAGGTGGACTTCAACACCCAGGTGCTGCGCACGCCCGGCCGCAAGGTCCTGATCTTCGTCCACGGCTACAACACGCGCTTCGAGGAGGCGGTCTACCGCTTCGCCCAGATCGTTCATGACGCGGACGTCGACGTGGTGCCGGTCCTCTTCACCTGGCCGTCCGGGGGCAGCGTCCTCGACTACGTCTACGATCGCGACAGCGCCATGTATTCGCGCGACGCGTTCGAGGCGGTGCTTCAGGCGCTGGTCGACAACAAGAACGTCGGATCGATCTCGATCCTCGCCCACTCCATGGGCAACTACCTGACGGTCGAGAGCCTGCGCCAGATGGCGATCCGCAACCGCGGCCTGCCGGAGAAGATCAACGAGGTCATGCTGGCCTCGCCCGACATCGATGTCGACGTCTTCCGCCGGCAGATCGCCGAGATCGACGCCAAGCCGCGCTCGACCGATTTCACGCTCTTCGTGTCGCGCGACGACAGGGCGCTCGGCATCTCCAGCATTCTCGCGCGCGACTCGACGCGGCTCGGCTCGCTCGATCCGACGGTCGAGCCCTATTCGTCGGAGCTCGCGCAGGCGAGGGTCAACGTCGTCGATCTGACCAAAGTCCAGGGCAACGACTTCACCAACCACAGCAAGTTCGCCTCGGGCGAAGTGGTGGCGGCCATCGGGACCCGCCTCGCGCAGGGCCAGACGCTGACCGACTCGAAGCCGGGCCTCGTCGAAGCCTTCGGCGCCTTCGCCAAGGGGGCGGTCAATACCGCAGCCGACGTCGCCGTGGCGCCGACCAGACTTGGCGATCCGACCCGCAACGAGAAGTCGGTCGACACCGCCGAAGGGGCCGCGAAGCTCGATCAGTGACGCGCGCCGGACGCGATTGCGGCGTCGCCGGGCGGCCGCGACGTATCGCCGCGCCCGCATTTTGAAACTCTTCCGAATTGCCGCCGCAAGGCTTGCTACAAAGGGCAAGGTCCTCCACCAACGGACGATACTTCATCCGCCGCAAAGGCCGCCCTTCGATGACCGCCGACGCCCTCACGCCCGCCGCCTTCAACTGGAGGCGCTTTCTGGCCGTCGCCGGCCCCGGCATCGTCGTCATGCTCGCCGACACGGATGCGGGCAGCGTCATCACCGCGGCGCAGAGCGGCGCGCAATGGGGCTACAGCCTGCTGCTTCTGCAGATCGTCCTCATTCCGATCCTCTACATCGTCCAGGAGATGACCGTCCGCCTCGGCGCCGTGACCGGCAAGGGCCACGCGGCGCTGATCAAGCAACACTACGGCGCCGCCTGGGCCTGGATTTCGGTCGTGACCCTGATCGTCACCTGCCTCGGGGCGCTGCTCACCGAATTCGCCGGCCTGACCGGGGTCGGCAATCTTCTCGGCGTGCCGACCCCGGTGACCCTCGGCCTCGTGGTCGTGGCGATGCTCGCCATGGCGGTCCTCAACGGATATTCGACGGTCGAGCGGATCGCGATCGCGGTCGGCGCGTTCGAACTCGTCTTCCTTCTGGTGGCGGCGCTCGCCCATCCGGGCCTCGCCGAAATGGCTTCGGGCGCGGCGACGATCCCGTTCGCCGACCCGAAGTACCTGCTCCTCGTCTCGGCCAACATCGGCGCCGTGATCATGCCCTGGATGGTGTTCTTCCAGCAGGCCTCGATCGTCGAGAAGGGGATCACCGTCCGCGACCTCGGCTCGGCGCGGATGGACACCGCGCTCGGCGCGATCGTCACTCAGGTCATCATGGCCGCCGTCCTGATCGCGGTCGCGGCGACGCTCGGCAAGCAGGGCGGCGACCATGCGCTCGACACGGTCGAGGAGATCGTCGGCGCGATCACCCCGTTCCTCGGCAATTTCGCCGGAAAGCTCCTCTTCTGCCTCGGCATGGTCGGCGCGGCGACGGTCGCTGCGATCGTCGTCACGCTGACGGCGGCGCGCACGCTCGCCGAGGTGCTCGGTCACCGGCACCGGCTCGAGGACGAGCCGCGCGAGGCGCCCTTCTTCTACGGCTCATACGCGCTGGCGCTGATCGTTTGCGCCGCCGTCGTCGGATCGGGCGTCAATCTCGTGTCGCTCAGCGTCGGCGTCCAGGTGATGAACGCCCTCCTCCTGCCGATCGTGCTGGGCTTCCTCTTCCTGCTCGCCCGCAAGCTTCCCGCGCCCTATCGGCTGAAGGGCGCCTACGCCTGGTTCGCCGGCGCGATCATGCTGGTGACGGTGGTCTTCGGCGTCTATTCCGGCGTCGCTGGCCTTTGGGGGTGAGGCGCGGCCGGATGGGCGCGCTTCCTGTCCCTTCCGCTTCCTTCAAAACCCTTCCATGTCCTTCAATGGGCCCTTCAATTTCCTTCCAAAAGCTTCAATTCCTGTACCCCGGAACGAGACTTTTCAAGCACTTGACCAGGAATTGAAACGAGAAAAACGCGTTGGCCCGTGGAGCGCGCGGACAGCGCCCAGCCGGCCCCGCGCAAGGCGCGGGCGGGGGGACGAGACGACGCGGGCCCGGACGGACGGCATGGCTAAATTTCTCTTTTGACGAAATCTGAGCCTACTCACATTTCTGATTATTGTAAAGAGGAATCTGCAGCGCGCGCTGCGTCGGCAGGAGCGGGCGCGGGGCGGCGACCGGTCTGGCGGATCGCGCTTCGTCTTGCCCCAAGCCTCCATTCGCGCTCGCGGGGATCGCCAACGTCACGGGTGCGCCGGGACGTCCCGTCGAGATTTGGCCGCGGCTGCCAATCTGGACGATAGAGTCGGTTGTCTCTATGGTTTCCGCGGCGGGTGGCGTCGCCGGGTTTTCGTCGGGAACATACGTGATGGTTGCTTCTGCGCCTCGGCGCACGCCCGATTCATTGTCCGACATCTACATCACCGATCGCCTGTGGAGGCGGCCGGCGCGGCGCTCGAACCATTTGGGGGAAAAGGCCGCGCTGCAGGATTTGACCCAGCGCATGAGCCGCGCGCCGGAGGAGGTTCTGCCCCGTTTCGTCGAGCTGGCGATGCAGTTGACCGGCGGCGTCTCGGCCGGTCTGAGCCTTCTCGAGCCAGAGGCCCCGCAGACCTTCAGGTGGCGGAACCTGTGTGGAACGCTGAGCGCGTTCGAGGGGGCCTGCACGCCGCGCGATGACAGTCCTTGCGGGATTACGCTCGATGAAAGCGGGCCAGTGCTGACGCGATATTCAGAGCGCGGATACAAGTGGATCGCCGATACCGGGGTCATTCTGCCGGAAGTCCTCCTGGTGCCTCTTTTCATCGACGGTCCCGAGCCGCTGGGGACGCTCTGGGTGGTGTCCGACGAGGAGGGACATTTCGATAGCGGCGACGCCCGCGTCGCGACCGAACTCGCGACCTTCGTCGGCGTCGCCCTCAAGATGAAGAGGAACGAGGAGCGATTGCGCCTGGCGCTGGAAGCGCAGGCCCTGCTGACCCAGGAGATGAGTCATCGGCTGAAGAACGTCTTTGCCGTCACTCAGAGCATTGTGCGTCTGGGCGCCAAAGGCGCGCGCGACAAGGACGAGATGGCGGCGGCGCTTTCCGCCCGCCTGCAGGCTTTGGCGAGCGCCCACGCTCTTGTCGTTCCTGTCCTCGCCGATGACCGCGAACATCCGTTGGACCTGGCGTCCATGCTCGATGCGATTTTGAAGCCGCACCAGACGACACGCGGCGGCGGCGCGGGTATCGTCCTGCACGGTCCGTCGTTTGAATGCGACCAGCGCGCGGTGTCCAGCATCGCTGTCGTTGTTCATGAACTCGCGACCAACGCCGTAAAGTACGGCGCACTGAACACGGATATGGGCAGCGTGGACCTCAGTTGGTGCCGTCGCGAAGGCGACCTCGTCCTGAATTGGCGAGAGTTGGGCGCCAATTCCGTCACAAAGCCTGCACGCATCGGTTTTGGCAGCAAGCTCGTGGAGGGCGCCGTCAGCCAGTTGCGCGGAACCATCGAATACGATTGGCGCCCCGAGGGCCTGTCGGTCGCGATTCAGTGGCCGGAAGGCGCGGCCGGCAAATTTGTCGAGCAGAAGTAGCGCCGAGGCGCTCGGCAAAGCCGCCGCAAAACAACCGGCTCGGGAGGTTTATCGGTCGCCCGCCTCGGGGCGTTCAGCCCTTCTTCAGGCGCACGATGACGTCGATAGCGGCGATGCTCGCGCCGTCGGGGGCGGGAATGTCGATCTTCGGCAGCCATTCCTCCGGAATGTCCGACAATTCCTCGGTGTCCTCCCAGTAGAAATGGAAGTGCGGTCCGGTCTTGGTGTCGTACCAGAGCTTGGCGTCGTAGATCGCGATCTCGCGCAGGAGCCCGCAGCGGGCAAATTCGTTCAGCGTGTTGTAGATCGTGCCGAGCGTCGGGGCGAAGCGGATCGTCCGCGTCTCGTGATAGAGCGTCTCCGCCGTGAAATGACGGTCGCCGCAGGCGAAGATGGCGCGCGCGATGTCGAGGCGCTGGCGCGTCGGCCGCACGCCCGCCGCCACCAGCTTTTGCTGGATCGAGGCGTCGGTCGTCTGGTTCTGCGCCATATCCGTCGTGTTCATCCGACCCAAGTCTTTCCGTCGGTCTCCGAATGTCGAACCGGGCCGGAAACGCCCGCGCGCGACCCACCCTTCTAGTACGGCTTCAGAATTGCGGCAAATGGCGCACTGCTGGCAAGATCGGGCGCTTGCGCATAGTGTCGCAGGCTTGAAAACGGCGGCGGGGAGGCCATGACGATCAACGGCGGGTGTCTTTGCGGGGCGGTGCGCTACGCAATCGAGGCGGACGCGCCGCTGACGGTGCGTCAATGCTGGTGCCGCGTCTGCCAGTATCTCGGGGCGGGCAGCGGGACGGTCAACGCGGCCTTCCGAAAGGAGGCCCTGACGGTTTCCGGGCCGATGACCGACTACGTCTCGACCGCCGACAGCGGCGCGACCATGCACCGCCGTTTTTGCGCGCGCTGCGGGACGCCGCTGTTCAGCGAGGCCGAACCGCGCCCCCATCTCGTCATCGTGCGCGCCGGCACGCTCGACGACCCGGCGCTGGCGACGCCCAAAGAGATCATCTGGACGAAATCGGCGCCGCCCTGGGCGACATTCGATTCCGACCTGCCGACGGCGGAAGGACAGGCGCCGCCGCCGAAGAGTTGAAAACCTCGCGCCGCGCCCACATCTGGTTGACACCCGGCTTCGCGAAGCGCGAGGCCCGCATTGGGGAGCTGAAACGATGTCCCTTTCCCTCTACCAGTCGAGCGTCGCGACGTTCGAGCGGTGCCTGACGGCCTTCCTCGCCGTTCTCGACAAGGCCGAGGCGCATGCCGCGGCGCGCAAGTTCGACCCGACCAATTATCTCGCGATGCGTCTCGCCCCCGACATGTTCCCGCTCGTGCGCCAGGTGCAGTCGTTCTGCGACAACGCCAAGAACGCGCCCTCGCGCCTCGCGGGGGTCACCGCGCCTTCCTTCGAGGACAACGAGGCGACGTTCGCGGAACTGCGCGCCCGCATCGTCCGCACCCTCGACTATCTGAAGACGCTCGACCCGAAGGCGATCGACGCGGCGCATGACCGCGACATCGTGTTTCCGCTCGGCCCCCGCAAGGTCCGGATGCAGGGCGGGACCTATCTCGTTCACTTCGTCCTGCCGAACTTCTATTTCCACCTGACGACGGCCTACGACATTCTGCGCTCGGCCGGCGTCGAGATCGGCAAGCGCGATTTCCTCGGCGCGGTGCCAGGTGTCGAGCCGGCCTGACCGGGAAGGGCAAGCGGACGAAGATTTGAAGCGCGTCGCAAGACTGCGTGACGGCCGACGCATCGCGCAGGCGGTCGTCCACGGCCGGGACCGGCCGGGTCCGCCATCGTCCGAGAATGCCTGCACGTGCCGCACAAGCTGAACCGGCCGCCTGGGTGCTGGTGCGGCCGCCTCAGGCGCCGGCGGCCCTTGCCCGCCCCGGCGGGCCGGGCGGCGGCAGCGTGCGCTGAAAGCTCGCCCGCTGCCCGTGCGTGTCGAGATAGCGGCTGAGATGCGTGGCGGCGGCCAGCGCTTCCGCCCCTTCCGGCGCAAGCCGGACGCGATCGAGGACGGGAAGCAGATTGAGATCGGCCAGCGTGATCTCGTCGCCGACAAGGAACCCGGTCGTCGCCACCGCCTTGTCGAGGATCGAAATCTGCTTGCGGACGTCGGGCAGGACCGCGTCGATGACGTCCCGGTCGGGCGGCTTCTTGGCGAGCATCGCGACGATATAGGCGGTGAGGTAGGTACGGATCAGCGTCCGGTCGACGACGGTGTTGACGAACGAGACCCATTGTTCGGTGAGCCCGGCGAGACGCGCATCGTCGGGGATCAGGCGCGGGCCGGGGAAGGCCCGATCCAGATAGGTCGCGATCGCCTTCGATTCGAACAGCGTGAAATCGCCGTGGCGCATCACCGGCATCTTGCCCAAGGGGTGGATTGCGGAAAGCTCCGGAGCGTCGAGCAGCGTTTCGGTGAAGAGATGGTCGATCCCCTTCTCCTCGCACACCATCAGGATGACGCGCGTGTAGGTGGAGCGCGATGAACCGAAGATCTCTGGCTTGTCCATTGCCCTCAATCCGTTGCGCGCGGCGGAAAAGTGGATGCCGGTTCTTCGCCAAAAGCGCGCGGATATCAAGGAATTTGGAGCGTCTGGCGATTCGGCCGAATCGCCGAATGCTCCTAGGCCATCAGACCGCGCGACGCGAACCGGCGCAGCGCCGCCATGAAACCGTCGAAGCTTTCCGCCCCGATATCGGCGGCCCATTCCGCCTGAATCTCAAGCAGCGTCGCATGGACGACCTTGACCATCCCCCAGGAGCGGGGGGTGAGGTGGATGAGGCGACGCTCGCCTTTCCTCGCAGCCCGCCGCTCGAGGTAACCCAGCGCTTCCAGTTGTCCGATGATGTGATGGGTCGCCTGCCGCGACATGCGGATCCGGCGCGCGAGGTCGGACGGACGGACGCCGTCGGGCGGAGGAAAACTGAACACGGAAAGATGGACGGGTTGCAGGTCCGTGAAGCCCGCCGATCTGAGATCCGCTTCCATCCGGGCGCGGACATGTTCGAGACATTGCCGCAGCAGCGCGCCCACATAGGGCGGACCCTCCTCGGCCGGAGCCTCGGCGCGCCCAGGTTTGCGATCTGGCGTTGACACTTTTGTAAAGCCGCTTTACGAACGAATGTGTAAAACAATTTTACGCTAGAGAGAGCAATCATGCAAAGCGCATCTACGGACGTCGTTCGGATTGGCGGGATCGAACTGCGGTTTCTGGTGGATGAAACGCAGGGCTCGGGCGACCTCGTAATCTTCGAGATGACCATTGAGCCCAATGCCCGCGTTCCGGCCCCGCACTATCACCGCGAGGTCGATGAAGTCATCTACGGCCTGTCGGGAACCTTGACGGGGCGGATCGACGGCGAGACGCGTGAACTTCGCGCGGGCGAGTGCGCGTTCATCCCGCGCGGCGCCGTCCATCACGCCGAAAATCTGCACGGCGAGGCCGCGCGCGCCCTGGTCGTCCTGAACCCAGGTTCGATCGGCCGCGCCTATTTCGAGGAAATCGGGAAGGCCGTGAGCGGTCCCGGCAAGCCTGATCCGGCGCGGCTTGAAGAGATCATGCTGCGGCACGGCCTCATTCCCGTTTGAAAAGCCTCGGGACGCGGCGATCGGGGCGCCTGCGGGCGCCGTGGGGGCGCAGCGATCGCAACGCATTGGATGTGGGAACGCGCCATGAGATACGCCCTTTGCGACGATCCTGCCCTTTGGCGGACTCAGCTCTTGCTCATGGCATAGAACCGCCCGCCGCCGTCACCGGCTCGGATACCAGTAGGACGCCTGCGGCTTCGTCCGGTCGATGACGACGAACTGGTTGGCGAAGGCGCGGTAGGCGGGGCTGCGCTCGCCGTCCGGCCATTGCACCCGTATCTCGGCGCGCTCGCCGGTCCCGAGGCCGACGTGAACCCAGCCGGCGTGGCCGGAGGCGTCGCCGCCGCCGACCTGGATCGTGCGCGTCTGCGCGCGCACGCCGGTCTTGACGGTGATTTTCGCGCCGACGGCGTTGCGGTTCGGATTGGGCTGTACGAGCCGGATCTCGGTCCAGTTTCCCGACGGCAGGGGCGGCCCCGCGTCGGCCTTGTCGCCGAGATTGCGGAAGAGCGCGACGTTCGAGCCGCGGTTAATTTGCAAAATGTCGAGTTTTCCGTCGAGGTTGAAGTCGGCGATCAGCGCGCCGCGTCCGACCTTGTCGCTCGCGATGCCGGCGAGATCGCCGGCCTCGACGAACTTGCCGTTCCACTGGCCGATGAGCAGGTTGCTCGGATCGTAGGCGGCGAAGTCCTGCATCTGCGACAGGTTGCCCTTCGAAACGAAGATGTCGAGGAGCCCGACATTGGTGAAGTCGGCGAACTCGGCGTGCCATGCGGTCGAGGGCCGGCGGTCGCCGCCGGCATAGGGGATATGCGCGCTCGCGCCGAGGTCGAAGGCGATGTCGCGGTAGACGGGAAGCTCTCCGTGCGCGGCCTCGTCCGGGTCGAGCTTCTCGAGCTTCTCGTCGCCCATCGAGGTGAGGAAATATTGCGGATAGCCGGAGCCGTCGATGTCGCCCTCGGCGATGCCCATGCCGAAGATCGACACGTGCCGCCAGCCGTCGGCGCGCGTGTAGGGTCGGGGCGTCTTGTCGGGCTCGACGCGCCAGAGCTGCTCCTCGCCGCCGCGATAATATTGCCTGTCGTTCGATATTCGGAGCGACGGCACGCCCGACTTGTTCCAGTCGGTGAACAGCATCGAGAGCGCGCAATAGCCGGGGACGAGCGGGGTGCGCACCGAATAGTCGGGCTTGTCGCCTCCTTGCGGGCGGAAGAGGGAATTTTCCTCGCAGGTGCCCCAAGGCGACCCCGGCGCGTCGCGATCGACGTAGTGGCCGATGGCGAGCGTCGGGAATTTCTGGCCCGGCTCCCATTCGGCGGCGAAGGAAGTGGTCCAGCCGGAATCGCCGTCAAAATTCCATTCCTTGTTGGCGAGCGAGAACGTGCAGTTCGGTCCGCCTTTCAGCATCAGGCTCTCGCCGACGCGGAGCACGAAGAGGTCCATATGGCCATCGCCGTCGATGTCGATGGGATAGGCGCCGATCACGTTGGTGAGCAGTTTCGGGTCGATGTCGATAGGCTTCTCGACGAACTTCAGCGGGCCGCCGGAGGCGGACACGTTGACGTAGAGCTTCGCGGGGTTCTTGCCGCCGGCGAGGAAGACGGAGGGAAAGCCCGAGCCGTCGCAGTCGAACGCGGCGCCGCCTCCGCCGACAAAGAATTCCCACGGGCCGTCATAGACGCTGTTCAGGCCGGCGGCCTGCGCCTCCTCATGCATGACGGGGACGTCGCCGACGGGTGCGGGCCGCTCGTCGGCGCCCGCAGCGGAGACGGAGAGGGGCGCGAAGGCGAGGGCGAGGAACAGCGCGGCGCGCCGCACCAAGGCTCGAACGCGGCTCATTTTCATCACGGCGCCTCGATCACGAGCGAACGGAGATAGGCGACGACGGCGTCGCGCTCGACGGGACCGAGCGCGAGATACTGGTCGCGTGAAGAACGCGCATCGCCGCCGTGGGCGCCGATGATCTCGTCGAGCATGCGAAACGATCCGTTGTGGCCGTACGGGGCGGTCGAGCCGACGCCCCACAGGCGCGGCGTCAGGAACACGTCGCGCTCGACGAAGCGCTGCGCCTGCAACTCGTTGCCGAGCGCATTGACGTGGTCGTCGACGACCAGGTGGCGCTTGAGGTCGCTCATGAGCGGGATCAGCCACTCGCCCTTGTCGTTCTTCTTCAGGTTCTTTGCGAAGGGCATCGTTGAAAAATCGATGACAATCGGCTTCCTCACCTCGCCCGAGCGCAGCGTCCCGGCCATGTCGTAGGGCGCCGGATCTGTGAAGACCATCGACTTCAGGGGAAGCGTCTCGATGTGGCAGGAGGCGCAGCCGATCGCGCCGAATTGTTTTTCCCCCTCGGCGGCGGCGGCGCGCCAGTCGTCGGGAAGGTCCGTCTTGACGGTCGGCGGCGGCAGCGTCGCCTGGAAGGCGACGAGGGCCGAGACGTCGCCGGGGGTGGTCGAGTTCGGGCACGCCGCTCTCGGCGAAATCGTGTGTTCCCGTCCATCGGACGCCGAAGCGCTCGGACGCCTCCATGCCGTGATGGATGTTGAGCGCGTTGATGGTGAATTGCCTCAGCGAGGTGAAGACGCCCTTGCGGCTGAACGGGCGGACGGTCAGGTCCGCATCGACGCCGTCGACCGAATCAAGGTCAACGATTCCGTCCGCGTGGGCGACGATCCAGCCGAACTGCACGCCCTTGCTGACGAGGTCGGCGCGCACGTCCTTGCCCGACTGGCAGGCTTCCTTCGTCGCCTGCGTGCGGATGCCCTGCAAGTCGGCGGTCATCTCGCGCGCAAGAAGCTCGACGAGCCCGGAACCCATGAGCGAGGTCGTGTGGCGCTCGCTCGAGAACGAGGGGTCGACGTTGTCGAACTGGGCGCTCTCGAAACCCTCGGACACGAACACGTTGGCGACGTCGTCGCCCGAGCCCCCGACCACCGGATCGTTGTGACAGCCGAAGCAGGAGTTGGAATCCGGACCGCTCGTGCGGGTGAACGGCGGATTGACGCCGCTCTTGCGTTTTGTCGGGATGATCGCCTGCGTCGCCTTCGGCCGCCCCGCCCCGTCGACAGTGGTGAATTTCGCCTTGAACAGCGTCTTGCCTCGCTCGACGAGGGCCGGGAGGGCGGAGGGGCCGGCGGCGGCGACGCTGTCGAAATCGACGTGCGACCCGGGCTCGAAGACCCGCTCGTCCCAACTTCCGCCGAACGCCACGCCCGACAGGGTGAAGCAGACGGCCGCGGCGCCGGCGGCCAGAACTCCCAGGATTCGCTTCATATCCCTTCGTCTCGCTTCTTGGACGCGGCGGATCGTTGACGCTGCTCTTGGCACGTCCAGCGCGTTTTCCGCAAGCGGCAAGAGGCCGAAACCTCAAATTCTGAGTTGCGTACCTCAGCCCTGATTGCTAATGGTGTTCGCCAATGAGCAGATCATGGCGACAAGCCACCTCACGTTGAAGGACATTGCTCGGGAGGCAGGAGTGAGCGTGGCGACCCTCGACCGCGTGCTGCACGGTCGCGCCGGCGTCCGCGAGGATACCGCAAGACGGGTCCGGGAGACGATCGACCGTCATGGGTTCCGACCGTCCCCGGCGGCGGCCGATCTTGCGCGCAGACGCGCGAGCCGCTTCGCCTTCGTCATGCCCGAGGGCGGCAACGTCTTCATGCAGGCGATCGTGGCGGCGGTCGGCGAGATGCGCGCCTGGCTGAACGCGAGGCGGGCGAGCGCCGAAACCATCACGACCGATGTCTTCAACCCCGCCGTCCTCGCGCGGACGCTCGAATCGATGGTTGGGCGCTACGACGGCGTCGCGGTGGTGGCGCTCGATCATCAGAGCGTGCGCGCGGCCATCGACGATCTTGTCGCGAGCGGCGCCCATGTCGTGACCCTCGTTTCCGACGTGCCGGGGTCGAGCCGCCACCATTATGTCGGCGTCGACAATGTGGCCGCCGGCCGCACCGCGGCCTCGCTGATCGGCCGCTTCGCCTGCGGGCGCAACGGGACGGTCGGCATCGTGGCCGGATCACAGTCGCTGCGCGACCACGCCGAGCGGGTGTTCGGCTTCAATCAGGTGATGAGCCTCGAATATCCTGACCTGACGGCGCTGATCCCGCTCGAGGGCGGCGATCGGGACGACGCCAACGAGGCGATCACCGCCAGGCTTCTGGCCGAGCGCCCCGACCTCGTCGGGCTCTACAACGTCGGCGCGGGCACGCCCGGCGTCGTCAGGGCGCTCGCCGAACTCGGGCCGCGAGGGCGAGGTCGTCTTCGTCGCCCATGACCTCACCCCGGTCACGCGGCGCGGGCTTCTGCGCGGCGGCCTCGACGCCGTCATCGTCCAGGATCCGGGACACGAGGCGCGCTCGGCTTTGCGCGTCCTCCTGTCGCTCGCGCGGGGCGAACCGATCGTCGCCGAACAGGAGAAGATTCGCGTCGAAATCGTGATGCGGGACAACCTGCCGTGAGCGCGCGTATCCACCATGCGTTCGTGCCTCGCGGCGATTGCGCTTGCGCTTGCCGGCGGTCTAGTGTGAAAAGCCCGCCCGATCGCCCGGTAAGACTGCGATCCAAGAGCTTTTAACCGGTCCCCGGAAGGAACCTGATCGAGGTTCTGGAGGGGGGCCACTAGCGGAGGAAGTAATGAAACTCATCACCAAACTGGCGGTCGGGGCGGCCATGCTCGCATCAGCGAGCACGTTCTCCCTCGCCGCAATGGCGAAGGACCTGACGGTCGGCGTCTCGTGGTCGAACTTCCAGGAAGAGCGCTGGAAGACCGACGAAGCGGCGATCAAGAAGGCGCTCGACGCCGGCGGCGCGAAGTACATCTCGGCCGACGCCCAAGGGTCGCCCTCGAAGCAGCTCACCGACGTCGAGAGCCTGATCTCCAAGGGCGCGAACGTGCTCATCGTGCTTGCGATGGACAACGAGGCGATCCTGCCGGCGGTCAAGAAGGCGACCGACGAAGGCATTCCGGTCATCGCCTACGACCGCCTGATCGAGAGCCCGAACGTGCTCTACATCACCTTCGACAACGTCGGCGTCGGCCGCATGATGGCCAAGGCGATCGAGGCGGCCAAGCCCGCCGGCAACTATGCCTTCATCAAGGGCGACAAGGGCGACCCGAACGCCGACTTCCTGTTCTCCGGCATCAAGGAAGTGCTTGGACCGGCCATGGAAGCGGGCAAGATCAAGAACGTCGGCGAGAGCTACACCGACGGCTGGAAGCCCGACAACGCCCAGAAGAACATGGAGCAGATCCTCACCAAGAACAACAACAAGGTGGACGCGGTCGTCGCCGAGAACGACGGCATGGCGGGCGGCGTTGTCGCGGCGCTCGCGGCGCAGGGCATGGCCGGCTCCGTTCCGGTCTCCGGCCAGGACGGCGATCATGCGGCGATCAACCGCGTCGCGCTCGGCACCCAGACGGTGTCGATCTGGAAGGATGCGCGCGATCTCGGCAAGGTCGCCGGCGACGCCGCCGTGAAGCTCGGCGCGGGCAAGAAGAACGCCGACATCTCGGGCGTCATGCCGTTCTCCGGCGGCCCGAAGAAGCAGAAGGTCGACGGCATCCTGCTCACCCCGCTCGCGGTGACGAAGGACAACCTCGACGTGATCGTCGACAAGGGCTGGATCAGCAAGGCCGAAGTCTGCAACGGCGTGAAGCCGGGAACGGTCAAGTTCTGCAACTGAGGCTGACGGCCGACGCTGTCGGCTGAAAGAAACATGGCCGCGCCGCCGTCGAAAGCGGCGCGGCCTCGCTTGAAGAACAAGACGCTTGCGCCACGAGCCCGCGCGTCGAGCTTGATGCGCATGACGAGGGAGAGCCCATGACCTCCGCAGCGCCCGGCGCGACCAGCGCCGCCCCCGAAGAACCAGCCCTTCGCCGTATCCTGCGAGCGACCGAGGTCGACACCCGCATGCTCGGCATGATCTTTGCGCTGGCGCTGATCTGGTTCGGGTTCAACTTCTACACCTGGATCCAGACGGGCGAAGGCATCTTCCTCACGCCGCGCAACCTCTGGAACCTCAGCGTCCAGACCTCGTCGATCGCCATCATGGGCACCGGCATGGTGCTCGTCATCGTCATGCGCCACATCGATCTTTCCATCGGATCGATCATCGGCTTCGTCTCGACCATCATCGGCGTCGCGCAGGTGCGCGTCTTCCCGGCCTATCTCGGCTTCGACAACCCGATGATCTGGATCCTCGCGGTGGTTCTCGCGCTGGTCATCGGCGCGGCGATCGGCGCGCTGCACGGGTCTCTGGTCGCCTATATCGGCATCCCCGCCTTCATCGTGACGCTCGGCGGGCAATTGTTCTGGCGCGGCGCGGCGTGGCTCGTCACCACAGGCCAGACGATCGCGCCGCTCGACGAGCGCTTCGCGCTGATGGGCGGCGGCGCGCACGGCTCGATCGGCGCCTTCTGGAGCTGGATTGTCGCGCTCGTCGCCTGCGCGGGGATCGTCCTCAGCCTGTACGCCGGCCGGCAGCGGCGGGCGCGCTTCCGCTTCCCGCAGCGGCCGATGTGGGCCGAGGGCCTGATCGGGGCGGTCGGCTGCCTGCTGGTGATCGGCGCGACGCTGGTCGTCAACGCCTACCCCTGGCCTGAGCGGGTCGCGGCCGCCTGGGCGGAAGCCAATCACATCCCGGTCCCCGAGGGCGGCTTTTTCATCTCGACGGGCTGGGCCATCCCCGTCCTCATCGCGCTCGTCATCGGCTTCCTGATGACGTTTCTCGCCCGGCGCACCCGGTTCGGCCGCTATGTCTACGCGATCGGCGGCAATCCGGAGGCGGCGGAACTCGCGGGCATCAACACCAAGCGGATCACCGTCATGGTGTTCGCGCTCATGGGCATGCTCGCCGCGGTCGCAGCCTGCATCAATTCGGCGCGGCTCAATTCGGCGACCAATGTGCTCGGCCAACTCGACGAACTCTACACCATCGCCGCCGCAGTGATCGGCGGCACGTCGCTCGCCGGCGGCGTCGGCACGATCTATGGCGCGATCATCGGCGCGCTGGTCATCCAGTCGCTGCAATCGGGCATGGTGCTGCTCGGCTTCGATTCCGCCTTCCAGCAGATGGTCGTCGGCGTCGTGCTCGTCGGCGCGGTCGGCATCGACACCTTCTACCGCCGCAGAACCGCGAAGGGCTGAGCCGATGGACGCTCCAGTTCAGACGCCCCTCATCGAGATGAAGGACATCTCGCTCGCCTTCGGCGGCGTGAAAGCCGTCGATCACGCCTATATCGACCTCTATCCGGGCGAGGTGGTCGGCCTTCTCGGCCACAACGGCGCGGGCAAGTCGTGCCTCATCAAGATCCTCTCGGGCGCCTACAAGCGCGACAGCGGGCAGATCTTCGTCGCCGGCGAGGAAGCGCATATCGCCAATCCACGCGACGCCAAGCGCTACGGCATCGAGACGGTCTATCAGGCGCTGGCGCTCGCCGACAATGTCGACGCCGCCTCGAACCTCTATCTCGGGCGGGAGCTGCGCACCCGCTGGGGCACGCTCGACGACGCCTCGATGGAGGCTGAGGCCCGCAAGGTGATGGGGCGCCTCAACCCCAACTTCCGCCGCTTCAAGGAGCCGGTCGTCGCTCTCTCGGGCGGCCAACGCCAGTCGGTCGCGATCGCCCGCGCCATCCACTTCAACGCCCGCATCCTGATCATGGACGAGCCGACGGCGGCGCTCGGGCCGGCCGAGACGGCGCAGGTCGGCGAACTGGTGAAGCAGCTCAAGTCCGAAGGCATCGGCATCTTCCTCATCAGCCACGACATCCACGACGTCTTCGACCTCGCCGACCGGGTGACGGTGATGAAGAACGGACAGATCGTCGGCTCGGGCAAGGTCAGCGACATGACCAAGGACGAAGTGCTCGGCATGATCATCCTCGGCAAATGCCCGCCCGGCGCGATCCCCGGTCCGGGGGCGATGGCGGCCTGACGGCGCCTGGAGGGCGCGGTCGGCGATCAGGTCGGCGACCGCGGCCGGCGGAGTCCCTTCTCCCCGTTCACGGGGAGAAGGTTAGGATGAGGGGCCGGGTGAGAGGCCAATCCCCTCGCCCCTCACCCCGACCCTCTCCCCGTTCACGGGGAGAGGGGGAAAGGGAGGACGGCTTTGCGGACAGTCATGGTCAGGTACAAGCTCAAGGCCGACCGGCTCGAGGAGCATCTTCGGCTGATCGGCGCGGTCTTCGACGAACTCGCTGAGAAGAAACCCGCGGGCCTGCGTTACGGCGTGACGAGGGCCTCCGACGGGCTGTCGTTCACCCATGTCGCGGCGATGGACGGCCCCGACAATCCGCTCGCGGCCTTGCCGGCCTTCCAGGCCTTCACGCGCGGCGCCCCCGAGCGGTGCGAAGAGCCGCCGGTCGTGAGCGACGTCGCCATTGTCGGCGACTACGGGCTGTTCGCGGCGTGAGCTTGTCGTCGGCCCGGTCGCCGACCGGGCCCTACAACGCGAGTCGAAAACCGTAGACCGGCATCGCCCCTTGCACGAAATCGAGGTCCGGCGCGCGTTCGAATCCGCGCGCGAGGTAGATCGCGCGCGCCGCCTTCATGGAATCGGTCGAGTGGATGACGAGGCGCGCGCGGCCGGCGGCCCTCGCCGCTTCGATGCAATGTTCGACGAGCGCCTGCGCGACGCCGCGACCTCTTGCGTGCGGGTCTGAGGCGAGGAGGCGAAAGCCCGCCGTGTCGCGCTCCTGGGTCGCCGTGCCGCCCGACCCGTACCGAGCCATGTCCGCGAAGAAGACGACCGCGCCGGCGATGCGTTCTCTTTCGAGGGCGACCAGGAGACGCGCGCCGGGCTTCTCGGCCTGCGCGCCGATGTTGGCCAGCCCCTCATAATAGGCGGGCTGCGTCTCCGGACCCGGAAAGCCTTCGAGGCCCGAATAGACGGCGACCATCATCCGCCCGATCGCCTCGAACTCGGACGGGCGCGCGTCGCGGATGACGAGCGGCGCCGCGCCGCCGGCGAGCGCCATCGCCCGCGCGTCGAGGATCGCTTGCGCGAAGGCCTCCGGCCTCTCCTGCGGCAGGTTATGGCCGGCGCCTTCGAACACGCGATGCTCGTGCGCGCCCAGGAACTTTCGCGCGTGATGGGAAGTGCCGGAATTCACCCCGTCCCGGTCGCCGTCGATGGTGACAGCGGGGACGCGGATCGGCGGCTGCACGGCGAGGCGCCGCTCGATGTCGGCGTAGGCCGGGTCGCCCGCGGCGAGCCCGAAACGATGTCGGTAGGAGTGGATCACGACGTCGACGAAGTCGGGCGCGTAGAAGGCCTCGGCCGTGCGCTCGAACGCCGCGTCGTCGACGGCCCAGGTCGGCGACCACATCCGCCACAGAAGGCGCGCGATCCCGCGCCGGTCTTTGGCGAGGCCGATCCGGCCACGCTCGCTGTGGAAATAGTACTGATACCAGAGCGCGGCCTCCTCGGCGGGCGGCAGCGGCTCCACGGCGCGCGCGATCAACTGGATGTTGTAGGAATTGCCCGAGACGAGGGCCGCGGCGCGTTCTGGCCATAGCGCGGCGACGATGCAGGCCGCCCGCCCGCCCCAGTCGTAGCCGCCGAGAACCGCGCGATCGACCTCGAGCGCGTCCATGAGCGCGAGGAGATCGGCGCCGAGCGCGGCCTGCTCGCCCGAGCGCGGCGTCTCGGGCGAAAGGAACCGCGTCCTCCCGTAGCCGCGAAGCCAGGGGACGATCACGCGCGCGCCCTCGGCCGCCAGGATCGGCGCGACCTTGTCGTAGGCGTGAGCGTCGTAGGGGAAGCCGTGGCCGAGCAAGCAAGGCCAGCCGTCGGCTGGCCCGTGCTCTGCGTAACCGACGCTGAGAACGCCGGCGTCGATGGTCTTGAGGATCATGAGGTTCGCTCCGGCGGGGGCTCTTCCGAAGAGTAATCGCATCTCGAGCCCGAGGGGCGTTGCTCTTCGGCAACACGGGGCAAACAAAGACGCCGCGAAGGTTCAGATGGTTAACTTCCTGTTAACCAAATCACTTCACATGTTGACAGCCAGATTCCGAATGTGGTCGCGTGGGACACAACTGATTCGGTCCAACGCGTCGTAGCTTCAGTACAACTGTGAATCTGCGGAAGGCGGGGACAAAATGCGCGTTGGAACCTTGCGCCTCTGGGCGCTCGCTACGGCGCTCGCGATTGCGGCGTCGACTTCCGCTACGGCGAGCACAATCAACCTCGGGGTAATAGCCCAAGGCTACACCGCCCTCGGCGGCTCCGTCACGATGGCAGGGACGTCCGTGGTGCAACAGAACTATCTGTTCACCTTGAACGAAGCCTCGCCGATCACGATCGCGCTCAGCGCCATTGGCCCGCCCGGGTTGAACATCCCGACCGGCGGCTCCTATCCGACCAATGGCATCGAGCTCTTGTACAACGGCAATCCGGTTGCGGGCACGTCGAGCTTCTCTTCGCAGAACATCCTCAATGTTCTCGGGCTCTATGTCTGGAGCTCCAGCACCGTCGATCCGCCAGGCGATTATGAGCTGGAGGTTTTTCTCACGTCCAGCAATCCCGGCGCCAACGGCGTGGTCAACTTCTCCGGCCAGCTGACCTCGGCCGTCCCGGAGGCGTCGACCTGGTCGATGATGGCCTTCGGCTTCGCCGCGCTTCTCTTCGCCGGATATCGCTCCCGGCGTCCGGACATTTCGATCGTCGGAGCTTGACCGGCCCGGCCGCGCCTTAAGCGAGTCCTCCCCTCGCGAAACTCCCAAAGGCCCCGGGCTTCCGGGGCCTTTTTTTCGCGCCGCCTGCGGCTCGAGCCTCCATATTTTCCGCGCGCTTTTCGCGAGAAACCGGCATCCGCCCTTTCGCCGCGCGCTCTCAAGCGATGATGTCGGGGGTCAACTGATCTTCCAGCAGGACGACCCGGTCGCGAAGCTGGAGCTTTCTCTTCTTCAGGCGTTGAAGCTGAAGCCTGTCCGCCGCCCCGCCGGCCGAGTTCAGCGCCTCGATCGCCGCGTCGAGATCGCGATGCTCCTCGCGCAACCGCTCGATCTGGGCGACAAGCGCGGCGCGCTCCTCATCCGTCAGATCTTTGTCCATCGCATGCCTGCCACGCGGCGGCCGTTGCGGCGCCTGAAAACGCCGCTCCCGCGTCGGTTTCGACTATGGGCGCGACGGTCTCATGAGGCAAGGTCTGGGCGCGCGCGGGGTCGGCCTGGCGGGGGTGCATTTCTGGCTTCATGCGCCATTTTGTCGCTTGCGCGGGGCGGTCGTTGTGTCACACTTTCGTCGTTTCGGTCTGGACGGAGCTTTTCCCATGTCGATGGACTCGCATCTCAATGAGCTGGTGCGCCGTCATCAAGCGATTGAGGAAGCGATTAGTGACGAAGAAAGTCATCCGGCGGGTGACGACATCAAGATCCACGAACTTAAAGTGAAGAAACTTCATCTCAAGGACGAAATCGAGAGGCTGAGGCAAACGGTCGAGGCGACCGCCCAGCACTAGAGCGTCCGGCGATTTGGTCGAATCGCCCAACGCTCTAGCCTCCTTGTTTCCACGCGCTTTTCGCGAAAAGCGGGCATCCACTTTTTCGCCGCGCGCCCTACGGACCCGCGCGCCCTAAAAAGGGCCGGAGGTCGGGGGTTCGGCCGCCTTGACGGCCGCGCGCCATTCGAGCGCGACTGTCGGGTCGCTTTCGCCCCCCGCCCGCGCGCGGGCGAGCGTCAGAAAATCTGTCCCCGGCAGGAGACGCCCGAGCGCCCAGACGGCGGCGCCGCGCACGAGCGGCGCGTCGTCGTCAAGCCGCGCGCCGGCGACGGCCGCGAGCGCGGGCTCGCCCGAGTTGCCGATCGCGATCATGACGTTGCGCAAGAACCGCGCCCGCCCGATCCGCTTGATCGGCGTGCCGGCGAAGCGGGCGCGGAACGCAGCGTCATCGAGGCTTGCGAGTTCGGCGAGCGGCGGCGCGGCGAGATCGTCCCGCGCCGCAAGCTTCGCCTCGCGTCCGGCGAGAGCGAACTTGTTCCACGGACAGACGGCGAGGCAGTCGTCGCAGCCGAAGATCCGGTTGCCGATCGCGGGCCTGAACTCGGCCGGGACCGGCCCTTTCAACTCGATCGTGAGGTAGGAGACGCAGCGGCGCGCGTCGAGACGGTATGGCCCCGGGAAAGCGCCCGTCGGGCAGGCGTCCAGGCAAGCCCGGCAGGTTCCGCAATGATCGGTTTCCGCATCGTCCGTCGGCAGCTCGAGATCGGTGAGGATCGCGCCGAGAAAAAGCCAGGAGCCGAATTCCCGCGACACGAGGTTCGTGTGCTTGCCGGGCCAGCCCACGCCGGCGCGGGCGGCGAGCGGCTTTTCCATCAGGGGCGCGGTGTCGACGAAGACCTTGACGTCGGCCGGCGCCGGCCGGGCCGCGGCGACGAGATGGGCCGCGAGCGTCTTGAGTTTGCCTTTCATCACGTCGTGGTAATCGCGGCCCCGGGCGTAGACCGAAACCGCGCCCCGGTCCTTTCTGGCGAGGGCATCGAGCGGGTCGACCGCCGGCCCGTAGTTGAGGCCGACCATGACGAGGCTTTTCGCTTCGGGCATGAGAGCGCGAGGATCGGCGCGACGGGCCTCTGTGCCCGCCATCCACGCCATGTCGCCGTGCGCGCCCTCGCCAAGCCAGCCGGCGAGCCGTTCGCGGCCGTTCTCGGGAGGGTCCGCCGAGGTGACGCGGCAGGCGTCGAAGCCGAGCTTCAGCGCCCTCGCCTTGAGGGAGGCGACGAGGGGTTGCGGGCGCGCTTTGTCCTTCACCGGCTGAGCGTCTCATGGACGCCGGCAGGCGCGCAAGGATCGCGGCGCGCAGGCGCCCCGCCGACTCCCGGGCGCCCTAGATTTCGTCGCCGGCCGGTTCGCTCTCGTCGTCCGCGAAGGGTTCGGCGTCCTCGTCGAAGCCGCCATCGTCGGCGGCGAGAGGCGCCCGCGTTCGCTCCGCCGCAAGCCGGCGGACGAGCGCGGCCCAGGTTCCCTCGTGGTCGTCGATCAGGCCCTGGTATTCCGCATGGGCCTCGAGCACGTCGAGCTTTTCGCCCCCGAGAAAATGAAGCTCGACGTTGAGCGCCCGCGTAAAGCGCCTCAGCCGCTCCATCTGCGCCTCGGAGAACCCCTTGATCCGGATTTCGTGCTTGCCGTCGCCCATCGGCCGCTCCCGGTCACGTTCGTCGCGCCGCCGTCGCTGAAGCAAGGCCGATCGTTCCCGCCCGTCAATTGCGCGCGGTGTCGCATCATGGTTCATGAGTGTGACCGACGCCGCCACAATCCATTCATGCGCGGTTCGGGAAACGCTCGCTAGAGAGCCCGGTCCGACATGCGCCAGATTCCAAGTCTGGCCCGTCGTTTGCGACCTCGGGGTTGGTCGATTGCCTGGCGTCTCGTTTTTGGAATCGCTTCGGCGGCGGTTCACGCGTGGGTTGGGGGTAGGGTGGTGATGGTCAAAAGGGATCTCCTGGAGAAGGCGGTTAGGGCCAAGGCGGCGACCGGCGGCGGGCCGCCTCCGGTTCCGCCGGCGTCTGCCGAGGAGGGGGTTCGCCTCATTCGCGCTTTCGTCGCGGTGAGGAATCCGCGCATCCGCAAGGCGATCGTCAATCTGGTGGAGAACCTCGCCTGAACGGCCGCCGGCTTCGCCGGTTGGTTAATGCGCCATTTTGGGACGCCTGTCGCGATTTGCGACGCGGGCGCCGCCGATGCGCTGGCCCACGCGATCGGTTCTTGACGCTCGGCCAATCCGCGGCGTGAGGGCGATCACGTCGCGTCCCGACGATCCGTGCTCTTGTCGCCTCATCGGCCGCGCCGCCTGACCGGGCGGCGCCCACAAAGCCGGGAGGCGAGCCATGCAGACGCTCACCCGTGAAGCCCATCCCGCAGCGCCGCGGGCAACCGCGTTCCTGTGGCCGGCGGCGGCGTTCGCCGCCCTTGCGTTGATCGTCGCGCTTCTCGCGACGGTCAGCATGTTTGGTCCAGCAGACGCGCCCGAGACGAACATCCTTCTCGTCGGCCCGTGAGCGGTTGGCGGGACAAGGCCGGCTCGAGCCGGTCGAACCCCGCGGAACAAACCGCGGTCGAGGCGGTTGTTTGGCGTTCGGCGCCCGGTTTCGGTGCGCCGACGCCTCTTTATTCTCCACCGGGCTGTCCCCGTCACGCCGGCCGGCTTAAGCGCCTCGTAAGGACGCTGTGTCAAAAGTTGGCACGGTTCTTGAAAAACCGGGTGATACTGGGCGCGAGCCGACGACATCCCGGAGTTGGTCGACGCTAACGATAGGGTTTACGGAGGAAGCAACAAGCGGGCGTCCCATCGAAGGAGGTCCTCATGCTGAGCAAAGGCTCGCTCGCGGTGGCTGCGGCGCTGACGGTCCTGCCGATGTGCGCGTTCGCAAGCGACGCAACCCGCTGTGTCGACGTCTCGGTGCCCAAAAATGCGGTCGAGGCGGAAAAGGGTCAGTGGATCGTGCTGACGCCGGATCAGTGGGAGTTCCTGCGCGGAATCTACGCCATGAACCCGTCGACCCCGCCCGGCCTCCCCCTGGGCGACAAGGCGGTGCTCGCCAAGATCGACGGCCACGAGAACGGGCTGGTTTTCTTTCTCGATGGCGACCGGGCCTGCACGCCGATGGAGGCGCCGAAGGCTCTGCTGACGTTGCTCGACGACGTGGCGACCGCCAAAATCGCCCACGAGGGCGACGGGCTTTAAAGGCTCGTGCGTGGCGGCGGGGCGTATCGGGGGCGTCATCGACGCTCCGCTTTCTCGCCGCCGCGCCCGACCCAGACCTTCAAGCGCGCGGCGGCGGAAATGCATCGCAGCCAAGCCGAACAATCATGGCTGCCGGATGGCGCCGGCTGACGTGGATCAATGCAATTCTCCCGAATCGGTCTAGGCGTTTTCGCGTCGGGCCAGGCGCGCAGGGGGCGCACGCCGGGAGCGGAGGAAAATATCGAGCAGGCCCGACGGGGAGAGGAGGCCTGTCATGCATGTTCGAGCGGGTCATCGGACCGTCCACGCGCCGCCGCGAATGCCCGGCGCACACAGCGGCCACGGGACGACGCCGGTCCGGAAACCGAAACATCACATTGCCCTCGCGGTCGTCTGGAAACGCGTCCGTCGGCGGGAGTGGATGACCGAGGACATGGCGCGCGCCCTGCGCCGCCGGTCGCTTCTGCAGGACAACCCCGCGTCGGGGTGAGGGCGCGCTCATCGCGCGCGGGCGCGGACGGGGAAGGTCACGCGGCGCGCGGGGCGATGAGGTCGAGCGCCGGCCCCAGTTCGCGGCGCCGCTCCATCAGGTCATGGTCGGCCTGCAAGCCAAGAAAGAATCCGGCGGTGAGGCCAAAATAGCGCGTTAAGCGCAGGTCGGTGTCGGCGGTGACCGACCGCTTGCCGTGGACGATCTCGTTGATCCTCCGAGGCGGCACGCGCAAGGCGTGCGCGAGCCCCGTCTGGCTCAGACCGAGCGGCCGCAGGAACTCCTCAAGCAGAATCTCGCCCGGCGTCGGATTGGGAAGCCAGTCCGTCTCAATGATAGTCGACGATTTCGACATCCGCCGGTCCTCCTTCGCGCCAGGTGAAGCAAATGCGCCATTGGTCATTGATGCGGATCGAATATTGTCCTGCCCGTTCACTCTTCAACGCCTCGAGTCTGTTGCCCGGCGGCGCGCGAAGATCGTCCAGGCGGCGCGCCTGGTTTAGGAGTTGCAGCTTTCTGAGCGCGATGGCCTGAATGTCGCCTGGCAGCCTCCGGCTCCTCTGGCCCGACCAGATCAGCGCCGTCTCGCGGTCGGCGAAGCCTTGGATCATGGCGATTCATAACGCATAACGTTATACGGGACAAGGTCTCGGCGCGGCTTCTCGGCGCAATCCCCGACGCGCTCGCTTTCATCGCGCCCTTGTCCCGGCGGTAGCGCTCGGGCCGCCTCAGCCGTCGATCCGCGATTTCGCGCTTAAAGGGCCGCCGCGCCAGACATAGGCCGCGAGCAGAGGTTCGTCGCCCGTCCGCATGGCGTGCGACGTCCACGACGGATGATGGATGAGCGAGCCCGGCGGGCGGAGCGTCCAGTCGGACGTCCCCTTGCGCCATGAGGCGCGGCCGGCAAGCGGCAGGTAGATCTCCTCGGCCTCGTGCGAATGGGCGGGATAGTCCGTGTCAGGGCCGAGGAGGAGAACGCCGCAGGCGATTTCTTCGCTCTCGAACGCGCCCCGTTCGCCGATCCATTCGCAATAGCCGTAAGCGTCGAGAAAGCGCGGGCCGAAGTCGTCGGCGTCATAGGTCTGCCGCCAGTCAAACGCTTGCGCCAGGCCTGTAACAGAACTCGGTCAAGGCCCGCGTCTCCGGCGCCGCAAAGCGCGCGAGGTCAGGCAGGGCGGCGACCACCGGCAACGTGCGCGGAGCGACCGGCCGGGCGATCAGCGTCTCCGGCCAGTCGCTGAGGAACGGCGCCGCCTCCGGGCCGGCGGATTCGAGAAGCCGCCGCAAAGCGCCGACGAGCGGACGCAACGGTTGCTCGGCGCGCGTCATCGCTGAGCCTCGGGCGAGACGGAGGCGCTCCTTGGATAGGTCAGCGCCCCATCGTCTCGCAGCCTCGCGGCCGGCGTCATCCGCGCCGGCTCGATGGGACCGGGGCCGAGAATGTGCAGGACCTCCTCGCCGACCGCGAGGAGATAGTCCGCGATGATCCGCCGATGGCATCGCCACCATACGGCTTCGGCGCACATCAGAGCGGCGGGCGCGGCGCGCCCGAGCCCACGCATTTCCTCGAACCCCGAGCGGAACTCCCCGCCCATGGCGTAGTCGGCGTAATTGTGGAAGCTGGCGTTGTCCCAGAAGGCGTTGACCTCGGACGACACGCCGCGCTGGACGCCCCTTAAGCCACCGAGAGTAGGCATATGCCGATAGGCGACGCCGCGCGCGGCGAGCGAGGCCGGAAGGACGTCGCGGTTGAATTGCGGGTTCGTTCGCGAGCGCGGCACGCTCCGGACGTCAACGACGAGTTTTACGTCCGCGGCTTCGAGCAGCGCGGCGAACTCCTCGATCGAGCGAGTCGAGTGTCCGATGGTGAAGAAGGGATGGTCCATCCTGGCGATCCCGTCGGCGCCTTGTCCGCCCTGCGCCGCTCAGGGCTTCAGGTGCTCGATCTCGATGAAGGCGAAGTCGTAAGCGTTGGCGTTGACCACATTGTGCTCGACGCCGGCCCGGCGCGCGTAAGGAACGTGCCGGGTGAGCTTGGCGATCCGCGACCCGCCGCCGGGCTCCTCCAGCAGAAGCTCGCCGTCCGCGAGCGGCACGACGACGTAGTCCGCCTCGTGGGCGTGCCATCCCGTCTCGGCTCCGGGCGCGAACCTCCACTCCGTGACGCGCACATGCGGCTCGGAGATGTGGATGTGGGGCGCGGCTTTCGGTCGTGATGACATGGGGGCGGTTCCGTCGCGGTTGAAGCGCCGAGCCTACGCCAACCCTTGCGTCTCGTCGCGTCGCCCAAGCGGCCTCGCTCAGCCGTCGGACAGACCGGAGAGGACGCGCGGGCTTCAGCCGGCAAGCCCCCGGTAGGCCTTGAGCGTGAAGTCGGCGGCGCGGGCGAAAACCTGCTCCCTCCAGTCATCGGCGTCGATGGTCAGCGCGTCGCGGACTCTCGCCTTGATGGCGCGGGCGAGCGGCGATTGCATGCTCAGGCCCGAGGCGAGGCCGCGCGCATGGAGCCAGTTGTCGCCGCGGATCGCCTCCAGCACCTCGTCGAGTTCGACCGTGCCGTATTCGAGGCCGATCGCGGTGATCTCGGCGGAAGGCAGGGTCTTCCCGAGGCTGCCGATGAGCGGGCCGGCGACGGGCGGCGACTTCGACGTGCCGTCCACGGTCGACTTGACCTCGTCGCCCCACCAGGTCCGCGCCCGCTGAAAGGCTGGCGCATCGGGGGCAATGACTGAGATCGGCTCGCCGTAACCCCTTGGCCCGAGGCCGGTATGGACGTCGATGACGGCGACCCGCTTCGCCGCCTGTCCATGGCGCGCGAGGATGGCGCGAAACGTCGCGTTCGACCAGGTTGGGCCATGCCCGCCGAAGAAGAGGCCGTCCGGAAAGGCATACTGCCCGCCGGCGACGGCGGCCTGATAAGCCTTCATGCCGCCGTTGGCCGCGCGCCAGGCGGCGAGCGCTTCCTCCGCCCGGGCGCGGGCCGGGCCGTCCCAGTCGGCGGGAACCAGGAAATCGTGGATTTCGGCGTAGCGCGGGTTTTCGGGCAGGGGCTTGCCGAAGTCCCGGAAGTTGCGGTTGAGGTCGACGTTCTCTTCGGTCACCCGCCGGACATGGGAGAAGCCGTACGGATTGACCGCGTGGACGAAGAGCGCCGCGACCGAGGGCGGCCGCGCGGCGACGATACCCTCCCCGACGAGCCCGGTCTGGCAGCCGGAGCCGCAAATCCCCTCGTTGCCGTGCGTGCCGGAGATGACGACGAACAGGTTCTCCCCGCCTATGTCCCCGAACCGGGCGACGTCGATCGCCAATTCCTCGCCCTCCGCTCCGCAGGCGGCAGGGTTGACGTGGGATTCGAGGACCGCCCCGCCGGCGCGGGCCGCATCGAGGAATTTTGTCCGCGCCGCCGCGTAGGTTTTCGAGAAGTAGTGCGAGATCGCCATGGCGGGCCTCGAAGTCTTGGGCGGATGAAAGCCTCGTCGCCCGTCGTTCCGGTTCACGGGCGGGCGCCCGGTCCGACCTTGCCTTTCGGCAGGCTGGGAAACAAGAAAAGCGGCGGTCGGCCGGCGACGTGCGGGAGGGGTTTGCGGAGGCGCCACTCCAAAACTGTCACCGCAATCCCGGGTCGCGCGCGGCCGTAAGCCGCGAACATCGGCCGGTAGTGGACCGGCTCTGGCGTCGGGATCGACGCATTGGTGTCGCCCATTGGCACGGCCGCGATCACGCCGCCCTTGATGACGCAGTCGGGCTTCGTTCGTGGCGGTCTGCGACAGCGCCGGAGGGATGTCGAAAATGCGCCCTGTTCGTCGCAAAAACTATCCCTGTTCCGCCCAAAACCCTCCCTGTTCCCGACAAAAACTCTCCCTGTTATTTGAACAATAAGGAAATGGTTGATGACTGTTCCGAGTGCTCAGCCAACCTCCTGGTGCACCGCGTCCAGCCAGGAGTTCTCTGGCGCGCCCACGGCCGCACACAGGTCGAACCCGCAAATCTGCGCGGAAGGCGCTCGGGAGTCTCCCACCCCTCCCCCCTCAGAACAAAAAATACCGCTGCGCCATCGGCAGCTTGTCCGCCGGCTCGCACACCAGCAGTTCGCCGTCGGCCTTGACCGCGTAGGTCTCCGGGTCGATCTCGATTTTTGGGGTCGCCCCGTTGTGGATCATGCTTTTCTTGCGAAGGCTCCCGCGCGTGTTCTCGACCGCGACGAGGCGCTTCTCAATCTTGAGCTTGCGGCCGATGCCGCCCTTGAGCGCGGCGTCGGAGACGAAGGTCAGCGAGGTCGCGGTCCGCGCGCGGCCGTAAGCCCCGAACATCGGCCGGTAGTGGACCGGCTGCGGCGTCGGGATCGAGGCGTTGGGGTCGCCCATCGGCGCCGCGGCGATCATGCCGCCCTTGATCACGCAGTCGGGTTTTACGCCGAAGAAGGCCGGCGTCCACAGCACGAGGTCGGCGAGCTTGCCCTTCTCGATCGAGCCGATGTGCTTCGAGACGCCATGCGCGATGGCGGGATTGATGGTGTATTTCGCCACATAGCGTTTGGCGCGCGCGTTGTCGTTGCGCGGCCCATCGCCGGACAGCGGCCCCCGCTGGCGCTTCATCTTGTCGGCCGTCTGCCAGGTGCGGATGACGACCTCGCCAACGCGCCCCATCGCCTGGCTGTCGCTCGACATCATCGAGAGCGCGCCGATGTCGTGCAGGATGTCCTCCGCCGCGATCGTCTCCTTGCGGATGCGGCTCTCGGCGAAGGCGATGTCCTCGGGGATGTTCTGGTCGAGGTGATGGCAGACCATCAGCATGTCGAGGTGCTCGTCGAGCGTGTTCTTCGTGTAGGGCCGGGTCGGGTTGGTCGAGGACGGCAGGACGTTGGCGAGACCCGCGACCTTCATGATGTCGGGCGCATGGCCGCCGCCGGCGCCTTCGGTGTGGAACGCATGGATCGTGCGGCCCTTGAACGCCTTGATCGTGTCCTCGACGAAGCCGAACTCGTTCAGGGTGTCGGCGTGAAGCATCACCTGCACGTCGTGATCGTCGGCGACCGAGAGGCAGCAGTCGATCGCGGCCGGCGTCGTGCCCCAGTCCTCGTGCAGCTTCATGGCGCAGGCGCCCGCCTTGATCTGCTCGACGAGCGCCGCCGGTTTCGAGGCGTTGCCCTTGCCGGCGAAGCCGAGGTTCATCGGGAAGGCGTCGGCCGCCTCGATCATGCGGGCGATGTGCCAGGGGCCCGGCGTGCAGGTGGTCGCGAGCGTGCCGGTCGCCGGCCCCGTGCCGCCGCCGAGCATCGAGGTCACGCCCGACATCAGCGCTTCCTCGATCTGCTGCGGGCAGATGTAGTGGATGTGGGTGTCGAAGCCGCCGGCGGTGAGGATCTTGCCCTCGCCCGCGATCACTTCCGTGCCGGGGCCGACGACGATCGTCACGCCCGGCTGGATGTCCGGATTGCCGGCCTTGCCGATCGAATGGATGAACCCGTCCTTGATGCCGACGTCGGCCTTCACGATCCCCCAATGGTCGAGGATGAGGGCGTTGGTGATGACGGTGTCGACCGCGCCCCGCGCGCGCGTCGTCTGCGCCTGGCCCATGCCGTCGCGGATGACCTTGCCGCCGCCGAACTTCACCTCCTCGCCGTAAGATGTGAAATCCTTCTCGACCTCGATGAAGAGGTCCGTGTCGGCGAGCCGGACGCGGTCGCCGGTGGTCGGGCCGAACATTTCGGCGTAGGCGGCGCGGGGGAGGGAGGTGGGAGGGAGGTCTTTCCAGAACGAGGTCATCGGGAGCACTCACGGCACGGGGGAGAACGAGGGGAACTTCAGCGCCTCGCCGTCGAACGTCACCGTCGAAGCGCAGCCAAGCTCTGTGTTGATCTCGGCGAGAAAATAGTCGGGGAAGTCGGCTTTGCCGGACCGATACGCGGCAAGCGCGCTCCGGGCTGCGCGACGATAGGGGATCTCGAGATCGTCCATCGACAGAACGCCTTCGACGAGATGCGCGACGTCCGGCCGCTCGCGCTTGTATCGTCGCGCGAGTGTCCAGGCGAACTCGGCAAGCACGACAGGATTGACGAGACACGGCTCCTCGGCCGCAACTTGGTCAACGAAACGGCGCGCGCGTTCGCATTGCGCCGGATCGTCGTCGATGAACAGACGGAGAAGAACGTTGGTGTCGAGACCGATCATGTGCCCCGGCTTCGTCGGTCGCGCTCAAGCATCGCCTCGGTGATCGCCTCGTCGATCGCCTTGTCGATATCCAGCCCCGGTTCGCCGACGCTGAACGCGTTGGCGCGCGCGAAATCGACGATCCGTCGCCGCTTCCGAGCCTCGATCCGCACCGATCCATCCGACGTCTGCACGAAGCGAAGCCGGTCGCCGGCCTTGACGTCGAGCACATGCCGAAGCGCGCTCGGCACCGTGATCTGGCCCTTGCTCGTGACGGTCGCTTCGCCGAAATCCTGTTCGACCTGCCGACGGGTCGTGGCCATAGGAGCGCTCCGCTGGATTCCTTACCTGGACGAATGTAAGGAAGGCGAACATGTAATGCAAGCTTCGCGACCCATCACACCTTCCCCATCACCTGCTGGCGGAATCCGTGGACCTCGCGTTTGCCCGCGAGCGGCACGAGGCGGACGGTGCGGCTCTGGCCCGGTTCGAAGCGGACCGCGGTGCCCGCCGGAATGTCGAGGCGGAAGCCGCGCGTCTTCTTGCGCTCGAACTTCAGCGCCGGGTTGGTCTCGAAGAAATGGTAATGCGAGCCGACCTGGATCGGCCGGTCGCCCGAGTTCGACACATCGAGCACGATCGTCTCGCGGCCCTCGTTCATCACGATCTCGCCGGCCTCCGTCACAATCTCGCCGGGTGGATGGGCGTCGTCGGCGCCGCGGATCGGATGATGCACGGTGACGAGCTTCGTGCCGTCGGGGAACGTCGCCTCGACCTGGATGTCGTAAATCATCGCGGCGATCCCCTCCATCACCTGGTCGGCCGAGACGACGTGTGCGCCGGCCTCCATGAGTTCGGCGACGGAGCGGCCGTCGCGCGCGCCCTCGACGACGAAGTCGGTGATGAGCGCGACCGCCTCGGGGTGGTTCAGCTTGACGCCGCGCTCGAGCCTGCGCCTCGCCACCATCGCCGCCATCGCGACGAGCAGCTTGTCCTTTTCCCGCGGCGTCAGAATCATGGTCCGTCCCTCTTTCGCCTTCGGCGTCCGCCTTGCCCCGGCGGATATCCGCACCTAGCGCCACAGGCGCGGCGGAGCGCGTCCCGTCATCGCCACAATGGCCGCGATCGCGGCCTCGCGCAATCGGCTGGGGGTCTTCGACAGGAGGCGGGCGACGAGGATCCCGTCGAAGGCGCTGGCGCCCGCCTCCACGTCGGCCGCGTGGGGATCGAGCGCCGCCCGCACGTCGGGCAGGCGGGCTTCGATATCGGGCGCCGCGGCGAGGATCGTCGTCAGACCCCGCGCGCCCGCGCCGCTCGCCGGCCGGTCGAGCGTCGCTCCGCCGTCGTCGATCCGGGTCTCGTCGGCGAAGACGAGCCGCCCGTCGCGCCGCAGGCGCCAGGAATCGCGGAGGCGGGCCTGAACGCGCGTCTCCCCCATCGCCAGCCGGCCGAACACCAGCGTCTCGACGGCGACGCACTCGGCGTCGGCCGCCATGTCGATCGTCAGCGTCCGGTCGAGCGCGGCGGCGTCGAAGAGAATGGTCTCCAACGGCAGCCAGAGGAGGCACGCGCGCTTTTCCAGCGTGAGCGTCGTTGCGATCCGCGCCGCCGGCCCGTCGCTGCGATAGATCTTGTCCGCCCCGGGCGTGGTCGCCTCGACCGCGGCGCCCGCATCGAGGGCGAGCGCGATCGTGTAGGAGTCGCCGCCGGCGACGCCGCCGCCGGTGTTGACGATCACCGCTTCGCATGGGTTCGTCGAGCGAGGAAAGCGCCAGCGCAGGCCTCCGGTCTCGAACAGGCGCCTCGGCTCGGTCCGGCGGCCGACCCTGGCGAATTCCGCTCGCGCCTCTCCCCTGGCGCGCTGCGACGCGCGCCCATCCGCCGCGCCTTCGGTCACGGCCGGCAGTTTCGCTGCAGATCGACCTCGCCGCTCGGACAAGGCAGGTCGAGCACGGGCCCGTAAGGATCGGCCACGCGGAAAAGTTCGTAGGTCTCGATTGCGCGGCCGGCGCGGCGGCGCTCGACCGTTCCGGCCGGCCGCACGTCGCGGTAACGCATGCCGAGCACGAGATCGAACCGCTTGCCGCCTTCCGCGATGGCGAGGCCCGGCCCCTGAAACAGCGCCTCGGGCGGCGCGTCGGCGAACGCCCAGCGGATGCGCTGCTCGGGCTGGGCCACGGGGATCGCCGGATCGCCGTATCGCGTCATCAGCGAGGCGAGCGCATAGCCGTGCGTCAGGAGATAGGTCGCGCCTTCGTCCCTCGCGCGTGCGTCGACGGTGCGGGCGAGGTCGCGGAAGCCCTCGATCCGGGCGGTCGGATCGGCTGCGCCCAAGGGGAGGACGCCGGTCGTCGCCTGCGCGTAGCCGATGAGCATGGCGGCGACGGCGATCGGCGCGGCGACGAGCGCGCCGCCCGCGACCAGGCGCGGAAGACCCGTCGCGCGGCGGGCGCGGGCGACCCAGTCGCCGGCGAGCACGGCGGTCGCCGGGAAGAGCGGCGCGAGCCAGTTGCCCTGCACCCGGTCATGCAGGGAGTGGAGAAGGAAATAGGCCACGGCCGGAGCAATCGTGCTGACGACGAGGAGCCTGGCTTCGTCGGGCGAGCCCGGAGCGGCCGGACGCCGCCACGCGACGCCCGCGATCGCCGCCGCGACCGCCGCGAACACCAGCGGATTGACGAGCAGGATCTGGGCGGCGAGGAATTCGAGGAGATAGGACGGCGCGAAGCCCGCGGCGGTAGCCCGGCCGCCCTGTTTCAGGAACGTCGCCCAGCCGTGCTCGGAGTTCCAGAGGACGTTGGGGGAAAAGATCGCCGCCGCGATCGCAAGCGCGGCCAGCGACACGGGAGACGTCAGCCAGCGCCTGAGCGACGGCGTCGTCAGAAAGGCAAGGCCGACCCCCGCGGCGAAGAAGGCCGCGGTGAACTTCGAGAGCGCCATGAAGCCGAGCGCGAACCCGATCGCGATGAGCCAGCGCGCCTTGCCCGTCCGCCAGAGCTCGACCAGCGCCGCAAAGCCGAGCGTCCAGAAGACGACGAGCGGCGCATCCGGCGTCACGAAGATCGCGCCGGCGATGACGAGGGGCGAAGCGATCCACATCAGGACCGCGAGCGCCGCGGTCTCGGCCGAGCGGAAAAGCCGCCAGGCGATGAGCGCGATCAACGCGGGCAGCGCGCCGACGAGCGCGAGCGACAGCGCTCTCACGCCGAAGTCCGTTTCGCCGAAGAGCGCGGTCGAGGCGCGGATGAGAAAAGCGACCATCGGCGGATGGTCGAGGTAGCCGAAGGCGAGGCCGCGCGACCAGAGCGCGTAATAGGAACTCGTCGAAGGTGAGTTCGA
This sequence comes from uncultured Alphaproteobacteria bacterium, assembly GCA_963829505.1. Lineage (GTDB taxonomy): Bacteria > Pseudomonadota > Alphaproteobacteria > Rhizobiales > Beijerinckiaceae > Roseiarcus. The sequence continues at coordinate 1,339,044 of CAWHIL010000001.1, forward strand.
GCCGCGAGGCGGCGAACGCCTGCAACGCGAGCAGGAGGAGGGCAGCGCCCGCGGCCAGGACAATGAGCCGGTTGGGGCGGAGGCCGGCCTTGAGCCGCGCGGGCGCGGCGATGGAAGCCTCCGTCACGTCGTTCGATGCTCCCCGGGGGCCCTTTCCGTCTCGCTTTCCCAGTCGCATGGGCGCGGCGGCGGGGTCAACGCCCGGCCCACGAAAACGTCCTCGAAGGCCCTGTCCTGTCAATTGCTTTCAAGGTGTGGCGCCCTTCACACACACCTCGCCCGGTCCCGGGCGTATACTTCTCCCTCGGAAGGGAGACCCATGGCGCTGAGAGCGGAGGACACACGCCTGGCGCGCGCCGGTCGCGACGACGCGGCGGACGCCGCCCGGTTCTTTTCGCGTGTCGGCTACGCCGCGCTCGCGGTCGGCGCGCCGGTGGCGGTCGTCCTGCATCCTTTCGCGCTCTTCATCATGTTCCCGATCGGCGTTGCGATGATCCTCGCCGCCGCGGCGCTCGAAGCCAAGCCCGGGTTTTCCGGGCGCCTCGCGTTCGTGTTCGCCTCGCGGCCGTTTCTCGCGCTTTGCGCGGGCCTCGCGTGGGCAATTCTTTCGGTGATGTGGACGCCCTATCCGATTTCGGCGCTGCAGCACATCCTCAGGCTCAGCCTCGTCGTCGGCGCGACGCTGCTCGCGGTCGCGGCGCCGCGCGGAAACGCCCGCGCCACCGACCTCTACCTGTTCCCGATCGGCGTCGTCCTGTGCATGATCGCCATGACGGTGAAGGCCTTCGCCGTCGTCGTCCGCCATTTCCCGGACGACGGCGGCGGCGCGGCCGGCGCGGTGGCGCTCGCGGTGCTGCTCTTTCCGGCGCTCGGCGGCCTAACCGCGCGCGCCCGCAACGGCTATGCCCGGCTGCTTCTCATCCTGGCGCTCGCCTTCGCCTATATCGCCGGCTACGCGCCGCTGACGATTGCACTGTTCGCCGGCTATCTGGCGCTGTCGTTCGCGATCTCTGATCTGTCGCGCACCGCACGCGAACTCGCCTGGGGCGCGGCGGCGCTCGTCATCCTGTCGCCGCTCATCCCCGGCCTCGCGCCGACCGTCTCGGCCTGGGTGTTCAACGTCAAGCTCGCGACCCTGCCGCCGCCCTATGCGACGCTGTCGGTGGCCGCAGACATCTTCACCCACGACAAGCTGAGGCTGCTCACCGGCCACGGCCTCGCGACCGTCTACCGCGGCCTGCACGACATGATTCTTCCCGTTCAGACGCCGCGCGCCTTCGCCTTCACGGTCTGGTACGAACTTGGCCTGATCGGCGCCGCGATCGCGGCGGCGGGCGTATGGTTCGCCTTCCACGATCTCATCAAGGCGCCGCCCCGGCTCGCCCCGTTCATGGCCGCCGGCCTCTCCGCGATCGTCGCGCTCGCGTTCTGCAACGTCAATTTCGACGACATGACCGCGGTCACGCTGATCGCCGTCGGCGTGATCGCGACCGACGTCGCCGCGCGCAGCCAGTACCGGACGACGCGCCCCTCGGCTGCGAGCCTCGCCAACCTCTAGGGCCACGGAAAACTGGATCAGCCGAACGCCGAGTCCAACTCTTCCGGAATTGTCAACTGACCGGGCCGCTCGGCGCTGTCTGCCGCGGCGCCGGAATCAGCGCTTGCGCGTGACGGCGACGGCCGGGCGGATCGATCGCGGGCGCTTGTATTCGACGACGACGGCGCGGGTGCGTCCGGCGACGAGGCTGGCGCGGCCCCGGTTCCGGGCCGCCTGCTTGGCCGCGAGCGCCTCGACTTCCTCCACCGGCACGCCCATCAGCGACGCGGCGATCTGGGCCCGCATCATCGGGTCGTCAGCCAGGCTTTCGGCGGCGATCAGCGCTTCTTCGACGGTCGGGTTCTCGCGGCGCACGCGCCGCATTCCCCATTTGGTCTTCCAGGTGGCCTGCATTCAGCCCCTCCAAGGGCGGTCGTCAACCGGGACTATACCAGAAATGCTGCACTGCACAATGGATTTCGGGGTCGCCCTGTCTGGATACGCCTAGACCTTTTGTCGGATCACCTCACGCGAGCAGACAGAACCTTGGGTCATCGGCATTGTTCCAGACAGGCGCCCGCAGCCGTCGCGCCGGAGCGGACCGCATTTTCGAGGCCGTCGGGCAGGTCCCTGCCGACATGGCCGCCGGCGAGGAAAAGGTTACGCCATTCGGTTCCGCAGAGCGGTCGCCGCGCGGTCGCCTCGGGCGTCGCAAGCGCCGCCGCCCGCCGCGCCGGAGCGATCCGCCAGGCGGGCGTGGCGTCGGAGAGGGCGGTCAACGCCGCGACGCCGCGCCAACACTCCTCGGCGAGGAGGTCGCGCGGGAAGTCGAGGCGCGCGCCCGCGTCTTTGAGCGTGACGGAAATGCGCTCAGGGGCAGCGAACATCCAGTCGAACGGGCCGTTGAGGGCGCAGAGCACCGCGGGCGCGACGGCGGGCGGTTGCGCCCGGAAGTGGATGGTCAAGGCCGCGCTCGGCGCCTCGGGCGCGGGCGTGCCCGGCGCGATCGCCGCCGTCGTCCCCCACGGCGTCGCGAGGATCGCCGCGTCGCCCGGACCGAGATCGATGCGGTCGTGCTCGAAGTCGAGGCTCGTGATCCGCCCGCGATCGCGGCTGACGCCAATGAGCCGCCGCCCGAAGCGCAGGCTCGCCCCGTCCCGCGTGAGAGAGCGCGCGACCGGTTCGACAAAAGCGCGGCCAAACCCGCGCTTCGGGGTCATCACCCTCAGGCCCCGCCCGCCCGCCCGGACGATCTCGCGGAAGACAGCGGCGAGCAGGCGGGCCGATGCGCTTTCCGGCGGGCAGTTGAGCGCAGCGAGAGTCAAGGGCCGCCACAGCCGCTCCATCGCCAGAGCCTGCGGCGCGACGCTCGCCACCGTCGCTTCGGGGGGCGCGTTGAGGAGGCGACGCGCGACCCAGTAGTCGGCGAGCTTCAGCCTCGGCCCGCGGCGGCGCGCGTCGAGGAGCCACCACGGCCAGCGGCCGGCGTTCGGGGTGAGCCGCCACCGCTCGCCGGTGGCGAAATCGGCGAAGGCCACGCCCGGTTTCGCTTCCGCCCGCCACTCGCCGCGCGCCCCGGCTGCGTCGATCAGCTTGAGCGTCGAGGTCCAGCAGGAGAGGAGCGGAAAGGCGCCCGTATCGAAATCGAGCGCCAGCGATGCGTCGTGGAACGAACGCCTGCGGCCGCCCGGATGGGCTTGCGCCTCGTGCAGGACGACGTCGCAGGTCCGGGCGTCGAGAAGCGCGCGCGCCGCCGAAAGGCCCGCCGCGCCTGCCCCAACCACATGGACCACCGGGCGCTTCATGCGGCTGGCCTGCCCTTCTTCAAGGCGCGCCGCCCGACGCGGGCAAATCACAATCGACCGAGGCTAGGCCGACGCGAAGCCCGCGAAAAGCCCGCTCGCGCCCTGAAAATGATACTTGTCCCAGCAATCTCGCGATATCCCGGCCTGAAGCCGGCCTTCGTCGCGGCCAACGGGACTGGCCTCCTGCGCCGAAATGTCGGATCAAGGCGGCGAGAGGCGGCTTTGTTTTTTAGCGGAGGGAACGAATGACGGCGGTCCTTGCGCCGGACCCTTGCGGGCGCGCGGCATGAGCGACGCCCCTTCGTTTTTCGTCGGCGTCGACGGCGGAGCGACCCGATGCCGCGCCCGCGTCCGCGACACGAACGGCCGCGCGCTCGCCGAGGCGAACGGCCCGGCCGCCAACGTGCATGTCGATTTCGCCTCCGCAGCGGTTGCGATGCGCGCCGCGGCCGAGGACGCGCTGCAAAGGGCGGGCGTCGCTGTCGTCGATCGCGGGCGTGTGGCGCTGGGCCTCGGTCTCGCCGGCGTCAACGACTTGTCCGACGCCGGAAGGGTCGTCGCGCTCTTTTCCGATTTCGCCCGCGCGCTCGCCGCCAACGACGCCACGACCGCCTGCATCGGCGCGCACGCCGGGGCCGACGGCGGCCTCGTCATCGCGGGAACCGGCTCGGCGGCCATCGCCCGCGTCGCCGGCCGCGAGACGATTGTCGGCGGCCGCGGCTTTACGCTCGGCGACGACGGCTCGGGCGCGCGCATCGGCCTCGAGGCCTTGCGCGCGGCGACCCGCGCCGCCGACGGCCTTGGGCCGATGACCCCGCTCGCCGCGGAGCTTCTCGCCGGCTTCGACGGCGACGTCGTCGCGCTTGTTCGCTGGGCGCGCGACGCCCGGCCCGGCGACTACGGCGCCTTCGCGCCACGCGTCTTCGCCCATGCGGCGGACGACGACGCCGTCGCGCGAAAAATCGTCGACGCGGCGGCCGAGGCGATCGGCGCGCTCGCCCGGCGGGCGCTCGCGCTCGGCGCGCGGCGGGTCGCGCTCGCCGGCGGCGTCGGCGCGGCCTTGCGGCCGTATCTCGACCCCGAGACGGCAGCGCTGTTGACGCCTCCGCTCCACGATGCGACCGACGGCGCGATCCTCATGGCGGGCGGCGTCGTCGCCTCAACGGAAGAGGGGCGGCAATGACCCTCACGGTGTTCATCGGCGCGCGTCTTTTCGACGGCGAGCGCCTTCTCGTCGATCACGCCCTCGTCGTCGAGGACGGCCTTGTGCGCGCGCTCGTCGACGTCGACAAGCGTCCCCGCGGCGGCGAGACGGTCGATCTCGGCGGCGGCCTCCTCGCGCCGGGCCTCGTCGACTGGCAGATCAACGGCGGCGGCGGCGTTCTCTTCAACGCCGAGCCGACCGCCGAGGGCGTCGCGGCCATCGCCCGCGCCCACCGGCGCGAAGGGGTGACAGGCTTCCTGCCGACCGTCGTCACCGACGCGCCTGACGTGCTCGCCGCCGCGCTCGCCGCGGCGAAGGAGGCTCACGCGCGCGTGCCCGGCGCCCTCGGCGTTCATGTCGAGGGCCCGTTCATCGATCTCAGGCGCCCCGGCGTCCACCCGCCGCAATGGATCCGGCCGATGCGCGAGGCCGACGCCGGAGGGCTGATCGACGCCCGCGCCGGCGCGATGGTCGTGACGCTCGCGCCCGCCGCCGCCCCCCTGCCGCTCATCGCGCGGCTCGCGGAGGCGGGCGTCGTCGTCAGCCTCGGCCACTCGGACGCGATGGCGGAAGAGGCGCGCGCCGTGTTCGACGCCGGCGCACGGGCGACGACCCACCTCTTCAACGCCATGAGCCAGATGTCGTCGCGGGCGCCGGGAGTCGTCGGCGCGGCGCTTGCCGATCCGCGCGTCGTCTGCGGCCTGATCGCCGACGGCGAGCACGCGCATCCCTTCGCCTGCCGCGCCGCGATCGCCGCCAAGGGGCCGCGCGGCGTCGCGCTCGTCTCGGACGCCATGCCGCCCGCCGCCGGCGGCCCGGACACGTTCGAGCTTCAGGGCCGCACCATGCGCCGGGTGGGGAACAAGCTCGTCGACGAGGAAGGCAGGCTCGCCGGCGCTGCGATCACGCTCCTCGACGCGGTGCGCTACGCGCGCGACATTCTCGGGGTTCCGCTCGCCGAGGCGCTCGCCATGGCGACCTCGACGCCGGCGCGCCTCCTTGGCCTCGACGGACGGATCGGCCGCCTCGCGCCGGGATGCGAGGCCAATCTCGTGCATCTGACCGGCGACCTCGAGGCGGCGGGCGTGTGGTTCAGGGGCCGCGCGCTCGGCCCCGACGGCGAGCCGGGCTGAAGCGGCCGTTAAATTCATCTTCGCAAGTCTTTTTGAAAGTCCCTTGTCCGAGGAGCGCCCGATGTCCGACCCCGCCGCCCACGCCCGCGAGCCTCGCCGGGGGCGCGAAGCGCGCCGCAGCGCCCGCGCGCGGGCTTCGGCCGTGTCTGTCCCCTACATCACGCGCAAGATTCCGATCACCGAGATCCTGAGCGCCGAGGGGCTCGAGATCATCGAGCACAACGCCGACACGCTGCTCGAGGATGTGGGGATCGAGTTCCGCGAATTTCCGCGCGCGCTCGCGCTCTTTCGCGACGCCGGCTGCGACGTCGAGGGCGCCCGCGTCCGCTTCCCCCGCGGGCTTGCGCGCCGGCTGTGCGCGACGACGCCGTCGCGCTATGTGCAGCACGCGCGCAATCCGGAACGTAACGTCGAGATCGGCGGCGACGCTCTCGTGTTCGCGCCGAACTACGGCTCGCCCTTCGTTCACGATCTCGACAAGGGGCGCCGCTACGGCACGCTCGAGGATTTTACGAATTTCGTGAAGCTCGCCTATGCGAGCCCATACATCCACCATTCTGGCGGCACGCTCTGCGAGCCGGTCGACCTGCCGGTCAACAAGCGGCACCTCGAGATGGTCTATGCCCATCTCAAATATTCCGACAAGCCGTTCATGGGCTCGGTGACCAAACCCGAGCGGGCGGAGGATACGGTCCGAATTTGCGAGCTTCTGTTCGGCGCCGAATTCGTGCAGGCGAACACGGTTCTGACCAGCCTCATCAACGCCAATTCGCCGCTCGTCTGGGATTCGACGATGCTCGGCGCGGCCGAGGTCTACGCCCGCAACAATCAGGCCTGCGTCATCACGCCCTTCATCCTGTCGGGCGCGATGAGCCCGGTCACCGTCGCCGGAACGCTGACCCAGGTGCTGGCCGAGGTGATGGCCGGGACGGCCTTCTGCCAGCTCACCCGTCCTGGCGCTCCCGTGGTGTTCGGAACCTTCGTCTCGACGCTCTCGATGCAGTCGGGCGCGCCGACCTTCGGCACGCCGGAGGCGTCGCTCGCGATCTTCGGCGCAGGCCAGCTGGCGCGCCGGATGAACATGCCCTTTCGCACCGGCGGCTCGCTCTGCGCCTCGAAGATCGCGGACGCGCAGGCGGCTTACGAGAGCGCCCAGACGCTGCTGCCGACGGTGCTGGCGGGAACGAACTTCGTGCTGCACGCCGCGGGCTGGATGGAGGGGGGCTTAACCGCGTCCTACGAGAAGTTCGTCATGGATTTCGACCAGCTCGGCGCGATGCACAAGCTTGCGAGAGGCGTCGACCTCAGCGACAACGGGCAGGGCATGGAGGCCTTTCATCAAGTCGAGCCCGGCGGCCATTTCCTCGGCTGCGCGCATACGCAGGCGAACTTCGAGACCGCCTTCTATCGCTCGTCGATCGCCGACAACAATTCCTTCGAGCAATGGCAGGAAGAAGGCTCGAAGGACGCGGCGACCCGCGCCAACGCGCTGTGGAAGACGATGCTTCAGGACTACGAGCAGCCTGCGCTCGATCCCGTGACGGACGAAGCAATCCGCGCCTTCATCGAGACGCGCAAGGCGTCGATGCCCGACGCGAGCTATTGAGGAGGGGAGCCCTTCTCCACGAAGTGGGGAAGGTGTCGCCGAAGGCGACGGATGGGGTGCGGAAAGCAGGACGTATCACCCGCCGTTTGCGCAACAATTGGTGCAACCATCTTGCATTGGCCCAGCGGGCCACACCCCATCCGACGGCTTCGCCGCCACCTTCCCCAGCAAGCTGGGGAAGGGCTCGACCACTCAGCTCCGCGGCTTCGCGTTCTCAGGATCGTAGAGCGCCTTGTAGCCCACCGCCGCGACGACCACGGGATAGACGTCGCCGAAATATTGCACCGCGAGCCTGCGGCCCTCCTGCGCGTAGTCCCACGGCAGATAGGCGAGCGCGATGTTGCGGCCGATCGACGGCCCGTAGGCGATCGAGGTCGTGTAGGAGCGCCGCCCGAGCAAATCGACCAGCGTCTCGCCAGTCTCCGGGTCCATCACCGGCAGGGTTCCGACCGGATAGCGGGCGACGCCCTTCGCATCGACATTGTCCGTCATCACCAGCGTGCAGAGCATCGCCGGCTGGCGCCCACGGGCGCGGTATTCAACGTGCTTCGCCTTGCCGCAGAAGTCGGCCTCCTTGACCTTCGGCCGCGCGAGATCGGCCTCGAAGAGATTGTACTCAGTGATGAGGTCGGCGTTCTGCAGCCTGAGGCTTTTCTCCATGCGCCGGCTGTTGGCGTAGGTCTCGACGCCGACCGCGATGGCGCCGGTCGAACGCAGCGCGTCCCAGATTGCGAGGCCGTCGTCATAGGCCATGTGCAGTTCGAAACCCTGCTCGCCGACATAGGAGATGCGGAAGGCGACGACGCGCCGGCCCGCGATCTCGATGTCGCGGAACGCCGCGAAGGGAAAATTCTCGGGGCTCAGCGCCTCGGGGTTCGCGACAATTGTCGCGAGCCTTTCTCGCGCGCGGGGACCCCAGATGCCGATGGTGACGATCTTTTCCGTGACGTCGGTGATCGTTGCATCAAAACCTTTGTCGGCGGCGGTGCGGCGCAGATAGGCGAGGTCGCGCGGGCCGGCGTCGGCCCCGTCGACCACCCGGCACCGATCCGCCATGCGCAGGACCGTCAGATCGGCGCGCACGTTGCCCTCCTCGTCGAGGAAGTGGGTGTAAATGCCCTTGCCGATGTTGGCGTCGCCGCCGATCTTCGCCGCGCAGACCCATTCCATCAGCGCGACGGCGTCCGGGCCCTCGACGTCGAGAATCGCGAAGTGCGACAGGTTCACGATCCCGCAATCCTCGCTCATCGCGAGCTGCTCGGCGTTCGAGACGCGCCAGAAATGCCGGTTGTCCCATTCGTTCTCGCGCACCGGAATCCTGTCGCCGTACTTCTCGAGAAGGGGGTCGTTGGCGGCGTAGCCGTGCGCCCGCTCCCAGCCGCCGAGCTCCATGAAGTGGCCGCCAAGTTCGACCTCGCGCGCGTAAAACGGCGAGCGGCGAATGTTGCGGCCGGTGGCGTAGGGCTCGCGCGGATGGACGGCGGGATTGTAGACCTTCTGCGCCGCCTCGCCGCAGCGGCCCGCGATGAAGGCCTCGCCGAGTTGGTGCGGATAGAAGCGGGCCACGTCGATCTTCGCCGAATCGATCTCCGTGCGCCCGTCGGTCATCCAGTCGGCGAGAAGCTTCGCCATCCCCGGCGCGTCCTTGACCCAGATGGCGACGGCGTACCAGAGGCCGCGGACCTTGGAACTCTCGCCGATCGAGGGGCCGCCGTCGGCGGTCACCTGCAGGAGGCCGTTGAACGAGCGGCGCTCGTCGTAGCCGAGCTCGCCGAGGATCGGAGTCAGTTCGATCGCGCGCTCGAGCGGCGCGAGGATCTGATCCATGTCGAGGTCGCGCTGCGAGGGCGACAGGCGCGCCTCGTGCTTTTCGACGATCTCGCGCGGATGGCAGAGCCGCGGATGGGTCTCCTCGTAATAGCCCCACTCGATCATGCCGCCTTCCGAGGTCTTCGGGTCGCCGGTGTCGCGCATGTAGGCGGAATTGCCCTGGTCGCGCAGGAGCGGCCAGCCGATCTCTTTGCCTGTACCGGCGAATGCGTCGTACGGGCCGAAAAAGGTGAGCGGATGGTCGATCGGCATGACCGGCAGATCCTCGCCGGCCATCGCCGCGATGAGCCGCCCCCACAGGCCCGCGCAGACGACGACCGTATCGGCGCGGACCGTCCCACGCGGCGTGACGACGCCGCGGATGCGCCCGTCCTCGATGACGAGCGCGGTCGCGGGCGTGTTGGCGAAGGTTTTCAGCTTGCGCGCCGCCTCGGCCTCGTCGACGAGTTCGCCCGCCACCGTCTGCGAGCGTGGCGTGACGAGGCCCGCGTCCGGGTCCCATAAGCCGCCCTGAACCTTGTCCTGCTCGATCAGCGGAAACTTCTGCTTGATTTCGGCCGGCTCGATCAGGCGCGCGCGTGTCCCGAAGGCCTTGGCCGAGGCGACCTTGCGCCGGATCTCCTCCATCCGCGCCTCGTCGCCGACGCGGGCGACCTCGAGGCCGCCGACGCGGGCGTAGCGGCCGCGCCGCTCGTAGAAGTCGATGGAATAGAGCGTCGTCCAGGTGGAGAGGAAGTCGTGGCTCGTCGTGTAGCAGAAGTCGGAGGCGTGCGCGGTCGAGCCGATATCGGTCGGCACGCCGGATTTGTCGATGCCGACGATGTCGTCCCATCCGCGGTCGATGAGATGGCGCGCGACCGACGCGCCGACGATCCCGCCGATCCCGACGATGACGACCTTCGCCTTGTCCGGCAACTGAGCCAAGAGAGCTTCCTTTCACGCGTCCCGCGCGAAAGGCGCGCGGCTCTCATCCCTCATTAATCCCTGCGCGCGTGACAGCCTAGATCGAGTGTGCTTGGATTTGCTTCGACCGCATGGGACGCGAGACGTCCGCTCGAAGGAGGAAGAGGCATGAGGAAACATACAGGCGCCGTCGCATTCGCCGCAGCCGTCGCACTTTCCGCCTCGGCCGCAATGGCGGGCGATCCCGAAACCTGCAAGACGGTCAAGTTTTCGGACGTCGGCTGGACCGACATCACCTCGACGACGGCGATCGCCTCCGAGATCCTCACCGCGCTCGGCTATACGCCGAAAGTGACGGTGCTCTCCGTGCCGGTGACCTACACGTCGATGAAGAACAAGGACATCGACGTCTTCCTCGGCAATTGGGAGCCGTCGATGGAGAACGACCGCAAGCCCTATGTCGACGACAAGTCCGTCGTGGTGACCGGCGCGAACCTGCCCGAAGGCGCGAAATACACCCTCGCCGTGCCGAAATACACCTTCGACAAGGGGCTCAAGACCTTCGCCGACGTGGCCAAGTTCAAGGACTCGCTGCACGGCAAGATCTACGGCATCGAGCCCGGCAACGACGGCAACCGGCTCGTCCTCGACATGATCAAGGACGGCAAGTTCGAACTCAAGGACTTCCAGCTTGTGGAGTCGAGCGAGCAGGGAATGCTGTCGCAGGTCGACACCGCGACCCGCAAGCACGAGGACGTGGTGTTCCTGGGCTGGGCGCCGCATCCGATGAACGTCAACTACCAGATCGAATATCTCTCCGGCGGCGACGACGTGTTCGGCCCCAACTTCGGCGGCGCGATCGTCTACACCAACGAACGGGCAGGGTGGGCCGACGCCTGCCCGAACGCCGCGAAGCTCGTGAAGAACCTCGTCTTCACCGTCGACGAGGAGAACGTGGTGATGAACAAGATCCTGACCGACGGCAAGGAGGGCCCCGCCGCCGCCCGGGAATGGCTGAAGACCAACCCCAAGGACCTGACGGCGTGGCTCGATGGCGTGACGACCTTCGACGGCCAGCCGGGTCTGCCGGCCGTGAAGTCGCACTTCGGGCTGAACTGAATCGGCGTCGTCCGCCAGGACGGGGCCGCCTCTCCTCGGAGACACGCGTGCGTTGCCTCCCCCACCCGGGTCGCCCTTGCGCGGCGCCCGGGCGCAGGCTCTTGTGGGGGACGGACAGGGCGGGGGGTCTCTCGGACCTTGGGGTGCTTGGCTAAATCGGGAGCGGCGACTTGGAGCAGTGGTTCACCGATCCGAAGATCCCGCTCGGGCTATGGGCGAAGGCCGCGATCACCTGGCTCCAGAACAACGCAGCTGGCTTCTTCGACGCCGTCACGGCGGTCATCGATTTCCTGGTCGACGGATCGACCGCCCTTCTCCTCCACATCCCGTTCCTGATCGTCGTCCTCGGCGTCGCGGCGCTCGGCTATTATCTGCATCGATCGTGGAAGCTTGCGCTCTTCGTGGTCCTCGCCTTCCTCCTGATCGCCAACCTCGGATATTGGCAGGCGACGGTCGAGACGATCTCGCTCGTCGGCTTTGCGACGCTGGCCAGCGTCGTCGTCGGCGTGCCGCTCGGCATCGCCGCCGCGCACCGGCCGTGGCTCTATGCCGCCATGCGCCCGCTGCTCGATCTCATGCAGACGCTGCCGACCTTCGTCTATCTGATCCCGACGCTGGTGCTCTTTCACCTCGGGGCCGCTCCGGGCCTCATCTCGACCGTCATCTTCGCCATTCCCGCGCCGATCCGCCTCACCCATCTCGGCATCGTCTCGGTGCCGGCGTCACTCAAGGAGGCGGGCGAGGCGTTCGGCGCCTCGAAGCGGCAGCTTCTGTGGAAGGTCGAATTGCCGCACGCGCTGCCGACCATCATGGCCGGCGTCACGCAATGCATCATGCTGAGCCTGTCGATGGTGGTGATCGCGGCGCTGGTCGGCGCGGCCGGGCTCGGCACGCCGGTCGTCCGGGCGCTCGGCACCGTCAACATTCCCATGGGTATCGAGGCCGGCATGTCGATCGTCCTGCTCGCGATCGTCCTCGACCGCGTCTTCCGCAGCCCCGAGCGAAGGCGCGCCTGATGTCCGCCGTCGTTTTCGACCACGTCGACATCGTCTTTGGCGCGCGGCAGGGGGAGGCGCTGGCGCTCGTCGACAAGGGCGCGAGCCGCGACGAGATCCTGAAAGCCACCAATGTCGTGCTCGGCGCGGCGGGCGTCGAGCTCGCGGTCGAGCCCGGCGAGATCTGCGTGCTCATGGGCCTCTCGGGCTCCGGCAAGTCGACCATCCTCCGGGCGGTCAACGGCCTCAACAAAGTGGCGCGCGGGCGGGTGCTGGTCAGCCACGGCGACGGCGCGATCGACGTCGCCAATTGCACCGCCGCCGAGCTTCGGATGCTGCGCACCAACCGCGTCGCGATGGTGTTCCAGCAATTCGCGCTTCTGCCGTGGCGCACCGTCGCCGAGAACGTCGCCTTCGGCCTCGAACTCCGCCAGACGCCGAAGGCCGACGTCGAGCGGATCGTCGCCGACAAGCTCGCCATGGTGGGCTTGACGCAATGGGCCGGCAAATACGCGCACGAGCTCTCCGGCGGCATGCAGCAGCGCGTCGGCCTCGCGCGCGCCTTCGCCACCGATGCCGACATCCTGCTCATGGACGAGCCCTTCTCGGCGCTCGATCCCCTGATCCGCGACAAGCTTCAGGACGAACTGCTGGTCCTCCAGTCGGAGCTCAAAAAGACGATCATCTTCGTCAGCCACGACCTCGACGAGGCCCTGAAGATCGGCAACCGGATCGCGATCCTCGATGGCGGCCGCATCGTCCAGTGCGGCGGGGCGGAGGATATTCTGCTCCGGCCGGCGAACGCCTATGTAGCGGAATTCGTCAAGCACATGAACCCGCTGAACGTGCTGCGCGGCCGCTCGCTGATGACGCCGGCGGCGGCGCTGAGGCGCACGGACGACGGGATGCTGCTCGACCGCGGCGGCCGCATCTGCTTGAGGCTCGACGGCGAGGGCCGGCCGACCGGCGTGACGCTCGACGGACGCGCAGGCGCGATCGCCGTCGCCGATCGCACGACCGGAGAGATCGCCGCCACCAATCCGGACGACGTCGACATCGTCGTCGCGCCGATCGACCTCAGGATGCGCTCGGCGATTGCGCTCCGAAGCTTCTCCGGCAATCCGATCGTGCTCGTCGATGACCTCGGGCGGATGGCGGGCCTCTGCGGCGACGACGAGATCTACCGCGCGCTCCTGCAGCAGCGGCGCCCGGCGCCGGTGGCGTAGGCGCGATGTCGCTTGTCATTGCGCGGACCCCCGGACTTGATCCGGGGGACGAAGCAATCCATCCGTCGCGAGTTTGGATTGCTTCGCTTCGCTCGCAATGACGGTCGACGCGCTACCGCGCCGCCATCGCGACCTTGGCGGCCAGCGCCCCTGAGCGCATCGCGCCCGAGAAGCCGAAGCCGCCGGTGAAGGACGAAGCCAGGTAAATCGACGGCAGCGGCGTCCGGGCGTTCATCGGCTCGCCGCGGAAGCCCCGCTCGAACGGCAGCGGCGCGAAGCCGTAGATCGCGCCGCCCGGCGTATTCATGAAGTTCGCCATCGAGCGGGCGTTGAGGAACATGCGCTCCGTAACGGCCGCGCTGAAGCCCGGGTATCGCCGCTCGAGGTCGGCCTCGAAGGCCGCGAGCCATCGCCCCCGGCGCTCCTTCTCCTCCTGCGGCGTCAGATGCGCCCAGTTGTCGAGTTCGTCGAGACCGGTCACCGTGACGAGGGTCGGGCCTCCGTTGGCGAGCCCGCTGTCGATCGCGGCGTAGTTGACGAGGCCGTAAGCCGGGATCGCGTCCGCCGGATCCTGCGCCAGGAGCCGCGCGCTTTCGCCGATCGTCACGATCGAGGTCATCCAGTCCGGCATGATCATCAAATTGTAGCGGTCTAGCCCGAGGGTCGCGGGATCGACCCTGAGCCCGAAGTGGGCGCTGAACAGCGACGTCGACAGGGGCCGCTGCTCGTAGGCCGCCTCGAACCGCGCGCGCTCCCCTTCGGGCAGCATCGGCGCGAGAACCTGCGGGGCGCAATTGGCCAGGATCTGCCGCGCCCCTACCCGCGCTTCGTCCGCCTTCGAGCGCGTGTCGACGTGACGCACCGCGACGGGCGCGCCGGACGCGTCGAGATCGACGCCGGTCGCCTCGCGTCCGAGGAGGACCGTCCCGCCGGCGCTCATGACCGCCTTCGCAAGCTTCATCGAGAGGACGCGCGAGCCGCCCTTGATGAACCGCCCGCCGGCCTTGAGAAATCCGCCCTGCGCCAGCGCGAACATGGGCCAGGCGAGGTCTTTCGGATTGTTGGCGTAGTAGCTGACGTTGGCGGCGACCGCGACCTTGGCCGGTTCGTCGTCGCCGAGAGAACGGTCGAGGATGTCGGCCGTCGAGGCCCGCCAGTCCCGGAACAGGCCGCGCGCGTCGATGAAGCCGCGAACGAGCTTGCCGATCGAGCGCTCCTTCTGGGCCTCGATCAGTTCGCCGACGCCGTCCACGATGCGCTCGACGCCGCCGAGGAACCTGGCGAACCCCTCCCGGCTCCTGGGAAAGCGGGCCGACAGCGCGTGATGCGCGGCGTCGAAGCCGGCCGGCAGGTCGAAGATCTCCTCGCCGATCGGGCCGCCCTGCACCGAATAGAGGGGCGCCACAGGCACCCATTCGATTTCGTCGAGGAGGCCGAGTTCGGTGAGAATCGCGTGCTTCGGCTCGCCCGGCCAGTGCGGATCGGCCGTCTGGTGCAGCGCCGGCTCGATCGTGAGGTCGCCCTTCTTGAACACCGAGGCCGCGCCGCCGACGCTGTGATTGCGCTCGATCACGCAGACGCTTCGCCCCCGCCTGGCGAGAAGGGCGGCTGCGGTCAGGCCGCCGAGACCGGATCCGATGACGACCGCGTCGAAGGTGGTTTCGCTCATCTACAAATCACATTCGGGCGCCCGACGGGTAAGCCCGATCCGCTGTTTTCAGCCTGCAAGGCTATAGCGCCGAAGGCCCGCCCCGATTGATCGTCGTCAAACCGTGGCCGACGGACCCGGGCGCGAGGCGGAACTTCCGGCCTGTGAGCGGCGTTCCGTTGCTGGGAGGCTCCTCATGGACATCGTCTGCCTTGCGACCGACTACGACGGCACCCTCGCCCATGACGGCGTCGTCGCCGAGCCGACCGTCGAGGCGCTCGTCCGGCTCAGGCGCTCGGGCCGCAAGATCCTGCTCGTGACCGGCCGCGAGCTGCCCGACCTTCTCCGCGTCTGTCCGCACATCGATCTCTTCGATCGCGTCGTGGCGGAGAACGGCGCGCTTCTCTTCAACCCGGCGACCAAAGAGGAGCGGCCGCTCGCGCCGCAGCCGCCGGCCGAATTCATCGCCCTCCTCGAGAAGAAGGGCGTTTCGCCGCTCTCCGTCGGCCGGTCGATCGTCGCGACCTGGGAGCCGAACGAGGGCAAGGTGCTGGACGCGATCCGCGAACTCGGCCTCGAACTCCAGATCACCTTCAACAAGGGCGCCGTGATGGTGTTGCCGGCCGGGATCAACAAGGCGAGCGGCCTCGACGCCGCGCTCGCCGACCTCGGCCTCTCCGCCCATAACGTCGTCGCCGTCGGCGATGCGGAGAACGATCACGCCTTCATGCAGGCGGCCGGCTTCTCCGTCGCCGTCGCCAACGCCCTTCCCGCGGTCAAGGAGAAGGCCGACCTCGTCACCGCCGCGGCGCGCGGCGCGGGCGTCGCCGAACTGATAGGGCGCCTCATCGACAAGGACGTCGACGCCTTCCAGCCTCTCAAGGAGCACCGGCTCGTGCAGGCGGCGGTCAGTCCCACGCGCGGCCCTATCTTCATCCGCCCGCACGACGGCGGGGCCTTGATCGCCGGCCTGTCGGGCGGCGGAAAATCGACGCTGGCGACGGCGCTGATCGAGGGCATGGTCGCGGGCGGCTTCCAGGTCTGCGTCTTCGACCCCGAGGGCGATTACACCGGCCTTCCGGCCGCCCTGTCGCTCGGCGACCCGAAGGCGCCGCCGCGCCTGCCCGAGATCCTGAAAGCGCTCGAACGGCCGGAACAGAGCCTTTCGGTGAACCTGCTTGCGGTCAGTTTCGAGGACCGTCCGGCGATATTCGCCGCCTTCGTCGCGGCGCTTGGGGAACTGCGCGGCCGGACCGGCCACCCGCACTGGATCGTCGTCGACGAGGCGCATCATGTCCTGCCGGCCGAGCGGGACGTCGCCGCGATCGCCGCCCCTCCGCTTGCCGCAATCCTCATCACCGTCGACCCGGAGGCCGTGGCGCGCGAGGCGCTGGAGCGGGTCGACGACGTCATCGCCGTCGGAACGAAGCCCGCCGAGACGATCCGCGCCTTCTGCCGGGCATTGAAGATCGCGCCGCCTGAACTTCCCGCGGAGGCGGGCGGCCACGGCCGGGCGCTCCTCTGGCGGCGGCGCTCCGCCGACCCGCCGGAATTCGTCGAGCCGCGCGCGCCCGCAGCCAAGATGGAGCGCCACACCCGAAAATACGCAGAAGGGGAGCTCGGCGAGGACAAGAGTTTCTACTTCCGCGGGCCCGACGGCGCGCTCAACCTGCGCGCCCAGAACCTCACCGTCTTCCTGCAGATGGCCGATGGCGTCGACGACCGCACCTGGGTCCATCACCTCGACGCGCACGACGTGTCGCGATGGTTTCGTGAGGCGATCAAGGACGAGGAACTGGCCGCCGAGGCCCGGGCGATCGAGGACGCCGGCGACGATCCGGCGGAATCGCGCAAGGCCATGCGCAAAGGGATCGAGCGGCGCTACACGGCGCCGGCGAAGGCGGGGGCGGACGCGCCGTAAGGGGACGCCTGGCGTCCCCTTTGGCCGTCAGACCCTCAGCGGCATCAGCACATAGAGCGCGTTCGCCCCGTCGCGGTCCTGGATCAGCGTCGGCGAGCCCGGATCGGCCATCCGGATGAGCGCCGTGTCGCCCGCGAGCTGCCCGAGAATGTCGAGCAGGTAGCGGGCGTTGAAGCCGATGTCGAGCGGGGCCGCGTCGTATTCGACCTCGAGCTCGTCGCTCGCCGAGCCCGAATCGGGATTGTTGACCGAGAGCGTCATCTTGCTGTCGGCGATCGACAGCTTGATCGCCCGGCCGCGCTCCGAGGAGAGCGTCGACACGCGGTCGACCGCCCGCTCGAACGGCTCCTTGTCGACGACGAGGCGCTTGTCGTTGGCGCTCGGGATGACGCGCTGATAGTCGGGAAACGTGCCGTCGATGAGCTTGGTCGTCAGCACCACGTCGCCGAAGGTGAAGCGCGCCTTGGCGGTGGAGATTTCGATGCCGACGTCCTGGGCAGGGTCCTCGAGCAGCTTCAGAACCTCGCTGACGGCCTTGCGCGGCGCGATCACGCCCGGCATGCCCTCGGCCCCCTTCGGCGCCGCGGTCTCGACCCGCGCCAGCCGGTGGCCGTCGGTCGCGACCGCCCGCAGCATCGTCGTCCCGGCGGCGTCGACCGTGTGCAGGTAGATGCCGTTCAGGTAGTAGCGCGTCTCCTCGGTCGAGATGGCGAACTCGCTGTTCTCGATGAGGCGCTTGAGCTCGACCGCCGGCAACGCGAACCGGTGCGAGAACGTCCCCGAGGTGAGGTCGGGAAAATCGGACGCCGGCAGCGCCTGGAGATAGAAGCGCGACCGGCCCGAGCGGAGCAGGAGCTGGCCGGTGTCGCCGGCGATCTCGAGGCTCGCCTGGGCGCCGTCGGGGAGCTTGCGGACGATATCGTAGATGACGTGGGCCGGGACCGTCGTCGCGCCGGCCTGAACGACGTCGGCCGGAACCTGCTCGGCGGCTTCGAGATCGAGGTCGGTGCTCTTCAGCGCCACTTTGCCGTCGGCCGCTTCGATCAGCACGTTGGCGAGGATCGGGATGGTGTTGCGCCGCTCCACGATCCGATGAACGTGACCCAGCGCCTTCAAGAGGACGGAACGCTCGATGGTGACTTTCATCGTGAGGACTTTCAGGAACCGACGCGGGGACGCGCTCAAAAAGGGGTCGCGACTCTGCCAAGGCGCATGCGGCGACGCAAGGGCGGCGGGATCGATTAAGCCGGCCTTTCCCTTCCGAATGTACGCGGGATGACGGGACGCCCGCCTTTTTCGAAAAGCCCCGGTGCGTTTTCGGCCCGAACGCCGTCGCGCGACGCGGCTCGCTCCGACAATTTTCACCACGCTTGCAAACAGGCGGAAACCTTTACCGACCCTTAAATCGGCGCCGCTAGCCTCCCGCTCCGTAAGGCGCAGAGGTCCCAAGGCCTCCAGGTTCCAGGACCTCCCGGGCGCCCGCGAGCAGGATTTCCATGTTCGGCCGAGGCGGCGGCAAGAACCGGAAGCGGATCGAGCCCCGTCTCGACTGGTCAGGCGGGCGGGGCGACGACGAACTGCGCGCCGACCCTGCCGACCGTCCTCCGGCCGTCCGCCGCAAGGCGTCGCCGAAGCCGCGCCGCAGCGGTGGCGCAAAGGCGGTCAAGCGGCGCTCGGCCCTGCGCCAGACCCTGCGCGCGCTCGGCTACTGGGGCGTCGTCGCTTCGATCTGGACCGTCATCGCGTTTGCCGGCCTCGTCGTCTATCATGTGAGCCGGCTGCCGCCGATCGACCAGCTCGCGGTGCCGAAGCGGCCGCCGAACATCGCCATCCTCGCCGACGACGGCACGCTGCTCGTCAACCGCGGCGATTCCGGCGGGCCTGCGGTGAGGCTCGCCGACCTGCCGCCCTATCTGCCGAAGGCCTTCATCGCCATCGAGGACCGGCGCTTCTATTCGCATATCGGCGTCGATCCGCTCGGCATGGGGCGCGCCCTCTTTCGCGACATCACCGGCCACGGCGCCGTCGAGGGCGGCTCGACGCTGACCCAGCAACTCGCCAAGAACCTCTTTCTCACCCAGGAACGGACGCTGTCGCGCAAGATCCAGGAGGCGATCCTGGCGCTGTGGCTCGAGCGCCGGTATTCGAAGGACCAGATCCTCGAACTCTATCTGAACCGGGTCTATTTCGGCGCCGGCGCCTACGGCGTCGAGGGCGCGTCGCAGCGCTATTTCGGCAAGAGCGCGCGCGACGTCAGCCTTTCGGAAGCGGCGCTTCTCGCCGGCCTCATGAAGTCGCCCTCGAAGCTCGCGCCGACCCACAATCCGCAAGGAGCGGTCGAGCGCGCCGCGCAGGTCATCACCGCCATGGCCGAGCAGGGCCACATCACCGAGGCCCAGGCCAAGATGGCGCTCGCCAATCCCGCCCAGGTCTGGCGCGACAGGACCGCGGGCTCGATCAACTACGCCGCCGACTACGTCATGGACGCGCTCGACGACACGGTCGGGGCGATCGACGAGGACATCGTGGTGACGACAACGCTGAGCGCGGCGATGGAATCGGAGGCCGAGCATGCGCTCGCCGACGAACTCGCCGCCAAGGCCGCGAAATATGGCGTGGACGAGGGCGCCCTCGTCGCGCTCGACCCGACGGGCGGCGTCAAGGCCATGATCGGCGGGCGGAGCTACGCCGAAAGCCAGTTCAACCGCGCCGTCGCCGCCAAGCGCCAGCCGGGCTCGTCGTTCAAGCCGTTCGTCTACCTCGCGGCGCTCGAAAAGGGGCTGACCCCCGACACCGTGCGCGACGACGCGCCGATCAACGTCAAGGGCTGGAGCCCGGAGAACTACAGTCGCGAATATTTCGGCCCCGTGACGCTTACCAAAGCGCTGTCGCTCTCGCTCAACACCGTCGCCGTGCGGCTCGGACTCGAAGTCGGGCCGAAGACGGTCGCCGAGACCGCCCACCGTCTCGGCATCGCTTCCGATCTCGAGCCGAACGCGACGATCTCGCTCGGAACGTCGGTGGTCACGCCGCTCGAAATGGCGACCGCCTATGCGGCCTTCGCCGACGGCGGCGTCGGTGTCCAGCCGCATGTGATCGCGACCGTGCGCACGGCCGACGGCAAGCTTCTCTACGCGCGCCGCAACGCCAATTTCGGCCAGGTGATCGACCCGAAATACGTGCCCATGATGAACGCCATGATGCAGGAGACGCTGCTCACCGGCACCGCGCGCAAGGCCGAACTCCCCGGCTGGCAGGCGGCCGGCAAGACAGGCACGAGCCAGGATTTCCGCGACGCCTGGTTCGTCGGCTACACGAGCTATCTCGTCGCCGCCGTCTGGCTCGGCAACGACGACGACAGCCCGACGAAGAAAGTGTCGGGCGGCAATCTGCCGGTGGAGATCTGGAGCCGCTTCATGAAAGCCGCGCATCAGGGCGTCGCGGTCGCGGCGCTGCCGCTCGGCACCTGGCAGCCCGCTCCGTCGAATCCGCTCGGCGCCCTCTTCGCGCCGCTTGGGTTTGGCGGCGGGGCGTCCGAGCCGCCGGCGCCGACGCCTGCGCCCGGCGGCCGCGGCGCGCGACCCGCGTCCGTCTCGCCGGAACCGACGCCGCTTCCGCCTGCGCCCCTGCCGCAGGCGCGCGCTGTCGCGGCCCCCCGCCCCTCCGACGCGCCCGTCCCCCCGGCCTCCATTCCCGACGCCGACCCGGGACGCAAGACGAACGCTTTCCTGAGCAAGATCTTTGGTCAGCTTTGAGAGCGCGCGGCGAGAATCGCCAAGGAGGGGCGCATCCGAACCCCGACCTCGTCCAGAGGAGCCTGCGAAGCAGGCGTCTCGAAGGACGCTCCAGATTGCGCCGGTCCTTCGAGACGCGTCGCCGAGCAGCGCCGCTCCTCAGGACGAGGTCGCCGGTGGGGCGATTGGCGGTTGGCGGCGGTTTTCCGCTGCGGCAAACAATGGTAAACATTGATTCCGGTGGGGAACGACGGCGATGGCGCTCATGACGGTGGACGAATTCCTCGGCTGGTCGAAGGGCCGCGAAGGGCGATGGGAGCTCGAGGACGGCGAGATCGTCGAGAAGACGCCGAAGCGCCCGGCCCACGGCGAGACGATGACCCAGACCGTCTCGGCGCTCCGCGGCTCGATCCGCCGGACGGGCCTTCCGTGCCATGTCCTTCCCGACGGCGCGCTCGTGCGCATCACCCCCGACACCGCTTTCGAGCCGGACATTCTCGTCTATTGCGGCCCGCGCTCGCCGGTCGACGCGGTCGAGATCCCCGATCCGACGATCGTGATCGAGGTCCTGTCGGTCAGCACCGCCGGGCGCGACAACGGCGTGAAGCTGTCAGGCTATCTCTCGCTGCCGAGCGTGACGCATTATCTGATCCTCGATCCCGAGCGCCGCGCGGCGATCCACCATCGGCGCGGCGCGGCCGGCGCGATCGAGACGGCTGAGGCGACCGAGGGGCCGCTGCGCCTCGACCCGCCGGGCCTCGCCTTCTTCGTCGAGGAATTGTTCGCGCCGCGCTAGGGCGACACAAGCGACCCGGGCGCGCGGGCGTGATAGGCTGGAGCGCATGTCGTCCACTGCCGAAAAGCTGATGAATGTCGACGAGTTCCTCGGCTGGGCCGAGGGGCGCGACGGACGCTGGGAATTGCTGGACGGTCGTCCGCTCGCCATGGCGCCGGAGCGGTTGGCCCACGCCGGCGTCAAGTTTGCGACCGCGGCCGCGCTGCGGGATGCAATCCGACGCTCCGGCGCGCCATGTTACGCCGTACCCGACGGCATGACGGTGCGCGTGTCGGCGCGCGACGCCTTCGAGCCCGACGCGCTCGTCTATTGCGGGGGCCGGCTGCCGCCGGACACGATCGAGGTCGCCGCGCCGGTCATCGTGGTCGAGGTGTTGTCGGAATCGACGGCTTCGCGCGACCATGGGGTGAAGCTCGCCGGATATTTCTCGCTGTCGAGCGTCATGCACTATCTCATTCTCGATCCCGAGCGCCGGACCATGATCCACCATCGGCGCGGACAGGGAGACGTGATCGAGACCCGCATCCTCAGCGCCGGGCCGCTGAGCCTCGATCCTCCCGGCCTTGCGCTTTCGGTCGAGGAGCTGTTCGTCCCGGAGTGAGAGGGCGGACGGGGTAGGGAGGATCGCATGCAGCACTTTCAGACGCCCGACATGAAGGGGCTCGGCCTGCCGTTCAGCGCCGCCGTCAGGGTCGGCGACCTGCTTTACCTCTCGGGCGCGCTCGGCAATCTGCCGGGCTCGCTTCGGCTCATCGAGGGCGGCACGGCGGCGGAAGCGCGGCAGACGATGGAGAACATCGGCGCGGTCCTCCGTTTCTGCGGGCTCGAATTCACCGACGTCGTCAAATGCACCGCGATGCTCGCCGACATGGCCGAGTGGTCCGAGTTCAACAAAGTCTATATCGGCTACTTCCCGCCGGACCGGCTGCCGGCGCGCTCGGCCTTCGGCTGCAACGGGCTTGCGCTCGGCGCCCGGGTCGAACTCGAATGCATCGCCCGTTTTCCGTGAGCAAAGCCGCTTTGTGTCCAATAGCCTGGACAGTTGAGATCGATCGCGTTTTGTCGTCTCATGCCCCTTGGCGGGCGAATTATCGCGCGCGGGGCAGGGCCGCTGGCGCGGAGCCAGGGATCGAGGGGCGTCATGACGTTTCAGGAATCCGTCCAAACCTGTTTGGTCAGGAACTACGCCAACTTTCAGGGCCGGGCGGCGCGGCCGGAATTCTGGTGGTTCATGCTGGCGATTGTGCTGGCAAGCCTGATTGCGGGCTTCCTTGACGGCTTTATCTTCGGCGGACGGGAGATCCTCGAAGCCATCGTCGCGCTCGGGACCGTCGTTCCTTCGCTCGCCGTCGGGGCGCGCCGGCTGCATGACATCGATCGGTCCGGCTGGTGGCAGTTGCTCAGCATCCTGCTCATCGGCACGCTTGTGCTGATCTACTTCTGGGTCCAGCCGGGGACGCAAGGGCCGAACCGCTTCGGCGAGCCGCCCGCGGCGTAAGCCTCGCCGACCAGGCCTTCGTCATGGCGCCTCGGATCGTTGTCCGAAAAGCGCCATGACGTTTGGCGTCGCCTCGACGCGGCTTCAGATCTTCTCGATCCGCTTCGCCGCCTCGTCGAGGACGTCGGCGATGGCCTGGATCTGCTCGGGGCTGGCTGAGCGCCCGCGCAGGCGAAGGCGGGTCGCGGCGCGCAGGTTCATCATGGCGCGGACGACCGAGCCCATGCCGCCGCGCCCCAACGCCTCCTCGCGGTCGCTGAAGCGGCCGAAGATCGCGTCGATCTGGGGCTTCGCGTCGGCAAGCTGCTTCTCGCCCTCGGGCGTGACGGCGTAGAGCTTGCGCCCCTGGTCGTCCTGGCTCGCGGTCGCGTAGCCCATCTCCTCGAGCATGGTCAGCGTCGGATAGACGACGCCGGGGCTCGGCGAATAATCGCCCCCGACCCGCTCGGAGAGTTCCTTGATGACCTCGTAGCCGTGGCGCGGCTTCTCGGCGATCAGCGCCAGGATCACGAGCTTGAGTTCGCCCTGATCGAACATGCGCCCCTCGCGCGGGCCGAACCCGCCGCCCCTGGCGCGCCAGCCCCAGGGCCCGTGTCCGTGCGGGCCGTGGCGGCCATGCCGGACGTAATCCTCGAAATGACGATGGAACACTTGCTTTCTCCCTGTCGTTTTAGAACATATCTGAGATATGTCTCAGAGAAGATATATCTCAGACGGCGGGCTGCAAGGGGGCTCTTTCTGTTTCTTGAAGGGGCGCGGGCGCGCGGCGAACTGAAACGTCCGCCCGGCGCGGCTCGGCGACGGGCGATCAGGGGCGAGCGCGGAGAACCAAGCCGCCGCCATCATTCCGGTATAACGAAAAATCCTTGCTACAATTCTGTTTTTCAGATATGTTGATCTTCATGGGCGTTTCAGGAGCGCGTCCTGTCCGACGGGCGCGGCGCCCTTGTCGAGCGGCGGCTATAAAGGGGAAGACCGAAAGCGATTGCGAGGCATGGCGAAGATTTCCCCTCCCGATCGTCCGCAAGTCATTGATAACAAACGAATCGGGGAAGGAAAAGGCGATTATCTAGTTGACAAACGCGGCGCTAGGGGTATGATCCGACAAAGACCCGAGAGGCGCGGACATGGCAAACTCGATCTGTAGCAATTGCAAGGCCAGCAATTTTGAATTGGTTGACGCCCGCATCAGAGGTGCGGCCTTCAAATCGTTTTTCGTTCAGTGCGCCTCTTGCGGAACCGTCGTGGCGAATGTTGAGGCGGAGAACTCGAGTCAGAACTTCTCGGGGATAAAGCGGGACCTCGCTTATCTAAAGACGCGAATTGATCGATTGAGTTAAGGCACGTTTCCCCAAGAGGAAAACGAGACAGAAATTCTTCAGAGTAGTGAGCCATGTCTTCCTCCGACCTACAAGCTAAAGCCTTCACCGACAATAACATCGCACGAGAAGCGATGGAAGAATTGATGTGGCCGAATGGCCCTGTCTGCCCGCATTGCGGCTGCATGGAGAAGATCGGCCGCGTTGAGGGCAAGACGGCGCGCCCCGGCCTCTATTATTGCGGCGATTGCAAGAAGCAGTTCACCGTGACGGTTGGCACGATCTTCGAGCGTTCCAAGGTTCCCCTATCCAAGTGGTGGATGGCGGTTCATTTGATGGCGTCCAGCAAGAAGGGCGTCTCCGCTCATCAGCTTCACCGTATGCTCGGCGTCGCCTATCAGACCGCTTGGTTTATGGAGCATCGCATCCGCGAGGCGATGCGCGACGGGGTACTTTCCCCTTTGGGCGGAACGGGCCAGACCGTCGAGATTGACGAGACCTATATCGGCCGCAAGGAAGGCGTCGAGACGAAGCGCGCTGCGTGGCACAAGAACGCCGTCCTGACGCTTGTGGAGCGCGACGGACGCGCGCGCTCGTTTCATATCGACAACGCGACGAAAGAGAACATCGTCCCGATCATCCGCGAGAACCTGGACCGCGAAACGCACGTCATGACGGACGAGGCCAACCGCTACCAGCACATCGGCAAGGAATTTGCCGCGCATGACGTGGTGGATCATCACCGCAAGGAATACGGCTACACGGACCGCAAGACCGGCACGAAGGTGAACACGAACACCGTCGAAGGCTACTATTCGATTTTCAAGCGCGGAATGAAAGGCGTCTACCAGCATTGCGGCGAAAAGCACCTTCACCGCTATCTGGCCGAATTTGACTTCCGCTATTCGAACCGCGTCGCGCTTGGCGTCAATGACAAGGCGCGTGCAGGGAAGATCGTTGCGGGCGCAAAGGGCAAGCGCCTCATGTATCGAAGACCTGAAGGCGCGTCGCTCACCTAATCGACGGAAGTGGATGGATGGCTAGGCGCGTGGCGTTCCGCCTCGCGTCTTCGCCGCTGCGCCCTCCCTTTGGGGGTCTCAACTCTTGGCGCCGTTTTGTGTTGCTCTGGCCTCATCAGCAAGAGCGCTCTCATCGTTTGGCGCTCTTTTTCAGAAACGTCGATCAGGGTCCCGTCATCTGCCATACGCGTGTTTTGCCATTTATGCCGCAACCATTCAAGCGCAAGCCAAATCAGAAGGTACAGATTGCTCCGTCCGCCGTCTTGCACAGACCGACCCTAGCAGTAATGATTGCTAACGTCGCGTCCCATTGGTCAAAACTAGAGCAATCTCTTTCTATCTCATTCGCTACTATTTTATCCGGTCAAGAACCGTCAGCCCTCGCGAATTACAATGCCATTTTCGACGTATCTCTTCGCCACACGCAATTTTTAACAACCGCTAGAGCGAAGGGTCTGCCCCATCATTTGATTGAAGAATCGGAGAAGCTGCACGCCCGGGCGAGAAAGACAGCAACGCGACGAAATAAAATAGTGCACGGTCTTTGGGCAATTTGTCCTGACAGACCCAACTCTTTATTGCTTTGCCCGCCGGACGCCATAAACAATCATATTGATCAGATCATGCGCGATATTCACTCTTTTGTCGATAAGTCCTTTAGTATCGTTACCATATCAAGAAATTTCGACTTGATGCCGAATGAGTACGAGGAATATACCGCGAGCGATTTTATTGACGTGCAGATGGCGATAACCGACCTGATAGCCGCAGCCGATGAGTATTGGAAAAAGGTGTTGAACTTTTCGTTTGAACACGAGCGAGCACGTCGCGCGCCACCGCGTTAGCAGTGGTCCGGTCACAATGTATAGATGATTCCCCAGAGTTCTCGAACCAATCGAGAATGACGTCGGCGATGCCCTCTAGCATTTCCGAATCGGAAGTCCGGCCTGTCACGCGGTTCCATAACTAGCCTTCGCATTGCGTTTGTCAACTAGATAATCGCCAAGGAAAAGGAAGCTTCCGGAAAGATATTGAAAGCGCTGGAAGGGCGTTTGGAAGCTTTTCGAACGGATTGGAAGCTTTACGAAGCAATCGGAACCGTCACGACCCCGAACTCACGGCCGCGTCTGGCCGTCGCCCCGCACGCGGTACTTGAAGGTGCAGAGTTGCTCGACGCCGACGGGCCCGCGCGCGTGCATGCGGCCGGTCGCGATGCCGATCTCGGCGCCGAAGCCGAACTCGCCGCCGTCGGCGAACTGGGTCGAGGCGTTGTGCAGCACGATCGCCGAATCGACCTCCTTGAGGAACCGCTCCGCAGCGGCGGCGTCCTCGGTGACGATGGCGTCGGTGTGATGCGACCCGTAAGTCTCGATGTGCTCGATCGCCGCCTCGAGGCTCGCGACCACCCGCACCGAAATGATCGCGTCGAGGTACTCGGTCCGCCAGTCCGCCTCGGTCGCCGGCGTGACACGGCGGTCGGCGGCTTGCGCTTCCGCGTCGCCCCTGACCGCGCAGCCTTCGAGGATGAGCGCCTCGATCAGCGGCTGCAGCATGGCGGGCGCCGCGTCGCGGTGGACGAGCAGCGTCTCGGCCGCGCCGCAGACCCCGGTGCGGCGCATCTTGGCGTTGACGAGGATCTTCACCGCCTTGTCGAGGTTCGCCGCGCGATCGACATAGACGTGCACGATCCCCTCGAGATGGGCGAAGACGGGAACGCGCGCCTCGCGCTGCACCCGCTCGACGAGGCTCTTTCCGCCGCGCGGCACGATCACGTCGAGCGTCCCGTCGAGCCCTTCGAGCATCGCGCCGACCGCGGCGCGCGACAGGAAGGGCGCGCGCGCGATCGCCGCCTCCGGCAGGCCCGCTTCCCAAAGGCCCGCGACGAGCGCCGCGTGGATGGCGGCGGAGGAATGGAAACTGTCCGAGCCGCCGCGCAGGACGACCGCGTTGCCGCTTCTGAGACAAAGCGCGCCCGCGTCCGCCGTCACGTTGGGCCTGCTCTCGTAGATCACCCCGATGACGCCGAGCGGCGTCGCCACTCGCTCGATGACGAGGCCGTTCGGACGGGTGAAGGTCGCGAGCACGCGCCCGACCGGATCGGCAAGCGCCGCGACCTCCTCGACGCCGCGCGCCATCGCTTCGAGCCGCGCCTCGGTCAGCGTGAGGCGGTCGAGGAGCGCGGGCGTCAGGCCCTTGGCCTTTCCGTTCGCGAGGTCGCGGGAATTGGCGGCGAGGATTTCGCCCGCGCTGGCGCGCAGGCGCCGCGCCGCCGCCGTCAGCGCCAGCGTCTTCTGCTCGGCCGGCGCGTTGGCGAGCACGCGCTGAGCGGCGCGCGCCTGCGCTCCGAGCGCCCGCATTCCCGCCCGGACGTCGGCTTCCGTTTCGAGAATTGCGGCTGCGGACATGGGAGTTCCTTTAGCGGAACCTCGTTGCCGGCGCCATGTCGGAGAGGCGCCGGGTCGAACGGGCGCGCGGCTCAGGCCTTCGGCCGGAAGCTCACGCAGAATTCCGGATTGGTCTCGAGCCGGGCGCCGCCGATGAGGTCGATGCAATAGGGCACGGCGGCGAAGACGGCGTCGAGGCAGGTGCGGATCGCGGCGGGCTTGCCCGGCAGGTTGATGATGAGGCTCGACCCCCGCGTGCCGGCGATCTGGCGCGACAGGATGGCGGTCGGCACTTCGACGAGACTCGTCGCGCGCATGAGTTCGCCGAAGCCCGGCAGCACCCGGTCTGAAACCGCCTCCGTCGCCTCCGGCGTCACGTCGCGAGGGCTGGGCCCCGTGCCTCCGGTCGTGAGGATGAGCGGGCAGCGCTCGACGTCGGCGAGTTCGATGAGCGCCGCCTCGATCCGGCGCCGCTCGTCCGGGACAAGCCGTCGGGCCGGCCGCCACGGCGAGGCGAGAAGCTCGATGAGCGCCGCCTCGATCCCCGGACCGCCCTTGTCCTCGTAAAGTCCTTGCGAGGCGCGGTCGGAAACGGTGACGACGCCAATGGCAATCTCAGACACCGGGTCCGGTCCCTCCACGAAATGGGCGCTAGCGCCGCGTGATGACGAAAGTGTAGCCGATGCCGGCAACGATCAGCACGATGGCGAGCCCGTTCAGAAGCGTGTTGCCGCTCTGCAGGGCGACGTTGCCCACCTGATTGGCGATCGCGAACGCAGCCGCCGGCAGGAGAAAATGCGCCAGCGTCGTCATTCCCCCTTCGGTGAACATGAAATAGGTCAGGACGACGCAGGCAAAGCAGACCACCGTGACCCAGTCGTAGACCGTGCTCATGCCGCCCGTCCCCCAATTCGCTCCAGGCGGCGTCCGCCCCGTCAAACCGCCTTTGGCGCGCCGCCCCATCCCGCGCGGCGGGCGAGGTAGCCGAGGCCCGCGAGCGCGCTGTCGAGCAGGAAGAAAAGCGCCAGCGCGAATACGAACAGCGAAATCCCGGTGAGGTTATGGAAGAAGCCCTCCACCTGATCGACCCCGAGATAATAGGAGGCGAGCACCAAAGTGAGAACGCGGACCAGGTTCGCAATGATGGTGATCGGGATGATCGACAGGATCAGGACGACTTTCCGCCACCATGCGTCCTGAACGAACTCATGAACATAGAAGATGCCGATGGCGGAGAGGGCGAAGATCGAGTTCATCCCCGAGCAGGCGTCCTTCACCATGAGTTCGTACGAGCCGATCATGATCATCACGCCGTTCTGCGCGATCGGGTATCCGAGCGCGTAGAGGAAGTTCGTGACGACGTCGCTGACCCACGCTTTCAGCGGGACGGTCAGCGCGTCGAGAATCCAGCCCGGCGGCGGCACCGAAAAAATCAGGAACGCAAGCGGGAAGGCGAAAACCCGGGCGAGCGGCCAGCCGCCGATCAGGAGGAGGCAGCCAAGCAGCGCCGGGATCTGCGTCGCCGTCTCGATCATCAGGATGTCCTGCGACCGGGTGATCGCCATGACGAGGAGCGAGGCGATCAGGACGATCCACCCGGCGAGCGGAGCGGGCTTCGTCGCGAGTCCGGATAGCCGGTCGCGCTGCTGCCAGGCGAGCCACGCCGCAGCCGCCATGATCAGGGGCCCGTGCCCCTCCTGCTCGGTCTGCCAGGGTCCGTAGAAGAGCTTGATGTAGGTCGGGAGGTAGGCCGCGACGAACGCGGCGGCCATTGCGACGAGCCAGGGGACGCTGAGGACCGCATGGGTCGCCCGGATGCCCGGCGGAGAGACCACGGCGGACGGCTTCATCGATTCAACCAGCATGCGTCCTCCTCCCCCCGCGAGACCGAACGCCGCCGCGCCGCTCCCCGCCCCTTGAAAATTGCACGTCCGCTCTGATGGGTTAGTGGGCGTTCCTCGCCCAGAAGACAACAAATATCGTTCGGGCCAGGATCGAGACGTCGAGCCAGACGCTCCAGTTGTTGATGTACCAGAGGTCGAGCTCCACCCGGCGCTGCATCTTCTCGAGCGTGTCGGTTTCTCCCCTGGCGCCGCTGACCTGCGCCCAGCCTGTAATGCCCGACTTGACGTGGTGGCGAAACGCATATTTCTCGATCGTCGAAGTGAAATAGCGGTCGTGCGCGGCGGCATGGGGCCGCGGCCCGACGAGCGACATGTCGCCATAAAGGACGTTGAGGAGCTGGGGAAGCTCGTCGATGCTGAGCCGGCGGATCCAGCGGCCCACGCGCGTCACGCGCGCGTCGTTCTTCTGCGCCTGAGGGACGACGTCGCCGTCCTCGAGCACCGTCATCGAACGAAACTTGTAGATGCCGAAGGGCCGGCCGTTGAAGCCGTGGCGGGTCTGGCGAAACAGCACCGGTCCCCTGGAATCGAGCTTGATGGCGATCGCCACCGCCAACATCAGCGGCGCGAGGACGATGAGCGTCGCGAGAGCCACCGCGACGTCCATCCACCGCTTCACCCACTGCTCGGTCGGCGACAGGGCCGCACGCTGCAATTCGATCGCGACCGTCTCGCCGATGTCGCTGTGGTTCCGCTGGAAGAGCTGCGCCAGGGGTCCGAAGGGAACCATGGTCACCGGGATGGGGAGAACGCGCAGATGCTTGGCCAGCGCCCGAAGATTGGTCATGCGCTCCGGATCGACGAAGAGCAGCACCTCCTCGAGATTGGAGTTCCGGCACATCGAGACCACGGCGTCGATGACCTCGTCCGAGGACGGTTCGTTCGCCGGGACATGGAAATGAGCCAGAATGTGGTAGCCGTGGCGGCTGAGGTTGTCGACGAACCGCTGGGGAACCACGTCCTCGGAGGACAAGGAAACGACGGCCCGGCCGCGCAATGCGCCGCTTTCGAGCGCCCGGGGCAGAATGGTTCGCCACGCCGTCCGATGCACAAGCAGCGCCACCGCCCCGATCGCCCAGAAAAGCAGGATGTCTCCGCGCGACAGATCGTGGCTGACGCCCGAGGTGAACACGCCGCAGGCGAGAATGAGAAAGGCGCCGCACCAGGCGCTCAGCACGCTCCTCGCCTGGTCGTCGATCTCGACGAGCCTGACGGGACTGTAGAGCTTCTGGATGCGCATCGTCGCGACGAAGAGGATGGCGACGAAAACCGCCGCGGCGAGCGTGTGGGAGAACTCCCCTTCGAGCCCCGATGGCATCTCGTGGTACAGAAGCTCTGCGCAGACGGCCGAAACGACGATGATCGCCAGGTCGATCGCAAGGGCGATGGTGGGAATGGCCCGGTATGCGATCGGCAGCCGCCAATGCGGGGCGTGGTCGTCGCGCGCGCCGTCGGCGCCGGGCATCGGCCGCATGGATTTGCGCGCTAGATCGATGTCCGGCCCCATCCGCCTCGCTCACGGCTTGTTTGGTCTAAATTGGCTCAACGGGCGATGGCCGCCGGCCAACGGCTTGCATCGTCCGCGCTGCAGAGGTGCTGGCGCCAGAATACGGGATTGCCATGTCGGACCCTCCCAATCTATGCCAAACCGGGGCCAAAAAAAAGCGAATAACGGCGCATGCCAACGGCGGATTACCGTCGGCGCGAAAGCAAGACGAACAAATGCGAATGACGCAGGCGCCGAGGCCGCCAGACTCATTTTGAAGAAATGTCTGGTTAAGGGCCGGGTGGATTTAACGTGACAACGGAGGGTTCACCATGTTCAGCACCCTGAATTTCCTGGGGAGAACTGTCGCGGGGATCGCCGTCCTGTTTTTCGCCTGGTTTGTTTTCGACAACATTCACGACAGGAACACTGAAATTCTTGCAGCTCTTATCGGCCTCCAATATTCATTTATCTTCCTCATTTCGCGCCGTCTTCAGTATTTTGGATTGTCTGCCTTTTCGCTTTTTGGGCGAACGGTATCTTATATTCAAAAAATGCCTTACGACAATGCGATGCGCGAAGAAATCGGCGTGCCGACAAGCGGGCGGCATCTGTACCTCAATGTGATATTTGCCGCGTTGCTCGAGCTGCTCTGTGTCTATCGCCTGCTCTCATCGCTGCTTGGCCACGGCTGGCGGGAGACGTCAGAGACGATCCACGAACTGATCGAAACGCCTCTTCTCCAGGCAATCCAGAATGGCCCGTTCTAGCAGAACACGATCCGCCGGGCTTGCGCTGGCGCTGGCGGCGGCGTTGGCGGCCGCGCCGGCGCCCGCGGAGCCCATGTCGGATCCGTCCGCCGCCGATCTCGGCGTCTACGCGGTTCATGTGAACCGCACGCCTCAACAGCCGTGGCCGGGCTACGGCATGTATCTCGGAAACGGGCTCATTCTCACGGCCTCGCACGTTCCGGGGGCGTTCGCTGACTCAAAGCCCAGGGTCGTCATCGCGGGGCTCGACCGGGCCACCTCGCTGGTCAGGGAAGGGTCGCTGGCGAGTGTCGATCTGACCCTTCTCGCCGTCGATGTGAACACGCTTCCGGTACGCCTGCGCATGCGCCGCCTGCCGCTTTGCGATCGCGCGCCGTTCGCCGGCGAGGCCGTCATCGTCGTGACGCCCGAGAGCGTGGCGCCCTCGCACGTCCTGCCTGTCACGGCGATCCCGAAGGAGATGCGCGGCCGCTTCGACACCGTGATCGGCGACGTCGCGACCACCGGCAACTCCGGGTCGGGAGTGCTCGACGCCCAGCGGACGTGCCTCTTGGGCGTGATCAGCCGCAAGATCACGGTCGGGTTGCCGAGCGCAAGGCCCGGCGGGCCCGCGCGGACCAGGGACATCGCCAAGTATTTTGTACCCGTCAATGACATCCGGGCGTTTATACCGGCCGACGTCGCCTTCTAGGCGTGCGGCGTTTGTCTGATTGCGGTTTGCCTCTCGCGCGGGGGGCAGCCCCTCGCAACCGTGATCGGCCATCCGGTCAATTTTTGTTGAACCGCGCTTTCCGTTGATCGTTTGATGGTAATTTCCATCTGATGGGGGCGGGCGCTCCCGAATGGGGAGGCTGGAAGGATCCATGGAAATGACGGGCTGGAAGGATCACGGATGAGTTTTGCCCGGACGAGCGTCGTCGTTGGTCTGGCGATTGTCGTGGTCGCCGTCGGCGCCGTGTACGCGCCGGCGACCGTCGATCGATTTTGGCCGACGATGGGACCTGTCGCTCATGGGGCTCACGATCGGGTGTTCGGCGCCCCGCCGGCGGCCGCCGCCGGTCAGGCGCAGGCCCAGGCCGGCGCACAAGGCGCGGGCCCGCAAGGCGGCCCCGCCCCGATCGTCGTCACTGTGACCCCGGCGAAGCAGGCCGACTTCCCTGTCGTGCTCGACAGTCTGGGTCAGGTCCAGGCGTTCAACACCGTGCTCGTCAGGGCGCGGGTGGACGGCCAGATCGAGAAGATCGCCTTCAAGGAGGGGCAGATGGTCAACGAGGGCGACCTCCTCGCCCAGATCGACCCGCGTCCCTTCCAGGCCGTCCTCGACCAGGCGGTCGCGAAGAAGGCCCAGGACGAGGCGACCCTGGCCAACGCCAAGCTCGACCTTCAGCGCTACGCGACGCTCGCCAAGCAGGATTTCGCCACCAAGCAGCAGCTCGACACCCAGAACGCGCTCGTCAACCAGTTGACCGCGACCATCGCCGCCGACGCGGCCACGATCGATGCGGCGAAGGTCCAGCTCGGTTACACGACAATCCGTGCGCCGCTGACGGGCCGCGCGGGCTTGCGCCTGATCGACGAGGGCAACCTCGTCAACGCCGGCCAGCAGACCGGGATCGTGTCGATCGCTCAGCTTCAGCCGATCTCCGTGATTTTCACCGAGCCCCAGCAATACGTCGAGCAAATCAACACGGAGCTGGCCGCCGGCGCCCCCGAGGTCACCGTGCTCGATGCCGACGGCAAGAAAATCGCGACCGGCAAGCTTTCGGTGACGGACAACCAGGTCGATCTCGCGACCGGAACGATCCGCCTGAAGGCGGAGTTCGAGAACACGGACAACGCCCTCTGGCCGGGCCTCGCGGTCACGACCCGGCTGCAGACCGGCGTGTTGAAGAACGTCGTGACGATCCCCGCCGACGCCGTCCAGCACAGCGACAAGGGCCTTTACGTCTATGTTGTCGGCGACGACAACAAGGCGGAGATGCGGTTGGTGAAGGTGGCGCGGCAGAACACGACGACGGCGGCGATCGCGGACGGCCTGAAGGAAGGCGACCGCGTCGTGACGACCGGCGAGTTCCTGCTGCAGCCGGGGTCGGTCGTCTCGATCGATCCCGGCAAGGGAGCCTGACGCGGATGTTCGGCGGCATCTCCGCGCCCTTCATCCACCGTCCGGTCGCGACCACGCTTCTTATGGTCGCGATCTTCCTGGTCGGGATCGTGGCGTTTCCGTCCCTTCCGGTCGCGCCCCTGCCGCAGGTCGACTTTCCCACCATTTCGGTTTCGGCCTCGCTGCCGGGCGCGTCGCCCGACACGATGGCCACTTCCGTGGCGCAACCGCTCGAGCGGCAGATTGCGCAAATCCCCGGCGTCAGCCAGATGACGTCGACGAGTTCGCTCGGCGCCACCGGGATCACCGTGCAGTTCGATCTCGACCGCAACATCGACGCGGCCGCCAACGACATCCAGGCGGCGATCAACGCGGCTTCCGGGCAATTGCCGAAGAACCTGCCGAGCCCGCCGACCTATCGCAAGGTCAATCCGTCCGACACGCCGATCCTCATTCTTTCGGTCTCCTCCGACGTCGCGCCGATCATCGACGTCGACGACGCGGCCGAGAACATCCTCGCGCAGCGGATCAGCCAGATCTCGGGCGTTTCGCTCGTGAGGGTCGGTGGCCAGCAGACGCCCGCGATCCGCATCCAGATCGATCCGGCGAAGCTGGTCGAGAAGGGCCTTCAGCTCGAGGACGTCAGGGCGCAGATCGGCATCGCGACCGTCGACGCCCCGAAAGGCGCGATCATCGGCCAGAAGCAGGATTTCACGATCTACGACAACGATCAGCTGACGACCGCCGACCCCTGGAACAACGTCATCATCGCCTATCGCAACGGCGCGCCTGTCTACGTGCGCGACGTCGGCAAGGCGATCAGCGGCCCGACCGACACGACCCAGGCGGCCTGGTCGAACGGCAAGCGCGGCGTCTTCCTCGTCGTCTTCAAGCAGCCCGGCGCGAACGTCATCACCACCGTCAATTCGATCAAGAAGACGCTCAAAACCCTCGAGGCGGCGATCCCGCCGAGCATTCACGTCAAGGTCCTGTCGGACCGCACGACGACCATCCGCGCCTCCGTCAACGATGTCGAGCGGACGCTGCTGCTCACCATCGTTCTGGTCGTGGCGGTGATCTTCGTCTTCCTGCGCAGCCTCTGGGCGACCATCATCCCGAGCATCACTGTGCCGCTTGCGCTGCTCGGCGCCTGCGCGCTCATGTGGGCGGCAAGCTACAGCCTCGACAACCTGTCGCTGATGGCCTTCACCATCGCCGTCGGCTTCGTCGTCGACGACGCGATCGTGATGCTGGAGAACAT
Source organism: uncultured Alphaproteobacteria bacterium (assembly GCA_963829505.1). Lineage (GTDB taxonomy): Bacteria > Pseudomonadota > Alphaproteobacteria > Rhizobiales > Beijerinckiaceae > Roseiarcus. The sequence goes on from CAWHIL010000001.1 coordinate 1,374,246, forward strand.
CACCCGCCACATCGAGGAGGGCGAGAAGCCGTTCGAGGCGGCGCTGAAAGGCTCGGCCGAGATCGGCTTCACGATCATCTCGATCTCGGTGTCGCTGGTCGCCGTGCTGATCCCGCTGCTCATGATGGGCGGCATCATCGGGCGCCTCTTCCGCGAGTTCTCGGTCACGATCGCCATGACGATCGCGGTCTCGGCCTTCGTCGCGCTGACGCTGACGCCGATGATGGCCTCGCGCTTTCTGAAAGCGCACGACGAGGAGCGGCACGGAAAACTGTTCAACATGAGCGAGCGCGCCTTCGTCGGCCTCGCGCGCGGCTACGAGCTTGCGCTCGACTTCGTGCTCCGCCACCGGTTCGCGACGCTTCTGACCTTCATCGCAACCGTCGCGGCGACGGTCTATCTCTTCACCGTCATCCCGAAGGGCTTTTTCCCGCAGCAGGACACCGGCATCGTCTTCGGCACCACGGAAGCGGGTCAGGACATCTCGTTCCCCGCCATGTACAAGCTGCAGGAGCAGGCGGGCGCGGTCATCATGAAGGACCCCGCCGTCGACACGATGGCGATGGGGCTTGGCGTCGGCGTCGGCAACGCGTCCCAGAACAACGGGCGCATGTTCATCACGCTCAAACCCCGCGAGGAGCGTGACGTCGACGTGTTCCAGGTGATCGCGCGCCTGCGGCCGCAACTCGCGAAGATTTCAGGCCTGAAGGTCTACCTCCAGGCCGCGCAGGACGTCACCGTGGGCGCCCGCGCCGCCCGGACGCAGTTCCAGTACACGCTTCAAGACGCAAACGTCGACGAACTCAACGCCTGGGCGCCCAAAATCCTCGACAAGCTGAAGTCGCTGCCGCAACTGCGCGACGTCGCCACCGACCAGCAGAACGCCGGCACCACGCTGACGCTCAAGATCGACCGCGAGATGGCCTCACGCTACGGCATTCAGCCGCAGCTGATCGACGATACGCTCTACGACGCGTTCGGACAGCGTCAGGTCGCGCAATATTTCACGCAGGTGAATACCTACGAGGTCGTCCTCGAGGCGCTGCCGGGCGAGCTTGGCGACCCGGCGACGCTCGACAAGCTCTATATCCGCTCGCCCGTCAGCGGCCAGATGGTGCCGATGTCGGCCTTCGCCAAATGGACGACCGCTCCGGTCCAGCCGCTCTCGATCAACCACCAGGGGCAGTTTCCCGCGATCACCATCAGCTTCAATCTCGCGCAAGGCGTCGCGCTCGGCACTGCGACCGACGCGATCCAGAAGGCGATGCAGGAGCTCCAAGTTCCGATCAGCCTGACGACCACCTTCCAGGGCAACGCCCAGGCCTTCCAGGATTCGCTGACCACTGTGCCGCTGCTCATCCTCGCGGCGCTGGTGACGGTCTACATCATCCTCGGCATTCTCTACGAGAGCTTCATCCACCCGCTGACCATCCTCTCGACCCTGCCGTCGGCGGGCCTCGGCGCGCTCGCGACGCTGATGCTGTTCGGCTACGAGTTCAGCCTGATCGCGCTCATCGGCACGATCCTGCTCATCGGCATCGTGAAGAAGAACGGCATCATGATGGTCGATTTCGCCATCGCCGCCGAGCGCGACCAAGGCCTCTCCTCGGTCGAGGCGATCCGCCAGGCGGCGCTCTTGCGCTTCCGCCCGATCATGATGACGACGATGGCGGCCCTCCTCGGCGCCGTGCCGCTGATGCTGAGCCACGGAACGGGGTCGGAACTGCGCCAGCCGCTCGGCTACACGATGTTCGGCGGCCTGCTCGTCAGCCAGGCGCTGACGCTCTTCACGACGCCGATCGTCTATCTCTACCTCGACCGCCTGGCGCACTGGCTGACCGGCGCCTCGGCGAAGGGCCGGGGCGAGGACAAGGGCGAGCCGGGCGACGGACCGAAGCCGGACGAGCGCCAGCCGACGCTACCCTTCCCGGCGGACGCGCCACGCGAGCCCGCCTGGGCCGACGAACGCGCCAAGGCCGCGGAGTAGGCGCGATTTCAAGTCAGCGGCCGCAGGCCAGCCTCGCGCCCTGGCAATTGCACATCAAGTATGATATAATGTGACAAAATTTAACGTGTCCGAAGGGCGAGTCCGATGTCCGGGATTGAACGTCTTACCGTCACCCTCCCCGCCGAAATGGCCGCGGTCGTGAAGAGCGCGGTAGCGTCAGGCGACTACGCTTCGACGAGCGAAGTCGTCCGCTCCGCTTTGCGCGACTGGAAGCTGAAGCGCGCCTTGCAGATCAAAGAGCTTGAAGCCCTTAAGGCCGACCTTGCGGTTGGGCTCGCCGACGTCGCCGCCGGCCGTGTCAAGAGCTTCGATCCGACCCGGATTATCGAGCGAGGGAGGAAGCTATTAGCCGACCGCTCGCCCTCCGTCTGACCGAGAAAAGGGAAGCCTCCGCCGGCTACTCCGCAGCCGCGCGCTTCGGCAGCACCCAGTTCGGCCTTGCGAAGTGGCAGGTGTAGCCGCCGGGATACCGCTCGAGATAGTCCTGATGCTCGGGCTCGGCCTCCCAGAACGCGCCAACGGGGACGACTTCCGTCACGACCTTGCCCGGCCATAGACCGGACGCCTCGACGTCGGCGATCGTGTCGAGCGCGACCCGCTTCTGCTCCTCATCGGTGAAATAGATGGCGGAGCGGTAGCTGCGGCCCATGTCGTTGCCCTGGCGGTTGCGGGTCGTGGGATCGTGGATCTGGAAAAAGAATTCGAGAACCCTGCGGTAGCTCGTCTTCGCCGGATCGAACACGATCTCGATCGCCTCGGCGTGGTCGCCGTGCCTGCGGTAGGTGGCGTTCGGAGTCTTGTCGTCGCCGGTGTAGCCTACGCGGGTCGAGATCACGCCCGGCATGCGGCGGATCAGATCCTGCATGCCCCAGAAACATCCGCCCGCCAGCACGGCGCGCTCGGTCGAATTGGCCATGGAACCGCTCCCTCGTTCGAAATGACGCGTGAAACTTTCTCTTCGCAGGCAACCTGGCCTCCGTTACCGCCCCTTTCAAGGCGCCGCCCCCTTCGTGTCACTTCGTGTCCTTTGGGGGTGAAAGACTTAACCACAAAGGACACGAAGAAGGCGCGAAGAACGCCCCGCCGGGGTTGCATTTCCGCCCGGCGTGTGGCGCCGTCCGCCGCCATGCTGACCATCCTCCAGGCCCTCATCCTCGGCGCCCTTCAGGGCGTGACCGAACTCTTCCCGATCTCGAGCCTCGGCCATACCGTGATCCTGCCGTCGCTGTTCGGCTGGCGGATCGACCAGGCGGACCCGGCGTTTCTCACCTTCATCGTCGTGACGCATCTCGCGACGGCGCTCGTGCTCCTCGGCTTCTTCTGGAGCGACTGGCTGAAGATCGCCGCCGGCTTCGTCCGTTCGCTCCGGGAGCGGGCGATCGACCCGAAGGACGCCTACGCGCGGCTCGGCTGGCTCATTGTCGTGAGCTCCATTCCGGTCGGCCTGCTCGGCATCCTGTTCGAGAAACAGCTCTCGGCGCTCTTCGCCGTGCCGCTCTATGCGGGCGTCTTTCTCTTCCTCAACGGCCTCCTGCTCTACGGCGTCGAACGCCTCATCGAGCGCCAGCCGCAGGCCGAGACTTTGTCCTACGCCCGGATCGCGCAAATGAGCTGGGGGGACGCCGTCAAGGTCGGCGTCATGCAATGCCTGGCGCTCCTGCCGGGCTTCTCGCGCACCGGCGCCTCGCTCGCCGGCAGCCTGATCGCCGGCCTGACGCACGAGGACGCCGCGCGCTACGCCTTCCTGATCGCGACGCCGATCATCTTCGCCGCGGCGCTGCTCAAGATCCCCGAATTGACGCTGTCGGGCGAGAACGTCAGCGCGACGCCGTTCGTCGTCGGGGCGCTGGCGTCGGCGATCGGGGCTTACGTGTCGGTGCGCTATCTCACCGATCACTTCAAGACGCGCACCCTCGTGCCGTTCGCCTGGTACTGCCTCGCCGCGGGGGCGGTCGCGGTTGCGTTCTCGCTGCTCAGGCCCTGGTGAGGTTTTGCCCGCGTGTAGGCGCGCTCGCCGAGCGCGCTGCGGGGTCAGCGACCCCCCTCTACATCGCGGACGCGGCCCGCGTGTAGGCGCGCTCGCTGAGCGCGCTGCGGGGTCAGCGACCCCGCGCTACACCGCCGGCGCGGATGCCTACTCGCGCTCGGGCGCGCTCTGGAACCAGGCGAAGGCGAACAAGGCAAGGGCCAGGATCAGCGAGCCGAGGCCGTGCTTGTAGTGGATCTTGTCGAGGCCCGCCTCGTAGCCCGGCAGGAACGCGGGCAGGTCCGTTGCCGGCGTCAGCCAGTAATACACCGCAAGCGCGAGGAACACGAGGCCGATCAGGCCGGCGATCAGGGGCAGGGGTCGCATCATGGCGCCGATGTAGCCGATGGCGACGGCGGCGCCAAGAAGGCGCCAGGCGGCGACAACGGATCGGCTGTGGATCGTTCGGTTTCAGTCGTCCATCAGCGCCGCGACAGCCTCGGCGAGTTCGTCGAAATGCGAGATCACCCGGTCGGGACCGAGTTCGGTCACGGGCACGTCGGTATAGCCGAAGTCGACCGCGATCACCGGCAGGCCGGCGGCGCGCGCGCATCGGATGTCGGTCGCCGAATCGCCGACGAGGATCGCCCGCTCGAGCCGCCCGCCGGCCGCCTCGATCGTGCCGATCAGCGGCTTCGGGTCGGGCTTGGCCACGCCGAACGTGTCCTGCCCGCAGATGAAGGCGAAGCGGTCGGCGACGCGGAGGCGCTCGATCAGGAGCTTCGCCGAAGCCTCGACCTTGTTGGTGCAGATCGCCTGGCGCCATCCCGCCGCGGCGAAGGCGTCCAGCGCGCGCCTCACTCCGGGATAGAGCTTCGAATGAACCGCGATGTGGGCGTTGTAATGGGCGAGAAAGTCGCCGAACAGGGTCTCTAGCCGCTGCGGCGACAATTCGCGCCCCGAAGCCGCGAAGCCGCGCTGGATGAGGGCCCGCGCGCCCGCCCCGAGCAACGACCTTGCGCTTTCGACCGGAACCCCGGCCAGCCCCTCGCGGTCGAGCACGAAGTTCAGCGTGCCGATAAGGTCGCCGGCCGTATCGGCGAGCGTGCCGTCGAGGTCGTAGACGATGGTCGGCGCGTCCATCAGGCGCTTCGGACTGCGGTTTTGTTTTGCCGCGTAGGCGCCGTCTGCGCCCCCGCCCCCCTTGTGGGGGCGGGACGGGGTGGGGGGTCACGCCGAACGGGGAGATTTGCTTCGGCGCAAAGGCTCACGATTCCGGGCGGTGCGACCCCCCTCCTCAATCCTCCCCCACAAGAGGGGGAGGAGGCGCTGCCTCGCCGTCCGAGCAAACCTGTCATGGCTCAGTCCCAGAACGCCGGCCGCGCCTCGCTGAGGCAGCCGCCGAGGCGCACCGGCGCGATCGCCTGGGCGCGGCCGCCGGCGGCGATGTCGACCGCGACCGCGCAAAGCGTCGCCGGCCCGTTCGCCGGCTCGAAACGGCCCGAGGGGATGCGCCGGGTGAAGCGCCGGAGCGGCTCGTCCTTCTCCATGCCGATGACCGAATTGTAGTCGCCGGTCATCCCGACGTCGGTGACGAAGCCGGTGCCCCCGGCGAGGATGCGATGGTCGGCGCTCGGCACGTGCGTGTGGGTTCCGACCATCAGGCTCGCCCGCCCGTCGGCGTAGAAGGCGAGCGCCGTCTTCTCGCTCGTCGCCTCCGCGTGCACGTCCACCACCACCGCCTCGCAGGCGGCGCCGAGCGGGCAGGCGGCAAGCTCCCGGTCGAGCGCGGCGAACGGGTCGTCGAGCGCCTCCATGAAGATGCGCCCGAGCAGGTTCGCGACGAGCAGGCGCGCCCCCCTGGCGTTCTCGACGAGCGTCGCCCCCCGGCCGGGCGTGCCGGGCGGATAATTGGCGGGGCGCACGAGACGCGGCTGGCGCTCGATGAACACCAGCGCCTCGCGCTGGTCGAAGGCGTGGTTGCCGAGCGTCACGGCGTCGACGCCGGCCGCGAGGAACTCCTCGAGGATCGCCTCGCTGATGCCGAAGCCGCCGGCGGCGTTCTCGCCGTTGACGATGATGAAATCGAGCCGCCAGCGCTCGCGCAGGAGCGGCGCCTTCTCGATGACCGCGGCGCGACCCGAGCGCCCGACGATGTCGCCGATGAACAGAAGGCGCATTCAGCGATCGCTTGTCAAAATGGTTTCCTGCTCGGTCACGACGGCGTCCAGAGGCTCGTCATGCGCCTCATACGGCACGGCGGCGACTTCGCAAAGCCCGTAGGCGACCCCGACCGCCCGGATCGGCTTTATCCCTCTCAGGCGCTTGAGCGTCCGGTCGTAATAGCCGGCGCCGTAACCGATGCGATGGCCCCGTCGATCGAAACAGGCGAGCGGCGCGAAGACGAGGTCCGGCTCGACGCTCGGCGCGGTCGCGGGCGGCTCGAAGATGCCCATCGCGCCGCGAACGGTCGAGTCGCCCGGCCGCCAGCGCCGGAAATCGAGGGGCTGGCCGCGTCCCGCGACGACCGGCAGCGCGACGTCGAAGCCGGCGTGGAAGAGCGCGTCGAGAAGAGCGAGCGCGTCGGGCTCTTCGCGGATCGGATGAAAGCCGGAGACGACCGAGGGCCGCCAAAGCCTGGCGAGGCGAAGCCCCTCGCCGATAAGGCGCTCCGTCAGCCGCGCGCGCAGTTCAGGGCCGATCTCGCTCCGGCGCGCCAGCGCGTCGCGGCGCAAATCGGCCTTCGTGACGGGGACGATCGGCTCCAAGAACGCCCTTCATGCCGGAAGAGAGAAGTTCGCGGGGCCGAGACGGCCGTTGGACGGTGATCCCGGGCGCCTACGTAAAGTAGGTGGGCGCCGTTTGCCAAAGCCCACGGGCAGGGGCAGGGACAGCTCCCATAAGGATCGTACGGCCCCGAGGAATGTTGTCCTGACGGGCCACCCAGCTCCGCGAACCGCCAATGTAGGCGCTCGGGGCGCCGATGGCTAGGGGAAGCGCTCGGCTCCCCTTCTCCACGAAGTGGGGAAGGTGTCGCCGGAGGCGACGGATGGGGTTGGGAAAGCAGGGCTTCTTGTTCGCCGTCGTCCTGCGAATATTCGTGCAAACCGTTTCCCTCGGTGAAGCGGGCCGCACCCCATCCGTCGACCTTCGGCCGCCACCTTCCCCAGCAAAGCTGGAGAAGGGGTGCGTGGGCCCATCAACTCGTCGCGCGCTTACGCAGGAGAATGGATACGGGAAAAGGCCGCCGCCAGCGTCGCATACCCGCGCCTCCACCCCTCCGCCGCGCACGCAAAGCCGCGTTCTTCCGATAACCCCCGCAGCGTCGCGGCAAGCTCGTCCCGCGGTTCCACATCGAACGCCGCAAGCCAGCGGCGCAGCGCCGCCTTGAAGGGCCCCGGCCAGCCAGCGCAGTCGCCGAAATCGACGACGTGCAGCGAGCCGCCCGGCGCGACGACGTCGAGCGCGTGGCCGAGCGCCGCGCGCCACGGCGGGATCATCGACAGGGCATAGGAGATCAGCACCCGGTCGAACGCCTCCCTGCCGAACAGCGCCGCCGGATCGAACGCCGTCGCATCCCCCTGCGCGACCGAAATGCGGGCGGAAAGTTCTGCGCGGCGGATCGACGTCTCGGCGGTCATCAGCATCTCGCGCGACACGTCGAGCCCATAGAAGCGCGCCTGCGGATAGGCGCGCGCCGCCCGGATCAGGTTGCGCCCCGTCCCGCAACCGACTTCCAGCACCGACTGTCCTGGCTGCGGCTCAAGGCGGGCAATCGCCTCGTCGCGGCCGATCAGATAATATTTCCGCGTCAGGTCGTAGATGCCGCGCTGGCGCCGGTACATGCGATCCATCAGCGCCGCGGCGTCGCTCATGGGCTCACGCGTCCTTCAGCACATAGAGATGGAAGCCGCCGTAGATCGACGAGCGGTCCTCGCGGCCGAGCGCCCGGCTCGCCGCCTCCTCGAAGCGCCAGCGGTCGAGAATGTCGGCCGGCACGGCGCCGGGCAGCAGCCGCTCGTCGGCGGCGGTGCGGAAGATGACCCGCGCCCCCGGCCGCGCGGTGCGGGTGACCTCGGCCCAGAGACGGCCAAGTTCGGCGGCGTTCATCCAGTCCTGCGCGTCGAGCAGCACGTAGCGGTCGAAGCGCGCCGCAGGCAACTCGCGCAACGTCTCGGTGAAGCTCCGCTGGACGTAGCGCACACGGGCCGCCCGCGCGCGCAGGGCGTCGAAATTCTCCCGCGCCAGATAGGGCGGCAGCGACGGGTTCGGCCCCGGCGCATAGCGCCGCCCGAACGCCTGCCAGGCGAAATAATTGTCATTGACGGCGAAGCCGCAGGCGAGCCGCTCCAGCCTCTGGCTCAGCACCGCCCCGATGCCGCGCGGCGAATCTCCGGCGAGCGCCTCGTACTGGGCCGGGGGAATGCCGAGGCCGTAGAGAGAGGCCGGCTGCTGCATCATCCAGCGGATGAGCGGCTTCTCGAAGATCGGCGCGAGCCGCTCTTCGTAGAGGGCGCGCTGTTCCTCGACCGTCCGCGCCTCGAGGATGACCGACGGGTCGAGGCCATGCAGCCGCGCCAGCGCGTGGCCCGCGCCGAGACAATGGCCGAGCAGACCGTGGCGGTAGAAATTGCGGGCGAAGAGGCCGATGCGGCGGCGCCCGAACGCCCGGCGCTTGTCCCAATAGGCGCGGGTCGCGGGGTCGAGTTTGGCGCTGAGGAAGCCGTCGTAGACCGCGACGTTGGCGGGCGCGTCGGCGCGGCCGAAGAAGCGGAAAAACGTGTCGTGGTCGGGCAGGTTCAGGAGCGCGGCGATCTTCAGTTTGCCAAGCGCGATATGCGCGCCGTTGAGGTCGACGGCGGTGACGCCGGCCGGGTCGGCGATCAGGTAGGAGAGGACGTTGCAGCCGCCCGACGCGATCGCGATCACCTCGTGGCCCGGCCCGATGTCGAGCGCCTTCATGTCCACAACCGGATCTTCCCAGATCTGCGGATAGACGAGCTTCGAGAAGGCGAAGGTGAAGACGCGCTCGAGCATGCCGGCGCGGCTGAGCGGCCTGGCGCGATGCACGGCCGCCTTGAGGCAGGCGTCCGTCGCCTTGCGGGCGACCTCGGCGGAATGGCCCAACCCCACGTCTCCCCTCGCTCGAACCCAAAGGAATTCGGGCCGCGCTAGATGAGTCGCGTGACGGGGCCGTGACGCCGCCGCGCATCCTCCCCACCCGGGCGCGCGCAAGCACGGCCCGGCGAAGGGACGCAAATCCCGCCGCCTCGGCGCGAGCGACAGGTATCCGGTCGTTGGGAGAGGCCCCAGGCCCTTCGAATCAAAAAAAAGAGCGGATCGGCTGGGAGGGGGCCCGCCGATCCGCTAGCCGTGACAGAACGTGTTCGGTCCGACTTGGCGCTCGGGGGCTGGGGGGCAAGAAAACCGAGCAACCGCGAACCAATTCTTCACGGCACCGGATGAGGATGCTTCGGGCTTACGGCGCGCGCTTGACCACAACCGGGCCAAACTATGGCAACACGGAAAACAATTATGAAATCCGACAAGCGGTTGATAAAGGCTAAGTAAAATCCCGTAGCTTCTGTCTTTTTCCGCCCGTCCCGGAGATGCAACGCGGAAGTTGCTATTGGGCCTTCGCAGGCGGGTTGACGGGATGCGCGCCCGCTTTCAGCGAAGCTTTCGCGCCTTTGACCATCTTCGCCTTCGAACTCGATGTTCGCGGCGCCGTGCTTGTGTTTCGCCTCCGGTTCCGCGGCGCTTGCCGTGGCGATCGCCGGTTTCCCGCGGCGCTTCGGATGGTCGGGCGGCGGCGTCTTGACCGCGCCCTGAAGGACCTGCGAGGCGTCCGGCTCGCCCGGTTGCGCAGCCGTCCCGGTCGCGTCGGGCTTGTCGCCCGCGTAGGCCTTGGCGCTGTCGGGAAGGCCTGCGACCGCCGTACCGTCGCGCGGGCCGAGCACCGGCCCGTTCCAGCCGGGGATCGGGCCTACGAAAACCGCCACCGGCTCGAATTGCGGCTGTTCGTTGGAAAGCTGGGTGTGGACGGGCGCGCCGCCCGCCGCGGCGACGAAGGTCGCTCCGCCGCCCCGCCCGCCGGCGCGCACAAGCTCCGCCCCGACCGAGCCTTCCTCCTCCTCGGCGGCGATCGCGGCGGCGCTTCGATGCTGGCAGACGTTGCTGTGCAGGCTGACGGTCCCCGAACCGGCCGGAAGCGCGTCGAGCGGCCCCATCCCGCCGCTCCCGCCGGAGCCGAAGAGCCCCCCGCCGCCCATGGCGAAGCCGCGGTCGAAGAGGTCGGCCGCCTCCTGGTTGCGCAACCGCGCCGAAGGAGCGCCGAGCACCACCACGATCAGATGCCGTCCGCCCTGGTTGGCGCTCGCGACGACATTGAAGCCGGCCGGGCAGGTGAAGCCGGTTTTCATCCCGTCCGCGCCGGGATAGCGGCCGAGCAGGCCATTGTGATTGCGGATGATCTCGGAGCCGAGTTGCAATTCGCCGATCGAGAAGATGCCGGCCTCCTGGGGGAACTCCTTGAGGAGCGCCCTCGCGATCATCGCCATGTCGCGCGCCGACGACACATGATCGGCGCTGTGCAATCCGTTCGGATTGACGAAATGCAATTCGTGCAGGCCGAGCTTGGCGGCGTCCGCGTTCATTTCCGCCGCGAAATCCTCGACCGAGCCGGAGACGCCCTCGGCAATGGTCACCGCGAGATCGTTCGGCGACTTGACCATCAACATCTTGAGGGCGTTGTCGAGCGTGACCTCGGTACCGGGTTTGAAGCCCATCTTGGACGGCTGCATGCGCGCGGCGCGCGGCGAAACGACGAAGGGCGTCTCCATCGTCAGGCGCCCGGCGCGAACCGCGTCGAGGGCGACATAGACCGTCATGAGCTTGGTCAGCGAGGCTGGATACCAGGTCTCGCTCGCCTCGTTCGCCAGCAGGACTTGCCCGGTGTCCGCGTCGGCGACGAGATAGGGGGTCGCGGAGGCGGCGGAAACGGCCAGCGTCATCGCCACAGCCGCCCCGGCGAGACTTCGGGCGAAGGAAACGCCAAAAGGCATGATTTCCCGCTCCTTCGACGCTTTCAGCATCCGCCGCCTCATAAAGGAGAAAGCCGTCAAACTCAACCTCTTGCATTGGGTTGCGCACCGGGCGCCGGGACAATGCTTTGCCGAGCGTCAGCAAGCCCGCGGCGAAACGTCGTCCGAGGCGGCGGACATGACGCAAAGCCACGGCTCTTCAAGCGCGGCGTGGCGCCGAAATCGCGCCAGCGGTCCGCCGTCCGGCCGGGGTGATTTGATTTCTGTTTATACGAACTTGTTATAGACGCTATGTAGAAATTCTGATATAAGGAAACGAGCTGTTTGACATCGATCTCTGTTGGAGCACGGCGCTGGCGCCCGGCCTGTCCGGCGCTCGGGCCTGACCGCGCAAGCCCAAGCGGCGTGATTGGCCCGGAAAATCGGCCACAAGTCTCTGAAAAGGCTTACAACCGGCTCGGAATCGGCGGGGGCGACGAGGCGGCTCCGGGCCGCACGCTTGTAGGCGCGCTCGGTGAGCGCGCGGCGGGGTCAGCGACCTGGTCAGCGACCCCGCGCTACACCGCCGTCCGGCAATCCGCCCCGATTGGATCGCCCGGAGAAACCGCCACAAGTCTCTGAAAAGGTTCAAAACCGGCTCGGGAATCGGCGCGGGCGACGAGGCGGCTCCCGGGCCGCACGCTTGTAGGCGCGCTCGGTGAGCGCGCGGCGGGGTCAGCGACCTGGTCAGCGACCCCGCGCTACACCGCCGCCCGGCAATCCGCCCCGGTTGATCGCCCGGAGAAACCGCCACAAGTCTCTGAAAAGGCTCAAAACCGGGTCGGAAATGGCAAGTCGGGAGGCGCACCGCTCGGATCGGCTGCGATCGCCATGCTATTGTCTCTTCAGGTTTAGGAGCGGCGGGACGAGATTGGCAGGGCACTCCTCAGACAGCGATGCGCTCAGCGCCGAGCATGCGGCCGCGGCCCTCATGTGGTGGGCGGCGGCCGGCGTGCGCTCGGCCGTCGGCGAAACGCCGGCGAACCGCTTCGACGCGGCCGCCCGCTCGGCGGAGGCGCCCGCCGCCGCGCCCGCGTCCCGCTCGCCGCTCCGGCCCGCGCCCGACGCGTTCGTCGGCGGTCCGCGGCGAGAGGCGCCGCTGCTGGTCGGCGCGCCAGCCCAGGCCGCGGCCGCCGGGCTCGCGGCGGAGGCGCGCGACCTCCCCGCGCTCAAGGCGGCGATGGAGCGCTTCGACGGCTGCGCGCTCATCAAAACCGCGACGCAGCTTGTCTTCTCGGACGGCGTTGCGGGCTCGCGGGTGATGTTCGTCGGCGAAGCGCCCGGCGGCGACGAGGACCGGATTGGCCGCCCGTTCGTCGGCCGCGCCGGGCAATTGCTCGACCGCATGCTCGGCGCCGTGGGTCTCGACCGGGCGAACGTCTATATCGCCAACGTCGTCCCCTGGCGCCCGGCCGGGAACCGCACGCCGACGCCGGAGGAGACGCAGACCTGCCTGCCCTTCATCCGGCGTCAGATCGCGCTGTCCGAGCCCCGGATTCTGGTTTGTCTCGGCGCGCTCTCCGCCCAGACGCTCCTCGGCGCGAAAAGCGGCATCACCCGGACGCGGGGCTCGTGGTTCTCCTACGAAAGCGGCGGCGGACCGGCCATCCCGGCGATCGCCATGCTGCATCCCGCCTACCTGCTCCGGAGCCCGGCGCAGAAGCGCGCCGCCTGGGCCGACATGCGGGCGCTGGCTGCGGCGCTCGCGGCGCTTCCTCGAGGATGAGCGGCAGGCTCGTGAGGCGCGGCGTCGACAAGGCTCAGGGCGGGCCGATCTTCCGGGCGCAGAGCGCAAGCGCGATCGCCGCGGCGTTCGACACGTTGAGGCTCTGAATGGGCCCAGGCAGGTCGAGGCGGGCGAGGGCGTCGCAACCCTCGCGCGTCAGGCGCCTCAGACCCCTGTCCTCGGTGCCGAGCGCAAGCGCCAGCGGTCGCTGAAGCGGCAGGGCCTCGAGCGCCGTCGAGGCGTCCGAGGCGAGCCCGACGCGGAAGTAGCCGAGGTCGCCGATCTCGGCGAGCGCGCGCGACAGGTTGGTGACGAGGCAGATCGGGACATGCTCCAGGCCGCCCGAGGCGGCCTTGGCGAGCGCGCCCGCAAATTCCGGCGTGTGGCGCTCCGTCGTGACGAGCGCGTCGACGGCGAAGGCCGCAGCGGTCCGCAGGATCGCGCCGACATTGTGCGGGTCGGTGACCTGATCGAGCACGAGAACGAGCCCGCGAGCGGGGAGGTCGGAGAGATGAAGGGGCGCGAGCGGACGGGCTTCCAGCATGACGCCTTGGTGGACGGCGCCGCGGGGCGCCCGTCCGGCGACGTCCTCGAGGCTCGTGACGCGCGTTTCGACGCCGCGCGCGTCGATCGCGTCCTTGAGGCGCTCGGCCGCCGCCTCGGTGGCGTAGAGGCGGATCAACTCCCGCCGCGGCGCCCTCAGCGCCGCCTCGACGCTGTGGAAGCCATAGATCCTGGCGACATTCGGCGCGCCCGCCTCCGCCGCCCGGTCGGGCGGCCGTCCGGATCCCGTCTTGTGCGGATGAGCGGACGGCGATCCTGTCCGGGCCCGCTCGGGACGCGCCCCGGTCGGGACGGATGACGATCCCCTTCGCTTGCGGCCCCGCGTCATTTCGCCACTCCGCCCTCTCCGGTTGAAGTCCAGCCGTTCCGCCGACGCCGCGTCGCCCGCGCCCTGCCGGCGACGCCTCTTAAGGCTTCGAGGGAGATATTGCCAAAGCGAAGCGTTTCGGCATAGAGACGGCTCGCAACCGCCCGGATCGCGGCGATCCATGGGCCGCAATAGCTCAGCTGGTAGAGCACCTCATTCGTAATGAGGGGGTCGGGGGTTCAAATCCCTCTTGCGGCACCACTTCTTCATCCTAATTCGTCCGAAGGCGTTTTCAGATCCGACGAAAAACGTCGGATTATCAGCCTTCTTGCGTCCGACGAGGTGCGAACTGGTTCGCTGGCGTCCCGCACGAAAGTTGGTATAACAGTTGGTACCGGGCGACAGCCAACAAGTCGGATACCAACATGCCCCTTACCGAGTTTCAGGTCCGATCTGCGAAGGCCGCGGAGAAAGTCACGAAGCTCTCGGACGGCGGCGGCCTCCAAGTCTGGGTTTACCCAGACAGAGCGAAGCGCTGGCGTCTCGCCTACAGATTCGCGGGTGCCCAAAAGGTGCTCGCGATCGGCGTCTATCCGACCGTCGGCCTAAAGGAAGCCCGAGCGGCTCGCGAAGATGCGAAGCGCTTGCTGGGGAATGGGGTCGACCCCGCCTGGGCGAAGAAGCAGACGAAGCTCGAACGAGCGACTTCTGCCGCCAACACGTTCGAGGCGATCGCGAAGGAACTCGTCGAAAAGAAACGCGGTGAGGGGAAAGCCTTCAACACGATCATGAAGACGGAATGGCTGCTCAGCTTCGCCAATCCGATGATCGGGGCTCGGCCGGTCAAGGAAATTGGAGCGCCAGAGGTTCTGGCGGTTCTTCGCACAGTCGAATCGCGAGGCCGACGCGAAACCGCCAAGAGGCTTCGCGCCACCATCGGGCAGGTGTTCCGATATGCGGTCGCCACGGCGCGAGCAGAGGGGGATCCTACAGGAGCGCTGGCCGGCGCCTTAGCGGCGCCCGTTGTCAAGCATCGCGCCGCAATCGTTGAGCCGAAAGCGTTTGGAGGGTTGCTCCGCTCAATCGCCTCGTATGAGGGCTCTCCGGAAACGCTCGCCGCCCTCGAACTGCTCGCGCTCACGTTTGTTCGCCCCGGCGAATTGCGATCGGCCGAATGGTCGGAGGTCGATCTCGACAGTACGGTTTGGTCCATCCCTGGCGAAAAGATGAAGATGCGTAGGCCACATCGAGTTCCGCTCTCTCCGCGGGCAGTCGCCGTCCTCCGGGACCTCCACACGATCACCGGCAAAGGTCGATATCTCTTCCCCTCCGCCCGCTCTTCAAGCCGTTGCATGAGCGAGAACACAATCAACGCCGCGCTCCGGCGGCTCGGGTTCAAACAGGACGAAATGACCGCGCACGGCTTCCGGTCGGCGGCGTCCTCGATCCTTAACGAGAGCGGTCTTTGGAACCCAGACGCCATCGAGCGGCAATTGGCGCATGTCGATGCCGACAGCGTCCGGCGCGCCTACGCCCGCGCCGACTTTTGGGACGAGCGTGTCCGCATGATGGGATGGTGGGCGGACAAGTGTGATGAATTGCGCCGGGGAGGCGTTGTACTGACCCTGCGGGCGTAGTCATGCTGCGCTATGGCCTAAAAGCGTCAACCTTGGTCTCCAGGCAACGACGCAAACCTAGATCGGTTGCACCGACTGCGTACCAACCGTCGGGCTTCTGATAGAAATCTAGGCCTCGGCCAATCTTGATCGTCCACCCGTTGTCGAGTCTAACTTCCCGGTCATGCAGCTTGGAATCAAATTGAATGTCCAAGTCGACGTCATACTCCAGCAGACTTTGCTTGAGCTCATCCAATTTATCTTTGAGGGCCGCCATATCCGTCTGCTGATCATAAGACGTGACCAAGAAAATCTTCCGAACCGTGTCGGCCTTGACCACCGTTTCGCAGAACCGGACGAAATTGGCGATCTGGTGCGGCATGCGAATATACGGGTCCTCCACCACGACCGCCTTCGCCCCTGGCAAATAGGGACCGAAGATCGTGTCGTAGGAATGTCCTGTATCGCCGTAGGCGATCGTATAATGTAGTTCGGCCAGCCCCTTGGGCGCCGCCGCTGGAGCTACGGCCTCTGACCCCTTTGGCTTTTCAACTTGTGCTGGGGACGCTCCGAGCGGTTGCATACCGACCGGCTCAGTTCTGACGCGAAGCCCGCGGCGGGCAGGCTCCAACGTTTCGTGGGCGCCGACGCTCTCGGGGCAACTGACCACAATCTCTTTCCCTTCCCGATCGATGAAAGAGAGGTTGATCTTTGCGAATTCGTCGTCCGGCTTCCGCTTGTTCATCTGCTCCTTGACGCGCCGGCGGCACTCGATCGCGTAGGCCGCATATTCGTCGAACTCGTCGTCGGTCGGGGTGTCGGTGGGGTGAAGAATCTTCAGCAGCGCGCAGAGGGTCTTCTTGATGCCCTTCTCGTCGCGCCCCTCGACGGCCGATGCCAAGCTTCACACGCTTGCTGACCTCCTCGTAGCGATTGCTGTGCTTGAGCTGATGATGGAAGGCCTCGGCCAGGTAGTCGGTGATGAGTCCGAAGCGCTCGGTCAGGAAGGCGCTGCTGTTCTTCGGCATCTCCCAGCCGGGGAGGTAGCAGGCGAAACGGTCCATGACGGCCAGATCGAACTGCTCGGGGAGCGGCTGGAACAGGTCGTATTCCGTCGAGTTGACGATCTGCTCGACCGACATGTCGATATTGCCGACGAACGCCATGCTGGCGTCCGCGATGACCTCAACGCCGCGGGAGAAGCGGCCGTTGGCCATATAGTCCTTCATGATCTGGATCGTGTCGGGGTCCTTGATCTTGATCCCGCCGACCTCATCGAACGCGACGGTGTCCCAGAAGCCGACCAAGGCCGATCTTGTGGCGCGCGTTGTTGTAGAACAGCACCGACTTCGTCGCCTGCCCGCCGCTGATCGAGCGTGGAGTAGGGCGAAAATTCCGAGAAAAAGTAGGACTTGCCGGTGCCGCGCGGGCCGAGCTCGATGAAGTTGAAGTTCGGCTCGACCAGCGGCGCTAACCGCGCGATGAAATGGAGCTTCACGCGCTGGGATGAGCTTCGTCGGCTCCAGGCCGACGGAGCGCAGGATGACGTCCATCCACTCGTCGCGGGTGAAGGCCTTCTTCGCCTCGCCGTAGGCGGCGAAGTCGAACCGGCTGAGCTGGATGGGCCGCAGATCCTCGACGTAGAAGGCGTAGGCGTCGGCGTCGATGTCGTTGTGCGCGATGACGACCTCGGCCCAGATCCCGCCCTCGAGCAGGCGGTCGTTGTCGCGGTAGAATTTCTCGCCGATGGCGATGCGCTGCGAGGCGAAGTTCTCGAGCGACGCCCAGTGCCGCTTCTCCTTCTCGACGTAGCGGACATGGACCTTGTCGATGAACTTGTGCTTGCCCTTGATGGCGACGCGAGACTGGGCGGCGTTCGCCTCGTCGGGGCGGACGTAGTTCTCCTGAAGCGTCGACAGGACGGCCTCCATGCCCGCCTGGATCTCGGCGGGGTCGTTGCTGGCGCAATAGCGCGCGAGCAGGAACTCCAGGACGAAGGTCGGGACGTTGGTGCCCTTCTTGATCCGGTGCAGCAGGTCCTTCCGCACGACCTTGCCGTCGAACGCCGCGTTCAGCTTCGTGTCCAGCGCGTCCATCACGTAGTCAGACTGCATAGTCGGTCTCCAGCTCGAGCGAGGCGTACTGCGCCATCGTCACCGGGTTCAGCGCCTTGAGCACGAACTTGCCCTCGAACTCCTCCGCCATCTTGATGGTCACCTGGACCTTCCCGCCGGGCTTGAGCCGTCACCGTTCCTGTGGCGACGTCGACCGGGCCGCCGCGCTTCGCCTCCCCGACGACCTCGCCCTTCTTGTTGTGCGCCTCGAGCAGGATCTCGAAGGTCTCGTCGAGCGAGAACATGTTTTCTCCCTCGACGGCGAGGTCCACCACGGGCAGCCGCGTCGTGATCCGCTTCGCGCCGTTCTTGTAGGTGAGAGCGACCTTCGCGGCGGCGATCTGCGGCTGCTTCGCCTGCTTGAGCTTCACGGTGATGACGGGAACGACGGCCTCCTGCAGCGACGCGCCGCCGTGGAAATAGGCAATGCCCTTGCGTAGGGCGCCATGCTCCGCGGGCCGCCGAGCTTGGAGAAATCGCCTCGAATCCCGGCCTTCTCCGCGGACAGCACGAAATTGGCGGCGTCCGGCGTCGCCCTCGCCGAGCAGCGCGCGGTCATGAACGACGATCCAGGCGCCCGCGGGCTTGGCGCAAACGTCGCCGGCTTCGGCATGGGCGTTGAGCGCGAAGCCGTGGTCGGTGGCGATGACGACGTCGGTGAAGCCCTCCTGCTTCAGCTTGTGGACCGCCACCCGGATCGCCTTCAGACGACTGGTGGATGAGGGTCAGCGTGGCGAGCGTACCCGACGGCGCGTTCTCCAGGTGGCTGTCGATGTCGGCGGTCCGAAGGACGAGCAGCTCGACGATGTCCGGCAGCTTCGTCTTGGACTTGATGAACGCATCCAGGCCGTGCTTCGGCGAACCGCGTCGCCGAAGCGGGCGCGCATCGCCTCCATGCGATTGACGACCGAAGCGATCTTCGCGCCGTCTAGCGTCACGCAGAAGCCGTCGCCGTCCTTGGCGAGCCGCAGCCCGGCGCCGGCGCCGGGGAGAAGCGACGCCATGCCGACGGGGGTGACGGTGGGGAGCTGGGCGCAGGCGGCACGGATTTCCGCCTGGCTCCGTCTCGGAGAGCTGCCGGTGCAGGGTGACGCCGAGTTCGTAGCGTAGGGCGTCCACCATGATGAAGGCCACGCGACGTCCGCTCTCCTTGAGCATGGGTCCGACGATCGCGTCGAAGACGTCGGCGTTCGACAGGCGGCCCTGCAACGGCCAGCCGGCGGTCTCGAGGTGCTTGGTGAACAGGCGACTGGACCTTCTCCGCGAGCTTCGCGTAGCGCTTGCGGCAATGATCGACAGCGTCGGACAGGGAGGCGTCGATCGGAATGTAGTCCCCGACGGCCTGCTCGAACTCGCGATGGAGCCGATCGACCTCCCGCAGCGACGCCGCGTAGTGGCCGACAGCGCGTCGAGGCTTCGGGCGTGCTCCGGCCAGCTGGCGGTCGGCGTCGTCGCAACCTTCGACGAGCGCGAGGCCGGCCTCGATCAGGCCCCACTGCGCCTGGCTCTCGCCCTTGCCGATCCAGACCGAGCCGCGATGCCGCGAGACGATCGGCCTTCGCGCCGTCGATGTCGTCCGCCACCAAGCGCCTGCACCGCCCTGCGCGAGGGACGTTCGCTCCTCGAAGGGGAAGGTGTCGCGACTGCCGAGGTCCGCGAGCCCGAGCAGATCTCGGGCAGATTGAGCTCGCCCTTCGACGGCCTCGGCGCGCTCGATGTATTCGCTCCGTGTTCCGATCGCTGCTCGCGAAGGGCGTCGCACAGGTCCTCGACCAAGGGGCGCGCCTCTCCGGGAGCCCGTGGGCACGTTGGCGAGCGCGTTTGGAAGAGCGGACGGAAGGTTGAAGGCGAACTCGCTGAACAGCACGAAGCGCCAGAGCTCGTCGGCGATGGGCGACAGGGTCTTGCCCTTGGTCATCAGCTTGAGGCCGAGGGACTTTCGACAGCAGGGCCTTCGCCTCCGGCGTCCAGCCCTCGCTCGGCTTTCAGCGCGTCCGTTTGTTCGGCGGTGGGCGCGAGGAGCGCGAGGATGATCTCACGGGTGGACTCGGCCTTCAGGCAGGTCCGCAGCGTCGGCCAGTTGAGGCCGCCGCCGACGTTGTCGATCAAGGCGAACGACGGCGACGGGTTTTCGGCGAACAGCCGGCGGATCTCGGTGGCGTTGTCGGGCTTCGCCTTCAGGCAGATGCTCTCGTAGCTGTCACCGTCGCCGTCGGGGAAGATCGGCGCCGCAGGCGGCGTAGACCGCGAAGGGGTCAGCTTGCCGCTCTTCGTCCGTGACGCGGTGGCTTGGCCGGAACATAGACCAGCAATTCCTTGGCGTGGTCCGGCTTGCCCAGCGACGCGAGCGCCAGCATGGCGGCCTCGCGCGCCTCGATGCTGCTCTCGCCGGCGTCGACAACGGCGGTGTCGCTCGTCCGATAGCGACTGGCAGATGTCGCGATAGCGTCGGTCGGGGTCGTAGACCGCCAAGGACCGAAGCCTTCTTCAGCCGGGGCAGGACAGATCTCGTTGCGGATGAAGTCGGCGACGCTCATGCGTCCGCCCCTTTCCTCCGGCCGCGGGCCTTGGCCGGCTTCGGCTCCGGCTCGATGTAGAGGTCTTCGAGGTCGTGGGCGATGGCGAGGGACTTGTCGGTCTTGCACTTTTCGCGAACGCGGTCCGGCCAATAGGCCATGGCGAGATGGGACCAGTCGTAGTCGCCTTTTTCCAGCTTCGCCCAGGTGTCCTTCAGTACCTTCTGCCACGGCTTGTGCCGGAACAGGCGGCCAGAGCGGCGCGGCGGTGATTTGGACGCCGTCGTCATGGTTCGGACGATAGGTCGGGGCGATTTGCAAGCAGCGCGTCGCGCAAATCGATCAGTTCCCCTTCGAGGGTCTGAAGGGCTTCGAGCCTCTTGTCGTCCTCGCGGCTGCGAGCGCTGCCCTTGGCGCGAAGCGAGGCAATTTCTTTGTCTAGACTCTCCAACTTCGGCTCAACGAAGTCGTTGACCGCTGTATAAAGCGTTTGAGCTTTCAGATCTGGGATAATAGAGCCAGAGCGTGTAGCTGCTAGAGGTCGTCGACAATGGCCAATAGATTGGTGCCTTGCGGCGGCTCTTGCTGTAGCGCTGCAGGTGGAACGGGAAAAAGTCGCGCTGTAGCCAACGACGCACCTCCGGCGGGGCAGACGTTTCGACGCGGGCGAACACCTCTTCAACGAGTTGGGCAAGGTCGTGCGGATGCCCGACGTCGTCGACCAACACGCCGGGGTGCTGTTGAAACGGCTCGGCCCCATCGGGCAACATGCCAGGGCTCTTGGCCGGCAGCGGGTCAAACGGCTCCGGCTCGACCGGGACGTTCCGCTCGCCAGTGGCGAGCCGCCAGTCGAATCTGACCGAAGGCCACGCCAACGGCCCAGCTCAGCAGGTCGCCCATTTGGTCGGTAGGGGCGAATTCGTCATCGTCCTCATCATCGTCCTGACTTGCGGGCACCCCGTCAGCCAGCTCAACATTTGCTGTGCCGTCACCAAGTGCAGTCCCGCGATCGGCTTCGCTAAAGCGGTATAGATCGAAAGCGATCGCATCGATTTTGGCCAAAGTGGACTCAAGGATTGTCTTAGCGTCCGGTCCGCTTACTCTCTTGGCCAACGCTGATGGAAAAATGAATGCATGTGTGTTCTCTTTTGTCGAATCGGTCTCCCTTTGACACTCCCAAGCCCTTCTGGCCAATATAACGAGCGATATACGTGTCTCTTCATTGAATGAAGGTAAGATCGTTCTCTGGAGAACCCCAACCTCGAACGATCGAGCGGTGGAATCTGCGGCGTTTAGCTGAAGGGAAAGAATCTTTCCAAAAGGCTTGCTCATAAATATAGCCAAATAAGAAAAAAGGCGGCTAACGTCGTCGTCCTTATCAAATAACACGGGGCCCTTGTGGCCAAATATGCAATTCCTCGGGAGTATTCTTGGCCCGAATTGTTGAGTTCTTAGCGGCCATGTGATACCTATCCTACCAAAGTAATTCAATTCGGTCTCTTTGAGCATCCATACATTTGATCTCACTCCTCCAGATGAATTTATATTATTCTTGATTTCAGACCCGCTCTTTTTCCAGTTAACCTTCAAGAATACATCTGAATAAAATGGCGAATATGCGCCGCCTTTTGCCAACAAGACCCATTTCTGATCATCTTCCGCAAGTGAAGTCTCCCACCATGATCTGACAAAGCGAAAATCGTCGGCGGTTGCTAAGCCTTGCTTTACCACTCGGCCATCGCTTTCAAACGGCGGCAGCGTTCCAAAAAGATTTCGTATATCGTCACTGATCCAGTATGCAAACGGTTTACCCGGAACTTTTTCGAAGGCAGCGGGATCAACCTCGAAGCACCTCGGATCTTTTTGCCCTGCCCGAACTGCATTACAGATATGATATAGACCTGTTCCACGATCAGTGTCTTCAATCAAACGAAGAAAATAACTCATCTCGCTTTCTCCAAAACGTATGCCGCGGCTTCCACCATTGCGTCGTCCATCACACCGTGGCCCAAGTCGGCCATCACCTCAGGACGCCCAATGCCGAGCACCACCCCGTCACGCCATTTTTGGAAGCTGCTCAAGAAGAAACATGTTCGAGATGTAATAGCACCTAGGCGACCGCCGACGCGAAGGATTTCCAAACCACGCTCCACAAAAATGGCCAACAAATCGTTCTTACTTCTAGGATATTCTTTTGCGAGATCATCTTTAGTACCGATGGTTAGTGCACCAAAGGGCGGATTTATTACGAGAACATCGAATAATTCACTAGTGACATCGATAAGTCTTAAGCCGTGCAAAGCATCTTGTGAAAATAGTTGACTCTGATACGTACTGCGTGCTGCGTGAGCGAATTCCTCGAGTCCGGTACGTAATCGAGTTTCCGCCTTGCGCCACTGCGCGATGTCCTCTGCGGCAAACAGTGCGCCATGTTCCCCATAGACCTCCCTAATTAGCGCGGACAGCTTCTTTTCCACCTGCAGGAGCACGCCCAGTTCCGGCAGCCCCTTAAGCAGGAACAGTGTCTTCTCGAACAGCTTCGCATCGAGGCCGTCTAGCTCTTCCATCAAGCGCTTGCGCAGCTCGACCTCAGCCGGAGGCGCGACCGCCGCCACCACATGCCCTCGTCCGACTGGTGGACGGTCCTGCGCTTTGATGCCCGCCTCGTGCCAAGCCCGTTGCGCCCGTAACCACAGCGCCAGCGACGCGATCTGCGTCGCGCGCGGGTCGATGTCGACGCCGTAGATGTTGTGCTCGATGATCAGGCGCGGCACGTCGCGCAAGTAGGCCGCCTCGTCCGCATAGGTCTGGCAGAGCGGCTTCCAATCCGGCCTGCCTCCGATTTCGATATCCAGGCAACCGGGGCCGTGCGCCTGCTCCCACGCCCACGCCTCGCGATAGATCTCCAGGAACAAGTCAAAGGCGTAGAGCCCGAAATGCATCGACCCGCAGGCGGGGTCGAGCAGCTTGATCGTGCGCGGATCGCGCAGGCGACTGAGCAGGCTCCGGTTTCTCGTCCGGCTTCACCAACAGGTATTGGCAGCGGTCGCGCAGCCCAGTTTGCCCGCCAGTCCAGTTAAACCAGAGCCGGCCGAGCGTGTTGTCGACCAGGAATTCCACCACATAGCGCGGGGTGAAAAATTGATTGCGGACGGCTAGTTCGCGGCTGTTGCGCGGCGCTTGGCTCGCGTCACGCATCGCTTTGCGCTCTTCCCGACTGTTGAAATATTGGTAGATCCAGCCGATGGTCTCGTCCTCGCCCCAAAGCGGCTCGATATCGGCGGCGTTGATCAAGTCGAGGAGCGCAAGCAGCGTCGACGCAACACAAAATCAAAGTGTTGCAACGCGGAGGTGCAGCCCTTCCCAAAAAGTCTGTGGATTTCCGGCGCTTCGCCGGCGAGCCGCCACAGCACGGAGCTTGCGCGCCAACGCGCTGTCAGGCAGTGCCGCGGCGCTACAACAAAGGCGAAGCTAGCTGTTGGTATTTTTATTGGTACGAAAGGTCCATCCTCTTAGAAATATTCAGATAAAACAGTATCATATAATGTATATTCGATTCCCTCTTGCGCACCAATAAACCCCCGTCCGGTTAGCGCGTCGTCCGGCTTTTTATTGAATTTCGAGGCTCTGGCGGCGAGGACAGTCGGCGGTCCGGACCGACGGAACCATTTTATACTTTCAGTTAGCCGCGGCTACACAGCCCTTATGCATCGTGTCGATGACCTATCGAACCATGGGCGCGATACGATGACCACCTATTACGTGAACTACGCCACCGGCTCGGACGCCAATTCCGGCACATCTCCGAACTCGCCCTTTCAGCATTCTCCAGGCGATCCGAACGCGACCGGCCTTGCGAAGTCGGCGGATCTCGTGTCGGGGGACGAAGTTCTGTTCAAGGCCGGCGTCACTTACTCGGGCGGCGTCAACTGCGTCTCGGGCGTCACCTACGAGGGCACGGGTTGGGGAACCGGCCAGGCGATCATGTCCGGCCTTGCGACGACCACGGCGACGTTCGCCTCCTACAACGGCAGTTCGACCCTGTCCGCGACCAGCGGAATCAATGCGAGTTCCGGCATCGTCTTCATCGACGGAACACAGATTTTCCAATCCAACAACTCACCCGCCTCGAACCCGATCCAGCCATCATCCGGATCGATCTCGTTCGCCTCATCGGAACTTTCGGGCTCCGGCCAATCGTGGACGATCACGGACCCTACGCTCGCGGCGACAGTGTCGGGGCTCGGCGCCTCCTCCTGGCCGAATATGAATGTCTCGGTCGAAGGCGCAGGCCCGTGGTTCTATCCTATGACCGTCACCGGGGTCAGCGGCAACACGGTGAGCCTGACGACGACTTCCGGTTTCGCTCCCTACGGCTTTCCCACGAGCAGTTACATTATCTCCAACGCTCCCGGACTGATCAATTCGACCCAATCCTACCCGCAGTACGCGATCGAAAACGGCACGCTCATCGCTGCGGTGACTCCCGGGACGCACACGGTCAGCGTCGCCAACCTCACCTACGCGTTCAAGACCAACATCAGCAACAACGTCACGATCGACGGCTTCAACATGACCGGGTACGCCTTCTCGCCAATCCAGGTCATTCCCTGGGGCGCCTACGTCAACTCCAACGAAACCATCACCAACAACACGATCAGCAACTCGACGGGCCAGTGGGCGATTAACGTCTCGTGGGCCAAGGGCGTCACGATTTCGGGCAACACGATTACAGATTACGAGGGACGCGGGATCACCGCCCAGTATTCGTCCGACGTGCTGGTGTCGAACAACACCATCTCGGATTTGCCCGGCACAGGGATGGACTTCTACAACTCGAACGGCGTGACGGTCACGGGCAACACGCTCGGTGACATCATGGGCATGCACGCAGAGGGCATCGAGGTGTTCAGCACGGTGGGGTCCGGGCGCACCGGCGGGGCTTCGTTGAACACCACCATCGACAACAACGCCATCGACAATGTCGACGGGGCCGCGATCGCCATCAACGGCGGTCTGTCGGCCAACACGACCGTCGCCTACAACATGATCGGCGCAAACGTCGGATACGGCGTCGCTGACTATTCCGACGGCCTGACAAACGCCAACATCTACGGCAACCTGATTGCGGACGCGAACCCCTTTCCCATCCTCCTCGCGGATGGGACGAATATCAACGTCTACGACAACATCACAGTAGATGCGCTGAATGGCCAGAACGCCACGCTTACGAACAACGTCAATATGCAGGGGCCCCTGTCCTGGGAAAATCCTGCTAGCCAAGCCTCCGACCCATCGCTTGCGGCCACGGTGGCCAGCGCGATCGCGGCGGGAAGCGGCGTGCTTCCATCGTCGATAGGCAATATCCTCCGGCCAAACGATCCTGGCGCGATCGGGACCTCGTACACGACGGCTGCGACGACCGTCGGCGGCAATGCGGCGCCTCCCAGCAATCTCTCTCTCGCGCCCGCATCCGTCAGCGACTTGTGGACATCGGCCGACATCACCAACGACCAAACCCCGATTGTGACCGGCTCGGCCGCCCCCGGGGCCACGATTACGCTCCACGATGGCGCGACCGTCGTCGGGACGGGCCTCGCCAACCCAACCACCGGGAACTGGAGCATCGAGACGTCGTCGCTCGCCAATGGCGTGCATGCTTTGACCGCGACCGCGGTGAACGGAACCGGCGTCATCTCTTCCAATTCCGCCCCGCTCGACGTGACAGTCAAGACCCAGGCGCCCGTCGTGGCCATCACAAGCGCCGGCGGGCTCGTCAATTCGCAAACGCAGACGATTGCGGGGACTGTGGACGTCGCGGATGCGGGAGACGCCGTGACCATCCTCGAGGGCTCCACTGTGCTTGGGACAGCGCAGCCCAACTCCGTCACCGGCGCATGGTCGGCGAGCGTGACGCTGTCGAACGTCGGTTCCAACGCGGTCACGGCGAGCGCCACGGATCCCGCCGAGAACGTCGGAACGAGCGCGCCCGTTTCGTTCACGGTCGATACGCAGCCGCCGACAGTGTCGATCGCGACCGCGGGGGGGACTGTCGGTCAAGCGACGCAGATCGTCGCCGGCACGGTGACGACGACCCAGGCTGCGCCGGGATCGACGGTGACGCTCTACGACAACGGGGCCGAGATCGGAACCGCGACGCTGAGCAACGGATCGTGGTCGACAAACGTGACCCTCACGCCGGGCTCGAACAGCATCGTGGCCGAGGACACGGACGCGGCCGGCAATCTTGGGACCAGCAGTCCAGTCACGTTTGCGCTCAGCGCGCAGCAATCGCCGACGGTGTCGATCACGACATCCGGGGCGACCACCAACGAGGCTTCGCAGACCATCGCGGGCACGGTCGCGACGACCGGCGCCGCCGCGGGCTCGACGGTGACGCTCTACGACAACGGCGTTGACATCGGGACCGCGACGCTCGGCAACGGGTCCTGGTCGACGACCATCACGCTCGGGGAAGGCGCGAACAGCATCGTGGCCAAAGACACCGACACAAACAGCGACACGGGGGCGAGCGCCGCTGTTTCTTTCACCCTTGAGACGCAGGCGCCGACAGTGGCGATTACGACTTCCGGGTCGGTCACCAATCAGGCGACGCAAACGATCTCGGGCACGGTAGGCGCGACGGAAGCCGCCGCCGGTTCGACGGTGACGCTCTACGACAACGGTCAACAGATCGGCACGGCTACGCTCGGCAACGGGTCGTGGTCGACGACCGTGACCTTGAGCGAGGGGTCGAACAGCATTGTCGCCAAGGACACCGACGGGGTCGGCAACACAGGGACGAGCGCCGCCACGACGTTCACCCTCGAGACGGCGCCGCCGACGGTGTCGATCACAACCTCCGGCAAGACGACGGCGCAGCCGACCCAGACGATCTGCGGCACAGTGGCCGCGGCCGGAGCCGCGGCCGGGTCGACGGTGACGCTCTACGACAACGGAGTCGCGATCGGGACCGCGGCGATGAGCAACGGGTGCTGGTCGACGACCGTGACCTTGCGCCAGGGGGCGAACGACATCGTCGCCAAGGACACCGACGCGGCCGACAACACCGGGGCGAGCAGCGCCGCGGTCTTCACCTTGACGCCGGTCGTCTCGGTTGCGGCGTTCCTCAGCAGTCAGGTCTCGCTCGACGCCGTCGCCGGCGGCTTCGATATTCTGGACTCGGCGGCCAACGTCGCGGCGGCGCTGAACGCTTTGAACCGGGACCAGAACGTCGGCTCGATCGGGCTGACTGACGCGGGGACGCCAATTCTGGCGCTCGCCATCCAGCAGGCGCTCAACGACGGGACGGCGCTCGGCAAGATCTCGAGTCCGCACACGCTCGCGATCTCCGACACGGCGGCCGATATCGAGGCCGTGACCGTCTCGCAGGCTTCGACTCTGAAGGCGGACGGATACACGACGCTCGCGGCCACGAACCCGGTGACGCTGACGCTTGCAGAAGAGGAGCTTCTCGGCAGCGACGGCCTGACGGTCAGCGGAACGACGACCGTCGACGTTACCGGCCCCTTGCAGACGACTGACCGGATCGCGGGCGGCGCCGGTTCGACGACGGTGGCGCTCTTGGGAGCGGCCACGTTCAACCTCGCCCTGCCGGCCGTCCTGACCAACGTCCAGACCATCACCGCCGTGGAAGGTCAGCCCGCCGCCGCGGGATTTGCCGCTGAGAACGAGGTAATCGACCTGCGTGCGGGGACCACCATCACGGTCAATGTCGGCGCGGATGCGAGCTTCAACGCCGCCAACCCGAAGGCCGCGACGATCACGATCGTCGGCGCGGCCAACAACGATACGATCAACCTCGCCTCCGGCAACGACGTCGTCACTGTGGGCGGAGTGAACGAGACGATCAATCTCGGCTCGGGCGCCGACACGATCAATGTGACGGCGGCCACCATCGGCGCGACCATCGGCAATGGAACCGGCCAGAACATCCTCGACGTCAGCGGCGGCGGGACCATGTCGATGGGGGCCAACATCAACGGCATCGCGGAAGCGCTCCTCGCTCCGGCCAGCGTCGCCTATCGCTTCACGGCCAACGCGCTCTCCGGCCTGACGATCGACGATGCCGGCACGGCCGGCAAAGACACCCTGATCGCCGGAGGCGCGCATCAGACGCTCACCGGCGGGGGGGCGGGCAAGGACATGTTCACAGGTTCGGCGGCCGGCTACGACACCTTCAAGGACCCCACGACGATGCTCAATCACGACACGATCTCGGGCTTCGGCGCCATCGGGGACGCGATCGATCTGACCGACCTCAACGCCACGAAGCTGAAGCTCCGATGGTCTCAGACGACCAGCAGCGCCGGCACGCTGACGGTCAGCGACGGGGCCCATTCCGCCGCCATCACGCTGATCGGCCAGTTCGTGTCGGCAGACTTCCATTCCGCCGCCGATGGCGCGACCGGGACCGACATCACCTACCTGGCGCCGTCCGTCGCCACGCTGACGTCGCCGCACGCCTGACTCGGGAGGCCGCCGCCCTGCGCCGGGGTTGCCATCCGGTCGACGCCGGACCGAGGCCTTCGGAAGAGGCGCCCCTCGCAGCGGCTTCAGGCCGCTTCGCCCGCGCCATTCGCAACCCCGATTCGCACCTTTTCAACGCCTTGCGGCGCCAATCGCAACCCGGCGTAACTCCCAAGGAGGGCCACTTCATCGACCTCGTCCTGAGGAGCGTCGCCTTTGGCGACGCGTCTCGAAGGACGATTCCAGGGCCCGGCGAACGTCCTTCGAGACGCCCGCTTCGCGGGCTCCTCAGGACGAGGTCGGTGTTAAGAAGCCCACCTTGGGAGTTACAACCCTGCGGGCGATCTCCAGCGGAAACCCCGGCGCACTCTGGAACGTCCCCCGAGACGCCTCCCCCGATCACAGTCCGAGGATCGCAGGCTCCTTGAGGCGCGAGGGCGGCGCCAAGACGCCCGCCATCGCAGTTACGCGAAAAAATCTTCCGTGCGCCCGGCCTGCCGCTCGAGCGGACACGGGACAGCGGCGAGGTCGCCGCGGCGGAGTCGAATTTCTGCCGTCGTCCTGAAAGGCCCATGAAGATCAACATATCTGAAAAACAGAACCATGGCAAGAAATTTCTGTCGAGAAGAAATTGGCGCGCGTCCGGCGCAAACGGCGCCGGCCCGAAACGCTACTTCGCCTTCCTTGCCGAACCGCCGGCCGCCTTCGCCGGCTGGACAGCCTGTTCCCCGCCCCGCCCCTTCGAGGGCGCCTTCGGTTTCGCGGCGGCGGCCGGAGCGGCCGGCGCGGCCTTCTTCGGCGCGGGCTCCGCGGCGCCGACGGCCGCGATGCTCTTCCGCAGCGCGTCCATGATGTTGACGACATTGCTCGGCCGCGGCTCGGCCTGCGTCCTGACGGGCAGGCCCGCCTGCTTCGAGCGGATCAGGTCGACGACCGCGTCCTCGTAACGATCGTTGAACTCGGCCGCGACGAAATGCCCGGTCTTCTTCTGAATGATGAGGTGGGCGAGCTCCTTCATCTCCTCGGGCAGTTTCAGGGTCGGGATGTCCTCGAAATAGGATTCCTCGCTGCGGACCTCGGTCGCATATCTGAGGACGGTGCCCAAAAGGCCCTTGCCCAGCGGCTCGAGCAGGATGATCCGCTCCCGGCGCGCCAGCACCACCCTGCCGAGCCCGACGACGCTCTCGTCGCTCATCGCGTCGCGAATGATCGAGAACGCCTCCTCGGCGACCCGCTCTCCCGGCGCGATGTAATAGGGCGCCTCGAGATAGCGGGGATCGATTTCCGACCGCGGGACGAACTTCTCGATTTCGACGGTGTGATTGCTTTCGATCTGGATCTTGTCGAGTTCTTCGTCGTCGACAAGGACATAGGTGTCGTTGGCGACGGGATAGCCCTTGGCCTGATCGCCCGTCTCGACCGCCTCGCCGCTCACGGCGTCGACAAACTGCCGCTTCACCTTGTTGCCGGTCTTGCGATTGATGGTGTTGAAGGCGACGCGGGACGAGGACGTCGAGGCCGGGTAGAGGTTGACGGCGCAGGACACGAGAGAAAGTTTCAGGTAGCCTTTCCAGCTCGCACGAGGGGCCATGACCGAACTCCACAGACGCAACACGTCAACCAAATACCGAGACTAAGTCGCTCTTATTTCTCCCGATTATGACCGCCTCTGCTGAAAGAGTCCATATTTGCGGCCGCATTCGGGCGGTCGCCGGACGCAGGCTCCAGTCGCTCGCGGCGGCGGCGGGCGTGGCGCTGACCCGGGGAACCGCGACGGCCGACACGATCGTCCTCACCCACGGCGCGGCGCGCCGGGTGGTGTCCGACGACGGCGAGCTTCGCCTGAGCTTCGCGCCCAAGCCCGGCGCGCGCCTCATATCCGAGCGCGCCTTCCGCCGGCGGCTCGGGCTCGAGCCGGCGTTCGCACCGGACGATCTCGCCAGCCATTCCGAAGATCAGGTCGCACGCCACTCCGGCCTCAGCGCCTCGCAATTGCGCACCCTCTCCCTCTTCGACGTCCTCTCGCCGGTCGACGGCTCATACACATACGCCGATCTCGTCGCCGCTCGGGCAATCGGTCAGTTGCACGCGTCCGGCGTAAAAATTCCGAAGATCGTGGCGGCCGCCATTGCGTTCGAGCGTCGCGGCAAGAGCCTGGCCAGCGTCCGCCTGGCCGAAGCGCCTTGGGGGGAGGTGTTGCAGGTCCTCGAAGGCGCGCTTGCTGGCGTCGACGGCCAGCTCCTGCTGCCGCTCGAGGGCCGCGACATCGACGCCGACGGCGCCTTCGCCCTCGCCGAGACGAGCGAAGAGGAGGGCGATTTCGACGCCGCGCGCCGCTGGTACGAACTCGCGGGCCGCCTCGACCCGACAGACCCGGTCGTTCCCTTCAACCTCGGCAATGTCCTCGACGAACTGGGCCGGACGCGCGAGGCGGAGATCGCCTATCGGCAGGCGATCGCCCGTGAGCCCGACATGGCGGACGCCTGGTTCAATTTGGGCGTCCTGCAGGACGCCATGGGCCGGGAGGCCGACGCCCTCGCAAGCTACGCCCGCGCCTTCAAGAGCGAGCCGGCCTATTCCGACGCCCTCCACAACGCGGCGCTTCTGCACATGCGGCGGCGCGAGTTCGACGCGGCGCTTCGCCTGCTCGAGAGGATCCTGTCCGGGGCGGATGCGAACGCGGCAGAAATCCGCCGTCTCGCGCATCTCTGCCGGCTCGAGGCAAACGCCGCCGAGACGGACGAGTAGGGCGCATTCGGCGGCTCGGAATTGAGCCTGGGACCGCTTCCTCTCGCCGTAAACTGACGCCTTGGAACTGAAAGAATCCAGGACCGCTGAAAGCCTCGCCGAACGAAAGGACCAGCCGGAAGGCGGTCGCTACGGCCGGCGTCCACGCGGCGAACGCCCGCGGGTCGGCGTTCCGCACGGCCAAGTGTTTGCGTTAATCTGCTTCAATGAGCCGCACGGATCGGGATAGGATCTGGAGATCGTTCGGGGTCGTCCATTTGGCCGGCCAGGGGAATCTCGTTGGAGAGCGCCTGTGAGGAGCTTGCCTTGAACGTTTTCCGTGCGCGCCTGGCGCAAATGTCGGAGCGTCTCGGACTGCGCCGGCCGGAAGGATTGTTTACTTGTAGATATCTCCAATCGCTCGGTTTTGACGTGAAAACCGTGATTGACGTCGGCGTCGACCGCGGCACCAAACCTCTTTACGATGCATTTGACCGCTGTCTGTTTGTGCTGGTCGACCCGAGACGCGAGGCGGAATCGATGCTTCGCGATCGGCCGCTTCGATATGTGTACGTCAACAAGGCGCTCGGGTCCGCACCGGGCAGACTTGCCATCCGGGAGCAGGAGGGAGGCAAAACCACCTTTCTCGAACGCACCCCGCTGACAGACGCCCCAACCACGGCACGATATGAGGTCGACGTCACCACGCTGGACGACCTTCTGGAACTTGGCGATTGCAAATTCCCCGTCGGCATCAAGATCGATACCGAGGGATATGAGCTGGAAGTGATGAAGGGGCTGACCAGGCACTGGAGCGACGTGCAGTTTGTGATCTGCGAAGCAAGTATACGACGACGGTTCACTGATTCATATCAATTAAGCGAACTCGTATCTTATATGATGGAGCATGATTTTATGTTCTTCAATATTCTCAATCCGACGGTTTGGCGACCACGGTACTACGACGTGCTGTTTGTACCGAAGACAAGCCCGTTGCTTGACTAGACCGTAATAGACGGGGCTTGCGCGGCGTGCCCGGAAGTCACCCGCGTTCGCGCGCCGCGAGTTCCTCGAACCGCGGGGCCTCGGCGGCCTCGATCTGGCCGCCGGGACCGGCGCGATAGAGGCCGCGCGTTGCGTTGTGCGGGTGGGCCATCGCCTCGGCGAGGCTGAGCACGGGCGCGAAGCAGACGTCCGTCCCCTCGAGCAGCGCGCGCCACTCCTCGCTCTGTCTCGTGAGAAAAAGCGCGCGGAAGCGAGCCTTCAGCGCCGGCCATTGGGCGACGTCGTACTGCGCCTTCGGATCGACGTCCTCAAGTCCGAGCTTTTCGATCAGGAGCGCGTAGAACTGCGGTTCGAGCGCGCCGACCGTGACGTATCGGCCGTCGGCGCAGCGATAGGCGTCGTAGAAGGGCGAGTCGTAGAAGATGCTCGGCCGTCCGCTGTCCAGCATGCCGGACGCGCGCGCCCAGAGCGCGATGCCGCTCAAGGCCGCAACCATGTCGATGATCGCGGCGTCGACCACGCAGCCCTTGCCGGTCGTCTTCGCGTTCAGAACGCCGCTGACGATGCCGAAGGCGAGCCCGAGCGCGCCGCCCGCGTCGCCGAGCACGGTCGGGGGTGCGATTGGCGTTGCGCCGGCGCGCTCCATCAGCGACAGCGCCCCGGTCAGGGCGAGATAGTTGAGATCGTGGGCGGCTGCCTGCGACAGCGGCCCCTCCTGTCCCCAGCCCGTCATGCGGCCATAGACGAGGCGCGGATTGCGCGCGGCGCAGGCCTCCGGCCCCAGGCCCAGCCGCTCCATGACGCCCGGCCGATTGCCTTCGATCAGCGCGTCGGCCGAGGCGATCAGGCCCATCGCCTGTTCGATCGCCGGCGCCTGCTTCAGGTCGAGCGCGATCACGCGCTTGCCGCGGCGCAACGGGTCCGTGGCTTCGGTTCGGACGGGGTTGCCGATGGTCTTCTTGTCGGGCCGCACGATCGCAGTGACGTGCGCGCCATGGTCGGCGAGCATCCGTCCGGCCAGCGGGCCCGGACCGATGCCTTCGAATTCGATGACGGAGAGGCCCGCGAGCGGACGCAGCATGAGCGAACCTGTCGGAGGAAAGCCGGATCGCCGCACCTTAGACCGGCGGTTGGCAGGCGGCCAGCGCGGAGGCGAAACGCAACTGCCAAGGAAGGGTGGTTCCAGACACTGACCTCGTCCTGAGGAGCGTCGCCTTAGGGCGACGCGTCTCGAAGGACGTCTGCCGGGCCGAACGTCCTTCGAGACGCCCGCTTCGCAGGCTCCTCAGGACGAGGGCGGTGTTCAGCCGCGACCTTGGCGGATACGGCTAAACGCGCTCGGGAAAGAGCGCCTTCAATCCTTCACGCGAGGCGGGCGCGACGCCGCGTTCGGTGATGAGGCCGGTGACGAGGCGGGCGGGGGTCACGTCGAAGGCGGGGTTGGCGGACGGGCTCCCCTCCGGGGCGATGCGCACGCGCGCGACCGTTCCGTCGGCGCTCAGGCCCTGCACGAACGCGACCTCGTCGGCCGAACGCTCCTCGATCGGGATCTCCTTCACCCCGTCGTCAACCGTCCAGTCGATGGTCGGCGACGGCAGCGCGACATAGAACGGCACGCAATTGTCGTGCGCCGCAAGCGCCTTCAGATAGGTGCCGATCTTGTTGCAGACGTCGCCCCGCGCCGTCGTCCGATCCGTGCCGACGATGACCATGTCGATGAGACCGTGCTGCATGAAATGGCCGCCGGCGTTGTCGACGATCAGCGTATGGGGCGTTGCGTGCTGTACAAACTCCCACGCGGTGAGCGAAGCGCCTTGATTGCGCGGCCGCGTCTCGTCGACATAGACGTGAACCGGAACGCCCTCCTCCATCGCGCAATAGATCGGCGCCGTCGCCGTGCCGTAATCGACGGTCGCGAGCCAGCCGGCGTTGCAATGGGTGAGGATGTTGACCGGCTCGCCCGGCTTTTTCGTCGCCGCGATCGTACGGAGGAGCTTAAGCCCGGCAAGACCGATCGCGCGGTTGATCGCGACGTCCTCGTCGGCGATCTCGGCCGCCTGCCGGTAGGCGGCCGCGGCGCGCAACGGCGGCGCGAGAGGGCGCAGCCGGCCCCTCATGGCGTCGAGCGCCCAGCGCAGGTTGATGGCGGTCGGGCGGGTGGCGTGCAGGCGATCCCAGGCCGCGTCGAGACTGGCGTCGCTCGGGTCTTCGCGCATGGCGAGCGCGACGCCATAGGCCGCGGCAGCGCCGATCAGCGGCGCGCCGCGCACCCACATCTCGCGGATCGCCGTCGCCGCTTCGCCGACATTGCGCAAACGGGCGATCCGAAATTCGTGCGGCAACCAGCGCTGGTCGATGATCTCGACGCTCCACCCGTCTTCAGCGAGCCAGATCGTGCGCGTGGCGCGTCCGTTCACCTTCACTTTTGAACATTCCTCCATTGAACCGGGAAGGCGGCTGATAGCATGCTCACGCCGGGAGGCGGAATAGACGCCGCGCATTGCGGCGCGTTGCGCCGGATTCGCGATCCCGCTAGAGCATTCGATGCCGAATGCTCTAGCTTCTTTGTTTTCCGCGCGCTTTTCGCGAAAAACCGGTATCCACTTTTTCGCCGCGCGCTCTAGCGTCGCAGGAAAAGACGCTCGGGGGCGCGTGCTGACGGGAGACGTCCATGGACCGCAGGCGTTTTTTGCAGCTTGCCGCCTCGCTGCCGCTCGTCGGCCGGATGTTCGGCGGGCTCGCGAGGGCGGCCTCGCCCGGCGTTTCCCGTGTCCGGCCGGGCGACGCGAACTGGCCCTCCGACGATCTCTGGAAAGAGCTTCAGCACCGAACTCGAGGGCGAACTCATCCGAGTCGAGTCGCCGCTGACCGTCTGCGTCGGCGCGGCGGAGAACCTTTGCGCGCCGGTCTTCAAGGAACTCAAGAACCCGTATTACCTCGGCGACGAACCCGGTCTGACGCAGTCGCTCGGCTGGGTCGGCGCGTGGACGTCGCAGCCGAGCCTCTATGCGGTCGCCGCGCAATCGACCGCCGATGTCGTCGCGGCGGTCAATTTCGCGCGGGCGAACAATCTGCGTCTCGTGGTGAAGGGCGGCGGCCACAGCTATCAGGGAACCTCGAACGCCGCGGATTCGCTGCTCGTCTGGACGCGCCGGATGCATGACATCGCGCTGCATGACGCCTTCGTCGGGGCGGGCTGCGAGGGGCAGGCTGAGCCGCAGCCGGCGGCATCGATCGGCGCCGGCGCGATCTGGGCGCAGACTTACGACGCCGTGATCGTCAAGGGCGGCCGCTACGTCCAGGGCGGCGGCTGCCTGACGGTCGGCGTCGCAGGACTGATCCAGGGCGGCGGCTTCGGCAGCCTGTCGAAGAAGTTCGGCATGGCGGGCGCCAACCTCATCGAAGCGGAGATCGTCGCCGCCGACGGATCGGTGAGGATCGCCAACGCCTGCACGAACCCGGATCTCTTCTGGGCTTTGAAGGGAGGCGGCGGCGGCTTCGGCGTGGTGACGCGCGTGACCATCCGGACGCACGAGGCTCCGGCCTATGTCGGCGGGGTTTTCGCGGAGGTCGCGGCGACGTCGGACGACGCCTATCGCCGCCTCGTCATGAGGATCATCGCGTTCTATCGCGAGGCTTTGTTCAACCCGGCCTGGGGCGAGCAGATCCGCTTCCGGCCCGGCCGCCGGGTCTCGATTGCGATGGTTTTCAATGGGCTCGATCAGCCGCAGGCGACAGAAGTGTGGCGGCCGTTCTTCGATTTTGTCGCGGCTTCCCCGCAGGATTTCGTCGTCGCATCCAAACCGAGGATCCTCGCGGCGCCGGCGCAGGTCTTCTGGGACGCTTCCATCCTGCGGCGGATTCCCGGACTCGTGATCGGCGACGATCGGCCGGGCGCCTCCGCCGGCAACATCTTCTGGGCCGGCAACCTGGGCGAAACGGGCGTGGTCTGGCACGCCTATCAATCCACCTGGCTGCCGGCGGCGCTCCTCGAACCCGACCGGCTGCCGGAGCTTGCCGATGCGCTCGTCGTCGCGGCAGCGAAGCACGACGTTGAACTGCACTTCAACAAGGGGCTTGCCGGCGCCTCGGCGGACGCCATCGCGACGGCAAAGGAGTCGGCGACCAACCCGGCGGTGACCGAGGCCTTCGCCCTCGCCATCGCCGGGGCCTACGAGCAGCCCGCGTACCCGGGCGTCGCCGGACACGAGCCGGACGTCGAGGCGGCCCGGCGCGACGCAGCCGCGGTGACCGCCGCGATGGATGGGCTCCGCAAGCTCGCGCCCGCTCCCGCCTCCTATGTCTGGGAGACCGACTATTTCGAGGCCGACTGGCAGACCGCCTTCTGGGGCGACAATTACGCGAGGCTCCGCGCCGTCAAGCAGAAGTACGATCCGGACGGCCTCTTCTTCCTGCACCACGGCGTCGGCAGCGAGGACTGGAGCGCGGACGGATTCACCCGGACCGGATAGATTTATGGGCGCCGGGAAAATCCGCTAGACTGGGCCCCATGCCCTACAGCCCCGCCGACGCCCGCTATGACTTCCATGCCCTACAATCGTTGCGGCCGCAGCGGCCTCAAGCTGCCGGCGGTGTCGCTGGGTCTGTGGCATAGTTTCGGCTTCAACCGCTCGCTCAATTCGATGCGGGCGATTCTCCGCGCCGCCTTCGACCTCGGCGTCACCCACTTCGATCTCGCCAACAACTACGGGCCGCCGCCGGGCTCGGCCGAAGTGAGCTTCGGCGAGATTCTGCAGAGCGACTTCCGCGGCCGCCGCGACGAGATCGTCATCTCGACCAAGGCGGGCTACGACATGTGGCAGGGGCCCTATGGCGAATGGGGAAGCCGCAAGCACCTTCTCGCCAGCCTCGACCAGAGCCTGAAGCGCATGCGGGTCGACACGGTCGATATCTTCTATTCGCATCGCTTCGACCCCGGGACGCCGCTCGAAGAGACGATGGGCGCGCTCGATTCGGCGGTGCGCCAGGGCAAGGCGCTCTATGTCGGGATCTCGTCCTACAATTCGGCGCGCACCCGCGAGGCGGCGGCGATCCTGAAGCGGCTCGGGACGCCGTGCCTGATCCACCAGCCGAGCTATTCGCTGGTCAACCGGTGGATCGAGACGGACGGCCTCCTCGACACGCTCGCCGACGAGGGGATCGGGGCGATCGTCTTCTCGCCCCTGGCGCAAGGGCTTCTCACCGACAAGTACCTGGACGGCGTGCCGGCCGACAGCCGCGCGGCGGAAGCGCATTTCTTCAAGCCGGAGCTCATCAGGCCGGAGACGCTTGCGCACGTGCATGCGCTGAACGCGATCGCGAAGCGGCGCGGCCAGTCGCTGGCGCAGATGGCGATCGCCTGGGTCTTGCGCGACCGCCGGGTGACGAGCGCGCTGATCGGCGCGAGCCGGCCCGAGCACGTGGCGGATTGCGTGGCGGCGCTGAAGACGCCCGGTTTCTCGGCGGAGGAATTGAAGGAGATCGACCAGCACGCGGTCGAGGCCGGCGTCAACCTCTGGACGCGTTCGGCGGAACTGAAGGCTTGAAGAGAAGCGCTCGCTTGAAGACGGGCAGGGAGGGGTTGGGATGGCGAAGCGTCCGCGCATCGGCGTCGTGGGATCGAGCAACGTCGACGTCGTGACCTATATCGGCCGCATGCCGGCGTGGGGCGAGACGATCTCGGCGCCGCGCTTCGAAATGAACTACGGCGGCAAGGGCGCCAATCAGGCCGTCGCCGCGGCGAAGCTCGGGGCCGAGGTCGTCATGGTGTCGAAGGTCGGCGACGACATGCTCGGCGAGGGCGTGCTCGGGAACTTCAGGGCCGCCGGCGTCGACACGCGGCATGTCGGCGTGGTGGCGGGCCAATCGACCGGCACGGCGACCATCCTCGTGAACGAGGCGGGCGAGAACCTCATCCTGATCGTCAAGGGCGCAAACGGCGACCTTACCCCCGCCGACGTCGCCGCCGCGGCCGACGATCTCGTCGCCTGCGATCTCATCCTCCTGCAGCTCGAGGTCCCGCTCGAGACCGTCACCGCCACGCTCGAGCTTGGGCGGCGGCGCGGCGTGAGGACAATGCTCAATCCGGCGCCGGCGGTTCAGACCCTCGACCGCGACAAGGCGCGGCTCGCGACCTTCATCGCGCCGAACGAGACGGAACTCGCCATCCTCACCGGCATGTCCGTCGAGAGCGAGGAGGAGATCGCCGCCGCGGCCAGGCGTCTCGTCGGCGACGCAGGCCAGACCGCGATCGTGACGCTCGGCGCGCGTGGCGCGCTCGTCGCGACGCCGGCCGGGCTGCGGCGCGTGCCCCCGGTCAAGGTCGCGGCGGTCGACACCACCGGCGCCGGCGACGCCTTCATCGGCAGCTTCGCCCGCTATCTGGCCTCTGGCCTCGACCTCGACGCAGCGCTCGAGCTCGCTTCGCTCTACGCCGCGGATTCGGTGACCAAGCTCGGGGCGCAGAAGGCTTACGCGACCGAGGCCGAATTCGAGAAGGTCCGCGCGAACGCCAGCGCAGCGGCGCGCTGAGGCGCAGTAGGCGGCCTGCGTATCACTCGAGGTTGGTGTGGCGCGCCCGCATCGTCTCGGGGGTTTCCCTGAAGCGGGGGCGGAGCTTCAGGATCGCGAGTTCGAAGGCGATCATCTGCGCCGTTTCGAACAGCGATCCCATCGGCAGCACGGAGAGCTTGCCGCCCTTGTCGTTCGCCATGGTCTGAGCGGGGATGAGAGTCACGACGTCGACGCGACGGGCCAGTTCGCCCTTCGGCTGCGCGGTGACGAGGGCGGTGCGCGCGCCCGCCTCGCGGGCGATCCCGACCAGCGTTCGGGCGGTGCCGAGGTCGCCGGGGCCGGCGGATACGATCAGGAGATCGCCGGGGCCAACGGCGGGCGCGGTCATGTCGCCCCAGACCGCGACGTCGCGGCCCATGTGGAAGAGGCGCATGGCGAAGCCGCGCATCATGAGGCCCTCGCGGCCGAGGCCGAAGACGACGATGCGCCTGGCTTTGACGATCTCTTCGATCAGGCCGTCGAGCGCGTCGTCGGCCATCGCCGAAAACACGCCCTCGAGGTCTTTGAGCGCGCCTTCGCCAAGCGTGCGCAAGGTTTCGGTCATCGTCTTCCTCCCGTTTCGCGGTGGCGAGTCTAGCGAGGAGAGCCGGGTCTCAAAAGGGCCGAGGACGGCCTGAGGGTCTGGTGGCGAACGCCCCGGAATGAGCGCCGGCCTCGCAGCCCCGCCATGGCCCCGCGCTTTGTTGTTTTCGCGCAACAGGTTGCATGGAAAAGGTTGGAAACGCGTCCAATTGCGGCAAAAATGCTTGCATTTTGCGGCGGCGACGTGGAGGTAGTTGTCACAGGTTCACGTAGCCTAAAGGGGGCGATCGTGAGGTTCGTTCGAGCCATTGCGTTCGTTGCGCTTGCGGTCGTGGTGACGCAAGCGCCGGGGGCGCGCGCACAGCAGCACATCGGCTCGACGGTCGATTCGCAAAACCTCGTCTTCCGCGAACTGTCCGGCGCGTCGGGTCCGCTCGCCGTCGGCGACGACGTCTTCCGCAGCGAGGTGGTGCGCACGGGAGAGGATTCGCGCGCCAAACTCGTCTTCCTCAATTCGACCAATCTCGCCGTCGGACCGACTTCGCGCGTGACGCTCGACGAGTTCGTCTATTCGGATTCCACCAGCGCCCAGAAGGTGACGATCAATCTCGCCAAGGGCGTGTTCCGTTTCACGACCGGCGCCCTCGACAAGAAGGCTTACGAAATCAAGACGCCGACCACCTCGATCGGCGTGCGCGGCACCGTCCTCGACATCAATTCGCGCAGCGCCCAGTCGCGCGTGACGCTGGTCGAGGGCAAGGCGCTCGTCTGCCCACGGCGCGCCGGGGTCACCTTCGAGCAGCAGTTGCGCAATTGTTCGAGCGACGCGCCGCATGGGGCGCGCTGCGACTGCGTCGATCTCGCCCACGCCGGGCAAACCGCGCTGGTCAGAAAGAGCGCGGGCGGGGCGATCCAGGCGACCCTCAGTTCGACGCCGGTCGACGTCGCCGGGCTCTGCACCGGGGCGATCTGCGCGCCGGTGCAATACGCGTCCGCCAGCCCCGGCGCGCCGGGCGGCGGCGGATTTCCGGCGGGCGCGCTATGCGGGAAGTAGGGCAAAGGGTCGTGAGGCGCGCGCGACCGGCCTCGATCGTCGGGGCGGTCTTCGCCGCGCTGGCCGCCTCGTCGAGCGGCG
The DNA here is from genome assembly GCA_963829505.1 of uncultured Alphaproteobacteria bacterium. Lineage (GTDB taxonomy): Bacteria > Pseudomonadota > Alphaproteobacteria > Rhizobiales > Beijerinckiaceae > Roseiarcus. The sequence continues at coordinate 1,414,597 of CAWHIL010000001.1, forward strand.
CCCTCGCCGACTGCACCTTCCTGGGTTCCGGCGGCGTGCAGGCGGCGGCGGCCGAGACCTGCAACTTCTTTGGCGCCTTCGCCACCACCGGCAACGGCCAGATTGCCGGCCAGGCAACTCGCCTCGGCGTGTTGAACGCCCTCCCGGGCGAGGGAGAGCCGTCCTACTCGACCACCGGCGTCGGGGCCAACGCCATTCAGGCGGACTCGGGCGGCTCCGTCGTCATCACGCCGGATGCGGAGAGCGTCGGAACGGTTTCGACGACCGGCCAAAGCAGCATCGGCCTCTACGCGACTGGAACGGGTACGAGCGAGAGCGGGACGGTCGCCTCGTCGATCAACGCGCAGAACGTCGACGTGACGACCGCGGGCGTGGGCGCGACCGGCGTCCTGGCGGAAGCGGGCGCGGCCGTCACCATGGACGGCGGTTCGATCATGACGTCGGCGAACGCCTCCTACGCCGCGGTCGCCCATTCCGGCGGCACGATCAGCCTGACGGACGTTACGATCACGACGACCGGAAACGGTTCGGGGGGCTTGGGGATCAACGGCGCGGGCTCCGAGATCGACGCGACCGGCGTCAGCATCACGACCAGCGGCGCTTACGACGCGACGTCGGGCCAGCATTCCTACGGCGTCTACAACGGCCCGTACCAGAGCTTCACGAGCGGCGGCGTCGCCAAGCTGACCGATACGTCGGTCTCCACCGGCGGCGTGTCGATGTTCGGCGTTCTGACGTCGACCGGCGGGACGACGACGATTCTCGGCGGTTCGGTCACGACGACAGGCGCGAACGCCAACGCCGTGCAGTCGACTGACGGCGGCAGCACGACGATCGGCCTCGACGCGGACAACGTCGCCACGACGATCTCGACCAGCGGCGCGAGCGCCTCCGGCGTCGTCGCCTACAATGGCGGCGTCGTCAAAGTGACCGGCGCGACGATCGGCACGACCGGAGCAGGCGCGGCGGGGCTCGGCGTGAACGGCTCGGGCTCGTCGTTGACGGCGACCGGCGTCACCGTCACGACCCAGGGCGGGCTCGATTCCGCGACGGGCGGCTACGCCGTCGGCGCCTACAACGGACCCTACGGGACACTGACGTCCGGCGGGACGCTCTCGCTCACGAATTCGTCGATTTCGACCAGCGGAACCGGAGACAGCGGCGTCGTGACCGGCGCCGGCGGAACGACGACAATCAGCGGCGGCTCGGTCTCGACCACCGGCGACGACGCCAGGGGCCTTCATGCGACCGGCGCCGGGGCGAGCATCGCGACCTCGAACGGGACGACCGTCTCGACCAGCGGCGCGGCCGCCGTCGGCGTTCAGGCGGACGCCGGCGGCCAGGTCACGCTGAGCGGCGGCACGGTGGCGACGACGGGGGACGGGGGAAGCTGGGGCCTCTACGCCACCGGCGCGGGGTCGGCGATCAGCGCGACCGGCGTCGCCGTCACGACCTCGGGGGCCGACGACGAAAGCGGCAATCGAGCGCTCGGCGCCTATGCGCTCAACGGCGCCTCGCTCACGCTCACCAACACCACGATCGCGACCTCGGGCGGCGACGCCTACGGACTGGAGGTCGGCTCGGGAGCGAGCGCAACCGTCACCGGCGGTTCGGTGTCGACCTCGACGGACGGCGCCATCGCCGTTCTGGCGACCGGAACGGGCTCGACGATTTCGATGTCGGACGGAACGACGGTCACCACCACGGGCAACGGCGCCGTCGGCGTCCTTTCGGACGGCGGGGCGGCGGTCACGCTGAACGGGACCGTGATCACGACCGGCGGGGGCGAGGGCGGGGGCGTCGACGCCTACGGCGCGCAGGCGCAGGGCGGATCGAGCATCACCCTGACCAACGGCTCGGTCACGGTTTACGGCGACGGAGCGACCGGCCTCTCCTCGATCGGCGCCGGGTCTTCGGTCACCGCGACCGGAACCTCTGTCACGACCCACGGCAATCTCGACAAGTCGGGCGGACAGGCGATCGGCGCGCTCGCCGACAGCGCCGGGGTTCTCAGCCTCACCAATGTGACGATCGTGACGACGGGCACGCAGGCGCACGGTGTGGCGGCTCTGGACGGCGGAACGGTCACCGTCTCGGGAGGATCGATCTCGGTCGGCGGAACCGACGCGGACGGCGTGCTCTCCAACGGCGCCGGCTCGGTGCTTTCGATATCGGGCGGAACGACGATCACGAGCACGGCGACGCCCGACCTCAACAGCATTCAGGGCGCCCGCGTCGACAATTACGGAATGCTGAACCTGACGGACGTCACGATCTCGACCTCGAGCGCAGGAGTCGCGGGCGTCGGCGTGGCGACCAACGGAACCGCCAATCTCGACGGCGTAACGGTGACGACGACCGCCGCCGGCGCGCACGGCCTCTATGTGACGGGCGCCGGCTCGACGGCCAATCTGAGCGGGACCAATTCGTTCACGACCAGCGGCGGCGGCGCGGTTGGGATCTACGCGACCGCCGGCGGGATCGTGACCGCGACCGGCCAAACCAACGTAGCAACAGGAACGGGCCCGTTTTCGTACGGCGCCTGGGCGCAGGGCGAAGGCTCCCAAATCAATCTGAACGGGCCAGGCGCGTTCACGATCGCGGGCAGCGCGCTGGCGCTTTACGCCACGGACGACGGCGTCGTCACGACCACAGGCCCTCTCACCATCACGGTGACCGACAACGGCTTTGCCGGCGGCGCCGAGGCGGACTCCGGGGGAATCGTCAATATCGAGGGCGCAACGACGATTGCGCTGAATGCTGACAACGCCGGATTGTTCGCGACGGCCGGCGCCACGATCAATGCGACCGCCGCTCTCACGATCACGGCGACCGGCGCCGGAAACGTGGGAGCGGAGGCGTTCGGCGAGGGCGCCGCGATCAATCTGGGCGGGCCGACGACGATCACGCTGACAGGGGCCACATCGGAGGGCCTCGTTGCGGCGACCGGCGGCGCGATCACGGCGACCGGAACGCTCACGATCGCGACGACGAACGCCTCGTCGGTCGCAGTCGCGTTGGCGGGCGACAATTCGTCGGTCTCCGCGACCGGCGGCGGAACGATCACGTCGGCGGGCGCCGCGATTTCGTACTCGAACGGAACCGGCCAGGTCGCGACCTTCGACAATTTCACGATCAGCGCCTCCACCGGCGATCTCATCGTCGCCGACCCGTCGACATCGACGACCAATTTCAACAATACGACCGCAAACGCCGGGACGAACCCGCTCATCGACGCCAGCGGAGACGGCACGATCGCCACCGTCAACGCCAACGCATCGACCCTCACCGGCACGGTTCAGACGGGCTCTGGCGCGACCACGAACCTCAACCTGACGAACGCCTCGACCTGGAACGTGACCGGAAACTCGACGCTCACGAACCTCAGCTTGACCAACAGCGTCGTCGTCTTCGCCCCGCCGACCTCCGGCGGCGCCTTCACGACGCTCACCGTCACGAACTACGCCGGCTCCGGCGCCGGCATCACGATGAACGCCGCGCTCGGCGGGACGGGCTCCAAAGCCGATCTGCTCGTCATCAACGGCGGCGCCGCGACCGGCACGACGCTGCTGACCATCAACAACGTCGGGGGAAGCGGCGGCCAGACGACCGGCAATGGCATTCCGATCGTCACGACGACGAACGGCGGAACCGTCGCCGCGAACGCCTTTGCACTGTCGAGCGATCCGATGGCCGGCGGCTACAAGTACACGCTCGATGAAACGAACGGCGACTGGTACCTCGTCTCCTCGGCGCAGACGACGCCGGGGCAGGCGCAGAACTCGCTGACGACAGTCGCCAAGGCGCAGCAGACCCAGATCGTCACCAACCGCATCCTGAGCTCGATCCTGCTCGGCGCGACGCAGCAGGTGAGCTGCTCGAGCTGCGCCTCGGGCTTCGGCTCCGTCGGCTCGCTGGCGCTCGGCATGCAGGGCCGCTGGAACCTCGCGCCGACCCTGACCGTGATCGGCGGCGCCTCCTACAATCAGTGGAGCGGCGGAGGCATCTCGGTCACAGGAGCGCCGACCGTCGCGGGCGCGCTGATCTACGACATGTCGAACCTCGGCCCGAGCCGGCCGTTCTTCGAGGGCGGCGGCTCGCTCACGCCCTACGAGAGCGTCACGACCTCGCGGACGTACGCGTTCGGCAATGGTCTCGCGATCGGCACGTCGACCGCCGTAGACCGCGACCTCTCGCTTTTCGGGCGGGCAGGCTGGATCGACAGGATGACGCCGACCGACGAGGTCGCGGTTTACGGCGACATCGGCCGCAGCTGGATGCAGACCGGCGGCTATGCGGAGGCGACGACGGCGGTCAATCCGTTCCCGGCGACCGCCGGCGTCGGCCTCGAGGCTTTGGACGTCGCCCGGGTCGGCGGCCAATGGACCCACCTCTTCGCCGGCGTCGTCGAAGTCAACCTCAGCGGCGCCGTCGCCTACGGTTTCGGCGGCGGCGGCGGAAACTTCGTCAATATCTACGAACTCGGGCCCATCGCCCCGGGGGCCGTGCCGAATTCGACATGGCTCGAGTACGGCGGCCGCGTCGGCTATCGCGTGAACAACAACTTCGTGGTGGACGCCTTCCTGCTCGGCACCGCGGGCGGAGAGGTCGGCGAGACCGTGCATGGCGGCCTCGCGCTGAGGTTTGCGTTCTAGAGCGCGCGGCGAAAAAGTGGATGCCGGTTTTTCGCGAAGAGCGCGCGAAAATCAAAAGAGGCAGAGCGTTCGGCGATTCGACCGAATCGCCGAACGCTCTAGGGGCGTCCCGCTCCTCTTCTCCGCGCGAGCGGGGAAGGTGGCGGCCGAAGGCCGACGGATGGGGTGGGGGCCGAGCGGCCGGAGCAGGAGGCTCGCACGGACGATAGCGCAAACCTTGACGCCGCAGCGCCTTGCTTTCCGCACCCCATCCGACGGCTTCGCCGCCACCTTCCCCAGCAAAGCTGGAGAAGGGATTTCCCTACACAGATTTCCGCATCACGACCGGACACTCGACCTTGATCTGCCGCGGAGGGGGTGGGTCGCCGCCGGCGGCGTCGATCAGGAGTTCGGCGGCGAGCGCGCCCATCTCGAAATGCGGCAGGAGGACGGTCGTCAGCGGCGGATGCAGGTGTTCGGCGATGGCGCGGTCGTCATAGCCCATCACCGCGACGTCGTCGGGGATCCTGAGGCCCGCCTCGCGCAGCGCCTCGTAGGCGCCGACCGCCATCAGGTCGTTGGCGCAGAAGATCGCGGTCGGCGGCTGGTCGAGCGCCATCAGGGCGCGCGCCGCCTCGTAGCCGGAAAGCGGCTCCCAGTTGCCCTCGCGTACAAGGCGCGGATCGAACGGCAGGTCGGCGGTCGCGAGCGCCTGACGAAACCCGCGCAGGCGATGGCGCGCGGCCTCCATGCTCGGTTCGCCGTTGACGTAGCCGATGCGCGTGTGCCCGGCGCGGATGAGCACGTCGGTCGCCGCGTGGCCGCCGGCGACCTCGCCCGGCACGACGGAGGCGAACCCGCCCTGGGCGGCGTGGCAGTTGAGGAGGACGATCGGCGGCGCGCCCGCCCACGCCGGCGCCTCGACGAGGCGCGTGTTGATGGTCGCATAGATGAGGCCCGCGAGCGGCATCTCGGCAAGCTGTGCGAGCGCGGCCGCCTCCATGTCGGCGTCGCCGCGCGTCGTCATGACGGTGACCGTCAGCCCGTTGGCCCAGGCGCGCTCGCGCACGCCGTCGAGGCCGATCGCGTTCCACGGATCGGTCGAGAGTTCGTCGCAGACGAAGCCGATCGTGGCGGCGGCGGAGGCCGCGACGCCGCCTCGCCGCACCGGCTGATAGCCGAGCTTCGCGGCCGCCTTCATCACGCGCTGCCGGGTCTCGGGCGAGAGGCGCGCGCCGTCGGCGTGGTTGAGGACGAGCGAGACGGTGGTCTGCGAGACGCGCGCCTCGTTGGCGACGTCGATCATGGTCGGGCGTCGCGCGGACGCCTTGCGCCGGCGAGAGGCCCGCTTGTCCGTCACATCGCGGGGCGGCGCGCCGCGGCTTGCGGCCCTTCCTTCGAGCATTGTCTCCCCTTGGGGCGCTATGCGAATATTATTATCAGACCAATGTCATGATAAACCTATCGAATGTCAAATTCTTTGGTTTTGCCATTGACAACTTTTAGCACCCTATTATCCTCCGCTTCGCTCGGGATACAAGCGCGAAGCAACGGCGCGGCTCAACCGCCGCGGGGAACCGTCTCGCGTCCCGAAACCGAACGGCAGTTCGCCGTCAAGGACGCGCCGGAAGCGCGAACCGCGAACGAGGAGGAAACCAGGCATGCTCATTACACGCAGACACGTGCTGATCGGGACGGCGGGCGCCGCCTCGCTCTTCGTCGTCCCGGTCTTCGGCCAGGTGCCGATGCTCAAGAAGAAGGACCATTACAAAGTCGGCTTCGCTCAGACCGAGAGCAACAATCCGTGGCGTCTCGCCCAGACGGCGAGCATGAAGGACGAGGCCGCCAAGCGCGGCGACCAGCTCGTCTACACCGACGCCGCCGGCTCGGCCGCCAAGCAGGTCGCCGACGTCAACTCGATGATCGCACAAGGGGTCGACTTCATCTTCCTCGCCCCGCGCGAGGAGAAGCCGCTCGCGACCGCCGTCCTCAACGCCAAGAAGGCCGGCATCCCCGTGCTCGCCATCGACCGCGACCTCGATCAGGGCATCGCCAAGCGCGGCGAGGACTACCTCGCCTTCATCGGCTCGAACTTCATCCAGGAAGGCCAGCGGGTGGCCGACTGGACCGTCGCGAAGACCGGCGGCAAGGGCAAGATCATCGAACTCGAAGGGACCGTCGGCTCCTCGCCCGCCAACGACCGCAAGAAGGGCTTTGACGACCAGATCAAGGCCAAGGCGCCGGACATGGTGATCCTGGCGAGCCAGTCGGGCGACTTCGCCCGCGACAAGGGCCGCCAGGTCGCCGAGACGCTGCTTCAGGCGCACCCGGACGCGACCATCGTCTACGCCCACAACGACGAGATGGCGCTCGGCGCGATCGCCGCCATCGAGGCCGCCGGCAAGGTCCCCGGCAAGGACATCCTGGTCGTCTCGATCGACGGCGAGAAGGACGCCCTGCAGGCGATCATCGACGGCAAGCTCGGCTGCTCGTGCGAGTGCAATCCGAAGTTCGGCCCGGCCGCCTTCGACATCCTCTACAAGTACGCCGGCGGCGAGACGATCCCGCCGCAGATCATCAACCCCGACCACTTCTACGACGCGAGCAACGCCGCTGCGTCGATCGCCAACTCCTACTGAGCCGCACTTCCCTCTCCCCGCGCGGCGGGGAGAGGGTTAGGGTGAGGGGCCGGGAGACGGGGCGGGCTCGCCCTCGCCCTCAATCCCGGCCTTCTCCCCGCGCGCGGGGAGATGAAGCCCAGTTGGAGAACGGAAGACACGCGATGCCGGCGCCGCTTCTCGTCATGCGCGACATCGACAAACGCTTTCAGGGCGCGCACGCGCTGAGCAAGGCCGCGCTCGAGGTCGGCGCCGGCGAGATCCATGCGCTCGTCGGGCAGAACGGCGCCGGCAAGTCGACGCTGATCAAGGTCCTGACAGGCGCCTACCGGCGCGACTCCGGCTCGATCGATTTCGCGGGACGGCCGATCGACTTCGCCTCGCCCCAGGAGGCGCAGCGCGGCGGCATCAGCACGATCTACCAGGAAATCAACCTCGTCCCGTTCCGCACGGTGACGGAGAACATCTTTCTCGGCCGCGAGCGCCGCCGCTTCGGCCTCCTCGACTGGGCGGCCATGAACGCCGAGGCCGCGGAGACGCTGCGCCGGTTCGCGGTCGACATCGACGTCCGCCGGCCACTCATGGATTTCTCGACCGCGATCCAGCAGATGGTGGCGATCGCGCGCGCCGTGTCGTTCAAGGCGCAACTCGTCATCATGGACGAACCGACGTCGTCGCTCGACGAGCGCGAGGTCGCGGTGCTGTTCGACGTCATGCGCCGGCTCAAGGCCGAGGGCGTCGCCGTCGTCTTCATCACCCATCGCCTCGACGAGCTCTACGCGGTCTGCGACCGGGTGACGGTGATGCGCGACGGACGCACTGTCATGACGCGCCCGATGGCGGAAGTGGACAAGCTCCATCTCGTCGCCGCCATGCTCGGGCGCGACGTCGAGACGGTGAAGAGCGGCGAGACCGGCTTCTCCGCCGCCGCGGGCAAGGCCGGCGACGAGGTGCTGTCGGCCGAGGGCTTGCAGATCGGCCGGCGCGTGCGCGACGCGCGGGTCGAAGTGAAGGCGGGTCAGATCGTCGGACTCGCCGGACTTCTGGGATCCGGCCGCACCGAGACGGCGCGGGCGGTGTTCGGCGCCGATCCGCCGGACGTCGGAACGATCCGGCTCATGGGAAAGACGGTTGCGCCGCGCGAGCCGATCGACGCCATCGCCATGGGCGTCGGCTATTGCAGCGAGGACCGCAAGGCCGACGGCATCGTGCCCGACATGTCGGTGCGCGAGAACATGACGCTCGCCATCCTGCCGCGGCTGGTCAGCATGGGCGTCGTCGACGAGGCCCGGCAGCGCGCGATCGTCGACCGGTTCATGAAGCGCCTCGCGATCAAGGCCTCGAGCGCGGAACAGAAGATCCGCGAACTCTCGGGCGGCAACCAGCAGAAGGTGCTGCTGGCGCGCTGGCTCTGCGCCGACCCGAAGCTGCTCATCCTCGACGAGCCGACGCGCGGCATCGACGTCGGCGCGAAGGCGGAGATCCAGTCGCTGATCCGCGAACTCGCCGACCAGGGCCTCGGCGTCTTGATGATCTCGTCCGAACTCGAGGAGATTGTCGAGGGCGCGGACCGGGTGTTCGTCCTCAGCGACGGGCGCACGGTCGCCGACCTGCCGCATTCGCAAGCGAGCGCCGACGCCGTCATGGCCGCGATGGCGCACCAGGACCCGGTCGCGACCGGCGAGGTCGCCGATGGCTGACGCGCCGACCCTATCCGGACGGCGGACGGCGCCGGACCTCATGGCCTTCCTGCGCCGCTACGCAGCGCTGACGGCCCTCATCGTGCTTTTCCTCTTCAACCTTGTCGTCACGCCGCATTTCATCAGTCTGCAGACCTTGAACGTCAACCTGACGCAGGTCGCGACCATCGTCATCGTCTCGGTCGGCATGACGCTCGTCATCGCGACCGGCGGCATCGACCTTTCGGTCGGCTCGCTGATGGCGATCGCGGGCGCGCTCGGGCCGCTCATCTTTTTGAGCTCCTTCGGGGCCGCCCATCCGATCGCAGGCGACGCCCTCGCCTTCGTCGTTCCGGTCGCGGCCGCCGGCCTTCTCGGCGCCTTCAACGGCTGGTTCATCACCCGCTTCCAGGTTCAGCCGATCGTCGGCACGCTCGTCATGTTCATCGCCGGGCGCGGCATCGGACAGGTGCTGACGAACGGCAATCTGCAGGTCTTCCACAATCCGGTGTTCCAGTTCGTCGGACTCGGGCGGCCCTTCGGCGTGCCGTTCCAGGTGATCGTGATGCTGATCCTGGTGGCTGCGGCGGCGTGGATGCTGAAGCGGACGCTCTTCGGCCGCTATATTCTGGCGGTCGGCGGCAACGAGCGGGCGGCGCGGCTCGCGGGCGTGCCGGTCAACCGGGTCAAGCGCTGGGTCTACGCCATCAGCGGGCTCTGCGCCGGAATCGCCGGGCTCGTGGTGGTGGCGATCAACTCGTCGAGCGACGCCAACCTCGTCGGGCTCGGCATGGAGCTCGATGCGATCGCCGCGGTCGCGGTCGGCGGCACGCCGTTCACCGGGGGACAGGCGAGCGTCGTCGGCTCGCTGATCGGCGCGCTTCTGATCCAGCTTCTGCGCTACACCCTGCTCGCCAACGGCGTGCCGGACGCCGCAGCGCTCGTCGTCAAGGGCGCGATCATCGCCGGCGCGGTCTGGTCGCAGCAGCGCGGGAGGACGGCGTGAGGGTGAAGCGGACGCAATCTTCCCCCCTCGCCCCGCGTCGGCGGGGAGAGGGTTGGGGTGAGGGGCCTGGTGACGAGCCGCCGCGGCTCATCCCCCGCGCCCCTCATCCTGACCTTCTCCCCGCACGCGGGGAGAAGGGATGGCGCCCATGAGCGTCCAGACCCAGGCCCCCCCCGCTCCCGCCCGCGCGGGCAACTTCGCCTGGGTGTCGCGGCAGCGGGCGCTGGTGGCGCTCGTGCTCCTGATCGCCTTCGGCGCGCTGCGCTACGACCATTTCCTCGGCGCCTACAACGTGCTCTCGGTGCTGCGCTACAATTCGATGTTCGCGCTGACCTCGCTCGGCATGTGCTTCGTCATCATGACGGCGGGCATCGATCTCTCGGTCGGCACGACGGCGGCCTGCGCCAGCGTCGTCTCGGCGCTCATGTCGCCCTACGGCCTTGTCCCCGGTCTCCTCGGCGGCTTGAGCGTCGGACTGGCGGTCGGGCTCGTCAACGCCTTCATGGTCACGCAGATGAAGATCCTGCCCTTCATCGCGACGCTCTCAGGCATGCTGATGGCGAGCGGGGCAGGACTTCTCCTCGCCCACAACGAATCCGTCTCCGTCTCCTATGACACGGGCTTCACCTGGCTTGGCCAAGGCGACCTCCTCGGATTTCCCGTGCCGGCCTGGATCGCGATCCTGGCTTACGTCTACGGCTCGATCCTGCTCAACTACACGAGCTTCGGCCGCTACGTGCTCGCCGTCGGCGGCAACGAGGAGGCGGCGCGCCTCATGGGCCTGCCGGTGACCCGGGTGCTGTTCTGGACCTACGTGCAGTCGGGCCTCTTCGCGTCTCTGGCGGGCGTCATCCTCGCCGCGCAATTCGGCGCCGGCCAGCCGGCCGAGGGCGTCGGCTGGGAGCTTTTCTCGATCGCGGCCGTCGTCGTCGGCGGCACGCTGCTCACCGGCGGCGTCGGCTCGGTCGCGACGACGCTTGCGGGCGTGCTCCTGCTCGGGCTCATCTTCAACGTGCTCAATTTCGAGAACGGCCTCGGCTGGATCAGCCTCTCGGCCTACTGGCAGTCGGTGATCCGCGGCGTCTTCCTGATGGTGGTCGTCATGGCGGGCTCCGGCGCCGCGCGCCGGGCGCTACGCGCGGCGTAACAGTCACGTCAGACCGTCATGCCGCCGTCGACGCTCAGCGCCTGGCCGGTCGTGAACACGCTCTCGTCGGAGGCGAGATAGACCGCGATCGCGGCGATCTCCTGCGGCAGGCCGAGACGCCCCATCGGTTGGCGGTCGACGAAAGTCTGGCGCACCGCCTCGACCGACTGTCCGCTCGAGCGGCTGAGCGCCTCGATGCGTCCCTGAAGCGACGGGCTCTCGACCGTGCCGGGGCAGATGGCGTTGCAGCGCACGCCCTTGCGGATGAAGTCGGCGGCGACCGCCTTGGTGAGGCCGATGACGGCCGCCTTCGAGGCGCCGTAGGCGTAGCGATTGGGCAGGCCCTTCAGGGAGACGATGGAGGCGATGTTGATGATCGACCCGCCGCCTTGCGCGAGCATGCCAGGCAGGAAAGCGCGGATCGTGCGGTGCATCGATTTCACGTTGATGTCGAAGGAGCGGTCCCAGTCCTCGTCGGTGCAGGCGAGCGCGTCGCCGTGCGCGACCCAGCCGGCGCAGTTGAAGAGCACATCGACCGGACCGATGGCGCGCGCGAGCGCGGCGACCGCGTCGTTCGAGCACACGTCGAGGGGACGGCGGTCGCAGTCGAGGCCGGCGAGCCCGCCCGGGCTGATGTCGGTGGCGATCACATGCGCGCCCTCCGCGATGAAGGCCTCCGCCGTGGCGCGGCCGATGCCGACCGCCGCCGCAGTGAGAAGCGCGCGCTTGCCCGCGAGGCGTCCCGCCATGTCTCAAATCCTCCTCGAAAAACGCCGGGCCGTCCGGCGAAGGTCTTGCCTTCATAATCGATTGCGCCGGCCGATCCCACACCCCGGCCCCATCGAAACGCGGCCCGGCCGTTTTGGGGTTGACAGCGCGGGCGGCGGGGCAACATAAGCCGTCCGCCCGGACGCTTTCAGGCGGTTCCGGGCGCGTTCGTCCGGGTCGCCTTTCGCGCCCGCCGGATGCGGGGGAGTGTCCCGAGCGGCAAAGGGGGCGGACTGTAAATCCGCTGGCTTAGCCTTCGTAGGTTCGAGTCCTACCTCCCCCACCACGCTAACTATCTGAGTTTGCAGGTTTTTTTGATTCTGAAATAGTGTCCGACATATCCGCGCCTTGCAGGCGGCCATAGAGATTTTTCGGTCTCTAGAGACCGAAATGCGGCGCGTGAAAGCCGCGTTTCGGCCCACTGTCTCTGGCGGCAAAATCGTTTTTCCGGCGCGAATGTCTCGGCCTCGGTCGGAGACCGGTTCGACATTCTGAGAGACGGGTTCGAGTCACACTTGGACAAGCCAATGTTGCTGACCACGTCGAGGAATGAGTCTCATTTGGATGGACCATCAACGCGCCTGCGTTAGTTCGAGTCACTACAAGCCCACCAGCGATTTCTGCCGAATTGGCGGCGCGTGGACAATTCCAGGATATCACCGTCTTCTCTGTCGGTTACCGGCGGACAGAGAGAATTTAGCGCCGCAGAGACCGAAGCTGCGCCCCCTTTTGAGCGCCAATGACCGCTCAGTCTCTGACCGTGGAATTCATTTTCCGGACCTAGGAAGCCGAGCATTACCGGAGACCGGTTTCCCTGAGTGCTGGAGACCGGTTGGAGTCCTCGTCGTGCTGGAGGACCAGAGCGAGAATCTCGACCATCTCGCGGTCGCCGCTCGGCGTCTTGAGCATGCGTTGTTGCAAAGCCCGGAAGGCGGGTCGCAGTTCGGCGAAAGGCGCGCCGTTGCGCAGGGTGCCGGGCTTGCGTTGGATAACCGCGAGATGGTGCCGCCAGTCGTAGACCGTTGTGGTGCTTTTCCGTTCGTGGGAGCGGGCAAAAACGCGGCGATGCTCGCAGACGACCTGTCCCTCGGCGGCGACGACGACGCGCTCAGCACGCTGACCGGGCGATTGGCGAAGGACGCCGGCACGCTGCGATTTCGCTCCAGATGGATGAGGCACGTCGACGAGACGCGCTTGGCGTATTCGACGAAGCCGTTGAACGGTCGAGGCGGCTGCATCAGGTGCCCGGCTTCCTCCGCCCAGACGTCGGCGATCGCGCCCGGTTGGGAGCCATGCGCCGTCTGCGCCCACAGCTCCCGGCATCGGGTCTCCAGCCAGTCGTTCAGCGCCGCCAGAGACGGGAAGCTCGGCATGGGCCGCCAGAGCCGATGACGGGCGTCCTGGACGTTCTTCTCGATCAGCCCCTTCTCCCAGCCGGAGGCTGGATTGCAGAACTCGGCCTCGAACAGGAAGTGGCTGACCATGGCCGAGAAGCGCGCGTTGACCTGGCGCTCCTTGCCGCGGCCGACGAGGGGGAAGGGGGGCGTACGGGACGGAAAATCGCTCCCACCGTCTCGCCGGCTAATGGATGGCGAACGCGGCTCGATGGCTCGGGCCGCCGCGCCGTTCAGAGTGTCGGCTACAATTTATCAGAAAGTGGGGAATAGGCGCTTGGGCCGCGAAGCCGTCCCGCGCACTGCAATCGCGCATTCTGATTTAGAGTCAGTCCCACTTGCGCAGCTTCAAGCAGAATATGGAGATAGCCCACCTGCCGGGCTCCGATAGCTACTGCACTGAACTTTTTTGTGCGAGGATGAACACGAGACCGACTCAGCCGGCGCGATTGGCGACGCATTGGGTGCATGAATGGTCTGTCGCGTAAGGTATCTGAGCAGCGCGGGCATCCACCGTCGTGAGATTCCTGGCATAGGCACGCTCGCCCAAGCGTATCCGCCGGAATGGCTCCTGTATGCGTCGTTGCAGTGTTTTCCCCGCAACGAACTTCCGATCGAAATAGACGCCATGGTCGTAATGGACGATCGGATTCTGATCCTAGAAATTAAGGACTTCAACGGAACGCTGACACACAACGGCGATCAATGGATCCTTAATCGTCGACGTTTCCGCTCGCCTGTACAAGGGCTGGCGATGAAGGCGCGCAAGGTCAAATCGTTCCTGCAAGAAAGGATCCTTGGATTCTCGTACCTGGTCGATTTCCGGGTGGTGCTCACAGGGAACGTAACGAAGCAGAGCTCGCGGCGGATGAGAGTGCGAGGGTGTGGACATTGCAAGAGGCCGCTTCCATTGCGACCGCATCCGGCAAACTCCTGCTCCAACGGACCACGATCCAAATCCGGAAGGCATTTGCGCTCGAACCAGAGTTCGAGCGCATTACGCTGAATCCGAAGATGTTCGGGCCGTTGGAGGCGGAGTGGGACGGCTACCGCGTCGTCGATGAGGACTTCGTAGTTCATCCGAGTGGGATTTGGCGCGAGCATCGTGCGGAACAGATCAGCGACTCTCGCTTCAAGGCGCTAGTGCGGATATGGGCTTTCGATAAGCTTCCCGCCGGGCTCAACAGTCCCGACAAGCGGCGCTTTATCGCCGGGCGGGAGATGCGCGCAATCGGTCGCCTACACGAACTCGGCAGCCCGCTCGTCGAGCGTAACGCTGTATTAGCACCGATCGGCGAGGAGAAGCACGAGATCTTAACTCAACACTTCGAGCTTAGGCGGCTAACTAGCGGTCTGACTACGCTCGATCGCTTTCTCGAGCGCGCGTCGGAAGATCTTGACATCGACGGCCGGGTCACCACCGCCGCCAACTTGATGGAGATCGTTGCCGAATTGCACGCGCAAGACATCGCGCACCGCGATCTGGGACCTAGATCGGTCTGGGCCACGTCTCCGACGCGTGTGGTGCTGGGAGGTCTGATGACTTGTCAGTTACCTGACGAGGAGTCTCTCGGAGACTGGTCGACAGTGCTACGCGGCCACTCCAGCACGCTACCCGAGGACGTGGACAAGAAGCTAGCAGGGACCGCCAAGCAGCGCGACGTCTATGCTGTGGGACAGCTCGCATTCCGGATCCTGACCGGCAACCCTCCGCATTCCGATGCTACGAACGCCGCGGCGGTGCTGGCCGCACTGATTCCCGAGCTACCGGCGTGGTTTGTGCGGGCGACCGCGAATGATGCGGCACTTCGTTTTGCGGATGCGCGCGAGATGGCGGACGGTTTCGCGGCGCTTGTCGAGCGATCTGAGACGTACGCGATTGACCAGACGCTGATTGATCGGCACGAGACAGACGATCTTCCATACTTCCTGTGGCCATTGGTGCGGAAGCTCGACGGTGCCAATACATATGTCGGCCGGGACGCCGAGAACAACGAGATCGTTGTCAAGACTTGGCCCGGCATTCGGCGTGGGGCCAGCGCGGCGTGCGACATCGCCATGACACGTTTGTTTGACGGTGTCGGTCGACTCGTCAGTAGTCCGTTGCCCGGCCTTCCCCGCTACGTCCGCGCGGGGCTGTCACCGACTGGCCCCTTCGTCGCATATCAGTTTGAGCCTGGTATTCCACTCGCTAAATCCCCACCGAAGGATGTCGAAGCCGCGCTCCGGCTTTCGAACCGACTGATACTATCCGTCAATGCGATCCACGCGATGGGGCATTCGCACGGCGATATCGCGCCGAAGAACATCATCGTCTGTGACCAGGGGCGGGACATGCGAGTACTCGACCTCTTTGACATGACCGAGGTCGGCGACGGTCGCGTCAGAACTCCGGCGATGTGTCCCGAAAACCGCGATGCTCTGACCGACGAACAGCTCGATCGCTATGCGTCAGGCAAAATCGTCCGCGACATGCTCTCCGCCTTCGAAGACGCCGACCTTGTTGCTGACATAGCGGAGCTCGACCGAGAATTGGCGAAGCCGCGATTGGAGAGTTTGGAGCCTCTCGCCGTTGTACTGCGCAATGCGTTGCAGCGGATCAAGGCCGAACGACCACCTAGGTTCGCGATAGCATTCGATGGGGCATCCGAAGGCCCGTTCTTGTCCGTTGACGGGAATTACTATCTGCGCACAGACAGAATCAATTCGGAGACTGTTCAATACATTATCACGGGAATTGAGCGCGCATTGACGCTCGAAGTCCGCGGGGACGCAATCATACGTGTTCGCTACACGCCCTTAAATTTCACGAACCTATCCCAAGCATCCCAGCGCGGCGTTTCGACGAACCTCTTAATCGAGGTGGCTAAGGGGGCACCCAACGAAGGACTTAATGAACTCCTTCGGTTTATTTCGCATCTCGTCGGTGTGCAGACGTCGGAAGACGATGCCAGGCAAGAGATGCCGCCGCGGGCTCTAGACGTGCCTCGGTACTGGCAGAAGCACCTCGAGCTCGAAGCGTTGTTGCAGCCCGAGGTCGAGATCTTACAGGAAATCGGACCACCGCGAGGTCAAACGGCCGTGTATGCGTACGAAAGGCGGGGACAAGACTTCGATTTCGATAGTGGCACGACCGTAGAGGTGCGGCTCCCAAACGGCCGAAAAGTGGGGGAGGTCAACCTTGAACAGACCGATGCGCAGAGACTTGTCATCGACTATTCAGATCGAAGATTGGTCCCGGGCGATCGCGTCAATCTCGTAGACCGTCGCTCGCGGTCGTCGTTCGATCGGCGCACCAAGGCCGTCGATCGTATCCTCGATGACGAGGCGGCCATCAACGGTCTAATTGGCTTTTTCGAACCAGGACGGTCGCTCGAAGCCGTCGACTTTGGCGAAGAGGTCTCCGATGAGATTCTCAACCGTTATCGCCTAAATGAAGGCCAACGAAAGGCCTTCCGTCAGGTCATTGCTCGCGGTCCGGTCGGACTTCTGCAGGGACCGCCCGGCACTGGCAAGACGCACTTTATTGCCTCGTTGGTGCACTGGCTCACCACTGAGAAGGGCGCGCGCAAAATTCTGATCGCGAGCCAGTCGCACGAGGCAGTGAATAGCGCGATCGAGGCGCTGCTCGACTTGTTCAACAAGCTGGGCAGCCAGCGCCCGAGCTTGCTACGCATAGGGTCTAAGGGCATCACCGAAAAGATCCGACCGTTCCACACGACGTCCCTCCAAGAGCGCTTTCAGTCGCGCTTCGAGAATGCATTTCGACACCGTATTGGCGGTTTGGGCAGTGCGATTGGAGTGAAGCGCGCCTTGGTCGTTGACGCGGTCGATATTGACCGGAACTTGGGCGAGCGCGTCCGCTGGCTAAAGACACTTGCCGAGGCCGAAAGCGGGTCAGCCAAGTTGCCCCGTCGCGAGCGACACAGGCGCGACGCATCCGTTCGCGCCGCCGTAGCTGCGTTTACGTCCGCGGCGGAGCGAATTTTGGGACGGCCCCCTGATGTGACATGCGCCGACAATGAACTCGATGCTGCCTTTGCGACTCTCCTGACGCGGCATCCTGACGCGTCGCTGGCCGACCTGGCGAAAGCGAGACAGCTGATAGAACTTTCGCGCGACTGGTCGGCATCGTTAGCCTCTCCTCATCGCAACTTCGAGGAATTCTTGGCCAAGACACGGGGCATCATTACCGCGACCTGCGTCGGAGTCGGGCAGACTAAAATCCGTATGGATAGGGGCACCTATGACTGGGTGATCGTCGACGAAGCGGCACGCTGCACGCCGGGGGAGCTTGCGGTACCAATCCAGCTCGGGCGACGTGTTCTGCTCGTCGGCGATCATCGCCAGCTCCTACCTATGACGGAGCGCGCCGTACTAAAGGGTCTGCACGCTGAGATGCCGGATACACCGCGGGACGAGTTCGAGCGCAGCGACTTCGAGCGCGCCTTCTTATCTCGGTACGGTCGGGATAACGGCCACACCCTAACCGAACAGTACCGGATGACGCCGACGATATGTGAGCTGGTATCAAAGGTGTTTTACGAACCGCATGGCGTGCAGCTTAAAACTTCCAATGATCGCGAACCGGACCCCGCATTTGCGCGGCCTTTTATGGCCCCGCTCACGGCGCCTGTGACGTGGGTGGACACTTCAGACGAACCGAACCATGCCGAAAGCCCCGCGGCGTGGGACGAAACAACATTTAGCAACGAAGCTGAGGCGGAAGCCGTTATGCGCCTGCTCGAGCGCATCGCAGGGGAGGCGGACCTCATTGAGGCGCTGTCGTTGGGAAAGAGTCAGACGCCGATCGGGGTCATTTGTATGTATAGCGCCCAGAAGGCGAGAATAGAGGAGGTATTCTCGCGACGTCCTTGGGACATACGCTTTCGGAATATGGTTCGGATCGATACGGTCGATTCATACCAAGGGAAGGAGAACGCGATCGTCATCGTTTCGCTCGTCCGCTGCAACGACCGCCGCGATCAGGGGCACGTGCGAATCCCGAATCGCTGCAATGTCGCACTTTCGCGCGCGAAGGAAAGGCTTTTCATTGTGGGAGCCCGAAGCATGTGGGGCCAAGTCCAAAAGCGCTCGCCTATGCGGCAGGTGCTCCACGAAATTGAAGCCGGTGGTGCGGGCGTAGCGATTGTCGAAGGGGGGGCCATACGTTGATCGATAGCGCCCCCGGACCGATGACGGTCCGAAGCTTCGGATTTAATATCCCCTGTAGGCGCTTCTTGATAAGAGCGAACGTCACACGTGATCGTCGGTTGCCCGTGGTCGACGAGTTCGTCCTACGTGTGCTCAAGGTCTGCGAAGACATTCCCGTGCGTCGTCTGGCGACTTACTTTGGCTTTACAGCCGCAGAGACAGAGCTCGTGATCGCAGATTTGACAAGTACGGGGCTGGTAATTGTAGAAGGGAACAACGCGAGGCTCCACCCGTCAGCTCATGAACATTTCCGAGGTTCAAAGGACGGATCTCCGCATGTGGTGGAGGTAGAAAGTTGGGTAGAGCGGCTGTGGTTCGACCTCGTCAGCAAGAACATCGCGGCACCTGACCGTACGCGTTCGGCACGAAACCTGATCGACATCCGGCCGACTGGAATGGCGCGAGATCTACCAGCGTCATACGCTAAGAGGGCTTTCGAAGAAAGGTTTGGGGAGTATCTAAGAAAAGTCAGGCGAATACAGAGTCCCGACCGATTCTCACTCTACTCCGTGTCCGAAGCAATCCCTGAGCGCTTCGGTTCCTTGGTGTTCCGAATGGAAGAGGATCTCGTCTTTGATCCGGAGCCGCGCCTGCGGCCCAACCTGATGGCGATTGAGACCGAGGATACAACGAGATTTAGGCCGCTAGCGACCGCGATGTTGGATGCCTACCGGGGGCTAAATTGGATGGAGGCATCCGCTGCCGCCCTTGCAGAATTCTCGGGACTGACTGGGGAAACCACTGTTGCCGACGCCTATGATGGATCCGCGCGCTTCGATCTCGCGAGGTGGCTTTCGCTTAATTCAGATAGGAAGAATTGGGAGTGGCAAAATCTAATCGGAGCATCGTACATCCGCAGAAACGTGGAGTTCCTGGTTAAACTTATTGATCTCCCCAATACCGCGTCATCGATGGACGATCCCCGAGAGTGCGAGATCGTTTGGTATCGGCCGGGAGGATCGGCATGGGGCTGCTCGCCGGAGCTGCAGGAGGCCATCCTTTCGATAAAGTTCGCAGTGCGACGACAGCTCAAAAGGGCTCAGGTCCGAACGAAACTTGTCTGCCCAGCCGTATCGCGGCGCGACCACTTGGACCGATTCAAAAATCTCTTTGATGAAGGTCACATCGCTCCGCCCGGCTTTCTCAGCCCCGCGGTCGAAGTCGTGCACATTCGGGGGGTCGCGACGCTTATGCTAGTCGTCGTTGCGCTGTCAGAAAGTGTAGAAATTCCAGTCGGTTTTGCATCGGTCGCGGCCGCCCCGCTTTCCCGTATCGACCGCAAGCTCGCGCAGATCGAGGGGCGTTTCGAAGAATTGTGGCGGAGCGAGAAGCGCGAGGAAGAGGAGCCGCTACCAATCGAAGCTTTGAAAGAAGAGACCGGTGACTCTTAGCCAAGCGCCCGGGCAAACCAGCTTCGGCATGGTCGTCTTTATCGGCAACAAAGTCGCACCCAAATCCCTCCAACTGGCAAGCTTCGCCTAGACGACTGTCATCTTAGGCCGAGTGCTTGTGCATCCCGAACCGCCCAATCGTCCTGCTGTGACCCCCGGTTTTCATCCAGCCGGGGCTAGAGTTGCGGATCAAAGTGTAGGCCCAGGGCCCAGAGTATGAGCTGCACATGGAGACCGCGGCTTCAGACGCGGAGAGCCTCGCTTTGCTTGTCCCAGCCCATTGGCAGGTCAGCTAGTCTCGATGTACCGACACCTCGCGGCATGCGATTGCCGACGATCGCCTTCACGAGGTCCGGTGCCAGGAACGTGAGCGTGAGCAATATTGTTATGGATCGCGCGGAGCGACCTTCGCGCTCCGCGAGGGCGGCGATGCTCTCGATCTTGCCGCCCTCGAGATCGTTCATCCATCTGCGCGCGGCGGCGATCGCTGAGAGCAACCGTGAACGAGTGTCAGAGGACATGGCGCGCGGATCTTCGGTTTGTCCCGCCGCGGGCGAAATGAGCTCGCGCTGCAACCGCGTTGGCGGCTTTGACCAGGGGAGAACAATCGCCTTGGGCGGATTGGCGTCCGGTACATCCCCGGCAAGTTCGATCTCGATCTTTCCGGGCATGACGTTGACCCGCTCGATGACGTTTCGGATCGAGGCCGATCGCCGAACAGCTGGATCGTCATCAATTTCATCCGCGCCCACTCCGAGCATTGAGGGCGACCCTTTCGCTCTGGCTCGCTCCACCAAGGCTTTGATAACGGCCTCCTCAATGTCCGGGGCGGGAAGGCGAATGGTTGCGGGGGTGGCGGTCCCTGATCCCGGCCGCGTCGAAGCACGCGAGATGTAGTAGCGATACCGGACGCCACACTTTACTGCATGAGAGGGGGTCATCGGACGTCCCAGGTGATCGAACAGTTTCCCCGTCAGCAGCGCATCGGATGAGGAGCGTCGGTATCCCGACGCGGCGGCCTGGGCGGCGAGCCTCGCCTGTACGGCGTCGAATATGTTCCGGTCGACGATCGCCGGGTGCTCGCCCGGATAGCTGTTCGGGCCGTGGTTGATCTCCCCAAGGTACATTCGGTTCTTGAGTAGGTAGGCAAGCGGCCCTCGCATGAATGGGACGCCGCCGACGTTCCGACCGGTCGCAAGCGTCCGGACACGGGTCACGAATCCTTTCTCATGAAGATCGTCGATCAGCGCTCCGAGCGAGCCGAGTTCGAGATAGCGACGGAAGATGAACCGGACTGTCTCCGCCTCGACCTCGTCGACGACGAGCTTCCGCTCGACGACCCGGTAGCCGAGCGGCACAACGCCGCCGACCCATATGCCTTTCTTCTTCGAGGCGGCGACCTTGTCGCGGATCCGCTCACCCGTGACCTCCCTTTCAAACTGGGCAAACGACAGAAGCATGTTCAGCGTCAGCCGCCCCATGCTGGTCGTTGTGTTGAACGACTGCGTGATGGAGATGAATGAGACGCTGGCAGCGTCAAACGCCTCGACGAGCTTGGCGAAGTCCGCGAGCGATCGCGTCAGCCGGTCGACCTTGTACACCACGATGACGTCAATTCGCTTTGCCGCCACCGCCTCGAGCAGCGCTTTTAGGGCTGGACGATCCAGGTTGCCGCCCGAGTAGCCGCCGTCGTCGTAGGGGGTTGGAACGAGAATCCAGCCCTCATCCGCCTGGCTCCGGATGTACGCCGCGCAGGCCTCGCGCTGGGCGTCCAGGGAGTTGAAGTCCTGCTCGAGTCCCTGATCGGTCGAGACACGGGTATAGATCGCGCAGCGCAAGGCGCGCGGCTTTGCGCTACCACCTACGACGTTCGAGCCTCCGCGACGCGACTGCCGTCTCATGACGAAACCTCGCTGGAGTCAACGTTCGTCGCCGGAGTAGAGATGCTGACGGGTCCGGCTGGGCTTCGCGGCCTCGAGCCGACGTCCTGACCAAGCGTTGTGGTGTTCCCACGCGAGGCTCTCGCCGAGTCGGTCCCTTTGCCTAGCCCAAAGAACCGTGGGCCGTTCCACCGTGTGCCGGTAATCGCCCGGGCGACTTCCGACATGCTGCGATAGGTCACGCCATTCCAGGCGAAGCCGACCTCGAGGACCATGACGCGCTGAAGCTCTCCCGCCCACTCCCTGACAAGGATCGATCCGGGCTTGATGCTGGCGGCAGATGACGCGTGCGTCGGCGCTGTTCGACGAAGCTGATCGAGCCGCACGCGGCCGCGGCCGCCCCTAGCGCTCTTTGCCGAGTAGGCGTCGAGCACCCGGAGCGTGTGGGGATCAAGGTCGCCAAACTCCAGCGCTTGCATGCGGTAGGCGAGGGCCCGAACGAGGAGGCTCTTTGGCAGGCTGCCGGGAGCGCGCCTGCCAAAGAGGTTTCTCCACTCAAGGCGCAGCGCCTCGCCATCGAGCGTGTGAAGCCGCTCGATGGCGCGTTCGACGTCCTCGGTTCCCTCTCGCTCTGAGAGCGCGGCCATTTGGTCAGGCCGCCTTTTCGTTCCGGGGCGTCATAGTGGAGTCGCCCGTGTCCGCGCGACTTAGAGCATTCAGTGCCTCGTCTGCGGAGGCGATCCTGTATCGAGTGACGCCGTCAAAGCGGCTGCGAGCGACCTCGTATCCACGCTTCTTCAAGCCGGTCAGCGCGGCGCGGGTCGTATGGGGCAGCCAGCCTGTCGCCCCGATCAGCTCGTCGATCGTCGCGCCCCGCGCCTGCTGCAGCAAGGCGATGACCTCGGCGGTTTTCGATCCTGGTCGCGGGGCGGAAGGAGCAAGGCTCTCCGCGTGTTGAAGCACATCGTCCGCCGACGCTTCGCCTTTCTTGGCTGGGCTCTCGTCCCGATAGGTCGAGCCCCTTCGTGACGCTGCCTTCTTACGAGTGTCGTCATCACCCTTGCGGGCCGGCTGCGCGCCCTCATCGTCTGACGTCTGGTCATCGACGGCGATGGCCTTCAGTCCCGCCGCCGTCAGCTTGAGCGCGAATGACTGGGCAGTCGGCTCATCTCGCCGCCAGACCGGAGCGCCAGGCTTGCCCTTGATCTCGCGCACCAGGCCAGCAGCAATCAGCCTATCCGCGACCTTCTGCGCGGCGCCACCCTTGAGGTTCGGCGTTGGCGTCAGGCAATGATCGTCGCGCTGGGCCGCTGCGCTGAGTAGGACCAGTTGGGTGTCGCTCAACTTTGGCGGTGTCACGAGCTTCGAGGTGTTGCGTTCGTTGGACATTGTTGGACCTTTCGCGTGTGCAGGGGCAGGACTTCCGGCCCCTCACTGCGACAAGCCCCGAATCAAGCTGAACTCGACGGGGCCAAGGTCCATCGGCGCGTCCGGACGCGCCGAGACATCGACACCAATGCTTGCTTCCGGCCGGAACGCCAGTCATTTCTTATGAACTGAGCAGAATTCTGGCCCGCCAAAGTATCCGTCATTCGGTGCTTTGCCCCTTGATCTGCTCATCCCGGAGCACGCGATGACGCCATTGTCGATTCTCGAACTTGCCCGCGTGACGGAGGGCGCGGATGCCCGAGCCGCGCTCAACAACGCGCGCGATCTTGCGGTTCATGCGGAGAAATGGGGCTATCGCAGGATCTGGGTTGCAGAGCATCACAACATGCCGGGTATCGCCAGCGCGGCGACGTCGATCGTGCTGGCTCATATCGCGACGGGGACGACGACCATCAGGGTTGGCGCCGGCGGGATCATGCTGCCCAATCACGCCCCCTATGTCATTGCCGAGCAGTTCGGGACGTTGGCCCATCTCTTTCCCGACCGCATCGATCTCGGACTTGGCCGCGCTCCTGGCACAGACCAACTCACTCTGCGCGCCCTACGCCGCTCTCCAGAGGCGGCCGATACGTTTCCGCAGGACGTTCTCGAACTGCAGGCGCTCCTGGCGCCGGCGGTTCCGGGCCAGCGCATCCAGGCGGTGCCGGCAGCCGGAACGAAAGTGCCGCTCTGGATTCTCGGTTCGAGTCATTTCGGCGCAATGCTCGCCGCGGAACTGGGGCTGCCCTATGCATTCGCCTCGCATTTTGCGCCCGAACTGCTCATCCCGGCGCTCAACATCTACCGCGATCGTTTCAAGCCGTCAGAACAGCTCGAGCGCCCCTATGCGATGGTCGGGGTCAACGTGATTGCCGCCGTAACCGACGCCGAAGCGAAGCGCCTCGCCACGACGCAGCAAATGTCGTTCACCAACATGCTGCGCGGCGCACGGGGCTTGAGTCAGCCGCCGATCGACGACATCGAAACCTATTGGTCCCCGGCGGAGAAGGCGCAAGCGAAGCGGATGCTCGCTCGGTCGATTGTCGGCTCCGCGGCTACGGTCCGCGCCGGTATCGAAGCGCTGGTGGCTGAAACGGCAGCCGACGAACTCATCGTGGTGTCGGACGTGTACGAGCACGCGGCGCGGCTACGATCCTTCGAGGTCATAGCGCAAGTTGCCGGTGAGACCCCGTGACCAAGGTCGGGATATCACCAGCGAGGTGAAGCCTCGGCGGAATCGCGCGCACCTGCGAGACAGTAGAGTGCTTTGCCGAGCATCTGTTGCAGAGCTCGCCGGCCTTTGGACTCGGCTTCTCGACGGCGACGTCGCGGCCAAGCCATTAGACGAGGCGCTTGAGGCCGCGCCTTAAGAGCGACTGTTCAGTTCACTTCACTTCGATCTGGGTCGCTCGTGGCGACTTGGCAGAGCTTCGTCGACTACCGCAGAGGTGCCCGACGTACAGCCGCGAAGGGTCAAGTCGCTTTGGCGTTCGCCGTGTTCCGGAAGCCAACCCTCTTCTTATGAGCGCGGCGGAATTGATGACCGACTGCCAGCGACGGCAACTGAGCGGCGTTGATTTGCGCGACGCGACATGTGCCGAAGCCACGATAGTGCGTTTATCGTAGTCCACACTATTGGCGCCTTCCGCTTAACCTCCGAGAGTTTGGCGACGGCGGCTATGGTCCGGATTGCCGGCATTGTCAGACAACTCGGAACGGCAAAGGTCCGCCCGAGGACTAAACCGCTCGCGCGGTAGGGGCGGCGAGCGGGCGGCGCGCGCGCGGAGGTAAGGACAACCGGAGAGCTCGGCCCTGTCTCAAGATCGTGGGGTTCCACCCCATGCGAGACAGGAGCTTTCCATGTCCAAGAAGCCCGTCAGCCCGCTGCGTCAGCGCCTGATCGACGACATGACGGCGCGCCGGTACGGCGAAGACACGAAGAGGGATTACGTTCGCAATGTGAGGAAGTTCGCAGCCTTCCTTGGGCGATCGCCGGATACCGCGACGAGCGAGGACCTTCGCCGCTATCAACTGCATATGTCGCAGCCGCAGGTCACACCCTCGACGATCAACGCCGCCATCGCCGCGCTGCGGTTCTTTTTCACCGTGACGCTGGAAAAGCCCGATCTCGTTCGTCCTCTGAGAACCGTGACCAAGCCGCGCAAGGCGCCGGTCGTGCTGAGCGAGGAGGAGGTGGCGCGTCTCCTCCAGGCCGCGCCGAGCCTCAAGTACAAGGCCGCGCTCAGTGTCGCCTACGGCGCGGGTCTCCGGGTGTCTGAGGTCGCGCACCTGAAGGTGTCGGACATCGATAGTGGGCGCATGATGCTCAGGGTCGAGCAGGGCAAGGGACAGCGGGATCGCGATGTGATGCTGTCGCCCCAACTGCTCCAGCTCCTGCGCGAATGGTGGAAGGCGGCGCGGCCGCAGGTCTGGCTGTTTCCCGGCCAGAACCCGATCAATCCGGTGACTGAGCGGCAGCTCAATCGCGCCGTCACCGCCGCCAAAGACCTGGCTGGAATCTCCAAGCGTGTTTCTCCGCATACGCTGCGGCACAGCTTCGCCACCCACCTGCTCGAACAGGGCGTCGATATTCGCGTGATCCAGGTGTTGTTGGGGCACGCGAAGCTCGAGACGACGGCGCTCTACACCCGCGTCGCCGTCAGCACGGTCCGCGACATCAAGAGTCCGCTGGACCGGCTGGACATCAAGCTGACGAAGCGAACGCCGCCCGCCTGACCACGACCGCGTGGCGCGGCCTCCCCTTGAGGTCGCCGACGTCTTTCGCGCCCACGGAGCGGCGTGGCGAAAGGCCAACGCCGGGCACGTGAGCCTCGCCCAGTTGAAGGTCATGTCGGCGATCGAGACCTGTCGCACAGCCGCGCTCGGCGGACACGTCGAGCGCTGCGAGGACTGCGCACATGAGCGGATCGCATACAACTCCTGCCGGAATCGCCACTGCCCGAAGTGCCAGGCCGCGGCGGCGCGGCGATGGCTCGAAGACCGCGAGGCTGAGCTCCTGCCGGTCCCCTATTATCACGTCGTCTTCACCCTGCCGGCGGCGATCGGCGCCGTCGCGTTCCAGAACAAGGCGGCCGTCTACGATCTCCTGTTCAGGACTGCCGCGGAGACGCTGACCACGATCGCCGCCGACCCGAAGCATCTCGGCGCGCGCATCGGCCTTACCGCCGTGCTCCACACCTGGGGCTCGGCGCTGACCCATCATCCGCACGTCCACGTCATCGTTCCCGGCGGCGGCCTGTCGCCGGACAGCTCGCGCTGGGTCGCCTGCAAGCAAAACTTCTTCCTGCCGGTGCGCGTGCTGTCGCGTCTGTTCCGCCGGCTCTTCCTCGAAGGGCTCGCGGCTCTGAAAGAGGCCGGCCGCCTCGCCTTCCACGGCGACCTCGCGCCGCTCGCCGAGCAGAGCGCCTTCGACGCCGCGCTCGCGCCGCTGCGGCGCTCGGAATGGGTGGTCTACGCCAAGCGGCCGTTCGCCGGACCGAAGGCCGTCCTCGCCTATCTCGCCCGCTACACCCATCGCGTCGCGATCTCCAACTCCCGGCTGATCGCGCTCGACGAGAAGGGCGTCACCTTCAAGTGGAAGGACTACCGGATCAAGGGACGCGACCGGCTCAAGACCATGACGCTCGACGCACCCGAGTTCATCCGCCGCTTTCTCCTGCACGTCCTGCCGAGCGGCTTCCACCGCATCCGACATTACGGCCTGTGGGCCGGCGCGACGCGGGCGGACAACATCGAGCGCGCCCGACAGGTGCTCGCGGCGGCCCGAGCCGCTCCCCAGCGCCCGTGCGCCGAGGCTGACAGCCAGGCCGAAGACGTCTCGCCCGTACGCCGCTGCCCGTGCTGCGGCGGCCGGATGATCATCGTCGAGACGTTCGAAGGGCCGCGCTCCTGGCGTTCGCCGTCGCCGAACCGGATAAGGATCGACAGCTCATGACCGTCGCCCCGCATCCCGCCGCGCACCGTCGATCGCCTCCGCGTCCGGCCGCAAGCCGGAACACGAGACCGACGCCCGTGCGAGGTCGCCAGTCCTCCTGCGACCACGGCCGACGTCTCACTCCCGCGCATCGTCGCCATCGAAACCCCCAACCATCGGTGCTTCCGCTGAAAACACCGAGCGTCGCCGATTGCCGACGCCTCGCTCGCCAGCCGTCCGCGATCCTCAAATCGCCATAGGCGCGCTCGCCAAACGGTCCCCCAACCTCCCCGCGGTTTCCTCCTTGGGAGGCTTTCGGACGCCGGCCCCAGCGCACGCCCAACCGACGCAAAGGGCCGGCGTCCGAAACCCTTCACCTTTCCGGAAAATCGTCACTTAGCAGGGAATGTCGCAAGTCGACGTAGAGCGGCTGTTGCGGGTCGCCGCCTCGTACGCGCAGATTGGGCAGGAAAGCGGTCCTTGACGACCCCGGATGTGACCTATTCGCCCGCGATGATCCTGACGGGCGCGCAGAGAAGCGTGGCCGGCAACGCGATGACCGAGCCGAGGGTGTTTCCGACCGCCTCCCGGCTCTCAGCGGCGGCACCCCCGGAACGTTTTCCAATCCCGCGCTCGAAGTCGCCGCGCAGCCCGGGCGCGACCTCGGCGAGCTGGGCGAACTTGTCGTGATTGCTCGGGTCGTCCGCCCTGACGTCGCTCAAGTTGATCACCGTCGCGCCGAGCGCCGCCAGTTCCGCGACGTTGGGGTCATCGCTGACCCGGGTCTCTCCGCCCCCGACGAATTGCGAAGCCCCCAGCGCCCTCTCGTCTTTCGCCTGGATGATAAAGAACGGCTTGCTGGGCTTTCCGAACCGGCGCATCTGCGATTTGAAGACATCGATATCGATGCCCGGCGCAGCCAGGATGATCAATCCGAACTTGCGCGCATCCGTCGGGGAGCCCGCGATCTTGATCTACCGCAGCGCCTCGACCGTCACCCAATTGCCGAGCGAATGGGCAACGATGCTGACATGATCGGCGTTGCTCGCCAAGGCAAGCCGAATGACATGCTCAAGGCCGTCGCGCGCCGCCGTCGCGCTGTTGGTGTCGTAGACGTAATCGGCGAGCTTCCCGCGGGAGGCAAAGGAGAAAAGCACCGGAACGTCAGCCTTTAAATCCTGAACGACCTGGGTGAAGCGATAGAGCCCTTCGGCGAACAGCGTGTTGTAGCCATGGATGAAGATGAACACCCTGCGCTTTCCCGGTGCGCGTAGCGCCAGTTGAGCGTTCAGCGCGCTCCGAGCGAATCGAATAGAACGCCTGCAAGAGCATCGCCAGCACAAGCTTCTCTGGCGGAATCGAGGGACGGCCCATCCGGGCGTAGAGCGCCGAGAACTCCACCGAAAGAGCTGCCAGAGCCTCGTTCACGATCAGCCGGATCGTCCGCAGCGGGTGATCTTTCCCGACCCGCGCCTCCAGATCGACGTAGCTAAACAGCGACCCCGACCGTTCATGTCCGCCACGCATCCATTCGCCTCCGCCAAAGCCGAGGCGAAGGATCACAGGACGAGTCCGCTGGCCAGCGACTTTTTCAACGGCCTCTTAGAGCGCGTTTTGGAACAGATTCTTGTCTCCTCGTAATTGAGTTTCACCCCGTGATCGGCGGTGGCGTCGGGCATGCCTGCCTCCGGTTGGGCAGGACCACTCTCGGGTGAATTGCGCGTTCTGCAAAGGGCTGGGAAACATCGATAGGTCTTGAACGCCAGTCTGATTTGAAGCATGGGGTATGGCGGCAATGCCTGAAGCCTTCGAGACCGCGCGGGATTGAGACCTTTCGCCGAATTTCTCCATAATCGATCTATAGTCTCACATCCTCGTCCAGCGCCGCCAATCTCGCAGCCCAGCGGTACTCGCCGTCAAGGGATTGAAGCCAAGGCTTTCAGAGAGGTCATCGTGACCGCCCAGAGCTTGCCATTCGTCCCGCCCGCGCCAGCTGTTCACTCAAAAATCTTGCCGGTCTGGCGTCTACTCTGGGAAGGGACGCGGTCCAGCCTGTCGATCTTTCCAGACTTCGTTTTCGATGCGCTCACTGTTCCAAACAGAGTGATGGGACTGAAGACGCTCCTCGTCAACGATCCCGAAGGCGTGCGTCATGTGCTGACGGCCAATGCCGCGAACTATCGCCGCCCTCCCGTCATCACGCGCTTCGCGCGCCCGCTCGGCGGCGCAGGGCTCTTTCTCGCGGAAGGCGCGGATTGGCGCCGTCAGCGCCGTCTCCTGGCGCTAACGTTCACGCCGGGCGGCATTGGCCCGTTGCTGCCCCATTTTCGCGAGGCGGGTCTCCAAATGTTGCTTTCGCTCGGGAAGTCGCCCCGGGCCAATCTGTCGATCGTTTTTCAGGCCACGGCGCTGGAGGCTGTCCTGCGCGCCTTGTTTTCGATGCCGGAGAGCGGCGATCGCGAGACCTTGAGCCGCCTGGTGCGCGAATATGCCGATGGGCCAGGGCGGCCGAACCTGTTCGACGCGCTTGCGACAAGTGAAGACTCCTTCGCTTTTGCGACGGGAAAACGCGCGCGCTTTCAGAAGCGCTGGTTCGCGGCGATTGACCAGATCATCGCGCGACGCAGGGTGTCGCCCACAAAGGCGGGCCATCGCGATCTCCTGGATCTGATGTTGAGGCTGACCGACGCGGAAACCGGCGAGGCGCTATCGGACGCCGAAATCCGCGACCAATGCGCAACCATGTTTTTCGCGGGCTCCGAGACGACAGCGCGGCTGATGTTCTGGGCCAGCTATCTCCTCGCGATGGACCCTGAAGAACAGGCGAGCGTCCGCAAGGAAATCGCCGCTTGTCCGCCGGAGCGGATCATCGGCCTCGACGATCTCCAAGACTGGCGGCGGTTGCGCAACGTGCTCTTGGAGACTTTGCGGCTCTATCCGCCGGTGGCCCATATCGTTCGGGCCGCAAACGAATCCGACGACATTTGCGGCGAGAAGATTGAAGCCAACACGCAGGTGTATATCAGCCCATGGGTCATGCATCGCCATCGGAGATTCTGGGATCGGCCGACTGCGTTTCTTCCTGGTCGCTTTGGGGAGAAGACCGCCCCGTGGACCCAGACCCCAGCCTATATTCCCTTTGGCTCGGGGCCTCGCATCTGCATCGGCCTTTGGTTTGCTCTGGCGGAAGCCCAGATCGTCTTGGCGCAGCTGCTATTGCGCTACAGGATCAGCCTCCCCGACCCGCGGCCCGTCTTGCCCGTCGGCCGCGTCACCATCGAACCGTGCTACGAACCCTTGTTTGAGCTCGACGGCGTGTGAAACTTCAGCCTCATAATCTTCGGTGCGCCCACGATCCGTGGCCCATAACGTCGGCGGCGAGGCGGCGCGCGCGGTCATTGCTCGGGGACCCCGGCCCTGCGAAGGCCTTCGAGAATGGGTTCAAGCTGGGCCAGATAGGTCGGGTCGTCGCTCATCGCCGTCCAGGCGGCGCGAGCGCGGGAGATGGTGAAGGCCGGATTGAGCGCGAGGCCAGCCTTGACCGCGGAGCGCGCTTCGTCCAGTCGACCGAGCTGCGCGAGCGCTACGGCCAACACTAAATACGCTGTCGGATAATTTCGGTTGGCCTCGACCGCCCGTCGAAGCCATCCAACCGCCTGCTCCCAACTGGCGACTCAATTCTTCGCGATGCCCACGTTGGTCATCCAGAGATAGGCCGTCGTATCTCGCGGACTGAGGCGCAGGGCCTCGATAATGTGAGCTTCGGTTTCTTCGGCGCGACCAGCGAAAATCTTACCAAGTCCAATAGCGGAATGGGCTTGGGCAAGATTTCGATCCAGATCCAGCGCATGTTCACATTCGGCGATGCCCTCTGTCGCCTGCTTTGTCCATATGTGGACAAGTCCCAAGTGCAAAAGGGCACGAGGATGGTCCCGGACCGAGGACAAAGCTTTGGTCAACTTTGAATTCGGCGGCGGCGAAGGCCGCCACGGGATCGGTCACAAAGGAATTTGCGCCCTCGAGAGCGTCCACACGCGCCGAGCCAATCAGCGCGTCGACATTGTCGGGGTTGGCGGCGAGCGCGCGACTGAAAAAGCCGCGCGCTTTCGCCATATTATCAAGGCTCAGACCCTTGTTAAGCCAGGCCATGCCCTGAAAATAGTGGTCCATCGAGTCGGGGTTCGGCGCCTGTTCTGCGCGCCGCGCTTCGGCGGCGATGAGTTCGGTGTTCAGGGCGCCCGCCAGGCGCGCGACGATTTCGTCCTGCATGTCGAAGAGGTCGGTGAGCGGCTTGTCGAACCGCTCCGCCCAGAGATGATTGCCGGTTGCAGCATCAATCAGCTGAACGTTGACGCGCATGCGGGCGCCGCCGCGCTGGACGCTGCCTTCGAGGACATAGCGGACGTTCAGTTCGCGGCCGATCTGCTTCAGGTCGACGGCCTTGCCCTTGTACGTGAACGCCGAATTGCGTCCGATGACGAACGAGCCTCGAATCCGTGAAAGATCGGTCGTCAGGCTCTCCGTGACGCCATCGACGAAATGTTCCTGCTCCGGGTCCCCGCCGATGTTGGCGAAGGGCAGGACGACGATCGAGAGGCGCGGCGGGGCGGTTCTTTCAGGCGCCGGGGCGGGTGCCGGCTTCGCCTGGGCGGGTTGGCCAACATCAAGCGAGTAGACACGGATTGGCTCGGCGATATTCTTGAGTTGGGTTGGGCCGAGGTCGGTCACGGCGAGATCGAGCCGTCCCTTCACCTGCCGGTAGGCGTCCTCGGAGAGACAGATTGCGCCCGGTGCGCAGATGCTCTCAAGGCGCGCTGCGATATTGACCCCGCCGCCCATAAGGTCGCCGTCCGCCTCCTCAACCACGTCGCCCAGATGCAAGCCGACGCGGAACTCGATGCGGCGCTCGGGCGGCACGCCGGTGTTGCGCTCGACGAGACCGTTCTGCACTTCGATCGCACAGCGCACCGCGTCCACCACGCTGCGGAATTCGATGAGACTGCCGTCGCCGGTGCGCTTGACGATGCGGCCATGATGCGCCGCGACCGCGGGGTCGATCAGGTCGCCTCGCAGTCCCCGGAGCCGCGACAGCGTGCGATCTTCATCCGATCCGGCGAGACGGCTGTAGCCGACCACGTCGGAAACCAGGATCGCCGCGATTTTCCGGGTCTCGCTCATGGAGCGCCCCTCGTGGAGCCGCCACATTAGCCCAAATGTCAGCCCGGGTCTGCCGGTTTTCGACGGGAAGGACCACTCGGGCGCGCACTCCTTCCGTACCGGGACCCGAGCGAAACCCGCAGTTTGGGGTCGACTTTCCCCGTTCGCCAACCCCTCAGCGAACGCCCCCTTCGTGCGCAAAGCCGACGGCGAGTTTCGAAGTTAAGCTGCCGTCCCAAGTCGCGGCCCTGAACGCCTCAACGGGGCGAGGAAGCGGACCTACGTGCGTCGCATACGACGGACCCCTGAGCGCGCCTTCGACCAAGCAATCGGACGTCCGAGATCGACCTAAGGTTGCCGTTCACGACAACCGCGAAGCCATTATCCGCCGACGGCAGTTATCTTCGGCGGCTGCCATGTCTGGTTCACGATGTCGTCCGCCGGCAGATAGGTGCGCATGATCATGAAGAACTGCCCATCGGGCGCGGGCAGCCAGTTGCTTTCCTTGTCGGCGCCGGGCAAGTCCTTCTGCACGTAGATCGTGAGACCGCCGTCCGCGTCTTGCTTCATGCCAGTGCGGTCGCCGACCGAATAGCGGTCGATCGGATTGGCCACGAGATTGTACTGAAGATTGTACATCGTCGCCGACCAGAACGCCTTCACCTTGGGTTCGCCGCCCTTGTCGAAATGGATGACGTAGCGGGTGTCGCCAGTCAGCGGCTTGCCGTCGCCGTCGACCGAGACGTTGAAGTAGGTCGCCTCGATGGGGTCGTTGGCGACGAAGCCCGCGAGCATCTGGACCGCGCGACCCAGCCAGTCGCGCGTTGGCGTGGGGCGACCCGTCCAGGACGGGGGATAGTTCCAACCGTTGACGACTTTCTGCGCATAGCCATCGGTAAAGGCGCCGGCGATGATCTTCTTCCCATCGACCGCGGCACGGGCAAGTCCGCGCTTTGTGCTGGCGTCCTGCGCCTCGACGTCAAGCCCCGGTCCGATGCCGATACGCGCAAGCTGCTCAAGCGTGTCGGCTTCGCGCGCCGGGGGCGGGACTTCAATCATCGCCCGGTTGACCGTCTTCCAGTCCGCGAGCGGGTCGGCCTTTGGGTCGAAGGCCGGCCAGACGACCGCATCCTTTGGCGGTGTGACCTCGGCCTTGCCCCACTGCGACAGCGGGGTCAGCTTGTACTGGTCCTGAATCTTGTGCGCGGCGTCGAGGTCGGAGGCGTCCTTGACGTAGGTGCGACCGAGGATCGTCGCCCACGGCGTCGACGACGGCGGCAGCGCCGTCACGCCGTCTGGCAACGTTCCCTTCCAGTCGGGTCCGACGATGGCGTAGTTTCCGGATTTCGTTCCCGTGGCGCGCGTGCCGACATAGGCGAAATTGTCGCCCATGAAATCGACGATCTCCATGGTGTAGTAGCGGTCGGCGATGGCGGGCACGGTGAGGATGACCGGCTCGTCCTTCAGGTAGACCCAGGCGCGCGAATAGAGCGTGTCGTTGTTGGGCGCGCCGCCGCTGAGGTGCTTCGCGTCCTCAAGGTGCCGGATGTGATCGAAACGGTCCGCCTGACGGTCGATTGCTTCAGTCCTGAGCCATCGCGCATTGGGCATGTACGCCCATGGGAAAGCGTAGAGGTATGCTTGGACGCCGAGCGAATAGGCGTTCTGCTCGCGCCAGTCGGGCTTGCTGTCCTGCGAAAGGGCGCGAGACGAAGGCGAGGCGATAAGGCCGGCCGCCGCGATCGCGGCCAGACCCGCGAATGTCCGAATGCCTGCCATGCTCGCGCGCCTCCATTAGCCCAAGCTGATCGACGATCTGCACCGCCGCAGGTTCTCTCAGACGCTCCTTAGCCTAGAACTCGCCTCCGCATTGACCGCTGGCGATCATTTCCGAACTTTCCCTCGGTCCCGCGACCCACTGAACGGCAGCGAACGGTCAGATTGGCTCGTTCGCCGACCCTTCGGCGAACTGCAGGCGACGTCTCAAGTCGACGTGAAGCGGACCTCGGGGGTCGCGACCGCGAACGTCGCAAGTGGGAGGGCAAGCGGTCGTAGACCTGCGCAAACTGGACGGCAGAGGATGCCCGAAGCGCCTGTTACTTTAGTAAGCGTCGTTGCGGCGTCCAGCGAGGGAGTCGAAGGGCGGCCGACGCAGACGATCGGGCCTGGTTTCTGGCGGGTCGACGATTGGCCCGTTTGACATTGATTATTTTTGACCGCCGGATATATGCTGACAGCCCGGACTGGCGTGGAAGAATCGCCGCTTGCCGTCATTTGTGAGCGCGTGCCCGCCATTGGATTTGATGAGGCTGTGAGGCTTCTTTAGGCCCCCGAGCCCACCGTGGAGGTGCCAAGAGCTATATTCGAGGAAAGTGTCGATCCTGAAGGAGGCCACCGGCTCGTCTGAATGGGACGAGATTCAATCGGGGAGGTCGCACCATGAGATTGATTGGCGTTCTTCTTTCTCCCTTCGTTCGCAGAGTCGCCGTCAGCTTGAACATCTTAAAGCTCCCCTTTGAACTGGAGGAGGTTTTTGTCTTCGGGGCGCCGGAAGTCGTCCAACGCTACAATCCGCTTGTCCGTATCCCCGTGCTGGTGCTCGATGACGGCGAAAATCTTGTCGAGAGCGCGGCAATCCTGGATGAGATCGACCACATGGTTGGTCCGGAGCGGCGCCTGACGCCAAGCGAGGGTACGCCAAGACGGCGCGTCCTACAAACCACCGCGATCGCGCTTGCGTGCGCAGAAAAGGCTCAATGGGCATTCTATGAGGATCGCGTAAGACCGGCTGAAAAGGTCCACACACCGTGGATCGACCACAATGACAGGCAAGTGCTCGGCGGCTTCGAACATCTGAGTATGGCTGCGGAGAAGATCGATAACGGCGGTTGGATTGCAGGAACGCCCGACATAAGCCAGGCCGATGTGACGACCACGACCGCCTTCGCTTTCGCCATGACTGCACGGCCAAAACTGGAATTGGCCGAACGATTTCCTCCGCTGGCGCGCTTTGCCGAGCGCTGCGAAAGCTTGCCCGCATTCGTACAGGCTCCGTTCCCCGCATCGTTTCAACTGCAGACTTTGTTGGCCCGGCCATTTGTGTCCTGAGGCATCGCGCTTGGGAACCGAGGATGAAACAACCGCACCGACGGATCGCGAGATTCGATTCGGGCCGTTTTGCTTGCGGCCAACGACGCATCTCCTGCTTGAGGCTGACACACCCGTCCATATAGGCGTTCGTGCGCTCGACCTGTTGATCGCCTTGGTTGAGCGAGCGGGAGATGTCGTCACCAAAGACGAATTGTTCGCTCGGGTGTGGCCAGGGCTTACCGTCGAGGAGGGCAATCTTAGAACTCAAATTGGCCTGGTGAGAAAGGCCCTCCGCGACGGTCAAGCCGGCGCCCGATACCTGATGACTGTTCCCGGACGTGGCTACTCTTTCGTGGCGCCTTTTTCGGCATCCGAGGCGCCAAAATCTATCGGGCCGCGCGGTTCTCCTACGGAATCTTGGTCTGGTCTTCCGATCCGTTTAACGGGCTTGATCGGCCGCGCTGATGCGGTTGGCGACGTAGTCGCGCGACTGATGAGACATCGCTTCGTCACGATCATCGGGCCTGGAGGAATCGGCAAGACGTCTCTCGCCCTAGCTGTCGCGGGGCAGGCAGCGGTTTCATATGACGGCGGGGTCCGCCTGGTGGACTGCGCACCTCTTCTGGGCACGTCATTGGTTGCACGGAAACTTGCCTCGACACTCGGACTCGAGATCACCGCGGATGACCCAACCCGCGGGTTGATCGCATTCCTGCGCGGCAAGCGGATGTTGATCGTCGTGGACTGTTGCGATCGCGTTGTCGAAGATGCTGCCGCGCTGATCGAGAATCTGCTCAAAGGTGCCGCAGGCGTCGGCATCTTGGCGACCAGCCGTGAACCGTTGCGCGCAGAAGGCGAAGTTATATATCGTCTTCCCCCTCTCGAAATTCCCTCCGCGTCCGTCGGCCTGACCGCGAAAGATGCGCTGACATACTCCGCCGTTCAACTATTTGTCGAACGCGTCTCGTTCAGCCTTGGCCAATTCGAGCTCAGCGATGTCGACGCGCCGGTCGTTGCCGACATCTGCCGCAGACTCGATGGGATCGCGCTGGCGATCGAACTGGCGGCCGGGCGGGTCGACGTATTCGGACTTAGGGGCGTCGCCGCGAGATTGGAAGACCGGATCCGCTTCCTGACGCATGGCCTACGAACTGCGCTCCCACGGCACCAAACTCTCGCGGCGACGCTCGATTGGAGCTACGACGCGCTTTCGGAAACCGAACAGGCAACCCTACGTCGCCTGTCCGTATTCGCCGGAAGCTTCACGCTCGATGCGGCGCAGGCGGTGGCGACGGATGATCTAGTCCTCACGTCTGACTTCGCTGATGTCGTAACGAGCCTGGTTTCGAAGTCCCTGCTGGATGCGGATGTCGCTACGGCGATCGGACGCTACCGCTTGCTCGATACGACACGCGCTTATGCTCTGAAAAAGCTCGCAGCGTGTGGCGAATTCGACCGGACCGCCCGTCTGTACGCCAAACATGTTCAAGAACTGCTCGACAGGGCAAGCGCCGAGTCGGCGGCGGCGTCGGTCCCGGCCGCGCGGCTCATCGCAGAATCAAAGCTCGCCGATGAAGCAAGAGCTGTCATCGACTGGGCGTTTTCGCCCGGCGGCGATATTGAATTCGGCGTCGCACTCACGATCTCGAGCGTGCCTCTTTGAACTCATCTCTCCCTTAACGGGGAATGCTGCCGGTACGCGGACCAAGCGCTGTCGGCCGGCAAACCGAAGTTTGGGCGGAATGACCGCCGTGAAATGCAGCTACTGGCCGCACTGGGCGCAGCCCTGGTTTGGACGAAGGGACCGGGTCCAGAAGCGGACGCTGCCTTCGCCAACGCGTTGGGGATCGCCGAGGCGCTCAACGACGCCGACTATCAGATTCGAATTCTTTGGGGCTTGTGGTCCAGCCATTTCAACAGCGGCCGCATTCAGATCTCTCTCGAGACAGCGAAACGCCTCCGCGACGTCGCGGCGGGCCACGGCGACATGGCGGCGGCGCTCGTCGGCGAGCGCACAATCGGAATGTCGCTGTTCTATCTCGGCGACCATACCAATTCACGTCATTACGCCGAATCGATGCTTCGCCGTTACCTGAGACCAAGTGATCGTTCGCACATCATCCGATTTCAGTTCGATCCACGCATCGTGTGCCGAACGCTGCTTTCAAAACTTCTCTGGGCGCAGGGATTTCCTGATCAGGCGATGGATGAGGCTCGCGGGGTGGTCGATGAGGCCACAGCCGTCGGTCACCCGATGTCGCTCGCTCTCGCTTTGGCGCAAGGCGCATGCCCGGTTACATTGCTGTGCGGTGATTTGGTCGCTGCGGAGCGTTTCATCGACGTGCTGCTCGAACATACGGCAGATCATGCGCTCGACCTTTGGCACGCATGGGGCGCGTGCTTCGGCGCCATGCTGCTTATCGCGCGCGGCAACACCGAGGCAGGACTCAGAACACTTCACGGGCTGCTGGACGAATTGCCTCAAGGCGCATTCTTTGCGCACTACGCCGGAATTCACGCGACGTTGGCGCAAGCGCTTGGGCGGGTCGGCGCTGTATCGCGGGCCCACGCAACGATCGACGAGGCACTTATGCGGGCTGAACGCGATGAAGAGCGCTGGTATACCGCCGAGTTCATGAGAATTAAGGGCGAACTTCTCGGACTCGATAATACTGCGAGAGCGAGACGAGAAGCGGCAGACCAGTTTCGACGCTCGCTTGAGCGCGCCAATCGACAGCAAGCTCTCTCCTGGGAATTGCGGACGTCCATGAGCCTTGCCCGGCTACACCAGGGTCAAGGGCAGATAGTAAAGGCTCGGAGCGCGCTCGCGCCGGTCTACGTCCAATTCAAGGAAGGCTTTCAGACTGCGGATCTGACGGCGGCAAAGGCTCTCCTGGAGGAGCTGTCCTAAGCTGTTTCATCGCCCAGCGCCTATTCCGTTTGACAAGAATTGACAACGAATGACTCGGTCCTTTGAGCGAAAACGTGCAAGTCATTGCTAACGAGTGGGGGTGCTCGAACCAGTTCTCCAGGACGACGTTCATGCGAGCGGTTCCTTCTGGCAGCATGCGGATTGATGTCCCCGGGTGCTCAGCGAAACCATTCTGCCCCGGCAGAAGCAAGAGGCTGCGCGACTGGTGACCGACAGACAAAGAACCCTCGCAAGTCTCGAGCCGGCGACGCGACACTTCGTGGATCAGCTCGCAGCCTCCGGGCAGTTTCCGCTGTCCCTCCGGTCGGCCGCCGGCATTCGAACCGCGCTTGCGGACCTGCAATCGGGACCCACGGGAAGACCAAGCGCGAGCATCGCGGACATGACATTCCCGGTGGGGCCCAAGGGCGAGGTTCACGTACGCATTGTCCGGCCGACAATCACCACGAACGCAGTACCCATTGTGATGTTTTTCCACGGCGGCGGTTGGGTCGCCGGCGGCGCCGATACGCACGATCGTCTTATTCGGGAAATTGCGGTTGCGGTGAATGCGGCGGTGGTCTTCGTTGTGTTTGGCCGCGCGCCGGAAGTCCAGTTCCCGCTCGCCCTGGAAGAAGCCTATGCGGCGACGGCTTATGTGGCGAAACATGGCGCCAGCCTGAATCTCGATGGCGCTCGCGTCGCCGTTGTCGGCGACGGAGCCGGCGGCAACATCGCCGCTGCCGTGACGATCATGTCCAAGCAAAGGCGAAGCCCCAAAATCGTACTCCAAATCATGTTTTATCCAGCGACCGCAGCGAACTTCGATGCGGAGTCACATCAAGTTTGGTGCGATGGGCCGTGGCTCAGCAAACGAGACATGGAGTGGTTCTGGAATGCGTATGTTCCGCGGGCGTGCGACCGCTTGGATGTCTTAGCAACCCCGCTGAGCGCCACGCTTGACCAGCTCAGAGGGTTGCCAGACGCGCTGCTGATAACGGCCGAGGTGGATGTGCTCCGGGACGAAGGCGAAGCATACGCACGCAAACTG
Organism: uncultured Alphaproteobacteria bacterium; assembly: GCA_963829505.1. GTDB lineage: Bacteria > Pseudomonadota > Alphaproteobacteria > Rhizobiales > Beijerinckiaceae > Roseiarcus. The sequence goes on from CAWHIL010000001.1 coordinate 1,453,899, forward strand.
TCTGAAGCGTATGTGCGTACGACGTGCACCCGATACATCGGCACCATCCACGACTTTGTCATGCTGAACGCTTTGGCGGACACCCCGGCGTCGCGAGGGGCAATGGGGCAGGCGACCGCTGCGCTCAGGTCAGCGTTCGCTTAATGGCGGCTGTCGGCCCATTCAATCGAGGCCAAGAGAACCGGTGCGTTGAATTGAAGCCGTATAACCTTGGAAGGAGTGGCCGAGATGGTGGCTGACCCGACTGCGATCGTTTACGTCATCGACGATGACCCTTTGGTGCGGGAATGCCTCGAGGCACTGATCGGTGAGGCCGGCTGGCAGCCGTCGGTGTTTTCGTCCGCACAGGAGTTTCTTTCACAGCCACGCACGTTGTCGCCGAGTTGTCTAATCCTCGATGTCATGCTCCCGGGCCTCACCGGCATCGAACTGCAGCAGCAAATCGCGAGCGAGCGGCCGAATACGCCGATCATCTTTCTCACGGGGGACGCCGACGTGCCGACCACCGTGCGCGCGATAAAGGCCGGCGCGATCGAATTCTTGATTAAGCCGTTCCGGGAAGAGGTTTTGCTGGAGGCCATCCGGATCGCGCTGAATCACAGCCAGGCGACGCAGGAAGCAGCACGGGAAATGAAGGAGCTGCAAGAGGGCTATGCCTCGCTCAGCGGCCGCGAACGCGAGGTCATGAGTCTGGTTGTCTCCGGCTTGATGAACAAGCAAGTCGGCGGCGAGCTTGGGATCAGCGAGATCACCGTGAAGGCCCATCGAGGCCGAATGATGCGGAAAATGAAAGCGGGCTCGTTGGCCGAGCTGGTGAACATGGCCACCAAGCTCGACGTCCCGCGACGGGGTTTCCGTCGACCGATGTTTGCCGATCACCGCCTCGAACACTTGCCACTGCGCGTCGTGAGCGCTGCGACAGCGCTGACCGTTCCTCCGGTCACGGCGAAATCGCCCTCTTACGCGTTCGGCTTCGACCGTTTGGCGGATCGCATCCGACACGGCTTCGTCGTGGGCAATCAGGTGCGGCATCCGTCGCCACCACAATAACCTCGGAGCCGAGGCGGCGGAAGGGCGAACCATTCGCCGCGGTCTACGGTGTGACGAACCCCAGCTTCGTCGGCGGATATGCGCAATACGCCCTGGCGAGATCCTCGATGATCGCGGCTAAGCCGCCTTCGCTCAATGATGACGAGGCCGCTTCGGCGCCGGTGGTCGGCGTCACCGCAATGCAGATGCTCTGGCGACACGCCAAGCTCCAACGAGGCGAAGCGGTCCTGATCCATGGCGCCGCCGGCAGCGTCGGCAACTACGCCGTTCATATGGCCAAGGCGAGGGGCGTTCGCGTCCTGGCGACGGCGCGTCCGCAAGACCAGGCGCGCCTGCGAACTCTCCCACTCGACGGCACGATCGACCTGAACGCCGCGAGCGCGGATGCCGAAAGCTTTGACGCCGCACTCGATCTGGTCGGCGGGCCGTCCCAGAGCCAGTTGTTCGACTTCGTCAAACCCGGCGGCGTCATTGTGTCTTCCGTCTCGCCGCCAGACAACAAGCTGTCGGGCCCCAAGGGCGTGCGAACGGACTTCCTTATCGTCGACGTCGACACCCAGAGCCTGGAAGAGCTGACGGAGCTGTTCGAGGCCGGGTTAGTTCGGCCGTCTGTCGGCAAGGTGCTGCCGCTGTCGGCGGCCAGGGAGGCCCATGAACTGATGGCCCAGGCTTCGGACCCTCCCGGCAAGATTGTCCTGCGGGTGGCGGACAAGCCAAGACGACTGAAACGATAAGCGGACGTTCAGAACTTCCAAAACGGGTCAAGTTGTCGCGTTCGCCACACCGTCCGGCGCGCCCGCTTTGTGCGCGAAGGAGACGGCGAGTTTCGACGTGAAGCGGACTCAGCGGACAGCGGCTGTGAACGCCTCAACTGGGTCGGTAAGCGGGCCTTGCCTCCAATCGCCGCCTGGAGCGGATATTCCTCGCGAGCGATTCTATGTCGGGAATCAGCGGTTTTTGGATTGCTCCGGTTCGAAGTGTCCTACCGCCGCGTGCGCATTGTGGAGCCTGACACTCTCAGAACCTCACTGGAAGGGTGAGTTCGTTCGCGACGATGGCCGCCGATTGCGCTTCGTGCCGTAGCGGGGCCGCTGAAGGAAGGCAGCAAAGGGTTGGAAATGAGACGTTCGGCAAGTTGTCCGGCAACGCCCGCAATTGCGCATCCGACCTGTTGGCCAAACCGTCTGCTAAGGATATCGCGGTCGCGACCGCGAACGATGGGGAAACTGACCGTCCCGTCCCATAGGTAAAATCCGAGCCTATCGCCATGACGGGGAGCCGGTGTTCTGTGGCGGGCATCAAAGCCGGAAGAGGCGGAGGCATGCTCGTGTTTAACTCGCTCGGAAGCAGTCTGGTCGCACTGGGCTCGTCGTCCTTGGCAACAGGGCGACCACGCGGCAACGGGCGATCAAGCGCGCTCGAGCGGGCGATCGGCGCTCAGGAAACGGTGTTAGAGCGCGCGCCGAGTCGCGACAGCGATGGCGGGGATCATCAATACCGCAACCCATCTGTCGCCGAGTCGGAAGGAATTGCGGGCCCGCGTCTGATCATCGTCTCAAACCGAGTCGCCGTACCCGCCCCGGGAAACAAACAGATGGCTGGGGGGCTTGTGGTCGCAGCGCGAGCGGCGCTGAGAAATCGCACAGGCGTGTGGTTTGGCTGGAGCGGCAAGATCGACGAGAGGGAGACAGCCGAACCGCGCACCTTCGAGCGCAATCATATAACCTACGCCGTCATTGATCTAACGAAAAATGATTTTGAGGAATACTACAACGGGCTAGCGAATCGGGTCTTATGGCCCATCCTGCACTATCGGGTCGATTTGCAAGAATATTCGCGCGTAGATCACTCAGGCTACATGCGCGTCAATCGCCTGTTCGCTGACAGGCTCAGCGCCTTCCTGAGAGAAGACGACGTCATTTGGGTGCATGACTACCATCTGATGCCGTTGGCGCGCGAACTGCGCGCCCGTGGACATTTCAATGCGATTGGTTTTTTCCTGCACATCCCCTGTGCTCCCTTGGATATTCTGCGCACATTGCCGCACCACGAAGAGATTCTGGGCGCCCTTACAGACTATGATCTCGTCGGCTTTCAGACCGAGAACGATCGCGATAATTTCGCCGAATACGTCCTGACGAAACCCGGCGCCAAGGCTGGGCGCGGCCTGACTTTCGAATTGGGTGGCCGCCAGACCCGCATCGGCGCTTTTCCGGTCAGCATCGAGACGGCCACTTACGCGCGGCTCGCGCGGAATGCCGCGCGTTCGCCACTTGCAAGGAAGATTGGCGAGAGCCTCAAGGGGTTGCGCCTCGTTCTCGGCGTCGACCGGCTCGACTATTCCAAGGGCATAGCCCATCGCATCATCGCTTTCGACCGCTTCCTCGAAGTCAATCCAGAGTGGCGATCGCGCGTCACCCTGTTGCAGATCACGCCAAGGAGCCGCTCCAATATCAAGGATTACGCCGCGATCGAGAGTGAAGTGACGAGGCTGATCGGCAGAGTCAACGGCCGTTATGGCCAGGCGTCCTGGACGCCAATTCGCTATGTCAATTGTTCCCATTCACGCACCGCGCTCTCGGGCATCTATCGCGCGGCGGATGTGGCGTGGGTGACGCCGCTTCGGGACGGCATGAACCTCGTCGCCAAGGAATATATCGCGGCGCAGGACGCGGAGAATCCTGGAGTGCTCGTGCTTTCGCAATTCGCCGGCGCGGCTGCGGAACTCACCCGGGCGCTGATCGTCAATCCGCACGATAGCGAGGCCATGGCCGCGGCGCTGAAGCGCGCATTGGAAATGCCTTTGGTCGAGCGACGTGAACGCCACGGCCCCATGCTGAAGCATCTCCTGATCCATGACGTCGAACACTGGGCGGAAAGCTTTCTTTCCATGCTTGCGCACTCGCGGCCACGTGCAGGTCTGATGAGCGACGGGCGGCCGTTCCTTACCCCACCAAGGGCATGGGCCGACAGCGCGTCGCAATGTCTGTGAGAGATGTTTATGTACAGGGCTGTTATTGGCCATCGAGCATCCCGACAAAAAAGACGTCAGACGCGACAGCCAAAATATCGCATACAGCACCGACCGCGCCGCTCACAGCAGGGGCCTGTGGTCATGGCCATTTTCTAAAGGCGAGCGCGAGTTGAAACTGCGTGCCGAAGGCCCGCTTGCGTTCAACGCGATTTCGCTGATCCTAAACACTGCGCTATTGGTCTCGGTTTGGGCTATCTGCCAGGCGGCGTGGTGCGGCAACACGTGCGGCGGGCGCCCTTGTGCGAGTCCTTACGGATTGGTCGCCGGTCATGACTGGTCATCACTCTGCTATCCGTGAACCGGCAATCAAGCGCGGCCTTTGCCTTGTTGGTCGAGGCGTTACGATATGGTCGCCGATCTCTCAAAAGTCCCCTAATTTCAGACAAAACGCGCTTCGTCAGACTTGATTTTTGCGCCGCCAGCAAATGACTGCTCAGGGATCGATTTCGCAGGTTCGTCGCGCTATCCGCGAACGCCCGCATTGTGCGCGAAGCGGACCGCTGGGCCGACGTTTCGTGGAAGGAGCGGGCGCCGCCGGACAGCGGCGAACGGTAGGCTCGACCCGGAGCTGCCCTTGCCGGTTAGCTGGCAACGCGCGGAGACCTTCAGAAGGCTGCCGAAGGCCGAAACGCTATGAGCACCACGAACGCGCGTTCCCGGGAGGTGGGGCTGCCGTTCACACCCTTCTCCCCTTGGCGAGGGCTCGCATGAGGACTTCCCGAAATTGCCGGCGGCATGCGCTCTGGCTTAGAGATCGAAAATGGTGGGCATGATGACCATGTCGCGGATCGTCACGCCGCGCGGCCGAGTCAACATGAACATCACCCCGTTGGCGACCTCGCCCGCCTCCATGAGACTTTCCGGATGCAGTCTCTGGTGCGGATAGTCGGCGAGCAGCGCAGTCATGACCGGGCCAGGCGAGATCGAGCCCACGCGAACGCCGTGCCTGAAAACCTGTCGCCGCACGATCTGAACAAAACCGTGAACCGCCCACTTGGATGACGCATAGACCGGCTCCCACGGCGTCGGGTAGTGGGCGGCAAGCGAACTCGTGACGATGATGTCGCCCGTCCGACGCGCGATCATGTGCGGCAGGACGTCGTGGACGTTCTTCATCACCACGTTGACGTTCAGGTTCAGCATCCGGTCGATCGCGGCGTTGTCGGCGTCGATGAGGTCGCCGCCAACGTAGAGGCCTGCGTTGGCATGGAAGATGTCGATCAGGCCGGTCTTCTCCAAAACCCTTGGCACGAGCGTCCCGCAGACTTCGGCGTCGAGAAGGTCGGCCACGAGCGGGATCATCGCTTCGCCGTGCTTCTCTTTCAGCGCCCCGAGCGCCGCTTCGTTGCGGTCGACCATCACGACGCGCGCGCCTGCAGTCAGCATCGCTTGAGAGGTCGCTAATCCAATTCCGGAAGCCGCGCCGGTCACGACGGCGACCTTGCCTTCCAATTCCCCTGTCATGGCTTCATTCCTTGTCAGGCGCGGGAGCGGCCGCTCACGCAGCCGCGCTCGGGTTCGCCCCGTCGTCTCCTTTGCGCACGACACCGGTCATTCGAGCGAGGAGCGGCTAACGGGTGACGTCGCCCCGAGTCGCCCTTCAAGATGGGCCTTACGGGGCCAAATCTCCGAACGCAAGAGCGTCGAGTCTGAGCCGGACGACGGTTTTGACCGCCTTATCTGGCCCGAAAAGCGGACCTGTACGCCCCTCCGCTACGCGTCCTCGCGGTGGATCATCGCGACCATCAGCGCGAGCGCGCAGGGCAGGAAATAGACCATTGCGCCAAGTTGCGTGCTGAGCGGATCCTTGCTCGCCTCCCAGGCAAGGAACCAGTCTCCGGCGACCACCATGAACCCGACGCCCCAGATCAGGACAGCGGCGAGACAGGCGAGGATCATCCAGGCCTTGCCCCTGGCGAAGTCCGCCACGCTTCCGCGGATGTTGGCGAGAATGAGGACAATGCTGACGGCGCCGAGAACGCCGGCCGTAGTCTCCACCGCCATGATGAGGATGAGGCCGACAGTCGACGCCCAGGGCGCGGTTATCGCGCGCCAGGTCTGCCACGGATCGTGGAAGGTGTCGGTCATGGCGATCATCGGCGCGACGGCGTTGGTCGCGGTGCTGTTGAAGGCGCTCCTGTTGTTGAGATCGCCGAGAAGGCCCCAGAGCGCGGGAAACAGCGCCATGACGACCAAAGCCAGCCGCTTCACGAGACGCAGGTCCATGAAACCCTCCCCCGCCGACTGGCTTCTAATCGCAATAATGTCCGGTCCAGGTCTTTGGCTTGCCGTTGACGATCCAGGTCGAGGTGAATTTTCCGTCCGGCAGTTTCTGCATATCGGCCAGCCCGGTGATTTGATCGGTCTTGATTAGAACCCCGTCCTTTTCGATCGTCCAGGTCCCTGTTCCGTCGACGGAGCTGACATAGCGGCCGTCGGCGTAGTAGCTTTCCGTCCCGCCGCCGTCGTAACAGAATTTCTTGCCGGCAAGGTCGACGTTCGTGACCGGCGTAGCGCTCGCGGAGGACAGCCACAGGAAGAAGGCGCCGAGACCGATTGCTAGAATCGAAAGTCGCATTCGCATCGTCTCTCCTCTCAGCATCCGGACTAGTCCCACCAGGCCGGGCAGCGCGATCAGGGCGGCGAGAATTCCGGCCCGCAACAATCGGACGCGTTTCGCTGATCGGGAATTCGGCTTTCAGCGCCCGTACAGACGACTGAGGCCCTAGCCAATGTCTGCGATACTATTTCGGTGGGACTCGGACTCTTGCCCACCGCCCAAGCGGTGCGCTCTTGCCGAATGAGCAAACCTCCGTCCGTGGACGGCAGCCGGGGTATTTGGAAAGGCGACAGGATCCGTGGTGATCCTGTCGCCGGACAGAACGCGCTGCTATTTCTGAAGGTTGTGAACTTCGATCGCAGTTTCTTGGGGCGGTCCGGCGAACCCGCCCGTGATGCCCTTCTTCATTTGAGGCATCAGAGTGGTGTCGCGAAAATGCTCCCAACTTTCTTTGGAGTCATGAACCGCTACAATGGTCCACCCGCCCGCGGACGGCCCCGCAGCGTGGAAGATCTGGCCCTTCGGAAGGGTCTTTCTGTTCGGATGCACCGCTGCAATTGACGCCTCGTATTGCTCCTTTGTGCCGCCCGGAAAGTGGTGGATAATCGCGTAGGGCATCTTTCGTCCTCCCAATTTGGTCGACGACGGCCTTCCGCGGTGTACGTCGAAGTTGATCTTGCGCCCGCGGAACTCGCTCGTACTCGCAGAATTCCTACACCGGCGCGGCGACGGTAAACGCTTTGGGTCGCGAGCGCCAGTTACGTCCAAGCTCAAGCAATTTCGCGATCAGGTCGATGTCACCCATTCGATGGCGGCGTCGGCCAACGACCGCAATTCGTGCGAAGGAGAAGGCAGGAGTCGGACGTATTGCGGACCAAGGTCGCAAACTGATAGCGGGAACGGTCGACGGCACTATCAAGGAAAGGGGAGATGACGCACGACCTTTCGAGATCTGGCGAACGGCTGCGGGTGCTGATGGCCTACTGGGACGGCGGCGGAAACGTACCCCCGCAACGGGCGCTGGCTCGCGAGTTGACGCGCCGCGGGCATGAAGTCCACGTGCTGACGCATAATTCGCTTGGGCAGGCCATCGCAGCCGACGGCGCAACCTTCCATGCCCTCGCATCCGCGCCGCAATGGGACGGCGCCCGGCCGCACGCGCCCGGCGCCGAGACCGAGTTCATCGTCCATCATGTTGGTGGCTCCGCCGCATTCGCCTCGGATTTTCTCGCGACGCATGACGCGCTTAGCCCCGATGTTAGCGTGCTCGACGTCATGCTGTTCACGACCCATAAGGCGATTGCCGAGCGCGCGCTGCCCTACGTCGCCCTAAATCACCTCGCCTGGAATCTCGAGGCCAGCGTCGTCGCAAAGCTCGGCGGCCTCGCGGCACATCATACGGGCCTGTCGTTCTTCGAGCTGGTCGAGCGCGCGCCGACGGTGCTGGCGACCACCTATCCCGAATTCGGCACGGCGAAGGAGGTAGCTCGCCATATACATTTCGTCGGGCCGATCCGGGAGCCGGTCGCCGACGCGTCCTGGCCACGGCGCTTTCCAGAGCGCCCCTTCGTACTCGTCAGCCTCAGCAGCGTATTTCAGGAGCAGGAGGGCACTTTGCGCAACGTCTGCGCAGCGCTGGCGCCGTTGCCGCTCGAGGTGTTGGTGACGACGGGGCGCGGGATCGCGCCGGAGGCGCTGCCGATTTCAGGAAGCCTTGAGGCGCGAGCGTTCGTCCCGCACGACGCGGTCCTGCCGTCGGTCGATCTCGTCGTTACCCACGGCGGCTTGGGCACCGCGATGTTCAGCGCAGGTGCTGGCGCGCCGATGCTCTGTCTGCCCAACGGGCGCGATCAGAACGACAACGCCGCGCGCGCGCGTGGAAGCGCTGGGCCTCGGCCGCGCGCTTGTCCCCGAGGCCGTCCCGGCCGAAATCCGTGATGCTGTTACGGCGATGCTCGCCGACAAAAACTTGCGCGAAAATTGCCGGGCGTTCTCGGCGCGCGTGAGCCGCTTCGGTGATCTTCCCCGCGCCGCCGATCTTGTTATCGAGGGAGCTCGCGTCGCTCGCTAGGCAACATTTCCGTTGAAGAAGGTTTGAACCTTAAATGCATCGCCGAACGCCCGCTTCTGTGCAGGTTTTCGGACGCTGGTCTGTCGATTTCCGGCGAGAACTGACCCGGGATTTCCATTGAGAACTGACCCGGCTTGATGATGGTTTGGGGGTCAGGCTTTCGTCAAGTTCGGGCTTTCTCCATTGTGGGTTTGGCGGCTTTCGCCGAGCTGTTCTTGAAGCGGAAGCTGTCGTTTCCGGTTTCGAGGATGTGACAGCGATGGGTGAGACGATCGAGGAGCGCCGTCGTCATCTTGGCGTCGCCGAACACCGTGGCCCACTCGCCGAAGCTGAGATTGGTCGTGATGATGACGCTGGTGCGTTCATACAGCTTGCTCAGCAAATGGAAGAGCAAGGCTCCGCCGGAGGCGCTGAACGGCAAGTAGCCAAGTTCGTCGAGGATGACGAGATCGGAATGGGTTAGCCGCCCTGCGATCTGCCCGGCCTTTCCTGGCTCTTTTCCTGTTCGAGGGCATTGACGAGTTCGACGGTGGAGAAGAACCGGACGCGCTTGCGGTGATGTTCGATGGCCTGGACCCCAACCGCCGTGGCGAGGTGAGTTTTGCCCGTACCGGGGCCGCCGACCAGGACGACGTTGTGGGCGTCCTCCAGGAACTCGCAGCGATGGAGCTGGCGGACGAGCGCCTCGTTGACCTCGCTGCTGGCGAAGTCGAAGCCAGCAAGGTCACGATAGGCGGGAAAGCGGGCGGCCTTGAGCTGGTAGGCGGTCGATCTCACCTCCCTGTCGGCCGTCTCCGCCTTCAGGAGCTGCGACAGCATCGGCAGCGCCGCCTCGAAGGCCGGCGAGCCCTGCTCGGCCAGCTCGCCGACGGCCTGGGCCATGCCGTGCATTTTGAGGCTGCGCAGCATGACGATGATGGCGCCACTGGCCGGATTATGACGCATGGCGCGCCTCCGGGGCTTGGCGCAGGGCGTCGTAGCGATCGACGTTGGCTTGCGGCTCAGTGATGAGCGTCAGGGCGTTGGGCGGCTTCACCGGCGGCGTGTCGGTCGCCTTGCCGTCGACCAGGCGGTGCAGCAGGTTCAGGATGTGCGTCTTGGTCGGCGCCCCGGCCTCCAGCGCCAGTTCGACGGCGGCCAGCACCGTTTGTTCGTCATGTTGCAGAACCAGCGCCAGGATCTCGACCATCTCGCGATCGCCGCCTGGCATCTTGAGCAGGCGCTTTTGCAGAGCCCGGAACGCCGGCGGCAGTTCGGCGAAGGGCGCGCCGTTACGCAGGGCGCCGGGTTTGCGCTGGATGACCGCCAGATAGTGCCTCCAGTCGTAAACCGTCGCACTGCTCATTGGGTTGTGGGAACGGGCGAAGACCCGGACGTGGTCGCAGACGATCTGCCCCTCGGCGGCCACGACGATGCGCTCGGGATAGACCCGTACGCTGACCGGGCGGTTGGCGAAGGAGGCCGGCACGCTGTAGCGATTGCGCTCCAGATGGATGAGGCAGGTCGGCGAGACGCGCTTGGCGTATTCGACGAAGCCGTCGAAGGGACGCGGAAGCTGCATCAACTGCCGGACCTCGTCGGCCCAGGCGTCGGCGATCGCGCCCGCATGCGAGCCGTGCGACGTCAGCGCCCACTGCTCCCGACATTGCATCTCCAGCCAATCGTTGAGCGCCGCCAGGGATGGGAAGTTCGGCGTTGGCTGCCAGAACCGGTGGCGGGCGTCCTGAACGTTCTTCTCGATCTGCCCCTTCTCCCAGCCGGAAGCCGGATTGCAGAACTCGGCCTCGAACAGGAAGTGGCTGACCATGGCCGAGAAACGGGCGTTGACCTTGCGCTCCTTGCCCCGGCCAATCTTGTCGATGGCGGTCCGCATATTGTCGTAAATGCCGCGCCGCGGCACGCCGCCCAGAACGCGGAAGGCGTGGTTATGGGCGTCGAACAGCATCTCGTGCGTTTGCTGCGGATAAGCCCGCAGAATGAAGGCGCGGCTGTAGGCGAGCTTAAAGTGGGCGACCTGCAACTTGGTCCGCTCGCCCGCGATGACCGCCCAGTCCTCCGACCAGTCGAACTGGAACGCCTCGCCCGGCGAGAACGCGAGCGGCACGAACGCGCCGCGACCGGTGGTTTGCTGCTCCCGATGCCGGGCCGCTCTCCACTCACAAGCGAACGCCGCAACGCGATTGTAGGAGCCGTCGTAACCGAGGGCCACAAGGTCAGCGTGCAATTGTTTGATCGTCCGTTTCTGCTTGCGCGACTTTGCCGCCTCCAGCCGCAACATCTGCGACAGCTTGTCGGCGTAGGGATCCAGCTTGCTGGCGCGCTCCGGAAGGTTGAACTTCGGCTCGACACCGTCCGAGCGAAGGTATTTGCGGACCGTGTTCCTCGATAGACCGGTGCGCCGCGCGATCTCCCGGATCGAGAAATGGTCGCGATAGCGCCAGCGTCGGATGACGCTCAATAACTCCATGTCGATCACTCCGATGCCCCTCGCCTACGCCAAGGGGGAAAGGTTCGAACATGGGTCAGTTCTCGGTGGAAAAACCCGTGCCGCCCGGGTCAACTCTCAGTGGAAATCAACAGCTTGTGATCAGCCAGCCGGAGGCCGTGTCGAACATGGCGGTGCCGACGTTCGACAGGACGCTCGCGGTCCAGATGACCGTGAAAGCGACAGAACTGAAGGCGCCCCAGCGCGAAGGGGTGGGCGGCACCGCGGTCACTGAAGAACTCGGGTTCGCGCGCAAGTCGGTACCCTAGCTGGCCCTTCGCCTGCACCTAAAGACGCCGGACCGTCGAACGAGCTTTGCTCCGATTATTCGAGGCGATGGCGCCGCCGACGCCGGACGTCAAAGTCTGTTCTTGCATCGGCCGCCCGCAGCTCCATAAGGCGCTTAATGAACCGACGTTGGGTCCTCGCTTGTGTCCCCTTCAATCCGCCACTACAGAGCGAGCGCGGAGGGCAGGAAATAGATCATCGCGCCGGGCTGGGCGCCGAGCGGGTCCTTACTCGCTTCCCAAGCGTTAATTTGAATTATCTTGGATTCATTAGCTATGTCAAGTGATTAGGCAGCCTAAGCGATCCGCGACCTAAGTTTGTCACCAACAAAGCCTCGCGCGTCATGATGCGGGGTCAAGCCAGGCCGCGCATATCGGTAGTGGCGTAGACGACAGCGGGGCGCTTCTCGCCTTTAGGGCCTCGGCGCATGTCGCCTGCCCTGCTGGGCGCGTATCCGCTTCAGGTCGTCAAGATGACGCTCGATAAGAGCGACGATTTCGCTGCTGTCAAACTCGTTGGGGGCTGGAACGCTAGCAGCGCGCCGGGCGGACTTCAGAACCCGTTCGTTGCGAGCTATTTCGTCGTCAAGGTACGCCGAAAAGTCAAAGGTTTCCGACATTCCACACCGCCCGTGCTTTAGGCCAAGCATAGCACGGGACATGGGGCCGGTCGCGGTCTGATACGGGCTCCGTTTCCTGTCGACGCGGCTGAAGCCAGCACCGCTGGCGATCGCTCTGAAGCTGTTCGGGAACGCTAGGCTAACCACATGCAGCGAGAACATCGACGTGCTCTTGAGTGGGGCTGACAACGTCGTGGGGATCAGGCCGACAGCTAGCTGACAGAAATTAGAGGAGGGGACCATCGCACGTCCGTGGGCGCTCGGGGTCGAGCCAGCCCGCGCATATCGGGTGTGGTCGGACACCAGCTTACGCGGCTGGAGCGACGCTCTTGCGCGAGCGATAGCCGGCAAAGCCTAGGCCCGCGAACCCAAGCAGCATCATCGCCCAAGTGGAGGGCTCGGGGACCCCGGCGCTTACATTGACAGTCACGCTGCCGGGGTCGGGCCAGGTGAAGACGTAAGTCCCCGTCGTGAAGCCGAGCGCCGCGATCGTTGTGTTGTCGAAGGTCGAGGAGCCGGTAAGGGATAACCCAGCGTAGCCTTCGGGAACGTACAATACGAGGTCATCAATCCCGAACAGGTCGCCGGTGCCGCTTGACGCAGCCGTCGTGCCGCCCGTCCCCAAGGACGCCGGGCCGGTGAAGCCCGAATAGGCATAATCGTAGCCGCCTGGCGTCCCGATAAGAATGGTGTTCACAGACGGCACAAGCTCCGCCAGCGGAAGGATGCTCGCAGGCTTGAACTGCAATACGAATTCGTTCTTGACGCTTAATTTTCATTCCCCTCAACGTCCCCCCCTGCGCGAATGAAAGTCCGCTCAAGGCCCGAGCTGAGTCATTGGACAAGCTGTGGGGGAAACTACCGCAATGTGCGCATTCGGGCCTCGCCGCTCCTGGCTTCGCGGGGCGAGGCGCTGACGATGAGCTGACGACGTTGCGTCAGAACTTCAGTCCCTCAAATCGCCTCTCGGACCATGTCGATCGCCCCGCACGGGCATTCGGCGGCGCACAGACCGCAGCCTTTGCAATAGTCGTAGTCGAACTGGAACCGCTTGCCGGGGCCGAGCTTGATCACCGCGTTGTCCGGGCAGACGCCGTAGCAATTGTCGCATTCGAAGCAGTTGCCGCAGGAGAGGCACCGGCGAGCCTCGTAGAGGGCGTTGGTCTCGTCGAGGCCCTTGACCACCTCCTCGAAATTCTCGACCCGGCGGATCGCCTCGATCGTGGGGCGCACCGTGCCGGGCGCGTCCTCGTAGTACCAGGCGTTCAACCGGTCGAAGCTCGCGGGCCCATGCTTTTCGGGAGGCGTGTACCGTTCGCCGCACCGGCAAACACGCCCGGCCGGCCGGTCATCATGTCTGGCCCCACCTTGACCACGCCCTTGTCGATCACGATCCCCGACGCGTTGTCGAGGAGTGACAGGTCCGCCTCCTGCCCGAGCGCCAGCACGAGCAAATCGGCCTCAAGCGTCTCGAACTCTCCAGTCGGCTGCGGAAAGCCCCTCTCGTCGAGCCTCATTTTTTCGACGATCATCGAGCCGCCCTCGACCGACTTGATGGTCGAGAGCCATTTCATCGACACGCCCTCTTCGAGCGCCTCCTCGAGCTCGAAGTCGTGCGCCGGCATCTTTTCGCGGGTACGACGGTAGACGATGATCGCCTCGGAGGCGCCGAGCCGGCGGGCGGTTCGAGCGGCGTCGAGCGCGGTGTTGCCGCCGCCGTAGATGACCACCTTGCGGCCGAGCATCGGCCGCTCCTCGCCCTCCATCGAGCGGAGCAGGCTTGCGGCGTCGAGGATCTTCGCCGCCCCGCCGGCCGGAATGTAGGCGCGCTTAGCAATATGGGCGCCGACCGCGAGGAAGGCCGCGTCGTAGCTGCCCTCCGCAACCGTCTTTTCGATGTCGACGACCTTAGCGTTAAGCACGATCTCGACACCTAGGTCGGCGATACGCTTCACCTCCGCGTCGAGCACGTCGCGCGGCAGGCGGTATTTCGGAATACCGAAGCGCATCATCCCGCCGACGAGCGGCCCCGCCTCCCGGATCGTCACCGCGTGGCCGCCCCGGCGCAGGTGATAGGCGGCCGAAAGCCCCGCCGGCCCAGCGCCGACGACGAGCACGCGCTTGCCGGTCTCCTCGCCGGGCTTCTCGAACGCCCAGCCGCGAGCGATCGCGACGTCGCCGAGGAAGCGCTCGACCGAGTTGATCCCGACCGCCTCGTCGATCTCCGCCCGATTGCAGGCCGTCTCACAGGGGTGATAGCAGACGCGGCCCATAATCGCGGGCAAGGGATTGTTAGCGGTCAGCGCCCGCCAGGCGGCCTCGTATTCGCCCGCTTCGGCGTGGGCGAGCCATCCCTGGATGTCTTCGCCCGCCGGGCAGGCTGCGTTGCAGGGCGGCAGCCTGTCGACATAGATGGGCCTTTGCGTCCGCCACGAGCCGGTCTGGTTCAGTTTGCTCGTGCCGACATCGGGCGCGATGGCGTAGGGGTGCTTCATAACTCTCGCCTCCCATTCTCCCCTTGCGGGAGAAGGTGGCCCGAAGGACCGGATGAGGGGTTAGCGACGCAAGTCGCGCAGGTTCCGAGGCGCTTGTCCGCCGAACCCGCCGCGCTCGGTTCCTGTCCCGCAGGGGGAGTGGGCTTGAGGCCAATCATCGTCATGCCGCCGCCTCCAGCAGTCCGTAATCCCGGATGTTGCGGTCGGCGATCGCCTGGAGGCCTTTGACGCGTGGGTCGTCGGCGCCATCTCGCAGAATGTGAGCGAAGCGCCGCTGCAGCTTCAGGTACTCGATCACCGGCGTCGGGCGGCGGATCTTGCGCACCTGCGTGACGTAGCCGCCCTCCGCCTCAAAGATCGGGAAAAGGCCGGTCTCGATGGCGAGGCGGGCGATCCTAATCGTGTCGTGCGAGGCCGCGCCCCAGCCGAGCGGGCAGGGCACGTTGATCTGGATGTACCGGGCTCCGTGGAAGCTCATCGCCTTCAATACCTTGGCCTCGAGGTCGTGCAGGTCGGCGACGCTGGCGGTGGCTACAAACGGAATCTCGTGCGCGACAGCGATCTTGGGGGCGAACTTGCCCGTGCCGAACACATTGCCGGGCGCCGGGCCGACGGCGGGCGTGGTGGCTGTGCGCGCGGTCGGGGGCGTGGCGGAGGAACGCTGCGCGCCGGTATTCATGTAACCTTCATTGTCGTAGCAAATGTAGAGCACGTCGTCGTTGCGCTCGAACATGCCGGAGAGGCAGCCGAATCCAATGTCGGTCGTCCCGCCGTCGCCGCCCTGCGCCACGACCCGCGTGTCGCTTTTGCCGAGTACCCGCATCGCCGCAGCAACCCCGGTCGCCACCGCCGCCGCGTTACCGAACAGCGAATGCATCCACGGGATCTGCCACGAGGTCTCGGGATAGGGCGTGGTGAACACTTCCAGGCAGCCGGTGGCGTTGACCGCAATCAACTTGCGCTCAGAGGCGCGCATGGCCGCGTCGATCGCGTAGCGGGCGCCGAGCGCCTCGCCGCAGCCTTGACAGGCACGATGTCCCGAGGTCAGCGAGTTCGACCGGTCGAGGCTCGCCTGGACGTTCCGCTGGCTTTCGTCGACGAGGCGGTTGCCAACGGTCAGCGTGCCCTTCTGATAGAACTTGAGCTTCTGGACTTCGTTCATCGGGTCTGCTCCGCGAGTTTGGCGACCCGCTCCTTCTCAAGCTCCTTGAGGATGCCCTCGGCCGCCGGACCGACACGGCGCGTCTTCTTGCGGCGGTGGAGTTCGTGGCCGGCGACGCGCTCGTTGAGATCGAGGAAATGCGGGCCTTCCCACGACTGCGTCACCGCCTGACGGAAGAGCCGGATGAGAGAGGCTTTCGGGACCGGCCGGCCTCCCAGGCCCACGATCGCCGAATGCATCGCCGGCGGGTCGGGCAGAGCGCGCAAGGCGATGGCGACGTCGCTTGCGAGCGGCCCGCCCATGCCGACGTCGATCGCCCGGTCGATTACGACGACGTCGGTCGCGCGCGCAAGAACCTGGCGCAACGCTTCGCCAGGGAACGGCCGGAAAGCAACGAGGGTGACAAGGCCGATAGCCATGCCGTCCGCGCGCATCTCGTCGATCGCGTCCTTAATTGTGCCATTGATCGAACCCATCGCCACGACGAGAATCTCGGCGTCCGCGGCGTCGTACATCCGCAGCAGGCCGCCGGCCTGCCGGCCGAACAGGCGCTCGAACTCGATCGCCAGCCGCTCGATCAGGTCCAGCGCCGTATGCTGCTTGTAATATTCCAGGTAGCGCACCTCGGTGAATGCGTCCGGGCCGACCATCGCGCCGATCGAGATCGGATCGTCCGGGTCGAGGCACTGCATTGGCTCGTAGGGCGGCAGGAAGGCGTCAACTGTCGTTTGCTCGGGAATGTCGATGCGCTCGACGGCGTGGGTGAGGATGAATCCGTCGACGCAAACCATCGTCGGCACCGACAGCTCCTCGGCGAGTCGGAAGGCGAAAACGTGAAGGTCGGCCGCCTCCTGGTTTGTTTCGGCGAAGAGCTGGATCCAGCCCGATTCGCGCAAAGCCATCGTGTCGGAATGGTCGTTCCATATGTTGATCGGTGCGCCAATCGCGCGGTTGCCGAGCGTCATCACGATCGGCAGGCCGAGGCCGGCCGCGTTGTAGACCGCCTCGGCCATAAAGAGGAGCCCCTGACTTGCGGTCGCGGTATAGGCGCGAGCGCCGGCCGCCGAGGCGCCAATCGCGACTGAAAGCGCCGCGAATTCGCTCTCAACATTTATGAACTCGGAATTGTCGAGTTCGCCGGTACGGATGAGTTCGCCCAGGCCCTCGACGATATGGGTCTGCGGCGTAATCGGGTAGGCGCACACCACCTGCGGCCGGCAGAGCGCGATCGACCTCGCCATGGCCTTGGATCCTTCGATCTGCTGAAGCATTGCGAATCGACTCCCGGTGAGCGGCTAGGCAGCGGCCTTCGCGGCAATGAGCGCATGCGCGGCCTTTGCAGCCTCGACATTGGTTTCGCCAACGTTGCCGGGGAAGGCGCGACGGATCGCCTCGAGCACGCTATCGAGTGCGACGACGCCGACCGCGGCGGCGAACGCCCCGAGCAGCGCCGTGTTCGGCGCCGGCCGGTTGATGTGTTTCATCGCAAGCTCCGTGGCCGGCGCCGTCACTGCGTGGCCTTGCGGCAACCGGGCGACCACGAGGTCGAGCCGAGGTTCGCGGAGCTCGGCGAAACCACGCGCGGTGTTGACGATGAGATAGCCGGTCGCCTTCAGCCCCTCGGTGACGTCGAGCGCCTTGAACAGAGTCGGGTCCTGGACAATCAGCGCGTCGGGGGACTGGATCGGTTCGCGCAGCCGGATCTCCTTGTCCGAGATACGGCAGAACGCGACGACCGGCGCGCCCATCCGCTCGGAGCCGAAGCTCGGGAAGGCCTGCGCGTGCTTCCCCTCCAGAAATGCGGCCACCGACAGCATCTCGGCGGCTGTGACGACACCCTGGCCCCCGCGGCCGTGAATTCGCACTTCGAACATGCGCGCTTCCTAATGCTGCGACCCGCCTGGACCCCTGTATCCACCACTAACGTCCAGCGACAACGTCAGACCGAGTTGAGCAGGACAGGCAGCTGCTGCGGAAGTGAGCGATGGGCCCACTCCATTGCGGGGTCCCCCCGCGCGTTTGAAACGCAGACAGGGCAGGGTCTAGTGCGCGGTCATCTGGATCGCCTCGATCTGCTTCTTCGCGGGCTCGAACGCGGCCGTGAACACCGCCCTGGTCAAATGGGCGATCTGTCGGCTATCGCTGACGGCGGCTTCAACCCCTTCCTTGATCAACCGCTGCTGCAATTCGATGAACTCCGTTGGGCTTTTCACTGCGGCCAAAGCCTGCAGCGCAGCGCTCAGGTTGTTGGCGTTCTTTGCCGCCAATTCCTGATATGCCTTGGCCAACTCCTGGACGGCCGCTTTGTAGGCGTTGCGGCTGTCGGTCAGAGCGACGGCGGCTCTTGAGACGTGGCCGGTCTCTATCGCAGCATCGGCCTTGGTCTTGACGATCTTCTCAGCGATTGAGTTGGCCATTGTTGGATGTCCTTCAGAAATGAGCGTTTTCGCTCGTCGAGCCTAACCAGCCGCCGAATGGCCGCAAGATTCGGAAACTACCTATCGGCCGCGGTGGCAAGGAAGAACAATGTCCGACGGGTCGAACCCGACCAAACACGAAGAGACCCAATCGGAGACATCGGTTGGCTGCGCCGACATCTATTCGGACTGCTCCCTCGATACGATGCAGTAAGGGGCCGGAGGAAACTCCGGCCCCTTGCTGTCAGAGAGCGAATTGCGGCTAGCCTCTTGAATGTTTTTTGATGTGAAGACTCTGCCCGTGGACGACTCCGACGCTGCCTAGCATCGTCAATTTCGGCTTTTGCATATTGATGTGGATCAACGGAGAGCTAGGTGAGCTCGAATTCCTTGCAGGAGCACTCGTCTGGCCCAGGCTTGGAACGAGGCCAGATGTTGCGCACCTGGGAACGAACTTGATGCTCGCGTCATCATGGCGTCGTGAATTGGGGGTGACTGATGATCCGATGGTTCCGGCGTCGCCGTCGGGCCCCACGGCTGACCTACGCCGAGGCCGAGGAGCTTGTCCGCGACACGTCGGCGAGGCCTACGGCGAGGGCCACCGGCGGGAACGTGACCTGGGCCTTCCTGACGGTACAACCTATGCCGGCCGGATCTTGGCGCACCGTAAGCGCTGTTCTGGCCGCACCTTTTTCGGCGCGGGCGAGGGGACATAGTCAGAGCGTTGGGGGGTTCGACACGTGTCGATTTCAGAGCGTAACCTACCAGCGGCAACGTGTGCTCAGAGCCAATTTTAGCGCGTTCGCCGAGCCGTCGGCGAATGACTGCTCCGTGCGCGAGGGGGACGGAAGGAGTCGACGTCAAGCGGACCTCGCGGGTCGCGACCGCGAACGTCGCAAGTAGGAGGGCGAGCGGTCGCAGACCCGCGCAAACTGGAGGGCAGACGAGCGCTCTGAGCGGGCCTCGGCGGGCGCCCCGACGCAAATCCGCTCATCGGTGCGGAGGGCCGCGTCTGTGCTGGGTACGATGCTTCATGTCCCGTCGAACGCCTTGTCGTCGCACCGAGCCTTGCCGATTTCGTCGGCTATAATGGAGAGCTGCCAGACTGAGTTCTTGGCTTGGGCTTCCCCGTCCCTCACGGAGTTGAAGTGCAGGTCCGCGAGCCGGCATATCAGCCTGTTCGGCGCCGCTTGCGGCCTGATCCGGAGCAGCGACTCCCGGGCCTTATCGTAGTCCCGCAGCTTGTCATACAGGATCACGAGCGCGGCCGCCGTCGACCTGGACTTGCCGGCCCAGCAGTGCACCAGGATATCGTCTTCCTCGGTCAGCAGCGACGAGAAGTACAGTATCTGCTCGATCGTGTGTTGGTTGGGGGAGTAGGGACCGATCTGCTGCTCGTGGTCCGAGACCCCTATCCTGTGTATGTACGTCTGAGCGGCCAGGTCGGGCGGGAACCCGTCATGATACGGGACGTGGCAGAACGGCTCAATCAGCGTCAGGATCTTTGTCAGCTTCCTCTGCTGCTGTATTCGCGGGACGTCCTCGTAGTTAGAGATCGTTAGATGCATCGCCGCTCATCAGAATCTTGTACCCGTTTCTCGTCGACGTCTTCTGGTTTCGCCCCCAATTCTTGAGAATTTTTATGCCCCTTCCGGGTCGCCGCCGGAACGGAGCGTTCCAAATCCCGTGCATGCACTCCTCGGTTACGCGGCGGAATCATTTCGCGCTAAGGGCGGGCTGCGAAAAAGTGGGAACCCGTTTTTCGCAAGCGCGAGCGGCGATTCAACTGAAACGCCGCTAGCCCTCAGGGGTCAGACTTGCGCGACGGCGCCATCGTGGCGTCCGCGGCGCGGGACGCCAACGGATTGGCGCCGCTTCCGGGCTGAGGCGGAAAGAAGGCCGAGACTGCGAAGACGATGAGCATCATGATGGTGATGGCGCAAAGTGCCATGACGCTCTGCCGCTTCCGCAGGCCGGTCGCCGCAAATCGGCTATCCGCCCTCCGGACATTGGCCTTCGGCAACAGCGCAACAAGATCCGCGCCACTCGCCTGTAAAGGCATGGCGCTCGCCGGCTCGCCCGGCAGAGCGTCAATCAGCGAGGTCAATCGCACCGCGGCCGCTTCCCTCGGCATCCGCGCGAGGCGGGCGGCCTCCTGCCAGGGATCGACGTCAAGCCTGGCGAGCGCGGAAAGGACGCTGAGCGTCGTTCCATTGCGATCCTCACCGATCGGGGCGCACAGAAATTCGTCGAACTCTGGCCCGATGAGAGGTGACAGCGCGGCATGCGTCATGTCAGCCCCAATTCCTTCTCTTCCTTCGCGACACGGTCGCTGACCTCCGGCGCCAGCGCCTGTTGAATCGCTCGCTCCAGTTCCGACACGCGGAAGGGCTTTCGGATGAGGACAGTGTGAGGACCCAACGGCAGGCCTCTCACCGCATCGCCCGTGACAAACACATGCGGGACAAACCCGCCTCGAAGGATCTTCTTGAGGGCCGCCATGCCCCTCGCTCCCCCAAAATCGACATCGACGATCATCAGATCCGGGCGCCAATGCGCGGCGGCGGCCGTCGCATCGGCAACATTGCGCTCTACAGCGCAGACGATGTGACCGAGACCCTCGAGCGTTTCCGCGAGCAATCCGCCGATCATCGCGTCGTCTTCCACGATCAGGGTGCGCAGCGCCTTCATCGACTAACCTCCCCACCCGCCCCGCGTCCGCACCCAGAAGGCGACGGTGCAAGGATACGTGCGGAGATAGGATGGCGCGATCGAGGACTGGCTCACCGTCGAAGCACCCGCGCGCCTGCGTAGCCGATCCCGGCCGCGATCATTAGCGCAACAACGGGCTGGTTCTGAACAAAAAGCTGGAGCGCCTTCGTCGAGCGGTCGCCCTCGGCGCCGGCCCGCTGACCGAGGACTCTGAGACGCCGTTCGACCTCGTTGGCGGCGTTCTGAACCGTGTTTGTCGCGCCGCCTTTCATGTGCTCGATCAAGTTCGCGACATCGCGCTTCAACGCGTCGACGTCCTCACGAAACAACGCGAGATCCGACTCAACCTTTACCGCTGCGTTCATGGCGCCTAAGTCTCCAACGGTCGCGAAGCCTTGGTCTTCTGCGCCTCAACCGACCATGGTTGAAGTTGCTCCGTCGCGAAAGATTCGGAATCTACTCACGGCTCAGGCTCCCGTTCGCTTGCTCGCACAGGTGAGACTAGCGTCGAATGGGGATCGCAATCGCCTGCGCATTCTGCTATGGTTTCTTCGTCGTTCCGCCGGGGCGCTGCTCTTCGAGAAAGATTGCAGAATTTGCCTGGAGGCCTCCAACACGCCACTGAGGGGAAGCGATCGCGCTGGATAGCGAGACCCCTCTCCGCTAGCAAAACCGAGGATTTCCCGGTCGTCGCCATCGGGGCCTCCGCGGGCGGACTTGAGGCGTGCCGGAAGCTTCTGGACGCGCTGCCGGCCGGCAACGGCATGGCCTTTATCATCGTGCAGCATCTGGACCCGAGCCACGAGAGCCTGATGGTCGATCTGCTTGCGGGCCACACGGCGATGCCGGTCCTGCTGGCGATCGACGGAACGCCGATCGAACGCGAGCGCGTCTATGTCATTCCGCCTGGGGTCTATCTGTCGGTCGACGACAAGAGCGCGTTACGGATCTCGAAGCCGCAGGCGCGCCACGGCGCGCGGCTTCCTTTCGACTTCCTACTGAATTCGCTGGCTCGCGAATATGGATCGCGCGCGGTCTGCGTGGTTCTTTCCGGAACCGGCGCCGACGGCAGTGTTGGCCTGAAGTCCGTAAAGGCGAAAGGCGGCCTCGTCATCGCCCAGGACATGCACGAAGCCGACTATGAGGGCATGCCGCGTAGCGCGGTCGCAACCGGCGCGGTCGATCTCGTGCTGCGCGCCGCGAAGATCGCGGAGGCGCTGGTCGCACGGGAGCGTGGCCAGGTCTTCCTGCCGGAGGCCCCAAAATCGCCCGCATTGAAGTCGGTGGAAGACTTCCTGTCGGATATTATCGCTGTCCTGCGCACGAAGACAGCGCATGACTTCACGCTTTACAAGCACGGCACGCTCGAGCGGCGCGTCGAGCGGCGGATGGCGATCGCGGGCATAAAGACCGCCGCAGATTATTTCGATTTGCTGCGCCGGGACGCAAACGAGCGCGATCAGCTCTCAAGGGATTTGCTAATCAATGTCACGGGCTTTTTTCGCGACGCGGGGGTCTTCGAATATCTGGCCGAGAGCGTCATTCCCGGCCTCGTGCGCGACCATCCGGTCGAACGGCCGCTCAGAATCTGGATCGCTGGCTGCAGTTCGGGAGAGGAGACTTATTCCCTCGCCATGCTTTTTCGCGACCAGATCGAAGCCTCGAAACGAGAGATCAAGTTGCAGATTTTCGCGACAGACGTCGATCCGGACGCAGTGGCGAGCGCTCGCGACGGTCTCTATCCCGACTCGATCGAGGCGGACGTGTCGCCAGAGCGACTGGCGCGGTTTTTCTCCAAGGAGGATAACAGTTACCGCATTTCGGCGGAACTGCGCGCGAACGTCGTGTTCACGGTGCACGACGTGCTCGCCGACCCGCCGTTCTCGCGTCTCGATTTCGTATCGTGCCGGAATCTTCTGATTTATCTGCTCCCGGAGGCGCAGTCCAAGGTCATCTCCATCCTCCACTTCGCCTTGCGCGAAGGCGGGCTTCTGCTCGTCGGGGATGCCGAGACGGTCGGCGTCGCCGACGGACGCTTCGTCGCCGTGGCCAAGCCCCAACGCCTTTACCGTCGCGTCGGCGGCGCCCGGCCGGGCGATTTCGCCCTGTCGCCGAACGCCGCCGGCGGTTCCCGGTTGCGGGAGCGTCGCGGCCCGGCATCCGCGCCTTCGCGCCAGAGCGAGCTTGCCGAGCTTTGTCGGCGGATGGTGCTGGACGCCTATGGACCAGCCGCCGTGCTGATCAACCGCAAACTCGAATGTCTCTACTTCCAGGGGGCCGTGGATCGTTATCTCAAGGTCGGAGCGGGTCGGCCCGTCAATGATCTGATCTCCATGGCGCGCGAGGGCGTGCGCACGAAGCTGAGATCGGCTGTCGAGCGCGCGTTGAGCGAAAACGCCCGGGTCGTCATGCCGGGCGCCCGGACGAAGGGGGCTGAAGGCGCAGCATTCCTCAGCATCATCGTGACACCCGCCCCGCGCGACTACGAAGACCTGTTGCAGGTCTGCTTCGTCGAAGAGCCGGCGCCGCAAGCCGGCCGGAGCGGCGGCGTGACGCCTGCGGACGTTCCCAGGCTCGTCGAGCTCGAACGAGAGCTCGAGGCGACGAAGACCGAATTGCAAGGCGCCCTCCGCAACCTCGAGATCTCGAGCGAAGAGCAGATGGCGATCAACGAGGAGGCGTTGTCCGTCAACGAGGAGTACCAATCGACGAACGAGGAGCTGCTCGCCTCAAAGGAAGAGCTTCAGTCGCTCAACGAGGAGCTGACCGCCCTCAACAGCCAGTTGCAGGAAACCCTCGAACGTCAGCGCACGACCGCGGACGATTTGCAGAACGTGCTTTACAGCACCAAAGTCGCGACGATCTTTCTCGATACCCGTTTCAACATCCGATTCTTCACGCCGGAGACGAAAACGCTTTTCAATGTCATTCCGGGCGACGTCGGGCGCCCGCTCACTGACCTCAAGTCGCTCGCGGCCGACGAGGCGCTCGTGGAAGACGCCCAATCCGTCCTCAAGACTCAGACGCCGGTCGAGCGGGAGATCGAAGGCCAGAGCGGCGCCTGGTTTGTCCGCCGGATCATGCCGTACCGCGCCGGCGACCAGAACATCGAGGGCGTCGTCATCACCTATGAAGACGTCACCGAACGGCGGCGGACGGCGGAGGCGCTCAGCGACGCCAAGCGTCAAGCCGAATTGGCGAGCATCGCCAAGACGCGCTTCCTCGCTGCGGCAAGCCACGACCTGCGGCAGCCATTGCAAACCCTGACGCTCCTCAAGGGCTTGCTGGCGAAGAATGTGGTCGGAGAGAAGGCTCAACTGTTGCTGGGCCGCGTCGATGACGCCTTGGACGCCATGACGGGCATGCTGAACACGCTCCTCGACATCAACCAGATCGAAGTCGGCGCCGTTAAACCCGAAATCGGCGACTTCCCTGTGAAGGGCCTGTTTGACAGTCTCAGGGAAGAACTGGCTTATCACGCGCAGGCAGCCGGACTCGTTCTCCGCGTCGTCCCTTGCGCACTGTCCATTCGGAGCGATCGGCGCCTGCTCGAGCAGATGCTGCGCAACCTGATTTCGAACGCCCTGAAATATACACCGCGCGGCAGTGTGCTCCTCGGCTGCCGGCGCCGCCAGGGCAAATTGCGCATCGAGGTCTGGGACACCGGGATCGGCATTCCGGAGTCCGAGTTGAAGGCGATTTTCGAAGAGTACCATCAGCTGGACAACGCCGCCCGCCAGCGCAGCCAGGGGCTGGGCCTCGGCCTCTCGATCGTCAAAAGCCTTGGCGAACTCCTCCATCACCCGATCCGGGTGCGCTCGCTTCAAGCCAAAGGATCGGTCTTCTCGATCGAAGTACCGCTGACGCCAGGCGCCCACATTCAGGCGGCTGGTTCAAAGCCGCCGGCGGCTGCTGACGCATCGACGCATGCGGCGCCGCGCAAGGGAGCAATCCTGATCATCGAGGACGACCCGGAAGTCCGGGAGCACCTCGAACTGTTCCTGAACGAAGAGGGCTATCAGACGTCGACGGTCGTCGACGGCCACGCCGCGCTAGGACTGCTGGCTCGGGGGGCAATGCGGCCCGATCTGGTCCTCGCCGACTACAATCTCCCGAATGTCATGAACGGAGTTCAAGTCTCCGAAGAACTGAACCGGCACCTCGGTCGGCGAGTCCCATTCATCATACTTACCGGCGATATATCGACCAAGACCTTGCGCGATATCGCGCTTAACGACTGCGTGCATCTCCACAAGCCCGTTAAACTCAACGATTTGACGCGGGCTATCGAGAAACTCCTGGCGAAGCCGCCCGAGCCGCTCGCCTCGCCTCCTCATCGCGCGAATGAAGGCCCGATCGCCTCCGGCGGAGCCACGATTGTCGTCGTCGACGACGACGACCTTGTTCGCGAGACGATACGCGCCGTGCTCGAGGACGAGGGTCGCGCCGTCGAGACCTATGCAAGCTGCGAGGCCTTTCTCAAGGCCCTTGATCCCGGCAAGTCCGCATGCCTGCTGATCGACGCCTATCTTCCGGGAATGAGCGGGCTCGAATTGCTCGAGAAGCTCTACAAGGACGGGCATCGCTTTCCGGCGATCATGATCACCGGCAACGCCGATGTGTCGATGGCGGTTGAGGCCATGAAAGCGGGCGCGCTCGATTTCATCGAGAAGCCGATCGGTCGCGAAGAACTTGTCGCCAGCATCGACCGGGCTCTCGAACTGTCCGAGGATTCGAGCAAATTGACGCAGCTGCGAGAGGAGGCCGTGGCTCATCTCGCGGGCCTGACGCCGCGTCAGCGCGACGTGATGGAACGGGTGCTAGCCGGCGAACCCAGCAAGAATATTGCGACCGATCTCAAAATCAGCCAGCGCACCGTCGAGAATCACCGCGCCGCCATCATGAAGAGAACCGGGTCGAGGTCGCTGCCGGCGCTCGCCCGGCTGGCGCTCCTCGCCTCGCGCGGCGAAGGAGAGCGGCCGAACGCACCCTAGGAATTTGCGGCGCTCACGCCTTCATCCCGCGAGAACATGACCAAGAGCCGCCAGGGGACGAATTCGATCGCAAACGATTTTGGTTGTGGCCAGGATCGGCGCCGAAGGATCGCGCCGGGGACGCCGAATGGCCAAAACCAGAGAACACGAACGGACAGCTATGAGAGCCGCAGCCGATAGGAAGCAGACACGCATCGTGCGATTGCTGTCGAGACGTTCGGAGGTTTGCGACCCTCGGCCGTTCCAGTGGTCGAACGCCCGGGCGTCGTCAAAGCCTCGGATTCGAGCCCTCCGAGACCGCCAACAAGCCAAAGCACCACGAGAGCTAGAAGCAGCAAGCCAAGAACGCCTCCGAGCCCGGAGCCTCCGTAGCGGCCATGAGCATAGTACCCTCCCCCGCCAAAGAGAAAAATCAAAACGAGGATGATAAGAATCGTACTCATGACATCGCCTCTCCTGAAGCCTTCTTAGCCGCGCAGGGCGGCGCAGAGGATTCGGCTATTTCTTCACCGCGTCGCTGACCGCGTCGTTCAGGCCGCCGACAGCGTTCTGGATTTTGCCGACGGCCTTCTCGGTCTTGCCGTCGCTCTGCAACTTCGCGTCGCCGACCGCCTTGCCGATCGCCTCTTTGGCGGCGCCTTTAATTTCCTTGATCGACCCGGCGACTCTGTTCTTGTCCATGACTGCCTCTCCCCTACGTCTTGCGGGAACGCGTGACGCGCTTGGATTTGCGCAGATTGCACCCTGCGTTGTCACGCTAGGGGACAAGCGCGAGGGCAGACAGCCTCGGAAAGTACTCACGCGACGGGCCCCGACATCGTGACCAGGATCTCGCGACGACCGAGCGACTCGGCCCGCTCTTGCACTCCCCAGGCAGGCTTTGACCGGAGTTGCGCCGCCGCCTCGAGCGCATTCTCGAAGGGCAGCGTGGAGGCGGCATCGACCGCTTCGTTCGCAGCCGCCGATCCCTGATCCGCCTCCTCGGCGTGAGTAGATTCCGAGTCTGCGGCGATCTCGCTTGGCGGCTAGGCGCGATCTGCTTAGGCGGAAGCGTATCCTGCGTTTGTGAAGTAGTTTTCGCATTCGGTTGGCGTGAAGCACTCGAGCAGCGCACCGATGGTGCGCCAGGTGTCTTCTGTCGTTCGGGCGTCAGCCTTGCGCAACAGGGTCTTCATTTTGGCGAAGGCCTGCTCGATCGGATTGAGATCTGGCGAGTAGGCCGGCAGGAAGAAGAGCTTGGCGCCGGCGGCGCGGATGGCTTGGCGCACAGCGCGGCTTTTATGGCTGCCGAGGTTGTCCATCACGACGATGTCGCCTTGTGCGAGAACCGGCACGAGAACCTGCTCGACATAGGCGCGGAAGCTTGCGCCGTTGACCGGACCGTCGATGACGCAAGGCGCGGTCAATCGGTCGCAGCGCAATGCCGCGAGGAACGTCAGCGTCCGCCATCGGCCGAACGGCGCTTTGGCGACGAGGCGCTGGCCTCTGGCGCATCGGCCATGAGTGCGCGTCATGTTGGTCTTCGCCCAGGTTTCGTCGATGAAGACAAGCCGCCTCGGATCAATTGCAGCCTGACGCGCCTTCCATTGCTTCCGCCGCCTGGCGACGTCCGGCCGGTCCTGCTCGGAGGCGTGAAGGCTTTTTTTTGAACGTCACGCCTTCGTGCTGAAGGAAGTTCCAAAGGGCGAAGTAGCTGACCGCCAGACCGCGGTCGGCGAGCTCCTTGAGCAGAGCCCGCAGCGTCAGGTCGGGCTTCTCGGCGATCCGCGCCAAAACCCAATCCCGCTCACGCGCCACAAGAAAGGGCCGATGCCCGCCCATCTTAAGCGCGGCCGGACTGCCAAGCGCCCGCTGGCGCTGCGACCACTTCACCACGCTCGCGACGCTGACCATGAACGTCTTGGCCACCGACCGGCAGGACTGACCCGCCGCCACCGCCGCAACCACCCGCTCTCTTAGGTCCAAAGAATAGGCTCGAGCCATCCCTGCTGGCCTCCAACCCCAGCCAGCATCTTGAATCTGACTCGCGCCCTCTTGGGAATCTGGAGGGTTATGTGAGGTCGCCGACGCACGGGTTGGGCGTCACGGAGGGTGACCTCACATAAGCCGGATTGAACGAAGGCGCGGGCCGTTTAGCCGCTATGGCGAAAGCGCGCGAGGCGTCGGGGCGCAGGCGCCAACTGGCCGCTCCGGGAAGGCTGCGGCTGTCGATCATGGACCGGGTCAACGCCGTGCGTCGGTCGGCGGGACCGGTCGGACGACGACTGCGCGGAGGCTGAACGAGGCGGAGGGGGGCGCGGTGGCGCGGTGAAGCCGAGCGCCGGCTGGGCCATGGAGCGGCAGGTCGGAGTCACGGACAGGATCGGGATCGGGCGAGCGGTCGTCGTCATGACGTGTCGCATCGGAAGGGGCCGGTCGACTGTGGGACGATGCCGACGCGGCGCATGGGGCCGCCGCAGTCCGGGCACGGAGGGAGGGCGCCGTCGTCCGGCTGGGGTTGAGGTCGAGGGTCGGCGGCTCCCGCCGGGCCGTCGGCGGGCTCGGCGGCAACTCCGGCGCTTGCCAGGGCGCGCACGCGCGCGAGGGCCTCGCCCCGGTCGCCCTTGGCGAGGAAACCGTAGTGACGGATGCGGTGAAAGCCGTCGGGCAGGACGTGCAGCAGGAACCGTCGGATGAACTCGTGCGGGGCGAGCCGCATGACGCGGGGGCGGTCGCCGCGGCGATAGTCCTTGTAGGAGAACGCCACCTCGTCGTCGTCGACGGCGACGAGCCTCGAATTGGCGATGGCGGTGCGATGCGTGTAGCGGGCGAGATAGGCGAGCACGCGCTCGGGTCCGCCGAAAGGCGGCTTGGCGTAGACGACGAAGGGGCCGTCGCGGAGCGCGCGGACGCGCTCGGCGAAAGCGCCGGGGTCTGCGAGCGGCGCGAGTTCGCCGAAGAAGCCGAGTTCGCCGCGAGCGAAGGTCGCCGCGAGGCCGTCGAGGAAGAGCCGGCGGAAGGTCTTCGACAGGGCGCGGACGGAGAGCAGGAAGTTCGGCTTGCAGGCGACCCATCTCTCGCCGTCGAGGGCGACGCCGCCGCCGGGGACGAGACAGTGGACATGGGGGTGATGGGTGAGCGTCTGCCCCCAGGTGTGCAGGACGGCGATCAGGCCGAGTTTGGCGCCAAGGCGTTCTGCGGCGAGCGTCATGAGCGCCTCGGCGGCGGCGCGCATGAGCAGGCCATAGACGATCCGCTTGTTCTGGAAGGCGATCTCGGTGGCCGCCGGCGGTAGGGTGAAGACGACGTGGAAGTAGGGAACCGGCAGCAGTTCGGCCTGCCGCGCCGCGAGCCACTCCGCGCGCGCCGCTCCCTGACACTTCCCGCAGTGGCGGTTCCTGCAAGAGTTGTAGGCGATGCGGGTGAGCCCGCAGTCGTCGCAGCGATCGACGTGACCGCCGAGCGCCGCCGTGCGGCAGGCGGTGATCGCTCCGATCACGCGCCGTTCCACGCGCCCGAGATGTCCGGCGTTCGCCCGTTCGTAACCTTCGCCGTGGCGGTTGAAAACGTCGGCCAGTTCGAACGCCGGCCGAACCTTCACCGCCTATCCCGGCGGCGTCACGCTCAGGGAGAGTTTGTCGAGCGGACTGGCCGTGCCGGCGATCACCTCGGTCGAGACCCGCGTGTAGCGCGCCGTCGTCGACAGATTCTCGTGGCCGAGAAGCACCTGGATCACACGAATATCGGCGCCCTGCTCGAGCAGGTGGGTGGCGAAGCTGTGTCGCAGCACGTGGACGCTGACCCGCTTGTCGAGCCCGGCCGCAGCCGCTGCCGAACGGCAGGCTGCGTGCAGCACGGTGGCCTCAACCGCCTTGTCCGGGGTCCGGCCAGGAAACAGATACAGGGGCGGGCGGGCCAGCCGCCAATACACGCGCAGGATGCCGAGCAACGTCTGGGAGAGCATGGCGTAGCGCTCCTTGTCCCCCTTGCCATGCTCGATCCGCATCACCATGCGGCTGCTGTCGATGTCGCGGACCTTCAGCGCGGCGACTTCGGACACCCGCAGACCCGCGGCATAGGCCGTGGTCAGCGCCACGCGCGCCTTCAGGCTCGACACCGATTCCAGAAACCGCACGACCTCGTCGGCGCTCAGCACCGTCGGCAGCTTGCGTGGCTCGCGGGCGTAGGCGATCCGCTCGGGGATCGTCGCCTCGCCGAGCGTCACCCCGTAAAAGAAGCGCAGCGCGCACACGACAAGATTGAGCGATCCCCACGCAACCCCTTTCGACGCAAGGTGGACCTGATAGGCGCGCACGTCCTCCAGTCCGAGCCGATCGGGCGAGCGGCTGAAATACTGGCTGAACCGCGACACCGCATGGAGGTAGGATCGTTGCGTCGCCGGCGACAGATTGCGGATCGTCATGTCTTCCGTCATCCGCCGGCGCAGAGGGCTTATCTCGGCCATCTGAAATCTCCTGTCTGAGAGAGGGCTTCGAACACCCCATCCTCTCAGGCAGGAGAAAACTCACATCATCCCAGACCCCTCAGGCCTCCGCCCCGCCGCGGTAGCGGCTTCGTTCAATCCTCTTCGATTCAGTTCAAACAGATCGCGCTCTAAAGTGGCCGGTCACAAGTTGTTCGGACGCGGATCGACCGCTTCCCCGCCGCTTGATGCCTCTCCAAGTCGCCAGCAAAGGCGCCAAATCATGTTGCAGGTCATCTCCCCTCTGAAGGGCTTCGCGATCGAGGCGAGCGACGGCGGAATTGGAACTGTCGTCGACTTTCTGTTCGACGACGCGTCGTGGAAAGTGCGCTGGATCGTGATCGATTGCGGAACGTGGCTGAGAGGGCGCAAGGTTCTCATCCATCCATCGGCCATTTCGCGAGAGGATCTCCAGAAGGCGCAATTTGGCGTCGCGCTGACGAAGGCGCAGGTCGAGGGCAGCCCGGCATTGGCCGAGGACCAGCCGGTCTCGCAGCAAGTGGAGTCTCAGCTCTACGCTTACTACGGCTGCGATCCGCTCTGGGGCGGCGCCAACCGCTCGGCGATCCCCGGAGCCATGGCTTCGCCCCTGATGGCGCCGCCGTATATGGGCCTGGTTTCACTGGACAAGGCCGAGACCCGCGGCGAGGGCATTTCGCGGGGAGCCGATCCGCATCTGCGCAGCGTCGTCGAAGTGACCGGATACCGTGTGCGCGCCCTCGACGGCGAAATCGGCCATATCCAGAATCTCATGATCGACGACGCGGACTGGAGCATCCACTATTTCATTGTCGACACCCACAATTGGTGGTTTGGGCAGAGCGTCCTCATCTCCCCGCTTGCGGTGAAAGCGATCGCTTGGTTCGACCATCATGTTGAGCTCAGCGTGTCTCGCAAACTCGTGAAGGCGAGCCCGCCCTGGGACCCGCTGGCGGCTTTCGACGATGAATACGCGAAGCGACTTCACAAGCACTATGGCTGGCAAGGGTCACGCGCGTAGCGGCGTATCGAACACGTTTCGGCAACAGGTCGCTTCTGGCGCCGTCAATCCTGAGTAGTTTCCGAGTTTGTCTGGGTGCGATTGCTCCTCGTAGGGTTTTTCAGCCCCGATAGCCTCGATCACGCCAATCCTTTGGTCCCATTCGGGCGGGCATCGCCGGGGCCGCGGCTCACGCGACGAAGAAATCCGCCACCCACACAAACAGGACAAGCCAAGATGTCAGACGACAGAGAGCTCCAGGAATCCGTGATGGTCGAACTTGGCTGGGAACCGAGCATCGACGCCGCACACATCGGCGTCGCTGCAAACGCCGGCGTCGTGATCCTGACTGGGAACGTCCGGAGCTTCGCACAAAAGGTCGCGGCGGAGAGAGCTGCGGGCCGGGTGAAGGGCGTGAAGGCCGTAGCCGAGGAAATCGAGGTCAAGCTTCCTGACGACGTCAAGCGCAGCGACGAGGATATCGCAGGGGCGGCGATCGAGCGTCTGGCCTGGGACGCGTCGGTTCCCTCCGACGCCGTCGAGATCAGGGTCGAACACGGGTGGATCACGCTGAAGGGCCAAGTCGATTGGCAATTCCAGAAGGAAGCCGCCGCGCAGGCCGTCCGAACTCTGATCGGTCTCGTCGGCGTTTCCAATCAGATCGAGATCAAGCCGAGCGTGGACGCCTACGATGTCGGCCAAAACATTACGCGTGCGCTGCATCGTTCCTGGTTCTACGATCCGAACACAATCAAGGTGAGCGCTCAGGGCGGCAAGATCAGGTTGACGGGACGAGTCACCACCTGGAATGCGCGTGACCTCGCAGGCGGAACCGCGTGGTCAGCGCCGGGGGCGACATCTGTAGAGAACGATATCACCGTAACTTAGGACGTCTGCTCGGAAAGCCCGTCAGTCCTGGCCGTCCTCCCTGGCTCCGGACGCGACGCCCCAGTTTGAGATCCCCCCAGCTGAGACCCTGGACCAAGGGCTCCGAACGGCAGGAAGCTCCAGGCCAGCAGAAACCAGATGCATTGCGGCCGCCCGTTGCCGTCAGGGGCCCGCCCTGGCCGGTAAGTTCGCCCGCCAGTAGTCGTCCACTTTCCGGCTATCGCTGTCGGCGCTTGCGCCAACCGAGAACGCGTTCCTGCCGACCTGCGGCGCAGCGTCGAGCACGCTCTTCGTCGTGTCCAGCACCAACAGACTCGCGTTCGGCGCGGCCTTGAAATCATCCCAGGGAATGGGAATACGCGTCTCATCGAAGCCAAAGAACCCGCCTCGCGCGATCACCAGATAGCCGAGCGTGCCCTTCTCGGGATTCAGCACGAGGTCGTCGACGCTGCCGAGCGCCACGCCGTCCGGGCTTCGCACTTCGGCTCCGAGCAACTCGTCGGAGCGGAAAAGCGTGGTCGACCTCGAAACGGGAACGGCGGCGGCAATCTGTCGCTTGCGCCATTCGGGCATGTCGACCGGAGGGGCGCCATCCTTTTGCATGTCGGACAAATAGGCTTTGTAAAGTCCGCGCGTCGCTGTGAGCGTGTCCTCGCAGGGCTGTTGTTGTCCGTGCCACGCGAGGATGTTCGCGGCCGTCATCAGGGCGCGCACCTCGTAGCCAGGCCGCCCGTTGTAGTCACGAGGCCCCACAAAAGCTGCGGTGGCTTGAATGCCGGATTCGGTGGTCATTCCGCCGTACATGCCAAAGCCGGCGACGCCAATGGGATAGCCGAGGCTGTAACCCTCCCCGGCGACCCAATAGCCATCTTTCGCCATCTGCCGACTGAAAGTCTTCAGATCGTTCCGACATCCGGCTCCGGCGGCGCCCGAAGCCGTGTCGTTCCCTCCGGCAGGAGGGTTCGTCGCGTCCGAACTGGCGGTCGGGCCGGCCAGCAGCGGAACCGTCAGCGCGAAATAGAGGCACGTTCCGATAGAGCTGAGATGGAGATGGCGGGGCATCGTGATGGACCTCAACGGCGATTGAGCCAAGCGACAATTGCACGGTTGGCGTATCGAAGCTGCTTGTCGGCTTGGATTTAAAGTTGCGCCAGCTCCGGAAAATACTCACGAGGGAGATTTGGCAATGGCCCGCTGTGTGCGCGACAGAACCCGGCCGCCGGGCGCGCCTGCCAAGCGTGAGTAATTCCCGAGGCTGTCGTTAGACCGCGCGCCGTGACCAACGTGACACGAGAAACCCACCTCCTCGAGGTCACCATGCCTGCAAATCTCCGGATGAATACAAATCTCGCACGCGCAACCGCCTTCGCGATTTGCGCATCTACCGTGACTTGGGCATCTGCCGCCGACATATCCGGAGCGGGCGCGACCTTTCCCTATCCAATCTATTCGAAGTGGGCCGACGCATATCGGAAGGACACGGGTGACGGGCTGAACTATCAGTCGATCGGCTCCGGCGCGGGCATCAAGCAAATTCGGGCCAAGACCGTGACCTTCGGCGCAACCGACGCTCCGCTGACGCCCGCACAGTTGGAAAAGGACGGGCTAGCCCAATGGCCGATGGTGATGGGAGGCATCGTCACGATTGTCAATCTCGACGGCGTGAAGCCGGGCGGCATCGTCATCGACGGCCCGACGCTGGCCCAGATCTATCTGGGCAAGATCACAAAGTGGAACGATCCCGCGATCAAGAAGATGAATCCGAAGCTTAGTTTGCCCGATCTTGCAATTGTACCCGTTCATCGCGCTGACGGCTCAGGCACGACCTTCAACTTCACCAACTATCTGTCAAAGGTCTCGCCCGAGTGGAAGGCGAAGGTCGGCGAGGATACCACGGTAGAGTGGCCGGGTGGCATCGGGGCCAAGGGCAACGACGGCATCGCCAACAACGTGGCGACGACAAAGGGCGCCATCGGCTACGTCGAATTCGCCTACGCCCATGAGAACAAACTGACGTTCGCAGATATGGCCAACAAGGCGGGCAAGGAGGTCTCCCCGACCATGGAATCCTTCCAGGCCGCGGCCGCCAACGCCGACTGGTCCAAGGCGCCGGGCTTCTATCTCATCCTGTCCGATCAGCCGGGCGACGAGTCGTGGCCGATGACGGCGGCCACGTTCATCCTGATGTACAGGAAGCCGGTCAACCTTGCCGCCTCCAACGCCGCGCTGAAGTTCTTCACATGGTCGTACGAGAAGGGCGACAAGATGGCCGCGGACCTCGACTACATCCCGATGCCTGACAACGTGGTCACGATGGTGAAGAAGATGTGGGCCTCGGACATCCTTCAGTAATAATCCGGCTGAGCAACTATCTCTGGAACGGACATCTCTTTCATATGTCAATCGTCTCCGATCCGGACCCTTATCAACGAAGCCGTGGACTGGCGAAGGCTTGCCTATGCGGCGGCGCCGCTGGTCACGCGTTTCGCGCTCCTGCTCAGCGTCGTCTCCGTCTGATCCTGCGAACGCGCTGACTTGGGATGATCGGGGCCCCGGCGCGCTGTGCTGCGCATCGCGTCCCATGCGTAGTTTCCGGCCCTGTCTAGGTGAGACCCCGACGCCTACGATGATCGCGTTCGGCAGAAGGCTCTCGCCTCTAGGTCGTAGGTGAATGCGGCGGGCGTCCGGCGCGAGAATTTGTGCGACGACAGGATGGAAGGAATTTCGGCGATGTGGTTTCACGCGCGCCAGCCCGAGGCTCCCGAGTCCAAGTTGGAATTGAAGCCTGTCGCCAAGGACAATCTGCAGACCCTGCCTCTCACGGAGGTGGAGAAAGAACTGGACTCGTCGCCGGACGGCCTGACCCAGGCCGAGGCGCAAAAGCGGCTCGCTCGATATGGACCGAACGAGATCGCGGAGAAGAAGACCAACGAGATCCTGAAGTTCCTCTCCTACTTCTGGGGTCCGATCCCCTGGATGATCGAGGCGGCGGTGATCCTGTCTGCGGTGGCCGGGCACTGGCCGGATTTTGGCATCATCCTCATCCTGCTTCTCGCCAACGGCGTGGTCGGCTTCTGGGAGGAACATCAGGCGGGCAACGCGATTGCCGCCCTGAAGGCGACGCTTGCGATCAGGGCTAGGGTGAAACGCGACGGCAAGTGGGTCGATCCGGCGGCGCGCGAACTCGTGCCGGGCGATGCGATCCGCCTGCGCCTCGGCGACATCGTGCCGGCCGATGCGCGCCTGCTGGACGGCGACGAGATCTCCGTCGACCAGTCGGCGCTGACCGGAGAATCCCTGCCCGCTACGCGCAAATCCGGCGACGCCGTATTCTCCGGCTCGATCGTTCGTCGTGGCGAAATCGACGCGCTGGTCTATGCCACAGGCGGCAAAACCTACTTCGGCAAGACGGCGGAACTCGTGGAGACGGCGGTCACCGTCAGCCATTTCCAGAAAGCCGTGCTGAAGATCGGCAACTACCTGATCGTCCTTGCCTTGATCCTTGTGGCTCTTATCGTTTGCCTGGGAATCTACCGCGGCGAGCCGATCCTGACCCTGTTGCAGTTCGCCCTCGTGCTGACGGTGGCCGCAATTCCCGTCGCCATGCCGACGGTTCTCTCGGTGACCATGGCGGTCGGCGCGCGCCTGCTCGCGAAGAAACAGGCGATTGTGAGCAAGCTGGTCGCGATCGAGGAACTGGCGGGCGTGGATGTCCTGTGCGCCGACAAGACCGGAACCTTGACGCAGAACAAGCTGACGCTCGGCGAACCGTTCCGTCTGGATGCGATCACCGCCGACGAGCTCATTCTCGCCGGGGCGCTCGCCTCGCAAGCGGCGAACAACGACACCATCGATTTCGCGGTCCTCGGCGGCCTGAAGGACAAGGAGGCGCTTAAGCCCTATCAGGTCACGCATTTCACGCCGTTCGATCCCGTGCACAAGCGGACCGAGGCCACGGTCAAGGGCGCGGACGGAAATACGTTCAAAGTAACCAAGGGCGCGCCGCAGGTCATCCTGGCGCTGTCGGCGAACGCGGCCGCGGTGAAGTCCGCGGTCGACAAGGCGGTCGACGATTTCGCCGCGCGCGGCTTTCGTGCGCTCGGTGTTGCCCGGGCGGATGGCGACGGCAAATGGCGGCTTCTCGGCGTCCTGCCGCTCTTCGATCCGCCTCGCGCCGACGCCAAATCCACCATCGCGACCGCGGCTGAGATGGGCGTGAAGATCAAGATGGTGACGGGCGACGCTTTGGCGATCGCACGTGAGATGGCCAAGACGCTCGGAATGGGATCGAACATCCTCGACGCGAACACCCTTGGCGATTCAAACACTGAAGAAACCCCGGCGGTAGCCAAGACCATCGAGGACGCTGACGGCTTCGCTCAGGTATTCCCCGAACAGAAGTTCCATATCGTCGACGTGCTGCAGAAACACGGCCACATCGTCGGCATGACCGGCGACGGAGTGAACGACGCCCCCGCGCTCAAGAAGGCCGACTGCGGGATCGCCGTCTCCGGCGCGACCGACGCGGCGCGCGTCGCGGCGGCCATCGTGCTTCTGACGCCGGGCCTCTCGGTGATTATCGATGCGATCAAAGAGAGCCGGCGCATCTTCCAGCGGATGAACAGCTACGCGATCTATCGCATTGCCGAGACGCTGCGCGTTCTGCTGTTCATGACGCTGGCGATCGTCGTCTTCAAATTCTATCCCCTGACAGCAATCATGATCGTGATGCTGGCGATACTCAACGACGGCGCGATCCTGTCCATCGCCTATGACAACGTCATCTACAGGATGAAGCCCGAAGCTTGGGACATGCGCGCGGTTCTGGGCATATCCACAGTCCTGGGCGTCATTGGCGTCGTTTCCGCGTTTGGTCTCTTCTATCTCGGCGAGCGTGTCTTCCATCTCGACCGAGCCCATATCCAAACGCTGATGTATCTCAAACTGTCGGTGGCCGGTCACCTCACGATTTTCCTGACGCGCACCCGCGGGCCGTTCTGGTCCATCCGCCCGGCCCGGATATTGTTGCTCGCGGTGCTGGGTACGCAGACGCTCGCGACCCTGATCGCGGTCTACGGGCTCTTCATGACGCCGCTCGGCTGGGGCTGGGCGCTGTTCGTCTGGGGCTACGCCCTGGCGTGGTTCCTCGTGAATGATCGCGTGAAGCTGCTTGCTTACCGGTTCTTTGAACCGGCGAATATCGAGTCCGCGCCGAAGGACAACTCCAAGCCGCGATCGGGAGTCGCCGCCCCGGAGCTCGCATGAAGAGGTTGGCGAGCGCCCTCGCTCTTTCCTCATTTGAGCGGAGATGTTCGGCGTAGGTAGTTTCCGAGGCTGCCTTCAGCGGTCGACGGAACGGTATGGTTTTCTCGTCCGATCGCAACGGCGGCAGCTTTACGAGATGGGAGCACGAAGGGCGGTCGCGAGCGGAAGACGGCGCGGCAGGCGACCATTTGAGCCGGTCCAAGATGTCGGCGCGTTCGAAGTCCGTTGAAAAGGATCCTGATCGTTTCAGGCTTTGCGTCGCCGTATCGCCGCCCGAGCGCAACCCGCGGGAGACCGACATTGGCGAACCTGGCGTTTACGGACAAGCCCGCGATCCCAACGCATCGCTTCCTCGGATTTTCCAGGAAACCGTCGCCTTGGGATAGCAAGCAGCCGATCCGCGAGGAATTATTCAGCGTCGAGCGCCTCGAGGCGCACGCAAAGAGTCTTGCGGCCGCACAGACCGTAGCTTCGCCTCCGACCCGCGGCCTGCCGCTTGCCGCACGACTTGCGGACAATTCCCGGGCCCTCCTTTCGGCCTATCGATCGATCGTGAAGGCGATGGACGATGGACGCCAGATCACGCCGGCGGGAGAGTGGCTGATCGACAATTTCCATTTGGTGGAGAGGCGGATCCGCCAGATCAGCACCGATTTGCCGCCGGGTTATTACCGCCAGCTCCCGAAACTCATCACCGGCCCGTTCGCGGGTTATCCCCGCGTCCTCGGCATTGCGTGGGCGTTTGTCGCCCACACCGACAGCTGTTTCGATTCCGAAGTCTTTGTTTCCTACGTCAAAGCCTATCAACAAGTTCAATCCCTGACGATCGGCGAGCTTTGGGCGGTCTCGATAACCCTTCAAATCGTCTTGATTGAAAACCTGAGGCGGCTTGCGGAACAGCTCACCAGCAGCCGCGCCGCCCGGCACGAGGCCGATCGTCTTGCGGATCGCCTGCTTGGCGTGAACGGGCGCTCTTCGGAATCGGCGTCGGTCGTTTTCGCGGGACGTGGCGCGCAGCCCCTTTCCGAGGCTTTCGCGGTCGAACTCGTGCATCGGCTTCGCGATCAGGATCCGAAGTTCACTCCGGCGCTGGCCTGGCTCGACGAGCGGCTCGCGAAACAGGGCCTGACCGCGGATTCGGCCGTGCGCGAAGTCCATCGCAGCCAAGGCGCCGCGAACATGACCGTTCGCAACATCGTGACCAGCCTGAGATTGATCGACGAGGTTGACTGGCAGGTCGTGTTCGAACGCTATTGTCTCGTCGATGACGTGCTGGCCTCAGGGTGCGCATTTGACGACATGGATTTCGCGACTCGCAACCTTTATCGAAGCGCGGTCGAAATCCTGGCGCGCAGGTCGGGGCGCGACGAACTCGACATCGCGCGTCTCGCCGTCGCGGCGGCGCAAGCGCCCGATCCGACCTTCGAAACTGCGGAGCAATTGCGCCACAGCGACCCCGGCTATCATTTGCTCGCCGGAGGCCGCCGCGACTTCCAGGGTTCAATCGGCTGTCGCGGGTTTGGCGGCTGGCCTGCAGGCGTGACCGCGAGACTGAATTTCGACGCTTACGCGGCTGCGATCGTGACAGGCTCCGCGATCGTTCTGGCCGCGCCGCTGATTGCACTTGCTACGTTGGGGCTGGGCCCGGCTCAGCTCACGATACTCGCGCTTGTCGGGACCATTTGCGCGATTGACGCGGGGGTGGCGCTTGTCAACCGAGGCGTGACGCTTTTCGCTCGCCCGGTTGCGCTGCCGGGCCTCGAGCTTCGCGGCGGGGTTCCCGAGTCGTTGCGCACGCTCGTCGCCGTGCCCACCCTCCTGACTACGCCCGAAGATATCACGGAACAGGTGGAGCGGCTCGAGATCCATCATCTGGCGAGTCCAGAGGGCGATCTGCACTTCGCTTTGCTGACGGATTGGATCGACGCGGACGTCAATCGCGCGGAAGGCGACGCGGAACTGGTCGCTGTCGCGCACGACGGCATTGAACGCCTCAATCGGCGATACGGTCCCGCGCCCGCGGGCCCACGCTTTCTGTTGCTGCACCGCCGGCAAGTCTGGAACGAGAGCGAGAGGCGTTGGATCGGCTGGGAGCGCAAGCGCGGCAAACTCCATGAATTGAACCGACTTCTGCGAGGTGCGACAGACACAACATTCATCGACAAGGGCGGCGGAACGCCATCGACCCCAAAGAACATTCGATATGTTCTCGCGCTGGACTCGGACACGAGGCTGCCGCGCGATACGGTTCGGCGGCTGATCGGCAAGATGGCGCATCCGCTCAACCGCCCCCGTTATGAACTCGGAGCGTGGCGCGATCGTGGAGGGCTACGCGGTCCTTCAGCCGCGGGTGACGCCGTCGCTTCCCGATGGCGGCGAAGGTTCGCTGTATCAGCGTGTCTTCTCAAGCTCCAGCGGCATTGATCCCTATGCCGCGGCTGTCTCTGACGTTTACCAGGACCTGTTCGGCGAGGGCTCTTACGCAGGAAAAGGCGCTTACGATCTTGATTCGTTCGAGAAGGTTCTTGCGGGCCGGGCTCCTGACTCGACCCTGCTGAGCCATGACCTGTTCGAGGGGACCTTCGCGCGCGCGGGCTTCGCCTCTGATGTCGAAGTCGTGGACGATTTTCCTTCGCGGTACGATGTGAGCGCCCGGCGTCATCACAGATGGGCGCGCGGAGACTGGCAACTCTTGCCCTGGATTCTCGGTTTCGCCGGCAGGGGCGAGCTGCCGCGGATTGGTCGCTGGAAGATGATCGACAACTTGCGCCGAACGCTTAGCGCGCCCGCCTGCGTTCTGGCTTTGGCGATCGGCTGGACGCTCCCGTTTGAATCGGCGCTGGTCTGGACGGCGTTCGTGCTCGCGACCATTATTTTGCCAAACCTCATACCGGTGTTCTCGGCAATTCCGGACCGTCGCCCGGGTGTTTCGATATCCGGCCACTTGCGAGCGCTTGGGGGGGATCTCCGTCTCGCGGCGATATTGTCGGCTTTGAACGTTACGTTTCTGGCGGATCAGGCCTATCTAATGAGTGACGCCATCGCGCGAACGCTGTGGCGGATTTTCGTCAGTCGCCGCCACCTGCTCGAGTGGACCCCCGCGGCGCAGACCGCGGCCGCGAAGCGTCTCGATCTCCAGGGATTCGCCGGCCGAATGTCGGGGGCGCTTGTGCTCGCTGCGGCTGCATTGCTTCTGGCGCTGCTGTACGGGCATGGAAATTGGCCAATTGCGACGCCGCTTGTTGCGTTGTGGCTGATCTCGCCCGCGGTCGCGCGTTACGTCAGCCTTTCTCCGGGCATCGAGACCATCGCGAAGATTTCGGAGGCGCAATCCCTCGCCCTGCGTCAGATCGCGCGCCGCACCTGGCGTTTCTTTGAAACCTTCGTGACGGCGGACGACAACATGCTGCCGCCGGACAACTTCCAGGAGGACCCCACACCCGAAGTCGCCCACCGAACCTCGCCGACCAACATCGGATTGTATCTGCTCTCGGTCGTGTCAGCTCGCGACTTCGGTTGGATTGGCGCGACCCAAACCATCGAACGGCTGGAGGCGACGCTTACGACCATGGCGCGCATGCCGCGCTTTCGCGGCCACTTCTACAATTGGTACGACACCCACGATCTAAAGGCGCTCGAGCCCAAATATATCTCCTCCGTCGATAGCGGCAATTTGGCCGGGCATCTCATTGCGGTCGCCAACGCCTGCAAGGAATGGAGGCGATCGCCGGTGGCCGCCGCGACGCGTCGGGCGGGGATCGCCGACGCGCTCGCCCTGACGGCTGAGCAGGCCGCGCACCTCCGCCTCGGTCGTCGAACTCAGACGGTGACGCCGCGCCAACTCGAGGAATCACTGGCGGCGATGATCAAGACCCTCGAAGGCCCTTTCCCATCGGAGGCGACGCTCGGCGCCCAATTGTCGGAACTCGCACGCGAGGCCGCAATGATGGTTGACATCGCAAAAGCGATCGCGCTCGAGCGCAGCGATGGAAGCGGATCAAATCTACTGTACTGGTCGCGGGCGAGCTTGGCCGCAATCGAGGCGCATCGCGCGGATTACGAGTCTTCGGCGGCTGCAGCAGCTTCCCGTATGGCTCGGCTGCTCGTCCTGGAGAACGCCTTCCGCGCGATTGCGATGGCGATGGAGTTTGGTTTTCTCTTCGACCCGGTGCGCCAGTTGCTCTCGATCGGATTTCTCATTCCCGAATCTGCCCTGGATCCCAGTTGCTATGACCTGCTGGCGTCGGAAGCGCGGCTGGCCAGCTTCTTTGCGATCGCCAAGGGAGACGTTCCCGCCCGCCACTGGTTCCGGCTCGGTCGCGCCGCCACGCCGGTTGATCGCGGCGCCGCTCTGATCTCCTGGTCGGGTTCAATGTTCGAGTATCTCATGCCCCCGCTTGTCATGCGCGCGCCCGCGAGGAGTTTACTCGAGCAGACAGATCGGCTCGTCGTCCGCCGTCAGATCGGGTATGGCGAGGAACTCGGATTGCCCTGGGGGATCTCCGAATCCGCCTACAATGCCCGCGATCTGGAATTGACCTATCAATATTCCAATTTCGGCGTGCCGGGTCTTGGGCTGAAACGGGGTCTGGGCGAGAACAGAGTGATCGCGCCCTACGCGACCGGCTTGGCGACGATGGTTGATCCCTCAGCCGCGGCTGAGAATTTCAAGAGCCTTGCGGCACTGGGTGCAGGGGGCCGCTATGGATTTTACGAGGCTGTGGATTTCACCCCCACTCGGATTCCTGAAGGCGAGAGCTTCGCACTCGTCCGCTCCTTCATGGCCCATCATCAAGGCATGACAATTGCCGGTATCGCCAACGCGGTCTTCGACGGCGCCATGCGCGAGCGCTTCCATGCCGAGCCGATCATCCAGGCGACGGAATTGCTGTTGCAGGAGCGGGTGCCTCGCGAGGTCGCGTCGACGGAGCCGTGGGCGACGGAAGTCAATACTGGCTCGCGCGCCAGCGATGTGGATCCCTCTGGCGGCCGCAAGATCGTTTCCGTTCATCAATCCCCACCTGCGACACAACTTCTTTCCAGCGGAAGCTATGCCGTAATGATGACCGCGGCCGGCTCCGGATACAGCCGGTGGGGCGACATCGCGATTACGCGATGGCGAGAGGACGCCACGCGAGACGATAGCGGATCTTATATCTTTGTTCGGGACATCCGGAGCGGCGCCCTCTGGTCGGCCGGCTTTCAGCCGACCGGCGCCGAACCCGACGAATATGCTGTCGATTTCAACGAGGGTCATGTCAAGATCACCCGACGCGACGGGACTCTGACGACGACGCTCGAGGTGCTTGTTTCGGCCGAGGACGA
This sequence comes from uncultured Alphaproteobacteria bacterium, assembly GCA_963829505.1. GTDB lineage: Bacteria > Pseudomonadota > Alphaproteobacteria > Rhizobiales > Beijerinckiaceae > Roseiarcus. The sequence goes on from CAWHIL010000001.1 coordinate 1,496,705, forward strand.
CGCCGAGGTTCGGCGCGTGTCGATCTCCAATACAGGAGGTCGGCCGCGCGACATCGAGATCACATCCTACTCGGAGCTCGCCTTGGGTCCCCAAGGCGCCGATCTCGCCCATCCGGCCTTCGCAAAGCTGTTCATCGAGACCGAATATCATGCAGAATGCGGCGCGATCCTCGCGACGCGGCGAAAGCGGAGCCCTTCGGAGCCCGAAATCTGGGCGGCGCACTTAAGCGTCGCCAACGGCGAAGCGGTCGGCAAACTGACTTTCGAAACCGACAGGGCGCGCTTTCTCGGCCGCGGACAAGACGTAAGCGCGCCGATCGCGGTCACGGACGTTCGGCCGCTGTCCAATACGGTCGGAGCCGTGCTCGATCCGATCTTCGCTTTGCGCCGTCATGTTCGAGTCGCAGTCGGGGCGACCGTTCGCATCGCCTTCTGGACCATGGCGGCGACGACCCGCGCCGCGCTCTTGGATTGCGTGGACAAACATCGGGATGCAGCGGCCTATGAGCGTGCAACGACTCTGGCCTGGACCCAGGCGCAGGTGCAACTCCACCACCTAGGGATAAACCCCGGCGAAGCCGGACTTTTTCAACGCCTCGCAAGTCACGTGATTTTCGCCGGCCGCGACTTTCGCCCCTCGTCGGACGTCATTCGGCAAGGCTCCGGCCCGCAATCAGGTCTGTGGTCTGAGGGCATATCAGGCGATCTGCCGATCGTGCTGCTGCGAATAGCCGAGACCGAAACGCTCCATGTCGCCCACCAGGTCCTGCAAGCTCATGAATACTGGCTGATGAAGCAGCTCGCGGTCGACGTTGTCATTCTGAACGAGCGCAAATCGTCGTATGTGCAGGACCTCCAGGCCGCAATCGAGACGCTGGTGCGCGCCAGTCAATCGCGGCCTGTCCCCCGAATTGATCACCGGCCAGGCAGGGTGTTCGTCCTTCGGGCGGACCTGATCGACCCAGACATGCGTTCCCTGCTTGTCTCGACCGCTCGCGTCGTGATTGTCGCGCAGCAAGGAAGCCTTTCCGATCAGCTCGATCGCATTGCCGAAGTGGCCGAGCGGCTGCATCCGATCAAAGAATTTCCCGCGGCTCCCCCGGAGCGCCCCGCCGCGACCGGCATGCCTGAACTCGAATTTTTCAACGGGCTTGGAGGATTTGCAGAAGGCGGTAAAGAATATGTGACCATACTGGGGCCAGGCCAATCGACGCCGGCGCCCTGGGTCAACGTCGTCGCCAATTCGACGTTCGGCTTCCAGACCGCGACCGAAGGCAGCGGCTACACCTGGTCAGCCAACAGCCACGAAAACCAGCTCACGCCCTGGTCAAACGATCCGGTCAGCGATCCCACGGGCGAGGCTTTCTATGTGCGCGACGACTGGACGGGCGACGTCTGGAGTCCGACAGCTCATCCCATCCGCGACCCGTTGGGAGTTTATGTCGCGCGTCATGGCCGAGGCTACAGCCGCTTCGAGCACAGCGCGCATGGCGTCGCCGCCAATCTTCTTCAGTACGTGCCCGTCGAAGGGTCGATCAAAATATCGCGCCTACGGCTGACGAACACTTCGAACCGGATCCGGCATCTCAGCGTGACCGCCTATGTCGAATGGGTGCTCGGCGCATCGAGGTCCGCAACGCTCGCATTCGTTGAAACCGAGTTCGATGCTCAAACGAGGGCCCTCTTCGCGCGCAACCCCGCGAGTGTGCAGTTTGGTTCGCGCTTCGCGTTCGCCGACCTGCGAGGCGTCCAGACAGATTGGACGGGCGACCGTCGCGAATTCATAGGCCGCAACCGAACGCTTGCAAACCCGGTTGCGTTGACGAGCGCGTCGCCGCTCTCAAACAAGGTCGGCGGGGCCTTGGATCCATGCGCGGCGATGCGCACGAGGGTGGAATTGCAGCCCGGCGGCGAAGCCGAAGTCATATTCGTTCTGGGCGACGCCGTAACGCGCGAGGACGCCCGCGCGACGATACAAGCCTTTCGCGCCGCAGATCTCGATGCGCTGGAAGCAGAAATCGCGCGCAGTTGGGACGAGACTTTGGGCGCCATAGAGGTGAGGACGCCCGATCGTGCGATCGATCTTATGCTCAACGGTTGGCTGCTCTATCAGAACTCTCGCGTGCCGCATTTGGGCGCGCTCAGCCTTCTATCAAGCCAGCGGCGCCTACGGCTTTCGCGATCAGTTGCAGGACGGCATGGCGCTTGCCGCCGCCCGGCCGGCTGTGACGCGCGAGCACCTGCTGCGCGCCGCCGCCCGCCAGTTCGCTGAGGGCGATGTGCAGCACTGGTGGCTGCCGCATTCCGGTCAGGGCGTGCGGACGCGCATATCCGATGATCGCGCCTGGCTGGCTTACGCGGTCGCCCAGTATGTCGAGACGACGCAAGACGCGCTCGTGCTCGACGAATTGCTTCCGTTTGTAGAAGGCGCGCCGCTCGAACCAGGCGAAACGGATCGCTTTTTTGAACCGACGGTTTCTTCAGAGTGCGTCACGCTCTTCGAACATTGCGCCGTAGCGCTCAATGCAAGTCTGGCGGTCGGCCGGCATGGGCTTCCGCTCATTGGCACGGGAGACTGGAACGACGGCATGAACCGAGTGGGGGAAAAGGGCGAGGGGGAAAGCGTCTGGCTTGGATGGTTCCTGCATGCGGCGCTCACCGCCTTCGCGCCACTGGCGCGGGCGCGCAACGACACGAGGCGCGCGGAAATATGGACGGCCCATGCGGACGCATTGAAAGTCGCCATCGAGCGCGAGGCTTGGGACGGCGAGTGGTATCGCAGGGGCTATTTCGATGACGGCGCGCCGCTTGGCTCCGCCGCCAGCGACGAATGTCGGATCGATTCCATTGTTCAGTCATGGGCTGTCCTGTCAGGCGCCGCGACAACCGAACGGGCGGCCCGCGCTATGGCCGCGCTCGATGGACAGTTGATTCGGCGCGACGACGGATTGGCGCTGCTCTTCGCACCTCCTTTCGACAGGACCACGCACGATCCAGGATACATCAAGGGATATCCGCCCGGCGTTCGCGAGAATGGCGGCCAGTACACGCACGCGGCGACCTGGTCGGTGATGGCGTTCGCCGCCCTCGGCGAGGGCGACAAGGCGGCGGAGCTTTTCTCGTTGCTCAACCCGATCAACCACTCCCGAAACCCCGCCGACGCCTACCGCTACAAGGTCGAACCCTATGTCGTGTGCGCCGACCTTTACTCGACGGCGCCGCATGTCGGGCGGGGGGGCTGGACCTGGTACACGGGCTCGGCCGGCTGGCTGCAGCGCGCCGGCGTCGAGAGCATGCTCGGCCTGCGCTTCCGCGGAGCGTTATTGTCCGTCGACCCCTGCATTCCAAAGGTGTGGGGCCAATACCAGGCGACAGTCAAATATCGAACCGCGCGATATTCGATTTTCGTCGAGAACCCGAATGGGGTCAGTCGCGGCATCGTATTCGCGGAGCTCGACGGAGTCGAAATCTTCGGGCGTCCCCTCGTCATCCCGCTCCTAGACGATGGGGCCTTTCGGCGCGTCAACGTACGGCTCGGTTGACCGTCTCTGCTTGATCGCGAAATGGAGGACCGGCGGCGCTCAGATCGCGCGTTGGGGGTCCCCGCGATGCAGGACGTTGGGGGAGGGTCGTGTCGCGCCATTGACAGCCCGGTCGGCGCCGCGGGCTACGGCGTTGAATAGGTAGTTTCCGACCCTGTCTGGCGAAGGTCGACACGGTTACCGTGGCTTCTTGAACGGAAAACCACGGACCACCCCCGATGCGCGCGCTGATTGCCTTGATCGTGATTGTCTACCTTGTCGGCGTCAGCGTCATGCTAGCGCCGGCCATTCAGGCGGATTGGAACAGCGGTACGGCGTCAAACCTCTTTGCCAGCATAGGACAGGCTCTGCCGAACGCCCTCGCGTGGCCGGCTGTGGTTCTCCACACGACCAACCATGGTTGAGCGCGTCGACTGACGTCGGCCGATATTCGTTTTGTCACAGGAAACAGCGCCACGGCGCTACGCCAGGCGCCCTTCAGATGAGCCGCCAACATGGCTCGGCCTTCCTCCAAGGCGCGGTCATCGTATGAGTAGACTCCGAGGCTGCCTCTCTACGCAACTTCGTGGTTACCTTGAGCCGGCCGGCAGAACAGCGCCACCCTCATTGTGACGACGCCTGGCGAGCCCCAGAGAAATGGACCTCAGCCCATGTTTTCCGTCGAAGCCTTTTTCGTCGTCTTCGTTCTTTTCGCCGTCGTCGTCTGCGTGATGGCCTCGGTGCGTATCTTGCGCGAATACGAGCGGGCCGTCGTCTTCACATTGGGGCGCTTTGAGAGGGTCAAGGGCCCGGGGCTCGTCCTCCTTATGCCGTTCATCCAGGAGATGGTGCGGGTGGACCTGCGCATTCAGGTCATTGAGATTCCCAGCCAGGACGTGATCTCCCACGACAATGTTTCGATGAAAGTTGACGCGGTGCTCTATTTCAACGTCGTCAATCCGGAGCGCGCCATTATCCAGGTCCAGAACTATCTCCCGGCGACCAACATGCTGGCCCAGACGACCCTGCGCGCCGTGCTCGGCCAGCACGAGCTCGACGAAATGCTTTCAGAGCGCAAGAAGCTCAGCGCGGACGTGCAGAGCATTCTGGATGCGCAAACGGAGACCTGGGGCATCAAGGTCAGCAATGTCGAAATTCGGACCGTCGAACTCACAGAAAATATGGTGCGCGCGATCGCCAAGCAGGCCGAGGCGGAACGCGATCGGCGGGCCAAAGTCATCCACGCCGAGGCCGAGTTCCAAGCCTCCCAGACGCTCGTCAACGCCGCCAAGATCCTGGGCAGCATTCCAGCGGCGATGCAGCTACGTTATCTCCAGACGTTGACCGAAATCGGCGCCGAACAGAACTCGACCGTCGTGTTCCCGATGCCGATCGACATCATGAAGCCGTTCCTCGAGATCATCGAGAAGGCGGATCGGTCGATGCAGCGCCCCAATGGGTCGGACAAAGCCGCAACCCCGGCGGAAAGTCCCCTGGAGCATTGAACGCCTTTCGGAGCTGACTCTCACATCACACTCTGAATGGAAGTCGCCCGTGCGTAGTTTCCGAGGCTACTTTGGGCGCGGACGACTGCCGTAAAGCATCTTCGATGCGACAACACTTGGACCACATCGGCAACACCCGCTCGGCTCGAGCGCCTGTCGGATTGCGGAGTGCGGCTCGAACTTCGACACAGCCAGAGGCATAACGACAATGAACGTTCCCATTTCACCACGAGATATGCCTGTTCCTGAAGTCTCCCCTGCAAAGGGAAAAGGCGCCTTGGACGATCACGAGTGGCGGCAGCTCGATGCCTATTGGCGCGCGGCCAACTACCTCTCGGTTGGTCAGATTTACCTCTACGCCAATCCCCTGCTGCGCGAACCGCTCACGCTTGCGCACGTCAAACCGTTAGTGGTCGGACATTGGGGAACAACGCCCGGACAGAATTTCATCTACGTCCATTTGAACCGTGCGATCCGGCTGCACGATCTCGACATGATTTACATCGCGGGCCCCGGTCATGGCGGACCGGCGCTGGTCGCCCACACCTATCTCGAGGGGAGCTACAGCGAGATCTATCCCGACATCAGTCAGGACGAAGCCGGGATGAAGCGGCTTTTCAAACAGTTCTCATTTCCTGGCGGCATTTCGAGCCACGTGGCCCCAACAACGCCTGGCTCCATCCACGAAGGCGGCGAGCTCGGGTATTCGCTCAGCCACGCCTTCGGCGCCGCGTTCGACAATCCGGGGCTCATCGTCGCCTGCGTCGTCGGCGACGGCGAGGCGGAAACGGGTCCCTTGGCGACCGCCTGGCAATCCAACAAATTTATCGATCCGATCACGGACGGAGCGGTTCTGCCGATCCTGCACCTGAACGGCTTCAAGATCAGCAACCCGACCGTGCTTGCGCGCATCGAGCGCGACGAGCTGGAGCAGTTCTTTCGCGGTTGCGGCTGGGATCCGCTGTTCGTCGAAGGCGACGAGCCGGAGCTCATGCACCGCCTTATGGCGGGGACAGTCGAAGAGGCCATTGAAAAGATCCATGCGGTTCAGGAGCGCGCCCGCGACAACAAGGACCCCGCACGGCCGCGTTGGCCTATGATCGTCCTCAGATCACCCAAAGGCTGGACTGGGCCGAAGGTCGTCGACGGCTTGAAGATCGAAGGCGCGTTTAGGTCGCATCAGGTTCCCCTGCTCGTCGACGCCGCGCATCCCGACCATGTCGCGCTCCTCGAAAGCTGGATGAAGAGCTACAAGGCGGAGGAACTTTTCGATGCGGCCGGAACGCTGAAAGCCGACCTTGCCGCGCTCGCGCCCAATGGCGCGCGTCGGATGGGCGCTAACCCGCATGCGAATGGCGGAATGCTTCTGCGCGATCTGCAGATGCCGGACTTTCGCGACCATGCGGTCTCAGTCCCCGCGCCGGGCGCGGTCAGCGCACAAGACACGCTCGTCCTCGGCAAGTTCCTTCGCGACGTGACGCGCCTCAACGAGGACAGGCGGAACTTCCGCATCTTTGGTCCGGACGAGACGCTTTCGAACCTTCTCGGCAATGTCTTTGAGGTCACCAATCGCCAATGGGACGCCCGCGAAGTTGACGATGACGAATTTCTGGCGCCGCAAGGCCGCGTGCTGAGATTCCATGCTCAGCGAGCATCAATGCGAGGGATGGCTCGAGGGCTATCTCCTTACCGGCCGCCACGGCCTTTTCAACTCCTACGAGGCCTTCATCCGCATCGTCAACTCGATGTTCAGCCAGCATGCGAAATGGTTGAAGGTCACACTCGAACTGCCCTGGCGGCGCAAAATCGCGTCGTTGAACTACCTGCTCGCCTCTCACGTCTGGCAGCAGGACCATAACGGCTTCACCCACCAGGATCCCGGCTTCCTCGATCACGTGATCAACAAGAAGGCGGACATCGTTCGGGTCTATTTGCCGCCGGACGCCAACTGCCTCTTGTCGGTATTCGACCATTGCTTGCGCAGCCGGCATTACGTCAATGTCGTCGTGGCGGGCAAACACGCCTTGCCGCAGTGGCTCACTATGGAGCAAGCGGTGATCCATTGCACCGAGGGCTTAGGCATCTGGCAATGGGCGAGCAACGACCAGGACGCCGAGCCGGATGCCGTGATGGCCTCATGCGGCGATACGCCGACGCTCGAAGTTTTGGCCGCCGTCTCAATCTTGCGCGAACATCTGCCCGATCTGAAGGTTCGGGTCGTCAACGTCGTCGATCTGATGCGGCTCCAACCCGCTGCCGAGCATCCGCATGGCCTGAGCGAAACCGAGTACGAACTCGCTTTTCACCACCGATCGGCCGATCATATTCGCCTTTCACGGCTATTCGTCGCTCATTCATGGGCTGACCTATCGGCGAACCAACCGGAACCTCCATGTCCGAGGCTACAAGGAGGAGGGTACGATCACTACGGCGTTCGACATGCGCGTGCAAAACGATATCGACCGCTTCCATCTCGTTCAGGATGTCGTCGACAGATTGCCGCATCTGGGAAGCAAAGGCGCGTATTTGAAACAGACGATGCGCGACAAGCTCATCGAGCACAAACACTACATCGACCAGCATGGCGAGGATTTGCCTGAGATCCGGAACTGGAAATGGGGCGTGTCGTAACTGAGGCCGGGTATCAGCATTGGCCAGAACTCGAGTCTGACATCCCTCCCGACAGAACGATTAATGCTTCGCGGACCTGAGGGCGAGAAGCTCCCCCGACGTCATCGGCGACGCCGCTACGTCATGCGGAATGCGAAGTATGACGAAACCGCCGATCTGGCGGGTGACCGCAGGGCCAGGCCGTCGCAATCGAAAGTTGCCGGCGCGGTGCGGCGCCTCACCGGCGCGGCGTGCCGAGATTGTGCGGGCTTGAGGCTGATCCCTTCCGCGCAGTAGCTCTGTCTCTCGCCCCCATGTGAGTACATTCCGATTCTTGCCCCACGCCCGTCAGTGTCGGCTTGATGAGGTCAGCTGTCGCGCAGGAGGCGGTCATGAGGTGGGATCGAATCGAAGCGAGTTGGGAGCAGCTCAAAGACAAATTCGGCTTCTGGCCGTTCCGGGGGTCCGGCGACGACAGCGAGCTCATTGATCTGATCGGAGCCAAAGTATCGCGGCTCGGCCAACGCGAGGAGCCGCAACCAGCTGCTTCTCGCCGCAAAGACCGGACGAACCGGAGCGAGTTTTCGCTGCATATTGGCTGCTAACGTCATTGGACCCTGCATGGCGCATGTTCGGGGTTCCGTGACCGAGAAGAATGACCTCCAATTAGATTGCCGCGCGCGACCTCCACGCGATCGCGAGCAGTTTTCCGAACGGCGCCTAGCAGGTTGTTGAAGAAGGGTTCGTTTCGCCTTGAGGACGGCTTCATCGCCGTTGTCGAAGGCGAACTCGATCTCGATCGTCCCGTCGTCGAGGAGTTCGGCGGTTCCTTCGCCCTGAACTTCGTCGCCGTCGTCGCATCCGGCCCAGCGGAAGCCGATCGAGTCGCGGGCATATTCGACCTCGAGGCCGGCCTCCATGGCGCCGAAGGCGATTTCGCCGCCCTGCGCGGTGATGGTCAGCCTCGCCGGGCCGCAAAGGTCGAGGTAGTCGCGATCCCAGAGGTCGGCCTTGACGATGCGCCAGCGGCCGATCAGGCGGCAGTCGGCCGGGGCCTTCATGCTGCGGCTTCCAGAAGCTTCGGCAGGCGCGCCAGATTGTAGGCGGCGGCCGCGAAGGTGAAGGCCCACCCGACGCGTTCGCGGCCGCGGAACTTCGTCCGCTCCTGACCGGCGACCGTCTTGATCCAGCCGAAGGCCTCCTCGATCCGCTTGCGGATGCGCTGGCTGACCGCGTAGCCCGCGTGTCGTGTCGTGCGGCCGTCGATCGCCGAGGAGCGACCGCTCACGTTCTGCGCGACGTGGGGCGTCGCGTTCATCGAGCGCAGTTCGTTGACGAAGTCTTCGGCGTCGTAGCCCTTGTCGGCGCCGAGCGTGATTGGTGTCGGCCGGTCGGCGCGCGGCTCGATCATGTGCAGCGCCGCAATCCGCTCGGCGTGGCCGTTGGGCTCGGTCAGACAGGCGTCGACGACGAGGCCGTTGCGGTTCTCCATCAGCGCGTGCCCCATGAAGCAGAGCTTGGCTTCCTTGCCCGGCCCCTTGCGATAGAGCCGCGCCTCCGGATCGGTGGTCGAAGCGTGCGTCTCGTTGGAGCGCTTCTGGCCATGGAAATCCGCCTCGCGGTTCCGTCCGCCGCCTGCCGGCGGCTCGCCCGAGCTATCCTTTGGCCGAAAGCTCTTCACCGACGCCCAGGCCTCGACCAGCGTGCCGTCGACCGAAAAGTGATCCGTGCTGAGCAAGCGCTTCACCCGCGGCTGCGTAAGCACCGCGCCCAGGAGCTTTGCGGCCAGGTCGCCCTCCAGCAGGCGATCGCGGTTCTTGGAGAACGTCGAGTGATCCCAGACCGCGTCGTCGACGCCAAGGCCGACGAACCAGCGAAACAGGAGGTCGAACTCCAGCCGCTCCATCAACTGCCGCTCCGAGCGGATTGAATAGAACGCCTGCAAGAGCATCGCCCGCAGGAGCTTCTCTGGCGAGATCGAGGGGCGCCCAACTCGCGAATAAAGCGCCGAGAACTCGCCGGAAAGCGCCGCCAGCGCCTCGTTCACGATCGCGCGGATCGTCCGCAGCGGATGATCCTTGCCGACCCGCGCTTCGAGATCGACGTAGCTGAACAGCGACCCAGACCGCTCCTCCCCGCCCCGCATTCGTCCCCTCCGCCAAAGCGCAGGAAGACGGAATCACATCGCGAGTCAGACGGCCAGCGGGTTTTTCAACGGCCTGCTAGTGCTGTGCGATTTTCGCAGTCGATAGAGTCGGTAAACACGCCAGATTTGAACTCTGTCCCGTGGTATCGCCAGTGGAGCCATGCATTGCGTGGCCTGACCCCGTTACTCATCCAGCCATAACGAGGGTCCGGGATTGAATCTGACCCTTCGTGGTTCGGATCCGGCTAGGCCCGCGTTTCGCCCTTGGACAAGGTGAGGACTCCGTACCCATCCGGATCAAGCACGCGCAGCGTGGCAGCGTCAGGCGGCCAATCCTTCGGGCCCAGCTCGAAGACGTTCGTCTCGCTCCAGGACCCAGCCTCTGCTTCAGAAAGGATGTTCTTCGAGCGGTCGAGGAACTGCACCAGGTATCGCATCCGAGATCCGATCCAGAATCGACAGGCGTCCCCTTCCGCGTACGCGTCCGACACGCGCCCGGGTTGGCGGCGCTGTTGATCTTTGCGGGTGATGGCGGGGCGATCGGCTACGCGGCGACGGCGGTCGTGGCGCTTGCTGCGGCTTCCTGGCGATCCTTCCACGCCCACGGCATCAACTCGCTGACGCGATGGGCGGGGTGGTCGGGAAGCCTGGCAAGGACGTCGGCGAGCCAGGCGCGCGGATCGACGTCGTTCATCTTGCAAGTCTCGATCATCGAATAGACGGCTGCGGCGCGCTGGCCTCCGGCGTCCGAGCCGGCGAAGGTCCAATTGCGGCGCCCGACGGCGACGCAGCGCAGGGCGCGCTCGGCCGCGTTGTTGCTGAGGCAGATTCTCCCGTCGTCGAGGAAGCGGGTGAACGACGCCCACCGGGTCAGCATGTAGTGGATCGCCTTGGCGAGGTCGTTCTTCGGCGACAACCGCTCGAACTGCTCGCGCATGCAGGCCTCGAGCGCGGCGACAAGCGGCTTCGACCGCTCCTGCCGGACCGCGCGCCGCACCTCGGCCGGCTCGCCGTTGATTGCGCGCTCGATGGCGAACAGCTCGTCGATGCGACGCACGAGCTCGACGGCGATCGGCGCCTTGGCCAGCTTGGCGAAGTCAAAGAAGTCGCGCCGCCCGTGGGCCCAGCATGCGGCCTCGACGACCGGGGCGGGCTTGCGGCCCTCTTCATAGAGCGCGTTGTAGCCTGAGAACGCGTCGGCCTGCATGACGCCCGACCAGGCGGCGAGGACTTTGCGCGGGTACTCGCCATGGCGCGTGGGCGAGTAGTCGTACAGCGCCGCCGGCGGTCCCTGGCCGCCGAACGGCCGGTCGTCGCGCACGTAGGCCCAGAGCCTGCCGGTGCGCGTCTTGATCTTGGCGAGCACCTTCACCGTGGTGTCGTCGACATGCATGCGCGCGGCGGCGAGCACGTGCCTGCGGATCTCGGCGAGGATGGGTTCAAGGGCGGCGGCGCATCCGCCGACCCAGTCAGCGAGCGTCGAGACTTCGATCTCGATTCCCTCGCGGGCGAAGGCTGCGCTTTGCCGGTTCAGCGGCAGATGGTCGCAAAACTTGCCGACCAGGATCATGGCGAGCAGGCTCGGGCCGGCGAAGCCGCGCGGGATCGGGTGCGACGGCGCAGGCGGCTCGGTGACGCCATCGCAGTCCCGGCAGGCGAACTTCTCGCGCACCCGCTCGATGATCTTCCAACGCCGCGGCTCGCATTCGAGCGTCTTCGACACCACCTCGCCGAGCTTGCGTAGCCGATCGCCGCCGCACTTGCCGCAGACGCAGGGCGCGGGCTCGACGACGCGCTCGACCAGCAGGTTCTCCGGAAGCTTGCGGGGTCCGCGTTCCGGGCGCCGCCGCGCCTTGGCGGGCTCGGGCGCCGCGATCTCGGCCCTGGTCTCCTCCTCGGCCTGCGTCTCTTCGAGGTCCGCGATCGCCAGCTCGAGTTGCTCGACGAGGAGCTTGCCGCGCTCCGACGACTGGCCAAAATGCTCACGGCGCGCCTTGGCGAGTTGAAGCTTCAGCCGCTCGATCTCGAGCGCGCGGACCTTGGCTTGGCTCTGCGCCTCGCTCAGCGCCGCGTCTTTCTCGGCCAGCTTCTCACGCTGGGCGAGGATCATCGCGTGCGCGCTCGCCAGATCGTTCGGGAGGTCGTTCGGCAGACCATCGGCAGGATGTTCGCTCGGGCTCGTCACGACAACGACGAGAGCAGATTCGGCAGCGAAAGTCGCGGTGTAAGCAGGCCCTGAGTCAATCGGCCGCAGTCATCCGGCGGCCGTCGGACGCCAGGTTTTCTGCGGCATTCGCCAGTCGATTCCGGACAGGAGATAGGAGAGTTGGGCGGCCGAGATGGTCACAACGCCATCGGCCGCCGAGGGCCACAGAAACCGACCGCGCTCGAGCCGCTTCACGAACAGGCACGCGCCGTCGCCGTCATGCCAGATCAGCTTGATCAGGTCTCCCCTGCGACCCCTGAAGACCCACAAGTCGCCGGCGTGCGGATCGCGCTTGAACCCCTCCTGCACCATGAGGGCCAGCGAGCTGAAGCCTTTGCGCATGTCCGTGTGCCCGGTCGCAAGCCAAACCCGCGCCCCGGCTGGAAACGCAATCATCGCCGATTCCGCGCCGTCAGCGCGCCAATCAAGTTCGACAACGTCGCTGCGTCCGGGGCGCCCTTGATCGTCATGAGAACCTCAACGCCGAACGCGATCGTGATCGAAGACCGCACCGGCGCCGCAGCCAGCGATGACGGCCACGGCGGCGTGCAGGCGTCCATGCTCGCCAGACCCTCGTCGCTCGCCTCGGGCGCCACTCGCAGCGGCACGAACGTCGCCGTCTTGCGCCCGCCCCTCAGTTCTCGCCGCCAGCGATACAGAAGGCTTGCGCTGACCTCCGCCCTGCGCGCGATCTCCGTGACCACGGCGCCCGGCTCGGCCATCGCTGCGACAAGCCGCGCCCTCTCTGCCGCGCTCCATCGCCGGCGACGTTCAACCGACGTGATGACCTCGATCCGATCCATCGTCATGTGGCTAGCCTCATGCTAACCACAGGTCCTACCCAGCTCTCGCCAGTTCACAAGGCGGCGCCTGTCGGAGGCGTACCCTTCCGCGAGCGAAGTTGAAAATGGAAGCGGTTTCCCGCTCCCAGAATTGTCTCAAACCTTGGCGGGGCCAGCGGCGCTCGCGCCGTGCGCCGCTGCGGTCGCCTTATGGGCGTCGGCGGACTGCGTCTCGGCCTTCCTGGCGTGTTCAAGTCCTGCCTTGTCGTCGCGCTTGCCGTGAAGCTCGGCTGCCTTTCGGTGCGATTCGGCCGCTGCGCCATGAAGTTCTGCGGCCTTCACATGATGTGCTTGCGCCATGAGACGATCTCCTGCTGGGAACAGCGCCGGAATGCACGCTGCCAGCCTCCCTAGCGGGGGGATCGGCGTCGCGGCAGGCTCGGAATGTACTCACGCCGCGGCGGCGGCTGGAGCACCTCATCCGCTGTCATGGCTCGTGCGAAGGCGTCAGGGTCAGCGCGAGACATGGCCTGCCTCTCGACATTAGGTAGTATCCGAGTCTGGCGTCGGAAGCGCAAAGCCGTCCTAGTGAAGCCAGTCGCTGATCTTTCAGCTATTGGAGTCACCCTCATGAAGCTTCACTCTTTTCTCGCTGGCGCGGTCGCGCTGGCCTTTGCGGCATGTGCGGTCGCGCTGCCTTCGCTCGCTGACGCCGCCCAGTTCCACGGCGGTGGCGGACACGGAGGCGGTCACGCAGGCGCCTACCGCCTGGGTGGCGCTTACCACGGCAGCGCGTACCACGGCGGCGGCGTCTATCGCGGCGGCGGCTATGGCGGCGGCGTCTATCGCGGCGGTGGCAATGGCGGCGGCGCCTACTACGGCGGCGTGTGCGGTCCCGCTCAGGTGGTCCTCGGGCTCTGCAGCCCCTACGGCTATTGAACCTAAGCTCCCGTTGCTGTGTGGGCCTGTGGGCAACGCGGAAGTGTGGGAGGTTAAGCGGCCCTTGCCGCTAAGGGCGGTATCCGCCCAATTGCGACGTTCGCGGTCGCCACCTGCGAGGTCCGCTTCACGTGGAGACTCGCCGCCTCCTTCGCGCGCATAGCGGGCGCTTACGGTCAGTCTGGCGAATAGGTCATCTGCGACCCTTTGCTACCGTTCCAGCCTCCGGTGCGGCAGGAGGGCGCGTGCGCGGGACCTTGCCGCCGCTGCCGGCGATCTTCGGGATCAGATGGGTCCCGTTGTCCGCGTGGGAGAGGATGGCGAGCGCGAGCTTGTCATGGCGAGCGCTGGAGCATGACCCGGATGCAAGTCGCAGAAATCATGCACGTCCTCTGCGGATCGAATTTAATTCGCCCTCATTTAAGACGTTCTGGCTGTACTAGAAATATTGCCTTGCTGAAAACTTAATTGAAGCGCAGGTTAGGTGACTGGATGATCTGGAAGTCCTCATGTGAGGCGGAGGGATGGACTTTTTCCTCCGCCCCACGCTACGCTGACTGTGATCATCCCATCCTTAGCTACTTCCATGGTGCCTGGACTGCTCTGCAGCGGCGTCGCCTCTGCAGCCCGACGCGATAGTCGTCACCGATCGCAAATCAGCGGACATCGAACCAAGGACCCGCAAATGAACTACCGCAGCACATTCGGAGGACGAGCAACCGCGATTGACCATTGCGAAAATGACAACGAGGCGCCGTCGACCGGCTCGGACTACGGGCGAAGGGTCGAAGGAGATCGATCGTGGACCGTCTATCACGTGTTCACGGGCGTGCCCGCAAATATCGGCGGCATCACGATGACCGGTCTTACCCGCTCGAAAGCCACCAACAACATGTTGGCGCTGAACCGTCGTGAGGTCGTTCGAGAACAGGACCGACAATGCGCCGAGCGTTCCTCGTGCCGCTTGCCAAATTCGTGAGGGCTGCCATGAGACTGAATTTTCCGAACCTGACCCGCATCTTCGACACGGCGCGCAACGGCGTCAGCTTCGTCGGCCACGAAGGCGTTTTCGATATACGGTTCCTCGTCGACGCTGGCGCGCTCGATGACGGGACGGGGCTCGAAATGCCTGAAGCAAACTGCCTTGCAGCTTCTGACCTGTTGCGAGACTCAATCCACGACGTGGCCCGTGAGGCGTATTCAAACAATCCTCTCGCCTCCTACGAACTGTCCGCGGCCGATTTTCGATAACGGGAGCGCGAGGCCGCGCCCCGACGCCTGAAGGACGGTGCGATCAGCTGTAAGGAGGATTTCATGCCGGAGCGCTTGGTCGATATTGAGAGGAAGGGCGAGGAATTGCTGCACACGTTTCCTGTCACAGTCAGCCGTCCCATTGACGATGAGGAGGCCTACAAGCAAAAGGCGTTAGAGGCGGCAGGGCACGCGAAGTTGGTCCCTAACGAGGAACTCGAGAGTCTGAACGCCAAGATGCATGTCAGCCGCGGCGGCCGACTGACCCCTTACGGAGATCCGCTTGGTGTGCTGGCGGAAACCAAGGCGGGCCTCGATCAGTTCGTTCGCGAGCGCGCCTATTTCCTCTGGGAGCAGGCGGGGCGACCGGAGGGCGTCGCGGACGACTTCTGGCTCCGAGCGCAGCATGAGCGATTCTGCGACCGTGCCTACGCGCTGTGGGAGCGGGAGGGCTTCCCGGAAGGCAAGGCGGACGAGCACTGGCGCCGGGTGCGCGCCTTCGAGGAAAGTTGAGCTGCGAGCCCACAGATTGCTGAAATCCGCGCGGAAAAAGTATGAGCACGCGGCCGTGGAACCCGCGCTATGCGGCGGCCTACGACGAGACGCTCGGCCTAACCGGCGGATGCCCGTAACGCTGACTGTTAGGAAGAATTCTAATGACCAAGGATTTTCGCTTTGGACGGCGTATCCCCTTCCGTCAACCGCCCAGATTCTGCATGAGCTAAAGGTATTGTCTCAGCAAGAAGAAGGACGCAAACGGTACGCTCTCGCCGACGGACTCCCTGAAACGGCAAGCTGGGACGAGATCGGTGCTCATCGCGCTCGCGCCGAACGCGCCGCAGGAACTCGTCGAGGGCGCCAAGCCCCAGTAGATTGCAGTCACTCAAGACAAACGCGTGCCGGCCCGGGTTCTGCGCTTAGCGGCGCGTCCCTGCCGGTTGCGGTGGTTCGCCCGCCTCGCAAGGGTTTCGACGTTCTTCAAGAGCCACGTTCACGGTCGCGATCTGAACGCGACACGAAGCAATTCAATGAAGCCTGCGACGGCGGTTTCCACGGACCAGGTCAAACGAAAGCATTGGATGACAATCTACGCCCAGATTTTGAGCGCGCTTTTCGCTCTTGGGGCCGCGACCCTTTGGTTCGCGGCGGCGCTCGTCAAGACGCCGCGCAGCTACTCTGTTCAAGTGACCACGTGGCACACACACAAGTCCGAGCGGGAGGACGGATCTGAAACCGCAGGTGGGGGACATGGAACAAGCGATGACTTAGCGACGCTAGGTATCGCGCTCGGCTTGCAGAGTCGATTGAATGGGGGCGCCGCAGCGCTCGCCGCGCTTTCGGCCGCTTCTCAGGCGGCGGCGCTTTATCTGCATCCAATTTTAAACTAGGCCGGAGTGGGCAGCATCCCAGAAAGCCGCCGCGGACCCGTCGACGGCGGGAACCGGGCGGTGCTGATGGTGCGCCGAAGACATCATGCTCCCGATCCCTCGCTTAACTGGCCTCGAGAGCGTTCGCTTCCTCCCATTCCGGGTGAAGCACGTCGCCGACGCGGCGCTGATGTCGTCCTGCGCGGCCGAGCGTGTTCGATGACCCAAGGACGACCACCGCGCTCCTCGATCGCCTCACCCATCTACAATGCTCGAGCCCGGTCACGTCCACATCCTGGAGGACGCGCCTTGGCTACCGGAATTCCTCTCCGAGCTTCTCGGCGCACAATGCGGGCAATCGTCTGTGTCTAGGCTATCGGTACTATCCGACCCTCTGCTGCCATTCCCGCTCGCGCCGGCACAAAGCTGCGCGCCACGACCGGCCGCTCGCGAAGCGCTCGTTCGCGCCGGCCGGTAGGTATTTTCCGAGCCTATGACAGCTCAAATTTAGGGATCATTCTTATTGAAGTCAGGCGGACGCACAAGGACGAACTCGTGTACCGCCAAAGGAGCGTTATCATGGACACGAACACCCTATTGGTCATCCTCGTCGTGATATTCGTACTGGGCGGGTTCGGCTTCTACGGGCGGGGCCGTTGGTATTGAACCTCCGCCTTTGACCGTAGCAAAGAGATTTGAAGGCATGACGGAGGGGATTGCGTGATCTCTCCTAACCGGCCCGAAACGGGCTCGTGGAACCTTTCGTGGCGTTCACGTTTTTGTCCGGGGGCGGGCCCGCTCGTCAACAAGTGAGGACTTCTTTATGACCGGCAAACCTGAACCGAAAGACGCCAAGAAGGACGTCAAAGAGCCTCCGGTCGTTAGCCATCCGGGAATGATGGGCGACGGCACGGAAGAGCAAAATCTTGGAGAGCGGGGCCATCCGTCAAAGCGCATCAAGGAAGATGAGGTGGATTCTGCCTTCAATCAGCCGCCAAAGAAGAAACCCTAACTTCCCAATAGAGGGATTTCGGGCGCGATAGAGCACTGCCACTCGCGCCCATAGGTAAACAGAAATGGTAAGTCGAGCACGACTGCCCTGCAGTTTGGCTTCAGCGTTGGGTCGCCGCCGCGCAAACCAGGCCCAAACCGGCGAAGGCGCGCCGGAAGGGCAACCAGAGGGCCCTGAAGTGCGGGGTGAACGGGAAATTCAAGCGCTCGCCCAGGTGTTGACGCAGGGGCCGGTGTTTTGATTCATCGGGGGAAGGGGGTCGGTCGGGCTACGCGCGCGCCTCGGCCTTTGACAAGGTGAGCACGCCGTACCCATCCGGATCAAGCACGCGCAGAATAACCGCGTGAGGCGGCCAGTCGATGGGGTAAGCTCGGACACGTTCGTCGCGCTCCAGGACTCCGCAAGTGCTTCGGAAAGGACGCTCTTCGAGGCGTCGAGGAACTGCACGCAATATTGCATCTGAGATTACTGTAAGCCGAGAAGCTTAGCGAGCTTCAACCGGCCGCGGTTCAGCCGGCTCTTAACGGTTCCAATCTCGACCTGGCAGATCGCCGCCGCCTCTTCATACGAATGTCCGATCGCGCCGACCAGCAACAGAACTTCCCGCTGCTGACTCGGAAGTTTGGCCAAGGCTCCGCGGAAGTCCTGCAAATCGAGATGGCTTTCCTGGCCGCCCGAGACCTTGAGCCGACCCGCGTACATGCCTTCGCCGTCCTGCACCTCGCGGGCGCGCTTGCGAAAACTGGAATAAAAGGCGTTCCGCAAGATCGTCAGGAGCCAAGCCCTCAGATTTGTGCCGACACGAAACTGATCGGATTTGCTCCAAGCACGCAAAAGCGTTTCTTGTACGAGATCATCGCCGGCGGATACTGACCCCGAAAGGGAAATCGCGAACGCCCGCAAATGCTTGATTTCCGCGACGAGGTTGTCCCCGAAATCATGCATTCCGCTCACAGTCTTCCCCTCTGGAACGGAGGCCGCGGGATGCTCCAAACTGATGTGCATGGATTACCTCCGTCCGACATTGGGGCCTGCGGTCGCGGCTCGCCACGGTAGCGAGCCGCAACCCTAGTCAGACGGAATTGTGAAAGGGAGAATTGGAAACTACTCAGAACGGCCCTCGGGCCGTGCTAATGGCATCGACCCTTGCGATGAAACGACGACGCCGTTGGAACCACACGCCGAACCTCGCCGAACTAGTCGAAGGCGCGATCGAGCTTCGCCACAAACCCCTCCCGACCTCGGCTTGACCGAAGGAACGTGAGCAATTACGCGTCTTCGTCAGCGAGATCAGGACGCTGACCAGCGGGGCGGCAATGTCGTGGAGAATGTTCAGACGGCGTCGATCAGCGGACTCGATGCTTATGTCTGCGCTCCTTCTTCTCACAATTTTGGCTTGCTTCTCCGCGATCACCGCACGCGCCGCAACGATTTCCATCAGCCAGTCGTCAAACGAACTGACTCAAATTACGCTGAGCGGTGAATTTGTTCCCGAAGACCTGGACCGCTTTGTTGCCGCATCCGCCAATGCGAGGATCGCCGTCGTCAGCTTCAATAGCCGCGGTGGCCACCTCCAGACCGGGCTCTTGATTGGGCTGATCATCCATCAAAAAGGCTACACAACAGCTGTGGGGCCAGGATCGCTCTGTTATTCGTCCTGCGCTTTGGCTTGGCTCGGCGGCCGAACGCGACTGAACGACGTGAGCGCCAAAGTCGGTTTTCACGCGGCGGCGGATGCGCACCACAGCTTCAGTGCAGAGGGCACCGAGATGATGCGCGCCTACGCCAGAAGCCTTGGACTGAGCACGCAGGCGGCCAAATTCTTGACCGAGGCCTCCCCCGGCGACATGCGATTTCTCACTGCCGACGCGGCCAAGGACATTGGCCTGAGTGTGATCTGGGTTGGAAACGGACGGCGGTAGCGCCGGTGCAAAAAGTAAGCCCCCTCCTCCATCCGCAGAGCGGCATGAGGAGGGGCTCTCCGTTTGGTGAACTCACGGGCAAGGGTGCCGCAAGCCGTCGTAGCCGAGGTACGTCCCGGTCGCCGGATTGTAGGATTTGAACCTGCTCTCACAAGAGGCCGAGGACTCTCCGCCTCCGCCCTGCGGGTATGCATATCCGGAGCCATAGTACGGAACCTGGGAACCCAGGATCGCGGCGCCGAGCAAGCCTGCGCCAAGGGCGACGCCCCCGTAGCCGTAGTCCTGTCCGTATCCGCCGCCCCATCCGCCGTAGCCGCCGTAGCCGCCGTTCCAGCCGCCGCCGCCATGCCACGCGCCGCCGGCGCCATGCCACCCGCCGCCGCCGCCATGAAGGGCGCCCACGCCGCCGCCGCCGAAGCCGCCGCGCGCCAAGACCGGGCTCGCCACGAACGAAAGACCGAGCGCGAGAGCCGCAATCGAGACGCCGCAAGTTTTGTTGAAAGTTCTAGACATTCTGAATACTCGCAAAGCAATGCTATGTCGCCTACACCCGGGACATAGTGAACCGGTTCGCATGACGATGTTGGTATCTGAGCGCCTTCGGCTGCGATAGGCTCGGCATCTACCCACGCGGGTCGCGGGCCCAGTCTCGCTAGCAGCTCAGTTGCTTCCAGCGCTTCAGGATTTGATTCTCGTCCACGCATGCGGCGACAGGCGGCTGGTGAACCTCGACGCCCGCGAGAAGACTTACCAAGCCTCGAGTACCGCCTTGAGTAGTTTCCGACCCTAGCCCGGCAATTCCCCGAGGATAGGGTTCCTGGCGATGCGACGCGGCCCTTCATGTCGAGAACCGCGCGTCGGCTAAACCGCCATTCGCCACGGCGGCGGATTCATCAGGCCTCGTGTTCAACGAGCCCAAGCCCAATCTTGGCTCGACGTTGACGGGGGGGCCATTTTCGACATCTCACGGCGCACACTGAAGGACACGAAAATGCATTGGATCGACCCAGCCTATCTGCCGGAAACCAAAGGAACAGTGGACCGGTTCTTGATCAACGCGCATGGCGACGCCGAAGGTCTGATGCTGAGGGACGGCAAAGAGGTTCATTTTCCGCGGCATTTGGCGAAGCGTGTCCTGGCCGCGTTCAAGCCGGGCGACCCGATCAAGGTGCGAGGCGTGCGTCCGCGCGGCGTCGACATGATCGCCGCCGTCTCGCTTCAGGCTGGCGAGGCCGCCACAATCACGGATGAAGGCCCGCCAAAGGACCTCGACGGGCAAAGGACCGAGGTGGAAGGGGTCGTGAGACATCTGTTGCACGGGCCCAGAGGGGAGAAGCGCGGCGCCCTGCTCGATGACGGAACAATCGTGCGGATGCCTCCGCATGCGGCGGACTCTCTCAACGAGTTGCTCTCGCTCGGCCATCCGCTGGCGGCGCGCGGCGAGCGTCTGACGAACGCCCTGGGCACGGTCATCAACGCACACGAGTTTGGAGCGTCTTTAGGGACGCTCAGGTCGGTCGACATGAAGACCGGCGGAAAGCACGAGAAGTCCCGTCATCCCAAGCATGAAGATAGGAAGCCGGAGCGCGCGGCCTGAGTCCCCTCTCCGGGTTCCGCTGAAAAGGGGCGCCGAAAGCGGTCTTCACCGGCCGCTTTCGGCGCCGTCGATAAACGAGACCTCGGCAAACCTGGCGCGTGCAATGGAAAACGCCGCTCGGCACAGTTTTCTCGGGCTCCTCGCAGGCGCCGGAGTCGTCGTCGCCGCCGGAAGCGGAGCCGCGTTTCTCGCCAGGTCTGGCCATGCAGACAGCTACAAGGCTGCGGTCGAAGACGTCTGGCGCCACAGCGACCGTTTCGACCTGCCCCCGCCTGCCGCCCAGAAAGCCCTTGTTCGCTACGCGACACTGGCCGCCAACAGCCACAACACCCAGCCGTGGCGGTTCTCCATGTCCGACCGCGCGATCCTTGTGCTGCCGGATTTGACGCGACGCCTTTCGTCCGTCGACCCCGACAATCATCACCTCTTCGCGAGCCTCGGTTGCGCGACCGAAAATCTCGTTCAGGCTGCAGAGGCATTCGGGCTCCGCGCGAACGCGGGCTTCGACGCGGCCGCCGGCGGCATAAGGCTCGACCTCGAACCGGCGCCTCAGGCGCGCAGTCAGCTCTTTGAGGCGATCCCTCAACGTCAATCGACACGCAGCGTCTTCGACGGACGGGCCGTGCCCGCCAAACACCTTCGGCTCCTGGAAGCTGCCGGGTTCGACGATAGGGTGGAGCTGCTGCTCTTCACCGATCGCAAGCAGATTGAAACATTCTCAGCATCTGATCGCCGGCAACAGCGCGCAAATGGACGACGCCGCGTTCATCGCCGAGCTGAAGTCGTGGCTGCGGTTCAACTATGCTGAAGCGCTCGCGACCGACGACGGACTGTTCTCGCTGGCCACCGGAAATCCGACGCTGCCAAGCTGGCTCGGACGGTCGCTGTTCAGTCTCATCGTCACAAAGGACGGCCAGAACAAATCTTACGCCGCCCAGCTCCGGAGTTCGTCCGGCGTCGCCGTCTTCATCTCGGACAAGAATGAGCCGGCCTCCTGGGCCGCGGCGGGGCACTGTTGTCAGCGGTTCGCCCTGCAGGCGACGGCCCTCGACATTCGCCATTGCTTTGTCAACCAGCCCGTCGAAGTTCCTGCGGTGCGGGCGCAGTTCGCCAATTTCCTTGGCGCTGGAGATCGGCGCCCCGATCTCGTGATGAGATTTGGATACGGATCGGAATTGCCAAGGTCATTGCGCCGTCCGGTCGACGAAGTGCTGCTTCCGGGGTGAAATCGTATTTCGCACGTCGCGAAAGGCTTCACCTCAAAGAACGCGCCGTTTCACTGTGAAAAGGGCATTTGACTTCGGGTTGGGCGCCCGAGAGTGAAACTCGCGGCTGACACCCAGCGGCTGAGCGGGCAATTGCGAGTCGCGGCTAGGAATGCCTCAATTTGGCGAGAAAGCGGTTGCGCGAGCGTCGGGCTATTTCATTCGCCTTCCGCGGAAGTAGCCCTTGTTTGTCGTGTTCTGCTTGATGTTCGCCGTTTCGCCCTGCTCGGAAGTGTTCAGTTCGTCCGGGTGCTTCTTGCGAGTCGTGTCGCTGGCGACCTCCTGATGGTCCCCGGGACCCTTCTGGCTGCGGTTCGCGATCGGGGCTGCGGGCATATGCTTGGGCATCACTTCCTCCATTTGAGTGCCGGGGCGCCGTCGCGCTCGTGAGCAAAATGGAATTCGGGCTTGAAGCACACGGCCCGAATTCCCCGTTCATACCACTCGAGATCCCTAGAGCCGGATGACTCTAATTTGATTCGTGGTTGGGATTGAACGAAGCCGCTACCGCGGCGGGGCGGAGGCCTGAGGGGTCTGGGATGATGTGAGTTTTCTCCTGCCTGAGAGGATGGGGTGTTCGAAGCCCTCTCTCAGACAGGAGATTTCAGATGGCCGAGATAAGCCCTCTGCGCCGGCGGATGACGGAAGACATGACGATCCGCAATCTGTCGCCGGCGACGCAACGATCCTACCTCCATGCGGTGTCGCGGTTCAGCCAGTATTTCAGCCGCTCGCCCGATCGGCTCGGACTGGAGGACGTGCGCGCCTATCAGGTCCACCTTGCGTCGAAAGGGGTTGCGTGGGGATCGCTCAATCTTGTCGTGTGCGCGCTGCGCTTCTTTTACGGGGTGACGCTCGGCGAGGCGACGATCCCCGAGCGGATCGCCTACGCCCGCGAGCCACGCAAGCTGCCGACGGTGCTGAGCGCCGACGAGGTCGTGCGGTTTCTGGAATCGGTGTCGAGCCTGAAGGCGCGCGTGGCGCTGACCACGGCCTATGCCGCGGGTCTGCGGGTGTCCGAAGTCGCCGCGCTGAAGGTCCGCGACATCGACAGCAGCCGCATGGTGATGCGGATCGAGCATGGCAAGGGGGACAAGGAGCGCTACGCCATGCTCTCCCAGACGTTGCTCGGCATCCTGCGCGTGTATTGGCGGCTGGCCCGCCCGCCCCTGTATCTGTTTCCTGGCCGGACCCCGGACAAGGCGGTTGAGGCCACCGTGCTGCACGCAGCCTGCCGTTCGGCAGCGGCTGCGGCCGGGCTCGACAAGCGGGTCAGCGTCCACGTGCTGCGACACAGCTTCGCCACCCACCTGCTCGAGCAGGGCGCCGATATTCGTGTGATCCAGGTGCTTCTCGGCCACGAGAATCTGTCGACGACGGCGCGCTACACGCGGGTCTCGACCGAGGTGATCGCCGGCACGGCCAGTCCGCTCGACAAACTCTCCCTGAGCGTGACGCCGCCGGGATAGGCGGTGAAGGTTCGGCCGGCGTTCGAACTGGCCGACGTTTTCAACCGCCACGGCGAAGGTTACGAACGGGCGAACGCCGGACATCTCGGGCGCGTGGAACGGCGCGTGATCGGAGCGATCACCGCCTGCCGCACGGCGGCGCTCGGCGGTCACGTCGATCGCTGCGACGACTGCGGGCTCACCCGCATCGCCTACAACTCTTGCAGGAACCGCCACTGCGGGAAGTGTCAGGGAGCGGCGCGCGCGGAGTGGCTCGCGGCGCGGCAGGCCGAACTGCTGCCGGTTCCCTACTTCCACGTCGTCTTCACCCTACCGCCGGCGGCCACCGAGATCGCCTTCCAGAACAAGCGGATCGTCTATGGCCTGCTCATGCGCGCCGCCGCCGAGGCGCTCATGACGCTCGCCGCAGAACGCCTTGGCGCCAAACTCGGCCTGATCGCCGTCCTGCACACCTGGGGGCAGACGCTCACCCATCACCCCCATGTCCACTGTCTCGTCCCCGGCGGCGGCGTCGCCCTCGACGGCGAGAGATGGGTCGCCTGCAAGCCGAACTTCCTGCTCTCCGTCCGCGCCCTGTCGAAGACCTTCCGCCGGCTCTTCCTCGACGGCCTCGCGGCGACCTTCGCTCGCGGCGAACTCGGCTTCTTCGGCGAACTCGCGCCGCTCGCAGACCCCGGCGCTTTCGCCGAGCGCGTCCGCGCGCTCCGCGACGGCCCCTTCGTCGTCTACGCCAAGCCGCCTTTCGGCGGACCCGAGCGCGTGCTCGCCTATCTCGCCCGCTACACGCATCGCACCGCCATCGCCAATTCGAGGCTCGTCGCCGTCGACGACGACGAGGTGGCGTTCTCCTACAAGGACTATCGCCGCGGCGACCGCCCCCGCGTCATGCGGCTCGCCCCGCACGAGTTCATCCGACGGTTCCTGCTGCACGTCCTGCCCGACGGCTTTCACCGCATCCGTCACTACGGTTTCCTCGCCAAGGGCGACCGGGGCGAGGCCCTCGCGCGCGTGCGCGCCCTGGCAAGCGCCGGAGTTGCCGCCGAGCCCGCCGACGGCCCGGCGGGAGCCGCCGACCCTCGACCTCAACCCCAGCCGGACGACGGCGCCCTCCCTCCGTGCCCGGACTGCGGCGGCCCCATGCGCCGCGTCGGCATCGTCCCACAGTCGACCGGCCCCTTCCGATGCGACACGTCATGACGACGACCGCTCGCCCGATCCCGATCCTGTCCGTGACTCCGACCTGCCGCTCCATGGCCCAGCCGGCGCTCGGCTTCACCGCGCCACCGCGCCCCCCTCCGCCTCGTTCAGCCTCCGCGCAGTCGTCGTCCGACCGGTCCCGCCGACCGACGCACGGCGTTGACCCGGTCCATGATCGACAGCCGCAGCCTTCCCGGAGCGGCCAGTTGGCGCCTGCGCCCCGACGCCTCGCGCGCTTTCGCCATAGCGGCTAAACGGCCCGCGCCTTCGTTCAATCCGGCTTATGTGAGGTCACCCTCCGTGACGCCCAACCCGTGCGTCGGCGACCTCACATAACCCTCCAGATTCCCGAATCGGGCAGGGTTTGATTCAAGGTGGCCACTGGAGTGGAGGCCAGCATGGATGGCGCGATCGTATTCGATGGATTTGCGCGAGCGGGCGCTGAAACGAGTTTTGGCTGGCAAGAGCGCGAGCCATGTTACGGCTGCGCTTTCCGTGAGCCGGTCGAGCGTCATCAAATGGGCGGCTCGGTTCCGCAAGACGGGCAGCGTCGCGCCGTCACGGATCGGGGGCTATAGGCCGAAGGCGATCACGGGCGAGCATCGGCTGTGGCTTCTGCAACGGGCCGGCTCGGACTTCACGCTGCGCGGTCTCGTCGCTGAGCTTGGCGCGCGCGGGCTGAAGGTCGACTACAAGACGGTGTGGAAGTTCGTCCACGCCGAGCGGCTCAGCTTCAAAAGAAAGCGTATTGCCGGCCGAGCAAAACCGGCCCGACGTCGCGCGCCAGCGTGAACGCTGGAAGCGGCATCAAACGAAGATCGATCCGTTCCGCCTCGTCTTCGTCGATGAGACCTGGGCCAAGACCAACATGGCGCCCCTGCGCGGTTGGTGCGCCAGGGACAGGAGGCTCGCCGCCCACGTTCCCCACGGCCACTGGAAAACCCTGACCTTCATTGCCGCCCTGCGGGCCGACGGCGTCGTCGCCCCGGTCGTCTTCGACGGACCGATCAACGGCCAAAGCTTCCTTGCCTATGTCGAGCAGGCTCTCGTTCCCTGCCTGCGCGAAGGCGACATTGTGGTCGTCGACAATCTCGGCAGCCACAAGGGCAAGAGCGTTCGCAAGGCCGGAGCCCGGCTCATCTTCCTGCCGCCTGCCCTGACCCCCTGAAACTCCTCCAGGAATGCGTAGAGTCCGGCCCGAAGGAAGGGACGGACGGATGAAGCGGTCGAGGTTCACGGAAGAGCAGATTATCTTGATTCTGCGCGAGCAGGAGGCTGGGGTGGCGGTTGCGGAGTTATGCCGCAAGCACGGCGTCAGTTCGCCGACGTTCTACAAGTGGAAGGCCAAGTTCGGCGGGCTGGACGTGTCGGAAGCGCGGCGGCTGAAGGCGCTGGAAGACGAGAACGCCAAGCTGAAGCGGATGCTGGCGGACGCCATGCTCGACAACGTCGCGTTGAAAGACCTGCTCGGAAAAAAATGGTGACGCCCGCCGCGCATCGGGAGGCTGCGGTCTATCTGCAGCAGACCTATGAGATGAGCCAGCGGCGGGCGTGCCGGGTGATCGACGGCGATCGGGCCAGCGTGCGCTACCAGGCCCGGCGGCCGGATGACGGCGAACTTCGCGAGCGGCTGAAGGCGCTCGCCCATGAGCGCCGGCGGTTCGGCTATCGTCGGCTGCACGTGTTGCTGCGGCGCGAGGGCCATGCGGTCAACAAGAAGCGCGTTCAGCGTCTTTATCGCGAGGAGCGACTGATGGTTCGCCAGCGCGGCGGGCGCAAGCGGGCCCTGGGAACGCGGCAGCCGATAGAGACACCCGCGGTCGCCAACCAGCGCTGGAGTCTCGACTTCGTCGCCGACCAGTTCACTGACGGACGCCGGTTCCGGATCCTGGAGGTGTACGACGACTGCACCCGCGAGTGTCTGGCCCTGGTGGCCGACACCTCGATCGGCGGGCGACGCGTCGCGCGCGAACTGGACGCCATCATGGCTTGGCGCGGCAAGCCGGCGACCATCGTTAGCGACAACGGCACGGAACTGACGTCCAACGCGATCCTGGAGTGGGCCGACCAGCACAAGGTCGGCTGGCATTACATTGCTCCCGGCAAGCCCCAGCAGAATGGCTTCAGCGAGAGCTTCAACGGCAAGCTGCGCGACGAACTGCTGAACGAGACCCTGTTCAGCTCCCTGTCGGACGCCCGCGCCAAGCTCGAAGACTGGCGGCGCGACTTCAACGAGGTGCGGCCCCACTCGAGCCTCGGCTACCTTACGCCCGCCGACTACGCCCGCGCTCTCTCCGGAGAGACCGGCCGGCGCGCTGCGAACCCCGACCACTCCGCGCGCCGGCCTCTTGCCAGCCGCGACCCCGAAGGATCAGATCAACTCCGGACTCTCGTTATGGCTGGATGAGAGATGGGGGTCAGGTCAACTTCGAAGTCTCGACAGTCAGGCATATGGCGCGTTCCGCTCCGCGACAATCATCGGAAACTACTCATGCGAGGCGGCGTGTTGTCCGCGATGTCGTACGTCGGCCCGGACGCGCTGATCCCAAAGTCAGCGAGGCGAGGTCGGGTGCTGGCGTCCGCCCAACCGGATTCGCATGAATCCTAGTATCCCCTGTCTTCGTCCTGAACCTGGTCAACCGGGCTGAACGAAACGGTGATGGCGGCGGCGGCTCCGCAGGCGATTGTGAGCGTCACAAGGAGCATCCCCAGTTTCATCAACCCGCTGCCGACGAGCTTCCGGGAGCGGCGCATCACGTCTTCGTTGCGCACGACGACGCCGGCGCCCTCAATCCGACCAACAACTGCGCGCTGCTGGCGGCGTAGATTCCTCGCCTGGGCAAGCACGGCTTCTATGCTCTGCATGCCGCAGGCCGGCCTGTCCTGATCAAGATGGTCCCGGTAGAACACCTTCCGCTCAGACATCTGATGCTCCTCCCTCCCATCAGGGCATCGCTCCCGGGAATAGGTGACGAGCGCCAAGTCAAAGGCCAAGGAGCGTAGCCAAATTCGACCTGTCAGCGACAGACTCGGAATCTACGCAGGCTGCTATAGGCTGAGACTTCGGTGCGCCGTGACGTTTCGTTTTGGATGTTTCGCCAAGCAATCGGGGGCGACCGCCAATAGCGCCAAGCGTCTGTCCCGCTGCGCGAAGGAAAGTCCGCTCACAGCCCGAGTCGCGCCTTTCGACAAGCTGAGGGGGAACGACTGCTGTGTGCGCGAGAACTAAACCGCTCGCGCGGTAGCGGCGGCAAGCGGGTGGGAGGGGGCGTCAAAGATAAGGCGGAACGGGAGGCGCGCCCTGTCTCAAGATCATGGGGTTCAACCCCATGCGAGACAGGAGCTTTCGATGTCCGACAAGCCCATCAGCCTGTTGCGGCAGCGCATGATCGAGGACATGACGGCGCGGCGGTTCAAGGAGAAGGTTCAGAAGGACTACGTCCGGCACGTGAGGACCTTCACGGAGTTCCTCGGCCGATCGCCGGATACGGCGACGAGCGAGGATCTTCGCCGCTTTCAACTGCACATGGCCCAGCAACAGATCGGCGCGCCGACCATCAACGCCGCCATCGCCGCGTCGCGGTTCTTCTTTGCCGTGACGCTCGAACGGCCCGACGTCGTTCGTCCTCTGAGGGTCGTCAACGAGCCGCGAAGGGCGCCGGTCGTGCTGAGTCCGGAGGAGGTGGCGCGTCTCCTCCAGGCCGCGCCGGGCCTCAAGTACAAGGCCGCGCTCAGCGTCGCCTACGGCGCGGGTCTCAGGGTGTCCGAGGTCGCCCACCTGAAGGTGTCCGACATCGACAGCCAGCGCATGACCCTCCGGGTCGAGCAGGGCAAGGGACAGCGTGACCGCTACGTCATGCTGTCTGCGCACCTGCTCCAACTCCTGCGTGAATGGTGGCGGGTGGCGCGGCCCCAGGTCTGGCTCTTTCCCGGCCAGAACCCGATCAATCCGGTGACCGCGCGCCAGATCAACCGCGCCGTCGCCGCCGCCAAAGACCTGGCCGGCATCTCCAAGCGCGTGTCGCCGCATACCCTGCGGCACAGCTTCGCCACCCATCTGCTCGAGCAGGGCGTCGACATTCGCGTGATCCAGGTCTTGCTCGGACACGCCAAACTCGAGACGACGGCGCTCTACACCCGCGTCGCCGTCGCCACGGTCCGCGAGATCAAGAGCCCGCTGGATCGGCTCGGCGTCGATCCCGAGAGCCGATCGCCGCCCGCCTGACCAGAGCCGCGTGCCGCGGCCCCCGGATCGCAGTCCGGGG
The DNA here is from genome assembly GCA_963829505.1 of uncultured Alphaproteobacteria bacterium. Taxonomy (GTDB): domain Bacteria; phylum Pseudomonadota; class Alphaproteobacteria; order Rhizobiales; family Beijerinckiaceae; genus Roseiarcus. Next base: position 1,525,759 of record CAWHIL010000001.1, read on the forward strand.
GTCGCCGACGTCTTTCGCGCCCATGGGGCGGCGTGGCGAAAGGCCAACGCCGGGCACGTGAGCCTCAGCCAGCTGAAGGTCATGTCGGCGATCGAGACCTGTCGCACGGCCGCGCTCGGCGGACACGTCGAGCGCTGCGAGGACTGCGCGCACGAACGGATCGCCTACAATTCCTGCCGCAATCGCCACTGCCCGAAGTGTCAGGGCGCGGCGGCGAGACAATGGCTGGCCGAACGCGAGGCGGAGCTGCTGCCGGTTCCCTACTACCACGTCGTCTTCACCCTGCCGGCGGCGATCGGCGCCGTCGCGTTCCAAAACAAGGCCGCTATCTACGACCTCCTGTTCAGGACCGCCGCCGAGACGCTGACCACCATCGCCGCCGACCCGAAGCATCTGGGCGCGCGCATCGGCCTCACCGCCGTGCTCCACACCTGGGGCTCGGCGCTGACCCACCATCCCCACGTCCACATCATCGTTCCCGGCGGCGGCCTGTCGCCGGACGGATCGCGCTGGGTCGCCTGCAAGCCGGGCTTCTTCCCGCCCGTGCGCGTTCTGTCGCGCCTGTTCCGTCGCCTGTTTCTCGAAGGGCTCGCTGACCTGCATGTGGCCGGCCGCCTCGCGTTCCTCGGCCGCCTCGCGCGGCTCTCCGAGAAATCCGCCTTCCACGCCGCGCTCGCGCCGCTGCGCCGCGCCGAATGGGTCGTCTACGCCAAGCGGCCGTTCGCCGGGCCGAAGGCGGTTCTCGCCTATCTGTCGCGCTACACCCACCGCGTCGCGATCTCCAACTCCAGGCTCGTCGCGCTCGACGAGAAGGGCGTCACCTTCAAATGGAAGGATTACCGGATCAAAGGCCGCGACCGGCTCAGGACCATGACGCTCGACGCCGCCGAGTTCATCCGCCGCTTTCTCCTGCACGTGCTGCCGACCGGCTTCCACCGAATCCGCCACTATGGACTGCTCGCCGGAAAGGCTCGCGCCGGCAACATCGAGCGCGCCCGGCAATCGCTCGCCGCCGCGCAGAATGCGCCCCAGCCCTCGCCCGCCGAGGCCGATAGTCGGGCCGATGACCTTTCGCCTGGGCGCCGCTGCCCGTGTTGCGGCGGCCGGATGATCATCGTCGAGACGTTCGAAGGCGCGCGCCCAGCGCGGCGGCGCCCGCCAAGCCAGATCAGGATCGACACCTCATGACCGTCGTCGCGCCGCCCGCCCGCCAACGTCGTCGATCGCATGCGCTCCCGGCCGCGCCCTGGACCACGACCGCAATGGCCTCACAAGGTCGACAGACCCCGATCACGTGTCGTCTTCGCGCTCGTCCCTCACATTCGCGCGATCCAGGGCGCCCGTCATCGTCCTGCCGATCAACGCAATCCGCGGCCTCAAGCTTCATCCTCAGCCGCCCCGCCCAGTCCGCGAACCTCAAATCCCCATAGCGGCGCCCTCCTACCCAAGCCCCATCCTTCCCGCGGTTTCCTCCTTGCGAGGCTTTCGGACGCCGGCCCCCGACGGCTCGCCCAATCGTCGTGCACGCGGCCGGCGTCCGAAACCCTTCAGCATTCCCGACGCCGGAGCCGACGTGAAGGGTCGTGGGACTTCGCGACGCCGGGAATGCATTCGCCGGAGACCACAATATCGGTTACGTTCGGATGGCGGCAAGGACGGCTGCTGCGACCGGCCCCACGCATACAAAATCGGAGACGCCTTTCATGCCGCGTTCGATGCTCTCCTTTGCAATTTTTGCTTTGGCGCTCGCCGGCCTGATGTCGAGCCTAGGCGTCTTGCCCGCGATGGCGTGCACGGCGCTCGTATTTAAGGCGCAGGACGGGACGACCATCTATGGCCGGACAATGGAATGGGGCGCCTCCGACCTCAAGTCCGAATTGGCGCTTGTCCCGCATGACACGTCGTTCAAGTCGGCGCTCGGCGAAGACAAGACCGGCATGGAGTGGAAGAACCGCTACGGCTTCGTCGGCGTGAACGCCGCGGGACTCCCCTACGCCACCGACGGAATGAACGAAGCCGGACTAACGGTCGGCGTTCTATTCTTCCCCGGCTTCGCCGAATTCGAGGAACCAGGCACCGACCAGCAATCCGCAACAGTCAGCAGCGTCGACCTCGCCAACTATCTGCTAAGCAATTTCGCGACGGTGGACGAGGTTCGACAGGCAATGCCTAGGATTCGCGTCGTGCGCAATCCCGAGATCGAAAAGGCGTTCGGCACGCCGATCCCGATCCACCACATCGTCACGGACGCGACCGGCGCGTCGATCGTCATTGAATTCACGAAGGGCGAACTCTCGATTTATGACAACAAGGTCGGCGCCATGACCAACTCGCCAAACTATGATTGGCATCTCCTCAATCTGCGCAACTACGCAAACTTGCAGCCGCTCGGCGCTCCGGCGTCCCGTAACATCGACGGCGTTTCACTTGCGCCATTCGGCGCCGGAAGCGGAATGCTAGGCTTGCCCGGCGACTTCACGCCGCCGTCCCGGTTTATCCGCGCCGTCGCGTTCGTCAATACGATGATGCCCGTCAAGAACGCCGCCGAGGGCGTGAGCGCGGCGTCGACGATGTTGAATAACTTCGACATCCCGCAAGGGCTCGTTCGCGAAGGCGCGAGCCCCGAAGATTTTCATCTGGGCTACACGCAATGGTCCGTGATCGCCGACACCCGCCAGAAGGTTTATTACTATTGGACCATGTATGACAGACGAATGCGCAGCGTGGATTTCAGCAAGCTCGATTTCAACGCCAAGAAGGTCTCGACCTTCCCTCTGGACCGCGTGCGGGCCGAGGACATCGAGGATCGCTCGGCCGATTTCTCCCGCTGAGCGGATTGGGGGTCCGTGGTTGCAGCGTTTCATCGACATGCCTAATTGAGCTGAAGCGGACCTGAAGTGGCAACCCGGCGTCGAGAGAGTCAGACTGTGATCTCTGTTAGAGCTTGCCCGCCTATCTGACGTGGTCCTTTGCCATCCTTGCGCCTCGGTCAGATGTTCGTCGACTTTTCTCCGCCAGACGGTTTTGACAATGACCTCCAGGCGGCATCGAAGTCTGGGATCGCGAGGACGACCGAAACATGCGGCGCTATCCGCAGCGGACTGGAAGAGGGAACTTGCCACTTATCCAGCCCCCTGAGTCCATGGAGAAACCGTCGACCGTCGAACGCACGGTCGACCCCATCGTCGTCTTCTCCAACAGCTACGCCCGCCTGCCGGAGCATTTTTTCGCAAGGCTTGCTCCGACAGCGGTCCCAAGGCCTCGCCTGATCAAGTTCAACGACGCGCTCGCTGTGGAACTGGGGTTCGATCCACGAGGTCTCGAACCCGACGAATTAGCGGCGGTCTTTGCCGGCAACGTCGTTCCGCCGGGGGCGGAGCCGATTGCGATGGCCTATGCCGGGCATCAATTCGGAAATTTTGTGCCACGTCTTGGCGACGGCCGAGCAATTCTGCTCGGCGAGGTCCTGGACCGCAACGGCGAACGGCGGGACGTCCAACTGAAGGGCGCGGGTAGGACGCCATTCTCGCGACGCGGAGACGGCCGCGCCGCGCTCGGGCCGGTCCTACGCGAATATCTCGTCAGCGAAGCGATGCATGCGCTCGGAATTCCGACCACACGAGCGCTGGCAGCCGTCTCGACCGGCGAATCGGTTTATCGCGATCGCCAGTTGCCTGGGGCGGTGCTGACCCGCGTCGCATCCAGCCACATTCGGGTCGGGACCTTCGAGTATTTTGCAACACGCGGCGACCAGGAAGCGGTAAGACGTCTTTCCGACTACGTGATCGATCGCCATTTTCCCGGCGCCCGCGACGCCGAGAAACCCTGCTTGGCGCTGCTTCAGTCCGTCGTGGAACGCCAGGCCCAGTTGATCGCACGCTGGATGCATGTCGGCTTCATCCATGGCGTGATGAACACGGACAATACCGCGATTTCTGGAGAGACAATCGATTTCGGACCGTGCGCCTTCATGGATGCATATGATCCTGCAACGGCCTTCAGCGCGATCGACGAATTCGGCCGCTACGCCTACGGCAATCAACCGAAGATTGCGCAATGGAATCTCGCGCGGTTCGCCGAGACCCTGCTTCCGCTGGTGGACCCAAACCCAGAGCGAGCAGTCGAACTTGCGAACGAGGCGATCTCGGGGTTTGCATCGCGCTATCATGAGCATTGGCTTGCCGGCATGCGTGAAAAGGTCGGACTCTCTGGTCATGCAGACGGCGACCTCGACCTCGTCCGCGACCTGCTCCAGGCGATGCATGAGAACGCGGCAGACTTCTCGCTGACCTTCCGTCGCCTTTGCGCTTCGGCCGCGGACGAGTCGGCAGACGCGGAGGCGCGGCTCTTGTTCGCGAACCCGGGCGCCTACGACACGTGGGCCGTGAGGTGGCGATCGCGCCTAGCCGTTGACGGGCGGGAACCCGCTGCGCGCGCCAACGCTATGAGAGCCGTCAATCCAGCTTTTATCCCGCGCAATCATCGCGTGGAGCAGGCGCTGGACGCAGCCATCGAAGATGGAGACTTTTTGCCGTTCGCCGACCTGCTGGCAGTTCTATCGCGACCTTATGAGGATCACGCGGAATTCGCCGAATATGCCAACCCGCCTCAATCGAGTGAGCGGGTCTTCCGGACATTCTGCGGAACTTGATTCGACCCCAGGTGGCGTTGACGCGTGGGTTCGACGCCGACCCGAGGCCCGCGAAGCCGAGAGGCGAGCGACGGCAATGTGTGTTTCGACCACGCCGTCGTCTCGGCCGCCCTCGGGCGCATCAGTCACCTTCATCGTTGGAGCGACCTGATGCCGGCCGAGACTTCTGATAGTGCGATTGTCCCAGTCCACACCTTCAGGCTCACGGGCGGGTAAGTCGCCTAATGCCAGCGCGGCACGCATTGGTACCGGTGCGCCTTTGACGTCCTTCTGCCTAGCGGCGGCCCTACCTCATTTTCGGCGGCAGAGGGTAAGTTGCGTCGTGAGTCGAAAGTGTAGACGGGTCCGTGCCACGTCGGGTCTGTCGTGGCGAGTGGTCCCCCTCTTCAGCGAAGACGGCCTCGCGCCGTCGCCGGGCCGCCAAGGTTTGGTGCGTCTCGCCGGTCCCTACCAGAGTTGCGGCTGTGCCAGTGGCGGCCTCGAAGCGGCGGACGATCACGTCGACGTAGAGTGGATCTAGTTCGACGCCGCGGCAAACACGACCGGTCTTCTCAGCCGCGATGAGGGTCGAGCCCGACCCGAGGAACGGGTCGACAACGGTGTCACCACGGTTGGTGAGGTCCAAGAGCGCATCTTCGAGCATGGCGGTCGGCTTGACCGTCGGGTGGTCCTGAAGCCCGCGGCGAGCGTCGGAGGCGAGCGAGGAAGCCCCTGGGTAGGTCCAGACGTTCGATCGCCAGCGGCCGCGTTTGCCAAGCTCGATGTTGTTGACGTGCGGGACCGAGCCTTTCTTGAAGAGGGGCAGGAGCTCATGCTGGGAGCGATAGAGGCTGCCCATGCCGGCGTTGGTCTTCGCCCAGACGATGAGGTTGAGCGGCGTGATGCCGAGCTTGACGGCTGCGGCGTTCACGATCGGGTGGCCGCGCCAGTCGATGAAGGTGCCGAACACGCCGCCCTCGCAAAGAAAGGGCAGGACCGTCGCTATCCAGGTCTCGTTGAAGGACAGGAACTCGGCGTCGGTCATTTCACCCGAAGCCATCGCGAACTCGCGATGATTGCCGCCGCTAACGTTGCCAACGATCGGCACGTTGTAGGGCTCGTCGGTCAAAACCAGGCGCGCGGACAGAGAACCAGCCATCAGGAGTTCGATGACGCTCGGATCGGTTGCGCTGCCGCAGATAACGAGGTGCGGCCCGAGCCGAAACATGTCGCCAAGGCGAGCGACCGCGGCCGCTCCCTCCTCTGGGGCAAGCGGACCCTGCTCGACCGCATCGGCGGCCTCGCCGAGGACGATCTGATCGATTTCGTCGGGTGAAAAGCCCGAGATTTCGATCGGCGCGTCCGCCAGGATCAGCTCCTCGAACTCGATCTTGAGCTCCCCGAGGTTCCACTCGCCCTTCTCCGCCAGGCGGTTGGCGGCAAGCCGCAGGAGCCGCTGTTCGGTTTCGTTTAGATGATCCACGCGGATGCAGGGGATGCAGTCGAGGCCGAGGAGGCGCGCGGCCTCCACCCGGACCTCGCCATCGAGCCTCATATTGTCCTTTCCGATGAGGACCGGTGCGCAGAAGCCGAGCGCGCTGATTGAGGCAGCGACCTCGCGCACGTGCTCAGGAGCGATCTTGCGCACCTTCCTCTTCGCGGGCGGTAGCTGATCGAGCGCGAGGTAGATGACCTCCAGCGACGGCAAGACGTCGTTGCGCAGGGGATGCGCGGGGGCCATCTCAGCCATCCCTTTGCGCCGGCGACGACTCTTGGCCTTTAGTTGCTCGGCCAGCGACCGCGGATCGCCGTGCAGGAACTCGCGGGAAGACTGACGCATGGATTTCCTCGTCGTTTTGGGCGGTTAAGGCCGAAGTTGCAGGCAAGCCGACTTGAGGGGTTGGTCGGAGTCACATCCACTCGAATTCAAAAATCGCCTTTGGCCTCTCACGAATCCAGTTGAAGTACTGGGATAGACTGTCCACCTGATCGTCATACCGGGCGCCCGGAAACCCGAGGAGTTCGGCCTCGAGGTTATCAAGCCATGGCGCCTCCTTGGGCAACCACATGAGCGCGCTCTCGATAAACGCGGACGCCGAATTGAGGCGCACGACCTTCGGGTCCTTCGCCTTGCGCGCTATCGCCGGAACGCCTCGGGAATGAAGCTCTTGGATCAAAGCTGAGCCTGAACCCGCATCTTCGATAAGAACCGCGTGCGGACGAAAAACATCGATCAAGTCTAGTACTTTGCGGCGCAGCGTCGGAAAGTTGACCTTGTCTCGCCAGACGTTGATGAGATGGTGACGATCTTGCACGTCCAACCAGACGGTGCAGACTGAATAATCGTTCTCGGTGTTGTCCTTGGTAGCTGTGTCGAAGCTGAGCGTTACGCGCCCGCTATCGCGCGGAGGCGCATCGCAGTAGCGAAGCCATTCCCGCTTGATCATGTTGCCTTCAGCGGGCGCAGGCTGTTGCTGGTACTGGGCTTCGAAGGCGGCTGAGCCCATGGCGTTCTTCTGCGCGTCGAGCCAATGGGCAGGCAAAAGCTGCGGGTGCAGGAGGTCGCCGTCGCGGACATCATGGATGAGACGGGGCCCAACGGGGATCTGGGCGTCCTCGGTGGCGCGAGCCTGCAGCTTGAGATGTCGCCAAACGCCCTGTCCGAGCAGATGACCTGCAAGGTCCGCCTCGTGCAGGCGCTGCATCACCAATAGGAAGCGTCCGTCTGCCGGGTTGTTAAGGCGGGAAAGCAGCGTGTGCTGGAAGAAGTGCTTGACCTTGTTGCGCGCCGGCTCGGATTGAGCCTCCGAGGCATTGTGCGGGTCATCGATGATGATCCAGTTGGCTCCGAGACCAGTGACCGACCCGCCGACGGTGGTCCCGATGCGACACCCGTTTTGATCCGTCGAAAGATGCAGACTGCTTTGCCGTTCCAAACGCGTTTGAGGAAAGAGTGTCGCATAGAAGTCGGATTGCATCAGTCGCCGCGTATCGCTCGAGAGCTGTTCAGCCAGTGTCTCGGCATAGGACACGACGATAATTTCGGTTGCCGGGTCGTGTCCGAGAAGGAAGGCCGGCCAGCAGACGGAGGTGATTTGCGACTTAAGCGTTCGCGGCGGCATGTTTATGATTTGCCGCCTGTTCGCGCCGAGCCGCATCTCCTCCAGGACATGCGCGATCGCGCCGATATGCCAGGTGTCCAGAAACGCAGTTCCGGGATTGAGAATTTCGAAGCTTTTTTCCACGAACGCGCGGAAGTCCTGGCGGCAGACCTGGACGAGCGCTGGTAGGGCGATCATTGGCCGTCTCTCTGTTTGGCAAGCCGCGACTGCACCTCGCGCTCGAGGTAGTTCTCGACAATCTTGCGATCCTTAGCGCTAAGTTCGGCCTGCGCTTGGCTGGCATGGTCGCTTTCGATCACCCGGGCGCACAAGCTGATGAGGAGGCTTGCCGCGCTGGTGTTGCCCCGCATGCTGTTCGATGTCAGGGCCTTGATCAGCGCTCGACGCTTGGTGATCCGCTTGACTCTGCCTCGCTCGGTGACCTGAACTATCTCCGATAGTTCGGCTATCAGGTCGTCGGCAAAATTCGCTGAGCCTTTTGGTCTGCCCTTAGGATTGCCACTTTGACCCTTGCGCCAACGCGAGTGGCTGGGAGGGCGTCCATATCCGACCTTGGCGGCCATGTCAGACCCCATCCCGGACAAGGGCGGAGTGTTTGGAGACGTCTCGTCGAACGCCTCCAAGGTCAGGCGTGTTGCCGGAGGAGCCCGGCTTGATTACGCCTGCTCGAGGCGGGCACTTGCGGCTGCCTACCGATGTGCTAGGGGAAACGCTCACGTCCTTATTCTCCGGGTTGCGGCCCAACAGCGAGGACGATTGCCCTCACTATTAGAGGCCGTACTCACTCTTCCGCAGAGCGCTCTCCGACTTCCGCGCCTAAACTCCCACCTGGTGGCCCAAATCGCGCCTTTCTCGCGAATGGCGATTCCGCCGCTCGATGCGATGCTGGAGGGTCAGGCAAGTTGTCGAGGCTAGGGCACGGCGCGCGATGTCGGAACGACTGCGCATTGGGTCAGCCATAGCGACCGGCGCGATGTTGGATTGAAGAGGTGCGGTCGAGCTACCGGCCTTCCAGACAGCCAGCCGGGCCGCCGCGAGGGTTCTGGCGGAACTAAGCGAGCGTTTCGCACAAATCTTTGCCTGATATGCGCTGCGAGTTTCCCTGATATTGGCCTGTTCTCTTCCCTGTTATTTGGTGCGGTGATGAAACGGGTAATTGATTGAATTGTCTGACGTTTGTCGCCTAGGGAGCAGGAAAAAGGACCTAAAATTCGGCCCCTTTCCCTGTTCTTTTCCCTGTTAGCAGGGAATTCGGTGGCCGGAGACCAGTTTGGCAGGACTGCGTCCGCCACCAGCCACTTCTGAAATCCCGCGCTTTGTTCGACGAAACGCCCGTTCGGACGCGAAGCTTATTCCGTGAGCCGGGCGTAGGCCGCCGCGAGCGTCAGGATGACAGCGCCGAAGAGTATCTGCTTCACGGGTTCCGACACGTCGAGGAGCGTGAGGAGGCCCGTCAGCACGGTGAGGATCAGCGCGCCGACGATGGTGCCGCCATAGCCGCCCCGCCCGCCGAAGATCGACGTCCCGCCGATGACGACGCAGGCGACCGACGGCAGGAGAAGACTGTCGGCGAGGCTGAGGTCGGCTGCGTTCGTGCCCCCGACCAGCACGAGGCCGGCGATCGCAGCGAGGATGGCGCAGATCAGGTAATCGGCGAACAGGACCCGCCACACCCGGACGCCCGCGAGATGGCAGGCCTCGCGATTGTCGCCGACCGCATAGACGAGACGCCCGAGGCCGGTGCGGCCGAGCAGGAAGAGGATCGCGGCGCTGATGGCGATCCACAGGAAGAGATCCACCGGCACGAGCGCCAGCACCTTGCCCGAGCCGAGCGTCTGAATGATCGAGGGAACGTGCGGGCTGCTCGCCAGATTGTTCTGGCTGTAGACGATCATCACGCCGCTCGTCATGAGGCCGGTCCCGAGGGTCATGACGAGGGGCTGGACGCCGAGCAACGCCACGCCGAGCCCGTTGACGACGCCGACGATCAGGCCAAGCGCCAGCGCCGCCGCGATCGCCGGGACGTCGCCCGCGGTTGCGTTGGTGGCGAGAAGGTAGGCGGCGCCGGTGGCGACGCTCGCGACCGAGAGATCGATGCCGCCGGTCAGCATGACCATCGTCTGTCCGGCGCCCATGATCGCGAGCGGCGCCGCGAACATGAGAACGTTCGAGGCCCAGAGCGGCGACACGGTGCCCGGGCGGATGATCTCGACGCCAAGCACGAAGAGGGCGAGCAGAAGGATCAGGGCGACGATCGTTCGTCGGCGCAGAAAGTCGAGCGCCTGGCTCATTTGCGTTCCTGGAGGGCCGAGAAAAAGCCCGCCGCCATGACCACGAGGACGATCAGCGACCCCTGGATGACCTGCCCGTAGTTCGGATCGATGCCGAGAAAGACGAGGTCCATCGGCGCGAGCGTCAGCAGGATCGCGGCCACGATCGGCCCGACCATGCCCCCCTTGCCGCCGACGAGGCTGACGCCGCCGATGACGATCGCCGCGACGCTGCTCAGCGTGTAATAGGCGCCCGCCAGCGGAGCGCCAATCCCCGTCGTCATCGTCAGCGCCATGCCGCCGATGGCCGAAGCAAGTCCGCTGAACATGTAGGCCAACGTGCGGGCGAAGCGCACATTCACGCCGCTGCGAAACGCCGCGACCGGGTCGCTGCCCGCGGCGTAGATGAGAAGGCCGATGCGGCTCATGCGGATCGGCGCCCAGAGCGCCGCGACCGAAAGAACCATCACGACCAGCGCGTTCGGCAGCCAGGGTCCGAAGTCGCTGCCTGCGGCGATGTTCAGATAGGCCGCTGGGGCGCCGCCGCCCGGGCGCTCGAGGATGAGGAGCGCGACGCCTCCCCAGACGAAGCCCATCGTCAGCGTCGCCACGACGTCGGGAATGCGCGATACCGCGACGATGAGCCCGTTCAGGAGGCCGAGTCCCGCGCCCGCCGCCAGCACGAGGAGCGAGAGCGCGAGCGACTGCGCGAAGGGCGCGTGAACCATGAGGCTCGCCGAAAGCACGTTCGTGACCGCGATCATCGACCCGATCGAGAGGTCGATGCCGCCGCTGATGACGACGATCGCCTGGGCGGCGGCGGCGAGCGCAAGCGGCAGCGCGCCGAGCGCCAGCGTCTGGATCTCGAAGGCGCCGAAATCCGGGTGGAAGGCGCGCGTGGCGGCGAGCGCCGCCGCGAGAAGCGCCGGCATGCCGAGCGCCCGCGCCGCCTTGCCCACCCATTGGGAGCTCTTCGCGGCGGGGATTTGGGCAGCCGCCGCGCTCATGCGCTCAACCCCGCCGGCTCGGCCGGGACGAGCCCGTGAGCGGCCCGCATGAGCCTCGCCTCATCCGCCTCCTCGGCCGGCATCTCGCCCGAAAGCCTGCCGCCGAACAGCACGATCGCCCGGTCGCAGGCGAGCCGGATCTCGGGCAGTTCCGAAGTGAAGAGAAGCACCGAGGCCCCCTCCGCCGCGACCTCGCGCAAGAGGGCGTAGATCTGCCGCTTGGTTCCGATGTCGATGCCGCGGGTCGGGTCGAAGCAGAGGAGCGTCTTGAATCCTGCCGCGATCCAGCGGGCGATCACGACCTTCTGCATGTTGCCGCCGCTGAGACGGCGGACCTCGGCGCCTGCGCGCGTGTCGATCTGCAGCTTCTCGACGGCGCGCCCGACGCGCTCCTTCTCTTTGCGCAAGGAAATAGGGCCCCAGGCGCTGACCGGCCCAAAATCGGGAAGCGCGATGTTTTCGGAAACCGGCCGCTGGGGCAGGAGCGAGATCAGCCGGTTCGCGGGCACGAGCACGAGGCCTGCGCGGATGGCGTCGGCCGGATGGCGGAGGCTCAAGGGCCGGCCTTCGGCGAGGATCTCGCCCGAGTCGGGACGCCGGACGCCCGCCACGCAATCAAAGAGCTCCTCCTGTCCCTGTCCCTCGAGCGCGGCGACGCCGAGCACCTCGCCGCGTTCGACGCGAAAGGAGACGTCGCCAAGCGCGCGACGATAGGTCAGGTTGCGGACCTCAAGAGCGGCCGGCGAACCTGTCGCAACCGCCGGCCGGAGCGCACGCGAGGCCGTGATCGCCCGGGCCACCTCCGATCCCAGCATCATCTTGACGATCGTTTCCTCCGCCCCATGCGTCGGGGTGACGCCGACGGTCACGCCGTCGCGCAACACCGTCGCGCGGTCGCAGAGCGAAACGACCTCGGCCATGCGGTGCGAGATGAAGATGACGCTGGCGCCCTTCTCGCGGAACGACCTGACCACCGAAAAGACCCGTTCGGAGAGATCCGCCGGCAACGCCGCGGTGATCTCGTCGAGCATCAGCACCTTTGGGTTCGAGGCCAGCGCGCGGGCGAGATCGACGAGGCGCAGGAGCGTGAAGTCGACCCGCCGCGCCGGCGCGGAAAGGTCCACCTGCTCGATGCCAAGGTCGCGCATGGCGGCCTTGACCGCTTCGAGCGGCACACGGGCAAGCCGCATGTTCTGGGCGACCGTAAGGTCGGGAACGATCGCCGGATCCTGATAGACCGAGACGATGCCGGCCTTGCGCGCCTCGGCTGGCGAACGAAACGAAGCAGGGCGGCCGGCGACCTCCATCGCGCCGCCGTCGGCGGGAAAGACGCCGGTGATGATCTTGATGAGGGTGCTCTTGCCGGCGCCGTTGGCGCCCATGAGCGCGTGAACTTCGCCCGGCGAAACCTCGAGGTCGGCGGAGCGCAACGCCTTCACCGCCCCGAACGTCTTTGCGACGCCGCGAAGCCTCAGGAGCGGCGGCGAAGCCTCCGTCATCGCTCGATCCAAAAAAGGGCCGGCGGCAGCGCCGCCGGCTTCAGGTTCGGCCGTCTCAAGAGCCCGGCTCAGGGGCCTTTGCAGGCGAGCAGTTGGTCCATGGTGAAGGACGTGTACGGCGCGATGTCGATCGCCACGCTGTAATAGGGATCAAGCTTCGAATTTGACGCCTTCTTGAGCGCATCGAGACCGGTCGCGTTGTCCCACACGGTCGGCGTGATCTTGACGACGTGCGGCACGTCCTTCTTGTCGAGAACCTGGAGGGCGAGGCCGAGCCCGGCCGCCCCGACGGCCGGCGGGTTCGAGACCGCGGCGCCGGTTAGCCCCTTGTCCTTTTTCTCGATCAACTGGCCGATGAAGCCGCTGTTGTCCGCGCCGACGACTGGAACGAACGACTTGCCTGCGGTTTCGTAGGCGTCGACGACCGCCTTGTCGATGCCCGAGGTCCAGACGCCGTCGATCGGCTTGCCGGAAGCGAGAAGCTCCTTCGTCGCCTCCGCCGTCTTGTTCTGCGCCCAGCCGGTGAAGACCGACGTCACCTTGACGTCAGGATACATCTTGGCGACCTCTGTGAAGCCCTCGTGCCGGTCGGCGTCGGCGGGAACGCCGTCGATGCCGCGCATTTCGACCACGGCGCCCTTGCCGCCGAGCTTGTCGAACAGCCACTTCGCGCCGAGCTTGCCGTATTCCTTCTGATCGTTGGTGAGGACGTAGGCCTCGGGAGCCGACACCGCCTGGTCGACGGCCACCACGACAATTCCCTTGTCGGCCGCCTGCTTGATGACCGGGTTCAACGCGTCGCGATCGGACGGGTTGATGATGATGATGTTGGCCCCGGCCGAGATGAGGTTGCGGATGTCGGCGATCTGCTCCGACGGGCCGCCGTTGCGGTTGGCGACGATGACCTTCGACACCTTGCCCGAGGCCTCGGCCTGCGCCTTGATCGAGCAGATCATCTCCTCGCGCCAGCCGTTGCCGATCAGCGTGTTGGATACGCCGACGACATATTTGTCGGCAGCCTGAGCGGACCCCGCCGCGGAGGCCAGCGCGAGCAACGACGCGCCGGCGAAAGTGACACCAATCTTCATTGTTTCCTCCCTGTCAAAGTTCGTTCATGTCCCACGAACGGATTTTATCTCTGGCGCCGTCCATGCGCCATTGTTGCGGTTCGAGACAACCGCAGCTTCGACGAAGGCGACGCCAAGAGCGCCATCTTCGACCGTTGGCGTGAGCCGCGCAATCGCGCTCGGCTGGCGCTTCGCGCGCCGGGCGGCCACGAGTTCGGCGGCGCCCCGATAGATGTTGGCGAAGCCTTCGATATAGCCCTCCGGGTGGCCCGCCGGCATGCGCGACCCGTCGATGGCGAGCGCGCTCGCGCCGGGCCCGCCGCGCTGGAAGATGCGGGTCGGCTCGCCATAGGGCGTGAACCTCAGGATCTCGGGGGCCTCGCCGCTCCATTCGAGGCCGGCGCGCGTTCCGTAGACTTTGAGGCTCAGATTGTTGAGGTTGCCGACGGCGACCTGGCTCGCCGTCAGCACCCCGCGGGCGCCGCCGCGAAACCGCAAGAGCACATGGGCGTTGTCGTCGAGGCGCCGACCGGGCACGAAGGTCGTCAGGTCCGCCGACACTTCGTCGATCGTCAGCCTCGTGACGAAAAGCGCAAGATTGTGCGCATGGACTCCGATGTCGGCGAGAACGGCCGAAGACCCGGCGCGCCCGGGGTCGGTGCGCCATTCGGCCTGCTTGTGGCCGGCGGCGTCGATCGGGTTGGTCAGCCAGTCCTGGATATAGCTCGCATGAACGAGGCGAAGATCGCCGAGGTCCCCGGCGGCGACCATTTCGCGCGCCTGCCGCACCATCGGATAGCCGGTGTTGTTGAGCGTCACGGCGAAGACGAGGCCGCTGCTTGCGGCCAGTCCCACGAGCTCCTTCGCCTCGGCGAGCGTCGCCGACAGCGGCTTGTCGCAGATGACGTCGACGCCGGCTGCGAGGAAGGCCTTGGCGACCGGATAGTGCAGGTGGTTCGGCGTGACGATCACGACCGCCTCGATCCCGTCGGGACGCGCCGCCTCCTTCGCCGCCATCTCGCGGTAGTCCCCATAGGCGCGGTCGGCGGGAAGCCCCAGATCGGCAGCGGAGGCGCGGGCGTTGTCGGCGTCCGACGAGAGCGCGCCGGCGGTCAGTTCGACGAGGTCGTCGAGCCGCATCGCCATGCGATGGACGGCGCCGATGAACGCGTTCCGCCCGCCCCCCACCATCCCGACCCGGACGCGCCGACCGAGACCTTCGATGGCGGTCGCATGAACCATCGAGGCTTACGCCTTCACGCCGAGAAGCTTGAGATTGGCGGCGCGGTCGGCGCCGGTCCTGGCGAAATCGTCGAAGACGTAGTCGGTCACCTCGATGATGTGGTCGGCGATGAATTTTGCGCCGTTGCGCGCCGCGACCTCCGGGTGCTGGATGCAGTCCTCCCATTCGTAGACCGCCCAGCCGGCGAAATCGTAGCCTGTGAGCTTGGCGAAGATCGCCTTGAAGTTGACCTGCCCGTCGCCCAGCGACCGGTCGCGGCCGGCGCGGTCGAGCCACCCCTGATAGCCGCCGTAGACGCCCTTCTTCGCGGTCGGATTGAACTCGGCGTCCTTGACGTGGAACATCTTGATGCGGTCGTGGTAGGCGTCGATGAAGCCGAGATAGTCGAGGCACTGCTTGATGAAGTGGCTGGCGTCGTAGTTGATGTTGCAGCGCTTGTGGCCGCCGACCGCGTCGAGGAACATGTCGAAGGTGTCGCCGTCGAAGACGTCCTCGGTCGGATGGATTTCGAAGCAGAGATCGACGCCGTTGGCGTCGAATTCGTCGAGGATCGGGCGCCAGCGGCGGCCCTGCTCGGCGAAGCACTCCTCGATCAGTCCGGCCGGGCGCTGGGGGTAGGGGTAGACGTAGGGCCAGGCGAGCGAGCCCGTGAAGCTGACGTGCTCGGTCAGCCCGAAGCGGCGCGAGACGCGCGCCGCCTTCACCACCTGGTCTGCCGCCCAGAGGCGCCGCTTCTCGGGATCGCCGCGGACCGGCTCAGGACATTGCCCGTCGAACAGAACGTCGTAGGCCGGGTGGACGGACACCATCTGGCCCTGGAAATGGGTCGAGAACTCGCTGATCGCGATCCCGATGTCGGCGAGCTGGCCCTTGATCTCGTCGCAATAGGCCTCGCTCTCATGGGCCTTTTCGAGGTCGAAGAACCGTTTGTCCCAGGTCGGGATCTGGATGGCCTTGTAGCCGAGATCCTTCGCCCATCGGGCGATGCCCGGCAAGGTATTGTGCGGCGGCGTATCGCGGGCGAATTGCGCCAGAAAAAGGCCCGGCCCTTTGATCGTGCGCAAACTCCGCTCCTCCCTGTGCTCGCCGACGTTCGCCTGGCGCCAAGAATTTTTATTTCGGCGATTTTGGCCAAGATTTTTCATTTGTCAATTCCGCTCGCGCGCCGGGTTGTCCCCGGCGTCTCCCCTCTTTCAATCGGGCGCGCGCGTTTCGGCGGCACGACAGAACCAGCGCCGATGTCGCGAGGAATGGACAAAGAATTCCAGAATTTGACATCTGAACAGGAACATCCAAAACTGGCGACAGAATAGCAAAAACGGAGGAAGCGGCTTGCAGGGGCGGACCGTCGTCGTCACCGGGGGCGCCCAGGGCATCGGCTTCGCCATCGCGCGCGCGGCGGCCCGCGACGGGGCGGCGGGCTTGCTGCTGGTTGGGCGCGACGCCGAGAAGGGGAGGGCGGCGGCCGCAGCGCTCGAACGCGAGGGCGCGAAGGCCGCCTTCGTCGCCGCCGACCTTGCCGAGCCTTCCGCGCCCGATCGCGTCTTCGAGGCTGCGCTCGAGCGGTTCGGAACCGTGGACGCGCTGGTCAATGCGGCGGGACTGACCGACCGCGGCGCCGTCGCCTCCGCCGACCTCGCGCTCTGGGAGCGCCTCTACGCGGTCAACGCGCGCGCGCCTTTCTTTCTCATGCAACGCCTCGTGCGCCATCTCCGCGACCGGCGGGCGCCGGGGACGATCGTCAATATCCTCTCCATGCACGCGCACGGCGGCATGCCGTCGATGGCGGTGTACGGTTCGACCAAGGCGGCGTTGGCGGCGCTGACGCGCAACGCCGCGCATGCGCACGCACACGACCGCATTCGCGTCAACGCCATCAACGTCGGCTGGGTCGACACCCCGGCGGAACGGGCGATGCAGGCCGACGTTCTGGGCAAGGGCGAGACGTGGATCGCGGAAGCGGCGGCCGTGCAGCCGTTCGGCCGGCTGCTCGCGGCGGACGAGGTCGCAAGGCTCGCGCTCTTTCTCCTCTCCGACGAATCCGGCGTCATGACGGGCGCAGTCATCGATCAGGAACAGTTCGTCATCGGCGCCTGGGGGTAATCGTCATGGATCGCCTCGCGCCAAGCCATCTCGCCAAGCTTTCCGGGACGATCAGGGGGCCCCGATACGATCGGAGCGCGCTCCGGGTGGGATGGGCGCATGTCGGCGTCGGCGCCTTTCATCGGTGCCATCAGGCGGAATTTTGCGACGACATGCTGGAGGCGAAGTTCGGCGACTGGGGCATCGTCGGCGTCAACGTCGCGCCCCCGAGGCTCGACGCGCTGCTCACGCCGCAGGACGGTCTCTACTCGCGAACGCTGTCGCAAGGGGACCGTCGCGAAACCCGGATCGTCGGCGCGATCAAGCGGGTCATCGACGCCGCAGATACGGCGAGCGCGGAAACGGCGGTCAGCGCGCTCGCCTCGCCCGATATCAAGGTCGTCACGATGACGGTGACGGAAAAAGGCTATTGCGTCATCCCCGCCACCGGCGCGCTCGATGTCGAGAACCCGGCGCTCAGGGCCGATCTCGAGGGAGCGGCGCCGCCGCGAACGCTTCTCGGCCTCCTCGCCCGCGCGCTCGAGCGGCGGATGCAAGACGGCGTGAGGGGACCGACGCTCGTCTCCTGCGACAACATTCCCTCGAACGGCGAGCGGCTACGCGGCGCGCTAATGGACTTCGCCGAGCGCAGTTCGGTGAAACTCGCCCGCTGGATCGAGCGGGAAGCCGCGTTCCCTGCGACCATGGTCGACCGGATCGTCCCGGCGACAACGCCGGACGACGTCGATTGGGTCTCGACTGCGCTCGGGGCGCGGGACGAGGCCGCGGTGTTCGGCGAGCCGTTCCGGCAATGGGTGATCGAGGATCGTTTCGCCGGCGAGCGCCCGCCCCTTGATCTCGCCGGCGCTCAGTTCGTCGCCGACGCCAAGCCCTACGAAACGATCAAGATGCGCGTCCTCAACGCCGCGCAGTCGACCCTCTCGCACCAGGGCGCGCTGGTCGGGCGCGCGTTCAGCTTCGAGGCGGCCTCAGACCCGGTTCTCGGCGCGCTCGCGCGCCGCATGCTCGAACGCGAGACCGCCGCGACGCTTCCCAGAGTCACGGGGATGGAGGTCGCGGGCTACATCGATACGTCGATCGCGCGGGTCCGCAACCCGGCGATCCGGCATCGCTGCCACCAGATCGCGACCGACGGTTCGCAGAAGATCGCCCAGCGGATCCTCGATCCGCTGAGAGAGCGATTGGCCGAGGGCCGGCCGGCGCGGCTCCTCACCCTCTCGGCCGCGAGCTGGATCGCCTATGTCTGCAGCGGGTCGAGTCGCTTCGGCGCGCGCTGGGCGCCGTCCGATCCCTTCGCCCGCGCAATTGTCGCGATCGCCGACAAGGCGGGAGACTTCCGCGCGATCGCCGCAGCTGCGCTCGGGGTGCGCGCGATCTTCGGCGGGGACCTCGCCCGGCCGGAGACGACCGAGACGGTCGCCGCCGATTTGCGCGGCCTTCTCGCCGGCGACCCATACGCCTACCTCAGGGGATGTCTCGCCGATGACTAGCGCAGGCGACGGCGCCCGTGACATCGAGATGCCGGCGCACGTCGACGCTGCCGCGGCGCTCGGCTATTCGCCGCCGCGAAGCTACCAGGAACTGCGCGCGGTCTTGTCCTCCGGCACGGCGCGGCTGCCGAAGAAGCTGCGCCAGGCGGCCAATCATTGCTGGCAGCATCCGACGTCCGTCGCGCTTGGGACGGTGACGAGCGTCGCCAAGCAGGCCGGCGTCCAGCCGTCGACGCTGGTGCGGTTCGCGCAGGCGCTCGGCTATACCGGCTTCTCCGATCTGCAGGACGTCTTCAAGTCGCATCTCGCGGGCCAGCCGCACGACCGGGACGGGTCGTCGCCCGGGTGGCGCGGCGAATCCGCCCGCCTTCTCACCGGCTTCATCGCCTCGTCCGCGGCTTCGCTCGAGCGCATTCGTGAGCGGCTCGACGTCGAGCATTTCGAGGAGATGGCGAAGACGCTCGCCGGCGCCGAGATCATCTATCTGCTGGGGGCGAAGCGCGCGTTTTCGCTCGCCTCCTACATATCGCTCGCGCTCGCCAATCTCGGGATCCGCAACTTTGCGCTCGACAACGTCGGATCGACGTCGTTCGAGACGCTGCGATCCGCGGCGACGTCGGACGCCGTGCTCGCGATCAGCTTCACGCCCTACAACTCGAATACGCCCGAGCTTGCGGCGTCGGCCGCCCAGCGCGGCGTGCCGGTGGTGTCGATCACCGACAGCGCCTTCAGTCCGCTGGCGCCGATCTCGAAGGCCTATGTGGAGGTGGTCGAGGACGACTTTTCCGGCTTCAAGTGCCTTTCCGCGGCGCTCGCCGTCGCGATGGCGCTCGTCCTGCGCATCGACCAGCTTCGCTCCGTCGAGCCCGCCCACCGCTGACCCTTTGTGCGCCTGTCGTCAGACCAGATCGCCGGGTCGGACGGAGACCGTCTCGCCGGTTCGGCTCGCCTTCACCGCCGCCATGCAAAGCGCGAGCGAAAGGAGATTGCCGCGCCCCGAATTCAGGGGCTCGCGCCCGTCCTCGATGGCGCACAGAAGCTCGCCCATCGTCCCCGCAAAGCCGTCGTTGAACCACGTTCCCGCGAGATCGGGTCGAGCGCGGCCGGCGCCAGTGAAGAGTTCGACCGACTGCACGCCGAGGTCCGGGCCGCTGCTCGAGAGGGCGCCGAGCGTGCCCACGATCGCGGTCGTGTCGCGCGCGCCGTAGAGGGTCGCGCCGTCGAACACAAGGGACGCCTGACCGCCGTCGAAAGCGACGAGCGCCTCGGCGAGCAGCGGCGGGCGCACGGTCTGCGAGGCCGCGCGCGCGACGGTCGCCCGGAGTTCGAAGGGGCGCTCGCCAAGCACGCTCGCCAGAAAATCGAACCAATGAACGCCGAAATCCCACAGGATCAGATCGTCGACCGCCTCGAAGGGCGTGCCGGCGATCCAGGCGTGATTCCAGCGGATTGCGACATGCGCGCCGATGACCTGGCCGACGAGGCCGGCGGCGACCGCCTCACGCATATAGGCGAGGTGCGGCGCCCAGCGGCCGTTCTGGTTGACGGCGAGCTTGACGCCGCGCTCTTTCGCCTCCTCGACGAGCATGGCGCCCGTCGTGAGATCCTCGACGAAGGGCTTCTGCGACAGGACGTGCTTGCCGGCGGCGATGGCGCGCCGCATCAGGTCGACGCGCACGCCGGGATGGGTGGTGATGTCGAGGACCGCGATCCGGGGATCGGCGAGAACGGACTCAAAGTCGCTCGTGATCCGGGCCTCGGGGAAAAAAGCGTCGCGCCGCGCGCGGGCGCGTTCGAGGTCGCGCGACAAGATTGCGACCACATTCAGTCCGTGCGCGCGATAGGCGTCGAGATGCGCGGCGCTGATGCCGCCCGCGCCGATGAGCGCAATGCCGATCGACCGGTCCTTCGGCATCGGCGGGCGATAGGGCAGATCCGGCGCATGCGTGTCCGGAATCGCTTTCGTCTTCAGCGCATAGTCGTCCGCCGAAGGCGACTGACCGTCATCCGGCGCCGTCATGGCAGGAGCGGCAGCGTGCGCCGTTCCCTGGCCGAGAGCGCCGCGGTGTCGACGATCCGCTGGCCGGTGCGGCAAATGGCCGGGTCGAGCGGGCCTTCGAAGGCTGCGCCCGTCTCCAGGCAGTGAAGCACATACTCGACCGGCGCGCGGAACGGCGCCGCGAGCCGATCGACCGGAACGTTGCGGATCTCCCGGCGCGACCGGGTCTGCACCGCGACCTCCTGGTCGTAGTCGTAGCTCGAAATCGTCCCCGCCGTCCCGACGATGACGAACCCGCACTTCGGCTGCGGCTGCGTGGTCCACGGATCGGTGAACGTCCCCCACCGGGTCTCGAACTTCGAGAGGCCGTGCCGGTAGCGGCAGATGGTGATCGAATGCTCGTCGACCTCGAGCCCCTGCGGCTGATCGACGATAGCGGTGACTTCGATCGGCGCTTCGCCGTCCATGAACCATGTGCCGAGCGTCGCGCCATAGCCGAGGTAGTCGAGCAGGCTGCCGCCGCCGGCGGCTTTCGCGTACCACCACGACGTCGGCTTGTCGCGGCGCACTTCGTCTTCGGAAACCTCGACCTTGTCGGCCCGGTGGTACAGCGGTCCGCGGTTGCCGTCGTAGAAATGCACCTCGACGACGTCGCCGACGACGCCCTCGGCGATCATCCGCTTGGCGGTAACGTGCGGCGGATACCAGCGCAGCGGCCAGTTGACCGCAAGCCGCACGCCGGCCCTGGCGACTGCGTCGAGCATGCGGTCGGCGTCCGCGAGCGAGGCCGCGAAGGGCTTCTCGAGCAAAATGTTGACGCCGAGCGACGCGACCGCCTCGACGCACTCGGCGTGCCGCGCCGTCGCGGGACAGAGAATTGCGAGGTCCGGCTTCGCCTCCCTGATGCACCGCTCGAGGCTTGTGAAGACATTGGCCTCCGGAATGGCAAAGTTGCGGATCGCGTCCGCCATCCGCGCGAGATCTGGGTCGCAGACGCCGACGATCTCGGCGTTGGGATGATCGTGCGCCTCGCGCAGAAGATCGCCCATGTGCATGTGCTCGAAACTGACGCCGACGATCCGATGCTTTGCCATTCTGCTCGTTCCTGCTCAGGAAAAGATCGGCTCCATGCGCTCAAGCGCCGTGGCCTCGAGATGGCACTTGATCGTGTGGCCGTCGGCGACGCTGCGCAGCGGCGGCGTCTCGCGCTCGCAGAGGTTCCCGGCGACCGCGCCTTTATGTCCGCAGCGCGTGTGGAACGGGCAGCCTTTCGGCGGCGAGAGGGCGGAGGGGATCTCGCCCTCGAGCACGACGTGGCGCTTCTTCACCGTCGGATCGGCGATCGGGATCGCGGACAGAAGCGCTTCGGTATAGGGATGGAAGGGCGGCGAGAAGATCTGCGCAGTTAAGCCCATCTCGACGATGTGGCCGAGATACATCACCACGACCCGGTCGGCGAGGTAGCGCACGACGGAGAGGTCGTGGCTGATGAACACCATCGTCGTCTTCGATTCGCGCTGCAGGTTCAGCAAGAGTTCGCTGATCGCCGCCTGCACCGAGACGTCGAGCGCCGACATCGGCTCGTCGGCGATGATGACGCGCGGCCGCCCGGCGAAGGCGCGCGCGACGCCGATGCGCTGCTTCTGGCCGCCGGAAAGCTGCCGTGGACTGCGATGCGCGAAGGCGCGCGGCAGCTTCACGAGATCGAGCAGGCGAAGCATGGTCTCGCGCCTCTCGGCCATGGTCTTGCCGATCCGGAACCGTTCGAGGGTGCGCAAGATCTGCGAGCCGACCGAATAGCTCGGGTTCAGCGTGTCGAACGGATTCTGGAAGATCATCTGGATCGAGGCGATCGTGTCGGTCGGCCGGCGCTCGACCGGCCTGTTCTGGATCGCCTCATGGCCGAACACGACGAGCCCCTCGCTCGCCATTTCGAGTCCGAGAAGCACTTTGGCGAGAGTCGACTTGCCGCAACCGGATTCGCCGACGATCGCCAGAACCTCGGCCTCGCGGGCGGCGAACGAGATGTCCTCGACCGCCTTGACCGTGCGCGCCTCGCCCTTGCCGAACAAGGCGCCCGCGCCGACCTTGTAGTGCTTCTTCAGGCGGTCGACTTCGAGAACGTCGCCGCCGATCGTTGCGGGGGCGAGCGCGTCCCCTTTGCGCGGCCGAGCGGCCCAGTCGATTTCCTCCAGTCTGAGACAGCGGCTCTGGTGCCCCGGATGACCCGGAACGTCCCGCATCGGAACGTCGGCGCGGTCGCATTCGCCGGCGACGAAATGCGTGCAGCGCGGCCCGAAATTGCAGCCGCTCGGCCGCTCGTGCGGCAAGGGGAGCTGCCCGGGGATCGGAATCAGCGGATTGTCGTTCTTGTTGGTGCCCGGCATCGCCATCGAGGCGAAGAGGCCGCGCGTGTAGGGGTGACGCACCGCGCCGAAGACGTCGCGCACCCGGCCCGTTTCGACCGCCTCGCCGGAATACATCACGGTCACCGAGTCGCAGGTCTCGAGAATGAGGCCGAGATTGTGGGAGATGAACAGCGAGGAAGCGCCGGTGCGCGCGGTCAGGTCCTTGACCAGCGCGACGATGCCGGCTTCCACGGTGACGTCGAGGGCGGTCGTCGGCTCGTCGAGGATCAGTAGGCGCGGGTTCGAGAGCAGCGCCATCGCGATCACGACCCGCTGCTGCTGGCCGCCCGACAGCTGATGCGGATAGGCGCCGATGACCCTCTCCGGGTCGGGCAGGCGCACGGCCTTGATCATCTCGAGCGCGCGGGCGTGAGCCTCTTCCTTCGTGACGCGATCGTGGATGAGCGGCACCTCCATCAACTGCCGGCCGATCTGCATGGTCGGATTAAGGGAGGCCATCGGCTCCTGGTAGACCATGGCGATGCTCGAGCCGCGGATGGCGCGCAATTCCGCGCCGCTGAGCGTGGCCATGTCGCGGCCCTCGAAGCGGATCGAGCCGCCGGTGATCTTTCCGACGCCCGGCAGGTCGCGCATCACCGCGAGCGCGACCGTCGATTTGCCGCAGCCAAACTCGCCGACAAGCCCCATCGCCTCGCCCGGCATGACCTTGCAGGAGAAGTCCATGACGGCCGGGATTTCGCCCGAGCGGGTGAAGAACGAGATGCCGAGATTTTCGATGTCAAGAACGGGGTCGGCCATCGTCGTTCCCTTTGGACCTTGTTCCGACACGCCGCAAAGCGCGGCAGGCGGCGCGCGCCGTCGCGTCGCAAGATCTATGGACCGTTGAGACAGGGCCGCTCAATCGCGCATCAACTCCTCACGAATGGCGTCGGCGAGCAGGTTCAGGCCGAGCACGAACGACATCATCGCCAGCGCCGGCGGCAGCGCGGGATGGACGAAAATCCGCATGTAGCGGCTCGACTCCTTGATCATTGTGCCCCAGTCGGGACTCTCGGGCGGCATGCCGAGCCCGAAATAGCCGAGCGCTCCGAGAAGGATCGTGGTGTAGCCGATGCGCAGGCAGGAATCGACGATGAGCGGCCCGCGCGCGTTCGGCAGGATCTCCCACAGCATGATGTACCACGGCCTCTCGCCGCGGGTCTGCGCGGCGAGCACGTATTCGCGGGTCTTGATGTCCATCGTCAGGCTGCGCACGATGCGGAAGATGCCGGGGCCGGAGGCAAGCGCAACGGCGATGAAGATGTTGAGCGTGCTCGGGCTGACGTTGAGAAGCCGGAACGGATCGGCGTTGAAGACGAAGGCTGCGAAGAGCCAGCCGCCGACGAGAAAAGTCACAGCAAGCCGCGCCGCGAGCTGCCTCGGCTGGGCGGAATAACCCGACACGAACAGGAGCGTGAAGAGAACGATCGGCACGGCGAAGAAGACGCCAGCCAGCGTGTAGGGGATCGGGGTCTCCAGGATCCCTGGCGACACGAGGAGATAGAAAAGCAGGATGATCGGGAAGGCCAGCACGAGGTTGGCGAGGAACGACAGCACGGCGTCGATCCGCCGGCCGAAATAGCCGGCCGGGAGTCCGAGCGAGACGCCGACTGACAGCGCGAGCAGGGTCGCGAGCGGGGCGATGACGAGAACGATGCGCGCGCCCGCAATGACCCGCGAGAAGACGTCGCGCGACAGCTTGTCGCCGCCGAAGAGATAGGCCATCCCGGACGTCGGGTCGATTGCGCCGGGCAGCGCGTCTTTCATTTCGGGGATTTGCGCCAACGGGTCGAACGGCACGACGACGTTGGCGAACAAGGCCGCGAAGAGCCAGAAGAGCACGAGGAAAAGCCCGGTGAGGCCGACCCCGCTCTTCACCACCTGGCCGTAGAGCCCAAGCCTCCTGCGGTAGGCGACGCTGAGACCAAGCACGATCGCGAGGCTGAGCCAGACCGGCCACAGGCGGGCGATGCAGCCGAAGACGATCGCTGCGGGGCTCAGGAACTGCATCGGCCGCCCCTGGCGCGAGAGGGCGCGAAGCGGATGAGCGCGCAGGCCCTCATCCGTCGCCTTCGGCGACACCTTCCCCCTGAGGGGGAAGGGATCCCTCTCCCCCAGGGAGAGGGACAGGCCGCCGCAGGCGGCCAGGGTGAGGGCCCGGAGGCGCAACCTGTCACGCTGCTTCGTCTTCGCATCAGTGCACGCGGATGCGCGGATTGAGCCATGCGTAGCCAACGTCGGAAATGAGCTGGGTCATGAGCACCAGCGCCACCGAGACGATCGAGCAGGCGAGCAGGAGGTCGATGTCGTTGTTGCCGGCCGCGTCGACCAGCGCCTGGCCGAAACCCTGATAGCGGAACATGACCTCGACGATGACGACCCCGGTGAGAAGCCAAGGGAAGAGCAGCATGATCACGGTGAAGGGGGCGATGAGGGCGTTCCTCAGCGCGTGCTTCATGACGACCGCGCCGAAGCTGAGGCCCTTCAGGCGGGCGGTGCGGATATATTGCGCGTTCATCACTTCGATCATCGAGGCGCGGGTCATGCGCGCGACGTAGCCCATGCCGTAGATTGCGACTGTCGCGACAGGCAGGGCGAAATTGTAGAAGCTCATGCGCCCCTCGGTCGCCGCCGCCGCCGAGCCGTTCAGCCAGCCGAGCCAGGTCGCGAAAATGATGCTGAGCACGACACCGGACACGTATTCCGGCGTCGAGGTGGTCGCGATCGACAGGATCGACAGCGAGCGGTCGGCGCGCGATCCCTCCCGCATGCCCGACACCACGCCGATCACGAGCGCAACCGGAATCATGACGAGCATGACCCAGAACATGAGGATTCCGGTCGCCCTCAGGGCCGGCAGGAGCTTGTCGAGAACCTTGGTCTTGAACTTGGTCGAGCAGCCGAAATCGCCTTCGATGACCCCCGCAAAGGCCCAGGTCTTCGGTTCCTCGCACCAGGAGAAGCGGGGCAATGGCGCGCCTGTCGCGGGATCGACGGCGGGCGCCTTCGGCCAGACGCCGAGCCATGCCGCGTAGCGCTCGAGAAATGGCCGTCGATAGCCGTTCTTCGCGAGCCAGGATTCGAGCTCTTCCGAGGAGGCGTGCATCTCGGTCTGGCTGATGGCGAGCTTCTTGAGGTTCGGCTCGAGGTTGACGAGATAGAAGACGAGCAACGTCAGGCAGACCATCGTCAGCGCCATGACGCCGAGCCGCCGGGCGAGGAAGATCAGCATGGCCTGACCGGCCGCTGGACGGAAGGAGGTCGGGCCTCGGCGGCCCGACCGTTGACGATCCTCATTCGACGCGGCTTCACGCGTCGAGCCAGGTGTCCTCGAAATAGACTTCGTACAGCGGGTGCATGCCGAAATTCTTGACCGCGGGAACCCGATGGTTCGAGAGCGTGACCCAATACGGCTGGATGATGATTCCCAAATCCTGGATGATCTGCTCGAGCTCCTTCATGTGCGCCTTGCGGTCCTTCGGATCCGGCACGGCGAGCGCCTTCTCGAGCTTGGCGTCGAAGTCCGGGTTCGAGTAGGCGGTCTCGTTCCAGGCTTCGCCGGTCCGGTAGGCGAGCGCGAGAACCTGCACGCCGAGCGGGCGCATGTTCCAGTCGGTGAGCGAGAAGGGATATTTGGTCCAGTCGTTCCAGAAGGTCGCGCCCGGAAGGATCGTCCGCTTCACCTTGAAGCCCGCTTCGCGCAATTGCGCCGCGATGGCGTCGCCGGTGTTCTTGTACCATTCCTCGTCGCTGGTGATGATGTCGTGCTCGTGGTCCATCTGGCCGGCCTCGGCCATGAGCTTCTTGGCCCCTTCGATGTCGCGGCTCTTCTTCGGCAGCTCGTAATATTCCGGATGGATCGGCGCGACGTGATGGTTCTCGCCGATCGTGCCGCGGTTGTCGAAGCCGAGCTTCAGCACCGTCGCGTTGTCGACCGCCATCCCCAGGGCCTGCCGCACGCGCTGGTCGTCGTAAGGCTTCTGCTTGACGTTGCAGCGGTTGACGATCGTCGCCGACGTCTGAACGTCCGAGCGGGTGAGCCCCGCCTTGTCGAAGAGGGCGACGTCTCCGCCGACCGTCTTGAACGTGCAGTCGAGCTCCTTCGACTCGAAGGCGCTGAGCCAGGCCGACATGTCCGGGCCGTAATCGATGAGCTCGACGCCGTCGAGATAGACGTCGCCGCCCCACCACTTGCCGTCGGTGCGCTTCTTGAACGCGGCCTTCTTGCCGACCTCATGCGACACGAGCTCGAAGGGCCCGGTGCCGATCGGATGCTTGACGAGATCCTTGCCGGTGTCGTCGAAGCTCTTGTGCACGATGAGGCCGGGATAGTCGGAGACGCCGGGGATGATGGTGATGTCGGGCTTGGGAAGCTTCAGCTTCACGGTGTGGTCGTCGACCTTGACGATCGCGCCGTCGATCGCCTTCTTGGTGGCCGGGTCGATCATGACGCCCATGCGCGACGCCATCGAATTTCCCTCGACGGACTTGTCGCACCAGCGGTTCAGGTTGAAGATCACGTCGTCGGCGGTGAACGGGTCGCCGTTGTTCCAGGTGACGCCCTTGCGGACATGGAGGACGTATTCGGTCGCGTCGGCGTTTACGTCCCAGCTTTCGAGAAGCATCGGCTTGAAGGTGAATTCGCGCGTGTAGCGGACGAGCGGCTCGAGGAACTGTCGCGCGACGTTTCCCATCTCCGGCCAGTCGTAGGTGCGCGGGTCCTTCTGATCCTTGACGAACATCCCGCAGCGGATGACGCCGCCCTTTTTCGGCGTCTCGGCGGCGAAGGCCGGCGTCGGGTCGGGAAGGCCGAGCATTCCGTATGCGGCGGCGGTCGAGGCGCCGAAAATTGTCGCAAGGGCGAGGAACTCGCGCCGGTCGACTGCCCCGGCCCTGGCGTCCGCGGCCCAGGCCTCGAGCGTCTTGCGCGACAGTTTCTTGAATCTCTTCTGGAGCGTTTCACCGAGCACGACAGCATTCTCCCTGATATTGGCGCTTTGCGAGCGAACTCTTGTCGATCGGTTCGCTTCGAAAGCCGACGCTAGCGCGCCTGCAAGAAGCGTGCAACGGAGATCGCTTCAGCCGTTCAGGGCTGCGCCGTCTCGCTGAGTTCTGCACGATGTCATCTTGTCCCAAGCGTCGCGACCGAGGGCGCGCCGCCCTCAGGCCTCGCCCATTTCGCGCCCGCGCGCGAGCGCAAGCCGCATGGATTTCGCCAGCGCGGGTCCAAGAGTCAGGCCCCGGGCGGCCAGATAGTTCTGGAAATCGTAGATCGTCACGGCGGGTGAGACCTCGAACTCGAAGAACGTCGGCCGGCCGTCGGCGTCGATGCGAAAATCGATGGAGAAGCAGTCCCTGAGGCCGACGAGACGCGCGAGACGTTCGGCGCCGTCGATGACGCCTTCGACCGCGGTTCTTGAGCGCTGATCGGCCCCGCGACGCAGGTCGGTCATCCGCGGCACGAACGCCGCGGCGCGCGTCGCGCCGAAGCCTCCCCGCGCGCCGCTCGTATCGCTCGCGCCCGAAAGCGTCTCGTTGTCCTTCATGGTCAGAAACGCGCCGCCGGTCTCGCTCGCCGGGTTCTTCTCGATCCGCTCGACGCCGATCTGGTCCGCCAGGGCGCCGCCGCAATCGATGAAGCTCGCCCGGACGTCGTCGCCGGCGACGTACGGCTGGATCAGCGCCCGGTCGCGATAGCGTTCCCAGATGCGCCGCGCGCAATCCGTGGCCTCCGCCTCGGTCGCGCACAGGCTGTCGGAAAAGATGCCGATCTTGGCCCCGAGGGTGTTTGGCTTGACGAAGAGCGCGTCCGAACCCGACGGCGCGCCAAGCCTTGCGATTTCGACGCCGCCCTCGATCAGCCGGGTCGCGGGAACGCTGAGCCCCGCGGCGGCGGCGAGCGCGAGGCAGGCGAATTTGTCCTGCGCCAGATGCGCGGCCGTCGCCGGACTGCCATAGCGGCCAAAGCCGTCGAGCCGGGCGAGCGCCGGAACCGCGGAGCCGCGGTAGAACCGCACCCCGTCCGTCAGCGCCCAGACGATCGTCTCCGCCTTGCGCGGATGGAGCGCGCGGAGGCGGGCGGCGAGGTCGTCGAGCGCAACGAACTCCGCCTCGACGCCATCGTCGCGAAGCGCGCCAGCAATCTCGTCGTGGCGCCGCGGCAGATCGGTCGATTGGGCGAGATAGATTGCGATCTCCGCTGCGACGTCGGCGGCGTAGCCGAACGCCTCCAGCCGCCGCCGCGCCGCCTCTTCGGTCTCGTACACGATCACGGCAGTGGAGAGAGTTCATGCGTTCGGCGCCAAATCGCTGGAGGCTCGGCTGAGATCCATGATCGCGCGCGCAATGATAAGGTCAAGATGGCCGCCGCCGCCGTTCTTGAAGACGGTGATCTCGTCGGCGGCGCGCCGGCCGTGAACCCGGCCGGAGCAGAGGTCGAAGAGGTCGCCTTCGACGCGGCCGCGGGCGATCGGATTGGCGAAGTCGCCGCATGTCTCGAGGGTGAAGCGAAGCGTGTCGGCGAAGAGCCGCCCGCGGCGGACCAATTCGTCGTCGCCCTCCCGCATCGACGGCGTGAAGCCTCCGACGAGGTCGACGTGCGCCCCCGCTTTCAGCCAGGCGCCGTGCAGCACCGGCACGGTCGCCGCGGTGAGGCAGGTGACGATCTCCGCGTCGCGCACCGCATCCTGCGCGTTGGCGACAGCCTCGGCTTCCGCCCCCTCGTTGCTCAGCTCCGCCGCAAGGCGCTCGGCCCGGCCCGCCGTCCGGTTCCAGACGAGGACGCGGCGGATCGAGGGCCGGACCGCGCAGAGATAGCGGACATGCGTCCCGGCTTGCGCGCCGGCGCCGATGACCGCGAGCGTCGCGCTGTCGGGCGCGGCGAGGAGGTCGCAGCCGAGCGCCGAATCCGCCGCCGTCTTCATACGGGTGAAGCTCTCGCCGTGGATCGTCGCCAGCGGCGCGCCCGACGTGGCGTCGAACAGCGTCACGACCGAATGGATGTTGGGTCGCAATCCCGAAAGACTGTTCTCGGGAAAAACCGTCGCCGTCTTGACCGCGACGCCGAACCCGGGCCGCCAGGCCGCCCAGACGAGCGCCGAGTTCGGGGTCCCCGGCGCCTCGAGGAGCAGGCGCTCGACCTCGCCCAAGCCTCCGTCCCGGTGCGCGGCGCGCAGCGCCTCGACGAGCGCGAGGGGTTCGAGGGTCGGCGACAGGGCGTCGGCGTCGATCAGGCGCATGAGGGGACCAGGCTCCCGATCAGATGTCCTTCATCAGGCGAATCGCGTCATAGACGGCCGCGTGAATGTTGCGGCTCGCGACGGCGTCGCCGATGCGGAACAGGCGATAGCGGCCATCCGGGTTGCGCACGACCGTCTGCGGCTCGCCCTTGAGCAGCGCCGCGTAGTCGATCTCGCCGAGATTGATCGAGCCCGGCTTCAATTCGAAATAGAGCTCGGCGACCGGCGCCGTGCCGTGATCGACGACGATCTGGTCGGCCTCCTTCACGACATGACGCCTGGAATATTCGTCGAAGAAGGTGCCAGCGACGGCGTTGCCGCGACGCTGGATCCGTTCGAGCCTGAGGTTCAGCGTGATCGTCGCGTCGGCGAGCGACAGAGCCCGGATATAGGCGGGGACGGTCGTCCCCCCGACGTCGGGGGCAAGCGTCCGTTCGGGCGTCACGACTTCGAGCTGAGAGCCGCTGCCGGCGATGAATTCGGCGGCCGTCATGCCCGGATGTGCGCCGTTGTCGTCGTAGAGAAGGACCCGGCCCGCGGCTTTGACCGCGCCGCTCAGGATGTCCCACGACGAGGTCGCGAACGCCTCGCCCGCATCGAGGAAGCTCGTGTTCGGCACGCCGCCCGTCGCAACGACGACGACGTCCGGGTTTTCGCCGAGCACGTCCTGGGCCTCGGCGTAGACGTTCAGGCGGATATCGACGCCGAGCCTCGCGCATTCGGCGACCCGCCAGTCGACGATGCCGAGGATCTCGCGCCGGCGCTTGAGGCCCGCCGCGATCAGCGCCTGCCCGCCCGGGCGCGCCGCCGCCTCGAAGACGACGACGTCGTGTCCGCGCTCGCCGGCGACCCGCGCGGCCTCGAGCCCCGCGGGCCCCGCGCCGACGACGACCACCTTGCGCCGGGGCCCATCGCTCCTCGGCACGACATGGGGGATCGAAGCCTCGCGCCCGGTCGCCGGGTTGTGGATGCAGACGGCTTCGCCCGAGTAGATCGAGTTCGATGCAATATCCCATGCCGACGCAGGGGCGAATCTCGTGCTCGCGGCCCTCCGCGACTTTGCGCGCGATGTGCGGATCGGCGAGGTGGGCGCGCGTCATGCCGACCATGTCGAGCTTGCCGCTCTCGATGGCGTGGCGTGCGGTCGCGACGTCCTGAATGCGCGCCGCGTGAAAGGTCGGCATCCGGGTCGCGGCCCTGACCTCGCCTGAAAAATCGAGATGCGGCGCGGAGCGCGCGCCCATGCCGGGAATGACGTGGGAGAGAGACTCGTCGGTGTCGATATGGCCGCGGATCACGTTGACGAAGTCGATGAGCCCCGAGTTCGAGAGACGCCGGGCGATCTCGAGGCCTTCGCTGCGCGAGAGGCCGCGATCCCAGTCCTCGTCGCAGACCATTCTGGCGCCGACGAGAAACTCGCTTCCCACCCGCTTGCGGATCGCGGTCAGGACTTCGACGCCGAATCGCATGCGGTTGTCGAGGCTGCCGCCGTAGTCGTCGTCGCGTTTGTTGGTGGCGGGCGACCAGAACTGGTCGAGGAGATGTCCGTAGCATTCGAGCTCGAACCCATCGAGGCCCGCGGCCTTCACGCGCTCGGCGCCGTCGGCGTAGGCCTCGATGACGCGCGCGATATCCCAATCCTCCATGATTTTGGGGAAGGCGCGATGCGCCGGCTCGCGCACGTTCGACGGCGCAATCACCGGCAGCCAATCGGCCTTGCTCCAGCTCGTTCGCCGGCCAAGATGGGTGATCTGGATCATCACCGCCGCGCCATGCGCGTGGACGTCCTCGGCCAGCTCCCTCAGCCACGGCACGACCTCGTCCTTGTAGATGAGGATGTTGCCGAACGCTTGCGGACTGTCCGGCGCGACCACGGCAGAGCCGCCGATCATGGTCAGCCCGATCCCGCCTTTTGCCTTCTCGGCATGGTAAAGCCGGTAACGCGCCTTCGGCATGCCGTCTTCGGTATAGGCCGGCTCGTGCGCGGTCGACATCAGCCGATTCCGCATTGTGAGATGCTTCAGCCGGAAGGGCTGCAGGAGCGGATCGTTCGACATTCCTGGTTGCCTAGCACCGATCCGCGCGAGCGCGCCAGATCGGTCGGCCGGAGCGCCGTGTCGTGGCGGCGAGACCGATAGAGCGCGCTCCTGAGGTCGGAGGATTACGATCGTCATGGGCTCGGCCGCTCATCGAACACGCGGGCCCAATCCTTGACTTGGCCCGAACGGAGACCGTTGCGGCCAGACATATACGAGTGAATATATCGCAATTCTGTTGCCCCATCGCCTCGGGCCGTCTTAACGTCTTTTGACCTGGGGAGGACGCGAGGTGGGGAATGCTGATTCCTCATGATCCCTGGCTCGTCGCGCTCTCGATCGCGATCGCCGTTCAGGGCAGTTTCGTCGGCCTGTCGCTTGCGACCGGGCTCGACGCCGCACAAGGATTTCGCCGGCGCCTCCTGCTCGCTGGCTCGGCGCTGACGCTCGCGACCGGCGTCTGGTCGATGCACTTCGTCGCCATGCTCGCCGCGAGCTTTCCGAGCGCGATCGACTATCTCGTCCTGCCGACGCTGGCCTCCTTTCTGATCTGCGTCATCGTCGTCGGGATCGGCGTCTACGCCGCGCATGCGCCGCAGCCGCCAAGACTGCGCATCGCGCTCGGCGCGGTGGCGATGGGCCTCGGGATCTCGACGATGCACTATATCGGCATGCGCGCCGTGCATCTCGCGGGCCCGACCTATCAGGAGGCGCCGTTCGTCGTCGCTTCCGTCTTCGTGTCGATCGCCGCCAGCGCCTTCGCGCTCGTCGCGCTCGGAGGCCGGCCCAATCGTCTTCGCCTCTTTCTCGGCGCGGTCGTACTCGGTCTCGCGATCTCGGGGATGCATTATACCGCGATGGCGGGGATGCGGCTCGACCCGCTCTGCTACGACGTCAGCCGCTTCGTCGGCGCCCAGTCGGCGCTGTCGCGCAATACGCTGGCCCTCCTCGCCACGATCATCGCCTTCGGCGTCTCCGCCGCGTTCCTCCTGTCGCTCGTTCCGGACGACCGGCCGGCCTCGCCTCAGCTCGCCATCCCCGGAGGGGCGCTGGCCCCGGCGGGCGCGCCCATCCCGCTGTCGGCCGCCGACCTCGAACCGGCGCCGCCGCGCCGGGCGACGCCCGCTTCCCTCGCCGCCGTCCGGGTCGAGAAGGACGGCCGGCCGCTGCAGATTGCGGTTTCCGACATCTACGCCATTCGCGCCAACGCTCATTACACATTCGTCCACGACGGCGTCCGCGAATATTTCTGCAACCTGTCGATCAGCGCGCTCGAGGCGGGCCTCGACGGAGGCCAGTTCGCTCGCGTGCACCGCAGTTACATCGTTCACCTCGGCCGCGTGTCGCGCCTGAAGCGGAGCGGCGAAGCCGCCGTCGCTGAACTGGGCTCGCCCGCGCTCTGCAAGGTCCCGGTGGCGCGCGGGCAATATCGCGAGGTGAAGGCGCGAGTTCGACGCGCTGGCGGCCGCCGAACCCCCCTCGGTCGGTCAGCGAACCTGACGCATTTCGTGCGGGAAGCCGCCAAGTCGTGCGTTTTCGGAGGCCGTCGGTTCAGCCGCGATTGATTGTGCGGCGCAAAGCCCGGTCTGCTCCAATTGGTCGAGTCCTCGATGAAACGGGGCTCGCTTCGCTCGGGAGGCCCGCTTGATCCCCGGATCGTTCGAATATCACCGCCCCTCCAGCCTCAGCGACGCGGTCGCGTTGCTCGGCCGCCTCGATGAAGCCCGCATTCTCGCCGGCGGCCACAGCCTCATTCCGATGATGAAGCTGAAACTCGCGCAGCCCAATCATCTCGTCGACCTCGCGGGGGTGGCGGAGCTCAGGGGCGTGCGGGCCGATGGGACGGACATCGTCATCGGCGCGATGACCACCCAACACGACATCATCGCGAGCGATGTGCTCGCCGAACGCGTCCCGATCCTTCGCGAGGCGGCCGAGCAGATCGCCGACCCGCAGGTGCGCTATCTCGGCACGATCGGCGGCAACGCGGCCAACGGCGACCCCGGCAACGACATGCCGGCGCTGATGATGGCGCTTGGCGCGACCTACGTCCTGACCGGGTCGGCGGGCGAACGGCGCGTCGCCGCCCGCGACTACTATCTCGGCGTCTACGACACCGCCGCGAAGCCCGACGAGATCCTGACCGCGATCCGCGTCCCCGCGCCGCCGAAGCCGCACGGCTTCGCCTACGAGAAGCTCAAGCGCAAGATCGGCGACTACGCCACCGCCGCCGCCGCGGTCGTGCTCACCGCCTCGGGCGGGCGAGTCGCGACCTGCGCGATCGCCCTGACCAATGTCAGCGACCGTCCGCTCCTCGCCGAGGCCGCCGCGAAGGCGGCGATCGGAACCGCGCTCGACGACAAGAGCCTGAAAGCGGCCGCCGCCGCAGCCGAAGCGATCTGCGCTCCGGCCGAGGACGGCCGCGGCTCGGTGGAATACCGGACCAAAATGGCCGGGGTGATGACCAGACGTGCGCTCGCCCGCGCCTTCGCCTGCGCAACCGTTTGACAGAGAGAGCCGCCATGACGGACGCAAAAATCGGGAAAGTCGCCGTGGCCATGACGGTCAACGGCAAGCCGGTTTCGGCCGAGGTCGAGCCGCGCACGCTGCTCATCCACTATCTGCGCGAGCATCTGAACCTGACGGGGCCGCACATCGGCTGCGACACCTCGCATTGCGGGGCCTGCACCGTCGATGTCGACGGCAGGTCGATAAAATCCTGCACGATGTTCGCCATCCAGGCGGCGGGCGCGAACGTCGTCACCATCGAGGGGATCGCCGCGCCGGACGGGACGCTGCACGCGCTCCAGGAAGGTTTTCGCGAAATGCACGGCCTCCAGTGCGGCTATTGCACGCCGGGCATGATCGTGCGCGCCTACCGCCTCCTGCACGAGAACGCCAATCCGAGCGAGGCCGAGATCCGCATGGGCCTCTCGGGCAACCTCTGCCGCTGCACCGGATACCAGAACATCGTCAAAGCCGTTCAGTACGCCGCCGCCAAGCTCGCGGGCGTCGAATTCAAGGAAGCCGCCGAATGAACGCGCCGACCACTCCCTCCTCGATCGAACGCGCCGAAGGCCTTCAGGGCTTGGGGTGCAAGCGCCGGCGCGTCGAGGACGCGCGCTTCATCCAGGGCAAGGGCAATTACGTCGACGACATCAAGCTGCCGGGCATGCTGTTCGGCGACTTTCACCGCTCGAGCCACGGCCACGCGCGCATCGTCAGGATCGACACGTCGAAGGCCAAGGCCGTTCCGGGCGTGCTTGCGGTGCTCACCGCCGAGGACCTGAAGCCGGTCAAGCTCGCTTGGATGCCGACGCTCGCGGGCGATGTGCAGATGGTGCTCGCCGACGGCAAGGTTCTCTTCCAAAACCAGGAGATCGCCTTCGTCGTCGCGACCGACCGTTACGCCGCAGCCGACGGCGCAGACGCCGTCGAGGTCGAATACGAGGACCTGCCGGTCGTCGTCGACCCGTTCACGTCGATGGCGCCGGACGCGCCGATCCTGCGCGAGGACATCAAGGACAAGACCGAAGGCGCGCACGGACCCCGCAAGCATCCGAACCACATCTTCACCTGGAGCGTCGGCGACCGCGAAATGACCGACGCCGCCTTCGCCAAGGCGGAGGTCGCGACGAAGGACCTTCTCTCCTATCAGCGCGTGCATCCGTGCCCGCTCGAGACCTGTCAGACGGTGTGCAGCTTCAACAAGGTCACCGGCGATCTGACGATCTACGGCACCTTCCAGGCGCCCCATGTCATCCGCACCGTGGTGGCGCTGATCGCGAGCCTCCCCGAGCAGAAGATCCATGTCATCTCGCCCGACATCGGCGGCGGCTTCGGCAACAAGGTCGGCGCCTATCCGGGCTATATCTGCGCAGCCGTCGCCTCGATCGTCACCGGCCTGCCGGTCAAGTGGGTCGAGGACCGGATCGAGAACCTCTCGACCACGAGTTTCGCGCGCGACTACCACATGACGACCGAGATCGCAGCGACGAAGGAGGGCCGGGTCACGGGCTTGCGCGTCCATATCCTGGCCGATCACGGCGCCTTCGACGCTTGCGCCGACCCGTCCAAATGGCCGGCGGGCTTCGCCAACATCGTCACGGGGTCCTACGACTTCCCGGTCGCCCATCTCGAAGTGGACGGGGTCTACACCAACAAGGCGCCGGGCGGCGTCGCCTATCGCTGCTCGTTCCGGGTGACGGAGGTCGCCTACGCCATCGAGCGCGCCATGGACATCATGGCGCAGAAACTGGGGCTCGATCCCGTAGACTTCCGCGAGAAGAATTTCATCAAGCGCGAGCAGTTCCCCTATCAATCGGCCTTGGGCTGGGAGTACGATTCCGGCGACTATCACACGGCGATGAAGAAGGCCGTCGAGGTCACCGAATACCGCAAGCTGCGCGATGAGCAGAAGGCGAAGCAGGCGGCGTTCAAGCGCGGCGAGACGCGCGAAGTGATGGGGATCGGCGTCTCGTTCTTCACCGAGATCGTCGGCGCCGGCCCGTCGAAGAACTGCGACATTCTCGGCATCGCGATGTTCGATTCCTGCGAGATCCGCGTCCATCCGACCGGCCGCGCCATCGCGCGCATGGGCAGCAAAAGCCAGGGTCAGGGCCACGAGACCACCTGGGCCCAGATCGTCGCGAGCGAGATCGGCATTGCCGCCGACAGCATCGCCGTCGAGGAAGGCAACACCGACACGGCGCCTTACGGGCTCGGCACCTATGGCTCCCGATCGACCCCCGTCACGGGCGCCGCCATCGCGATGGCTGCGCGCAAGATCAAGGCCAAGGCGCAGATGATCGCGGCCTTCATGCTCGAAGTGCACGAGGACGATCTCGAGTGGGACGTCGACCGGTTCCGCGTCAAGGGCAACCCGGAGGCGCAGAAGACGATGGTCGAGATCGCCTGGGCCGCCTACAACAAGGTCCCGCCCGGCATGGAGCCGGGGCTCGAGGCGGTGAGCTATTACGATCCGCCGAACATGACCTATCCGTTTGGCGCCTATATCTGCGTCATGGACATCGACGTCGACACCGGCGTCCATAAGGTTCGGCGTTTCTACGCGCTCGACGATTGCGGCACGCGCATCAACCCGATGATCATCGAGGGCCAGGTGCATGGCGGGCTGACGGAAGGCTATGGCATCGCCATGGGCCAGGAGATCGTTTACGACGAACTCGGCAACGTCAAGGGCGCGTCCCTCATGGACTACTTCCTGCCGACCGCCGTCGAGACGCCGCACTGGGAGACCGACTTTACCGTCACGCCTTCGCCCCACCATCCGATCGGCGCCAAGGGCGTCGGCGAGAGCCCGAACGTCGGCTCGGTGCCCTGCTTCGCCAATGCGGTCAACGACGCCTTCAAGTTCCTCGGCTCGACGCACATCCCAATGCCGCACGACGCCTACCGCACCTGGCTCGCCGCCGAGAAGCTGGGCCTGCACAGGTGAGGACACGAGTCCTGCGATGCCCCTGACCTCGATCCCGCGCGAAAAAATCGCCGCGCGGCTGGCGGAGGCGGGTTATGTCGCCGACCGCGAACTCGCGACCGCGCTCTGGATGATGGACCATCTCAAGCGCCCCCTCCTGATCGAGGGCGAGGCGGGGGTCGGCAAGACGGAGGTGGCGAAAGCGCTCGCCTTCGTCCATTCGAGCGAACTCATTCGCCTGCAGTGCTACGAGGGACTCGACGCGAGCGCCGCCCTCTACGAATGGAACTACCAGCGCCAGATCATCGCCATCAAGGCGCGCGAGGGCTCGGGCGAGAGCGCGGAGGCGGTCGAGGCGCGGATCTTCTCCGAGGCCTACCTCATGGAGCGCCCGCTTCTCGCCGCGATCCGCCGCGCCGCGGCGCCGGTGCTGCTGATCGACGAGGTCGACCGCGCCGACGAGGAGTTCGAGGCGTTCCTGCTCGAACTCCTGTCCGACTGGCAGGTCACCATTCCCGAATACGGAACCATCAAGGCGACCTCGATCCCGCGCGTGGTCCTGACCTCGAACGGCACGCGCGAGCTCAGCGACGCGCTGAGGCGCCGCTGTCTCTACCACTATCTCGATTTCCCCGACGTCGATCGCGAGGCGGCGATCCTGATCGCGCGCCAGCCGGGCATCGACGCGGGCTTCGCGCTCCAGGTCGCGCGCATGGTTTCGGCGCTGCGCAAGGAGGATCTCCGCAAGGTTCCGGGCGTGGCGGAGACGCTCGACTGGGCGGCGACGCTCGCCGGCCTCGGCGTCAGCGACCTTTCCGCCGAACCCGAGATCCTGCACGCGACGCTGCTCGCGCTCCTCAAGACACACGAGGACCGCGCGCGCGTGACGCCCGAAGTGACGGCCCGCCTCGCGGGGAGGGCCGCGTGAGCGCGCTTGCGCGAGACGCTCCCCTCGGCCTCGCCATGCGCCGCAGGCTCGCGGGCTTCGTCGAGACTCTGCGCGGCGCGGGCTTCGCCGTCGGCCGCGCCGAGACTCTTGACGCCGGGCGGCTGATCGCCACCCCGCTCGCCGACCGGCCCGAGCGCCTGCGCGGCGCGTTGAAGGCGCTCTTCGCCTCCAACCGCGGCGAATACCAGCGCTTCGACGACCTCTTCGACGCTTTTTGGCGCGGCCGCGGCGTCAAGCGCGGCGTCGCCGTGCGCGCGAGCGGCCTCCACACGAACCTCTTCCCCTCCGCGGCGACGCCGGGCGCGGGCGCAAGCGACGCGCCGGGCGAGGCGACGTCGCCCGCGAAAGGCGAAGGCGCCGTCGCCGAGGGACGCGGGCGCGAGCGCGGCGCGTCGGCGCACGAGGCCCTGTCGGCCAAGGACTTCGCGAGGCTTGCCGGCGAGGCCGAGCGCGCGGAGGCGCTGGCGCTCGCCGAAAGGCTGGCGCGGGCGATGCACACGCGGCTCTCGCGCCGCGACCGGGCGCGCCGTCGCGGCCGGCGCCTCGATCTTCGCGCCATCCTGCGCCATTCGGTGGCGCGCGGCGGCGAGCCGATCGACCTCAGATACCGCCGCCGCAAACCAAAGCCCCTGCGGCTCGTCGCGCTCCTCGACGCCTCCGGCTCGATGGAGCTCTACCTCTCCGTCTTCACCCGCTTCCTGCACGCGGTCGCGCAGGCCTTTCGCCAGTCGGAGGCCTATCTCTTCCATACGCGCCTCGCGCACGTCTCCTCGGCGCTCAGTGAGCGCCATCCCCAGCGCGCGCTCGACCGGCTGTCGCTGATGGCGGCCGGCGTCGGCGGCGGCACCAGGATCGGCGACTGCCTCGCCGAGTTCAATCGCGTCCACGCCAAGAGGGCGATCGGCTCGCGCGCGTGCGTCATGATCTTCTCCGACGGCTACGACACCGGCGCTCCCGAACGGCTCGCGGCGGAGATGAGCGCGCTGCGGCGCCGCTGCCGGCGGATCGTCTGGCTCAATCCGCTCACCGGCCGCGACGGCTTCGCGCCGGTTGCGCGCGGCATGCAGGCGGCGCTGCCATTCGTCGACCTCTTCGCGCCGGCGCACGATCTCAAGAGCCTCGCCCGGCTCGAACCCTATCTCGCGAGGCTATAACGCATGGGCGTCCTCGAACGCGCGGCCGAGCATGAAGCCAAAGGCGAAGCCTTCGTCATGGCGACGGTCGTCCGGACCCTCTCGATCACCGCCGCCAAGGCGGGCGCCAAGGCGCTGATCGCGTCCGACGGGACGGTCGAGGAGGGCTGGATCGGCGGCGGCTGCGCCAGGGCTGCGGTCGTCAAGGCGGCGCGGCAGAGCCTGATCGACGGCCGCTCGCGGCTGGTCTCGATCGCCCCGCAGGACGGGCTCGACGCGCTCGGCGTCGCCCCGGGCCAGGACCGGGACGGCGTGCTCTTCGCCAAAAACGCCTGCCCGAGCCAGGGCACGATGGATATCTTCGTCGAGCCCGTGCTGCCGAGGCCGCGGCTCCTGATCCTCGGCGCCTCGCCCGTCGCGGTCGCGCTCGCCACGCTTGCGCCGGCCTTCGGCTACGCCGTCTCGGTCGCCGCGCAGGCGGCCGACCTTGGGCGCTTCGGCGACAGTCCGGCCTGCCTCGAGGGCCTCGCGCAACCGCCCTCGATCGGCGCGGACGCTTTCGTCGTCATCGCGACGCAAGGGGCGGGCGACCGTGTCGCGCTGAACGCCGCCGCCGCGATGCCGGCCCGCTACCGCGCCTTCGTCGGCTCGCGGAAGAAGGCCGAGACGCTGAGGAACGAACTCGTCGCCGAGGGCGTGCCCGCAGAGGCGCTGGCCAGCGTGAAAGCGCCCGCCGGCCTCGACATCGCAGCCGTCACGGCGGAGGAGATCGCGCTTTCGATTCTCGCCGAAATGACCGCCGTCCGCCGCCAGCACGAGCGGCCCAGTCCACCCTCTTCGGAAGGGACTCGTCCATGAACCCTGCAGCCGCAGCCGCCGCCGCCTCGCCGCCTCCGCCTCTCGACGCCCTGCGCCGCGCGACCATGTGGACCGCGCTCGGGCTCGCGCTCGCCGCGCTCGTTCTGCCCGACTGTTGCCTGAACGGCAGTCATGGCGCCGGTTTCGGGATGGAGATTTACGCGCCGATCTGTCATGCGGCGCGCTGAAGGGATCAACCGCGAATGAAAATGGACGAGACGCAGCGCGTTCCGGCGCCGCAAGCCAAGGTCTGGGCGGCGCTGAACGACCCAGCGATCCTGAAAGCCTGCATTCCGGGTTGCGAGCGGCTCGACATGACCTCGCCGACCGACATGAACGGCGTGGTGGTCATCAAGGTCGGGCCGGTGAAAGCGTCTTTCGCCGGGAAGGTGATGCTCTCCGATCTCGACCCGCCGAACGGCTACCGGATTTCGGGGGAAGGCTCGGGCGGCGTCGCCGGCTTCGCCAAGGGCGGCGCGACCGTGAAGCTTGCGCCCGACGGCGCGGACGCGACGCTGCTCCACTATGTCGTCGACGCCCAGATCGGCGGAAAGCTCGCCCAGCTTGGCGGACGGCTGATCGACGCGACCGCCAAGAAGCTTGCCGGCGAGTTCTTCCAGTCCTTCGCCGAGGCTGTCGGGAGCGCCGAGGCGCCGCTGGCGCAAGCCGCCACGGCGGCGCCGGCCGCAGCCGAGCGCCCTGCGCAGGGCTGGTTCGCCAGGCTCGTCCTGGCGGTGAAACGGCTCCTGGGGCTGGAAGGCGCGCCGCGTTCCACATAGAGTCCTGGCATGGCGGCGAGGACATGGATCCGGACAACGACCTGCGGCCGAACGAGATCGCGGCGCCGGCAACGGCGCGCGCCGACGCGAGCCTCGTCTTCATCGGCGTCATCAAAACGCCCTGGCCGACCCGCGCCGAGTGCCCGCACTACGGCGCTCTCGACGGCCCCGTCTGCCGCATCGAGGTGTTCGAGCCCTGGGCTCAAGCGCTCGACGGCGTCGAAGGCTTCGCGCGCATCGAAGTCTTCTACTGGCTGCATCTCGCGCGCCGCGATCTCATCCGCCAGAGCCCTGGCCGCGACGGCGCGACCCGCGCCACCTTCACCATCCGTTCGCCCGTCCGGCCGAACCCGATCGGAACGTCGATCGTCGCGCTCGTCGAGCGCGATCGCGCTTCGCTCCTCGTTCGCGGGCTCGACTGCGTCGACGGCACGCCGCTCCTCGACCTGAAGCCCGACCGGAGCGAATTCGCCCGCCGCTAGAGCGCGCGGCGAAAAGTGGAGGCCGGTTTTTCGCCAAGAGCGCGCGGAAATCAAGGGAGCGAGAGCGTTCGGCGATCGACCGATCGCCGAACGTTCGAGAATTCGGCATAGACTGGCGCCCAAAACGAACGACGCCATGAGGAGGAGACGCATGACCGCCAATCAGGGATTCGCGAAGCCGACCCGCAGGCCCGGCGAACTCGGCGTCCACTCGCTCGACCATTTCCACTTCGTCGTCCCCGACCTCGCCGCCGCTAGGACCTTCTACGACGCTTTCGGCCTCGACGTCGGCGAGCGCGGCGCGACGCTGACGCTCGCCACGCACGGCAGTCCCCATGTCTGGGGCGCGATCGGCGAAGGCCCGCGCAAGAAGCACCAGTCGATGTCGTTCGGCGCCTTCGAGGACGATCTCGGCCGTTTCGCCGAGCGCCTCCAGACGCTCGGCGTCAGGCGCGTCGATCCGCCGGCGGGCGTCGAATTCGAACGGGCTCTGGTTTCACGATCCCGACGGCAATCTCGTCGAGATCGCGGTCGCGCCCAAGACCTCGCCGAGCGAGAAGAGCCGCTTCGCGCAAGCCTCGGCGGGGCCGGCCGAGCGCGGCGCGCCGAACCGCTCGGCCGTCAGGCGCACACGACCCCGCCGTCTCGCGCACATGCTCATGTTCACCACCGACGTCATGCGGGCGGTCGACTTCTATTCGCGCGTCCTCGGGCTGCGGCTCTCCGACCATTCGGGCGACGGCATCGCCTTCATGCATGGCGTCCACGGCAGCGACCATCACATGATCGCCCTCGCCAAATCGAACGCGCCGGGCTTCCATCATCTGAGCTGGGACGTCGGCAGCGTCGACGAGATCGGAACCGGCGCGACGCACATGCTCGGCAAGGGCTACGACAAGGGTTGGGGTCTCGGCCGGCACGTTCTCGGCTCGAACTTCTTTCACTACGTGCAGGATCCGTGGGGCTCGTTCTGCGAATATTCGGCCGACATCGATTTCGTGCCGCACGACGCCGACTGGCCGGCGGGCGACCATCCGCCCGAGGATTCCTTCTACGTCTGGGGCCCGAACCCGCCGCAGGATTTCGTGCACAATTACGAGGCGTGAGCGGCGCGCAGCGCCGGATGGGGTGTGGAAAGCAGGGCGCCCCTGCGCGCCTTCGTCCCGTGACCGTTCGTGCAAGCCGCCAAGCACAGCGACGCGGCCCACACCCCATCCGTCGGCTTCGCCGCCACCTTCCCCAGCAAAGCTGGAGAAGGGGACCGCTCTCGCCTCAGCGCGCTTCCGTCAGAAACCCCGCGAAATAGGCGGCGAGCGCGTCGAAGCCGTCGAGCGGCAGCACCTGCGCCACATACTGGTCCGGCCGCACCACGACGAGCGCCCCCTTGTCGCGATCGACGCCGCGCAAATCGAAGATGTCGACGCCCGACTTGAGAGGCGATGAGAACATCTTCTCGTAGTCCCGGAGGCCGAGCGGGCCCTTGGCGGGCATGAGCAGCGGCGGCATCACCTCGAGCGCAAGATCGCGATGGCCTTGCTGAAACACGGCCCGCAGATCGAAGAGCCCGTCCACGTCTTGGCCTTCGGGCGTGAAGCGCGGCGCGAGCGTACGGCTCACGAAGTCGCAGAGCGCGCGGATCTTCGACGCCTGCGCCGAAGGATCGCCCCGATCGGCGAAAGCGATGAGGCGGAAGCGGCCGTCGGCCTCCATCGTCTCGATGAGTTCGACCACCTTTGCGTCCGCGAGCCGGACGACCGGCGCCGAGTGAAAGCGCGTCCCGACTTCGAACCCCCTGGCGAGCCCCTGATGCTCGACGCCTCCGGTCAGGACGGAACGCGCGTAGCGCGTCACGACGCCCGCGGTGTATCGCCCGTGCTGAACGAAGTAGGCCTGCAGGTCGGCGGGGTCGACGCCGTGCGGCGTCTCGGGCGACTTCAGGGGCGCGGCCATCATCGCCGCCCATTCGCGGTCGAAATCGATGAGGTCTTGCGCAATCGCGCGCCGCTCGGCCGAATAGGTCGCGAGCAGGGAAGGGGGCGCCGTCCCGCCGATGACGGCGGCGAGCTTCCAGCCGAGGTTGAAGGCGTCCTGCACCGAGACGTTGAGGCCCTGGCCCGCCTTGGCGCTGTGAGTGTGGCAGGCGTCGCCCATGATGAAGACCCGGGGCTCGCGCGCGCCGGGCGTCGGCGACGCGTCGTCGAAATGGCCGGTGATGCGCTGGCCGACCTCGTAGACCGACCACCAGGCGACCGACTTCGGCTCGAAGGAATAGGGCTGGAAGACGCGCTTCGCCGCGCCGACGATGTCGTCGAGCGCGATCTTGCGAGCGGTCGTCCGGTCGTTTTCGGCGAGCGCGTCCATCTCGACGTAGATCCGCACCATGTAGCCGCC
This sequence comes from uncultured Alphaproteobacteria bacterium, assembly GCA_963829505.1. Lineage (GTDB taxonomy): Bacteria > Pseudomonadota > Alphaproteobacteria > Rhizobiales > Beijerinckiaceae > Roseiarcus. The sequence goes on from CAWHIL010000001.1 coordinate 1,569,900, forward strand.
CTCGCGCGGGATGACGAGGATGTTGCCCGCGCGCTCCGACTGGATGAGGCACTTCTTGCGGATGTCGGGAAAGTCGGTGACGGCGAGCACGTCCATCACGCCCCAGGCCTGGTTGGCGGCGTCGCCGACGAGCCGGAAGCCGAGCGCGTCGCGCACGGCGCTGCGCGCGCCGTCGGCGCCGACGACGTAGCGGGCCTTGACCGTCTCGATCTCCCCTTGATGCGCGGCCTCGAGTTGTTCGATGCGCGCGACGACGGCGTCCGGCCCGATCGTGAGACCGGCGAAGCGGCGATTGTAGTTCGGCTGGAGCCGGTTCGCCGATTGCGCCATGACGTCGAGCAGGAACCGATGCACGCGCGCCTGATTGATGATGACGTGCGGATAGGGCGCGAGGCCGTCCTCGACGTCCTGAATGAGACCCGAGCGGACGATCTCGCCGGGCCGCTCGGCGCTCGGCTTCCAGAACGCCGTCTCGTTCACCCAATAGGCTTCGCGTTCGACGCGCTCGCGGATGTTGAACGCCTGGAACAGCTCCATCGACCGGCAGGCGATGCCGTCGGCGTGCCCGCGCATGAGCGGTCCGGCCTTCTCATCGACGATGCGCGTCCTGATGTCGGGGAAGCGCGCGAGCTGGGCGGCGAGCGTCAAGCCCGCCGGGCCGCAGCCGACGATGAGAACGTCGACTTCATCGGGCAGCGCGTCCGTATCGGCGAGCATGTCCGGCTTCAGGTTCGGTTCGAGGAGCTCCGGATCGCCGGTTCGAAACTTGTCGAGATAGAACTGCATGGTTCGCTCCCTTGCCGTTTGATTTGTTGCAGCCGTTTCAGACGGGGGCGATCTCCGCAAGCGTCCTCAACGGAGAGAACAAGGCGCGGTAGGCGTCGGGCCCGATCGCCGCGATGAGCCGTCGCTCGTGCCGCTCCGAGACGGCGTGCAGTTCCGTGGTGAGGCGCGCTCCCTTTGGCGTCAGCATCAGCGCATAGCTGCGCCGATCGCCCGCGCCCGGCGCACGGCGGACGAGCCCGCGCTCCTCGAGCGCGTCGATCATGGCCACGACATTGGGGCGCTTGATGCTGAGCGCCTCGCCGACCGCGCCCTGCTTCATGCCGGGATTGGCCTCGATCACCGCAAGCAGCGAATATTGCGCCGGGCGGATGTCGTGGCCTGCGAAGGTGGCGAAGAAGTCGCGGAACACGGCGATCTGCGCCCGGCGCAGCAGATAGCCGAGCCGCCGGTCGAGCGGCCCGTAGTCGACGCCGGCGGCCCGCGCGGCCGCGCCGGACTCGTGCCCGGTTTCGGCGTGATCAGCGACCTGCATTCGTCTTGACGGCGCCCCGGTCATGCCGCGCTCCTTCCCGAAGTCCCACGATTGACACGAATAGATAGATATGTTCAATAACAGTTATCGTGTAAAACACAAGCGCCGGACGAGTAGGTCCAACGCGGGGCGCCCCGACGAGTTCGCCAGAACCCGGCTTCGGGCGCCGCTCGATCGGCCCAGAACAAGGACGTTGACCCCATGACCGCGGCGCCTCCCGAAGAGCCCATCGTCCTCGACCTGCCGCCGTCGCTGAGGGCGACGCGTCGCGGCGCTGTCGCGCACCTTCGCCTCGCCCGGCCGGAGAAGCGCAACGCGCTCGACGACGTCACGGTGCTTGGGCTCGAGACGTTCTTCACGCGGCTGCCGGACGACGTCCGCGCGGTGGTCTTGAGCGGCGAGGGCCAGCATTTCTCCGCCGGCCTCGATCTCTCCGAGGTCGCGGGCGACCTCGGCCCGCTCGAGCGCGTGCTGCACTCGCGCATGTGGCACCGGGCCTTCGAGGCGATCGAGTTCGGCCGTGCCCCTGTCGTGACCGCGTTGCACGGCGCAATCGTTGGCGGCGGTCTCGAACTCGCGGCCTCGACCCACATCCGTGTCGCCGAGCGCTCGGCCTATTACGGACTGCCCGAGGGACAGCGCGGCATCTTCCTCGGCGGCGGCGGCTCGGTCAGGATCGCCCGCCTCATCGGCGTCCCGCGCGTCCAGGACCTCATGCTGACAGGCCGGACGCTGAACGCCGAGGAGGGCCACGCGGCCGGGATCACGCAATATCTTGTCGAGGACGGCAAGAGCCTGGACAAGGCCTTCGAGCTTGCCGCAAAGGCGGCCTCGAACACGACGACCACGAATTTCGCCGTCATGCACGCGCTGCCGCGCATCCACGAGTTGCATCCCTCGAGCGGCCTCCTGACCGAATCGCTGATGGCGACGATCGCCGAAATGAGCCCGGAGGCGAACGCGCGGCTGAGGGATTTCCTGGAGAAGCGCGCGGGAAAAGTGCTGCGGCAGAGTTGAGGCGACGGACGCGATGGCCAGGCGTGGCGCCATGGGATCGGGAGGCGGTGCGGCGTTCTTGCCGCGTCCGACGCCGCAGCCTTGCCTCGGGCGTTCGCCGCGCCTAGGTTGTGACCAGATTTCTAGTCATGGAATGATCCGCAATGCTGTCCGTCAATCTCGCTCATGCGAAGGCTCATCTCAGCGAACTCCTGGACAGGGTGGAAGCGGGCGAGGAATTGGTCATCACGCGTCACGGAAAACCCGTGGCGCATCTCAGACCGGTCGCTTCGCCAAAGGAGCCGTTGGATCTCGAAGCGCTCGCCGCGTTGCGCGCCCGCTTGCCGCCTTGGGCCGAGGACAGCGCGACTTTGCTTCGCAAAATGCGCGACGAAGAACGGTATTGATGCGCTATTGCGACACCAGTTTCGTCGCGCCGCTGATCCGCGAGGAGGCGCAAAGTCTCCGCGTTGCGCAGTTCGCCGCGGCTCTCGCTCCCGGCGAACTGGCGATCAGCCAGTGGACGCAGGTGGAGGTCGCGTCGCTTCTGGCGCGTGACGTCCGAATGGGCGCCATAACAACGACCGAGGCCGGCGAGGCGGACGCGCTCTTTGCGGAGATCTCGCGAAGGTCCTTCGTTGTCCTGTCGCCGGACGGTCGCGATTTCGATCTGGCCAGACGCTATTTGCACGCTTACGAAAGCGCCCTGCGGGCGGGAGACGCGCTGCACCTTGCAATCGCCGGAAATCGCCAGGCGGACTGCGTGTGCACCCTGGACAAAGGAATGCTCAGAGCCGGCGCGGTCCTGGGACTGCGGATGACGGATGGGGCAGGCGCGTTCTAAAGCGTCGAGCCGGCGCGGATTGGGAGGAAAGCTTGATGAAGATCCCGCTGACCTTCGGTCCGCCGCACGTCACCGTCGAAAGGCGCGCCGACGGATCGATGATCGTCAGTTCGCCCGAGCCGCTCGCGCCCTATCCGCGGTCGATGACCGACTGGCTCGATCATTGGGCGCGCGCCGCGCCCGAGCGGGTGTTTCTGGCCGAGCGCAAGCATGGCGACTGGCGCAAGGTGACCTATGCCGAGGCGCGCGACGTCGCGCGCCGCGTGGCGCAAGGCCTCATCGACCGCAGCCTCTCGCCGGAGCGTCCGGTCGCGATTCTCTCGGGCAACAGCGTCGATCACGCGCTGATCGGCCTCGGCGCGATGATCGCCGGCGTCCCTTACGCGCCGGTTTCGCAGCCCTATTCGCTGATCGCCAAAGACTATGGAAAGCTCAAGACGATCCTCGACGTGCTGACGCCGGGCCTCGTCTATGTCGATGACGGCGACAAATTCGTGCTCGCGCTCGCCGCCGGCGTTCCGAAGGACGTCGAGGTCGTCGCCGGCGTCAATCCGCCGAAGGGATGGCCGTCGGCCACCTTCGAGGCGCTCGCCGCAAAGCCCGCCGGCGACGCGGTTGACGCCGCGCACGCCAAGGTCGGCCCCGATACGGTCGCGAAGCTCCTCTTCACCTCGGGCTCGACCGGATCGCCCAAGGGCGTCATCAACACGCAAAAGATGATGACGTCGAACCAGGCGATGCTGAAGGGCGTCAACCCGAGCTATCACATGGTCGCGCCCGTCCTCGTCGACTGGCTGCCGTGGAGCCACACGTTCGGCGGCAACAACAACTTCAATCTCGTGCTCTCGGCCGGCGGCTCGTACTTCATCGACGAGGGAAGGCCGCTTGCCGGCGCGATCGAAGCGACGGTGCGCAATCTGAAAGAAGTGTCGCCGACTGTCTATTACAACGTGCCGAAAGGCTACGAGATGCTGCTTCCCTATGTGGAGCGCGACCGCGCCTTGCGCGAGGGCCTGTTCGCCCACCTGCAAGCCTTCGTCTACGCGGGCGCGGCGGTGAGTCCTCATGTCCGAGGGGCGTTCGAACGCCTGGGCCGGGAGACGGTCGGCCATGTCGTGCCGATCCTGACGTCGCTCGGCTCGACGGAAACGGGTCCGTCGGCGCTCAGCGTCACCGAGAAGGCGTGCGCGCCGGGCGTGATCGGGGTTCCGAACCACGGCGTCGAAATGAAGCTCGTGCCGAACGGCGACAAGCTCGAGGCGCGGCTGAAGAGCCCGAGCATCACGCCCGGCTACTGGCGCAGGCCCGATCTGACGAAGGACGCTTTCGACGAGGAAGGCTATTATCGGCTCGGCGACGCGCTGAAATTCCACGACGAGCGCGATCCCGAACTTGGCTTCGTGTTCGATGGCCGGGTCGCCGAGGACTTCAAGCTCGCGACCGGCACCTGGGTCAGCGTCGGACCTCTGCGGCTCAAATTCGTCGCCCATTGCGCGCCCTTGGTCACCGATCTCGTCGTCGCCGGCCACGACCGCGACGACGCCACGGGTCTCGTCGTGCCGAACCTGCCCGAATGCAGAACCCTCGCGGGGCTCGACGATCGGGCGAGCGACGCCGACATTCTCGCCCATCCGAAGGTCAGGGCGTCCTTCGCCGCGTTGCTTCAGGCGTTCAACGCCAAGGCCGGCGGCAGTTCGAACCGTCTGGCGCGGGTCCTCATCATGGAGGATCCGCCATCGCTCGATTCGGGCGAACTGACGGACAAGGGCTCGATCAACCAGCGCGCCGTGCTGGCGCTGCGCGCCGCGATGGTCGAAGAGCTCTACGCAGAGCCGCCGGGCGCGCGGACGATCGTTTGATTCCCCTCTCCCCGCTTCAGCGGGGAGAGGGCCGGGGTGAGGGGCGCGGGGGATTGGCCGCCGCGGCTGCTCACGCCGCATCTCATCCCAACCTTCTCCCCGCGGACGGGGAGAAGGGACGTTTGGCAGGAGTTTTTCATGAAGGTCGCCGACCTCGTCGCCATCGACGTCCACACCCACGCGGAGGTGTCCTGCCGGCAGCCGGCGGACGCCTTCTGGCAGCCGTACGAGGACGCGGCGAATAAGTATTTCAAGGCGGGCAAGCGCCCGACCATCGCCGAGACGGTCGCCTATTACCGCGAGCGGAAGATCGGCCTCGTCATGTTCACCGTCGACAGCGAGGCCGAGATCGGCAATCGCCGTATCCCCAACGAGGAGGTGGCCGAGGCGGCGGCGGCGAATTCCGACATGATGATCGCCTTCGCCTCGATCGATCCGCACAAAGGTAAGATGGGCGTGCGCGAGGCGCGCGGGCTTATCGAGGCCGGGATCGTCAAGGGCTTCAAGTTCCATCCGACCGTGCAGGGCTTCTTTCCGAACGACAAGACGGCCTACGGCCTCTACGAGCTGATCGCCCATCACAAGCTGCCGGCGATCTTCCATTCCGGCCATTCGGGCATCGGCACCGGGATGCCGGGGGGCGGGGGCATGCGGCTCAAATATTCGAACCCGATCCATCTCGACGACGTGGCGGTGGATTTCCCCGACATGACGATCATCATCGCCCATCCGTCGTGGCCGTGGCAGGACGAGGCGCTGTCGGTCTGCCTGCACAAGACAAACGTCTTCATCGACCTCTCGGGCTGGAGCCCGAAATACTTCCCGCCGCAACTCGTCCAGTACGCCAACAGCCAGCTCAGGACGAAGATGCTGTTCGGCTCCGACTGGCCGCTGATCTCCCCCGACCGCTGGATCAAGGACTTTCGCGAGGCGGGCTTCAAGCCCGAGGTGCACGACCTCATTCTCAAGGAGAACGCGATTCGGGCGCTGGGGATTGCCGCGGATTGAACAGGCTTGCTCCGAGGGCGCCGCTGCGAGGCTGCCCGTGGCCGCGCCGGTCCCCGGCCGTAGCCAGCGCCCGAAACCGGCGTTTATGTGAACGAATGTTCACATAAACGTTGCGATTCGCTCCTCGGGCGGGCGAGCGACCCTCAATGGAACTTTCGATGGTGCGCAAAGGAGGTCGTAAAGCCCTGATCCTGCTGCGACGCGTGATAATGTGCGCGGGTCCCCCGGCTTCGCTTTCGGCCACTTCGCCGGGGCCGCCCATTGGCCGGGTTGACCGCCCGGCGTCCATCGCTTCAGGTGGCCGCTGGCGACCCTTATGGAGACGTCATGACCGAGCCTTCCCCCGCCATGCGCGCGGTCGTCGCCGCCCGTCCCGGCGGTCCCGAGGTCCTGACGGTCGTGGAGCGGCCCCGCCCCGTCCCGAGGCAAGGCGAGATCCTGATCAGGGTCGAGGCGGCCGGGGTCAACCGGCCGGACGTGCTGCAGCGTCTCGGCCTCTACGCGCCCCCGCCCGGCGCAAGCGACATTCTCGGCCTCGAGGTCGCAGGGACGGTCGCCGCGCTTGGGGCGGGGGTCGCGCGCCATCGCGAAGGCGACCGGGTCGCCGCTCTCGTTCCCGGGGGAGGCTATGCGGAGTTCTGCACCGTCCACGAGTTGAACGCCCTGCCGGTCCCTCGCGGCCTGACTTCCGTCCAGGCGGCGGCGATCCCGGAGACTGCCTTCACCGTCTGGACCAACGTGTTCGACCGCGGCGGCCTGAAGTCCGGCGAGGTCCTGCTCGTGCATGGCGGGGCGTCGGGGATCGGCACGACCGCAATCCAGCTCGGCAAGGGCTTCGGCGCGACCGTCATCGCGACGGCGGGCTCTGACGAAAAGTCCGCCGCCTGCGAGCGCCTCGGGGCCGACCTCGGGATCAACTACCGCACCGGGGATTTCGTCGCCGGCGTCCTCGCGGCCACGGGAGGCCGGGGGGCCGACGTCATCCTGGATATGGTCGGCGGCGACTACGTCGCCCGGAACTACGCCGCCGCCGCGGTCGACGGACGGATCGTCCAGATCGCCTTCCTGCACGGCTTCAAGGCCGAAACCGACCTCAGGCCCCTCATGCAGAAGCGCCTCGTCCACACCGGCTCGACGCTGCGTCCCCGGTCCGTCGCGGAAAAGGCCGCGATCGCCGAGGCCCTGCTCACGAAAGTCTGGCCGCTTCTCGAGGCTGGCCGCTGTCTGCCGGTGATCGATTTGGTGTTCCCGCTCGAGGATGTCGCAGCGGCGCACGCCCGGATCGACGACGCGGCGCATATCGGAAAGATCGTCTTGACCGTCTCAAAGCCGGTCCAGGCTTGAAAGCTCCCTCCCCAGGCCTAATCTAGGGCGGGCAAGGATTTGCGAGTTCCCTCGGGAGAGAGGACAACACACTGTCGCTCACACCTCATACGAGCGCCACGCGGCGGCCGGAACCGGCCTCCTCAGACGCCGGGCCTGTCGAGGCGCTGCACCAGGTCATCGTCACCAGCCTCGAGGACGCCAAGGCCGAAAACATCGTGTCGATCGACGTTTCGGGCAAGACGACGATCGCGGACCGGATGATCGTCGCCTCCGGGCGGTCGACCACGCATGTGGGCGCGATCGCCGACCGGGTGATCCGAGCCTGCCGCGAAGCGGGGTTTCCGGCGCCCAAGGCGGAGGGCCTGCCGCTGTGCGACTGGGTCCTGCTCGACGCCCGCGACGCCATCGTCCACATCTTCCGCCCGGACGTGCGCCAGTTCTACAACCTCGAGAAGATATGGAGCGCCGACCGCCCCGGGGAGCCGAAGCCCGGGTGACCCGCTCTTGCGCCTCCTTCTGATTTGCGTCGGCCGGCTGAAATCGGGCCCCGAGCGCGAACTTTTCGAACGCTATTTCGATCGGCTGAACGCCATGGCTCGCTCTGTCGGCGTCTCGGCCGCGGATCTCCGCGAGATTCAGGAATCGGGGGCGCGACGGGCCGAGGATCGGCGCGACGAGGAAGCGATCGCGATCCTGAAGGCGGTCGGCCCGCGCGACACGCTCGTCGCGCTCGACGAGCGCGGCTTGTCGCCGACCAGCGCGGATTGGGCGGCGAACCTCGCGCGGACGAGGGACGAAGGCGGCAGCGCCTACGTGGTCGTCATCGGCGGTCCTGACGGATTGTCGAACGCGATTCGGGAGCGAGCGCAGAAGGTGTTCAGCTTCGGGTCGATGACTTGGCCGCACCAGCTCGTGCGAATCATGGCCGCCGAGCAATTGTACCGGGCGCTGACGATTCTGTCGGGCCATCCCTATCACCGTGCTTGACCGCCCCGATTCCGGCCAGATTTGATGATTGTGGACGCAGATGCCTGTAGGTCGAACGGGATTGGCGGAGCTGACGCTTTGCGCCGCAACTTGGGCCGCCGCCCTTGTTTGCGCGGCGCCCGCGCTCGCCGACCCTGACGGACCGCCGGCGAGCGTTCGACAGAAGGCCGACGCGGAAACCGAGTTGCTCGGCGTTCAGGATACGATCCGGGCTTCGGAGGAGCAGCGCCGCGGCCTCCAGACCGAGATCGATTCCATCAAAACCGACCAGGCCAGGCTCATGCAGGCGCTGATCGGCGCAACGGCCCGGGTGCAAGCTGTTGAAAGGGCTATTGGGGCCGCGGACGAACGTCTGGCGGGTCTCCAGGGCAAGGCGACGGCGCTCGATTCCTCGCTGCAGGGCCGCCGCGCCTCGATCGTCGAGATCTTGGCGGCGATCCAGCGGATGGGGGCGAACCCTCCGCCCGCCATCTTGATCCGGTCGGCCGACATGGCCGAAGCGGTGCGCGCCGCGACGCTGCTCAGCGCCATGACCGCGAACCTCAGCGCCGAAACCGAACGGCTCAAGCGCGACGTCGAGGACTTGTCGTCGACCCAGGCGTCGATTGGACAGGAAAAGGACAATCTTTCCAAGGCGGCCGCATCGCTCACAAATGAAAAGACCCGGCTTTCTGCGCTGGTCGAGGCGCGGCGCGGTTCCCTCTCGAACGCCGAGGCTGCTCTCGGATCGCAGCAGAGGCGGGCGGCTGAACTCGCAAACCAGGCCGGTAGCCTGAAAGACCTGCTCGCCCGGCTCTCCGCCGAGGAAGCGCGGCGCAAGGCCGAAGAGGATGCGGCGCGGGCGGCTGACGAGCGGACCGCCCACGACATCGAAGCAAAGGCGGAGAAGGCGCGCGACGTCGAGCCCGTTCGGCTGCATCCGGAGGTTGCTTTTTCCGAAACGAGGGGCCGTTTAGCGCTTCCCGTCGCTGGCACGATCCTGAAAGCATTTGGGACGTCCGACGGGCTTGGCGGCACGGAACACGGAATGCTCGTCGCCACCCTGGCGGGCGCCGTGGTCGCGGCGCCGGCCGACGGCGCGGTCCTCTATTCGGGCCCGTACAGAAGCTATGGCCGAACTCTTGATCATCGACGCCGGCGAAGGATATTATGTGCTCCTTGCCGGGATGGAACGCACCTACGTCTCTCGCGGGGAGGCCGTCCTCTCGGGCGAGCCCGTTGGAGCGCTGGGCGACGGCTCAACAAAAATGGCGGCGGCCGCGGCGGTTGGCGCTGCCCAGCCGGTTCTCTATATCGAGCTGAGAAAAGACGGGACGGCGATCGACCCGGGGCCTTGGTGGGCGAAGACAGAGATGGAAAAGGCGCGCGGATGAATCGGAATGCAAGTCTCCTGGCTCTTGGCGTCGCACTCGGCGCTGGTGTGACGCTCGTCGCGCCGCAGACGCTTTCTTACGTCAGTCCGTCAGCCAGAGCGGCCGCCGCGGACACCTATCGCCAGCTCAATCTGTTCGGAGACGTTTTCGACAAGATCCGTAACGACTATGTCGAGAAGCCAGACGAGGCGAAGCTGATCGAAGCAGCCATCAACGGCATGCTGTCCTCCCTCGACCCGCATTCGAGTTACATGGACTCGAAGGCGTTCAAGGACATGCAGGTTCAGACCAAGGGCGAATTTGGCGGGCTTGGCATCGAGGTCACCCAGGAGGACGGGCTGATCAAGGTGGTGACGCCGATCGACGAGACGCCGGCGGCGAAGGCCGGCATCCTGTCGGGCGACATCATTACGGCGATCGACGACGCGCCGACGCAGGGACTGACCCTCGATCAGGCCGTCGAGAAAATGCGTGGCGCGATCAATTCGCCGGTCAAGCTCAAGATTGTTCGCGGCCCCAAGAAGGACGTCAAGGACTACACGATCGTCCGCGATCTCATTCGGGTTCAGTCGGTCCGTTCGCATGTCGAGGACAACGACGTCGGCTATATCCGCATCACCCAGTTCACCGAGCAGACGGCGGATGGCGTCAAGGACGCGATCGACAAGCTGAAGACCGAGATCCCCGCCGAAAAGTTCAAGGGTTACGTTCTTGACCTCAGAAACAATCCGGGAGGCCTGCTCGATCAGTCGATCGCCGTGGTCAACTCTTTCATCGACCGGGGCGAGATCGTTTCGACCCGCGGACGCACGCCGGACGAGACGCAGAGGTTTGACGCTCGCCCGGGCGGCGACCTGTCCGCCGGCAAGCCGCTCGTCGTGCTGATCAACGGCGGCTCGGCCTCGGCGTCCGAAATCGTCTCGGGAGCGTTGCAAGATCACAAGCGTGCGACCCTGATTGGGACCCGGTCGTTCGGCAAGGGGTCGGTGCAGACGATCATGCCTCTCGGCCAGGATGGCGCGCTGCGTTTGACGACCGCGCGCTATTACACGCCGTCCGGCCGCTCGATCCAGGCCAAGGGCATCGAGCCCGATTTCAAGGTGCTCGAGGACGTCCCCGCCGATCTCAAGGGCAAGGACGACATGAAGGGAGAGGCGTCGCTGAAGGGGCATCTCGCCAATGGCGACGAAGACACCTCCGCGTCGCAGGCCTATGTGCCCCCGGACGAGAAGGACGACAAGCAACTGAAGGCGGCGATCGGCTTCCTCCACGGCGAGAAGCCTGCGCAGGCGGCCTCGGCCGATACGGGAGCCGCGCAGCCGAACGTCGAAACCGGGAAGAGCGACACGACGGCGCCGGCGGCTCCCGCCGACTCCGGCAAGCCCAACTGACGGATCGCCGGAAAGCGGACGGAGAGCCATGCCAAGAGGGCTTACCTATCTCGTGATCGGATGTCTGGCCGGCGCCGCGGTCACCGGCGTCTCGCACGGCGCGCTCAACTCGGCGACGGGGAACGCGACGGCCGGGGTGCCGCTGTTCGCCGAAGTGTTCGACAAGGTTCGTTCGAGCTACGCAGAAAAGCCTGACGACGACAAACTCGTCAGAGGCGCGATCGACGGGATGCTTGCTTCGCTCGACCCGCATTCGACCTATTTCGACCCCAAGGCGCTGGAGGATTTCCAGACGAGCATGAAGGGCGAGGAGTTCGGTGGGCTCGGACTCGAGGTCATGATGGAGGACGGCCTCGTCAAGGTCGTCAGTCCGATCGACGAAACTCCGGCCGCGCGGGCGGGCCTCATGACCGGCGATCTCATCACCAGGATCGACGAGACGCCGGTCAAGGGCCTGAGCCTCAAGGAAGCCGTCGACAAGATGCGCGGGGCCGCCAAAACGAGCGTGCGCCTTCTGGTCCAGCGCGGAACCGGCGACGCGAGAGAATACAAGATCGTCCGTGAGATCATCCACGTGCAGTCCGTTCGATCGCACGTCGAAAGCGGCGACATCGGCTACATCCGGATCACGCAGTTCAATCAGGAGGCGTATGACGGACTGCGCAAGGCCTTCGACCACTTCCACTCGGATCCGGGCGACGGCGAGATCAAAGGTTACATCCTTGATCTGCGCAACAATCCGGGTGGCCTTCTCAACCAGGCGGTCGAAATCACGAACGCCTTCGTCGACGAGGGACAGATCGTCAGCACGCGAGGCCGCACGGCCGAACAGCATCAGGGCTACAGCGCCCGCCCCGGAGTCAATCTGTCGCAGGGCAAGCCGATGGTCGTGCTGATCAACGGCGGATCGGCCTCGGCTTCAGAGATCGTCTCCGGCGCGCTGCAGGATCTCAAGCGGGCGACGCTCATCGGAACGCGCTCGTTCGGCAAGGGGTCGGTGCAGACGATCTTGCCGCTCGGCGATGAGGGCGCCTTGAAGCTGACCACGGCGAGATACTACACGCCCTCCGGACGCTCCATTCAGGCGAGGGGCATCGAGCCGGATGTCTTCGTGGTCGAGAACATACCGAACGACCTGAAGGGCAAGGTGTCCAGCCTCGGCGAAGCATCGCTGTTCGGCCACCTGAAGAACGGAACGGACGAAGAGAAGGGGTCGGACGCCTACGTTCCGCCGGACAAGGACAAGGATACCCAGTTGCAGGCCGCCGTCAGTCTCCTGCATGGCGCGACTCCGGAGTCGTTGAAGAGTCCGCCCGCGACGATCACGTCACAATGAGGGCGCTGCTTCTCACGTTCGCGGCGGCGCTGCTTGCGTCGCCGATCGCCGCAGAGGCCGATGAACCGACAGGGTGCGGAGCTTTCCGGTGGCCCATCGAAACCGAGCGTTCGGCCCTCTCGTCCGCAGAAAGGTCGGTCCTAGGCAACGGCGGCGATCTCCTCTACGGAGCGGCCGAGACCCTTAAGCTTGCTCCGTTCGAAGACGCAAACCTTCCTCTTCCGCCGGAGCGGGCGCCGAAGTCAAAGCCGTCGTTTGCCGGCCATTATGTTCTTCCCGCCCCGGCCAAGCCGGGGGTGTACAAGCTGACGCTCACCGCGGACGGCTGGCTCGACGTCCTCGACGACGGTCTCTTTCTCCACCCAAAGGCGTTTTCCGGCGCGCTCGGGTGCGAGGGCGCGCGCAAGAGCATCAAGTTCGATTTGCCCCCGCGTCCGGTCGAGATCCAGATCAGCAACGTCAGGGAGGCTGACATCGGCATGATCGTTACGCCATCGGAATGAGCGCCCCTCCTTGCGTTCGTGCGAGGGCGAGCGGAAGGTTTGGCCATCGCGGGAGACAGTCGCGGAAGAGGAAGGTTCGTCCGCTCAGCTTGCGGATGCGGGCGCGGTGTCGTTGGCTGTCGGATCCGGTTGGAGCGGTTTGAACCTCGACAATTGATCCGCCGCTGCCGCAAGGCTCTCGGCGTCCATATTGCCGGCGACTTCGTCGCGCTTGCGCGCCGCCTCGGCGTCGCCCTGCGCGGCGGCGAGCGAGAACCACGTCCAGGCCTGGCCGAGATCCTGCGCGACGCCGAGACCGCGTGCGCAGAGGACGCCGAGGTTGAACTGGCTGTCTCGCACGCCCATTTCCGCCGCGCGGCGGAACCACTTCGCCGCTTCGCCGTAGTCGGACCTGCCGTTGTCCGCCGCATTGGCGACCATCACGCCGAGGTTGTGGGCGGCTCTCGCGTTGCCTGCCTGGGCCGCCGCCGTGTACCACCGTTTGGCGGCGGCCGGATCCCGCTCAACCCCTAGGCCCTTCTGATAAAGAAGGCCGAGCTTGAATTCAGCGGGAGCGAAGCCCGAGGATGCCGCCCGTTGAAACATCAACGCGGCCGCCCTCTGGTCCTGCGGCGCTCCTCGCCCTTCGAACAGGCGTTGGGCGAGCTCGTATTCGGCCACATAGGAACCGGCAAGCGCAGCGTCGCGGAGCGCCGGCTCAACGCCGCTGGGGATCGTGGCGGGGAATGCGGCGGATGCCGGAGCGGCGACGGCAGCGTCGGCGCGCGCCGGGGCTGGCGCGATTGAGGCGATCGGAGAAGGGTCGACCGCCGGAGAGAGGGATGCCGCCACCGGCAACGGGGCGGGCGTTGGCGGCGTCGCCGCGGCCGCCTTGGCCGGCTGTCCTGCGCCCTCCCAACGCTCGGCGAGCGGCCCATAGGCGCGGATCACGGTCGCGGCGGCAGCGGCGCCAAGCACAACGACCGCGGCGATCAGGATCGTGCGTCTGTGGCGCGCGCAGACCCGCCTGACGTGCTCCACGGCGCCCCCGACCTTTCCCCATGGAGCGGAGGCCGGGGCGTCGCTGTTTTTCACGGCGGCCAATTGTGCAGCACGGCGCGCCGCGGCGATGTGGGCAGAGATTGCCGCGTTCGTCCGAGGCCTCGCGCTCTCAGCCGAATCAGCAGCAAGCAGGGCGCGATGCGGGGCAGCCACGCCCGGTTCAAGCAGGAACTCGTCGGCGGCCTCCTCAGGGAGCGAGAGCCCGGGACCGAGCGTCTCCTCAAGCATTTCGGCCAAACGGAGGCCGTCATCGATATCGGGGAGCTCCGGCGGAGTCGCTTCGACCGGGGCGTCGCGAGCGCCGTCGTCGCGCGCGCCGCGGGTCGCCGCCTGTCCGGCGATCTCGCGAGGAAGACTGTCGATCGCCTTGTCGAGGACGGCCCTTATTCCTTGCAGGAGGGCTTCGATGCGGCGTTCGGCGTTGGCGCGCTCCTGTTCAAAGGCGGACATGCGCTCCGCGACGTCGAGCTCCGCCGACGGCTTCGAACTCTCCTCCTGAAGACTCTCGAGCAGGGCCCGGGCGGCGCTCTGGAGCGCGGCCGCTTCGCCGAGCTGGCCTGCCGCGTCTTCGAGGCGCTCCGCAAGTCGGGCGAAGCGATCGGCGTTCGCCGACGCCGCCGCGGCTTCATCGGCAAAACGGCTTTCAAGCCGCTGCTCGAGGTCTCCGATCAGCTGCTCCGCTGCGTCGCGGTCGAAGACTGGAGGCTGCACGGCTTCGACCGCCGTCCTGATCAAGACGAGCTCGCGCCCGATGGCGCCCGTCTCTTGCTCCGTCCCGCGAGCAAGCGCGCGATCGAGCTTCGCCCCAATGTCTTCGAGCGCCGGTTCGATGGAAGGCGCGGGCGGTCGCGCAAGCGCCGCGTCGAGTTTGGCGTCAAGTTCATGCAGCAGCGGCGCCAGCGCCTCCTGCGGCTTGTCGAGCCTCGAGGCGAGGACGTGCAACGACGTCTCGATGCGCTCGGCTGCGGATTGCGACTGCTCGACGGCCTCGCGAAGGCGCAGCGCCACGACTTCCAGCTCACGCACGGGCGCGCCAATGGTTTCGCTGTCGTCCTCGGTCGGGTCCTCGATCGACGGAGCGACAACCTGCCGGACCGGGCGCGGAAGGCGGCCAAACAAAGCGCCCGTTCGCCCCAACTCAAGGCGTTCGATCACCTCGACAAGTTCGTTGACCTGGTCATCGAGCTGCTCGACGGGAAGTCCGCGGCGCGCGCCGGCGAGCAGGATCCTGCGCACCTCTTCCATGCGGCCCCGAACGGCCTCCATGACGTGCGAGGCGGCCGGCTCTTCCGTCAGGACGTCGACCCTCGAGGCGAACAACCGAACCCGTCGCCGCAGCTCGATCGCGTCGGCTTCGAATTCGTGCGCGCTCGTGAACTTGCGCAACTGGTCGGTGACCGCGTCGAGCGCATCGAGCAGGCGTTCGTCGGCCGTCTCCCGCGCCAATCGCGGCGCGGCCGGCGGCGGCGGAGAGGCCGCCGGCGCGAGGCTCGCAAAGAGCGCGTCGTCGACGCTTCGGAGCGGAGGCTCAAGGCCCGCGAGCCTCTGGCGCCCGTCTGGCGCGCGGCGCTGCGACGAGAGCGGCGCTGCGGCGAACGTCAGGTCGAAAGCGTCGGAATCTTCGATAGAGGAGTCTGCCGAGCCCGGCCCCGTCGCGGTCTCCTGCTCCGGCGAAACAGCGGGCGCGGTCTCTGCGAGCGAAGGAAGCGCGTCGAAGAGAAGCGGCCTCTCGGGCGCGGCCTCGGCGTCCTGCGTGCGCGGCTCGGATAGCGCCGCGGCCTTCAATCGCTCCTGCAACTCCCTGGCCGACGCTCGTCCGGGCGCGAAAGCCCGGCTCTCGATCCGGTCGTCGCGGTCCTCGACGACATCCCGGCCGGCCTCGGGAGAGGGATGGCCGATCTCTCCCTCATCGGGGTCGGCGGCGTGTCCGACGATCGCCTCGTCGAGCCATTCCTCCACGGTGACGCCGGCCCGCGTCGCCGCCCGTTCGGCGATGTGCCGGGCGGCCGGACTCATGAACCTCTGCCCCCACGCCGTGCTGTTGCTCATGCCCTCGACCGCCGCAGGCGTCTTTTCGATGCGGCCGCATTGAGGCGCGGCGCACCCGCCGATCATTCGGTCGGCACGGTGAAGAAACGGTTAAAGGCCGCTTTGACGCCGGGTTCGCGCAAGCTGGCCCGAGTCACAATCGGGTTGCAGTTATGCAACTTTTGGTTGCATTCCGGAAGGATTCGAGCATAGTTATCCCGATTCGCACTGTGGGCGATTCAGGAGGGCGCAGACCCAACGGCGCTACCCAAAGGAGAGGCCATGAACCCGTTGTCTTCACTAAATTATTCGTCAGGCCCAGTGTCTCGTGCAGCCGGCGTTCCCGTCGAGCCGAGAGCCAATTCAAGCATGGAGGAGCTCACGATCAGCCAGATGTCTAGGTTGTATGGGGTCAGCCTGCGCACGCTCAGGTTCTATGAAGACCGGGGTCTCATGAAGCCCCGCCGCGAGGGCAACGCGCGTTACTACAGGAGCGCCGACCGCGCCCGGATGGACATGATTCTCAGGGGCAAGAAGCTCGGCTTCACGCTCTCCGAGATCACCGACCTGATCGGCGGCAAGGGCGCGAGCGAAACGCCCGACCTCGAGGAGCGTCTGCAACCGCAGCAGATCGTCAACCAGATCGGCCATCTGGAACGTCAGCGCGGGGAAATCGACGACGCCATCGCGCGGCTGCGCGAGACCCATGGCCGGCTGTCGCGCGACGTCGCCTGACGTCCGGGCGAGGCGCGCGCGACATCGGGGAACTCTCACGCGCGCACCCGGCGGGCTTCGACGATCCGCTCAGCCTCGGCCACTGCGGCTTCGATGCTGAGCGCGGTCGTGTCGAGGCGGACGGCGTCCTCCGCCGCACGCAGAGGCGCCGCGGAACGGCCGGCGTCGCGGGCGTCCCGCTTGAGAATGTCGGCGAGAATGACGTCATAATCGGCGCGCTCGCCCCGCTGGGCGATCTCGAGCGCGCGCCGCATGGCGCGGGCGGAGGCGCTGGCGGTCACGAAGATCTTCACGTCGGCGGCCGGACAGACGACCGTTCCGATGTCGCGGCCGTCGAGCACCGCGCCTCCCGGACGTGCGGCGAAGGCGCGCTGGGCGTCGATCAGCGCCGCTCGCACGCCGGGCAGGGCCGCGACCACCGACGCCGCCTCACCCATCTCCCTCATGCGCAACGTTTTCTCGTCGAAGTCGGTGAGGCCGAGCGCGCGGGCCGCGGCGACTGCGGCGGCCTCGTCGGCGAGGTCGCGGCCGGCGGAGATCAGCGCGGCGGCTGTCGCCCGATAGAGGAGCCCGGTGTCGAGATGCGGCAGGGCGTACGCTTTCGCGAGCCGGCGGGCGATCGTGCCCTTGCCCGAGGCGGCGGGGCCGTCGATGGCGATGATCATCGCGCGGTCAACCATCGGCCGCCTCGCCCATTTCCCGGGCGCCGAGCGCCTCCCGATCGAGCTCGGCGAGGCCGGGCGCGCGGGCCGCGGCGGCCTTGTCAGTGAGGTCGCGGCCGGCGGAGATCAGCGCGGCGGCGGTCGCCCGATAGAGGAGCCCAGCGCCAGGATGCGGCAGCGGGTATCGTTGCGCCAGCCGGCGGGCGATCGCGCGCCTGTCCGGGGCGGCGCAGCCGTCGATGGCGACGATCGCGCGCTTAGCCATGAGCCGGTCGCTCCAGGCTCGCGCATCGAGTTCTGGCTGCAGCGGCGCGGGAAACCAGGCATCGCTCGCTCTCCCTGCAAGAGACGCGGCAAGACCCTTCCGCGGTGTCCACCAAAGGTGGAGGCTCCGTCTTCGCGAGGAGCGAAGCGACGTGGCGATCCAGACACACCCGCCGCCTCCGATTGCCGGCGGATTCCTTTGCGCGGAAAACCTGACGCGGTGGCCGCTGGATCGCCGCGCTACGCTCGCGATGACGGCCGTCGGAGCCTACGACCTCGCAGTCGCCTTCCGGTCTCTCTCCGCATCCGGCGAGGCCAAGCGTCCGGCTCGCGTCAACCGCCGTGGCCTCGTCGGCGAGGTCGCGGCCGGCGGCGATCGGCGCGGCGGCGGTCGCCCGATAGAGGAGCCCGGCGCCAGGATGCGGCAGCGGGTATCGTTGCGCCAGCCGGCGGGCGATCGCGCGCCTGTTCGAGGCGGCGCGGCCGTCGATGGCGACGATCGCGCGCTTGGCCATGAGCCGGTCGCTCCAGGCTTGACCGTCGAGGCTGGCTGCAGCGGCGCGGGCAACCAGGCATCGCTCGCTCTCCCTGCAAGAGACGCGGCAAGACCCTTCCGCGGTGTCCACCAAAGGTGGAGGCTCCGTCTTCGCGAGGAGCGAAGCGACGTGGCGATCCAGACACACCCGCCGCCTCCGATTGCCGGCGGATTCCTTTGCGCGGAAAGCCTGACGCGGTGGCCGCTGGATCGCGGCGCTACGCTCGCGATGACGGCCGTCGGAGCCTATGGCCGGGCGTTTGCATTCCGCTCTCTCTCCGCATTCGGCGAGCCCAAGCGTCCGGCTCGCGGCAACCGCGGCGACCTTGTCAGTGAGGTCGCGGCCGGCGGCGATCGGCGCGGCGGCGGTCGCCCGATAGAGGAGCCCGGCGCCAGGATGCGGCAGCGGGTATCGTTGCGCCAGCCGGCGGGCGATCGCGCGCCTGTTCGAGGCGGCGCGGCCGTCGATGGCGACGATCGCGCGCTTGGCCATGAGCCGGTCGCTCCAGGCTTGACCGTCGAGGCTGGCTGCAGCGGCGCGGGCAACCAGGCATCGCTCGCTCTCCCTGCAAGAGACGCGGCAAGACCCTTCCGCGGTGTCCACCAAAGGTGGAGGCTCCGTCTTCGCGAGGAGCGAAGCGGCGTGGCGATCCAGACACACCCGCCGCCTCCGATTGCCGGCGGATTCCTTTGCGCGGAAAACCTGACGCGGTGGCCGCTGGATCGCCGCGCTACGCTCGCGATGACGGCCGTCGGAGTCTATGGCTGGGCGTTCGCTTTCCGCTCTCTCTCCGCATTCGGCGAGCCCAAGCGTCCGGCTCGCGGCAACCGCCGCGGCCTTGTCGGCGAGGTCGCGGCCCGCGGCGATCGGCGCGGCGACGGTCGCCCGATGGAGGAGACCGGCGCCAGGATGCGGCAGGGCGAACGCTTTCGCGAGCCGGCGGGCGATCGCGCGCCCGTTCGAGGCGGCGCAGCCGTCGATGGCGATGATCGCGCGCTCACGCATGGGTTGATCGCTCCGCCGCACTGATGGCGACCGGTGGCGATGACAAAAAACCGCGGGCCTCATGCGCTCGCCCCGCAGAGGGACGCCGCGTGACGCGCCTCCCCCGGCAACCCAAAACGCCCCGCAGCAGACTTCCCTCTCTCCGACCCGCGTGGCGGGACGGCCAGGGAAAAGCGCAACGGGCCGCGAGCCGGTCAAATCCGCTTGCCTCCCATGCCGCGCCTTCTTCCCGCAAACGGCGCCGAGCGACGTCCGTCTCCCGCTGGCCGCAGGAGAAGAACGGCCACGCCGGCGCATCCCTCTCGATAACGCCCATGCTCTAGGACCGCGCCGCGCCGCTGTCGAGCCGAGGCCAAAAGGCTAACTTGGCGGCGTTCGCAGCGGTCCGCTAGGATGACGAAAATTTGACGGCGGCCGGTTCGTGCCGCCGCGGGAGGACGCTCATGAATCTGACCGGGGACCAGAAGCGTACGATTTTCGCCGCCTATCTCGGCTGGATGCTCGACGCGTTCGACTTCTTCATCCTGACCTTCGTCCTCAAGGACATCGCCAAGGAGTTCGGCGTCGACGTGCCGGCGGTCGCCTACGCGCTCTTCCTGACGCTCGCGATGCGCTTCGTCGGCGCTTTCATCTTCGGCCGCATCGGCGACAAGTGGGGCCGCAAGCCCGCGCTGATGCTCGACATCCTTCTCTATTCGATTCTCGGCGCCGCGGCGGCGTTCTCGCCGAACCTTGTCGTGTTCCTGGTCTTGAGGGCGCTCTTCGGCATCGCCATGGGCGGTGAATGGGGCCTCGGCAGCTCGCTCGCGATGGAATCGATTCCCCCGAACATGCGCGGCACCGTGTCGGGCATCCTGCAATGCGGCTATCCGAGCGGCTTCCTGCTCGCCGCGGTCGCCTACGGCCTCCTCTACGGGCGGCAGTTCGGCGACTTCACCTTCGGCTGGCGGGCGATGTTCCTGCTCAGCGTCCTGCCGGCCTTCGTGGTGCTGTTCATTCGCACGGCAGTGCCGGAGTCGCCGGCCTTCGAGGCGTCCAAGGCGCAGGCGAAGCCGCCCCTTTGGGCGACGATCCAGCAGAACTGGGGGCTGGTCATCTACATGGTCGTGCTGATGATGTGCTTCAACCTCTTCAGCCACGGCACGCAGGACCTCTATCCGACCTTCCTGCAGAAGCAGCATGGCTTCGATCCGCAGACGGTCAGCTGGATCCTGATTGTCGCCAACATCGGCGCGATTGTCGGGGGCCTGACGGTCGGCCATATTTCGGAGCGGATCGGCCGGGTCAACGCGATCACAGCGGCGGCCCTGCTTGCCCTGCCGGCGCTCTCCTTGTGGGCCTTCTCGACGACGCCGTTCATGCTGGCGGTCGGCGCCTTCATCATGCAGGTCGCGGTGCAGGGCGCCTGGGGCGTCATTCCAGCCCATCTCAACGAACTCGCGCCCGGGGCCGCGCGCGCCACCATCCCGGCCTTCGTCTACCAGGCCGGCAACTTCCTCGCCTCCTACAACGCGCCCTTCCAGGCCTCGATCGCGCAGTCGCGTGGCGGCGACTATTCCTTCGCGCTGGCGCTGGTGGCGGGGGTCGTGGCGGTCGCCATCATCATCGTGATCCGCTTCAGTCCCGAGCGGCGCGGCGAATTGCTTGTGGCGCATTGAGGCGAGGACGCCGAACCCGAGCCGGTTTTGAGGGATTTCAGAGGGTTGCCGTGCATTTGCCGGGCGGGGCGCGGCGCCCGCGCCCGGCGTGCTGTTGTCGCTCGCCGCCGTCATCGCGAGCGAAGCGAAGCGATTCAGTGACGCTTCCTGGCGTGTCGGCCCTGAACGGCCCGGCCGTCGACGCGGCCTCATCACGGCGAAAAGCTCGGGCGCGTTTTGAGGTTTTTCAAGGGGTTGCAATGGATTTCCCGGGCGAGTGTAACTGCCAAGCACCCGACCGAGGGCCTCGTCCTGAGGAGCGGCGCCGCAGGCGTCGCGTCTCGAAGGACGCTCCAGCGGATACGTCCGGCGCAGTCTGGAACGTCCTTCGAGACGCCTGCTTCGCAGGCTCCTCAGGACGAGGTCAGTGTTTGGATCGGCCCCACCTTGGCAGTTACGGGCGAGTCGCCCTTGCCTTCGTCGCCTCGATCCTGTCATGCCCGCGCACGCGGGCGCCCAGGGGCCGCAATGCGAATCTCGCCGTCCGGCGCGGGTTTGGATCCGCGCCTGCGCGGGGATGACAAGCGGACCGGGACCGCCGAAGGCGAAAAACCCGGGCGCGTTTTGAGGTTTTTCAAGGAGTTGCGGCGGATTTTCCGGGCGAACTCGCGGCGCTCGAGCCCGGCGCGCTGTTGTCACCCGCCGCCGTCATCGCGAGCAAAGCGAAGCGATCCACTGACGCTTCCGGGCGTCGCGCCCCTGGATGGCGCCGCCATCGACGCGGCCCGTGGCAGGTGGCGGAGGTGGAGAAGAAGCCGGACTGGATTTGATGTTTTTCAAAGGGTTGCGGTGCAATTCCCGGGCGGCTCCGCACTGCTGACGGGCGCGCCCGGCGGCTCCGGATCCCCGCTTTCGCGCGAGCAGATGTGCACAAATCAAGCGGCGCGAAACTGCTTCCACAGCTTTGCCGGGGAAGCGGTCGGCCGAAGGCTGACGGATGGGGTGCGGGCCGTGGGGCCAAAGCAAGAAGGCTCGCACGAACAGTGGAGGCAACGCCGGCGCCGACGGCTCGCTGCTTTCCACACCCCATCCGTCGGCTTCGCCGCCACCTCCCCCGCTGGCGCGGAGAAGGGGGCCGCGCCCCTTCGACGCCATCGCAGCAAGCCCCTTGAAAGCCAGAGTCGCCCATTTCGATCATCTGGATGACCGTACCAGATATTTCTGTTTTTGGGAAGTCATTTCATGCTACGCCTCAGCCGAAGCGGGAGGGACTCGCGTTTGCGCGTGCTGGCAGTCGGCGACGTCATGACGGACGTCGTCGTGTTCCCCGAGGGGGCGCTCGCGAAGGGGTCGGACCGGCGCGCCAGGATCCGGGTCGAGCCCGGCGGCTCGGCGGCCAATCAGGCGGCCTGGCTTGCCCATTTCGGCGTCGCGGTCGATTTCGTCGCCCGCGTCGGCGCGGCCGACCTCAGGGCGGAGACGGCGCGTCTCAGACGCGCGGGCGTCGCGCCGCATCTCGTGCCCGACGCCGAGCGGCCGACCGGCCGCCTCGTCGCGCTGATCGACCCGGACGGCGAGCGCAGCTTTTTCACCGATCGCGGTGCCAACGAGGCTCTGGCGGCGGGCGACATTTCCGACGCGCTGATCGCGCGCGCCGCGCATATCCACCTCTCCGGCTATTCGTTCTTCGCCCCCTCGCCGCGCGGCGCCGTCCTCGACGTGATGGCCCGCGCCGGAGGAAGGCCGGTCAGCGTCGATCCGGCCTCGTCGGAATTTTTGCGGGAGGCGGGGCCCGCCGCCTTCTTCGCCTGGACGCAGGGCGTCAGCCTCATTCTGCCGAACGCGGACGAAGCGGCCGTTCTCACGGGCTCCGCCGACCCCGCGTTCCAGTGCGCCCGCCTCGCCGAGCTTTATCCGCTCGTCGTCATCAAGCGCGGCGCTTACGGGTGCATCGCGGCGGAGGGCCAGCGGCGCTGGCTGATCGAGGCGCCCGACGTCGGCGCGACCGATACGACCGGCGCCGGCGACGCCTTCGCCGCCGCCTTCCTCGCCGCGCGCCTCAACGGCGCCGAGATCGAACCGGCGCTCCGGCGCGCGGTCGCCGCGGGCGCCACAGCAGCGACGCGGACGGGCGGGCGACCGCCCGAGCGGCGATGATTCGACGGGGTTCGATCCTGGCAAGTCGCCCGGCAGATCCCTCGGGCCTTTGACACGGGCGACAGGCAGGTGCGAGCCTTCGCATCCGATGCAGGGAGATCCCGGTCATGTGGACGCTTGTGATGGTCGTCGTCCTCGTCGGCAGCACGAGCGGCGCGTCGACGCAAATCGGGATGACTCCCGGCTTTGGCTCACGCGAAAGCTGCGAGAGCGCCGCGGGCGTGGTTCGCGCCTTTCAGGGGCCGCTGGTCGACAACAAGGGCGCCTACAAAACCGAGGCGGACTGCTTTCAGATGAAATAGCCGGACTTGCCGGGAGACGAGGGCGCGGCGACCTGCCGGCCGAGCTTCGCCGTCCCGGCCCGCGGCCCGAAGGGCCCGTTCGCCAAAGATGATGGGTCCTCCCGGCCGGCGTGATAGTCTTGTCCGGGTGAAATCCTCTCCCTACATTCCGCTTGAACCCGGCGGCCCGCGGCCGTTTCTGATGACTTTCATCTGAAATCTTTATTCGCGGGGAGCCGCCCAAAACATTCCTTTCGGGAGCGCACTCCATGTCCATTCGACCCGTCAAACGCGTCAACCTCAGCCGCCCGACCATGGAAGGCGCGGGCGTGCGCCTCAGGCGCGCCTTCGGCTTCGGCGACACGTCCGACTTCGATCCGTTCCTGATGATGGACGATTTTCGCGGCGACAACCCGGAAGACTACAAGGCCGGCTTTCCGTGGCACCCGCATCGCGGCATCGAGACGATCACCTATGTGCTCGCGGGCTCGGTCGAGCATGGCGACAGCCTCGGCAATCGTGGGACGCTTGGCGCGGGCGACGTGCAGTGGATGACGGCCGGCAGCGGCATCATGCACCAGGAGATGCCGACGGGCGACGCCAAGGGCCGCATGCACGGCTTCCAGCTCTGGGCGAACCTGCCGCAGCGCCTGAAGATGACCAAGCCGCGCTACCAGGATGTTCCCGCGGGCGCGATCCCCGACGTGACCGACGACGACGGCACGACGGTGCGGGTCATCTGCGGCGAGTTCTGGGGCAAGCAGGGTCCGGTCGACGGCGTCGCCGCCGAGCCTCGCTATCTCGACGTCTCCGTGCCTGCCGGGAAAAAGAAGCGCCTCAAGGTCGAGGACTATCGGCAGGCCTTCGCCTATGTGTTCGAGGGCTCGGCGGAGTTCGCCGACGCCTCCGAGCCGTTCGGCGTGCTGCATGAGAAGGAAGTCGGCGGGCGCGACGTGCTGGTGCGCGAGAAAGTCGGCAACCGGTCGCTCGTCGTGTTCGGCGCGGGCGACGAGATCGTCGTGCAGGCCGGCGAGGAAGGCGTGCGCTTCCTGCTCGTCTCGGGTCGCCCCTTGCGCGAGCCGATCGCCTGGCACGGGCCGATCGTGATGAACACCGAGGCCGAGATCCGCCAGGCGGTGAACGACCTGCGCAACGGGACGTTCATCCGGAACTGAGGGCGGGGCGCCCTTCTCCCTTCCCCAGCTTCGCTGGGGAAGGTGGCCCCGAAGGGGTCGGATGGGGTGTGGCCCGCCTCTTCAGTTTCGAACTCGTCTCCTCCAAAGAGATCATCTGAAGGGAGAGTATCGCGCCGGCATCGGAAGGGCTACGAGGCGGTTTGCTATGGACGAGCCGCGCCTGCCCCAGTCTTCGCGCAAGTTCGCGCGCGCTCTTCGTAGAAACATGACACGTGCCGAGATCCTGCTGTGGCGCGCGCCGCGCGGCCATCGGCTCGACGGATACGGCTTTCGCAGGCAGACCCCAATTGGACCCTATTTCGCGGATTTCGTCTGTCTCGAACGCAGGCTCATCGTTGAGACGGACGGCCGGACGCATGAAAGCGATGAAGCGAAGGCAAGAGACGTTGAACGGGACGCGTGGCTTATGCGTTCCGGCTATCGTGTGCTGAGATTTTCCGACGACGTCGTCATCGGCGGACTTCCGATCGTCGTTGAGCAAATCCGTAAGGCGCTTGGTGAGCGATGAGGAGAGGCTCAGCCGAAGGCGCGCGAATGGGGTGCAGGAGGTTCGAAAGCCGCGCTTGCACGGTGTGCGGCGAGTCAGGTTGAAGGAGCGGCCCGCACCCCATCCGTCGCCTTCGGCGACACCTTCCCCCACTTCGTGGAGAAGGGGTGGCTACTGCGCCGCTTGCGCGACGGCGGTGAGCGCGGCGGCGCCGGTCTCGAACTGGAGGCGGGCGAGGCGGGCGTAGAGGCCGTTCGCGGCCAGCAGGGACGCGTGCGTGCCTTCCTCGACGATCGCGCCGGCGTCCATCACGAGAATGCGCTGGGCGTTGACGATGGTCGCGAGGCGATGGGCGATGACGAGCGTCGTGCGCCCCTGCATCAGCGTCTCGAGCGCGTGCTGCACGAGCGTCTCGTTCTCGGCGTCGAGCGCCGAGGTCGCTTCGTCGAGCAGGAGCACCGGCGCGTCTTTCAGGATGGCGCGGGCGATGGCGATGCGCTGGCGCTCGCCGCCCGAGATCGTCGCGCCTCTTTCGCCGAGGGGCGTGTCGTAGCCCTGCGGCAGGGCGGAAATGAAGCCGTCGGCCGCGGCCTGTCGCGCCGCCGCGGCGATCGCCTCGCGCGTCGCGTTGGGCGAACCGTAGGCGATGTTGTCGGCGACGCTCGCGCCGAAGATGAAGGGCTCCTGCGGCACGAGCGCGATCTCGGCGCGCAGCGCCGCCGGGTCGAGCTTCGCGACGTCAATTCCGTCGAGCGTGACTGCGCCCCGCGTCGGATCGTAGAAGCGCAGCGCAAGCTGGAAGAGCGTCGACTTGCCGGCCCCCGAGGGGCCGACGATGGCGACGACCTCGCCCGGCGCGACGCGGAAGGTGATGTCGCTGACGACCGGCTCCTGCGCTCGGCCGGGATAGGCGAAGTCGACCTTGGCGAAGCCGAGTTCGCCGCGCGTTGGTTTTGTCAGCGTGCGCGGATTTGCGGGGGCGGCGATGCGCGGCTTGACCGCGAGCAGGTCGCCGATCCGTCCGGCGGCGCCCGCGGCCTGCGACACCTCGTTCCAGACTTCCGACAATTGCCCGAGCGCGCTCGCGCCGAGCACGGCGTAGAGCAGGAACTGCGTCAGCGTGCCCCCCGAGATGCGCCCGGCGATGACGTCCTGCGCGCCGAGCCAGAGGACGACGACGACGCTGCCGAAGGCCAGCAGCATGGCGGCGGCGGTCACGATCCCGCGCGCTTCCGCCATCGAGCGCGCCGCGTCATAGGCGCCGTTGGCCGCCTCGCGGAAGCGGCGGGCGGTAAACGCTTCGGCGACGAAGGACTGCATGACGCGCACGCCCGACAGGCTTTCGGTGGCGAAGGCGGTCGCGTCGGCGAGCGTGTCCTGGGCGCGGCGCGACCGTTCGCGCACGGCGCGGCCGGCGGCGAACAGGGGGAGCACGATGATCGGGATCGCCGCGAGGACATAGGCCGAGAGCTTTGGGCTCGTCGCCACCATCATGCCGATCGCGCCGACGAAGAGGAAGATGTTGCGCAGCGCCACCGAGGCGGACGAGCCGAAGGTGGCCTTGAGCTGCGTCGTGTCGGCCGAGAGGCGCGAGGCGATCTCGCCGGTCTTCTCGGCGTCGAAGAAGCCGGGGTCGAGACGGGTCAGATGATCGAAGAGGTTCGAACGGAGGTCGGCGACGACCCGCTCGCCGAGCGTCATGACGAAATAGTAGCGAAGCCCCGAGGCGGCTGCGAGCACGGCGACGACCGCGAGCATGCCGATGAAATAGACGCGGATGACGCCGGCGTTGGCGTCCGAGAAGCCGAAATCGATCATCCGCCGCACGGCGACGGGGACCACGAGGGTGGCGGCGGAGGCGACGACGAGCGCGACCAGCGCCGCGGCGATCCGCCCTTTGTGCGCGAGCGCGTAGGGCAGGACCGGCTTCAGGTTCGAGAGCGGGGCGCGGCGCGCCCGCGGACCTGCCTCGGCGGCGGAAGACATGTGGGTTTTTGGGCTCCGGACTGTGTCGGGCGCTTTACGGCTGAGTTTTAAGCCGAAATCAAGGCCCGCGTCCTGCGACCGATTGCGGCGGGGGGTGGGAGGGCGCCAGGGAAGCGTGAGGGCGACCACGAGATCGATCAATCGAAGCGTCCCGCACGCTACGGCTCTTCGCGCGGGACCAGGGCCGAGAGCTCTGCGATCAGAGGTTCGAGCCGGTCGCGAGCCACGATCCAGACGAGGTCGAGACGAACATCGCCGTACCCGTGGATGAGGCGATGCCGCATGGCCGTGATGTCGCGCCAGGGGATTTCCGGATGCGCGGCGCGCATCGCCGGAGAGACTTTTCCGGCGGCCTCGCCCATCACTTCGAGCGACCGGATGACGGCATTCTGGTGGAGGCGGCTCTCCAGAAATCCGTCCTGGCTCAGATCGGTGACGAAGCTCGATGCGTCCTTCGCCGCCAGCAGCATGTCGAGCAGGAGGGCGGCGTCGCGCTCCGGGGCGTCAGCCATAGACGGCTCGCGCCTCTCCGAGGATCGCCCGGCGGCGAATGAAGTTGCGGCTGGTCTCGACCGCCTCGCGCTCCACGAGGTCGACCGCGCGCCCGAAGACAGTTTCGAGAGAGGCTTTGAGATCGTCGAACGCGGCAAGCTCATCGCGGGCGGGGGGCGCGAAAGTGACAAGGAAATCGATGTCGCTGCGATCGGCGTCGAAATTCCGGCCGTGCGCTGCGGAACCGAACACCTCGAGCTTCGCGACCCGGTGACGGCGACAGATCTCGGCAAGCGCCGTGCGATGGCGTTCAAGGTCGGCGAGCATCGTTCTTCCCGAGACGTCCTTCGCGGGGTCCCTTTCGACGGGCCACGATGGATCATGGACCTGGCCTTGCTGTTAGGCAACACAGGCGCTGGCCGGTCGAGCGGACTGGGCTGCTCGCGGCGGGTGCATCAGCTGCGCCGTCGCGACCTTGGCCGTCTCAAGGCGCCGCATCCTCTTGCGCCCCATGCGCGGGCGCCTTATAGAGCGGCCAGCCAAAGAGCCGCCGGACCTCCGGACGGCTCTTTCCTTATTGTCCTTGACCCTTCGCCCGAGACCGACCGATGAAGCCCGACATTCATCCGAAGTACCACATGATCAAGGTCGTCATGACCAATGGCGCCGAGTTCATGACCCGCTCGACCTATGGCGAGCCGGGCGCAACGCTGCACCTCGACATCGATCCGAACACCCACCCGGCGTGGACGGGCGGGTCGCAACAGCTTCTCGACCGCGGCGGCCGCCTGTCGAAGTTCAACAGCCGCTTCTCCGGCCTCGGCATCGGCGGCAAGAAGTAACGGCTGCCTTGTCCCTTCTCCCCGCTTGCGGGGAGAAGGTTAGGATGAGGGGCTGGGTGAGTTTGCGGCCAATCCCCCCGCCCCTCGCCCCAGCCCTCTCCCCGTGTACGGGGAGAGGGGGTCAAATTCGTTTCACGCTCGTGATCGTCCCGCCGCCGCCCGCGGCGATGCGGGCGCGCGCCTGTGTCAAAGGCTCGCTGACGACGGCCATGTGCCAGCCGCTGGCGTGCAGGAGCGTCTCTGCGTCGCGCATGATTCCGACATGGCCCTTCCAGAAGAGGAGGTCGCCGCGCATGAGCGCAGCGTCGGGGGAGACAGGCGCGCCGAGCAAGGCCTCCTGCATGTCGCTGTCGCGCGGCGCCGTCACGCCCGCCGCGGCGAGCGCGGTCTGAACGAGGGCGGAGCAGTCGATTCCCCCCGACGTGCGCCCGCCCCAGAGGTAGGGCGCGTTGAGGAAGCGCTCGGCGACGGCGGCGAAATCGGGTTCGACCGCGCCCGCCTCATCGAGATGGCGCGCCCACAGGAAGCGTCCGCCGGTCAGGACAGCGAAGTCGCCGTCGCGCCGTTCGACCTGGACGCGCGCCCCAAAGGGCAGCGCCATCATTGGCGGCAGCTTGATCGACGGGCCGGGATAGACGGGGCTCATGAGGGCGCTGACCCGATGGCTCGGCGCCGAGGGCGGCCCGAGCGCGGCGCTTGGCAGGTAGCCGACGTAGCCGTCGCGGTCGAGCTGGACCCAGGCCCAACCTTCGCTCTCGTCGAACATCGTGGCCGTCTCGCCGAACAGAGCCTCCGTCTCGAGCGGCGCCGAGGGGTCGGGCGCGCGCCGCAAGGGCGCCGTCGCCTCGACGATCTCGACGGGGGCGCCTTCGGTGAAATCCGGCGCCTCGACGAGGCCTCTGAGGGAGGCGGCGGCGAGATCGGGCCGGACGGGGGTGACGCGGGGGTCGAATCGGGCGGGGGGCATGGGGCGCCGGCGAGGGTACAGCTTGGCTGCGACATTCCCAAACGCGGCGGGCGGGGCTAGATTCAAATGAAAGATTGAGGCGCCGACCCAAGTCCCCAATTCCCGCATAGGGCGTCGAGAGCCGCCGGTTTCGCGACGGCCTATGCGGGGAGAGGGCTAGGGAGAGGGGGCCTGGGGACCAGCCGCAGGGCGCGCTCCCCACGCCGCTCATCCTGACCTTCTCCCCGCCATGCGGGGAGAAGGGACGCGTCGGCCGGCAACCGCGTTCGAGAGGAAGGCCCCATGCCCGCTTTGCCGCACGACCGTCCGGGCCCCGCCGGCGCGGCTCTCGACCGCTACGGCGCCGTCACCCACGAGGTGATCAACCAGCCGGTCGAGCTTGCCGACGTCAATCTCTACGAGAGCGACGCGGCGCTCAGCGAGGGCGTGTGGCGCGAAGGGGCGGAATGGGCCGCGAACGCGCTCGGCCATTTCGGCGCGCGCGCCGGCGCGGCGGAAAGCTTCGAGCGCGGCGCGCTCGCCAACCGCAACCCGCCCGAACTCGACACGCACGACCGCTACGGACGGCGCGTCGATCTCGTGCGCTTCCATCCGGCCTACCACGAACTCATGGCGACCTCGATCGGAGAGGGCTTGCACGCCTCTCCCTGGGAGGAGCCGCGCGAGGGGGCGCATGTCGCCCGCGCCGCGCGCTTCTACATGCAGAGCCAGATCGAGGCCGGACACGGTTGCCCGATCACCATGACCTTCGCCTCCGTCCCGTGCCTCAAACTCGAACCCGACCTCGCGCGCGACTGGCTGCCGAAGATTCTGGCTCGCGTCTACGACCCGCGCAACGTCCCGGCGGGCGAGAAGCAGGGCCTGACCATCGGCATGGCGATGACCGAGAAGCAGGGCGGCTCGGACGTGCGCGCGAACACCACCCGCGCCATTCCCGTGGGCGGCGAAGGCCGCGCCTACGAGCTTGTCGGGCACAAGTATTTCGTCTCCGCGCCGATGTGCGACGCCTTCCTCGTGCTGGCGCAAGCCGCGGGCGGGCTTTCCTGCTTCCTCGTGCCGCGCTGGCGCCCCGACGGACGCAAGAACCCGCTGCAGATCGTCCGCCTCAAGCGCAAGATGGGCAACGTCTCGAACGCCTCGAGCGAAACGGAATTGCGCGGCGCGCTCGGCTTCATGGTCGGGCCCGAGGGGCGCGGCGTCGCGACCATCATCGAGATGGTGGCGATGACCCGCTTCGACTGCATGATCGGCTCGTCGGCCGGCATGCGCCGGGCGGTCGCCGAGGCGATCGACCATTGCCGGCAGCGCAAGGCTTTTGGCGCGCTCCTGATCGACCAGCCGATCATGACGGCGGTGCTCGCCGATCTCGCGATCGAAGCGGAGGCGGCGCTGACGCTGACGCTTCGCATCGCGCATGCGCTCGACCATCGCGACGACGCCCACGAGGACGCGCTGGTGCGGCTCGGGACGGCGATCGGCAAATACTGGATCTGCAAGCGCACGCCCGGCCATGCGGCGGAAGCGATGGAATGCGTCGGCGGCTCGGGGGTGATGGAGGATGGCCCGATGCCGCGCCTCTATCGAGAGGCGCCGGTCAACGCCATCTGGGAGGGCAGCGGCAACGTCCAGTGTCTCGACATCGCCCGCGCCATCGCGAAGTCGCCCGAGACGCTTCAGGCCGTGTTCGACGAGGCGGCGCGCGTCAGGGGCGAGAGCGCGGCGCTCGACGCCCATGTGGAGGCGTTGAAGCGCGACCTTGCGGACCTGTCCGGGTACGAGGCGAGGGCCCGCGATCTCTGCGACCGCCTCGCGACGGCGCTTCAGGCCGTGGCGCTGGTTCGCGCCGGCTCGCCGGCCGCGGAGGCGTTCTGCCGGTCAAGGCTCGAAGGCCGCGGCGCGCATATGTACGGCGCGCTGACGGGCGTCGACGCGAAGGCGCTGGTGAAGCGCGCGGCGGCGCGCTGAAAGGGCGCGACTTGCGGGCGCACTCCTCTTATGGGGGGCGGCGCCCGGAAACGCCGCGGCGGTCGCGCGAATTCTTCATGGAACGCAAACGCGCCCCGGACATTGATGCCGAGACCTTCGGGGGCGCCGATGAAACTCTTTCGCTGTCAGGCCTGCAAGAACATCGTCTATTTCGAGAACCGCCTGTGCGTACGCTGCGGCCATGTGCTGGGCTACGACCCGGAGATGGGGGCGATGCGGGCGCTCGAGCCTGACGACGCGCCGCACTGGGCGCCGGTCGACGGCGGCGCCGAGCAGCGCTTCTGCGCCAACGCCGATTCCGACGCCTGCAACTGGCTCGTGCCGGCCGGTTCGCCCGATCGGCTCTGCCTCGCCTGCCGGCACAATCGCACCATTCCGAACCTCGCCAATCCCGGCGACATCGCCGCCTGGCGGGCGCTCGAACTGGCCAAGCATCGGCTCTTCTACTCTCTCCTGCGCTGGCGGCTGCCGCTGCGGACGCGCGCCGAGGACCCCGACCACGGCCTCGTCTTCGACTTCCTCGCCGATCCCCTCGATGGGGGGACGCCGAAAGTGATGACCGGCCACGACGACGGCGCCATCACAATTGCGCTGTCGGAGGCCAACCCGGCCGAGATCGAGCGGCGCCGGGCGGAGTTCGACGAACCCTACCGGACGGTGCTCGGCCATTTCCGCCACGAGGTCGGCCATCACTACTGGGACGTGCTGGTTCGCGACGGCGGCCAGCTCGACGCGTTCCGCGCCGTCTTCGGCGACGAGCGGCAGGACTATGCGGCGGCGCTCGAGCGCCACTATCGGGACGGCGCGCCGGCCGACTGGCGGTCGGACTTCGTCTCGGCCTATGCGACGTCCCACCCCTGGGAGGATTTCGCCGAGACGTGGGCCCATTATCTCCATATCGTCGACACGCTCGACACAGCCGCCGCCTTCGGCCTTCGGGTCGCGCCGCCGATCGACCGCGAGGGCGCGCACGAGTCGCGGGTCGATTTCGACCCTTATGTCGAGGGCGGCGTCGAGGAGATCGTCCACGCCTGGGCGCCGGTGGCGGTGGCGATGAACAGCATCAACCGGTCGATGGGCAGGCCCGACCTCTATCCCTTCGTGCTCGCCCCGCCGGTCGTCAGGAAGCTCGGCTTCGTCCACGATCTGGTGCGCGGCGCGGCGGCGGCGGACGGAGCGTGGCAGGGCGCGGGGCAACCGCATTTCGCTCACGCCGCGGAATAGTCGGCGAGCGGGCGCTCGAGCCGAGGCGTCCGACGCGCGCCGTCAGCCGAAGCAGGCGGCGCGCTTCGTCTTGCCGCCTCGGCCGGCATGTGCGAGCTTTCTCATCGGCGATGCGGCGACCGACCGCCGACGACGATCGCCTCTCCGGGAGGAAGCCCATGCTCAGAACGCTCACGCGTTATTTGGCCCTGCTCGTCTTCGCCCTCGCGCTGCCGCTCGCGGCGGAGGCGAAGACCTTCTACTGGATCTCGCACGGGTCGCCTGCCGATCCTGTCTGGACCTACTTCCTCGCGGGCGCGAACATGTGGGCGAAGGACACCGGACAGACCGTCAAGACCTCGTTCCATAACGGCGACGTCGCAGCCCAGCAGGAAGCGATCCGCGCCGCCATCGCCGCCAAGGCCGACGGCATCGTCACCACGAGCCCCGATCCGGGCAGCCTCGTCGAGGTCGTCAAGGAAGCGCGCGCCGCGGGCATTCCGGTGATCAACTTCAACACGCCCGACGCGAAGGTGAACTTCAACGCCTATGTCGGCGTCGATCTGCCGAGCGTCGGCAAGGGATGGGCGCAATATCTCGTCGATCATAACCTCGTGAAGTCGGGCGACTTCGTCTGGATGCCGGTCGAGGTGCCAGGCGCAAGCTACGGCGTCGTCGAGGAGCAGGCGATCGCCTCGGTCTTCAAGCCGCTCAACATCACCTGGGAAGTGACCGATTCGACGCTCGACCAGGCCAACGTCATTTCGCGCATGACCGACTATCTCACCGCCAACCGCAAGAAGATCAAGGCGATCATCGGGCTCGGCGACCTCGTGACGGGTTCGATCAAGCGCGTCTTCGACCAGGTCGGCGTCAAGCCCGGCGAGATCCCGGTCGTCGGCTGGGGCAATTCGCAGGATACGACGCAGGAAGTGCTCAACGGCTACGTCAACGCCGGCGAATGGCAGGACCCGCAGGCGACGAGCTATCTGGCGCTCTCCTACGCCAATCTCGCGACGAACGGCATCCCGCCTGGCTTCGACATCCACGTCGGCGCGCTCTACGGCAAGGACACGGCGGCCGTCTACGACAAGGTGCTGTCGGCGAAGTAGGACGCGCGAACACCGCTTCAAGTTCGCGTCGCGGGCCCTCACCCTGGCGCTTCGCGCCTGTCCCTCTCCCTGAGGGAGAGGGGACTTCCTTCCCCCTCCGGGGGAAGGTGTCGCCCTAGGCGACGGATGAGGGCTCGCTACGCAATCGGATGGAATCTTCTTGACCGAAGCCGCCCCCACACCGAACGAACTCCATCTCTCGCGCGCGCGGCCCTCGCTCCTGCGCGCGGCGATCGCGGCGCCCGAGTTCGGGCCGCTCGTGCTGCTCGCCCTCGAACTCGTGGTCTTCACCGCGATCAATCCCGACTTCCTGTCGATCCTGAACATCTCCAATACGCTGACCTTCACCGTCGAACTCGGCCTCATCGCGCTCGCGATGACGCTTCTCATGACGGCGGGCGAATTTGATCTCTCGGTCGGCTCGCTCTTCGGTTTCGCGCCGGTCCTCATGTGGACGCTCTTCAACGGCGGCGGCGTGTCGCTGAACGTCGCCTTTTTCGTCAGCCTGGTGGTCGCGGCGCTGATCGGGCTCGCCAACGGCCTCTTCGTGACGCGGCTGAAAATCCCGTCGTTTCTCGTCACGCTGGGCATGCTGCTTGTCGTGCGCGGCACGGCGCTCTTCGTCACCGACGGCTTCCCGCAGCGCACCTGGAGCGCCGGCGGACAGACACTGGCCAAGATCCTGGTGGGCGACTTCTACATCGGCTCGTTCCGGGTCTACGCCTCGCTCTTCTGGTTCATCGGCGCGGCGCTTCTGCTCGGCTACGTGCTGAACGGCTCGAAGTACGGCAACTGGATCCAGGCGACCGGCGGCAATCCGGTCGCGGCCCGCGCCCGCGGCGTCGACGTCAACCGGGTCAAGGTCGCCCTCTTCGTCCTGACCGCGGTCATGTCGGCCTTCGCCGGCGTCATCAGTTCGATCCGCACGTCGGCCGCCAATCCGAACAGCGGCACGGGCTACGAACTCGAAGTCATCGCCATGGTGGTCATCGGCGGCACTGCGCTGACGGGCGGACGCGGCACGATCCTCGGGACCGTGCTCGGCGTCTTCATCCTGCGCGTCATGCGCAACGGCATCGTGCTGATCGGCGTGCCGGGGCTCGCCTACAACATCTTTATCGGCGCGATCATCCTCGGCATGATGGCGCTGCATTCGTGGCTCGAGCGACGCCACCAGGCGGGGACGTGACGCCCATGACCGAGCCGCTCGTCCGCATGGAGCGCATCAGCAAGTTCTTCGGCCGGGTGCAGGCGCTCGATAACGTCGACTTCCGCGTCGAGCGTCAGGAGATCGTGGGTCTCCTCGGCGACAATGGGGCCGGCAAATCGACGCTGATCAAGGTGCTGTCGGGGGCGCTGCAGGCGACGAGCGGAGACATTTTCGTGCGCGGCAAAAAGGTCGACATGCGCTCGACCTCGGACGCGATCGCCGAGGGGATCGAGACGATCTATCAGGATTCGGCGCTCGTCACGCAGCTGTCGATCGCGCGCAACCTCTTTCTCGGCCGCGAGCCGATCAAGGGGCCGGGCTTCTTCGCCCGGATGGACACGGAGCTCATGGAGCGCGTGGCGGGCGATCTGCTCAAGCGGGTCGGCATCGGCAAGGCCATTCCGGCCTCGACGCCGATCAGCTCGCTCTCGGGCGGCGAACGGCAGGCAGTGGCGATCGCGCGCGCCATGCATTTCGACAGCGACCTCATCATCCTCGACGAGCCGACCAACAACCTCGGCGTCGCCGAGACGCACGGCGTCCTCAACTTCGTGCGCAACGCCCGCGACTCGGGGCATTCGTGCATCTTCATCGCCCACAACATCCATCACGTCTTCCAGGTCGTGGACCGGATCGTGGTGATGCGGCGCGGCCACGTCGTCGCCGACGACATCGACCCGAAGGCGACCTCGGTGGCGGAGGTCGAGAACGTGATCACAGGGGATTTGCCGGGGGTCGGGCATTGAGGGCGGTCTCGCGTGCGAGCCGTTGCAGACGAGCGCGTCCCTTCTCCCCGCGTGCGGGGAGAAGGTCAGGATGAGGGGGTGGGTGAGTTCGCGGCCAATCCCCCGCGCCCCTCACCCCAACCCTCTCCCCGCGTGCGGGGAGAGGGGGAGGAGGAGTTACTTCGCCATCGCCTTGTCGGTGACGGCGGTCGTAAAGGCGCCGACGGGGGCCTTCGAGATGACCGGGTCGGAGCCGCCCTTGAGCAGCGTCTGCACGGTGCGCTCGTAGTCGGCCTTGTCGAGCCTGCCGTCGGACCCGGCGGTGAGCTTGTTGATCTCGCCCATCATCTGGGTCTGATGGTGCTCCGTCTGGGCGCCGGTCGAGTCGGCGTCGAGGACGAATTTGACCGCTTCGTCGGGATGCGCGCGGGCGTAGTCCCAGCCCTTCATCGACGCCCTGACGAAGCGCGCCATCTTGTCGACGAAGGCCGGATCCTTGAGCTTGTCTTCCATCACGTAGAGGCCGTCCTCGAGCGTCGAGACGCCCTCGTCCTCGTATTTGAAGACGACGAGCTGCTCGGGCTTGTAGCCGGCGTCGATCACCTGCCAGTACTCGTTGTAGGTCATGGTCGAGATGCAGTCGGCCTGCTTCTGCAGGAGCGGGTCGACGTTGAAGCCCTGCTTGACGACCTTGACGCCGCCGGGCGAGCCGTCGGTCTTGAGGCCGAGCTTGCCCATCCAGTTCAGGAACGGATACTCGTTGCCGTAGAACCAGACGCCGAGCGTGCGGTCCTTGAGATCGGCCGGGCTCTTGATGCCGGTGTCGGCGCGGCAGGTGAGTTCGAGGCCGGACTTCTTGAACGGCTGGGCGATGTTGACCATCGCCGCGCCCTTCTCGCGCGCGGCGAGGGCGGCCGGCATCCAGTCGATCACGACATCGGCGCCGCCGGCCGCGAGCACCTGCTCGGGCGCGACGTCCGGGCCGCCGGGCTTGATCGTCACGTCGAGGCCCTCGGCGTCGAAGAAGCCCTTGTCCTTGGCGACGAAATAGCCGGCGAACTGCGCCTGCGTCACCCATTTGAGCTGCAGGGTCACCTTGTCCTTGGCTTCCGCCGGGAGGGCCCCTGCGGCGACGAGCGCCGCCGCGATACCGGCAATGGTCAATGCTTTCATGTTCTCGTCTCTCCGCTAGATCGGGCGCCCTCGCCCTCCTCACAACCAAGATTGCAGAAGTTGTCATACGACCGCAACAGCCTCGATTTCGGGAAGCGAGGCGGGGTCCGGATCTGATGCGACGCCACGATTACGGTGAGCGCCTGGAGTGCGAGCCTCATGTCTCCCTCGCGCGGAAGGACGGGTGCCAGAACGTCGCCCGCCGCTCGATGAACGAAACGAGCGCATAGAAGAGCGAGCCGGTCACCGCCGCGACCAGGATCGCCGCCCACACCATGTCGATGCTCAGGTGCCCGACCTCGGTCGAGATGCGGAACCCCAGGCCGACGATCGGCGTGCCGAAGAACTCGGCGACGATGCCTCCGATCATGGCGAGCGTCGTGTTGATCTTCAGCGCGTTGAAGATGAAGGGCAGGGCGGACGGCAGGCGGAGCTTGAGAAGCGTCTGCCAGTAGCCGGCCGCGTAGGTCTTCATCAGGTCCCTCTCCATGGCGTTCCCGCTCTCCAGGCCCGCGACCGCGTTCACGAGCATCGGGAAGAAGGTCATCACCACCACGACGGCCGCCTTCGACGGCCAGTCGAAGCCGAACCACATCACCATGATCGGCGCGATGCCGACGATCGGGAGCGCCGACACGAGATTGCCGAGCGGCAGGAGGCCGCGCTGCAGGAAGAGCGAGCGGTCGACGAGCACGGCGACCGCGAGACCGGACGCAGAGCCGATGCAATAGCCCGCGAGCACGCCTTTGATCGTCTGCCGGAAGTCGGCGGCGAGCGTCGGGATCGAGGCTATGAAGCGCGCCGCGATCGCCGAGGGCGGCGGCAGGATGATCTCAGGCAGATGCGCCGCCCGGACGGCAAGCTCCCAGAGCGCGAGGATCGCAAGCCCGAACAGGAACGGCGGCACGAGCTCGGTCATGCGCCGGTCGATCATGGACGGAACCCCATGCGATGGCCGGAGACGCGGGCCGCAAAACCGATCACGCCGACAATCGCGCCCGAGAGCGCAGCCGCGGCGAAGAGGGCGGCCCAGATCTGAACCGTCTGCCCGTAATAGGAGCCGGCGAGCAGCCGCGCGCCGAGGCCCCCGTCCTCGCTCTTGGTCACTTCGGCGACGATGGCGCCGACGAGCGCCGCCGCCGCGCCGATCTTCATGCTGGCGAAGAAGAAGGGGGCGCTCGCCGGCGCGCGCAGCTTCGTAAACGTCTGCGGCTGCGAAGCCGAGTAGGTGCGCATGAGGTCGAGCTGAAGCGGATCGGGCGAGCGGAACCCTTTGACCATGCCGACGGTCACCGGGAAGAACGACAGATAGGCGGCGATCGCGGCCTTGGGCGCGATGCCGGTGATGTCGAACTGGGCGAGGATGACGACGATCATCGGCGTCAGGGCGATGATCGGCACCGTTTGCGATGCGACGAGCCACGGCGTCAGCGACCGGTCGAGCCAGCGCACCGAGACGATGACGACCGCAAGCCCGATGCCGAGCGCGGCGCCGATGACGAACCCGATCAGCGTCTCCTCGAGCGTGATGAGCCCATGATAGACGAGGCTGCGCTTCGAGGTCGGCGGGGTGGCGAAGGTGAGCTTCCAGAGCTCGGCCACGACCTGGTGCGGACCCGGCAGCTTCGGCCGGTCCATGTTGAGCGAATCGATGGCGAGGTCCCCAGCGGTATAGTCGGACCGGCCGGCGTTGGCGTAGAGGTCCCGCTGAAGGGGCGCATTCATGAGCATCGCCGCGACATACCAGACGGCGATCACCGCGATGACGACGGTCACGATCGGCAGGACGGACTTCACCACGCGCCGCCCCACGGATTGTTGAGGAGCTGAGTGTCGAAATCGGTTGCGTTGCAGCGGCGGTCGACCGTGACGTCGACCCGATAGACGTAGGTCTGCGGCCCGAAGACGTCGACCTCGAAGCGGAGCCTCCGCGGATCGAGGGCGAAGGCGCTGCCGGGCGAAGTGACCTGGCCGATGGCGGGCGTGCGCTCGATATGCGCCATCGCGGCCTGCCTCGCCTCGGGGGCGCAGGCGCCGACCGGCTGGGCGAAGACGGGTTGGGAAAGGATGAGCGAGGCGGCGGCGGCGAGGAGGGGACGTTTCATGGATCGTCATCCGTCATAGGAGTGACCCGCACGAAGTCCGTGGCGCACGCGGTTGGCGATCGCCAGGAACTCAGGCGTCTCGCGGATCTCGAGCTGCCTGTCGCGGGGAAAGTTGCACTCTATGACGTCGGTTATGCGCCCCGGCCGCGGCGACATGACGACGATGTGAGTCGACAGAAACACCGCCTCCGGAATCGAATGGGTGACGAACAGAACGGTCTTGCCGGTGACCTCCCACAGGGTGAGGAGCTGCTGGTTCAGCATGTCGCGCACGATCTCGTCGAGCGCCCCGAACGGCTCGTCCATGAGCAGGATGTCGGGGTCGAAGGAGAGCGCGCGAGCGATCGAGGCGCGCTGCTGCATGCCGCCCGAAAGCTGCCAGGGGAACTTGGCGCCGAAGCCCTGAAGATTGACGAGTTCGAGCCCCTTCCTGACCCGCTCCTCGCGCTCCTCTCTCGAATAGCCCATGATCTCGAGCGGCAGCGCGATGTTGCGCGCCACCGTTCGCCACGGATAGAGCGCCGGCGCCTGGAACACGTATCCATAGCAGCGCTTGAGCCGCGCCTCCGCCGCGCTCATGCCGTCGACCCTTATGTCGCCTTCGGTCGGCGCCTCGAGATCGGCGACGGCGCGCAAAAGCGTCGTCTTGCCGCAGCCCGACGGCCCGATGAACGAGACGAACTCGCCGCGCGCCACCTTGAGGTTGACACGGGCGAGCGCCTCGACGGGACCGTCGCGGGTCTCGAACCTCAGCGACACGTTGCTGATGTCGATCGCCGGCTCGGGCGGCGGCGTCGCCAATGCGGGGCTCGCGCCGGCCGGCTTCTGAATTGACGCCGTGTCCATCGCGCTGCCGGCCTCTCTCTAGCGCGCCACCGCGCGCGGCGCGGTGAATTCCTTGAAGCGCCTCAGCGCCCGCGCGTCGGCCGCCAGGGGCTCGCGCTTCACGAACCGGCCGCGCCCGATCTCCGCCTGCACCCGTCCGTCGCGGAACACGACCTCGCCGCGCGACAGCGTGTAGCGCGGAAGGCCTGTCACCTTCATGCCCTCGAACACGTTGTAGTCGATGACCGATTGCTGTGTCTTGGCCGAGATGGTCTTCTTCGCCTTCGGGTCCCAGACCGCGATGTCGGCGTCGGCGCCCTCGGCGATCAGACCCTTCCTCGGATACATGTTGAGGATCCTGGCGCTGTTGGTCGACGTCACCGCGACGAATTCGTTGGGGGTGAGGCGGCCGGTCTCGACGCCGTGGGTCCAGAGGACCGGCATGCGGTCCTCGAGACCGCCGGTTCCGTTCGGGATCTTGGTGAAGTCGCCAATCCCCATCTCCTTCTGCTTCGTCGTGAAGGAGCAATGGTCGGTCGCGACCACCTGGAGCGAGCCGGCGCGCAGGCCGTTCCAGAGGTCCTCCTGATGGAGTTTGTCGCGGAAAGGCGGCGACATGACGCGCCGCGCCGCGTGCTTCCAGTCCTTGTCGTAGTACTCGCTCTCGTCGAGCACGAGATGCTGGATCAGCGGCTCGCCGTAGACGCGTTTTCCGAGCGCCCGGGCGCGCGCGATCGCCTCGTGCGCCGGGATGCAGGAGGTGTGGACGATATAGATCGGGCAGCCGGCCTGATCGGCGAGCATGATGGCGCGGTTGGCCGCCTCGCCCTCGACGTCGGGCGGACGGGAAAGCGCGTGACCCTCCGGCCCGGTGATCCCTTTTCGCAGATAATGCGCCTGAAGCGCGGCGACGAGGTCGCCGTTCTCGGCGTGGACGAGCGGCATGGCGCCGAGCTCGGCGCAGCGGACGAAGGAAGCGAACATCTCCTCGTCGTTGACCATCAGCGACCCTTTGTAGGCCATGAAATGCTTGAAGGTCGTGACGCCCGCCTTCACGACCCTGGCCATGTCCTCGCGCACGCTGTCGTTCCAGTAGGTGACGCACATGTGGTACGAATAGTCGGCGACCGCGTTCTTCGACCGCTCGTTCCAATCGGCGAAGGCCTCCATCAGCGGCTGGTTGCGGTTCGGGATGCAGAAGTCGACGACCATCGTCGTGCCGCCGGAGACGCCCGCCTTCGTGCCGCTCTCGTAATTGTCGGCCGAGTTCGTGCCCATGAACGGCATGTCGAGATGGGTGTGCGGATCGATCCCGCCGGGCAGGATCATGCAGTCGCCAGCGTCGAGCGTGCTGTCGCCCGAAAGCTTCTCGCCGATCTCGACGATGGTCTCGCCTTCAATTCTGACGTCGGCCTTATAGCTGCGGTCGGCGTTGACCACGGTGCCGCCCTTGATGACGATCGACATGTCTTTCTGTCTCCTCAGTTCCGCTCAGGCGACGATCTCGGCGCGTTCGAGGGCTGCGTGCATGAGCACGTTGGCCCCGGCCGTCGACCATTCCTGTTTGATGTCCTCGGTCTCGTTGTGGCTGATCCCGTCGACGCAGGGCGTGAAGACCATCGCCGAAGGGGCGATCCGCGCCATGTAGCAGGCGTCGTGGCCGGCGCCCGAGACGATGTCGCGGTGGCTGTAGCCGAACCGCTCGGCGCCGCGCCGCACCGCCTCGACACACGCGGTCTCGAAGGCGACTGGCGCGTAGTAGAAGATCTGCTTCATGTCGCAGGCGAGCCCGATCGTCCTCGTGATCGCCTCGACGCCCTCTTTGAGCGCGGCGTCCATCTCGGTCAGCGTGGCGTCGACGGGATGGCGGAAATCGACGGTCATGAACACTTCGCCCGGAATCACGTTGCGCGAATTGGGGTAGGGGTTGAGCATGCCGACCGTCGAGACGGCGAGCGGCGCCTTCGACAGGCCGATGCGGTTGACGAGTTCGACGATCCTGGCCGCGCCGAGAAGGGCGTCCTTGCGGCGCGGCATGGGCGTCGAGCCGGCATGGCTCTCAAAGCCGGTCAAGCGAATTTCGTACCAGCGCTGGCCCTGGCCGTGCGTGACGACGCCGACGTCGCAGTTTTCCATTTCCAGGATCGGGCCCTGCTCGATGTGCAGCTCGAAATAGGCATGCACAGGGCGTCCGCCGACCGGTTCGTCGCCCTTGAAGCCAATGCGCTGAAGCTCGTCGCCGAGCGTCTTGCCCTCCGGATCGACGCGCGAATAGGCGAAATCCTTCGTGTAGACGCCGGCGAACACGCCCGACGACACCATCGCAGGCGCGAAGCGGGAGCCTTCCTCGTTGGTCCAGTTGGCGACCTCGATCGGATGGCGCGTCCTGATCTTCAGGTCGTTCAGCGAGCGCACGACCTCGAGCGCGCCAAGCACGCCAAGCACGCCGTCGAATTTGCCCCCCGTAGGCTGGGTGTCGAGGTGGCTGCCGATGACGACGGGCGGAAGGCTCTCGTCCTCGCCCCGGCGCCTTGCGAACATGTTGCCCATCTCGTCGACCTTGACCGTGCAGCCGGCCGCTTCGCACCAGCGCTTGAACAGTTCGCGGCCCTGCTTGTCGAGATCGGTCAGCGTCAGCCGCTTGCATCCGCCCTTCGGCGTCGCGCCGATCCTGGCCATCTCCATCAGCGAATCCCAGAGGCGCGGACCGTTGACGCGGACGTTGGAGAGATCGGACATCGCAGATTCCTCGATTTGACAAACGCTAGACTAGGTTTGACCAATCGGTCAAACGACGCCAGTTTAGGCGAAACGCTCACCGAAACGGCGCCCATGGACGATCTTTTTCGCAGCCGCGGCAGCCGGGAGGAGTCCACGCGTCAAGGCGAGGTTCGGGACGCTGCGCGCAAGCCGCGTCCGGCCATTCGCGAGGAAAACATGCGGACGCTGCTCGAAGCGGCGGAGGCAATATTCGCGGAACAGGGATTCGCAGGGGCGACCACCGCGGCAATCGCCAGACGGGCCGGCGTGCCCAAGGCGAACCTCCACTATTACTTCGCCACCAAGGAGGCGCTCTATCGGGCCGTGATCGAGCGGGTGCTGATCGCCTGGCTCGCGGCGGCGCGCTCGTTCGAGGCGAGCGAGGATCCGCGCGAGGCGCTCTCGGCCTATATCGGCGCCAAGATGGACCTCGCCCGCGCCATGCCGCTCGCCTCGCGCATCTGGTCGGCCGAGATCATGCGCGGCGCGCCGGTCATCCAGGATTTTCTCGACACGACGCTGCGAGAATGGGTCGGCTCGCGCGAGCGCGCCGTCAAGGGCTGGATCCGAGCGGGCAAGCTGAAGCCGATCGACGCGAAGGCGCTCTTCTACATGATCTGGGCGACGACCCAGCACTACGCCAACGCAGGCCACGAGATCGCGACGCTGAACGGCGGCCGGCCGCTCGACGACGCCGCCTTCGAGCGGGCGAAGCGGCAGGTGATCGACACGATTTTGAGCGGGGTCGCCGCGCGATGACCTCGCCCGTCAGGCGGCGACGAGATTGAGCCAACCCTCCAGGTGCACGGAAGCGCCGTCGCTCAGAGTTTCCGGAGGAGGGGCGCGGGCGAACTCTCGCCTATCCCCTCGGCCGCTATTTCCCGCAGCGCTTGTCGAGCATGCGCGCCGAACTGTCGCCCTTGAAGCCGACGTTCTCGAGTTCGGACGCCCCGACCTTGAGGTAGCCGTTGAGCGACCAGCTTCCATCGGGATTGTGCTGCCAGGCTGCGCACGGG
The DNA here is from genome assembly GCA_963829505.1 of uncultured Alphaproteobacteria bacterium. GTDB lineage: Bacteria > Pseudomonadota > Alphaproteobacteria > Rhizobiales > Beijerinckiaceae > Roseiarcus. The sequence continues at coordinate 1,613,272 of CAWHIL010000001.1, forward strand.
ATCTTGTCGGCGTCGGCGGGCCAATTGTCGACCGTGTAGGTCTCGGCGCGACAGGGTGAGAGACAAACCAGAAATGCGACGACGGCGAACGGAACGAGGCGCATGAGCTTCCTGTTTTATGGAGGCGCTCAGCCGGGTGGCCAAACGCAAGGCGGCGGCCGTTCGGCCGCTCCTTGTTTATGCCGAAAAATATGAGGTCGAGGTAGCCCTCGCGCGTCGGCGCCTTCTCCGAGAGAAACTCGGTCTTACGACGCGGCTTCAGGTCAAGGCTTGCGCTTGACGGGCGCCTTGGGCTTCGCGGCGGGCTGAATCTCGGCCTTTTTCGCCGGCGCGGGCGCCGCCTCGACCGGCTTCGGTTTGACGGCCTGGGGCTTCACGGGCGCCTTCGGCTCGGCGGGCTTGTCGGCTTTCGCCTTGGCGGCCGATGGATTGCTCGCCGATTTCGATTCCGCCGCGAGCTCTTTCGCGACGACGCGGAGCCGCCGGGTCTCGGCTTCGTATTCCTCGATCGCGGCGTGCCAGAAGCGGTCCGACTCCCCGTTTGGTCGCCCCGCCAGCTCCCAGAGGTGGTAGGCGATCTCCTTTATGCGCCCGTCTCGATCTTTCATCCTCGCACCCTTGCGAAATACGGCGCAACTCGCGCCTGAAAATATGCGGCGCAGTTTGCGACAGCCAGCGCGGTTGCGTCAAATTAAGCAAACGTCGCAGATGGGGCGGCCATTGGTCGAAGGGACGGACGTCAGCTCGCCTTGCGAAGCCGGCGTTCGACCCGGCTTTCTGCGCGCGCGTCCCACCCCAGAATGCGGACCAGTTGCGAGCGGGCGCGGCTCAGGCGGCTCTTGATCGTGCCGACCTCGACCTCGCAAATCGCCGCGGCTTCTTCGTACGAAACGCCGGTGGCGCCGACGAGAATCAGGACCTCGCGCTGCTCCACCGGCAGGCGCGCCAGCGCTTTGCGGAAATCTTCGAGATCGACATGGCTCTCCTGATCGCCGGGAACGACGAGGCGCTGGGCGTAAACCCCGTCCGTGTCCTGAACCTCCCGGACACGCTTGCGGCAGTTCGAATAGTAAATATTGCGGAGAATCGTGAAGAGCCAGGCGCGAAGGCTGGTTCCAGGCGTGAACTTGTCCCATTTGCTCCAGGCCCGGAGCAGGGTTTCCTGGACGAGGTCGTCCGCAACCGACGCCGAGCCCGAAAGCGACACGGCGAACGCCCGCAGGTTGCCCATTTCGGCGATGAGATCGTCCTTGTAGCTAGCCGGAGGCATTCCCGTCTCCTTTGGCCTTGGCCTTGCGCTCCTCCTTCTCGAGGTCGGCAAGGAGATCGAGGAAGCGGTCCGGCACCGGCTCGCTGACGAGATCGTCGTAATGCGCCTTCAGCGCCCGACCGATCGCGTCGAGAACTTTCGTGTCGGGCGAAGCCTCGTCCGGCTGACCGGGCTTCGTCGAATTCATCTGTGTCATGGGTGCAGCCCCGCGCGCCTTTGCAATCGACCGCCGTCCGTAAACGCATAAACCGACAAACCCGCGTCGGGTTCCATATTTTTTTGGAAAGTTCAGTGCGGCGATGCATTGGGGTCCCGCCACGGCTCAGACGTCGCGACTTGCCCTCCGAAGGCATTTAAGCACGGAACATAAGGGCCAAACGAGTCTCGACCTGAACATTCAGAGAACACAGCACGTTGAAACGCACAGACTGCCAGGTCGAATGCCTGGCCCGCGCGCTCACAAATTATACCGCGGGCAGACGGGCCAAAAGTCTCGGCTAGGATAGGCTGCGGTCCGATGCAGGAACCTAGTTCTTCTCTTCAGAAATGTGGCGGCCGCACCTTGGCCGTTGGGTCTCATCGCAAAGCCGGGCCGTATTGTTCCGACAGGTTCGCCAGCTTGCGGTTCGCTGCGACTTGAAGATCTCGGTAGCGACGTCGCGGGCCGCCGCACGCACGCACTCGAAGGAACGTCCGCCGGACTGTTTGCGTTGGCCTGTCAGGTGAAATGACCTGAAAGGAGCAGCCATGCGTAAGTTTATCTTTGCCGCGGCCTTGGCGCCGGTCCTGGCGACAGCCGCCCTCGCCCAGAACACGGTGTCTCCCGGCCAGCCCGGAGCGTCTGACAAAGCGACCGACTCGAGCGCGACCATGACTCGCCCGCCGGCGAATGTGCCCGGCAAAGGTCCTGACTTCATCAACGTTCAGCGGGATGCGATGCTGAGTGGGAATGTGGTCGGACTCGATGTGTACAACAAGGAGAACAGCGACGTCGGCAAGATCCATGACATGATCGTCGCGCCTGATAATTCCCTGAAGGGTTACGTCCTGTCCGTCGGCGGGTTCCTCGGCATGGGAACGCATTACGTCGCGGTCGATCCGGGCGCGATCAACATTACCTATGACGACAATCAGAAGACCTGGCGGGCCGCGATCAACGCGACCAAGGACCAGCTCAAGAATGCGCCGGAATTCCAGTACAGCGGCCGGTTCAACGCCAGCCGAAGCTAGAAGCAGGACGTGAGGGAGCGGCGTTGAACTGCCGCTCCCCAATTGGGCGCCTGTTCGCGCGGGCCTCCGAGTTCGCCGTCAGTGGCGACGGCTCTTTTGCGGCGCGGTCTGCGGCACGGGCGGCTCGCCCCTGTCGCCGGAGTAATCCTCGACTTCGCGTGAATAAGGCTGCCTCTCCGAACCCGCGCGATCATGCGGCAGCCCCTTGTTCCGCTTTGGCTCGCGATTCCGGCTCATTCCATGCCCCTCGCCGGGCGGTCGGTCGCTCTCGCCGATGGCCTGCGAAGGAATGCCCGTAGCTTGGACGAACTGCGGCGTCATAAGAAATGCCTCCTGTCATCGGCAACGCCCCTGCGCAATCCGGGTTCCAACCCTGCTCGCGCAAACCCTCCACTCGATCGATGCGAACCGGAACAAATGCAGCCTGTGGAGGTTGGCTTCATGGGGCGCCTCTCGAAGACCGGGGCGCGCCCCGAACAATCGAGGAGTTTTCGCGCCATGGACTGGGATCGCATCGCAGGGAACTGGAAGCAGTTCCAGGGGAAAGTGAAGGAGCAGTGGGGTCAGCTGACCGACGACGACATTTCGACGATCAACGGTCAGCGGGATCAGCTCGAAGGCAAGATCCAGGAGCGCTACGGCCTCGCCAAGGACAAGGCGCGGCAGGCCGTGGACGAATGGCAAACGCGTCAGCAAATCTGACGACCCCGCCTGACGGCAAGCGTTGATCGAATTAAAGCGCCCCGCGGGGAGATCCGCGGGGCGCCTCCGCGTTTTCTCGTCAGGATCCAGGCGGAAGTCAGCGCCGCCAGCTTGCGCCGATCAGGAAGCCGATCGCCAGCGCCAGCGCCAGCGAAGCGAGCGGCCGCTCTTCAACGATCTCCGACAGCGTATCGCCGACCGACGAGGCGGTGTCCTTGGCGACGATGCCAAGCGCGCTGCCTGCGGCGCCGGCGCGCTCGGAGGCGTTTGCGGCAAGCTCGTCGACGCCTGCCCGCGCGGTCTTCAAGCCGCGCCGGGCGTTCGACCGCGCGATGGTTCCGAGCGTCGTGGCCGTGTCGGCGATCTGATCGGAGAGGCGGGCGATGTCGGTCTTCACCTTGGTCATGTCCTTTTCGAACAGGGCATAGAAATCATCCTTCTCGCCGTGGCTCGCATTGCGCGCATGGTCGCTCACGCGGCTCGCCGAATCGGTGCGGGCTTTTGCGACGTCATTCATGGCCGTTCTCCTCGTCGTTCCCGCATCGAAACGCGCCTCGGCGCCCTCGCGTTCCGATCTCAGTTCTTCGAGTCCGGGCGCAGGTGGTCGCGCAGGATCAGGCCGACGATCAAAAGCGGCGAGGAGAGGAACGCGCCCATCGGCCCCCACATCCAGCTCCAGAACATGAGCGACAGGATGACGCCGAGCGCATTGATCTCGAGCCTGCGGCCAATGATCGCCGGCGTTATCAACTGCCCTTCGAGAAAGACCACGAGCGCGAAGAGCCCGGCCGGCAGGAGGCCCATTAGCAGGGTTGTCCCGGTGACCACCCCCACGACGGCCAGAACCGCGATCATCGCGATCGGCCCGATGATCGGGATGTAGTTGAGCGTTGTCGCGAGCGCCCCGATGCCGATCGGCAGCGGCAGGCCCGTCGCCCAGGCGATCAGTCCGGCCGCCGCGCCGACGCCGAGATTGATGCAGGTGACGGTGAAGAGGTAGAGCGCGAGCGACGCCTCCATCTCGTTCAGGATCTTGAGCACGGTCAGCCGCAACTCGCGGCTGGCGAAGGTCATGACGAGATTGCGCCTGAGATCGGGCCACCACGAGATGAACAGGAGCAGCACGATGAGAAAGTAGAGGAAGCCCGTGAGCGGCGGCGACACGTAGCCGAGCGTGGTCGGCACCCAGGAAATGTTCGGCTCCGGCAGGGCGGATTGAGCGGGTTGCCCGGCTCCGCCGGGGCTCAGCCCGATCGACGTCTGGACGCGCTTCCAGAACGCGAAGGCGTCGTCGAACACATGCAGTTTTTCGCCGATGCTCGGCAGCTTGCCGGCGATGTCGGCGATTGGGGCCGCGATCAGGGCTGCGATCAGCGCGGCGAGGCCGGCGGTCAGAAGAACGATCAGCGCCGCCGAGGCGAGCCGCGGCACGCCCCGCTCCTCGAGCCTCTTGGCGATCGGCGACAGCATGACGCCGACCACGAAGGCCGTCACGATCGGCAGCAGCATCTCGCGCATGAAGAAAAGGCAGGCGCCGACCGCGATGATCGCAAGCGTCGTAACCGACCATGCGGACAGGAGCCGCAGCCAGTCGACGGGCTCGGAATTCTCGTCGACGACGACCGTCGGTATGGGCCGTACGCGCGCCTCAGACATGTTCCGCCCCCTCCAGATCAACCCTCCGAAACGCGGGAGGAGAAAAAACGTTCCGGGCGCGCGCGCCGTTGGCTTTGAGCCTTCGGCGGGCCACGGCGCCGTTCAGGACCCCGGCTGGACGCCCATCGCCTTCAGGATCTGCGGCTTGACCTCGCCGGCCAGCGCTTGCGCCGTCATCGGCCCCACGTATTTGAAGGCGATGGTCCCGTCGCCGCGCACCACGAAGGTCTCCGGCACGCCGTACACGCCCCAGTCGATGCCTGCGCGACCGTCCGCGTCGAGGCCGACCTTCGCGTAGGGATTGCCGAGGGCGCCGAGAAAGCGGCGCACGTTTTCGGTCGAGTCCTTCTGCGCGACGCCATAGATCGCGATGCCGTTGCGCTTGAGATCTTCGTCGGCTGCGAGCGCCATCAGGTTCGGGTGCTCGACGCGGCAGGGCTCGCACCATGAGCCGAACACGTTGACAACGCTGACGTGACCCTGCCGCAAGTCGGCGTCGGCGAGGCCGGACAACTCGTCGAGCCCGGGAAGGGTCAGCGCCGGCGCCGGCTCGCCGATCAGCGCCGACGGCAGTTTCGAGGGATCGCCGGCGTCGAGCCGGACGAAGAGCAGGGCGCCGAGCAGCGCCACTCCGGCGAGCGGAAGCAAGGCGAGCCATCGCCGCGACCGCGGCCCGGCCTCCGGCGCGGCGCTCACCGGCGGGGCCCGCGGGCGCCGCGCGCCGCCTCGAGCGCCCGGTTCGCCTCGGCGAGCCCGGCCCCGAGGCGGCGGTAGTCGAGGACGACCGCCCCGATCATGCCCGCGATCACGACGAAGGCGACGGCGTAGGCGGCGACGACGAAGCCGATATGCGGGTCGCTGAGCATCGCTCCTACGCCCGTCCTGCGGCGAGCGGACTCGCGAGACGGTCGCCCTCGGCGGCCGCCAGCATGGTCACCCTGGCGATCCGGCGCCGCAGGATCTCGTTGCGGATCGACATGAGATGGAGGGTGAGAAAGAGGAACGTGAAGGCGAGCGACATGACGATCAGCGGCCAGAGCAGCGCCGGCGCGATGGCCGGTCCGCCGAGGCGGAACACCGAGGCCGGCTGGTGTAGCGTATTCCACCAGTCGACCGAGAACTTGATGATCGGCAGGTTGACGCAGCCGACCAGCGTCAGGATGGCGGCGGCGCGCGCGGCGCGGCCCGGGTCGTCGATCGCCCGCCAGAGGGCGATGAGGCCGAGGTAGAGCAGGAAGAGCACGAGCACCGAGGTGAGACGCGCGTCCCAGACCCAGTAGGTTCCCCACATCGGTTTCCCCCAGAGCGAGCCGGTGGCCAGGCAGATGAAGGTGAAGCCCGCTCCTAGCGGCGCCGCCGCCTTCTGCGCAGCGTCGGCGAGGGGGTGGCGCCAGACGAGCGTGCCCAGCGCCGCGATCGCCATGATTGCGTAAATGAAGGTCGACATCCAGGCGGCCGGGACGTGCAGGTACATGATCTTGGCGCTCTCCCCCTGCTGGTAGTCGGGCGGAGCGAGAAACGACAGCGTCAGGCCGACCGCAAAGAGCGCGGCGGTCGCGCCCGCGAGCCACGGAAGGACTCGGCGCGTCACCTCGACGAACACCGTCGGATTGGCCGGATTGAGCATTTCCGCGAGCTTTTACCGCCCCGCGCGCCGGCGAGCAATTGCGGCGGATGGGCGCGGGGTCGCGTCCCGCCTTCAAGAGGCGATGGCTCCGCCGCCAGCAAGCGCCCTGCCGCGTCGCCGGGCGGGCTGAAACGATGGCCGAGCCATCGGCCCGCGGCCTAAAACTCCATCTCGTCGTCCTCGATCGCGACCGCAGCGGCGGCCGCGGAACGCCGGCCGTCCGCCGGGCGCCCGTGTCTCGCCCGCGCGGGACCAACGCCTGCTTCCCGCGCAGCGAACGCATGCGGCGCGGCCGTTTCGAGTTGGCGACGCAGGTCTCCATCGTCATTCGCCGTGGCGCGAAACTGGCTGACCAGAGACAGCAATGTCTCGCTTTCGTTGGCGAGCGACTGGCTTGCCGCCGTCGCTTCTTCGGACATGGCCGCGTTCTGCTGGGTCATCTTGTCCATGCCCCCGACCGTCCGATTGACGTCCCCCAGACTCTCGGACTGGTCCTTCGAGTTTCTTGCGATATCCATGATGAAGTTGCTGATCGCCGTCACGTGCGCGTTGATGGTGTTGAGAGCCTTGCCGGTCTCGGTGACCATCGAAACGCCTTCGCCGACCTCTTCGGCCGATTTCGAAACCAATTCCTTGATCTCCTTTGCGGCCTCCGCGCTTCGCTGCGCGAGCGCCCGAACCTCCGAGGCGACCACCGCAAATCCGCGCCCGCTGTCGCCTGCCCTTGCCGCCTCGACGCCGGCGTTCAGCGCGAGAAGGTTCGTCTGAAACGCGATTTCATCGATGACCGCGATGATGTTGCGGATCTGCGCCGACGAGGCCTCGATGCAACTCATCGACGGAATGGCGCCCTTGACGACCTCGGCGCCGCGATTGGCGTCGAGTTGCGCGCTCCTGACCGCCTGCTCGGCCTTCGTCGCTCCGGTCGCGGCCTTCTCGACGCTGTCGGAGACGCTGCTCAACGCGGCCGAGGTTTCCTCGAGGCTGGCGGCGTGCTCGGCCGTGCGGCGGGCGAGGTCGTTCGAGGCGTTGGAAATCTCGCGCGCCCCGGAGGTGACCGCGCGGGCGATCGACGCGACCTTGCCGAGCGCCAATTCGAGTTGGGCGACCGCCTCGTTGAATTGGGCTCGCACGGGTTCGTATAGCTCCGGAAGCTGTTCGGCCATTCGGAAGGTCAGGTCCTTCTGGGCCAGCCTGGACACCGCCGCGCGGAGTTCCTTCATTGCGCCGGCTTGCTCGGTTGCGACCCGCTCCCGCTCCGCCGCCGCTTTCGCCTGTTCCTCGGCCGCGCGGGATGCGGCCTCCTCGCGCGCGAGCGCCGCGGCTTCGCGCTCCCTGCCGAGAGCGGCCTGCGCTTCGGCGTCCTTTGCCTGCTGCGCCACGCGCTCGTCGGCTTCGAGGCTTGATTTTTCCCTGGCCTTGACTTTGAACGTCTCGACCGCACGGGCGATTTCGCCGATCTCGTCGCTTCGCTCGAGGCCCGGCAGGACGGCTTGGAAATCGCCGTCCGCCAGTTTGCGCATGCCCGCGGTCAGGCCAACCAGCGGTCGGGTTATCCCCCGCGCGATCATGATCAGGGCCGCCATGGTGACGCCAAGCAGAAGCGCGACTTCCGCCAGTTTCCAGAAGAGGTTCGACGTCAGGCGATCGACGCGCGCCTGAAGGAGACGGTTGAGCTCCGAGTTCGCCGCCAGCCACGCCTGATCGGCCCGGCCGATCAGATCGGCGATGCCGCCGTCGAGTTGATCGGCCGGCTTGCCGTCGATCAGGAGCTGGCTCTCGTCCAGGACTTTCGTCGAGGCGGCCTGCAAGCTTTTGGCGAGGGCCTCGAGGGCGAGCCGCGTGTCGCCGGAGGCGTTGTTTTTCATGGAGGCGGTCAGCGATCCGTCGGCGTCGCTCGCGAAGTCCTTGAGCTGCTGCACTGCGTAGGCGATCGACACCAGCTTTCGGGGGCTGGCCGGGGCGTGGGCGGCGTCGCGCAACGCGACGGCCGCCTGAACAATGCCCGGCATCCGGACCGTGACCGCGTCCATCACGTAGAAGCTGTCGAGATCGGGATCGAGCGTGAGGTTGGAGCCGTCGGCGACAGCGCCGATGAAGTCTTGCCGGCCGATGTGCGCGTTCCGGGGTCGGTCGCCTTGGCGAAGGCGGCCGAAGCGTCCTGCGTCCCGAACCGGGCGTCGAGATCCGCCCCGTTGGGGAGCGAGGGCGCGTTCGCTTCCGGCCGGGTGGACTGGACGAACTGGGGCCAGATCTCGCTCAAATAGCGCGAGCCCTGCATCTCTTTGTCCGCGAAGGCGATGTCGCCGCGGGACTGCGTCCAGAACAGGTATGTCAGCAACGACAAAGGCGCCAGGAACAATCCGAAAATGATCCAGAGACGCCAACCGATCGACAATCTCGCCATTGAACACCCCAAGGACGAGCGCCATTCTGCGAGCCCGTGGGCCGATCATTATTTATATTTGTGAAGGTTCAATTGAGAAAGTAAATGCATCGTGGATCTCTGGTGGATTGCGGCTTGGCTGACGACCACGATTGTAATTTTCGATCAAAACCTTCGTAAGAATTCGTTTCAAGCTGTCACGATGTGGAGATAAGGTCGGATTATTGAACCCGCGAGGGAGGGCGGGAGCGAATGCCGCACGGAGCAGCCGTCGCGCGCTTTGCGATTCCGGCCGGCGCAAGCGAACGCCGAGGCCGCCGATCCTCAGCCACCCATTTCCAGCTCATTCAGAAGGGATGACGCCATGACCAGCGAAAGCAAGTGCCCCGTTCCCCACGGAACTCGAACGCATCGGAATCGCGACTGGTGGCCGAACCAGCTCGACGTCAGCGCGCTCCGACCGAACTCGTCGAACTCCGATCCGATGGGCAAGGATTTCGACTACGTGAAGGCGTTCAAGAGCCTCGACCTCGACGCGGTCGTCAAGGATCTGACGGCGCTGATGACCAACTCGCAGGACTGGTGGCCGGCCGATTTCGGGCATTACGGCGGCCTCTTCATCCGCATGGCCTGGCACAGCGCCGGCACCTATCGCATCACCGACGGGCGGGGCGGGGCCGGGGGCGGCCAGCAGCGGTTTGCGCCCCTCAACAGCTGGCCGGACAACGCCAACCTCGACAAGGCGCGCCGGCTCCTGTGGCCGATCAAGCAGAAGTACGGCCAGAAGCTTTCCTGGGCCGACCTCATGATTCTCGCCGGAAACGTCGCGCTCGAGTCGATGGGCTTCAAGACCTTCGGCTTCGGCGGCGGCCGCGCTGACGCCTGGGAGCCGGAGGAGCTCTACTGGGGGCCCGAAGGGACATGGCTTGGCGATGAGCGCTACAGCGGCGAGCGGCAGCTCGAGGAGCCGCTGGGCGCGGTGCAGATGGGCCTCATCTATGTCAATCCCGAGGGGCCGAACGGCAACCCCGATCCGGTCGCGGCGGCGAAGGACATCCGCGAAACCTTCCGCCGCATGGCGATGGACGACGAGGAAACCGTTGCGCTGATCGCCGGCGGCCACACCTTCGGCAAGACCCACGGGGCGGGCGACGCCTCATTCGTCGCCGTCGCGCCCGAAGGCGGCGCCATCGAGGATCAGGGCCTCGGCTGGAAGAGCAGGCACGGGACAGGCGTCGGCAAGGACGCCATCTCGGGCGGCCCGGAGGTCACATGGACCCAGACGCCGACGAAGTGGAGCAACCACTTCTTCGACAACCTGTTCAAGTTCGAGTGGGAGCTGACCAAGAGCCCCGCCGGCGTCAAGCAGTGGAAGGCCAAGGGCGCCGAGGCGTCGGTCCCGGACGCCTACGATCCGACGAAGAAGCATGTGCCGACCATGCTGACGACCGATCTCTCGCTCCGGTTCGATCCGGCCTACGAGAGGATCTCGCGGCGGTTCCACGAGCACCCCGACCAGTTCGCCGACGCCTTCGCCCGCGCCTGGTTCAAGCTGACCCATCGCGACATGGGGCCGAGGGTCCGCTACCTGGGCAAGCTCGTGCCGAAGGAGACGCTGATCTGGCAGGACCCGATCCCGACGGCGGATCATCCGTCGATCGACGAGAAGGACGCGGCCAGCCTCAAGGCGAAGATCCTCGCCTCGGGCCTTAGCGTGTCCGAACTCGTCTCGACCGCATGGGCCTCGGCCTCGACCTTCCGCGTCTCCGACAAGCGCGGCGGGGCCAACGGCGCGCGCATCCGGCTTGCGCCCCAGAAGGACTGGGCGGTCAACAACCCGGCGGGGCTCGCCAAGGTGCTTGCGAAACTCGAAGCGATCCAGAAGGCGTTCAACGCAGAGGCGAAGGGCGGCAAGGCGGCGTCGATCGCCGACCTCATCGTCATCGGCGGCGCGGCGGCGATCGAAAAGGCGGCGAAGGACGGCGGACATGAGGTGAAGGTTCCGGTGACGCTCGGCCGCGGGGACGCCTCGCAGAAGGAGACGGACGTCGAAAGCGTCGGCGTGCTCGAGCCGCGCGCCGATGGCTTCCGCAACTATCTCAGCGGCAAGCAGTTCATGCAGCCCGAAGAGGCGCTGGTGGACCGGGCGCATCTCCTGGGGCTCACGGCGCCGCAGATGACGGCGCTCATCGGGGGCCTTCGCGTGCTCGGCGCCAACGCTGCGGGATCGAAGAACGGCGTCTTCACCACGAAGGTCGGAGCGCTGACCAACGACTTCTTCGTCAACCTGCTCGATATGGCGACCGAATGGAAGCCGAAGGCCGGCGAAGAGGGCGTCTACGAAGGCGTCGACCGCAAGACCGGCAAGGTCAAGTGGACCGGCACGCGCGTCGACCTCATCTTCGGTTCGCATTCGATCTTGCGCGCCTACGCCGAGGTGTACGCCTCAGCGGACGCGGGCGAGAAGTTCGCCAGAGACTTCGTCGCCGCCTGGAACAAGGTGATGAACGCCGACCGCTTCGACTTGACCTACCGCGAGCCGGCGCCGATGCGGGTGGCGGCGGAGTAGGAGAAAAACTGCGCGACCCCTTCTCCCCTTGCGGGAGTAGGTCAATGCGCGATCTTCTAGCGACTACCGACCCATGGCCGGCGCGCCGCGTGCCGGATGTGAACGATCTCAACCTCGCCGCCGCGCACGCGGTAGAAGATCTTGTACGGGTAGCGGGGGACGATCTTGACGAACACCGTCGGCCTCGTCGTCCTTCGACCGCTGTGCGGGTGTTCCGCGATGACGCTGATCGTTTCCCGAAGGCTGCCGGCGACGCTCTGCGCGCCTTCACGCGACATCGCCAGCAGATAGTCCACGATGCCGGCGAGGTCGGATTCCGCACGCCGCGCAAAGCGGACGATCATAGCCCGGCGCGTCTCCACAACGCCTGGATTCGGGCATCGTCTGCGAACGCGCCCTCGTCGGCCTGATCAAGTCCCTCCGCGACGGCGACATCTTCGGCTGGCGATAGCGCGTAGACGCCGGTGCGTAGAGCCGCAATCTCTCGCGCCGCCTCCGCGAGGGCTTCCTGATCCTCGTCGGGCCAGGTCTCGATCGCTGGAAGAAGCTTTTGAAGGTTTGCGTTCATGCGCCAATTCTAGCACCGGCCAAGGGCCGGGCAAAATCGCTCAATGCGCGATCTTCTCCAGCGCGAGGTTGGTCGTCTTCGGCCCAAAAATCCCGATTGTCGCCATCACGATCGCCATCGCGCCGGCGATAAAGACGAAGACGCCCGGCGCGCCGAAGGCGTCGAGGATGAAGGCGATGACGAAGGACGAGAAGATCACCGAAAGCCTGCTCCACGAATAGACGAAGCCCGCCGCCCGCGCCCGGATGCCGGTCGGAAACAGCTCCTGCTGATAGGCGTGGAAGCTGTAGGACAGGATGTTGTTGGCGAGCGTCAGCACGACGCCCATCGCGATGATGAAGGCGGCCGCGCTCGCCTGCCCGAAGGCGAGCCCCGCGACGAGGATGACGAAAGCGGCGGCGACAATGATCCACTTGCGCTCGAACCGGTCGCCGAGGGCAAACCCGATCAGCGGGCCGACGGGCGCGGCGAGCGCGATGATGGTCGTATAGCCGAGGCTGGTCGAGACGGTGATCCCCTGCTTGACGAGGAGCGAGGGGACCCAGTTCGAGAAGCCGTAGAAGCCCACCGTCTGAAAGATGTTGAAGACGCTCATGAGGATGACGCGGCCCCTGACGCCGGGAAGCCAGAGGTCCATGAACGAACCGACAAGCGAGACCGGTTCGTCGGGGCCGGGCGGCGGCAGCGGCCTGCCGTATTCGGCGGCGACTTTGGCTTCGATGCCTTTGAGCGCGGCATCCGCTTCCTGAAGCCGGCCGTGCCTCGCGAGCCAGCGCGGGCTTTCGGGTAGGGCGCGCCGCAGGAAGACGACGACGGGCGCGGCGAGGGCGCCGATCAGGACGACCCAGCGCCAGCCCGCGACGCCGAACGGCTCGGCGGGCACGAGCAGATAAGCCAGCGCCGAGATGATCGGTACGCAGGTGAAGCCGATCGCCTGATTGACGGCGAAGGCGCGGCCCCTGAGGCGCTTCGGCGCAAGCTCGCTCACATAGGCCCCGATCGTCACCATCTCGAGCCCGAGGCCGACGCCGGAGACGAAGCGCCACAGGTTGAGGCCGAAGGCGTCGCTCTGCATCGCCACCATGATGTTGGCGACGGAGTACCAGATGAGCGACCAGGTGAAGATCGCCCGGCGGCCATAGCGGTCGGCGAGAAAGCCGCAGAGGATCGTGCCGACGAAGAGGCCGCTGAAGAGCGCGGCGATGAAGCTCGCGACGCCTGTCGTGCCGAAGAGGCCGGCGGTTTTCGCCGTCAGCACCCCCGATTTGACGAGACTCGGCGCGACATAGGCCGTGAACAGGAGATCGTAGAGCTCGAAGAACATGCCGAAGCCGAGGAGGACGAGCATCGTCCAGATCGTGCGCGTCGCCGGCAGCCGGTCGATGCGCGCGGAGATCGAGCCTGCGGTCAGCGTTCCCTCGGTCATGGTTCCTCCTTGCTGACAGTAGGGGATGGTGGGCGGACGCTGTCAAACCAGCCTCGGCCCCATGCCGCTCGTCTGCTCACGACTGGGTTTGCGGCCATGCGATGAGTGCGCATTGCGAAACCTGTTGAAGGGGGCGGCCACCCGCTCGCGCGCACAACCGCGCCTTGCTAAGACGCGCGCCGAAGCTTGGTCGAAGGAGCAAAACGCTATGTCCCCTCCGCGCGAAAAGGCCTTTCCGGTCTCGTGGGATCAGTTCCACCGCGACGCACGGGCGCTCGCCTGGCGGCTCGCCGGCTCGGGGCCGTTCGACGCGCTGGTCGCGATCACGCGGGGCGGTCTCGTCCCGGCGGCGATCGTGGCGCGCGAACTCGACCTCAGGGTCATCGAGACGATCGGCGTCGTCACCCGCCAGGACTACAAGACGCTCGGCGACCTCAAGGTGATCAAGGCGATCGCGCCCGACATCGCCCGCCTCGACACCGAAGGGCGCCTGCTCGTCATCGACGATCTCGTCGACACGGGCGCAACCATCAAGGTCGTGCGCGAGATGCTGCCGAAGGCGCATGTCGCGACCGTCTACGCCAAGCCCCTCGGGCGTCCGATGGTCGACACCTTCATCACCGAAGTGTCGCAGGACACCTGGATCTACTTCCCCTGGGACATGGGCCTCGCCTTCCAGCCGCCGATCGCCAAGGACGGGGCCTAAACGCGAGCGGGGCGGAGATTGACCCAACGGAACCGGGAGACGATAATCGCGGCGCCTCGCGTGGGTCTGCCGATCGCCTGAGAATCGGATCGACCGACGCGACAAAGGGCGACAGAGGGGTTTTCCGTATGCGTATTCGCGTGATCGTTCTGGCCGGCGCGCTCGGCGCGGCGTTCGCGGCCTCGAACGCCGGGGCGGGCGAACTCGTCATCAACGGCGGCTTCGAGAATCCGGCGCTGAACTCGGGCTACAATTTCGGCGGCGACGCCTACCAGCCGCAACCAAATTACGTCTACCCTGGTTTCTACGCCCCGCAGACCGTCGCCGGCTGGACGTATTCGGGAGGCGTCGGCCTGATCGACACGAGCCAGGGCTCGAACGCCTGGTACGGGAGCACCTCGCCGAGCGGCTATGGCGGCAACCAATATGCGTTCGTGCAGGGCCAAAGCACCCTTCTGGAAACCTTCACCTCCGCGAGCGCAGGCGGCGCGACGCTTTCGTGGCTCGAGGCGGGCCGCCCGGACCTCGGCCCCTTCGCCGGCGACCAGACCTACGAGGTCATCTTCAACAACGCTCTTGTCGGGACCTTCTCGACTGTGAGCGGCCAGAACTTCACCCCCGAGATGCTGAGCGTTCTCCTCCTCGCGGGGTCGAACACGCTCGAGTTCGTCGGCCAGTCGGCACTCGACAATACGGCCTTCATCGACAACGTGTCGATCAGCGTTCCGGAACTGTCGACCTGGGCCATGTTGGGCCTCGGCTTCGCCGCTCTCGCCTTTGCGGGCCATCGCGCCCGTCGTCCGGCGGCCGCCTTCGCGTAGCAGCGGGGCCGCGGTTCGCCAACGAGTTGGATGCCGTTCGCGGCAAAAGTGTGAAGCAACGCGGCTAGGCGGCGATGCGGACGCGGCGGAACCGGTAGGCGCAAGCGACTCAAAATCCCTCGGGGCCAACGACGCCTCCGGCATCACGATAGCCCGCTCCCGTTCGGGAGAACGCCCCATAGGGGCGCCTGCCGGAGTTCTCGTGCTGCTCGGAGGCGAAGGCAGGCGCCCAGTCAGTGTCTCGTCTGAGACAACGGGGTGATCGAGCCGGGCAGGTCTGGCTTTTTGTCGGGCGTCGCAGCTTGCACGGCATGCACCGCTGCAGCGACGGATAACGTCGTACGTACGAAATCGGCGAACGCCGCCGGTCCCTCCACGAAGGCTTCGCACACCACTTCCCCGAGGCGCGCGTAATCAATGGTCTGGCGTGTCATCGCAACCACCGTTTAGCGGCGTCTCCCCTATGGCGACGCCGTTCGCGGCAAGAGATGGGATGGCGCTGAGGACTTGGCGGCTTACGTCAGGATTATCTTTCGGTAATCTTCGTTCGGGACGGCGGGCGACAACCCTCGCGGTAAGCCTCGCGAAGGCGCCGGATACCGCTCGGCGCAAAAATGTGAAACAACGCGCCTCCATGCGGACGTGGCGGAACCGGTAGACGCAAGGGACTTAAAATCCCTCGGCCGAAAGGCCGTGCGGGTTCGACCCCCGCCGTCCGCACCACGACGAAAGAGGGGCTCGTGTTCTCGGGTCGCCGATATCCCTCGCTCTCGCCTGGCGTGCTTGGGCTTCTCGCCCTCGCCCTCGCGCCCGCCGGCGCCTTTGCCGCTTCGCCCGAAGAGGCGTATCTCGAGGCGCGCGACCGAGCCGTCGCCTCGTTCAAGCCGGCGGCGGTCGGCAAGGACCAGGAGGCGGCGGCCAGGCGGCACGACAAGGCGCTCGCCGAACTCGAGCGACTGCTCAAGCCCGTCGTCGGTCCGTTCTCGGCCCCGGGCTTTCCGCTCAAGGGCAAGATCAACCTCGTCTCGCTCTATCCGGACGACCTCGGCTCCGACATGCTCGACGGGATCGCCTACGGCGAGAGCGGGACCGACGGGAGCGTCGTCGTCACGACCGACGGCCTGCTCGACAAATGGCTCCTGAGCCAGCCGCGGGGGCGGACGGAAAACCCGCTTCCGACGTCCGCCGCCGAGGCCGTGAAATCCGCGGATTTCTACTCCCAGGCCCTTATTTCGGACGCCGTGGGAGTGGACTACGGCGATCTCCCCGTCGCCGTTCCCGAAGGCTCGAAATTCGCCCACGCCATGCTGACGGCGATCGGCAACGGGCCGCTCGTGCCCGGAACGCCGGACGACATCTTCGTCGCGCTCGAACACAATGGGCGTGTCTTCATCGTCACCGAGAAGCTCAAAGCGCGTGTGCCGCCGATCCCCGCCTGCGACAAGGCGGGCGACGATCTGAAGACAAAAGCCGACGCGGTCGACAGCGCCTTCATGAAAGGCGGCGGCAAGAATACGAAGCTCAGGGACGAGGCGGCGAAGCTCAACAACGAGGCCGACGCCGCCGTCCTGAGGTGCTTTGCCGGCAGGAACGAGGGCACGCCGGCGTTCAAGGCGGCGGAGGTGCAGGCCGAGAGGATCGTCGCGGAACTGGCGGGCAAGTGAGACGCCGCCGGCCGCACGTGGCGCAAATCGGCGCATGACCTGCGCCGCTCGGCGCCCGTTGGGCGCCCTGTCCACACCCGTGAACAGGTTGCAAACATTTGTGAAATCTTTTTAGCCCGTTCTGAGGTAGAGAAGCCGACCGCAACTTAGGGGAATTGGCCCGCCCCGCTGGGCCGGCCCGATCGAGGAGCGCGCCCGACATGGCCCGCAAGTATTTCGGCACCGACGGCATCCGCGGCAAGGCCAACGTCAAGATCACCGCAGAGGTCGCCCTCAAAGTCGGGCAGGCGGCGGGCCTCGCCTTCCGCAACGGCGAGCACCGACATCGGGTGGTGATCGGCAAGGACACCCGCCTTTCGAGCTACATGATCGAATATGCGCTCGTCGCCGGCTTCACATCGGTCGGGGTCGACGTCCTCTTGCTCGGGCCGGTTCCGACGCCGGCCGTCGCCATGCTCGCCCGGTCGATGCGCTGCGACGCCGGCGTGATGATCTCGGCCTCCCACAACCCTTACGAGGACAACGGAATCAAGCTCTTCGGGCCGGACGGATTCAAGCTCTCCGACGAGGTCGAGGCGCGGATCGAGGCGCTGATGGACGGCGACGTCCAGCCCATGCTCGCCCGCTCCCCCGATCTCGGCCGCGCCAAGCGCATCGACGACGTGCAGGCGCGCTACATCGAATACGCCAAGCGCACGCTCGCCCGCGACGTCTCGTTCGAGGGCCTGAGGATCGTCATCGACTGCGCCAACGGGGCCGCCTACAAGGTCGCGCCCGAGGCTCTCTGGGAGCTTGGCGCCGAAGTCATCAAGATCGGCGTCGAGCCGGATGGGCTCAACATCAACCAGGAAGTCGGCTCGACCGCGCCGGATGCGCTCGTCCGCAAGGTGCGCGAGATGCGCGCCGACGTCGGCATCGCCCTCGACGGCGACGCCGACCGCATGATCATCGTCGACGAGAAGGGCCACGTCGTCGACGGCGACCAGGTCTTGGCCGTGATCGCGGAGAGCTGGCGGGACGACGGACGCCTCGCCAAACCCGGCATCGTCGGGACCGTCATGTCGAATTTCGGCCTCGAGCGCAGGCTCGGCGAGCTTGGTCTCACGCTCGAGCGCACCGCCGTCGGCGATCGCTATGTGATCGAGCGGATGCGGGAGAAAGGCTACAATGTCGGGGGCGAGCAGTCGGGCCACGTGATCTTCTCCGACTATTCGACGACCGGCGACGGGCTCGTCTCGGCGCTCCAGGTGCTCGCAGTGGTGAAAAAGATCGGCAAGCCGGTGAGCGAGGTCTGCCGCCGCTTCGAGCCGCTGCCCCAGGTCCTGCGCAACGTCCGCTTCGACGGCGGCAGGCCGCTCGACAACCCGGCGGTCGCCAAGGCGATCGCGGCGGCGACCGCGCGGCTTCAGGGGCGCGGGCGCCTCGTGGTGAGGCCATCCGGCACCGAGCCGGTCATCCGGGTCATGGGCGAGGCGGACGACAAGGCGCTCGTGGACGCCGCGGTCGGCGAGGTCTGCGCCGCGGTCGCCGACGCCGCGGCCTAAAGCCGATCGGGTTGTTCAACAGCCTTTCGCGACCCAGTCGGCGAAGGCGCGGCCCAGATTGGAGACCCGCCTGCGCGATCACGGCGTCGTCGGCTCCGGAGGCGGAATAGGAGCGCGATCGGCGAGGGCCGCGCCCCTGGTCGCGAACCTCGCGTCCTTGAGCGCTTCAGTAGCCGCGCGCCGCCCACTGGGCGAAGGTCTGCACCAGCCGCGACACGCGGATGCGGTTCGAACGTTCGATGTCCACGTTGTTGCTCGGGCTGGGAAGGTAGGGGGTGGTCGCGCTCAATTCCCGCGTGACGCCTCCGGTGGTCACATCGCCGACCATCAGGTCGGGCGCCCAGCCGTTGAGCCACGCCGTGCTGTCCGGCCTCAGCGTGACGTAGCGGATCGTGACAGAGGCGGACCCGGCCCCCGCGGCGGCGAGCGCGGCCGGCATCTCCTGCGCCACCCAGCTCGCGGTCGGCTCGCCGTTGTTGCTCAAGAGCGGGCCGACGTCGACATGCGGACCGCGATAGGCCCCGGGCTGCGCGGATGCGACCGCAACGGCGCCGAGGGCGAGAGACGCGGCCAGCGCCGCCCGACCGATGCTTTGGAACGTCGTCATAAGATGCTCCTCTCGCGGCTCGCCTCGAACTGATCGCGCCGCCCGAAATGGCCCCCGGCGCATTATACGCCAGTTCGGCCGGCATGGATGCGTGCGTGAACCAGCGACGCCCGGCGCCGCGATTCGGCTCCTTCTGGGCTGTCGAAAACTTAACGGGTTCTTAAGCCGACGGCGAAAAATGCGGCTGGAAAAAGCCGCGAATCACCGTAACATGCTCCTGTCGTCAACCAGCCGAAAGGAGGTGATCCAGTGTCTCATTGTCATCAGCCCCGTATGATCGACAGGGCCTGGGATCTTGCCCCCGTGAAGGATTTGCGCGCGTAGCGTTCGCTGAAGGCAACGAACCCAAGAAGCCCTGCGAACACCGCGCGGGCCACGACAATGGAAGGGCCGTCCGCAAGGGCGGCTCTTCTCTTTTTTGCGCCGGCCTGGCGGCCCGCGCCTCGGTGAGCCGCGACGAGAAAAAGGCGTCCGGCCGAAACCGGACGCCTCACCTTTGGGATCCCCGCCCGCGCTTAATGCGAGACCGCGGTGTCGGCGCCGATGCCGGTCTGCGACCGCACATACTGAGCCTCGAACGCGGCCTGCTCCTTCTGAGCCGTCTTCGACTTGTCGGTGATCGAGAACAGCCAGCAGCAGAAGAACGACAGCGGTATCGTGAAAAGCGCCGGCGACACAAAGGGGAACCAGGCCGAGCCCTTCGGATAGCCGAACACCGCCTCCCATATGCCCGGGCTCAGGATCGTCAGCGCCAGCGCGCTGACAAGCCCGACAAAGCCGCCGATCACCGCGCCGCGTGTCGTCAGCCCCCTCCACAGCATGGAAAGGAAGAGCACCGGGAAGTTCGCGCTCGCCGCGACCGCAAAGGCGAGGCCGACCATGAACGCCACGTTGATCTTCTCGAACACGATGCCGAGAAGGATCGCGACGATGCCGAGGACGATGGTCGTGACCCGCGACACGCGGACCTCCGCCCCCTCCTCTGCGTGGCCTCCCTTGATGACGCTGGCGTAGAGGTCATGGCTAACGGCGCTCGCGCCCGACAGCGTCAGCCCCGAGACGACCGCAAGGATCGTCGCGAATGCAACCGCGGCGATGAAGCCCTTCATCAGGTCTCCGCCGACCGCCTGCGCCAGATGGATCGCCGGCATGTTGCCGCCGCCGAGCAACGGCTTCGTGACGTCGCCGCCGACATGGTAGGCGGGATTGGTCAGGACCAGCACGATCGCGCCGAAGCCGAGGATGAAGGTCAGGATGTAGAAGTAGCCGATGAAGGTGGTCGCCCAGAACACCGACTTGCGTGCTTCCTTGGCGTTTCCGACGGTGAAGAAGCGCATCAGGATGTGCGGCAGGCCGGCGGTGCCGAACATGAGCGCCATGCCGAGCGAGATCGCGTTGATCGGATTGGCCACCTGGGCGCCGGGCAGCAGGATCTTGTCGTGGTTCGGATGGACCTCGATCGCCTTCGTGAGGAGCGCGTTGAAGTCGAAGCCGAACTGCGCGAGCACGAGCAGCGCCATCAGCGTCGAACCGCCGAGGAGGAGGCCCGCCTTGATGATCTGCACCCAGGTGGTGGCGATCATGCCCCCAAAGGTGACGTAGACGATCATCAGGACGCCGACGATGACGACCGCCCAGAGATACGGCAGGCCGAAGAGGAGCTGGATGAGCTGCCCCGCGCCGACCATCTGCGCGATGAGATAGAAGGCGACGGTGACGAGCGTTCCGGTCGCCGCCATCGCCCGGATGGGCGTGGCCTGCAGCCGGTAGGACGCAACGTCGGCGAAGGTGAAGCGGCCGAGGTTGCGCAGCGGCTCGGCCATCAGAAACATGATGAACGGCCAGCCGACCAGAAAGCCGATCGAATAGATGAGGCCGTAATAGCCGCCCGTGTAGACGAGCGCGACGATGCCCAGAAACGAGGCCGCCGACATGTAGTCGCCGGCGATGGCGAGGCCGTTCTGGAAGCCGGTGACGCCGCCGCCCGCGGCGTAGAAGTCCTTGGTCGTATGGGTGCGGCGGGCCGCCCAATAGGTGATGCCGAGCGTCACGAGGACGAAGGCGAGGAAGATGAGGATGGCGTTCCAATCGGTCGCCTGCATCGTGCCGGCCTCAATCGGGCCGGCGGCGAGCGCCGAGCCCGCAAAAAGGCTCAGCCCGCCCGCAATGGCGCCTTTGCTCGCAAAGGACCGCATCACTTCCTCCCGCCGGTCATGGCCGCGTTCACGATCGCCCGGGTCAGGTCGTCGTACTGACTGTTGGCGCGCAGGACGTAGAGGCCGGTGAGCAGGATCGAAAGCAGGATGAGCGCCAGGCCCATCAAAATCCCGACCGTTATGTTCCCGGAGACGGGAACCGCGATGACCGACGGCGCGAAGGCGACGATCGCGATATAGCCGTAATACAGAACCAAGATGATAATCGCCAGCATCCAGCCGAACGATTTCCGTTCGGACACGAGCTTCTGGTAATTCGGATCGGCCTCGATCCGACTAAGGGTTGTAGGGTCCATAACCGTTCCTCCCGGGGCGCCGCTGTCGTTGTTGACGCCGTGTCTGCGGACGCGGGCGCCTCCCGTTCCATCGACATTTTGCTGTTTTCTCCGAGTCGCGTCGACCTTTGGCTACTAGACAATTCGTCTAGACGCCGGCCGGCTGGCCGCCCCTGCGCAATCGCTGCCGCGGCCGTTTGTGCCGGGGCCCCCGATCGGCTAGATTGCCGGCTCGGGGCTGGCCCCCGGTCCGGACAAGACCATGCTTGGTTTCTGCGGCCCGAATCCCCATATCCCGCCCGGCTCCCGATCAGGTGAGGGCGGGACCCATCAGAAAAGGCCAACTTTATGGATTTCCTCAAGCCACGGTCTCACCGCATGAACCGCCGCCGACGCATCTATGAAGGCAAAGCCAAGGTCCTCTACGAGGGCCCGGAGCCGGGGACGCTCATTCAGTATTTCAAGGATGACGCGACCGCGTTCAACGCGAAGAAACACGAGGTGATCGACGGCAAGGGCGTCCTCAACAACCGCATTTCCGAATATATCTTTCAGCGGCTGAACGACATCGGCGTGCCGACGCATTTCATCCGCCGCATGAACATGCGCGAGCAATTGATTCGCGAGGTCGAGATCATCCCGCTCGAGGTGGTCGTGCGCAACGTCGCCGCCGGCTCGCTCGCCACGCAACTCGGCCTCGAGGAAGGGGCGCAGCTGCCCCGGTCGATCATCGAATTCTATTACAAGAACGACCAACTCAACGATCCGATGGTGTCGGAGGAGCACATCACCGCCTTCGGCTGGGCCGCGCCCCAGGAGATCGACGACATCATGGCGCTCGCGATCCGGGTGAACGACTTCCTGACCGGGCTCTTCCTCGGCGCAGGCATCCGTCTCGTCGATTTCAAGATCGAGTGCGGCCGCCTGTGGGAAGGCGACAACATGCGCATCGTGCTCGCCGACGAGATCAGCCCCAATTCCTGCCGATTGTGGGACGTCAAGACCAACGACAAGATGGACAAGGACCGGTTCCGCAAGGACCTGGGGGGCATGATCGAGGCCTATACGGAGGTAGCCCGACGCCTCGGCGTCGTGCAGGAGAACGAGTCGCCCCGCGCGGGCGGGCCGCGGCTCGTCCAGTAGGGGGGCCATGATATCGGCGCGCGATAAGCGATCCGCGCGCCGCTTCCGCCTGACGATTCGGCCCACCCATTCTTGACGGGAAGGGAGGCGCGACGCGGATGTCCAGCCAAAGCGCCAACCATTCGCCCCGGGTCTGCGCGAAGCTCCGGGTGGGCGAGCCTTTCGTCGGCCGCCAGGGCTTCACATATGCGCCGGCGATCTCGGCCGAGACGGTCGGGTCGCGCGCCATCCATATGCAGCTCCTGACCGTACCGCCTGGCGCCAAGGCGAAGGCGCACAAGCACGAGCGGCACGAGACCGCGCTGCACGTGCTCAGCGGCGAGGTCGGCATGTGGTATGGCGACCGGCTCGAGCATCACATGGTCACGGCGGCCGGCGACTTCGTCTATATCCCCGCCGACACGCCCCACCAGCCCTATAACCGCAGCGCGACCGAGCCGGCTGTGGCGATCGTCGCCCGCACAGATCCCAACGAGCAGGAGAGCGTGGTCCTCCTGCCGGAGCTCGACGCGATCCACGGCTGAGGTCGGGCTCGGGAACGGATTGCCCGCTCGCCCGCCTGCGGCCCGGAAACTGGCGCGCGATCCGCGCGAGTGTTGCCTCGCACCACTCTTTGTGAGAAGAATTGTGCGCTGCAGCAAAGCCCGTCGATTCGACGGCGCTCCGCCATGAGGGGAAGGCGTCGCCATGATTGTCGGCGTTCTCAATCAAAAGGGCGGCGTCGGCAAGACGACGGTCGCCGTCAACCTCGCGGCGTGCTTCGCGCGGTCTCAGAGGAGACGGGTGCTGCTCGTCGACGCCGATCCGCAGGGGAGCGCGCTGGCCTGGTCGGCAACGCGCCAAACGGAACCGCCCTTCGCGATCGTCGGCCTCGCCAAGCCGACGCTGCACCGCGATCTGCCGCGCCTCGCCAGTAACTACGACATCGTCGTCATCGACGGCGCCCCGCGGGTCAACGATCTCGCCCGGTCGGCGATCCTCGCCAGCGACTATGCGCTCATTCCCGTGCAACCCTCGCCCTACGACGTGTGGGCCGCGGCCGACACGGTCGCGCTCATCCGCGAAGCGCAGGTGATGAAAGAGGCTTTGAGGGCCGCTTTCGTCGTCAACCGGCGCATCGCCCGCACCGCCATCGGGCGCGACGCCGCGGAGGCGCTGGCGCAATTCGAGGACGTACCGGTGCTCGAGACGGCGCTCAACCAGCGCGTCGTCTACGCCGAGAGCGTCGCCCGCGGCCTCGCCGTCGTCGAGGCCGCGCCTTCGAGCGAGGCGGCGCGCGAGATCGAGGCGCTTGCGGCGGAGGTGCTGGCCGCAACGAGAAGGAAGGCCGCGTGAGCCGGAAATCCGTTCCCTTCTCCGTGCCATCGCGCCCGTCCGACGGGCCGCGGGGCGTAGCCGGCGTCATCGACGCCCACTCGGACGAATGGGTGAGCGACCGCAACGGCGGGACGCAGGACGCCCCGGCTCAGAGCGGGCCGGGCTTCGTCATCGACCTCGCCGCCGAGCGCAGCTTTGCGGAAACCCTGACGCTCTGCGGGCTGGCGCCATTCGCGCTCACCTGGTTCTGGCTCGCCCACGCGATGAACGGACGAGCGCGGTTCTGATCCAGGCTGAGCTTGAGATGCCGAGAGGTCAGAGGGCGCGCTTTACGTCGGTTGCAGCGAAATCCTTCCCGACGAAGAGCAACGGACAGTCGCACTCCTTCGCCAGCGCGTAGGCGAAACAATCCCCGAAGTTGAGGGCTGCCGGGCTGACGCCCTTGCCCCATCGGGCATAGGCCTCCGCCACGCGCCGCGCCGACGCCGCCGTGA
The DNA here is from genome assembly GCA_963829505.1 of uncultured Alphaproteobacteria bacterium. Lineage (GTDB taxonomy): Bacteria > Pseudomonadota > Alphaproteobacteria > Rhizobiales > Beijerinckiaceae > Roseiarcus. The sequence continues at coordinate 1,637,493 of CAWHIL010000001.1, forward strand.
CGCCGACGACGTCGAATCCGAGCCCGGCGAGAAGGCGGTTCATCCCGTCGCCGACCTCACGCCGCGCCGACACGATCAGCGCCTCCGCCGCCGTCACGGCGGAGATCTTGAGGTCCTGTTCGGCGGTCAATGCAGCGACGCAAGCATCGGCATCGAACTCGTCGAGCACGATGGCCATCAAGGCCGACGTATCGACGACGATCATCCCGGCAGTCCGTCGTCGTTGTAGAGAAAGTCCTGGCTGCGCGCGGCGCTCGGTCCGGCCTTCGCCCTCGCGGTCGCCGCCGACCGAACCGCCTCGAGCAGTTCGCGCCGGGCTGCGCCAACCGGCGCGGACCTCATGGGCGCGAGGCGCACAACGGCCTGGCCGTGCCGGGTGAGGACAATTTCTTCCCCGGCCTCCGCGCGGCGGACGAGGTCCGTCAACTGACCCTTGGCCTCACTCACGGACACGCGCAAGGCTGGCCTCGCTTTCGAATGGGGACACGCTCGGGAATGATGATTTAGACTAGCGATTGGTCCAAAACAAGGGGGCGATGTGGCCTTTGACAGCGTGCCGGCGAGCGCCGATGAACCCCTAATCGCTCTCACTTTCGCGAGGACGCACGCCGATGTTTATCGCCATGAACCGCTTCCAGGTCCGCAAGGATTCGACCGCCGCGTTCGAGAACGTCTGGCTGTCGCGCGAATCCCATCTCGACCGCGTCCCGGGCTTCGTCGAATTCCACCTCCTGCGCGGGCCAGAGCGCGACGACCACGTGCTCTACGCCTCGCATACCGTCTGGGCGAGCAGAGAAGCCTTCACCGCCTGGACCCAGTCCAAGCACTTCCGCGCCGCCCATCGGAACGCCGGCGACAACAAGCCGCTTTACCTCGGCCATCCCGAGTTCGAGGGTTTCGAGGTCCTGCAGACGGTTGGCGATCCGAACGCGGTTAGGCCCTGACGCTAGACGTAGCGCGGGATCGGGCCGTTGTGCGGCGTCATGCGGTCGGAGAGGTCGAACATGACCTCGTCGACATAGCACCAGCCCCAGCCTTCCGGCGGGTCGTAGCCTTCGATGATCGGATGCTCGGTCGCGCGAAAATGCGCGGTCGCGTGACGGCCGGGCGATTGGTCGCAGCAGCCGACATGGCCGCACTTGCGGCAGAGCCGCAAGTGAACCCACTTCTGTCCGATCTTGAGGCATTCCTCGCAACCGAGCGCGCTCGGGGTGACCTCACGGATCGTCGAGAGGTGCGTGCAGGATTTCGGCATCCAGCGTCTCCTTCCAGACCGTCATTGCGAGCGCCAGCGAAGCAATCCATCGCACTCGGCGCCCGCCTCCCTGGATTGCTTCGTCGCTTCGCTCCTCGCAATGACGATGCAGGAGCGCCCTCGGCCTCACAGATGCGGCCCTGACGAATGCGCGAGGAAGCCGTGGATGGCGGCGACGACCGCCGCGCCTTCCCCGATCGCGCCGCCGACCCGTTTGACCGAGCCCGAGCGGACGTCGCCGACCGCGAACACGCCGGGCGCCGACGCCTGCAACGGCGAGGCGGCGCCGCCGAGGCTGCTTTGCGCGCCGGTGACGACAAAGCCGGCATTGTCGACTTCGACGCCGCAGCCGCCGAGCCACTCGGTCGCCGGATCGGCGCCGATGAACAGGAAGACGCTGCGGATCGGCGCCTCGACCTCCTCGCCGCTCCGACCGTTACGCCAGCGCACGCTCTCAAGTCCGCCGTGGGGCGGGCCGTCGAGCGCGACGATTTCGGTCTCGGTCATGAGTTCGATGTTCGCCGTCGCCGCGATCCGGTCGATGAGATATCGCGACATGCTCTCCGCGAGCCCCGGCCCACGCACCATCATGCGCACTTTGGCGGCGTGCCCGGACAGGAAGACCGCGCCCTGGCCGGCCGAATTTCCGCCGCCGACGACGATGACTTCCTCGCCGGCGCATAAGGCCCCCTCGATCGGCGAGGCCCAGTACCAGACGCCGCGGCCCTCGAAGCGGCCGATGTCACGAAGCGCCGGGCGGCGATAGCGCGCGCCGCTGGCGATCACCAGGGTGCGAGCGCGCACCCGGGCGCCGTCGTCGAGGTCGACCGAAAGCGCGCCGTCGACCCGGGCGCAATCGAGCGTCCTGACAGAAGCGGGAATGAGGATCTCGGCGCCGAATTTCTGCGCCTGAATGAAGGCGCGCGCGGCGAGCGCCTGGCCCGAGATGCCTGTCGGAAAGCCAAGGTAGTTCTCGATGCGCGCGCTTGCGCCCGCCTGCCCGCCGTAGGAACGGGCGTCGAGGACTGCGACCGAGAGGCCTTCGGAGGCCGCGTATACCGCTGTCGCGAGGCCCGCGGGACCGGCGCCGATCACCGCGACGTCATAGACGAAGTCCGTCCGGCGCTCGCGCGACATGCCGATCTTCAGCGCCAGCGTCTGCTCGGTCGGATTGCCGAGAACGGAACCGTCTGGGCAGACGGCGAGCGGCATGCCGCCGGCCGTGTCGGCGTAGCGGGCGATGGTTTCCTTCGCTGAGGGGTCCGTCGCCGGATCGAGCGCGTGGAAGGGATAGCCGTTGCGGGAGAGGAAATTCTGCAGCCGGTCAAGATCGGCGGACGCGGGCGGCCCGATCAGCGTGACGCCGACCACTCCGTCCGCCAGCAACTGGACCCGGCGGAGGATCAGAGCGCGCATGATCCGCTCGCCGAGGGAAGCGTCGGCGATCAGCAGCGAGCGCAAGCCGTGAGGAGGCAGGACGAGCGTCTCGACCTCGCCCTCGGCGATCGCGTCGACGAGCGAAGCGCCGCCGGAAAGCTGGACCACCTCGCCGACGAACTGCCCCGGACCCTGGTCGATGATCGGCGTGACCCGGCCGAGAGCGTCGCGCTCGGAGGTCGCGACGTGTCCCTTGAGGATAACGAAGGCGCCGGGAGCGACCATGCCGGCCTCGAGCAGCTTCTCGCCGTCGGCGTAGCGGCGCGTCTCGCCGTGCCGCCGCATGCGCGCGATCTCGTCGGGGGCCAAGGTCGGAAACGTTTCCTCAAAGCGCGGGCGGGACGGGGGATCGACCTGCATAGGGGAGAAGGCCCTCGTGTCGCGGAGAGCCTATCCGGGATCGGCGCGCTAGCCTAGGCCGGATGGCGGGCGGCTCGGCGAGGGCTCAAGGGAGGCGACGGCGAAACGCCGCCGGCGCTCTCCCTTCTCCCGCATTGCGGGAGACGATTCGCGTCGGCTACGCCGCGAGCTGCCGAAGCACGTAGGGCAGGATGCCGCCGTTGCGGAAATATTCGAGCTCGTCCAGCGTGTCGATGCGGCAGGTGAGCGGGACCTTGAACGTGTCGCCGTTCGAGCGCGCGATCTCCGCGTGCAGCGTCTGGCGGGGTTTCAGGGTACCGCCGAGGCCCAAGATGGTCACCCGCTCGTCGCCGATGAGACCCAGCGTCCGCCAGGTTGTCCCCTCCTCGAACACGAGGGGCAGCACTCCCATGCCGACGAGGTTCGAGCGGTGGATGCGCTCGAAGAACTCGGCGACGACCGCGCGCACGCCAAGCAGCTTCGTGCCCTTGGCCGCCCAGTCGCGCGAGGAGCCGGTGCCGTATTCCCGGCCGGCGAAGACGACAAGCGGCGCGCCTTCGGCCTCGTATTTCATCGCCGCGTCGTAGATCGGCAGGCGTTCGCCGTCCGGCTGATGCAGCGTCAAGCCGCCCTCGACCACATTGCCCGCGCCGTCCTTCACCATCTGGTTCTTGATGCGGATGTTGGCGAAGGTGCCGCGCATCATCACCTCGTGGTTGCCGCGCCGCGTGCCGTACTGGTTGAAGTCGGCGGGCTGCACCTGATGCTCGGTGAGATATTTTCCCGCCGGGCTCGCCGCCTTGATCGAGCCCGCCGGCGAGATGTGGTCCGTGGTGATCGAATTCGAGGAAGAGCGCCAGGATGTGGGCGTTCTCGATGTCGGTCACCGGCTTCGGCGTCTTCGTCAGGCCCTCGAAATAGGGCGGGTTCTGGACATAGGTCGAACCCATGTCCCAGGCGTAGGTAAGGCCGCCGGGCGCCTTGACCTTCCGCCAGTTGGCGTCGCCATCGAACACGCCGGCGTATTTGGTCTTGAACATCTTGGCGGTGATGACGCTATCGACGAGTTGATGCACCTCGTCCGTCTTCGGCCAGATCTCGGCGAGGTAGACGTCCTTGCCCTGTTTGTCCTTGCCGATCGCCTCGCGGGCGAGGTCGACCTGCATCGAGCCGGCGAGCGCGTAAGCCACGACCAGCGGGGGCGAGGCCAGGTAGTTGGCGCGCACGTCCGGATTGACCCGGCCCTCGAAGTTACGGTTGCCCGAGAGCACCGACGTCGCGACCAGATTGTGCTTGCCGATCGTCGCCGAGATTTCGGGGGCGAGCGGGCCCGAATTGCCGATGCACGTGGTGCAGCCGAAGCCGACGACGTTGAAGCCGAGCTTGTCGAGCGGCCGCTGCAGATCGGCTTCTTTGAGGTAGTCCTGCACGACCTGGCTGCCCGGCGCGAGCGAGGTCTTGACCCACGGCTTGACGGAAAGACCCCTGGCGACGGCGTTACGGGCGACGAGGCCCGCCGCCAGCATCACGCTCGGATTGGAGGTGTTGGTGCATGAGGTGATCGCCGCGATGACGACGTCGCCGTGGCCGAGGTCGTAGTTCGTCCCCTCGACCTTGTGGCGCTGATGAAGCTCGCCCGGCTGCTTGAACTCGTTCGCCATCGCGTGGTCGAAGCCGGATTTGGCCTCGCTCAAGGGCACGCGATCCTGCGGGCGCTTGGGGCCGGCGAGCGACGGGGCGACCTCGCCGAGGTCGAGCGACAGGGTGTCGGTGAAGACGGGGTCCGGCGTCGCGCGGGTGCGGTACACGCCCTGCGCCCTGGCGTAGGCCTCGACAAGCGCGATGCGCGACGGCTTGCGGCCGGAGGATTTCAGATAGTCGAGCGTGTGCGCGTCGATCGGGAAGAGGCCGCAGGTGGCGCCGTATTCCGGCGCCATGTTGGCGAGCGTGGCGCGGTCGGCGACCGACATGGCGTTGAGGCCCGGCCCGTAGAATTCGACGAACTTGCCGACGACCCCCTTCTTGCGCAGCATCTGGGTGACGGTCAGCACGAGGTCGGTCGCCGTTACGCCGTCGCGCAATTCGCCCGAGAGCTTGAAGCCGATGACCTCGGGAATGAGCATCGAGAGCGGCTGGCCGAGCATGGCCGCCTCCGCCTCGATGCCGCCGACCCCCCAGCCGAGCACGGCGAGGCCGTTGACCATGGTCGTGTGGCTGTCGGTGCCCACGAGCGTGTCGGGATAGGCGACTTCCACAGTTTTTCCGTCCCGCTTCTCCTTCGCGGTCCAGACGGTCTGGGCGAGATACTCGAGATTGACCTGATGGCAGATGCCGGTGCCGGGGGGCACGACGGAGAAATTGGAGAAGGCCTGCTGGCCCCATTTCAGGAAGCGGTAGCGCTCCTGGTTCTGCTCGTATTCGCGCGCGACGTTCTGGCCGAGAGCCTTCGACGTGCCGAAGTAGTCCACCACGACCGAATGGTCGATGACGAGGTCCACCGGCACGAGCGGGTTGATGAGGGCGGGATCGCCGCCGAGCGCCTTCATCGCGTCGCGCATGGCGGCGAGATCGACGACGGCGGGGACGCCGGTGAAATCCTGCATGAGGACGCGCGCCGGGCGGAAGGCGATCTCGTCCTCGGCCTTTCCGCGGTTCGTCAGCCAGGCCGCGACCGCCTCGATGTGCGACTTCGTGACGCTGCGGCCGTCTTCGTTGCGCAAGAGGTTCTCAAGCACGATCTTGAGCGAGAACGGCAGCGCCGAGACGCCGGCGAGGCCGTTTCTCTCGGCCGCCTTCAGCGAAAAATACTCGTAAGTCTTGGCCCCCACGGTCAAGGACTTGCGGCACTTGAAACTGTCGAGGCTCGCCATCCGGGCGCTCCGAAGGAAGGGGTGGGGATCGGGCGGCTTATAGAAAGGTTTCCGAAGCCGCGCTACACAAACTATCGTCGAAGGAGCGGCCTCACGGGCGCGCGCCTCAAGGAGAAACGATGCGCCTCTGCGCCTGGGACCTGAGCATGGAGCGCGGCGGACGGCGGCTGTTTTCGGGGCTCGCGTTCGAGGCGGAGGAGGGTTCCGCGCTGATCGTCACGGGGGCCAACGGAGCGGGCAAGTCGAGCCTGTTGCGCGGGCTCTGCGGCTTCCTGCCGTTCGTTGGCGGGGGATTTGCGCTCGAAGGAGGCGACAAGGAGCGCACGGTCGGCGAGCAGGCGCACTATCTCGGGCACGCCGACGCGCTGAAAGGGGCGCTGACCGCAGGCGAGAACCTCGCCTTCTGGGCGGGGGCGCTCGGCGGCGAAGGGGACCGTGAGGCGCCGGGCGCCGCGCTTTCCGCAGTCGGGCTCTCCCATGTGTCGGATTTTCCGGCGCGCGCCCTCTCGGCCGGGCAGAAGCGGCGCGTGGCGCTGGCGCGGCTCCTCGTCGCCCGCCGTCCGCTTTGGCTTCTCGACGAGCCGACCGCCGCCCTCGACGCGGCTGCTCAAGAGGCCTTCGTGGCGCTTCTCGAGCGCCATCTCGACGACGGCGGGATCGTGGTCGCCGCGACCCACGCCCCGCTCGGACTTTCGCGCGCGAAGGAGCTGAAACTCGGGGCGGCCGCATGAGCATGACTTCCCCTCGTCCGGCCCACATGCGTTGGCCGCCCTGTCCGGCAAAGGCCGACGAAAAACTCCTGCCTCTCGACGGGCTATGCGCGATAGGCGCGCGCTTCCTGCGTCCGCTGGCGGGGGTGGGGGCTGGAGCATGACTCCCGCTCTAGCCCTCTTCGCGCGCGAGTGGCGGATCGCCCGGCGCGTGGGCGGCGGCGCGTCGATCGGCGCAATGTTCTTCCTGATCCTGGTCGCGATCATGCCGTTCGCCATCGGGCCGGACATGGTTCTGCTCGCCCGCCTCGGCCCCGCAATCCTCTGGATCGCCGCGCTGCTCGCGACGCTGCTCGGCCTCGATCGCCTGTTCCAGGCCGACCACGACGACGGCTCGCTCGATGTCATGATGCTCGGGCCTCTGCCGCTCGAACTTGTGACGCTCGTCAAATGCGCGGCCCACTGGACGACGACCGCCCTGCCGCTGATCGTCGTCTCGCCGGTCTTCGGGCTCATGCTCGGCATGGGCCTGAAGCCGCTCGCCCTCGTCGCGGCGACGCTCGCGGCGGGGACGCCGGCGCTTACCATGGTCGGGGCGATCGGCGCGGCGCTCACTGTGTCGCTTCGGCGCGGCGGGCTCCTCATGGCGGTGCTGGCGCTGCCGCTGACGATCCCCGTCCTCATTTTCGGGGTGGCGGCGGCGTCCGCGGCGAGCGGCGGCGCGGCGCCGTTTGCGACGCCCTTCCTGATGCTGTGCGCGATATCGCTCTTCGCCATCGCCGCCGCCCCGTTTGCGGCGGCGGCTGCGCTGAGGCAAGTGCGGGAGTGAGGGCGCCCGTGCAACCGCCAGCTACAGCGGCTTGCCGTCGGCGCGGATGCCTTCGAGCATCGTTTCGACCGCCGCCCGCGCCGCCTTGACCGCCGCAAGCTCCCGGCCGCGCACAACAATCTGGTTGGAAAAGCGCCCGTCCTTGAACGACGGGTAGGAGCCGATCGTGACTGCCGGGTGGCCTTCCGCGATCGCGCCGAGCGCGTCGCCGTAGCGCCCTTCCGGCGCCGCGCCGGCCTCGATCGCCTCGACCTGCATGACCGCGCCGGTGCGCATCTCCTTGACCGCGCCGTCGAGCATCGCCTGCATCACCGAGGGGACGCCGGCGAGCACGAAGACATTGCCGATCCGAAACCCCGGCGCCCTCGAGATCGGGTTGTCGACAAGCTCAGCGCCTTCCGGCATGCGCGCCATCCTCCGCCGGGCCGGCGTCAGGTCGCCCTCTTTGTAGCGCTCGCGCATGATTGCGATCGCCCGCGGATCCTCGCCGATCGGCACGCCAAAGGCGCGCGCGACGGCGTCGGCGGTAATGTCGTCATGGGTCGGGCCGATGCCCCCCGTGGTGATCACGTAGTCGTAGCGGGCGCGGAGCGCGTTCAGCGCCGCGACAATCTCGGCCTCGACGTCGGGCACGACGCGAGCTTCCCTTAGATCGATTCCGATCCTGGCCATGTAGTCGGCGATGTAACCGATATTCTTGTCCTTGGTCCGACCGGAGAGGATCTCGTCGCCGATCACGAGGACGGCGACGGTCACGATGGACGATGCGGACATGGATCGATGCCTCCATCGAGGAGCGCCCCAGGGGCTTCAGACGGGAGAAGCGGCAGCCCCACGCCTTGTCGGATGCGCCTCCGGCAGCATATGTCTAGTGGAGGGCATGAGAAAGCGGCAAAGGAGCTTTGGTGACGACGTCGACGATTTACGTGCCAGCCGCCGAGAAGCTCGCGCGGCGCAGCGGGCAGATCCGGCTCCATGGGGCTGAGGACTTCGAGGGCATGCGAAAGGCCGGCCGGCTCACGGCGGAGGCGCTCGACCTTCTCGGGCCGCTGGTAAAGCCGGGGGTCACGACTGCGAGCCTCGACCGCTTCGTGTTCGAGTTCGCCCGCGACCACGGCGCCTATCCGGCTCCGCTCAACTATCGTGGCTACCGCAAGTCGATCTGCACGTCGATCAATCACGTCGTCTGTCACGGCTGCCCGGACGAAAAGCCTTTGCGCGAGGGAGACATCCTCAACATCGACGTGACGCTGATCCTCGACGGCTGGCACGGCGACGCGAGCCGCATGTTCGCCGCCGGCGAGCCCCCCCGTCGAGCGCAGCGGCTGATGGACGTCACCTACGAGGCCCTCATGCGCGGCGTGGCCGCGATCCGCCCCGGCGCGACGACCGGGGACATCGGCCACGCCATCCAGACATACGCAGAGGGCGAGCGCTGCTCGGTGGTGCGCGACTTCTGCGGCCACGGTCTCGGACGCCTTTTCCACGACGAGCCGAACATCCTGCACGTCGGGCGGAAAGGGGAGGGCGCGCCGTTGAAGGCCGGCATGTTCTTCACCGTCGAGCCGATGATCAATCTCGGCGGCTACGGGGTCAAGATCCTGTCGGACGGCTGGACGGCGGTAACGCGGGATCGCTCGCTCTCGGCGCAATACGAGCATACGGTCGGTGTGACCGAAGCGGGTTGCGAGATCTTCACGCTTTCGCCGACCGGCGCCGACCGTTCGCCGCTTCGATGAAGCTCGCGGGCGGCTCAAAGGCGACGGGCCTGGGTCCGCGCCGGGGCGCCGCCGCGGGCTGAACGAAGAAGCCGCAGCAAGGCCCGGCGGCGGCGGCGACGCGGCGCCGGCGGAGATCGAGAAGCCGCACTATCTTGGGCATCGCGCGCGGCTAAGGACGCGCCTGCTCGAAGCGGGGGCGGCTGCGCTCGCAGACTACGAGCTCATTGAGATCATACTTTTCAATGCTATTCCACAGAGAGACGTGAAGCCGCTGGCGAAGGCGCTGGTCGATAAATTCGGCTCGTTCGCGGAGACGATCACCGCGCAGCCGGAAAACCTCCGGCGCGTCAAGGTCGCGCAGGTCGATGCGCCGGACCTTGCCGTGGGCGAAAGGGTGATCACCGAGTTCAAGATCGTCGAGGCGGCGGCGCAGCGGTTTGCCAAAGGCGCGGTGAAGAAGCGACTGCCGATGGGCTCCTGGAGCGAGGTGATCGACTATTGTCGCACATCCATGGCGTTCGAGAACCGCGAGATTTTCCGCGTCCTTTTTCTCGATCGGAAGAACGGCCTCATCGCCGACGAGGTGCAGGGGACAGGCACCGTCGACCATACGCCGGTCTATCCTCGCGAAGTGATCCGCCGCGCGCTCGAACTCTCGGCGACGGCCATCGTTCTGGTTCATAACCATCCCTCCGGAGACCCCACGCCTTCGACGCAGGACGTGCGGATGACCTTGGACATCATGGCGATCGCCAAGCCCCTCGGCGTGACCGTGCACGACCACATCATCGTCGGGCGCGACGGGCACGCCTCGCTCAAGGGGCTGCGGCTCATCTGAAGGGCGCGACATTGACGCTCACCCGCGTTCGGCTACGATCGAGACGTTCAACGGGGGGCTTCGGCCTTCGTTCTTTCCTCTACGGTCGACGATAAGATGAAAGAGCGGTCGCAAAGGGCGGTGCGCCAACTCAAGAAATGGCGCTCCTATGTCCTCGTGATCCTCGGCGCATATGTTTTGACGCTTGCGGGCGGTGCGTTGCTCGCGCCGCTCCGGGCGAACGTAGACAACCTCGTGTTCGACCAGTACCAGCGGTGGAAGCCAAGGCAGTACGATTTCAGCCAGCCGGTGCGGATCGTCGACATAGACGACGAATTGATCCACCTCGTGGGCAAATGGCCCTGGTCCCGTCGAAAGATGGCGGACCTGGTGGAGGCGCTGGCGAAGGCGAATGTCGCCGGCATCGGCTTCGACTATCTGTTCTCGGAAAAGGACCAGGCGAGCGGCGACGCGGCGGCTGCGTGCGCAAGCGTTCGCGGCCCCGAGGCCGAGTCACGCTGCCGCGAGCGCGTCGACGGCGACCTCGCCTTTGCCGAGGCTATCCAGGGTCGTCCGGTGGTTCTCGGCGTTTATCTCACGCCGACCCACAACGGGTCGCAGGCGAGTATGACGACGAAGGCGGGCTTTTCCTTCATCGGCGATCCGCCCTCCGATTTCGTCTACAATTTCAATGGTATCCTCGTTCCAATCCCACAACTCGCCGACAACGTGACCGGGCTCGGCTTTCTCAACTGGCTGCCGGACAACGATCGGGTCGTCCGCCGCGTTCCGATGCTTCTGAGCGTCAACGGCCAGCTTCAGCCGAGCCTCGCGCTGGAGACCCTGCGGGTTGCTCAGGGCGCCGGCGGATATATCGTCAAATCGACGACCGCTACCGGAAGCACCGCCGGCAAGAGCGAGGTGATCGAGGCGATCAAGGACGGCAAGGTCGAGATCCCGGTCCAGGAGGACGGCCTCCTGCGCGTCTGGTTCGCCAAGTCCGACCCTCGCCGGTCAATTCCGGCCTGGAAGGTGCTCCAGCCTGACGCCGACCTCTCCGACCTTGAAGGCAAGATCGTCCTTGTTGGCGCAAGCGCTTCGCTGCTTTCCGACATCGTCGCGACTCCGATCGATCCCTCGACCCCCGGCGTCGAGGCGCACGCCCAACTTCTCGAGCAGGTCCTGTCGGGTGTGACCCTGGAGCGGCCGAACTGGGCCCCCGGGGCGGAACAGTGGGCAGGCGGGGTCATGGCGCTCGTGCTGGCGGGGCTGCTGCCTTTCATCCCGATCTACGCAACGGCGCTGGTGGGTGTGGTCGCCGCCGCCGGTATGGCGGTCCTGAGCTGGAATGCCTTCACGCAGCATGGCGTGCTGATTGATCCGCTGATGCCGAGCCTCACCGCCGGCTTTGTCTTCCTGGCCGGCGTCGGGCAGCTCTACGGTCAGAAGCGGCAGCAAGTGAGCGAGATCCGCTCGGCGTTCGGCCGCTATGTCTCGCCCGCCGTCGTGGCGAGGCTCGCGGAAAATCCGGACCGGCTTCAGCTGGGCGGGGAGAAGCGCGACCTGACCCTGATGTTCTGCGACATCCGTTCGTTCACGACACTGTCAGAAGGCTTCACCGCCGTTGAACTGTCGACGTTCCTCAACGAGTATCTTTCGCCGATGACCGACATCATCCTTCGAGTGGAAGGCACTGTCGACAAGTACATGGGCGACGCCATCATGGCGTTCTGGAACGCGCCGCTCGACGACCCGGCTCACGGGATCCATGGCGTCAGCGCCGCGCTCGAGATGCGCGAGGCCCTGGTGCGGTTGAACTCCGAATGGCGTGAGCGAGCCGAAAAGACCGGGCGCGCGTTCCGGCCGGTGAAATTCGGCATCGGCCTCAACACGGGCGATTGCAGCGTCGGCAACATGGGCTCCCTGCAACGGTTCGACTATTCGGCCCTCGGCGACGAGGTGAACATCGCGTCCCGGCTCGAGGGGTCATCGAAACAATTCGGCGTCGACATTGTCGCAAGCGCGGCGACCCGCGATGAAGCGCCTGAATTCGCCTGGCTCGAGATCGACCACGTGAAGCTCAAGAACAAGACCAGGGCCGTCGCGCTCTTCGCATTGGCGGGCGGACCGTCCTACGCCGACAGCGAGGCCTTCCGCCGCCTGTCGGCGCTGCACGAGGACATGCTTGCGGCCTACCGGGCGAGAAAATTCGACGAGGCGCGAGGGATCGCCGAGGAGGCCCAGCGTCTTGCGCCCGGCGAGGTCCGAGGCCTCTACCAGTATAACGTCAGACGCTTCGGCGGCCTGGCCGCGGAGGCGCTCCCGAAGGAATGGGCGCCGATGATCGCTCTCGACGAGAAGTAGCGGAATTCGGGTCTGATGGCTAAAACAGATACCGCATTCCGAGGCCGCCGTGGATCGTGGCGCCGATCTGCCCGCCCAGCGTACCGACCGCAAAGGCGTCAATGACCATCCTGTTTCCCAAGCGGTAGCCGACGCGCGCGCCCCATTCGCACCATGCCGAGTTCGAGATCGGGTAGGGAGCGATCGGGCTATAGCCGCTGAATGCCCACTGCTGGGTGTTGACGGCGTCGAACCCGTAGGCGAGAGCTGCGCCGACGTTCGCCTCGAACTGGTTGGCGAACAGATGCGTCCACTGCGCGCCGACGCGGGCGACGTTCAAGGCCTCGAGGCCGGTGGACACGGTCGCGGGGATCGGATTGGCGCCGATGGCGGCTTCGCTGTACCCGCCCGACTGAAGCCAGCTGCGGCTGATATCCGTGTAAACCGCCGCCTCGTCGTTTGGCGTGACCCGGTCCACCCAACCGACGCGGGCGAACAGGCCAAGGCTGCGGTCTATCGCGTTCCCGTACCCCAGGGCGACTTCGCCCGCGTAAGGATAAATGCGGGTGTAGTGGACCTGCTCGAAGGGAATGACCCCGCCGCCAACCTCAGCAAACGGTCGGCTCTGCCCGAAATTGGTGGGGTCATAGACGATCGAGGCTGCGAAGGTCGGGGCGTTGGTGACGGTGATGCCGGGGGCGGAATACTCGTCATAGGAGAACCCGCCCATCAGCGTCACTTCGGGCGTCAGACTCGTACGACCGTGAGCGCCGAGCGCGTACGAGCCGATCGACCCAAATCCGGAACCGCAATTCGTGCAATTGACCTGCTCGGTCGCGCCGAGGAGGATCGAAGTCAGGACTTGGCTGGTGATCAGCGCCTTCTGTTGCGACGCCGCCACGTTGTTTACGGAACTGCCAAGCTGACTTTGCGAGGTCGTCTGGGTCGCGACGAGGTCGACGCCGGTCGATGTCTGCTCGAGCGAGAAGGCATAACCGCTGACGTTAGGGGCGCTGGCGAGAAGGAATGACGCGCCGGAACTGATCGTTCCGCCGTTCGCCGTGACGAACAGAGGAATGAGCTTGTTGATCGACTGCCCGGCGGCAATCGTCGTCGTGTTGACGATCGACACGCTCGTCTGCCCTGTCGCGGTCGCCTTGCTGCCGCTGATGACGATCTCGTCGCCGAGCTGGCCGGAGGAGCCGGTTCCGACGAGGGCGACGTTCATCGTGATGGAAGCGCCGGAGCCCACGTAGCCGCCGACGGTGATGGTCTTGAAGCCGCCCCCCAGGGTCGGGCCGGCGAAGACGACATTGCTGTTGTTGATCGAAAGCGTCGATACGGTGGAGGACCCCGTCACGTTCCAGGTCGACCCGTTCGTCAGGTTGACCGCCGAGGTCGATATCGCGTCCGTCTGGATCGCGCCGGTCAACGTCGACGAGGCGGCGTTGAAGGTGAGCGAGCTCCCGTCGGTGACGTTCAGGAGGTTGTTCGAGCCGGCGTTTGCGGTCGTGCTAGTGAACTTGAGGGTCGCGCCCGTGGAGCCGTCCGCGAGGATGAGGTCGCCGCTGCCGGCGATGCTGGTGAACCCGTCAAACTCGGCGGTCTGGCCTGAGCCGCTCAGGAATTCGATTGCGTGGGAGGCCGAAGCGATGGTCCCGCCGCCGGTAGCCACTATCGAGGCGCCCACCCCCTCGAGCTCCGCCGCTGGAGTTGTGGCGTCCTGCGTTTGAAGCGTGAGGACTCCTTTCACCGATATCGAGCCGGCGGCTCCGCTCTCGGCGAGGTCGCTGGCGAGCAGTCCGACGGACCCGGCGCCGGACGTCGTGATCTTGGTGACGCCCTCGAGCGTGATCGAGCCGCCAGCGTCGGCCTCGGCGCCGGGGCTATTGAGGCCGGTGGTCGCGATCGTGAAGGCGTTGGCTGTGATCGCCGCCGTTCCGTTTGCCTCGCTGCCGTTGATGGCGAGCAAGCCCGCGGAGTTGGCGCCCGCCGTCGACACCGAGCCGCCGCCCAGAAGGTTGACCGCAACCGCGCCAGCCGGAATGTAGATCTCATAGTCGGGGATACTGAACGCAGAGGCGTCGGCGACGACGCCGCTTGCGAAGTTTCCGTTGGTCATCACCGTCATCGTGCCACTGGCGGTAATCGTACCCCCGGCCTTGGCGTAGAGGCCGATCGCGTTGTCGGTCTGCGCCGGCGTGAGCGACCCGGGGCTGCCTGTGTAGCCGGTCGTAACGGATGTCGGGCCGGCGAACGAGACGAGGGACGCTTCCCCGACGCTGAGCACGCCATAGGGAGCCGGTTGCGTACTGTCATAGGGATTGGCGGTCGTCGGGTCAGCATAGGACAGAATGCTCAGCAGGTTGCCGCCCGTCGCATAAATCTGTCCACCGCTGTACGCGGACACGGCGAAGCCGGTGTATCCGAACCCGGGGAAGATCGGGAACCCGAAGACGTTGGGCGGCTGCAATTGAGCCTGCACGGTGACCGCGCCGGCCGACGTATCGACGCTGCAAGAGCCGCCGCCGGCAAAAATGTTGGTCAGCGGAAACAATGGGGACGGCGGGTAGCTGCACGCTCGGGCGCCCGTCGACGCAACAAGCGTGAGACCGGCGGCGATCGCAAGCGCGCCGGCCCGCGACGCAAATCGCGTCCGCGCGCTTGCTAGCGACCGCATAGGCCGCCTCCCCCGCCACCGCCTGAACTGCTTGAGCAGAGAGACGAATTGCCGCCGCAAAGCGAGGCGAAATTCACCGAATTGGCGGTCAGGCTCGCGGTGGTCGTGCCGCCCGACTTCTTGGCGGACGCGGTCTGACCGGGATGGTCGAGTTCCGCGCAGTCGCACTTTCCGGTGTGGCCGCCGCCGCCGCCGAACGCGCTGCCGCAATTACGCGCCTGCTCCTCGAGGCTCACGCCGCTCCTGCGAGGGCAGACGAGCGCCCGCCCCTCGACCAGGGTGACGCGCGTATCGGCGCTTTTCACGTTGATGTCGAGCACCGTGCCGCGAACGCCGATCGCCGCGGTCGGCGTGGTGATCGTGTAGGCCTTCTTGTCGAGAGTACCGGTCGTGAAACGAAAGACCCCTTTGGCGAGGCCGACCGCCACCTTCTCCGAGTTCGCGTCGCCCTCGTAGACGAAGCGGTCCAGAACCACGCGCGACGTCGGGCCGACGGCGAGATTGGTCGAATCCACAAAGACAAGCTTGGCGAGGGAGTCGCTTCCGGTGCGCACGACTTCGTTGCGGTAGACCGAGTTGCCGACCGCAAGCGGGCCGGCGGCGCCATCCAGTTCACGCGTGACCTGGTTCTGCGCGCTGGTCGTCGAACCGATCGCCTGCTGCGCATGGGCGAGGCTCGGAGCGACCGCTCCGCCCAGCGCCAAAAGCGCTGCGATCGTCAAGGCAAGACGCTTCCCCATGGTCTCAAGCCCAAAAAATCGATCAATAGGTTAACAGCACACCTAATTTTCCTATACAGGACAAAATCAAAACTGACCAGTGCTCCCCTTCGGCAGGAGCGCCGCCGCCAGATCGGCCGGGGTGTCGATGTCCGACGAAGCGTCAAAGCCGCCAGCATCGACATTGAGGATCTCGTCCGGGCTCAGCCCGGCAAAGAGGCTGCGAGCCCCTTCATCGCCCTCGAGGCGCATCGCACGCTCGAACAAGGGTCGGCCGATCAGGATCGGGTTGCCCCGTCGGCCGTCGTGTACGGGCGCGACCACAAGCGCGCCCGGTCGGGCCTCGAAAGTCCCGACGAGACGATTGATCAAGGCCGGCTCGACCTTCGGCATGTCGCCGAGCAGAACGATCGCCGCGGCGGCCTCGCGCGGCATGGCCCGAAGCCCCGTTCTCAGCGACGAGGCGATCCCGCTCGCAAAATCCGGATTGAAGGCGAATGCGGCCGGGAGCCCGCCGAGCGCCCGTTCGACCGAACCTCTGGCGTGTCCCACCACCACGACCACCGGTCGCGCGCGAGACGAAAGCGCCGCCTCGACGACCCGGCGGATGATCGGTTGGCCCGAGACCGCGGCGACGAGCTTTGTCTGCTCCGGGCCGCCCGCGTCGCGATAGCGCGACGACCGTCCGGCCGCGAGGACGATTGCGCCGACCTCAATCATGCGGTTCGCGGGGTTGCGGCCGGGACGCGATCTCCATGAGGAGGCCGCCGACGCCCATGGCGCGAATGTCGGAATCGGCGATCGGGACGCCCGCGAGAATCCTTTGCAGCACCCAGTCGAACCCGTTCTCCTTGGGGGACCGGGCGCAGCCCGGCGCTCCGATAATGGTCGTTGCGCCGCGGGTCGCGAGCAAAAGCAGGTTGCCGGGATCGACCGGCATGCCAAAACGCTCGATCCGCCCGCCGAACGCTTCGATCGCCGACGGAATGACGTCGCGCCGATCGGTTATCGCCGAGGCGCCGAAGATGATGACGACGTCGGCGTCCGGCTCGAGACGCTGTAGCGCCTCGCGAATCGACGCGGCGTCATGACGGCAGGTCATATGTCCGACCAACCTCGCGCCGGTCGGCGCGAGCCGCGCCTCGAGCGCGCGGAGCGTCTTGGCGACGACGCTCTCCTTCAAGCCGGGCAGCAGGGTCGAGACGACGGCGACACGCTCCCGCCGGAAGGGCGCCACCGCGACCGCCGGAGGCGACCCGAGCGCATCGAGCGCCGTTTCGAGAGTCCGCCGGGAGGTCGCGAACGGGATAATCTTGACGGTCGCCACCATGTCGCCGTCCTCGACCGCCCGGTAGAGAGGCAGGGTCGCAACGGTGACCGTCTCGTCTATGGCATTGACCCGGTCGATGGCGCTTCGCTCGATGACGGCAAGTCCCGCCGCTTCGGCGAACAGATTGACCCTGCCGGTGAACGGCGCAGCGCAGCGCACTGCGCGTCCCGCAAGCCGCTCGGCGAGGCGCGCGGCCGCCTCGTCCTCTCCGACATCATCCTCTTCGAGACGGGCTCCCATGATACTTCGCACGCCGGCGTCCGCCAGCATCCTGCGGTTGCCCGCGGTCACAATGTCCCCCTTCTTGAGCACGAGGCCGTCGATCCGGACCGCATGCGCGAGAATGGCGCCCTCCGCCTCGTCGATCGGGACTGCGCCGAACTTCATGTCGCGGCCGGCTCGGAGCGCAACGGCTTCCGCCGGAGCGCTCGGACGATCTCGCCCACGATCGAGACGGCGATCTCGGCCGGGCTCACAGCGCCGATGTCGAGGCCGATCGGGGCGTGGATCCGGGCCAGAGCGTCATCATCGAAGCCTTTCGCGCGCATCCTCTCGAGACGCTTCGCGTGCGTCTTCTTCGATCCGAGCGCGCCGATGTAGAAGCAGTCCGACCGAAGCGCCGCGACGAGCGCCGGATCGTCGATCTTGGGATCGTGGGTGAGGAGGCAAAGAGCCGTGTAACGGTCGGGCGGCGCGGCCGCCAGCGCCTCCTCGGGCCACTCGGCGATCACCGGGACGTCGGGAAACCGCTCGGGCGTCGCGAAGGCGGTGCGAGGGTCGATGACGGTCAGGTCGAAGCCCGCTATCCGAGCGATCGGCGCAAGCGCCTGGGCGATGTGGACCGCGCCGATCAACGTGACGCGCGGCGCCGGCGCCTCGACGGTGAGAAAGTATTCGGCGCCTTCCATGGCGACGACGCCGCTCTTTCCCGCGCGCAGCGCCGCATCGAGCGCCTCGCCAAGCGGATCGGCGGCGAAGCCCAAGACTTCGACGAAGCGATGGTCGCCGTCAGCGAGGCGCGTGACCATGACGCCCGCGCGGCGCTCGCGCCGGGCGGCGTTCATCGCCTTGAGGACCTCGAGCCGCATCAGATCAGCTTTTCGACGTAGACCTTGATCCGTCCTCCGCAGGAGAGGCCGACGCGCCACGCGGTTTCGTCGGCGACGCCGAACTCCAGCATCCGCGCCGCGCCGGTCGCGATCACCTCGACCGCTTCCTCGACCACCGTCCCCTCGACGCACCCGCCGCTGACCGAGCCGAGAAAGTCGCCTTGGGCGTCGATGACGAGATGCGAGCCGATCGGCCGCGGCGCCGAGCCCCATGTTTCGACAACCGTTGCGATTGCAACCTCTCGTCCGGCCTCGCGCCAGGCTTCAGCCGCGGCCAGAACATCGTCGTCTCGAGTGAGCATGGGGCGCGAGCCTTTCGTGCTTGGTGCCCGGCGTCAATTCCCGGACCATTCCTGGTCGGGACGGCAGTCGGAGCGGTACCGGCGAATTTTGGCGCCGAGACAAGAGTTTCAAGGGCTTGGGCGCCGAAACCTGTCACGAGCTCACGAGGTAGCTTCCCAAGGAGGCGTGGGTCCAAGCATGGACCGCCCGCCTCGAGCGCCTCCGATCCCCGGACTTCTCATCCCGGAGGCGTCCTTAAGGACGTCAGGTCCGGAAAGCGGCGTTCGCTCCCACGGCGATGATAGTCGGGCGCGGAATCCATCCTTTCAATGGCTTGCAGCGGATTTTCCGGGCGATCGTCACGCGCGCCTCAGCGAGCCCCTCTTCTAAGAACACATATACGATGTGATATCGCTTGGGTTACCTCAAAAGTGGTAGCTGTTCGGTCCTGATTGGGATGGTTGGCTTCCTCCGGCCTGACACGCCTCCCCACGAGTGGGAGAACGCTTGCTCTCTCACTTTAACATCGGCGTTCCGCGCATGCATTCTGAAATAACGAAAGCACAGGCCGGCCACCTTGGCAAGAGATTGTTGAGTTGACAGAAAAATTCATTACGAGCCCGTGGCGGCCGGGCCGGCGTCATGAGGCCGCCTCGAGCCACATCAGTGGGGTCTTGCCGCGTTCCCTCTGCTCCCGCAGCGCATCGCAGAGGTCGGACATGCTGGCCAGACTGTGGATGGGGCGGAACGCGTCGACGTGCGGCAGCAGGGCGCGGACACCCTGCGCCTGGGCGGAGAAACCGTCGAACCGCAGCAGGGGATTGAGCCAGATCACCCGCCGGCTCGACTTCCTCAGGCGCTCGGCGGCGCGGCCGAGTTCGCTCGCGCCCTCCCGTTCGAGCCCGTCGGTGAAGAGAAGCACGATCGCCCCCTGACCGAGCACGCGCCGCGCCCATTCGCGATTGAACCTGGCCATCGCCTCGCCGATCCGCGTCCCGCCCGACCAGTCGGCCGCGAGGTTCGCGCAAAGGGCCAGCGCCTCGTCGGGATCGCGGGCGCGCATGGCGCGCGTGACGTTGGTCAATTGCGTCCCGAACAGGAAAGTCGAGACTTTCCGCGTCTCGCCAAGAGCATGCAGGAAATGCAGGAAAAGGCGGCTGTACTCGCTCATCGAGCCCGAAATGTCGCAAAGCGCCACGATCGGCGGCGCGCGCTCGACGGGCGCCCGGTAGGCGAGCGCGATGGCGCCCGCCGGTTGCAGCGAGCGCCGGAAGCTGCGGCGCGGATCGACCCGGCTGCGATGCGCCGTCGCGGAGAACCGTCGCGTCCGTCTTCGGTCCTCCGGCATCGTCATCGCCCGGATCCGCTTGCGCGCCTCTTCGATCTCGGCTGCGCTCATCTGGGCGAAATCCTTGACGCGCAGGACCTCCTCGTCCGACACGGTGAAGCGCGCGTCGAAATCGACGGGACGGGAAAGCTTCGGCTCCTCGCCCTTCGCCTTGTGGAGAGCGTCGGCGATGCGGCTCGCGCCCGCCGCTCGCGGCGCCTGCGGGCGCCCGGCCGGGGCCTTTGGCGACATCATCGCGATCATCTTCTCGATGAGGCCGCGGCGCTTCCAGAAGATCTCGAAGGCCTGACCGAAGAGGATGCTGTGCTCGTGCTTCTTGACGAAGACGGCGTGCAGCGCGGCGTGAAAGTCGCGCCGCTCGCCGAATCCCGCAGCCTCGACCGCGGCGACGGCGTCGAGAACGGCGCCAGGGCCAACGGGCACGCCAGCCTCGCGCAGCGCGCGCGCGAAATGGAGGATATTCTCGGCGAGCCTCCCGCCTCCCTTCGGCGGGCCGTCGAGCGCCGCCGTCATCGACCGCCGCGCCCTTCCGCCTGTCCCCGAAACTCAGGATCCATGCGCGCCGCCCGCTGGTTCCGCGCCGGCGGCCCGCAGGTCTGCGCGTGTTTCGTCGATCAAGGCCTTCGCTGTCGCGCCCTCGATTCTGGCGATGTCGTCCTGATACTTGAGCAGGACGCCGAGCGTATCCGACACCTGAGCCGGATCGAGGGCGACGGCGTCGAGCTCGGTCAGCGCCGCGGCCCAGTCGAGCGTCTCGGCGACGCCGGGCGACTTGAAAAGGTCTTGCCCGCGCAGGCGCTGGACGAACGCAACGAGCTCGCGCGTCAGCCGCTCGGGGGCGCCGGGCGCCTTGGCGCGCACGATCGCCGTCTCGCGCTCCGCGTCGGGATAGCCGATCCAGTGATAGAGGCAGCGCCGCTTGAGGGCGTCGTGGATCTCGCGGGTGCGGTTCGACGTGATGACCACGATAGGCGGCTCCTGCGCCTTGATGACGCCGAGCTCGGGGATGGTGACCTGAAAGTCGGACAGGACCTCAAGAAGAAACGCCTCGAACGGTTCGTCCGCCCGATCGATCTCGTCGATCAGCAAGACCGGCGAACCGTCGACGCTCGGCTCCATCGCCTGAAGGAGAGGCCGCTTGATAAGGTAGCGCTCGGAGAACACGTCGTGTTCGATCCGCTCCTTGTCGTGCTCCCCCGCCGCTTCGGAGAGGCGGATCGCCATCATCTGCGCCGGATAATTCCACTCGTAGACGGCGGTCGCGACATCGAGGCCTTCGTAGCATTGCAGGCGGATGAGCGGTCGCTTGAGGGCGGTGGCGAGCACCTTCGCGATTTCGGTCTTGCCGACGCCGGCCTCGCCTTCGAGGAACAGCGGCCGCTTCAGGCGGAGCGCGAGGAACAACACCGTCGCCAGCGAGCGGTCGGCGACGTAGGACGCCGCCCGAAGCAGCGCCAGCGTCGCGTCGATCGAGGCTGGCAGCGTCGGCGAGAGGGAAGGCATCAGGTCTCCGGCGTTGGCTCAATCGAGCCTAGCACGGGCCGCGCGGAGTTGCGCCGCCGAACGGAAAAGGGCGCCCTTGCCTGAGGGCGCCCGCGTCGCGAACTCTTGCTTCGCGGCCGTCAGGCGGCTGCGGTCACCGCACGCTTCGTGAGGACGCCGATGAGGTGCGCGCGGTAGTCGGCGTCGGCGTGGATGTCCGAATTGAGGCCTGCGGACGGAACCGACGCGCCCTGAAGCGCGGACGCCGAGAAATTGCCGCCGAGCGCGGTCTCGAGCGCGCTCGCCCGGAAGACGCCGTTGTCTCCCGCGCCCGTTACGGCGACGCGGACGCCGCCAGCGGTCCTTGCGACGAACACCCCGACGAGCGCGAAGCGCGACGCCGGATTGGGGAACTTAACGTAAGCCGCCTTTTGCGGGATCGGAAAGCTCACCTTGACGATGAGTTCGCCGGGCTCGAGCGCTGTCTCGAACAGTCCCTTGAAATAGTCGTCGGCTGCGATCCGGCGTTTGTCGGTCACGATGGTGGCCCCGAGCCCGAGCGCCGCCGCCGGATAATCGGCGGCTGGATCGTTGTTGGCGAGCGATCCCCCGATCGTGCCGCGGGCGCGGACGTGGGGATCGCCGATGCCGCCCGCGAGCGCCGCGAGCGCCGGGATCGCCGCCTTGACGGCCGGGCTCTGGCTGACCTCGATGTGGCGCGTCAGCGCGCCGATCACGATCGCGTCGCCTTCGCGGGCGATTCCCCTCAGCTCCGGCACGTCCTGAAGCTCGATCAGCGCGGAAGGCTGGGCGAGACGCTGCTTCATGGTGGGCAGCAGCGTCTGGCCGCCGGCCAGCGCCTTGGCGTCGGCCCTGGCGAGATCGGCGACGGCGCCGGAGAGCGAATGCGGACGGTGATATTCGAAAGAGTACATGGGGAAATCTCCGATGCGGGGGCGGGGAGGCGGCGCGAGGCCGCCTCGGCTCAAGTCATTCGGCGGCGCGCTTCACGGGCGCCTTCTGCAGGGCGCGCCAGACGGTTTGCGCAGTCGCCGGCATGTTCACGTCCTCGGTTCCGATGGCGTCGGTGATCGCGTTGATCACAGCGGCGGGCGAGGCGATGGCGCCGGCTTCGCCGCAGCCCTTGATTCCCAGCGGATTGACGGTCGAGGGCGTGACCACGGTTGCGACAGTCATGGACGGGACGTTGTCGGCGCGCGGCATGCAATAGTCCATGTAGCTCGCCGTCAGAAGCTGGCCGTCGTCGTTGTAGACCGCCTGCTCGTAGAGGGCCTGCCCGATGCCATGCACAACGCCGCCGTGAACCTGGCCTTCGACGATCATCGGATTGATGATGTTGCCGAAGTCGTCGACCGCGGTCCACTTGTCGATGGTGACGACGCCCGTCTCCGGATCGACCTCCACTTCGCAGATATGCACGCCGTTCGGGAACACGAAGTTCGGCGGATCCCAGAACGACGTTTCCTTCAGTCCCGGTTCGATCTTCGAGGGGTCGAACTTGTGGGGAATGTAGGCGCTGAGCGCGACCGAAACCCAGTCCATCGACTTGTCGGTCCCCTTGACGGTGAACTTGCCGTCCTTGAGCTCGATGTCGGCTTCGGACGCCTCCAGAATCGCGCCGACCACCTTCTTGGCCTTGGCCTCGATCTTGTCGAGCGCCTTGACGACGGCCGTCATGCCAACGGCGCCCGAGCGCGACCCATAGGTGCCCATGCCGAACTGCACCTTGTCGGTGTCGCCATGCACGATCGAGACGCTGTCGAGCGGCACGCCGAGTCGGTCGGAGACGAGTTGGGCGAAGGTCGTCTCGTGACCCTGGCCGTGACTGTGCGTGCCGGTCAGAACCTCGATCGTCCCGACGGGATTCACCCGGATTTCCGCCGACTCGTAGAGCCCGACACCGGACCCGAGCGAGCCGACGGCCTGCGACGGCGCAAGCCCGCAGGCCTCGATATAGGCGGAGAAGCCGACGCCGCGCAGCTTGCCGCGCTTGGCCGATTCCGCCTTGCGGGCTGCGACGCCCTTGTAGTCGGCCAGCGCCAGCGCGCGATCGAGCGCCTTCGGATAGTCGCCTGAATCGTAGCAGAGGATGACAGGCGTCTGATGCGGGAATGTGGTGACGAAGTTCTGCCGGCGGAATTCGGCGGGATCACGCCCAAGTTCGCGCGCGGCCTTCTCGACGATGCGCTCGACGAGGAAGGTCGCTTCGGGCCGGCCCGCGCCGCGCACCGCGTCGACCGGCGTGGTGGTCGTATAGACGCCGTCCACCTCCGCATAGATCGCCGGAATATCGTACTGGCCGGAAAGCAGGATCGCGTAGAGATAGGTCGGCACGACGGACCAGAACGTCGAGGGATACGCGCCCAGGTTGGCGATGGTGTGCGCCCTGAGGCCGATGATCTTGCCACCGGCGTCGATCGCGAGTTCGGCATGCGAAACGTGGTCGCGTCCGTGCGCGTCGGTCAGGAACAATTCGGTGCGCTCGGCCGTCCACTTGATCGTCCGGTCGAGCTTCTTGGCCGCCCAGGCGAGCACAGTCTCTTCGTTGTAGATGAAGATCTTCGAGCCGAAGCCGCCGCCGACGTCAGGCGCGACGACGCGCAGCTTGTTCTCCGGGGCGACGCCCTGGAAAGCCGACAGGACCACGCGCGCGACATGCGGGTTCTGGCTCGTCGTGTGGAGTGTGATGACGTCGGTGCCCGAATCGTACTCGCCGAGAGCCGCGCGGGGCTCCATCGCGTTCGGGATCGTGCGGTTGTTGATCAGATCGAACTTCGTGACGTGGGCCGCGCGGGCGAATGCCGCGTCGGTCGCCGCCTTGTCGCCGACGTGCCAGTTGTAGACGGTGTTGTTCGGTGCGAACTCATGGATCTGAGATTGTCCAGCCTCAGCTGCCTTTGCGGGATCGACGACCGCGGGCAGGACCTCGTAGTCGACCTCGACCTTCTCTGCGGCGTCGCGCGCCTGCGCGTAGGTGTCGGCGATCACCACAGCTACGGGATCGCCGACATAGAGGGCCTTGCCGTGCGCCAGCGCAGGGAAGGAGCCGACCTTCATCGGCGTTCCGTCTTTCGACGTGATGGTCCAGCCGCAGACATGGGCGCCGATCTTGTCGGCCGTGGAGTCGGCGCCGGTTAGCACGGCGACGTTGCCTGGCGACTTCAGCGCTTGCGAAGCGTCGATGGCCTTGATGACGGCGTGGGCGTGCGGCGAGCGCACGAAAACCGCGTAGGATTGGCCCGCGCGATTGATGTCGTCGGTGTAGCGGCCCTTGCCGGTGATGAAGCGGATGTCTTCCTTGCGCTTGACGGAAGCGCCGATGCCGGTCGCGCTCATGTTTCTCTCCCTAAAAGGAAACGTTTTTGAAACTCGACTATTCGGCGGCCTTCGGCGTCGCCGCGCTCATCTCGCGCGCGCCCTGCGCCACCGCCTTGACGATGTTGTGGTAGCCGGTGCAGCGGCAGATGTTGCCCTCGAGGCCGTGGCGGATCGCGGTCTCGTCGAGCGCAGCGCCTTCGCGATTGACGAGGTCGACTGCCGCCATGATCATGCCCGGAGTGCAGAAGCCGCACTGAAGCGCGTGATTGTCCTGGAAGGCCTGCTGCATCGGATGCAGTTTCCCGGCGTGCGCGAGACCCTCGATGGTCGTCACGCTCGCGCCGTTGCAGCTCACCGCGAGCGTCGTGCACGACTTGATCGCCGCGCCGTCGACGTGGACGACGCAGGCCCCGCATTGCGAGGTGTCGCAGCCGACATGGGCGCCTGTGAGGCGCAGGTTCTCGCGCAAAAACTGCACGAGCAGCGTCCTGGGGTCGACCTCGGCCGACACATGCCGACCGTTCACCGTCAATGAGACATGAACCATTCCCAAATCCTCCTGAACCATGACTTCTTTTTGGTCTGTGATGCTTTTTGAGCCTGGAACGTCGCGATGGCGGCGGCCGCGGCGTCGGCGGGCGGGGGCGACCGCGGCGGCGATCTCTTCGAACCGGCGGCTGCCGGCGCACCAAGGGGCGCGTCGAATGTGTCGAGCGGGGCGCCCGTGGCGTGGGGCGTGGCCGCGTAGTGGCGCATGACCTGCGCTTCGGCGTGCGCCGGCCGGCGCGCCTTGGCGCCTGCCGGGCCCGCCCGGGCGGCGGCCTCCTCGGCGAAACTCGCGAAGAATTTGTCGGCCATGCTTTTGGCGACGCCGTCGATCAGGCGCGAGCCGAGCTGGGCGATCTTGCCGCCGACATGGGCCTCGACGTCGTAGCGCAGCACCGTGCCGCCGCCGTCGGCGTCGGCGAGCGAAACCCTGGCGCCGCCCTTGGCGAAGCCGGCGACCCCGCCTTCTCCTTCCCCGGATATGGTGCAGCGGAGGTTCGCAACGATGTCGGAAAGTTCGACCTTGCCTTTGAAGGTTGCAACGACCGGGCCGATCTTGATCTTCGAAACGGCGGCAAAGCCTCTGTCCCCAACTCTTTCGAGGGACTGGCAGCCGGGAATGCAGGTCAGGAGAACGTCCGGATCGTTCAGCATCGTCCAGACGACCGGGCGTGCGGCCGGAAGAGTCGCCTCCCCGGTCATCGTCATCGCCATTCGCATTTCCTCCCGGGCGAAGACCGCCTGCCGTCGGCGCGGCGAGGAGCGCCCGAGACGGCGCTCGCTCTTTGCGAAGACCCTAGATGCGGTTTCGTAACCCGTCGCCGGCGCCGAAGTCCATAGCCCGCGGCCAGCTGTAGCAAAATCGCATGTCGCGTAAACCCGGCTAGCCGAACTTGCCGCGGTCGATATATTCATGCGGATATATTGTCCTTGAACAAGGGACCTGCAGGCCATTCCTCTCGTCTTCGACCATGGCCGCGCTCGGCCCGCGCCAAGCGTCCCCCCGGGACTGGCGGCTTGAACCCCGCATGACGACGGGTTAAGCGCTATGGGTAGCGGCGCGCACATGCAATCGGCGCGGCAAGGCGTTCGTGGCATGCTTCCTGCGAGCGCCGGAGGAAATGTGAAGGGACGATCGGGCATGGACAATTTCCTCCAGCAGCTCATCAATGGCGTGACGCTCGGCTCGATCTACGGGCTGATCGCCATCGGCTACACGATGGTCTACGGGATCATCGGCATGGTGAACTTCGCCCACGGCGACGTCTTCATGCTGTCGGCCTTCATCGCGCTGATCCTGTTCATGATCCTCACGCAGATTCTGGGCGTCGGGTCGCTGCCGATCGCGTTCGTGGTTGTCTTGATCGGCGCGATGGCGCTCACCGGTTTATGGAACTGGGCGATCGAACGGCTGGCGTATCGGCCGTTGCGGGGATCGTTCCGCCTCGCTCCGCTGATTTCGGCGATCGGCATGTCGATCTTTCTCTCGAACTTCGTTCAGGTCGTGCAGGGGCCGCGCAACAAGCCCGCGCCGATTTTGCCCAATCACGTCTTCAACCTGACCAGCGGGAGTTATGACGTGACGCTTTCGGTCCGCCAGATCCTGATCGTGGTCATGACGGCGATTCTGCTCGGCGCCTTCTGGTATCTTGTGCAGCACACCTCGCTTGGCCGCGCCCAGCGCGCCTGCGAGCAGGACCGCAAGATGGCGGCGCTGCTCGGCATTGACGTCGACGCCACCATCTCCATCACCTTCGTCATCGGGGCGGCGCTCGCGGCGGTCGCCGGCGTGATGTTCGTGATCTACTACGGCGTGGTGAACTTCGCCGACGGTTTCGTACCCGGCGTCAAGGCCTTCACCGCCGCCGTCCTCGGCGGCATCGGCTCGCTGCCCGGAGCGGTTCTGGGCGGCCTCCTGATCGGCCTCATCGAGGTCTTCTGGTCGTCCTACTTCACCACCGACTATAAGGACGTGGCGGCGTTCATGATCCTCGCCATCACGCTCATCTTCATGCCATCCGGCATTCTGGGAAGGCCCGAAGTGGAGAAGGTGTGAGCATGACCGCCGCCCCGCAGTCCACCCCGGTCGCCGATCAGCCCGAAGCCGTCGCGACGACATACGCTCCAGCGCTTCGGACCGCCGCCGCCGCGGCCCTCGTCGCCTTCTGCCTCGCCTTCCCGATCATCAGCTACCACGCCGAATCCAACATCAACAACGAACTCGTCCTGATCAGCCGGTGGCCGCTGTCGTTCGGCATCGCGGCGGCCGTGTTCCTCTTCGTCCTCTTCCGACAGGTGTCTCCGCCCGACTGGCGCGTCTGGTTCGACAGGGTGGGCGCCGTGGCCGCGGGCGGACTCGGCGGCGCGCTTGCCGAATCCGCCGCCGAGGGAGAGGGCGTCGCGCCTCCGTCTCGCGCCCGCGCCCGCTTCTCGCAATGGTTCGGCCCCTTCGCGCTCGGGGCCGTCATCCTCTTTCCGCTCATCATGCTTGGTGCGCTGGGACCCAACGCCTCACTGAAATGGATCAACAACTACGGCGTTCAGATCCTGATCTACGTGATGCTCGGCTGGGGCCTCAACATCGTGGTCGGGCTCGCCGGCCTGCTCGACCTCGGATACGTCGCCTTCTACGCCATCGGCGCCTATTCCTACGCGCTCCTGTCGACGACCTTCGGCATGTCGTTCTGGCTCTGTCTGCCGCTCGCCGGAATTCTTGCTGCGATGTGGGGCGTCATCCTCGGATTTCCGGTGCTGAGGCTGCGCGGCGACTATCTGGCCATCGTGACGCTCGCTTTCGGCGAGATCATCCGCCTCGTGCTCATAAACTGGGTCGACTTCACCAACGGCTACGCCGGCATCACGAGCATCCCGCATGTCAGCTTCTTTGGCATTCCATTCAACGACGAAGATAACGGCTTTGCGGCGATCTTCCATCTTCCCTACACCCCGATCTACCGCACGATCTTCCTCTTTTATCTCATCCTCGCGCTCGCTCTGCTCACCAACGCCATCACGCTGAGACTGCGGCGCCTGCCGATCGGCCGCGCGTGGGAGGCTTTACGCGAGGACGAGATCGCCTGCCGCTCGCTCGGCATCAACACGGCCAACACCAAGCTCACCGCGTTCGCGCTCGGCGCGATGTTCGGCGGCTTCGCCGGCTCCTTTTTCTCGGTTCGCCAGGGCTTCGTCAGCCCGGAGAGCTTCACCTTCATGGAATCGGCGACCATCCTCGCCATCGTCGTCCTCGGCGGCATGGGCTCGCAACTTGGCGTCGCGATCGCCGCGGCCGTGATGATCGGCGCGCCGGAACTCATGCGCGAGCTCGACTGGATGAAGCGCATTTTCGGGGAGGACTTCGATCCCACTCAGTACCGCATGCTGCTGTTTGGGGCCGCGATGGTCGTGATGATGATCTGGAAGCCGCGGGGCCTCGTGTCGACACGATCGCCGTCGATTTTCCTCAAGGAACGAAAGGTCGTGTCCGGCGACCTCGTCAAGGAAGGGCACGGCTGATGAGGTGGCTCACGAGCCCGTTGCTCACCGTCGAGAACCTGACCATGCGGTTCGGCGGCCTCGTCGCGGTCAACGCCTTTTCCTTTGTGGTCGGGCGTGGCGACGTAACCGCCCTCATTGGTCCGAACGGCGCCGGCAAGACGACGGTTTTCAACTGCGTCACCGGTTTCTACAAGCCGACTGAAGGCCGACTCGCCCTCGCCCGCGACGGCGTCGTGACGAGGCAGGACGTCGAGGCCGCGACCAACGCGAGCGGCCGCCACTCCGCGGCTTCGGGCGGCGAGCTCTTCCTGCTCGAGCGCATGCCCGATCACGAGATCGCGCGCAAAGCCAAAGTCGCCCGGACGTTCCAGAACATCCGGCTCTTCCAGGGCATGACGGTGCTCGAGAACCTGCTCGTCGCCCACCACAATCCGCTGATGCGGGCGAGCGGAATGACCGTGCTCGGCCTTGTCGGCGCGCCGAGCTACCGTCGAAGCGAGGCGGAGGCGGTTGATAGCGCAAAATTCTGGCTCGAGAAGATCGGGCTCATGGATCGCGCGGACGACCCGGCGGGCGAACTGCCCTACGGCGCGCAACGCCGGCTCGAGATCGCTCGCGCGATGAGCACGAAGCCGGTGCTCTTGTGCCTCGACGAGCCGGCCGCCGGACTGAACCCGCGCGAATCGGCCGAGCTATCGGCGCTGCTGCTTTCCATTCGGACCGACCACGACACGTCGGTGCTGCTCATCGAGCACGACATGTCGGTGGTGATGCAGATTTCCGATCACGTCGTCGTCCTCGACTATGGGGTGAAGATCGCCGACGGGACGCCCGCCGATGTGCGCGCCGATCCGAAGGTGATTGCGGCCTATCTCGGCGTCGCCGACGAGGAAGAGGTCCAGACGATCGAGAAGGAGCTCGAGCAATGAACGGGGGGCCGGCTGGGGCGCCGCCTCTACTGCAGCTGCGCGGCGTTGAGACGTTCTACGGCAAGATCCAGGCGCTCAAAGGGGTCGACATCGACGTCAACGCGGGCGAGATCGTCACGCTCATCGGCGCCAACGGCGCCGGCAAGTCGACGACGATGATGACCATCTTCGGTTCGCCGAGGGCGCGCCGCGGTCGCGTCGTATTCGACGGCAAGGACATCACCTCGCTGCCGACGCATCTGATCGCGCGCCTGTCGATCGCCCAGTCGCCGGAAGGACGCAGGATCTTTCCCCGCATGACGGTGTTCGAGAACCTGCAGATGGGCGCCTCGATCAACGATTTCGCCCATTTCGACGAAGATCTCGAACGCGTCTTCACTCTGTTCCCGCGCCTCAAGGAGCGTGCCCCCCAGCGCGGCGGCACGCTTTCGGGCGGCGAGCAGCAGATGCTTGCGATCGCGCGCGCGCTCATGAGCAGGCCGCGCCTTCTCCTTCTCGACGAGCCGTCGCTCGGCCTTGCGCCTCTCGTCGTGAAGCAGATTTTTCAGGTCATTGGCGACCTCAATCGCACGCAGGGCCTGACCGTGTTCCTCGTCGAGCAGAACGCCTTCCATGCGCTGAAGCTCGCCCATCGCGGCTACGTCATGGTCAACGGCCTGATCACCATGCAGGGCAGCGGGGCGGAACTTCTCGCCCGGCCCGAGGTCCGCGCGGCCTACCTCGAGGGAGGGCACTGATGGCGGGGATCCTCTATTCCAACACGCCTTACGGACTGTTCACCTTTGTGGTCCTCACGCTCATGATCGGCGGAGCGGGCGCCTGGGCGTCCGGGCGCGCGCTCGCCCAGACCTGGCGGCCCATGGCGATGATCGCGCTCTACATGCTGTTCCTGACGGCCGGGGTCCAGTTTCTCCACTACGCGCTCTATGGAGAACCGCTGCTCGCGCCGCAGTACTTCATCGTCGCTTACGTCTGGAACCTTTTCATCGCGGCGCTTGGCTACCGCGCGATGCGCGCGGCCCAGATGGCGACACAATATTCGTGGGCCTATGAGAGGGCGGGCTTCGGCTGGCGGCCCAAGGATGGGAGATCGGCCGCTTGACCCGAAGGGATCGGGACCTCTGTCCTCTTTTTAACATGACTCTTTCTCGAAAACGAGAAAGTATGGCCGCCCGAGGCGGAATTTTTGTCCGCCGGGGCGGCCTTCGGGAGGGCCGAGCGCCCTGAACTTATGGGAGTGTAATCGTATGAAGAAGTACTGGCTGTCGGGGGTCGCGGTCGCCGCCGCCCTCGCGTTTTCCGGCGCTGCCAACGCCGACGTTAAGATCGGCGTCGCGGGGCCGATCACTGGACCGAACGCGGCGTTCGGGGCGCAGCTTGTCAACGGCACGCAGCAGGCCGTCGACGACATCAACAAGGCGGGCGGCATTCTCGGCCAGCAGCTCACGCTCGAGCAGGGCGACGACGTGTCGGATCCGAAACAGGGCGTGTCGGTCGCCAACAAGTTCGTCGGCGACGGCGTCAAGTTCGTCATCGGCCACTTCAACTCGGGCGTGACCATCCCGGCGTCCGACGTCTATTCGGAGAACGGCATCCTGTTCGTCACCCCCTCCGCGACCAACCCGAAGGTGACCGACCGGAACCTCTGGAACGCGTTCCGCACCTGCGGCCGCGACGATCAGCAGGGCCTCGTGTGGGCCGAGTACGCGCGCGACCATCTGAAGGGCAAGAAGATCGCGATCGTCCACGACAAGACCACCTACGGCAAGGGCCTCGCCGACGCCGCGCGCGACAACATGCACAAGTTCGGCGTCAACGAAGTCCTCTACGAAGGCGTCAACACCGGCGAGAAGGACTATTCGGCGATCGTGTCGAAGATCAAGGAATCGGGCGCCGACTTCCTGATGTGGGGCGGCCTGCACACCGAGGGCGGACTCATCGTGCGCCAGATGCGCGATCAGGGCATGCCGACGGTCATGATCTCCGGCGACGGCATCACCGACAACGAGTTCGCCTCGATCGGCGGTCCCGGCGTCGAGGGCACCCTCATGACCTTCGGCCCCGACCCGCGCAACAACCCGAACGCGAAGGACGTTGTCGCGGCGTTCAAGGCGAAGAATTTCGATCCCGAGGCCTACACGCTCTATTCCTACGCCGGCATGCAGATCATCAAAGAGGCTGCCGAGAAGGCGAAGTCGCTCGACCCGAAGAAGGTGGCCGAGGTCATGCATTCGGGCATGCCCTTCCACACGGTCATCGGCGACATCGCCTACGACAGCAAGGGCGACCGCAAGTCCGTCGACTTTGTCTGGTATGTCTGGAAGAAGGGCGACGACGGGAAGATCACTTACAAGCAGATGTGAGCCGTCCATCCGGACGTCTCTCGGGAGGAGCGCGCTCCTCCCTCGCCTTCAAGAGAAACCCGCCGGTGACGGCGGGTTTTTCGTCTTGACCGCCAACCGAGAGAGAAACGCCGTGTCGAAACGTCTCGTCCTTCTTTCTGCGATGCTACTTGCCGCCGCCCAATTGCCTTCGGCCGCATCTGCAGCGTCCGCGACCCGCGCCTCCCGGCATCCCTCGCATCTCAGTCCGCACGCGCATACCGCACGTGGCGGAGGATGGGGCCATCATCGCGCGCCCAATCATGTCAATGCGACGTTCAACCAAAGGCCGCACACGCATGGGACCATGGCGGGCCCGCGGATGTAGGAGGGCGCATCTCGCCGCCGGGCGAGCGCCTCAAGGCGCCGATCGAGGCGTATTGCGGGCGGCGCGCTGGAAGCGGCGCCGGGTCTTGCCTCACGCCGCAAGAACCGTCATGCCGTTTCCGACGCTCGTCTGGATCGAGTAAGCGTCGCCCTCGCCGATTCTGCGCAATGAAGGAAATGGAGAAAACTCGAATGCTCAAGGCGATCGTCGCCGTCCTCCTCGTCACGCTCATTTCGACTGTCCCGCACCCCGCGTTCGCCCAGTCGTCGAGCGCGCCATCGGCGCAACATGCGCAGAGGCCGACGGGTTCCTATCGCAGCCAGATGCAGAAGCGCCGGCATCAGCACAGGGAGCGCGCCCGCTACACCGCCGAGCACGCGCGCCAGAGGCGACAGCAGTAGGGGAAGGCCTTGAGCCCCGACGGGGAGGAGGGCGATTCTCCTGTCGCGCGGGTCGAAGCGCTCGAGCTTGTCGTTGACGAACTCGGCGATTCGATCGCTCGCAGTCGGAGGCTCGTGACTGTCGGGCGCGTCGCCGCTGGAGCCGGATCGCTTCTGCTCGTTGCGCTCCTTATCGGCCTCATTGTGTTCAGCCCGGCTCGCGTCCTCGCCGCGCTCGCGCTCCTGATCGGCGGCGTGGTGCTCGCGGGTAGCAGCAGATCCAGCACCGAAGAACTCGAGCGGCGGCTCGCGCGGGCTAATGCCGAACGAAACATGGCGATCGACGCGCTCGGGCTTGTCGAGAACAGCGGCGCCCGACACTGAAGCGGTCGGATCGAGAGATGCGGCGCCGTCAGACCGCTGGCGTTTTCGACCGCGCCAGGAGCGTCGTCAGCGCCGTGATCGCCCCCTGGGCCATCTGCTCCTGATAGCGGTAGTACATCTCGCGCCCCATCGGGGTCACCCAGGAGGTTTCGAGCTGCGCCCGGCAACGCCCCCGAAGCGTCTCGAAATCCTTCAGGAGGCCGGCCGCGGCCGTTTGCGCCTCGGGCGTCGCGATCGCCGCCGTGGCGGGGAGCGCCTGGATCTGATCGCGGGAAAGCGGCGGGTCGGTCAGCGCCCGGAGCCGCGTTTCGAGGTCCTCGCGGTTTGCATCGAGCCGCCACAGCCGGAAGCGGCTGTAGATCTCCATGCCGTTGAACAGGACCGTGACCGCCATCGCCAGATAGATCCAGTAGGCGGGCGACATCAGGTTGACGAGCCGCGGGAAATAGCGGTCCGGCAACGCGGGCTGGCCGTTGGCGAGAAACTCGCGCGATTCGTCGGCGAGGGGCGCCGCATCCTGTGCGAACGGCGCGGGCGGTGGATTGACCCGTATGAAGCTCGGGAATTCGTCGCTGAGCATGGCGAGAAGAGCGATGCGTTCTGCCCGGCCGACGCAGGAATTGGTCATGATGAGCGTGTCGACCTGCGCCACGATCTTGTCGGTCGCCGGGCTCGGCAGATTGAGGTCGAAAAAGCCTGCCGGAATTCGGCCGAGCCGCAGCCACTTGTCGCGGGTCAGCAGGCCTTCCTCGTCCGCCGGCGACACGAGTTCGAGATCGTATGTCTTGGCGTAGTCCCGCACCACGGGGGCGTTCTCGTTGATGACGTAGGCCGCAAGATCGAGCCCGCCGTCGCGGACGAGGGCCGCCTGATCGCCGGTCGGATGGTTCGATGGCCGAAGACCGAGATCCTTCAGATCCGAGTTTTCCAGCAGCAACTGCATGAGATAGGCGGTGCCGGAGCCTGCGGGCCCAATCCCGATGGATGCGCCCTTGAGGTCCTGAAACGAGCCGAACGAACGGCCGCGACGGGCGAACAGGAGCAGAGACTCGGGTTGCGGCAGCCGCCCCAAAGTCCGGAGGCCTGCGTCGTCGGGAACCGGCACGCCGTCCTGCACGAAGGCGAAGCCCGGTTCGCAACGGCCATTCTCGCCGACGAGCCGCTTGACGTTTTCCACCGAGCCGGCGGTCTCGACAACGGTCAGGCGTCCTCGCTTCTTTTTTGCCCGAGCCGCGAGCCGCTCGGCGACCGCGTGGTACTCGCCCGTCGCCGCCCCTGTGTATACGGACGCCTTCACGTAAGAATAGTCGGAGTCGACGATGTAATAGACGGCGGCGGCGGCGAGCGCGACGAGCGCGATCAGCGTGAGCAGCCATCGCGCCCAGGCGCGCCAGTCGCGCCCGAATCCGAACGCCAGTTCGTCAAGAAAGTTCATCGGTCCGGCGCCCCCAATTCATTCGCCCATTGTATTGCATATCCTTTCTGCGCCAAGACATTGGCGTGCCCTGCGTCAAGAGCGCACAGTGGCGCGCGCGCGCAGGCTCGACGGGCCCTATGGCTCATCGCCCAATCCTCTGGCGAGGGAGGTCTGCTTTCCTCACCCTACCTGCTGGAACTGCGGGAAAGTGTCGATCAGCCAGCGCGACATGTCCTGGAAGCCGCCGGTCAGGAAGAGGACGCCCGTCCCGACGAGCAGGACGCCGACCGCCTTCTCGATCGCGCCGAACCGCTTCTTCACCGCGGCGGAAGCGCGCAGGAACGGGCCGATCGCCGCGGCCGCAGCGATGAACGGCAGGCCGAGGCCGAGACTGTAGACGGCGAGCAGGCCGGCGCCCGCCGCAACCGTGTCGCGGCTGCCGGCGACGGCGAGAATGGTCGCGAGAATCGGTCCGATGCACGGGGTCCAGCCGAGCGCGAAGGCGAGCCCCATGAAATAGGCGCTCCACAGGCCGGCCGGCTTGTCGACCGAAACGCGCGCCTCGCGCAGCATCGCGCCGATCCGGAAGAGCCCGAGAAAATGCAGCCCCATGACGATGACGCCGACGCCAGCCGCAATCGACAGCCAGTGGCTCCACTGGCGCACGAGCGCGCCGAGCGCCGAGGCGGTCGCGCCGAAGGCGACGAAGACGGTTGTGAAGCCCGCGACGAACAGGAGCGAGGCGAAGAGGATATCGCGCCGGGCCTGGCGTTCGCCGCCCACGGCAAGCTGCTCGACGCTCGCGCCCGCGAGGTAGCAGAGATAGGGCGCAGCCAGCGGCAGGACGCAGGGGCTCGCAAACGAGAGCAGCCCCGCGCCGAACGCGGCGGGAATGGAGACGTCGGTCATGGGCCATGAGATGGCGCGAAAGCCGGCGCGCCGTCAAACGCGGCGAGGCTTGCCCGGGCCGCGCCGGGGAGCGCGGACGGGCGGCGGCTGCGAGCCCGGGCCTCGGCCGGGCTGCGCTCCCGGCCGCCTGCCGGACGGGA
Organism: uncultured Alphaproteobacteria bacterium; assembly: GCA_963829505.1. Taxonomy (GTDB): domain Bacteria; phylum Pseudomonadota; class Alphaproteobacteria; order Rhizobiales; family Beijerinckiaceae; genus Roseiarcus. The sequence goes on from CAWHIL010000001.1 coordinate 1,673,033, forward strand.
TCGGGAGTCAAGTTCTGCTATCCAGGCCGAACACATTTTTGCACCGCGCACGATTTTGTCCGTGAAAGGCCGGCCGGAGTGCGGCTCGAATTTCACTATTAGGAGAATAACAGAAAATTAAATGCGGAAAAAGAGAAATCTGGAGAAGGCTGAGATAGCAGGGAATTTCTCGACCCCCATGAGACGCGGCAGAGGCCGCCGAGGCCTGGGTCTGCCCGTTCCAGACCCGCCGCCGCAGGTTTAACGTTCCGGAATTGGTCAAATAACAGGGCGAATTTTCGGACGGAACAGGGAGGGTTTTGCGCCGAACAGGGAGGGTTTTGCGCCGAACAGGTTAGTTTTTCTATTCCATCCCAACGCGCTCCCGGGGCGACCTCGCGATCCGATTTGATCACGCCGGGCGGCGTCCACACGCGCCGCTGGCGCCAGAATGGCGCGGCCGGCAAAGGGGACTATCGATTTTAAACAAATGCAAACAGTTGGTTCTGTGCGAGTTCCTGTCAGCCCTCGCAAAGCGGCAGGCGTCCGGTCAGCGACCGCTTTGGGCGGGAAGCGCCGGTTGCGCGAACGGCGGGAATGGGTCGCAAAGGGGCCGCTGACCGCGTTCCGATAAGCCGACAACCCGCCCAAGCGGATGCTTAACGACGAAACATCGTTCAGGAAGCACTACTGCCGCAGCGATCACAGCCGCAGCTATACCTGAGCGGATCCGCCGTCCACAAACAGCTCGATGCCGGTTACGAAGCTGCTGTCGTCGGAGGCCAGGAAAAGTGCGGCAGCCGCGGTCTCGTCCGGGTCCCCCAGTCGTCCCAATGGGGTTGTCGCCTCCACGAGCCTGATCATCTCGCCGAGCGCTTCCGGCGTTTTCGAGAGCCCGCGCCATCCGGGTGTCCCGGTCGCGCCGGGCGCGAGCACGTTGACCCGAATCTTGCGGGGCGCGAGGTCGAGGATCCAACTGCGGGCGAAGCTGCGGATCGCGGCCTTGGTTGCGCAATAGACGCTGAAGGCCGGGATGCCCGTGGAGCCGGCGGTCGAACCGGTCAGGATGATCGAGGCGCCGTCCTTGAGGAGAGGCAGCGCCTTCTGCACGGTAAAAAGCGTTCCTTTCACGTTGGTGGCGAAGGTCCGGTCGAAATGGTCCTCCGTGATTTCGCCGAGGGCGGCGAAATCGCCGCCGCCCGCGTTGGCGAACAGGATGTCGATGACGCCGGCCTCGGCCTTCACGATTGCGAAGAGTCGGTCGAGATCGGCAAGGCTGGCGACATCGCCCGGAACCCCGCGCGCATGGGCTCCGACCTCAGCAACGGCGTCCTCGAGCTCTTTCTTCCGTCGCCCGGTCATGAACACCCGCGCGCCTTCAGCGGCGAAACGCCTTGCCGCGGCAAGGCCTATGCCGCTGTTGGCGCCGGTGATCACGGCGACCTTTCCGTCGAGCTTCCCCATGGCGTCGTCTCCGTGGCTCAGTTCGTGCGCCCAACCTTGCAGAAGTCGCGCGGTACCCCGCCTTTTCACCGGACTCGTCGACGAAGGCGTGATCGGACCTCGCTCGCAGGCGCGCGCTCGCTGGCCGCCGGCGAGGCGGCCGGGATGCGGCAATTATTTCGGCGGAATCACGAGTTCGACCGTTCCCTGGTCGATGACACGGTGCGTTGGGTCGGCGAGCTGGATCAGGACCCGGTGGGGTCCGGACGGAAGGCCCTGAATGATGAGAGGCTCGCCGCTGGCGTCGACCCAGTGCCAGGGCGCATCGTCGACGGTGACGTGGAGGTGTCCGACGCGCGGCGAGACGTCGAGGGCGCCCGGACCGTAGACCGGCACGATCCGAAGGTTTTCGGTCCGGTACTGGATGACGACCAAGCCCCGGGCGAGAGGCTCCGGCAATGGCGGGTCGATGACGAGTTTCGCCGGAGGCTCGCCGGCGAGCGGGATGACGCCGGCGGCGCCGAGCGCATCTCTTGCGGTCAGTGCGACAAGGCCCGACGCGGCGGCGCCTGCGGCGATCGCCACGGTGGCGTGGAGGATGATGGTCACGCGCTGGCCCTCTCAGTTGGACACGACAATCGGGCTAGCGCAAAGAAACGCGCGCTTGTCAGGCTTTGATGAAGGCCAGCAACTCGGCGTTGACCGTGTCCGCCTGCGTTGTGATCATGCCGTGCGGGAAATCCTTATAGGTCTTGAGCGTGCCGTTCTTGAGAAGCTTCGCCGACAGCGGCCCGGCGGCGACATAGGGAACGATCTGGTCGTCCTCGCTGTGCACCACGAGCACAGGCACGGTGATCTTCTTGAGGTCTTCGGTGAAGTCGGTCTGCGAAAACGCGACGATGCCGTCGTAGTGCGCCTTCGCGCCGCCGGTCATGCCTTGGCGCCACCAATTCCGGACGGCGGACTCCAGGGTTTTCACGCCCGGACGGTTGAAGCCATAGAAAGGCCCCGAGGCGACATCGAGGTAGAACTGAGAACGGTTCGCCGCGAGCGACGCCTGGAAGCCGTCGAAGACCTCCTTCGGCTGCCCGTTCGGATTGGACGCCGTCTTCACCATGAGCGGCGGCACAGCGCTGATGATCGCGGCCTTCGCGACGCGGCTCTCGCCGTGCCTCGCAAGGTAGTGCACGACCTCCCCGCCGCCGGTCGAATGGCCGACGTGGATCGCGTCCTTCAGATTGAGATGCGCCGTCACCGCTGCGAGGTCGTCTGCGTAATGGTCCATGTCATGGCCGACCCCGGTTTGCGTCGAGCGCCCGTGGCCGCGCCGGTCATGCGCGATGACGCGATAGCCGTGATTGAGAAAGAACAGCAGCTGCGCGTCCCAGTCGTCCGCCGACAGCGGCCAGCCGTGACTGAATACGATCGGCTGGCCCGACCCCCAGTCCTTGTAGAAGATTTCAACACCGTCCTTCGTCTCAACGGTTCCCATATCGAGACCTCCTTGAAGCGGGCGCTTTTAGGCCCTGATGAACGTCAGCAGATCGGCGTTGACCGTATCCGCATGCGTGGTGATCATGCCGTGCGGAAAATCCTTGTAGGTCTTGAGCGTTCCGTTCCCGAGGAGCGTGGCCCTGCGCCGCTGGCGCTCGCCGCCTCCGCGGCGGCCAACGGCTTTGGGCAGGCGGTGAAGGCCGCGCCCCCCGCGACCACCCCGACAATGACGTCGCGCTGTGTTGCAAGCCTTGCATCGTTGAGATCGCCGCGAGCGCGCATCAACGCATCCTCTCGAGGAGTGATTGCCAAGCTGACAAACGCCGGGGTTCGACTGGGCTAGGCGGAAGCTGCGAAGCGCAAAAAACTCAGGCCTGCCGCCAAAACCAAAAGCAACGCATCGACCACGCCGAGACGGTATGCGATTGCAGGCCCGCTGTGCAGCCGGTATATCTGAGAAAAAGCTTTTCAGAATCCGGAAAGCTGACTCCGTGGACCGCATCAAGTCGATGGTCGTGATCGTCGCGATCGCGGAGGCTGGCAGTCTGTCGGCGGCTTCGCGGCAACTCGGCATGCCCGTTGCGACGGTCAGCCGGCAACTCTCCAAACTCGAAGCGCGCTTGAAGACCCAATTGTTTCGAAGGTCGTCACGCCACCTGTCGCTGACCGACGCAGGGCGGGCCTATATCGAAGCCAGCAAGCGCATCATCGAGCAGGTCGACGACGCCGAACGGGAAGCTTCCGGGGAGTATCACGCGCCGACCGGCGATCTCGCCATGACGGCGCCCTGGGGCCTCGGCCATCTCCACCTGTTGCCGCTGGCCTGCGAGTTCCAGACCGTCTACCCCGACATCGCCCTGCGCCTACTGCTGAGCGATCGCGTTCTCAACCCGGCCGAGAACAAGATCGACGTCGCCATTCGGATCGGACCATTGGCGGACAGCAGCATGATTGCAACGCGGATCGGATCGGTCCGCGTCGTGGTCTGCGCCAGCCCGGACTATCTCGCCGTGCGGGCGCGTCCGGAGACGCCGTACGACCTGCGTGACCATGATTGCATCACCGTGGACGAGGCCGGCGTGCCGCGGATCTGGAGGTTCGCGAAGGACGATAATGAAGTCGCTGTTCCCATTCGAACGCGATTGACGGTCAACACGTCGGAGGCGGCGGTCGAGGCGGCGCTGGCAGGAGCTGGAATCGCTCGGGTGATGTCGTACAAGATGGAGGCTGCGAGGCGTACCGGTGGCCTTGTCATCATATTGGACGCGTTCGAGAACAAGCCTCTTCCGGTCCATATCGTCTACGCCGAGCGGAAACCGATGCCGCTCAAGCTAAGGGCGTTCTTGGATTGGTTCACCCCGCGACTGAAATCCATTCTCACGCCCGATGTTGGCTAGCTCGCGCTCAATGTTCTGGCGGGCCTCATTGTGGCGCTCGAACCTGGAGCGAGCGCTGCCGAATGGCGCCGAGGGAATGCCGGCGCTCCGACGGCATGACAGCGTTCGCAGCAAAAAGGGCGCGGCCAGGATTGCCATCAATCCCTTGAATTCAAAGGGCCGCCGACAAACGGCGCCCTGGACCCGCGATTCCCGCCAAACCCCGCCCTTGCGCTTCGGCGCCCGCTGGTCCACATGAGCCTCGGGAGGTTGGCGAAGGACGTACCGCTCGCCAACCGGGTCAGGTCCGGAAGGAAGCAGCCCTAACGAGACAGGGCGGGTCTTTGTCCAACCTCCCACCTTCGCGGGTTCACCCGGGGCGCGCCCGAGAGCGGCGCGCGATTTTCTTGCGGATGCGCTCAGACCTTCGATCCGAACCGGGCGACAGGGGCCAGCGATGAATTCATCGCTGTTTTCCGCCGACGAAGGCGCGCCTCAGGAGCGCGCGGCGGCCGAAGCCTATCGGGTGCTCGCCCGCAAGTACCGTCCCCAGCGCTTCGAGGACCTGATTGGCCAGGAGCCGATGGTGCGCACCCTCGCCAATTCCTTCGCGGCCGGGCGGATCCATCAGGCCTATATTTTCACCGGCGTCCGCGGCACCGGCAAGACGACGACGGCGCGCATCCTCGCCCGCGCCTTCAACTACGCCCTGCCCGGCAAGGTCGACGGCCCAAGCGTCGACATGCCGGAGGTCGGCGTCCATTGCCAGGCGATCATGGAATCGCGCCACGTCGACGTGATCGAAATGGACGCGGCCTCCCACACCGGCATCGACGACGTCCGCGAGATCATCGAGAACGCCCGCTACCGGCCGGTCTCGGCGCGGACCAAGGTCTACATCATCGACGAAGTGCACATGCTGTCGAAGCAGGCCTTCAACGGCCTGCTCAAGACGCTCGAGGAGCCGCCGGAGCACGTCAAGTTCCTGTTCGCCACCACCGAGATCGACAAGGTGCCGATCACGGTCCGCTCGCGCTGCATCCGCTTCGACCTCAGGCGGATCGAGTCCGGGCTCATGGTCGAGCATCTGGCGAAGATCGCGGCCGCCGAGGGAGTCGCGGCGGAGCCGGACGCGCTGGCCGTGATCGCCCGTGTCGCGGAAGGATCGGTGCGCGACGCGCTGTCGGTGCTCGACCAGGCGATCGCCTACGGCGGCGCGCCTGGCGTCAGCGCGGCGGCGGTCCGCGACATGCTGGGCCTCTCGGGCAAGGAAGAGATCGTCGAACTCTTCGAGCGGACGATGAAGGGCGAGATCGCCGAGGCGCTCTCGCTCCTGCGCGCGCTCAACCGCGCTGGCGCCGACCCCGCCGACGTCCTGATCGAGGTCGCCGAGTTCTGCCACACCGTCACTCGGGTCAGAATCGCGCCCGACGCGCCCGACGACGCGGCGATCGGCGAGACGGAGCGCAGGCGCGCCCGGGAATTCGCGGGCCGGCTGACGATCGGGACGCTGACGCGAGCCTGGCAGATCCTGATCGGCGGCGTCGACGACGTGCGGGACTCGCCGCGGCCGATGGCGTCCGCCGAAATGGCGCTGATCCGCCTCGCGTTTGCGGCGGACCTGCCGTCCCCGGAAGACGCGCTGCGAAAGCTCGCCGAGACGACCGAAACTGCGCCGCGCCATGTCCCATCGCCGCCGCCGATCCGTGGCGTCCCCGGCTCGGGGGTCGGCGCAGCGGCCCCGCAGCGCGCGACGACGGCTGCGGTCGCCCCTTTGAGCGCGCCCGGCGCCGCGCCGAGGCTTCAGTGCTTCGAGGACGTTGTGGCGCTCGCCCGCGCCCGCCGGGACATCCAGCTCCTTCAGGCGCTTGAAAAGGATGTACGGCTTGACCGGTTCGAGCCCTGCCGGATCGCGCTGACGCTCGTCGAGGGGGCGTCGCCGGCTTTGGCGCAGACGCTCGCGCGGCGTCTTCAGGAGTGGACCGGCGAGCGGTGGATGGTCGCGCTGACGGCGGAAGCGACCACGCCGACGCTTCGCGAGGCGACGGCGCGCTCCGAGACCGAGCGCGTCAAGGGCGCTGCCGCCCACCCCCTCGTGCGCAAAGTCCTCGAACGGTTCGAAGGGGCGCGCATCGTCGAAATTCGCCCCCCCGACACGCCCTCGCCGGCGCAGGCCGAGGATGAAGTTGGCTACGTGGATTCCGAGCCCGTCGGCGACGACGAGTTCTGAGCTTGAGGAGAGGCGGCCATGGATTTCATGGGCATGATGAAGAAGGCGCAGGCCATGCAGGCCAGGCTCCAGGAGGCGCAGGAGGAGCTCGGCCGGGTCGAGGTGCAGGGCGCCTCGGGAGGCGGCCTGATCGTCGTCACGATGACGGCCAAGGGCGATCTCAAGAGCATCGCCATCGACCCCTCTCTCCTGACGCCTGCGGACAAGGAGATGGTCGAGGATCTGATCCTTGCGGCCTTCTCCGACGCCAAGGGCAAGGCGGAGCGCGCCGCCGCGGAGAAGATGCAGGCGTTGACTGCTGACCTGCCGCTGCCGGCCGGCATGAAGCTGCCGTTCTAGGCCCCCGATGCCCTCGACCGTCGCAGGGCCGGAGATCGAACGCCTGATCCAGCTCCTCGCGCGCCTGCCGGGGCTCGGCCCCCGATCCGCCCGCCGCGCGGCCCTCCATCTGATCCGCAAGCGCGAGACGCTGCTGCAGCCGCTCGCGGAGGCGATGCGCCTCGCCGACGAGCGGATCGTCATGTGCTCGGTCTGCGGCAATATCGACACGCGCGACCCTTGCGCCATCTGCGCCGATCCGGCCCGCGACTCCGCGACGATCGTCGTTGTGGAATTTGTCGGCGATTTGTGGGCGCTCGAGCGGGCGGGCGCGATCCGCGCGCGCTATCATGTCCTTGGCGGCGTGCTCTCCCCGCTCGACGGAGTCGGGCCTTCGGACATCGCCATCGCCCCGCTCGTCGCGCGCGTCGCCTCCGGCGGAGTGGCCGAAGTCATCCTGGCGGTCAATGCGACGGTCGACGGTCAGACGACCGCCCATTACCTCACCGACTGCCTCGCGGAGCATTCCGTCAAGGTGACCCGGCTCGCCCACGGCGTCCCGGTCGGCGGCGAACTCGACTACCTCGACGACGGGACCATCGCAGCGGCGATGCGCCAGCGCACCGTCTTTTGACGTGGCCGCGAGAAGAAGCGCGGTCGCCTCGTTCCCGCCGGAAGCAGATGCTAGGATTCCATAAGATAACGATGGAATAGGCCGCCCCCGATGTCGATCGCGCCGTCCTCGAAGCTTTTCGTTCCTCCCTACCCGCCGCGGGCAAAAACGCCGCGCGGGACGCTGGCGACGATCCTCACCCTGCGGCGCAATCCGATCGAGATCTGGAGCGAGATGCATTTTGAGCGGCCGATCCTTGTCGGTCGCTCGATCATGGGACGGCGCGCCGCCGCCAACGATCCTGCCGGCGTGAGGCGGGTGCTGCTGGACAACGCCGCGAACTATCGTAAGGACGCGCTTCAGCTTCGCGTCCTGAGCCCCGGACTGGGAAACGGCCTTCTTACGGCGGAAGGAGATTCCTGGCGCCTGCAGCGGCGCGCGCTCGCTCCCCTCTTTTCGCCGCGGCAGGTCGCCGACTTCGCCGGCGCGATGCAGCGCGTCGCGGCGTCGGGGATCGAGCGCCTCACGCGTCGCCCGGACGGCGCGATCGCCGACGCGGGCGAACTGACCTCGCGCATCACGCTCGAGGTTCTCGAGCAGACGCTCTTCTCGCAGGGGTTGGGCAAGGAGCCGAGCCAATTCCAGCGCGCGGTGACCGCGTACTTCAACAGCTTTGGACAACTCGACCCGCTCGATCTCCTCGGCGCGCCTGCCTTCCTGCCGCGATTCGGCAGGTTGAGGGGTCGACCCACTCTCGAATTTTTCGCGGACGCGGTCGACGCGATCGTCGAGCGCAGGAAGCGTCTCATCGAGACGAGCGGCGCCGCGCCGCGCGACGTCCTGACAATGCTCCTCGAAGCGCGCGACCCGGAGTCGGGCCGCGGACTGCCCGAGGCGGACATCCGCGCCAACATCGTGACCTTCATCGCCGCAGGACACGAAACGACCGCGAACGGTCTGACGTGGTCGCTCTATCTCCTGTCGCAGGCGCCCGATTGGCGCAAACGCGCCGAGGAGGAGGCCGATCGTGCGTACGATCCGGGCCGGCCTGCAACATCGGAGGACTGCGTTGTCGTGCGCGCGGTGTTCGAGGAGGCGCTGCGGCTCTACCCGCCGGCTGCGGTCCTCAGCCGGGAAGCGATCGCCGACGACGAAATTCTGGGCGTGCCGATTCCGGCCGGAACGGTGGTCTCGATCTCCCCCTATGTGCTGCACCGCAGGAAGGGATTATGGGCCGATCCGGACGCCTTCGACCCCGGTCGCTTTCTGCCTGGCGCCCGCGAGGGCATCGACCGCTTCGCCTACATTCCGTTCGGGGCGGGTCCGCGAGTGTGCATAGGGATGTCCTTCGCGCTGCAGGAAGGCGTCATTCTCCTGGTCAATTTGCTGCGAGCGTTTCGCTTCGATCTCGTCGAGGGACAGAGCGTCACGCCGCAACAGCGGGTAACGCTTCGACCGCGCGCCGGGATCAAGATGCATGTTCGGCGACGTAACGGCAGTCGATATCCACAGCCGGGAAAAATCTTGGCCGATCGGCGTTGACAGCCCGGGGCGCCCCTCTATATCCCCGCTTGCCGATGACGCGTCGCCCTTGACTTGGGGTCGTTGGGGTTCGGCTTCGGGAACTTCCTTGAGCGCTCGTCCCCGTTAAGAGGCGGGGTCGGCGGGTTTTTGGTCGTTTCTGCTTTGCTTCGGCGAAGCTTGGATTTGGGGTCCGTGACGGCTTGGCGGGGCGACTGCTCCGAGAGTGGTTTCGAGCTTCATGGGTGGGGCGTTCCCCTCCCGCCGCTGTTTGACAATTTGATCGGAAGGAAGAGAGACGTGGGCGGCGTTGTCCTTGCGTCTGGGCTTTTTCTGGTTTGTTTGGGGTTTGGCTTTCGGGCTGGGTCTTGGCTTACTGGGGAGGGTTCGGAGAAGGGACCTGAACGACGGTCACGTTTTCAAACACCATTGGCGCTTTGGGTTGGTTGGGCTTTGGGCTGTCGTGAGACGGGCTTTGGTTTGATGGCTTTGAGCGTTGAAAGTGTTGGAAACTCGTCAAGAGTAGTTTGGGGCGCCGTGAGGCGTCCTGAGCCAGAGAGTGACCAGTCGGGATTGAGATCTTCAAGTTCAACTTGAGAGTTTGATCCTGGCTCAGAACGAACGCTGGCGGCAGGCTTAACACATGCAAGTCGAGCGCCGTAGCAATACGGAGCGGCAGACGGGTGAGTAACGCGTGGGAACATACCCTCCGGTACGGAATAACTCAGGGAAACTTGAGCTAATACCGTATACGGCTTAGCGGCGAAAGATTTATCGCCGGAGGATTGGCCCGCGTCCGATTAGCTAGTTGGTGTGGTAACGGCGCACCAAGGCGACGATCGGTAGCTGGTCTGAGAGGATGATCAGCCACATTGGGACTGAGACACGGCCCAAACTCCTACGGGAGGCAGCAGTGGGGAATATTGGACAATGGGCGCAAGCCTGATCCAGCCATGCCGCGTGAGTGATGACGGCCTTAGGGTTGTAAAGCTCTTTCGCCAGGGACGATAATGACGGTACCTGGATAAGAAGCCCCGGCTAACTTCGTGCCAGCAGCCGCGGTAATACGAAGGGGGCTAGCGTTGTTCGGAATTACTGGGCGTAAAGCGCGTGTAGGCGGGTCTTTAAGTCAGGGGTGAAATGCCAAGGCTCAACCTTGGAACTGCCTTTGATACTGGAGATCTTGAGTCCGGGAGAGGTGAGTGGAACTGCGAGTGTAGAGGTGAAATTCGTAGATATTCGCAAGAACACCAGTGGCGAAGGCGGCTCACTGGCCCGGAACTGACGCTGAGACGCGAAAGCGTGGGGAGCAAACAGGATTAGATACCCTGGTAGTCCACGCTGTAAACGATGGATGCTAGCCGTTGGGGAGCTTGCTCTTCAGTGGCGCAGCTAACGCTTTAAGCATCCCGCCTGGGGAGTACGGTCGCAAGATTAAAACTCAAAGGAATTGACGGGGGCCCGCACAAGCGGTGGAGCATGTGGTTTAATTCGAAGCAACGCGCAGAACCTTACCAGCTTTTGACATGTCCTGGACGGATTGCAGAGATGCGATCTTCCCTCACGGGCCGGGAACACAGGTGCTGCATGGCTGTCGTCAGCTCGTGTCGTGAGATGTTGGGTTAAGTCCCGCAACGAGCGCAACCCTCGCCCTTAGTTGCCATCATTCAGTTGGGCACTCCAGGGGGACTGCCGGTGATAAGCCGGAGGAAGGTGGGGATGACGTCAAGTCCTCATGGCCCTTACAGGCTGGGCTACACACGTGCTACAATGGCGGTGACAGAGGGATGCGAAGGGGCGACCCCTGGCAAATCTCAAAAAGCCGTCTCAGTTCGGATTGCGCTCTGCAACTCGAGCGCATGAAGTTGGAATCGCTAGTAATCGCGGATCAGCACGCCGCGGTGAATACGTTCCCGGGCCTTGTACACACCGCCCGTCACACCATGGGAGTTGGTTTTACCCGAAGACGGCGCGCTAACCGCAAGGAGGCAGCCGGCCACGGTAGGGTCAGCGACTGGGGTGAAGTCGTAACAAGGTAGCCGTAGGGGAACCTGCGGCTGGATCACCTCCTTTCTGGAATTGGACGACAAAGGACAGAGGATTGAGGACAGGCGGCTTTATGGCCGTTCTGTTGGTCGCTTTTGTCCTGTCGCCTGAATTTGGAAACATCGGCGGCCAGTCAGGCCGCCATCTGCGGGATGGCGCCGCCTTCGTCTCTCTTCTCAATCGGACACCGGATGGCCGGGCGCCGGACGGCTTTTTCGAACGCCGACCGATTCCGGCCGATCTGTCCTCCGTCCTCTTGTGAGCCGGGCTTGTAGCTCAGTTGGTTAGAGCGCGCGCTTGATAAGCGTGAGGTCGGAGGTTCAAGTCCTCCCAGGCCCACCAATTTGGGCGAATGGCGAGGTGGCGAATGGCGAATGGACGCTTCCATTCGCTACTCCCTATTCGCCACTCGCCGACAAAGGGGCCATAGCTCAGTTGGGAGAGCGCGTGCTTTGCAAGCATGAGGTCGTCGGTTCGATCCCGTCTGGCTCCACCAGGTTCAAGGGGGGCGCGCGGGACGGGGCAGGGTTCGATTTTTGAAGATTCCGATCAAGGAAACAGTTTCGCCCGGATGGCGGCCCTCGCGGCCGTTATCCGCGGGCGTTCGCGGGACGGCGTTTGCGGCCGGCGGGGGATCTCCTCCGTCGCCGGTTTGTCGTCCTTCGATATCTGACATTGTGAAGAGGAAGCGCATCCGGTCTCGGATGACGGACATTGCGATGACGGGCGGACGAATAGTCCCTCCTTGTCGTCGCGATCGTCGGTCGTTCGACAGCAACCAGTCGTGGGTCCAAGTGGCTGACCGCCAGGATCCCCGGATGCGTTTGAAGCAAAACTGGTCTTTTCGAATCGTCCAAGGCGCAATGAACGACACCGCGTCTTGGCGATGAGAGCAATCAAGTGTCTTAAGGGTATCTGGTGGATGCCTTGGCGCTGAGAGGCGATGAAGGACGTGGTACGCTGCGATAAGTTTCGGGGAGCCGCGAACAGGCTTTGATCCGAAAATCTCCGAATGGGGAAACCCACCTTCGATCTCCGTTGCTCCGAAGAGGCGCGTTGTTTTTTTTGAGGCGGGCTGCACAGAGCCTGCGTTGGAAGAGGCGGCGGGCCGGCTCGGCTTGAACCTAAGGGGTTTGGGCGCGGGCGGTCTTTGGACCAACGGAGATCAAAAGAAGGGACTTGTTTTCTGAATCCATAGGAGAACAAGAGCGAACCCGGGGAACTGAAACATCTCAGTACCCGGAGGAAAGGACATCAACGAGACTCCGTCAGTAGTGGCGAGCGAACGCGGACGAGGCCAATGCTTTTGTCTTGATCGACCGGAACCGGCTGGAAAGCCGGGCCGCAGCGGGTGACAGCCCCGTACGGATAGGACGAGACGAGAGATTTGAGTAGGGCGGGACACGTGCAATCCTGCCTGAACACGGGGGGACCACCCTCCAAGCCTAAGTACTCCTCAGCGACCGATAGCGCACAAGTACCGTGAGGGAAAGGTGAAAAGCACCCCGACGAGGGGAGTGAAACAGTTCCTGAAACCGGATACCTACAAACAGTCGAAGGCCGGAGTCGCAAGACTTGGCTGACGGCGTACCTTTTGTATTATGGGTCAGCGACTTAAAGTATCGAGCAAGCTTAAGCCGATAGGCGGAGGCGCAGCGAAAGCGAGTTTGAACAGGGCGGTTCAGTTCGATGCTTTAGACCCGAAACCGAGTGATCTAGTCATGAGCAGGTTGAAGGTCGGGTAACACCGACTGGAGGACCGAACCGGTGCCCGTTGAAAAGGTCTCGGATGACTTGTGATTAGGGGTGAAAGGCCAACCAAACTCGGAAATAGCTGGTTCTCCGCGAAATATATTTAGGTATAGCCTCGAGATGAGGCTCCAGGGGGTAGAGCACTGGATGGGCTAGGGGGGCCAAAACCCTACCAAACCTAACCAAACTCCGAATACCTGGAAGCCGTTCTCGGGAGCCACACGGCGGGTGCTAACGTCCGTCGTGGAGAGGGAAACAACCCAGACCAACAGCTAAGGCCCCCAATTCGTGGCTAAGTGGGAAAGGATGTGGAAATCCCAAAACAACCAGGAGGTTGGCTTAGAAGCAGCCATCCTTTAAAGAAAGCGTAACAGCTCACTGGTCTAATCAAGGGTTTCTGCGCCGAAGATGTAACGGGGCTCAAGCCACGAGCCGAAGCTTTGGGTGACGGAGAACAGAATACAGACGACAGAGGACGGAAAGGATGGGAAGGCGAAGGGACGCGCCGCTTCGTTTGAGGACCTTGAGGTCTTCAAGCGGGCGTATCGGCTTTCGCTGGACGTCCATCGTCGAAGCCTGACCTGGCCGCCGATCGAACAACGTGCGTTGGGCGATCAGGCGCGCCGGGCTTCGAAGTCCATTGTCGCGAATATCGCCGAGGGATACGGCCGCCAGAAACAGTCGAAAGCGGAGTTTAGGCGCTTTCTGTGGATGGCGATCGGTTCGGCCGACGAGATGCGGGTTTGGGCGCGCTATGCGCTCGATCTCGGCTGTCTCGACGAGCCGGTCTGGCGAGAATGGCGAGACGAATATCAGACGATTGCGAAGATGCTGCAGGGTCTCGTGGCGAGATCTTGATTGTCTTTGTGATTGGTCTGTCGTCCGTCGTCTGTGTTCTGTTCTCCGATCACGGTAGCGGAGCGTTCCGTTTCCAGTGAAGGAAGACCCGCGAGGGCTTCTGGAGGGTTCGGAAGTGCGAATGCTGACATGAGTAACGACAAACACTGTGAAAGACAGTGTCGCCGAAAGTCCAAGGGTTCCTGCGTAAAGTTAATCTTCGCAGGGTTAGCCGGTCCCTAAGGCGAGGCCGAGAGGCGTAGTCGATGGGAATCACGTTAATATTCGTGAGCCTGCAGGTGGTGACGGATCTTTGAGGTCGTTCGTCCTTATCGGATTGGATGGGCGGCTGCGAGGTCCCAGGAAATAGCCCCTGCTTCAAGACCGTACCCGAAACCGACACAGGTGGACAGGTAGAGCATACCAAGGCGCTTGAGAGAATGACGTTGAAGGAACTCGGCAATTTGCCTCCGTAACTTCGGGATAAGGAGGCCCGCGGGTCGCGCAAGCGGCTTGCGGGGGCACAGACCAGGGGGTGGCGACTGTTTAACAAAAACACAGGGCTCTGCGAAATCGCAAGATGACGTATAGGGTCTGACGCCTGCCCGGTGCCGGAAGGTTAAAAGGAGAGGTGCAAGCCTTGAATTGAAGCCCCGGTAAACGGCGGCCGTAACTATAACGGTCCTAAGGTAGCGAAATTCCTTGTCGGGTAAGTTCCGACCTGCACGAATGGCGTAACGACTTCCCCGCTGTCTCCAACGTCAGCTCAGTGAAATTGAAGTCCCCGTGAAGATGCGGGGTACCTGCGGTCAGACGGAAAGACCCCGTGCACCTTTACTATAACTTTGCGTTGGCGTTCGTTAAGTCATGTGTAGGATAGGTGGTAGGCTTGGAAGCCGGGGCGCCAGCTCTGGTGGAGCCACCCTTGAAATACCACCCTTGACTTGATGGACGTCTAACCGCGACCCCTCATCGGGGCCCGGGACAACGCATGGTGGGTAGTTTGACTGGGGCGGTCGCCTCCCAAAGAGTAACGGAGGCGCGCAATGGTTGGCTCAGACCGGTCGGAAATCGGTCGTCGAGTGCAATGGCATAAGCCAGCCTGACTGCGAGACCAACAAGTCGAGCAGAGACGAAAGTCGGTCATAGTGATCCGGTGGTCCCGCGTGGGTGGGCCATCGCTCAACGGATAAAAGGTACGCCGGGGATAACAGGCTGATACTCCCCAAGAGTCCATATCGACGGGAGTGTTTGGCACCTCGATGTCGGCTCATCACATCCTGGGGCTGGAGAAGGTCCCAAGGGTTCGGCTGTTCGCCGATTAAAGTGGTACGTGAGCTGGGTTCAAAACGTCGTGAGACAGTTTGGTCCCTATCTGCCGTGGGTGTCGGAGAATTGAGAGGATTTGCCCCTAGTACGAGAGGACCGGGGTGAACACATCTCTGGTGGACCTGTCGTCGCGCCAGCGGCGGTGCAGGGTAGCTATATGTGGAATGGATAACCGCTGAAGGCATCTAAGCGGGAAACCAGCCTCAAAACCAGTTCTCCCTGAAGAGCCGTGGAAGACCACCACGTCGATAGGCCGGATGTGGACGCGCAGCAATGCGTGAAGCTGACCGGTACTAATCGCTCGTTCGACTTGATTGCTCTCGTCGCCAAGACGCGGCCGCGCCAAAGCGCGTCGCAGCGAATGGCGAATAGCGAAATAGCGAAATAGCGAATAGGGAGTGGCGAAATAGGGGAGCATCCCCAACCCTTCACTACTCGCCATTCGCCACTCGCCAAACCCAGTTTTGCTTCACCTCCGTTCTTTGCCGGCCTGGTGGCTCTTGCAAGGCGATCAGACCCGATCCCATCCCGAACTCGGCCGTCAAACGCCTTCGCGCCGATGGTACTCTGTCTCAAGACATGGGAGAGTAGGTCGTCGCCAGGCCTGCAAAGAACGAAAAAACGCTTCAAAGCTTCCTCTTCATGAAATGCGAATGGCGAATAGCCAATGGCGAATGGATCCCCTTCGCCACGCGCTGCTCCCCACTCGCCAAACCTCTGCCGCGGGGTGGAGCAGCCCGGTAGCTCGTCAGGCTCATAACCTGAAGGCCGCAGGTTCAAATCCTGCCCCCGCAACCACAAGTACAAAGCCCCCGGAGCCCCGCTCCGGGGGCTTCGCTGTTACTGGCGGAGGGCCCCCCGTCTCGTCGACGAGTGGAGGGGCAAGTTGCGCCGGAACCCGACGAGGCTGTCCGTCGTGGACCCGCAATGGTCCATAGGAAAGCGCAGGTCCCTTTGCCGGCCTAGGACGTTCACCCACGCCCAGCCTGTTGACCGCGAACATGAGAGACTCGCTAGCCCCGCTCACCCGCTCCCGTTGAACTCCTTCACGGCTTCGATCATGGCGACGATGTTCTCAACCGGCGTGCCGGTCTGAACATTGTGGATCGAGTTCGAAGACGAAGCCCCCTCCGCTGGAGAAGATCTCGCAGCGTTCGAGCACTTCCGCGCGCACTTCCGCCGGCGTTCCGAAGGGCAGGGTTTTTTGAGTGTCGACGCCACCCCCCCAGAAGACGAGACGGCCTCTGTACTTCTCCTTCAGGAACCTCGGATCCATGCCCTTTGCAGAGCACTGCACCGGGTTGATGATGTCGATGCCCGCTTCGATCATGGATTCGAAGAAGCGCTCGGAGGACCCGCAGGTGTGCTTGAACACCTTCCAGGACGTGTTCTTGTGAATCCAGGCGCAGAGGTCCGAATAGTGCGGCTTCCAGAGGGAATTGAAGGTTTTCACGGAGCAGAAGGATGAGGTCTGGGTGCCGAAGTCGGCCCCACAAAGAAAGACGACGTCGATCGCGTCGCCGACGCGGGCGTTGATTTTCGCCAAGTTGTCGATGCCGACCTCGACCTGGCGTTCAAAGATCTTGTGCACGACCTCGGGATGGCTCGACGTCAGCATGTACCATTCGGCGACGTCGCGAACGCCCTTGGGGTCGGTGAGGTCGGGACCCGGGACGAAGGCGATGTCGCCCAGCGCGGTGTTCACGAGGGAAGCGAACACCGCGTATTCGCCAGTCGCGGCCGCGCGCGCGTCCTGCGCGATGCCGTCGAGGTCCGCCTCGGTCAGCGGCTGGTACTGCTCGGTGTTGTCCTCGGGGTTCAAATGGTCGAGGTCGAGCGGCTTCTGGCGAATGATGGAATTGAAGAAAAACCCGTCCTTCGGCATATGCGCGCTGGCCGGCGCATTTATGTCGCCCCTCGGATAGATCAGCGTTCCGCCCTTTTCCGGCTCGACGGTGGTCCGAAAGCCCTCCGGTACAAGCACCTCGAGGCCGTTGAAGGTCCACGGCCTCCACCCTCGATTCTCGAAACCGAAAATATTTGTGCGGCCCATGAGCGGAGTTGTGTCGATGCCAATGGCCTCCCGAAGGTCGTCTTCGATCAGGCCCAGCATCTGGAAAGGCTCGTGGATTTTGACAGGGCGCTTCTCGAGGCCGTAGCGGTCCCGAAGCTTGGCGACACAGCTCGCATGGATGCCGGTCACCGCCGAGCCGCCGAAATCGATCGGCACGCGGTCCGGCGTGCGATGGTTGATCGCGTCGAGCACCCGTTTGCGCTTCGGCCCGACTGGTTTCTCGGCGCTCATTCTTGACTGCTCCCCGTTGCTTTCCAGGACCGGCTCAAGCAATGCGGTAACTCCGTCGGTCGTAGAGGGACCCGTATTCGGGCTCGAGCCGAGCCTCAAGCTCGCGCCAGTCGGCTGGAAGCGCTGCGCGCGCCTCGGCGATCAAGCCGCAGACCTGACCGCGTCGCGATCGGCGCGTTCCCAATCGTCTTCGCGAGGTCCGCGAAGGTGCGGGGCGCGAATTCGGCGCGCATATCAGTTCGAAAGCCCCATCTGCCTGCGGACGAGCGCGACCGCGTCCGTTGCGGTTGCGCCATAACCGTCAGCGCCGATCTCCATGGCGTAGCCTTCGCTGATCGGCGCGCCGCCCACGAGAATCTTGACGTCGCGGCGAAGGCCCGCGGACTTGATCGCCTCGATCGTCGTTTTCATCGCCGTCATGGTGGTGGTGAGAAGCGCCGAGAGGCAGACGATCTGCGGGTGGTGCTCCCGGATGGCCTCCACGAACTTTTCCGGCCACACATCGGCGCCGAGGTCGACGACCTTGAAGCTGGCGCCCTCGAGCATCGAGGTGACAAGGTTCTTGCCGATATCGTGCAGGTCACCCTTGACCGCGCCAGTAACGACTACGCCGACCGGCTTGGCGCCCGCGGCGGCCAGCAGCGGCCGCAGCGGCGCCATGGCCGCCTTCATGGCGCGCCCGGCGAGCAGCAGCTCCGGGACAAAGAACTCCTCCTCCTGGAAGAGCTTGCCGACCTCGTCCATGGCCGGGATCATCGTCTCGGAAATCAGTTTGACCGGGTCGGCGCCAGCCTTGAGCTCTTCCTCGACAAGCGACTCCGCGAGCGGCGCCTTCCCGTCCACGATTGCGTCGAACAGCTTCTGCGAGAGCGCCATCGTCGGCCGCCTTCTATATTGTTTAGCTCAATAGACGGTTCATCATGTCATTGATTTTTTCAAGCGCGCCACCGAGAAGCCGCGCGCGGTTGCTGGGCGCAGGCGAAGTAAACCGGCCGGCAACGCCGAAGACAGCGGTCGAGCGCCCGCGCAATGCCGACGCTTCCCGCGATAATGTTATAGATTCCGGGTATCTCAATGTCTCTTGAGAAATTGGTCGCCTCAGCGAACGCCATACGTTGCGCCAGTCATTCCGTTGCGGCGTAGCCAATTCCCTTACCGCTTCTTCTATGTTATCGATCACATCGGGCCTCAACAGGGACGCGATGCAAACCGTGGCGGGCGGACGGAAGGCGAGCGCTTCGAGGTCGAAGGCGGCGGAAACGGCCTTCCCGTCAGGGGGCGTCACCATGCAGACGGTCGCCCGCATGGCGGGCGTCTCCGCAATGACGGTTTCGCGGGCCCTGAAGAGCGACGCTTCCATCTCGGAGGAGACGCGCGACCGGGTCCTGGAAATCGTCAAGCGGGTCGGTTACGTCCCCGATGCGACCGCCCGCGTATTCGCGACCCGGCGCTCGGGATTCGTCGCCTGCCTCGTGCCCTCTCTCAACAACTCGAATTTCGCCGACACCGTTCATGGAATGTCGGAGGTCTTCGACGCCGCCGGCCTGCAGATGCTGCTCGGCGACACCGAATACTCCTTGTCGCGCGAAGAGGACCTCATTCGCGCTTTCCTGCAGCGGCGCCCGGAGGCGATCATCCTGACGGGGGGCGCGCATTCCGAAGGGGCGCGCAGACTGATCGCCGTCGCCGACATCCCCGTGGTCGAAACCTGGGACCTGCCGAAGGCGCCGCTTGGCGACGTCGTCGGCTTCTCCAACGAGGACGCCGGCGCGGCGATCGTCCGCTACATGCACGAGCGTGGCCGCCGGCGGATCGGGTTCGTCGGCGGCAAGACGAGTTTCGACACCCGCGGGACCCAGCGCCGCGCAGGGTTCAAGAAAGCGGCGCGCGCGCTTCGTCTGCCGAGCGACCGCATCGTGCTCGCAGGCGAGTCGCCGGTGTCGATGGCGCAGGGCGCCGAGGCGCTCGAGGCGATGCTCGCCCGCTGGCCGGACGTGGACGCCATCGTCTGCGTCTCCGATCTTTCCGCTTTCGGCGTGCTCGCCGAATGCCAGCGCCGAGGGATCGGCGTGCCGGACGATATCGCGATTGCCGGCTTCGGCGACTTCGAGGTCGCGCGCTGCTGTCATCCGCGCCTGACGACCATCGCGGTCGATTGCGCCGGCATCGGTCGGAAAGCCGCCGAGCAGGCGCTGAAAGCCCTCGAGGCGCGCAATCGAAACGAACCGCGCTCGCGTCAGACGACGCAGATCGAATTCCGCGTCGTCGCGCGGGAGACGGCCTGAACGCTCAGAACGCGATCTGGACCTTCATCGACTGCGACCGGTCGCCCGCGAGTTCGAAAGCCTCGACCGCCTGGTCGATCGGCTTCGTCGCGGTGATCAGCGGCTTCACGTCGATCAGGTCCTTGCCCATGAACTCCAGCGCCAGCGCGAATTCCTCGTGGAAGCGGAACGTGCCGCGCAGGTCGATCTCCTTGAAGGTGATCAGATTAATCGGGATCGTCATGTCGCCGCCGAGGCCGAGTTGCACGATGACGCCGCGTGGCCGGACCACGTCGAGCCCGGCGCGAAGCGCAACCGCGGCGCCGGACGCTTCGAACATGGCGTCGAAATGGCCTTTGTCGGCCGCGTAGTCGGCGAGGGCCTCGGGCTTCGAAGCGACGTTGATCGTCCGGTCCGCTCCGAGGCGGCTCGCGAAGCCGAGGGTCCCGTCGGCGATGTCGGTCGCGACGATCTCCGCTGCGCCTGCGCGACGCGCGGCCGCGATGGCGAGCGCGCCGATCGGGCCGCAGCCGCTGACAAGAACCCGCCGGCCCATCAGCGATCCCGCCCGGCGGGTCGCATGCAGCGCAACCGCGAGCGGCTCGGCCATCGCCGCCTCCTGCAGCGTCAGGCCGCCGGGAACGGAGTGGGCCTGGCTCTCGAGGCACGTCAGGCTCTCGCGAAAGGCGCCCTGGACGTGCGGAAAGCGCATCGCGCTGCCATAGAAGCGCACGTCGAGGCACTGGTTCTGAAGGCCCTCGAGGCAGTAGCGGCACCGGTTGCACGGGACGTTCGGACTGACTGCGACGCGGTCGCCGATCTTGACCCGGCGGCAATCGGCGCCGACAGCCTCGACGACGCCGGCGATCTCGTGGCCGAGGATCATCGGCTCGCGCAGCCGGACGGCGCCGAAACCGCCGTGATTGTAATAGTGGAGGTCGGAGCCGCAGATGCCGCCGAAGGCGATCCGGACGCGAATGTCCTCGGGGCCGAGCGCCGCTACACGGGTCTCCTCGACCCGGATGTCCTTTGCGGCGTGAGCGACGATGGCGCGCATGAAATATTTCCTCCTTCAGACTACCGGCGTCAGCAGGGGGCACCCGGCGAAATGCGCCTCGAGATTGTCGCGAACCAGTTTTCCCATGGCCTTGCGGGTCTCGACCGTGCCGCTCGACTGATGCGGCTGGACAATAACCTGCCGGAACGCCATGAGGCGCGGGTCGATGTTGGGCTCGTTCAGGAACACGTCAAGTGCGGCGCCCGCGATCGCATTGCGCTCAAGCGCGTGGATCAGGGCCGCCTCGTCGACCACCGAACCGCGAGCGACGTTGACGAAGAGGCCGAAGGGACCGAGAGCCTCGAAGACGGCGGCGTTGACGAGACCGCGCGTCGCTTCGCCGCCCGCGACGGAGGCGACCAGGATATCGCTCGCCGCGGCCAGTTCGACCGGGGTCCTGAAGTAGGCGTGGGCCGCGTCCGCCGCCGGCGCCACATCGGAATAGGCGATCTTTACGTCAAAGCCTTCGGCGCGGCGCGCGATGGCGCGGCCGATGCGCCCGAAACCGAGAATGCCGAGCGTCTTGCCGCGAAGGCTCGTCCCGAGCGGCAGGTTTCCGACGCGCCATGCGCCGGATCGGACGTGCGCATCGCCGTCGATCACCTTGCGCATGTGGGCGAGGATGAGAGCGAAGGCAAAGTCCGCCACGTCCTCGGTGAGGACGTCGGGCGTGTTGGTGACGCGCACCCCGCGTTGACGCGCCCGCCCGAGGTCGATCGCGTCGACGCCGACGCCGTAGCAGGCGACGATCTCGAGCTTCGGACAGCGATCGATGAGCGCGCCGGACGCGCCGAGTTCGCCGCGCGTGGCGATGGCGCGCGCTTGCGGCGCCCATTCGGCGAGGAAGGCCTCGCGGTCGGGGGCGAGCCACAATTTCCGGAGGTCGTAGTCCCCTTCCAGCGGCCCCATGTCCCATTCCGGATAGGCGCCGATCATCAGCACCGTGGGCTTGGACATCGCTCCGCCTCTCCCATCTCGCCGCGACCGGCCAAACCCAGTCGCAAGGGTTCAGAAATCGCTTGACGATGCCGATGTTATCGGTAACATAACAAGACTTCAAGCGGAAAATCGCCATGAGTGGATTTGTCGATCGCCTCTTCGGCCTTTCGGGAAGGGTCTGCCTGGTGACCGGCTCGTCGGGCGGCATCGGCTTGGCGCTGGCCCGCGGCCTGGCCGCCGCCGGGGCTCGCGTCGTCGTCAACGGCCGAACCCGCAACACGGTCGAGGAAGCGGTCAAGTCGTTGAGCGCCGAGGGCGCCGACGCCACGCCTGCGGTCTTCGACGTGACCGAGCCTTCCGAGGTCGCGGACGCGGTCCGAACCATCGAGGCCGAGGTCGGCCCGATCGCCGTGCTTGTCAACAATGCGGGGATCCAGCGCCGGGCGCCGCTCGAGGACTATCCAGAGGAAACCTGGCGCGAACTCATGCGCGTCAATCTGGACAGCGTTTTCTTCGTCTCCAAGGCGGCGGCGCGCGGCATGATCGCGCGCAAGAGCGGCCGGATCATCAATATCGCTTCGGTTCAGGCTGAATTGGCGCGGCCGAACATCGCGCCCTACACCGCATCGAAGGGCGGTGTGAAGATGCTGACCAAGGGCATGGCGACCGACTGGGGCAAGCATGGCGTCAGGGTCAACGGGATCGCCCCGGGTTATTTCAAGACGGCGCTCAACAAGGCCCTTGTCGAAGACGAAAAGTTCTCCGCCTGGCTCACGGCGCGCACGCCGATGGGCCGTTGGGGCGACGTCGAGGAATTGGTCGGCGCCGCAATCTTCCTCGCCTCCGACGCCTCGAGTTTCGTCAATGGCCACATCCTCTATGTCGACGGCGGAATCACCGCCTGCCTGTGAAGGGAGCCGGTTCGCCCCGCTGGAGCCGCCCGAGGCCGACCGTCGCATTGCGATCGCGCAACTGGCCGCCAACCCCGGCGGAGCCGTCGTCGATGCAGGAAAGGCGCCGAAATGAGTGCGTCTTCGTCCCCTTCCGTCGCTGTGGTCGGCGTCGGAGTGCATGGGGAGCGCAATCGCCTCGCGGCTTATCGAGACGGGATCGGTCGTCGCCATTTTCGATCGTGACGCGTCCAAAATGGATGCGCTCGCGAAGCGAGGCGCCCGCGCCGCGATGTCCGCCGCCGACGCAGCAAGGAGCGCGCGCTTCGTCATCACCAGCCTCAATTCGGCGGCGATCCTCGAATCGGCGGTGTTCGGGCCCGAGGGCGTGGCGAGCGCCGCGAACGCCGGCACGCTGCTCATCGACATGTCGTCGATCGACCCGGATTCGACCCGGTCTCTCGCAGCCCGGTTTCTCGAGATGACGGGCGGCGGCCGGTGGATCGATTGCCCGCTTTCCGGGGGCGCGCCCGGGGCGCTGGCGGGGCGGCTGACGGTGATGGCCGGCGGCGGGGAAGCCGACTTCGAACGGGCGCGGACGGTGATGAGCCGCCTGACCGCCAACTACACGCTTATGGGGCCGCTTGGCGCGGGCCAGGCGACGAAGCTCGTGAACCAGGTCCTTTGCGCCATTCAGTTCCAGGCGGTGGCGGAGGCGATCGCGCTCGCGGAGCGGGCCGGCGTCAGCGCCGAACGAATCCCGTCGGCGCTTGCGGGCGGCCGCGCGGACTCGCGCATCCTGCAGGAGTTCGGGGCGAAGATGGCCCGCCGCGATTATTCTCCGACCGGCCGGCTGGACAACATGCTCAAAGACCTCGAAGGCGTTCAGGCGCTGGCTCGGGCGACCCAAACGGCCTTGCCCGCCACCGCGATCGTGGCGGAGATCCATCGGGCGCTGATCGCGGCCGGACTTGGGCCCGAGGACAATGCCGCCCTGATGCGCCAGTTCGACGACCCCCGCGACAATTCGTCCTGACCGCTGAATCGGGGCGAAGAAAGCGCTTGTCAGCCAGTTATGTTATCGGTAACAATCCGAGTCGACGCGAAAGTTGCCAAGAGGGCTCCGCAAGAGGGAGGCGCACGTACGTGGAGGGATCTCTCCGTTTTGAGAACGTCGTCAAAACGTTCGGCGGCACGCGGGCGCTCAAGGGCGTCAGCTTGGATGTTCATCGCGGTGAAGTCGTGGCGCTCCTGGGTGAGAACGGCGCTGGAAAATCCACACTCATCAAGATACTGGGCGGCATCTTCAAGGCTGACAGCGGCCAGATCACGATTGCCGGCGAACACTATCGCCACCGAACTCAGGCGCGTGGAGTTCGGCAGAGTGTCGCCTTCATCCATCAGGATCTCGGACTCGTTGAATGGATGACCGTCGCGGAGAACATGAGCTTGCCTCAGGGCTTCGCGGGGCGAAGCTGGTCTGGCGCGCTCGGCCTGATCGATTGGCCCAAGGCGGAGCAGCAAGCCCAGGTGGCGTTGAAGCTCGTTGGCTGCGACATCGACCCGACGATCCGGGTCCACAGCCTGAACTCGCACTGAAAAGTCGCTGGTGGCAATCGCCCGCGCGCTGGTCGTGGACTGCGACTTTCTCGTGCTTGACGAGCCGACGGCCAGTCTTCCGGCCGACGAGGTGGAGCGGCTTTTCGAGGCGATGCGCCGCCTGCGCGCGCGCGGCGTCGGCATGATCTATGTGTCGCATCGCCTCGACGAGATTTTCCGCGTCGCCGACCGCGTTGTGGTGGTGCGCGACGGCCTCAAGGTCGGTGAGAAGCCCGTGACCCAGACGACCGCGGACGAATTGGTGGGGCTGATCGTCGGCCGCGCCACGCTCGACGTGTTTCGCAAAGCCGAATATCGGCCCGGTCCGGCGCGCCTCGTGCTGCGCGATGTGGTGACACCCTCGGCGGGCCCGGTCAGTTTCGATGTCCGAGAGGGCGAGTTGCTCGGCCTCGTCGGGCTGCGCGGCGCGGGCCAAGAGGAAATCGGTCGCGCTCTGTTCGGCACAGTTCCGCACCGCGGCGCAATCACGCTCGACGGTCAGACCCCGGATCTCTCCTCGCCGCGCGCCGCGCTGTTGGCCGGCATTGGCCTGGTCGCCCGTGACCGCATGGACGAATCACTCGCGCCTTCGCTCAGCATCCGCGAGAACACCTTCCTCAATCCGGGCGCGGCGGGACGCAGTCTATTTTCTTCACTCTCGCCGTCGGCCGAGGCGCGCTTGGCCATAAAACTGGGCGAATCTGTCGGCTTGCGGCCCAACGATCCCGATATGCCGATCGAAGGTCTGTCGGGGGGCAACCAGCAAAAAGTGGTGGTCGGTCGCTGGCTCGTTACTCGGCGTCGCCTGCTCGTGGCCGAAGATCCGACAGCTGGCGTCGACGTCGGCGCTAAGGCGGAGATCTACCGGCTGATCGGCCGTGCGCTGGAGGAGGGGCTCGCGGTCATCGTGGTCTCCACCGACTTCGAGGAGATCGCCAAGGTCTGTCACCGGGCGCTAGTTTTCAACCGAGGCAAGATCATCGCGGAGCTTGGCGGCCCCGAGCTCACGACGGAATCGGTGATCACTATGGCCTCCGCTTCAGAAGCGGCTTGACCGAAAGAAGGGTTAGTCATGTCGACCAACTCGATCAAATCCGACGCGCTCGAACCCACACGGGCGGAATTGGAAAACGCTTCCGTCGCCGAAAGGCTGCTTAAGCGACTGCCGGTCTATGGCCTGCCGATCCTGACGGTCCTTCTGATCGTGATGTTTTCGCTGATCCTGCCCGAGACATTCCCGACCCTGCTGAACGCCCGCTCGATCATCTCCGACAAGGCGATCATCGCGATACTTTCGCTGGCGGCGATGGTCCCGATGGCGGCCGGCAAGATCGATCTTACGGTCGGCTACGGCATCGTGCTCTGGCACATCCTGGCCATCAGCCTGCAGACAATGCTCGGCGTGCCTTGGCCGGTTGCGGTGCTTGTGGTGGTGCTGCTGGGCGCCGTGGTCGGCCTGCTCAACGGCGTCCTGGTGGAAGTCGCCCGCATCGACAGTTTCATCGCCACGCTGGGCACCGGCACGATTCTCTACGCCATCGCGCTCTGGCACTCGGGCGGGCGCCAAGTGGTGGGAGTACTGCCTCAAGGTTTCCTGGCGCTCAACGGCACGATGATCTTGGGCTTGCCGATCACGGGCTTTTACGTCCTCGCATTGGCGGTGGTGATGTGGCTCGTTCTCGAGCATCTTCCCATCGGCCGCTACCTCTATGCGATCGGGGCCAATCCCAAAGCGGCGGCGCTCAACGGCATACCAGTGCAGCGCTTCACTATGGCGGCGTTCCTCGCCTCGGGGACCCTAACGTCGGTCGCGGGAGTGCTGCTCGCCTCCAAACTGCGCATTGGACAGGCCAGCGTCGGGCTTGAGTATCTGCTGCCCGCGCTGGTCGGGGCCTTTCTTGGCTCCACGACCATCAAGCCGGGCCGGGTCAATGTCTGGGGCACGTTGGTCGGTGTCGCAATCCTCGCGGTCGGCATCGCCGGCATTCAGCAATTCGGAGGCTCTTTCTGGGTCGAGCCAATGTTCAACGGCGTCACTTTGCTCATCGCCATCGGTATCGCCGGTTATGCCCAGCGCCGCCGCAGCCTTGGCACGGCGACGTTCAAAACGACGGGCGCGTGAGCGATCCGCTACTGAGGAAGGAGTAGGTTATGAACAGACGTGAATTGTTTTTTAAAGCGGCCGCCTTAAGTCTGTCGCTGCCGGCAGTTAGCAGGATCGCGCTTGCGGACACAATGGAGGACGCGAAAGCCTATCTGGCGAAATACGCCTCAAGGCAGGACACTTGGGATGGTCCGACCACCGGCCCAAAAGCCGCCAAGGGTAAGAGCATCGTCATCGTCGCCAACGACCTCAAGAACAGTGGCGTGCGCGCGACGGTAGACGCAGCCGCCGAGGCCGCCAAGATCATCGGGTGGACCTCGCGCGTGATCGACGGCGCGGGCTCCGTATCGGGCCGCACTGCTGCGCTCGACCAGGCGATCACGCTGAAGCCCGCCGGCATTGTGGTTGTCGGCCTCGACCCGACCGAGCAGAAGTCCGGTCTGGAAGAGGCCGGAAAGGCCGGGATTGCCATGGTCGCTTGGCATTCGGTGCCTAAGCTCGGGCCGATTGAGGGAACGACCATCCAGGTCAATGTCACCAGCGAACCGCTTGGCGTTCCGACCGCGGCTGCGACATGGGCGTACCTGGACGCCGGAGGCAAGCCGGGCGTCGTCATCTTCACCGACAGCAACTACAGCTTCGCGGTAGCCAAATCGAAGAAGATGCAAGCGCTGATCGAACAGATGGGAGGCACGGTGCTCTCCTATGAGGACATGCCGATTGCCGACGTTTCGAACCGCATGGGGCAGCTTACCGTCTCGCTGCTCCAGCGCTTCGGGGCCAAATGGACTCATTCGCTGGCGATCAACGACATCTATTATGACTTCATGGCTCCGGCGCTGGCCGCGGCCGGCCTGCCAGGCGAGGGCGCGCCGAAGGCTGTCGCGGCGGGGGACGGTTCGGAGGCCGCTTACCAGCGCATCCGCGCTGGTCAGTATCAGGCCGTCACAGTCGCCGAGCCGCTGACCCTGCAGGGCTGGCAACTCATCGACGAAATAAATCGCGCGTTCGCAGGTGAGAAGCCGTCCGGCTACGTCACTCCGTTCCATGTGGTGACGAAGGCAAACATCGACTTCGACGGCGGCAAGGACAACGTATTTGATCCGCAGAACAACTATCGCGAAGCCTACAAGAAGATCTGGGGCGTTTAAGTCCGCCGGATCCGATCTCGCGCGAGGCGCGACAATCAGAGGTCGCCGTCGCCGGCGACCTCTCGCTCTCTGTAAGAGATGATCCTCATGAGCGAGTATGAAATCCTCGACCCGCGATTCCAGAAGCTCATAATATGGCACGCCAAGCTTGAACGCCTGTGGACCGGCTGTCGCTGGGCGGAGGGCCCCGTCTATGTGCCCGCGGCCAAACACCTCCTGTGGTCCGATATTCCCAACGACCGCGTGATGCGGTTCGATGAAGGCGATGGATCGGTCAGCGTCTTCGCAATCGGCTGCGGCAATCAAAATGGCCATACGCTGGACGCCGTGGGCCGCGTCATCGCCTGCGAGCAGGGCGGCCGCAAGATTTCCCGCTTGGAACATGACGGACGCTGGAAGGTTCTCGCCGACCGCTACCGCGGAAAGCGGCTCAATTCGCCCAACGACGTCGTGGTGAGGAGCGACGGCTCGATCTGGTTCACCGATCCGACCTACGGCATCGAAGGCCATTACGAGGGCAGCATTGCTCCCGCCGAACTCGGCGCCTCTAACGTCTATCGCCTGGACGAAGGGGCTGACCCTATCGCCATCGTCACCGACATGGTGCAGCCGAACGGGCTGGCGTTCTCACCTGACGAGAGGACGCTTTATGTCACCGATTCCGGCGAGAGCCATGTCCCCGATCTGCCCAAGGCAATTCGGGCCTATGACGTCGCGCCCGACGGCCGGTCGGCGACGTTCAAGTCTGTCCTCGCGGTCTGCCCATCAGGAATCTTCGACGGTTTCCGAGTCGATCAGCACGGCAACCTCTGGGCCTCGAGCGCGGATGCGGTACGGGTCTACGCGCCCGATGGAACCCTGATCGGTCGTATTCTGGTTCCCGAATTCGTCTCAAACATGTGCTTTGGCGGCCCGTACCGGAACCGCCTCTACATCACCGCGCAAACCTCCCTCTATTCGATCTATCTGAACACCCACCCGGCGACGCGGTGAGCTATTCTCCACGGTCGCGCTGAACGCGGTAGGCCGCCGCGATGAAAAAAGGACGATCCGAACCTATCAGCCCCAGATGACGCTCCGGACCCTCCTCCAGCCGAAGGCAGCCCGCTGATGTATATACGTTGCGCTTTCTTTCGCGGTCATGTGAGGCTTGGCTCCGAGGAGGCTTTTACATCGTTCGTGCGCGATAGATTGGTTCCTTTATGGACGCAATTTCCCGGCGCGGAGGAAGTCCGGGTGATGCGCCAGGTGGAGGCCGACGTCGCCGAGCCGCATTTCGAAATGGTGCTGGCGATCCGATATGCTTCGAAACAAGCCGTTGAGCTGGCGCTCGCCTCGGACGTGAGAGCCGAGAGCCGCGCCGTGACGGCCGATCTGATGAAAATGTTCGACGGCGACATCTTCCACTCCGTGTTTCGCGCCGACGAGTTTCCCCTTGCTATCGGCTCGATCTAGTCGCGCTCTCTGTTACCGATAACAATCAGGAATCCCAAGCCTCATCCGACCGGTCGCCGCGGCGCACGATTCCGAGCTTCGATCGAGATGCGTTCCGTTCACACGATCTTGACGTACTCGAAGTCGCCCGCCTGGCTGTTGATGCCGACGCGGGGCGGGGCGATCCACGACGCGTACTTGCCGGGCTCGAGGCAGGGTCTCATGAGCGAGTCGATAAAGGCCATGTCTGCTTCGTTCGGCAGCCAGGCGCCGCTCTCGGCCTGCCACCGCTCCTCGCTGAGAACCGCGCCGTCGGGGCCGATCCGCTTGCCGGCGAACTCGCCGATCCGGCGGTTGAAGCCCTTGTGCGGCTGGGCGAAGCGGAAGGCGATCCCCGCCTTCTCCACGACCTTGTTCCAGCGGTCGATCCCGCCCTGGCAGTCCTTGATGTAATCGTCGAGCAGACGGGCGTTGATGGCGCGGAGCGCCGGA
The DNA here is from genome assembly GCA_963829505.1 of uncultured Alphaproteobacteria bacterium. Lineage (GTDB taxonomy): Bacteria > Pseudomonadota > Alphaproteobacteria > Rhizobiales > Beijerinckiaceae > Roseiarcus. The sequence continues at coordinate 1,702,206 of CAWHIL010000001.1, forward strand.
ACCTCCTCCGTGACGATCCGCCCCTCGACGACGCGCTCCACCGGATAGGTCGCCTCGGCCAGCACGTGATCGTCCTTGAGGCCCGCCTCGCCGAAGCGACCCTTGAGACCCGCGCTGAACGCCTCGGCGGCGTTCGAGGAGATCTCGCTGCCGAAGAGATCGCGCGTGACCGAGATATGGAAGTTCGCCTTGCGTTGAAGCAGCGGCAGGTCGACCACGCCGAGCTTACGAACCGCCTCGACATCGTTCGGATCGTGGATCCCGGCCTTCGCCATCGCGAGGCAGGTCGCCTCGATCGTGCGCTGCACGCCCGTCTCGCCGACGAACATGTGATGCGCCTCTTCGGTCAGCATGAAGCGGCAGGTGCGCGACAGCGGGTCGAAGCCGCTTTCGGCGAGCGCCGCGAGCTGCATCTTGCCGTCGCGGTCGGTGAAGTAGGTGAACATGAAAAAGGACAGCCAGTCGGGCGTCCGCTCGTTGAAGGCGCCGAGGATACGCGGATTGTCGGTCTGGCCGCTGCGCCGTTCGAGCAGCGCCTGCGCCTCCTCGCGGCCGTCCTTGCCGAAATATTTCACGAGCAGATAGACGATCGCCCAGAGATGGCGGCCCTCCTCGACATTGACCTGGAAGAGGTTGCGCATGTCGTAGAGGCTTGGCGCCGTCGCTCCGAGATAGCGCTGCTGTTCGACGGAGGCTGGCTCGGTGTCGCCCTGGACGACAAGCAGGCGGCGAAGCGTCGCGCGATATTCGCCCGGGACCTCCTGCCACGCCGGCTCCCCTTTATGTCGCCCGCAGGGGATCGTGCGGCCCTCGACCTTGGGCGCCAGCAGGACGCCCCAACGATAGTCGGGCATCTTGACGTAGCCGAACTTCGCCCAGCCGGTCGGATCGACGCCGACGGCAGTGCGCAGATAGACCTCGGAATTCTGGAAGCCCTCGGGGCCCATGTCCTGCCACCAGTCGAGATATTTCGGCCGCCACGCGTCGAGCGCGCGCTGAAGCTGCTTGTCCGATGCAAGCGCGACGTTGTTCGGAATGGCGCCGTCGTAGTCGATCTCGATGAAATGATCGCCGCGGACGGATTCCGGGGTCTCGGTCAGGGTGTCGTCGGAGGCCATGTTTCCTCGATGCCGGCGCGGGACGGGGGTCGCGTTCCGGGATGATTGTAATTATGTTGCGCGTCTGTCAAGCCAATATGTATTTTCATGCTCATCGCGCCGCCAAACACAGCGGATACATGCAGTATTATGCGTTTTTTAGACGTGGGCTGAGGTCGAAAAGGCTGGTCGCCTCGGATTCCAGGACCTCCAGCCCGTGCTGGTTGAACATGCGCCAGCGCCAACGCAGGATGCCGAGGTCCGGCTGGCTCTTCGATCGCCGAATTTCGAGCACCTCGGCGCGCAGGGTGAGGCTGTCGCCCGGCCTCACCGGATGGGGCCACTTGATGTAGGCGACCCCGGGCGACGCGAAAAATTCCGAACCCTTGAGCACCCTGTCGACCGATAGCCGCATGGCGATCGAGCATGTGTGCCAGCCGCTGGCGATGATGCCGCCAAACGGCCCGTGGACGGCGGCGTTCCGGTCGACGTGGAACCATTGCGGATCGTAGGCTTTGGCGAAGCGCTCGATCTCGTCCGCTTCGACCGTATAGGGGCCGGCCTCGATGATCTGGCCGGCATGGAACTCGTCGTATTTCATTGGTTCTCCAAGATAGCGAATAGTTATTGGCGAATAGCGAGTAGCCGCCACTCGCAATTCGCCATTCGCCCATTTCAATAGGTCTCGAGATGCAGCCGGCCCTCGCGCTTGAGCGCGGGTCCGACGACGTTCCAGTCGAGGCCGGCCTCGCGCGCAATGTCGCGCAGCGCCAGCACCACGCCTTCCTCCATCGCCTTGAGCCCGCAGACATAGAAATAAGCGTTTGGATCGGCGATCAGCACGCCGAGGTCGGGACCCCGCGCCCGCATCAGGTCCTGCACGTAGCGCTTCGGCTGACCCTCGGTGCGGCTGAAGGCGAAGTTGATGTCGATGAAGTCCTTGGGAAGATTGCCGAGCGGGCCGAAGTACGGCAATTCCTCCTTGGTGCGGGCGCCGAAGAAGAGCATGAGCTTGCCGCCCTCGAACTTGCCCGACTTGCGCAGGCGCCGGCGCCATTCGGTCATCGCCCGCATCGGCGCACTGCCGGTGCCGGTGCAGATCATCACGATCGCGCTCCTTGGATGGTTCGGCATGAGGAAGCTCGTCCCGAACGGGCCGGTGACGTTGACCGTGTCGCCGACGGCGAGGTCGCAGAGATAGTTGCTGACGACGCCGCGGACCGGCCGACCCACGTGGTCCTCGAGCACGCGCTTCACGGTGAGCGAGACGTTGTTGTAGCCCGGCCGTTCGCCGTTGCGTGGGCTCGCGACCGAATATTGCCGCGGATGGCGCGGCCGCCCCTCGGCGTCGAGACCGGGCGGGACGATCCCGATCGACTGGCCCTCGAGCACCGGAAACGGCATCGCTCCGAAATCGAGCACGATGTGGTGGGTGTCGTACTCCCGGCCGATCTCGGTGACGCGAACGTTGCCGGTCACGGTTGCGGTCACGAAGGGCGCCGCTGCGCGTGGCCCATAGAGATTGCCGTAGGGGTGCGCGGCCGACCACGGCGGGATGACGGCCGCATAGTCGGCGACGGCGAAGACGCCTTCGCCCTCGGCATCGGCGGCCGGGGCGGGCGGCTCGCCCGGAGCCTCGGGCGCGGAGACGCCGGCTGCGGAGAATTCCTCGGCGGTGAGTTCGCCGGGCAAGACGTCCCACGCAAACTGCGCCTCGACGCTGTACGCGCTGGCGCGCGGCACGACCCGCCAGTTGTCGATGCTGCCGGTGGGGCAGGGCGGAATGCAGGCCATGCAGAGGTTGCACTTCTCGGCGTCGACGACGTAGTTCCGCGCATCGTGGGTGACCGCGCCGACCGGGCAGGTCGTCTCGCAGGTGTTGCAGCGAATGCAGATTTCCGGGTCGATCAGATGCTGCCGGATGACCGCAGCGCCGATAGGCTCCATGCCCATTCCTCCCGCCCGACGGCGCGCGCCCCGCGCCTTACACCCGGCTCCAGTCGAACGCCGCCCTCTCGCCCTTGCCGTAGACCTTGAGCGCCCCTTTCTCGCCGACGGCGTTCGGGCGCTGGAAGATCCAGTTCTGCCACGCCGAGAGGCGGCCGAAAACGCGGGTGAACAGGGTTTCGGGTCCGTCGAAGCGCAGGTTCGCCTCCATCGCGGTCAGGGCGTCGGGGTTCATGGACACGCGCTCCTCGATCGCAAGCCGCACCTCGTCGGCCCAGTCGATGTCGTCGGGGGCGCTGGTGACGAGGCCGAGCGCCTGCGCCTCGGGCCCGGAAAGGAACGCGCCGAGGGTCGCCTTCGCTGCCTCGAGCGGCGGCGTCTCGTCATAGAAGCGGCGCCCGAGCCGGGTCTGGCCGGAGGCCATCGGATAATCGCCGAAGTTCAGCGCCGAGAGCGCGAGCCTCGGCGCGCGGGCGGGGGCGTCGGGGAGCGCAAGATGGTAGATGCGGTCGCAGGCGAGCGCGAGTTCGAGGAGCGAGCCGGCGAAGCACGAGCCCTCGTCGATCAGCGCAAAGAGGCTGCGCGAGGTGACGTCGAGGCGGCTGAACGTGCGTCGCAGCCAGCCGATCGTCTCGCGGACGAGCCAGTGACCTTCATGCGCCTTGAGGGTCGCGTCCACGGCAAGCGCGGCCGCCGGATCGCCCTCGGTCCGGATCAGCCAGACGCCGATGTCGAGTTCGTTGGTGCGCATGGAGAGGATCGCGTCCTCGAGTTCGCGCGCCAGCGTCAGCGGATACCAGCCGGCCCCCGCGGCCTCGATCGCAAGGAGATCCGCGGGTTGCTCGCCTGCCGGTCCCTTGATGATAAAGGTCGCGGTACGCTGCGCCCGGTCGATGGCGACGGAGACATGGGCGTAGCGGAGCGCGTCCGGCTCGACCACCCGCTCGAGCGGGGCGAGCTCCACACCCTTCGCCTCCTGCGGCCGGTCGCTGCCGGCGGCGAGCTTCAGGGCCCGCTCGCGCACCGCATCGGCGAATTGGGCGGGCTTCGCGATCGCGTCGACGAGGCGCCACGCGACCGCCTTCTCTCCGCGCACGCCCTCGCTGGTCGTGCAGAAGACGTCGGCGAGGTCATGCCGGACGTGGCGCTTGTCGGTGAGACGGGTAAGGCCGCCCGTCCCGGGCAACACGCCCAGCAGCGGCACTTCCGGCAGACTGACGGCGCTCGACCTGTCGTCGATCAGGAGAATTTCGTCGCAGGCGAGGGCGAGCTCGTAGCCGCCTCCGGCGCACGAGCCGTTGACCGCGGCGAGGAACTTCAGCCCGCTGAATCTCGACGAATCCTCGAGTCCGTTGCGGGTCTCGTTGGTGAACTTGCAGAAATTCACTTTCCACGCGTGGCTCGAGACGCCGAGCATGAAGATGTTCGCGCCCGACGAGAAGACGCGGTCCCGGCCGCTGGTGATGACGACGGTCCGAACCTCGGGATGTTCGAACCGAATGCGGTTGACCGCGTCGTTGAGTTCGACGTCGACGCCGAGGTCATAGGAATTGAGCTTGAGCTTGTATCCCGGGCGGATGCCGCCATCCTCGTCGAAGGCGGCGACGAGCGTCGCGACCGGGCCGTCGAACGCGAGCCTCCAGTGGCGATAGCGGTCGGGGGCGGTCTGGTAGTCAACCGGCTGGTTCACGGGCGCTCCTCGACAGGCAATTTAGTGCCAATTCAAGAATGCACGATAGTGCGTAATCAGTGTGCGGGCAAGCTCGGCCGGACAAGTCAATGGCGCCAAGGGTTGACTGGCAACGCGGAAGTCTCAATCGTTAGGAAATCGTGGGAACACACACGGGACCTCGTCCTGAGGCGCCCCGAAGGGGCCTCGAAGGACGTTCCAGAGGGTTCATGCGGCGGTGCGAACGCGATCTGGAGCATCCTTCGATCCCCTTTGCTTTCGCGAAGGGCGCCTCAGGATGAGGTTCAGTGAGGATAAGGACGTTAACCATTCAGGATCTTGCTCTGGGTTGATTGACGCGCGACGAATGAGAACCGCTCAGGCCACCGCGCGGATTTCGGCTCGGCAGGTCGTCGCGAACCCGTCGATGACGTTGGCGTCCTTGTCGTCCATCATCGCGCGCACGTCCGCCTCGCCCCGTTTCGGCCCCAACGACAGATCGACGACGAACTTGAGCGCCTTCTCCGCCGCCTCGACGACAGGCTCGGACGCCATGAGGCCAATTCGGCCCCTCAGGGCGAAAGCACTGGCGGTGCGGTCGAAATCGACCAATTCCGATCGGATCGCGGCGGCATAGAGAACAGCGAGTTCGTCCATGTAGCGGCCATAGAGGTCGTACCGGGCGGCCCGTTCGGCAGCGATCCGGGCGGTGCGCGCCTGCGAGGTCGTGGTGAGCCACGTGGCGGCGAGCGAGGTCGCTCCGCCGATGACCGCGCCCGCGAGGCCGGCGACCGTCGAGAGCGTGGCGGCGTCCATGATTTCCCCCTCTGTCGCGGCAGAGCCGCAGCCGTCGTAGCCGCCGCTGCATGATCGCACAGCCGCGGCTGGTCCGCATGCCTCAGACGGGCATGTTCAGCGCCCCGCGCACCTCGTTGCGCAAAATCCGGAACGTCTCGACCAGCGGTTGTGCGCTCGTGTCGAGCTTGAGATCGGCCTTGGAATAGAATGGAGCGCGGCCGGCGAGGATCGACCTCAGGTCCGCCATCGCCTCCGCGTTCCCCCCCATCGGCCGCAGGTCGCCCTGGGCTGCGACCCGCGCCATGTGGTCCTCCGGATCGGCTTGGAGCCACACCGTCGTGCAGTGTTGAAGGAGAAGGTTGAAGCTGACGAGGTCGGACACCATGCCGCCGGCGGTCGCGATGACCGCCTCCGGATAGATTTGCACGGCCTCCTCGAGGGCGCGGCGCTCGTAGCGGCGGTAGGCGTTCTGCCCATAGAGGCCGAGGATCTCGGAGGTCGAGCAGCCGGCGGTCTTCTCGATCTCGCGGGTGAGTTCGACGAACGGGAAATCGAGGTCCTCCGCCAGCATCTGTCCGAGCGTCGACTTTCCGGCCCCCCGCAGGCCGATGAGCGCCACGCGCGACGAACGGGCGCGGCTCTTGCCGTCCTCGAGCCCCGCCCCGATGAGTTCGCCGACGGCGAGGCGTGCGCGCCTGAGCGTCGCTTCGTCGCGGTCCTCGAGCATGTCCCGGATGAGCAGCCACTCCGGCGACCGGGTCGTCACATCGCCGAGGAGTTCCGCGAACGAGCAGTGGAGGGCCCTCGTCACCTGCAAAAGGACGAGGATCGAAGCGTTGCCGACGCCATATTCGAGGTTCGCGAGGTGGCGCTCGGAGACGTCGGTCGCCTGGGCGAGCGTCTTTCGCGTCATGCCCCGCCGGGCGCGTAACGCGCGCACCCGCTCCCCGAGCGCGATGAGGAACGGGTCGCGCCGTTCGACCGCGCCCGCCTCGCTCACGGGGGCCTCGGATAGCCCGCTTGGATCTGATGGCACTATAGTGCTTGACATGAAAAGGGCAGGCCCATAACAGATCTAACAGGCATCATATTGCATTGGCCCTATCGCGGGCAAGTGCGCCCAGGCGCGGGACCCATGACCCAGGCATCAGACCCGATGCGCGTGAGCATCGCAGCGCTCGCGCAAAGCCTCGCCGGCCGCCCGCTCGACGGCGATCTCGAGGCGTGGCTCAATCGCGAGCATGGGGTCGGCAGCGCGACCTATGCGGCGCTGAAGGCGCATTGCATCGCTGGCGAGTCCGCGGGATGGATCTGCGCGCGCAAGTCGGACGGGGTCCGCTACGGACGGGTCTTCAAGCCCGCGCCGGATCTCTCCGGCTTCTCGGTCGATGTCGTCGACATGGACACCATCGCCGGGCCCCATCATGTGCATCCGAACGGCGAAATCGATTGCGTCATGCCGGTCGCGGGCGAGGCCCTGTTCGACGGACGGCCGGCCGGATGGGTCGTCTACCCGCCCGGCAGCGCCCACAGGCCGACCGTCAGCGGCGGTCGCGCTTTCGTGCTTTACCTGTTGCCGGAAGGAAAGATCCGGTTCACCTGAGTCCGGGCGTAAGCAGTCGGGGAGGGAACAAGGGATGAGCGCGAGCGTCGAAGCGCCGCCTGAAGGGTTCAACTTCGCCCGGCATCTTCTGGACGCCAACGCCGCGCGTCCGGACAAGCTCGCCTTCGTCGACGACGAGAGGCGCTTCACCTACGGCGCGTTCGACGAGCGTGTGCGCCGCTTCGCCGCCGCGCTGAGAGACGCCGGCGTCAAGCGCGAGGAGCGGGTGCTCATCCTCATGCTCGATTCCTGCGACTGGCCTGTCGCCTTCCTCGGATCGATCTTCGCCGGCGCGGTCCCGGTCGCCGTCAACACGCTGCTCACCGCCGATGATTACGCCTACATGCTCGAGCACGCCCGCGCGCAGGCCGCGATCGTCAGCGGCGCCGTAAAGCCCGCGCTGAAGGCGGCGCTCACCAAGTCGGACCATGAGGTCCACAAGGTCGTCGTCTCGCGGCCGGCTCAGCCGCTCGAATTCGGCGAGGTCGAATTCGAAGCCTTTCTCGACAGCCACGCGCCGCTCGTGCGCGCCGCCCGCACCCACGCCGACGATCCCGCTTTCTGGCTCTATTCGTCCGGCTCGACGGGGCGGCCCAAGGGCGCCGTCCATTCGCACGCCAACCCCTACTGGACGGCCGAGCTTTACGGCAAGGCGATCCTGGACCTTCGCGAGCAGGACGTCTGTTTCTCGGCGGCGAAGCTCTTCTTCGCTTACGGTCTCGGCAACGCGCTGACCTTTCCGCTGTCGGTCGGCGCGACCGTCATGCTCATGGGCGAGCGGCCGACGCCCGAGGCGGTCTTTCGCCGCTGGCGCGGCGAAGTCGGCGGCGTCAAGCCGACCGTCTTCTACGGCGGCCCGAGCGGCTTCGCCGGCATGCTCGCGTCCCCCGGCCTGCCGCGGCGCGGGGAAGTCGCTTTTCGGCTCGTTTCCTCGGCGGGCGAGGCGCTTCCGGCCGAGATTGGCGAGCGCTTCAAGCGGCATTTCGGCGTCGACATCGTCGACGGCATCGGCTCGACCGAGATGCTGCATATCTTCATCTCCAACCGGCCGGACCGGGTGCGCTACGGCTCCACTGGATGGCCGGTTCCGGGCTACGACATCGAGCTTCGCGGCGAGGGCGGCGCGCCGACGCCGGACGGCGAGCCCGGCGACCTCTACATCCACGGACCCTCCGCGGCCCTCATGTACTGGGGCAATCGTGAGAAGACGCGCGAAACCTTTCAGGGCGGCTGGACCAAAGCCGGCGACAAATACGTCCGCAATCCCGACGACGGCTCCTACACCTATTCCGGCCGCACCGACGACATGCTGAAGGTCAGCGGCATCTATGTGAGCCCGTTCGAGGTCGAGGCGACGCTCGTCCAGCACCCCGCGGTGCTCGAGGCCGCCGTGATTGGCGTTTCCGACGGCGAGGGGCTGACCAAGACCAAGGCTTTCGTCGTGCTGAAGCCCGGAGAGACGACCGACGATGCGGAGCTCAAGGCCTTTGTGAAGGACCGTCTCGCGCCCTACAAATATCCGCGCGTCATCGCGTTCGTGAGCGAACTGCCAAAGACCGCGACCGGCAAGATCCAGCGGTTCAGGCTTCGCGAGATGGAGCGTCCCGGCACATGACCGAGCCTGCGGCCGCCCGCCCCGCCTCGACCATCATTCTCCTGCGCGACGGCGCTCAGGGCATCGAGACGTTCATGGTGGTGCGCCATCGTCAGATCGAATTCGCCTCCGGCGCTCTCGTCTTTCCCGGCGGGCGGATGGAGGGGGCGGACGTCGAGATCGGCCGCAGGCTCGCGCCCGAGGATCCGCTTCACGGCTTCAAGGTCGCGGCGATCCGCGAAGCGTTCGAGGAGTGCGGCGTGCTCCTCATGCGGGGACACGGCGACGATGCGCTCGTCCCGGCGGCGCGAGCGAGCGCGCTCGGTCGGGAGACGCCGCTCGCGGACCTCATGGAACATGAAGCGCTCGTCCCGGCCCTCGACGCGCTCGTGCCCTTCGCGCACTGGATCGCGCCCGACTTCGTGCCGAAGCGGTTCGACACTCACTTTTTTCTCGCCCGCGCGCCGCTCGACCAGCTTTTGAGCCACGATGGATCGGAGGCGGTCGACTCGGTCTGGATTACGCCGGCCGAGGCGCTGGCCGAGCACGGAAAGCGCTTCAAGCTCCTCTTTCCGACCCATCGGAACCTGTGGAAACTCTCGGCCTATCGCGACGTGGCTTCCGCCCTCGCCGCGGCCCGGGAGACGCCCGTCGTGACGGTCCGGCCTGAGAAGATGATGGTCGACGGCGGTCCTGGGCTCAGGATCCCCGCGGAGGCCGGCTACGGCGGCGACGCGTTCTCGATCGTCGGGCTGATGTAGACCATGCCACGACGTAGGCGCGCCCGCGTCAGACGCTTTCGCTGAGGACTGTCCGGCAGAACCGCGCAATGGCTTCCAGCGTCCGCTCCGGCTGATCGAACTGCGGCGCGTGCCGGCACGCGTCGAGGATCAGGGTCTCGACCGAGATGCGCGCGCACCTTTCGATGGCTTGGACCTGGGCCAGCGTGCCGTACTGATCGTCGACGCCCTGGATGACGAGCGCCGGGACGCGCCAGCGTTCGACGTGCTGCTCGATGTTCCAGGCCCGGAAGCCCGGGTCCAGCCAGGCGCCGTTCCAGCCGAGGAAGGCCGCGTCGACATGGGCGTGATGTTTCGCGAGCCGAGCCTTGAGGTCGCCCGTCTCGTAGGCGCGCCGCGCCTCGGCGATGGCGGCGAGGCCCGGAGCCTCGGTGAAGAGGTGCGGCGCGATCAGGACGAGCCCCTTCACGCGTCGGTCGTCGACGAGGCCGGCGTAGATCGCCGCGATCGACGCCCCGTCGCTGTGACCGGCGAGGACGCCCTGCCGGAATCCGATCGCGTCGAGGACGGCGGGCAGCACGTCGCGCGCCTCGCGCGTCATGTAGTCGAGCGGTCGCGGCGGAGCGATCGGGTCCGACCGCCCGTAACCCGAGCGCGAGAAGGCAAGCACGCCGAGGCCCGTCGCGCTCGCGAGCCGCTTCGGGAAGTCGCGCCACAGGCCGACGCAACCGAGCCCCTCGTGCAGGAGCACGATCGTCGGCCGAGCGTCCGGCGGGGGCCCGAAAGCCGCGGCCTCCAGGCGCTTGCCATCGGCCACGACGGCGCCGTGGGCGCCTTGCGACCAGGTGAAGTCCTTCATCGAGCCGCCGCCCGTGCGTTTCTATGGCCTCGGCTGCCCAGTCCTCACGAGACGACCTCGTATCCGGCGAGCGCCATCACCCGCATCAGTTCCGCGTGGCCCTTCTTCGCCATCTCGAGCGGCGGACTGACGCGCGGATCCTGTTCGGCCTCGACGACGAACCAGCCCTCGTAGCCATGCGCGGCGAGGCGGCCGACGATGGCCGCGAAATCGAGCGAGCCGTCTCCCGGCACGGTGAAGGCGCCCTTGACGACCGCGTCGAGGAAGCTTTCGCGAGTCCGGTCGATCCGGTCGATCACGCCCTGGCGCACGTCCTTCGTGTGGACGTGGCTGATGCGCTTGTGATGCCTGTCGATGACACGCAGCACGTCCCCGCCGGCGAAGGCCATGTGGCCGGCGTCGAACAGGAGCGGGAGCGCCTCGCCCGAATTGGCCATCAGGAGATCGAGCTCCGGCTCCGTCTCGATCGCCGCGGCCATGTGATGGTGATAGGAGATCGGCATTCCCTGATCGGCGCACCATTCGGCGAACGCCGTCATCCTGCGCCCATACGCCTTGATCTCGTCTTCGGTCAGCTTCGGCTTGCCGGCGAGCGGCGCCGAGCGCACGCCCTGAATCGACCGCGCCGTCTCGCCGTAGACGATGCAGGGCGCTCCTGCCGCGACGAAGAAGCCCATCTGCTCGCGGACGCGATCCTTTTCGCGCTCGATGTCTCCGTCGAGCAAGAGGCCGGAGAACCACCCGCCGCACACCGAAATTCCGTAGCGGTCGAGAATGGGGCCGAGCTCGTTCATGTTCATCGGGAACCGGCGGCCGGTCTCCATGCCGGTGAACCCCGCGACGCTCGCCTGTCTCAGACACTCCTCGAGGCTGACGTCGTCGGAAAGTTCGGCAAGATCGTCGTTCCACCAGGCGATGGGCGCTATTCCAAGTTTCGCTTTCATGAGCTCGAACCTCCTTGCGCGGTCCATATTCCATTGCATCGGTTTCCGAACAATAGGATTGATGGGCGCCGCGCGCCGACGCAACGGCCGCAGGGGAACGAGGGACGTTCGACATGACCAAACCGAAGCTTCGCATCGGCCTCATCGGCAGCGGCTTCATGGGCAAGGCGCACGCCTTCGGCTACACGAACGCGGCGCGGGTCTTTGACCTTCCCTACGAGCTCGAGCTTCACACCCTCGCCGACGTCACGCACGAGGCCGCCGCGAAGGCCGCAGCCGCTCTCGGCTTCGCGCGTTCGACCGCCGACTGGCAGGCGCTCGCGAGCGATCCCGACATCGACGTCGTCAACGTCACCGCGCCGAACGCATTCCACAAGGAGATGGCGGTGTCGGCGATCGCGGCGGGCAAGCATGTCTATTGCGAAAAGCCGCTCGCCCCCCTCTCGGTCGACGCGCGCGCAATGGCGGAAGCGGCCGAGAGGGCGGGGGTGAAGACGCAGGTCGGCTTCAACTATCTGTGCAACCCGATGCTGACCCTGGCGCGCGAGATGATCGTCGGGGGCGAACTGGGAGAAATCCGCGGCTACCGCGGCCTCCACGCCGAGGATTACATGAGCGACACCGGCGGTCCCTTCACCTTCCGCCACGATCCGATCGGCGGCGGGGCGCTCGCCGACATCGGCAGCCACGCGCTCGCCACCGCGGAATTCCTGATGGGCCCGGCGGCGGGGCGGATCGTGAAGGTCATGGGCGATTGCGCGACGATGATCGGCGAGCGTCCCGACGGCAAGGGGGGCAGGCGGCGCGTCGAGGTCGACGACATCGGGCGCGCGTTCCTGCGTTTCGAGAACGGCGCGACCGGCTCGATCGAAGGCAACTGGATCGCCACCGGACGCAAGATGCAACACGACTTCGAGGTCTACGGGTCGAAGGGCGCGCTTTCCTTCACCCAGGAGCGCTTCAACGAACTCAATTTCTTCTCGACCGGCGACCGGCGCGGCCGCCAGGGCTTCCGTCGCATCGAGGCGTCGCCGGACCATCCCCCTTATGGCCTCTTCTGCGTCGCCGCGGGCCACCAACTCGGCTTCAACGACCTCAAGGCGATCGAGGTCGCAGGCTTCCTCGACGCGCTCGCCGGGCGCCGGCTGGAGCCGTTCAACTTCCGCGCGGGCGAGCGGATCCAGACGCTGGTCGAGACGATCCAGGCCTCGAGCCGGGAGGGCGTCTGGAAGGACGTTCCCTGATCGCTTCGCTGCCGTCGCCCGCCGCCGAGTTCAAGGCGTTCTCCAGCCAGCCGGCGACGACGTCGGCGATAAGCCGCCAGGTCGTGTCGAGCATCAGCGCGTGGGGCACGCCGTCGAGGACCTCACGATCCGCGCCCCAGATCATCGCCGTCAGTTCGAGTTCGTTGCGCGACACGAAGCAATCGTCCGCGCCGCCCGCGACCAGCACGGGCAGGTTCGGGCGGGCCATGAGCCACGGCCATTGCGGCGCGAGAAGCTCCATATTGGCGCGCAGCGACTCCCGCTGGAAAAGCGGCAGATAGGCGAGCGCCTGTTCGGCGGGCAGCGCGGGGGAAAAAAGCCCGCGGCGGATCGCCTCGAAGGCCGCCTCGTCCGCGCCGGCCGACTGCACCCGCGAGAGGGCGCTCAGAAGATCGGGGCGCATGAGGGACATGCGCAGGAACGACGGGCCGAGGCCCATGGGCGACGCCGGCGCGAGCAGGACGAGGCCGGCAACCGCGTGCGCCATCGCGAAGCGCTCCGCGACGAGACCGCCCATCGAATGGCCGACGACGACCGGCGGACGCTCGAGCCCCGCCGCAGCCTCTGCGACATCGGCGACGTAATCGGCGACGCCGAACGTGTCGAGACGCCTGCGCCCCGCGCTTCGGCCGTGCCCGCGAAGCGAGACGGCGACCGAACGCCAGCCGCGCTCGGCAAAGAATGGCAGGAAGTGCTCGGACCAGGTCCACGCGCCGCAGAAGGCGCCATGGACGAAGAGGAGGGGCGGCCGCTCCGACGGCTCGCCCGCCGTGATGATCTCGAGTCCGCTTCGATCGTTGGCGTCGTCCATCGTCCCGGCTCTCCCTGGGCCGTGCCGCCGGCCGTGTCAGACGGCTCCGCCCGTTCGCCAGCGGCGCGAACGGAAACATCTCCCGGTCCCCGTAATTTCCCCGGTCGCCCGCATCCTGTATGCAACGAACCCGGAAACGATGCGATGACCCATAAGGCGAGGAACGCGACAGACGACGGGGACCGCAATCCGGCGGCAGGCCTCGCGGCGCCAAGTGCTGTGGCGCCGAGTCTCTGTGGCGCCGAGCCTCGCGGCGATCGTCTTCGACCGCGACGAGGAGCCCGATCCGCCGCTCATCGCCTTCCTCGAGTCCGCCGCCCGGCGCGGCGTTCTGATTGCCGGTCTCGTGCAGGAGCATGCGAACGTCGGGACCTGCGACGCGCACGACGCGCAGGTGCGCGACCTCGTGACGGGCGAGACGCTGCCGATCATGGAGGATCTTGGACGCGACGCGACCGGCTGCCGCGTCGATCCCGCGGCGATCGCGGCCGCGGCGAAATTGCTCGACATCGCGCGCGAGAGCGGGCCGGACCTTCTGGTCGCCAACCGCTTCGGGCGCCTCGAGGCCGAGGGCGGCGGCATGATCGCCGAGATCGGCCGGGCGGTCGCCGAGGGCGTGCCGCTCATCGTCTGCGTGCCGGCGCGCCATCTCTCCGCGTGGGACGCCTTCGCCGGCGGGCTGGACGTCAGGCTGACGCCGACGCGCGAAGCGATCGAAAGCTGGTGGGAGGCGCTCCGACACGCCGCGTCGGGGCGCGAGGCGGCGTAGGACGCCAGAACCGGAGGTTCCTGCACATCGCAACGAACCCGACAGTTCGCACTTAGCAGGGCTCACGAGCGTCGCCGGTCGAAGGTCGGCGACTCAGCCGATCTCGTACACCCCGCAATGTCATCAATGTAAAGTCGTTTAGAATCTGATGCTGATGTGCCCGACAAGCGCGCGCAGCGCAAAGATAAGAAATGCAAACATAAAGAACGAACTCGCCATCATAAAGATGATACTCTCTGAGTTGGACTCGATTGAATGATATATACTTGGTCCGCGGAGCGTATGCCATGGAGAAATTCCCATGTGAAGGACAGCGATTCCCACGGCTAATCCGAATGTGCTTGCAAGAGCCATTCGGTGTGCATGAAACGTCGGGAGTGTTGGGCCAGCAAAAAGAATTATGAATATGACAGGTATAATTGAGATCACACAAACAATAAAAGAAGCGGATAGTGTGCAGAGCATTACACAGACGTCGTCAGCGTAAAATCGAGGAAGCAAGGCACGAATGTAGGCGATGTTTGGCGGCCACAGGGAAATCCACCAATTCGGACTATCTACATTGCACATATCGGTCGACAAAAACTGCTCAGAAAACAAATACAAAATTAATATACCAGCGACAATGTCAACTACAAACATTAACAACATAGCCTTAAATACAAGGCCTACCGCTTTCTTTACATCATCGTCAATAGTCGAGCTTGCCTCAAGATATACAATTTGCATTGAAATCGGTTCCGCATTCAAGTCTATCGAAGGCAATCGACTAAGATTTTATGAGCGTTTTAGCGCACTTTGGCCCTGCCGACAATCCTCCAGCAAACTCCACCGCCGCTGGGTCGGCTTCCGCCCAGCGGGCCGGTTCGGCCGGGGAATGCGTGCTTCGGAGGGCGGGAAAGCGGTCAATGCTTTGCGCTGATGGAGAAGGCCAACTTTCTGCCCGCGGCAGTCGCCATCTCCGAGGCTCATTGAGTTCTACCCTCGAGCAAGCCTCGCCTCAGCGCGGCGCAGGTCCTCGGGCGTGTTGACGTTGGCGAAGGGGTCGATCGCGTCGGTCGGCCATTCGACGACGGCCGTCGGCCGCCCGTCCGCGAAGTCCGCAATTCTGCGGACGCCCTCCTCGACCAGCGCCCGGCGTAAATCACCGGCAAGCGTGACCGGCCAGAGTGCGGCGGCGTGATGGCGCCGCCCGCCGGACGCGGCGACCGCGATCTCGGCGTTCGGCCCGAGCGCGGCGAGAAGGCGGGCGACGAAATCCTCGGGCGCAAACGGCGCGTCGCACGGCAGCGACGCGACATGCGTCGCCTCAGGCGCGGCGCGCTTCGCATATTCGAGCCCCGCAAGCACGCCAGCGAGCGGACCCATGAAGCCCGGCGGATCGTCGGCGACGACCGCGAGGCCGAAGGTTGCGAAGCGCGCCGGATCGCCGGCGGCGCTGATCGCCACAAGCCCGACCTGCGGACGGAGCTTTTCGATCGCGTAAGCGATCATCGGCCGCCCGCCGAGCGCGACGAGTTCCTTGTCGAGGCCGCCCAACCGCCGCCCGCGGCCGCCGTCGAGGACGAGTCCGACGGCGGCGCGGGGGCTTGGCCTGCCGCTCACTCGGCTGGCGCCAGGGCGTCGGCGGCCGGCCCGGGGCCTGCCGCGTGAGGATGAAGCGGTTTCGGGCGCTCGACCGCAAGCTCCTCCTCCTCGTCGGCCAGGCCGAAGAGGCGGCTGAACAGGCGCCACGAAATGCGGCCGATGTCATCGACCACGGTGAACACCGCGGGCACGAAGACGAGCGACAGCAGCGTCGACATGATCAGGCCGCCGATCACGGCGATCGCCATCGGCGAGCGGAAGCCGCCGCCGTCGCCGAGGCCCAGCGCCGAGGGGAACATGCCGGCCGCCATGGCGATGGTGGTCATCACGATCGGCCGGGCGCGCTTCCGCCCGGCTTCAACCAGGGCCTCGAGCCGCGGCGTGCCGCGGCCGATCTCCTCGATGGCGAAATCGACCAGCATGATCGCGTTCTTGGTCACGATGCCCATGAGCATCAGGATGCCGATCACGACCGGCATCGACATCGCCTTGTGGGTGATGAGCAGCGCCAGGATCGAGCCGCCGATCGACAGCGGCAGCGAGATGAGAATGGTGATCGGCTGCAGGAAGCTGCCGAACAGGAGGACGAGAAGGCCGAAGACCATCATCAGTCCGGCGGCCATGGCGGAGGCGAAGGAGGCGAACACTTCGCTCATCACTTCGACGTCGCCGGTCTCGCGGATCTCGACGCCGGGCGGCAGATTCTTCGCCGTCGGCAACGCCCGGACCGCCTCGACCGCCTGGCCGAGCGCCGTCTCGCCGCGAAGATCGGCTTCGACTGTCACGCGCCGGGTGCGGTCATAGCGGTTGATCGCGGTCGGCCCGTGGCCGATCGACACGTCGGCGACGACGGAGAGCGGCGTCGAGCCGCCGCTGACCGTCGGCACGCGAAGGGCCTGAAGCAGGCCGACCCGCGAGCGCGCGTCTTCGTCGAGCTCCACGCGGATCGGCACAAGGCGGTCGCCGGCGTCGAACTTGGCGAGATTGGCGTCGATGTCGCCGAGCGTCGCGACGCGGATCGTCTGCGCCAGCGCCTCCGTCGAGACGCCGAGATCGGCCGCGACCTGGCGCTTCGGCTCGATCCTGAGTTCGGGCCGCTCGAGTTCGGCGGTCGACATCGGCGTCTCGATGATCGGGATCGAGCGCATCTCGCTCGCGATCTGGTTGGCGGTGGTGTTGATGACGTCGATGTCCGGCCCCGCGATGATGAGGGTCAGATCGCGCTGGCCATTGTCCTTGAGGAACCAGAAGCGGATGTCGGGCTGATCGGCGAGCATGGCGCCGATCCGCGTCTGCATCTCCTTCTGCGTCGCCTCGCGCTCCGACTTGTGGACGAAGTTGATGACGACCGTCGCCTTGCGCGGCTCCGCGCCACCGCCGAGGATCTGGCCGCCATAGACGATCGCGGAGCGCACCTCGGGCATGGCCCGGAGCTTGTCGGAGATCGTGCGCGAGACCCGGTCGGTGTCGTCGAGCCGCGAGCCTGGCGGCAGCTCGACCGCGAGCAGCACGCGGCCGACGTCGTCGGCCGGGATGAAGCCGGACGGCAGGAGCTTGGTCGAGAGAAGGGACGCCGCGAAGATCATCGCGCCCACGACCATCGTGATCCAGCGATGCCGGACGGACGCGCGGACGAGCCGCGTGTAGCCCTGCATGACCACCCCGTCTTCCTGAGTGTGGTCGCGCGGGGCGCGCAGGAAATAGGCGGCGACGACGGGCGTGACGAATCGCGCCACGAGGAGCGAGAAAAGCACGGCGATCGCGACCGTCAGCCCGAACTGGCGGAAGTACTGGCCGGCGATCCCGCCCATGAAACTCACCGGCGCAAAGATCGCCGCGATCGAAAGCGAGATCGCGATGACCGCAAGCCCGATCTCGTCGGCCGCCTCGAGCGAAGCGCGGAAGGCGGACTTGCCCATGCGCATGTGGCGGACGATGTTCTCGATCTCGACGATGGCGTCGTCGACCAGGATGCCGGTGACGAGCGTGATCGCCAAGAGCGTCACGAGGTTCAGCGAGAAGCCGAGCGCGTCCATCGCCCAGAAGGTCGGGATGACCGAGAGCGGCAGCGCCAGCGCCGTCACGATCGTCGCCCTCATGTCGCGCAGGAAGATGAAGACCACGACGACGGCGAGCGCCGCCCCTTCGATCAGCGTCTCCATCGTCGAGCGATAATTGCCGAGTTCGTTGTCGACCTGCGTGTCGACCTTGGAGAACGTCACCTCGGGATGGTCGGCCTGGACCTTGGCCAGCCGCTCGGCGATCTTCTGGTCGACCGTCACGTCGCTCGCGCCCTTGGCGCGGGTGACGCCGAAGGCGACGATCGGCTGGTCGAAGAGACGGGTGAAGGTGCGCGGCTCGGCGGCGCCGTCGATGATTGTTCCGAGTTCGTCGAGCCGGACCTTGCGTCCGCCCGGCAGCGCGATCGGCAGCGCCGCGAGATCGGCGACGGTTCTGGCGCCGGCGAGGGTGCGGATCGCCTGCTCCTGACCCGAGACCTCGCCGCGGCCGCCGCCGAGGTCGACGTTGTCGGCCCGGACCTGCTCGTTGACAGCCGCCGCCGTGACGCCGAGCGCAAGCAGCTTTTCCGGGTTCAACGACACGCGGATCTCGCGGTCGACGCCGCCGAAGCGCTTGACTTCGCCGACGCCGTGGATGCTTTGCAGGTCGCGCGCCACCGTGTCGTCGATGAACCAGGAAAGCTGCTCGGTCGACATGCCGGGGGCGGAGGCGGCGTAGGTGACGATCGGCAGGCCTTCGATGTCGATGCGGCTGATGACCGGCTCGTCGATCGTGCGCGGCAGGTCGGTGCGGATCTTGGCGATCTGGTCCTTGACGTCGTTCAGCGCGCGGTCGATGTCGACGGAGCCGACGTTGAACTGGATGATCGTCGACGACGAGCCGTCGGTCGCCTGCGAGATGATGTGCCAGACGCCGTTGATGCTCGAAACCGCGTCCTCGACCTTCTTGGTGACCTGCAATTCGAGCTCGCTCGGCGCCGCGCCCGACTGGGTGATCAGCACCTGCACGATCGGGATGTCGATGTTGGGGAAACGGGTGATCGGCATCGAGCGGAAACTGACGATCCCAAGCAGCGTCAGCACGATGAAGCCGACTGCCGCCGGAATGGGCCGGCGGATCGACCAGGCCGAGACGTTGAGCCGCATCGGTCCTAGCCTCCGGCCGCGGGGGTCGTCGCCGGAATGGCCCGCACGCGATCGCCGGGGCGCAGGAAGGCCGCGGCCTTGGCGACCACGACGTCGCCCTCGGCGAGCCCGTCCCTGATCTCGACCTCGTCGCCGTCGACGACGCCCGGCGTGACGGCGCGCTCCTCGATCAGCCCATCGCGCACGACCGAGAGCCGCGCCGCGTCCCCCTCGCGCTTCAGGGCGGAAGCCGGCGCGCCGATCCCCTCCCGCCGGACAAGCTCGACCTCGGCGGAAGCGAACGCTCCGATATGGGCGTGGGCCACGTCGGCGAGCGCGATCCTGACCTTTCCGGTCCGGCTCGCCTTGTCGACCTCCTGCGAGATGAGGCGCACCTTGCCGGCGACCGGATCGGCGACGCCCGGCAGGCGGATTTCGGCCGGCATGCCGACGGCGAAGCGGGTCAGCGACTGTTCGGGCGCGTCGGCCTCGAGGTCGACCGCGCCGTCGACGATGATGCGGAAGAGCGGCTCGCCGGCGCTCGACGCCGTCGCGCCGAGCCGCGCCGCGCGCCGGCTGACGAGCCCCGAGACGGGCGCCTTGACCTCTGTCCGGCCGATCCTGACCTCGAGTTCCTGCCGTTCGGCGTTGCGCGCGGCGCGGTCGGCTTCGGCGACGCTGAGCGCGCTGTTGGCGGAGGCGAGCTGAGCCGCGGCCGTCTTCATCGCGGTCTGCCGCTGCTCGATGGTCGAGGCCGACATGACGCCGGGCGCAAGCCTCTGAGCCCGGTCGAAGTCGCTCGCGGCCTGCTGGGCCTGAGCCTCGCCCTGGGCGATGACCGTTTTGGCCTGCGCGATCGCAGCGTCGGCGCGCTTGATCGCCGCGTCGTTGCCGACGACGAGCGCGTCGAGCTGGCTCCTGTCGAGGCGGGCGAGCACCTGGCCGGCCTTGACCCAGTCGCCGTCTTCCGCGTCGAGTTCGACGATGGTGAGCCCGTCGATGCGCGCCGCGACCTGGGCCTCGTCGCGCGGGATGAGCGTACCCGAGACGAAGATCCGCTCGACGAAGGCGCGCCGCTCGGCGGGCGCCACCGTCACGACCGGGGGCTGCGGGGCGACAGGCGCGTCGGCGGCCGACGCGGAGGCGACGACGGACGGGCAGGACGTTCCGCCGACCGGCAGGCCGAGGGCGCGGGCCTTCTGCGCCGGAGCGGAGCAGGGCTCATAGGCCGTGTAGCCGAGCGCCAGCCCGACGAGGGCGACGAGGCCGAGGAGAGGCGCAAGAAAACGGATCATCGCGAGACCTCCCCCTCGGGAGCGATCTTTCCGGCGAGCAGGGCCTTCAGCATCCCGTATGCCATGGCGGTTTCGGCGGCGCGGTCGAACGAGGGCTCGGTCGCGATCCGCTTGAAGAGGCCGGTGACGAAGGTGAAGAAGAGCCGCGCCGCGAAGCGCGAATCGAGGCTCGGCGCCGCGACGCCGGTGGCCTTGGCGCGGTCGATCACATGCTCGAGCATCGCGAGCACGCCGGAGTCCAGACTGCGGGTCATCTCGGCGACGCGCCCATTGCGGCCGGCCTCCGCCCAGATCTCGATGATCATGCGCGCCTTTTCCGGCGGCTTGGCGATAACGTGGTCGCGGACGCCAATGAAGATCGCCTGGGAGATGTCCCGTTCGGAGGCGAGAAGCTCGGCGAACGACTGGCCCCGGCTTTCCTGCTCGAGGGAGCAGAGCTGCTCGACGATGGCTTCCTTGGAGGGAAAGTATCGGTAAAGATTGCCGGCGCTCATGTCCGCCTCTTCCGCGACATGCTGCATGGTGGCGGCATGAAACCCGTGGCGGACGAAGGCGCGCTCGGCGGCCTCGATGATCCGCTTGCGCCGGCCTTCGTCAGCGGCGCGCCGGGTGGATGGTTGGGGAGCGGCGAGCGACATGCGGAAACTCGTGAGAATGAATATTCATTCTCATGACGCTTGGAATATGGCGTCAATGGGGCGTCAGACGGGTCGCCGCCGCCCACTCCCAAGGGATACACGCGGTCGAGGGGAGCATCTTCGCGGGAGACAATTTAATGACAAAAGAGAAATAATTGATATGTTGTTTATGAATAACCGAATATAGGCGGAGGAATGAGAACTCGCAAATCGACAGCGATGCGTTCGCCTATGGCAAGGCCCAAGGGCATGGGCCGCGAGCGATGTCCCGTTCAAGTCGAAGGGGCCCCCGAACCGCCTGTAACTGCCAAGCACCACAGCCACGGCCTCGTCCTGAGGAGCGGCGCCGCAGGCGACGCGTCTCGAAGGACGCTCCAGTGGACACGTTGACGGAATCTGGAACGTCCTTCGAGACGCCTGCTTCGCAGGCTCCTCAGGACGAGGTCAGTGTTTGGATCGGCCCCACCTTGGCAGTTACAACCGCCCGGAAATTCCGCTGTAACCCCTTGAAAAAGCGCAAAACGCGCCCGGGTTTCGGCGCCTTATTCGGCCGGCGCCGCGGCGCCCTCAGTCGGCCGGGGCTCGGGCAGGAAGCCGCCGAGAAGGCCGATCGCCGGCAGGAAGGCGCAGACCTGGTAGACGAAGGCGAGGCTCGTCCGGTCGGCGAGGATGCCGAGCAGCGCCGCCCCGACGCCGCCGAGCCCGAAGGAGAGGCCGAAGAAGAGGCCAGCCACCGCGCCGACGTTGCCGGGCGTCAGTTCCTGCGCATAGACCACCATCGCCGAGAAGGCGGAAGACAGGACGAGGCCGATCGCGATCGTGTCGACGATCGTGCCGATGAGCCCGAGATGAGGCAGGAGAAGCGTGAACGGCAGCACGCCGAGGATCGAGCCCCAGATGACGAGCTTCGGGCCGAAACGGTCGACCAGCGGCCCGCCGAGGAACGTACCCGCGGCGACGGCCGCGAGAAAGACGAACAAGAGCACCTGCGCGCCCTGGATCGACACGCTGAACGTCTCGATCAGATAGAAGGTGTAATAGCTGTTGAGGCTCGAGAGATAGAGCACCTTCGAGAACAGCATCACGATCAGCACGGCGAGCGTTCTGAGGACGAGTTTGCGCGGGTGGGTCGGACCAGCGAGCGCCATCGCCTTGGCCCATTGCGCCCGGCGCGCCGCGTACCATCGCGTGACGCCGGTCAGGAGCCCGACGGCGGCCAGCGCCAGCAGGGTGAACGCCGCCACCGAATGCTGGCCGAACGGGACGACGACGAAGGCCGCGAGCAACGGCCCGAGCGACTGTCCGAAATTTCCGCCGACCTGAAAGAGGCTCTGTGCGAAACCGTGCCGTCCGCCCGACGCGAAGCGGGCGACGCGCGAGGCCTCCGGGTGGAAGACCGCACTGCCGATGCCCACGACCGCAACCGAGATCAGGATCATCGCATAGGAATTGGCGAAGGCGAGCAGGGCGAGGCCGACGAGCGTGAAGCCCATTCCGGCCGGCAGGACGCCGGTTATCGGGCGCCGGTCGAGCGCCATGCCGATCAGCGGCTGGAGGAACGAGGCGGTGATCTGAAAGACGAGCGTGATCGCCCCGATCTCGAAGAAGGTCAGCGCGAACTTGTCGCGGAACACGGGATAGAGCGCCGGCGCCAGCGACTGCATGGTGTCGTTGAGCATGTGCGAGGCGCTAAGCGCGGCGATGACGCCGACCGCCGTCTCGTCGGCCTTGGCCCGTGCGGGCGCCCGGTCGGCATAGGTCGGCGCTGTCGTCAATACGAACCCTCCCGAGGCGGCGGAAAGCCCCGCCGCACTGTCAGTATATGCCGCAAATCGCGGCCGGGACGTTCAACAATGCTTGATTTGAGCTATTTGGGCGCGAGAACCATGACCATCTGGCGGCCTTCCATCGCCGGCTCCGCCTCGACCTTGGCGATCGGCGCGGTCTCGCTTTTCACCCGCTGCAGGAGTTTGAAGCCGATGTCCTGGTGGGCCATCTCGCGGCCGCGGAAGCGCAGCGTCACCTTGACCTTGTCGCCTTCCTCGAAGAACCGCCTGACCGAGCGCATCTTCACGTCATAGTCGTGATCGTCGATGCCGGGCCTGAGCTTGATTTCCTTGATCTCGACGATCTTCTGGCGCTTGCGCGCCTCGGCCGACTTCTTCTGCTCGAGGAAGCGGTACTTTCCGAAATCGAGGATCTTGCAGACCGGCGGGGTCGCGTTGGGAACGATCTCCACCAGATCGAGTCCGCTCTCCTCGGCCTGGCGCTGCGCGTCGGCGAGGTTGACGACGCCGTGATTCTTGCCTTCCGCGTCGATGAGTTGGACCTGGACTGCGCGAATGTCGCGATTGGTGCGGGGGCCGCCTTTCTCCGGCGCCGCGGTTGCCTTCATGGGACGACGAATGGCCACTCTCCTATGGTTCTCTGCGCCACTTCGGACGCACTTCATGGTTCCGATCAGAGCAGCGCCCTGCGGACGCGGCTAGAAATGGGTCAGATCGCGGCGTTAGTCAATTGCGGGACGAAGAATTCAAGCCATGCCCGTCGCGCGCTTCCGGCCGCGCCGCTTGGCGGTCAGGCCGCAACTTCCGCTACGACGGCGTCGAGGAGCGGCGCCCCGGCCGGCGTGACCCGGATCCGCCCGTCGGGGGCGATCTCGACGAAGCCGTCCGCGATCAGCGCCCGTACCCGGCCGCTGTCGAGCGCGCGCCCGCTCAAGGCCTCGTAGCGGCCGGGATCCACCCCCTCCGCGAGGCGCAGGCCCATCACCAGGAACTCGTCGCCCTGCTCGTCAGGGGTCAGCGCCGCGCTCTCGACAAGGCCGTGGCCCAGCGCCTCGACCCGGGCGAGCCACGCCTCCGGCGCTCGCTCGCAGGCGTGCGCCAGCCGGCCGGCCTCCGTCACAAGCCGGCCGTGCGCGCCGGGGCCGACGCCCGCATATTCGCCATAGCGCCAATAGACGAGATTGTGACGGCTCTCGCCGCCGGGGCGGGCGTAGTTCGACACTTCGTAGGCCGGAAGCCCACGCTGCGCCGTCATCTCGCGAGTCGCGTGAAAGAGGGCGAGGCTCAAGTCCTCGTCGGGAAGGGGGAGCTTGCCCGCGTCGTGCAGTCGGGCGAAGGCCGTGTCCGGCTCGACGGTCAACTGGTAGAGCGAAAGGTGGTCGCCGGCGAGGGGAAGCGCCCGGGCGAGTTCGCTCCGCCACGCGGCCTCGGTCTGCCCGGAGCGGCCGTAGATAAGATCGAACGTGTAGCGGGGAAAGAGCGAGGCCGCGAGCCGGACGGCGGCGAGCGCCTCCTCGACGCTATGCCGACGACCGAGCGCGGCGAGATCGGCGTCGGCGAGCGCCTGGACGCCGACCGAAAGCCGGTTCACGCCAGCCGCCCGGTAGCCGCGAAAGCGCCCGGCCTCGACGCTGGTCGGGTTCGCCTCGAGCGTGATTTCGGCGTCGCGCGCGATCCCCCAATGCGCCGCGATCGCTTCGAGGACGCCAGCGACCGTCGCCGGCGCCATGAGCGACGGGGTGCCGCCGCCGAAGAAGATCGAGCCGACCGTCCGTCCGGGCGTCAGCGCCGCGCGATGGGCGATCTCGGCGCGGAAGGCGGCGACATAACGGGCCTCGTCGATCGCCCGCTCGCGGACATGGCTGTTGAAGTCGCAATACGGGCACTTCGACAGGCAGAACGGCCAATGCACATAGACCGCGAAGCCGGAAGCGTCGCCCGCCGGAAGCTCGGAACGTGCGGGTTTGCGGGCAGGAGCGGCGATGACGGCGTTCCTTCTCGTCAAAGCGCGTCGTCGTCCGTTTCCCCGGTGCGGATTCTCAGCGCCCGCTCGAGCGGCATGACGAAGATCTTGCCGTCGCCGGTCACTCCGGTGCGCGCGGTCCGCTCGATGGTCTCGACCACGTCGTCGACGCGCGCGTCGGCAACCGCGACCTCGATCCGGACCTTCGGCAGAAACTTCACGTCGTATTCGGCGCCGCGATAGATCTCGGTGTGGCCCTTCTGCCGGCCGTAGCCCTGAACTTCAGTCGCGGTCATGCCGTGGACGCCGATCCCATCGAGCGCGTCGCGCACCTCCTCGAGCTTGAACGGCTTGATGACGGCTGTGACGAGTTTCATGCAGAGGCGCCCGCGAAGTCTGAAAAAGGCGCTGGACGTCGCCAGGGGCTCCGATCCCGAGCCGACACGGGGTTGCCCAACGCTCGCCCTGTGATGCACAAAAAATAGCCCGGCGGCAAGCGCGTCCCGCCGCCGCCGAGGCTCAGAGGGCCTCGTCGCCGGTCTCGCCGGTCCTGACGCGCAAGGCCCGCTCCATCGGCAGGACGAAAATCTTGCCGTCGCCGATCTGGCCGGTTCGCGCGGCGGCGCGGATCGCCTCGATGACGCGGTCGACCTCGTGGTCGGCGACCGCGAGTTCGAGACGCACCTTCGGCATGAAGGCGGCGGTATATTCAGAGCCGCGGTAGATCTCGGTGTGGCCTTTCTGCCGGCCGTAGCCGTTGGCCTCGCTGACCGTCATGCCTTTCACGGCGATCTTGTCGAGCGCCGCGCGCACTTCTTCCAGCTTGAACGGTTTGACGATCGCGAGAATGAGCTTCATGGGGCCGCCCGCCTTCGGGACGTAATGGAAAACGTTTTTCTCGCCTATGACGCAACGCGAAGTTGCGCAAGCTCAGATTTGCGGCAATCGCTCGGGGCTTGCTCGATAACTGGTAGCGGGACCCGGACTCGAACCGGGGACCTACGGATTATGATTCCGCCGCTCTAACCGACTGAGCTATCCCGCCGCATTTGGCCGCCGGCCGGGCAAAAACGCCGACCGAAACGAAGCGGTCCTATAAGGAGCGGCCAACGCCGATGTCAAGAACGCGCCCGTCGCCGGCCCGCAGGCCGGCGGGAGATCGCCCGCGCTCGGCCGCGCTCCGCGCAAGCCCTGCTAAACCAGCGAAGGGACGCCGAACGCCGGGAAGAGGTCCGTCGCGCCCCAGTTCTGGTTCATGAACGCCGTGCGGACTTGCGGGAACCACGGATACCAGTCGCGGTCGACGATCGCATGAGCCCAGGCGACCGACATGCTCATCCCGTCGGGCCAGACGGACACGCAGCTCTGGGCGTCGACCCAGGATCCGCCTTTCTGCGCCTGCCAGCCGCCATCGGTCCGCGTGCACGAGTTCCCATCCATGGGCGCGGTCTCCGGCCGCCGCGGCTTTGAACATGGCCTGGATCTCGCTCGGAGCGAGTAGCGGATTGCTTGACGCGGTGACGTTCAGCGCCGCGAGGACGCAGGCCATGTCGACGACGGACGCCGATATTCCCCCGCCCCCGGTGCTGACGGCGAAATTCGCGTCGCCGTATCCGGACGGCACGAGCCGCTGATCGGCGTCGACGACGCTGTTCACGACCGGCATGGTGATGTCGGTGTAGCGGGCCTCATCGGCTGGCTGGCTGCTCAACGGCGCGACGGCGAGCCGAACGGTCTTGAGGCTTAAGGGGGCGGCGATGTGGTTCTCGACCGCGCCAATGAAGGATGAGCCGCGCAGCGTCGCCGCGATCTGGCCGAGCATGATGTAGCCGTTGTTGTTGTACGCCCAAGCCGCAGGAGTTCCCGGCGCGGCGATGAGGGGCTGCCCCGCGAGCCATGAGCCGAGTTGACCGACGGTAATGGGGAGCTTCGCGCCGGGAAAGGCCGCGACGACAGTGGCGTCGGCGCCGTTTGTCGTCAGACCGGAGTTCTGGTCGAGGAGCTGGGCCACCGTGATCTTGGAGAAACGGGGATCGGCCGGGGCGCCGCCGCCTGGCGCCTTCAGGTCGAGAATGGATTCAAGGGTATCGGACAGCTTGAGCTTGCCTTCGTGAATGAGCTGATGGATCAGGATCGAGACGAGGGTCTTGCTGCAGCTCTCCTGTCGGAATGCGTTCGTGGGTTCGGCGATCGGGTATCCGGGCTCGGCATAAGTATAGGCGCGGGCGAGCACCAGCCGGGCCCCGTTCACGAGCGCGAGGGCCGCCTGCCGCACGCCGTAGGTCGTCATGAACCCTCGCATCGCCGCGTCGAACGGGTCGCTCGCGACGGAGGCCGGAGATCCCGTGACCGTCGACGTCCGTGGCGTGATGGCTTCGGTCTTGGTGAAGACGGCCGCCAGCCGGACCCCGCCGCCTGCCCCGCCGCCCTGGACCTCGATGGGGAAATACCCCTCGGGGACAAGCGTGTTGAAGACATCCTGGTATTGCGCTGGCGTGAGGCCGTGCCGGGCCTGCCACGGGCCGATCTGATCGTCGCGGAACACCGACGCGTAGGTCCCGTCTTCGGTCGGCGCCACCAGATACGGCCGGCAGCCGATCGAATTCTGCACATCGAACCTCGTCTGGTAGGCGGCGCTCAATTCGTCGGTTCCGTCGCCGTTCCATCCCGTCGACGCGGTGTTGGCCGGCATGACCACGGCGTAACGCCGGTTGGCGGAGGAGCCGTAGACGCCGAGGGAGAGCGGCATTGTCGTCAACGAGAGCAGATTGCCCGAGCTGTCGAAGCGGGCGGCCTGATACAGGTTCGCGAGATCGCCCGCAGTCAGCCCGAATTCGCGTCAGGGGGATCGGCGACATCGGCTCCCACACGCCGGCGAACAGGGGCTGATCCGCGTTCCCGGCCGCCGAGATGATGCTCTGTCCGTAGCCAAGGCCGGCGTAGCTGTCGAACGCCGCCTGATAGTCGGCGGCGTCGAGCCCCCACCGCACATATTGCGGAATTGCCTTCGGCCGCCGGATCATCACCCCGGCGAACAGCGGCGTCTGACCAGGCGGGTAGGGCGACGCGAGGCCATAGATCGACAACGAGACGAAGCGATAGCCCTGCGCGTAATAGGTGTCGAAATTGGTCTGCAGAGTGGATGAATCGATGTTGTGCCAGGCAACGAAGTCAACCATGAAACCCTCCCGAGGAGGCGAAACAAATGTTTGAACTTCCCAAGGCGGCGACAATGCGCCGTTCTCCCGCCAACCGGATGTCGCGCCCGCCAGCGGGCTGCGCGCATCGAAACAACTAGCGCCAATCTTTGCTGTTGTTCGTGATGGCCGTCACGCAACGTGCGAGACTAGGCAGGGTATCAATGTAAACACAACTATAAATCAATTGTATAAATCTAGGGTGCGCCGGCCTCGACCTCACCCCTCCTTCGCTGTCTCCGGAAACACCCGCGTCACATGGCCCATCTTGCGGCCTTCGCGGATCTCGAGCTTGCCGTAGAGATGCAGGCAGAGGTCGGGCTGGGCGAGGATGTCGCGCCATTCCTCGGCGTCCTCGCCGATGAGATTATGCATTTCCGCCCGGCCCCTCCGGGTCGGCGCGCCGAGCGGCCAGCCGGCGATGGCGCGGATGTGCTGCTCGAACTGCGAGGTCTGCGCCCCGTCAAGCGTCCAGTGGCCGGAATTGTGGACGCGCGGCGCGATCTCGTTGACGACGAGCCCTTCGCGGCCCTGCCGGTCGCGGGTGACGAAAAGCTCGACCGCCAGCACGCCGACATGGTCGAGCGCCTCGAGCACCGTCGTTGCGATCCGTCGCGCCTCGAACGCCGTCTCATGGGCCACCCGCGCGGGCGCTCGCGTCCGGGCGAGGATGTGGCGCTCATGCTCGTTCTCGCAGAGGTCGAAGGCGGCGATGTCGCCTTCGAGGCTGCGCGCCGCAACCACCGAGACCTCGCGTTCGAAGGCGACGAAGCCTTCGAGAATCATCGGCTGGGCCCCGAGCGCGCGATGCACGGCCGAGACGTTCGAGCCCTCGCGGATCAGCGACTGGCCCTTGCCATCGTAGCCGAGGCGCCGCGTCTTGAGGATCGAAGGGCGGCCGAGTTCGGCGACGGCGCGCGCCAGCGCCCCCGCGTCGTCGACCGCAACGTAGGGCGCGGTGGTTAGACCCACCTCGCGCAGAAAGTTCTTTTCGGTGAGACGGTCCTGGGTCAGCGCGAGCGCCCGCGCGCCGGGCCGCACCGGAACGTGGCGGCCGAGGAAATCGACGGTGGCGACCGGCACGTTCTCGAATTCGTAGGTCACGACGTCGACCGAGCGCGCAAAGAGCGTCAGCGCCTCCTCGTCGTCGAACGGGGCGACGGTATGGGCGGCGGAAGCGTCGTAAGCGGGCGCCTCGGCCTCGGGGGCGTAGATATGGGTGCGAAGCCCGAGCTTCAGCGCCGCGATCGCCAGCATCCGCCCGAGCTGGCCCGATCCCAGAATGCCGATCGTCGCCCCGGGCGCAAGGATCATGCCGGTCCCTCGACGGGCGGCGCGTCCTCGGGCCGTTCGGCGACGGCGGCCGTGCGCGCTGCACGCCAGGCTTCGAGGCGCCCCGCCAACGCCTCGTCCGAGAGCGCGAGGACGGCCGCGGCGAGGAGGGCCGCGTTGATCGCGCCGGCTTCGCCGATGGCGAGCGTTCCGACCGGCACGCCCGCCGGCATCTGCACGATCGAATAGAGGCTGTCCTGGCCGCCGAGCGCCTTGGTCGGAACCGGCACGCCGAAGACCGGCAACGTCGTGAAGGCCGCCGTCATGCCCGGCAGATGCGCCGCTCCCCCGGCGCCTGCGACGATCACCTTGAAGCCCGCCGCCTTGGCGCCCCTGGCGAAGGATGCGAGCCGCTCGGGCGTCCGATGCGCCGAGACAATGCGCGCGTCGTAGCCGACGCCGAGGGTCGAAAGCGTCTCGGCGGCGCGGCGCATGACCGACCAGTCGGACTGGCTGCCCATGATGACGGCGACGGGTTTCGGCGCGTCGCTCACGCCCGTAAACCCAGCTTCCCGGAAGCGATCTCCATGCGCTCAGCGATACAGGCAAGCGCGGAGGGGGCGCAAGCTTCGCTCCGGGACGCCGCGCGCTTGTCCCCCTGCTTTGCGCGCCGATGGCGCATGTTCGCAGCGGCCGCTATGAAGGAGCGGGGCGAGGGGCCGGGCGAAGGCTCGAAGGAGGAGCCCATGACCGCAACGGCGGCGACGAAAGTCCACGGCTTCTGCGGCCTGTGCATCGCCCGCTGCGGCGCGATCGCAACCGTCGAGGACGGCCGCTTCACGCGGCTCGATCCCGATCCCTCCCATCCGACCGGCCAGGCTTTGTGCGCCAAGGGACGTGCCGCTCCGGAACTGGTCTATAGCCGCGAGCGGCTGACGAAGCCCTTGCGCCGCACCCGGCCGAAGGGCGCGGCTGACCCAGGGTGGAAGGAAATCTCGTGGGACGAGGCGCTCGACGAGACCGCGGCGGCGATGAAGCGGCTCGCTGCGGCGTATGGCCCCGAGAGCGTCGCCTTCAGCCAGTCGTCGCCATCGACGACGGCGATCGGCGAATCCGCCCCCTTCCAACGGCGCCTGATGAACGCCTTCGGTACGCCGAACCTCGTCTGGTCGCTCGACATGTGCGGCTGGAGCCGGGCGTTTGCCACGCGCTACGCCTTCGGCCACGCGAGCGTCGCGACCGGCAGCGCCGGCGGCGCCATGGCCGACATCGAAAACAGCGGCTGCCTGATCCTCTGGGGCTATAACCCGTCCTACACGCGCCTCACCCACGCCACCGCGACGATCGCCGCCATGAAGCGCGGCATGAAGCTGATCGTCGTCGATCCGCGCCATGTTGGCCTCGCCGGCAAGGCGGACGTCTGGCTGCGAGTGCGGCCGGGCTCCGACGGGGCGCTGGCGCTCGGTCTCGCCCATGTCCTGATCAGCCGCGGCTGGTTCGACCGCGACTTCGTGCGGACCTGGACCAACGCGCCTCATCTCGTCCGCTCGGACGACGGGCGCCTGTTGCGCGCCGCCGATCTCGCCTCAGGCGGAAACGCCGGGGATCTTGTCGCCTGGGACGAGGCGGCGGGCGCGCCCGTCGCCTACGATCCGGCCACCGGCCGCTATGGCGCGCCCGTCGAGCGCCTCGCCCTCGACGGTGAGGTTCTGGTCGCGACGGCGCGAGGGACGGTCTCCTGCCGCCCGGTCTTCGCCCATTATTCCGAGCTTTGCGCTGGCTTTACGCCGGAGCGCGTGGCCGAGCTTTGCTGGGTCCGCCCGGAGGAGGTCGAGGTCGCCGCGCGGCTCATGGGGGCGTCGCGCTCCGTCTCCTACTACGCCTGGAGCGGGCACGAGCATCACGCCAACACGACCGAGACTGCGCGCGCGATCGCGCTTCTCTATGCGCTGACCGGCTCCTTCGACCAAAAAGGCGGCAACGTCCTCCTCCCCGCCGTTCCGAGCGCCGCGGTCACCGGCGAGGATCTGCCGGCGGCCAAGCGTCTCGCGCCGGCGATCGGGGTCGAGACGCGCCCGCTTGGCCCTGCGAAATGGAACAGCGTCGCCTCGGGCGACTTCTATCGCGCGGTGCTGGAGGGCGACCCGTACCCGATGCGCGGGCTCGTCGGCTTCGGCTCGAACCTGCTTCTTGCCTTCGCCGACCCGGCGCGCGGACGCCAGGCGCTGGCGGCGCTCGATTTCTACGTTCACGCCGACCTCTTCATGAACCCGACCGCCGAACTCGCCGATATCGTGCTGCCGGTCGCCTCCTGCTTCGAGCGCGAGGCGCTGCGCTTCGGTTTCGAGGTCAGCGCCGACGCCCAGGAGCTTGTACAGCTCAGGCGCGCCGTCGTTCCGCCGCCCGGCGAGGCGCGGCCCGATATCGACATCCTGTTCGACCTCGCCGTCCGGCTGGGCCTTGGCGAGCATTTCTGGAACGGCGACGTCGAAGCGGCCTATCGCCATCAACTCGCCGCGAGCGGCCTCACCCTCGAGGCGCTGCGCGCGTCGCCGTCCGGTGTCCGCGTTCCGCTCACGGCGCAGTACGCAAAGCACGCCGAGACCGACGCCAACGGCGTCGCGCGCGGCTTCCCGACGCCCTCGCGCAAGGTCGAGTTCTGGTCGGAGACGCTTCAGGCCGGCGGCTATGCGCCGACGCCAGACGTCGCGCCGCCCGCGGCGCCTGAGGGAGGCCGCTATCCGCTCGTCCTCACCTGCGCCAAGTCGACGCTCTTCCTCCAGACGCAGTTCCGCGCCCTGCCCTCGCTTCGCCGCCGCGCCATGGACCCGGAGGTCATGCTGCATCCGAAGGCCGCGGCGCTCCGTGGCATTTCGGCCGGAGACTGGGTCAGCGTCGAGACGCGAACAGGCGCCATGAAGGCGCGCGCGCTTCTCAACGCCGACATCGACGAGCGCGTGGTGGTCGGCGAGCACGGCTGGTGGCAGGCCGCGCCCGAGGCAAACGCGCCGGCCTACGATCCGTTCAGCCCGAAGGGATCGAACTACAATTTGACCGTCGATCCGACATTGCGCGATCCGATCAGCGGCACAACCGAATACCGGGCGGGGGCGTGCGAAGTGTCGCGGGTCGGGCTTGACATAGCGGAGACCCCTTGACGGCGCCGGCGCCGTCGCCTAGAGGTGGCGGCTCTTGAGGAAGGGCGAAAACCGTGGCGATCCTTATCGTAGTTTCAGCGCTGGAGTGCGGACAGGCTTAGGACCTGTTTCCGTCAACCGGCGCATGCCAAAGGCCCCTTCGAGGGCCTTTTTTGTTGCTTTCAGGGGTTCGAAGACCCCGCCAGACGAAGACGACAGCGAAGAGGAAGAGGACCGATGGCCAAGCACATGACCGGGGCCGAGATGGTGGTCGAGGCGTTCAAGGACCAGGGCGTCGAGGTCGTCTTCGGCTATCCGGGCGGCGCGGTGCTGCCGATCTACGACGCGATCTTCAACCAGGACAAGGTGCGCCACATCCTCGTCCGCCAGGAGGGGGGCGCCGCGCACGCCGCCGAAGGTTATGCGCGCTCGTCCGGCAAGGTCGGCGTCATGCTCGTGACCTCGGGCCCGGGCGCGACCAACGCCATCACCGGCCTCACCGACGCGCTCATGGATTCCATCCCGCTCGTCTGCATCACCGGTCAGGTGCCGACCCATCTCATCGGCTCGGACGCCTTCCAGGAATGCGACACGACCGGCATCACCCGCAACTGCACCAAGCACAATTACCTCGTGCGGCGCATCGAGGACCTGCCGCGCATCCTGCACGAGGCCTTCTACATCGCCTCCTCCGGCCGCCCCGGCCCGGTCGTCGTCGACATCCCGAAGGACGTGCAGTTCGCCAGCGGAACCTACACGTTCCAGCGCAACATCCAGCACAAGACCTATCACCCGCAGCTCAAAGGGGACGTGGAGCGGGTCAAGGCCGCGGTCCAGATGCTGGCGGAAGCCAAGCGGCCGATCTTCTACACGGGCGGCGGCGTCATCAACTCGGGGCCGCACGCCGCGACCCTCCTGCGCGAGCTCGTCCGCGCAACCGGCTTTCCGATCACCTCGACGCTCATGGGGCTCGGCGCCTATCCGGCCTCGGACAAGCAGTGGCTCGGGATGCTCGGCATGCACGGCTCGTTCGAAGCCAACAACGCCATGCACGACTGCGATCTCATGATCTGCGTCGGCGCCCGCTTCGACGACCGCATCACCGGCCGCATCGACGCCTTCGCGCCGAAGTCGCGGAAGATCCACATCGACATCGACCCGTCGTCGATCAACAAGAACGTCAAGGTCGACTTGCCGATCATCGGCGACTGCGCGCATGTCCTCGAGGACATGGTGCGCCTGTGGCGCAACGGCCATCAGGCGGACGCCGGCGCGCTTTCGAAATGGTGGGCGACGATCGACGGCTGGCGGGCGCGCAACTCGTTCGGCTTCCGCAACTCGGACAAGGTGATCAAGCCGCAGCACGCGATTCAGCGCCTCTACGCGCTGACCAGGGGCCGCGACCTCTACATCAGCACCGAGGTCGGCCAGCATCAGATGTGGGCGGCGCAGCACTTCCGCTTCGAGGAGCCGAACCGCTGGATGACCTCGGGGGGCTTGGGCACCATGGGCTACGGCCTGCCGGCGGCGATCGGCGCCCAGCTCGCCCATCCAAAGTCGCTCGTCGTCGACATCGCCGGCGAGGCCTCGATCCTCATGAACATCCAGGAAATGTCGACGGCGATCCAGTACCGCCTGCCGGTCAAGATCTTCATCCTCAACAACCAGTATATGGGGATGGTGCGGCAGTGGCAGGAGCTTCTGCACGGCGGACGCTATTCGGAGAGCTACACCGATTCGCTGCCCGACTTCGT
Source organism: uncultured Alphaproteobacteria bacterium (assembly GCA_963829505.1). Taxonomy (GTDB): domain Bacteria; phylum Pseudomonadota; class Alphaproteobacteria; order Rhizobiales; family Beijerinckiaceae; genus Roseiarcus. The sequence continues at coordinate 1,736,078 of CAWHIL010000001.1, forward strand.
CAAGCTCGCCGAGGCTTTTGGCGCGCACGGGATCCGTTGCGACGACCCCGCCAACCTCGATGCGGCGATCAAGGAGATGATCGATACGCCGAAGGCGGTGATCTTCGACTGCGTCGTCGATCAGAAGGAGAACTGCTTCCCGATGATCCCGTCGGGCAAGGCGCACAACGAGATGATCCTGGCCGAGCTCGAGGACGACGCCGGAATCGAGCTCGGCAACGTCATCGACGAGAAAGGCAAGATGCTCGTCTGAGTTTCCCCTCTCCCTCCGGGAGAGGGGTCAGGGGCGAGGGTTCGGTGCGCCAATCGTCGAAGCTTGGCGCTTCGACCCCTCATCCGGCCCTTCGCGCCACCTTCTCCCCGAGGGAGAAGGGGCGGTCATAACCAGCTTTGCAGGCCACTCTCATGTTCACCCTCGACGACCTCCGCGACGCGCACGACCTCGTGCTGAGGACGCTCGCGCCGACGCCCGCCATCGCCTGGCCGCTGATCGCCGCGCGGCTCGGAACGGACGTCGTCGTCAAGCACGAGAACCATCTCCCGACCGGCGCCTTCAAGGTGCGTGGCGGCCTGACCTTTTGCGACGCCCTCCGTCGCCGGGAACCGCACGTCGGGGGTATCGTCTCCGCGACGCGGGGCAACCACGGCCAGAGCCTCGCCTTCGCCGGCCGGCGCGCGGGCCTGACCGTCACCATCGTCGCGCCGACCGGCAATTCGCGCGAGAAGAACGCCGCGATGCGGGCGCTGGGCGCCGACCTCATCGAAAGCGGGACGGACTTTCAGGCCTCGCGCGAGGAGGCGGCGCGGCTTGCGGCCGAGCGCGACCTGCACATGGTCCCCTCATTCCACCACGACCTCGTGCGTGGCGTCGCGACTTACGGGCTCGAGCTTCTCGACGCGCATCCCGACCTCGACGTGCTTTACGTCCCGATCGGCCAGGGCTCGGGGATTTGCGGCTGCATCGCCGCGCGCGACGCGCTGGGTCTGAAGACCGAGATCGTCGGCGTCCAGGCCGCCGGCGCGCCGACCTACGCGCTCTCCTTCGCCGCCGGCCGGCCGATCTCGATCAACGTCGCCGACACGCTCGCCGACGGCATGGCGACGCGTGTCCCCGACGCGGAGGCGCTCGCGATCATCCTCAAGGGCGCCGCGCGCGTCGTGACCGTCACGGACGACGAGATCGCCGCAGCGGTCCGAGCCTATTGGACCGACACGCACAATCTCGCCGAAGGCGCGGGCGCGGCGCCGCTCGCTGCGGCGCTGAAGGAGCGGGCGCGCCTCGCCGGCCGAAAGGTCGGCCTCGTGCTCTCGGGCGGCAACATCGATTTCGCTCTCTTCCAAAGCTGGGTGGCGGCGGCGCCGAACGCCGCCGCCGCCTGAAGCGGGAGATCGAGATTTTCATGGACCGTCATTGCGAGGAGCGACCCCCGGGTCCGAGCCCGGGGGGACGAAGCAATCCAGCCGCCGCGCTTGCGGTAGATTCGCTTACGCTCGCAAGGACGGATGCAGAATTGGAGGCAATGACATGTCGAGACACCAGACCGCGCCGCTTTCCCCCTATTCCGCCGCGCCCGCGCGCTCGCAGGTCGAGACGCATACGCTCTCGGTGCTCGTCGACAACGAGCCCGGCGTCCTGGCGCGCGTCGTCGGCCTCTTTTCCGGCCGCGGCTACAATATCGAGAGTTCTCACGGTCGCCGAGGTGGCGCACGAGCGCCATCTCTCGCGCATGACCATCGTCACTTCGGGCACGCCCGAGACGATCGAGCAGATCCGTCATCAGCTCGAGCGCCTGGTCCCAATTCACAGCGTCAAGGACTTGACCTCGACGGTGCGGGCGATTGAGCGCGAACTCGCCATGATCAAGGTGCGGGGCAGGGGCGAGAACCGGGTCGAGGCGATGAATCTCGCGGAAGCCTTCCGCGCCAAGGTGATCGACGCGACCGTCGAAAGCTTCATCTTCGAACTGACCGGCGCGCCGCAGAAGATCGACGACTTCGTCGACCTCATGCGCCCCCTGGGCCTGGTCGAAGTGTCGCGCACCGGCGTCGCCGCCATCTCGCGCGGTCCCGATCCGATCTGATAGGGACTTCCGGCTTCCGAGAGTTGCCGGAAAACAGAAGCCTAACCGAGGCGGTGGCTGATCAAAGCGGTCATTGCACGTTCCCAGGAAAAATCACGGAATTCAAAGTACGGACTCATTGACGTCTATGCTTTTTCTGCACCCAAATGGATCTTGTTTCTGAATGGCAGCGACAGTAGTCTTCAAAAGGGTAAGAAGCTTATGGTCAAAAACGTCCGGCAGGTCGCTTCGATCGAATTTATCCCTGACAATGACTTCATAACCGTCCCAATTCGGGTTCAAGTTAGCCTTTCGCAGTGTCTGCATGAGCTTTTCCCGTAGCTTCCGATCGATTCCAGCAAACGCTACAACAATATAAGGCACCCCACCTTCTATGTGAACGCCAACGTAAGTGTAGATCTTTTTCGTTCTGTACTCAATTGCTACCCAAGCCCACATAGTGTTGGGGTCTAACTCATTAATTTCCTCGAACTCCGGTGATTTTTTATATCGTCTCTCCGAGACGAAAGCTTCTCCGCTAATTGCATTACTGATCTCACTCTTTAAAGATTCTGAAACTACGGCAAATACCTGATCTACAATCATTACGATCAAATCTTTCGACAGCGAACAAAGCTTGACTGTAGTGCTTTATCCCAGTCAGAAAGAAGTCATTCTCAACGGTCATTACGCCTCTCCGATAATTTGAGTTAGGTACTCGACCTGCCTCATGCTCCCTTTCGATATTCTTAGCAAAAACTGCTCCACAATAGCACAAAATAACAACATTAAAGCCTGATCGAGACTTCCATTGGGATTAGAGATTATCCATCGTCGTATGTTTACACAAAGCTTCTCCCAAGAGAGCGCCCAAAAATTGTCGTAGTATTGATCATTGTGGCCCATGACTATAAGAATAGCCTCAACATCTCTATACCCTAGTTTTTGTATTATTGAGTTTCTATAGTTAACCAGCGGAGTAAGATCAGCGTGTTCGGCATCAGATACCTTGGACTCGATGAGCCACGCCTTTTTCGCATCTGGAAACTCGATTAGTATGTCCGTGCGGCCCGATTGGCCAGGTGCGCCTCCCGCTACCCACTCCTCGCGTGTAATCACCGCTCGGTGTGCTCCTCCGGGGTTGTCCCCAATTTGGATACGTGACTCAAATAGAGCGACGCATAAAGCAATCGGTTGAGTTGACTGCGCGAGCGCGAGTTCCAGTGTCCAAGCAAGCCAATCACTCAAAGCGTTTTCATTCAGTTCCTTAAGTTGGCGGTTGGTCGGCACGGACAGGACAAACGGGTCAAGACAAACACCGAGAAGGTCACCGCTCTTTTTAAGTTGTCGCAATGCGAATTTGCTCAGTTCCTGCGCCGCCACGTAGAAATCAATAGCGTCAAGAAATGGATTTGACTGGAATTGCATCTTTAATTCCTCTTCAGGCAGCCGCCCTTGCGCATTTTCCCAACCCTCTCCGTCCTCGCCCTAAAGCACGCGAACGCGCCGCCTCGGCTGAGAGTATCACCATCGATGAGATGGAGAACGTTGTCCATGCGTCATGTTGTATCGCCGAGACGCCGTCGAGGCGGCGTTTGGGCCGCTGGAGCGGATCGAGGACGTGCGGAAAATCCGGTTCCGCCTTCCGGCCCGCCGCATTGGCAATTTCGCCGCCTCGCAGACGCCGGAGGAGCTGACTGAGCTCAGTCGCCACGCGGGACTGTAGGCGGTCGCCGCCCCGCCCGGCAGGTTCAGCGACCCCGTCCTACGCCTCCATCGGTTCAAACCGCCGGCCGTCCACCCGGAATTCGACCAGGTCGTCTTCATGGTAGAAGGCGATGACGAGCGACAGCGGCTCCTGGAAATAGGGGCTGCCGGCGCTGAGATCCGTCCCGTCATAGATGGGCGTCGGATACACGGCGGCGACGATCGCCGGCTCGCCGTAGTCAGGCTTCACCTTGTTCTTGAGCCCGGCCTTCCAGACCACGAACTGGCCCTTGCGGAACTCATGGCGCTCGTCGAGCCGGTCGACAAGCTGCTTCAGGAGACGCTTGCGCGCCTCGGCGGGATCGTCGCTTTCCGACCCGTCCGCCAGCCGGATCGGCGGAAAGCCGCGTTCGCCTTCACCGGTCATCGCCCCTGCTCCTTGTTCGTTTGCCGGCTTACAGTCCCACGCAGCCAAGTCAACTATGGTCACATGTGGAATTGTCGGCGAGGCTTCGGGAGCCCGTCGCCACCTTTGCGCTTGCCGCGCCGGCTTCCGCCATAGCAAACGAACGGCCATGAGCGGGGACACATACGACTTCGTCATCGTGGGGGCGGGCTCGGCCGGCTGCGTGCTCGCGAGCCGGCTGAGCGAGGACGAGCGGCACACCGTGCTGGTGCTGGAGAACGGCGGCTCCGACCGCTCGCCGCTCGTCCAGATGCCGGCGGCGCTCTCGATCCCGATGAACATGAAGACCTATGACTGGGGCTACTGGACCGAGCCCGAGGCCCATCTCAACAACCGCCGGCTGCATTGCCCGCGTGGAAAAGTGCTCGGCGGATCGTCGTCGATCAACGGCCTCGTCTACGCCCGCGGCAATGCGCTCGATTTCGAGCATTGGGTCGAGCAGGGCGCGCGCGGCTGGGCTTACGCCGACGTACTGCCCTATTTCCGCCGCGCCGAGTCGTTCCGCGGCGGCGCCGACGCCTACCGCGGCGGCGACGGGCCGCTGGCGACGACGCACGGGGCGCGGCACAATCCCCTCTACGAGGCGTTCGTCGCGGCGGGCCGCGAGGCCGGATACGGCGTCAGCGCCGACCTCAACGGCGAGCGGCAGGAAGGATTCGGCTGGTTCGACATGACGGTCCGGAACGGCGTCCGCGCCTCGACCGCCAACGCCTATCTGAGGCCGGCGATGAAGCGACAAAACCTCGCCGTCGTCACACGCGCGCTCGCGACCCGCGTCGTGTTCGAGGGCAGGCGCGCGGTCGGCGTCGCCTACATGCAGGGCGACCGCAAGCAGGTGGCGCGGGCGCGGCGCGAGGTGATCCTGAGCGGCGGGGCGATCAACTCGCCGCAGCTCCTGAAGCTCTCTGGCGTGGGGCCGGCGGCGGAGCTGCAAAGACTCGGGATCGAGGTCGTCGCGGATCGCGGCGGCGTCGGCGAGAATTTGCAGGATCATCTCGAGGTCTACTTCCAGGTCGCCTCGAAAAAACCGATCACGCTCTACGGCCAAACCGGCCTCGTCTCGCGCGCCCTCGTCGGACTCCACTGGCTGACGCGCGGCCGCGGGCTCGGCGCGACGAACCACTTCGAGGCGGGCGGCTTCATCCGCTCGCGCGCCGGCGTCCGCTATCCCGACATTCAGCTCCACTTTCTGCCGATGGCGGTCTCCTACGACGGTTCGGCGCTGGCGAAGGAGCATGGGTTTCAGGCGCATGCCGGCCCGATGCGGTCGAAGAGCAGAGGCTTTGTACGAACTCGCATCCGCCGACCCGGCGCAGGCGCCGAAGATTCAATTCAACTACATGAGCCATCCCGACGACTGGGCCGACATGCGCGCCTGCGTGCGGCTCGTTCGCGAGATTTTTTCGCAGAGCGCGTTCGATCCCTATCGTGGACGCGAGATCAGCCCCGGCGCCGAAGCCACGAGCGACGAGGCCATCGACGCCTTTGTGCGGGAGCGGGCCGAGAGCGCCTACCACCCGTCGTGCACGTGCAAGATGGGGAACGCCGACGATCCCGCCGCCGTGGTCGACCCTGAGACGCGGGTGATCGGGGTCGAGGCCTTGCGCGTGGTCGACGCCTCGATCATGCCCTCGATCACCAACGGAAACCTCAACGCGCCGACCATCATGCTGGCCGAGAAGGCGGCCGACATGATCATGGGCCGCGCCCCCTTGCCCGCCTCCAACGCGCCCTATTTCGTAGCCCCCGACTGGGACACGCGGCAGCGGTGAAGAGCTCCCTTGTAGCCGCGATCGTTGATCGCGGCGACGCGGTCGGCGACCGCGTCGACAAGGTTCCGCGCCTATAGCCCGAGCCCCTTTCGCACCGCCGCTACGAACGCCGCCGCGTCAGCCTCGCCATAGGGGACCGCCACGCCGAAACCCCACACCGGCCCAGGCCAGGCGGGGTCGCCGGCGCGGCGGGCGACGACATGGACGTGCAACTGCCGCACAACGTTGCCGAGCGCGCCGACGTTGATCTTGTCGGCGCTCGCATGCGCCTTCAGCCAGTCCGCGGCCCGCGCCGTCTCCTCGACGAGACGCGCCCGGGCGGCCGCGTCGAGGTCGCTCAGTTCGATCAAACTCTCGCGCCTCGGCACGAGGATCAGCCACGGCCAGCGGGCGTCTTTCATCACGAGCACGCGGCAGAGCGCGAAATCGCCGACAACCTGCGTATCCCGCTCGAGCCGCGCGTCGAGGGCGAAGGTCACGCAGCCCACGCTGTCCCGCATGCGCCCTTCGGCAGGCCGAGTTTTTGCGCGATCGTCTCCGCGATGTCGGCGAAGGTCGCGCGTCTGCCGATTGGCCCTGCCGGCGCGCCGGCGCCGAAGGCGACGATCGGCACGTGCTCGCGCGTGTGGTCGAAGCCCTTGTAGGTCGGGTCGTTGCCGTGGTCGGCCGTGATCAGGCAATAATCGTCCGGGCGCATCGCCCGCTCGATCTCGGGCAGGCGCCGGTCGAACGCCTCGAGGCAGGCGGCGAAGCCCGGAACGTCGCGGCGATGGCCCCATTCGGTGTCGAAATCGACGAGGTTGACGAAGATGAGGGCGCCGTCGGGCGTGTCTTTCAGCGCCTCGATGAGAAGATCGACGTTGCCGTCGTTGCTCTTGCCCTTGATCTCGGTTCCCGTGTTGCGATGGGCGAAGATGTCGCCGACCTTGCCGATCGACACGATCGCGCGCCGGGCTTCCGCCGCGCGCTCGAGCAGATTGCCGGCGGGCGGCGGCACGGCGAAGTCCTTGCGGTTCGGCGTGCGCGCGAAGTCCTTCGCGCTCTTGCCCACGAACGGCCGGGCGATCACCCGGCCGACGTTCAGGGGATCGCATAAAATCCGCGCCGTGCGGCAGAGGGCGTAGAGCCGCTCGAGGCCGAAGGCCTCTTCGTGCGCGGCGATCTGGAACACCGAATCGGCGGAGGTGTAGCAGATGGGCTTGCCCGTCCGCACATGGCTCTCGCCGAGTTCCTCGATGATCGCGGTGCCGGAGGCGCGCGTGTTTCCGAGAATGCCGGGAAGGCCGGCTCGCGCGATCAGCGCGTCCGTCAGCGCAGCCGGGAAGGCGGGAACCGCATCGGGGAAATAGCCCCAGTCGAACGTGACCGGCGTCCCGGCGATCTCCCAGTGGCCGGACGGCGTATCCTTGCCGCGCGAGGTCTCGACGCCATAGCCCCACTGGCCGCGCGGCGTAAACGCGAGGTCGAAGCCAGGGGGCGCACGGCCCGTAGAGCCGCGCATGGCGTGGACGAGGCCGAGGCCGGCGAGGTTCGGGACGCTCAGCGGCCCTAGTCTGAGCCCATGTCGATTGCCCAGCCCGAGCGCGCACGCCTCCGCGATGTGGCCGAGCGTATCCGACCCCTCGTCGCCGTAAGCCGCCGCGTCCTCGGCGCCGCCGCAGCCGACCGAATCGAGAACGAGAAGAATGGCGCGTGTCATGGGGCGCATCCTAACCCGGACGCCGACCCAAATTCACCCCCCCCTCATCCTGAGGAGCGAGGCGAAGCCTCGCGGTCGCTACCCTCATCCTGAGGAGCGAGGCGACCTCGCGGTCACGCTACCCTCATCCTGAGGAGCGAGGCGAAGCCTCGCGTCTCGAAGGATGCTCCAGGAGGCGGCGCCGTTCGCGCGGACTGGATCGTCCTTCGAGACGCCCGCTTCGCGGGCTCCTCAGGACGAGGTTCGAGAGCGTCGGCTCACGGCGTTGCTTCTCGGGACGAGGTTCGGTGGAATGATCCCCTTACTGCCCGACAACGTCCGGATGCGTCGCCTCGTTGGCGAACGCGGCCGCGAACAGCGCGCGCGTATAGGGGTCCCGCGGCGCGGCGAATACCGTACGCGCTTCCCCGCTCTCGACCACCCTGCCGCGCCGCATGACGACGATCTCGGAGGCAAGCGCCCTGACCACGCGCAGGTCGTGCGAGATGAAGAGATAGGCGAGCTTCCGCCGCCGCTGCAATTCCCGCAGGAGATCGACGATCTGCGCCTGGATCGACATGTCGAGGGCCGACGTCGGCTCATCGAGCACGACGAATTTCGGGTCGAGCGCCATGGCGCGGGCGATCGCGATGCGCTGCCTCTGGCCGCCCGAAAATTCGTGCGGATAGCGGTCGAGGCTCGCCGGGTCGAGCCCCGTGTCGGCGAGCGCCGCTTCGACCACGCGCCGCCGCCCGGCGGCGTTGAGCGTCGTCCCCTGCGCGATCAGCCCCTCCTCGACGATCTCGGCGACCGACATGCGAGGCGAGAGCGAGCCGAACGGGTCCTGGAAGACGATCTGCATCTCGCGCCGGAGCGGCCGCATCTCGCTGACGCCGAGGTGGTCGATTCGCCGGCCGCAATAGGCGATCGGTCCTTCGGAGCGGATCAGTCTCAGCATCGCGTGGCCGAGCGTCGTCTTGCCCGACCCGGATTCGCCGACGACCCCGACCGTCTCGCCCTCGCGCACCGCAAGGCTCACGCTGTCGACCGCCTTGACGTGGCCGACCGTGCGACGCAGGAGCCCGCGCCGGATCGGAAACCACACCTTCAGGTTTTCGGCGCTCGCGATCGTGCGCGCGGATGGATCGGCCGGCGGCGCTTCGCCCTTGGGCTCGGCGGCGAGAAGGGCGCGCGTATAGGGGTGCTGCGGGTCGGCGAACACCTCCGCCGTCCGGCCTGCTTCGACGATCGCGCCTTTCTGCATCACGATCACCTCGTCGGCGATCCGCCGGACGACGTTGAGGTCGTGAGTGATGAACAGCATCGCCATGCCGAGCTTCGTCTGCAGATCCTTGAGGAGCTTCAGGATCTGGGCCTGGACGGTGACGTCGAGGGCGGTCGTCGGCTCGTCGGCGATGAGGAGATCGGGCCGGTTGGCGAGCGCCATGGCGATCATCACGCGCTGCCGCTGGCCGCCCGAGAGCTGGTGCGGATAGGCGCCGAGGCGCTCGGCAGGATCGACGATGCCGACCTCGGCGAGACACTCGACGATGCGCTTTCTCGTCGCTGCGGCGCGGCCCTGATGGAGCGCGATCATCTCGCCGATCTGCCGCTCGATCGTGTGCAGCGGATTGAGCGAGGTCATCGGCTCCTGGAACACCATGGTCACGGCGCCGCCGCGCATCTCACGCAGTTCCGTTTCGCTCATCGAGAGGACGTCGCGGCCGCGGAAGAGAATTTCGCCCGTCGGGAAGCTCGCGGCCGGCTCAGGCAGAAGTCGGACGATCGCCTGGGCGGTCACCGTCTTGCCCGAGCCCGATTCGCCGACGAGCGCGAGCGCCTTTCCCTTCTCGAGCCGAAAGGAGACGCGCTCGACGACGGTCTTGCGCTCCGATCCGTGCGAGAAGGCGATCGAGAGGTCGCGGACGTCGATCAGCGGCGGGTCGGCCTTCATGGGCCGCCCCGCCTTCCTCGTCCTGAGGCGCCGCGAAGCGGCCTCGAAGGACGTTCGCTGGCTGCGATGCGTCCTTCGAGACGCCCGCTTCGCGGGCTCCTCAGGACGAGGCAGCGGCTGCCCGGCGCCTTCACGAGAAGGTCTTTCGCGGGTCGAAGGCGTCGCGCACGGCTTCGCCGACGAAGATGAGAAGCGACAGGAGGAGCGCGATCACGGCGAAGGCCGAAATGCCGATCCAGGGAGCGGAGAGGTTCGACTTGCCCTGGAGGAGAAGCTCGCCGAGCGACGGCGAGCCGGGCGGCATTCCGAGCCCCAGGAAGTCGAGCGAGGTCAGGGTCGAGATCGAGGAATTGATGATGAAGGGCAGGAAGGTCAGCGTCGCGACCATGGCGTTCGGAAGCACATGCTTGACGATGATCTTGGCGTTGGTCAGGCCGAGCGCCCGCGCCGCGTTGACATATTCGAAGTTTCGGGCGCGCAGGAATTCCGCCCGCACGAGGTGAACGAGGCTCACCCACGAGAAGAGCAAGAGGATCACGAGCAGCACGAAGAAGCTCGGCGCGAGGATCGCCGACAGGATGATCAGGATGTACAGGTGCGGCAGCGACGACCAGATCTCGATCACCCGCTGCATCATGAGGTCGAGCAGGCCGCCGAAATAGCCCTGCACCGCCCCGGCCGCGACGCCGATCACCGACGAGACGCCGGCGAGGATCAGCCCGAACAGGACCGAGATGCGGAAGCCGTAGATGAGGCGGGCGACGATGTCGTGCCCGTCCTGATCTGAGCCGAGCCACAGCGGTTCGAGCCTCGAGCACGGACGCTGCACGGTCGCGGCGTCCGCGACCTTCTGGCCCGCGAGCGCCGTGCGGCACTGAGCGTCGGTCAGCATCCAGGTCGGCGGCGTCGGCAGCGGCGTCGGCGGATTGAGGATGGTGGTCGAATTGGCGAAGCGGATCGGCGGCCAGATCATCCAGCCGTGCGCCTTGATCTCGTCCGCCACGGAGGGATCGCGATAGTCGGTGACCGCCAAAAAGCCGCCGAACATCTCGTCCGGATAGTTGAAGACGACGGGAAAGAGGAGCTGGCCCTTGTAGGAGGCGATCAGCGGCCGGTCGTTGGCGATGAATTCGGCCCCGAGCGCCGCCACGAAGAGAACGAGGAAGATCAGGAACGACCAGAAGCCGCGCCGGTTGCGGCGGAAATTCAAGAGTCGCCGGCGGTTCATCGGCGAGAGGGCGAGGCTCATGGGAGACGATTCCCCCGCCCGTCATTGCAAGCGCCGCGAAGCAATCCAGGGGCCACAGTCAGAGAGCGCTCCTCGCAATGACGGTTCGCGTTCACCCCTCTAGACCTCGCGCGTCTCGAAATCGATGCGCGGATCGATCCAGGTGTAGGTGAGGTCGGAGATCAGGTTCACCACGAGGCCGAGGAGGGCGAAGATGTAGAGGTTCGCCAGCACCACCGGGTAATCGCGCTGGATCAGCGAATTGTAGGAGAGATAGCCCAGTCCGTCGAGCGAGAACACCTGCTCGATCAGCAGCGAGCCGGTGAAGAAGGCAGCGAGGAAGGCGCCCGGGAAGCCGGCGATCACGATCAGCATGGCGTTGCGGAATACATGGCCGTAGAGGACGCTCCGCTCGGAAAGCCCCTTCATCCGCGCCGTCTGCACATAAGCCTTCTTGATCTCGTCGAGGAACGAGTTCTTGGTGAGGAGCGTCGTCGTCGCGAACGAGCCGAGCACCAGCGCCGTCACCGGCAGCGCGATGTGCCACAAATAATCGACAACCTTGTGCGGCCAATCGAGCTCGGCGAAATTGTCGGAGGTGAGCCCGCGCAGCGGAAAGATCTGCCAGAACGATCCGCCGCAGAAGAGCACGATCAAGAGCACCGCGAACAGGAAGTTCGGGATCGCGTAGCCGAAGATGACGATCGCCGAGGTCGCCGTGTCGAAGCGCGTGCCGTCCTTCACGGCCTTGCGCACCCCGAGCGGGATCGAAATGGCGTAGGAGATGATGGTCATCCATAAGCCCAGCGAGATCGATACCGGCAGCTTCTCCCGGATCAGCGTCAGCACGGGCGTGTCGCGATAATAGCTCCGGCCGAAATTGAAGGTCGTGTAGTCCTTGACCAGGATCCAGAAGCGCTCCCACGCCGGCTTGTCGAAGCCGTATTGCTTTTCGAGCTCCTTGATGAACTTGGGATCGAGCCCTTGCGAGCCGCGATAGCGCGATGCGATGTCGCCCATCCCCTGCGACCCGCCGGCGCCGACCTGACCGCCGCCGCCAAAACCCGCGGTCGAGCTCTGGTCGCCGCCCTGGAGCTGGGCGATCGCGCGTTCGACTGGCCCGCCCGGCACGAACTGCACGATCGCGAAGGAGACAGCCATGATGCCGAAGATCGTCGGGATCATGAGGAGGAGGCGGCGGATCACATAGGCGAGCATCGGGAATCAGGCGAGTTGCGAATGGGGAGTAGCGAATAGGGATCGGTCGGCGACTGCAAGCCGATCGCCGGCGACAATTCGCCATTCGCCATTCGCCATTCGCCACCCCCTCACAGCCCGATCGTCTTCGCCTTCCCCTCGTCCCACCACCAGGTGCCGGGCGCGCCGGTGCCGAGCGCCGGCTGGCGTTCGGGCCGCGAGAAGGCGTCCCAATAGGCGACCCAGGCCGTGTCGCGATCGAACATCGGCACCCAATAATGGCCCGCCCTGAGCACGCGATCCAGCGCCCGGCAGGCGATGTTCAATTCCTCGCGCGACTTCGCGTCCGAGACGGTCGCGACGAGGGCATCGACGACGGGATCGGAGACGCCGGCGAGATTGCGCGAGCCCGGCCGCGCCGCCGCCTCGGAAGTGAACGCCACCTTGAGTTCGGCGCCCGGAGTGGACGAGCCGCCGTTCGCGGTCGCGACGACATCGAAATCGAACGCCTCCGTGCGGCTCTTCAATTGCGCCGCGTCGACGATGCGAAGGTTCGCCTCAATGCCGAGCCGGCCGAGGTTCTGGATGAAGGGCATGGTGTGCGGCTGGAGGGCGGCCGACGAATCGAGGAACTCGATCGTCAGCGGCTTGCCGCTTGGCAGGAGCATCGTCGAGCCGTCGCGCTTGCAGCCCGCCGACAAGAGAAGATCGTACGCGGCCTTGAGCTGCTTGCGGTCGAAGCCGGAGCCGTCGCTCTCGGGCGGCGTATAGGGCTCGCCGAACACGGCCGGCATGAGCTTGTCGCGAAACGGCTCGAGCAGCTTGAGCTCGTCGGGTCCGGGCGGCCCCTTCGCCTCCATCGGCGTATTCGGGAAGAACGAGACGACCCGCTTGAACGACGAGTACATGATGTTCTTGTTCGTCCATTCGAAGTCGAAGCAGAGGCCGATCGCCTCGCGCACCCGAGGATCCTTGAATTGCTCGCGGCGCGTGTTGAGGTACCACCCTTGCGTCCGCGACGGCGCCCCGTCGTGCAGCGTCTCCTTCTTCACCCGCCCGTCCTTGACGGCGGGGAAATCGTAGGAGGTCGCCCAGAAGCGCGAGGTGTACTCCTCGTGGTAATTGATCGCGCCGGCCTTGAACGCCTCGAACGCCACCTGGCGCTCGCGATAATATTCGAACCGCAGCCGGTCGAAATTGTTCTGGCCGAGGTTCACCGGCAGTTTTGCGCCCCAATAATCGGGGTGGCGCTCATATTCGATGTAGCGGCCCTGCTCGAAGGTCTTGACCTTGTAGGCGCCCGAACCCATCGGCGCCTCGAGCGTCGGGGCGGCGAAGTCGCGGTCCTTCCACCAGGCGGACGAGAAGACCGGCATCCCGACGACAATGAGATGCGCGTCGCGGCTGCGATCCTTGACGAAGCGCACATGAACCACGTCGTCGCCCTCGGGCGTCGCGGATTCGACCTCCCGCAAGAGCTGGGCGTAGATCGGATGGCCCTTGTCCTTCAGCACGTTGAGCGAGAAGGCGACGTCGGCCGCGGTTACGCGCGAGCCGTCGAAGAATTTCGCCTCGGGCCTGAGCCGGAAGCGGTAGTCGAGCTTGTCGGGCGAGACCCGGACCGATTGGGCGATGAGGCCATAGACCGAATCGGGCTCGTCGCCGTTCGCGGTCATCAGCGTGTCGTAGGTGGCGCTCATGCCGGCCGCGCCGTTGCCCTTCCAGCTATAGATGTTCAGCGTGTCGAACGTGTCGAAGTTCTGGTTGCCGCTCGTGCCGGTGATCTGCAGCGACAGGAGGCCGCCCGTCGGCGCGTCCGGATTGACATAGGCGAAATGCGGGAAGTCGGGCGGCAGCGCGAGATCGCCGAACGACGACAGTCCGTGCGTCTCGACGCCCTCGTCGTCGGCCGCGAGCGCGGCAAGCGGCCGGGGCAGACAGGCGACGAGCGCGCCGGCCCCCGCCGCCTTCAGGGCCACCCGTCGCGAAATCGTTGAGACCATGAAAAGGCGCCTCCGCCCGCGCGAATACCGCGCGCTCGCGGTCATTGCCAGCGACCGCGGCGAAAGCGAGGCGCGCCGCACCATGTTCCCGTGAATTCGGCGTGAAACTTCTGTCATGCGGGGGCCAGGAGGCGGCGCCCCCAGGGCGCCCTTCGCGACGCCGGCTCCGTTCGCTCCTCCGGCGAGGATATGAAGGGGGCGCCGTCCCTTGCGCGCCGACCTTGCCGACCTCGGCTGTCGGGGTGTAGGGCCGGATCATGGGCCTTTCCTCCTCGATTTTGGACGACGAGGGTTCCGCGCAAGCGGACTTTCCATTGCTTCCGCTCACGATCGCCGACTCGGCGGCGGTCGCGGACCTCATCCGCGCCGCCTTCGCGGCGCAACCGCGCGCGACCGAACCTCCGTCCTCGGCCCTGCGCGAAACCGCGGAGATCGTCGCCGCGAAGATCGCCGCGGGCGGCGGCGCATGCGTCGTCGCCGACGGGCGCCTCGTGGCGGTCGCGCTCTGGCAGGCCGACGGCGGCGTGCTCGTGATCGGGCGCGTCTGCGTCCTGCCCGAATGGCGCGGGCGGGGCTTTGGCGCACGGCTGATCGCGGCTGGCGAAGCCGCGGCGAGGACGCTCGGCCTGAGACGCACCCGCCTTCGCGTTCGCCTCGCCCTGCCGGAAAACGAGCGGCTCTTCGGGCGCCTCGGCTACACGCGCGCCTATGTCGAAGCGCACGCGGGCTTCGGTGCGCCGACGGTCGCGGCGCTGGAGAAGCTCATCCCATGACAAGCGGCCCGCCGGGCGACGCGCCTGGACATCTGACCATCGACCTCGACGCGCTCGCCGCGAACTGGCGGACGCTGGCCGCCCTCGCCGCGCCCGCGGAATGCGCCGCCGTCGTCAAGGCGAACGCCTACGGGACCGGGCTCGACCGGGCGGCCCCCGCGCTCTTCGCGGCCGGCGCGCGGACCTTCTTCGTCGCGCATCTCTCCGAGGCTCTTGCCGCGCGCCGCCTGCTGCCGGAAGCGGAGATCTATGTTCTCAACGGCCTCGAGGCGGGCGCCGACCCGGCCGACTACGCCGCTTTTCGCCTGAAGCCGGCGCTCGGAAGCGAGGAGGAGGTCGCCCGCTGGGCGGCCTTTGCGGCGGGCAGGGACGCGCCAGCGCCCGCGGCGCTGCATCTCGACACCGGCATGCGCCGCCTCGGCTTCGGCTCGCTCGCGGCGCTCGCCGCCGCCGTGGAGACGCACGGCGCCCAGTGGGCGGACCTTCTGATGAGCCACTTCGTCTCGTCGGAGATCGAAGGCGACCCGCTCAACGCCGGCCAGATCGCCGGCTTCGAGGCGGCGCGGGCGGCGTTCCCGAAGCTGCGCTGCTCGCTCGCCAATTCGTCCGGCATTTTCCTGGCTCATCCCCCCACGGACCTCGTCCTGAGGAGCGCCGAAGGCGCGTCTCGAAGGACGGCGGAGCGTCCCACCGAAGCGTCCTTCGAGACGCCCACCGCGCTTGCTCGCAAGGACGCCGGCGGAGCCGACAGCCCCCTCTACGACCTCGTCCGCCCGGGCTATGCGCTCTACGGCGGCAACCCGACGCCGGGGCGTCCGAATCCGATGCGCGCGGTCGTGACCCTGACCGTCGCCGTGCAGCAGACGCGCCGGGCAGAGGCGGGCGAGACCTGCGGCTACAACGCGCAATGGATGGCGAAGCGGCGCACGCGCCTCGCGACGCTGCTCGCCGGCTACGCCGACGGCCTGCCGCGCGGGGCGGGCGGAACGGACGCGCGCGCCGGCGCCGACGCAATGATCGCCGGGCGCCGCTGCCCCCTCGTCGGCCGCGTCTCAATGGACCTGATCATCGCCGACGTCACCGACCTGCCCGAAGACGCCGTGCGCCCGGGAACGCGCGCTGAGTTGTTCGGCCCCAATATGTCCCTCGACGACTTCGCGGCACGGAGCGGCACGATCGGCTACAACGTGCTGACGGGCCTCGGCGCCCGCTATCGCAGGACATACGTCGACCCCGCGTAGGCGAACGCGCCTGGCCCGGAACGACCCGAAAACAACCGTCCCTGCTGGCTACGAAAACTATCCCTGATCGGCAGGAAACCCTCCCTGTTCCTGACGAAAATCCTCCCTGTTATTTGATCGTAGTCTTCGCGTTGATTCTCGTCCTTCGTCGCGCTGGAAGGGGCCGAACGAACTCTCCAGGACATTTCGGCGTGGGTTGGCGGCGTCGCGAGGACCGGCGAACGCTCGGCTTTTCAATGTCTTACAGAGTCTTATCGATTTATCTTTAACAGGATACGACGATATGATATTCTGAGAATGGGAAAGGTCGGACTTTTTGCCAAGGACGAGAGGACCGATGCCGACGCCGCCATGGGCGCATTGGAAAATGCGCGCGAATCTGGATGATAAACTATCCTTTCCGAACTCGGGCCAGCCGCGCGGCGCGCCCGGAACGTTCAAGCTGGGGGCTCCGGATCGCTTCGCTCACGCTCTCGATGACGTCCGTGGGAGCCTGTCGCTTGAGAGTTGCGAACGCTCGTAACTCCCATGGTGGGCGCCTTCACACCGCCCTCGTCCTGAGGAGCCTGCGAAGCAGGCGTCTCGAAGGACGTTCGGCCCACGAAGAGGTCCTTCGAGACGCGTCGCCTAAGGCGACGCTCCTCAGGACGAGGGGTGAACTGGCCCGCCTTGGGACTGGCGAACGCCCGGAAAATCCGCCGCAAGCTCATGAAAAGGCTGAAAACCGGGTCGAGTTCCAGACACCGCCGGGGCCCGCCGCCCGGCGCCCCTCAGTGTGCCCGGCTGATGGCGAACTCGACCGCGTCGCGCAGCCCGTGCTTCCAGGGCGAGGCGGGGAACAGCTCGAGCGCGTCGAGGGCCATGGCGCCGTAGTGGCGCGCCCGCTCGATCGTGTCGTCGAGCGCCCGGTGCTTCTTCATCGTGGCCAGGGCGTATTCGAGGTCGCCCTCGGCGATGTCGCCCTTTTCCAGCGTCCGGCGCCAGAACTCGCGCTCGGGCTGCGACCCGCGCCGGAACGACAACACGACGGGCAGCGTGATCTTGCCCTCGCGGAAATCGTCGCCGGCGTTCTTGCCGAGCTTGGCCGAAGTGCCGCCGTAGTCGAGCGCGTCGTCGATCAGCTGGAAGGCGACGCCGAGGTTCATCCCATAGGCCTTGCAGGCGGCGACCTCGGCTTTGCCGCGGCCGGCAAGCATCGGCCCGACCTCGCAGGCGGCGGCGAAGAGGGCCGCGGTCTTCGCCCGGATGACGGCGAGATAGGCGTCCTCGGTCGTCTCCGTGTCCTTGGCGACCGAGAGCTGCATGACCTCGCCTTCGGCGATCACCACGGCGGCGCTCGACAAAACGTCGAGGCAGGGCATCGAGCCGACCTCGACCATCATCTTGAAGGCCTGGCCGAGGAGGAAGTCGCCGACCAGCACGCTCGCCTCGTTCCCCCAGAGCACGCGCGCGGCCGCCTTGCCCCGACGCATGTCGCTGTCGTCGACCACGTCGTCGTGGAGGAGGGTCGCTGTGTGCATGAACTCGACCGCCGCGGCGAGCTTGATGTGGCCGGCGCCCTGGTAGCCGCAAAGATGGGCGGTCGCGATGGTCAGCACCGGGCGCAGGCGCTTGCCGCCCGACGAAATGAGATGGTTGGCGACCTCCGGGATCATCGCGACGTCGGAGCCGGTGCGCGACAGGATCGTCTGGTTCACACGCGTCATGTCGTCGGCGACGAGGCCGACGAGCGGGTCGAGCAGCCGATCGGTCGGCCGTTCGTCGAGCGGAACCACAACACCCACGCGATTGCATCCCTTGCCACGAGGAGAGAGACGACCATAAAGACGCGCCGACGCGGCGGCAAGATCACCCCCCGGAGACTTGGCCATTGGTCGAAATCCTCAGAACCAACGATCTTGTGCTGATCAGCGCGGTCGAGTCGCTCTTGCGGGCGGCGGGCGTCGGCTTCTTCGTCGCCGATCAGCACATGGCCGCCGTCGAGGGGTCGCTCGGCTTCCTGCCGCGGCGCATCCTGGTTGAACGGGACGAAGAGGGGCGCGCCCGGCGGCTCCTCACGGAGGCAGGGCTCAAGGACGAGTTGCGCGATGGATGAGGCGCCGGACGATGGCTCCTCGGACGCCTCCTGCGACCCCTGGCTCGGCGGCCGGCTGATCCTCGCCCAGCCGCGGCGCGGCCACCGCGTCGGAACGGACGCAGTCCTCCTCGCCGCCGCGCTTGACCTGGCCCAGGGCCGCGTCGTCGATCTCGGCGCGGGGGTCGGCGCGGTCGGCCTCGCCATCGTCAGCCGCAGCGAGCGGGCTTCGTGCGATCTCGTCGAGATCGATCCGGCGATCGCGGCGCTCGCCCAAGGCAACGCGGCGCGCAACGGACTTGGCGCGCGGGCGCAGGTCGTCGCCGTCGACGTCTTCGATCGCGCGGCGCTCGGCGCGGCGGGGCTCGGCGCCGAAAGCGCCGACGCCGTCGTCACCAACCCGCCCTTCTTCGAGGCGGGCGCGGTGCGCCTGCCTGCCGACGCAGGGGCCGCCCGCGCGCGGGTGTTCGGCGCCGCCGCCGGCGAAGCCCCGCTCGTCGCCTGGATCCGCGCCGGCCTCGCGCTCCTCAAG
This sequence comes from uncultured Alphaproteobacteria bacterium, assembly GCA_963829505.1. Lineage (GTDB taxonomy): Bacteria > Pseudomonadota > Alphaproteobacteria > Rhizobiales > Beijerinckiaceae > Roseiarcus. The sequence continues at coordinate 1,754,763 of CAWHIL010000001.1, forward strand.
CCCGGCGGCCGGTTCGCGATGATCCACCGGCCCGACGCGCTGCCGACGATCCTGATCGGCGTCGAGGGCCGGCTCGGGGCGCTGGCGCTCATGCCTCTTCATTCGCGCGCGGGCCATGCGGCGCATCGGCTCCTCGTCTCCGGCGTCAAGGGCTCGCGGGCGCCGCTCCGGATCGCGCCCGGCCTCGTCCTGCACGAAGCCGACGGGCGCCTGACGACGGAGGCCGAGGCGATCCATCGCGGCGAGCGCCTGATCGATTGGGGCGTTTCGTGAAACCAAGGGGTTCGGGCGCATTTGAGCCGCCTGACGCCCGCTGCTAGGGTCGAGGTTATGTCCGACGCATTCCTCCAGCACGTCCAAGCCACGCTGGACGAGATCGAGGCGCAGGGCCTTTTCAAGCGCGAGCGCCTCATCGCCGGGCCGCAGGGCGGCCACATCCGCGTGGCGGCGGACAACGGCGATGAACGCCTCATGCTCAACCTCTGCGCCAACAATTATCTGGGCCTCGCGAACCATCCCGAGATCGTCGCCGCCGCCAAGGACGCGATGGACACGTTCGGCTTCGGCATGGCCTCGGTGCGCTTCATCTGCGGCGCGCAGACGCTGCACCGCGAACTCGAGCGCGCCATCGCCCGCCATCTCGGCAAGGACGACGCGATCGTCTTCGCCGCCTGCTTCGACGCCAACGGCGGCGTCTTCGAGCCGCTCTTCGGCGAAGAGGACGCGATCGTCTCCGACAGCCTGAACCACGCCTCGATCATCGACGGCGTGCGGCTCGCGAAAGCCAAACGCTACCGATACGCGAATTCCGACATGAACGCGCTCGAGGACGCTTTGAGGCAGGCCCGGGCCGACGGCGCCCGTTTTCTCCTGATCGCGACTGACGGCGTCTTCTCGATGGACGGCGCCGTCGCGAAGCTCCCCGACGTCTGCGCGCTTGCGGACAGGTACGGCGCGATGGTCCTCGTCGACGACTGCCATGCGACCGGGCATCTTGGCGACAAGGGCCGCGGCACGCCGGCGCTGACGGGCGCCGGCGATCGGGTCGACATCGTCACCGGCACCTTCGGCAAGACGCTTGGAGGAGGGATGGGCGGCTTCGTCGCGGCCGCTCAACCGATCGTCGATCTCCTGCGCCAGCGCGCCCGCCCCTACCTCTTCTCCAATTCGCTCGCGCCTCCCGTCGCCGCCGGGGCGCTGAAGGCGCTCGAAATCGCCATTGGCGCCGACGACCGGCGCGCGTTGCTCGAGAGCCACACGAAGCGGTTCCGCGCCGGGCTCGAGGCGGCTGGGTTCGAGACGCTGCCGGGCGCGACGCCGATCATTCCGGTCATGCTCGGCGAGGCGCGTCTCGCCCAGGACCTCGCTCGAACGCTCGACGAGCGCGGCGTCTACGTCGCGGGCTTCTTCTTCCCTGTCGTGCCGAAGGGCCAGGCGCGCATCCGCACCCAGATGTCGGCCGCGCTGACCGCCGACGATGTCAATGCGGCGGTCGCCGCCTTCGCCGACGCGGGCAGGGCGCTTCGAATTGTTTAGCTATCGATTGCAGATGGGCTGGTCAGGAGCCTTTTCGCCATGAGAGCTCTCGTCAAGGAGAAGCCTGAGCCCGGCCTTTGGCTGCGCGACCAGCCGGTCCCCGAGATCGGGCCGGACGACGTGCTTGTGCGGGTCCGCAAGACGGGGATCTGCGGCACCGACATTCATATCTTCAATTGGGACGAGTGGGCCCGGAAGACCGTCCCTACGCCCATGATCATCGGTCACGAATATGCGGGCGAGATCGCCGAGATCGGCGCCAACGTGAAGCGTCTGAAGGTCGGTGCGCGGGTCTCGGGCGAGGGTCACGTCATCGGCATGCGGAGCCGGGCCGCGCGCGGCGGCCGCTATCACCTCGACCCGGAGACGCACGGCATCGGGGTCGACATCCCCGGCGCCTTCGCCGAATACGTGCGGGTGCCGGCCTTCAACATCGTGCCGTTGCCCGATGGCGTGGACGACGACCTCGGCGCGATCCTCGACCCGCTCGGCAACGCGGTTCACACCGCGCTCTCTTACGATCTCGTCGGCGAGGACGTGCTCGTGACGGGCGCCGGGCCGATCGGCATCATGGGCGCCGCGATCGCCCGCCATGTCGGGGCCCGGCATGTCGTCATTACCGACATCAATCCGAAACGCCTTGCGCTCGCCGCCGAAGTCGCCGACGTCCTGCCGGTCGACGTGTCGACGGAGGATCTGAAGGCGGTGATGGCGCGTCTCGGGATGACCGAGGGCTTCGACGTGGCGCTCGAGATGAGCGGCGCGCCGGCGGCGTTCGATCAGCTCATCGATTCGATCGTGGTCGGCGGAAAAGTCGCGCTCCTCGGCCTACCGGCCAGGCCGACGCCCGTCGACTGGAGCAAGGTCATCTTCAAGCAACTGACGCTGAAGGGGATCTATGGGCGCCAGATGTTCGAGACCTGGCACAAGATGATCGCCATGCTGGAGAGCGGTCTTGCCGTCCGCAAGGTGATCACCCATCGCCTGCCGGCCGAGCGCTTTCTCGAGGGCTTCGAGATCATGCGCCGCGGCGAGAGCGGCAAGATCGTGCTCGACTGGACCTGACGGCGCAGCAAGAGGCCGGCGGCGACGCGAAATCGCGCCGCCGCTCGCCTTCAGGCCTTAAGAGGCCAATTGCGGCTTCGCGCCAGCCTCGGTTCGGCTCGCGGCCGAAGTTGCGACATAGGGTCCGATCGGAAGCACCGTCCGGCCGTAGTCGCCATTGATGATTTCGGCCGCCGAGACATAGGCCGCGAGCGCCGCGGTCACGAGCCCGAGATAGCCGCCCGCCATCGTGCTCTGCGGAACGCCGAACCCGTCGCCGATCACGAGCAGCAGGAACGTGACCCACAGCGCCAGGAACGTCAGTTGCAGCGCCGTATTGTGACGGAAGGAGGCGATCCACATGTAGAAGCTGAAGACGCCCCAGACGAAGAGATACCAGCCGATGAACGGTCCCGCCCCGCCGCCGAAGAACTTGGCGTAGGTGACGAGCGATAGCCAGAATGCGCCATAGGCCAGGAACGCGACGCCAGGGAACGTGTTTCCCCGCATGAAGGCGATGATCCCGGCGATCGCCTGAACCGTCCCGCCGAAGACGAGCGCCATGGCGAGGACGAGCACGAGGCCCTTCCCATCGGCCAGGCCCGAATTGACCAGGCTCAAGAGCCAGGTGGTCGAGGCGAAAGCGAAGAGCCCCAGCGGGGCCGGATTCCCAAGCTTGGTTTCCAAAGTCTCCTCCCTTGTAGTGTGCATTGCGGCGACTATTTCAGGCCTCGGGCAGGGTTGGTCCATTGGCCTTGCGGCCTAACCACTACGAATGAGGTCGGCCTCTCATCCCGATCCGCCGTCCTGCCTTCGCGGTTGACTGTGACGGACGCTTTCGAAAGACCGGAGGCTCGGGCGCCCGTGTCATGCTTCTCGATCTCCTCATCCTTCCGCTCGCTCTCGTCGGGCTAATCGGGCTCGCTCTCGTCGGGATGCTGGCGCGCCCCTTGAAAGCGCCGCCGCCGCTTGCCTCGATTCTCGACGGCGCCTTGCACATCGACGCCGCCCAACTCCCGGAACTCGCACGGTTTCAGGCGCGCGACGGAACCTGGCTCGCCTATCGGCTCTATCCGGCCCGGACTGGAGGCGACCCGCAATTCGTGCTCCTCGGTCACGGTTCAGCGGGCGCCTCAGCCCAGATGAACGCGATCGCCGGGGCGCTCACAGAGGCGGGCTTCACGGCTGTCGGAGTCGATTTTCGCGGGCACGGCGCCTCCGGAACCCGGGGCGACGTCGCCTATGCGGGCCAACTCGACGACGACCTCGAAGACCTCATAACGGCGCTCCGCGACAACGAGCCGCAGGCGAAATTCGCTTTCGTCGGGCATTCCTCGGGCGGCGGCTACGGACTTCGGGTGGCCGCGGGGCCGCTTGGCGTCCTGTTCGAGCGCTTTGTCCTTCTCGGCCCCTACCTCGGCCACCGCGCTCCGACCGTCCGCCCGACCGAGGCCGCAAAGAGCTGGGCCGTGGCGGACGTGCCGCGCATCGTCGCGATCCTGATTCTCGGCCGCTTCGGCATCGCCTGGCCCGAGGCCCTCCCGGTCCTCGCATTTGCGACCGGCCCGGGCGCGAAGAAATTCATGACCGATCAGTACACGTTCCAACTCATGGCGAGCTACGCCGCGCCGGATGACTGGGAGGCCGCTTTCGGGCGTGCGAAGGCGCCGATCGTCGTGATCGCCGGCCTCGACGACGAGCTCATGGACGCGCCAGCCTTCGCGCGCGTTCTCGAGCCCATCGGCGTGCAGGTCGCGCTGATCCCAGGCGTCGACCATATGGGCCTTTGCTGGCGGCCGGCGGCGATCAAGGCGGTCGTCGCCGCGCTGAACGCCTGACGCGAGGCGAAAGCGTCCCGCGGCGGGAGGCTCGGCGTTGACCTTGCGGGCCGGGTGCGGCCAAAACGTCGGACCATGGTCCGCGGCGCCTTCATCCTTCTCTTCTTCCAGCTCGTCGGCGAGGTCCTGTCGCGGAGCCTCGGCATTCCGGCGCCGGGGCCGGTGATCGGGCTTGCCCTGCTCGTCGCGGCGCTGGCCGCCCTGCGCGCCTGGCGGTCGTACGACGACGCGGCCCTCGCGTCGTCGGACGTCGGCCGCACCGCCGACGCCCTCTTGCGGTCGCTGTCGCTCTTCTTCGTCCCCGCCGGGGTGGGCGTCGTCCAGTATCTCGGGCTGCTCGAGGCGCAGGGCGTCGCGCTCGCCGCGGCGCTCGTGGTCTCGACGGTTGCGACGCTCATCGTCACGGTCGGCGCATTTCTGCTCGTCAAGCGGGCGATCGGCCCGAGGCGCGCGACGTGACCCCGTTCCGGCTTTGGGTCTATCTCCAGACGACGCCGCTCTTCTGGCTGACGGCGACGCTCGGCGCCTATCTGATCGCCGACCGGATCGCCGAGGCGGCGCGCCGCCACCCCCTTATGAACCCCGTCGCAATCGCGATCGCAATCGTGGGAACGCTCCTGAAGCTCACGGGAACCGACTATCAGACGTATTTCAACGGGGCGCAGTTCGTCCACTTTCTGCTCGGTCCGGCGACCGTGGCGCTGGCGATCCCGCTCTATCGCAATCTCGGCCTCGTCAGCCGCAACCTTCTCCCGATGGCCGCGGCGCTCTTCGTCGGCGCCCTGACGGCCATCGTGTCGGCGCTTGTCGTTGCCCGCGCGCTCGGCGCGCCGCGCGCGGTGCTCGTGTCGCTGGCGCCGAAATCGGTCACTGCGGGCGTCGCGATGGCGGTGTCGGAGACGCTCGGGGGCGCGCCGCCGCTGACAGCGGTGCTCGTCATCGCGACCGGCATTCTCGGCGCGATCGTCGTCACGCCGCTCATGAATGCGCTCGGAATCCGCGACTACGCGGCGCGTGGCTTCGCCGTTGGCCTCGCATCGCACGGTATAGGCACGGCGCGCGCCTTTTCGGTCGATCCGGTGGCGGGCGTCTTCGCCGGCATCGCAATGGGCCTCAACGCAATCGTGACGCCGGCGATTGTTCCCGTCCTCTTGCCCTGGCTCGCCGGCTGAAGACGACGGCGGGCGACGTCAAAGACCCGTCATCCTTCCGGCACGCCGGCCTTGCGCATCCCTTCGATGACGCGCTCGCGCTGGGCGAGAAAGGCTGGATTGTCGCTTTCCGCCGCCGCGCGGAAGGTCGCGATGTTGAAATCCGACGCAAGCGCCAGCCCGGATCGAACTTCCGCTTCGGCCTCGCTCTGCCGACCGCTGAGCGCCAGCGCCGCGGCGTTGTGGAAATGGTTCAACGGAAAGTTCCGGCTGGCGTCGATCGACTGCCGGAACAGTTCGACCGCCTCGGCGTCCGCGCCGAGGTAAAGCTTGGCCAGCCCGTCGATGTATTTCCAGAGAAACGTCACGCCGTCGATCGGCGAGATACGGAAGGCTTCGGCGATATGCGCTTCGGTTTCCTCCGGGCGGCCGAGCATGATCTTGGCGAGGCCGGTCCAGGCGTGCGCCACGCCGATGTTGCGGTTGAGATTGAGCGCCCTCTCGAACTCGCCGATCCCGCGCGCGGCGCGCTTGGTCAGAACCTGAACGTATCCGAGCCAGAGATGCGCCCAGTGATTGCGCGGGTCGATCGCAAGCGCGGTGAGCAGGTGTTCCTCGGCGTCCTTGAGGCGGCTTGCGCGTTCGTTTTGCCGGTAGAGCGCAAAGAGCACGTCGGCCCGCGCCACCCCCACCATGGCGTCGACGTTGGACGGATTGAGCTCGACCGCCTTCTCGAAAAGCTCCCTCGCCCGCCCGACGTTCTCGAGCCGGCCCCGGTTGAACGCGGCGACGCCGCGGAAGTAATAGTCGAGCGAATCGGGGTTCGGCTCATGCTCGGCGCGCTCCGCCTCGGCGGCGATCAGCTCCGCACGGAGCTGGTTTGCGAGGCGGGACACGATCTCGTCCTGCATGTCGAAGACATCGGCGATCGGCTTGTCGAACCGGTCCGCCCACATGTGATTGCCGGTCGCCGCGTCGATGAGCTGGGTGTTGATCCGCATTCGCCCGGCGCCGAGCTGGATGCTGCCCTCGAGGATGTAGCGGACGTTGAGTTCGCGTCCGACCTGCTTGGCGTCGACGGGCTTGCCCTTGTAGGTGAAAGCGGTGTTGCGCGCGACCACCACGGTGTTGGCGAGGCGGGAGAGGTCGGTCGTCAGGCTTTCGGTGACCCCGTCGACAAAAAGCTCGTGCTCCGCGCCGCCGCCGAGGCTGGCGAGCGGCAGCACGACGATCGAGCAGCGCGGCGGCCCGGACTTCTGCGGCGGCGGCTCGAGGGGGGCGGGGTGCGCCTCCGCCGGCTTCCCGACTTCGAGCGAATAGACGCGCAGAGGCTCGGCGATGTTCTTCAGTTCCTGCGGGCCGAGGTCGGTCACCGCAATGTCGAGGCGTCCGCGCACCTGCCGATAGGCGTCTTCCGACAGCGCGATCGCGCCGGGCTTGGCGATGCCCTCGAGCCGCGCGGCGATGTTGACGCCGTCCCCCATGAGGTCCCCGTCGGCTTCCTCTACGACGTCGCCGAGGTGCAGGCCGATTCGGAACTCGATGCGGCGGTCCGCCGGCACGCCGACGTTCCGCTCGATGAGCCCGTTCTGGATCTCGATGGCGCTGCGAACGGCATCGACGACGCTGCGGAACTCGACCAGCACCCCGTCGCCCGTGCTCTTCACCACGCGTCCGTTGTAGACGGAGATGCTCGGGTCGATCAGGTCGCTCCGAAGTGTCCGAATCCGGGCGAGGATGCGGTCCTCATCCGCGCCTGCGAGTCGCGAATAGCCGACGATGTCGGCGACCAGAATGGCCGCGAGCTTGCAATTCACAATCATCAGACGGGCTCCGGCCTCCGCCTCGAACTATATAGGCGAGGAAGCCGGACAATCCAGAACCGAGCCCGCAAAGAAGCCCGCCCACCGGGGAAGAGCGATGGCGCCGGCGAAAGGCGTTATCCGTGAGATCTCAGCAAATCGGGGCAGGCGGGGGGGGGTCAAGCTCCTGGAAGAAAGGGATCGGCCGGCGTCTTGACGTTACTGCCGATATTGCTGGATGCGGGTCGTGCGCAGGCCGGGGAGGCCGTGTTGATCGATCGAAACCTGCCAGCTCAGGAATTCGTCGACCGTCAGTGTGTAGCGTGCGCAGGCCTCATCGAGCGACAACAGTCCGCCGCGCACGGCCGCCACGACCTCCGCCTTGCGGCGGATGACCCAGCGGCGGGTGTCGGGAGGGGGCAAGTCCGCCACGGTTAGAGGACTTCCGTCCGGACCGATGACGTATTTAACCCTCGGCCGCATGACATCGCTCATGAAACGCCCACTCGTACGCTTGACTCGACCACGCAAAGATAAGGACGGCGTTTTAAATTTACCTAAACGGCAGGGCGCCAAAACCACGCGGCCGTGTCTCAAAACGCAAGCCGGCCCCGTCGCTCCCAGCGTTTGGGGTGTCGATCCAGGACATATCTCAGGCCGCGTCCGTGAATCTGGCGTCCCTCTGTCGCAATCTGGCGCCGGCCTGGTATTTCGGCTATAAACTCGGCTCCTCGGACCTTATGCTCTCATGAACGCCCAGGGCCGGCTTTTCGCCGGGCAAGATGCGATGATTGCGACCTCCGCCGCGCACGTCCCGGACGGCGCGCTGAACAGTCTTGGCCTCGACAAGCCTCCAGCGGACACGCGCGTCGTCGTCGCCATGTCCGGCGGGGTCGATTCGTCGGTCGTCGCGGCGCTCCTCGCCGATGAAGGATATGACGTCGTCGGCGTCACCATGCAGCTCTACGACCATGGCGAGGCGACCCATCGCAAGGGGTCGTGCTGCGCCGGCCAGGATATTCACGACGCCCGCGACGTGGCCGAGCGCATCGGAATTCCCCATTACGTTCTGGATTACGAGGCGCGCTTTCGCGAGAAAGTGATCGAGCCGTTCGCCCGAGCCTATGTGTCCGGCGAGACGCCAATCCCCTGCGTGGCCTGCAATCAGCACCTCAAGTTCGCCGATCTTTTCGCGGCGTCGCACGACCTCGGGGCGGACCTGCTCGCCACCGGCCACTATGTGGCGTCGCGGGAGGCGGAGGGCGGCCGCAGCCTCTATCGCGCCGCCGACGCCGAGCGCGACCAGAGCTATTTTCTGTTCGCCACGACCAAGGAGCAGCTTCGGCGCGTCCGTTTCCCGCTCGGCGGAATGGCGAAGCCCCAGGTGCGCGCACTGGCCCGCCGCTTCGGCCTCATCAACGCGGAGAAGGCGGACAGCCAGGATATCTGCTTCGTGCCGACCGGCCATTACAGCGATCTGATCGAGCGGCTGATGCCGGGCGCGGCGACGCCGGGCGATATCGTCGATGCTGCCGGGCGGGTGCTCGGGCGCCATTCCGGCATCGTCCATTACACGATCGGCCAGAGGCGGGGCCTCGGCGTGCCCTCGACCGAGCCGCTCTACGTCGTCGGACTGGACGCCGGACGGGCGCGGGTGATCGTTGGGCCACGCTCCGCGCTGGCGCGGACGCGGCTCAAGCTCCGCTCCCTCAACTGGATCGGGGACGGCGAGCTCGCCGATTTGCCGGCTGAAGGTCGTTCGATCGCGGCCCGGGTGCGGTCGACGCGCCCGCCCGCGCCGGCGCTCCTGACGCCGGGGGGCGAAGTCGAGTTTGTCGAGCCGGAAAGCGGCGTGTCGCCCGGACAAGCCTGCGTCTTTTACAAGTTCGGCAAGCGCCGGGGCGCGCGTTCTGGGCGGCGGCTTCATCGTCGCCGCATGACCCGAGGACCCTTCTGACATGTTCGAGTCCGATGAGGAGGCCGGTTCCGCCGGAAAGCGAAAGATCCGGGTCTCGCACGAGATCGGCCAGATCCTCGACGACCTGTCCTCCGCCGAACTCGCCGAGCGGATCGGGCTCCTTCGGTCGGAGATCCAGCGGCTCGAGCGCGCCATCGAGGCGCGCGGCGCGACCCGCGCGGCGGCCGACGCGGCCTTCAGGCCTTAACAATAATAGAGAATGGGCCTTTGGGTACGCCGACGCCCGTTCCTGCGGGCTTTCCGGCTATTTTTTGGTTGCCCAGGCGTTCCGGAACGTTAACTTTAATTCTCGGTTAAAGCGACGCGGCCGCCGTCCGGGCCGTATATTCCCGGCGTGATCTTTTGCGGCGCTGAGCCGTCGGCGGTCTGGGCGACCGGAGTAACGCGCATGATTCGACGCTACGACGGCTGGAAGAGACTTCCGACGACCCTTGGCCCGGCGCAGGACGCGGTCGCCCTCGTGCATCGCTTCACGGCCTCGCCCGCTTTCAACGCCCTGTTTCGCCAAGGCATGGACCTGGTCGAGGAATCGGCCGCCTATCTCGACGGCCCGGGGCGCGAGGAATCGCGGGCGTTGCCGCGCGCTGCGGGGCTCGCCTACGCCACCGAGAGCATGCGGCTGACGACCCGCCTGATGCAGATCGCTTCCTGGCTCCTGCTCCAGCGTGCGGTGAAGGAGGGAGAACTGACGCCGAGTCAGGCCCTGACCGAGCGCCACCGGGTGAAGCTCGCCCGGCAGGGGGTCGCGTGCGCCCCGGAGCTTTTCGACGCGCTTCCGGCGACCTTGCGCGATCTAAGCCGCCGCTCGTTGCGGATGCAGGAACGGGTCATCCACCTCAACCAGGGGCTGCTCAGCGCCCGGGCGCCCGCCGCTCCCATCCCGGAAAGTTTCGTGGCGGCGCAGGTCGAACGGCTGCGGACGGCGTTTTCGCCCTGACCGCGAAGCGGGAAAGGCCGACTTTGGACGGGCCTTCTTACGCCGGCGGACGCTTGCCTCCGCCCGGATTTGGCCGCATGTCTCGGTAAGACAGTTCGACCCCGACTGCTCAACTCATGCCGCCTGAACCTTTCGATCCGCCCTCCTGCTCGATCTATCTCGTCACGCCTCCGCTTTCTGCGGCCGCGGCGCCTGCCTTCGCGAGGGTCTTCGCCGAAGTTCTCGGCGCCGTTCCCGTGGCGAGCGCGCGCGTCCGCTTCGAGGCCGGGGCCGAAGGCGACGCGAGGGCGATCGTCGCGCCGCTGCTCGAATCCGCTTCTCGAGAAGACTGCGCGCTGATCCTGGACGGCGATCCGCGGCGCGCGGCGCGCCTCGGCGCCGACGGCGCGCATGCCGAGGGACCGGGCGATGCGCTTGACGCGGCGCTCGAGAGTTTGAAGCCGGATCGGATCGTGGGGGCCGGAGGCCTGCGGACGAAGGATGACGCGATGACCGCGGGAGAGAAGGGCGCCGACTACGTGATGTTCGGAGAGCCCGACGGGAAGGGTCCGCCCATGCCGCCCGAACAGCTGATCGAACGTGTCGCCTGGTGGGCGGAGATTTTTCGAACGCCGTGCGTCGCCTACGCCGATTCGATCGAGACGGCGCGCCGTCTCGCCGAGGCCGGCGCGGATTTCGTCGCCGTCGATGACGCCGTTTTCGGCGCTCCCTCCGCTGTGGCGGCCGCGCGCGCGCTCCATGCGGCGCTTGCGGCGCCGGCGTGATGAAGCGTCTGCCGATCCTGGCCGCCGTGGCGACGGCGCTTGCCGGCGCCGCCGCCGCGCAGGCGCCCGTTCCGCTTCCCGCAGCGCCTGGCTCGCTAACGGGCCCGGCGCCCGCGCCGGCCCCCGGGCTCCCCTCGCCGCTCCCCCCGCGGGCCGACGGGAAGGCGCCGGACATGGCGTTTGGCGCCTATCAGAGGGGCAACTATCTTTTCGCGCTGGAGGAAGCCGAGCGGCGTCTCGACGAGTTTCCGCGCGACGCTGCGGCGATGACCCTGATCGGCGTCCTCTATCGCGATGGGGCTGCGGAAGGAAAGAACGATCTCGAAGCGTCGCACTGGTTCCGCCTGGCGAGCAATCTTGGCGATCCGCAGGCGGCTTATGAACTTGGAGTCCTGCTGCTCGAGGGCGCCGAGGGCGTGCCGAAGGACCGGGACGGCGCCAAGGCGCAGTTCGAGCGCGCCGCGGCTCGCGACAATGCGGCGGCGCTCTACAATCTCGGCGTGATGGCGCTCGATTCGTCGGGCGGGCGGAAGCCCGACTACGCCGCAGCGTCCCGATATTTCCTGCGTTCCGCCAACGCCGGCTACGACGACGGCGCCTATTCCTACGGCGTCATGCTGCGCGAGGGCAAAGGCGTGCCGCAGGACCTCGCCGAAGGCGCGAAATGGCTGAAGCGCGCCTCCGACGCCGGCGTCATCGCCGGCGAGGTGGAATATTCGATCATGCTGTTCAACGGCGAGGGCGTCCCCAAGGATCAGCCCGGCGCCGTCTCGATCCTGCGGGTGGCCGCGGCCAAGGGCAATCCGATCGCCCAGAACCGCCTGGCGCATCTCTATGTGGACGGCGCCGTCGTCGGCCGCGACCTCGCAAGGGCTGCGGCCTTCAACGCCTTCGCCAAGGCGGGGGGTCTCGAGGATCAGTCCCTCGACGTGGCGACGGCGAACCTCACCGCGGACGAGCGCAGCCGCTTCACGCGGATCGTTCGCGGATTGATCGCAAAGTAACTTCGGCCGGGCGCGGGAGAGGGGGCGCATCGCCGAATGCCGCTTTTTCGGCGGACTGACGCTGCGGCGCTCTCATCCTGTTGAGGCTTCGTTCACCACTTGCCGGCGATACCGGGACGTTGTCCTGCGGGGCGCGGCCGACTGAAGCGCGTCTGGGCGCTCCTCGGCGGAGCGCCTCGTTCTCGCCGGGGATTCCGATGCTCTTCCGTCTGTTTCTCGCCCTCGCCTTCGTTGCGGCCTTCGGCGCGACGCCCCTCCGCGCGGAGCCGAGATCGAAGCTCCTCGCCGTGGTGCTCGACCAGGCGAAGGTCGAGAAGCTGCCGGAGGGCGTCGCGACGCTCATTGTCGGCAACCCGATGATCGCGGACGTGACCATGGTGAAATCGGGCGGAGCGATGGTCGTGACCGGGAAGGGCTACGGGCAGACGAACCTCATCGCGCTCGACGCCGGCGGGGACGTGCTCCTCGACCAGGAGTTGCGCGTGCTCCCGGCAAAAACGGTGGTAGTGTTGCAGAACGGCTCCTCCCACATATCCTATGCCTGCAACCCCGACTGCATGCCCACGGTGCACCTTGGCGACGATTCCAAGAGCTTCAACGACGCGAGCGGCGAGATCGCGAGCCGCAACGGCTCGGCCACGTCAGGCGCGGTCGCGAACAAGTAGCCTTCCCGCCCCGGGGCGCCGTTGCGAAGCCTGACCTTCGAGGAGCCCCTTTCCCGCGCCGCCGTCTGGTCCCGCCGGCTGGCCGTCTTCGCCCTCCTTGTGGCCGCGGTCGGGGTGCTTCTTGCACGGATCCGCGCGGCCGACGCCGAGTCGGCGCTGATTGTGTTCGCCGCCGCCCTGGTTGTCGCCGGTCTCGCGATTCTCCTTTCGGCCGCCGCAGCCTCGACGATCTGGCGTGACGGGCTCCGCGGCGCGGGGCAGGCCTTTCTCGGCTTCGCGCTCGCCGCCGCGCTTGTCGCCTATCCGGCCTATCTCGGCGCGCTCGCCTTCGGCCTGCCGAAGATCAACGACGTCTCGACCGATCTCGCCTCTCCACCGCCGTTCCTCGCCTCCGCAAAGGCGCGGGCGGCGGGAGCGGGGCTTGAGCCGCCGCCCGCCAGCGAAGCGGCGCGCGCGGCCCAGCGGGCCGCCTACCCCGACCTGCAGCCGGTCAAGGTCGAGATGGACGTGCTCGCAGCCTATCGGCTGGCGCTCTCGGTCGCGACCGATCTCGGCTGGCGCGTCGTCGACCTTCAGCCGCCGGGTCCCCAGGGCGCCACGGCGGAAATTCAGGCCCTCGACCGCACGCGGATCTTCGGCTTCCCGAACGACATCGTCATCCGCGTCAAACCGGGTCCGACTTCGACGACGATCGATCTCCGCTCGGTTTCGCACGTCGGACAGCATGATTTCGGGGCGGGCGCCTACCGCATCCGCGCGTTCGTCACCGCCCTCAAGGAAGCACAGATCGAAAAGTGACCGTCGCGGCGCCTAAATCGCCTCACGCGAGCCTGTAGCGCGCCTCGCCTTCGCTGGAAGTCTCGGCGACGAGGCCGCGCCCACCGAGATCGAGCAGATGGGCGAGCGTCGACAGGCCCGCGCCCCGCACGAGCTTTGGGTCAAGTCCGGCGTAGACTCTCGCGACCAGCTCCGGAACCGTCGCCGCCCCGTCGCCGAGCGCGGCGAGAATCGAGGCCTCGCGCAGGCGGCGGTGGTTCGCCAGCGCCCGCACGTAGCGCTGCGGGTCTGTGACAGGCCCGCCGTGGCCCGGCCAATACACCCGCTCGGCGCGGGCCCGCACCTTGTCGAGCGAGGCCATATAAGCGCTCATCGAACCGTCGGGCGGGATCACGACCGAGGTCGACCACGCCATGACGTGATCGCCAGAGAAGAGCGAGCCCTCCTCGAGAAGCGCAAACGAGAGGTGGTTGGCGCAATGGCCGGGCGTCGCGACCGCCTCGAGGGCGAATCCGTGCGCCTCGAAACGCTCGCCGTCGGCAAGGACATGATCGGGGGCGTAGGCGAGGTCGTGGGAATCGGCGCCGTCGTCGCCATCACGCCCGGGTTCGAACGGCGCGGCCCCGACGATCCGCGCCCCGGTCGCCTGCTTGAGCTTGCCGGCCAGCACGCTGTGATCGCGGTGCGTGTGTGTGACGAGGATGGCCTGGATCGACTCGCCTCTCGTCGCGTCGAGAATGGCGGCCAGATGCGTGTCGTCGCCCGGGCCTGGATCGATCACCGCAACCGCGCCATGACCGACGATATAGGTGCAGGTCCCGTTGAAGGTGAACGGCGACGGGTTCGGCGCAACGAGGCGGCGCACCAGGGGCGAGAGCGCCGTCGTCTCGCGCGGAGGGGGCGTGCGTCCGCCGGCGAAGAGGTCGGGTTCCGTCCCGTCGGCCATGCGCTTTCCCTAACGCGACGCGAGCGGTCGCCTTGTCATGATAGACCGCCCCGGATAAGACGCGAAGCCGATCGCTTTCCAGGATTTGCGCTTCCATGATCGAGGCAGGCAAAGACTCCAACGCCGCTTGCGCGGGAGCGTGGCCCGCAGCGTCCCCGCGTCCAGTCCGGCCCCGCCAATGACCGCGGCGACCGAACGCGAGGCGCCGCCTGGTCGCGCGGCGTTCAGGCGGTTCCACACGATCGCCACACGCTGGAGCGACAACGACGTCTACGGTCATCTCAACAATGTGGTCTATTATTCGCTGTTCGACACGGCGGTGAACGCCATCCTGATCGAGGGGGGCCACCTCGATCCGGCGTCAAGTCCCATTGTCGGACTCGTGGTGGAGACCAGCTGCCGATATTTTTCCAGCCTGTCCTATCCCGACCCTGCCGAAGTCGGGACAGCGGTCGAGCACCTCGGGCGCAGTTCGGTCCGCTACCGTCTCGGCGTATTCGGCGCCGGCGCGCCCGCCGCAGCGGCCGCTGGAAGATTCACCCACGTCTATGTCGATCGCAAGACCAACCGGCCGGTCCCGATTCCGGACGGGCATCGCAGGCTCATGGAGAGCCTCAAGGTGGCGTGAGGCGGCCCGCGCGCTCGCAGGCGCCCGCGGCTGCCGCTATTCTCACCGAACATGACCGACATCTTCGCCAGAGCCCGCGATCCGGACGTCTTTCCGCCGGCGGTGTCGCAATTCAGCGTGATCGTTCCCGACGAGGCGTCGGCGCTGCGGCGCGCGGACGAACCCGGCCTGCCCCCCACGCTCGCCGGAGCGACCCCGAAGCGAAAACTCGAGTTTCTTGCGGGACGATTCTGCGCCAGGCGTGCGATCGAGCGGATCGGCCTCACGGTCGCCCCAGCCGCGCTCGCGCGCGACATCGATGGCGTTCCGGTCTGGCCGGATGGCGTCGTCGGGTCGATCGCGCACGCTGGCCGTCACGCGACGGCGGCCGTCGCCAAGGCCAGCGAAGCTTTCGGCCTCGGGGTCGATGTCGAGGCCGTCATGAGCGAACAGGCCGCGGCGGAGATCGCCGGCCTCGTCGCTTCGGAGGAAGAGACGCGGTTCGTCGCGGAGGCGCTCCGTCTCGCCCGCCTCGAGACCTTGACCCTCGTCTTTTCGATCAAGGAGAGCGTCTTCAAGGCGCTCTTTCCGCCGACCCGCCGACACTTCGACTACCTCGATTGCGCGGTCGTCGGCGTCGATCCGGACGAGCGGCGCTTCGCCGTGCGTTTCCGGCCTCCCTTCGACGCGGCTTACGACGTTCAGGAGGTGCCGGGACGCTACGAACTTTCCGACGGCGAGGTCTGGACAGGCGCCTTCGTCCCCGCCAGGCGGTGAAGCTTCAACAAAGCGACGGGACAGTCAGGCTTGAACCCGGCCGCGCTTTGGGGCATAGGAGCGCCTCCGAATTCCTTCGCCGCGGGTCCATGGCCTTGCGGACACAGCCGTTGGTGTTGCCTTGAAAGTCCGCAATTCCTTGAAATCCCTGCGTAATCGCCATCGCGACAACCGCCTCGTGCGGCGCAAGGGACGCGTCTACATCATCAACAAGACCCAGAAGCGCTTCAAGGCCCGGCAGGGCTGAGCCTCCGCTTTGACCGCGCCGCGGGCTATGGGATAGCCTCGCGGCCATGAGACTCATCGCCATGGCGCTCGCCGGCGCGCTCGCGGCTGCGCCTTTCGCGACCGTCGCGGCGCCGGCTGCGGCGGACAGCGCTCCGACGGACGCGAAGCCGGCCGATCCGGGGTCGCCGCCGGCGACCTCCGCCGAGATCCGCGACGACCTCTTCAAGCGACTGGCGGCGTCGAAAGATCCGGACGAGACCGCCGGGCTCGTGACGCTGCTGGTGGCTTCTTACGGCCGGACCGGATCGGACACCGCCGATCTTCTGCTCGACCGCTCGCGCAAGGCGATCGCATCGCAGGACTACGAGGCCGCCGAAAAGATTCTGGATGCGGCGATCGCGTATGCGCCCGACGAAGCCGCCGCCTGGAACACGCGCGCAACGCTCCGCTACCTCGACGACGACTACGACGGGTCGATGGCCGACATCGCCCAGACCCTCAAGCGCGAGCCGCGTCACCTCGGCGCCCTCATGGGCATGGCGAGCATCCTGACGGCGCGCGACAAGAAGAAAGAGGCGCTCGACGTCTACGAGCGCGTCCTTTCGATCGCGCCCCACTGGGCCCCCGCCGAGGCCGCCCGCGACAAGCTCAAGGGCGACCTGGCGGGCCAGGCGCTGTGAACCGAGGGGCGCCTGCGGCGACCGCAGCCCCGGCGTGATCGTCGCCCTTGTCCTTCTGGTCGTCGTCGGTTTCCTCGGCGGCTTCACGGCATTCGAGCAGCGCCGGATCGAGGCGCGCTATCCGCCCGCCGGAAGGCGCGTTGAGGTCAAGGGCGGGGCGGTCCACGTGATGGACAAGCCGGCGGACGCGAACGGACGCCCGGCGGTCCTTCTTATTCACGGCGCATCGGGCAACGCCGCGGACCCGTTCGTGGCGCTGGCGGAGCGGCTGGCCGCTGCGGGCATGCGGGCGCTTTCCTTCGACCGGCCGGGCCATGGCTGGAGCGACCGGATCGGCGGGCCGGCTGCTTCCTCTCCCTCGGTCCAGGCGGCCGCCCTTCGCAGCGCCGCCGAGGCGCTTGGACTCTCCAACGCCGTCGTCGTCGCCCATTCGCTCGGCGCGCTCGCGGCTCTGGCGCTCGCGCTCGACCATCCCGGCTTCGTCCGGGCGCTCGTTCTGATTGCGCCGGTGAGCCACCCGTGGCCGGGCGGCGTCGCCTGGTATTACCACCTTGGCGCGCGCCCGACGTTCGGCGCGCCGTTCCGCCGGCTCGTCGCGCTGCCTGCGGGACTCCTGCGGATGCGCGCCGCCGTCGCCGGCGTTTTCGCGCCGAACGTCCCACCGCCGAATTTCATCGAGGCGACCAAGCTGCCGCTCGTGCTCCGGCCCATGCATTTCCGCGCCAATTGCGAGGACGTCGCTTACGCGGAGGCCGCGGTCGCGGCGCTTTCCCCGCGTTACGGCTCGATCCGCGCGCCGACCGAGGTCGTGACCGGCGACAGCGACGGCGTCGTCTACGCCCATCTCCACTCGGCCGGTCTCGAGCGCGACATTCCGGGGGCTCGTCTGACGACGCTGCGGGGCGTCGGCCATTCGCCTCACCATACCGCGCCGGCGCGCATTGTCGACATCATCCTCGAGGCCGAGCGACGGGCGGCTGAGCGCGAGACCGCAACCGCCTGACGCGGCGGCGGCGTATCGATCACGGCGGCGCGCCGCCCGCCGTCCGCCAGACGAGGATCGCAGCGGCCAGGTCCTCGATCGCCGCCCCGACCGACTTGAACAGGGTGATCTCGTCAGCGCTTCTGCGCCCCGGCGCGCCGCGACAGAGGGCCGGCAGGTCGGCGACGACCGCGGATCGGTCGATGACGCCGCCCGAAATCCCAAGCGCGACGTCGCCGCCTTCGACGACCGCGGCGTCGGTGTCGACATAGATGCGCGAGCGGCGCAGCGTCTCGTCGTCCGCCTCGCGCATCGCGAGGTTGAATGCGCCGACGAGGTCGAGGTGCTGTCCGCGCCTCAGCCATCGGCCGAAGATCAGGGGCTCGCTCGCAAGCGTCGCACAGGAGATGACGTCGGCCTCGGCGACCGCGGCTTCGAGGTCCTCGACCGGCCTCGCGACGAAGCCTTCGTTGACGAGGCTTGCCGCGAGACGGTGCGCGCCCTCCGGCCTGCGGTTCCAAACCGCGACGTCATCGTAGGCCCGCACGCTGGCGTGCGCCCGGACGAGATGCGGGGCGAGCGCGCCGGCGCCGACGATGAGGAGGCGCTTTGCGTCGGCCCGGGCCAGGAAGCGGGCCGCAAGGGCCGAAGCCGCGGCGGTGCGCCAGTGCGTCAGGCGGGTCCCGTCGAGCGCCGCCAGCGTCTCGCCCGTCCTGCCGGATTGAAGAACGTATACGCCATTGACCGCGGGCAGCCCGCGCGCGCCGTTGCCGGGAAAGACGTTGACGATCTTCACGCCGAGATAGAGGCCGGCGCGCGAAACGCTTTCGGTCCAGGCCGGCATCAGGAGGTGGGTCGCGACCGCCTCGCCCGCGCGCTGCACCGGATGGTGATGGCGGTGCGGAGCGATGAAACCGCCGCGCATCGCTTCGGCAAGCTCGTTCATCAGTCGCGGGAAATCGAGCGTGCGGTCGATATCGTCGGCGGAGAAGAGGCGCATGTGCGGCGTTCTTGGTTCGATCGTTCGGGTCTTGTCGTCCTGTCAGCGGGGAAGCGACGGCTGCGTCGGCTTGAGCGCCTGCGCCTCCGTCCGCCAGCGATCCGCTTCGGCTCGGCTCTGGCGCGCGGCGCGGCGATGGCGCCCTTGCGAGACCCAGGTCGCCGCCGCGCCCGCCACCACGCCCAGCATCGCCGCGACGATTGCGACGGCGAAGAGCGGCGCTTCGAGGGCGAAGGCGGCGCTGTCGGGGGCGCTCAGAGGATCGAACGACACCGTCACCCACTGCCGATTGGCGAAGGCGAAGAGGAGGAGGATCAGGGCGACGACCGCGACGACAAGAAGCCGAAAATAGCGGATCATGAGCGGTCTCTTCGCTTCTTCGTCTGCGGTGTCTCGATCCGCCCCGGGACGGCCCGTGCTAGTCCGCGCGGTTGAGACGCTCGCGCATCTCCTTGCCGGTTTTGAAGAAAGGCGCAAGCTTCTCGGCCACCGGCACTTTGTCGCCGGTGCGCGGATTGCGCCCCGTGCGCGCCTGGCGCTGCTTGGTCGAGAAGGCGCCGAAGCCGCGCAGTTCGACCCGCTCGCCGCGCGCCAGCGCGTCCCCGATCTCGCCGAGGATCGCGTCGATGATGTTCTCGATGTCGCGCTGATAAAGGTGCGGATTACGGGCCGCCATCCGTTGCACGAGCTCAGACTTGATCACCGAACGTCCCCAACTCCGACCGGCGGGGGCGGAAGGCCCCCAAAGCTTTCATGCCTTAAATCGTCTTTTACATTCAACGGGAAACCGAGGCGCGGAGTGCGAATGCGCGGCGCCTGTCGCGCGGAAAGCACACTCCGTCATCCGGAACGCTGGACCTCGTACTGGCCCGTCTTGCGAAAACGGACGAGGTAGGACCCGACGATCGCGTCGACCGCCTGGGGCGCGATGCCGAGCCCGGCGAGCGTGCGGCGCTCGGCTTCCGCCTCCGCCGACACCACGTTGTCGACGGCGAGCAGGTCGATCTGGTCGCGGTGGGTGGTGAGAAGCTTGGGAAAGAGGCCGAGCGAGGCCCGGCTGGCGAAGCTCGTCGCCGAAGCGACCAGCCGGGACGGTCCGAGCGGCAGCCCGACCAGCAGAGGCCGGCGGCCGGCGGCGCGCACCGCGGTTTCAGCGGCCTCCCTCAGCGTCATCACCTGTGGCCCGCCGAGCTCGTAGATCGCGCCCGGGCGTGCTTCGCCGGCCAGCGCCGCCGCCGCCGCCTGGCCGACATCGCCGGCGTAGACCGGCTGCAGCCGGGCGCCGCCGCCGCCGAACAGCGGAATGATGGGGAAGACTCGCGCCAGCCCGCCGAACCGGTTGAAGAAGTCGTCCTCGGGTCCGAACACCACCGACGGCCTCAGGATGGTCGCTGCGGGGAAACCGGCTAGCGTCGCCTGCTCGCCGAGACCCTTGCTGGCGATAAAGGCCGAGGCGGAATGCGGGTCGGCGCCGATGCCCGAGACGTGAGCGAAGCTCGCAACCCCGGCCGCCTGGGCGGCGCGGGCGAGCGTCGCCGCGCCGTCGATGTGCACGGCGCGATAGGTCTGGGCGCCGCTCTCGGCCTTGACCCCGGTCGCATTGACGGCCATCGCGGCGTTGTCGAGCGCCGCGGCGACGGAAGCGGGATAGCGCAGGTTCGCCTGCACCGCCTCGATCTGACCGACGGATCCGAGCGGCTGCAGGAAGAAGGCGAGATCGGGCCGGCGAACCGCGACCCGAACCCGCCAGCCGCGGCGGACGAGCGCCCTTACAATGTGCCGCCCGACGAAGCCGGAGCCGCCGAACACCGTCGCCAAGCGGCTTCGATCGTAGGTCGGGTCGGCCATCGTGGTCTCCGAAATAGCGGGGCGCCCGCCCTTTAGGCGATGGCCGCGCCCCTGTACAGACGCGAAAAAGACTGAGTTCCCGTGAAATTCCCGGAAGGGTCAGGCGTGGGCGGCGGCGCTCGCCGCGCGGCGCAATTCGACCACGTGGTCGGCGGCCTTGCCGGCGAGTTCGGCGAGGTGGTCGAACCGCGTCTCGAACGCGCCGACGCCTGCGGTCGCCGAGCGCAATTCGATGATGAGGTCGCCGATCTCCGCTTCGGGAATGAGGGCGCGCAGCGCCTCCCAGCCTTTCCAGCCTTCGCGCGGCTCGAAGCCGAGGATCTGGCCCCGCCTTGCGCTGACGAGCGCGCTCGCCCGCGCGAGCGCGTCGGACGGCACGTAGACCGTGACCGAGAGGATCGGCTCGAGCAGCACCGGCCGCGCCTTGCCGAGCGCTTCGTCGAGCGCGATTCGCGCGGCCGCGCGAAACGCCATGTCCGAGGAATCGACGGTGTGATAGGAGCCGTCCGTCAGCGTGACGGCGACGTCGACGACCGGGAAACCGAGCGGGCCGCGCGCCATCGCGTCCTTCGCGCCGTTCTCGACCGACGAGAAGTACTGCCGCGGCACCGAGCCGCCGTGGACGCGCTCGGTGAACTGGAAGCCCTCGCCGCGTCCCCGCGGTCTGACCTCGACGACGACGTCGCCGTATTGGCCGTGTCCGCCGGACTGCTTCTTGTGCCGTCCGCGCACCGTCACCGCCTCGCGGATCGTCTCGCGATAGGCGACGGTCGGCTTGGCGGTGTGGATGGTAACGCCGAAGCGGTCCGCGAGCCGCTCGGTCGTCACGCGCAGATGCATCTCGCCCTGTCCGTAGAGCTTCATCTCGGACATTTCCGCGTCCTGCACGAAGGAGAGCGCCGGGTCCTCCTCGCAGAGCTTCGCCAGCGCCGAGGCGAGCCTCACCTCGTCCTTGCGGTCCTTGACCCGGATGGCGAAGGCCTGGGTCGGATGCGGCGGCTGGGCGAGGTCCGCTTTCGCCGGGGCCGCCTTACTGTCGGCGAACCGGTCGCCGGTGGCGAGCTGCTCGAGCCTTGCGAAAGCGACGGTGTCGCCTTCCTCGGCCCGGCTTATTTTGACCGACGCCGCGCCGGTCAGCCGCGCGAGGCCGCCGATGCGCTCCTCGACCCCGCGCGAATTGACGACCGTCGCGCCGTCGGCGAAGGCGCCGCGCAGCACGCGCGACAGCGAAAGCTTGCCGCCGTGGGCGGTATGGATCGTGCGCACGACCTGGGCGAGCGCCGGGCCGGAATCGTCGAGGCCGAGGCGCAGGCGGGTGTGGCGGATCCCCGGCGCCTCATGGCGGACCGCCTTCAGGAGCCGCGTCACGCCGTGGCCTTCCGTCGCCGAGCCCATCAGCACCGGAACGACGTGTCCGTCGCGCAACTCGCGCGCCAGGTCGTCGAACACGAGGTCCTTCGGCGGCTCGATGTCGCTGAGAAGCTGCTCCATCAGCGTGTCGTCGTAGTCGGCGAGCTTTTCGAGCATCGAATAGCGCGCGTGCTTCTCTTCCTGGATGACGCCGGCCGGCATCTCGATCACGGTCGAGGGAGCGGATTCCCGATAGAGGAAGGCGCGCTCGAGCGCGAGATCGACGAATCCGGTCGCGACCCCGTTCTCCCACACCGGGATCTGGCGCATGAGCAGGGGGGCTCGCGAGGCGGGCTGGAGAAGCTCGAGCGTTTCGCGCAGGCTGCCGGTCGCCTGATCGATCTTGTTGAGAAACAGGATGCGCGGCATCTCGAGCTCCTCGAGCTCGCGCAGGATCACCTGCAGCGCCGGAACCTTGCGCGGATCGGCCTCGCACACCACGACCACCGCGTCGCAGACCGGCAGCGCCGGGCGCATGTCGTGGATGAACTCGATCGATCCGGGGCAGTCAAAAAAGGTGAGGCGGTCGCCCATGTAGTCGATGCTGGCGACGTTCGGCTCGACGCTCATGGCGTGGCTGCGCGCCTCGGAGCTCGAGTCGCCGACGCTCGTCCCCTCGCGCACCGTTCCTTGCCGGGAGAGCGCGCCGCCGCGAGCCAGTATCCCCTCGAGAAGACTGGTTTTTCCGCTCTGGAACGGCCCCACGATAGCCACCAGACGGGGCCCGGGAACGCGGTGCTCGTTGTGGACAGCAGTCAAGATCTAGCTCCCTGGGCGCCCGCGGCGCCGGCGCCGCGGCTTCTTGATTGGACGTCAGCACATGCGCGGCTCCGGCGGCGCCCCATGCGCCGGCCGCTCCTGTCGTCGTTCTGACATGCTCGCAAGAACCCGCGCATAGCGCAAGCCGGTCCCGACTGCGACAAAACCGCCTGCGTTCCTTGAAGGACCGCATGCCCGCAAAGGTCGCGCGCGGCCGCGCTTTCCTGTAAGGGTGCGTCCGAAAAGCGCATTTCCGCGAGGATCAGGGAGTCATGTTTCAGGGTCAGCCGGTCGACGTGCAGCGCGTGAAGGCCGCGCTCGGAGACCGGTCCGTGGTGCTCGTCGGGATGATGGGCGCAGGCAAGACTTCGGTCGGCAGGCGGCTTGCGGCGCGGCTCGGGCTGCCGTTCGTCGACGCCGACGCCGAGATCGAGGCCGGCGCCCAGCTCACCATCCCCGAGATCTTCGAGCGGTTCGGCGAGGCCTATTTCCGCGAGGGAGAGCGGCGGGTTATCGCGCGGCTCCTGAAGGCGGGGCCGCAGGTGCTCGCGACCGGCGGGGGCGCCTTCATGAACGGCCTGACGCGCGAGGCGATCGCGGCGTGCGGCGTCTCGATCTGGCTCAAGCCCGAAGTCGAGGTGCTGCTTGCCCGCGTCCGCAAGAAATCGAACCGCCCGCTGCTCAAGACGGACGACCCCGAAGCGACGCTGCGCCGGCTTCTCGCTGAGCGCGCGCCGACCTACAGGCTCGCCGACGTCACCATCGAACCGCGCGAGGGCCCGCATGACGCGGTCGTCGACCTGACGCTGAGGCGGCTCGCCGAGAAGCTCAGCCCTCCGGCGGAAGCGTCCGCCTCCGCCGCCGGACCCGGCCGGCGCGAGGGCGCGGGCCGCCGCATCGTCGAGGCGCCGCTCGGCCAGCGGGCCTATCGGATCCACGTCGGCGAGGGCGTCCTCGACGACGCGGGGCGCGAGATCGAAGCGATCGCGCCTGGCGCGAAATGCGCGATCGTGACCGACGCCAATGTGGCGCCGATCTATCTCGAGCGCGTGATCGCGAGCCTTGCGAGCGCCGGGCTCGCCGCGACCGCCGTCGTCTGCCCGCCCGGCGAATCGACCAAGTCCTACGCCGAGTTCGCCCGGGTGTCCGACGCGCTGATCGCGGCGCGCATCGAGCGCCGCGATCTCGTCATCGCGCTCGGCGGCGGCGTGATCGGCGACCTCGCGGGATTCTGCGCCGCTTCGCTCCGCCGCGGCGTGCGGTTCGTGCAGATCCCGACGACCCTCCTGGCGCAGGTCGATTCGAGCGTCGGCGGCAAGACCGGGATCAACTCGCCGCACGGTAAGAATCTCGTCGGAGCGTTCCATCAGCCCTCGCTGGTGCTCGCCGACACGGGCGTTCTCGACACCCTGAGCCCGCGCGAGTTCCGCGCGGGTTACGCCGAGGTGGTCAAGTACGGCCTGATCGGCGACCGCGCGTTCTTCGAGTTCCTCGAGGCGCGCTGGCCGGACGTGTTCGCGGGCGCGCCTGCGCGTGCGGATGCGATCGCTGAAAGCTGCGCGATGAAGGCGCGCGTGGTCGTGGCCGACGAGACGGAGCAGGGGGAGCGGGCGCTTCTCAACCTCGGGCACACCTTCGGCCACGCCTTCGAGAGCCTCAGCGGCTACGATTCCGCCCGCCTCGTGCATGGCGAGGGGGTTGCGGTCGGCATGGCGTGCGCCTTCCGCCTTTCACGCGAGCTCGGGCTTTGTTCGGGGCAGGACTCGACGCGGGTCGAGGCGCACCTGAAGGCCGTCGGCCTGCCGACGCGGATCCGCGACATCCGCGGGCTCGACGTGGATGCGGGCGCCGTCCTCGCGGCCATGCGGCAGGACAAGAAGGTCGAGCGCGGGCGCCTCACGTTCATTCTGGCGCGGGGAATCGGCGAAAGCTTCATCGCCCGCGACGTCGAGGAAGCAGCCGTCCTTTCCTTCCTTAACCGCGAACTCGCGGCTGAGCCGGGCTGACCGGCGGCCGCGCCCCGCGCCCAAACCCGTCCGGTCCCGCCTTCGTGCTAGAAGTCAACCCATGCCGCTATCGCTCGAC
Source organism: uncultured Alphaproteobacteria bacterium (assembly GCA_963829505.1). Classification (GTDB taxonomy): domain Bacteria; phylum Pseudomonadota; class Alphaproteobacteria; order Rhizobiales; family Beijerinckiaceae; genus Roseiarcus. Next base: position 1,779,581 of record CAWHIL010000001.1, read on the forward strand.
GTCGTCGTCATCATCGTCTCCATCGCCTTCGCCGCGTTCTTCGCCGGCGCCGAGACGGCGCTGACGGCTGCCTCGCGGGCGCGCATGCACGCGCTCGAAATGTCGGGCGAACCGCGTGCGGCCCTGGTCACGCAGCTTATCGGCATGCGCGGGCGCCTCATCAGCTCCATGCTGCTCGGCGGCCAGTTCGTCACCATCGGCGCGTCGGCCATCGCCACCAGCGTCATGCTCGGCCTCTACGGCGACCACGGCGTCGCGGTTGCGACCGTCGTGATGACCGCGCTGATCGTCGTTTTCGGCGAGGTGATGCCCAAGACCATCGCGATCGCCTATCCCGACCGCGTGTCGCTGCTCATCGCCCCGCTCGTGCTGTTTTTCGTCCGGGTGTTCGGCCCGATCGTCAGCGCGGTCGAGGCGCTGGTCCGCTTCGTGCTGCGGGTCGGGGGCCTGTCGCTCACCGACGACGACCCCGGCGTCTCGGGGCACGAGGAGCTCATGGGCGCGGTCGACATCCTGCACCGCGAGGGCGAGGTCGAGCGGAGCGAGCGCGACATGTTCGGCGGGCTGCTCGAGCTCGCCGAGGTCCCGGTCAGCGACGTGATGATCCACCGCACCAAGATACGGCTGATCGACGCCGATCTCGCGCCGGAGGAGGTGGTGCGCGAGGCGATCGAGTCGCCCTACACGCGCCTGCCGCTGTGGCGCGGCGATCCGGACAACATCATCGGCGTCCTGCACGCCAAGGACCTCCTGCGCGCGCTCGTGGCGGCGGGCGGCGACGCGAGCCGCCTCCGCATCGGCGAGCTCGCGCTCGAACCCTGGTTCGTGCCGGAATCGATGAGCCTGCGCGACCAGTTGCAGGCGTTCCTCAGGCGCAAGACCCACTCCGCCCTCGTCGTCGACGAGTACGGCGTCGTTCAGGGGCTCGTGACGCTCGAAGACATCATCGAGGAGATCGTCGGCGACATCCGCGACGAGCACGACGAGAACGTGCTCGGACTGCGCCGGCAGCGCGACGGCTCGGTCGTGGTCGACGGAGGGGTGACCATCCGCGAGCTCAACCGCGCGATGGGCTGGAGCCTGCCCGACGAGGAAGCCGCAACGATCGCCGGCCTCGTCATCCACGAGGCGCGCACGATTCCCGAGCCCCGGCAGACCTTCGCCTTCCACGGCTTCCGTTTCGAGGTGCTGCGCCGGCAGCGCAACCGCATCGCCGCCCTGCGGATCACGCCGCTTTTGCCGCGCGAGGCGGGCCAGAAGGCGCCGGAGCAGGAAGGCGAAACGGCCGCGCGGGAGTGAGCCTCAAGCCGGCCTCGCATCGTCGTCGTTTCACGAAGCGGTCAGTTCCCCTCCCGCGCGTAGGCGCTCGACGGGCGGACGTCCGCGCTCTCCTGCTCCGAGACGGCCTCGGCGATGCGGTCGCTGTTCGCGAGCGCGCCGCTGTGGTTCAGATGCCAGAAGTTCATGAACAGGTTGGGATCGCGAGCCAGATATCCGTTGTCGAGAACGGCCCCGTAGCGGCTCAGGAAATCGCGGTTTTCCAGTTTCTCCAGTCCGTAGTCGGGCACGAAGGCGAATATCAGCCGGACGCCGCGCGCCTTCGCCTCCGCCGCGATCGCGCGGGTGTAGACGCGGTCGTCGCCGTCGTTGCAGCACCAAAGTTCGAGGTTTCCCACCCTCGACTCAGGGTCGTCCGGATGCCACCCGGCAAGGAGTTCTTCCCGCGGCGTCTGCTTTTCCATGTCGATCGGCTTGCCGTCGAGAGCGAAGGCGCCCGAGCTGTAGTCGGTTTGCGTGCTGGCGTACGCGGCCGGGTCGAAATCGAGGCGAAGATTGAACAGGCCGGGGAGGAATCGAGCGGCGAACAGCTCGACCTGCCGCGACGGCAGATTGGCCAGATCGTAGACATAGCTGTGCAGCAGGGGCGCCGGCGGAGCGAGGATCGCCCAGGCCGGAGCGACGAGCTTGAACCCAGGATGACCGTCGATCGACGGATGATCGTCGACGCCGATCACGATCACGCGCGGAGACTTCGTCCTCAGGAGCTCGTCGATCACCGCCCACTGGACGTTCCGCCCTTTGCCGTTGGACGAGAAATTCGCGACATGCGCCGTGAGGCCTCGCGTCGCGAGCTGCTGCTCGACCCGCTCCGTGCTGACCCCGAGCAGGGTTCGCGACGAGCCGACGATCGCGACGTCGACCGGTCGATCGTCGAAGTGGATCCGCTCGTAGGTCCAGCGGAGGTTCCTGTACAGGCCGCCGAAGACGGGCTCGGCGAGCTGCCAACGCTGATAGGGCGCATCCGGAAGAAGGCAGGCCAGCCCACACAGCGTCAGCGCGGCCGCAAGACTCGCGGCGATCGTCGCAAACGCTCTCAATCCGCCCATGCGCGCGTTTTTCACGGTCCGGGCGCTGCCGGCTGGCTCAGAAATTTCCATAGACGAAGCTCGCGCCGCTGTCGGTGGAGAGCACGGCCAGGAGAAACAGGCACGCGCCGTATTGGAGCCATCGCGGCGCGGTCCGGTCGAGCTGGGCGAATGCCCATCTCGCGCCCGGGGCGCCGCTGCCGTCGTAAAGAGCCGCCGCCGCGCAGAGCGCAACGGGGACGACGACGCTGGGACCGAGGCTCATGAGGGTCTGCGGCCCGCTTGGCGCAAGGCCCGAAACCTGCTTCAGAATGGAAACGGCCCCGGCCCACGTCGCCGAATGGAAGAATATCTGGGTGAAGCTCATCAGCGCGAAGGTCAGGACCCTGCCCCCGCCCGTCTTCATTGCGTCGAGGACGCTCGGCTCCGCGGATAGGCGCGCATCCGCCCGGTCTGCCCGGGCGCGGAGGGCGACGAGCGCGAGCACCGTGACGGACAGGAAGACGCCGTGCAGCAGGCCGAACACGAGATAGTTCATCGTGAACCCGTGCCAGACGCCGATGATCATCATGTTCAGCATGATGGCGAGGATCAAGCCGGCCTGCCGCAATCCGCGCAGGGACATGGACAGCGGGGTGAAGAGGTAGTCGGTCAGCCAGCTGGTCAGGCTCATGTGCCAGCGGCGCCACATCTCCTGAATGTTTGTGGCGGCGAACGGCGCATTGAAGTTCGGCGGACCTTCGATCCCGAACATCTTGCCGACGCCGAGCGCGATGTTCGTGTAGCCGTTGAAATCGGCGTAAAGCTGCAGCGTATAGCAGGCGACGGTCGCGAGCATGGTGGCGTAGGTGAAGTGATCGTGCCCCTTGTCGACAGTGTCGACGAAAACGGCGAGCCGATCGCCGATCACGAACTTCAGCAGCAGGCCGCCGATGATGTAGCGGAATCCGGCCTCGATCTGAGGCTCGCTCGCCGCGCGGCCCATGACCTCGCGCATCTGGCGAAAGAAAGTCTCCGGCCGCTGGATCGGCCCGCTGACGATCTGGGGGAAGAACGCCGGGTAGACGAAGAAGACGACCGGGTCGCGCTCGACCAACTCCTCGTCCCAATAGACCTCGATCAGGTAGGAAATCAGCTTGAAGGAATAGTACGAGAGACCGAGCGGAAGAAGGAACCCGGTGGCCGCTCCCGCCGCCTTGAACGCCACGATCGCCGCGACGATCGCGGCGACCCCGACCAGCATCAATCTCGACTTCCCCTCGTCGCTCCTGCTGTTCGCGATCCCCAGTCCGACCGCATAGCTCGCGGTCGTTGCGGCGATGAGCAGCAAAAGATAGGTCAAACTCGACGCGGCGTAGAAGGCGTAGCACAAAAATAACAGGTATAGCGCCCTGAGCCGGCCGGGAATCCAGTAGAATGCGACGCCGGCAACTGCGAGAATGCTGTAGAAGAAAGGAGAGGTTAAGTTCACCCTATCCGGCTTTCTTCTTGATCAGCTGAATGAGCTCGCCGACATCCTTCATCGAACGGGCGTCCTTGATCGAGAATTTGACTCCGAACGCCTTTTCCACAGCGTAGATCATGTTGATGTGCGAGAGGGAGTCCCACTTCTTGACGTCGTCGGCGGTCATCGCCTCGCTGACGACGAGCCCGTTGTCAGCAAAGACGTCGCGAAAGATCGGCGTGAGCCTCGACGTGACTTCGTCCGTTTCCATGATCGTCCCTCAATTCAATTCGTTGATCGCCTCGGTCATGAAAATCTCGCGCGGGCGAAAGTTCTCCACCACAAGCGCCCATTTCGATCCGCCCCCGGCGGTGTCACCGACCCTCTCGAAGCCGAAGCTCTCGAAAAAGCCCTTGACCATGTCGTTCTTCGGCGTCGGGATGTAATGCCCGACGACCCGCTTCGCGCCCAATCGCTTCGCGTAGGCGAAGATGTTGTTCATGGCGAAGCCCTCGACGCCCCGTTGCAGGACGCGGCAGCTCATCAAATATTCGTCGATCTCGAGATCCTCCCCCGACGGCTTCAGGACCACGACCGAAATGAGGCCGTAATCGCCGAACTTGTCCGTCAGCTTCAGCGTCAGCGGCGCGAACGTCTCGTCTTTCATCATCGCTTCGCACGCCGCCTCGCCATAGCGCCGTGTCGTCAGATTGAACTGGTTGCTCCGCTGGATCAGCTGCGCGACGCGGGGCAGGCTGAATGGACTGAAGCGCTCGAGCCTGATCTGCATGTCGAGCGAGGCGAGGTAGTCGCTGACGTTGGTGAATTGAATCTTGGTGAGCTCCCGCTGCGCCTCCTCGCGGTATTGCGCCCCCCTCTGCCGGTCGGCCTCGGAGAAGGAAGCCGTCTCGAACACGTTCAGCTCCGTCAGGGCCTCGAGATAGCAAGACGGATCTTCGGGCAGCTCAGGAACGATCACCTTCGGCACGTACTCGCGGACGAGATTGCGCTCGAAAGGATTGTCGTCGAGGAAGACGAAAGAATCCAAGCCGATGTTCAAGCTCTTCTGCACCAACCGGATGTTGTCGGCCTTGTTGTCCCAGTTTGCGATGAACGCGGAAATATCTTCCTCTTTCAGAACCATAAAGGGATGTTCTTTGAACGGCAGAATGGCGTTTGCGTGCTCGTTCTTGCTGACGGCGGCGAGAATGATGCCGCGACGCTTCAACTCCCGAATGAATTTTTGGAAGCCGACGAAGGCCTCGCCTTCGTCGAACTCGCCGAGCGCGATGCCTTCGAGCCCGTCGTCGCCGATCACGCCGCCCCACAGCGTGTTGTCGAGATCGAGGACGACGCATTTCGTGAACACGCCCGTCGCGGCGAGCACGGTGTCGAGCAGCGACTGCGCCAATTGCGGCATGTGCTCCAGGCGACAGGGGATCTTGGCCATGTTCCAGAGGCGCGGATCGGACCAGTTGCGGCGGCCGATCGACGCGGCGAGGAAATCGACGTCGTTGAGAAGGACGTTGTTCGCGGACCTCGCTCGCTCCGCCAGTCGGTAGTTGATCTCCACGAACGTCGCGCCGACCGAATCGGCGACCTTCAATTCGTAATTGCCGAACGCCCGCTCGCTGGGGACGACGAAGGTGCTCTGCACAATGGTCGCGCCGCTGAGGCTCCCGAAAACGCTCCAGAGGTTGGCTATGCGCTCGACCACGTCCGTTGCGAACGTCGCTCGGCTCGCGCTGTCGTACAGTCGGCTCTTCAGCTTCTCAGCCGACATCATCACGATGAGATATTGTGGTCCGAACGCGTACAGGCCGGAATCCGGGTTCAGGATTTCAAGGTCGATGCCGTCGTACGGTCCCTCGTAGACGTCGAGCGCGACGCCGTTGCGCGCCGCGAGCGCCTCGAGGAGCTGGGTCAGCTGCTGGACTGCGCAGTCGGCCAGCAGCGCAACCTTCAACGTCTTGGCCCCGTCGGCGACGACCAGGGTTCCAACTTCCTTCATGAGGGCGGAATAGTCGAGCGTGTCTGGGGGATATCTCATGGCGTCAGACCCGAACGCTTCGCGCTTGCGTGCGAGGCCCTGAAGCGCGCCGCGTCTTCGGGTTCGCGGTCCAACGGAGCGGCTCGCCAGGCGCGGCCAGCGCGACGGATAGTCGCGACGAGGTCGGTACGCGCAGCGTGATCGTCATGTCCTGGCATGGTCCGCGTCTCCCCTCGTTTCCGAAGACCGCCAGAATAATCCACATGCGCACAATCCCCTTTCGCCGCGGATGCTTGCGACGACTGGGGGCCGCCAACTTAGCACGAAGCAATCGTCGCCGTATTACTCAATAGGGGGAGTACATACTCCAATGGACGTAGCTCGACTGAAGATGGACGTGGCTCGGCTGAAGGAGTCTCGCGCGAGCCTCCCACGTGACCGTGGCGAGGGTTCCCGGGGAGGCGGCGGCGCCCGGTGGTCCGTTGCGGCGGCGCGGGACTTGCCTATATAAGCGCCGGTCTGGCGAGGCCGCCGGAGAATTAGAGGATCGGATGTCCTGGAACAATCAAGGCGGCGGACCCTGGCGCTCGCCCGGGCGAGGGCCTTGGGGACAGGGACCGGGAGGTCCCCCGACCGGCGATCTCGAAGAAATCATCCGCCGCGTCCAGGAGGCGCTCGGCCGGCTGACGCCCGGCGGAGGCGGGCCCGGCAAGCCCGGCGGCTTCAGCGGCGGCGCGATCCTCTTCATCGCGCTTGCGGCGATCCTCGTGTGGCTCGCCTGGGGCACGTTCTATACCGTGCAGCCGAACGAGGTCGGCATCAACCTCGTGCTCGGAAACTATACGGGCAAGACCGCGGCCGGCCTCAACACCAACTGGCCGTGGCCGATCGGCTCGGTGATCAAGGTCCCCGTCTGGGATCAGCAGATCACCGAGGTCGGCTATCGCAGCCTCGGCGGCAACGCCGACGTGCCGGAGGAGAGCCAGATGCTCACCGGCGACAAGAACATCGTCGATGTCCATTTCCGCGTGAACTGGCAGGTCGATCCGGCAAAGCCCGAAGACTACGTTTTCAACATTTATCGGCCGGATTCGACGGTCAAGGCGGTGGCCGAGAGCATCATGCGCGAAGTCGTCGGCCACGCGACCATCGACGGCATCCTCACCACCGACCGCGCTGCGGTCGAGACCGACGTGCAGAAAAGGATGCAGGATCTTCTCAACGCCTATCGCGCCGGCGTCCTCGTCAAGCAGGTCCAGCTTCAGTCGGTCGACGCGCCGAGCCAGGTGCTGTCCGCCTACCGCGACGTCACGGCGGCGCAGCAGGACCAGCAGCGCGCGGTCAACGAGGCCGAGACCTACGCCAACAAGGTCGTGCCGGAGGCCGAGGGCGGCGCCTCGCGCATCGTCGCCGAAGCGAAGGCCTACAAGGAGCAGTCGATTTTCGACGCCAAGGGCCAGACCGCCCGCTACAACCAGATCTACGACCAGTACAAGAAGGCGCCCGGCGTGACGCGCGAGCGCATGTATCTCGAAACCATGGAGCATGTGCTCGGACCGATGGACAAGACCGTCGTCGACACGAATTCAGCCAGTCCGCCGGTGCCCTACATCTCCCTCGACGCGCTGCAGAACAAGGGAGGCGCGAAGTGAAGCGCGGCGGCCTCGTCCTCGCCGCGATCGCGGCGATCCTCGTCCTGATCGGCTCGATGTCGATGTTCGTCGTCACCCCGACCGAACAGGCGCTCGTCTTGCGCTTCGGCCAGCCGGTGCGCGATCTCATCGGCGCGCCCGGCCTCTATTTCAAGTGGCCGTTCGTCGATTCGGTCGTCACCATCGACAAGCGGATTCTGGCGCTCGAGACCGAGCGCCAGGAGGTGCTCGTGTCCGACAACCAGCGGCTCGAGGTCGACGCCTTCGTCCGCTACAAGATCGCCGACCCGCTGCTCTTCTATCAATCGGTGTCCAACACCCGCGGGGCGGACGCCCAGCTCGACGGCATGCTGAATTCGGCGCTCCGGCGTTCGCTGTCGGGGGCGTCGATCACCGACATCGTGCGCGACAAGCGCGACGAACTCATGGCCGACATTCGCGACCAGATGATCGCCGGCGCGAAGCGCTTCGGCCTCGACGTCATCGACGTCCGGATCAAGCGCGCCGACCTGCCTTCCGAGAACGCCGAGGCGGTGTTCCGCCGCATGCAGACCGAGCGCCAGCAGCGCGCCGCGTCCTATCGCGCCATGGGGTCGCAGCAGGCCCAGCAGATCCGCGCCGAGGCGGACCGCAAGGTCACCGTCATCACCGCGCAGGCGCAGCAGCAGTCGGAGCAGATTCGCGGCGAGGGCGACGGCGAACGCAATCGCATCTTCGCCGAGGCCTATGGCGCCGACCCCGAGTTCTTCGCCTTCTACCGGTCGATGCAGGCCTACCAGAACAGTTTCAAGGACGGTCAGACGCGCGCCCTCGTCAGCCCGAAGTCCGATTTCTTCCGCTACTTCACGACGCCGAATCCCGCCCCCGAGCCGGCCTCGCCGGCTCAGGGCGCGCCGCCGACGGCGAAGGCGGACTGACGTTGCGAGACCTCGGCGCGGCGATCGGCCTCGTTTTCGCCATCGAGGGGATGCTGATGGCGGGCTTCACGGAAGGGATGCGCAAGCGAATGGCGGCGGCCGCCCGCGAGGATCCGATGAGGCTGCGCGGCGTCGGTCTTGGCGCCGCTGTGGTCGGCGTCGCCATCGTGTGGGCCTCGCGCTCGCTGCTCTAGCTCAATCTTTCCGGGCCTTTTCAGCCTTCCGCTGCAAGGGTCCATGCAACGACTTCGAGGAGGAGACCATGGTCAATCATCCCCGCGTTTCGCCGCCCGCGGCGCGCGCCCGGCCGATGCTCGCGGCCGTCGCCGCCGCCGCGCTGATCGGCGCGCCAGCCCTGCTCCTGCCCGCCGCTCCGGCCTACGCGCAGGCGCGGCCGACCAACGTCGCCGACCTCGTCGACGAGGTCGCCGACGCGGTCGTCAACATCTCGGCCACCCAGACGATCGAGGACAAGGGCGGCGGCGCCGTCCCCGACCTCCCCAAAGGCACGCCGTTCGACGAAATGTTCGAGGAATTCTTCCGAAATCACGGCGTGCCGCATCCGCGCGCGCAGAAGGCGCAGTCGCTCGGCTCCGGATTCGTCATCGATGCGAGCGGCATCGTCATCACCAACAACCACGTCGTCGGCGACGCCAACGACATCGTCGTCATCTTCAACGACGGGCGCAAGCTCAAGGCCAAGGTGATCGGCAAGGACCCCAAGGTCGACATCGCGGTCCTGAAGGTCGACAGCGACAAGCCCCTGAAGATCGTCAAGTTCGGCGACAGCGACAAGGCCAGGGTCGGCGACGGCGTGATCGCGGTCGGCAATCCTTTCGGCCTCGGCGAGACGGTCACCGCCGGGATCGTCTCGGCCCGCAACCGCAACATCGACAGCGGTCCGTACGACGACTTCCTGCAGACCGACGCTTCGATCAACAAGGGCAATTCGGGCGGCCCGCTCTTCAACATGGCCGGCGAGGTGATCGGCATCAACACCGCGATCCTTTCTCCCTCCGGCGGCTCGATCGGCATCGGTTTCGCGACCCCGTCCGCGACCGCCGAGCCGGTCATCGAGCAGCTTCAACAGTTCCACGAGACCCGGCGCGGCTGGCTCGGCGTGCGCATCCAGCCGGTCGACGACACGATCGCCGAAAGCCTTGGCCTCGGCACGGCGCGCGGCGCGCTGATCGCCGGCGTCGACGACAAGGGGCCGGCCAAGCCGGCTGGCCTCAAGGCGGGCGACGTGATCGTCAAGTTCGACGGCCGCGACATCAAGGAATCCCGCGACCTGCCACGGATCGTCGCCTCGACGCCGGTCAACAAGCAGGTCGACGTGGTCGTCGTCCGCAACGGCCAGGAGACGACGAAGCAGGTCACGCTCGGCCGGCTCGAGGACGGCGAGAAGACGGCGGAGGCCGAGAGCGCCGGCGACGACCAGGGCGCGGCGTCCGACACCGCGGTCCACAAGCTGCTTGGAATGGAATTCGCCGGCATCACCGACGACGCGCGCAAGACCTTCAAGATCAAGGACAGCGTCAAGGGCGTCATCGTCACCAACGTCGAGCCCGGTTCGCCCGCCGCCGACCGGGGCCTGAGGCCCGGCGACGTCATCGAGGAAGTCAATCATCAGGCGGTCGAGAAACCGTCCGATCTCGCGAAGGCGATCGACGCGGCGAAGAAGGCCAACGACAAGAAGCCGGCGCTCCTGCTCGTCGCCAACGGCGAGGGCGTCGCGCGCTTCGTCGCCGTGCCGGTCGAGTAGGCGCCGATGGACGAGGCCGCGCGCGACCGGCCGTCGCCGGCGCACGACAATGCGCTCGCGCTGGCGCGGGCCGTGCTCGAGCGCGCGCCTCTGTTCGACGGCCACAACGACCTGCCGTGGGTCATCCGCACCGACAGGATCGCGCGCGGCGACGTCTTCGCCTACGAACTGGCGCGCGTGCACGAGAGCGCCGACACCGACATCCCGCGGATGCGCGAGGGCCGCGTCGGCGCCCAGTTCTGGGCGGCGTTTCAGCCGACCGGCGCGCCCCATCCGGCGCGCACCGCCCTCGAGCAGATCGACCTCGTCCGCCGGATCGAGGAGGCCCACCCGGACGTCTTCTGGCCGGCGCGCAGCTCGGCCGACTATGCGCGGGCGAAGGCGAGGGGCAAGATCGCCTCGTTCATCGCGGTCGAGGGCGGGGTCGGGCTCGAGAACGCGCTCGCGCCCTTGCGGATCTGGCATGCGGCGGGCGTCCGCCTGATGACGCTCTGCCACAACGAGACGCTCGACTGGGTCGATTCGGCGACCGACGCGCCGCGCAACGGCGGCCTGAACGCCTTCGGCCGCGCCGTCGTCGGCGAACTCAACCGGCTCGGAATCGTCATCGACCTGGCGCATGTCTCGCACGAGGGGATGCGGCGCGTCCTCGATGTGACGGAGGCGCCGGTCGCCTTGTCACATTCGAACGCCTTTTCGCTCTGCGACCACCCGCGCAACGCCCCCGACGACGTGCTCGAGCGACTGAAGGCGAACGGCGGGATCGTCATGGCGACCTTCGTGCCGGGCTTCATCTCGCAACCGCTACGCGACTGGCTGAGGCGGTCGCGCGACGCCTACGGCAAGGCGCCGCTCGGCGCCGATGCGAAGGCGCAGTCCGCCGAACTCGAGATGCGGCAGGGGATGGCGCCAAGAGCGACGCTCGAGGAAGTCGCCGACCATATCGAGCGCCTCGTCGCCAAGGCCGGCGTCGCTCACGTCGGCATAGGCTCCGACTATTTCGGCGGCGCCGCGCCGGTCGGGCTTGAGAACGTCAGCCGCTTCCCGCATCTCTTCGCCGAACTGGTGCGGCGCGGCTTCTCCGAGCGCGATCTCGAACGGCTGTCGTCGGGCAACATGCTCCGCGTCATGCGCCGCGTCGAGGCCGTCGGCCGCGCCTTGCGCAAGACCCGCCGCCCCGCCATCGGCCGCATCGAGGACTATCCGGGGACGTAGCCGAACCGTGCCCCGCGGACCCCCTGCGAATTCGCGAATTCGGTGACACGCCCGTCTTTACCTATTTGCAACGACCGTCGTCGCATCGCCCGGGTCAACGAAATACGCACAATCGCCAGCACATCCCGCGCCCTTCAGAAGGCGTAGCGCAGGATCGCCGCCAGCGCCGCCCCGTCGGGGATGTCCGCGCGCCGCGCCGCGACGACGCGTGCGCCAGAGAGAAAGGCGCGGCGAACGATCTCGTCGGTCACGTCGTAATTCACGGCGTCCGCCTTTTTGTCGAACGTGACGGCGCCGGTCTCCTCGTCGACGAGGCCCGGAACATCCTCGTCCATGTCGACGATCAGCGTGTCGATCACGCCGAAGGTCGCGGCGCGGGCGGCCTGCGCGACGTCGGTCGTGGTTCGGCCCTGCCCCTTCCGCCTGTCGTAGAGCGCATGAAGCGCCCCGACCTCCTCCGCATGGAGCTTGTCCAGCAACGGGCGCGCCGCGGCGGCGAGTTCGTGGTCGGGCGTCTGGTCGGCGCTGAGCGAAATCGTCTCGGCCGCGAGGTGGGGATAGCGGCAGACCGAGCGGAAGATCGAGGCCATCGGCTCGGCGGCCGCGACGATCAGCGGCCGATCCTGGCCGGCGAGCACGGGGCGGAGCGCGGCGTCGACCGCGCGGGCGTAGCGGGTATAGAGGGCGGTCTGGTTCGAGCGGGCGCCATCCTGATGCTCGGTCTGGCTCAGCGCGTGGCTGCGCCGGCCGGCCGCGTCCGCCGCGCCCATCGGCAGGTCCGGCACGGAGACTTCGTCGGGCGGCGCGTCCGGCAGCACCTCGACGAGCCGCGCCGAACCGATGCTGATCTGCAAGAGGAAGGCGTGGTGGGAGAACGTCACCGAGCGGATCAGTTGGGCGAGCATGAACCGGTCCGACACTTCGACCGCGTTCTGGAGCCGGTTGGCGAGCCGGAAGACTCGCAGAAAGCCAGGCGCAACGAAGAGCGCGAGGCTGTGGGCCTGTTTCGCCCAGAACGCATCGTCGGCGATCAGGTCCTCGACGCCGTCGCGGATCGTCTCGACGTCACGTTTCGCCGCGCCGATCTCCTCGATCTGCGCCAGCGCCGTCTTGAGCAAATTCTTGAGCTCGATCCGATCGGCTTGCGCGTCCTGCGTCACCGGCGTCGTGCGCAGGTAGAGCGACACGGCCGGCGAACCGCGAAATTCGATGAGCCTGGCGATTTCGGCCTGCGTGGGGAGATCGATATAAAGCAAAGGAGCGCTCCGAGATTTGAAACCGCCGTCCAGGGATCGGAAAGTAGACAGTCTCCAGCGAACGGCGCGTCGCATGGTTTTCCGTTTTCGTCGAGAGAAGCCGGGCTAGGCGTCTCAGGCGTCTCCTCGGCCTGCTCGACGCGTTAGCGTCGAACTGGTCGAAGCAAGCAAGAGGGTTCGCGCGCGCGAAGGATCGCGGACGTCTCAAAGGGTTCGCAAAACGTCGTCAAGAGTCGCGCACCCGCTTCCGCCGTCCCTCCCCGCCTTTGCCGGCGCAACGAGGCCGGCCTTCGCGGCCCACCGCGCCTCGCTCGGCGTCAAACCGAATTCGCGCCGGAAAGCTCGGCTGAAATTCGCGGAATCGCTGAAGCAGAAGTCCTCGGCGATCGCCGCGATCGGCCTGTCGCAGTCCGGGTCGCTCAGCACCGCGCGGCTCTCGAGGAGGCGTTGGCGGCGGATGTATCCCGCCACTCCGCCTTGACTTTCCATCAGGCGATAGAGCGCCGAGCGCGACATTCCAACGAGCCGGCACAAGACGTCGGTACTCATCGCCGGCGAGCGAAGGTGCTGCCTGACCGCGCGGCGGATTCTTTCCATCCGGCCGAAGTCGAGCGGCCGGGCGGCGGCTGCGAGGCGATCGGGTCCCGGTGAAACGCAAGCGGCGATCATGGCGCCGATCGCATCCTTCAGCCGAGGGGCGCTCGCGACGTCGAGCGTGGCGAGGTTCCGGCCGAGCAACTCCAGAAACTCGGCCAGCAGCGTCGCGCCCGGCCCCGTGACGACGCCCCGCGCTCCGTCCAGAATTGGCGCCAGGTCGCGAAAACTGTCGCGCGCCAGGTAAAGCTGGATTCGTTCGTCCGGCGCCCGTTCGCTCACCACTTCGTCGGCCAGCGAGTGGAGGAAGGGGACTCTCGCCGGCGCCTGGACGGTCTCGCGGCAGATCGTCAACCGGGTCGGGCCATGGAACGCCATCACGAGCGCCCAATGGTCGATCGGATTGCGGCGGATGAGAGCCGGCGTGCGCACGATGCGCACCGCAGGCGTCTTGCCGCGCACCAGCGCCAGGCCGTCCAGCGCCACGGACCTCGCTTCGACCGGATAGCCGTCCTCGACCTCAGCCCCACGCGATCCGTCGAAGATCTCGCCATGCCAGGCGCGAAACGCGTCGTATTGCTCGTGGGGACGAAAGCCGCGGGTGGTGAACTCAACAGCCGCTAGGCGCGGAGCTTCCGGTATTGCTTTCCCTAACATTGCCTCAGGCGTTCTTTCGACCATGCGCGATCTGCAAGGTCCGTTCCTGTTTAGCGTAACCAGCTTGAATGGCCCGCCGCAGATTGCGAGCCCGCACTGCGGCGTAATGCCTCGGCGCCAGCCCTCGAGGCAAGCCGGCGATGGCGCAGGGCGACGTTTGGGACTGTGAGCTTATTCTCGGGATTCTCCGCATAACGGGTTGCCCTGATCCGCGGCTAGGCTGCTCGCGCTCAAGGCGGCGGAGACAGCGCTTGCGAGCTGGACGTATGTGCGCCGGCCCCCCTGGCTCGCCGCGCCGACAACTCGGCAATGAACCCAGACAAGGATAATCAACGTGTTGTTTCAAGGCGGCTTCACATTCGCGAACTTCATCACGGACGTTTTCGCGATCTTCATGTTCGTATTGTGGTTTTGGCTGCTCGTCACTGTGTCAGGCGACCTGTTCCGACGGCATGACGTATCCGGCTTCGCCAAGGTTCTCTGGGTGATCGCGTTCATTCTGTTTTCCTACATCGGCGTTTTCGCCTACCTCCTCACGCAAGGGCGCGGCATGGCTGCGCGCAATCAGGCCCGAGCCGATGAAGCGCGCGACGAGTTGCGCCGGATGGTTGGCTTCAGCTCCGCCGACGAGATCGCAAAACTCGATCGGCTGAAGTCGGCAGGGTCGATATCAGGCGAGGAATATTCTCGGCTGAGAGCCAAACTCGTGGGATAGAGCGCGCGGCGAAAAGTGGAGGCCGGCTTTTCTCGAAAAGCGCGCGTAAATTAAAGGGGGTAGAGCGTTCGGCGATTCGACCGAATCGTCGAATGCTCTCGTCGCGGCCTGGCGGCCGGCGCATCAGGGGTTGGCGATGACGCCGGCAGTATCGGATTGAACGCTTTGGAGTGAAGACGATGGTCGGCAAGATCGTTTGGATAGGCCTCGCGGCGACGCTGGCGTTTGCGCCTCTCGCCGCCCCGGCCCAGACCGGTTCGCCGGCTTCCCCCGGAGCCGCCAGCACGGTTTCGATGCCCAACAGGGCTTCGGGCAGAACGGGGACGCAAAGGGCTCGGTCGCACCACAGGAACACCCTGCATAGTCAGAAAGCTCGGGCGACCGCCGAACACGCGCGCCAACTCCGCTCCGCGCCCAACAAATAGGGCGCCGCCGATGCTAGGCATCGCATTTCGGTGACACGCCCGTCTTTACCCTTTTTGTGAGAGGGCGCGTCGTCGCCTCTGGCTTGCGGCCAAGCTTGCGGGCGCGCCACCGGCGGTCGAAGCCCCGGCCGATCGCTGCGAGAAACGCGCGCTCGGCCCAGGGGCGCGCGATCAGCTCGCTCCGAATCAGCGCGGCGAAGGCATTCCTTCCCTCAGACGGACCCGCCCAATTTCAGGAGCGAACATTCTGAAATCAGCCATGTTCCGTCAGGCTGCCGAGTCAATTTGTACAGCGCCTGCCAGGCCTGCCCGTCCTGGTCGACGAAGGTGGCTTCCTGTTCGATCGTGTCCCCGGCCTGCTCGGCCGGGCCGAATTCGACGCTGCGGTGTCGGTACACAGGCGTGTACCCGTTGCGCACCATTTCCATGAACATATCGGCGTCCGGGAAGATCGCTTTGATCGTCGGCGCCGCCTCGGCGTAAGCAGCCTCGGCGTCGTCGCGGCTGAACGCGTCGAGTTGGCGCTCGATCAGGGCGCGCGCCTCGGGAGCGCCATTCGCGTCCGGGGCGTCTTCAGCCGCAGCGCGGCCGATCATCAGCGCCGCCATCGCGCCCAAGGCCAGAATTGTCGCTCGCGCCTGGCCAACCATGGTCCGTCCCTCACGGGGTGTCATCAACCTTCTACGCTTGCCGACGAGGCGCGGTTTCAAAATTAATTGGTGACACGCCCGTCTTTACCTTTCTGGTTTGTCCTCCCGCGGCTTTCGACCTGCCCTATCACGTCACCCAGCGCGGCAACGGGAGGCAGAAGGTCTTCTTTTCCGACGAGGACTACGAAGCCTATCGCGATCTGCTCGCGGCGGCGGCGCGGGAGGCGCGGGTCGGGGTTTGGGCGTGGTGTCTGATGCCGAACCACGTCCATCTGATCCTGTGTCCGAGCGACGAGGACGGTCTGCGGCGAACGCTGGCGCGGGCGCATCGCGCCTATGCGGGGCGCATTCATGCGCGCCGGCGGCGCACCGGCCACTTCTGGCAGGGCCGTTTCGGCGCCGTGGCGATGGACGAAGACCACCTCGTCGCGGCCTGGCGCTACGTCGCGCTCAATCCGGTGCGGGCGCGGCTCGTCAGGCGCGCCGAGGACTGGCGCCCGCGGCGCGAGGCGGAGAGGATGAATGCACTGTCACCGTAACTCCGCGGCCGTCTTCGTGCCAGCTGCCACTTCTGCCTCCCACTAGTTGTTTTGCGATTTATCAGCGGTGACGTTCCAATAGTAAAAATAACGACGAGCGAAGATCCAAAATAGCAACGTTCCAAGAAAAACAAGAAAGAATATACTCTCGGACAAAATGAACATCTGCATTGTAACGTAATTAAGAGGAGACCTCTGTATCCATTTTTGTAAGAAGTCAACTCTCATTTGTGCATGAATATTAGTTAACAAGAAGACATTAAATCCAAATAATACAGGAGTAATCAGCAAAGACAATCGTCTTTGCTTCGAAATTCCTTCAACTCCATCACAATCACGGGCCAACAAATGTATAAATGAAGGGTCAAACGATCGAATGCATATTAAATTCACCGTTAGATTTATGAACGCGATCGCAACAAACCCAATGAACAAATACTCAAACAGTACAAATATTTCCTTTCGCGCGCCAATCCATGACCATCGCGTCGATACGTATTCATACTCCAGACTGATAAAGGACTGACTAAAAACGAAATTTCTACCTAATACAGGATCGAAGTACCTATTCGAAAGCCCATAAAACGCCATTAAGAGCGCTGCTATTATCGGGTAACCGAAACTAGCCATAGACAATATTCGAACAGGCCGAGCTACTTCGGAATTGCGATTGCCGTGAATGCGATGGCGGCTTACCAAGTTTCCTTTTCCACTTCGGTGGTCCATCTGTTTACCGAATCCATGTTTTCGCCATTTGCCAGCATCGCACTCAACCAACACGACGGCCAATCCTCCCGCGCACGTCCTACCCAATGCACGAATCCTCGCGCCCTCGCCCGGACGAACGTTTCGCAGGCATGAGCGCAACCCGTTCGCGCCTCGCCACGAAAACGCAGGTAGTTCGGTCACGGTTACAGGGGTTACGACGGTGTTATGTTACGACGGGCCGTCGCCTTGCCGGCAACCTTCTATTCTGATCTGTTGAAACGTATTGCGACTTTGGCGTGAAGCCTTGATCACAAATGACTGTCGTTAACAATGATATTGTGGGTTATGTCAGTCACGGCCTCCTACACAGCACCGCTCGACTTCAACAAAGGGCCGCTCGCCTGTCAACCGGCGCGTTAACGCTTTTATAAATCAGGTCAAGAGTCCTCGGCTCTCTGTTGCATTTCGATCACACCCGCACATCTTCCGCTTGCCGCATTCGCGCGTCGAGTTGCATGCCGTATCTCCTGCTATTCTTGACGTCGCAGCTGTTCTTCGAGCGCGATTGTCTCCGCGGCGGGTATACGGTGGAACACGGACCCATCTCTCCCGGCGGCGTCCGGGGCCGTTGCGTTCGTCCGGCGGCGAGGCGCGGCAGGATGGCAGCGCCGGCGCTCCCATTGCCACAGAGCCTGATCCCGCGAAAATTGCTTGCGAAAAACAGAAATGAGTGATATGTCTTTTCTTATGGGTCGATCAGGGGCCTCCGCGGGAGGGGGGCAATGTGCGGGGAGGGTGGAATCCACGAGCCTACACGGGGGCGGTGTTATTTTTCGCCCCATGTCGCGCGTAAGCCCTTGATAAGTCCCGATTCCGGGAAGGAAATTGAAGCTTTTGGAAGGAAATTGACGGTTCTTGAAGCGCCCCCAGCGCAAAAATTGAAGCTTTTCGAAGACTATGGAAGGGAATTGCATGGGCGCCCCGGCGCAAAAACTATTCCTGCGGCCGAGCCGCCTCCTCGATCGTGATCGTCTCCTGCAACTCGGGGCTGTCGGCGGCGACGCCGGTGGGGGCGCGCATCTGCGGCAGGACGACGACGTCGAACAATTGCTGGGCGAGATCGCCGAAGTTGAGCCATTCGGCGATCGCTCCCGTCCGCAGGTCGACGACCATCAGAATTTCAGAATTACGGTGACAGGCCCGTCTTTGCCGAAACCCCGCACCTGGCGGCGCCAGGGCGATCGACGGAGAGAGAATTCTGTTAAATAAAAACCTCTTGCCAGACTTCTGGTTTTCAGATAGGTTGATCTTCATGAGCGCACCAGGAGACAGCCCCTTGTCCGAACCAGCGGAAGCCCCCGTCCCGCCGCCCGCGCCGAAGCGCGACCGTTCGCCCGAAGCGCGCCGCGCCCGCCGGCTGAAGGACGTCCTCCGCGAGCGGCGGATCGTCGACCTGCTCAACCGCGGCCTGCCGATGGCCGAAATCGCCGGGCGCGAGGGCGTGACGCTCAACCGGATGCGAAAGGTCGTGCGCGACATCCTCGCCAAACGCATGCCCCAGGCGCCGGCCGAATATCTGGCGCTGCAGATCGGGCGGCTGAACGAGGCGATGTTCCTGTCCTATGGGCACATGTACGCGCCCGAGACCGGCCCGAACTTCAAGGCGATCGACAGCGTCGTGAAGATCGTTCGCGAGATGGACCGCTACCACGGCTTCATCCCCGTCGCCGCGGCCGCCCCGCCAACGCGCCCGCCGGCGCTTCCCCCGGCGCCGCTGGCGATCGCCCCGCCCGGCCTCGACCGGGTTGCGATTGGCGCCGTAACGGATTGAAAAGACGCGAATCGGGGTTGCGATCAAGCCCTCTGCAAGTCTCGATTCACGCCCTTCTCAGCGCGCTCGCGGCCGCGCCGATCAGCGCCATCGCCGCCGCGGCCGCGATCGCCAGCGTCGTCGCGTGCCCCGGCGCCCGGCCGAAGATGACCGCCATCAGCGCCGTGCCGAGCGACTGGCCGATGAGCCGACCGATCGACTGCAGGCCCGCCGCGCCGCCGCTGCGATGGGGCGGCGCGCTGCCGACGATCAGCCGATTGTTCGGCGACTGGAAGAAGCCGAAGCCGAGGCCGCAGAGCGCAAGCGGCCAGACGATCGCCACGGCGCCGGGATCGGCGACGGCGAAGACGACGAGGCCGAGGCCGGCCGCCATCGCCAGCAGGCCCGCGCCGCCGAGATAGGCCGGCGCATAGCGGTCCGCGAGGCGCCCGGAGATCGGGGCGATCAGCGCCACCGCCAGCGGCCACGGCGTCATCAGAAGGCCCGTCTCCGTCTCCGTATGGCCGAGCGTGTCGACGAAGTAGAACGGCAGCGCGACATAGGCGAGGCTCTGCGCAGCGAAGGACGAGATCGAGGTCGCGAGCGACAGCGCGAAGATCGGCCGCTCGAGCAGATCCACTGGCAGGAGCGGCGTCGCCTGGCGAAGCTGTCGCCGGACGAACAACGCGCCGAAGACGGCCGCCCCGACAAGCTCGGCGGCCGCGACCGGCGTGTTCTGCTTCTGCCCGAGGCCGTCGACGCCGGCGATCATCAGGCCGAACGTCAGCGCGTTCAGCGCGACGCTCAGGGGATCGATGGTCCGCTTCGAGCGCGGCGTGTCGGGCAGCGTGCGCATCGCAACGGCAAGCGCGACGAGGCCGATGGGCACGTTGACGAGAAAAAGCCAGCGCCACGACGCGACCGAAAGGATCGCGGCCGCGACCGTCGGGCTTGCGGCCGAGCAGACCGCGACCACCACCGCGACATTGGCGACGCCCTGGCCGAGCCGCGAGGGCGGATAGATGAAGCGGACGAGCGCGATGTTGACGCTCATGATGCCGGCCGCCCCCAGTCCCTGCACCGCGCGCGCGATGGTGAGCGCGGCGAGCGAAGGGCTCAGCGCGCAGGCGAGCGACGCGGCGGTGAAGAGCGCGAGGCCGGGAACGTAGACGCGCCTGTAGCCGATCGTGTCGCCGAGCGCCGAGAGCGGCAAGAGCGACACGGTCACGGCGAGCAGGAAGGCGTTGACGATCCAGATCGACTTCGCCGGCTCGATCGAAAGGTCGTGGGCGACGAAGGGCAGCGCCACGTTGACGATGGTCGCGTCGAGGACCGACATGCCGACCGCCATCGCAAGCGCGCAGAAGGCGAGCATCCGCTGCGGGTTCGGCAGGCCGGGATGGGTGGGCGCGTCGTTCGCAGCGGGCGCGTCGAGGGTTTCGGAGGTCATGGGAAGCGCGAATAAAGGTCGGGCGCGCCGGGCTCAACTCCGCCTGCCGGCGTTGGCGATGAGAAGCCGTTCACGATCGCGCGAACTTCGCCCGGCGGCGGAAGTCGCGGACGATCGCGCGGGCGGCGTTGCGCCCGGGGAGGCCGCCGACGCCGCCGCCCGGGTGGGTGGACGAACCGCACATATAGAGGCCCGGGAAGGGAGAGCGATAGTCGGCGTGGCCGAGCGCCGGCCGCGCGGACCAGAGCTGGTCGGGCGCGAGGACCCCATGAAAGATGTCGCCGCCGACGAGGCCGAAGTCGCGCTCGAGGTCGAGCGGCGACAGGATCTTGCGCGCCACGATCGAGGCCCTGAAGCCGGGGGCGTAGGCGTCGACCGTGTCGATCATCAGGTCGGCGACCGTCTCGCGCGCTTCGTCCCACGAGCGTCCGTCCGGCAGGCGCGGCGCGACATGCTGGCAGAAGAGCGAGGCGACGTGCCGCCCGGGCGGCGCGAGCGTGTCGTCGATCGTCGAGGGGATGAGGAGTTCGACGATCGGCGCGCGCGACCACCCGTGCATGCGCGCGTCGAAGAAGGCTCTCTCCATGTAGCCGAGGCTCGGCGCGATCACGATCCCCGCCGCATGGTGCTCGGCGGCGCCATGGCCGGGCAGGCAGGCGAAGCTCGGCAGTTCGGCAAGGGCGACGTTGATGCGCAAGACCCCCGAGGCGCTGCGCCATGTGGCGATGCGTTCGCGGAAGGCTTCGGGCAGCGCGGCCGGATCGACAAGCGTCTCGAAGGCGATCTTCGGATGGATGGCGGAGGCGATGGCGCGCGCTTCGAAGCGCTCGCCGGCTTCAGTCACGACGCCCGCCGCCCGGCCATTGCGCAGCACGATCTCGGCTGCGCCCGCGTTCGTGCGGATCGTGACGCCGCGCTCCGTGCAGGCGCGCGCCATGGCCTCGCTGATCGCCCCCATGCCGCCGACCGCATGGCCCCAGGCGCCTCTCGCGCCGTTCACCTCGCCGAAGCAATGGTGCAGGAGCACGTAGCCCGTGCCGGCCGCGTAGGGGCTCGCGTAGGTTCCGACGATGCCGTCGAAGCCGAGGATCGCCTTGATCGGGTCGCTCTCGAACCAGCGGTCGAGCCAGTCGCCGGCGGCGCCCGCAAAGAGGTCGAGGAGATCGCGCTGGCCTTCCATGTCGAGGCGGCGGACGCGATTCGCGGCGCCCGCGGCGCTCGCGAGTTCGGGCAGGCTCGCGACGAGGCCGCGCCCGGTCGTCACGTTCGGCGGGGCTTCGAGGGCGAGCGCGCGCACGACGTCGGCGATGCGCCCGAGCCGCGCCGCGTAGGCCGGAAGCCGCTCGGCGTCGCGCGCCGAGAACTTCGCTGTCTCCGCCGCTGTCCGCCCGGCCCCGACCTTGAGAAAGCGCCCGTCGGGCAGAGGCAGGAAATTGGCCAGCGGCCGCTCGACGATGCGCAGGCCATGCCGGCTAAGATCAAGGTCGCGAATGACCTCGGGATGGAGGAGCGACACGGCGTAGGCCGCGACCGAGTTGCGGAAGCCGGGCGCGAATTCCTCGGTCGCCGCCGCGCCGCCGACGGCCGGTCGGCGCTCGAGGACCAGGGTCTTGAGCCCGGCCGAGGCGGAATAGGCGGCCGCGACGAGGCCATTGTGGCCTCCGCCGACGACGATGAGGTCGAAAGCCTGCATCGCCGTTCAATCCGCCCGGTCGCCCGCACGGGCACGGAACGCGCGACGACGGGTCGCGTTGGCGGCGAGCCGCTTTCGTGGTCTTTTTGCCGCGAGAAGGCGCGGCCGCGGAGGTCTTGCGCGAACGAGAGGGGCTGCGATGTCGGGACTCACTCTGACCAAGGACGTGCTCACGGACTTCGGATACACCATCAAGTCCCAGGAAATCGACCTGTCGAACAAGATGATCGGCGACATCGACATCGACGCCTTCGAGGAATACGGCGAGGTGACGAAGATCAACCTCGCCGGCAACGAGATCGCGTTCATCGACAATGGCACGTTCGCGCAGAACGCCAAGCTTCAGGAATTGGTGCTCGCCAACAACCGGCTCAGGGCGTTCAACGCCGCCGCGTTCGGCGCCGCCTCCGGCGTCGAGGCGATCGACCTTTCCGGCAATCCGCTCGCCGCCTTCGACGTCGCGCTGACCGAGAAACTCTGCCTGCAGAGCCTGAAATTGGACAACACCCCGGTCGCCGCGAAGGTGAAGCTGACGCGGGCGGGAAAGTGCCTGCGCGCAAGCCTCGCGTAACGAAGCGGGACGATCGACGTCAGGGCGAGATCGGGCGCACCCGCCCGGGAACGCCGAGCGGGCATTCGAGGGCGGCGCGGTCCCAGCGTCCCGTATCAGCGTCGGCGGCGTAAGTCGTGATGAGGAAATCGAGCAGAAGCCCCTCCGGGTCGGCGGCGGCCGCGACCGTGTCGTAGGGCAGGATGAATTCGCCCAAACTCGATTCGAAATGCGCGCCGCGCGGAGCGGGTCTCTCGCGGAAGCCGGCCGGCTCGGGATAGGCGTAGGAATAGAACGCCGCTTGCGGAAAGGCGTCGCCGCCCGGCCAGAAGCCGGCGCTGCTCACCTCGTGCGAATAGGCCTCGCGAACGACATCGTCGGGGAGGCCGGGGACGCCGCCGGGGTGCGGCGGAGCGAGGCGGCCGGAGAAGCGCGTGACCGCGAGATCGAAGCTGCCCCAGAAGAAATGGACCGGGCTCGCCTTGCCGAGGAAGCCGGTGCGAAAACGCTTGAAGACCGTATCCGCGCTGACGAGCGCGCGCCAGAAGCGATGGACCGCCGCTCTGTCGTAAGCCGCGTGCACGGTGTCTTGAGGGAAAGGGATCGCATTGGCAATCTCGTTCGGCGTCACGTCGATCGCGACCGGGATGTCGAGATCCTTCAGGACATCCATCAGGTCGCGATAGAAGCCGGCGACGGTCTGAGGTCCGAGCGGCAGCACCCGCCCGTCGCCCGAGCTTTTGCGGACGCAGAGCCGATGCCGGATGAAGTCGAACTCGATCTCGAAGATTTCGCCGCCGATCGGAATCGGCGAGGTCCCGAGCCCGGCGGCGGTGACGTAGAGCGGCACATGCCAACTGTGGTTGACCCAGGGGGTCAGCGCGAGCCGGATCTTGCCCACGATCTGGGTGAAGAGCTGCAGCGTCGCCGCGGTCTCCCGCCAGGCCGAATAGGGCAGTTCAGGCCAGTCGGCGGATGGATGCTGCATCGACATCCCTTCGAAGTGCGGACGGGATACTGCCTAACGCGCCGCCAGCCACGAGCCAAGGTCCGTGTCTGACGGCGATCCCAAAATCCGTCATTGCGAGCCGGAGGCGAAGCCATCCAGAGCCATGCGCTCCCGATCCCGGTCTTGCAGCCTACGCTTCAGCGTGAACCCGGCGGGCGCGCCATCAATTGCCCGCGAATCTCGCGCTTCAGCACCTTGCCGACCTTCGAGCGCGGAAGGTCGGGCCATATCGCGACCTCTTTCGGCGCCTTGACGCTGCCGATCCGCGCCTTGACGAAGGCGATGAGATCGTCCGCCTCGCCGACAGCGCCGGGGTGAAGCTGGACGACGGCGGAAACGCGCTCGCCCCATTTCTCGTCGGGTAGTCCGAAGACGGCGCAATCCATCACCGAGGCGTGCTGGCGAAGCGCGTTCTCGACCTCGATCGAATAGACGTTGAAGCCGCCGGTGATGATCATGTCCTTGGCGCGATCGACGATGAAAAGGAAGTTCTCGTCGTCGAGATAGCCGACGTCGCCGGTATGGCGCCAGCCGAACTTCGAGACTTCCGCGGTCGCCTCAGGGTTCTTGTAGTAACCCTCCATGGCGAGAGAGCCGCGGATCACGATTTCGCCCCGTTCGCCGCGCGGCATCAGCTTCCCGTGGTCGTCCATGATCGCGAGCTGAACGAGCGGCGTCGGCCGCCCGGCGGAGCTGAGGCGCCCGCGCGCGATCGAGCCGGCGGCGTTGAAATGGTCCTTCGGCGCGAGGATCGAGATCATCATGGGCGCTTCCGTCTGGCCGAAGAGCTGGCCCATCACAGGACCGATCTTCGTCAGCGCCGTTTCGAGCCGGGTCGCGGACATGGGCGCCGCGCCGTACCAGAAGCATTGCAGCGACGAGAGGTCGGTCGCCGGCAATTCCGCGTGTTCGAGCAGCATGTAGATCAGCGTCGGCGGCAGAAACGTGTGGGTCACGCGCCAGCGCGCGACGAGGCGCAGGAACTCGCCGAGGTCGGCTTTCGGCATGATGACGATGCGGCCGCCAAGCGTCATGATCGGCAGGCAGAGCACGCCCGCGGCGTGGGTGAGGGGCGCGAGCGCCAGATAGACCGGCCGTCCCTCGAACGGATAGCTCATCAGGGTCAAGGCCGACATCGCCTCGAGATTGCGCCCCGACAGCATGACGCCCTTCGGCTGTCCAGTCGTGCCGCCGGTGCCGGCGATCATCGCAATATCGTCGGGCGGCGTGACGTCGATCGGCGCGTCGCGCACGCCTTCGAGCCAGCTCTCGAGCGAAGGGGCGAGCGGCGACGGCCTGTCGAGGCAGACGAGCACGGCGAGCTTCGGCAGGTCGGGAACGATGCGCGCCACCAAGGCCTCGTAGGCGCCGTGAAAGATCAGTGCGCGGCAGTCGAAGGCGTCGAGGACGAAGCGGTTCTCTTCCGCTTCGTTGCGCGGATTGATCGGGCACCAGACCGCGCCCGCGCGCGACACGCCGAACACGCAGGCGAAGGCGACCGGATCGTTGCCCGACAGCACCGCGACCTTGTCCCCCGGCTGAACGCCCGACCTTTGCAGCGCTCGCGCCACCCGGTTCGTGAGCCGCTGAACCTCGGAATAGGAGAGGCTCGCGTCTCCGGTCGTGAAGCAGGCCAGGTCCTCGCCGAGCGAAGCGCCCTTGTCGAGATAGTCGATCAGCCGCATCGGCCAAACTCCGGGGAAGGGAGCGGCGCAATCGTTCGCGCCGCCCTCGGATCGTTGTCAGGAATGAACCGTGACGACCGGGTTCATCACGAGCCCGAAGCTCTTGAGGACGCCAAGCAACTCGCGGTGCCCGAACGCCTGGCACGCCGAGGCGAAGCCCACTTTCTTCGGCGAGCCGTTGAGCAACGAGGCGGCGGCGTAGGCCTGCAACAGACCCGTCTGCTTATAGTTGCTGTTGCCGTGGATCACGCAATGGGCTCGGCCGAGCGGCCCCGACGCATAGACGGAATCGAGCGAGATGTTGACCCGCGGATTTTCGCGCGGCGGCATGCCCGCCTGGATCGAGGCGGCGATATCGGCGAGCGCCGCCTTCTGCTTGTCGGGCGGCAGAGGCTTGATCTGCTCCTCGAACATCTTCTGTGTTGCGACGAAACCCTCCATCACCTCGCGCGCGAAGACGCCGCCGAGCGCCTTGCAATTGGCGACGCGCGGATCGTCCTTGAACCACACGGGATGCGACGTGCCGGCCCACGGCGTCACCAGCGCGTGGGCGTGCTGGCCTGGCACGTTGACTTCGACGTGCGTGTTCTGGGGCCATTCGACGAACTTGTTCTGCTCGAGATAGTACCATTTCGCCTGAAGGATCGCGAAGATGGTTTGCGTCGAGGCGTAGGTCGGAAAGCCCTTCCAGAGGACGAGAATGTCGAGCGTGTCGAGGCCGGGCGTTTCGAGACATATGTTCGCCGCGATCTCGCCGGTCGTGTACATCTGCGCGATGCCGGGCGAGAGCAGAAGGCCCTTGGCGGCGAACTTCTCGCCGAAGCGGCTTTTCGCGTCGAGCACCCAGTCCTGCTCGCCGGTCGTATCGGTGTAGTGGCAGCCGGCGGCCGCGCAGGCCTCCGCCACCTCGGGCCCGTACTGGCTGAAGGGGCCGACCATGTTGCTGACCACCTTCGAGCCGCGGAAGAGTTCGGTCAGCGCCCCGACACTGTGGGCGACTTCCGCCACTTCGTAGTCCGCCGTCTCGATGCCGGGGATCTTGTCCATCACCGCCTGAATGCGCGCCTTGTCGCGGCCGGCGGCGATGAAGGGCAGGTGCAGTTCGCGCAGATATTCGCAGACGAGCCGGCCCGTGTAGCCCGACGCGCCGTAGACGATGACAGGTTTCTTGTCGCTCATGGGTTGTTTCCTCCGTGTGGTGTGGCCTGGCGTGGTTGCGTCGCCGCCTACATGCCCATTCCGCCGTCGACCGGCAGGCCGACGCCGGTGATGAACCGCGCGGCGTCGGATGAGAGAAAGACCACGGCGTCGGCCATGTCCGAGACCTCGCCGAGCCGCCCGAGCGGCGTCTGGTCGACGACCGCGCCGACCGCCGCCTCGGCGCTGGGGAAGAGGCCGGCGGTGACGACGTCGCCCGCAAGCTGCATGCCCATCGCGGTCGGCACGAGGCCCGGGAAGATGCAGTTGACTCTCACGCCGTAGCCGAGCTTGCCGGCCTCCATCGCGGCGACCCGCGTCATGCGGTCGACGGCCGATTTGGTCCCCGAATAACCGGCGATGCCGGGAAACGCGATTGTCGCCGCGACCGAGGAGATGCTGACCACCGAGCCGCCCTTGCCGGCCGCGCCGCCGGGCCGCATCGCGCGGAAGGCGTGCTTCATGCCGAGGCCGACGCCGACGATATTGACCTCGCACATGCGGCGAAGATCGGCGGGCTTCACGTCAATGACGAGCGAGGTGATCTCGACGCCGGCGTTGTTGATGAGGATGTCGAAGCCGCCGAGCGCGTCGACGGTTGCGGCGACCGCCTTCTCCCAGCTTGCCTCGTCGGTCACGTCGAGCGTGACGGAGCGCGCCTTCGCGCCCTTGTCGGAGATCGCCTTGGCGGTCGCGCGCGCCTCGTCGACAAGAATGTCGCCGATCATCACCGACGCCCCGGCCGCCGCCAGCGCCTCCGCCATGCCCGCGCCCAGGCCCCGCGCGCCGCCCGTCACGAGGGCGCATTTTCCCGTCAATTGACCCATCTCGGTTCCTCCCTCGTGGCGGCCCTCGTCCGGGGCCCAAGACTCAAAGAGACGGCAGAATTTGACAGTCGTCAAGATTTTTCTATACGACTGTCCAGGAAAAAGCCTCGGCAAGCGTAAAGTCCGTTTCTTCACGCGCCCTTGCGTGCTATTGCCGGGACCCGGCAGGAAAGTTTGGCGGCGGGTGGAATGACGTCTCGAAACGTGACGAAACTGGACCGGGTTCCGCGGCGTCCCGCCGACAAGTTCGCCGAGCGCCGGGCGGAGCTTGCCGAGGCGGCGCTCCAGACCCTGTCGGAACTTGGATACGCGCGCACCAGCGTGCGCGAGATCGCCCAGAATTCCGCGTTCACGCACGGCGTCCTGCACTATTATTTCGCCGACAAGGTCGATCTCATTTTGTGCAGCGTCCGCCAGTACAAGGCGCGCTGCGTCACCCGCTACGACGCGGTCACCGCGGCCGCGAAAACGTGCGAAGAACTCGTCGAGGGATTTCTCGTCGTCCTCGGCGAGACTTTGCGCCAGGAAGCGCATCTGCACCGCCTCTGGTACGACATCCGCGCCCAGGCGATGTTCGAAACCGCCTTCCAGGCCGACGTCGCCGAGATCGACAAGAGCCTCGAGAACATGATCTGGCGCATCGTCAGCCGTTATGTCGAACTCGGCGGCGCGCCGCCCGCGCTGTCGCCCGCCGCCTGCTACGCGGTCATCGACGGACTGTTCCAGAACCATCTCCTGAAACATCTGTCGGGCGACGAGGACGCGATCGGCGCGCTGAAGACCGACGTCAAGCTCGTCCTCATGAGCATTACGGGCGCGTGAGCGCGTTCGCCCCTCACACCTCGAACTTCACGCCCTGCGCCAGCGGCAGCTTGGCCGAATAGTTCACCGTGCTCGTCTGCCGGCGCATGTAGCTCTTCCACGCGTCCGAGCCGCTCTCGCGACCGCCGCCCGATTCCTTCTCGCCGCCGAAGGCGCCGCCGATCTCGGCCCCCGACGGGCCGATGTTGACGTTTGCGATGCCGCAGTCGGAACCCGAGGCCGAAACAAAAGTCTCCGCCTCGCGCACGTTGAGGGTGAAGATCGACGACGACAGCCCCTGCGGCGCGTCGTTCTGCAGCGCGATCGCCTCTTCGAACCGCTCGTAGCCGAGCGTGTAGAGGATCGGCGCGAACGTCTCCTCGCGCACGATCGCGCTGGCTCCCGGCATCTCGACGATCGCCGGCCTTGCGTAGGCGCCGCCCGCGGGCGCCCCCGAGAGCAGCGGCTCGCCGCCGTGCACGCGGCCGCCTTCCTCCTTCGCCCGCTTGAGCGCCGCCTGCATGCGCTCGAGCGCGGCGGGATCGATCAGCGGGCCGACCAGCGTCGCGGCGTCGCGCGGATCGCCGATCGGCAGGCTCGCATAGGCCTTGACGAGGCGCTTCGTCAGGTCCTCGCGGATCGAGCGGTGGACGATGAGGCGCCTCAGCGACGTGCAGCGCTGCCCCGCCGTGCCGACGGCCGCGAACAGGATCGCCCGCACCGCCATGTCGAGGTCGGCCGAGGGCGCGACGATCATCGCGTTGTTGCCGCCGAGTTCGAGGATCGCCCGGCCGAAGCGGGCCGCGACCCTGGGCCCGACGATCGCGCCCATTCGGGTCGAGCCGGTCGCCGAGACGATCGCGACATCCTTCGAGGCGACCAGCGCCTCGCCGACGCCGGCGCGGCCGATGACGATCTGAGCGAGCCCCTCCGGCGCGTCGGGGCCGAAGCGCTGAAGCGCGCGCGAAAGCGCCTTCATGGCGGCGAGCGCGCTTAAAGGTGTCTTTTCCGACGGCTTCCAGATGACCGGGTCGCCGCAGACGAGCGCCAGCGCCGCGTTCCACGCCCACACCGCGACCGGAAAGTTGAAGGCCGAGATGATTGCGCAGGTTCCGAGCGGATGCCAGCTCTCCATCATCCGGTGGCCGGGACGCTCCGAGGCGATGGTCAGGCCATAGAGCTGGCGCGAAAGTCCGACGGCGAAGTCGCAGATGTCGATCATCTCCTGCACTTCGCCGAGCGACTCGGAGACGATCTTGCCGGCCTCGAGTGTGACGACCGCGGCGAGGTCCTGCTTCATCGCGCGCAATTCCTCGCCGAGGAGGCGCACAAGCTCGCCGCGGCGCGGCGCCGGGACCTCCCGCCACGCGTGAAACGCGGTCCGGGCGCGAGCGATCGCTGCTTCGACCTCGGCGGCCGGCGTCTCCCGCACGCGGGCGATCTCCGCGCCGTCGATCGGCGACGAGACGGCGAGCGCGCCGCCGGCCAGATCTTCGCGGGCGAGCCCCGCGCGTTCGAGAACCTCATGGGGCATGGTGAAAATGATCCTTGCCGACCTGAAACGCCAGAGCCTGACTACTATATGCGGCCCGGGCGGGCGCGAAACCCCGGCGGCTTTGCCACGCCGCCGGCCTGGATGTATAGACGCCCGGTCGGTTCGCAACTTCTGGATTGCACGATGGCGCGTTCGATCAATCTGGCGGCGGCGTGCGTCGCGATGCTCGCGGCGGCGCTCCTTGCCTATGTGCTGACGCCCCACCGCCTGATGGCGCGGACGCACGATGCGTTCGACATCGACGCCCACATCCCGCGCGCCTTCGGCGACTGGAAGGAACTGCCGGGCCTGCAGCCGATCAAGCCGCCGCCCGACGGGCTCGAGGCCGAGATCTACAATCAGGAAGTGTCGCGGGCCTATGTCGACGGGCAGGGGCGCGCTGTCATGCTGGTGATCGCCTATGGCGAGAGCCAGAGCGACCGGTTGCAGCTTCATCATCCCGAGGTCTGCTACACCGCCCAGGGGTTCAGGGTGTCGAAGCCGGTGACGACGCCCTTCGACTGGTCGGAGACCAGCAAGCCCATTCCGCTGACCCGCCTCACCGCCACACGCGAGGGGCGGATCGAGCCGATCGTCTACTGGATGCGGATCGGCTACGACGTCACCAACAGCAACTGGGCGCGCAACGCGCTGAAGCTTAAGTACGGCCTCAGGGGATGGATTCCGGACGGCGCGCTGTTCCGGGTTTCGACCATCGGCGTGCCCATGGAGCAGAGCGCGGAGGTCGAGGAGAAGTTCATCGGCGACCTCCTGAACTCGGTGCCGCCGGACACGCGCGAATTCATGATCGGCGACCCGTCGAAGGCGCTTCTCTAGAACCGGGCGCGTTCGAACGGGACCACATCCGCCTCGCCCGGGCGGGCGCGCGGGCGTTCGCGCAGGACCCGGTTTCCGGCCCGCCCGCCGCCAGCCACGGACCAAGGTCGCCCACACGAGCCCGAGAAGCGCCCGGATCTCGTCCGGCTTCTCCCGCCGAAGCCGCAGAGGGGCCGGCGATGGGATAGTTTTGCCTTTCGGAATCGGACGTATTTTCAAGGTCGGCAATTGTCTTTCCTTCGGTCGCCGAGCAGTCCTTTGGTTTTCCTTGTGATCAGAATAACATGAATCGTGATACTGAAAAAGAGAAATCAACAGGCGCTTGAAAAGGTTGAGGATTTTGCAAGCGTTTCGGGACGTCCTCGGGCGCTGCGGGGACGACGGGGGAGCCCGGCGCCCGCCTCTGGCGAGCGGAAAGCGAGCGTTTACGCTCTGCGAAAATGTTCAAATAACAGGGAGAATTTTCGTCAGGAACAGGGAGAGTTTTTCGCCGAACAGGGTAGTTTTTCTGTCAAACAGGCGACTTCTTGTGTTTGCCCCCGTCGGGGCGATGACCTCAAATTCGAGGCGGGGCTCAAAGGGCCCCTTCGGGTCCAAACTCAATTAGCGGCCGGTTTCGACCCTGAGCACGCATTCCCGGTCAAATGGGAACGCGCGGAATTCCCCGGAAACCGGACCATGGCCGGAAGTCACGGATGCGCCGGGGGCGGACGTTCATGGGGGCAGCAACGCTCCACTGTGTCATCCTCGCGAAATCGAGGGCCCACGGGCATTTCAGTTGTTCAGCGTCTCGTAGAGGTCTAGGTCTCGCCAATCCTGACTAGCCGTCCGGATCGAACAGCTCTCGTAGCTGGTCGCCGACTTCCTCAGGCTAGCGGCCTAGTCGCGAGTATGCAGAAGTTCCGGAAATTGCCGTT
Organism: uncultured Alphaproteobacteria bacterium; assembly: GCA_963829505.1. GTDB lineage: Bacteria > Pseudomonadota > Alphaproteobacteria > Rhizobiales > Beijerinckiaceae > Roseiarcus. The sequence goes on from CAWHIL010000001.1 coordinate 1,810,784, forward strand.
TTAGGTATTCTAGATGCTCAAGGTTGGCTTTTTTAAGCTCGTCAATGGTCGGTTTGTCGACCGCGCCGAGACCGGCTACCTCCAGCAACAGCTGGGCGAACTCTTTTTAGGGATCCCTTGGACACATAGATCAGCCTATTGGCGCGAATTCTCTCTTGCGTCTCTGGCCATCCTGCCAACAACCAATTTACTACAGTCTTCCGGTTATATTTGTATCGTTCCCGACTCTTCTGGGTAAGATTTCGCAGGAGTGGGTTCTGAAGTGTTTCGAATACCGTTGTCGTCCAAGTGTTCTTGCTACACGATCCGCCGCAGTGCAACGACCATGCTGCTGGTACCGGTTCCGTCATTCTCAAAGAGTATGGAACGTAATTGATGCCCTTGTCCTGGCTTTGTTGAACAGAAGACCATTCAATATTGCCGCAATTTCGACATTTTATGCGAGGACCACAAGCAAGATAACTGTACTTCAGATACATTACTTATTGGTCCTCTTGAGTAACCCCTTCACGCCACGATACTATGAGAAGTACATTAACCAAAACGAATCGGGTTCGCACGCGCCTTACGTGTCCTCTCTTAGCACTTAGACAGACGCCTGCAGAGGTGCTTCCGTTAAGTCGCTAAGTCGAAGAACGATTTGACGATATCTTCCCCCCCAGTTGCTCTGACCCTCTGTCCACATTCGACGACGATGTCTTTCAGACACGATCGTGGCTATGGGCTCAAGGTTTGCCTCCACAATGTCTCTACGCAACTGCGGTGTTGAAGTCGATAAAGCGAACCGATCGTCGATCGCGCTGCGCTCAATGACCACGTTCACGGGAAGCTCGCCATCGAAGGTTCGCAGCCTGACCGAAAGCTGGGAAGAACTGACAATCTGTAGAGGTTCGAGGCCAGAACGCATGGCTTTTCCTTTCGTGGATTGCGGCTTTAGCCTCACTCCCGGCTGACCGCCGTTGGTGAACTCGATTCCCGCTTCTTCAAGGGCCGTTTGGATGTCCTCCAACGTTCGCTGCTGCGGATAGCGAAGTGCCGCTTCAAAGTTTGCAATAGTTGCTTTCGCCACCTTCGAAGCCTGGGAGAGCTGATCTTGGGACCACCCAATAAAGGCTCTGGCAGCGCGACATTGTCCCGCAGTAAGTGACATTTTGAGCTAACCTCATGCCAATGGACTACTCTTATATCAAAGGAGTAACTTCTGCGCAAGGGGAGACGGCTTTGCGCCCACAGTTCGATGGAGCGCGACGAATGCGCGCTCCGGGCGGTTTCCTCACCTACCGGCTCGGGCTTGAACGTCTGCTTTCCCGCCCGTTCCCGCCGTGCGGCCAACCCGCATATTCCGCCCAGAGCGGTCACCGGGCGCAGAGGCTGAGTCTTGACTCTCGCGCTTGCGCGGACCGATCGGGCGCGCTCGCGCCGGCCCGACCGTTCGTTTGACACCCCCGGGGTTCTCGTATTGAACGATCATACATGAACGATCGCGCGTCCGGCAGGAACGGGCGGAGGAAACGACGACATGCCGGCGATCGCGTCGAACGTCATCGTCGAAAGCGAGGCCTTCCGCGCCAACCGGATCGCCCACCTCGAACTGATCGCCGAGTTTCGCGGCTTCGAGCGCAAGGTGCGCGAAGCCTCGTCGCGCGCCGACGAGAAATTCCGTGCGCGCGGACAACTGCCGCCGCGTGAGCGGCTGAACTGGCTTCTCGACCGCGATTCTCCGTTCCTCGAACTCTCGAGCCTCTGCGGGCTGGGCATGCACGAGGACGACGGCCGCGACAACGTCTACGGCGGCGGGCTCGTCGCCGGCGTCGGCTTCGTCTCGGGCGTCCGCTGTCTTGTCGCCGCCAACGATTCCGGCATCAAGGGCGGCGCCGCGCATCCGATGGGCGTCGAGAAGGCGATCCGGGCGCAGGAGATCGCGCTTCGCGAAAAGCTGCCCTACGTGCAACTCGTCGAAAGCGCCGGCGCCAACCTCATGCTGCAGGCGGAGATGTTCGTCCGCGGCGGCGCCACCTTCGCCAACATGGCGCGCATGTCGGCTGCGGGAATCCCGGTCGTCTCCATCGTGCACGGCTCGTCGACCGCAGGCGGCGCCTATCAGACGGGCCTCGCCGACTATGTCGTCATGGTGCGCGGCCGCTCGAAGGTTTTCCTCGCCGGCCCGCCGCTGCTCAAGGCCGCGACCGGCGAGATCGCAGTCAGCGAGGCGCTCGGCGGAGCCGAGCTGCACTGCGTCACCACGGGCCTCGGCGAATATCTCGCCGAGGACGACGCGGATGCGCTTCGAATCGGCCGCGAGATTCTGGCCAGCCTCGGCTGGGCGGCGGCGCGCCAGAAACCGAAGGCCGCCCCGCCGCTCTACGACCCGGAAGAACTTCTCGGCGTCGTCCCGGTCGACTATCGCAAGCCCTACGACGTGCGCGAGGTGATCGCGCGGATCGTCGACGGCTCGGAATTCCTCGACTTCAAACCCGGCTACGGCGCCGAGACGGTCTGCGGCCATGCCGCGATCGAAGGGCACAGGGTCGGCCTCATCGGCAACAACGGTCCGATCGATTCCGCTGGCGCGAGCAAGGCCGGCCAGTTCATCCAGCTCTGCGGCCAGGCCGGCCTGCCGATCGTCTTCCTGCAGAACACGACCGGCTACCTCGTCGGCGTCGCCGCGGAAAGTTCGGGCATCGTCAAGCACGGCTCGAAGATGATCCAGGCCGTCACCAACGCGACCGTGCCGAAGCTCACGCTGCAGATCGGCGGCTCGTTCGGCGCCGGCCATTACGGCATGTGCGGCCGCAGCTTCGGGCCGCGATTCGTGTTCTCGTGGCCGAACGCCCGCATCGCCGTCATGGGCGGCGAGCAGGCGGCGAAGGTGATGACGATCGTCGCCGGCGAGGCCGCCGCCGCAAGGGGCGTCGCCTTCGACGCCGACGCTATGCTGGCGCAAGGCGCGAAGATTGTCGCGGGCTACGACCGGCAGTCGACGGCGCTCTTCGCCACCGCCCGCCTCTGGGACGACGGCCTGATCGACCCGCGCCAGAGCCGCGCGACGCTCGCCTTCTGCCTCGACGCCTGCGCCGAGAGCGACGCGCGAAACTTGCGGCCGAATGCCTTCGGCGTCGCGAGGTTCTGACATGACGCTCGTCCGCATCGCGCAATCGGGCCGCACGATGAGGCTCACGCTCGACGATCCGGGCCGTCAGAACGCGCTCTCGGCCGACATGGTTGCGGCGATCGAAGCCGCGCTCGACGCCGCCCCGCCGGATACGGGCGCGCTCGTCATCGAGGGAGCGGGCGGCGTCTTCAGCGCTGGCGCAGACCTCAAGGCGCTCGGCGCGGCGCTGGCGCGGTCGCCCGGGCCGGGCGAAGCCGATCCGCTCGAGACGCTGAACGCGGCCGGCGGACGTTTTTTCGCCCGCTTCGCGGGTTTGCCTTTCGTCACCATCGCGGTCGCCGACGGCGCGGCGGTCGGCGGCGGCATGGGGCTCGCCGCCGCGGCCGACGTGGTGATCGCAACGACAAGAGCCCGCTTCGCGCTGACCGAGACGAGCCTCGGCATCCCTCCCGCGCAGATCGCGCCCTATCTCGTGCGCCGCCTCGGCGAGCGGGTGGCGAAGCGCCTCGCGTTGACCGGCGCGCGGCTCGACGGGCGCGAGGCGGCGGCTGTCGGCCTCGCCGACGTCTTCTGCGAGGACGACGCCGCGCGCGACGCGGCGGTCGCTTCTCTCCTCGGGGCGGTCGATCGCTGCGCTCCGGGCGCCAACGCAGAAACGAAGCGGCTCTTCCGCGCCGCGGCCGTGCAGTCGCCCGAGACCTACATCGATACGGCGGCGAAAAGCTTCGCGACCGCGCTGCGCTCGGCCGAGGGACGCGAGGGCCTCGCCGCCTTCGCCGGAAAGCGCGCGCCGTCCTGGGCGAAGGGGACGCCATGAGCGCCCGGTTCGCCTCCGTCCTCGTCGCCAATCGCGGCGAGATCGCCTGCCGCATCATTCGCGCCGCCCGTGCCGAGGGATTGCGCTCGGTCGCGGTCTTCAGCGACGCCGACGCCAACGCGCCGCATGTGCGCCTCGCCGATGTCGCCGTCCGTCTCGGCCCCTCGGCGCCGGCCCTCTCCTACCTTTCGATCGGCGCGCTGATCGATGCGGCGAAGGCGACCGGGGCCGATGCGGTGCATCCAGGCTACGGCTTCCTCGCGGAGAACGCCGACTTCGCGGAAGGCTGCGCAGCCGCCGGCCTCGTCTTCGTCGGGCCGCCGCCCGCCGCGATCCGCGCCATGGGCGACAAGAGCGCCGCCAAGGCGAGGATGGAGGCGGCCGGCGTTCCTGTCGCGCCCGGCTATCACGGCGACGACCAGAGCCTTGAGCGCTTTCGCCGCGAGGCCGAGCGCATCGGCTATCCCGTGATGGTCAAGGCCGCCGCCGGCGGAGGCGGACGCGGCATGCGCATCGTGCGGGAGCGCGCGGATCTCGATGCCGCGCTCCGCGCGTGCGCCGCGGAAGCGAAAAGCGCCTTCGGCGACGGCCGGCTGCTCATCGAGCGCGCGCTCCTCGACGCCCGCCACGTCGAGGTGCAAATCTTCGGCGACATGCATGGACGCATCGTTCCTCTCGGCGAGCGGGACTGCTCGATCCAGCGCCGCCATCAGAAGGTGATCGAGGAGGCGCCGTCGCCCGCGGTCTCGCCCGGGCTTCGTGAGGCGATGGGCGCGGCCGCGGTCAAGGCGGCCGCCGCCGTCGGCTACGTCGGCGCGGGCACGGTCGAGTTCCTGCTGGATGACAAGGGGCGTTACTACTTCCTCGAGATGAACACCCGCATCCAGGTCGAGCATCCGGTGACGGAATGCGTCACCGGCGTCGATCTCGTCCGCCTTCAGCTGCGCGTGGCTCAGGGCGAGCCCTTGCCGTTCGCGCAAGGCGACGTCGCGCTTCGCGGCCACGCCATCGAGGCGCGCCTCTACGCCGAAGATCCAGCCGCCGACTTCCTGCCTTCGATCGGAACGCTCGCAGCGTGGCGCCCGGCAAGCGGCGAGGGCGTGCGGATCGACGCTGGGGTCGAGGCGGGTTACGCCGTCACGCCGTTCTACGATTCGATGCTCGCCAAGGTCGTCGCCCATGGCGCGACCCGAGAGGAAGCGCGTGGGAAACTCGTGGGCGCGTTGAAAGGGACCTTCGTGGCAGGCGTGGTCACGAACCGCGACTTTCTGCTTCATGCGCTCGAGCGCCCCGAATTCGTCGAAGGCCGCGCCACGACCGCCTTCGTCGGCGAAGCGCCGTTTGCGCCGGCGAAGCCGAGCCGCATCGCCCTCGCCCTCGCGTCCGCGCTGATCGTCGCGCGTGGCCCGACGCCGGCGCCGACCGCGGAATGGCGCAGCGCGCCGCTGAGGCTGGCGTTCGACGGCGAGGAGCGCCGCGTTGCGGTGAGGCGCGAGGGCGGGGAGATTCGGGTCGCGGTCGACGGCGAAGATGTTGCGTTCCAGAAGTCTCGCCTTCCACGAGGGCGTGGCGCGCTTTTCGCGCGACGGCGTCCAGCGCAAGGCCTCGTATGCGCGTGTTGGCGGCGATCTTTGGCTCGACGTGGACGGCCAATGCCGGCGCTTCACGGACCGCACCTACGCGCCGCCGAAACTCAAGGACGCCGACCCCGACGGCGCCGTGCGCTCGCCGGTCGGCGGCGTGGTCCTTGCGGTCGAAGCGGCCGCCGGGCAGGCGGTCCGGCGTGGGCAGGCGCTCGCCACCATCGAATCCATGAAGATGCAATATGCGATCCTCGCGCCGATCGACGGCGTGATCGCAGAAGCGCACGCCGTCGCCGGAAAGGCAGCCGAGGCGCGGGCGCTGCTGTTCGTTATGCTGAGGGAGGCGCATGATGCGCTGTTACGTTCATCCACGCCCTCGTCCTGAGGAGCCCGCGCAGCGGGCGTCTCGAAGGACGCTCGGGAGCGCAACGAAACGCCCTTCGAGACGCGCCGCCTGCGGCGTCGCTCCTCAGGACGAGGGCGGCGGAAGCGGCTACTGCATCGTTACGAGGCGCTGACATGAACAAGGCCGTCGTCACCTGCGCGCTGACCGGAGTGCTGACCGACCCCGCGGTCTATCCCGCGCCGGTCACGCCGGCCGAGATGGCGCGCGAGGCGCGGCGGGCGGTCGACGCAGGCGCGAGCGTCGTGCATGTCCATTTCCGCAACCTCGAGCCGGGCAGGGGACATCTGCCGTCGTGGGCGCCGGAGGTGGCGACCGCAGTCGTCGGCGCGATCCGCGACGCCTGCCCGGAGGTTCTCGTCAACCAGACGACCGGCGTCGTCGGACCCGACATCTCCGGGCCGCTCGCCTGCCTGCGCGCGGTCAGACCCGAGATCGCCGCCCTCAACGCCGGCTCGCTCAATTATCTGAAGACCAGGGCCGACGGAACGTGGGCGTGGCCGCCGATGCTGTTCGACAATCCTGTCGAGAAAGTCGCAAGCTTCCTCGCCGTCATGCGCGAATGCGGCATCGAGCCCGAGTTCGAATGTTTCGACACCGGCATCGTGCGCACCGCCGCGGCGATCGCGCTGAACCACGGCTTTCCGCGGCCGCCGAAATATAATTTCGTCATGGGCGTGGAATCCGGCATGGCGGCCGACCCCGACCTTCTGCCGATCCTCCTGCGCTCCATCGTCGAGAACGCCCGCTGGAGCGTGACGGCGATCGGACGCAGGGAGATCTGGCCGCTGCACCGGCGCGCGGCCGAACTCGGCGGCGACCTGCGCACCGGGCTCGAGGACACCATCTATTTGCCCGACGGCTCGCGCGCCGCCTCGAACGGCGAGCTTGTCGCCGCCCTTGTCGCCGCCGCCCGCGAGGCGGGGCGCGCCATCGCCTCGCCCGACGAGGCGCGCGCGGCGCTCGGACTGAAGCCTGCAGCCGCGCCCTCTGTAGCCGCGCCCTCTGTAGCCGCGCCCTCTGTAGCCGCGCCCTCTGTAGCCGCGCCCTCTGTAGCCGCGCCCTCTGTAGCCGCGCTCGATGAGCGCGGCGCGCGGTCGCCGACCGCGCCTACAAGAGAGTCGCCGACCGCGCCGACAGGGGAGCGCGGCGCGCGGTCGCCGACCGCGCCGACAAGGGAGACATAGCCCATGACCGCGCACTGGTTGATCGCCGAGCGCAAAAGCCCCTACTACACGCCCGAGCACGAGGCGTTCCGGCGCTCGCTCAGCAAATTCGTCGCCCGAGAGATCGAGCCCTACGCCAACGAATGGGACGAAGCGGGCGCCTTTCCGCGCGAGCTCTACGTCAAGGCCGCGGCGGTCGGCTACATGGGTCTCGGCTTTCCGGAGCGCTACGGCGGCACGGAGGGCGATCGGTTCATGCGCATCATCGCCATGCAGGAGATCGCGCGCGCCGGCTGCGGCGGCGTAGGCGCGGGGCTCTTCTCCCACACCATCGGCGCGCCGCCGATCTTCTATCGCGGCTCGGAAGAAATGAAGGCGCGCGTTCTGCCGCAAATCCTCTCCGGCGAGAAGATCTCGGCGCTCGCCATCACCGAGCCCTCGGGCGGCTCCGACGTCGCCAACCTGAAGACGACGGCGCGGCGCGAGGGCGACCATTTCGTCGTCAACGGCTCGAAGACCTTCATCACCTCGGGCATGCGCGCCGATTTCATCACGCTTGCGGTGCGCACCGGCGGCCCTGGCGCAAGCGGCGTCAGTCTGATCCTGATCGAGGGCAATCCCGAGGGACTTCAGCGCACGTCGCTGAAGAAGATGGGCTGGTGGTGCTCCGACACGGCGACGCTCTATTTCGAGAATTGCCGCGTTCCGGTCGAGAACCTGATCGGCAAGGAGGGCGAGGGCTTCCGCGCCATCATGCTCAATTTCAACGACGAGCGGCTGCACGGCGCGGCCGGCGCGATCTCGGCCGCGCGCGTCTGCCTCGAGGAGGCGATCGCCTACGCCAAGGAGCGCGTGACGTTCGGCAAGCCGATCGTCGAGCATCAGGTCATCCGCCACAAGCTCGTCGACATGGCGATGAAGATCGAGGCCTCTCAGGCGATGCTCGAATTGCTCACCTGGCGCTGCGAGCAGGGCGAGAACCCGGTCGCCGAGATCTGCATGCTGAAGAACCAGGCGACGACGACGCTCGCCTTCTGCGCCTCCGAGGGCGTGCAGATCTTCGGCGGCGCAGGGTTCCTGCGCGGCGCCAAGGTCGAGCGCATCTATCGCGAAGTGAAGGTCAACGCCATCGGCGCCGGCACGGAGGAGATCATGAAGGATCTCGCCAGCCGCCAGATGGGGCTGTAACGTCCACGCGCGCACGAGGGAGATTCACCACGAAGCACACAAAGGGCACCAAGACCTTCGTGCCTTCTTCGTGTCCTTGGTGGTAAAACCCGACGTCACGAAGGCACGCTGACCGATGATCACCCTCTACCACTGCGTCGACGCCCGCTCCTTCCGCGCGCTCTGGGCGCTTGAGGAAGTCGGCGCGCCTTACGAGCTCCGGATCCTGCCTTTTCCCCCGCGCTACATGCAGCGCGAGTACCTGAAGGTGAACCCGCTCGGCACCATCCCCTATCTCATCGACGGCGAGACGCGGATGACGGAATCGGCGGCGATCTGCCAATATCTCGCCGACCGCTACGCCGGACCGCCGCTCGCCGTCCGGCCGGACGAGCCCGCTTACGGCGCCTATCTCAACGCGCTCCATTGCGGCGAGGCGACGCTCACCTTTCCGCAGACGATCGTGTTGCGCTATTCGCTGCTCGAGAAGCCCGAGCGCCGGCTGCCGCAGGCGGCGCAGGATTACGCCAGGTGGACGCTCGGCCGCTTCAAGGGCTTCGAGGCGCTGATGGACGGCGCGGACTATGCCGCCGCCGGCCGCTTCACCGTCGCCGACATTTCGGTCGCCTACGCGCTGATGCTGCTCAAGGTCGTGCGCCTCTTCGACGAGGCGCCGGCCTCGCTCCAGTCCTACTACGAGCGCCTCAGGGAACGCCCTGCGTTCAAGCGCGCCAAGGCCGCGCAGACCGCGGCGGCGGCCGAGAAAGGCGTCGCGCCGATCGTCGACGTCGAGACGTGACCGCAGCCGATCGAATCGAAAGGATGTCCGCCATGACAGCGAATCTTGTCGGCTGCTGGACGCTCAGGGCATGCCGGCGCATCTCAGACGCCGGAGACGTTTCGTATCCCTTCGGCGAAAACCCGCGCGGCCTTCTCATCTACATGCCGGACAAAAGGATGGCGGTGCAGATCGCGGCGGCGGATCGCAATCCGATCGGCGGGGTCTACGCACAGGCGATCGGGACCGCAGAGCAGCGCGCGAACGCCTTTTCGACCTACCTCGCCTATTTCGGCACATACGATGTCGAAGACGGCCGCATGGTCCACACCGTCGAGACGAGTCTCTTTCCGGATTGGTCGGGGGGCGCGCAGGTCCGCGCCTTCACCCTCGACGGCGACACACTGACGCTCAGCCGCGCGCTGGAAGGCGCCAAGGTCGAACTCGTCTGGGTCCGCACGGCGAGCGAGCGCGGCGCCTGGGCCGAGGCAGGCAAGGCGTTTTTCGATTCGATGAAATTATAGTCGGACCACCTCCGGCAGCAGCCGCCGCGCGACCTTGCCGTTCGGCGTGTGCGGGATCGCCTCCACAAACACGATCTTGCGCGGGCGCTTGTAGGCGGCGAGGCGCTGCGTGCAGTAAGCGAGGATCGCGGCCTCGTCGGGCGCGGCGCCCGGCTTCGGCACGACGAAGGCCGCGACCACCGAAACGTCCGCCGAAACCTTGCGCTCGGCGACCGCGACGTCGGCGACGTCCGGGTGGCTGGATAAAGCCTTCTCGACCTCGAGCGGCGACACCCGGTAGCCGAAGGCGTTCATGATGTCGTTGTTGCGGCCACGGTGCCAGACGTAGCCGTCGGCGTCGAACTCCGCGAGATCGCCGCCGAGGAACCATTCGCCCCGATAGGCCGCGGCCTCCTCCTCGGGACGATTCCAGTAGCCGAGCATGAGGCCGGGATCGGAGCGGTGGACGGCAAGAAGGCCGGTTTCGCCAGGCCCCAGCTTTTCCGTCCCGCCCTCGACCGGCAGGATCGCGACGCGGCGTCCCCGCTGCGGCTTGCCGGGCGACCCGGGCCGGATCGGTTCGGTGGGACGCATCGACACGTAGGTCGAAATCTCGCTCATGCCGAGCGCCTCGTAGAGCCCCGTCCCGAAGGCGTCCCGCCAGTGCGCCAGCAGGTCGGGCGAGAGCGCTTCGCCCGCCGTCACGGCGTGGCGCAGGCGCCCGAGCCGCCCGGGCGCGAGATCGCCGTACTTCAGCACCTGCCGGTAGAGGCTCGGCACGGCGGCGAACAGGGTCGCGCCGGTCGCCTCGATCAGCCGCGGCCAGAGCGCCGGATCGCCCGGGCCGGCGTAGAGCGCGCCGGTTGCGCCGCGCGCCATAGGGTCGAGCACGCCGACGCCGAGCGTATAGGTCCAGTTGATGTTGCCGGCATGCAGGACGACGTCGTCCTCGGTGAGCCCGAGCCAGTCGTCCGCCATCGGCCGGCGGCCGATCACGACGCGATGGCCGTGCAGGACGCCCTTGGGCTCGGCGGTCGAGCCTGAGGTGAAGACGAGATAGGCCGGATCGTCGGGCGCGGTCCGGGCGTAGTCGGCGGGCGCCCCCTCGGCGGCGAGGCGGGCGACGTCGTCGCGGTCGAACGTTCTCAGGTGCGCGAAGAGAGCGCGCTCGGCAGGGTCGGCGTCGCCGAGCACGATCGCCGCGGCGCCGAATCGTCCGCGAGCGCGCGCGCTTCGCCCGCCGTCAGCATGAGGGAAGCGGGCTGCGCGACGCAGCCGATCGCCGCGGTTGCGAAAATCGCGATCACCGCCTCGATGTCGTTGGCGGCGCGGATCATCACCCTGTCGCCCTTGCGGAGGCCGCTCGCGAGGAAGCCGCCGGCGAGCCGGCGCACCTTCATGTCGAGCTCGGAATAGGTCCACGTCTGCACGGAATCCGGGCCGTCGGCGATGATGAGGGCGACCTTGCCGCCGCGAAGCGCCGCCTGCCGCCCGAGACAGGCCCATGCGAGATTGAAGGTGGGACGGTCGGACGGCGAAGGAGAGGACGCCATCGTCAGGGCCGGCCTCTAAGGCGCCGGGAGGCGGCTCAGCGCCCCGTCGTCGCCGGCGAACAGCGCCTCCGAGATCGCCCGCTCGCGGCCGACGACGATCGTCACGAACTCGCGCGCGCCGCCACGCATCTTGCCGAAGGCCCAATAGCCGCGCTCGAGAAAGGCCTGCATCTCGCTCAAGCCCGCGAAGTCTCGCGGGCCTGCGCATCATTCTCAGCGTCATGCCGATCAGGGGCACATGCGTCAGCTTGTCGAGCGCCGTGCCGAGCCGCTCGATGAGGTCGATCTGGCGCGCCCGCTCGTCCGCCCGCCCGACCTTGCGATAGGCCTTGCCGTAGGCCGCCTCGTCGATCGCGTCGGCCTTCCTGGCGAGCGCCACGGCCATCGCGCCGTCGAGGCTTTCCGAGAGCGCGTTGAGTTCGACCGAATGCGCCACCGTCGCAAGGCCGGAGTCGGGCAGGAGGCGGGTCATCAAGGGCTCGATGCGCCGCACGTCCTCGATGTGGCGGCTCAAGTCGGTCGGCCCGTAGAGATCGGTCAGGAAGAAATGGGCGGCTGCGTGGAAGCGCCGGCTCTCGAGGAGATCGCGGTGGGTGCGTGCGAGCCGCTCGCCCTGCCAATCGCGCACGAGCTTGCGCCTCCGGTCGAATTCGGCGTCTTCCGCGCGCCGGGCGCGAAGCTGCTCCGAACGGTCCAGTTCGGCAAGCAGCAGATCGCGGGAGACGGGCTTCATCATGGAAGCGCGTCTATAGCGGATCGGTTTAGGCGGGTCGCCCCAGACGCGGCCGAATGCCGCTTTTTGCAATGCCCAAAAAGGCGCTAGGAAAGGCCAAGGCAGGGAGAGAAACAATGGCCCACAGGGAGCGCATGTCGTCGGTCGACACGACCTGGCTGCGCATGGACCGGCCGAACAACCTCATGATGATCGTCGGCGTCTGGGTTCTCGAGGGTCCGGTCGATCTCGACGCGGTCGAGGCCCGGATCGCCGAGGGGCTTCTCTCCTATCGCCGCTACCGGCAGTTCGTCGAGCGGACGCCGGCTGCGATCTTCTGGCGCGACGACCCGAATTTCGATCTCACCCATCACATGCATCGCATCCGCCTGCCAGGGCGCGGCGGCAAGCAGGCGCTCGAGCGCCTGGCCGGCGACCTCGCCTCGGAGCCGCTCGATCCGAACCATCCCTTGTGGGCCGTCCACACCATCGAGAAATACGAAGGCGGCGCGGCGGTGATCTTCCGCATGCACCACGCCATCGCCGACGGGATGGCGCTCATGGACGTCACGATGAAGCTCGTCGACGGGCCGGAACACCCCGCCGCCACGGCCGACGCCGAGCACGAGGAGGAGGGCTGGCTGCAAAGCATCATGGCCCCCGTCGTCGCGGCCATCAATTCGGGGGCGCAGGCGTCGAACTCGACGCTTTCCGCCGCCCTCGACATCGCCCGCAATCCGCTGCGCGCGGCGGGCCTCCTCCGCCACGGCGCGGGCGTCGCCCAGGAACTCGGCTATCTCCTGCTGATGAAGAGCGACACGCAGACCCGCTTCAAGGGCAAGCCCGGCGGAACGAAGCGGGTCGCATGGTGCGAGCCGATCGCGCTGCCGGAGGTCAAGGCCGTCAGCAAGGCGCTCGGCGCCTCGATCAACGACGTCCTGCTCGCCTGCGTCGCCGGCGCCATGCGCCGCTATCTCGAAGACTGCGGCGACCGCACCGCGGGCGTCGAATGCCGGGCGATGGTGCCGATCAACCTGCGCGCCCCCGGCGACGTCGACCTCGGCAACCGCTTCGGCATCATCGCGGTCGAACTGCCGGTCGGCATCGAGCATCCGCTGGAGCGGCTGATGACGGTCCGGCACAGGATGGCGGCGCTGAAGACCTCCTACGAGCCGCGGACGACGCTCGGCCTGTTCTCGGTTCTCGGCTACCTGCCGAAGATCTTTCAGGATCAGTTGTTCGATCTCCTCATCAGCCGCGGAACCGCGGTGATGACCAACGTTCCCGGCCCCTCCGAGGCGCTGACCGTCGCCGGCAGCCGCCTCAGGCAGTCGATGTTCTGGGTGCCGCAGACGGGCGATACCGGCATGGGCGTGTCGATCCTCTCCTACGCCGGCAAGGTCCAGTTCGGCCTCATCACCGACGTCGCGCTGACGCCGAACCCCGACGCGGTCGTCCGCCACTTCCCCGAGGAGTTCGAGAAATATCTCTACTATGTGCTGCTCGATGCGCAGCCCTCCGAGGACGAGGCGAGCCTCGACGCGGCACGCGAGGAACCGGCTCCCGCTGCGGCGCCGCCCAAAGCGAGGCGGGCGCGAAAGCCGCCGGCCCGGCGTGGCCCGCGGCGGGCGAAGACGGAAAGTCGTGCACGGTAGATTGCGCCGCGTTGAAAGGAGGCGCGCTGGAGCGTCCCTTCTCCCCGCTTGCGGGGAGAAGGTTAGGATGAGGGGCAGGGTGAGCGGCCGATCCCCCCGCCCCTCACCCCGGCCCTCTCCCCGCTGGCGCGGGGCGAGGGGGACCCCCTCTGATGCCGTGTCACGGCAACCCCTGAATCTGCCGCCCTCACCCGATCGTCATGAGAACTCGCGTTGCCGCCGGCGGCTGCGGTGTTGATGGCGATCGTGCGCTCCTCGACGAGCAAGGCGAGATCGTAGTCCTCGCCGGCCGCAAGCCGCTCGGGCGTGAGCGCCTGGAGCCGCACGATCGGACCGGCCCGCAATGCGAGGCGGCTCAGCGCGGCCGGGACGGCGGCTGCGTCGCAGGCGATCAGCGCGCCCGCGAGCGACGGCGCCTCGAGCGGCGCGAGCGACGTCTCGATATGGCGCTCGAGTTCGACCGGCATGCCGCCGAGCGCCGTCACGACGCCGGGGCTGATCACCGCCTCGTTGCCGGTGGCGAGGATCGTGCCGATCTGGATGAGGCCCGCGCTGCGGTCGGCGGCGATCGCCGCGATCCGGCCTCGGCGCTTCAGCGCATAGAGATTGCGCTCGCCGACCGGACCGGAAAGTTCGAGCCGCACCCCCAAGGGGGAGCGCGACATGATGCCGACGCAGCGCTCCGCCTCGGCCGGATGTCCCGACGCCACGAGCCAGTCGATGAAGGCGCGCAGCGCGCCTAGCGCCGCGCCGTCCGCATCGAAGCTCGACGCCGGCGCTTCGCTCACGAGCCGCGGCAGATAGAGCGGACCGCCGGCCTTCGGACCGGTTCCGGAAAGCCCCGAGCCGCCGAACGGCTGCACGCCGACGGTGGCCCCGATCATGTTCCGGTTGACGTAGATGTTGCCGGCTTCGATCCGGTCGGTCACGCGCGCGATCGTCTCGTCAATTCGCGTATGCAGCCCGAAGGTCAGGCCGTAGCCCTTGGCGTTGACGGCGTCGATCAGGGCGTCGAGCCGCTCGCGCCGGTAGCGCACGACGTGCAGAACCGGGCCGAACACCTCGCGCTCGACGTCGGCGATCGAGCCGACCTCGATGATGGCGGGCGCGACGAAGAAGCCGTGGCTCAGCGCCGTGGGCAGGGCGCCCTGCGTCACGGCGAATCCGCGCCCGCGCATCTCATCGACATAAGTCTGAATCGCGTCGCGCGCGGCGGCGGAGACGATCGGGCCGACGTCGACCGGGAGCGCCCGCGGATCGCCGACCGCAAGCTCCGCCATGGCGCCCTTCAGCATGGCGAGCATGCCCTCGGCGACCTCCTCCTGCAGGCAGAGGATTCGCAGCGCCGAGCAGCGCTGGCCGGCGGAATCGAACGCCGACGCCATGACGTCGGCTGCGACCTGCTCCGGCAGCGCCGACGAGTCGACGACCATCGCGTTGATTCCGCCGGTCTCGGCGATCAGCGGCAGCGGCGCGCCGCGCCGGGTCGTCCGGCCGGATAGCTCGCGCTCGATCAGCCGCGCGACGGCGGTCGAGCCGGTGAAGATCACGCCCTCGATGCGCGGGTCGGCGACGATCGCCGCGCCGACATCGCCGGCGCCGGGCAGAAACGCCAGCGCGTCCGGCGGGACGCCCGCTTCGTGCATCAGCCTGACCGCCTCGGCGGCGATCAGCGGCGTCTCCTCGGCGGGTTTGGCGACGACCGCGTTGCCCGCCGCGAGCGCCGCCGCGACCTGGCCGGTGAAGATGGCGAGCGGGAAGTTGAACGGGCTGATGCAGGCGACGATTCCGAGCGACGCCGCGCCGGGGGTGAGGACGCGAACCGCCTCGGCGGCGTAGTAGCGCAGGAAATCCACGGCCTCGCGCACTTCGCCCGAAGCATTGGCGGCGGTCTTGCCGGCCTCGCGCATGGCAAGCCCGATGAGGCCGTCCGCCTCGGCCTCGAAGCGATCGGCCGCCTTCCTGAGGATCGCCGCCCGCTCGTTCGGGGAGAGGGCCCCCCATTGCCGCGCGGCCGCTTCCGCCGCCTCGATCGCGGCCGAAATCTCGTCCGGGCGCGCGTTACGGACGCTTCCGATGACGTCCGAGCGGTCGGCGGGATTGACGACCCGCTCGCCCGGCTCGGTCGGATCGGCGCCGCGCGGCGCGGCCCGGCGGATGACGGCGCCGCTCGCTTCGAGCCCGTCGGCGAGGGTAGCGAGCGCGCGCTCGTTCGAGAGGTCGAGGCCGCGCGAGTTCGGGCGCTCGGCGCCGTAGAGATTCAGCGGCGCGCGGATCTTCTCGTGCGGCGCGCCGAGCGGCTGGATCGCCTTCGCCAGCGCGACCGGGTCGGCGACGAGATCCTCGGCTGGAATGCTTGCATCGGCGACGCGGTTGACGAACGAGGTGTTGGCGCCGTTTTCGAGCAGGCGCCGCACGAGATAGGCGAGCAGCGTCTCGTGCGAGCCGACCGGCGCGTAGACCCGGCACGGACGGTCGAGCTTGTCGCGTCCGACAACCTCCTCGTAGAGCGGCTCGCCCATCCCGTGCAGGCACTGGAACTCGTACTGGCCGCGGTAGAAATTGGGCCCCGCCATGGTCAGGACGGCGGCGAGCGTCTGGGCGTTGTGGGTGGCGAACTGCGGATAGACCGCGTCCGGCGCCGCGATGAGCTTGCGCGCCGAAGCCAGATAGCTGACGTCGGTGTAGGTCTTGCGGGTGAAGACCGGAAAGCCGTCCTGGCCGTCGGTCTGGGCGCGCTTGATCTCCGAATCCCAATAGGCCCCCTTGACGAGCCGGACCATCAGGCGCCGGCGCGAGCGCCGGGCGAGGTCGATCAGCCAGTCGACCGTGGAGACGCAGCGCTTGCCGTAGGCCTGGACGACGAAGCCGAGGCCGTTCCAACCGCTGAGATCCGGATCGAGGCTCAGGGCCTCGAGAATGTCGAGCGACAGGTCGAGCCGGTCGGCCTCCTCGGAATCGATGTTGAGGCCGATGTCGTAGGAGCGGGCGAGCGCCGCCAGCCCCTTTATGCGCGGCAGAAGCTCGCTCATCACCCGGCCGCGCTTCGTCCGCTGGAAGCGGGGATGCAGCGCCGACAGCTTGATCGACACGCCCGGCCCCTCGTAGATGCCGCGCTTGCCCGACGCGCGGCCGATAACCCGGACGGCGCGCTCGTATTCGGCGAGATAGCGCTCGGCGTCCTTCGCGGTGGTCGCGGCCTCGCCCAGCATGTCGTAGGAGAAGGTGAAGCCGCGCGCCTCGCGCTCGCGGCTCGCGCGGATCGCCTCCTCGATGGTCCGGCCGGTGACGAACTGCTCGCCCATCAGCCGCATGGCGACGTCGACGCCGGCGCGGATGATCGGCTCGCCGCCCCGCGCGATGAGGCGACTCAGCGCAGCTCCGAGCGTCTGCTCGCTCGACGTCGCGACGAGCCGGCCGGTCAGCACGAGGCCCCAGGTCGCGGCGTTGACGAAGAGCGAAGGGCTCGCGCCGACGTGGGCGCGCCAGTCGCCTGAGCCGAGCTTGTCGCGGATCAGCGCATCGCGCGTCGCGGCGTCGGGAATGCGTAAGAGGGCCTCCGCGAGGCACATCAGCGCCACCCCCTCCTGGCTCGACAGCGAATATTCGTGGATGAGGCCCTCGACGCCGCTCGCGCGCGTCTTCGCCCTGAGCCGTGTCACCAGTTTCAAGGCCAGCGCCCGGACCCGTTCGGCTTCGTCCTCGCCAAGCTCGGCGAGGGGCAGGAGGGCCGGCACGCATTCGGGCTCGGGACGGCGGTACGCGTCGGTGATCGCGGCGCGCAGCGGGGTCTGAGCGATGGTCTCGGCGCGAAGGGAAGCGAACGGATTGGTCATGGCGCGGGCTCGGGCGGCGACTGAAACGGCTTCCGCAAATCGTATGCCGGTTTCGCTCCAAGGCTCAACCGACCGTCCGCCGCTCCTGTCGCCGGATGACGAAGCAAAGAACGCCGGCTTCGGCGCTCTGGGATTCGAGCGCGTCGCCGCTCTCATGGACACAATGGGGGATGTCGATCGCGGCCAGCGGATCGTCGCATTCGACGAAAAGCCTCGCCCCGACGGGCATGGCTCGCAGCGCCTTCTTCGTCCTCAGCGCCGGAAGCGGGCAGTTCAGACCCTTCAGATCGAGCCGGACCGGTTTCACTCGGCGGCTCCTGCGGCCGCCGCGGCGAAGGCCGCGTTGATGGCCTGCGCGTCATTTGGATCGAGCGCGAGCTTGGCGGCGAAGCCGGCGCTGAACGCCTCGGCGGTCTCCGCGTCGAGCCAGCCTAAGCCGCGCGCCCCGGCGAGGCCCGTGTCGATCGCCTGGACGCCGGCCGCGGCGGCGGCGATCAGCGTCAGGTCCCTCGCCGTGCGCAGCGGCGCGGCGAGGGCGCCGTCGCGGTCGCGGGCGCGTCGAGCGCCGACGTCGGCGGCGAGCGCCCCGGCGTCCCAGGCGAGCGCGACCAGACGGGCGCTTGAACCGCCGAGGCGTTGAGCCGCAATGAGGCCCTCCGCGGTGGCGATCGACGCGATGATCCTCGTCGCGCCGGCCTCGATCCCGTTCAGCGCCTCGCGAACGGCGAGCTTTGCCGACAGCTGCTGCACGCTTGGCGCGCCCTGCGACCTCGGCAGAAGAATTGCGAAGGGGGCGATGGCCATGATTGCGTCGAGGTCGGCGTCGGTCTCGCCCGATTCGAGCGGGCTCACCCTGACGATCAGCGGCTTGGCCCCGGCTCCGTCCCCGTCGGCGAGCGCCCGCGCGGCGTTCGTCCGCGCCGCGGCGCGGCGGCCGGGCGCGACGTCGAGATCGATGACCACCGCATCGGCCGCGCTCAGCAGCGCCGCGGCGAGCGCGGCCGCGTCGTCGGCGGGCGCGATGAGGAGCGAGCGCATGCGGCTCAAACGTCCACGACCTCCGGCCCCCGGCGGCGCATGAAGGCCGTCCGCCGGCATTCGGCGACCAGCGTGCCGTCCTGCTTGAAGGCGCGGTGGCGGAATTCGACGAGGCCCGCGTCCGGCCGCGATTTCGAGGCCCGCGTCGCGATCACCTCGCTTTCCGCCCGCACGGTGTCGCCTTCGAACAGGGGCGCCGGGAAGGCGACGTCGGTCATCCCGAGGTTGGCGATGGTCGTGCCGACCGTCGTGTCGTTGACCGAAATGCCGATCATAAGTCCGAGCGTGAACAGGGAATTCATCAGCGGCCGCTTCCATTCCGTCTCGGTGGCGCAGAAATGGGCGTCGATGTGCAGCGGCTGCGGGTTGAGCGTCATATTCGAGAACAGCATGTTGTCCATTTGCGTCACCGTGCGCGTCAGGCGGTGGCGGAAAATCTGGCCTGGGGAGAAGTCCTCAAAATAGAGGCCGCCGCGCGGATGGGGGCTGTTCACGCTGTTTCTCCTCTGAGAGAATCGTGTGTTAACGCTTCGTTTACCACCTTTGCCCAATCTCGCTCACGAATGACTCACGGTCGCCCCTCCCCAGCCTTTCCCGAACCCCTGCCGGGGCCGGCGAGCTTCGTTCGCCAGTTCCTCAAATGGGCCCAGCAGGCCGCGCCCGACGAGCGGGAAGCCGCGGCGAGCGCGCTGGCCCGCGCCTATCTCTACGCCGACCTCAGCGAGGGCGTGCGCGACGAATGCGCGGTCGCGCTGACCGCCCTGCTCGACGACCCCCGTCCGGGGGTCCGCCGAGCGCTCGCCGAGGCCTTCGCCGGGTCGCGCGCCGCGCCCCGCGCCCTGGTCATCGCGCTTGCGGCCGACCGCGCCGACATCGCTTCGCCCCTGCTTGCGCGCTCGCCCCTTCTCACCGACGCCGAACTCGTCGACCTGATCGCCGCCGGCGAGGACCAGGCGCAATGCGCGGTCGCCCGCCGCGCCGGCCTCGGCGCGAGCCCCGCGGCGGCGCTGGCGGAGGTCGGCGGCCCCGCGGCCGCCCTCGCGCTCATCGGCAACCGGAGCGCGATGCTCACGCCGGCTTCGCTCGGGCGCATCCTCGAGCGCTTCAAGGACGACGTCGAGATCCACGAGGTCCTGGCCGACCGGGGGGACGTGCCGGCGAAACTGCGGGCCGAGATGGCGATCGCGGCCGCCGAGTCCGGGTCCGGGTCGAGCGAGGGTCCGGTGGAGCGGCGCGCTGCGCGCGACGCGGCGCTTGCTGCGATCGCGGCCAATTGCGCGCCCCATGAAATGTCCGAGCTCGTGCGGACGCTGCGCCTGCGCGGCGCGCTGACGCTCGCCCTCCTTCTGCGTTCCGTGCTGTCCGGCGAACGCGCTCTCCTGGAGGCGGCGCTGGCGGAGCTCACGGGGCTGACGCTCCAGCGGGTCGAGGGCTTCGTCGCCGATCCGGGCGGATCGGGCTTCGCCGCCGCCGCCAACAAGGCCGGACTGCCGAACCACGCCGTCTCGGCCTTCCGCGCCGCGCTCGCCGCCATCGGGACGCGGGGCCTCAGCGAGCGGCGGGGCTTGAGAGCCGACGTCGTCAGCGCCGTCATCGAGGCCTGCGAGGCGCGGCGCGATCCGGCGCTCGCGCCCGTCGTCGCCCTTCTCTGGCGCCTCGCCGCCGAAGCCGCCCGCCAGGAGGCGCGCAGCGTCGTCAACGCGCAGCCGGAGCTGCCGGACGCTCTCGCCTTCGCAGCCTCCAACGACGACGCGACCGAGGCCGACGAACCGCCGCCCGTCGAACTCCCGCCCGATCTCCGGCGAAGGCTGGTCGCCGCGTAGGCTGGCCCTCTTGGTGCATGGCGTTGAACCGTCATTGCGAGCGCATGCGAAGCAATCCAGAGTCGTGCGCGGCCCTGGGATTGCTTCGTCGTTTCACTCCTCGCAATGACGGCTGGGACGCGTCCTACCCTTCCTGCCGCGCCTCCGCCGCGCGGGCCTCGGCGATCGCCTGCCGCAGCACCGGGACCTCCTGCGCGCCGGGCAGACCGATGCGTCCGCCGAAGATGAAGAACGGCACGCCCGTCACGCCCATGGCCTGCGCCTGAGCGATCTCGGCCCGGACCGCCTCGACGTCCGCGCCCTCCTCGAAGAGGCGCGCGATGAGCGTCGCGTCGAGGCCGGCGGCGGCCGCGACCTCGAGCAGCACGGCGCGGTTCCCCACGTCGCGCCCTTCGACGAAATAGGCTTCGAACAGCCGGTCCGTGACCTCGCCCTGCCGCCCGCTCGAGGCGGCCCAGCGGATCAGCCGGTGCGCGTCGAGCGTGTTCGGCGCGCGCTCGATCCGGTCGAAATGGAAGGGCGCGCCGATCTCGGCCCCGAGCGCGGTCAGACGGTCGTGGACCGCCTGAAGCCGGCCGTCGCGGCCGAACTTCTTCTCCATATACGCCCTTCGATCGAGCCCGCCTTCGGGAATGGTAGGGTCGAGCTGATAGGGACGCCAGCGGATGACGAAGGGTCCGCTTTCTTCTGCGAGCGCCGCCGCGAGCCGCTTTTCGCCGAGGTAGCACCAGGGGCAGACGACGTCGCTGACGACGTCGATGGTCAGGGGCTCAGCGTCGGTCATGGGCAAGGTCTCCCGTCTTTCCAGCAAGGCTGGCAGCCTCGCCGCGCGAGCGCAAGCCCGGGGGCGAAGTCGGGAAGCCGTCCGGCATTCGACGGCGTTGGATCGCCAAATCGCGTTGCATGGCGCCCGGCGCCCGGCGGCTTGCGGCGCGCGAGGCGTCGGCTAGACTGAAGCTGCTCCACGCCTCGCATGGGAGAGCGGCCACGCAAATCGATCGGGCATTTTCGGCGACAATCGATCCGCCGCACGACATGGCGCCCATTCCCGGCGGCACGTTCCGCATGGGCTCGGACCGCCACTATCCGGAAGAGGCGCCGACGCACAGCGTTTCGGTCGGCGGCTTCCGGATGGACCGGACGCTCGTCACCAACCGGCAGTTCCGCGCCTTCGTCGAGGCGACGGGGCATGTGACGTTCGCCGAGATCGCGCCCGACCCGAAAGACTATCCGGGCGCGCTGCCGCACATGCTGCGCGCGGGCTCGCTCGTGTTCGATCCGCCGTCGCACGCCGTCAGCCTCAGCGACTGGTCGCAATGGTGGCGGTTCAAGTTCGGCGCGACCTGGCGCAAGCCCTATGGCGAGGGCTCGTCGATCAAAGGGCTCGACGATCATCCCGTCGTCCACGTCGCCTATCGCGACGCCGAGGCCTATGCGGCGTGGGCCGGCAAGGCGCTGCCGACCGAAGCGGAATGGGAATTCGCCGCGCGCGGCGGCGGCGACGATACGGAATTCGCCTGGGGGGAGGAGTTGACGCCCGGCGGAAAGCACATGGCCAACACCTGGCAGGGCGAGTTTCCGTATCAGAACACCAAGGGCGACGGCTACGCCCGGACCTCGCCCGTCAAGGCCTATCCGGCCAATGCTTATGGCCTCTACGACATGATCGGCAATGTCTGGGAATGGACGACGGACTTCTGGTCGACCCGCCACGCAGCCGACGCGCCGAAGGCCTGCTGCGTGCCGACGAACCCGCGCGGCGGACCGGAGGCTCAGAGCTACGATCCCTGCCAGCCGCAGATCAAGATTCCGCGGAAAGTGCTGAAGGGCGGGTCGCATCTCTGCGCGCCGAGCTATTGCCGGCGCTACCGCCCGGCGGCGCGCCACGCCGAGGCGATCGACACGTCGACGAGTCATGTCGGCTTTCGCTGCATCGTGCGCGACAGGCCGTCATCCTGAAATCACGGCTCGCTGTCGCCTGCCGGCGCCACGCCCTCGCGCAGGGATTCGTAAATGGGCGGATCGCGCAGGAGTGCGGGCGTCAGCATCGCGGTCGCGCACGCCGACAGCATTGGCAGCAGCATGGAGACGCTGTCCGTCATCTCCGTCGCGAGCACGAGGCCCGTGATCGGGGCCCGCACCACGCCGGCGAAGAACGCCGCCATGCCGACGACGGCGAATCCCTCGGGCCGAATGTCGAACGTCGGCAGCAGAGATTGGCAGGCGACCGCGCAAAGCGCGCCGAGTTGCGCGCCAAGCACCAGCATCGGGGCGAAGAGCCCCCCGGGCGTGCCGGCGGCGTAGGACACGGCCCCGAGGGCGAAGCGGATCAGAAACGCCGCCGGAAGGAAGGCGAGCGGCGCGACGCCGGCCAGCACGCTTTGCGTGATCGGATCTCCGCCTCCGACGAGGCCCGGCGCGAACCAGGCGAGGCCGCCGACCGCCGCTCCGACGAGCCCCGCCCGCAATTCCGCGGGCCACCGGTCGAGCCGTCTCGCCCCGGCGAGCGCAGCCAGGAGCGCCCGATTGTAGGCGACGGCCGCGAGACCGGCGAGAACGCCGAAGGCGAAGTAGAGCGGTCGCGTGGCGACGTCGCCGCGGGGCAGGGCGGCGACAGCGAAGTCCGGCGCATCGCCGATCAGCACGCGCGCCACCGCGATGGCGGTCGCCGAGGCGCAGAGCGCGGCGACCGCGATCCGGCGCTCGAACCGCTGCACGAGTTCCTCGAGAACGAAGACCGAGCCGGCGATCGGAGCGTTGAAGGCGGTGGCGAGACCGGCCCCCGCGCCGGCGGCGATCAGATCCCGGCAGTCGCTCCAGGGCCTGCGGAACAACCTGCCGACGAGATGGCTGAGGGTCGCCGCCATCTGGACGCTGGGGCCCTCGCGGCCAAGCGCCAGCCCCGCGCCGATCGCGAGCAGTCCGCCGGCGAATTTCACCGGGATCAGGAGCAACGACGCTGGCGAAATATCCTCTCGCAGGACCGCTTCGACACGAGGGATGCCGCTCCCGTGCGCCTGCGGCGCAAAGCGGCGGACCAGTCCCGCCGCGGCGGCCGTCGCCGCTGCGCAGGTCGCGAGAACGCATGCGAATCCGGTCCACGCTCGCCCATGCGCCCACGCGATGAAGGCGTTGCGCAGCGCATCGGCCTCCACCAGCGTGAGCCGAAAGATCGCGCACAGGAGGCCCGCGAGACCGCCGGCGAGCAGGGCGAGCAACGCCAGCGCCAAAAGACCGCCGTGGTCGTGGCTGAGGGTCGGGGCCTCGTTCCGATCGTCGTCGCTAACGCTCATGAGGCCTCAATCTCATAAGGGAGGGTCCATGCTTTTGGCGTGGCGTCAAGCAGCGCCAACGCGACGGCTCGCCGCCGGCCGCGGCAAGCCCGGAAGGCGGCGACCGGGACATCGACCGCCCGTGACGCCTCTCTCCATGCGATGCCGCCCTTGTCCGGGAGTCGTCCCGGGGGGAGGATGCGTCATGGAACGCCCACGTCCGTCGCCGCCATCGCCATGCCGCCCGCCGCGACGCGGCGATCGGCGCGTCCACGCGCCACGCCGGCTGTCGCGGCGTCGCGCGCGAAGGGCCCCTGTCGTCGGCGGCGCCCTCGCGCAGGCGCCGGCCGCGGGGCTTCCCGGACGCGGCCCATGAGCCAAGCCGATCCTTTCGACCCGGCTTCTTCCGATCCGGCGGGCGAGGTGCGCGCCTTCTATGAGAGCCACCCCTATCCGCCGCCGCTCGAGAGCCTCGACCGGCATCGCGAACTCTACCGCGATCCGAACCGGCGCCGGGCGCTGGCGCTGATCGCCGACCCCACGGGGAACGCTCGACCGGATCGGGAGATCCTCGTCGCAGGCTGCGGGACTTCGCAGGCCGCCATCATCGCGATGCGCGAGCCCGACGCGCATGTGACCGGAATCGACGTCAGCGCCGCGAGCCTCGCCCATACGCAAACGCTTCAGCGAAAGTATGGCCTCGCAAACCTCGACCTTCGCCGACTGGCGATCGAGGAGGCGGGCGCGCTCGGCGGGACATTCGATTCCATCGTCTGCACGGGCGTGCTGCATCATCTCCCCGATCCCGACGCCGGACTTCGCGCGCTCAGCGACGTCCTCGCGCCCGAGGGCGCGCTCAATGTGCTCGTCTACGGAGCTTACGGGCGCGTAGGGATCGCCATGATGCAGCAATATTGCCGCCTGCTCGGCGTGCGCGCGACCGAGCCCGAGATGCACGACCTCGCTGCAACCGTCGGGGCGCTCGCCGACGACCACCCGATCTCGGCGATCACGCGCCGCGCCGCGGATTTCCGGCGCGCCGACGCGCTCGCCGACGCGCTTCTCAACCCGCTCGAGCGCGCCTATGCCGTGCCCGAGATTTACGCATGGCTCGAGCGTTGCGGCCTCGTCTTCGCCCGCTGGGTCGAGCAGGCGCCCTACCTGCCGCAATGCGGCGCGGTCGCGAGCCTGCCGCACGCTCCGCGTCTCAGAGCGCTCGCGCCGAAGGCCCAGCACGCGGCGGTCGAACTCCTGCGCGGAACCATGACGCGGCACAGCTTCATCGCCTGCCGCAGCGACCGCGAGAGCCCGAGCCAGCCGATCGCCTTCGCGGGCGAGGCGTGGCGCGCCTATGTTCCGCTGCGCCTGCCGTGGACGCTTGCGGTTCGCGAGCGCCTGCCTGCCGGCGCTTCGGCCGTCCTGATCAATCGCGCCCACGGCTTTCCCGACCTCGCCCTGCCCATCGATGCGGCGGAGGCGCGCATCCTCGCTCTGATCGACGGCGAACGGACCGCCGGCGAGATCGGCGCAAGCGCGGGCGCAGGCCCAGAGCACGCCCGGCGGTTTATCGAGCGGCTGTGGGAATATGATCAGATCGCAATCGATGCGAGAATGGAGCCGCGCTGACGCGCGCGCTTGCGCCACAATGGCGTCGTGGCGAGGCGTCAAGATCTGGTGAAAGAGGAGGAGGAGCCGGGGAGAAGAACAGGCAAACGCCCGCGGCTTTGCTGTTCGCAGGAGCCGCGCTTCAAAGCGAACGTCAAGTAACCCGGGCAAGTTCCCGGGCTGCGATTTAGGGCGGGGTCGCTGACCCCGCTGGCGCGCTCGACGAGCGCGCCTACAGGCGGGCCGCGCCCGACAACGTCAACGCGCAAGTTCTTGAACGGCAGGAGTTGCACAATGGCCAAGACGGACAAGCAGGACAAGCCGAACATTCTCGTCATCTGGGGCGACGACATCGGCATCGCCAATCTCAGTTGCTATACGCACGGACTGATGGGCTACCAGACGCCCAACATCGACCGCCTCGCCAAGGAGGGCATGCTCTTCACCGATTCCTACGGCGAACAATCCTGCACCGCGGGCCGCTCGTCGTTCATCACCGGGCAGAGCGTCTACCGCACCGGCCTCTCCAAGGTCGGCATTCCGGCCGCGCCGATCGGCATGAACGAGAAGATCATCACCATCGCCGCCGCGCTCAAGAACCAGGGCTACACGACCGGCCAGTTCGGCAAGAACCACCTCGGCGATCTCAACAACATGCTGCCGACCAACAACGGCTTCGACGAGTTCTACGGCAACCTCTACCACCTCAACGCCGAAGAAGAGCCCGAGCTGCCCGATTACCCGAAGGCGAAGGACTTCCCGAACTTTGCGAAAATGTTCGGCCCGCGCGGCGTCATCCATTCCTGGGCGACCGACGTCGACGATCCGACCGATCAGCCGCGCTGGGGCAAGGTCGGCAAGCAGAAGATCACCGACACTGGCCCGCTGACGAAAAAGCGCATGGAGACCTGCGACGACGACTTCGTCAAGGAAGCGAAAAGATTCATGAAAGAGGCGAACGATGCGGGCAAGCCGTTCTTCGTCTGGCTGAACTTCACCCACATGCATGTCAGGACCCACACCAAGCCCGAGAGCATCGGGCAGGCGGGCCGCTGGCAGTCGCCCTATCACGACACGATGATCGACCATGACAAGAACGTCGGCCAGGCGCTCGACTATCTCGACGAGATCGGCATCGCCGACAACACCTTCGTCATGTACTCGACCGACAATGGCCCGCACATGAACACCTGGCCGGACGGCGCCATGACGCCGTTCCGCAGCGAGAAGAACACCAATTGGGAGGGCGCCTTCCGCATCCCGCTGCTCGCCCGCTGGCCGGGCAAGATCGCGGCGGGCACGATCTCGAACCAGATCGTCCAGCACCACGACTGGTTCCCGACCTTCCTCGCCATGGCGGGAGACCCGGACGTCACCGAGAAACTGAAAAAGGGCTACAAGGCGATCGGCCGCACCTACAAGAACCACCTCGACGCCTACAATCTCCTGCCCTACCTCACCGGCAAGGAGAAGGAGAGCCCGCGCAACTTCTTCATGTATCTGAGCGACGACGGCGACGTGCTCGGCATGCGGTTCGACAACTGGAAGATCGTCTTCATGGAGCAGCGCCGCCAGGGCACCATGCTGATCTGGGGCGAGCCGTTCACAAGGCTCAGAATCCCGAAGATCTTCAATCTGCGCACCGACCCGTTCGAGCGGGCGGACATCACGTCGAACTCCTATTGGGACTGGTACGTCGACCACATTCCGATGATCTACGCCGCGCAATATGCCGCGCAGCAATGGGCGGCGACGTTCAAGGATTTCCCGCCCATCCAGAAGCCGAACACCTTCACGCTCGACCAGGCGCTGGCGGCGATGCACGAGACCGCCGCCGGCATGCACTAGGGTCGTCCATCCGACACCTCCTCCCCCCTTGTGGGGGAGGATTGAGGAGGGGGGTCACGCTGTCCTTTCCGAGTGAAGCGAAAACACGCTGACCTCGCCGGGCATGCCCCTTGTCCCGGAGGTTCGTGTGACCCCCCGCCCTGTCCCTCCCCCCCAAGGGGGGAGGGAACGCCGACGCCGCCGGATCTGTTTCACAGGGCTCCCCGCAAGCGGCGGGGAGGAGGGACGCGTCGGCGCGCGCCGCTTCAGCCTTTCGCGCCGAACATCTCGTCGTTGATCCGCTCCCAGGATCGGATGCCGTCCCAGATCTCCTCGGCCGTCTCGGCGTACCAGAAGAGATCGCGATCCTCGGCGTCGATGACGCCTTCGCGGGCGAGAAAGTCGATATTCACCGCCTCGCGCCAGAACCGCTCGCCGACCAGCACGATCGGCATCGGCGCAATCTTGCGCGTTTGCGTCAAGGTCAGCACCTCGAACAATTCGTCGAAGGTCCCAAAGCCGCCGGGAAAGGCGACGAGCGCCGTCGCGCGCTTGAGGAAGTGCAGCTTGCGCAACGCGAAATAGTGGAAGTTGAAGGCGAGGTCGGGCGACACGTAGGGGTTCGGGAACTGCTCGTGCGGCAGGCTGATGTTGAGCCCGATCGTCTTTGCGCCGGCGTCGAACGCGCCCCGGTTCGCCGCCTCCATGATGCCCGGGCCGCCGCCCGTCACGATCAGCGTCTTCCCGCGCTTGGCCTTGCGGTTCGCCTTGCCGACGAGGCGGCCGAATTCGCGGGCGATCTCGTAATAGCGGCTGGTCTCGAGAACCCGCTCGGCGACCGCGAGGCGTCGCTTCTTGTCGGCGTCCCCCGGCGCCTCGGCTGCTGCGGCCCGGGCCGCCTCGGCCCTGCGGCGCGCCTCGGCGGGTTCGCAAATCCGCGCCGAGCCGAAGACGACGATCGTCCGCTCGATCTTGTGCGCGCGCAGCGCAAGCTCGGGCTTCAGATAGTCCATGTGCAGGCGTAGCCCGCGCGCCGGGTCGCTTCTCAGGAAATCGAGGTCTTCGCTGGCGATCCGGTAGGTCGGCGATTCGACGATGGCCTTGATGCGCGCCTCCGCCAGCCCCTCCTTGCGTGGAGACTTCGGCAGCGGCGACGGCAGCGGCTCCTTCCGCCTGCGCGGGTGAGGCGGCTTAGGAATCTTCGGCTTTCGCGTGCGTGACAATGATCCCCCCGATGTTTCCTTTGATTTCAGTCGGACTGAGTCATCCCGCGGGGGCTGAAGTCAAGGTCGGTGCCGTCGCCTGCCGACGGCGTCGCCTTCGCTCTCCGTCGGATCGGAACGCCCGGAGGGGGCTTCATTCCTCCGCCAGCCCCGCCTTGCGCAAGCCCTCGAACACGGCCGGCAGATTGGGCGAGCGCTCCTTCATCCACTTGAGCGTGATCGCTGGATTGAGGCGGCGGGCCTCGGCAAGTTCGGCCTTCGCCTCCTCCATCTTGCCCGCCTGCGCATAGGCGGCGGCGAGATCCGAGTGGACGTAATAGGCCTGCCACCCCATGTCGAGCGCCTTGCGATATTCGCCGATCGCGGCGTCGAAATCGCCAAGGCCCATCTCCGCGTCGCCAAGATCGTCGTGCCAGAGAGCGACAAGCGGGTCGCGCGGACTGATGCGCAGCGCCCGCTCCAGATCGGCCTTCGCCTCTGCGTGGCGGCCGAGGGAGTTTCGCGCGAGCGCGCGCGCCTGATACAGCGCGGGATGGTTCGGATCGACGGCAAGCCCGGCGTCCGCGGCGCCGAGGGCTTCGTCGTGCCGCGCCGACGTGGTCAGATAAAAGGCCTTCACCGCATAGGCCGAGGGGTCGTCGGGCGCGAGATTGATCGCGCGATTCGCCTCCCCAAGGATTTCGGCGTCGTAGTTGGTTCCGGGATCGCCCCAGCCGTGGAGGTAGTCGAAGAAGTAGGTGTAGGCGCGCCCCGCCAGGGCGACGGCGTCGTCGGGATCGATGTGAAGCGCGCGGTCGAACAGGGCGCGCGCCTGATGGAAGGCCTCGCGCTGCTGGTCGGGGGGATTGGCGAAGCCGACATTCAGGAGGTTCCATCCGCGCAGCCGCAAATCGATCACGTCCGGAACGTTTGAACGGGCGCCCTTTTCCGCTTCCGCGCTGGTCAAGGCGAGTTTCAGGCTGTTGGCGAGACGCGCCACGATCTGATCCTGCAGCTTGAAGAGGTCGGCCACGTCCTCCTCGAAGCGATCGGCCCAAAGATGCGCGCCGGATTCGGCGTCGACGAGCTGGGCGTTGACGCGCACGCGATTTCCGTCCCGCTGCACGGAGCCTTCGAGCACGTAGCGGACGCCGAGCTCCTTGCCGATCTCCCTGGCGTCGATGGTTTTGCCTTTGAAGGTGAAAGCCGTCGTGCTGGCGATGACGAAGCTGTCGGGGATGCGCGAGAGATCGGTCGTCAGATTGTCGGTGATCCCGTCGGCGAAATAGTCCTGCCCCGGATCGCCCGAGAGGTTCTTGAAGGGCAGCACGACGATCGAGAGGTGCGCTGCTTCGGCCGGCTGCGCGCTCGGGGCGACCGCTGCGGGCGCGCTCGCAGAGACGGTCGCGGGCCGGCTTTCAACGAACCGATGCCACCCGCCGGCCGCAATCAACGCGATGAGGACCGCGATCCCCAAGACCGCGAGCGCCACAAACCGCAACCGCGGCGTAGCCTTTGTTGGCGGCAACGGGCCGTCGTAAGCTTCCTCGCCGATCGAGACCGCGACGACCCGAACCGGCTCGGCGATGTTCTTCAGCGCCTTTTCGCCGAGGTCGATGAACTTCGCGTCGATCCTGCCGCGAACATGGTCGTAAGCCGGGCCCGAGATCAGGACGCCGCCGGGCTCGCAGATCCCTTCGAGGCGGGCCGCGATATTGACGCCGTCGCCGAGAATGTCGTCGCCGTCGATCAGGACGTCGCCGAGGCTGACGCCGATGCGATAGACGATGCGCTTCGCCTCCGGCGTCCCGGCGTTGCGCTCGGCCATCAGCCTCTGGATCGCGATCGCGCATTCGGTCGCCGCGACGACCGAGGGGAACTCGAGCAGCAATCCGTCGCCGGTCGTCTTGACGATGCGGCCTCCGAACCCCGCCACGATCGGCTGCGCCGCCTCGCGATGTTCGCGCACGGCTTGAGCCGTCCCCGCCTCGTCCCCGCCCATGAGGCGGGAGTAGCCGACGACGTCGGCGGCGAGGATCGCGGCGAGGCGGCGGGTCGCGGTCATTGGGCCGGCGGCCCCCCGCGCCGGCAGATGTCCGGCTCGCCGCGGGGTTGAGGTTTGCGGTCTCGGCGCGACGGGCGCGCCCCGGGCCGCGCCGGCGAGCCATTCTCGCCCGCGCCGCCGCGCCGCGGACGGTCGATCGAGCCCGTTACCGGAATCGCCGCGTTCGTTCGCGTTTCCGCCATTTCAGCGTCCTCGGGCGTCGCCAGCATATCACAAGGGGGGTACGACCTGCGCGGGCCCGGTCGGCTTGTCTCCGACCGCGACGGTCCTGCTCCGGTCGTCGTCGGAACGTCGCGGAAGGCGCCTCCGCCCGTTCCGGGCAGCCCTGGGCCTGACCGCATTTCCCCGACCGCCCGAGGACTGGCGCGCTGGCGCACGAAAAGCGACCTGTTCTCAATGCGGTATAGTTTTCTGTTTTCTTGAATGGTGATTGATGTTATTCTGATTTAAAGGAGAGACAGAGATTGATTTCCGCCCATCGCGAGCGCGCCGGACGCGCACGAAAGGCCGGGCAAGGAGGCCCTGCGGTCCTTGCCAGGAATGGCGCGCCGGCCCGGCGCCGGCAGGCGCCCATGATCGCCGAAGGCTCCCACGACCGTCATCGCGAGCGTGAGCGAAGCGATCCAGAGGCCGACGCGCCAGGCTTCGGTCGTTCCGCGCAAGACAACCGCCGGTCGTCGGAGGCGGCGGGTGTCTGGATCGCCACGTCGCTTCGCTCCTTGCGAAGACGGAGCCCCGATCTTGAAGGCTACGCTCGCCCGGAAATTCCCTCGCAAAGGACTGAAAAGGTTGATTCCGCGCCCGACATTCGCCGCTGCCGCCATGAGCCGCCGCCAGCGCCCAGGACGTCCTTCGCCGCCACGTCGGGGATCGGCGACGGAGAGCGGCCGCCGCCGGCCGGCGGGGTTTGGGGCGGCCCGGCAGCCCACCGGTCGCCCGGAAATTCCCTCGCAAAGGACTGAAAAGGTTGATTCCACGCCCGACTTTCGCCCGCGCGCCGCCAGCCGCCCCGGCCGGCCAAGTTTGAGACCGGCCGCCCGCAACGAGTGGGTCGCCCGGAAATTCCCTCGCAAAGGACTGAAAAGGTTGATTCCGCGCCCGACCTCGGCCGCTCCCGCCGCCGCCCGCCTCCGCCCGCGCTCAGGGCGCCTTGCGCCACCACGCCGCGAGGTCGACGCCGAAGAGCGGCGTCGTCTCCGGGCGGCCGAGCTTGGCCGAATAGGCGATCCACTCTTCCGGCGCATAAAAGAACGGCGCGATGTAGAAGCCGGAGATGAGGAGCCGGTCGAGCGCGCGCACCGCGGCGACGAAGTCCGCATCGCTCTTGGCGGCCAGGATCGCCGCGATCATCGCGTCGATCGCGGGCTCGGCGGCGCCGGCGATGTTGTAGGCGCCTTCGGCGTTGGCGGCGGCCGAACTCCAGCGGCCGCGCTGCTCGTTGCCGGGCGAGGGCGAGGCCGTCCAGGTCCCCGGCATCATGTCGAAATCGAAGCGGGTGCGGCGGCGCTGGAACTGGACCTCGTCGACGAGGCGCACGCTCGCCGTCACGCCGATGCGGGCGAGGTTGCGGGCGTAGGCGAGCGCGAGGCGCTCCTCGTCGCGCGTCTTCACCGTGATCTCGAAGGCGAGCGGGACGCCGTCGCGGCCGACGAGGCGCCCGTCGTTCAGGGAATAGCCGGCGCTCTCGAGCGCCCCGATGGCGGTCCTCGCGATCGTCCGGTCGCGGCCCGACCCGTCGGAGACGGGCGCGCGCCATTGGCCTTCCATCACGTCGGGCCTCACCTTGCCGGGAAAGGGCGCGAGCAGGGCTCGCTCCGTCTCGCTCGCCGGGCGCCCGATCGAGCTCAGTTCGCTGTCGTCGAAGAACCCTTCCGAGCGCTTGTAGGCGCCGGCGTAGAGATTGGCGTTGATCCATTCGAAGTCGAACATGGAGGCCAGCGCCTCGCGCACGCGTGGATCGGCGAACATCGGCCGGCGCGTATTGAAGGCGAAGCCCGACACGCCCTTCGGCAGGCCGTTGGCAATCGAGGCTTTGAGCAGGCGACCGTCCCTGACGGCGGGAATATCGTATTCCGACCGCCAGCGGCGGACGTCGTCTTCCGCCCGGTAGTCGATCAGCCCCGCCTTGAAGGCCTCGAACAGGGCAGTCGCGTCGCGGAAGTAGTCGATGCGGATCTCGTCGAAATTGTAGAGCCCGCGGTTCACTGGCAGGTCGCGGGCCCAGTAGTCGGGATTGCGCTTCAAGACCAGGCGCTGGCCGGGAACGACCTCGGCGATGACGTAGGGGCCCGAGGCGACCGGAATGGCGAGCGTCTGATCCTCGAAATTCTCGGCGTCGGTGTGGGCTCGCGACAGGACCGGCATGATGGCGAGCGTCATCGGCAGCTCGCGGTCGTTGGCGCCGGCAAGGTCGAACCGCACGGTGTGGGCGTCGGGCGCGTCGACGCTTTTGACCAGGCTAAAGGCCGCCCGCTGCTGCGGCCGCCCCTTTTCCTTGAGGAGATCGAAGGTGAAGAGCACGTCGTCCGAGGTGATCGGCGAGCCGTCCGAGAATCGCGCCGCCGGGTTGAGATGGAAGACGACGCGGTCGCGCTCGGCGTTTGTCTCGAGGCTCTCCGCGATCAGCCCGTACAGGGTGAACGGCTCGTCGTCGGAGCGGATCATCAGCGGCTGGTAGACGTTGCCGACCAGCCCCTGCGCGGTCGAGAGCGCCTTGACGTTATAGGGGTTGAGGCTGTCGAAGGCGCCGAGGAAGGCGAGGTTGAGCCGCCCCCCTTTCGGGGCGTCCGGGTTGACGTAGGGGAAATGGTCGAAGCCCGGCGGCAGGGCGGGCGGCCCATGCATGGCGATCGCGGCCGCGCGATCGGTTTCGGCCGCCGCCGGCGGGGCGAGGCGGGGCGCCGCCGCGAGGCACAGCGCCGCGGCAAGAAGAGATCGAATCGCAAGGCCGAACATGGGCGGACCTTAGCACCGCTGATTGCGCCGATTTTCGTCCCCGCGCCTTGTTTTCGGCGCCGCCGGGCGGGCCCTCGCCTTTCGGACGGCCCGCATCGAAAATGTTATCGGCGAAAATGCTATTGGATTGTCGGCTCGGATGTGGAAAGAGAGCGCCGCGCCGATGACCCGCAACGAATGGGCGGCCATCGCGGCGCGTTGGGTCATAGTTTCGCCAGACCGCTGGCCGAAGGCCCCGCGGCCGCCCGCGGGGGCGCCGGACGGGCAACAGGCGCTCGGATCACGGTTCATGGGCTTGAAAGGACGATTGATGACATTCCCGATCATGCGCTTGAGCGCCGCGGCGCTCGCAATGGCCATGGCGCTCGGCGCCGGGGCGGCGCTGGCCCAGAACGCGCCGACCGCTCCCGCGGCGCCGGCCGGGGGCAGCCAGCGCCCGGCCAGCCGCAGCAGTCCCAGATCCCGCCGAAGGTCGATCTCGTCTCGCCCGAGCCGCAGTGGGTCAAGCTTTGCGGCAAGGAGCAGACCACCGGCAAGGACGCCTGCCAGACGATGCGCGACTTCGCGCCTGCGGCCGATCAGCCGCCGATGGTCAGCATGCAGGTCTTCGAACTCCAGGGCGAGGAGAAGAAGAAGCTGCGCTTCATGATCCTGCCGATCGGCATCCTGCTCAAGCCGGGCTTCCGGATCATCGTCGACAAGAACGATCCGATCGAGGGCAAGTACGACATGTGCTTCCAGAACGCCTGCACCGCCGAGGTCGACATCAGCGCGGCGACGCTTGCGACATTCAAGAAGGGCCAGAATCTCGCCGTCGTGATGCGCGTTCCGGGCGGCGGCGACCCTGGCGGGCGGGAACTCACGCTGAACATGTCGCTCAAGGATTTCGGGACGACGTTCGACGGCAAGCCGACCGATCCGAAGCTGCTCGAGCAGCAGCGCCAGGCCCTGCAGCAGCAACTGCAGAAGAAGGCCGAGGAGCAGCGCAAGGCGCTCGAGCAGCAGCAGGGCCAGGGCGGGGCCGCGCCCGCGGCGCCCGCCGCCCCGGCCGCTCCCGCGGCGCCAAAGCAGTAGCGCACGCGTTCCGGCTCCCCGTTCGCTTCCGTTCGCGGGGAGAAGGCCAGGATGAGGGACAGGGCGGGCGGCTGCTCAGGGCAATGGTTGCTCCGCGCCGATTTCGGCGCGGCTGTCTTTCAGCTCGCGAGCGTGCCCGTGCGGGTCCGATAGCGCCCGTCCGCCGTCCGCTCGAAAGTCTCGTTGATCTGCGGATGGCGCACCGGTTCGCCGGACTTGTCGGGCAGAAGGTTCTGCTCGGAGACGTAGGCGATGTACGAACTGTCCGCGTTCTCGGCGTAGAGATGGTAGAACGGCTGATCCTTCGACGGACGGATCTCCACGGGGATCGCCCGCCACCATTCCTCGGTGTTGCTGAACACAGGGTCGACGTCGAAGATTACGCCGCGAAAGGGGTAGATCCGGTGCCTCACCACCTGGCCAATCCCGAATTTCGCCACCCGAAGCGCCATGACCAGCCGATAATCCCCGCCTGACCTCCCGTCAATGCCGGGCGCCCTGGGCGGGCGGCGCCGGCTAGAACCGATAAAGCGCGGCGTAGTCTGGATCTTTCGCCGCCACCTGC
Organism: uncultured Alphaproteobacteria bacterium; assembly: GCA_963829505.1. GTDB lineage: Bacteria > Pseudomonadota > Alphaproteobacteria > Rhizobiales > Beijerinckiaceae > Roseiarcus. The sequence continues at coordinate 1,845,495 of CAWHIL010000001.1, forward strand.
CGCGCGAGTTCGACAATCACCCGCGCCTGCTTCCACGTCGCGTCGTCCTGCATCTTGCCGTCGATCATCACCGCCCCTGAGCCGTCCGGCATGGCGTCGAGAATTTTTCGCGCGAAGGCGACCTCGGCGGGATCGGGCGAAAAGACCTTCTTGGCGATGGCGATCTGGCTCGGATGCAGCGTCCAGGCGCCGGCGCAGCCGAGCAGGAACGCGTTGCGGAACTGCGTCTCGCAGGCGGCCGGATCGGAGAAATCGCCGAACGGCCCGTAGAACGGCTTGAGGCCATAGGCTGCGCAGGCGTCGACCATGCGCGCGATCGTGTAGTGCCAGAGGTCCTGCTGGGCGACCGCACGTGGGACGCCCGCCGCGGTTTCGTCGGCGAGCACCTTGTACTCCGGATGGCCGCCGCCCACGCGGGTCGTCTTCATCGCCCGCGACGCCGCGAGGTCCGCCGGCCCGAGGCTCATGCCGTGCATCCTGGGCGACGCCGCCGCAATGGCCTCGACGTTGTTGACGCCCTGCGCCGTCTCGAGAATCGCATGCACGAGGATCGGCTTCTTCAGCCCGTGCCGCGCCTCGAGCAGCGCCAGATACTGGTCGACGAAATGGATGTCCCAGTCGCCCTCGACCTTGGGGATCATCACGACGTCGAGCTTGTCGCCGACCTCTCCGACGAGTTTGGTCATGTCGTCGAGGAACCACGGCGAGTTCAGCGCATTGACGCGCGCCCATAAGCCTGCGGCGCCAAAGTCTGTCGCCTTGGCCATGGCGATGAAGCCGTCGCGCGCCGCGGTCTTCGATTCGATCGGGATCGCGTCCTCGAGGTTGCCGAGGACCACGTCGACCTGTCCGGCGAGTTCGCCGGCCTTCGCGCGAAGCTTTTCGATGTGCGGGGGTACGAAATGGATCATGCGCTCGAGCCTGGACGGCGGCTCGAACAGCGGTCGCGGCGCGCCCATCGCAAGCGGCTCGAAGAATTTGCGCGGAGCTTTCATGGCGGTCCTTGCCCCCGGCTAAGTCATCGGAGGCATAGTTCGGTTTCCCCGTCGCGGCAATTCGACGAGAGATTAGTCGAGGAGCGCCGATCCCGCCTCGAGATCCGTCCCCGAACTCCCTGGCGCGGGCCGCCTCAGCAGGCCGCGCGGCGGAGCGATAGGGCGCCGCCGTCGGCCGGCTCGTGGCCGCCGGCGGCGGCGCGCGCTGCGAACGTCTGCGCGACGCGCCGGAAGGCGTCCGCTCTCGGCTTTGCGACCTCGGCCCAGGTGAAGCTCTGAGCCTTTCGTCGCGCGGTCCTGCCAAACTCGCGGCGCAGCTCCGCGTCGCTCGCTACCGTCTGCAAGGCCGCGATCCAGCCCGCTTCATCGTGCGGGTCGATCACGAACCCGGTCGAGCCGTCGGCGATCCGCGCCGCGCCCATCGGCGACACGAGAAGCGGCAGGCCGCAGCCGGCGGCCTCATGGGTAACGAGCGGGCCGCCTTCCTCGATCGACGGCAGAACGAACGCGTCGGCGGAGCGGTAATACGCGCCGACGTTCGGGGTGTGTTTGACGACCACGACGTCTTCGCGGGCGAGGTGCTCGGCGGCGATGGCCCGGATCGCGGGCTCCATATTCCCGACCAGCACCAGCCTGCCGCGGACCCCGCTCTTCGCCCAGGCGTCAAGAAGCAGATGGACGCCCTTCCTCACGCAGAGGTAGCCCACGAACAGGATCGTGACGCCGTCGATCTCGCTCAGCGCCCGATCCGATCCGATCATCCGCTGTGGGTCCCAGCCGAAACTGGTCGAGACGATTTTGCCCGCTTCCACCCCGTGGTCGAGGAGCGACCTTTCGACGAGCGGGCCTGGGCAGAACACATAGTCGGAGAGACGCAGCGATTCCGTCTCGGTCGCCACCGCCGTTTCCGTGATCGAATGGGCGGGCGCGAGGCCGAGCCGGGTGTATTCGCGGTCGAGCAGGCGCTTGGCCGTCCCGACATGGCAGTTGATCATCTCGCGGACGACCGGAACGCCGGCCTCGCGCAGGTTCTTGAGCACTGACAGCGCCGGGTCCGGCCACATGTAAGCGATGGCTTGCGACCGCGACGCGGCCTCGTGCGCCTTCCGCAGAAAGATCGCCTCGTTGCGCCGCCTCACGAAATGACGGATCCGCGTGTAGGGAACGACGCGGAGAATGGCCGGCAAGGTGTTATTGACGCGATAGCCGCCCGCGCTTCGCTCGTGGCCGTAAGGCGTGAAGAACTCGACCCGGATATGCCGCTCGCCGAGTTCGCGGGCGATCGAGGCGCAGGTGTGCGCGACGCCCTTTCCTGTGCTGGGCATGGTGGTGGAGACAAGGACCGTCGGCGAAGCCTCGCGACCCGCTCCGCCGGATCCTCGTGCGTCGGGAGATTTCGAGGCCGACTTCAAGCGCGCCCCTTCCACTTACGCAATCGAGTTTCGCATGAACGCGCCGCCTCCATCAGGAACACGGAGCACTACGTCAGCACAGTCAGCAGTAGTGATGTTATTCACGATCGTCCCGAGGCTCGAGATGCGTACACTGTTCGTATTCTTGTGCGTCCCCGAAACGAGGTCGTGGCTAGCATGCCCATCGCCTCGCCGCAATCCAGCAGTTTTTCGGTAAACAACTTGTGAGGTGCAAGTCGTTGCGAAAAGGCCAAGTCGCGGCTGATCGGAGTCGCGCTCGGCGCGGCGCTGCGCGTGGAATGGCGGTGTGCAATCGTCGGCGGGGCTGCAACGAGGACCCGCAGCTCCCTTGCGGCCGAACGCCGAAGCTGGTTCTCGTTTCTCAATGTCCCTCGCCCTGATTCGCAAGCACGCCACGGTCGAGCTGAACCTCGAGCAGCGGCTCGCGGTCGAGCATGGGATCGGCGAAGCCGAAGGTTCGCCGCCCCTCCTCGTCATCGCGGGCGCGGGCGCCGGCAAGACGGCGGTGCTTGCGCACCGGGTCGCCGCGCTCATCCTTGCGGGCGCGGACCCGAAGCGGGTCATGCTCGCGACCTTTTCGCGCCGGGCGGCGGCGGAACTCATCCGGCGGGTCGAGCGCCTGCTCGTCCGCCGCCTTGCGTCCGAGGCCGCCGCAGCCTCCGTGCCGGATTACGCCGGCACGTTCCACGCCATCGGCGCGCGTCTCCTGCGTGAATACGCGCTCCGCGTCGGCCTCGATCCCCAGTTCACGATCCACGACCGGGAGGACTCGGCCGATCTCATGAACTGGGCCCGCCACGAAGCAGGCCTCACCGAGACGGCGGAGCGTTTCCCGACAAAGGCGACGTGTCTCTCCATCTACTCGCGCACCGTCAACGCCCGCGCCGACCTCGGGACGACGATCGGCAAATGGTTTCCGTGGGTCGCCGCGCACGAGGGGGCGCTTCGCGCCCTCTTCGCGGCTTACGTCGATGCGAAGCAGCGCCAGAACGTGCTCGATTACGACGACCTCCTGCTCTGGTTCGCGCAGATGCTCGCAGAGCCCACGATCGCGGACGAGATCGCCGGTCGTTTCGATCATCTCCTCGTCGACGAGTATCAGGACACCAACGCGCTGCAGGGCGAGATCGTGCTCGCGATCCGGCCCGGCGGCATGGGCCTGACCGTGGTCGGCGACGACGCGCAGTCGATCTATTCCTTTCGCGCCGCGACCGTTCGCAACATCCTCGACTTTCCGAGGCGCTTCGATCCGCCGGCGCGCATCGTGACGCTCGAGCAGAACTACCGCTCGACCGAGGCGATCCTCGCCGCCGCCAATTCGGTGATCGCGCTTGCTCCCGAACGCCACGTCAAGAATCTCTGGAGCGACCGCAAGGGGGGCGTCACGCCGGCGCTCGTCACCGTCGCCGAGGAGGCGGACCAGGCGCGCTATGTGGCGACCGCCGTGCTCGCCAATCGCGAAGCAGGCGCGGCGCTGAAGTCGCAGGCGGTGCTCTTCCGCGCCTCCCACCACAGCGCGGCGCTCGAACTCGAACTCACCCGGCGCAACATCCCGTTCGTCAAGTTCGGCGGCCTCAAGTTCCTCGACGCGGCGCACGTCAAGGACGCGCTGGCGCTGATGCGCTTCGCCGAGAACCCGCGCGACCGCGTGGCCGGCTTTCGCGTCGCGCAGCTTCTGCCCGGCGTCGGTCCGAAGACGGCCGGGACGATCGTCGTCGCCGCGGCCGAGGACGACGGCTTCGCCGCGATGGCGTCGCTTGCGCTTCCCGAGCGGGCGCGGGCCGGCTTCGCGGCCTTCGCCGATCTCATGCGCCGCCTCGCCCGGCGCGCCGCGCCCTGGCCCGGCGAACTCGCCGACGCTGTCGCCTGGCTGCAGCCGCAGATCGAGGCGCGCTACGACGACGCGGCCGCGCGCATCGGCGATCTCGAATCGCTCGAGCGCATCGCCGGCTCGTTCGCCTCGCGCGAGCGATTCTCGAGCGAACTCACCCTCGATCCGCCCGACGCGACGAGCGACGAGGCCGGGCCGCCGCTACGCGACGAGGACTATCTCATCCTGTCGACCATCCACTCGGCCAAGGGCCAGGAATGGCGCAGCGTCTTCGTCCTGAACTGCGTCGATGGCTGCATCCCCTCCGATCTCGCGACCGGCTCCTCCGACGAGATCGAGGAGGAGCGTCGGCTTCTCTATGTCGCGATGACCCGCGCCAAGGACGATCTTTCGCTGATCGTCCCGCAGCGCTTCTACGTTCACGGCCAGCCGAAGAACGGCGACAGGGCGGTCTACGCCTCGCGCACCCGCTTCATCCCGCCGCCGCTCCTCAATCGCTTCGAGCGCCGGGTGTGGCCGGCCGCCGAGGCGGCGCCGGCGCGGCCTTCATCGCAAGGTCCCCGGGTCGATCTCGCCGCCCGGATGCGGTCCATGTGGCGGTAGTGACGCGCGCGACCGACGTCCAATCGCTTCCAAAAGCTTCGAAAAAGCTTCCAAAGGCTTCCAACGGCCTTCCAATCCTTTCAGTTTCCTTCAACAAGCTTCAGTTTCCTTCCGCAATTCGTTTGTTTTCAATGACTTGTGCTTCGTTGGCGGCGGAAAAATCCCGCTTGCGGCCGCCGCCTCCTGTCTGGTCCCCCTAAAGCCCGACAAGGCTCCGCCGGGCGGTCGGGCGGGCCAACGCGCGTGCTCCTCCAAAGGCCCATGATCATCAATCTATCTGAAAATCAGAATCATCGCAAGATATTTCTCACAAGCAGAAATCGGTTCGAGCGGATTGGCGCCTCCGCCTCGACAGCCTTCGGCGCCCCCGCGCGCCGCCGCCCGAAACGACGCCGATGACCCTCTCAGGCCGATGCGATCTGCATTTCGGAGGAGACGCGCGGGCTATTGCCCCGCACCGTCAACCGTCCACTCTGCTTCCGATCCAGCGCGCTCTCAGAACGCCGCGGCGACGATCTCCGCGACCTGCCGGTGGACCGCGTTGCGGGCGTCCATCGAGTCCGGCCCTTCGGTGTAGTAGACGGCGGCGATCAGCGGCGCGCGGACGGGGGGGCGGATGATCGCGACCGTGTTGGCCGTGCCGTGATCGCCCGAGCCCGTCTTGTCGCCGATCCCCCAGGTCTTCGGCAAGCCGGCGCGCAGACGCTTGTCGCCGACCTTGTCGGCGATCATCCAGGCCTCGAGTTGGGTCCGCGAACCTTCGGAGAGCGCGTCGCCGAGGAGGACCGCCGCGAGGTCGCGCGCCATGGCGAGCGGGCTCGTCGTGTCGCGCGGATCGCCGGGGATCGCGGTATTCAGGCTCGGCTCGTTGCGGTCGAGGCGGGTCACGGAATCGCCGAGCGAGCGGGCGAAGGCGGTGAAGCCCTCCGGCCCGCCGATCTGCGCGAGGATCAGGTTGGCGGCGGTGTTGTCGCTGAAATCGATCGCGGCGGCGCAAAGGTCGCCGAGCGCCATGCCGCCGTCCATGAGATGCTGCTTCGTCACGGGCGCGTAGTCGAGCATGTCGGCCTCGCCGTAGCGGACGAGGCGCTGAAGCTGCTCCTGCCCCGCGTCGACGCGTTTGAGCACCGCGGCGGACGCGAGCGCCTTGAACGTGCTGCACATCGGAAAGCGCTCGTCGGCGCGATGCAAGAGGCGCGCGCCGTTCCCTGTGTCGAGGACCGCGACCCCGAGACGCCCGCCGGCGCTCGTCTCGAGCGCCGCAAGGCGGTCGGCCGCGCCAGCGAGGCGGTCGTCGGGTTCCGCCGCCGAGGCGCGCGGCACGGTTGCGAACGCGGCAATTGCGGCGAGAACGTCCCTGCGGCTGACGACAGAGGCTCGTTTGGTCCGCATTGGCGTCACGTCTGTCCGATCCTTCCGGTCGTCATTGCGAGGAGCAACGCGACGAAGCAATCCAGACGCCGCCGGACGCGGGCGATGGATTGCTTCGCTGCGCTCGCAATGACGGGCGCAATTGGTCAGCGCGCGGCTACACTCGCCCGCCGAGTTCGTCCTCGACATGCGCCCGCACGATCGCGTCGAACGACGCCTCGGCGCGAAAGCCGAGCGCCTCGGCATGGGCCGCATCGAAATCGCGCGGCCAGCCCGAGACGATGCGCGCGATCGCAGCATCCGGCTCGCGGCGAATGAGCGCGCTCGCCTTGCGTCCCGCCACGCGCTCGAGCGCCGCGATCTCTTCACCCACGGTCGCGGAGCAACCGGGCATCGTGAGGCTGCGGCGCTGGCCGAGCGGCGCGAGGTCGATCTCGGCTGCGTGGCGCAGGAAGCCGACCGCCGAGCGCGGGCTCGCGTGCCAGTGGCGCACGTCCTCGCCGACCGGCAGCACGGCTTCCTCCCCGACGAGCGGCTCGCGGACGATACTCGAGAAGAAGCCCGAGGCCGCCTTGTTCGGCTTGCCGGGCCGGACGCAGATGGTCGGCAGGCGAAGCCCGATCCCGTCGAGGAAGCCGCGCCGCGAACAATCGGCGAGGAGAAGCTCGCCGATCGCCTTCTGCGTTCCGTAGCTCGTCAGAGGCGTGGTGAAGAATTCGTCGCCGATCTTTTCCGGAAACGGCGCGCCGAACACCGCGATCGAAGAGGCGAAGACGACGCGCGGACGGTAGCCCGAGGCGGCGTTGGCCGCGCGGATCGCCTCGAAGAGCGAGCGCGTCGCGTCGAGGTTGATCCGGTATCCCTTGTCGAAATCGGCCTCCGCCTCGCCCGAGACGATCGCTGCGAGGTGAAAGATGACGTCCGGCGCGCCCGCGATCATCGCCTCGGCGACGCCGGGCGCGGCGATGTCGGTCGCGCGCGCGACCGTGCGCGCGGCGAGCGGGGCCGGCGCCGCCGGCTCGACGACGTCGATCAGCGTCAGCATCTCGATCGACGCGCCGCCGGGACCGCCGGACTTCGCGAAGCTCTCGACGAGCTTGCGGCCGATCATGCCGGCCGCGCCGGTGACGAGGACATGCATGGAGCGTCTCACCCAACGAGGAGATGACATTGACGTTTGCGTCCCCTCCCCCCTTGTGGGGGAGGGACAGGGCGGGGGGTCTCTCGGACCGTTGGGAAAAGGGCGATCTTTCCTGAAAGGTCGGCGTCCTTTCACCTCAACGGCAACCTACGGCGAGACCCCCCTCCTCGATCCTCCCCCACAAGGGGGGAGGAGGATTTGAAGCTGTTCCTACTGGGCGATCGCAGCGTACTTGCCGTCGCTCCACTTGTTGATGTCGTAGGTCGGGTCCTTGAGATCGCCCTTCGAGTCGAGCTTGACCGAGCCGAGAACCGTCTCGAACGGCTCGCCGCTCGTCAGCGTCTTGGCGACCGCCTTCGGATCGTCGGAGCCCGCCTTCTTCACGCCGTCGGCGATCGCCTGCACGACGCCGTAGCTGAAGAGGGTGAAGCCCTCCGGATTGAACCCTGACGCCTTGAACTGGTCGAGCGCGTGGCCGGCGGTCGCGGAGCGGCGCGGGTCGGTCGGGAAGGTGAAGAGCGTGCCTTCGCCGGCGGGGCCGGCGATCTGCCAGAACTCGGAGGTCGCGATGCTGTCGCCGGTCATAAGCTGGGGCCTGTAGCCCTGATCCGCCGCCTGACGCAGGATGAGGCCGGCCTCGGGATGATAGCCGCCGAAATAGACGAAGTCGGCGCCGAGCCCCTTCAGCTTCGAGACGATGGCGCTGTAGTCCTTCTCGCCGGGGTTGATGCCCTCGAACAGGACTTCCGTCACGCCGCCGGCGTTGAGCTTGTCCTTGACGACGGTCGCGAGCCCCTTGCCATAGGCCGACTTGTCGTGCAGCACCGCGATCTTCTTGCCCTGGTAGGTCTTGGCGATCCACGGCGCGACGAACGCGCCCTGCGCGTCGTCGCGCGGATAGAGGCGCATGATCGTCGGATGGCCCTTCTCGGTCAGGACCGGGTTCGACGAGGCGGGGCTCATCATCAGGATGTTGTTCTCCGCATAGACGTCGGCGGCGGGAATGGAGGAGCCCGAGCAGGCGTGTCCGTCGACGAACTTGATCCCCTGGCCGACGATCAGGTTGGCGATCGCGACCGCCTGCTTCGGATCGCAGGCGTCGTCCTGGATCACGATCTTGATCTTTCGGCCGTCAATTCCGCCCGCGTCGTTGATCGCGGCGGCGGCGGCCTCGGCGCCGCGCTTCATCTGGTCGCCGATCGAAGCGACCGGGCCGGTCATCGGACCGGCGACGGCAATGACGATGTCGTCAGCGAACGAGGGCGTCGCGAACGCCGCAAGCGCGACGCCGGCGAGCGACAGTAACAAAGTGGTGCGCATGGATGACTTCTCCCGGGAACGGATCTTGCGGCTCGCCGCGGTAGGGGACTTGCGGCGGCGGCCCGTTCTTGGCGGCCTTGGCCTAGCCGGGAAGGTCTCGTAAGGCAACCGCTTCAATAGGCTCTGCCCGCCTCGCGCGTCCAGCGCAGGCGCCATGTCGGCAGCCCGGACCGCTCGCTCACACCCCGCGTGACCTCGACGAAGCCCTCGCGCGCGTAGAAGCGGCGGGCGCGCAGGTTGGCCTCGTTCACGTCGAGTTCGACGACCCCCGGAGAGAGCCGCTTCGCCTCGTCGAGGAGCCGTGTTGCAAGGCCTGAGCCCTTCCCGGAAGGCGCGACCGCGAGCTGGTCGAGATAGCCGTTTTCCGGCTCGAGCGTGACGAAGCCCGCGGCGGCGCCTTCCGTGTCGAGGCCGACGACGATCGCGCCGCCGGCCGCGCGATGGCTTTTCAGCCGGTCGAGAAGCCAGTCCCGCCGCTCCTCGAAGTCGACCGGCAGGCCCGTCTCGCGCCACGACGCGACCCATAAGGTCGCGAGCGCCGGGAGATCGCTTTCTTCGAAGGGGCGCAACGCAGCGCCGCTCACCGCTCGGTGAGCTTCAGTTCGATGCGGCGGTTGCGCGACATGGCGGCGTCGTCGGTTCCCTGGTCGATCGGCTGGAACTCGCCGAAGCCGGTGGCCGCGAGCCGGTCGGCCTCGACGCCCTTCGACACGAGATATTGCACGACCGCGACCGCGCGCGCCGCCGACAGTTCCCAGTTCGACTTGAACTGGCCGGTCCCGCTGATCGGCTGGCTGTCGGTATGGCCGTCGACGCGCAGGATCCAGGGAATGTCGGGCGGGATCTCGCGTTCGAGATCGAGCACGGCGCTCGCCAGCAACTCGAGCGACTTCTTGCCCTCGGGGCTGATGTCGGCCTTGCCGACGTCGAACAGCACCGAGGATTCGAACACGAACCGGTCGCCGACGACGCGGATGTCCGGGCGCGAGCCGAGAATCTGGCGCAGGCGGCCGAAGAAGTCGGAGCGGTAGCGGGCGAGCTCCTGCACCTTCTGGGCGAGCGCGACGTTCAGCCTCTGGCCGAGGTCGGCGATCTTCGACTGCGAGTCCTTGTTGGCGGCCTCCGAGGCCGAGAGCGCGTCCTCGATCGCGGCGAGCTGCTTGCGGAGCGCGGCGATCTGCTGGTTGAGGACGTCGACCTCGGCGAGCGCCTTGGCGGAAATATCCTTCTGCGCGTCGAGATCGGCCGAGGCCGCCGCCGCCCGTCCGGCGTCGGCTTCGGCGACGGCGGCGCCGGCGGCGGCCTGCTTGAGGCGCGTCTCGTCGCGCTGAGCCGAATCGAGCGTCGCGGTGAGGCTCGCGATCTTCGTCTGGTCCTCGCTCTTCTGGCTGCGCTCGAGCGCCAGCAGGTTGGTCAATTCCTCGATCTGCCGGTTCAGCCTCGCCAGCGCCTCGTCCTTGCCGGTCACTTCCCGCGACAGGAAGAACTGCGCCAGCATGAAGACAGAGAGCAGGAAGATGATGACAAGCAGCATCGTCGACAGGGCGTCGACGAACCCCGGCCAGTAATTGACCGGCTCGTAGCGCCGGTTTCGCGACAGGGCCATTCACCGCACTCCTCGCTTCCCCTCTCCCTCAGGGAGAGGGGCCAGGGGTGAGGGCCGAAGCGCCAATATCGGACATTGGCGCTTCGACCCCTCATCCGGCGCTCCGCGCCACCTTCTCCCTCGGGGAGAAGGGATGCAGTTGCGCTACCGCGTCGTGATCTCGTCGAGGAGCCGGCGCAGGAGCTTGCCGATGTCGTCCTGCTGCTGCGCCTGGACGTCGACCCAGTTGCGGATCTGCTGCTGCTCGGTCCGCATATGGCCGACCAGAGCCTGGATGCCCTCGGCGAGCGTCGCGATGGCGGCCGCGTTTTTCTGATGCTCGACGCCGGTCGGCTGGATGACGACCTCATGGGGAACCGCCTCCGGTTCGATCGCCGGCGCGGCGCGCACGTGGCTTGCGAGAAACTCCTCGAACTCCGAATAGAAGCGGTTCTGCGCCTGGCCCGCCTGAAGATCGAGGAAGCCGAGGATGAGCGAGCTTGCGAGGCCGAAGAGCGACGAGGTGAACGACACGCTCATGCCGGCGATCGGCGAGGAGAGCCCGGCTTTCAGGTCCTCGAACATCGAGGCGGTGTCGGAGCCCGTCTTCATGCTTTCGATCACGCCGCTGATCGAATGCACCGTCTCGAGGAGGCCCCAGAAGGTGCCGAGCAGGCCGAGGAAGACGAGCAGGCCGACGAGGTAGCGGCTGAGCTCGCGGCCCTCGTCGAGCCGGGTGGCGATCGAATCGAGAATGGCGCGAGTTGTGAGGGTCGAGAGCCCGCTCGCGCCTGCGCCGGCGTTCAGCATCGCCGCCATCGGGGCGAGCAGCACCGGCTGCCTGACGGGGCCGTCGCCGTCGCCGGTCAGCGAATTCACCCAGTTGATTTCCCGAAAGAGCCGGAACACCTGGCGGAATGTGAAGAGGGCGCCGACCGCGAGCACGCCGAGGATGAGCCCGTTCAGCCCCGGATTGGCGGAGAAGGCGAGCGCCAGCTGCTTGTAGAGGATCAGCGCGACGAAGCCGACCAGCGCCAGGAACGCCGCCATCCCGATGAGAAAGATGCGCGGCGAGGTGAGGAGACGGATGTCCGGATCGTTCGCCATTGTCTCGCCGGTTATGCGTTTGGCCAAGGCGGATAGACGCTGACAAAGGCGTTAGCAAGTCCGCGGGAGGCTGTATCCTCCTCCGTGCAACGGGGAAGGGGGACCGGCCGAGGGCCGGTGGCGGAGGCGGGCGCTGCGATTCGCGACGAGAGAGACGCGCCCCACCACCACGCTTCGCGTGGTCCCCCTCCCCCGCTTCGCAGGGGAGGAAATTCACCCCGCACCTTTTATGCCGCCCGCGCCTTCGGCTTCAGCCAGCCGCGGTTCATCAGAACCTCGGCGATCTGCACCGTGTTCAGCGCCGCCCCCTTGCGCAGGTTGTCCGAGACCACCCACAGATTGAGGCCGTTGTCGATCGTCGGATCCTCGCGGATGCGGCTGATATAGGTCGCGTCCTCGCCCGCCGCCTCGTGCGGGGTGATGTAGCCGCCTGGCTCGCGCCGGTCGATGACGAGGCAGCCGGGCGCGCGCGACAGGATCTCGCGCGCTTCGTCGGCGCCGATCGGCTTCTCGAATTCGATGTTGACCGCCTCGGCATGGCTGATGAACACCGGCACGCGCACGCAGGTCGCGGTCAGCCTGATCTTCGGATCGAGGATCTTCTTCGTCTCGGCGACCATCTTCCATTCTTCCTTGGTCGAGCCGTCGTCCATGAAGACGTCGATCTGGGGAATGAGGTTGAAGGCGATGCGCTTCGGAAACTTCTTCGGCGCGACCGGATCGGTCATGAAGACCGCGCGGGTCTGCGAGAAGAGCTCGTCCATCGCATCCTTGCCGGCGCCCGAAACCGACTGGTAGGTCGCGACCACCACGCGCCTGATGGTCGCGCGCTCGTGCAGGGGCTTAAGCGCCACGACGAGCTGTGCCGTCGAGCAGTTCGGATTGGCGATGATGTACTTCGACACAAAGCCGCGCGCGGCCTCTGCGTTGACCTCGGGCACGACCAGCGGCACGTCCGGGTCCATCCGGAAGGCCGACGAATTGTCGATCACCACGCATCCCTTGGCGCCGATCTTCGGCGACCATTCCCTGGACACGTCGCCGCCCGCCGACATGAGGCAGATGTCGGTGTCGGAGAAATCGTAATGGTCGAGCGCCCGGCACTTGAGGACCTTGTCGCCGAACGACACCTCCTTGCCGATCGAGCGGGAGGAGGCCAGCGCCACGACCTCGGAGACGGGAAAGCGGCGCTCGACGAGAATGGCGAGCATCTCGCGGCCCACGTTGCCGGTCGCTCCTGCGACCGCGACCTTGTAGCCTGACATGGGTTTCATCCTTACGCCCCCCGCCTGTTCGTCCGTCTTTGGGAATGACGGACCGCTCGCCCGGCGCCCCGCCGGGGGAGGATGCCGGAGCGGAAGGCGCGTTCAGCCTTTCGTCCCGCCTTCCAGCGGGCGACGCGTTTTCGTCGTCGGTTTTGCGAAACGCGGCATGACACGAGGTTCCGGCGCTGGAAGCCGAAGAGAGGCTTAGCCAGCACGAAGTCGCAAACCATGGCCGGGCGAGGTTGTCAATGCGGCTGAAGCCGCCGAAGCCTTCGGCGATCCGCGTCCAAAGGCGGGGGCGGCGCGCCGGGGCGGACCTGTTCGCAAGGCGCCAATCGTGGCACAGTGCCGCGCGGCGGTTTCCAAGGAGTGTCCCCCAATGCAGTCGGTCGCGTTCAAGGCCGGAGAGGCCATTCTTCGCGAGGGCGAGGACGGCGACACCGCCTATTTCATCACCTCGGGGACGGTCGAAGTGCTGGTGGGGCCCGGCGGGCGCCGGGTCGGCACGCTGTCGGAGGGCGAAGTGTTCGGCGAGATGTGCCTGATCGAGCCGGGGCCTCGCTCGGCCACCATCTCCGCGCTGACCGACGTCGAGTGTCTCGCGACCACCTACTCCGAGTTCATCGAATTGCTCGAGGACAATCCGATGCGGGCGATCGCCTTCATGAAGGTTCTGGTGCGCCGCCTGCGCCAGATGAACGACCTTCTGGAGAAGGTCGACCCAAACCGACGCGGCCTGCGCGGCTTGGTCAGCGAGGTCCAGAAAGCCGTCGCCCCCGCCAAGACCGTCGATCCCGAGGTCCAGGCGCTGTCCTGGACGATGCTGTGGTGATCCATGCGGGCGTAGGGAGCAGCGGCGCGGCGCCTGTCGCCCGTGGAAAGAATTTGAGCCGGAGGAGATCGTCATGGCCGCCAAGGAAGTCAGGTTTTCGCAGGACGCGCGCGAGCGCATGCTGCGCGGGGTCGACGTGCTCGCCAACGCCGTCAAGGTGACGCTCGGGCCCAAGGGCCGCAACGTCGTGATCGAGAAGTCGTGGGGCGCGCCGCGCATCAGCAAGGACGGCGTGACGGTCGCCAAGGAGATCGAACTCGCCGACAAGTTCGAGAACATGGGCGCGCAGATGGTGCGCGAGGTCGCCTCGAAGCAGAGCTCGATCGCCGGCGACGGCACCACGACAGCGACCGTCATCGCCCAGGCGATCGTCAAGGAGGGCGTCAGGGCGGTCGCCGCAGGCGCGAACCCGATGGACCTGAAGCGCGGCGTGGACACGGCCGTCGAGGCGATCGTCGCCGAGCTTGGCAAGCACAGCCGCAAGGTGACGAAATCGGACGAGATCGCTCAGGTCGGCGCGATCTCGGCCAACGGCGACAAGGCGGTCGGAAAGATGATCGCCGAGGCGATGGACAAGGTCGGCAAGGAGGGCGTGATCACGGTCGAGGAGGCGAAAAGCCTCGACACCGAGCTCGACGTCGTCGAGGGCATGGAGTTCGACCGCGGCTATCTTTCGCCCTACTTCATCACCAACGCAGAGAAGATGGTCGCCGAGCTCGAGGACGCGCTGATCCTCATCCACGAGAAGAAGCTCTCGTCGCTCCAGCCGCTCCTGCCGGTGCTCGAAGCCGTGGTGCAGTCCGGCAAGCCGCTGCTGATCATCGCCGAGGACATCGAGGGCGAGGCGCTCGCGACCCTCGTCGTCAACAAGCTGCGCGGGGGCCTCAAGGTTTCCGCGGTCAAGGCGCCCGGCTTCGGCGACCGCCGCAAGGCGATGCTCGAGGATATCGCCATCCTCACCGCCGGCACGATGATCGCCGAGGATCTCGGCATCAAGCTCGAGAGCGTGACGCTCGCCATGCTCGGCCGGGCCAAGAAGATCCGGATCGACAAGGAGAACACGACCATCGTCCAGGGCGCGGGCGCGAAGAAGGACATCGCGGCGCGGGTCGGCCAGATCAAGGCGCAGATCGAGGAGACGACCTCGGACTACGACAAGGAGAAGCTGCAGGAGCGTCTCGCCAAGCTCGCCGGCGGCGTCGCGGTGATCCGGGTCGGGGGCGCGACCGAGGTCGAGGTCAAGGAGAAGAAGGACCGGGTCGACGACGCGCTGCATGCGACGCGCGCGGCGGTCGAGGAGGGCATCCTTCCGGGCGGCGGCGTGCCGCTCCTGCGCGCGACGAAGCTCCTGGGCTCGGTCAAGTTCGACAACGCCGACCAGAAGACCGGCGTCGACATCGTGCGCCGCGCGATCCAGTGGCCGGCGCGCTACATCATCGAGAACGTGGGCGTCGACGCCGCGATGGTGGTCGGCAAGCTTCTCGAGGCCAAGGACTACGCCTACGGCTACGACGCCCAGACCGGCGAATACGGCGACCTCTACAAGCTCGGCATCATCGACCCGACCAAGGTCGTCCGCACCGCCCTCCAGGACGCTGCCTCCGTCGCGGGGCTCCTGATCACGACCGAGGCGATGGTCGCCGAGAAGCCGAAGAAGGCAGCGCCCGCGCCGGCGATGCCGGGCGGAGGCGACATGGATTATTGAGGCGCCCTTCGCGCGCTCTGTTTGCGTGGAGTTGGGCGCCGCCTGCGCCCCTTCTCCAGCTTCGCTGGGGAAGGTGTCGGCCGAAGGCCGACGGATGGGGTCCGGGCCGAGGGGCTGAGGCAAGAAGGCTTGCGCGAACGGTCGCAGCAACGCCGGAGACGGCGGCTCGCTGCTTTCCTCACCCCATCCGTCGGCTTCGCCGACAGGGGCGCGTAGGCGAAGCTGATCCGTCGCCGCCCGCCGTCCCGCCTCAACTGGACAAAGTCGAACCCGCCTGCGAAATGTCGCGGCAATCGCAAGACTTCGAGGATCGCCCATGACCACGGCCGCCCATCCCGCATCCTCCATCCGCGCTGACGTCCCCAACGACCTCGAGGCCTTCTGGCTGCCGTTCACGCCCAACCGCGCCTTCAAGAAGCGGCCGCGGCTCCTCGCGCGCTCGAAGGACATGCATTATTTTACGCCGGAGGGACGCGAGATCCTCGACGCGACTGCAGCCCTCTGGTGCTGCAACGCCGGCCATAACCGCAAACCCATCGTCGAGGCGATCCAGCGCCAGGCGGGCGAACTCGACTTCGCGCCGGTGTTCAATTTCGGCCACCCGCTCGCCTTCCAGCTCGCCTCGCGCATCGCCGATCTCGCGCCGGGCGACCTCGACCATGTCTTCTTCTGCAACTCGGGCTCGGAGGCCTGCGACACGGCGCTGAAGATTGCGCTCGCCTACCACAACGTCCGCGGGCACGGGTCGCGGACCCGCCTTGTCGGCCGCGAGCGCGCCTATCACGGCGTCGGCTTCGGCGGCATTTCGGTCGGCGGCATCGTCAACAACCGCAAATTCTTCGGTTCGCTCCTCGCCGGCGTCGACCATCTGCCGACGACCTACAGCCGCGAGCATCAGGCCTTCACCAAGGGCGAGCCGGAGTGGGGCGCCCACCTCGCCGATTCGCTCGAGTCGATCGTCGCCTTGCACGACGCTTCGACGATCGCCGCCGTGATCGTCGAGCCGATGGCGGGCTCGACCGGCGTCCTGCCCGCGCCCAAGGGCTATCTCAAGCGCCTGCGCGAGATCTGCGACAAGCATGGGATCCTGCTCGTCTTCGACGAGGTCATCACCGGCTTCGGGCGGCTCGGCCACGCCTTCGCCGCCGAGCGCTACGGCGTGATCCCGGACATGATCACCTTCGCCAAGGGCGTGACGTCCGGCACGGTGCCGATGGGCGGCGTGATCGTGCGGAAGGGCGTTTACGACGCCTTCATGAAGGGGCCCGATCACGCGATCGAGCTCTTCCACGGTTACACCTATTCGGGCCACCCGCTCGCTTGCGCGGCGGGGCTCGCGACGCTCGACGTCTATCGCGACGAGCGCCTCTTCGAGCGCGCCAAGGCGCTCGAACCCAAATGGGCCGATGCGATCATGAGCCTCAAGGGCCTGCCGAACGTGGTCGACATCCGCTGCGTCGGGCTGACCGGCGCAATCGACCTCGCGCCCGTCGCCGGCAGCCCGGGCCTGCGCGGCTGGAACGCTCTCGAGCATTCGTTCCACGAGGCGAACATCATGCTCAAACTCGCGGGCGACTGCATCGAACTGACGCCGCCCTTGATCGTTAGCGAGAACCAGATCGACGAGATCATGGCGAAGACGGCCGCGACGATCAAAGCGGCGGCGTAAGCCTCGAGGCCCGGCTCCGGCCGCATGCGACAAAAGGGGCGGCCGTCGGCCGCCCGTCCGCGTTCCCATCCGCTCACGCGTGTGTAACAGTGTCGTCAGCGTCCCCCCGGGAGGCCGGCTCTGGCGTAAGACCAGCCGCCGGTGGGAGCGCATCAGGCAAAGGCGATAGGAGAGGGTTGATGGGCTCGAAATTCTGGACATGCGCCGCGGTTGGCGCGGCGCTCGCAGGCGCGCTCGCGCTTCAGCCGGCCGCCTTCGCCAAGGACTGGAAGACCGTCACGATTGGCACGGAGGGCGGCTATCCGCCCTATAACCTCACCGAACTCGAGCGGCAAGATCGTCGGCTTCGAAGTCGACCTCGCCAACGATCTCTGCAAGCGCGCCGGCGTCGAGTGCAAGATCATCGCCCAGGACTGGGACGGCATGATCCCGGGCCTCAAGGCCGGCAAGTTCGACGTGATCATGGACGGCATGTCGATCACCGAGGACCGGCAGAAGGAGATCGACTTCTCGAAGCCCTACGCCGCCCCGCCGGCCGCCTTCATGGCCGCCAAGGACAGCGACGTGGCCAAGGCGCTCGGCGCCGGCAAGGTCGTCAACGCCGACAAGGACAAGGCCGCCGGCGACGCGGCGATCAAGGCCGTGCAGGCGGCGCTCAAGGGCAAGACGATCGGCGTCCAGGGCTCGACCACGCACGCCAATTTCGCCGCCAAATACCTCAAGGACATCGCCACCGTCAAAGAATACAAGACCACCGACGAGCGCGACCTCGACCTCAAGAACGGCCGCATCGACGTCGGCCTCGACGATTATCCGACGGTCGCGGCGACGCTCGAGACCCCCGACGGCAAGGACCTCGCCATCGTCGGGCCCGAGTTCATCGGCGACGTGTTCGGCGTCGGCGTGGCCATGGGCATCAGGAAGAGCGACGCCGACCTCACCGCCAAATTCGACAAGGCGCTGGCCGCGGCCTTCGCCGACGGATCGGTGAAGAAATACTCGCTCCAGTGGTTCAAGATCGACACGGCGCCCTGACCCCCTGACGCGCGCCGCCCGCCTTTCTCGGCGGGCGGCGCGAATTTTGCTCGGCGGCCGACGTGGGCATCTTCGGGATCTTCAGCTTCGGCGAAGGCGGATGGGGGCTGGCGCTCGTCCTCGGCGCCGCCATGACCCTGCTCGTCTCCGCCTGCGGGCTGGCCATCGGCGCCGCGCTCGGGTCGCTCGTCGCCTGGGCGCGGCTTTCGGGCCACAGGCTCGCGGGCGCGGCGGGCGAGGCCTATGCGGCCCTCTTCCGTGGCCTGCCCGAACTGCTCGTCGTCTATTTCGTCTATTTCGGCTCCTCGACCCTCCTCACGACCTTGGCGTCCGCAGCCGGCTACACCGGCTTCATCGGCGTGCCGTCGTTCCTCGCCGGCGCGCTCGCGGTCGGCGTCATCTCGGGCGCCTATCAGGCGGAAGTGTTCCGCGCCGCCTATCTCGCGATTCTCCGAGGCGAACTCGAGGCGGCGGTCAGCGTCGGCATGGACCGCTGGCTGATGTTCCGCCGCATCATCGCGCCGCAGGTGCTGCGCTTCGCGCTCCCGGGCCTCGGCAATCTGTGGCAGGTGGCGCTGAAGGATTCGTCGCTGATCTCGGTCACCGGCCTCGCCGAACTCATGCGGGTGAGTCAGGTCGGCGCCGCCTCGACCCATCAGCCCTTCGCCTTCTACCTCGGCGGCCTCGCCCTCTATCTCGTCATGACGCTCGCCACCACGCGCCTCTTCGACATGGCGGAAGCGCGCGCGACCCGCGGCATGCGCCGCATCGGGACCTGATCGCCATGGACGGAGGCTTCGTCGCGGCGACCTTCTGGCGCCTCATGGCCGCCCTGCCGCTGACCCTCGAAGTCTGGCTGCTTTCGGTCGTGCTCGGCGGCCTGATCGCCGCGGGCGTCGTCCGGATGCGGGTCAGCGGCTCGAGGCCGCTCGAGATTGCGGCGCGCGCCTATGTCGCCCTCTTTCGCGGCACGCCGCTGCTCATCCAGCTCTTCCTCGTCTATTACGGCCTTGCCTCGCTCCCGGCCGTCCGCCACAGCATCCTCTGGCCGATCCTGCGCGAGCCGTTCAATTGCGGAGTGATCGCGCTTGGCCTCTGCACGGCCGGCTATCAGGCCGAGATCTTTCGCGGCGCCCTCATGGCGGTGCCGCATGGCGCCCTCGAAGCGGCGAAGGCCTGCGGCATGTCCGGTCTCCTCATGTTCCGGCGGATCATCTTCCCGATTGCGCTCCGGCACGCGCTGCCCGCCTATTCGACCGAGATGATCTCGATGGTGAAGGCGACGGCGCTCGTCTCCCTCATCACGCTCTGGGACGTGATGGGCGTCGCGCTCAAGATCCGCAACGACACGCTCGTCACCTACCTGCCGCTGATCCTCGCCGGCGCCATCTATTTCGTGGTCAACTACATCCTCGGCGCAGGCTTCCTGGCGCTCGAGCGGCGCCTGTCGCCGCACCTGAGGCCGAGGGCGGGATGAGTAAGCAAGTTCGCTTGATCCGCGACGCAACGCCTCCTCCCCCCTTGTGGGGGAGGATTGAGGAGGGGGGTCACGCCGCCCTGAATCGCAAGCCCTCGCGCCACGCTCGTCCCCTATGTCCGCGTGACCCCCCACCCCGTCCCGCCCCCACAAGGGGGGCGGGGGCGCGAGCGGCGCCGGCAGGGTATGACCGGACGATGCTTTAGGAACGCCCATGCCCGCAGCGACGCCCGCCCTCACCGTCAAGGACATGCGCAAGCGTTTCGGCGCGCTCGAAGTGCTGAAAGGGATCTCGGTCACCGCCAACGACGGCGACGTCATCTCGATCCTCGGCTCCTCGGGATCGGGCAAGAGCACCTTCCTGCGCTGCATCAATCTGCTCGAGACGCCGGACGCGGGCGAGGTGACGGTTGCGGGCGAACTCATCAAGATGCGCCGGCGGAGCGACGGATCGGCCGAGCCCGCCGACCGGCGCCAGGTCGACCGCATCCGCTCCGAACTCGGCATGGTGTTCCAGAGCTTCAATCTCTGGTCGCACCTCACGGTGCTCGAAAACCTGATCGAGGCGCCGGTGCATGTGCAGAAGCGCCCGCGCGCCGAATGCGTCGACGAAGCGAAGGCGCTGCTCGCCAAGGTCGGCATCGCCGACAAGTGGAGCGCCTATCCGGCCCACCTCTCGGGCGGCCAGCAGCAGCGCGCCGCGATCGCCCGGGCGCTCGCCATGCGCCCCAAGGTGATGCTGTTCGACGAGCCGACCTCGGCGCTCGACCCCGAGCTTGTCGGCGAGGTCCTGCGCGTCATGCGGGCGCTCGCCGACGAGGGCCGCACGATGCTGGTCGTCACCCACGAGATGGGCTTCGCCCGCGACGTCTCGACCCGCGTCATGTTCCTGCATCAGGGCCTCGTCGAAGCCGAGGGCGAGCCCGATGCGCTCTTCTCCGGCGCGACCTCGGAGCGCTTCCGCCAGTTCATCTCGAAGGAGCGCGGCTAGGCCGCCGCCACGATTGGCGTTCGACGCGCCCGTTCGCGCGGCGGCGTGCTATAAATCCCGGACGGCGCCGCCGGACGTGCGGCCGTATCGAACCGGCTTCGGGGGGCGCGCGGATGGCGCGAGTTTCACGGCGGTCCTTCCTCATCGGCGGCGCGGCGGCTTCCTTCGGCGGCGGCCTCCGACCCGGCCGCGCCGGCGACAGCGCGCGCGCCGCGCTGCCGATCCCGCCCGAACTCAGGGCGAACGCCGAGGGCGCGATCGCCCTCGATTCGCGAACCGGGTCGATGCGCTTCGTGGGCGCCGCGGAGACGGCGACCTATGGCGTCAACGGGCCCTATCTCGGGCCGGCGCTGCGCGTGCGGCGGGGCGAAACGGTCGTCGCCGAAGTCGCCAACAGCCTCCCCGAAGCCACGACCATGCATTGGCACGGGCTCATCATCCCCGGCGCCGCGGATGGCGGGCCCCACGAAGTCATCGCGCCGGGACAAAAGTGGCGGACGGAACTCAGCATCGATCAGCCCGCCGCGACGCTCTGGTTCCATCCGCACAATTATCCCTCGACCGCCGAGCAGGTGATCAAGGGGATCGCCGGCCTCCTGATCGTCGACGACGACGAGGCCTCCGCCCTGCCGCTGCCGTCGCGCTGGGGCGTCGACGACATTCCTCTCATCCTTCAGGACCGCCGCTTCACGGCTGACGGCCAGTTCTTCGACCGCATGAACATCGTCGCAGTGACCAACGGCTATGTCGGCGACGTCATGCTGGTGAACGGCGCGCTTTACCCGGAGGCGCGCGCCGCGCGCGGCTGGCTGCGGCTGCGCATCCTCAACGGCTCCAACGCGCGCAGCTACCGGCTCGCCGCCTCCGACGGACGCTCGCTCTTCGTCATCGCCTCGGACGGCGGCCTCCTCGAAAGCCCGGTCGAACTCAAGGAGATCGTCGTCCACGTCGGCGAGCGCTTCGAGATCCTGGTCGACGGGCGCGACGGCGCCGCCTTCGACATCGTCACCTTGCCCGTCTCGCAAGCCATCATGCGCCTGCCGCCGTTCGACCGGCCGCTGCCGCTCGTGACCATCCGGCCCGACGGGGCGGAGGGAACGGGAAAGCTGCCCTCCCGTCTCGCCGCCCTGCCGCCGCTGCGGGACGCGCCGCCGCCGGTCAGCCAGAGCCTCGTGATGGACATGTTCGACGACAAGCAGGGCATGATGCTGCTCGATCGGGCGGGGCTCATGAGCATGGGCGGAAACATGGGCGTCGCGCCGAGCGTGGCGGAGAGCGTGACGAGGCTCATCGTCGACGAGCCGGCGATGACGGAAGCCGATCAGCTCGCCGCCAACGGGGTGAACGGCAAGCCGTTCTCGCTCGACCGGATCGACTTCGCCGCCGCACGGGATGTGCTCATGCGCTGGCGCATCTCGGAAGGCAGCGACCGGATGCTGCATCCCGTACACGTGCACGGCTGCCAGTTCCGCATCCTCACGACGGACGGCAAGCCGCCCGAACCGTATCGCGCGGGCTGGAAGGACATCGCGCCCGTGTCGGCGGGCGGAGCGACTGAGATCCTCGTCCGCTTCCCCTATGGGGCGGACGCGGCGCATCCCTATATGGCCCACTGCCACATTCTTGAGCACGAGGATTCCGGTATGATGGCCCAGTTTACCGTGGCGTAGGGGGGCGCCGCGCCGGGCGTGTGCCATCCGGGCGTGAATTTGTCTTATTTCCGGCGAGAATCATTCCGTACGCTCGTCCCGCTGCATGGCTTTGCAGGAACCCCGCGGCCGGAACAGCGTTATCGACCGGCCGCCCGGGCGGCCTCGCTTCAGTCAAGGGAAACGCGCGTATGAGCAGAACCGAAAAATCGACCAACGGCGGGCAGGGCAAAGCCGCGCTCGCGACCCCGACCGACCTCTCGGAGAACGGCGTCAAGGCGATCGCCGCGGCGCTGAACGGCCTCACCGCCGACGCCTTCGCCCTCTACCTCAAGACCAAGAATTTCCACTGGCACATGAGCGGCCCGCATTTCCGCGACTATCACCTCCTGCTCGACGAGCACGGCGACCAGATCTACGCCATGACCGACCCGCTCGCCGAACGGGTGCGCAAGCTCGGTCAGACGACGCTGCGCTCGATCGGCCACATCGCCAAGCTTCAGTCGATCAAGGACAACGACCTTCCTTTCGTCGGCCCGCTCGACATGCTGCGCGACCTCGAAGCCGACAACCGGGCCTTCATCGCCTCGATGCGCAAGGCGCACGAACTTTGCGACGACGCCGGCGACGTGGCCTCGGCGAGCCTCCTCGAAGTCTGGATCGACGAGACGGAGCGGCGGACCTGGTTCCTGTTCGAGGCGACGCGCGGCGCGGACGCCACAGGGCACTGAAAGCCCCCTGACGGGGCGCTGCTTCGCAGGCTATGACGCCGGGGATCTCTTGGAGCGGTCCCGATGCCTCGCCTGTTCACCGCGCTGGAAGTGCCTGAAACCGTCGCCGCCGCAATCGCCCTCGCGCGCGGCGGCGTTCCCGGCGCGCGCTGGATGGAGCCGTCCGACTACCATGTCACCTTGCGCTTCGTCGGCGACGTCGACCTCGGCGTCGCCCGCGCCATCGCCGAGACGCTGGCCGAGATCCGCCGGCCGGATTGCGTCGTCCGGTTCGACGGCCTCTCATGGTTCGGCGGCGACAAGCCGCGCGCCCTCGTCGCCCGCGTCCATGCCGATCCGGCGCTGGTCGAACTCCAGGCCGAGCACGAGCGCCGCCTCAGGCGCGTCGGGGTCGAGCCCGAGACCCGCAAGTTCACGCCGCATGTGACGCTCGCGCGCCTGCGCGGCGTGAAGCCCCGCGCGGTCGCCGAGTATCTGGCGGCGCGCGGCGGACTCGCCGTCGACGGTTTTACCGCCGAGCGCTTCGTCCTCTTTTCGTCCCGCGACAGCGTCGGCGGCGGGCCCTATGTGGTGGAGGCCGCCTATCCGCTGGGGTAGAGGCGAGGAAGGACTGTTGGTTCCGAGGAGCTGGCGCGTTACGGTCGACTCGCATGACGGCGGACAAGCGGATGAAGAGAAAGCGCGCACAACGGCCTAAGCAGGGCCAGCGGGAGTTGCGTCTCGTCGTGCCCGAATCGCGCCTGGAATCTGTCCGCGCGCGCGTGTCCGCGCAGGTCGCTCGTCTGCCTCAAGCCAGCGAAGACGACGCGCTCGCGTGGATCGAAATCGGTCTCGGAGTTTGATGCGCCTAAGCGCTCTGACGGCGGATGACCCTCGCCCTCGACGCCGCCGCTCGCCGCCTTCGCCTCGACCCGCGCGACCCGACCTTCTTCGCCGACCCTTACGACGCATACGCGGTCTTGCTGCGCGACGCGCCGGTTGTCTTTTGGGAGGACTACGGCTTCTGGTGTTTCGCTTCGCACGCCGACGTCTCGGCGCTTCTCCGCGACAAACGCTTCGGCCGCCAGATCCTGCATGTGATGAGCCGCGAGGCGCTCGGCTGGCCGCCGCCGAAGGCGCATCTCGCGCCCTTCGACGCGCTCGAGGCCCATTCGATCCTCGAGATGGAGCCGCCCGAGCACACGCGGCTCAGAAGCCTCGTCAACCGCGCCTTCGTCTCGCGCGAGGTCGAGAAGCTTCAGCCCGCCATCGCCGCGCTGGCCAACGCACGGATCGACGCGTTCGCGAGCCGCGGCGCGACCGAGCTCATCGAGGCCTTCGCGACGCCCATCCCGCTCGCCGTCATCGCCGATCTCATCGGCGTCCCGCGCGCGGTTGCGCCGAAGCTTCTCGACTGGTCGCATCGCATGGTTGCGATGTACCAGTTCGGCGTGACGCGCGCGGTCGAGGACAGCGCCGCCGCCGCGGCGCGGGACTTCGCCGGCTTCGTCCGCACGCATGCGAAGGCGCGCCGAGACGAGCCGCGCGACGACCTCGTCAGCCGGCTTGTCGCGGCCGAAAGCGAGGAGGGCCGGCTCAGCGAGGACGAACTGGTGACGACCGTCATCCTCCTGCTCAACGCCGGTCACGAGGCGACCGTGCACGCTATCGGCAATTCCGTGCGGTCGATCCTCGAACGGCGCCTCGACCCCGGCGTCCTGTTCGCCGACCCGAAGGCGACGGCGGCGAGCGTCGAGGAGCTTCTGCGCCTCGATCCGCCGCTGCATCTCTTCACCCGCTACGCGCTCGAAGACGTCGAGGTCGCGGGCGTCCGGTTGCGGCGAGGCGAAAAGATCGGCCTCCTGCTCGGCGCCGCCAATCGCGATTCCGCCCGCTTTCCCGACCCTGACGCGTTCGACGCGGGGCGCGATCCCAATCCGCACGTCGCCTTCGGCGCGGGCATTCATTTCTGCGTCGGCGCGCCGCTGGCGCGGCTCGAAATGGCGACCGCGTTGCCGATCCTCTTCGACCGCCTGCCGGCCTTGCGCCTGAAGGGCGCGCCGCGCCCGCGCGACGCCTATCATTTTCGCGGCCTCGAGAGGCTCGACGTCGTCTGGGATCGTTCGCCGGAACGTCGCGCCCAACTTTTGCCGTCGCGATAGACTCTTTGCGGCTGAGCCGCCGAGAGGCTATAGCCTTCCCCCGAAAGGACGAAGACCGAACTCGGACTGTCGTTCGCCACGCGCGCCCGTTACGAAATTCCGCGGTTCCGGCAGGCCAAGCGAAAAGAACTCATGGTCTTCTCCTCGGTCACGTTCCTCTTCTATTTTCTGCCGATCTTCCTCGCCTGCTACGTGCTGACGCCGACGGTCGCGGCGAAGAACGTCGTCACGCTCATCTTCTCGCTCGTCTTCTACGCGTGGGGCGAGCCGCGCTTCCTGCTGATCCTCCTGTTCTCGATCGTCTTCAACTATGTCGCGGCGATCGTGGTCGACCGATACGCCGGCGCTGAACGGAAGTGGGCGCTCACGGTCGCGGTCGCGGTCAACCTCCTCGTTCTCGGCGTGTTCAAATACGCCAATTTCGTCACCGCCAATTTCGCCGCCCTTCTGAAGCCCCTCGGCCACGATTTCGGCCGCACCAACATCGAGCTGCCGCTCGGCATCTCGTTCTTCACCTTCCACTGCCTGAGCTACATCATCGACGTCTACCGGAGGCGCTTCCGCGCCAATTCCAATCCGGTCGACGTCGCGCTCTACATCTCGCTCTTTCCGCAGCTCGTCGCCGGCCCGATCGTCCGCTACAAGACCGTCGCGCGCCAGCTCGACAGGCGCCGCCAGACGCTCGGGCGCGCGTCCGTCGGCGCCCGCATCTTCATCGTCGGCCTGGCGCAGAAGGTCCTCGTCGCCGACGTCGTCGCGCCGCTCGCGCAGGTCGCCTTCGATCACTCGCCGCACCGCACGCTTGCCGAAGCGTGGATCGGCCTGCTCGCCTACACGGTCCAGATCTACTTCGACTTCGCCGGCTATTCCAACATGGCGATCGGCCTCGGGATCGTGCTCGGCTTCACCTTTCCGCGTAATTTCAACCTGCCCTACACGTCGCTCTCGATCACCGAATTCTGGCGGCGCTGGCACATGTCGCTGTCGTCGTGGCTGCGCGACTATCTCTATATCCCCCTCGGGGGCAACCGCGGCTCGGACCTCAGGACCTACCGGAACCTCGTCACCGTCTTCGTGCTCTGCGGCGTCTGGCACGGCGCCAACTGGACGTTCGTGCTCTGGGGCCTCTGGCACGGCGCGTTCCTGGTCGTGGAGCGGCTCGGCCTCAAGGCGCGCCTCGCGGCGGCGCCCGTGGCGCTGCGCTGGCTCTACGCGCTTCTCGCCGTCACGGGCGGCTGGGTTCTCTTTCGCTCGGCAGACCTGTCGACCGCCGGCGACTATTTCGCGAGCCTCTTCGGCCTCAACGGCGCCGGCGACGTCAGCTTCGACATGCACGACGCCCTGAACGAGCGGGCGATCGCGACGCTCGTCATCGGCTCGGCGCTGGCGACGCTGCCTCGCTTCTGGCCGCGGCTCGGCGCGCCCCTCGTCGTGCGGGCTGCCGCCGACGCCGGCTTCACCTTCGCGCTCCTGATCTTCTCGATGATCACGGTCGCCTCGGGCGCCTATAGCCCGTTCCTCTATTTCAAGTTCTAGGCGCAACGATGCCGCCTCGCCGCCGACGCGCCTTCGCCGCCTTCGCCTTCCTGCCCTCGGGCCTCGCGCGCGCCTCGGAGCGCTCGAGCGGATGACGTCAATCGCGATCCGAGACGGGCAGGGGGGCGCATGATGTTGCGCTCGCACCGGCGCTACTTCGTCGTCCTCGCCTTCGCGCTTCTCGCCGCGCCGCTCGTCGTCGGGTTCGCCTGGCCGGACAGCCCCGAACTTGTCTATGCCGAAGGCCGGCGGCTCGCGCCGGCGCCGAGCCTTCCCGAAAGCGCCGACGGGCTCGCAGCGCTGCCCGGCCAGATCGACGCCTGGCTCGACGACCGGTTCGGCCTCAGGCATGCGATGATCAAGCTGCACCGGGATCTGAGCCATCCGGTGCTGCTCAAGGTGAACACGGCCGCTCTTGTCGGGCGCGACGGGCGCATGTTCTACGAGGCCGACGACATGGTGCGGCAGAGCGCCGGGCTCACGGTTCGCGATCGGCGCGTCGCCGACGCGGCCGACCTCATCGCCCGGATGCGCGACGACCTCGCGCGGCGCGGGATCCGGTTTCTCGTCGCGGTTCCGCCGAACGCGTCGACCGTCTATCAGGACGCCCTGCCGCGCTGGGCGCAGCGGCAGGGGCGGAGGACCGAGTACGATATTCTCCTCGACGCGCTCGCCGGGCGCGGCGTCAAGGCGGTCGACCTGCGGCCCGCGCTCGAAGCCGCCCGCGACGACGGGGCGCCTATCTTCTGCACGACACGCACTGGTCGCCGCGCGGCGCCCTCGCCGGGTTCAACGCCGTCGTCGCGGCCGACGGCCATCCCGACTGGCGGATCGACCCCTCGGCCGCGATCGGCCCTGCGACGCTCATCAACGGCGGCGACATCGCCCGCATTCTCGGCGTCGAGGACGAGGTCAGCGAGACGGCGGAGAGCTTCGTCCTTCCGACGCGCGGGACCGACCGCGCGCTCGAGCCCGCTCCCATGCCCGACCACGTCGTCACGACCGGCGGCGAAGGTCCAACCGTGATGGTGATCGGCGATTCCTTCACCGCATCCTATTTCCCCGCGCTGCTGTCGCCCCACGTCGGCCGGGCGATCTGGATCAATCACAAGAATTGCGCTTTCGACTGGAGCGTGATCGACGCCTTCCGGCCGGACGAAGTGTGGTGGATGCCGACCGAGCGCTATCTCGTCTGCGCGCTCGGCGCCCGACCCGCGGGTTTCCCTGGATGAGGCGTCCCGCGCGTTCCGTTGGGCGGGCGGTCCGATGATCGCGCGCGGCCGCAAATTCTTCGCGCCCCTCGCCGCGATCCTGATCGCGACGCCGCTCGTCGTCGGGCTCGTCGCGCCCGACCGTCCGGAGAGCGTGCTCAAGGAGGGACGGCGGCTCGCGCCCGCGCCACGCTGGCCGGTCAGCGGATCCGCGTGGCTCGCGCTGCCCCAGACGCTCGACGCCTGGCTCAATGACCACTTCGGTCTCCGGCAGACGCTGATCCGCGCCCACAAGGACCTGACGAAGCCCGCCCTCAGGCATGGCAACGACACGGTGCTCGTCGGCCGCGACGGACGGATGTTCTACCTCGGCGAGGAGGCGGTGCGGCAGAGCGCCGGGCTTGTCCTGCGCGACCAGCGCGTCGCGGACACGATCGACCTGCTCGCGGACATGAATGCGGCGCTCGCCCACCGCGGCGTAGGCTTTCTCGTCGCCGTGCCGCCGAATTCCTCGACCGTCTACCAGGACGACCTCCCCGCGTGGGCGCAGAACCGCGGCCGGACGACCGAATACGACCTCCTCGTCGCCGGCCTCCATGCCAAGGGCGTTCGCGCGCTCGACCTGAGGCCGGTCATGGCGAAAGCGCGGGACGACGGCGCCTATTTCCTTCACGACACGCACTGGACGCCGCGCGGCGCGCTCGAGGCCTTCAACGCGGTCGTCGAAGCGGACGGTCATCCCGACTGGGCGCTCGACCCGGCGGCGGCGCTTGGCGCCCTCTCACAGCGCAAGGGCGGCGATCTCGCGCGGCTGCTCGGGGAAGAGGACGCGGTCAGCGAGAGCGTGCAGCCGCTGGCGCTGCCGTCGGGCGAGCGCCAGCTCCTCACCTCCGACCCTTACGGCGACTATGTCGAGACGTCCGGCCGGGCCGGACCGACCATCATGATCGTCGGCAACTCGTTCACCGCCGCGCTCTTTGCGCCCATGGCGCTGCAGCACGCCGGGAGCGTCGTGTGGCTCTTCCACCAGCATTGCGGCTTCGACTGGAGCGCGATCGACAGGCTCCGCCCCGACGAGGTGTGGTTCATGCCGACGGAACGCTTTCTCGTCTGCGATCCCGGCGCCCGGCCGCGCGGTTTCCCGCGATAGCGCGAGCGCCGGCTACAGCGGGATGCGAAAAAGTGGGAACCGGTCTTTCGCGATGAATGCCGCGATGTCGGAGAATTTGGAGCAAGATGCGATTCGACCGAAACGCATCTTGCTCTAACGCGCGCGCTTAAGCGCCGCGTCGATCGCCGGCGCGAAGATCGTCTCGACCGCGAAGACGGAACCGTTGGCGCTGTAATGACCGTAGTCGATCGCCAGCATGTCGTCGGGCAGGACGGACCCGACGGTGCGCCGGCAGCCTCCCGCGCCGCAGAGCTTGTCGGCCTGCGAGACGTAGACCACGCCGTCGCCCCAGTCCCGGCGCTTGAGATCCCTGTCGACGGCGAGCGAGTCCTCGCGCACGCCGAACGTCGAGAATTCCGGCGTCCCGCCGTGATTCAGAACGTCGCGCCCAACGAGCATCGGAACCCACGGCGACCAGGTCGGGACCTGGCCCGCGACCACGACCGCGGGAACCCCTTCGCCGCGCAACTGCCGCAGGCGCCCGCCGAGTTCGTCGAGATAGGCGGGATAGTCGCCGCTGCGATCGTTGGCGAGCGCGGCGAAATAATAGCCGACCAGAAGCACCGTCGGCCTGATCGAGCGGATCGTGTCGGTGACGAGTTCGTTGATCGCGAGGCAGCGGGGCGCCTGGCTCGGCCTCAGGTCGAGCGGCGCGCAATAGGTCGCGGGCATCGCGACGAGATTGGCCGTATCGCCGTAGCGCCGCTTCAGTCCGGCGAAGAGATGGGCGGCGTGCGAGTCGCCGACGATCATGATGGTCGGCTTCGCCGGATCGGCGACGACGGCGCACTTGTGGCCGGCGAAGAAATGGCGGGCGCGCTCGCGCTCCTCGTCGAGGGTTCGCTGACCCGGTTCGCGATCGTAGAAGCAGTCCCACAGCGGCTGAACGTTGGCGCCCGACACGTGGTAGGTGAAAATCTTCGTGACGAGCGGCGGAAAGCGGTCGGGAAAGCCATTCGCCCCGGTCGTCGCGCGGCCGAGGAAGCCGGTCGCGGCGAGCCCGGCGATGAGGGTCAGCGCGGTCACGCGCTTGTGCGCCCGAAAGAACGCGGCGACCGGCAGTTCGACGAGCCGGTAGGTCAGCGTCGCCAGCACGACGGCAAGCGCCGCGAGCGCCAACATCAGGCCCCGCGTCGGCGCCACGCCGGGCGCGATATGCGCATAGGCGAAGAGCGGCCAGTGCCACAGGTAGAGCGGATAGGAGATCAGCCCGAAGAGCGTCGCGGCGCGGTTCGCGAGCAGCGTCTCGCCCCAGAGCGACCGGGGATGGGCGATGACGAGCGCGCATCCGGCCGTCGGGATCAGCGCCCGCCAGCCGGGGAATGGCTGCGTCTCGCTCAGCGCGAGAAAGGCCGTGAAGATGAGAAGGACGCCCAGTCCTGCGCCGATGTTGGCGATCCGGCGCGGGGCGAAGGGGATGAGGCGCAGAAGAAAAGTCTCGCGGTAGGCGAGCAGCGCTCCGCCCGCCAGCTCCCACGCCCGGCCCCAGGGCAGATAGAAGGCGGCGGTCGGGTCGCGCGGCGTGAGCACAAGGCAGATCGTCAGCGACACGGCGAAGACGGCCAGGATCGCCGCCGGCAGAATGCGGTCCTTCAGCCTGAAGAGGAGCAGGATGAAGGCGGGCCAGACGAGGTAGAATTGCTCCTCGATGCTGAGCGACCAGAGATGCAGGAGCGGCTTCGAGGCGACGTCGGGGGCGAAATAGCCGCCGTGGGCCGCATCGCGAAAGAGCCAGAAATTCAGGGTGAAATAGGAATTTCCGATCAGGTGTCCGCCGATCTCGCGGAACTGCTCCGGGTCCGCCCAGAACCATCCGGCGATCCAGACGAAGGCAAGCACGATCAGAAGGGCGGGAAGAATGCGCTTCGCCCGCTTGGCGTAGAAGAGCGGCAGCGAGAAGTGGTTCGATGCGCATTCGGTGAGGATGATCCGCGAGATCAGAAAGCCCGAGATGACGAAGAAGACGTCGACGCCGGCGAAACCGCCCGGCAGGAGGGTCCGGTCGGCGTGAAACAGGACGACGCCGAGGACGGCGAGCGCGCGCAGGCCGTTGATGTCCGCGCGGTACTCCGATGGCGTCCGGAACAGCGCCGAGCCGCGGTTCGGATTGGTGAGCGGTCTGTCCACGGGCCGCCCCTTATCAGGGCGGGGAAGCGACCGCAAAGCGGGAGGGCTCGGCCGGCGTCCCCGGCATGCCTCGACTTGTGTCGACGCGGCTGCGGATTTACCCATCGGGAATGGAGGCGATTTCCCTTGCCGCCCGCAGCGTGCTCGTCCTCGGCGGCGCGCGCTCGGGCAAGAGCGCCTATGCGCAGGCGCTCGCCGAAAGCGCGGCGCCCGAGCGGTGCTATCTCGCGACCGCCGAGCCGGGCGACGCGGAAATGGCCGCCCGCATCGCCCGCCACAGGGCGGCGCGCGGCGCGGGCTGGACGACGCGCGAGGAACCGCTCGCCCTCGTCGAGGCGCTTTTCGCCGAGGCGCGCCCGGGCCGGGTCGTGCTGGTCGACTGCCTGACCCTCTGGCTCACGAATTTGATGCTCGCCGGACGCGACGCGGAGGGCGACGCGCTCAGGCTCTCGCAGGCGCTCGGGCGGCTCGAAGGCCCGGTCCTCCTCGTCTCGAACGAAGTCGGCCTCGGGATCGTCCCCGATACCGCCCTCGGCCGCGACTTCCGCGACCTGCAGGGGCGGGCGAACGCGGCCATCGCCCGCGCGGCGGATGCGGTCGTCTTCCTCGCCGCCGGCCTGCCGAGGCTCATCAAGCCTGCTCCCCGGCTCGACCTCCGCCTCGTGTGAGGCCCTCACCCCCGGCCCCTCTCCCGCAAGCGGGCGGGGCGCCGTCATTGCGAGCGTCAGCGAAGCAATCCATGTTCGGGGCGGACGGCGCCGCGGATTGCTTCGTCGCGGAGCTCCTCGCAATGACGGTTCCAAGGGAGTGGCGTACGCTCTAGATTCCGATTCGGGGCTTAAGAAGGAGCGGCGCCTCGGGCATGGCGGTCAGCGGACTCTTGCGACTGTTCGACCGGGGGGTGGAGCCCGGTCATCTCGACGTCGCCCACGACGGCGAGATCTATCGCATTGCGATCAACCGCTCGCCGCGCTCGCGCCGATTTACGCTCCGGGTCCGCGCGGCGAACCGCGACGTGCTCCTCACCATGCCGGCGCGCGCCTCGCTGAAGTCGGCGCGCGAATTCGCCGAGCGCCATTCGGCCTGGATCGGCGTCCGCCTCAGGCGCCTGCCGCGTCCCGTCGCCTTCGAGCCCTCCGCGACCGCCCCTTTGCGCGGCGTCGAACACACGATCGTGCATCGGCCAGGCGCGCGCGGCGTCGTCTGGATCGAGCAGGGCGAGCGCGGGCCGCTCCTCTGCGTGGCGGGCGAGCGGCCGCATGTGCCGCGTCGCGTCGCCGATTTTCTCAAGCGCGAGGCGCTCCGCGACCTCGAGGCGGCGGTCGCCCGCCACGCGCGCACGATCGGCGTCAGGCCGAAACGGATCGCGGTGCGCGACACCGTCAGCCGCTGGGGCTCGTGCTCGTCGACCGGGCGCCTCTCCTTCTCCTGGCGCCTGATCCTCGCGCCCCCTTACGTGCTCGACTATCTCGCGGCGCACGAGGCGGCGCACATGGCGCACATGAACCATTCGCCGAAGTTCTGGGCGCTCGTCGGCCGCGCCTCGCCCGACGTCGACCGCGCCGAGGCGTGGCTGAAGGCGCATGGCGCAAGCCTGCACCGCTACGGGGCGGAGTGACTGGACTCCCTCTCCACGCGCAGCGGGGAGAGGGTTGGGGTGAGGGGCGAGGGGATCGGCCGCAATGGTCGCCACCCGGCCCCTCATCTTGACCTGCTCCCCGCAAGCCGGGGAGAAGGGACGCTCCGCCGCCCTACGCCGCCGCCCCCTCGATCATCCGCTCGAGAGTCGCGAACAGAAGCGCGAGATCCTGCGGCCGCGACAGGCGGTGGTCGCCGTCCTTGACGAGGGTCAGGGTCGCGGGATCGTCGCCGAGGCGCTCCATCAGCGCCAGCGCGTGCGTATGAGGGACCGCCTCGTCCTGCATCCCCTGCATGACGGCGACCGGACAATGGGTTCGGATCATGCCGCCGAGCAGGAGGTGGCGGCGCCCGTCCTCGATCAGCGCGCGGGTGAAGACGTCGGGCTCGTCCGAATAGGCCGAGGGCGGCCGCCACGCGCCCTCCTCCATGATGGCGCGGCGCGCGGCCTCGGGCGCTCGCTCCCAGAGGAGCGCCTCGGTGAAGTCGACCGCAGGCGCGATCAGGACGAGGCCGGCGAGGCGCCCCTCCTCGCCGGCGCCGATCAGCGCGCGCGCCGCGAGCAAAGCGAGCCAGCCGCCCATCGACGAGCCGACCACGATCTGCGGCCCCTCCGTCTCGGCCCGGACGATCGCCAGCGTCTCGGCAAGCCAGCGCGAGATCGTGCCGTCCTCGAGCCGCCCCTCCGAGCTGCCGTGGCCGGAATAGTCGAAGCGCAAGAGCGCGAGCCCGAGGCGCTCGGCCTCGGCGTCGAGGGCGCTGGCTTTCGTCGAGTCCATGTCGGACCGGTAGCCGCAGAGCCAGACGATCCCGGGCCGGCCGCTTTGCGCTGGCGCGCGGCGGCGAAAGGCGATACGCCGTTCGGGCGGGGGTGAGTCTATCGTGAAATATCTCGGCTCTTCGCTCGACACGTTCCGACAATCCTCATGACGCAGGCCCCCGTCGCCTGCCCTTCGCCCGGGCGAAGCCGCGCGTGATCCTCGACCCGCCGCTCTTCCCGTTCGCGCGCGGCGCCAACGCCCCGCTCGCGGGCCGCACGATCCTGCAACTCACGCCGGCGCGCCCGGAGGGCGACCGCAAGGCGACGCTGGCGGTCGCCGAGGCCCTCGTCCAGGCGGGGGCGCGCGCGCTCGTGGCGTCGGACGCGGGCGACCTCGCGAGCGAAGCGCAGGCGATCGGCGCCCTGCATGTGCCCTTTCCCGCGTCGACGATCAACCCGGTCGCGATGATGGTCAACGCCCGCAAGCTCGCGGCCGTGCTCGCCGAGGAGCGGGTCGACCTGGTGCATGCGCGCTCGCGCGGCGCCGCCTTCGTGGCGCTCGGCGCCTGCCGCAAGACCGGGACGGCGCTCGTCACGTCCGTTCAGGGCGACGGACCGGCGGCGGCGCCGCGCACCCGCTTCGAGGCCGCCGTCGGCGAGGGAACCCTCGTCGTCGCTTCGTCCGACCATGCGGCCGAGCGCGCCGCCGCGGTCTTTCCGGCGGCTCGCAGCCGCCTCCGGATCGTGCGGCCGGGCCTCAATGTCGCGGCGCTTTCGCCCGACGCCGTCGCCCGGGCGCGGGTGGCGGTCGTCCGCGAGCGCTGGGGCGTCGCGCCGCACGAGCGGGTCGTCCTTGCGCCGGGCGGAATCGCGCCGGCGCGCGGGCAGGCTCTCCTCGTCGAGGCGGCGGCGCTCGTCGGGCTCGACGACGCGCGCTTCGTCATGGCCGGAGAGCCGCAGAAGGCCGCCTTCGCCCGCGAGATCGACGCGCTTGTCGCCTCGCGCGGCCTCAAGGGCGTGGTGACGAGGGTCGGCGCCGAGAGCGACCGGCCGGCCGCGTTCCTCGCAGCCCACGTCGTCGTCTTTCCGGCGCGCGAGGCCGAAGGCGTCACCCGCGCCGCGATCGAGGCCGCCGCCGCCGGCGCGCTGATCGTTCTCGCCGACGTCGGCGCGGCGGGCGAGATCGTGCTCGCGCCGCCCCGCGCCGCGCCCGAAGAGCGCACCGGCTGGCTCGTGCCGCCCGGCGACGCGCCGGCGCTCGCCGAGGCGATCCGCGCGGCGCTGACGCTCGGCGCCTCGGCCCGCGAGGCGATCCGCCGGCGCGCGCGCGAGCGGGCCGCGGCAACCCATTCGGTCGCCCGGATGACCGCCGACACGCTCGCGGTCTACGCCGAGGCCCTCGCCGCCGGGAAAGCGCCGCGCTGAAGGCTGGCGCGCCGCCAGTTCTCGACGGTTCGCTCTTGCATGAGCCCCTCGACAAACGCCGACGCCGCCTCGAGCCGCGCGGCCGCCTCGGCCGAGAGCGGCGCGCCGAGTTCGAAGCGCTCGCCGCGCACGCAAAGCACGAACGACGGCGGCGCCGGGCGGGAAAGCGCCCGCTCTGCGACGTCGAGCAGCGCCTCGGGCGACAGCGCATGGGTCGTGTGGCTCGCGTCCCGCCGCGGAAGGATCTCGGCGAAGACGAACGGGTCGGGCGTCTCCCGGCCGGCGTCGAGGAAGAGCGCCATCTCGGCCCCCTCGAGATCGAGCGCGTGCTCGATCTGAAGCTGGAAGTCCTCGATCGTAGTCACGTCCGGCAGGCCGGCCTGGGCGATCCTCGCGAGCAGCAGGGGCCCCAGTCCGTCGTCGCCGCGGGCGTCGTTGCCCCAGCCGAAGACGACGAGGCGCACCTCACCCTTTCCTTGCGCGCGACACGAGCGCGCCGTCGGCGTCGACGAGGTCGACCTCGAGCGGCATTTGCCCAAGCGCGTGCGTCGCGCAGGAGAGGCAGGGATCGTAGGCGCGGATGGCGACCTCGATATGGTTCAGGAGGCCCTCGGTCACCTGGCGCCCGGACAGGAAGCGCGCGGCCACCGCGCGGATCGCCTCGTTCATCGCCTGGTTGTTGCTGGTCGTCGAAACGATGAGATTGCAATAGGCGACGAGGTCCTGCCCGTCGACCCGATAGTGATGGAAGAGCGTGCCGCGCGGCGCCTCGATCACGCCGACCGCCTCGTCCGTGCGCGGCCGCTTGTCCGCCATGAGGTCGGTTCCGACGATGTCGGGGTCGTCGAGCAGGGCGCGCGCGAGTTCCGCCCCATGCAGCATCTCGATCATGCGCGCCCAATGGGTCATGAGCGCGCCGTGCAGCGGCCTGCCGCCGCCGACCGCGACGAATTTCAGCCGCTCGGCCTCGGCCAGCGGCGTCGGCAGGGCGTCCGCGACCTGCACGCGCGCCAGCGGCCCGACCCGGTACCAGCCGTTCTCGGCGCCGAGCGCCTTGAAATGGGGAAACTTCATGTAGGTCCAGGGTTTGATGTCCTCCTGGATGAGGCTCTGGTAGGTCGCAGGGTCGACGTGGTCGAAGATGGGGCCGCCGTCGGCGTCGCGGGCGCGCAGCGTCCCGTCGTAATAATCGGGGCCGCCGCTGGCGTCGACGAGCCCCATCATGTTCGCCCGCGCTTCGCCGAAGCTCGTGTAGAAGTCGGGATCGGTCTCGTGCAGCCGGATGACGAGCGCGACCGCTTGCCTCGACCATTCGACGATCTGGTCGGCGTCCTTGCGTAAGCCGTCGCGATCCTCGACCGCGAGCGCCTTGTTGACGCCGCCCGGAATGACGCCGGTGCCGTGAATGCGCTTGCCGGCGATGTGGCGGATGACCTCCTGGCCGAACTTGCGCGTCAGGACACCCTGGCGCGCGAGGTCGGGAAAGTCGGCGGCGACGCCGAGGATATTGCGCCGCGCCGCCTCGCTGTCGAACCCGAGCAGGAGATCGGGCGAGGAGAGATGGAAGAAATGCAGCGCGTGCGACTGCACGATCTGCCCGTAGTGCAGCAGCCGCCGCAGTTTCTCGGCGGTCGGCGTGAGGTCGCCGAAGCCCGCGATCTTGTCCATCGCTTTCGTCGCCGCGAGAAGGTGGCTCACCGGGCAGATGCCGCAGAGCCGCTGCACCGCGACCGGGACTTCCCAGAAGGGCCGGCCCTCGATGAAGATCTCGAAGCCGCGGAACTCGACGATGTGCAGACGGACCTGATGAACCCGGTTCTCGCTGTCGAGCAGGATGGTCACCTTGCCGTGCCCCTCGACGCGGGAGACCGGCTCGATGGCGACGCGGCGCAATCGGTGCGGCGCGCTTGCGGTTTCGAGGTTGAGCGTCACGGGGGGCAAGCCTCAGTCGTAGTGCAGGAGACCGTGATCGAGCCGCGGCATGCGGCCGAGGATCAGGTCGGTCAGGAACTTCCAGATCGCGTCGCCCGAGGGCGGGCAGCCCGGCAGGCTGTAGTCGACGCGCACGATTTCGTTGACCGGATAGACCTTGTCGAGCGCCAGCGGCAGTTCGTGCGAATTGGGGACGCACGGCTCGCCGGTGACCGGGTCGCGGTAGACGCGGCGCAGGATGTCGTCGATGTCGAGCCGGTTGCGCAGCGCCGGGAGGCCGCCGTTGATCGCGCAGGCGCCCACCGCCACCAGAATTTTCGCGTTGGCGCGAAACTCCCGGACGACATGGACGTTGTCGGCGTTGCACACGCCCCCCTCGATGAGGGCGATGTCGCACGGCCCGCAATGCTTGATGTCGGTCAAGGGCGAGCGGTCGAATTCCGCGATCTCGGCGAGTTCGAAAATCCGCTCGTCGATGTCGAGAAACGACATGTGGCAGCCGAAGCAGCCGGCGAGCGACGTCGTCGCGAGGCGGACCTTGACCTTGTCATGGGCGCGGCCGTTCATCGCGACGCCTCCGGCAATTCGCACGATTCCGCTTCGGCGCTGATCGGTTCGCGGTCGTATGGCCGGTCGCCGATCGGCGTCGAGAAGCCGACCCGCTTGACGACGATCGCGCCGACCGGACAGACGTGCGCCGCCCGGTCGGCGACGTCGAGCGCGCTGTCGCCGAGCTTGCCGGTCGGCGAATTGACGATGAGCCGCGCCTCGAGGCCGCGGCCGGCGACGGCGAAGACCTCCTTGTGGTCGACGTCCCGGCTCGCCCTGACGCAGAGCTCGCACAGGATGCAGCGGTTGAAGTCGATCATGACGTCGGGATGGGACGCGTCGATCTCCCGATGCGGATAGAGTTCGACGAAATGCGGCGACATCATCTCGAACTCGTAGGCCAGCGCCTGCAACTGACAGGCGCCGCTCTTCTCGCAGCCCGGGCAGAAGTGATTGCCCTCGATGAACATCATCTGCACGAGCGAGCGCCGCATGGCGATCAGTTCGGGCGTGTTGACGTCGACCTCCTGGCCGACCGCGGCCTTGTGGGTGCAGGCGGTCTGGGTGCGTCCGTTGACGACGACGGTGCAGAGCTTGCAGCCGCCGTGCCGCTTGAAATCAGGGTGGAAGCAGAGATGCGGGATATAGACGCCGGCCGCCTTCGCCGCCTCGAGGATGGTCTGGCCGGGGACGAAGGGTACGGGCTCCTCGTCGATGTTGAAGATGGTCTCCGCCATCGCTTCAGCCCTCGACCGTCAGATGCGCTTCGGCGTCGTCGCGGCCGGTGATCCGCCGGGCCGGCTCGAGCGCCGCCTCGAGGTCGATCGCGGGGGCGAAATCGCGCGCTCTCAGGCGCCTTTCGAAGGCGGGCCGGAACTTGGTCAGCGCGTCGCGGACCGCGTTTCCCGCCGTCTCGCCGAGCCCGCAGTGACTGGTGCGCTTCATGAACTCGCTGAGCCGCTTCAGATCGTTGACCTCGTAGTTCGACCCGCGTCCCTCGGCGATCTTGTCCATGATGGAGCGCTGGATCGCCGTGCCGACCCGGCAGGGCGTGCAGAAGCCGCAGCTCTCGTGGGCGAAGAAATGCGCGAAATTGCGCGCCACTTCGAAGAGATCGCGGTCGGGCCCGAAGATCATGAAGGCGCCGGCGGTCGAAATGTCCTCGAAGGCGATCCTGCGGCTGAACTCGTCCGGCGTCACGAGCACGCCCGACGCGCCGCCGATCTGCACCGCGGTCACCGCATGGGCGCCGCTGTCCTCGAGGAGCCGGCCGATCGTCACCCCGAACGGATATTCGTAGACGCCGGGGCGCTCGCAATCGCCGGAGATCGAGATGAGCTTGGTGCCGCACGACGTCTTCGTTCCGCGCTTGGCGAAGCTTGCGCCGCCCTCGACGGCGATCTCGGTGCAATGCGCGAGAGTCTCGACGTTGTCGACGACGGTCGGCTTGCCGAGGTAGCCGACCTCGACCATCGAGGGGGGCCGAACGCGCGGGCGCCCGGGCTTGCCCTCGAGCAATTCGATCAGCGCCGTGCCTTCGCCGCAGATGTAGCCGCCGGCGCCCATGTGGATCTCGATGTCGAAGTCGAAGCCGGGAGCGCCGCGGATCGACGTGCCGAGCCGCTGGCTCGCCCGCATGGCGTCGATGTCGCGCTGCAGATCTTCCTGCAGGTGCTTGTACTCGCCGCGCAGATAGATGAAGCCCCTGGTCGCGCCGACGACGTAGCCCGCGATCGCCATGCCTTCGAGCACCCGCGTCGGAAACGAATTGAGGAGCACGCG
Source organism: uncultured Alphaproteobacteria bacterium (assembly GCA_963829505.1). GTDB lineage: Bacteria > Pseudomonadota > Alphaproteobacteria > Rhizobiales > Beijerinckiaceae > Roseiarcus. The sequence goes on from CAWHIL010000001.1 coordinate 1,884,507, forward strand.
ATCCTTGAACGTGCCGGGCTCCCCCTCGTCGGCGTTGCAGACGATGTAGCGCTGGGCGCCGGGGGCGTTGCGCGCGCCCTCGAACTTGACGCCGGTCGGGAACCCCGCGCCGCCGCGGCCGCGCAGGCGCGAGCGCTTCATCTCGTCCATCATTCCCTGACGGCCGCGCGCGATCGCCGCGTCGAGCGCGGCGCCGGGCTCGAGCGAGGTCAGCAGCGTCTCGCGCCGGCGAATGTTGTCGTCGACGTGGAAGAACTCCGGCGGCCATTCGCCGAGCGGCGCGCCGATCCGCATCAGTTCGCAGATCTCGTCGATGCGCCGCGCCGTCAGCCGCGTGACCGCGTGATTGTTGACCAGCATCGCCGGTCCCTGATCGCACATGCCGGTGCAGGAGGTGAGCGCGACGCTGACGGCGCCGTCGGCGGAAAGTTCGCCGCGGCGCAGCTTCAGGCGCTTGAGCATGTGCTCCATCAGCGCCTCGGACCCCGACATGCGGTCGGTGATGTTGTCGGAGAAGAGGACGCGATAGCGGCCCCGCGGCCTGTCGTACAGGAACGAATAGAACGCGACGACGCTCTGCACGCGCGTGATCGGGACGCCGAGGCCGGCCGCGATCGCGCGCATCGTTTCCGGCGCGATCCAGTCGAGCTCTTCCTGAACTTCCCGAAGCATCTGCACGAGACGCGTCGGATCGCCGCGATGCCGCGCCAGAGCGCGCGCGACAACGTCGCTCATCTCCGCCATCGAAAGTTCGCTCCCCGATGAGGCGGGTCTAGCTTGCGTTCGGCGGCCGGTCTTTGACTTCGATCAATTCGGCGGAACAAATGTTCAACCCCTCGCCGCCTATTTCAGCAGCACGTAGATGTCGACCTCGAGGTTCGGATCGTCTCCATCCTTTACGTCGTTCACGTATTCCTCGATGAACGAATCCTGCGCGTCGATTCCCTTCTCGTCGAGATAGGCGGTGATGGCGTCATAGGTCGCGTCGATGTCGGCATAGGCGCCGAGATGCTGGAAGCGCATGGCTTTGCCGCCGGCCGTGGTCGCGAGTTTCACCGCGTCGGTGAGAGCCGTCTTGCCGTCGGGCGCGGCTTCGAGCGGATAGCCCGCGTGATAGCGGAAGCCCGTTTCGTCGGACTCGACGAAAACGGCGATCGGCGGCCCCGCGGTCTTCAGTCCGGCCTTGTCGATTTCACGCTTGACCATTTCGAGCGAGCCCCGGATCGCGCCATAGACCTCGTCCCGATCGGCCTTGCCTTCGATGTAGGCGAACGGCCGGGCGTGCAGTTCGACGGTCTCGCCGGTCGAGGTGTCGGACTTGCTGTCGGACTTGCTGTCGGACTTGGGGCTTTCCCCTTCGGCGGGCTTGCCCGCGCCGGACGGCGGCCCGGCGCCGGGCGCCGGCGACCCCCCGGCAGGCGGCTGCCCGGGCGACGGCGCCTGAGCCTCAGCAGGCGGCGACGGCGTCTGGGCGCCGGAAGGCTGGCCAGAGGGCGGCTGCGTCGACCCCGGGGCGGCCGGGGGCGTGGCGGCGGCGTCCTCCGCCCGGCTCGGCGCCGGACTTCCGCAGAGGGCCGCAATCGCCATGAGGATTGCGAAGAGGGCGAAGGCTGCGAAACGGGGTGGTCTGCCTGGCATTCTCACTTCATCCCGTTCCGCCAAGGGCGCCCATCGGGGCGACGGTCGACGCAGACTCTAGGCCAATTTCCATTCTCCGACAAAGACGCAGCGGGCGAGGCGTTTTGCCTCATTCCGCCGGCGGCCGCGTCCAGCGCAGCACCGGATTGCGCGCCGCCAGCGTCTCGTCGAGCCGGCGGCGGGGAGCAAACCGCGGCGCCGCGGAAAACCGCTGCCGGTCGCCCGCCTTCGCGGCGAACGCAAGGTCGCGCAGCGTCATGACGAAGCGGTCGAGGCCCGCCTTCAATTCCGATTCGGTCGGCTCGATCAGCATGGCGCCGTGCACGATCAGCGGGAAGTAGATCGTCATCGGGTGGAACCCTTCGTCGATCATCGCCTTGGCGAAATCGAGCGTCGTGAGGCCCGTGTCCTTCAGCCAGCGGTCGTCGAAGAGGGCTTCATGCATGCAGACGCGGTCGCCGAACGGCGCGCTCATCGCGTCGTTCAGCGACGCGCGCAGGTAATTCGCCGACAGCACCGCGTCCTCCGAGGCCTGCCTGAGGCCGTCGGCGCCGTGCGAGAGAATGAAGCTCAGCGCCCGGACGAACATCCCCATCTGGCCATGGAAAGCGGTCAGGCGGCCGAAGGACTCGCTTCCGGCCGCATGTTCGACCACGCTCAAAGCATCGCCGTCGCGCCTGACGAACGGAACCGGCGCGAAAGGCGCAAGCCGCGCCGAGAGCGCGACCGGACCCGCGCCGGGACCGCCGCCGCCATGGGGCGTCGAAAAGGTCTTGTGCAGATTGATGTGCATCGCGTCGACGCCGAGGTCGCCGGGTTTCGTCTTGCCGACGATGGCGTTGAAATTCGCGCCGTCGCAATAGAAGTAGGCGCCCGCGTCGCGGACCGCCGCCGCGATCTCCGCGATCTGACGCTCGAAGAGGCCGCAGGTGTTGGGGTTCGTCAGCATGATCGCCGCCACGTCGGGCGCGAGCGCCGCCTTGACCGCCTCGAGCGAGACGTTGCCGTCGTCGCCGCCCGCGACCGGCCGCACGGAAAAGCCGAGGAGCGCCGCGGTCGCGGGGTTGGTGCCATGCGCCGAATCGGGCACGAGCACGACGCGCCGGATCGCGGTCTCGCCACGGCTCTCGATGGCGGCCTTGATCGCCATCATGCCGCAAAGCTCGCCGTGCGCGCCGGCTTTCGGCGACATCGCGATCGCGCTCATGCCGGTGAGGGTCATGAGAATGTCGGCCAGCGCCTCGATCGCCGCCAGCGCCCCTTGCGCGGTCGAGACGGGCTGCAGCGGATGCGTGTCGCCGAAGCCCGGCAGCCGCGCCATCTTCTCGTTGAGGCGCGGATTGTGCTTCATCGTGCAGGAGCCGAGCGGATAGAGCCCCGCGTCGATCGAATAATTGTCCCGCGACAGCCGGACATAATGGCGCACCGCCTCGGGTTCGCTGAGGCCTGGCAGATCGGGCGCGGCGGCGCGCGCGAGCGGCCCGAGGCGCGCCGCGAACGGCGCCGGCGCCTCGATGTCGACGCCGGTCGCGTCGAAGCGCCCGCTCTCGAAGATCAGCGCTTCCTCCATGTCGAGCGCCCGGGCGCCGGTGAAGGTTTGCTTCGCGGCGCCGTCAAGGGCTTCGGGACGGGTCGGGCGGCCTTGCGAATTCATCGGGCGGCGCTCGATCTCGAGGGTCATCGGAGGCTCTCCGCGAGCGCGTCCGCATAGGCCTTGCGGTCGTCGTCGGTGTTGACCTCGGTGCTCGCGACGACAATGAGATCGTCGAGCCCGGCGTCCGGTAGGAGGCGCGACACGGGCAGGCCGCCGATGACGCCCCGCTTCGCCAGCGCCTCGATGAGATCGGCGGCGTTGCGCGGCGTCCGCAGCGTGAATTCGTTGAAGAAATGCGTATTGAGAATCTCGACGCCGGGGATCGCCGACAGGCGCTCGGCCAAGTGCACGGCGCCCGCGTGATTGACATGCGCGAGCCGCTGCAGGCCGACCCCACCGAGCAGCGTGAGATGAATCGAGAAGGCGAGCGCGCAGAGGCCCGAATTGGTGCAGATGTTGCTCGTCGCCTTCTCGCGGCGGATGTGCTGCTCGCGGGTCGAGAGCGTCAGCACGAAGCTGCGCCGACCGTCGGCGTCGACCGTCTGTCCGGCGACCCGCCCGGGCATCTGGCGGACGAATTTGAGGCGGGTGGCGAAGAGGCCGACATAGGGGCCGCCGAAGCTCAGCCCATTGCCGATCCCCTGACCCTCGCCGACCGCGATGTCGGCGTCCATTTCGCCCGGGCTCCGAAGCGCCCCGAGGGAGACCGGATCGGTGAAGACCGCAACGAGGAGCGCGCCGCGGGCGTGGGCGGCGGCGGCGATGGAAGCAAGATCGCGCGGATTGCCGAAAAAGTCCGGGCTCTGGACGATGACGCAGCTCGTGTCGACGTCGATGGCGGCGGCGATGTCCTCGTTCGCCCGCACGTCGGGGGGCAGACGCACGATGGCGTCGCCGGCCCAGCGCGCCACCGTCGCCGCGACGTCCCCATACTGCGGATGCAGGCCCCCCGAGAGCACCGCCTTGCCGCGCTTCGTCAGCCGGTGCGCCATCAGCATCGCCTCGGCGGTCGCGGTCGAGCCGTCGTACATCGAGGCGTTGGCGACCTCCATCCCGGTCAGCGTCGCGACCTGCGTCTGAAACTCGAAGAGGGCCTTCAGCGTCCCCTGCGAGATCTCCGGCTGATAGGGCGTGTAGCTCGTGAGGAACTCCGAGCGCTGGATCAGATGGTCGACGGTCGCCGGAATGTGCCGCTTGTAGGCGCCGGCGCCGAGAAAGAACGGATGGGCGCCGGCGGCGAGCGAGCGCGACGCCATCGCCGACAGAAGCCGCTCGACCGCCATCTCGCTTTTGCCGAGCGGCAGATCGAGAAGGCCCTCGATCCGCTTGTCGGCCGGAACGTCGGCGAAGAGCGCGTCGACGTCGGCGACGCCGATGCGCGCCAGCATCGTCTCGCGCTCACTGGCGTCGAGCGGCAGATAGCGCATGGGCGTCAGCTTTCGGTTGCGAGGAAGGCGGCGTAGGCGGCCTCGTCCATGAGCGCGTCCGCTTCGCTCGGGTTCGCGATTTTGATGCGGAAGAGCCAGCCGCGCCCGAGCGCGTCCTCGTTGATCACGCCCGGCGTGTTCTCCACCGCCGCATTGACGGCGACGACCTCGCCCGAGAGCGGCGCGAACACATCGCTCGCCGCCTTGACGCTTTCGACCACCGCCGCCGGCTCGCCGGCTTTCAGCGTCTTTCCGACGGCGGGGACCTCGGCGAAGACGACGTCGCCAAGCTGCCCTTGGGCATGGTCGCTGATGCCGACGACGGCCTCGCCGCCTTCGATGCGGACGTATTCGTGATCCTTGGTGTAGCGGATGTCAGCCATGCGACGGTCCTTTGGGCTGGCTCAACGGTGATAGGCGTGCGGATGGAAGGGCAGGGGAACGATGCGCGCCGGCAGCGCCTTGCCGCGCACGACGAGCCCGACGGGAGCGCCGGCGGCGGCGTCGGCGCGGGTCACAAAGCCCATCGCGACCGGACCGCCGAGGCTCGGACCGAAGCCGCCAGAAGTGACGATCCCGATGGCCGCGCCGCTCGCCGACACGATCTCGGCCCCGTCGCGCGCCGGCGCGCGGCCGTCCGGCCTTAAACCCACCCGGACGCGGGCGGGGCCGTCGGCGAGGTTTTTCAGGATGCGCTGGGCGCCCGGAAAGCCGCCCCCGGCGCGCCGCCGCTTCTGGATCGACCAGACGAGGCCCGCCTCCACCGGATCGATCGTCTCGTCGAGTTCGTGGCCGTAGAGGCAGAGCCCGGCCTCGAGCCGGAGCGAATCGCGCGCCCCGAGGCCGATCGGCAGGACTTCGGGCAGGGCGAGCAGACGGCGGGCGAAGGCTTCCGCGTCCGCCGCGGCGAGGGAGATTTCGTAGCCGTCCTCGCCGGTGTAGCCTGAGCGGGAGACGAAGGTTGCGAACCCGCCGATGCGGGCGGGCCCGGCGCTCATGAACGCCATCGCCGGCAGGCCCTCGCCGGGCGCAATGCGATCGAGCGTCGTCGCGGCGAGCGGACCTTGCAGGGCGATCAGCGCGGCGCCGTCGAGGACCTCCATGCGCAAGTCCCGCGGCAGCCGCGCCGCGACGAACGGGTAGTCGACCGCCTTGCGCCCGGCGTTGACCACCAGCCGCAGCGCCCCGTCGGCGCCGGGAGGGCGCGTCACCATGAGGTCGTCGATCACGCCGCCGTCGTCGTTGAGAAACTGGGTGTAGCGCTGGCGTCCCGGCGCGAGGCCGAGGATGTCGGCCGGGCAGAGCGTCTCGAGAAACGCCGCGACCGTCGCGTGATCCGGCCCCTCGATCAGCGCCTGGCCCATGTGCGAGACGTCGAAGAGGCCGGCAGACGCGCGCGTGTGCAGGTGCTCGGCGAGAACGCCGGACGGGTACTGGATCGGCATGTCGTAGCCGGCGAACGGCCCCATGCGCGCGCCGAGTTCGACGTGCAGGCCATGGAGGGGCGTCTCAAGGAGGCCGTGGTCGCTCATGAGAATCACCGATCGAGGCGCGAGCGCGCCGAGAAGCCGCGACCGCCTCGCGACGGTCGTTTCCAAACGGCGCCCCCTCTGTCGCACGACCTGAGAGATTTCCCGCCTGTCAGGCGGCTACCCCCGTCGGTGGACGCGGAACCTTAAACGGTCCGCGTCGCTTTCCAGAGCGTCATCGCTTCTGCGGTCCTGCGGGCCTGAGCGTTTCCGGGGCGGTTGCGCCTTCGGCGCCGACGGCTTTTCAAAGGCCGCCGGAACTCTTCCGCGAAGCGTCTTCGACTGACAAGCCCGAGCTAGCCCGACGCCCGCGTCCTTGTCAACGGAGCAAAGGGCGACGCATCCCCAAGGCGCGCGCCCTCAGCCCGCGGTCTTTCGCCTGCGGGCTTTCGGCTTGCCGGCGTCCCCGGCGCCGGCGCCCTCGAAGCCGACGGTGATCGAGTAGATGTTGGTGAGCTGGAGCGTCGGCATCGGCACGACGACCGGCTCGGCGACGACGCGGAACTGACCCGTGCTCATGGCGTCCGCCGTCGCCTGGACGGTGTAGGTCCGGGACGAGATCGGCTTGTGGGTGACGTCGTCGTTCACAATGATGCGCAGCGGGACAGAGAAGGTTCCGGGCGCTCCGGCCTGTCCGATGACGAGGTTGCCCGTGACGCCGATCTTGATCGAGGCCTGTCCCGGTCCGGCCGGATCGCACTCCCGCGCGGTGTCGGCGATGTTGAACTGGTAACGCACCGAAGCGCTGTCGGCCCCGCCGACCCGATAGGCCGAGCCGCCCTCCGCGATCGTCACGTCCGGGCAATTGATGTCGATCGAGGCGACGGCCTGGACGATCGGCTTCTCTTCCGGGCTTCTTGGCAGCTGGCCGACCTGATTGCGCACCTCGCCCTCGTTCGAGACGGGATTGCCCTTGTAGACGAAGCCGCTGAGCGTATCGCCGACGGAGCTGCACCCGGCGGTGAGGCCGAGCGCCGCGAGGGCGACGAGGATGCGGGAACGGGGGATGCGGCGATCGGGGAGCATGGACATCAGGCGCCGCCACATACGGCGCCGCGGCCATCATGGCAATTGTTCGTACGCCTCCTTGAAGCCGACGAGGGGCGCCGGGACGCCGACGCCCTGCTCGGGGGTCTGGAAAAGCCCGAGCGTCGCCGTCTTCCCGGTCTTGAGCTTTTCAAGCAGTTTGTCGTCGAGGGCGAGCTGGGCGATGCAGCCGTTCGCCAGGCATTGCAGGAAGTTGAGCCGGGTGACGTCCTCGTTGTCGATCTTGAGGCTCACCCCCGCCGGCAGGAGCACGCCGAGGGGGGCGACGACGCGCATCAGGCGCGCCTTGCGGTCGGCGCTGTTGAGAACGATGATCACGAGCGTCAGGTTCGGCCGTTCCTGGTCGAAGACGCTGAGCACGATGGCGCATTGCTCGGAGGAGGCGCCGGCCGGGGTCTCGCAGCGCGTCTCCCAGTCCCCGTGCCGCGACCGGACGACGCCCTGCTGGGCGCTTGCCTCCGTCGCCAGAAGCGCGGCGATGGAAAGCGCGGCGAAGGCCATGCGGCGGACGAGACGGAGCGGTCCGGATGCGTGCATCGACGCTGACGTTTCCTTGAAGGGTGACGAGGAGCGAGGGGCCTATCAGGCGGGCGTCGCGGCGCCAAGGCCGCGAAAGGCGCCGAAGGCGGCCGAAGCGGCGAGCGAGACTTGGACCTCAGGCAGAAATGGTGGGCGCTAGAGGGATTGAACCTCTGACCCCTACCATGTCAAGGTAGTGCTCTACCGCTGAGCTAAGCGCCCGTCATCGAGGGTCCCTGTCGGGATCCTTCGTCGGAAGGCGTGGGCTATAGACGCTCCCGGGGCGGCGCGCAATGGACTTTTCGATGGCCGACCGGGACGGCAAGGCGCTCGCGCCGATAAGCGTCCGTCCCGCTGAGGCGCATGACCTCGCCGCGATCATGGCGATCGAGCGGACCGAGGGTTTCGAGGCCTTCGTCGGCCGGTCGGACGAGGCCGAGCATCGCGCCATGCTGGCGACGCCGGGCTTCGCCTATCGCCTCGGCTTCGACGCGCGCGGCGAGCCGGTCGCCTTCGCCATCCTGACGGGCGTCGGCGACCGCCACGACAATCTTTACCTCAAGCAAATCGCCGCCGCGCCGCCCGGCCAGGGCCTCGGAACCGCGCTCCTCGCCGGCCTGCTCGACGAGGCTTTCGGGAGCCTCGGCGCGTGGCGGTTCTGGCTCGACTGTTTCGCCGGCAACGCCCGCGCCCAGCGGTCATACGAGAAGCTCGGCTTCCGCCGCGACGGCGTGCTGCGCGAGGCCTATCGTCTGCCCGACGGGACGCGCCGCGACCTCGTCCTGATGGCGCTCCTGAAGCCCGAGTGGACGGCGCGGCGGGGCGCCTGAACCGGACGCGCGCGGGACATTCCACTCTCCTCGTCCTGAGGTGCGGCGCCGCAAGGCGACGCGTCTCGAAGGACGTTCGGCAGAGCGCTCCTGGCGACGTCCTTCGAGACGGCCGCTTCGGCGGCCTCCTCAGGACAAGGGCGGTGGAACGTTCGGGGCGCACTCTCTCCCCGCCCGCCCGCAGAACGCGCTTCTACTCCGCCGGCTGGGTCGTCAGGCCCCCGTGCTCATGCTCCGGATGCGGCTCGGCCGGCGCGACATGCGCATAGCGGTCGAAGCCGAACAGCATCGCCGCCACGCCGAGATAGCTCAGCGCCACGACCGGCGACTGGCCGACGCCGATCTCCTCGCCGTGGATGAAGCCGAAGAAAGTCAGCACCGCGCCGGCGAGTGCGAAGGCCGCCGCCATTTCGAGCCGCCGGTCGATGATGAAGACGGTGATCGCGCCGAGGATGATGCCGGCGAGCGTCGCGCCGCCGCCGAGTGTGCCCAGGCCATTGTAGAGGATGCCGACGGCGCCGAGCTTGGCCATGCCGACGGTCGCCGCGTTGGTTCCAGCGGCCCCGAGCGCCCCGTCGATCATCGTCTTTCCCCAGGCGGCGATCTGCGGGATCATCGCCAGAATGATCGCGGGCGCATGCGACTTCGGCGATTCCTGGAACGCCTGCGAGCCGATCAGCATGCCGATGTAGAGCAGGATCGGAAGGATCGCGACGACCGGGATGAGGCTCGAGGCGAGCGCCACGATGCCGAGCCAGGTGAGAACGAGCACCATCACGCCGGTCGCCGCCGAATAGCCGATCCGCCCGCCCATCGCCTTCCAGCCCGGATGGCCGATGTAGACCGCGTTGATGAACGGATTGCCGAGCAGGCAGCCGATCAGGCTGATGACGCCGTCGGCGCTGAGCACCTGCGTCGTCGGGAACGAATCGCCCGCCGCCGCCGCGCTTTCGACATTGTCCATCGCCTCGACGAGATCGTAGATGCCGAACGGGATCGCCGTGACGAGGATGATTCCGAGATAGCGGAAGCCGTGGAACACATGGTCGACCGCGGGGACCGGAAACGAGAAGCCGAAATGCGACACGGCGTCGCCGATCTGCGCGACGCTCAAGCCCCCGTAATTGAGGCCGAACAGGTTCGAGCCCCAGGCGATGGCCGTGCCGACCGCGATCGCGAGCAGGCCGCCCGGAACGCCGCCGTAATAGCGCACCCCGCCGAACCAGTTCGACAGGATGATTGCGAGGCAGACGAGGCCGATCAGCGGCGTCTCGAAGATCTGCAGGCCCGGCCGCATCGAGATGAAGGTGATCGAGATGCCCGCGAGCGACCCGAGGAGCGCGGCGCGCGGCGTGATCTTGCGGATGACGGGGGCGATGAAGCCGCCGGCCATCAGCACGAAACTCTGCACGAAGACCCAGGTGAGGCCCGCCTCCCACGCCTGAACGGGATCGTTGGTCTTGGCCAGAATGGGCAGCATGACGACGAATGTGACGACGAACATGTGCGGCACGCTGATGCCCGAAGGCAGCGCGCAGACGTCGTTGCGGCCGGTCCGCTGCGCGAGCCGGTAGCCGAGCCAGGCGTAATAGACCGTGCTCAGGAAGAGCATCAGGCCGAGCGCCGGAAGGATGCGGCCGAAGACGAGCGCGTCGGGCATCTTCAGGACGAAGCGCAGAAGCCCGGTCAGCACGAGCACGTTGACCAGAATGTTGGTGCCGAAGCCGAAGAAGGCGTTCCAGTCGCCCGGAACCCACCAGCGCTCCTCGGGTTTCGATGTCGCCGCCATGCTCATCGCGCCGCTCCTTTCGCTGCTTCAAACGGGAATCGTCAGGCAAGCGCCCCGATCAGATCCCTGGAATTGCCGACCCAGCCGAAGATGCCGCCCTGGGCCATGATCATCTTCAGGCCCATCTCCTGGAACTCGGGGAAGTAGGAGCCGACGCAATCCTCGAGCACGAGGCATTCGTAGCCGCGGTCGTTGGCTTCGCGGACGGTGGTGTTGACGCAAACCTCGGTCGTCACGCCGGTGACCACGAGTTGCCGGACGCGGCGATGCTGCAGCATGGCGTCGAGATCGGTGGCGAAGAACGCGCCCTTGCCCGGCTTGTCGATCACCGGCTCGCCGGGCTCGGGATAAAGTTCCGCGATGATGTCGTGGCCGGGTTCGCCGCGCACGAGAATGCGTCCCATCGGCCCGGGGTCGCCAATGCTCGTCTTCGAGCGGCCGCGCGCCTTCTTGGCGGGCGGAAGGTCGAAGAGGTCGGGCCGGTGCCCCTCGCGGGTGTGCAGAACCGGCAGCCCCAGGGCGCGCCAGGCGGCGAGAAGGCGGCGGTTCGGCGCGATCGTGCGACGCAGTTCGGAGACGTCGTTGCCGAGCATCGCGCCGAACCCGCCGGGTTCGAGGAAGTCGCGCTGCATGTCGATGATCAGGAGCGCGCAATGCTCCGGCGACAGCGGGAATGGATAGGGTTTTGCTTCGATCTCCATTGGCTCCGTCCTGTGACGCGAGCGCCTGGGCGCGAAGCGATTATGTATGCAAAGCTCGATTCTCGTATGCCCATATTGTCATTTTGTATGCTGAAATTGGCGGCGATCGCTGCTAAAGAATCAGGCTCATCCGATGTTCGGGGTCCGGTCTTGAGAGTGAGCGAAATGGAGGCCGCGACGCAGGCCGAGCGCCTCGCCAATTCGATCGCGCAATCCGTTCTGACCGGCGAATTCGAGCCGGGCTTCCGTCTCGACGAGACGGCGCTCGCCGAACGCTTCGGCGTGTCGCGGACGCCGGTGCGCGAGGCGATCCGGCTTCTCGCCTCGACCGGGCTGATCGCGGTGAAGCCGCGGCGCAGCGCGATCGTCGCGACCACGACGCCGGCCGAACTCGAGACGCTGTTTGGCGCGATGGCCGAGATCGAGGCGACCTGCGCCCGCCTCGCCGCGCTCTCCATGACGCCGATCGAGCGCCGCAGGCTGCAAGGGCGGCACGAGGCGATGGCCGAACTCGTGCGACACGACGACCGCGACGCCTACGCCGCCGCCAACATCGATTTTCACAAGCAGATCTATGTCGGCGCGCGCAACGCCATTCTCGCCGAATTCGCCGGCGGCCTGCGGCGCCGTCTGGCGCCCTTCCGGCGCGCCCAGTTCCGCACCGAGGGGCGCATATCGCGGTCGCACGCCGAGCACGCCGCCGTCCTCAAGGCGATCCTCGCCTGCGACGCGGCGGCCGCGCACGCGGCGATGTTCCAGCACATGAGCCTCGTCGAAGACGCCTTCGGCCGCCTCGAGGGCGCGCGCGCCAGATTACCGGACGCCGCCGGCTTGTAGGCGCGCTCGTCGAGCGCGTTTTGTAGGCGCGCTCGTTGAGCGCGCCGGCGGGGTCAGCGACGCCGTTCCACATTGTAAGGCTCATCCGAGCGCGCGGCCCGGTTGTAGGCGCGCTCGTCGAGCGCGCTTTGCAGGCGCGCTCGTTGAGCGCGCCGGCGGGGTCAGCGCCCCCGCCTGCAGTGGCTTTGCCTATTTCGGCGCCCAATCCCCTATGCTCGTTGGCCTCGCGACGCGCCGCTTCGCGCGCCGCCCCGAAGGGAAAATACCATGGTCCTGCCGAGCCTCGATCCGCTGATCGCGCTGGGGGTCGTCGTCTCGACGGCGCTGACGGATGCGGTCTACGTCATGTTCACCTCCAGCGTCGTCGCGCGCCGCAGGGTGGCGGCCGCAAGCTGGAGCAGCGCCTGGTATCTGCTCTCGGCCTTCGCCGTCATCAGCTACACCTCGAACTGGGCCTATGTCGTATTCGCCGCCGTGGGCTCCTGGATTGGCGGCTTCCTGTCGATCACGTTCCTCGGCCGCGCCGCCGAGCACAAGGCGGAGTGATCCGGCCGCCATCGCGAGCCGACTGGCTACGGCGTCACAGGCGCGCATCGGGCGAGGGAAGGGACCTTTATTTTGATTTCCAGAATAAACCTATTGACACATTTCGTTCAGCGCGATATTCTCGCAACCAAGGATAAGAAGCGGCGCCGCCGAGGCGCCCGGCTGTCTGACAAGTCAATAGGCCCAATCCGCCGATCTTGCCCTTGGGCAGCGGCGCCGCACGCGCGCCTGACGAACGCCCGTAACTCCCAAGCCATCGGCTCCGACGGCCGTCATCGCGAGCGAAGCGTGGCGATCCAGAGGCCGCCGCGCCCAGGCGATGACGGAGCCCCGCCCTGGCAGTTACACTGGGTTGCGATTGGCGCCGCAAGGTACTGAAAAGGCTCGAATTGGGGTTGCGATTGGCGATTGGCGGATCAATCCCTCGACATCTATCGAAGGACGCTTTGGCCGGCCCAACTCAAGCCATAAGCTGGCAGCGCCATCATCGCGAGCGAAGCGTGGCGATCCAGAGGGCACTTGCGCCCATGCTTCGGTAAGTCGGCGGAGGAATCCGCCGGTTGCCGGAGGCGGGCGTCTCTGGATCGCCACGTCGCTTCGCTCCTCGCGATGACGGAGCCCCCACCTTGGGGAGTTACCGACGCCCGGAAAATCTGCTGCAAGTCCCTGAAAAGATGGATTCCACGCCCGGCTTTCAGCCCGCGAAAGCGCTGATCCAGAGGCCGCCGCGCCGGGCTTCGGGATGTTCCGCGCTAGGATCCGCGGGTTATCGGGGCCGGCGGGTGTGTCTGGATCGCCACGTCGCTTCGTTCCTCGCGAGAACGGAGCCCCCGACGAGCGCCCGGAGAATCCGCTGCAAGTCTCTGAAAAGATGGAATCAGCGCCCGACTTTGGCGGGCCGCGCCGCTTCGCCGTTTCATCCGCGTTCCAATCCGGGACGCGGGCGCCGCCGCCGCGGTAACGCCGCCGCAACCTTAAGCCCGGATAAACGGAGGCTGTGTCTTTTCGCGCGGGCGCCCGGCTGATGGGTCCGCGCCAGCCGCGCCGGGAAAAGCATCAGTGGACAGCGTATGCGTCGCACGCGGATAGGATGGGCCGCCTCGGCCGTCGCCCCCTGGTGCCTCGCGGTCGGCGTGCTCCTTTCGATCACAGCCGAGGCCGATGAGGAGCGCGGGCCGCTCGCCAGCGCCTTCGAACGCGGCCGCCTCGCCGAGGGCGACACGCCGATGAACCGGGCGCTTGCGGCGGCGAGCCATTTCGAGGCGGTCGGCGCCGACGGCGCGCCCGCGCCCCTCGTCGAGAGCAGGCTTCTCACCGGCAGCGCCGGCGACTTCGACGCCGCCGACCAGATCGAGCCCAACCGGACGCTCAAAGCCGGCGCGGGCGGCTTCCCCGAGGTCGAGCGCGCCGGCAAGGGCGATCCCAACATCGGCCTCAGGCCCGGCTTCGACGCGCGCCGCCGCGGCGGCCAGGGAGGCGTCGAGGCGCATCCGCGCGTCGCCGCCCGCTTCGATCCCGCCGGGGCCGAGTTCGATCCGGACCACACCACGAGCCCGGCCGGCGACGCCGCCGCTCCCGCCCCGCCGGAAGAGGCGCCGCCCGCTTTCACCGACGGCGCGACCCCCTCCGTCCCGCTCGAATTCGCCCTGAACGCCGAATCGCCGACGCCGACCGACGGCGTCGTGGTCGACGTGCGGCTCGACGCCCCGGGCGCTGAGACGACGGTCGCCGACCAGTCGCGGCTCGGCGGCGGCAAGCCGAACTACGCCTCGCTCATCGACCCCAAGGACGGCGCCCGCCAGATGCGCTGCCTCGCCGAGGCGATCTATTTCGAGTCGCGCTCGGAGCCGGAGCAGGGACAGGCGGCGGTCGCCCAGGTCGTCCTCAACCGGGTGCGCAGCGGCATCTATCCCAACAGCGTCTGCGCCGTCGTCTACCAGGACCGCAACCGACCCTTCGCCTGCCAGTTCTCCTTCGCCTGCGAAGGCAAGTCGCTGAGGATCGAGGAGCCCGGCCCCTGGGCGGTCGCGACCCGCATCGCCGACGAGGTGGTGACGGGCAAGTCCTACAATCCGGCGGTCGCCGAGGCGGTCAACTATCACGCCGCCTATGTGGCGCCGTTCTGGGCCGGCTACCTCAAGCGCGTCGACCGCATCGGCCTCCACATCTTCTACGCCATGCGGGAGGGGATCGACTGGGCGCCGGGCGCGCTCAACGGCCACGGCGACCGTCCCTGACAGCCGGTTGAGCGGCGGGCGCGTCCACTCTAAGACGAAGGTCCGATTGGCCGGAGACCGCGATGCCGCTCCTCTTCTCGTACGGAACGCTGCAGCAGGAGAACGTGCAGATGGCCACCTTCGGGCGTCGCCTCGAGGGCAAGTCCGACGCCCTTGTCGGCTACGCGATGGAGGATCTGAAGATCGAGGACCCCGACGTCGTGGCGACGAGCGGCAGCGACCATCATCCGATCGTGGTCCATACCGGCTACGGCGAGGACAGCGTCGCGGGCTCGGTATTCGAGATCACCGACGACGAACTCGAGCACGCCGACGCCTACGAGGTCGACGCCTATCGGCGCGTGCTCGCGCCGCTCGCCTCGGGCCTCAAGGCCTGGGTCTATGTCGACGCCTTGCGCGGTCCCCCGGAGGGCGGCTCGAAGGAGTGACGCGGCGATCGTCGGTCCGGCGGGTCAGGCGATCGCAGCCTCCGGAGTGATCGCGGTCAGGCCGTGCGCAGCTGCTACCGGCGCGCAAGTGAGCTTGCCCTCGCAGACGTTGAGCCCGGCGCGCAGATGCGGGTCCGCCGCCAGCGCCGCGCGCCAGCCCTTGTCGGCAAGCGCAAGGGTGAAGGGCAAGGTCGCGTGGTTGAGGGCGAAGGTCGAGGTGCGCGCGACCGCGCCCGGCATGTTCGCCACGCAATAGTGGACGACGCCGTCGACGACATAGGTCGGATGCGAGTGGGTGGTCGCCTTCGAAGTCTCGCAGCAGCCGCCCTGGTCGATCGCGACGTCGACGATGACCGAGCCCTGCGGCATGGTCTTGAGCATCGCCCGGGTGACGAGCTTGGGGGCGGCTGCGCCGGGGACGAGCACCGCCCCGATCACGAGGTCGGCGTCGCGCACGAGCTCGGCGATCGACGTCCGGGTCGAGTAGACGGTCTTCAGCGCTGTGCCGAACTCGGCCGAGAGGCGGCGCAGCGCGTCGTGCGACCGGTCGACCACCGTCACGCTCGCCCCCATGCCGACCGCGATGGTCGCGGCATGGGTGCCGGAGACGCCGCCGCCGAGAATGACGACATTGGCGGCCGCCACGCCCGGCACGCCGCCGAGCAGGACGCCCCGGCCGCCCTGCGCCTTTTCGAGCGCATGCGCCCCGACCTGCGGCGCGAGGCGCCCCGCCACTTCCGACATCGGCGTCAGGAGCGGCAGGCGCCCCTGGGCGTCGGTCACGGTCTCGTAGGCGATGCAGACGGCGCCCGAGGCGATCAGGTCCTTCGTCTGCGGCAGGTCCGGCGCGAGGTGGAGGTAGGTGAACAGGATCTGCCCTTTGCGAAGGCGCTTGCGCTCGTGCGCCAGCGGCTCCTTCACCTTCACGATCATCTCGGCCCGGGCGAAGATCTCCTCGGGCGTCTCGACGACGACCGCGCCGGCGCCGGCGTATTCCTCATCCGGAGAGCCCGAGCCGACGCCCGCGCCCTTCTCGACGATCGCCGCATGGCCGTGATGCACGAGCTCGGCGACGGCTGCGGGCGTCATGCCGACGCGGAATTCGTTGTCCTTGATCTCTTTGGGAACGCCGACGAGCATGGCTTCGCCTCCAGGGGGGTCCGCATCCGCCGGATGGGACATCGTGGACTTCAACATGGCGCATTCGCAGCGCAACGTCCCGCCGTTTTTCGGCTTCCCCTCAGGCCGACGCCGCATAAGATTGCGCGACCTCAAGGAAACGAGCCCGAATCGTGCGTCCCGAAGAGCTTGACGATCGCGACCGCGCCATCCTGCGCTGCCTGATGCGCGACGGACGCGTGACCAACGCCGAGCTTGCCGAGCGCGTCAGCCTTTCGCCGTCGGCCTGCCTTCGCCGGGTGCGGGCGCTCGAGGAGAGCGGCGTCATCGGGAGCTACGTCGCCCTGCTCGACTCGGTGAAGGCCGGCCTCTCGGGGGCGGCCTTCGTGTTCGTGACGCTTGAGCAGCAGGGCCGCGCCATGCTGGACGCCTTCGAGCGCGACGTCGGGCGCCATCCGGAGATCACCGAATGTCACTTGCTGGCCGGGTCGGCGGATTACCTGTTGCGCGTCGTCTTCCGGGACGCCCGCGACTTCGAGCGCATCCACACCGAGATCCTGACCCAGATGCCCGGCGTCTCCCGGGTGCAGTCGACCCTTCCGCTCCGCATCGTCAAGCAGACAACCGTCCTGCCGATCTGAACCTTCCGGGGACGTCGCGCGGGTTGATGGACCGGCCGCCGGGCCGGCTCTATAAGACCGCCTCGACGCCGCCCGCGAATCGCCGAGGCCTTCGGCCAAGGCCTTGGGCCAAGACCGCCAGGCGCGGCGAGCCGCCCCGGAGAACGCCTTTGCCCGAAGGAAAGCCCGACGCCGCCGGCGCGCCAGACGTCGTCACCATGCCGTTCGAGGACGCCCTGCAGGAGCTCGAGCGAATCGTCGACCAGCTCGAGAAGGGGACGGTTTCGCTCGACGATTCCATCCGCCTCTACGAGCGTGGGGAGGCCCTGAAGAAGCGCTGCGACGAACTCCTGAAGAACGCCGAGATGCGCATCGAGAAGATTACGCTTGGCGCCGACGGCAAGGCGACTGGGATCGAGCCGCTCGACGGCGGCTGAAGCTTGGGCGACGAGCCGCCTGAAGGCCAAACCCCCGGGATGGTAACCGCGCGTTAAGAAGAGAGTCCGCAAGCTCCTGAACGGTCCTTTAACCGCGAGCCGCGTGGGCGTCCCGACACGGCGTCCGGCTTCGCGGGGACGGTCGGCAGGTCGGCTCGATGCGTACGATCGCGTTTGTCACCCACCGCGGCGGAGCGGGCAAGAGCACGCTCGCCGCCTCGCTCGCCGTCGCGGCGCGGGAGACGCTGGAGAAGGTCGCCGTCGTCGACATGGACCCGCAGGGGTCGCTGATCGAATGGGCGCGCGCCCGCGCTTCAGGCGACATCGAGGCGATCGTCACAGGCGCGGCGCGCCTCGATGCGGCGCTCGCGAAGCTGTCGGCCGCAGGCCATACCCTTGCCGTCGTCGACACCCCTGGCGCCGAAGGCCCGGCTTCGTCGGCTGCAATCGCCGTCGCCGAACTCGCTATCGTCCCGACCCGGCCGAGCCTGTTCGACTTGAGGGCAAGCGCGGAGATGCGCGCGGCGCTCGAGGCCCTGGGCGGAAAGTTTGGCTTCCTGCTCAACCTTTGCCCGCCAGACCGAAACTCAGCCCAGGTCCGCGACGGGGCGGAGGCGCTCGAGGAGATGGGCGGCCTGATCGCGCCGCCGATCTTCGCCCGAACCGACTATCCAAACGCCGCCCGGCAGGGCCAGGGGGTGACCGAGTTCAACCCGAATGGGGCGGCGGCCGAGGAGATGCGCGTCCTCTGGGCGTCGATCCGGCGACGTCTTCCCCGCGCAACACCGAACTCCGGAGCGCGCCGCGCCGCCTGAAGCCACGCATAACCCGCCCGAGCATCCTCCCACTCGCGCGGATTTCTGGCAGGACGCTTGGTTGACCGGGCGCCCTGCTTTTTTTTACCCGCCCAGCCGGGTGCGGATGGTCTCGCCGCCTCGCCGGATGGTGACGTCCCACCAGCGGGGGTGATCGGCCGCGGCGCGCTCGAGATCGTGGGTCTGCCCGATGACGGTCCCGTTCACCGCAAGGACGATGTCGCCCTTCTGGAGGCCGATCTGGGCGGCGGTCGAGTTGTCGCCGACCGATGCGACGACCACGCCTGCGGAAGCGCCCTGAAGCGAAAGCTCCTCCGACACGGCCGGCGACACGTTCATCACCACAGCGCCGTCGAACGGCGAGCGGCCGGCAATCGTCAAGGCGTCGCGCGGCGGCGTTTCGGGAGCGGAGGAAAGCTTGAGCGGCAGGTCGACCGGCTTGCCGTCGCGCAGCACCGCAAGGCGAGCCGTCCCGCCGATCGGCTTGACCCCCAGTCGGAAGCCGAGGCTCTCCGGGTCGTCGACGCTCTGGCCGTCGATGGCCGCGATCACGTCGCCTCGCTTGAGCCCCGCGGCGGCGGCGGGGCTGTCGGCCGCCACTTCGACGACGAGCGCGCCCGTCGGCCGGTCGAGCCCGAGGTTGTCGGCGATGTCCTTGGACACGTTCTGCAGCGTCGCTCCGAGCCAGGGGCGCCGAACCGACTTGCCGCCGCTGAGCGCGGCCGCGACGACGCCCTTGACCATGTTGACCGGTATGGCGAAGCCGAGCCCCATGCTGCCGCCGGAGCGCGAATAGATCATCGAGTTGATGCCGACGAGCCGGCCGTCGAGGTCGATCAGCGCGCCGCCGGAATTGCCGGGATTGATCGCAGCGTCGGTCTGAATGAAGAAGCCATAGTCGCTGGCCCCGATCTGAGTGCGCGCCAGCGCCGACACGATGCCCTGCGTCACCGTCTGCCCGACGCCGAAGGGGTCGCCGACGGCGATGACGAAGTCGCCGACCTCGAGCGCGTCCGAGTCGCCCATTTCAAGCGTCGGAAACCTGTCGCCTCCCTTGAGGCGCAGCACGGCGAGGTCGGTGCGCGGATCGCGCAGCGCGATCTCGGCCTCGAACTCGCGCCGGTCGGCGAGCGCGACCTTGACCTCGGTCGCGTTCTCGACGACGTGAAAGTTGGTCACCACGAGCCCCGACGGGTCGATGATGACGCCCGAGCCCAGCGCCTTCTGCACGCGCTCGTCCTCGCCCCCGCCACGCCCGAAGAAGCGCTGGAAGATCGGATCGTCGAACAACGGATTGCGGGGCATCTTCTCGACATGCGAGACGTAGACGTTGACGACCGCGGGCGCCGCCTTCTTGACGACGGGCGCGAAGGAAAGCCGCACCTGCGCCGGGCTTTGCGGCGGCGCCTTCGGGCTTGTGTCGGCGAGCGCGGCGGAGCCGCATGCCACGATGAGCGCGGCGAGCAGGAAGCGAAGCAAGTCGGACCTCCAGCGGGAATGGGCGGCGCTCATATAGGTCGCGCGCGCATTCCTGCAAAGCGATGGTCGCCGAGGCCGGGGCGTCAGGCCATCGCCTGATCGCTCCGGCTCGAACTCAAGATCAGCGGCAGATCACCCGCCCCCAGCGGTCGCGCCAGCACCATTGGCAGTGCATCCGCCCCCAGCGGTCGCGCCAGCATCGTCGCCAGCCGGCGTCCGAGACCATGCCGTTCAAGGCGCTGACCGCGGATTTCGGCAGCGGGATGATGGACGCGGCCGACGCCGACGAGGAAACGACGCCCCCCGCAAGCAAGCTCAAGAGGCCGATTGCGACGATGGTCTTGCGCATGAATCACTTCTCCGTGACGTTTGTGGAATGCGGGTCTAGAACGGCGCCGGGTTGCTCGCAATGACCCCGTTGCTGGTCACGACGAACCACTCGTTCCCGTGCCGTTCGATGCGCAGCACGCGGCCGGCTCCGGGAATGACGTCGCCCGGCGCGACCGATTGCTCGCCGTAGCGGCCGTCGACCAGCGCGACGCCGCCCTGAACGTCCTCGACGCTATAGTCTCCGAGCAGCCGGGGCGCGGCGGGTCCAACCGCTCCCGGGCCGTTGCTCGCGAGGGGAGACGGCGGCTTGGGCAAAGACGCGGGACGATTCATCGGAAGCGGAGGAAGGGGCGCCTCGGCGACGTTTGCGGCCGATCCGGGCTTCGGCGCGATTGGGACCGCGTGCGCAAGGCCTCCCGGTTGGGTCATGGCCGTCCCTGCGTCAGCTCTCTTTTCCAACCGATCGAGCCTCGCCGAAACGTCGGCGGCTTTCGTCGCCGCCGCGTCGGCCATTTTCGAGCCGGATGCGGCAAGACCGGCAACCCGCTTGTCCGCCTGGTCGAGCCTCGCCTCGATCTGATCGACCTTTGTCGACAGGCCGGCGGAGGCGGCCGAGTCCTCTTTCGCCGAGGCTGCGCCCTGATCGAAGCGCGCCGACAGGCCGTCCACGCGGGCGTCGCGCTCGGCGTCGGCCTTCTCCAGTTTCTCGAGCCGCATCGTCGCTTCGGCCAGTTGGCCCCGAAGGGTGCTGACCGCGTCGCGATCCTCCTTCGACCCGCCGATGGCCTTCAGCGGCGCCTCGATCATGGCGACCGCCGAAGCAAGCCCCGACCTGCCCGGACCTTCCGCTGCGGCGAGCGCCCACTCTCGCGAGCGATGGAACGCGGCCAGGCCGCAGAGCGCGAGAAGGGCGAGGACGGCCGCAGCCGCGAGCCGCCTCGAGCGCCGCGGCGGCGGCGCGGAGGCGGCTCCAATCGATGTCCGGTGGTCGTCCGGAACGACGGCGAGCGGAGGCGGCGACTTATGGACGTCGGGCGGCGCGCCTTGCCCGATCTCGGGAAGGGCGTCCCGCGTGACTTCGGGCAGCGCCGCTCGGGGAGAGGCCGGGACGATGGCGGGCGGGGCGGGGATGACTGCTTCGGGCTTCGAGGCCAGCGGGATCGGCGCGGGAAACGCAGCGTGCGCCTGAGGCGCATTAGGCTTCAGCGTCGCCAGCGCCTCGAAAAGCCCCTGGGCGGTGGCGTAATCCTTCCGGTCGAGCGCGGCAAGCGCCGTATCGATCGCCTGCGCCGCCTCGCCGCGTCCGAGCCCCTCGAAGAGGCGTCGCGCGGTCGCATAGTCCCGGCTGTCGAGCGCCGCCAGCGCGTCGCCAAGCTGCGGGCTGGCCGCGTCGGCGGGCGGCGGCAAACGGATGACGACCTCTGCCGCTGGGTGCGCCGTTTCCGCAGCCGGCGATGGCGCGACCGGCTGATCGGAGGGCGCATCGGAGCGACCGGCCTCGGCGCCCTCTAAAAGTGCGGTCTTCTCAGGGACGGTCGGCTCCGCCGCCTCAGGTCGTCCGGCGCCTTCCGCCTCTGCCGCCATCCCTTTGGGGCCGGGCTCGAGATCGGCGGTCGTCCCGGTGGGCGTGTCCTCGGACTTCATCTCGACGTCAGAATCCATCGCAACGCTCGCTTTGCCTAGACAGTTCCAAAATGCGCCCTACCCGCGTGGTGAGGGTTTTTTGCGGCAAGGGCGGAGCGCCGCGATGGCGCGGGGCCGATCCGGCGCCTCGCGCACGTTGTTACGCGTGCTAACAAATTCAGACGGTTAAGACCTCCCTAACGCACTTCCGTGACTGCCAAGGTGGCGCCGTCTTCGCGAGGAGCGAAGCGACGTGGCGATCCAGACACGCACGCCGCCTCCGACAAAAGGCGGATTCCTGCGTGGCGGCCCTGAAGCCTGGCGCGGCGGCTTCTGGATCGCCACGCTACGCTCGCGATGACGGACGTTGGACCGGTGGAAGCGTCCCTCGACCGGCGTCGCCTCGAGGGATTGGCCCGCCTGCGCCATTCGCAACCCCGAGTCGAGCCTTTTCATTGCCTTGCGGCGCCAATCGCAACCCGGCGTATCTGCCGAGGTGGGCCGATCCAACCACTGACCTCGTCCTGAGGAGCCTGCGAAGCAGGCGTCTCGAAGGACGTTCGGCCCACGAAAACGTCCTTCGAGACGCGTCGCCTTGCAGCGCCGCTCCTCAGGACGAGGTCGGTGAACCGGTCTGGCTTGGGAGTTACAGCCCGGCGTATCTGCCGAGGCGGGGCTCGTCTTCGCCACGGCCGTGGGAGCCGGTAGCTTGGCGGCAGAGCCGGTCCGACGACGACTTCGTGCAACGCGCCTTGGCGACGGCGCGGAATCCGCCGCCTCGAAATGCTGGCTTGTCTGACAGTCCTCCATGATTTAATAATATCAGAAACATCGCTCCAGTGTCAATAGATTTACCGAAATAAATGGCGTTCGATCGTCCGCGGAATTCGACAGTCCCTATCCCGAGGCGTAGGCTCTCGCGCATGCCGACCCGACTGTCTCTGCACGACAGCGATTTCTACGCATGGAGCCTCGAACAGGCGGCGCTCCTGCGCGCCGGCCGTGTTGCGGAAGCCGACCTCGCCGCGATCGCCGGGGAAATCGAGAGCATGGGCAAGACCGAAAAGCGCGAACTGACGAGCAGCTTTTCGGTCCTGCTTCTGCATCTGTTGAAATGGCGGTTTCAGCCGGCCGGCCGCAGCGCCTCGTGGCGCCTGTCGATCGCCAATGCCCGCGACGAGATCGCCGATCTCATCGCCGACAACCCGAGCCTCAAGCCTGCCCTCGACGAGATCATGGCTTCCGCCTACCGCTACGCCCGACGCAAGGCGGCGATCGAGACGGAACTCGGCGAGGAGATTTTTCCCTCAAAGAGCCCGTGGACTTTCGCGCAGGCGACGGACGAGGGGTTCTGGCCGGGCTAGAGACTCACCGGGAGTCTCGGCGAAAGGTTGCCCGCCGCCGGCAAACCTGCTACCAGCCGGCGCTTAACACCCGTGGAAGAACGCCCGCCTCGCCAGTCGGGAACCCCGTTCGCACCACGAACCTTTGAACCTGGCGCATCCGCCTGGGCCCATCGGGGCGCAGCGGGGCAACCGCCGGACGCAATTGTAGCCGCGCTCGCCGAGCGCGGCCGACGCGGTCAGCGACCGCGGCCGACGCGGTCAGCGACCGCGTCTACAGATGCGCCCCGCGTTCGTCTCGTTCGCGCTTCGGCTCTAACGGATGCGCCTTCGTTAAGGAGCAGCATCATGGCGAAGAAAATCGCCGGCTATATCAAACTGCAAGTGCCCGCGGGCGCGGCCAATCCGGCCCCCCCGATCGGTCCCGCGCTCGGCCAGCGCGGCCTCAACATCATGGAATTCTGCAAGGCCTTCAATGCGCGCACCGCGCAGCTGGAGAAGGGCACGCCGATTCCGGTCGTCATCACCGCCTACCAGGACCGCTCCTTCACCTTCGAGATGAAGCAGCCGCCGGTGACCTTCTTCCTCAAGAAGGCCGCCAACCTCAAGCTCGGCAAGAAGCCGGCCTCCGGCTCGAAGACGCCGGGCAAGCAGGTCGTCGGCAAGGTGACGAAGGGACAGGTGCGCGAGATCGCGCAACAGAAGATGGTCGACCTCAACACCGACTCGGTCGAGTTGGCGATGCGGATGATCGAAGGCTCCGCCCGCGCGATGGGCCTGCAGGTGGTGGAGTAAGACGATGGCGCATCACGGCAAACGCATCCAGAATGGCCGCAAGGCGGTCGAGCGCACCAAGCTCTATCCGCTCGACGAGGCGGTGAAGCTGGTCAAGACCAACGCGAGCGCCAAGTTCGACGAGACGGTCGAACTCGCGCTCAATCTCGGCGTCGATCCGAAACACGCCGACCAGATGGTCCGCGGCGTCGTCAACCTGCCGAACGGCACCGGGCGCACGCTGCGCGTCGCGGTGTTCGCCCGCGGGGCCAAGGCGGACGAAGCCCGGGAAGCCGGCGCCGACATCGTCGGAGCCGAGGAACTCGTGCAGGCGGTCCAGGGCGGCGAGATCAACTTCGACCGCTGCATCGCGACCCCTGACCTGATGCCGCTGGTCGGGCGTCTCGGCAAGGTGCTCGGGCCCCGCGGCCTGATGCCGAACCCCAAGGTCGGCACGGTGACGATGGACGTGAAGGCCGCGGTCGCGGCCTCGAAGGGCGGCGCCGTCGAGTTCCGCGCCGAGAAGGCCGGCATTGTCCAGGGCTCGGTCGGCAAGGCCTCGTTCGGCGAGGAGAAACTCGCCGAGAACATCCGCGCCTTCGTCGATGCGGTGAACCGCGCCAAGCCCGCCGGCGCCAAGGGCCACTATCTCTTGCGCGCCGCGGTCTCCTCGACCATGGGCCCGGGCGTCAGGGTCGAGCTAGCGACGCTCGGCACGCCGACCGCGGTCGGCGCGTAGAATCTTTACGCCCTCTTTTGGGATCGATCGAACGGCGGGCCCCAAAGCCCGCCGTTTTCATTGTCCGCGCAAGCGGCTCGGCCAGCCCACGCGCACGAGAACGTCGTCGGGTCCGTTGAGGGCGAATTCGTACATGCCCCACGGCTTGTCCTCGGGGCGCCCGATGGTTTCGCCCGCGAACGCCCGAGCCGCGGCGTCGACGTCCTCGCGGTAGAGATAGAGACCAAAGGGATTCCGGCCGGCCTCGAGCCACCCTTCGACCGCCCGATTGAGATGGATTTCCCCGCCGAGCCCGTCCGCGAGCATCCGGTATTCGGCGAGACTGCCCGGTTGGAGGCGGAAGCCGAGCCTCTCGAAGAAACCTTGCGCCGCGTCGAGGTCGTTGCAGGGAAGGATGGCGGTCAGGCGCTGGTTCATCGCGCGTCTCCTCGGCCTCAGGCGCTCTTGACGGGAGGCCACAGGTCGTCGACTCCGATCGCTGGCGTGACCTCAACGTGCCGCGCGCCTCGGTTGGAATTATGACGCCTGGTTTCGATCTCCCGCTGCCGATCGACGACGCGCTGCCCGACCTTAAATCGGCGCTCGTGACGCTGACGCGCGCGGTCCTCGTCGCCCCGCCCGGCGCTGGCAAGACGACGCGCGTCCCGCTGGCGCTGCTCGACGAGCAATGGGCGAGGGGCAAACGCCTCATCGTCCTCGAGCCGCGCCGCCTCGCCGCCCGCGCCGCCGCCGCCCGCATGGCCGCGACGCTCGACGAAAAAGTCGGCGAGACAATTGGCCTGCGCGTGCGCCTCGAGAGCCTCGTCTCGAAGCGCACGCGGATCGAGATCGTCACCGAGGGCGTGTTCGTGCGGCAGATCCTCGACGATCCGTCGCTCGACGGCGTCGGCGCGGTGCTGTTCGACGAGTTCCACGAACGCTCGCTCGACGCCGACCTCGGCCTCGCGCTGGCGCTCGACGCGCAAGGCGCGCTTCGCGAGGACCTGCGACTAATCGTCATGTCGGCGACGCTCGACGGCGCGCGGGTCAAGACGCTGCTGGGCGACGCGCCGCTGATCGAAGCGCAAGGCCGCGCCTTCCCGGTCGTCACGCATTATGTCGGGCGCGATCCTCGCAGCCGCATCGAGGATGAAGTCGTGCGCGTAACGCTCGAGGCGCTCGACCGCGAGACGGGCTCGGTTCTCGTCTTCCTGCCGGGGCAGGGCGAGATCCGCCGCGTCGCCGATACGCTTTCTGCGCGGATCAAAACGCCGGACGTCGACGTCGCGCCGCTCTACGGCGCGCTCGACACGAGCGCCCAGGACCGCGCCGTCGAGCCTGCGCTTAAAGGCCGGCGCAAGGTCGTGCTCGCCACCTCGATCGCCGAGACGTCGCTGACGATTGAAGGCGTGCGCGTGGTGATCGACTCGGGGCTCATGCGCGTTCCGGTGTACGAGCCGGATCTCGGCCTGACGCGGCTCGAAACCGTGCGGGTGTCGCGCGCCAACGCCGACCAGCGGCGCGGCCGCGCCGGCCGCCTCGAACCCGGCGTCTGCTACCGGCTGTGGGAGGAAGCCGCGAGCGGCGGCCTCAAACCCTACGCCGCGCCGGAGATCCTGTCGGCCGACCTCTCGGGCTTCCTCATCGATTGCGCGCTCTGGGGCGAGAGCGATCCGGCGCGGCTGAAACTCATCGATCCGCCGCCGCGCGGCGCGCTCACCGAAGCGCGCGCGCTGCTCGTCGCGATCGGCGCCATCGACGGCCAGGGCCGCGTCACCGACGAGGGCCGTGCGATCGCGAGGCTCGCGCTGCCGCCGCGGCTCGCGCGCATGGTCGTCGATGCGGCGCGGGGCGGCGCGGCGGGCGCCGCCGCCGAGGTCGCGATGCTGCTCACCGAACGCGGTCTCGGCGGCGACGCGGTCGATCTGACGGCGCGACTCGACGCCTTTCGCCGCGACCGCTCGCAACGCGCCGAGGGCGCGCGGCGTCTCGCGCGATCGCTCGCGCAGAGAGCCCTCACCCCCAGCCCCTCTCCCCGAGGGAGAGGGGAGCGCCCCCTTCTCCCTCGGGGAGAAGGTGGCCGGCGAAACCGGCCGGATGAGGGGGGTGAGGGGGCGCCGAGCGAAAGCGTCGGCGCCCTGCTCGCCTCGGCCTATCCGGAGCGGATCGCCGTCGCGAGAGGCAAGCGCGGCGAATTTCTCATGGCGAACGGGCGGGCCGCCTCGCTCGACGCGGCAAGCCCGCTCGCCGGCGAGCCCTTTCTTGCGATCGGCGAGGTGGCGGGCCGCGCCGCCGCGGCGCGCGTTCTCCTCGCCGCGGCGCTGACGGCCGCCGACATCGAGGCGGTCGCGGCGGGCTCGATCGAAGAGGCGGACGAGCTTGCCTTCGACCGCGCCTCAGCCTCGCTTCGCGCGAGACGCCGCAGGCGCCTCGGCGCCGTGACGCTCGCCGACAAGACGCTTCCCGTCCCGTCCGACGACGAGAGCGCGGCGGCGCTGGCGCGTGGCGTCCTGTCGCTTGGAGTTGCGCGCCTGCCGTGGACGAAGGCGCTGAGGCAATGGCAGGGCCGCGTCGCGTTCTTGCGCCGCGCCGAGGGCGAGCCGTGGCCGGATCTCGCCGACGAGCGCCTCGCCGCCGATCCCGGCTGGCTCGCGCCGTTCCTGATCGGCAAGACGCGCCTCGACGACATCGGCGCCGACGATCTCGCGGGCGCGCTTCATGCCCTCATGCCTTGGGCGCTTCAGCGCCGTCTCGACGAGGAGGCGCCGACGCATTTCCTCGCGCCGACCGGAACGTCGGCGGCGATCGACTACGAGGCCGAGGGCGGGCCTTCGATTGCGCTCCGCGTGCAGGAACTCTATGGCCTCGCCGAGCATCCCTCCGTCGCCGCGGGCAGGATTCCCCTGACGCTCAATCTTCTTTCGCCGGCGCACCGGCCGATCCAGATCACCCGCGACCTGCCGGGTTTCTGGCGCGGCTCATGGGGCCAGGTCCGCTCGGAACTGCGCGGCCGCTACCCGCGCCACCTCTGGCCGGAGGATCCGGCGGCCGCGACGCCCACGACCCGGGCGAAGCCGCGCGGAACATGAGGCGCGCTTTTTTGCTGCACGCCGTCCCGCTCTATGCGCGCTCGGCCACGCCGACGTATTTCCGCCAGTCGTGGGCTTCCCTGAACCCCAGGACCTCGCGCGCCTTGCGGTTCGACAAGGGCGCCTCGAACGCGCCCATCTCGCGCGTGACCGGGGTCGAGGGCGCGAGCGCCTTCAGCGCCTCTTTGGTCGGCGTGTTCAGGGTGATCGTGTCATTGGTCGCGTTGAACACCTGAAAGCCGAGGCCGTCTTTCTCGAGACAGAGACGCACGATCTCGCCGAGGTCGCGTGCGTCGATGTAGCTCCAGGCGTTGCGCTTGCGGCTCGGCGGATCGGCGAGAAAGCGCTCGAACATGGGGTATTCGTGCGGCTCGATCACGTTGCCGATTTTGAGCGCATAGACGTCGGCGCCGTAACGAAGGGCGAAGGCGCGCGCCGTCTTCTCGTTGCACACTTTCGAAAGGCCGTAGGAGTCCATCGGATCGACGTCGTAGTCCTCCTCGAGCGGGAAGGAGCGGAAGTCTTTGTCCCCCTCGGCGAAGCAGACGCCGTACGTCGTCTCGCTCGAAGCGATGACGACCTTGCGCACGCCGAGCTTCATCGCCGCTTCGATGACGTTGTAGGCGCTGACGACGTTCTTCGAAAAGGTGACGTTGTCGGGCTCGATCAGGACGCGCGGCACGGCGGCGAAATGAACGACCGCGTCGGGCGCGGCGGGCGGCGCCCCGAGCGTGAAGCCTTTGAGGCCGTGATGGGCGCTGAGCGCGTTGAACGCCTGTCCGCTGTCGGCAAGGTCCGCGATCAGCGTCGGCGTCCCCGGCAGGTCGAAGGGCTTCAGATCGACGTTGAGGACGTCGTAGCCGTGGGCGACGAGATGCGGCACGGCGTGGCGGCCGGCTTTGCCGGAGCCGCCGGTGAAAACGATGCTCTTGCCGGACATGGACGGGCCTCGCGTTTCGGGAGCGAGCCCTCTTAGCGCGACGCGCCGGAGCCGGTCGAGAGCGTGATCGCGTCGCGACCGTCGCCGTCGCCGCGGCGCCCCTGCCAGAGTGCGAATTGACGGGAGGCCGGGCGGGCTTCACCATCGGCGACAAATGCAAATTCCCCATCGCATGACCGCGGACGAATTCGTTGCGCTGTTCGATCTCGCGCCGGCCGGCGAGGACCGGTTCGCCGGCCATTCGCCGCAGAACGGCTGGCGGCGCGTCTTCGGCGGCCAGGTGCTGGCCCAGGCGCTGGTCGCCGCCGAGCGGACGGTCGCCGGCCGCGACCCCCATTCGCTGCACGCCTATTTCCTGCTCGGCGGCGATCCCAAGGCGCCCATCCTCTACGAGGTCGAGCGGTTGAGGGACGGGCGCAGCTTCACGACGAGGCGCGTCGTCGCCCGCCAGAGCGGCGAGGCGATCTTCGTCATGACGGCCTCGTTCCATGCCGCCGAGCCGGGCTTCGACCACGCGTCGCCGATGCCGCCAGCGCCGGACCCGGAGACCTGTCCCGACATGTTCGCGGCGGTGGATCTCCTCGAAGGGCCGACGCGCTTTCGCATGAAGGGCATGATCGAGACGATCTGGCCGATCGAGTTCCGGCCGATCGATCTCAGCCGGTATGCGCCCGAGCCGAGGCCGGAGACGGCTCAGAAGGTCTGGATCCGCATCGGCGAGCGGCTGCCCGACGATCCGGCCCTGCACCGCGCAGCCCTCCTCTATCTCTCGGACATGATGCTGATCGACACGGCGCTTCGACCGCATCGACTGACGCTCCACGATCACCGTCTGCAGGTGGCGAGTCTCGATCACGCCTTCTGGCTGCACCGCCCGCGCCGCGCCGACGAATGGCTGCTTTACGTACAGGACAGCCCGAGCGCCTCGAACGCGACCGGACTGGCCCGCGGTCTCCTCCATGCGCGCGACGGGACGCTGGTCGCGAGCGTGGCGCAGGAGGGGCTGATCCGGCCGCGCGACGTCATTTAGCCTGCTTTCTGCCTAATTCTTTGGCGCCTGCCATTTAGGCAAAGGCTCGGTCATTCCCGCCGGGGCTGGGACCCGCGAAATTGGCGGCGTCGGAAAACCGTTTGGACTTTCAATGAACTGACGGCGCTCTTCGACATGGCACGAGCCTTGTAAGGCGAGGCCATGTCGGCGGCGGCCCGAGCGTCCCGACTTCACCGCGAGCGGCTTCGAAGCCGATCCCGCGCCAACCTGGGGCGAGGCCAATGAAAATCGTCATGGCGATCATCAAGCCGTTCAAGCTGGAGGAGGTTCGCGACGCGCTGACCGCCATCGGCGTGCACGGCCTGACAGTTACGGAAGTCAAAGGATACGGCCGGCAGAAGGGCCACACGGAGATCTATCGGGGCGCCGAATACGCGGTGAGCTTCCTCCCGAAGATCAAGGTCGAGGTCGCCGTCGACAGCGACATGGCCGACAAGGTCGTGGACGCGATTGTCGCTGCGGCGCGCACCGGACAAATCGGCGACGGCAAGATCTTTGTCTACGGCCTCGACTCGGCGGTCAGAATCCGCACGGGCGAGAAGGACAAAGACGCCCTCTGACCCTCCAGCCTTTTTCCTTCACCGGAGTTTCCAAGACATGACCTTCAAAAGATTCCTCTCGGGCCTTGCCCCGGCGTTGGCGGTAGCCGCGCTCGTGGGCTTTGCGGCGCCCGTGGCCTCTTACGCGCAGACGGCGCCAGCGGCGACCGACGCCGCGCCTGCCGCCGCCCCCGCCGCCGCGCCTGCGGCCGCTCCTTCGGCCAAGCCCGCGCCGCCGGCGACGCCCTCCTGCGCAGCCGCCAGCGCGGCCGTCCCGGAGACCGACAAATACGCCGCGGTCGCCGCAGTTCCCGCGGTGCTCACGAACTGCACGCCCTCGGGCGGCGACACGGCATGGATGCTGACCTCCGTCGCCCTCGTCCTGATGATGACCATCCCCGGCCTCGGCCTCTTCTACGGCGGCATGGTGCGCAAGAAGAACGTCGGCGACACGGTGATGACGAGCTTCGCCGTCACCTGCCTCGTGACGGTCGTCTATGCGGTCGTCACCTACTCGCTGTCGTTCACCGGCGGGACGCCATTCATTGGCGGCTTAAGCCGCGCGTTCCTGCAAGGCATCCTCAGCGACGTGAACAACGGCGGCATCGGCAACCCGAACGGGCTTGCGCCGACGATCCCCGAAACCGTCTACATGATGTTCCAGATGACCTTTGCGATCATCACGCCGGCGCTCATCGCAGGCGCGTTCGCGGAGCGCATGAAGTTCTCGGCCATGCTGTGGTTCATGGGCCTGTGGTCGATCTTCGTCTACGCGCCCGTCGCCCATTGGCTGTGGGGGCCCGATGGCATCTTCAACTCGGCCAACGATGCGGCGTGGGTCAAGGTGCTCGACTTCGCCGGCGGCACCGTGGTGCACATCGACGCGGGCGTTGCGGGTCTGATCGCTGCGATCATGGTCGGCAAGCGTCGTGACAGCGGCCCTGGCCACAACATGGTCCTGACCTTCATCGGCGCGGGCCTGCTGTGGGTCGGCTGGTTCGGCTTCAACGCGGGCTCGGCGGTCAGCGCGGGCGTGCAGGCCGGCATGGCGATGACCGTCACCCAGATCGCGACCGCGGTCGCGGCGCTCACCTGGATGTTCGTCGAGTGGGCGCATCACGGCAAGCCGACGGTCATCGGCATCTGCTCGGGCGCGGTCGCTGGCCTCGTCGCGATCACTCCCGCTTCGGGCTTCGTCGGTCCGGTCGGCGCGTTCGCGATCGGCGTCGCCTGCGGCGTCGGCTGCTACTGGGGCGCGACTGGCCTCAAGAAGATGTTCGGCTATGACGACGCGCTCGACTGCTTCGGCGTTCACGGCGTCGGCGGCATCATCGGCGCGCTCCTGACCGGCGTGTTCGCCGTCCAGCAATACGGCGGCACCGCGGGCCTCCTCGAGGGCAACCCCGGCCAGGTCGTCAACCAGTGCGTCGGCATCCTCACCGTCGTCGTCTACGACGCGATCGTCAGCATCATTATCCTGTCGATCATCAAGGCGACGATCGGCCTGCGCGTCTCCGACGAAGTCGAGCGCGACGGTCTCGACTACGCCCTGCACGGCGAGGTCGTGCAGTAAGCCTGTCATCCGGCGGCTTTCAAACGCCGCCGGCCTTTCGAGTTTCCTCCCGCGGAACCTGGGCGCCCTTCGGGGCGCCCATTTTTTTCTTCGTCGAGCGGGCAGGGCGCAGGCCCGCGTCGGTCACGCTTCGTCGCGCGCGTCCGGCGGCCCAGTTTGGGCTTGCCAAGCGCTTGGATCTCGTTATTGTCCATTACAACTATCGAATAAGGGGAGACAGCCGGAGCGAAGCGAATGCGACAGAGCCCAACGCGCGACGAGCCCGACCACCTGCGCGCCACGACCGCTCCGCGCGTGCTCGTTGTCGATGACGACGTCGACGTCGCCGCGTCGATCGCCTGCAATCTCACGACGGAGGGCTATCGCGTCGAAACCGTCAGGCGCGGTGACGAGGCCGAAGCGGTTCTCGCCAAAGATCCACCCGACCTCGTCATCCTCGACTGGACGCTGCCCGGCGTTTCGGGCCTCGAGCTTTGCCAGCGGATTCGCGGCGGCGACAGGACCCGCGAGCTTCCTGTGATCATGGTGACCGCGCGCGTCGAGGAGGCGGAGCGGATCCGCGGCTTCTCGGCCGGCGTCGACGATTACGTCGTCAAGCCGTTCTCCGTTCTCGAATTGATGGCGCGGGTCCGCGCCGTGCTCAAGCGAACGCGCCCGCAACCGATCGCGCGGCGCCTCAGCGCCGGCGAACTCTGCCTCGATCGGGAAAGCATGATGGTGAGGCGCGGCGCACGTCACGTCTGGCTGGGTCCGACCGAGTTCCGCCTGCTCGAGCGTCTCATGGAGAAGCAGGGGCGCGTCCTGTCCCGCGGCCAGTTGCTCGACGCCCTCTGGGGCGAAGCCGCCGAGATCGGCGATCGCACGGTCGACGTGCATGTCGCGCGCCTGCGCAAGAAACTGTCGAGGGGCCGGGAGCAGGATCCGGTTCGCACCGTGCGCAATGTCGGATACGTCTTTGACGAGACCTTCGGGGGCGCGGCCCCGGGCCGATCCAGGCCCGCGCCCGCTAGGTTGGGCGCGTCGCTGCCTACCGCGATCCCGGCTCGGCTTCAGGACCTCGCGCGGTCTGCCGCTCGATCTCGGCGTTGAGCTCCGCGCCGGCGAGGATCACGACCATCGAGATCCACATCCACGTCATCATGCCGACCGCCGCGCCGAGCGACCCGTAGGTGGCGTTGTAGGCGCCGAAATTGGCGATGTACCAGGAGAAGAGGAGCGAAACGGCGAACCAGACGACGGCGGCCGTTACGCTGCCGACGCTGAGCCACCGCCAGCGCGCTTCGCGGCGGCAGGGAAGGAAGCGGTAGGCGAACGCGAGCCCGACGACCACGAGGGCGAGCAGGAGCGGCCAGCGGCCGATCCTCACAATGAGGGCGGCGGCGCCGGCGAGCCCGAGCGCATTGAGGACGACGGGAACGACGACGACCGCCGCGACGGCGACCATCACCGCGACGATGCCGATCAGCGTAAGTCCAAGCGAAACGAGATTCAGCCGGACGAAGCCGCGCGTCTCCTTCTCGTCGTAGGCGACGTTCAAGGCTTCGATGATCGCCTTGGTGCCGGAATTGGCGCTCCAGAGCGCGATCGCGAGGCCGATCACGAAGCCTGCGCCGTTCGCGTGGCCGCTGACGAGGCGCTTCAGTTCCTCATGCGCGAGGTCGAGCGCGCCCTGCGGCAGGACGCCGGAAAACGCCGAAACCAGCCTGTCGATCGCCGAAGCGTCGGCGAACAGGCCATAGAGCCCGACGAGCGCCGCAAGCGCCGGAAAGATGGCGAGGAGGCCGTAGAATACGACACCCGCCGCGACCGACATGAGGCGGTTGTCGATGACGCCTTCGTATGTGCGCAGAAGGATCTGCTTCCAACCGCTCCATGGGATCGCGAACGGCGACGCCGCATCTCCTCCAGCGAGCCCGGCCTTTTCGCCGACGGGCGCTTGCGGTTCGCCCAATTGCAACGCGCGCGAACGCGCCGCTCCGCGGCCTGAGGCCCGATCCGGGTTGACGGAAGCGCGCGGCGAAGGCGCTCGCTGCTCGGCCGGACGCAGGCCGCGCGCAAGCGACAGCGCGCCGAGCGCCCCGTAGGCGACAATCGGCCAGAAGGCCCCTCTCCGCGGCATCGTGGAGCGGGGGCGCTTTAGTCGAGGCGGGAGCCGGAAACCCCCTCCTGCGGCCCGGTTCCGGTGATCGGCTGGCGAAAAGCGCCCGCATCTTCCGGTTTCCCGGACGATGACGAGTGCCCGCCGTCCGCCTGAGACGGGGCCGAGGCCGCCATCTCGCGAACCGCCGACCTGGCGTCCTCGCGGACACTTTCGCCGAGCCGGTTGGCGGCGTCGGCGAGCGTCGAGGTGGAGAGGCCTTCCTGCCTGACCGCCTCGGTCACAGCGGCTTGCGCGCGATCGACGACCTTGCCGGCGACAGTCTTCGTGCGTTCGAGCGCGTCCGAGCCGAGGTCGCCGGCCCGGCCTTTCACGGCGTCGCTCGTCTCGCCCATCAGGCTGTCTTCGGTTTCCGTGCCCGGCAGGAGCGTCGCGAGCGCTGCGCCGACGGCGACGCCGATCGCCGCGCAGATCAGCGGCTGTTCGGTGACGAAGGACACCGCCGTCTCCCGGCTCTGCCTGACCGCCTCGACGGCCTGGCGGCGCGTGCGCCGGCCCGTATCGGACGCGGCGCTCCCAAGGGAAGACGCCGTATCGGCGAATGCGCTCAGCGACCCGCCGACCGACGCCGCGGCGCCGCGCGCCGCCCCGGCCATGCTCCGCCCGCTGCGGCGCGCGGCGTCAGCCGCGCTCGCCGCCTCGGCGCCGACGCTGCTTGCCGCCGCGCGGACGGCGTCGCTCGCGTTCGAGGCGCGCTCGCCGAAGACGGCGGCCGATTGCCGCATCGTATCGCCGACCGCGGCGGCCCCGCTTCTCGCTGTCTCCGATGCGCCGCTGACACCCGATTGCACGGCGCCGGCCATCGAGCGGGCGCTCGCGCCGACCGAGCCGGCCGCGTCCGACATGACGTTCATGGCGTCGGCGGCTCGCGATCGTCCCGGTTCGGCGAAGCGCGATCCGCCTCGCGGCGGGACGCGGGAGCCAGACGCGCCATAGGCGACGAAACTGTCCTCATCGCGCAATCCTTCGTCAGTGCGCCGCGAAGTCCTCGCCGCGCCGAAACTGGCGAGCGCCGCGGGGCGCAGCCCCATCTTTTCCGACAGGAACATCATGCAGCCGGCCCCGATCAGGAGGCTCGGCAGCGGGTTTTCTTTCACCGCGTTGTTGAAAGCGCGCAGGAACGTGCCGCCGCCGGCGCGCGAATAGGTGAGCATCTCGTCGAACACCTGGCCGGGCGTCAGCCGGTCGCTGAGTTCGTCGAGGTTTTGCGCCAGCCGTCGCCGCGTCGCCTCCGCCTCGCGCTCGTAGTCGCCCGAATTCGAGGGACGGCTCTCGCCGGATCGGTCCTGATGCGCAGTCATCGAACATGCTCCCTGGCTGTCTCGTAATCGGCGCGCATCTGCTCGAGCGTTCGCTCGGGCACGAATGCGGATCGTCTGAGCCTTGAGGTTCCGGCCATCGCCAGGAGGCCGCCGATCGCGAGGGCGACGGCCGCGACGATGAGCAGGCTCCACTCGTAGGCGAGCCCGGCCCGGGTGATCCATTGCGCGGCGTCGAAAAGGAGCGCGACGAGGCCGGCGAGCGCGACGACGGCGCCGAGCGCGAGATAGACGCTCGCCCCGCCCGCCGCCGACACGCTCTCCGCCAATTCGGATTTCGCGAGGCGGAACTCGGTCTGAACCAGATAGGCTAGGTCGGACGCGACGTGCGTCATGAGGGAAACGATGGGCCGATTGGTCTCTCTTGCGGGCATGGGCGCCGTCCTAGCTCTCGTAGGGATCGAAGCGGGCCGCACGCTCGCCCGCGCTGCTCCGTAAGAAACGCGCCAGCGCAAATCCCGCGACCACCGATCCGCCGATGAACAGCGCCGGCTGGGCCCGCGCGAGCCGGACCGCCGAATCGACAAGGTCGCTGACGTTGCGGCTGGAAAGCTCATTCGACAGGCTCTCGACCCCGCGGGCGGCCTGGTGGACCGCGCCGGCGATGAAGGGCGACTGCGGCTCGAGGTCGTCGGCCGCGCCGTCGATGACGCGCGCGAGGCCCCGGATCGCGTCGACGCCGCGCGCCTTCTGCGTTTCGCCGGTTTCGTTGAGTTCGTGGCCGACGTCGCCCACGAAGCGGGAGGCCTGACGGCGCACCGCGTCGGCCGCGGCCCGCGCGGTCTCCCTGACGCTGTCGTTGATTGCGCCCGCCGCCAATTCGGCTTCGGCCCCGCCTTCGGCGAAGCTGTCCGGCGCGCTGTCGCCGGCCAATGAACTCAGGGGATCCGTGAAGCCCCGGGGCTTGAAGGGGTCCGCCGGCGATTCGGACGCGGCTTCGCTCCCGGCGAAACTGTCCGGCGCGTCGTCATCATAGGCCGACGAACTCGAGGGATCGGAGAAACGCCTGGTCCTGAACGGGTCGGCGGTCGAGCCGTCGGCGGGACCGCTCGTGCTCGGATCGGAAGGGATGGCCATTCGAGTCGCTCCTTGAAAACCCAAGGGCTAAATCCGACGGCCAGCCGGTTGTTCCCGCCGGCGCCCTATTTTCGCGTGGGATCGTCTCTCGGCCGAATGTCTTCGTACGGGCGCGACCCGGCTTATGGTTAGGCGTGCATTAACTCGACCTGCATAGGGTCTGACGTCGGGGCGCGTGTGGCATTCGCCGCGCCCAAGCGGGCAGTTCACGCGATGCGTACCACCACATTCTCGGTGTTCGATTATCTGCCGGCCTGGGCGCGGGAGTTCCCGAAGCGCCGTGCGGCGGAGGCGCTCGGCCTTGCGGTCGTCGCCGGGGTCGCCGCGCTTTCCGTGGCGCTGCTCACCTGGTCGGTCGAGGACCCGAGCCTCAACCACGCCACCAACGCGCGCATTCATAATTTGCTTGGCGCGCCGGGGGCGATCGTCGCCGACATCGTCATGCAGATGCTCGGCCTCGCCTGCATCGCGGCGCTGGCGCCCCCCGCCTTCTGGGGATGGCGGCTCGTCACCCGGCGGCGGCTCGCAACCCCACTGCGCAATGCGGCCTTCTACGTCGTCGGGGTCGTTGCGGCGGCGGCGCTCGCTTCCCTCCTTCCGGCGCCGGGAAGCTGGCCCCTCCCGACCGGCCTCGGCGGCGTCGTCGGCGATGCGGCTCTGGCGGTTCCGCGCCGGCTCGCGCATGGGTCGACATGGGGCTCGGCCGCCCTCGACGCGACCTTCGCCATCGTTGCAATTCTGGCGCTGACCGCCGCCGCTGGCGTCGGGTTCCGTCCCGGGCACGGTGACGACGTCGCCGTGAAGCCGAAGCGCGCCGGACGCGCGGGCGCCGGAAGCGACGACGAGGAGGGCGAAGAGGAGCCTGGCTTCGGGATCGTCTCCATCGGCGCCGTGATTCACGGCCTCCTGACGGCGAAGGCGCTTCTGCGCCGCCTCGTCCGTCGTTCCCGGCGGGCGCCGCCGCCGTCGAACGTCTCGCGCCCTGCCTGGGCCGGCCTCGTCGTCGACGACGGCGGGCTTGGCGCGCCGGGCGCCTATGCGCCCCGTCCGAAGCCGTCGGCGGCGCCCGACGTCGAGGCGCCGGCCCCGCGGGTCGCGGCGCCCGCGGCGCCCCTCAAGGTTGGTCAGCGCGCCGCAACCAACTCGCAGCTCAAATTCGTCTTCGCGCCGCGCGGCGAGTGGATCATGCCGCCGCTCGCGGTTCTCGCCGAGCCGAAGAAGACGGCGGGCCGGATCTCGAACGACGCCCTCGAACAGAACGCCCGGATGCTCGAGGGCGTGCTCGACGACTTCGGCGTCAAGGGCGAGATCATGAACATTCGCCCGGGGCCCGTCGTCACTCTGTACGAACTGGAGCCCGCGCCCGGCGTCAAATCCTCGCGCGTCATCGGGCTTGCCGACGACATCGCCCGCTCGATGTCGGCCGTCTCCGCCCGCGTCGCGGTGGTGCAGGGGCGCAACGCCATCGGCATCGAACTGCCGAACCAGCGGCGCGAGCTTGTCTCGCTCCGGGAGCTGCTCGCCAGCGAGGATTTCGAGAAGTCGAAGCACCGGCTCGCGATCGCGCTCGGCAAGACGATCGGCGGCGAGCCGGTGATCGTCGATCTCGCCCGCATGCCCCATCTGCTCGTCGCCGGCACGACCGGCTCGGGCAAGTCGGTCGCCATCAACACGATGATCCTGTCGCTCGTCTACCGGCTGAAGCCCGATCAGTGCCGGCTCATCATGGTCGACCCGAAGATGCTCGAGCTCTCGACCTACGACGGCATTCCCCATCTCCTGACCCCGGTCGTCACCGACCCGAAGAAGGCGGTGGTCGCGCTGAAATGGGCGGTTCGCGAGATGGAGGACCGCTACAAGAAGATGTCGAAGCTCGCGGTGCGCAACATCGACGGCTTCAACGCGCGCGTCGCGGAAGCGCGCCTGAAGGGCGAGACTTTGACCCGCACCGTGCAGACCGGCTTCGACCGCGAGACGGGAGAGGCGATCTACGAGAAGGAGGAGCTGGCGCTCGAGGAACTGCCCTACATCGTCCTCGTGGTCGACGAGATGGCCGACCTGATGATGGTCGCCGGCAAGGACATCGAGGGCGCGATCCAGCGCCTGGCGCAGATGGCCCGCGCCGCGGGGATCCATCTCATCATGGCGACCCAGCGCCCCTCGGTCGACGTCGTCACCGGCACGATCAAGGCGAATTTCCCGACCCGCATCTCGTTCCAGGTGACGAGCAAGATCGACAGCCGCACCATCCTCGGCGAGCAGGGGGCCGAGCAGCTCCTCGGCCAGGGCGACATGCTCTACATGGCGGGCGGCGGGCGCATCTCGCGCGTCCACGGGCCGTTCGTCTCCGACCCCGAGGTCGAGAAGGTGGTGGCGCACCTGAAGAAGCAGGGCACGCCCGAATATCTCTCAGCCATCACCGAGGAGGACGATCCCGAGGGCGACGAGGGGCCGCTGCCGGCGGCGGGCTCGATGGACGAGGAGGAATCGGCCGACTACTACGACCGCGCGGTCAATATCGTCCTGCGCGACCGCAAGGTGTCGACGAGCTACATCCAGCGCCGCCTCTCCGTCGGCTACAACAAGGCGGCCTCGCTGGTCGAGCGGATGGAGAAGGAGGGCGTCGTCAGCGCCCCCAACCACGCGGGAAAACGCGAGATTTTGGTCGGCGAGGGCGTCGACCGAAGGGCTTTCGAGGATCTCGAGGAGGATTAAGGGCGCCCCCTTCCGAGGGCCTTGCCTTGCCTCACACGCGACGAAGGGCGTCGGCGGCCGTGGCGAGGGGAAGGACAAGAGAGAGCGGCGCGTCTTCGAGGCGCAGCGCGCCGTAGCCTTCGTACCAGCGAGCGGCGCGATCGTGCTTGGCGTCGATGAGCAGGGCGACCCCGCCAACGTCGCGAGCGGCGCGGAGGCAGCGATCCGCCGCGCGCAGCAGAAGACTGCCGCCAAGTCCCCGCCCCTGCATGTTTCCGTCGACGGCGAGGCGGCCCAGCCGAAACATCGGCACGTCGTAGCGGCCGAGGCCTTTTCGCGCGAGCGCCGGCGTTCTGGCGTATTCGAGCGAGGCGGGGCTGAGCGTATAGAAGCCGAGAATGCGCTCGGGCGCGTCGATGGGAACGGCGACGAAACACTTCGCGCCGCCGCTTTCGTGGTTTTGACGGGCATGGCGGCGCAGGTACTCGTTCAGGTCCGCGTCGCCGCAATCGAAGCGCGAGCGGTCGTGAGCCCGCGCAATCGCCGCTTCCTCCCAGGTCAGGTCCGTCACCGAAGACGAAAGCCGGCCTTCGCAATCTCGACCAGACGATCGGGCGCCGCCGGCGGATTTTCGAGGAGGGCGAGGACGCGCAGCAAATCGCGCTCCGACAGCGCAAGCCGTTCGGCCTCGGCGATATCCGCCTCGGCTTTCGGCAACACAAGGTCGAGGATATAGCCCGTCAGGTCGCGGCGCTTGATCGCCGCCGCGCGCGTGAGCGTCGCCTTGTCTCCCGGCCGCAATTTGAGCTCGAGGCGGCCGTTGTCAGCGAGGGTTCGGGGCACGGGACGTCCTTCTGCGGAGACGCTAGCATACGTATTCAATCCGTACCAGAAGAAATGCTCTCGGCTGGCGCGGGACGAGGGGCGCGTCGCGCCCCGCTTTGTCAAATAAAACGCGCCCTGGCGGAGCGCGCCATTTACCCTCACCCCTGCCCCTCTTCCGTTCGGGAGAGGGGTTCCAGGGCCCGCCGGTATCGCCTCAGCACCTGCGCGCGATAGAGCGGACGCAGCGTCTCGTGGCGGAGGCGTTCGAGGACGCCGAGGCGCTTGCGCTGCACGGTCGTGCCGCCGGTTTTCAGCGACACGTCGCGGACCGGGGTCGGCGTAACGGCAAGCAGCGTCACGCCGGTGATCCAGTTCATCTGCAGGAACGTGTCGACCGGCCGGTCGAACGGCGCCGTCACGGCGAGCAGCCTTTCGGCCGCCTCCCTCGAGACGGCTTGCGCGATCGCCCGCAGGGGCGGCGAAAGGGGCCGGATCAGCGCGAAGCCGTCTCGCTCGGCGATCGTCTCGCCCATGGGTTCGAGCCCGGCCGCCGGCATGAGCACATAGGCCCAGCGCGCCCGTTTGGCGGCGAGGAACGCCATGATCTTGGCGAATGCCGCCGGATCGACGGCCGCGTCGTCCTCGAACACGAAGGCGTGGTCGAGATCCTCGTCGACGATGCGGCGCCAGATCGCGCGGTGGCTGAGGAAAGTCCCGATCTCCGGCAGCCCGAGGGCGAAGGGATAGCGCGGCGCGAAGCGGGCGGGCGCATAGGCCGCAGCCGCCTCGGCCTGAGACAGCAGGCGGCCGTCGACCGCGGGGAGAACCTCGCTTTCGAGTGGAAGCGCCTGCAACAGCGCCTCGGCCGTCGGGCGGCGCTGCGCCGCCCGCTCGAGGTGAATGACGAATGCCTTCGCCCGCGACACTGGCCGATCCCGCCAAGACCTGATAAGGCGCTCGCGCCCTCTTGTTGGGGCGCGCGTGTGCGGCTTCTACCCCGCCCGCGCTTCGGAAGTCATCCCGTCCGCCGTCGTCCCTTCGGGGGCAGGTCTGCGGCTCCATCCGTCAAAGCATGACCGCGATCTCGCCTAAATCCGTCCCGCTGCCGATCTCCGCGACCGTCATCTGCAAGAACGAGGAAGCCTGCATCGGGAGCTGCCTCGCGAGTCTGAGCGGCTGCGCCGAGATCGTCGTGGTCGATTCGGGTTCGACCGACCGCACGCTCGCCATCGTCGACGAATTTCTCCGCGCCGGCCTGCCGATCCGGCTCATTCATCAGGACTGGCTCGGCTATGCGAAGCAGAAGCAGTTCGCGCTCGACCAGGCGCGCCAGCCCTGGGCGCTGTCGATCGACGCCGACGAATGGCTCGACAACGCGCTCGCCGCCGATTTGTCCCGCCTCGTCGCGGCCGACGCCTCGATCGAGGGCTGGCTCCTGCGCCGAACGCTGACCCTGTATGGCGCCCGCAAACCCGTCAGCCTGTGGACCCGCCCCGAGCACATCCTGCGCCTCGTGCGCCAGGGCAAAGCGCGATTCGACGAGGCCCTGATCGTCCACGAGGGCCTGCTGGTCGACGGCAGGACGGAAATCGCGCGGATCGGCCTGCTGCGCCACGAGCGCGGTCTGCCGCTCGACCAGCAGATGCAGAAGGAAATCCACTACGCGCGGCTGAAGGCCGAGCAGCGGATCGAGCGCGGCGAGAGGCTGTCGCTCGCGAAGCTCCTCTTCAATCCGCCGATCTACTTCCTGCGCATCTTCGTCTGGAACCGCTTCTTTCTCTGCGGCTCGGCGGGCTTCATCCACGCCATGACCGGGGCGACCTATTCGTTCATGACCGAATCGATGCACCGGCAGTTCCACAACGCGCGCAAAGGCCGATGAGCGATCAGGACCCTCTCGATCTCGACGCCATCGAGGTCATCATCCCCAACCTCAAGAAGCGCTACTCGGGCGGCACCGCGGTCAACCGCACGATCGCGCCGCTTCTCGCAAGGCGCTG
The DNA here is from genome assembly GCA_963829505.1 of uncultured Alphaproteobacteria bacterium. GTDB lineage: Bacteria > Pseudomonadota > Alphaproteobacteria > Rhizobiales > Beijerinckiaceae > Roseiarcus. The sequence continues at coordinate 1,926,152 of CAWHIL010000001.1, forward strand.
CGCCGCGGTCTGGTTCGGCCCCGACCGGCCGGACGGCATCGCTGCCTTGAGGGTCATGGACCTCCTCAGGCTGCGCTTCAGCGCGCCAAAGGGGCGCGGGCCGCGCATCTGGCACACGCGGCGCAACACCGAGATGCTGCTCGGCCTCCTGCTCAGAGCTCTCGGCTGGCGGCTGAAGATCATCTTCAATTCCGCCGGCCAGCGGCGCAAGACGTTCTATACGAAGTGGCTGATCGACCGGATGGACGCGATCATCGCGACCAGCGAAATCTCGGCCGGTTTCGTCGAGCGGCCAGCGACCGTCATCCATCACGGCATCGACCTCGACGCCTACAGGCCGCCGGCCGACCGCGCGGGCGCCTACGCGGCGACCGGCCTTCCCGGCAAATACGGGATCGGAACCTTCGGCCGCGTGCGCAAGCAGAAGGGCAGCGACCTCTTCGTCGAGGCGATGTGCCGGCTCCTGCCGAAATATCCGGACTTCAGCGCCGTCGTCGTCGGGCATGTGTCGGTCGACAATCTTGCTTTCGTCGAGCGGCTGAAGAGCCGCGCCGCTGCGGCGGGCTTGAGCGAGCGCCTCCGCTTTCTCGGCGAACTGCCGATCGAGGACGTGCCGCTCTGGTACCAGCGCATCTCGATCTATGTATTCGCCTCGCGCGTCGAGGGCTTCGGGCTGACGATGCTCGAGGCGATGGCGGCGGGCGACGCGGTCGTCGCGACCCGCGCCGGCGCGGCCGAGATGGTGATCGAGGACGGGACGACCGGGTTTCTCGTCGCCCTCGACGACGTCGACGCCATGACCGCTGCGATCGAGCCCCTGATGCGCGAGCCCGAGCGGATCGCGCCGATCGGGAGACAAGCGCGCGCCGAAGTCGAGCAGCGGTTCAGCCGCGAGCGCGAGGCCGACGAGATCGTGGCGGTTTACCGGAGACTTTGGGGCGAGGGCGCCTCTTCGGCGGACTTCGCTGTAGGGCGCGCTCGCTGAGCCCGCCGGCGAGGTCGGCGACCTGGTCGGCGACCCTGCCCTACACGGCCCTCACATCGCGGGCTCGGCCGCCCTCTTGCCGAACAGGCGCTTCAGCGAGGCCGACACATGGTGGCGAAACATCGCGAGGCGCGCGTCGCCCTCCGAAGTCACCCAGTTGAACTGGATCACGCGCCGCTCGCCGGAATAGGGCTTGTGCCCATGCCAGGAATTGTCGCTTCGCTTGAAGGCGATGAGCGTGCCGGCGTCCGGCGGGACCTCCATGATCATGTCGTCGAGGCTGTCGGCGGAGCGCAGGAGCCTGAGGCGGCCGCCGGAATGCTCCCAAGACGGGTTCATGTAGATGAGAAGCGTCAGGATCTTCGATTTTGTGTCGGTGTGGATGCGCCCGTCGCGCGGACTGCACAGCCCGCGCACCGTCACCGTATGGGGGCGGCCCGTCAGATCGACACCGAACTTGCCCGCGAACGCCTCGCGGAAGGGGTCGCTCGCCATCTCCTCGAGGAGTTCGCCGAAGTACGACCCGAAGGCGAGCTGCCCCGCCGGGAAGCTGCCGCTCTCGGAGATCTTCGGATAGTCGCGATTGACGTCGGCCTGGACCTCCGCCCGCACGAAACCCGGTACGACAAGGAACTCGAACGGGTCCTTGGCGACTGACGCGGCGCCGAGCGCCTCCATATCGAGATAACGCAGCGCCATCGCGCGAAACTCCTCGGAAAGGGCCGACCTTGAGCCTCAGGTAAGGGGGGTGTCCGGCGTTGTCAAAAATAGGGATCAGGTCGCCGCGACCGCGGCGGCCGTTGCGGCCTGCTGTGAAGCCGCGGCCCGCATGATCTCGGCGAGGCGGCGGAACGTCTCCTTGCGGCCGGAGGTCTTCCGCCACACCAGCGCGATGCACCGGAACGGGCGATCGCCCGCAAGCGGTACGGCGGCGAGGCCGAGCCCCCCGATCAGCCCCGAGGCGATCGCCATCTGCGGGACGAGGGTCACGCCGAGGCCGCCGGCCGCCATCTGGACGAGCGTGTGGAGGCTCGTTCCCTGAAGCGCCGCGTTGCGCCGCGCGCCTTCGAGCGCGCAGGCCGCGAGCGCGTGCTCGCGCATGCAATGGCCGTCCTCGAGCAGGAGCAGGTCCTCGCTCGCCATGTCGTCCGGCCGCACTTCCTTCAGCGAAGCGAGGCGATGGCCCGGCGGGCACACGACCCAGAATGGATCGAGGCCGATGTCGTCGCTCTCGGCGTCGTCGAGCGGCACGGGCAGCGCGAGGACGGCGGCGTCGAGCTGGCCCGCCTCTAGCCTGTAGAGAAGCTGGGCCGTCTGCTCCTCGCGCAGATAGAGCTTCAGATCGGGGGCCGCCTCGCGCAGGCGCGGCAGGATGCGCGGCAGAAGGAAAGGCCCGATGGTCGGGATGACGCCAAGCCTCAAGGGGCCGGTGAGCGGCGCCTGCGCGGCGATCGCGGCGTCGACGAGATCCTCGGCCTCCCGGAGGATGCCGCGCGCCCGCTCGGCGATCTCGAGGCCGATGCCTGTCGGGGCGACCGACCGACGGGTGCGGTCGAAGAGGAGGACGCCGAGCGTTTCCTCGAGCTCCTGGATCGCCGCGCTCAAGGTCGACTGGCTGACGAGGCAGGCCTCCGCTGCCTGTCCGAAGTGGCGGCGGTCGGCGACCGCGACCATAAAGCGGAGCTGGCGGAGCGTGGGAAGGGTCCTCATGCCGCTTCCATGATCGGTTTAGACGATCAGAGCAACCGAAATCTCGGTGCTCAGCCGATCTCGCGATGGGGAGGCGCGATTGCCGGGCCGCGACGGAGGAGACTAGAGTTTCGGGAAGCGGGCGGCGGCCGACCTGCACGAAGGAGCGTACAATGGGCAAGATTCTGGTCATCGGTGCGGCGGGCCTCATCGGCGGGGCGGTCGTGACGGCGCTCGGCGCGGAGAATTGCATCCGCGCGTCCCGCGGTTCCGACGAGCCCGTGGACATTTCGGACGTGAAATCGCTGCAAGCCCTGTTCGCCCGCGTCGGCGAGCTCGACGGGATCGTCTGCACGGGCGGCGCGGCCCGCTTCAAGCCGTGGAGCGATGAGACCGACGCGGACTGGGACTTCTGCCTCGCCAACAAGCTCATGGGGCAGGTCAACGTGGCGCGTTACGGCGCGAAGTCGATCAAGCCCGGCGGCGCGGTGACCCTGACGACCGGCATCCTCGCGCAATTTCCCATGCCGGGCGGGGCGATGATCACGACGGTGAACGCCGCGGTCGAGGCCTTCGTCCGCGCGACCGCGGTCGAGAAGTTGCCGGTCCGCGTCAACGCCGTCTCGCCCGGCTGGGTCGCCGAGACGCTGACGGCGATGGGGCGGGACCCGGCGGGAGGCATTCCGGCAGCCGACGTGGCTCGGGCAATCGTCCGCCAGCTCCGCGAGGGCGCGGCGGGATCGGTCGTCGTGGCGGCGAAGTCTTAAATCCCTTTAGGAGATAAAGCGCCGCCCGCGGGCGCCCGCGGCGAGGGTGGGGCCATGGTTCAGGAATCCGGGTTTGCGCGGCTGAAGCGATCGTTCCTCGCGTCGGCCGGCGACGTCGTCTTCGGCATGGAGGACGGCACGGTCTCGATCTTCGGGCTCGTGTTCGGCGTCGCGGCCACCACCTCCGACAAGGCGACCGTGCTCATCGCCGGCGCTTCGGGGGCGGCGGCGGCGGCGGTCTCGATGATGGCGGGGACCTATCTCGACGTGGAGACGGCGCGCGACGCGGCGCGCCGCGCGGCGAAGGCGCTCGAGGCGGAAGTGCGAAGGGACCCGCCCGCCGTCCTTGCCCGCGTGGCCGGCCGCCTCGAGGCCGCTGGAGTGGCGCCAGAGAAGATTTCGGCCATCGCCGGCGCGCTCACGGCGGATGCGGCAAGTCTGAAGGGCGTCGCCCTCGCGCTCGAGGCGCCCGAGCCTCAAGACGCGCAAGGTCCGCTGACGCAATCGCTCTGGATGCTGCTCGCCGACTTCTTCGCCGCCGCCATTCCGACCCTGCCGTTCGTCTTCTGGCCGGTGCACGAGGCGCGAGTCGTCTCGGCGGCGGTGACGCTTCTTCTGCTCATCGCACTCGGGATCGGACGGGCGCGGATCGGCGGGCGGCCGGTCGGAACGACGATTCTCGAGACGGTGGCGATCGGCGTCGGCGCCGCGCTCGCAGGCGTCGGCATCGGCCTCGCGATCGCGAAGGCTTTTGGGGGCTGACGCGCGCCCTCATCCGTCGCCTTCGGCGCCATGGCCGGGTCGGAGCCCGGCCACAGGCTCTTCCCCCGGAGGGGGAAGAGCAATCAGGTCTGCGGCTGGGGCTCGAGCCCGCCCGGCTCGGGGCCGAGCGGCCGGGGCTTGCCGGTCGAGGGCACGGCGGCGCGCGGCGGGGGCGGCGGCTCGCGGTCGGCGGCGGATTCGCGCACCGGACGCACGCCCTGCAGGAGATGGACCATCTCCTCGCCGGTCAGCGTCTCGAACTCCATGAGCCCGGAGGCGAGCGACTCGAGGTCGGCGCGCCGTTCGGTGAGAATCCGGGTCGCCGTGTCATGGGCCTCCTGCACGAGGCGCCGGACCTCCTGGTCGATCGTCTCGGCGGTCGCTTCGGAGATGTTCTGCTGGCGCCCGAGCGAGTAGCCGAGGAAGACCTCGTCCTGGTTCTCGCCGTACATGACGGCGCCGAGCTTGTCGGAGAAGCCGAGCCGCGTGACCATCGCGCGGGCGATCTTCGTCACCTGCTGGATGTCGCCGGCCGCGCCCGACGTCACCTTGTCCTTGCCGAAGACGAGCTCCTCGGCCACCCGGCCGCCCATCGCCATGGCGAGCATCGCGATGAGCTGCTCGAAGCTCTGCGAGATCTGATCGCGCTCGGGCAGCGACTGGACCATGCCGAGCGCGCGGCCGCGCGGGATGATCGTCGCCTTGTGGATCGGCGTCGAGGCCGGCATCGACAGCGAGACGAGCGCATGGCCCGCCTCGTGATAGGCGGTGAGGCGCTTTTCCTCTTCCGTCATGATGAGGGTGCGCCGCTCGGCGCCCATCATGATCTTGTCGCGCGAATCCTCGAATTCCTGCCGGGTGACGACCCGCTTGCCGCGGCGCGCGGCGAGCAGCGCCGCCTCGTTGACGAGGTTCATGAGGTCCGCCCCGGAGAAGCCGGGCGTGCCGCGCGACACGACCTTGAGGTCGACGTCGGGGGCGAGCGGAACCTTGCGCACATGCACTTTCAGGATCTTCTCGCGGCCGATGAAATCGGGGTTCGAGATGACGATCTGGCGGTCGAAGCGGCCGGGCCTGAGGAGGGCCGGGTCGAGCACGTCGGGACGGTTGGTCGCCGCGATGATGATGATGCCTTCGTTCTGCTCGAAGCCGTCCATCTCGACGAGGAGCTGGTTCAAGGTCTGCTCGCGTTCGTCGTTGCCGCCGCCGAGGCCCGCGCCGCGGTGACGGCCGACTGCGTCGATCTCGTCGATGAAGATGATGCAGGGGGCGTTCTTCTTCGCCTGCTCGAACATGTCGCGGACGCGGCTCGCGCCGACGCCGACGAACATCTCGACGAAGTCGGAGCCGGAAATGGTGAAGAAGGGGACGTTGGCCTCGCCGGCGACGGCGCGCGCGGTCAAGGTCTTGCCGGTGCCGGGGGGGCCGACGAGGAGCACGCCGCGCGGGATGCGGCCGCCGAGCTTCTGGAACTTCTGCGGATCGCGGAGGAACTCGACGATCTCCTGCAGGTCCTCCTTGGCCTCGTCGACGCCGGCGACGTCCTCGAACGTCACCCGCCCTTGCGCCTCGGTCAGGAGCTTCGCCTTCGACTTGCCGAAGCCCATCGCCTTGCCGGCCCCGCCCTGCATCTGGCGGGTCATGTAAATCCAGAGGCCCAGGAAGAGCAGGACGGGCAGGACGCTCGAGACGATCGTCAACACCCAGTTGTTGCCGTCGGACGGAGGCTTGGCGGTGATCGCCACGTCCTTCTTGAAGAGCGTCTGGACGAGCGAGGGGTCGTTCGGGGCGTAGGTCTGGAAGGTGCGGCCGTCCTTCATGTGGCCGCTGATCTCGGGTCCAGCGATCGTGACGTCGCGGATATTGCCCGCGTCGACGTCGGTGAGGAGCTGGCTGAAGGTGATCTCGCTCGACGGCGCCTTCTGGCCGGGGCTCTGAAAGAGCGTGACCAGAGCCAGAACGAGCAGGAAGATGATCACCCAGAGGGCGAAATTCCGGTAATTTGCGTTCATCGTCGTCCCGTGCCGGTCGGCGAAGCACGGTCAAGCCGCGCCCCAACGCCGTGGAGTCCCCACCATTTAAGCGCGCCGCCCTCAATTGCCAAGGGAACGGCCAAGTCCCGCGATTCTCGCCTCACGAAACCTCGCCAGGCGACGCTGACCCAAACCGAGAATTGCAGCCTTTTGGCGGCGACCGCCCTTCGGCGGCCCGGCGGCAAGCCCGGGACCCGGTCTTGGAAACGACGCTGCCGCGCGCGGTGTTCCGGCTTCGTCGCCACTTCCCCAAGGTTCGGCGAATTCGTTAAGAAAGATGGAAGGGGCCGCCTATCCGCGTTTTGTCTCGTTGCGGCGGAACGTCCGGGGCGGGCCGCCCGCGGGCCTTGACGGGTCGAGGGAGGCCCGTGAGACTATGCCGTCAGGCCCACATAGGTGGTCGGAGGTCATGGACCGATCCCAAGCGCTGAAGCTTCTGATAGAGAGCAAGCCGACGCTGCTCGGCCGGTATGGCGTGACGCGGCTCGCGCTTTTCGGCTCGACCGCCCGCGGGGCGGCGCGCGACGACAGCGACGTCGATGTGCTCGTCGCCTTTGACGGGCCGGCTACGTCGCAGCGCTATTTCGGCGTGCAGTTCTATCTGGAGGACTTGCTCGGGCGTCCCGTCGATTTGGTGACCGAGAAGGCGTTGCGTCCGGAACTGCGGCCGTTCATCGAGAAAGACGCCGTCGTTGTCTGACGATGATGGCCGCGCGTGGCGGTTCTACATCGGCGATATGATTGGCTTCGCTGAAAAGGTTCTCGCCTACGCCAGCAAATTCGACAAGGCCGCCTTCACGGCGAGCGGCGTGAATTACGATGCGACCTTAAGAAACCTCGAACTCATTGGCGAAGCCGCGACGCATGTGCCCGCCTCGATTCGGGCGAAGCACCCCCAAATCCCCTGGCGGCTTCTCATCGCGACGCGCAATCGCCTGATCCACGGCTACCTCGGCCTCGACGATGACGTCCTGTGGTCAATCATACGGGACGACGTGCCCGCGCTCCTGATCGAGTTGCGCGCGCTGACGACGAAGTCGGCCTGAATGGCGAACGCTACCGGCGCTCAGGCCGTCTTCTCCTCGGTCAGCGACAGGTCGTCCATCATCGCCTTGCGCATCAGAAACTTCTGCGCCTTGCCGGTGACCGTCATCGGGAAGGCGTCGACGAAGCGGACGTAGCGCGGGACCTTGTAATGGGCGATCGAGGCCTTGCAGAAGGCGATCACCTCCTGTTCGTTGAGGCTCGCCCCCTCGCGGCGGCGGATCCAGACGCAAAGCTCCTCGCCGTATCTGTGGTCGGGCAGGCCGAAGGCCTGGACGTCGGCGATGGCCGGGTGGCTATAGAGAAATTCCTCGATCTCGCGCGGATAGATGTTCTCGCCGCCGCGGATCACCATGTCCTTCAGGCGCCCGACAATGTTGCAAAAGCCCTCGGCGTCGATGGTCGCGAGGTCGCCGGTGTGCATGTAGCGCGCCTCGTCGAGGGCCTTCACCGTGTTCTCCGGGTCGTCCCAGTAGCCGCGCATGACGCTGTAGCCGCGGGTCAGGAGTTCGCCTGGGGTCCCCGGCGCGACGATGCGCCCGTCCTGGTCGACGATCTTGACCTCGAGATGCGGCTGGATCCGCCCGACCGTCGAGACGCGCCGCTCGATCGGGTCGTTGTAGGCGCTCTGGAAGCTGACCGGGCTCGTTTCCGTCATGCCGTAGGCGATCGTCACTTCGTCCATATGCATCTTGTCGACCACGCGGCGCATCACTTCGACCGGGCAGGGCGAACCGGCCATAATGCCGGTTCGGAGCGTCTTGAGGTCGAAGCGGCCGAACTCCGGGTGCTCCAGCATGGCGATGAACATGGTCGGCACGCCGTGCAGGCCGGTGCATCGCTCGGCTTCGACCGCCTCGAGGGCGGCGAGCGGGTCGAACCCCTCGGAGGGGCTCACCATGGCGCTCCCATGCGTGACGCAGGCGAGGTTGCCGAGCACCATGCCGAAGCAATGGTAGTAGGGGACGGGGATGCAGAGCCTGTCCTCGGGCGTGAGCCGCATCGCCTCGCCGATGAAATAGCCGTTGTTGACGATATTGTGATGCGTCAGCGTCGCGCCTTTCGGGGCGCCGGTCGTGCCGGACGTGAACTGGATGTTGATCGGGTCGTCGAACTGGAGCGTCTTTTCGAAGTCCGCCAGAGCGGCGCGCTCGGCGGCGCCCGCAGGCTCGGTGACATCGGCGAAATTCAGCATGCCCGGCGTTTTCTCGACGCCGAGGCGGATGACCATTTCGAGCTTCGGCAATCTCGCCGCGCGCAGCTTGCCGGGCGCCGCCGCGTCGATCTCGGGGACGACGGCGCGGAGCGAAGCGAAATAGTCGTTCGCCTTGTGGCCGGGCGAGAGGATCAGCGCCCGGCAGCCCGATTTCCTGACCGCATATTCGAATTCGTGCACCCGGTAGGCCGGGTTGATGTTGACCAGGATCAGCCCCGCCATCGCCGTGCCGAACTGGGCGAGCACCCATTCCGAGCAATTGGCGGCCCAGATGCCGATCCGCTCGCCAGGCTTGAGGCCGAGCTGGCGCAAGCCCACGGCGAGATCCTCGGAGAGACGGAGAAGGTCGCCGTAGGTCCAGCGCACATTCTGATGGCGGGTGACCTGGGCGATTCGCTCCGGCCCCTCCGCCGTCACGCGGCGGATGAGCGTCCCGATCGTCTCGCCAAGGAGCGGCGTCTCGCTCGCCCCATGGACGTAGGACTGGGTCAGGGCCATTCGTTTCGCTCCCGAATCTTGTAGCCGCGGTCGTCGACCGTGGCGGACTCCCGACTATTGTAGCCGCGGTCGTCGACCGTGGCGGACTCCCGAATCTTGTAGCCGCGGTCGTCGACCGCGGCGACGCGATCGGCGATCGCGTCTACAGGGTCCACCGCGGTCGTTGACCGGGCGGACGCGATCGGCGATCGCGTCCACAGGCCCGTCAACCGCCAGCCCCCGAAGCTATCACAACTCCCTGAGGTACGCCGCAGGCTTCTGCCCGAGGATCCGCCAGGCGCCGGCCATGCCCACAAGCACGGTGAAGACGAGGCCGCCGAGCGCCGCGGCGAGCGCCGACATCCAGTCGAAGCCGAAGTCCGCCAGCATGATCCGGCTCACGACCAGCCAGGCGATCAGCGTGCCGGCGAGAACCGCGAAGGCCGCCGTCACTGTTCCAAGCACGCCGTATTCGATCAGGAACATGAGGCTGAGGCGCCGGCGCGTCGCGCCGAGGATCTTCAAAACCGTCGCGTCGGCGAGACGGGCGCGGCGGTTGGCGGCGAGCGCGCCCGCGAGCACGAGCGCCGATGTGATCAGCGCGACTCCGGTCGCCGCCCGGATCGCCAGCGCCAGCTTCGTGACCAGTCCCTCGATCGTGTCGAGCGCGTCGCGGACGCGAACGCTGACGACGTTCGGGAAGTCGTGCGCCGCGTCGCGCAACAGCGCGACCTCCTTCTCCGGCCCGCCCTCCGGCAGCGCCGCCGAGACAAGCTCGCTGAACGGCGCGCCTTTGAAAGTGTTCGGCGAATAGACGAGGACGAAGTTGATCGAATAGCTCCGCCAATTCACCTTGCGCAAATTCGCGACCGTCGCCGTGATGTCGCGGCCGAGCACGTTGACGGTGACGGCGTCGCCGAGCTTGAGGCCGAGGCCCTCGGCCACATCCTTCTCCATCGAGACGAGCGGCGGCCCCGCATAATCGGCCGGCCACCACGCGCCGCTCACCACCTCGGAGCCTTCCGGCACGCTGGCCGCGAAGGTGACGCCGCGGTCGCCTTCGAGCGCCCAGGCGGCCTTATCGCTCGCCCTCACGTCCGCCGCGAGGGTCCCGGCGATCCTGACGAAGCGGCCGCGCATCATCGGCGTCTCGCTGATCTTGACGCCCGGCGCCTCGCGCTTGAGGAAATCGACGAACCCGGGCGCTTCCGCGCTTCTGAGGTCGAGGAAGAAGAAGCTCGGCGTCACCCCCGGCAGGGTCTCCATGAGCTCAGTCCGCATGTTGAAGTCGATGAGACTCAGCGCCACGAGCGCCGCGAGGCCGAGGCCGAGCGACAGCACGACCGAGGGGGTGAGCGAGCCCGGCCGATGGATGGCGGAGAGCGCCATACGAAGTTCGACCGGCCGCGCGGCGGGGATACGGCGCGCGAGGCCCGTGATGGCGAACGCGACGAGCCGCAGGACGACGAAGGCGGCGAGGGTGGCGGCGGCGACGCCGAGCGCGATCGTGCGCTGCGGGCTGGTCACGACCGCAAGCCCGATCAGGGCGGCGGCGGCGAGGCAAGCGACTGCGAGGTAGCGGAGCCGCGGCCAGCCCTGGCGCTCTTCGGCGAGGTCGCGGATGAGGGTCGTCACCGGCAGGTCGTGGGCGCGGGCGAGCGGCGGCAAGGCGAAGGCGAGCGCCGTCAGGAGGCCATAGGCGAGGCCGAGCGCCGCCACGCCCCAGTCGACCGTGGGGGCGAGGGGGATCGGGATGAGGTCCGAAAAAAGCGCGTCGATCAGGAACGGGATCGCCGCGCCGAGCGTCGCGCCGATGAGCGCGCCTAGAAGCGCGACCGCGAGGAACTCGACCAGCGCCAGCGCCACGACGCTCGTTCCCGTCGCGCCGATCGCCTTCAGAATCGCGAGCGTCGCGCGCTTCCGCTCGACGAAACCCTGCGCCGCGTTGGCGACGCCGACGCCCCCGACGACGAGCGAGAGGAGGCCGGCCAGCGTCAAAAATTCGGCGAAGCGGTCGAGGTCGCGGCTGAAGTCGGGCGAGACGGCAAGGCGCGAGCGCGTCTCCCAGCCGGCCTCGGGAAAGGCGCGGTTCGCCTCCTCGATCAGCCGCGCGACGGCGGCGCCATCGGCGGGCCCATGGGCGCCGTCCATCACGACCCGCGTCGTCCAGCGGACGAGCGATCCGGGCTGGACGAGCTTCGTCGCATCGAGCGCCGCCATCGAGATGAGGACGCGGGGGCCCAGGCCGATCCCGAGCGCCAGCCGGTCGGGCTCGGACTTCAGCGCCGTTCGCACCACGAGATCGGCCTCGCCGAGCCTGAACCGGTCGCCGACCTTGAGGGCGAGACGGGCGAGGAGCGATTCGTCGACCGCCGCGCCGAACGCGCCGTCGGCCTCGGCGAGCGCCGCGCCGGGGGGCATCGGAGGCGCGAATTCCGCAGCCCCGATCGACGGCCAGGACGGCTCGACCGCCTTGACCTCGACCAGCGCCGCGTCGCCGCCGCCGGCGCGCGCCATCGCCCGTAAGGTCGCGATGGTCGAGAGGCGGCCGTAGCCTTCGAGAAACGCCTGCTCGTCCGGCGCGAGCGGCCGGTGGATGAGGGCGAAGGAGGCGTCGCCGCCGAGAATGACGCGGCCCTGGCGGGCGAGCCCGTTCTCGAGCGCGTGCGCGAGGCTCTCGACGCCGACGATCGCCATGACGCCGAGCGCGATGCAGGCGAGGAAGATTCGCAAGCCAGACAGGCCCCCGCGCAGGTCGCGCAACGCGAAGCGCAGGGTCGGCGCATGGCGCCTCGCGCGCGGCGGGGCGAGGGCCATGTTCATGCGTCGACCCGCGGCTCCGCCTCGACGCCGCCTGAGCGCATGCGAACGATCCGGTCGCAGCGGCGGGCGAGCGCCGCATCGTGGGTCACGAGCGCCAGCGTCGCGCCGCGGCGCGACGGCAGTTCGAAGAGGAGGTCCATGATCGCCCGCCCGGTCGCCTCGTCGAGGTTGCCGGTCGGCTCGTCGGCGATGAGCAGCGAGGGGTTGGCGATGAGGGCGCGAGCGAGCGCCACGCGCTGCTGCTCGCCGCCGGAAAGCTGGGCGGGATAGTGGGCGAGCCGGTCGGCGAGGCCCACCTGCGCGAGTTCGGCCCGGGCGCGAGCGAAGGCGTCGGGAGCGCCGGCCAGTTCGAGCGGCGCTGCGACATTCTCGAGCGCGGTCATGGTCGGAATGAGATGGAAGGACTGGAAGACGATGCCGATGCGCGCTCCCCTGAACCGCGCCAGCGCGTCTTCGCCGAGCGTCTCGAGCGCCGTTCCGTCGACCGCGACCTCGCCGCGGTCCGGCCGTTCGAGCCCGGCCATGATCATGAGCAGCGTGGACTTGCCGGAGCCCGACGGCCCGACGATCCCGACCGCCTCGCCGCGCGCGATTGTGAGGGAGACGTCGCGTAGGATATGCACCCGGGCGGCGCCGCGGCCGAGGCTGAGATCGACGCCGCGCATGGCGACTGCGGGAAGGTTCATCGTGTCGGAAATCCTGAAGCCGAGCCCGCCCTCATATGGGGTTGGGCGGAGGCGCGTCCAGTTGGCCCCTTCTCAAGCTTTGCTGGGGAAGGTGGCGGCCGAAGGCCGACGGATGGGGTGCAGCCCGCTTCGCCGAGGCGAGACGGCTTGCACGAACGTCCTCCGGAACTTGACGCCTGAGGCGCTCTGCTTTCCACACCCCATCCGTCGCCTTTGGCGACACCTTCCCCACTTCGTGGAGAAGGGGAGCGCTGCGAGGAGGCGCTCGCTCGCCCTCGTCTGCCTGGCGGCGATCCTCGCGCTCGCCCTCGCCGTCCCCGCCTCGGCCCGCAAGCTCAAGGTCGTGGCGCTCGGCGACAGCCTGACCGCCGGCCTCGGCGTTCCCGCCGGCAAGGCCTTCCCGGATCAACTCGAGGCGGCGCTGCGCGAAAAGGGCTTCGATGTCACCATCGTCAACGCCGGCGTCTCGGGCGACACGGCGGCCGACGGCCTCGCGCGCTACGACTGGGCGGTCCCCTCCGACGCCGACGCGCTCATCGTCGAATTCGGGGCGAACGACATGCTGCGCGGCCTGCCGCCGCCACAGACGAAAGCGACGCTCGCCGCCATCCTCGACAAGGCGAAGGGCGCCAATCTGCCGATCCTGCTCGCCGGCATGCGCGCCGCCCCCAATCTCGGGGCCGAATACGACGGGGAATTCGACGCGATCTACCCGGCGCTCGCCAGCCAGTATGGCGCGATCCTCTATCCGTTCTTCCTCGATCGTGTTGCGGGCGACCCGAAGCTCAACCAGCCCGACGGGCTGCACCCGACGCCCGCCGGCGTAGAAGTGATCGTGCGCGAGATCCTGCCGTCGGTCGAGGCGCTGCTGGGGCGGGTGAAGGGATAGGCGAGACGCAGTCGCTGGCAAGAAGACGACCGAAGCAAAAGTGGACCGAGGATCGGCCCGGCCGTTGCCCTCGAGAACAAAAGTCAAGCGCACGCGGAGATCTCGACCCCGGCCAATCAGGGGCGCGAGTCCTGGCCAGACTCGGTCCGGTTGCTCCTCCAATGCCGGTGCGGCCGCGCCGGGGAGACGGAAAGCGTGACCCGCGGCGCCTCCGCCAGCAGGTGACGAACCCGGTTGGTGATCGTTTCGTCGGCGTTGCTCACCCGCTCTCGCAGATGCATGAATTCGAGCCAGGTTTCGACGCTGAACGTCTCGACGAAGCGTCCTTCGCTGGCGACGTCTTCATAGAGACCCCATCCGTAGGCGCCATCGCGTCTTCGCGCATGACCCAGTTCGTCGACCGCCTCGAGGAATTCCTGGCGTTGGGCGGCTTCAACCTGATATTCCACCACCGCGAGGACCGGCCCACGGTCGTTGCCAATGTTCCGCGGGATCGCCGGCGCCCGCCAGTGCGACGCAGGGGAAAAATCGATTCCGACGCCGGTCTGAAGCTTCCATCGCCATGTCAGCGGCACGGCGAGGATGAGACACGACGCGGCTACGAAATAGGCGGTCGGCATTCCCTGCATGGCGGAGAGCTTCCCCCAGATCGTGCTGCCGATCGTGGTCGCGCCGAAGATGAAGGTGAGGAACACGGCCAGACCCCGTCCACGGGCCCAGTCGGGCAGCGCCACCTGCGCCGAAACGTAGAGCTTCGTCAGCACGAGCGTCCACGCTGCCCCGCCGAGGAGGCACGCAAGGATCGCGACAATCGATTCCCGCGCGAGCCCGAAGAGAACGAGCGCGATTGCGGCGGCGACGGAACCCGCCGCAACGAGACGGTCCGGATCGAGTTCGTCCTTCAGCCAGCGCAGCAGCAGCGAGCCGCCGACCGCGCCGACACCGATCGCGCCGAGAAGAACGCCGTAGGTTTGCGGGCCCCCCGATATCTGATCCCTGGCCAGCAGCGGCAGGAGCGCCATGAAGGCGCTCGCGAAGGGAAAGAAGGCGAGCACGCGCATGAGCGTCGCGCGCAGCCATTCGTTGTTGACGGCATGCCGGACGCCGGCCCGGACCGCGCTGACGAGACGCTCGGCAGGCAGGATCTCGGAAGCGCTTCGGGGCTTTGGCCACCAGATCAGCGCCGCGATGATCACGACGTTGCTGGCCGCGAAGATCCAGAACGGAACCGCGACGCCCGCGGCGCCCAGGACCAGTCCTCCGAGCGCCGGCCCGGCGGCGCGCCCGACATTGAAACTGACGCCGTTGAGCGCCGTCGCGCTGTCGAGATCCCGCTTGGTCACGAGGAGCGGCGTCGTCGCCGCCCAGGCCGGCGAGGTCAGCGCCCCGCCAATGCCGAGCAGGAAGGTCGTCGCCAGAAGGAGCGCCGGCGTCGCGAGGCTGAGCGACACGAGGCCGGCGAAGATCACCGAGATCGCCAGAATTGCGAGTTCCACCGCGATCAGCAGCCGCCTGGAATCAATGACGTCCGCAAGCGCGCCGGCCGGCAGAGTGAAAAGAAACAGCGGAAAGCTGACGGCGACCTGAACCAGGGACACGGTCGTCGGACTGGCGTCGAGGCTGGTGATGAGCCAACCGGACGCGGTGTCGAACATCGCGGTCCCGATGTTCGACAAGACGCTCGCGGACCATATGACGGTGAAGGCGAGAGAGCTGAACGCGCCCCATCGCGAGGGAGCGGGTTCGGTCGGCGCGGCAGACGGCGAAAGGTCTGCGCTCAAGCTGGTCTCCTGCGGCGGATCCTCAGACCGGGCCTCCCTGCGGCGATCTTTCGGCATGAGGCGCGCCGGGGCAAGCCCTGAGACTTACATCGGTCCAAGGGTCTTTCAGGTCGGTAGGGAACGGTCGCTGCCGGCGAAAGGCGGGCCTCCGCCGCAGCCGACGGCCTCGCCCGCCACGATTGGGCGGTTCCCCCCGACGCGGACGCCATCATCGTCGAGCTCGGCGCCAACGACATGCTGCGCGGCCTGCCGCCGCCGGCGATGAAAGCGGCGCTTGCCGCCATCCTCGACAAGGCGAAGGCGGCGCATCTGCCGATCCTGATCGCCGGCATGCGCGCCGCCCCCAATCTCGGGGCCGACTACGACGGAGCGTTCGACGCGGTCTACCCGGCGCTGGCGAACCAGTATGGCGCGATTCTCTACCCCTTCTTCCTCGAGGGGGTGGCGGACGATCCGAAGCTCAACCAGCCCGACGGGCTCCATCCGACGCCGGCGGGCGTCGAAGTGATCGTGAAGGAGATGCTGCCGTCGGTCGAGGCGCTGCTCGGGCGGGTGAAGGGATAGCGTCGAACACTCGGCGAGTTCGCGGCGCTCACGAACCAGGGGAGCGTTGATGAGCGTCAACGTAGGCGCGCAATACGGCGTTCATCCGCGTTAGATGACCTCTACCCTGCGCCTTGAACCAATCGACGACGTCCGCATCGAGACGCAAATGCACCGAAGTCTTGCCGCGCGGCATGACGACGCGAGCCTTTTTCCAAAAATCCTCGCCCAGCGATTCCGCCTCGGGCGCATCGGGGCGCGTTTGATCCTCGCCGCGCGCTCTCCTGGCTTTGATCTCGTCAAGTGAATATCTCACGGTAGTAGGTTTCTCGCTCATATTTGCTCGCCTTCTGCGATCCGGATGACGTTCTCGCCACGCCACGTGTAAGCCACGCGGTAAATCTCATGTCGACTCGGCCAAGGGCCATGAATCGCAGCTCGCCATAGTCCTCGCGATCATCGATCCTCTCAATGATCTCGTTGGCGAAAATCTCCGCCGCAGTAAGAAACGAGACGCCGTGCTTCGCGATGTTCAGCGCCGCCTTGTCGTCGTCCCACTCGAATTGCAGCTCATCCATTCAAAGTTCCAAGGCCAGATAATACACAATTGTGTACACGCCTTCAACTGGTCGTCTTGACCGTTGAAATCAGTGGCCCGTTCGCTGTCCCTGCGGTGGGCGGGCGTAGCCGGGTCTTCCCACCGAAATCGTCCAAGGGCAATTGACGATCGGGGCCCGGATGAACGAATGCGGGCAGTCGGCGCCCGCGCCCTTGCATCTGCCCCTCGAGGAGACCCCATCTTGGATTTCGCCCTCAACGACGAACAGCGCATGCTCGTCGACACCGTGCGTTCGTTCATCGCCGAAGAACTCGCCCCGCTCGAGGACGCGGTCGAGGCGACGGGCGCTCTCGAGCCCGAGACGGCGAAAGCGATCCACGCAAAGGCGAAGGCGCTCGGCCTCTATGCGATGAACATCCCGGAAAAATTTGGCGGCGGCGGGCTCTCGGCGGTCGACCACATGCTGGCGGAGGAGCAGTTCGGCCGCACGACCGACATCCTCGTCCGGCGCGCCTTCGGCAACGTCTACGAGATGCTGCTCGAATGCCGTGGCGCGCAGATCGAGCGCTGGCTGAAGCCGACGGTGCGCGGCGAGCGGGTGTGCTCGATCGCCATCACCGAACCCGGCGCGGGCTCCGACGCCGCCGCCATCAAGACGCGCGCGCGTCGCGACGGAAACGGCTGGCGGATCACCGGGAGCAAACATTTCATCAGCGACGGCGCGGTGTCGGACTTCTTCCTCGTCACCGCCGTGACCGACCCGTCCGCCGGCGCCAGGGGCATTTCTATGTTCCTCGTCGACAAGGGTCTCCCCGGCTTCACCATCGGCCGCGACCAGCCGATGATGGGTCTGCGCGGGACGAGCCACGTCGAGCTTTTCTTCGACGAGACGCCGGTCGAGGCGGTCGCCCTCCTCGGCCCCGAGGGCGGCGGCCTCAGGCTCGCGCTGACGACGTTGGGCCGTGTGCGCCTCGCGCAGGTCGGGGCGCGGGCGATCGGCAAGGCGACGCTGGTGCTTGAAAAGACCATCGCATACGCCCGCGAGCGCAAGCAGTTCGGCAAGTCGCTCGGCGAGTTTCAGATGGTGCAGCAGATGATCGCCGACTTCGATCGTCGAGATCAATTGCGCCCGCCTGCTTCTGCATCGCGCCGCCTTCGATCTCGACGCCGGCCGCGACGCGCGCGATCTCATCGCCATGGTCAAGGTCAACGCCGCCGAGACGCTCGGGCGCGTCGTCGACCGGGCGGTGCAGATTTATGGCGGCATGGGATTCTGCAAGGATCTGCCGATCGAACGCTACTATCGCGACGCGCGCATCTACCGCATCTTCGACGGCGCCTCCGAGATCCATCGCTTCACCATCGCCCGCTCCGCCCTGCGCGGCGACGCCTCGCTCTACGACATCGGGGCCTGACGATGGCGCGGGCGCAGTTCATGAGCGCGGACGAGGCGGCTTGCCTCCTCCGCGACGGCGACACGGTGGCGCTGATCGGCGGCGGCGGGGGGCTGATCGAGGCGGCCAGCCTCTTCGCCGCGGTCGAGCGGCGGTTTCTGGCGCAAGGGCGCCCGCGCGATCTCGCGCTCGTTCATTCGCTCGGGATCGGCGACCGCAAGACGCGCGGCCTCAACTGCCTCGCCCACGAGGGGCTGGTCCGCAAG
This sequence comes from uncultured Alphaproteobacteria bacterium, assembly GCA_963829505.1. Lineage (GTDB taxonomy): Bacteria > Pseudomonadota > Alphaproteobacteria > Rhizobiales > Beijerinckiaceae > Roseiarcus. The sequence goes on from CAWHIL010000001.1 coordinate 1,944,066, forward strand.
GTGACCGGCGGCCACTGGGTGTGGTCGCCGAAGATGCAGGAACTGGCGCGGACCAACCGCATCGAGGCCTATGTGCTGCCGGGCGGGGTTTTGATGCAGCTCTATCGCGAGATCGGCGCCGGCCGGCCGGGGCTGCTGTCGCATGTCGGGCTCGGCACCTTCGTCGATCCGCGGCTCGACGGGGGCCGCATGAACGAGGCGGCGAAGGAGACGCCGGTCGAAGTGATGACGGTCGGCGGCGACGAGTTCCTCTTCTATAAATCGTTCCCCGTCCACGTCGCGCTCCTGCGCGGCACGTTCGCCGACGACGAAGGCAATGTCAGCCTCGCCGAGGAGGCGGCCAATCTCGACATCCAGGCGGCCGCGCTCGCCGCCCACAATTCCGGCGGCAAGGTCATCGTCGAGGTGCGCGAGCGTGTGCGGGCAGGCGCGCTGCCGGCGCATTCCGTCGCCATTCCGGGCGCCTGGGTCGACGCCATCGTGGTCGCGCCCGACCAGACCATGACCTACGACATCGCCTACGACCCGGCGATGGCGGGCGTGACACGGCTGCCGCCGCATGTGCTGGACGTTCCCGCGCTCGACGAGCGGCAGGCGATCGCGCGCCGCGCGAGGGCCGAGCTTCAGGACGGCATGGTGGTCAATTTCGGCTTTGGCGTCCCCGACGCGGTCGCGGCCCTCGTCGCTGAAGACGTCCGGGCCGGGCGCTATCTCCAGACCATCGAGCACGGCGTCTACGGCGGCGAACTCCTGACGGGCCTCGTCTTCGGCTTCTCGCGCAACGCCAGCGCCATGATCGACGCTCCCACGCAGTTCGACTTTTATTCCGGCGGCGGCCTCGACATCGCCTTCCTCGGTTTCGGCCAGGTCGACGCGGCCGGCAACGTCAACGCCTCGAAGCTTGGCGGCGTGCCGGTCGGGCCCGGCGGCTTCATCGACATCGCCCAGAACGCGCGCAAGGTGGTGTTCTGCGGGACGTTCGACGCCAAGGGGGCGAAGCTGAAGATCGGCGCTGGGCGGCTCGAGGTCGTGAGCCAAGGCGCCTTGAAGAAATTCGTCCGCGAGGTCGACCAGATCACTTTTTCAGGGGCCGAAGCCCTGAAGCGCGGCCAGGAGGTTCTCTACGTCACCGAGCGCGCCGTCTTCCTCCTGACCGAGCGCGGCCCGACGCTGATCGAGATCGCGCCGGGCGCCGACCTCGACCGCGACGTCCTCGCGGGCATGGCGTTTGCGCCGGCGCTCGCCGAGCCGCTTGCGCTCATGCCGGCGGCGAGTTTTGGGTGAGGGAGTTAGCCTCGGCCGCAACGCCCAAAGACAGCGAGCGCGGCGTCGGCGACGGCGGCGCTCGCCCGCTCGGCGCGCGCGCGCCAGGCATCGCGTGAAAGCCGCAGATCCCTGACCATCGCCTGCAACGCCAAGAGTTCCGCCTGCTGCTCCGTCATGTCGTCTGTGGGGTCTCCGGCCACCCGCGCAAGCGGATCGCGCACCGATGCGTCGGAGTCGATGAGGAAACCGGCGAAGTCCGTCCGGCCGGCTGCCGCGCGTCCGGCGCGGATCGTCCGCCAGATCGAACTGGTGGCCTGTTCGGGATTCGTCGCGGCGTCGTCGAAACTGAAGGTCAGCATGAGGGCTATTCCTTGTAGCCAGAGTTCCAGGATTTGCGTGCGGGCCGCGCCCGGCCAAGCGGTCCAGCCTGCGTCAGGCGCTTCAGGCCCTGAATGTTTCGTCGTCCGAACGGCGCCCCATGGCGCGCCGGGTCGAACTCGAACTGGCGTGCGGCAAGCGTCACGCTGCGGTCGAAACGTTTATCAAATCGTTACGATCGCGGACGGCGGCGGAGGCGCGGCCGGCGCCTCCGCCCCCGACGCTTTAGCGCGCCCGAGCCAGCCGGCTACGGCCGGCGGCTTCGGCTGCGCGCATCTCGGCGGAGGTGAAGGTGGACTTCGGCAGACGCGGGTCGCCGAGACCGATTTCGATCTCGGCGATCCCGTCGCGCCGGACCCGCGAACAGACGGCGAGCGTCAGGTTGCGATAGGCGAATTGCAGATGGGCGATCTCGAGCCCTTTCGCCGCGACCGCGATCTCGCGGTAGGCGGCAAGCCCGGCGTCCTCGAGCCGGAGGCCGAGCGCCACGCGGGCGTCATGGGTGGGGACGACGACAACGGGAGCCTGAATGCGGAACATCGTGAACCTCTCTTCGAATACGCAGAGCCATCGACGACAGGCAGAATCCGCCTGTCGCGATTCCCGGCGTTTCTAAGAGGTTGAATTTTCGAGCCCGTTTGGCCGCACGTCACATTACACGAACGACCGACGCAGATCAATAAAACGTCGTGCCCGACCGCACGAATGATCGCGAGCCGCGCCAGCTAGGATCTCTCTGCCAGCGGCAATGCGGCTCCTCTGGCGGACACGCCAGATGTTTTCTACGCGAGACGCTCGCCTTTTCGAGTAAAATTTTGCTTTCCGAATGTCGAGCGTTTCGGTGGGTCTCGCCCTTCGCTCCGCTTCTAGTGATTTGAGGAATTGTAACACGGGTAAGAGAAGTATAATATATCTGGATTTATCCGGGTTCTTTCTCGGACAGTGATTAATTTCACAATTATATATTGTTAATAAAGATCTAGCCTTCGCCGCCGCGGCCGGGTTGCGATTGGCGCCGCAAGCCGTTGAAAGGTTGAGAAACCGGCTTGGACGTGGCAAGGCAAGGCCTCCCGGATGGCCCGCCGGTCCTCGGAGCGGCCACCCGAAAGGGAAGCCGCATGTCCCCCGAGCGTCACATCCTCACCCTCTCCTGCCGCAACCGGCCGGGGATCGTCGCCCGGGTCTCGGCCGCCCTGTTCGACGGCGGCTTCAACATTCTCGACGCCCAGCAGTTCGACGACACGATCACCGGCAGCTTCTTCATGCGGGTCGAATTCAATCCGGCCGGCGCGGAAGCCGACGTCGGGCGCTTCGGCGAGACCTTCCGGGCGCTCGCCGACAGCTTTGGCATGACCTGGTCGATGCGGCCGGCGAACACGCTGAAGCGGGTGGCGCTGATGGTGTCGCGGTTCGACCATTGCCTCGCCGATCTTCTCTATCGCTGGCGGAGCGGCGAACTGCCGATGGCGCCGGTCGCGATCATCGCCAACTATCCGCGCGAGACATACGCCCACATCGACTTCGACGGCGTCCCCTTCCATTACCTGCCGGTGACGCGCGACACCAAGATGGAGCGCGAGGCCGACGCCTGGGAGGTCATCCGCGCCTCGGGCGCCGACCTCGTCGTGCTCGCCCGCTACATGCAGATCCTGTCGGACGGCTTCGCCGCCAAGCTCAGGGGCCGCTGCATCAACATCCACCACTCGTTCCTGCCGGGCTTCAAGGGGGCGAAGCCCTATCATCAGGCGCACGCGCGCGGGGTGAAGCTCATCGGCGCGACGGCGCATTTCGTCACCTCCGACCTCGACGAGGGGCCGATCATCGAGCAGGACGTCGAGCGCATCAGCCACCGCGACACGCCCGAGGTTCTGGTGCGCAAGGGGCGCGACATCGAACGGCGGGTGCTCGCCCGGGCGCTCGCCAATGTGCTCGAGGACCGGGTGCTCCTGAACGACGGCAAGACGGTGGTCTTCGCCGACTGAAGCGGCCGCTCTACTTTCCAAGCCCCACGGCCAGGGATCATAGTCCCAAGCGGTTCGCCCCTTAACGTTTTGAGGTCCGAAGATGAGCAACGTCGCATTCCTTGGCCTCGGCGTCATGGGCTTCCCCATGGCGGGCCATCTGGCGAAAGCCGGCCACGACACGATCGTCTACAATCGGACCGGCGCGGTCGCCGACAAATGGGTCGCCGAGCACGGCGGCCGCAGCGCCAGGACGCCGCGCGACGCCGCGGCGGGTCGCGACATCGTCCTTGCCTGCGTCGGCAACGACGACGACCTCCGCTCCGTCTGCCTCGGCGACCACGGCGCGTTCGCGGGCATGCGCGCCGGCGCGGTCTTTGTCGACCACACGACCGCCTCGGCGACGGTCGCGCGCGAACTCGCCGCGGCGGCGAGGGCGCTGGGTCTCGGCTTCGTCGACGCGCCGGTCTCCGGCGGCCAGGCGGGCGCGGTCAACGGCCAGCTTACCGCCATGTGCGGCGGCGAGGAGGGTGACTTCGCGACAGCCAAGCCGGTCATCGACGCTTACGCCAAGGCCTGCCGCCTCATGGGACCGGCGGGCGCGGGACAACTCACCAAAATGGTAAACCAGATCTGCCTCGCCGGGCTCATCGAGGGGCTCTCCGAGGCCATCCGCTTCGCCGAGCGCGCCGGCCTCGATCCAAAGGCGGTCGTCGAGGTGATCTCGAAGGGGGCGGCGCAGTCCTGGCAGATGGACCATCGTCACGAGACCATGATCGCGAGAAAATTCGACCACGGCTTCGCGGTCGACTGGATGCGCAAGGACCTCGCCATCTGCCTCGAGGAGGCCCGCCGGAACGGCGCCTCGCTGCCCGTGACCGCCCTCGTCGACCAGTTCTATGGCGAGATCCAGGGGGAGGGCGGCCGGCGCTTCGACACGTCGAGCCTGATCACCCGGCTCTGAGGCGCCATCAGCGGCTCCCCAACCCTTCGGCGCCTTGGCAGAGGCGCGCCGGTCGGCTAAGAGGGCGCCGCTCGGACCTTGACGAGCTTCAAGGCTGTCATTCCCGATGCGCGACGTGAGGCCGGAGCTTTATGGAAATTGACGGAGAGGCGTCGGCCGTCGAAGGCGACGCGTCTCAACCCCCTCGTCCGCCGGAGCGGGACTTCTCCCGCCTGCATGGCTTCCAGTTCGTCGGAGCGACGGAGGAATCCTCCGGCGAGGAATCGTCCGACGAAGGTTTCCGTGCGGCGCTCGGGCTCGAGCTCGACGCGCGCGCGGCGCGCTTTCATCAGGCGGTCGACGCCTCCATCGCGCTCGGCAGCGACGGAACGATCCGCTGGCTCGGAGACCCGGTCGCCAAACTTGCGGCGGGCGACGATCTCCTGCAGCCGCGAACGATCCTGCTCGCCGACGAGGCCATGTCTCCCGAGGCGCAGACGATCGCTTCGACCCGCCTCGATCTGTGGCTCGGCGCGACGGTCCAGCGACTGCTCGGGCCGCTGTTCTCGCTGCGTCTCATGCAGGAGGGCGCCCAGCCGCTGAAGGATCTGGCCACGAGGATCGCCGACGCCCTTGGCGTGCTCGATCGCGAGCCTGTCAAGTCGGTCGTCCGCGGCCTCGACCAGAATTCGCGCGCGCTTCTGCGAAAGCAGGGCGTGCGGTTCGGCTCTTATTATCTCTACGTGCCCTCGACGCTCCGCCCCGCCTGCCGGGCGCTTGCCCTTCAACTGTGGCATCTGAGGAAGGACAACGACCATCTGGCCGCGGCGGCGCAGGGGCTCATGCCGATCGCGTCCTCGGGCCGCACGTCGGCCCCCCTCGACGGGACGATCGGCCCTGAAACCTATCGCATCGGCGGCTTCCGCGCCTGCGGCGACCGGGTGGTCCGGGTCGACATCGTCGAACGTCTCGCCGACATGATCCGCGCCGGCTCGACGCTGAGGCTCGTCGGGGGAGGCCATTCCGGGGCCTCGGTGTTCGAGGTCACGAACCAGATGACGTCGCTCGCCGGCTGTTCGGGCGACGGCTTTTCCTCGATCCTCAAGGGGCTCGGCTTCGAAAGCCTGACGGTTCCCCGCGCCGAGGTCGCCTGGCCGGCCCCGGCGGCCCCGGCCGCGCCGGCGCCCGAGCCGAGCGACGCAGCGCCTCACGCAGAATTGACCAGCGACGCCGCCCCGGCCGAGAGCGCGGACGCTTCGGCCAGCGACGCCGTCGCTTTGGCTGAGGGATCGTCGCTCGACGATCCGGCCGATGAGGGGTTCGGCGGCGATCCGGCCGAGGAGACCTCAGCGGAGGATCAGGCCGAAGGGCCGGCCGACGGCGATTCGGCCGATGCGGCGCCCGGGGGCGAGCAGACCGAGGCGGCCCGCGCCGAGGGCCCCCGAGAGAACGGCGCGGCGGCTCTGCCTGGCGACGCGGCGGCTTCCGGGACGCCGTCTCCGGACGTCCCGCCTGGGCCGCCACTTGCTGGAGCGCCGCCCGGGGAAGCCGGTCCTGCCGCTCCCGACGGGGTGGAAGCCGCCGACGCCGTTGGCGACGCGCCCGGCGCCGTGGGCCTTTCGAGCCTCCCTCCGGCGCCGGAGGGGGCCGAACGGCCGGAAGGCGACCCGCCGGCGGAAGGCGACGCCGCGGGCGCCGAAGCCCATCCCCCGGAGGCGCCGGCGACTGCGGACGCGCCGATCGTTGTGTGGCGTTTTGCGCGACGGCAGCCAACCGGCCGGCGCAGGCCCCCCCACCAGTTCCGACGCCCGCCGTCCGGGCAGGGCAGGCACGCGCCCCAGCCTGCCGCCGCCGCTCAAGTCCCGGCAAGCGGCGCGCCTGGCGGCGACGGGCCGGCCGGGCCGGAAAGTCCGGTTCAGGAATCGCCTGCCGCCGGTCCCCGCGGGTCAAAGGATGGGCGGAAGCCCGGCGGCCGGAGCGGGGGTCCGAAGCCGGGCCATCGCCCGCAAGACGAGCGAAAGCGGTGGACCCCGCCCGCCGCCGGCGGCGGCGAGCGCAAGCCGGCGGTCGACCCCAACTCGCCCTTCGCGAAGCTCCTGGAGTTGCGCGCGATCCTGGAATCGGAGAGCAAGAAGCGGAACTGATCGGCGGCCGCGACGCTCTGGCGCCGGTTCAAAGTCGTCGTAAGCGAAATTCTGTCTCAGGACAGGTCAAGAAGGCGTGAAAAATGACCTACGTCGTCGTCGACAATTGCATCAAGTGCAAGTACATGGATTGCGTCGAGGTTTGCCCGGTCGACTGCTTCTACGAGGGAGCAAACATGCTGGTCATCCATCCGGATGAATGCATCGACTGTGGTGTTTGCGAGCCTGAATGCCCCGCCGAAGCCATCAAGCCGGATACCGAGCCGGGGTTGACTGAGTGGTTGACGCTGAATGCACAGTACTCGAAAGTATGGCCGAACATCACCACCAAGCACGAGCCGCCGGCTGACGGCAAGGAGTTCGACGGACGGGCGAACAAGCTGAAGGACTTCTTTTCGGCGGAGCCGGGAGATGGCGATTGAGGCGCCGTTCATGCCTGAACTGTGGCGGCGCTGCGGCCTTGAAAAGCCGTTAAACGAATCGTTAGGGTAGATTTCGTCCTTTGAAATTTCGGTGGAATTGTGCTATACGCGCCTTTGTCACGGAAGGCGCGTGGCGCGCGGCTGCCTAAAGCCGCGGCAGCGCCGTTTCATCCCCCGTGCTGGCGCAGAACTTGAGACGAGCGTATCATGGCTCGTCCGTGGAGTATTGACGATGGCGGCGCGTAAAAAGTCGACTAGCGGTGGCCGTTCGAAGAGCGCTCGCACCCGAAGCGCCCCGTCCGCTGAGCGACAGCAGCGCCGCAAGCGCCCGGCCGCCGGCAAGGCGGTCAAGGCCGCGGCGAAGTCCAAGTCCTCTGCGGCCAAGTCCTCCGCCCGGAGCGCGACGGCGACGAAAAAGGCGAAGGCCGCCGCGGTGAAGGCCGCGGCCAAGAGCCGGAGCGTGGCGGCGACGAAAAAGGCGCAGGCCGTTTCGAAGAGCGCCGCCGCCAAGGCGAAGGCGGCGAGCCGCGCCTCGGTGGCGGCGGAAAGCAAGAAGGCCGCCGATGCAAAGGCGCAGGCCAAGAAGCTTGCGGCCGTCAAGGCTCGAGCAGCCGTCAAGGCGCAGGTCGCGCACAAGGAAAAGCACGCGGCCGCCCCGGCCGACCTCAAGGCGGTGAAGGTCGAGGCTCCGGCTCAGCCGGCCCCGAAGCCTGTGGTTCCGGTCGCCGTCTCGGCCCCCTCGAGGGCGCCGGCGCCGCCGGCCGTCCGGCAGAAGCCCGCCGCCGACGACGCCCAGGCGAAGGCCGCCAAGCCCGCCGGGCAGCGGCAGGGTTTCAAGCTCAACGAATTCGTCGTCTATCCGGCGCACGGCGTCGGGCAGATCGTGGCGATCGAGGAGCAGGAGGTCGCCGGCTTCAAGCTCGAGCTCTTCGTCATCAGCTTCATCAAGGACAAGATGACGCTGCGCGTGCCGACCTCGAAGGTGACGGGCGTGGGCATGCGGAAGATTTCGGACCCGGACACGGCGCGGCGCTCGCTCGACATCCTGAGCGGCCGGGCTCGCGTCAAGCGGACGATGTGGTCGCGCCGCGCGCAGGAGTACGAGACCAAGATCAACTCCGGCGACATCGGCGCCATCGCCGAGGTGGTCAGGGATCTTTACCGGTCCGAGGCCCAGCCCGAGCAGTCGTACTCCGAGCGTCAGCTCTATGAAGCAGCCCTCGACCGGATGGTGCGCGAGATCGCAGCGGTCCACAAGTCGAGCGAGATCGACGCCCTGAAGGCGATCGAGGCCCAGCTCCAGAAGACTCACCTCCGGGCGAAATCCGCGGCGGAATCGCCGGACCGCGAGATCGAAGAAGCGGCCTGATCGAGGCGAGCGGGCAGGTTTTCCGCGACCAGCGGGCGCCCGTGGGGCATTGGAGCGCGCGGCGTCGAGGCTGAAGCCGGGCGCCGCCTCAGGCGCGTGGCGGCTCGATCAGCGTCGCCATTCTCTGCAAGGCAAGGCCGTAGCCCTGAACGCCGCAGCCGGCGATGACGGCCGAGGCGATGGCGGACACGTAGGAGTGGTGCCGGAACGGCTCACGCCGATGCACGTTCGAGATGTGAAGCTCGATGATCGGCCCCTCGTAAGCCTTGAGCGCGTCGAGGATGGCGATCGACGTGTGGGTAAAGGCGCCCGGATTGATGACGACGCCCGCGACCCGCCCGCGCGCCTCGTGGATCCAGTCGATGATTTCATACTCGCGGTTGCTCTGGCGGAATTCGATCTCGAGCCCGAGCCCGGCGGCGACGCGCCGGCAGTCCGCCTCGACGTCGGCGAGCGTCTCGCGGCCGTAGATCTCCGGCTCGCGCTGGCCGAGAAGATTGAGGTTCGGCCCGTTGATGATTGCGACGATCGGGTTCATGGCCCCTCTTTCCTGGCGCTAGTAGCGATAGATGACGGTCATGGGGGCGGCCGGCGGCTTGCCGACATAGGCCGGGCCGTAGATCGGGTCGGGGACGGACAGCGGCCGCGCCTCGATTGCGATTGTCGCCGGGTCCACGCCGTCACGCTCGAGCGCTCCCGTCAATGTGCGCGCCCGTTCCTCCTGGAGCCTGACGCGGGCGGATGGGTCGCTCGGCGCGCCTTCGAGCGCGCCGATCTCGAGAAAGGTGATCGTGTTGGGCGCGGCGCCCGCGACCGAGTCGGCTGCGACCATCTTCCCGCGCCCGCTGAGCGCGGCCCCGCTCCAGTCCTCTTGCGCAAAGTGGATGAGCTTGTACTGCGGCGCGCAGGCGGAGAGGCCGATCAGCGCCGCGCACGCCGGGACGATCCTCATCCAGTGCATCCCGTCCCTCCTGCGCCGCGCCGCCCTTTAGCCGTGCCAGGCCGCGACTGTCTTCAAGGCCGAGAACCCGTAGAGCGCTTCGAAGCCCTTCTCGCGCCCGTGCCCGGACTTGCCGACGCCGCCGAACGGCAGTTCGACGCCGCCGCCCGCGCCGTAATTGTTGAGGAACACCTGCCCGGCGCGAAGCGTCCGCGCAAGGCGCATCTGCCGCCCGCCATCGGCCGTCCACACGCCAGCCACGAGGCCGTAGCCGGTCCCGTTGGCGATCGCCGCCGCTTCGGCTTCGTCCTCGAACGGGATGACGACCTGCACGGGGCCAAAAATCTCGTCTCGCGCCAGGCGGTGGTCGGGAAGGACGTTCGCGAACAGGGTTGGCTGGACGTAATGGCCGCCTGACGGCGCGTCGGCCACAAGCTGTCCGTCGGCGACCTTTGAGAGATCCGCGCCGGCCTTGAGAAAGCCCTGCACGATCGACTTCTGCTTCGCCGAGATCAGCGGTCCGACGTCGAGGTCGGCGTCCGCAGGCCCGACCCGAAGCGCCCGGTAGCGCTCGCCCATGCGCTCGACGACCTCGTCGTAGCGCTTGCGCTCGACAAGGATGCGCGAGGCGGCAGAGCAGGTCTGGCCCGCGTTCTGGATCCCGGCGTTGACGAGAAACGGCAGCGCGCGGTCGAGATCGGCGTCGGCGAAGACGATCTGCGGCGACTTGCCCCCGAGTTCGAGCGTCACCGGGGCGACATGGCGGGCCGCTGCGGCCTGAACGAGCGCCCCGACCGCGACCGATCCGGTGAACGAGATGTGGCGCACGCCCGGATGGGAGGCCAGCGCCGCGCCGGCTTCCTCGCCGAGACCCGGCACGACATTGAGCGCGCCGGCCGGAAAGCCCGCCTCGCGCGCGAGTTCGGCGAGCGCCAGCGACGTCAGGCACGCCTCTTCCGCCGGCTTCAGGACGCAGGCGTTGCCCATCGCGAGCGCCGCGCCGATCGTCCGTCCGGCGATCTGCATCGGATAGTTCCACGGCACGATATGGCCGGTCACGCCGTGTGGCTCACGCAGGGTGTAGACGGTGTAGCCGTCGAGATAGGGGATCGTCTCGCCCATCACCTTGTCGGCCGCGCCGCCGTAGAACTCCATGTAGCGCGCCATCGCCAGCGCGTCGGCGCGGCCCTGCTTCAGCGGCTTGCCGACGTCGATGGCTTCGATCCGCGCCAGATCCTCGATGCGCGTCTTCACGAGTTCGCCGAGTTTCGTGAGCAACCGCCCGCGCTCGGTCGCGGTGAGCTTTCCCCAATCGCCGCCCAGCGCCTTCTCTGCCGACGCGACCGCGGCGTCGACGTCCGCCGCGTTGCCGCGCGCGATCGCGCCGATCTCGACGCCGCGCGAGGGATCCTCGAGCGGCAGCGTCTCGCCTGACAGGGGAGCGACCCAACGGCCGTCGATGAAGCACTTGTCGGCCGGATACCAGACGAGGGGTTGGACGGCGTTCATGTCCGGGCGCCTCTTTGGCTGTTGGGTCATCTCGCACAATCGGCGCTGCGGTAAAGGAGCGCAAGCTGTCGGCTCCGGCCCGACATCGAGGCCGCGCACCGTCATGTGATCGTGCTCCTCCAGCGCCTCTTGTAGACGCGCCGTGATCACCAACTTTCCCACGATGAATCACTTGGTTGTCGCGCACTTCTCGAAGCGCATCACTGTGTGACGGTGAGCACAACGAGCGTGTCAGAAAACTGTCATCCAATGCAAACAGCCGGCCGCGTCCGACGCACCTGGGGCGTTTCGACAGCGTCGGCTTCGACAAGGGGGATCGACATGGGACACATCCTTCGCTGGGCGGCGAAGAACGGCCCTGCCGTCGTGATCGCCGGCGTCCTGATCGGGCTCGTCTGCCCGCCACTGGCTGCGCTGGCGCGACCCTGCCTGCCTTATTGCATCTTCGTTTTCACGCTCGGATCGTTCCTGCGGCTGGAAGTCGAATCGGCGCGTGATCATCGCGCCGGCTTCCGGGAGACCGCCCTGATGGTGATCTGGACGACGTTCGGCATGCCGTTGATCGTCGCCGCGCTGATCCACTGGGCGCGCCCGGCGCCGGACCTTGCGCAGGGCGTCATGCTGTGGGCGCTCGTCCCGGCAAGCCCGACATGCGTCGCGTTCGCCGCGATCCTCAGGCTCGACGTTTCGATCGCGCTGGTTGCGAGTCTCTTCGGCGCGGTGGTTTCGCCGCTCTGCCTTCCGGCCTTTGCGGCGCTGCTCGGAGATTTCGCCGCGCCGATCGACCCATTCGCCACCTGCCTGCGCCTCGCAATCCTCGTCGGCGGCGCGTTCCTTGCCGCGGCGGCGGTCAAGCGCATCCGCGGCGATGTCGTGCGCCGGAACCCGGAGGCGATGACCGGCCTTGCGGTCGCCGCGATGTTTGTCGCAGGCATGGGCGCCATGCGGGGAATGCAGGCGCATCTTCTCCTGCAGCCGCTGACGAGTCTCGGATGCGTCGCGCTCGCCTATGCGCTGCTGTTCATGGCCGAGCTTGCCGGAACGCTTATCTTCTGGGGCTGCGGCCGCCGCTCGGCGCTGACCGCCGGGCTGATCAGCGGCACGCGCACGGTGACGCTGGCGTGGGTCGCGATGGGCGATCACGTCCCGCCGCTCGCCGACCTCTTCCTCGCCGCCAGCATGGTGGCCAAATACACTGCGCCCGGTCTCACCAAGGCCGTGCTAATGCGCATTCTGGAGCCGAAGCGCGCGACTGTCGCGGCCTCGTAGCGGGCGCCCGGATCGGCTTCTCCTTTGCGAGGGGCCAAGCACGCGGCGATCCGGGCGGCGCCGCGCCCCTCGATCGCTCCGCCTTGAATTTGGCCCCGCGCTCGTGACAGGCTGGCGCTTCGACGGAGAGGCGACGAACCCATGGATCAGGCGACCGACAAGGCCCTCGCCGGCCACAATCGGCCCCGCAACCCCGGCATGCCGCTCGACCCTGCCTGGTTCGAGAGCGTCGGCGTCAATGCGAGCGCGGTCGAACGCCGCGCCGCGACGCTGACCACGCGCCGCTCGGTCAAGAAGGAATACCAGGCCGCCTGGCTCGTGAAGGCCTTGACCTGCATCGATCTGACGACCCTTGCCGGAGACGACACGCCCGAGCGGGTGCGGCGCCTCTGCGCCAAGGCGCGCCGCCCGTTGAGCGACGACCTTCTTTCCGCGCTCGGCCTTCAGGACATTGCGCCGACGGTCGCGGCGGTCTGCGTCTATCCGACCATGGTTCAGCCTGCCGTCCGCGCCCTCGAAGGCTCAGGGGTTCCGGTCGCCTCCGTCGCGACGGGGTTTCCGGCAGGGCTGACGCCGCTCAAGCTCCGGCTCGAGGAGATCCGCTACGCCGTCGCCGAGGGCGCGGCCGAGATCGACATCGTCATCACCCGCGCCCACGTGCTGTCGCGCGACTGGGCAGCGCTCTACGACGAGGTCGCGGCGATGCGCGACGCCTGCGGCCGCGCCCATCTCAAGACGATCCTCGGCACGGGCGATCTCAAGACGCTCCGCAACGTCTACGCCGCGAGCATGGTCGCGATGCAGGCCGGCGCCGATTTCATCAAGACCTCGACCGGCAAGGAGGACGTCAATGCGACGCTTCCCGTCAGCCTCGTCATGGTCCGGGCGCTCCGCGACTATCGCGACCGCACCGGGACGGAGATCGGCTTCAAGCCGGCGGGGGGGTTGCGCGCGGCGAAGGATGCGCTGGCCTGGCTCATCCTGATGAAAGAGGAAGCGGGCCTGCCGTGGATGCAGCCGGACCTCTTCCGCATCGGCGCGAGCGGCCTTCTCACCGACATCGAGCGGCAACTCGATCATTTCGCGACCGGCCGCTATTCGGCCGCCTACCGTCACGCGATGGCGTAAGGAAGACTTGAAACGCATGGCTCTCGTCCGCGACGTTCTCCGCAGCATGGACTACGGCCCCTCGCCCGAGGCGAGCGACCATGTCCGGGCATGGCTCCTGAAGCACGCGGATGGCTTCGGCTCGTTCATCGACGGCCGCTTCCAGAAGCCGCATGACCTGTTCGACGTCTTCAATCCGGCGACGGGGGAGCGCATCGCGGGCGTCGGCCAGGGCTCGCCCGCCGACGTCGCCGCAGCGGTCGCCGCGGCGCGCAGAGCCTTGCCCAAATGGTCGGGGCTCGCCGGCCACGAGCGCGCCCGCGTGCTCTACGCGCTCGCCCGCCACGTGCAGAAGCGCGAGCGCTTTCTCGCCGTTCTCGAAACGATCGACAACGGCAAGCCGATCCGCGAATCGCGCGATCTCGACGTGCCGCTCGTCGCGCGCCACTTCTATCATCACGCCGGCTGGGCCTCGCTGATCGAGAGCGAGTTCCCGGGCACTCATGCCGTCGGCGTCTGCGGCCAGATCATCCCGTGGAACTTCCCGCTCCTCATGCTCGCCTGGAAGATCGCCCCGGCGCTGGCGGCGGGTTGCACGGTGGTGCTGAAGCCCGCCGAATACACGCCGCTCACTGCGCTCGCCTTCGCCGAGATCTGCGTCGAGGCCGGCGTGCCTGCCGGGGTCGTCAACATCGTCACCGGCGACGGCGCGACGGGCGCTGCGCTCGTCGCCGAAAAAGTCGACAAGATCGCCTTCACCGGCTCGACCGAGGTCGGCCGGGCGATCCGAAAGGCGACGGCGGGGACGGGAAAGAAGCTGACGCTCGAACTCGGCGGCAAGTCTCCCTTCGTCGTCTTCGACGACGCCGACCTCGACAGCGCGGTCGAGGGCGTCGTCGACGCCATCTGGTTCAACCAGGGGCAGGTCTGCTGCGCGGGCTCGCGGCTTCTCGCGTCGGAAGGGATCGCGACCGCGCTGCATGCGAAACTGCGGGCGCGGATGACGAAGCTCAGAGTGGGCGACCCGCTCGACAAGTCGACCGACGTCGGCGCGATCGTCTCGCCCGTCCAGCTCGAGCGGATCGAGCGGCTGATGCAGGCCGGCGCCGAGGAGGGGCTCGACATCTGGCAGGCCGACGCGTCGGTTCCCGATCGCGGCTGCTTCTATCCGCCGACGCTCGTCACCGGCGTCGAGCCTGCTTCGGTTCTGGCGCGCGAGGAGATTTTTGGCCCCGTCCTCGTCACCTCGACGTTCCGCACGCCGGACGAAGCTGTCGCGCTCGCCAACAACACCCGCTACGGCCTCGCCGCCTCCGTCTGGACGGAGAACGTCAACCGCGCGCTCGAGACGGCGGCGAAGATCAAGGCGGGCGTCGTCTGGATCAATTCGACCAACCTCTTCGACGCGGCGTCGGGCTTCGGCGGCTACCGCGAGAGCGGGTTTGGGCGGGAAGGGGGCCGCGAGGGCCTCTTCGAATACCGGGTCGCCGACGAGGTGGCGGGCAAGCCTTATCCGAAGGCGGCGCCTTTGAGCGCCCTGCCGGGGACGGCGCCGGCGGGCGACGCCGCGCGCATCGACCGCACCGCGAAGCTCTCCATCGGAGGCAAGCAGGCGCGGCCCGATTCGGGCTACAGCTATTGCGTCCTCGATCCGAAGGGCCGCGAGGTCGGCCTCGCGGCCTTAGGCAACCGCAAGGACGTCCGCAATGCGGTCGAGGCGGCCGCGAAGGCTTCGTCGTGGGGCGCCGCGACCGCGCACAACCGGGCGCAGGTGCTCTATTACGTCGCCGAGAACATGGCGGCGCGCAGGGCGGAATTTTCGGCGCGCCTCTCCGCGATGACCGGCGCCTCGGCGCGCGCCGCCACGGCGGAAATCGACGCCGCGATCCGCCGCGCCTTCTTCTATGCGGGCTTCGCCGACAAGTACGACGGCGCCGTCCACGCGACGCGCTCGAAGTTCGTGACGCTCGCCATGAACGAGCCGTGGGGCGTCATGGGCATCGTGTGCCCGGACGAAGCGCCGCTGCTGGCCTTCGTGTCGCTCGTCATGCCGGCGATCGCGATGGGCAACGCGGTCGTCGTGGTCCCGTCGGCGCGTTGGCCGCTCAGCGCGACCGACCTCTGCTCGGTGTTCGACACATCCGACGTTCCCGGAGGCGTCGTCAACATCGTCACCGGCGAAGCGAACGCGCTCGCCCGTACGCTCGCCGAGCACGACGGCGTCGACGCCGTCTGGTATGTCGGCGACCCCGCCGGGGCGGCCAAGGTCGAGGCCGCCTCGGCCGGCAACCTGAAGTGCGTCTGGACGCGCGCGACCGGGCTCGACTGGGCGCGGGCAGAGGGCCGCGAGTTTCTGCGCCGGGCGACCCAGGTCAAGGCGATCTGGACGCCTTACGGGGAGTAGCGCCGGCGTTGGCGGCCAAGCCAGGACCATAAATCAATGGGTTACGACGCCAAACTCAACCCGGTTTCGAGGTTTCTCAAAGGGTTACGGCGCCAATCGCAACCCTTGGGCGGTGTAGGGCGGGGTCGCTGACCAGGTCGTTGACCCCGCGGGCGCGCTCAGCGAGCGCGCCCACAAGCGGGCCGGTGGCTGCTCGCGCTTGCTTTCTTCACCTTGAAAAGACCGTAACACATACTTCTGATTTTCGCAAGCACAAAAGCCGCTCGCCCGGACGAAGGCCAGAGCGCCTCCGTCACCAGACCTTCGTGACATTATAGCCCATCGCCCGCAGCCGCTCGATCAGTCCGTCCTTGCCGCTGAGGTGCAGCGCGCCGACCGCGACGAAGGCGCCGCCGTCCTTCAGCAGCGGCGCGAGCCGGTCGGCCATGATGGCGTTGCGGGCGGTGAGGAGGCGCGCGGTCAATTCGTTCTCGGCGGCGCGCTCCTCGTCGCTCATGCCGCCGATCGCGTCGCCGATGGCGAGGATCTCGGCAGGCCGGCTCTCGCGATAGAGCGTGACGAGCGTCGCGTACACGTCGTCGTTCATCTCCGGACGGCGGGCGGAGACGGCGAGCAGGGTCGCGGCGGCCTCGGGACGGAGGGAGGCGATGGCGTCGATCTGTTCGTCGGCGGTCTCGAGCGCGACGACCTTGACGCCCTCGCTCTTCGCCTCGTCGGCGAGGAACTGGTCGACTTCCGGCAGATCGAGCTGCTGGCGCTTGACTTCGCACTGCGGAGAGGCCGTCAGAATCGCCAGGAACCAGAGCTTCAGGTGGCGCGCCAGATCGACCGGATAGCCGAGATTGCGGACGAGCCCCTCGATGGCGTCGCGATCTTCGGCGGGCGCATCGGCGATGGCGTCGTGGTCGCGATCGAGGGCGCGCGCCAGCATGGAAGCGGCGGCGTTCGCCTTCGCCACGGCGTCGAGCGAGCCGAGTTCGGTCACGACGATTTTCGCCTGAGGGATTTCCTCGGCCGCCGTTTTCGCCAGCGCGATCGCGCCGTCGTCGGTCGAGTGGATCGTGCCGAACAGGTACGAGGGCGCAAGCGTAGCCTTGTCGATGCGCCACAGGAGACCCTCGCCATTGACGAGGTCGTCGGCGCGTCTGGCGCGCGCGTCGGCGAGGCCGGCGATGTCGGTGAGGTCCTTCCCCGCGCATACGGGCGGCGCGTCGGCGAACGCGGGCGCGATCCCGAGGGCGAAGGCGACGAGCGCGAAGCCTGCAAGGGTCGCCGTCGCTCCTCCTCCCCCCTTGTGGGGGAGGACCGAGGAGGGGGGTCTCGCCGGAGGTTGCCGGTTGAGGCGAACAAACGCCGACCTTTCAGGAAGATCACCGTCATCCCCAAGGTCCGAGAGACCCCCCGCCCTGTCCCTCCCCCACAAGAGCCTGCGCCCGGGCGCGCGCAAGCGCGGCCCGGGTGGGGGAGGGGACGAAAACGGCTGCCGCGTGTCGTTTCGTGGAGATCCCGCGAAGCGGGCGAGGGCGAGGATGCGAAACATGGTGGAGGGCGCGCGCCGCCTCGCTCGATGTCGATCGAGCAGCCCGCCGGCTTGAGCGAAAGGCGACATCAGAGCTTGCGCAGCGCCACTTCCTCGATCCGGTGGCTTGCGCCCTTGGTCAATTGCAGATCGGCGCGGCCGCGGGTCGGAAGAATGTTCTCGTGCAGGTTGACGAGATTGATCCGCCGCCAGATCGAGAGGGCGGTCGCGTGCGCCTCCTCGTCTCCCAGCTCGGCGTATTGCTTGAAGTAGCTCATGGGGTCGCGGAACGAGGTGTCGCGCAGCCGCATGAAGCGCTCGATGTACCAGTGTTCGAGCAGGTCCTCCTCGGCGTCGAGGAAGATGGAGAAGTCGAAGAAGTCGGAGACGAACGGGATCTCCTTGCCGTCGCGCGGCAGCCGGTTCGGCGCGAGCACGTTGATCCCCTCGACGATCAGGATGTCGGGCCGGTCGACGAGCGTCGCCTCGCCCGGCACAATGTCGTAGGTGAGATGCGAGTAGACGGGCGCGGCGACGTTATGCTGCCCCGCCTTGACGCCCGACAGGAAACGGATGAGCGCCGTGCCGTCGTAGCTCTCCGGAAAGCCCTTGCGGTCCATGATGCCCTGACGGATCAGTTCGGCGTTCGGGTGCAGGAAGCCGTCGGTCGTGACGAGGTCGACCTTCGGCGTGTTCGGCCATCGGGTGAGGAGCGCCTTCAGGACCCGCGCGGTCGTCGACTTGCCGGCTGCGACCGATCCGGCGATGCCGATGATGTAGGGCACCTTGCCGTCGGTCGCGCCGAGGAAGCGCTGCGTCGCCTTGAACAGCCCCTGGGTCGCTGCGACATAGAGCGCGAGCAGGCGCGACAGCGGCAGATAGATCGCCGCGACCTCATCGAGCGAGATCGGATCGTGGGTCGATTGCAGCTTCCTGAGATCGTCGATCGTCAGCGTGAGAGGCGTGTCGGCGCGCAATTGCGCCCATTCGTCGCGGGTGAAGCGCCGGAACGGAGAGTCGACTTTCCGATGGTTGGCGACCTGATCCATGGACGACGGGCTTCCTTCCCCTATTTACGCCGGGCGGGCGGCCTTCTCTTCGTGGCCGCTCGCGCCCGTGCGTTTTTCGAGCTCCTTGACGACCGATGCGAATGTGACGCCCCGGGCGCTGAGAAGCACGAGCAGATGATAGAGCACGTCGGCCGCTTCCGCACGGACCGCGTCCTCGTCGAGGGCCGCCGCCGCGACCGTCAGTTCGACCGCCTCCTCGCCGAATTTCCGGGCGCAATGGGCCGGGCCCTTGTCGAGCAGGCTCTTCGTGTACGACGCCTCCGCCGACGCTGTGGCGCGGCGGTCGATGATCTCGGCGAGGTCGGCGAGGCTGAACATGGCTTCGCGCTTACCCTCATTTTGCGGCGGCGAACAGGGGGACGCGCCGGACGGATTGTCACGGGCCGTAGCCGACGACCGCCTTGAGCTCGAGATAGTCGTCGATGCCGAATTCGGAATATTCGCGCCCGTTGCCCGACTGCTTGAAGCCGCCGAAGGGCGCCCGGATGTCCCAGGGCGGATAGTTGATGTTGACGGTTCCCGCGCGCAGCCGCGACGCGACCTTTCGGGCGTGGTCGAGATCGGCGGAGGACACGTAGGCGGCGAGGCCGTAGGGCGTGTCGTTGGCGATCCGGACCGCTTCGTCCTCGTCCGCGTAGGGCACGATCGAGAGGACCGGGCCGAAGATCTCCTCGCGCGCGACCGTCATGGCGGGGGTCGCCGCGAACACCGTCGGGCGGACGTAATAGCCGCGGTTGAGGCCGGGCGGACGGCCTGGGCCGCCTGCGGCGAGACTTGCGCCTTCCCGGACGCCCGCCTCGATCAGGCCCTGGATCTTGTCGAACTGGGTCCGGCTGACGACCGGCCCGAGATCGACGCCCTGTTCGCGCGGGTCGCCGACCTTGAGCCCGTTCGCGGCCGCCGCGGCGATTTCGCACGCCTCGTCGAGGCGCGCCGCGGGCACGAGCATCCGGGTCGGGGCGTCGCACGACTGGCCGCTGTTTGCGAAGCAGGATTTCGTTCCCTCCGCTACCGCCGCGGCGAAATCGGCGTCGCGCAAGATGATGTTCGGCGATTTGCCGCCTAGCTCCTGCGCGACCCGCTTCACGGTGTCGGCCGCGGCCTTGGCGACCAGGATGCCGGCGCGCGTCGAGCCGGTGAAGGAGACCATGTCGACGCCCGGGTGGGCCGCCATCGCATGTCCGACCTCGGCGCCCGTCCCGTTGACGAGGTTGAATACGCCCGCCGGCGCCCCCGCCGCCTCGACGATCTCGGCGAAGACGAGGCCGCTCATCGGCGCGATCTCGCTCGGTTTCAGGACGACCGCGCATCCCGCGGCAAGGGCGGGCGCGACCTTGCAGACGATCTGGTTCAGCGGCCAGTTCCAGGGCGTGATGAGGGCCGCGACCCCGATCGGCTCCCTGACGATCAGCGAAGAGCCCTTGAGGCGGCTGAATTCATAAAGCTCGAGCGCCTCGATGGTCGCCTCGAGGTGAACCCGTCCCGCCCACACCTGAGCGTCGCGCGAGAAGGCGAGCGGCGCCCCCATTTCGCGCGTCACCGCCTCGGCAAGGTCGTCGGCGCGGCGGTTGTACTGGGCAAGGATCGCCCTCAGGACCTCGAGGCGCTCCTCACGGGAAGACGTCGACCAGCCGTCGAAGGCGGCGCGGGCGGCGGCGACCGCGCGGTCGACATCGGCCGGCGAACCGGCCGAAATGGTCGCGAACGGCTGCTCGGTCGACGGGTCGATCACGTCGAGGCTCGCTGGGCGGGCCGGCTCGACCCATCGCCCGCCGATGAAGAACTGCCCGTCGTGGGTCATGGCGTAGGCTCCTGCCGCTGCGCCTGGTCCTCGAGGAGCCGGGCCGAGGGCGACGCGCGGCGTATTGCCTCTTGTCCGACACGGCCCGCCGATGGGGGCCGCTCGGGGCGAGGGCCGGAGGGATATTCCTCCAGGTCGCGGGTCCCGCGCAACTCGCGGCAATGCGCCGCACCGAGCGGGCGGGGCGAGCCGTCGTCATCGTCGCGGCTGTTCTGGTAGAACGACGGACGTTGACCAAGGGTTGTCCATGACCGCACGTCCTGACGAGCCGACCCCCGCCGAGGTCGAGCGGCTCCTCGCCCGCTACGATGGCCGCGTGCCGCGCTACACCTCCTATCCGACCGCGCCCAACTTCACGCCCGCCGTAGGCCCAAGCCTCTACGCCCGCTGGCTGAAGGAGCTCACGCCCGACGCGCCGCTGTCGCTCTACCTTCACGTGCCGTTCTGCGACCGGCTCTGCCTCTATTGCGGCTGCAACACCTCGGTCGTGCGGCTCGAGACCTCGCATCGTCGTTACGCCGCGCTGCTCGTTGCGGAGATCGACCGGGTCGCGGACCTCATCGGCCGGCGCGCCCCCGTTTCGCATGTCCACTGGGGCGGCGGCACGGCGACGTCGCTTCCGGGCGATTGTCTGATTGCGGTCATGGACCGGCTGAAGGCGCGCTTCGCCTTCGCCGGCGACGCGGAGATCGCGATCGAGCTCGACCCGACTTCGTTTCCCGACGACCGCCGCGACGCGCTCGGCCCCATGGGCGTCACCCGCATCAGCCTCGGCGTCCAGGACCTCGAGCCCGCGGTGCAGCGCGCCATCGGCCGCATGCAATCCTACGAGGAGACGGAGGCTTGCGCGAAGGCGGCGCGCGCGCTCGGCGTCCATTCGCTGAACCTCGACCTCATCTACGGCCTGCCGCTGCAGACCGAGGAAGGCGTCGCCCGCACGGCTCGGCGCGCGCTCGCCCTCAAGGCGGACCGGGTCGCGGTGTTCGGCTACGCGCATGTGCCATGGATGAAGCGACATCAGGCGCTGATCCCGGAGGAGCAGCTGCCGGGGCCGCCCGAGCGCTACGCACAGCTCAACGCCATCCACCGCGTCCTCACCGAAGAAGGCGGCTACGTCGCGATCGGCCTCGATCACTATGCGCTGAAGACGGATGCGATGGCCAAGGCCGCCGCGGCGCGCCGACTGAGACGCGGGTTCCAGGGCTACACCACCGACGCCGCCCCGGTCCTCATCGGCTTCGGCGCGAGTTCGATCGGCTCGCTGCCGCAAGGCTATGTCCAGAACGCGCCGACCGCCGCGGCCTACGAGCGCGAGATCGAAGAGGGGCGGCTCGCGACCGTGCGCGGCGTCGCGCTGACGGCGGACGATCGCCTGCGGCGCGACGTCATCGAGCGGGTGATGTGCGATCTTGCGGTCGACGTCGAGGCGGTCGCGGCCGAGCACGGCGCCGACTCGGCGCCGCTTCTGGAGGCCGCCTCGGCTGGCCTCGGCAAATTCGTCGAGGACGCGCTTGCGGCGTGGGACGGCCGGCGAATCGCGGTCAGCGAGAAGGGCCGGCCGTTCGTCCGTTCGGTCGCGGCCTTGTTCGACGCCTATCTTGCGCAGGCGAGCGACAAGCCCCGCCACTCACGGGCCGTGTGAGCGCCGCGCTCGCTGGCCGCCCGTCCGAGGGAGGCTACGGGTCGTCGGGCGGCCGCGGCGGCCGCGACAAGGCGCGGATGATCGCCCAGGGGCCCGCGACCGCGCCGACGAGGCCGGCGAGCATGACGCCGAGCATCACGGGATTGTCGCCGAAAACGCTCCACAGCACGTCAGGCATGGGACGGCGCCTCCACTGCGATTTCTCTGTCCCGCGCGCCATGGACCGTCCCGCGGTCCGACGCAAGCGGAGCGGGCAGGGCGCGCTTGACTTGCCGAGGGGGCGGGCCGTAAAGACCGGCGCCTTCGATGAGGCCGGGCGATTAGCTCAGCGGTAGAGCACTCCCTTCACACGGGAGGGGTCGCAGGTTCGATCCCTGCATCGCCCACCACCCAGTCCCTGCAAACCTACGCGGTTTCCCCAGCGACAAAACCACTCGCAATTCCGGCCTGTTACGGGCGCGTGTAGCGGTCTGCGAACCGATTTCCGACCGTTCTCCCGAGTTCAGCACCCAAAAAAGACCGCCGGTCTCAGCAGGCCAAATTCCGTTTCCCGGACGCGCAGATCGAGAGTGGAAGCGGTGGCTATGGCTTCCCGATATCGTCGCGACGGATTCAGGCGTGCGGACGATCAGCCAGGCTCGGTACGAACCTGAACTGGCTCCTGCAGTCCCAAGACGCCCCATTGATCGGACCAGAGCATCGGCAGGTCGGTCAGCCTCCTGACGCTGAAGCCGCGCGGCAGGCGACCTGTCATCGCGGCTTCCGCGAGTGCGGGGGAGATGAACGCAAGGGAGAGCGTCATCCGGATCGACCGCTCGCTCCTGCGCTCGCGGGCGGCGAGCGACTGGACCGTCTGGGATGGATCTAGCAGGAGTTCGTCGAGCCAGCGATGAGCGTCTCGCAGTCCCTTATTGAAACCGTCTCGCGCCTTCCTTCGCATGGCTCGTACGGGTTGCTGCGCTTCGCAGGCGCCGTGAATGATCTCGCGACGACGGCGCGAAGACGGTGGGGTCCACGCGAGCGTCATTGTCCGGTCGTGGCCGTCGGCGACGACCGCCTCGCCTAGCAAAATCTCGATCTGTGTCGCGCCAACCGTGGCGCGCTCGATTGCGTCTCGGACTCCATTCCCGGTCACTGGGTCCGTTCGCGATCCGCGAGCCTCCTCGTGGTGCACGATCGTGGGGCTGTCGCCGAGGGCGCCGGTGTCGATTTGGGCGTTGTCGATCGCGCTCCGCTGGCCCGCCAAATGCGCCCCGACCGCGCGCGCAACCAAGCCTTCGATCTCTGATGCGGGAATGCGGGTGACCGATCCAGCGTCCTGTCGTCGTCCCGTCAGCGTTGCACGGGACACATAGTATCGCCAGCGCCGGACGCCTTTCGACGCATGGCTGGCGCTCATCCTGTTTCCGCGATCGTCATAAAGCTTGCCCGCGAGAAAGGAGTGGTCGTCGGGCTGAGGTGCCCGCCGCTTCGGCGTTTGGTCTTCGAGCTTGTGCTGGACGCGCTGCCAGGTCTCCAAATCGATGATCGGCAAGTGGAGGCCGTCATGGATCTGCCCTTTGTGGCGTAGGCGTCCGACATAGATCGGGTTCGACAAGATCCAGTAGAGGTGACCGCGCGAAATCGGCGCGCCGCCGGTCTGTCGGCCCGTCCCGCTGGTTCGTACCGGCGAGCGAACGTGTTCGACGTCTAGGATGGCCTTGAGGCGCACCACGCTGCCTGCCTCGAGATAGCGGCGAAAGAGGGCGCGGACGAATTCGGCCTCGGCTTCCACGATGTAGAGAGCGCGGTCTTGGACTCGGTAGCCGAGCGGGACCGCTCCGCCCATCCAGATGCCCTTTCGTTTCGAGGCGGCGACCTTGTCACGGATTCGCTCGCCGGTGATCTCGCGCTCGAACTGGGCGAAAGACAGCAGCATGTTCAGGGTCAGCCGTCCCATGCTGGTGGTGGTGTTGAAGGCCTGCGTCACCGAGATGAACGAGACCCCGTGCGTGTCGAACAGCTCGACCAGTTTGGCGAAGTCGGCGAGCGACCGGGTCAGCCGATCGACCTTATAGACGACGATGATATCGATCTTGCGGGCCCGGACATCCTCCAGCAGCTTTTGGAGCGCCGGCCGCTCCATCGAACCACCGGAAAAGCCGCCGTCGTCGTAACGTTCGCGAACGAGCTTCCATCCCTCATGCGCTTGGCTGTTGATATAGGCTTCCGAGGCCTCGCGCTGATTGTCGAGCGAGTTGAAGTCCTGCTCCAGACCGGAGTCAGTTGAGACGCGCGTGTACACGGCGCATCGAAGCGCGATCTTCCGGTCCTGCCGCTTCATCGTCCGACCTCCTGGTTGGACCGATTGCGCCCTGGGACGCGGTCGTGACCGGAACCCCAATCCACTTGCGACGCCGTCTGATGGGTCTCGGAACCGCCGTCTGACGCGTCGGGGATTGGCGACCGGCCGGCGCCCATCGGCAGAACCTGACTTGCCGCGGCGCTTCGTTTTCTACTGGCGGCTCGGCTCGTGGCTCCCTTGAGACCGAAGAAGCGGTGGCCGTTCCAGTTCGTGCCGGTGATCGCCTTGGCGACTTGCGAAAGGCTGCGGTAGACGGCGCCATTCCAGGCGTATCCCTCATCGAGAATCATGACCCGCTCCAGACGGCCGTTCCATTCGCGCGCCAGCAGAGCGCCAGACTTGAGCCCGACGCCCTTACGCGTGATCGGCCCGCGGGTCGCAAAGGGACGGGCGTCCCCGGACTCGAGCGCCCCGTCGCTCCCCTCGCGCAGACGACGCAAGATCGCCCGATCGAGATCCCCGAACGCCGCGGCCTGGATCCGGTAGGCGAGCAAGCGCGCGAGCAGCCATCCCGGAAGATGGGCCGGCGCGATCCCGCCTAGATGGTTTCGCCACTGGAGGCGAAGCCGATCCACGTTGAGTCCGGAAAGGGCGCCGACCGAGACCTCGAGCTTTTCGTGCTCCACTGACGACCGGGCCGGCGGGACCAATGGCTCGCCGACATCCCTCGCGATTCTGCGCTTCGCCATCACGCCGCCCGACGGGATCGACGATTCGCGGGGCGCTCGGGCTGATCCGGCGGCGCGCCATTTGTCGATGGCGCTGCATTGGTCGGCTCTGCGTTGGATTCACTTCTGTCAGCGATCCGATAGACCGATCCGCGAGCCCTATCGGCCCGATCGATCCCTAAGGCGTAACCGCGCTTACGCAGCCCGGTGAGCGCGGCCCGCGTCGTGTGGGGCAACCAGCCCGTGGCGGCGACAAGCTCGGTGAGGGTCACGCCATCACTGCGCCGCAGCAAATCGATGACCAGGGCGATCTTGGTCCCGCTGCGTGGAGACATTGGACTCAGGGTAATGCCGCTGTTTGGTTCGTGAATGGCTGCGGCCGCCTCTAAATCGGGTTCGGGCTTGGGATCGACGGAGACAGTCCGCTTGTCCTTCGGCCGCTCCGTCATTCCTTCGGAGGCCTCAGTATCGTCGACCGCGATTGCCTTGGCGCCGGCCGCGGTGAGCTTGAGCGCATAGGTGTACCCCGTCTCCTCGTCGCGCCGCCAAATTGGCGCTTCCCCCTTCGCTCTGATCTCCTTTACAAGCCCGGCTTCGACGAGTTTGGCTACGGCCCTCTGTGCCTGGCCGCGCTTTGGGGCTTGCGGCGGAACGAGGCAACGATCATCGCGCTGCGAGGCGGCGCCGAGCAGCACAAGCTGCGTGTCGTTGAACTTGATGGACATGTTTGAACCTTCGCGATTCGGGAGCCGGCCAATCCCGGCCCCTCACTGACGCGAGCCCCGGGTCGAAGCGATCCTCGGGGCGTAGGGTTCACGCGCTGCGCCGCAGCGCTTGCGGACGTCCACATACACGCTCTCTTTCCAGCGGAAATCCAGTTGTTTCTTGCGACGAGGTTGGATGTTTTTTGGCAAGGGAAGGACGGCCGTTGTGGATTCGAAATGATTGTCGGAGCGGCTCTCAAATGACTCACCGGTCGATGTTCCGCGACGAAAGAAGATGACGGCGCCATGGTAAGGTTGCGCGGAAAGCTCGCATTGCAGAACGCGGCCTCGCGGGCGCTTGGGCGACGCGCCCGCGAGGCAGCGCCGTAGATCAGAGTTCGACTTGTTCAGACAGCGTCAGGGCATCATCGACTTCGATCCCGAGGTAGCGGACGGTGCTCTCGATCTTCGCATGGTCGAGAAGCAACTGGACCGCTCGCAGATTGCCCGTCTTGCGGTAGATCTGCGCCGCCTTGGTGCGCCGCATCGAATGTGTGCCATAGGCGCTGCTGTCTATCCCGGCGCCCTCGATCCAGCCATGCACGATGCGCGCATATTGGCGAGCCGTCACATGAGGCATGGACGCGACTCGAAAAGACGTACGGGCCGCGATCTATTGGGCGCGCGCTCGATCAGTCTTGCAGCGAGGCTCGGGTCAGTTCCGTGATCTCGAACTGAACCGGATGGCCGGTCTTGTGCTGGACGATCGTCGGCCGGTCCCGAATGTGTCCGCCGGTCGCTATGTCATCGACCTGAAGGCTGACGAGATCGCACCCGAAGCTTGCTGTCGATCGCGAGGTTGAACAGCGCCAGATTGCGTTTGCTGCGCTTGATCTGAAGCCGGACGCGGATGGCCCAGACCTCTTTCGGTCGCAGCGGACGCTTTTGGCCAACGAGACGGCCCTTGTTCCACGGCGCACGCGAATGATTGTTCTTCGAATTGATTTCGGCAGACACGGTCGACCTCCATGCCCAACCGCTCCCACCGCAGCGCCCTCGTTCAGAGCGCCCCGACATTGTATCAAGCGCTGAGCTGCAGAACCAAAGCGCCGCTCGCCCGACCAACCGACCGGTCGCCTGCTCTTGAGAGGCATCCCGCGGAGCGTCGCCTCCAGCAAGGTAAAATCTTTCGATGCGAACGTCGGCTGTCAGTCAGAAAAATGTCGAAGGCGCTACGGCAGCATTGCGCACATCTCTACCGTTCAGGCGCGGCTTCACGAACGGGTCAAATCGACCCAAACCGGACCTTGCTGACCTTCGTGGCGGAGGACCGCTCGGCTCACATAGCGGTCATTGCAGGACGCCTCGACGAACGTCTCGTGACCGGCCCTTTGCAGTCCTTTCCGTCCTCCCGGATATAACAGGAGGGAGCAGAACTGGACCTTCAAGAACGCCTCGCCGAATTTCACAGCCATGCGTCGGCTCGCCACGCGATTCCGGGCTATTCGTCGAAGCAAAGACACCCCAGAATTTCGGTGTCCGGCGCGATGACGCGAACAATCGGGACTCCACGCAGCGCTTCGCTCGCCCGACGCGGCGAGATCTCGACGCGGTCACAGGCGCGGTGACGGAGGGCTGGAGCAACGCGGCACGCCGAGGGGCGGATCAATGTTTGAAGACCCTCAAGCAGGCGATGTACGATCGCACAGGCTCCGAACTGCTACGGGCCAGAATGTTGCCTCTCCACTGCCAATTCACCACGGAGCGTGAGGCAAACTCAGTCGCCGTCTGTCGTTTCGCGAACGCCACGGGAGCACAGGATGAGTAGCGATCTCAGGGAGGCCGCCCTCGAATACCACCGGTTGCCGTCGGCGGGGAAGATTTCGGTGACTCCGACAAAGTCGATGGTCACCCAGCGCGATCTCGCGCTTGCCTATTCCCCGGGCGTGGCCGAGGCCTGCCTGGCGATCGTCGACGATCCCAGTCAGGCGGATGAGCTGACCACGCGCAGCAATCTCGTCGCAGTCGTCACCAATGGCACCGCCGTGCTCGGATTGGGAAACATCGGTCCGCTGGCCGGCAAGCCGGTTATGGAGGGCAAGGGTTGCCTGTTCAAGAAATTCGCCGGTATTGACGTTTTCGATATCGAGCTTGCGGAAACCGATCCGGACCAGCTGATCGAAACCATCGCGCGCCTGGAGCCAACATTTGGCGGCATCAACCTCGAAGACATCAAAGCGCCGGAGTGCTTCTACATCGAGAAGCGCCTGCGCGAACGGATGAAAATCCCGGTCTTTCATGACGACCAGCACGGCACGGCGATCGTCGCCGCCGCGGCCCTGATCAACGGCCTGAAGCTGGTGGAGAAAAACATCTCGGACGTGAAACTCGTCTGCTCGGGCGCCGGCGCCGCAGCGATCGCCTGCATCGACCTTGCGGTTAGGCTCGGTCTCGATCCGAAAAAAGTCCTGATCGCCGACCGCGCCGGAGTGGTCTTTCCGGGGCGACCCGGACGCCTCGACGAGAACAAGGCGCGTTACGCTAACGAGACGGACGCCCGAACGCTGACCGAGGCGGTCGCCGGCGCAGATGTCTTTCTCGGCCTATCGGCGCCCGGCGTCCTCACCGGGGAGATGATCAAGGCGATGGCCAGAGATCCGTTGATCTTCGCCATGGCCAATCCCGATCCGGAAATTCGGCCCGAAGACGCCATCGCCGCCCGACCCGACGCGATCATCGGCACAGGACGGTCAGACTATCCGAACCAAATCAACAACGTTCTCTGCTTCCCCTTCATATTCCGCGGCGCGCTCGATTGCGGCGCGACCACGATCAACGAGGAGATGAAAGTCGCCGCGGCGCACGCCATCGCCGAGCTCGCTCGAGCGGAAGTGCCGGAAGCCGTCGTGGACGCCTACAAGGGCGAGGAGCTGCGATTCGGCCGCGACTATCTCATTCCCAAGCCTTTCGATCCCCGCCTGATCACCATCGTCGCGCCGGCGGTCGCCCGGGCGGCTGCGGAAAGTCGCGTAGCGCGCCGGCCGATCATCGATCTGGACACCTACCGTCAAAAGCTCGACACGCTCGTGTACCGCTCCGGGCACGCCATGGAGCCGGTATTCGCGCGCGCCAGGCGGGCGGCAAAGACGGTCATTCTGGCCGAAGGCGAGGACGATCGCGTGCTGCGCGCCGCACAGATCATCGTCGACGAGAGCATCGCGACGCCGCTGCTCCTCGGCCGGGCAAGCGTCATCGATCAGAAAATCAAGGCGCTCGACCTGAGGCTTGAGGCCGGTCGGGACGTTAGGATCATCGATCCGCAGGATCCGCAGGTCTATACGAAGGCCGCCGATCTCTATTACGCCGCCAAGAAGCGTGACGGCGTCTCGAGCGCGCTCGCGCTGTCGCAAATGCGCAACAACAGTTCGCTGATCGCGGCCTCGCTCCTGCAAAGCGCCGAAGGCGACGCGATGCTTTGCGGCGTGTTCGGCCGGACCTGGGATCATCTGGCTGCGATCCGCGATGTGATCGGATTGCGCCCGGGCGTCCGGACGCTCGCCGTCATGCAGATGCTGGTGCTTCCCCAGCATCAGCTCTTCATCTGCGACACGCATTGCAACGCCAATCCGAACGCCGAGCAGGTCGCCGAAATCGCCCTCCTGGCCGCCGAAGAGGTGCGCCGCTTCGGCGTGACGCCGCGGGTCGCGCTGCTGTCGCACTCGAGCTTCGGCACCTCGACCTTGCCGTCGGCGCGCAAGATGCGTCAGGCGCGCGACCTCATCCGGCAGTCGAATCCCGATCTTGCGGTCGAGGGCGAGATGCGCGGCTCCGCAGCGCTGTCGCAGGAGATCCTCGACAACGCGATGCCGAATTCGGGTTTTGTCGGCCCGGCAAACCTGCTCGTCATGCCGAATCTGGACGCCGCCAACATTTCCTACAATCTCCTGCGCATCGCGGCGGGCAATGGCGTGACCATCGGCGGCATCTTGCTGGGCGCCGCGAAGACCGCTCATGTCCTCACCCCCTCAGCGACTGTGCGCCGGATCGTCAACATGGCTGCTCTTGCCGCTGTGGACGCCTCGCAGCGCACAGGGCGGTGACCGCCGCAACTGCGCAGAGTCTTCAGATCAAAGAAATATTCCAAGAGGCTAGCCGCGATCACTCTCTGACAGTAAGGGGCCGGGGTTTCCTCCGGCCCCTTCCTGCATCGTATGGGAGGGAGCGTCCGAATAGATGTCGGCGTAGCCAACCGATGTTTCCGATGGGTCTCTTCTTGTTTGGTCGCGTTCGACCCGTCGGACATCGTTCTTCCTTGCCACCCCGGCCCGGTAGGTAGTTTCCGAATCTTGCGGCCATTCGGCCGCTGGTTAGGGTCGACGATGGAAAACGCTCATTTCTGAAGGACACCCAACAATGACCAACTCAATCGCTGAGAAGATCGTCAAGACCGAGGCCGGTACTGTGACAGAGACCGGCCACGTCTCAAGAGCCACCGTCGCTCTGACCGACAGCCGCAACGCTTACAAAGCGGCCGTCCAGGAGTTGACCAAGGCATATCAGGAATTGGCGGCAAAGAACGCCAACAACCTGAGCGCTGCGCTGCGGGCTTTGGCCGCAGTGAAAAGCCCAATGGAATTCATCGAATTGCAGCAGCGATTGATCAAAGAAGGGGTTGAAGCCGCTGTCAGCGAGAGCCGGCACATAACCCAATTGACCACGGCTGCGTTCAAGGCTGCCTTCGAGCCCGTGAAGAAGCAGATCGAGGCGATCCAGAAGTCCGCGCAGTCCTAGAATAGCGAGAGGCCCCTCCCGTCAGGGACGGAGGCCAGATCGATCTGGAGCGAGACCATGACACCCGCCGCCGTCGCAGGCAGGACTACAGCCTCCCGGCCGAAACTCTCCTTACGAACCTGGGCGACGCCCATGACCATTGGCGCCTTCGTCCTGATGGTGGGGACCGGGGTCCTCATGTTCTTTGGCTGTGGCGCGGCGGACTGACGAGCGAGGCGCACGAGTGGCTCTCCTGGCTCTTCCTGGCCGGAGTGGCAGCCCATCTCGTGCTGAACTGGCGACCGTTGATCTTCTACCTCAAGTTCTGCTGGGGGAGGATCAGCTTCGCGGCGGGTCTCGTCCTGCTCGGCATGGCCGCCTTTCCGTCCGGCATCCGGACCGGCCATCAGCTGCACGGGCTCGTCGAGCAGGTGGTGATCGAGGCGCCCTATGGACTTTGGCGAGTCTCGCAAAGATCGCGCCCGGCGAACTGGAGAGCCGGCTTGAGGCGCGAGGCGTGACCGCGTCCCTCGAACAGTCCGTCCGCGAGATCTCGGAGCAAAACGAGCGAAGCAAGGCTGCTTTCGATCGTATTCATGAACCGCTAGCCGGGAGGGTCGTGGCCCGTCTCCTCCTCAGCCGCCAAACCAACACCGGCCTGGTTGTTTTGGATGCCAAAGCAAACGCTGAAGGTCGATATCGATGAGGCTGACGCTTGAACTCATACTGCTCGGCCTGGCGACCATCCTCGGCCGGAACGCAGGGAGACCTCTCGTCAAGGCCAAGCTTGCCGACCGAGCTCGCGTCATTCAGATCCGCACCGAGACCAGCGACGTCGGCAGGTATTTCGTTTTCGGCGGAGGCGCGGTCTTTTCCCGGCGCGGTGTTGTTCCGAGTCCTGACGTCTCGCTCGTCTGGAAAAATGCGGCGGTCGCGACGCGCGCTTCGGGGCGCTTCGTCGGACGCTATCCCGGCCGCGCTCGCCGACGGATCGCTGAGCATCATCGGCGATCCTGCGGTCGCCAATTTGTTTGCGGAAGTCGTGCGCCTGGCTCGGAGGCAAGGCCCTACCGCAGGCGCGGTAAAGCCTCCCATCTCCGTCATCGGACTCGGTCGCCTGGGCTCCGGCATCGCCGGTAGTCTGCTGAAAGCGGGCTTCCCGGTGACCGCTTACAATCGGGCTGAGGACAAGGTCCGTCGCCTTGTTGAAGCCGGGGCGACATCGGCTTCAACGCCCGCCGCAGCCGCGCGCGCCGCCAAATTTGTCGTCACGTCGTTGATGGGTGTCTGCGGTCGTCGAGTGACCGGAGGGGCTGCTCGCGGGACTTGGGCGGGATAGCGTCCAATAGGCACCTCGACGATTTCCGCAGAGATGACCAGCCGGCTCGTCGCGTTGCACGCCGCCCACGGCAGCGACTAACTAGCGGCCCCCGTACTCGGACGGCCTGACGCCGCTGCATCGGGTGAACTGGCGACGCTGGTGTGCGGAAAGGTTTTCGAGGCGAGCCGCGGGGTTCTTCAAGGGTACACGCGTCAGGTCCAATACCTAGGAGAGCGGCACGCGGTGGCCTCCGAGGCGAAGCTCGCAATGAACTACACGGCGGTGACGATCATCGACCTGATGGGCCAAGTCTACGCGTTCGGCGAAAAGACCGGAATCCCGTTGGCTTCCTTGCATATGATGTTTCGAATGCTTTGGGCGCAGCCGGTCATGCAAGGCTACGCGACCCGAATTTGGAAGTGCGAGTTCAACGACGTGGGTTTCGACGTTCGGGGCGGACTCAAGGACGTCAACCTCATGCTCGATGCGGCGCACAAGGCGCACGTGCGCTGGGACTTCGCGGAGTCGATCCAGCCCAAGATGACACGGGCTATCGAATGGGCCTGGATCCCAACGATTGGAGTTCTATGTACGAAGTCACGCGCGCAGATGCTGGTCTTGTCGTCAAACGAGGGGGCGTCGTTGAGAGGCGTACAGGGCTGCATTCGGCCGTAGATCTATGACCGCTTGCCGTCCCATCTACCACATATGCGGTCGCGACCCGCGAGGTCCGCCTTACGTCGATTTGAAACGTCGCCTCTGCGCACATTTCGGGCGTTCCCCCTCGGCTTGTCTAATGGCCCATCTCGGGCCTTGAGCGGACTTTCCTCCGCGCAGCGGGGACAGGCGCTTCGCGCAAGAGCGGCCAATCCTTCAGCGAAGTAGACCCAGGACAAATGCGTTTGCGAACCCCGTGCGTCCCGCCCGTGGCTGCCCGAAACGCCACTTCGCAGCCGTGGGCCTTAAGTCGCTCAGTGCGAGAAATCGGCCGAGCGATCCTCGATGTCCTCCGCCCGCACCCGGTCCAGCGGGAAGGTCGAGACCTTCTTGACGTTGAAATCGAGCTTGCTGAAATCAACGCTACGCATCCGCCGGTCATACATGGTCCAATAGTAATAGACCTTGTGCCGGGTGTCGGCGATCACGGACCATTGTGTGTAGCCGAGATGAAAATCTTCGGGGCTTGCGCCTTCGCGAACGAGCCCTTGCGGGATGTCGAAGTTATTCAACATCGTCGACGCCGCGCTCACGCCCTCGGCGGCGTCTCTGACGGGCGTCATCGTATTGACGAACGCGACGGCGCGGATGAACCGGGACGGCGGCGTGAAGTCGCCGGGCAAGCCTAGCATTCCGCTTCCGGCGCCGAACGGCGCCAGAGAAACGCCGTCGATGTTGCGCGAGGCCGGAGCGCCGAGCGGCTGCAAGTTTGCGTAGTTGCGCAGATTGAGGAGATGCCAATCATAGTTTGGCGAGTTGGTCATGGCGCCGACCTTGTTGTCATAAATCGAGAGTTCGCCCTTCGTGAATTCAATGACGATCGACGCGCCGGTCGCGTCCGTGACGATGTGGTGGATCGGGATCGGCGTGCCGAACGCCTTTTCAATCTCGGGATTGCGCACGACGCGAATCCTAGGCATTGCCTGTCGCACCTCGCCCACCGTCACGAAATTGCTGAGCAGATAGTTGGCGAGGTCGACGCTGCTGACCGTTGCAGATCGCTGGTCGGTGCTTGGTTCCTCGAATTCGGCGAAGCCGGGAAAGAAGAGAACGCCGACCGTCAGTCCGGCTTCGTTCATTCCGTCGGTGGCGTAGGGGAGGCCCGCGGCGTTCACGCCGACGAAGCCGTAGCGGTTCTTCCACTCCATGCCGGTCTTGCCTTCGCCGAGCGCCGACTTGAACGACGTGTCATGCGGAACAAGCGCCAATTCGGACTTGAGGTCGGAGGCGCCCCATTCCATTGTCCGGCCATAGATGGTCGTCCCGTCCTGCGTCTTAAATACAAGCGCCGTGCACGCCATCGCGGGCAAGACGCCTAGGCTCGACATCAGGCCGGCGAGCGCCGATGCAAAAACTATAAGAGCGAGAATCGAACGCGGCATGAAAGGCGTCTCCGATTTTGCGATCCGGGGGGTAGGTCGCAGCCGTCATCCTTCGACGGCGTCCGCGAACGTAACCGACAGGCATATTGGGCGCCAGCGAGTGCTTTCCAGAGTTCGCGTTGTCTTAGCGCCGCGATCTGCCACGACCGCGCTTCACTTCGACTCGTGGCGTCCGGAGTGCGCACAGAGCGGGCGTTGCCTTGGCTGCTTTCGAACGCACCAATTCTACACCTCAGCGGTCGTTGCCGATGTGCACATGATTTTACAGCGACGGGGCTCCAGCGACTACCGCTCGTTGCACGGCGAGAGGGGATCGGGGTTCCTGAGAAGAGGCCTGCCGGCGGGAAACGACGTCCCATCTTGGCGACATTGAAAGGCGACGCGGTCTTACCGACAGAAAGAGGCCCCTAAATGCAGGACCCCTCAAGATGTCAGGAGCGGCGCTCTATGTTGGTCCGTCTCAGGAGTCGTCAAGTCGCCACGGACTAGGTCAGCCATTGCGACGGGAAGATCCAGCTCATCGAGCGGCACCCAGAACTTCACCTGCACGGTCGGGCGCACACGGGCCCGATCCTGGCCGCCAAGCCAGGTCGGTACAATTCCCGGGACCTGCGTGTTGTAGTTCGCGATACATATCTCCAAGGCCGTCCCCGCGTGCGCGGCTTGGGACAGCCCGATGATGAGAAGCCTTTCGCGGCGGTATTGATCGGGCGGCTCGCCCTTTCTCCAATTGACGCTCATGCCTCCTCGTTTCTTCCCCTTGGTTCTCAAAGTTACAGCCTCGTCCACCTCGCTAAAGGTCTCGCGCGGACAGGATCAGCGTCTTTAGCTGCCGCACGAGCGAGCGCCCTTGGATTTGATCACTGTAGTACCCCTCCCGCTTCAGGACCGCGATGATCTCGGCGACATTTGATGCTCGGCCGCCTCGGGCCAGTTCGAAAGCGCGTTCAATCGCCGTCTTTCTGTGATCTCGGTCCATCTCACGGGCTCCAGCGACGTCCGAAACACCCCTGTGCTCAGATGCGCGAAGGTTTCTGCAACAGGCTTTCGAGGACGGCCGCGAGCGCAACCTCGATCGAAGACGCGATCAGGGGTCGAATGCTGCCGGCGCCAGGCGCCCGATCGATCACAGAACTCGAGCTGCTTTTCGATCGCAACGGACAACGTCTCGGCTCCCGTTGCGACATGAGCCTGCGCGACATCGACGAAGGCTCGCCGTTTTTCTTCGGCGCGTTGGCGGAACACCCTGGCCGCGGAATCAACAATCGCCTCCGCCGACGTTCGCGCGGGCACGGCAAGCGCGCCACGCACGCTCCCTCGCCCAGATCGTGGCCGGAGCGCGGAGAAGGCCCAGATTCCGACGCCTAACCCGA
This sequence comes from uncultured Alphaproteobacteria bacterium, assembly GCA_963829505.1. Lineage (GTDB taxonomy): Bacteria > Pseudomonadota > Alphaproteobacteria > Rhizobiales > Beijerinckiaceae > Roseiarcus. Next base: position 1,979,089 of record CAWHIL010000001.1, read on the forward strand.
TGATGGCCGTCGGAAGCGGATGCCGCTTGCTCGCGTAAGCAAGCGCGCCTGACCAGGACAGATCGGCGATTCCGGCTCGCGAAGCGACTTCCGACGCCATATTGGACGGCGTGAGCCGCTCATTCAACGCGTCGATTTTGGCCGCGATTTGCGCGCGCAATCGATTTGCCTCGGCTTCGTACTCGCTCGACGTTGCTCTTTCCAGGCTCACGTCACAGTTCCTCCAGCAACGACGAGACTTGCGAAACGCTCCTTGCCGGAATCAAGCGCGACGGCTTGAGGCGCACTGAGCCCGAACGGAGCAGAACAAGGCTAAGAAGCACCGCCACCGCGCCGACGATCAGAAACCCCAGGTCAACGGGAACCCCAAAGCGCGCGAGCGATAGACTCGCCGCAACCAAGACCAGTGCGAGCCCCATCGCGAGAAGCATGGCTCCGACAGCGATGGCCGCGACGCTCGATGGGATCCCCTTGGCGCGTTCGCCGACCTCGGTCCGCGCCAGCGCAAGCTCAGTCAGGGCCAACGCCTTGAGGTCGCGAAGCAGGTCGAGAAGCAGTTCAGGCGTCGATTGCACCGACTAACTCATCTTGCCAATGAGCAACCCCACAAGCGCCGCGATCGCCACCGCGCCCCAGGGGTTTTTCTTGATCCGGGACTCGACGTCGCCCTCGATGGCGGTGAATTTGTCCTGAGCGGTACTCGCAGATAGAGATAAGCTGTCGCTCGCCGCGCCCATGGCGCCCACCACTTGTCGTCGACCCGCTGATAGCTGACTCTGTGCAAGGTCGGAAACCTGCTGCGCCAGCTTGCTGACTTCGTCGCGCAGCCCGGACAAATCAAGCGAGGAAGCCGCGTCCATGCCGCCGCCGATCGCTTCCTTGGCGCTTCCGATTGCCGAGCGCGCCCTGCCGGCGACATCGTCGTAGACGCCCTGCGCCGCAGTGGCTTTGTCGCCGACGGCTTGACCCAGTGCCTTTTCGCCCTGACCCACGGCCGAGCGAACGTTTCCTTCCAGACTGTCTTTGTTCATGAGACGTGCCCTTCGTTGCGAAATCAGGCAACGCCCAACGTGGATAGTGGTTCCTTGAAAGTGGAAAGATCTCGGCGGCTTTATGAACCGGTGTTGCAGGAACGAGGAAGGCGGTTTCTGCTGTACGAGATCGCAACGTTGCGTCTACCACGCCCGGTCGGCTCGAGCCTCTCCGAAGAAGCCACCGGTCCCATGGTCGAGGCGCCGATGCGCGCGTCCTTCCAGGAGCGATCGCTGCCTAGGACGACTGACCGCCCCTTCGGCGCTCGTCGGCCTCCTGTCCGAGGCGGAGGATCTCATGGAGCAGTTGCGTCGCCGAATAGGGCTTCGCGAGAAACCGTCCGTGGTCGGCGATCTCCGACCTCGCGGGCGCGCACGCGCCTGACGTGATGAGTAGGAGAACGTGCGGCCATCGCTCGTGAACCCTGCGCGCCAATTCCATTCCGTCCAACGTCCCCGGCATCTGAATGTCCGTGAACATCAAGCGGACGTCGGGCCTCATTGCCATTTGTAGAAGAGCGGCCTCCGCATCCGCCGCGTCCAGAACCTCAAAACCCGCCTCATCGAGCACGTCGACGGCGAGCAATCGGGCCAGTCCTTCGTCCTCCACAACGAGAGCTACGGGACGGTCCGATCGGGGCTCACTCATCGTGAAGAACGGCTGGTGGTCGGTTTTGTTGCGGCCAGATTGAAAGTAGCTCGCTTTGAAGCAGTTGGCGCCCCCCGGCGCAGAGAGGCTGTTCTGTGGCCGGGCTCTCCGCTACGAGGCTCATCGCCTGTCTGACCGAGGCCAACGGCCACGCCGGGCGTCCGCAGAGCGGTGCGCGCCTGGAGGATCACCAAGTCGACGCCCGAGTTGGGCGGGTTATAGAGGCCGAAGATTGGGGTTGCCCGCCGCGCCGATGAACGCCGACGGGGTAATCGCGGCTAGCGTGGGGCGCCAACGGCATTGGCGCCGTTCCCCACGCGGTGCAAACTGACTCCCAAAGGGATTGGGGGAACCAGTGGTCCAGTTGGAAAGGGATCTCAAGACCCAGGCCGACCAACTCTTCCTTGAGGAAGGAGGAGAGATGGGGCAATTGATCCGCGCTCATAATTGGGCGAGCACTCCCATCGGATCCCCGAACCTGTGGCCGCAAAGTCTGCGAACCGCGATCCGCATCATGCTGACGTCCCGTCATCCGATGTTCATCTGGTGGGGACCAGACCTCATTCAGTTTTACAACGACGCCTATCGGCAGACGATGGGCCCGGAACGCCACCCGTCGGCCCTGGGCGCCCGTGGCCGGGACTGCTGGGATGAAATCTGGCCGATCATCGGTCCGCAAATTGACCTTGTGATGCGAGGCGATGGGTCGACATGGCACGAAGAGCAGCTTGTGCCCGTGACCCGTCACGGCCGCCTGCAAGAGGTCTGGTGGACCTACGGCTATAGTCCGATCGACGACGAAGGCCGTGTCGGCGGCGTGCTGGTCGTTTGCAATGATGTCACGGAACATCATCTCGCGAAGGAGGCCCTCGCGCGACAGAACGAGCAGCTTCTCGGCGACGTCAATCGCATGCGCGATCTCTTCGGCCAGGCTCCCGGGTTCATCGCCGTCCTGCGCGGACCGGGACACGTCTTCGAATTCACCAATGCGGCCTATGACCGTCTCATCGGGCGGCTTGACGCTGTCGGGCGACGCGTCATCGAGGTTATGCCCGAACTGGAAGCGCAGGGCTTCATCGCCTTGCTAGACCGAGTGTATGCTTCGGGCGAAGCGCATGTGGGCACGAGCGCGCGCTTGGCGTTGCAGGGCGGCTCAGCGGGGCCGGTCGAACACCTGCTCGATTTCGTGTATCAGCCAATCCGCGACACGGAGGGCGTGGTCACAGGGATCTTTGTGGAAGGCCACGACGTGACGTCGCGCGTCGTGGCGGAGCAGCGACAAGCTTTGTTGACTACCGAGATGAACCATCGGGTGAAAAACACTCTGGCTACGGTGCAGGCGCTCGCGGGGCTGACCGCCAAATCCGCCTCCTCGATCGGCGAGTTCACGGAACAGTTCAGAGGCCGTCTCGCGGCGATGGCGAATACGAACGACCTGCTCATTGCCGGTCGGACCGCCGATGTCAGCGTCGGTGAGGTGATGGATAGGGAATTGGCTCCCTACCTTGGCCGGCAGGTGGAAGTGTCTTGCGATGCGGTTCGGATCAACTCGCGCGACGCAATCAGCCTTGGGCTCTTGGTCCACGAACTTCTGACCAACGCGGCGAAATACGGGGCGTTGTCCAGTCCCGACGGCCTGCTGGAGGTAAGATGCGCCCGCTCGAACGCGGATGCGGCGCTCATATGGCGTGAAACCATGGGCAAATCGCCGTCTGGCGACGGGAAAGATGGGTTCGGAACCCGACTAATTGAAATCCTGGCGCGCGACCTCGGCGGTAGAGTCGAGGTCGCTCTGCTGCCAACGGGTCTGGAAGCGACAATAACTTTCAAGTGCGAGCCTTGAAGTTCTCAAACCTTTCGAAAGCAGCCGCGCTTCGTGACACTCCCGGTTGGATTGGCATGACGCTCCGGCGGAGCGCGTATCGACAATGGCCGCTTACCGCTACACTTGCGCCGTCCACGGCGCCTCCCGCAACGGCAACTCAACGTCGACACTGGTCGTCTCCGCCGCGCCAACTGCGGACGGCCAACAGTAAGCAGCAAATTGAGCCCAACGCGTCTTGCACCACCGTCGACCGCCAAACCTGCTTGCGCTCGCCGCCTGGGCGCGAGAGACTTCAATAGTCCCGTACCGAGGTTCGGGCGGTAATCCTCAAACTGGAGCCGAACTCATGCGCAGTCTTTTTCTGGCCGTCGCCGCCGCGACGGTCATCTCCACAATGTCGCTCGTCGCCTGGAAAGCGGAAGCGGCCATGCCATCGGCAGCCGCGCTCACCACGCAGGCGTCCGTCAAATCAGCGGACGCCGTCGATTCAGCCGCCGTCGTCTGCCGCCGGGTCTGCACCCGCGGCGTGTGCCGGAGGGTCTGCCGCTAAGGCGGGCGAACGCCGTTCGCTCTGGCGCTTCGGTGTGCCCTAAACCCAACTCTTGCCGTCCGCCGTGGCCGGGGGAGTGCCCGTTCGTGGTTGGTCCCTGTATGGGCGCTGAGCGCATATTGCTACCGTTGCTGGACGAGTCGGCGAGCGGCGGGTCTCGAACCCGTTGCGGCCGTTGCCGGTCGGTCTGGAACAGTCGATGAGCGTCGCAAACTGAACATTGGCACAATCGAGGCAGCGCAACAGCCCGATGTAGACCGTTGGTTGATGGATCGCGGCTATTCAAAGTCGAGCTATGTGTCTCTTGGCAGAAGTACAAAGGATTGCGGACGGCGCCCGCATTCGTACGTCGCAAATCGGATCGCCTCGGACCGATTGGCGAACAGGCCGCACAGGCTTCGGTGTCTCTGACGACCCACCGTTCCTAATGGTTCTGATCGACGTAGAGGCAAGACCTGACCGCCGCCGCTTGGATTGAGGGATTACCCTGTTCTTCCTGCACCTGGCGGCAGAGCTGCGCGCTGAGCGACCGTCGCCGTCCTCGAACGATCTGTTGAGCTTGAGGCCTTGCCGCGCCTCAGTGCGAGACGCTGACCAGCAATTGCGCGACGAAGCAGAAGCCGAGTTCCGATCGTCGCGAGGGCGCAGAGCCGCATCAGAATGTTCGCAGGTTTCGACGGCTCACCATCGCTGGTGTCATCGGCGCAAATGGACGTGCGCAAGGCGGAACCTCTTTCTTTGCCACTGCCAACCTCAATCTGGTCCCTGGCGGGTAAAGGTTCCAGACGGAAAACGCGTGCACCGCGTAAGGAAGGCGCAAATATCCGACTCTGGTTATCTACGTAATTCAACGTAGCGTCCCATTCCTGCTCCTCCTCGGCCTCAACCGGGCCGAAGAGCGATGTCAGGATCGTAGAGCGAAAGCTCTCGCCATGGTGGCGCCCAAGCGACGACGAGGGCGAGCGTGATGGAGATTTCAAGGAGACCGGAGAAGCTCATGGTCATGTCTTCATGCCTGTTGCTGGTCGTCGGAAAGGGCGTCGCGCCCCCGGCGCGACAGCTCGGGGGTTGGAGGCGCAAGCCGGTAGCCCACGCCGATCTCGGCAAGCAGGATCCGCGGTCGGAGTGGCTCGCGCTCGATCTTGCGCCTGAGGCGCATGACGGTTGACCGGAGCGCATGACGGGAACGGGGGAGCAGCACGGATCCTCCGTCCCCGAGAAGGCGCGCGTAGGAGACCACGCATCCGGCTCGCTCGGCCAGATGAGCGAGAAGGGCGGCTTCCGAAGGCGACAATGCCACCGTACGCCCGTCGAGCGAGAGGCTGCCGCTGAACAGGTCGAAGGCGAGCAGCCCGTTCCGATAGAAGCGCGGCCGTCCCCTGCCGGCGAAGCGCCTGCGCTCGGCCACGTGGACCCGCGCCGCGAGATCGGCCTCTCTGAACGGACGGGCGAGATAGTCCGCGTCCATGTCGAGCGCTGCGATGCAGTCGACCTCGCGGCGTTGCGGGCAAACCACGATCAGCGCGCTCTCGGGCCATGCGCGCCGGATCGCATCGAGGGTCTTTCGATTGACCGCGTCGAGTTCGACCACCACGACGTCGGCCGCCGCCGCGGCTCTGGGAACCGCGCCGAATGGCGCGCCGGCGCTCACCCTGCGTCCCGGTTGGAGAATTGATCGCGCCAACCGCACGAGTCCGGCATCGGTGGTCAACAGGAGCACCGTCGTGCGGCGCTGAGAATAATTTGGGATTGCCTCACGACGGCGGGTCATTGAGACGGCCAGTGAGAAGCGACCACGGCGCCCGACATCAGGGCGAGGACGAAGAAGACCAGTCCGACCAGGCTGCCCCATCGGTAGCTGATGGCGGCCGCGACCAGCACGAGTTCCCAGAACAGCAGCGAGAGGAGTTCTCATGACCGTGGCCGGTTGCTTTCTGTCGCATGTTGCGACACACCAACCGCGACAGTCCCATCGAAGCCAGCCGCAATCCGCTCCGATCGGGTCCGCGAGGGCTGCGAGCGACGGTCCCGCGACGTCGCGTGCGTCGAGGCGCGTTGGAATGGAAGAACGGTCAGGACTTCAGCTGATCCAGCGCCAGATTCAGCCGCAGGACGTTCACCCTCGGCTCGCCGACGAGTCCGAGAAAGCGGCCCTCGACGGCCGACTCGACCAATTGCCGCACTTTGGCTTCGTCAAGACCACGCGCCTTGGCGACGGAGGGGACCTGGGCGGTCGCGTTCTGCGGCGAGATGTTAGGGTCGAGACCGGACGCCGATGTCGTCACCGCGTCCGCCGGAACCGAACCGGCCCTGGCCGTCTCACGCCACGCTTCGACCCCCGCCTTGACCCGGTCGATCAGCTTTTGCGAGGTCGGGCCGAGGTTCGAGCCGGCCGAGTTGGCGGCGTTGTACGGCGCGTCGATCGTCTTTGTTGAATCGTTCGGATCGGTGTCCGTCGTCGCGGAGGGGCGTGGATGGAAATAGCGCTCGCTCTTGAAGTACTGCCCGATCAGGGCCGAGCCGATCACGACGCCGTTCTGTTCGATCAGGCTGCCGTTGGCGAGATTCGGCATTGCGACTTCGGCAATTCCGGTAATCGCCAGCGGATAGACGAGGCCGGTCAGCGCGCTGAACAGGATCAGCATCACTAATGCCGGGCGGATGTGCTGGACCATGAAAACCTCCGGAAGATCAGGCCAGGTGCAAGGCTGCGACGACGAGGTCGAGAGCTTTGATGCCGATGAAGGGCGCAACTAGACCGCCGAAGCCGTAGATCAGCAGGTTGCGACGCAGCAGCGCCGCCGCTCCGACCGGCCGGTAGGCGACGCCCTTCAGAGCGAGCGGGATCAGCGCGATGATGATCAGCGCGTTGAAGATGACGGCCGACAGGATCGCCGACTGCGGCGAAGCGAGGCGCATGACGTTGAGAGCGCCGAGCTCGGGATAGGTCGCGAGGAACAGCGCCGGCAGGATGGCGAAGTA
>CAWHIL010000002.1:0-663489 GCA_963829505.1 uncultured Alphaproteobacteria bacterium
CCTATAAGCCGCCGTCTTCGCCCGGAGTCCTTTGGCGACTTCAGCGTGGGGGCCCAGGTAGCTCAGTTGGTAGAGCATGCGACTGAAAATCGCAGTGTCGGTGGTTCGATTCCGCCCCTGGGCACCAGTACCCTTATCTCACGGCATCTCAGGACGTCTCATTCCGCCCCATAAACACTTGATATAACTTCGTATTTCTAGCATTTCACGCCCTTCCCCGTCCCAATCCGCGTCTCCGGATATCGCCGCATCCCGTGGATTTGTTGGCCTTGATGTTGGCCTCGCCCCGGTATCTGCTGGCCCGAGGCCAACAACGGGAGGCATCGATGGCCTTGTCAGATACGGCGTGCCGCACCGCCAAGGGCCGGCAGGCGGACTACAAGCTCTCCGACGGCGGCGGGCTCTATCTCCTTGTGAAGCCAAGCGGCACGCGACTCTGGAACCAGGCATACCGGTTCAGCGGGAAGCAGAAGAAGCTCTCCCACGGCGCCTATCCGTCCGTATCCCTCGCCGAGGCGCGCCGGCTGCGCGACGAGGCCAAGAAGCTGTTGGCCTCGGGTGTCGATCCTGGGGCCAACAAGAAGGTTGCGAAGCTGACCGCCGTCATCTCGGCGACGAACACCTTCGGGGGCATCGCCGAGGAATATCTGCAACGCATCGAGGATGAGGGCGCCGCCGCGTCCACGGTCACGAAGAACCGATGGCTGCTTGTCGATCTTGCCGGCCCCGACCTTGGCGCCCGACCAATCGCGGAAATCACCCCGGCGGAAATCCTCGCCGCTGCTCCAACGGATCGAACGCAGCGGGCGCCGGGAGACGGCGCGGCGGCTGCGTAGCGTAATCGGCACCGTCTTCCGGCTCGCCGTCTCCACGCTGCGGGCCAAGGACGATCCGACTCTTCTGCTGCGCGGCGCCCTGAAGGCACCCAAGGTGCAGCACCGGGCCGCGATCACCGACGAGAAGCATCTCGGTGCGCTTCTGGTGGCCATAGATGCCTATGACGGCTGGCCGACGCTCCGGTGCGCTCTTCAGTTCACGGCGCTGACATTCGCCCGCCCCGGCGAGGTCCGCGGCGCCACATGGGCAGAGATCGACGTGGAGGAGGCAATCTGGCGCATCAACGGCGCCCGTACCAAGGTTCGCCGGCCACATGACGTGCCGCTATCGCGCCAGGCGCTCAATGTGCTGCGCGAGGTGAAAGAGGTCGGCCGCAGGAGCACGCTCGTGTTCCCCTCCATCCGCTCCAATGCCCGCCCGCTCTCGGAGAACGCCATGAACGCCGCGCTGCGGCGCATGGGCTTCACGCAGGATGAGATGACCGCGCACGGCTTCCGGGCGGCGGCGAGCTCCATATTGAATGAACGGGGTTTCCGGCCCGACGTGATCGAGGCCGCGCTCGGGCATCAGGATCAGAACGAAATCCGGCGCGCCTACAACCGGGCGAGCTATTGGCCGGAACGGATCGAGTTGATGCAGGCGTGGGCAGACTGCCTCGATCAATTGAAGCGAACGCTATGACGAAAAACCTCGCTCGTAAGCGTGAACGGGGAGCACCGCGCCCCTGCCGACCATCATCGGCCTCTTCCATTGGACGCCACGCCACGGGGTTGGCGACCCAGCGATCGATGTCGGATTCCCTCCAGCCGGCGCCGTTGACGCTGATCTTGATCTGCGGCGGGAACGTGCCCTCGGCGATCTTGCGATAGATGGTGGACCGGGACAGGCCGGTCCGGGCGAGAACGGTATTCAGGCGGACGATACGGTCTGGTGAGGGCATGGCTGCGCTGGCTCCTGCCGGTTGTTTCTGACTGCTCCTGATCCAGACAGAACAAGCGCTTTCCGCGCGCGCAAGAGGGTTGAAAGCCGCGTCGTAGCCTGGCGCACGGGCGGCGGAAAATAGGCGGGGTCAAAGTCCGATGCCCCGGCCCCTGCCGAGATCGATGCCATGACTGAAGGCAAGTTCCAGCCCGAGGCGGCGGCCCGATTCGGCTCCGATGCCGAGGTCCCGCTTTCGGTTGGCGAGGATCGATTTAAGCTGCGGATCGCGTTCGAGGCTCTTCGCCATGTCGCCCATGGCTGCCCGGGTCGCCTTGTAGCCGGACATGTCGCCGGCCTGATATTGGCGCTGGCTGGTCTGGCCGAGTTCCCGCCAGCGCTCCACGAAACGGTCGGCGTGGCGTTGCGGATCGGCGCGCAGTTCGGTTTCGAGCAGGAGCGCGCGGATGGCGCGATTGACACGGCCCGTCGCCGCCTCATGGACAAGCTCCGGGTCTCTGACATAGGCCGCCTCGGCATCGCGCCAGCCACGGGGGCGCACCTCCTCGAAGGCTTTCCGGGCGTCAGTCAGTTCGCGCATCTGCTCGGGACTGCCCTTGCCGTCCACATTTCCGGTGGCGCGGATCGCGTCCACTGCGCGCGCATGTCGGATGAGCGCCTTAGTGCGCGCGCGGCGCAACGCCGTTTCCGGGTCTTCCGCCACCTTCCTCTCGGGTGCTGCCCGTTCCGGCCCCCGTCCGCCATCGGCGGGCAGGCGCAGGCCGTCGAACATGCCGCGCACCTTCTCCGGCACGACCTTGCGCACGATCTCGGCGACGCGGGCGCGGAAGGTGATCCCGCGCCGCTCGGCATAACCCTGCGCCGGATCAAGCCGCTCGTAATCCGACGCCATATCCTTGGCCCGATCGCGCGACAGGATGCGCGAAAGCCGGCCCTGGCTGGCGAAGTCGTCATGGCCATAATGCAGGTCCATGCCGTCGCGGTGGCGCGACAGTGCGACATAGGTGCCGTGGGCGTCCAGGCCCGGCGTCGCCAGAATATGGGTGCGATCCACGGTCATGCCCTGCGCCTTGTGGATGGTCGCGGCATAGCCGTGGTCGATGCGGTCGTAATCCTTGAGGTCGAATGAGACGCTGCGCCCGTCGTCGGTGCGCACGGACATGGATCGTGCACTGACCTGCTCGATGGTCCCGAGCGTGCCGTTCTTCACGCCAAGGCCGCGTTCGTTCTGCAGGAACATGATGCGGTCCCCGCTGGCAAAGCTGCGCCCGCCGCGTTCGACCACCAGGCGCACGTCATCGCCAAGATCGCCGGCGGCCCGCATCCGTCCGCGCGCGGCCTCGTTGAGCGCGCGAACCTCGTCGTTGGTATGGGTGAGGATGATGCGGCTGCGGTCGGGCGACACTTGCCGGTCGCGGTCCCAGCGGTCGATCAGATCGTCGCGCGCCTGTTCCCGTGTCGGGGCGATATGGACCATGCTATGCGCGTCATAAGCATCGATCGCCTCGCCGGTTCTGCCGCTCGCCAGATCGCGCGTGGCGTCGCGCTGCCAGTCCTCCCGCTGGCGGCGCACCTCGCCGATCTCCGCCCCGCCATGGCGTTCGTGGATCGACCGAAACGCCGCGCCCGCCTCGATGGATTGCAACTGTTGCGGATCGCCGACCAGAACCACCTTGGCGCCGGCCTCAGCGGCCTGGGAGAGCACCCGCTCCAACTGGTGCGTGCCGACCATGCCCGCCTCGTCGATCACCAAAACATCTCGCGCGGCAAGCGTGTCGCGGCCCTGTCCCCAACCATGTTCCATGCTGGCGATGGTGCGCGACGCGATGCCCGATCCGCTTTCGAGATTTTCCGCCGCGATACCGGATAGCGCCACGCCCCGGACCTCGAAGCCTGCCGCCTCCCAAGCCTCGCGCGCCACGCCCAGCATCACGCTCTTTCCCGTCCCGGCATAGCCGACCACGACGCCGAGATCGCGCCCGTCCGTGACATGCGCCAGCGCGTTGGCTTGCTCTCCGCGAAAGGACAAGGCCGCGGGCTTCCGCACGCGCCAACGCTGGCTGTCTGTCAGCGTCACGCACTTCATGGCGTTCCCGATCCGCCATGAGTTCGGCGACGCGGTGCAGGCGCTCTTCAGTCTCGATCATCTCGCGAGTGGTGAACCGACCCTCGCCGCGCCCGTCCTTGCCCAGTTCGACCAGATCGGGCGCGTCGCGCATCGCCCCCATGACAGCGTTGAACTGGTCGATGCCGTCGCTGTGCCGGTGCGCGAACATCGCCATGTCGCGGCGCGTGAAGGTGGATTGTTGATGCGTGATGGCGTCGAGCGCCAGCGCGGGATTGGCGATGATGCGCGCACCGTTGCCACGCGCAATCTCGCGGTGCATCTCCGCGCGGTCGGCCTCAAGCCCGGCATCCTCGATGCGATGCGCAGGCGCGCCGATCTGGCTTTGCGGCTCCAGCGCGATGCCCCGCGCTTCAAAGCTCCGATGGTCGATCCGAGCGTCGATGTCGAGTTCCGCCAGCCGTTCGTTGGCCAACTCCGCCCAGCGTTCCCGCCAGCGTTCGACCATCTCGGTGCGGTTCCAGTCCCGCACCTTCGGACCGAAGCCGTTTTCGTCCACCGTGCGCATCGTCAGCATGACATGCGCGTGGGGCTTGGGGCTGCCGTCCTCGGCCATGTCCCAATGCACATTGAGGTCGGCGATCATGCCCCGGTCGACGAACTCGGACTGCACGAAGTCGCGGGCGAGTTCGACGCCTTGCGCCTGCGTCATCTCGCGCGGAAGCGAGAATTCCACCTCGCGGGCGAGCTGTGCGTCCTTCCTGATCTCGAAGGCCTCGACATCGTTCCAAAGCCGTTCGCGGTCGCTCCACGCCTCCGGCGCATTCTCCGGCAGCATGACCTCGGAATGGACGACGCCGCGCTTGGCGGAAAAATCGTGGCTGCGCTCAAGCCGGTCGTCGCGCAGCCGCGAGGCCGAGCGATAGGCGGCGGACGCCACCGCGCTGGAGCCGGATTTCCGGCCGATGACCTTGACGTGAAGATGATAGATCGCCATCGCGACCAGATCATCACCACGGCGAAGCGCACGTCGGAACGACGTATAAGCGCGCCCTCCCTCGAAAAATTCTCGGGAGGGACCACGCCGTCCCCAACTGTCCCGGCAAGCCTACAGCATTCCGGCAAGCGGCTCAACTATCATTTCTCCATCAACAGCCTATGGAGGACGATGATGCGCAAGCCACGGGACTTCGACGCGGAACTGAAGTCGCTCGAAGACAAGGCGCGAGACCTCAGAAACCGCAAGGTGCAGCAGCTTGGCGAACTGGTCATTTCGACCGGGGCCGACGCGCTCAGCGCTGACGAACTGGCGGGCGCGCTAATCGTGCTGGCCGAAACCAAGGATGCCGGAAAGAGGGAGGCATGGGCGAAGCGCGGAGCCGCGTTCTTTCAGGGCCGGTCGCGGCGAACTGCATCGACGCCTGACCGCGACACGGGCCGCGCTCCGGCGCAACAGGGCGGCGCTCAACCGGCATCAGGCGGCACGGGCACGAAATGACATGCGCACATGGCACGTCGAGCGCCGCAAGCGCACGCGGCATCTGATCGAACTCGGCGGACTCGTCGTCAAGGCCGGGATCGTGGATCTGACCGGCGATGATCGGGCCGTCATCTTCGGCGCGCTGCTCTGGATGGCCGAATAAACTCCGGAACGAGGACGGCGAACATGTACGAGCGCTGTGGGCCGCAAAGGGGAAGCAGGCGTTCGACGATGAACGGAAAGATCGGAAGGAAGAGACCCTTACCGCCTCACAGGAGGCGCTACACGATGAGATCTGACCGATGGCGGGCGGCGCGGAGACATCAACGTCGCAGCGCGACACGCCATCGCTTTACTTACCGAGAACTCCCGGTCGTCCAGCATCCATGTAGCCGCGCAAGTTTCACGCCGCCCCGCGTCCTGGGGGCCATGACAGTGGATGCTTATCGCTCGCCTTGCCGAGATTTTTTAATTGCCGCTTCGCGCCCTGCCCGGTCAGTCCCGGCCCGCGAACAGGTTCTCAATAGCGGACGCCAGCTGACACGATGTTCCCGTTCAATCGCGACAAAGGGCAGTATCAACGCAAATTGAAGCAACTCTAAGCGGCGCGCTGTTAGGCGGTTGCTTGAGCAAGCGAACACCGCCGAGCGGTGCTTGGCTCTTCTCGTTTGGACTGATTTCTCCATTCCAGGAGCGAATTTGGCGATGCCGTGGCCACTTCCCCGCCTCACCGCGCCCGTGTACGGTCAAAGAGAGTTTCATCGTGCGACCAGGTCGAGTTACTGGGACGGAGATACGGGGCAATGAAGATCGGAACTATAAGACAGCTCGCTTTGCCGGTTGCCTTCATCGCGTCGCTATAGACGATGACGGCCTTCGCCCAATCGGCAGCCCCTTTTACATCCTATGTTCCGGCGGCGTCGGCGGGCCGGACGAAGTTCGATGTCGGCGATCGGGCCGCCATCTCCAATCTCGTTCAAGCCTATGCCCTGGCCTACGACACGTTCAACGCCCAGGCTTGGTTCGACCTGTTCACCGCGGACGCGGTATTTGTCGTGGGCGTTCCGGGCATGAAGCCGGTCGTGCAATCGGGAGAAGCATTCCGCACGTTCTGGCGAGATCGCCTCACCAACTTCAAGACGTCCGGAAATCAGCGACGACACTTGATGTCCAATATCACCTTTCTGGATGAAAGCGAGAATACGGCGCATGTGAGCATCGTGGGCCTCCTGACGAACGTGAAGGACGGCAAGACCTTCACCGTCAGTTCGAGTCTGAACTACGAGGCGTGGTTCGAAAAGACCGCTGGCGTATGGAAGATCAAGGAGTGGCATGATTTCCCCGACGCCAATCCAGAAGCTGACGCGGCAACGCCTCTTGTGGCGCTTGGCATAGAAGAGAGATATGTGAAGTCGGGCGATGCGTTGCTTGACGTGAAGATCGCCGGTCATGGCGAGCCGATCGTGCTGGTACCCGGTTTCGCTCGCGGCGCAGCGGACTACGACGCCATCATGAAGGGGCTCGCGGCCGATGGCTATCGAGTGATCGCGATCAACGCTCGCGGCTGTGAGGGCAGCACCGGCCCGTGGGCCAACACCACGATCTACGAAATCGCCGATGATCTCTACGCCGTCATCAAGGAACTGGGACTGGGGTCCGTTCACGTCGTCGGACACGCTGCGGGAGGACGCTATGCCCGAATGCTGGCTTCACGGCATCCAGAAAGCGTTAAGTCCGTCATCATCTTGTCGTCGGGCGGACAGTTAGAGGACAAGGAGCGTTTCGCGATCTTCATTGACGCCGTGATGAAGACTATTCGGGGCGAAGTCTCCCCGGCGGAAATGGACGCCGCGATGATGGCCAGCGGAGCCTTCGCGCCTGGAAGCGACCCTGCTCCCTGGCGGACTGGATGGTGGCCAGTCGCCGTTGCGCAACAAAAGGGAGGGGCTCAAGTCAAGGCTGAGGAGTACGTCACGGCCGGCGGGCGGCCGATGCTTGCCCTCTACGGCTCCGAGGACAAGGTGGCTCCCCCGCAGAATTCGCTCGCCTTAAAGGAGGCGCTGGGCGAGCAGGTCACGGTCATCGCTGTGGAGCACGCCGGACACAACATGCTGCAGGAGCAACCCAAGGCGATTGTCGACGCGATCGACACTTGGGTGAAGGCCCATGTGTCGCCGTAGCCGCGGACCGCGTAAGACCTAATGCGCAAACGCCTGCGCTTCAGCGCGATGACATGTTTTGAATTGAGCTTTGGCCTTCGGTCGGACGCGAATTTTGACGAAGCAACTTTTCGCTGAAAATCAGAGGCTTTTGAGGCAATGAGCGAAGCGGTCATCGACAAGGCGACAATCGAGCTTCAGCTGCATGGATAAGGTGCAGCGTCCTCTCGTTGCACCCCATCTCAAGAGCGTTGCGCGAAGCCAGCTAGCCCTGAGCCCCATGACAGAGATTCTTTACACGGACGCCGCAGAAGATCCTTCAGGCGGTCGATAGGCAGCAGCGTTGCTCCAGCACGGATCGAGTCCGGATAGTTGGTCTCCTGCCGGGATACTGGAGAAGTTTCGAAAGAACGCCGAGACGTAAAAGCCGTGACGAAGCTGGATGAAAAAGGGAGAAGGTCATTGAAATTGCGCTCCGTGGAGTTCGTATGAATCCGCCACCTCAGGCGCAAGTCGTTTCGGGCTGGAGGTTGCCTGTTCTTGGCTACTCGGTTGGATCGAACTTGCCCCAGGAGGAATGTCGGCTTCGCCATTTGGGTTGCCCAAAGCCGCCATTCGGCTCCCGGCCAAGCCCCCTAGACCCGAGCAATAGACGCCAGATTCTCCTGCCCGGCCGCTGCTGGCCGGAAGTGGGCTATGGGACATTCTGAATATGATCCAGCGGTAAAAGATCGCCGACCGTGGAACGCCGGCAGGAGGCAAGGCGCTAAGCGCGCCCTGAAGCCGCAGCAGGTGTGGGCTATCAGATTTTGGCTCGACCGTGAGCGGCGGCTCCGGGACCGCGCGCTGTTCGATCTCGCCATCGATAGCAAACTGCGTGGATGCGACGTGGTGAAGATTAGAATCGGCGATCTTGTCAGCGGCGGTCGGGTTCGATCGCGGGCGATTGTCATCCAGCAGAAGACCGGGCGACCGGTTCAGTTTGAACTGCTAGAGACCACTCGAGGTAGCATGCAGGCTTGGCTCGATCGCAGAGGTGGAAAACTGGATGAATTCGTCTTTCCCAGTCGGATCGATCACGCCGACCACATCAGCACACGCCAATATGCGCGATTGGTCGACGAGTGGGTAACCGGAATTGGACTGCGCGCAGAAGACTATGGGACGCATTCACTACGCCGAACCAAGGCATCGATTATCTATAAGCAGACCGGAAATTTGCGCGCGGTCCAGATCTTACTCGGCCACACGAAGATTGAAAGCACGGTTCGCTACCTCAGCGTCGACGTCGAGGATGCGCTCGCCCTGTCGGAGGGCACAGAGGTTTAGCGGACAAATCGAACTCCTCGACCGCGGCGTCGAGGAGTTTTTTGCGGCCAAATCAAACAGCGCATTCGCGCCCAACTTGGCCGTTCAGCCGAAAGCCGCGCAGGCTCGAAAGCGAACTTTCAGCGCTCGAAAGCGTTCGTTCAGCGGACGCACGCGATCAACGGCTTTGACGCTGTCTCTCTACATCAGAATGGTGCCTTTGCGGGAAGGAAATTCCCGCTCACGTCGCCGCTAAGGTCGATATTGTTCGGTTCGAGCGTCATCACCGGGGCGCCCTCATTGAAGTTGAGTTTGGCCAGATCCGTCCAAATGACATTCGGCGCGGTGGTCAATTCGAAAAAGTAGCGCTTGCCCGTGAGATTGCTGACGATGCGGTACTCGGTGTCGAACGTCGAGCCATTGACCGGAGCGCCAAACGGAATCGACACGTTGCGGATCAGCCCAAACATGCCGGCGACGCCGGCGCGCTCCGAGGCTGGCTTGGTCAGAACGGAGAGGAAATAAGTCGCGCGTTGAAACCGGTCGCGCGGATTGACGTTGCCTGGGACGTCAGTCTCCATCGTCGGGTTGGCGAATTGCTGCTTGCCGAGCAGCTCAAGCTGCTTGTCGTACTCAGGGGCATTCGTCATGACCCGAAACTCGTGTCCATGATGAATGACCAACTTACCGTCGAGATATTCGAGGATCGCCGAGTCGCCCGTGGCGTCCTCCAAAGCGACGTGAACCGTGCCAGTCTGTTTTTGGCCATGCACCTCGATTTCGACTTTGACGATCTGCACCTTAGCCAGCGCAGCAAGTGCCTCGTCGACAGTCGCCGCGTTGTCGAGAGCGTATTGCGCCCAAAGCGCCGCCTGGACCCCCGGCTTGGACGCGTCGCGCTCGCCGTAGCCGGCCGGAGGAAAATAGAGCATGTGGGCGGCGAGGCCCTTTTCATTGATGCCGTCGGCCGTTCCAATGCCGAAGATCGTTGTGACGACGCTGCCGTATTTTGACGTCCATTGGGCCGGGTTGTCGGCGACTACGGTCATCGGACCGGCATGGCCTCCATCGCGCGCCATTCCGCGCGGGAAAACCGTCAGCATTGGTTCGGTGGTGGTCGCCCAATCCATGCTGCGCGCAACAAGCATTGTGTCGCCCTTGTCGTTGGCGAAAATCCGCGTGCAGGCTGTCGCATAGGAAAATTCGCCGCCAAGTGAGAGCGCAGCGGCGGCGATAACCACCGCGATAGTTTTCGTCGAGGTCACGAGAACTCCTAAGTAATGGAGTCGCTCTCCCCCAGCGAAGAACGACGTGGCAAACTCGCTATGCCGTCCTCTTGGTACCATCTTTCGCCGCACGTCGGCGACCTAAATCGTTTGGTTGACGTAACTACAACGTGCGCACCACGGTTGGAGCTTAGGCGGCTTTGCGCCCATCTTGGTCAGAACCAGCCTGTGCGGCGCTTCTCGAAAGCGGACGCGCTGTTGCGGTTCGGAATGAAGGCGCTAACCGCTCGACAGGGCTACGCGTGCTCGTCAAGTCTGCTGTCCAGATTTCTGATTGGCGCTAGCCGGTCTGAGTCGGTCGCGCCTACGAGAAAATCAACTCGGCCGAGGTAGGCAATTTCCGCCGGGAGCCATGGGCCAGCGCGCTGAACGCGCGCGGAGAGCCAAGGCTCCCGGATACGTGGAAACATTTCAGCCGGGCAAGACCGGCATTCCTCATTCGAGCGGTTTCGACGGCCCGATCTGCGGCGCCCGAACCGGCTTCGCCATGCCGTAGAAAACGACGATGCCCTGGCCGCCGCAGCGGGTGTTAAGACCTTCGGCCGGCGTGCCGTAGCACGACGCATAGTCTTGCCAATTGTTGGAAGTCCAAACGTCCCCGGCCGGATCGATCGAAGCGTCGACCAGCAATTGCATGCCGCCGCCCTTGTAGCCGCCGCGCGGCGAGATCGGATCGCCCGTCTTCATGCCGGGCGGGCACGTTTCGACGCGCGCGCCACAGAGTTCGGTGAGGCCGCCGCCTGGAGCAAAATTGGAAATCCAGGCGTGGTCGTTGCCGTCGATCGAGACGGCCCATGCGCCCCAAATGCTGCCCGGATTGAACGGCGATCCCGGTGCCTGAGTGCCGTCGGGCCGCAACATCGACACGCTTCCAAGCCCGGGATGGCTCTCAAGAAAGTCGACGACCACGTGGTCGATCGCCGAGAGCGTCGCTCCGCGCAGCTTGAGATCGAGCAGGTGCAACTTGATGGCGAGGCTCAACCCAGCGCCGGCCGTGTTGGTGACCCACGCGTTGCCCTTGCTATCGATCGCCATGCCCTTGCCGCTGCTCCCTCCGGCCGGAAAGACCTGGACCTTGGAAGGATCGCTGGCGGGAAAGCGCGTTACGGTGTCGCCGATCGCGTTGGTGATCCAGATGCGGTCTTGTTGGTCGATCGCCAAGGCGAAGGGACCGTTGAGCTTGCAAGCGCTATCCTTGTTGGGCCTTCCGTTCGTCGATTGGCAGTAGAACTTGGCCTGGCTCGGATCGCCCTTCGGCATAAAGACGACCTTGTCGTCGCCGAAGTCCAAGGCCCAGACGTCTCCGCTGGGCGCGACGATGACGCCCTGCATCGTCTTCAACTTGCCGCCGAAATTATAGCCCTTCGGCGGCGAGAGCGGTTTGCCGTCGTTGTCGAACAGAGAGATCGTCTGGCCGCTGGTGCTGTCGACCCAGACGTGGTCGTTGCTGTCAATCGCGGTGCCGAAGCCTGGGCCGAGCATCCCGCCGCCGGTAAATCCGGTCGTCGGCGGAGACAGCGCGTGACCGTCCGAGGCGAACTTCGCCAAATTGCCGTTCCAGAGATCGTCGTGGCCCTGCCAGCCCACCATGAAGTTGGCCCCGATCCAGGCGTTGCCCTTGCTGTCGAACATCACTTTGGCGTTGCCGGCGCTGCCTCCCCCGGCGAACTTCAGGGGCAAGGTCCAGGCGCCGGGCGCGAGGCTCAGATAGGGCAGGAACGGAACCGCCCGCATCGGCTTGCCCTTTGGAACGGGATAGAACGCGTCCAACAGCGCGAAGACCCGTTCGGCCTTGTAACCCTGGTTGTGCGCGATCGCTTCGGCCGCCGTCAGCGTGTCGGTCGGCGCGTCTCCCTTTGGCGGCGTCGTTGCGATGAACAGCTTGTCGCAAGCGTTGACGGTCACCCGCGTGGCGCAGCCCGCCAACACGTCGGCGAGCGTGGCGAAATTGGCCATCGTCGGCGTCTGCTGGCTATTGAGCGGGTCCTGAATCATGCCGCCCCAGCCGCCGCTCGCGAGACCCACAAAGTTCGGCACGTTGCCGGCGGCGATGCTTAGGCTCAGCGCGGGACCCTTAAGGACCGTTCCATCGAGAAACTGAGCATTGGTCCACGCCGACGCGACCGTCGTCATCTCATTGATCGTGACCTTCGCCGGCGCCTGGCCGCCGAGCACGGCCAGAAACGCCAGCGCAGGGTTATCGCCAGCGCCTTTGTTGGCGGCCGCAACGCCACCCTTGGCGGTGAGATAGAGGCTCTCGCCCGGCGCGGCAGCGGCGTCCAGGGCGAGCGCAAAGGACCCGTCGTCCGCGGTTTTCGCCTGCGCCAGCTGCTTTGGGGCATCGCCGCTCGCCGCCCAGAGCGTCACCATCGATGCCGCGACCGGCGCCCCGCCGGCCTGCACCTGCCCCGCAATCGATGTGGCTGCGCTCGCGGAGCCCGCGGAAAACGCAATCAACGCCGACGACATTGTCAAACCAAGCCGTTTCATCGCCATCTCCAACGATTTCTTTCGCACGCGGCCTCTCGCATGACCCTATGGGAGAGAGTCGCACTTATTAGCATTGGGCCGATTCTAGGGAGCCCAATACTGTGCAATTCGCCCCCTGAACCACGAATATTTTTTGGGGACCGCGTTGGATCGGGATGAGGGTCTGAAAATTCCGGCGGGCGGCGAATGGCTAAGCGGCACGCCGGCCGGCTTTCGGCGTGCGGGCCTGACGTCGGCTTGCTTGGTGGCTTCATTACGAAGCCGGAGAACCGATCCAGACCGGCGGCGAAGAGGCGGGAGAGCTGATCGGGCTGGCGCGGGGCGTACTCGCGCTCAAGTCCATTCTCGGTCCCGCCGATACGCCAATCATGCACTTCGTTAATCCGGTCTTCTGGCTAGGCTACGTCCCCATCAATCCCGATGGCCGCGCCTTCGTGCAAGGCCAGGATGTAGCGGAAGTCGGAGGGGAAGCCCCGCAGGAAGGGCAGCTCGTTCGAGCCGGGATTGCCGAAGATGGTGGTGATGCCATGCCGGCGGAGCAGATCGTAGGTGAGGTCGCGAATGGTCGCCATGATTTGTCCCCGAAACAGCTCAGCGGTGGCCGATACGTCGAATGTGGGAAGGGTGGCGACGCAGGCCTCATGCCCCCGCCCGGTCCCGCCGTCCGGAGATCCGAAGTCACGCCGCGTCCGGAACCGTTGCAACGCGTGGCGGAGGCGGCGTGGCTGGACCTGAGCGGGACCTGGGTCGCATATGGAGCATTCGCAGCGGTCTTGTTCCCCGTCAAGCAAATGTACCGCCTCCGCTATTGCTCACTGCCGCCAACCGTCGCCGCCATGACCTGACGCGCTGCTTGCGGATCGGCCACCGCGGAACCGAGCACGTCGCCGTCGCGAAGCGCGAACAGCGGATTAGCGGCGCCGCCTCGCTGTCGCGGAATCGGCGTGGCCGGGCCAGACCGGGTCAGCGGGACCAACGGCCGCGCTAACGCATCTCGGACCACTTTTCTGGCTATCGCGCGGCCTTCTGGGGCGTCGACGAGAAACGGAGCGTGCTCGGCGCGCCAGTTCCGGATGGCCGCAGACCCCGCGCGGTTCCTATCGGAGAGCAGGTTACTTACCGGTTTCCGGTGGTCCCCAACGCGCGGCATATTCCTGCCGGCCATCGCCTGCGTCTGGTCATCGCCTCCGCCGACGAGACCAACAAAACCCCGACCGTTCTTGGCTTCACTCACGTCGTCGTGCGAGAGGCGAGCCGCAACACGATCTATAGAACATCGCGCCTTTGGCTTCCCCTACTGCGTCCCGACTTAGGCAGCTTGGTGGCTTAGACCCACGGGACTCGAAGCTTTGTCCACGAACCGCGACTTTCTAGTGGATCGAACCTGACAGTTGAATCCCGGATGGGATTCCCTCTGGGGTTTCGGCGTGCGAGTTTGCGCGATGCGCGCAGGAAAATGCCTTTCGGTTTCGTCTGCCGATATTCGTCGGCTCGAAGCCTTGGTTCGTGACCGCAACGCGCCGCAGAAGCACGTCTGGCGGGCCGAGATCGTGCTGCTGACGGCCGATGGTGTCGGCACGAACGAGATCATTCGGCGAACCGGCAAGTCCAAGACCTGCGTATGGCGTTGGCAAGAACGCTTTATCGAGGCGGGGTTCGACGGGTTGCTCCGCGACAAAACGCGTCCCTCGCGCATCCAACCGCTGGGCGCGGAAGCGGCCGAGCGCGTCGTCGCGCTGACGCTTGGCGAACCGCCTGGTGAGACGACCCACTGGACCGGCGTCTTGATGGCGAAGGCGACGGGCCTCAGCGTCAGCTCGGTTCAACGCATCTGGCGCAAACATGGCCTCCAGCCGCACCGGATGCGCCAGTTCAAGCTGTCCAACGATCCGCGCTTCGTCGACAAATTGCGCGACGTCGTCGGGCTCTATGTCGCTCCGCCCGCGCACGCCATCGTCCTGTCGGTCGATGAGAAGAGCCAGATTCAGGCGCTCGACCGCACGCAGCCTGGACTGCCGCTGAAGAAGGGCCGCGCCGGAACGATGACACACGACTACGAGCGTCACGGAACGACGACGCTGTTCGCCGCGATGAACGTCCTCGACGGCACGGTGATCGGCCGCAACATGCAGCGCCATCGCCATCAGGAGTTCATCCGCTTCCTCAATGTCGTCGAAAGACAGGTTCCTGCGGGGAAGACGATCCACGCCATCATCGACAACTACGCCGCCCACAAGCATCCCAATGTCCGCCGATGGCTCGAACGCAATCCGCGATGGACGTTCCACTTCACGCCGACGTCCGCTTCCTGGCTCAACGCGGTCGAGGGCTTCTTCGCCACGCTCACAAAGCGCAGGCTCAAGCGCGGCGTCTTCCGGTCCGTCACCGATCTACAAGCCGCGATCAACCGCTTCCTCGATGAGCACAATCAGCAGTCCGAAGCCCTTCACATGGACTGCAGACCCGGACAAAATCATCGCCGCCGTCAGGCGCGGGCATCAAGTGTTAGATTCGATCCACTAGCGTGCGAAGCGAACATTCGCCCGCGAGATCGAAAACCGCAGTAGCGGTCGGAAGTTAACCGGGCTGACTTCGGTTAAGGCGTCCGCTTGCGGGCCGCAAAGCAGACAGACAGCGATCGGCCAGCAACCCTTTGCATTCCGAGCGCGGCGGCGCTCGATCATCACCTGGCCAACTGTGGCCAGGAGGTGAAAATCCATGGGACATTCAGAATATGATCCGGCCGCAAAAGAGCGGCGGCCCTGGAACGCGGGTAGAAAGCACGGAGCCAAACGTGCGTTGAAGGCCCAACAGGTCTGGGCCATCAGGTTTTGGCTTGATCGGGAGCGCCGGCTGCGCGATCGCGCGATGTTCGATCTCGCGATCGACAGCAAGCTGCGCGGGTGCGACATCGTCAAGATCAAGATCGGCGACCTTGTCAGCGGCGGCCGGGTTCGCCCACGAGCCATCGTAGTCCAGCAGAAAACCGGTCGCCCCGTTCAGTTCGAACTCCTCGAGCCGGCCCGTGGCAGTCTACTGACTTAGTTCGAATGTCGAGGAGGCACGCTCGATGACTACGCCTTCCCGAGCCGGATTGATCATGCCGATCATATCAGCACTCGGCAGTATGCCCGGCTCGTCGACGAATGGGTAACTGGGATCGGACTCCGTAAGGAGGACTACGGCACCCATTCACTCCGCCGGACGAAAGCGTCTATCATCTACAAGCAGACGGGAAACCTACGCGCCGTGCAGATTTTGCTCGGCCATACGAAGATCGAGAGCACAGTCCGCTACCTCGGCGTCGACATCGAGGATGCGCTCGCCCTCGCTGAGGGCACGGAGGTGTAGCATCTGACGAACTCCTCGACCTAGCGTCGAGGAGCTTTTGCCACGACCGGTCAGCAAAACTGCGCCCAAACGTGCCGTTCTCACCCTTGTCTCCGTATCGCGAAACGGGACATTTGCCGGACGAGATCGAGACCCGGTCTGGCACGTATTCTGGCCGTTCACACTGTGGGAGCCAACAGCATCTCACTCGGAGATTTTCCACAGCTCCGATATGCGCTCGATCCGAGTGTCCTTTTGGAAATGGATGATCCAACTCTTTAAGCTTTGACCAACAAGCCCGACGACACGACAAGCCTCAAATACTTCTCATCGCCTTCGGACTTTGACCGTAGAGCCGACGAAACGCGCGACTAAAGCCCTCGGTCGATCTGTGACCGCAGGCGGCGGCGATCTGCGCTATCGACAGGGCACGGTCGGCCAGCAGTTCTCGGCCTTTCAGCAATCGCCATTCGGCAAGATAGGCCATCGGTGTGACGCCCGTTGTCGTAACGAAGGTGGCGGCGAAGGCGGAGCGCGACATGCCTGCCGCCCTGGCGATCTCCTCCAGCGTGAGCGGCTCGGCCCAGCGAGAATGGATCGCGGCCACCGCGGCCCCAAGCCGCGCGTCGAACAGGGCGCCAAGTAGCCCCCGCGGCCCGCTTTGATCGCCGAAATGGGCCCGCAGGACCTGCACGAGGAAAATTTCCGCGAAGTCGCTCGACGATTGTCTCCGCCCCCGGCTGACGCGAGGCCGCCTCCTCAGAGATCAATGGTTCCAAGGCGCGATACAGCGGCGCGTCGAACCCTTCGGGCGCGCTCACATGAACCGTGTCCGGCAGGTCGCGAAGCAGCGGGTGCTTTGCCGCGCGGTCGAACTCGAAATGGCCCGAGAGAAGACGAACGTCGGGCGGCGTCCCCGGAAAGGGCGTCTCGCCGCGCCGGATCGCCTGAACAATTTCGCGGCCATCGCGCGGGGGACCGCCGTTTCCGTCCGACAGGGTGTGTGCGGCTCCGTTCGGAAACAGCACCACCTCGCGCGCCGAGAGAGTCAAAGCGCCATCCGACCACTCGACACGGCATTCGCCGGCCAACGCGACATGGAACTGCACATAGGGTCGACGCGGCAGGGCCATGCCCCAAGGCGAGGCGAAGTCCTGTGCGAAGTAGACGGCGCTTCGCACACGCAGCAGACGAAACAATTCGGCAAATGGGTCGCTCATGAGCCGCTTATAGGCGGCGTCGGCTCTCGTGGCGAGATCGCTGGACGCTAAGTCGATGATCTTGGACGCTGCGTCATTCCACGTCCCGCGCCTGCCAGCCTAGGATAGAGGCGTTCAAACATGGGACGCCTCGACGATGACAACCGAACTTACCCTCCTGGCTTGGTCGACCGTGCTCGCCTTTGTGCAGATGAACAGCACGGCGGGGTTCATTACATTCACGTATGGAATACCTGTGGCGCTCGGCAACCGCGCGGAATTGCCCGCACACACCGGCGCGCTGCTGCGATCGACCCGGGCGCTACAGAACATGCTCGAAAGCTTTGTCATCTTCGCGGCCGCTGTTCTTATCGTCCACGCCGCCGGTCGCGAAGACTGGCTCACCGCGCTTGGCGCTCAGATCTTCTTCTGGTGCCGGCTCGCCTACTGGCCGACGTACCTCATCGGCGTCCCGTATTTGCGGACAATGATCTGGACGGGCGCAATCGTTGGCATCGCTCTGGTTTTGGTCCGCCTGTTCTGATGATCAACGAGAAGGAATTGCTAACATGACCCTCAACGCACAACTGACAGAGCTGTTCGAAGAAATGCAGCAGAAGGCGCCGCCGCCCGTGATAGCGAAGGCCGTCGCGATATTCGAACGGCTGGAGGTCGCCCATACGGGCCAAAGCGCCCCAAAACCGGGCGACAGGGCCCCCATCGTCGATCTGACGTCCATGGAAAACACGTCGGTCTCGCTCAAGTCGCTCCTCGACAATGGTCCGGTCGTGTTGATCTTTTACCGTGGCCGATGGTGCCCATTTTGCGATCTCATGCTGCGCGCGTTCGACAAGCAGGCTGACGAATTTGAAACCGCCGGCGCGCGTCTGATCGCGGTCTCGCCCCAAACTGTCGCCGAAAGCCAACTGACGGCCTCGGAACGCGATCTCTCGATGCAAGTCCTGAGCGATCCTCACAACGCCGCGGCGGAGGCTTTCGAAATTGCCTGGTCGCTGACTGCGGACGAGAAGGAACTCTACAAGGCATTCGGTTCGATGCTTGACGCGGCAATGGCGACGACCGCTGGCAGTTGCCGGCCCCCGCCATATTTATCATCGATCGGTCAGGCGTGGTGCGCTGGTCCCATGTCGACCCCAATCACACGCGCCGACCCGAACCGAGCGATGTGCTTGCGACCTTGCGAGGGTTACGGCTCACGTGAACGGTTGGCGCCAACGCGCGTGAGCGGCTGAACCGCACTCTCGGTCATATTTCCCAAGAGGATAAAGCATGATCTTATTGGCGATTTCGATCTTCACGACGACTGCTATCGGGCTTTTTGCTGGCGCAGCGCTCCATATCGCTGTGGCGGAGCAGCCGGCTCGCCTCGCGCTGGAAACGCGAACCCTCACGGAGGAATGGCGATCAAGTTTCAAGCGCGCTTTCTTCATGCAGGGCCCGCTCGCTGTGTTGAGCGTTCTTTCGAGCGTTGCCGTCTGGTTCATTGGCGGCAAGTTATTGTGGCTCGCGCCCGCCGGAATAATGGCGGCGATTGTCGGTTTCACAATTGTCGCCCTCAATCCCCTTAATCGCGCCCTTAACGCTGAGCGAGACCTAGCATCGACGGAAACCAGGCGTCTCGTCGAAAGATGGGGTCGGCTCCACACGGTCCGAGTTCCCTTGGCGCTGATCGCGGCGCTGTGCAGCATGTATTTGCTGGCGATGACCTGCCTCCGCAAAACTGGACCACGGGAAGCTGGAAAATTCTAATTTAGCCGTCTTGGCCGGGCGGAGGGTTTTCCATGAAGACGTCACGGTTCAGCGAGCAGCAGATCGCGTTCATGCTGCGGCAGGCGGAGGAGGGAACGGCGGTCGAGGAGGTGTGCCGCAAGGCCGGGATCAGCGAAGCGACCTATTACCTCTGGCGCAAGAAGTACGGCGGCCTGATGCCGTCGGAGATGAAGCGGCTGAAGCAGCTCGAGGAGGAGAACGGCAAGCTGAAGCGGATCGTCGCCGACCTGGCGCTCGACAAGGAGATGTTGCAGGACGTCATCAAGCGAAAGTTATGAGGCCTGCGCGGCGGCGCGAAGCTGGTCGATCAGCTGCGGGCGACCTGGCAGGTGAGCATCCGGCGCGCCTGCTCGGTTCTTCAACGCCGAGCGATCGACCTACCACTACCGGGCAAGCGCCGCCCGCAGGCCGTCCTGAGCAAGCGGATCCAGGAGATCGCGGAAACGCGGGTGCGCTACGGCTATCGGCGCATCCACGTGCTGCTTCGGCGCGAAGGCTGGCGCGTGAACGCCAAGCGGATGTGGCGGCTCTATCGCGAGATGGGCCTGCAATTGCGCAACAAAACGCCGAAGCGGCGGGTCAAGGCGAAGCTGCGCGAGGGCCGATCGGACGCCGTCGACGGCGAACGAAGTCTGGGCGATGGACTTCGTCCATGACCAGCTGTTCGACGGCCGCAAGATCCGCGTGCTGACGATCGTCGACACCTTCACCCGGCTGTCGCCGGCGATCGACGTGCGCCAGAGCTATCGAGGCGCCGACGTCGTGGCGACGTTGGAACGCGCGGCGGCGAAGTCGGCCTACCGAAGACCATCCGTGTCGACAACGGCCCCGAGTTCGTCAGCAAGGAGCTGGATCTCTGGGCGTTCATGCGCGGCGTCACGCTCGACTTCTCCCGGCCAGGCAAGCCGACCGACAACGCCTACATCGAGTCGTTCAACGGCAAGTTCCGGGCCGAGTGTCTGAACGCGAATTGGTTCCTCAGCCTCGACGACGCGCGGCAAAAATGCGAGGCTTGGCGTAGAGACTATAACGACGTGCGTCCGCATAGCTCACTCGGCGGCAAGACGCCGAGTGAGCTTCATCCGCGGCTCAGCAACCCTGACCAGCTGAGCCGCGGATGAAGCCGGAATTTCCCAGTCCGCCTGGTCCAGCGTCGGGGGCAAGCTCAGCGACATCATGACATAAAGTAGCGCGTCGAGGAGGGAGCGAGTATCTAGGGACGCTCGTCTGTTGGTTGGCTTCCATCCGCTTGCGGCCAATCTCGGTCACTGGTCCAAGCTGCGGCGGAAAAGAGAATTTCGGAGGATGCCACCAGCGGTGCTGTTTTCAACAGCAAATGGGTTGTTGGCCTTCTTGTTGGCCTCTGGGTTTTCGACACTGGCAATTTTCAGTTAGATAACAGACTGTTACATGGGACTCTGCGATGCCGCCCCTGGCACCATCAACCGCCACATTCAGACGTCCTGCCCGCTCCCACGTTCGCTACCTCGCTCGCTCCCACACTCGGTCAACGCACAGCTTGGTCGGGGGCCTTGAGCAGCTTGGCGGCGAAAGCACCCCTGGTGCTGACGAAGGCCACTGGCTGTCTCTGATCGCCGTCGCGCGTCGCCTCCCGCGTCCATCGTTGAGCGCAGCGAAAGGACGACCCGTTAGCAGCAGTTCGAACGCGAGGGTGCGGCGCAGCGGGGTAATTGCGGGACGTGGACGCGACGATATTGGTTTCGTTCGGTCCTGCGCCCGACGCCGCGTCGAGCGACGGCACGGACGAGCAGCCGCATAGGCGGACCCCGGTTTGGGGCGAGCGCTAACGCTGGCCTTGAGTTCGGCGCGCGAACCAGCCGCGGCGGCGTGGGGTCCGTCAACGGCGGGGCGCGAGCAAAGCCGCCTCTCTCGCCAGGCTTTCGATCCGGCTCCAGTTCCGCCCCTTGATTGCGTCGGACGGCGCAACCCACGATCCGCCGACGCACGCGACGTTCGTCAGCGCGAGATAGGTTGGGGCATTGGCGCGGTCGATGCCCCCGGTCGGGCAAAAGCGCAACTTTGGAAGCGGCGATGCGAGCGCACGCAAATGGCCGGCGCCGCCCACCAATTCCGCGGGGAAGAACTTGAGGCGTGTGTAGCCCAGTTCAAGCATCGCCATCGCCTCGCTCGCCGTAGCGACGCCTGGCAGAAGGGGAACGCCACTGGCTTCGGCGTCGGCGACAAGTCGCGGGGTTGCGCCGGGAGAGACGAGGAAGCGGGCGCCGGCGTCGGCCGCGGCTCTTGCCTGCTGTCCCTCGAGGATGGTCCCGGCGCCGACGACCGCGCCTTCGAGCCCGGCAAGCGCGCGGATGCACTCGAGCGCGCGATCCGTCCTCAACGTCACTTCCAGCGCCGGCAGGCCGCCGGCCACGAGCGCCCGGCCGACGGCGACCGCAGTCTCCGGGTCGTCCAGGACCAGAACCGGCACGACCGAAGCGAGATTTAGAACCGCGTCAATCGCGGCGACGTCCTGGGCCATGGAGTCCTCCTTTTTCGTTCGATACGCCGGCCGGCCGGACAAGGGACCGCCTCGGTCGGCGGAGTGCGGTCGCGGCTCTCGAAGGGATGCCTGCGCTCATCGCTCAGGGGCTTCGGCGAAGCGCATCGCGATAGACAGACAGCGCCTCCGAGGGGGCGAGGGCGCCGAAGCAGTGGAGCACTTCGCCGGCGACGCCCTGTGCGACCCCGCAAGCCTCGAGGGGCTCCATCCCCACGAACCGCGCGGCGAGGTAGCCGGCGTTGAACGAATTCCCCGCGCCCGTCGTGTCGCGGATGTCGGCCATCAGAGGCGTGGGCGCCCGCCGCCGGGTGTCGCCAAACTGCAACGCGACGTCGGCGGAGCCGTTCTTGACCACGATCTCGTCAACTCCAAGCGAGGATATGCGCGCCAGGGTGGCGTCCGGATCGGCGTCCGACCAGATGAGAGCCTCGTCGTCGAAGCTCGGCAGCGCGATGTCGGCGCCTTGCAGCATTTCCCGCGTCGCCCTCTTCAGTTCGGGGACGCCGGGCCACAGGCGCAACCGCACGTTGGGATCAAAGGAGACGATCGCGCCGGCGGCGCGCGCCTCGGCGAGCGCACGCATGAGGTTTGCTCGTCCAGCCTCGCCGATGACGGCGAGCGTGATCCCCGAAACGTGGATCAGCGTTGAGCCGCTGAGCGCAGCCCGAAGCGCCCCGATATCGTCGGCAAGCCGCCTTGCCGCGGAGGTCTCGCGCCAGTAGCTGAAGCTGCGTTCGGCGCCGGCGAGACTGATGACATAGAGTCCGATCGTGCGATCCCGGTCGCGTCCGATGGCGGAGGCGTTCATGCCGTTCGCGGCGACGAAGGCGACGAGCTCATCGGAAGCGGCGTCCGTTCCGACGCGGGTCAAATACCCCACGTCTCCCCGGTCGCCGATGAGTTGCGCCATGTGCCAGCAGGTGTTGAGCGTGTCGCCGGCGAAGCCCCGCCGGTAGAGCCCCTCGCCGACCGGCGCGAATTCGACCATCGCTTCGCCGATACCGAGAATTCTGCCTCCGCGCCAGCGGCGGGCGGGACCGTTCGTCGTCATCGCGCCGCCCCATCGTAGATCGCGCCGGTCAGGAAATCGGGCCAGTCACGCTCGAAGAACGCTTTTCGGTCGCGATCTCGCCGTCGGATCGGGCGTGCTTCGCAGACGAACGCGCCCGCGTCGAGGCGGACGTGAATTTGTTCGGCGCGATGCTCGGCGCGCTCGGACACGAAACGGACGTCCTCCACAGCGCCGGTGCGAGCGTCCGGGACATGGGTCCCGTCCGGAGCGCAGATGGCGCGGGCGCCGCGGCTGCCGCCGCCCTGCGCGATGTAGAAGACAAGCGCCGTCAGCACCGCCTCCGACAGGAGCGCGGTCTGGCGCCATTGCAGCGCCCTGAGGGCGTCAGTAGCGCCCGTGAAGGCGATTCCCTGCTGGCGGATGGTCTCATTCAGCGATCGGGCGGAGGCGAGCGCGGCCCTGGCATCGCGGGCGTTGCAAAGGGGACCCGCGTGGTCGCTCATGCGGTCCTGGACGTCCTTCCGGATTGCGTGGGCGGTCAGCGGACTGCCGGCATTGAGAACGTCGAGGATGCGCCCGATCGCCGCGTCGATCAGGTCGGTCGACAGGCGCCCCGACCGGCCGTTGCGGCGGACGGCCGCGCGCTCGGCGCAGCGCGCGCCGAACACCTGTCCGGCGTTGAGCGCCGCGCCTCCCGGCCGCGTCACCCCATGCGATCCGGCGGCCTCGCCGACCGCGTAGCATCCATCCAGGCTGGTCGCGCCCCAACCGTCGACGGCGAGACCGCCGTTCATGTGCTGGTTCAGCACGGCGAACGCGAGCGGATCGCGCGTGATGTCGTATTTGTAGCGCCTGTAGAGCTCGATCGAGAGCGGGTTCATCCTGCGCAGCCGGTCGAGCGGCTTGCCGAGAAGCGCGCCCGCGCTCGCAAGATAGGCCCGCACGTCCGGGTCGAGGCGCTCGAGAGCGAATTCGGCGTCTCCGGGAACGGCAAGAGGATTGCGGTTGAAATCCATGAACACTTTTCGCTGAGCGCGCGTCTCCTTGAGGATGGCGAGGTCGACGAGGCTCGATCCGAAGCCGATCATGCGCATTGCGTGGAACGGCCACTGATAGCCCTTGCGGAAGACGTTGGACGCCAGTTCCTGCGTCGTCCGGTAATAGTCGCCGAGAAAGTTGCGCTCGTTTCCGCTGGCGTCGCGCGAGAAGATGTAGGGCATCGCCTGGACGTAGGTTCCCGAGAGGTTCCACGGGAAGCCTTCGCGCGACGTGCCGATTCCGAACTGGCTCTCGGTGAGGTTGACGGCGTCGAGCCCCGCCTCGAGCGCGAGGCCGAGCGATCCGAAGCAGTGGCGCGGATAGACGCTGTCACGATAGAGCTCGCCCGGGCCTCCGGTGGCGATCACCGTCGCATCGCTTGCGAAGATGACGAGCCCCAGGGGATTGTCCCTGCCGCGACGCTTCGGCGAGAGCGCGACCGCCCCGACGCAGCGCCGACGCGCCCCCGGCTCGACGAGGAGTCGGACAGCGGTCGTATGATTGAAAATCGGCGCGTTCAGCCGGATCGCCTCCTTCGCAAGGGCTTGCACCATGAGACGCGAGGTGCGCGGACCGCAACTCGTCGCGCGCCCCGTTTCGTCGTGATCGGTCTGGTAGCGAAGCACGCCGCCGAGCCGGTCCTGAGGGATCGGCAATCCCATGAACTGCAGGGAGGAGAGCGCGCGCGGCGAGCCGACCGCCTCGATATAGGCGGTGTCCTCGTCCATCGCCCCGCCCGCCCCGAGGGCGTCGGCCATCGCCTGGAAATCGTCGCCGCGCCCGGCGCTGTTGGCGGTGTGAAGGGTCTGCTTGTCGGAACCGGAGCACGCGGACGTGCCGCCGAAGGCGCTCTGCGTCGCGACCAAGACGTCGACGTCGCGCCGCTTCATCTCGACGGCGGCCCGCAAACCCGCCGCGCCGCTGCCGAGGACGAGGGCTTCGCAGCGGTGAACGGGAATCGAGAAGCCGCGCGCTGCGACGGTCTCTTTCGCGGGCCTCTCTGCCGGGAGACGGGGCATGGCGACGTCGGTCAACGCATCGAGGATGTCCTGGGGGATTGTCGCGTTCAAAGTCGGTACCGAAGGACAGGGTTGACGGGGCGGTAAAGACCGGCTAGTCGAGTTAGCACGTTCCAAATTTCTCGGCAACCTTTCATGTTTTGTGGGTTATGAGGGGATAGCTGTCGGCGATTATCATTGGAACGTACCAAAACGGACGCCGATGAACAACGGGACGCACGGGGAGATGGAGGGCCGCGACGGACGCGCGACCATCGTCGACGTCGCCCGCCGGGCGGGGGTCTCGAAGTCGACCGTGTCCCTCGTCCTCGGCGGAAGCTCGCTCGTCGCGGACGCGACCCGGGAGCGGGTCTCGGAGGCGATGAACGAACTCGGCTACATCTATCACCGCGGCGCAGCGACCCTTCGCGGGGCTCGGTCCGGCGTCATCGGCATGGTCATCAACGACCTGTCGAACCCCTTCTATGTCGAACTCGCCATCGGCATCGAGCAGGCGTGCCAGGGCGGCGCCTACATCCCATTTCTCGCCAATACGGCCGAGAACCCAATTCGGCAGCAGCAGATGATCCGTTCGATGCGCGAGCACGGCGCCGCCGGATTGGTGCTCGCGCCGGCGATGGGGTCGTCGGCGGCCGAGTTGAAGCCGCTTCTTGCGGGGCAGCCCGTCGTCCAGGTCATGCGCCGCCTCTCGGGCCTCAAGGCGTCTTTCGTCTCGCCGGAGAACAAGGAGGGCGCGCGCAAGGCGACCGCCCATCTCATCGACGTCGGGCACAAACGCATCGCGTTCGTCGGCGGCGTCGCGTCAATGCTCGTCCGCGAAGACAGGCTCGCGGGCTATAGGGTCGCCCTCGAAGAGGCGCGCGCTCCGCTCGATCCGTCGCTCATCATCGAGACGACGACCAATTACTCCGGCGGCGCGGCGGCGCTCCAGCAACTCATCAACCTGCAGGAGCCTGCAACCGCCGCCCTCTGTTACAACGACGTGATCGCCATCGGACTGACGCGCGCGCTGACCGAGGCCGGCGTCACGGTCGGCGCCGACTTCGACGTGATCGGCTTCGACGACATCGAGGAAGCCCGGCACATGCTTCCGGCGCTCAGCACCGTCGCGGTAAACGCGCGCGACCTCGGCTCGCGCGCGGCGCAATTGCTCATGCGGCATCTCGCGAGCGGCGACTTCCATGCCGAAACCGTGCTCTGCCCGGCGAGCCTCGTGCTTCGCAAATCCTGCCGGAACTCATGCCCCGGGCGAACGAGGAAGAACGTCATGACAGGACTCCGCTGGGGGCTGATCGGCGCAAGCAACATTGCCGCAGAGCACATGATCGGCGCATTCCACGCCAATGGCGGCGAGGCCGTCGCCGTCATGAGCACGAACGCGGAGCGCGCAGCGGCCTACGCGAAGAAAAATGGGCTGGCGCGCGCAACGACAAGCCTTGAAGATCTGGTCCATTCCAGGGACGTCGACGCCGTCTATGTCTCGACGACCAACGAGCTTCATCGCGATCAGGTCCTTGCGGCGGCCGCCGCCGGCAAGCACGTCTTGTGTGAAAAGCCGCTGGCGCTGACGCTTGCCGATGCGCGGGCGATGGTCGCTGCATGCCGCAAGAGCGGCGTGGTGATGGGGACCAACCACCATCTCCGCAACGCCGCGACTCACCGCGCCATGCGCGAGGCGATCAAGCAGGGGCGGATCGGCAAGCCGCTGTTCGCGCGGGTGTTCCACTCCGTCTACCTGCCTCCCCATCTGCAAGGCTGGCGGCTCGATCGTCCTGATGCGGGCGGCGGCGTCATCATGGACATCACGGTCCACGACGCCGACACGCTGCGCTTCGTTCTCGACGACGAACCCCGGTCCGTGATCGCCATGACGTCGCGTGGCGGCATGGGCCGCGAAGGGCTCGAGGACGGCGTCATGGGGGTCATCCGCTTTTCGAGCGGCGTCCTCGCCCAGTTTCACGACGGCTTCACCACGAAATTCGCGACGACCGGCTTCGAGGTGCATGGCGAGGACGGTTCGCTGATCGGCCGCGACTGCATGACCCAGGCGCCGAAGGGCGAGATCGTTCTGCGCACCGAGGCCGGCGAGGAACGGCTCAAGCTCGATCATGAGAGTCTCTACGGACGCTCGATCCGCCTGTTCCAGGACGCCGTCGCGGGGCGAGGAGCGCCCTCGGCGACCGGCGAGGATGGGGTCAAGTCTTTGAGCGTCGCGATTTCAGCGCTCGCCGCGGCGCGTTCGGGCGCCGAGACGCCCGTCGACCTGAGCGTTTGAGGACAGCAATGGCCAAGCCGAAGGTCATTTCCGCGGCCGACGCCGCCCGCCTCATTCCCGACGGGGCGATCGTCACGGTATCGTCCTCGTCGGCGCTCGGCTGTCCCGACGCGACGCTCGCGGCGATCGGCGCGCGCTTCGACGCCGAAGGCCATCCGCGCAACATCACCGCCCTCCACCCGATCGCCGCCGGCGACATGTGGGGCGTCAAGGGCGTCGACCATCTGGCCAAGTCCGGATGCCTCGCGCGCGTTCTCGCCGGCTCCTATCCATCGGGACCGTCCTCCGCGGAACCGCCCGAAATCTGGAAGATGATCACCGGCGACGCGATCCCGGCCTACAACGTGCCGTCGGGCATCCTGTTCGACATCCATCGCGAGGCGGCGGCCAAGCGGCCGGGCGTGCTGACGAAGGTCGGCATGGACACTTTCGTCGACCCCGCCCACGAGGGCTGCGCGATGAACGCGAAAGCGGCCGCCGATCCGATCGTCAGCCGCGTGCGCTTCGCGGGCGACGACTGGCTTTTCTTCCCGACTATCACGCCGCAGGTCGCCATCGTCCGCGCGACGACCGCGGACGAGCGCGGCAACCTTTCCTATGAGCATGAAGGCGGAATTCTGGGTCCGCTCGATCAGGCGCTTGCCGTCCGCAACAACGGCGGCGTCGTCATCGCACAGGTGAAGCGCCTCGCCGCGGCGGGCAGCTTGAAGCCGCACGACGTCGTCGTTCCCGGCGTCCTCGTCGATTACATCGTGGTTGCGCCGGACCAGTTGCAGACGACGCATACCGCCTATGAGCCGGCGATCTCCGGCGAGGTCTTCCGGCCGCTGTCGTCGTTCGAGACGCCGAAGTTCGACATCGCCAAGGTCATTGCCCGGCGGGTCGCGCAGGAGCTGCGCGACGGGGATGCGGTCAACATCGGCTTCGGCATCTCGGCCAACGTGCCGCGCATCCTGATCGAGGAGGGGCGGCATGGCGCGGTCACCTGGGTCATCGAACAGGGCGCCGTCGGCGGCGTGCCGCTGCTCGACTTCCAGTTCGGCTGCGCGTCCAACGCCGAGGCGATCGTGCAGTCGCCCCACCAGTTCACCTACTTTCAGGGCGCGGGCTTCGACATGTCCCTGCTGTCTTTCCTGCAGATCGATCGCGGCGGCTCGGTCAATGTCTCGAAGCTTGGCGTCCGCCCGCATGTCACGGCCGGGGCCGGCGGCTTCGTCGATATCACCGCACGGGCGAAGAAAATTGTCTTCTCGGGCTACTTCACAGCAGGCGCAAAGCTCGAGATCCACGACGGCGCGGTCAGGATCGCCAGGGAAGGCAAGGTCAGGAAGCTGGTCGAGGCGGTCGAGCAGATCTCGTTCTCCGGACCGAGGGCGGTCGCGCAGGGGCAAGACATCGTCTACGTCACCGAACGCTGCGTGATGCGGCTCGAGCCGAAAGGCGTGACGGTCACGGAACTTGCGCCGGGGGTCGATCTCGAACGCGATATCCTCTCCCAGGCGGAGTTTCCGCTTCGTGTCGCCGAGGGCGTCCGCCGGATGGACGCCGCCCTGTTTCACCCATCGCCGATCGGCCTTGCCTTGCGTCCGGCCAAAGAGATGGCGCCATGAGCCCGTTCGTCGACCTCTCCTTCGAAGGTCCGCTCGCGCGGCTGACGCTCAAGCGCGCCGACAAGCTGAACGCCCTCGAACGGTCGATGATCGATGCGCTCGCCGAGGCGGCGCGCGTCGTCGATGCGTCCGGCGAGGCCCGGGTCGCTATTCTTTCCGGCGAGGGAAAGGCGTTTTGCGCCGGCGGCGACATCGCCGCCTGGGGCGGCTTGCCGCCGCTTGAAATGTGGCGCGACTGGACGCGCGCGGGGCATCGCGCCTTCGAGGCGCTCGCGCGCCTGCGCGTGCCGCTCGTCGCGGCGCTGACGGGTCACGCTTTCGGCGGCGGCTTCGAACTGGCGGCCGTCGCCGACATCCGCATCGCGGAGAGCGGGATCAAGCTCGGCCTGCCCGAGTCCGGTCTCGGCATGGCGCCGGGATGGTCCGGCACGCAGAGGCTCGTCCGCCGCTTCGGCGCGTCGGTCGTCCGCCGCATGGCTCTCACCGGCGTCATGTTCACCGCCGAAGAGGGCCTGGCGCTCGGCCTCGTCGACGAGGTCACGCCCGCGGGCGGAGGGTTGGCTCGCGCGACGGCGCTTGCGGGCGAGATCGCCAGCCGCGGCCCGCTTGCGGTGCAGATGGTGAAAGCGATGATCAACGCCGCGGAAGGCGAGGATCGCGACGCGCCGATCGAAGGCCTCGCCGGCGCGCTCACGGCCTATACCGCGGATCTGGCCGAGGGCGTCGCCGCGTTCCGGGGAAAACGCTCCCCCAGCTTCGCCGGCCGCTAGGAGTTCCGATGACTGTCCAGATCGCCCTCGACACGAAAAAGCTCAATGAGGCCCTCGCGCGCCTTCCGCGCGAGCGCGCGATGCAGATCGGCGGCCGCGAAGTCCACGCAGCCGGCGAGACGATCGAACGGCGCAGTCCCGCCCACGGCGTCGTCGTCACACGGGCGCCGCGCGGGCGCCCCGAGGACGCGCGCGCCGCCATCGCCGCCGCCCGCGCCGCCTTCGACAAGGGGCCATGGCCGAAGGAGACCGCGTCCAGCCGCTCGCGCGTGCTCTTGAAGGTCGCGGACCTGATCGACCGCGACCGCGAGCTTCTCGCGCTCATGGATGCGCTCGAATCCGGCAAGCCGATCACGCAGGCGCGCGGCGAAATCGAAGGCGCGGCCGACATCTGGCGATACGCCGCCGCGCTGGCGCGCGAGCTTTCGGGGGAAACCTATGCCAATCTCGGCGGCGATCGGCTGGGCTTCGTCTTGCGCGAGCCGGTTGGGGTCGTCTCGATCATAACGCCCTGGAACTTTCCGCTCCTGATCGTCTCGCAGAAATTGCCTTTCGCACTGGCCGCGGGTTGCGCGTGCGTGGTGAAGCCGAGCGAAATGACCTCCGCGTCGACCCTCCATCTCGGCGCGCTCCTCGCCGAGGCCGGCCTGCCGGAGGGCGTATGCAACATCGTGACCGGCTATGGCGCCGAGGTCGGCGCCCCGATGACGTCCGATCCGGACGTCGACATGATCTCCTTCACCGGATCGACGGCGGTCGGGCGCGCCGCAATGGCGGCGGGCGCGGCGACCCTGAAGAAAGTGTCGATGGAGCTCGGCGGCAAGAACCCGCAGGTCATCTTTCCTGACGCCGACATGGACGCGGCGCTCGACGCCGCCGCCTTCGGCGCCTACTTCAACGCCGGCGAGTGCTGCAACGCGGGTTCGCGCCTGCTCCTGCACGCGGACATCGCGGAGACGTTTCTCTCCGGCCTCGCGGAGCGGGCGAAACGCGTCAAGGTCGGAGACCCGCTCGATCCGGACACGCGCGTCGGCGCCATCATCAGCGCCGCCCACCTGGGCAAGATCGAGAGCCATGTGGCGGCTGCACGTGAGGGCGGAGCGACCGTTCGGGCCGGCGGAGGAAAGCTCGAGTCGGAAGGTCTCTTCATGGCGCCGACCATTGTCGCGGGCGTCCGCCCGTCGATGGCGATCGCGAGCGACGAGGTGTTCGGGCCGGTCGTCGTCGCCCTGACCTTCAAGACGCTGGACGAGGCGATCGAGCTTGCCAATTCGACGGCCTACGGCCTTTCGGCGAGCGTCTGGAGCCGCGACCTCGATACCGCCGTGGGCGTCGGGCGCGGCGTCCGCGCCGGCACCGTCTGGGTCAACACCTTCATGGACGGAACGCCGGAACTGCCGTTCGGCGGCTATCGCCAGTCCGGCATCGGCCGCGAACTGGGCCGCAACGCGGTCAAGGACTACACCGTGGAAAAGACGCTTCACGTCCACTCTGGACCGCGCACGGCCTTATGGGTTCCGCGCTAAGGTCGGAGGGACGACGACAATCGGGAGCCGCAGAGACGGCTTCTGGATCCGGCGCCGGCCGTTCCGGCGGGAGAACGAAGAGGAAGGCAACACGATGACTTTGAGAGCCATGCTGATGTCGGGCGCAATCGCTGTCGGGGCGCTCAGCTTCGCCGGCGGCGCCCAGGCGGCGGACAACAAGGAAGTGCAGATGCTGCACTGGTGGACTTCGGGCGGCGAAGCCGCCGCGTTGAACGTCATCAAGCAGCAGATGGCGAAGGAAGGCTACGCCTGGAAGGACGTGCCGGTCGCCGGCGGCGGCGGCGAAGCGGCGATGACGACGCTGAAGGCGATGGTCGCGGCAGGCAACCCGCCGACCGCGTCGCAGATCCTCGGCTATTTCGCGCTCGACTATGCGGACGCGGGCAAGCTCGCCGACATCACGGCGCTCGCTCAGAAAGGCGGCTGGGACAAGGTCATTCCGACCGCGCTGCAGAAGTTCACCACCACGAACGGCAAGTGGGACGCCGTTCCGATCAATATCCATTCCGTCAACTGGATCTGGCTCAACAAGGCGGTCATGGACAAGATCGGCGGGACGGAGCCGAAGAATTTCGACGAGTTCGTCGCTCTGCTCGACAAGGCCAAGAAGGCGGGCGTCATTCCGCTGGCGCTCGGCGGGCAGCCCTGGCAGGAGGCGACCATGTTCGACTCCGTCGTCATGTCGACCGGCGGCCCCGATTTCTACAAGAAGGCCTTCATCGATCTCGACGAGAGCGCGCTGAAATCGGACACGATGAAGAAGTCGTTCGACAACCTCGCCAAGCTCAAGGACTATGTCGATCCGAACTTCGCCGGACGCGACTGGAACCTCGCGACCGCCATGGTCGTCAAGGGCGACGCGCTCGTGCAGGTCATGGGCGACTGGGCGAAGGGCGAATTCAAGGTCGCCAACAAGGAGCCCGGCAAGGATTACCTGTGCTACCGCTTCCCGGGCACGGACGGGACGGTCATCTACAACACCGACATGTTCGCGTTCTTCGACGTGTCGGCGGACCGCAAGGACGCCCAGCTCGCGCTCGCCGCCGCGACCATGGACCCCGAGGTCCAGTCAGCCTTCAACGTGATCAAGGGATCGGTCCCCGCCCGCATCGACGTGTCCGACGCCGCGTTCGACATGTGCGGCAAGAAGGGCATCGCCGACCTCAAGGCGGCCAACGCCAAGGGCACGTTCGTCGGCTCGATGGCGCAGAACTATGCGCAACCGCCGGCGATCGGCAGCGGCGCCTATCACGACGTGGTGACGAAGTTCTTCCACGGCGAGATCAAGACCTCCGATCAGGCGGTCACGGAACTCGACAAGGCGATCAACGCAGCGAAATGATCGCACGCGGCCCTTCCCCCGCGCCCCGCGCGGGGGAGGCGCCCGGACCGGTCCCCTGAAGACGCCCACCGGAGGAGATGACATGACGACGGCCATCGACCCGATCGTCGCCCACGCGGCGGTTGAGCGTCCGCCGCGCGACTTCAGGGATCGCCTGCGCGACTGGATTCCGAGGCTCGTCCTCGCGCCCTCGTTCGCGCTCGTGCTTTTCTTCGTCTACGGCTTCAATCTCTGGACGCTGCTGATCTCTTTCACCAACTCCAAGGCCTTCACCAACTTCAATTTCATCGGCTGGGCGAATTACGCAAAACTCTGGACCTGGACGTTCCAGACCGATCCGCCGTCGAACTGGTACACGGCGCTCGTGAACATGGTGCTGTTCGGCGGACTCTATGTCGTATTCTGCCTCGTCCTCGGATTGGCGCTCGCAATCCTGCTCGATCAGAAGATCCGCGGCGAGGGCCTCCTGAGGCCGCTCTATCTCTACCCGCTCGCGCTCTCGTTCATCGTCACCGGAACCGCCTGGAAGCTGTTTCTCGATCCGCGCATCGGACTCGAGAAAGCGGTCCACGATCTGGGCTGGACGAGCTTCCATTTCGATTGGGTCGTCAACCCCAGTATGATGATCTACTGCGTCGCGATCGCCGGAATCTGGCAGACATCGGGCTTCGTCATGGCGATGTTCCTGGCGGCGCTGCGCGGCATCGACGGCGAGATCCTGAAGGCGGCGCAGATCGACGGCGCTTCGGCCTACGCGACCTATCGGCGGATCATCATCCCGATCATGCGGCCGGTGTTCATGTCGGCGCTGATCATCCTCACCCACATGGCGATCAAGTCCTACGATCTCGTGCTTTCGGTCACCGGCAAGAACCCGGGCGGCGCAGCCGAGCTGCCGTCGACCTTCATGTATTCCTACACGTTCACCCGCAACCAGACGGCGGTCGGTTCGGCGAGCGCGGTCATCATGCTCATGACCATCGCCGCGATCATGGTCCCGTACCTGTATTCCGAGCTGAGGGAGAAGGCTTAGATGACCGTCGCCGCCGACGCCCTCAACGTCGCGCCGTCGCGCGAGCCGACGCGCCACACGACGACGACCCGTATCGTCATCTACGGGCTCCTGATCGTCTTCGCGATCGTCTACCTCCTGCCGCTCGTCGTCATGGTGATGACGTCGCTGAAGCCGCTCGACGAGGTGACCGGCGGGAACATGTTCTACTTCCCGCATGACCTGACCTTCGAACCATGGACCAAGGCATGGGGCACGGCATGCGTCGGTCTCACCTGCGAAGGCATGAAGGGTTATGTCTGGAATTCGGTGAAGATGGTCGTGCCGGCTGTGCTGATTTCGACCCTGCTCGGCGCGCTCAACGGCTACGTTCTGACCAAGTGGCGCTTCCCCGGCGACAAGCTCGTGTTCGGCATGATGCTGTTCGCCTGCTTCATCCCGTTCCAGTCGGTGCTGATCCCGATGGCGACGATCCTCGGCAGGCTCGGCGCCATCGGACAAACGCTGACGGACGCGACCGGCTACACGTTCGGTTTCGGCAATCCGACGGTCAATCTCGTGCTCGTGCACGTCGTCTACGGCCTCGGCTTCACGACGCTCTTCTTCCGCAACTACTACGAGACGTTCCCGACCGAGCTCGTCAAGGCGGCGCAGATCGACGGGGCGAACTTCTTCCAGATCTTCCGGCGCATCCTCCTGCCCAACTCGGCGCCGATTTTCATCGTGACCGTGATCTATCAGTTCACCAACATCTGGAACGACTTTCTGTTCGGCTCGACTTTTGCGGCGGGCGACTCGAGCCCGATGACGGTCGCGCTCTACAACATCGTCAACACGTCGACCGGCGTCATCGAATACAACGTCAATATGGCGGCCGCGATCATCGCCGCGGCGCCCACGCTTCTCGTCTACATCCTCGCGGGACGGTATTTCGTGCGCGGCCTGATGGCCGGCGCGGTGAAAGGATAAAGTCATGGCGACGCTCGAAATCAGCGCCCTGCGCAAGCACTTCGGCGCCGTCGAGATCCTCAAAGGCATCGACATCTCGCTCGAGAAGGGCGGCTTTCTCGTGCTTGTCGGGCCTTCGGGATGCGGCAAGTCGACGCTTCTCAACACGATCGCGGGGCTCGAGTCGATCACCTCGGGCGAGATCCGGATCGGTGGCCAGGTCGTCAACAACCTGCACCCGTCGAAGCGCGACATCGCCATGGTGTTCCAGTCCTACGCGCTCTATCCGAACATGTCGGTCGGCGAGAACATTGCCTTCGGCATGGAGATGCGCGGCGTGCCGAAGGCCGAACGCGACAAGGCGGTCGCGGGCGTCGCCAAGACCTTGCAGATCGAGCATCTGCTCGGCCGCCGGCCGAGCCAGCTTTCGGGCGGCCAGAGGCAGCGGGTGGCGATGGGCCGGGCGCTCGTCAGGCAGCCGCGCGTCTTCCTGTTCGACGAGCCGCTCTCGAACCTCGACGCCAAGCTCCGCGTCGACATGCGCATCGAGATCAAGCGGCTGCATCAGCAGACCGGAACCACGGTCGTCTATGTCACCCACGACCAGATCGAGGCGATGACGCTGGCGACCAAGATCGCGGTGCTCAAGGACGGAGAGCTGCAGCAGGTCGGCTCGCCGTACGAAATCTACAACTCCCCGTCCAACCTGTTCGTCGCCGATTTCATGGGTTCGCCGGCGATGAACCTGCTCGAGGGCAAGGTTGCGGGGATGAACGGCTCACGCCGCATCATGATCGAGCGCGAGAACCACCCGCCGATCGAGCTGCCCGTTCCAACGAGCGCGGACGAGACGAGGCTCGCCGAAGGCGCAAACGTCATCTTCGGCATCCGGCCCGAGGCGGTCAACGACAAGGAAAGCGTCGACCGCAACGCGAGGCTGGTCGCGACCTTCGACGCCAAGGTCGAGATCGTCGAGCCCGCGGGATCGGACACCTATGTCGTGACGCGGGCCGCCGGGAAGGAGCTCACCGCGCGGATGCGCGCCGACACGGCTGTGCGCGTCGGGGAGAACCACACCTTCGCCTTCAACCTGGACAAGGCGCTCCTGTTCGATCCGCAGACCTCGCGCCGGATCTAGCAAGGCACGGAAGAAGCGGAGGCGCGTCGTCGAGACGAAGCGACCCGGCGCGCGCCTCGAAATTCGTGAGAAGCATGTCGAAGGGCGAAACAGTCGATATCGTCATCATCGGGTCGGGCGTCGGGGGCGCCACGACTGCGGCCGCTCTCGCGCCGACGGGCGCAAAAGTGCTCGTCCTCGAAAGAGGGGCGCGGCTCAAGGACAGCGAAGCCGCGCGCGATGCGCGGGCCATCTTCCAGCGCGGTCATTTCCGACCGGACGAGACATGGCTCGACGGCGCCGGTCAGCCGTTCAATCCCGGCAATTACTACTATGTCGGCGGCAATTCGAAGCTCTACGGCGCTGTGCTGATCCGCTTCCGCGCCGAGGACTTTTCGCCGATCCGCTATCGCGAGGGAACGACGCCCGGATGGCCGTTCGCCTACGACGCGTTGGAGCCCTGGTACTCGCGGGCCGAAAGAATGTACTGCGTTCGCGGAGCCGCAGGCGCGGACCCGACCGAACCTCGCCACTCCGAGCCCTATCCCTTTCCTGCCGTTCCCGACGAGCCGGCGATCGCCAGGGTTCGCGAGCGGATGAAGCGCGCCGGTCTGCACCCGTTTCAACTGCCGCTCGGCGTGGACATCGAGAGGTGGCTCGCGCGCGCCAAAACCCCCTGGGACGCGTTCCCCGACACGGGAACCGGAAAGATGGACGCCGAATCCTGCGGCGTCGACGAGGCGCTGCGCCACCCGAACGTCGCGCTGCGTGAGAACGCAAGGGCCGAGCGCCTCGTGCTCGATCCTGACGGCAAACGCATCGCAGGCGTGGACGCCGTCATTCGCGGAGAGCGAATCCGGATCGGCGCAAAGCTCTTCGTCCTGTCGGCCGGGGCCGTCAATTCGGCGGCCCTCCTGCTGGCGTCGGGCGAGCGGGGCCTCGCCAACCGCTCCGGCGCGGTCGGCCGGCACTTCATGAACCACAATTGCTCGGCCGTGCTGGCGATCGATCCGCGCACGGTCAACGACTCGGTCTATCAGAAGACCATCGGCATCAACGATTTTTATCTCGACGACGGAAAGGGGGGGCCGCCGCTCGGCAACATCCAGTTGCTCGGCCGCGTAACCGGCCCGATCCTCAAATCGAGCGTCCGAAGAGCGCCGGAATGGGCGCTGAACGCAATGTCTCGGCGCTCGGTCGACTGGTACGCGATGAGCGAGGATCTGCCGAATCCGGAGAGCCGCGTGACCCTCGACGGCGGGCGGATCCGGCTCGACTGGAAGCGCAACAACTGGGCGGCGCACGAGGGTCTGGTGGATGCCTTCAGGGAGCGTTTGCGCGCCGCTGGCTATCCGATCGTGCTCACGCAGCCGTTCGACCGTCGCACCCCCTCGCATCAATGCGGCACGATTCGCATCGGCGTCGATCCGGCGACGTCGCCGCTCGATCCGTTCTGCCGTGCGTGGGACCACCCGAATCTCTTCGTGGTCGACGCATCCTTTCTGCCGACGTCGTCGGGCGTCAATCCGGCTCTGACGATCGCCGCCCAGGCGCTGCGCGTCGCAGACCGCATCACGCAGACAGAACTCGGAACGCACTAGGAATTTCTGACGATGGCCTACGATTACATCATTGTCGGCGGAGGGTCGGCGGGTTGCGTTCTCGCCAATCGGCTCAGCGCCGATCCATCCGTGAAGGTCCTGCTTCTGGAAGCCGGCGGTTCCGACTGGAATCCGCTGTTCAGGATGCCCGCCGGCTTCGCCAAGATGACCAAGGGAGTCGCAAGCTGGGGGTGGAGCACCGTCCCGCAAAAACATCTGAACGGCCGCGTCATCTGGTACACCCAGGCCAAGGTCATCGGCGGTGGCTCCTCGATCAACGCTCAGCTCTACACCCGCGGCAACGCGAGGGATTACGACGCCTGGGTGACGGACGCGGGGGCGACCGGCTGGAGCTACCGGGAGGTGCTGCCGTATTTCATCCGAACCGAAG
The DNA here is from genome assembly GCA_963829505.1 of uncultured Alphaproteobacteria bacterium. Taxonomy (GTDB): domain Bacteria; phylum Pseudomonadota; class Alphaproteobacteria; order Rhizobiales; family Beijerinckiaceae; genus Roseiarcus. The sequence goes on from CAWHIL010000002.1 coordinate 37,088, forward strand.
ACAACCAACGGCTGGTCAACGCCTATCATGGATACGGCGGTCCGCTCGGCGTTTCCTATCCGGTCAATCCGATACCGATCAGTCACGCCTTCCTGCGCGCCTCACAGGAGGCCGGGATTCCGTTCAACGACGACTTCAACGGCGCCGTGCAGGATGGCATGGGCCACTACCAGCTCTCCACCCGCAACGCGGAGCGGTCATCCGCCTCGAGCGCCTTCCTGACACCCGTTCAGTCGCGCGCGAACCTCACGGTTCGCCTCAACACGCAGACCTTGAAGATCGACATCGAGAAGGGCCGCGCGATCGGCGTGACGGTCGCGGCCGGCTCGGGGGTCGAAACTCTGCGCGCCGATCGTGAAGTCGTCTTGAGCAGCGGCGCCATCGGCTCGCCCCGCCTGTTGCAGCTCTCCGGCGTCGGACCCGCCGCGGCGCTGGAGGCTGCCGGCGTGGCGGTCGTGCACGACCTCCCGGGCGTTGGAAGCAACCTGCAGGATCATCTCGATCTCTACGTCATCTGCGAGTGCACGGGAGACCACACCTACGACCGGGTGGCGCAATTGCATCGCACCGTCTGGGCCGGCGTCCAGTACCTCCTGTTCAAGACCGGGCCCGTCACCTCGACGCTCTTCGAAACGGGCGGCTTCTGGTACGCCGACAAAAAGGCGCGCTCGCCCGACATCCAGTTCCATCTCGGGCTTGGCTCCGGCATCGAGGCTGGCGTCGCGACGATGAAGAACCCGGGCGTCACCCTCAACTCCGCCTTCCTCCGTCCCCGCTCGCGCGGGACGGTGCGGCTTCAGAGCGCCGACCCGAAGGCCGCGCCGCTCCTCGACCCGAACTACTGGGCGGAGCCATACGACCGCCAATGCGCCATCGCGGGACTGCGGCTCGCTCGCGACATCATGCGCCAGCCCGCGCTCAAACCCTACGTGCTGACGGAGCAGTTGCCGGGGGAGGCTCTCGACACCGAGGAGGAGCTCTTCGAATACGCCTGCCGGTCGGCCAAGACCGATCACCATCCGGCCGGGACCTGCGCCATGGGAACCGGGGCGGAGGCGGTCGTGACGCCGGATCTCAGGCTGCGCGGGATCGAGGGCTTGCGCGTCGCCGACGCGTCGGTCATGCCGTTCGTGCCGTCGTGCAACACCAACGCCCCGACGATGATGGTCGCCGAAAAGGCCTCCGACCTGATCCTCGGCAAGGCGCCCCGCCCCCGGCGGAGATCTAGGAGCGGGACATGCTGGCGCTCGGACTGAACAGCGGCTCGTCGTTCGACGGCATCGACGCCGTCCTGACCGATATCGAGATCGGAGAGGACGGGCTCCTCAAGCGTCCCCGTTTCATCGCCGGGAAGTCCGTCGAGTGGCCGAGCCGGATCGCCGATCAGGTGCTCGCGGCCTTCGAGAACAAGCTCTCGATCTTCGAACTCACCCGGCTGAACTACGTGGCGGGAGCGCTTTACGCCGAAGCGGCGCGATCTCTGATGCGCGAGACCGGAACGTCCCCGGAGCAGCTTTCCGTCATCGGCTTCGACGGACAGACGATCTATCAGGAGCCTGCGGACCCCTCGCGCATGGGCTTGTTCGCCTCGGACGAGGACCTTGTCGGCCGGTGGCTCGACGGACCCTATCCATGCGGGCTGCAGATCGCCGAACCCGCGATCGTCGCGGCCGCCTGCGACACGACGGTCGTCACCCAGTTCCGCCCCGTGGAGCACGCGCTCGGAGGTTCGGGCGCGCCATTGATGCAGTTTCTCGATTTTGTCGCCTTCCGCGACATCGGGCCGGTCCTGACGCTCAATATCGGCGGCATCGCGAACTGCCAGCTCGCCGACGCCGACCGCGCCAGAATGATGGCCTTCGATACCGGACCCGGCAACGTCATGCTCGACCATGCCGCCCGCCGCCTCCTCGGCAAGCCGTATGACGCCGACGGCGCGGCGGCCGCGAGCGGAACGGTCGACGCGGCGCTGCTCTCCTGTCTGCTCCAGCACGATTTCTTCCGCCGCAGGCCTCCGCGGAGCGCCTGGCGTCTCGACTTCGGCTCCGCCTATGCGGACCGGCACATCGCCGAGAACCAGCGCCTGTCGCCCGCGGACCTCATCGCCACCTTCACGGAGTTCACCGCGGTCTCGATCACCCGCTCGATCGTCGATTGCATCCCGATCCTGAACGAGATTTCGACGCTGATCGCAAGCGGCGGCGGCGTCCGCAACAAGGCGCTCATGGAGCGCATTCGCCTGAACCTTCCGCCCGGCCTGCGCTTCACGACATCGGACGAGTTCGGGATTCCGGCGCAGTACAAGGAAGCAATCAAATTCGCCGCGCTCGCCCTTGCTGCGCAACTCAACCTGGCGAACAACATTCCAGCCGCCAGCGGCGCCTCACGCTTCGCGATTCTTGGAAAGCTCGTGGCGGCGCCGCGTCTGGCGCGGGCGTGAAATCGACCTTGTAAGAACGCGAAAGACAAAGGCGGAAGACGATGATCGTTACGCGACGGGAGCGGCATGTCGAGTGGGGCGACTGCGATCCCGCGCGCATTGTCTTCAATCCGCGATTCTTCGAATGGTTCGACGCGCAGACCGCGTCCATTTTCGAAGACGTGGGCCTTTCGAAGCGCGATCTCCTTCAAAGACCCGACTTCGACGGCTTTCCGCTGGTCGAGACGCGCGCGCGCTTTCACCGCCCGGTCCGATTTGGCGACGTCGTCACGATCGAATCGAAAATCGCCGCCGTGCGGACGTCAAGCTTCGACGTCGAGCATCGCGTGACGAACGCCGGCGAACTTGCGACGGAAGGTTTCGAGACGAGGGTCTGGACAATCCGCGATCCACACGACCCGGACCGGCTCAGGTCGCACCCGATCCCGGCGGATGTTCTCGCCAGGCTGGACGTGAAGCGCGGCTGACGAGCGCCACGGCGCCGCGGTCGTTGTCGAACACGCCGCCACAAGCGCAACGGCGTCCAGACCAAAGGCGCAATCTGGAGCAGGATGCAAAAAAGCGGGAACCGGTAGGACGACAGGAGGCGCTTCAGAAGCTGAATTTCAGTCCGAGCACCGGGCCGTATAGCCACTGCTGGTAGCGGAAGCTCCTCGGCTCGTTCACGACGTAGTTCCAGCCGGTGTCCTGCTCCTCGTAGTTGTACATCACGCGATAGCCGAGCGTCGTCGCGAAATTGCTCGTCCAGTTGTACTGGAGGGAGGCGAGAGCCTGGCCGGTCGCGCTGTCGCTCCAGCCGCCGATGTCGGCGAGCATGTTGAGCGACCATTTGTCGTCGAACTTGTACGTGCCGGCGATGCCGACGACCGGGTTGATCCAGCCCTTGTTGACCGACTCCGTCGTGCCGATGCCGCTCGCCGTCGACAGCGTCAGCGACGTTCCGCTGAACATGTATCTCGCGCCGACCGTGCCGTAGAGTTCGAGATTGGGGGAACCGATCGGTATTCGCAAGCCGCCGAAGGCGGTCACCCACGCTTCCTGGAGTGCAAGGCTGGCGCTGAAATAGCCCGCCGGAAGCCGGTCGGCCTGAATGTCGCTCGATCCACCGATCTTGGAGTAGAAGGCGTCGATGCCGACGATGTACGTGCCATTGTGCGCCGTGACCGCGCTCGCCGCGGCGAATTGCAGGTGCTGAAGCACCTTCCAGAAGGGCGCGTAATAGGGCAGCGTCGGGAAGATCCCGAAGCCCGTATCGCCGGTGATGCTCGAGAGCCAGCCGTAGCCGATCACGTCGACTCGCCAGGGATTGGCCTCGACGAGCGGCGCTGGCGGAGGCGGCGGCGCCTTCTTGGTTGGCAGGTCCGCCGCGGTCGCGGCCCCGGCGGCGAGCGCTCCGATTGCGGCGAGAATTCCCTTGGACAGTCCAGTCATTCCGCGTTCCCGCAAGGTCGTCGTCCGCATTGTCGTCGCGGCGCTTGAAGAAGCGTTAGTCGAGGGGTCTTGCAGGAGCAAGCGGGGCGACTGGAGTTCGGCGCCGCCGAAGACGAAAATCGCCGCGCGTTGCACGCGTGCAACGCCGCCCGGGCCGCCTATGTTTGCCGTTTACCGATTTTTGACGGCGCTACTATCGACAATCGAAGCGCCGATCCCATAATGGAGGATGGACGGGGCGGTGAAAATGCGTCGCGACGGGACGAGGGCGATGGCGAAATGGTCTCACTCGCGGGCGGCGGCGCTCTGCGCGGCGGGTTTCGCGCTTGCCGGCCTGACGGGCGCCCCCGCCCAGGCCCAATTCATGAGCGGACCCTATCCCGTGATCGTCGTCCCGCCGCCGCCGGCGCAGCAGATGATCATGCCGAAGAAGCCGAAGCCGCAACCGGCGCAGGATGCCGAGCCGCAGTCCTCAGCCGCACCCGTTCCCGCGTGCCGCGTCGATCCGCGGACGGGGGCTTGCCACTAGAGCGCCGGCGAAAAAGTGGATGCCGGTTTTTCGCGAAAAGCGCGCGGAAACAAGGAAGCTGGAGCGTTGGGCGATTCGACCGGATCGCCGGACGCTCTAGCCTGTCGGCATTCCTACCGGATCGGCGGCGCGTACTGGATGCCGCCATTGTCCCAGAGCTCGTTCAGACCGCGCGGGATGGCGAGCTTGGTGTGAACGCCGACATTGCGGTCGAAGATCTCGCCGTAATTGCCGGCGGCGCGGATCGCGTTGGCCCCCCAGCCGCTGGCGAGGCCGAGCGGCTTGCCAAAGTCGCCCTCCGTTCCGACGAGGCGCTTGACCGCGGGCTTCTGCGACTTCAGCGCCTCTTCGAGGTTGGCGGACGTGACTCCCATCTCCTCGGCGTTGATGAGGGCGAAGTTCACCCATTTCACGATGTTGAGCCAATTCACGTCGTCCTGGCGGACTACGGGACCGAGCGGCTCCTTCGAGATCACGTCGGGCAGGATCATGTGGTCGCCGGGCTTGGGGAATGCGGAGCGCAGGCCGAAGAGCGCCGATTTATCGGCCGTCATCACGTCGCACTTGCCCGAAAGGTAGTTCGACACGAGGTCGGCGACGGTGTCGACTTCGACCATCGTGTAGCCGACGTGGTTGCCGTCGAAAAAGTCCTTGGCGTTCGGCTCCGAGGTCGTGCCCTTCTGAACGCAGATCTTGCCGCCGTCGAGATCGAGCGCCGAGGTGGCGTTCTTCGCCTTCGGGACCAGGAAGGCCTGGCCGTCATAATAGGTGACGCCGGCGAAGATCAGGCCGGAATCCTCCTCCCGGCCCATCGTCCAGGTCGAATTGCGCGACAGGACGTCGATCTTCTTGTCTTTGAGCGCATCGAAGCGTTCGTTGGCCGACAGCGGGACGTAATCCACCTTCGACGGGTCGTTGAAGATGGCGCCGGCCAGCGCCCGGCAGAAGTCGACGTCGAATCCGGTCCACTGGCCCTTGTCGTCCTTGATCGAGAAGCCGGCGACGCCCTGACTGACGCCGCATTCGAGCTTGCCTCGGTCCTGCACGGCTTTCAGCGTCTGAGCCTCGGCGCCGACCGCGGCGAACGCAAGCGCCGCCGCAGCCGCCAATACCGGTTTGATCATCCCCATAGTGAAGCCTCGAAGTTTCCGCCTCGCCGCGCCCTCTTCAGAGGACGACGGCCTGCCTGATGAGGACCTTGGTTCCGACCGCCACGCGGCCGTAAAGATCGATCACGTCGTCATCCACCAGCCGGAAACAGCCGGACGAAACCGCGTGACCGATGGTCTGCGGCTGGTTGGTGCCGTGGATGCGGTAGATCGTGTGGCCGAGGTACATCGCCCGGGGCCCGAGCGGATTGCCGGGGCCGCCCGCCATGAATCGCGGCAGGTAGGGCTGCCGCTCGATCATCTCCGGCGGCGGACGCCAGTCGGGCCATTCCTGCTTGCGGGAAATCTTTTCGACGCCCTGCCACTGGAAGCCTTCGCGACCGACCCCGATGCCATACCGGATCGCCCGGCTGTCGGGCTGAACGAGGTATAGGAAGCGGTTGTTGGTGTCGATGATGATGGTGCCCGGCGCTTCGTTCGAGCGGAAGAACACCTCCTGCCGCTCGTAGGCGCCGCTGAGCTGGTTGTCTTCCGCCGACGGCACGACGCCCGGCTGATCGACGACGTTCATGTCGACCTGTTGCGCGGTGGCCACGACCAGCGGGAACACCACCCCGCCCGCCGTGATCGCCACCGCGGCGACCCGCGCCAGAATATTCTTTCGAACGCTCATGCTCACTCCGGTTGGGGAAAGGGACGCTTCAAGCGCCCGGGTGGCCCCTTTAGCCTTTTTTCTGTCCGCAGCGCATATACACCGAAGTGCCGTAGCGCGCGGCATTGTCCGCATCGACGAAAGTGGTCGTGAAGGAATTGGCGTCGACGTTCGACACGATCCGGTCGTCGGCGCCGGCGGCGGGCCCGGGCGGCCCGAGGTAGGTGCTTCCGTCCGGACCGGGCTTCAGCACCAGTTCCGTCAGTTCGGCCGAATCGGCGACATGCATCATGACGCCGCCGTTGGGTCCCTTCGCAATGACGTAGGGCCGGTTGCACTGGGCGAGCGCTTCCTTGCTCGTGCGGGCGCGGTCCGAGTCGCGATGATAGGCGGCGAAGCCCCAGCTGCCGACAAGCTGGTCGGGACTGATCGCCGCCGCCAAGGGGGCGACGGGGGCCGGCGCTTCCGAAGCGCAGCCCGCCAGAAATGCCGCGCCGAGTCCGATGAGCGCCAGCGCGCCGCCCCGAAATCCGATCGCCATGGACGCCCCTCGATTGCCCGGCCGCCTCGACATCTCGCCTTGAATTCAAGCGGCCTTCTTGAACGCGAAGAGCCTTGCTAGCAAACAGCCGGAACCCGGTCAATCGACCCCGCCCGCTTGCCGCGAGACGCAGCCGGCCCTAAAGCAGGGCCCTCAAAATCTCATGCCGGGGATCGCCATGCTGTCGCGCGCCGAACGCGAGAAGCGCCAGAGCATCATCGACGCCTGCCGCTCGATGAACACGACCGGGCTCAACCAGGGCACGTCCGGGAACATCAGCCTCAGGGACGGCGACGGCTTTCTCATCACGCCGACCAGCATGCCCTACGACGACATGCGCCCCGACGACATCATCCGGATGCGGTTCGACCACACGGTCGACGGCGACGGACGGCCCTCGACCGAATGGCGTTTCCATCTCGACATCCTGCGCGAGCGGCGCGAAGCGAACGCGGTCGTCCATGCGCATCCGATCTTCTGCACGACGCTCGCGATTCTCGAGCGCGAAATCCCGCCGCTGCACTACATGGTCTGCGCCGCCGGCGGCGACACGATCCGCTGCGCCCCTTACGCCACCTTCGGCACCCAGGCGCTTTCCGACAACGCGCTCGCCGCGCTCAGGGACCGGAAGGCGTGCCTTCTCGCCCATCACGGCATGATCGCCGTCGGCGACACGCTCAAGGGCGCGATGTGGCTTGCGGTCGAGGTCGAGAACCTCGCCCATCAGTATTTCAACTGTCTCCAGCTTGGGCGTGAACCCCCGCTGCTGACGCCCGCGGAAGTGGCCGAGGTAGCGAAACGCATCGCCAATTACGGCCTCTATTCGGCGCCGAAGTAGAGCCGCGGGATCGAGCCTGCCCGGGGCCGGAGGGCGCTTGTCGTCGCCGCCTTCAGGCCGCGAGCGGACGCGCGTCGACGGGCGGAAAGGCGGGCATCGGGCCTTCGAGCTCGAGGCCGTTCGGCAGCATGACGACGGCGGAGGGCCGGCGCTCGCGCTCGTACATGGCGAAGCGGGCGGCTTCCTTCTGGCTGGAGAACAGGCCTCCGCAGAGGCCCCGCGCGTCGCGGACGACCCAGCGCCCGAGGCAGTCCTGACCGATGTAGAGACAGGCGCCCGACAGCGGGGCGGCGGTTAAGCTTGCGTGATGAATCATGACCTTCTCGATCGTTTCGCCAACCTCGGGGGTTAAGCGGCCCGAGGCTTCGCGACGGAATCTGACGCCGGCCGCGTAAGCGTTCGAGACGGAATTTGGCCGGGCGGGATAAGAAAGCCGTTAAGGCTCGCCTCGCCCCTGCCGATCGAAACGGCGACGCCGGCGGACAAGTCTCGTCCGCCGGCGTCTGGAGCCTTCGGCGATTCGGTTGGATCGCCGAACGCTCCAGCTTCCTTGATTTCCGCGCGCTTTTGGCGAAATACCGGCATCCACTTTTTCGCCGCGCGCTCTCGTCGCGCCGCGTCGCCTCAGCGGCAGACGCGCACGCCATTGATCCAGCGGCAGCCATAGCCCGGCCGCACGACCGCCGCCCCGTGATAGCCGTAGCCGTACGGCCGATGGGTGACGACCGCGCCATGCGGACCGGCGCAGCCCGCCCGATAGACGCCGCGAGCGCAAACGACCGCGTTGGCTTCTCCGACTGTTCCTACAAGCATGCCGACCATCAGGGCGGCGAAGGCGATTGTTTTCATGGTTTCATCTCCCAGTTTCGAGGTCGAAACTCCAGCCCGCGCCGACGACGGCGCGGGAACGCTTAACGCAACCCCAGCCGCATCGCGCGGCTACTTGCTGCCGGCTTCCGCCTTGGCCATCGCGTCCTTGCAGCCGTCGCTGACGTCGGCGGCGTGCGATTGCAGGCACTCGGCGATCTTCCCCTTGCCCGGCTTGACGTCGCCGCAAAGCTTTTTCACGTCGCCCTTGCAGGCGCGCCCGACCGCCGCGGCCTTGACGATCCCAATCTGGCAGTCGGTCGAAAGGTCGGAGAAGTGCTGCTTCACGCAATCCTTGACCGCGCCAGCGCCGGGTTTGACGTCGCCGCAATATTGCTTGACGTCCTTGGCGCAGGCTTTCGCGAGCGCCGAGGGCGCGGCGTCCGCCGAGGAAGCCGCGAACGACAGGACCGCGGCCAGCGCGGCGATCGGCATCCATGCTTTCATTTATAGACCCTCCCTCAAGACTGGCGCCCGAGTGCGCCGGCTCAATGACGACGCCGCATACTTCACAAGACTTGCTTGAGACGGCGTCAATCGCGTGAATGATTTTCCCATGAATTTTTGATCGCCTGGCGCTCGCCGCCTGGTCGCTTCGTCGCCGCAGAGGCGCCCGCGGCAGATCTCGGGCCAGGCCGAGCGCGCTTTGGTCAGCCCTTGAGCTTCTTCAATTCCTTGGCGCAGCCGATGCTGACCTCTTCCTTGTGCGCCTTCATGCATTTGATGAGACGCCCGCCGCCCGGCTCGATGCCCGGGCAGAGCCGCGCCGCGTCCGCCTTGCAGAACGCAAAGCCGGCCATCTGCGCGCTCGCCGACCCCGCGAACGTCATCAGCGCCATGCAAGCAATTGCCGCGATCGCCACCCTGTTCGTCATCGTTTTCGTTCCCTTCCCGATCCGCCGTTCCGGCGTTTGACGAGAAAGCCCCTAGCACAGGAACGGCGAGCGCGGCGACTCCTCGGCGTCAGGCTCCGCGGCCCGCGCCGGGTTTTAATCTGCCCGTCTGCCGCGCGAAACACGCAGCAGGCGAGGCGTCATGCGCCCCTCACTTTTCCATCATCATGCCTTCGGCGCGCTCTTCCTTGAAGACGACCGATATGGCGTGGATGATCTTCTGATCCGGATGCTCCTTGCAGTACTGGATCACGAGGTGCTCGGTTTCGCGGCCCTTCTTGTAGTCCATGAAGTGCTTGTGGGCGAGGCCGTTGTACCAGCCGCTGTACCAGCTCGCGAGCGCGTTGGCGTCTTCCTGATAGGTGTTGGCGAGCTGGCCGCAGGTCAGCGTCTGCACGTCGATGAAGCCGTTGGCGTCAGCGTAGGCCGAGAGGTCGATCGGATCGGCCTTCGCCGCTCCGATCGTCGTCAGCGCAATCGCGGTCGAGATCAGAAGCAAGTTTCTCATGTGGGTTCCCTGACTGTTGAGGGGCTGGCGCACAGCGCCGCGCGCCCCGAGTGAATGAATGCGAAGCCGAAAGCGATCTGTTGGCGTCGTCGAAAGCGGAGCCGCTCGCGCCGCTACCGCACCACGCAGCCCTTCGGGTACCCGACGCGCTTGCAATAGACGACCGGCCGCGCGGTCATGGGCCGCGCCACGCAGCCGCGAGGAACGCCGTGGGTCTTGCAATAGACCACGGCGTTGGCCGGCCCAGCGCCGAACGAGAGCGTCTCGACGTTCGCGACGCCGAGCATCGACAGGACGGCGACAGCGCCGAACAGCATTGATTTTCGCATGGATTCAACTCCTCTCCAGTTTCATTGATTGGAACGCGGGCTACTCACTCAATGATCGCGCTTCTTCCCCTGCTTCGGCCGCATCCTTCCTTGTCGGGGGATTGCGATGGCGGCGACGGCGCGTCGAACGCGCGCCGCCGCAGCTCCCGCCGCCTGACGATGACGCGGCGCGAAGACAGACCGATGAAGGGATCGCTTATCCCAGCCTCGGCCGTCCTAGACGGCCTTCTCCGCCTATATCCCGCATGGCGCGGCCCGTCATTGACTTCACGCGCCAACTTTTGCCCATATGCGCAAAGGGATCCGGGGCTGAAATCCCGGCGGAGGCTGGTTTGGACACCCGGGGCCGGTCACAGGCGCGTCACGCGACCGTCAAGGTGCGCAATTTTCACGCGGCTTACGGCGTCCTTCAGGACCTCGGCGCCGACGCCGACGCCGTGGTTCGATCGGCGGGCCTCGATCCGGCCATCTTCGCCGACCCCTCGCGCGACGTCCCCTACGCGGCGCTCGGGCGGCTCATGCGGGCGAGCGTCGAAGCGACGGGCTGCGAATCCTTCGGCCTGATGATCGGCGCGCGGCAGGGTCCAACGGCGACGGGTCTCGTCGGCCTCATGTCGCTCCATGCGCCGACCGTGGGCGAAGCGCTTCAAATCCTCGTGGAGGGCCTGAAGACGAGCGACACCGGCGGCGCCGTGGTGTTCGGTCGATCCGGCGGCGAGGCGCGGCTCGGCTATCACGTCATCGCCCCCGACATTCTCGAGGCCGATCAGATCGTCGACGGCGCCATCGCCATCGCCTTCAACATCCTGCGCGCCGTTTGCGGCCCGGCGTGGCGGCCGCTCCGCGTCCGCCTCAGCCGCAAGGCGCCGCGCGACAGAACGCCGTTCCTGCGCTTCTTCGCAGCGCCGGTCGAATTCGGCTCGGCCTCGGGGGCGATCGTGTTCGACGCAACGCTGCTCGACGCGCCCGTCGCGAGCCGCGATCCGGCGACCGCCGAGATCCTCGCGCCGCTGCATGCCGAGGCGCTGGCGCAGGCGACCGGCGATTTCGTCGCTTCGGTCCGGGCGCTGATCCGCGCCGAACTCGCCGCGCGCCGCCTCACGCGCGAGCGCATCGCGGGGGCGCTCGAGCTCAGCGAGCGCACGCTCGTGCATCGGCTGGAGGCGCGCGGCCTGACCTATTCCGGCCTTGCCGACGAAGCCAGACTCGAACGCGCCCAGGATCTCATGCGCCGGGGGGAAACCATCGCCGAGACCGCCGCCCGTCTCGGCTTCGCCGACGCCAGCGCCTTCACCCGCGCCTTCAAGGCCTGGTCGGGGACCACCCCCGGGCGATGGCGCGCCGCGCGGGGCGGGTAGGGGCGAAACTCAGTCAGCGGACCTGTTTCGACCCGGTGCGGACTTTGACGCGTCCGTTTTGACGGATGCTTTGCGCCCGCATGGGACGTAGATTTGTCGGCCAGACCGAAGCGAAATTGATTTGCCTCGTTTCGATCGGGCGGCTCTACTTCCTCCACGACTTCGAAGCCTTGAAGGCGCTTGAGGGAGGACAGCATGACAGCGCCTCGATCGATTTTGGCTGCACTTGGGGTGTTGGGCCTCGCAAGCGCCGCCACCGCAAACTCCGGCGACCCCGCACAACGCCTCCGCGAGCAGCGCGCGGCGGAAGCGGTCATCTGGGGGATGCCCGCGGTCAACAGCGAACTCATGTACGACGCGATGATCAAGGCCGGCGGCAAGCCGGGGCAGATCGTCTACTGGGGCAGGCCGCTCGACTGGCATAACCAGACGCTGACGCCCAACCCGGATACCCTCTATTTCATGGGCTTCTACGACACCAAGGCCGACGGCCCGATGGTCGTCGAGATCCCGCCGGCCGGCGACGACGGCTCGCTCAACGGCAATTTCGTCACGCTATGGCAGACCGCGCTTGAGGACGCTGGACTGCTCGGCGTCGACAAGGGCAAGGGCGTCAAGTTCGTCATCACCCCGCCCGGATATTCCGGCGCGATTCTTGAGGGCTTCGAGCAGCTCGCCTCCGACACTTTCGCCGGCTACTTCCTGATTCGCTCGGCCCTCAAGAGCCACGGGGACGCCGACGTCCAGCGGTCGATGGCGTACGGCGAGCGGGTGAAATTCTACCCGCTGTCGGCGGGCGCCAATCCGCCCGAGACGGTCTTTCTCGACGTGAAGGACAAGGATTTCGAGTCGACGATCAAGTACGACGCGAGCTTCTTCACGCTGCTCGACCGGGTCGTGCAGACCGAGCCCTGGATCGACCGCGACCGGGCGATGATCGACCAGCTCCGATCCATCGGCATCGAGAAGGGCAAGCCCTTTGCGCCCGACAACTCGACGAAACAGGCGCTCGAAACGGGCGTCGGCGAGGCGAAGGCGTGGCTCGTCGAGCGCTACGACGCGGGCTTCCCGGTCTTCTACGCCGGCACGCATTGGACGCTGCCGACGCTGCCGGAGGTTATCGATGGCCAGTCGACCGGCTACGCCGATCCGAACAAATATCCGGTCGACGGACGTGGTCTCGCCTACAGCTACGCCTACGTCGCGCTCAAGCACCTCGGCGCCGGGCAGTACTATCTTATCAACATCCGGGACAAGGACGGCGACGCCTACGACGGCGCAAGGTCCTACCGGCTGCACGTGCCGGCCGACGCGCCCGTCCAGCAGTACTGGTCGGTGACCGCCTACGACCGCCAGACGCACGCGCTGATCAAGGGCGTCGACCGCGCGAGCCGCGGCTCCAACGCCGCCGACCTTCAGAAGAACGCCGACGGCTCCGCGGACATCTGGTTCGGCCCCAAGGCGCCGGCCGGCAAGGACGCGAATTGGGTGCCGACCGATCCTGAGCGCGGCTTCGAGCTGATGTTCCGCTTCTACGGGCCGACCAAGGCGCTCTTCGAAAAGGCCTGGGCGATACCCGACGTCGAGAAGACCAACTAGGAGCTGACGATGACAAAGGGCGCCCCACTATCCAGCGTCGCTGCGCTCGCGCTGCTCGCAGTCGCGCCGAACGCACGCGCCGACCCAATTCCGCTGTCGCCGGACTGGGCGGCGTCGATGCCGGCCGGCCCCGACACGCGCGTCAAGATAACCGAGTCCTATGCCCGGCTCGTCGCGCGCGACGCCTATTTCTGGGCGTGGCCGATGGTGAATGTCTACAATCGCAGGGTCGCCTTCAGCCAGGTTCCGAAGATCATGATGATGGGGCCGGTTCCCGCGGCGCCCCTCAACCGTCTAGGGATGCTGACAGACTACATCGATCCGGAAGAGCGCCTCGTCGCCTGTCCCAACCAGGATGTCGTCTACGGCGCGGGAAGCCTCGCGCTCGATCTTTCGCCGGTCGTCGTTCAGGTCCCAGACTTCGGCGACCGCTTCTGGGTCTATCAGATCGTCGATGACCGCACCGACAGTTTCGTCCAGCTCGGCAAGATGTATGCGACGACGCCCGGCTTCTATCTGCTGGTCGGGCCGGACTGGCATGGCGACGTCCCGAAGGGGATCACGAAAGTGTTCCGTTCGCCGACCAACACCGGCTTCATTGCGCCGCGCGTCTTCCAGGACGACACGCCCGAGGACAAGCGCGCGATCCAGTCGGTGTTGCCGTGGATCATGATGTACCCGCTCGCGGAATACGACGGGACGATGAAGAGCACGGACTGGAGCCAGTTGCCGAAGGCGCCGTCGCAATCGAGCGGCGACGAGGAGACCAAATGGGTCGATCCCCAAAAATTCGTCGACGAGCTTCCCACGGTGCTGGCGGACGCCCCTCCGATGCCGGGCGAGGAGGCGCGCTACGCGCAGGTTCTCGCGGTGCTTGCGGCCGCGAAGGCTAACCCTGCGTTGAAACAGGCGATGACCGATGCGGCGGCGGAGGCCGACAAGGAACTCGTGGCCCCGCTGCTCCAGTTCCGTAACTACGGCGAACAGTTGCCGCACAATTGGAGCACGATCTCCAACGAGGCGGCGTTCGGGACCGACTATTTCACCCGCACCGCCGTCGCGAGGTCGAATATTTTCGTCAACTCGCCGAACGAGACGAAGTATTTCTATCAGGACCTCGACGCGACGGGCGCGCGTCTCAACGGCGCAAACCGCTACGAGGTGACGTTCGCCAAGGGTCAGCTCCCGCCGGTCAACGGTTTCTGGTCGCTGACCCTTTACAACGAGCATCATTTCTTCGCCCCCAACGAACTCAAGCGCTATTCGCTCGGCACGAAGAGCAAGTCGATGAAGCCGAACCCGGACGGCTCGCTGACGATCTATGTGCAGGCCGATGCGCCCGCGGATGATCGTCGCGACAATTGGCTCCCGGCGCCGAAGGGCGGAGACTTTTCGCTCTACGTCCGCGCCTACTGGCCGAAGGCCGAAATCACCGACGGGTCGTGGACGCCGCCGGCGGCTATGAAGGCGAACTAAACCCGTTAGAGGGTCTGGAGCGATCGAACTGAATTTAGAGCTTCGGCGATTCGACCGAATCGCCGAATGCCTAGCTAGGTCCGACCTGGCGCCTCCGCGGGGGAACGCTCAGGGTTGGCGAGCGACGCCCGGGACGTCGGCGGCGCGCGCCTCATTGGCGACCGCCGCCCGTCCAAAACCCTGGACCGTCGCCGCGCCCCTGTCGGGCGAAAGCCGTGCGATTTCGACCGATCCGAACAGCAGCGCCAGCACGAAGACAACGAGCCCGATCATCGCGCCCCAGCGAAGACTGACAAGGGCGGTGACCAGCACCAGGGCCCAGAACAAAAGCGAGATCAGGTTCATCGGACTTTTCCGCCCGTGTTGCGCTTCGAAGACCGCCGTGTCCCGGCGGACTCCATGCGCCTTCCCCTCGTTAAAAATCGATTGGAAAGACGGCGGGCGGCATAAGGAAATGGTCAAGGGGCCCCCCGGCGCCGGGAGGCGATTGTTTCCGTAAAAAAGAAAGTCCTTGCCATCTTCTGTTTTTCAGATACATTCATTTTCATGAGCCCAATGCGATTGGCGTATCCGGGGCGGATTGCCGGGCGCGGCCCGCTTGTAGGCGCGCTCGCTGAGCGCGCGCCGGCGGGGTCGCCGACCCCGCGCTACACCGCCGCCCCGGGAATTTCCGCCCGGTTGCGATTGGCGCCGCAACCGATTGAAAAATCTCGAATCCGGGTTGCGTTTGGCGCCGCGGAAAGCCGGATTCGTTGAGCGGACCGCTTACAACATCCGCGCGGCGACCCCCTTCGCCTTCACGGTCCCGAGCCGGTTGCGCAGCGGCAGGCCGAATGGCTCGGAGGCGATCTCGAACACGTCGCCCTTCTCGGTCTTGAATCCGTCCGAACAGGAGAGCGTCGCCGTGCCGAAGAAATGCACATGGATCTGCCCCGGCCGGCGGAAGAGCGCATATTTGAAATGGTGCGCCTCGAGGTTGGCGATCGCGTGCGCCATGTTCTGCTCGCCCGACAGGAACGGCTTCTCCCACACGACCTCGCGGCCGCGCCGGATGCGCGACACGCCCTCGACGTTGAGCGGCAGGTCGCCGACCAGAAGCTCGGGCCCGAGGCTCGCGGGCCTCAGCTTCGAATGGGCGAGGTAGAGGTAGTTCTCGCGCTCCGTCACATGGTCGGAGAACTCGTTGCCGAGGGCGAAGCCGATCCTGACCGGCGCGCCGTTCGCGTCGATGACGTAGAGGCCGGCGATTTCCGGCTCCTCGCCGCCGTCGAGGGCGAAGGACGGGCTCCTGAGCTCGCCTTCCGGGGGCACGAGGATCGAGCCGTCGCCCTTGAAGAACCATTCCGGCTGCGCGCCGGCCTCGCCGCGCTTCGGCTTGCCGCCTTCGAGCCCGAGCCTGAACATCCGCATCGAGTTGGTCTGCTTGGCGGGATCGGCGAGATCGCGGTGCATCTTGTCGCGTCCCTCGGCGGAGCCGAGATGGGTGAGCCCGGTGCCGGTGACGAGGAGATGCGCGGGGTCGGCGCAGTCGATCGGCGCGAGCACCCGCTTCTCCTTGAGCGCGCGGGCGAGATCGACCGGCTTGCCGAGACCGAGGTCGGCGACGAGCTTGCGCAAAGTGAGTCCCGCCTCGATGGCGCGCTCCGCGAGCGCCAGCGTCGTGCGGACGCCTCTGACGAGCCGGCTCTCGCCGCGCGCGGTGACCAGAAGGGCGCGCTTGCCGCTCTCGTCGATGATCTGCGAAAGGCGCATGCCGTTCCTCCCAGCCGCGGCGCCGGGCCATCATCGCCCGCGACGTTTAGAACTTAAGCGCGATTCGCCTGTCGCCCAAACCCGTGGGCGGCCCGTTTGGCTGCCTTGCCGCCTCATCGAGCCGCCGCTATAAGCCCCGCGCCTTTTCCCCTCAACCGACAGGACCATCGTCATGGCCGTCCAGCGCACCTTCTCGATCCTGAAGCCCGACGTCACAAGGCGGAACCTGACCGGCGCCGTCAACGCCCGGATCGAGGCGGCGTCCTTGAGGATCGTGGCGCAGAAACGGGTCCACATGTCGCGCGCTCAGGCCGAGACGTTCTACGGCGTGCATCGCGAGCGCCCGTTCTTCCGCGAACTCGTCGAGATGATGACGGCCGCGCCGGTCGTCGTGCAGGTGCTCGAGGGCGAGGACGCGATCGCCCGCTATCGCACGGTCATGGGCGCGACCAACCCGGAGAAGGCCGAGCCCGGCACGATCCGCAAGGACTTCGCGCTGTCGATGGGCGAAAACTCCGTCCACGGCTCCGACGCGCCGGAGACCGCCGCAGTCGAGATCGCGCAATGGTTCTCGGGCAACGAGATCGTCGGGTAGGCCCCCCGACGGCCGCTCGTCTAATGGAGAGTCGGGCGCGGACGGGCGCGCCCTCGCCGGGCGCTCATGCCGCGAGACGGGACCTTCGCCGGCGCCCCGAGGAGCCGCAACAGGGCGCCGTAGTCGCTGAGCCAGCCGGCGTGGGTTTCGGGGTCGACGCCCGCTATGGTGAGCGCATCCGCGAGCGGCAAGCCGTCCTCGACGAGCCATTCGATCGCGTGCAGCCGCTCGAGAATCTCGCTTGGCGTGAGTTTCCGGCTCATTTTCCACGCGCCCCAAAGGCGAGGGCGACGCAATGTCCCCCACCGAGGCGGCCTCTTACCCGTCCGCTTCTATCCGGCGATTGGCCGGCTCATTAAGCTTGCGAAAGGATTACCGGCCGCCGCCACGTCATGCGAGGCGCAAGGGAGGCTCGCCTCAGCCTCTCGGCTTCGCCTTCAGCGCGCGCGCAAAGAGCGCCGCCTCCATCCGCTCCGCGACCTCGCGCAGATAGGGGTTGCGCGCCTCGCGCCCGGCGCGGCCGGCGTCGAGGTCGATGTGGAAGCCGTCGCGCTGCGGCCAGTGCTCGGAAAGGAGCTCGAAGCCCGCCTCCTCGATCGCCTCGACCGCCTTCGCGAATTGCGTCTCCGACCGCCCGACCTTCGACAGGACGACAACCAGCCGTCCCTCGGCGCCGCGGCGGGCGAGCTTGCGGGCGAGCGCGAAGGTCGGCCTCAGGTCGTCCTGCGACACGCCGGTCGGCAGGAAGACGACGTCCGAATCCTCGGCGATCTCGGTCGAGAGGTCGTCGGCGAGGCCGCGCGTGTCGACGACGATGAAGTCGGCCTGGGCTTCGCCCTTGCGCAGTTTCTTCAGGCTCTTGAAGGCCCGCGCGTCGATTTCGGGCTCGATCCCGGCGCGCATCCTGGCCGCGCTCCATTCGACGCAGGTCAACTGGTCGAGATCGAAATCGGCGAGCAGCGTCTTTCGCCCGCGATGGCTGGCGCCGACCGCCAGCACCCGCGCCAGCGTGCTTTTTCCCACGCCGCCCTTCTGGCTGACGAATGCGGCCGTGGTCGGCCCCTTGCCCATAAGAAACGCCTCCGAAGCGCTTCGACCGACGCCGATCGCGCACTTTTTCAGGACGGCCGGTCCGCGTGAGTTTTTCGCGTCATGCTAGCCCGCCGGTCCGGGATGGCAAGAAGCCCCGGACAAGAAGCCCCGGTGCCGGCGACAGGCTGATGACGGTCTGGCCTCAGGCGAAGTCCTCCATTTCGTAGAGCGGCCGGATCTCGATGGTCGAAGGGCCGGGCATCGGATTGGGGCAGCGCTTCACCCAGTCGATCGCCTCGTCGAGATCCTTCACCTTCCAGATCCAGTAGCCCGCGACGAGGTCGCCGACATTGCCGAAAGGCCCCTTCGACACGGCGCGTTCCGCTCCGGCGAAGTCCACCCGCGCGCCCTCGCTGGTGGGTTTCAGCCCGCCGCCGTCGGTCATGATCCCGGCGGCGACGAGTTTCTCGTTGAACGCGCCCATGTCGCGCAGGAGTTCGGCGCGCGGCAGCGCGCCGGCCTCGGAATCGGTGGTTGCCTTGACGATGACCATGACCCGCATCGGCGTTCCCTCCGTGAAGAATGTTGGCCCGATGACGGGCCTCGCAGGCTTTGCGGCTCAGCGCTTCGGCGCGACGAGCGCGAACGCGGCCCCTTGCGGATCGAGCGCATGAACGATCCAACGCGCTCCCGGAACCTCGTGCGGCCCTTTGGTGATCCTGCCGCCCGCGGCCGTCACCCGCTCGATCGCCGCGTCGATCGCCTCGACGTTAAAATAGAGCCGCCAGAACGGATGCGGGGTCGTGGCGTCCTTGGTGAAGATCGCCCCTTCCTGCCCGCTGTTCGTGGCGAAAAGCCGATACTCGTTCGACGGGCCCATGGGCATCGACCCTGTCTTCGTCCAGCCGAACAGGCCCGAATAGAAGGCGAACGCCTTCTCGCCGTCGCCGGCGTTGAGTTCGCGCCAGCCGACATGGCCGGGGCTCCTCGCCTCGTAGGGCGGCGCCTCGCTGCTCGAGCCGCGGAAGAGCATGAAGCCCGCGCCGTCCGGGTCGCCGGCGACCGCGAAGGTTCCCACATTGGGGATCTCCATCGGGCCGCGATGGATCGCCCCGCCCGCCGCCTTCACCTTGGCTGCGGCGGCCGCGACGTCGTCGACCGCAATATAGCCCATCCACATCGGCGGAACGCCTTGCGCCTCGGCTGGGATCGGCATCAGTCCGGCGACCGCGGCGCCGCCCGCCTGGAGCAGGGTGTAGCGCTGGTCGTTCATGGTGTTGGGCGCAAGCGTCCAGCCGACGACCTTCGCATAAAACCGCTCCGAGGAGGCGAGATCGTTCGACATCTGGTCGTACCAGACAAACGAACCCAACAGATTTTTGGCGTCGCTCATGGTTTCCTCCGCTCGTTCGTTGCTAACGGTTTCGGCCCGATTCCTCGTCCTGGGTAGGCCGCGAAGCGGCCGTCTCGCAGGACGTTTGCGCCGGCGTGCCTTCTTACGCGCGTCGCCTTGAAGCCCGTTGCGGCTCACCCGCCGGCGAAGGCCCGCTCGAGCGTCGCGATGTCGAGCTTGGTCATCGGCATGACCGCCTTCATGACGCGCGCGATCGCTTGCGCGTCGCCGCTCTGGATGACCTTCGCAACAAGGCCCGGCACGATCTGCCAGGTGACTCCGAACTTGTCTGTGATCCAGCCGCACTGGCCAGGCTTACCGCCCTCCCCGAGCCGCTCCCACAGCCGGTCGATCTCTGCTTGCGTCTCGCAATCGACGATCAGCGAGATCGCCGGCGTGAAGGAAAAGTGCGGGCCGCCGTTCAGCGCCAGGAAACGCTGGCCCTCGATCTCGAAGAGCATGGTCATGACCGCGCCTTTCGGCCCGGGTCCCGCCTCGCCGTAGCGCGACGTCGTGACGACCCGGCCGCCGGCGAAGATCGAGAGATAGTGCTGAACCGCCTCCTCGGCGTTGAAATCGAACCAGAGGCATGGCGTGATCTTCTGCTCGCTCAGGGCTTCCTCCCGTTGTTTGCGGCCGCTTCGGGCAGCAGCGTTTCGAAATAGCGTTTGAGATGGTCGAGGCAGTCGGCCGCGACCTCCGCTCCATGGGCAGCCTTCGCCAGGACGAAGGCCCCTTGCAGCACGGCTTGCGCATAGAGCGCCGCGCTCTTCGGGCTCCATGCCGCATCCGGCGCATGGCGCGCTTTAGCGTCCGTAAGGTCCGCCTCGAGCCGCGCCGCATGGGCGCGGATGAAGCGGTCGCAAGCCTGACGAATGACGGGATGCGTGTCGTAAACCTCCTGCGCCATCGTCCCGAGCAGGCAGGTGAACTCGGCGAGGTCGCGCGCGAGGATCGCCTTGCGAAAATCGACGTAGCCGAGCACCCGCGCTCTCGGGTCGGCGAGATGCGCGTAAGGCGCGGCGTCGAACGCGGCGTCGGCGTTGGCGGCGAAGTGCTCAGCCGCGGCGACGGCGCAGTCCTCCTTCGAGACGAAGTGGTGAAAGAACGCCCCCTTGGTCAGGCCGGCTTCGGCGCAGATGTCCTCGACCCGCGCGGCCGAATAGCCCTTCGAGCGCACCACATGCACCGCCGCGTCGAGCAGGCTGGCGCGCGACGCCTCGGCCGTCCTCGCGGGAGGCGACCCACCTGCCCTGTTTTCGACTGGCGCGCCGTTCATGAGACGAACATACCAACCGGTCGGTATCTGTCAAGGACGCGCCAAGCGCGTCGCCGTCCAGCGCGTCAATACCGCCGGGGTCGAGGTGGAAACGCGGCCGCCCGCGGGCGCGAGGGCCCCGGTGCCGGCTCCCAGGGCGCCGGAGCGCCCGATTACCGCTTCGGCGCGACGAGGGCGAAGAGCGCGCCCTGCGGGTCGAGCGCCTGGACGACCCATTGGCCGCCCGGCACTTCGATCGGGCCGTTGGCGATCGTGCCGCCCCTGGCCTTGATCCGTTCGACGGCCGGATCGAGCGCGTCCACGTTGACGTAGTAGAGCCAGAAGGACGCCGGCGTCTCAGCCATGCGCGTCATGATCCCGCCCTCCTCGCCCTCGCCTGTCTTGAACATGCGGTAGACGCCCATCGGGCCCATGTCGAAGTCGGTCGTCTTGGTCCAGCCAAAGAAGTTGCAATAGAAATCGAGCGCCTTGGCGCCGTCGTCGCAGTGCAGTTCGTGCCAGCCGATCGTCCCGGGCGCGCCGGGCGAGACGGGCGCCGGCGGATTGCCGTTCGCGTCGCGGAACAGCATGAACGTCCCGCCGTAGGGATCGGCGACGACCGCGAAGCGGCCGACCTCGGGGATTTCGGAGGGCGCCTTGAACACCTTGCCGCCGGCCGCCATCAGCTTCGGCAGGGCGAGGTCGACATCCTCGACCCAGATGTAGCCGAGCCACGCGGGACGCGCGCCCATCGCCTTGGCGTCGGCCGGAATGTCCATCATGCCGCCCACGGGGCGTCCCGCCGCCGAGACGATCTGGTAGGCGAAGTCGGACATGCCGCCGTCCTCGGCGCTCCAGCCCACGACATGCGAATAGAAATCGACCGCCGCCTTGAGGTCGCTTCCCATGTACTCGTACCACACGAATTTGCCGGTCGGTCCGCTCATCCCAGGCTCCTCTTGGCGTCACGAATTCGAACACGTAGCCGGTTGCGGCGCCCGGAAAAAGGTCGGGCGTCAACCGGAGTCCGGTCGCGCGCCGCCCCGTCGTTGTCGTTCCCCTTCCCTACTTTCTTCTCCGACCAGCCGTTCCACGGCCTTGGGATCGTTTCTCGCCGCAGATCGCAACGACCGCGTCGTCGATGATGGGCTCCATCGCCGATCTCGGCAGGCCGGCGCGGGCGCGGATCGAAAGCGTGTGCAGCGCCGCCGTCGTCATACGCGCGAGGCGCGCCGGATCGGCGCTCGCCGGCAATTCGCCCTTCGCCTGCGCGCCCGCGCAAAGCCGCTCGAAGGCGCGGTCCATGGCCTGAATCGCGTCCGCGACGGCCGCACGGATCTCCGGGTCGGCGATTGCGTCGGAGGCGGCGCTGAGTACGGTGAAGCAGCCGCGCGGATTCGGTTCGCCGGTAAGATAGAAGTCGAGCGCCTCGTGCAGAATGCGCCCGAGCTTGATGTCAAGCGGCGCGTCGGAGGCGATCAGCGGCGCGAAGTCGTCGCGCGTCCTCACGCGGTAGCGCCGATAGGCCTGAAGATAGAGCGCCCGCTTGTCGCCGAACGCACCGTAGAGGCTCGGCCGGTTCAGCCCCGTAGCCAGGCTGATGTCGTCGAGCGAAGCGGCTGCGAGCCCCCGCGCGCGGAAGACCTCCATCGCCTGATCGAGCGCCGTCTCCGGATCGAAGGCGCGCGGGCGCCCGCGCTTGCGCGGCCCAATCGCCGGGGTAACTGATTTTTGTACCATATCGAACAAAACTCTTGACGGCGCTAATTCTATGCGAAAGAGTACAAAACTACAAGGGAGGATTTCGATGGAGCTTTTCTTTTCCCCGCTCGCCTGCTCGATGGCGACCCGGGTCGCGCTCGCCGAGGCCGGCGCCGACGTGACGTT
This sequence comes from uncultured Alphaproteobacteria bacterium, assembly GCA_963829505.1. Classification (GTDB taxonomy): domain Bacteria; phylum Pseudomonadota; class Alphaproteobacteria; order Rhizobiales; family Beijerinckiaceae; genus Roseiarcus. Next base: position 59,575 of record CAWHIL010000002.1, read on the forward strand.
CGTCGAGGTCGATCCGCTGACGAAGCGCGTGCTTGCGACCGGCGCGGACTATTGCGCCATCAACCCGCTCGGCTACGTCCCGGCGCTGAGGTTCGACGACGGCTCGGTGCTGACCGAGAACTGCGCCGTCCTGCATCATGTGGCCGACCTCTATCCCGAGGCCGGCCTCGCCCCGCCCGCGTCGGACCGCGCGGCGCGCGCGAAACTGCGCCAATGGCTGGGCTTCATTTCGAGCGAATTGCACAAAGGGCTGATGACGCCGCTCCTCGGCGCCAGGACGCCGCCCGAGGTCAAAAGCTGGACGCTCGAGAAATACGCCTCCCGCCTCGCCTATCTCGACGAGAACCTCGCGGGCCGCGAATTCCTGCTCGACCGCTTCAGCGTCGCGGACGCCTATCTGGCGACGGTGCTCAACTGGACCCGGGCGACGCCCGAGATCGACCTCGCCGCCTACCCGAACGTGAAGGCCTATCTCGAGCGGATGCGCCAGCGCCCGAGCGTCGCCGCCGCCCTCGCCCACGAGGTCCCGCTCTTCCAGGCCGAGATGGAGCGGCGGAAGGCGGCCTAAAGCGGCCGGGAGCGACCTCCGGGCCGAGCCGGTTTTGAGGGCTTTCAGTGACCTGGAGAAGACTTTCCGGATTGTGACTGCCAGGCGCCCCACCAACGGCCTCGTCCTGAGGAGCGGCGCCGCAGGCGATGCGTCTCGAAGAACGCTGCAGCGGGCACGCCGGCGCAATCTGGAACGTCCTTCGAGACGCCTGCTTCGCAGGCTCCTCAGGACGAGGGCGGCGGTAAGATGCCCACCTTGAGCGTTACGGGCGGCGACTGTAGCCGCCAAGGTAGGGGCGACTTTCGCCCCCGTCCGCGCTCCTCGGGCCCGGAGGGCTTCATCGGGCCGCGTCGGATCGGCGCGGACCGAAAGCGGCGGCTGGCCGCCGAACCCCGGCCAGTTTTGAGCCGTTTCAGAGAGTTGTGTTGGATTCTCCGGGCGCATGCTTGTTCCCGACTGGTAGGCGATAACGCTCAGCGCCGACGTCGGCCCTCGGCGGATGTGCGCTTGGCGGACGCATTCGCGCGTACGCGGGAGACCTCGGAACGGGACGAGACCTCGGCGGACGCGCCCGTGGGGAGGGCGAAAGGATAGTTCTGCTTTCTGGATCGGGCGCATTTTTCAGTGTTCAGCGATTTCTTTCTGGGAGGCAGGCCGGCGCCTGCCGGCGCGCCATCCCATTTTTCCTAAGGGTCAGAATAACATAATCTTATATGCTGAAAAAGGGAAAAATGTAGGCAATTGAAAAGACGCGGGTTTTGGCGACGCCTGGCGGTCCTCAGCGAAGGCCCCGCGCGGTCGCGACTGACGCCTCGGCTGACTTCACCTGGGCCGCAGGGTCCATTTCCACGCTATCGTCAGGTTCAAATAACAGGGAGGTTTTTCGTCCGGAACAGGGAGGGTTTTGCGCATAACAGGGAGGGTTCTCAGCCGAACAGGGGTAATTTCTCTTTACTTTGCCCGATGCGACTGCGGCGCCGCGACGCGACTTTCGCAGGCGCTGTCCCTCGCTGGCGCGCGTGGCATAACGGGCGCCTACCCTCGCGGAAATCGAGCGGCGCAGGCGGAAGAGGGGCATGTCAGGATCGGTCGAATTCACAACCTGGACCATCCTGGCCTTCGCCGCGTCGGGGGCCGGGATCTGCTGGTTCTTCTCGTCTTCGCTGTGGGTCCTCATTCCGGCGGCGTTCGCCGGCGCCTGGCTCGGCTATCTCGCGGACCGGGCGGGCCGCCGCTATCTCGCGCGGCGCGGTCGATGAGCCCGAATCCCGAGTTGCGTTCCTACGCCATCCATATTATGCTCTACGTATGATACGGTCCGTCCGGGGCGCGGCCACACGACAATTTCTCGAGTCGGGGAAGTCCAAGTTTTCTGGTCTTGACGAAAATCTCGCGCGGCGGCGTCTGGCGGCGCTGAACGTGGCGCGAAAGCTGGACGATCTGTCGCGATTGCGCAGCGTCGGACTGCACAAGCTGAGCGGAGATCGATCAGGCTCCTGGGCGATCCGCGTCAACGGTCCGTGGTGCATCGTGTTTCGCTTCGACGATGACGACGCATTCGAGGTGGAGATCGTCGACTATCATTAGAGGTCAAGCAGATGACGACCGAAGACGACGTATTCCTCGCGCCCCCCGACGGCTTTGCGCTGGCGCCGGTTCATCCAGGCGAGGTCTTGCAGGACGAACTGGCGGCCCGCGGCCTTAACGCCAACGCGCTCGCGCTGAAGCTGCGTGTGCCCGCCAACCGCCTGACCGAAATCCTCAATGGCAAGCGTGGGATTTCGCCCGACACGGCCATCCGCCTCAGCCAATCCCTCGGTCCCAGCGCCGCGTTCTGGCTCGGCTTGCAGAGCCAGTACGATCTCGCGCGGACAGAGAGGCTGCATGGGGCAAAAATTCGGGCCGAGATCGAGACGGGGAATTAGGCCAGCGTCGGGGTTTGTTTGCTTGCGCGCGATTGCGCCAAACTTCGTCTCACGTTTGGATCGCAGACGTATCACGGTAAACAGTCGCTCCGCGGGATCGGATCTGCTAGATTAACTGGCGGAACGTTCAGGTCCCGGATCACAGTTATCCGGCGTCATTGAGGGCGAGGTAATGAAAGAAATTCGGGGGGATGCAAAGAGTATTCGTTCACTATTGAGTGGCGCAAAGTACGCTGTCGACTATTATCAACGTGAATACAAGTGGGAATCTAAACAGGTCGTTGAATTAATCAGCGACTTGGCAGATAAATTCATAGAAAGTTATGATCCACGACACGATCGTACTCGCGTCGAGGGTTACGGGCACTACTTCTTATCATTACTAGCGACAAAAATGGGCGAAAATTCATAATTGACGGCCAGCAGCGTCTAACCACAATAACGTTACTGCTTATATATCTCCACAGAAATGTGGCCGAATTGGAGCAGGGTAAACAGCTATCTGAACTTATATTTTCCCAAAAATTTGGCAAGAAATCATTCAATCTGGATGTCCAAGAGCGCACCGCCTGCGTCGAGGCGCTTTACGCGGGCTCCGCCTTCGACGACGCCGGCCAACCGGAATCTGTATCCAATATTTTGGCACGATATCAAGACATAACGGAAAGATTTCCAGAAGAACTCGGCGGTACGGCACTGCCTTACTTCATTGACTGGCTAATCGAGAATGTTCATTTGGTGGAAATTACGGCCTATTCAGATGATGACGCTTACACTATTTTTGAGACAATGAATGACCGCGGTCTTAGACTTACAGCTACCGATATGCTTAAAGGCTATCTGCTAGCTAATATCACTGATCCGTCTACACGTAATCGTGCCAGCAGTATATGGAAGGATCGTGTCGCTGAGTTTGCTGAATTAGGGAAAGAAGAGGATGCGGATGCTATTAAATCGTGGCTACGAAGCCAGTACGCCGAAAGCATCCGTGAGCGAAAACGTGGCGCAACCCCACAAGATTTTGATCTCATCGGCACTGAGTTTCACCGCTGGGTGCGTGATCACGAAGAGTTGTTGAAATTGGCGAGCAGCAGCGATTTTACTAGATTTATTGAACGTGATTTCTCTTTTTTTGCGCGGCAATACATCACGATTCGTAGGGCGGCAGAAGCCCTGACCCAGGGCCTTGAGTGCATCCATTACAATGATCAGAACAACTTTACCCTCCAGTACGCAGTTCTGCTGGCACCGCTTCGAGTGGACGACCCTGAGAAAGAAATTCAGCGCAAGCTGAGGGTCACTGCGGCGTATCTTGATATCATCATTAGCCGCAGAATTTGGAATATGCGCGCAATTGACTACTCGACAATGCAGTATAACATGTTCCTCGTTATGAAGGAAATTCGAGGTAAGAGCGCAGTTCGGGTCGCGGAGACGCTATCGAAACGCCTCGAAGTTGAAACGGAAACTTTCGCCTCCAATGACCGCTTTAACCTCCACGGGATGAACGGGCGACAAATCCATCGCATATTGGCTCGGATGACCGACTATGTGGAGACTCGTTCTGGACTGCCCAGCAGATACGCCGAGTATGTTCACAGAAAGGGCAAAAATGGTTACGAAATCGAGCATATATGGGCCGATCACCCGGAGCGGCACGAAGATGAATTTAAACATCCAAACGACTTTAGGGAATATAGAAACCGCATAGGCGACCTATTACTTCTGCCGAAAAGCTTCAACGCCAGCTACGGTGATCTTCCTTACAAACCAAAGCGTGGTCATTACCTGAAACAAAACCTACTCGCGCAGAGCCTACATGATAAAGCATACGAGCGCAGTCCCGGATTTGTTCGGTTCATAAAACAAAGCGGGCTAGCGTTTCATTCGCATTTAAATTTTAAGAAAGCCGATTTAGACGAGCGTCAGAAGCTGTACCAGCAACTCGCTGAGCAAATCTGGGACCCGCGCCGGCTCAAAGAAGAAGCTCAGGCGTAACCGACCCACGAAAATTCCTCTGGGCGTATGCGTATTCGCAGGGGTGCGGCGTTCACTATTTACTCCGCCGCGCTTCGGCGCGCCTTCGCCTTTCTCGCCAGCACCGTCTTCAGATACGCGCCCGTATAGCTCCTCGCGTTGCGGGCGATCTCCTCGGGCGTTCCCGCCGCCACGACCTCGCCGCCGCCGTCGCCGCCCTCCGGCCCCATGTCGATGATCCAGTCGGCCGTCTTCAGGACTTCGAGATTGTGCTCGATGACGATCATCGTGTTGCCCTGGTCGACAAGCTCGTGCAGCACGTCGAGCAGCTGCGCCACGTCGTGGAAGTGGAGCCCCGTCGTCGGCTCGTCGAGGATGTAGAGCGTGCGCCCCGTCGAGCGGCGCGACAATTCCTTGGCGAGCTTCACCCGCTGCGCTTCGCCGCCCGACAGCGTCGTCGCCTGCTGGCCGACCTTCACATAAGACAGGCCAACGCGCTTCAGGGTCTCCATCTTGTCGCGGATCGACGGCACCGCCTTGAAGAGGTCGGCCGCCTCCTCGACCGTCATGTCGAGCACGTCGGCGATCGACTTGTCACGGTAGCGCACCTCGAGCGTCTCGCGGTCGTAGCGCTTGCCCTTGCACACGTCGCAGGTGACGTAGACGTCCGGCAGGAAATGCATCTCGATCTTGATGACGCCGTCGCCCTGGCAGGCCTCGCAGCGCCCGCCCTTGACGTTGAACGAGAAGCGCCCCGGCAGATAACCGCGCGCCTTGGCCTCGGGGAGCCCGGCGAACCAGTCGCGGATCGGCGTGAAGGCGCCCGTGTAGGTCGCGGGGTTCGAGCGCGGCGTGCGGCCGATCGGCGACTGGTCGATGTCGATCACCTTGTCGATCGCCGTCAAGCCCTCGATGCGGTCGTGCGGCGCCGGCGGGTCGCTGGCGTTGTTCAAGGCCCGCGCCGCGGCCTTGTAGAGCGTGTCGATGACGAGCGTCGATTTGCCCCCGCCCGAGACGCCGGTGACGCAGGTGAAGAGCCCGAGCGGCACGCCGACGGTCACGTTCTTCAGATTGTTGCCGCGCGCCCCGACGATCTTCAGTTCCTTGCCCGGCGCCGGCGCGCGCCGCTTCGTCGGGATCGCCACCGTCCGCTCGCCGGAGAGATAATGGCCGGTCAGCGACGCGGGGGCGGCGGCGATCTCGGGCGGCGTTCCCTTCGCGACGATCTCGCCGCCATGCACGCCGGCGCCGGGCCCGACATCGACCACGTAATCGGCCGCGAGGATCGCATCCTCGTCGTGCTCGACCACGATCACCGTGTTGCCGAGGTCGCGCAGGCGCCGCAGCGTATCGAGGAGGCGCGCGTTGTCGCGCTGGTGCAGGCCGATCGAGGGCTCGTCGAGCACATAGAGCACGCCGGTCAGCCCCGAGCCGATCTGCGAGGCGAGGCGGATGCGCTGGCTCTCGCCGCCCGACAGGGTGCCGCTCGCGCGGGCCAGCGTCAGATAGTCGAGCCCGACGTCGCGCAGGAAAACCAGCCGGTCGCGAATCTCCTTCAGGATGCGGTCGGCGATCTCGTTGCGCTTGGCGTCGAGCTTCGAGGGCAGCCGCTCGGCCCAGTCGATCGCCGCCGTCACCGAGAGGAGGCTCGCCTCGCCGATGTGCTGTCCGTCGATCTTGACCGCCAGCGCCTCGGGCTTGAGGCGGAAGCCGTGACAGGCCTCGCATGGCGTGGCGCTCATGTAGCGCTGGATCTCGTCACGCGACCACTCGCTCTCCGTCTCCTTGTAGCGGCGCTCGAGATTCGACACGACGCCCTCGAACGGCTTCCTCACCTCGTAGGCGCGCAGGCCGTCGTCGTAGGCGAAGCGGATCTCCTCGGCTCCCGAGCCGTAGAGGATGGCGTGCCGGCCGGCCTCCGGCAGCTCGGCCCACGGCTTGTCGAGCCGGAACCGGTAGTGCTTGGCGAGCGCGTCGAGCGTCTGCAGATAATAGGGCGAACTCGACTTCGACCAAGGCGCGATCGCGCCGCGCTTCAGCGTCAGCTTCGGGTCGGGAACGACGAGCGTCGGATCGACGCGCAGTTCGGAGCCAAGCCCGCCGCAGACCGGACAGGCGCCATGCGGATTGTTGAACGAGAAGAGCCGCGGCTCGATTTCCGGGATGGTGAAGCCGGAGACGGGACAGGCGAATTTCGCGGAGAACAGGATGCGATCGGGCGAGTGGCGAGTGGCGGCGTTGGGCGAGTGGCGAGTGGGGAGTGGCGAGTGGGGATCGCTGTTCTCCCTATTCGCCATTTCGCCATTCGCCATTCGGGCATCAAGGGGCGAGTGGCGAGTGGCGAGTGGCGAGTGGGGATCGCTGTTCTCCCTATTCGCCATTTCGCCATTCGCCATTCGCTCATCCGCAAACTCCACCACGGCGAGTCCGTCGGCCAGCTCCAGCGCCGTCTCGAAACTCTCCGCCAGCCGCGCCGCCATGTCGGGGCGCACGACGATCCGGTCGACCACCACCTCGACGTCGTGCTTGAGCTTCTTGTCGAGCGCCGGGGCGTCGGCGATCTCGTAGAACTGGCCATCGATCTTGAGACGCTGGAAGCCGCGCTTCATCCAGTCGGCGATCTCCTTGCGATATTCCCCCTTCCGTCCGCGCACGACCGGGGCGATGAGATAGAGCCGCGTGCGCTCGGGCAGCGCCAGCACCCGATCGACCATCTGGCTGACCGTCTGGCTCTCGATCGGCAGGCCGGTCGCCGGCGAATAGGGAATTCCGACGCGCGCCCAGAGAAGGCGCATGTAGTCGTGAATCTCCGTCACCGTGCCCACCGTCGAGCGCGGATTCTTCGACGTCGTCTTCTGCTCGATGGCGATGGCCGGCGACAGGCCGTCGATCTGGTCGACGTCCGGCTTCTGCATCATCTCGAGGAACTGGCGGGCGTAGGCCGAGAGCGACTCGACATAGCGGCGCTGGCCCTCCGCGTAGATCGTGTCGAAGGCGAGCGACGACTTGCCCGAGCCCGAGAGGCCGGTGAACACGACCAGCCTGTCGCGCGGGATGACGAGGTCGACGTTCTTCAAATTGTGCTCGCGCGCGCCGCGGATGACGATTGTCCGCCCGCCGAACAGGGCTTCGACGCCGCCGTCGCCTGCGGCTTTCGCGCCCGATCTGCGCTTCATGTCTGCGCCGGCCATCAGGTCCTCAAAATCCAGTCCATCGGCGCGCAATCGCGCTTGCGCGGACGTCATGCCGATGCTAGAACAAAAACGGAACGGAAGGAAGGCGCCCGGCCTCCCCTTCCGAACCGAATGTAGGGACTGGCGCGCCGGGACCCAAGCCGCTTCGAGCGCGTTTTGTGGACAAGTGACGGGGCCGGGCTATCGGGCGCGTCGTTTGGGGTAAGGAAGATGTGGAGCCGCGGTCGCCGACCGCGACGGGAAATTGTAGGCGCGGTCGCTGACCGCGACGCGAGATTGTAGGCGCGGTCGCTGACCGCGCCGGGCGGGGCCGCCGATCCTGCCCATGCAGCAGCAGGCGTAGGAGGTCGCGATGGCGGGCGTCAACAAGGTGATCCTGGTCGGCAACCTGGGCAAGGACCCGGAAGTCCGGCGGCTGAATTCCGGCGATCCGGTCGTCAGCTTTTCGCTCGCGACCTCGGAGACCTGGCGCGACAAGTCGTCCGGCGAGCGCAAGGAGCGCACCGAGTGGCACAATATCGTGATCTTCAACGAGAACCTCGGCAAGATCGCCGAGCAGTATCTGAAGAAGGGATCGAAGGTCTACGTCGAGGGCCAGCTCCAGACCCGCAAGTGGCAGGACAAGGACGGGCAGGACCGCTACACGACCGAGATCGTGCTGACCCGCTTCCGCGGCGAACTGACGCTGCTCGATTCACGCGGCGGCGGCGCCGACCGGGACTCGTTCCCGGACGAGGGCGGCTCGCGGAGCTTCAACCGGGCGACGACGGGCGGCAGCGACCGCAGGCCCGCCATCTCCGGCGGCGGCGGCGCGGGCCCGATCGACGACGACATCCCGTTCTGATCTCAGCCGCCAACCTTGCCCCCTCGTGCCTCGAGGAGCCCGCGATAGCGGGCGTCTCGAAGGACGCGCCAGGGACGCGGAAGGCGAACGTCCTTCGAGACGCGCCGCCTTACGGCGCCGCTCCTCAGGACGAGGTTGTGGCGTCGCCGGAAAGCCCGTCCTTGCGAGGAGCGCAGTGACGAAGCAATCCGGTCGGAATCGACCAGGGATCGCGTCGATTCACTCGCAATGACAAAGACGTGATGCGGGCCGCTAAGGCTCCCGTTCGCGCGCCAAAGCGGCAGACAACTCCGCCCGGCAGACCCTCTCCAGCGCCGGCAAATCGTCGCGGATTAGCTTCCACAGCACGCCGGGAGCAACGCGCGCGTAGTCGTGACGCAACACGTTGCCGATGCCCGCGACCTTGCGCCACGGAATCTCCGCGTTGCGGATCTTGAGCTCCTCGGGAAGACGACGGCTCGCCTCCGAGACAATCTCGATCCCGCGCTCGATCAGCCAGCGCTTTTCCCAACTCTTTTCAAAGTCGTCCAACGACGTCCCCGTCAGCGCCGCTCGGATATGTTCGATCGCTTCGACGATGTCCGTCAGCGGCGGCGATCCGAGCCGTTCGGCCATCAGAAAACACGGATCGCCGACGCCTCGATCCGGTCTCTCAAGACCGGATGCAGGCTGGCGCGCGTCACGACGTCCGCACGGGCGCCGAGGACGCTGATCGCGCGCTCCTTCACGTCGATCAACTCGTAGAGGCCGATGCGTCCTTTCTCATGATCGAAAAAGAGATCGACGTCGGAATCGTCACGCGCTTCGCCGCGCGCGGTCGAACCAAACAGATACAGATGGTCGACGCCGAGCGCCCTGAATTCGGCCTCGTGCTTCTTCAGCGCTGCGATGGCAGCTTCCCGCTTCATGCGCCGAGTATAGCACGGTTGCCGCGAACCGGGCCATCGATGACGATGACGCGGGATAGGCCCCGCTCACCGCGGGCGCGATCGTGCTAGTCTCCCTTGGGCTCGGGGACTTGGGGCAAAGCATGACGGCGTCGGCTGCGATCGCGGATCGGGATTCAGGCGGCGACGCGAACGCCGCGCGCGCGAGCGTCTCCGCCGACTGGCGCGCCGCGGCGCTCGCGATGCTCTCGGTCCGCATCATCCAGGGCTTCGTCTACTGGGGCGGCGGATCGCGGCGCTTCATCTACGCGTCCTCGAAGCTCGATCCTTCCGCGCCCTCGTGGATGGCCAACAAGCTGCAGTCGGCGATGCCCGGCGCGCTCCTCGGCACGGATCACGTCGTCGCCTTTCTCATGGGTCACTTCTGGCTTCTCTACGCGTCGATCGTCGTCTTCAGCGCCGTCGAACTCGTCGTCGGCCTGGCGCTGATGGCGGGCTTCATGACCCGGCTCGCGGCGCTCGCTTCCCTCGGGCTCTCGGTGTCGCTGATGCTGCTCTTCGGCTGGCAGGGCGGCACCTGCATCGACGAATGGACGATGGCCTCGTGCAACGTCGCGATCGCGGCGACGCTGATGCTGGCGGGCAGCGCCGCCTTCTCGCTCGACGGCTGGCTCCTGCGCCGCAACCCTTCGCTCGCACGCCGAACCTGGTTCCGCTGGTGCGGCGGGGCGCTGCCGCTCCCGACCGGCGAGATCGCTTATCGCCGGCTCGCCTTCGCCCTCATCGCCTTCGTGCTCGCCTTCGACCTCGGCCTCTACAATTACTACCGAGGCTCGATCCTGACCCCCTACCACAAGGGGCCGGTCGGGGCGGACGCGCATGCCTACGGCCTCGCCGACGCGACGCGCCTCGCCGATGGCGGCGTCCGCTTCTCGATCGCGCTCGACGGCGGCACGCCCGCCGTTCCGGGTCACGTCATGGCGGTCGAGATCCTCGACGCGGCTGGTCACGCGGTCGCCGCGTGGGACTGGCGGGCGCTGGCCGCGCTGCCGCAGACCGCGATCGCCAACGCCTTCCCCTACAACCGCTTCAAGGCCGGGACTTTCGGGCTCGAGGGCGGCATGGGCGCGAAAGCCGTCGTCACCCTGCCCCCGCCGCCGGGCGGCCTGCCTGCGGCGGACGGACAGTCGTTACGCGTCATCGACGTCGACGGACAGACGTTCAGCGCTGGACTAAAGCCGTCCTGACGCCGTAATCCTTCGCGTCATGCTCATCCCCTCCGACATTCCTCTGAAGACCATCGACGGCAAGGCCGAGACGCTCGCCGCCTTCGACGGCAAGGCGCTGCTCGTCGTCAACGTCGCCAGCAAATGCGGTTTCACGCCCCAGTATGAGGGGCTCGAGGCGCTGCACCAGCGCTTCCGCGACCGGGGCTTTGCGGTGCTCGGCTTCCCCTGCGACCAGTTCGGCCATCAGGAGCCGGGAAACGAAGCGGAGATCGCCAAATTCTGCAAGCTGACCTACGACGTCGACTTCCCCATGTTCGCCAAAGTCGAGGTCAACGGCGCAAACGCCCACCCGCTGTTCAAGGCGCTGAAGGCAGCCGCCCCCGGCTTTCTCGGCACCGGCGCGATCAAGTGGAACTTCACCAAGTTCCTGCTCGACCGGAAGCACAATGTCGTGCGCCGCTACGCCCCGACCGACAAGCCGCAGGGCCTCGGCCTCGACATCGAGGCGGTGCTGTAGCGCCGACGCTCCTTAAGCGCGGTTTGCCTGTGGAAACGGGGGATAAATGGCGTCCGCCCACAAATCGTCACGAACCTCTGATTAGTCGGCCCCGGGAGTGCGGCCAGCGCCCGGACAGGGGCGAACGTCTGGCGAAATCGGCTCAAGGACCCGGGAGGTCGAGAGCATGGCGACGAGCAGCCCCCTCGTGCTTCAGGAAGGCCTCGCGGACAGCGATCGGGTGATCGGCATCCTCGAGCAGGCCCACAAGGAATTGTCCTTCGTCCTCGACTTCGACGAGGCCATCCGGGTCAATCCGCAGCGCCGGGTGCAGTTCGATTCGATCGCCGCGCGGCTTAACTTCGAGCGCCGCAAGCGCGCCCTCATCATTCGGCGCCTGCAAGGCGCCGAGCACGCCGCGAGCGCCTGACGCCCGCCGGCTTCCTCCGACTTGCAAAAGTTCGTAAGGCGCTGAGCCGATCGCGTCGTGCTGAGACCTGCCACAGGCGGTGCTTCGCGTCGTGTCCTTGGTGTCTCCTTCCTGCCCTTTGTGTTTGATTTTTCAACACAAAGTTCACGAAGATCGCACGAAGGCCACAAAGCCTTAAGGTCGCTCCCGGTCATTTTCGCGCATGATAAAGCGACAAATGCTTTTCTAAAATCAGAATGAATGTTACGGTTTTTTCTGTCTGACAATAGACAGCGCGAGAGACCGAGCATGACCGACACCGTTCCGCCCCCGGACAATTCCCCCGCCGCCGCGCCCCCGCCTTCGAGACGCCTCCCCGGATCACAGTCCGGGGACCGCAGGCTCCTCAGGACGAGGTCGGTGTTCGGATCGGCCCCACCTTGGCAGTTACACTGGGTTGCGATTGGCGCCGCAAGGTACTGAAAAGGCTCGAATTGGGGTTGCGATTGGCGATTGGCGGATCACTCCTCGACATCTATCGAAGGACGCTTTGGCCTGCCCAACTCCAGCCATAAGCTTGCAGCGCCGTCATCGCGAGCGAAGCATGGCGATCCAGAGGGCACTTGCGCCCATGCTTCGGTACGTCGGCGGAGGAATCCGCCGGTTACCGGGGGCGGCGGGCGTGTCTTGATCGCCACGTCGCTTCGCTCCTCGACGGAGCCCCCACCTTGGCGGTGACGCACGCCCGGAAAATCCGCTGCAAACCGTTGAAAAGATGAAATCCGCGCCCGGGAATCGCAGGCCCCTCGAGGCGCGGCGCCGGCCTTGGACGCACCCCTCGCCGGCGAGTTACAAGGAGACGCGTTTCGGCGCCCCGAGTCACCGAGATCGGCCAGGCGCGACAACTTCTGCGCCCGTATCCGCGGGCCCGCTCCAAAGGAGCCTTTCCATGTCCAGGGTCCTGCTCGTCACCGGCGGCTCGCGCGGCATCGGCCGCGCGACCGCCCTCCTCGCCGCGAATTGGGGATGGTCGGTCGCCGTCGGCTATCGCGAGGACTTCTCACGCCGCCGACGAAGTGGTCGAGGCGATCGCGAAAGGCGGCGGCCGCGCCGTCGCGCTCAAAGGCGACGTCGCGGTCGAGGCCGACGTCATCGCGATGACCGAGGGCGCGGTCCGCGCGCTCGGGCCCTTAAACGCCGTCTTCGTCAACGCAGGCGTCGCCGCGCCGATCGCGCGCCTCGCCGACATGAGCCTTTCGCGCCTCAAGCGGATGTTCGAGGTCAACGTGCTCGGCGCCTTCCTCACCGCCCGCGAGGCCGCGCGGCGCATGGCCGAATCGGCAGGCGGCGCGGGGGGCTCGATCGTGCTCGTCTCGTCGGCCGCAGCCCGGCTCGGCGGCCCGAACACCTTCGTCGACTACGCCGCCTCGAAGGGCGCGATCGACACGCTGACCATCGGACTGGCGAAAGAGCTCGGCCCCGAGGGGGTGCGGGTGAACGCGGTCCGCCCGGGACTCATCGAAACCGAGATCCATGTCGCGACCGGCGAGCCGGGCCGGGCGCAAACGCTCGGCGCGGCGACCCCGCTCGGGCGCGCCGGGACGCCGGAAGAGGTCGCGGAAGCCGTGGTCTGGCTCATGAGCGACGCCGCGTCCTACGTGACCGGCGCCACTGTCGACGTCGCGGGAGGACGGTAGCGCGTGGATCGGAATGCCGGCCAATTCGCCGACGGGAACGCCCGCTTTACGGCAGCGGACATGAAAGCAGCGACCCAAAGGCCAAGGGGGAACGGCGGAGGCCTCCGGATCGCTGCCTCGCGTCGCGTAAGCGACCGCGATGGAACCTCTTAAGCGGCCTTACGCAAGGCCGCATTGATCCAGCGCAATTGCGGGCGCCGAAGCGTAAGCGCCTTGCCCCCCGCAGATGCCCTGACATGGAGATAAACCATTGATTCTACGACGAGAAACATTCGTGTAAGCACGTCTCATTAATATGGCGCCGGCTGCCGGAATCGGCTAGACACGCCACAAATCCCAACCGAGGCGAATCGTGACAGACACCCGCGACGAGCGGCCCGGGCCGGACGAGCCGTCCGACATCAGGCCCGTCTCCATTCTCGACGAAATGAAGCGCAGCTACCTCGACTACGCGATGAGCGTGATCGTAAGTCGCGCCCTTCCCGACGTCCGCGACGGCCTCAAGCCCGTGCATCGCCGCATTCTCTATGCGATGCGCGAATTGAACTTCACGCCCGACCGCCCCTACAACAAGTCGTCGCGCACCGTCGGCGACACGATGGGCAAGTACCATCCGCACGGCGACCTCGCCATCTACGACGCGCTCGTCCGGATGGCGCAGGACTTTTCCATGCGCGTGCCCCTGATCGACGGCCAGGGCAATTTCGGTTCGGTCGACGGCGACCCGCCGGCCGCCTCGCGCTACACCGAGGCGAGGCTCCACCGCGCCGCGCTCGCGCTCCTCGACGACCTCGACAAGGACACCGTCGACTTCAAGCCGAACTACGACGAGAAGGAGGAGGAGCCGGTCGTCCTGCCGGCCCGCTTCCCGAACCTGCTCGTCAACGGCGCCGGCGGCATCGCCGTCGGCATGGCGACCAACATCCCGCCGCACAATCTCGGCGAGACCATCGACGCCCTCATCGCGATGATGGACAAGCCCGACATCTCGCTCGACGAACTCATGGAGCGGCTGCCCGGCCCCGACTTCCCGACGGGCGGCGCCATTCTCGGCCGCGCCGGCATCCGCTCGGCTTACGCAACCGGCCGCGGATCGATCGTGATGCGCGCCAAGGTCACGGTGGAGGAATTGCGCAAGGACCGCGAGGCCCTGATCGTCAGCGAGATCCCCTACCAGGTCAACAAGGCGACGCTGATCGAACGCATCGCCGAACTGGTGAAGGAAAAGCGCATCGAGGGGATCTCTGACCTGCGCGACAAGTCCGACCGCGAGGGCATGCGTATCGTCATCGAGATCAAGCGCGACGCGGTCGCCGACGTCGTCCTGAACCAGCTCTGGCGCTTCACCGCGATGCAGTCGAGCTTCGGCGCCAACATGATCGCGCTGAACGGCCTCCGGCCCGAGATGATGACGCTCAGCGACATGCTGCGCGCCTTCCTCGACTTTCGCGAGGACGTCGTCACCCGGCGCACCAAGCACCTGCTCACCAAGGCGCGCGACAGCGCCCACGTCCAGGTCGGGCTCGCCATCGCGGTCGCCAACATCGACGAGGTGATCCGTCTCATCCGGACCTCGCCCGACACCGGAGCCGCGCGCGACGCGCTGATGGGGCGATCGTGGCCGGCGCGCGACATGGCGCCCCTGATCGCGCTCATCGCCGACCCGCGTCACGCGCTCGACGCCGACGGCTCGATCCGGCTTTCCGAGGCGCAGGCGCGCGCAATCCTCGAACTGCGCCTCGCGCGTCTCACCGCCCTCGGGCGCGACGAGATCGCGGAAGCCCTGAACAAGCTCGCGGTCGAGATCGCCGATTACCTCGACATCCTCGGCTCGCGCGCCCGGCTCATGGGCATCATCCGCGACGAACTGCTCAAGGCGAAGGCCGACTTCCCGTCGCCGCGCCTGACCGAGATCCTCGACAGCGACGCCGACATGGACGACGAGGACCTCATCCAGCGCGAGGACATGGTCGTGCTTGTCAGCCACGGCGGCTACATCAAGCGCGCGCCGCTTTCGACCTATCGCGCGCAGCGGCGCGGCGGCAAGGGCCGCACCGGAATGGCGACCCGCGACGAAGATTTCGTCGCCCGCCTGTTCGTCGCCTCGACGCATCAGCCGGTGCTTTTCTTCTCCTCCGCCGGCCAGGTCTACAAGGAGAAGGTGTGGCGGCTGCCGCTCGCCGCGCCCACGGCGCGCGGCAAGGCGCTCGTCAATCTCCTGCCGCTCGAACAGGGCGAGCGCATCACCACCATCATGCCGATTCCCGAGGACGAGGACACCTGGGACTCCTACGACGTCATGTTCGCCACGACGCGAGGCACCGTCAGGCGCAACAAGCTCAGCGACTTCGCTCAGGTCAATCGCTCGGGCAAGATCGCCATGCGTCTCGACGAGGGCGAGCGGATCGTCGACGTGCAGATCTGCAACGACCGCCAGGACGTGCTGCTGACGACGGCGAAGGGGCAATGCATCCGCTTTCCCGTCGACGACGTGCGTGTGTTCAAGGGGCGCGACTCGATGGGGGTGAGAGGGGTCGCGCTCGGCGACGGCGACGCGGTGATCTCGCTCGCCATTCTCAATTCCTTCGACGCGTCGGCGGACGAGCGGGCGGCTTACCTCAAGCAGCGCCGGGCGCTCTCCGGAGAAGCCGCCGACGAGACGGGCGAGGCGGGCGGCGAAAGCGAAGCCGACGACGACAACGGCGGCAGCGGGAACGGCTCGTCGCTCGCGCCCGATCGATACGCGGCGATGCAGGCCGCCGAGCAGGTGATCCTGACGGTATCGGAAAACGGCTACGGCAAGCGCTCGTCTTCCTACGAGTACCGGCTCGCCGGACGCGGCGGCAAGGGCATCATCGCCATGGCGGTCAACGAGCGCAACGGCGCGCTTATCGCCTCGTTCCCGGTCGAGGCGTCGGACGAGATCATGCTGGTCACCGACGGCGGCCAGCTCATCCGCGTGCCGGTCGAGGGCATCCGCGTCGCGGGCCGATCGACGCAGGGGGTGATCGTGTTCCGCGCGGCGGAAGACGAGCGGGTCGTGTCGGTCGACCGGATCAGCGAGACCGAGGGCGAGGAGGAGGCGGACTGAGCCGCGTTAGAAGCCGATCGCGAGCAGCAGGACGATCGTGGCGAGCGTGACGAGCGCGGCGACGCCGTAGGTCGCGACTTTGAGGGCCCCGACCGGGCCGGCGTGCATGTCCTTGAGCGTCAGAAAGATCCGCTCTGCGCCGTGCCAGAAGAAGAGCGCGATGACGCCAAGCAGGATGAGCTTGCCGAGCGGGTTCTGGGCGAAGGCGAGCGCGTGGCCGTAGCTCTCGAAGCTCTGCGGCAGACCGACGCCGGTCGGCGACATAAGTCCGGTGATGAGAATGAGCCCGGGTCCGAACACGGCCGAGAGCATGCCGCCCGCGCCGAACATGAGCCAGAAGATCGGCGAGATGCTCCGCTTCTCCGGAGCGCTTCGGGCCGTCGGGAGAACCTGACTCATCGCGCCACCATCATGGTGAAGAGAACGAGGACGAGCGAGCAGGCGGCCGCGACCAGCGTCGCGATCCGCGTGATGTCCGCCGCGGGAACCTGCTTGCCGTTGACGATCATCTTCGGCTGGGTCTTCGGCAGGGTCTCGAACCACGTCTTGACGTGAAAGATCACGCCCGCCAGCAGAACGAGGTGCAGGAGGATGCCGATCGGGCTCCTGAGGAAGCCGAGGAAGACGTCGTAGCTCGCCTCGCCACGCACGAGCGCGATCAGGCCAACGAACAGAACCGCCCCATAGAGAAGGACCGCGACGCCGCTGAGTTCGCGCAGCGTATAGTTGAGATAGGGCGGCTTTCGCCACCAGTCCGGGTCGATCGGGCGCCGATAGGGACGACTCTCGCTCATCGGTCGCCCTCCTTTCTCGAGAAACGCAGGAAGAAGTCGAATGCGCTGTTGGTCTTGTTCTGATTGACGGCGTTGGCGGGATCGACATGCTTGGGGCAGACCTCCGAGCAGATGCCGACCGCCGTGCACGACCAGACGCCGTTCTCGCCGTGGATCTGGTCGAGCCTGAGCTGCCGCCCGCCGTCGCGCGAGTCGCCGTTGTAGCGCTGCAGGAGCGCCATGGCGCCCGGGCCGATGAAGTCGGGGTTCTCGCCGAACTGCGGGCAGGCCGCGTAGCAGAGCATGCAGTTGATGCAGTCGCTGAACGACTCGTAGGCCGCGAGCTCCGCCGGCGTCTGCAGATATGGGCCCTCATCGACCGTCTTCGGCGTCTTCGGGATGATGTAGGGATAGATGCTCTCGATCTTCTTCACGAAGTCGCCGACGGAGATCACGAGGTCGCGCTCGATCGGGAAGTTGTTCAGGGGCTCGATGGTGACGGGGCCCGGCGGCAGATGGCGAACGAGCGTATTGCAGGCGAGCTGAGGCTTGCCGTTGATCATCATGCCGCAGCTGCCGCAGACCGCCATGCGACACGACCAGCGGAAGGCGAGCGTGCCGTCGAGGGTGTCCTTGATCGTCTGCAGCGCCTCGAGCACGGTCATGTCGTCGGTGTAGGGGACCTGAAACGTGCCGTACGACGGACGTTCGTCGGTCGACGGCTTGTAGCGCAGGATCTTGAGTTCGACGGTCTTGGCCGCCGCGGGCCTTTCGGCTGTGACCGCGTCAAGCATGAGCCGCGTCCTTCTTGGCTTCGAGGGCCTCGCCGAGCGCGCCATAGGCGCGCGTCCCGGGTTGCGACTTGGTGATCTTCACCGGCCCGTAGGCGATTTCGGGCGGCCCGCCCTCGCGGTAATGCGCAAGGCTGTGGGCGAGGAAGTTGACGTCGTCGCGCTTCTCGTAGCCGTCGAGCCGCTGGTGCGCGCCCCTCGACTCGCGCCGGGCGAGCGCGCTCTGCGCCACCGCCTCGGCGACGTCGAGCTGATAGCCGAGTTCGAGCGCGCTCAGCCAGTCGGTGTTCCAGACGCCCGACCTGTCCTCGAGCGTGACGTTCTTGTAGCGGCCCTTGAGCTCCGCGAGCTTGTCGCAGGTGGCCTGCATCGCGTCGGCGGTGCGGTAGATGCCGCAGCCCTTCTCCATCGTGAGCGCCATCTCCTTGCGGAGGGTCGCGTGACGCTCGCCGCCGCCCTTCTGGTCGCGGAGCCCAAGCGCCTTCGCAGCGGCCGCCTGCGCCTGATCGACAAGCTTCCCCGCGTTCACGGCCGGCGCGCCCTTGGCGAACTTCACCGCCTCGTCGCCGGCGACATGGCCGAACACGAAGAGCTCGGCCAGCGAGTTCGAGCCCAACCGGTTCGCCCCGTGGATGCCGACGCTCGAACACTCGCCCGCTGCGAAGAGGCCGGGCAGCGACGTGGCGGTGCGGATGTCGGTCGGAATTCCGCCCATCGTGTAGTGCACGGCCGGCCGGACGGGGATCGGCTTGTCGGCCGGGTCGATGTCCATGAACTCCATGGCGAGATCGCGGATGAGCGGCAGCCGCTCCTTGATCTTCGCCGCCCCAAGATGGCGCAGATCGAGCCAGACCGCGTCGCCGCCCGGGGTTTCGAACGTCCGGCCTTTTTGCGACTCCTGCCAGAAGGCCTGGCTCAGCCGGTCGCGCGGCCCGAGCTCCATCGTCTTGTTGCGCGGCTCCTCGGTGACCGGCCCGAGGCCGTAGTCCTGCAGGTAGCGGTAATTGTCCTTGTTGAGGAGGTGTCCGCCTTCGCCCCGGCACGCCTCGGTGAAGAGGATGCCCGAGCCCGGCATGCAGGTCGGATGATACTGCATGAACTCCATGTCGCGGAGCGGCACGCCATGGCGGTAGGCGAGCGCCATGCCGTCGCCGGTGACGATGCCGCCATTGGTGTTCTGGCGGAAGACGCGGCCGGCGCCGCCGGTCGCGAGGATCACGGCGCGCGCGGCGATCGCGGTGAACTCGCCGGTCGAGGGCGAGAGCACGGTCGCGCCCTGGACGCGGCCGTCGTCGACGAAAAGGTCGACGCAGAAAGACTCGTCGAAACCGCTTGATCGAAGGATACTTGGTCGAGGTCTGGAACAGCGTGTGCAGAATATGGAAGCCGCTGCGGTCGGCGGCGAACCAGG
Source organism: uncultured Alphaproteobacteria bacterium (assembly GCA_963829505.1). Taxonomy (GTDB): domain Bacteria; phylum Pseudomonadota; class Alphaproteobacteria; order Rhizobiales; family Beijerinckiaceae; genus Roseiarcus. Next base: position 78,849 of record CAWHIL010000002.1, read on the forward strand.
TGCGCTCGATCTTCATGCCGCCGAAGGCGCGCACGTTGATGTTGCCGTCGGGCTTGCGGCTCCAGGGGCAGCCCCAATGTTCGAGCTGGATCATCTCGGCCGCGCTGCGGCTGACGAAGAATTCGACCACGTCCTGCTCGCAGAGCCAGTCGCCGCCCGTGCACGGTGTCGTTGAAATGGTTGTCGAGCGTGTCGTCCGGCCGGATGCACGCCGGCCGAACCGCCTTCCGCGGCGACCGTGTGGCTGCGCATCGGGCAGGACTTTCGACACAAGCGCGACCGTCAGCGACGGGTCCGCCTCGGCGGCGGCGATGGCGGCTCGCAAGCCTGCTCCGCCCGCCCCTATGATCAGGACATCGGCATCGAAATGATCCACCGTGGTGAGCTCCCGTTGGATATGGCGCTCTCATGAGCCCGGCGGAAGTCCGTCCGGGCAGGAAGCCGCGGCCAACATAGAGAGGGGTCAAGGGCCGCGCCATGGGACGAATTGACGCCCGGGCAATTGTGCGACGGCTACCGCTCGCGCGCCCCTCCTCGCGTGACCCGGACAAGGCTAGGATGGCGAACGCGCGAACTCCTATCCGCCGTTGGCTTGTTGTTCGATGAGGCTCATGATGACCCGCCGCGCCCGCGACGTCCTGCTCGACATCCTGCGCGACGAGGGGGTGACCCACATCTTCGGCAACCCCGGCTCGACCGAGATGCCGCTCATAGACGCACTCGTCGACGCGCCCGACCTCGCCTACGTCCTCGGCTTGCAGGAGGCGACGGCAGTGGCGATGGCCGACGGCTGGGCGCTGGCCTCCGGCCGCGTCGGCTTCGTCAACCTGCACGCGATGGGCGGCCTCGGCAACGCCATGGGCGCGCTCGTCGCCTCGAAGGCGAGCGAGACGCCGCTCGTCGTGACCGCCGGCCAGCAGGATACGCGCCATCTGATGACCGAGCCTTGGCTGTCGGGCGATCTCGTCGCCCTCGCCTCTCCGGTGTGCAAATGGGCGAAGGAGGTTCGCCGCGGCGACGACGTCGGTCAGGCGCTGCGGCGCGCCTTCGCCATCGCCCGTACGCCGCCCTGCGGACCGGCGTTCGTGTCGCTGCCGATGGACGTGCTCGACGAGGAGGTCGCCGGCCATGTCCCGCCCGCGTCCGCCCCGCCGCGGCTCGGTCCTTCCCCCGACGCCGCCCGGCTCGCCGATACGCTCGCCCGCTTCGATCCGACGCGGGTCGTCGTCGTGCTCGGCGACGATCTCGCGGCCTCTGTGAGCCGCGGCCTCATCGCCTTCGCCGAGGCGGGCGGGTTTCCCGTCTGGGGCACCCAGCTCACCTCGCGGGCCGCGTTCCCGTCCACCCATCCCTGCTGGGCCGGCGTGCTCAAGCCCGACTTCGCGCTGATGCGCGAGCATTTCGAGAACGCCGAGGCGATCGTGCTGGTCGGCGGCCGGGCCTTCGTCGCCTACCCCTATCGATCCGCCGAGCCGGTCCCTGAGGGCGTCGCGGTCCTGCATGTCGCCGACAATGCGGAAGCCTTCGGGCGCGAGCACGCCGCCGACATGGCGCTGCTCGGCGACATCGGCGCGACGCTCGAGGCCGCGGCCGAACGGCTCGCCGGACTCATCGACCACAAGGCCGTCGAGGCGCGTCTCGCCCGGCGCCGCGCCGAGCAGGAGGCGGCGCACGCGGCGCTGCGCCAGGCGATCCTGTCGGAGACCGGACGTCCCCTTTCGCCCGACGCGGCCGTGCTCGCAGCCCTCGACGCCCTGCCGCCGGACGCGCTCATCGCCAACAACTCGGCGGCGACCTTCGGCAAGGTGCAGGACCTCCTCGTCACCCGCCCCGGCCGCTACTTCTTCTCGCGCGGCGGCGTGCTCGGCTGCAACATGCCCGCGTCCGTCGGCGCGGCGCTCGCCGGCGCCGGCCTCGTCGCCTCGTTCGTCGGCGACGGCGGCGCGATGTACTCGCCCCAGGCCCTGTGGAGCGCCGCGCACTATCGGGCCAAAGTCGTCTTCTTCGTCTTCAACAACCGCCGCTACGGGGTGTTGCAGAACGTGGCGAAGAGCCTCGGCTATTCCAACGCGGTCGCTGGGCGGTTCGTCGGCATGGAGATCGCAAGCCCGGCGATCGACTACCAGGCGCTCGCGTCCTCGATGGGCGTGCCCTCGCAACGCGCCGACGACCGCGACGCGATCGCCGCGGCGGTCGCAGCCGCGCTCAGGCGCGAAGGCCCCTCGCTGATCGAGATCGCCATCGCGTGAGCGGGGCTCAGCGCGCGGCTGCTTCGCGCGCCTCGCGCTCGCGCGGCCGCGCGGTTCGCCTGACCTCGGTCAGGCCGGCGACCCGCGCGTTCCCTGCGAGGCGCGCTTCGAGGGTGCGGGCGTACCAGTCGACGAACTGCATGACGCCGCCCTCGTGGACGGCGGAATAGGGCCCGGGCTCGTAGGCGGGAGAGCGGATCCCGCGTGCGTTCTCCTCGACGATCCGGCGATCCTGAAGGTTGGTCTCGGTCCAGACTTCGGTCAGCGTCTTCAGATCGTAGTCGACCCCCTCGACCGCGTCCTTGTGCACGAGCCACTTGGTGGTGACGGCGGTTTCGTTGGGACCGATCGGCAGGACGCGGAAGGTCACGGCATGATCGGTCAGGATGTGATTCCACGTTGTTGGAAAGTGAAATAACATCAGCGACCCAATGCGCGGCGTCGACACCGCCTCGGAAAGCCCGCGCCTGACCGCCGGCTTGCCGGTCATCGTATAACTCTCCGTTTCGCCGAGGAGAGGCGTTCGCGTGACGCGGAACTGGCCGCTCGCGTCGATTCTGTAGCGGGACGGCAGGCCCGCCTCCTCGCAGCGCGCCCAGTGTTCGAGCATTTCGGGAGCGCGATCGGTTCCTTCGACGCCCGCGGCGGTCGGCGCCTCCGGAAAGACGATGCAAAGCTCGGGGTGGTTCGCCGAGCAATGGTAGCACTCGCGGTTGTTCTCCCAGACGAGCTTCCAGTTCGCCTTCTCGACGATCGTGCTTTCGTGCGCGACCTTCGACTCGCCCAGCCTGTGCGGCGCGAAATAGGGCGTCATGTCGCGACGGAACGCGGCGAAGTCGGGCGGCGCCGGATCGAGGCAGACGAACAGGTAGCCTTCGGCGCTCTCGCAGGCGACCGGCTTCAGTCCAAAGGCGCGCTTGTCGAAATCCTCCGGCATCTGGCGGGCGAAGAGGAGCCGGCCGTCGAGATTGTAGCTCCATTGATGATAGGGGCAGACGAGCCGGACGGCCGAGCCGCGCTCGCTCGCGCAGACGCGGCTGCCGCGATGGCGGCAGACATTGTGGAAGGCGCGGATCTCGCCCTTGAGGTCGCGCAGCAGCACGATTGGGTAGTCGCCGATCTCCACGGTGAAGAACGACCCAGGCTCCCTCAGTTCGCAGTCGTGACCGACGAACAGCCACTCCCTCATCCATATCGTCTCGAGGTCGAGGCGGTAGAGTTCGGGATCGACGTAGAAGGGCTGCGGCAGGCTGAAGCCGGCGCGCCAATTCTTCAACAATCCGAGGATCTCGCTGCGGAAATCCATGGGTTTCATCCTGATTGGCGAGAAACGAACGGCGGCGGGAGCCGGCCGAAAGCTCTGGCGACACGTTGAATCCGGGCGCCGCGACCGGTCAAATGCGAAATAGGCATGACCGTCTCCGCTTTCGAGGACTGCGCCGCGCAGGCCCGCCTGCGACAGGCGGACCCAATTGACTCCCCTTCGACGCAAAACAGGAATAGTCTCGCGCGCGGAAAGGGAACCGATTGAGCGCGGGGACCAGGAGACCGGGCGACGTCGCGCGGCGCGCGGCGGCGCGGCGCGACAAGCGCGGGTCGGCGGAGGGCGTCTGGCGACGCGAGACCTTCGTGCTGCCGAGGGTCGAGGCGCGCGCCAAGGCGCGCGAGTGGTTCGAGCGCTTCCCGAAGGCCGCCTACATGACGGAGATCGAATCGTGGCGGGAACTGCCCGACGACGAGATCGAGTTCGTCATGCGCCGCCTGCCGACCGCCGACTGAGCCGCCGGCCCCGCCCGGATTTCCCGGGCGCAGAATGAGCCTTTTCAAGGGTTTGCGCGAGATTTTCCGGGCGGTTGTCACGGCCGAGGTGGGCCATTTCACCGCCCTCGTCCTGAGGAGCGGCGCCTGAAGGCGCGGCGTCTCGAAGGACATTTCCCGGACGCCACGTCCTTCGAGACGCCTGCTTCGCAGGCTCCTCAGGACGAGGGCGGTGTTCGTAGCCACCACTCCTTGGGAGTTACGGGCGATTGTCACTACCGAGGTGGGCCGTTTCACCAACCTCGTCCTGAGGAGCGGCGCCTTAAGGCGACGCGTCTCGAAGGACGTTTTCCGGACGCCACGTCCTTCGAGACGCCTGCTTCGCAGGCTCCTCAGGACGAGGGCGGTGTTCGTAGCCACCACTCCTTGGGAGTTACGGGCGATTGTCACTACCGAGGTGGGCCGTTTCACCGACCTCGTCCTGAGGAGCGGCGCCGCAGGCGACGCGTCTCGAAGGACGCTCCCGCGGACACGCCGGCGCAATCTGGAACGCCCTTCGAGACGCCTGCTTCGCAGGCTCCTCGAGGCACGAGGGCGGGATTTGAGTTCAAATGCGGTCAAGGCTTTGGGGCCCCTTCGCGTGGCCACGCGGGGCCTGCGACCCGCCCGCCGCTTGCTTCGCCCGACTTCCAAACGTTTCCAAAAGCTCCAAAGTCTTGAAAAGGCTTCCGAACCGCTCTTCCAAATCCTTCAATTTCCTTCCAAAAAGCTTCAATTTCCGTCCCGGATTCGTTTCTTTTCAATGACTTGCGGGCGATACGGCGGCAAAGAATTCCATGCGCCGCCCCTCGCCTGAGATCTCACCCCTCGAGGCGCCGTCCGCGGGGGACGGCGTTTCGGCGGGGTCATGAAACAGCGCGCTTTTCCTGCCGGGCCCATGACGATCAAGCTATCTGAAAAACAGAATCTTGGCAAGATGTTTCTATAGATCCAGAAACAATCGCCTCGGGCGGTTCTCGGGCGCGGCCGCGCCGATCCCGCGACGTGTCGGATTTGCGATGAGCGGCTCTGGATTCCAGCTTTCGCGGGAATGACACGGCTGGCGAAGGGGAAGCGCCCCCCTCAGCCGCGGAAGCGGGTCGCCTCGAAGGCCGGGGTCGCTTCGGAGAAGGCGTCGAGCCAGGCGACGAGGCGGGGATGGCGGGCGCGCCACTGACCCTCGAAGCGGAGGTCGAGGTAGCCGAGCGCTGAGGCGAGCGCGATCGTGCCGATGTCGCCGATCTCCTCGGGCGGCGCCCGTTCGGAAACGATAAGCGCCCGCTCGATCTTGCCGGTGTGGTGGGCGATCCAGCCTTCCGAGCGCTTGTCGGGCTCGCGCCACAGCGCTTCGTAGCGCAGCAGGACCGCGGCCTCCATGATTCCGTCGGCCAGCGCCTGCGCCGTCAACGAGCGGAAACGGAGCGCCGGATCGGCGGGGATGACCCGGCCCCCGCCGGCGAGCCAGTCGAGATATTCGACGATCACGGCGCTATCGAAGAGAACCTCGCCGTTTTCCAGAACGAGCGCCGGGATCTTGCCGAGCGGGTTCTCGCCCCTCAGCGGATCGTTGGCGTCGTTGGTGTCGGCGAACGTCACTTCGATCCGGTCGTCGAGGCCGAGCGTACTGGCGACGATCCGCACCTTGCGGGCGAAGGGCGACGGGGGAGCGGCTCGCAAGGTCAGCATGTCGGGGCCTCCTGACGGCGTCGGCGCCGCATTGCCGGCGCCTTACGCGCCGGCCGCCGTTGTAGCGCAGGAAGCGTCCCCATATAAGGGTGGCCGAGGCGCCGGGCGGCATGGGTCCGCCCCCCGTTTCGGCGCCGAAAGGGGTCTCGCTTTGACGTCGCACAAATCCGCGCGCGAGCGCGTCGTGATCATCGGCTCCGGGCCGGCCGGCTATACCGCCGCGATCTACGCCGCCCGCGCCATGTTGCGTCCGCTTCTGCTCGCGGGCTTCGAGCCCGGCGGGCAGCTCATGATCACCAGCGACGTCGAGAACTATCCGGGCTTCGCCGAGCCGATCCAGGGCCCGTGGCTGATGGAGCAGATGCGCGCCCAGGCCGAGAACGTCGGGGCGCGGATCGACAACGAGACCGTCGTCGCGCTCGACCTCGGCGTCCGGCCGTTCGTCATCCGCTGCGACAGCGGCAGGACGGTGCTCGCCAATTCGATCATTCTCGCGACCGGCGCGAAGGCGAAGTGGCTCGAACTCGAAAGCGAGCAGGCTTTCCGCGGCTCGGGCGTCTCGGCCTGCGCGACCTGCGACGGCTTCTTCTTCCGCGGCAAGTCGGTCGTGGTGGTCGGGGGCGGCAATTCGGCGGTCGAGGAGGCGCTCTACCTGTCGCAGATCGCGAAAAGCGTCACGATCGTCCACCGGCGCGACTCGTTCCGGGCCGAGCAAATCCTGATCGATCGGCTCCTCGCGAAGCCGAATGTGACCGTCCGCTGGATGAGCGTCGTCGAAGAGGTTCTGGGCGACACGGAGCCCTGCGGCGTCACCCATGTGCGGCTGAGAAACGTCGCGACCGGCGTGTTCGAGGAGTTTGCCACCGACGGCGTGTTCGTCGCCATCGGCCATGCGCCGGCGACCGAACTCGTGCGCGGCCAACTGGAGCTCAAACCCAACGGCTATGTGAAGACGGCGCCCGGTTCGACGGCCACCAGCGTCGAGGGCGTGTTCGCCGCCGGCGACGTCGCCGACGACGTCTTTCGCCAGGCCGTGACCGCCGCTGGCCTCGGCTGCATGGCGGCGCTGGAAGCGGACCGCTGGCTCGCCGCTGAGGCCCCGGCGCGCGAAGCGGCGGAATAGAAGCATCGGAATGAGACGTTCCCGCCCGCGTAAGAGGCGGCGAGACAAGAAAGCGCCATGGACTGGGACAAGCTGCGAATCTTTCAGGCGGCAGCCGACGCGGGCTCGTTCACCCGCGCCGGCGAGACGCTCGGCCTCAGTCAGTCGGCGGTCAGCCGCCAGGTCGCCTCCCTCGAAGCCGACCTCGGCGCGCCGCTCTTTCATCGCCACGCCCGCGGCCTCATTCTGACCGAGCAGGGCGAGATGCTGCTCGGCCCCGTGCGCGACGTCGTCCTGAAGCTCGACGCGGTCAGGAGCCGCCTGATCGACAGCCGCGAGAAGCCGACCGGCGAACTCAGGATCACGACGACGCTCGGCCTCGGCGCCAACTGGCTGACGCCGCGGCTCGGCGAGTTCGTCGAACTCTATCCGGAAGTGAAGCTTCAGCTCCTTCTCTCGGACGAGGAGCTCGACATCGGCATGCGCGAGGCGGACGTTGCGCTCCGATTGCGTGAGCCGAGCCAGCCCGACCTCATCCGCCGGCGACTGTTCACGGTGCACTTTCACGCCTACGCTTCACCCGACTATCTCAAGAAGCATCCCCAGCCGCGCAAGCCCGAGGACCTCGACCATCACCATCTCGTCGCCTTCGGCGCGGTGACGGCGACGCACCTCCTCTATGACCTGAATTCGCTGCTGACCGCCGGGCGCGATCCGAAGTCGCCGCGCACGCCGCAGATCGCCGTCAACAACCTCGGCGCCATGGCGCGCGCGGTCGAGAACGGCGTCGGCATCGCGGTTCTGCCCGATTACGTCGTGCCGCCGGGATCGAACCTCGTGCGGCTCCTGCCGCACGCCGAGATGCCGCAGATGGACTGTTTTCTTGTCTACCCGGAAGAGCTCAAGAACGTCGCGCGCGTCCAGGCCTTCCGCGACTTCCTCGTCGCCGCGGCGCAGCGCTGGCGGTACTGAGGCGAGGCGCGGTCAATCGCGCGAAATCGGCTGCACGAGTTCGACCATCACGCCGCGCGTCGACGACGGGCGAAGAAAATTGCACAAGAAGGGCCCCGCGCCCTTGACCGGCTCGGGTTCGATGAACGTCACGCCGCGGGCCTCGTAGGCGCGCATGGCGGCTGCGAGATCGGGAACCTCGAGGGCGATGTGATGCACGCCGCCCGCGCCCTTGTTGAACCGAACGAGCGGCCCGCCCTCGGGGACGACGAACTCGATCGGCGGCCCGCTCTCCGCCTTGGCGAAGATGCACAACGCCGACCATTGCGGCACGAAGCCGCGATAATCTTCCGCGAGGCCGAGAAGCGCCATCAGCGTCCTGACGTCGTCCTCGCTGGGGGAGACGATGCCGACGTGATGCAGGGGCGCGTTGGGGATCATGAGGGCCTATCGACAAGGAGGCGGGCGATCGGGTCGGCGAGCCAGTCGGTCAGCGCGTTCGATCCGTCGCGATCGAGGTGGGCGTAGTCGGCGTACCATTCCGCGCGGGTCGAGAGGAAGCCTGCGTCCAGCACCGGGCCGAACTTCCGGTAGAGCGGCAATTCCTGGACGTCTTCGAGGCGGCTCGGCCCGCTGTAATAGGGCAGGAACAGGAAGGCGACCTTGGCGCCGTTGTTCTCGGCGAGCTCGGCGATCTTCCGGACGTAGTGGCGCTCGTCGCCGAACTCGACGTCGGCGAGGCTGGCGGGCAGAATCGGCGGATGCGAACCCGCGTCGAGCTTCGTGACGCCGCGGACGAGTTCGTCATGCGATCCGGGCGTCTCGCCGTTCTTGATGCGCCCGTCCGGCAGGACGACGCTCCCCGTCGTGTCGACCGACGAGCCCTTGTAATGGGCAGGATCGAACGACTTCGCCAAACCCAGGCCGCCTGGCAGCCAATCCGCCGCGAACAGGCGCATCTGGCGGAACGGAAGGTAGACGAGATCGGCGAGATAGTTGATGTCGCCGAGGTAGCCGGGGTCGGCGACGTCCGACGAACGCGCCAGATACTTGAAAGCGGAATGGCCGAAACGCGACGGCTTCTCGATCACGCCGAGCACGACGAGCTTCGGTCTCTTTTCGGCGAAGACCTGTTCGGCGATCGACCAGTTGACGTTCCGGCCCGTCTCGGGAAGCGAGAAATTGACCACATTGGCGGGCGTTCCGGCGGCGCGGAGTCTGTCCTCGAGCCGCGGGGCGTTGACCGCCGCTTTCACGCGCGACGGCCCGATGAAGACGACGTCGACCGGCGCCGGATCGAAATGGCTGCGTTCGTAGATCCAGCTGGAATTGGCGTGGATGGTGCCGTCGAGCAATTGCCACTGCTGGTAGGCGTCGCCCGGCAGCGCGCTCGCGCCGGCCCCGCAGGCGACCGCGACCGCGAGCGCGAACCCGGTTTTGCGGAAGGCTCTCAGCGGGACCATGCGTGACGCCTAGAAGTTGAAATAGAGGAAGACGGCCTGCCCGCGCTGGATGAACATCACGCCGAGGAACAGGACGACGCCGAGCGCGATCAAACCGGCCGTGTTCGGCCGCCAGACGAAGTTTATCGGCGGCCGCGCCACGTCTTTCCACTCCTTCCAGTTACACGCCGGATCGAAGCGCGACATGATCTGCTGGGTATTGGGGAAGAACGCAACGATCGCGGCGCAAATGGCGACCGCCGCCCAGACGTCCCACTGGATCGCCGAGCCCGCAAGGCCGCCAAGGCCCGCCATTCCGGCCCAGATGGACGCAGCCGCGCCGACGGTCTTGGCCCGGAACATGACGTTGGCGGCGACGATGGCGACGAGTGTGACCGCCCGCGCCGCCGCCCGGCGCGCCGGGCCCGGCTCCTTCAGTTTCCTGCCGAGCTTGCGCAGCCGCCGTTGCGCCTGCGTCCGCCGCTCGCGCGAGATCTCGAACAGGCTGACGTAGATCGCGTGCATGACGCCAAAGGCGACGAAGGTCCACCCGGCCCCGTGCCAGACGCCGACGATGACGAAGGTCAGAAAGGTCGGGACGCCGACGCTGACGGCGAAGGCGCTCCAGCCTTCGAGGCCGATGCGCCAGGTCGAGCGGATGAGGGACAGCGACAGCGGCTGGAAGACGTAGGCGTAGATCATCCGTTGCAGCGTCATGTGCCAGCGCCGCCAGTAGTCGGCGATATTGGCGGAGCGGAGCGGCGAGTGGAAATTGAGCGGCAGCTTGACGCCGAACATCCGCGCCAGGCCGATCGCCATGTCGGAATAGCCCGAGAAGTCGAAATAGAGCTGAAACGTGTAGACGATCGCGGCGAGCCAGCCCGACACGAGGCCGATCGAACCGCGCGCGTCGGCGACGGCGAAGAGGCTGTCCGAGTAGCCGCTCATCGTATCGGCGATCACCGTCTTCTTGAACAGGCCGATCGACATGATGGCGAGCCCGACGAGGATGTTGCGCCAGATGAGCTTGCCGAACAGCGGCCCCTGAAGTTGCGGGACAACCTCCTTGTAGTGGACGATCGGTCCCGAGATCAGCTGCGGGAAGAAGGCGGCGAACAGCGTGAAATCGAGGATGGTCATGGGGCGGGCTTCGCCGCGCGCCGAATCCACGAGATAGGCGATCTTCTGGAATGTGTAGAACGAGATGGCGAGCGGCAGGACGACGTGGTCGAGCGTCCAGTGGGCGCCGGTCAGCGCACCGACGTTGTCGACGAAGAAATTTGCGTATTTGAAATAGCCGAGCATGCCGATGTCGACGGCGAGCCCGAGCAGGAGCCACGCGCGAACCGCCTCGCCTCGTCCGCCTGCGTGGGCCCGCTGGATGCGGTCGCCGACCGCATAGTTGAAAGCGATGGAGAAGAGGAGCAGCCAGAGATAGACCGGCCGCCACCAGGCGTAGAAGCCGAGCGACAGGAGGGCGAGGACGAGCTTGGCCAGCGTCGGGGTCGGCCGGCGCCCCGCCAGATAGGTCAGGACGAGCGCCAGCGGCAGGAAGCCGAACAGGAACGGGAACGAGTTGAACAGCATCTCAGGCGTACAGGCCATCGTGGCGCCGGCCCCGGGTCCCGCGCCCGTGTTCCCCGCCCTTCGCGACGTCGCGAGGAAGGGGCGCCCGCCTCCCCTCCCGCATCACGTCGGCCGGGCGACGACGCCGGCCGAGACGCTGATCTTCTGCGCGAGCGCCGTCTCGACCGGGCGACCCTGGGTCGCATAGAGCTCCAGACGCTCGACCCTCAGTCCTGCCCCCTCGACGAGCGCCACGACGTCGTCGGGCGAAGCAAAGAGCGCCAGATGATCGGGCGAGGGCGAGTTGATCGGCACGTTGATGAACAGCCGCGCGCGCTCGGACATGACCGGGCGAAGCGACGCAAGCGCCTCGACCGGGCGCTCGAGATGTTCGAGGATCTCGGAGAGCACGATGAGATCGAACCGCTTGCCCGCCGCGCCCGCCTGCATGATGTCGGCATCGACCAGCGCGACGGGCTTCGCGACGCCGAGCCTCGCGAGCGCGGCGCGCGTCTCCGCGAGCGAGGCCGCGCTCACGTCCCACGCCTCGAGCGAGCGCGACAGCGGCGAGGCGGCGGCGAAACAGATCGACAGGCCGTGCCCCGGCCCGACCTCGAGATAGTCGAACGGCTCGGTCATCGCGCCAAGCACGCGCGCAAGATACATCGTTGTCGTCGCGACATGGTTGAACCACAGCACCTGGGTCAGCAGCAGGCCGCGGACGTAACGCCCCATATACTCGTGGTTCGAGTAGCATTCGGCGGTGGCCTCGGCGAAGGTCGCGAGCCGGTAGCGGCCCTCGCGATGAAAGAAGATCTCCTCCTCGCGCAGGCGGTCGCAGGTCCAGCGGTAGTCGGCGCCGAAGCGTTCCTCCTGGCCCGCGGTCAGTTTCACGACCTCGGCGGCGACCCTCTCGCCGGTTTCGATCATGTCGGGCGAGCGCTGGCGAAAGCTGCGGAGAAGAAACTTCTCGTGCTCCGGCCAGGCGCCGAGCGCCATGGCGGCGACCGCGCGCTGCGCCGGATGGCCCTCGAGCAGCGCGTCGAGCGACACGTTCGTCATGCGGCGGCCTGCAACGTCTTCAGGGCCTTGTCGTCTACCGTCATTTCGAGCGCCGGCGCGACGAAGGCGTCGAGATCGAGGCGCCATGTGGTCGCGCCCCCTGCTTCGCCCTCGAGCGAAAAACCGAGCTTCCGGTAATGGTCCCTGACGATGCCGTTCTTCGCGGATGGGATGTAACGGCCGATCAGGGTTCGGGCGCCCACCGCGCGCGCGGCCTCGGCCAAATGGGCGAGGCAGGCCTCCTCGACCCGTCTTCCGAGCACCCGGCAGCTCATCAGCCAGACGCCGATCTCCCAGACGCCGGGCGCCATGTCGGCGAGGCCCTTGTCGGCGATCAGAACGGCGATGATGCCGTTGTCGCCGAACCGGTCGACGAGGCGGACCTGGACGACGTGCCTGGCCGGGTCGGCGATCGCCCCGGCGAGTTCGGCCTCGGTGGTGCGGCGCGTCGTCAGGTTGAATTGGTTGGACTTGTTGATGAGCTGGGCGACGCGCGCTCTCGCGACGTCGTCGACGAAACCGATCGTGCATACCATGTCGAGGGAGGCCAGATAGGCGCCGATGTCGCTGCTTGCGCCGAGCGCCGCGGCGCGCCTGGCGTTCGCCTGAACCATGTCCGCCCTCGCGCGGTCTTCGCTCGAAACGGAGACCGCCTCGAAGTAGCCGGCGGCGGCGAGGGTGCGCGGGTAGAGGGCCAGGTCGTCCGGCAATTCCGGCACGGCGACCAGCGGCAGCTCCTGCCGGACCTGCATGCGCTCGGCCGGATTGTCGTCGAGGAAGACGAGCGCATCGATCCCGATATTCAGGCTCTCGGCGATCGCCCTGAGGTTGGCGGCCTTGTCCGCCCAGTTCGCGTGGAAGGCCGCGATATGGTCTTCGCGCAGGAGCATGTCGGGATGATCGCGGAACGGCGCCCGCGCGTTCGCCTCGTCGTTCTTGCTCGAGACCGCCAGGATCACGCCGCGCGCCCTGAGAGCGAGCGCCATCTTCTGCACGGCGAGATAGGCCTCGCCGTCGGCCGACCCCTGCCCGAGCACGATGCCGCCGAGACCGTCGTCGCCGATCACGCCGCCCCACAGCGTGTTGTCGAGATCGAGCACGAGACACTTGCGCGAAAGCCCTCTCGCGGCGGCCATGGTTCGCGCCACGCAGTCTGCGTAGACCGGCAGCAGCAGCGGCGAAAAGCCGAGCTTCGAGGCGTGCCAGTGGCCGGGGTCGTCCCACGCCTCGAGGCCGACGCATGAAGCCAGATGCGCGACGTCGACGAGGACGACGGCGCCGTCGGCGGCCCATTCCGCGATTTTCTGGTTGAAGGCCGCGATCATCGAGAGCGGCGAGGAGGGCTCCATCCGGTCGTAGCTGCCGAACAGCGGCTCGAGCGGCGCGGCGACCGTCTGGACGAGCAGCGCCGAGGCGACCGACGGGCGCAAGCCCTCGACCGTGCGCCGCAATTGCGCGAAGGCCGCTTCGACTTTTTCGCGCGCGGCCTCGCGGGAAGCCGCCGGCTGGTCGAGACCGAGCACGCGCGCGTCGCTGACGAAGAGGGCCATGTCGAGGCGAGCGGCGCGCACGCCGCTCGACGGATCGAGCGCGTCCGCAAGCGCGCCGTTGAACGCGCCGGCGAAAGTGTCGACCATGAGCCGGTGCCTGAGCGCCGACCCCGCGATCGCCGGCGCCAGCAGCGACAGCGTCCCGTCGCCGAACACGCCGAGCCGCAGCGCGCTGAACGGCGCCGGCGCGACCCCTTTGGCATGACCCTCGGCGGCAAGACGCGCGAGGCGGGTCAGCTGGTTCTCGTCGAGCGCATGATTGGCGAGCCTGAAGAGCCTAAGGCCGAGGTCCGGCGCCCCGGCGCCGCGCATCTCGGTCTGCAACGCCCGGACCTGGTCGCGAAAATCGTGGGGCGCGGTCAGAAGCCAGCTCATAGACTTCAACATCGGCGCCACCTCAAAGCTCGAGCCAGGCTCAGGCCGGGGCCTTGGCTGCGACCAGGTCGACGAGATCGCCGACCTTCTTGAGCGACTCGATTTCCGAATTGGTGAACTTGACTTTGAATTTCCGCTCCACCGCCACCATCAGGCGGATGTGGCTCAGGCTGTCCCATTCCTCGATGTCGTCGGCCGTCGTGTCCGCGGTGACGCTCGCGCCGTTGACGTCAACGTCGAACACGTCCGTCATGATCTCCCGGATCTCGAAGAGAATATCGTCCCGGCTCATGCCACCTCGCTCACGTTTTACCGTGATTTCGCGAAAAAGAATCGGCTGTTGTCGATTGATGGTCAAGGGAGCCGTGCTGGCGCCTCGCCCGACCGCCTCCTGGTTTCGGGCGTTGCTGACACACGCGCATTTCAAAATCAAGTAAGGCCGCCGGTCCCGATCGCTTGAGCCCGACGCGCCGAAGGAAAGGCCCGCGGTTTCGCGGCCGCCTTACATGAAGAGAGGCTCTTTCGCGAGGCCGGCGTAGAGCGAGGCGACCTGATCGCCGTAGCCGTTGTAGATGAGCGTCGGCCGCTTCTGTCCGTCGTTGAGGAAGGTCTCCTCCGCCTGGCTCCAGCGGGGATGCGGAACGGCCGGATTGACGTTGGCCCAGAAGCCGTATTCGTCGGGCCCGAGTTCCTGCCAGAAGGTCTGCGGCCGCTCGGCGACGAACGAGACGCGCACGATCGACTTGATCGACTTGAAGCCGTACTTCCACGGGGTCGCGAGACGGATCGGCGCGCCCTGGACCTTGGCGAGCGGCTTGCCGTAGGCGCCGGTCGCGATGAAAGCGAGATCGTTGGTCGCCTCGGCCATCGTCAGACCCTCGACATAGGGCCACGGCATGAACGAGCGCTGACCCGGCGCCATTTTCTTGTCGAGGAAGGTCTCGAAGCGGACGTAAGTCGCCGACGACAGAGGCTTGGCGAAGGCGACGAGCTTCTTCAGGGGGAAGCCGGTCCACGGAATCGCCATCGACCACGCCTCGACGCAGCGGTGACGGTAGAGCCGCTCCTCGAGGCCCATCGCCTTGACGAGGGCGTCGATGTCGAGCGTCTGTTCCTTTTCCACCATGCCGTCGATCTTGACCGTCCACGGCCGGGTCTTCAGCGCACTGGCGTCGACCTTCTTGTCGGTGCTGAATTCGTAGAAGTTGTTGTAGGTGAGGTTGAACTTTTCCGGCGTAACGTCGCGGTCGAGCGTAAAGGCCGGATTGCGCGTCGCCGGATAGAGGGCGGCCGATGGGTCGGCGTCGTCCGCGAGCGCAGGGGCCCCGGACGCCGCCAGCGCGCCGGCCGCGGCAAGGCCGGCGACGAAGCCGCGGCGGTTGAGGAAAATGGCTTCCGGCGTCGCGAGACGCTCCGCAATTTCCCAGCCCTTTCGACGGACGACATGCATGGCCCAACTCCTCGCTCGGCCGGAATACGGCCCGATGGCGGTTTTGGACCTCCATCTTGCCTCCGTTTTCGGCGCAAGGGTGGCGGTTGTTACGCGGAAGGCGCAATCCCCTTCTCACGAAGTGGGGAAGGTGGCCGCGAAGCGGCCGGATGGGGTGGGGAAAACCTGGCCTCATCGGCGCCAAAGTCCCGCGAACATTCGTGCAAGATGGTAGCGCCTCGGTGAAGCGGGCCGCACCCCATCCGTCGGCCTTCGGCCGCCACCTTCCCCCGGCAAGCTGGAGAAGGGGACCGCGCTGACTCCTACCGCATCACCAGTTCGACCGCGACGAACAGGACGACGACGAGGGCGAGGCTGGCGAACAGCACGTAGCGCACGTTGTGCCCGGTGACGCCCGCCCTGACGCGCTCCTTGTTGTCGCCGGTGACGATGGGTTGCTCATTCGGATCCATGACTTTCTCCCGTCGCGCCGGCATGAGCCGGCGCCATCGCGCAATTCCTTGATTTCCGCGCGCGCTTCGCGAAAAACCGGTATTCACTGTTTCGCCGCGCGCTCTCATGGACGACATCATGAGGACGAGGAGCGCAAACCGCCGGTCGCGCTCGGAAATCCTCGCTCCGGTGCGATGTTCGGCCGCGCTCATCGGCGCCTCCGGTTGGTTTCAGGCGATACGCCCGACCCTGAAGCCGGGCGCGTCGAAGCGGTTTTACGGCCCGCAGGGGTTGACGCGCGTGGCGCCGGCCATTGCCTCGCCGCCTTCGTTCATCGCCGTGCCGCCGCCCTCGCTGATCATTTCGACGACGCGTCGCGACGACGGGTCGATGATGACCACTTCGTCGTCGGCGTAGACGTAGTCGTAGCCCCGATATTCGGGCATCAGCTCGACGATGCTCGGCGGCAGCGGCTCGATGTCCACCTCGCCCGGCAGGGGCATGCCGACGTTGACGCGCATGTCGAGGTGACGCGGCTCATGGGTCGCCGACAGATCGTTTGCGATCTCGGCAGCCTTCTCCTGAGGGATGCGCGCGCCGCCGACGGCGTGCACGCGTCCCGCGTCGAAATGCTGGCCGCCGGTCGCCGCCTCGTTG
The DNA here is from genome assembly GCA_963829505.1 of uncultured Alphaproteobacteria bacterium. Lineage (GTDB taxonomy): Bacteria > Pseudomonadota > Alphaproteobacteria > Rhizobiales > Beijerinckiaceae > Roseiarcus. The sequence continues at coordinate 95,168 of CAWHIL010000002.1, forward strand.
GCGCCGCGCTCGCCGCCGCCCTGCATGTCGCCGGACTTCGTCGCGTCGCGGTTCATGCCGGTCGTCGCCTTGGCGCCTTCGGGCGTGCGGGTCTCGTCGCGACGCGCGGCGTCGCCGTTGCGCTGTCCTGCTCCGTTCTTCTCGGATTCGCCCATCTTGCGGGTGGCGTCTGGCCGCTCGTTCTGCGCCGCGCCCATGTCGCGGGGCTTCTGCGCTTCGCCCTGCGCCGCCTCGCCCGTCCTTCGGTTCGCGTCAGGCTGGCGCTGTTCGCCCTGAGCGGCGCCCATGTCCTTGCGCGGCTCGCGCTCCTGCGCCTGAGTGGCTTCGCCCCTGGGCGCGCTCTCGGTCGCCTGACCTTCGGTCTGCCGCTTCTCGGACTGCGCTTGTCCGCGCATCTCCTGCGGCTGCGCTCGCATCTCCTGCTGCTGCGCCTTCTCGGCGCCGGCCGGACCCCGGGCCGGCCCGGTCTGATCCTGTCGCTGGTCCTGAGCGGACGCCACACTCAGCGCCGCGAGGCTGATGCCCGCGGCGGCTATCCACATGCGTGTTTTTCTCATGGTCGAAGTCTCCTCTCGCATTTCCAATCAGCGGGAAACGAACGAGAGCGCGGCAAGTTCCGGGAGGCGCGCGGCATTGACGAAATGCGGGCTATCCTGCCGGGAAGCTGGAAGGGTCTCGAAGAAGTCTCGAAGAAGAGAGGCGGGAGATCAGCCGCTGAGGCGCGAGCGAGGAACGACGAGGCGAATGCAAAGCCCCTCGGGCGCCCAGTTGCGCACGATCTCGCCGCCGAGCTGATTGTTGACGGCGATGCGCGAGAGGACCGCGCCGAAGCCCTCCGGCCCCGCGGAATTGCCGACCGGCGGTCCGCCCCGCTCCGTCCAGTCGAGCGCGACGTCGTCGCCGGCGGCGGCGCAGGCGATATCGATCGTTCCGTCGTCCGTCGAAAGCGCGCCATATTTCGCCGCGTTCGTCGCAAACTCATGCACGAGCAAGGCGAGGCTCGAGACCGCGGAACCGGCGACCGAGATGTCGTCGCCGGAAATCGAGACTCGCGACTTGCCGTCCGGGCGCGGACCGTCGAACGGCGCGACGATGGTGCGAAGGAGCGACTGAAGGGTCGCCGGACGCTCTGCGGCCTCGACGACGCCATGCGCAAAGGTCAGCGAATGGGCGCGCGCCAACGCCGCGAGCCGCGCGCGGCCGGAATCGGCGAGTTCCTGGGCCGAGCGCGCGGTGCGGGCGCTCAATCCCACGACGCTGCCGGCGAGGGCGAACAGGTTCTTGACGCGATGGTTCATCTCGCGCAGCAGGAGCCCCTGGCGGTCGCGCGCATCGACGAGTTCGGTGATGTCGCGGGCGATCTTCGAAGCGCCGATGATGTGGCCCCGCGTGTCCGTGATCGGCGAGACGGTCAGCGAAATGTTGATGTGCGAGCCGTCCTTGCGCTGACGCACGGTCTCGAAGTTGCGCACCGATTCGCCGCGCCGGATCTTGTCGAGGATCGCCGGCTCCTCGTGATGACGCTCGCCCGGGATGATGAGCGTCACGGGCTGGCCTACGGCCTCGCCGGCGGAATAGCCGAAGAGCCTTTCCGCACCCCGGTTCCAGCTCAGGATCACGCCGTCCAGGTCCTTCGACAGGATGGCGTCGTCGGACCCCTCCACGATCGCGGCGTAATGCAGCGCCGCGCGGATCCGCCGCTCGCCCTGCTGTTCGCGACGGGCGGCCGGCGGGAGAGCGCGGGCGTCTGCACCACTCATCGGAGCCTCAAGCTCATGGACTCTGTCGCTCATGCATAAGCTTTCGGGATTGCGACGCCGTCGTCCGTCGCAAGGGCGCGGGCGCTCGGCCTGCCTGCAAGGCCTAGGCGGTCGCGCGCGCCAATTTGAGCCGGGCCGGCGGCGCGCGTCCGCCTCAAGAATCCGCTTTCGGAACAATAAGAGCAGCGGTCGCGTTGGACAAGCAAAAAGGGGATGTTGACAATGGTCGCACAGCCGAGAGCAACGTGGAAGGGCTATCTCAAGATCGCCGAGCTTTCCTGCCCGATCGCGCTCTACGCGGCGGCCTCGTCATCCGACCGGATCGCGCTGCACACAATCAGCCGGGAGACGCATCACCGCCTGCGCCGCCAGTTTGTCAATTCAGAGACCGGAAAGCCGGTCGAGCGCGAGGATCAGGCGAAGGGCTACGCGGTCGGCAAGGACGAATACGTGATGCTGGAGCCGGAGGACGTCGAGTCGGCGGTGCCGCAGAACGACAAGACGCTTTCCGTCGCGGCGTTCGTCGATCGCGCCTCGGTCGACGAAATCTATTTCGACCGGCCATACTATCTCGCAGGGTCGGATCGGAGCGCGGATGCGGCCTTCGCCCTCATCCGCGACGGCCTCGAATTGTCGAAAACGGTTGCGATCGCCAGCGGGACGCTCTTTCGTCGCGCCCGCACGATGCTCATTCGCCCATGCGGGTCGGGACTCGCCGCGAGCACGCTCAACGCCGACTATGAGGTCCGCTCCGCCGCCGAGGCGTTCTCGACGATCCCCGACATCGAGATCAAGGGCGAGATGCTCGATCTCGCGCGGCATATCATCGACACCAAGCGGGCCGACTTCGATCCGCACGCCTTCCACGACCGCTACGAGGCGGCGCTCGCGGATCTCGTCAAGGCGAAGCTCGAGGGCAGAAAAATCGAGCTTCCCAAGCGCATGAGGCCGAAGCCGGCGGCCGACCTGCTTGCGGCGCTGCGCGAAAGCGCCATGATCGGACCGAAGCCGCGGGCGCCGAGCAAGGCGAAGGCCGCGCCGCGTCGCCCGGCGTCGCGGAGGAAGGCGAGTTGAGCGGATGGCTCTCGAGCAATATCGCGCCAAGCGCAATTTCGCGGCGACGCCCGAGCCCGCGCCCGCGAAAGGCCGCGCGCCGAAGAAGGCGCCCGCCGTGGGCCTGGCCTTCGTCGTGCAGAAGCACGCCGCGCGACGCCTCCACTACGATTTCCGGCTCGAACTCGACGGCGTCCTGAAGAGCTGGGCGGTGACGCGCGGCCCGAGCCTCGTGCCGGGCGAGAAGCGCCTCGCGGTCGCCGTCGAGGACCACCCGCTCGAATACGGCGGCTTCGAGGGCACGATCCCGAAGGGCGAGTATGGCGGCGGCGCTGTGCTCATCTGGGACCGGGGGACGTGGTCGCCCGTCGGCGATCCGCACAAGGGGCTCGCGAAGGGGCATCTCGAGTTCGAGCTCGAGGGCGACAAGCTGAACGGGCGCTTCGACCTCGTGAGGCTGCGCGCGAAGGCGCGCGAGAAACACGAGAACTGGCTGCTCATCAAGCGACGCGACGCTTTCGCGCGCGAGCCCGGCGACCCCGACGTGCTCGAGGAGCGGCCGGAATCCGCCACGAGCGGGCGCGGCATCGACGAAGTGGCGCGCGAGCCGCCCGGATGGTCGCGCAACGGCCCGATCGCGCGCGACGCGGCGAAAGACGCGCCCGGCGCCAGGATAAAGATCAAGCGCGGCGCGGCGTTCGATCCGAAGAAGCTGCCGGGCGCGAAGAAGGCGCCGCCGCCCTCCTTCGTCGCGCCGATGCTCGCCACGCCATCCAAAGCGCCGCCCGTCGGCGATCGATGGCTGCACGAGGTCAAGCTCGACGGCTACCGGATCGAAGCGCGCATCGCAGGCGGCAAGGTCAAGCTGCTGACGCGCTCCGGACTCGACTGGACGGAGAAATTCGGCGCGGCGCTCGTCGAGGCGCTGAAAAGTCTGCCCGTGCGCGAGGCGCTGCTCGACGGCGAGGTCGTGGTCGAGACCAACGGCGCGTCGGATTTCTCCGCCTTGCAGGCGGCGCTGAGCGAGGGGCGGACCGGAGAGTTCATCTACTACGCGTTCGATTGCCCTTATCTCGATGGGCGCGACTTGAGCGATGTCCCGCTCGGCCAGCGCAAGGAGGCGCTCCGCGCGATCGTCGGCGAGGGCGCCGGCGCCGTCCGCTTCAGCGACCATTTCGACGTCGCGGGCGAGATCGTGCTGCATCACGCCTGCCGGCTCGGGCTCGAGGGCATCGTCTCGAAGGATCGCAATTCGAAGTATCGGGCCGGCCGCGGCGGCGCGTGGATCAAGTGCAAGTGCTCGGCGCGGCAGGAATTCGTCATCGGCGGCTTCGCCCCCTCGACCGCCTCGACCAAGGCGATCGGCTCGCTGGCGCTCGGCGTCTACGAGAAGAGCGCGCTCCGCTATGTCGGGCGCGTCGGCACCGGCTTCAGCGCGGCCGTCGCGCGAAGCCTCTATGCGCGGCTCGAGCCGATGCGGCTCGCCAAGAGTCCGTTCGCCGACAAGCTCGCCGCCGATCAGGCGCGCACGTTGCGCTACGTCCGGCCGGAGCTCGTCGCCGAGGTGGATCTCCGCGCCTGGACGGCCGACGGCCTTTTGCGGCACGCCTCCTTCCGCGGCTTGCGCGAGGACAAGAAGGCGAGCGAGATCGTGCGCGAACACGCCGAGCCTCGGGACACCCGCGAACCGGAGCGCCGAACCGTGCAACTGACCCATCCCGACCGCCTCTACTGGCCAGACGACGGCGTGACCAAGGAAGGGCTCGCCGACTATTACGCGGAAGTCTGGCGGCGCATGGCGCCCTTCGTGGTCGGGCGGGCGCTGGCGCTCGTGCGCTGCCCCGACGGCATCGGCGGCCAGACATTCTTCCAGAAGCACGCATGGAAGGGTCTGAACGCGCATATCGTGCTGGCGCGCGATCCGAACGAGGCCGAGTCCCTGATCGCCATTCGCGACTTCGACGGGCTCGTCGGCCTCGTCCAGGCGGCGGCGCTCGAAATCCACCCGTGGGGCTCGACCATCGAAGACTGGGAGCGACCGGACACGATCGTCATGGACCTCGACCCGGGCGACGACGTCTCCTGGGATCAGACGATCGCCGCCGCAAAGGAAGTGCGCGCAAGGCTCAACGACGCCGGCCTCGCCGGCTTCGTCAAGACGTCCGGCGGAAAAGGCCTGCACATCGTCTCGCCGGTGAAGCCGAAGGCCGCGTGGCCGCAGGTCAAGGCCTTCACGAAGGGGATCGCCGACGCGATGGCCGCCGACAGCCCCGACCGCTTCGTCGCCACCATCGCCAAGGTGAAACGCAAGGGCAAAATTCTCGTCGATTATCTCCGCAACCAGCGCGGCGCGACCGCTGTCGCGGCCTATTCGACGCGCGCCCGGCCCGGCGCCGCGGTGTCGATGCCGGTTGCGTGGGAGGAGCTTGGATCGGGCGTCGGGCCGGCGTCGTTTACGGTGATGAACGCGCCGGCGCGCATCGCTTCGCTGCCCAAGGACCCGTGGGCCGGGTTTCGCGAGGCGGCGGCGCCGATCGAGGCGCCCGCGAGGCGCAAGCGCCCGGCCGTGTGAGCGCGCAGGGCGAGTTGCGTTGAGACGGAAGCGCCGATGCGTCCCCTCTCCCCGCTTGCGCGCAAAGGGACTTGGAATCGGAGCGGCAACCTCTACCGCTTCCTGCCGCGCGGCTTCGCGGGCCCCGGCGCCGAAGCGACGCTGCGCCGAAGCGCCTCCATGATGTTGACCACATTGGACGGCGGCGCCGCAGCCTCGCCTTCGTCGCGCTTTTTCTTCGGCGGCAGGCCCTTCTTCTTCTCTGCGATGATCTCGCTAAGCCGCTCCTGCACCGGATCGCGGACCAGATCGGGGCTCCACTTCGCCTTGCGCTCGTCGATCAGCTTGCGGATCAGCGCGTGAAGCTCCGGAGCTTCCGGCTTCCCTGCCGTTTTCGACTCGCCCGATTTCCCGAACAGGCCTTCCGGGTCTCGGACCTCATTGCCGTAGCGCAGCGTCCACAGCAGGAGCCCCTTGCCGCGGTCGCGCAACACCACCGCCCGCTCGCGGCGAAAGAGGACGAGGCTCGACACGCCGATCATGCCGGTCGCGCGCATGGCGTCGCGGATGACGCAATAAGCCTCTTCGCCGACCGGATCGTCGGGGACGCAATAGAACGGCGTCTCGTACCAGACCCAGTCGATGCTGTCGGCCGCGGCGAAACTCGCGATGTCGATGGTGCGCGCGCTCTCGAGACGGACCGCCTCGAGCTCCTCGTCCTCGAGCACGAGATAATCGCTCTCGCCTCGCGCGTAGCCCTTCGCTTCGTCCTGGTCCTCGACCGGCTTTCCGGTCTCCTCGTCGACGTGGCGGCTGACGACGCGGTTGCCCGTCTTGCGGTTGAGGGTGTGGAACCGGATGCGTTCGCTGTCGGTCGTCGCCGGTATGAGGGCGACCGGACATGTGACCAGCGACAGCTTGAGATAGCCCTTCCAGAACGCGTGCAACGCCATTTCAGACCGCTCCGTCGGCGCCGAGCGCCGCGGCGCGCTGGTTTCAGCTTTCATGAACGCGTCGGGCGGCGCGCGGTTCGCCGTTCGCGGGCTCTCAGGGCCTGCCCCGGGCCGTCCGATCCTCGTCGCCTGGCGGAGCGGGGGAACGCCGTTCGCCAGACGCATCCCGTGCTTCCGCCTGCTCGAGGCGCGCGAGCAACGCTTCGAACCGCGGCGGGAGAGGCTCGCGCAAGAGGTCGCCGTAATGCGTCTGCAGGGCCCGCCCGATGGCGCCGAGCTGCGTCGTCTCGACGATGGCAGCATTCGACCGTCCCCGGGCGCCGTTGAAATTTGACATCTTGTCCCTCCGCCCGGGTTCATGCGTTCCAGTCTGCTGCCACGGGGATGAACGCGGCTCATGCGGAAAGCGTTTCACTGCGAGGGCAAAAACTCCTGAAGAAGATGAAAAGTCCGCTAAGGGCGCAGGCGCCGATCGCAAGAGGGGGGCGACGTAGGTAATTTCCACAATTGCGACCAGCGGCCCGGATGACAATTTAGGGCGCAGATTGGGGAACACTCCAACGAGCCTGGCCGAGAGGGAACGGTTAGGCTCGCCAGACAAGGAGAAGGCGGAATGCCGATCGCTCATCAAGTGCGCTCCCTGCTGCCGTCGCTCAGGCGTTTCTCACGCGCTCTGACCGGGAACCTGAACCTCGGCGACGACACGATCGCTGCGATGCTGGAACGCCTGGTCGCTGACCCGGGCTCGTTCCCCTCCGACGTTCCGGCGAATGTCGCCCTCTATAGGCTGTATCTCGACGCATGGTCGCAGAGGCGACCCGCCGCCCTCGCACCCGACGACACGGGTTCGGCGGTCGACCGGAAACTTGCGGCGCTCTCGTCGCCGGTGAAACAGGTCTTTCTCCTGCACGCCGTCGAGGGATTTTCCGTTTCCGAAGTCGCAGAGATCATGCGCATGGACCGAAGCCGGGTGAGCCGGCTCATCGCCGGCGGCGCGGCCGAGATCGGCCGCGAACTCGTCTCGACGGTCATGATCATCGAGGACGAGCCGATCATCGCGATGGACCTCGAGACGATCATGGAGGACCTCGGCCACGAGGTCGTCGGCGTCGTGCGGACGAGGCGGCAGGCGGTCGCGCTGGCGGCCGAGCGCGAGCCGGACCTGATCCTCGCCGACATCGAGCTCGCCGACGGCCGCACCGGGATCGAGACGGTCAACGAGATCGTCGGCGGCAAGAGCAAGCCGGTCATTTTCGTCACCGCCCATCCCAGCATCTATCTCGGCGCGACCGTGAACCGGCCGCAGCCCGTCTTTCTGCTGTCGAAGCCGTTCAGCCCCAATTCGGTCCGCGCCGCGGTGAGCCAGGCGTTGTTCTTCGACAGGCGCGCGAGAGCCGCGGTAAGCGCCGCGGCCTGAGGCGAGCGCCGCGGCCGCGGGCGGTCGATGCGCGCGTCACATGCGCGGGGTCGGAACTTCTTGCGGCGCGGGAGGCGGAGCTTCCCGAGGCTCCGGAGGCGAGACCGGGTCGGGGCCCGGCGGCGGAATTTCTCCGGGCCGACTGGGCGGGGGCTCTTCGACAGGCGCCGGCGGGCGAATGACGTCGGGCGGGGGCGCCGGGATGGGCTGCGGCGGGTCGGGCATCGGCATCATCGTAGGCTCCATCGTACGCGCCTGACCGCGCTATTGGCTTTGCAATCCGGACAGCTTCGGCGTTACGGCTGTCCGCCGCCGCCCGCAGCGCCGTAGACCTGTCCGGTCGCGTAGCTTGGCCCACTGGCCGCGAGCTGAACGTAGATGGAGGCGAGCTCGGCGGGCTGTCCCGGCCGTCCGAGCGGCGTCTGGCCGCCGAACGCCTCGAGCTTTTCCTGCGTCGCGCCGCCGCTCACCTGAAGCGGCGTCCAGATCGGCCCTGGGGCGACGCCATTGACGCGGATGCCGCGCCTGGCGAGTTGCTTGGCGAGCGACTTCACGTAATTCATCGTCGCGGCCTTCGTCTGCGCGTAATCGTAGAGATCCGGCGACGGGTCGTAGGCCTGCTCCGACGTGGTCGCGACGATCGTCGCGCCGGGTTTGAGATGCGGCAGCGCCGCCTTGATGATCCAGAAGGGCGCGTAGATGTTCGTCTTCATCGTCGCGTCGAAATCCTCGGTCGAAACGTCGAGAATCGAGGCGCGGGTCTGCTGGCGGCCGGCGTTCATGACGAGAATGTCGAGCCCGCCGAGCCCGTTCGCCGCCTCGTCGACGAGGCGTTGGCAGAAGGCTTCATCGCGGATGTCGCCGGGGATGGAGAGGCCGACGCGGCCCGCCTCATGAATGAGGTCGACGACCTCGCGCGCGTCGGGGGCTTCTTCAGGCAGGTGGTTGATCGCGACGTCTGCGCCTTCGCGGGCGAACGCGATGGCTGCGCCGCGGCCCATGCCGGAGTCGCCGCCGGTGATCAGCGCCTTGCGGCCCGCAAGCCGCCCCGAGCCGACGTAGCTCGCCTCGCCATGATCGGGGCGCGGCTGCATGCGCCCCGCAAGCCCCGGAAACGGCTGGGACTGGCGGGGAAAGGGCGGCTTCGGATGCTTGTCCCTCGGATCGACGAGGCCTTGCGGATCGACGGGCGCCTTCGAGGGCGCAGCCTCTTCGCCCGATGTCGAACCTGCCCCGCTGGCGTCCGCCAAAGCGGGCCTGGCGGCGGCTGCGAGGCTTACGCCCGCCACGCCGACAAGATCGCGTCTGCTCATCACTGGCCTCTCCTTGCGGGTTCAGGCGTCGAGGGCCGCTAGCGGAGAAGCGCTACGGGGCTCGGCTCGGGGGTCGCCTGCTAGACGCAGCCGGCCGGCCTTTGTTCCGGCGCTCCCCTCCGCCCGCCCGATGCGATGGCGCGCGGGGGAACATAGATCGCGGCGCAATCGTTGTTGAAATTGCTGAACGGACAAGTTCGCGAGGAACGCCATGCCACACGAAACGAAGGCCCAGAAGACGACGGTTGGGCGGGTCATGCACGAGTTCAAGCACGGCGAGCTGACCACCGGAGCGGGAGGCAAAAAGGTCAAGAACCCGCGCCAGGCGGTCGCGATCGCGCTCAGCGAAGCCGGCGCCTCGAACCGGCAGAGCCCGGCGGAAAACGAACGCCGCCTGCGACGGACCAGGGCCAAGGAGCGCCGCGGCGAAACCGGGCAAGCCGAGGCCGAGGGCCGAAGCGGGGCGGCGCCGAAGCGGCGACCGTCACGCGGCTGAGCGTTCAGGCCGACAGTCCAAGGCAGGGAGATCGCGATGACATGCTTGCGGCGGCGGTCAGTCCGGGCGGCGATCGCGGTGCTTCCGACCATTGTCGCGGTCGCCACCGCCGATCGAGCGCTCGCCAAGGCGCGCACGATTTTGCCGCCGCGGGCCTGCGTCATTTTTGCCGAGGCAGCGCCCATCGCCACGCTTGCCCATTACGTTTACGTTTTCGGCGCAGCGGGACGATCGTCGACTGCGATCGGGCAGGACGCGGAACTCGTCCCTGCGGCCGTGCGCGGCACAGCGCCAGACGTCGAGGCGGGCGCGGCCCCGCCTATCGACAGGGGGCCAAGCGCGGCGATGAGGCCTGACGAAAGCGAGCCTTAGACGCGTCCGCCCGAGCCTTAGACGCGTCCGCCGTTGTCCGCGTCGGCGACGACCCGGAGTGACGCGGCGCGTTCGGATTCGGACGCAGGAGGGTCGACGCCGGGGAGCCCGGGAGAATGCCGATTGTCGCCCGCCGGGACGGCGCGAGCCGGACCGGGAGCGCGGCGGCCGCGAGGGCTCAAAAGCCGCGCCGCGACGCCGCCCAGGAGAAGCGCCAGCAGGAGGCCGTTTCCCACGGCGCCGAGAGGAGGCGTCAGGCCCAGCAACTGCAAGGCCGGCATGAGCGACGCCGCGCCAAGCGCCAGCGCCTCCCAGGTCGAAAGCGTCCTCCAGCGTTCGGAGACAAACAGGGCCACCGCCGCTCCGGCAAGCGGCAGGTCGTGAGCGAAGGCGTAAGGCGAGGCCAGGATCGACGCCGTCGCAAGGACAGCCGCTCTGTCATCGGCTCCCGCGCTCCCTTCCCCGCCGCGTGCGCCCGCCTCCCTGAAAGCGAACCAGACGCCGACCGCCGCAAGGACCGTGACGGCCAACTGGACCACCAAAGCGAGGCGCGCGGAGGCGCCGAACGCCAATGCGTTGGCGAACGGCGTCGGCGTGATTTGCACGAGGTGTCCGCGGTACGAGTCCACGATCGACAGGAAATCGGGCGTCGATGTGACCCATCGCCTCCAGGCCTCGAAACCGAACGCAAGAAGGCTCGCCGCCACGGCTGCGACGACAGTGAAGGCGGCCGCGAAAGCGGTTCGCCACCACCTCGCGGCCACGAGCGCGATCACCACGAGCAGGCCGAACTGAGGCTTGTACGCGAGCAGCCCCAGGAGCACGCCGCCAGCGAGCGGCCGGGACGGCGCCAGCCGGACGCCGCCCACGAGGAGTGCGACCGTCAGGAAGCCGTTCTGGCCGCTGAGGAGGTTGAAGGCCGTCGCCGGCGCAAGCAGGGCGGGGAGCACGACCGCGGGGCGCCAGGAGGGAGCGCAAACGGCGAAGAGATAGGCGACAAGCGTGACGCCGATCCACAGCAAGAGGGCCACCGGATAGGGGAGCCAGCCCAAGGGGCGGATGATCAACAGGTAGAGGGGCGGATAGGGAAACGGCATCGGAGGAAAGTTCGGGTCGAGCGACTGAAAGAACGCCTGCTGCGCCGCGTGATCGTAGATCTCAGCCGCAGGATGTTCGATCGCGAAGCGCGCCCAGCCCCAGACGCCGAAAAAACCTATGTGGCCAAGACTGCCCTGCAGTTCCTCAACGACAAAGGTCGAAACAAGGGCGATTGTCGTGGCGCCCGCCGCCAAGGCGAGAACAACGATCAGGGCCTTGCGCAGCGGCGCGAGAAATTGCTGAACGCCCATATCCGAACCATGCAGCATGGCGCCCATGCGTCAAGAAGCCAATTGCAATCGCGCTTAACGCTCGGTTCGGCCGAGCAAGGCTCTATCTTTCACGAAAGGGCGGGCCGCCGGCTCAACCCCTCGAACATGACGTCGAGGCGAGGGCCGACATCGGCCGCGTTCGCCGATTCGAGGTCGGGTCGGCGCGAGAAATCTCCTCCGGGAGCGGGGACTTCAGGGATGACGCTCGTCCAGGGCCGGGCGATAGCCGGCGGTCTTCGCGTTTCCCTCGCACATGTAAACGCCCAGCCTCGTCCACCGATAGTAAGTGTTCCCGTGACTGCTGACGCCGGTGAAGTGGCAAACGCCGGTACCCGTATTGACCCAAACAACGGTATCGGAAGGACAATGCGCGCGAGCCTGGTACTCGAACCAAAACTCCCCTCTGCCAAAGGAGGCGCGTTGAACGAGGACGAAACCAAGCGTCATTCCTGCAGCCGCCAGCGCCAAGGTAGCAGAAACGCGCATTGCGCCGCCCCGTCCATCTTCGCCCCTTCGCGACGCTCCTGGGGCCTCCGGCGCAGCGTACCGAGTCAGCCGCAGGATCATCGGGGCGACGGTGAATCTAGGCGCAGATGGCCTTCCGACGCCAGCGCCGCGTCGACGCCGGCCCAGGCGCACGCCCAACCCTCGCGAAGGTTCGGCGTCCGAAACCTTCACCGAAGCGGTCGTTTTCAGAAGGACGTTCCGAACGGCGTCACCTCGGAATGGCTCGTCGTCATGGGGTCCGAGGATCGTCGCGGGGATCGAGATAGTCCATCCCGAGCGGGCCCATCGCCGTGATCTGGGTGACATACTCGCCTGACTTCGCCCAGTGATAGTGCGGCGTGTCGCCGGGAAGGACGATAACGCTTCCGGGTGGATAGGCTTGCAATCCGTCGGCCTCGAAGCGCTCGCCCAGGCCGATATAGAAGACGCCGGAAATGACCGTATAGATGCGGTCCTCGGGATGCTTGTGCGGCATAAGCTTCACGCCTGACGGGACTTTCACTCTCGTCGTATAGGGCCCAGGTTCCCGCGGATCGCCGACGACGACGGCGAGGAGCGCGGGCGGCGGGAACGCGGCAAAGGGTTTCCAGTCGATGTCTTCGGGCAGAACGGACCTGAAGACCGCCTGTCCGGGTTGGTGCGCTCGAGCCATCACCGTCTCCATTCACCCACGATCCGCCTGACCGATCGCTCAAGCTTTTGCGACGTCGAGGATCGCCTCGGCGAACGCCTTCGGCGCTTCCTGCGGCAAATTGTGTCCGACGCCGCCGGCGACGACGCGGTGCTCGTATGGCCCCGAGAACTTGCCGGAGTAGGCGGAGGCGTCGAGATGCGGGGCTCCGTTTGCGTCGCCCTCCATCGTGATCGTCGGCGCGCCGACGAGCGGGGCTTGCGCGAGTCGCTTCTCCAGGTCGTCGTATTTGGCTTCGCCCTCCGCGAGTCCAAGCCGCCAGCGATAATTGTGGATCACGACGGCGACGTGGTCGGGGTTGTCGAACGCCGAGGCGCTGCGCTCGAACGTCGCATCGTCGAAGTCCCACTTCGGCGAAGCGAGCCGCCAGATCAGCTTCGAGAAGTCGCGCCGGTACTTGTCATAGCCGGCCCGGCCGCGCTCGGTGGCGAAGTAGAACTGATACCACCACTGAAGTTCCGCCTGAGGCGGCAATGGCGCCGCGCCCCCCATCTGGCTGCCGATGAGATAGCCGCTCACCGAGACGAGTTCCCTGCATCGCTCGGGCCACAGCGCCGCAACGATATCGGCGGTCCGCGCTCCCCAGTCGAAGCCGCCGAGGATCGCCTTGTCGATCTTCAGCGCGTCCATGAGCGCGATGAGATCAACCGCGACCACCGACTGCTGGCCGTTTCGAGCCGTCTCTTCGGAGAGGAAGCGCGTGCTCCCGTAGCCGCGCAAATAAGGAACGATTACCCGGTAGCCGGCAGCGGACACGATAGGGGCGACCGCGGCGAAGCTCTGAATGTCGTAAGGCCAGCCGTGGAGGAGAATGACCGCGGCGCCATCGGGCGGACCCATCTCCGCGTACCCAACATCGAGATCGCCGGCGTGGATCTGCTTAATCGGCTCGAGGGCCGCTGTGCCGGAGTTTGTCGAGGCGGCTCGCGTCCCGGCGCCGGATTGCGCGCGCGCCGATCCGACCAAGCCAAACTCCGCCGCCGCGATCGCCATGACGGCCGCCCCAAAGAGGCGGCGACGTTGAAGATCGACTTCCGTCCAACCAGAGGCAGGAGCCTCGGCGTGCCGAATAGGCTTCGACCTCATGTCGGAAGCTCCTCGCCTGCCTGTTCCCGAACGATGAAGTCGGCGTACCAGTCGGGCCAGTTCGGATCCGGCCCGCCGTTCCGCTTCTCATGCTTGCCATGGGCGAACGCCGCACGGCGAAGCGCGGCGGCGAGCCCGGTCGGGGATGCGAATGTCACGGCGCCGTCGACTCTCCCCGGCAAGCGCCTGGTGACCTCCTGCAGGAGCCAGCTGTTGCCGTCGGGATCGCTGAACGAAGCGAACGAGGAGTAGCTCTGTCGCTGCGGATCGGGACCGGGGAGAGCAGGCGCGCCCGGCCCGGCGCGATGGATGACCGTGCTGACTTCGGCGCCATGCTCGATCAGGGCGGCGCGCGCTGCGACGATGTCCGATACGACGAGATAGAGGTTCTGCGCCGAGCCGGGCGCCGCGGTTGTCAGTCGCCTCCCGAATTGAATCGAACACGTCGACCCGGGAGGCGTGAACTGCACGACGCGATAGTCGTCGGGTCCGCTGAAGTCTGCGTCGAGCCTCCAGCCGAGCCCGCCATAGAAGCGCTTGGCGCGATCGACATCGGAGACAGCAAGAACCACGACCTCGAACCTCATATCGATCGCCATTTCGGTCGATTCTTCATGTCGGTCGGCTGTCGTCATGTGTTCCTCCTTCAGGAGAACCGGTCCCGCTCGCCGTTGCGGCGCCTCCCGCGACTAGCGCGTTGCGGATGCAACCGCGGCGGGCGGGGCGATCGCCTCGCGAAGCGCCGATTCAAGGATGGACACGTCCTGCTCGACGGTTCCGCCGCTGACGCCGACGCCGGCGACCAATTGACCTTCGCTGGTGAGCGGAGCGCCGCCGCCCATGGAGCAAAACCTGCCTCCGGAAAGACCCATCAGAGGAAACAGGTCCTTGCCTGGCTGCACGAGCGGCGAGAGATCCGCGGTTCGAACGCCCACCAGGGCGGAGGTGTAGGCTTTCCGCTCCGAAATCTCGATCGAGAAGGTCGGCGCTCCGGTCATGCGGTGTTTGAGAACGACGTTGCCGTGGACATCCATCACGCAAACGGCGACGGGCGTTTTGGCGCGCGCCGACTGCATTTCGACGCGGTCGGCGATCCTCTTCGCGAACGCAAGCAGATCCATGTTCGGCGTCCTTTCATCATCCGATTCGGTGAAAGCGAGCTCGGCTTGCGGCGCCTCAGCGGGCGAGTTGGCCCAGATAAAATCCGAGCCGGTCCTCGGCGTCTCCTGGCTTATGGAACCCCTTCTCGAACAACAGCTTGAGATTTCGCTGAGCGGCCGGCCGCACGATCGAAGCCATACAGGCGTCCCAGCCGGCCGCCATCTCGACATCCGGCGGCAGGCTCGCGTTCACGAGGCGCTTTGTGTTCGCAATCGCCCACTTGTCGAACGAGGCGATACGGGTCGCCAACGCGTCGACGAAGCTGTCGAGCTCAGCATCCGGCAAAGATCGGTTCACGTAGCCGTAAGCCTCGGCCAGGTCGCCGCCGATGTCGTCGGAGCTCAGAAGGATCTCGAGCGCTCTCTGTCTGCCGATGTTCCTCGGCAGGCGCGCCATCGGCCCTCCGCCGGCGACGAGGCCGACGCCCACTTCCCATTGCGAGAGACGGGCCTTCTCGCGGCTCACGAAACTCATGTCGCAGGCAAGCGAGAGCTCGCTTCCATTCCCGGTCGCACGTCCCCGGATCAACGCGATCGACACGACGGGCAGGCGCGTGAGGCGCACGAGAATGTCCGGCCACGCCTCCAGGCCTGTCGGTCCTTGCGGCAGGCTGGTGAGGTCCTTCATGTCGGCATGAAAATCGCTGTGGTTCAGAAAGAATCCCTCGACCGCGCTTTCAAAGACCAGCACCTTGATCTGCTGGTCAGCCTCGAGTTCGGCCAGGACGCCGCGAAACTCGCGAACCATCTGCGGGCCCATGACATTGAGCGGCGGGTTGTCGATGGTGATCCTTCCGTAGGCGTTCGATACGTGCGTGAGCCGAATCTGCGCCTCTTGCGACGTCCCATCCATGAGCGCCTCCACGTCTGCGACCGTCATTCGCGACCGGGCGAAGTCGATTATCCCCGGTCGCTGAACGGATGCCTCTGCACTGGCAACGGCGCTTAGGCGGCGGCGGCCGGCGTAGCGTCCCTCACGGCCGCCATCAGCCGTTGGGCGGCCGGGCCCGAGGAATGCGGATTCTGGCCGGTGATCAGCAGGCCGTCCTTGACGGTATGAGACGTGAAGTCCGCCGTCTTGGAGAAGATGGCGCCAAGCCTTAGCATCTCATCCTCGACAAGGAAGGGCACGACCTTGGTCAGGCCCATGTATTCTTCCTCGCCGTTGGTGAACCCGGTGACTTCCTTGCCCTGAACGAGCGGTTTGCCGTCCGGCGCCTTCACGTGCCGCAGCGCGCCGGTGGAATGGCAGACGATGCCGATCGTTTTGCCGGCGGCGATAAAGGACTCGATCAGCTTCACGGAGTTCTTGTCTTCCGCGAGATCCCACATCGGGCCATGACCGCCCGGATAGAAGAGGGTGTCGAAGTCCTCCTGCCTCACGCTGTCGAGGCGGAGAGTTCTTGGCTAGCTGCGCGTTCGCCGCGGCGTCCTTCTCGAAACGGACGGTGAGCTCCGTGCGGTTTGCCGGTTCGTTGCTCTTGGGATCGAGCGGCGGCTGGCCGCCTTTTGGCGAGGCGAGGGTGATCTCGACGCCCGCGTCCTTGAAGACGAAGTAGGGAGCGGCCAGCTCCTCGAGCCAGAAGCCGGTCTTTCGCCCGGTGTTTCCGAGCTGGTCGTGAGACGTGATCACCATGAGCACTTTCATGACGTCCTCCTTTCGGCAGTTGCTGAATCAAAGAACGACGGCGCCGCGCTCGCTTTTGCTGGAGCCACATTCGCGACCGTCATGCGCGAGCCAACCGGCGACGCGCCGATCTCCTCACGTCGGTTGGCGCAACGGCCTGAACGCCGCTCGCAGCTCTTCGGCGAAGATCTGCGGTTGTTCCCAGGCTGCGAAGTGGCCGCCCTTGGGGAGCCGGTTGTAGTAGATCAGCTTGGGGTAGGCCTTCTCCGTCCAGCTGCGTGGGGCCGTATAGATCTCGTCCGGAAAGGCGCTGACCGCGACGGGCAGCGCGACTCCCTTCGGAGCGAAGAACGGCAGCTTGCTCTCCCAATAGAGCCGGGCCGACGAGACTGCGGTTTTCGTCAGCCAGTAGAGAGTGACATTTTCCAGAATGTCGTCTCGCGTCAGGCCCTCGGTCTGACCGGCGAAGGTCCGCGCGATGAGCGCATAGCTTCGGGCGTCGTGGTCCAGCATCCAGGCGGCGAGGCCGACCGGCGAGTCTTCGATTCCGTACAGGGTCTGTGGCCGGGCGCCCATCTCCTGGGCGTAGGCGACGCCGTGCTTGTAGAAGAAATCGAGTTGATCGTACGCGTAAAGCTCGTCGGCCGACAGGCCCGACGGCGCCGCGCCGCCCGCGGTCAGCGCCGTGGCGATGTTGTCTGGAATCGTCGCCGGCATGTTCGTGTGGATGGCGATGAGTTCCGGAGGGAGCTGCAGCGCCATCTGCTCGGTGACGGCGTTGCCCCAATCTCCGCCTTGCGCCACGTAGCGCGCATAGCCGAGGCGCCTCATCAGCACGATCCAGGCGCGTGCGATGCGAATGGGATCCCAGCCGAGCTCGGTCGGCTTCTCCGAGAAGCCGTGGCCCGGCAACGAGGGGATCACGATGTCGAACGCGTCTGACGCGCTCCCGCCGCGCGCGGTCGGATTGGTCAGCGGATCGATGATCTTCAGCTGCTCGATGATCGATCCAGGCCAGCCATGCGTCACGATAACCGGCAGGGCGTTCGGGTGCGGCGAACGGACATGGATGAAATGAATGTCGAGCCCATCGATGGTGGTCGTGAATTGCGGCAGGGCGTTAAGCCTCGCCTCGACCTTCCGCCAGTCGTAGTCGCTCAGCCAGTAGCGCGCGAGCGCCTGCGTCGTCTCGAGCTGAACGCCCTGCGACGCGTCCGTCACCAATTCCCGCGAAGGCCAACGTGTCGCGGCGATCCGCTGCCGCAGATCTGTCAACGCCTCATCCGAGGCATTGAACTGGAAGGGACGAACAGACTCGCCCCTGGCCGCAGTTTCCGCCGCTGGCGTGGGTGCGGCGAGAATCCCGGAGGCGCCAGCCGCAGCCGCGGCCGCGATGACGTCCCGGCGGGTTGGGGAAGACAATGAGAACACTGGCGTCCATCTCCCTCGATGCGACGCCGTCGTCAGGCGCCTCAATTTCGGGAGCAACAAGACCAACTATCGAAGAGCAACTCTATTGCACGATGGTGTCCCCGATACCTTCGTATCTCCAATGCTTCGCAGGACGCGTGGCGGCGGGCGCAAATACGAAGCGACGCAGTATCTCCCGATACCTAAGAACTACTGACATTTCCACGCTTGCGGAGAGAGAACAAATTCGGCCGGCCTTGAGGTCCGCGGTCCGCAGGAACGTGATCCAGCGGCGCCGCGTCACGTACCGGTGGAGAGCGGCTTATTGACGCGTTCTTCGCGGCCACGGGACGCGATATGAGAAACGGATCGCCCGTCCGCCGTTCGATGGTCAAAGGATGCGTGCGCAAAGGTCGGGGAGTCGATGAAGAACTGGGCGCGAAGCATTTTCGTTTGCGCTTCGGCGAATGCGCCGAGTGAGACCGGCGCCGGCGATCCTTCAGACGCTCAAAGGTTTAGACGAATGGCTGGCGGATCAAAGTGAGGGCGCCTTCATCATCCGGCGCAGCGATGCGTCCGGTCGTGGCGATCGTCGACGATGACGAGTTCATTCGAGAATCCTTGCCCGACCTGCTCACGGAATTCGGCTTCGACTCGAAGGCGTTCTCGTCCGCCAAGGAATTCCTGGCTTCCAGGGACATCGGCGCGCTCAGATGCATCATCCTCGACATCGCAATGCCGGGGATGTCGGGTCCCGATCTTCATCGCGAGTTGAGGCGTCGCGGGCGAGAGGTCCCGATCGTTTACATCACCGCTCTGCCCGATGAGAGCGTGCGGTCCCGGATGCTTTCACTCGGAGCTGTCGATTGCCTGTTCAAGCCATTTAGCGACGTCGCTCTGCGTGAAGCGCTTGACGCAGCGCTTGGATAGGGCCGCACAAACGCCACGCTGTCGCCACCTTGGGACCCTAACTCATCCGCCGACCTTTCCCGGACGGCATTCACTCATGTCGCAGGACACGCCGGTTGTGTTCATTGTCGACGACGACGTGTCGATTTGAGAATTGTTGGAGTTGTTGCTTCGCACCGAAAATTGGCGGGCGGAAACCTTCACCTCGGCGACCGAGTTTCTCACGCGTCCGCGCGCTCGAGCGCCGTGTTGTCTGATCCTCGACCTTTCGTTGCCGGATCTGAACGGCCTCGATCTGCAGAAGCAGATCGTCGTCGACCGGACCGATATGCCAATCATCTTCATCACCGGCTACGGCGATATTCCGTCTTCCGTCCAGGCGATAAAAGCCGGCGCGCTTGAATTCCTGACCAAGCCGATCGACGAGAAATCCCTTCTCGACTCGGTGAGGACCGCCATCGATCGAAGCCGCGCCGCCTTGCACGAGGAGGCGAAATTGCAGGCGCTTCGGGACGATTACGGCGCCCTGACGCCTCGCGAGCGAGAAGTCATGGCGGGGGTGGTGGGCGGCCGTCTCAACAAGCAGATCGGCGGCGATCTCGGCATCAGCGAGATCACCGTGAAAGCGCATCGAGGTCGGGTCATGGAGAAAATGAAAGCCCGGTCCGTTCCAGATCTCGTGAGAATGAATGCAAGGCTTCGCCTCGAGTTTTCGCAAAGCTGACAGGGCCGACGAACGCATAGCCTAAGCCCCTCTGGCTATTTGAGTGACGACCGCCGCGCGCCACGTTATCGCTGAATGCTTCGCTTGGAATTTTGAGAAAATGCGCTGGCCTCGGCGGCGCTGGTTTGCACGCACGCAACGCACCCAACGGAGTTCGCCCATGAAAACGAGCGCGCCGATCCGCTTCGCGGGCTCCCAGCTCGATCAGGTGCGTCACGTCTGCGCATTCTTCAACAGCGACGAGGAGGAGTACCGCGTCCTCCTGCCCTTCATAAAGGACGGGTTCGAGCGCGGCGAGAAAGCCGTCCATGTCGTAAATCCGGAGCAATGCGCCGACCACTGCCGACACCTGACG
The DNA here is from genome assembly GCA_963829505.1 of uncultured Alphaproteobacteria bacterium. Classification (GTDB taxonomy): domain Bacteria; phylum Pseudomonadota; class Alphaproteobacteria; order Rhizobiales; family Beijerinckiaceae; genus Roseiarcus. Next base: position 114,922 of record CAWHIL010000002.1, read on the forward strand.
GCGGCGGGAATTGATCTGGCGGCTGCGGAGCGAACCGGGCAGTTCGAACTCAAGACCAATACGGAAACATATCTTCGAGACGGCGGCTTCGACCAGGATCGGATGCTCGAGGCGTTCGAGCGAATTGCGAGCGGCAACGCCAACGGAGCTTTCCCGCTCAGCCGCATCGTCTGCCGCATGGATTGGGTCGTCGAAGGTCGATCGCACGTCGACGACGTCGTCGAGTTCGAGGCGCGCGTCAACGAGGTCTGGAGCCGCCACGAGGACGCGGTCATCTGCGCCTATCGTCTGTCGAAATTCAGGGGAGACGACGTCATCGACATCATGCGCACGCACCCGATGGTGATCGTCGGCGGCGTCCTCTTCAAAAACCCGTTCTTCGTCCCGCCGGAGGAGCTTCTGCCCGAGCTTCGCGAACGGCGACGGAGACGCGCTTCGGTAACTTCCGGGCCGGCCTGAGGTGGAGAGGTTGCTCGAGCAGCCCTCTGACGAAATCCGGCGTCTGCGGCGCTGCATCAACGATCTCGTCGGCGTGCTCGCTCTTCCCGCGATGTGGGCTGGCGCCGAGCCTGACCGGGTCGTCAGGGATCTTGTCGACGCGCTCATGCGGATGCTCGACCTGGACCTCATCTTCGTCCGGTTGGCAAACCCGGATGGAGAGGCGTCGCTCGAGATGGTTGAGACCGCCGGGTCGCCGCAGGCGATGCTCGACCCGCGCGAGATAGGCGGGGCGCTGGACGCCAGACTAGGCCGCGACCCTGAGAAATGGTCGCCCCTCATCCGGATTCCCATCGGAGGCGCTGACATGTCGATTGCGCCTCTGCGGCTGTCGCTGCACGGCGACGGCGGCCTGATCGCGGCCGGTTCCCGGCGATCGGATTTCCCGCGGCAAACCGAGCGACTCGTTCTGACGGTCGCCGTGAATCAGGCGGCGATCGAGTTGCAAAAGTCGCGCTCGCTCAGCGAGCAGACGCAGATCGCGAATTCGGCTCGATGTCGAGGTCGCTTTGCGAACCACGGAACTCGCAACGGCCAACGAAGAGCTGAGGAACGAAGTCGCCGAACGGAAACGCGCCGAGGAGGGGCGGAGCCGTAGCGAGGAGGACCTTCGCAATACGCAGGCCAAGCTCGCGCAAATGGCGCGTTTGATGACCGTGGCGCAATTGACCGCGTCGATCGCTCACGAGGTCAATCAACCGCTGTCCGGCATCCTCACCAACGCGAGCACGTGCCTCAGAATGCTGGCGGCAAGTCCGCCGAACGTCGAGGGCGCCCGCGAGACCGCGCGGCGCACCATTCGCGACGGCAACCGGGCGTCAGAGGTCATCCGGCGGCTGCGCGCCCTGTTCGGCAACCATCGGCTCGAGCTGGAGCCGGTCGATCTGAATGAAGCGGTGCAAGAAGTGATCGCCCTCTCTCGAAGCCGGCTTCAGGCGAACGGAGTGATTCTGCGGACTGAGTTCGCGGACCACCTGCCCAAAGTCATTGGCGATCGCGTCCAGCTTCAGGAGGTCATCCTGAATCTCATCCACAACGCCTCGGATGCGATGGGCGCCATCGACGATCGTTCGCGACACATGCTGGTCCGCGTCGAGCGGAGCGCTGGCGACGCGTTGTGCGTAACCGTAAGGGATGTCGGCATAGGCCTCGATGGAGAAGATCCGCAGCGCCTGTTTGACGCGTTCTTCACGACAAAGAGCGAGGGAATGGGCATCGGCCTCTCCGTCAGCCGCTCGATCATCGAGCGTCATGGCGGGCGCATCTGGGCCGAAGCCAACGACGGGCCGGGGGCCAGTTTCTCGTTTTCTGTCCCGCTCCCGTCGATCGACGAGACGCCGGTCCAGGCGAAGTAGTCGCGGACCATCCGACTAGAGACCGACGACGACGTCGCCGTCCGGACGCGCGCAGCAGATGAGGAGATTGCCGGTCGCGGGCATGTCGAGCGGCTCGGGTTGATAGACGACGCTTCCCGAGACAAGACCGCTCTCGCAGGTGTGGCAGACGCCCGTCCGGCACGACCAGCGGACGGGAATGTCGCACGCCTCGGCCAATTCGAGCACGCTCTGATAGGTGGACGGATTCCAGCGCGCCGCGACGCCGCTGCGCGCGAACGAGACGAGGGCGCCGGTCTCCGGGTCATTCTTGGGTCGATGCGGGCTCCTTGCCGAAGCGCCGATCACGCCGGGCGTCAACGACTCTCCGCCGTCGAAGATCTCCGTGCGCACACAGTCAGGCTTGACGCCATGCTCCGTCAGCGCCGCCTTCATGTCCGCCATGAAGCGGGTCGGCCCGCACAGATAGACGTCGGCCTCAGGCGTCAGGCCGACCGTGTCGAACGTCGCCCGCGAGATGTGGCCTGCCGCGTCGAAGTCTGTTCCAATCCTGTCGGCGGCGGAAGGCCGGCTGAAGCAAACATAGCTCGCGCCATGCTGAAGACCCGAGACCAGACGCCGAACCTCGGCGGCGAACGGAAAGTGGCTTCCATCGCGGGCGGCGTGCAGCCATAGCACCGGGCGCGTCGGAGACGCCGCTGAAATTGCGTAGAGTATCGCAAGGATCGGCGTCACGCCGATACCTGCGCTGATGAGCGCGACAGGACCCTCGCCCGACTGCAGGATGAACGTGCCGCGCGGCGCGCTGACGTCGAGACCGTCGTTGACCCGCACGTGGTTCACATATTCGCCGCCCGCGCCGTTCGGCTCGATCTTCACGCTGACCCGATAGCGATCCGGCGAGACCGGCCCGGAGAGCGAATAGCTGCGGAAGAGCGGCGCGCGGCCTGCGGCCGGTCGAAGGCGCAGCACGACATATTGGCCAGGCAGCGCTTCCGGCAACGGTCCGGCCGCCGGATCTTGAAGCGTCAGCGACACGACGTCGGCGGACTCCCGACTTGTCGCCGTCACCTTCAGCGACCGGAATCCCGGCGCCGCGGCGTGTGCGGCCGCCGCCGGCGCAAGCCCCGCATTGCCATCCGACGGGCTGTCGAGCAGGGCGCGGAAGGACGCCCGCCACCCCGGCGAGAGCGCCGCGATCCGCGAGGCGCGCTCCAGCCGGTCGCGCGGATGCGGGGGCGAATAGAGGAGCGCGTTGATCTCGGCGACCGTCATGGCGCCGTCGCCGTCCGCGACCTTGGCGATCTCGTCGCCAGCCCCGACGTCGCCCTCCTCGAGGACGCGGAAGTAGAACCCGGGCCGGCCGCTCGAGGTCAGAAGCGCCGGCATGCGCGGCTCGTCCATACGGATGCCGACGCGATAGCAGGTGACCCTCGGGGCCGAGACCTCCAACAGGGCGCCGCCGACCTGGTAACGATCGCCGATGCAGACGGTATCGTCGGGCAAGCCGTCGACGGTGAAATTCTCGCCGAACTGGCCGTAGACAAAACCGGTCCTTTTGAGCTCAGCCTGCCAGTAGCGATAGGACTCGATCTGGTACACGTAGACCGCGCGGTGCGGACCTCCGTGCCCGGAGAGGTCGCCCTGACCGTCTCCGTCGATGTTCAACCCGCGGACACGCCGGCGTCCCTCGACAGACGATTTCCAGATGCCGGTATGCACCGTCATGCCCCGCCATTCGACGTCGCGGGGCAGCCCGACATTTACGGACAATAATCGCGCCATGGTGTCAGCCTCGACGACGTCGGACGCTCGCGCTGGCGACACGCTCTGACGGCAGGACCAGCTTCGTTCGCAGCCTCTGGAAATATTGAAAGAAGGCGGCCGTCGCCAGTATGCGATGGTGTCGCCGCAACGATGGTTCTGGACCGGCGCGAGAGCCGCCGCCCGTCCCGAAGGCGCAAGAAGCAATACCTAGGTATCGCCGACATCATCGTACAATGGACCTGCGTCGCGCTTCCAATCAACGTCCCACCGGTTCGCTTTCCCGAGAGGGCCAGCCTTGAGACTTCACCGGCGCGAGTTGCTTGGAAATGCGGCGCTGCTGCTCATCGTCGGAGCCTCCCGCGGTCGCGCGCAATTGCTGCCGTGGCGCCCGGAGGCCGGATCGCCCCCCGCGCCATTCGTCAAGGGACCGTGGATCTTCTTCGACCCCGCAGAGGGCGCGACAGTCGAGGCGCTGGTCGACCGTTTGATCCCGCCCGATCCCGACACAGCCGGCGGCAAGGACGCGGGCTGCGCGGTGTTCATCGACCGGCAACTGGCCGGCCCCTTTGGCCGTCGGGCCGGCCTCTATGTCAGTCCGCCGTTCATCAAGGGAACCAAGCAGCAGGGTCCGCAAGACGAAGACGGTCCGGCGACGCGCTATCGCAAGGCGCTGGCGGCTCTCGACCAGTATTGCAAGAAGGAGAAGGGCGGCGCGTTCGCTTCGCTCGCGGACCCCGACAAGGACGCCGTCGTCGACGGCCTCGAGAGCGGCGCGGCGCATCTCGACGGCGTCGACGGGCGGGCGTTCTTCGAGCTTTTGCTGACCAACACGCGCGAAGGGTTTTTCGCCGATCCGATCTACGGCGGCAATCGCGACATGTGCTCGTGGCGCATGATCGGTTTTCCGGGCGCCCGCTACGACTACCGCGACTGGGTCCATCGTTACAACGAGCGCTATCCCCGTCCGCCCGTCAGCATCGAGGGACGGGCGGACTGGAATGCCCGCAAGACCTGAGGTCGAGCCATGCCGCAGAAGCTGCCCAAGAAGGACGTGGCGATCATCGGCCTCGGCTGGACGGGTTCGATCCTCGCCAACGAGTTGACCGACGACGGTCTCGACGTCATCGCCGTCGAGCGCGGACCGTGGCGCGACGCGCCGACGGACTTCCCGACGACCTACTGTCAGGACGAACTGCGCTATCGCTTCCGGCATGAGCTTTTCCTGCAGCCCGAGCAGCTCACCTTCACCTTCCGCAACAAGATGAGCGAGCAGGCGCTGCCGGTGCGCGACTGGGGCGCCTTCATGCCGATGACCGGAGTCGGGGGCGGCGGCCTCCACTGGAACGCGGAGACATTTCGCTTCCTGCCCTCCGATTTCGTTCTCAAGACGCATCTGACGGAAAGATACGGCGCGAAGTTCCTCCCCGACGATATGACGATCCAGGACTATGGCGTCACCTACGACGAGCTCGAGCCGCACTACGACCGGTTCGAGTATCTGTGCGGAACGTCGGGCGCGGCGGGAAACCTGAGAGGGCAAATTCTCGAGGGCGGCAATCCGTTCGAGGGGCCGCGCTCACGGCCCTATCCCACGCCTCCGCAGGACCAGCCGTTCAGCCACACGCTGTTCGCCAAGGCGGCGCGCGAACTCGGCTACAAGCCCTTTCCGCAGCCGTCCGGCAATCTGTCGCAGGCCTATGTGAACCCGCTCGGCGTCCGGCTTGGGCCCTGCACCTACTGCGGCTTTTGCGAATGGTTCGGCTGCGGCAATTATTCGAAGGCCTCGCCGCAGACGACCCTCCTTCCCGTCCTGGCGAGGAAATCGAACTTCGCCTGCCGCACGGAATGCGAAGTGACGCGCATCAATCTCGACGGCGCGGGCAAGAAGGCGACCGGAGTGACCTTCGTCGATACAAGCGGCGAAGAGTGGGAGCAGCCGGCCGACCTCGTCATCCTCGCCGCCTACACGATCTTCAACGTCCAGCTCCTCATGATGTCGGGAATCGGCAAGCCGTACGATCCGGCGGCCAATCAGGGGGTGATCGGCCGCAACTTCACGCACCAGACGGTCTCGAGCGTCAACGGGTTCTTCGACAAGGACAAGTTCAACTTCAATCCGTTCATCGCCTCCGGCTCGATCGGCATGTGCATCGACGAATTCAATGGCGACAATTTCGACCATGGCCCGCTCGGCTTCGTCGGCGGCGGATACATGGGTCAGGTGCAAACAAACGGGCGGCCCAATTCAATCGACGCCGGTCCCGCCGGGCACGCCGCAATGGGGCGCCAAATGGAAAAGCGCGGTGCGCGACAATTATCTGAGCACGGTGACGCCGGGCACCGGCGTGCACGGCAGCTTCTACGCCTATCGCGACGTCTATCTCGACCTGGACCCGCTCTACAGGGACCGGTTCGGCCGTCCGCTGGTCAGGATCACGATCGACTTCCACGACAATGAGCTGAAGCAGACCGCCTATCTCACCGACAAATTCGCCGAGATCGTCAAGGCGATGGGGGCGAGGGAGATCGCCAAGCAGGTTCGAAAAGGACCCTACGACGTCACGCAGTACCAGACGACGCACCTGTGCGGCGGCGCGATCATGGGAACCGATCCGTCAACGAGCGCCCTGAACCGCTATCTGCAAAGCTGGGACGTTCCCAATCTCTTCGTGATGGGCGCGAGCGCCTTTCCGCAAAACTCCGGCTACAATCCGACCGGCACGGTCGCGGCGCTTGCCTATTGGTCGGCCGAGGCGATCCGGACCCAGTATCTCAAGAACCCGGGACCACTCGTCCATGCGTGAGCGACCCGCGCGCCGGATCGCGGGCGCCGCGATCGCCGCCTTCGTCGTCGCGACGAGCGCTGTCGTGGGCGCCCGCGCCCAGACGGACAAGGTCGGAACAAGTCTCGACCCGCAGAATTTCGACCAGATCGACAGAGGGCGCTATCTCGCCGTCGCGGGCGACTGCGCGAGCTGTCACACCGCGCCAGACTCGGGCCAGCCTTTCGCGGGCGGCCGGCCAATCGAAACACCGTTCGGCGTCGTGGTCGGGGCCAACATAACCCCCGATCCCGAAACAGGGATCGGCGCCTGGAGCGACGGCGCCTTCGTTCTGGCGCTGCGCGAGGGCAAGGGGCATGACGGGAAGCTGCTCTACCCCGCGATGCCCTATCCCTATTACGCCAAGCTGACCGAGAGCGACGCGCTCGCTCTTCGGGCATATTTCAACACGATCAAGCCGGTTCAAAACCCTGTCGTCTCCAACAAACTGCCTTTTCCCTTCGACGTCCGCGAGGGAATGGCGGCCTGGAACAAGCTTTATTTCAGACAAGGCGAATTCCAGCCGGACCCGGAGAAACCCGCGGCATGGAATCGCGGCGCCTATCTTGTCGAAGCCCTCGGGCATTGCGGCGCCTGCCACACCCCCAAGACGACGCTTGGCGGCGACGATCGCTCGCGCGCTCTTCAGGGCGACGCGCTGCAGGGATGGTTCGCGCCCAACATCACTGACGACGACGAGCGCGGTCTAGGCCACTGGAGCGTCCCCGATATCGTCGCCTATCTGAAGACCGGCCACAACGCGGCGTCGGCGGCTGCCGGCATCATGGGCGAAGAAGTCACGCTGTCGAGCTCGCAGATGACCGACGCCGACCTCACGGCCATCGCGACTTACCTCAAGACCCTGCCCGGTCAGGCGCCGTCGCCGCCGGCGCCTCTCTCCGCTACCGATCCGAGGATGGCCGCCGGCGAGGCGATCTACGCCGACGCATGTTCGGCGTGTCACGGCATGGACGGAAAAGGCGTCCCCCTTCTCTTCCCGTCGCTGGCCGCATCGCCGAACGTCCGCTCGAGCGACCCTGCGAGCCTCATTCGGGTCCTCATCGAAGGCGCACGCAGCGTTGCGACGGCCGGCGAGCCGACAGGTCCCGGAATGCCGTCGTTCGCATGGAAGCTGAGCGACGATCAGGCCGCCGCGGTCCTGACCTACATCCGCAAGTCCTGGGGCGCCTCTGCTTCGGCCGTCGATCCGCGACAGGTCGAGCAAGCCCGGGCGCGCGCCGCAATGGCCGCGGGACGCTGAATGTGTGCGGTTCTGTTTCGAAGGGAGCGACCCCATGAACCCTGTGCAAGTCAGACAGCAAATCTATGAGATGCCGCCGAAGGACGGGTTTACCGTCGCACATTTTCTCACTGTCGCCGACGTCGAGCGATCGCTTCGATTCTACGAGACGGTGTTCGGAGGGCGCATTGACAGCAGAGGCAACAGCCAGGGCGCCCCTGGATACATTCAGATCGCCAACACCTGGCTTATCGTCAATCCCGGCGGCGGTCCGACGCCCGACAAGCCGTCGGTGACGCTCAGTGTCCCAGCCGACCCCGATAAAGTGAACAGTTTCATGAATATCCGCGTCGCCGATATTCATGAGTGTTACGAACTTTGGCGCAGCCGGGCGCCGAATTCCTCACCGAGCCAAAGGACAAGTACGGCGAGACGCGCTGCTACATTCGCGACCCCGATGGCTACATCATCGAAGTCGGGCAGAGCAAGTCGGCCTTTTCGTACGGCTGAACGACGCAACGGCAAGGCCAGTGGGGACAAGGCGTCGACCAAACTCCACCCCGAAAGGAACGTCCATGCCCGCCACGAACAAGCACAACGTCGTCGCCTTCCACAAAAAGGCGGTTTTCGAAGGCGAGGTCGAGGACGCGTTCCGTCTCTATGCCGGCGCCGTCTATCGCCAGCACAATCCGCTCATCGAGGACGGCGAGGACGGACTGCGCAAGTTCGTCGCCGCGCTCATGACCACTCGCCCGGACGCGCACGGCGAGATCAAGCGCGCCTTCGCGGACGGGGACTACGTCATCCTCCACAGCCATTGGCATGGGCTCTCGGACGATCCGCGCGGCGAAGCTGTCGTCGACATCTACCGGTGCGACGACGGCAAGGTGGTCGAGCACTGGGATGTCATCCAGCCGATCCCGGAGAAGGCCGCCAACGCCAACACGATGTTCTGATCCGGTGACAAACAGCTTCCGACGCTGCTGCTTACTGCGTTCCCCGGCGCCCGGCTTTGGCGTTCATTCGATAGCGACACGAGAGGCGGGAACGACCGTCGCATGATGACAAACGACCTCGACAATTGGATCATCCTCGCGGCGCGGGTCTTTCTCGCGGCGTTGTTTCTGGTCTTCGGCGTCAGAAAGCTGGAGGACATCTCGGGCACGGTCAGTCAGATGGCGCACGACGGCCTGCCGACGCCGGTTCTGGCGAGCACCATCGCGATCTTCATGGAGCTTCCCGTCGCATTCGCGGTCGCTCTCGGAGCGTTCACGCGCTTCTCGGCCATCCTGATGTTCCTCTACACCCTCGGAACCTCGCTGATCGAGCATCGATACTGGACGCTTCCGGCCGGGAAGCGAGTTGAGAGCATGGAGGCCTTCTACAAGAATCTCTGTATCATGGGAGGCTTCCTGCTGCTCACCGTCGCCGGCGCAGGGAGATATTCGATCGACGCGGCTTACGGGCTGCTCTCGCCATGACCGGAGGCGTCGCATGAGATCGGCGGCGATCGATCTCTTGTTCCTGGGGGTCGGCTGGACCAGCCTCGCGATGACCGTGAACCGGATCGCGGTGGGGGCGTTCTTCATGCTGTCGGGATACAAAAAGCTGTTCAACGCAGATCGCCACAGAGCGATCACGGATGAGCTCAAGGCGCTCGGCGTTCCGGCGGTCGGCTTCAATCAATGGTGGGTGCCGTCGGTCGAGTTCGCAGGCGGCGGCGCTGTCCTTGTCGGGCTCATCGCTCCGCTCGCAGCACTCGGTCTGCTCGTCATCATTGTCGTCGCGATGGCGACGTCGGGGCGGCAGAAGATCAAGGTCTACAAGCCGATCGATGAAGCCGAACGGCTCGACGACTGGCTCTATCTGCCGGAGACGCTCTACGCGTTCATGTTGATCCTGGTCGTCTCGGCGGGCGCAGGGCCCTACAGCCTCGATGCGCTGACCCTTGGCGCGATGAAATAGGCGCGCCGAGCGCGCCGCCATCGCTCCGCTTCACCGGGCGCGGCAACTCGAAGGGCCAGGTCCTTTCGTTGCGAAGATCAGCGAGAAGAACTGCTCCTGATCGGTCCACTCGGCGACCGGCGCCCAGCCGCCGGCGCGCAACAGCACGAACGCATCCCGCGGGCCGTACTTCAGGCTGTTCTCGGTATGGATCGTCTCGCCCCGCACCATCGAAAAGGAGCGGCCGTCGACCTCGAAATGGACGTCGCGCGCTGCCTCGAGATGCATTTCAATGCGCGCCTCGGCGTCATTCCATCGCGCGACATGGCGGAAAGCGTCGACCGGCGCCGTACCTGCGAGCTCCGTATTGATCCGTTGCAGCAGGTTGAGGTTGAACGCGGCCGTGACGCCCTGCGCATCGTCATAGGCTGGCAACAGTATGCTCGGGTCCTTCAAACGATCGATGCCGATCAGCAACGCAGAATCGTCGCCGAGAGTTCGCCGCCATCGTTCGCAGGAGATCCACTGCTTCGGGAACCAATAAATTCCCGATCGTCGAACCGGGAAAGAAGCCGAGGCGCGGCAGACCCTTGATCGCCGCCGGCAGTCTGAGAGCGCGCGTGAAGTCGCCCTCGATCGGGTAGAGCGGCACCTCGGGAAAGAGGTCCGAAATCCTTTCCGCCGACTCCCAAAGGAAGTCGCCCGAGATATCGATCGGCACATAGGCCGATGGGCTGACCGCCGACAGGAGGATCGGGGTTTTGGCGGCGGAGCCCGACCCGAATTCGACAACGGCCCGGCCGGGCCCTGCCAGTAGCGCGATCTCGCTCGCGGCGTTGCGCAGGAGCGAGCGTTCGGTCCGCGTCACGTAATATTCGGGCAGCGACGTGATCGCTTCGAAGAGCTCGGAGCCGACGCGGTCGTAGAACCAGCGCGGCGGTATGGTTCGAGGCCTCGCCGCGAGCCCGTTCAGCACGTCGGTGCGAAAAGCCGGATCAACTCCGGCGAGCGGCATGTCCCGTTCGTTCAGGGAGAGCAGCATCAGATGTCCTTTGCGAGGCGAACGCCGGTGAACTGCCAGCGCTGGTGCGGATAGAAAAAGTTGCGGTAGCTCGCTCGCACGTGTCCTCGCGGCGTGGCGCAGCTTCCGCCTCTGAGCACGAACTGGCTCGACATGAATTTGCCGTTGTATTCGCCGACCGCCCCCGGCGCGGCGCGGAATCCCGGGTAGGGGAGATATGCGGATCCCGTCCATTCCCACAGATCGCCGAACAGTTGACGAACTCCGTCCGCCGGAAGCGCGGGGGCGGGATGAACCGCGCCAGCCTCGTCCAGGAACGCGCCGTCTTCGGCGCCGAGGCTTTCCGCGGCGCTTTCCCACTCCGCCTCGATCGGCAACCGCGCGCCCGACCAACGGGCGAAGGCGTCCGCCTCGTAGTAGCTGATGTGCCGCACCGGGCTTGCGGGATCGATCGGCAGACGCCCGTCCAGCCCGAATTCGCTCGACCATTCGCCGCTTGGATCGCGGAGCCAGTACAGGGGCGCCTCGATCCCGTTCTGGCGCAACCAGGCCCAGCCGTCGGACAGCCAAAGGCCCGCGGCGCCATAGCCGCCGTCCTCGACAAATTCGCGCCATTCGCCATTGGTCGTCAGCCGGTCGGCAAGCGCGTGCGGCGCGAGCCAGACCGCGTGGCGCGGGCCCTCGCAGTCATACGCAAATCCGGAGCCGCCGTGGCCGATGTCGACCCGACCTTCGCGCCCCTCGATCCAGCGAAGCTCGCCGGTTCCTGCGCCGCTGCAGCGGTCGAGGGGCGGCCAGGCCGCCGGCAGCAAGGGGTTCTGAGCGAACAGGTGAAGCAGATCGGTAAGAAGCAGCTCCTGGTGCTGCTGCTCATGATGGCACCCGAGCATGACCAGTTCGAGCGCTGGCGCCGGAAGATCGTCGAGCGCCTGAATCAGGGCGTCGTCGACATGCCTTCGGTACGCGCGGATCTCATCGAGCGAGGGCCGGGTGAGCAGTCCGCGCGACGGACGCGCGATGCGGTCGCCTTCGGCTTCGTAGTAGCTGTTGTACAGGAAAGCGAACCGCTCATCGAAGGGGCGGTAGTCTCGCACGAAGTCGCGCAAAACGAAGGTCTCGAAAAACCAGGTCGTGTGCGCGAGATGCCATTTGCTCGGCGATGCGTCGGCCATCGATTGAACGCTGGCGTCCGCGTCGGAAAGACCATGAACGAGCGACAGCGACAGTTTGCGCACGCGCTGAAGGCGCGCGCCCAGCGATGCGCCCGTATCGAGCGCCGGAGGCGGCGCCGCCGCCGACTCTGCGTTCCGGCGCCAAGGGTGGAAAAGCTCGTTCACAAATTCGCTCCGGGTGCGATGGGACGTCATTACCGATGGCCAAGCCTGCGTCCCCTCCCTGATCGATCGAGCGGACCGCCTGGCAGAAGTTCTCCGCAAGTTCACAGCCAGGCTATCGGACGATGGTATCGCCGATACGATTGTGTTGGTCGGAGCGGCGACGCCTTCGCTTCTCCGACACAAGCGCTCGCGGTGCGACTCCCGGGACGCGCGGCAAGCCCGACGCGTTCCAACTCGCGAGCCGCGCAAATGTTTCCTGATCGCTGTGGACGTCGCGGCTCGCCGACGGCCGCCCGGCGTGACTGACGGCGCCTGCGGTGTCTTCTCATCGCCACGTCGAAACGCGCGATGGGCGTCCTTCAAGCGGAAGATCGAGATGCGGGTCCCGGAAAACGTAACCTCAAGAATGCGCCTTCCTTCCGGGGAGGGCGTGCTATCGGAGGCGGAAAGCGGCCCAAACAAACGCACCCTGGCTTTGGGAAGCGCCGACAAGCGTCAATGTCGCGTCTGAGCGGAGCCGCTACTCGAGCAGCGCACATCGACGTTGGCTAAAGCATTGACGTATAAATTAAAGTTGGTGGAGCCAGACGGAATTCGAACCGACGACCTCTTCAATGCCATTGAAGCGCTCTCCCAACTGAGCTATGGCCCCATTTCCATCGCGTCGGCTTCGTTTGGGGCGAAGCCTCGTTTCGCGTCAGGCGCGCGGTATAGCCGCAAACCTTCTTCGGCGACAAGCCTTTTTAAGCGCAAAATCTGCAAGGCCTCGCGGGCGCGGTCCGCCCCCGCAAAAGCGCCGTCACCCCTCCTCGTCGGGCGCGATGTCGCCGTCGATCAGGTTGCTGACGTCGTCCTCGTCCTCTTCCTCCTCCTCGAGGAAGGTGTCCTCGCCCTCGGCGGCGTCGTCCTCGACGTCGATGTCCTCGGCCGTCGTCTCGGCCGCCTTTTCTTCGCTGGCCTCGACTTCGTCGAGCGACACCACCTCGACGCCGCCCGGGGCGACGGTTTCCGTCTCTTCTTCGTCTTCCTTTGCGGCGACGCGAACACGCGGCGCGCCAAGGAAAACCGTCCCGCACTTCGGGCAGACGACCGGATCCTTGTTGAGGTCGAAAAATTTGGCGCCGCACGCCTGGCACTGGCGCTTGGCTCCGAGCTCGGGTTTGGCCACGGCGATCGGTTCCTGTGATACGAACTGGGTGCGGGAGGCACCCGTTAGACAGGTCGATGAACCCTGTCAATGCGCCTGCGGTTCCCTCGACGGGGCCGGCGTTTCGATGCTACGAGCGAGCGCCGCGCGAGCGGCCCCGGCCGTCTCCTTGTCATCGAGGCTTCGCGCGTGTCCGCCCCGTCCTCCCCTTCCGCTGCGGCGCCGTTGCGCGCCATGCCGAGCCCTGCCCTCAACGGCCGTTTCCGGCCGCCCGGCGACAAATCGGTGTCGCACCGGGCCTTCATCTTCGGGCTTCTGGCGCGTGGCGAGACGACGATCGAGGGCCTGCTCGAGGGCGACGACGTCATGCGCACCGGCCAGGCCTGCGCGGCGCTTGGCGCCGCGGTCGAGCGCCTCGGGCCGGGACGCTGGCGGGTTCGGGGCCCGGGTCTCGGCGCGCTCGTGTCGCCGGGCGGCGCGCTCGATTTCGGCAATGCGGGAACGGGCTCGCGGCTGATGATGGGCGTCGTCGGCGGCCATGGGGTGACGGCGACCTTCGACGGCGACGCGTCGCTCCGAAAGCGCCCGATGAACCGCATCCTCGAGCCCCTGCGGCTCATGGGCGCTCAGGTTCTCTCGGCGGCCGAGGGCGGGCGCTGCCCGATCACGCTGAAAGGCGCGCGCGATCCCGCCCCGATCCTCTACCGCACGCCGGTCGCCTCGGCGCAGATCAAGTCCGCGGTCCTGCTTGCTGGCCTGAACGCGCGCGGCGTGACGACCGTCATCGAAAAGGAAGCGTCGCGCGACCACACGGAGAAGATGCTCGCCCATTTCGGGGCCGAGGTGAGCGTGACGCCCGAGGGCGAGGGCCGCCGGATCGACCTTGTCGGCCGGCCGGACTTGCGCGCTCAGGCTGTCGTGGTGCCGGCCGATCCGTCGTCGGCGGCCTTTCCGATCGTCGCCGCCCTGATCGTTCCGGGCTCCGACGTCGTAATTGAGGGCGTGATGACCAACCCCTTGCGCTCCGGGCTCGTGACGACGCTCGTCGAGATGGGGGCCGACATCGCAATTCTCGACCGGCGGGTCGAGGGCGGCGAGGAGGTCGCGGACCTGCGCGTACGGGCGAGCGCGCTGAAGGGCGTCGACGTTCCGGGGGCGCGCGCCCCCTCGATGATCGACGAATATCCGATCCTTTCGGTCGCCGCCGCGTTCGCGTCCGGCGAAACCCGGATGCGGGGCCTGCACGAGCTCAGGGTCAAGGAGAGCGACCGGCTCGCCGCCGTCGCCGCTGGCCTCGCCGCGGCCGGCGTTCCCCACACTGTCGAGGGCGACGACCTCGTGGTCGAGGGGGGGCCGAGCGTGCGCGGCGGCGGGCTCGTCGCGACCCACATGGACCACCGCATCGCCATGAGCTTCCTCGTCATGGGGCTCGCGAGCCGCGAACCGATGACGGTCGACGACACGGGCATGATCGCGACCAGCTTCCCTGCCTTCCGCCCGGCGATGGAGCGGCTGGGCGCGACATTCGAAGTGCCGATTGCCGAAACGCGGCGGCCGTGAAAGCTTGGCGCTGAAAACATGCGGGCGCGGGCGCGTCCACCCTTGGGAGGAAAAGACAATGAACCTGATGAGACACTTCACGTCCGCTTCAGTATCGCTCGTCGTTCTCCTGTCGGCGTTCGCGGCCAGCGCCGCCGACAAGGTCGTCATCGGCGACATCGACGACATGGCGGGCGTGTACGCCGACGTGAACGGGCCGCGGGCGGTCGAGGGGATCAAGATGGCGATCGCCGACTTCGGCGGCTCGGCGCTTGGCCAGCCGATCGAGTTCCTGACGGCGGACCACCAGAACAAGCCCGACATCGGCGCGGTCAAGCTACGCGAATGGGCCGACACCAAGGGCCTGACGATGCTGCTCGGCGGCTCGAACACCGGAGTCAGCCTCGCCATGGCGCCTGTCGCCAGGGACAGGAAGATCGTCTTCTTCGCCATCGGCGCCGCGGGCGCGTCGCTGACCGGCAAGGATTGCAACGCCTACATGATCCACTACGGCTACGACACGACCGCGCTCGCCAACGGCACGGCCCGGACCATCCTCGATCAGGGCGGCAAGAACTGGTTCTTCCTCACCGCCGACTACGCCTTCGGCACGCAGCTCCAGGCGGCGGCGACCAAGGTCGTCGAGGCCGGCGGCGGCAAGGTGCTGGGCGCCGTCAGGGTGCCGCTCTCGACCTCGGACTTTTCGTCCTACCTCCTGCAGGCGCAAGGCTCGGGCGCGCAGGTGATCGGCCTCGCCAACGCCGGCGGCGACTTCAGCAATTCCTTGAAAGCGGCGCACGAGTTCGGCCTCACGAGCACCATGAAGCCCGCGGCGCTGCTCGCCTTCATCACCGACATCCACGCGGTCGGGCTCGAGACGGCGCAGGGGCTCTATCTCACCGACGGCTGGTACTGGGATCTCAACGACAAGTCGCGCGCCTTCGGCAAGCGCTTCTTCGACAAGACCGGCGCGATGCCGACCTACAATCAGGCCGCCTACTACTCCGCGACGCTGACCTATCTCAACGCGGTCAAGGCCGCCGGGACGACCGACCCGGACAAGGTGATGGAGCAACTGCACAACACCAAGGTCGACGACATGTACACGAGCGACGGGATCATCCGCGCCGACGGCCTGCTCGAGCACTCGATGTTCGTGATGCAGGTCAAGACGCCGGCGGAATCGAAGGGGCCGTGGGATTACTACAAGCTCGTCAAGACGCTCTCGGGCCCGGAGGCCTACGGGCCGCTCTCCGACTCGGCCTGCCCGCTGGTGAAGAAGTAAGGGGGGCCCCTTCTCCGCGAAGTGGGGAAGGTGTCGCCGCAGGCGACGGATGGGGTGCGGAAGGCAGAGGGCCAAGGGCGCCGGGTTCACGCGATCGTCGGTGCGATCCTTCGTGCGTCGGCCCGTCGGACCACACCCCATCCGGCGGCCTCCGGCCGCCACCTTCCCCAGCGAACTGGGGAAGGGAGCCGCCCCCGCTACAGCGTCCGCGCGATCAACACCTTCATGATCTCGTTGGCGCCGCCGTAGATGCGCTGCACGCGGCTGTCGCGGAACATGCGGGCGATCGGGTAGTCGTTCATGTAGCCGTAGCCGCCGAACATCTGCAGGCAGGCGTCGACGAGCTTGTTCTCGGCGTCCGACACCCAGTATTTCGCCATCGACGCGGTCGCTGCGTCGAGCTTCCCCTGAAGATGCAGGCCGATCAGCCGGTCGACGAAGACGCGCGCCACCGTCGCCTCGGTCTTCAATTCGGCGAGCCGGAACTGCGTATTCTGGAAGTCGATGATCCGCTGGCCGAAGGCCTTGCGCTCCTTCACGTAGTCGATCGTCAGCGCCAGCGCCCGCTCCATCAGCGCCGCCCCGCCGATCGCGATCGTCAGGCGCTCCTGCGGCAATTGCTGCATGAGCTGGACGAACCCCAGGCCCTCCTCGCGGCCGATGAGATGCGAGGTCGGAACGCGCACGTCGTCGAAGAAGAGTTCGGACGTGTCCTGCGCCTCCATGCCGACCTTGTCGAGGTTTCGCCCGCGCCGGAAACCCTTTGCGTCCGCCGTCTCCACGACCAGGAGCGAGGTCCCCTTCGCGCCCTTCGACGGGTCGGTCTTGGCGACGACGATCACGAGGTCGGCAAGCTGGCCGTTGCTGATGAAGGTCTTCTGGCCGTTGATGACATAGTGGTTGCCGTCGAGCTTCGCCGTCGTCCGGACGCCCTGAAGGTCGGAGCCCGCGCCGGGCTCGGTCATGGCGATCGCGCCGACGAAATCGCCCGACGCCATCTTCGGCAGCCAGCGCCGCTTCTGCTCTTCGGAGCCGTAGTGGAGGATGTAGGGGGCGACGATGGCGCTGTGCAGCGAGGCGGCGAAGCCGCTGACCTCTTTCCGCGCCACCGTCTCCATGACCACGACCTCGTGGCGGAAGTCGCCGCCCGGGCCGCCATACGCCTCCGGCGCCTCGAGGCAGAGAAGGCCGGCTTCGCCCGCCTCGCGCCAGAATGCGCGCTCGACGATTCCGGCGCGACGCCAGGATTCGACGCGCTCAGGGGGTGCGTGCTCGTCGAAGAATTTTTCGACCGACCGCCGGAAGATGACGATCTCCTCGTCCAGCATGACGTCGGTCCGGTCGATGTCGAGGGCGCTCATGCCGTGTCCTTACGCGCGAGAAGGGAGGGCGTTTGCGCCCGTCGCTCCGTTCGGACAATAGTGGGTTTGACGCGGGTTGCGGAAGAGCCGCTGCGGGACACCACCGCCTCGTCCTGAGGAGCTCGCGCCAGCGAGCGTCTCGAAGGACGTCGCAGTAGACTCCAGCATGAAGCTGGAGCGTCCTTCGAGACGCGTCGCCTTCCGGCGCCGCTCCTCAGGACGAGGTCCGAGGAGAAATGATAGGGAGGAGAGCAATGTCGGATCGGGCCGTTGTCGCCGGCGTCGGAATGATCCCCTTCGCCAAGCCGGGCGCGAGCCTGCCCTACGACGCGATGGGCGCGGAGGCCGCAAGGCTCGCGCTCGCCGACGCCGGCCTCGGCTATGATGCCGTCGAGCAGGCCTATGCCGGCTACGTCTACGGCGATTCGACATGCGGCCAGAAGGCGCTCTACCGCCTCGGCCTGACTGGTGTTCCGATCGTCAACGTCAACAACAATTGCTCGACCGGTTCGACGGCGCTCTTTCTCGCCCGCCAGGCGGTCGCCTCGGGCGCCGCCGAATGCGTGCTGGCGCTCGGCTTCGAGCAGATGAAGCCGGGCGCGCTCGGCTCCATCTACGACGATCGCGCGAGCCCGGTCGCGGATTTCGACGCGCTCGCCGACGAGCTTGCGCCGGCGCCAGGCGTCCCGCTGGCGCTGCGCTTCTTCGGCGGCGCGGGCCTTCAGCACATGCAGCGCTACGGGACGAAGCTCGACGCTTTCGCAAAAATCCGCGCCAAGGCGAGCCGTCATGCGGCGAAGAACCCGCTCGCCATCTTCCGCAAGGAGCTGACGCCTGAGGAAGTTTTGAACGACAAGGCCGTGTGGCCCGGCGTCATGACCCGCCTCATGGCCTGCCCGCCGACCTGCGGCGCCGCCGCCGCGCTGATCGTCTCCGAGCGGTTCGCGCGGAAACACGGGCTCAACGCGGACGTCGTGATCAAGGCGCAGGCGATGACGACCGACACCGTCTCGACCTTCGAAAGCCGCGACATGATGCGGCTCGTCGGCTACGACATGGCGAAGGCGGCGGCCGACAAGGTCTACGCGGCCTCGGGCGTCGGGCCGGAGGAGATCCGGGTCGTCGAGCTGCACGACTGCTTCGCCCACAACGAACTCATCAGCTACGAGGCGCTGGGCTTGTGCTCCGAGGGCGGAGGGCAGGAATTCATCGACAAAGGCGACAACACCTACAATGGCCAAGTGGTGACGAATCCGTCGGGCGGCCTCCTCAGCAAAGGCCATCCGCTCGGTGCGACCGGCCTCGCGCAGTGCTTCGAACTGACGCGACAGCTCCGGGGGACGGCGGGGCCGACCCAGGTCGAGGGCGCGCGCCATGCGCTCCAGCACAATCTCGGCCTCGGCGGCGCCTGCGTCGTCACCCTCTACGAGCGGACCTGACGCATGGTCGATCCGTCACTCGTCGGGCGGGCGCTGCCTGCGACGCACGCCCGCGTCGATCCCGGGCGCCTCGAGCTTTTTCTCGACGCGCTCGGCGAGACGAACCCGATCTACCGCGACCGTGCCGCGGCTGAGACGGCGGGATACTCCGGCCGACCCATTCCGCCGACCTGGCTCTTCTGCCTGCCGATGCTCGGGAGCGACAGGCCGTTCGCCATTCTCGACATTCTTCAGGTCGACATCGCCCGCGTCCTGCACGGCGAGCAGAGGTTCGCCTATCACGCGCCGGTCTTCATCGGCGACGATCTGACCTATAGGCCTACGATCGCAGCGGTCCGGGAGAAGAAGGGCGGCGCGCTGACGCTGATCGACGTCGAGACCCGCGTCGTCAACGGACGGGGACATGCGGTCGCCGACCTCGTCCACGTCATCGCCGTCGTCAACGACAGGGGCGCCGCGTGACCGTTCCGCTCGACGAGGCCAGGGTCGGCGACGTCGTCGTCGCCAAGAGCTTTCCGGCGCTGACGCGCGAGCGCATCGCTGCTTACGCGGAGGCATCCGGCGACTCGAACCCGCTGCACCTCGACCCTGGCTTCGCGCGGCAGGCTGGTTTTGCGGACGTGTTCGCGCAGGGGATGTTCGTCATTGGCCTGATGGCGCAGGCGGTGACCGACGCCGTCCCGCCGGGGCGTTTGCGCGAACTCTCGACCCGCTTCGTCGCGGTCACGCTGGCCGGGGCGACGCTTCGCTGCGAAGGGACAGTGAGCGAACTCTTCGAAGCGGACGGCGAACGCTGCGCCCGCCTCGCCCTCGCCGCACGGGACGCGGCGGGCGAAGTGAAGCTCGCGGGCGAGGCGCTCGTGGCGGTGTAGTCGCCCCCTCTCCCAGCGTCAGCGGGTAGAGGGCCGGGGTGAGGGGCGAGGGGAGTGGCTGCGGTGGCTCGTCACCCGGCCCCTCATCCTGACCTTCTCCCCGCGAGCGGGGAGAAGGGACGCGTGCTCACTCCGCCGGCGCGCGGCGGGCGGCGAAGGTGACCTTGGGCACGAGCGCGGCGGTCGCGGCGACCAGAAGCGCGATCACGAACATCGCGACGAAGGTCGTGCGCAGCGACGCTTCCAGCGCTGCTCTGAGCGCCAGATCGCCCGCCGCGTCGCCGCCCTCGAGCAGCCGGCGCAATTCGTCGGGCGCGACCGCCGCAAGGCCGGCGCGCATGAGGCCGAAGTTCAAGACGGCGCCGAACACGGTCGCGCCGAATGCGCTGCCGAGCGTACGGGCGAACATATAAGCCGCGGTGACGCTGCCGCGCTCCGACCAGCCGACGATCTCCTGGATCAGCACGATCGACGAAGAGCTCGAAAGCCCCATGCCGAAGCCGACGACCGCCGAGCCGAGCCCGGCGACGACCGGGGGCGTATCCGCGGCGATCAGGACGAAGGCGGCGGCCCCGAGCGGCACCAGGATCGAGCCGACACGAAGGACGTTGCGCAGGCCGAAGCGCTTCCACAGACGCGAGGAGAGCGTCGCGCCGATCGGCCAGCCGAGCACCATCGCCGAGAGCGCGAAGCCCGCCGTCAGCGGCGGCTTGCCCATCACCCCCTGGACGAACATCGGCAGGAAGGTGGTGAGGCCGATCATCACCATGCCGGCGAAGAGCGACGAGGCGTTGACCGCAGCGATCGGGCGGCGCGCCCAGAGCCCCATTTCGATCATCGGCTCGGGCGAGCGGCGCTCCTGCACGACAAAGCCGATGACGGCGACGACGGCGACGGCGGTGATGATGCCGATCGAGCGGCCGCTTGCGGTCGAAAAGGCGGTGAGGTCGGCCATCACGGCTGCGATCGCGACGGTGAAGACGCCGGCGCTCAGATGGTCGATCCGCCCGCGTCCCTCCGGCTTCTTCTCGTGCAGATAGAGAAAGAAGCCGACGCAGGCGGCGAGGCCGATCGGCAGGTTCATCCAGAAGATCCAGGCCCATGACCAGCGGGCGATGATGATCGAGCCGACAAGCGGGCCGGCGACCGCCGAGGCCGCCCAGACGCTCGCGAGCCAGCCCTGGATCTTGCCGCGCTCATGCACCGAATAGAGGTCGCCGACGATCGTCATGGCGACGGGCTGGACAGCGCCCGCGCCAATCCCCTGCACGAGGCGGAAGGCGATTAGCGACGGCATCGACCAGGCGAAGCCGCAGAGGACCGAGCCCGCGAGGAAGATCCCGATGCCCCAGAACATAACGAGCTTGCGGCCGCGGATGTCGGAGAGCTTGCCGAACACGACGGTCGTCGCAGTCTGGGTCAAGAGGAAAGCCGCGAACACCCAGCTATAGAGGGACAGGCCGCCGAGTTGGGCTGCGATCTGCGGCATCGCGGTCGAGACGATGGTCGCCTCGATCGCGATCATGAAATTCGCGGCAATGACGGCGGCGAGGACGAGCGGACGATGCGTCGCAAGGGCGGACATGGGGCGTTAGATAGTCAGGGGAACGCTGAGAAGCCAGTCACGATAAAGAGATGAGCCGATGACCGCTCAAGGCAGACAATCGCAGTCTGTCGCCCGCAAGAGCCGATCCAACGTCAGGATCGGCTCGCCCCCAGCCTTCGCGCAGGCGTAATGGAAGCAATCAAAGTTGCTGAGAGCGCGCTTGCCGAGGCCGTGTTTCTCGGCGACGGCCACCGCGAACGCGAGAACCTCGCGCGGGCGTCGCGGCTGACGAAGGGAAATGTTGCGCTCTTCGAGCCACTCGACGACGACCCGCTCCGCCTTGCTGAATGGGCAGTCGAGCTGGGCGGGGCGCGACAGTACGACGATCGCCTCCCAGGCCGCGAGCGTCGAGGTCCACGCGTCGCCGGCGCCGACAAGCGCCGAAGCGTAGGCCGAAGCCGTGTCCTCGCGAGCAATCAGCGAGACGATCGCGCAGGCGTCGAGGTACACTCAGCCTTCGTCCGTCAGGTCGTGATCGAGGTCGTGATAGGCCCCGGGAGGGACGGGACGACGATCCTTCGGAAAGCTCAACCCATGACGCGCAAGGATTCTTTCCGCGGTGTCGCTCGGAGACTCCCGTTTGACCCGCGCGGCGATCGCTTCGCGCAACGCCGCGACGACGGCTTCCGTTACCGTCGTGTCGTCGAGCTTGGCCAGGCGCCGGGCGAGCGCGTCAGCTTCTGGATTGCGGATGCTCAGCGTCATTCGTGTGGCTCTGTTTGTACTGCAGAATTTATTCATACACCGCAAACGGCGCAAGCCCCTTGCGCAACGGCGCAGCCGCGCGGGCCGCGTTCCGCAGGCCAAAGCTTTGGTCTATCTTTCGCCGAAACGGAGAGCCGCATGCAGACCCGCCGCCTGGGCCGCACAGACCTCATGATCGCCCCGATCGTTCTCGGCGGCAATGTATTCGGCTGGACGGCCGACAAGGCGGCCTCGTTCGCGGTGCTCGACCGCTTCGCCGCCGCAGGCCCGGCCGCGATCGACACCGCCGATTCCTATTCGACCTGGGTTCCAGGCCACAAGGGCGGCGAATCCGAGACGATCATCGGCGAATGGATGAAGGCGCGGGGAAGCCGCGCCCGCGTCACGCTCATCACCAAGGTCGGCTCGCCGATGGGACCGGGCAAGGAGGGCCTGAAGCCCGCCTATATCGAGGAGGAGGTCGAGGCGTCGCTGAGGCGGCTTCAGACCGACGTCATCGATCTCTACCTCTCGCATTTCCCCGACATGGCGACCCCCGTCGCCGACACGCTCGGCGCCTATCAGCGTCTGATCGAGAAGGGCAAGATCCGTTGGTGCGGCGCCTCGAACCTGACGCCGGAACTGCTCGAGACGGCGATCGAGGCGGCGGCCACGCGCGGCGGCGCGCGCTACGAGGTGTTGCAGCCCGAATACAATCTCGCCGACCGCAAGGGCTTCGAAAGCGGACTTGCCGGGATCTGCCGCCGCGAGGAGATCGGCGTCATCACCTATTTCAGCCTCGCCAAGGGCTTTCTGTCGGGCAAGTACCGGAGCGAAGCGGATCTGAAAAAGAGCGCGCGCGGCGAGAGAGGCGTCAAGCCCTATCTCAACCCGCGCGGCTTCGCCATTCTCGACGCGCTCGACGCGGTCGCCGCGAGCCACAAGGCCAAGCCCGCCGAAGTCGCGCTCGCGTGGGTCATGGCGCGCCCGGACGTCACCGCGCCGATCGCCAGCGCGACGTCGGCCGAGCAGGTCGAGAGCCTACTCCGCGCGACGGAGCTTTCGCTCTCGGACGCCGACATGACGGCGCTGAACGAGGCCAGCGCGTATTGAGCGATTCCCCTCTCCCGTACGGGAGAGGGGTCGGGGGTGAGGGCCCGCGCGCAATGTGCGCCCGCGCCTTCGGCGCGGGCCCCTCATCCGGCGCATCGCGCCACCTTCTCCCGGAAGGGGAGAAGGAGCTACGCCGCCTTCCGCCCCAGAATCATGTCGGCCGCCTTCTCGCCGATCATCGCCGAGGGCGCCTGGGTGTTGCCGCTGACGAGGAGCGGCATGATCGAGGCGTCGACCACGCGCAAACTCTCAACGCCGCGCACCCGAAGCGCCGGATCGACGACGGCGCGCTCGTCCACGCCCATGCGGCACGTGCCGACCGGATGGTAGATCGTGTCGGCGCGTTCCGAGATGAGCCTCCGCAGCGTGTCGCGGTCGTCGTGGCCCGTCCCGTAGATGTAGCGGCCGCGATAGGGCGCGAAGGCCGGCTGGGCGAGGATCGTCTGGACGAGTTCGACGCCGCGAACGAGCGTCTCGAGGTCCTCGGGATCTGACAGGAAGTTCGGGTCGATGAGCGGCGGCGTCGCGACGTCGGGGCCCGCGAGCCTGACCGTGCCGCGGCTCTTCGGCCTCAGGGGGCAGACGTGCAGCGACATCCCTGTCGTAAAATGGGGCTTGCGGTTGTGGTCGTCGACGATGCCAATGGTGAAATGAAGCTGCAGATCGGGGCGGTCGATGTCCGGGCGGCTTCTCACGAAGCCGCCCGCCTCCGCGCCGTTGGACGTCAGGAGGCCGCTTCGGCGGCGGAGGAAACGCAAAAGCTCGCGCGGACCCTTCGTCAGCATCCACGAGGGAGCGTAGCCGAAGAGGCCCGGCCCCTTGGAGACGAGGTTCGCGGTATAGTCGCAATGGTCCTGGAGGTTCGCGCCCACATGGGGTGAATCCTGCACGACCTCGACGCCAAAGCGCCTGAGTTCCTCGGCCGGGCCGACGCCCGACAGCATCAAGAGCTGCGGCGAGCCGAACGCTCCGGACGAAAGGATCACCTCGCGCCGCGCGTCGATCCGCTCTTCGCGGGCGCCGCGCGCAAAGACGACCCCGGCCGCGCGCTGGCCATCGAACACGATGCGGCGCGCCGCCGCGTCTGAAAACACGGCGAGGTTGGGGTGGGGTCGCGCCTCGAGATAGCCGCGCGCCGCGTTGTAACGGAAGCCGTCCTTCTGAAACATCTGATAGGCGCCGACGCCCTCCTGGTCGGCGCCGTTGAAGTCGGGGTTGAGTTTCAACTGCGTCTGCGCGGCCGCATCGAGAAAGGCCGTCACCGCCGGATTGCGATAGGTGAGATCGCTGACGTGGAGCGGACCGTCGCCGCCGTGCCAGGCGTCAGCGCCGCGGGCGTTGCTCTCCGACCGCTTGAAGTAGGGCAGCACGTCCGCGTAGGCCCAGCCGTCGCAGCCGAGCGCCGCCCAGGAATCGTAATCCTGCGGCTGGCCGCGGACGTAGATCATGCCGTTGATGAGACTCGAGCCGCCGACCCCGCGGCCGCGCGGCTGGTAGCCCTTGCGGCCGCCGAGCCCGGACTGCGGCACGGTCTCGAAGGCGTAATTGCGCTGCGAGCGATAGGGCAGAAGGACGGCGATGCCGAGGGGAACGTCGGACAGAAGCGATGCCTTCGCCGGCCCCGCCTCGATCAGCGCGACGCTCGCGTCCGGGGCGAATTCCGCGAGCCTTGCGGCGACCGCGCAGCCCGCAGGCCCCGCCCCGACCACGATGAAGTCGAACGTCGCCCGGTCGGCGCGTTTCATTGTCTCGACGGTCATGGCCTTGCCTCGTTCATCCTCCGGGCGTTCGCGACCGCGGCCTTCGCTCGGCCGCGATGCTTGCCCGCACGTTCCCCCTTCGATTCGCGCGCTCTCAGGCGCATTTGTCCTTCGCTTCGTCCTTCGCCTCGTCCTTCGCCTCTTGCGCTTTCGGCGGAGCGCTTTCCTTCAGCTCGCGCCGCAGGATCTTGCCGATCGGCGAGCGCGGCAGCGTGTCGCGGAACTCGACGTGGCGCGGCGTCTTGTAGCCGGTCAGACGCCCCCGGCAGAATGCGATGATCTCGGCGTCGGTCAGCGCCTCGTCCTTGCGCACCACGACGATCTTGACCGCCTCGCCCGACTTCGCGTCCGGCACGCCGACGGCGCCGACCTCGTGCACGCCCGGGTGGCTCATCACCACGTCCTCGACCTCGTTCGGATAGACGTTGAACCCCGAGACGAGGATCATGTCCTTCTGCCGGTCGACGATCGTCACGAAGCCGCGCTCGTCGATCCGCGCCACGTCGCCGGTTCGGAGGTAGCCGTCGGCGGTCATCACGTTGGCCGTCTCGTCCGGTTTCATCCAGTAGCCGGCCATCACCTGCGGCCCCTTGATGCAAAGCTCGCCCGGCGCGTCGAGCGGCAGGTCATGACCGGCCGCGTCGCGGATCGCGATGTCGGTCGAGGGCACGGGCAGGCCGATCGAACCGTTGTAGTCTTCGGCCGCCAGCGGATTGATGGTCGCGATCGGCGAGGTCTCGGTCAGCCCGTAACCCTCGATCAGCGGCCGGCCCGTCACCTGCTTCCAGTGTTCGGCGACCGCCCGCTGCACCGCCATGCCGCCGGCGACGCAAAGATGCAGGTGCGAGAAATCGAGCCGCAGGAAGTCCGGGTTGGCGAGGAGCCCGTTGAACAGGGTGTTGACGCCGGTGATCACGCTGAACGGCGTCCTCCCGAGCGCCCGCACGAAGTTCTTCATGTCGCGCGGGTCGGCGATGAGAAGATTGTTCGCCCCGATCATCATCGGCGAGAAGCAGTTCACCGTCAGCGCGAACACGTGGTAGAGCGGCAGCGCCGTCACGAAGGTCTCGTCGTCCTTGCCCATGACCGGCGCGATCCAAGCGGCGACCTGCATGAGATTGGCGATCATGTTGCGATGGGTCAGCATCGCGCCCTTCGGCACGCCCGTCGTTCCGCCGGTATATTGCAGAAAGGCGACGTCTTCCGCTTCGACCCGCGGCAGCTCCGCTTTCGCGCCCGCGCCTGCCTGAAGCGCGCTCAAGAAACGCGCCGCCCGCGGCAGGCGCCAGGGCGGCACGGCGCGCCGGATCCGGCGCACGACGAAATTCGTGATCATGCGGCGGCCGGGCTGAAGCAGGTCGCCGACGCCCGTCACGACGACGAACCTGACCGCCGTGCCTTGAATCGCCTTCTCGAGCGTCTGGGCGAAATTCTCGAGCACGACGATCGCTTCCGCGCCCGAATTCGGCGAGCTGGTGGTGAAGCTCGCGCGGCGAGTAGAGCGGATTGCAGTTGACGACGACCAGGCCCGCCCGCAGCGCCCCGAACAGCGCGACCGGATATTGCAGCAGGTTCGGCATCATCAGCGCGACGCGCGCGACGCGCTTGAGGCCCGCGACCGTCATGAGGTAGCCCGCGAAGGCGCGCGACAGCCGGTCGAGCTCGCCGTAGGTCATCGCGCGGCCCATCGAGACATAGGCCGCGCGGTTGCGGTAACGGTCGACGCTGGTCGCGAAAAAGTCGCCGAGCGACGCATAGGCCGCCGGGTTGATGTCGGCCGGCGTCCCCTCTGGGTAGGACTTCAGCCAGATCCGTTCCATTGTCCGCTTCTCTCGATCCTCTAGAGATAGAGGCCCTTCAGCAATTGCATGACCGCGATCTGGTCGGCGTTCGGGCCCTCCTCGGTCTTTGCGTGCGAGGAGGCGGCGCTCTCCGGGAACATCCGGAAGGCCGTGTTGAGCACGATGCGCCCCATGCCGGGGGCGATCGCCCGCACCGCCTCGCCGAACCGGCCGAGGCGGGTCGCAACGCGCGCCGGCCGGTCGATCAGCGCCTCGACCGCAAGCTCCGCCGCCTCGTCGGGATCGATCGTCGGAATGTGCTGGTAGAGCTTGGTCGGCGCGATCATGTCGGTGCGCACGATCGGCATGTTGATGTTGGTGAAGGCGACGCCGCGATCGAGGAATTCGCTCGCCGCACAATCCGACCAGCCCTCGAGCGCCGCCTTCGAGGCGACGTAGGCCGAGAACCGCGGCACGGTGACGAGCGCGCTGATCGAGGAGATGTTGATGATCTGGCCCGAGCGGCGTTCCGACATGCCCGGCAGGAAGCCCATCGCGAGCTGGACGGCTGCGAAATAGTTCAGCCGCATCAGCCGCTCGAGATCGTGCAGGCGGTCGTAGCTGTGCTCGACCGAGCGGCGGATCGAGCGGCCGGCGTTGTTGACGAGGATGTCGATCCCGCCGTGATCATGGAGGATCTCTTCGATGAGCCCGGCGCATTTCGCGGGGTCGGAGATGTCGGCGCTGTAGGTCTCGAGCTCGAGCCCCTGGACCGAGAATTCCTGCTGGGCGAGGTCGAGCTTCTCCGGATCGCGCGCGACGATGATCGTCTTCGCGCCCGCTTTCGCGACGCGCAGCGCGATCGCCTTGCCGATGCCGGCCGAGCCGCCGGTGATGAGGACGCGCTTGCCGGCGACCGCCCCTTTCAGCGACCGGTCGACGAAGAGGGCCGGATCGAGATGACGCTCCCAATAGTCCCACAGGCGCCAGGCGTAGGTATCGAAAGCCGGGACCTCGATGCCCGCGGGCTTCAAAAGCTTCTGGGTGTCGCGGCTGTCGAAGCGGGTCGGGTAGTTGACGAACATGAAGATGTCGTCGGGGAGCCCGAGCTCCTTCATCATCATCTTGCGCATGCGGCGGAAGGGGGTGAGCGACATGAGCGCTTTCGTCAGCGCCGGCGGGGCGAAGCCGAGGAGGCCCGCGTTCACCCTGACGGTGAAAGTCGGCGCGTGCGCCGCGCGGGCGATCGCATTCATGATGTCGCCGACGCGCATCGGGTTCGGGTCGGTGAGGTGAAAGGTCCGGCCGTCGAGCCCGTCGAGATGGGACAGATGGTCGAGCGCCGCGACGACGAAATCGACCGGCACGACATTGATGCGGCCGCCCTCGATGCCGATCATCGGCGCCCAGGCGGGCAGCGCGCCGCGCAGCTTCTGGATCAGCTTGAAGAAGTAGTAGGGCCCGTCGATCTTGTCGATCTCGCCGGTCTTCGAATCGCCGACGACGACGCCCGGCCGGTAGATCCGCCAGGGGATCTCCGTCTCGGCGCGCACGAGCGCCTCGCCCTTGTGCTTGGACGCGTAGTAGGGGTGATCGAGTTCGCGCGCCTCCTCGAACATGTCCTCGCGAAAGACGCCGTCGTAGAGGCCGGCGGCGGCGATCGAGCTCACATGATGGAAGGCGCCTGCATGAATCGCCTTGGCGAAGGCGAGCGCATTGGCGACGCCAGCGACGTTCGCCGCGACGACCGCCGCGGGATCGGCCTTGAGGTCGTAGACGGCGGCCAGATGATAGAAGCGGTCGACCCTGCCTTTCAGCTTCGCCGCCGTCTCGGGCGCGACGCCGAGATCGGGACGGGAGATGTCGCCCTGGACGAGGTCGACCCGCTCCGCGCCCTCGCCCCAGAAAGTCTTGAGTTCCTCGACCAGCTCGGGCGTGGCTTTACGGACGAGAACGTGAATGCGCTCGCGGCTGCGCTCGAGAAGCTTGCGGATGAGCCGCCTGCCGATGAATCCAGTGCCCCCAGTGACGAACGCGCTCATTAAGCTTTCCTCTCCCCTTGGCCTCCGCGTGAATCTAGCGGATTGCTCTAGAATGGGCCGCCTAGAACTTTGGGCGGCGAATTCTAAAATCCTATGCTCATATCGGCCTCGGCAGAAGGCGGATCGGCCGCCTAAAATCAAACGAGGTTGGTCATGCCAAAGAAACTCAAGGAGCTCGCCACCGAGGCGACGGAAAACCAGCTTGCGGTGAGGATCCGCGAATCCGCGAGCCAGATCTGGCTCGCCGGACTCGGCGCTTTCTCGAAGGCCCAGGCTGAGGGCCTGAAGGTGTTCGACACGCTCGTCGCCGAGGGCGAGAAGGTCCAGGAACGGACCCGCACCGCCGCCGACGAACGCATCGCCGACATGAGGGCGAAGGCCACGGGAACCTGGGACAAGCTCGAGCAGGTGTTCGAGGACCGGGTGGCGCGCGCGCTGCATAGCCTCAGCGTCCCGAGCCGGCAGGACATCGACGCGCTGACCAAGCGGGTCGCGGAACTGACCGAGATCACCAGGAAGCTCACCCACGAGGACGAGCCCGCCCACCGCGCGCGGTCACGGGCGAAGGAATAAGCCAGGGCGCGATGCGTCCCTTCTCCCCGTAAGGGGAGACCGCTGCGAAACGAAGCGCGGCGGGCGGTAAGCGTCCCCTCCCCCCTTGTGGGGGAGGGACAGGGCGGGGGGTCTCTCGGACCTTGGAGGCGAGAGCGATCTTCCTGAGAGGTCGGCGTGTTTTCACCCAAGTCGGCAACGTACGGTGAGACCCCCCTCCTCAATCCTCCCCCACAAGGGGGAGGAAGAACCTGCCGCCTTCGCGCTTTGCAGTGGCCTTCCAAGCGCGGGGAGAGCGAGAACAATTTTGCCTCCAGGGAGGCTTCGAATGCGCGGGCGGGATCGCGCGGCAAGAGTGGGGATCGCCCTCGCAGGGGGCGGTCCCCTCGGCGGCGTCTATGAGATCGGCGCGCTCGTCGCGCTCGAGCAGGCGCTGAAAGGCGTCTCGCTGAACCGGCTCGACGTCTATGTCGGGGTCAGCTCCGGCGCCTTCGTCGCCGCCGGCCTCGCCAATGGCGTGCTCCCAAGCGAGATGCACGCCATGTTCATTCTCGACCGGTCGCATCACGACCCGTTCGAGCCGAACCTTCTCCTGCGCCCGGCTTTCGGCGAGTTCGCCCGCCGGCTCATGATGGTCCCCCAGCTCGCGCAAGGAGCGCTCCTTGCCTATTTGAGCGCCGCTCCGCTGCGGGGGTTCGTCGAATCCTTCGCGCGCCTGGCGCGCGGCCTGCCGACCGGCGTCTTCGACAACGACGCGATCGCCGCCTATCTGGCGCGCCTCTTCTCGAAGCCCGGCCGCACCGACGACTTCCGCAAACTCGCCCGAAAACTCTTCATCGTCGCCGTCGATCTCGACAGCGGCAAGGCGGCGCCGTTCGGCGCGCCGGGCTTCGATCACGTGCCGATCTCGGAGGCGGTCAAGGCGAGTTCGGCGCTGCCCGGCCTCTACCCGCCGGCCCGCATCGACGGACACGACTATGTCGACGGGGCGCTCAAGAACACGCTGCACGCCTCGATCGCGCTGAAGGAGGGGGTGAAGCTTCTCCTCTGCGTCAACCCGCTCGTACCCTACGACGCCGAGCTTGCGGCGAAGCGCGGCGCCAAGCCCCGCCCGCTCGCCGAGCGCGGGCTCGGGACAGTGCTGTCGCAGACCTTCCGCGCGCTCATCCATTCGCGCATGCGGGTCGGCATGGAGCGCTACGCGGCCGAGTTCCCCGATGCCGACGTGATCCTCTTCGAGCCGGCGCGCGACGACGAGGTGATCTTCTTCGCCAACGTCTTCAGCTACGCCGACCGCAAGCGGCTCGCCGAGCACGCCTATCGCCACACCCTCGCCGAGCTCGAACGGCGGGCGGACGAGCTCGAGCCGATCTTCAGGAAACATGGGATCGCAATCGACCGCGCGGCGCTCAAAGGGGCGCCGCTTGAAGCCGCGGCGCCCATGGCCAAGACTGGCGCAGCGGGGGGCCTCTGGGGTAGCCTCGCGCCGCTCGAGACGACGCTCGGCGCCCTCGAGAAGGCGCTTGCGGGCAAGTGACCCTTCAGGGCGCCCGAGGAGGGGGTGAAACGCGATGCCGAAGCCGCCCCGCCGGACGCGCGAGCGCATTCTTGCGACGGCGCTCGAGATGTTCAATGCGCAGGGCGAACCGTCCGTCGCGACCACCTCGATCGCCTTCGAGATGGGCATCAGTCCGGGCAACCTCTACTACCATTATCATTCCAAGGAAGCGATCGTCGCAGACTTGTTCGCTTCGTTCCGCCACGACATCGAGACGACGCTCGCCGCGCCGAACGAACGCCTGCCCAACGCCGAGGATTGCTGGCTCTTCCTGCATCTCGTGTTCGAGGCGATCTGGAAGTACCGCTTCATCTACCGCGACATCAACGACCTCGTCGCTCGCTACCGGGTGATCGAGACGCAGTTCAGGCGCATCCTCGCGCACAAGATCCGGGTCGCCGAACAGATCCTCACAGGGCTCGTCAAGGGCGGCCAGATGAAGGCCGAACCCGCGGAGATCGCGACGCTGGCCGAGAACATCGTGCTGGTGGCGAGCTACTGGATGTCGTTCGCCAATGCGCGGGATCCGCGCGCCGTGGACGACGGCCGCACGCTCGCCCGCGGCGCTTTCCACGTCATCGCGCTCGCGGCGCCCTATCTGAGCCCCCGCGAGCGCGAGCTTTTCGACCAGCTCGCCAAGCGGTACATCGCATGAATGCAGGCGCGGTCGCCGACCGCGGCTACGACAACGCAGGCTGTAGGCGCGATCGCCGATCGCGCGGCCGCGGTCGCCGACCGCGGCTACGACAACGCAGGCTGTAGGCGCGATCGCCGATCGCGCGGCCGCGGTCGCCGACCGCGGCTACAGGAGGGAGGAACGCCATGGCGGCGCAATGGAAAAAATTCCCCCACGACGCGTCCGGCTTCGCTTATGACGGCGCGAAGCTGAAGGCGGCGTGGCCCGAACTGCATCGCGGCGACTGCGAGCCGTTCCCAGACACGGCCTTCGTCAAAGCCGCGCTCGCCCGCCATCCCAAACTCAAGGGCAAGCTCGACGCCGAGAAGACCGCCGAGGCGCTGCAGTCGGCGTGGCGCGCCTATCATCGCGGCGATTTCGGAGCGGCCGTCGCGGAAGGCGCGGCGCTTGGCCCCATCGGCGCCAACGCGGCCAACAAGGCCGCCTGCATCTACGCCTCCTATCTCGAGGCCGACGGCGAGCGGAAGAAGGAGATCCTCCTTGCCGCAGCGAGCCGCGCCGAGGCGCTCCAGGCGGCCGCGCCCGACTCGGCGAACGCGTTCTATTTCCATGCGCTGGCGCTCGGCCGCTATTCGCAGGAGATCTCGATCGTCAAGGCGCTCGCGCAAGGCCTCGCGACCAAGGCGAAGGCGAGCCTCGACAAGGCGGTCGCGCTCGCGCCGAGCCACGCCGAGGCCCACCTTGCGCTCGGCGCCTATCACGCCGAGGTCGTCGGCAAGGTCGGCGGCACGCTGGCGAAGCTCACCTATGGCGCGAGCAGGGAGGAGGCGGTGCGCCAGTTCGCGCTCGCCAGGAAGCTTCTGCCGAACTCGGCGATCGCCCGCATCGAGGAAGCCAACGGCTTCGTGCTGCTGTTCGGCAAGGCGAAGCTGAAGGAGGCGGAAACTCTCTACGCGGAGGCCGCCAAATGCGCCTCCGCCGACGCGATGCAGAAACTCGACGCCGAGCACGCCCGCGAGGAGGCCGAGGGGTAAACCGCCGACGTCCCTTCTCCCCGCGTGCGGGGAGAAGGTTAGGATGAGGGGCTGGGTGAGCGGCCATTGCGGCCAGTCCCCCACGCCCCTCACCCTGCCCTCTCCCCGCAAGCGAGCGGGGAGAGGGGGAAAGAGCCGCGCTCAATTCACGAAGTCGAACACGTCCTCGGGCTTGTCCACTGTCCGCTCGACGTCGCCGAGCGCCGCCGCGTAGCCCGCGGCCTTCGCGAAGGCGGGGCCGTCGACGCCGAGCGCGTCGAACCGGCGGCCGTGGCAGACGAGGAAATATTCGGCGATTTCGGGCTCGTTGGCGCGGTTGTAGAAATCCTGCGCCTCGGGCGCGAGGAAGGCGAGCGCATACTTGCCGGCGCCCTCGCCCGCGCGGATCGGCTCGATCACGGCGGGATGCGAACGCGAGCAGAGGACGAAGGTCACCGTGTCGGCCTCGCGCGCCGCCGCCGCCGGCCGGCCCTGGTCGAAGGCCCAGTTCTGATTGTAGGCGCGCACCAGCACGCCCCTCGGATGGGTGAAGGCGACGTCGGTCGCCTCGACCGTCTCGATGCGGCAGCGGCCCGCCCGGCAGATCGTCGGCAAGGGCGGCAGCGCGGGCTTGCCGACGCTCAGCGCGTCGGCGCCGAGCGCCGCGCCCGCCCCCGTCGGCGCAACGTAGCCGCTGCAACGCTCGGCGTGTCCGTGGTCGGGCGAGTTCGAGTCGGCGCCGACGTCGAGCGCCAGCGGCGGCTCGTCGCGGCCCGGATCGTGCCCCTGAGCCCAGCACTTGCCGAGGCCGGGCGCAGGACACGAAACCTTGCCTTCGGCGAGGCTGCATTCCGCGAGCTTCTGGTTCGCGGTGAGTTCCACGGCGAGCGCAGGGCGCGCGGCGAGCGCGAGGACGACGAGAAGCCCGGCGCGCGTGAAGGCTTTCAAGCCGATTCGAAATCGCATGGGCGAAGTGTAGCACGAGGCGCGACCCCTTCTCCGCGCCAGCGGGAAGGTGGCGGCGAAGCCGACGGATGGGGTGTGGAAAGCAGGAAACCCAAGGCGCCGGCTTGCCGCAATCGTTCGTGCAGGCCTCCTTGCGCTGGCGCGACGGCCCGCACCCCATCCGGCGCTGCGCGCCACCTTCCCCAGCAAAGCTGGAGAAGGGTCTCCTAACTCAGCCGCGCATTGCGCCGCTCGCCCAGTCGAGCGCCGACGCCTCGGCTTTCAGCCACAGGCGAAAGGCCCGCACCTTGGGCGATTCACGACGCTCCTTCGGGCAGACGAAAGCGTAGCAGCGGCCGGAGGGCAGGCTCAGCGCAAAGGGCCTGACGAGGCGCCCGGTGCGCAGGTCGTCGTAGGCGAGCGCGTCCAGCCCAAGGAGGACGCCCGCGCCCTCGACCGTCGCGTCGAGCGCGTGGTCGGCGCTCGAGAAGCGCAAGCCCCGGCGCACGTCGGCGTCCTTCACGCCGGCCGCGGCGAACCAGTCGGCCCAGATCGGCATCGAGGCCCGCGTGGCGAGGCTCTCGTCGTGGATCAAGGGCGCGCTTTTCAGCGTGTCCGGCGTCAGAAGCCCGTATCTTTCCACGAGGAACGGGCTGCAGACCGGAACCAGGTTGAGCTCGATCAGCTTTTCAATCTCGAGCCGTTCGTCCGACCTCACGTCGGCGGGAAGGTTGCGCACCGCCATATCGACGCCGTCGGTGACGAAATTGGCGTTCGTCAGGGTCGAGGACACCCGCACATCGATGTCGGGGTGAAGAATAGAGAAGCGATAGAGCCGCGGCGCCATCCATTTCGAGGTGAAGCCAGGCGGCGCGCTGACCACGAGCGCCGGCGACTCGGCGAGCGCTTCGAGGCTGGCCAGCGCCTCGCGGATATGGACGAAGGCTGCCTGCAGGCCGGGCTTCAGCGCGCCGCCCGCCGCGGTCAGCGCGATCGACCGGACGCCTCGGTCGAAGAGTTTTGCGCCGAGATGCGCCTCGAGCCCGCGGATCTGGTGGCTCAGCGCCCCGGGCGTGACGTTCAGTTCCGTCGCCGCTTTGGTCAGGCTGAGGTGGCGGGCGGCGGCCTCGAAGGCGCGTAGCGCGTTCAGCGGAGGCGTGGCTTTATGCATGAGATTTTCTCATCCATACGATGAGACAATATCCTTTGTCGAGTCACGATTTCGCTGAAAAGATCGGATCCCAAGGAATCGTCTCAGGATGAGAATATCTCTTCTGAGTCGCGAGTCCAGAACGAAGGTCGGTTCGATGGCCAACGCGATCCGCAGCGACGATTTCGGTTTCTGCCCGCCCCAGGCGGCGAAGGCGCCGGCAGGCGCGGGCCCGTGGCTCGGGCGCCTGGCCCGCCGCGTCGGCGACAGTTTCGACGAGCACGGGCGAAAAGACGCCGAGCGAATGATGATCCGCCTGCTCGAACAATCCGGCGGTCGCCTGACCGACAGCATCGAGCGCGAAATGGCGATGAAGCTGTTCGAACCCGGCGGCTTCGCGCCGCAATAGCCCGCTTCTCCCTCCGGGAGAAGAGCCTGTGGCCGGCTTGGCCCGGTCATGGCGCGGAGCGAGCCGAATGTGGGGCGAGGCGATGAGCCTCGGCGGCAACTCCCCCCCTCACCCTGCCCTCTCCCCGCAGGCGGGGCGAGGGTTCGAGAGCGACAGCGAGCGAGTCCAAGCAATGACCCTTGCCCCACTCCCCGTCGATTTCCCCCTCGCTCCCCCCGCCGCGCGGACCCTGGCCGGGCTTGGTCTCGCCCTGCGCCCGGTCGCCTGCGACGACGGCGGGACGCTGCAAGCCTATATCCGGGCGCTTTCGCCCTCGTCGCGCTACAACCGCTTTTTCGGCGGTTTGAGCGAATTGCCGCCCTCGGAACTGGCGAAGGTCCTGGCGTCCAACGGCCGCGACGCGCAGACGCTGCTCCTCGTCTCGCAAGCGAGCGAGGGCAAGCGGATCGTCGGCGAGGTCCGAATGGCGCTTTCCTGCGAAGACCGCGCCGGCGAGTTCGCGCTGTCGATCGCGGACGACTGGCAGGGGCAAGGCGTAGGCTCGGCCCTGATCGAAGAGATCGAACGCCGCGCCGCCGCCGTCGGCATCGAACGGCTCGTCGGCGACGTGCTCGGAACCAACCGCGCGATGATCGGACTCGCCCGCGCGCGGGGCTTCGCCTTCGGCCCCGGGCTCGAGGGACGGCTTGTGCGGATCGAAAAGCGCCTAGCCGCCGCCCCCGACCTACCCTGCCGGAAGTGGGCCGAGATCGCCGCCGGGGCGGACGCGCGCATGGCGTGACAAGCGGCGGCAGCGTTTACGCCTGACGCCTCACGCAGTGGCCCAATCGACCACCAAAAGCCCCGGCACGCGCGCGAATTCTCGCATGTTCGACGTGACCAGAGTCGCGCCGCGCCGTCGCGCCTGGGCGGCGATGAGGATGTCGTAGGGACCGATCGGACGACCTGCTCGTTCGAGAGCCGCGCGGATCAACCCAGCTTCCAACGCATCCGCTGCGTCGAATGGCGCGAACTCGAACCCATCCGCCAGGAATGCGTCCAGCGGAATTCGCGACTTGGGCCCCAGGTCGCTCTTTGCGATGCCGTATTCAAGCTCGAACAGAACCGCCGCCGGCACGATCAGACGCGTGTCGGCCGCAAGCTCTGCGGTGATCCGCGCTGCAATAAGGGGCCGTCGCCTATTCAGCGCAAAGATAATGACATTCGTATCGAGGCAGAACATTTGCTAGTCGAAGGAGAAGTCTTCCGGCTCCACTGGCGGATCGTCGGGGATGCCTTCAGGGAGAAAATCGCGCGCGCCGAGGGCATCGAGCTTCGCCCAAAAAGCCTTCGAGTTCGAAAGGCTTCTTGGAAAGGATGGGCTCCAGCAATACTGCGTCGCCGACGCGCGTAACCTTTGCTTCAGTCCCGGGCAGGCGGAACTCCTTCGGCAGACGCACCGCCTGGCTGCGGCCGTGCATGAAGAGCTTTGCGGTCCTGGCCATGGGCGACCCCGAACGGATGGTAGCTATCGACGATAGATACCGCGCCTTTCGGTCCCGTCAAGACGTCTCGAAACACCTGCCTTTTCGATGACGACAGATTTCTCTTTTCCAGTACCTAGTTTTGTGTTACGTTCTGACAATGAGGAAAACGGGATGCGTGCCGACGAGCGCTGCCAAGGTCGTCCGTCTCCGCGAGGAGCGAAGCGACGTGGCGATCCATACAGGCCAGCCGCATCGATTACCTGCGGATTGTTGCGCGGAACGTATCGAAGCCTGGCGCGGCGGCCTCTGGATCGCTTCGCTCGCGCTCGCGATGACGCCGTGGGAGCCGATAGCCTCGCTCGCATCCTTCAGAGAGGCCAAGCCCCGTTGACCCGGCCGGCGGGCCACACCGGGTTGCGATTGGCGCCGCAACGCGTTGAAAAGGCTTGAATCCGGGTTGCGTTCGGCGCCAGCTCCGGCCTCGCCGGCGCTAGAACGGGTGGTACTGGAAGAGCCAGGTCTCGGTCATCGGCTGGTCGCCCGACTTCAGGAAGGCGCGCATCTCGACCGGGTCGGGACCCTCGACGATCAGGTCGAACTGCGCCCGCCAGTGGCCGGCGACGCCGTCGGGCACCGCCTCGATCAGCTGGTAGGGGCCGAACACGCCGCGCGAGGCCGAGACGGCGAGCTCGGGCTTGACGCCGTAGGGCAGCGTCTCGAGCGGGCCGCCGAGGAACTCGACCATGAACTTGCGCACCCCCTTGGGCCGCGGCTGGCCGGGCTGGCCGCCGCGCCCGAGCCGGGTGGCGACCACCCGGCCGAGGCTCGCGGAGGAGACCGGCAAATCGGCAAGCCAGTAGAGCTTGTAGTTGAGGTGAATCTCGGCCCCCGCCGGCACCGGCTGGGCCGGCACCCACATCGCCACCACATTGTCGTGGATCTCGTCGTCGGTCGGGATCTCGCAGAGCTGGATCGATCCCTTGCCCCACCCCTGCCCGTCCGGCCCCGACTGCGGCTCGACCCAGAGGCTGGGCCTGCGGTCGTAATTGACGCCGTCGAGATAGTGGTCGAACACCCGGTCGCGCTGCATGAGCCCGAAGCCGCGCGGATTGTCGTCAAGGAAGGACGACACCATGATCCGCGGCGGGTTGTTGAGCGCCCGCCACAGCCGCTCGCCGTTGCCCGCCCACATTTCGAGCCCGTCGGAATCGTGCACCTCGGGGCGCCAGTCGATCGCGGTCTCCTTCTTCGTCTCGGAGTACCAGTACATCGAGGTGCAGGGCGCGATGCCGAAGCGCGAGCTTTGCGCGCGCACGTAGAGGGAGGACTGGATGTCCATGACGACGCCCTTGCCGCGCGTCATGATGAAGCGATAGGCCCCGACGATCGACGGACCTTCCATGAGCGCGTAGAGCAGGAGCGAGTCCGGGTCCGGCGCGCTCGAATCGATGTAGAACTCGGTGAAGTCGGGAAACTCCTCCGGCCGGTCGGCGACGGCGACGTCGAGCGCGATCCCGCGCGCCGAGAGGCCGTACTGCCTCAATTCGCCGATCGAGCGGAAATAGGCCGCACCAAGAAAGGCGACCCAGTCGTTCTTCTTCCAGTCGAGCGGCCCGGAGCGCAACTCCTGGACGCGGAT
Source organism: uncultured Alphaproteobacteria bacterium (assembly GCA_963829505.1). Taxonomy (GTDB): domain Bacteria; phylum Pseudomonadota; class Alphaproteobacteria; order Rhizobiales; family Beijerinckiaceae; genus Roseiarcus. The sequence goes on from CAWHIL010000002.1 coordinate 152,883, forward strand.
GCCGGCGAAGCCCGCCCCTTTCGGCAGATCGCGAGCCGGCGAATTGGCCGGCATGTCGAAATAGGACTGGTCGTAGATGATCTTGCGCGACTGGTCGCCCTCGACGACGTGCATCCCCACCGCCTTCTCGAAGAAGAGCCCGAGATGGAAGAAGGTGACCGGAAAGGCGCCGGGGCCGTTGGCGAAAAGCGCGTCGTCGTTGCGGAACCTGATCTTCCCCCATTCCTCGTAGTTGATCTTCTGCAGGACGTCGGGGGACGGCCGCGGCGGCGGCTCATAAGGCTGATGCGCCAGATCGCGCGCGCGCGCCTTGAAGAGATCGTAGGAGAACGGGACCGCCGGCTCGAACTGCAACCCGCCCGCTTCGTCGCCGAACGCCTGGGCGAGCGGCCCCGCCGCGACGGCGGAAGCAACGGCCGCTCCCTTGAGAACGGTACGACGATCGACCCTATCCATGACGTTCCCTTCCAGCCGCGCATTTTTAGCGCATGTCCGCCGTCGCGCGTCATAGCGCGTCGCCGCACCCGATCACACCCGGACGAAAGTGAGGTAAACGGAAGCCCGCCCCGCCCTTTGCGCCTTGGCTTCATAGCGCGTCGGCCGCCAATCCTGCCAGGGGGTGCGCCAATCGACCGCGTTTCGCGCGGCCCAGCGAAACTTGGCCGAGGCGAGAAAGCGCTGGAGCGTCCAACCGGCGTAATCGTCGATATCGGTGGCGAAACGGACGTCTCCGCCGGGCTTCGTGATCCGGGCAAGCGCTTCCACCATGGCGTCCGACACGATGCGGCGTTTGTTGTGGCGCCGCTTCGGCCAGGGGTCTGGATAGAGAATGAAGACGCGCGAAAAGAACGCGTCCGGCGCCGCCTCGATCAGCCCCTGCGCGTCACCCCGCCGCAGGCGGACGTTGGCGAGTTTGTCCCGTTCGATCGCAGCCAGCGCCGCAACGACGCCGTTCAGGAACGGCTCGCAGCCGACAAGGCCGACCTCCGGATGAGCGCTCGCCTGCGCGACGAGATGCTCGCCTGCGCCGAAGCCCATTTCCAGCCAGACGGCTGCGGGCGCCGGCGCGAACAGCGAGGGCGAGGCGAGCGCCGCCGGCTCGATCTCGAGGCTCGGCAGGCGTTCGGCGATCAGCCGCTCCTGCCCGGGGCGAAGCGTCTTGCCGCGGCTGCGCCCGTAGAGCCAGCGCCGCTTCGGTTCAGGAGCCTCTTCGGCGCTCGCCGACATCTATGCCAGGAGGCTGGCCGGCCCTCAGGCGAGACGCTCGAGGGCGCCCGCGAGGTCGGTCTTCTCCCAGGAAAAGCCGCCGTCGTCTTCAGGCGGTCGGCCGAAATGGCCGTAGGACGAGGTCCGGGCGAAGATCGGGCGGTTGAGCTTGAGGTGTTCGCGAATGCCGCGCGGGGTGAGATTCATGATCTCGATCAGCGCCTTCTCGAGTTTGCCCTCGTCGATCCGGCCCGTCCCGTGCAGGTCGGCGTAGATCGACAGCGGCCGCGCCACGCCGATCGCGTAGGAGAGTTGGAGCGTGCAGCGGTCGGCGAGACCCGCTGCGACGACGTTCTTGGCGAGGTAGCGCGCGGCGTAGGCTGCGGACCGGTCGACCTTGGTCGGGTCCTTGCCGGAAAAGGCGCCGCCGCCATGGGGCGCCGCGCCGCCGTAGGTGTCGACGATGATCTTGCGGCCGGTCAGTCCGCAGTCGCCGTCCGGGCCGCCGATGAAGAACTTGCCGGTCGGATTGATGTGCCAGACGGTGTTGGCGTTGATCCAGCCAGGAGGCAGGGCCGCCTCGACATAGGGGCGGACCAGCGCCTTCACGTCCTCCGACGTCAGGCTCTCGACGAGATGCTGGTGGGAGACGACGATCTGCGTCGCCTCGACCGGCTTGCCGTTCTGGTAGCGCACGGTCACCTGGCTCTTGGCGTCCGGGCCGAGCGTCTTCTCCTTGCCGGCGTGCCGGGCCTCCGAGATCTCGCGCAGGATCTTGTGGGCGTAATAGAGGGGCGCCGGCATGAGCTCGGGCGTTTCCCGGCAGGCGTAGCCGAACATGATGCCCTGGTCGCCGGCCCCCTCGTCCTTGTTGCCGGCGGCGTCGACGCCTTGCGCGATGTCGGCGGACTGGGCGTGCAGCAGGACCTCGACCTTCGCGTCGCGCCAGTGGAAGCCGTCCTGCTCGTAACCGATGTCCTTGATGGCGTGCCGGACGACATCGACGATCGCCTCCTCGGAGATGCGGGGTCCGCGGGTCTCACCCGCCACGATCACGCGATTGGTCGTCGCCATCGTCTCGCAGGCCGCGCGGATCGCATAAGGGTCGAGGCCCGCCCTGGCGCCCTCGCGGAAGAAGAGATCGACGATCTCGTCCGATATCCGGTCGCACACCTTGTCGGGATGCCCTTCCGACACCGACTCACTTGTGAACTCGAAATTCGGACGCGCCATCTGACGATCTCCTTCGTACCCCCTGGGGCCCCGACATGCGTCGCAAGGCGACAGCCGGGCGGTGCCGCTTGTGACAGCGAGCGTTCGATACGTCAAGCGATTCGGGGCAATTTGTTCGATTTAACGAACGGCGGCTTCATCCAGCGCGGGCGCGGGCGGGGCCGCCGCGGGTTCCTCCGGCGGCGACAGCGATTCGACGAGGTCGATGATCTTGCGCCGGACCTTCGAGTCCTTGATCCGCGTGAACGCGCGGTTCAGCCTGAAGCCTTCGGTCGTCGAGAGGAACTGGACGTCGAGCGCCGGGCCCCTCGATTCCGCGAGGCCGGGCGAAGTCCGGTCGGCGGGGCCGCCCTCGTAGAACCAGTCGACGTCCACATCGAAGACGCTCGCCGCCTGCTTCAGACGGCCGGCGCTGATTCGGTTGACGCCTTTCTCGTATTTCTGAATTTGCTGAAAAGTGACCCCGAGGATCGAGCCGAGCTTGCTCTGGCTCATGCCAAGCATCGCGCGACGCATCCTGAGCCGTGCGCCGACGTAAACATCAACGGTGTTCAACGAGTGCCGCACCCACTCGGCTCCGGTCTTCGCCATGGATATCGCCCGTTGTCGATCCGTTCATTTGACGTAACGGAAGTTTCGAATGCACGCATAGCGCGCATTCCAGAGAAATGCAATCAGAGGTTTCCTCAACGGGCCCTGTTCTTCCCTGCGAAGGTCAGAGCGAGGAAGGCGAGTCCGATCGCCGCCGCGGTCAGCGAGCCGAACCGGGACTGCCACGTCGGAGGCGCAGGCACAGGGAGATCGGCGTCCAGCACGTCCTCGACGCCGAGCGGCGCGGCGACGATCTCCCGGCCATACCCGTCGACCACCGCGGAGACGCCGGAATTGGCCACGCGCACGAGCGGAAGTCCGAGTTCGACGGCGCGCAGGCGGGCCTGCGCGTAATGCTGGTACGGACCCGGGGTCGTTCCGAACCACGCGTCGTCGGTGACGTTCAGGAGCCAGCCCGGGCGCGGGGCCCGCGAGAAGGCGTCGCCGATTTCGACCGGAAAGATCGCCTCGTAGCAGATGAGCGGCTTCGCCGTCGGCAGCCCCGGAACGTCGAGCGCACTTCGGCCCGCGCCGACGGAGAATCCCCCTGGCGCCTGGACGAATTGGGTCAGACCGACCCTGTCCAGCACGCTCCCGAACGGCAGGTACTCGCCGAAGGGCACGAGGCGCTGCTTGTCGTATCGCTCGCCGAGAAGCCCATCGCGTCCGACGATCTCGATCGAGTTGAAAAACCGCGGATCCTTGCCCGGCGCCATCTCGACCCGCGCCGCGCCGGTGATGACGAAAGCCCCGTCGCCAACGAGCGAGGCGATGTCGCCAAGCGCTCCGGGATCGCGCGCGAGAATGAACGGGAAGGCGGATTCCGGCCAGATGAGGTGAGTGGCGCCGCCCTTTGCGGGATCGAGCCCGTCGCCCCGGTCCGAGAGGTCGAAGTAGTGCCGGAGAATCGCGTCCCGGTTTTCCGGGGCGAAGGACGGCCCCTGTGACACGTTCGGCTGCATGAGGCGGAGCCTCACGTTCGGTACGGCCGGACTTGCCGGCGCGGTCAGCCGGACGGCGCCGAAGAGCGCGAGGCCGGCAAGCGCGAACAAGGCAAGAAGCGTCGGCGCCGGCGAAAGCCGCCCCCGGGCGCTGTCCCAGAGGGTCGCCGGGGCCGCGAAGATCGCGACCGCGATGAAGGCGAGGCCGTGCTGGCCGATCACCGAGGCGACCTGCGCGAGCTTCAGATTGGCGCCGAGCGCCATGCCGAGGTCGTTCCAGGGAAAGCCGGTGAGGACGAAGCCGCGCGCCCATTCGGTCAACCCAAGGCCGAAGGCGAGCGCAAACAGCCGCAACGGCCCCGGGCGCCAGAGGAGCCGCGCGAGCGCGAAAGCGGCGCCGGTGAAGGCGGCGAGATAGACCGGCAGTGCGACGACGGCGAGCGGCAAGACCCAGAGGAATTTGTCGCCATCGACGAGACAGGCCGCGCCGATCCACCAGAGGCCGGCCAGAAAATATCCGAATCCGAGCCACCATCCGGCGCCGAAGGCGGCCTTCAATCCGGGCCCGAACGCCGCGCGGCCCGCTGCCGGCGTCGAGCCGTCGATCAGCCACACCGCAGCGGTCATCGGGACGGCGAAGAGAAGGATGAGGCCGTAGGGCGGGAGCGCAAAGGCCCCGATCGCCCCCGAGAGGAACGCGATGGCGCGCCGGCGCCATCCCGAGGCGAGGATCACGGTCTCCGGCAGCGCCGCAAAGGGCCTGGCGATGCGGTCGGTCCACGCGGTTTCGGTCAAGACCGAAACCCGCAGAAGAACGGGGCCGCGGCGGAAGCCCCGGGACGGCCATGACGGCCTTCTCCAGCCGGCGCGGCGATCATCGCGCCTCGTTCTTGACGTCGCCCGGCGGAGGCGGAGCGTCCTCTCCCGACCGTACGGCGAGCGGCCGCAGCTTCAGGCGCTTGATCCGGCGGGGGTCGGCGTCGAGGATTTCGAATTCGAAGTCGCCCGGCCCCTTGAGGATCTCGCCGCGGGCAGGAACGCGGCCGGCGGAGGCGGTGAGAAGCCCGCCGATCGTGTCGACTTCGTCCGCGTCGGCGAGCGAGGAGAAATCGAAGCCGACCGCCTTGGACACTTCGTCGAGCGACGCGCGCGCTTCCGCGATGAACGCGCCCTCGCCCGCCGGATGCACCGGCGTCTCGACCTCGTCGTGCTCGTCCTCGATGTCGCCGACGATCGACTCGACCACGTCCTCGATCGAGACGAGGCCGTCGGTACCGCCGTATTCGTCGATCACCAGCGCCATATGGGTGCGCGACATCTGCATGCGTAACAGAAGGTCGAGCGCGGGCATCGAGGGAGGGGCGTAGAGCACGGGACGAAGGATTTTCGCCTCCGCAAGCGTCATGTCGAGTTCGGAGCCGTCGCGTTGGCGCGCGCCGCCGTCCGGATTGGCTGCGATGCCGAAGCGCGCATCGGAGGCGAGAAAGACGAGAAAGTCGCGGATGTGGATCATCCCGCGCGGGTCGTCGAGCGTCTCCGCATAGACCGGAAGCCGCGAGTGCCCCGCCGAACGGAAGAGGTCGAGCGCCTCCCTGAGGGTCGCGCCGAACGGGATCGCGACAATGTCGGCGCGCGGCACCATCACGTCGTTCACCCGGACGTCGTGCAGGGCGAGCACGTTCTTCAGGATCGCCCGCTCCTGCGGCGTGAACGCGGTGGCGCTCTCGTCGATGGCGTCCTCGATATCGTCGCGGACGGAGGCGGGAGCGAGCCCGAAAAGCTCTCTCAGCCGCTCGATCAGAGAGGGCTCCCGCGTGGCCGGAGGCTGGGCCGCCTCGCCCCGCTCGTCGCGCGCAGCGTCGCTCATGGATTCGGCGCGGCTCCATCCGTGTGGGGATCGCCGACCCCGAGGCGAGCCAGGATCCGCGTCTCGAGCGCCTCCATCCGCGCGGCCTCCTCGTCCGTGCCGTGATCGTACCCGATCAGGTGCAGGAAGCCATGGGCGACGAGATGACGATAGTGGTCGGCAAGCGGCAGGCCGGCGCCCTCGGCCTCGCGCGCCAGCGTCTCGAACGCGAGCGCCACGTCGCCGAGCGTCTGGAGATGTCCGAGCCGCTCGGCGGGCGCAGCGGGAAACGACAGCACGTTGGTCGGCTTGTCCTGGCCGCGGTAGCGCGCGTTCAGCGCCCGGATCTCCGCGTCGCTCGTCAGGAGGAGGCTCAGTTCGGCCCCTTCCTCAATCTCGAGATCGGTTTCGCACATGCAGGCGGCGACGGTCTCGCGCGCCATCGTTCGCGCGCGGGGCAGCTTGCGCCATTGCGACGATGGCGCGCTGATGTCGAGCCTAATTCTCATTTGGCCGGGGCGGGGCGCCCTTCGTGCGCGGCGCGTTCGTAGGCCTCGACGATCTGACGGACGAGATCGTGGCGCACGACGTCCATGTGGGAGAAGCGGACATGACCGATGCGCGGGTTGCCCATCAGAAGACGGATCGCTTCGCCGAGCCCCGACGCCTGTCCAGGAGCGAGATCGGTCTGGGTCGGGTCGCCGTTGACCATCATCCGCGACCCCTCGCCAAGCCGGGTCAGGAACATCTTCATCTGCATGGCGGTTGCGTTTTGCGCCTCGTCGAGGAGCACGGCCGCCTTCGACAGCGTCCGGCCGCGCATGAAGGCGAGCGGCGCGATCTCGATCATGCCGGTCTGGATGCCGCGCTCGACCATCCGCCCGTCCATGAAGTCGTAGAGGGCGTCGTAGATGGGCCTGAGGTACGGGTCGACTTTCTCCTTCATGTCGCCCGGAAGGAACCCGAGCCGTTCGCCGGCCTCGACCGCCGGACGGGAGAGGATGAGGCGCTCGACGAGGCCCTGCTCGAGCAGGCTGACCGCATGGCCGACCGCGAGCCACGTCTTGCCGGTGCCGGCGGGGCCTTCGGCGAAGACGAGTTCGTGCTTGCGCAGCGCGGCGAGATAGCGGTCCTGCGCGGGATTGCGCGCCCGCACCACGCCGCGCTTGCGGGTCTTGACGACGCCGAAGCTTTCCTTCGCATCGTCGCCCGGGAACAGGAAGCCTTGATAGGCGCTTTCGGCGATCGCTCCCTCGACGTCGCCCTCGCCCGCGGGCTGGCCGAGCTTCACCCGCTCGTAAAGCATCTCGAACACGCGCTTGGCCTGCTCGCTCGCGCCCTTCGGTCCCTTGATGACGACCTGGTTGCCGTTGGCGAAGGCCGAAACTCCAAGCGAACGCTCGATGCGGGCGATGTTCTGGTCGTAGTGCCCGAACACCACCGAGGCCGCTGCGTTGTCCGGAAAGGCGATTGTGATTTCCGCAGGTTTGGATTCGCGCAGCGTCGGGTTCGGCGTGAGGACAGCGGCGGCCAGGCGCGAGGGCGACGGATCCTGCGGCTTCAAATCATTCCTCTCCGTGGTGTCTTGTTCGGGGTTCGAATCATCCTGCACGAGCGATCAAATCCTGTTTTTGCGACGCTGGCGAGACGACGCGGCCCCTGAGCGAGTTGGGGCCCACATCCAAAATCTCGACGTCGGCCATGGCTCCGATCAGCGACGCCGGCGCTTCGGCGCACACGGCCTGCATGTAGGGCGAACGGCCGATCGCCTGGCCCGCGCGTCGCCCCGGCTTCTCGAAAATGACCGAAAGGCGCCGGCCGAGACACGCCCGGTTGAACGCCTGCCGCTGCTCCTCGAGCAATCCCTGAAGCCGAGCCAGACGCTCGGCCTTGATAGCGCTTGCGACCTGGCCGCTCATTTCCGCCGCTGGCGTCCCGGGCCGGGACGAATACTTGAAGGCGTAGGACGAGGCGAATCCGACGGCCCGGACAAGCTCCAGCGTCGCCTCGAAGTCGGCGTCGGTTTCGCCTGGATAGCCGACAATGAAGTCGGATGAGAGCGCGAGATCGGGCCGGGCGGCGCGCGCCCGGGCGACGATCGCGAGATAGTCTGCCGCGCGGTGGCGCCGGTTCATCGACGCGAGGATCCGGTCCGAGCCCGACTGGACCGGAAGATGGAGATAGGGCGCGAGCGCCTCCACATTCGCGTGCGCGGCGATCAGGTCGTCGCTCATGTCGTTCGGGTGCGACGTTGCGTAGCGGATGCGTGCGAGGCCCGGAATCGCGGCCGCGGCGGCGATGAGGCCGGCGAGCGTCGCGGGCCGTCCCCGGGCGTCGATCCCATGGTAGGCGTTGACGTTCTGCCCGATCAGCGTCACCTCGCGCACGCCCGCGCGGACAAGCCGGGCGAGCTCGGCGAGGACCGCGCCGACTGGCCGGGACGATTCCGCCCCCCGCGTGTAGGGCACGACGCAGAACGAACAGAACTTGTCGCAGCCTTCCTGTACGGTCACGTAAGCGGCGGGCCCGCGCCTCGCGATCGCCTCGGGCGCGCTCGCCGGCAGAAGGGAGAATTTGTCGTCGATGGGGAAGTCGGTGTCGATCGCGACGCCCCGCGTCCTGGTCTCGCGCAGAAGCTCAGGCAGCCGGTGGTAGCTCTGAGGGCCGACGACCACATCGACCGCGGGCTGCCGGCGCACGATCTCCGCGCCCTCGGCCTGGGCGACGCATCCGGCGACGACGATCGTCGTGCGGCGTCCGGTCGCCCGGCGTTCGTCCTTGAGTTCTCTCAGTTTGCCGAGCTCGGAATAGATCTTCTCCGAGGCCCTCTCACGAATGTGGCAGGTGTTCAGGACGATGAGGTCGGCGTCTTCGGGCCGCCCCGCCTCCCGATAGCCTTCGCGCGCGGCGAGATCGGCCATCCGCTCGCTGTCATAGACATTCATCTGGCAGCCGAAGGACTTGATGAACGCGCGCGGAGCGTCTGCCAATCGGGGGTCGGGGGCAGCGGGAAGCGCGGCTCCAAGCACAGTCGATTCGGACAAATGAGGGTCTCCGGACCTTCCCTATCTAAGCCTTTTCCCGCCCCGGGAGAATAGCCGGCTCCCGGCGGGCGCGCGCTTCGGCCGCAAGTTTGCGCACCGCCGCCTCCGTCATGCGGGCGGCGCTCTTGCGGTCCAGTCCGGGCGGCGCCGGGATCGGGCGCCCCAGTAGACGTCGCAGGTCGCCCCGCCGCCCGCGGCGAAGCGATAAAAATGCGGCAGGAACGTCATGTCGCCATACCAGGCGACCCGCGGCCGTTCGAGCCGCCCCATCGGAAGCCCGCCGAGGCGCGAGTAGTGGAGGTACACCGGCTGGATGTACGCAGGCTCCGCCGCCGTCGCCGCCTGCCGGATCGCCTCGAAATGGGACGAGCGAAAGCGCAAGAGGCGATTGCCGTCCCCGGTTGTCGCCTCGGCGAAGAGGACCACGGAGGCGCCCGACCGCATGGCGCCTGCGATCCTCGCGTTGACCTCGGGAATACACCGCCGACGCCCCCGGTCGACATAGATTGCGCCCTGCAGCGCGACGAGTTCGCGGCCCAGCCTGTGGTCGCCGATCTCTTTCTTGGCGAGGAAGCTCATGGGCGCGAGCGAGCCGAGGACCGGAATGTCGAGCCACGAGACGTGGTTGGCGACGATCAGGCGGCGCGCCCCGGCGGTCGGCGCGCCGTGAGCCCGCACACGGACCGCGAGGCCTTTGCAAAGCAGGCGCTGAAACAGGACGGGCGCCCGCTCTCCGATCCGCCATCCGAGCCGCTGCGCCAACCGGCGCGGCGGCCCGAAGACGGCGATGAAAGCAGCAAGCGCCAGAACGAGGCCGAGAAGCCGCGCGTATGGAACCGCAGCGAGCGGCGCGAGATCGCGCCTCGCCGGGACAGCCAGGCTCACGGCAGGCCCCTTCGCATCACGACCGCAAGCGCTTTCGACCCATCCTTGCGCCGATAGTAGCCCGGACGCTCGCCGACCCTGATGAAGCCCAGTTGACGGTAAAGCGCCAGCGCCGGCTGGTTGTCTTCGTCAACCTCGAGGAACATGGCCCGCGCCCCCGCGTGCCCCGCCTGCCGCAGGATGTGCGAGACGAGCGCCTTTCCAGTTCCCTGGCCCCTCAGGCGGGCCTCGACCGCAACCGTCAGGATTTCGGCTTCGTCCGCGGCGATGCGCGCAAGGAGGAAACCCCGAAGCCTGCCGCTCGCCGGGTCGAGCGCCGCCGCCGCGAGCATCGAACGGTCTGCGAGCATCCGCGCCACCTCGCCGCCCGACCACGGATGGGCGAAGCTTTCAGCGTGCAGGCGGGCGCAATCGTCGGCCTTGTCGCCTTTGAGGGGCCGGATCACGGGCCGGGACTCTCGCCGGCCAAAGCCGAAGATCATCAAGGGCGCCCTCTAAAAAGCCCGCGCGATGGAGGCGGCGGGGTTCGGGCGCGCGTCGGGCGGCTTGACGTAGAGCGGCCGCGCCGGGTTGCCGGCCGGATCGAGCGCGAGGCCGATCCGCGCCAGCGCGGCGATGTCGGGCGCCGGCGACGCCGCCGCAAGATCGTAGGGGAGCCCCGCCTTATGGGCCTCCGCCGCCACGAGGCCCGCGGCGTCGCCGGCAAGCAGCGCGGGGCCGGCGCCGACGCCGAACACGCACTCGCGCACGCTGTCGCAGCGCGGCGGACCGAGCGGCCGGCCGGTCGCCTCGAAAAGCTGGAAGTAGACCGACCCGTGACGGGCGTCGATCGCGGACACGATGATCCCCGGCCGGGGGGCGCTGAGAAGCGGCGCGGCGAAGGCGACCAGCGTCGGCACGCCCACGACCGGAATCTCGAGCGCGAGCGCCATGGCGCGGGCGAACGCGAGCCCCACCCGGATGCCGGTGAAGGAGCCGGGGCCGATCGTCACGGCGATCCGGTCGAGCGAGGCGAAGCCACCCTCGAGGCTGTGTCCGACCTCTTCCACCATGGGGGCGAGCGCCTCGGCCTGGCCGCGCGCCATGACGCGGCTCAAGGCGGCGAGCGGTTCGGCCGAGCCGCTGTCGGCGACCGCCGCGGAAGCCGCGCCGCAGGACGTGTCGATCGCGAGAATGCGCATGGCCGTCAGATCGCCAACGGGGCCGGTCCCGCCCTCATCGCGTGATCAGCGTGCCGGAGCCCTGGTCGGTCAAAAGCTCGATCAGGACCGCGTGGGGGATCTTGCCGTCGAGAATGACCACGCCCTCGACGCCGCGCTCGATGGCGTCGATGCAGGTTTCGACTTTCGGAATCATGCCGCCCGTGATCACGCCGTCGGCGATGAGGCCGCGGATGTCGTCGACCTTGAGCTCCTTGATGAGCGCCTTGTCCCTGTCGAGGACGCCCGGAACGTCGGTCAGGAAGAGGAGCCGCTTGGCCTTGAGGGCGCCGGCGATCGCGCCCGCGAATGTGTCGGCGTTGACGTTGTAGGTCTGTCCGTCGGCCCCTTGCGCGACCGGCGCCAGCACGGGGATCAGCTCACGCCCGAGGATCTGCTCGAGCACCATCGTATCGACCTTTTCCGGCTCGCCGACGAAGCCGAGATCGACGTAATCCTCATCGCCCGCGCCGCCGTGCGGACGATGGACCTTGCGGGCGGTCACCATGTTGCCGTCCTTGCCGCAGAGGCCGACCGCGCGTCCCCCCTCGGCGTTGATCGCGCCCACGATCGACTTGTTGATCGAGCCCGCAAGGACCATTTCGACGATCTCGACGGTCGTCTTGTCGGTCACCCGCAAGCCCCCGGAGAAATGCGATTCGATGCCGAGCTTCTTCAGCATCGAGCCGATCTGCGGGCCGCCGCCGTGGACGACGACCGGATTGATGCCGGACTGCTCCAGCAGCACCATGTCCTTGGCGAAGTCGCGCGCCTTCTGCTCGTCGCCCATCGCGTGCCCGCCGTATTTCACCACGACCACCGCATCGTCGTAGCGCAGCATATGCGGCAGCGCCTGCATCAGGATCTCGGACTTCTGCTGCGGCGAGGCGTTGACGGCGTCGGTCATGAAGGCTCCGGGGGCTTCGAGCCCGCTTCTAGCGGCTCGGGGCATGAAGCTCAAACGCTTTGCGGACGCGTTCACCGCATTGCGCCCGTGGCGGCGAGCCGTCATAACGGGGCCACGCCGACGGGCGCAAGTCCGGCCGCAAGACAAGCGCCGCCGGGCGCGCCGGGGCGAGGAGATGAGGCAAGTGTCCGACGCATTCCAGGACCGCGAGAACACCTTCGAGAAACAGTTCGTCAACGACGAGACCCTGCGCTTCAAGGCGACCGCCCGGCGCAACAAGACGATGGCGCTGTGGATCGCCGAGCTCAAGGGGGTGACCGGCGCCCCGGCGGAGAAGTTCGCCGAGGATTTCGTCGGCGCCCAGATCGGCCGAAGCGACGACGAGGTCGTCGCCGCGCTGAAGGCCGAACTCGCCCGCGACGGCCTCGAAATGTCCGACCACCGTCTGAGCAAGCGCATGGTCGAGGAAGCGGCGAAGGCTCTCGAGGCGGTGAGGGCCGGGAAGTAGGGGCTCGCTGACCCGGCCGGCGCGGCCAGCGGGCCGCGCCTTCAGGAACGTGCGAGCGGCGCGAAGGTCTCGGCCACGGCCTCGTAGACCTTGCGCTTGAACGGCACCACCAGGTCGGGCAGCCGCTCGAAACGCTCCCAGCGCCACGCGTCGAACTCGGCGGCGTGATGGCCTCCGGCCGGATGCTCGACGTCGATCTCGGACTCCTCTCCGCCAAATCGGAAAAGGAACCACTTCTGCGTCTGTCCCCGGTAGCGCCCGGCCCAGCGGCCGCGCGCCTCGTCCGGCAGGTCGTAGCTCAGCCATTCCGGCATCTCGGCGACGAGTTCGATCGAACGGACGCTCGTTTCTTCCCAGAGCTCGCGCGTGGCGGCGACGAGCGGCGCTTCGCCGGCGTCGATGCCGCCCTGGGGCATCTGCCAGGCGAGCGCGTCGAGCCGTTCGCTGCGCTTTCGCTTGCGGTGGCCGATGAAAACATCGCCCGCCCGGTTGGCGAGCGCCACCCCGACGCAGGGGCGATAGGGAAGACCGTCGGTCATGAAGGCCGCTTCTCGTTCGTCAGCTTTGCGGCCGACCCTAGCCCGAACGGCGCCTCGGCGCGAGGCGCCCTCGTCTATCGCATCGAGGACGGGTCCTGCGCTCTCAGCGCCGCGAGCGCCTGCCGGACGTCGATGATGAGGGGTTCGGGCGCGCTCGCGCGAACCCGCACGGGCTTCGCCTTCGCCGGGGCGGCGACCGTATCGGCAGCGACAGGCTTCGGCGCGGCGACCGTTTCGGCGAGGGCGGGCGCGGGCGCGGGCGCCGGCGCCGGCGCCACCGCCGGCGGCGGATTGGCGGCCGCGCTCAGGCGCAGAGGCGGCGTCTCCGGCGCGGCCGGCGGTTTCGCAACCGCCATCGAGGCCGCCGATCGCCGGGCCTGCTCGGCTTTGCGGATGAGGGACGCTTCGCCTGCCGCGACGCCGGCCACGACAAGGGCGGCGATCGCGACGAGCGCGACCCCGCCGCCGCGCCTCGCCGTGGCGGCCGGGCTCGTCCGGAGCCCGAGCGGTTCGTGCAGTTCATCGCGCAACAAGGGCCAGGCTTCTCCAAAGCGACGGTTCGCGCCGACCGCGCGGCATTGCCCACTTTGGCGCCGGGAGCTTGCGCGACGCCGTCGCGCCTGCCAAACGGCAGAAGGGCGAAACGCGCGGGCGACGATCCTTCGACCGGGCTCGGAGAGGCTTGAAGCATGACCGCCAACCTCATCACCGACGTGAAGGGCGTGCGGGTCGGATCGGCGCATGACGCCGCCCTCGCCTCGGGCGTGACGGCGGTCATCTTCGACGAGCCGGCCGTCGCGTCGGTCGCCATCCACGGCGGCTCGCCCGCCTCGCGCGACACGGAACTGCTTCAGCCGCACATGACGGTCGAGCGGGTCGACGGCTTCGTGCTTTCCGGCGGCTCGGCCTTCGGCCTCGACGCGGCGGGCGGCGCGATGGCCTGTCTCGCCGCGCTCGGGCGTGGCCTTCCGGTGCGCAATGTCCGCGTGCCGATCGTGCCCGGCGCGAGCCTCTTCGACCTCGCCAACGGCGGCGACAAGGAATGGGGCCGGATGCCGCCCTACTGGGAAATGGGATACGCAGCAGCCGCCGCAGCGGCCGCGCGCTTCGCGCTCGGCACCGCGGGCGCGGGCTTCGGCGCGACCACCTATGACCTCAAGGGCGGGCTCGGCTCCGCCAGCGCCACGACCTCGGGCGGCTTTCGCGTCGGGGCGCTCGTCGCCTGCAACGCCGTCGGCCGCACGACGCGGGGCGCGAGCCCCTATTTCTGGGCCGCTCCCTTCGAGGAGGGCGCCGAGTTCGGCGGCCTCGGTCCCGGACCCCACAGCCCGCGCGGCGGCGACGAGCATTACCTCGCGCTCCGTTTCAAGAACGACGACCCCGCCAACACGAGCCTCGCCGTGGTCGCGACCGACGCCACACTGACGAAGCCGCAGGCGATGCGTCTCGCGATCGCCGCCCACGACGGCTTCGCCCACGCGATCCGCCCGGCGCATGCGCCGACCGACGGCGACACCGTGTTCGCCGCGGCCACCGCGGCCGAGGGCGCGCCGGCCGCGCGCGACCTCGCCGAGATCGGCGCGCTGGCCGCCGAATGCGTCGCCCGCTCGGTCGCCCGCGCCGTCTTCGAGGCGACCGCGCTGGCGCTCGAAGGGGCGCAGCCGAGCTGGCGCGACAGCTACGCTCAGCCTCGCTGAGCGCCCCTGGATATCCGCGCGCGTTCCGCGAAAAACCGGAGTCCACTTTTTCGCCGCGCGCTCTCGCTCCGCGTCATCCCCCGACCGTGGCGATGCGCAGGTTGTTGGTGCCGCCGGGCGTCCCGAACGGCACGCCGGCGACGACGATGATGCGCTCGCCGGCGCCGGCGAAACCTTCGATATAGGCGTGGCGGCAGGCGCGCTCGGCCATGTCGCGCTCATCGCGCGCATCGTCGGTGACGATCGCGTGCACTCCCCAGACGACGGCGAGGCGCCGCGCCACTTCCTCGTTGGGAGTGAGCGCGAGGATCGACGAGCGCGGACGCTCGCGCGCGATGCGAAGGCCCGTCGAGCCCGAATTGGTCCAGGCGCAGATGACCTTGAGGTCGAGCGTCTCGGCGACGGCGCGGGTCGCCTCGGCGATGGCGTCGGCGCCCGTCGCCTCGGGGGTGGCGCGCTGGGCCTCGATGATCGAGGGATAGATGCCTTCCGAACTCGACCGCCTCGGCGATTTTGCTCATCGTCGCTACCGCCTCGCGCGGATACTGGCCGGCCGCACTCTCGGCCGACAGCATGATCGCGTCGGCCCCCTCGAACACGGCGGTCGCGACGTCCGACACTTCGGCGCGCGTCGGCACGGGCGAGGTGATCATCGATTCCAGCATCTGCGTCGCGACGACCACCGGCTTGCCGAGCCGGCGGGCGAACCGGGTCAGCGTCTTCTGGATGCCGGGCACGCGCTCGAGCGGCATCTCGACGCCGAGATCGCCGCGCGCCACCATGAAGCCGTCGGCGACCGCCATGATCTCGTCCATGCGCGCGACCGCCTGCGGCTTCTCGATCTTGGCCATGACGAGAGCCCGGCCCCTGGCGATCGCCTTGACCTCGGCCACATCCTCCGGCCGCTGGACGAAGGAGAGCGCGATCCAGTCGATGTTCTCCTCGAGCGCCGCCAGGAGATCGGCGCGGTCCTTGTCGGTCATGGCCGAGGTCGGGATGGTCGTGTCGGGCAGGCTCACGCCCTTCCGGTTGGACACCCGGCCCGCGACCTCGACGACGGTGACGGCGCGAGTCGGCGCCGCCTCGGTCACGCGCAGCATCACCTTGCCGTCGTCGATCAGGACGCGGTGGCCTTCTTCGAGCGAACTGAGGATCTCGGGATGGGGCAATTGAACGCGCGTCGCGTCGCCGGGCGACGTATCGGCGTCGAGCACGAAGGCGTCGCCCTTATGCACCTCCGCGCCGATCTCGGCGAATTGGCCGAGGCGCAGCTTCGGCCCCTGAAGGTCGACCAGAATGCCGATCGGCCGGCCGTGCTCCTCCTCGAGCGAGCGGATCATCGCCACCCGGTCGCGCATCGCGTCGTGCGAGGCGTGAACTCATGTTGATGCGAAAGACGTCGGCCCCGGCCCGGAACAGAGTGGAGAGCGTCTCGCGGTCCGCCGAGGCGGGGCCGAGGGTCGCGATGATCTTGACGCGGCGGCTGCGACGGGAATTCAAGGGCGCTTCTCCTCGGATGCGATGTTGTGATGAGGCCGTCGCGCCTTCAAAGCGGCGCGCGTACGCGATGGCGGAATCACTGAGCGGACGAACCGCCCTGGTCGGTGAGCTGGACCGTCCAGCTCTTGGAGTCCTTGCCGGTGTCGACCTCGAAGAAGCCGGTGCGATCGTATCCGCGCACGAAACAATCCTGCCGGCCCTGAATCTTGAACTCGCGGTCGGACGTGCACATGAACGCCTTGCCCTTCCATTCGCCGCCGCGCTCGTCCATGGCGTAGACATAATAATACTCGGCGGCGAGCGGTCCCCGAAGCAGGGTCGCGCAGTCGAGCGACTTCAGGTTCCACCACCCCTCGCTGACCCACTCCTGACCATCGGTGTAGGCGAGCGCGACGCTGACCCGGCTGCCGGTGTTGTTGCACATCCGCATGTCCGCTAGCGCCGGCTGGGCGGCGAGGAGCGCGATCGGCAGCGCCGAAAACCTGAAGCGCATGCTGAAACCTTCGCCCCGCTTGTGTCGCTCGTTCGGCGGCCCATATTCGACGCGCTCCCCCTCGTGTCAACACTGAGCCCCACGGGCCTTGCCCGACGCTCGACGCGCCGCGTCGAATCGACGATGATCGGCCCCCATGAATCGCCTGGCCGTTCTCCTCATCGCAACGCTCGCGGCGATTGGGCCGGCGCGCGCCGACTTTTCCGCCTGCGTCGCGTCGCTCAAGTCGGACGGCGAGCGGGCCGGGATCTCGCGCGCCACGCTCGACCGCGCCTTCGACGGCCTTCAGCCGGACATGAAGGTGCTCGAGTTCCAGAAGGCGCAGCCCGAATTCAAGACGCCGATCTGGGACTATGTCGACGGGCTTGTCGACGAGGAGCGGGTGACGGACGGGAAGGCTGCGATGGCGCGCGAGGCGCATGCGCTGGCCCACGCCGAGGAAACCTATGGGGTCAGCCGCGCCATGCTCGCCGCGATCTGGGGCGTCGAATTCGAACTTCGGCACGGAGATGGGCGAGCGGCCGCTGGTGCAGTCGCTCTCGACGCTCGCCTGCTTCGGCGAGCGGGCCGCCTATTTCCGCTCCGAACTGATGGCGGCGCTGAAGATCGTCGACCACGGCGACATCCCGGCCGACAAGCTCGCGGGCTCGTGGGCGGGCGCCTTCGGCCAGACGCAGTTCATGCCCTCGAGCTATCTGAGGCTCGCCGCTCCCGGCTCGAACGGCGGCCGCGACATCGTCGATTCGGCCGATGCGGCGCTCGCCTCGACCGCCCATTATTTCGTCAAGTCCGGCTGGCGCTCGGGCGTGCCGTGGGGATTCGAGGTCAAGCTGCCGCCGGGCTATTCGGGCCCCTCCGGGCGCAAGGCGAAGGAGCCGATGAGCGCCTGGGCCGCGCGCGGAATCCAGCGCATCGACGGGCGCCCGCTCGGCGAGGGCGAGGCTGGCCTGCTCCTGCCCGCCGGGCCGCAGGGTCCGGCGTTTCTCGTGACCCGCAATTTCGATGTCGTCTACTCGTACAACGCGGCCGAATCCTATTCGCTCGCGGCCTGCGTGCTCGCCGACCGGCTCTCGGGCGGCGCCGGCATCGTCACGCCCTGGCCGACCGACGATCCCGGCCTGTCGCGCGCAGGACGGCGCGAGCTTCAGACGCTGCTGACGAAGCGCGGCTACGACGTCGGCGAGCCGGACGGGGCGATCGGCAAGAAGACCAAGGACGCGATCGCCGATTTCGAGGGCAAGAACGGCCTGCCGGTGAACGGCCGGGCGTCGACCAAGGTGCTGGACGCGCTCCGTCACTGACCGGCGCCGCCGGCCGGTCGGCGCGTTGGCCGCGCAGATTGTGGGGACTATCCCCTTGACGCACGTATGCGGGTGTGCTATCCAATGATGCATGACGACCCGCAAGCGCAATCGCCCCTCGTCCTCCGGACAGCGTGAAAGCAACGTCCAGCCGTTTTCCGTCCGCGACTTCTTCGCAGAGTTCCCGGATGACGACGCTTGCCTTGAGCGGGTTATGGAAGTCCGTTACGGCCTGCGTCACCCCTGCGATGCGTGCGGCCATGTCTCGACTTTCCACAAGCTTGAGAACCGGAAGGCGTATTCGTGCGCTCATTGCGGCGATCACATTTACCCGTGCGCCGGAACGATCTTTCAGGACAGCCGCACGCCGCTCCAGACTTGGTTTTACGCGATCTATCTCTTCATCGCGACACGCCACGGCGTGTCCGGCAAGGAACTCCAGCGCACGCTTGGCGTGACGTACAAAACCGCATGGCGCATCGGCCAGCAAATCCGCGACCTGATGGGCAAGGTCGACAGCTTCCAAGTCCTGAAAGGCCATGTCGAGATTGATGAGACCTATTTCGGCGGCTACCGGCCTCAGTCGGAAGGCGGCCGTCTCTCGCCTAACAAATCCATCATCATGGGCATGAAAGAGCGTGGCGGTCGGATCGAAACCGTTGTCATCCCGGACGTGAAGCTGAACACGCTTCGCGGCGTCGTGCTCGATAACGTCGAGAAGGGCTCGACCGTCTCGACGGACGAACTGGCGGGCTACAACTTACTAAAGAGGGACGGCTACGTGCACGGCCGCGTGGATCATTCGCGCAAAGAGTACGCTTGGACGGATCATCAGAGCGGCGAGCGGTTCTCGACCAATGCGACGGAAAGCTTCTGGCGGCTGTTCAAGAACTCAATCCGCAGCACGCATATCACCGTTTCGCAGAAGCATCTTGATCGGTACCTCGCCGAGTTTTCTTTCCGGTCGAATTATCGCCAGATGCGGAACGCGATGTTTGATCTTCTGATCGGGGCGCTTTGATCACTTTGGAAGCCGCGCCGTCGAAATCGGCGCGGCCTATCGGACCTATGCCGCGCTTTTCCTCAGCGGCGATGAACTCAGCCAATCGGCCGCTCTTGATCGCCTCGGCTAGCGTCATGCAGCTGCCCTCAGGAATGCGGCATCGGATTGAGACGTCTCGATAACGCGTCCGTCTCTGGACAGCAAAGCCAGCTTACTCCCAAGCGCCTTTTTGCTACTTACGACGGCGATCAGCTTCGGGTGTCGCTCGGCATTGGCGATGTCGTTAAACGCAGTGGATGCCTTATAAATGGAATATGCGTAGTTTTGTACTCCCTGAAAAACTATCTGGCCTTCGGCTCCATCGACAACCGCAGACATCTCCCACTCGCTTGTGGATGCTCCTACTATTACATTATTATCTCGAAACCTAGATCCGAATATTCGTCGAACTCTTTCTCTTATTTCGTCGGCAAACTCTATTTCATCTGGTTCATTTTTCTCGTATCTCGTAAATATCTCAGCTGCTACGCGCCAAGACACGGCGGCTACATCGCAAATTGATCGATAAAGGTTTTCTGAATTTGTATTGACGAAAACGGATCGGGTAGTAGATGACACACCGAAAGGTTCTGCGATGCCCTTTACGAGGTGACTAAACGACCGCTCCGCACCGATACTCTCGGCCTCGTGATACGCAAAACCGCTATCGCTGACGCAAATCCCCCCGGTTTCCGCCCGTGTCAGGCGCACGGTTACGTTTGAGCCATCTGGATAAAGCATGGGCAAACTGACGAAGCGTGCATCGTCTACGTCGCGAACTGACACGAGTTCTCTTATCGTCGAGGCGACGACCGGAACATCTGCTTCAGCTATCGTCCCATCGAACCGGATCATAGAGCAAATCATACCTCCAATTTGGCTTGGCGACAAGCTCCATGTTCTTGATTCTGAATAGCTTTCCCGTAAACTCTAGCAGCGACTCAAAGCTTTGTAAACGTTCTCCAATTGGCACCGCATTCGGCAAGTCGCCCCTTCGCATTTTGCCCTCTGACTCGAGCCAGTTCAGATCGAACGGGTGGCAATGACTATGTCCCACTCTCCGCACGCTCCCTGGAGGAAGCTGGGCCATCCGTTGATTGGTGTGTCCGCCCTTAAGTGATCGCCAACAGACCCGCGCGAGCGCGACGCGCCGACGTCCTTGGACGTTTCTGAGGATGAGTTCGAAAACGACATTGCAGTCCTGATAGCGCGGGAACGCCAACCCGAAGAGGAAGAGCCCCTTCTCAACGAGATCATCTATTTCAAGCGGCGCTTCGAAACGTACAGCGCCAGAATCTTCCTCCGGCGCTGACCAGCCCGGCCAAACGCTGATTGATTTTTCCGCTTCGGCGTCGTCGCGGTAAACCGCCATTCGAGGTGTCTACCGCGAGTCAAGTCCGTAAAGCTATGCTCCAGAGGCATGCGTACACAGCTACGTGCGTCAAGGGGATAGTCCCCCAGATTGTCACGCGCGCGAATGAATTCAACGCGTTGAGACCTCCCTTGCGCTCCTTGGCAACTGCCGAGGAGGGGCGGCGACAAACAGCGCGCGGCCCTTTGCGTTAGCCGGGGCTGAAACCCGGGGCGAGTATGCACTTGACTTACCCAACGGGCGACGGTTATACGGGCGGCGTCGAACCTGATGGTTCGGCTGGCGCGCCCGTGCATGAGATCGAAGTCACACCGGAGATGATCGAGGCGGGCAAGCGTGTTCTCGCGTATTTCGGCGACAATCTGTCGTTCCGGGACTTGGGTCCCGGTGACGCCGAATGGTTTGTCAAGAAGATGGCGAAAGCGATAATTTCCTCCAAGAGTCACGATAGTGCTTCATCCGTAAATGAAGGCTGATCACATCTTCATGGTAGATCTTCATATCTTGATCAAGCATTGATCTAATGGTCCGCTTACGCAGTTGCTCGCTCTTACTTGTTTCTACCTTGAATTTCGTTGGAGATCCGAACCTTATAAAGCGAAATTGTTCTTCAGATTGAAGATGAGCAACTTTGTATCCGCTCTCCGCTTCAGTGACCGGATGGTGCGCCATCAGATTTCGGTACACGACTTGATCAAGAATCTCTCCGCGTATCGCGTGCCATTCTTTGAGCATGGGGTGATCATGCTCTCCGGGCTTCTTCGGAAACCAAGCTTCGATCAACTCTGTTGTGAGAGCCGTGCGTGTATCAAGCGTCGGCGATTTATAGAATACCACAGCCGATAAGACGCCGTTGGCGCCGAGAGCCATACAGAATATGTCGAACAGGGTTTCTTCCAGACTGGCCCATTCTGAGATACAACGGCCAATCATCAGTTGAATTAGTAGTTTTCCGTCGTTTTTGGAAGCCCCCATGGTGAAGCAGTCGGAACCCGCAGAGGACAATGAGCGGCGAGAGCTAGATACGTTGCTCCGCCTTCTCGCCACGCCGCCCGATCATAAGCGAACATCGAAAACCAAGGCGAGTCGGAAGAAAGACTCGGAGACAGACAAGGGCGGCAAAAAATAGTGCCTGATTCGCCTTTCGTTCCCTCTCGACGGACGATCCAGCTTGATGTTGTGTAGGCTTGGCGACCACGGCAGGATTCGAACCTGCAACCGCGACCCTCAGAAGGACCAGCTCTATCCATTGAGCTACGTGGTCGGCAAAGCGACGCCCCAGACGCGCCAACGTCTGGGGCGTTCTCATTCTCATCTGACTCGGAGATAGAGTCGAGGGCTGGTGCGGACTTGTCCGCAGTAGCGCTACATATTGTGGACAAGCGTGGATAATGCGTGGTTAACGGAAGCTTAATCCGTTCCCCATCGCTTGCGTCGTAGCTTGTCGGGCGGTCGCCCGGGTCTCTCAGGCGGCGTCCAGGGGTCCGCTTCCGGCCCTCGCTTAGATCGCAGGCTGGTTATAGGTAAGGCGCTTGCCTTCGATGCCCCTAAGAAGCTTGGCGGCGCGCATGGTGTCGTCAACGCCAAGCTTGATGCGGTTTGAGTATCGGAAATCGAACTCCGCTAGATAGCGGCCAAGGTGGGCTTCGCTGACGGAGTGGAACGTCCCGTTGATGCTGCGCTTGAGGATCGAGAAATAGTTTTCGGCGGAATTGGTCGTCACGGTGTCCCCGCTCAGTTTGTAGGAATATTCCTCGCGGCTGTGGTCGACGGCGTGATGCTTGGCGAACTCGCGGCCAATCTTGATGTAATAGCCCGCTTCGTCCGTGTTCAGCGTGCTCTTGCGGCTCACGTTCTTGACGATGAAGGGGCGAAGCCTCTTTCCGTCGATATTGGCGATGTGCTTTGAGCGGACACGGCCATTGCGTTCAACGAGAGTCACAACGGCTTTCTTCGGAGCGGGCTCACGGAAGGCGCGGTTCTTGGCTTTTCCGCCAATAACGGCTTCGTCGATCTCGACGACTTTGCCAGCGCCGCCGAGCGGGCCGCCGTCCTTGTTCGGCGCCGGATCGCTCATGGCTTCGCGAATGCGATGGGCAAGAAACCAAGCGGTCCGGTAAGAGCCAAGGCCAAGGTTGCGCATAAGCTCGTGCGCCGACACGCCGTTTTTGTTAGAAACCATCAGATGGATTGCCATAAGCCACTTGTGCAGCGGGATATGGGATCGCTCCATGACGGTCCCAGTCCGGCAGGTGAACTTGTCCCGGCAATCGTTGCAGAGGAAATACCCGGCTTGCGTCTTTCCGCCCATGCGATGCACGTTCAGCGACCCGCAGAATGGGCAGGAAACGCCATCTGCCCAACGAGAGGCTTCGATATGCTTGCGGGCTTCGTCTTCGTCGTGAAAACGGGGTTCGGAAAGGCTGGTCATCGGCTTGCTCCAATGACAACCGTTCTACCGCGTCACGATGGCTAAGTCAAGTGCATTATCGCCAAACCCGGGCACGGATTCCATCTTTTCAAGGGCTTGCAGCAGAATTTCCGGGCGTTCGCCGCGCGCGCGGGCGGGCGGCGCCGCATTCGCCAAGCTATCGGGCGCCGCGGCTTTTGGCTCGCCTCCCCGGATCGCAGCGGGGGGATTGTGGGGCTCAAACCCGGGCGCGGATTCCATGTTTTCAGTGACTTGCAGCAGAATTTCCGGGCGTTCGTCACGCGCCCCTCGTCCTGAGGAGCCTGCGAAGCGGGCGTCTCGAAAGACGTTCGGGTTCGGGGGAGCGTCCCCTCGGCAGGCTCGGGGCAGGCTCTTCGAGACGCGTCGCCTTGCGGCGCCGCTCCTCAGGACGAGGTCGGTGAAGTCGCCATGCTTTGGGAGTTCGGGCGTCGGGACGCGCCATCCTCCGCTCACCTGCTCGTCGACTTCGAAACCTTCGGCCATGGACTGACGATATCCATGACTTCCGATTTTGTCAAGTACATATGCATACAGTTCTGATATTCAGATCGGCGGCGCTCTCTCCGCCCGGGCGGCGGTCGGCTGGGCGAGGAAGCCGGCGACGGCGTTCAACCATTCGCGGTCGACGTCGCCCTGGGTCGCGCCGCGCGCCCTCAGCGCCCCCTTCGCGACGACCAGCGAATGATCGCCGCCCTCGACCACCGCAAGCGCCGAGCGCGCCGTCATGCGCCCGCGGACGTCGGCGAGGAGGTCGAGCGGACAGAGCGGATCGCGCGTTCCCTGCACGAACGCCACCGGCGCCCTGAGGTCGATGAGCACCTGGTCGCGCAGCTTCGTCCGGTCGCCGGCGCCGCACAGCGGATAGCCGAGGCAGACGACGGCCTCGATCGGATCGACGAGCGCGACGTGGCAGCCGACCCGCCCGCCCATGCTCTTTCCCGCAAGCACGATCGGGCCGTCATGCTCGGCCCTGAGCGCGGCCAGCGCCGCGCGGTGCGCCGCGATCAGCTTCGGCAGCGGGTCCGGCGCCTTCCGGCCTTCGAGCCGATACGGATAGTCGAACGCGACGACCCGGCCGATCTCGCCGAGCAGCCGCGAAAAGGCCTGCATGCGCGGATGCGTCGACGACGCGCCCGCGCCGGGCGCGAGCAGGAAGGCGAGGGATCTGTCGGCCATTGGAGATCAGGCTAGCGCCGATTCCGTCGGGAACGAAACCTTCCCATCGTCATCGCGAGCGCAGCGCGGCGATCCAGTAGCCGCCACGCCCTGCCCGCCTCGCGCGCCCTCCCCAAGCGCTTCGAGTCGTCGCGAACGGCGGACGGCGCCCCTTTGCGCGCCTGTTGACATTCGGCGAAGTTAGTTATAACTAACTAACGCTAGGGAGCGCGCCGCCATGTTGCAACTGCTCAAGACCCGCAGATTCCTGCCCCTTTTCGTCGCCCAGTTTCTCGCCGCATTCAACGACAACTTCCTGAAGAACGCGCTCGTCGCGCTCATCGTCTATTCCGCTGCGGCGTCGGGCGACGGCGCCCTGATCCAGATCGCCGGCGCGCTCTTCATGGCGCCGTTCTTCCTTCTCTCCGGTCTCGCCGGCCAGTTGGCCGACCGGTTCGACAAGGCGCTGGTCGCCAGGCGGGTCAAGTTCGCCGAAATCGGCGCGACCGCCGTCGGGGCCGCGGGCTTCGCCCTCCACTCGATCCCCGTCATGATGGCCGCGCTCGCGCTCTTCGGAATCCTCGCGGCGCTGTTCAGCCCGGTCAAATACGGCCTCCTGCCCGACCACCTCCGCACTTCCGAGCTTCCCGCGGGCAACGCGCTGGTCGAGGGCGCCACGTTCCTCGCGATCCTCTTCGGAACGACCGCCGGGACGAAGGCCGCGCTCGGCGCCGGCAGTCTGTGGATCGTCTCGATCGTCCTCGTCGGCATCGCCGTCGCCTGCTGGGCCGCCACGCGCTTCATTCCCCCGGCCGCAAGCCACGCGCCGGACCTCAGGATCGAGCGCAACGTGATCGGCTCGACCTGGCGGCTGATCGC
This sequence comes from uncultured Alphaproteobacteria bacterium, assembly GCA_963829505.1. Taxonomy (GTDB): domain Bacteria; phylum Pseudomonadota; class Alphaproteobacteria; order Rhizobiales; family Beijerinckiaceae; genus Roseiarcus. Next base: position 177,673 of record CAWHIL010000002.1, read on the forward strand.
CGACACGCGCGCCGATTCCCGCGTCTGGAACGCCACCCTCGTCGTGAACTGGTTCTGGGCGTTCGGCGCCGTCGTCCTGTCGCTCTTGCCCACTCTGGCGCGCGGTCTCGGCGGCGACGAAAACCTCTATGTCGCTTTCCTCACGACATTCTCCGTCTCGATCGCCATCGGCTCCGGCGTCGCCGCCTGGCTCGCCCACGGCCGCATCCTCCTTCTGCCGACGCCGGTCGCCGGATTCTTCATGGCCGTGTTTGCGATCGACGCCGGGCTGACGGCGATGCTTTCGACCGCGTCGACCTTCGCGATCCTGCACATCGGCGTCGACTTCTTTCTGATGGCGGTCGCGGGCGGCGTTTTCGTCGTTCCGACCTTCGCGGCGATCCAGTCCTGGTCCGGCGCCGACCGCCGGGCGCGCGTCGTGGCCGCCAACAGCGTCGTCTCCGCCGCCTACATCGTCGTGGGCGCGCTGATCGCCGCCGGGCTCCAGGCCTCCGGGCTGAAGGAAGGGCAAATTCTCATCGTCCTCGGCGTCGTCGGACTGGCCGTCGCGGCGGCCGCCTTCCGCTTTCTCTCGTTCGACCCGATGGCCGACGCGCTGTCGATCATCTTCCGGACACTCTACCGCATGGAGGTGCGGGGAGCGGAGAACATCGCCAGCGCCGGCCCGAACCCGATCTTCGCGCCGAACCACACGAGTTTCCTCGACGCCGCGCTCGTGATGTCGCTCTCGAACCTCAGGCCCGTCTTCGCGATCGACGACAGCGTCTCGAAGCTTTGGTGGGTCCGGCCGTTCCTGAAGCTCGTGCGCGCGTTTCCGCTCGACCCGACCAAGCCCCTCGCCATCCGCTCGCTCATCCAGATCGTGCAGAAGGGCTCGTCACTGGTCATCTTTCCGGAAGGCCGGCTCACCGTCACCGGGACCCTCATGAAGGTCTACGACGGCGCGGGCCTGATCGCCGACAAGACCGGATCGATGCTCATTCCGATCCGCATCGAAGGCCTCGAGCGGACCCCGTTCTCGCGCCTGCGACCCGACCAGACGCGGCGCAAATGGTGGCCCAAGGTCACCGTCACCATCCTCGAGCCCGTGCGCCTGTCGCTGCGCGAAGGCCTCACCGGCCGCCAGCGCAGGCGCGCGGCCGGGACCGCCCTCTACCAGATCCTGTCCGACCTCATCTTCCGGACGACGCCGACCGACAAGACGGTGCTCGCGGCCGTGATCGACGCCGCCGAGAAACAGGGACAGTCCCGCGTCGCGATCGCCGATCCGGTCACGGGCGAGCTTACCTACAAGAGGCTGCTCGTCGGCGCCGCGGTCCTCGGCCGAAAGTTTCTCGCCCTGCCGCCCGAGGGCGCCGTCGGGCTGATGCTGCCGAGCAGCAATGGCGCCGCGGTCGCGATGCTCGGCCTCATGTCGGCCGGCAGGACGCCCGCGATGATCAACTTCACCGCGGGCCCGGCTGCGATCCTCTCGGCCTGCAAGGCCGCTCAGATCCAGACGCTCGTGACCTCCCGCCTGTTCGTTCAGAAGGGCAGGCTGCAACCGGTCGTCGATGCGGTCGCCGCGTCCGTATCGATCCTCTATCTCGAGGATCTGCGCGCCGGCGTCGGCCTGTTCGACAAGCTGCGCGGCATGATGGACTGGCGCCGCGCGCTCGTTGAGCGCGACCCGTCGTCGGCCGCCGTTATCCTCTTCACCTCAGGCTCGGAAGGCGCGCCCAAGGGCGTCGTTTTGTCCCATCGGAACATCCTCGCCAACGCCGCCCAGGCGGCGGCCCGGATCGACTTCAACAGGTCGGACACCGTCTTCAACGTCCTGCCAGTCTTCCACTGCTTCGGCCTGACGGTCGGACTGACCCTTCCGCTCGTGTTCGGCGTCAAGACGTTCCAATACCCCTCGCCGCTCCACTATCGGATCGTCCCCGAACTGATCTACGGGACCAACGCCACGATCATGTTCGGCACCGACACGTTCCTGGCCGGATACGCGCGCGCCGCCAATCCGTACGACTTCCGCTCGCTTCGCTACATTCTCGCCGGCGCGGAGCCGGTCAGGGATTTCGACCCGCCGGATCTACATGGAGAAGTTCGGCCTGCGGATCCTCGAAGGCTACGGCCTGACCGAGACCGCGCCGGCGATCGCCCTGAACACGCCGATGTACAATCGTTTCGGGACGGTCGGACGGATCCTGCCCGGCATGGACTGGCGAATCGAGCCCGCCGCCGGCGTCGAGGGCGCGGGTCGGCTCTATGTCAAGGGTCCCAACGTCATGTCCGGCTACCTGCGAATCGACAACCCCGGCGTCGTCGAGGCGCCGGAAGACGGCTGGCACGACACCGGCGACATCGTCGCGATCGACGCCGACGGCTTCATCACGATCAAGGGGCGGGCCAAGCGTTTCGCCAAGATCGGGGGCGAGATGGTTTCGCTCGCCGCCGTCGAGGCGATCGCCGGCGAACTCTGGCCGGACGCCGTCTCGGCGGTCGCCGTCGCGCCCGACCCGCGAAAGGGGGAGCGCCTCGTCCTGGTGACCGAACGTCGGGATGCGACCCGGGCGGCGTATCAGGCCTTCGCGAGATCGAAGGGCGCGACCGAGATGATGTCGCCTTCCGAGATTGTTGTCGTCGACGAGCTGCCGCTGCTCGGATCGGGCAAGGTCGACGCCCGCGCGGTCGCTACGATTGTCGAAGCCCGCGCGGCCGCCTGACATGGCCAGGACGCGCCGCTCGACGCCGCTCACCAGAGGCGAAATCGCCGAGGTTGCGATCCGTTTCTTCGCCGAGCGCACCGTCGAGAAGACCACGATGCTCAACATCGCGACGGCGCTCGGCGTCACCGAGCCCGCCCTCTACCGGCATTACGCCAGCAAGGACGACCTCTTCGCCCAGACCTTCCTCGAGGCCTACGCGCGCATCGCCGGCGGCGTCTTGAGCGCGGCCGAAGGGGCCGAAAGCCTCGCCGACGCGGCGCGCAGGGTGGTCGCGATGTTCGCCCGTCTGTTCGACCGGGAGAGAGCCCTCTTCACCTTTGTTCTCATCGACCAGCACCGCGGACTGCCCGTCGTGCCGGATGACCCCGCCCTGAACGCCGTCGCGGCAATCCGGCTGGTGCTCGAACGCGCGGTCGTCGCCGGCCTGGCGACCGTCGATGACCTCGAGATGGCCGCCGCCGCGGCGATCGGGATCGTCGTCCAGACCGCTGTCTTCACGCACTACGGCCGGCTCGACGGTCCCCTCTCGACGCGCGTGGACTCCATGTCCCGCGCCATCCTGGCGGTGATCGGGAGCATGAACCGCGCTCCCGACCCCGCGTCCGGCTGACAACGACGAGACCGACGATGGAATGGCTGTGGATCTTTCTCAGCGGCGCCGCCCTTTTCCTGCTGGGGCCGATCGGCTTCTTCATCGCCATCGGGCACGGCCGGCGGATCGCGACGCTCGAGCGCCAGATCGCAGGCATGCGTCAGGATCTGGCGCGGGCGATCGGCGCCGCGCCCTCGCCAGCTCCCGATCGGACGGCATTTGCGGCCGGGCGGGAAGCTTCGGCCCGCCATGCCGACCTCGACGTCGGCCGGGATCAACGCGCCGACGAGCTGGCGACGCCGTGGGCCTCCGCTGAGTCATTTGACGTCCCGCCGCCGGCCGCGCCGGAGACCGTCGCCGTCGCCGGCCCCGCGACGCCCGCAGAAGAGACAAGGACGCCCCCATCGTCGATTCCGCCGCCGGCCGCCCGGCCGCGACCCGGCTTCGAGGAGGCGCTCGGGACGCAATGGACGGTCTGGGTCGGCGGCGCGGCTCTCGCGCTCGGCGCTGTTCTCCTCGTGCGCTACTCCATCGAGCAAGGCTATTTCGGCCCGGGCGCGAGGGTCGTTCTCGGCCTCGTCGTGTCGGCCGTGTTGGCCGGGGCCGGCGAATTCCTGCGGCGGCGCGAGCCGGCGGCGGGCCTCGACGCGCTCGCCGGCGTCGACGGCGCCTATATCCCCGGCGTGCTCACGGCCGCCGGCATCACCGGCGCCTTCGGCGCGATCTACGCGGCGCACGGGCTCTACGGCTTCATCGACGCGGGACCGGCGTTCGTCGGTCTCGGTCTTGTGGCGCTTGCGGCCATCGCGGCGGCGCTGCTGCACGGGCCGGCGCTCGCCGGTCTCGGCCTCGTCGGAGCGCTGGCGACGCCGCTCCTGGTGTCGAGCGCGCATCCGAACCCGTGGCCGGTCGTCCTCTATCTCGCCGTCGTCGTTTCGGCGGCCTACGCGCTCGCGCGACTGCGCCTGTGGTTGTGGCTCGCCGTCGCCGCCGCCCTCGGGGCCGCTTTGTGGACGCTCCTCCTTTTCGGCGGGAGCGCGTCAGCGGGCGCTGAGGCTGCTTACGCCTCGCTCGTCGTGCAGACGTTTCTCGGCGGGCTCGCCTTCGCCATCCTGCCGCACCGGCGCGAAAGCGACGCATCCGCCGAGTTCGACCCAATCGCCTCGATCGTCCTCGCGGGCTTCGCGCTCGTTGCGATCGTCGCTCTTGCGGGCGGCTCGCTCGGCCCCCCGCTCAGCGCGTCCTGGGTGGTCGCCGCAGTGGCCGTGACAGCCATTCTCGCGGTCGTTGGGGTCGTGGCTCCGCCCGCCGCGGCGGCGAGCGGCGCAGCAGGCTTCGTGGTTCTCGCGACGATGCGCCTCTGGCCGTCCGCGCGGACCGCGGCCGAGGCGCTCGGCGCGCCCGCCGGGACTGTCCTTTCGCCTGGACCGGGCCGGATCGCGCTCGCGCCGTTCCGGTTCCTGATCGCGCCGATATGGCCGACGCCGCAGACCGTCGCGGCCTTCATCGGCGTCTCGACCCTGGCGGCGCTCGGAGTCGCCGCGCTCGCGGCCTGGCGGCTGCGTTCCGGCGGCAGGCTGAAGGCGCCGCTCGCGGCGACCTACGGCGGCGCCGCGACCCTGACGCCGCTTGGCGCGCTGGCCGTCGCCGACATGCGCCTCGCCGGCGGCCGGGCGTCCGGCGCCATGGCGCTTGCCGCAGCGCTGGTCGCCGCCGCCTTCGCATTCGGCGCGCGGATCTTTCGCGACGGGGCGCCGCGCGAGGCGCCGCCGGCCGCGCGCATCGGCCTCGGCGTCTTTTCGGCAGGCGCGGTCGCGGGCCTTTCGAGCGGACTCGTCTTCGCGCTCGACGGCGGCGCGCTCACGGTCTCGCTCGCGCTTGCCGCGCTCGCTTCGTCCTTCGTCGCCGACCGCCTCGAACTGCCGGCGCTGCGCTGGGCGGTCGCGGCGCTCGGGCTCCTGATCGCCGGGCGCCTCGCCTACGATCCGCGGATCGTCGGCGCCGCCCTTTCGCCGACGCCAATCTTCAACTGGCTGCTGTTCGGCTACGGCGCGCCCGCCGCGTGTTTCGCCTATGCAGGCCACCTCCTGCGCCGTCGGGCGGACGATCTGCCGACGCGCGTCGCCGACGCGCTCGCCGTGTTGTTCGCGGCCTTTCTGGTCTTCTTCGAGATCCGCCACGCCATGAACGGCGGCGACCCGTTTGCGCCAGGCTACGGCCTCGTCGAACTCGGTCTCATGAGCGTATCGGCGCTGGGATTCGCCCTGGCGCTCGTGCGCCTCGACACGTCCAGCGCCAACGTCGTCTTCCGTGCGGCCTCGCTCGCCGCGGGAGCGCTCGGCGCCGCCGTTTCGAGCCTGGGCCTCCTCCTCTTTGCGAACCCCTTCTTCACGGGAACGCCGGTCGAGGGCGGCGCTGTCGTCAACGCGCTCGTCATCAGCTATCTCCTGCCCGCCGCGCTCGCCGCAGCGCTCGCCCTCTCGGCGCGCGGCGTCCGTCCGGACTGGTATGGGCGGACCGCGGCGGCGGTGTCCGCAGCGCTCGGCCTCGCCTATCTCTTTCTGCAGAACCGCGTGGCCTTTCACGGCGCGCGCATCGGTTGGGACGAGGGCTTCACATTGGGCGAGACCGGCGTCGTCGTCTCGATCCTCCTCGTCTCGACATTCGTGCTTGCCAGGCTCCTGCCCAACGCCAGCGCGGCCGCCAGGGCGACGCGGTCGTTCGTCTTGGTGGCGCTGGTCGCAGCCGCCGCCGGGCCCGGCGTCTTCGTCAATCCGCTGTGGACGGGCGATCCGATCGGCGGCGGCGTCGTTTTCAACGCCCTGCTCCTCGGCTACGCGGCGCCGGCGGCGCTCTTCGCGGCGCTGGCCCGCTCGGCGGATCGCCTCGGCCTTCGGCTTCGGCGCCTCGCGAGCGCGGCGGCTGCGCTTATGGTCTTCGGCTACGCCACGATCGAAACCCGACGCGCCTTCCACGGCCCCGAGGTCGGTCTCGAACTGACGACGAGCAATGCGGAAGACTACGCCTACTCGGCGGTCTGGCTGCTGCTCGGCCTTGCGCTGCTCGCCTACGGCATGGCGCGGAAGTCGGTTGAGGCCCGTCTCGCCTCCGCCTTCTTCATCATCGCCGCGACGCTCAAGGTGTTCGTCTTCGATCTTGGAGGGCTTGCAGGTCCGCTGAGAGCGATCTCGTTCCTGGGGCTTGGCGCCGCGCTGATCGGGATCGGCCTCGTCTACCAGCGCTTCGTCTTTTCCAGGGGGCCGGCCTGACGGCCGGCCCCAGCCGGTTCACCGCTCTCTCCCGCCCGCGCCCGCGCGATCCGATCCTTCAGCGCTGCGACGCCGACGGCGCCCTGGACCGCCTCGGCGCCGACGACGTAGCTCGGCGTTCCGGCGAAGCCGAGCGCGGAAGCGAGGCGCATGTCTTCGGCGAGCGTCTGGCCGACCTCGTCGGTCTTCATGTCGCGTTCGATCGCGGCGACGTCGTAGCCCTGGTCCTTCGCCGCAGCGAGCGCCTTCTCTTCGCTCGCCGGACCCGGAGCGGCGAGAAGCGCCTGATGGAAGGCGAGGTATTTCGCCGGATCCTGCATGCGCGCCGCGATCGCGACCCGCGCCGCCTCCGTCGAGCCGGGCCCGAGAACGGGAAATTCCTTGAGGACGATCTTGACGTGCGGCTCGTCGCGGATGAGCGCCAGCGTGTCGGCGAGCGCGCGTTTGCAATAGCCGCAATTGTAATCGAAGAACTCGACCAGCGTGACGTCGCCGTCGGGGTCGCCGAGCGTCACCTGATGGGGCGAGGAAAAGAGCGCCGGCGCGTTGGCGGCGATGGCCGCGCCGCGATCGGGCCCAGCCTTGGCGCTCGCGGTCGAGCTTGCGCCCTGCCGCTTCTTCAGGATCTCCGCCAAAATCTGCCCGACCGCTTCGGGATGGCGAACGAAATAATCCCTGACCAGCGCGCCGACCTCGTCGGGATGAGCGGCGAGATAGTCTCTGACGATCGCTTCGGTCGCGGCGCGATCGTCCTGTGCGCAAGCGAAGGAGGGCGCGGCGAGCGCGGCGGCAAGGGCAGCGGCGATGAGGCCCGGTCGGCGCATCGGCTTTGTCTCCTACTGAATGAATTCCCTGGGCGGCGGGCGGAAGCCGCCCGCCCCCGGCGGCGCGAACAGGCCCGGCCTGAACGGCGCGCCGAAGGGCGCGCAGGCGCCGCGCGGGGTGCGCACGGCGCCCGGCGGACAGAGCAGGGGCACGCAGATCCCGCGCGGCGTGCGGATGAAGCCGCGCGGGCACGGCAGGCCAAGCGGAACGCAGGCGCCCGCCGGACCGCGCACGAGCCCCGGCGGACAGGGCGGCGGACCGACGAACACGCAGGCGCCATTGGGGGTCCGGACAAGACCCTCGGGACAGGGCGGCGGCCCGACGGGAACGCAGGCGCCCCTCGGCGTCCGGATCAGGCCCTCGGGGCACGGCGGCGGGCCGGCGGGCGCGCAGGCGCCGCTCGGGCCGCGGACGAGACCGGGCGCGCAGGGCGGCGGCCCGGGCGAAACGCATATGCCCCGCGGCGTCCGGATCTGGCCTGGCGGACACGGGCTGGGCCCGAGCGGCGCGCAGCGGCCGGCGCGGGTCAACGCTTCGCCGGGCGGGCAGGCGGGCGGGGCGAGGATCGGCGGCGGCGCTGGCGGCGGCGGGACGGGCGGCGGCGGGCGGGGCGGCGGCGCGTGGCGGACGCAGGCGCCCTTCGCGTCCCGCGTTTCGCCCGGGCCGCACGGCGGCCGCGCGATCAGACACGAGCGTCCGTCGGCGCCGACGAACCGGCGGGCGCAGCACGTCCCGTTCGGCATGGCGACATAGCCCGCGGCGCACACGGGGCGGCTCTGGATCTGGATCGGGCAGGCGCCGCGATTGGCCGGATCGACCGGGCCGGAGCAGCAGACGCCGTCGGTCGTCACGTTGGCCGGCGCGCAGCACGCGCCGCTCGCCGTCGGGATGAGGCCCGAGGCGCAACACGAGGGGCCGATCGGGATATGGAAAATCGGCAGGCACTCGTTCCTGTTCAGGCCGCCGGGCGACGCGCCCGCCGGGCAGCAGACGCCGGTCGAGGTCGCCTGGCTCGCAAGGCAGCACGACCCGCCGGTCTGAACGTAGGCGCTCGGGCATGGGCATTCCGCCGTCGGCGGACCGCCGGGCGGACAGTTGTGCACGGGCGGCGGCGGCGGCGCGCATTGCCCGTTGACGAGCGGGCGCGCGCAGCAGGCGGGCGCGCCGCCTTGCCCCGCATAGACCTTGCCCGCGTCGCAGCAGAAGTTGCTCGGCCCGATCGCGGTCTCGCCCGCCGGGCAGCTCGAATTCGAGCATTCCGCGTTCGCCGACAGCGCCGCGACCGGGCAGCAGCGGGCGCCGACCTGGACGTCGCCGCTCGGGCATGTCGGACCGCAGCCGCCGTCGCGAACGCGGCGGACCTCGTTCGGCTGGCAGGCGCCCGGCGGCGGCGGGGGGGTCTGCACATGCGGCGGTTGCTGCGGCGGCGGCGACGGAGGGCCGCCGGGCGGCGCGGCGGGCGGGGCGGGCGAGCCGGCCGGCGGCGGCGCGCCGGCAAGCGCGGGCGGCGGCGCGACGGGCGGCGGAAAGGCGTTCGAGGCCGCGCCGCAGGTTCTCAGAATCGCGATGTCGCCCATCCGCCCGCGCGCCATGTCGTCGGGCGGCCCGTCGGCGTAACTGACGAAATAGCTTTCGAGCGGCGGCGCGTTCAGGGGCCGGGTCAGCCAGCCGCCGACCCCCTGCAGCCCCGAGAGGGCCGCGGGGCCCGTTGTCGCGAGACGCGCCGCGAGCGCGGCGTCGCTCGAGGCGCGCAGGTTCTCGCCAGACATCCAGACGAACCCGCCGCAGGCGCCCGCGATGACATTGCCGCGGCGGTCGTAATTGTCGCCGACGTCGAGCCCGCCGGCGCCATTGCGATAATCGCCAGGGAAGCCCAGCGCATATTCGTCCGGGCGCTCCCGCCAGACGCGCCGGCCGGCGGCTGTCCCGACAATCGCGGTGCGCAGCGCGCGGCCGATCCCGGGCGAAGCGAGCGCCTCGAAATCGAAGGCGCCGGTCGGCGCGGCGCGCTCGGCAAGCAGCATTCTTCCCTGCCCGTCGAAGGCGATCTTCGAGAGTTCGGTCGGACCCGCGGCGGGCGGCGCCATGAGTTCGATGATCGCGTCCGCGCCGGGCGCGCCGTCGGGCATAAGGCCGACCGACCACACCTGCAGGCTGTCGGCGACGGCGTAGTAGAGACGGCCGTCGTGGACGGCGAGGCCGAAGACGCGCCGTTCGGGGGAGGCGAGATTCCAGGTCGCGGGATCGCCGCTGTCGAATTGCGGGCTCGCAACGTCGACGGGCGGCGGCGCGGTCCAGGGCGCGGGCGGAAGCCCTTGGGCGGCGCGGCCCGCGACCCCGTGATCGTAGACGCCAAGCTCGCTCCCATCCATTGCGAAGCGATGGATGAGGCCGCTCTCGCGGTCGGCGGCGAAGAGCGAGCGCGACTTCGGATCGAAGGCGAGGCCGCCGAGCGCCGCCCCCGAATTCGGCCGGCCGCCGGTCGTCACGTCGGCGAATTTGCTGACATGGCCCGTCGCGCCGTCGATCCTCCAGATCGAGCCCGGACCGCCGCCCTGCCCCCAGAGACCGGCCATGAAAGCCGCATTCGGGCGCCGGCGCGGACGTGCCGGAGGCGCCCGTCCGGCCCGGGCGCGGCGATCGGCAGCCCATAGGCCGACGACGCCGCGACATAGACGTTCGGCGGGGCCGCATCGTCGAGCGCGACGCCGAACGCCTGCCCGATCTGTGAGGCCGGGACCGTGAACGGCTTCGGCGCGCCGACGACCTGAGCCGAGGCCTGGCCGCCCATGGCGCGAAGATCGACGATGCGGAACGACGGGCCGGTCGGGTCGATGAACGTCAGCGCCGCCGGATCGTCGCCCGGCGCGATCTCGGGCGGCGGCGGCGCGCCGGAGAAGCCGGTGACGGCCGCCTCGTCCGGCGCGATGACGGCGAAGGGCGCGCTTTGCGCGAGCGACGGCGGCGGGTTGAGGGCGAGCGCCGCGAGGACGAGGGCGGCGGCGGCGAGGGCGCGCGCGCCACGGCGCCGGGCCGCTCCATCGTCACGACCGCACCTGTCGCTCGCCTGTCGCATGGCCGCCTATTGAGTCGTCTGCAACGGCGTGCACGTGCCGTTCGCGAGGTCGGCGGTCGTGCCGGGCGGACAGCAGGTTCCGCAGGCGGTGACCTCGGCCGGAGAGCAGCAGACGCCGTTCGGCGTCCTCACCTGATCGTTTCCGCAGGCGGCGACGCATTTGCCCGCGACGTTGACCTGACCGTTCGGACACGGGATGCCGGTCAGCGGGATCGGGCAGATCGAGCCGCTCGGATTGTAGGTCGACTTGACCGGCGGCACGGCGGCGAGCCCGGTCGTATTGCAGAGACACACCTTGGCCAGCGGACCGGACTGCGCCGCGGGGTGCGTGTCGTCCGGGCACTGGCAGGAATAGGTCCAGGCGCAGTAGAGCGTCGTCTGGCCGATGCAGGGCCACGGATCGCCCTGGAGGAGCGCGTAATCGGGCTGCGGCTGCGACAGCTTCATCGGGCTCGGGCAGAAGCAGTAATTCTGCGGCGAGCAATATTGGCTGTGCCCGTCCCATCCGGTGACAAGGTCCGTGACCAGCGTTCCGTTGGCCGCCTGGTCGATCCGCGCGCTCGGCGGGTAGTTGTTGTCGAAGACGATCTGGCTGCAATCCTCCTCAACGGGGGCGGGCGGCGTGCAGCCGCAGGCGCCGAAGCCCAGATCCTGCTGGAGGCCGCAGATGGCGCCGGCGAGGCACGAGCCGGCCTCGCTGCTGAGCTGGTTGACCCCCTGTTCGAGGTCGCAGCCGCATTGCGCGACGCTGACGATCGGGCCGGCGCCGAGGCTGCCGATGGCGCTGATGAGATCGGCGCCGACGCCCGCCGCCTGAAGCCAGCTCTGGATCGCGCCGACGTCGCCGACCCCGGTCGAAAGCTGGCTGCAGAAATTGTCGATTGCGCCCTGACCCTGGCTCGCGCCGACCGCGCCGAGCGCGCCGGCGAGGCCGGCCGCGACAAGGCAGCCCGCGCCGCCGTCGGCGCACGCCTCGCCGCAGGCGCCCGAGGAGAGCGAATCGAGCGTGTTCTCTATGGCGTTGACGACGTCGCCGAAGTTGCAGCCGTCGGCGCGGGCGGGGCCGGGAGCGCATAAGAGAAGGAGCAAGGCGAGCGCGGCGCCCGCGCCCGCCGCGAGCCGGCTGGCACGGGCCGCGACGGAGCGTCCGGGCTTCCCCCTCCATTCCCGGACCAAATGCATGGCGCCCCGCGGAACGCTGTAAAACAGCCTCGACCGGGAGTTTGAACCGCGCCGGATGAGGGGTCAAGAACGTTCGTACACGCCTCAGGCAACGCCCAAGGCGGGCCCCTTGACAGCGCCCTCGTCCTGAGGAGCCTGCGAAGCGGGCGTCTCGAAGGACGTTCCAGATTGCGCCGGCGTGTTCGCGGGAGCGTCCTTCGAGACGCGTCGCCTGCGGCGCCGCTCCTCAGGACGAGGTGGCTGGTGGGGCGCTTGGGAGTTGCTACGCATCGGCCCGACGGCCTGCGTCCGAAGGCTACTCGGCCGCGTCCGCCCGCGCCGGCGCCTCGGCGCGCGCGTGCTCCTCGGCATGCCTCGCCGCCTCGGCGTGCCTCAATTCCTCGGCGTGCCTGCGCTCCTCGATGTGCTTGGCCTTCGCCGCAGTCGCCTTCGCCGCATCGGAGAGCTCGAACATCTCCTGATGGTCGTAGTCGTTCGACGCGCGCAGCGCCTCGTCGGTGTAGGCGCTGGCGTTCGGGTCGGCGAGGACCGAGCGCATGAAGAGCCACATCTTTGCGAGCTTCGCCGCGATCTTGGCGTGCTTCCACGCGAACACGACCGTCTCGCGCGGATAGAACACGAGCGGGTTCTCGATTTTCATCCCCGGACGGCGGTCCTTACGCACCCTGCGGCGGAAGAGGCCGGCCTCGAGGGGATAGATCCTGTAGAGCGTGCTCGCCGCCCAGAACGTCAGCAGGAGGAACATGATCGTGTCGGGGCGCGGGCCCCCGGCCGCGGCGCGGCGGATCACCGTCTTCATGTGGTCGTCGGTGTAATAGGCGGCGAAGGCCTCGTGATAGGTCTCCTGCCATTCCTCGCGGCTCATGCGCGGATGGTCGGTGACCGCATGCTCGAGGTCGAACTTGTTGAGGTCGGGGTCGATGTCGACGCCCGCCGCGACCGCCTTCTTGTGGTCCTCGCAGCCGGGCAGCGGCGTCAGGCAGGAGAACTGCAGGAGATCGAGCGGCAATTCGCGCTGGATCACCTCGATGCGGTGGAGGACGGATTCCTTCGTGTCGTTCGGGAAGCCGATGATGTAGCCGCAATAGGTGATGCAGCGATGCTTGCGCCACTCGAGCAGAAGCTCGCGATAATCGGCGATGTGGTTCTGCTTCTTCTTCGCCGCCAGGAGGTTCTCGGGGTCGATGTTCTCGAGCCCGATGAAGACGCGCTTGACGCCCGCCGCCGCCGCCTTCTCGATGAAGTGCGGGATCTTGTGGCAGGCCGTGTCGACCTGGATGACGAAGCGGCTGTTGAGCCCTTCCTTCCGAAGCGCGATCAGCCGGTCGAAGATCTGCTCCCAGTTGCGATTGCGGGCGAGATTGTCGTCGGTGATGAAGTAGTAGCGCACGCCGCTGGCGTGGTTCGAGCGGACGATCTGTTCGATGTCGTCGGCGCTGCGGTAGCGCGACTTGCGTCCCTGCACGTTGATGATGGTGCAGAAGGAGCAGAGGAAGGGACAGCCGCGGCCGGCGTCGAAGCTCGCAATCGAGGTGATGGTGCGGTCGACGTTGTCCTTGGGCAGGAACGGGTGCGACGCGCCCTCGAGGTGCGGCAGGTTCTCGAGGTAGTTGTAGACCGGCTTCAGCGTTCCGGCGGCGGCGTCACGCAGGACGTCGACGAAGCGGCCTTCCGCCTCGCCGGCGAACAGCGAGATCCCGAGGTCGAGCGCCTCGCGCAGCGAATCCGGCAGATCGGGGAGCATCGCCAGACAGCCGGAGACGTGGAAGCCGCCGATGCAGACGGGGACGCCGGCGGCCCGCAGGGGTCGTGCGCAGTCCATGACGCGGGGAAACTGGTTCGACTGCACGCCGACGAAGCCGACGAGGCCATGGCCGCCCGCTTGCCTGATCTGGCGGGCGATGCGGTCGGGGCGGACGCGCGCGTTGGTCTCGTCGATGGCGACGATCTCCACGTCCACGTCGGGGCCGAGCGCACCGGTCTCCATCGCGTTGCGCGCGATGCCGTAGAGGCAGGCGAGCGAGTTCGACGGCAGCGCCGACCTCAGCCACTGGATGACGTAGCCGTCGTCGTCGTAATGCGACGGCTTGATGAGATAGAGAACGAACCTGCGGCGGTCGGCGGCGTCCGGCATGAAGTCGTCTCCCGATGGACGGCTTGGTCGGCTGTTCGCGGCTAAATCCTGTCTACAATGGGGCGGAGATTAGCAGGCCCGGCGGCTCCAAACAATCGACAAGCTTCCGCGCTCATGCGGTTCGGCCACGTTGCCAGGCGCGCGAGGATTTGACATATGTTCACGGGATAGATCGTTCGCGGGGATCGCGCAGGAGGGGAACGGATGATGAGACGCGCGACCGCCGCCGCAACGGTCGGAGTTCTGCTTGCGGCGGGACTTTCCGTTTCCAGCGCGCAAGCGGCCTACACCCTCAATGTCGAGCAGGTCGGCCCCGACGTTGTGGCGACCGGCAGCGGGACGCTCGACCTCGCCGCGTTTCCCTTTTCAGCTTCGAGTTTCGGCTCTCCCGCGGTCGCGACGCTGGGCGTACGCAGCCTGATTTTGATCGGCGGAACCGCCAGTTATGATTACTATTACAGCGGCGACCCGAATGCGGTCACAGGGCCTTTCTTCTTCGGGACGATCGGGACAGGGGCGGACGCGACCAGCGGAACCGGAAGCTTTGTCGGCTTTCGCGCGCCGCTCAGCGATCTCTCCGGAGGGACTGAAATCGACGTCCCGAGCGGCTATGCCTCGGGCGATCCGCTCGGCGTCAGCACCGCGACCTGGGACGGCTCGACCATCGCATCGCTTGGCCTGATCCCCGGCGTCTACACCTGGACCTGGGGCACTGGCCAGACCGCCGACAGCTTCACCATGACCATCTCGGCGAGCGTGCCGGAACCGGGCACATGGCTCCTGCTCGGCTGCGGATTGCTCGGCCTCACTGCGTTGCGCGGGCGCGCGAGCCGCCGCGCGTCCGTCTGACTTTCGAGATCCGGCCGAGCGCCGCTGCTTCATGAGGGTCGCCTTGCATCGGCGTCGGCGTCCGCCTAATCGTCGCGCTCCCTGCTCGTTCCCCCAGGCGCGCCTTTCATGACCCGTTCGTCGCTCGCAACCCTTCTCGCCGAAGGCCGGCCGCTTCTCGCCGACGGCGCGACCGGCACCAACCTGTTCGCCGTCGGGCTCTCCTCGGGCGATTGTCCGGAACTGTGGAACGAGGTCCATCCCGACCGCATCCGGGCGCTGCACCAGTCCTTCGTCGACGCCGGGTCCGACATCGTGCTCACCAACAGTTTCGGCGGCAACGCGCGCCGCCTCGCCTTGCACGGGGCCGAAAAGCGCGCGCGCGAACTCAACCGGCTGGCGGCCGAGAACGCCCGCGCGGTCGCCGACGCCGCGGCCCGGCCGGTCGTCGTCGCAGGGTCGGTCGGCCCGACCGGCGACATCTTCGCCCCCTTGGGTCCGCTGACCGAGGACGAGGCGGTCGACATCTTCGCCGAGCAGATCGAGGGCCTGCGTGACGGCGGGGCGGACGTCGTCTGGATCGAGACGATGTCGGCGGCCGAGGAGGCGCGCGCCGCCGCCCGGGCCGCGGCAAAAGTCGGCATGCCTTATACGGTGACCGCGAGCTTCGACACCGCCGGGCGGACGATGATGGGCGTTGCGCCCGCGGCCTTCGCCGCCCTCGCCGAGGGCTTCGCGCCGAAGCCGCTGGCGTATGGGGCGAATTGCGGCGTCGGCGCCGCCGACCTGCTGGTGTCGATCCTCGCCATGAGCGAAGCCGACCCGGGCGCGACGCTGATCGCCAAGGCGAACGCCGGCGTGCCGCAATGGCATGGGGCGGAGATCCATTATTCCGGCACGCCGGAACTGATGCAGACTTACGCCGGCCTCGCCGTCGATTGCGGCGCACGCATCGTCGGCGGCTGCTGCGGCAATACGGCGGACCATGTCGCCGCGATCCGCCGCGGCCTCGACGGACGCCGTCGAGGAGACCGCCCGACCGTCGAGGCGATCGTCGCGGCGCTGGGCGCTCTCGCCTCGCCGCCGTCGACCGCGGAGCCCGGCGCGCGCGCCCGCCGCCGCGAGCGGACGTGAGGGGGACGAAGAGCCGACGCGCGGCGCCGGGCGGCGACGGAACGCACGATTCCGAGGCGAACGTCGCGAAGCCGGCGCCCCTTGTCGACGCGTCCGGCCCGCAGGCCTTCGACGTCGACGAGGCGGCCCGGGGCGAACGGCTCGACCGCTTCCTCGGACAAGCGGCGGCGGCGCGCGGCCTCGCCCTGTCGCGCACCCGCATCAAGGCGCTGATCGAGGCCGGCGAGGTCACGGTCGACGGCCTGACCGCGACCGATCCGGCGGCGAGGCTTTGGCCCGGCGCCAATATCCGTCTCACCCCGCCGCCACCCGAAGACGCCGCCGCCAAGGGCGAAGATCTGCCGCTCGACATCGTCTTTGAGGACGACGCCCTCATCGTGATCGTCAAGCCCGCCGGCCTCGTCGTCCATCCGGCGCCCGGCCATGGCGAGGGCACGCTGGTCAACGCCCTCATCGGCCATTGCGGCGACAGCCTGTCGGGCATCGGCGGGGTCAGGCGCCCGGGGATCGTGCACCGGCTGGACAAGGACACGTCCGGCCTCATCGTCGCCGCCAAGACCGACGCCGCGCATCGCGGCCTCGCCGCCCTCTTCGCCGACCACGGCCGCAGCGGCTCGCTCGAGCGCGAATATCTGGCGCTCGTCTGGGGCCGGCCCGACGGGCAGGCCGGGACGGTCGACGCGCCGATCGCCCGCGACCCCCGCCGTCGCGACAGGATGGGAATCGCGCGCGACGAGGAGCGCGGCCGCCACGCCGTCACCCACTGGCGCCTCGTCGAGACCCTCGGAGCAGCGAGCCTCATCGCCTGCCGGCTGGAGACCGGGCGGACGCATCAGATCCGGGTTCATATGGCGTCCATCGGGCGCCCGATCCTCGGCGATCCGGTCTATGGCGCAGGCTTCAAGACCAAGGCCGCGCTTTTATCCGAGCCCGCGAGGGCGGCGCTCGAAGCGCTCGGCCGCCAGGCGCTGCACGCAGCGACGCTCGGTTTCGAACACCCGATCACCGGCGAGCCGCTCCGGCTCGAGAGCCCGCCGCCCGAGGATTTCGCCCGCCTCGTCGAGGCTCTGCGCGCAGCTTAACAAGGGGGGTGGCTCCAAACACTGGCCTCGTCCTGAGGAGCCTGCGAAGCGGGCGTCTCGAAGGACGTTGTGTCCGGGAAAGCGTCCTTCGAGACGCGTCACCTTGCGGCGACGCTCCTCGAGGCACGAGGTGGCGAGGCGGCCCTCCCGAGCGCAGCTTAACAAACCGGACGCATTTCTCTCGTAGACGTGATCCACGGGCCCGCGTGGAACGTACATCGGATGTAATAAGGCCTTTTTTCGGCCACGCTCCCCCGACCACAATGTTCGTTCCGGCGCTGCTTCGCGCCGATGGAGCCGGTCCTTCAAGAAGGCCGGCCTTCCTTCCAGAGAGGTTCTATGGCCGCGTCGCTGCCAATCATCGCAGGCGAATCGGGACTCGCCCGATACCTGCAGGAGATCAAGCGGTTCCCGATGCTGGAGCCGCAGGAGGAATACATGCTCGCCAAGCGCTGGCGTGAGCATGGCGACCGCGAGGCGGCGCACAAGCTGGTCACGTCGCATCTGCGGCTCGTCGCCAAGATCGCCATGGGCTACCGCGGCTACGGGCTGCCGATCGGCGAGGTGATCTCGGAAGGCAACGTCGGCCTCATGCAGGCGGTCAAGCGCTTCGAGCCGGACAAGGGCTTCAAGCTCGCGACCTATGCGATGTGGTGGATCCGCGCGTCGATCCAGGAATACATCCTGCGCTCCTGGTCGCTGGTGAAAATGGGCACGACCGCCAGCCAGAAGAAGCTTTTCTTCAATCTTCGCAAGGCCAAGAGCAAGATTTCGGCGCTCGACGACGGCGATCTGCGCGACGATCAGGTCGAGGTGATCTCGAAGCGCCTCGGGGTCGCCAAGCAGGACGTGATCGACATGAACCGCCGCCTCGGCGGCGACGCTTCGCTGAACGCGCCGTTGCGCGAGGAGGGCGAGGGCGAATGGCAGGACTGGCTGGTCGACAATTCGACCGACCAGGAGACGCTGCTCGCCGAGCGCGAGGAATCCGACGTCCGGCTCGACGCGCTGAAGGGCGCGCTTGGCGTCCTCAACCCACGCGAACGGCGGATCTTCGAGGCGAGGCGCCTCGCCGACGACCCGATCACGCTCGAGGAGCTCTCGGCCGAATTCGGCGTGTCGCGCGAGCGCGTCCGCCAGATCGAGGTCCGCGCCTTCGAGAAGGTGCAGGCCGCCGTCAAGGCCGGCGTCGCCAAGGCGCAGGCGCCGAAGCACGCGCCGGCCCTGGCCGCGCCGTAAGCGCGCCCCCGGATAGGCGCGGGGGGCCGAATCTGCGATAGACTGGCGTGGTGCTCTCTCCCGCAGGTTCGCCCATGTTCGCGTCCATCCCCGCGCTGAAATCCGCGCCTGTCCGTTTCCGACCCCTCGCAGCCGGCGTCGGGTTCTTCATGGGGACGACGGCCCTTGCCGGGGCCGCGTCCGCCGCC
Source organism: uncultured Alphaproteobacteria bacterium (assembly GCA_963829505.1). Lineage (GTDB taxonomy): Bacteria > Pseudomonadota > Alphaproteobacteria > Rhizobiales > Beijerinckiaceae > Roseiarcus. The sequence continues at coordinate 195,933 of CAWHIL010000002.1, forward strand.
GACCGGCCGGCGACGCCCGAAGGCGCGGCAAAAGTTCAGACGTTCTTCGACGGCTTCCTGCCGCAGACGACTGCCGGCGCCGCCCCGCTCGTCAAGGTGACGCCGGACGGCGAGGATTATCTGGCCACGATCGACCTCGGCGCGGTCAACGGCGTCATCAAGGGCGTCGGCGGCGCCGCCTCGTACGATCCCGCCACCATCGCCTTCCGGCTGTTCGAGCAGGACGACGGCAAATGGCGCGTCGTCATGGATGGGCTGCCCAAGGTCGTCTCGCACGTCAAGGACATGACGAGCGTCGCGGAACTGCGCAACTACCGGCAGACGATCGTGGTCGATCCGGCGATCGCCTGGTTTGTCAGCGGCAATGCGAGCGCCGACGGCGGAACCGTCAGCGCCAAGGCGCCGACCGTCGATCAGACCTTCGATTTCGGCCCGCTCAAGGCCGATTACACGACGAGCCCCGGCGCCGACGGCGCCGTGTCGAGCACCGTCAAGGAAGAGATCGCCGACCTCGGCTTCAAGTTTTCGGGCATCAGCAAGGACGGCGGCGCCTCGGTCAGCACGAGCGGACGGATGGACAAGGCGTCGTTCAACGTCGGTGTCGATGGCCTCAAGTCGCGCAAGCTCTTCGACCTCCTGGCCTTCCTTTCGAGCCATCGGACCTCGCTCGCCGACCACGAGGCCGAAGTGAAGGACCTCCTGCGTCCGTTCGCGGCGCCGGGCTTGCGGTTCGTCGAGGGCGGCGAGGCGACGAAATTCCTGATCTCGCTGCCGCAAGGGGCGGTGGCGCTGAGCGACGTCAAGCTCGCCATGGGCGCCTCGAACGCCGGCCCGGACAGCGCCATCGACGCCACCATCGTCGCCGAGGGCCTGAGCCTGCCGGTCGGCCTCCTGCCGCCGAGCGCGGCCGACCTCACCCCGACGAAGATCGATCTCGCGGTGACGCTGAAAGGCATCGACTTCGCCGCCGCCGCGAACCAGGCGATCGACGCCATGCATTTCGACGGCGACGGCCCGACGATCTCTCAGGCCAATTCGTCCAGGGTGTCGACGGCGCTGATCGGCGCGGGGCCGCTGCGGCTGGTGCTTGCGCCATCGCATATCGTCGCCCCCGCGCTCGATCTCGATATGGACGGCGAGCTTCGCTATGCGGTCGGCAAGCCCGCCGGCGCCGCGACCGTCCGGATGCGCGGCTTCGACAAGACCATGGAGGCGGTCAAGGCGCTCGGGCCGGACATGGCGCAGCGGGCGCTGCCGGCGCTCGCCATGGCCAAGGGCCTCGCCAAGAGCGAGAGCGACGGATCGCTGAGCTGGCGAATCGAGGTCGCCGACGACCGCTCGATCACGATCAACGGCATCCCGCTCGGCAAGACGCCCGAGTGAGACGGCCGATGTGAATTGTGGCGGGAATTTCCGCTTTTCTTGATGCAAGCCGCGGACAAAGCACGAAAATTCGGGCAATCCGGACGAAATTCTGGCGAAAACGGTCCCTTCCCGGCTGTGCGGCATGTCGCCGTCTAGCCTTCGGCCGCAAACTGCGTTAATCGGCCCTCAACGAAGTGACGCTAAATCTCTTTCTCATGGTAGCGGGGCGTTTTTAGCGAAGGTCGGGGATGCAGGGTATCGACGCGACAATCTGCGACATTCCGATCGAACCAAGGCCAACTTCCGGCAGGGCCGCGCGCCACCTGATCCTGGGCGCCGCAGCGGCCGCAACTGTCGGGGCGCTGGCGGCGTACGCGCTGCACGCCCGATATGCGCCGGGGCCGACCGCCTTCCAGGCAAATCATGCCGCGAAAGCCGCGCTCGCCGCCGTGGCCGTCGATCAAGCCCAGCTTTATGGCGCAATCGTCGTCGAGCCGGAGTGGCTGGCGGCAAGCGCCTCGCCGCCGCAAGCTCCCGCCGACACGACGCTCGCGAGCCTCGGCCTCGAAGGCCCGAATTCCACGCCCGCAGCCGCCCCGACGCCTCCGTCGAAACCCTCGGCGAACCTTCTGACCGACGCCGTTCCGCTGCCGCCCGTCAGGGACGTGCCGCGCATCGACGACACGGCGCCCCTACCGCCAGCCCGCCCGTCCGGATTGGTCGAACAGCCGAACCCCGCCGTCGCGTCCGCGCCGAGCGTCGCGCAGCCGGGCGCCCCGCCGTCCGACGACCGCAACGCCTTCCAGAAGTTTTTCGGGCTCGGGCAGCAGCCGGGCCAGCCGGCCGGTCAGCCTCCTGGCGGAGCGGTCGTGGCCTCCCGGCCTCCCGCCGCCGCTCCCGCGGCGCCTGTTTCTCCCGCGGCCCCTGCGCCGACGGCGTCCGCCAGGCTCGCCGCGCCCGAAGCGCCGGCCGAGACGACGGTCGCCCGGGCGACGCCAGGCGCACGATCCGGCGGCGGCCTCTTCGGACTCTTTGGCGGCTCGTCGGCGAGCAGCCCGGGTTTCGACAGGCTCGGCTACGACCGCCAGACGGCCGTCTACGACATCTCGGCGCGCATGCTCTACCTGCCGGACGGAACGAAGATCGAAGCGCATTCGGGCCTCGGCGGCGCGCTTGACGACGTCCGCTACGTGAGCGAGCGGGCGGTCGGGCCGACGCCGCCGCATCTCTACGATCTCACCATGCGCGAGGCGCTGTTCCACGGCGTCCAGGCGCTCCGTCTCACGCCGGTCGGCGGCGACGGAAGCGTGTTCGGGCGAGCCGGTCTGCTCGCGCACCCGTACATGCTCGGGCCGAACGGCAACTCGAACGGCTGCGTGTCGGTGAAGGACTACGAAGCCTTCCTGCGCGCCTACCAGAACGGGCAGATCAACAAGCTCGCCGTCGTCGCGAGGATGTGATCGCGGCGCCGCCCGCGCGGAAGCGGGCTTAATTTCACCATCAGGGACACAAAGATCACGGAGACCTTCGTGTCCTTCGCGCCCTTTGTGGTGAATGAACCCCGCCGCCTATCGCGTTGAAGCCCGATCCGCTATCTCACGCCGGCGTGAGAACGCCGCCCGGCCGGCGTCTCGCCTGGGGGAACCGTTCATGTCCGCGACGAACGGGGGATTCGCCGCCGCGCTCAGGGTGTTCGCGCCGCCCCTCGCCGCGCTCGCCCTGTTCGCGACCGAGCAGGCGGGCGTCCTGCAGCCGGAGACGCCGTGGGTCGCGGCGCTCTCCGCCGTCTTCCTGCTCGGGTCGGTGTTCGCCGCGGTGCATCACGCCGAGGTGCTGGCGCTGAAAGTCGGCGAGCCGTTCGGCTCGGTGCTGCTGGCGCTGGCGGTGACGGTGATCGAGGTCTCGCTGATCGTCACCGCCATGCTGTCGGGGGGCGCGGCGGAGAATTCGCTCGCCCGCAACTCGGTATTCGCGGCGGTCGCGATCGTGCTCAACGGGGTCGTGGGCCTCTGCCTGCTTGTCGGCGGCGCACGCTATCGCGAGCAGGGATTTCGCGTCGAGGGAACGGCGTCGGCCTTGAGCGTGCTGGCGACGCTCGCCGTCATGACCCTCGTCATGCCGAACTACACCCTGGCGAAGCTCGGGCCGCAATATTCGCCGACCCAGCTGGTGTTCGTCGGCGCTCTGGCGCTCGTGCTGTACCTCGTCTTCGTCTTCGTCCAGTCGGTGCGCCACCGCGAGTATTTCCTGCCTGCCGGCGCGAGCGACATCGGCGAGGAGGCCGACCCGCCGTCGGCCGCCGTCGCGGCCTTGAGCGCAATCATGCTGATCGTGTCGCTGATCGCGGTCGTGCTGCTTGCCGAGACGCTCGCCGGGACGCTCGAGCGTGCAATCCACGCGGCGCGCCTGCCGTCGTCCTTCCTCGGCGTCGTGATCGCGACCCTCGTGCTCCTGCCCGAAAGCGTGGCCGCGCTGAAGGCCGCCCACGCCAACCGCATCCAGACGAGCCTCAATCTCGCCATCGGCTCGGCGCTCGCCTGCATCGGCCTCACGATCCCGGTGGTCGCCGGCGTGTCGCTCTATCTCGGGCGCGAGCTGACGCTCGGCCTCGACGCGGAAGGGACGGCGATCCTCCTGCTCACCCTCTTCGTCAGCTCGCTGACGCTTGCAACCGGCCGCGCCACGATCCTCCAGGGCGCCGTGCATCTCGTGATTTTCGCCGTGTTCCTGCTGCTCGCCGCCGTGCCGTGAAGCATCGGACAAGGGGGCAGGACTCAATCGGCGTCCCCGCCGACGACCGCTTCGGGCGTCAAGGGAAATTGTCTCGGCCTCCGCGCCTCGCGCCGCGCGCGCGGCCGTATGAGCCAAAGGGCGAACGCGGCGACGGCCAACGGCGCGAGCGCGGTTAAGCTGCCCATGATGGCGATGACGCAGGCGACGGCCCACAGGATCGTGATCGAAAGCTCGACCAGGGCCGCCAGCCGCGAGTGCGAATGCCGGCGCAGAACCATGGTGCGCTTGGCCGGCGCCTGCATCCAGATATTGACGAGCGCGCTGGAGGCGCCCGCGCCGAGCGCAAAGAGCGTCGTGCAAATCGCAGCCCAGGGCGACGCGAACGCGAGCGCCAGGATCGGGACCGCGAGCAGGAGCCCGATCGGCAAAGCGATGGCTTCGATCTTGCGCCGTTCCACTTCGCCGCGGGTCACCGGCGCCGATGTGAGAAATTCCGGCGCGTCCTCGGCGGAGAGCGCGACCCATGCAAGGGTCCCCGACAGTTGCGCGGCGATGACGACGAGCGCCGGCGGGAGCGCGACGGCGACAGCGCCGGTCACGCCGCCGTTGCGCACGAGCAGGACGACGATGGGCAGGGTGTAGACGACTTGCAGAAGCATTTGCGACAGGAGCCAGGGGTCGCGCACGATCAATCTGTGCTCCTTGACGCGCAACGCCGTTCCGACGCCGCCGCGAAACGCGCGTCGCCTTGGGTCCGGCTTCAGCGCGGACGACGCGTAGGCGGCGATGGCGGTCGCTTGCACGATGCGCCGGCCGCAGACGACGACGGAGACGATAAACAGCGCCAGCCCGAAAAGCAGCCAGAGCGCCAGAGACGCGGGTTCGCCGAGCGCCGCACGGACCGGCAGCCATAGCGGACCCCGGTGATCGAGCCACGAGCCTTCGGGTGGATTGGCGAACCACGCGACCAGGGCGTCGCGCATCCGGGCGGGAAGAATTCCGATCGCCTGAGCGGTCAGGACAAACGAGGCGCCCAGAAGGATCGCGGCCAGTTGCGACAGCATGCGGGCGCGCCGTGGACCGAACCTGATGAAGAAAAGCATCGCCAGGAGAAGGCCGATCCCGGCGCTGACGAGCGCAGAGGACAGAAGCGCGGGATAGAGGGCGAGCCACCTCGGCTTGCCGATCAGCACGCCGACGTTGGCGATCGGCAGGACAACCATGGCGCCGGTCGCAGCCCCTTCGAAGGCGATCGCAAGCGCCCGCGAACCCAGGACCGCCATGGCGGAGACCGGCGAGGCGAAGACGAGATCGAGATCGCCGCGCGCATAGAGCGTGCGCATCGCGCTGGTCATCGCCTGCGCGATGAACATCGGCAGGGTGGCCGCAACGCCGAAGGCGAACCACATTTCCAGGCGCGCTTTTCCGTCCGGTCCGTCTGCAACGGCCGCGAGCAAATGCGCCGCCGGCCACGCGGCCAGATGCATCGCGACGGCCACGCCGCAGAGAACCAGCGCGATCTTCAGCCGGGAACGACCCGGGAATTGCGCTGCAAAATTACGCGCGCTGAGACGCAGGTCATGTCTGAGGAACCAGGCGAACGAGCCGGCCTTGGGGGCCATCATGTCGCCTCGCCGGTCAGTTCGAAAAAGACATCCTCGAGGGTCCGGTCGCCGCCGCCCGCCTGGGAACGCAGTTCGGGAAGCGTGCCTTCGGCGATCAGGCGCCCCTGCTTGATGATGCCGATGCGATCGGCGAGCCGTTCGGCGACCTCGAGAATGTGCGTGGTCAGGATAATCGTCGCGCCCAGTCGAACGCGGGCCGCCAGAAGGTCCTTGACCTGGCGCGCGGCTGCGGCGTCGAGCCCGGTCAGCGGCTCGTCGAGCATCAGGAGTTCTGGGCTCGTGGACGAGCGCGCCCGCCAACGCCACCTTCTGTTTCATGCCGCGCGAAAAGCCCTCGCACCGCTCGCTGCGATGCGGCCAGAGACCAAGGATTTCCAGGAGCTCGTTGGCGTTCTTCTGCGCGCGCTGCGGATCGACGCCCCAAAGTCCGGAGACGAACTCGAGATATTCGAGCGGATCGAGTTTGTCGTACAGCATCGGCTCGTCCGGCAGCCAGGCGATCATGCGCTTGGCCTCGATGGGTCGTTGCACGACGTCGACGCCGAACACCTCGACCCGGCCGCTGTCCGGGTGGAGGAGCCCTGCCACAATGCGCAGCGTTGTCGTCTTGCCGGCGCCGTTGGGGCCGAGCAGGGCGTAAAGTTCGCCGGCGCCGACAACGAGGTTCAGACCCTGGAGGGCCGGCCGTCCGAAGTTCTTGCGCAGATCGCGCGCCGCCAAAGCGGGCGGCCCGGAGGCGAGCGGGCTCATGGGGTCCGGTCCTCTCATCGATCCTCTGGCTGGCTCGAAGTCTGGTCCCTATACCGGCGCGCCGCCACGCATCACTATCGTTGCGTCAGCATGATTAAGAAAAGGCCCCGGATAAACGCGCCACGACCCCCAACGTCCGGCTGGCGCGAGACCGGGAGTTCCGTTAATGACCGTCCCCATCCTCGGTCCCGTCCCGCTAAAACCCCGTGCCTGCGCCTGTCCGCCGCCTCGCCCTCCTCGCCATCCTCGCGGCGCTCGCCTCCCCGGCCGGCGCCGCCGACTGCGCGCTTCGCCTGAAAGTCCCTGCGCAGGGGGCCGCGGCGCTTTCGACCGTCGCCGACTATCAGCCGGCGCTGAAGGCGTGTGTTTCGGCCGACGGCGGCCGCGCCTTCGCGATCCGGACGATGACGGCCGGCGGCGAGCCCGCCGCGCTCCTCGCCGACCCGGAGCGGCTGACCACCCGGCTCGAGCGCCTCGCCTGCTGGACCTGCCGCGACGCCGCCGAGGACGAACTTGCCGCCACGCGCATGGGCCGGGCGATCGCGGCCTCGGCGGAAGCGCCCGGCGTCGAGCATCGCGGCTTTCTCGAGAACGCCGGGCTGACGCGCGGCGCGGCGCCAGGGGCCTTCGTCACCGGCGACCTCTGTCCCAGCCTCAAGGCGCTCGACCGCGCCTTCATCAGGACGCTCGAGGCGACTGGGCCGCACGCGCCGGTCGCGCTCGCCATCTCGGGCCTCTGGATCGCCCGGCACGACGCGGACTTCCGCTGGCTTCAGTCGGAGCGCGACAAGGGCCTCGTCGACATCGTCTGGGCGAACCACACGATGACCCACCCCTATCGCCGAAGGGCGGCGGACGCGGCCAACTATCTCCTGACGCCGAGGGTCGATCCGGAGCGCGAGATCCTCGACGTCGAGCGGCTTCTGATCGCCAACGGCGAGACGCCGTCGCTTTTCTTCCGCTTCCCCGGCCTCGTCTCGACCGACCCGCTGATGCGGACGGTGCGCCGCTTCCACCTGATGACGCTCGGGGCCGACGCCTGGCTGGCGCTCGGCCAGAAGCCCGGGCCGGGGTCGATCGTGCTGGTGCATCCGAACGGGAACGAGCCGGCGGGCCTCAGCCAATTCCGGGCCGACGTGGCTGAAGGCGCGATCGCCCGGCCGCTCGAGCCGGTGACGGACGCGCCTCGATAGGCGTCGGGCGCAATTCGATCGGAGCCCCTCGCCAACGGGCGAGAGACCGCGCCGGGCGAAAGGCGGCCTCACACGAGCGGCGGCTTGCTCTTTCCGGCGATTTTCAGGATCTGCCGGCCGAGCGCGATGCGCCGCACAGCGACGCTGCGGCGGATCTGCTGGGGTCTTTCGTCGGGAAATCCGGCGCCCGCGATGATCCGGGCGATGGCGGGCTGAAGGAACACGATCGCGTCGGACGAAGCGTCGGCGCTTTGCAGGTCGATCTCGGCAGTCGGAGCCGTCATCGTTTGCATCCTCCCCTTGGCCGTTGAACGCGGCCTTTTGCGTACGAGCCGTCTTCTAGGCCGAGGACGGGCTAACGTCAAAAAAAGTCGTTTTCGCGGCGGTTGCGCGGGAACATTACCGCGACCGGCCACGACCCGTGGAGTCCCTTCGAAAATTATGGTTAACGGGACTAGGACCCTCGGTTGCCGGAGAGCGTCGAGGTTGCAACTCGCGACGTCCTGGCCCCTAAGTCGGGTTTGCGACGACTGTCTGACCTTGGGGCGAGGATCGCGCGGCGGCTTGCGACAACGCGGCGCGCGCCGGGACGTGCGCTCAATACCCTCTGACGTCGGCCGTGTCGGCCGCGACGCTCGCGTGAGCCGCCGGCGCGTGGGCGACCGTGATTCCGGCCGCAACTCCGCACCCGACCGCGACGGCCACGAGAAGAACAAGAATCCGAAGCATGACGTCCCCGCGAGCGCCCTATTCCCTGTGCTTAAGCCAGAAGCCTTGCCTCAAAGGAACGCGGCGTCTTCAGTTGCGTTCCGGTGTGGCAGCTTTTCGCCCCCTGCGCTGTGAGGCCCATCACAGCGCCAACTTCAAGTCAAGCAGGCTATCGCCTCCTCCTGTGACCGGCGCGCGACGGCGGGGCGCAATTCGCCCAAATTGCGCCAATAGGGTTACCGCAGGCTTAAAAAAGCGGCCTCGAGGAGCCGACGGGCATGACCAAGTTTCGCGTCGAAACCGACAGCATGGGCGAGGTCCGCGTGCCTGCCGGAGCGCTTTGGGGGGCCCAGACCCAGCGCTCGCTCGAATATTTCAGCATCGGGCGCGATCTGATGCCGCGCGAGATGATCGGCGCCTACGCGACGCTGAAGAAAGCCGCGGCCTCTGCCAACCACGCCGGAGGCCGGCTCGACGCGGAGCGCTTCCGGCTCATCGCGCGCGTCTCGGACGAGATCCTCGAGGGCCGCCACGACGCCATGTTTCCCTTGAGGGTGTGGATGACCGGCAGCGGCACCCAGTTCAACATGAACGTCAACGAGGTGATCGCCAATCGCGCCTCCGAGATCGCCGGCCAGCCGCTCGGCAGCAAGCGGCCCGTCCACCCGAACGACCACGTCAACATGGCGCAGTCGACCAACGACAGCTTCCCCTCGGCCATGGCGATCGCCGCAGCGGTCGCGGTCCGGACGCGGCTTCTCCCCGCGCTCGCGGCGCTTCAGGGCGCAATCGCCGCCAAGGCCGAGGCGTGGGCCGACATCGTCAAGATCGGCCGCACCCATTTGCAGGACGCGACCCCGATGACCCTCGGGCAGGAATTCTCGGGCTATTCCGCGATGCTCGGCGATAATTGCGAGCGGCTCGAGGCGGCGCTTGCCGGCGTCTATCGCCTGCCGCTCGGCGGCACCGCGATCGGCACCGGCGTCAACGCGCCGAAGGGCTTCGCCGAAGGCGCGATCGCCGAGATCGCGCGCCTGACCGGGCTGCCGTTCGCGCCGGCGCCGAACCTTTTCGCCGCCCAGGGCGCGCATGACGCGCTCGTCCAGCTTTCGGGCGCGCTACGCACGCTTGCGGTGTCGCTGATGAAGATCGCGGGCGACGTCCGCCTGCTTGCGAGCGGGCCGCGCACGGGGCTCGCCGAACTCATCCTTCCCGCCAACGAGCCGGGCTCCTCGATCATGCCGGGCAAGGTCAATCCGACCCAGGCGGAGGCGCTGGCGATGATCGCGGCGCAGGTCATGGGAAACGACGTGGCGGTCGGAATCGGGGGCGCGTACGGCGAACTCGAGATGAATGTGATGAAGCCGCTCATCATCTTCAACGTGATGCAGTCGATCGACATCCTGGCCGACGGGACGACCAACTTCCGCAAGTTTCTGATCGAAGGCGCCGAGCCGAACCGGGAGAAACTCGCCGGGGACGTCGGGCGCTCGCTGATGCTTGTGACGGCGCTTGCGCCCTCGATCGGCTACGACAGGGCCGCCGCCATCGCCCATCACGCGCATCATCACGGGCTGCCGCTGAAGGAGGCCGCGCTGAGGCATGGCGTGGCGGAGGCCGAGTTCGACCGGCTTGTCGATCCGGAGCGGATGACGCGGCCTTGAGGCGCTGCGGGCCCTCACCCTGGCCGCCTGCGGCGGCCTGTCCCTCTCCCTGAGGGAGAGGGGAGCGCGCGCCCCTTCCCCCTCGGGGGGAAGGTGTCGCCGAAGGCGACGGATGAGGGTCCGCTACCCTCTCCCCACGTACGGCATCTTGGTCGCCATGATGGTCATCGTGAGGACGTTCGTCGTGAGCGGCAGGGCGCCCATGTGGACGATCGCCGCCGCGACCTCCTCGACGTCCATCGTCGGCTCGATCGCGATCCGCCCGTCGGCCTGCGGCACGCCTTGCGTCATCTTGCGAGCCATGTCGGTCAGCGCGTTGCCGATGTCGATCTGGCCGCAGGCGATGTCGTGGGCGCGGCCGTCGAGCGCGATCGACTTCGTCAGGCCGGTGATCGCGTGCTTGGTCGCCGTATAGGGGGCGGACATCGGCCGCGGCACGTGGGCCGAGATCGAGCCGTTGTTGATGATCCGGCCGCCTTGCGGCTTCTGCCGCTTCATCAGGCCGAAGGCGCCTTGCGCGCAGAGGAAGGCGCCGTTGAGATTGACGTCGACCACCGCCTTCCACTGCTGCCACGTCAGCGTGTCGATCGGCACGGCGGGCGCGCCCTGGCCCGCGTTGTTGAACAGAAGATCGAGCCGGCCGAACGCCTGCTCGATGCTCGCGAACATCGCCTGCACCGAATCCGGGTCGCCGACGTCGCATTGGCAGACGAGCGCCCGCCGGCCGATGTGGCCGATCTCGCGCGCCGTCGCGACCAGCGGATCCTTGCGCCGGCCGGCAAGCGCCACCGACCAGCCGGCGCGCGCCAGCGCCAGCGCGCTCGCCCTGCCGATGCCCGCGCCGGCGCCCGTCACGAGCGCGAATTTTTCGTCGGTCATGCCATGTCCTCCCTACCTTCTTCCTCGTCCTGAGGAGCGATGCGAAGCATCTCGTCTCGAAGAGCCTGCCCCGAGCCCGTCGAGGGGACGCTTCAGCGCGCACCGGGAACGCCTTCGTGTACTGGAACGTCCTTCGAGACGCCCGCTCACGCGGGCTCCTCAGGACGAGGGCGTCGCGCCCTTCCTCACCATGAAGCCTTGCCCTGAAGCTCCGGCGCCATCCGCCAGACGGCGGCGCCGAGCACGATCGCCCCGCCAAGCATGGTCGCGAGCCCAGGGTTCTCGCCGAAGGCAAGAAACACCCACAACGGGCCGAACACAACGTCGAGCAGGCTGACGAGGCCGGCCTCGGCCGACGGAATGAGCTTCGCGCCTTCCATGAAGAGCACGAAACCGAGGCCGATCGTCGTCAGGCCGAACAGGAACAGGAGGCCCATGTCGGCGGCCGTCAGATGCGGGTGCGGCGAGAGGGCGAGGCCGACGAGGCCCGAACCGAAGGCGCCGATGGCGTTGACCGCGATCATCGAGGCGCCGGGCCGGCGCCGCTGCAGCACGACCATGCCGGCGAAAGCCGCCGTCATCAGGGCCGAGAGCGCCTGGCCGAGAAGCCGCCCCTGCCCGAGCCCCGACCCGACCATGACCGCGACGCCGACGAAGGCGATCGCGCCCGCGATGAGCGTGCGAGGCGACACCCGCTCGCGGTTGACGAGGAAGCCGACGGCCGCCGCGACGAAGGGCAGCGTCGCGTAGATGATCATGACGTCGGCGATGGTCGTCGTCATGACGGAGGCGGTGTAGGCGGAGATGGCGACGGTCGCGAGCACGACGACGATCGGCGACAGCCAGCCGAAGCCGAAGAATTCGTTCATCCGCCCGCGCTTCCATTCGACGAGCCCGACGACCGAGATCGAGGCCGCGCCGAGGGTCGCGCGCCAGCCCATCACCGTCCAGAGATCGAGGTGGCCGAGAAGGCGCGCGAAGACGCCCGCCAGAACTCCAGAAGCCGGTCGCGACGAGCACCAGCAGGACGCCGCGCCGGCGCGCGGACTTTTCGCCCGGCACGGGAGGCTCCGGTTCGGTTGAGGAAATCGAGGCGCAAGATGACGCGCCCGCGCACGCTTGGCAATCGAGGCTCGCGATTTCAGCAGAGATGAGACGGTGTGATGGAGTCCGCCATTATTTGATTGGGCGGAGCGGGGCGCGAAAAATCGCACCCAAGCAATCAATGACGGATCGTCGCCGCGGGCGCCGATCGGACATCGCGTCTTGGGTTTGCGCGCGCTGGCTTCAGCGGTGTATGTGCCTCGCGGGCTTTGCGGGAAAAATCATCATGTTCGGGGAGGAGTTCGGCGCCATCGTCAAGACCGCCGACGTCGCCTTCCTGCTCGCTTTCCCCTCGCTCTTCTCGATCATCAACCCGATGGGCGGGGCGCTGATCTTCAACCTCTACACGCGCGCCTTCGCCAACCCGACCGGCTGAAGATCGCCGGGCTGGTCGGCCTCTATTCGCTCGCGATCATGTTCTGCGCGCTGTGGGGCGGCGCCTATGTCCTGAGCTTCTTCGGCGTCTCGATCGACGCGCTGCGCATCGCCGGCGGGACGGTGGTGGCGCTCAGCGGCTGGAGCCTCCTCAACTCGGACGAACAGCACCCCGACCGCAAGACGAGCGGCGAAACCGCATCGGCCGGCGACGACTGGAGGCAGGTCGCGTTCTTTCCGCTGACCCTGCCCTTCACCACCGGCCCCGGCACGATCGCGGTCGCGATCACGCTCGGCGCCGAGCGGCCGAAGGAGAGCACGCATGCGCTGGCCTTCTTCATCGGCGCGACTCTTGCCGCGATCGCCAACGCCCTGATCATCTGGGTCGCCTATCGCTTCGCCGACCGCCTGACGGCGTTCATGGGCGCGACCGCGCGTCAGGTCGTCGTGCGCCTCTCGGCCTTCCTCCTCATGTGCATCGGCGTGCAAATTCTGGTGACCGCCGTCGGCGACCTCGTCCGGGAATGGCGGGTGTAGGGGAACGCCCACCCGTCAGTGCGAGCGACGCCCGGCAATCCATCGCCGCGGGGCGCTGGACGGCTTCGTTGCGGTCACGCCCCTCCGGGAATCTCGATATAGATGTCGACCGGGTCGATGACGGTGTCCGCCGTCTTCGCCTTGGCGGTCTCCGCGGAGCTCAGCGTCGCCCGCATTTTCGCAAGGTCGACATTCTCGCAGACGATCGAAACACGGTTCGTCTCGGCGTGCCTCAGAATCTTGTACCGCGAGCAGAAATGAGAGAACACCGCCTTGCGGTGCTCTCCGCCCTTGAGCCAAGTGTCGATATTGCCCACGGCGTGGGTCACGACCACCGTCGTCATCGTGCGCCTCCCTGTTTCGCCGAAGTCCGCAAGGGCGCCGGCTCTGCCGAGCCAACACGAAAAATACACCTTCCGCAACGGGTTTCAGCGAGCGCCGATCGGCGGCGGTTCACGCTAACGTGCGCGTCGCCTTTTCCGCCGGATAGAGCGCGCGGTAGCGCTTGAGGCGCGGCGAATGAAGCGCCCCGGCCTCCGCGTCCGGCGCAAAGCTTCGCTGCACCGGCGGGCGCGGGCAGACTTGCTTCACCGTCCCGGCGCCGGCGGCGAGCATCCCGAGCCGGGCCGCGCCGAGCGCCGCGCCCGCTTCCGCGCCCTTGGCGACGTCGATCGTAAGCCCCGTCACGTCGGCGATCATCTGCCCCCAGAAGTCCGAGCGCGAACCGCCGCCGACAAGCAGCGGCCGGACGGGCCGCGCGCCCGCCGCATCGAGCACGTCGACGCCGTCGGCGAAGGAGAAGGCGACGCCTTCCATGACCGCGAAGACGAGCGCGTCGCGCCCATGACTGGCGCGAAGGCCCGCGAACATGCCGGTCGCCTCGGCGTCGTTCAAGGGCGTGCGCTCGCCGCTGAGATAGGGCAGGAACACCGGCGCCGCCGCGACATTCGCTCTTGACGCTCCGAATTTCTGCGCCGCCGCGACCAGCGCGCCGACCTCCTCGTCCTTGCCGAGGATGGAGGCGATCCACGCGAGCGAGGCCGCCGCCGACAGCATCACCGCCATGCCGTGCCAGCGATCGGGGAGCGCATGACAGAAGGCGTGCAGCGTGCGCTCAGGCAGGCTCACATACTTGTCCGTGACCGAGAAGATCACGCCCGAGGTGCCGAGCGACACGAAGCCCTCGCCTGGCTCTGTCGCGCCGACCCCGATCGCCGAGGCCGCGTTGTCGCCGCCGCCGCCGGCGATCGGGACCTTGCGGCCCTCGAGCCCCCACGCCTTCGCGGTCGCCGCCGAAAGATGAGCGGAAACCTCCGAGCCCTCGACGAGGCGCGGCATGGCCGAGAGCGAAAGGCCCGTGGCGGCGAGCAGCCGCTCGTCCCATTTGCGCTGGCGGACGTCGAGCCACGACGTGCCGGCCGCATCCGACATTTCCGACACCGCTTCGCCCGTCAGACGCAGGCGGACGTAGTCCTTGGGCAGGAGCACGCGCTTCGTCTTCCTGGCGATCTCCGGCTCGTGCTTCTCGACCCACAGCATTTTTGGCGCCGTGAAGCCCGGCATGACGAGGTTGCCGGTGATCTTTTCGACGTCCGGGACGCGGCGCTTGAGTTCGGCGCATTCGGCGAACGAGCGGCCGTCGTTCCACAGGATCGCCGGGCGCAGCGGCTTGTCACTGGCGTCGAGCAGCGTCGCGCCATGCATCTGGCCGGAGAGGCCGACGCCGGCGAGCGCGGCGAAGGCCTGCGGCGCTTGTTTGCGAACGGCGGCGACGCCCTCCTCGACGCCGCCGACCCAGGCCTCCGGGTCCTGCTCGCTCCACAGCGGGTGCGGCCGCGAGACTGCGAGCGACGGCGACGCCTCGGCGACCGTCTTCTGGTCCGCGTCGACGAGCAGGACTTTTACCGACGAGGTGCCGATGTCGAGTCCGAGATAGGTGCGCTGATCGGCCATGGGGCCCGCCTCCCTTTGTTGGCCGAGAGGATTAGCGCAAAGCGTCGTATCTGTCGCGATGCAGGTCTGCGGCTTTCGGCCACGACCTCGTCCTGAGGAGCCCACGCCAGCGGGCGTCTCGAAGGACGGCCGCTGCGCCGACCGCGCCCTCTGGAGCGTCCTTCGAGACGCGCCGCCTTCGGCGACGCTCCTCAGGACGAGGGTTCGTGGGTTGTCGCTGCATAAGTCACACCCACCCGCCGGCCGCGTGGGCGATCTGCGCGCCGGCCTCGTAATAGGCCTCGCGGAGGCCGGGCAACGTGGGGGCCTCGGGGGTCGTGACCGGCAGCGGCAGGTCCGCTTCCGCAATGCGCCCGAGCGCGTGTTCGGCGAGGACGCGGCCGAACACGGTGCCCGGCCCGATGCCGCGGCCGTTGAAGCCGCAGACCGTGACGACCCGTTCCGCAAGCCGGTGGAAGCGCGGCACGGAATCGCTCGTCATGCCGATCATGCCGTACCACGCGTGCTCGAAGGCGATTGGCCCGAGTTGCGGGAAGAGCTTTGTCAGCGCCCGCTTCGCCCAGGCGCGATGCACGGCGAGCCCCGTCCCGCGCAACGCGCCGACGCTGCCGATGACGAGGCGTCCGTCGCGGTCGAAGCGGAAGGAACTCAGAATTGTCTTCGTGTCCCAGCAGCCCTCGCGGCCGGGGAGGATCGAGGCCCTGAGATTGTCGGAGAGCGGCTTCGTGGCGAAGTTGAAATAGGGCAGATGGATCTGCTCGCGGCGCGGCTCCGGCCAGGGCCGCCCGCCATAGGCGTCGGTCGCGACGACGATCCAGTCGGCCGTAACCGCGCCGCGGTCGGTCGCGACGCGCCAGGCGCCGCCCTGCCGCTCCGCCGACCGGACGGGGCTCTGCGTGTGGATCGCAGCCCCGGCGCCGAGCGCGGCGCGGGCGAGGCCGCGGGCGTAGGCGAGCGGCTGGATCGTGCCCGCGCGCATGTCGAGGAGCGCGCCGGCATAGGCGCGCGTGCCGATCCGTGCGGCCGCGTCGTCCGGGCCAAGCAGCGCGACCGGCGCGCCGCGTTGCGACCATTGCTTCGCCCGCTCGGCGATCTCGTCCAGGCCGGCTTGGCCGACCGCGCAGTGGAGCGTGCCGTTCGGCGCGGCGTCGCAGGCAATGGCGCGCCTTTCGATCGTCTCCCAGACCGCGGCAGGGGCGGCGCCGAGGAGGTTCAGCGCCCGCTCGCCGTAATCCACGCCCAGCGCCTTCAGCATGTCGTCGGGCAGCACCCACATGCCGGCGTTGACGAGGCCGACATTGCGCCCCGCGCCGCCGAAGCCGATTTCGACCGCTTCGAGCGCCACGACCCTGGCGCCGGCCTCGGCGAGATGGAGGGCCGCCGAGAGCCCCGTATAACCGCAGCCGACGACCGCAACATCGGCGCGGACGTCGCCGACCAGCGGCCCGGTCGGCGGCGGCGGCGGCGCGGTCGCCTCCCAGAGGCCGTGCGAGAGGGGATCGTTGAGCATTGGCGCCAATGATAGGCGGGCTGCGAGGGCGCCGCTAGGAGGCCAAACGCACGGGCTTGAATGCTCCTCGTCATTTTTTGCTTGGGCGGAGCGGGGCGCGAAACAACTTTGATGTCAAGGATGCGCGCGAAGGGCGCACCGCCTCCGGCGGCGGCCTTTCAGGCCGTCCTTGAGATCAAAGTTGTTTCGCGCAAAATCGCCTCCAAGCATTCAATGACGGATCGTCGCCTCCGGCGCCGATCGCCTTAGAGACGGCTGCGAGCGCTCGTGCGGCGCGTCACCCGCGCCCCTCACCCCTGCCCCTCTCCCCGCGCTGCGCCGCGCCGCGCGGGGAGAGGGAGTTTGCGGCGGGCGCGGATGGCCCTAAGAAGCCGCTTCGGGACATGAGGAGGAAAGACAGTTCATGGGCGCTCTTTCCGGCGTGCGGGTCGTCGAGTTCGCGCGCATCCTCGCTGGTCCCTGGATCGGCCAGACGCTCGCCGATCTCGGCGCCGACGTCGTCAAGGTCGAGAGCCCGCAGGGCGACGACACGCGGACCTGGGGGCCGCCCTTCGTCGAGACCGACGGCGAGGCCGCGTCGGCCTACTTCCACGGCTGCAACCGGGGAAAGCGCGGCGTCGTCGCCGACTTCGCCACCGAAGAGGGACGCGAGATCGCCCGCCGACTGGCCGCCCGCTCGGACATAGTGATCGAGAATTTCAAAGTCGGCGGCCTGAAGAAATACGGGCTCGACTACGCGGCATTGAGCGCGCTCAACCCGCGCCTCGTCTATTGCTCGGTCACCGGCT
This sequence comes from uncultured Alphaproteobacteria bacterium, assembly GCA_963829505.1. Classification (GTDB taxonomy): domain Bacteria; phylum Pseudomonadota; class Alphaproteobacteria; order Rhizobiales; family Beijerinckiaceae; genus Roseiarcus. Next base: position 213,117 of record CAWHIL010000002.1, read on the forward strand.
TCGGCCAGACCGGCCCCTATGCGGAGCGGGCAGGCTACGATTATCTCACGCAAGGCATGTCCGGCTTCATGGACATCACCGGCGAGCCGGACGGGGCGCCGCAGCGCGCCGGCGTCGCGATCTCGGACCTCTTCACCGGGCTCTACGGCGTAATCGCCATCGAAGCGGCGCTGATCTCGCGCGAGCGCACCGGGCGCGGCCAGCATCTCGACATGGCGCTCCTCGACACTTCCGCTGCGATCCTCGCCAACCAGGCCATGAACTATCTCGCGAGCGGCGTCGCGCCGCGGCGCACGGGGACGTGGCATCCGAACCTCGCGCCCTACCAGGCGTTTCCGGTCGCCGACGGCTGGATCATCATTGCGGTCGGCAACGACGGCCAGTTCGCGCGCCTCTCAGCGACGCTCGGCCTCGAGGCGCTTGCGAGCGACGTCCGCTACGCGACCAATCCGGCCCGCAACATGAACCGGGCGGAGCTGGCGGACGTAATCTCGGCGAAGACCCGCGCGTGGACTCACAAGGGGCTGCTCGCGGCGCTGGAGAAGGCAGTGGTGCCGGCGGGGCCGATCAACACCATCGCCGACCTCTTCGCCGACCCGCAATTCGCCGCGCGCGGCATGCGCATCGAGCCGCAGGGCGTGCCAGGCCTGCGCTCTCCAATCGCGATGAGCGGCGATCCGCTCGTTATCGAGCGCCGCTCGCCGAAGCTCGGCGAGCACCAGGCGGAAATTCTGCGCGAGATCGGGCTCGCGTGAGGCTGTCGAACTCCCCCTCTCCCTGCGCGAGCGGGGAGAGGGACGGGGTGAGGGGCATGGGGACTGGCCGCGCGTCCTCACCCGGCCCCTCATCCTGCCCTTCTCCCCGTGAACGGGGAGAAGGGACGCGCTCGCGCGTTCGGCTTGACGGGGACGCGCGGGCGCCTTCCCATCCATGAGGAAAGACGAGGTCGGAATGAACGCCATTCGAAACGTCTGCGTCTATTGCGGTTCGGGCGACGGCGGCGATCCCCGCTTCGCCGCGGCGGCCGAGGCGCTCGGACGCTCGCTCGCGGCGGAAGGGATAGGCCTCGTCTACGGCGGCGGCGGCGACGGCCTGATGGGCCGCCTGGCGCGCGCGACGCTCGAAGGCGGCGGCTTCGTCACCGGAATTATCCCCAGTTTTCTGGTGCGCAAGGAGCACGCGTTGACCGAAGCGCAGGAAATGCTGGTGGTCGAAACCATGCACGAGCGCAAGCAGGCGATGTTCGAGCGCGCCGACGCGTTCGTCGCGCTGCCGGGGGGCGTCGGCACGCTCGAGGAACTGGTCGAGCAACTGACCTGGGCGCAGCTCGAGCGCCACGCGAAGCCCGTCCTCATCGCCGACGTCGCGGGCTATTGGCGCCCGCTGCTCGGGCTCTTCGCCCATATGAACGGCGCGGGCTTCATCCGGCGCGGGTTCGAGCTTCGCTATCTCGTGTCGGAGAAGATCGAGGACGTCGTGCCGATGCTGCGCGCCGCGATCAAGAGGCCCGGACGCGGGCGCGAGGACGAAGGAGCGGTGATCGGCAAGATGTGAAGTGAGGGGCGAGGGGGGTTGGCCGCTCATCATCGGCCCGCTCGCCAGGCCCCTCATCCTAACCTTCTCCCCGCCATGCGGGGAGAAGGGACACCGATCTACTTCTTGCCGAACAACTCGGCCACGTATTCCCAATTCACCAGATGGTCGACGAAGGCCTTCAGGTAGTCCGGCCGGCGGTTGCGGTAGTCGATGTAATAGGAGTGCTCCCACACATCGATGCCGAGAAGCGGCTTGCCGCCATGGACCAGCGGGCTCTCGCCGTTCTGCGTTTTCGTCGCCTGGATCTTGCCGTCCTTCAAGGTGAGCCACGCCCAGCCGGAGCCGAACTGGGTCACGCCCGCCTGGACGAGATCTTCTTTCGCCTTGTCGATCGAGCCGAACAAATCCTTCAAGGCCTTCTCGAGTTCGCCCGGGATCGCGCCGCCGCCGTTCGGCTTCATCCACTTCCAGAAATTGAGGTGGTTGAAATGCTGGCCGGCGTTGTTGAACACCGCGGCGTTCTTGCCGAACGAGCCCTTGACGATCTCCTCGAGCGGCTTTCCTTCCCACTCGGTGCCCTTGAGGGCGTTGTTGCCGTTGTTGACATAGGCGAGATGATGCTTGTCATGGTGATATTCCAGCGTTTCGCGCGACATATAGGGGCCCAGCGCATCATAGGCGTAGGGCAGGTCGGGGAGTGAGAAGCTCATGCGACGGCTCCTTGGGTGGGGCGCATACGGGTGAATAAGCGAAGTCGGAAGTCGAAGGACAAAGGTCCTCGGGACGGAAAACTTATCCACGGCCCGCCGGCGCCGCAACTCCCGGGCTTTGGAGTCCGCCGCCGGGAGGCGCTTTCGCGACCATCGGTCCCTTGGCGCCGGCGGCGGCGTTCGCCTAACCTGAGATGAAACGCAGCACGAGGGCATTATGTTCAAGCATATTCTGATCCCGACCGACGGCTCCGACCTGTCGCGGAAGGCGGTGCTCTATGGCGTTCAACTCGCCAAAGAGAGCGGCGCGCGGGTGACGGCGCTGACATTGACCGAACCCTACCGGGTCGCCTCGATGGACGCCGTGCTCGTTTCCGTCGGCGAGGACGAATACGAGGAGGAATCGCGCCGCGCCTCCAACCAGGCGCTGGAGCAGGTGAAAATTGCGGCCGACGCGGCCGGCGTTCCATGCGACACGATCAGCGAGGTGCACGATCAGCCGTACCGCGCCATCATCGACGCCGCCCACGCCAAGGATTGCGACCTGATCGTCATGGCCTCGCACGGAAGGCGCGGCATGTCGGCGCTGCTGCTCGGCAGCGAAACGGTCAAGGTGCTGACGCACTCGACGACGCCGGTGCTCGTCTACCGGTGATTCTCCCCCCTCGCCCCGCGTCGGCGGGGAGAGGGGGACGAGCCCTTCAGCCCGGCGGTTTCTCGTCCACCCGTTCGACCCTGAGCAGTGATCCGTCCTCGATCGCCGTCACGCGGACCTTGGCGCCGGCCGGACAATCGTCGCCCGCGACCCGCCACGAACTGTCGCCGACCCGCATCCGTCCGAAGCCGCGCACGATCGGCTCGTCGAGGAAATAATCCTCGCCGATCATCGCATGGGCGCGGCTCAGCGGCAGCGGGCCGGGCCCGGCGCCGAGCGATCCGTAAACCCGCCGGCCGATCAGAACGAGCGCCGCGACCAGCACGCCGAACAGGAGGAGCTGGGTTTCGAGACTCATCGGCAGGACATAGTCGAGCGCGCCGACGATCGCCGCCGCCGCGCCGAACCAGATGAAGAAGGCGCCCGGCACGAGCGTCTCGACCGCGCACAATACGAGGCCGGCGATGAGCCAGGCGAGCGCCGCGAAGCGGGAGGTTTCGGCGAGAAGGTCCATCGGGCTTGCCGCTCACGCGCCTCCGGGCGGCGGCGTGGCTGGCGCAGCCGGCGGCGCGCTCCCTGTGTCGGGCACGGCGGCCCTGCCGCGCGTCGCCCGCGCGAGCGACTGGGCGACGGCCTCGCCGCCGAGCGCGCCTGCGGTGATCTGGCTCAGGCCCCCGATCGTGCCGGCGAGCGAGGCGAGTTCCATCGGCACGATGATGACCTTCTGGTTCGGCGCCTGCGCCAGCGCCTGGAAGGCGGCGATGTATTTTTCGGCGATCAGGAAATTGACGGCGACGACGTCGCCCGTCGAGGTCGCTTCGCTGACGACCCGCGTCGCGTTGGCTTCCGCCTGCGCGGTGCGTTCGACCGCTTCCGCCGCGCGGAACGCCGCGTCCCGGCGGCCCTCCGCTTCGAGCACGAGCGCGGCCTTGCGACCCTCCGCGCGGGTGATGTCGGCCTGCCGCATGCCCTCGGCCTCGAGAATCACGGCGCGCTTCTCGCGCTCGGCCTTCATCTGCCGCGCCATCGAATCGATCAGGTCCTTCGGCGGCTCGATGTCCTTGATCTCGACCCGGGTCACCTTGACGCCCCACGGCTCGGAGGCCGCGTCGATCACGGTCAGGAGGCGGGCGTTGATGTCGTCGCGGTGCGACAGAAGCTGGTCGAGATCCATCGAACCCATGACGGTGCGCACGTTGGTCATGACCAGATTGCGCAAGGCGGTCTGCAGATCGGCGACTTCGTAGGCCGCCCGCCTTGCATCGAGCACCTGGAAAAAGGCGACGCCGTCGACCGCGACGGTGGCGTTGTCCTCGGTGATGATCTCCTGGCGGGGCACGTCCATCACCTGCTCCATGACGATGAGCTTGCGTCCGACAGAATCGATGTAGGGCACGATGAGGCCGAGGCCGGGCGTCAGCGTCTTGTAATAGCGGCCGAAACGCTCGACGGTGTAATTGTAGCCCTGCGGCACCTGGCGCACGCCCATGAGCGCGGTGACCACGACGAACGCGACAATGACGATCGCGAACACCGAGGCGCTTTCGAGAATCATTGCGGGCCCCCTGCTTCGGCGGGACTTTAGACGGTCTCTCGCCCCGTCGCCATCCGACGCACGGACGCACGTTGGCGGTCCCTTCCCCCTCGCCTCGCGTAGCGGGGAGAGGGCTGGGGTGAGGGGCGAGGGGATTGGCCGCTCGACCGGCCCCTCATCCTGACCTTCTCCCCGCAAGGGGCGGGGAGAAGGGATGCGCCTACTCCGCCAGCGCGACCCCGACGCCGCCAGCCGTCAGGCCGCGACCCGCGGCGGCGGCCTCCTCCGCCCGGTCGAGTCTCAGCATCGCCAGCGCCTCGCGACCCGAGGCTGAGCCGAGCGTCCCGACCGGCAGTTCGCCGCCGAGCACCGGCGTCCCCGGCGGCGGCGCGCCGCCTGCGAGGGTTACGCGCACGACGCGCTTCCGGCCCGTGCCGCGGTGCTTCATGCGCGACACCACCTCCTGCCCGACGTAGCAGCCCTTGGCGAAATCGACGCCGTTCAGGCGATCGAAATTGGCGTCGTGGGGAAAGGCGTCGCCATAGGCGAAATCGACGCCGGCCTTCGGGACGACGCTCGCGATGCGCAGCGCCTCGTAGGCGCCGGCGTGCTCCACGCCGAACGCGGCGGCGGCGGCGCGGGGCATGATCGCGCGCCAGCCGAGGCGCGCGTCGCGCGGATCGGCGTAGAGCGCCGCCCCCTCCGGCGCCTCCGGCGCTTCGCCCCAGAACGCGACGACGGCGCGCTCGGCGCTCTCGTCGGCGATCGCGACCCTGGCGCGCAATTTGTAGAAGCCGAGCCGTTTCGCGAGGTCGGCGGCCTGCGCTGAGGCGCAATCGACGAGAAACCCCTGCCCCTCGGCCATGGCCACGACGATCATGTCGAACAGGATCTTGCCCTGCGGCGTCAGCAGCGCGGCGTAGCGGGCATGGCCTCCGGCGAGCGTCTCGACGTCGTTGGTCAGAAGCCCCTGCAGGAAACTCGCGGCGTCCTCGCCGCCGACGCGGACGATTCCGCGATCCTCGAGCATTGCGGCCTTTGTGGACATGGGCGTCTCCGGTCGGGCTTGCGTCGGGCTCCCGTGTTAATTAGGCGGCGTCGGGCGTCTCGCCAAGCGGGCGCTCCATGAAGGAACGGTTCCCATGGCGCAGACATTCGACCTCGTCCTCGCAAACGGGATCGTGGTCAATCAGGACGGAACGGGCGCGCGCGACGTCGGCGTTCGCGATGGCCGCATCGCCGCGATCGGCGACCTTTCTTCCGCTTCCTCGGGCGAACGCATCGATTGCGCGGGCTTGCACATCCTTCCCGGCGTGATCGACAGCCAGGTGCATTTCCGTGAGCCGGGGCCGGTCCACAAGGAGGACCTCGAGACGGGCTCGCGCGCGGCCGTGCTCGGCGGCGTCACCGCCGTCTTCGAGATGCCGAACACCAACCCCTTGACGACGAACGAGGCGGCGCTTGCCGACAAGGTCGCGCGCGCACGCCATCGGATGCATTGCGACTTCGCCTTCTGGGTCGGCGGCACGCACGACAATGTCGCCGATCTCGCCGATCTCGAGCGGCTGCCGGCCGCGGCCGGGATCAAGGTGTTCATGGGCTCGTCGACCGGCTCTCTGCTTGTGCCCGACGACGAAGGCGTGCTCGCGATCCTCAAAGCCATCCGCCGCCGCGCCGCCTTCCACAGCGAGGACGAGGCGCGGCTCGGCGAGAGGAAACCGCTCCGCGTGCCCGGCGATCCGTCGTCACATCCGGTCTGGCGCGACGAGACCACGGCGCGGCGTTCGACCGAGCGCCTGATCCGGCTCGCCCGCGAGGCGCGGGCGCAGGTGCATGTGCTGCACATCTCGACCCGCGAGGAGATGGACCTGCTGGCCGACGCGAAGGACGTCGCGACTTGCGAGGCGACGCCCAATCACCTGACGCTCTCGACGACCGAGGACGGCGGCCGGCTCGGGACGCGGTTGCAGATGAACCCGCCGGTGCGTGGGTCCGAGCACCGCGAGGGCATCTGGCGCGGCCTTGCGCAGGGGATCGTCGACGTGCTCGGCTCCGACCACGCGCCCCATACGCTCGAAGAGAAGGCGAAGCCCTATCCGGAGAGCCCGTCGGGAATGCCGGGCGTGCAGACGCTCGTGCCCGTGATGCTCGACCATGTGGCCGCCGGGCGCCTGACGCTTGCGCGCTTCGTCGACCTGACCAGCGCCGGCCCGGCCCGCATCTTCCGCATCCTCGGCAAGGGCCGGATCGCGGCCGGCTACGACGCCGATTTCACCATCGTCGATCTGAAGCGGAGCGAGACGATCCGCGATTCCTGGATCGCCTCGCGCTCGCGCTGGACGCCCTACGACGGCAAGCGCGTGACCGGCTGGCCGGTGGGCGCGATCGTGCGCGGCCGGCGGGTGATGTGGGAAGGCGAACTGGTCACGCCCGCGACGGGAGAGGCGGTGCGGTTCTGGTGAAGGATCCTCGCGGCGCCGGGCGGATCGACCGCCCGTGATGGAGTGTCCCCTGGCCATGTCCTCTGCGCGCCAACGCAGGCAAGAACTCGTTCTTCTTGACCTCGTATGTAAAGATATGTGAGTGTAAGCGCCGACGTTGCGTAGGACGCCAAGGTGTTCCGGCGTTCCTCTACGGCAACCAGGGGGTTGTCATGAGATCTAAGATTCGCCTGACGCTTGGAGCTCTTGCCGCTTTCCCCGCGATCCTTGCGCTCTGTTCCACGCCGGCCCATGCCGGATACGTCTACATCGGGTCTTGGACAGTGGATGAAGGGCCGAGCTGGACCACCGATCCGCCTGCCTATTCGGGGGTCGAGGCGGCGGCGCTCCTGTTCGGCGGAAGCCCTGGCAATTACGTGACGTCGACGGTCGACAGCAATCCGGGGGACATCAACTTCCTGAGCTGGGTCAGCACCTGGGGGGAGGGAACTCCTGCGGAGGTTTCCCGTGCGGAACGCAAGTGGCCGACACCTTCGTGCAGTCGACCGGGGGTTTCTATCTGAACGCTGGCGACACCTCGGCCTATGTAAATGATTGGGCAGGAGGTTCCGAGTTCACGAACTACGCCTTCAGCTCGGTTCCAGAACTGTCTACCTGGGCGATGTTGGGTCTCGGCTTCGCCGGCCTCGCCTTCGCCGGCCAAAAAGGCCGCCGACCGGCGGCCACGGTCGCGTAAGCTTCAGACTGTCGCCGGGACGAACGCGATCGCGCTGCTCGTCCCTACCCCACCACCTGCATCGTCAGCCACGTCGCCGCCAGCGCCGGCTTGTGCGCGCTCTCGATCTCGATCGTGAGGTCGTAGACGAGCCGCCACTCGGGCGCTCGACGACCGCGGCGAGGACGCGTTGGAGTCCTTATCGGCCGATCGCGAGTTTCGCGATGTAACCCGATCTCGTTTCGCCGGCCGCCCGCGCGTCCTCGTCCAGCCGCCGAAGAACCCGTCTTGGCAGCGTGATGTTGACCCGCTCGGCGGCGTCGTCCAGAGCCGAGGGGTCGATCGTCACCACCGAGAGAACCCATCCCGCGTAATCGGGCCTGGCGCGAAGCGCCTCCAGCGACGAGGGCGGCGGGATCGCGTCCCCGGCTTCGAGCGCCGCATCGATCCACGCGAGCCCCGCCTCCTCGGCGCGCGCGATCGCCTGCTCGAGCGTCTCGCCCGCCGAGAAACAGCCCGGCAAATCGGGAATGACCACGCCGTAGTCGGTTTCGTCGGTCTTGGGTTCGATGGCGATTGGATAGCGCATGGTCAAAGGCCTGCCTGCTTCCGGATCGCCGCCACGAGGCCAACTCCGAGCTGCCGTTTCGGATGTGGCACGACGACAATCCATCGTTCAAGTCCGACCACTTGAACGAAAGACAATGCCAGACTAATCTAGTCAGAATGACCAGAAAATCGCAACTCGGAACCGATGCCAAACGATCCGCTCGGGCCTCCCGCGCGGCGCCGAAGGGGGGCTGGCCGCTTCAGGACGCCAAGGCGCGCTTCAGCGAACTCGTGAGGCGCGCGCGCAGCGAAGGTCCTCAGCGCGTCACCGTTCACGGCCGCGAGGGAGTGGTCATCATTTCCGCCGAGGAGTTTCGTCGGCTCAAAGGCGATCGCACCGGCTCGGCGCTGATCGACGCCATGCGGTCTTCGCCCCGCCGGGACATCGACATCGAGGTGGAGAGGGCCGCGATGCCCGTTCGCGCGGTCGATCTGTGACGGACTGGCTGCTCGACACGAACGTCCTGTCCGAGCTTCGCCGCCCGCGCCCTCACCCGAAGGTCATCGCTTTCGTCGCGGCGCAGCCGCTCGACACGCTGTACGTCAGCGCCGTCACCTTCGCGGAAATCCGATTCGGCATCGAACGCCATACCGACGCTGTCCGCCGCGCCGAACTCAAGGAGTGGCTTGCGCACAAAGTACGGCTCATGTTCGAGCAGCGCGTCCTGCCGGTGAGCGAGGACGTGATGTTCACGTGGCGCCTTCTTGTCGAGGAGGGCCGGAAATCCGGCCACACCTACTCCCAGCCGGATCTCATCATCGCGGCGACCGCGATTCGCCACGGCCTGACGGTCGTATCGCGTGACACAAGCGAATACCGGCGCGCGCGCGTTCAGATCAGGAACCCGTTGGATTGACGCCGAGCGGTCTCGCCTACCCCACCACCTGCATCGTCAGCCACGTCGCCGCCAGCGCCGGCTTCTGCACGCCCTCGATCTCGATCGTAAGCTCGTAGACGAGCTGCCACTCTTTCTCCGACCGCTCGATGACCGCGGCGAGCACGAACGTCGCCCGCACCCGGCTCCCGGCCCGAACAGGGTGAAGGAAGCGCACCTTGTCGAAGCCGTAGTTCACGCCCATCGCCGAGCCCTCGACCCTGGGAAGGGCGCTGTAGGCCATCGGCGAGAGAAGCGAGAGGGTCAGGAAGCCGTGCGCCACCGTGCCGCCGAACGGCGTCGCGCTCGCCTTCTCGGGGTCGATATGGATGAACTGCCGGTCCTCGGTGACGTGCGCGAAGGCGTCGATCCGCTCCTGGTCGACGTCGAACCAGTGCGACACGAAAGTTCGGCCGACGCTTGCGTGCAGTTCCGCGGGCGTCAGGATCTTGGCGTCCGACCAGTCGTTCATGCTTCGCCTCCGAACATCGGCTCTGCGGCGGCGACGCTGAGGCCCCCGTCGACCGGCACGATCGCCCCGGTCGTGTAGGCGCCGCCGCGCCCGGTGAGGAAGAGGAGCGCGCCGGCGATGTCCTCCGGCCGACCGAGGCGGCGCATCGGCACGGTGCGCGCGCCATGCTCGGCGCCCTTTTCGTCGCCGAGCGCGAAGCGGGTCATGTTGGTCGGGAAGGGACCGGGCGCAATCGCATTCACCGTCACCTGCCGGCCGGCGAATTCGGCCGCCAGAATACGCGTCAGATGATGCACGGCGGCCTTGGAGGCCGAGTACGCGTACGCGGTCTCGGACTGGGTGATGGTCCCCATCACGGAGCCGAAATTGACGACCGTCGACGGCCGCTCCGGGGTCGCTGCGGCGACGAGCGCGGGGAAGAGCGTGCGGGTCAGCGCAAAAAGCCCGGTCACGTTGACGCCGATGACCCGGTCGAAAGCCTTCCACGGATAGGCTTCGAACCTCTCGCCCCAGGTGATGCCGGCGTTGTTGACGAGGATGTCCAGCCGATCGGTCCGGCTCAGCGTCTCGGCGGCGAGCTTGGCGACCGCGTCCTCGGTCGCGACCGATCCGCCGAAGCCTTCGCACGGCCCGAGCGCCGAGAGCGCCTTCGCCGCCGCCTCGCAGGCCTCGGCCTTGCGCGAGGCGATCAGCACCCGCGCGCCCGCCTGAAGCAGCGCTTGGGCGCACACCCGGCCGAGGCCGGTCGCGCCGCCGGTGACGAGCGCGGTGCGCCCGGAGACGGAGAAGAGGTCGGACGGCGCAAACATGGATTTCCCTCCCGGACGTCTTATCCGCCCGATCTTAGGCCAAGCCCGGGACCTGAGCCAAACTCCGGCCACGAACCGCCCCGATCATCGCCCCGGACGAATGAGGGAACGACCGATGGCCGATGCGCCGCTTCGCTTTGTCGTCATGGTCGGGAGTTTGCGCAAGGGCTCCTACAATGCGGCGGTCGCCCGCGCCTTGCCGGCGCTCGCGCCCGAGGGCGTGACGATCGTCCCGCTCGGCTCGGTCGGCGACTTCCCCCTCTACAACGCGGATGTTCAGGCGACAGGCTTTCCCGCGGCCGCGCTTGCAATGGGCGAGGCGATCCGCGCCGCCGACGCGGTGATCATCGTCACGCCCGAATACAATCATTCCGTGCCGGGCGGCCTGAAGAACGCCATCGACTGGCTGTCGCGCCTGCCGGGTCAGCCGTTCGCCGGCAAGCCGGTCGCGCTCCAGAGCGCCTCCCCCGGCCTCTTCGGGGGCATCAGGGCGCAGCTCCATCTGCGCGGCGCCTTCGTCTATCTCGACGCCCGCCCGCTCAACAAGCCCGAGATCCTGATCGCCCAGGTCAATCAGAAGGTCGACGCCAGCGGCGAACTGACCGACCCGGCGACGCGCGGCTTTCTCGCCGACCAGCTCAAGGCGCTGGCGGCCGCCGTGCGCGGTTAGGTTGGCGCGCGGGCAAGTTCCCCTTCCCTCGTCCTGAGGAGCCCGCGAGAGCGGGCGTCTCGAAGGACGATTCCAGAAGGCGCCAAAGCTGCGCCGCGTCCTTCGAGACGCGATGCTGGGGCATCGCTCCTCAGGACGAGGCCGGTGGATCGGGTCGAGGCGTGAGGAATTTGACGCCCCCTGGCGCCGGGCCCAGAGTGCCCGCATGAAAGTCTCGCTCATCCAGATGAACTCCGTCAGCGACAAGGCCGCCAACATCGCCGCGGCCGAGGCGCTGATCGAGCGCGCGGCGCGCGAGGAGCGGCCGGACTGGGTGCTCCTGCCCGAGTTCTTCGACTGGGCCGGCGGGTCGAAAAGCGACAAGCGGGCGAACGCGGAAGCCTTTCCCGGCGGCCCCGCCTATTCCATGGCGCGGGCGCAGGCGATCAAGCACAGGATCTTCGTCCACGCCGGCTCGATCATGGAGCGGATCGAAGGCGAGGAGCGCATCCACAACACCTCCGTCGCCTTCAACCGCGAGGGCGACGAGATCGCCCGCTACCGCAAGATCCATCTCTTCGACGTCACCACTCCCGACGGCGCGGACTACAGGGAAAGCCAGACGGTGAAAGCGGGCGACGCGGTCGTCGCCTACGATTGCGAGGGCGTCACGATCGGCTGCTCGATCTGCTACGACCTGCGCTTTCCCGATCTCTTCCAGGCGCTCGCCGAGAAGGGCGCGCAGATGATCGCGCTGCCGGCCGCCTTCACCCTGCAGACCGGCAAGGACCATTGGGAGGTCCTGTTGCGCGCCCGGGCCATCGAGACCGAGACTTACGTCTGCGCCAGCGCCCAGACGGGCTCCTTCACCGTCGGCAACGAACAGCGCCACACCTTCGGGCACTCGCTCGTCGCCGACCCCTGGGGGCATGTGGTCGCCAAGGCCTCCGACGGCGCGGGCGTCGTCTCCGCCCGCCTCGACATGCGCCAGGTCGAGCGGGTGCGGAAGCTCATTCCGGTGGCTGCCCACCGCAAGCGGCTGAGCCGCCTGACGTGACGTCTGACGACGACGGCGCGCCGAGACTCATCGAGCGCGTGCAAGGCCGGCTCGGCGAACTGGCGCTCCGCGCCGACGGCGGCCATCACGAAATCATCGCCAACGGCGTCTTCCTCATGGACACGCGCGACGGGCGTTCCGAGCGGCTTCTGGCCCGCCTCGCGCTCGCCGGCCGGCCGGGACCGCTGAATCTCCTCATCGGCGGACTTGGCGTCGGCTTCACCCTCGCCGAGGCGCTGGCCTCGGACACCGTCGAGCGCGTGACCGTCGTCGAGATCGAGCAGAAGATCATCGACTGGGGCCACGCGTTTCTCGCCCGCCACTCGAACGACGCGCTCGCCGACCCGCGGGTGCGGATCGTCAACGACGACCTCCTGCCCTGGCTTCGGCGTTGCGACGAGGCGTTCGACGCCATCTGCCTCGACATCGACAACGGTCCATCGTGGACGGTCGCGGATTCCAACGGAGCGCTCTACGCGGACGAAGGTCTCGCGCTCATCGCCAGGCGCCTCAGGCCCGGCGGGGTTCTCACCGTCTGGAGCGCCGCGGCGGCTGACGGCCTCGCGGCGTCGCTACGGCGTCTGTTCGCCCGCGTCGAGACGGTCGCCGTGCCGGTCCCCCGCGGCGAGCCCGACGTCATCATCGTCGCTGACCGACCCTGACCGCGATCCGAAATGAACGCCGGCCCAACCTTGACGCGAGCCCCGCCGCCTGCTCCGGTCAACCGCAAAATCTTGTGGCGACGCGGTTTTATTATGCTTCCGGGGCGCGAAAGACGCCCCATATGTCTTTGCCGGTTACAGCAAAACAGCGGGATTCGGATGGCCGACGACGACCTCGACCTGAAAACCCTCTCCGACGACGAGCTCGTGCCGCAGATGCACGACGACCTCTACGACGGCCTCAAGGAGGAGGTCGAGGAGGGCGTGCACATCCTGCTCGGCCGCGGCTGGGCGCCCTATGACGTGCTGACCAAGGCGCTCGTCGAGGGCATGCGCATCGTCGGCGTCGACTTTCGCGACGGCATCCTGTTCGTCCCCGAGGTCCTGATGGCCGCCAACGCCATGAAGGGCGGCATGGCGATCTTGCGGCCGCTTCTCGCCGCGACCGGCGCGCCGCGCATGGGCAAGATGGTGATCGGCACCGTCAAGGGCGACATCCACGACATCGGCAAGAACCTGGTCGCGATGATGATGGAGGGCGCCGGCTTCGAGGTCGTCGATCTCGGCGTCAACAACGGCGTCGAGAAATACCTCGAGGCGATCGAGACGCATCAGCCGGACATCATCGGCATGTCGGCGCTTCTCACGACCACGATGCCCTACATGAAGGTCGTCATCGACACGCTCAAGGAAAAGGGCCTGCGGGGCGACCACATCGTTCTCGTCGGCGGCGCGCCGCTGAACGAGGCCTTCGCCGAAGCGATCGGCGCGGACGCCTATTGCCGCGACGCCGCCGTCGCCGTCGAAACCGCGAGAGCGCTCGTCGCGCGGCGCCAGGGAAGCCTGCTCGCCCGCGAGGGCGTATGAGCGAGGCGGCGCCTCGTCCTGAGGCGGACGGCGCAAACCCTCGTCCTGAGGAGCGGCGCCGCAGGCGCCGCGTCTCGAAGGACGATCCGGCGCGCTCTGAAACGTCCTTCGAGACGCCCGCTCCGCGGGCTCCTCAGGACGAGGGCGGGAGACGAACCCTCGTCATCGCCTGCGGCGCGCTGGCGCGCGAAATTCTCGCGCTGAAGCTCGACTGGATCGACCTCGTCTGCCTGCCGGCGAGCCTGCACAACCGGCCCGAGAAGATCCCCGCCGCGATGCGCCGGGCGATCCGCAAGGCGCGCCCGGCCTATGCCGACATTCTCTGCCTCTACGGCGATTGCGGCACGGGCGGCGCGCTCGATCGTCTGCTCGCCGAAGAAGGCGTGAAGCGGATCGCGGGCGCGCATTGCTACGCCTTCTACGCCGGCGAAGAGACCTTCGCCGCGCTCGCCGAGGAGGAGCCGGGGACCTTCTATCTCACCGACTTTCTCGCCCGCCATTTCGACACGCTGGTCGTCAAGGGCCTCGGCATCGACCGGCATCCCGAGCTTCGCGACCTCTATTTCGGCAATTACCGGCGGGTCGTGCATCTGGCGCAGATCGACGATCCGGCGACGACCGAAAAGGCGCGCGCCGCTGCGGAAAAGCTCGGCCTCGCCTTCGAGCGCCGCATGACCGGGCTCGGCGGGATCGCCGCGTTTCTCGATGTCCCCCAGGGCGACGGCGCGAGCCGCCGGGCGCTCTGAGCGATGGCGAGCCTCGTCGTCCTCTACTGGCGCGACATTCCGAGCCAGGTGATCGCAGGCGCTGGCCGGCGCGCCGCCAAGCGCCCCTTGAGCGACCGGTTCCTGACCGCCATCGATGCGGCTGCGATGCGCGCCGGCGCGACCAGCGACGAAGCCTATCTCGCCGGCTGGCGGCGCGGCGAGCCGCAACCCTGCGGCGACGATTGGGAAGATGCGGCCGACGCCGCCGCCGCCCGCATCGAGGCCGCCTACGGCGCCGAGCGCCTCGCGGCGCTTGCCGAGCGCGAAGGACGCGAGCGTTGAGCGCCCGGCAGGCGTGCGCGTCCCTTCTCCCCGTGCACGGGGAGAAGGCCAGGATGAGGGGCCGGGGGGCTGACCTCGGCGGCCAATCACCCGCGCCCCTCACCCCTGCCCTCTCCCCGCCTCGGCGGGGAGAGGGGGATACTTCCGCCCCGTGACCGCCCACCGCGTCGTCTTCACGCCCTCCGGCAAGCGCGGCGACTTCGCCGACGGGACGAGCCTGCTCGACGCGGCGCGCGCGCTCGGCGTCGACCTCGATTCGGTCTGCGGCGGCCGGGGGATCTGCGGACGCTGCAAGGTCGACGTCGCCGAGGGCGATTTCCTCAAGCATGGCCTCCAGTCGCGCGCCGCGCACGCCTCCCCGTGGGATGCGGTCGAGGCGCGCTATGCGAGCCTGCGCGGGCCATTGCCGCATGGGCGGCGCCTCGGCTGCCAGGCGAAGGTCGCGGGCGACCTCGTCGTCGACGTGCCGCCCGAGAGCCAGGTCCACCGCCAGGTCGTCCGCAAGCCGGCGGAGGAGCGCGCGATCCTCATCGATCCCGTCGTGCGCCTGCATGTCGTCGAGGTCCGCGAGCCGGACATGGCCGACCCGTCGAGCGACTTCCGCAGGCTTCAGGAGGCGCTGGCCGAACAATGGGGCATCGCCGGGGCGACCGCCGATCGCGCCGTGCTCGCCGCCCTGCAGCAGACGCTCCGCGGCGGGCGCTGGACGGTGACCGCCGCATTGCGCAACGAGAGCGAGATCGTCGCGCTGTATCCCGGCGTCGCGCTCGACGCCTATGGGGTCGCGATCGACGTCGGCTCGACCACCATCGCGGCCTACCTCTCAGACCTTTCGAACGGCGCGGTCGTCGCCTCCGTCGGGGCGATGAACCCGCAGATCCGCTTCGGCGAGGATCTGATGAGCCGCGTCTCCTACGCGACGACAACTCCGGGCGGCGCCAAGGAACTGACCCGCGTCGTGCGTGAGGCGATCGACGCGCTGATCGGCGAGGCGGCGGCCGGGGCGGGCGTCGACCGCGAGCGCATTGTCGAGATCGCGCTCGTCGGCAATCCGATCATGCACCATCTCGCGCTCGGCCTCGATCCGAAGGAGCTTGGCCATGCGCCCTTCGCGCTGGCGGTCGACGGCGCCGTCGAGGTCAAGGCGCGCGACCTCGGCCTTGCGATCGCGCCCGGCGCCGCTCTCTACGCGCTGCCCTGCATCGCGGGCCACGTCGGCGCCGACGCGGCCGGCGTCGTCCTCGCCGAAGCGCCGTATCTCGGCGACGAGATGCGGCTCATCGTCGATGTCGGCACCAACGCCGAGATCGTCTTCGGCGACCGCGAGCGGCTGCTGGCGGCCTCGTCGCCGACAGGGCCCGCCTTCGAGGGCGCGCAGATCTCCTGCGGCCAGCGCGCCGCGCCCGGCGCGATCGAACGCGTGCGGATCGACCGCGCCTCGCTCGAGCCGCGCTTCAAGGTGATCGGCTCCGACCTCTGGTCGGACGAGCCGGGCTTCGCGGAAGTCGCAACCCGCCTCGGCGTCACGGGCGTCTGCGGCTCGGGGATCATCGAGGCGATCGCCGAACTGATGCTCGCCGGAATCGTCACGCCGGACGGCGTCATCGACGGCGCGCTTGCCGCGCGCAACGCCCGCATCGAACCGGTCGGGCGCGCCTTCGCCTATGTCATGAACGAGGGGCCGCCGCGGCTCGTCATCCATCAGACCGACGTGCGGGCGATCCAGCTCGCCAAGGCCGCCCTCTACGCGGGGGCGAAGATTCTGATCGAGCGGCGCGGCAGGCCGCCCGACCGGATCACGCTCGCCGGCGCCTTCGGCGCGCACATCGACCCCGTCTACGCCATGGCGCTCGGCATGATCCCCGACTGCGACCTCGCCCATGTCGGAAGCGCCGGCAACGCCGCCGGGACGGGCGCCCGGATCGCCCTCCTCAACCGCGCGGCGCGGAGCGAGATCGAGCGCGTGGTGCGCGGCGTCGAGAAAATCGAGACGGCGATCGAACCGGCGTTCCAGGAGATCTTCGTCGCCGCCATGGCGATCCCCAACAAGGCCGACCCGTTCCCGAACCTCGCGCGGCGCATCGACCTGCCGGCGCCGAAGGCCGCGGCCGAGGGGCGCAGGCGGAGGCGAACGCGGCCGTCGGGCGAGTGAGGCCTGGCGAGGCGGTCCGGACATCCCGATGAAAACCCCGCCCCCTCGCGCCAACGCGGCAAGGACGGTATTGTCGCCATGGGAGGGCATATGGCCGAACACACTCTTAAGGCCTACGACAGGGCGCTCGACGCGCTGAGGCGCGACCTTGTCGCACTCGGCCAGGCGGCGCTTTCCATGGCCACGGAAGCGGCGCGGGCGTTCGCGACCGCGGACGTCGGGCTCGCGCAGGAGGTCGCCGCCGAGAGCCGGCAGTTCCCCGCGCTCAGGCGTCGCGTCGAGGACGAGGCGGTCCTGACCATCGCCCGCCAGGCGCCCGTCGCGTCCGACCTCCGAGAGATCATCGCGGCCATCCGCATCGCAGGCGACCTCGCGCGGGTCGCGCGGCACGCCGGCGCCATCGCCGACGAAGCCGTGCGGATCGGCTCGTCCGGCCGGGTTCCGGCCGCGATCGCCGGCTGCACGCCGCTCGCTGCGCTGGCGATCGAGCTGCTCGCAGGCGCGCTCGCCAGCTACGCCGACCGCGACGCGGAGCGCGCCCGCGTCGTCTGGGAACGCGACGCCGAGCTCGACGCCCTCGAAGGCGTCGCCCGCAAGGACCTGGTCGCCGGGATGATCGCCGATCCGCGCGCCATCGGCGCCTCGTCGCGCGTCCTCGCGGCGGCGAGGAGCATCGAGCGCATCGGCGATCACGCCGCCAATATCGCCGAATCGGTGATCCAGCTCGTGACCGGCGTTTCCCTGCCGGACGAACGCCCCCACGGCGTCGACGCGGGACTCGTGCGCGAGGATCGATGATCGCGCGCGATCGGGATTGGCCGTCATTGCGGCCGTCAGCGAAGCGACGCCTGCAGACGCGTTCCTTGCTGACCTGATCCGCCATGACCGATGACATGAGGCTTGCCGCGGCGATGGTGCGGCTCGACGCGCTGACCGACTGGGAGCGTCGTCCGCGCAGCCGCATGCGGGTCGGGCTCGAGCCGGCGCTCGACCTCGCGGCGCGGCTCGGCGACCCGCAAACCTCGTTCCGCGCCGTGCATGTCGCGGGCACCAAGGGCAAGGGCTCGGTCTCGGCGCTGATCGAGGCGGCGCTTCATGGCGCTGCTTTTCGCGTCGGGCGCTACGCCTCGCCACACGTCGAGCGGGTCAACGAGCGCGTCAGCCTCAATGCGCGCGACGTCGACGACGGGACCCTGGCGGGCGGCCTCGAAGCCGCGCTCGACGCGTTCGAGGCCGCGCGGCGCGAGAATACGGCTGCGCGCGACGCCACCTGGTTCGACCTGCTGACGCTCGCGGCCTTCGTCATCTTCCGCGAGGCGGGGACGACATGGGCGGTCGTCGAGGTCGGCCTCGGCGGACGGCTCGAATTCGACCAACATCGTCGCGGGCGAGGTCGCGGTCATCACCAACATCGCCCTCGAGCACACCGAGATCCTGGGCTCGACCCGCGCCGCCATCGCCGCGGAGAAAGCGGGAATCATCAAGCCCGGCGCCATCGTCGTCACGACGCTTTCGCCCGACGACGAGGCGGGCCGCGTCGTCCATGCGCGGGCCACGGCGCTTCGCTGCCCCGTCGTGGCGATCGAGGCGGGCCGCTTTCCGACCATCGAGGCGACGAACGTGGCGCTCGCCGGGGCGGCGCTCGACGCGCTCGGCGCGAGGGCCGTGTGGACGCCGGCCGGCGCGCCCGTCGGCGCGGCGCTCCTCGACGCCGGCGCGCTCGCCCGCGCAAAACTCGTCGGGCGCATGGAGCGCTTCGCCTTCGGCCCGCGCGGCCTGCCCGTCATACTCGACGGCGCGCATGTGCCCTTCAACATCGCGGCGGTCCTCAGCGATCTCGCGCGCGAGCCGGCGCTCGCCGGCCCCTGCATCGCGCTCGTCGCGCTGGCGCGCGACAAGGATGCGACGGGATTCCTGACCGAGATCGGACGGCGGGCGTCGAGGATCGTGCTGACCGGCGCGCCCGGCGCGATCCACGGCCGCCCGGCGGCCGAGCTATGCGCAATCGCCGTGTCGCTCGGGCTTGCGGCCGAGGCCGAGCCCGATCCGGTCCACGCCTTCCGCCGCGCCGCCGCGCTTGCGCAAGCGGCCGGCCAGTGGCTGATCGTCACCGGGTCGCTCTATCTCGTTGGGGCGTTGCGCGGCGAGGCGAGGGGGGGTGGCTGAAAGAGCCCGCCCAGGGCGCCCGCAACCGGCCACTGATTTCTGCTCATAAGAAATCTCTTGCCATGATTCTGTTTTTCGGATAGCTTGGTCGTCATGGGGCCAATTGAAGGACGCGCGCTTTCGACCCGCCGGAACGCCCTCGCCGCCCGCGGCGCGCCAAGCCGGGGTGGCCCCAAACGCTGCCCTCGTCCTGAGGAGCCTGCGAAGCAGGCGTCTCGAAGGACGTTCGGCCCCGGAAAGCGTCCTTCGAGACGCGTCGCCTCAAGGCGCCGCTCCTCAGGACGAGGTGATGAAGCGGCCCACCTTGGAGTTACGCCGGGTTGCGATTGGCGCCGCAAGGCGCTGAAATGGCTCGAATCGGGGTTACGAATGGCGCGGGCGGCTCGATTTTTTTTTGAAACCGCCAAGGAGGGGTGGGCCCGAACGCCGACCTCTCGCCCCGAGGAGCCTGCGAGCGGGCGGCGAACGCCCTAACCCGCAATTCCCTGCGCGGCGAGGCCCGCGAACAGGAGAAGCCCGGCGTCCCGGTTCGAGCGGAAGAGGGCGAGCGCGGTCGCCGGATCCGCGCCGTCGACCCGCGCGACCTGCCAGCCGAGATGCGCGGAATAGGCGAGCCAGCCGATGAGCGCGATCCATCCTCCGCCGGCGAGAAGGATCGCGGCCAGCGCCAGCGCCGCGGCCGCGCAGAAGAAGAGGGCGACCGCCCCTCGTGTCCGCCCTGCGAACAGGCGCGCGGTCGAGCGGATGCCGACGATGGCGTCGTCGCGCGCATCCTGCACCGCGTAGACGGTGTCGTAGCCGACCGTCCAGGCGACCGCCGAGACATAGAGAAGGACCGGCGCGAGCGCGAGGCTGCCGAAGGTCGCCGACCAGCCGATCAGCGCCCCCCAGGAGAAGGCGAGCCCGAGCACCGCCTGCGGCCACGAGGTCACCCGCTTCATCAGCGGATAGACCGCAACGATCAGGAGCGAGGCCATCCCGAGGAGGATCGAGAACGGGTTGAAGGAGAGAAGCACCGCGAAGCCGACGAGGGCTTCCGCGATCATGAACCGCGTCGCCGCCTCCAGGCTCACCCGGCCCGAGGGCAGCGGGCGGTTGCGGGTGCGCTCGACACCGGCGTCGAGCTTGCGGTCGAGGATGTCGTTGTAGGTCGAGCCCGCCCCGCGCATGGCGATCGCGCCGACGAGGAAAAGCAGAAGATGCCAGAGGTTGGGGCCGCGGTGGAGGGCGACGCCGGCAAGCGCCGCGCCCTGCCAGCAGGGCGCAAGGAGAAGCTGCCAGCCGGCCGGGCGGTCGAGTTCTGGCAAGCTGGACGAAGGGCAGCGCCGCGTCGGGAGTGAGCCTGAGAACGAGGCTCGCCGGAGCAGCGTCCGGCAGAACCGCTCGCTTCGGCTCAGCGATCAAAGCGGTCCGTTTGGCAGTTGCGGCGCCTGCGGGCCGCCGCCCTGGGCCTGCTGCTCCTTGGCCTTCTTGAACTGGACCGCCGCGGTGCAGGCCTTGTTGCTGAAGCCCTGGCTCTTGCCGTGGTTCTCCTTGAACTTGGCGATGGCGTCGTCGGGGATCGAGCACCAGTCCTTGTTCTTCTCCATGTAGGCGAGCATCGCTCCCTCGGCCGCCACCAGGCCGCGGGTCTTCACGCAGGCCTCTTCCGGATTGGCGGGCTTGCCCTTGAACGACTTGAAGAACTCGCCGAGCTTCTGCATCTCGACATTGCGCGCCTGGGCGAGCTTCTGGATGTCCGACCCGCAGTCGGCGAAGGCAGGCGCGGCATAGGCGCACGCCAGCGCGATCGCGAAAGCCGCTGCAACCCCTGTCCGCGTCACGATTGTCTCAACTCCGTGGCTTCGTCGGTCGTCGCCGACCGCGATGTAACCCGGTCAAGCCCGAAGATAAAGGCGAAAGCGGGGCCGCGACCCGACGCCGCGCTGCAGGCGCCGCCCGAGGCGAGCCGGCTAGACCCACTTTCGCGACGAATAATCAATGGCGTAGCGGTCCGGCGCGGCGGCGATCGCGGCCATGCCGGCAAGCACCGCGTCGGAGCGGATGATGAGTTGGGTCGCGATCGCCCTGGCAAGCGCGTCGACCGGCGCCTTGTCCTCGAAGGCGGTGCGGAACGCCGAGTCGTCGAGGAGATCGACCACGCGCGGCAGGACGCCGCCCGACAGCGTGACGCCGCCGGTCGCGACGAAGGTCACCGCCATGTCGCCCGCGAAACGGGCCACGATCCGCCAGTAGAGCCGGACGCTGTCGGCAGCCTCGCCTTTCGGGTCGGCGAGCGCCGCCGCCGTCACCTGCTGCGGCTCGACATGCGGGTCGGGCCGGCCGAGCGTCATCATCCGCGCCCGATGCACTCTGGCGAGCCCGGCCCCGTTGAGCACGCTCTCGCTGGTGATGCGGCCGTGCGCCCGCTCGAGATGCGGCCAGAGCGCGTATTCCTCCGGCGTCACCGGGCCGAAGTCGATATGGCAGGCTTCCGACGAGACCGGCGTGTAGCAGCCTTCCGCCTCGACGAGGGCCGCGACGCCGAGGCCGGTGCCGGGCCCGAGGATCACCTGCGGCCCCTTGCCGTCGAAGGCGCGCGGGCCGATCTGGCGCGTCCAGTCGGCCTGGATCGCCGGCAGCGACAGGGCCTGCGCCTCGAAGTCGTTGAGGAGGAGGCCCTGCTTGAGGCCGGCGCGGCGCGCCGTCTCGGGACCGTCCATCACCCAGGGCGCGTTGGTGAGCTTCAGGCGCCGCTCGACGACAGGGCCTGCGCCGCAGACGATCATCGAGCCCGGCCGCGCGCCGAGCTTCGGCGCCGCCGCCTCGATCGCCTCGGGAAGGCCGGTATAGTCGTCGGTGATGAGATGGACGATCGGCCCGAGCGCCTCCCCCGGGCCCCCGGCCAGCGCGAAGCGGACGTTGGTGCCGCCGGTGTCGCAGACGAGGACGGGCGACGGGAAGGCGATCTCGGTCATGGGAGCGCAGTAGGCGCGAAAGGCCGGCCGATGGTCAAGGGGCTATCGAGCGATGCCCGCGCCCGAAAGGCGCTATGGTCGGGCGCCTCTCATCGGCGATTCGGCGGTCATGGCGCGACCTCAGTTCTACGAGTTCTTCTGCGGCGGCGGCATGGCGCGCGCGGGCCTCGAGCCCGCGTGGGAGCCCATCTTCGCCAACGACGTCGATCCCAGGAAGGCGGCGTCCTACGCCGCCAATTGGGGAGGCGAGGGGCTTCACGTCGGCGACGTCGCGGAGCTTGCGGCCCGCGACGTGCCCGGTCGCGCCGATCTCGCCTGGGCGTCGTTTCCGTGCCAGGACCTGTCGCTCGCCGGCGCCGGCGCGGGGCTCGGCGGCAAGCGCTCCGGCGCGTTCTTCGGCTTCGCGGCGGTGATCGCGGCGTTGCGGGCGGAGGGGCGGGCGCCGAAGCTCATCGCGCTCGAGAACGTCGTCGGGACGCTGACGTCGCGAGGCGGCGCCGACTTCGCCGCCATCGTGCGGGCCCTCAAGGGGCTCGGCTATCGCTTTGGCGCGCTGACGATCGACGCGGCGCTCTTCCTGCCGCAGTCGAGGCCCCGACTCTTCGTCGTCGCGGCGCTGGAAGGCGTCGCGGTCCCGGCGCGCCTTGTCGCTGCGGCGCCTTCGCCCGACTATCACTCCGCGGCGTTGCGGCGAGCAGCCGCAGCGCTGCCCGGTCCGCTCGCCGCCGACTGGTTGTGGTGGCGGCTTCCCGAGGCCCCGCGCGCCAACGCCCGCCTTGTCGATTGCCTCGAGCCCGCCGCGTCGGGCTCACTCGACGCGGCGCGAACGGGAGCCCTCGTCGCCGCGCTCTCTCCCGCGTCGCGCCGGGCGGTCGCGGCGGCGCAAGCGAGCGGCGGCCGCCATGTCGGCGCCCTCTTCCGCCGCACCCGGCCCGACGGCGTGGGCGGCGTCAGGGTTCAGGCCGAGGCCCGCTTCGACGGCTTCGCCGGCTGCCTCAGGACGCCCGGCGGCGGATCGAGCCGCCAGTTCCTGATCGAGGTCGAGGGAGGCTCGATCCGCGCCCGCCTCATGAGCCCGCGCGAGGCGGCGCGGCTCATGGGCCTTGCCGACAGCTACCGTCTGCCCGAGCGGGCGACCGACGCGCTGCATCTCGTCGGCGACGGCGTCGCGCCGCCGGTCGTCCGCTTCCTGAGCGAGACCCTGCTCCTGCCGCTCGCCGGCGCCGCCGAGGCCGGGACGCGGCCGCGGCGGGCGGCCGGCGCATGACATACGACCGCTCCGCGACGATGCGGGCGGTGAAGTCGCGCGACACCGCGCCCGAGCGCGCCGTGCGGGCGATGCTG
Organism: uncultured Alphaproteobacteria bacterium; assembly: GCA_963829505.1. Classification (GTDB taxonomy): domain Bacteria; phylum Pseudomonadota; class Alphaproteobacteria; order Rhizobiales; family Beijerinckiaceae; genus Roseiarcus. Next base: position 236,376 of record CAWHIL010000002.1, read on the forward strand.
AGGGCGTTTGCGCCCGGCTACCGGCTCAATCGCGCCGACCTGCCGGGGAAGCCCGACATCGCCTACGGGCGCCGGAAGCTCGCCATCTTCGTCCACGGCTGCTTCTGGCACGGGCACGACTGCGCGCGCGGCGCCCGCATGCCGAAGACCAATGCCGACTATTGGCGGGCCAAGATCGCCCGCAACCGGGCCCGCGACGAGCGGACGCTCGCCGCCCTCGACGCGCTCGGCTGGCGGACGCTCGTGGTCCACGACTGCGAACTGAAGGAGACCGGGCGCCTGAAAGAGCGGCTCGAAGAGGCGCTGCGGCCCGATTCCGCGCACCGACGCGCCGCCGAGCGCACGGCGGAGGCGAAAAAGTGTTTCACGTGAAACACTTATCGTCGATTTGGAACAGGGTGAGTTTTCGCAATAACAGGGAGTATTTTCGCGCGGAACAGGGAAGGTTTACGCGTGTAACAGGGAGGGTTTTTCGCAGAATCCGAGAGGCCTTCACACCGCCAAATCGGGGTTCCTGCGCGACGCGCGACGCCCAGCCAGGCAGAGGCCGCCGAAGCCCAGGAGCATCATCGCCCAGGTCGCCGGCTCGGGCGTTGCAAAGCTCACGTCGAGCGTCGTGTAGCCGCCGGGCCGGGGACCGTCGTTGTAGCCGAGCCAGATCGTGTTGCTATCGAAGCTGATCGATGTCGGCGGCTCCGCTCCGGACCCGAACGTCACTCCCGTAATCGGGTCGATGCCGGTAAAGGACAGGATGAAGCCATTAAATCCGCCCGGACCATATGTATTGAAGGACGATCCGCCATAGGGATCGTACACGGTGAACGTGTCGGACGTGAACGTAAATGGGTAGGGACCCGCGCTCACGCCGCCCGCCGTCGGACCCGATCCTATGAACCCGAGGTACACGGTCGACGTATCTGGATAGTAGTTCCCAACGGTGACATTGCCGGTGAGCAGGGTGGCGCCATACGCTGCCGCTCCTGGGACCCCAACTGACAAGCAAACGAGGGCCGAAACAGACAGTTTTCGAGCAATCATTGGCCGCTCCCCACAGGTCCGCTGTCGAAGACGTGGCGTCGAAAGCCTGACTGTTCACCAAGGTAAATAAGTAGTCAATATATATTCACCAATATATCGTCTGTAAATATCGACTCTTGCCGGCGCGCGACGGCTCCCTCGCCAGATGTCCTTTCGGGCGCTCGCCGCCAATCAGCCGACCTTGCGTCGGAACCCCGCCCTACGCCCCATACGCCTTGAGAAACACGTCAACGGCGGCCGTCACCGCGGCGTCGATCTCCTCCGGCTCGGCACGGTCGGCGACGCCGAAGAGGACGCGCTTGTAGACGGAGCTTTGGCAGAGGTCGATGAACTGCCAGGCGGCGCGCTCGGAATCGGGGAGCTTCAGCATCCCCGCTTCTTCCAGCCCGCGCAATTCCTCTGCGAGCCGCGTCGCGCCGTACTGGGGGCCGGCCTCCCATAAGGCGCGGCCGACGGCCGGAAATTTCTCCGTCGCGCCAATGACGACGCGGCCGAGCGAGATGTGGGCGGGATCGGTGAGCTTCAAGAGCAACCGCCGGCCGAAGTCGGCCAGCATCTCGCGCACGTCGCCTTCGCGGGTGAAACCACACAGGCGCTCGGCGGTCAGCGCCTTCTGCTCCTTGATGATCTCCTTGAAGAGATCCTCTTTCAATTCGAAATAGGCGTAGAGCGTGCCCTTTGATACGCCGGCCGAGCGGGCGACGTCGTTCATGCTGGCGCCGTCGAAGCCGGAGGCGAAGAACACCGCGCGGGCGCCGTCCATGATCTGGCGGCGCTTGGCGCTGTCCTGGCGGCGGGCGTCGTCGTGGGGAACGAGAATGTCGGCGTCCATAATCCTGACGATGCCTGGAGTTTGATTTGGCGGCGAGACCGAACCGTTCGGTTCGATTTCTGTTGCCATAGTCTCGAATTTGGGCTACGTCAACCGAAAATGACCGAACCGTTCGGTTCGGATCGGTCACGTTTCAGGGAACGCGTTCTATGACCGAAGCTTCCGAAGCGGCGCCCGCCGCTAAGACAGAGTTGCGAACCCTCGCGCCGGCGCCCGCTCCGGGCCTTCCGGCCCACACGTCCGGCGCGGGCGTCCCCGCGATGCCGACGCCTGCCCTGCCGCCGATGGCGGTCGCCGCGCCGAAGCGCTCGGGGCGCATTCGCCGCTTCGTCCTGCCGCTCGTCCTGCTTGCGGGGCTCGGCTACGCGGGCAAGCTCGGCTACGACTATTTCGTCGAGGGGCGCTTCCTCGTCTCGACCGACGACGCCTATGTCGGCGCCAACACGACCATCGTCGCGGCCAAAGCGATGGGGCATCTCACTCAGGTTCCCGTCGTCGACAACCAGACGGTGCGGCAGGGCGACCTGCTGGCGCTCATCGACGACGGCGACTACAGGCTCGCGGTCGACGCGGCTCAAGCCAAGGTCGACACGCAGGATGCGACCATCGCCCGGTTCGGCCGCCAGATCGAGGCGCAGGGCGCGATCATCGATCAGGCTCAGGCGCAGCTCGAGGCCTCGCAGGCGCAGCTGAAGTCGGCGCAGGCCGACGCCGAGCGGGCGGCGCTCGAATATGACCGCTCGTTCAAGCTCGCACAGACGAACTTCGGCTCGCAGCAGCGTCTCGAGCAGGCGACCGCCGACCGCGACCGCACCACCGCTTCGATCGCCGGCGCCAAGGCGAGCGCCGCGGCGACCGCTGCCGGACTCGAGGGCGCCAAGGCCAATCTCGATGTCCTGAAGGCCCAGCGCGACGAGGCGGCGCGCACCCGCGCCGAACTCGTGACCGCGCTCGACAAGGCCAAGCGCGATCTCTCCTTCACCAGGGTTGTCGCGCCGTTCGACGGGACCGTCGGCAACAAGGCGGCCGAGGTCGGCAATCTCGTCCAGCCGGGCACGCGCCTGATGGCGCTCGTGCCGCTGAACGCCTCCTACGTGGACGCCAACTTCAAGGAGACGCAGCTCGGAAACATCAAGCCCGGACAGAAGGTCGACGTGGCGATCGACGCGCTCGACGGCGACGTCGTCGAGGGCGTCGTGTCGTCGGTCGCGCCGGCCTCGGGCTCGCAGTTCTCGCTCTTGCCGCCCGACAATGCGACCGGCAATTTCACCAAGGTCGTGCAGCGTGTGCCGGTGCGCATCACCTTCTCCGACGACGTCCTCAAGGCGACGCCGCTGCGGCCCGGCCTGTCGGTGGTGGCGACAGTGCACACGCGCGATCCGGAGCTGCCGAAGCCGACGCTGCTCGGCGCGCTCGGGCTCGAAACGTCGGCCAAGACCAACAAGCCGTGAGCGACGCAGCCGCGCTTCCGCGCCCCGGAGCGCCGCCGGTCGCCGCTCGGCCAATGGGGCCGCCCGGCGCCGTCGTTCCGCACTTCAGCACGCGCCGCCTCGTCGCCTTCATCTTCATGGTGTTCGGGATGTTCATGGCGATCCTGGACATCCAGATCGTCTCGGCGTCGCTGTCGCAGATTCAGGCGGGCCTCTCGGCCTCGTCGGACGAGATCACCTGGGTTCAGACGAGCTACCTGATCGCCGAAGTCGTGATGATCCCGCTCTCGGGCTTCCTGTCCCGGGTGGTCTCGACGCGGGTCATCTTCACCATCTCGGCCGGCGGCTTCACGCTCATGAGCTTCATGTGCGCGCAAGCCAACACCATCGAACAGATGATCCTGTGGCGGGCGCTGCAGGGCTTCATCGGCGGCGGCATGATCCCGACGGTGTTCGCCTCCGCCTTCACCATCTTTCCCCGCTCGAAGCAGCCGCTGATCGGCCCGATCATCGGCCTCGTCGCGACGCTCGCGCCGACCATCGGGCCGACGGTCGGGGGCTATCTGACAGACCTCTTCGACTGGCACTGGCTGTTCCTCGTCAACATCGTGCCGGGAATCATCGTGACCGTCGCCGCCTGGCTCCTCATCGACTTCGACGAGCCCGACTGGTCGCTGCTCACGCATTTCGACTATTTCGGCCTCCTGACCATGGCGGGCTTCCTCGGCGCGCTCGAATACGCGCTCGAGGAAGGGCCGTCGAAGGACTGGTTCGAGAGCGCGCCGGTGACATGGGCGATTCTGATCTCGGCGACGAGCGCGATCCTGTTCTTCTGGCGCATGTTCACCGCGCGCCAGCCGATCGTCGACCTCACCGCCTTCCGCGACCGCAACTTCTGGACCGGCACGATGTTCGGCTTCGTGCTCGGCATCGGCCTCTACGGCCTGACCTACATCTATCCGGTCTATCTCGCGGTCGTGCGCGGCTACTCGTCGCTGATGATCGGCAAGACGATGTTCGTCACCGGCGCCTGCATGTTCCTGACCGCGCCGCTCGCGGGACGGCTGATGACGCGGGTCGATCCGCGTCTCATGATCGCGGTCGGCTTCACCTGCTTCGCCGTCGGCACGTATCAGGCTTCGTATGTGACGGTCGACTGGGATTTCTGGGAGCTTTTGTGGCCGCAGGTCTTCCGCGGCGTCGGCCTCATGCTGTCGATGGTGCCGATCAACACGCTGGCGCTCGGCACCCTGCCGCCGATGAAGATCAAGAACGCGTCGGGCCTCTATAACCTCATGCGCAATCTCGGCGGCGCGGTCGGCCTCGCGCTCATCAACACGATGCTCGACAAGCGGATGGACCTGCATCTCGAGCGCCTGCGCGAGCAGGTGACCTGGGGACGAGGGGTCGTGGACGAGCGGCTGTCGGAGATGACGCAGGCGCTCGCCGCGCGCGGCTCCGACGCCGAGCTTGCGGCGACGAAGCAGCTTGCGCTGATCGTGCGGCGGCAGGCGGAGGTGCTGGCGCTCTCCGACGTCTTCCTGGCGCTGACGGCGATCTTCCTCGGCTGCGTCGGCCTCGCGGCGCTGATGCGCAAGCCCGCCGCGATGGGCGGCGGCGGCGGGCATTAGCGGGGCGCTGCATCGACGTCATTGCGAGGAGCGTGAGCGACGAAGCAATCCAGCGTCGGCCTGCATGATGGATTGCTTCGCTTCGCTCGCAATGACGTCGGGGCAAAGCGCCCCCCAGGGCGTCGCAATGGCAGCGGCGCGCGCGTCACCCTTTGTGGGCGAGCCAGCTTGTGACGACCGAATAGCCCTGCCCGGTCGGCACGAGATAGACGTCGAGCCGGTTGTTGGAGAAGACGCCGAAGGTCATCACTTCGCAGGCGGAGTCGTAACCCGCGGCCACGCCGCAGCCCGACGTCTGCGAAGTGACCGGCGACCAGCCGACGGCGAGGATCGCGACCTCGCGCGGCATGCCGACCTGAAGCTGCTGTCCGGCCTGAAAGGCGTCGAACGGCGGCGGCGTGGAATCGCGCACGGCCGGAACGCCGCCCGCGGCGCAGCCGGCGAGGAACGTCGCCGCGACGAAGATCGCAGGTCGAAAGCGCAAGACTTGAAGCCCCTCAAGGCTGGCCGGACGGCGGGCAGGTTCCGACGCGACGGTTGCCCGAGGCTTGCCGGGATGCGGCATGGACGCGCGCGCCCGCCTTCCGCGCCGCGCGCCCCTCGGCTAACTTTGCCCGCATGACGAAGACGCCGAAGGCCGCCCCGTTCGCCTCCGCCCGCAAAGAGCACGCGCGCCTCGCAGCCGAGATCGCCGGGCACGACCGGCGCTACCACCAGGAGGACCAGCCGACCATCTCGGACGCCGATTACGACGCGCTGAGACGGCGCTACGACGCGCTCGAGGCGGCGCATCCGGAGCTTGCCGACGCGCTCTCGATCTCGAAGAACGTGGGCGCCGCGCCATCGGAGAAATTCGCCAAGGTCCGGCACGCCGTGCCGATGCTGTCGCTCGGCAACATCTTCGCCGACGCCGAGGTCGAGGAGTTTTGCGCCCGCGTGCGGCGCTTTCTTGGTCTGGACGAGAGCGCGCCGCTGGCGTTTGTCGCCGAGCCCAAGATCGACGGCCTGTCGTGCAGCCTGCGCTACGAGAACGGCGAGCTCGTTCAGGCGGCGACGCGCGGCGACGGCTACGAGGGCGAGGACGTCACCGCCAATGTGCGCACGATCGCCGCCATCCCCCATCGCCTCGAGGGCGCGCCAAATATCTTCGAGGCGCGCGGCGAGGTCTACATGCTGAAGAGCGACTTCGCGGCGCTGAACGCCCGCCAGGCGGAGCTCGGGCGGCCGATCTACGCCAATCCGCGCAATTTCGCCGCGGGCTCGCTGCGCCAGCTCGATTCAGCGATCACCGCCTCGCGGCCGCTGCAGTTCTTCGCCTACGCCTGGGGCGAGGTCAGCGAGCCCTTCGCCACGACGCAGTTCGGGGCGATCGAAGCGATGGCCCGCTTCGGCCTGCCGACCAACCGGGAGACGCGCCTCTGCACGACGGCAGAGGCGATGCTCAAGCGCTACCGTCAGATCGAGGCCGAGCGAGCCAGCCTCGGCTACGACATCGACGGCGTCGTCTACAAGGTCGACGACCTCGCGCTTCAGCGACGCCTCGGCTTCGTCTCGCGCTCGCCGCGCTGGGCGGTGGCGCACAAATTCCCGGCCGAGCGGGCGACGACCGTGCTCGAAGGAATTGAGATCCAGGTCGGGCGAACCGGCGCGCTGACCCCCGTCGCCAAGCTGAAGCCCGTGACGGTCGGGGGCGTCGTCGTGTCGAACGCGACGCTGCACAACGAGGACGAGATCGCCCGCAAGGATGTGCGGGTCGGCGACACGGTCGTCGTGCAGCGCGCCGGCGACGTGATCCCGCAGATTGTCGAGGTCATTCTCGACGAGCGCCCGCAGCCCTGGCCTGATGAGTTTACATTTCCAAAAAATGACAAGGGCGATTTCATCTGCCCCGTCTGCGGCTCTCTTGCCTTGCGCGAGATCGACGAAAAGACCGGCGAAGCGGACGTCGTGCGCCGTTGCACCGGCCATCTCGTCTGCCCGGCGCAGGCCGTCGAGGGGCTGAAGCACTTCTCATCGCGCAACGCCTTCGACATCGAGGGCCTCGGCGACAAGCAGATCGAGCTTTTCTTTAAGGAGGGCCTCGTCCGCACGCCCGCCGACATCTTCACGCTTCGCGCCCGCGACGGCCGCGACGGCCATCCGCCGCTTGCCGAATGGGAGGGTTTTGGCGAGACATCGGTCAAGAACCTGTTCGACGCCATCGACGACCGCCGGACGATCGCCTTGAACCGGCTTCTCTATGCGCTCGGGATCCGCCACGTCGGCGAGACCAACGCGCGCCGCCTCGCTCGCCACTTCGGCGACTGGCCTGCGTTCCGCGAAGCCGCCCGCGCGCCCGAGGCGAAGGACGAACTCGCCCATGTCGAGGGGATCGGGCCGGTCGTCGCCGAGACGGTCGCCGACTTCTTCGCCGAGGAGCGCAACGAAACGGCCCTCGACGCGCTGATGCAGGAGATCAAGGTCGAGGCGATGGAGGCGGTCGCCCTCGACCACCCGCTCGCCGGCAAGACGATCGTGTTCACGGGCTCGCTCGAGCGGATGACCCGCGACGAAGCCAAGGCGCTCGCGGAGCGGCTCGGCGCGAAAGTGTCCGGCTCGATCTCGGCCAAGACCGACCTCGTGGTCGCCGGCCCCGGCGCCGGCTCGAAGCTGACGAAGGCGCGCGATCTCGGGGTCGAGACGGTCGACGAGGAGGAATGGCTGAGGAGGGCGGGGGGAGACTGACCGCGCATTTGCTTTTCATTGACTAGCCGCGGTGAAAACAGTAGAATTACCCATGACCGCTGCAGTCGCACGATTTATCGATTCCATTCAGGACAACGGCGGCCTGAAAGGGACCGATATCGCCAACTTCACCGACGTCTCGTCTGCGACCGTTCACCGCTGGAAGGCGGGGACGCATGTGCCTCACCCGTCGACCCAACTCCTCCTGGCGCAGCTGCATTACATCGTGAGCCGCCTCGACGACTATTATTCGCCAGACGAGGTGCGCTTGTGGCTTTACGCGCCTCATCCCCAACTGGAAGGCCGGCGCGCTGTCGACGCCATTGTCGAGGGCCAGGCGACCGACGTGATCGCCATCCTCGACCGCCTGGACGCCGACGTTTATCTCTGATGACGAGGCGCCGCCCGCCGCGTCCGAAGGCGCTGCTTGACGCGATCGGCGCCGAGACGCCGGTCGGGTTCAGGGGCTCCGTCTGGCGGGTCGTAACCGAAGGGTTCGACCCTCTCCGTCCCTCACGGGCCGGCGGCCGGTGGGACGACGGAAGCTTCGACGTTCTCTACACGTCGGAGTCGCGCGACGGCGCTGTCGCGGAATCCTGGTTTCACGCCGCCAAGGGTCTGCCGATTGTTCCGTCCAAGGTCGCGAAGCGGCTCTACCAGATCAAGGCCGAACTTCATCGCGTCCTGAATCTTGCCGGTGACGGCAAGCTCACGTCGCTCGGGATGAACATGGCGACCTACGGCAGGCTGAGCTACGTCCAGCGCGTGCAGGAATATCCGTCGCTTCAGCAGATCGGCGAGGTCGCCTTCTTTCACGAGTACGAGGCCCTGATCGTGCCGTCGGCCCGATGGCCGGCCGCCAACGTGGTGATCATGACAGAGCACGCCCGCCTTACGCAGCTTGAGATCGTCGCCGACGAGCCGGTAGATTTCCGGAGTTGGACGCTGCGCAACGGCGTGAAGGGCTGAAGCAGAACATTCCTTCCGGGGGTCGCCCGGCGGCGGAAACGACGGCGAGGCTGGCGGGGACCGCCGAGGCGCTCCATGCTTGTTTTCGCCACATCGAAGCGGAGAATAGGGGGATGCCGATTCGCGGCCCCCGTGTCTTCACCATCCCGCCCGGCGTCCCCTTCCTGCCGACGCTCGCTCGAAGCCTTCTCAAGGGCGAGCTGATCGAAGGATTTCCGGGCGCGGGCCAGCCGCTCGCGCTCGCCGAGGCGACGATCTACGTGCCGACCCAGCGCGCCGCGGCGGCGCTCGGCCACGCCCTCTTCGAGGCAAGCGGGCGCGGCGCGATCCTGCTGCCGCGCATTGCGCCGCTCGGCGTCCTCGAACCGGGCGAGACCCAGGACTTCGCCGCCGCGGACGGCGCGCCGCCGCGCGAGTCGCTTCCTCAAGCCGTCAAGCCGCTCGCCCGCCGGCACGTGCTGGCGCGTTTCGTCCGCAAATGGGGCGAGGCGCTGCGCGGCGCGATCCGCGCCGCCGACGCGAACGGACTCGTCTTCGACATGGCCGCCCCGGCGCTCGTCGCCACAACTCCGGCCGAGGCCTACGCGCTCGCCAACGACCTCGCGGCGCTCATCGACGATTTGATTATCGAGGGCGTCGACCCCGCGGCGATCGCGGCGATCGAGGTCGGCGCGGCGCATGACGAGTACTGGCGGATCACCCTCGATTTCCTCAAGATCGCCTTCGCCAACTGGCCGCTTTGGCTCGCCGAGCAGGGCCTTGTCGACCGCGCAGCCCGGGTCAAGGCCGAGGTCGAAGCGGAGATCGCCGCGCTTCGGCACGCGGACGCGGCGCGCGGCCCGACGATCGTCGCCGGCTCGACCGGCGCGAACGCGGCGGTTGCAAAGCTGATCGCGGCGGTCGCGCGGGCCGAGCGCGGCGCCGTCGTCCTGCCGGGCCTCGACCAGGATCTCGACGACCGGGCCTTCGCGATGGCCGGGGCGGGCGAGGACGAAGACGGGGCGCCGGGACACGCTCAGGCGCTCCTGCATCGGCTGATCCGGCTGATCGGCGTCGACCGCAGGGAGGTGATCCCGCTCGGCGCGCCGACGGATGCGCTTCGCGCCCGCGAGGCGCTGACGAGCGAGGCGCTGCGGCCGGCCGCTTCGACCGATCTTTGGGCGGAGCGCGAGGCGGCGCTGGCGCCGGGCGCCGTCACGCACGCGCTCGAGGGCGTCTCAGTGATCGTCGCCGAGAAAGAGACGGAGGAGGCGCTGGCGCTCGCCGTCGCGATGCGCGAGACGCTCGAGACGCCCGGCAAGACGGCGGCGCTCGTCACGCCCGACCGTTCGATCGCCCGCCGGGTCGCGGCCGAACTCGCGCGCTGGGGGGTCACGATCGAGGATTCGGGCGGCCGGTCGCTCGGCGAGACCGAAGCAGGCGCGCTCGCGAGGCTTACGCTCGAGGCCGCAGCCGACTTCCGGCCGCTCGCCGTCCAGGCGCTGATCGCCCACCCGTCGGCCCGCTTCGGCCGCACCCAACGCCTCAAGGCGGCGGCGGCGCGGGCGCTCGAAATGGGCGTCTTTCGCGCCGGACCCGTCGGGTCCCTCGAGCCGCTCGACCGGGCCTTCGCCGACGCAAGCGCAGCGGCGGCCGACGCGCACGCCCATCCCGCCGTGCGAGCGATCCGCGCGGAGGGCCGCGCCGAGGCCGAGAGCCTGGCGCGCGATTGCGCCGCTGCGCTGAAAGTTCTTCAGGCGCGCGCGGCGCCGCTCGGGCGCTGGCTCGACGCGCATCGCGAGGCGCTGGGCTCGATCATCGCCGCGCCGGAGGGCGAACGCGACGGCCCCTTCGGTCTTGCGGCGCTCGAGACGCTCCTCGACGAATGGCGCGCCGCCGCCGGCGACGGCTTCGTCTGCACGCTCGCCGAATATCAGCGCCTGTTCGAGGCGGCGCTTGCGGAAGCGCGCGCGCCGCTTCGGCCGAGCGGCCATCCGCGGCTCGCGATCCTCGGGCTTCTCGAGGCGCGCCTGCTGCATTTCGACCTGACGCTGATCGCCGGGCTCGACGAGAAGGTCTGGCCGCCGGCGGTGGACACGGACGCCTTCCTCAACCGGTCGATGCGGGCGGGCCTCAAGCTCTCGCCGCCCGAGCGCAGGGTCGGGCAGACGGCGCACGACTTCGTCGCGGCGTTCTGCGCCGGCGAGGCGATCTTGAGCCGCGCCAGAAAGCGGGGGGCTGAGCCGACCGTCGCCTCGCGCCTCCTGCAACGGCTTGCGGCGGCCGCGGGCGGCAAAGCGTTCGCTGCGGCCGAGCAACGCGGCGCCGTCACCCTGGCGCTCGCCCGGGCGCTCGACGAGCCCGAAACGGTCAAGCCCTGCAAGGCGCCGAAGCCGACCCCGCCGGCGGCGAAGCGGCCGCGCGGGCTCAGCGTCACCCGGATCGAGACGCTGCGCCGCGACCCTTATGCGATTTACGCCGACCGGATCCTGAACCTCAAGGTTCTCGCCCCGGTCGAGCAGATGCTTGGCTTACGCGAGGCGGGCATGGCCTGGCACGGGGCGCTCGAGGACTTCGGCCGGACCTTCCCGGCTGGACCCTTGCCGCCGGAGGCGCGGGCGCGGCTTCTCGAGTTCGCCCGCCTGCGTTTCGCGGCCTTTCTCGAAGACCCGGGCTTCGTCGGGCTCAACTGGCCGAACATCGAGGAAGCCGCCGACTTCGTCATGCGGTTCGAGAACGAGACGCGCGACGGGCTCGACCACGCCTTCGTCGAGCTCAAGGGCGCGCTCGATATCGCGCTTTGCGATGGCGGGACGTTCCACCTCACCGCCCGCGCCGACCGGATCGACCGGATGCGCGACGGTCGGGCGAGGCTGATCGACTACAAGAGCGGGACGCTGCCCGGCAAGAAGGAGGTGACAATCGGGCTCAATCCCCAGCTCACTCTCGAAGCGGCGATCCTCATGCGGGGCGGCTTCGCCGATCTCGGCCCGCTCATTCCCGGCGAGGCGCTCTATCTCAAGCTCGGCGGCGCCGGCGGCGGCAAGGCGGAGCATGCGGCCGAGAAGCGCCAGCCCATCGCCGAACTCGCCCAGCGCCACTTCGCCGACCTCAAGGCGCTGCTCGATCAGTTCGCCAATCCGATGACGCCCTATCTGTCGCGGCCGATCGCCAAGTTCGCGAGCCGCTTCGCCGACTACGACCATCTCGCGCGGGTGAAGGAATGGTCGCTCGCGGGCGGCGCGGACGACGGGTCGGAAGCAGGAGACGCGGCATGAGCCCGCGGCTCGTGATCCCCGATCTGCTACGCCGCGACCAGTCGCGGGCGTCCGATCCGACCGCCTCCGCCTGGGTCTCGGCCAACGCCGGCAGCGGCAAGACGCATGTGCTCGCCCAGCGCGTGCTGAGACTGCTCCTCGACGGGGCGAAGCCGTCGCAGATCCTCTGCCTCACCTTCACCAAGGCGGCCGCGGCCAACATGGCGGCGCGCGTCTTCCAGGTGCTCGCGGAGTGGACCAGCCTCGACGACGGGACGCTGACCGAGAGGATCGTCGAGACCGGCGCCGGACGGCCGGGGCCGCCCGGGCTCGCCTTCGCCCGGCAGCTCTTCGCCCGCACGATCGAGACGCCGGGCGGCCTCAAGATCCAGACGCTGCACGCCTTCTGCGAGCGCCTGCTGCGCCTGTTCCCGTTCGAGGCCAACGTGCCGGCGCACTTTGCGGTTCTCGAGGAGCGCGAGGCGGCGGCGCTCATGGGCGAAGCGCGCGTCCGCGCGATGGCGGTTCTGAAAGCCTCCCCCGGGAGCGCCGCGGCGCTCGATCGCGTCGCGCGCGAGGCCGGCGTCTTCACCTTCGACACGCTCATGGAGGAGGCCAAGCGTTTCGCCGCGACCTTCGCGGCGTTCGCCGACGCTCAGTCCTACCACGAGGCGCTGAGGCTCGGCCTCCACGTTCCCGAAGGCGAGACGGCCGCGAGCGTCGAAGCGGAGATGTTGGGCGGCGACGTCGGTCGCGCGCGCCGGCGCCAATGGGCGAAGCATCTCGAGACCGGCCACCACGACGATCGGGAGATGGCCGCGCATCTCATCGAAGCGGACGCGGCGAGCGACCGCGCCGACCGTGTGCAGGCGTTGCTCTGCGCCTTCTTCATCAAGAAGGGCGAGGAAGATCAGCGCGGTGGCGAAAAAGGCCATCTGACCGGCAAGAATCTGCGCAAGCAGCGGCCGGATCTGGAAAAGGAGCTTCAGCGCGAGCTCAGCCGACTGACCGGCTTGCGCGACCGCCGCCGCGCCGCGGAGACGCTCGAACGCACGGTGGCCGTCTTCGCCGTCGCCGCCGCCATCCTCAAGGCCTACGCCGCGATCAAGGCCGAGCGCGGCGCGCTCGATTTCGCCGACCAGATCTCGCGGACCCTTTCGCTCGTCACCCGGTCGAGCGCCGCCTGGGTGATGCACAAGCTCGACTACGGGCTCGACCATCTCCTGATCGACGAGGCGCAGGACAATTCCGCCGAACAATGGCGCATCGTCGAGAAGCTGACCGACGAATTCTTCGCCGGCGCCGGCGCGCGGCCCCGCCTTCGCACCGTGTTCGCCGTCGGCGACGAGAAGCAGTCGATCTTCTCCTTCCAGGGCGCGGCGCCTGAATGGTTCGCGCATATGCGCCGCCACTTCGAGCGCCGCCATCGCGACGCGGAGAAGCCGTTCCATTCCGTGCCGCTGCACTATTCGTTCCGCTCGTCGCCGACGCTCCTCGGGGCGGTCGACGAGGTTTTTGCGAGCGAGGCGGTCTGGCGGGACGTCGCGTTCGACGGCGATGAGGCGCCGGCGCACGAGGCGATTCACAAGCAACTCCAGGGCGTCGTCGAGATCTGGCCCGCGATTCCGGCCGAAAAGCCGGCCGATCCGGACGACTGGACCATGCCGCTCGACGAGCCGGCGAGCCACGCGCCCGCCGTCATCCTCGCAGGCCGGATCGCCGACGAGATCAGGCGTTTCGTGGCGCCCGGTTCGCCCGACCGGATCGTCGATTTGAAAAGCCACGTCGTGCGCCCGGTGCGCCCGGGCGACGTGATGATCCTCGTCAGGCGGCGCAACGCCTTCTTCGAGGCGATGATCCGCGCGCTGAAGAACCGGGGGGTCAAGGTCGCCGGCGCCGACCGGCTGAAGCTTCGCGACCACATCGCCGTCATGGACCTCGTCGCGGCGGGGCGCGCCGCGCTGACCCGCGACGACGATCTCACCCTCGCCGCGCTCCTCAAATCGCCGCTCGTCGGTCTCGACGACGACGCGCTCTACGCGCTCGCGGCCGAGCGGAAAGGCTCGCTCGCTGGCGCGCTCGCAACCTCGGACGACAAGCGCTTCGAGCGCCCCGCGCGCCAGGTCGCCGAATGGCGGCGGCGCGCCGAGAGCCTCGGCCCTTACGACTTCTATGCGCGGATCCTCGGCGAGGACGGCGGGCGCCTGGCGCTTCTCGGGCGCCTCGGCGAGGACGCAAGAGACCCGATCGACGAATTTCTGGCGCTGGCGCTCGCCCACGAGCGCCGCGCGGCGCCCTCGCTCACCCGCTTTCTCGCCGAGATCGAGGCCGATGAACAGGAGATCAAGCGCGACCTCGAGGCCGACAGCGAGGGCGTCAGGGTGCTGACGGTGCACGCGAGCAAGGGCCTCGAGGCGCCGATCGTGTTCCTGCCCGATACGACGGGCGCTCCGGGCGGGGGCGTGCACGATCCGAAGCTCATGCCGCTGCCGTCGCCCGACCCCGAGGCGCCGAGGCTGTTCGCCTGGGCTCGCCGGAAGGGCGAGGATTGCGAGGTCATCGCCGACGCCCGCGAGGCAACTCGGCGGGCGCAGGACGGCGAGCACCGGCGGCTCCTCTATGTCGCGATGACCCGCGCCGCCGAGCGCCTGATTGTCTGCGGATACGAGACCCTGAAGGGCCGGGCCAAGGGCTGCTGGCACGACCTCGTCTCCGCGAGCCTCGCGGACATGACGGGCGATGCGCCGGCGCCCTGGGACGCGAGCGAGACGATCCGCCGCTACGGCGCCGCCCTGAAAGCGGACGGCGACGGCGCCAGCGCGCCCGCGGTGCGCACGGCGGCGGACCTGCGCGGCTGGCTCCGGACCCCTGCCCCCGAGGAGGCGCGGCCCGAACCGCGGCGGCCTTCGGACGCTATCGGCATGTCGGAGGGCGGCGCGGAACGCCGCGCCGAAGGCGTCCTCGCCCACGCGCTTCTCGAGCGCCTGCCCCGCGTCGCGCCCGACCGGCGGCGGTCGGCGGGGCGTTCCTTCGCGCAGGCGGAGGGAGAGGCGCTGACCGGGGAGCGGCGCGAGGCCGTTCTGGACCAGGTTCTCGCAGCCCTCGGGTCGCCCGATCTCGCCCATCTCTTCGGGCCGGGCTCGCGCGGCGAGGTCCCGTTCGAAGGCCTCGTAACGCACAAGGGCCGGGCTTTGCCGGTCTCCGGCCGGCTCGATCGGCTCGCCGTAACCGGGACGAGCATCTTCCTCGCCGACTTCAAGCTCGGCCGCCCTCCAGCCCGCCCGGAGCTGGCGCATGTCGAACAACTCGCCCTTTACGCCGCCGCTCTCGAATCGATCTATCCCGACCGTCCGCTTGACGTGGCCCTCGTCTATCTCGACGGGCCGGTTTCGCGAAAATTGTCGCAGGCTGATCTGCAGGGCGCGCTCGACGCTCTCTTAACCCTTTGATAACGCTAAAGGCGTTGATTTCGTGTTGTTCGCGCAACAGTCAAGTCAAAAGGGCTCGCCTTGAGGAAGTCGCATTTGGTCCCCAGCGTCCCGCCCCCGATGAGAGGCAGGTCAGGACAGAGGCCCAGAGGGTGAGGGCCGGGGGATTTGAGCGCGCGGCTTTGGCGCGCGCGTTTTGGCGCGCGTCCGGAGCCTTCATTGCAGCGGCTGGGCTTGCGCTCGCCCTTGCGCCCCTCGATGCCGCGTCCGCCGCGGAAAAACAGCCCTCCGGCATGGTCCGCTACACCCATCCCGTCTACAAGAACGGCAAGTTGATGCTGTGGCACGGCGCCTGGCGAGGCTCTGCGGCCCGCAACACTGTCGCCCGAGCCGCGCCGGCGAAAGCCCCGCCCCCTGCGCCAACCGCCGCCAAGGCTGCGTCTCCGGCGCCGGCCGCCGCAGCGAAGGCGGCGCCCATCCCCCCGGCCCCGCCCGCGCCTGCCGCTGCGGCGGCAGTCCCCGCCGCGGCTTCGGCCGTCGCCGCCCCTGCCGCCGCCCAAGCCGCCTCCGCCCCCGCGACGCCGCTCGCCGCGCTCAAACCCTTCTCCATCATCGCCGATCCCGGCGACCTCACGGCAAGCCGGATGGCGCGCGAATTCGTTGAAGTCCTTTCCGAGCAAGGGGTTCAGGGCCGCGAGATCGTCGGCGCCACCTCGCCGACCGGCGTCGCCAAGGTCATGCGCGCCGACATGGCCGATTTCGCCATTGTGACGCTCGATTCGCTTGCGGTGAGCGTGAAATATCAGCCGGACTGGCCAAAGCGGGTTCTTCTCGTCGCCCCCCTCGCGCCCGAGACGATCGAGGTGATCGCGCCGAAAGAGGTCAAGTCGGTCAACGACCTCAACGGCAAGTCGGTCGGCTTCGGCGACGCCGACGGCACGACCGGGATCAGCGCCAAGCTCCTGTTCTCGCGGCTCGGCGTCAACGTCAACGCGGTCTATGAGCCTCTGACCGACGCACTGGCGGCGATGCAGTCGGGCAAGCTCGACGCCGTCTTCGTTCTCGGCGGCAGGGACGCGAACGCGCTCGACAGCTTCGGCGGCGACGACGGGCGGTTCCATCTCGTTCCGATCCCCTGGTCGGCCCAGCTCGAACAGGTTTATGCGCCCGCGCGGATCGCGGCCGCCGAGCGCCCGAACCTCATTGCGGCCAACGACGCGGTCGAAACGGTCGCCGAGCCGATGGCCCTCGTCGCCATCGACGCCGCAGCGGGATCGCCGCGCTGCGACGGGCTCGGCAAGGTGGCGCGCGCCTTCTTTGACAATTATGAAGCGATCCTCGAAAACGGCCGGGACGCCAACTGGCGCGACGTCAATCTCGCCGCCGGCGCGGTCGTCGCCAATGCCGACTGGCCTCGCCTGACGGCGGCGCAAGGCTGGATCGACGAACACAAGACCTCGGGCAACAACTCGCTCGAGGTGTTTCGCGCCGCAGCCAAGGCGGCTGAAGCCAGCGGCGGTCCGAAGGCCGAGGATTCCGATCGGCTCTACGACAGCCTGACGCGCTGGCGCGGCCTGATGCAATAAGGAGGACGCCGCCCTGCCACTCGTATGGAAAGTCGTCGCGGGCGCAATCGCGGGCTTATGCGCCGCGCTCCTCGCGATCGCATTTCTGCCGCGCATCGACGCCTCGAGCGCCTCGCAGAAGGCCGCCGTCGACCAGCCGGTCTTCGTCACTCAGACTGTCGTGGCGGCGCCGGAGCCGCCGAAACCCGCCTCGAAAGCCGCCATCGCCAAGGACGCGATCAAGAAACTCGCGGTCGCCCTGCGCGGGGCGAGCGTGGACGCGCCTCGCGATTCGGGCGTCGACCCGAACTCCCATCGCGTCGCTTTCGATCCCCATCGACGACGCGCGCCGCCTCTGCGCCGCGGGCCTCATCGCCTTCGCCAAGGGCGACATCGCCGTCGCGCGCGCCCTTCTCCGGCGCGCCGCCGAAGCGGGCGACCCGCGGGCGCTGATGGCGCTCGGCGACACCTATGACCCCACGACGCTCTCCCGGCTCGGCGCGCTCGGCCTCAAGGGCGACGAGAAGCTGGCCCGCGTCTACTACACCCGCGCGGCCGCGGCCGGCGTCGGCGGCGCGAGAGAGCGGATGGCCTCGCTCGCCATCGTGCAATAGGGGCGAAGCTCGCTCTCGTCGAACGCCGCATGGAGGCGCAACGCGGCGAGGGGTGACCTCCGCGTGCCGCTCGCGTCTCAAAAATCCAAATTCGCGTAGGTCTCGCTCGGCGCGACGCCGGGCAGGCGGTCGGCGAGGAGCACGCGGAACGAGGGCCGCGACTTGACGCGCGCGTACCAGAGGCGCGCGGTCTCGTTCTCCTCCCACGGCGCGTCGCCGAGATAGTCGAGGCAGGAGAGATGCGCCGCCGCCGCGAGGTCGGCGACGGTCAGGCGGTCGCCGGCGAGCCAGTTGCGGCTGCGGATCAGGTGGCCGATGTAGCGCAGATGATAGCGGGCGTTGGAGCGCGCCGCGCGCACCGTCTCCATGTCGGGCCCGCCGCCGCCCTCGCCCGGACGCATGAAGCGCTTGAAGATCTTCTCGCGCACGATCCATTGGCTCGTCTCGTTGAAGAACTTGACGTTGAACCAGGCGGCGAGCCGCCGCGCCTCGGCGCGTCCGCCGGGGTCCTCGGGCAGGAGCCGCCGGTCGCCGAGCGCCAGCCCTCGGGTCTCGTCGAGATATTCGGCGATCACGTCGGGGCCCGGCACGACGGGCGGATGATCCTCGACGAGGACCGGGGTCGCTCCCTCGGCCGCCATCAGGAGAAACTCGCGCCGGCGCTCCCAGGCGCGCTCCTCGACGAGCCTCGGCTCGATCCCCATTTCTCCCAGAATCAGGCGGACGAAGCGGGAATGCGGGCAGAAGGGATGGTGATAGAGGATGACCATTGCGATCCGGAGGAGGATGGGCTTTGTGAAGCGGGCCGACCCTTTCTCGGGTCCGCGCGTTCATCCCTGAAATGCCGCCTCGCGGGTTAATCGGAGGTTAACCCGAAGGCGATCGCGCGGGCGGCAGGGCGCGATCAGCCGGCGGGGAAGTAGGCGCCGCGCGCATGGGCGAGCACGGGCTCGTCGACACCTTCCTCGAGGCTCACGACCGCGCCGAGCACGATGGCGTGCGAGTGGCGCTCGATCACCTCTTCGACGAGACAGTCGAAGGCCGAGACCGCGTCGACGAGGATCGGCGCGCCGGTCGCGAGCGTCGTCCAGCGCGCACCGTCGAAGCGGCGGACCCCATGGACGCCGCCGCGTCCGCTGAACCGGTGAGCCACGTCCTCGTGCCGCGCCGCGAGCAGGCTGACCGAGAAGGCGCGCGTTTGACGCAGCCTGACCAGCGTCGAGGACGTGCGCGACAGGCAGACGACGAGCGTCGGCGGCGTCAGCGACAGCGACGCGAGCGCGACGACCGTGCACCCCACGCGGTCCGCCCCGTCGCCCGAGGCGACGACCGCGACGCCTGAGGCGAGCGTCCGCATCGCTCTGCGGAAGGCGGCGCCGTCGACGTGATGCACGCGCCGCTCGCTCAACCGCGGGCTCCGCGGAGAAACTTGCCGCATCGGCGTACGGCGTCGAAAGCGCTCATCGGGTCACCGCCGTCTCGCAATGGATTGCCGCCAGTTGCGGCGGCGTCCGGCCGGAAGTCAAGCTGGCGAAACCGGCCTCAGGCGAGCGCGATCGCCGAGACGAGCCGGCCGTAGTCGGGTTCGCGCCGGTGGGTCGTGCGGCGATAGCTGAAGAAGCGCGCTTCGTCCGCATAGGTGTCGAGGCCGAGGTCCTCGAAACGGCCGACGCCCGCGGCCGCGACGCGCTCGGCGATGAAGGCCTTGAGGTCGAACATTGCGTGGCCGTGCCTCAGGCTCGGCGCGAAGAACCGCGCCGTTGTCTCGCCAGCCGCAGCGAACGCGGCGACGAACTCCGGCCCGACCTCGTAGGACGCCTGCGCGATGCAGGGGCCGAGCGCCGCCGAGATCGCCGCGCGCCGCGCGCCGAGCCGCTCCATCGCGGCGACCGTCGCCTCGATGATTCCGTTGAGCGCCCCCTTCCATCCGGCGTGCGCCGCGCCGACGACGCGGGCCTCGGGATCGGCGAAAAGGATCATGCCGCAATCGGCCCCGGTGACGCCGAGCGCGAAGCCGGGCGTCGCGGTCGCGACGCCGTCGCAGCGGGGACGCTTGCCAGCGTCCCACGGGCCTGCGAGGACGAGCGCGTCGGACGAATGGATCTGGTAGGGCACGGCGAGACGGTCGGCCGCGACGCGGAGCGCGTCCGCCATCCGCGCGCGGTTGGCCGCCACCGCCTCCGGCGCGTCGCGCGAGCCCACGCCGCCGTTGAGCGTTGCATAGACGCCGTTCGAAACCCCGCCGGCACGGGTGAAGAAGGCGTGGACGACGCCGGGAAGCTCGAGCGTGCGGGCGGTGAGGAAGGGAGCGGCGCTCAAGCCGGCCGCGCCGCCGCCAGGGGATGGAAGCCCGGCGGCGCGGCAAGCGCCCGATTGGCGATCGCCATGACCTTGAACAGCCCGCCCATCTCGCCCTTGCCCTTGCCGACGAGGCGGTTGCGCGCCTGGCCGAGCTCCTCCGCCCGCTCCGGCCCGGCGCGATCGGCGAGCGCCTTGGTCCTGAGGTCGACGCCGATCCCGCGCAGGAAATCGCCCTGGTCGATGGGCCCGTAGACGGCGGCGCCGGTCGCCGCGGCGCTGCGCGCCATGGCGGCGAAATCGACGTGCGCGGTGAGGTCGCATTCGCCGGGCATGGCGAGCGCATCGACATAGCGGTGGGCGCGGAGCGCCTGCAGGGTGTCGCCGATCCCGGTGACGGTGTGGCCGTAGTCGATCAGGAGCGCCGCGCCTGTCCCCCTGACGAGCCGGGCGCCGAGCTCGAACATGAAGCGGTGCCCGGCCGGATTGACCTCGAGCACCTCGCCCTCGCGGGCGACGCCGCGAATATAGGGCTCGGGATCCGGCGCAACGTCGAAGGCGAGCGCTCCCGTTTCGTCGAGGCGCACCACGCGTTCGCGCCATTGCCCGTTCGTCCGCACGAACTGTCGAACCGGCAGGGCGTCGAGGAACTCGTTGCCGATTACGATCGAGGGCCCCTCGGGGATCTCCTTCAGCGTCTGCGCCCAGGCGATCGCGACGCCCGCGTCGAGGAGGAGCTCGTGCTGGATCGAAGCGAGCGCCGGGCTCGTCTCGAGGAGCCAGACGTCGAGCGCCGCGCGGAACTCGGGAACGATGCGCGCCGCGCGCAAGGCGTCGCTCATCAGGGTTCCCCGCCCCGGCCCGAGCTCGATGAATTTGACCGGGTTCGGCGACCCCATCTTCGTCCACACCTCGGCGGCCCAGAGGCCGATCAGCTCGCCGAACATCTGCGAGATTTCCGGCGAAGTGGTGAAGTCGCCCGTCGCCCCGAACGGGTCGCGGTTCATGTAATAGCCGAATTCTGGATGGGCGAGCGCAAGCTCCATGTAGCGTTCGACCGTGATCGGCCCTTTGTGGCCGATCAGCGCCTTCAGCTCGCCGAGAAGTGTCGTCATCTAGAGCTTTCTCTCAACCCTGAAGCTCGCCGCGAGAAGGCCGAGACCGATGACGATCATCGGCGCGGAAAGGATCATGCCCATCGTGAGCCCGAAGCCGAGGTTGTCGAGCCCCGGATCGGGCTCGCGGAAGAATTCGCTGAAGATGCGCGCCGCGCCGTAGAGGACGCCGAACGCGCCGGCGACGAAGCCGGGCCGTTTCAGCCACCCTGAGCGGGCGAGCGCCTGCAGCACGACGAAGACGAGGAGCCCCTCGAGCAGCGCCTCGTAGATCTGGCTGGGATGGCGCGGCAGGCCGTCGCTGCCCGGAAACACCATCGCCCAGGGGACGTCGGTCGGCCGGCCCCAGAGCTCCGGCCGGATGAAATTGGCGATGCGCCCGAGAAAGAGGCCGATCGGGGCGACCAGCGAGCAGAGGTCCATCACCGTGAGAAGCCGCGCATGACGGCGCCAGGCGAACAGAACCATGCCGAGGAAGCAGCCGATCATGCCGCCGTGGAACGACATGCCGCCTTCCCAGACTCGCAGCACGTCGAGCGGATGGGAGAAATAATAGCCCGACTTGTAGAAGAGCGCGTAGCCGATGCGCCCGCCGAGGATGACGCCGAAGGCGCAATAGACGAGCAGATCGTCGATGCTGTCGGGCGACGGCCGCGTCATTCCGTTCCAATAGCGGTCGTCCGACACGGTGCGGCGGATCACCCACCAGCCGAGCATGAGCCCCGCGATATAGGCGAGCGCGTACCAGCGGATGGCGAACGGCCCGAGCTGCACGAGAACGGGATTGATCACCGGATAGGGCAGAACGAGCATCGGCATCGGCGCGCCCCTGATGGCCCGTGCGATTCCCTGCGTCAAGGCCGCGATAAGGAGGGGACAAGCGTTCTCAGCTCTCGTTCTTGGGCTCGGGCGCCGGCCTCAACCGGTGCGCCGCCAGGCGGTCGTAGAGGGGGCGCGCGGCGACCGCGAGCGGTTTCAGCGCTTCCGGCAGGTCGTCGAGACGAGGCTCGCGGCGCGGCGGCCCAAAGCCCGTGGACCCCTCGACCGCCTGATACCAGACGGGCGCCCAGACGCCGTCGCTCGGACGTCGGCCCGGGGCCCATGACAGCATCCGCGGGTCGAAGGCTATTCCCGCCGCCGCGCACAGGAGCGTGAGCGTCGCCCCGGGATCGGCGAGCACGTCCTGCGCCTCGATGACCGGGGGCGCGCGACCGAGGCGGTCGGCGCTCCTGTCGAAGAGCTCGACCTGCGTCGGAAGCCCGATCTCCTCGAGCGTGAAATCGTCGCGCTTCATGGCGTAGGAGGCGAGCACGGCCTCGGGCGCGCGAATGAGGAAGGCGTCGACGAGGCTGTCGGTCCAGTCCCGCCCGAACCCCGGCAGCATGTGATGGGTCATGTGCTTCTGGTACCAGATCGGCATTCCTTCCGGGGCCGGTCCGACGAGCGCCGCCGCAACCGTCCGCCAGTCGGTCGGCTGCGAAGCGACGACCTCGTCGCGCATCGGGTGGATGAGGCCGGTCGCGGCGAGATAGGCGGCGTAGAACGGCTCGTCGCTGACGGCGCAATCGCGCCGCGCGCCGAACGCCCGCATCATCGCCGTCGAGATGTTGCGCGGACCGGACCACATCGCGATCCTGACCGTCCCGTCCGGGTTCGCCGGCGCCGCGCTCATGGCCCACGCGCTCATGACCCCCGCCCCTGGGCCTCTTCGGCCTCGAGCGCGCGGACCGCGGCCCTCAGCCGCCGCGTGACCGGTCCGGAGCGGTCGCCGTCGTCCGGCGCCTCTCCGATCGTCCGGCCGTCGACCGAGGCGACCGGCGCGAGGCCGGCGAAGGTGCCGGTGGTGAAGGCCTCGTCCGCGCCATAGACGTCGAATAGCGAGAAATCCTTCTCGAACGCCGGCAGGCCCTCGCGCCTGGCGGCCCTGAGGACCGCGCCCCGGGTGATGCCGCCGAGACAGAACCCGCCGGCCGACGTCCACACCTCGCCCTTGCGGACGATGAAGAAATGCGTCGAGTTGCAGGTCGCGACGAACCCCCGGTCGTCAAGCATCAGCGCTTCGTCCGCGCCGGCCTCGATCGCCTGAATGCCGGCGAGGATGCAGTTGAGCTTCGAATGGGAGTTGAGCTTCTGGTCCTGCTCGGCGGGCCCGGTGCGGCGGATATGCACGGTGAAGAGCCGCAAGCCGCGGGCGAAGATCTGCGGGTTCGGGCGCTTCCATTCGGGGATGATGACGATGGTGGCGCCGCCCTCGGTCAGCCGCGGGTCCTGATAGGGCGAGCGCCTGACGCCGCGCGTCACAATCAGGCGGATATGCACGCCGTCGGTCATGCCGTTCGCCTCGACGGCGTCGAAGAGGCGCGCTTTCAGCGCCTCCCGGCTGAGGCCGACGTCGAATCTCAGCATCTTGGCTCCGTCCCACAGCCGGTCGAGATGCCGGTCGAGGAAGACGATGCGGCCGCCGGCGAGCCGCAGGCCCTCCCACACGCCGTCGCCGAGGACGAAACCGGAATCGAAGACGGACACTTTCGCGTCCGGGCGGGCGACGAGGGCGCCGTCGACGCTGATGAGGACCGAATTCGTTCGGGGGTCGCTGGCGGCGTTCTGCGTTCCGATCGAGGATGGCGCGCTTTCCGGCATGATTCTCGTCTGCCTTTTCCGGTCGGCAGCATGACGGGCGGGCGGGCTCGCGGCAAGGGTTTGACGGGCGAAGCCATGGCCTTGTCTTCGCCCTCATGCTCGGGCAAAGGGCGGCGGGGCCTTTTTCCGCGGACGGACCAGCACGGCATGAAACACATCCAGGACATCGCGTGGCCGGTGATCGGCCTCGGAGCGGTGGCCGTGTCGAGCTGGTTCCTGTTCAAGGAACTGCGCGGGATGTCGTTTGCGAGCCTGCGCGACGCCTTCGGCTCGATCTCGCCGGCGCGCTGGGCGATGGCCTGCGCCTCGACCGCCGCGGCCTACTCGGCGCTCGCCTGGTACGACCGGATCGGGCTGAGGCACCTCGGGCGCAGGATTGGCTGGCCGTTCGTCGCGCTGACCTCGTTCGTGACCTACGCCATCGCCCACAACGTCGGAGCCTCGGTGCTCTCGGGCGCGGTGATCCGCTACCGCGCCTACTCGACCCGCGGCCTCAGCATGGCCGAGGTCGGGCTGCTTGTCGCTTTCTGCTCCTTCACCTTCGGTCTCGGCGCGGTGACGGTGGGCGGCGGGCTGCTGCTCTTCCGGCCCGACCTCGTCGAACGCTTCGAGGGCGCGCCCGAGTGGATCGGGCGGGCGGCGGGGCTTGTCCTTATCGCCGCCACGCTCCTCTATGCGCTCGGCTCCCTCCTGCATTTCCGGCCGTTCCGGCTCGCCGGCTTCGAGCTCACCTATCCGCGCCCGCCGATCGCGCTCCGGCAATTGCTCGCGGGGCCCCTCGAACTCGTCGGCGCCGCGGGGATCATCTTCTTCGCCCTGCCCGCGGCCAACCCGGGCTTCGTCGTGGTGCTCGGCGTGTTTATCGCCTCGTTCTGCCTGGCGCTCGTCAGCCATGCGCCGGGCGGCCTCGGCGTGCTCGAGATCGCATTCCTCGGCGGGCTCCCGGACGCGCCGAAAGCCAATGTCGTCGCGGCGCTGCTCGTCTTCCGGCTCCTCTATCTCGTCATCCCGTTCGTCTTCTCGCTCGCCGTCGTGCTGGTCTTCGAGCGCGGCCGCTGGCGCTCCCTCGTGCACCTCGGAGCGAAACCCGCCCATGCCGGAGATGATTCCTGAACCGGCCGACGCCCTCCTGGTGATCGACCCGCAGCCGGACTTCATGCCGGGCGGAGCGCTCGCGGTCGAGGACGGCCATGCGATCGTGCCGCTCGCCAACGCGCTCATCCGGCGCTTCGCCGAGGCCGGCGCCCCCGTCGTCGTCACGCAGGACTGGCACCCGCCGGATCACGCCTCGTTCGCCTCGACCCACGCCGAGGCGCCGTTCTCGACCAAGCGGCTTCACTACGGCGAGCAGACGCTGTGGCCCGACCATTGCGTGCAGGGCACCCCGGGCGCGGCGCTCCACCCCGGGCTCGAGGCCGATCTCGCCGTCCTCATCCTGCGCAAGGGCATGAACCGGGGCGTCAACTCCTATTCGGCCTTTGTCGAGGCCGACGGCAAGACCACGACCGGCCTCGCGGCCCTGCTCGCCGCGCGCGGCGTCCGGCGCGTCTTCGCCTGCGGGCTCGCGACCGACTTTTGCGTCGCCGCAAGCGCGCTCGATGCGCGGAAAGCCGGCTTCGAGGCCTTCGTCATCGAGGACGCCTGCCGGGCGATCGACGCCGGCGGCTCGCTCGAGGCGGCCTGGGCGCGGATGAACGCAGCCGGGGTGCGACGCATCGAGGCGCGCGCAATTCTGGGCTGACGCGGCGCTCCGCTCAGGGCGCGCCGATACTCGCAACGCGGAACGTCAGAAGCTCTCCCTCGGCCTCGCGCACCGACACGTATTCGCCGACCCGGAAGGCGTGGTCGGCGAAGCGGAAGCCGTCGTCCTCGTCGAAGGCGGCGGCGCGCGGCCCCTTCCATTCGAACGCCCAGGTCGAGCCGCCGCGGCCGCCGGCGCGGTGGACGATGAGGCCCTGCATGGCGGGCTCGCCGGCCCAGAAGCGGTGGGCGAAGCATTCGCCGCGATGCTCCTTCCAGGTCCCGACGTCGATGCGTCCCTCCTCGGTCAGCGGCGCGACGAAATCGTAGCCGTGGCGCATCGACCCGTCGGGGAATTCCTTCGACCGCGCGGCGTAGAGCGTCACCTTTCGCAGGCAAGCGGCTTTGGCCCCGGTCATTCAGGGTCTCCTCGAAGCGCGCCGGCCCTCGAAGCGGGGCCGTTCCGACCGAGGCCGAGTTTAATGCCTGCGGCTCTCCTGTGGAACCGGTGATTGCGAGAAGCGAGCGGAAAAGCGGCCACGCGCGCAGGGACAAGCGCGGGCCGTTAACGTTTTGCCCGCGCGCTTAACGCTTCGTTGGTCATCGGGACGGAATGGCGAACGCCGGGTTTCGGCGAGGGGTAAAGTTGCAGCGATCCCACGCGAAGGTGAGGAGGATCCGCCCATGCGTCGTCTCGTTCTCTGCGCCCTGGCCGCTGCGGCGATCTCCGGCGGCGCGGCGTTCGCTCAGGACTATCGCACCTCGAGCGGGCCCAACGGCGCCGACTTCTCGGGCGTCGAAGTCGGCCCGGACGTCGGCTTCGCGATCGGCTCGTCCGGCCCCTACTACAATTCGGGGGCCGCGTTTGGCGGCCATGTCGGCTACAACATCCAGGGCGGCGCGTTGGTCGGGGGCGTCGAGGCCGACGGGCTCGCGACCAACGTGTCGAGCAGCCAGAGCGGTTCCGTCAGGTTCAACGAGAAGTTCCTGACTTCGCTCCGCGGCAAGGGCGGCTATGCGTTCGGCAATCTCCTCGCCTACGGCACGATCGGCCCCGCCTGGGGCGTGACCGAGGCGACAAGCTGGTACGGCAGCCACGGCTCGACCGTCGGCGGCGTCGCCTTCGGCGTCGGGGCGGAATATGCGATCACCCGCAACGTCAGCCTGCGCGCCGAGCTTCTGCGCTACCAGTTCGGCGACGTCGCCTATTCGTGGACCTATCCGTACGCGTCGCAGTCGGTCAACGCGTCGAACAACATGCTGCGCGTCGGCGGCAGCGTGCACTTCTGACGCGGCCGTTTCGCGCGTAAAAAAAGCCGCCCGGCGAACCGGACGGCCGAAGACAAATGCCTCGACAGAGCGACAGGCGGCTCGAAGCGCGCCCTTTTTCGAACGCTCAGTTCGTCCCGCTCTCAGGCGCGGGCGCCTGGCTGTCGGCGGTCTGTTGCGTCGAGGTCTGGGTGCTCGACGACGTGGACCAGTTGCAGGCCATCGCCGGCGCGACGACCGCCGCGAGCCCGAGACCGATCAGCAATCCGATAAGCTTGGCGCGCATGGGATGATCCTCCGCCCCCTGGCCCGTAAGCGGACGTTAGCACGGCGGCCGGCGGGCGCAAGGCGGAATGGGGCGGGGAGCCGATCACATCGCCGGCATTGACGAAACCGGCGTTGGGACCGCGCGGTTCATTGACGCGGATCATTGCCACGCGGCCCGGTGAGGCCCACGTTCGGCCGCGTCAATCAGGCGATGGCTTCTGTCCGCCCGCCTTGAAGGAGGCTCCAGTGACCCCGTCGAAAGGCAATGGCGCAGGCGCAGGCTTTGCCCTCGTCACCGGCGCATCGTCCGGTATTGGCCGGGAGATCGCGCGGGCGCTGGCGGCGCGCCGCCACGATCTCGTGCTCGCGGCGCGCAGCGAAGCCGCCCTCGACGCGCTCGGGCGCGAACTGGCCGCCGAGTGTGGCGTCCGCGTCAAGACGACGCCGGTCGATCTCAGCCTCGCCGGCGCGCCCGAGGCGCTGGCGGAGGCGCTTGGCCGGGCCGGAATCGAGATCGGGCTCCTCGTCAACAACGCGGGCGCGGCCTGCGAGGGCCCGCTCGCCGACATTCCCTTGGCCGACCTCATGAACCTCATCGCGGTCAACGTCGCCGCCGTCACCGCGCTGACCCGGCTCTTCCTGCCTGCGATGATCGCGCGCGGCGCGGGGCGCGTCCTGAACGTCGCCTCGATCGCCGCCTTCATGCCCGTGCCCCGGCTCGCGACATATGCGGCCTCGAAAGCCTTCGTCCTGTCGCTGACCGAAGCGCTCGCCGAGGAACTGAAAGGGACGGGCGTCACGGCGACGGCGCTCTGCCCGGGGCTCACCGACACCGCGATGGTCAGCGCGTCGCCGCTCGGTCGGCAGATCCCGGGCGCGCTGCTGATGTCGGCGAAGGCGGCGGCGGAAGCGGGCGTCGCGGCCTGTCTCAAAGGCGAGGCGGTGTGCGTGCCGGGCCTCGCCAACAAGCTCTTGACCGCGAGCGCGCCACGCGTCCCGAGGGCGCTGGCGCGCGCCATCGGCGGGGCGGCGCAGGCTGGATGGGCGCGCCTTTCCGCTTCGGCCACGCCTGGCGCCGCGCCCAAGAGAGCGAAACCATGACCTCCGTCAGCGCCAATGGCGTCACGATCGAATACGAGGACTTCGGGCCGCCGGAGGCCCCGGCGATCCTGCTCGTCATGGGCCTCGGGATGCAGCTCGTCGCCTGGCCGGATTCGCTCTGCGAGGGGCTTGGAAGCCGCGGCTTCCGCGTCGTGCGGTTCGACAACCGCGACGCCGGCCTCTCGAGCCGCATGCCCTCGCGCGGCCGGCTCGCGACGACCGCGGCGCTGGCGCGAGCCCTCGTCCGCCTGCCGGTTAGGCCGCCCTACACGCTCGACGACATGGCGCGCGACGCGACCGGACTGATGGACGCCTTGAAGATCGGCGCGGCGCATGTCGTCGGCGCCTCGATGGGCGGCATGATCGCCCAGATCCTCGCAGCCGAGCACCCCGAGCGGGTGAAGAGCCTGACCTCGATCATGTCGGCGCCGTCGCGCGTCTCGCCGCGGCCAAAAGTCCTGCGCGCGCTTCTGCGGCCCATGCCGCGCGACCGCGAGGCCGCGATCCGGCGCATGAACGCCTTCTTCCGTCTCGTCGGCGGCGCGCAATATCCCCCGACCGACATGGAGCTCGCCGCGAGGGTCGGCCGGTCGGTCAGCCGCAGCTATCGCCCCGACGGCTTCGCCCGCCAGCTCATCGCGATCGAGGCCGCGCCGAACCGCGTGCCGATGCTCGGCCGCGTCAGGGCGCCGACGCTTGTCCTGCACGGCTCGGACGATCCGCTCGTGCCGCCGATCGGCGGCACGATGACGGCGGCCGCGATCCCGGCGCCCGCTTGCGCATCGTTCCCGGCATGGGCCACTTTCTCCCCGAGGCGCTCGTGCCGCTGCTCGTCGACGAGATCGCGGCGCATTGCCGCAACGCCGAGGGGGCGGAACCGGCGTAAATACCCGGGTCCGGAGGAACCGCCCATGAAACGTCTGTCCGCGCTCGACGCGCTCTTCCTCTACATGGAGACGCCGGAAACGCCGATGCATGTGGCGAGCGTGACGATCTTCGAACCCGGACGGCCGGGCGACGACCTCTTCCAGCGCTTTCGCGCCCACACCGCATCACGGCTCGATCTTCTGCCGTCCTACCGCCGCAGGCTCGAATGGACGCCGCTCGGCATGGACCATCCGGTGTGGGTCGACGACGAAAAGATCGACCTCGACTACCACATCCGCCACGCGGCGCTGCCGAAGCCCGGCGGCATGGCCGAACTCAGGGCGCTCGTCGCGCAATTGCACGCCGTGCCGCTCGACCGCGCCCGGCCCTTGTGGGAGTACACTTTCATCGAAGGGCTCGAGGGCGGCCGCTTCGCCGTCTACGTCAAGGTCCACCATTCCGCGATGGACGGGATCGCGGGCATGGCGACGCTCGGCGTCATCTACGACTTCGAGCCCGACGCCGCCCGCGAAAAGCTGCCGGCGCGCGCCGTTCCGGCGGACCGCGAGCCCGAAGATTCGATCGAGCTTGCGAGCACCGCGATCGGCGACTTCGTCCGCCAGGGCTGGCGGGCGGTGAAGGCGCTGCCCTCGGTCGCGCGCACGCTCACCAAGGCCGCCCCCAATCTCGCGCGCGACGCGAAGTTTCTCTACGGCTACGTCAAGGACATGCCGCGGACGCCGTTCAACGTCGCGATCTCCGGCCACCGCGTCTATGCGACGGCCTCGCTGCCTCTCCACGAGGTCAAGGCGCTGGCGCGGGCTCATGCCGTCACGGTCAACGACGTCGTGCTGGCGCTGACGGCGGGCGCGTCGCGCCGCTACCTCTCCGAGCGCGGCGTGCTGCCGGAGAAGCCGCTGACGGCCGGCGTCCCGGCGTCGCTGAGGCCCATCGGCGACGCGCAGCTCAACAACCAGGTGGTCTTCACCGTCTCGCGGCTGCCGACCGACGTCGCCGAGCCGCTGCCGCGGCTGATGGCGGCCAAGGCCGCCGGACGCGACGCGAAAAACCTCTTCGCCGACACGCGCGATCTCGTCACGACCAACGTGTCGATCCTCGGCGCTCCCGTCGTGATGATGGGGATCGCGCGGCTGTGGGCGGGCGCGAAGGCGGCGAACTACGCCCGGCCGTTCGCCAACCTCGTCGTGTCGAACGTGCCGGGGCCGCGCGAACCCTTCTATTGCGTCGGCGCGAAGGCGACGCATTACTTCCCGGTGTCCATCCCCTATCACGGCAGCGCCCTCAACGTGACGGTGCAGAGCTATCTCGACACGCTCGACTTCGGCCTGATCGCCTGCAGCGAGACCGTGCCGGACGCGCAGGCGATCGCCGACTTGATGGTCGAGGAGTTCGCCGCGCTGAAAGCCGCCGGCGCGGGGGCGGCGCAAACGGACGTGGTCGAGCGGATCGCCGTCGCGCTTGCTGCGCGGCCTGCTCCGGGAAAGCCTGTCGCGGTGAAGGACGCGGCGCCAGCGCCCGAGCCTTCGCCCCGATCCGACCCGGCGCCGAAGAGGACGGCGCTCGCGCGCGAGATCGACGCGCTCGGAGAGGCGACGGAGGCCATGCGGCGGCTCTTCGCGCAAGGGGCGCCCGAGAGACCGGAGAAGCCGGCGCGGAAGCGCGCCGCATCGCCGAGCCGCAAAGGCGCGCGGTCGGCGGCCTCGCCGGCGCAAACGAGCAAGGCCTATTCGCCGAAGACGATGAAATCCGCAGCCGCGCCTCGCGCTCCGGCGAAGCGGCCCGGCTGGCGCGCCGCCGCGGCGAAGAAGAGACAATGAAAGCGGCGGCTGGCGCGCCCAAGACGATCGCGCCGCCCTCGAAGCTTCTGCTGGCGCTCGAAGCGCGCGCCGCGGCCTGGCCCGTCGCCCTCCTTGCCGCGCCGCGCGGGAAACGCCAGCCCGTGCTCGTCCTGCCGGGCTTAGGGGCGACCGACCGCTCGACCGCGGCGCTGCGCTTCTATCTCGACCGGCTCGGTTACGAGGCGCATGGCTGGGGCCTCGGGCGCAACGTCAGGCCGGCCGGCGCCGACATCCCCGCGGTCGTCCGCGAGATCCGCCGGCTGCGGGCGGCGAGCGCAACGCCGGTGACGCTTGTCGGCTGGAGCCGCGGCGGCATGATCGCCCGCGAAGCCGCCCGCGTCGCGCCAGACGACATCCGGATGGTGATTACGCTCGGCAGTCCGGTCGCCGGCGTGTCGGCGACCAACGCCGGCCGCGCCTGGCGGCGGCTGACCGGCGAAGCGCTGCCGACGCGCTCGCCCGCCGAGATCGCCGCGCTCGCCGCGCCGCTGCCGGTTCCCATGACCTCGATCTATTCCCGCGGGGACGGCGTCGTCGCCTGGCGCGCCTGCCTCGTGGCGGAAGGGCCGACAGCCGAGAACGTCGAGGTGCGCGGCTCGCATCTGGGGCTCGGCTTCAACCCGGCGGCGCTGTGGGTCGTGGCCGACCGGCTCGCGCAAAGCCCCGGGACGTGGAAGCCCTTCCGGCCGAGCGGCCTCGCGGCGCGGTTCTTTCCGGCGCCGACGAACGCCGCGACCACGGGCCGCAGGGGTTGAACTTTTTCCGGCGGGATTCTTGACCGGCGTCATTTTCTGGACGCTCGCCGGGCCGTATGTGACAGAGACAAAACAATTACCGGAGGGAACGTGCATGCCTGTCAAGATCATCGCGCCGACGCCTTCGGCCTACGTCTATCCTCTGCTCATCAAGCATCTCCTGCATACGCCGATGACGCGTTCGCCCGATCAGGAGATCGTCTACCGCGACCTCAGGCGGCGGACCTACCGCGAGTTTCGCGAGCGGATCGGCCGGCTGGCGAGCGGAACTCGTCCAGCTCGGCGTCGATCAGGGCGACGTCGTCGCGATCCTCGAATGGGACAGCGACCGCTACCACGAATGCTACTACGCGATCCCGATGATGGGCGCGGTCATGCAGACGGTGAACGTCAGCCTCGTCCCCGAGGACATCGCCTATACGATCGCCGATAGCGGCGCGACGACGGTCATGTTCAACGTCGATTTCCTGCCGCTCGTCGAGAAGCTCGCGCCGCACCTGAAGGCGGTGAAGAATTTCGTCCTCATGCACGACCGGCCCGAGCCGCCGAAGATCGACTTTCCGGTCAAGGCCGAATACGAGGCGCTGCTGTCGCTCGGCTCGCCCTATTTCCCGTTCCCCGACTTCGACGAGAACGCCGTCGCCACCATCTTCCACACGACGGGGACGACGGGCAAGCCGAAGGCCGTCTACTTCACCCATCGCCAGATCGTGATGCACACCATGGCGGTGCTGGTGGAATACGGCGTGACGCCGAAGCACGGCCGCTTCCATCGCGACGACGTCTATATGCCGATGACGCCGATGTTCCACGTTCACGCGTGGGGGGGGCCCTACACGTCGATGCTGACGGGGTGCAAGATCGTCTTTCCCGGCCGCTACTCGCCGGAGATCTTCCTCAAGCTGATCGAGACGGAAAAGGTGACGTGGACGCATTGCGTCCCGACCATCCTGCAAATGCTGCTCACGGCGCCGGGCAGCGACAAGGTGGATCTCTCGAAGATGAGCATGGTGATCGGCGGCTCGTCGCTGCCGCCGTCGCTGGCGCGGGCGGCGATCGCGCGGGGCATCGACATCTTCGGCGGCTACGGCATGTCGGAATCGGCCCCGATGCTGTCGACCGCCCATATCCATACGCGCCACCTCGGCGGCGACTTCGAGGACGAACTCGCGCACCGGATCACGGCCGGCATCGCCGCGCCGCTGGTCGACCTCAGGGTCGTCGACGCGAACATGAACGACGTGCCGCACGACGGCGTCGCGACCGGCGAGATCGTCGCCCGCGCGCCCTGGCTCACCACGGGCTACCTGCACAATCCCGAGGCCTCCGAGGTCCTGTGGGGCGGCGGCTACATGCACACCGGCGACGTCGCCTCGATCGATCCGGAGGGATATATCCGCATCGCCGATCGTCTCAAGGACATCGTCAAGAGCGGCGGCGAATGGATCTCCTCGATCGCGCTCGAGAACATCATCATGGAGAAGCCCGGCGTGAAGCGCGCCGCCGTCATTCCCGTCAAGGACGTCAAGTGGGGCGAACGGCCGCTGGCGCTCGTCATCCTCGACCCGGCCCATGCGGGCAAGATCGGCGAGGACGACATCCGCCTGCACGTTGCGTCCTACGTCGAGCGCGGCCTCATCTCGAAGATCGCCATCCCCGAGAACGTGTCCTTCGTGGAGGAGCTGCCGCTGACCTCGGTCGGCAAGATCGACAAGAAGGTGCTGAGGGCGCGCTACGTCGCGTCGGCGTAGGCGCGGCTGTAGGGCGCAGTCGCCGACCGCGCCGGCCGGGTCAACGACCCCGGCCCTACAGCGCCCGGCCCTACTCCGCCGCCGCGGCCTCGGGCGCCTCGTGCGTCCCGTGGACCTTGGCCTCGCGCCGGCGCCGGTAGCTTTCCGGATCGCCGTAGAAGAGCCGGCGCCAGCCCTTCCGGTGGAACGGCTCCCAATGCCCTTCCGGCTGCGCGAGGCGGTCCGCGACGGCGTAGAGCGCCGCCGGATGGGCGCCGAGGCCGAGGTGGCTCGAATTCGACGACGATGTTCTCAGCCAGCGTCGTTCGCGGCTCGAGGCAGCAGCGCCACGGCACGACGCCGTCGGTCGGACTCCAGATCGAGGTCGTCGGCACCGGCGGGGCCCAGCGGAGCGGCAGGTGGAAGTCGTGCCAGTCGACGCGGTGGCCGCTCGCGACCTCGTAGACACGCCAGGCGTTGGTCTCGCGCGGATGGCCGGTGAAGGGGGAGCCGAGCGTGATCACGAGCCGCACCATCTCGGGCGACTGCTTGGCGAGTTCGCGGGCGTAGAGGCCGCCGAGGCTCCAGCCGACCACGCTCACCGCGCGGCCGTGCTCGTGATAAAGCGCGAGCAGGCTCTCGTGCGCCTTCTCCATCACGCCTTCCCGCAAGCCGAGGTTCAGCCCCTGCCCCCAGCCCGACGGCGAGAAGCCGCGTGAGGCGAGGAAGCGACGCAGCGGCGCGGTGCTCGCGTCCCCGGCGGCGAGGCCCGGCAGCACGAACACCGGATGGCCGTCGCCCCTCGGCGCGGCCATCCAGAACGGCGATGTCGCGACGAAGGCGGCGTGCTCCCAGGCCATGCGCGCTTCCATGAGCTGCAACATGAGTCCGGGGGCAGGTTCGTGTCCCGTAGCCGGGCTGCCGCTCATTTCGCCATCCTCACGTTGCGTTTCCCCTTTTCTTTTGTGGAAGAGTGCATTGCGCCTGCAATTCCCGTCAAGAGCGGCACGGGCCGCCGGAGGGCGGGGCCCGCGCCGCATCGGGATATGGGGAGGCCGCGCCTTGTGGACAACGCGTGGGGGCGCGGCGCCGCAGGGGATCACGGACATTTGCGGCGTCCAGGGCCACGCCGGAAGGTCCGGATTCCGGCCTTCGCCCCACGCCCGCGTCGCCGGCCCCGCCGTCGCGGTCCCTTCGTCTAATACCAGACCTTGCAGGTCGAGACCGCGCCCTCGGAGCGCGCCCCCATGGCCGGCACGGAGCACGTCGCATGGCCGGTGCGGCTCACGCCGTTGCGGACATAGGCGAATGTCCCGCTGACGTCGCCCGGGATGACCGCGTTCGGCAGACGCCTGGCGATGAACGCCTCCGCCGCCTTGCCTTCGAGCGTCACCGGATGGGCGAACGAGGGCGAAGCGCAGGCGAGGATCGCCACGGCGGAGAGGAGGGCTCTCGTCATCATGACCTTGCTTGCCTCTCTTGCGTTCGCCCGCGCCCGCCAAGCATCCGCCTCCGCCCCCGGCGCGGTCAAGCGTCTCGCCGGCCTCTCGCGCCCCGCCTTCGTGGTAGGGATAGGACAGCAAGGCCGTCTCGCGGAGGGCGCTCGTCGCCACCCTCGCCGTCGCGGAAGGAGATGAACCCATGGCCGCAGGCCCGACCGACATCGTCCTCGGGACAAGAGCGCCCGATTTCGCTTTGCCCGCGACCGACGGACGAACCTATGCGCTGCGAGACGTCGCGGGCGCGAAGGGCACGGTCATTGTCTTCATCTGCAACCACTGCCCCTATGTGAAAGCGGTGATCGACCGGCTCGTCGCCAACTCAAGCGCGCTTTCATCCGACGGCGTCGGCTTCGCCGCGATCTGCTCGAACGACGCGAGAAGCCACCCCGAGGATTCGTTCGACCGGATGGCGGCCTTCGCCAAAGCGCACGCCTTCCCGTTCCCCTATCTGCACGACGAGAGCCAGCGCGTCGCGCGCGCCTACGGCGCGGTCTGTACGCCCGACTATTTCGGCTTCGACCGGGACCTCAAGCTCCGCTATCGCGGCCGTCTCGACGAAGGCCGCACGAGGCCGCCGCCGCAAGGCGCCCGCCGCGAACTCCTGGACGCCATGCGCGCCATCGCCGCCGGCCGCGAAATCCCCTTCGCGCAAACCCCCTCGATCGGCTGCTCGATCAAGTGGAAGTAACCCTTTCCCCCTCCGGGGGAAGAGCCTGTGGCCGGGTGCCGACCCGGCCATGGCGCGAAGCGCCGGATGAGGGGACGCGCCGCAGGCGCGCCTCCAGGGATGATTCCAGCGGCAATCAAGTGTGTTAGTATCAGGAAGATTTTGGAGGTCTCCGACGATGCGGGTCGCTGTCGTGAAAGCGGCGTTCGATGACGAGGGCGGCGTCTGGTACGTCGAGCACTCCGATATCGAGGGGTTGCATGTGGAAGGCGAGACCTTCGAGGTCTTCCGCCGCAACGTTGGGGATGCGACGGCCGATCTCCTGCTCGGAGATGGAAACACAGGCGAGTCCGTTCACGTCGAAATCGTGGCGCATGCTTCGGTGCGCGCCGGCGCTGCGGCGTGAAGGACTACGGCAAGCCCGTCCGCCAAATGCTGTCGGAGGCGGGCTGCGCGTTTCTTCGGCACGGCAAAGGCGATCATGACATTTGGACCACGCGCGCGGCGAAGCGTCTCGTCGTTCCCGTCCACATCCGATCGCGACACACGGCAAACGGCATCCTCAAGGACGCAGGCTTGCCGAAGTCTTTCTGAGCGGCGTCAAGACCCTTCTCCCTCCGGGGGAAGAGCCTGCCCTCGGGCTTGACCCGAGGGTGGCGCAAAGCGACGGATGAGGGGACGCGCGCCCTCATCCCCAGCCCTTCTCCCCGAGGGAGATGGGGGCGCCTTTGGCGTGCTTCCGCCCGGTCGCGCGGCGGCCCGCGCCTTCGGGGTGGAGGCCCGCGAGGAAGTCCCACGCCTCGCGCGTCCAGCGGGCGTCGTTCAGCGCGTGATGAGCTGCGTTCGCCTGAGTTGGCAACGCGGGATCGCCGAGCTCGATCGCCCATTGCTTGATGTCGAGGCAGAGCTGCGGGTAGTGGAACGGCATCTCCTCGAGGCCGCCGAAGAGGCCGACGAACGCGACCCAGTCGAAGGCCGGGAAGTAGCCCCAGAACACCGGATGCTCGTCGTGGTCGGTGAAGCTGCGCAAGCCATAGCTGATCGCCTCGCAGCTCATCGCGCGTCCGTCGAGTTGCGGACGGACGTGCGCGAGCGTCCACGGATTCGCTCTCGCCCAGTCGACCTCCGAACTCTCCGCATAGAATTCCCGCCCGTCCTCCGCCACGACGCCGATCGAGACGAGGTCGAGGACGAAGGGATGCGCGACGAACTCGGTGTCGATCCAGTATTTCATGCGGCGCTCTCGAATGGGCCATGCCAGTCCGTGCGACGCATGCACGGACCGTACCAGAGCCGCCCCCATCGGCGACCGCCGCCGACCTCATCCTGAGGAGCGGCGCCGAAGGCGGCGCGTCTCGAAGGATGTTCGCGAAGTCCGCGTCCGTCGCCGTCCTTCGAGACGCCGCCTCCGGCGGCTCCTCAGGACGAGGGGCAGTTTGGAGACCCGGCCCGTCAGGTTCGGCTGAAGCTCAGCGTGCAGGCGCGAAGCTGCTGGCGCTCGCCCGAGCCGCTGTCGCCGTTGAACTGCACGTTGGCGGTGTAGCGGAAGCGGGTGCCCGGCCGTAAATGTCCGATCGATTGGTCGTGGCCGGTGACGCCGATCACCGAGACGAGCGCCTTGCCGTCCGCCCTCACCCAGCCGTCGAGTTCGCCTTCCGCGGCCGTGGTCGGCGAGCGGTAGGTCCCGCTCAGCGTGCCCGCCGCGATGCGCACCGGCAGCCGCCATGTGTAGCCCTCGCCGTTGGCGGACGGCAGACACACGACCTCGGCGTTCCACGCGCCGTCGAACGGCGTCGCGTCCTCGGCGAACGCCGGGCATGACGACGCGACCGACGCCGCGATCGCGACGCCGGCTGCGGCGAGAACAGACCCCCGAGCGCGCATTCGACTGCTCCCTCATGTCTCTGCGCGGACGATTCCGCGTGCGGACGGAGAGCGCCTCAACTGTGGCGACCTCAAGGGATGCGCGTTCACGTTTCGGCGCCCGGCGACGGCGAGGGGATAGTTTTGCTTGCGGAATCCGGAGCATTTTTCGATTGCGGCCTGTCTGTGCGCGATGGGTCGCCAAGCGCCGGAATCGGCCTCGGCATTTCCTAAATGTAAGAGTAACATGATTCTATCTACTGGAAAAGAGAAATCGGCAAACGATTGAAGCGCAACGGGTTTGATCGTCGCGGGGCTGCGGGCGCCGCAAGCCGCAGCCGACCCCGTCAGCCCTCGCCGCCGCCCACGCTCAGGTCGAACGGAAGATTACACGTGATATGAGTGTTCCATTAACAGGGATGATTTTTGCCGATAACAGGGAGGATTTTGCGCGGAACAGGGTAGATTTCCTGCCAAGCAGGGAGAATTTCGGGAGCGCGGCAACCGACCAACGGCGTCGCCTGCCGCGCCGGCGCGCGCCCCGCGAACACGGGACGCTCGCAATGACGGCGGGCAGGAGCCCACTGCCCTCGTCCTGAGGAGGCCGCGCCAGCGGCCGTCTCGAAGGACGTCTTTAGACGGACCTCCGCGCGCCGCTGCAACGTCCTTCGAGACGCGTCGCCTTTGGCGCCGCTCCTCAGGACGAGGTAGACGGGGAACCCCTCAGAGTTGCGCCGGTCGCGCAAAGAGGAGATCAAAGCTTGTGAAGGCGCCTGAGTTCGAAAAAAGTTCGACGCCGGCGGGGACGTGTCGGGCGCGGTCGACTGGGATCAGGCGCGGCGCCTCAATCTCGCGGCTCGCCGCGTCAACGTCGACTTTCCGGCATGGGTGGTCGAAGCGCTCGACCGCGAGGCCCGCCGCCTCGGCGTGACGCGTCAGTCGCTCGTTTCGCTGGGTGAGATCGAGGCCTTCTTCCAGGGCGACGTCTATGTCGTCCGCGACGCGATCGTGAACGGCGAGCGGCGGATGCACGCTTTTGGCGACGGCGGCGGCCGCTGGATGTTTTGCGAGTTCGTCTGGCGGGGCGACCGGATTCGTCCGGTCAGTGTGCGTTATATGCATGACAAGGAAGTCAGGCGCTATGTCCAGGAAATTTCCAGACTTCAAGAGCGATGACGAGGCCGACGCCTGGCTGCAGCGGGCGGACCTTGCGGAATACGACCTATCGGAGATGAAAAAGGTG
The DNA here is from genome assembly GCA_963829505.1 of uncultured Alphaproteobacteria bacterium. GTDB lineage: Bacteria > Pseudomonadota > Alphaproteobacteria > Rhizobiales > Beijerinckiaceae > Roseiarcus. The sequence goes on from CAWHIL010000002.1 coordinate 274,759, forward strand.
CGCTTTGAATTGGCGCGCAAGGACGCCTCCATCAGCCTGCGCCTGCCCGCCGCCCTGCTCGCGACGCTCAGGGCCGAGGCGGCGAAGGCCAACATGCCGACGCAGCGTCTGATCCGCATGCTGATCGAAGCGCAACTGGCGCAGGCGGGCGCCAAGGCGAAGCGAAAGACCCCGCGCAAGTCGGCGCGTCCGGCGCCGCGCGTGGGCAAGCGGGCGGCGTGAGGGCTGCTCGCGCCTTACGAGGGTTGAGCAAGGCGTCACCGCAAGAGCGTCTAAGAGCGACCGGCTAGCAAGATGCCGAGGGCTCGGATCGGATATTTTGCGCCCCATACCGCTATGATACTCTGATCGCCGCGGAGAAGGACCCGCAGGTTCCGGTCTGGGACTCCAGCCCGATTGCGGTCAGAGGGGACGAGAATCGTCCGCGTCGGGCGGGAGGCACATACACAGAAAGTGCACACATGTACGTGAAGCGATTTGAGGTAGCCGGGCTGTTCGGTCGTCAGACCAAGATAGCAGCCGAACTTCATCAAGACCTCAATATTTTTACAGGCCGCAATGGCGCAGGTAAAACTAGTATATTGAAGCTTATTTGGTATACCCTTAGTGGTAATATATTGATCGCACTGCGAGAAGTGCCCTTTACGCGATTTGAATTGGAAACAGATATTTATAAATGTACCGTCCATCGTCTCGGCCCCTCGAATTGCACAGTTGAGTTTGAGACAGAAGATCGATCGATAGTCTTTGAAGATTACGAAGACGAGGATAATCAGCTCTATCGCAGCGCTGAAGATGCAGCGAACGAGGAGCTAGTTGAAATCGGTAGTTCTTTGTTTCTATCAACCTTCAGACGCATCGAAGGCGGATTTACGATCACAAGCAAGAGACGCACAAGCCGGCCAAGCGCTGGGTTGGCACCTTAGACAGCGCTCAGACATCGAGGACGCTCTGATCGAACTTGCCCGAAAATTAAGCAACAAAAGACACGTGTTCGTTTCCTCTATTTCGACGAGCGATGTCGAAACACTCCTGCTCAAACGTTATGCCGACTATACTCAAGAATACACTGAATATCAACAGAAAACTTCAGACGAAATTATCGAGACAATAAAACAACACAAGCGCGACAAGGCAGTGAATTCTAGCGACAAATCCTCCGATGTACTATTGGATGAGATAAGAACTAAGATCGAGTCTATGGAGGGGCAGCGTGTCGAGATCATGGCACCCATGGACACGGTTCGGCTAACAGTCGAACGACTCATACGACATACCGGGATTAGCATAGGCCCAAGACTGAGTTTCGGTGACGCAGCGGGCGCGATTACATCGGACCTACTTTCTGCTGGCGAAAAGCAAATGCTAAGTTTCATATGTTATAATGCTTTCAACGATAACGCTGTTATTTTTAACGAGACAATAGAGTCGCCCTCGCCTCTATCGGGGTCAACTAGGATTTCCTTGTCCGGGTATTTACTGTATATAAATGGTGAATGTGTCGCTATAATAAATTGATTTGAAGTCTTTTGGTTCAATAACGTCGGAAATAATTGGCGCTGCCAGTCAACGTGCAGACTAAGCTCTGGTTCGTCTTCGATGTGGCAGAGAGCACCTCGAGTAGTCTTCATTGCTGATAGAGACCTATGGGTCCACGTTGGAACGCCAGATGAATACAACTCAGATCAACTAATTCTGACTGATGGACATTCCATAGAGAACGACGTGTTTCGCGACGGTCAGTTTATGAGGATCATGGACGCTACTGAGAAGGAAGCATTTACGAAGGAAATTCTTCGCTTCTCTCATTGGTACGTACACTGCATCACCAAACTGATGCGAGAAGAGTCACATACAAATGAACAACTCGCGACGCATGCTAATCACATATTAGACAATCAAGAGACGATGGTGGAACCTTATGTCACGTTAGAAGGGGCGGATGGACATGAGCTATACAAGGAGATTACGGACAGTTTTGAAAGATTGTTGAGAGGCAAGTCCTTAATGGAAATATTCATGAGACACGTCTCTTACAAAGGTAGGCGAGTGCGGCATAGGAACGATGCGTTGCTAGAGAAGGTGGCCGCGTGCCCTGGACCGCTACTAAATCGCATTTTTGAACGAGTAGGTGCCGCAGTGGCAGCGGAAGCTTAAATAAGCGCATTTCAAAGACCTTTAGGAGGGCGTTTTTGCCTCCGGCCTGTTGCACAGACAAAGTCATGTCTGAAAATATATTCTCTAACTGCCGAAAGACGACTAACATCGTCGTCGCCCTCGACAATCACGGTGGGGAGGACGGATCTTTCGATCGCCGAAAACAACTCTTCCGGGGTGAGCGACGGCTCGCTTCTAAGATCTTACCCCGCCTCCAGCATCTGCTCGGCCTCCGCAAGCTCCACCGACACGATCTGGCTGACCCCGCGCTCGGCCATCGTCACGCCGAAGAGCCGGTCCATGCGGGCCATGGTGATGGGGTTGTGGGTGATGGTGACGAAGCGGGTGTCGGCGCGCTTGCGCATCTCTTCCAGCAAATCGCAGAAGCGCTCGATGTTGTAGTCGTCGAGCGGCGCGTCGACCTCGTCGAGCACGCAGATCGGCGACGGATTCGTCAGGAACACCGCAAAGATCAGCGCCATCGCCGTCAGCGCCTGCTCGCCGCCGGAGAGCAGCGTCAGCGTCTGCGGCTTCTTGCCCGGCGGCCGGGCGATCAGTTCGAGACCCGCCTCCAGCGGATCGTCGCTCTCGACAAGCTGAAGCTCCGCCTCGCCGCCCTCGAACAGCGTCGCGAACAGGCTCTTGAAATGGCCGTTGACCACGTCGAAGGCGGCGATCAGCCGCTCGCGCCCCTCCTGATTGAGCGAGCCGATGGCGCCGCGCAGCTTGCGGATCGCCTCCGTCAGATCGTCGCGCTCGGCGATCAGTTTCGCCCGCGCCCCCTCGACCTCGGCAAGCTCCTCGTCGGCGCGCAAATTCACCGCGCCGAGGCGCTCGCGCTCCTGCCGCAGATGCTCGAGTTTCCGCGCGACATCGGCCAGCGCCGGCAGCACGGCCCCCGCCGCGACGCCGCCGAGCGCGGCAAGCCCTTCCGGCCCGGCGTCGAGGTCGCTCTCGATGGCGCGCTTCAGTTCGGTCTGGCGGGCGCGCGAAGCCTCGACGCGCGCTTCCGACGCGGCGCGCGCCTCGCGCGCTTCGCCCATTGCGGTGAGCGCCTCGCGCGCCGCGCGGTCGGCCTGGCCGAGCGCGGTCTCGGCGAGCGCCAGCGCGTCCGCCGCCTCCTTGCGCGCGGCCTCGGCGGACGCGAACTCGTCGCCGAGCGCATGGCGCCTGCGGTGGAATTCGCCCGGCGCATCGGCAAGGCTTTCGCTCTCGGCCTGCGTCGCCGCGCGGCGCTCGGCGATCTCGGCGATCTGCGTCTCGGCCTTGGCTTGCCGCATCTCCCACGAAGCGCGGTCGGCCTCGATCGCCTTGCGCCTTGCGCGCCGCGCCTCGGCCTCGCGGGAGAGCGCCTGCGCCTCGGCGCGCGCCTCGGCATGGGCGGCGCGCAAGGTTCCGGCCGCGCCGCGCGCCGCGTCGAGCCGCGCCGCAAGCGCCTCGCCCGGCTCGAGGCCGGCTAGCGCCGCCTCGGCGCGCGCCTTGCGTTCGCTCGCTTCGTCGCGCGTGGTTCTGGCGCGCGACGCCGCCTCTTCGAGCGCCGCGAGGCGCGTCATCGTCTCGGCCTGCCGGCGTTCGCTCTGAGCCAGCGCTGCGCGGGCGGCGTCGAGCGCCGTGCGGGCGGGGCGAACGCGCCCGCGCGCCTCGGTCTCGCTCGCCGCGGCGTCCGTCAAGGCGGAAGCGGCCTGAGCCGCCCCGGCGCGCGCGGCCTCGGCGACCTGTCGCGCGGCCTCGGCCTCGCGCTCGAGATCGCCGAGCCGGTTCTTCTCGAAGAGCCTGCGCGCGGCCGGCGTCGGCGCCTCGGCCGCCGCGACGAAGCCGTCCCAGCGCCAGAGGTCGCCTTCGACCGAGACGAGCCGCTGGCCGACTTCGAGGAAGGCGGCGTACCGGTCGCCGTCGGCGCGGCCGACGACGCCGACCTGGGCGAGACGCCGCGCCAGCGCCGGCGGCGCGACGACATGGGCGGCAAGCGGCGCGACGCCGTCGGGAAGCGTGGGGTCGGCGCCGACGCCCGGCAGATAGGACCAGTGGGCGGGCGCCTCCTCGTCGGCCGGCGCCTCGAGATCGTCGCCAAGCGCCGCGCCAAGCGCCGCCTCGTAGCCGCGCGCGACGCTGATCGCATCGACCACCGGCGCAAAGCGCGCATCGGCGCGCGGCGCGAGCAGGCCGCGCAGCGTGCGCGCCTCGGTGTCGAGCGCCTGCGCCTTGCGCTCGGCCTCGGCGAGCGGGGCGCGCGTCTCGGCCTCGGCGTCGCGGGCGTGGCGCACCCGCTCCTCGGCGGCGAGCGCGGCGGCCTCGGCCGCCTCGAGCGCCGTCGCCAGCAGACCTGCCTCCTCGGCGCGGCGCGCCCGCTCGCCGTCGCCGGCGCTTGCGGCGCGATGTGCGCCAAGGTCGCGCTCGATGCGCTCGCATTCGGCCTCGAACTTGATGAGACGCCGCGCCTCCTCGGCCGCGCCCGCGCCGAAGGCGTTGCGGCGCGCGTTGAGGTCGGACGAGGCGGCCTGCGCTGCGGCGAGTTCCGCCTCGGCTCCGCCGAGCGCCTGGGCCGCCTGGGCCTCTCGCGCTCGCGCCGCCTCCGCCGCCTCGCCCGCGCCGTCGAGCGCAATCACGAGATCTTCGTCCTCCGCCGCGAGGCGGGCGAGAACCGACGCGGCGTCGGCGACCTGGGCCTCCTCGCGTTCGCCGTCGGCCTGAAGCTGCGCGAGGCGGCGCTCGAGCTCGGCCCGGCGCTCAGACGCGCGCTTTTCCTCCGCCTCGAGCGTCTCTCTGGCGAGCGTGATGCGCTGCAGCGCCGCGGCCTTTCGCGCTTCCGCCTCGCGCAAGGGCGGCAGATCGGCTGCGGCCAGCGCCTGCCTCCGCGCCGCCTCGCCCTGTGCGCGGGTCCGTTCGGCGACCGCCAGAAGATCGGCGTCGAGCGTCCGCGCGGCCTCGGCGCACGCCGCCTCGCATTCGCGCCAGGCCACGAGGTGGGCGAGCGCCTCATGCCGGCGGAGATCGGCTGCGAGATTGCGGTAGCGGCTCGCCTGACGCGCCTGGCGCTTCAGCGCCTCGACCTGCACGTCCATCTGCTTCAGCACGTCCTCGACGCGCAGAAGATTGTCCTCCGCCCCCTTGAGGCGCAGTTCCGCCTCGTGGCGGCGCGAGTGGAGGCCGGAGACGCCGGCCGCCTCCTCAAGGATGAGCCGGCGCGCCTGGGGTTTCGCCGCGATGATCTCGCCGATCTGCCCCTGCCGCACGAGCGAAGGCGAGCGCGCTCCCGTTGAGGCGTCGGCGAACAGAAGCTGCACGTCTCGCGCGCGGACCTCGCGGCCGTTGACGCGATAGGTCGAGCCTTCCTCGCGCTCGATCCGCCGCGTCACCTCGATCAACTCGTGATCGTTGAAGGCGGCCGGCGCCCGGCGGTCGGAATTGTCGAGCAGGATGCCGACTTCGGCGTTGTTGCGCGCCGGCCTTTTGCCCGAGCCCGAGAAGATGACGTCGTCCATCCCCGAGCCGCGCATGGCCTTGTACGAGCTCTCGCCCATCACCCAGCGCAGAGCCTCGACGAGATTGGACTTGCCGCAGCCGTTCGGGCCGACGACGCCGGTCAGGCCCGGCTCGATCTTGAACTCGGCCTGATCGCAGAAGCTCTTGAAGCCGGTGAGGCGCAGGCGGTCGAATTTCATTGCGTTGCTCGCTTGGGCGTCGCCCGGGCGCCGTGCGGCAGGGCCCCGGCCCCGCTCGCTTCTTTGATTTCCGCGCGCTCTTCGCGAAAAACCGGCGTCGCCGCGCGCTCTTGCCGACGGAGACGGGCGAGCGACGCATTGCGCCACACGAACGAGTCACCCTGATTCATGAGAGGATTAGCGGCCACAAGGACCCGGCGCAATCAACCCCGGGCGCATCAAAAAGGTGTGCGAAACGGTCATTTCGCCTGCGGGACCAGGATTTTGTCGAACGTGTCGAGCGTCTGCCCGCCTTCGAGGCGCTGACCGCCGACGAAGAAGGTCGGCGTCGCCCTGACGCCGAGATCCGTGTTGGCGCGGTCGCGCTCCGCCTTCACCTTCTGAAGCAGCGCGTCGTTCTTGAGGCAGGCGTCGAAGTCCGCGCCCGACATGCCGGCGGCGGTCATCTCATCCTTGAGCCTGGCGAGCGCATCGGCGGCGAAGGCCCAGTCGGCCTGATGGTCGAAGAGCCGGTCGACGACGGCGTTGCGTTTGTCGTCGCCGGCGCAGCGCGCCTGCATAAAGGCGACGATGGCGAGGGCGTCGATCGGGAATTCGCGCAGAACGAACTTCGCCTTGCCGGTATCGACGTATTTCGCCTTGAGCGCCGGCCACACGTCGGCGTGAAAGGCCGCGCAATGGCTGCAGGTCAGCGACGCATATTCGACGATGGTCGCGGGCGCGTCCGGCTTGCCGATCACGACGTCGGGCAGCGCCGGCGCCGCCGCGAGCGCCGCCGTCTGGGCAGGCGAGAGCGCGTCGGCGGACGACGCCGCCGGCAGGAGCAGGAGGAGTGCGGCGAGGGCCGCGAGGGGGAGGCGCGGAAGCAGGGACATCGGGACAGGCTCGAACTCGGCGGGGATCTGGATCGTACAGGCCCCCAAGGGAGGCGGCAATTACGCGACGCCTGCGACAAATACTTTGTGAAAAACAGAATTGCTGATATGTTCTTTTCCTGGTGAAAACAAACTCAGGAACTGCCCCATGTCGTGCGTAGCACCCGACCCCCTCGCAGAAGCCGATTCCAGAATGCCCGGGGAGGACGCCGAATGGGACCCGGCCGAGGCGACGCAGGCGTGGCGCGAGGCGACGCTCGCGGCCCTCGACGCCTGGATCGAGGAAGAGGAGCGCATGATCGCCGAGATCGAACGGTGGATCGAGGCGGCGGAGGCTGTCACGAGGCCCCCGGCGTCGAAACGACTGGATTTTGGTCTCGAAGCGTTGAGAACGAACATTTGCGGCGCGCCGGCCGCGCAGCCTGCCGCGACGGGGCCGGCGCGGCCGGCGAGCCCCCGTGACGATCGCCCGTAACGCCCAGGCGGACCAGTTCATCGACCTCGTGCCTCGAGGAGCGGCGCCGCAAGGCGACGCGTCTCGAAGGACGTTTTCGTGGGCCAAACGTCCTTCGAGACGCCTGCTTCGGAGGCTCCTCAGGACGAGGTCAGTGGTTGGATCGGTACCACCTCGGGAGTTACGATCGCCCGGAAGATCCGCTGCAAGCCGTTGAAAACGCAGAATCCACGCCCGAGCGTCAGCCACGCGGAAGCGAAGAAGGCTTTCAGGGACGTAACTCCCAAGGTGGGCTTCTTAACACCGCCCTCGTCCTGAGGAGCCCGCGAAGCGGGCGTCTCGAAGGACGTTCGCCGGGCCCTGGAATTGTCCTTCGAGACGCGTCGCCAAAGGCGACGCTCCTCAGGACGAGGTCGATGAAGTGGCCCTCCTTGGGAGTTACTCAGGGACACGTTTTGGCGCCCAAGCCCTTGATATCGGCCCGGCGTGACAAAACGCGCGCGGCGCTACTGGGCAGCCTTGGCGGGCGTGATCGTGATCGATCCGGTCGCGTCGGGGCCGGCGTCCGCCTGGTCCTCGGCGGGCTTTGCCGGCGGCTTCGGCTTCACGGCGTGCGCCTTGGCCTCGGTCTTCTTCGGCGGGAGCGGAGCGTCGGAGGCCGTCGGGTCGGCTGGCGCGTAAGCCGTCGCCTCGGGCTTCGCCGGATCGCCGTCGCCGCCGATGTGCAGCCACTTCTTCATGTTGCCCGTGCTCGCGCCCCACACCCCGGCGACGCCGCCGGAGGCGGACGAGGGGACGGCGACCGGTTGCGCGGCCGCAGCGGCAGGCCCGGCGGAGGCGGAAGCGAGTTGCGCTGCGGCCGGCGCAGCGGCGGCCGGGACAGCCGCGGCGGTCGCAGAAGCCTGGTCGGCCGCATCCGCGCCGGCCGTCTCGGCCGCGGCCGCGGAACGCCGCTTGGCCGCGTCGGCCGTCGCGACCTTCACCACGGCCGGCGTCGCCTTGGCCGGCTGCTCGTCGAGCACCTCTTCCTGCGGCGGGACAAGCGTGTCGGGGTCGCTCGAATCCTTGTAGCCGGCGAAGATCGGGTTCTGCCCGCCGTCGGCGTAGGTGGTGCGGACCGCCTTCGTCCCCTTGGCGACGAGTTCGGCGGACTTGGCGTCGTCCTTCGCCTCCTTGTCGGCAACGAGCGCCTCGACCTCCTGGTCCCTGTCGAGCGACGGACAGGGCGCCCCCGCCGCGACCTCGCCCTTGGCGGCGGCGCCGAAGATGTAATGCTTGCCGCAGATGAGGACGGTCGGCTCCGTCTTCGTCACCTCGAAATGGTCCGCGCCGTTCTTCAGTTCCTTCCAGAAGGCGATGTTCGGATCGAGCCGGTACTTCGCCATGTTCTCCGCTGTCATGTGGAACGGATAGGACTGAAGCTGGATCTCGCGCTGGCCGCCGCGGAGCGCGTCGCGCGCGATGGCGTAGATGTCGTCGACCTGCTTGTCGGTCATCGAGAAGCAGCCGGCCGACGAGCAGACGCCATGCACCATGACGCTGCCGCCGCTGCGCCCGTAGGCGCGGTCGTAGGCGTTCGGATAGCCGACGTTGAAGGCCAGGTAATAGTGGGAATTGGGGTTCATCTGGCCGGGCGCGATGGCGTAGAAGCCCTCCGGCACCTGCATGTCGCCCTCGACCCGCTTCGGGCCGAGCTGACCCGACCAGCGGCAGATCGGGTAGGTCTTGAGGAGCGCGTACTGCCCACCCGAGTTCATCTTCCAGATCTCGAGCTCCGCCTCCTTCTTGTAGGTGCGGATCAGGACCGGCGACGACGCCGTCGTGTCGATCTTGGCCATCTCGCCGAGCGTCGCGCTCGAGATCGCATGCTCGGACCGGCCAGGCCCGGCGTCGAGATCGGATCCCTCGCAGCCCGCGACGAGCGCCCCCGCCGCGGCCACGAGGCCGAGAGCGGTCAGTCGCCGGAACGCCGAAGCCATGCGTTACCCCAACTTGATCGCGCCGGACCTTACGACCCCGGCGCCGGCAGTGTCTACGCGACACCAAGAAGCGCGCCGATCGTTAAGCGATTCTTAAGCGATTCCGTAGCGCTACGCGGATTTTCTCCGGGCGAAGCAATGCGGTCGAATTGCGGCGCGGGTGGGGCGGCGCCATGCGAATCGCGCTTACCAGCGATCGCCAGGCGGGGCGCCGTCGAAGATCTCTGCGAGGCGCCTGAGCGTGCCGGCGCTCGTCATCGGCGGCAGCGCGCGGCGGGGAAAGAAGCGCGCCTCCTCGATCTCGCGGTCGGGCGCGCGGACTCCCATGACCGCAAAGTCGCGGATGACGTAGACGGCCACATGATCGCGGCGCGACACGTGCCCGTTGAAGAAGAGGCCGTGCAGGATGGGCGCGCCGGTCGCCCGGACGCGCGCCTCCTCCTCGAGTTCGCGCTTGAGCGCCTCGACGAAGGTCTCGCCGGCCTCGACGCCGCCGCCGGGAAAATGCCAGCCGGGCACATAGCCGTGCCGGACGAGCAGCACCTCGTCTTCGGCGCCGACGACGACGGCGCGGACGCCGAGCGTCATCGGCCTCCGCATCAGGAAGCTCAGGTGCGCGACGCGCGATCGTATTCTTGCGGCGAGCGACGCCATGCGGAAGTCGGGCCCTTTCCTCATCTCTCGCTTATCGGGCGGCTTGAAGCATCTTCGCCGCGCGGCCGTCAACGAGCCCCGCGCTTTCGCGCCCTCGGGACGGGAATAGCGCAAGGCTTCGCCTCGAAGTCCACGCTTGACCGCCTCGCGCCAATCCGCAAAAAGCGCCCGCCAACACGGACGTGCTCGAACAAGTCTTTGAGGGGGAAAAACGCCCATGCGCGTTTCTGACATTCGCCGCCGCCCATTCGCGGCCATGATCGCGATCGCTCTGGCTCTCGGCGCCGCGCCGGCGACGCATTGCCTGGCGGCCGAAGCAGCGGCGCCGGCAAAGGCGGAGGCGAAAGCGCCCGAGCCGGTCACGACTGCCGATCCTCAGATCTCGCTGGACGACCTCGATCTCCTGCTTGCTCCGATGGCGGAGGACGAACTCGCGGTCGAGGCGAAGGGCTGGTTCGACCTCGTGCGCGCCAAGGAGCGCGAGATCTCGGTCGCCGAACTCAACGTCAAGCGCAAGAACCGGGAGATCGCCCTCCTCGAGAAGCAGAAGGCGGCCGCCGCCGACCTGGCGCAGGCGACGAAGGCGGCCGGCGGCGCCGGCGCCGAGGGCGCGGACGCGGCTGCCGCCAAGCGCGTCGCCGAGGCGCAGCAGAATCTCGCCAAGACCGTCGCCGCCGCGGACAAGGAAACCGCCAAGGACGCGGCGAAGGCGGACGCCGCCAACACGGCGATCGCGAAATCGGCCGACGCATCGTCGACCGCCGCGCCGGCTCCTGCGGCGGACGCGAAGGAGGTGCTCGACAAGGCCGCCGCCGCAGCCGCCAAGAAGGCCGACGACGCCGGCGGCGACGCGAAGGCCGAGGACAAGGCCGCCGAGAAGGCCGACAAGGTCGCAGCCGTCGCAGCGAAGGAAAGCTCGGCTTCGGAGGACGTGAAGGCCCTCACGCAAGCAACCGCCGCGGCGCCCGCCGTCGCGAGCGCGTCGGCGACGCCGGCGGTCGCCATCGAGGCCGCGAAGGACACGTCGCAGAAGGCCGAGACGCTGGCGAAGAAGGTCGACGAGGCGGCGGCCGCAAAGACCGACGTCAAGGTCCAGCTCGTCGACTATTCGACCCAGCTCCGCACCGAGAGCACGGCGCTCGTCGACCGGCTCAAGCTCGTGCTCGACAAGTGGGAGGCCAAGGGCGGCGACCCCAAGACCTACCGTCTCTATATCTCTTCGCTCGGCGGCCTCAAGATCGACGTGTCGGACAAGACGGCGACCTTCGCGCGCCTTTCGGGCTGGCTCAGCTCCGACGAGGGCGGGCTGCGCTGGGCGCGCGAGATCGGCGTGTTCCTCGCCTATGTCGTGGGCTCGATGGTCGTCGCCTGGATCGTCCGGCGCATCCTCAACCGGCTGATGTCGCGGAGCCGGATGACGTCGCAGCTCCTGCACAATTTCGTCATCACGGCTTCCGGCCGGGCGATCGTGGCCGTCGGCGTGCTGCTCGGGCTCTCCGCGCTCGAGGTGAACCTCGCGCCCCTGCTCGCGGTGATCGGCGCTGCGGGCTTCGTCGTCGCCTTCGCGCTCCAGGGGACGCTGAGCAATTTCGCCAGCGGCCTGCTGATCATGGTGTTCAAGCCGTTCGACGTGAACGACGAAGTCGACGTCGGCGGCGGCGTCAAGGGGCGGGTCACCAACGTGAACATCTTCAGCACCTACATCCATACGGAAGACGGCCTCGAGAAAATCGTGCCGAACGACAACATCTGGAAGAACGTCATCGTCAACCAGACGACCGGCGTCGTGCAGCAGCCTACGGTGAAGGAGGCGCATGCGGACAAGGAGGCGCACGCGGAGACCGCGGAGCCCGCCGCCTGATCGCAGCCCGAACAGGGCTTGTCTTCGCTCTCAAGCCTTCGTTAAGTGCGGCGGCGTCGATGGCGGCGACCCGCCGTGTCGCCCTCTCCTGAAACAGCCGGCGGGCCATGAGCTTCTCGATCGCGCATATCTCGGACCCGCACCTGTCGCCGGCCCCGCCGCCGTTCGGCAGGGACTTCCGCCTCAAGCGCCTCATGGGCTACGTCAACTGGAAGCGCGGACGCGAGAAGCTCAACGACATGGGCCTGCTCGCCCGCCTCGTCACGGATCTGCGCGCCCAGCGTCCCGACCACGTCGCCGTGACCGGCGATCTCGTAAACATCGGCATGGCCGAGGAATTCCGCCGCGCCGCGGCCTGGATGCACACGCTCGGCGATCCTCGCGACGTGAGCTTCGTCCCGGGCAACCACGACGCTTACGTGCGGGCGTCGATGCCGCTCATCGCCGCGACCTTCGCCCCGTGGACGACCGGCGACGACGGCGGCTCGCGTTTCCCGTATCTGCGCGTGCGCGGCGAGGTCGCGATCATCGGGCTGAGCTCGGCCGTCCCGACGGGGCCGCTGATGGCGACCGGCCGGCTCGGCCACGCGCAGATCGACGCCTGCGCGGCCCTCCTCGCCGAGACGGGCGCGAAAGATCTCGCGCGTGTCATCCTCATCCATCATCCCCCGCTTGCAAGGGGCGCGCCGCCAATGCGCGGCCTCACCGATGCGAAGGGCTTCGAGCGCATGATAGGGGCGCGCGGCGCGGAGGCCGTTCTCTACGGCCACACCCACCGCCAACTTGTCCGCCGCATCCCTTCGACCGGGGCCAGGACCCTCGAGGGCGGCGTACCCGCCTTCGGCGCGCCGTCCGCCGCCGCGGCCGCCCGCGATCCGCGCTACCGCGCCGCCTACCTCATGGTGCGGATCGCGCGCGCCGGCGAGCGCTTTCGCGTCGACGCCCGCGCTCGCGGCCTCGCCCTCGACGGAAACGAGATCGGCGAGCGCGAGGCGCTCGGCGCGTGAGGCGCAAGGGGTCGGAATTCAAGCCTCCGAAGTGTGACGAAGATCACAGTGCGGTCGCCCGGTTCGATGGTTAAACAATGCATGAAATGCGGAAAAGCTCTTCTCCAGAGCGCAAGGCCGGAGAGGGAGAACTCAATGTTCACAATGGCGACACTTCCGGGGCTCGACGTCCTTCGAATCGATCGCCGCGAAGAGCGGCCGATGAGCGCCGCCTTCGCGGCGATCGTGGTCGTATGGTCCCTCGCCGTCGCGCTCAGCTTCGTGTGAGGCCGCGCGAAGTCCTCCGCGGCGTCGCCGACAACGAACGAGCGTCGGGCGACAGCCTCGTGTCCCGAGCCCGTGTCGCGGGGGCGCCGCCGATTGTCGCGGCGTCCCCCTTCGTCTGTCCTCGTTTTCCCGTGGGCGCGTTTTCTTGCGCATCGGCGAACTGGCTGCGCTCCCGCTGACGGCCGCTTCGTGCGGTTCGTGAAACAACGTCCCGTCGGCCGCCCGCTGAGCAGTTGCACCCTCGCGCAGGCATCCTCGTGAGCCACGCCCGTCGGCCACGCCGAACGGCGGCGGCCGAACGCACAGCGCAGTGAGGACGTGACGATGACGAACATTGCTCGGCTTTTGGCTGTCTCGGCGCTGCTTGCAGGCGGCGCCGCGATTGCGGCGCAGGACAGGTACGCCCTGCAAGTGCCCGGCGGCCTCGCGTTCTCCGAGTTCAGGGGATACGACGAATGGCAGACCGTCGCCGTCAGCCACAACGGCGACAAGCTTGCGATCATTCTCGGCAACCCCGCGATGATCGACGCCTACAAGGCCGGCGCTCCCAACGACGGCAAGCCGTTCCCCGACGGCGCGAAGATGGCGAAGATCCATTGGACCGCGCGGAAGGCGGAGGACGAGCCCGGCGAACCGGTCGTGCCCGGCCCCCTGCACGACCTGGATTTCATGGTGAAGGACAGTCAGCGGTTCGCCGACAGCGGCGGCTGGGGATACGCCGAGTTCGAATACGACGCGGCGTCCGAGACGTTCCGGCCCGGCGACGAGAACGAGGCGCCGCCGCAGGCGCACGACGCCAAGTGCGGCTTCGCCTGCCACTCGATCGTCGAAGCGAGAGACTACGTCTTCACCGCCTACCCAAAGCGCTGAAGCGGGCACCCTTCCCCATCTCCCTGCGTGAGCGCGGAGAGGGCTGGGGTGAGTGGCGAGGGGACTGGCTCCTCGCCCGGCCCCTCATCCTAACCTTCTCCCCGCGAGCGGGGAGAAGGGACGCGTGCCGCAGCGGCCTCACGGCACGGAATGCACAATGACCGGCCCCGCGGTCGCCGTCGCCTCTCCGACGACAAAAGGGCCGAGGTGCTTCTCGATCCACGCGAGCGCGCGCCGGTTCGATTCCTGCGCCTCCTCGACGTGATTGAAGATGCTGATCGCCGTCACCGTGTCGTCGGGCGCGTAGACGACGTAATAGCCCATGAAGCCGGAAACGCCGCTGACGATCGGGACCGCGCCCTTGATGATTTCGGCGAGCATGTCGGCTTGGCCGGGCTTGGCCTTGACCTGACGAATGGCTGCGTACATCGGGGTTTCCTCCCTTCGGGCTTCTATTGCGGCGTCGGCAGCGCCGGGGCGGGCGGGCGGGCTCGCGCGGCCGGCACGAGCTTCCTCACCGCGCTCGACGCCGCGACCGTCTGATGGTTGGCGAAGGCTTCGTGGTTCCGTTCGATCTCGGCGAGGTCGTACTGATAGTTGACCATCAGCCCGTAGGCGTCGGCGAGCCCCTTTTCCGACAGGTCGCCCAGCGGGTTGATCCGCTCGAGCCGCGCCCCGTTGCCGAGATGAAAGCGGGCGACGGGATCGACCACGCGTCCGTCGGAGCGCCGGGCGTTGAGAAAATAATATGCGGCGAGCGGCTCGATCGCCTTGCGCCGGCGCAGGTTGGCGTCGGCCTTGTCGCCCCACCCCTCGTCCCACGCGGCCTCGCGCAGCGAGCGCGCGAGCGGATCGACCGCCGGATCGTCGAGGCTCTCGACCCAGGCCCTGAAACCGGGAACCGGCGACAGCGTCACGAATGTCTCGATGCGCGGCGTCTCGCGCCGGATCTCCTCGACGACCTGCTTGATCAGGAAGTTGCCGAAGCTGACCCCCGAGAGACCCTGCTGGCAGTTCGAGATCGAATAGAAGGTCGCGGCGCGCGCCTTGTCCTGCGGCACGTGCGTCCGCCGTTCGGCGAGCAGCGGAGCGATCGAGTCGGGAGCGGCCGCCGTCAGCGCCACCTCGACGAAGATCAGCGGCTCGTCGACCAGCGCCGGATGGAAGAAGGCGTAGCAGCGCCGGTCGACCGGATCGATGCGGCGCCTGAGGTCGTCCCAGTCGCGGATTTCATGCACCGCCTCGTAGCGGATGATCTTCTCGAGCACCGAGGCGGGCGACGACCAGTCGATCCGGCGCAGCACCAGGAAGCCGCGGTTGAACCAGGAATTGAAGAGATGCAGGAAGTCGCGGTCGAGAATGAAAAGTCCGCGGTCGGCGCGCATCGCCTCGATCAGGTCGGCGCGCATCGAAACCAGCGCCGCCGTCCCCCCGGGCGCGCGGTTCAGCCGCCGGAAAAGCTCCTGCCGGCGC
The DNA here is from genome assembly GCA_963829505.1 of uncultured Alphaproteobacteria bacterium. GTDB lineage: Bacteria > Pseudomonadota > Alphaproteobacteria > Rhizobiales > Beijerinckiaceae > Roseiarcus. Next base: position 290,018 of record CAWHIL010000002.1, read on the forward strand.
GGCTCGGAGGCGTAATGAACCTCGGAGGCGGCAGCCTCGCCGCCGGTCGCCGCCCAGCGCGCCACCGCGCTCTCGATCCTTGCCCGGTCCGGGCCGAATTCTTCGGTCAGCGCGCGAAAGAACGCCTCCCTGTCCTCGGCGCCGAGCGTCCGGTAGCGGGCGAGGATCTCGCCGGCAAGCGCCACGCCCGAGGCTTCGCCGCGGCCGCTGACCAGCGCCCGGCACATGTTCGCAAGCGATTCCGCCCGCCCGTCGGCCTCGCGCGGCCAAGGGCTGAGCTTCAGGACCGAACGTCCCCGCTCGGCGATCGAAGCCAGGAGATCGGAAAAGAACGCGGTGTCCATGCGGCCTCTGGCCCCTCCTTCCGCGGCCCGCGCCGACGTCAATACAGATTGTCATCGGCGATGACGGACAAATCAAGGCTCATGGGTGAGGCAGGTTAAGGAACGATGCGGCGTCGCGAAGACCCGCCAGGGCGTCGCCGACGCGGTGGTTCACGACGAGAGCGGCGAAGAACGCAATGAACGAGACGAGCGTCATCGCCCCGACCGCCATCAGGAAAAGCGCAAACCCGTCGAAGAGCGTGCGCCAGACCCCAGCTCTTTCCGGAGCAGATCTTTCCGGAGCGGCCCTCGCCTGGGGGGAAGGCGCGGCGCCGGCTGTGTTCGGAACCGCCGGGCGCTCGGGCGGGGCGTCGGGCGAGGACGTGTCATCCGCGGCGACGTCGAGCGGGATCGGCTGCGACAGCGCGCGGCGGCGCTCGACGAGCCGGCGCGCCACATAGTGCGTGCAGGCGGCGACGATAACGTCGATCTTCGGGCTCTCGGCGATCAGAACCCGGCCGTGCAGCGTGTCCTGGAAGAAGCGGTAGGTCCGCCGGTCGCGCCCCATCTCGACGAAGGCGACCATGTCGAGGAAGACGCGCGGCCGCTCGCCCCGCGCGAGCGTCAGGTCGAACAGGTCGACGTCCGGCGGCGCCTGACGCACCACTTTCTCGAGCGCGCTTTCGAGAACCGCGAGGCGGCCGAGTTCGATCTCCCTCAAATCCGCAAGCGCTCCGGCGCGCTCGGCGTTCTCGATCCGCGCCGTTCGCAGGGCCGCGGCGAGGTCGGGCTCGTCGCGGTGAGGCTTCTCGTCCATGCGCGGCTCCAGAAACTCCACCGCCCGCGCGACCCCTCCCCGTAAGGGTAGCCCAACCGCCCGCCGGACTCCAACCCTCCAGAGGCGCGAGGCTGCGGCGAAACGGCCGGACGGCGCTCGGCGGCGTTGATCCTTGAGCGGCAATTGCCGATAATCGCGTGGGTCCTGGAGCATACCCCGATGTCCGTCGCCGATCTCATCGACTGCTCGCCCGAGGTCGCCGAGGCGCGCGCCGCGGGCAAGCCTCTGGTCGCGCTCGAATTGACCATCATCACCCACGGCATGCCCTACCCGCGCAACGTCGAGACCGCGCGCACGGTCGAGGAGGCTGTGCGGTCGTTCGGCGCCGTGCCGGCGACGATCGCGGTGATGAACGGACGGCTGAGAGTTGGCCTCGAGCGGAAGGAGATCGAGGCGCTGGCGGAACTCTCGGGCGGCGTCGTCAAGGCCTCGCGGCGGGATCTGGCGCCGGTCGCCGCCCGGCGCGGCTCGGCCGGAACGACGGTTGCGGCGACCATGTTCATCGCCGACCTCGCCGGCATCGGCGTCTTCGCGACCGGCGGCATCGGCGGCGTCCACCGCGGCGCTGAGGAGACCTTCGACATCTCGGCCGACCTTGTCGAACTGTCGCGCACCCGCGTCGCGGTCGTCTGCGCCGGCGCGAAATCGATCCTCGACATCGAGAAGACCCTCGAGTTCCTCGAGACCCAGGGCGTCGCCATCGTCGGCTATCGCTGCGACACGTTTCCCGCCTTCTACGCCCGCTCCTCCGGCTTCAGGATCGAGCACCGCTGCGACGGGCTGCACGACCTTGCGCGGATGATCCGCCTGCAGCGCGAGATCGGTCCCGGCGGCCTCCTCATCGCCAATCCGGTGCCCGAGGAGCAGGCGCTCGAGGAGGCGATGATCGAGGAGCGCATCGCCGAGGCCGTCGAAGAAGCCAAGGCGCAAGGGGTGAGCCGCAAGGAGGCGACGCCGTTCCTCCTCAAGCGGGTCGTCGAACTGACCGATGGCCGCAGTCTCGAGGCCAATGTCGCGCTCATCAAGAACAACGCGATCCTCGCCGCGCAGGCGGCGGTCGAGATGACGAAGGTGTAGGCCCGGGCGGCAGGCGCGCTATGATCCCCCTCACCGTCCGCGAACTCATGGCGGAAACCGGCGTCGCCTTCGGCACGAGCGGCGCGCGCGGACTCGTCACCGCGATGACCGACCGGCTGGCCTACGGCTGTGTCCAGGGTTTCCTGAGCTACCTCGCCGAGGTCGGGGAGTTTGCGCCCGGCGGCGCAGTTGCGCTCGCGGGCGACCTGCGTCCGAGCACGCCGCGCATTCTCCGCGCCGCGGCCGAGGCGATCCGCGACATGGGCGGCCTGCCGGTCTTCTGCGGCCATGTCCCGACGCCGGCGCTCGCCTATTATGCGTTCGAGCGCCGCATCCCCTCGCTGATGGTCACCGGCAGCCACATTCCCGACGACCGCAACGGGATCAAGTTCCATCGTTCGGCGGGCGAAATCTCGAAGCCGGACGAGGCCGGCGTCACGGAGCAGGCGCTGGCGCTCGACGCCTCCCGCTTCACCGCCGACGGCGCGCTGATCGACGCCACGCCCCTGCCCGCCGTCCAGGACATCGGCAAGGCCTACCTCAGGCGCTATCTCGACGTCTTCGGCGACGAGGCGCTGGCTGGCCTTCGCATCGGCGTCTACCAGCATTCGGCGGTCGGTCGCGACCTCCTCCTCGGCATCCTTCGCGCGCTCGGCGCCGAGGCGGTTCCGCTCGGCCGCTCCGAGACGTTCGTCCCCGTCGACACGGAAGCGCTGCGCGCGGACGACGTCGAGGCCGCGCGCCTCTGGGCCAGCGAGCAGACGTTTGACGCCATCGTCTCGACCGACGGCGACTCGGACCGCCCGCTCCTCTCCGACGCCAGCGGCGCGTGGCTGCGCGGCGACGTTCTCGGTCTCCTATCGGCCCGCGAGCTTGCCGCCGACTGCGTCATCACGCCCGTCAGCAGCACGACGGCGCTCGAACGAAGCGGCGCGTTCGCGCGCGTCATCCGCACCCGGATCGGCTCGCCCTATGTCATCGAGGCGATGGAGGCTGCGGCGCGCGAGCGCGGCGGCGTCGTCTGCGGCTTCGAGGCCAACGGCGGCTTCCTCCTCGGCAGTTCGATCGCGCGCGGCTCGCGAGTCCTCACGGCGCTTCCGACACGCGACGCGGTCCTGCCGATCGTCGCGGTCCTCGCCGCGGCAAGGACGCGCTCCATCGCCGAGCTTTGCGCCGACCTGCCGAAGCGTTCGACCGCGAGCGACCGTCTGGCGCCCGTCGCGGCCGCCGACAGCCGCGCGATGCTCGATCATCTCGCCTCCGGCGACGAGCCCGCGCGTAGCGCGCGGATCGAGGCCGAGTTCGGGGCTCATGCCGGACGCGTGACGCGGATCGACGAGACCGATGGCCTGCGCGTGACCTTCGACGGCGGCGCGATCATCCATTTGCGGGCCTCGGGCAACGCGCCGGAATTGCGCTGCTACGCCGAGGCCGACGGCGAGGCGGACGCCCGACGTCTCGTCGACGCCGCGCTCGCGCATGTCCGCGACACGCTCATTCCGGCCGCTCGCGCGCGGCGGGAAGCTGACTGACGCGTCCCTTCTCCCCGTTCACGGGGAGAAGGTCACCCCATCCCTCTCTCCGCTGCGCAGGGACAGGGGAGCGCCTTACGTAAGGCTCGGCAGATCGAGCCCCTTCGCCTTGGCGCAATCGATCGCGATGGCGTAGCCCGCGTCGGCGTGGCGCATGACGCCGGTCGCCGGGTCGTTCCACAGGGTTCGGGCGATCCGCCGCGCCGCCTCGGGCGTGCCGTCGCAGACGATGACGACGCCCGCGTGCTGCGAAAAGCCCATGCCGACGCCGCCGCCGTGGTGGATCGACACCCAGGTCGCGCCGGAGGCGCAGTTGAGCAACGCATTGAGGAGCGGCCAGTCCGAGACGGCGTCGGAGCCGTCCTGCATCGCCTCGGTCTCGCGGTTCGGCGACGCGACCGAGCCCGAATCGAGATGGTCGCGCCCGATCACGATCGGCGCCTTCACTTCGCCTTTCGCCACCATGTCGTTGAACGCGAGGCCGAGCCGGTCGCGGTCGCCGAGGCCCACCCAGCAGATGCGCGCCGGCAGCCCCTGGAATTTTATGCGCGCCCGCGCCATGTCCAGCCAGTTGTGCAGGTGGGGATCGTCGGGGATGAGCTCCTTCACCTTCGCGTCGGTCTTGAGAATGTCTTCCGGGTCGCCCGACAGCGCCACCCAGCGGAACGGTCCGACGCCGCGGCAGAAGAGCGGGCGGATATAGGCGGGCACGAAGCCCGGAAAGTCGAAGGCGTCGGCGACGCCTTCTTCCAGCGCGACCTGGCGGATGTTGTTGCCGTAGTCGACGGTCGGCACGCCGGCGTGGTGGAAGTCGAGCATCGCGCGCACATGGGTCGCGATCGAGGCGCGCGCCGCCCGCTCGACGCCCTTGGGATCAGAGACCCGGCGCTCCTCCCACTCGTTCAAGGTCCAGCCTCGCGGCAGATAGCCGTTGATGGGATCGTGCGCCGACGTCTGGTCGGTGACGACGTCGGGCCTCACGCCGCGACGCACGAGCTCGGGCAGCACGTCCGCCGCATTGCCGAGCAGGCCGACGGAGACGGGCTTTCCTTCCTTCACCGACCGCTCGACGATCGCCAGCGCCTCGTCGAGCGTTTGCGCCGCGACGTCGAGATAGCCGGTGCGCAGGCGAAACTCGATGCTCGACGCCCGGCACTCGACCGCGAGCATCGAGGCGCCGGCCATCGTCGCCGACAGCGGCTGCGCGCCGCCCATGCCGCCCAAACCCGCAGTCAGAATCCACCGACCCTTCAGCGAGCCGCCGAAATGGCGCCGGCCCATCTCCACGAAGGTCTCGTAAGTGCCCTGCACGATGCCTTGCGAGCCGATGTAGATCCATGAGCCCGCGGTCATCTGGCCGTACATCATGAGGCCCCTGCGATCGAGCTCGTGGAAATGGTCCCAGGTCGCCCAGCGCGGCACGAGATTCGAGTTGGCGATGAGGACGCGGGGCGCGTCGGCATGCGTGCGGAAGACGCCGACGGGCTTGCCCGACTGCACGAGCAGCGTCTCGTCGCCTTCGAGCCGACGCAGCGTCTCGACGATCGTGTCGAAGGCGTTCCAGTCGCGCGCCGCCCGGCCGATGCCGCCGTAGACGACAAGCTCGCCCGGACGCTCGGCGACGTCGGGATCGAGGTTGTTCATCAGCATCCGCAAAGGCGCTTCCGTCAGCCAGCTCCTGGCGCTGATTTTCGGCCCGCGCGGGCTGCGCACGACGCGCATGTTGTCGAGGCGGGAATGAGTCATGGGCGGATCCTTTTTCGTGGGCAGAAGGCCCTCATCCGTCGCCTTCGGCGACACCTTCTCCCCAAGGGAGAAGGGGCGTGCACCCCTCTCCCTTAGGGAGAGGGACGCCGAAGGCGGCAGGGTGAGGGTTCGAAACGCATCTCTATGCCGCTCTCGTCCATTCGAGCAGCACGGCGAGAAGCGCGCGCAACGTCGCGCGGGTCGGCGCGGCGCGCTCTTCGTCGATCGGGCCCGGCCAGTTGTGAGGGCCCGGGTCGGCGGGATCGTCCATGTAGGCGCGGCAGGCGAGTTCGAGCTGCACCGCCTCGACGCCCGCGTCGGGGCGGCCGAAGTCGCGGGTGATCCAGCCGCCCTTGAAACGGCCGTCGACGACATGCGTCTCTCCGCTTGCGGCCAGAATCGCCGCAAGCCTTTCGCGCAAGCGCGACGAGCAGCTCGCTCCCGAATTCGTGCCGAGGTTGAAGACCGGCAATTCGCCCGCAAAAAGCCGCGGGATGCGCGAGCGGATCGAATGCGCGTCGTAGAGCGCAACGCGCTTATGGGATCGACGGAGACGCGCGATCTCCGCCCGGAGCGCCGCATGATAGGGCGCGTAGTATCGGGCGCGGCGCGCCTCGATCTCCGCGGCGTGCGGCGCCTCGCCGACGCGGTAGATCGGCTCGCCGTCGAAGGTCGTCGTCGGACAGAGCTCGGTCGTCGACTGACCCGGATAGAGCGAGAGGCCGTCCGGGTTGCGGTTCACGTCGATGACCGATCGCGAGATCGCGGTCGCGACCACGGTCGCGCCGAGCCTTCCCGCGAAGTCGTAGAGCGCTGGCAAATGCCAGTCGGCGTCGCGCCGCGCCGCCCAAGGGCTCACGAACCGCGTCTCGTACTCGGCCAGATCCGTTCCCGCATGGGGAATGCTGACGATGAGCGGCGCGTCGCGCCTTTCGATGGCGAGAAAGGCCAGCGTCATGCGGCGCCGAGCCCCGGCCATGCGATTTCGCCCGCCGCGGCGGCAAGCGCGCCCGTCTCGACCAGCGCCGCGGCGGCGGCGATCAAGGGATGAAAGTATCGGTCGTCCTCGAGCCGCGGGGCTTCGCGCCTCAACCGCGCGCGGACGCCTTCGAGCGCCGCGCTCGATCGCAACGGCGCGTGGAACTCGATCGCCTGGGCGGCGGCGAGCGCCTCGATCGCCACGACATGGGCGGCGTTGCGGGCCATCGGCGCGAGCCGGCGGGCGCCATGCGCGGCCATGGACACGTGGTCCTCCTGGTTGGCCGAGGTCGGGATCGAATCGACGCTCGCCGGATAGGCGCGTTGCTTGTTCTCCGAAACGAGCGCGGCGGCCGTCACCTGCGGGATCATGAAGCCCGAGTTCAGCCCCGGGCGCGGCGTCAGAAACGCCGGCAGCCCCGAGAGCGCCGGATCGACCAGCATGGCGACGCGGCGCTCGGAGAGCGAGCCGATCTCGCAGATCGCGAGCGCAATCATGTCGGCTGCGAAGGCGACGGGCTCGGCGTGGAAATTGCCGCCCGAAAGCGCCGCGTCGTCCTCGGGGAAAATCAGCGGATTGTCGGAGACGGCGTTGGCCTCGTCGGCGAGCGTCGCCGCCGCCTGGCGCAGAATGTCGAGACAGGCGCCCATCACCTGCGGCTGGCAGCGCAGGCAATAGGGGTCCTGCACGCGCGGGTCGCCCGTCCGGTGCGATTCGCGGATGGCGCTGCCCGCCATCAGCGCGGCGAGGGTCGCCGCCACCTCGCGGGGCCCATGATGGCGCCTCAGCGCCACGATGCGCGGATCGAACGGCTGATCGGAGCCGCGCGCTGCGTCCGTCGAGAGCGCGCCGGCGACGAGGGCGGCGTTGAAAACCGTCTCGACCTCGAAGAGGCCGGCAAGCGCGTTGGCGGTCGAGAACTGCGTGCCGTTCAGGAACGCGAGCCCCTCCTTGGGCCCGAGCGCGCAAGGGGCAAGCCCCGCCCGCTCGAGCGCCTGGGCCGCCGGCAGGACGTCGTCACGCAAGCGCGCATCGCCGACGCCGATCATCGCAGCCGTCATGTGCGCAAGCGGCGCGAGATCGCCCGAGGCGCCGACCGACCCCTGCGCCGGCACGACCGGCGTCACGCCGCGGTCGAGCATCGCCTCGAGGAAGGCCAGCGTCTCGGGGCGCACGCCCGACGCTCCCTGCGCCAGCGACGCGAGTTTCAGCGCCATCATGAGGCGGGTCGTGGATGCCGGCGACGGCTCGCCGACGCCGGCCGCATGCGACAGCACGAGGTTCCTTTGCAGCGTCGCGAGATCGGCGTCGGCGATGCGCACATGCGCGAGCTTGCCGAAACCGGTGTTGACCCCATAGACGGGCTCGCCGCGCCGAAGGATGCGCGTCACCGCCGCCGCGCCGGCCGCGACGCGGGGCGCGCAGGCCCAGTCGAGGGCGACGTCGTCCCCGCGATAGATGGCGCGCCAGTCGGCGAGCGAGGCTTCCCCCGCCACGAGTCGGACCGTCATTGTCCCCTCCACACACGCGACTGCAACGGATTGAAGCCGAGGCGGTAGACGAGCTCGGCCGGGCGCTCGATGTTCCAGATCGCGAGATCGGCCCATTTGCCGGGCTCGAGCGAGCCGGTCTCGGCTGAAAGCCCGAGCGCGCGGGCGGCGTTTCGCGTCACGCCCGCAAGGCACTCGTCGACCGTCAGGCCGAAAAGGGTCGCGGCCATGTTCATGGCGAGCAGCAGCGATGTCATGGGCGACGTGCCGGGGTTGCTATCGGTCGCGACCGCCATCGGCACATGAGCGCGGCGGAAGAGATCGACCGGCGGCCGCTTCGTCTCGCGCAACGTGTAGAAGGCGCCGGGAAGCAGGACGGCGACCACGCCGGCGCGCGCCATCGCCGCGACATCCTCCTCGCTCGCGTATTCGAGATGATCGGCGGAAAGGGCCGCGAATTCGGCCGCGAGGCGCGCCCCGCCGGCGTTGGAAAGCTGCTCGGCGTGCAGTTTGACCGGCAGCCCGAGGCGCCGTGCGCCCGCGAACACCGCCCGCATTTCCTCGCGCGAGAAGGCGATCGTCTCGCAGAAGCCGTCGACCGCGTCGACAAGCCCTTCGGCTGCGAGCGCCGGCAGCATGGCCTCGACCTCGGCGAGATAGCCGGCGCGATCTTTTGCGAATTCGGGCGGCAGCGCGTGCGCGCCGAGAAAGGTCGCGCGGACCGCGACCCGGCGTTGCTCAGCCAGACGCCGCGCGGCGCGCAGCATCTTGCGCTCGGTCGCTCGATCGAGGCCGTAGCCGGATTTGATCTCGATGGTCGTCACGCCCTCGGCGATGAGCGCATCCAGTCGCGGCAGCGCCTCGCGGACGAGATCGTCCTCGCTCGCATCCCGGGTCGCGCGCACGGTCGAGACGATGCCGCCCCCGGCGCGCGCGATCTCCTCGTAGGTCGCGCCGCGCAGGCGCGCCTCGAACTCGGCGGCGCGGTCGCCGGCGTAGACGAGATGGGTGTGGCAATCGACGAGGCCGGGCGTGATCCAGCGCCCCTCGCAATCGACGATGCGGGCCTTCGCCGGCGCCGGCGCCTCGCGCTCAGGTCCGGCGAAGACGATGCGCCCGCCGCGGGCGACGATCGCGCCGGGCTCGACGATTTCGAGGCCCGGAAGGCCGGCCGCGAAGGTCGCGAGCCGGGCGTCCCGCCAGACCGTCGCCTCCTCCCGCTCCGCCGTCATGGGGCCGCCTCGCCGCTTGCGTGCGGCCGGTTTAATGTATAGACATATTCGAGTCAAGCGAGAGAGGCGCAGGCGATGCGGAGCGATCGGGCGACGGGCTCGGGATGTAGCGATGCGCGGGGTTTCACCGACCTCGTCCTGAGGAGCGGCGCCGAAGGCGGCGCGTCTCGAAGGACGTTGCATTGGATGCGCCGGAGCGACCTGGATCGTCCTTCGAGACGCCCGCTCCGCGGGCTCCTCAGGACGAGGTCGCGCAAGGGCGGCCCTTGCCCATCCCACGAGAGCCGACCATGACCACGCTGCATTTCGAGCGGGCGCTGATCCCGGACGGCTGGGCGTCGAACGTTCGCGTCAGCATCGACTCCAGCGCGATCGTCGCCGTCGAGTCCGACGCCTCGCCCGCGCCGTCGGACGAGCGCTGCGGCGTCGGCGTCCCGGCGCTCGGCAATCTGCATTCGCACGCCTTCCAGCGCGCCATGGCGGGCTTTGCCGAGCGGCGCGGCGCGAGCGCCGACAGCTTCTGGACCTGGCGCGACACGATGTACCGCTTCGCCCTCGCGGCCACCCCCGACGACGTCGAGGCGATCGCCGCGCAAGCCTATGTCGAGATGCTGGAGGCGGGCTTCGGCGCAGTCGCCGAATTCCACTACCTGCATCGCGACACAACGGGCGCGCATTACGCCAACCGCGCCGAGATGGCCGAGCGCATCGCAGGCGCGGCGGCCGAGACGGGCGTCGGCCTCACGCTGCTTCCCGTCTTCTACGCAAGATCCGGCTTCGGCGGCGCGGCGGCGAAGCCCGAGCAGCGCCGGTTCGTCAACGACGTCGCGTCCTACGCGGCGCTGGTCGCGGACTGCCGGGCGCTCGAGCCCGCCATCAAGGTCGGCGTCGCGCCGCACTCGCTGCGCGCGGTCGCTCCCGAGGAACTCGAAGCGGTCGTTGCGCTCGCGCCCGAAGGCCCGATCCACATCCACGTCGCCGAACAGGCGGCCGAGGTCGAGGCGAGCCTCCAATGGTCGGGCGCGCGGCCGGTCGCGTGGCTCCTCGATCACGCGCCGGTCGATTCCCGCTGGTGCCTCGTGCACGCCACCCATGTCGATGCGGACGAAGCGCCCGCCATCGCGCGCGCCGGCGCAGTCGTGGGCCTCTGCCCGATCACCGAGGCCAATCTCGGCGACGGGATCTTCCCCGCCCGCGCCTTTCTCGACGCCGGCGGCCGGTTCGGCGTCGGCACGGATTCGAACGTCGAGATCACGGCCGTCGGCGAACTTAGGCTGCTCGAATATTCCCAGCGCCTCGCCATGCAAGCGCGCAACGTCTGCGCGGAAGACGGCGGCTCGACGGGCGCCTTTCTCTGGAAAGCCGCGGCGGCCGGAGGCGCTCAGGCGCTCGGCCGGCCGATGGGGCGGATCGCCAAGGGCGCGCGCGCCGACATCGTGTCGCTCAGGGCGGATCAGCCGCTCGTCGCCGGGCGCGCCGGCGACGCAATCCTCGACGCCTGGATTTTCGGCGGCGCGCGCGATCTCGTCGATTGCGTCTGGAGCGGCGGGCGCAAGGTCGTCAGTGAGGGGCGCCATCCGCGCCGCGACAGGGTCGCGGCCAGGTTCGGCGAAACGCTGCGGCGGCTCGCCGACGCAGCCGGCGTCTGAAAGGGAGAGGCCAAGTGATTGCCGACGAGGCGGCCGAGGCGCTGAAGCCCGTCCAGGCGAACATTTCGGACGACGCGGGCGATCGCCCGTCGCCTTCGCTGCACAGCCGGATCATCGCCGACATCGAGGCGAAGATCCTCGGCGGCGCCTGGCCGCCCGGCAGCCGCATTCCCTTCGAGCACGAGCTCACGCGGACCTACGGCTGCTCGCGCATGACTGTCAGCAAGGCCCTGACCGAGCTTGCCCGCGCCGGCCTCATCGAGCGGCGGCGAAAGGCGGGAACCTTCGTCACCCGCCCGCACGGCCAGTCGGCGCTGATTGCGATCCGCGACATCGCCGCCGACGTCGCCGCGCTTGGCCTCGCCTATCGCTTCGAAATTCTGAAGCGCGAGCGGCGGAGGGCGACGCGGGCGGATCGCGAGCGCATCGAAGTTGCGGCAGGCGCGCCGCTTCTCGCCGTCCTCTGCCGGCACGACGCCGGAGCGCGCCCGTTCTGCTGCGAGGACCGGCTGATCAGTCTCGCCGCGGTTCCGGCCGCCGCGGACCAATCCTTTGCGAGCGTTTCGCCCGGCGCGTGGCTCGCCGCCGAGCAGCCGTGGTCGAGCGCCGAGCACCGCATCCGGGCGGCGGCCGCCGACGCCGCGACCGCCGGGATTCTGAAGCTCGAAGCGGGCGCGCCCTGCCTCGTCGTCGAGCGGCGGACCTGGAACGCCGGCCGCGCCGTCACGCAGGTCACGCTGACCTGGCCCGCCGGCGCCCACGAACTCGTCGCAAGCTTCGCGCCCTCGAAGGGGTGAGAAAGCGCCCGCCTCGCCGCTTCGCGTGAGAGAGGCCGGTCGCCCTTAGGCGAGGCGCTCCCGAATCCCGCGCGCGGTAGCTGGCGAAGCCCAGTCCCGCGAAGCCCAGCGCCATCATCACCCATGTCGCCGGCTCGGGAACCTGCACGACGCTCATTTCCACCCCGATCATGCAGCATCCTCCGCCGCCGGGGTCCAGCGTACTGACGGCGATGGAGTTGGCGGTGCCCGTCGGAAAGCTGGAGATGTTGTACATGATCCCGGCGGCCGTCTCGAACGAGATGCCCGGCTGATCGACAAAAACAGGTCCCGGATAATACAGGAGCTGATCGGCGGCGGCATAGGCCGACAGGCCAGTGATCGCAGAGCCGTCGGCAGTGCCGGTGATTTCGGTCACGGTATAGGGCGATCCCGCGTCCCCCGTCGTGAATACCCCCGACGCGATGTACCCTCCGCCGGAGTATGTGAAATCGTAGACATTGGCCTCAGCGCCGCCGCTTCCGAACGCGGCCAGAATTGCCGCCGTGGCCAGGGCCGTCACAATCCTTTGCATTTTCACCACCCAGCGTTATTTCTCTTAGCGTACATGGCCGATGTATCGCGTCAACGGCCTGTGGGAAGGCCTTTCGTCGCAGGCCTGTGGATATTGCCGGAAACCGGCCAAGCCCCTGCCCCTCGTCGCCGGCGCCGAACGGCGACTGGCGCAACGCGGCTGTTGACTGCGCCTTCGTCGTCGCGAGCTTCGCGCCCTCGAAGGGGTGAGGCGAAAATCCTCCTCGCCCCGCCTGCGGGGAGAGAGTTAGGGTGAGGTCGCGGCGACCGGCCGGCGCGGCGTGGCGCCCACCCCCAAGAATTTGGAGAACGCCATTGGACTTCAACCGGCTTGGCCATTCGGGATTGCGCGTCCCCGCGCTCAGCTTCGGGGCCGCGACCTTCGGCGGCGGCGACGCCTTCTTCAAGGCCTGGGGATCGACGGACGCCGCCGGCGCGTCGCGTCTCATCGACCTCTGCCTCGAACATGGCGTGAGCCTCTTCGACACGGCCGACGTCTATTCCAACGGCCTCTCGGAAACGATCCTCGGCGAAGCGATCAAGGGCAAGCGCAACCGGCTCCTGATCTCCACCAAGACCACCTTCCCGATGAGCGACGGGGCAAACGACTATGGCTCGTCGCGCCTGCATATCGTCGAGGCGGTCGAGGGATCGCTGAAGCGCCTCGGCGTCGAGGTCATCGACATCCTGCAATTGCACGCGCAGGACTTTAACACGCCGGTCGAGGAGACGCTGGCCACGCTCGATCAGCTCGTGCGCACGGGCAAGGTCCGCTACGTCGGCTGCTCGAATTTCTCCGGCTGGCATCTCATGAAGTCGCTCGCGGTCGCCGACCGCTACGGCTATCCGCGCTATGTCGCGCATCAGGCCTATTACTCGCTGCTCAATCGCGACTACGAGTGGGAATTGATGCCGCTCGGCCTCGATCAGGGGGTCGGCGCGCTCATCTGGAGCCCGCTCGGCTGGGGCAAGCTCACCGGCAAGATCCGCCGCGGCCAGCCGCCGAAGCCGGGCATGCGCGCCTACGAGATCCCCGGCACGGGGCCGCATTACGAGGAGGGGCGCCTCTTCGCCATCGTCGACGCGCTCGACGCGGTCGCTGCGGAGACGGGCAAGACGATCCCGCAGATCGCGCTGAACTGGCTCTTGCGCCGCAAGACGGTCGCGAGCGTCATCATCGGCGCCCGCGACGAGCGGCAGCTTACTGAGAACATCGGCGCGGTCGGCTGGGCGCTGACGCCCGAGCAGGTCGCGGCGCTCGACAAGGCGAGCGAAACGACGCCCGCCTATCCGGTCTGGCACCAGCGCCAGACGCCTGTGCTCAACGAGCGCGCCGGGATCGGATAGCGCCCCCAAGGCCCTCACCCTGGCGGCCTCCGGCCGCCTGTCCCTCTCCCAGAGGGAGAGGGGCGCGCCCCCTTCCCCCTCAGGGGGAAGGTGTCGCCGAAGGCGACGGATGAGGGGGCGCCGAAGGCGACAAACGAGGGGACGCGCGGAGCGCCTTTCTCTTCGCTTTTGCCGGCGCCGGCGGCGCGTCCTCGAGGGCGCTCAGCATCGCGAGCAGCGCCGCTTCCTCGGGCCGCAATCCCTCGGACACGCCATCCGCGATCTCGAGCCTGAACGACCGCGCGAGCCAGGCGTCCGTGACGGCGGGGTGGATATAGGACTTGCGACAGACCGCCGGCGTGTTGCCGAGCACGGCGGCGACGCTGACGAGCGCGGCGCGCAGCGCCGTCTTCGCCTGCCGTTCGCTCTCCGCCTCGCCCGCTTCATGCAGGCGCCGCGCCATCATGACCGTGCCCGCCCAGGTGCGGAAATTCTTGGCGGTGACGTCGTAGCCGGCGATCTCGCGCAGATAGTCGTTGACGTCGTCGGACGAGACGCCGCGCAATTCCCTGTCGTCGTCGAGATAGTGCAGCAGATCCTGCCCCGGCAGCTCCTGGCAGGCGCGGAGAATCTTCGCCACCCGCCTGTCGCGCATCGCAAGCGACCATTGCTTGCCGCTCTTGCCGGTGAAGCGGAAGCGGACCTCCGCGCCCTCGACCTCGACATGATCGGCTCGAAGCGTCGTCAGCCCGAAACTCTGGTTCGCTTTCGCATATTCGTCGTTGCCGACGCGGATGAGGGTCGTCTCGAGAAGATGCACGACGGTCGCCAGAACCTTTCGTCGCGTCAGGCCGCGCAGCGCCATGTGCTCGGCGACGGTCGCGCGGATGACCGGAAGCGCCTTGGCGAATCTCAGCATGTGCTCGAACTTCGCCCCCTCGCGGTGTTCGCGAAAGTCGGCGTGATAGCGGTACTGCTTGCGGCCCTTCGCGTCGCGCCCGGTCGCCTGGATGTGGCCGGAGGCGCTCGGACAGATCCACACATCCGTCCAGGCCGGCGGGATGACGAGCGCGCGGATGCGCTTGAGCGTCGCCGCGTCCGCGATCCGCTTCCCCGTCGCGTCCAGATAGACGAAGCCCTTGCCCGCCCGCCGGCGCCGGACGCCCGGTCGCGCGTCGCTGACATAGCGCAGACCCGGCGCCGGGGGCGGGGTCGGGCGCTCGGAAACTTCGACGGAAACTTGGATCGCGGCGTCCAGCATGGGAAACGAACGCCGTTCCCGTGCTTCGGTTCCGTGAACGCCGTTTTTGCCCTACCCGACGCTCCCTTCGGTTCGGGCCCTCCGCGCCTCGTAGGTCTTCACGTGGGCGTAGGCGATCCGGAGCAGCGATCGATCGTCCGGACGCGGATCGCGCCGCAGGAGGTCGCCGAAGATGGCGTCGCCCTCCGCGCGGGCGCCGCTCTCGATGTCCCGCAGCATCGAGGCCGTGACCGGCGAGCCCTCGGCGGTCAGCGTCGCGCGGATCGAATCGAGATACGACGCGCGAGGCGGAAAGCCTTCGCTCGCGGCGATGGCGGCGCATTCGGCGAGCAGCGCCCGGGTGAGGTCGGACCCGCCGGCCGCGACGACGTCGCCGAACGAGCCGCGCATGAGGCAGGTGATCCCCGCCGCGGTCGCGATGAACACCCACTTCTCCCACATGTCCTGCCGCACATTTTCGCTCAGTTTGGCGTCGAAGCCGGCCCCCTGAAGCGCGGCGGCGATCGCCTCGATCCTCGGCGTCCGGGCGCCGTCGAGTTCGCCGAAGGTCAGCGCATGCACCGGGTTCAGATGCAGGATCGCGCCGTCGGGCTGAAGCGTCGAGGAGATCACGGCGAGGCCGCCGAGAACGCGGTCCTCGCCGAACCGCCCGGCGAGGCGCTGCATGTGCCCCATGCCGTTCAGCAGCGGCAGGATGGCGGTTTCGGGCCCGACGGCTTTGGCGAAAGATTGTATCGCCGCGTCGAGGTCGTAGGCCTTGCAGCTCAGAATGACGAGATCGTAAGCGCCGGGAATCGCATCCTCGGTCACGAGCGGCGGGTCGGCGTGAGCGAATTCGCCGAACGGGCTCCGGATCGCAAGGCCATGCTTCGCGATGAGCGCGGCGCGGGCCGGGCGCACGAGGAACGTCACGTCCCGCCCCGCCTGAAGCAGCCGCCCGCCGAAATATCCGCCGACCGCGCCCGCGCCGACAACGAGAATTCTCATGGGGCTTCCTGTCCTTCCCGTCCGATCGTAGAGCGGGCGGCGATTTTGATCCAATGGGGGGAGGGCTGCGGGAGGCCTCGGAGACGCCCGTTCCGGCGAACGGGCCCCTTCCGGCGAAAACCCTCCCTGTTCCGACAAAAACCCTCCCTGTTACGCGCGTAAACTATCCCTGTTACGAGCGTAAACTCGCCCTGTTCCCGCGCCGGATATTCGCTGTCGGCGAGCCCCGACCCAGCCATCTTCGGACCGCCTGCCGAGTCCGGCCGGCCCCGCTTCCCGTTCGCGGGCCACCTCTACAGGCCTGATCCCGCTGCCGTTTCTGATTTCTGTTTTGCAGAATCTAGATTCATGTTATTCTGAATCATCAGGCTGTCGGACCGGGTGGCGCAAAACGCGATGCAAGCGATCCTTCGAAAAACGATCCGTTCCACGTTTTTGCACGTTCTCTCGTCCGCGTGCCGGAAGCGAAAAGCGAAGCGCCCGCATTTTCTGGCGCACGTCCTTGAAAATGCTCGAAACCGGGTTGTGTATCGGCGCTCAGAACGCGTTGCGGTCGTGGTAGGTCTGCAAAAACTGCCGCACGCGCGGCTCGCGGCTGTGGTGGAAGACCTGCTTCGGCGGGCCGGAATCGATGATCCGGCCTTCGTCGATGAAGGCGATGCGGCTCGCGACATGGGCGGCGAAGCCCATCTCGTGGGTGACGATCAGCATGGTCATGCCCTCCGCCGCGAGCGCCCGCATGACCTCCAGAACCTCGCCGACGAGTTCGGGGTCGAGCGCCGAGGTCGGCTCGTCGAACAGCATGAGCCGCGGCTGCATGGCGAGGGCGCGGGCGATGGCGACGCGCTGCTGCTGGCCTCCCGACAGGCGCTGAGGATGGACGGACGCCTTGTCGGCGAGGCCGACGCGCCTGAGCATCGCCGCCGCCCGGTCGGCGGCCTCGCCGCCGTTCAAGCCGCGCACCCGGCGCAGCGGCTCGGCGACATTGTCGAGCGCGGTCATGTGCGGCCAGAGGTTGAAATGCTGGAACACCATGCCGATCTCGCGCCGCATCTCGCGCAGGCGCTTCGGCGCCATCGGCCGGCGTTCACCCTCGCGGCCGGCCTCGTAGCCGATCAGTTCGCCCTCGATTCTCACCTCGCCCTCGTCGTAGGGCTCGAGAAAATTGACGCATCGGAGCAGCGTGCTCTTGCCCGAGCCGCTCGGGCCGATCACGCACACGACCTCGGAGGCGGCGACGTCGAGGTCCACCCCGCGCAGCACCTGATGCGGGCCGAAGCTCTTGACGAGGGCGCGAACGGAGACGGTTGGAACGGTCATTTGCAGGGGTCCGCGCGCATGGGCAAAACCGTGATTGCGACCCCCGGATGGAAATCCGGGGCGAAGCAAACCAGAGGCCAATCGAGTCGAGGCGGCGCTATCGATTGCTTCGTCGCTCCGCTCCTCGCAAGGACGATCCTTAGGTTCATCTCAGCTTCTCGCGAGAAAGGCGGTCGCCCGCGCTTCGACCCGGCGGCCGAGGCGCGACACGGTTTCGACGAGGAGCCAGTAGAAGACCGCCATGGCGAAGATGGCGTCGAAGGCGGTGAACGTCTCCGCCGCCATGGTCTGCATCTCGTACATGAGCTCGGGCACCGTGATGATCGAGAGCACCACCGTCTCCTTCGACATGACGATCAGCGTGTTGACGATCGGCGGCGCCGCGGCGACGAGGGCAATCGGCAGGCGGACGCGGAAGAGAATGTCGAAGGGGCTCATGCCGACGCTCATCGCCGCCTCGATCTGCCCGCGCGGGACGGCGGCGAGACCGCCGCGGAAGATCTCCGAATAATAGGCCGACGAGTAGATGCCGAGGCCGATGACGCCGGCTGCGGTCGCGCTGAGTCTGAGGCCGATGCTCGGGCCGCCGGCGTAGAGGATGAAGAGCTGCATCAGGAACGGCGTGCCGCGCAGGATCTCGACATAGATCCGAAGGGCAGCCGTCAGCGCCAGGTTCTTCGCCTCCCTCCCGAGCGCGACCGCGAAGCCGAGGAGAAGGCCGAGCGCGCTGCCCGCCGCCCAGCAGAGGATTGTGACGCCGAACCCGCCGAGAAGCGAGGGCAGGTAGCGGATGAAGACGTCGAGGCTCATCGCGCGCCAGCCAGCAGCCGCCGCTCGGCGACGAAGCCCATGGCCGCCAGCGTGAGGTTGATCGCGAGATAGAAGAGGCCGCCGCCGACATACGCCTCGAGCGGGCGGTAGGTCATCGAGGCGATGTTCATGCTGACCCGCGTCAGTTCGGCGATGCCGACGACGGAAACGAGCGAGGAGGCCTTGATGAGAAGGATGAACTCGTTGATCAGCGGCGGGATCGAGATGCGCAAGGCCTGCGGCAGAAGGATCCTCAGCCATCGGTCGAAGGGGCCGTATCCGAGCGCGACCGCGGCCTCGCCCTGCCCGGGCGGAACCGCGTTCAGCGCCCCCCGGAGGATCTCCGCCTGATAGGCCCCGGACGACAGGCTCAAGCCCCCGATGGCCGCCACCAGCGCCGGCACGTCGAGGCCGACGGTTGCGAGGAAGTCGTAGATGAAGAGCAGCAGGACAAGCAGCGGCACGCCGCGGAAGACGCTGACATAGGCGCCCCCAAGCCGTTCGAGGGCCGGCCGGCCGGAGAGACGCGCGAGGCAGACGAGCGTGCCGAAGACGAAGCCGAGCGCGATGCCGGCGAGCGACAGCGCGACCGTCACGCCCGCGGCCTCAGTCAGATAGCCGAACGAGTGAAGGATGACCGAGAAACGCATCCGGGTTCGTCGCCCGTTTCACTTTGCCGGTTCGCCCGGACGCAGGCGGCGAACGCCGCGGTTACCTCCAGCACGCCGTCAGGTATTTGAGATGAGGCCTCTGGTTTCCGTCATTGCGAGCACGAGCGAAGCAATCCATGCCGCCGCTCCGCCTCGCGCCGATGGATTGCTTCGCCTTCGGCTCGCAATGACGGCGCCGCCGACGCCCGCGTCAGATGGCCGGCTGAGGCACCGTCGTCGGCAGCGCCATCGACTGGCCGAACCACTCCTTCTGGATCTTCGCCATCGTGCCGTCGCCGTCGAGTTTGACGAGCGCGGCGTTGATCGCGTCCATGAGCGGCTGGTCGTCGAGCCGGGCGACCCACGAGAAGTAGGTCGGCTGGCCGAAGGCCGGCGTCACCACCGCGAAGGCGTCAGACCGCTGCGCCGCCGCGTAGGCGAGGTTCGGCAGAGAGTTGACGGCGGCGTCGATGCGGCCGGCCGCGAGATCGGCGTAGGACTGGTTGTTGTCGACGTATTCCTTGACCTCGACCGGCTTTCCGAGCTTCGCCGCGAACTCCTTGAGCTGGGCGAGCTGCGACGTCCCCTTCTGGCCGCCGACCGTCTTGCCGGCGATGTCCTCGGGCTTCATGATGCTCTTGTCGTCGGCGCGCTTCATGAGGGCCGCCGTCGCGTCGGCGATCGGCACCGAGAAGGCGTAGCGCTTCATGCGCTCCTTGGTGATCGTCACCGGCGCGATGACGAGGTCGAACTTCTTCGCCTCGAGACCGGGAAGCACGCTCGTCCAGGGCAGGTCGAGATAGGTGACCTTGACGCCCATCTCCTTGCCGACGGCGTCGATGAGCTCGCGGTCGACGCCCTTGTAGGTTCCGTTGTCGGAGATGTCGAAGGGCGGGAACTGCATCTCCGTCGCCGCCACCAGTTCGCCCTTGGCCTTGATCGCCGCCAGCGTGTCCTCGGCGAAAGCCTGACCGGCGCTCGCCAGGAGGGCCGCCGACGCCGCTCCGCCAAGGGTCAGTTTCAACGCCGCTCGTCGCGACAGCGCAAAGCCTTCGAAGTCGTTCATGGTGATCCCTCCGGTTGCATTTTCCGCCACGCATCTCATCCCAGATTTGGGGCGCGGCAAAGCGCTTCTTTTCCCTTCCTGCGGCGGCGCGCAGGCGTCTTGAGGTTTATTAAGCATAGACATAACCGCCGGTCAAGGCGACGCCCCGCGCCGGCTGCAGGCGCTGGAGGGTGGCGGCGGCGCGTCGAACGCGACGCTTTTATCGTTGACACATTATGATATTAGAATATTTTGTTTGCAGCCGGCCCGCCAGAAGGGCTGGACGGGGAGGATTGGCGAATGGCCGAGATTGTCATCATGGGCGCGGGCCTCAGCGGCGCGCTCATGGCCTACGAGATGAAAGCGCAGATGCGGCGGGAAGACCGGCTGACAGTCGTCACCAAGGACCCGCTGTACCACTTCGTCCCTTCGAACCCCTGGGTGCCGGTGGGCTGGAGGAAACGCGAGGCGCTTCAGGTCGACCTCGCGCCGGCGTTCGCCAAGCGCGGCGTCGCCTTCCGGCCGAGCCCGGTGACGAAGCTCTCACCCAGCGACAATACGCTCGAGACCGCCGACGGATCGAAGATCAAGTACGACTACCTCATCGTCGCGACCGGGCCCGAGCTCGCCTTCGACGAGATCGAGGGTCTCGGCCCCGACGGGTTCACCGCATCGATCTGCCACATCGACCACGCCGAGAAGGCCGCCGCGCGGTTCGAGGCCTTTTGCCGGAATCCGGGCCCGATCGTGATCGGCGCGGCGCAGGGCGCCTCCTGCTTCGGCCCGGCCTACGAGTTCATGTTCATCCTCGAGACGGAGCTGCGCCGACGCAAGATCCGCGACCGGGTGCCTATGACCTTCGTCACCGCCGAGCCCTACATCGGCCATCTCGGCCTCGACGGCGTCGGCGACACCAAGGGCCTCCTGGAAGGCGAGTTGCGCGAGCATCACATCAAATGGATCACGAGCGCCCGGATCAAGAAGGTCGAGGACGGCAAGATGACCGTCGAGGAGGTCGCTGACGACGGCTCCGTGAAGGCGACCCGGGAGCTGCCGTTCGGCTTCTCGATGATCCTGCCGGCCTTCCGCGGAATTGCCCCCTTGCGCGGCCTCGATGGCCTCGTCAATCCGCGCGGCTTCGTCATCGTCGACAAGCATCAGCAGAATCCGACCTTCCCGAATGTTTTCTCGGTCGGCGTCTGCGTCGCCATTCCCCCCGTCGGCCCGACGCCGGTTCCCTGCGGCGTGCCGAAGACGGGCTTCATGATCGAATCGATGGTGACGGCGACGGCGCGCAACCTCGGCGAAATTCTGCGCGGTGGAAAGCCGAAATTCCAGGGAACCTGGAACGCCGTCTGCCTCGCCGACTTCGGCGACAGCGGCATCGCCTTCGTCGCCCAGCCGCAGATTCCGCCCCGCAACGTCAACTGGTCGTCGTCGGGCAAGTGGGTCCACGCCGCCAAGATCGGCTTCGAGAAGTACTTCCTGCGCAAGATGCGAAAAGGCGAGAGCGAGCCCTTCTACGAGTTGATCGCCCTCAACATGCTCGGCATCGAGAAGCTCAAGGAGATCAAAGTCGACGAGGTCGCCGCGCCATAGCCATTAGCTAGCGGCGAGGATCCTCCGCCGCCCGCTCTCCTCAGGCGGCGGAGGATCTGGCTCGGCGCGCGCCCCGGCGAGGCGGCGCGGACGTTGCGATTTGGCGAACCGGCAGGACGGATATATATATATTCGAAGGTTTGAAGTTGATGAGTCGAACGTCATGCCGCTCGCGAAAAAGGCCCTGCCCCGGGACGCGGTGAAGGTCGGCCGCATGGCCGACAACGCCCAGGAAGCGAGCGAATTCCTCAAGGCGCTCGCCCACCAATCCCGCCTCATGATCCTCTGCAACCTGCTCGACGGCGAAAAGTCGGTCGGCGAGCTCGAGGAGTCGCTGTCGCTCCGGCAATCGACCGTGTCGCAGCAGTTGGCGCGGCTGCGGCTCGAAGGCCTCGTCGCCGCGAACAGGGACGGAAAGACCATCCACTACAGCATCGCCGACGACAAGGTCCGCGCCGTGATCGCCGTCCTCTACACCACCTTCTGCGGCAAGCCCTAGGCGCCTGCCTCGCACGTTGCGCAGGTTCCGCTCAGCCGCGAGTTGACAGGCGGAGCACGCTGTACAGCGGACAGCTTCCAACGAGCGCGGTTGCGAGCGGCACAAGGCCGATCCAGCCGATCCAGTTGAAGCCGGTTGCTGGCGCAATGAGACCGAGGGCGAAGGCGAGCAGCGCGATGCCGAGGACGATGCGGACGATGCGGTCCGCGAAACCGACGTTTGCAGACATGAGGCGTCTCCTGACTTGAGGTTCGAAGCGGGGCGAGCCTGCCCGTTCTTCGCTCCCCGGTCGGTGACTTCGTCACAAATCGGCCGCGGCCATCCGCCGCAGCGCACCGGCGTCGCGAAGAACGATGCGGCCGCGCTCGCTCGCGATGAGGCCATCGCGCTCGAACCGTTGAAGCAGCCGGCTCACGACCTCGCGGGCGCTGCCGAGTTCGGCCGCCAGCGCCTGATGGGTCGTCTCAACGACTGCGTCGCGTTCGCGCTCCAGGAGCGCGCGCGCGAGCCGTTCGGGGACGCCGCGGAACAGCACGTCCTGCATCGTCACGACAAGGTCGGCGACGCGGCTCGCATAGGCGCGCAGCACGTCGCGGCGGAAGGCGGGGTCGTCCGCGATCAACCGCTCGAACGTCGCTCTCGGCACGATCCGGGCCTCGACGTCGGTCTCCGCCACGCCCTCGGCCGGCAGAGGCTCGTCGCCGATCAGCGCCGAGGTCGTGAGCAGGCAGGAGTTGCCGTCGCCAAGGCGATAGAGCGTCAGTTCGCGGCCCGACGGGCTCAGCAGGCTCACCCGGACCCGGCCGCGTTCGATCGCGACCCAGGCGCCCGGCACGTCTCCCGGCGCGAAGAGCCTGTCGCCAGCCTTGAAACGGACCGGCCGCCCTCCGGCCCTGAACGCGAGGCGGACGGCGCCGTCAGCCTCCATTCGCCCCTCCGGCGTCGCCCGCTGACGGCCGCGAGCCCTCCCTGAGCGGGCGCCCGTCGTCCCGCAGCCACACATAGATCGCCGGGATGACGAGCACGGTCAGCGCGGTCGACGAGGCGAGGCCGAAGACGAGCGAAATCGCCAGCCCCTGGAAGATCGGGTCGGTGAGGATGAAGGCCGCCCCGATCATCGCGGCGGCCGCCGTCAGCACGATCGGCTTGAAACGCGTCGCCCCCGCCTCGATCAGCGCCTTGCGCAGCGGAACGTCGGCGTCCGCCCGACGGTTGCGGATGAAATCCACGAGCAGGATCGAATTGCGCACGATGATCCCGGCGAGGGCGATGAAGCCGATCATCGAGGTCGCGGTGAAGGCGGCGTTCAGCAGCCAATGACCGAAGACGATGCCGATCAGGGTCAGCGGCACCGGAACCAGGATCACGAGCGGCAGCAGGAACGAGCCGAACTGCGCCACGACCAGGAGATAGATGGCGAGGATCGCCACCATGAACGCCGCGCCCATGTCGCGGAACGTGACATAGGTCACTTCCCACTCGCCGTCCCAGAGCAGCGTGGGCTTTGCGTCGTCGATCGGCTGCCCGTGGTACTTGATCGCCGGCGCGCCGTCCTTCCCCCAATCCATCTTGCCGATCGCGTCCTCGACGGCGAGCATCCCGTAGACAGGCGCCTCGAAGCGGCCGGCGACGTCGGCGGTCACCATTTCGGCGAAGCGGCCATTGTGGCGGAAGATCGGATAGGAAGCGCGCTCGCGCTCGACCTTGACGACATCGCCGAGTTCGACGTTGGCGCCCTGACGCACCGTGCCGCCCGCCGGCAGGGGCGTCGAGAGGATCCGCTCGTCGAGGGTGCGCGCGCTCTTCGGCAGCATCACGCTGATGGCGATCGGCTTCAGGCCCTCGCCGCGCTGGGAGTAGCCGACCTTCACGCCGCCGATCAGCGCCCCGATCGTGTCGTAGATCGCCTGCTGCTCGACGCCGTGGAATTCGGCCGCCTCCTGGTCGACGGCGAAACGCAGGCGGTCTGACGGCCTGCCGAAGCTGTCGTCCGTGTCGACGACGAAGTCGACCGACTCGAACGCCTTCCTGACCTTGGCGGCGAGGGCGCGGCGGCTTTCCGCGTCCGGGCCATAAATTTCCGCGAGCACGGTCGAAAGCACGGGCGGCCCCGGCGGAACCTCGACGACCTTGAGCGCCGACCCTTCCGGCAGCGAGAGGCCAGCCAGTCGATTTCGAATGTCGAGCGCGATCGCGTGGCTCGGCCGGCTGCGCTTTCCCTTGTCGAGAAGATTGATCGCCAGATCGCCCTGCTCCGGATTTGCGCGCAGATAATAGTGGCGCACGAGGCCGTTGAAGTTGAACGGCGCGGCGGTCCCGGAATAGGCTTGGATCGAGACGAGCTCGGGCAGATCCTTGAGGCGCTCCGCCGCCGCCATCAGCATCCGGTCGGTGTCCTCGAGGCTCGCGCCATGGGGCAGGTCGAGGACGACCTGGATCTCCGACTTGTTGTCGAACGGCAGGAGCTTGACCCGCACGTCCTTGGTGGCGAAGAGAGCGCAGGCGCCGACCGTGGCGAGGCCGACCGCGATCAGGAAGATCTGCGAGCGCCGCCGCCCCTTGAGCAGCGGCGTGGCGAGGGCCGCATAGAACCGGCCCATGGCGCCCACCCCGCCGTGGCCCTCAGCGCCGCCAGCCCCCGCTTTGCGTCCCGCAAAGCGCAGGAGGAGCCACGGCGTCACCGTCACGGCGACGAAGAACGAGAAGAGCATGGCGATCGAGGCGTTCGCCGGAATCGGGCTCATGTAGGGGCCCATCATGCCGCTCACGAACATCATCGGCAGCAGCGCCGCCACGATCGTCAGCGTCGCCACGATGGTCGGATTGCCGACCTCCGCCACGGCTTCGACCGCAGCTTGCGCCGGATCGCGCTTGCCCGGCATACCCCAGTGGCGGGCGATGTTCTCGACCACGACGATCGCGTCGTCGACGAGGATGCCGAGCGAAAAAATCAGTGCGAAAAGGCTGACGCGATTGATGGTATAGCCCATGAGCCAGGAGGCGAAGAGGGTGAGCAGGATCGTCGTCGGAATGACGATCATGACCACGATGCCTTCGCGCCAGCCGATCGCGACCGCGATCAGGACGACGATCGAGAGCGTCGCAAGGCCGAGATGGAAGAGGAGTTCGTTCGCCTTCTCGGTCGCGGTTTCCCCATAGTTGCGAGTGACGGCGATCTCGACGCCGGCCGGGATCACACGGCCGCGCACGATTTCGAGGCGCCGGAGCACGTCGTCGGCGACGGTCACGGCGTTGGCCCCTTTGCGCTTTGCGATGGCGAGCGTGACCGCGGGCCGGCGCACGAGTTCGCCGCTCGCGGCTTTCGTGATCGTCCAGGCGCGATGCTCGGGCTCCGCCGCGCCGACCACGACGTCCGCCACGTCCTTGACGTAAACGGGCCTCCCGTCGCGGGTGGTGAGCAGCATGAGTTCAACGTCCGGCGCGCCCTGAAGCGTCTGGCCGGCGAGCACCGGCAGCGTCCTGCCGCCGTCGCGGAACGTCCCGACCTCGAACGAGCGGTTGGCGTTGGCGATCTTGTCGATGAGCTGATTGAGCGTGACGCCGAACACGGCCAGCCGTTCGGGGTCCGGCTCGACCCGAATCTGGCTCGGGGCTCCGCCGACGATATAGGCCGCGCCGACGTTATCGACTTTCGCAAGCTCGTGGCTCAGCTCCTCCGCCACCAGAAAGAGGCCGTTGTCGGACCATCTGTCCGCCTCGCCGGGAGACGCCGACAGGGTCAGCGTCACGATGGCGACGTCATTGACGCCGCGTCCGACGATCAGCGGCTCAGGAATGCCCTTGGGAAGATCGCCGATATTCGCCCGGATCTTCTCGTGCACCCTGAGGGTCGCCGCATCCTGGTCGGTTCCGACGAGAAAGCGCGCCGTCACGACGACCCGGTCGTCGTTGGTCTGCGAATAGACATGCTCGACGCCGTCGATGCCCTTGATGATGTCCTCGAGCGGACGCGTGACGAGCTCGACCGCCTGATCCGCCTTGTAGCCGTTGGCCTGCACGACGATGTCGACCATCGGCACGCTGATCTGCGGTTCCTCCTCGCGCGGCAGCGAGACGAGAGCGATCACGCCCGCGACCAGCGCCGCGAGCAGGAGAAGCGGCGTCAACGGCGAATTGATGAAGGTTCGGGTGAGAACCCCGGAAAGACCGAGCTTCATGGCGTTGCGATTTCGTCGCCGTCCCTGAGACCGGCGAGTATCTCGACCGACTTGTCGTCGCCCGAGCCGAGTTGCACGACGACTTCGGCGCCGCTCCGGAGCTTGACGAAATCGACCCCCGCCCGCCGATAGACGAAAGCGCGCGGGACGAAGATCGCGTTCCGCTCGCCGGTCGCGACATAGACCCGGGTCCGCTCCCCAACGAAATAGTCGCCGACCCCCGGCGCCTCGACGTCGGCGATGACGCGTCCGCCTTCGATCTCCGGATAGACGAGGCGGATGCGGCCCTCGCTCAGCGCCCCGCCGTCGGCTTCGCCGCGCGCCGCGATCTTCACCACATCGCCCGCCCGCATGAAGCGCGCATGGCGTTCGGGAAGCTGCAACCGAAGGATATATTTGTCCTCGGCGATCGTCGCGATCGTCTCGCCTGGGAGCGCGACCGACCCTTCCGAGACGGGGACGCGCAGCACACGTCCGGCGCCGGGCGCCAGCACGGCCCCCTCCTTCATCTGCTGCAGAAGGACATCGCGGTCGGTCTGCATCGCCTCGAGCGTACGGTCGGCGACGTCGAGCGCGGTTTTCGTCGCGTCCACCTGCACCTGCGTGCCGACGCCGCGCTTCATGAGCTCGCCAGCGCGATCGAAATCGCCCTTCGCCTTGTCGCGCTGCGACTGCTGCGACTCGATGCGGGATTCGAGCGCCTGGCGCTCAAGAACGAGTTTCTCGTCGGCGACGACCGCGATCTCGGCGCCGGCTTCGACGCGGTCGCCCTCCTTGACGGATAGCGACGCAATCGTTCCGCCGATGCGCGCCCGCGCCGTCAGTTCGTGCACAGGTTCGACTGTCGCGACGATCGCCTTCTCGTCCGGCGCCTTGGTCTGGCGAACGACCAGGGTTTCGGCGACGGCCGGCGATGCCGCCAAAGCGGCGGTCAGACAGAGTGCGAAGCGCATATTCGAGTTCCATCGCGGCGACTATTGACTGTTATATTCAAATATCTTAATTTGACAAGTATGCAGTTGGCCCAAGGTTTCAAACGCAATCGCTACCAAGGAGGAAACGGACATGACGCTCGATCGCTCGGTGATGGCCTTCGCAGGGTTCGTGATCCTTCTCAGCCTCGCCCTCGCTGAGTCCGTCAGCCCCATGTGGCTGTGGCTGACCGCATTCGCAGGAGCCAATCTCATTCAGGCGTCGATCACCGGATTTTGTCCCGCGGCCGTGATCTTCAAGCGGATGGGCGTCCGGTCGGGCTGCGCCTTCGAGTGAGGACCGCCAATCCAATCGAAAGGAAACGAGACCCATGGAAACGACGAATTGGCCGGACCTCGCGCGCACGCTGAGCTCCGAGCTTCGCAATCTTCGCGGCGGCGCGCCGGACGTGATGAAGGCCTTTTCCTCTCTTGCGCAGGCGGCGCTCGCTCAAGGGGCGCTCGATCCGAAGACGAAGGAGCTCATCGCGCTCGGCATTTCGGTCGCGTCGCGCTGCGACGACTGCATCGCCTTTCACGTCAAGGCGGCCGTCGATCACGGGGCTTCGCGCGAGGAGGTCCTCGAAACGCTCGGCATGGCGATCTACATGGGGGCGGGCCCGTCCGCGATGTATGCAAGCCACGCGCTTGGCGCCTACACTCAGTTCGCCGCCGCGCGGAGCAGCGCCGACGCCGCATAGATCGACGGAGCGCCCATGTTCAAATCACTGTTCTCGAAGTCCGATCCAGACGACCTCAGCCTCGAAGACTTCGCCAAAGTGGTGAACGAGGGCGAGGCGGCGGTGGTGGATGTGCGCGAGCCGCACGAGTTCGCCGCGGGGCACATTCCCGGCGCCGTCAACCTGCCGCTGTCCCAATTCGATCCCGGCGCATTGCCGGCCGGCCAGCCGGTGGCGCTGATCTGTCAGGCCGGCGGACGGTCGAGGAACGCGCTTCAGCGCGTGCGCGCCTCTGGACGGGTGGACGTCAAGCACTTCCCCGGCGGCATGTCGCAATGGCGGATGCACGGCGGCGACGTAACGGTGTGACAGGCAAGCCCCAGGCGAAACGGTGATATTTCCGCCTGAACTCCCCTGAACGCATCGATTGACTGGACTTTTCAGCGGAAGCAGCGTTCTTGCCTTCGACGCCGGCCTCGACCTGCAAAAGGCCGAGCGGCGATTCGGCTCAGGGGCGACGCGTGCTGACGAACAAGGGCAAATACGGCCTCAAGGCGATGGTCCATCTCGCCGGGATACCTCCCGGCGCGCTCGCCCAGGTCGCCGACATCGCCGAGACCAATTCCATTTCGAAGAAATTCCTCGATCACATCCTGACCGAGCTTCGCCACGCGGGTCTCGTCTACTCGAAGAAGGGCAAGGGCGGCGGCTACGCGCTGGCGCGTCCGGCCTACGAGATCCGGGTCGGCGCGATCGTCCGGGTGCTCGACGGACCGCTCGCGCCGATCCCCTGCGCCTCGGTCACGGCCTTCCGGCCTTGCGACGACTGCGACGACCTCGCGACCTGCCCGGTGCGGCGGATCATGGTGGAGGCGCGCAACGCCATCGCCGGCGTGCTCGACAACCGCACGCTCGCCGAACTGCGCGCGCTCTCGAATCCCCCCGAACTCGCGGCGATGTATCACATCTAGCGTGGGCCGGAGATTTCATCTCCCGGCAGGGTCGGAAATCCACACGGCGCCGCTCGGCCCGTCGATCGCGACGTTACGCCAGCGGCCGAGCCAGGAGGCGCCGATCTGCGCGAAGGGCGTGGATGAGGCCGCGATGCCGCCGCAGGCGGCGTCGTCCTTGACTTCGATAAGCGGCAGAGAATAGGCGGCGACACGGGCGCCGTTTGTCCCGATGAGCGCAAGTTCGGCCGTTTCGATCCGCCAGCGCGGATAGGTGCGAAGACCCGAGCAGCCGAACGTGGCCGCCCCGGGCGCCGGCGCCATCGCCACGCCCGCTTCACGCAGCGCGCCGAGAAGGGCGGCGTTCCCCTGAACGACCCCCGGCGTGACGCTGTCGTTGAACCCTGTGTCGAGTTGCGCCGGAAAGGTAACCGCGCCGATGGCGAGGCCGACTGTCGGCGTGACGGCGCCGGCGTCCCGCGCGCGGTCGATCTCGACGAAGCCGGCCGCCGCCAGCGCGTTCCGGTCGAAGGGCGTCGAACTGAGCGTCAGCGACGGCGAAGGGCCGCCCGCGGCAATTTCGAGCCTCAGCGGACCCAGCATGTCCATGCCGATGCGCCCCGCCTGGCCGCCGGGCGGGGCGCGGTATTCCGACATCTCCTCGGCGCGAAACGTCGCCGGCGCGGCGCCGCAGAGGCGCGCGTCGAGAACCGCGTCAGCGCCCGGCGCGAGGCGGTAACGCCTGGCGTCGACCGCGCTCCGCGTGGCGCCCGTGTCGATCAGGAAAAGGCCGCGCTGCCCGCCGACGTCGAGCGCCGCAAAGGGCGTGCCCCCGACCGAGAGATCGAGAGGGACGCGCTCATCGAGGCAATCCGCATCGGCGCGCGGCGCGCCGGCGGCGATCGCGAACCAGGCGGCCGCAAAGGCGGCGGCGGACAAGCGCGCCATCGTCCAGGCGCCGTTGAGGCGAAAGCGCCGAGGCCTCAGCCTCATACGGCGATGGTCGCCCCGCCGTCGACGACGATCGTCTGCCCGGTCATGAAGGCGCTCGCGTGCGAGGCGAGATAGACCGCGGCGCCCGCAATTTCGGTCGGCTCGCCGATGCGCCGCAGCGGCGTCGTCGCCGTCGCGGCCTTGAGCGTCGCGGGGTTCTCCCACAGCGCGCGGGCGAAATCGGTGCGGACAAGGCCCGGCGCGATGCAGTTGACGCGGACGTTGTGCGGGCCCCATTCGACCGCGAGATTGCGCGCCAGCTGGAAGTCGGCGGCCTTGGAGACGTTATAGGCGCCGAGCATCGGCGAACCTTTCAGGCCGCCGATCGACGAGACGATCACGATCGACCCGTCGCGGCGCTCGATCATGCCGGGCGCCGCCATCTGGATCAGCCAGTGATTGGCGAGCACATTGTTGTCGAGGATCTTGCGGAACTGGTCGTCGGAAATGCCGCCCATCGGTCCGAAATACGGATTGGACGCGGCGTTGCAGACGACGACGTCGATGCGCCCGAAGCGCCGCGTCGTCTCGTCGGCGAGATGGCGCAGATCGTCCTTCGAGGAGATGTTGGCCGGGATCGAGACCGCCGCCTCGCGGTTCTCAGTCCCGTTGATCCATTGAACCGTCTCGGCGCAGGCTTCGGCCTTGCGCGACGAGACGACGACGCTCGCGCCGTGGGCGGCGAGCGCTTCGGCGATCGCCCGGCCGATGCCCCGCGACGACCCCGTGACGATGGCGACGCGGCCGGTGAGATCGAACAGTTTGGTCAAAGCGCTTCCTCCCGATGATTCCATGCCGCCGCTCCCAAACACCACCCTCGTCCTGAGGAGCCCGCGACAGCGGGCGTCTCGAAGGACGAACCAGCGCGCCCGGTCCTTCGAGACGCGCCGCCTTGTGGCGCCGCTCCTCAGGACGAGGGAGCGCAGTATGTCCAGCCCGCGACGTCAAGCCGCTTTGATTTTCTCGCACGTTTGGCCGAAACGGGACAGGGAGGACCCGCGCCCATGGATTTCCAATATTCGCCCAAGGTCGAGGAGATGCGCGCGCGCGTCGGCGACTTCATGGACCGCTACGTCATCCCGAACGCCGCCCGATGGCGGCGCGAGGCGGCGGCGGCGATGAACCCGCCCCCGGTCGTCGAGGAACTGAAGGCGCTCGCCAAGTCCGACGGCCTTTGGAACCTGTTCCTGCCGGGCTTGAAGCCCGACGAGCCGGGAACGCGGCTGACGAACCTCGAATATGCGCCCCTCGCCGAGATCATGGGCCGCCTCATGTGGGCCTCGGAAGTCTTCAACTGCTCGGCGCCCGACACCGGCAACATGGAGCTTCTGCATCTCTTCGCCACGCCCGAGCAGAACGCGCGCTGGCTCCGTCCCCTGCTCGAGGGCGAGATCCGTTCGTGCTTCGCCATGACCGAGCCCGACTCGTCCTCGTCGGACGCGACCAACATCTCGACACGGATCGACACCGACGGCGACTCGTTCATCATCAACGGGCGCAAATGGTTCATCACCGGCGCCGCGAACCCGCATTGCCGGATCGCGATCGTGATGGGAATCACCAACCCCGACGCCGATCCGCACCGGCGCCAGAGCATGGTCCTCGTTCCGATGGACACGCCCGGCGTCAAGGTCGTGCGCAACATCAGCGTCATGAACCATCTGTCGCTCGACGGCCATTGCGAGATGGTGTTCCGCAACGTACGCGTGCCGAGGAGCAATCTGCTCGGCGATCAGGGCGCGGGCTTTGCGCTGGCGCAGGCGCGCCTCGGGCCGGGGCGCATCCATCATTGCATGCGCACCATCGGCCAGTGCGAACTGGCGCTCGAACTGATGACGGAGCGCGCCCAGGAGCGCAAGACGTTCGGCAAATACCTGCACGAGCACGGGCCGGTCGCGGAATGGATCGCCCTCTCGCGCTGCGAGATCGAGCAGGCGCGCCTGCTGACGCTGAAGACCGCCTGGATGATCGACGCGCTCGGGGCGAAAGCCGCGGCGAACGAGATCTCGATGATCAAGGCGGTCGCGCCGCGCATGCAGACGACCATCCTCGACCGCGCCATGCAGACGTTTGGCGCCATGGGCCTCTCGCCCGACACGCCGCTCGCCGACCTCTGGACCTGGGGCCGGGCGCTCCGCTTCGCCGACGGGCCGGACGAAGTGCACCTGCGCACGATCGCCCGGCGCGAGATCGCCAAGAGCCGCAAGAACCTGACGTCCGCCGCGCAATTCCTCACGCCCCCGCTCGACACGACGGATTTGTGAGGGCGTCATAGGGCGGGTGAGGAACGCGCCGATGGGTCCCTTCTCCCCGCCACTTGCGGGGAGAAGGCTAGGATGAGGGGCCGGGTGAGCGGCCAATCCCCTCGCCCCTCACCCCTGCCCTCTCCCCGCATGCGGCGGGGCGAGGGGGAAAGCGCACGACCGCAGCGCCTCCTGAAAGGCGAGGCGGGCGCGCCCGCCGGCGCGGTCAGCGACCTGGTCAGCGACCGCGCGCTCCAGCGCGCCGCCGCCTAATCGTCGAGCCCCTTTCCGCCGAGGATTTTCGGCGCAGCTTTCTCGATCCTCGCCTCGCGCGTCGTCGCCTGCTTCGCCCCGGCAAAGTGCAGCAGGTAGGCGCGTCTCCGCCCCGGCGTCAGCGCCTCGAAGGCGTCCTTCAGCGCCGCGTCCCGCGCGAGCCTCAGCCGGAATTCCTCCGGCGCGTCGAACTCGGCGGTCGTCTTGAAGCTGACCTTGGCGCCCGACTTCTCGAGTTCGATCGCTTTCCGCACGTAATCCTTCAGCACCGGAGCGAGCTTCCTGACTTCGCCCGCGCTCGTGATGCGGACCTGCCGCCCGGCCTGCACGTTCTTCGTCTGCTGGACGAGCACGCCGGCCGGGTCTTCGATGAGCGCACCCTTGAAGAAGAGAAGCGCGCAATAGTCCTTGAAGCCGTGCATCAGGACGACGTTCTTGCCTTCCAACGCGTAGCAGGGCACGCCCCACTTCAGGCTTTCGTCAAGGCCGCAGCCCAGCAGGAGAGCGCGCAGCGCCTCGAACGCCTCGCGCCACTTGTCGGCCTTGACGAAGAAGAAATCGACGTCGGGGTTGGTTGCAGCCTTCGCCAAATGCGCGCTCCCTGATTGGCCTGAACGTGAGCGAGAAGGTCGCCGCTACTCGACCTCGATCTCCCTCACCCGCATCTCGTCTCCGGCCGTCATCTGCACATGAAATCCGCCACATTCGGGGCATGGCGCGAAGCGTTCGGCGAGGGCCACGGTCTTGCCGCAGTCCGCGCACCGCCCCTCTCCGGGCACGCGCGCGATCTCGAGGCGCGCGCCCTCGACGATCGTGCCCGCGGAGACGGCCTCGAAGCAGAAGTGGAGCGCCTCCGGCTCGACATGGCTCAAAGTCCCGATGTCGACGAAGACGCGCCGGACTCTTGACGCGCCTTCGCGCTTCGCCGTCTCGGCCGCGATCTCGACAATGCTCTCGGTCAGCGACAGTTCGTGCATCGGATGCCGCGCGGGCTACTTCGCCGCCTCCAGTTCGTCATAACCGGCGAAGCGATAGACGGCCCAGGAGATGAGCCACGCGAGCGCAAAGACGCCAACGAGGATCAAGCCGAGCGCGCCGAAATTGTCGTTGATCGCCCCGACCCCGCCCCAGAAGCCGCCGCCGCCGGTGAGTCCAAGCTCGTCGCCGACGAGGTTCAGCACTTCGAGGCCGCCGACCAGGAACGCGACGACGATCGAGGTCGCGGTAATGGCCAGGTTATAGAAGAGCTTGCGCTGCGGCTTGATGAACGCCCAGCCGTAGGCGCCGAGCATGAGGACGCTGTCGGCGGTGTCGAGGAGCGTCATGCCGGCGGTGAAGAGCGCCGGAAAGATGAGGATCGACCAGATCGGCAGTCCTTGCGCGGCCTCGCTCGCCGAGATGCCGAGGAGGCCCACTTCCGTCGCCGTGTCGAAGCCGAGGCCGAAGAGGACGCCGATCGGATACATGGCCGAGCTGCGCTCGACCGTCCTGAACATCCGCCCGAACATCCGCGCCATGAAGCCGCCGCCGAGCGCCGGGTCGACGTCGGCCGCGTTCGCCGTCCCCGCGCGCACGCGCTGGAAGGCGGCCCAGGTCGAAAAGAGAACGAAGAGGTTGGCGATCCCGATCACGAACAGGAAGGCGGCCGAGACGAGCGTGCCCGCGACCGCGCCGACGTCCTTGAAGGCGTCGAACCGGTTCTGCAGCGCCGTCGAGAACACGGCGATCGCGACGGAGAGCGCGATCACGATCGTCGAATGGCCGAGAGAGAAGAAGAAGCCGACGCCGACCGGCCGCCTGCCGTCCTGCATGAGCTTGCGGGTGACGTTGTCGATCGCGGCGATGTGGTCGGCGTCGAAGGCGTGCCTGAGGCCGAAGCTGTAGGCGAGCGCCGCCGTCCCGATGAGCAGCGGATAGCCGCGGAAGACGATGAAGGCGCAGGCCCAGACCGCCAGGTTCACGGCGGCGAGGGTTCCGATGAGGGCGGTGGCCCGCGCCTTCGTTCGGCCACGCGAATCATCCCGCAAAAGGGCCGTGACTGACTTCATTTTCGGACAAGATCTCCAGAGCTCAACATCGCAGGATCGGCAGCGCCGGCGCAAGGCTCATGGCGTGACGCGGGATTGGCGCCGCATGGATATCTGACTATAGTCAGAGAATGGATGACAGGCAGGTCGCCGAGGTCCGCCGCTTCAACCGCTCGATAAGCCAGACCATCGGCGCGCTCGAGACGAGCTATCTTCAGCGCGGGCGCCCGCTCGGCGAAGCCCGCGTGCTGTTCGAGATCGGCGCCGGGGGAGCGGAGGCGCGGGCCTTACGCGCCCGTCTCGGGCTCGATTCCGGCTATTTCAGCCGTCTCCTGCGCTCGCTCGAACGTCAGGCCCTGATCGAAGTCGATCCCGATGCGTCGGACGCGCGCCGGCGCCGCCTGACGCTGACCCGGAAGGGGCGCGCCGAGGTCGCAGCCTACGACACGCTGTCCGACCTGCTCGCGGCCTCGATGCTCAGCCCCCTCGACGAGGACCGGCGCGCCCGCCTCGTCGCGGCGATGGGCGAGGTCGGGCGTCTCATCGACGCGGCGGCGATTACCGTCGCCGTCGAGCCGCCGAACAGCGCGGCGGCGCGCGCCTGCCTCGACGCCTATTTCCGCGAACTCAGCGAACGCTTCGAGAGCGGCTACGACCCGGCGCGCGACCGTTCGGCGCCGGTCGAGGACCTGAAGCCGCCCTCCGGTCTCCTGGTGCTGGCGCGGCTCCGGGGCGCGCCCGTCGGATGCGGGGCGCTCAAGCGGATCGAGGATGCGACCGGCGAGATCAAGCGGGTGTGGACGGCGCCCGCCGCGCGCGGCCTCGGCGTCGCGCGCCTGATGCTGCGACGGCTCGAAGCGGAGGCCGCGCCCATGGGCTTCCGCGTTCTGCGCCTCGACACCAACAAGGCGCTGACCGAAGCGCATGCCTTTTACCTGAAGGAAGGCTACCGCGACGTCGTGCGCTTCAACGACAACCCCTACGCGCACCGCTGGTTCGAGAAGCGGCTCGGTCCCTGAATTGGGGGCCCCGTCACGGACGCGGGTTGAAGATCGCCGCGAAGTGAACACTCGTTCACCTCGCGTGGCCAGCCGGCTCGGGCCGGCGCGGCCGGGTTGCGTCTGGCGCCGCAAGTCCTTGAAAAGCGCCGGGAGCGGGTGGGATTGGCGACCCTCGGCGACCGGGTCAATCGGCCTTGGCCGCTTCGAGGCTTGCAACGGACGGCCCGTCGGCGACAATGGCGAGGAGCGATGAGGGACCCACCATGAGCGCTTCCAACCGGGCGACGCTGATCGCGCCCTCGATCCTGTCCGCCGACTTCTCCCGGCTCGCCGAAGCCGTGCGTGACATCGACGCCGCCGGGGCCGACTGGATCCACCTCGACGTGATGGACGGCCATTTCGTGCCCAACATCACGTTCGGGCCGCCGGTCGTCGCGGCGCTCCGCCCACACAGCCAGAAGCCGTTCGACTGCCACCTGATGATCGAGCCCCCCGAGCCCTATCTCGAAGCCTTCGCGAAAGCCGGCGCCGACCGCATCACCGTCCACGCCGAGGCGACCCATCATCTCGACCGCGCCCTGCACGCGATCCGCGAGCTCGGCAAGAAGGCGGGCGTGGCCTTGAACCCCGCGACGCCCGAGAGCGCAATCGAATACGTGCTCGACCGGCTCGACCTCGTCCTCATCATGACGGTCAACCCGGGCTTCGGCGGCCAGACCTTCATCCCCGCGACCGTTGAGAAGATCCGCCGCGTCAAGGCCATGATCGGCGGCCGCGATATCCGTATCGAAGTCGACGGCGGCATCGCGCCCGACACTGCCCCGATCGTGATCGGCGCCGGCGCCGACGTGCTTGTCGCCGGCTCGCACGTCTTCAAGGGCGGCGGCCGGTCGGCCTACGCGGCCAACATCGCAGCCCTGCGGTCGGGGCCCGGCGCCTCGAGCCGGGCGGCGTGACGCGACGCGGCCAGGCGGACGCGCCGCCCGCCGGGGGCGCTGGCGCGGATCCGCCGCCGATCGGTTTTCCCGTCGTCCTCGACCTCAAGGGACGGCCGGCGGCGGTCGTCGGCGGCGGCCTCGTCGCGGCGCGGCGGGCCGAGCTTCTGGTGCGCGCGGGCGCGCTCGTGACCGTCTTCGCCGGGGCGCTGAGCGACGAGTTCCGCGACCTCGTCGCCGCGCGCGGCTTCTCGCACATCGCGCGCGAGCCGACGCGCGCCGACTTCTTGGGCGTCCCGCTCTGCTTCATCGCGACCGATGATGAGGGCCTGCTCGAGCGCGCCCTCTTCGCCGCACGCGAAGCGGGCGCGCTGGTCAACGTCGCCGACCGCCCGGCGTCCTGCGACTTCCTCATGCCCTCGATCGTCGACCGCAGCCCGCTCGTCGTCGCGGTCTCGACCGGCGGCGCGTCGCCGATCCTCGGCCGCATGCTGAAGGCGCGGCTCGAATCGACGATCCCCGCGGCCTACGGACGGCTGGCGGAACTGATGCGCGGCGGCCGGACCGAGGTCGTCGCGGCGATCCCCTCGCCCGTGATGCGCCGGCGCTTCTGGGAGGCGGCGCTCGAGGGGCCGATCGCGGAGGCGGCGCTCGCGGGTCGGGAGGCCGACGCACGCGCCCGCCTCGCCGCCGAGATCGGACGCTGGGCCCACGAGCGGCCGTCGCCCCAGGGCGAGGTCTATCTCGTCGGCGCCGGTCCCGGCGATCCGGACCTTCTCACTTTCCGCGCCTTCCGCCTCATGCAGAAGGCCGACGTCGTGCTCTACGACCGCCTCGCGGACCCGCGCATCCTCAACCTCGTGCGGCGCGAGGCCGGGCGGATCGACGTCGGCAAGCGCCCCGACGACCACGAGCTGCCGCAGGCCGACATCAGCGCGCTGATGGTGAGGCTCGCGCGAGAGGGCAAGCGGGTGCTCAGGCTCAAGGGCGGCGACCCGTTCCTCTTCGGTCGTGGCGGCGAGGAGATCGAGACGCTGGCCGACAATGGCGTGCCGTTCCAGGTCTGCCCCGGCGTGACGGCGGCGATCGGCGCCTCGGCCTACGCCGGCATCCCGCTTACCCATCGCGACCACGCGCAGGCCTGCGTGTTCGTCACCGGCCACGGCAAGGACGGAAAGATCGACCTCGACTGGGCGTCGCTCGTCAAGCCGCGCCAGACGGTCGCGGTCTACATGGGGCTGCGCAATCTCGAAGAGCTTGCGACCGCGTTCGTGGCGCACGGCGCGAGCCCCGACCTGCCGGCCGCCGTCGTCGACAACGCCACCCGCCTGAACCAGCGCGTCGTCGTCGCGACGCTCGCCTCGCTTGGCCCGGCCGCCCGCGCCGCTGGCCTGAAAGGGCCCGCGATCGTCATTGTCGGCGAGGTCGTCGCGCTGAGGGGCAAGCTCGACTGGTATGCGCCCGCGCCTATTGGCCGCGACGCAAGCGAGGACCCGGGCGGCGGGCACGGATGAGTCGTCATCATATGGCTCGAAGCCGGCGCCCGAGGGCTTCCCCGCGCCGGGGTTTTTGCTAACGTCCGCCCCGCGCGAATCCCGGCCGCCCGCGCCCGGCCTTCAGCGAGCTTTTCCCATGTCCTCGGTCGATGAACCCGAAGCCTCTGGGTCCGACTGGATCCGGGCGAGCCTGATCGACAATTTCCCCTATGCCGCGATTATTGTCTTCGGGCTGGTCGGGATCAGCTGGACGAGCCTGTCGTCGCGTCCGTCATCGACCTATTGGGTCATTGTGACGCCGGTCATCGCGGCGATCTGCATCTTCGCCGGCTGGCGCCATGTGCTCAAGGGCGAGCGGCTCGGCATGGTCGTCACCCAGGTCCTGCAATGGGCGGGCGCCCTGATCGCCATGTATCTGCTCACTGTCAGCGACGTGCAGCGCTCGCTGAACTCCAATGCGATCGGCCTCATGCTGCTCACGGTGCTGGCGCTCGGCGTGTTCGTCTCGGGCCTCAACCTCAGATCCTGGAAGCTCTGCGTCACGGGCGCGTTCCTCGCGGTTTCGGTTCCGGCGATCGCCTGGCTTCAGGACGCGGCGCTCCTGCTCGTGCTCGTCGGCATCGCGCTGATCGGGCTCTTCTTCGTCTACCGCTACCTCAGGGACCGCTTCGCGCTCTAAATTCAAAGCTCGATCGGTGGCCCGGTTTCGACCCCAAACGCTTGCTCGGCTTCGCCGTCTCGCAACATCTGTTGCAGCCGCTTGCGGCGATTCCTCTATGCGGCTCGGGATGACGTCAGCCGCGGAATCCAGCGCGGCACATCAGTCCGAAAGCTCTCGTACTCCGTGCCGAATGTCTGCTTGAGTAAAGGTTCTTCGATGACCACCACCCAGACATGAAAAAAAAGCCAGAGTAGCGCGCCGTACCAGAGAAGTCGCGAGTCGCCAAACAAAAGGGCCTGACCGAAAACGACTGCGACGACCGCGATGTATATCGGATTTCGCACGTAGCGATAAAGGCCAGTCACCACGAGCTTTTGTGGCGGCGCGATCGGCGCGGGCGTCCCCAGTCCCTCCAGCGCAAAACGGGCAAATGAATCCACAACTCCGGGCGCCCCGACAATGATCAACATAACGCCGAGGATGCGGGTTAGATCGATGCCGAAAAAAGCTGGCCGAAACTCCCACTGCGTGACCCACCAGGGGATGAAGCCTACCAGCATTAACGGCGCAATGACGAAGAACAGGGCGGACCCCAGGACGGCAATTGCTTTCGGCATTGAGTCCTCCCAACAACTCGGCAAAGATTGGCTTATCAAATCACTTTCTGCTTCGAACGTTGCGTACGGTTCGACAATGAGTCGCCCCGTCACTTGAGACTCGCGGCCGCCTGCCGGTCGAGCAGCCAGGTCGACGGCCCGGCGGTCGGGCGGATCGCCTGCGCCGGCAGGACGACCGGCTCGCGCGGACCTTTGAGGACGCGGTGGACGATCTCGGCCTTGTCGTCGCCGGTCACGACGAAGAGCACCCGGCGGGACGCGTTGATGGCGACCGGCGTCAGGGTCAGCCGCCACATGCCGACGAACTCGACATAGGATTCCATCACCGTGCGGCGCGTCTCGGTCACCGCGGCAAGGCCCGGAAAGAGCGAGGCGGTGTGGCCGTCGTGGCCGAGGCCGAGCAGCACGAGATCGAGGCCGTTGGCCTCGCCGAGCGCCCGGCGAAGTTCGACCGAATAGGCCGCCGCCGCCGCCTCGGGAGGGTCCTCGCCGCGCATGCGAAAGACATTTTCGGCCGGGATCGGCACGCGGTCGAGCAGCGCGACTTTCGCCATGTGGTAGTTCGAGCGGGCGTCGCGCGGCGAGACGCAGCGCTCGTCGCCGAAGAACACCTGCACGCGCGTCCAGTCCATCTCCGCCGCGGCGAGGCGCTGATAGACCGGGCGCGGCGTGTTGCCGCCCGAGAGCGCGATGGTGAAGCGGCCGCGCTCCTTGATCGCCGCCGCCGCCGCGACGCTGACGGTGTCGGCCGCGCCCGCGATCAGCGAAGCGAAATCGGCATAGTAGACCGCCTCGACGTGCGTCCCGTCCGGGGCGGCGATGACGTGCGTCTCGGACATGCGGGCTTTAGCCCCCGCGCAGCCGGCGATATCGCCGGATAAGCGCATTGGTCGAGCCGTCGTGCGCAAGCTTCGCGTCGTCCTTCGCGGCAAGCTCGGGAACGATCCGCTTGGCGAGCACCTTGCCGAGTTCGACGCCCCATTGGTCGAACGAGTCGATGTCCCACACCGCCCCTTGCGTGAAGACGCTGTGCTCGTAGAGCGCGACGAGCGCGCCGAGCGTGTGCGGCGACAGGCGCTCGGCGAGGATGACGTTGGTCGGCCGGTTGCCTTCGCAGATGCGAAACGGCGTCTGCGCCGGATCGGAGCCCTCGGCGGCGAGTTCTTCCGCGGTCTTGCCGAAGGCGAGCGCCTCGGCCTGGGCGAAGAGGTTCGCCATCAGAAGGTCGTGGCTCTCCTTGAGCGGGCTCAAGGGGGCGCAAATGCCGATCATGTCGACGGGGATCAGCTTCGTCCCCTGATGGATCAGCTGGTAGAACGAATGCTGCGCGTCGGTGCCGGGCTCGCCCCAGTAGACCGCGCCGGTCTGTACGTCGACGTGACGGCCCTCGAGGTCGACGTGCTTGCCGTTGCTCTCCATCTGCAGTTGCTGGAGGTAGGCTGGAAAGCGCGCCAGATTGACTGAATAGGGCATCACGCCGACCGTCTCGGCGCCGAAGAAGTTGTTGTACCAGACGGCCAGCAGCCCCATCAGCATCGGCATGTTGCGCTCGACCGGGGCGGTGCGGAAGTGTTCGTCCATGGCGTGGAAGCCCGCCAGCATGGCGCGGAAATTGTCCGGCCCAACGGCGATCATGGTCGAAAGGCCGATCGCCGAATCCATCGAATAGCGGCCCCCGACCCAGTCCCAGAAGCCGAACATGTTGGCCGGGTCGATGCCGAACGCCTTCACCCCTTCGGTATTGGTCGAGAGCGCCACGAAATGGCGCGCGACCGCCTTCTCGTCTTTGAGGCTGGCCAGCGTCCACGCCCGCGCGGCGGCGGCGTTGGTCATCGTCTCGAGCGTCGTGAAGGTCTTCGAGGCGATGATGAACAGCGTCTCGTGCGGATCGAGGCCGTGCGTCGCCTCGGTGAAATCGGCGCCGTCGACGTTGGCGACGAAACGGAAAGTGAGCGACCGGTCGCTGAAGTCTTTGAGCGCGCGATAGGCCATCTCCGGCCCGAGGTAGGAGCCGCCGATCCCGATATTGACGACGTTCCTGATGCGCTTTCCGGTGTGGCCTTTCCAGGCGCCGGACCGAACCTTGTCGGAGAAGGCCGCCATCTTGTCGAGGACCCCGTGCACCTCGGGCACCACGTCCTCGCCGTCGACGACGATCTTCCAGTCGCTGGGCGCGCGCAGCGCAACGTGCAGCACGGCGCGATTTTCACTGACGTTGATCTTGTCGCCCCTGAACATCGCGTCGCGCCGCGCCTCGACGTTGCGCGCGCGGGCGAGGCCGGCGAGCAGGCGGATCGTGTCGGCGTCGATGCGGTTCTTCGAATAGTCGAGGAAGAGCCCGGCCGCCTCGACCGAGAAGCGCTCGGCCCGGCCCGGATCGCCGGCGAAGAGGTCGCGCAACTGCTTGTCCTTGACGCCTGCGTAGTGGGCCCCGAGCGCCTGCCATTCCGGCGTGACCCCGAGCGTCGCCTTGACCGTCATTGTCTCTTCTCCTTCGTGGGTCGCCGGGACTGCCTCAGAGCGCGAACAATTCGCGGCCGAGACGGACGAGACCGCCGATCGCGTCGATGGCGATGTCCGCCGGCGGATAGGCCGCGAGCGTTTTCTCGTCGCGCGCGTAGCGGCCCTGTCTTGGAAAAACGGTCGCCACCCTGTCGCCCCATTGCGACTTGACGGCGGAAAGGATGCGCAGCTTGTCGTCGATCAGCACGTAGCGGCGGGCCGGATAGGTCCGCTCGACGGCGGCAAGCTCCTTCTCCTTGTGAACGAAGATGAGCGCCTCGCCGCCAAAGGCCTCCATGAGCCCCGAGCGCATGACCTTGCGCGGCTGGTAGACCGCGTCGCCGTCGGAGAGGAGCGCGACGGGGCCCCATTGGCGAACGTGGTTCGTGGCTTCCATCCAGCCGGGATAGAGACGCTCGGCGAAGGGATAATCGTTCAGCCACGCGGCCGTCTTGACGACCCGCGGATCGTAGAGGTTTTCGAGCCGGCAGCGCTGGAAGGCGCCGAAATAGTCGGCGTAGCCCGAGCTCGCGAAGAGCTCGTCGTAGATCGCCCACCATTGCTTGCGGATCGCCTCCCCGCAGCTCTCGAGGAGATGCCGGTCGAGATCGCTCTGCACGCGATCGTTGTCGATCAGCGTATTGTCGACGTCGAACAGGAAGACGAGATCCTGCATGGGGCGGCTCACCCGGCAGGCTCCGGATTGCGCCACGGTCCCGCCGAGCCGATCAGCGCGTCAGCCGCCTCGGGACCCCAGGTCCCGGGCTCATACGCGACCGCCGCCGGAGCATTGGTCAGCACCGGCTGGACGATCCGCCACTGCGCGTCGACGATGTCCTGCCGTCCGAAAAGCTCGCCGTCGCCGCGCATCGCGTCGCCGAGCAGGCGCTCGTAGGGCGGGATTTCGGACGCGGCTTCCTCGTTCAGCATCAGCTCGAGCGGCTGGCCGACCATCTTCTCGCCCGGCTTCTTCACCCTGAGGCCCATCGCCACGACGATGTCCGGGCTGAGGCGAAAGCGCATGTGGCCGCGCGCCGGCCCGGGTTCGCCGAACACGCTTCTCGGCGGCTCGTTGAATTCGACGAGCACCTCGGCGGCCGTGACCGGCAGACATTTTCCGGCCCGGATGAAGATCGGCACGCCTTCCCACCGCCAGCTGTCGACGCCGAGCTTGACGGCGACGAACGTCTCGACCCCGGAATCGGGCTTGACGCCGGGAACCGAGCGATAGCCCCGATATTGTCCGCGCACGATCGACGACGCGTCGAGCGGACGAAGCGCCTTGAGGAGGGCCGCCTTCTGATCGCGGGTGGCCTCGTGGTCCTCGCCGGTCGGCGGATCCATC
This sequence comes from uncultured Alphaproteobacteria bacterium, assembly GCA_963829505.1. Classification (GTDB taxonomy): domain Bacteria; phylum Pseudomonadota; class Alphaproteobacteria; order Rhizobiales; family Beijerinckiaceae; genus Roseiarcus. Next base: position 332,602 of record CAWHIL010000002.1, read on the forward strand.
ATCAGATTGGCGAGCACCTGGAGCATGTGGTTCTGCACCACGTCGAGAAGCGCCCCCGTCTCGTCGTAGAAGGCGCCGCGGTCCTCGACGCCGAACAATTCGGCCATGGTGATCTGGATGCTGCGGACATGGTCGCGGTTCCACAAGGGTTCGAAGATCGCGTTGGCGAAGCGCGTGTAGACGATGTTCTGAACCGGCTCCTTGCCGAGATAATGGTCGATGCGGAAGATCGACTCCTCGGGGAAATGCGCCAGCAGGATCTTGTTGAGCGCGGCGGCCGATTGCCGGTCCCGTCCGAACGGCTTCTCCACCACGAGCCGCGCGCCGTCGCTGAGGCCCGCTTTCGCCAGCGCGGCGACGACCACGCCAAACAGCGACGGCGGGATCGCGAGGTAGTGCAGCGGGCGCTTCGCCGACCCGAGCGCCTGCTTGAGTTGCGCGAACGTCTGCGGATCGTTGTAGTCGCCGTCGACGTAGGCGAGGAGCGCATTGAGCTTGGCGAAAGCCGTCGCGTCCGCGCCGCCGTGATGGTCGATGCTGTCCTTGGCGCGGGCGCGGAACTGGTCGAGACCCCAGCCGGCCTTCGCAACCCCGACGATCGGGACGTTCACCCCCTCGTCGCGCACGAGCCCCAGCAGGGCCGGGAAGATCTGCTTATAGGCGAGATCGCCGGTCGCGCCGAAGAAGACGATGGCGTCCGATTGTCCTTCGCTCATTCAGGCCTCCGCCGGCTTCTCGTGATGCCCCCCGAACTCGAACCGCATCGCCGACATGAGCTTGTCGGCGTAATCGTTGGCGCCGCGCGAGGAGAAGCGGCTGAACAGCGCCGCGCTGAGCACGGGCGCCGGCACGCCTTCGTCGATCGCCGCCTGGAGCGTCCAGCGGCCTTCGCCGGAATCCGACACATGCCCGGCGAAGTTCGCCAGCGCCGGGTCGGCGCGCAGCGCCGAGGCGGTGAGGTCGAGGAGCCACGAACCGATCACGCTGCCGCGCCGCCAGACTTCCGCGACCTTCGCGACGTCGATGTCGAACTTGTAGAGCTCGGGATGGCGAAGCGGCGTCGTTTCCGCGTCGACCTCCTGCTTCTCTTCGCCCACGTCGGCGTGACGCAGGATGTTGAAGCCCTCGGCGTAGGCGGCCATGATGCCGTACTCGATGCCGTTGTGGACCATCTTGACGAAATGGCCGGCGCCGTTGGGACCGCAATGCAGGTATCCGCACTCGGCTGCTCCCGGCGCGCCCGTCGCGCCCGGCGTCCGCGGCGCCGCGCCGACCCCCGGCGCAAGCGCCCTGAAGATCGGGTCGAGCCGCGTCACGACGTCGGTCCTCGCCGCCGATCATGTGGCAATAGCCGCGCTCCTTGCCCCAGACGCCGCCGCTGACGCCGACGTCGACGTAGTGCAGCCCCCGCTTCTTCAGTTCGGCCGCGCGGCGGATGTCGTCGTGATAGTAGGAGTTGCCGCCGTCGATCAGGGTGTCGCCGGGCTCGAGCAGCGGGGCGACCTGAGCGAGGATCGGATCGACGACGGCTGCCGGAACCATGAGCCAGACCGCGCGCGGCTTCTTCAGCTTGGCGACAAAATCCTTGAGGTCCGACGCGCCGACGGCGCCGAGGCCGGCAAGGCGCGCAACGGCGTCGGGATGCGTGTCGTAGACGACGAGGTCGTGTCTGGCGGCCATCAGGCGCTCGACCATGTTGGCGCCCATGCGGCCGAGGCCGATCATGCCAAGTTGCATCTCTGCTCTTCCTCCGTGCCGGCGGCGTATCTAGGCGGACCGACGGGTCGCGCTCAAGACCGCTTCCTCTTCCTGCGCCTAGCGCTTTCAGACTGCGCCTGCATGACGCCCGCAAGGAGAGGCGGGCGAGCGGCTCCCGACAGGTTATGCCGGACGGGCGGAATCGGAAAGCCTGCGCCGGCGGCGCTTGGAGCGCGTTCGATAACCCGCATTTGCCACGGGGGTCCTCGCGGACGCCATGCCTTGGGATATCCGCCGGGCCAAATCGCCTCTGCGTCGCCCGGGGCCCCTCGCTCCGACCATCGTCCAATCCCTGGCGCTTGCGCCCGACGCAAAAGTCTATTAAACCGATGGTCTTTCTCACGAGGCCTCGACATGCCGCACTGGTACGCCGACAATTCGCTCTCCATCGGCCGCACGCCGCTCGTGCGCCTGAACCGCGTCACCGACGGCGCGAAGGCGACGGTGCTCGCCAAGATCGAGGGCCGCAATCCGGCCTATTCGGTCAAGTGCCGCATCGGCGCGGCGATGATCTGGGACGCCGAGGAGCGCGGCGTCTTGAAAGCCGGCAAGGAGATCGTCGAGCCGACCAGCGGCAACACCGGCATCGCGCTCGCCTTCGTCGCCGCCGCCCGCGGCTATCCGATCACGCTCACCATGCCCGAGACGATGAGCCTCGAGCGGCGGAAGCTCCTCGTCGCCTATGGCGCGAAGCTGGTTCTGACCGAAGGCCCGAAGGGCATGAACGGAGCGATCGCCAAAGCCGAGGAGATCGCGGCCTCCGACCCCGATCGCTATGTGCTCCTGCAGCAGTTCAAGAATCCGGCGAACCCCGCCATCCACGAGAAGACCACGGGCCCGGAGATCTGGGACGACAGCGAGGGCGCGATCGACATTCTCGTGTCGGGCGTCGGCACCGGCGGCACGATCACCGGCGTCTCGCGCTTCATCAAACACACCAAGGGCAAGGCGATCACGTCGGTCGCGGTCGAGCCGACGGCGAGCCCGGTCCTCACCCAGACGCTGGCGCACGAGCCCGTGAAACCGGGCCCGCACAAGATCCAGGGCATCGGCGCGGGCTTCGTGCCAGGCGTCCTCGACCTCTCGCTCGTCGACGCGGTCGAGCAGGTGACCAACGAGGAGGCGGTCGAATACGCGCGCCGCCTCACCCGCGAGGAGGGCATTCTCTCCGGCATCTCCTGCGGCGCTGCCGCCGCCGTCGCCGTCCGGCTGGCGAAGAGGCCCGAGAACGCCGGCAAGACGATCGTCGCCGTCCTGCCCGATTCGGGCGAGCGCTATCTCAGCACCGTTCTGTTCGACGGCCTGTTCGACGACAAGGGCATTGCGATCTGACTTTTTCACCCCGTCATCGCGACCCCCGGACTTGATCCGAGGGGAAGCAATCCAGAAGCAGGCGCAAACTCATGGATTGCTTCGTCGCCCCGCTCCTCGCAATGACGGTCTCCCGGAGCGAACACACGAAACACTCAGCTTAGAGGCCCTCTTGGAACTCCTGCATCTGATCAACCCGCTCTATTCGCTGTCGGGCCTCGCGGTCGGCGCGCTTGTCGGCTTCACCGGCGTCGGCGGGGGCTCGCTGATGACGCCGCTGCTCGTGCTTCTGTTCGGCATCCATCCGGCGACCGCTGTCGGCACCGACCTTCTCTATGCGGGCCTGACGAAGATCTGCGGCTCGGCGGTGCACGGGCGCAACCACGCGATCGACTGGCGCGTCGTGCGGCGCCTGGCCTCGGGCAGCGTGCCCGCCGCCGCTGTCGCGCTCTGGGGCCTGGCGCATTACGGCGTCGAACTCGAAAGGAACGAGCACGGCGATCACGACGACGCTCGGCTTCGCCCTCATTCTCACCGCCGTCACGCTTCTCTTCCGCAAACGCCTGCTGGCGGCGACGTCGGCGTTTCTCGAGCGCCGCTCGGATTCGCAGATCGCGGCCTTCACCGTGACGCTCGGCGTGGCGCTCGGGGTGCTCGTGTCGATTTCGTCGGTCGGCGCCGGCGCGATCGGCGTGACCGTGCTCCTCATGCTTTATCCGAAGATGCCGACGGTCCGCATCGTCGGCACCGACATCGCCCATGCCGTGCCGCTGACCCTGGTCGCCGGCGCGGGCCATTGGGTGATCGGCTCGATCGACTGGGCGCTCCTCGTCTCGCTGCTCGTCGGCTCGCTGCCGGGCATCGCCATCGGCAGCCATTTCGCCAACCGCATCCCCGAGCGCATCCTGCGCCCGCTGATGGCCGGCACGCTCGCGCTCGTCGGCGGCAGGCTGGCGTTCTGAGCGATTCCCTTCTCCGCGCGAGCGGGGAAGGTGTCGGCGAAGCCGACGAAGCAGCGCGCCGATGGCGCCAATGTCGGCGCGAGCGTTCGTGCAAGCGTGCCTGCCTCAGCCCCACGGCCCGCACCCCATCCGTCGGCCTTCGGCCGCCACCTTCCCCAGCAAAGCTGGAGAAGGGGCCGCCCTACCGCGCCGGCCGGATCATTCGCGTCGCGACGGCGTCGCGCTTGTAGCCGTGCCAGAGCGCGCCAAGCACGTGCAGGATGACAAGCCAGAGCAGAACCGGCCGCATCAGGAGGTGGTGCCACCACGCAAGCTGCGGCCAGAGGAAATAGGCGGCAAGCCCAACGAGCGCGCCGACGATCAGATCGAGATAGAGGCCGACGTGCACCGCCGCCGCCAGCCATTCGAGGGGCTTCGCCTGCGCGACCGGCGGCGGAACGCCATCGGTCCGCCGCAGCCACAGGCGCGCCAGCATCGCGGCCAGCACGAGAACGCCGATGAAGATGTGGATCGGCGCCCAGATCGGCGCGACGTCGGTCGCCTTGCCGCCATGCGCGGCCCAGAAGAGATGGGTCATGTTGTCGCCCATCAGGAACTGGAAGGCGACGATGACGAACACGAGCCAGTGCAACCCGATCTGCCGCGCGCTGTAGCCCTTGGAAACCATTGACGCCCCCTCTCGCCGAAAACCCATGCGTAGACAGTCGAGGCGCCGAGCGTCAATGGCCCGCGCGGCGGCCGGCGAGCCTCATCGATATTTGGCCGCCATGGCGGCGGCGGCCGCTGCGGCGGCCTCGAGACCCGCGCCGACCGCCGCGGTCAGTCCGGCGTCGGTCATCGCGGCGAGGCCGGCGGCCGTGACGCCGCGATAATCCGTGAACGTCCCGACGGTCGCGGCCGGGTCGAAAGCGTCGCCGTCCATGAGCGGGGCGGCTCCGCAAATGACGCCGCGCACCGCCTTGATCGCCACCAACTCGGGGATCCCGGCGCGCGTCGCGCATTCGATCATCGCCTTCGCCATGAGCGCCGGATAAGCCGGCCCCGTGCCGCTGAGGCCAGTCAGGAAATCGAGCGCGTCCTCGCTTTCCACCTCGTCCTCATCCCCGCAACTCGCCAGCAGCCGGGTCACGAAGCCGCGGTCGGCGGCGGTCGTCTTCGCGGAGGCGAGCCACGGCGTGTAGGACCGACCGATCTCCGCCGCGGCGTTCGGCATCGTTCGGACAATGCGATCGGCCCCGGTGCTCCGTTCGAGGGTCGCCATCGACACGCCGGCCATGACCGAGACGACGAGCTTGCCCTCGAGGTCGAGACCAAGGTCGCCGAACTGCTGCGGACGGACGGACGGGATGACGATCTCAGATCGCCGCGCAAGCTCGGCGTTGTAGGACGTCCATGCGACGGCGGGCCGACGAGCGAACCGGTCGCCTTTCGGCGAGCGACCGGAGACGATCAGGTCTGCCTCGGACAGGACCCCGGCGGCGAGCCCTCGCTCCGCGATCGCGCCGCCGAGCCATCCCCCGCCGCCGACAATGCCGATCGTTGGGCTCAATTTCGCCCTCCCTTCGCCAGAGCCTCCGCTGTCGGCGAGCGCTATCCTCCCATGCGCGAAGCGCGGGGGAGGAGGACCGTCCGCATAGGGCGTCGAAAGACGCCCGTCTTTCGACGGGCTATGAGGACGGTGGAGGGGCAAGCCGCATCGGCGACTGGATCAAGAAGGCAGCCTGCGCCGGAACGCAAGCGCTCTCCTGTCGGCGCGATCTGGGAAGGGCGCTGGCGCCACGACAGCTCTCATCATAGAGCCGCGTGGCGCGAAGCGCCGGAGCTGTGGGGCGCGGTCGGCGACCGCGCCTCCAACGTCAAGCGTGCGCGTGACGCGCCAGAACTCGCCTTCTCCTGCTCCTTGAACTGCAGGAAGCGGGGCAGGAACTTGTCCCAGTCGATGATGTGCGCGTCGATCTCCGGCCCGTCGATGCAGGCGTGCTTGCGCACCATCTTGCCGTCGATCGTCACCGGCACCATGCAGGCGCCGCACATGCCCGTCGCATCCACCATGATGGCGTTGAGGCTCGCAACCGTCGGCACGCCGTAGGGCTTCGTCAGGTCGCTGATCGCCCGCATCATCAGCGGCGGCCCGATGGCGATGACTTCCGCCACCTTGCGGCCCTTGCCCTCGACATTCTCCTTGAGCAGTTCCTCGAGCGGCTGGGTGACAAAACCCTTGACGCCGAACGTGCCGTCGTTGGTGGCGTAGATCACGCGCAGCCGGTCGCCGAACTTCTTCTGCAGCCCGTCGACCCGCTCGCCCTCGTCCGTCCAGAAGAGCGCGCCCTTCGTCCGGAAGCCGGAAATCAGCGTCGCGTGGTTGCCGAGCTCAAGGTGCGACCTCAGGATCGGATAGACCGGCGGCAGGCCGAGGCCGCCGGCGCAGAAGACGACGGTCTGGTCGCCCTCGTAGCGGTGCAGCTTGCTCGGCTGCCCGAGCGGGCCCGCGATGCCCGAAAACGCCTCGCCGAGCTCCATCGCGTTGATGCCGATCGAGCTTGCGCCGACCGCCTGGATGACGAGGTCGATGGTGCCGGCCTTGGCGTCCCAGTCGGCGAGGGTGAGCGGAATGAGCTCGCCCTTCGGCGTCGGCAGCACGCGCACGAACTGGCCGGCTTTGGCGGATTTGGCGATCATCGGCGAGCGGATGCGCATCTCGACGATGCCCTCGGCGAGATTGACCTTCTTGAGGATCGTCTGCGGCGCCTGGGCGAGATCGGTGTAGTGCGACGCCTTCTCGACCATGCTCGTGATTTCGGAGGCAGAGAACGTGATCTCGCCGACGATCTCGCGCGCCGCCGCCTGTCCGTCGCCCGCCGCAAGCACGGCGGTCGCCCCGCCGCGGGTCGCGTCGCCGCCCGAATAGACGCCCTCGATCGAGGTCTTCTGCGATCCGCCAGGCACGGTGATCGTCCCCCACTTCGACACCGTGAGGTCGGGCTCGCTGTTCTTGATGATCGGGTTCGAATCGTTGCCGAGCGCCATGATGACGAGGTCGACGGCCATCGTCTCGGTCTCGCCCGTCGGGGCAGGCGAGCGCCGTCCCGACTTGTCGGGCGGCCCAAGCTCGATCACGTCGAGCACGGCATGGCAGACATGCGCCGACTTCTCGCTCTCGAAGGCGCGCGGACTGCGCAGAACCTTGAGCGCGATCCCTTCCTCGAGCGCGTGGTGCAATTCCTCGACCCGGGCCGGCATCTCCGACTTCGTCCGGCGGTAGACGATGGTGACGTTGCCGCCGAGGCGCTTGGCGGTGCGGGCCGCGTCCATCGCGGTATTGCCGCCGCCGATGACGATGATCGTCTTTTCCTTCACCTCGGGGAGCGGCGTGTCGTAATCCTCGAGCCGCGCCTGCATCAGGTTGACCCGGGTCAGGAACTCGTTGGCCGACATGACGCCGAGCAGATGCTCGCCCGGCACGTTCATGAAGCGCGGCAGCCCCGCGCCCGTGCCGACGAACACCCGCCAGAAGCCGTTCTCCTTGAGGTCCTCGATCGTCGCCGTCTTGCCGACGACGAAATTGGTGACGAAACGGCCGCCGAGCAGGCGGATCTTGCGCACCACGTCGTCGATCAGCGTGTTCGGCAGGCGGAACTCGGGGATGCCGTAGCGCAGGACGCCGCCGAGGTCGTGAAAGGCCTCGAAGATCGTCACCGGGAAACCCTTGGCGGACAGAAGATAGGCGTTGATGAGCCCCGCCGGCCCTGAGCCGATGACCGCGATCGGCGGCTTGTCGGCCTTCGTCCACGGGCTCGCCCAGTTCTTCCAGCGCTCGGCGTCGGCGTTCGGCCGCACGATCTTCTCACGCTCGGGCAGGAACCATTCGAGCTGGCCGATCTCGAGCGGCCGGCCGGTCAGCGTGCATACGCCCTGGCACTGCATTTCCTGCGGGCAGACGCGGCCCGTCACGTCCGGCAGCGGATTGAGCGACTCGATGAGCTGGAGCGCGTCGCGGAATTTTCCGGTGCCGACGAGTTGCAGCATCTCGGGGATATGGATCTTGACCGGGCAGCCGCCCTTCGGCTGCTTGCCCGGCTTCGGCACGCCAAGCTCGCAGGCGCGGTCCTCGCACTGCTTGTCGCGCAGCGTCTCGAGCCAGACCAGGAGGTCGACCTCGCGGGCGCTGTAGCCGAGGTTCATGTAGCCGAGATAGCCCTGATTCACGAGCTGGAAGTCGCGCGCCCGCTCCTCGGGCGAGCGGATATAGGGGGGATGCCGTTCTGTCCCGGCCAGCCCTGCGACAGGCCCTTGAACATCGGGTAGCGGTCGGAGAGATTGGCGTCGAGCGCGGCGATGAACTTGCGCTTGAACTTCAAGGGCACGTTCCAGACGAAACGCATGAGGAGCGCGCTGACGTCGTCGTCGTGCTGCAGAAGCTTCCACAGCGTCTTGATGAACGCCGGCGCCATCTCGTCCTGCTTGAACTCCCAGACGATCGCCTGCACGCCGTCGTCGACGAACATCTGGCGGACCGACTTCGGGTCGTTGAGCAGGCGCTTCTTGAGGAGCGAGAGCTGCTTCTGGAAGACGTCGAACGCCTCCGTCTGCTCGAGCTCCTCGATCTCGTGCTGCGTCTCGAAGAGCGCGCTCTGGGCCTCGCGATAGCGGTCGAGGTCGTGGCCGACGCCGGCCGGCGTTCCGCTCTCAGCGCTCATGGATGATCTCCGAGTCGCAATTGGCGGCGACGCGCGCGATCCGCGCCTTGAGATCGGGCGTCACCTTCACTTTGGCGAGCGCGCCGGCAATCAGATGCCCGACCTCCTTCGCTTCGCCCGCGACCACGATGCTCGTCTTCTCGAAGAGCTCCGGGATCTCCTGGTAGCAGGTCTTGCAGTTCGAGCATTTCTCGACGTCCGCTTCCGCGTAGGAGAGCGGCGGGCCGCCGTCGCCAGCCGCGGGCGCAGCCGCCGGCGCCGCGGCGGGCGCGCCGCCGAGGAGCCGCGTGACCGGGCCCGTGGGCGCCGGGCTCGAGGCCGCACGCGCCGGCGCGAAGGCCGCGATCGGCGGCGCCTTCGAGGACGCGGCCAGCTCCGACATGGCGCGGGCGATCGAGTCGATCGAGGATTCGCGCGCGTCCGTCGCATCCTTGAGTTCGGCCTGCAGCGCCGCCATCTCGGCGTGATGGTCATGGTCGAGCTTCTCGACGTCGACCCCGGCCAGCACCTGGAGGCTGCGCCAGTTGCGCCGGCGCTCGCGCACGAGATGGACCATGTCGTCCGACACCTCCACCTTGATCAGGCGCTTCTCGTCGTCGGTCGACCAGACGAACGGCCGCTTGCCCTCCCGCTCGGCGGCCGAAAGGTCGATATATTCGTGCACTGGCGCCCCGGCCTCGCCGTCCTTCAGGCGATGGAACTGCTTGCGGAACCGCCCTTCCGTCAGCGCGAAGTCGGCCGGCGTCATGGGGGCGCCGAAGAGCTTCGTCTGGCCGTTCTCGACATGCTCGATGGTGCCGGTCGCCCAGTCCTTGTCGACATCCGGATTGCCCTCGAGCGAGAAGCGCTCGTGCAGGCTCGCGCCCTTTCGCGGATCGTGCACGAAGACCGGGTTCATGCGGCTCACCACCGCAAGCCGCGCGTGGCGGCTCGCCTGCGGATCGGCGATGCCCTGCTCGCCCTGGCAGGGCGTGTAGACGTCGAGCACCGATGGCGAGTCGTTGTGGTTGATGAATTCGACCACGTGCTTCAGGAAATGCGCCTGGAGCGCCGCCGAACTCTGCACGACGTAGACGTTCGGGTGGAAGGCGGCGATCAGCGCCAGCTCCTTGCGCTCGTCCTGCTTGCCGTGATGGGCGCCGCCGAAACGGGCGAGGTCCGAATCCTGCGCGGTGAGGCTCGCGGTCGAGGCCTGCCCGCCGGTGTTCGAATAGGCGCCGCTGTTCAAGACCACGACCTTGATCGGGGTCGTGGTCGACAGCACGCGCGACAGCGCGCCGAAGCCGATGTCGTAGGTCGCGCCGTCGCCGCCCATGCTGATGACGGTCGGCATCAGGCCCATCTCGTCGGCCGAGAAGTCCGCCCAGGCGAAAGTGCGGAAGAAGCGGTCGTGCACCTCAGGATCATATTCGTCGTCGAGTTCGAGTTTAGCGATGCGCAGCGCCTTGATGTCGGTCGCAGCCTCGACGCCGAGCCCCTCGAACACGCCCTTGGCGACGGCCGGCGTATCCTGGAAGAGGCTGTTCACCCACGGATCGTTGTAGGGGTTGAACGGGAAGGTCGAGGCGTAGACGCTCGAGCAGCCGGTCGCATTGGCGATGACGGCGCTCGCCGGCCCCTGCCCTCTCGGCCCGCTCTCGAGGAAATAGAGGCGCTTTTCGAGCGTCTCGATCGTGTCCTTGATGCGGTCCAGCCGGTGCGGGTCGCGCTCGCTGTCCTCGGCCGTCGCGAGCCGCTGGCCGAGCCTGCCGATCAGGTCCTCGACCTCGCGCATGTGCTCTTTGCGCCGACGGTCGTGGATGTCGTGGTTGGTGGCGGTGATGAGCCGGATCGCGGTCACCTCGCCGCAGCCGCGGCAGGCGCCATGGCCGCCGGTGGTGGCGTAGTAATTCTCGCGGTCGAGGATGAGCCGCTTGGTGTCGCCCTCGGGCGCCGTCGCCCCGTCGACGAAGCGATGCGGCGTATTGGGCAGGCGGCTGAGGAAGTCGAAGCGCGCCTGCAGCGTGTCGATGAGCGCGTCGTCCTGGTCGCGCGGAACGAGCGCGTGCGGCCCGCAGACGTCGACGCATTCGAGACAGCCGGTGCATTTCCACGGATCGACGACGGCGGCGAAGAGGCCGCCGGAACCGGGATGGTCCTTCTCCATCGCGTCGAAGAAGGGCCGCGTCTTGGCGACCGGGAACGCCGCAAGCGCGTTGGCGAGACGCGCGAGATGGCCGCGCGTGACCGGGCTTTCGACGTCGAGCCCGGCGATCGCTTTCGTAACGATCGCGTCGAGCGGCGGCGGCCGCTTCTCGGTCCTGTAGGTCTCGCGCACCGCGTCGGCGATGGTGAAGGCCTCGCGCCTGAGCGCCTCGCGCTGGCTCTCGGCGATGTCGAGCTGCCGGATCGCCGTCATCAGGACTTCGCGGATGTCCTGGACCGTGTTCGGGATCGCGGCGTCGGGGCAGACGAGCGCGCATTCGAGACAGCCGGTGCAGAGCTCGGCCACGAATTCGGGCGCGGCGCGGCGGAAGAGCCCCTTGTCCTTGAAGGCGGCGCTGCCGGCCGGCAGGAACATCCCGGCGCCGGGCATGACCGGCGCCTCGGCGATCGTGCCGTCGCGGAACGCCTGCGCCATCGTCACGTCGAAATATTCCGCGTCGAGGAAGCCCGACGGGGCCGGCGACCGGCCCGCCCGGCACATGGCCGCCGACAGCGAAACCGTCCGGTCGCTCGTCTTGACGATCGCCTTCTCGGCTTCGGCGAATTCAGGCCTCGTGTAATCGACCGCCCTCGTCGCCTTCAGGCCGTCGCGGATGACCGCCATGTTGCCTTCGACGACCGGGCCGCCCTTGGCGCCGAACTTCTTGGCGATCTGCGAGCGGATCTTGGCCAGCACCGCCTCTTCCGAGGCGCCTTCGGTGACGCGGTCGAAACTGCCGCAGACCGCGCCGATGAAGGCGATGCCCATCATGCGCGTCTCGAGCTCGGGGGTCGGGGCGTGCTTCTTGGCGACCTCGAAAGCGTCGATGATGAAGACCTTGATCTTCTTTTCGCGGATGGTCTGGCGCGCCTTCTCGGGCAATTCCTTCCACGCATCGAGCGGATCGCGGCTCGACTGCAGGATGAACGTGCCGCTCTCGCCAAGGCCGCGCAGCGGATTGGAGTGCGAGAACACCTTGTGGTCGGGCGACACGACGAGCTCGACGTCCTCGAGTTCGGCGTTGGTGATCAGCACCGGGGCGGGGCTCAGCGTGATGTAGTAATTGGTCGGCGCGCCGCTTTTCTCGGAGCCGTATTTCGGCGCGGCCTTGGAATGCAGGTCGAGGGCGCCGGCGAGAATGTCGGTGAGCAGCTTGCCGGTCGCGATCGTGCCGTAGCCGCCGACCGAGTGGAAGCGGGTGCGGAAGGCTTCCTTCGGCAGGAGGATCGGGTTCGCCTCGGTATCGAGCGCCATCAATTCCGTGTCGGGATAGGCGGCCTTGAGCTTGGCCTGCAGGTCGGCGAGCTTCGGCGACGGGGTCTTCGAGAAGAACTGCGAGCCGAGATAGACGAACGGCGCGTTCTTCGTCTCCATGTTCTTGAACGCGGCGACGAGGTGGCGCGGCTGCAGGTCGTGCGCGCCGAGGCCGAAGATCGCGGTCGTGAGCTTGGGCGGAACGAGCAGCGCCGGCACGCCGGCATGACGTTCGCCGTCGACGTTCTCGCGCGCCTTGAACAGCGCCTCGCGGACGAGGCTCGTCAGCGCCGTCACGTCGGAGCGCTCGAGCACGGTCACCGCCTTCTTGCCGGCGAGCGCCGCCACGACCTCGGCGTCGGGGAAGGGCTGCAACAGCTTGACCGAGACGACGCCGACCTTCTGTCCCTTGCTGCGCAGGTGATCGACGACCGCCTGCACGTCGTCGGTGACGGAGCCGAGGCCGATCATCACATATTCGGCGTCGTCGCACTGGTAGGCCTTGATCGGCCCGTATTCGCGCCCCGTGAGCGCGCTGTATTCCTTCATCACCTCGCGGGCGATGCGCGGCACCTCGCTGACGAAATGGGTGCGGTGGTCGACCGATCCGGCCTGGAAGTCGGGCTGGTTCTGCACGCCGCCGGTGAGGCCGGGGTTGTGCACGTCGACGAGCGCCGGCACGAGCTGGCGCGTGCCCTTCTCGGGCGCGTTCAGCCACTGGCGGCGCCATTGCCCGCGAAGCTCCTCGGGAACGAGGGCGAGCGTGGCCTCGATGAGCGCGCCGGCATTGTCGGTCTCGATCGCCGCCTCGTTGAGGGTGATGTGATCGCGCAGCTTGCGAAGGTCTTCCGGGGCGAAACCGTCGCCGGCGCGCACCAGATACTGGCGGAGCTGGAAGGCGCGTCCCTTGGCGCCGAACAGCACTTCCTGCGCCACCGTCGGGCACTTGATCCGGCCCGACGGGTCGCCGAGGAACTCGCGCAGGAGCTCGGGCTCGGGCATCATCGCTTCGCACAGCATGTGGCTGGTGGCGAAGCCGTCCATCGTGTTGGCGACCGGGATCAGCGTGAGCGCGCTGATCTTGTAGGCCATCGCGGCGAGGTCGGCTGCTTCCTGGGCATTGGAGCCGAAGAGCGTGGTGTAGCCGGAGGGCAGGAGCGCATAGATGTCGTCGTGTCCCGCCATGACGTTCAGCGAGTGCTTGGAGACGACGCGCGCCGCGACATGCAGGACGAAGCCGCCGACCTTCTTGCCGACGGTCACGTAGTGCGATTCCATCCCGTACAGGATGCCCTGGCTTGACGAGGCGTTGGAGACGTATTTGCCGCCGGTCAGCGCCGCGCCGAGCGCGCCGCTCTGCGCCGAATGCTCGCCTTCCGGCTCGAAGAAGAACGGGTGCTTGCCCCAGACGTTGATCCCGCCGTTGGCGCGGAACGCCTCGTAGATCTCGGAAATTTCGGTCGATGGGGTGATCGGATAACCGATGACGCCGCCGCACACGCGGCTCATGACTTCGGCGACGGCGCCGTTGCCGTGGATGACGCTCTCTACGCCTGGATATTTTGCGGTCATGTGTTCCCTGAGGATCCGCTGATCGCATCCTCACCACGACGGAGCTTTTTGTCCCTTTGCAAAGGGGCGCCGACGTCTAGCGCGACCTCACCCGCGGCGGATGTCTCGTGCCGCGTCAAGCTCGCAAGCGTGGGTGCGAACCCCGGAGTTCCTCCTCCTTCCCGGTTTGAAAATTCTTCGGGTCCAGAGGAAAAATACCGCCGATGGGCGCCCTAACGAAACGCGCGAATTGTCGCGGGCGAAGGTTTGCGGCGTAAGCGCCCCCCTCGCGGGGCCGCTTACGGCGCCCGACGTCGTATCTCCGCCTCCCCCGCCGCATCGGCCCGCGGGCGAGAGCTAACGGAAAGGACTAGGGAAATCCGTCGCTGGGGGAATTGATGCACGTCAACCGCCCCCCTTCCCCAGCAAGCTGGAGAGGGAGCCCGGCCCTCAAACCATCAGCTTCTCGATCCGGACCGGCAGGTCGCGGATGCGTTTGCCGGTCGCGTGATAGACGGCGTTGGCGACCGCGGCGTTGAGGCCGACGTTGCCAAGCTCGCCAAGCCCCTTGACCCCGAGCGGGTTGATCCAGTCGTCCGTCTCCGGCACGAGAATGACCTCGATCGTCTGCACATCGGCGTTCACCGGGATCAGATAATCGGCGAGGTTCGTGTTGACGTAGCGCGCCGCGCGCGCGTCGATCTCGGTCGCTTCGAGCAGAGCGGCGCTGAGGCCCCAGATCATGCCGCCCATGAGCTGGCTGCGCGCCGTCCGTTCGTTCATGATCCGGCCGGCGGCGAAGGCGCCGACGGCGCGCGGCGCGCGGATTTCGCCGGTCAGCGCATGGACTCTCACTTCGACGAATTGCGCGCCGTGGGCGAAGGCGACCTTGTCGAGGCCCCTCGGACCGCCGACGAGCTTGGACCGGCCGGCATAAAGCTTCTCCATGTCCGACCGTTCGAGGCCATGCGGGATCGACTCGGCATATTCCTCGACGACGCCCTGGCCGAGCGCGTCGAAGGCGCTTTTCAGCGGCGCCGCGCCGTCGCCGGCGACGACCTGCCCCTGCGCAATGGCGAATTCGGCCCGCGGCCTGCCCTTCAAGGGCCCGTCGCCCGCGGCGGCGCCGAGAAGGCGGGCGCGGATCGCGTCGCACGCCTTGACCACGGCGGAGGTCGCGCTCGCCGTCGTGTTCGACCCGCCCGCGACCGGCCCCGCGGGCAGCGCAGTGTCGCCGAGTTCGACCGTCACCATCTCGGGCGCGATCCCAAGCCGTTCGGCGGCGGCGAGCCCGATGACCGTATAGGCGCCGGTGCCGATGTCGTGCGCCGCCATCGCGACCCGCGCGCGGCCGTCCGAAGTGAAACGCACGCGGCACGAGGCGGTCGAGATCTGCGTCGGATAGCAGGCGGTCGCGCAGCCCCAGCCGACGAGCCAGTCGCCGTCCCGCATGGAGCCCGGCGCCGGCGTCCGGTCGCGCCAGCCAAACGCGTCCGCCGCCTGATCGAAACATTGCATCAGCGACCGGCTCGAATAGGGACGCCCGGTCGGCGGGTCCTTCATCGTGTCGTTCATGCGGCGCAGCTCGACCGGATCCATGTTCAGCGCGACCGCGAGCTCGTCCATGCCGCTTTCCAGCGCATACATGTAGGGGACCTCGGGCGGCGAGCGCATGAAGCCCGGCGTGTTGCGGTCGGCATGGACGATGTTCACCTTGGTCGCGATTGCGGGATAGTCGTACATCGCCGCCGTGCTCGTCGTGCCCGAGACGCTGTAGTCGTCGGGGCGGGACGTCACCTCGAACGATTCGTGCAGATACGCGAGAAGCTTCCCATCCTGGCTCGCCGCGAGGCGCACATGGTGGCGCGTCTCCGCCCGATAGGTCGCGATGGTGAACCCTTGCGCCCGCGTGGCGACCAGCTTCACCGGCCGGCGCACGCGCTTCGCCGCCAGCGCGACGAGCGCGGTGCGGGCAGTCAGCGATCCCTTCGAGCCGAAGCCGCCGCCGACGAAGGGGCTCACGACGCGCACGTCGTCGGGGTCGAGGCCGAGCTGTTCGGCGACCCCGTTCTTGACGCCGTAGACGAACTGGCTCGGCTCGTAGACGATCAGCCTGTTGTCGTCCCAGACGCAGGTCGTGGTGAAGAGTTCGATCGGATTGTGGTGCTGGGTCGGCGTCTCGTAGACGGCGTCGACCGTCACCGGCGCGGCGGCGAAGGCCGCGGCCGCGTCGCCGAGAACCGGGTCCTTGTGCTCCTTGTCGGTCTCGGCGACCGGCCGCACTGTTGCGCCCTCGGAATCGAGGGTCGCCGCGGGCGCCTGCGCGTCGTAGACGACGCCGACCTTCTGCGCCGCTTCCTGAGCGGCCTCGAGCGTCTCGGCGACGACGAGCGCCACGATCTGCCCGTCGTACCAGATCTTCGCGCTGCTCAAGGGGACGATCGAACTCCCCGCCACGCCGCCCTTGGCCGAGCTTGGGATCGGCTTCACCGCGTCGGCGTTCTCATGGCTCAGGATGTCGAGCACGCCCGGAACCGCGCGGGCCGCGTCGAGATCGAGGGAGCGGATCGCGCCGAGCGCGATGGCGCTCGTGACCAGATGCGCATAAGCAGGTCCCGCGACCGCGACGTCGGAAGGATAGCGCGCGGCCCCGGTCACCTTGACGCGCGCATCGGCGCGCGGGACGTCGACGATCTTCGGCTGCGGCTCGCTCGCCATTGCTCAGATCTCCATGCCGGCGGTTTCGACGAGCGCCCGCACGAGCGTCCGCTTTCCAAGCGCGATCTTGAACGCGTTGCCGGGCCGCCCTTCTGCCGAGGCGAAGGCCGTGTCCGCGGCGCGCCCGGCGATGTCGCGGGTCAGCCTCTCACCGGCGAGGAGAGCTTCCGCCTCGCGCGCCCGCCAGGGCACGGTCGCGACGCCGCCAAGCGCGATGCGGGCCTCGCGAACCTCGCCGCCGGCGCTCATGTCGAGCGCGACCGCGGCGGAGGCGAGGGCGAATTCGTAGCTCTCCCGGTCGCGCACCTTCACGTACCGCGAGCGCCGCGCCCAATCCGCCGCCGGAATGACGAAGGCCACGATCATCTCGCCGGGCGCGAGGCTCGTCTCGACATCCGGCGTCTCCCCGGGAAGGCGATGCAGGGCGGCGAACGGAAACCGCCGCGTCGCGCCGCCGTAAGTCGTCTCAACGAGCGCGTCGAGCGCGATCAGGCCTTGCGCGAAATCGCCGGGGTAAGTCGCGATGCAGGCGTCGCTGACGCCGATGACCGCGTGCAGCCGGTTGACGCCGTCCATCGCCGCGCAGCCCGAGCCCGGATTGCGCTTGTTGCAGGCGGCCCACGAGACGTCGCGGAAATAGGAACAGCGCGTGCGCTGGAGCGTGTTGCCGGCGAGCGTCGCCATGTTGCGCAATTGCGGGCTCGCCGCGAGGACGAGGCTCTCTGCGATGACCGGAAAGCTGCGCCTGACGAGCGGGTGGTCGGCGACGTCGGCCATGCGGCAGAGCGCGCCGAGCCGCAGGCCCTCGGGCGTCGCCTCGATGCGGTCGAGGCCCGAGACGCCCGAGACGTCGACGAGCTTTTCGGGCGCCATGGCGCCGAGCTTCATGAGGTCGAGGATCGTCGTGCCGCCGGCGAGGAACTGCGTCGCAGCCGAGGTCGGCGGACCGTTCGCGCCGTTGAAGAGGCGGGCCGCCGCCGCCGGGTCGGTCACGCGGGCGTAAGCGAACGGCAGCATCAGGTCCTCCCGAGATGCAGTCCGGCCATGCGGGGTTTGGCGTCCCGGATCGCCGCCACGATGTTCGGATAGGCGGCGCAGCGGCAGAGGTTGCCGCTCATGTATTCGCGAATGTCGGCGTCGGATTCGGCGTGGCCCTCCTCGACGCAGCCGATCGCCGAGACGATCTGGCCCGGCGTGCAATAGCCGCATTGCAGCCCGTCGCGATCGATGAAGGCTTGCTGCATCGGGTGCAGCGCGCCGTCCGCGCCCACGACGCCCTCGATGGTGGTCAGCGCCCGGCCGTCGATCGAGGCCGCAAGCGTAAGGCAGGAGAGCGTCCGCCGGCCGTCGACGAGCACGGTGCAGGCGCCGCACTGGCCGTGGTCGCAGCCCTTCTTCGTCCCCGTCAGTCCGAGTCGCTCGCGCAGCATGTCGAGCACGGTCACGCGCGTGTCGAGTTCGAGCGACCGGGGCTCGCCGTTGACGGCGAAGCGTGTGGTCGCGACGGGCGGCGTCTGCTGGCGCGCCGCGCTCTCCGCCTCCCGCGCCGGCGCGACGCCGGCGGCAAGCGCGATGGCCGCGCCGGAAGCGCCGCCGCGAAGGAACGCGCGGCGACTGAAGTCAGCCGTCATGGGAGGGGTCTCCGGTCCGGGATGTCGGGAGACTGAACCGGCTTCAGGGCGCGCCGGTTCCCGCGAGGCCTGGCTCGTCTCGCGAACGTGATGCGCTGGGCACAGGAGAATACAACGGGCGTTGCCGTCGGGCGGGGCGCAAGCAGGCGTCCGGGTCGGCGGCGCGTCGTCAAGAACTCAGCGCGCGGTCCGGTTGTGTGGGCGGCTGCCTGGCGGGCGGAAAGGGGACAGGGGCCCTGCCGGAAGGTTACAAAGGAGGCGGCGCGGGCGCGTTATCTGAAATCTTGTAGAGAATATACCCTCCCACCTCGGCAGTCACCGTGGCGTGGTATCGGATCCAGTCAGCCGTATCCGAGGTTGGCGGCCAAAGGTACTGGTCTGGGGGGAGCAAAGCGAGGTAGTCGCACCGTTTGGACTTATAGCCAGCTTCATCCCACAACGGCAACAAAGTGACTTTATAGTTTGTCAGCCAATAGAAAGGATATGCAGAACCATAAAACAGGACGCAAATGTTTGCATCGGGTAAATTACCCAATAAGGTCGCAAAATTGGCTTGGTCTGCGCGGGCTTGCCAAGGCGGAAAGTAATCTTTGATTGGAATGACGCCGACCGATTCAAAAACGATGTTCAAGGTCTCGCCAAAGGCGACTTGTCTCGCCGAAATCGCGAACTGCGTGGCGAAGACCGACAGCACCGCCGCCTCGAGCAGAGAGCGCGCGCGGCCTGGCTGGAGAGCGGTCAGCCAATCGGACAGCAGGATCGTTCCCGCCAGCCAAACGGCAGGGAGCGCCGGGTACAAATATCGCACGTGGGGAATCGGCGTGCGGAAAATCCAGGCCGCCCAGCCGATGAGGCCGGCCCAGAACAGCAGAACGCACAAGCTGCGGGCGCCGGCGAGCGCGCCCGCAGGCAGTCCGCTCGCCAGTGCGAGAGCCGACACGGACAGAATCGCGGCCGGAAACAATTCCTCCGAGTGCATGAAGTGCGCCAGAAACTCCCTCGAGTGAAACTGGTGGGTGTCGTCGGCGCCGGTCGCAAAGCGGAAGAGATCGACCGCGCCCGCAAAGGATTTCGCGCCAGCCGGCTGGAACAGCAAGTAAATCAGGGCAAGCCCGACCGCAAAGACCAAACCGGCGACGCCGCAGACGACAAGCGAGCGCAGCAGCACGCCCGGCAAGGCGCGCGCATATAAAACTCCCCACACAAGGAAGGCTGGCAGGAAAGGCAACGTGGACGTCCGCGTCGCGCACGCGACTCCGAGGAGAAGTCCGGTCAGGAGACTTCCAACGAGCGTCGCGCAACCGCGCTCGGTCCAGTACCAGGCGGCTGCGAGCGCAGAAAACGTGGCCATGATTTCGGCCATGGACAGGCCGGCCTGCAGCAGGAGGCCGGGCACGGTCACGAAGACGACGACCGCGAAAAGTCCGACCCACGACGCAACGCCCTGCGCGCAGACGATTCGATAGACGAGGATGAGGGTGAGCCCGAGGAAAACAAAGGACGCCAAACGATGCGCGTCGATAGACAGGCCCGCAAGCAGGAGCGGGTAATGGATCGCCGCGTAAAGGCCTCCGTTGGTCAGGATAGGAACGAACAGGAGGCCTTTGCCAGCGACCGGACCGCCCGCCAGTTGAGCGACGTTCAGCAATATTTCCGACTCGTCCACCTCGACGGCCAGAAATCGGATCGCGACAAGCACCAGCAGAAGGAACGACGCGATCAACAACCCGTAGAATGCGGTGCGCCAGGCGCGCGCCTTCGTTCCGGCCACTTCCAGCATGCGAACCTCGATTGACCTCCGTCAACGCGCCGCCACAGCCAGCGGCGCGACGCTGCAACCCATGACCGCAGCCCGCCGGAGCGATCCCGCTCATCGGAGATAAAGGACCCGATGAGCACCCGCGCCGATGGACGAGGCGGCGGCGCGGAGGCAGCGCGAATCAAAGCGGAATCAGGCGCAGCGAATAGACGTAAAGGAGCGCCCCGAACGCGTACAGGGGCAACGCCTGGTCGTGTCCCAACTGGTGGTGTAGCTCTGCGGGAGCAAGCCGCTCGCGAAGCGCGCTCCCCAATAGCGCCGTAGCGAGCGAGCGGCTTGCGGCGGTCATCGCCTATTCCCCGGTTAGAGTCGGGTTGCGAATCACAACGCAACCGAGGAACACGACGATGACCGACGAGAGAATGGCGCTTCAGTCTCTTCTGGAGAAGACCCCGGACGCGGATTTCCTGCGCCGGATGATCGGCTTTGCGGCCCAGCGGCTGATGGAGCTGGACGTCGAGAGCCGAACGGGGGCGGCGCACGGAGAGCGCTCGCCCGACCGCCTCGCCCAGCGCAACGGCTATCGCGACCGCGACTGGGAGACGCGGGCTGGCACGGTCGAGCTGCGCATCCCCAAACTGCGCAGGGGCAGCTATTTTCCGAGCTTTCTCGAGCCGCGCCGACTGGCCGAGAAGGCCATCGCGGCGGTGGTGCAGGAGGCGTACGTCCAGGGCGTCTCGACCCGCTCGGTCGACGACCTCGTGCGCGCCATGGGCATGGACGGCATCTCGAAGAGCCAGGTCAGCCGGCTGTGCGAGGAGATCGACGACAAGGTCAAACCGTTCCTCGGCCGCCCGATCGAAGGCGACTGGCCCTACGTCTGGCTCGACGCCACCTATCTGAAGGTGCGGCGGGGCGGACGCATTGTCTCGACCGCCGTGGCGATCGCCATCGGCGTCAACGGCGACGGCCGGCGCGAGGTGCTCGGCCTCGACATCTGCCCCTCGGAAGCCGCGACGTTCTGGGACGAGTTCCTGCGCAACCTCGCGCGGCGCGGCCTGCGCGGCGTCAAGCTCGTCATCTCCGACGCCCACGAGGGCCTGAAGGCCGCCACGGCCAAGGTTCTCGGCGCCTCGTGGCAGCGCTGCCGCGTCCACTTCATGCGCAACGCGCTCGCCCACGCCAGCAAGAGCGGCCGCCGCGTCGTCTCGGCCTTCATCGCCACGGCCTTCGCGCAGGCCACGCCCGAAGCCGCCAAGAAGCAGTGGCGCAACGTCGCCGATCAGCTGCGCGCAAAGCTGCCCAAGCTCGCAGCCCTCCTCGACGAGGCCGAAGTCGACGTGCTCGCCTTCATGGACTTCCCCAGGGAGCACTGGGACAAGATCAGTTCGACCAATCCCATCGAGCGTCCCAATGGCGAAATCAAGCGGCGAACCAACGTCGTCGGAATCTTCCCAAATGACGACGCCATCATCCGCCTCGTGGGAGCCATCCTGATGGAGCAAAATGACGAATGGGCCGTGCAGCGCGCCCGATACATGACGCTGGAAACCATCGCACCCGTCAGCGATAATCCCATTCTCATCCTGCCCGCAGTGGCAGCATGACGACCCGGCTCAGCCGGAGATAGGCATGGCCCCGCTGTTACACCACGCCTTGGGACACGATCCAACGCCTGCGGTCGTTGAGCGAGAACGCCGGCCGGGGCCTGGCGGGATGCGGCGTCAGCGACCGTACGGACACGAGGCCGCCCCGCGACGGACTCCGATGGCGGCTCCGGGCGACAAGCTCGGCGCCGCCTCGCACTCGCGTGCTCCAGCCGGGGCCGGTTCCGCCCCGTCAAAGCCTTGCGCCTCTTAGGCTTCACGGGCGTCTGCGAGGGGCCATGACCTGTATAGATAAACTATCCTGTTCGGTCGAAAAGTCCGCCTGTTCGGGCGAAAACGCTCCCTGTTCCGTACGAAAACTCTCCCTGTTCCGGAAGCGCGCGTAAGTCGCGTCAGGCGGCGCATTTAAGCCCCCGCCGGGGCGCCGCGAAAGGCGCCTCCCGTGCCCACCCCCTCGCCGCCGGGCCGAAAACCTGCGCCTTTTCAATGTCCCGAGACTTTGCTTTTTCAGAATTGTGCCTCGTGTTATTCTGATCTTGTCGATGGGAAAAGCGAGCGCGCGAGGAGCGGTCGGGAATGTGTCGAGGGACGACGGATAGAAATACTGAACTCCGCCAGGTTGGGCTCCGTCTTCGCGAGGAGCGAAGCGACGCGGCGATCCAGACGCCCCGCCGCCTCCGGCAAATGGCGGATTCTTGCCCGCTATATCCCGAAGCCTGGCGCGGCGGCCTCTGGATCGCTTCGCTCACGCTCGCGATGACGGCCGTGAAAGCCTCTGGATTTGGAGTTACGATCGCCCGTAACCGCCAAGGTGGGGCCGATCCAAACACTGACTTCGTCCTGAGGAGCCTGCGAAGCAGGCGTCTCGAAGGACGTTCCAGACTGCGCCGGACGTATCCGCTGGAGCGTCCTTCGAGACGCGTCGCCTGCGGCGCCGCTCCTCAGGACGAGGCCCTCGGTGGGGTGCTTGGGGGTTACGATCGCCCGATCGCCCGGGAAATCTGCCGCAAGCTCCTGAAAAGATGGAATCCGCGCCCGACTTTCGGCGCCCGCGAAAGCGAACCAGGCTTTCCCGGACCCACGTCCTTCAAACACGCCTCCCGGATCACGGCCTCAGAGGCAGAGCCGCCGGGCGCTCTCGGTCCAGCGCCCAAAACCGCTCGCGACCATGTTGCGGATGACCGAGCAGACATAGCGCCGCTCGGCCTCGGGCTTGCCGGGTCCGGCGTTGTAGCGGGCGACGGCGAGCGTCCATGCGCCGGTCTCTGCCTTCAGCGCCTTGAGGAGGTTCGCCGCATAGTCGACGTTCCCTGCGGGATCGAACATCGCCGCGAGCGAGGCGAAGCGGGACCCATGGAAATGAATGTTGATCTGCATGCAGCCGACGTCGATGAACCGGGCTCCCTGCGCCTGCGCCGCCGCGACCCGCGCCAGCGCCTCGCGCAGCGTGTCGGCATGGACCGCGCGCCCGTCGACGTTGAGGTCATAGGCGCCGAGCTTTCCCCCGCCGCCGGTCTCCGTCAGGCCGACCGAATAGAGGACGTTGAGCGGCACGCCGGTCTCGGCCGCAGCCCGCGTCATCTCGCGCTCGCAGGCGAGCGAGCCGACCGGGGCCTGGCCAGCGAAGACTTGCCCCGCGAAGATCTGGCCGGCGAAGATTTGGCTAGCCGCGAGAAGGCTGACGACGGTCGCCGCGCGGATCGCCAGCGCCGCGCTCATCCGCCCCCTCCTCGCCCGCCGTTTGGCTCCCCGTCGCATCGCTTCCGCCTGTCTGCTGGATGATGAGGGAGGCGACCGGCTGGCCGATCGCGTTCAGCCGCTCGGCGATCGCGTCGCGCGCCGCCTCGATGCTTGCGACCGTCTCGCCGCTCGCCGCGCGGATGACGACGCCGAGGCCGTCGCCCGCGAGCCGGACCGTCATCGTCGCGTCCTTGACGCCGCTGGGCCCAAGGTCGAGGTCGATCTCGCGCACCGCCTGCGCGGCGGCCTGGGCGGGCGTCGCGCGAGCGCCCTGCGCCGGCGCGGCCTCCGTCGCTCCGGGCCCCGCGTCGGCGGCGAGCGATAACGCCGCCTGCTGAAGGCCCAACGCCGACGCCGGCCCGAGAGCCTGAGCCTGAGTCTCCGCGCCCGCCACGGGCGTGGCGGCCGCCGACGCCGCCCCGAGGCCGGCCGTCCCCGCCTCGATCCGCGTCGCCTCGCCGTCCGACGCCTTCGCCGCCGCGGCGGCCCTGACGGCGCGAACCTCGGCCGGCGCCTTCGCCGCTCCCTCGGCGCCGCGGGCCGGCGCGCGCGCCGCCGGGGCCGCCGCCGTGCGGGCGGCCCGCGCCGCCGCTGCGGACGCGCGCCCGCCTGACGCGCCGGACGACGACCCCATGGCGCGGGTCGCCGCACGCGCCGCGCCTTCGGCGGCCGCGGCCACGGCGCCGATCGGGGCCGCCGCCGCCAGGACTCCGCTCGCCTCGCCGCCCGGCGAAGCCGGAGCGCTCGCGTCCGCCCCGCCTGCGGATGCTGCGTCCAAGCGCGCAGTCCCCTGCCCGGCCGCGGTCGCGGTCGGGAGGCCGGTCGGCGCGAAGTAGGTCCGCTCGCCGGTCATCCGCGGCGCGGAGGCCGCCTTCGCCGCGGCCGGCGCCGCCGCGCTTGCGCCTCTCTCGACGCCTGCGCCCATCGTGCGCGCGGGGCCGGAGGCCGCCGTCGCCACGGCGAGGCTCGCCGCCTCGGCGCCCGCTGCCCTGTCCACCGGCAGCGCGAGCGTCAGCGACATCAGCGCGCCGCCGGCGAGCGCCGCGCGCGGGTCCATCGCCGGACGGCCCAGCGCGGCGTCCGGCGCAGCGTCGCTCGCCCGGTCTCCCTCTTTCCCGGCAGGCGCCGATCTGCGGCCCTCGGCCTCGAGGTCGTCGAGCGCCGCCGCGAACGCCGGGCGCGCGTCCCAAGCCGAGACATGCGCCCCCGTTGGATGCGCGGCCGCGGCCGGAAGCGCAGCTTGGGGAACGGCGATTGCGGCGCTGGTCATGGTCCGGTCCTCCCTCCCGCGGCGAGCCCCTCCGTCCGGCGAAGCGCCTCCTCGGCGCGCGCGGCCGTCGGGTCGGGCGGGTCCGCTTCGGCGCCCGCGGCGGCGAGCGCCGCACCCCCCGCCGGAGGGGCGCGCAGTTGCGCGGCGACGTTGCGCGCCGCAGCCAGGAGCGCCGCGTCGGACCGGTCGAGCTTGCCTGCGGCGACCGCGTCGAGATTGGCGGTCGCGGCATCGGGGCCATCGGCGAACACCCGGGCGGCGGCGAGGTAGAGGCGTCCCTTCGCCTCTTCGTCGCTGCCGGCGGCGGCAAGCTTGAGACCCGCTTCGGCGGCGGCTGCGGCCGCGTCCAGCCGGCCGTTCAGCGCCGCCGCCCGCGCAAGGCCCATGAGGAAGTCGCGCCGCGCCTCGGCCGGAAGCCGCGCCGCCGCATCCGACAGGACACGGAAGCTGGCCTGGTCGTCGGCAAGCCCCAGGTCCGCGATCCGGCGGGCGAGGCCCTTGAAGAAGTCCGGCGCGTAGAGCGACGCGGCGAACCGGTCGGCGTATTGCCGGATCATGAGCGCCGCCCGCGCCGGGTCGCGCGCTTCGACGAGCATCTCCGTCTCGCGCCTCAGCGCCGCCTCCTCGACGAGCCCGCCGGGCGCAAGCAGGCGCGCCCAGTCGAGATCGGCCGCCGCGCCTTTCGCATCGCCGCGCGCTCTCAGCATCGAGCGGGCGAACGCCACCTGACCCGCCACGCGCGTATCGAGGGCGGCGAGGTCGATCGGCTTCAGGAGTTCGAGCGCGTCGGCTTCATGGTTCGTCACATAGGCGAGGGCGCCGCGGACGAGCGGCCGTTCCGAGGCGACGATCGCATCGAGCTTGATCAGCGAAACGACCGGCGCAAGCGCCCCTCCGCCGAGCACATAGACGACGAGCAAATCGGCCTCCCGCTTGTCGGTCCAGTTTCCCGGCGCTGCGCCGGCGATCGCCGCGGTCATCGCCTTCAAGTCGCCCATCTCGGTCGCGTAGGCCGACCGGTCGCCCGCAGCGATCCGCGCCTGAAGCCGCTCGACGTCCTCGGCGAGCGCCGAGATCGCCTGAGGCCGCGGCGGCGCCTCCGCCAGCGCGGCCGGCGGCGCGACGGACAGGGCGGCCCACAAGGCGAGCGCGATCGACCGGCGCCGTCTCACGGCTTCGGCTCACGCAGCAGAATCTCGATCCGCCGGTTCTCGGCCGCGAGCGGATGGGCCGGGTCCTTCAGGCGATGGTCGGCGAAGCCTTCGATGCGATCGAACCGCTTCTCCGGAATGCCGCCCCGCATCAGCATGTAATAGGCCATCTGCGCCCGCGCCGAGGACAGCCGCCAGTTGTCGTAAGTCGAGGATCGGTAGGGCCGTCCGTCCGTATGGCCGCGCACGACGATCGAGCCCGGCAGGGTCTCGAGGCTCATCGCGATCGCCTCCATCATGTGCACCACCCGCGATTGCGGCTCGGCCGAGCCGAGCGGGAACATCGAGAAGTTCTGACGGTCGGTCAGGCTGATGAGAACGCCCTCCTCGGTGGCCTGGACGTCGAGCGCGGGGCCGGGAACCGCCTGAGCGTCCGGCCCGAGCCGGCGCTTGACTTCGGCCAGAAACGCCGCCGCGCGGGCCTGAGCCGGATCCGCCGCGGCCGATCCGGCCGCAGGCGCGCCTTCCCCGGTCTTCGCGTCCGGTCGGGCCGCCGCCTTCTGCTCCCCCGGCTGGGCGAGGCCGCCTGGACGCGCGCCCCCTTCGGAATTGGCGCCCGCCTGCCCGGATGCGCCGGGGACTGCGCCGGGCGGGGGCGGCGCCAGGACCGGGTTCGAGCCTTCGGCGTCGGGCGCCGGCTGAGCTGCGCTGTCCGCCGTCACGACGTTCATCGCCCTGTCGCTGCCGAGCGGACGGAAGGGATCGCGAAGCGCCTCGTCCGCGCTCGGGCCGACCGCGCCGTAGCCTTTCAGCGCCGCCGCGGAATCGACCCGGGGGCCAGGCGGCGGCGCGCCCGCGATCTTGTCGAGACTGGCTTGCGGATCGTTGAAGAGCTCAGCCTCGGACATGGTCTGGTTCGGCCGGGCCGGATCGGGCGGCGTCGACTTCGGATCGAGCTTGCCCTTGTGCTTCTGCTTGGGATCGCCGGGCTCGGCTTCCGGCGTTTCCGGAACCGCGCCTTTCGTCGAGTCGCCCTGATCCGAGCGCGACTTCTCGCCGTTCGGGGCGCCGGAATCGGTCCCCTTCGCGTCGGTGTCCTGCTCGGGCGCGCCGTGGATGCCCTTTTGCGCCTTGGCCGGCTCCTCGAGCTTCACCGGATTGAAGTACCGGGCGATGAGGGTCTTCGTGTTCTTGTCGGTGGCGCTGATGATCCAGAGGACCAGAAAGAACGCCATCATCGCGGTCATGAAGTCGGCGAATGCGATCTTCCACGCGCCGCCGTGGTGTCCCTCGGCGTGCGAAGTCCGCCGGCGCACCACGACGATTTCCGGATGTTCGGACATTGGCTTCAGGCCTCGAGCGAGGCGAGCAGGTTCGCCCAGGGCTCGAGTTCGGTCACGATACGGGTCGTGTTGCAGGCGACGGTCGCCTCGACGCCGCCGCCCTCCGCAAGGTCAAACTCCACCGGCAGATCGGCGACCCGGTCGCGCAGCCGGCTCAGGATCCGCTCCGGACCCCGGATCGTGATGAGGCCGGGCGTCGCCCGGCCGAAAGCCGCGCGATGTTCTCCATGAGTTGATCGACGGCGTATTTGACGATCTCGTCGGTGAGGAAGGGCTTGAGGATGCGGGCGACCGCGGCGCCGACCGTCGTTTCGATCTCCGCAAAACCGGTCCGGATCGTCGCCTCGAGCTCGGCGTACTCGTTCAGCTGAAAGTCGAGCCGGTCGGCTACGGCCTGCTCGCGAAGCGACGCGCGCTCGCCGGCGAAGCGCTCTTCGGCGTCGTCGCGCCCGATCGCCACGCCCTCTTCCCGGCCGCGCGCGCGGGCTTCCTCGAGCCGGAGCCCGAAGTTCTCGGGAGCCGAGTGTCGGGCGCCGTTCGTCTCGCGCGGTTCGGTCAGGGGCTTCGGTCCAAGCACGGGACGCCTGGTCATTTCCTGCCCCTCCGGCTTGACGAGCGCGACCGGCTTTGCCGCCCGCGCCAACGACGCCGGCGCCCGTTGCTCGACCGCGGCGAGCGTCGGCGGCCGGCGCGGGCGAAACGGCGAAGCCTCCCGGCGAGGCGACGAGCTTTCGCCCGACCCGATGTGATCGAGATAGTCGGCGATCGGCGCTGGCTTCATCCTTCGGCTCCCTTGCGAATCCATTGCTTGAGTATGGCGGCGGCCTGCCCCTCGTCGAAGTCGACGAGCTTGATGAGCTTGCGTTCCGGACCATTGTCCCGACGCGCGACAAGGGCTTCCAGGAATTCGTCGCGAGGCTCGCTCTCGATCAAGAGATTCTGCGAGAGATCGGGCATATCGAGCGCAGGCGTCTCGGCGGAGGCCAACTCCTGCGCCGGGGGAGGCGCGAGCAGCATTTTGAAGCCGGGACGCAGTCCGAACCAGACCACCATAGCCGCGACCAGAACGATCGCTCCGGCGTTGACGAACGTCCCCGTCTGCCGCGCGATCAGTTCGAGGACAGAAGGTCCGGGCGCCGGCTCGAGGTCGTGGCTCGCATCGACGAAGTCGACGACCGAAACCTTGACGACATCGCCACGCTTTTCGTCGAGCCCGGCCGCCGACGTGACGAGTTGCTCGACCTCCTTGACCTGGGCGGCGATCGCCTCGGGCGTCGCCTTGTCCCCCAGCGCGGCTGTGATCGCCGCGCGGTTGACGAGCACCGCGACCGAAAGGTTCTGGACCAGGAAGCCGGCGCTCGTCGTCTGGACGGACTTGGACGAGACCTCGTAATTGGTCAGTTGCTCCCGCTTCTGGGTCTGATCGTTGGACTGCTTCTGCTCCGAACCTGCGCTGTTCGGCTTGGGAAGGTTAGCCTCTACGCCGGCCGGCTGCTGTGCGCCCCCGGCGGCGTTCTGCGAGCTTTGCTGCTCCTTGGTCACCCTGACCGAGCGTTCGACGCGCTGGTCGGGGTTGAAGATCGTTTCGCTCGTCTGGGTCTTGTCGGCGTTGAGGCGGGCGGCGACCGAGACCTGGAAGTTCTTCGCGCTGAGATAGGGCGTCAGCGTCCGCGCCACGCTTTCGCGGATTTCCGTCGACACCTCGCGCTCGAGAGCGAGCAGGTTGTCGGGCGACTTGTCGAGCGAGTCGGACGACCCGGAGGCCAGCAGCCGGCCGTCGACGTTGAGCACGGTCACGTCGTCGACCTTCATTCCCGGAACCGCCGAAGCAACGAGGTGGCGGATCGCTTCGCCGGTCGCCCGATCGTCGCCGCCGTCGGTGCGGATCATCACCGAGGCCGACGACGGCTGTCTCTCGCGCCGAAAAGATCCCTCGTCGGACAGTACGACGTGCACCCGCGCGGCCTTGACGGACCGCATCATCTGGATGGTCCGCGCGAGTTCGCCCTCGAGCGCGCGCAGTCGCGTCACGTCCTGCATGAACGAGGTCAGGCCGAGAGAGCCGAGCTTGTCGAACAGTTCGTTGCCGACGGCGCCGCCGCGCGGCAGGCCCTTCTCGGCGAGGATCATGCGCGCGGTCGAGGCCTGCCCGGCCGGGACAAGGACCATCGTGCTCTCGGCATTGACGTCAAAGGCGACGCCCGCCTCGCGCAGCGCCGCTCCGATCGCCGCGACGTCGTCGCGATCGAGACCGGAATAGAGCGTCTCCATCGTCGGGCGGCTGAGCGTGTAGCCGGCGACGCCAGTGACGGCTGCGACCGCAAGCCCGATCATTGCGAGCGCGATGAGACGGCGGACGCCCAAACCGCGAAGGTTCGTCCACAACCGATCTGCCTGCGCCAATAGGTTCGCCACGCCCACGCCCGGTTGACCGCCCCTGCACCCATGCTCGCGGCGGGAGCTTGCGCCGGGATTGCGCAAGACAGGGCCGGGTTTCACAAGCGGGTTTAACGGCCCGTTAGCGGGTCAGGCTTAGGTATCGCTCTGCTCAGAGGGCCGGACGCACAGAAAGCGCGAGCCCGAAAGCGCGAACACGACGGGCGGGCCGATACGCCCAGGCATGCCGCCAATCCGTCGTCTCGGTGCAAGTCCGAAATGTCACCAAAAACCGTGCATTTCCGATTAGGAGCACCCTTATGAGTTCCATTCTTCACAACACGGCCGCGCTGAGCGCCCTGCAGGCCCTCAACATGACGCAGCAGGCGCTGGGCATCGTCCAGAACCAGGTGTCGACCGGCCTCGCGGTCGCAACCGCGGCCGACAACTCTTCCTATTGGTCGATCGCCACCCAGCTCAACAACGACAGCGGCATCGTGACGGCGGCCAATACGTCGCTGTCGCAGGGTCAGTCCGTGCTCGCGACCGCGAGTTCGGCGATCAATTCGGTGATCACTACGCTGAATTCGATGGCGACGGCGCTGACGCAGGCGGAGAACCCCGGCGCCAATATCAGCAATATCAATACGTCACTCGCTTCGCTCGGCGCGCAGCTCAGCGACGCGGTCACCGGCGCATCGTTCAACGGACTGAACGTCCTCAACGGCACCCAGACAGCGATGACCTTCGTCTCCGGCTTCAACGCCAACGCCCAGGGCGGGTCGGTGAACACGATCTCCTTCGCGGCGCAGGCGCTGATCGGCGGCACGACCACGAACCCGCAGGCTCTCTATTCGCCAGTGACGAGCGTCTCGACTGCGGGCCTCGCGACCCTGAAGGGAACCCTTGCTTCATCGAATACGCCGCTCAACTATGCGGCTGCGGCGGTCGGCAAGAATCAGGTCTACGAGGGCACCGCCAGCGGCAATGACACCCTGACGATGGTCTCGGTCGACTCCACGGGCAACAGGACCACCACGGTCTACACCGGAACCGGCGGCACACAGACGGGCGATCTGCAGGCCGATCTGGCTTCGCAGATCACCGGCATGACGGTGCAGACGACCTACACCCCGGCTTCCGTCGGCAGCACCACCGCCTCGACCATCACCTCGAACAGCATGATCACCGACCTCCTGGCGTCGACCGCGCACGCGGCGGCGCCGGTGTCCGGCACCGACCAGGTGATCCTCTCGAGCTCGTCTCAGACCGGCAGGATGATCGTCAATTCCGTCGACGCCAGCGGAGACGTGACGTCGACGACCTACACGGCGCTGAACGCTTCCGGAGGCACCATGACGGGCGCCGCGTGGGGCTCGCTGAGCGGCGTCAAGTCGATCGCGGTGTCCACGACCTATACGCCGGCATCGGCCGCCGCGGCGACGTCCACAACCAATTCGACGCTCACCGATCCGACCCAGATGGGCTCGATCCAGGCGCTCGAATCCGCCAATAGCGGCGCGACAACGGCTGCCGCCGTTTCGATCACCAGCCCGACCGCGATCTATGGCCAGAATTCCTATTACTACAACTCGGCCAATCAGGCGTTCACGGTCCAGTCGGCGGCCGCCAACGGCTCGATCACCAACACGACCTACACAGCCCTCGACAAGAATGGCAACTCGATTGCAACCGGCGCGACGCTGTCGTCCTTCAACGGCGCCACGTCCTACGCGGTCACGACGACGACGATCGCCACGTCGCCGACGAGCAACCCGAGCCTGCTCACCCAGAGCGGAACCGATCTCACCCAACTCGGCGAGTCGTCCACCACCGGAACGACGATCACCGCGAGCAATTCGAGCACCGTGCTCTCGGCCGTCAACAGCGCGCTTGCGTCGGTCACCAACTACGCCGCGACGATCGGCGCGACGCAGGACCGGATGACTGCGGCGAGCACGTTCAACACCGCGCTCAACACCAACTACGCAAGCGGCGTCTCGGGCCTCGTCGACGCCGACATGAACACGGCCTCGACCCGGCTGCAGGCGCTCCAGACCCAGGAGCAGCTTGGCATCCAGTCGCTGTCGATCGCCAACCAGAACGCCCAGTTGATCCTGAAGCTGTTCAGCTAAGCGCGAGTTCTCCACGCGCCGACTTCCGCCTTCCGCCGGCGGTTTCGAGAAAGGCGCGCGGGGAATTCATCCTAAAGAGCGGCGTTTCCGAAAGGCAGCGCCGCTTTTACCGTTTCGCCCAGCCGGCCTTTGCGGGCGGCTGCAATGCATACTGTTTTACCATATCTCTGATAAATGTATTGCGTATTTTCGGAACGTCGTATAGAACCTTCATATGGTCGAAATCGAACCTTCGCGCTCGGCGCTCGGCGTGCTGCAAGGGCCGGCGGCACGAGGCGCGGACGAAGTCTCATGTAAGGAGCCTGCGAAGCGGGCGTCTCGAAGGACGTTCGGCCCGGGAAAGCATCCTTCGAGACGCGTCGCCTCAAGGCGCCGCTCCTCGAGGCGCGAGGACGGTGAAGTTGCCCACCTTGGCAGTACGGAGAGTTGTAACTCCCAAGCTATCGGCCGCCGTCATCGCGAGCGTAGCGTGGCGATCCAGAGGCCGCCGCGCCAGGCGTTGGGACGTTCCCCCCAAGAATCCGCCAGTTGTCGGAGGCAGCGGGTGTGTCTGGATCGCCACGTCGCTTCGCTCCTCGCGAAGACGGAGTCCCCCGCCTTGGGAGTTACTGAGGGTTGCGATTGGCGCCGCAACGCGCTGAAAAGTTTCAAAACCGGGTTGCGTTTGGCAGACCGGGCGGCGTCAAGACCGAGGCGCCGACCCGCAACCGAGGGTAACCAAGGTGGCCAATTCACCGACCTCGTCCTGAGGAGCGGCGCCGCACGGCGACGCGTCTCGAAGGACGTTTTCGTGGGCCGAACGTCCTTCGAGACGCCTGCTTCGCAGGCTCCTCAGGACGAGGCCCGTGTTTGGATCGCCCCCACCTTGGCAGTTACAACCGACGCGATAAACGACTCGGAGTCGTTTCGTCGCGCAACGTGCGGCGCAGGCGTCGGAAGGCGGTCCGAACGCTCGATGACGCGCCGGCGAGCGGTGGCTGGTCGGCCGTCCTTACTTGTCGATGCAATAGCCGAGGAAGCGTTTGGAATCGATCGGATCGAAGCCGAGCTTGCGCTTCAGTTTCTTGCGCAGCTTGCTGATGTGGCTCTCGATGACGTTCTCGTCGACGTTCTCGTCGAAGAGGCCATAGACGGCGTTGAAGATCTGCGCCTTCGTGACGCGTCGGCCACGGCATCGCAGGAGGAATTCGAGGATGCGCCGTTCGCGACGCGGCAGCGGGAAGGGCTCGCCTTCCGCTTCCGGTTCGCGCCCGTCGAAATAGACTTTCAGGGGCCCGAGGGCGACATGGCCCTTCTCGCCGTGCACCCGCCGGTTGATGGCCCCGACCCGTGCGAGGATCTCCCGGACGTGCACCGGCTTGCGCACCACGTCGTCGACGCCGGCTGCAAACAATCCGAGCGTATCGTCGAGCGAATGGCGCTCGTTGAGGCAAAGCACCGGCGCGTTCGTCCGCTCCCGGATCATCCGCGACAGGTGCACGCGTTCGCAGCAATCGCCGATGAGAAAGGCTTCGACCGCGTGCATGTCGGCGTCACTGGTCTTGCCGATCCATTCGCGGAACTCGGCCGCCTCGATGCCTGCGGACGAGACCCCCTCCCGATCCAGGCCGTTGGCGTAGCCGCCAGCCACGATGTCACGATCATCGACAATTATGTACATTGCTCAACTCCGGACACGCCTTGGGAGATTGACTTTCGACGTTTGCTGGCCAAACAAGGAATTCTTACTTTTGGTTGAATCTCATATGCTTTCGCAATGCTGTTATAAGCTTGAGCGAGAAGGATCCGCATCGTCGCAACCCGCGCTCTTCCTTGGACAGCGCACACACTCTTGCCTGTAATGTCTTCTGCATATGAATCTATTTATTCTATAAATGATTAACAGAGACTTAATGGCGCGTGCGCCGTCCCACGGCGGGCGGCCGGGAGTTGTCGCCGGGGGGAGATGGCGAGCATGGGTCCGCACTGCACAGGCGCGGCGGCGATCGGGGACGGGGCGATGCTTCGGCCGGCAGGCTACCGGCCCACGCTGTCAGCCTTCGCCGTAGCTTTTCTCTTCCACGACGGCCGAGCCGAAGAGCGCGTTGATCGAGCGCTTGAACGCCGCGCGCCGATCGTTCAGGACGTAGACCGAGCGCGCGAGCGCGATGAAGCCCGCACCGAAGTCGCCGTCGCGTTCGCTGACGCGCAGCGCGTCCTCAACCCGCCACAGCTCGGCGTTGACCTCGGCCAGCTCTTCGGCCAGCACCTCGAGCGCCCCGCCAACCAGGCCTTCGTTCCGAGCTTTGACTTCAAGGAGGCCAAGCTCGGCGAGGACGTTCGCTCGCTTTCGTTCGTCCGGGATGCGTCTGCTCTTCAGTCGCAGGATGGTCAGCCGGTCGATCAGGTCGCCGATCGCGCAGGGGACGCTGATGGCGGCCTTTGGCCGCCTTGCGACGAGCAACTCCTCAACAGCGCGCGCCATCGCCTGAAAGACCTCGGGCCAGGCGCCTCTGGCGGGTTGGCGAAAGAGGCGCATCGTCGGGTACCAGGGCGAGTCGTCGCGGCCCGTCATCCAACGCCACTCGGCGTCCGACTTCAGCGCGACCCAGACGGGCCGCGCCAGCGCGCCGGCGAGGTGCGCGATGGACGTGTCGCACGTTATGACCAGGTCCAGATGGGGCATGACGGCGGCCGTGTCGACGAAGGCGTCCGGGCCAGCGTCGAAGTCCTCTCCGAGCCTTTCGACTCTCATTCCGTGCGGCAGCCGGTCCAACTGTTCTTCGCCGAAGCCTTTTTGCAGCGAAACGAGACGGACCCCCGGAAGGGATGCGAGTGGCGCCGCGCTGGCCAACGGAAACGATCTCGACGGGTCGGCTTCCGGGTGGGGGTTTCCCTGCCAGACGATGCCGATCTTGAACCCGTCGACGCCGACCCGATCCGCCCACGCCGCGGAAAGCTGCGCCTCCGAGCTCAGATAGGGCACGACCGCGGGAACCGTGTCGAGCCGGGTCGCGAACGCCCAAGGCAGACTGCTCAAAGCGATCTGTGCGTCGAACGGCTCGTCTGGCGCTGCTTCAACCAGACGCGCCGCAAGCGAAGGCTTGAGGAGGCGATGCAGGTTTGCCGGGCAGACGAAAGTCGCCTCGGTCTTCGCGGCCGCCATGAGGGGCAGATACCGGACGAACTGCAGGGTGTCGCCCAGGCCGTGATCCTTGAAGACCAGAACGCGATCGGGTCCCCGACCCGGTCCGGCCCACGTCGGATGGCGCGTCCCCAACGCCTCCGCGAGCGACGTCCCGTTGAGCCAACGCGCCTCGTAGCCCGAGAATCCCCGTCCAAAATCGCCAAGCGTCAGATAGAGGCAGCCTCTGTTGGCTATAGCTTCACGCGTCCCGAGCGCGACCGCCGCATCGAACGCCGCCAGCGCCTCGTCGTAGCGGCCGAGATTGCGTAGCGCCAACCCCTGACCGCACAAAGCTTGGCCGGAGCCCTGACCTGTCGCCTCGGCATGACGATAGGCCGACAACGCTTCTTCCATGCAATCGAGCTTGAGGAGGGCGTTGCCGAGGTTGATCGCGGCCTCCGGGAAGTCGGGGCGCAAATCCAGAGCCCGACGCGCAGCATCGAGCGAGTCCTCAAGCCTGCCCAGGTTCCGAAGCGCTCCGGCGCGCCCGTTCCAGGCATCGGGACCGTCGGGGTCAAGTTCGATGGCTGCGTCGAACGCCTGCAGCGCCTCGGCGTGCCGGCCCAGCTTGACAAGCAGCTTGCCCGCGTTCGAGCGCGCCAGAGCGAGACAAGGGTCCAATTCGAGTGCTCGACCGTAAAATCGCAGGGCCGGCTCAGGGCGTCCCAACTCGCCAAGCATATAGGCGCCCATACAAAGCGCCTGCGGCGAATTGGGGGCGAGAGCGAGCGCCTCGTCGAGTCGGGAAACCGCCTCCGAACGCCTGCCCTCCGACCAGAGCCGACAGGCGGCCACAAAGAGCGCGTCGGCTTCCTGGCGAACGACCGTTGCACGACGCTCGGCTAGGTTGGAGCGGCTCATCGCGCTCACAATCGTCCGGCTGCGCTTGCGCGAGCCTGTTCATCGACCTCCGTTGGTGCGGCAAACCACAGGCCCGCGCCCAGCGTACAACCCTCGTCACTCCTTAGGCCGTCGCGAGCTCACATCCACTTCATTGAGGTTCGGGGATTCGATATGAAAACCGTAGTCATTGCCTATTGTGCGACGCTGTTCGCCTTTGTCGGCCTCGATTTCATCTGGCTCTCGGTCGCTGGAGATCGCCTCTACCGACCCATCCTGAAAGACATTCTCCTCGATAGCTTCAGGCCCGCGCCGGCCGCTTTCTTTTACCTTCTTTTCGCAGCGGGCCTCGTGATCCTTGCGGTCCGCCCCGCCCTCGACCAAAGCTCGTTGCGTCTTGCCGCCAGCAATGGAGCGCTGCTCGGGTTTTTCGCTTACGCGACCTACGACCTGACCAACCAGGCGACCCTGCGCAACTGGTCGACCTCGCTGACGCTCGCCGACCTCGCCTGGGGAACCGCGCTGTCGGCGGCGGCCGCGACGCTCGGCTACCTCGTCGCCCGATCGCTTGCGGCCTGAACGGCTCATGCGTTACCCCGCGCGCGTCGTCAGGGCACTGAACAATGACATCATTAGCGGATCACGCGTCGAGCGGCCGGGAGGCCACGGCTGGAACAGCCGCCCATGGCGATCTATGGGTGTTCGGCTACGGGTCGCTGATGTGGCGGCCCGGCTTTGCCTATGAAATCCGGTGCAAGGCCCAACTCAAGGGCTGGCGCCGAAGCCTGTGCATTTACTCTCACGTCTATCGCGGAACTCCCGACAGGCCGGGGTTGATTCTCGGGCTCGATCGGGGCGGCGCATGCGCGGGCGTCGCGTTCCGTGTCAAGGCCGACCTGCGAGAGCCGACGATCCGATACCTGCGCGATCGGGAACAAGTCACGGCGGTTTACCTCGAAAGGACGGTCCCGGTCACTCTGGAGAATGGGGAGCGGGTCACCGCCTTGACCTACGTCGCCGACCGGGCTCACCCGCAATACGCAGGCCGGCTCGATCGCGCGGCGATGCTCGCGATCGTGAGTTCGGGCCGGGGTCAGTCGGGCGACAACGCGGCCTATGTGATCGACACTCGCGACCATCTGGCGACGATGGGGGTCCGAGACGGAGAACTCGAATGGCTCTCCGCACGACTGGACAGCGGGGCTTCGCGGTTGGCCTGAGCGGTCCGCTTGGCGCTCGGCCTCAACCGCCCAAGGAAAGCTTCTGCAGGCTCGACATGAGTGCTGTCGAGAACGTCGGAGTCGAAGCGTTGGTGAACGCACTCAGCGATGTGCTGAGTGTCTGTCCGTTGGCGCTGATCACATCGGAGAGGATGCTCGAGGCGGGAGATGCGGTCGTCGCGGTATTGCCGGAATCGACCGCGAGCGATGAGGCCGCCCCCGACGAGGGCCCGTAGTCGAGATCGTACATGGCGGCGAATTGCTCGACGAGCCCGGACAGCTTCTTCGGATCCTGAAGCTCCGAAAGCGGCATCATCTGGCTCAGTGCGTGGGCCTGGGCGTCGATGGCGCTGGCGCTCGTGTCGGACGGAAGCCCGAAGATCGTCTGGGCGACCTCGAGCAGGTTCGGATCGGCGAGAATGCCATATTCGCTCGTGACGGTCGGCGCGACGCGCTGGAAGTAAAGGGCGAGTTGGACACCAACGTCCTGGGATCCCTGGTCGCTCTCGAGTTGCTGCTCGACGTAGGCCGAAGTCGTCGTCTTGACCGCGGCCGACGAGGACACCGACGCGGCGCCCTGGCCGACAAAGTTGAACGCGGCCGCGAAGGCCCTCCAATTCGGGTTCGACAGGGTGTTGGCGAGGCTCTTCGAACTCGAGACGCCGCCCTGGAGCACCTGCGTGACAAGGGCCGTGTTGTTGATCTGGTCGCCAAGCCCGTACGCATTGAGGGCGTAGGACAAGAGCCGATAATTCGATACGAGCGCCTGGATCGACGTCGCCTTGCCGATGTTGGCCTCGTAATAGGCGGTCGCCGACTTGACCGCCGGTTCGGCGGCGGTCATCGCCTGATAGCGGGCGAGATTCTGGTTGACCGACAGGTAGGCGGCGGTGGTCGTGGTCATCGAACCTGGACCGGCGAGGGAGCTTTCACCTTCGCTCCGAATTCCTCTCCGCCCTGTTAATGCCCGAACGTCAGCCGCCCTTGCGAGGCGCGGCGAGGCCCGCTTCCTCGATAAGCGCCTCGGAGCGCCGCCGACCGAGCCGTGAGGCCATCGCGGCGGCGAGCGCGGCGACGGAACCGCAGCGGTCGAACTCCCTAAGCAAGGCGAGCTCGCAATCCCCCTCGCCGCCTCCCTCGCCCGAACGCGGTCCCGCGTCTCGCCTGGATTTTGCCGGTTTGCGCATGATCTCCGCCCATCGCGCGTTGCTGCTGTCGAAAGATTGGCATGGGCGGGCTCGCAGAGCACAGTGACGAAGTGTGACAAATTGCGTCGTCTCGATTCACGCGTCTGGCCGGGCTGCGAACGCGGCTTGCGCCCAGCGGCGAGCCGCCGACGCCAGCGGTTCGCTTTGCGCAAGGAGCGAGACGACGAGCGACGGCAGCGACGGCAGGCTTGGATCGGACGACGGCGCCAGTCCCTCGGCGATCGCGCCGGAAAGCATCGGCGCAGCGCCAAGCCCGGCCGCGGCGGCGGCGGCGCGAAAGGCGAAGTCGGCGCTCACGCACGCGATCTCGAACGGGCGTCCGGCGGACCGGAGCGCAGACAGAGCCGCCTCGTGCACGGCCGACCCCGGCGGCGGAAGAAGGACGCGCAGCCGCTCGGATCGCGCCTCGACCCGTTCGGCGCCGACGAACCAGGCGAGGGGCGCCGGCCATTGTCCGGCCGCGCCCTCGCGCCCTCCGGCGGAAACAAGAAAGGCGAGGTCAAGCTCGTCCTGGTCAAAAGCCAGCGCCAGCGCCGCCAATTCGCCGGAGACGACGTCGCAGCCTGGCGCCGACCCAGGCGTCCCGAAGCGATCGAGACGCGGCCCGAGCAGCGCCGCGAGGTCGCCGGTCACCCCGATCCTGAGCCGCGTGTCGGGCGCCTTCCGGCGGTCGGCCTCGCTCAGCATCTCGTCGTGCAGCCTGAGCAGTCGTCGCCCGTAGTCGAAGCAGACGGTCCCGACCGCGGTCAATTCGAAGCGCGCGGCCCTTTCGAAGAGCGGCGTCTCGACCAGTTCCTCGAGCCGCTTCACCTGGAGGCTGATGGTCGGCTGCGTCCGCCCGAGCGCTTCGGCTGCACGGGTGAACCCGCGCGCCTCGACGACGGCGACGAAGGCCCGGATGACGTCGATTGGAATGCTGCGCATGGAGCCTCGCCTCGAATCGCTCGAAAGGCCGCAGAGTGGTTCTGGCTCATACAAGGTTCGTCGCCTCGCCATAAGCGCGCGCAATCGTTTCATGCGTTTTTCATCAGGGCCTCTTGCCTGGACCGAGGCCGGTGGCGAGGCCCGTCAGCGACGTAAGCCGGTCCTTGAAACTCTGTCGTCGCAAGCTCATTCTTGTATTTCCAGGTTAACTATTTCTTTAACGGACCGACGGCTTGGTTAAGGAATAGAAAAAACCGGCCACGATGACGTTTCGTCATGTCTTGACAGGGTTGCCCAGGCTAGAGCGAATGAAGCACCGGCAATTCGGCCCCCGAAGCCGGACGCGTCCAAAGGATCGACCATGCAAATCCTGGTGCTTGACGACAGCCGGCCCGAGTTGACGACGATCGAGCAGGCGCTGAGAGCCGGCGAGATCGCGTTCCTGGCGGCCGAACGCGGCCCGCACGCGCCGGCCGCCGAGCCGCGCTACGGGTTCGCAGGCTGGACGCTCGACCCCGCCGCCCGGGACGTCGTCGACGCCGCGGGCTTGCGCGCCAAACTCACCTCGTCCGAGTTCGACCTCCTCCTCCTCTTCCTCCGCCGTCCGGGCGAGGCGATCTCGCGGGCCGAACTCGTGAGGGCGCTGAAAGGACGCGCCTGGGACTATTTCGACCGGTCGATCGACACGCTCGTCGCCCGCCTGCGCAAGGCTGTCGACCGGCCTCACGCGCCCTCGCTCATCCGCTCGGTGCGCGGCGTCGGCTACGTGTTCTGCGCCGCGATCGCCCTGCATCGCTGATCGTCCCTGGAGAGCCGAGCGCGTTCAGCCCAAGAGCCCGCCCGCGCGGGGCTTCAGCGGATTGTCGGTCAGCGCGGCGAGGTCGGGGGTGTCGATGGCGGGCGTCCGCGTCAGCGCCGCCCACAATGTTTCCGCCTCCCGCGCGGACACGCCGTCGCCGATCAGAACCGCGCGGGTCGCGCGGTCGGCGTCCGGCCAGCGGGGAAGCGCCCTTGGCGAATGAAAGACATGCTGCACGCCCTCGACGAGCAACGGCGCCTCCGGCCGGCCGGCGAGCGCGATCAGACCCTTGAAGCGCAGGAGCCGCGGACCGATCATCGCCGAGAGCGCCGAAAGAAATCCCGCAAAGGCGGCCGGGTCGACCGGCGCCTCGCTGCGGAACGCGAAGGTCCGCACGCGATGTCCGCCTTCTGCTGAAGCCTCGCCCGTCGCGGCGCGAGAGGGCAGCGCGGGCGCAACGGCAAGAAACTCGGCCGCCGGAAACTCCCCCGCCGCGCCGTCGAGGATCGGCGCGACCGGATTGAGGACGGCGAGCGCCCCCGAGAGTTTGGCGAGACGCGCGCCCCGCGTCGCTTCGGCCACGAGGTCCGTCTTGGCGACGACGATCCGGTCAGCGAGCGCGACCTGCCGCGCGGCCTCGAGCCGGGCCGCAAGCGTCGCCCTGCCGTTGACCGCGTCGACCACGGCGACCACGCCGTGAAGCTCGAGCCGGATCGCGAGGTCCGGATCGGCAAAGAGCGCGTGCAGGATCGGCGCGGGCTCGGCGAGGCCGGTCGTCTCGAGGACGATCCGGTCGAACGGCGGCAGGGCGCCCTGGTCGCGGCGATCGAGAACGCCGCCAAGCGCCTCGACGAGATCGCCGCGCAGCGCGCAACAGACGCAGCCGCCGCTGACCAGGATGGCGTCGCCCGTGAGACGCTCGTAGAGCAGATGATCGAGCCCGATCTCACCCCATTCGTTGACGACGACGAGCGCGCCGGCGAGTTCGGGAGCGCGCAGCAGCCGGTTGATCAGCGTCGTCTTGCCGGCGCCGAGAAACCCGGTCACGATGTGAATGGGCGTCGGCGGCCGTCCGTTCACCGCCGCTTGCCCTGTTGACGGCGCGGGACAAGCCCCCTTATCGCTCCTCGCGCCCCCTTCGGCATTACACGAACGAGCCCCGCCTTGACCGTCCGCCTGCATCGCGCCGACCTTCCCGACACCTGGGCCTTCGGCGACGCCGTCGCCATCGACACCGAGACGCTCGGCCTCGAGGTCGGCCGCGACAGGCTCTGCGTGGTGCAGCTGTCGCGCGGCGACAGCGACGCGGAAATCGTGCAGATCGAACGCGGCCAGACGCGCGCGCCGAACCTCGAGCGTCTGCTGGCGGACCCGGGCGTCACAAAACTCTTCCATTTCGCCCGCTTCGACATGGGGGTGCTCTGCAAGTCGTTTGGGGTCATGGCTGGCCCGGTCTATTGCACAAAGATCGCATCCAAGCTCGCCCGAACCTACACCGACCGCCACGGCCTCAAGGACCTGACGCGCGAACTCCTCGGCGTCGAGATCTCGAAGCAGCAGCAGTCGTCCGACTGGGGCGCGTTGGCCCTCAGCGACGCCCAGCTCGCCTACGCCGCCTCCGACGTCCTGCACCTGCATGCCCTCCGGGAGAAGCTCGAGGCGATGCTGAGG
Source organism: uncultured Alphaproteobacteria bacterium (assembly GCA_963829505.1). Lineage (GTDB taxonomy): Bacteria > Pseudomonadota > Alphaproteobacteria > Rhizobiales > Beijerinckiaceae > Roseiarcus. The sequence continues at coordinate 373,878 of CAWHIL010000002.1, forward strand.
CGGGAGGGACGCGACGGCCTCGCCCACGCCGCCTTCGCCTATCTGCCGGAGCGGGTCCGTCTCGACCTCGCGGGCTTCGCCGACATGGACGTCTTTTCCCACGCCTACCCCTGACGACTGGCCCTTTCCCTCTCCGCGACGCAAAGCGAAATCGACCGCGCCGTGTGTCGCCCGCGCGAGTTTGAGACACTTGCAGACGCCCCTGCGCGTCCCGGCGACTGCCGGGGAGGGCAGGAGCCGCGCGGCCGCCGGACGCCCCGGCCCTTCGCTTTCGGCAAGCCGAAATCCGGGCGCGGATTCCATCTTTTCAAGGGCTTGCAGCCGAATTTCCGGGCGCTCGTCAGGCGCGCGCCGCGCCGCCCCTCGAGGGGGAGGCGGGCGAAGCGGCGCCCTTTGGGAGTCGCGTCTGTTTCGCGCGTTCGGTCTCATGCCGGCGAAAGCGGTCAGACCATCGAGGGCGGCGGCTTCTCGATCCCCTCCGCGGCTCGCCGGCCGCGGATCGCCGGGCGGAAAGCCGGGCGCGGATTCCATCTTTTCAAGGGCTTGCAGCCGAATTTCCGGGCGCTCGTCAGTCGCGCGCGGCGCCGCCCCTCGCGGGCGAGGCGGGCGAAGCGGCCCCCTTTGGGAGCCGCGTCTGTTTCGCGCGTTCGATCTCATGCCGGCGAAAGCGGTCAGACCATCGAGGGCGGCGGCTTCTGGATCCCCTCCCCGGATCGCCGGCCGCGGATCGCGGGGCGGAAAGCCGGGCGCGGATTCCATCTTTTCAGGGCTTGCAGCCGAATTTCCGGGCGCTCGTCCGGCGCGCGCCGCGCCGCCCCTGATCGTGTCCCAAGGCGTGGTGTAACAGCGGGGCCATGCCTATCTCCGGCTGAGCCGGGTCGTCATGCTGCCACTGCGGGCAGGATGAGAATGGGATTATCGCTGACGGGTGCGATGGTTTCCAGCGTCATGTATCGGGCGCGCTGCACGGCCCATTCGTCATTTTGCTCCATCAGGATGGCTCCCACGAGGCGGATGATGGCGTCGTCATTTGGGAAGATTCCGACGACGTTGGTTCGCCGCTTGATTTCGCCATTGGGACGCTCGATGGGATTGGTCGAACTGATCTTGTCCCAGTGCTCCCTGGGGAAGTCCATGAAGGCGAGCACGTCGACTTCGGCCTCGTCGAGGAGGGCTGCGAGCTTGGGCAGCTTTGCGCGCAGCTGATCGGCGACGTTGCGCCACTGCTTCTTGGCGGCTTCGGGCGTGGCCTGCGCGAAGGCCGTGGCGATGAAGGCCGAGACGACGCGGCGGCCGCTCTTGCTGGCGTGGGCGAGCGCGTTGCGCATGAAGTGGACGCGGCAGCGCTGCCACGAGGCGCCGAGAACCTTGGCCGTGGCGGCCTTCAGGCCCTCGTGGGCGTCGGAGATGACGAGCTTGACGCCGCGCAGGCCGCGCCGCGCGAGGTTGCGCAGGAACTCGTCCCAGAACGTCGCGGCTTCCGAGGGGCAGATGTCGAGGCCGAGCACCTCGCGCCGGCCGTCGCCGTTGACGCCGATGGCGATCGCCACGGCGGTCGAGACAATGCGTCCGCCCCGCCGCACCTTCAGATAGGTGGCGTCGAGCCAGACGTAGGGCCAGTCGCCTTCGATCGGGCGGCCGAGGAACGGTTTGACCTTGTCGTCGATCTCCTCGCACAGCCGGCTGACCTGGCTCTTCGAGATGCCGTCCATGCCCATGGCGCGCACGAGGTCGTCGACCGAGCGGGTCGAGACGCCCTGGACGTACGCCTCCTGCACCACCGCCGCGATGGCCTTCTCGGCCAGTCGGCGCGGCTCGAGAAAGCTCGGAAAATAGCTGCCCCTGCGCAGTTTGGGGATGCGCAGCTCGACCGTGCCAGCCCGCGTCTCCCAGTCGCGGTCGCGATAGCCGTTGCGCTGGGCGAGGCGGTCGGGCGAGCGCTCTCCGTGCGCCGCCCCCGTTCGGCTCTCGACGTCCAGCTCCATCAGCCGCTGGGCCGCAAAGCCGATCATCCGGCGCAGGAAATCCGCGTCCGGGGTCTTCTCCAGAAGAGACTGAAGCGCCATTCTCTCGTCGGTCATCGTCGTGTTCCTCGGTTGCGTTGTAATTCGCAACCCAACTCTAACCGGGGAATAGGCGATGACCGCCGCAAGCCGCTCGCTCGCTACGGCGCTATTGGGGAGCGCGCTTCGCGAGCGGCTTGCTCCCGCAGAGCTACACCACCAGTTGGGACACGACCGCGCCCCTCGAGGGGGAGGCGGGAGAAGCGGCGCCCTTGGGGGGCCGCATCCGTTTCGCGCGTTCGGTCTCATGCCGGCGAAAGCGGTCAGACCATCGAGGGCGGCGACTTCTGACCCCCCTGCCCGGATCGCCGGCCGCGGATCGCCGGGCGGAAAGCCGGGCGCGGATTCCATCTTTTCAAGGACTTGCAGCAGAATTTCCGGGCGTGCATCGCCGGCGCAATCCGGGGCGCGCTGCATGAGAAGGTCAAACCCGTTTTCGCGCGGCTCGATGCGGAAGGCGCGACGCGCCTTTCCGGCGCCGCGCCGTCGCGCCCATGCATGATGCGCGTTCGCTCCAGGCGAGATTGCGCACCGCGGCTCATCGGTTCCCTTAGGCTTCGACCTGGGCTTTGAACTTGGCGCTTCGGCGGCCATCTCGCCTCATGATGTTTTTCGATTCTGAATGCATGATACTCTAATTTCTGATTTTCCGCAACACCAATCGACGCTGAGCGATCGGCGGAACGCCATGTTCATCGCGTCGATACGGCATGCGTCCATAAGCCCTTTGTTCATTTGACTTTATTTATTCTACGCGGTTGCTTTGGGTGAGGCTGTATCGTATCGGTTGTCGTCACGTCAGGTTGTCGAAGGAGCGGCGGTCGTTCTCTTCATTCGGCGGGATGAGATCGATCTGTTCTCGAAACGTTGCTTCGAAGAAGGCGTGGTTTCGTTCAGGTGAGTTGCACATGTCTAAGATTTAGGCCGATGTATTGAACGCTCTCCACTATGCTGCCCCGCTCCCTCGTCATGCTCTGACCGCGCAAGTGCACGGCGGAGAGGTGACGTTGCTCGGCGTCGTCGAGAAACCGCAGGAGAAAGCCTACGCCGAGGCGCTCGTCCGCCTCGTCAACGGCGTCACCGAGGTGATGAACAAGATATCGGTGCGGGGCGAGACGATCCACTGAGGCGGACGGGCCGCTTCCGAACGTCAGCTTCGATCGCTTCATAACCGTGCCCAGAGTTTCTTTGGACGACCGTCTGTGACGGGCGCTCACGCCATTCGCACGTCGGCCTTCATCGGGGGATCGGGACCAAGGCGCGACGGGCGGAACGCGTGCGCCGGCGCCCCCGGCAAACCTTGGCGAGGTCCGTGTCGCGCTCGTTTGCGCCCGCCCGCGTCATCGTGTGGGATAGCTCACATCGATAGCTTCGTATGCGCGCTACCTTCTCATCGTTGGGCCGCCCCCCGTGCGCCCGCGAGCGAAGAAAGGAACGATCGATGGCGAGGACTATTCGTGTCTGGTGGCCGAGCCAATCCACCGGCTGGAAGAACTTCAATTGGACAGGGGCGATCAACGGCAGATCGGTGGTCCATATTTCGGCGTGTGAGGCGTCCGCTCTTCCTCCACCGCAAATCGCTACGTCGACACAGGACTTCATTGCCGGCGCCCGGAAAACCGGCGATGCGGTGATTGGCGTCCGCAACGTCGTCCCTCATGACAGCGGCGGCGGCGGGGTCGAGTTTCTACTCGAAGTGAACTGGGGAAGTCCGCTCAACGTCGTCACTGACATCAGCGTCGACGAACCCGCCGAGGCCGGCAACATCGTCTAATCTAGAGCATGATTGTCCTAGTTCGTGCGGTCCGCGACGCAGCGTCTCCTCCCCCTTGTGGGGGAGGCCTCCCGGCCTCGGCGAAATCCAGCTCAGGGATGACGCCCAGTTCGCGGTCATCAACGCGCCGGGAACGCCTCAGATCCAGGCCCTGCCGCAGAACCGCCGGACCGTTCATCCCTTGCTGGACGGGCGCCTCGCCGGCGGCGGCTATCCCGAGCCGCCCGTCTGGCGATGCCGAAAGTATTCTGAACGTCTATTCATCCTCTATACATGAATAGGCGTTCAGCTTGGCGATCTCCACTTGGCTACCGGACAGAAATCGTCCGGCGCCGCGGCGTCGCCATGTTTCGACCCTTGAGTTTGCAAAATCGTCCCTCATATCTCCGCTTGGAAAGCGTCGGAGGGGAATCCCGAAGATCGCGACGATGGATGGATCAGCCTTGCGGCTGGAGGTGGAGGGTTATCATGCGGAACTGGGTTTCGAAGACGATCGTGGCCGGCGTGACGGCCCTTGCCGTCGGTGCGGCGAGCCTCGGCGCGACCGAGCCCGCGGCCGCAGGCGGCCCGGCGTTTCACGGCGGCGGAGGCGGCTGGGGCGGTCATTGGGGCGGCGGCGGCGGCTGGGGCGGACATCCTGGTTGGGGCGGCCATCCGGGTTGGGGCGGCCATCCGGGCTGGGGCTGGCGCGGACCGGTCGGCTGGCGCGGCCCGGGCTGGGGCGGCGGCTGCTGGAACGGCGGCTGGGGGTGCGGCGGCTGGGGCGGAGGCGCCCTCGCGGCCGGCCTGATCGCCGGCGGCGCGCTCGCGGTCGCGGCTTCCGGGCCCTACGGCTACGGCTATTCCGACCCGTGCATCCAGATCCGCCCGATCTACGGGCCCTATGGCAACTTCCTCGGCAACAGCCCGGTCAACGTCTGTCAGTAGGCTGGACGCTACGGGAAGCACGCAACGGGGCCTCGCGCGAAGCGGGGCCCTTTTTCTTGGGAGAATGGCGGACCTCGTCCTGAGGAGCGTCGCCGCGAGGCGGCGCGTCTCGAAGGACGAAGCGCGGCGTCTGTTGCACGTCCTTCGAGACGGCCGCTGACCGCGGGCTCCTTAAGGACGAGGGTTGCGGAAGAACGGGCAAGCGAATCGGGGAAAGCTATTTCAGCGCCGCCTTTTGCAGCGCCACCAGCGTCTCGGTCCCGCCGCGCGCGAGTTTCAGCATCTTGAGGAGTTCCGCCTCGCTGAAGGGCGCGCCTTCGGCCGAGCCCTGCACCTCGACGAGGCCGCCCCGCCCGGTGATGACGAAATTGGCGTCGGTCTCGGCGTTCGAATCCTCGGCATAGTCGAGGTCGATCACCGCTTCGCCGCCGACCACGCCGCACGAAATCGCCGCGACATGGTCTTTCAGCACGCTCTCCTTCAGGATCGAGCGGCCGACCATCCATTCGACGCAGTCGCGCAGCGCAATCCATGCGCCGGTGATCGAGGCGGTGCGGGTGCCCCCGTCCGCCTGGAGCACGTCGCAGTCGATGGTGATCTGCCGCTCGCCGAGCTTCGCGAGGTCGACGACGGCGCGGAGCGAGCGGCCGATCAGGCGCTGGATCTCCTGGGTGCGGCCCGAGACGCGCCCCGACGAGACTTCGCGCCGCGAGCGGGTCAGCGTGGCGCGCGGCAGCATGGAATATTCGGCCGTGACCCAGCCCCTGCCCTGCCCGCGCAGCCACGGCGGCGGCTTCTCCTCGAGGGACGCGGCGCAGAGCACATGCGTCTCGCCGAAGCGGACGAGGCACGAGCCCTCGGCGTACCGGGCGACCCCGCGCTCGAACGTAACCTTGCGCATCTCGTCGGCGGCGCGTTTCGATGGACGCATGGGCGCTTCCTCTGAAGTGTTTGGCCCGCTTTAGCGACTGATGCGCGGGCGCGCAAATGGGGGCCTTCCCTCTCCCACAGGGAGAGGGACAGCGGCCGAAGGCCGCAGGGTGAGGGCCCGACACGCCGAACTCGCGACATTGGCGCGGCGACCCTTCATCCGTCGCCTCCGGCGACCCCTCATCCGGCCGCTCACGCGACCACCTTCTCCCTGAGGGAGAAGGGAGAGATGCGTTGACCGCGTGCATGGGCCTCACTAGGGTCCGCCGCGCTTTTCCCGGACCCACGATGTCACACGCCAAAACCCCGTCGCTCGACCCGACGCGCTCGTTCCAGGGCCTCATCCTGACGCTCCAGGATTTCTGGGCGCGCCAGGGCTGCGTCATCCTGCAGCCCTACGACATGGAGGTCGGCGCCGGCACTTTCCATCCCGCGACCACTTTGCGCTCGCTCGGGCCCAAGCCCTGGAAGGCGGCCTATGTGCAGCCCTCGCGCCGGCCGAAGGACGGCCGCTACGGCGAGAACCCCAACCGGCTGCAACATTATTATCAGTATCAGGTGATCCTGAAGCCCTCGCCCGAGAATCTTCAGGAGCTCTATCTCAATTCGCTCCGCGCCATCGGAATCGACATGACGCTGCACGACGTGCGCTTCGTCGAGGACGACTGGGAGAGCCCGACGCTCGGCGCCTGGGGCCTCGGGTGGGAATGCTGGTGCGACGGGATGGAAGTGTCGCAGTTCACTTACTTTCAGCAGGTCGCCGGCTTCGAATGCGCGCCCGTGTCGGGCGAACTGACCTATGGGCTCGAACGGCTCGCCATGTACGTGCAGGGCGTCGAGAACGTCTACGACCTCAATTTCAACGGCGGCGAGGACGAGGCGAAGGTGAGCTACGGCGACGTGTTCAGGCAGGCCGAGCAGGAATATTCGCGCTTCAACTTCGAGCACGCCGACACGAGCGTCCTCTTCCAGCATTTCCGCGACGCCGAGGCCGAATGCCGGGCCCTGATCGAGAAAGGGGATGCGGGCGAGCGCCACCTTCTGGCGCTGCCGGCTTACGACCAGTGCATCAAGGCGAGCCACGCCTTCAATCTGCTCGACGCGCGCGGGGTGATTTCTGTCACCGAGCGACAGAGCTATATCCTCAGGGTGCGGGAGCTGGCGAAGGCGTGCGGCGCGGCGTGGCTGAGGACGGCGGGAGGGGGAGCGCAGGAGAATTCATGATTGACCAAATCGAAACCGAGCGCGAGATCAAGCGCATAATCGAAGAAAGCCTCGGCGCGGAACGGATCTCCAGCGCCAGCGTGACGCCCTATCGCGATCACGCCGACGAGCCTGCGCTCTCGATCGGCGTTTCGATGAAATCGGCCGAGGACATACCCGATTCCCGGCGGCAGACGGAGCTCACGCAAAGGCTGGTCCAGGCTTTGGCTCGACTTGGCGATTCACGTTTTCCCTACCTCTATTTCGACGCGCTCGACGTCGACAGGTCGCCCAACGACGTCGACGAATTCGAGCGTTCGCCGGACAATTGAGGAGCGATTGTGAATGGCAACTCTGCCGGAAAACATGCTGACGACCGCCGAGTTGCTTGCAAGCGTAAAGAACCCGCTTGGAAGCGCCGCGCTGCGACGCTCCGTATCCACCGCTTACTATGCGTTGTTTTCGCGACTTGCGGCCTTGTGCGCCGGTCGGATCGCCCGCGCGGATCCAGCCTCGGATAGCTACAGATCGATCTACCGCGCCATAGACCACGGGCACGCCCTCAAAGCGTTGGGTAGCCACGGCGAGTTCGGATTGCCGCTCGGTGCGAACTTCAAACGTCTGCAAGAGGCGAGGCATTGGGCCGACTACAGCGCTGAACCGCATCCCGACGCCGAGAGAGCCGCGGCAGGAAGCCGCTTTGCGCGTTCAGAGGCGCAGCAGTTCGTCGCGCTGGCGCGAGAGACGATCGGGTACGTTGACACCTTGGGTCCGGACGCCAAGCAAAGACTGGCTGTCCTGCTCGTTGCGCGATCACGGCGTTAAACCCGGACTGGCCCGACCAAATGCCCGACCTGCTTCTCGAACTGTTCTCCGAAGAAATCCCCGCCCGCATGCAACGGCAGGCGGCGGAGGATCTGAAGCGGCTCGTCACGAACGCGCTCGTCGAGCGCAACCTCGTTTACGAGGGCGCGCAAGCCTTCGTCACGCCGCGCAGGCTCACCCTCCACGTCGTCGGCGTGCCGAGCGTTCAACCGACCTTGAGGGAGGAGCGGAAGGGTCCGCGCGTCGGCGCGCCGGAGGCGGCGATCCAGGGATTTTTGAAGAGCGCGGGCCTTACGCGCATCGAGGACGCGCGGATCGAAAAGGACCCGAAGAAGGGCGAATTCTACGTCGCTGCGATCGAGCGGCCCGGCCGCACGACGGCCGAGGCCTTGGCCGAGATCGTGCCGGCGATCGTGCGCGCCTTTCCCTGGCCGAAGTCGATGCGCTGGGGGGCGGCGTCGGCGAAGCCGGACGCGCCGCGCTGGGTCCGCCCGCTGCGCGGCGTGCTCTGCACGCTTTCGATCCCGAACGAGACGCCGGAGGTCGTGCCGTTTGCGATCGACGGGCTCGAATCGGCGCCGTCACCTGGGGCCACCGCTTCATGGCGCCCGAGCCGATCGCGGCGCGCCGCTACGACGATTATGTGGATGCGCTCTTCAAGGCGAAGGTCGTGCTCGACGCCGACCGGCGCAAGGCCATCATTCTCGCAGACGCGAAGACGCACGCCTTCGCGCAGGGGCTCGAACTCGTCGAGGACGAGGGCCTCCTCGAGGAGACGGCCGGGCTCGTCGAATGGCCGGTCGTGCTCATGGGCGCCTTCGAGGAGGAATTCCTCGACATTCCACCCGAAGTCGTGCGCGCGACGATCCGCGCCAACCAGAAGTGCTTCGTCCTGAGGCGCGCCGACGGCAAGCTCGCCAACCGCTTCATTCTGGTCTCGAACCTCGTCGCCCGCGACGGCGGCGCGGCGATCGCCGCCGGCAACGCCCGCGTGGTTCGGGCGAGGCTGTCGGACGCGCGCCATTTCTGGGCGACCGATCTCGCCGACCTCGCCGATTACAGGATGAAGGGCAAGCCGCTCGACCAGCGGCTCGCCAAGCTCGAGGCGCAGACGATCGTCTTCCACGAGAAGCTCGGCACGCAGGCCGAGCGGATCGAGCGGATCGAGAGCCTGGCGCGCGAGTTGGCGCCGTCGGTCGGAGCCGATGTCGAACTTGCGGCGCGCGCCGCCCGCCTCGCCAAGGCCGACCTCGTCAGCGAGATGGTCGGCGAGTTCCCCGAGCTTCAGGGCGTGATGGGCCGCTATTACGCATTGAAGCAGGGCGAGGAGCCGAGCGTCGCCGACGCGATCGAGGAGCATTACAAGCCGCAGGGACCGGGCGACCGCGCGCCTTCCTCGCCCGTGTCGGTCGCGGTCGCGCTCGCCGACAAGCTCGACACGCTCGGCGGCTTCTTCGCCATCGACGAGAAGCCGACCGGCAGCAAGGACCCGTATGCGCTCAGGCGCGCGGCGCTCGGAATCATCCGCATCGTGCTCGAGAACGGGCTCCGCCTGCCGCTGACCGGCCCGTTGAACGCCGCCGTCTGGGGCGCGCTGCTCGACGTCGAGTTCGCCCGCGAGGACGAGGCGGGGGCGGTCGTGCAAACGCTCGAGAAGCGCGGCTTTCCCAAGGGACGCGAGCTCGACGAGGTGAAGGGCGCCGTCTCGCGCGCAAAGCGCTCGGCCGAGGTGCCCGACGACGCGAGGCTCTCCGCCGTGACGCGAAGCCTCCTCGACTTCTTCGCCGACCGCCTCAAGGTGTATCTCCGCGACAAGGGGGCGCGGCACGATCTGATCGACGCCGTCTACGCGCTTCCCGGCCAGGACGATCTGCTCATGGTCGTGCTCAGGGTCGAGGCGCTCGGCAAGCTGCTCGACGCCGAGGATGGCAGGAATTTGCTGGCCGGCTACCGCCGCGCCGCCAACATCCTGCGCGCCGAGGAAAAGAAGGACGGCGCGGGCGCCTTTGCCGGGCGCCACGACGCGGCCCTGCTTGCGCTGCCGGCCGAACGCGATCTCGCCGACGCGGTCGCGGCCGCGGGCGCTGCGGCGCGCGAGCGGGCGGCGCGCGAGGATTTCGAGGGCGCGATGCGGGCGCTGGCGAGCTTGCGCGCGCCCGTCGACGCCTTCTTTCTCGACGTCACCGTCAACGCCGACGACCCGGCGCTGCGTCTGAACCGCCTGCGGCTGCTTGGCGAATTGCGCGAGGCGGTGCATGCGGTCGCCGACTTCTCGAAAGTGGCGGGGTAGGCCCGGCCGCCGTCTCCTTCGGCGGAACGGCGGAACGGCGTTACGCCGCACCCCCAACTTAAACTTTCTTCATCCGGGAACGGCGGGGTCTGCGCCGAGTTCCTTCAACGGCTGGTGGGGCTCGTCGAACTCGAAGGAGACCCCCATGAAAGGCCTATCCACCCTCGCCTGCTGTATCCTCATGACCGGCGGCCTCGCCGCTCCCGCGTTCGCGCAGAACGTCAACGGCGCGACGCCGAACCCCGACACGACGGCCGCGGCCCCGACGCCGAACGGCCAGACCGGCGCCGCCGCCCCGAACGCGATGAACGACCAGGAGCGGATGCAGAACCTCGGCCGGATCGCCGAGCGCATCCACAGCCAGCTCGGCAAGGCCGGCTTCACCGACATCCGCATCATGCCGTCGTCGTTCATGGTGCGGGCGAAGGATTCCTCCGGCAATCCGGTGATGATGGTCGTCAATCCCGACTCGGTGACCGCGATCACCGAGGAGACCGTCGGCGCCGGGAAGGCGGGCTCGAACAGCGCGGCGGCGTCGCCGAACGGCGGCATGAAGTCCGCAAGTCCGGGCGCCGCGCAGACGAAGCCATAAAACGAAACCTGCGCGGCCCTCATCCGGCCGCGCCTTACGGCGCGTCCACCTTCTCCCGTTTCGCGGGCGAAGGATCTCAGTCGTCGGGGGCGAGCTTCCTGAGATCGTCGCCCGTCAGCGTCGAGCGCAGAATGTTGCGCCAGACCGCCTTGGCGTCCGCCGGCGCAAGCGTGCTGTCGTCGGATCTCCGCGTGAAGACGAGATCGTACGGGTTGGTGATGTTGCGGCTGGTCGAGGTCCAGCCCGTGATCGTGAACGTGCGCAAGGCGGGGTCGACGGCGGCGGGCGCGGTCACCACTTCGATGTCGGAGGATTTCTTCGTTCCCGCCTCGATCGCCTGGACCGCGTCGGGGAGGCGCTCGGCGTCGCCCTGAAGGGTGAAGCTCACGACGTCGTTCGGCAGATTCCGCGCGACGCCGGCGAGGTTCAGCGCGATCGCCTGCTTCATGATCATGGCGCGGAAGCCGACGTGCTGATCCTCGCCGGTGACGGTTCCCGAGATCGCCTCGACAGCCATGGGTCCTCTCCCTGCTTCGTTTCGCCCCGGGGCGTCGCGCACCGCGGCGCCGGGTGTTGCTAACACCTTTTTGCGTCCGCCCGGTAACGGGCGTCGCCAGAGCCTCGAGCGCCCGACGCCGGGCTTTCCCCGCGGTCTCCGGCGCTTGTGCGCAAGCGGCAGGGCCTTGTAACGCTGACCGCGGCCGGCGGTTCGGGCGGGAAACAGCGTTCGCCGGGCCGCTCGGGCGGGGCGACCCTGCGACGCCATGGCGCCGTCCCGCCATGTTCGCGCCGCGATCTGGGGGTCTAACCGCGCCGCTTTTCGAGGGTTTCCCCTCTCGCGCTTGGCTGGTTTCAACGGTAGACGAGGGTATGGCGGGCAAGGAGAACGGGCGCGGCTCGCGCCGGACGTCTGGCATGCGAGGAATGGTCGGCGCGCTGGCCTTCCTGGCGAGCGCGATGGCCGCCGGGCAGACGCTGGCCGAGGACTGCGCGCGGCTGCGCGCGGCGATCGACGCTGCGCCCCGGGGCGGCGCCAACGCGCAGGCGGCCGGTGCCGCGGCGCGCCAGCGCTCCGAGCTCGCCCGCACCAGCGCCTACGCCAATCAGATCGGCTGCAACAATCAGAAGTTCCTGTTCTTCGGCGCCGATCCGCCGGCCCAGTGCGGCGAGATCAAGGGGCAAATCGCCCGCATGGAAGCCAACCTCGCCGACCTGCAGGCCCGTTCGGGCGGCGGCCGCGACGATCTCGTCGCCCGCTACAATTCCAATTGCGTCAACGCCGCCCAGCCGCAGCAGCCGAGCAACATCTTCGAGGCCCTGTTCGGCGGCGGCGCGAGGCAGCCGCAGCGGCCATACGAACAGCCGGAGACGATGTCGCCGGACGAGCAGCAGCAGACGATCGAGAACTCGATCGAGAAGGAAAAGAAGGGCGCCAACGTGTCGGCCGGCGGCTACGCCGTGTGCGTGCGCACCTGCGACGGCAGCTTCTTCCCGGTGTCCTACGGCGGCGCGAGCGGCCGGCTCGAGGACGTCTGCCGGTCGCTCTGCCCGAACGCCGACATGCAGATCTATTCCTTCCCGTTCGGCGGGACGATCGAGCAGGCCGTGTCGGTGACGGGCGAGCGCTATGTCGACATGCCCAACGCGCTCAAGTTCCAGCAGTCCTACGATGCGACCTGCTCGTGCCGGCGCAGGGGCGAGAGCTGGGCGGAGACGCTGGCCGCGGCGGAAGCGAAATACGGCCACGAGGCGAAGGACATCCTGGTCACGCCGCAGAAGTCGATCGAGATGTCGCGCCCGATCATCGCCAAGGCCTCGGCCGATCCGAAGGCGAAGCCGAAGCCGAGCGCGCCGACGCTCGACGGGACGACGCCCGCCACGCCCGCGACGGGCGCGGACCCGAGCCTCACCGGCGCGGCCCAGAGCCTCAACGCCAACGGCGAGGACACGGCGCTCAGCGCCGCCGCCGCGACCGTCAGCCGCGAGGCCTCGGGCATCGCCGGCGGGTCGGCGCAATCTGGGACGTTCTACAATCAGGCCCAGGGGCGTAGCGTCACCGAGACCGGCCCCGACGGCACGTCGAAGACGGTCAGGATAGTCGGGCCAGCGCTCTAGTCCGGCCGATGAGCGGGAGCAGCGCCGCAAGCTCGGGGCCGGAGTTGCGCCCGGTCAGCGCGAGGCGCAGCGGATGGTAGAGGTCGCGGCCCTTGCGGCCCGTCTCGGCCTTGAGCGCCTTCGTCCACGCGCCCCATGTCGTCTCGTCGAAGTCGCCTTCCGGCAGACGGCGGGCTGCGAGATCCAGATAGGCGCGGTCTTCCACGACCGGCGCGACGTCGCCCTCGATCACCTGCGTCCAGTCGGCGAAGTCGGCGAGCTCCGAGAGATTGCCGCGCACCGCGAGCCAGACCGCCTCCGCGTGCGGACCCTTCAGGCCAAGCGCGGCGAGCCGGTCGGCGACCGCCGAAAAGGGAAGCGCGTGCAGCGTGCGGGCCGAAAGGGCGCTGAGCTCGGCGGCGTCGAACCGCGCCGCGCCGTGCGACAGGCGGGCGAGATCGACGAGGCGGGCAAGCTCGTCCAGCGAGGAGACCGGCCGCACCGCCTCGGCCGAGCCGACGAGGACAGCGAGCGCGGCGACGGCGAGCGGCTCGACGCCCCTCTCGCGCAGGGAGGCGATCGACAGCGCTCCGCTGCGCTTCGAGAGGCCCTCGCCGGACGCGTCGGTCAGGAGGTTGTGATGGCCAAACGCGGGCATGGCGCCGCCCAGCGCCTCGATGATCTGGATCTGCACCGCGGTGTTGGTGATGTGATCCTCGCCGCGGATCACATGGGTCACGCCGAAGTCGATGTCGTCGACCACCGAGGGCAGCGTGTAGAGGAAGCCGCCGTCCTCGCGTCTGAGGACCGGATCGGACAGCGACGCGCAATCGATGCGGATCTCGCCGCGCGCGAGATCGTTCCAGCGGACGGTCCCGGGGTCCAGTCGAAAGCGCCAGTGGGGCTTGCGGCCGGCAGCCTCGAGAGCGGCGCGATCGGCGTCGGTCAGCTTCAGCGCGGCGCGGTCGTAGATCGGCGGGCGCCCGAGCGCCTGCTGGCGCTTGCGTCTTCGGTCGAGCTCGTCGGGCGTCTCGTAGGCCGGGTAGAGCCGCCCGAGGGCCTTGAGCTTTTCGGCCGCCGCTTCGTAGGCGACGGTCCGGTCCGACTGGCGGCGCACGAGGTCGGGTTCGATCCCGAGCCAGCCGAGATCCTCCTCGATCGATCGGGCGTATTCGGCCTTCGACCGTTCGACGTCGGTGTCGTCAAAACGCAGGATGAAGGTTCCGCCCTGCGAACGCGCGAAGAGCCAGTTGATGAGCGCGGTTCGGGCGTTGCCGATATGGATGCGCCCGGTCGGCGAGGGGGCGAAACGGACGATGGGCGCCATGCGCCTTCATAGAAGCGTCGCGGGGCGCGAACAATATGGCTGGCGGCCGAAATCACGAGGCGAGTACAATACGATAATGACGATCAGCGCATTTGCCGCCGGGGTTTCAGCCGCCGCGGGGATCGTTCACGCCGTCAGCGTGAGCTTTGCGCTTCCCCGTTGCGCCCGGCGCGGGCGCCCCCTGCCCCCGCCGAGCGATCCGCCGGCCGTTTCGATCGTCCAGCCGCTCTGCGGAATGGAGGCGTTCACGCGCGAGACGCTACGCTCGATCTTCGCGCTCGACTACCCCGACTACGAGATCCTGTTCTGCCTCGCGAGCGCAAACGACCCGATCGCGCCGCTCGTCAGCGCGGCGATCGCGGCCAACCCCGGACGGCAGGCGCGGCTGCTGATCGGCGACGACCGGCTGAACGGCAATCCCAAGCTCAACAACATGGCCAAGGGCTATGAAGCGGCCCGCTGCGACTGGGTGATCTTCGCCAATTCGAACGTCCTGATGCCGCCCGATTACATTCAGCGGCTCCTCGCCCGATGGCGCCCGTCGACCGGCATCGTGTGCTCGCCGCCGATCGGGTCGCGGCCGCAATCGTTCGGCGCCGAGATCGAATGCGCCTTCCTCAACACCTACGAGGCGCGCTGGCAATACGCCGCGGAGGCGGCCGGCTTCGGCTTCGCCCAGGGCAAGACCATGCTGTGGCGGCGCGACATCATGGAGGCGGGCGGCGGCATCGACGCGCTTGGCGCGGAGATCGCGGAGGACGCGGCTTCGACCAAGGTCGTTCACGCGCAAGGGCTCTACGCCCACCTTGTCAGCGAACCGTTCCAGCAGCCGCTGGGGGCGCGCAGATTGAAGGACGTGTGGGCGCGGCAATTGCGCTGGGCGCGGCTGAGGCGCGCGACCTTTCCCCTGCATTTCGCCCCCGAGATCCTGACGACGAGCCTCGTCATGATCGCCGCCGCCGCGGTGGCGGCGCCCGAATTCGGGATCCGCGCGCCGGTCGCAGCGCTGCTGGCCGCCGCCTACTGGTACGCGCTCGAAGCGCTGCTGGCCCTCGCCGCCGGCTGGCCGCTCGGATGGGCAAGCCTGCCCGCGATGGTGGCGCGCGACTTTCTCCTGCCGGTGCTGTGGGGCGAGGGCTGGAAACGCGACAATTTCGTCTGGCGCGGCAATGCGATGAGCGTCGACGAGGCGAATTTGCAAGAGGCGTCGGGGCCGCCGCCGAGGCTTTGAGGGCGGGTCGGTTGACTGCCTTCGTGCTCGCCAGCCCCTACGGCGGGAGCTCGTATATTTCATTTTCGGTGACACGCCTGGAGTGGACCCCGCAGTTGAGACACGGGTAAAAGGGTGACATGGCTTGCGAGAGGGCAAGCATGTCGGACATGGACTGCACCCCTTGCCTGAGACACGCTAATTGGGTGACAAGGCGGTCAGGGTTTGGCGTTCTCGCTCGGCAGCTTTTCTGAGATCCGCCTCAAAGGCAATCGGCGATTTGTAGCCGATGGATAATTGGTGATTTACGGGCGTGTCACCGTAATCCCCCCGTTGAGTTCGAAGACGAACTCCGTCAGCTTCAGACTGTAGGAAAGGCCTGAACCGGAGACCCGTCACTCAAATTATTTGTCTCAGACAAGGGGCGCAGTTCAGGCGTGTCACCGTTATCGGAAGTCGACGCCCGGCGGCAATCGACCGGTGACTTACAGGCGTGTCAGCGCCACACCGGGCGGGCGTCCGGAGGACCCTTCACTACGGCAGCGCGGCAAGGACGGCCTCGTTGTTCATCACGACAAATGTCATCAGGCAAACCAGGGTGACGATGTAGCGTCTGCGGCCAAACGCCACGACAGTACCTGCGAGGGCCGCGAGGAATAGCTTCGGGATCCACCATGCGTCGCCAAACGCCTGCATGAAATGCAGAACGAGCGGGTTTTCCTCGCCGCCTCCGTGCGAGAGGATGGCCTGAAGTCGTGAACACGTCACAGACCTGAAGGATCGCGAAGGCCGCGAACAGCACCCAGCGCATGTCTATCTTCGGCAGGCGCATCTCAATCCTCAGAACTCGCTCCCGAACGGCGCAAATTTGTGAACTCCGGCCCGTCGCAAATCGGCAACTCGGGCGGACGGGAAATGTTCCTCTACAAAGGCGCGGCGCGCAAGGCGCAGCCGCGCGGGCGGTGAACGATTGATCGAAGATATGGCGCGAATGCGGCCTAAGCAATCGGCGCGGCGCACGCACCGCGGGCGATCCTGTCGTTCGACCTTCGGCCGCATTCGCGTGCCCTTTGAAATCTTGCCCGACCGCCCTGGCCAAGCATGCGACGAAAGATTTTTTCGATGGGCGCCCGCCGGCCGCACTTCCGCTCATTTGCCGCGCTAACCGCAGTCCCGAGGCTCGCGTCGGACCGGCAACAAGCTCGGCCGGGCGAATAACCGGGGAACGCACGGGAGAAGGAGGCACTGGGCATGCGTGCGAGCGAAGACGTTCAGTCGAAGGTCATGAACGCCTTGCATTGGGATCTCGCCATCCCCCGCCACAGGGTTTCGATCGAAGTGCGCGAGGGCTGGGTGACGATCTCGGGGTTCGTCGACCTGCCCTATCAGCGCTCGTGCGCCGAGGCCGACGCGCGAAACGTGCCCGGCGTGCTCGGGGTCATCAACAAGATCCGGCTCGCTGGCGAAGAGCCCCACATGGCGCCCGCCCGGCAATTCTGAAGGCCAGGGCCCGCGGATCGAAGCTCGCGGGGTCAGACCGTCTTCAGCATGCCGCCGTCGACGAAATAGGTCGACCCGACCGAGTAGCTCGCGCGCTCGGAGCATAGAAAAACGAAGAAATTGGCGAGTTCGGCGGGGCTCGCGAACCGCTTGATCGGCGCGTATTCACGCGCCACGCCGTCGAGATGCCCCTGCCAGTCGCCACCGGAATCGGCGGTGAGTTGCTTGGCGGTCTTGATCCAGTCCGGCGTCAGGACAAGGCCCGGGTTGACGCAGTTCACCCTTATGTTGTCGCCGACGAGTTCGGCGGCGAGGCATTTCGAGAACATCATCAGCGCGGCTTTGGTGGTGTTGTAGATCGGCTCGTACCAGAGCGGCTGCACCGCGCAGATCGAGGCGTTGTGCAGGATGACGCCGCCGCCGCGCGCCTTCATGGTCGGCGCGAGACCGCGCGCGAGGCGCACCGCGGCCATCACGTGCAATTCCCAATAGGCGAGCCACTTGTCGTCCGGCGCCTCCATCACGGTCTCGTTCGAGCCGGAGCCGGCGTTGTTGATCAGAATGTCGGCGCCGCCGAAAGCGCGCGTGACGGCGGCGACGAGCGCGTCTGCGCCCGCGGGGGTGGCGACGTCGCACGCGACCCCCTCGGCGCGAACGCCGAATTTTTCGGCGATCCGGCGCGCCCCTTCACCGACCCGCTCGGCGCCCCGCGCGGCGATGACGAGATCGACCCCCTCGGCCGCGAGCCCCTCGGCGATCGCAAGCCCGATGCCGACGCTGCCGCCGGTCACCACGGCGACCTTGCCCTTGAGCCCGAGGTCCATGTCGCTAACCTTTCACCAGCAGGTGTAGCCGCCGTCCGCGAGCACGATCGAGCCGGTCATCAGGCTCGCCGCGTCGGAGGCGAGAAACAACACGACCGCGGCGACCTCGTCGGGCTCGCCGACCCGGCGCATCGGCGTGCCGTCCATCCAGACGTCGAACATGGGCTTGTTCTGCATGGCGAGCGCGGTCATGGGCGTGTTGACGTAGGTCGGCGCGACCGCGTTGACGCGCACGCCATGAGGCGCCCACTCGGCCGCGAGCGATCGCGTCAGATGATGCACCGCCGCTTTCGAGGCGTTGTAGGACGCCTGCGGCTGGGGCTTGTTGACGACGAGGCCGGACATCGAGCCGATCGTGACGATCGAGCCGCGGCCGGCCGCCAGCATCGCGCGGCCGAAGGCGCGGCAGCACCAGAAGACGCCGTTCAGATTGACGTCGACGACCTCGAGCCAATGCGCGTCGGCCACCGCTTCGGCGGGGGTGTCGGAGCGCGCGACGCCCGCGTTGCAGACGAGCACGTCGATGCGGCCCTTCGTCTTGAGCACGGATGCGGCCGCGGCGTCGACCTCGTCGGGCTTCGTCACGTCCATGCCGATCGTGTCGACCGCATAACCCTTGGCGGCCATCGCCGCCTGTCCCTCGGCGGCGGCGGCCGGATTGCGATCGGCGATGACGACATGGGCGCCCGCCTCGGCCAGCGCCTCGACACAGGCGAGGCCGATGCCCTGTCCGCCGCCGGTGACGACCGCGACGCGCCCCTTGAGACTGAACCGTTCAAGATACATCGACGGCTCCCGAGCCCATGTCGCCTGAGGCCCTGCGGTATCTTCTGACAACCGTCTCGACCTTGGCGGCGACGCAGCGGCTCGACAGCGTCGGCTCGCGCCGCTCGAACAGCATGTCGCCTGCGAATTGCGAGACGAGGCCCGGCGATGCGCGGCCTTCGTCGACGTTGGCGAAGAGCCGGCGAAGCGCGGCCTGCGCCTCGGGGACGGGCCAGTAATAGCGGATGCGGTCGCTGAGGCCGTAAAGGCGCGTGAGACCCTCGGCGCGGTCGGCCGCGACATAGGGCGCCAATGCGCCGGGTTCGCGTCCATCACGCGCTCGAGCGTCTCGACGATCCGCGACGGCTCGGCCGGCGCGAGGCGGGCCTCGATCTCGGCCAGCGCAAAGACCGCCTCGCGGAAGGCGAAAGTGAGCGCCGGCCCGACTTTCAGAATCGGGAAATGCGTGGCGACGAGATCGGCGAGCGAGGCTTCGGTCTGGAAGTCGGTCGAGTGAGCCTCGTAGACGACGCCGGGAATGTCGGCGAGGGCGGCGCTCAAGGAGGCGGCTTTCGCCTTGTCGTACTGGAAGACCTGGGTGTTGCCCATGTCGACGCCGGGCTGCACGACGATTGCGACGACGTCGTCCATGGCGCGGGCGACGCCGCGCGCGGCGAAGGCGCGGGCGTGCAGGTCGTAGGTGCGCCGCGCGACCTCCGGCCGCGTCACCGCGAGCGCGTCGAGCGCCGCGAGCTCGCCGCCCGGAATCGGCACTTCGGTGCCGACGACATAGACGCGCTCGCCGCCCTCGCCGGCCGCTTCGGCTGCGGCTGCGAGCGCGGCGGCGCGCTCAGCGATGACGCGCTCCGACAGCGCGCCGTCGTCGGCGCAGGCCATGCTGGCGTCGAGGTGGATCTTCTCGAAGCCGGCCTCGACGTAGGCTTTGACCATGGCGCAGGCGCGCGCCATCGCCTCGGGCGCCGAAAGCGTCTTCCACGGATTGGGTCCGAGATGGTCGCCGCCGAGGATGATCCGCCCGCGGTCGATTCCCGCCCCGTCGGCGAGAGCCTCGACGAAGCGGCGGAAGTCGGCCGGCGTCATGCCGGTGTAGCCGCCCTCCTGGTTGACCTGGTTGCAGGTCGCCTCGATCAGGATAGGCCCGTCGCCATCGCGATGGGCGGCGAGAATGGCGCCGAGCGTCTGCGGATGGGCGGTGCACCACGAGGGAATGCCGCGCCGGACGCCGGCCCGGTTCGCTTCGACGAGCGTCCGCCAGAACGCGGGCGCGTTCATCGCGCCCTCGCGATGAGGGCGTCGATTTCGGCGAGCGTGCTGTTGCCCTCCATCGGCCCGACCTTCGTCACCGCGAGCGCGCCCGCGGCGTTCGCTCGCTCAAGCGCGTCGCGGAAGGAGAAGGCGCCTTTCGCCCAGAGCGTGACGAAGGTGGCGCAGAAGCAGTCGCCGGCGCCGGTCGGGTCGAGAACCTCGACCTTGTGGGCGCCGAAGGCCGCCCGCTCGCCCTCGCGCGTCAGGCCCTCCGAGCCTTTGTCGCCCTTCTTGAGGACGACCGCGCGCGCGCCGCCGGCGAAGAGTTCGGCTGCGATGTCGTCGAGGCCGCGGCCGGGAAAGAGCGCCGCCATATCTTCTTCGCTCGGCAGGAAGATCGCCGCGATGCCGGTCATCTCCTTGACCGCCCGGAAATATGCGGGATCGCCGACGAGCTCCTTGCGCACGTTGGGGTCGAAGGCGATCGCGACGCCCTTGCGATGCAACGCTCGGCAGATCGTCAGCACCTTCCCCGCCATGCCTGCGTCGCCGAGCGCCGAACCCGACACGTGCATCGCGTCGAGGCGGAACTCGTCGAGCGCGGCGAGAGTCGCTTCGTCGGCGTCGAACTGCGCGGCCGCCGAGAGAACGATGTTGTAGACGAAGTCGCGGCTGCCGTCGTCGTTGTAGCTGACGAAGGCGGTGCCGGTCGGCACGCCCTTGACGATGCGGATGAGCTTCGGCTCGACCCCGTGCTCGACGAGGCGGGCGAGCTCGACCTCGCCGAAGGCGTCGTCGCCGACCGCGCCGACGAAGATGCACTTGCCCCCGACCTGCGCCGCCTGATCGATGAAGATGCCCGCCGCGCCCGACGGATAGGGGCCGACATAGGCCCCCGCGCGCCGGTGCCGGCCGTTCTTGGTGGTCGCGACGAACTCGACCAGCAAGTCGCCGACGCAGCCCACTCTCGCCATTTCGCTCAAGGTCACGCGTCCTTTGGATCCGAGCGCCGCATCGCGCGCAACGAGGTTCGCTTC
Source organism: uncultured Alphaproteobacteria bacterium (assembly GCA_963829505.1). GTDB lineage: Bacteria > Pseudomonadota > Alphaproteobacteria > Rhizobiales > Beijerinckiaceae > Roseiarcus. The sequence continues at coordinate 394,505 of CAWHIL010000002.1, forward strand.
AGCTCATCCAGTTGCCGCCGTCGACGTTGAGGGTCTGGGCGACCACATAATCGCTGTCGGCGGAGGCGAGGAACACGGCGGGCCCGCGATAGTCGTCGGGCAGACCCATCCGCCCGTAAGGCACGGCCTCGCCGACGAGGCGCTTCTTCTCGCCGAGCGGCCGTTTCTCGTATTTGGCGAAGAGCGAATCGACGTGACCCCACATCGGCGTGTCGACGACGCCCGGCGCGATGCCGTTGACGTTGATCTTGTACTGGATGAGGTCGAGCCCGGCCGACTGGGTGAGGCTGATCACCGCCGCCTTCGAGGCGCAGTAGATGGCGACCAGCGCCTCGCCGCGCCGGCCGGCCTGCGAGGCCATGTTGATGATCTTGCCGCCGCGCTTCTGCGCGATCATGCGCTTCGCCGCCGCCTGAAGGGTGAAGAAGAGGCCCTTGACGTTGACCGCGAAGATCTTGTCGTAGCTCGCTTCCGTCACTTCGACGATCGGCCCCATGTCGAACACGCCGGCGTTGTTGACCAGGATGTCGATCCCGCCGAAGCGCGACGCCGCCGCTTCGACCGCGGCCTCGATCGAGGCCGCCTTGGTCACGTCGAGCCCGACCGCGAATGCGCTGTCGCCGTGGCGCGCGGCGGTCTCGGTGGCGCTCTTCAGATCGACGTCGGCGACCGCGACCCGCGCGCCCTCCGCGACATAGGCCTCGACGATGGCGGCCCCGATGCCGCGCGCGCCGCCGGTGACCAGCGCCGTCTTGTTGTTGAGCTTGCCCATTTTGTCCTCTTTGGTTTTTTGCGCGCCGGGCGCGCCTGACGCGCTTTAGGCCTTCGTCCCGAGATAGTCGGCGAGCGTCGCGCGGACGCCCTTCGTCCAGAGCGATGTGAGCGCGCCGGAAAACGCGTCGACGTAGACGGGGTTGCTGGCGAGATCGCCGAAAATGTCGCGCATGGCGAGGAACGCGCGGGGGTCCTGCCGCGCAGGCCTCGCGGCGGCCTGCAGCCGGTCCCAGCTCGGGTCGTTCGGCGGGATCGTCTTGCCGCTCTCCGATTCGCCATAGCGATAGCGGCACCACAGAGCCGAGACGAGCGCGAGCCCGCCGACGTCGGCGCCGCCGGCGATCCGGTCGCGCGCCGTCGGCAGGATGAATTTCGGCTGCCGGTTCGAGCCGTCGAGGCAGAGGCGGCTGATCGTGTCGCCGATCTTGGGATTGGCGAAGCGCTCGGCGACCTTGCGGCGATAGGCGTCGAGATCGACCTTGGGCGGCGGCGGCACGACGGGGATGATCTCGCGCTTCGTCAGCTTCTCGAGGAAGGCGGCGATCTGCTTGTCGTCCATCGCCTCGTGGACGAAATGGATGTCGAGGAGTCCCGCCGGATAGGCGATCGCCGCATGGCCGCCGTTGAGGATGCGGATCTTCATCAGCTCATAGGGCGCGACGTCGGAGGTGAAGGTGACGCCGACCTTTTCCAGCGCCGGGCGGCCGGCGGGGAACTTGTCCTCGATCACCCATTGGCTGAACTCCTCGCAGAACACCGGCCAGGCGTCCTCGACGCCGTAGGAGTCTTGAGCAGATCGCGCGCTCGCGGTCGGAGGTCGCGGGCGTGATGCGGTCGACCATCGAGTTGGGAAAGGCGACGTTGCCCCGGATCCATGCGGCGAGCTCCGGGTCGGCGAGTTCGGCGAGCCCGGCGACCGCGTTCTCGGTCACATGGCCGTTGCCCGGGATGTTGTCGCAGGACATGACGGTAAAGGCGGGCACGCCCGCCGCGCGGCGCACTTTCAGGCCCGCGGCGATGAGGCCGAAGGCGGTCTTCGGGGCGTCCGCATGCGCTTGGCGTCGGCGACGATGTCGGGGTGCGTCGGATCGAAGTTCTGCGTCGCCGGCGAGATGTAATAGCCGCCTTCGGTGACGGTCAGCGACACGATGCGGATCTCGGGGTCGGCCAGCGTCGCCAGCATCGTCGCGAATCGCAGGGCTTGAGGAAGTCGATCATCGCGCCGGTCACGGCGCGGACGGATGACGCGCCGGCCTCCTGCTCGACGACGGTGGTCAGCCAGTCCTGCGCCGCCGAGCTTGGCGCGCATGTCGGCGTCGGGCTCGCGCACGCCCGCGCCGACAATGGCGAAGTCGCGGTCGACGCCGAGATTGAACAGGTCGTCGAGATAGACCGCCTGATGGGCGCGATGAAAGTTGCCGACGCCGATGTGGACGATGCCAGGCTTCAGGTCGGCGCGCTTGTACTTCGGAACGGCGACGCCCGGGGGCATGTGGGCGAGCGTGGCGGCGGAGAGTTTGACGCTCATGGTTTTCGTCCGCTCGGTATGTGAGGAGGCCTGGCGCGCAGCCCGTCGGGCTAGTCGATACGCCGGCCGTCCTGATTGAACTTGTGCACGTTGGCCTCGCGCGGCGTGATGAACACCCGCTGGTCGGGCTTCAACGGCGCCTCGCCCTCGAGTCGCAGCGTCATCGGCCCGAGCCCGTCCGCCTCGGCGTAGACGAAAGTGTCGGAGCCGAGGTGCTCGGCGAGGCGCACCGTCGCCGGCCATTCGCCCGCGGTGGTCGAGATCGAAACGTGCTCTGGACGGATGCCGATGATCGCCGCGCCGCGCTTCTCGGCGGGCGCGCCCTTGACGAAGTTCATCTTCGGCGAGCCGATGAAGCCGGCGACGAACAGGCTGTTCGGGCGGTTGTAGAGTTCGAGCGGCGAGCCGACCTGGGCGACCGATCCCTTGTCGAGCACCACGATCTTGTCGGCCATGGTCATCGCCTCGACCTGGTCGTGGGTGACGTAGATCATCGTGGTCTTGAGGGCGTTGTGCAGTTCGCCGATCTCGACGCGCATCTGCACGCGCAGCGCAGCGTCGAGGTTCGACAGCGGCTCGTCGAACAGGAAGGCCTTCGGCTCGCGCACGATCGCCCGCCCGATCGCGACGCGCTGGCGCTGGCCGCCGGAAAGCTGGCGGGGCTTGCGCTCGAGATAGTCGGTGAGGTTGAGCGTCGTCGCCGCCTTGCTCACCTTGCGATCGATCACTTCCTGCTTCTCGCCCGCCATCTTGAGGGCGAAGGCGATGTTGGCGCGCACGCTCATGTGCGGATAAAGCGCGTAGGACTGGAACACCATCGCGAGGCCCCTCTGCGCCGGGCCGACGTCGGTGACGTTCTTGCCGTCGATCATGATCTCGCCCGAGGTCAGGTCCTCGAGCCCGGCGATGAGGCGCAGAAGCGTCGACTTGCCGCAGCCCGAGGGGCCGACGAAGACGACGAACTCGCCGTTCTTGATGTCGAGGTCGACGCCGTTGATGACGCTGACGGCGCCGAATTCCTTGCGGACCTGCTTCAGTTGAATGCTGCCCATGGAGGAATCGTCTCCTAAAGCCGGTTACTTGACGGCGCCGAAGGTCAGGCCGCGGACAAGCTGCCGCTGCGAGAACCAGCCGAGCACCAGGATGGGCGCGATCGCCATCATCGACGCCGCCGACAGCTTGGCGAAGAACTGGCCCTCCGGGCTCGAATATTCCGAGATGAAGAAGCTCAAGCGGCGCGGCGTATTTGTTGGTGAGGTTCAAGGTCCAGAATGCCTCGTTCCAGGCGAGGATGACGTTGAGCAGCACGGTCGAGGCGATTCCCGGCAACGCCATCGGCGCCAGAACGCTGGTCAACTCGTTCCAGAGGCTCGCGCCGTCCATCCGCGCCGCCTCGAGGATCTCGAACGGGATCTCCTTGAAGTAGGTATAGAGCATCCAGATGACGATCGGCAGGTTCAGGAGCATCATCAGCGGCACCATGCCGGCAGAACGAGTGTCGATGAGCGTCCAGTCGCTGAGATTGATCAATCCCCAGTCCTTGAAGATGAGGCCGTTCCGGTTGAAGATCAGATAGATCGGAATCAGCGCGCCGGCCGGCGGCATCATCTTGGTCGACAGCATCCAGAGCAGAGTGTCGCCGGTGCGGCGCGTCCAGACCCACAGGCCGAACGGCACGCCGAAGATCAGAAGCAGCAGAATGCCGAGCAGCGGGCGGTCGGCGATGCTCCAGCCCATCGGTAGGAGAATGGCGAGGGCGGCGGCGGCCGCGGCGAGGATGATGAGCGCCCCAGACCCAGCCCGGCAGCGGCGACGCTCGGCTTGGCGGTCGGCTGAAAGGCCATCGACCAGGCCGCGGGAACCGCGAACAGGAGGCCGAGGAAGGTCGACCCGAAGGCGATGACCATGGTGTTGAACACGTAGCGCAGATAGTCGGAGCGCTCCTGCACGATGCCGAAATTCTCGAGCGTCCAGCGGACGTGACACAGTTCTCCGGCAGCGAGTAGGCGTCGGCCTCGGTCTTGAAGGCCGCGAGCGCGGTCCACAAGATCGGGAAGAACATGAGGAGGCCGATCAGCCCAGGCGACGATCGTGGTCGTTGACGGTTGCGGCAACGCTCGTTTCGTCGCGCCATCGCCTCATGCCTCCAGATTGCGGCCGACCATCCGACCAGGAACGGCGGCACGATATTGGCGAGAACCACTGCGATCAGGCCGCCCGCCGCCGCTTCGCCGACGTCGTTGGCGTCGTTGAGCTGCGAGAACACCAGATAGGTCAGGTTGCCGGCAAAGCCTCCGACCGAGGTCACCTTGATCTCGGCGAACACGTTCAAGAGGAAGATCGTCTCGATCAGGATCACGACCGTGATCGGCCGCATCAGATGCGGCAGGACGATGTAGCGGAAGAAGTCGAGCGCGGCCCCGCGCCGTCCATCTCCGCCGCGTCCTTCTGCTCTTCGTCGAGCGACTGCATGGCGGTGAGCAGGATGAGCGTCGCGAACGGCAGCCATTGCCAGGCGACGATGATGCGCGACGGACATCAGCGGGCACCGAGGCGAACCAGTCGAACGGCGTCAGCCCGACCATCGCCAGACATGCGCGAAGAGCCCGTAGACCGGGTGCATCATCAGGTTCTTCCACACCAGCGCCGAGACGGTCGGCATGATGAAGAACGGCGAGATGACGAGCACGCGGACGATGCCCCGGCCCCAGAATGGGCGGTCGAGCAGCATCGCCGAGCAGGACGCCGCCGACGAGCGTGATGACGAGCACGATGAAGACCAGCGCGAATGGTGTTGAACAGGTCCTTCGAGAAGAACGGATCGGTGACGAAATAGTAGAAGTTCGCGCCATCCGGCGAACGACGTGTTGTCGGGATCGTTGAGATTGTAGTGCAGGAACGCGAAATAGATCGCCATCGCGAGGGGAACGATGGACCAGGCGGCATAGCGCCGATGACGGAGGGCGCCAGCGCCACACGACCGAGAGCCTGACCTTGCCGTGTCGCCATGATCGATCCGTCCAGGCTTGTTGTAACGAGGGGTCGCTGGCTCGCGCCTGAAATCGTCCGCGGCGGAGAACGCGGGACGTGGCGATTGAGGCGAGGCCGATCGGAGAAATTATCGGCGTCCGGCCGCACGAGGCGGACCGGACGGTTCTCTGGTTCGCGGTTACTTGATGTAGCCGGCCTTGGTCATTTCGGTCTTGGTGTAAGCCTGCGCCTGCTCGAGCGCGTCGTCGGCGGTCATCTGGCCCGCGAGCGCGGCCGAGAAGAGTTCGCCGACCTTGGTGCCGAGCCCTGGAATTCGGGGATCGCGACGAACTGCACGCCGGTGTAGGGGACCGGCTTGACCGTCGGATGGTCCGGATCGGCCGAGTTGATCGAGTCGAGCGTCGCCTTCGCGAAGGGCGCAGCCTTCTGGTAGTTGGCGTTCTCGTAGAGCGAGGTGCGCGTGCCCGGGGGAACCGCGACCCAGCCCTTCTGCGAGGCGACGAGGTCGAGGTAGTGCTGGCTCGTCGCCCAGTCGATGAACTTCTGCGCTTCGGCGGGGTGCTTGGTGCCGGCGGGGATGCCAAGCGCCCACGACCACAGCCAGTTGCCGCGCTTGCCAAGCCCTTAGTCGGGCGCGAGCGCGAAGCCGACCTTGTCGGCCACCATCGGCGCTTCATGCTCGTCGGCGACGTGCGCGCCGGCCGAGGTTGCGTCGATCCACATGGCGCACTTGCCGGACTGGAACAGCGCGAGGTTCTCCGAGAAGCCGTTGCCCGAAGCGCCGGCGGGGCCAGCGTCCTTCATCAGGTCGAGGTAGAAGGTGAGGGTCTTCTTCCACTCCGGCGTGTCGAACTGCGGGTTCCACTTCTCGTCGAACCAGCGGGCGCCCAAGGAATTGGCGGTCGCGTCGAGGAACGCCATGTTCTCGCCCCAGCCGGCCTTGCCGCGCAGGCAAATGCCGTTGACGCCGGTGGCGCGGTCGGTGAGCTTGCGCGCGGCCTGACCGATGAAGTCCCAAGTCGGCTTCTCCGGCATCGTGAGGCCTGCCTTGTCGAACAGGTCCTTGCGATACATGACGAAGGAGCTCTCGCCGTAGAAGGGCGAGGCGTAGAGCTTGTCGCCGACCGAGAGGCCGGCGCGGATCGGCGGAATGAGATCGCTGACGTTGTCGACCGAGGTCAGCGGCACGAGCCAGCCCTTCTTGCCCCAGATCGGCGTCTCGTAGGTCCCGATGGTCAGAATGTCGAACTGACCGCCCTTGGTCGAAATGTCCTTGGTGACTTTCTGGCGGAGGTCGTTCTCCTCCAGCGTGACCCAGTTCACCTTGATGTCGGGATTGGCCTTGGTGAAGTCGTCCGTCAGCTTCTGCATCGTGATCATGTCGCCGTTGTTCACGGTCGCGATGGTCAGCGTCGTCTCGGCGTAAGCCGGCAGGGCGAAGGCAGAAAGCGCGACGGCCCCCATCAGGGCCTTCACGGAAAATCTCATGACGTTTCCTCCGATGAGCAAAGCCCCTCTTGGGCAATTGCTATGGTAGCGGGCGATTACTCAACACGCCGTTTCGGCAGAGTCAATCGGAAATCGTCGCTGCGGCGCACCATTTCGTTCGCAATAACGCTATAAACCGAAAGACTTGTCGTCTTTCGGCTAGCGCTGCAACAGATGTTCAGCTGTCAATTCATCCGTCACCAGGCCGGAGATCAGGCCGCCGGTCAAGGCGGCGCGCAGCGGCACCCGGCGCGGCGGGCCCATCGCGACGCCGACCACGAGGCGGTTGCCGGCCTTCTTCAAGGGGGCGCCCGCCACACGCAGATTGAAGCCGTCCTCGAGCACGTGGCCGCCTGCGTCGAACGCCCAGCCGGTGATCTCGCCGACGCCGCCGAGGTCGCGCATCGCGCCGCCCTCCTGGCGGGTGATGATGCCGTCCTGCACCAGCGGCGAGGCGTCGCCGAGCGGTCCCACTCCGACAAAGGCGACGTCGATGCGCTCGACGAGGTCGAAGATGCTCTTGACCGCGGAGAGGCTGGTGAGGAGCCGGCGCTCCTCGACCGAGCGCGCCACGACCGGCACGGGCATCGGATAATGGGGCGCGCGCACCGTGTCGGAGACGCGGATGATCACGTCGTAGAAGGACGCCGAGCCATCGATCTTGGTGGTGCCGACGAGGGCCACGAGCTTGTGCTGCGGGCATTCCATTGTCGGCAACTGGTCGGCGACGGCGCGCATCGTGCGCCCCGTGCCGATGCCGATGATCGCCGGCTCCGGCCGCCTGAGCCAGCGCTCGAACTCGGCCGCCGCGACCTGGGCGATGCCGAGCGTGGAAGAGGCCGAATCGGGATCGCTCGGCGCAATGTCGCAGAAGCGCAGGTCGTAGCGAATCTTGAGCGCCGCGGCGAGCTCCATGCAACGCGCGATCGGATGGTCGAGCCTGACCTTGATCAGCCGTTCGCTGATGGCGAGCGACACGAGGCGCTGCGCCGCCTGGCGCGAGATCCCGAGCTTTCGGGCGATCTCGTCCTGGGTGTTGCCGGCGACATAGTAGAGCCAGCCGGCGCGCGCGGCCTCGTCGAGCCTCAATTCGTCGTGTTCGCCCTTGCGCGCCATCCGCCTTCAGGCCGTCTCCGGCGCCCTCCACCCGGCGACCAGCTCCGGCAGCCGCGCCATGTCGTCGAAGATGAGGGCGGCGCCGGCGGCCGTCAATTCCTGGCCTTGAGCGGGCTCGGAGAAATGGCTCGCGCCGGCGAAGCCGAAGACGCTCATGCCGGCCGCGCGCGCGGCGCTGACGCCTGCGACGCTGTCCTCGATGACGAGGCAATCCCTGGGCGCGGCGCGCATCGAGCGGGCCGCGTAGAGGAAGAGATCGGGCCAAGGCTTGCCGCGCTCGACCTCGGCCGAGGAGAAGATGTTCGGAGCGAACAGCGAATCGTAGCCGGTCACGCGCAAGGCGAAGCGGAGGCGCTGGGGGGCGCTCGACGAGGCGACGCAGACGCGCGCGGCGAGGCCGCCGACCGCCTGGCGCACGCCCTCGACGCCTTTCAGTTCGCGCTCGAAGGTCGCGAGGATCTCGCGCGCGAGCCTCGCTCCCAGATCCTTGGGAAGGCTTGCGCCCCGCTCCTCCTCGATGCGCCTGAGCACGCCGTCGGCGCGCATGCCCAGGAAACGCTCGCGCGTCTCCTCGTCGCTGAGCTGAAGTCCGGCCTCTCCGAGAATCCGGCGCGTCACGCCAAGCGCGATGACCTCGCTGTCCACCAGGACGCCGTCGCAGTCGAAGATCACGACCTCGGGCCAGCGAGGCCCGCGCATGACGCGGCGCGCCTCCCGCTCCCCCCCGGCGAGGATCGTGGCGGCTCGCCGCTTGCGGGCGTGAAAGGCTGCAATCGCCCCTGTCGCCGGCTCGAGCGTTTCGCCGAGGGCCGACATCGAAGTCATCGCCGAGGCGACCGTCGTCGATCCGGACGCGGCGGCGGCGATCATCGCCGAGCCGAGCAGAACCGGCTCGGGCGTGACCGGCAGGGCGACCTCGAGGCCGCAGACGTCGGCGACGATCTGGCGCACGAGCCGGCTCTGGGCGGCGCCGCCGCTCGCCACCATCAGATCGAACGCGTATCCGGCGCGCCGGTAGGCGTCGACGATGTCGGCGAGGTTGCAGGCGAGGCCGCAGAGGGCCGCCACGTAGAGCGCCTCCAGGCCGGCGGAATCCGCGCTGAGGTCGAGGCCGATCACTCCGCCGCGCGCGGAAGAATCGGCGACCGGCGCCCTCTCGCCGTTGAGCGAGGGCAGCACATGCACGGCCTCTGCGAGGAGCGCGGCCAGCGAGAATCCCCCGGCGCCGGCGACGATCCTGCGCTCGAGCGCCTCGTAGCCGCCGGGACTCGGATCGAAGCCGGGATGGGTGCGCATGATCCGGTCGATCGCCGCGCCGAACGCCGACTGGCCTCCGTCCATGAGCCAATGTCCCGGCGTCAGCGCCGAGAGGTGCGGGCCCCAGACCGCGTCGATGAAGCGCGGCTCGTCCGATACGGCGATGCACGTCGAGGACGTGCCGAGGACGAGCGCGAGCCGGCGGCGCGGGTCGGCAGGTTCGCCGCGCGCGCGCGCCCCGAGCGAAGCGAGCGCGCCGGCGTGCGCGTCGACGAGGCCGGCTGCGACGGGCAGACCCTCGGGCAGGCCCATCGCTGACGAAGCTTCCGCGGTGAGCCCGCGTCCGACCGGCGTTCCCGGCGCGAGAATCTCGGGCCCGAGGCGGGCGAAATTCCCGGCGGCGAGTTCCGCGAGACCGACGCTCTCGAGAAACTCGCCGGGCCAGCGTCGCTCGTGCGCCAGATAACCGAACTTGCAGGCGACCGAGGAGAGCGAGCGGGCGAGCGATCCGGTCGCACGAAAGGAGAGATAGTCGGCGAGGCCGAGGAAGTGCCTGGCGCGCGCGAAAGTCTCGGGCTTCGTCCGCTTGAGCCAGGCCAGTTTCGGCGGATCCATTTCGGGCGACAGCGCGCCGCCGACATAGCGCAGGACCTCGTGGCCGCCGGCGTTCATGCGGCGGGCGTCCTCCGCCGCGCGATGGTCCATCCAGGCCATCACGTCGCGCCCCCTGGCGTCGTCGCGGTTGATCGAGAGGGGCGTCAGGCCGGCGTCGAGGGCGACCAGCGAACAGGTCGCGGCAAATCCTATGCCGGCGAATTCGCCAGCCGGAATTCCGCTCGCCTCGACCGCTTCCCGCACCGCCTCCGCCGTCGCCCGCCACACCTCGGCCGAGGACTGCTCGACCGCGTCGTCCGCCTCGCGCCAGAGCGCGATGCCGCGCCGCGCGCTCGCGAGCAGCGCGCCCGCCGCGTCGAACGCGCCCGCCCGGGCGCTGCCGGTGCCGACGTCAACTCCGATGAACCCCTTCGACATGGCGGATCAGAAAGTCTCCTCGCGGTCCTCGTCCGTTGAGAATCGAACTTTCGACCGGCCTTGACAAGCCGTGGGAACGGACGAGGCGGGCGAAGGCTGCGCGTCACGCGCGGCGCTTTGGCATCGATGACGGACTCCGGTACTCTTCCAGGGAACAGGCAAGAAGGGGCGCCGATGACCGTTTCCGTGATCATTCCGGTCTTCAACGTGCCCGACATCGTCGAACGGGCGATCGACAGCGTGATGCGGCAGACGCAGAAGCCGCTCGAGATCATCATCATCGACGACTGCTCGACCGACAATACGGTCGCGGCGATCGAGAAGCTGAAGAATCCGCTCGTGCGGATCGTCTCGACGCCGAAGAACGTCGGCTGCGGCCCGGCGCGCAATGTCGGCTTCAAGGTCGCGAAGGGCGAGTGGCTCGCGCTGCTCGACGCGGACGACGCCTGGCTGCCGGAGCGGCTCGAGCGCCTGACCGCCGTCGGCCGCTCCGCGAACGCCGATTTCGTCGCCGACAACGTGATCCTCTGGGACGCCGTCGCCGACCGCAAGGTTCGCGTCGGCCTCGATCTCGCGACGCCCGTTCAGGAGATCACGACGATCGACTTCTTCCGCAACGACCACGACTTCAATTTCGAGAACTTCTCCTGGGCGCTCCTGAAGCCGCTGATGCGCCGCTCGTTCCTCGAGAGCAAGACCGTCTACTACCACGAGGATCTGCACCAGGGGCAGGGAGACGACTTCGTGCTCTACGCCAACCTTCTCTTCAACGGGGCGAAGGCGGTGATGATCTCCGACGCCTACTATCTCTACTCGATGCCGGTTGCGCCGAGCGGCAAGTCGCCGCACACGCGCTCGAAGCACAATTTCCAGCGCATCCTCGAGGCGCACGACGAGATCGCGGAGAAATACAGGGACCGCATCGATCCCGAACTGGCGGAGGTGATGGCGAAGCGGCGCAACGTGGTGAAGCTCGTACATCAGGCGAACGTCGCCAAGCAGCACCGGATCGCCAGGGAATACCTGCAATACGCGCTCTACGTCGGCACGAAGCCGGATCTCGTGCGCGGCCTCTTTCTCCGCTCGCTGCACAAGGTTCAGACGCGCCTCGCGGCGAAGTGACCTACCGCCGTCATTGCGGGCGAAGCGAAGCAATCCATGTTCGGCGATGAACCCGCGCGGATGGATTGCTTCGTCGCTGCGCTTCTCGCAATGACGGATGAAGCGCGGCTCAGCCCGGCAGGTCGAGCAGGCCGGCCTCGCCGGTCGCGAGACCGATGAGGAGCCGGGCGCCGCTTTCGGACCAGGCGAGCGCGCCGACGGGACCGCCGCCGGGCGCGCGCACCAGGATTTCGGCGGCGTCGGCGAGCCGGCAGAGCAGCACGAGCCCGTCGGCGTAGCCGATCGCGAGCACGAGCGCGCGAGGATGGAACGCCACCTTCGTCACGCGCGCCTCGCGCACGCCGCATTCGCGCGGCGCCTTGCCCATCGGGCCGTCCTTGTCCTTGAACGGCCAGACGACGGCTGCGTCCGCGCCCGAGGTCGCGAGCCACGCGCCGTCGTGCGACCACGCGATCGACCTCGTCTTTCCGGGATAGCCGGTCATCCGCATATTGCGCGAGTTCGACCAGGCGCCAGCCGTGCAGCGCGTTCTCCTGCATCGAAGTGACGAGAAAGCGCCCGTCCGGCGAGAAGGTCGCGTCGAGGTGCGCGCCCTTCCACTCGAGGGTCTGCGGCGCGCCCTCGACCTTGGGGAACCAGAGCGTCGCGCCGTTATAGTGCGAGGCGGCGAGGCGATAACCCTTCGGTTGGAAGGCGAGGCCCCTGACGCTCGACGGGGCGCCCGATGATCTGACGGCGCCCGCTTCGTCGCGGGCTTTGACGGTCTTGCCGGCGCTCCAGGCGAAGCTCGCGCCGCGCATCGCGAGCGCATCGATCCAGCGCCCCTTCTCGTCGGCAATCTCGATGGCGCCGCCATCTGCGCCGATTGCGACCACCCGCCCGTCGTCGCCGCCGGTCGCGAGCGTCGCGCCGTCTGCGACGGCCGTGAGGATCGCGGCGTCGGGATGGGCGGCGACCCGCTTCTGCGCCTCGGGCTCGCCGAGGAGCACGTTCCCGTCGGCGAGCGCCAGCGCCGGCGCGCCTGCGAGAAACGCCGCCGCCACAACCTCGGCTCCTGCGTCGAAGGCGCGGACGTGGGCGGCGAGAGACGTCGTGGCTTGAGCGTCAGTCATCGGCGAAGCCAAGGTTCATGGGGCGAAAGGGGATTATGCAGGCGCGATATAGGGCTGGACCCTGATCTCGCTTTCACGCCGACGCGCCTCCGCAATCTCATGCGCGGTTTGCATCCGCAACAACGTGTCCATCTTGACCCCGAACGCCTTCTCGATGCGCAGCGCCATTTCCGGCGACAGGGCCGAGCGCTCATTGACAAGCGCGGACAAGGTTGGCCGGGTGACGTCGAGCGCCTTGGCCGCCTCGGTCACGGTCAAGGCCAGCGGCTCCATGATCTCCATGCGGATGAATTGCCCCGGATGGGCGGGTCTGGCCAATCGGCTCATGATGGTTTCCTAGTGATAGTCCTCGTAGTCGACGTCGACGAGGGTCTGGGCGTCCTCGACCCGGAAGGTGATACGCCAATTGCGCGTCACCGACAGGCTCCATGTCCCTCTGCGATCCCCGGTAAGCTGATGAGCCTTCCAGGCGACTATGGATTTCAGCTCATCGGCGCTGTCCATCTCCTGCAGAAAGGACAGAATGTTTCGAATCTTTTCGACGAACTCCGCCGGAAGCCCCGATGCGTCGTCGTTCTCGACGAAGCGTCTCAGTCCCCGATGGCGAATGTTGCGGATGTCCACTGGCGACGTCGTGTAAAGCGTCACGCATCGCTTTACACCCTACAGTGGCGCCGTCAAGCCGCGCAGGCGAGGAAGCCCTTGCGGAGGTCCTCCGCCTCGAGGTTGCGGCCGATGAAGACGACCTTCGATTCCCGCTTCTCGCCCTCGCGCCATTCGCGCTGCGAGTTGCCGTCGAGCATCATGTGAACGCCCTGGAAGACGAACCGCTTCGGGTCGTTCTTCATCGCCACGATGCCCTTGCAGCGCAGGATGTTGAGGCCCTGCTCCTGGGTGACGCGATTGATCCAGGGCATGAACTTCGAGGGGTCGACCTCGCCGTCGAGCTTGACCGACACGGACTGCATGTCCTCGTCGTGATAGTGCTTGAGGCCGCGGTGAGCATGGTCGTGGTCGTGGTCGTGAGCATGATCGTGATCGTGGTCGCCGACGGTCAGGAACTCCGGCTCGATGTCGAGGATGCGGTCGAGGTCGAAGGCGCGCCGCTCGAGCACGTCGTCGAGCTTGACGTCGCATTTCTGCGCCCGGTGCACGGCGGCGTAGGGGTTGATCGCCCGGATGCGCGCCTCGACCTCGCGCAATTCCGCCGGGGTGACTAGATCGGTCTTGTTGATCACGATGACGTCGGCGAAGGCGATCTGGTTCTTGGCCTCCGGCGCGTCGCGCAGGCGGTGGGCAAGCCACTTGGCGTCGGCGACGGTGACGACGGCGTCGAGCCGGGCCGCATCTCGCACGTCCTCGTCGACAAAGAAGGTCTGCGCCACTGGGGCCGGGTCGGCGAGGCCGGTCGTCTCGACGATGATCGCATCGAATTTTCCCTTGCGGCGCATCAGCCCCTCGATGATGCGGATGAGATCGCCGCGCACGGTGCAGCAGATGCAGCCGTTGTTCATCTCGAAGACTTCCTCGTCGGCGCCAACCACAAGCTCATTGTCGATGCCGATCTCGCCGAACTCGTTGACGACCACGGCATAGCGGCGCCCATGCGGCTCGCTCAAGATTCGGTTGAGCAGCGTCGTCTTGCCGGCGCCGAGATAGCCGGTCAGGACGGTCACGGGAATCTTCTCGCCGTCGCGAACTTCGCTCACGCGTTCGTCTCCTCAAAGAGTGCGGGGTTCACGCTCATGTAGGGCGCGGGACGTCTCTTGGATAGGGGCGGCGGATCGTCACCAGTGGCCGTAGCCCATCCCGAATCCGACGTAGGGACCGCCCCAAACGGGCCCGGGCGCGACGAGGAGGGGCGCGGTGACGGCAAGCGGCGGCGGGGGCGGCGAAAAAGCGCCGGGCGGCGGCCCTCCCTGGGCTACCGCGAGGGACGGCAGGAAGCCGTAGAGCCCGCGCCAGGAGCCGTAGCACCAGCCGCCGCCGCAGTTCTGGACGTCGATCTGGGCGTTGCGCGGCACGCTCTGTACGACGGGAGCGTAATAGTTCGCGCCGCTGCGCATGGAGGCGCGGTGGATTGTGATTGCGGGCTCGGCGAGAGCGGCGCCCGAGATGACCGCGAGACATCCGGCGAGGAGCAGACGACGCAAGGCCAGGGTCCTTTCTGCTGAGGTACGGTCGGTTGGGAAACTACCGGCAGAGGCGATCTGCGTCCAGAGTTGGCGTAATCTCCTTGCCGTCTGGCGCGTGGCGCGAAATCTCAGGCTCTCGTCGCACGCCAGGTCGGCCCTTTCGGGCCGAACGCCGGCTCGATGCGGAACTGGTCCTGAGCCGTCATCCTGCCAAGCGGGATCGCCTGGTCGGGCATCACGAGGGTCGCCTCATCGGCGAGGAACATGATCACATGCCGCCGATCGCCGAGCATCCGCTCGGCGAGACGCTTGAGCCCGCCGAGATACGGCTCGCGGCGCCAGGCGTCGGGCGAGCCCGGATCGACCTGGCCGTAGACGAAGCCGTTCGCCGGGTAGATGGACAGGACGAACTTGGCCCGGTCCGGCCGCCAGACCTCGGGAAGCACGCCGTCGGTCATCCAGAGGCAGAAGAAATTGCGGCACGTCTCTGGCGCGGCGTCGTGGATCCGGCAGCCCTTGCCCGGTGCGCAATGCGCGCACCAGACCCCGGCCCGCTTGTCGAGCTCCGGCACCACATAGACCTTGCAGCAGAGCGTGCAGGATCCGCAGGCGCGGCCTGGCGCGGCGCGGTTGGGCGCGACGAACATCGGCGAGGTCATGACACGGCGGCCGAGAAAAGATATTCGACCGTATCGAAGGAGTCGACGGCAAAGCCGTAGAAGAAGCGCAGGAGGTCGGTCCCCGTCTGCCGGATTCCGTGCTCCCCCATGCCGGGAATGAACACTGCCGAGCCCGCCTTCACCGGCGATTCGACGCCGTTCAGCGTCACGACGCCGGTTCCCGCGAGCACGTAATAGACTTCCGCTGGCGCGTGGCGATGGAGGCCGAGCCAGCCGCCGGGCTCGAGTTCGGCGAGCCTACAGGTGATGCCGTCGGTCGGCGTGCCGGGACGCGAAAAGCGCGTCCGCCAGCGGATACGCCCCTTGACCGGGTCGTTCCACCCGTCGAGCGGGGCGGCGGCTTCGTCGAGGACGAGGGGTCGGCTCGGCGGTCGATCGCTCATGAGGGTTTCCTCCCAGGGTCAGCCCGCGTCTTGCGTTCGTTGTCGACGACGCCGCTGGCGGGCGCAAGCGCCGTCGAGAAGCCCTGTGCTAGACTTTCGGGAGAAACGCCATGTCCGAAACCCGAAAACTTGTCGCCATCCTGTTCGCCGACGTCGTCGGCTACTCGCGCCTGATGGGCGAGGACGAGGCCGGCACGGCGCGCGCGGTCGCTCAGCGCCGCGAGGCCATGCGCCCGATCGTCGAAAAATGCGGCGGACGCACCGTCAAGACGACGGGCGACGGGCTCTTCCTCGAATTTGCCTCGGTCGTCGCCGCCGTCGAATGCGCCATCGCGATCCAGAAGCTCATGGCCGAGCGCAACGCGGCTGCGCTTTGGGCCAAGCCGATCGTCTACCGCATCGGCGTCCATCTCGGCGACGTGCTCGTCGAGGGGGACGACATCGTCGGCGACGGCGTCAACATTGCGGCGCGGCTCGAGGCCCTGAGCGAGCCCGGCGGCGTGACGATCTCGGGCTCGGCGCACGATCACGTACGCGGCCGCATCGAGGCGGAGTTCGCCGACCTCGGCGAGAAGGAGCTGAAGAATATCGTCCGACCGGTGCACGTCTACGCGGTCAAGGCCGCATCCGGCGCCGTGCCTGTGGATCGGCTCGCGGCGGGCGCGCGGCGGGCGCCGCGTCTGTCGATCGTGGTCATGCCCTTCGCCAATCTCGGCGGCGGCCCCGAGCAGGAGTTCTTTGTCGACGGGGTGACGGAGAGCCTGACGACGGACCTGTCACGCATTCGTGGCGCTGTCGTCATCGCCCGAAATACTGCCTTCACCTTCAAGGGCAGGCCGGTCGACGCCAAGGCGATCGGCCGCGAGCTTAACGTGCGCTATGTTCTCGAAGGCAGCGTCCAGCGAGGCGGAAGCCGGATGCGCGTCAACGTCCAGCTGGTCGATGCGGAGACGGGCAATCATCTCTGGGCCGAACGGTTCGACAAGCCGCTGGTCGACCTTTTCGACATGCAGGACGAGATCGTCGCGCGCCTCGCCAATGCGCTCAACGCCCAGCTTGCCGTCGCCGAGGCGCGCCGGGCCGACGAGGCGCCGAACCCGGACTCGATGGACCTCTACTTTCGCGGCCTCGCCTGGTTCAACAAGGGCAGGACGCCACAGTTCGTGGCGCAAGCGCGCGACTTCTTCGATCGCGCGCTTGTCCAGGATCCAGGCAACGTCGACGCGCGCGTCGGATCGGCCGCGGCCGACATCACGAGCGGCGCCAATTCGTTCGTCGCCGATCCCGCGGTCGCCTTCGCCGCGGCCGAGGCGAAGCTGACGGACGCGCTGTCGTCGTTCCCCGACCATGCCGGCGCGCACGCCTTCCTCGGCTACGTCGAGATCGTGACGAAACGCGCGGCGGAAGGGATCGCCGGATGCGAGCGGGCGCTTTCGCTCGACCACAATCGCGCGGACGCCCATTCCTACGTCGGGCTCGGCAAGATTTTCATCGGCCGCGCCGAGGACGCAGAGGCGCATATCGCCGAGGCGCTGAGGCTCTCGCCACGCGATCCCGCGGCCTACGCCTGGCTGACGATCGCCGGCATCGCGAGCAACCACCTGCGCGACTACGAGCGCGGGCTCGATTGGTGCCGGCGCGCGATCGGCGCCAACCGCAACTACCCGGACGCGCATCTTCACGCCGCCATCGCTTCAGCTCATCTCGGGCGGCTCGATGAGGCGCGCGCCTCGGCGCGGGCCGGCCTTGCGCTCAACCCGGCCTTCACCGTCGCGCGCGCGCGCACGGACTGGACCGCGATGAGCGATCATCCGACTCATATCGCCCAGCTCCAGCCGATCTTCGAGGGACTGAGAGCGGCGGGCGTTCCGGACGCGTGAGCGGTCGTTCGGTCGGCGATGCAGGGCCTCCTCCCCTCGCGAGAGGATTGCGGAGGGGGGGTCACGCCGATCTGGATCGTGAGCCTTGGCGCCGATCATTCCACAGGTCCGCGTGACCCCGGCCCTGTCCCGCCCCCACAAAGGGGGGCGGGGGCGCAGGCGGCGCCTTTCAAGTCCCACAGGGACTTCCGAGGGGGCTTCAGGCGTCAGTGACCGAAGAGCTTGCCGACGAGGCTGCCGCCGTTCGCCCAGAAGGCGAGCCCCACGCCTACGAGCGAGCCGCCGGCGATGACGCCTGAGGCGACCGGCAGCGTGAATTCCTCGGCGATCTTTGGGCTGCGCCTCTCGACCACAAGCGCGGCAAGCGCCCCGAGAAAAAACAGAAGCGCATAGTACCAGTTGAACACCCACGCGAGCCCGAAGGCCGAGGCGGAGGGCAGAACATCGCGATATTTCGGCAAGAGGACCGGCGCGAGAGTGAGCGCGGCGCCGACGATTGCGCCGGCCGCTATCAGCCACAGCTTGATCGGTTCGAGCGACGACAGGCCCCGGCCGAGCGCGATCGCGACAGCCGCCCATGTCTGGGCGGCCGGCGCCGGGAACTGGTCCGTGCCGAGCGCGTCCGCGTCCGGAACCAGAGCCGCAAACGCCAGCACGCTGACGAGGGTTCCAACAAAGATGCCGGCGAACTGGGCGAGAAACTGCTGTCGCGGATTCGCCCCGAGCAGATAGCCGCTCTTCAGGTCGGTGAGGAGGTCGGCCGCCGAGGTCGCAGCGCCAGCCGTTATATTGGCGCTCATCAAATTGACATTGACGTTCCCAGGGCTCAGCGCGCCGAAGGCGAGCTGAGTGACTTTGCCCATGGCGCCGACCGGAGTCGTATCGGTCTCGCCCGTTACGCGACAGGCGACGAGCGCCAGCAGGAACGACAACGCCACCGCAACGACGCTTTGCCAGACAGGCGTCCCGAAAGTCGCCTGGCCGAGCCAGGCGAGCGCGACGAGCGACACGATCTGGCCGGCGGCGAACCAGCTCATCGGCGCCTCGATGCGAGCCTCTTCCGTCGCCTCCCGTCGTAGGGAGAACATCTGCCCCAGGTCGCGGAACGCCCTCAGGGTTGTGCGCCAGCTTAAGGCGAAGCTCACGAGGCCGCCGGCCACCATGCACGACGCCCCGAACCAGAGCGTCCACTGCACGATCGCCGCGAAGCCCTCGCCCTCAATGACGCCATCGCGCTGGAGGATCGGCACGACCACGGCCCAGCACAGCGTGCCCGAAGCGAGCATGGTCGCGCAGACCCGCATGCCTATGATGGCGCCCGCGGCGACGAAGATGAACTCCCAGGAGAAGATTACGGTGCGGCCCGCCCAGGCTGCGTAATGGCTGCCGAGGATCTCTTTCTGCAGGCCGGTCAGAATGCTCTCGCTCGAGTAGCGTCCAAGGCCCGGACTGATCGCCGACAAGCCCTCGGCCCAGAACTTGTCGAGCGCCGCGACGAGTCCGGCGAGGCCGAGCGCCCTTGCCGCGCGCAGACCCCGCGAGCCGCGGGCGTGCAGCGCTCGCAATGTCTCGGCCGCCGCGATCCTGAAGGGAAGCGCAACTGCTCGACGTTGACCATCTGCCGTTTCATCGGGATGGCCATGGTGACCCCGAGCACGGCGAGGAAGAACACCCAGGCCAGCATGAGCGGCACGGACATCGCCCGATGATTGACGATGATGAAGGCGGCGAAGGCCGAGATCAGCGTTCCCCCGGTGGAATAGCCGGCGGCGCTGGCGGTCGACTGCATGCAATTGTTTTCGAGGATGGTCATCTGCGTGCGCGCGACGCCGATCCTGAGAAGACTCGTCCAGATCGCATAGGAGAGGATGCTGGCGGTGATGGCGACGCCGAAGCCCCAGCCGGCCTTGAGGCCGATATAGAGGTTGGTCAGCGACAGGACGGCGCCGAGACACGAGCCCATGAGGACGGCCCGCGCGGTCAATTGCGCCATGCTGTCGCCGCGACCGCGGTAGACCTCGTCGCGCCACTGGCGTTCGATATCCTCGGGCGCGCCTTCGAAGCCCGCAAGGGGCAGCGGCCGGTCTCCATCGTCCGGAGCTGAAAGAGAAGGGTCCATGGGAAGGACCCTAACTGACCGAGCGGACTGCGCCGCGTCAATCCCCGCCCGGCGCTTGTCAGGTTTTCTGCCCGATGAAGTCGTCGCGCCTCGGCGAAGGCCGGCGGCGCCCCATCCGGCGGCTTCGCGGCCACTTTCCCCGCGAAATGGAATCCTCCCCCTACTCCACTCCGCGCTTGAGTCTGAGCACCTCCGCCGTCTGCGGCTCGCTGCTTTCCGAAAAGTCCATCTGCTCGATCCGCTCGCTTCGACGCGCGATGCGGACGCTCGCCACGCCGATGCCGTTCAAATCGTCCTGCGCCTGGCGGAAGTGGGTCTCGAGCTTGCCCGCCCGTTCGGTCAGGAGGCGCACATCGCCGACCAGCTTTCCGACCTCGGCCTGGATCGCCTGGGCCTCGTCGCGCATCCGAGCGTCGCGCAGAATCGCCTGCGCGACGCTGATCGCCATCATCATGAGCGTCGGCGAAACGATCACTACGCGAGCGCGATGCGCCTTCTGCACCACGTCGTCGCAATGCTCGACGAGATCGGAATAGATCGCCTCGGAGGGCACGAACATGAGCGCCACGTCCTGCGTCTCGCCGGGCAGGAGATAGCGCTCGGCGATGTCCTTGACGTGCTTCGATACGTCAGTGCGGACCCGCGCGAGCGCGGTTCTCCGCGCCTCGTCGTCGCCCGCGCCCTTGAGCGCCGAGAACCCTTCGAGCGGAAACTTGGCGTCGACCGCGAGGAGGCGCGCGTCGCCGGGAAGACGGATGACGCAATCGGGCCGCGCGCGGTTCGACAGCGTGTACTGGAAATCGTAGGCGCCCGCCGGCAGGCCGTCGCGCACGATCGCCTCCATCCGCCCCTGGCCGAAGGCGCCGCGCGCCTGCTTGTTGGCGAGGATGTCCTTCAGCGACACGACCTCGCGCGTCATCTCGGTGAGGCGCGCCTGGGCCGCGTCGATGACCGCGAGCCGCTCGTTGAGGCGACCGAGGTTCTCGCCGGTGCGGCGCGTCTGGCTCTCGAGCCCGGCCCCGAGCCATTCGCCCATGCTTGCGAGACGCCCGGAAAGCTCGGCGTTGGCGCCCGCGATCGTCTGGAGGCGAGCCTCGATCGCCTCCTGCCGGTCGTCGGCCATCTCGCGCTCCCGTCGGCGATCGGCGGACGCGCGCATCAGCGCCATCAGGGTGAACAGCAGTAGAAGCCCGAGCGCGATCAGCGCCGCGGCGAGCGCCTGCGGCAGGAAGATCGGAACGCCGTCAACGACGACGAGAGGGGCGGTCGGGCTCAGCATGGCGATTCCGGGGGATGGACGAACAAAAGTAGAACACGTTTGACCGCGCCCGTCCAGCGCATTAACTGAGCCGGATCGCCGTTTGAGTCCCGGAATGTCGCTTCTCCACATCATCACTTTGCCCGACCCGAAGCTGAGGCTCGTCAGCAAGCGGGTCGAGCGCGTCGACGCGACGCTTAAAGGTCTGATCGACGATATGATCGCAACCATGCACGCGGCGCCCGGGATCGGGCTCGCGGCGATCCAGGTCGCCGAGCCGATCCGCCTCCTCGTCGTCGACGTTGCGAAAAAGGAAGAGACGCCCGCCCCGCAGGTGTTCATCAATCCGGAGATTCTGTGGGCGGCGGAGGAGCGCTCGACCTACGAGGAAGGCTGCCTGTCGATCCCTGAATATTACGCCGAGGTCGAGCGCCCCGCGTCGATCCGCGTCCGCGCTCTCGACCGCGACGGCAAGATGCGGGAGGAAACGGCCGAGGGATTGCTTGCGACCGTGCTGCAGCACGAGATCGACCATCTCGACGGCGTGCTGTTCATCGACCACATCTCGAAACTCAAGCGCGACCGGGTGATCAAGAAGTTCCAGAAGGCGGCCAAGCGCTCCGGCGAGGGCGCGCATGTGCTGTGAAGCGGCGGATTCGCCTCACAACAGGAAGGCGAGCGCCTCTTCGCATGGGGCCTCGACCTTGAGCTGAAGGAGAGGGTCGGCGCGGGTCCGGCCGATGTTCACGGCGGCGAGCGGCTTGCCGAGAGCGGCGGCGCGCTCGGCGAAGCGGTAGCCCGACCACACCATGAGCGACGAGCCGACGACGAGCATCGCCTCGGCCGCCTCGAGCCGCGCGAAGGCCCGCTCCACCCGCTCGCGCGGCACGCTTTCGCCGAAGAAGACCACATCGGGCTTGAGCACGCCGCCGCAGCCTCCGCAGGGCGGGACGGCAAAGGCTTCGACGTCGGCCGCGTCGAGATCGGCGTCGCCGTCCGGCGCGAGCCTTGCGTCGCGACCGAGCCAGCCGGGGTTCAGGCTTGCGAGCGTGTCCTGGAAACCGTCGCGGGAGCCGAGCGCGCCGCAGGCGAGGCAGCGGACCCGGTCGAGCCGGCCGTGCAGGTCGACCACATCGCGGCTGCCCGCGGCCTGATGCAGGCCGTCGACGTTCTGGGTCAGGACCGCCTCGCTCATGCCCCGGGTCTCGAGGCGGGCGATCGCGCGATGGGCGGCGTTCGGCGCGGCGGCGCGGAAGCTCCGCCAGCCGACGAAGGCGCGCGCCCAGTAGCGCCGCCTGGCGGACTTGCTCGCCATGAACGTCTGGTAGGTCATCGGCTGCGCGCGCTTCCACAAGCCCTCGGCGTCGCGGTAGTCCGGGATGCCCGAGGGCGTGCTCAAGCCCGCCCCAGTCAGGACGACCAGCCGCCTGTGCCGGCCGATGAAGCTTTCGAGAGCGCCGAAGGCCGCCATTGACACTTCCTCGGGAGGACCGACGTCCCGGCGGCAGATCGGCGCGCCGCCAAATCCGGGCGGCGCCCTACCGGTCCCGGGTCGAGCGTCCGATCAGCGGCGGCGGCTCGCGCGAAAGAATGAACAGGAGCGCGCCGATCACGATCAGGGCGGCGAAGAAGGGAAAGACGAGCGCAGGCATCACGACGTCGTTCCAAAGCCAACCGCCGATCCGCTGGTCGACGAAGCGCCGGGCCGTCCCGAGGGTTCGCGGCGACAGCCACTCGAGCGCGTCGCCGGTCGACGTCGGCGCGAATATGCCGTTGGCGAGCCAGCGCGCCCCGTCAAGGACGGCTGCCGCAAATGCGCCTGCAAGCGCAAGCAGACCGAAGAAGCGCGCGATCCAGCGCATCGACCTCCCGCCGTTTCGACTACCGGTCAGGAATGTCTATCGCCTCCGGCGCTCGTCTGTCTACGCTTGCGCCCGTCGCCGCGGCGGTGCTATGCGCCTCGCTTCGCGTGAATGAGGCCCCCCGTGGCGCCTCATTTGCGAGGAGGGGTGGCCGAGCGGTCGAAGGCGCACGCCTGGAAAGTGTGTATGCGGGAAACCGTATCGCGGGTTCGAATCCCGCCCCCTCCGCCACGATCAACCGTCGATCAAGCGGCTTTATCCCCTTGCCTTGACCTTCGATCGCTGCATAGTCGTCGGGGCCGGCGCCCGGAATGTATCGGACGAAATCGAGGACTGCACTTCCGGCGTGAGGCCGGGCTGATTTTCGAGGAGATCATGGTCCGACTCTTTGGCCTTGTCGTCGGTTCCTGTGCGATTGCGCTTTCCGCCTGTTCCGCATTCGCGCAAACGACCCAGGTCGGGACGCTTTCCTGCGACGTCAACGTGGGCGTTGGCATGATTGTCGCGCAGAAGCAGACGATGCAATGCATGTTTACCCCGTCGAGCGGGGGCCGACCCGAGCCCTATTACGGGCGCATCGATGAGGTTGGCATCGCTGTCGGCGAGGTTGGCCGGGGCCACCTGGTCTGGGGCGTGCTCGCGCCGGCATCGGGGGTTCCGCACGGCGCGTTGGCGGGGACCTACGTTGGCATAGGCGCTCAGGCGACAGCCGGGGCGGGCGTTGGAGCCAATGTCCTCATCGGCGGAAGCGGCCGCTCTTTCTCGTTGCAGCCGGTCTCGATCGAAGGCCAGACGTCAGGCCTCGACATTGCCGCCGGGATTACGACGGTCACACTGACGACGTCGCCTCCTGAATAGAGGCTGGGCGTGCGCCGGACGCTCAAAGCACGAAGGCGCAAATCCTCGCCGAAATCTGCGCCGCGGCGGGGAACGCGAGCCCTCAGGCGCGGCGTTGTGAGCTGCGGCGATCGCCAGGCGTCGACCCCATGCGGCTGAAACGAGTTGGCGCGACGGTCGCCAAATTGTCGGGCGGCGGGGCCTGGACATAGCCGCGCGGCTCATCGCGAGCGTCCCTGCGCGGGGGCGCGGTCCGCCAGTCGTGAATCTTGAACGGCTCGATATGTTGCGTGAGCTTCGCGGTTTCCTGCGCCAGCGTGCGGCTGGCTGCGGTGTATTCCTCCGCCATGCTGGCGTTTTGCTGGGTTCCCTGATCCAGGTCGCGCAGGGCCGTGTTGATCTCGGTGAGGCCGCTCGCCTGGCCTTGCGAGCTCGCGGCGATCTGAGCGACGACGCGATTGATTTCGGTAACCTGACCGATGATGCGGTCGAGCATGGCCCCTGACTCGACGACGAGCTTGACGCCCGAGTTCACCTGCTCGGCCGACGTTGCGATCAAGACCTTGATCTCTTTCGCGGCGACGGTCGAGCGCTGCGCAAGCGCCCGCACCTCCGAGGCGACGACGGCAAACCCTTTTCCCGCATCTCCGGCGCGAGCCGCTTCGACCCCGGCGTTGAGGGCGAGGAGATTTGTCTGGAACGCGATCTCGTCGATGACCCCGATGATCTGCTCGATCTGCTGCGACGACTTCGAAATCGCGCCCATCGCATCCACCGCCTGGCCGACGACGAGCGCGCCCTTCTTTGCGTCCGTGTCCGCTTTGGCGACCGACTTGCTCGCCTGCCGCGCGCCATCCGCCGCAACCTTCACGCTCGAGGTGATCTCGCCGAGCGCCGCGACGGTCTCTTCGAGGCTCGCCGCCTGGTGCTCCGTTCGCGACGAAAGCTGGTCGGAAGCCGACGACATCTCCCGCGTCCCGGAGTCGATTGCATTTGCGCTGTCGACGATCAGGCCGACGGTATCCCTGAGCCTGCCGATCGCCCGATTGAAGTCGTCGCCGATCCTTCGGAAGCCTTCCGAAAGGCCGGCGTCGAGGCGTACGGTGAGGTCTCCGTGGGCAACGCTTTCGAGCCCTTTCGCGAGGGCTTGCAGGGCCGCGCTCTGTTCTTCGGCCGCGCGGGCGCGTTCGGCGGCGATCCGGTCGCGTTCGGCGTCGGCGGCGGCGCGCAAGTCGGCGGCTTCCCGATCGGCGCGGAGCTTGTCGATCGCGTTGGACTTGAAGATCTGCACCGCGGCCGCCATTTGCCCGATCTCGTCGCGCCGGTCCATGCCTTCGATCTCGACTGCGAGGTCGCCCTCGGCCAGCGATCGCATGAGCGCGGTCATCCTCGAGATCGGAGCGGCGATCTTGGCGCCCGTCAGCCAGAGCGATATGGCGCCGGACGCAAGTGCTGCGGCAAGTCCCGTCAGCGCAAGAATGACGATCATGCGGTCGGAGTCGGCTTTCAGCGCACGGCCAGCCGCGGCGTTCGCTTCGCGCAGCGTCGCGTTGAAGGCCTTCATTTCGTCCACCAGACCGCGCGACTTCAGGTCCACCGCTGCGGCGAGCCGCGCGACGTTGGCGATCGTCGCCAGCGCTTCAGGCTGGATGTCGGCGGTCTCGATCAGCCCCGGCGATGTTTGGGCCAGCGCGAAGGCGGCGTTCGCCTCCCCGACGAGCGAATTGAAGCGATCCTGAAACCCATCGATCGTTGCCGCGCCGTCTGGGAGGAGCCTCTTCGCCTCCTCGAACAGGGCCCTGCCCTCGGCCTGAGCGGACTGGAAATCCGCGACGACCGCACGGGCGTCGCCGCTCGCGCCGCCAAAACTGTTCGCCGCCAGGACATCGTAGCCGAGCAACGTCACGCGCCGGGTGGCCCGCGTCATTTGCACGGCGCCGGCGTCACGTTCCGCAATGAGCGTGTTCGCGGCCGAGCTGACGTCGCTCAGTCGAAATGCGGCAAACGCGACCATGGCGATCACCGTCGCCACCATGATCAGAAGGGGCGCCAGGGTCTTTGTGCGCAGTTTCCAGTCGTCGATACGCATGCCATGGCCCCAGCGGTGACGCCGACAGCTCCGCAAAACACGATGAGGAGCGCCGTCATTGAGCGAGCGTTGAACGGGCAGGCCGGTCCAGACCCGGCGCGGACGCGGCGGCTTCATGCCTGCGGCGGCTCTTTTGGAGGGCCCCGTCGCGTCGCACCGAGATCCTTAGAGATCAACGCTTAATTCCGCGTAACCCCGACGCGCGCCGGCCATTGTCATCCCGTCCCGAACCGCGCGCTGCGCTCATGTGGACCGGCGAGTTTTCGCCTTCAGCTTCGCGCGGGACGCTGCAAATACGAAGCTTGCGTGGGATCGGGGATCGGATAAGACGGCGAAAAGCAATCACGAACGGGGCAGGCAAATGACAGCGCCTGAATTCGGGCGTTCGGACCTGACGAACTGCGCATCCGAGCCGATCCACATCCCGGGGTCGATCCAGCCGCACGGCGCCCTTCTGGCGGCTGTCGGCGACTCGGGCCTCGTCACGCATCTTGCCGGAAGAACGAGGGACATATTCCGTTTGCCGTCCGATAGCATTCTCGGCTCGCCGCTCGGCACGTTGCTCGGAGACGCGGTCTGGCGACAGCTCGACCTACCCGTCGGCAGGGCGGGCGCGGGACCTTCGGTCGCGGTCGAGCTCGCGATCGGGGGCTGCAACCACCTCGTCACCGGCCATCGCAACGACGGCCAGACGATCGTGGAAATTCTGGAGCAGCTTCCTGGCCAGCGAATCGACGTGCTCGGCGCGGTCCACACGATGATCGGACGCGTCGGAGACGTCGGCGACGTTGGAACGCTGCTTCAGGCCCTTGCCGACCAAGTCCAGTCCTTCGCCGGCTTTGACCGGGTCATGGTCTATCAATTCGACGAAGACATGAGCGGCCATGTCGCCGCGGAACGGCGCTCGGACCCTTCCGTGGCGTCTTTCCTCGATCTCCATTATCCCGCCTCCGACATTCCCGAACAGGCGCGGCGGCTTTATCTCAAGAACTGGATCCGCTTCATTCCGGATCGGGCCTACGTGGCAGACCCGATCGTTTCGGCCGCCGGCGTCGCCGGGGGAACGCCGCTCGACCTCACCTTCAGCCGGCTTCGCAGCGTATCGCCGCTGCACCTCGAATATCTCGCCAACATGGAGGTGCAGGCCTCGCTGTCGCTGTCGTTGATCGTGCAGTCGAAACTATGGGGGCTGATCGCCTGCCATCATCGCGTCCCGCTCGCTCTCGACCCTCGCGTACAGCTCGGACTTCGAGCTCTTCGCTCAACTCGCCTCGCTCAAGCTGCAAAGCGCGATCCAGCTCGGCGAGGCCGAGGAACGCCTGAGAAAGCGCGACATCCACGCGACGACCGCGCGTGAGATCGGTCGAGCCGGTCTCGCAGTAGCGCTGTCGGCCGCGCCGGCCCGTCTTCTGGACTATGTCGCCGCCGGCGGCGTGGCTGTCCATATCGACGGAAAGACCACCGTCCTCGGAACGACGCCCGGCGAGCGTGAGATCGCTCGTATTGCGGCCTGGCTCGAAAGGAACGGCGCCGAGGGCGTGTTGGCGACCGACCATCTCGCGGCGCTCATCGGCGAAGGCGGATACGCGGAGGCGGCGGGATTGCTCGCGCTCCCGATATCGCGTCGGCCCCGCAACTATATCCTCTGGTTTCTCCCGGAACTGGCGGGCACGGTGACGTGGGCGGGCAATCCGGAGAAGCCGGTCGACGGCGCTCGCGACGAGCGGCTCGCCCCTCGCAAATCTTTCGCTGCCTGGCGGAAGACCGTTTCAGGCAAGTCTCGACCGTGGGCCGGGGTCGAGGTCGAGGCGGCCAATCTGCTGCGGACGACAATTCTCGATGTCGCGCTGCAACAGGCGGACGCCTCGTTGCGTGAAACGGAAAAGGCGAGGGTTCAGCAAAATCTGCTGATGGCTGAACTTGACCAGCGCAGCAAGAATACGATCGCGACGATTCAGTCGCTGGTGCGCCTGTCGAGCCAGAGCGCGGATACGCTGAGCGACTTCACCCTGGCGCTCGAACGACGGCTCCAGTCCCTGGCGAAAGCCCACAATCTCCTCCTGGCCTCACGCTGGGAGAGCGCGTCCATTCTCGGGATCGTCCGCGACGAATTCAGCGCTCAACACGGGCTTGCGGCCGGGGCGGTCCGCTACGAGGGGCTTGACTACGCATTGAAGCCGCAGACCGGCCTGACGTTTGCGCTTGTGCTGCATGAGCTCGTGACCAACGCCATGCAGCACGGAAGCCTTTCGATCCCATCCGGGAGGGTCGCGCTGACCTGCCGGGAGGCTATGGAACGGGGCAGGCACTGGCTCATGTTCGACTGGATCGAGCGTGACGGCCCTGCGGTTGCGCCGCCAAGGCAATTTGGATTCGGCCGGACGCTGCTCGAGCGCGTCTTCGCGGTGAATGCGGAGGGGCGGGTGAAGCTCTCCTTTCCGCCTTCGGGAGCAACCTGCGAAATCGCCATTCCGTTCTCGAACGTGGTCTCGTGCAAGGATGCGTCGGAGGCGACAGACTGGCCAGGCGCCTCGGTCGTCGGGCCGCGCTCGGGGCAGGCATTGAAGGGCGTGCGCGTTCTGGTGGCGGAGGACGACGCGCTGGTGTTGACCGACGTCGTTCAGACGCTCGAGGCCGCCGGCGCGTCGATCGCGGGCGCCTTCGCGCGGATCGGAGACGCGGGGCGCGGCGCGGCCGAGCTCGAGTTCGACGTGGCGCTCGTCAGCGCGAAACTCGAGGGACGCGCAACCTGGTCGGTCGCGAGGGAAGCGCTCGATCGTCAGATCCCCGTCGTGCTGTCGACGAACAATTCGAGCGCCTTCGCGCCGCCGCCGGACTTGACGGGTCTTCCGGTCGTCCTGAAGCCCTATCGAATGGACATCCTCATGGCGCATCTGCTGGCGGCGGCCGAGCGTTCCGAATGACGGCGGCCTCTTCGCGCACGGCCCTCATCGCTTGATCGAGCCCAACCGATCGGGCGCTTCTAAGACTGTCCGCCGCTCGCGAGGCTCAACGGCGCCGGCGCGGGAGCGAGCTCCCCACCTTTCGGTCGCCCCACGGCGCCGGCGTACAGTTCGATCGGTTTCGGCGCGCCGATGAGAAACCCTTGGGCCTCCATGCAGCCCGCCGACCTCAGGAACTCAAGTTGCTCCTCGGTTTCGACGCCCTCCGCGATCAACGGCACGCCGAGCCCGTGGCCCAGACCGATGATCGCCTTGATGACGGTTTCGGAGCTCGGATTGTCGTCAAGTCTCGATACGAAGGAGGCGTCGATCTTGATCTTGTCGAACGGGAACGAATGCACATAGGACAACGACGAATAGCCGGTGCCGAAGTCGTCCATCGACACTTTCACGCCCAAAGCCTTGAGTTGGCGCAATTGCGCCGACACCCGCGAAAAATCCTCGATCAGGACAGTCTCCGTGATCTCGAGCTCGAGTTGGTGCGGCGCCAGGCCCGACCGCAACAGGACGCCGTGAACCATTCGAGGCAACCCGTCGCTGAAGAATTGTTTCGGCGAGAGATTTACGGAAACGTTCAAGGGCGTCGGCCAGGACGCCGCCTCCCGGCAGGCCTCGCGCAAGACCCATTCGCCGAGGTCCACGATCAGCCCGCTTTCCTCTGCGATGGGGATGAAGACGCCCGGCGGCACGAGCCCGCGGCCGGGATGGCGCCAGCGCAACAAGGCCTCGAAGCCGAAGATTTCACGATCCCCCCGCGCTTGCGGCTGGTAGTGGAGGACAAACTCCTCGCGATCGAGCGCCGTCTCGAGATCCTTCAGGATCGCGCGCCGCTTGCGCAGACGCAAGTCGAGGTCGGAATCGAAGAAGCACGTCTTCCCCCGCCCCTCCGCCTTGGCGCGGTAGAGGGCCGCGTCCGCGTTGGCGAGCACAGCCGCGGCGTCGCCGTGGTCAGGATAGATGGCGACGCCGATGCTGACTCCGCTGCGAACGAGACTTCCATTGATGTCGAACGGCGCGGCGACAGCAGCGCACATCCGCTCGGCAAGGTCGGACGCTCGAACCAGCGCCGACTTTCCCCGCACGAGGACATTGAATTCGTCGCCCCCGACACGGGCGACCAGCGCATCTCCAGCGATGACTTCGAAGCGCCGCGACACCTGGCGCAAGAGCTCGTCTCCGGCCGAATGGCCAAACACGTCGTTTGCCTCCTTGAAGCGATCGAGATCGATACAGAGAAGCGCGACCGGATTTCGTGTCTCGTCCGCCTCGGCGATCGCCGAGCCCATGCGCTCGTTGAACGCGGCGCGGTTCGGCAGGCCGGTCAGGGCGTCGTGCAGGGCGAGATAGCCAGCCCTCTCTTCTGACTTCTTCCGTTCGGTGATGTCGATCACGACGCCCGTGTATCGGGTTATCGATCCGTCTGGATTGCGCGTCGGGCCGCCGCGCGACATCAGCCAGCGCTGCGCCTCTCCGGCGTCTCCGGTCCGCCATTCAATCGAGATCTCGCCGCCGCCAGCCACCGATTCCTGAGCGGCGCCTACGATGCCGGCGCGATCCTCTGGGTGCACCGTCTCCAGCCAGGTTTCGAACGTCGCTTCACGCCCGTTGGGCGCCAGTCCGTATATAGCCCATGCTTCGGCGGACCAGATCATCTTCCCCGCGACGACGTCCCAATCCCACGCGCCGGCGCCGGCCGCCCGCAAGGCGAAGCGGAGCCGCTCCTCGCTGTCGCGCAGCGCGTCCTCCGCCCGCAGGCGCTCGATAGCCGACCACGTTCGCTCGGCCGCATCCTCCACCAGCGAGATGTCCATCGCGCTCCATCGACGCGGCTCGCGGTGATGCGCCGAGAGGACGGTGACGACCTTCCCGTCCTTGATGAGGGGCGCTCGCAGGAAGGCGCCGATCCGTCGGGAGAGCCCGTTCGAAGTCGCGGATTCCGCGCCAGCCCGCGGATCCGTCGCGACGTTCTCGACGGCGCTGATCCTGCCGGCGCGCAGGTCCTCGACCCAGCCGAGACCATAGTCGGCGACCTTGTGCACGCCGACGCTCGTCGGCATCTTTCCGTCGGTCCACTCGTGCTTGACGGTCGCGAATTCCTCGTTTGCGTCGACCTCGGCGTAGACCACCTGGTTGCAGCCCAGCCTCTTGCCGAGGCGCTCGCTGACGACGGCGACAATTCCGGACGGATCGCGCTGCGGCTTGATCGCGTCCGCCAGCTCGAGCCGGAAAGAGTTGCGGATCGCCGCCTCACGTTGAGCGGCCTGTCGCATCCTTTCGTCGGTGATATCGGTCTGGACGCCGTTCCAGAGCAAGCGTCCATCCGGCTGGCGATCGGGCCGCGCATGCAGGCGCATCCATCGCGCCTCTCCATCGGCTCGTTGAAACTGGACCTCGACCGCCAGGTCCGCGAGGTCGCGCAGCGCCGCCTGTTGAGCGGTGAGCACCTTCGGCAGGTCTTGCGGCAGGATCTGCGCCACAAGCACGTCCCGGTTCGCCAGAACGTCTTCGACCGCGAGGCCGGTGATCTTCCCGAAACCCGCGCTCAAGTACAGAAAACGCGGCAAGCCGTGCGAATCGAGCTCGAACTGAACGATTGCGCTGTCGGGCAGGCTGTCGCCGAGCGCTCTCAGTCTCGCCTCGCTCCGACGCACCTTGTCTTGAGCGACGACGCCCTCTGTAATGTCGGTCAAAACTCCATTCCAGAAAATCTGTCCATTGGGCTGCGGATCGGGACGGGAGCTGATGCGCATCCATCGAACTTCTCCGTCGGCGCGACGAAACGGCGCTTCGGCCGAAAAATCGGACAATTGCCGACGCGCGACGTTCTCAGCCTCCTCGAACGTCGCTCGATAGTCTGGCAGGACCTGTTCAGCCAGCAGGTTCTCGTCCGCCACAATTTGTTCGACGGTCAGTCCGGTGAGCTTTTCGACGCCCGCACTGATGTGGAGATAGCGCGCGACGCCGCTGGAATCGCGTGTCCAGCGGAAGACGGCGCTGTCGGGCAAATTGTCGCCCATCGCGCGGAGCGTCGCTTCGCTCTCTCGCAGCCGCTCCCGGTCGAGGCGGCTTTCCGTGATATCCGTCTGGACGCCGTTCCAGAAAATGCGTCCGTCCGGCTGCAGGTCCGGCCGGGCCCGCAGCCGCATCCATCGCATTTCGCCATCTGCACGGCGGAACGGCGCCTCAACGTCGTAATCGGCCAGTTTCGCGGTTGCGGCCGCCTCGGTCTCGAACAGCAAGGGCAGATATTCCGGCAGGAGTTGCGAAAAGAGCTTCCCGGCGTCAGCAATGGCCTCCTCAGCCGGGATGCCGGTGATCCTCTCCGTTCCGGCGCTGAGATAGTGAAAGCACGGCGTCCCGCTGGCGTCGCGGGCGTATTGGAAAACCGAGCTGTCGGGCAGATTGTCGCCCACGGCCCGCAACCGCGCCTCGCTTTGACGGATCCTGTCCTGATCGACGACGGTCTCCGTGACGTCCTCCAGATAAATGACGATTCCGCCGACGTCGCCGCGCGGGCCGCGCCATGGCCGCAGCTCCCATCGCAGCCATTTCTGCGAGCCGTCGGCGCGAACGAAGAGCTCCCGATCCTGCGCGATCGACTCGCCTTCGAGGCCTCGGCGATGGCAATCCTTCCAATGTTTCGGAAGGTCGGGAAAAATCTCGTAGTGCGACCTGCCGAAGACATCCGTTTCGAGGTGGAAATCCTGTCGCCAGCGGCGGCTCAGCGCGAGATAGCGTAAATCCCGGTCGAACATGGCGACCGAGGTGGGAGCCTCATTGATGAAGCGGCTCAATTGCGTCTCGTTCTGCGCGGTCAGGCAAAGAACGCAGTGGTGAGCCTGCTCCTCTATAGAAGGTCCCTTGTTCACAATGGACGTACACCTCGGCGCCGGCTCGTCGACCAGAACAAGGGCGTCGCCCCTCGCGCCGCCTCGGTTGACGAAATGACGCTGAGCGCGCCTCGAGAGGCCTCGCTCCCCTGCAACGTCACGCAAGACAACCTGGAGAAGCACCTTCGCCGCGATTTCTTAAGATCAACTTTCACATGCAAAATCGTCGCGGCGACAGAATTGCTGCATTTTTGGAGTTTGTTTTAATCTTTGCTTTGCTCTGAGCTTTGAAAGGCCGGGATCCTCAAGTGCAGCCAGCCTGGCGACGTCGCCGGCTGCGACATCGGAGTTGCCAGGCGTCGCAAACTCGCTACGGCCGCCTGGACTCCTCGATCCGGGGCTCCGTCGCGCTTCCGCCAATCGAGCCGCGCAGTCCTCGTCTTGCCGTCGCCGGCCTTCAAAACTCTTCCCAGGCGTCGTTGGCCGCCTTCATCCTGGCGGATTGAGGCGGGCGCGTCGCCTCGAACTTCGCCGGGTCGCTGGACCGGCTCGCGTCCGGCTGGACCTCGACGCCACGAAGCATGGAATTGGTTGATGGCCGTGCCGCGCGCTCGACGAAGGCATGGGGCGCCACGACCTTGAGTTCGCGCCGCAACGCATCGCCCGCAAGTCCTTCAAAGCTGAATTGGCCGATCAGGTCCGTAAGCTTCCCGCTTTCATTGGAAAGGGTATGGCTTTCGCCGGTCATCTGCTCGGCGAGCGCCGCGTTGTGCTGAGTGACCTGATCCATCTGGTTGACGGCGCCGTTGATCTCGCCGAGGCCCGACGCCTGCTCCTTGACGCCTGACGCGATCCTGGCGACGACCTCGTCGATTTCCGACACCTTGGTTTCGATGCGCTCGAGCGCGGCGCCGGTCTTACCCACGAGCGCCACGCCTTCGCTGACATGCGTCGTCGACGCATGGATCAGCCCCTTGATCTCGCGCGCCGCCTCCGCGGAGCGCTGGGCGAGCGCCCGCACTTCCGAGGCGACCACGGCGAAGCCGCGGCCCGCGTCGCCGGCGCGCGCGGCCTCGACTCCGGCGTTGAGGGCGAGAAGGTTGGTTTGAAAAGCGATCTCGTCGATGACGCCGATGATCTGGCCGATCTGGCTCGACGACTTCTCGATCTTGCCCATCGCGTCGATCGCCTGTCGGACGATCTCGATGCTCTGCTGCGCGTCGCTCCTCGCGATCCCGACGACCTCATTCGCGTGCCGTGCGCCCTCGGCGGTGCCATTGGCGGCGGCGGTGATCTCGTTCAGGGCCGCGGCCGTCTCCTCGAGACTCGAGGCCTGCTGTTCGGCGCGGCGAGACAGATCGTTTGAGGCGGTAGCGATCTCCTGGGCGCTCGCGCGCACGCCCGACGCGGACACGCTGACGTCCTTGAAGGCGGCGGAGAGCAGGTCGACGGCGGAGTTGAAGTCCGTCTTCAGCCGAACGAAGCCTTCCGGCATGTCCTCATCGATCCGGCTGGAAAGATCCTTCGCCGCAAGCTTCTCGAGCGCCGCCGCCAGCCGCTCGATGGCGTGGTTTCGTTCCGCCGCGACGCGATCGCGCTCGGCCGTCAGTTTCGCCTGCGCTTCGGCGCTCGCGTCGATGTAGTTCGAGACCGCAAGCTCCATGTCGAGGAACACCGCCTTGATCAGCAGCCCGAGCGCGGCCCCGATCCTTCGCGACGCGGACGATTTCCTTCTGCGAAACAGCGTCTTTGGCCAGACCTCTTCGATGACCGAGCTGATCAGATGCTCGACGATCAAGGCATAGCCGCCGATGTACCACTGCGGCTCGAGCCCGATCCTCGCGTGCGTTCTCCCGATCGAGCGCACCGCCGCGCCGTAGTGGCTGCTGAAGTCGCCGGCGGCGATCGCATCCCAATGCTTGAGTTGCGCCTTCTTCGCCGCGGCGATGTGGTCCTCGCCGGTGAACAATCTGCGCACGGCTTCGGTGGCGCGAACCTGATCGTAAAACCTGTCGAGTCCTTGCGCCAAATGCCTCGCAATGATCGGTCGCAACGACCGGATCTGTTCGGAGCCCGAGGCGTCAAGCTTGATGAACCGCAGTCGCTGATTTAGGGCCTCGTCCGTTACGCCTTGCGCTTGCATCTCTTCCGATCCTGACGTTGCGCGAGCCTGCGGTCGCTCGAACGACCTTTGGCGACTGTTGGACCGGCTGCTTGCGTGAAGCTTGCGTAAACCACAAAAGGATCGCTCTGACGTCGGCGGCGGTAACCTGCGCGAAACAACTCTTTTCTATCTGTCGGTCGTCTTCACGCTCTGGATCGAGGTCAATGGCGACGAACAGGACAGCCGAACGATTCCGCGCCCACCGCTGCGCCCACATCGTTCTCGACCGGGGCAACAAGCTGGTCAGATGCTCGATCCGCGACCTGTCGGACACCGGAGCGGCGCTGCTCGTCAAGAGCGACGCCGGAATTCCTCGCAGCTTCGACCTGTTGTTCGAGGCCGAAGAGCTGGTCAGGCCCGGATCCGACGATTTCAGCCCCAAGCTTGAAAGGAAGATGGTCCTCCGGCCCTGCGCGATCGCGTGGTCGGAGGGCGATCGAATAGGCGTCAGCTTCGCCTAGACGTCGCTCCGGTCGCTGAACGACGGATCACCCGGCCCGTCGCCAGGACGTGGCGCGAGCGTCTCGCCGTCGTCGACACGAACTCGCCCGTCGCCTGTCCCCGAAAGCATCCGGAGTTGTCGGCCGAACCCGCCTCGAAGGGTTTGGCGGCTCCACGGAACGGGCGTCCCTGACGGCGTGACGATCCGATCGATCAAACGCAGGACGCCTTTACGCTTTCGCAATTGAGGACGCTTACTTTGCCGCAGCGACCGAAGTTCCCGCCTGCTGGCGAATGTCTTCGGAGGCATGAAGCCGTTCGCGACAGTCGGACCAAGCCGACATTCTTCCAGGATCACAAACTGCGATCGGACTTGCGTGGGTCCTGCGCCCCGCGAGCGAAAGAGGCTGAAGTCCCGTTGCGTCTGCAGCTACGGCGATCGACGGCAAAGAGCGAAGGCTTATCAATGTCGAAAGCGACTGTGTCGACGAAGCGCGTTCGAAAGGTTCGAGCGCCGAAGGCGGTAACGGCGTCCGAACCGGTTCCCGTGCAGGCGATCCCCGTTTCCACGGACCAGGCGACTGGCGACCGACCCGTCCGCCTCCCGGAACTCCTCGACCTCGCCGCCGCGGCGCCGCTCGCACGGGAGCTGCTTGCCCGGCGCGGCAGGTCGACTGTCGTCGACGCCGCCGGAATCGAGCGGCCCGGCGCCTCGTGCCTTCAGGTTCTGCTCGCCGCGATCCAGACCTGGCAGGCCGACGGCCTGCCGCTGACTTTCGCGAATTGCGGTCCGCCGTTGATCGAACACCTTCGATTTCTTGGCTTAGACCCTGCCGCCTTCCTCGAAGAGGTCCAGTCGTGACGGCGCAAACCATCCTGACGGTCGATGATTCCCGCACCATGCGCGACATGTTGATGCTTACGCTCACCGAAGCGGGCTACCGCGTCGTCCAGGCGGTCGATGGCGAACATGGTCTCGACGTCCTCGGCGCCGAGGCGCCAACCGTCATCATCACCGACATCAATATGCCGCGGCTCGACGGCTTCGGGTTCATCGAGCGCGTTCGCGCCGATCCGCGCTTCCTGGGCATCCCGATCCTGGTCCTGACCACGGAATCCTCGCCGGAAAAGAAGAGTCTCGCGCGGCGCGCAGGCGCCACCGGTTGGATCGTCAAGCCTTTCGACTCGGTCAAGCTCGTCGATGTCGTTCGGCGGGTCGCGTCCTGATCTTTTTGGGGAATCGTCAATGGATCCGATGGCCGCCATTCGAGACACCTTCTTTCAGGAATGCAGCGAGCAGCTGGCCGAAGTCGAGGCGGGGCTCGAGGCGATGAATTCCGGGGTGGCGGACGCTGAAACGGTGAACGCGGTGTTCCGCGCGGTCCATTCGATCAAGGGGGGCGCCGGGGCTTTCCAGCTCGATCGCCTGGTGCGCTTCGCTCACGTTTTCGAAACGACCCTCGACGGCATCCGTTGCGGAAGGCTCAACCCGACGGACGCACTGATCAAAATCATGCTGCGGTCGAAGGATGCGCTCTCCGATCTCGTGGAGTTCTCGCGGGCCGGAGGCGCGATCGACGAGCGTCGGATCGAGAGTTTGACCGAGGAGCTGACGCTTGCATGCGCCGCCAGCGGCGAGGCTGAGCCCGACGATGTCGCGGAGATCGACTTCCAGCCCGTCACCCTGTCAATCGACGACTTGCCGCTCGACGGGCAGTCCGGCTCCGACGAAAGATCCTATGCGATAACCTTTGCGCCGCGGCGAGACCTCTATCGCAGAGGCAACGAGCCGGCGCGTCTCTTGCGCGAACTCGGCTCCCTCGGTGAGATCGCAGCCGTCTGCGACGTCAGCGCCGTTCCCTGCCTCGAAGGTCTCGATCCTGAGGACTCCTACCTGACGTGGAGCATCGACCTGAAGACCGATAGCGGCGTCGAGGCGATCCAGGAGGTTTTCGACTTCGTCATCGGCGACTGCGATCTCGCGATCGTCCCCGGCGGTCATTTGATCCACCATCATCTCGAGACGGCCGCAACAGAGGCGGACGGGAGCTCTCCTCAAACCGCCGTCGCCTCGACGCCCCAGGAACTCCAAGCCGCAGCTGGACGCCTCCCCGCGTGGGAACGTGCCCGGCGGCGGCCGATCTCCGGCCGACCCGCCAAAGCCTGACGCCGGTCCGACGGCGACCATCCGCGTCGACCTCGATCGTGTGGATCGGCTGATCAATCTGGTCGGCGAACTCGTCATCAACCAGGCGATGCTTTCGCAGAAGGTGACGGAGGCTGGTGTCGCTCGGTCGTCCGGGATTTCCCCGGTCCTTGGCGCTCTCGAGCAGCTCACGCGAGAAATTCAGGAGGGCGTGATGGCGATTCGCGCCCAGCCGGTGAAGCCTCTCTTCCAGCGCATGGCCCGGATTGTGCGCGAGCTCGCCGAAGACACCGGAAAATCGGTGCGGTTGCGCACCGAGGGAGAAGCGACCGAAGTCGACCGGACCGTTATCGAACGTCTCGCCGATCCGCTCACGCATATGATTCGCAACGCGGTCGATCACGGCCTCGAGACGAAGGAGGGCCGTATTGCCGCGGGCAAGCCGGAGCAAGGCGAGGTGCGGCTCTCGGCGGCGCATCGTTCGGGGCGCATTGTGATCGAGGTGTCGGACGACGGCGCGGGGATCGATCGCGGCAAGGTGAAGGCGATCGCGGTCGCCAAGGAGCTGATTGCCCCCGACGCGCAGCTGACGGACGCGGACGTCGACAATCTCTTGTTTCTGCCAGGGTTCTCGACGGCTTCGTCCATTTCCAACATTTCCGGACGCGGTGTCGGCATGGATGTCGTCAAGCGCTCCATCCAGGCGCTCGGCGGACGGATCTCGATCGCCTCCCGACCAGGCCGCGGCTCAACGTTTTCGATGAGCCTGCCGCTGACGCTCGCCGTTCTGGACGGCATGGTCGTGGGCGTGGCGGATCAGACCTTCGTTGTCCCCCTGACTGCGATCGCCGAGACCCTGCGACCGGAGAAGAAGAGCGTCCATGGGCTCGGCGCCGAGACCTGCGTCATCGCCGATCGGGGAGGATTTACGCCCCTTGTCGACATTGGCCTCGAGCTCGGCGTCCGCGATCGACCCGCCAATCCGCTCGAGA
Organism: uncultured Alphaproteobacteria bacterium; assembly: GCA_963829505.1. Lineage (GTDB taxonomy): Bacteria > Pseudomonadota > Alphaproteobacteria > Rhizobiales > Beijerinckiaceae > Roseiarcus. The sequence goes on from CAWHIL010000002.1 coordinate 432,704, forward strand.
GCGTCGCGCTCATTATCGAAACCGAGGTCAGCGCCCGGTGCGCGCTGCTCGTCGATTCCATCCACGACCAGCGGCAGGTCGTGATCAAGAGCCTCGAGGCCAACTATCGTCAAGTGCCCGGGATCGCCGCCGCGACGATCCTCGGCGACGGCCGCGTCGCGCTGATCCTGGACGTCGACACGATCGTCGCGACGACCAACCGCCCTCCCACCACCCCAGCATCCCTCCTGGCCGCAGCGAGTTAGAACTATGCCCAACGTCGCATCCGCCGTACCCGTGACCGCCGCCACCCTCGCCGCAAACGAGTTCATCGCGTTCCGCGTCGGGACGCAGGAATTCTGCATCGACATCATGTCGGTGCGGGAAATTCGAGGCTTTTCTCCCGCGACAGTCTTGCCCCACGCACCGACCTACGTGCGCGGGGTCATCAATCTGCGCGGGTCCGTGCTGCCGATCGTCGATCTGGCGCAACGGCTGAGCTTCGCTCAAACCGAGGCGACCCAGAGGCATGTCATCATAGTCGTTCAGGTCAACAACCAGTTGGTCGGTCTTCTGGTCGATTCCGTCTCCGAAATCCTGAGCCACTCCGCCGAGGCCATTCAGCCGATGCCGAATGTGGCGACGGATTCCGTCAAGGCGTTTGTGCGCGGAATGCTCGCGGTCGACAACAGGATGATCGGCCTCATCGAGCTTGCCGCGATCCTTCCGCCAAACGTCGAGGTTTCGGTATGAGCGCGGCTGCCGCAAGCTCGGCGCCCCAGGCGGTGGTCGGGGGGCGCGAGTTTGCGTTCACGACCCAGGACTACCGTCGGATCGCGGCGCTGATGTATTCCGACGCGGGCATCGATCTGAGGGAGGCGAAGTCCGAGCTCGTCTACTCGCGCCTGGCCAAGCGCCTGCGGACTCTCAACCTCCGAAGCTTCCACGAATATTGCGACATCGTCGAGAGCCCGGACAGCAGCGACGAGCGGCTTGAGATGCTCTCTGCGCTGACAACCAATGTGACTCAATTCTTTCGAGAACGGCCGCACTTCGACCACCTCGAGCGTCACGTCCTGCCGTCGCTCATCGGGCAAGCGCGGAAGGGCGGAAAAGTGCGCATATGGTCGGCAGGCTGCTCGACTGGCCAGGAGCCCTATTCCATCGCGCTCTCCGTTCTCGCACTCGAACCCCAGGCTCATGCCCTCGATATCAAGATCCTGGCGACGGACATCGATCCGCGCGTCCTCGCCTCCGGCCGCGACGGCGTCTATCCCGAAGGCGCTCTGACTGACGTTCCCAAGGGTCTTCGCGCACGCTACTTCGCCGTGGATCCCGCTCAGCGCGGCTCGTATCGCATTGCCGACGAGACCAGGAAGGTCGTCTCATTCCGAACCCTGAACCTCCATGGCGACTGGCCCATGCGCGGGTGCTTCCAGGTGATCTTCTGCCGCAACGTCGTCATCTATTTCGACGAACAGGGTCAACGAAGCCTGTGGAGCCGGTTTACCTCGAAGCTGGGTCAGGATGGCTGGCTCTATGTCGGACATTCGGAGCGGGTCGTGGGACCTGCGAGCGCCCGGCTTCGCAGCGCCGGCGTGACCATCTACCAGCATGCCGCGAGGCCAACATGACCCCCGTCCGAGTCCTCATCGTCGAGGATTCCGCCTCCATGCGCGCTCTCGTGCGCGCCGCGCTTTCGCGCGACCCGGACGTCGAAGTGGTCGGCGAGGCCGCCGACCCGCTCGAGGCGCGCGAGGCGATCAAGACGCTTGCTCCCGACGTGATGACCCTCGACGTCGAGATGCCGAAGATGGACGGCCTCGAGTTCCTGAAGAAGGTCATGCGGCTGCGGCCGTTCCCGGTCGTCATGGTGTCGGCGAGCACGGCCGCCGGCAGCGCGGCGGCGATCGCGGCGCTCGAAAACGGCGCGGTGTGCTGCGTCGGCAAGCCGACGAGCGCCGACCCGAAGGCGTTCGACCGGCTTGCGGACCGGGTCAAGTCGGCCGCCTGCGCTCGCCTCGACCGACGTCCACGGCAGGCGCTGGGCCTTCCCCCGTCACCGGGCGGGTATCAGCCCGACGGCAAGATCGTCGCCATCGGGGCGTCGACCGGCGGGGTCGAGGCGCTGGTTTCGATCGTGTCGCGTCTTCCCGGCAACTGCCCACCGACCGTAATCGCCATCCACATGCCGCAGCCGTTCACAAAGACCTTCGCCAAACGGCTCGACGGCATCACCGCCGCCGAAGTCCGTGAAGCCCAGGACGGCGCGGCGCTCGCCCCGGGCCGAATTTTTCTTGCGCCCGGCGGACCGATGCATCTCGAAGTCGTCGGCCATCGACAGGCTCGGTGCAGGCTCGCAGGCGCCGAGCCTGTCAACGGACACCGCCCCTCGGTCGACGTCCTGTTCGATTCGGTCGCGCGGAACTGCAACGCCAACGCCGTCGGGGTGATCCTGACCGGCATGGGCCGGGACGGCGCGAAAGGCCTGCTCGCCATGCGGGCCGCCGGCGCCCGAACCCTCGGTCAGGACGAAGGCACCTCAATCATCTACGGAATGCCGAAAGCCGCCTTCGAAATCGGGGCGGTCGAGAAGCAGGCGCCTCTGCACGAGATCGCCGGCGCCATCCTCGGCCTCACCTCGAAGCATACTTCCAGGAGCATGGACCATGTCGCTCGCGGCTAAGTTGCAGGTGATGGTCGTCGACGACACGAGCGTCAGCCGAACGCTCATCACGGACGCGCTCGATCAGCTGGGCGTCAGGAACGTCACGATCGCCAAGGACGGCGCTCAGGCGCTGAAGTCCCTGATGGCGCGCCCGGTGCATCTGGTGATCTCCGACATGAACATGCCGGGGCTCGACGGCCTCGGGCTGCTCAAGGGATTGCGGGAGTTCAAGCCGACCAGCGGCATCGGTTTCATCCTGATCACCGGCAGCCCGGACAAGACCCTGATCGAGCGCGGCAAACAGTACCGTCTCAACAACTTCGTCACCAAGCCCTTCAACACGGCGTCGCTGAAGGGCGCGATCGAAACGGTCGTAGGGCGTTTGTCGTGAGCCATATCCGGGAGCAAAAGGTCAATATCGTCCAGGGCGAATATCGCGTCGGAAAGGGCGAGCATCTGGCGCTGACGACAGTCCTCGGCTCCTGCGTGGCGGCGTGTCTGTACGATCCGAACTCGGGGGGTGGGCGGGATGAACCACTTCCTCCTTCCCGGGGATGATCGCGCGTTCAATCCCAGCGAAGCGGAGCGATACGGGGTCCACCTGATGGAGCTGCTCGTGAACGGTCTGATGAAGCTCGGCGCGCGCCGCGATTGTCTGCAGGCCAAGTTGTTCGGCGGCGCCCGGGTTGTGCGCGGGCTCTCGGACGTCGGCCGCAAGAACGGCGAATTCGCGGAGCGCTTCCTCCGCTATGAAGGTATCGCGATCGTCAGTCAGGACCTTGGCGGCGAGAAGGGTCGCCGGCTGCAATTCTGGCCGGCTTCCGGACGCGCGCGGCGAAGTTTCATCGATTCCGGCACGACCATCAGCGTGGAGCGCGTCCGCGAGCCGGTCGTCGCGAGTTCAGGCGATGTCGAACTGTTCGGCTAGGCGCCGGCCGAGCGACTTGCCCGGAGAGGATTGAGCACATGCCTGACTCGGTTTCTTTGTCGACATTGCTGGCGCGAATGACGAGGGAACTGCGTCGTGTCGAGACGAGGCTGATCAATCTCGAGAACGCGATCGGCGACATCGTGCTCAACTCGCAGTCGCTCCGCTCACCGCGCTTTGAAGAGCTGCAAGAGATCGATCGGGCACGGCAGGAGGTATCGGGGATCGCCGAGTTTCTCGATAGCCTCGCGCTTGCGGCTCTGCCGGAATGGCTCGTCGATACACGCTTTGCCAGTCGATCGCTCGGTCTTGCGGCGCTCGCGGCGGCTCTCGCTCATGACGAGGAGGCGAAGGCCGAGCCCCACGACTATGAACACTTCAACTGACAACGCGAAATTCGCAGCGCCGATCCAGGCCCGGTTCGCAATGCGTCTGCACCCCCTCTCGACAGTTGCCTCGGCAGCGTCCGTAATCGGTTTTTTAATGCGTGATGGTTCATTGCTACAGATGCGGGCCAGTTCGTCTGGCTGAGGCATGACGCCGAGCGCACGTCCCCTAAGCGGACCTTCATCTTCAATCGAAGCTCGAACGCCAGCCCTCGTTGCGCGGCAGTTTCCAGGACTCGTCCATGTTGCTCGAGAACCTCAAGATCCGCACCAAAGCCCTGATCCCCCTTTTGATGATGGCGCTCATCGTGCTGGCGGTCATCGGCTTCGGCGCTTTCCAATTGACGACGCTCGGGAGCAAGTCGAGCGATATCATCAATCGGCGGGATCGTGCGCTTGTCGACGTCCTGCATGCGACACGCAGCATCAACCGGTTGAAGATCGCGACCTTTCAGGCGCTGATCTATGACAATTCCGAGAACGAACGCGTCCAGAAGCAGTTCGACGACGCGCACGCGATGGCCGACAAGCAACTCGCCGATGCTGCGAGCCTACTGCCCGAGAGCAGGAAGGAGCTCGAGACGATCTCCACGCGGTTCGACGCATTGGCCGAAAGCGCAAAAACGCCGCTCAAGATCGGCCTGGACACCCCGGGTCTGGCTGACGGCGCCAAGCTGAAGCCTCAGGAGCTCGACAAAATGGCTGAGGGAGCTCGCGAACTCCTAAAGCTCGACAAGGCGTCGTCGGCGTTGATCGACGACATGTTCACGCTCTCCGACAAACTGAGTGAGCAGAGCGCCGCGCTTGCGGAGGAGCTTCAAGCGACAAGTCATTCTGCAATTCTCGAGTTGACCCTCATGGGTGTTCTCATCGACTCTCGCCGCCGGCGTCATGTCAGTCTGGATCACATCGACGAAAATCGCCCGCCCGTTGTCGCGGCTTGCGGACCGAATGACGGGGCTGGCCGAAGGCGACCTCGACACTGAAATCGACAGCACCGAGCGAAAGGACGAGGTCGGTCGCATGACTTCGGCTGTTCAGGTGTTCAAGACGAACGCAATTCAGCGGCGGAAGATGGAACGCGATGCTGAGGAGGCCCGGGTCGCCGCAACCCGAGAGCGTGAGGCGAGCGCCCAGCAGCGGGAAGCCGCGGCCGTTGAAAGAGAGGCGGCTGCGCGGCGTCTTGCCGACCAGCAGGCTGCGGCGCTCACCGAACGAGAAAAGCTGTCCGACGAGCAGTCGTTTGCAATCCGCAAGATTGGCGAAGCCATCTCAAATCTTGCCGCGAAGAATCTTTCGTGTCGTGTGCTCGAACCTTTGGCGGCGTCCTACGAGCCGCTTCGCGCCGATCTCAACGCGGCGCTCGAGCAGCTCGAGCGGGCATTCTCGGGCGTCGCGCAGTCGGTCAACGCAGTTGGCAGCGGAACGGGCGAGATCGCGGTCGCTGCGAGCGATCTGTCACGCCGCACCGAACAGCAGGCCGCAAGCGTCGAGCAGTCCTCGGCCGCCCTCAACGAGATAACCTCGATGGTGAACAAGACGGCCGACAGCGCCCGGGAGGCCAGCGGGTCCGTCGCGACCGCCCGCGATGTGTCGAAGAAGGGAATGGAAATTGTCCAGAGCGCGGCGGGGGCGATGAAGCGTATCGAGGAATCCTCGCGCAAGGTTGCGGAAATTATCGGCGTGATCGACGAGATTGCGTTTCAGACCAATCTGCTTGCGCTGAACGCCGGGGTCGAAGCGGCTCGCGCCGGCGATGCCGGGCGTGGTTTTGCGGTTGTGGCCGCCGAGGTTCGCGCGCTGGCGCAGAGGGCGGCCGAGGCGGCTCGCGAGATCAAGGGGCTCATCGCCCGATCCAACGAGCAGGTCAGGGACGGCGTGACCCTGGTTTCAGAGACCGCTCAATCTCTCACACTCATCGAGCAGAGCATGACCACGATTGATGCAACCGTCTCGTCAATCGCGGCTGACGCGCGCAGCCAGGCGGTGGGCCTGGCCGAGGTGAACGTCGCAATAACGCAGATGGACCAAATGACGCAGCAGAACGCATCGATGGCGGAGGAGGCGACCGCCGCCAGCCAATCGCTCGCCACTGAGGGCGAGCAGTTGTCTCGGCTCATCGGCCAGTTCGCGATCTCCAAGGGGTCGGAGCAAGATTTGCGGCAGCAGCTTGTCGCGGCGGCGCCGCACGCTTTCGCGGCCGTCGCCGCGGCGCCCCGCCAGCGGGCGATGAGGCGCGTCGGGGCTAAGGGCGGAGCCGAATTGGCCGCAAGCGACGCCGACTGGCGCGAGTTCTGAGGGCTTGGAAACAAGGGATGCGGCTCCCCCTAACACAAACTCCAGCTGGGGGAGGAGTTGTAGCGGGGCGCGCCGTCATGCGTTTCTCGAGGGCCGTTCTTTCGCGCCGAATTCGATATGCCGGGGGTGCGCCGCGTCTCCGCACGGGTTTCACTGGGAGTTGACGCAAGATGAAGCGCCTTATGTTCTTTCGGCACCAACCCGAAAGCGCCTCAGAGCGCGATCGCGGCGACGCTGAGCGTTCGGCGCTTCGATTTCTCGACGAGATGGCGGTCGCCACGTTTGTGCTGGACCGAGAGGGCCGGGTGGTCATCTGGAACAAGGCGTGCGCCCGCCTCACAGGCTTGGAGGCGACGGCGGTTGTCGGAACCAAGGATCACTGGAGAGGCTTCTACGACCGTCCGCGCCCCTGCCTCGCCGACCTCGCGTTGAGTGGGGACGCGAACGGCGCCGACGCTCACTACGAGACGCGTGATCGGGAGACCAGCCGCAAAGGCGGCTTGAAAGCGGAAAACTGGTGCGATCTCCCAAGCGGCGCGCACGCCTACCTCGCAATCGACGCTCGCGCGATCTACGACGCAAATGGCGCCGCGACCGCTGTGATCGAAACGCTCCAGGACATGACCGCCCGGAAGCTGGCCGAGAAAGCAGTGGAAGACGAGAGGGCCGAGGCGTTTGCGAGCAAGCAGGCGGCCGCTCTCGAGGCAGAGGCGTTGCGTCAGAGGGCGCAGGAAGATGCGCTGGCCAGCGAGCGGGCTCGCGTCGTCGAGGCGTTCGGCGAAGGGCTCTCGAAACTCGCCGCGCAGGATCTGACGTTTCGGATCAGCGGACGACTGCCCACGGCTTACGAGAAGCTTCAGGCCGATTTCAATGCGGCGATCGGCAGGCTCACTGCCATCGTAACCGGCGTCGCGGCGTCCTCGCGGGCGCTTCAAATCGGCACAACGGAAATATCCGTCGCATCCGACGATCTTTCGCGCAGGACGGAACAGCAGGCGTCCAGCCTGGAAGAAACGGCGTCCGCCTTGGCGGAGATCACGAATGCGGTTCGAAAGACCGCCGACATCAGCAGGCGCGCGCGCGAGGTGGTCATGATCACCCGCGGCGCCTCGCAGGATGGTGCGCAGACCGTTCGCAAGGCGGTCGATGCGATGCGGATGATCGAGAGAATCCTCCCAGCAGATCGGTCAGATCATCGGGGTCATCGACGAGATCGCCTTTCAGACGAATCTCCTCGCGCTCAACGCCGGGGTCGAGGCCGCTCGGGCGGGCGACGCCGGCCGGGGCTTTGCGGTCGTCGCCTCGGAAGTCCGCGCGCTGGCGCAAAGGTCGGCCGACGCGGCGCGCGAGATCAGGGGGCTGATTGCGACCTCCGCCACACAAGTGCTCGACGGGGTCGATCTGGTCGCGGGCACGGGAAAGGCCCTCGAGCAAATCGAGACGGGCGTGAAGGACATCGCCGCAATCGTCGAACAGATTTCGAAGAGCGCCGAGGAAGAGGCGACCGGGCTGCAGGAAGTCAACAGCGCCGTTGGACAGCTCGACCAGGTTACCCAGCAGAACGCCGCCATGTCCGAGGAGGCCTCCGCCGCAAGCCAGTCGCTCGCCGAACAGGGCGAGCGCCTCGCGCAACTGATCGGCCAGTTCCGTATTGAGGCTTCGTCAAACGACACGATCGCGCGGGAAACAAGGAAGGCGGCGCCGCGCGCCTTTTGCGACGCTCGCGCCACCACCCCGGATCCAACGCCCCATGCGGCGGCGTTTGCGTCCGCAAGACGCGACCGTCGGGCCACAGGCGGCGGCGCCCGCGGCGCGGAGGCCGAACGCCGCGATTGGACCGAGTTTTGAAATTTGCCGCCGGCGTAGTTTTTAGAGCGGGGGTCCGACCTTGATCATGTCTGCGAGACGGCTCCCCTTCTTCTTTCGCCCTCGCTCCGGCGACCGCGACCGTATGAGCGCGGAGAACCTCGCGCCCCACATTCTCGACGAGATGGGGGCCGCGACATTCGCGATCGATTGTGAGCATCGCGTGATCCTTTGGAACAAATCATGCGCTCGCCTGACCGGGTTGGACGCGCTGAGCGTGCTCGGGACGAGCGATCACTGGAGGGGGTTCTACAAGGAACAGCGGCCCTGCCTCGCCGATCTCGCATTGAGCAAGGGTACCGACGCCGTCGCGGCGCATTACGCCCGCGACAGGCGCGGCGGCGACGCTGCGACGCTGAGGGCGGAGAATTGGTGCGACCTTCCCAGCGGCGCGCGTGTCTATCTTACGATCGAGGCCCGCCCTGTCCGGGACGCGAGCGGCGCCGTTGTCGCGATTGTCGAGACGTTGCAGGACAGCACGGCGCACGAAGCCGAACAGGCGCTCGCAACGGCCCAGGCCGAAGCGCTCGCCGGCGAACGTTCGAGCGTCCTGGCGGCGTTCGGCGACGGGATTGAGAAACTCGCCGCTCGGAACCTGAGTTTTCGGATCACGGGGCGCCTGCCGGAGGCGTATGAAAAGCTCCGTAACGACTTTAACGCAGCGGTCGACGCGCTAACCGAAGTCGTCACCGGCGTCGCCGCTTCGTCGCATGCGCTACAGGCGGGCACGTCGCAGATTTCCGCAGCGTCAGAGGATCTCTCGCGCAGGACCGAACGACAGGCGGCGAGCCTGTCGCAGACAACGTCCGCGCTGAGCGAGATAACCGGCACAATTCGCGAAACCGCAGGCATAAGCAGGCATGCGCGAAACCTTGTCGGGAGGACAAGCGACGCCTCCCGCAAGGGGATTGCGGCGATCCGTCAGGCAGTCGACGCGATAGCGAAGATCGCGAAGTCGTCGCAGCAGGTGGAGCAGATCATCGGAGCTATCGACGAGATCGCTTTCCAGACGAACCTGCTCGCGCTCAACGCCGGGGTTGAAGCAGCACGCGCGGGCGACGCCGGGCGAGGTTTCGCCGTGGTCGCGTCGGAAGTCCGCGCGCTTGCTCAAAGGTCGGCTGCGGCGGCGCGCGAGATCAAGGGTCTGATCGCGGCCTCGTCCACGCAGGTGCGCGAGGGGGTCGCCCTGGTCGCTCACACCGGCGAGGCCTTCGAGCAGATCGAGACCGGCGTGAATGAGATCTCCGGGGTCATCGAACAGATTGCGAAGAGTGCCGAACAGGAGGCGACCGGCCTTCAGGAAGTCGATGGCGCTATGAGGCGGCTTGACCAGACGAACCGGCAGAACGCCGCCCTGTCCGAGGACTCCTGCATCGCGAGCGCCTCTCTCGCCGAACAGGGTTCGCGCCTCGCGGAGTTGATCGGCCAATTCCGGATTCGTGCGCCGGAAGAGACTGGTCGGGCGAGAGGCGAAAAGCCGAACTCTCCGATCAAGGTCGCGCCTCGGCCCACCGCGGTCGAGGACCGTCGCAGCGCGCAACCGCGCGCTGGGGCCGTCAACGGCGGCGGTCACGCGCGTCGCTGACTGGAATCGCCGCCCGGTCGATGGCCCTTCAGACGGTCATGTCTCCGGCCGTTGCCTCAGAGAGCAAACCTTGCGCGCTCGCGAGAGCGACGCCCGCAAACGGATGAGATCGAGCGGCTTCGTGAACAGGTCGAAGAGCTCGACGCCGTTCCTTCGCGCGAATGCGCGAGTTGATTCTAACACCGAGCCGCTTGCGCCGCTGATGATCAGAACCTCGACGCTTCGGCTATTCTCGGCAATCCCGCGGAGAAGCTCGAGCCCGCTCTCGGCTCCAAGGCCGAGGTCGATTGTGAGACAGTCGATAGGCTCCTTTCCGAGCGCATCCCTCGCCTCGGCGAGCGAGGCGGCCATCATTGTTCGATGCCCCGCCTGGGCGCCGATCCTGGCGATCACGCGTCTCTGGATCACATCGTCGTCCACCACGAGTAACGTCGTCTCACGCGCCGAAGAGGCCAGTATGGCGCTGGTCGGATCGATCGTTGTCGTGTCTCGCATGCTTGTCTCCCGCATATGCTAGGCCGCGCGCAGCTTGCTCTCGACGAAGGGGCGAGCCTCTCGCAGCGCCGCCTCGGCAGCCGCCTGCAGGGGGCTGAGACGATCCACGTCGCCCCGATTCGCAGCCACTTCAATTTCCCTGGCGACCTCGGCCAGCCGCGACAGACCGATCATGGCTGACGAACTTTTCAGCGAATGTGCGATGTCTTTGATCGCCGCGGCCTCGCCGCGGCCGAGGTGTGTGCGCATTTCCGCCACGCGTTTGCCGGCGCCATCGACAAATTCCTGGAGCAGCTCGCGGGCGTCCTGTTCGCCGAGCTCTGTCCCGAGCGTGACAAACGTCTCTGTCTCAAAGAGCGGCGCATTGAAGGCCGTCGCCTCATCGCCGTCCTGGCGGGGAACCCACGGAAAGTCGTCCGGTTTTGAGGCGGAGACTTTCGCCGCGCGAGCGACGGCTTCCCGGAGTTGCCTGCCGCGGTAGGGCTTGGCCAGAAAATCGTTCATGCCCGCTTGCCTGCAGCGCTGCCTGTCCTCAGGGAACGTGCTGGCGGTGAGGCCGACGATCGCCGACGATGAGAACGGCGCCGGCAGCGCGCGGATCTCCCTGGTCGCCTCGAGGCCATTCATGTTCGGCATGTGGACGTCCATCAGGATGACGTCGTAGGCGACCGAGCGCGCCGCAGCCACCGCCTCCACGCCGTCTTCCGCCGTATCGATCTGCGCGCCCGTCTGCGCCAGGATTGTCCGGGCGATGCGTCGATTGGTCGGATTGTCCTCGACCAGCAGGATGCGCGAACTCGTCAGGCGAGCGTCGCATGCCGCGACGGCGGCTTCGCCCGCTTCCACGACGGACAATTCCGGGGCGGGCATGGCTTTCGTCGGAATCGTCAGCGTAAATACGCTTCCCGCGCCTGGCGCGCTGATCACCTTGATTTCGCCGCCCATCTGTTTCGCGAGCTTGTTGCAGATGGCGAGGCCGAGGCCCGATCCGCCGAACCGGCGCGAGATCGACGTGTCGGCCTGCCAGAACTCCGTGAACAGGTTTCCCAAGGCCTCCTCGCTGATGCCAAGACCGGAATCGCTGACCTCCAGGATCAGATCCATGCCCTGCGCCTCTTCGATGATGGCGCTGGCTCGGTGCCTGACCCGCGCCTCAACGGTGACGTGGCCACGCTCGGTGAACTTGAGCGCGTTCGACACCAGGTTGAACACGATCTGCCGAACGCGGTTCGGATCTCCCGCCACCAGCGCCGGCAGGTCCGCTGCGAGACGCGCCTCGAGTTGCAGGCCCTTGGCCTCTGCGGGAACGGCGAAGATCTCGATGACGCCGCGAACCAGCGCCGCGACGTCGAACGGTCTTTCCTCGAGGTTGAGCTTGCGGGCCTCGAGTTTGGAATAGTCCAGAATGTTGTCGATGACCGAGAGAAGGTGCTCGCTCGATTTCGCGATGATCTCGAGCGGCTCCTGGACGCCGGCAGGGGGGTGTTCTTCCAGGAGATGATCGACCATCGAGATCACGCCGTTGAGCGGCGTGCGGATTTCATGGCTCATGGTCGCAAGGAAATCGGATTTCGCCCGGTTGGCGGCGCGGGCCTCGTCGCGCGCCCGCCTCATCTCCCGGGTGCGGACGATGACCTCCTCCTCGACCGCGAAGCGGCGGTCCAGCAGCCAGACGATATTGCCGGTGAGGAACAGGCAGGCGATCGTCAGCGCCCAAGGCAGGACGCCGCGCTCACTCGTCACATAGGCGGACGGCGCGGTGGCGACGACCTGCCAGCGGCGCCCGCCGATCGACAAATCCCGCGTGGTCGAGATCTTCTCTGCGACTGTCGGCAGGGGCTGCGTGACTTTCGAGTAGAGCAGCGCCTCGCCCGGGTCCGCGTCGAGGTCGCGGATCTCGAGCGACATCCCGTCGTCGCCGGCCGATCCCGCCGCGCCCCCGACGACGTCGCCGATCCGAAAGGCGCCGAGCACAAGTCCGCGGAGGTACTCCACCCCGGTGGCCGCCATGTGGTCGTAAAGGGGATAGAAAACCAGGAAGCTCGGCTGATTTGCCGTTTCCTGGACGAGCGTAACCCGGCCGGTTGCCTGCAGCGCGCGGGTCTCGATGGCGGCGTCGATCGCCGCGCGACGCGTCGGGTTGGAATAGAGATCGAAGCCCACCGCCTTCTCGTTGCCGCGCAGAGGTTCGACATAGGTCACCGGATAGTAGCCGTCCCGTACGGAAACACGACGCATCCCCCCCGCCGGATCGATCTCCCGCAAGGCGAAGTTCGGGTAGTCGCGCGCCCCGGCTGCCTCGGCCTCTTCCCGCTCATTGGGCAGCACCAGGGGCACCCATTCGAACGCCTGCACGCCGGGATAGGCCGAGAGCAATGGGGTCACGAACTGGCTGAACTGCGCCTTGGTGACGTCGCCCGAGGTGGCGATGAAGGAAGCGAGCGAGTAGAGGGATCCAACCGTCGTCATCAGCCGGGCCTGGAGCGCCGAGATGCGCTCGCCCGACGTGCGCTCGAAAGAGGCCTGGATGCGGTTGCGTTCGATCTGCTGACCGCCGCGAAACGCTGCGAAGGAGAGCACGACGCCGAGCACGATTACGCCCAGCATGACGGGGCCGCGAAGCTTCGTATTGAACCGCCGCCGTCCCTCGGCGGCGGGCGTCCGCTTCCCGGCGGTGTTCAGAGCGCGCTCGTCCTGCATCGGCATGTTCACAAAAATCGTTTCTCCCGAAGGTAGCGACGAGAAGTTGATGCACCCGATAGATCGGCAGGATTTAGACTCTCGGGGTAAACGAATGGCGCTTCACGCGGATTGGCCGGCCGCGACCGGGCGAGAGCCCGTCAGCCGAACTTCCTGTCGCCAGCGACCCACGTCTCGGTGACCTTGATGTCGGCGATGGCGTCGGGTCTCACGGCGTAGGGATCGCTTTCGAGGATCGTGAAGTCCGCTTCCTTGCCGGTTTCGAGCGAGCCCAGGCGATCGCCCTGCCCGAGCTGGCGGGCGGCGTGGATCGTCACGGCGCGGATCGCATCGTCGAGAGCAACAGCCTGATCGGGGCCGACCACGAACTCGTCGATGACGCAGCGGCGCGTCACCGCCGTGCCGATGAGCGCGAGCGGCCCGGGCGGCGAGCAGGGACCGTCGGTATGCAGCGTGAAGGGCAGGCCCTCCTTCACGCAGGCCGCGGCGGGGTCCATGAACGCGGCGCGTTCCGGGCCGAAGATCTGGTCGCGATAGGCAGCGCCGTAGAAGCGCACATGGTTCATCAGGAACGACGGCTGCACGTTCAGCCGCTTCATACGGACGATCTGGTCGGCCCGCGCCATGGTCGCGTGCTCGATGCGGTTGACGCCGGCGTCGGTCGAACTCCCGTAGGCCGCCTCGATCGCGTCGAGCGCGATGTCGATCGTCGCATCGCCATTGCAGTGGATCAGGACCGGCAGGCCAAGCGCCTTCACTTCGGCGACCATGCGTTTCATCGCCTCGGCGTCGAAGTTCGGCGCGCCCTTCGCGGCCGAGTTCAGATAGGGCCGGGTCTGCGCGCCCGTCTCGGTCTGGTTCGATCCGTCGCCGACGATCTTGACGCCGTAGAGCGAGAACAGCGACCCGTCGACCGGCGCGCCTGCGCCAAGGCCGCGGGCGAGGTAAGGCGCGAGGCCGTCAGTGTCGCCAAACATGACGCTCGCGCTCGTGCGGCAGGCGAGCGCGCCCGACAGTTTGGCGAACGGCTCGATCCAGTTCGAGCGGATCGTGCCGGGCTCGTGCAGGAGGGTGTTGCCGACCGAGGCGACATGCCGCGCGTAGTCGGTAACCGCCCTGGCCGCGACCTCCGGCGTGATCTTGCCGAGGAAATGGACCGCGAACTTGAGCATCGCGCTCTCTTCGTAGACGAGGCCGTTGAGCGTGCCGTCGGCGCCGCGGCCGAAATGGCCGCCGCCCGGAAGGTCGCCGACATCCTCGGGGATCTCGGCGGCTTTGAGCGCCTCGCTGTTGACGCAGGCGTCGTGGCCGTTGGTGTACCAGAGGAAGATCGGATGGTCGGTCGAGACCGCGTCGAGCTCGGCCCGGGTGAAGTCGCCGCCCTGCAGCAGGTTGTCGAAGTTCGAGCCGACGACCCATTGGCCCTCGGGCGCCGCCGCGGCCTTCTGCTTCAGATGCGCGACAAGCGCCGCGCGGGTCGGATATTTGGCGTAGCCGACGTCATCGAGCAGTTCGAAGATCAGCGCCGCGAGGATCGTGTGATTGTGTGGGTCGATGAGCCCGGGCAGGAGCGTCCGGCCGGCGAGATCGATCACCCTGGTCTGACCGGACCTGAGATGCGCGAGCGCGCTTTCGTCGCCGACCGCGAGCACCTTGCCGTTGCGGACGGCGAGCGCGGAGGCGACCGGCGCGCCGGCCAGCGGGCGAATCGTTCCGCCGCGGACGAAGAGGTCGGCGCCGTCGTCCGCCGCGAAGGCCGGGACCGCGCTCGCGCCAAGCGTCGCGGCGCCGCCGATCGAGTAGGCCATGAAGGCGCGCCGCGAGGGCCGGCTCACCGCCTCGCCGAGCAGGCCGGCCAGGCCGCCGGCGTGGAACTCGTCTCGAAGGACAAGCTGACTGAAGCAACCGAGGCACATGGGCGCGACCCCCAATTCCGATGGGGCTAAAGCTTTATCGGGATCGGGTTAATGCGGGCGGCGCCCATTCGCTCGAAGGCGACGCGGCGGGGTAACGCGCCGTGAACCTCGTTCGTCGACGCGTGAGGCCCGCGGGCCTCGCGTCAGACCTTCTCGACCTGGCCGAATTCGAGATCGACCGGCGTCGCGCGGCCGAAGATCGACACGGCGACCTTGACCCGCGAGCGGAACTCGTCGACTTCCTCGACGACCCCGTTGAACGAGGCGAACGGGCCGTCGGCGACGCGCACGTTCTCGCCGATCTCGAAGCGGATCGCCGCCTTCGGCCGCTCGACGCCTTCGGCGACCTGCCCCTTGATGCGGTCGGCCTCGGAATCGGAGATCGGCATCGGTTTGTTGTCGGCCCCGAGGAAGCCCGTGACCTTCGGCGTGTTCTTGATGAGGTGGTAGACCTCATCGGTGAGGTCGCATTTCACGAGGACGTAGCCGGGGAAGAACTTGCGCTCCGAATTGATCTTGCGGCCGCGCCGGACCTCGACGACGTTCTCGGTGGGCACGAGGATGTCCTCGAACTTCTCGGCGAGGCCGCGCTGCGCGGCCTGCTCCTTGATCGAGTCTTTGACCTTCTTCTCGAAGTTCGAATAGGCGTGGACGATATACCAGCGCATGCTCATGGGTGTTTCAGTTCCAAAATTTGGCCCTCAAGGGTTCGATGAGCCGAAGGGCGCTCAGCCGCCCCGGCCGAAACCGAGCGCGAAGCCGACGATGACGCGCAGCGCCTCGTCGACCACGGTGAAGAAGATGCTGGCGAAGGCGACGAGCAGAAGCACGAGCCCGGTCGTGATCAGCGTCTCGCGCCGGGTCGGCCACACGACCTTGGCGGCCTCGGCGCGGACCTGCTGGATGAATAGGAACGGGTTCGTCATATCCGCCGCTTCCGGTGAAGAGCGCGAGGGCGTCGTCGCCGCTCGCCAAAAACATTCGCGGCGCGGGGCCTTATCGGCGCCGCGCCACAGGGAGGCTCTTATAGGAAAACCCGGCGCCGCCCAAGCGAAATCGTGACGGACCCGGTTGCGGGCCGTGAACCCCTTCTCCAGCTTTGCTGGGGAAGGTGGCCGCGAAGCGGTCGGATGGGGTGCGGCCCGCGAGTTCGAGGCAGGCAGGCTTGCACGAAAGGTTCGCGCGTGCCTTGTGACGGGGGCGTCCTGCGTTCCGCACCCCATCCGTCGCCTGCGGCGCCACCTTCCCCAGCAAAGCTGGAGAAGGGGGTTGGCGCCCCGCGCAGAATGTCACGCGCGCAAGCGACATCAAAGGCTTGCGACCTCCTTTGCGCACTCGGGCGCAATTTCGCTGGCGAGCGCGGCGGCGGCCGGGCCGTGCGTCAGGGCGAGCGGCGGCGGGGCAATGAGCCCGGCGGGAACTTCATGCGCGGGGGGCCCGAGGCGCGGCGCCGGTCGTCCGAGACCGTGGTAGCGATCGAGTTCGCCGACGATTTTCACGAACTGCGGGATGGCCTTGAGGCTGCCTCCCTCCATGTGCACGTTCGCGTTCGACAGCGCCTTCATCAGCCGCGCGACCTGAAGCCGCGCGTAGTCCTCCCGCCCGTCGAGCCGCCGCTCACCGAGCGCCTGGGTCACGGCGCGCCGCACGGACGACACGCTCTTCCCCATGGCCTTGGCGATCTGCGGGACGCTGTAGCCGGACATGAGCAGCTCGAAATACGTTTCGCGCCGCTCGACGCGGCGCGCCCGCCGCGCCTTCGACTCCGCCCGCTTCCGCGCCCACTCGGACGGCGGGGTTTCAGCCCCGGCGGCGGTTTCGGCGGGTTCCGTTTCGGAGGGGGTTTCGGTCTCGGACATGGCGGCTCCTGACTTTCTCGATCCTGAAACCAATGTAACACAGTTTCTGATTTATAGGAAGAAAAATCGCAGGAAAGTTTGCAAAGACCTCGTCGCCACAGCATCAGCCGCGGCCCTCCGGGCCCTCACCCCTGGCCCCTCTCCCGAACGGGAGAGGGGAACTACCCCACGAAATGCTTCGACAGTTTCAGGCCCTGGTGCTGGTAGTTCGACGTGGCGTCGGCGCCGTAGAGGGCGTCGGGGGGGTCGGCGAGGGGCTCGAAGACGAGGCGCCCGACCGGCTGGCCGTCCTCGAGCAGGAAGGGCACGTCGCGCGAGCGCACTTCGAGCACGGCGCGGGCGGAGGGGCGCCCGTCCGGTCCATGGCCGAAGCCCGGATCGAAGAAGCCGGCGTAATGCACGCGGAATTCACCGATGGCCGGGTCGATCGGCGCCATCTCGGCGGCGAGATCGGCGGGGATGCGCATCCGCTCGCGGGAGGCGAGGATGTAGAACTCGTCCGGGTCGAGCACGAGCCGCCGGTCTGAGCGCGCGAGGATAGGCTCCCAGAAGTCAGCGGCGGCGTAGCCCGCGACCCGGTCGACGTCGATGACGTCGCTGTTCTTGATCGCCCGGAAGCCGACGACCTCGCCCTCCCCTCCCGCAAGGCCCGCATGGACGATGAGGCCGTCGCGCAGCGACAGCGCGCCGTCGACGAGCGGCGCGGCCTCGTGCCGGCTTTTGAGCGCCTCGGCGTCGAGCGCGAAGGGGCCGGCGCCCGCGCGAAAGCGGAGTTGGTTGAGCTTTGCGCCCTGGCGCACGCGCACGGAAAAGCTGCGCGGCGAGATTTCCGCGAAGAGCGGCCCGGCGTAGCCCTCGGGCACGGCGTCGAAGGCGTCGGAGCCGTCGACGATCAGGCGAGTGAAGATGTCGAGCCGCCCGGTCGAGCTCTTGGGGTTCGCCGCGCCCGAGACGCCGGCCGGCAGCGCGATGCGCTCCATCAGCGGGGCGACGTAGACGATGCCCTTCTCGAGCACGGCGCCCTCGCCTTCGAGCGACACCCGCTCGGGGTTGAGGCTCGCCAGGCGCTCGGCGACGCTCGACCCCCTGCCCGGCAGGAAGCTGGCGCGGACGCGGAAGGCCTCCGCGCCGAGCCGCAGGTCGAGGCTCGCCGGCTGCATCTGCGAGGGCTCGACGGGCGCAGCCGCCGCGATCGCCCCCGCCTTCACGAGCGCCTGAATGCGCGGGCGCGCGAGCAACCCCTGAGCGCGGAGGCGCGGCGCGGCGGCGGGTTCGGGAGCGTGTGCCATCGCGTGAAGCTCTACCTTGGAATGCGCCGCGCTCAAATGGAGCGCGGGCGGCTTTTCCCCCCTCCTCACGCGATGCGCGACCTATGCAGGGCGCGGGCCCCCCTTCTCCAGCTTTGCTGGGGAAGGTGTCGGCGAAGCCGACGGATGGGGTGTGGGCCGTGGGGCTACGGCAGGATAGCTCGCACAAACCGCCAACGTAACATTGGCGCCGCCGGATTCCTGCTTTCCACACCCCATCCGGCGCTGCGCGCCACCTTCCCCGGCCTTCGCCGGAGAAGGGGTCCAGGCGCTCACGAGAAAAGCCCGCCGCGCGCGCCGGCGACCGCGCCGATGATGGTGACGGCGGCGGCGGCGAGCAGCACGCAATGGACGCGGAAGAGTCTTTGCAAAAGGGCCGCCGGATCGGCCTCCGCGGCCTTGGCGAGTCGGCGCCCCGCGATCGGCTCGATGACGAAGACGGCGAGCATGAAGAGCGCCCAGACGAGGACCATCGCGTCCATCCACCAGTACGACAGGTCGGCGAAGCGGGGCCAGAGGTCGAGCCGCCAGGTCATCCAGAAGCCGGCGAGGCCGGCGAGCGGGATCGACCAGCGCACCTGAGCGGCGAAGCGGTTCTCAATCCGCTCGAAGAGCGCCCAGCCCCGGCGCGGGTCGGCGGAAGCGCGGGCGAGCGGCAGGGCGACGAGCGTCACGAAGCCGACGCCGCCGATCCAGTGGACCACGAAGAGAACGTGCAGGGCGCGGGCAAGCTCGATGTCGTCGATCATGCGGGGGATCGTATGGGCTTTCGCGCGGGCACGCGCAAACCGGGGGGCTCCCCGGCCACCGGATGGCCCGTCGGCGTCAGGCGGGCGGCCGCCGTGGCGGCGGTCCGTCATTGATTGCTTGGTGGCGATTTTGCGCCAAAGAACTTTGATCTCAAGGACGGCCTAAAGGCCGCCGCCGCAGGCGGTGCGCGTCGCGCATCCTTGACATCAAAGTTATTTGGCGCCCCGCTCCGCCAAGCAAACAATGGCGAATTCCCAATCCCGGAGCGGTGTCGCATGTGCCGGACACATGCTTTGCGGCGCGGGGCGGGGCCGCCTATCGTAGACCCGGTCGCTGATGCGGGAGGAACGGTTCATGCGCAAGATCAAATGGGGCGTGCTCGGCGTCGCCAAGATCGCGACGGAGAAGGTGATCCCGGCGATGCAGCGGGCCGATCTCTGCGACATCGCGGCCATCGCCTCGCGCGACGAGGCGCGCGCGAAGGAGGCCGCGGCGCGCCTCGGCATCGGCCGCGCCTATGGGTCCTACGAGGCGCTGCTCGCCGACCCCGAGATCGAGGCGGTCTACAATCCGCTGCCGAACGAATTGCACGTCCCCTGGACGATCAAGGCGCTCGAGGCGGGCAAGCATGTGCTGTGCGAAAAGCCGGTCGGGCTCAACGCGGAAGAAGCGCGGATGCTGGTCGGCGCCCGCGACAGGGCGGGCCGGCTGGTCGTGGAGGCCTTCATGGTCCGCTATCATCCGCAATGGCGGCGCGCCCGCGATCTGGCGCAAGGCGGCGCGATCGGCCGTGTCGGCGCGATCCAGACCTTCTTCTCCTACCACCTCATCGACCCGACGAACGTCCGCAACCGGCCGCCGGGCGGCGGCGGCCTCTACGACATCGGCTGCTACGCGGTGGCGACCGCGCGCTTCATCTTCGGCGCCGAGCCGACCCGGGTCGCGGCCGGGATCGACCGCGACCCGAACCTCGGCGTCGACAGGCTCACGAGCGGCATCGTCGAATTTCCCGGCGGCCGGCATCTGACGTTCAGCGCGGCGACGCAGCTCTCGCCGCATCAGCGGGTGACGATTGTCGGCGACGCGGGGCGAATCGAGGTCATGATCCCGTTCAACGCGCCGCCCGACAAAAAGACGCGGATCGTCATCGACGACGGCGCCGATCTCGGGGGCGCCAACGCGCGCATCGAGGAGTTTGCGGTCTGCGACCAGTACGCCCTGCAAGGGGACGCCTTCTCGCGCGCCGTCCTCGGCGAAGCGCCGCTCCCGTTCGGCATCGAGGACGCGGTCCTCAACATGCGGGTCATTGACGCGCTCTTCGGCGCGGCCGAGAGCGGGATGTGGCAGGCGCTGTGAGGGGGCGTTTGAAGGCGGCCGTCCTTCGAGACGCGTCGCCTTCGGCGCCGCTCCTCAGGACGAGGGAAAGGTGTCGGCCCAAACGCGACCCCTCATCCTGAGGAGCGAGGCGGAGCCTCGCGTCTCGAAGGATGCTTCCAGGGCGCGGTGAGGTTGGTGCGAAGCGGAAGCGTCCCTCGAGACGACCGCTTCGCGGTCTCCTCAGGACGAGGGCCGCGGAATTGCCCGCCTCACGCCGGCCGCGACAGGAAGACGGCGGCGAGGATGATGGCGCCGCCGGCCATCTGAAGCGCGGTCATCGCCTCGCCGAGCACGCCCCACGCCAGCAGCGCCGAGACCGGCGGCTGCGCCAGCAGGACGAGCGCCACGACCCCGACCGGCGCGCGGCCGATCGCCAGCGACGTCAGCCCCTGCCCCATCGCGTGCGACACGAAGCCAAGCAAAAGGACGATCGCCCAGCCGAGCGGGGTCGAGGGGATCAGCGTCTCGCCGCGCGCGATCGCCGCGATCGCGAGCAGAACCGCCGATACGGCGGCGGAAGAGAGCGTCGCCGTCGCGGCATCGAGCCTCATGCGCAGCCGCTTGATGATGAGGAGATAGGCGGCATAGGCGGTCGCGGCGAAGAGCGCGAAGGCGTCGCCCGCGTGGATCTCCGCAGGCGCGGCCATGCCCGCCATGACCCAGGCGCCGCCGAGCGCGATGGCGAGCGCGAGCCACACCCGCATCGGCGGATGCTCGGCGAAGAAGAGCGCCCCGCCGATCACCGTCAGGATCGGCGCGACATTGCCGATGAAGGTGGCGTTGGCGACTCTCGTGCCGCCGATCGCGAGATGAAACGCGCCGACGTCGATCGCGAAGGCGAGGCCGGCGAAACCGATCGGGACAATGGCGCCCCAGAGGCTCTGCGCATCCGCCCCGCCACGCCCGGCCGTCCTCGCAAAGACGGCGAGCGCGGGGACCGCGAGACCCATGCGCCAGGCGGCGCCCGCCAGCGGCCCGACGTCGAGGAAACGGACGAGAATGCCCGTCCAGGCGATGATCGCCGTCCCCGCGAGGAGGGCGATCAGGCCGACGCGGTCCACCCGCGGATTTGAGGCTGCGGCTTCGACGGTCATGCGGGCTCAAATAGCCGATTCTCGTCGACGCAGGCGCCTCCGAAGCCGGATTGCGAGCCGGGTTGGTGTCGGGATTGGCGGGCGCCCGTGCGGCCCGCTGAGATTTTTGCCTTTTTGCGCGTAAGATGGCGCTCGTCGCCGAGCCCCTGGAGGGCTCCGATCGTAGGAAAGGCGCGCAATGCTTCCGAAGGCCGAGAGAGCCTGCTTCGCCATCGCCGACATCTCCGGCTACACGCATTTCGTGTCCGGCGTCGAGCTCGACCACGCCCAGGACATCATCGCCGACATCATGGACACGCTGGTGAGAGCATTGCGGCCGCCGTTCCGTCTGGCGAAATTCGAGGGCGACGCGGCTTTTGTCTACGCGCTCGCCGACAAGGTCGACGGCGCCCTCATTCAGGATTCGATCGAACAGGCCTATTTCGCCTTCCGCAAGCGGCTGCGCAGCATCAAGCAGGCCAGCAGTTGCGAGTGTCAGGCGTGCAGCCGGATGCAGAGCCTCGACGTCAAGTTCGTGGTTCACTATGGCGAATTCATCCGGCAGAAGATGTCGGGACGCGAGGAACTCGCCGGGCGCGACGTGATTCTGGTCCACCGCCTGCTCAAGAACGATGTCGGCAAGACCTTCGGCAAGCGCGCCTATGCGCTCTTCACCGACGCGCTCGCCCAGGCGACGGGCATCGACGCCGCGGCGCAGGGTCTCGTCGAGCACGTCGAGGCGATCGAGCACATCGGCGACACGAAATGCTGGGTCGAAGACCTCGAGGCGGCGTGGACGCGCGAAACCGAGACTGCGCGCAATCTCGTGCCGCGCGAAGGCGCGTATCTATTGATCGAGCGGGATTTCGCCGCGCCCCGGCAGGTTATGTGGGACCTCGTGACCTCGCCGCAGCATCACGCGCGCTGGCAGCGAAGCGACGGCGTCGTGGAGAAGACGACTGAGGGGCGGCGCGGAGCGGGCACGCAGAACCATTGCCTGCACGGCAAGGACGCGGTCGTCGAGGACGTGATCGACTGGCGCCCGTTCGACTATGTCACCCTGACGGCGCTCCTGCCGATCCCGGGCGCGGCGAAAGTCCTGTTCAGCTATGTGTTCGAGGCGCGCGGCGACGGGGGAACCCATTTCGAGTTCCGCGTCGCGAAGCCGAAGCCGAAGGACCTGCCCTTTTACGAGCAGGTCAAATCGAGGGTCATGGAGAACTTCACGGCCGGCTTCGACATTCTGCGCGCGATGGTCGCGGAGTTGCCGGCCGCCGAGGAAGGCGGGGAAGAGCCGCCCCTGCCCGTCCCGGGCGAGCGCTTCCTGACCGAGCCGCGTCACGCGCGGTAGCGCGGGACTTTATGGCGCGGGGCGCGCGAGGCGGACGCCGAGGCTGTCGCCGACCCGGGTCATGAGCGCCAGCGGGTGCGCAAGCGCGGAAATGAGAAACGCCCGCGCACGGCTTCGACGCCGCCCGAGGGCGACCCCGATCGCGCGCAGCGCCGTCGCCGCCGCCGGCAGGGGACGGAAGAAGACGGTGAAGTCGGTTATCCGGCCGTCGGGCGCGAAGCGCATGTGGTCGACGATCTCGATCGCCTGACCGCCGACCCGCGCTTTGGCGACGAGGAAGCCCCTGTCGGCCTCGCCGAGTTCGTCGGTGTAGCGGAAGTCCTCGAAGACATCGAGGATCACCTCCATGAGGGAGGCGATTTCCGCCCGGCCGCTGAAGGTGACGAGTCCCGTCAGCGGCGAGTGGAGGGCGGCGTCGGGGGCGAAGGCGTCGGCGATGGCGTCGATATCGCGGGCCTCCATGGCGCTGCGGAGCCGCGACTTTGTCGGGCCGGGGGCGGCCGGATTTGCCTCGGGAGCGGACATGGCGGCGACCCTCCTTATGTGTTATTATAACATATTATCATAACTGATAGGATGTGGCAAGCTGCAGAAATGCCGAGTGTCGGTAGCAGACGATATGTCCGGTTTTGGTAGCGCACGATCTGTCCGGTAGCTTCGCGGCCCTTTGGGGGTCGGGATGCGCCGGACGGGAGCCCTTCAGGGTGTGCGGATGGCGATGTTTTTGAATCTTTTTCACCGTTGGGAATTGGCGGAGCTCAATCAGGAGGAGGCGGCGGAGTTGCTCGGGGTCGACGTCCGGACCTTTCGGCGATGGACGCGCCGCTACGACGAGGAGGGTGAGGCCGGCCTGCTCGATCGACGGCTTGGCAAGGCGTCCGGCAAGCGGGTTCCGGTCGACCGCGCGGAGGAAGTGGAGCGGCTCTACCGCGAGCGCTACCAGGGCTTCACGGTCAAGCACTTCCACGAGCATCTGGTGAAGGACCACGGCTTC
The DNA here is from genome assembly GCA_963829505.1 of uncultured Alphaproteobacteria bacterium. GTDB lineage: Bacteria > Pseudomonadota > Alphaproteobacteria > Rhizobiales > Beijerinckiaceae > Roseiarcus. The sequence goes on from CAWHIL010000002.1 coordinate 456,236, forward strand.
GGCTGGGGCTACACATGGCTGAAGCTGCATCTGCAGTGGAAGGGGGTCGTGGCGAAGGCGCCGCGCAAGGGGGCGCATCGCAGGAAGCGCGAGCGGCGTCCGCTGCCGGGGATGATGCTGCATCAGGACGGCTCGCGGCATGCCTGGCTCGAGGGCCAGCCGGCGCTCGATCTGATCGTGACGCTCGACGACGCGACCGGCGCGATCTACTCGGCCTTTCTCGTGGAAGAGGAAGGCACGCACTCGACCTTGCGGGCGCTGAAAGAGGTTTTCTCGGAGCACGGCCTGCCGATGAGCCTCTACACCGACCGCGGCAGCCACTACTTCCAGACCTCGAAGGCGGGCGAGATCGACCGGGACCATCCCACGCAGGTCGGCCGGGCGCTCAAGCAGCTTGGGGTCGAGCACATCGGCGCATTCTCGCCGCAGGCGCGCGGTCGTTCGGAACGGGCTTTCCACACGCTTCAGGATCGTCTGGTCAAGGAGCTCAAGCTCGCCGGGATCACGACTGTCGAGGCGGCCAACGCTTTCATCCGCGACCTCTACCGGCCCGCCTACAACGCGCGCTTCGCCATCGAGCCGACCGGCGAAGGCTCGGCCTTCACCCCGATCCCGGGCGTCGACCTCGACGAGATCCTGTGCGTGCAGGAGGAGCGGCAGGTCGGCAACGACAATTGCGTCTCCTATCGGACGCTCAAGCTCCAAATCCCTGAAACCCCGATGCGCCCGCATTTCGTCAGGGCGCGGGTTCGGGTCCACGCCTACCCCGACGGCTCCCACGCCCTCTTCCACGGGCCAAGATGCATCGGCCGCTACGACGAAAAAGGACTGCTCAAACAGATGCTTCGCGCCGCCTAAATCCGCTCGGCGGCGCAGCCTGTGGACATGTGGACGACGCTTCGCCTCGCCCACATCCCCACAGGAGAACAGAAACAGAAGAAGCGGACACTTGATGTGCTATCAAAACCGGACAACTTAATTCGCTATCGACAGCTGCAGAAATGCCGAGCCGAATCACCCTGGGGCCGCCCGACTTTGTCGTTCTCGGCATGATCCGCCAGGGAGCGCGCTCGGGCTATGCGATCAAGCGGGCGGTCGAGATCTCGATCCGCTTCTTCTGGACGATCTCGCAGGCGCAGATCTATCCGAGCCTCGCCCGGCTCGAAGGCGCGGGCCTCGTCACAGGGACGTCGGAGCCGCTCGGCCGGCGCCCGCGGCGCACCTTCGCCCTGACGCCATCCGGCGAGGCGGCGCTCGCGGAATGGCTGAGGCGGGACGAGCCGCTGCCGCTCGAACTGCGCGACATTGCGCTCGTGAAGCTCTTCTTCGCCGACGCGCTCGACCGCGAGGAGGCACGGGCGCTGCTGACGACGATGCGGGGACGCAGCGAGGAGCGCATCGCTTCGATTCGCTCGATCGCCGGCGAGGCGGAACGCGTGGCGCGGCAGGGCGACATCTATCCGCTCATGACGCTGCGCATGGGGATCGCCTTCCATCAGGCGATCATCGACGTCTGCGGCGACTTCGAGGAGAAGCTCGGCTGAGCGGCGAAGCGCCCTGCGCTGGCGATCTGACTGCGCCTCATCGCCTTTCCGGATTCGCCCGCTGGCGTCAATGGACCGTTTGCGCTTGTATGGCGACGGACGGCGCATTCGCGCTTTTGGTCTTCAAGAGGGAATGACAAATGGTTTTTCGCGTCGGACCGACCTATCGGGCGCTTGCCTGCGCGAACGGCTGTCCGTGCGGCGATCCCCAGGAATGGGCGGGCCTCCTGTCACGGCGCGGTTTCATCGCGGCGGGGGTCGCCGCGCCTGTTGTCTTTGCAGGCGCCGGGTCCTCCTCGGCGGCGGGCGCACAAGGCGACGCGTCGTCGCCGGCCCAGAGTTGCATTCCTCCGGAACTCGCAAAGCGGATCGCAACGGCGATCGACGCCGACAACGACCGGCTCGTCGCAATCTTCAAGGATATCCACCAGAACCCGGAACTCGGCTTCATGGAGGTCCGCACGGCGAAGATCGTCGCCGACGCGCTGGGCGGGCTGGGCTACACGGTCAAGACCGGCATCGGCAAGACCGGCGTCGTCGGGATCATGCAGAACGGCGACGGTCCGACCGTCATGTACCGCGCCGACATGGACGCGAACGCCGTCGAGGAGGCGACCGGGCTGCCCTACGCCAGCAAGGTTCGGGTGATGAGGGACGATGGAAGCGAAGCGCCCGCCGGCCACATGTGCGGCCACGACGCGCATGTGACCTGGATGCTCGCCGTCGCGAAATTCATGGCCGAGAACAAGCCTCTCTGGCAGGGCACGCTCGTCTTCGTCGGCCAGCCGGCGGAGGAGCTCATTCTCGGCGCCAAGGCCATGATCGACGATGGCCTCTACGAGCGGCACGGCGTGCCGGCGCCGGATCATCTCATCGCTTTGCACACGGCGCCCATTCCGACGGGGATGCTCGCGGCGAAGCCCGGCGTCGTCATGGCCGGCACCGATCAGATCGACGTGACCTTCCACGGGATCGGCGGCCACGGCTCAATGCCCCAATACGCCAAGGACCCGGTCATCATGGGGGCGCTCGCGGTCGTCGAATATCAGATGATCCTGTCGCGCGTGCTCAATCCCCTGGACGCTGCGGTCCTGACCGTCGGCTCGTTCCAGGCGGGGTCGGACAACAACGTCATTCCCCGCGACGCGCTCCTCAAGCTCAACCTCAGATTCTTCAATCTCAAGGTGCGCGAGCAGATGATCGCGGGCGTCAAGCGCATCAACGACGGCATCGCGACGACCTACGGGATTCACGAGGACCAGTTGCCGTCCATGGTGATGAAGGGTTTCTCGCCGCCGCTGGTGAACAGCGACGGGCTCGTGGCGAAGCTGCATCCCGCCCTCTTCAATCTGGTCGGCGAGGCGAACGTGGTGACCAACAACCCGCCCGCGACCGGCTCGGAGGACGCGCATCTCCTGAAAGGCGATCACGCCAACACCGAGGTCGCCTTCCTGATCGTCGGCGTCGCCGATCCGGCGCTCTTCACCGGCGACATGGTGAAGGAGCTTCGCTTGCCCTTCGCCGCCCACAATCCGGACTTCCGGGTCGACCTGAACGCCATCCCGCTCGGCGCCAAGGTCGGCGCGCTTTCGGTCATGGAGCTGATGGCCAAGGCTTGATCCAGCGCGCGGACCCGCGAAAACCGAGCGTCACGATGGGACCGGCGCAGCCAGCCCGCCAACGAACCGCGCTCCTCGTCGATCTCGACGGGACGCTGACCGACCCGGCCGCGGGCATTGTCGGCGCCTTTCGCCATGCGCTGGCGGAAATGGGGCGGCCGGCCTCGCCTGACGAGAACCTCGACTGGATCATCGGGCCGCCGCTGCGGGGCTCGTTCGCGACGAAGCTCGGCGGCCCCGAGGGGTCCGAGCGAGCGCTTGCGCTCTATCGCGGCCGCTATGGCGAGACGGGGCTCTTCGAGGCCGCCGTCTATCCTGGCGTCCCGGAGGCGCTGGCGGCGCTCAAAGCGGAAGGCGTGACGCTCCTCATCTGCACCTCGAAGCCGCTCGTCTACGCAAGCCGCATCCTCGACCATTTCGGCCTCGCGCGCTTCTTCACCGGGGCCTACGGCTCGACCCTCGACGGCCGCCTCGAGGACAAGGCCGAACTCATCGCCCAGATCCTCGCCGAGCGCCGGATCGCGCCCGAGGCCGCAGCGATGCTCGGCGACCGCAAGCACGACGTCGTCGGGGCCTCGCACAACGGCGTGCCCGCCCTCGGCGCGCTCTGGGGCTATGGCGGCGAGGCAGAGCTCACGGCCGCCGGCGCGGCCGTCCTCTGCAGGTCGCCGGCCGAGGTTCCGGCGGCGTTCGCGGGGCTTTCGCGGGCCAGGCCGGGGGCGCCCTCGCCCTCGTCCTGAGGAGACCGCGAAGCGGTCGTCTCGAAGGACGACTCCAGAGCGCGCAGAAAGCAGATTCAGAGCGCAGGTTCGTTCGTGCAAGCTGGAGCGTCCTTCGAGACGCGCCGCCTTTGGCGCCGCTCCTCAGGACGAGGCGGTGGGATGGCGCCCTCCGACGTCGCGGCCCGCCGAACGCAGGCTTTCCATGCCCTCGGCCGCCATGGCAGAAGGCATGCGCCATGAGCGAAAGCACGTCCCGTACGCCTGAGCCACCCCGCGCCGCGCGAAAGCCCGTGCAAAAATCCGCGCATGGGATTCAGTGGACCGACGACTATTCCTGGCTCCGGGCGAATAACTGGCAGGAGGTCTTAAGCGAGCCGGACCGGCTTGCCCCCGGCATCCGCGCCCATCTCGACGCCGAGAACGCCTACGCCAAGGCCGTGCTCACGCCGACGAAGGCGCTTCAGACGGCGCTCGTCGAGGAAATGCGGGCGCGACTCGAGGAGGACGAGAGCGAACCGCCGCAGGCCGACGGTCCCTTCGCCTATTACACGCGCTACCGCCCAGGCGGACAGCACCGCCTCGTCTGCCGCAGGCCGAGGGCGGGCGGCGCGGAGGCGACGCTGCTCGACGGCGACGCGCTCGCGGCCGGCAAGGACTTCTTCAGTCTCGAGGCCGCCGTGCACGCGCCCGATCACGGAAAGCTCGCCTGGGGCGCGGACGAACTCGGCTCGGAACTCGTGACGATCCGCGTCCGCGACCTCGGCACGGGCAAGGACCTCCGCGACCGCATCGTCCACGCGGCTTCCGACATCGTCTGGACGCGCGATGCGTCCGCCTTCCTCTATGTCGAGCAGGACGAAAACCATCGGCCGTTCAGAGTGCGGCTGCACCGGCTCGGGACGGACGCGAGCGACGACGTCGAGATCTTCGCCGAGCCCGATCCGGCCTGGTTCATCGACGTCACGGGGTCGCTGAACGGGCGCGCCGCGATGATCGAGGTGCACGGCCACGACGGGTCCGAAACCCATGTCGTCGATCTTGCGGCGCCGACCGAGCCGCCGCGTCTCGTCGAGCCCCGCCGGCCCGGTCATTTCTATGACATGCTCGACGGCGGCGACCGCTTCGTCATCCGGACCAATTCGGGAGCGCGCGACTTCAGGATCGTCGAGGCGCCGCGCCCGGCGCCGGGCGAAGCAAACTGGCGCGAGATCGTTGCGCACCGCGACGGATGTTATCTCGTGGACGCCGTGCTCCTGAAGGATCATCTCGTCCTCCTCGCCCGCGAGGAGAGCCGTCCGCGCCTGATCGTCGTCGATCGGAAGTCGGGCGAGCGGCACGAGGTCGCCTTCGACGAGGAGACCTATGCGCTCGATTTCGACACGATGTACGAATTCGACAGCCCGCTCGTCCGCTTCGCTTATTCGTCGATGGCGCGGCCGCAGGAGATCTACGATTATGACTGCGCGACCCGCGCGCGCACGCTCGTCAGGCGGCAGGTCGTTCCGTCGGGTTTCGATTCCGACCTTTATGTCACAAGGCTCGTCTTCGCCCCCGCGCCGGACGGCGAGACCGTGCCGGTGTCGCTTCTCATGCGCCGCGACACGAAACACGACGGCTCGGCGCCGCTGCTCCTCTACGGTTACGGCTCCTACGGCTATGCGACCGAGGCGCGCTTCTCGACGACGCGCCTGTCGCTCGTCGACCGCGGGTTCGTCTATGCGATCGCGCATGTGCGCGGCGGCGCCGACAAGGGTTGGCGGTGGTACGAGCACGGCAAGCTCGAGCGGAAGCCGAACAGCTTCACCGACTTCCTCGCCGCCGCGCGGCACCTGATCGCCGAAGGCTATACGGGCGCGGGCCGCATCGTAGCCGAGGGGGCGAGCGCCGGCGGCCTCCTTGTCGGCGCCGCGGTCAACATGGCGCCCGATCTCTTCGCCGGGATCGTCGCCGACGTGCCGTTCGTCGACGCGCTCACGACGATGATGGACGAGACGCTGCCGCTGACCCCGCCCGAATGGCTCGAATGGGGCGATCCGATCCGTGACGCCCGCGCCTTCGCGACGATCCGCAGCTATAGCCCCTACGACAATGTCGCCGCCCGGCGCTATCCGCCGATCCTGGCGCTCGGCGGCCTCACCGATCCGCGCGTCGCCTATTGGGAGCCGGCGAAATGGGTCGCCCGCCTACGCGCCACGATGACCGGCGGCGGACCCATCCTGCTCTTGACCGACATGGGGGCTGGCCACGGCGGCAAGCCCGGGCGCTACGATCGGCTCGAGGAGGCGGCGCGAATCGCCGCCTTCGCGCTGGCGTGCGTCGGCAAAGACGCGGGATTCGAAGCGGAGTGAAAGGTTGCCGAGGCGTTGCCGATGGTCATGCCGGAGCGCCGTGGCGCTGCCCTTGCGGCCCGTGTAGCATGATCGTCCCGTGAAGCATGGGGGGTGTATGTCTGCGAGCTTAGTCGCCACTTCCGGGACCAAACCAAAACGCATCGCGCTGCTCTTGGCTGACGAAAGGCTACGACGGCCCGGGATTGAGTTATTTCTCCTCTCGATGAACAAAATTCAGAGTTTCTTTGAGTATGAAATACTTCCTACCTTCGGCGATAGTCTAATTTCGATCTTGAGCGTTGGACGAACTATAGATCGAAACAAAGAGATTCGTCCGCTATTAAAGGACTTTCTGGAGCGATATAGAACACTTGTGAAGAATAGAGTTACAGAATATCACGTTACGAGCAGTGTTGATTTTGATTATCTTGTAGTCATATCTATGGTGCGCTTCGTCGATGAATATTATGCCATGAGAGAGCCGGGTGTTTCGGTGCTTGCGCTGGGAAATTGGGAGAAAGAAATGGCTCCCCCTTCCTTGCCAGAGTTTATTCAAACGCTCTTGGTACGGAAGTTTGTCGCGAGCGTCAGTCGAAAGCTTCGGGGCTCAGTTCACCTAGGTACGAGAGGATGCCTATGCGATTTCACAGAAAACCTTAGCGAAGCGCGGCTCAAGGTTTTGAGCGGCTTCGTTTGTCGTTCGTGCCGGGACGCATTGGAAGAAGAGGGGCAATCAGAAGTCGCCGAAATGCTCCCTACTCTCTTGTCACGGTCCTGGGTTGGCGCTCTCGACCAACCTACAAGTATCGCCAGTCTATTGAAGAAGCTCAAGTTGGACTTGTTTCATACTGCTGGGCTGGAGCAAACGAAGACAGAAAGAGCGTTTCAGTTGCTTAGAGACGAAGGCATGAAGGAATTGATTCGGGCAGCCGGTATCGTTCTGGCGACAGTTCTTGTGTTTTGGCTCGGCTTCAGAAGCGGCAGGTAAACTCCAGGATTTGCGATTCCCACTCCGCGCGCGTCCCGCTACGGAGCCTCTCGTCGACTTAAGTTCGTCGTTCGCTCGCTCCGGCGCCGGTGAAGAGCCATGCGTGCTGCGGCTCGTTGTGGAACTTCCACACACGCTTCGGACCCGCCATGACGTTCAGATAGTAGCTGTCGTAGCCGTGGATGGTCGCGACGGGGTGGTAGCCTCTCGGCACCATCACGACGTCGCCGTCCTCGACGAGCACAGCCTCGTCGAGCGAGCGGTCGTCGGTGTAGACGCGCTGGAAGCCGAAGCCCTGCGCGGGATGGAAGCGGTGGTAGTAGGTCTCCTCGAGATAGCTCTCGTCCGGCAGAGCGTCGCGATCGTGCTTGTGCGGCGGATAGGACGACGTGTTGCCGCCGGGCGTGATGACCTCGACGACGAGGAGGGAAGCGGCCGCGTGATCGTCCTCCGGCATGATGTTGGTGACGAGCCGCGTGTTCGACCCCTTGCCGCGCGCGAACTGCGGATGCGTCCCCGGCGGAATGAGTTTCGCGGGGAAGCCCGGCCGGCCGGGCGCGGAGCAGACGGCGAGTTCGAGCGGGGTTTCCGCCGTGAGCGCGTAGCGGCCGCCGGCCGGAATGTAGGCCGCCCATGGCGGGCCGTCGAACGGGCTCATGCGCTCGCCGATCGCGCCGAAGTCCTTGCCGTCGATCGCAAGCTCCGCCTTGCCGGACACGATGACCAGGCAGACCTCGCGCTCGCCCGTCGCGGCTTCGAGGCGCTCGTTGCGCTCAAGCCGGCGGAGTTCGAAGCCGACATAGCGCCAACCGGCGCTCGCCGGCGTCACCTCGGTGACGAGGCCCTGTCCGCCCTTCGGCTTCACGCGCAGTTTCGACATCGCCAACTCCTTCGTGTCTGCTTCGTGACCTTCGTGTCCTTGGTGGTGAACGTCTTTCACCACAAAGGACACAAAGAAACACGAAGGTCAGGTCAGCGCGCGCTGGGCGCGGCGGTCAGCCTCATACTTCTTGCGCGCTTCCTGGACTTCGGCGCGGGACGACACTTCGGGCACCGCGACGTCCCACCAGGTTCCCCCCGCCTCGGTGACGACGAGCGGATGGGTCTCGACCACGACGACGGTCGTGCGGTCGGCTGCCTTCGCGGCTTCGAGCGCCGCCTCGAGATCGCCGATCGAAGCGACCTTGGAAGCGACCGCGCCCATGGCTTCCGCGTGCCGCGCGAAGTCGATGTCGGGCTGGACTTCCATGCGGCAGTCCTGCCACAGATTGTTGAAGTTGGCGCCGCCGGTCGCCATCTGCAGGCGGTTGATGCAGCCGAAGCCGTGGTTGTCGAGCACCACCACGATGAGCTTGAGCCCGAGGCTGACGGAGGTCGCGAGCTCCGAGTTCATCATCATGTACGAGCCGTCGCCGACCATGACGACGACCTCGCGATCGGGCCGCGCCATCTTGACGCCCACGCCGCCCGCGATCTCGTAGCCCATGCAGGAGAAGCCGTATTCCAGGTGATAGGCGCCTGGCGCGGCGGCGACCCAGAGCTTGTGCAATTCGCCCGGCAGGCCGCCGGCCGCGCCGACGATCACCGTGTCCTTCGTCCCGAGCGTTCGCGCGACCGCGCCGATGACCTGGGCGTCCGACGGCGTCTCGGCGTTGCTGGCGGCGAGCGCGGCGTCCGCCGCGGCGAACCATTTCGTCTTTTCGGCCGCGGCGCGCTTCGTCTGGCTCGCATCGGCGCGCCAGGCGCCGAGCGCCTGCGAAAGCTCCGCGAGGCCGACCCGCGCATCCGACACGAGCGGCAGCGCGCCCCGCTTTTCGGCGTCGTAAGGAGCGACGTTGAGCGACACGATCTTGAACGCATCGGACTGAAAGAGCGCCCACGAGCCGGTCGAGAAGTCTTGAAAGCGCGTCCCGACCGCAAGCGCGCAATCGGCGTCGGCGGCAAGCGCATTCGCCGCCGAGGTTCCGGTGACGCCGAGCGCGCCGAGCGCGAGCGGATGGCTCTCGTCGATCGCCGACTTTCCGGCCTGCGTGACGGCGACCGGAAGGCCGTGTTTGTCGGCGAAGGCCGCGAGTTCGGCGGTCGCCTCGGAATAGAGCACGCCGCCGCCCGCGATGATCATCGGCCGCTTCGCGCCGCGGATGGCCGCGGCCGCGGCCGCCAGCTCCAACTCGTCGGGGCGGATGCGGCGCGGGGTCCAGACCTTCTCCCGAAAAAAACTCTCCGGCCAGTCGTAGGCCTCCGTCTGAACGTCCTGGCACATCGCGAGGGTCACCGGCCCGCATTCGGCCGGATCGGTCAGCACGGAAAACGCCCGCCGCAGGGCCGGGATGAGCTGCTCGGCCCGGGTGATCCGGTCGAAATAGCGCGACACGGGGCGGAAGCAGTCGTTGGCGGAGACGGTCCCGTCGCCGAAATCCTCGACCTGCTGGAGCACCGGGTCGGGCAGGCGGTCGGCGAAAACGTCGCCGGGCAAGAGGAGGAGCGGCAGCCGGTTGACGTGGGCGACCGCGGCGGCGGTGACCATGTTGAGCGCGCCCGGCCCGATCGAGGTCGTGCAGACCATGAAGCGGCGACGGAACATCGCCTTTGCGTAAGCGGTCGCCGCAAGCGCCATCGCCTGCTCGTTGTGGGCGCGATAGGTCGGCAAATCCTCGCGCGCGGCATAGAGCGCTTCACCCAGGCCCGCCACGTTGCCGTGACCGAAGATCGCCCAGCAGCCGGCGACGATCGGCGTCTTCTTGCCATCGACGATCGTCATCTGCTGCGTGAGGAAGCGCACCAGCGCCTGCGCCACCGTGAGCCGGATCGCGCCGCCGTTCGTCTTGCCGCTCATCGTATTCCTCCGACCCGCGCCGGCCGCGGGCGCTGAAAAAATGTCTCGAGCGACGGCGACCGGCGCCTCAAACCGTCGTTCACGGCCCACATCGGCCGCTTCGTCGTCATGCGCCGTCCTTCTTGTCCAGCGAAAGCCAGAGGTCGACCAGCGCGCGGAAATTCGTAGCCATCTCGTCGACCGCGACGGCGTCGTCGATCTCGCCCGCGAGCCATCGCCGCGCGGCGTCGGCAAAGATTGTCCGCCCGACCGCGAAGCCCTTGACGGTCGCGGCCGAGCGGGCGGTCGCGAAGCTTGCCTTCAAAGTCTCGGCGGGCGCATCGAGGCCGAGCAGCACCACGCCACGACAATAGGGGTCGCGCTTCAGGATCACGTTGTCGATCGCCCGCCAGGCGGCGGCCGAGGCCTGCGGCTCGAGCTTCCACCAATCGGGCTTCAGGCCCGCGTCGTAGAGTTCGGTGAGGGCGCGCGCGAACGTGTCGTCGCGGACCGTTCCGGACTTCGAGGCGATGATCTCGATCAGGATCTCGCGGCCTGCCTTCTGCGCGGCTTCGTAGGCCTGGACGAGCTTCGCCGTCTGCTCGCGCTTGAGGTCGGCCGCGTCGTCGGGATGATAAAAGCACAGGACCTTGACGCAATGATCGACGGGCTGCTCGACGAGCCGGCCGCCGAGATCCTGGCCGAATTCGAAGGCGAGCGGACGCGAGCCCGGCAGTTCGATCGGCCTCGCCACCCAGAGATCGCCGCCCGCTCCCGCGGCGAACAGCGCCTCGCGGCCGTATTTGTCGTCGATCAGCATTCCGAAGCCCGGCCGCCCGTCGGCGACGCGGCGCGCGGCCTCGACCGCGAGCGCCTTGAAGGCGGGGATCCGCGCGCGCGCCTCGGCGTTCGACGCCATCTCCTCGAGCTGGCTGCGATGATCGATGGCGAGCGCCATGAGGCGCGGCATCGGACGGCGGCGCGTGGTCGCCCAATGAATGTGATTGAGGTCGACGTCCTTGCGCAGCGCCCGCTCGGCGCTGCCGCGCTTCAGATAGTGATCGAGCTCCGCGAAGGTCGGATACTCGGGCGAGCACAGGAGGCGCGACACGGCGAAGGCGCCGCAGGCGTTGGCCCAGGTCGCCGAGGTCGCGAGATCCTCGCCGCCGAGCCAGCCGCGGAGGAATCCGGACATGAAGGCGTCGCCGGCGCCGAGAACGTTGAACACTTCGATCGGGAAGCCCCGCCCGACCACGCCCTCTTCGAGATCGTCGGGGATCGGCCCCTCGTAGACGATGCAGCCGAGGGCGCCGCGCTTAAGCACGATGACGGCGCCCGAGACGGCGCGGATCGCCCTGAGCGCCTCGCGCACGTCGTCGGCGCCGCCGGCGATCATGATCTCCTCCTCCGTGCCGACGATCAGGTCGCAGGCCGGCAGGACCGCCTTGAGGCGGGCCGTGACCGCGTCCGACTTCACGTAGCGCCCGAATCCTTCCGCGTGGCCGCCGAGGCCCCAGAGGTTCGGGCGGTAGTCGACGTCGAAGACGACCTTTCCGCCGTGCTTCTTCGCCAGCGCCACGGCCTTCGCCTGCGCGGCGGCGGCGGCGGGTTTCGAGAAGTGCGTGCCGGTGACGACGACGGCGCGGGCGCTGGCGATCAGCGCTTCGTCGATGTCGCTTTCGTCGAGCGCCATGTCGGCGCAGTCGGTGCGATAGAAGATCATCGGCGAGACGCCCTCGCGCTCGACGCCGAGGAGCACGAGGGCGGTCAGGCGCTCCTTGTCGACCCGAACGCCGTCGATCGCCACGCCCTCGCGCCGAAGCTGCTCGCGGATGAAGGCGCCCATCTGCTCGGCCCCGACCCGGGTGATCAGCGCCGACTTGAGGCCGAGACGGGCCGTGCCGATGGCGATGTTGGCCGGACAGCCGCCGACCGACTTGGCGAAGCTCGCGATGTCCTCGAGCCGGCTGCCGATCTGCTGGCCGTAGAGGTCAGCCGAGGAACGGCCGATGGCGACGAGGTCGAGCGTCTTTGCTGGCGATTCGAGGCTGGTCATCTCAGGCTTCGGCCCTTCCCCGAAAATGGTTCTCCGCCCTTCGAATGGGCGTTTCCGTTGTCTCCGACGCGGCGCGAGCGCCGCTTGAGCGATCGCGCGCGGAGCAGGGCCCCGTCAATACGCGACGTCGACCCGGCGGCCTTCTTTCAGCGAGGTCAGCGCCGCCTCGGCGATGACGAGCGCTTTCAGCCCGTCCTCGCCCGACGGGCTCGTGGGCTTGCCGGCCTCGACCGCCTCGATGAAGGCGGCGATTTCGCCCGCGTAGGCTTGCGTGTAGCGCGTCATGAAGAAGTGCATGAGCGGATCGCGCCGGTAGCCGTCCACGCCCGCGGTCTCAACCGTGGTCTCGCGCAGGTTCTCCGCCGCGACGAGCCCGAGCGAGCCGTGGACCTCGACGCGCTGGTCGTAGCCGTAAGTCGCGCGGCGCGAATTGGAGATCTGCGCAATCGCGCCCGACTTCGTCGTCAGCACGATCGCGGCGCTGTCGACGTCGCCGGCCGCGCCGATCGCCGGATCGACGAGGTTCGAGGCGGCGGCGAATACGCCCGTCGGGTCTTCGCCGAGGAGGAAACGCGCCATGTCGAAGTCGTGGATCGTCATGTCGCGGAAGAGGCCGCCGGAGCGGCCGATATAGGCGATCGGGGGCGGCGCGGGATCGCGCGAGACGATCGACACCATCTCGACCTTGCCGATGGCGCCGGCGTCGATGCGGGCGCGGACCTCGCGAAAATTGGGATCGAATCTTCGGTTGAAGCCGATCATCAGCGCGGCCTTCTCGGACCGCACGACATCGAGGCAGCGCCGGACACGCTCGACCGAGAGGTCGATCGGCTTCTCGCAGAAGATCGCCTTGCCGGCGCGCGCGGCCGCTTCGATCATGCCGGCGTGGAGGTCGGTCGGCGTCGTGATCAGGACCGCGTCGATGTCCTTGCCGGCAATGATGGCGTCGACCGAACGGACCTCGGCGCCTGTCGTCTTCGCGATCGCCTGAGCGGCTTCGGGGGCGGCGTCGGCGACCGCGACGAGCGTCGCGCCGGAGTTTGCCGCGACAGCGCCGGCGTGGACCTTGCCGATCCGGCCCGCGCCCAGGAGCCCAAATCTCAACGCCATTCCGGCCTCCCGCTGCGACCCGACCTTTTCATGGAACCTATATTCCATTTTTGCCAGTCGTCAACTCCTTCGTTGCAATTGTGACAAATCCGGGTCATGGTCGGCTGGCCCGCGTTCGTGAAGTCCGGGGCGGCCGACGGGGAGGGTTTCGGGACACGACAATGAGCGAATTGCTGACCGACATCCCTCCGCAGGCGTTCAACGAACTGCGCGACCTGATCATCGAGAAGCGCGACAAGCTGCCGAAGCGGCTTGCGCAGGTGGCCGCCTACACCGTCGCGTTTCCCGACGACATCGCCTTTGGCACAGTCGGCAGCATTTCCGAACAGGCCGCAGTCCAGCCCTCGACGCTGGTTCGCTTCGCCAAGGCGCTCGGCTACAGCGGCTTCAGCGAATTGCAGGCCGTCTTCCGGCAGCGGCTGCGCGACCGGCCGAGCAGCTACGACGCGCGCCTCCAGGCGCTCGACGCGCATACTTCGGGGCGTTCGCCGGCCGGCGCGCTGATCGACGGCTTCGGCCAGGCGGCGGTGCGGTCGGTCGAGCGTCTCAGGGAGCGGATCAAGCCCGCCGACATCGACGAAGCCGCGCGGACGCTGGCTGGCGCGGAGACCCTCTACCTTATCGGACTGAGGCGGTCCTATCCGGTCACGTCCTATCTCAGCTACGCCTTCGGCACGCTTGGCATCCGAACGGTGCTGGCCGGTTCGCCCAACGGCGTCGACCGCGAGATCCTGTCGTTCGCCGGCCCGGCCGACGCGGCGGTCGCCGTCAGCTTCACGCCTTACGCGCCCGCGACCGTCGAATACACCCGCCAGGTGCTCAGCCAGAACACGCCGCTCATCGCCATCACCGACAGCCCCTTCAGCCCGCTCGCCCTGAACACGAGCCTCTGGTTCGAGGTCGTCGAAAGCGACTTCGAAGGGTTCCGCACGCTCGCCGCCAGCATGACGCTGGCGGCGGCGCTCGCGGTTGCGGTCGCAGAACGGCGACGCATCGACGACAAGTCCGAATCGCCGGGCGAGGCGTGATCCCGAGGGCGGGATCGGTCTCGAAGCGCAAAACTCGAATGGATTTCTTCACGGAAGCAGAATTCCATTATTGACTTCTATTGGAACGGTTGCTACGAGATACCTGTGGTCGAATGCTCGCGTCCGCCGGGATCGCTTGGCGCGCTGACCGCGGAACGACCGATAACTCAGGGAGGAACCACGACATGAAACGCACGCTCATTGCGCTCGCTGCCGCGACCCTGCTCGCAAGCCCCGCCTTCGCCGCCAAGATCGGCGTCTCGATGGACAAGTTCGACGACAATTTTCTGACCGTGCTGCGTAACGGCATCGCCGACTACGCCAAGACCCAGCCTGGCGTGTCCGTGCAGATCGAGGACGCCAAGGACGACGTGTCGAAGCAACTGAGCCAGGTGCAGAACTTCATCGCCAACGGCGTCGACGCCATCATCGTCAATCCGGTCGACACCTCGGCGACCGCCGCCATCACCAAGGCCGCGGCCGACGCCGGCGTGCCGCTCGTCTACGTCAACCGCCAGCCGGCCGACGTCGAGAAGCTTGGACCCAAGGCCGCCTTCGTCGCCTCGAACGAATCCGAGTTCGGCACGCTCGAGACCAAGGAGATCTGCAAGATCCTCGGCGGCAAGGGCGACATCCTGGTCATCTCCGGCCAGCTTTCCAATCAGGCGGCGGTGCAGCGCACCCAGGACGTGCACGACGTGATTGCGCTGCCCGACTGCAAGGGCATCAAGATCATCGCCGAGCAGACCGCCAACTGGGACCGCACTCAGGCGCAGAACCTGATGACCAACTGGCTGTCGAAGGGGCTCAAGTTCGACGCCGTCGTCTCCAACAACGACGAGATGGCGGTCGGGGCGCTCCAGGCGATGAAGGCGGCCGGCGTCGACACCAAGAAGGCCGTCGTCGGGGGCGTCGACGCCACGCAGGACGCGCTCGCCTCGATGAAGGCCGGCGACCTCAAGGTCACCGTCTTCCAGGACGCGGCCGGCCAGGGCAAGGGCGCGGTCGACGCGGCGCTCGCGCTCGCCGCCGGCAAGTCGGTCGACAAGAAGGTCTATATTCCCTTCCAGCTTGTCACCCCGGCCAACATGGATCAGTTTTCCAAGAAGAACTGACAAAGCCGGTTGAGGCGCCGATCGGCCGCCGGAGACTTCGCGACCCTCATGGGTTCGCCAGGCCTCCGGCCTTCGGCCCTTGAAAGTCTGCCCGAACCCGAACCCGAAAGAGGGCGGCGCCGGCGCGATAGGACGGGACGGAGGCGCTTTTGGCGACCATCAGCCCATCGACGGCCGAGATCGTGCGGCAGAGCGGCGCCGTTCCGGGCGCCGAATATCTGCTCGAGGTCGAAGGGGTCCGCAAGGCCTTCCCCGGCGTGCTGGCGCTCGACGACGTGTCGTTTCGCCTGAAGCACGGCCATGTGCATGCGCTCATGGGCGAGAACGGCGCCGGCAAGTCGACGCTGATGAAGATCATCGCCGGCATCTATACGCCCGACGCCGGCTCCTTCCGGCTCAAAGGGCAGGAGATCCGGCTCACTTCGCCGCTCGACGCTTTGCGCTACGGCATCGCGATGATCCATCAGGAACTGAACCTGATGAACCCCATGACGGTCGCCGAGAACATCTGGATCCGGCGAGAGCCGCTGAACGGTCTCGGATTCGTGCGCCACGAGGAGATGCGCCGGCGCACGTCAGCGCTGTTCGAGCGCCTCGACATCCCGCTCGACCCGGATTTGGAGGTCCGCGATCTCTCCGTCGCCAACCGTCAGATGGTCGAGATCGCCAAGGCGGTCTCCTACGATTCCGACGTCCTCATCATGGACGAGCCGACCTCGGCGCTGACCGATCGCGAGGTCGAGCATCTCTTCAAGATCATCCGGACCCTGAAGACGCAAGGTAAAGGCATCGTCTACATCACCCACAAGATGAACGAGCTCTTCGAGATCGCCGACGAGGTGTCGGTGTTTCGCGACGGCCGCTTCGTTGGCGAGCACGCGGCGGCCGACGTCACGCGCGACGACATCATCCGCGAGATGGTCGGGCGCGAGATCACCCAGATGTTTCCGAAAGAGGTCGTGCCGATCGGCGACGTCGCGCTTTCGGTCCGCGACCTCGCGCTCGAGGGCAAGTTCAAGGGCGTCACGTTCGACCTGCGCAAGGGCGAGATCCTGGGCTTCGCCGGTCTCGTCGGCTCCGGCCGCAGCAACGTCGCCGAGACCCTGTTCGGCGTCACCCCCGCGACCGCAGGCGCGATCGCGATTGACGGAAAGGAGATCGCGATCCGCGATCCCGGAACGGCGATGGACGCCGGCATGGCGTTCCTGACCGAGGATCGCAAGGAGAGCGGCTGCTTTCTCCTCCTCGACATCATGGCCAATATGCAGATTGCGCTTCTGCGCCACGGCCACGCGACGGCGGGGTTCGTGCGTGAGCGCGAGATCGAGGCGCTCTGTCAGCAGCAGAAGGCGCGCCTTCGCGTGCGCACCCCCGACCTCCAGGAGCCGGTCATCAATCTCTCCGGCGGCAATCAGCAGAAGGTGCTGATCGCCCGCTGGCTGATGACGAGGCCGAAGATCCTCATTCTCGACGAGCCGACGCGCGGCATCGACGTCGGCGCCAAGGCCGAGATCCACAAGCTCATCACCGAACTCGCCGGCCAGGGCGTCGCCGTCATGATGATCTCGTCCGAGCTTCCCGAAGTGCTCGGCATGAGCGACCGCATCCTCGTCATGCACGAGGGGCGAATGACGGGCATCGTCGATCGAAAGGACGCGACCCAGGTCAAGATCATGGAGCTTGCGTCGCAATAGCGGCGCCCGCGCTCACGAAGAGGCTCAGGGACGGAAAAAGCCATGGCCACCGACTTCTCCTCCGCGTCCCCCACCGCCGCCGGCGATCTGCCGCGGGCGGGGCGACGCCGCCTGCCGCCCGAGCTCTCGATTCTCGGCGTCATGGTCGGCATGATGCTTCTGTTCGAGGTCCTGGGCTGGATCTTCGTCGGTCAGAGCTTCATCGCCAATCCGCTTCGCCTCAAGATCATGATCTTGCAGGAGGCGGAGATCGGCATCATCGCTGTCGGCGTCACCCAGATCATCATCATGGGCGGCATCGATCTTTCCTCCGGCTCGGTCGTGGGCATGACGGCGATGGTCGCGGCGAGCCTCGCCCAGGCCGCGGACGCCCCGCACGCCGTTTATCCGAGCCTGACGGGTCTCAACCCGATCTTTCCGGTGGTCGCGGGCCTCGCCTGTGGAACTCCTCGCCGGCCTCGTCAACGGTTCGCTGATCGCCTACACCAAAATCCCGCCGTTCATCGCGACGCTCGGCATGATGGTGTCGGCGCGCGGCGTCGCCGACTGGTACACGAACGGCCAGCCGATCGGCAATCTGACCGACGAATTCGCGGCGATCGGCGCCGGCTGGTGGCCGGTCATCATCTTTCTCGGCGTCGCCTTCATCTTTCACATCGCGCTGCGCTACACCCGCTACGGCAAGTTCACCTACGCGATCGGCGCCAATCCGCTCGCGGCGCGCGTTTCGGGCATCAATGTCGAGCGCCACATGGTCGCGGTCTATACGATCGCCGGGCTCCTCTCCGGCCTCTCGGGCATCGTGCACACCGCGCGCGCCATCAGCGGCCAGGCGGGCGTCGGCGTCGGCTTCGAGCTCGACGCGATCGCCGCCGCCGTCATCGGCGGGACCTCGCTTTCGGGCGGCGTCGGGCGCATGACGGGCACCGTCATCGGCGCGGTCATTCTCGGCATTCTCACTTCGGGATTCACCTTCCTCAACGTCGATGCGCACTATCAGGAGATCATCAAGGGCGGCGTCATCGTCGCCGCCGTGGTCGCCGACCAGTACCGCCAGCGGCGGCGGAAGGGCGCATGACGCAATCAACGCCCTCCCCTGTCGATGCAGGGCTTGCAATGGCGGAGACGGTCAACGATCTCATGGGCGGCGGCGCTCCACGCTTTTGAACTTTCGCGCAGGAATCGCCCGCTGCCGAGCTTGAGAGGACGATGGACGGCATGACACAGGCTGAAAGCGGATTGGACGTGCGGCGCGACTACAGCCTGACCGGGCCGGAAAACGCGAGGGCGGTCGCCGCCGGCCTCGCCTCGGCCAAGTGGTGGGCGCCGCCGGTCACGCGGGCGGAATTGAAGGAGCTGATGCGGCGCGACGACGGGCCGGCGATCCGCGACACTCTGATCTGGTTCGCGGCGCTCGTCGTCTTCGGCGGCCTCGGCGTCTTTTTCTGGGGCTCGTGGGCGGCCGTGCCGTTCTTCATCGTCTACGGCGTTCTCTACGGCTCGGCGTCCGACAGCCGCTGGCACGAGTGCGGCCACCGCACCGCCTTCAAGACGCCGTGGATGAACGACGTCGTCTATGAGATCGCCTGCTTCATGGTGATGCGGGAGCCGGAGATCTGGCGCTGGAGCCATACCAGACACCACACCGACACGATCATCGTCGGGCGCGATCCGGAGATCATCACGCCCCGTCCGCCCGACGTCGGTTCGCTCCTCCTCAACATCTTCGGGTTGAAGAACGGCGTGATCTTCCTCCGGAAGCTCGTCCTGCATGCGAGCGGGCGCCTCGACGACGAGGAGGCCACGTTCGTGCCCCAGACCGAGCGGCCGAAGGTTTATCTGACGGCTCGCGTCTATCTCGCCATCTTCGCGGCGGTCGCGATCGCCTGTTTCGCTTTTGGCTCGATCCTGCCCGCGATGCTGATCGGCCTTCCGTCGCTCTATGGATCGTGGCTGCAGCTCTTCTTCGGCTGCACGCAGCATCTGGGTCTCGCCGAGGACGTGCTCGACCACAGGCTGAATTCGCGCACGATCTACATGAACCCGATCTTCCGCTTCCTCTACTGGAACATGAACTACCACGTCGAGCATCATCTCTTCCCGAGCGTCCCCTACCACGCGCTGCCGAAGCTGCACGTCAAGATCAAGGCCGAATGCCCGACGCCCTATCCGAACACAATCGCGGCCTATCGCGAGATTCTGCCGGCGATCGCCCGGCAGCTCCGCGAGCCCGGCTATTACGTGAAGCGCGAACTGCCGCCGCGGTCGGAACGAACGCAGGCGCCTGCCGCCGCCGCCTGAAGACGGGAAAAGGGAGCTTTGCAAACGATGAGCGAAACCTGGATCGACGCGGGCGCAGCCGACAGCATCGAGCGCGAGGACGTCGGGGCGTTCGAGCACGCCGGCCGCCCTTACGCGCTCTACCGCACGACCGACGACAAGTATTACGCGACCGATGGGCTCTGCACGCACGAGCAGGTCGAACTCGCCGACGGCTTCGTCATGGGGACGATCATCGAGTGCCCGATGCACAACGGCCGCTTCGACTTCACGACCGGGGAGGCCAAGGGCGCGCCCGCTTGCGTCAACCTCGCGACCTATCCCGTGAGGGTCGATGGCGGCCGGCTCTTGGTCAATCTCGGCTGAAGCCGGGTTGACGTCTCCGCTTGCATTGCCCTCTCGCAGCCCTTCTTCCGAGGACCCTTAGCCAATGGCGCGCTCCATCAAGTTCGGTTTCAACCACATGATCGCGCCGGCGCTGACGCCGGACGCGCTCGTCGACGCCGCCTCGAAGTCTGGCGCGGCGGCGATCGAATTGCGCAACGACATCGGCGCCATGAGCCTGAAAGACGCGGCGACCGCCAGGCGGGTCGGCACGAAGGCGGCCGAGGCGGGCCTCGAGGTCGTGAGCGTGAACGCGCTCTATCCGTTCAACGTGTGGAACGAGGAGCGGGGGCGGCAGACGGATGCGCTCGCCACGCTCGCGGCCGCCGCCGGCGCGAAGGGGCTCGTCATGTGCCCGCTGAACGAAGGCAGGATGCTCGAGGACACGCCCGAGAAGGCGGCCGGCCTTCGGGCCGCGCTCGCAGGGATCCGGCCGATCCTCGAGAGGCACAAGCTCAAGGGCTTCGTCGAGCCGCTTGGCTTCCCCGTGTCGTCGCTCAGGACCAAGCGCGAGGCCCTGAAGGCGATCGACGACATCGGCGCCGCCGACGTCTTTTTCCTCGTCCACGACACATTCCATCATCGCGGCGGCGGAGAGCAAGGGCTTTACGCGAAGCGGACGGGCCTCGTGCACATTTCGGGGCTCGAGGACAAAGCGGTCGGCTTCGAGGAGATGCTCGACAGCCATCGGGTGCTGGTCGGCCGAAAGGACCGGCTCGGCAACATCGAGCAACTCAAGACGCTGTTCGCCGACGGCTACGACGGGGTCGTGTCGTTCGAGCCCTTCGCGAGCGAGGTCCATGCGCTTGCCGATCCGATCGGGGCGGTCCGGGAGAGCATGGCCTATCTCCGCGAGGCGCTCGCGGAGTAGCCGGGAGCGGCCGGCTGCTCTCGGAGCGTCTTTCGAGACGCGAGACTGCGCCTCGCTCCTCCGGATGAGGGGTGCAGTCGCGGCGCCTCGCTCCTCCGGATGAGGAAGCGACGTCTATGCTATTCTGATCGCAAGGAAGGCCTCAGGCCTTGCACGCGCGCGCTGAAAGGAACCGCAGAACGTTGCGCATTCCCCTTTTTGAGGGCCTGCTGCCGATCCGCCCGCAAGGCGCGCTGAAGGACGCGCTCTCGGGCGTCACGCTCGCCTCGATGAACATTCCCCAGGTGCTCGGCTACACCCGTATCGCCGGCACGCCGGTGATCACCGGCCTTTACACGGTGCTGCTGCCGCTCGTCGGCTTCGCTCTCTTCGGCTCCTCGCGCCACCTTGTCGTCGCCGCCGACTCGGCCACCGCGGCGATCTTCTCGAGCGCCATCTCGCGCATGGCCGAACCGGCGAGCGCGAAGTACATGGCGCTCGTCGGCATGCTGACGCTTTTGACCGCGGGCCTTCTGGTCCTCGCGCGCATCTTCAAGCTCGGCTTTCTCGCCGACTTCCTGGCGCGCACCGCGCTCGTCGGCTTCCTGACCGGCGTCGGCGTGCAGGTCGGCGTCGCAATGCTCGGCGGGATGCTCGGTATCGACACCCCCTCGCACGAGACGCTCGGCCAGCTCGCCGAGGTTCTGCATGGGCTGCGACAGGTCC
This sequence comes from uncultured Alphaproteobacteria bacterium, assembly GCA_963829505.1. Lineage (GTDB taxonomy): Bacteria > Pseudomonadota > Alphaproteobacteria > Rhizobiales > Beijerinckiaceae > Roseiarcus. The sequence continues at coordinate 477,497 of CAWHIL010000002.1, forward strand.
AGCCGCTGACAATTGGCCTGTCCGGCCTCGTGGTCGCCGCCATCCTCCTCGGCAAATGGCTCGTTCCGCGCTTTCCGGTCCCGCTCATCGTGGTCGTCGGCATGATCGCGGCGAGCGCCTGGTTCGACCTTGCCGGCCGTGGCGTCGCCGTCATCGGCCCGGTCCCCGGCGGCTTGCCGGCCTTGCGCTGGCCAGACGTGTCCTGGCGCGAGACGCTCGACCTCCTGCCGGTGGCCGCCTCCTGCTTCGTCATGATCATCGCGCAGAGCGCGGCGACCGCGCGCGTCTACGCGATCAAGCATCACGAACGGGTCGACGAGAACGCCGACATCCTCGGAATTGCAGCCGCCAACGCGGGCGCAGCGGTGACCGGGGCCTTCGTCGTCAACGGCAGTCCGACCCAGACCGCGATGGCGGACGGTGCCGGCGCCCAAAGCCAGTTCGCGCAGCTCGTGTTCGCGGGCATCGTCGCAATCGTGCTGATCGCGCTGACCGGAGTTTTGCAATATCTGCCGCGCTGCGTGCTCGCCGGCATCGTCTTCACTATCGCCGTCGGCATGATCGACCTGAAGGGCCTCGCCGCCATCCGGCGCGAGAGTCCCGGCGAATTCCTGCTCGCGCTCACGACCGCCGCGGCGGTGCCGGGCGTCGGGGTCGAGCAGGGAATACTGCTCGCCATCGCGCTTTCGCTCATCCGCCACGTGCGCCACAGCTACCGGCCGCACACGATGGTGGTGACGGAGGACGCGGATGGCCACTGGATCCCGTCGCCGGCGCACCCGGGCGCCGAGACCAAGCCCGGGCTCATCGTCTATCGGTTCGGCGCGGATATCTTCTACGCCAACGCCGACCGGTTCGTGGACGAGGCGCGGGCGCTCATCCAGACCGCGCCCGATCCGGTGAAATGGTTCATCATCGATGCGAGCGCTGTGACCGACATGGATTACTCGGCCGCCCGCGCGGTGCGCGACTTCATCACCGACCTTGCGGCCAGGAACATCGAGGTCGCCTTCGGACGCGTCAGCCCCACTCTGCGCGCGGACCTCGAGCGCCACGGGGTCGCGCCGCTCCTCGGCGATCACCGGATCTTCGAATCGCTTCACACCGCAGTCGCCGCCGCGCTCGGCGACGCTGCGGCTTCCGGGATGGCGGGGTAGTCGGGGGCGGATCGGAGCCCCTCAATCCTGGCTCCCGGACTCCTCGTCCGCCGCGTTCTCGCCGGGGATCACGTAGCCCCCTTTCAGCCAGCGGTGCAGATCGACGTCGGCGCAGCGCTTCGAGCAGAACGGGCTGTACTGCTCGGAGACCGGCTTGCCGCAGATCGGACAGGCGCGCTTGCGCGCCGGGGGCTGCGCCGGCGGGTCGGGCGCGTTCATTTCAGCAGGTTTTCGGCCCATAGGCGGTATGGCGCAAAGCCTTCGGAGGTCAGAAGGGCGGCCGTCTCCGCGAGCGGCAACCCGACAACATTGGTGTAGGACCCGACGATGCGGACGACGAAGCCGCCCGCGAGGCCCTGGATGGCGTAGCCGCCAGCCTTGCCGCGCCATTCGCCGCTCTCGATATAGGCGCCGATCTCCTCGCGCGAAAGGCGCTTGAAGCGCACTCGCGTCTCCACCAGCCTGCTTCTGAGCGCCCCCTTGGCGGTCACGAGCGCGACGCCGGTATAGACGCGGTGCGCGCGGCCAGACAGAAGTCGGAGACACGCCTCGGCCTCGTCGCGAATCTCGCACTTGGGCAGGATCCGGCGTCCGACCGCGACCACTGTGTCGGCCGCGAGCGTGATCGTGGAATGCGGGTCCGACGCCTTGGCCGCAATCGCGGCCGACGCCGTCGCCTTCGCCGCCGCGAGACGGTGGGCAAGGGCGCGTGGCGACTCTCCGCGGCGCGGCGTCTCGTCGACCTCCGCGGGCAGAACGGATTCCGGGTCGACGCCGATCTGGGCGAGGAGAGCGAGACGTCGCGGAGAACCCGACGCCAGCACGAGCCTCGGGCGGGCGAGAGCCCCGGTCATGATCCGCCCTCGCGGAAACGCGTGTGCGACAGCCTCACTTGAAGCGGTAGGTGATGCGGCCCTTGGTCAGATCATACGGCGTCATCTCGACCAGAACCTTGTCTCCAGCGAGGACGCGGATCCGGTTCTTGCGCATCTTGCCGGCGGTGTGAGCGATGATCTCGTGCTCATTCTCCAGCTTGACCCGAAAGGTCGCGTTGGGCAGCAGTTCGACCACAAATCCCGGAAACTCAAGCAGTTCTTCTTTCGACATAGGGCTCCTTCAGTCCACCCGAGGCAGGCGCGCCGGCGTCGGAACGGGGCTCCCGCCCCGGCCCGGCCTGACAATCCCTAAAGGGGACCGGCGCGCTGCCGGCGCGGTCCTAGCGCAATTTCCGGCGAAAGGGAAAGGACGACCGATCGGCGGGACGTTCCGAACGAGGCTCATGGCCCCGGCGACAACGACGGCGGGGCCGCCAGGGCGAGGGACCGAAAGCGGCGGATGGCGAACGGGATCGAGCCGATATAGGCGAGCGTGACCGCGATCAGCGCCTCCATCGGGAAGACGAACACCAGCAGCAGCGCCGCTGCGACTCCGACCAGGAAAACCGCCAGGTGCTCGCGCGGCACGCGGCCGATCGACTTGCCGGAGAAGTGCGGCACCCGGCTCGCCATGAGGAGCGCGATCGCGAGGACATAGAGGCTTTCCGCGACAGCGACGCCCGGGCTCGGCGCGCCGAAATCGAAAGCGAAGCGGACGTAGATCGGCAGGAGGCCGACAATCGCTCCGGCCGGCGCGGGCATGCCGACGAAGAAGGACTTGCGCCACGTCGGCTGGTCGGGATCGTCGATCATGATGTTGAACCGGGCGAGTTTGAGCGCGCAGGCCATCGCGAATAGAAGCGCCACGACCCACCCGAAGCCTTTCGTCGCGTGAAGATCGGCGATGAACAGGACGAGCGCCGGCGCGACGCCGAAATCGACGAAGTCGGCAAGCGAATTGAGTTCGGCGCCGAAGCGTGAGGTTCCCTTCAGCGCCCGGGCGATGCGCCCGTCGAGGCCGTCCAGCACTGCTGCGGCGACGATGGCGATCACCGCCCAGTCGATCGACCCTTCCATCGCCAGCCGAATGGCGGTGAGCCCCAGGCACAAGGCCAGAAGCGTGACGATATTGGGGAGAAGGAGCCTCAGCGGGACGGGACGGAAACCCCCTCTCAGCGGGCGGCGGGAGGTCGCGGGCGGCGGCTCGGGCGATGGCGTGAAGTCGTTCAAGAGAGCTAGCTCCGCTGGAACGAGCGGGGCGCGGCGCCGACGGAAGCCTGAGCGATCACCGTCTCGCCGGCAAGCGTCCGCGATTTCGAGCCCGACGAGGATCTCGGCGCCGGCGGGGAGATAGACGTCGACGCGCGATCCGAACCGGATGAGCCCGAACCGTTCGCCGGCGCTCACGTTCGATCCTTCATGGGTGAAGCAGACGATGCGGCGCGCAACGAGGCCGGCGATCTGGACCACGCCGTATCGTCCCGAGGGCGCGTCGATCACGAGGCAGTTGCGCTCGTTGTCCTCGCTCGCCTTGTCGAGGTCGGCGTTGAGGAAGAGACCCGGACGATAGACGATCCGTTCGACCCGGCCCGCGACCGGGGCTCGGTTCACGTGGCAGTCGAAAACCGACATGAAGATGGAGAGGCGTTGCAGGGGCCCCGCGCCAAGACCGAGTTCGGGCGGCGGGGCGGCGAGACCGGCGAAGCTGACGAGGCCGTCGGCGGGAGCGATCACGAGATCGGCGGCGATCGGCGTGACGCGCAACGGATCGCGGAAGAAATAGGCGCACCAGACGGTCGCGATCAACCCAAGCCAGCCGAGAGGCGCCCAAATCCACCAGAGGACAAACGCGCCGACAAGGAAGCCTGCGACGAACCGGTAACCCTCAGGATGGATCGGCGCGAGGCCGCGGCGAACAGAGGCGATGACGCTCATGCACTAGCAAACCAGGTAAACGAGGGGCGCGGCGCCGCTGCGCCGGACGCGGCCAATATCATGGCGCGGCCGTCGAGCCCAGCACATCGGGAAGATCGAAGCCCTCCGCATCCGCCCGCTCCTCCTCCGACCGCTCGACGCCCGACCTCCGCAGCGTCTCCTCGGCCGCGTCGACCTCGCGCTGACGGCTCCAGAGCGCCGCATAGATTCCGCCCTGCTCGAGAAGCGCCTCGTGTCTTCCGCGTTCGACGATCAGCCCCTTGTCGAGCACCAGGATCTCGTCAGCGCCGACGACCGTCGAGAGGCGGTGGGCGATGACGATGCTGGTGCGCCCGCGGGAGACGCGCTCGAGCGCGGACTGGATCTCGCGTTCGGTAAATGTGTCGAGCGCCGAAGTCGCTTCGTCCAGAACGAGGATCGGCGGCGCCTTCATGATGGTGCGGGCGATCGCGACGCGCTGCTTCTCCCCGCCGGAGAGCTTCAGTCCGCGCTCGCCCACCTGCGCCTCATAGCCTTGCGGAAGCGCCCGCACGAGATCGTCGATCTGGGCGTCCTCGGCGGCGGACTGCACCTCGGCGGGGCTCGCGCCGTCGCGTCCGTAGAGAATGTTGTAGAGGATCGAATCGTTGAACAGCACCGTATCTTGAGGAACCATGCCGATCGCGGCGCGCAGCGATTTCTGCGTGACTTTCCTGATGTCCTGCCCGTCGATCAGGATCCGTCCGGCAGTCGGTTCGTAGAAGCGGAAGAGAAGACGGGAAATCGTCGACTTGCCGGCGCCGGAGGGACCGACGATGGCGATCGTCTCGCCGGGCTTCGCCTGGAAGGAGACCCCGCGCAGGATGGGTCGTGCGGATTCGTAGGCGAACTCGACCAACTCGAAGCGCACGGCGCCGGCGGCGACCACAAGCGGCGTCGCGCCGGGAACGTCTTCGATCTCGGGATTCTGGCCGAGGATGGCGAACATCGCCTCGATGTCGACGATCGCCTGCTTGATGTCGCGATAGACCATGCCCATGAAGTTCAGCGGCTGGTAGAGCTGCAGCATCATGAGATTGATGAGCACGAAATCGCCGACAGTCCTCTTTCCGCTTCTGATCTCGGCGACGCACATGAGCAGAACGACGACCAGTCCGAGAGTGAAAATGAAGGCCTGGCCAGCATTGAGAACAGCGAGCGAAACGTAGGTGCGCACGCTCGTGCGTTCGTAGCGCGACATCGCCTTGTCGTAGCGCGCCGCCTCCCGCTCCTCCGCGCCGAAGTATTTCACCGTTTCGAAGTTGAGCAGGCTGTCGATCGCCTTGGTGTTGGCGTCGGTATCGCTCTCGTTCATCGAGCGCCGGATGCCGATCCGCCAGTTTGTCGCGATGGTCGTATAGACGAGGTAGGCGGCGACCGTCGCGCAGATCATCGCCACGTATCGCCAGTCGAACGAGAAGAACATCGCCCCGACGATCAGCGCGAATTCGACGATCGTCGGCGCCGCGGTCAGCATCGAGGTGCGGACGATCGTCTCGATCGCGTTGCGCCCGCGCTCAAGAACACGGGTCAGTCCGCCGGTCTTGCGCTCGAGATGAAAGCGAAGCGAAAGGCGATGAAGGTGCTCGAAGACTTCGACCGCGAGCGCCCGGACCGCGTTCATCGCGACCGAGGCGAAGAGCGCGTCGCGTCCCTGCTGCGTGAAGGCCATCAGGATCCGCAGCACGCCGTAGAGAATCGTGAGGCCGGCGGCGCCAAGCAGGATGGTCTCGAACAGCGGCGCATGAGACGGGACCTTTCCCGCGAGCGAATCCGTGACCCATTTGAACGAATAGGGGATCGCGACCGTGATCAGCTTGGAGACGAGCATGAGGACGACAGCCAATCCGACGCGCAGCTTCAGGTCGGTCCGGTTGGCGGGCCAGATGTAGGGCAGCATTAGCCTCGCCGTGCTGGCCAGCGTCGCCGGCCTGCGCCGAGGCCCCGCTTCAGGCTGAAACTCAGTTTTCGAATGATGCCGCATTCACCCTCGCGAAACTCATCGAGTCACTGTCCGCTTATATAGAGGCTCGGCGCGCCCCGGCCATGGGCGCAGCACCGCCTTCCGCCTTTCGCACTCCGCAAGGCTTTCAGCCGAACAGGCGCGAGGCGCCGGGCGGAAGCCTCCTGTTTCAGCGTCGCGGCCCGTGAGGCCGAATACTGGGTGGCGCTGCGTCCGAATCGTTTGTTCAATCAAAGGCGGCGCGGCAAGCGAACTAGCGTTGTCAAGCCGCTCAAGACTGTTGTCCTCAGAGCGGCTTTGACTAGGTTGTCGAAACGAAACGAGTATTCAACTCAGAGTTTGACGCGGCATAACCAAAAAAAATCTCTGGATACAACTTGTCTCATGTTCCGGGTTGCGCTATATGACCTGCGATCTTAGTCGCCGTCTGGCGGGACGAAAGATCTCTACCGCCCTGAGTTGGGCGGCCAGAGTACCTTCCGAGGTTGATTGCGCAGTCGCCGTCGATTCGGGGCACATTCGGAGACACAACCAAAAATGAGCGAATCCAATAATCACGTCGAACTCGCGGCGGAAATCGTTTCGGCCTACGTATCCAACAATTCGGTGCCGGCGAGCGAGCTTGCGGCGCTGCTGAACGACATTCATGCGGCGATCGTCCGCGTTGCTACAGGAACGCAAGCTCCCGTCGTGGAAGCCGCCAAACCCGCGGTCCCGCCCAAGAAGTCGATCACCAACGACTACATCGTCTGCCTGGAGGACGGCCGGAAGTTCAAGTCGCTGAAGCGCCATCTTCGGACGCAGTACAATCTTTCCCCTGAGGAATATCGGGAAAAATGGGGCCTTCCGGCCGACTACCCGATGGTTGCGCCCGCCTACGCGAAGGCGCGTTCGGCCCTCGCCAAACAGATGGGCCTCGGTCAGCAGCGGCGCCGGCGCAAGTAATCGGGGTTTGGCGACCGGGGGGCCCGTCGCCGTCATCGGACAAGGAGGCGCTTGGGCTTTTCAGCCATGAGCGCCGACCCTCAGCGGGAGCGGATCCGAAGCTCGGCTTTTCGCTCCCTCCAAAGTCGCCTTCACTTGGTCCCGAACATGCGGTCGCCCGCGTCTCCCAGACCGGGGACGATGTAGCCGTGGTCATTGAGTTCTTTCGTCAATCGCGGCAGTCCAGATCTCCACGTCCGGATGGGCGCCCGACAGCCGTTCGATGCCCTCCGGCGCCGCCAGCAGGCAGACGAATCGCATGTCCCGCACGCCGCGTCGCTTCAGGCGGTCGAGGGCCGCGATGGCCGAATTGCCGGTCGCCAGCATCGGATCCATCACGATGACCAGACGCTCCGCGACGTCGGCGGGCGCCTTGAAGTAATATTCCACCGCCTCGAGCGTTTGCGGATCGCGATAGAGGCCGATGTGGGCGACGCGCGCGCTCGGCACCAGGTTGAGCATTCCTTCGAGGAAGCCGGTCCCCGCCCGCAGGATCGGCGCGAAGACAAGCTTCTTGCCCGCAATCGTCGGCTGCATCGTCTTGGCGAGCGGCGTCTCGACCTCGATGAGTTCGATCGGCAGGTCGCGCGTGACCTCGTAGGCGAGCAGCATGCCGATCTCGTTGAGGAGCTGACGAAACCCCTTCGTCGATACGGTCTTGTCGCGCATCAGCGTCAGCTTGTGCTGAACGAGCGGATGGCTGACCACATGGACGTTCGACATGACGAAACTCCGCAAAAACAGGCGACCATCCTAAACCGATCCGTGCGAGAATCGCGCCGGCGGGCCGCGAGCCTCCGCCTCCATCCCCATGTTTGTGGCGGCGCCTCGGGCGCTGTCGGCGCCGTCCGCGCCGACGCGCTCGGCGCCATCCCGGCGAGGGATTGACGGAGGCCCAGCGACGATGTGAGGTGGCGCGCGAATGGCAACCACGACGTCGCGCCCGATCCGCAGCAACTGGTCCCTGCCGAACGTGCTCACCTATGCGCGCGTCGCGGCGGTTCCGGTGGTCGCGGGCCTCCTCTTCTGGCCTCGCGAGCCCGGGGCCCGCTGGACCGCGCTCGCCGTCTTCATCGCCGCCGCCGTCACGGACTTCTTCGACGGATACCTGGCGCGCGCCTGGAGCCAGCAATCGTCGCTTGGACGCATGCTCGATCCGATCGCCGACAAGCTCCTGGTTTCGGCCGTCATCCTGATGCTGGCGGCCGACCACACGATCTCCGGCATCACGCTGTGGGCCGGCATCGTCATCCTCTGCCGGGAAGTGCTGGTTTCGGGCCTCAGGGAATATCTCGCCGAACTCAGGGTGCCGGTGCCGGTCACCGCCGTCGCCAAATGGAAGACGACGGCGCAGATGGTCGCGCTCGGCTTTCTGATCGCGGGTCCGGCGGGGGAAGCAGCCATCCCGGGAGCGGTCTCGGTCGGCGTCGTGCTCCTTTGGATCGCCGCAATCCTGACGCTCTACACGGGCTGGGACTACATGAAGGCGAGCTACGACCAGTTCGGGGTCGACTGAGGCGGTATGAAAGCGCTGTATTTCGCGTGGGTGCGCGAACGCGTCGGCAAGGGCGAGGAGGAGCTCGATCCGCCTCCGGACGTCTTGACGATCGCCGATCTCGTCGCGTGGCTGACCGCCCGGGGCGACAATTACGCCCATGCCTTCGAGAGGCCGAACGCTGTGCGCGCGGCCCTCGACAAGGTTCACGCCCGGCCCGACGCCCCCCTCGCGGGCGCCCGGGAGGTCGCGTTCTTTCCGCCCATGACGGGCGGGTGAGCCGAAATGGCGACGATCCGCGTTCAGCGCGACGATTTCGACGCCGGAGCGGAGTGCGCCGCCCTCTCCCGCGGGCGGAGCGATGTTGGCGCGGTCGCCTGCTTCGTGGGTCTCTGCCGGGATGAAGGAGGAAGGCTCGCCGCGCTCGAACTCGAGCACTATCCCGGCATGGCGGAAGCGGAAATGGCGCGCGTCGCGGCGGAAGCCGAAGCCCGCTGGCCTCTCCTCGGCGTGACGTTGATCCACCGCGTCGGGCGGATCGAGCCGGGCGGGCAAATCGTTTTCGTCGCGGCCGCCTCGGCGCATCGAGGCGAGGCGTTCGCGGCGGCGGAAATGCTGATGGATTTCCTGAAGGCGCGCGCGCCGTTCTGGAAGCGCGCGATCCGTACGGACGGCGCTGTCGAGGACTGGGTCGAGGCGCGCGAGTCGGACGCCCGGTCGGCGGCGCGCTGGAGCGCCGCCGGGGGCTGAAGCGGTCAGGAGCGGCTGACGACGGTGTTGTAGAGCCAGACGACGATCGCGGCTCCGACGACCGAGACGATGATGCTCCAGATGTTGATGCCGGTGACGCCGGTCAGTCCGACCGCCGTCGCGAGGAATCCGCCAACCACGGCGCCGATGACGCCGAGCGCCAGATTCTGCAAAAGGCCCGACGTCGGCTTGTTGACGAACATGCCCACGAGCCAACCGGCAATCAGCCCGAGAATGATCCAGCTGATGACGCCCATCCTGAAGTCTCCTTTTCGTGGGCCCGGCCCCGTCCCCTCGACTTGGGATCGCCCCGGCTCGAGCCGACGGATTGTTGGAGGATGGACGCGCAAAACGCAAGCCGGTAGTCTTGCGCCCGTCTCTTCTCGCGAAGGCCGCGCCGAAGGGGAGCGAACTTCAAGGTCTCGCGGACAAAAACGCGGCCGATCTGCATTTTACGGAGGTACCCTATGGCATCTTTTGACGACGTCGTGAAGAACGCGGTTCCCGGTGGAAATCTCGCGACCCCGATCGCGCTGGCGGTGGGCGCGCTCATTCTCGGCAAGTTCTTTGGCGGAGGCTCCTCCCCGGCGCCGTCCGCTCCCGCGCCGCAGCCGGTCCCGATGCCCGCGTCCCTGCCGGCGAACCCGTCGAACTCGAGCGTCATCGGCGGCCTCGGGGATCTCATTGGCAAGCTCACCGCCGGCGGCGCGGGGCCGCAGGTCAATTCCTGGATCGGCCACGGCCAGAATGAGCCGATCCAGCCCGGCCAGCTCAACAGCGCGCTCGGCGGCAACGTGCTCGACCAGATCTCGGCCAGCACCGGCATCCCGAAGGACCAGCTCCTGAACCAGCTCGCGACCGTCCTGCCGCAGGTCATCAACAAGCTGACCCCGAACGGACGGATGCCGACGCTGGCGGACCTCGGGGACCGGTAAGCCGGAAACGCTCCCGGCCCTGGTTTGCGGGCCTTCCTCCGCCAAGCCAGGGCCACCCGTCCGAAGCCTTTCCGAGCCCGCCGCCGCGGGGCGCCATATCGGATCGTGTTTTGAGGCTTCTCAACGGCTTGCGGCGCCATTTTGTACCGTTTCGTAACTGCCAAGGTGGGGCCGATCCAAACACTGACCTCGTCCTGAGGAGCCTGCGAAGCAGGCGTCTCGAAGGACGTTCCAGACTGCGCCGGACGTATCCGCTGGAGCGTCCTTCGAGACGCGTCGCCTGCGGCGCCGCTCCTCGAGGCACGAGGCCCTCGGTGGGGTGCTTGGCAGTTACACCGTTTCCGCCGTTCTTCCGTCCGCCGACCGGCCAAGCGCCGTGTGCGGCGCGCCGGCCCCCGGGGCGGGCGCAGGTCGGCGACGAGCGCAAGTGCAAAGCGCCTCATTTCGGCTTGCGGCATTCGGCATGGCGGGTCTCATCCGGGCGACAAGGATCACTGTATCCAGTTTTCTATTATTCCGCAATAATCTTCTTGGAATATCGATAATACGAAATCCTTAAACCGATTGACGCCCCGCGGCCCTCGCGCGCCCTTGAGCCTGGCCCCCCGGCTCCCGAGGCGCGAGGCTTCGATGCGAGTGGCGAAGCAGCGTTGCTTGCGCGGGGCCGCTGGATCGCATCCTGCCCGAAATCGTCGCCCGGACTTCCTCGCAACGGCGATCCGAATGCCGGCGACATCCTCGCCGCTACTCGAACAGCATCGGCGCGATCGAGGCGATGAGGATTACCGCCATGACGATGTTGAACGGGCGGACGACGCGCGGGTTCTGCAGGAGGCGCTTGAGCCCCGAACCGAACAGCGTCCATGCGCCGGCGCTTGGCGCGGTGATGACGGCGAACAGCACGACCATCAGCGCCACGCTCTCGGCATAGACGTCGGTCATCGCCGCGTAGGCCGCCAGCGCGCCGAGGATCGCGACCCAGGCCTTCGGATTGACCCACTGGAAGGCGACCGCGGGCAGGAAGCCGAGCGGGCGCCCGCCCTCGCCCGCCTCGCCGAACGGCCCGGCGAAGGCGATCGTCAGCGCGAGGTAGAGCATGTAGAGCGAGCCCGCGATGCGCATGACCGGCAGGAGTTGCGGGATGCGCTGAAAGACGACGTCGAGGCCGAGCCCGAGGAGCGCCGCCATCAGCGAAAAGCCGACGACGACGCCAGCGAGATGCGGCAAGGTCCGGACGAAGCCGAACTTCACGCCCGACGTCATGAGCATCAGATTGTTCGGCCCCGGCGTCGCGGCGGCGACGAAGCCGAACGCCATGAAGCCGGCAAGGACGTCGAGGCGCACGTTCAAGCGCAGAAGGCCTATTCGGCCGCGCGCCGGCCGGAAGCCGCCGCCTTGTCGAGCGCCTGGACGAGGTCCTCGATGAGGTCGTCCGGATCCTCGAGCCCGACCGAGAGCCTGAGCAGGCCGGGACCGATGCCGAGTTCGGCGCGCTGCTCGGGTTTGAGCCGCTGATGGGTCGTCGTCTCCGGATGGGTGACAAGGCTTTTGGCGTCGCCGAGGTTGTTCGAGATGCCGATGATCGAGAGCGCGTTGGCCATCTTGAACGCCGCCGCCTTGCCGCCCGCGACCTCGAAGGCGAGCATCGTGCCGCCGCTCGTCATCTGCCGCTGAGCGAGCGCGGCTTGCGGGTGGTCGGCGCGGCCGGGATAGAGCACGCGGACGACCGCCGGATGGCGGCTGAGCGCGTCGGCGACGCGCGCCGCCGAGCGCGCCTGCGCCTCCACCCGGATGGGCAGGGTCTCGAGCGATTTCAAAAGCGTCCAGGCGTTGAACGGCGACAGGCTCGGACCCGTCTGGCGCAGGAAATTGTGGACGTGATCGGCGATGAACTGCTCGCTTCCGAGGATGACGCCGCCGAGCACGCGGCCCTGCCCGTCGATGTGCTTGGTCGCCGAATAGACGACGACGTCGGCGCCGAGCCTCAAGGGATGCTGATGGAGCGGAGTGGCGAAGACGTTGTCGACGACGAGCGTCGCGCCGGCCCCATGCACGATCTCGGCGACGCCCGCGATGTCGATGATCTCGAGCGTCGGATTGGTCGGCGATTCGAGGAAGGCGGTCCGGGTGTTCGGCCGCATCGCCCGGCGCCACTGATCGAGGTCGGTCCCCTCGACGAGCGTCGATTCGACGCCGAAGCGCGGCAGAAGCTCCTCGACCACGTAGAGACACGAGCCGAAAAGGGCGCGGGCGGCGACGACGTGGTCGCCCGCCTTCACCTGACCCATGAGCGCCGCCGTCACCGCCGCCATGCCGCTGGCGGTCGCGCGCGCGGCCTCGGCGCCTTCGAGGAGCGCCATGCGCCGCTCGAACATGGCGACCGTCGGATTGGCGAAGCGCGAATAGATGAAGCCCGGCTCGTCGCCCTTGAAGCGCGCCTCCGCGCTCTCCATCGTGTCGTAAAGGTACCCCTGCGTCAGGAAGAGGGCCTCCGACGTCTCCTCGAAGCGGGAGCGCAAGGACCCGCCGTGAACGAGCTGGGTCGCCGGCCTCAGGCTTTTGGGATCGCGGGTCTTGCGCGGGCTCGTCATGACGCATCCTCCTGCGGGCGAATCCGCCCGAGGGCTCAAGACGAGGCCAATTTTCGTGAAGCCCCGATCTTTTAGCCCCTTGTTTAACGTGGCGGCAAGCCGACCGGCTCAAATGACCACGGGAGCCCACGACTTAGCGCCTCGCGCCGCCGGCGTCAACGACGCGCTGCTGTTTCCATGCGCCCCACGACATGATCGATGAACGCCCGCAGCTTCGGCATGACCTGCCGCCGGTCCGGGTAGTAGAGGAACATGCCCGGCGTCGTGACGGCGAAGGGCGCGAGAAGCGCCTCCAGGCGCCCGTCCCCGATCGCCGCCCCGACGAGCGGGGCAGGCGCCTGCGTCAGCCCGACGCCCTGGATCGCCGCTCCGACCAGCGTCATGTAATCGTGCGCGATCAGCGGACCGGCGACGACCGCTTCGACGGTGCGATTGCCGTCGACGAAGGTCCACGCAGCGACCGACCCGTCGGAGCGGCGGAGACGCAGGCAGGCGTGGCCGCGAAGATCCTCGATCCGCTCCGGCCGCCCCCGCCCGCTGAGATAGCCGGGACTGCCGACGACGAAGAACGGAAAGGCAGGGGAAAGCCGGACCGCGACCATGTCGTTTGCGATCAGGGGACCGAGACGTATCCCTGCGTCGAAGCCCTTCGCCGCGAGATCGATGAGCTCCTCGCTCGCGGCGATCTCGACTTCGACCTCGGGATGGTCGCGGCAGAACGAGGCGATCATCGGTTCGAGGATCAGCGGCACGACCGCCCGCGGAACCGAGAGGCGCAACAATCCGGTCGGCCGCTGTCCGAGCCCGCGCGCCGCCGCGCTCGCGGCGACAAGCTCGTCGAAGGCCGGCCTGGCGCGCGCCAGGAAAATCTCGCCGGCCTGTGTCAGCCCGACGCTGCGGGTGGTGCGGATGAAGAGCGCGACGCCGAGACGCGCCTCGAGCGCCCGCACGGCCTGGCTCATGGCCGACGGCGTCACCCCCAGTTCCGCCGCCGCCTTGCGGAAGCTGCGGCTGCGGGCGACGCCGAGAAAGGCCTCCACGCCGTCGAGGGCGCCCTGGCGGACTGTGAAGCTCTGCTTCATGGCCCATCGAGATTAACGCGGATAGTCGCTCGCGAGAAGCGGCCGTACATGGGCATGTCAGAGTCGGCGCCGCCGCCTCGCCGCGACCCGAAGGAGACGCTCCCATGTCGCCTGCGACCATCTTCCAGATCCATCTGTCCCTGGGCTACGTCCCGTGGCTCCTGTGTTTCGGCGCCTACGTCTGGCCGCGGCTCTCCGCCATGAGTCCGGTCGAGGCGCACCGCGCCATCGCAACCCTGCACAGCTTCCGCTTCTTCGGCCTGGTCTTCCTGATCCCGGGCGTGGTCGGCGCGAATCTGCCCCAAAACTTCGCCGCCTTCGCCGCCTACGGCGACTTCGCGACCGGGCTGCTCGCGATGCTGGCGCTCCTCACGGCGCGGCTGCCAAACCTCTTCTGGCCGTTCGTGGTCGCTTTCAATGTCGTCGGGGCCGGCGACATCCTCATCGACTACTATCACGGCGTCGCCGCCGGCCTCGCGCCGCTCGCGGGCGAACTCGGCGCCGCTTACGCGATCCCGATCGTCTACGTGCCCCTGCTCATGATCACCCACGTCGCGGCGTTCGCCCTCATGCTGCGCCAAGCCAGGTCCGGCTCGCCGCTCGCCGTCCATTCGGCTGCGTAGGAGACATCACGGGGACCGGGCGCCGTCATTGCGAGCGCGAGCGAAGCAATCCATCGACCCCGGGAATTTGGATTGCTTCGTCGCTTCGCTCCCCGCGGATGACGGCATGAATCTGCGGCGCCGCGATCCGGGGCGCCGCGGCGTCAAGGACTATGCAACGATCTTGGCGCAAGCTCCCGTCGATTTTCGAATCGATTGGGGGGTTTCGATGCAGGCCAGCATGGTGACGACGGCGCTCGAACTGCCGGGCTACCGGGTGGCGCGCAATATCGGCATCGTGCGCGGCATCATCGTCCGTTCCCGGTCGCTGATCGGCAATTTCGCCGGCGGCCTTCAAACCCTGTTCGGCGGCAACATCACGGTCTACACCAACCTCTGCGAGCGCACGCGCACGGAGGCCTACCAGATGATGTGCGACCATGCCGAGGCGAACGGAGCGAACGCGATCCTGATGATGCGCTACGACGCCAACGAGATTTTCAACGGCGTCACCGAAGTCATCTGCTACGGAACGGGGGTCGTCGTCGAAAGGACTGCGGCATGAACTGGACGGTTCCGGCGGCCTTCGGCCTCTTCCTCGTCGGTGCGGCGGCCGGCCTCGCGCAGCTTTGGCTGCAAGTCTTTAGCCCCGATGCGTTCGTCAAGGTCATGATCACCCTCGGCGTGCTGTTCGCGGTCGTCGTCGCCTGGCATCTGGTCGCGCGCGAGCGCAGGGACACCGCCGAAACCCGCAAGCTCGACAAGCTCGACTAGACGTTCCGCGCCCTCTTTGCGAGGACCCCCGGGCGACGACCCGGGGGGAGGAAGCAATCCACGCCGCGGGCTGCTGTTCGACCGATGGATTGCTTCGCTCACGCTCGCAATGACGGTCGATCGGGCGGCCGCAATAATTATCGACATTATTAAAAAATAGCGTTATTATCGCCTCAACGCCCTGCAGAGGAACGCCTATGACCGCCGAAAACCCGGAAGTCGCCCACCGCACGCTCGCGGGCGGGATCGAGACGAACTACCACGACGAAGGCCGCGGCCCGGCGATCCTCTTCATCCACGGCTCCGGGCCCGGGGTCAGCGCCTTTGCGAACTGGCGCCTCACCATCCCTGCCCTCTCCGGTCGCTACCGCGTCATCGCCCCCGACATGGTCGGGTTCGGCTTCTCGGACCGGCCGAAGGGCGTCGCGTACGACAAGAAGACGTGGGTCGCGCAGGCGGTCGGGCTGCTCGACGCCTTGAAGATCGAAAAAGCCCATGTCGTCGGCAATTCGTTCGGCGGCGCGATCGCGCTTGCTTTGGCGATCAAACATCCCGAGCGGGTCGGCCGGCTCGTCCTCATGGGCGCGGTCGGCGTGCCGTTCCCGATCTCGCCCGGGCTCGATGCGGTCTGGGGCTACGAGCCATCGCTCGAGGCGATGAAGACGCTCCTCGACATCTTCGCCTACGACCGTGGCCTCGTGACGGACGAGCTTGCGGAATTGCGCTATCGCGCCAGCATCCGCCCCGGCTTCCAGGAGTCGTTTTCCGCCATGTTCCCGGCGCCCCGTCAGCGCTGGGTCGATGCGCTGGCGAGCGCCGAATCCGCCATCCGGGCGATCCCGCACGAGACGCTGATCGTGCACGGCCGCGACGACAAGGTGATCCCGCTCGCCAACGCCCTGACGCTGCTCGAGCTGATCGAGCGCTCGCAACTGCACGTCTTCGGCCGCTGCGGCCACTGGGTGCAGATCGAGCACGCCGCGCGCTTTGCGAACCTGCTCGACGGCTTTTTCAGCGAGCAGTCTTCTCAACCCTCGTCCTGAGGAGCCCGTGAAGCGGGCGTCTCGAAGGACGAATCCAGAACGCGCCGCGGTATCCCTTCAAATCGTCCTTCGAGACGCGTCGCCTCAAGGCGTCGCTCCTCAGGACGAGGGCGGTGGGGTGCTCCTCCAGGCCCGAGGGCGGTGGGGTTACGCCTTCGGACCCGGCACGCGTCCCTCGGACTGACGCGCCAGCATCCAGCCGGGATATTCGGCTTTGAGCGCGCTCGCCTTGTCGAGCGCGGCGATCTCCTCGGGCGTCAGCGTCAGGTCGGCGGCGGCGAGATTGTCGTCGAGCTGCTCGACGGTCTTGGCGCCGATGATGACGCTCATCACCCCTTTGCGCTGAAGAAGCCAGGCGAGCGCGACGCGCGCGACCGAGCTTCCGTGCGCCTTGGCGACGGCGGCCATCGCGTCGATCACGTCATAGGCGCGCTCCTTGTCGACCGGCGGGAAATCGAAGGTCGTACGGCGGGAATCGTTGTCGCCGCGCCTGTCGCGGGTGAACTTGCCCGACAGGAAGCCGCCCGCGAGCGGGCTCCACACCATGATTCCGAGGCCCTGGTCCTCGACCAGCGGCAGGATCTCGCGCTCGAGCTCGCGGCCCGCGATCGAGTAATAGGCCTGCACCGTCTCGAAGCGCGCCCAGCCATGCTTGTCCGAGATTCCGAGCGCCTTCATGATCTGCCAGGCGGCGAGATTCGAGCAGCCGATGGCGCGCACGAGCCCGCGCTGGACGCAATTGTCGAGCGCGCGCAAGGTCTCCTCGACCGGCGTGACCGGATCGAAGCCGTGGATCTGGTAGAGGTCGACATAGTCGAGGCCGAGACGCTTCAGGCTGCCCGCGATCTGGTCGAGGATGTGGCCCCTCGACAGGCCGACGGAATTCGGCCCCGGCCCCATCCGGCCGCGCACTTTCGTGGCGACGATGACGTCCTCGCGCTTCGTCCCGAGGTCGCGCAGCGCCTGGCCGAGATGAACCTCGGACTGGCCCTCGGAATAGACGTTGGCGGTGTCGATGAAATTGACGCCCTTTTCCAGCGCCCGCGCCACGAGCGCGGTCGAGGCGGACTGATCGAGCTTGCCGATCGCCTGCCAGAAGCTGGCGCCGCCGTGAAAAGTCATCGTGCCGAGGCAGATCTCCGAGACGAACTGGCCGGTGCGGCCGAGCGGTCGATAGCGCATCATCTCACCCCCAAATGGAACGACACAGGTTTTGGCCTGACGAAACCCGCATCCACCAGTTCATCGTCGCATATTTGTACTACTTCAAAGCGCGTCCTTCTCACGCGCCTTTTGATCGGCCTCAAAAGCGGCGCGAAGATTCTTGTATTCATAGATTATCCGCCAATGCGCTGTGCTGGAATCTTGCGCCTGGATTCCAAGCTGTACAAAAACATCCCTTGTGTCAAAATTAGTATAATACCAGCCGCGACCCGTGCTAAGGCCCATTAAGAAATGCTCGGGTCCCCGCCATAGCTCAGTATCTTGATGCTCGTAAGGCGTTCCACGTCCATATTTCTCGGATAGAGCAACCACTAATTCGTTGTACCTTTCTTTTACTGCATTACCGTACGGATCGTTCGATATGTCTTGACCTATCACCAATATCCTCCACAGTTTATCTGAATATCCGAAAGACAATCCAATAAATTGAGCGTCGGGAACGACTTTTGGTAGATCTGACGCTCGGAATGAAACGCCAAACGATTTCTTGTCGTCCAGATCCGATAACTTCACGCCCGACGCCCTCAAGTCTGCCGATGACATACCCCAACTAAGCCCAAAGGGCGCCGAAGATACTTGATTCTTGCTTTCTTCTCCTTGCGCTGACATAGCCAGCGATATCAAGAAGAGGCAATACATTAGATGCTTCATGGATCACCCCCGCCCACAGTGCTCATAAGGCATCCTTGTCTTTAGCCGGCGTCCCCAGAGGGTGTGGTTGACCCTCGCTCTTGTTTAAGATTGAAGCGTCTGGATACGGAATTCCGTACTTTTTCCCATAGTATGCCATATATAGTTGTGATAGCGCCAATCGGTCCACCGCCGCGGCCATCAAAGCCATCGACTGCGCCAAGCCTCCAGAATAACGCTGAGTCTCGGCCTGATCACCGTGCAACTTCAGCTTTGCTCCCTCAATATCTTGTTCAATTCTTTTAAGATCGTCCGCATTTGGTTGCGATGCGATTCCACTTACATCATAGTTTAGGTTAATCCGCCGAAGCAGGCTTGTGCGTTTCAATTCCAGCATATCTCGGGTGGTCTCAAGGAACTGCTTTCTCAATTCAACCATAACCTTTATGAGTCCGCCATCGTATCGCGCACTTTCATCGTTAACGGACTTTAGTTCCGTTCGAACAAATTCTAAATCAGCGTCAATAGCTGCCGTGGACGGATCACCGTGTACGTAAGAAATCAAGAGACCCGCACCCACTATCAATACAATTACTAAAAGGGCTGTTGGGGTATTTCTCTTGATCATCGTGGAGCAATTCACCAAAGGAGTGAAATTCTAGACACTTCGCAATATTATATCAGATATGGTCAATAGATATCCGGAATGAGCAACCCATATTTTCTTGCAGGCTGAAGCAGTCACCCGGAAACTTACGGCATTGGTTGTTGCCGCTGCAGCCTTCCATTCTCTTGATAGTGGTGAGAGGCAGGGGGCCTTGCCCGTAAATCTTAGCAACACCAACTAATACAACAACGCTCTGCTGTATGACGGAGCACGAGAATCCTTCCGTGATGCGTATGAACTTTGGCATAGACGATTCTCCGACGGCCTAGGGTACAATAGCTGTACGAGGTGAGCCCATCAAGCTAAAGACATGCTGCATGGTGGACGGGAAGAGAAACGGCCACACACTTGAGCTCGTGCCGGGTCCACTGGACGCCCAGCGGAGGTGTCCTAGAATGCGGGCCAGCGGGAGGGGCGCCGATGATCTTCCGGCAATTGTTCGAGAGCGTTTCGAGCACCTACAGCTACGTGCTGGCGAGCCGTCATGGCGGCGAGGCGCTGATCATCGACCCGGTGCTGGAAAAGGTCGACCGCTACCTCAAGCTGATGGAGGAGCTCGACCTCAGGCTCGTCAAGGCGGTCGACACTCACCTGCACGCCGACCACATCACGGGCCTCGGGGCGCTGCGCGACCGCACGCATTGCGTGACCGTCATGGGTGAAGAGAGCAAGGTCGACGTCGTGTCGATGCGGATCGGCGACGGCGACCGGCTGACGATCGAGGGCCTGAGCCTCGACGTCCTCTATACGCCCGGCCACACCGACGATTCCTATAGCTTCGCGCTCGGCGACCGGGTTTTCACCGGCGACACGCTCCTCATTCGCGGCACCGGCCGGACCGACTTCCAGAACGGCGATTCGCGCGCCCAGTGGAAGAGCCTGCAGCGGCTCATGCGGCTGCCGGACGAAACGCTCGTCTTTCCGGCGCACGACTACAAGGGCGACACGGTCTCGACGATTGCGGAGGAACGACGCTTCAACCCCCGCCTCAAGGTGCGCGACGCGGACGAATATGCGCTTCTCATGGCTTCGCTGCACCTGCCGAACCCGAAGATGATGGACGTGGCGGTGCCCGCCAACATCCATCAGGGGCTCCACCAGGAAGAGGTGGCGAAGCGCGGCTGGGCCTTCACCGCGGATGAGGCGCGAGCGCTCGTCGGACGCCAAGACATCGCGCTCATCGATCTGCGCGAGAAAGCTGAGCGCGAGCGGAAGGGGGCGATCCCCGGCTCGCTGCACGCGCCCTATGCGGAGCTCATGGACAATATCGGCGACGGCGGGCTCATCCACGAACTGGCGGAGAGCGGCAAGACGATCGTCTTCTACTGCGCCTTCGGCGAGCGCTCGGCGATGGCCGTGCAGGCCGCGCAGGACAAGGGCCTATCCTCCGCCCGCCACATCGAGGGCGGAATCGCCGCCTGGAAAGACGCGGGCGGCGCGACCCGATAGACGTCAACGTCGCCGGCTGAGCGTCAGGCGGTCCGGCGTGACGGCGAGGTCGAGTTCGCGATAATTGCGGACGGCGAAGCGCCCGTCGAGCGACGCCTGCGATTGGGCGGAAGCGATCACCACCAGGTCCGCCCCCGCCGCGATCGCCGCCTCGCATCCGGCGGGCGAATCCTCGAAGACCAGACAGTCCGCGGGAGCGAGGCCGAGCCGGCGCGCGCCGAGCAGGAAGCAGTCCGGCGCGGGCTTGCCGTGCGCCACCTCGTCGCCCGTGACCATCATCGCCGGAACCGGCAGGCCGGCGGCGCGGATGCGTGCGCGCGCGAGCGCCGGCGGGGCGGAGGTGACGATCGTCCAGCGCGCCTCGGGGATCGCGGCGAGAAACGCCGCCGCACCGGCGATCGGGACGACGCCGTCCACGTCCTCGACCTCGTCGCGCTCGATGACCCTCGCCTCCGCCTCCGGATCGAGGCCCGCAACGGCGAGGCGGCGGATGGTGTCGGCGGCGCGCCGGCCATGCGCCGCCGGAAGGAATGCGGCGAGGTCGATTCCATGCCGATCCGCCCATCGGCCCCACACCCGCTGGATCGGGGCGCTCGAGTTGAGCAGCGTCCCGTCCATGTCGAACAGGAACGCCGCCGCCGATTTCGAATCCATACCCATACCCCCCGGCTGATCGCGCCCAGGCGCCACCTTCGGTGGAATGGCCCCAAACACAGGAATTTCCCTTGCCTCGCGACCGGGAAGCGGGAAACATTCGCACGGCCCCGGCTCCTGGACAAAGGCCCATGCGATACGGCGCAAGCACGTTCATCTGGTCCTCGCCCTTCTCCAACCGGACCCTCGATCTTTTCGACCGGGTGAAGGCGATCGGCTTCGACATCCTCGAGATCTGCATCGAGGATCCCGCGACCATCGACGTCTCGGCCATTCGCGAGCGGGCCGAGCGCACGGGCGTCGCGGTGACGGTGTGCGGCGCGTTCGGGCCGAGCCGGGATCTGAGCTCTGACGACGAGTCGGTCCGCGCGGCGGGCCTTTCCTATCTCGAGCGCTGC
The DNA here is from genome assembly GCA_963829505.1 of uncultured Alphaproteobacteria bacterium. GTDB lineage: Bacteria > Pseudomonadota > Alphaproteobacteria > Rhizobiales > Beijerinckiaceae > Roseiarcus. The sequence continues at coordinate 498,723 of CAWHIL010000002.1, forward strand.
ATCGATTTCGCCCGCGACCTCGAGAGTCCGTTCGTTTCCGGGCCGATGTACGCCGCCGTCGGCAATACGCGCCTCCTCGACGAGCGCGCGCGCCGCGCGCAGTGGGAACGGGCGGTCGGGAGCCTCAAGCGCGCGGGAGGCTACGCCGCGAAGCTGGGCGTCAAGCTCGCCGTCGAACCGCTGAACCGCTTCGAGACCGATCTCGTCAACACGGTCGATCAGGGGCTCCGTCTGATCGACGACGTCGGCGCCGACAACGTCGGCCTGCTGCTCGACACCTTTCATATGAACATCGAGGAGAAAGACATCCCCGCCGCCATCCGGCGCGCCGCGGGGCGCATCGTCGAGTTCCACGCCTGCGGCAACGATCGCGGGACGCCGGGAGAGGACCATCTGCCCTGGGGCGCAATCGTCGCGGCGCTCCGCGACGTCCGCTTCGCGGGGCCGGTCGTGATCGAATCCTTCACCCCCGAGATCAAGGAGATCGCAAGGGCCGTGTCGATCTGGCGCCCGCTCGCGGCGAGCCAGGACGCGCTGGCGACGGACGGTTTGCGAAACCTGCGGGCGGCGTTCGGCTGAACGCCGCGTCGCGTCAGCTCCGCCGTCCGCGCTGGCTGAGCGCGCTCACCGCAAGCGACACGAGGATCAGCGCGCCGATGGCGACCTCCTGAAAATAAGGACTGACCTGCAGCATGTTCAGCGCGTTGGAGATGATGCCGGTCAACAGCACGCCGAAGAACGTGCCGATGACCTTGCCCCTGCCCCCCGTCATCGGAGTGCCGCCGATGACCACGGCGCCGATGGCCTGCAACTCGATGCCCGAGCCGGTCGAGGGCTGGGCCGCTCCGATGCGCGAGAGGAGCAGCGTCGCGGCGACGCCCACGTAGAGGCCGTTGATGAGGAAGAAGGTCAGCTTCGAGAGATTGATCGGGATGCCGGCGAGATAGGTGGCCTGCTCGTTGCTCCCGATGGCGAACGCCCTGCGGCCGAGCTTCGTGTACTTCAGAATGAAATGCAGGATGAAATACCCCGCCAGGCTGATGAGAAACATGAGCGGGACGATGCTGAACAGGCGCGCCGAGCCGAGGAACTCGAACTTTCCGTAGACGAGCTGCAAGACGCCCTTGGTGAAGGCGAGCGCGACGCCGCGAAAGATCCCGATGCAGGCGAGCGAGACGATGAACGACGGCGCGCGAAAGAGGATCGAGGCGGCCCCGACGAAGACGGCGTTGAAGGTGGCGAGAAGAACGCCCGCGCCGACCGAGATGACATAGCCGTAGCCGGCGTTGATCAGCATCGCCATGACGCAGGCCGAGATGCCGATGTTGGCGCCGACCGATATGTCGAAGTTTCCCGAGATCATGAGGAGCGTCGCGCCGGATGCGACGAGGCCGAGCACCGACACCTGCTCGAGGATGTTCTCGATGTTGTTGAGCCCGAAGAAGCGCGGGTTGATGAAGCCGGTCACGAGCGCGAGCGCGATCTGGACGACGAGCAGGAAGAACCATTGCTCGCGGAAGACGGAGAGCCTTGGCGCCATGTCAGAGCCCGAGGAAATGCTTGACGAGGGATTCCTCGGTGACCTCGGTCCGGTCGAGGATTTGCGTGAGCCGGCCGCGTCGCATGACGCCGATGCGATCGCTCATCGACATCAGTTCCGGCATGTCGGACGACACCATGACGATGCTTTTGCCCGCCTTCGCCAGTTCGACCATGATGCGGAAGATCTCGGCGCGCGCGCCGACGTCCACGCCCTTCGTCGGCTCGTCGAAGATATAGATCAGGCCGTCGCGCATGAGCCAGCGGCCGATGATCGCCTTCTGCTGGTTGCCGCCGGAAAGCTCGGCGATGGTCTGCTCGTCCTGGTCGGCGACCGCGATGGAGAGGCGCCGGATCATGTCGCCGACACGGCTCCTTTCCGCCTTGAGGTTCAGAATCGGCGCCCCGCTCAGCTCGTTGCGGACGATCGCGATGTTCTCCGCAACGCTCCGGGGCGAGAACATCGCGAGCTTCTTTCGGTCCTCCGTGATGAGGCTCAGTCCCGCAGCCACAGCGTCGTCGGGATTGCGGATGCGGGCGGGCCGGCCGCCGACGAGAATTTCGCCGCCGTCGCGACGGTCGGCGCCGAAGATGAGGTTGACGACTTCGCTGCGGCCGGAGCCCACAAGGCCCCCAAGGCCAAATATTTCGCCCGCGCGCACCGCAAAGCTCACGTCCTCGACCACGCCGCGTCGGCTCAAGTTTCGCACTTCCAGCTGCACCGGTCCCGGCGCCAAGACCTCCTTGGCGTAAAAGAGCGACGCATCGCGGCCGACCATCTTTCGGATCACCGTCTCCATGTCGATCTCGGCGCGCGGGAAGACGCCCATGCTCTCGCCGTCCTTGAGGATCGTGATCCGGTCCGCGATCTCGAACACCTGCTCGAGGAAGTGGGAGATCAAGACGATCCCGATGCCTTCCGCCTTCAGCTCGCGGATCAGCTCCATGAGCGCTTTCGTCTCCTCGAGGCCGAGCGAACTCGTCGGCTCGTCCATGATGATGATCCTGGATTCCCGATAGCGCGCCCTGGCGATCTGCAGCATCTGCTTCTGCGCGGACGACAGGGTCTCGACGAGCGCGTCCTCCCGCAGGTTGAAGCGAAGCGATCGGATCAGCGCCCGCGCGCGATCGTTCTGGCCGGTCGAGTTCGACGACAAGCGGGAAGGCGGCGCGTCGCTCGTCGCCAAGGAAAATGTTGTCGGCGACGGTCAGGCTGTCGATCAGCTCCGGCTCCTGGTAGACGGTCGCGACGCCGAGTTCGATCGCCTGCCGGGGGTTGAGGCTGCGATGCTCGACGCCGCCGATCTCGATTGCGCCCGAGTTGGGGGAGATCGCTCCGGAAAGGATCTTCGTCAGGGTCGACTTGCCTGCGCCGTTCTCGCCGACGAGGCAGTGCACCTCGCCTTCGGCGAGCTCGAAGGTGACGTTGCTCAGCGCCCTGTGCTGGCCGTAGGTCTTCGTCACGTTGCGGATGGCCGCGAGCATTTGCGGAAAGTGCTCCCCAGAGTTCGTCATTGCGAGGAGCATCGCGACGAAGCAACCCAATATTGCGGGCCGGCGCCCAGTGGATTGCTTCCCCCCGGATCAAGTCCGGGGGCCGCAATGACGACAAACAGGAGCGGACGGAAAGCGCCCGCTCCGCCCGCGCGCCGCGCGGGCTCGCGATCAGTAAAGGCCCTTGTACTGCGGGAAATACTGCTCCGTCAGTTGCAGCCAGACAGGGTCGACGTCCCACGGGATGACCTTGGTCTTGTCATCGATGGTCGCCGGCGTGATCGGCGCGATCGGCAGGAGGATCTCCTGGTTCTTGGCCTTGTTCTTGCCGGTCACGTAGTCCTGCAGCGCGAGGAAGGAGATCATGCCCTCCCAGCCGGGCGAGCTCGAGATCGAGTACTTGATGTCGCCTTCCTTCATCGCCGCGATGCCGTAGGGGGCGCCGTTGGTGGTGATGACCTTGATCGGGTTGTTTAGCAGGCCGCGGCTCTTGAGCGCCCGCGTCACCGCGACGCCCATCTCGTCGTTGAAGACGAAGAGGACGCCAAACTTCTGGCCGGACTGGATGAGGTCCTGGACCTGGTTCACCGCCTCGTTCGGGTCGTAGCGGCCGTCGCGGATTGCGACGATCTTGTTCTTGCCCAGTTCCTTGACCTCCGGCTCGAACGCGGCACGGAACATCTGCACCGGGATGTGCTCGAAGAGGCCGGTGATGACGGCGACGTCCTCGCCCGGGTAATTCTTGGCGATGTACTGCGCGACGTCCTTGCCCATGGCGGCCCAGTCGAAGTCGATCGCAGCCACAACGTCGGAGCCGGATTTCAGGACCTGGCCGACGTTGTCGGTGGCGACGAGCGGGATGCCGGCGGCCGCGGCCTTCTTCGCCGCGATGTTCGCCCCGTTCGGATTGAAGGTGAAGATGGCCATTCCGTCGACGCCCTGGTTGATCAGCGAATCGATGTTGGCGATCTCTTTCTCGGCGTTGTAGTCGGAGTTGAGGACGATCACCTTCGCCCCGGCGCGCTCGGCAGCGTAGGTGAAGCCGTCGACGTCCTTCTTGTACCAGGTGTCGGGTCCGGGCGTGACGTAGCCATAGACGAGTTGCTTGCCGGCCGCCCAGGCCGCGACATCGCCGACCATGAGCCCGCCCAGCGCAACGGCCGTGGCGAGCAGCCGCGGCGCAAAAAACGACCTTGCGAACATGCGTGTGTCTCCTCGGGTTTTCTCCCGGGGACCATCTTTCTCTGGAATGGCGCGTTCGTCCAGCGTCCCGCGCAGAAGGCCCGAAGTCACTTTTCGATGAGCGGACCGCGGCCTTCGGGGCGGCCCAGGCAGCCGCCCTAAGCGGCCTCCGCTTCCTTCGGCGGGGCCATGGCGCCGGTCATCATCGCGACCGCGTCCGACATCGTCACCTTCTTCGGATCGACGACGGTCAGGCGACGGCCGAGGCGGTGGATGTGGATGCGGTCGGCGACCTCGAACACATGCGGCATGTTGTGCGAGATGAGGATGATCGGCAGGCCGCGCTTCTTCACGTCGAGGATGAGTTCCAGAACGCGGCGCGATTCCTTGACGCCGAGCGCCGCCGTCGGCTCGTCCATGATGACGAGGCGCTTGGCGAAGGCCGCGGCGCGAGCCACCGCCACGCCCTGGCGCTGGCCGCCCGACAGCGTCTCGACCGGCTGGTGGATGTTCTGGATCGTCATCAGGCCGAGCTCGTTCAGCTTCTCGCGGGCGAACTTCGCCATGCGCCCGCGGTCGGTGGCGCGGAACCATTGTCCCATGGGGCCGGGCATGCGCGGTTCGCGCCCTAGGAACATGTTGTCGGCAATCGACAGCGCCGGCGACAGCGCCAGCGTCTGATAGACCGTCTCGATGCCGGCTTCGCGTGCGGCGATGGGCGAGGTGAAGTTGACGGCCTCGCCGCCGAGCCGGATCTCGCCGGCGTCCGGGATCACGGCGCCGCAGATCGCCTTGATCAGGGTCGACTTGCCGGCGCCGTTGTCGCCGATCACGGCGAGAATCTCGCCGGGATAGAGATCGAAGTCGCAGTGATCGAGCGCGGTCACGCGGCCATAGCGCTTGACCAGCTGGCGACAGGTGAGGATCGGTTCGACGCTCATGATTGGACGCTCACTTGGAGACCCTCCGGATCCACTGATCGAGCGCGACCGCGACGATGATCAGCACGCCGATGGCGAACTCCTGCCAGAGCACGTCGAGGCCGGCGAGCGACACAGCCGAGCGGAAGACGCCGACGATCAGCGCTCCGACCAGCGTGCCGATGATCGAGCCGCGGCCGCCGAACAGCGACGTGCCGCCGATCACCACTGCGGTGATGCTGTCGAGGTTCATGTTCTCGCCGGCCGTCGGGCTGATGGCGCCGACGCGTCCGATCAGCGCCCAGCCGGCGATCGCCGCGATGAGACCGGCGAGCACATAGACGCTGAGCAGGATGCGGTCGGTGTTGATGCCCGCGAGCCTGGCTGCTTCGGGATCGTCGCCGGTGGCGTAGATGTGGCGCCCGAAGGCGGTTCGCATCAGGATGTACCAGACGACCGCGGCGACCGCGAGCATGAGGAAGGTTCCCCACATGATGCGTGCGCCGCCGATCGGAATGAGATTGCCCATCATGTTCAGGAACGGCGCTTTCTCGTCGATGTCCTGCATGCCGATGGTTTCGCTCTGCGAATAAAACGTGTTCAGCGCCCCGATGATGCTGAGCGTGCCCAGCGTGACGATGAACGGCGGCATCTTCAGCCGCGTGATGAGAATCCCGTTGAGGAAGCCGAAAGCGGCGCCGACCAGAATGCCGAGCGGAAACGCGATCAGCGTCGGAACGCCGTCGTAGACCGCGAGGCGCCCATCACCACCGACGAGATCACCATGATGACGCCGATCGAGAGATCGATGCCCGCCGTCAGGATGACCAGCGTCTGCCCGACGCCGACGATGCCGATCACCACCACCTGCGTCAGAATGGTCGAGAAGTTGCTCGCCGCCGTGAACCGCGACGGGTTGACCACGACGCCAAGCAGCACGCCGAGGAGGAGGACGACGAAGGGCACGGTGGTCGGATAGGCGTGCAGAAAGCGCTGGACCCGCTGGAGGGTCGTCAGCCGCTCCTCGTCGAACGACGCGACCGTCGTCGTCGCTCCGGTCAGAACCTTCTCGAATTCCTGCGGGGACGGTCGGCCAGACGCTTCGCTCATCGCACCCTCGTCGTTCGTTTCCCGCGCCTAGCCGTTTGTTCGTCCGCCGCGCCGAACGCGGCGGACTTTCGTCATTTCATCGAGTTAAGCGCCGAGCGTAACCGAAATCAACCCCAGCAGATCTTGAGCGCTTCGTCGCTGGTGATCGACGGCACGCCGGCGACCGGGTGGTCGGTGACGAGCTTCTCGCCGGTGTCGATGCTGGTCGGCTTCTTGCCGCTCTTGATGTATTCGGCGACCGCGGCGACGCCGTCGGCGGCCATGAGCAGCGGGTATTGCTGCGAGGTCGCGCCGAGGATCCCCTCCTTGACCCATTTCACGCCCTGGCAACCGCCGTCGACGCCGACGAACAGAACGCCCTGCTCCTTGCCAGCCGCCTTCAGCGCCGCGTAGCCGCCGTAGGCCGCCGGCTCGTTGATCGCGTAGACGAGGTCGATCTTGTCGGCCTTCTGGAGGATGTTCTCCATCGCCTTGCGGCCGCCTTCGGTCGCGCCCTTCGTCACGTCTGAGCCGACGATCTGCGGGCTGTCGCTCGGCGAGAAATGCTTCTTGTCCTTGACGGTGATGCCGAACCCGTCGAGGAAGCCGTTGTGGCGCAGATAGTCGACGGTCGGCTCGTTGGAGGCGAGGTCGAGGGTGGCGATCTTGGCGCTTCCGGCCTTGTCGCCGAGCGTCGCCTTCGCCCACTGACCGATCAGCTGGCCGGCCTTATAATTGTCGGTCGCAAAGAGCGCGTCGGCGGCGCTCTCGGGGTCGAGCGGCGTGTCGAGGGTGATGACGATGACGCCGGCGTCGCGCGCCTTCTTCACCGTCGGCACGATCGCCGTCGAATCGCTCGGAACCAGGAGAATGCCCTTGGCGCCGGCGGCGATAAGCTGCTCGATGGCGGCGACTTCGCCGTCGTTGTCGCCGTCGAACTTGCCGGCGTAGGCCTGCGGCGTCATGCCGAGTTCCTTGGCCTTCGCCTCGAAGCCTTCGCGCATCTTGACAAAGAACGGATTGGTGTTCGTCTTGGTGACGAGTCCGACGATCGGGCCGTCGGCGTACGAGGGAGCGCTGGTCAGCGCAAGCGTCAGGGCGGCGGCCGCCGCGGTCGTCAGAATGGCGTTCAGTTTGGACACGGGTCTAATCCTCCCAGGGTGCAGGCGACGCTTGTTCCCGGGCGGCTGAAACGCTTCTTGCGCCTCGTCGCCCCTTGCGTCGTCGCCCTAATGACGCAAATAATCGTGCCGGAGTCAAGATAATTATATCCGGTTTAATTATTCTTGACATCCGGGCGGGTCCGGGGCTCAATTTCCGAAAGTTGAGCAAAAAACGGCTGAGAGGCGGAGGATGGCGGAGGCGCGGGACGCAGCGCAGGCGCGTGGGCGCCTCGCGACCGAGGCGGCAGGCGCACAGCCTCAGGCGTTGCACGCCGGCGCCGCCAGCGGCGCCGACCAGGCCGGCGTTCGCCTCTACAACGAGCGGCTGATTCTCACTCTGGTGCGGCGTTTCGGGCCGCTGTCGAAAATCGAAGTGGCGAGATTGACGGGATTGTCGGTGCAATCGACCTCGGCGATCATGAACAGGCTCCAGGCGGAAGGGCTCCTCAAGCGCGAGGCCCCCTTGCGGGGCCGCGTCGGCCAGCCGACCGTGCCCATGTCGCTCGATCCGGAAGGGGCGCATTCGCTCGGTCTGACCATCGGCCGGCGCGGCTGCGACCTCGTGCTCGTCGACTTCTGCGGCGGCGTCCGCAAGCGCGCGCACGAAGCCTTTCCGTTCCCGACGCCGGCCGCGATCCTCAAGTTCGTCCGCGAACGGATCCCCGCGCTGACCGCGTCGCTTGCGGAGGTCAAGCGGCTGCGCATCGCGGGGCTCGGCGTGGCGGCGCCGTTTCAGCTCTGGACCTGGGAAGCCGAAATCGGCGCGCCGGAAGGGGCGCTCGCCGCATGGCGGGAGTTCGACGCGGCCAAGGAGATCGCGGCGCTCTGCCCGTATCCGGTGACGCTCTGCAACGACGCGACCGCCGCATGCGCGGCCGAGTTCTTCTTCGGCCCCGGCTGGCGCCATCGCGACTTCCTCTACTTCTTCCTCGGCGAGTTCATCGGCGGAGGCGTCGTGCTCGACGGCTCGCTGAACTCGGGCGCACCGGCAACGCCGGGGCGCTCGGCTCGATGCCGATCGCCCGGCAGGGCGAAGTCGCGCAACTCGTCGCCTGCGCCTCGCTCTATCAACTCGAGCGCCGGCTCGACCGGGCCGGGCTCGACGCCTCCCTCGTGTGGGCCGCGGCGGAGGACTGGACGGGATTCGGCGCGCATCTCGACGCGTGGATCGAGGATGCGGCGCGGGCGCTCGCCTTCGCCTCGGTCGCGGCGCTGTCGGTCGTCGACTTCGAGGCGATCGTCATCGACGGCGCGATGCCGGCGTCGGTGCGCGGCCGCCTGAGCGCGCGCACGGCCGAGATCTTCGACGGTCTCGACCGGCGGGGCTTGAGCGACGTCAGCATCGTTCCCGGCACGATCGGCGCCGATGCGCGCGCGATCGGCGGCGCGGCGCTGCCGCTGATCAAGGCGTTCGCCCGCGACCGCGAGGTTCTCCTCAAAGACTCTCTCGCGCAAGCAAGCTGACATGACGGTCGACCCCGCCTCGGCTCCGCAAGCCAACGAACACGCCGCGCCCGCCGCCGGACACGGCGGCCCGAACGAGGGCGCTGGCTCCAGGGCCGGGGGCGTTCCCGGATCGGACATGGCCTCGATCGTCAAGGTCGAGCCGTTCGATCTCCTCGTCTTCGGCGGCACCGGCGACCTCGCCTACCGCAAGCTCTATCCCGCGCTGTTCCACCGGGAGACGAGCGGCCAGTTCACCGATCCGACCCGCATCGTCGGCGTATCGCGCCGGCCTCTCGACCGCGACGCGTTCCGCGCCAGCGTCAAGGACGCGCTCGTGAAAGAGCACGCGGTCGGCGGCGGCGACGGCGAGGCGCTCGACCGCTTTCTCGCCCGTCTCGACTACGTTTCGGCTGACGCGACGAGCGAATCGGGCTGGCCTCAGCTCCGGCGGGAACTGGGAGCGGACGAGCGCATCCGCGCCTTCTATCTCGCCACCGGCCCCGACCTCTTCTGCCCGATCGCCCGGCGCCTCGGGGCGGAAGGGCTCGTCAGCCCGCGCGCGCGCATCATCGTCGAGAAGCCGATCGGGCGGGACCGGGCGAGCGCCGAAGCGATCAACACCGAGATCGGCTCGGTGTTCGCCGAGAGCGCGATCTTCCGGATCGACCACTATCTCGGCAAGGAGTCGGTGCAGAACCTGATGGCGCTGCGCTTCGCCAACGCGCTGCTCGAGCCGGTGTGGAACAGCGCCCATATCGACCACGTTCAGATCACGGTCGCCGAGACGCTCGGGGTGGAGAAGCGCGGCGCCTATTACGACGAATCGGGCGCGCTGCGCGACATGGTGCAGAACCACATGATGCAGCTCCTGTGCCTCGTCGCCATGGAGCCGCCGAACTCCATGGACGCCGACGCGCTGCGCGACGAGAAACTCAAGGTCCTGAAGGCGCTGACCCCGATCGACGATTCCAACGCCGCCGCGCTCACCGTGCGCGGGCAGTATCGCGCGGGCTTCGCCGATGGCGTCCCCGTGCCGAGCTACCTGCACGACATCGGCAAGCACGAGAGCGACACCGAGACGTTCGTCGCCCTCAAGGTCGGCGTCGCCAACTGGCGCTGGGCGGGAGCTCCCTTCTACCTGCGCAGCGGCAAGCGGCTTCCGCACCGCTTCTCCGAGATCGTGGTCTGCTTCCGCCGCGTGCCGCACGCGATCTTCGAAATGCCGACCGGGGCGCCGGCCAACCGGCTCGTGATCCGCGTGCAGCCGGACGAGGGGATCAAGCTCTGGATGCTGGTGAAGGAGCCGGGCCCTGGCGCCACCCGTCTCATCCACCTGCCGCTCGACATGAGCTTCGCCAAGGCGTTCGGCGACAGGCAGGCGGACGCCTACGAACGCCTGCTGATGGACGCGATCCGCGGCAATCCGGCGCTCTTCATGCGCCGCGACGAAGTCGAGTGGGCGTGGCGTTTCGTCGATCCGATCCGCGCCGCCTGGGCTTCCATGCGGGCGCCGCCCCGCCCCTATGCCGCCGGAACCTGGGGTCCGGCCGCGTCGGTCGCGCTGATCGGGCGGGACGGACGCACCTGGAACGAGGAGTTCAAAGATGCCGACTGAGATCGAGCGGCGCGACTTCGCCGACGACGAGGAACTCGCCCCCGCCTTCGCCGACTGGACGGCGCAGAAGCTGAAGGGCGCGATCGCCGATCGCGGCGCGGCGCTCCTGATCGTGTCCGGCGGCAAGACGCCGGCGGGCTACTTCGCCGCGCTGTCGAACCTGGCCCTCGACTGGACGCGGGTGTCGATCACGCTGGCCGACGAGCGCCGCGTCGCCGACGACAGCCCGCGATCGAACGCCAGGCTCGTGCGCGAGACCCTGCTCACGCATCGCGCCGCGGCCGCGACCTTCATCCCGCTCGCCGATTCGCGCCTTTCCGAGAGCCAGGAGTTGGCGGCGGCGAGCGCCCGCGTCGCCAACCTTCCCCTGCCCGCCGATCTCGTCGTGCTCGGCATGGGCGACGACGGCCACACGGCTTCGTGGTTTCCGGGGGCCGACAGGCTCGCCGAGGCGATGGACCCGGGCGCGCGCCAGTTCGTCGCGCCGATCAGTGCGCCCGACGCTCCCGAGCCGCGCCTGACGCTGACCGGGCGCCTCATCCTGCGGGCGCGGTCGATCGCCCTCCTCATCGAAGGTGAGGACAAGATGGCGACGCTCGCCAAGGCGCTCGAGGACGGCCCCGAAGAGGCGATGCCGATCCGCTCGGTGCTCCGCCGGATGGCCGGCCGCCTGACGATCTTCGCCGCACGGAAGGAAGGGTAGGCGGACCCGCTGTTTTCGGCCGTTCTCGCCGCACGCGCCCCGGAGGGCGGCTCCCTGGGGCGTAAACCTGTTTCACGTGAAACACTTAGCGTATGTTTTCAACAGGGAGGATTTTCGCCGGAACAGGGAGAATTATTGCGCGGAACAGGGAGGATTTTGCGCGGAACAGGGAGGGTTTTGGCGGAAACTTCCGCGGCCGTTCGCACGAAACCCGGAGGCCCTTGGAAGGCCGGCAGAGCGCCTTTCCGGGCGTGAGTGTCGTCGATCTGTTGCGGGCGACGAGTTCCAGAAACCGGTGCCGGCGATCGCGGAGAGGATGTCCTCGATCCTGTCGCGATCGCCGCGCGGCATCAGAATACCGGCGCCCGCTCGCGCTCGAAGGCCGCCCGCACTTGCGGCCGGAAATTTTCCGCCTCGCCAAGGTCGACAGGACGACCCAGGGCGTCCTCCAACAGGAGGCGGGTATCTCCCATGCGGATCAGCGAAAACGAGCGGCCGGGTTCGATTTCGACGGCGATGTCCACATCGCTGTCTGGCCGGTCATCGCCACGGGCTACCGAACCGAACACGGCAAGGTGACGGATGCCGCGCCGCCGCAGTTCCGGTTCCGCGGCTCGCAATCAACTCCGCACTTCGTCAAGCATCCCCGTCGCCATGAGGTCCGACCGTGATCTTTGCCCGAGGTTTTCAGGATAATGTCATACGGCCGGGGAATCCAGCGCAGCGGCGCACAACAGAGCGAAATGCCTCAAGGCCAACTGGCGCGCGTGATCGCCGGCGGCTGGTTTACCGAGCGTTCAAGGCCCGGTGCCGGCCGTCGGCCGCCAAGCCGCCAGCATCGCCTTCGCCGACCTGGCGATGGTCTCGGCGTCGAGGACGGGCTTCAGACCAAACCGCGCGGCGTACAGTTTGAGGTCGTCGACGACTTGCGCGCGCGACGGGTAGCGGCCATAGGCCAGCGACCTTGCGAGGCCAGGACACGCCGATGGGCGTCCGCCTTGTCGAGGATGACAAAGGTCAACCCCCGTCATTGCAGGCTCGCCGCCGCGGCAAGCCCGGCCGGCCCGGCGCCGATGACGATCGCGACGGCATTTTGCATCGCAGATCGCTCGCCGCCCGCTTCGCCTCAGCTCTTCACGAACGGGCAGCCGCCCTTGTCGAGCGCGCGGAAGGCGTCTTCGGCTGCGATGGTCGAGACGATGGAGAAGACGTCCCACTCGGATTTCGATTCGGCGGGCGTCTTGACGCGGTAGAGAAAGATCGGGTGCAGCGCGCGCCCGTCGACGCGGATCGACCCCTTGCCGAACAGCGGATCGTCGGTCGGCATCGCCTTCATGGCGTCGATCAGCGCGACGCCGTCGGCGGCGCTCTTCGTGCTCGCCATCGCCTTCAGGAGATGCGCGGTCGCCCCGTACATGCCGGCGTGCATGTCGTTGGGCATCATCTTCTTCGGATGGGCCTCGAGGAAGCGCCGCCCGAACGCGCGCGTACCCTCGTTGACGTCCCAGTAGAAGGCGGTCGGGAAGAGCGCGCCTTGCGCGATGTCGAGCCCGAGCGCCGGGATGTTGGTGATATTCAGGGTGAAGCCCGCGAGCTTCTGCTTCGGCGTGAGGCCGAATTCATGCGCCTGTTTGAAGCATCCATTGGTGTCGCCGCCGCCGTTGGCGAAGGCGACGACATCGGCGCCCGACCCTTGCGCCTGCAGAAGAAACGACGAGAAGTCGGGCGTGTTCAACGGATGGCGCACCGAGCCCAGCACCTTGCCGCCCGAAGCTTCGACGGCCGCCGCGCAATTGGCCTCGAGATCCTTGCCGAAGGCGTAGTCGGCGGTGATGAAGAACCATGTCTTGCCGCCAGCTTCCGTCAGCGCCTTGCCGAGCGCCGTCCCGGACGAATAGGTGTCGTAGGTCCACTGGACGAAATTCTTCGAGCACTTCGGTCCGGTCAGCACCGACGATCCGGCGCCCGAGCCGACGACCGCCTTGTTCTTCTCCTGCGCGACCCCGACGACGGCGAGCGCAACCGCCGAATTCGGCAGATCCATGACGACGTCGACGTCCTCGGTGTCGAACCATTTGCGCGCGATCGCGGCGCCGACGTCGGGCTTGTTCTGATGGTCGGCGCTGACGATCTCGACGGGAACGCCTAGCTTGGCCGCGTAATCGTCGACGGCGAGTTGCGTGGCCACGACTGACCCGATCCCTTGAAAATCGGAATAGACGCTCGACATGTCATTGAGGACGCCGATTTTGAGCGGCTTTTGTGTTTGCGCCCGCAACAGACGGGGCGCGGCCACGATGGCCGCGCTGCTCGCGAGAAAATGGCGACGACTGAACCTCGATGCGACCGACAAGAGCTTTCCTCCCGATTTTGTGTTTCGCGTTCTGACGGTCACTGTGGATCAATCGCATGACCGGAGCAACGGCAAAGGCCCGTCATTCTGCAGCCGCCCTCAAGGACCCCGCATAAAGGACCCACGACCCATGCCTGAAGCCGAACCTTATGTCCCCGCAAAAGTCTGGACGTGGATCAAGCCGAACGGCGGCGAGTTCGCCAACATCAACAAGCCCGTCTCGGGCGCGACGCACGAGAAGGCGCTGGCGATTGGGCGCCATCCACTGCAGCTCTATTCGCTCGCGACGCCGAACGGGCAGAAGGTCACGATCCTGCTCGAGGAACTGCTTGCGGCCGGCCATAAAGGCGCCGAATACGACGCCTGGCTCATCAACATCCGCGACGGCGACCAGTTCGGCAGCGGCTTCGTTGCGATCAACCCGAATTCGAAGATCCCGGCGATGGTCGACCGCTCGGGGCGCGAACCAATCCGGCTGTTCGAATCGGGCGCGATCCTGCTCTATCTCGCGGAGAAGTTCGGCGCGTTCCTGCCGACCGAGCCCGGTCCGCGGGCGGAGGCGCTGTCGTGGCTCTTCTGGCAGATGGGCAGCGCGCCCTATATCGGGGGCGGCTTCGGCCACTTCTACGCCTATGCGCCGACGAAGATCGAATACGCCATCGATCGCTTCGCGATGGAGACGAAGCGCCTGCTCGACGTTCTCGACCGGCGGCTTGGCGAGAGCCGCTATCTCGCGGGCGACGCCCTGACGATCGCCGACTTCGCCAACTTCCCGTGGTACGGCGGCCTCGTCGAGGGCACGGCCTACAACGCCGGCGAGTTCCTGTCGGTGCAGGACTACAAGAACGTCAAGCGCTGGGCGGACGAAATCGGCGCGCGCCCGGCGGTGAGGCGGGGACGCATGGTCAACCGCACTTCCGGCGATCCGGCCAAGCAATTGCGCGAGCGCCACGACGCGAGCGACTTCGAGACGAAGACGCAGGACAAGGTCGAGGCGGGAGCGAAGGGTTAGGGGTAACCGCCAAGCGCCCCACCGAGGCCCTCGTCCTGAGGAGCGGCGCCGCAGGCGACGCGTCTCGAAGGACGCTCCATCGGACACGTCAGGCGCGAGCTGGAACGTCCTTCGAGACGCCCGCTCCGCGGGCTCCTCAGGACGAGGTCCGGGTTCGTCGAGAGTTGTCTTCAGCGCCCGGTCGCGATCTCCGCCTTCATCTCCGGACCTCGTCCTGAGGAGCGGCGCCGCAGGCGACGCGTCTCGAAGGACGCTCCATCGGACACGTCAGGCGCAAGCTGGAACGTCCTTCGAGACGCCCGCTCCGCGGGCTCCTCAGGACGAGGTCCGGGTTCGTCGAGAGTTGTCTTCAGCGTCCGGTCGCGATCTCCGCCTTCATCTCCGGCCCTCGTCCTGAGGAGCGGCGCCGCAGGCGACGCGTCTCGAGGACGCTCCATCGGTTACGTCAGGCGTAAGCTGGAACGTCCTTCGAGACGCGCGCTCCGCGGGCTCCTCAGGACGAGGTCCGGGTTCGTCGAGAGTTGTCTTCAGCGCCCGGTCGCGATCTCCGCCTTCATCTCCGCGAAGGCGCGGCGCAAGTGGTGGGCGAGCGGTTCGGCGCCGTCGCGCTCGGCCCACCGTTCGAAGGCGACGCGCAGCGCGCCGACCGCGACCATCGCCACCAGGCGCAGGCCCTGCCGGCGCTCAGGGGCCGGCCACAGGGCGGCGAGCGCCTCGAGGATGACGCGCTCGTGCTCGGCGAATTTCGCCGCCTTGCGGGCGCGCAGCGACTCGGTCGACGTCATCAGCCGCTCGATGCCGACGAGTTCGTCGTCCTGATAGCGGCCGGCGACCTCGACCGCCGCCGCGAGCACCACGCCGATCGGCGGCTGATCGGGGCGCTGCGCAAGGATGGCCGCCCGGATCGCTTCTCCGAGGCCCTCCTGCCAGGCGTGCAGGATCGCCTCCTTGTGGTCGAAATAGTGAAAGACCGTGCGGCGCGAGACGCCCGCCGCCTCGGCGATCGCGTCGAGCGTCGTCGCCTCGTAGCCGCGTTCGAGAAAGAGTTTTAGACCCGTCTCGGCCAGGCGACGGCGAGTCTCCCGGCGCTTGCGCTCGCGCAGGCCCTCCGCCCGCTTCGAGACTTCCGACATCGGCTCCATCCGTCCCGTTATAGCGGACGAGATAGCACGAAATGCACCTCTTGCAAATTTGCACTTGATGTAATATTCTCCGTCCGGGGCGCTGAGGAGGCGAGGCGGCATGGCCACTGCGACAGTCAACGGACGCAGCGTCGGTCTGCCCGAGGACGACGAGGCCCTCCTCGCCGACGTGCTGCGCGACCGGCTCGGCCTGACGGGAACCAAGCTCGTCTGCGGGTCCGGGGTGTGCGGCGCCTGCACGGTCCTGATCGACGGCGAAGCGGTCGTGAGCTGCCTCATGCCGGCGAAGGCGGCCGCCGGAAAATCGATCCTGACCGTCGAGGGCGTCGGCGGGTCCGACCTCCACCCCGTCCAGCGCGCCTTCATGGCCGAGGACGCGCTGCAATGCGGCTTCTGCACGCCGGGCTTCATCGTCGAGGCCAAGGCGTTCCACGACGCATGGCGCGCGGCCCACGGCTCGGCCACGCCTTCGCGCGAGGAAATCGCCGCCGCATTCGCCGGCCATCTCTGCCGCTGCGGGGCCTACGACAACATTTTTCGCGCGGTGGCCGCCGCCTGCGCCGGCGCCTACGATCATCCGCGCACCCAATCGCCGCGGGTCGAGGCGCGCGAGAAGGTGACGGGCGGCGCGGTCTATACGCTCGACATTCGCCACGACGGTCAGCTCGAAGGCGCGATCCTGCGCTCGGCCCATCCGCGCGCCCGCATCGCCGCGCTCGATCTCTCGGGCGCCGAACGGACGCCGGGCGTTGCAGCCGCCGTGTCGCTGCTCGACGCGGACAAAACCGTCACCTTCGTCGGCGAGCCGATCGCGGCGGTCGCGGCGGCGGACCGCGCGACGGTCGAGCGCGGGCTCGCCGCCATCCGCGTGACTTACGAGCCGCTTGCAGCGGCGGTCGGCGCCGCGGCTGCGAAAGCCAGCGGCGCGCCTGTCGTTTTCCCGCGCGGCAAGGGCGTCAAGTACAATGCGGGCGAAGGCGGCAACGCGCCCGCCTCGTGGAGCGGCAACGTGCGCGGGCCCGTTTCGGCGTTCTCGCTCCGCCGAAAGGCGGCCGAGAAGGCGATCGCCGCCGCGCGCGCCGGGCGCGACGGGCTGCTTGTCGAAGCCACGTTTCGCACCTCCGCCCAGCAGCACAATTCGCTCGAGCCGCATGTCACCGTGGCGCGCTTCGACGGCGAGGATCTGACCGTCGAGGCCTCGACCCAGATGGTCTCCGCGCTCGCGCCGGCGATCGCGAAACGCTTCAAGCTCGACCCGGCCCGCGTCCGGGTTGTCGCAAACCACGTCGGCGGCGGCTTCGGATCGAAGGGGGCGCTCGGCATGGAGACGATAGCGGCCGTCGCGCTCGCGAAGGCGGCGCGAAAGCCGGTTCGCGTCGCCTATGGCCGCCACGAAGAACTTTCGGTCGCCGGCTACCGCCCGGGCGTCGAGCTTGAAATGGCGCTGCTCCCGGGGCGCGACGGAAGCCTGAAGGCGCTGTCGCTCAAGGCTGTTTCCGACTCGGGCGTCGCCGCCAACAACACCGTCGCCGGACTCGCGCGTCTCATCTACAAGGCCGAGGCGAAGTCTCTCCTCGACTACGACATCGTCAGCGACCTGCCCCCGGGTTCGCCGTTCCGCGGGCCTGGAGGGCCGCCGATGGCGTTTGCGCTCGAACAGGCGGTCGACGAGGCGGCGCTGCGCCTGGCCACGGACCCGATCGCGCTGCGCAAGCGCTGGGACGCGAACCCGACGCGCGCCCGGCTCTATGACTGGGCGACGGGGCTCGACATGTGGAGGACGCGTCCGACCGCTCCTAAGACGGAGGGACGCTTCCGCCGCGGCGTCGGCGTCGCGGCCGGCTATTGGCTCTATCTGTGGCAGGCCGACACGGAGGCGATGCTTTCGGTCGAGGCGGGCCGGCTTGTCGCGAGCATCGCCGCCCAGGACATCGGCACCGGCACGCGCACTGTCATCGCCGACACGCTGGCGCGTGAATTCGGCCTCGACCCGCAGGACGTCGAGGTGCGGCTCGGCGATTCGAAGCTGCCGGTGGGCCCCGGCTCAGGCGGCAGCCGCGTCACCGCCTCGATCGTGCCGGCGTTTCTGGCCGCCTCGCGAAAACTGAAGGCGCGCGTCGAGGCGAGTGCGACGCGAGGCCCCGCGCAAGGTTCGAACGCGCCCTGGCGCGACCGGCTCGCCGCCTCGCCCGACCTTTCGGTGACCGCCGGCCGCCCGGAGGACGCGAAGCAAACGATCTACGGACATTCGTCGCTTCTGCACGAGGCCGGGATGGTCGGGCGCATCTTCAGCTGGATGCTGCGCCGGCGGCAGAAGATGGCGGTCGGGGCCGGCGCGCCGAGTTCGGTCCAGGTCGTCGAGGTCGAGGTGGATACGTGGCTCGCGCGCGTCCGCATTGTGCGCGCGGCGTCCGGCATCGCCGTCGGCAAGCTTGCCGCGCCTGAGCTCGCGCGCAACCAGGCGGCGGGCGCGTTCTTCCAGAGCATGGGTCACGCGCTCTACGAGGGCCGCGAATTCGACCCGCGCACGGGCCACGTTCTGACCGTCAATCTCGACGACTACCGCACGCCGGGAATCGCCGACGCGCCCCCGCTCGATATCCATTTCGAGGAGAGCGGCTTCGACCATGTGCCGGGCGGCTCGGTCGGCATCGGCGAGGTCGCCGCGGTGCCGACGCCGGCGGCGATCGCCAACGCTGTCCGCAACGCGATCGGCGTCCGCCCGCTCGAGATCCCGATCCGTCCGGATCGTCTCGCAGCCCTCATCGACGGAGGCGCTTGATGGTGCACGCGGCCAGCCAAACCGCGCCCGAGTTCCGCGCCGCGGGCACCGACCTCTCCGAGCGGCGCCGCAGCGGCGTCTCGCGCGGGCCGATCGTCGACATCGCTCCCGATGCGGCGCAGAGCGGGATTCACGCTGAAGCCGGCGGCGGCCTGCGCGTCGGCGCGCTGACGACCATCGCCGCGCTCGCGGCCGACAAGGCGGCGGCGGCCTACCCGGGCCTCGCGGCGGCGGCGGCGGGGCTGGCGACGCCGCAGATCCGCCGCATGGCGACGGTCGGCGGCGCCATCGCGCAGCGCAACCGCTGCTGGTACTTCCGCAATCCCGAGATCGCCTGCCTGAAGAAGGGCGGCGAGGGCTGTCCCGCGCGCGAGGGCAACGCGCTTTACGCCGTCGTCTTCGACAGCGCGCCCTGCGTCGCGCCTCACCCTTCGACGCTCGCCGCTGCGCTCGTCGCCTACGAGGCGCGCATCGACACGAACCGGCGGCGCGACGTTCCGATTGCCGAGATCCTCGGCGACGGGCGCGCGACTCTGACGGAAACGGCGATCGAGCCCGGCGAGCTCATCACGTCGATTGCGCTGCCGGCGCCGATTCTCCACGAACGGGGCGTCTACAAACGCGCGATCGCGCGCGCTTATGCGGAATGGCCGCTCGTCGAACTCGTCGTCAGCGCGACGATCGAGAAAGGCGCGTTTGGTCGGCTTCGCATCGTGGCGGGCGGCGTCGCGCCGGTTCCGCTGCGGCTGACGGCGGCGGAAGCGGCGGCGCTCGGCAAGCCCGCCTCAGCGGAGACGATCGACGCGGCGGCGAAGGCGGCGACCGAGGGCGCAAACCCGCTGCCGCAGGCGCGCTACAAGCTCGCCCTGCTGCGCGGGCTGACGCGCGACCTCCTCGGCGCCGTGTCGTCGCCGGGCTGACGTCAAGGTCCAAAACCAGGAAAGGCGACGCTCTCGCGCCGCCCTTTTCGTGTTCCTCGACGAAGTGACCGCGCTTCAGCTCTCGGCCTTCGCCTCGACCGGCCCGGAATCCTTGCCCTTGGCGTCCACGTCGCGATCGACGAACTCGATGACGGCCATCGCGGCGTTGTCGCCCTGACGGAAGCCCGCCTTCATGATCCGGGTGTAGCCGCCGTGGCGGTCCTTGTAGCGCGGGCCGATGACGTCGATGAGCTTCCTGACGAGCTCGGCGTCGCGAAGCCTCGAGATCGCGATGCGTCGGGCGTGCAGGTCGCCGCGCTTGCCGAGCGTGACGAGCTTCTCGACCACCGGGCGAAGATCCTTCGCCTTCGGCAGCGTCGTCGTGATCTGCTCGTGCTTGATGAGCGCCTGGGCCATGTTGGCGAACATCGCCTCGCGATGTTCGGAAGTGCGGTTGAACCTGCGCTTCGCGCGTCCGTGATACATGGCGTGTCTCCTTTATCGGGTCTGCGGCCGCCGTGCCAAGGAACGGCCGCTCTTTATGGCGAGTGGCGAGATAGCGAATGGCGAGTAGAGAAAGCTCGACCCTATTCGCTATTCGCGCGTCAGTAGTGCTCCTCGAACCGCTTGGCGAGATCGTCGATGTTGTCCGGCGGCCAGCCCTGCACCTCCATGCCGAGGTGAAGACCCATCTGCGCCAGCACTTCCTTGATCTCGTTCAGCGACTTGCGGCCGAAGTTCGGCGTCCGCAGCATCTCGCCCTCGGTCTTCTGGATGAGATCGCCGATGTAGGTGATGTTGTCGTTCTTGAGGCAGTTGGCCGAGCGGACCGAAAGCTCGAGCTCGTCGACCTTCTTGAGAAGGGCCGGATTGAACGCGAGTTCGGGAATCGCATGCGCGGCCTCCTCGCGGCGAGGCTCCTCGAAGGTCACGAACACGGCGAGCTGATCCTGCAGGATGCGCGCCGCATAGGCGAGCGCGTCCTCCGGCGTGATCGCGCCGTTGGTCTCGATGGTCATCGTCAGCTTGTCCTTGTCGAGGTCCTGCCCCTCACGGGTGGCCTCGACGCGGTAGCTGACCTTGCGCACCGGCGAGAACAGGCTGTCGATCGGCAGGAGGCCGATCGGCGAATCCTCGGCGCGGTTGCGGTCGGCGGGCACGTAACCCTTGCCGGCCGTCACCGTGAACTCGATGCGAAGGTCCGCGCCTTCGTCGAGATTGCAGATGACGAGGCCCGGATTGAGGACCTGGATGTCGCCGGTCGTCTGGATGTCGCCCGCGGTGACGGGCCCGGGTCCCTTGCGCTTCAGAACGAGGCGCTTGACGCCCTCGCCCTGCATCTTGACGGCGATGTCCTTGACGTTGAGCACGATGTCGACGACGTCCTCGCGAACGCCGGGGATCGACGAGAACTCGTGCAGCACTCCGTCAATGTGGATCGAAGTGATCGCTGCGCCCTGAAGCGACGACAGAAGCACGCGGCGCAGCGAGTTGCCGAGCGTCTGGCCGAAGCCGCGCTCAAGCGGCTCGGCGACGACCGTCGCCACGCGGCGGGTGTCGTCGCCCGGGCTCACTTCGAGCTTCTTCGGCTTGATCAGTTCTTGCCAGTTCTTCTGGATCACGGGACGAACGCCTCCATTCGAAGGATGCGAAAGCCGCGGCGGCGACGCCGGGCGGCCTCATCGCGCGCCGACCGTAAAGAACGGCCGGCCCGCCTTGAAAAATCAGACGCGGCGCCGCTTGCGCGGACGGCAGCCGTTGTGAGGGATCGGCGTCACGTCGCGAATTGAGGTGACGGTGAAGCCGGCGGCCTGGATGGCGCGCAGCGCCAATTCGCGTCCCGATCCAGGACCGGAAACCTCGACCTCGAGGGTGCGCATGCCGTGCTCGGACGCCTTGCGGACGGCGTCCTCGGCGGCCATCTGGGCGGCGAAGGGAGTCGACTTGCGCGATCCCTTGAAGCCCATCGTGCCAGCCGACGACCAGGAGATCGTGTTGCCCTGGGCGTCGGTGATGGTGATCATCGTGTTGTTGAACGTCGAATTGACGTGGGCGACGCCGGTCGCGATGTTCTTGCGTTCGCGGCGTCGGACGCGAGTTGCCTCTTTTGCCATGGATTCAAGCCCTTCAAGCGCGCTTGCGCGAGACGTGGAAACGGAAAACGGTCACTTCTTCTTGCCGGCGATGGGCTTGGCCTTGCCCTTGCGGGTGCGCGCGTTCGTGTGCGTGCGCTGCCCGCGGACAGGAAGCTGCTTGCGATGCCGAAGCCCGCGATACGCCCCGAGGTCCATGAGCCGCTTGATGTTGATCGCCACCTCGCGCCTGAGATCGCCCTCGACCACATAGTCGCGGTCGATCGCCTCGCGAATCTGCAGCACTTCCGAGTCGGAAAGCTGGAACACCCGGCGCTCGGCAGGAATGTGAACCTTTTCGCAAATCTCTTCGGCCTTCTTGGGACCGATGCCGTGAATGTACTGAAGCGCGATCACGACGCGCTTGTTGGTTGGGATATTGACGCCTGCGATACGAGCCATACGCTCTCAATCTCCATGTGAGTATCCCCTGGGGCGCTCGCTCAAGGAGCACGTTCGAGGACAGGTTCATCTCGACGTCCGGTGGAGGCCGGCCCTTGCCGAGCAGCGTTTTGCGAAAACGCAAAAGGTCCCATGCGCACGCAATGGCGCCGGGACCCAGAACGCATTCGGGATGGCGACGATATAAAGAGCGCGCGCCGAAACGTCAACACCCTTGCGGCGAGGCGGACGCCGGAGACAGGCGACGCCCGCGTCCGGACCTCGGATTTACGGGGAATGCCCCTCGCAAATTCGCCGAAATGGCCTTATAGCGCCTCCGCCCGCGGCGCCGACGTCGATCCGGGGCGCGACCCTTAAGGAGCCTCGATGACCTATACCCTACCCGTGCGCCTGCGCTCGACAGCCGTCGCCCTGGCGCTCGGAGCCGGCGCCGTTTTCGCCCTGGCCGACACGGCCCTGGCCGAGCCCAAGGTGCTCGCGACCGTCGACGGCCAGCCGATCACCGAGGACGACTACGCCGTCGCTCTTGCCGACATCGGGCCCGGCCTGCCGCAGAAACTCGAGGGCGCCCAGCGGCAGAAATACGTGCTCGACTATCTGATCGATCTCCGGCTCGCCGCCAGGAAGGCGGTTTCCGAGAAACTGGATCAGAGCCCGGACTTCGCCAAGAAGCTCGCCTACTACCGCGACAAACTGGCGATGGAGGAGCTTCTGGGCTCGGTCGCCAAGGCCGCGACCACCGAAGAGAACGAGCGCAAGGCCTACGACGAGGCCGCCAAGGCCGAACCGCCGCAGGAGGAGATCCACGCCCGGCATATCCTGCTGCCGAGCGAGGACGAGGCGAAGGCGGCGCTCGCCCGGGTCAAGGGTGGCGAGGATTTCGCCAAGGTGGCCAACGAACTCTCCAAGGATTCCGCCGGCGACGGCGGAGACCTCGGCTGGTTCACCAAGGACCGCATGGTGCCGGAATTCTCCGACGCCGCCTTCAAGCTCAAGAAGGGCGAGATTTCCGATCCGGTGAAGACCCAGTTCGGCTGGCACATCATCAAGATCGAGGACACCCGCGAAAAGACGTTTCCGCCTTTCGAGCAGCTCCGCGATCAGGCGAGCCGATACGTCGCCCAGAAGGCCGAAAGCGAAGAGGTCGCAGCGCTCCACTCGGCGGCGAAGATCCAGTATTTCGACGCCGACGGCAAGCCGGTGGCGGAGAGCGCAAGTCCGGCCTCTCCCGCTCCCTCGGCGCCCGCCGGCGCCGTCTCGCCGGACGCCGACAAGCCGAAGAACTGAACACTTTTTCCTGAAACGAAAAGCGCCGGGGGGGCGGCGCTCTTCGTCTGCTTGCCTCCCCCTTGCAGCACGAGGATAGGGTCCCATGGCCCCCGCCGCGCTTTCTCCGCTCGCGCCAAAAACCTTCCCCACTCTGCCGCCGATCGCCGGCGTGCGCTTCGCCACCGCGGCGGCCGGCGTCCGCTACGCGGAGCGCACGGACGTGATGATGGCGCTGTTCGACGAAACGGCCACCGTCGCCGGCGTCTTCACGCGCTCGAAATGCCCCTCGGCGCCGGTCGACTGGTGCCGGGACAAGCTCAAGGGCGGCAAGGCCCGGGCGCTCGTCGTGAACTCGGGCAACGCCAACGCCTTCACCGGACACAAGGGGATCGAGGCGGTGACCCTCGTCGGCGACGCGGTCGCCAAGACGATCGGCTGCGCGCCTGCCGAGGTCTTCATGGCGTCGACCGGCGTCATCGGCGAGCCCCTCGACGGGACGCGGATCACTCGCGCCCTGAAGGAGCTTGCCGGAAACGCGCGCGAGGACAAGCTCATGGACGCCGCCAGGGCGATCATGACGACCGACACCTATCCCAAGGTCGCGACCGCTTTCGCGCCGCTCGGCGACACGATCGTCACCCTGAACGGGATCGCCAAGGGGGCCGGCATGATCGCGCCCGACATGGCCACCATGCTCTCCTATGTCTTCACCGACGCGCCGATCGCGTCCGCTGCGTTGCAGGCGATGCTGTCGAAGTCGGTCGAGCGCTCGTTCAACGCGATCACGGTCGACAGCGACACCTCGACGTCCGACACGCTGATGCTGTTCGCCACCGGCGCCGCCCGCTCGGCCCCGTGGATCGAGGACGCGGCCGACGAGCGCCTCGCCCCCTTCCGCCGGGCGCTCGACAAGCTGCTCCGATCGCTCGCCCATCAGGTGGTGCGCGACGGCGAGGGCGCGCGCAAGTTCATCGAGGTCAGCGTCGAAGGCGCGGCGACCCGCAAGGCCGCCAAGCGGATCGCCATGTCGATCGCCAATTCCCCGCTCGTCAAGACGGCGGTCGGCGGCGAGGACGCCAACTGGGGGCGCGTCGTGATGGCGGTCGGCAAGGCGGGCGAGAAGGCCGAGCGCGACAAGCTCGACATCTGGTTCGGCAAGATCCGCGTCGCCCACAACGGGCTCCGCGATCCCTCCTACGACGAAGCGCAAACCACCGCCTACATGAAGAAGCCGGACATCAAGATCACCGCCGATCTCGGCATCGGACGCGGCCGCGCCACGGTGTGGACCTGCGACCTCACCAAGGAATATGTCGCGATCAACGGCGACTATCGTTCGTGAGACTGCGCTCGTGAAGCTCCTGCTCGTGGTCGCGGCGGCGCTCGTCGACGCCGACGGCCGCGTGCTTCTGGCGCAGCGCCCCAAGGGCAAGCAGCTCGAGGGCCTGTGGGAATTCCCGGGCGGCAAGGTCGACGTGGGCGAGCGGCCCGAGGACGCGCTCATTCGCGAACTGAAGGAAGAACTCGGGATCGAGGTCAAGGCCGCCTGCCTCGCGCCGCTGACCTTCGCGAGCCACGCCTACGACGACTTCCATCTCCTGATGCCGCTCTACGTCTGCCGCAAATGGGAGGGCTTCGTGCGGCCGCTCGACGGGCAGGCGCTGAAGTGGGTGAAGCCGAAGGACATGCGGAGCTACCCGATGCCGCCGGCCGACGCCCCGCTGATCGCGCATCTGCAGGACCTGCTGGGGTAGGCCGCTATGCGCCGAAGCGGGCGACCCCTTCGGCGATGGCGGCGTGCCTGAGCGCGCCGTCGAGCGTGGCGAGCGGAGCCGCGCAGGCTTCGCCCAAGGCGACAGCCTCGATGGCCTGGTCGATCCGCACGTCCTCTTCGTCTGCAAAAAACCAGGTTGCGAGGACAGACGCGTCGACGACAAGGCCGCTCAATATTCAAGACCTTCGCGAACGCTCGCGAGCACCTCGGCCCGAGGAGCCTTGCCAACGGTTTCCCGCAACGCCCTCAGCCGCTTGAGCGCCTCGGCCGCCTCCATGCGCCGGGCCTCGCCTTCAGGCACGATTCGCGCGATCGTCCTGCCGTGGCGGGAAATGCGAACCGTCCCGCCGCGCTCGACCTGATCGAGAAGCTCGGCGAATTTCGCCTTGGCCTCGAACGCCTGGTACTCGAGAAAGTCGACCATGATTCTGACCGGTCAATTGCAAAAACGCCTCGCCCTGCGAGCGAGCTACTGCGTCGCCGTCCACTCCTTGTAGTCGGCGTCCGACGTGGACGGCAGGTTCTTGATGAAGGCGACGATCGACCAGAGCTGGTCGTCCGGCGCGCCCGCGAGGCCGAAGCTCGGCATGCCGGTGAACTTGATGCCGCCCTTGATCGCCCAGAAGAGCTCGGCCGGCGTGCGCGTCTTCGCCAGTTCCTTGAGATCCGCCGGCACGGGCATGAGGCCTTCCGAGAACTTGGACCAGTTCGCGTCGGGAGGCCCGCCGTGGCAATGGACGCAGCCGATCGTCGCGTAGGCCCGCGCCCCTGCCTTGATGGTCGCCGGATCGGCGAGGGCGCCGGGCGCGGGCGGGGCTTCGGCCGCATGGCGGGCGACGGAGGCGGCGCGGACGTTGGCGAGCGCCCAGTCGACGGGCGCGGGGTTCGGAACGTTCTCCGCGACGTCGAAGAAGCCGCCGAAGAAGAAGATCGCCGCGCCGATCCCGATCAGGATCGCAAGCGCCCCGACAATGGCCAGTAACCTCATGGGGCGATCTCCTGGCTCAAAACGACAAGCGGCAATGTTCGGGGATGGGTCGAACTTGTCAACGTCCCCAAGAGAGCTGAAACAACCTCTTAACCCAATGCCCTCAACGTGGCGCCCATGACGGCGCCCAACCTCCCGGACGATCTCGCCGCCTTGTCCGCCGCGCCCGACCTCGCGCGCGCTTGCGCGACGTGGCTTCGCATGCTGGCGAACGAGCGCAAGCTGGCGCCCCTGACCATCGAAGCCTACGGCCGCGACGCACGGCAATTCCTCGGCTTTCTCGCCGGGCGGCTTGGCGCGCCGCCGTCGGTCGCCGACTTCGCCGCCTGCGCGCCGGCGGACCTGCGGGCCTATCTCGCCCGTCGGCGGGCGGACGGCATCGACCCACGCTCGCTGCAGCGGGCGCTCTCGGCGCTGCGCTCGCTCGGGCGCGCGATTGCGCGCGAAACCGGCGCGACGACGTCGGCGCTCGGCGCCGTTCGCGCGCCCAAGGCCGCGCGCCGCCTGCCCCGGCCGCTCGCCCCGGTCGACGCGCGCGCCGTGGCGACGACCGCGCCGCGCGCCGGCGAAGCCCGCGATCCATGGGTGCTCGCGCGCGACGCCGCGGTGCTCTCGCTCTGCTATGGGGCTGGCCTGCGTATTTCCGAAGCGCTGTCGCTGACGCGCGCCGACGCGCCGATTGGGACGATCGAAGCGGTGACGGTCCTCGGCAAGGGCGGCAAGACGCGCTCCGCGCCCGTCATCGCCCCGGTGCGCAAGGCGGTCGAGGACTATCTGGCGCTTCTCCCCTACGCCCTGAAGCCGGACGGCCCGCTCTTCGTCGGCGCCAAGGGCGGCCCCCTGTCGCCGCGCATCGTGCAACTTGCGATGGAGCGGATGCGCGGCGCCCTCGGCCTGCCCGACACCGCAACGCCGCACGCGCTGCGCCACTCGTTTGCGACGCATCTCCTTGCGCGCGGCGGCGATCTGCGCACCATCCAGGACCTGCTCGGCCACGCCTCGCTCTCCACGACCCAGGTCTACACGGGCGTCGACAGCGCCCGCCTGCTCGCGGCCTACAAGTCCGCGCATCCGCGGGCGTAGGCTCGCGCCGCCTTTGGAAAGACGCTCGGTTGACCCCGCCGACCGGCGATGCGAAAGGCCGCGTCGAGATGAACATGGAGACGGGGGCGATGATCGAGGTGCTTGGCCTGGGCAATTCGCTGGTCGACATCCTGGCCCACGCCGACGACGCCTGGCTCGACGCGCAGGACATGGCGAAGGGCGCGATGACCCTGATCGACGAGGATCGCGCCGAAACCCTCTATGCCGCGCGCGTCGACCCTGTCGTCGTCTCGGGCGGATCGGCCGCCAACACGATTGTCGGCGTCGCCTCGCTCGGCGTCCCGGCCGCCTACATCGGCAAGGTCAAGCGCGATCCGCTCGGCGAGGTCTTCATCGCCGACATCCGTTCGACCGGCGTGACGTTCAAGACGGACCCGGCGGCGCACGGGCCGGCGACGGGCCGCTGCTTCGTCTATGTCACGCCCGACGGCGAGCGCACGATGAACACGTTTCTCGGCGCGAGCACCTATCTCGCGCCGCCCGACGTCGACGAGGACCAGGTCCGCGCGGCGAAGGTCGTCTACCTCGAAGGCTACATGTGGGACCGGCCCGCCGCGAAGTCCGCCTTCCAGAAGGCCGGGGCGGTCGCGCACGCGGCAGGGCGCCGCGTCGCGCTGACGCTGTCCAATTCGTTTTGCGTCGACCGCTTTCGCGGCGAATTCATCGATCTGATGCGTTCCAAGACTGTCGACACGCTCTTCGCCAACACCGACGAACTGCTCTCCCTCTACGAAACGCCGCACTTCGGCGAGGCGCTGGATGCGCTCCGCGCCGAAGGCGTGCTCGGCGTCGTCACCCGTTCGGAAAAGGGCTGCGTCGTGGTCGAAGGCGAGGGCACATGGGAGGCGCCGGCTTTCCCGATCGAGCGGCTCGTCGACACGACCGGCGCGGGAGACATGTTTGCGGCGGGGTTTCTCGCCGGCCTCGCCCGCGGGCGCGACATGACGACGTGCGGGCGCCTCGGGGCGCTCGCCGCCGCCGAGATCATCCAGCATCTCGGCGCACGTCCGCACGCCTCGCTGAAGGCGCTCGCGGCGAGGGCGGGCCTGTCGCTCTGAGGCGCGAGGAACGCGCGCTTTGCCGTTCGGCTCGCAAGGTCCCGCATCAGCCGCGATCGTTCAGGAACTGCTTGAAGTCTCCCATCGAGGCAAACGTGAAAGAGCCCTCTTCGGTCTCGGCCTCGATCGAGCCGTCGGAGAAAATCGTATAGTTGGCGCCGGCGGAGGAGTATCGGCCGATCCGGGTCGGCGGGCTCGCGGGCGCCTCGGCCTCGACGGCAGGCTCGCTCTCCTCGTGAGGCAGCGGCGCTTCCAGGTCGTCAACCTCGCCTGACGCCTCAGCCGCCCTGGCCGCCTCCTCCGTTTCGGCCAGGGGCTCGGGCCGGGCTTCGACTTCGGCCGGGCTCGCCCCTTGAGGCGGAGTTTCGGCTTCCTGCGCCGCCTCGGCCTCGATCGCTTCCGGCGCGGGCGCTTCGGGCGCCAGCCCCGGCTCGACGTCATGGGCCTCGACGGGCCGCGCGGCCGCGAGAGCCTGCCGGACGACCCCGGGAATGTCGCGCGAGGCCAGAAGCTCGTTCGAGGCTCGGGTCAACCGGCCGACCCGAACGCTCAGAATGCCGAGCGCGAAGGCGAGGATCGCGCCGACGACGGCGACCGCGCCAGCGAAGGCGTAGAAGAGGCCGGGTTCGGTCGGAACGAGGTCGATGCTCAAGTATGCGCCGGCAAGGCCGGCGACGAGCAGGACGAAACTGAGGACGAAGATCAAAATCGCCATGTAATCCTTCACTGGGCGAAGAGGGCGAGGCGGGCGCTGGAACGTTCGCCGAACACTCCAGCTTTTTTGATTTCCGCGCGCTTCTGGCGAAAAACCGGCATCCACTTTTTCGCCGCGCGCTTTATGGCGCCGCGCGCGTTCCGAAGATGGCGCTGCCGACCCTGATCTCGGTCGCGCCAAGCTGCACCGCGAGCGGCCAGTCGGCGCTCATGCCCATGGACAATTCCTTGAGGCCGTTGCGCCGGGCGATGACCTTGATGAGCGCGAAATGGGGCGAGGCCTGCTCGCCGGCGGGAGGAATGGCCATCAGCCCGTCGATTTCGAGACCATAAGAGGCTCGGCACGACGCAATGAACGCGTCGGCCTCGTCCGGCAGGACCCCCGCCTTCTGCGGCTCGGCGCCGGTGTTGATCTCGACATAGAGGCGCGGACTCCTGCCGAGCCGTTGAATCTCGCGGGCGAGCGCGGCGGCGATCTTCTCCCGGTCGACGGTCTCGATGACGTCGAAACATTCGACCGCGTCGCGCGCCTTGTTGCTTTGCAGCGGCCCGATGAGGTGAAGGTCGATCGTCTTGCCGGCGCTGCTTGCGCGCGCGCGTAGGTCCCGCCACTTCGGCATCGCCTCCTGCACCCGGTTCTCGCCGAAGGCCGTCTGGCCTGCAATCGCGATCGTCGGCCATATTTCGTCGGCCGAAAATGTCTTCGAGACGGCGACGAGCTTCACCTCCTCGGGCGATCGGCCGCAGTCGCGGGCGCGCCGGGCGATCGAGGCGCGGAGCGCCTCGAGGCGGGCGACGGCGCCCGGGGCCCGATCGTTCGGGGCGAGGTCGGCAAGCGGCGTCATCTTCCCACACGCCTTGCCAGAAGTTCGCGAACCGCACAACTTGACGCAAATGAGCGGCTATTTTATAGACCCGCGTTCATAGGCCAGGGCCGGCTGACGGCGGGACGTCTTCTGATCGAAGCGGCCCGTTTTTCGTTTGACGAGGCCCCGTGCTCCACGTTTTCGAAGGATCGCCCAAATGTCACGGCGCTGCGAGCTGACGGGCAAGGCCGTCCAGTACGGCAACAAGGTCAGCCACTCGAACCGCAAGACCCGCACCCGGTTCTTGCCGAATCTGGTCCAGATCACCCTCATTTCCGACGCGCTCGAGCGGTCGGTTCGTTTGCGGGTCAGCGCGGCCGCGCTCCGGTCCGTCGAGCACCGTGGCGGGCTCGACAATTTCCTTGTCAAGGCGCGCGACGCGGAATTGTCCGAAGGCGCCCTGAACCTCAAGCGCGAGGTCGTGAAGAAGCGCGCCGAAGCTCAGCCGGAAGCCAAGGCCGCCTAGTCGGGCCCGAGTAAGTCGCGCGCGGCCGGCGCGGGACGCTGAGACTCGCAAACGATCGCGCTGGCGCTGAAATCGACTAAGCTTTGTCGACAAGCGCTGGCGGACGCTCTTGAACGATACGACGGACTTTTCCCTCTATAGAGAGGCGTTGCTGTTCCTGGCGACGGCGGGCGTCGTCGCGCCGCTGTTCTTCCGCCTGCGGGTCAGCCCGGTCCTCGGCTATCTTCTTGCCGGCGTCGCGCTCGGACCCTATGGGCTCGGATCGCTCGTGGGAAAGGCGCCGTGGCTCGGCGCGGTCGCGATCAACAACGTCGAGACGATCGACAGGATCGCCGCCTTCGGCGTCGTGACGCTGCTTTTCACGATGGGCCTCGAATTGTCGTTCGAGCGCATCCGCCGCATGCGGCGGCTGGTGTTCGGTCTTGGCCTCGGTCAGGTCGTGCTCACGAGCCTTGCGCTGGCCGTCGCGGCCTACGCTCTCGGGCTTGCGGCGCCCTCGGCGCTGATCGTCGGCGCCGCCCTCGCCATGTCGTCGACCGCGATCGTCATTCCGGTCCTCATCGAGGAAAAGCGGCTCGGCGCGGCGGTCGGGCGAGCGAGCTTTGCGGTGCTCTTGTTCCAGGATCTCGCGGTCGCGCCGCTGCTCGTCATGGCGAGCGCCGTATCGACGCCTGGACGCGGCGCAGGCTTTGCGCTCCTTGAGACGCTCGCGCCGGCCGCCCTGGCGCTGGCGGCCCTGATCGTGTTCGGGCGGCTTGCGTTGCGTCCCTTCTTCCACTTCGTCGCCGAGACCAGAAGCGCCGAGTTCTTCATGGCCGCCTGCCTTCTGGTCGTGCTCGGCGACGGTTTGCTCGCCGCCGCGAGCCACCTTTCGATGGCGCTCGGCGCCTTCGTGGCCGGGCTCCTGCTCGCGGAGACGGAATATCGCCGCGAGATCGAGGTGACGATCGAGCCGTTCAGGGGGCTGCTGCTCGGCCTCTACTTCGTGTCGGTCGGCGCCGGCGTCGATCCGGCGCTGATCCTTGCAAGGCCCGGGCTGATTCTCGGTCTCGCCGCGGCGCTCGTCGCCGCAAAGGGCGTCATCTTGTTCGGTCTCGCGCGCGCCTTCGGCATCCCGACGCGCCCGGCCGGAGAAATGTCGCTTCTCCTGGGGCCTGGCGGCGAATTCGGCTTCGTCATGATCGGCGCGGCGCTCGCCGGCGGCCTGATCGACCGAACGCTCTCGACGACCCTCCTGACCTCGGTCGCCATCTCGATGTTCGCCATTCCGGCGCTTGCGCGCGCCGGCGCCCTGATCGACCCGCTTGTGAGGACGCGCCCCGATCTGGAAGACGCGGAGCCGCCTCCCGAGGGGGACGAGCCGCGCGTCATCATCGCCGGCTATGGCCGGGTCGGCGCGCTGATCGGCGACATGCTCGACGTCCACAAGATCCCGTTCATCGCGGTGGACTCCGACCCGCGCGTCGCCGCCCGCGGCCGCGAGGCCGGCAAGCCTGTCTATTATGGGGACGCCTCGCGCCCCGAATATCTGCGCCGCTGCGGCGTCGAGGCGGCGCGCGCGGTGGTGGTGACGATGGATTCGCCGGTCGCCAACGAAGCCGTGGTCGAGACCACGCGCCGGCTGAGGAGCGACGTGACCCTCGTCGCCCGCGCCCGCGACGCCGATCACGCGCGCAAGCTCTACGACCTTGGCGTCACCGACGCCGCGCCGGAGACGATCGAGGCGAGCCTGCAACTCGCCGAGGCGACGCTGGTCGACCTCGGCGTGCCGATGGGGCTGGTGATCGCCTCGATCCACGAGAAGCGTGACGAGTACCGGAAGATTCTCGCAGCAGCAGGAGCGCCGGTCCGCTCGCTCTCGACGCGCCGACCGCTCCACCGCTGAAGCGCGCGGCGAAGAAGGGGATGCCGGTCCTTCGCGAAATGCGCGCGGTCAGCGCCTGAGCGTCGCCGCGAGGCCAGCGTAGATTGCGAGCGCGGCGCTCAGGATCGCATTCCAGCCGGCGAGCGAAAGACCGAGGATGCGCAACTGCACTTCGTCGCAGCGAACGACGCGCGTCGCGTTCAGCGACTTCATGAGGTCGTTGACGTCGACGGGTCCCGAAAGCGAGCCCGTGCAGGCGGTCGGGCCCGCCCACCAGTGCTGCTCGACGCCGACATGGTAGATCGCGAGCCCGGCGTTGGCGAGAAAGACGAGCGCCAGCAGGACGAAGAGCGCCCGCGCCGCGCCATGCATCGAGCGGCTGGCGAGATAGGCTGCGAGCGCCGCAAGCGGCGCGCCGGCATAGAAGGCGTAGCGCTCGGCGTGGCAGAGCTCGCAGGGCGTGATGCCGTAGAACTCGAACGTCCACACGGCGACGAGCGTCGCCGCCGCTGCGACAAGGATCGCGAGCGCGCGCCCGATCTGAGAGGGCGGCAGCGCGAGGCCGATCGCGTTCATCACAAGACCTTGATGGCGATCACGAAGCCGACGATCACCAGGGCGAGGAACGCGCCGAGCACGGCGGCGAAATTGCGCTCCATCGCATGTCTGAGGGGTTCCCCGAACAAGTTGACCGCGCCGGCGACCATGAAGAACCGAACGCCCCTCGTGAGCACGCAGAGCGCGACGAACAGGGGAAAGCTGTAGCCGAGCAGCCCGCTCGTGATGGTGACGAGCTTGAAAGGGATAGGCGTTGCGCCCTTGACGAGAATGACGAGCCAGCCCCACTCGGCGTAGGTCGCCTTCAAGGCGTCCATCCGGGCCCCGTAGCCGTAGGCGTTGATGAGCCACTGCCCGACCGTGTCGTAGAGGAGCGCGCCGATCGCATAGCCGAGCATGCCGCCGAGCACCGAGGCGACCGTCGCGACCAGCGCGAAGCGCCACGCCCTCTCAGGCCGGGCGAGCGCCATCGGCGCAAGCAGCACGTCGGGCGGGATCGGAAAGAACGAGCTCTCGGCGAAGGCGACCGCGGCGAGCGAGGCTTCCGCGTATCGGCTTTCCGCGAGCGCCGCGACGCGAGCGAAGAGCGTATCGGACATTCAGGAACCCCTGCTTGCGGCGTGACGCGCTTCTCGCGGGGACCCTTACGCGCTTCGCCGGCGACTGTCCACGCAAGGGCATTTGCGGGCGGTTGACCCTCGAGCGGGGCGCGGCTTATAGCAGGCGTCCGCTTTACGATTGCGGGCCCCTATGGCGGAACTGGTAGACGCGTCCGACTCAAAATCGGATTCCGCAAGGAGTGCTGGTTCGATTCCGGCTAGGGGCACCAGATCGACACGAAGGGGAAGTAGCGGCTCCCTGAGGCTGTCGACGGCAGGTCCCGGGGCGAGACCCCTGCCGCTCAAATCACTCAACGATGACAATCCGGCATTGGCGGGCCAAGGCCGGCCATGATGAGCACTACGTCTCCGCCATGGCCCTTGAGCCGCCAGCGACAAGGTCTACGAAAGCCATTCCACTGGCACGTTCAAAGCCTCCGCGAGCTTTGCGATCGTCTCAGGAGTTCCGGTGCGGCGCCCGCTTTCCAGATCGGACAGATAGCCCTGACCGATCCCTGTTTTGAACTCCAAATGGAGTTGCGTTTCGTCGCGCCACTTCCGAATGGCTTTCAGCCGGCTGTCGCCTCGAAGAATTGCAGCACCAACCTCCGGCGGCAGTACGCCGCCGCCGGCGGCCAACTCGGCCTTCCGAGCATCATAGATGGCGACGTCATCGGCCTCCTCAGCCCCATTGTCGGCGCGTTCGAGGAGCGCTTCATAGTCGGCCCGAGGCAGCACGACCAGTTCTTCGCCGCTGGGACTGCGAATGATCTGTGGCGCGCTCATAGTCTTAGCTCCTCCTGTAAGTCGTCGCGGCTCGGCGACCGATGTAGACCGCCAGAATCGTGGTCGCATCCTCATCGAAGATCACGCGATAGCCGCCGATACGGAGCCGGAAGCCGTCGCGACCCTGAAGGGCCTTCACGTCGCCTCGACCCGTCATGGCATAGCGGTGGAGCCCGGATTCCACCTGCTCACGAGCCTCTCGGGGAAGGGCATCGAGATCCTTCGCAGCGCTCAGCGTCAGGATGACCGTTTTCACGAGCGATAATATCGCCAGTTTCCTAGGTCTGTCAAGCGATAATATCGCCGCTGCAGGTCCGCCCGATCGTGAGATTGGCCAAAATCGGTCGGGTGGCTTCAGCGTAGAGTTGGCGGAGAGGAGGGATTCGAACCCCCGGTACGCTTGCACGTACTCCGCATTTCGAGTGCGGCGCGATCGACCACTCTGCCACCTCTCCGTGGCCGCTACGCGAAGCCCGAAACGCCTCGCTTTAGCGCAGTCGCGCGGCGCTTAGCATGGCGCGCCGTGGGCGGCAAGCCGAACGCCCCCGTCCATGCCCCCTCGCGCCCGGCCGCCTGTTGCGCGAGCGGGCCTCAGGCCCGGCCCTCGACCTCGTCCATCGCCAGTTCCGCCATCACCGGCACGTTCTTGCCGTATTGGCGCGCCCGCTCCGGGTTCGAGGCGTTGCCGTCGAGCGCCCGCTTGTACACCCCTTGCGCGATCGCCGCGATGCGGAAGAAGCTGAAGGCGATGAGGAAGGTCCAGTCCGGAACGCCGTCGAGCCCGGCCCGCCGGCAATAGGCCGCGACATATTCCGTCTCGCGCGGCAGGCCCTCGGCCTTCCGGTCGACCCCGGCGAGACCGTTCCAGGCGTTCGGCATCCGCCAGTACATGCACTGATAGGCGAGGTCGGCGAATGGGTGGCCGAGCGTCGAAAGCTCCCAGTCGAGCACGGCGAGAAGCCGCGGGGCGCGGGCGTCGAAGATCATGTTGTCGATCCGCCAGTCGCCGTGCACCAGCGACACACGCCCGTCGTCGGCCGGGACATTGGCCGCGAGCCAGGCGACGAGCCGCTCCATCGCCTCGATCCGGTCCGTCTCGCTCGCCCGGTACTGCTCCGTCCAGCGCTGCAATTGACGGGCGAAATAGGAGCCAGGCTTGCCGAAGTCGGAAAGGCCGACGGCGGCG
The DNA here is from genome assembly GCA_963829505.1 of uncultured Alphaproteobacteria bacterium. Taxonomy (GTDB): domain Bacteria; phylum Pseudomonadota; class Alphaproteobacteria; order Rhizobiales; family Beijerinckiaceae; genus Roseiarcus. Next base: position 533,849 of record CAWHIL010000002.1, read on the forward strand.
ACGTCGATCGCGTGCAGTTCGGCGAGGCCCTCGTTCATAGCATCGAAGACCGACGCCCGCTCCTCGCGGCGAAGGTCGGGCAGCGCCGGGTTCCAGAAGATGCGGCCCTCGACATGCGCCATGAGATAGAAGGCCGTGCCGATCACGCTCTCGTCCTCGCAGAGCGCAATCGCGCGGGGCGCCGGAAAGCCCGCCTTCTCGACCGCCTTCAGGACGCGGAACTCGCGCTCGATCATGTGCGCGCTCTTCAGGAGTTTGCCCGAGGGCTTGCGCCTGAGCACGAATTGCCCGGCCGGCGTCTCGATCAGATAGGTCGGGTTCGACTGGCCGGTGGCGAATTTCTTGGCCACGCTCGGGCCTCGCCAGCCTGCGACGTTCGCCCCCGCCCAGGCGTCGAGGCCCCCCGTGTCGTCCGGAAACGTCCCGCTCACGAATGCGGCGCTTCGTTCGAGTAGCGCTTCATCTCGGCCTTGGCGATCACCCGGCGATGCACAGCGTCCGGCCCGTCGGCCAATCTCAGCGTGCGCACCTGCGTCCACATGCGCGCCAGCGGGAAGTCCTGGCTCACCCCCGCGCCGCCGTGCATCTGCACCGCCTGATCGATGGTCTCGAGCGCGACGCGCGGCGCGATCACCTTGATCTGCGAAATGAGGGGCGCCGCGGCGCGCGCCCCGACGGTATCCATCGCCCAGGCCGCCTTGAGGCAGAGCAGCCGCGCCATCTCGATCGCCATCCGCTGTTCGGCGATGATGTCCGGATTGGCGCCGAGGCGGGCGAGCTTCTGCCCGAACGCCGTCCGGCTCGCCGAGCGCCGGCACATCGCCTCGAGCGCCCGCTCCGCCTGTCCGATGGCGCGCATGCAATGATGGATGCGCCCCGGCCCGAGCCTCCCTTGCGCGATCTCGAAGCCGCGGCCGCGGCCGAGCACCAGCGCGTCCTTGGGCGCGCGGACGTCGGTGAAGCGGATGTGCATGTGGCCGTGCGGCGCGTCGTCGGAACCGTAGACCGTCATCGCCCGCAAAATCTCGATGCCCTTCGTTGCGGCGGGCACGAGCAGCATCGAATGGCGGGCGTGGCGGTCGGCGTCCGGGTCGGTCACCGCCATCGTGACATAGAGCGAGCAGCGCGGGTCGCCGGCGCCCGACGACCACCATTTCTCGCCGTTCAGCACCCATTCGTCGCCCTCGAGGCGGGCGTCCATGGCGATATTGGTCGCGTCCGACGAGGCGACGCCAGGTTCGGTCATGAGATAGGCCGAGCGCGTCCGCCCTTCGAGGAGATCGGGCAGCCAGCGCGCCTTCTGCGCCTCGCTGCCGAAGCGCTCGACGACCTCCATGTTGCCGGTGTCGGGGGCCGAGCAGTTGAACACCTCGGAGGCGATCAGCGACCAGCCCATCTCCTCGGCGAGATAGGCGTATTCGACGGTCGTCAGGCCGTAGCCCTTGTCGGAGCCGGTCAGCCAGAAGTTCCACAAGCCCTTGGCGCGCGCCTTGGCCTTCAGCCCCTCCAGAATCTCGCCCATGCGTTTGGTCGGCTTGAAGCGGTCGCCCTCGCGGCCGATCTCGGCCTCGTATTCGCCCTCCACCGGCATGATCTCGTCGCGCACCATGGCGCGGACGGCGGCGATGAGCGGGCGGACTTTGTCGGTGACGCCGAGATCCACGTGAGCGTTCCTCCCATTTCGTAGGTCCGCTACGATCCGCCGAAACGCGGCGCGCGGCAAGCCATGTTCAGGACGGCGGGCGCGGCTCAGGCTCGAAACGCTTGGCGAACCAGAGGCGCGCGTGTCCGGGCGGAAAATCGTCGAGGCGGCCGAATTCTCGATAGCCGTGACGGCGGTAGAAGTCGGGCGCCTGAAAGGTGAAGGTGTCGAGATAGGCGCCGACGCAGCCGGCTTCCTTAGCCGCCGCCTCCGCTTCCTTGAGAAGCCGGGACCCTTGGCCCTGTTTCCGGTAGGCCTCCGCCACCCAGAGAAGATGCACGAAGAGCCAGTCGAACGCGGTCAGGTAGAGGAGGCCCGCCTGGATCGCGCCCTGCGTGTCGCGGCCGAGGATCCATCGTGGCGTCCAGTCGCCGGGGAGGCCGAGGGAGGCGCTGTGCGCGGCGAGGCCTTCCCCGACAATGCTCCTTGTCTCCTCGTCGCCCGCCTCGCGCGCAATGGCGAGCGCGGCGCCCGGCCCGGTCATCGTCCGCCCGACAAGGCGCGGCGCAACGCTTGGCGCGTCTCGTCGCTCACTTCGGCAGGGGGACGGGCTGCTCCGACAGGCCGTCGAGATAATCGAGGATGTCGGCCCGCTTCTGCGCGTCCTTTTCGCCGGCGAAGGCCATCTTGGTGGCCGAGGCCAGGGCTTTCGGATCGGTGATCCAGGCGTTCAGCTTGTCGAAGGTCCAGTCGCCGCCGACCGCTTTCAGCGAATCGGAATAGGCGAAGCCCGGCACGGAGGCGACGGGTCGGCCGATCACGCCATAGAGGTTGGGGCCGACCTTCGCGGCGCCGCCCTTCTCGAAAGTATGGCAGGTCGCGCAGACCTTGACGTCCGCCTCGCCCTTCTTGACGTCGGCGTGAGCGAAAAGCTCGGGCAGCGGGACCGCCTTGGGAGCCGCCGGCGCGGGCGCTGCGGCGGTCGCTTCACCCCCTCCCGGCAGCGCAAAGCCCGGAACCTTCAGGACCTGCGGCGTGAACACGAGGCTCGTATATTCCATGATCAGGCCAACGAACACGATAGCCCCGAGCAGGGCCAGCATCACCCGATTGAATTCCGCCGCGCTCATCAAAGGCCCTTCGTCCGCTTCGCCTCGAACCCGTCCGGACGGGGCCGGACGCGAGGGTTGATTAGCCGCTTTGCCGCTCGCTTGGCAACTCGTATAAGCCGCCCGCCGCCCAAGGCTTCACGCTCCATTTGGCTCATGCCCGACGCCCATGCCGAACGCCATCGTCCTGATTCCCGCCCGCATGGGCTCTACCCGCCTGCCGGGAAAGCCGCTCCTCGACATCGCCGGCGCGCCGATGATCGTCCACGTCTGGCGGCGTGCGGTCGAGGCCGACGTCGGCCCGGTCGTCGTCGCGACTGACGAGCCCCGGATCGCGGAGGCGGTCGCTGCCGCCGGCGGCCGGGCCGTGATGACGCGCAGCGACCATGCTTCCGGGTCCGACCGCATCTTCGAGGCGCTCGGCGCGGTCGATCCCGACGGCGCCTACGACGCCATCGTCAACGTCCAGGGCGATCTGCCGACCATCGAGCGGAAGACGGTCAGAGCCTGCCTCGCGCCGCTCGACGACGGGAGCGTCGACATCGCGACGCTCGCCGCGCCGATCACGCGCGCCGAGGAGAAGGACGACCCGAACGTCGTCAAGGCCGTCGGGACCGAGGTCGCCCCCGGGCGCTTGAGGGCGCTTTATTTCACCCGCGCCCGCGCCCCCTGGGGGGAGGGCGCGCTTCTGCACCATATCGGGCTCTACGCCTATCGCCGCGCGGCGCTGACGCGGTTCGTGGCGCTGAAACCCTCGCTGCTCGAACGGCGCGAGCGCCTCGAGCAGCTTCGGGCGCTCGAAGCCGGCATGCGCATCGACATCGCCGTCGTCGACGCCGTCCCGCTCGGCGTCGATACCGAAACGGATCTCGAACGGGCGCGGACAATGATCGCAAGCAGAACAGGGATGCCATGAGCAAGCGTTCGATCGCCTACCAGGGCGAACCAGGGGCCAATTCGCACATCGCCTGCGTCGAAAACTTCCCGGACTTCGAGCCGTTCGCCTCGGCGACCTTCGAGGACGCCTTCGCGGCGCTTTCCGACGGGTCGGCCGATCTCGCCATGATTCCGATCGAGAATTCGATCGCCGGCCGGGTCGCCGACATCCACGCGCTCCTGCCGGCCTCGGGCCTTCACATCGTCGGCGAAACCTTCCTGCCGATCCATTTCCAGCTTCTCGCGCCGCCCGGGGCGCGGATCGAGGATTTGCGGAGCGTGCACAGCCACGTCCACGCGCTCGGACAGTGCCGCAACATCATCCGCCGGCTGAAAGTGAAGCCTGTCGTCGCGAGCGATACCGCGGGCGCGGCGCGCGAAGTCGCCGAATGGCGCGACAAGAGCCGCGCGGCGCTGGCGACGAGTCTCGCCGGCCGGATCTACGGCCTCGACACGCTCGCCGCCGACGTCGAGGACGAGACGCACAACACCACCCGCTTCGTCGTGCTCTCCAAGGCCGAGAAATGGGCGCCGGCGGCCAACGGGCCGGTCGTCACCACTTTCATCTTCCGGGTGCGCAACGTGCCGGCGGCGCTCTACAAGGCGCTCGGCGGCTTCGCCACCAACGGCGTCAACATGACCAAGCTCGAGAGCTACATGGTCGAGGGGGAATTCGCCGCGACGCAATTCCTGTCCGACGTCGACGGGCATCCGGAGGACCCGCCGCTCGCGCGCGCTCTCGAAGAATTGACCTTCTTTTCGCGCGAGGTGCGCATTCTCGGGGTCTATCCGGCCCATCCGTTCCGCATCGAGACGCAGAACGGCCACGATGGGCGGTGAGGGTCCGGCCGCCCGCGAGGGTCGGCCGACAATCGGCGAACCGCAACCGGAGAGACTCATGCGTCTGGCGCGCCTCGGAGCTGTCGCCCTCGTCCTGCTTGTCGCGGTCGCCGCGCACGCCGAGACCGCCCGGCCGCCCGCCGTCCGGGCGACGATCGAAAGCGTCTCGGCCGACGGCGCGAGCCTCGCCGCCAAGACGCCCGAGGGCGAGGCGCGGCAGATCCACGTCGGTGAGGACACAAGGATCATCCTCGTCGCGGCGGCGAGCCTCGCGGACGTCAAGCCGGGCGCGTTCATCGGCGTCGGGGCGACGCCGACCGACAGCGGCGAGCAGAAGGCGCTCGAGGTCCACATTTTCCCTGAATCGATGCGCGGATCGGGCGAGGGGTTCCGCCCCTACGATCGCGCCCCCGGCGCCACCATGACCAACGGCAATGTCGATGTGCGGGTCGACAACGTCAAAGGCCCGCGGCTGACCGTCACCTATCACGGCGGCCAGCAGACGATCCTCATCGATCCGTCGACGCCGATCGTCGCCGTCGCGCCGGGGTCGCGCACGGACCTCAAGCCCGGCGCCGCGATCGTCGCCCGCGGTCCCGCCGAGGGCGACGGATCGATCGACGCAGCGTTCCTCGCGGTCGGAAAGGACGGCGCCGTCCCGCCCATGTGAGGCGCTTGTAGGCGCGCTCGGTGAGAGCGCGCCGCGGGGTCAGCGACCCATAGGCGCTGGGTCATCGACCCCGTCCTACAATCGTCGGACCTCGTCCTGAGGAGCCGCGCATGGCGCGGCGTCTCGAAGGACGCTCGTGGAGACCATCGAGGGCCCTGGAATCGTCCTTCGAGACGGCCGCTTCGCGGCCTCCTCAGGACGAGGTTCGCGCAAGCCGGTTTCCCGAGGCGTGAGCACCGCGCTCGACGACACGCCTCCCGGGTTTGCCCTAAAGCGGGCGCCGTGTTAGACGGCGAAATCCTTAACAAAATTGGGGCGAGGCTCCTCATGGCGAAGGCCGCGCAAGCGCCGATAACGTCCGCCAACGATACGCTTTTCACGTTCGTTCTCATCAAGCCGACCCATTACGACGACGACGGCTATCCGATCCAATGGTTCCGGTCGGTGATGCCGTCGAACACGCTTGCCTGCATGTTCGCGCTCGCCGACGACGCCCGCAAGCGCGAGGCGCTCGGCGCGAACGTCGGCATCGAGATCGAAACCTACGACGAGACCAACCGGCGCGTCGTCCCGAGCCGCATCATCGCCGAGCTCAAGGCGAAGGGCGGCCGGTCGCTCGTCGGCATCGTCGGCGTCCAGTCGAACCAATATCCGCGCGCCCTCGACCTCGCCCGGCAGTTTCGCGACGCCGGCCTTCAGGTCGCCATCGGCGGCTTCCACGTCTCGGGCTGCATCGCAATGCTGCCGGAGACGCCGGCCGAACTGATCGAAGCGCAGGCGATGGGGATCGCCCTCTTCGCCGGCGAGGCCGAGGACAGGCGGCTCGACGAGATCCTGACCGACGCCTGGAACGGGACGCTGAAGCCCCTCTACAATTTCATGGACAAGCTGCCGGCGCTGAACGGCGAGCCGCCGCCGATCCTGCCGCGCAAGCACGTCGAGCGCACCGCCGGCACCTATTCCTCGATCGACCTCGGGCGCGGCTGTCCCTACCAGTGCTCGTTCTGCACCATCATCAACGTGCAGGGACGCAAGAGCCGCTTTCGCACCCCCGACGACCTCGAGCGGATCATCCGCGAGAACCTCGCCCAGGGCATCGACCGGTTCTTCATCACCGACGACAATTTCGCCCGCAACAGCGACTGGGAGATCCTGCTCGACCGCGTCATCGAGCTTCGGGAAAAGGAAGGCATCAAGGTCGGCTTCACCATCCAGGTCGACACGCTCTGCCACAAGATCCCGAATTTCATCGAGAAGGCGACCGCGGCCGGCGCCAAGCGCGTCTTCATTGGCCTCGAGAACATCAACCCGGAAAATCTGATCGCGGCCAAGAAGCGGCAGAACAAGATCACCGAATACCGCATCATGCTGCAGAAGTGGCGGGCGCACGGCGCGCTGACCTACGCCGGCTACATCCTCGGCTTCCCGGCCGACACCAAAGAATCGATCTTGCGCGATATCGAGATCATCAAGAAGGAATTGCCGCTCGACATCCTCGAGTTCTTCTTCCTGACCCCCCTGCCGGGCTCCGAGGACCACAAGACCCTTCTGAAGAAGGGCGTGTGGATGGACCCGGACATCAACAAATACGACCTCAACCACCGCGTCTCGCATCATGGGAAGATGACCGACGCCGAGTGGGAGGAGGCCTATCGCGCCGCCTGGCAGTCGTTCTACAGCTATGACCACATCCGCACGATCCTGAGGCGCGCGGCGCAGATCCCGAACGGCCGGCCGAAGGCGATTCTCAGCACCATCGGCTGGTTCAAGCTGATGATCGACCACGAGGGCGTGCATCCGCTCGAAGGCGGCGCCTTCCGCCTGAAGTACCGGCAGGACCGGCGGAGCGGCAGGAAGCTCGAATCGCCGCTCGTCTTCTATCCCCGCTACTGGGGCGGGACCGCTTTGAAAGCGGTGAAATATCTGACCTTCTTCCTCAAGACGCAGTCGATCATCAAGGCGGTCCTGAAGGCGCCGGATCGCTATTCCTATTCCGACATCGCCATCGAGCCGCCGAAGGACGACGAGTTCGAGCAGCTTTCGCTCTATCACGCGACGACCGGGGGCGAAGCGGCGCTCATGCGCAAGAAGATCGGCGACACCATCCGCGTGACGACCCCGGCGCCCGCCGCCACGCCTGCGCCTGCGCCTGCGCCGGCTGCGGCGGCGGAGTAAGCCGCGGGTCATGGTCTCCGGACAGGACGGTTTGACAGGGGCTCATGCGCGCGCAGCGCGCGCCCTCCTCGGCTGGCCGCTCGCGAAGACTGCCGCAGCCGCCGGATTGTCGGTCGAGACGCTCGAGCGGATCGAGACCGGCGCTGCGGGCGTCGACGCCGGCGCGCTCAGGAAAGCGCGGCTCGCATACGAGGCGGCTGGGGTGCGTTTCATCGCCGCCGACGGCGACGGCGGCGCGGGCGTCCGCCTTCGCGCCGGCGCGCCGCCCGGCGTGATCGCGGCGAACGACCTCAACGCCAGCAACGACGAGTGAGGGCGCGCTTCCATGCTGGTTGACGGCAAGTGGAGCGCCGCCTGGCGCCCGGTGCAGGGGACCGACGCCAAGGGCGGCTTCGTCCGCCAGATCTCGAGCTTTCGCTCGTTCGTGACGCCGGACGGCGCGCCCGGCCCGACGGGGAGCGGCGGATTCAAGGCCGAGCGCCGCCGCTACCACCTCTACGCCGGCTTCATCTGCCCGTGGGCGACCCGCATCCTCATCGCCCGCAAGCTCAAGGGGCTCGAAGACGTCGTGCCCGTCTCGATCGTCGAACCCGCGATGACCGAGGAAGGCTGGCGCTTCGGCGACTATCCGGGCGCCACGAGCGTCGACGACGTCAACGGCGCGACCCACCTGCACGAGATCTATACGCGGGCCGACCCGCATTTCACCGGCCGCGCCACCATCCCCGCGCTCTGGGATCGCGAACAGAAGACCCTCGTCAACAACGAATCGGCCGACCTTTTGCGGATCTTCAATTCCGGCTTCGGCGCGCTCGCCGACCCCACGGTCGACCTTTATCCGGCCGGCTTGCGGCCGGAGATCGACGCGCTGAACGACGCGATCTATCCGGCGCTGAACAACGGCGTCTACCGGGCGGGATTCGCCACGACGCAGGCGGCTTACGAGGAGGCGTTCGCGCAGGTCTTCGCCACGCTCGACGATCTTGAGCGGCGCCTCGCGGACGGTCCTTATCTCGTCGGCGGACGCCTGACGGAGACCGACATCCGCGCCTTCGTCACCCTCGCCCGCTTCGACGCCGCCTATCACGGCCAGTTCAAATGCAATCTCAAGCGGATCGCCGACTACCCGAACCTCAGCGCCTACCTCGCCCGGCTGATCGCCATTCCCGCCTTCCGCGACACGTTCAACCTCGACCACATCAAGCGCGGCTATTATTCGATCCGGAGTCTCAACCCGACCGGCATCGTTCCGCTTGGGCCCGAACTCGCCTGGGCGCCGAAGGGGTAGGCGGCGGCCAATCGCTGATCTGGGCTGGCGCCGATCTGGCGCCGGCACGCTGATTTCGGTGACACGCCCGTGTTTACCCTTTTCTGTTGTGTGTTGTGGCGTCGCTGTCGCCCGTCAAATCGGTAATGACGGGCGTGTCACCGAAATCGAAATGCCTGTTATGTGTTGTGCGTCGCTGTAGCGGCGGTGCGCCCCGCCATCGGAGCGAAGGCCCTGCTGTGGCGCGTCGGCAGGCTTTACAAGAGGCGCAGCAGCACCGCGAAGAACGCGAACAGGCCGATGAAAATCAGAAGCACGGCGATCCCGAGCACCGGGGTGCCTGTCGGCGCCTTCCCCACCCCCGCAATCGGACTGAAGGGTGCGCCCCATAGGTAATTGAGGGCCCACCGATACTCCCAGATCGCGACCGCGAGCGCGAGGACGCCGCACCCGATGAGCGCCATGCCGAGGTAGACCGGCGCGGTCGGAAGATAGGCCGAGCGGGCGTCGGGCGCCTGCTGCAGATGCTCGAAGAACTGGACGATGGCGAAGCCGAAGCCGATCAGCGCGGTTGCGGTGCGCAGCCACGACATCATGGTCCGCTCGAGGCTCATGCGCGTGCGAAGCCAGCTGAAGTGGCTTTCCGCCGTCGTTCGGACTTCAAATCGCGGCGCCTCGGGTGAATCGGTCATGTCGACCCCCTTCCGACCAATCCGCGACCCGCGGACAAGAAACAAGGCGACACGAAGCGCGCTGTCGCGCCGCCCGTATCGGGTAGAACGTCTCTAACCCCTGCGCAACTGCCAGCCAAAACTGCCTATTTCGGCGACACGCCCGTCTTTACCTTCGCGCCGACGCGTCCAACGCGTGTCGTGGATGTCGCCTGTCAAAGCGGAAATGACGGGCGTGTCAGCGAAAACGCGCGAAAACGCGAAAAACCGAGACCTTTCCCGCCGGCGGCGCCTCGCCCTATAGTCGCGACCGAGGAGACGCCCGCCGTATGTCCGAAACGAAGCCCCATCCCGTCGCCCTCGTCGCTGCGGAGGCGCCGGCGCGCGCCAAATCGTCCAATTACCCCGAGCCGTTCTTCTCGCGCATGCTGAAGCGCCAGAAGCGGCCGCTCGGCGACCTCTTCGGCCTCGTCAACTTCGGCGTGAACCTGACGCGGCTCGCGCCCGGGGCCGAGTTCGGCCTTGCGGCACGCGCATGTGAAGCAGGACGAGTTCGTCTACATCCTCGAAGGACGTCCGACGCTCGTCACCGACGCCGGCCGGACGCCGCTTACGCCCGGATCGTGCGCCGGCTTCAAGGCGGGAACCGGCGACGCCCACCATCTGGTCAACGAGACCGCCGCCGACGTCGTCTATCTCGAGATCGGCGACCGCACGCCAGGCGACAGCGCGTCTTATCCGGACGACGACCTCGCCGTCACGATGGTCGAGGGCCGCTGGCGCTTCACCCACAAGGACGGAACGCCCTACGGGTGAAAAGGAGGGGGCGCCGTTCGCCGGGCCCGGCGTTAGCCATCTCCGGAAACCAGTATGGCCGCGCGGGCTCGACCCTGTATAGGAAGGAAGCGTCAAGAGGAGGGTTTGAATGCTTGCGACGATGGCGAAGTCACGCGGGGTCAGGCTGACAGGCTGCTGTCTTGCGGCGCTGCTCGCGGCGGCGCCGATTCTGGCCGAGGCCGATGACGCCAGCCCGCCGGCCGCCGCCGCGCCCGCGCCTTCCTCGCCGCCGGCGAGCGATCAGAACGGGGCCGCGGGTCCTGCCCCTGCGCCCGTTCAGGCGCCGGCCGGCGACCAGACCGCGCCCGCTCAGACCGCCGCCCCGCCGCCGGCTGAAGCCTCGCAGCCCGCTCAGGTCACGCTCCAGACTCAAGAGCAATTGCGCAAGCTCCTCATGCCGATCGCGCTCTTTCCCGATCCGCTGCTCGCCCAGATGCTCCCCGCAAGCGTCTATCCGCTGCAGATCGTTCAGGCGCAGCGCTGGCTCGACGCCAACAAGGCGCTCGTCGCCAAGAACGACTTCTCCGGCATCGACAGCCAGAACTGGGACCCCTCGATCAAGGCGCTGGCGCGCTTCCCCGACGTGCTGCGCAACATGAGCCAGAACCTCGACTGGACGACCAACCTCGGCGACGCGATGGTCAACCAGCCGCAGGACGTTGCGGCGATGATCCAGGGCCTGCGCGCCGAAGCCGAGACGAGAGGCGCCCTCAAGACCACCCCGCAGCAGACCGTCAAGCGCCAGGGGTCGGGCAAGGGGTCGACCATCGTCATCCAGCCGACGGACCCCTCGGTCGTCTATGTGCCGACCTATGACCCCGGCGTGGTGTTCGGCACAGCGCCGATCGTCGCCCCGCTCCTGACCTTCGGGACCGGCATCGCGATCGGGGCGCTGGCGACCGGCGCCTACTGGAACTGGGGAACCGGCGCGATCTTTCCGCCGGTCTGGCCGGGCTATCCGGCATGGCGGCCGCCTTATCCGGGCTGGGGCTGGGGCCGACCCATTCCGCCCGGCCATCCCGTGCGCCCGTATCCCCCCGGCGGCCCGTGGCGCCCGAACCCGGGCTATCCGGGCGGCCGGCCGGGAGGCCCTGGCGGAAGACCGGGCGGCCCTGGCGGACCCGGGCGACCGGGAGGACCTGGAGGACCCGGGCGACCGGGAGGACCTGGAGGACCTGGAGGACCTGGAGGACCCGGGCGACCGGGAGGACCTGGAGGACCGGGCGGCGGCGGCAATCGTCCTGGCGGCGGCGGCGGCAATCGCCCTGGCGGTGGCGGGGGCGGGGGCGGCAATCGTCCCGGCGGCGGCGGCAATCGTCCTGGCGGCGGCGGCGGCAACAACCGTCCTGGCGGCGGCGGCGGTGGCAATCGTCCCGGCGGCGGCGGCGGCAACCGTCCCGGCGGCGGCGGCGGCAACCGTCCCGGCGGCGGCGGCAATCGTCCGGCGAACAGGCCGGGCGGACAGCGGCCAGGCGGTCCGGGCGGCTTCCCCGGCGGACGGCCCGGCGGTCCAGGCGGCGGCATGCGTCCTGGCGGCGGACGGCCCGGCGGCGGCGGCATGCGTCCCGGCGGCGGCGGCGGCATGCGCCCCGGCGGCGGCGGCGGCATGCGCCCCGGCGGCGGCGGGAGGCCGGGCGGCGGCGGCCATCACGGCGGCGGCCATCGCGGCGGCGGCGGCGGACGCCGTCACTCGGATCTGCGCCTCAAGCACGACATCGTGCTCATCGGCCGGCTGAGCGACGGGCTCGGCTACTACCGGTTCGTCTACAACGGCGGCCACACCGCCTATGTCGGCGTCATGGCGCAGGAGGTCCAGAAGGTTGCGCCCGGCGCGGTCACGGTCGGATCGGACGGCTACCTCGAGGTCTCCTACGACCTGCTCGGCCTGCCTTTCGAAACCTACGGCCGCTGGGTCGCGGAGGGCGCGCATCTGCCGGCCGTGAGGCCAGTCGAGCCTCAGGCGGAGTGAGCGACGCCACTGAGAGGGCGTGACCCGGCGGCGCTTAAGCCGTCGGGCCCCATCCGCACCCGGATTATCGCGCGCGACGCTACTTGCCGAGGCTCGCGATATAGGCCCCGAGGTCGGCGGCCTCGTCGCGGCCGAGCTGCATGTCGGGCATCTTGGGATGCGGGTCCATCAGGAACGTGGCGATCTTGCCGGCGCTGAAGCCGGGCTCTTTCGCGATCGAGGCGAAGGTCGGCACGCTGTCCGCGCCGTGCGTCTGGTCGGGCGCGACGATGTGGCAGGCGGCGCACCAGCGCTTGGCGAGCATCTCGCCGTGGTCGGCGTCCGGGGGAAGCGCCGCGGCGGGCAGCGTCGCGGCAAGCGTAATCGCCAGCGAAGCCACGGCCGGGCCGACGCGAAGTCGAAGCGTGCGAACGGATCTATCCATGGATGAGAGGCCTCCCCGCCGACGGTCTTCCTGGGTGGGCAGGATACGGCGGCGGGGCGCCGGTCCACAAAGCGGCGAAGCGTCGCGGGGATTGTCCGGATCGGTGGAGCGCTCCGCGAGGCGCCCGGCGTTGGGAACAGGGGCGCCCTTGACGCCGTTTCTGGCTCACCGCCATTTCTGCTAACGTCCCTCGACAAAGGTCGGTTGCGACATGTCTGACCATGCTGAGCCGAGAGCTGCCGCCGAATCCGGCGGCTGGACGAACGGCCTCGACCGGCCGGGGTCGCGCCACGGGCCCTTCCGCCGCGGCCTCCGGAGCGTCATCTTCTTCGTCTCATATCATCTGGTGCTCAACCGCCGGAGCGTCCGGACGACGCAGGCCGCGGGCTTCCGGCTCAGCGTCCGCCCGACGGTTTTTCATCCCCGCTACTTCCTCAGCAGCGAGTACTTCGCCGCGTTCATCGACGGCCTCGATCTCAAGGGCAAGGCCGTCGCCGACGTCGGCACAGGCTCGGGCGTCCTCGCCCTCGCAGCCGCCCGCGCCGGCGCCGCAAGCGTGCTTGCGGTCGACATCAATCCGAACGCCGTCCTTTGCGCGCGCGAGAACGCCGAGGCGAACGGCTACGGGGACCGGATCACGGCGGCCTGCATGGACCTCCTCTCGGGCACGCCCGAGGCGCCGCAGTTCGACGCAATCCTCTCGAGCCCCCCGAAGCACGAGGGCGAGACGACGGCGGACATGGCCGACCGCGGATGGCACGCGGGACCGCAATACCGAAACGTCTCGGACCTCTTCCGGCAGGCCCGGGCGCGGCTCAAGCCGGGCGGGCGCCTCTATGTCATGGTGTCGTCGGACTCGGATCTCGACCTCTTCGGCCGACTGATCCGGGAGGCCGGCTTCAGCGCCCGCCTCGCCGTCGAACGCTCGTTCTATTTCGAATCCATGCTGCTCTACGAGCTGAGGCTCTGATGCGGCGCCGCCGCCCTCCGTCCCACGCCGAAGCCAAGGGCGCGATCGCGACGGACGAAGAGGCGATGCGGCGCTGTTTCGACGTCGCGTTCGAATCGGCCCGGCGGGGCGGCTATCCGATCGCAGCCGTCGTCGCCCGCCGCGGCCGGATCGTCGCCGAGGCGGTGAACCGCGTCTCGCATGACCGCGACGTCACCCGCCATGCCGAGGTCGTGGCCCTCGCCGAGGCGCAGAAGGCGCTTCAGACGACGAGCCTCGACGATTGCGCGCTCTATTCGAACATCGAGCCCTGCGCGCTCTGCGCTTACGCGCTGCGCGAAACCCGGGTCGGCAAGGTCGCCTTCAGCCTGTCGTCGCCAGTGATGGGCGGCTATTCCCGATGGAACATCCTCGGCGACGAGCGAATGTCGGGCGCCATGCCCGACGTCTTCGCCCCGCCGCCCGTCATCCTGCCGCACTTCCTCGCGGACGAGGCCGACCGGGCGCTGCGCGAAGCCTCGCTGATCTTCTGGACCGGGGCGCGCTCGCGCGGGCTCTTGCGGCTCGGGACCCCGCCCGAAGGGATCGAGGCGGAGCGCCGGATCCGGCTCGGCGCGATCGTGAGGGAGACGACGATGCGGGCGCTGCGGCGGCGCGTGTTCGACCGATTTGGGCGCGGGGGCTGAGGCGCGTTCTTCCCCCTCGCCCCGCGTCAGCGGGGAGAGGGTTGGGGTGAGGGGCGAGGGGATTGGCTCTTCGCCACGCCCCTCATCCTGACCTTCTCCCCGCGTGGCGGGGAGAAGGGACGCAGCGGCCGCGAGAGCGGTCCGCTCGGGCCCCCGCAAATGCAAAGGGCGGCCCGAAGGCCGCCCTCTCCCGCCCGCGCGAAGGGCTTTCTCAGTACGAATAGTACATGTCGAACTCGACCGGGTGCGGCGCCATCTCGAAACGATAGACGTCGGCCATCTTGAGCTCGATGTAGCTGTCGATGAAGTCGTCGTTGAACACGTCGCCGCTCTTGAGGAAGGCGCGGTCCTTGTCGAGGCTCGAGAGCGCCTCGCGCAGGCTGCCGCAGACGGTCGGGATCTTCTTCAGTTCCTTCGGCGGCAGGTCGTAGAGGTCCTTGTCCATCGCCTGGCCGGGATCGATCTTGTTCTTGATGCCGTCGAGGCCGGCCATCAGCATCGCGGCGAAGGCGAGGTAGGGGTTCGCGCCCGGGTCGGGGAAGCGGACCTCGACGCGCTTGGCCTTGGGGTTCGACGTCCACGGGATGCGGCAGGAGGCCGAGCGGTTGCGCGCCGAATAGGCGAGCAGCACGGGGGCCTCGAAGCCCGGCACGAGGCGCTTGTAGCTGTTCGTCGTCGGGTTGGTGAAGCCGTTCAGGGCCTTGGCGTGCTTGATGATGCCGCCGATGTAATAGAGGCATTCCTGCGAGAGATCCGCGTAGAGGTTGCCCGCCATGACGGGCTTGCCGCCCTTCCAGATCGACTGGTGGACGTGCATCCCCGAGCCGTTGTCGCCATAGACGGGCTTGGGCATGAAGGTCGCCGACTTGCCATAGCTCTGCGCCACCTGGTGGATGCAGTATTTGTAGATCTGCATGGCGTCGGCCATGGTCGTCAGCGGGCCGAACTTGAGGCCGAGCTCGTGCTGGGCGGACGCCACCTCGTGATGGTGCTTCTCGACGACCGCGCCCATCTGCGCCATCGACGCCAGCATCTCGCCGCGCATGTCCTGGGCCGAATCGACCGGGGGCACCGGGAAATAGCCGCCCTTGGTGCGGACGCGGTGGCCGAGGTTGCCGCCCTCGTAGGCGGTGTCGCTGTTGGTCGGAAGCTCGGTCGAATCAAGCGTGAAGCCGGTGTTGTACGGGTCGACGGAGAAACGCACGTCGTCGAAGACGAAAAACTCGGCCTCCGGGCCGAAATAGGCGGTGTCGCCGACGCCGGTCGACTTGAGATAGGCCTCGGCCTTCTTGGCGATGCCGCGCGGGTCGCGGTTGTAGGGTTGGCCGCTCGCCGGATCGAGAACGTCGCAGACGAGAATGGCTGTCGAAGCGGCGAAGAAGGGGTCGATGCAATAGCTCGACGGATCGGGCATCAGCGTCATGTCCGATTCGTTGATCGCCTTCCAGCCGGCGATCGAGGAGCCGTCGAACATCAGCCCGTCGGCGAATGCGTCCTCGTCGATCAGCGTCTGATCGAAGGTGACGTGCTGCCACTTGCCGCGCGGATCGGTGAAACGCAGGTCGACATATTTGACGTCATTGTCCTTGATCGCCTTCAGGACGTCCTTGGCGGTCTTCATGTTCTGCCTTTCCTCAACAATTGTACTTGCGTGGTGAACTTCAGTGGTGAACTTGCATGGACCTGCCGCCGCTGAAGCGGCGGGTTGGTTTGGCGTCGGTTCGAGAGCCCCGTCAGATCGCGTCCGCGCCGGTCTCTCCGGTCCGGATGCGGATGGCTTCCTCGATCGACGATACAAATATCTTGCCATCGCCGATGCGCCCGGTCTGGGCGGCGGCGCGGATCGCTTCGACCGCGGCGGCGAGGGCCTCGTCGGCGACGACGACCTCGATCTTCACCTTCGGCAGGAAGTCCACGACGTATTCGGCGCCCCGGTAAAGCTCGGTGTGGCCCTTCTGGCGCCCGAAGCCTTTCGCTTCGGTGACGGTGATCCCTTGGATTCCCGCCTCTTGCAGCGCCTCCTTGACCTCGTCGAGCTTGAACGGCTTGATGATCGCCTCGATCTTCTTCATGGGCCGGAATCTCCCTTGGCCCGCCGCGCGGGGCGCTTTTTCGCGCCGCGGCCCCCGGGCGGGGCGGGTCTTATCACCGCTTGCCGCCTTGCGCCATCCAGGCCGCAACCGGCCAAAAGCGGGGCTCTCGACGAGTGAGGCGCCTTCGGATGAGGCTTATAGCCTAAAAGTTGGGCGCCGTGTCAGACGTCCGGGCCCCATTCGCCCGTGCCGAAGATGCGCCAGGCGGTGAGGCCGGCTCTCGCCTTGACTGTCCGCCCCGCCTTGGCCGCCGCCACGAGGCGGCTGAAGACGAGCGGGTTGCGCCACGCCATCGGCCGCTCGGGCGCGCACACAGCCCAGAATTCGTCGCTGTCGGCGTCGTCCATGAGGATCGCGCCCACGAGATCGGGCCTGAGCGGCCGCGGAAGGTCGCGGCGGGTCAGCCAGTCGCATTCGAAATCACGGCACACCTGGGGTCGGCTCGCGTAGATGGCGCAGCCGCCGGCGAGCTTGCAATTGCCGCAGAGCGGGCCCGCTGGCTTTTCGAGTTCCGCGATCTCGAGCGCGGAACAGCACATCGTGCAGGGTCCGCAGGACTTGCCGGGGGCGGCCGCCATCTCCGTCTCCATTGCTGGATGAAACCGGCGCCGATTCGTCCGCCGTTCGCTTGCCTCTTCCCTATCAAACTTCCGCACGAGCGCGAAAAAAGGCGCGCGTTTCCCTCCGCATTGTTGACAACATGCGGCGAAAGGGCCGGGTGCGATTACTTGACAGAGCCCGGCAACCCATGTCTTTCACGCGCCCGATGGCGAGGGGGCTCACAATGACGACGGCGCTGCTGTTTCCGGGCCAGGGGTCGCAGGCGGTCGGCATGGGCAAGGCGCTTGCCGACGCGTTCCCGTCCGCGCGCGAAGTCTTTCGGCGCGTCGACGCGGCTCTGTCCGAAAACCTCAGCCGGCTCATGTTCGAAGGGCCCGAGGCGGAATTGACGCTGACCGCCAACGCCCAGCCGGCGCTGATGGCGACGAGCATGGCGGCGCTCGCCGCGCTCGAGGCGGAAGCTGGCCTGAATGTCGCGCGCGACGCGGCCTTCGTCGCCGGCCATTCGCTCGGCGAGTATTCGGCGCTGTGCGCGGCGGGCGCGCTCACCCTGGAGGAGACGGCGCGCCTGCTCCGTCTCCGCGGCGAAGCGATGCAAAAGGCGGTCCCGGTCGGAGAAGGCGCCATGGCCGCCCTCCTCGGGCTCGATTTCGGCGCCGCTGTCAAGATCGCGACCGAGGCCGCGAGCGACCTCTATCTCGGCGGCGCGATCTGTCAGGCGGCGAACGACAACGGCGGCGGACAGGTCGTCATTTCAGGCACGAAGGCTGCGGTCGAGCGGGCGATCGAGCTTGCGAAGCTCGCGGGCGCGAAGCGCGCGGTGCCGCTCCCGGTCAGCGCTCCTTTCCATTGCGCGCTGATGCAGCCCGCGGCCGATGCGATGGCGGCGGCCTTGAAAACGGCGACGATCCGCGCGCCGAAGCCCCCGCTTGTCGCCAATGTGACGGCCGCGGCGGTCGTCGACCCCGCGGCGATCCGGGAGAATCTCGTCGCGCAGGTGACGGGAACCGTGCGCTGGCGCGAGAGCGTCGCCTTCATGGCGGCTGAAGGCGTGACGCGCTTCGTCGAGATCGGAGCCGGCAAAGTGCTTGCGGGTCTGGTCAAGCGCATCGCCGAGGGCGCGACCGCGATCAGCGTCAGCGGACCTGCGGACGTCGAGGCCTTCAAGGCCGCGAACGCCGGCCATCACAAGCACGACTGAGGGAGGCGCTTTCCTCATGTTCGATCTCACCGGCAGGACCGCGCTCGTCACCGGCGCGTCGGGCGGCCTCGGCGGCGCCATCGCGCGGGCGCTGCATGCGCAAGGAGCGGTCGTGGCGCTCTCGGGCACCCGGCGCGATTCGCTCGAGGCGCTCGCCGCGCAGCTTGGCGAACGGGCGCATGTGACGCCCTGCGACCTCGCCGACCCCGCTTCGGTCGAAGCGCTCGTGCCCACGGCGGAAGCGGCCGTCGGACCGCTCGACGTGCTCGTCAACAACGCCGGCGTCACCCGCGACAACCTGTTCGTGCGGATGAAGGACGCCGAGTGGGACACGGTGCTCGCAATCGACCTGACCGCCGCCTTCCGGCTCATGCGGGCCGCGGTCAAGGGCATGATGAAGCGCCGCTACGGCCGGATCGTCAGCATCACGTCGGTCGTGGGCGTCAACGGCAATCCGGGCCAGGGCAATTACGCCGCCGCCAAGGCCGGCATGATCGGCATGTCGAAGTCGCTCGCTCGGGAGGTCGCCTCCCGCGGCATTACGGTCAATTGCATTGCGCCGGGATTTATCGCAAGCCCGATGACCGACGGGCTGACCGACAAGCAGCGCGACGAGATCCTGAGCGAGGTGCCGATGGGACGACTGGGCCTCGGCGCCGACATCGGCGCGGCGACCGTCTATCTGGCGAGCGCGGAGGCCTCTTACGTCACCGGTCAGACGCTCCACGTCAACGGCGGAATGGCAATGATCTGAAAGACTTGCGGAACCATGACGACGTCGCCGCCACGAGTTCGGCGCCCTCTCGCCTTGACCGAGAAGATATGCTATCGACGCCGGTCGTCGCCGGGCGGCGCATACGCTCCGGGAGGATTCAAGGAGCGGCGCCGTCATTGGGTCCGCTAACGAAACTCGAGCCGCTCCGGCTGGGAGCGAGCGGCGGGTCGAACGGTCGGCGAGCCCGTCTTCGGGCTTCGGCTGGGGATAGGAACAACATGGGCGCGAGGCCCGATGAAGGAAGTTGAAATGAGCGATGTCGCAGAGCGCGTGAAGAAGATTGTCGTCGAGCATCTCGGGGTGGATGCCGACAAGGTCGTCGACAGCGCCAATTTCATCGACGATCTCGGCGCCGATTCGCTCGACACGGTCGAACTGGTCATGGCGTTCGAGGAAGAGTTCGGCGTCGAGATTCCGGACGATCAGGCGGAGACCATCGTGACGGTCGGCGACGCGGTCAAGTTCCTGGAGAAGGCGACGGCCAGCAAGTAGGCCTGGAGCGAGGCCAGGAGCGGCTTTTCGTGTCGCCGGTCTCGCTTTCGGCGTGAGGAGGGCCGGCGACGCGTCCGGCCCTGTCGATAGAAGATTCGCGGCGTTCAGGTGAACCGCAACGTCGCCGATCGGGCGGGCGCTGCGGAGGATTGAGCGAATGAGGCGAGTCGTCGTCACCGGGCTTGGGATCGTGAGCCCGCTCGCGTGCGGGGTCGAGGCGACGTGGAGCAAGCTGCTCGCGGGCGAAGTCGGCGCCGCTCGCGTCGAGGGGTTCGACGTCTCCGATCTTCCCTGCCAGATTGCGGCGCAGGTGCCACGCGACGACGCGCCTGACGCTTTTCGTCCCGACGAGTGGATGGACCCCAAGGAGCAGCGGCGCGTCGACGATTTCATCGTCTACGGCATGAGCGCCGCCACCCAGGCGCTCGCCGACGCGGGCTGGGCGCCCGCCACATACGACGAGGAAATCGAGACGGGCGTCCTGATCGGTTCGGGCATCGGCGGCCTCGGCGGCATCTACGACGCCTCGATCACCCTGCACGAGAAGGGCCCGCGGCGCATATCGCCGTTCTTTATTCCCGGCCGCCTGATCAACCTCGTCGGCGGCCATGTGTCGATCGCCCACAAGCTCAAGGGCCCGAACCATGCGGTCGTGACCGCCTGCTCGACAGGCGCCCACGCCATCGGCGACGCGGGACGTCTGATCGCGCTCGGCGACGCCAACGTGATGGTGGCGGGGGGCGCCGAATCGGCGGTCAATCGTCTCTCGCTTGCCGGCTTCGCCGCCTGCAAGGCGCTCTCGACCGGATTCAACGACCGGCCAAAAGTGGCGTCGCGTCCTTACGACCGCGACCGCGACGGTTTCGTCATGGGCGAGGGCGCGGGCTGCGTGGTGCTCGAAGAATACGAGCACGCCAGGGCGCGCGGCGCGCGCATCTACGCCGAACTGATCGGCTACGGGCTTTCTGGCGATGCACACCACATCACCGCGCCCTCTCCGGACGGGGACGGCGCCTATCGCTCGATGTCGGCGGCGATCAAGCGGGCGGGCGTCAGCGTCTCGGAGATCGACTACGTCAACGCGCACGGGACCTCGACGCCGCTTGGCGACGAAATCGAACTGCGCGCGGTCGAGCGGCTGCTCGGCAACGCCGCCGCAAGGACGACGATGTCGTCGACCAAATCGTCGGTTGGCCATCTGCTCGGCGCGGCGGGCGCGGTCGAGGCGATCTTCTGCGTTCTCGCGATCCGCGACCAGATCGCGCCGCCGACCCTCAATCTCGACAACCCCTCGGTCGAGACGGCGATCGACCTTGCGCCGCATGAAGCCAAACGCCGGCAGATCCGGGTCGCGCTGTCGAATTCCTTCGGCTTTGGCGGCACCAACGCTTCGATCATTTTCCGCGCGCCGGAGTGACCGCGCCCCCACGCGAGCGGACGCCGTTTCCGTTCGGACGCCGCGTCATGTAGACTTGGTCGTAGGCTTAGCGTGTAGGCTTGGCGTGTAGGCTTGGCGATGGCGAGACGAGCGAGACCCGGCATTCCGCATGAGCGCACCTTCAGGTAACGGCGACCCGCCCCCGCGGCCCCGCGCGAGCCTTTTCCGCCGCGCGGCGAAGCCCTCGCCGCCGCCGCCCGTCGAACCGACGCCTGGCGTGAAGCTGAAGAAGCCGCGTCGCTCGATGCTTGCGGCGCTGAGCGCGTTCCTGAGCTTCGTGCTGATCGGCGCCATCATCGCCGTCGGCGCGGTCGCGTGGCTGATGATCGAGGGGCGCAAGCCCGGGCCGCTCGCCGAAGACAAGACCGTCAACATCGTACGCGAAGAGGACGGCGGCACGATCGCCGAACAGCTCGAGCGCGCCGGCGTCGTCGACAGCGCCACCTGGTTCACCCTGCTCTCGGTGCTCGACGGCAACCGCAGCTCGCTCAAGCGCGGCGAGTACGAATTCAAGGCCGGCGTCAGCATGAACGACGTCGAGACGCTGCTCGCCCAGCACAAGGTGGTGCGCCACAAGATCACGATCCCGGAGGGCCTGACGAGCGACCAGATCGTTCAGCGCCTGCGCGAGGACGACGTGCTGGTCGGCGACGTAAAGGAGATCCCGCGCGAGGGCTCGCTGATGCCCAACACCTATCTCTTCGAGCGCGGCGACACGCGCGCCTCGATCGTCGGGCAGATGTCGAAGGCGCAGACGCGCATCGTCGAGGATATCTGGAAGAACCGCGCGCAGGACCTGCCGATCAAGTCGCCGGGCGAGATGGTGACGCTCGCCTCGATCGTCGAGAAGGAGACCGGCAAGGCCGACGAGCGCCCGAAAGTCGCGGGCGTCTTCGTCAACCGCCTGACGAAGCACATGCGGCTCGAGTCGGATCCGACGATCGTCTATGGCCTCGCCTTCGGCAAGGGCACGCTGGGGCGGCCGATCACGCGCGCCGACCTCAACCAGCCGACGGCGTACAACACCTATCTGATCGACGGCCTGCCGCCCGGGCCGATCTCCAACCCGGGCAAGGCGGCGCTCGAGGCCGTGGCCAACCCCGTGCGCGGCAAGGATCTCTATTTCGTCGCCGACGGAACCGGCGGGCATGTCTTCGCCGACACGTTCGAACAGCATCTCAAGAACGTCGCGCACTGGCGCCAGATCGAGAAGGACGAGAAGGACCATCTCGCGCCCGACGTCACGCCGCCTCAGCCCGCGACGCATGGCGCGATCGCGCCTCCCGATCCGCAATCGTTCGGCGCGCTCGTTCCGGTCACCCCCGTCGCGCCCGCCGCAGCGGCGCTCGCCGGCCGGCTCGGCAAACTCGGGACCAGCCGCCACGCGGTCGATGCGGCGCTCTCTTCGATTGCCGGGGGCGCGGGCGGCGCGAGGTCGATCGAGGACCTCGGCGGCGTCGTGTCCGGGGTCAACGACGCGCCCGCCGAAGGCGAAGCCTTCGCCGACGCCACGCCCTCGATCGACGGGAGCGGCTCGCCTTCGAGCGTGCCGCTGTCGCCGGCGATGCTCGCCGACGAGCGCGCTCGGGAAGCCAAATACGGTCTCCGACCGGCGGTCGACGGAACGGACGCCGCGCCCGTGCAGCAGGCCGACGGCGCGGCCGCCGGGCAGACGCAGGGCACGGCGACCGCCGCCCCGCCGACCGCCTCGGGGCGGCCGCGCATCTATGACGCGTCCGAAGGCACCAAGCTCGATCCGCTGCTCAACAAGACCTACGATCTGAGCTTCGCCAAGGTCGTGCCCACGGCGATGGGGCAAGGGCAGCAATAGCGCGAGCCCGGGCGGCCGCCGGTCAGCGCGACAGATCCGCCGCGAGGCCGTCGAGGAAGGCGAGGCAGGCGGCGAGCTGCGCCTCCTCCACATATTCGTCCGGCTTGTGCGCCTGATCGATCGATCCCGGCCCGCAGACGACAGTCGGGATGCCGGCCGCCTGGAAGTGCCCGGCTTCGGTGGCGAAGGACACCGCGATCGTGCGGTTCGAGCGCGTCAGCCTCAAGGCCAGCGTCTCGGCGGCCGAGCCGGGCTCGGCGGCGAGCGCCGGCGCGACCGACTCGACGCCGGTCGCAATCGCCGGGCCCTCGACGAAGCGCGTGAGCCGCGGCAGCGCGACCCGGTCGGCGAAGGCCCTGACCTCGGCGATCGGCGCAGCCGGGTCGATGCCTGGCAGTCCGCGGAACTCCCACTCGAAGACGCATTCGCGCGCCAGAATGTTGCGCGCCGTCCCGCCGCGGATCGTGCCGACATGCAGGGTGCAACAGGGCGGCGCGAAGCGTGCGTCAAGCGGTCCGGCCTCATATTCGCGGGCAAGGCGGCCGATCTCGCTGACGACGTCGGCGGCGGCGGCGACGGCGTTCGCGCCAAGCGCCGGGAGCGCCGAATGGGCCTCGTGGCCGGTGACGATGGTGCGGACCGTCGCCACGCTCTTGTGCGCGTCGGCGACCTCCATCAGCGTCGGCTCGCCGACCACCGCCGCGCCCGGCCGCGGCTCGTCCCGGCCGAACCAGCCGATGAGCTCGGTCGAGCCGAGGCAGGTCGTCTCCTCGTCGTAAGAGAGCGCGATCGCGACCGGGCGCTTCAGCGCGGCCGCCTGAAGCGCCGGAACCATCGCCAGCGCGCAGGCGATGAACCCCTTCATGTCGCAGGCGCCGCGTCCGTAGAGCCGCCCGCCGGCCTCGCTGAGCACAAACGGCGGGCTCGTCCACGCCTGTCCCTCGACCGGCACGACGTCGGTATGCCCGGAGAGGACGACCCCGCCCTCGACCCTCGGGCCGATGGTCGCGAGCAGCGCCGTCTTGTCCCCCGCGCCGTTCGGCGCGCGGCGCACCACGACCCCGAGCGCGCCGAGATAATCCTCGACGAAGGCGATCAGCGGCAGGTTCGACCGGTTGCTGACGCTTTCGAAGGCGATCAGCCGCTGCAGCAGCCCCTTCACATCGGCGAGTTGGTCGTGGCTCATCGCTTGAAGCTTCCCCGTGTCCGGTCGCGGCGGGCGCTCCCCGCCAAAGCCGCGAGGCGCAGGTGGACGCGCGTCGCCGTGCCGCTATGATGCCTGCCCCATGTACATAGCGGTGACGCATCAGGTCAAAGTGTCGGTCGAGCCGACGTTCGAGCCGGACCGCTCGGAGCCCGAGCAAAGCCGCTTTTTCTGGCGCTACGACATCGAGATCGCCAATCTCGGCGACGCGCCTGTGACGCTTCTCGAGCGCACCTGGCGGATCACCGACGACGACGGGCGCGAACAGGAAGTGCATGGGGCGGGCGTCGTCGGCAAGCAGCCGACGATCGAGCCCGGCCAATCGTTCCGCTACGCCTCCGGCTGCCCTCTCTCGACCGCCGGCGGCATGATGGTCGGGCAATATCGCATGGTCGGCGCCGACGGGACCGCGTTCGACGTCGCCATTCCGGCTTTTCCGCTCGATTCCCCGCACGTCAAGCGGACGCTGAACTAGCGCTCCTGCGATGGCGCGCGGCGCAAGGATTATCCGGACCGTGGCGCGCGCCGCGCTCTGGTCGGTCGCCGCGCTCGCGGTCGTCTTTTTCTTCCTCGTCGCGCTCTACACGGCCGTCGAGCCGGTCTCGACCTTGATGCTCGCCCGCCTCGCGACCGGACGATCCTACGAGCGCACGCCCGTTCCTCTCCGCGACGTGGCCCCGGCGGCGGTCGCCGCGGTGATCGCCTCGGAGGACGCGGCCTTCTGCACGAACGGCGGCGTCGACTGGGAAGCGCTGAGCGACGTCATGGCGAGAGCCGGCGGCCGGGGGCCGTCGCGGGGCGCATCGACGCTGACCATGCAGACCGCCAAGAACCTTTTCCTCTGGCCCGGCCGCTCGACGTTGCGGAAGGCGATCGAGATCCCGATGGCGCTGATCCTCGGGACGATCTGGACCAAGCGGCGAACGATCGAGGTCTATCTCAACATGGCCGAATGGGGCGACGGGCTTTTCGGCATCGAGGCCGCGTCCCGCCGCTATTTCCATAAATCCGCGCACGCGCTCGACCTGCGCGAAGGGGCGCTGCTCGCGGGCGCGCTGCCCAATCCGCGCAAGCGCGACCCGGGGCGCCCGACGATCTTCGAGCGCCGCCGGGCGGCCGAGATCATGGCGCGCGCCGCCGCCGCTCCGGACGCGATGAAGTGCCTTTGAGAGCGCGGGCGAAAAAGCGGATGCCGGTTTTTCGCGAAAAGCGCGCTTGAAATCAAACAAGCGAGCGCGCCGGCCTCGGAGCCGATAGCGGGGCGCACTGGCGAAACCGCCCCCGGGCGCCTAAATATCGCCGCCGAAGGAGTACGCCGTCATGCAAGGGTTTCTCATTCGAGCCGCGGTCGTCGCCATCGGCCTCTGGCTCGCCTCGCAGATCGTGCCGGGGATCGAATTCCATTCGACCGAATCGCTGATCGCCGCGGCCCTTCTGCTCGGGATCATCAACGCCTTCGTGCGGCCGGTCCTCATCATCCTGACGCTGCCGATCACGCTCCTCACGCTCGGCCTCTTCCTGCTCGTCATCAATGGGCTGATGATCGAACTCGTGTCGGGACTGCTCAGCGGCTTCGTCGTCACCGGCTTCTGGCCGGCCGTCTTCGCCTCCATCGTCGTCAGCCTGACGAGCTGGGTCATGTCGAGCTGGATCGGCGGCGGCGGCCGCGATCATGGCCGCATCGACACGATCACGATGCGCCAGACCGCGCCGGGCCGGTGGGAGTGAGCGGCGCTTCCCTCCAAAACCTTCCCCCTCTGCACGCGCCGGCGGGGTGAGGGCGTCGCCACGCAGGCTGCCCCTCACTGAAGCCACGCCACCGGGATCTCGGCGTCGCAGACATAGTGGTTGACCTTGCCGAGCGTGACCCGCTCGCCCTCGCGATGCCACGTCGGGTCGCCGATGGCGCCGGCCTCCTTCAGCTCGGCCAGGATGAAGTCGCGCTCGGCGTTGGTGTCGGCGGCGGTCGCGTGAGTGAACTGGAAGGTGAAGCTCGTGAACGACAGTCCGGTGTCGCGCGTGCCGGCGCCGAGCCAGATCGCGCGGTCCTTGAGCGGCGGGCGATCGGCGTTGAGCCAGAACCCGGCGGTGTTCACCTCCGGCGCGCGGTCGACGTTCAAGGCCCAGAAGCGGATGTGGTGGCGCTTGCGCGGGCTTCCGTCGATCGCCTTCTCAAAGCCGACATCCTGCTTGCGGCCGAAAAGGTAGAGGCTCGAGAACGGCGCAGACGGATAGGGCCGGTTGAGGACGAACGACACGGCCATGCCCCAGGAGCTCCTCAAGCCCAGCGCATCGGCCTCGACCCAGCCGGCGCGGGTAAAGGCCTGGCGCAGCTCGGCAAGAACGCCGACGAGCGCGAGATTGACTGGATCGCCCGGAAAGCCGTCGCCCGTGAGGGTGAAGCTCGGCACGCTGCCGCGCTTCATGACCTTGAGACCCATGCGGACGATGCGCGGCAGGATGACATAGGCCGCGATCGCGTAGGTCGCTGCAAGCGCCAGGATGGTCGGCAGCCGGTGATCGGTCAGGCGAAAGACTCGGACGATCAGCCAGATCGCCAAAACGCCGAGGAGCCCGACCAGCAGACGCCGGATGCAGATAAGGAGAAACCGCGCCATCGCCCCGCCCACGTCCCCCGCGCGCATTCCTTCGCGCTTTTCCAACGCCAACTCTGCCCGCGGCGGGCGGGAGCGGCAAGCGCGCGCTCGAAGGTTTCACCACAAAGGACACCAAGGGCACAAAGCCCTCCGTGTCCCTTCGTGTCCTTTGTGGTGAAAGAAACCCTGCCTTGTCACCCCCCGCCCAGCACCCCGCGCAGAGCCCCGTTGGTCTCCTGCGCGTAGCGCCGCGCCGCGAAAGCCTCGCTGAGCGTGCCCAGAACATGGCCCGAGTCGCGTTCGGTCACCGCGAGCGTGTCGGTCTCGGCGGCGCCGAAGAGGGTAAGCGCGCTCTGGATGTCGTCGTCGGGATGCAGCGTCGTCGCCGGCAGGTGGACGAGGAGCCCGGCCGCTCCGCCGTCGTCGTCGCCCTCGAGCGTCTGCGCGTAGGCCTCGGCGACGTGAATGAGGCCCGCATAGCGTGCGTCATCGTCGACCGCGACCACGACGTTGGCGCTGCCGAGCGGAAAGGCCTCGCGGAAGGCGGCGAGACTCTTCCGGGCGAGAAAGACGGGCGGCGAGGGGATCATCATGCGCCGGACGGTGAGGTCGCGGAGCCAGCCGACGTCCTGGCCGCCGCGGATCGTCTCGCCGCGCAGGTGCAGCCGCCAGGTGGTGAACGAATAGCCGAAGACGGCGCGCACGACGAGCGAGGTTGCGATCGAGGCCGCGAGCACGCCGCCGGCGACGGGCAGATCGCCGGTGCTCTCGAGCGTCAGAAAGCTCATGGTGAGCGGCCCGCCGACAATGGCCGTGCTGAGCGCCCCCATGCCGACCAGGGTCGAGGCGACCGCGTCGAGCCCGAGACCCGGGAGCGCCGCATTGATCGCGATGGCGTAGAGCTTGCCGAGCAGCGACCCGACGAACAGCGAGGCGAAGAAGAGGCCGCCGCGGAAGCCGGTTGCGAGCGACATCATGCTGGCGAAGAGCTTGACCACGATCAGCGTCGCGAGCAGGCGCGCGCCCATCGGGGCGTAGAAGTCGAGCGCGAGCGCGCCATGTCCGGCGCCGAGCACCTGCGGCGTATAGAGCGCCAGCGCCCCGAGCAGGAAGCCGCCGGCGACGGGCCTAAAGAGCCGCGAGGGAACGAGAACGCGGAACGCGCGCTCGATCAGCGCCGCCGCCTGCATTGCGCCAACTCCGAGCGCGGCCGCCACAAGTCCAAGCCCGATCAGCGCGACGTAGTGCGGGAAGGCGAGCGCCGGGGCCTCGGTGACGATGATGCCGTAGGGCGACCCGGCGATCGCCTTCGTCGTCAGGGTCGCGGCGAGCGAGGCCGCGAACACCGGCCCGGCGATCGCCAGCGAGTAGTTGCCGATAATGAGTTCGAAGGCGTAGAAGGCGCCGGTCAGCGGCGCGCCGAAGGCCGCGGCGATGGCGCCGCCCGCGCCGCAGCCGACCAGCGTCCGCAAGTCCTGCCGGCGCAGGCGGCTGTCGATGCCGAAGCGCGAGGCGATGCCGCCGCCGATCTGCGCGTAGCCCGCCTCGAGCCCGACCGAGGCGCCGCAGCCGTTCGACATCACCGTCTGGGCGCTGACCAGCAGGCTGTCGGTCAGCGACATGCGCCCGCCGCGCAGCGCGTTCGCCTCGACCGGATCGACGGCCGGCTTCGCCTTGCGGCGCGCCAGCCAGAAGTCGATTCCCCCGAGCGCCAGACCCGCGAGCATCGGCGCCGCGAAGGCCGCGACGGGAGGCACCCGCGCCGCCGCGCTGAGGCGCACGTCGAATGGGATGCCGTAGATGAAGACATGCGCGAGATTGGCGATCAGCGTCATCACGCTGACGGCTGCGCCGGCAAACACGCCGACGACCAGCGCCAGCCCGACAAGCCCGAGATCGCTGCCGCGCAGCCGCGTGCGCAGCCGCGCGAGAGCGACGAGCGCGCGCCGGG
Organism: uncultured Alphaproteobacteria bacterium; assembly: GCA_963829505.1. Taxonomy (GTDB): domain Bacteria; phylum Pseudomonadota; class Alphaproteobacteria; order Rhizobiales; family Beijerinckiaceae; genus Roseiarcus. The sequence goes on from CAWHIL010000002.1 coordinate 562,167, forward strand.
GCGCCTTCATGGCCGCACGAGCGAGGCTGAGAGCGCGGCCCCCTTCTCCACGAAGTGGGGAAGGTGTCGCCTAAGGCGACGGATGGGGTGGGGAAAGCAGGACGCCTTGTGGGCCAAGGGCAGGCCAATGTTCGTGCAAGCCTTCTCGCCGCAACCAAGCGGGCCGCACCCCATCCGTCGGCCTTCGGCCGACACCTTCCCCAGCAAAGCTGGAGAAGGGTTCCCCCGACGCCGAACGGACCTGACGCAAGCATGACGCATATCGAACCTTTTGCGCGGCGCGGGCGCGCGACGCAAACCCAACGCCCTACCGTCCGGCGAGCGCCATGTCGTCGCGGTGGATCATCTCGGCCCGGCCGGGCGTTCCGAGGAGATGGGCGATGTCGCGCGAGTTGCGGCCGCGGATGCGCTCGGCGTGCAGCGCGTCGAAGGCGATGAGCCCGCGCCCGATCTCCGCCCCGCGCGCGTCGCAGATGGCGACGCAGTCGCCGCGCGAGAACGACCCCTCGACGCGTACGACGCCCGCCGGCAGGAGGCTCTTGCCGCGGTCAAGCGCCGCCGCCGCGCCGTCGTCGACGTAGACCGCGCCTTTGAGTTCGAGCGAGCCGCCGATCCAGATCTTGCGCGCCGCGACCGGGTTCGACGGCGTCAGGAACCAGGTGCAGCGCCCGCCGGCCCCGACCCGCGCGATCGGATGCATGACCCGCCCGTCGGCGATGATCATGTGCGTGCCGGCCGACGTCGCGATGCGCGCGGCCTCGATCTTGGTGCGCATCCCGCCGCGCGACAGTTCCGAGGCCGCCTCGCCGGCCATGGCCTCGACCTCCGGCGTCAGCCGCTCGACGACGGCGATGAGCGCAGCGTCTGCGTTCCGAGAGGGCGGCGCGTCGTAGAGCCCGGCGACGTCGGAGAGGAGGATGAGGAGGTCGGCGCTCGCCATGGTGGCGACGCGGGCGGCAAGCCGGTCGTTGTCGCCGTAGCGGATCTCGCTGGTGGCGACGGTGTCGTTCTCGTTGATGACCGGCACGGCGCGCATGGCCAGAAGCCGGGCGAGCGTCGCCCGGGCGTTGAGATAGCGGCGGCGCTCCTCGGTGTCGCGCAGCGTGACAAGCACCTGGCCGGCGACGATGGCGTGTTTCGCCAGCGCCTGCGCCCAGGCGCTCGCCAGCGCGATCTGGCCGATGGCGGCGGCGGCCTGGCTGTCCTCGAGCTTCAGTCGCCCCTTCCGCAAGCCGGCAAGCGTTCGGCCAAGCGCGATCGCGCCCGAGGAGACGATCGTCACGTTCGCGCCGCGGGCGTGCAGGGCGGCGACGTCGTCGACGAGCGCGTCGAGCCAGGCCTGGCGGATCGCGCCCTCGGCCGCATCGACGAGCAGCGACGAGCCGACCTTGACGACGACGTGCTGGAATGGATCGAGGGAGGGAACCTGAGCCACGGCCGCCGGCTTCAAAGAGAAATGCGCCCGAACGTTGAAAGGAAAGGCGGAAACGCCGTCTAGGGCATGACCGGCCCGGATGGCAAGGCGGTCGGCCTTCAAGGCGCGGCCGGCAGGCGAGCCGGTTACGGTGATCCACGGGCTTACGCCCGGCGTTGACCGGGCCGGGGGGCCGATCTTAAGAGACGCCCTGCCGGCGTCCGGCCTTTTCAAGGGCGCCCTCGCGCGCCCGCTCCGCAAGCGCCCATGCGATCCGACCGATCAAAGCGAAGAGACCTTTCGAAGGGATAGGACGATGCGCAATTTCGACGAACTCAACGAGCGCGAAATCCTGGCCCTCGCCATCAGCAACGAGGAGGAGGACAGCCGCATCTACGCCGACTTCGCCGACGGCCTCGTCGCCGACTATCCGGCGAGCGCCCAGGTCTTCACCGAAATGGCGGCCGAGGAGAACGAGCACCGGAGGCGCCTCATCGACCTTTTCGTATCGAAGTTCGGTCAGCACATCCCGCTCATCCGCCGCCATGACATCCGCGGCTACATCCCGCAACGGCCTGTCTGGCTCATTCGCCCGCTGAATCTCGAAACGGTGCGCGCGACCGCGCGCGCCATGGAGAAGGGCGCCGCACGCTTCTATCGCGAAGCGATCACCCGGACTTCCGACGCCTCGATCCGCAAGCTGCTCGGCGACCTCGCCGCGATCGAGGACCAGCACGACAACCGCGTCGGCGTTCTCGAGCGCGAGGTCCTGACGCCCGCCGCCCGGAACACCGAGGGCGAGCACGAGCGGCGCAAATTCATCCTGCAGATCATCCAGCCGGGCCTCGTCGGCCTGATGGACGGTTCCGTGTCGACGCTGGCGCCGGTGTTCGCGGCTGCCTTCGCCACCCACAACACCTGGAACGCCTTCGTGGTCGGCCTCGCGGCTTCGGTCGGCGCCGGCATCTCGATGGGCTTTGCGGAAGCGCTCGCCGACGACGGCAAGCTCTCGGGCCGCGGCGCGCCGCTCATGCGCGGCGCTGTCTGCGGGCTCATGACGACGGCGGGCGGCATCGGCCACACGCTGCCGTTCCTCATCCCCGATTTCTACTGGGCGACGCTGATCGCCGTCTGCGTGGTGGTGATCGAACTCATGGTCATCTCGTGGATCCAGTGGCGCTACATGGACACCCCGCCGCTCTCCGCCGCCGCCAAGGTGATGCTCGGCGGCGCCCTCGTCTTCGCCGCCGGCGTGCTGATCGGCGTGAGCTGAAGTTGTAGGCGCCCCCTCATCCGGCCGCGCGTGCCGCGCGTCCACCTTCCCCCCGAGGGGGAAGGGGCGAAGGCGCGCAGTTCCTCCCTTCTCCCTCGGGGAGAAGGTGTCGCCGAAGGCGACGGATGAGGGGGCGCCGAAGGCGCCGGATGCGCGAGCCTAAGACTGGTGCCCGCCGGTGAACGGCACGAAGGGGATGATCGCGCCGCCGTAGATGTCGGAGCGCACGACCGAGGCGGCGCCGTCCGCGCCCGTCCGCCGCACGGCCTTGATGACGTGCTGCGCGCCCGGCGGCCCGACCGGAATGACCATGATCCCGTCGGGCTTGAGCTGCTGCAGGAGCGGCGGCGGGATGTGGTCGATGCCGCAGGTGACGATGACCTTGTCGAAGGGGCCCTGCTCCTCCCAGCCGTAATAGCCGTCGGCGTTCCTGGTGCGGATGGCGCGGTACTCGGAATAGCCCTCGCCAATCAGCCGGTCGTAGAGCGCCCGGGTGCGGGCGGCGAGCGGCGGGATGATCTCGATCGAGAAGACATTCGGCGTCAGGTTCGACAGATAGGCCGACTGGTAGCCCGAGCCCGTGCCGATCTCGAGCACCTTGTCGCCCCGCCTGATCCCGAGCGTGTTCGTCATCCTGGCGACCGTGTGCGGCCCGGTGATGGTCACGCCGAAGCCGATGTTGAGGTGATGCCATTCGTAGGCGCGGTCGAGGTTTTCCGCGCCCACGAATTTTTCGCGGGGCGTGAGGAGGTAGGCGCGGATGTCGGCCTCGTCCCAGACATCCTGGTGCGACAGAAGCTGCTGCAGCCGGTCCCACCGCTGGCCGAGGAAGTTCGGGTCCTCGCTGCGGTTGGCGGCCATCCAGGCGACGAAGGCGTCGCGCGTCGCGCGCGGCGGCGAGGCGCTCCAGTCGTAGGGCGCGGGCACGCTGGCGAGCGCCGGCGCCGAGACGGCGGCGGCGGCGCCGACGAGAAACGCGCGGCGGGTGGGACGTGAGGTCATGGGGTCGATTGTATAGCAGCGTCCCCTTCTCCCGTCCGGGAAGGGACAGGGATGAGGGCGCCCTGCCGGGTCGGTTGGCGCGAATATTGAAGCGGCGGACCCCTCATCCCCGGCCCTTCTCCCCACGGGAGAAGGGAGATGCGCCCATTGCCCGAGGGGCGGCGCTCGGAGACATTGCGTGCGTCGTCCCCTGGAGGCCTTTCGATGCGCCGCTTCGCCCTCGTCCTCGCCCTGCTTGCGGCGTCGCCCGCGTTCGCCGACGAGGCCGGCCCTTATTCGGGCGACCCCTCGGCCGACGGCGGGAAATGTTGCGCGAGCCTCGCCGAGGTGCGTCAGAACATCGACCGGATCGACGCCGCCCTCGTCCGCCTGATGGCGGAGCGGCAGCAATATGTCGGCGAGGCGGGCCGGTTCAAGAAGGACCCGGCGGCGGTCAGCGACCCGAAGCGGGTGGACGCGGTCGTCGCCAAAGTCCGCGCCGACGCGACGGCGGAAGGGCTCGATCCGGCGGTGGCGGAAGCGACCTTCCGCGCCATGATCGCCGCCTTCGAGGATTTCGAGCGCGCCGAGTGGACAAGGCGGCAGGCGGCGCCGGCGAAATAGGGGTTCGGGGCCTGGGCGGGCGGCGGACGGATGCAACCTGAAACTGCCTTGGCGGACGCAACTTTGGCGCGCTGGAACCCCCTTTCCCTGTTCCGCAAATAAATCTCCCTGTTCCGGCGAATATTCTCCCTGTTCCGCGCAAAAAATCCGCCTGTTCCGAAAACAAATTCCCCTGTTCCTTCAACGGTAAGGCCCCGCGCGCGGCGGGTTGCACCGGGACTTACGTCTCCGCGCCGAACCGCCCGCCGCGTCCGGCCCCGGCCACGAACCGCGCCGGCCCCTCCCTCGCCTCGCCGCTGGCGATGGTCGCCGAGCCCCGGGCGACCTCGTTCGCCCACGCGCCCTCGCCGAGCTCCCATTGCTCGATCGCCGACAGCCGGTCGTTGCGCATCGCCTCCTGCGGGAAACCCGAGAGCGTCCGGGCCAGCGCGACGGCGCGGGCGAGCGCCCCGCCGTCCGCCGTCACTTCGTTGACCAGGCCGATGCGGAGCGCTTCCTCCGCCCCGACCGGCCGGCCGGTGAGGATCAGCTCCATCGCCCTTCCGTGGCCGACGATGCGCGGCAGGCGGATCGTGCCGAGGTCGATCAGCGGCACGCCGAAGCGGCGGTTGAAGACGCCGAAGACAGCCGAGCGCGCGGCGATGCGCAGGTCGCACCAGAGCGCAAGCTCCGTTCCGCCCGCGACCGCCGGCCCCTCGATCGCCGCGATGACGGGCTTACCGAGCCGGAGGCGCGTCGGCCCCATCGGCCCAAAGTCGCCGGTCTCCTCGAAGCGTCCGGGCTCACCTGCCGCGAGCGCCTTGAGGTCGGCCCCGGCGCAGAAGGCGCCCCCCGCGCCGGTGAGGATCGCGACGTCGGCGTTCGGGTCGGCGTCGAAGCGTTTGAAGGCGTCGTAGAGGGCGCGCGCGGTCGCCAGATCGACGGCGTTGCGCGCCTCGGGGCGCTCGATGGTCACGATCGTAACGCGTCCTTCGTCGCGGACGGAAACGGTCATCGTCACGTCAAGGCCTCCCTCGTCTCCTCGCTTGGGGGGCCATTCGTGCGACGCCTCGCCATGTGAGCGCAAGTGGGTTCCGACGCCTTGCGCTTGACCCTCGCCGCTCAGATCGTGCAAGGCAGGCGCCGTCTCGCGGAACGGCCTCGCATGTCCAATCCTTCGCCGACGCCCGCCGCCGAAGAGGAGCCGGGCGGATTTCTGGTCACCCTCGCCCACCGGCCCCGTCTCATTGCGGGGGCGGCGATCGTCGTTGCGACCTATGTCGTCCTCCTGTTCGCGCCCGTCTTCGAGCGCCAGGCGACACGCCTCGTGATCGCCTGGACCGTCGGCTCGTGGACCTATCTCGCGCTGATGGTGCACTTCTTCCGCCGCGCCTCGGCCAACCCGCGCATCGACGCAAGGCCCGAGGACGAAAACCAGTGGTTCCTCGTGGCCCTCGGCGTGACCGCGTCCTGCATGGCGATGGCCGCGATCGTGTGGGAGCTTGGGCCGGTCAAGAACATGGACGGCCTCGCCAAGGCCGGGCATCTCGCCCTCGTCGTCGCAAGCCTTCTCAGCGCCTGGACCTACATCCAGGTCATGTTCGCGATCCACTACGCTGGCGTCTATTTCGCCGCGGTCGCGGATGGCGAGCCGGGCGGGCTTCAGTTCCCCGGCAAGCCCGATCCGGGCTGGACGGAGTTCATCTACCAATCGTTCACCGTCGGCTGCACCTTCGCCAGTTCCGACACCAACGTGCAGTCGACCCGGATGCGGCGCGTCTGCGTGATCCAGGGCGTGGTCGACTTCTTCTTCAACACCATCATCCTTGCGCTGGCCATCAACATCGCCGCCGGCTTCTTCTGAGGCGCCGCGGACGGATTGGACCCATGACCGAAACCCCAATTCCGAACCGCGTCCGCGCCGTCCTGCCGCGCGGGCTCGTCGACCGCGACGCGGCCGATATCGCCGCCGCCGAGGCGATGATGGCGAAGATCCGCGGCGTCTACGCGCTCTACGGCTTCGAGGCGATCGAGACGCCGTTCATCGAGCTGACGGAAGCGCTCGGCAAGTTCCTGCCCGACCAGGACCGGCCGAACGAGGGCGTCTTCTCGTTCAAGGACGACGACGAGCAATGGCTGAGCCTGCGCTACGATCTCACCGCCCCGCTCGCCCGCTATTTCGCCGAGAACTACGAGAGGCTGCCGAAGCCCTTCCGCAGCTATCGGGCAGGCTGGGTGTTTCGCAACGAGAAGCCGGGGCCCGGCCGCTTCCGCCAGTTCATGCAGTTCGACGCCGACACGGTTGGGTCGGCGAGCGTCGCCGCCGACGCTGAGATCTGCATGATGGCCGCCGATGTTCTGGAGGCGGTCGGCGTCAAGCGCGGCGACTACGTCGTCAAGGTCAACAACCGCAAGGTGCTCGACGGGGTGATGGAGGCGATCGGCCTCGGGGGTCCGGAGAACGCCGGGCGGCGGCTCGTCGTCATGCGCGCGATCGACAAGCTCGACCGGCTTGGCCCGTGGGGCGTGCGGGCGCTGCTTGGAGCCGGACGCAAGGACGAGAGCGGCGACTTCACCAAGGGCGCGGGCCTCGATGAGCGTTCCATCGAGGCGGTCCTCGGCCTCTCGAACGGGGACGTCTATTCCCTCGGCGCCCAGGACGGGACGCTGACCTTGGGCGACGGCGCGCAGGGCGCCGCCGTACCGGCCGGCGAGAACAGCGTCGAAGCGACGTATCGCGCCGGCGGCGTGGGATGCGAAGGGCTGAAGGAACTCGCCGAGATTGAGGCGCTCGTCCGCAGCGCGGGCTACGGCCCGGACCGCATTCGCATCGACCCTTCCGTCGTCCGTGGCCTCGAATACTACACGGGGCCAGTCTTCGAGGCTGAGTTGACCTTCGAGGTCAAGGACGAGGCGGGGCGGCCGGTGCGCTTCGGCTCGGTCGGCGGCGGGGGGCGTTACGACGGGCTCGTCGCAAGGTTCCGTGAGGAGCCCGCGCCCGCCACTGGCTTCTCGATCGGCGTGTCGCGCCTGCTCGCCGCCCTGCGCGCAATCGATAGCCCGATCGTCAAGGCCGCCGAAACGGCCGGGCCGGTCGTCGTGCTGGCGCTCGACCGCGACGAACGCGCGATGGCGAGCGTCCAGCGCCTCGTCGCGCGGTTGCGATCGGCCGGGATCGCGGCGGAACTCTACCTCGGCGCCGGCGGCATGAATGCGCAGCTCAAATACGCCGACAGGCGCCGGGCGCGCGTCGCCGTCATCCAGGGGTCGAACGAGCGCGACGCGCCGGGGGGCCCGGAGGTGGCCATCCGCGACCTGAAACTCGGCGCGGAGCTGGCGAAGAGCAGCAAGGACCGCGCCGATTATCTCGAACTCCGCCAGCGCGCCCAGTTCACCGCGCCCGAGTCAGAGCTTGTCGAGCGGGTGCGCGAGGTGCTGGCGCGAGCGTAAAGGCGACGCCTCTGGCGCCGTCCCCGCGCAAACGGGCATCCAGAGCCGGATCATCCTTCACTGCCGAGCGGAGCGCCTGAATGAACTGGCTCTATTTCCTGTCCTGGTTCTTCGGCGGCGCGTTCCTCGCCAACGCAATCCCCCATCTCGTCTCCGGCCTGATGGGCCGCCCATTCCAGAGCCCCTTCGCCAGGCCGCCGGGCGAGGGACTCTCGTCCTCGACCGTCAACGTCCTTTGGGGCTTCCTCAATCTCGTCGTCGCCTACATCCTCGTCTGCCGCGTCGGCGATTTCGATCTTCGGGACACCGCCGACGTCTTGGCGCTCGGGCTCGGCGTCCTCGCGCTGAGCCTGTTTGCGGCGCGCCACTTCGGCCGCTTCAACGGCGGCGCCGCGCAGGAAGAATCGTGACGAGAACCTCCGCGCGATCGACGGGAGCCGCCGGCTCACGGGCCGCGCGCGCCTGAACGTCGTCCTGTAGCCGCGATCGCTGATCGCGGCAGGCTGTAGCCGCGATCGCTGATCGCGGCAGACGCGGTCAACGACCGCGTCTACAGAGACTTACGGCCGCGCGCAGGCGAACGAATCTGCGCTCTCCAAGTCGCCGCCCGCGTAGCGCGCGTAAGCCGGCCACGGGCAAAGGGGCCGCGTGCGTGAACTCCATGAGGCCGGGACCTCCTTGTTGGCCGGATCGACTGTCGCGACGATCCTGTCGGGGGCCTTGCCCTTCTCGACCCAGTCCATCAGCGCCGTCAGCGCGTCGAACCTGTCGAGCGCGACGCCGCCCTCGCAATGGGTCATGCCCGGAACCGCAAAGAGCCGCACGGAGTCCGCTGCCTTGCCGCCCATGTTGGCGTCGAGCTTCTCCCACCAGGCGATCGTGTCGTCGATCGAGAACACCGGGTCCGCCTGGCCGTGATAGACGATCATCTTGCGGCCGAGGTCGCGGAATTTCGCGAGCTTCGGGTCGTCGATGTCGGACGGCGTCATGAAGGCCATCGCAAAGTCCGGATAGTCCGCCGAGGTCGCAAAGATCTTTGGCGCGTCGCGATCGAAGTCGAAGTCGAGTAAGGTCTTCATCAGCGCGTCGTTCGTCCCCTGAGCTGCGGTCGGCGGGGTGGTGAAGACATATTGCAGCGAGGCCGCGCCCATTGTCGCGAGGATCGGGTAATTGTGCCAGGGCGCGATCGGGCTTTCGACCTTCCACATGCGCCAGTTTCCCGTGCCGACCCCGCCGTCGACCGGCCAGTCGGCGTAAAGCGGCTTGCCCTTCGTGTCGTGCGGCCCGGCGAAACTCGCTTTCAGGGCTTCGACCTTGGCCTTGGGCAGGCAATCGGCGGTCTCGCCTTCGGCGCAGACGAGACTGTCGAACGCAAACGCCTTCTGGCAGGCGGCGAGATTGGCGGTGAGCCCGTCCTCGACTCCGTCGAGCCGGTCGCAGGCCGCGGTGATCCTGCGCGAGGCGAGGGCCGCGTCCTCCTTCGTGATCGACTTGCGAATGTCGGGGTCGGCCTTGACGAAGGCCTGTGCGTCCCAGGCGTGCTGGAGCGCGGCGCGCGGCAGGTCGAAGCCGGGGTTTCCGGCGAGGAACCCGTCATATTGTTCTGGCATCCGCGACGCCGCGACCATGGCGTGCCGGCCGCCGTTCGAGCAGCCGCCATAGTAGGAGAAGTCCGGCGCGCGGCCGTAACTCGCCTTGATGATCGCCTTGGCGATCGGCGCAAGCGTGAGATCGGCGCCGTAGCCGTAGTCGCGCCGCGCCTGCGGGTCGAGGCCGAAGGCGACCCCGGCCGCAAGGCCGAGGTCCGCGTTCGCCGGATCCGCGCCGGGATGGCCGCTGTCGGAGGAGAGGACGGCGAAGCCGCGCGCGAGCGCGGAAACGCCGCCGGAAGCGCGCGTGCCCGAAATATCGCCGGTGGCGGCCTTCACCTCGCCGTCCGAGCCGCCGTTGCCCTGATGCAGAAAGCGCCCGTTCCATGTCGTCGGCAGCCGCATTTCGAAGCGGATGGCGTAATGCTTGCCGTCGGCTCCCGTCCGGTCGCCGACCCGGCCCTTGAGGACGCAGTGCTGGGGGAAGCCCGCGCCGGCCTCCTGCAGGGTCGAGCTTTCGATGACGAGGCCCTGGACTGCGAGGGCGCCCTCCGGGATCGGCGCGCAAAAGGCGCCCGCATCCGCCGCGAGGGCCGGCGGCGAGACTGCGAACAGGAGCGCGAGCGGCGGAAAGAGACCAAGACTGCGCTTTGCACCTGTCCTCATGGCGAAACCTCCCTGCGTCACGCGTGCGGTCTCATGTCTTAAGCCAGGAGCCGTGGCGGCGCGACGCCATCGCCTATGCTTTTCGACCGGATGCTGGCGACGGACGTCGAATGGCGCCATGAATGCCCCTGCTCTGCCGACGCCCGCGAACCCGCCCAGCGGGGCCCCGAAGGCCGGAGCCGCAAGGAGACCGCAATGGCCGGTGACGATGACGAACGCCTGCGGCTCGAGCGGCTGAAGGCGTCGCTTTCGAAAGTGCGTAATGACGCGCGCGCGGGGCGCTCGACGCCGAGCGGCGGGACGCAGCCGGCCGGGAGAGGCGACTCCGGGATGTCGCTTGCGATGCGCGCCGGTAGCGAGTTCATTTCGGCGGTTGTCCTTGGCGCCGCGCTCGGTTGGGGGCTCGATCGACTACTGGGGACCAACCCCGCCTTCCTCATCGCATTCTTCTTTCTCGGCGTTGCGGCGGGCGTGTGGATGGTGGTCCGCCTCACTTCGCCAAAAGGCGGGGTCGGCGCGCAAGAATTCGCGCTTGTCTCGTTCAAATCCCCCGGATAAAGGGGGGCGGCCCGCGGCTCCGGCGGGCCAGAAGAGCGCGGGGGGCCGTCTGGCGTCGCGCGGAACGGGCGAGCCCTCCGGCTGGGCGGACGACGACGAGGATTAGACGTGGCGACCGAAGCGGGCCCTACGCTCAACCCGATCGAGCAATTCTCGATTCATCCTGTGGTCCCGATTTCCATCGCGCACGTGGATTTCTCGCTGACGAATTCCGGCCTCTATATGCTGCTCGCGGTGGCGGTGAGCTGCCTGATCGCGGCGATCGGCGCGCGCGGCGGCTCTGGCGTTCCCGGCCGCATGCAGTCGCTTGCGGAGATGGCGTATGAGTTCATCGCCGGCATGGTGCGCTCAGCCGCGGGCGAGCACGGTATGCGTTTCTTCCCGCTCGTGTTCTCGATCTTCTTCTTCATCCTGATCTGCAATCTCGTCGGCCTCCTCCCGTACTCGTTCACCGTTACGAGTTCAGATCGTGATCACCGCGGCGCTCGCGCTGATCGTCTTCTTCATTGTGGTCATCATCGGCATCACGGAGCATGGGGCGAGCTTTTTCAAGCTCTTCGTTCCTTCGGGCGTTCCGATCTACATTCTGCCGCTGGTCGTGGCGATCGAGGTGTTCTCCTTCTTCGTTCGCCCCATAAGCCATTCCGTCCGCCTGTTTGCGAATATGCTCGCCGGCCACATCACGCTCAATGTGTTCGGCGGCTTCGTCGTCATGCTGCTCGGCGCCGGCGCCGCGATGAAGGCCTTTGCAATCTTGCCCTTCGCCATGACGATCGGGCTTTACGCCCTCGAATTGCTCGTCGCGTTCCTGCAGGCCTACGTGTTCGCCATGCTGACCTGCATGTATCTCAACGACGCGCTTCACCCGGGCGGCCACTGACCGCCAGTTTTCCCCTTTGACGATTTAGACAACGATAAAAGGAGTACCCGCATGGAACCGCATGAACTCGCCCTCGCCGCCAAATATGTCGGCGCTGGCCTTGCCGCGATCGGAACCGGCGCCGCCGGCATCGGCGTCGGCACGCTGTTCGGCCAGTTCCTCAACGGCGCGCTGCGCAACCCGTCGGCGGTCGACGGCCAGTTCGGCCGCCTGATCTTCGGCTTCGCGGTGACGGAAGCGCTGGGCATTTTCGCGCTTCTGATCTCGTTCCTGCTGCTCTTCGCCGTCTAAGCGGCGGCTGGCCGTTCCGGCCGTCTCAAGGAAGGCGCCCGGGATGGGCCGCCTTCCCGTCTCCCGTCTCTCCGCAAGGTCCTCTCGATGAGCGAGCCGCAAGCAACGCAAACCGAAGTCGGTCATGAGGGCGCCAGCCAGTCGAACTTCCCGCCGTTCGACGCGAGCACGTTTCCGGCGCAGATCCTGTGGTTCGCCATCGCGTTCATCTTTCTCTACTGGTTCATGTCGAAACGCGCCCTGCCGCAGATCGGCAAGGTGATCGACGACCGCAAGGCGCGCATCGCACGCGACCTGGACGACGCGACGGAGAAGCAGCAGCAGGCCGATGCCGCTGCGGCGGCGCACGAAAAGACGCTCGCCGAGGCGCGGGCCAACGCCCAGGCGCTCGCCCAGAGCGCCCGCGACGCCGCGGCCGCCGAGGCCGAGACCCGGCGCAAGGCGCTTGACGGCGAGCTTGGGGCGAAAATCGCCGAAGCGGAGAAGCAGATCGCAGCCACCCGCGCCCGCGCCATGACGAGCGTCGCCGACATCGCGCGCGACGCGGCGAGCGCGATCGTCGAGCGGCTTGGCGGGCGCGCCGCGGACCCCGCGGCGGTCAAGGCCGCGGTCGATCAGGCCGGCTCGTAGGAGGGGCCAGGAATGAATTTCGACGCCGAATTCTTCGTTCTCTGCGGCTTCGTCGTCTTCGTCGGACTCCTCTTCTACCTCGGGGTCCACAAGACGGTGGTGAAGGCGCTCGACGCGCGCGGCGAGACGATCCAGAAGGAACTCGACGAGGCCAAGCGCCTTCGCGACGAGGCCAACGCTTTGCTCGCGAGCTTCGAGAAGAAGAAGGCCGAGGCCGAGGCCAACGCCGCAGCGATCGTCGCGGAGGCGAAGGCGCAGGCCGAGCAGCTCAAGAAGGACGCGGTCGAGAAGATGAACGACGTCATCGCCCGCCGCACGAGGCAGGCCGAGGCGAAAATCGCCTTCGCCGAAAGCCAGGCGGCGGCCGAAGTGCGCGCCGCGGCCGCTGACCATGCCGCCAAGGCCGCCGAAATCGTGCTGCGCGACCAGATGCAGGGCCCGGGCGGCGCGGACATCGTCAAGCGCGAGATCGCGGGCCTCAAGGGGCGGCTGAACTGAGGCAGGCGCCCGCCGCCCGTTCGAGGCGGGGATAGGCCGGCGCCCGAGCTTGATTCCAACGGCCTCGCGACGCATTCTCGCGGCCCGCGGGCGAAAGCTGGACAAGGGGCCCGCGCATTTCTCATGGAGAGGGGGACGATGGCGATGCTTCGCTGGCTCACCGGGATGGCCCTCGCAGGCCTCGTCACCGCCGCTTCCGCCGCAAGCGGCCCACCGATGCCGATCACCCAGTACGAGACGCCGTCCGAGCAGCGTTGGGCGCCGTTCTTTCCCGACCTCCCCGGCTGCGACGACCCCTCGGTGCTGTCGCTGATCTCCGGGCGCTTCGGCGAGGCCGAGAACACCTACTGGGGTGGCAGGCACGGCATCGAGGGCATCGACAAGGTGCGCGAAATCGGCTTTCGCGCCAACGGCCTTTCGTACCTTCCCCGCCGCTATTGCGTCGGACGCGCGGCCGTTGTCGATTCCGCTGTTCCGGACCCCAAGCCGTTCAGGCCGCACACGGTCATCTACAACGTGACCTCCGCCGCCGGCATCATCGGCTGGGACTGGGGCGTCGAATGGTGCGTTGTCGGATTTGACCGCGAGCACGCCTACGAGCCGGCCTGCGACGTGCTGCGACCGATCCTCGAGCGCTGGATCGGCGATCCCGTCGGGGCCGCCTGGCTGAAGGCGCGCTACTGAGCCCCCGCGGCAGGCGCGGTCGGCGCTCGGCCGCGCTGCTCTTGTCGGCCTTGCTCCGATGAACTACCAGCACGCTTTCCACGCCGGAAACTTCGCCGACGTCGTCAAGCACGCAGTTCTTGCACGCATCCTCGTCTATATGAACCGCAAGGACGCGCCCTACCGCTTCATCGACACCCATGCGGGGGCGGGGCGATACGACTTCAAGAGCGCGGAGGCGCGGCGCTCGCCGGAATGGCGCGAGGGCGTCCAGCGCCTGCTCACGGCCTCGCCGCCGAAGCCGGTCGGGGATCTGCTTCGGCCCTATGTCGAAGCGATCGGCCTGCACGATGGAAGCGGCGCGCCGCTCTCCTACCCCGGCTCGCCTGCGATCGCGCAGGCGCTCATGCGCGCCGAGGACCGGATCGCACTCTGCGAGACGCATGACGAGGAGCGGGCGAAGCTTGTCGCCGCGCTCGGGCGCGACAGGCGCCTCAACATCGTCGGCACGGACGGCTACGTCGCGCTGAACGCCTATCTGCCGCCGAAGGAGCGGCGCGGGCTCGTTCTTCTCGATCCGCCGTTCGAGGATCCGGGCGAAGTTCAGCGCCTCGAGACGGCGCTGGCGCAGGCGCTGCGCAAGTGGCCGACAGGCGTCTATTGCGTCTGGCGGCCGATCCGCGAGCAGGCCGCCGACGCGCACTTCCTCAACAATGTGGCGGCGCTCCGCGCGCCTGGGGTCCTCAGGATCGAGATCGACGTCGGGCCGGCTCCCGTTGGGACGCACGGACAACGGCCGCTGCAGCGCGCCGGCCTCCTCGTCGCCAACCCGCCGCACACGTTGCTCGACGAGGCGCGCGTCTTCATGCCGTGGCTCGCCAGGCTCATGGCGCGCGACGGCCGGGGCGTCTGCGTCTGCGAGTGGCTGACACCGCCCCGGTAGGGTGGCGGCTTTCTCCGACCTTCTCCTCGGGAGCCCCCGGAGCGGAGCGGCGGTGCGACGCGCGCCCCGATCCCCATGCGCTTGCCGAACGGAACCGGCGTCGCTTAAACGTGAACCATCATCAAGAGGGGGCCAAAGTGGCGCTGCCGGCGATATTCGACAATTTACGCCTTCCCGTCGTGGGGGCGCCGCTCTTCATCATCTCCCATCCAGCCTTGGTCATCGCCCAGTGCAAGGCGGGCGTCGTCGGCTCCTTTCCCGCGCTGAACGCGAGGCCGCTGTCCCAGCTCGACGAGTGGCTGCACGAGATCACGGAGGCGCTCGCGGCCCACGACAAAGCGCATCCCGACCGAAAAAGCGCGCCCTTCGCCGTCAACCAGATCGTCCACAAGTCGAATGCGCGGCTCGAGCAGGACATCGAGCTGACCGTGAAGTGGAAGGCGCCGATCGTCATCACGTCCCTCGGCGCGCGCGAGGATCTCAACAAAGCGGTGCATGGCTACGGCGGGATCACGCTGCACGACATCATCAACGACCGCTTCGCCCGCAAGGCGGTCGAGAAGGGCGCGGACGGCCTGATCGCGGTCGCCGCGGGCGCCGGCGGACATGCCGGATCGACCTCGCCTTTCGCGATCGTCCAGGATATCCGCGAGTGGTTCGGCGGGCCGCTTCTGCTCTCGGGCGCGATCGCGACCGGACAGGCCGTTCTCGCCGCCCGAGCGATGGGCGCCGACCTCGCCTACATCGGCTCGGCCTTCATCGCGACCGAGGAAGCGCGCGCGCATGATTCCTACAAGCAGGCGATCGTCGAGGGCGACGCTTCCCATATCGTCGGCTCGAACCTCTTCACCGGCGTCTTCGGCAACTACCTCCGGCCTTCGATTCTGAAGGCCGGGCTCGATCCCGACAACCTTCCGATCGGCGATTTGAAAACCATGAACTTCGGCTCCGGCGGCGCGTCGGAGGCGAAAATCTGGCGCGACATCTGGGGCTCGGGCCAGGGCATCGGCGCGGTCAAGGGGGTGAAGCCCGTCGCCGAACTGGTGGCTCGGCTCGAAGGCGAATACTCGGAAGCCAAACGGCGGATCTGCGGCTGACGAGGCGCCTTCCCTCGCGCTTCCCCGGAAGCGCGAACGTTCGCGACAGTCAAGCGGAATAGCGTTGGGGGTGGATACCGGGGACAACGGACACGCGGCCCAAGAGAAATCGTTGGCCGCTCCCCGCGCAGGCGCTATGCCGCCCTCTCGCCTCGACGACGGCTGTCGCCCGCGACGAGGAATGCGTATCGTTCGTCCTCTTGATTCGCCTTTCGCTTTCGCGTCCCCCTGTCGTCCCCGAGAGCCCGCCCGCACATGACGAGTCTCGACGCAATTCTGAAGCGGCAGCCCGAAGGCGAGGCGCGCTCCTATCGCGTCCCCCCGGCCAACGTCGAAGCCGAACAGGCGCTCATCGGCGCGATCCTCATCAACAACGACGCCTTCGACCGCGTCTCCGATTTTCTTCGCAGCGAGCATTTCGTCGAAGAGATCCACCGCCGCATCTACGAGATCGCAGGCGCGCTCATCCGGCAGGGCAAGCTCGCGACGCCGATCACGCTGAAGACCTTTCTCGGCGAGCACGACGTCGGCGGCGTGACGGTGCCGCAATATCTCGCGCGGCTTGCGACCGAAGCCACCACCGTCATCAACGCCTACGACTACGGGCGCTCGATCCACGATCTTGCGCTGAGGCGCGATCTCATCTCGATCGGCGAGGACATGGTCAACGTCGCCTTCGATGCGCCGGTCGATTCGAGCCCGCGCGAGCAGATCGAGGAGACGGAGCGCAGGCTCTACCAGGCGGCCGAGGGCGGTCGCTACGACGGCGGCTTCCAGCGCTTCACCGACGCGATGAAGACCGCCATGGACATGGCCGCGAAGGCTTATGAACGCGACGGTTCGCTTTCAGGCATCGCGACCAACCTCATCGATCTCGACGACAAGATGGGCGGCCTGCAGTCGTCCGACCTCGTGATCCTCGCCGGACGCCCCGGCATGGGGAAGACGGCGCTCGCGACCAACATCGCCTTCAACATCGCCCGCGCCTACGAGGCGAGGACGCGCGCCGACGGCGGCGTTGAGACCGTCAATGGGGGGATCGTCGGCTTCTTCTCGCTGGAAATGTCGGCCGAGCAGCTCGCGACCCGCATCATCGCCGAGCAGTCCGGCGTCGCCTCCTACAAGATTCGGCGCGGCGACGTTTCCGAGTCCGAATGGCGCCGACTCGCCGACGCCGTCGCCCAAATGCAGTCGATTCCGTTCTACATCGACCAGACCGGCGGCATCTCGATCGCACAACTCACCGCCCGCGCCCGCCGGCTCAAGCGCCAGCGCGGGCTCGATTTGCTCGTCATCGACTATATCCAGCTTCTTTCGGGCTCGAAGACGCGCGGCGACAACCGAGTGCAGGAACTGACCGAGATCACGACCGGCCTCAAAGCGCTCGCCAAAGAGCTCAACGTTCCGATCCTCGCGCTGTCGCAGCTTTCGCGGCAGGTGGAATTGCGCGACGACAAGCGCCCGCAGCTCTCGGATTTGCGCGAGTTGGGCTCGATCGAGCAGGACGCCGACGTGGTGATGTTCGTCTTCCGCGAGGAATATTACCTCAAGAATCGCGAGCCGCGGCCGGGCACGCAGGAGCACATCGACTGGATGACGCAGATGGAGAGCGCCCACGGTCGCGCCGAGGTCATCATCGGCAAGCAGCGCCACGGGCCGACCGGGACGATCGAGCTTCAGTTCGACGCCGAAGTCACCCGGTTCAGCTCGCTGGCTCGTGAAGACGCGATCGCCGAAATCCGCTAGATCGGATCGCCCGGACACGACAAAGGCGCAATCGTCGCCCCTAAACAGGGCGCGCGAGGACCTTCGAGCGCTTAAGATACGATTTTTACGCGGAGTTTGGTATGAACCGTTTTGCCCTCGGCCTCGCCTCGGCCTTCGCCCTCGTCTCGGCGGCGTCCGTCCTGCCGGCCCACGCCGACGAGTTCACGTCCGCGCAGAAGGATGAGCTCGGGAGCTTCATCCGCGACTATCTCGTGAGCCACCCCGAGGTCCTCAAGGACGCGATCGCCGCGCTCGACAAGCACGACAAGGACGCCGAGGACGCCGAGCGCCAGAAGGTGGTCGCCGACAAGGCGAGCGCCCTTTTCAGCTCGAAGCATCAGGCGACGATCGGCAACCCGAACGGCTCGGCTACCCTCGTGGAGTTCTTCGACTACAACTGCCACTATTGCAAAGGCGCGCTCCCCGACATCGCCCGGCTCGTCAAGGAAGACCCCAATCTCAAGCTCGTCCTGAAGGATTTCCCGGTGCTCGGCCCCGGATCGGTCGAGGCGGCGAAGGTCGCCTCCGCTGCGCGCAACCAGCTCCCGGGCGACAAGTTCTGGGCGTACCACTTCAAGCTGCTCGGCAGCCATGGACCCATCGGCAAGGCCGAGGCGCTGGCGGTCGCCAAGGAGCTCGGCCTCGACATGGAGCGCCTGAATAGGGACATGGAGAACCCGGACGTCAGCGCCGGCCTCGAAGAGACGATGCAGCTCGCCGACGCGCTCCAGATCAACGGCACCCCGACGTTCGTGCTTGGCCAGGATCTTGTCGTCGGCGCCGTCGGCTACGACCAGCTCAAGAGCAAGGTCGATTCCGTCCACAAGTGCGGAAAGCTAACCTGCTAGACCAATATGCGTTTCGGTCGAATTGCATCTGGCTCCAGTTTCTCTGACATCGCGGGATTTTTCGCGAAAGACCGGTTCCCGCTTTTTCGCATCCGGCTCTAGGCGCCCGAGGCGCCCGAGGCGCGGATCGCAAATCAACCGACGAAACGTCCTCTCGCCTCGGGTCTTGGCGGCGAGCCCCGCCGGCCTATATTCACGCTCGCGCGGGGAATGAAGTCTCCTCCCGGACGCGAGGCGGAAATGACGGACGTCGAGGTTATGCCGGCCCGGCTCACCGCCGAGGAAACCGAGGATCTGAAGCGCGCGATCGCATGCCTCGAGGGTGCAAGCTTCGCGCAGCGCCTGACGGACACGGTCGGACGGCCGATCGGCGCGTTGAGCGCCCGGGCCCCAGAAAGCGCCCGGCGGCTGATCGCGCGCATGAGCGAGGCTGCGCTCTCGGCGGCGCTTAAGTTTGCGCTGACGACCATCGACCGCAAACAGGCCGCCAGGCCGGCAGGCCGCGCTCATGCGCTCGCGGCGGCCGCCTCGGGCGCGGTCGGCGGGGCGTTCGGACTTGCGGCGCTGCCGATCGAATTGCCCCTTTCGACCGCCATCCTCATGCGTTCGATCGCCGAGATCGCGCGCGACGAGGGTGAGGATCTCAGCGCGCCGAACGCCGCGCTCGCCTGCGTCGAGGTGTTCGCGCTCGGCGGCTCGGAGAAGGAGGCCGCGTTCGAAAGCGGCTATTTCGCGATCCGCGCTGCGCTCGCCAAGTCGGTCAGCGAAAGCGCCCGCTTCCTTGCGAGCCAGGGTGTCGCCGCCCGGTCGGCGCCGGTAGTCGTGCGACTTCTAACCCAGGTCGCGGCGCGTTTCGGCGTGATCGTCAGCGAGAAGGCCGCCGCCCAGGCGGCGCCGGTCGTGGGTGCGATCGGCGGCGCGGCGGTCAACGTCGCCTTCGCCCATCACTTCCAGACGCTTGCGCGCGGCCATTTTATCGTCCGCCGGCTCGAGCGCCGGCATGGGGCCGGTCTCGTCGCTTTCGAGTATCATCGCCTCAGGGGCGAGCGGGCGGCGGCCTGAAGAGCGCCTCGATTTCGGAAGGGCGCATGACGCAACGCAAGCCGCCGACCGCTCGAAGGACGATCCTCGCCGCGCTCGCGTCCTTCGTTCCGCTCGCCAGCGCGCTTGCAGCCGAGTCAGGCGCGGTCAATGCCCGCGTTCCCGCGGCCGGTGGCGCAGCGAGCATCGGCGTCCCAACGCTCACTCCTGCTCAAAGACCTCGCGAGCCGCCGATGCGGATCGTGCGCGTCACAAGCTCGGACACGGCCTGCGCGCCCGACTGCCCCGAATGGATCTCGGCCGAAGGAACCATCGTCAAAGGCTCGGCCGGAGCGTTCGCGCAAGTCGTCGCCGACCTTCACGGCCGTCGCCTCCCGGTGCTCATTTCCTCGCGCGGCGGTTCGGTGCGGGACGCGCTCGAGATGGGGGTCAAGATCCGCAACAGCGGATTGGCCGTCGCTGTGGCGCGGACTCTGATCGAGAACTGTCCCGAGCGGGCGCCTGCCTGCCCCGACGCGCGCGGCCGCTCGATCATCGGCGGCGCGGCCTGCGCCTCGTCCTGCATCTTCGTTCTCGCCGCCGGCGCGGAGCGACTCGTCGCGCCCGTCGCTCCGCTCGTCGGCGTCCACCAGATCACGACTGTCATGCAGGAAGCCGAGGGCGTCGCCGGCCTCAAGAGGACGGTGAAGATCTATGAGCAGGATTGGGTCGACCGCACCGTCGGCGACTATCTCACCGAAATGGGCGTCGGCGAGCCGGTGATGTCGCTCCTGCGCCAGACTCCGGCCGCCAACATCCGCTGGCTCAGTCTGGACGAGGTCCGCGCGTCGGGGCTCGCGACAGGCGCGCTCGATGCAGCCGAACCCGTCGTCGCCGCCGGCGCCAACGGGCTCGATGGACACGCCTTCGACGACCGCGCCACGCCTGACGTGATGACGGCGAAGATCCCGGATGCGAGTGGTTCGAGCGTCCTTGGCCTCAGGTATCGCCGCGGCGGCGGCGCGCTGGAATTGACGCTGTCGCCGATCGGGCAGGCGCAGGCGGCGGACCCTGCCTTCGACTGGAGCCTCGCATGGGCCGCAGGACCGCCGATCCTGCTCAAGGCGGCGGAAGGCGGAACGGCTCGCGCGCTCCTGCCGCGAGCGCGGCTCTGCGCGCTCCGCGACGCCGGCCTCCTCGCCGCCTCGCCAAAGGCGGGAGCATCGCCCGCGCATCCCTTGACGTTCGACGGCGCGCGCGCAACCGGGATTGTCGCGATCCTCGGCGAGGCGTGTCCGTCGTCGCAATGACAACAATGCGAGAATTTTTGACAGTTGCGGAAAGCGCGCCTAGCCTTGCCGTTGCGGAGATACGTAGACCTGGGACGTCGCAGCGATGGCTGTCTGGGGCATCCTCGAGATCGACTTCCTCGACGACGGCGACGCCGTCCGCCAGATCAGGATCGGCCGTGCGCAGCACGCCCGCGAGACGGTGACATTCCCGAACGGCGCGCCGACGCGAGAGAGCCCCGAAACGCGGACGCCAGCCGGCGCTTCTGAAACGCCCGAAGCCGAGGTGATCGAGGTCGATCCTGCGGCGGGCAAAGACCATCGCAGAATCAAGGACAATCCGCGCGACCGGACCATCGAAAGGATGGAAGCGCCGGGACGTTAAGCGGGCGAGGCCGCGTCGATGGCCCGTTGGAGGCGGCTGGAATTGGAGTTTCGGGCTCCGCCGTCGACCTGGCCGGGAGGTACGAGACATGGGACGCTTCGAATCCACCGTCGCGACTTACGGGCGCGCCCGTCAACCTTACAGTCGGGCGTTCTTCGCCGAGGTCGCCGAGGCGATCGGTCTCGATGGGCGCCAGCGCCTGCTCGACGTCGGAACGGGCCCGGGACTTCTCGCGATCGGCTTCGCCTCCGCCTGCCGGACAGTGACTGGCGTCGATCCCGAACCAGCGATGATCGAGGCGGCGAAGGCGGCGGCCGCGCGCGCTGGCGTGCGCCTCTCGGCCTTTGTCGGGCGGCTCGAAGACATGCCCGACGCGCCGGATTTCGACGTCGTCACGATCGGACGGGCGGTCCACTGGCTCGATGCGGAGACGGATCTCCGCAAGCTCGAGCGGATCGTCGCGCCGCGCGGCGCGGTCGTCGTCTGCCGCGCCGACAGCGTCAAGGACGGTCGCAATCCGTGGCTCGGCGCCTTCACGTCGGTGCGCCGATCCTTCGGCGAAACGCGGGCAAAACGCGACGACAGTTCGTTCTTCGCGGGCGGCCGTTTCCGTCGCGCCGCGACCATAACCGTCGAGACAACCTACCTCCTGCCCATCGCCCTTTTCGCCGATCGGATCCTGTCGCATTCCACGACCTCTCCGCAGACGCTTGGGCCCCGCGCCGCCGAGATGCGGGACGCAGTCGGCGAGGCGCTCGCGACTTACGCGACCGGCGGCCTGATCGACGACATCGTCGCCGCGCGGGCCGAAGTGTTCGCGGGTTAGAGCGGCGCTCGAGCGGAAGCGCCGCCGCTTCGTGGACGGGCGCGTACGGCTGTCCGCCTTTTGGACCCCGGCTGCCGCCGGTCCGCCGCAAGCGAAGCTGGACGTCCGGATCGCCGACAAGAGAAGCCGCGGGGTCCGGAAGCGGCGCGGCGACCGACCGGATCGGCCCATCGCCGCGGCGGCGGGCGGCTGTCGGAAACCGTCCCTGCTCGCACAAAAACTATCCCTGATCGGCGCAAAACCCTCCCTGTTCCCGACGAAAACTCTCCCTGTTATTTGAACTTTCTCAACGAGTGGAAACGGCCGCCAGCCTTTCTATAGGCGCCTTTCAAGCCTGCGCCGACGCCCCGCCGCGCCTGCGGGAGCTCCTGCGCCGGCACGAAAATCTCCATGAATTCAATGTCCTCACGATTTCGCTTTTTCAGTATCACATTCCGTGTTATTCTGATCGCAAGGAAAACCAGAACCGACTCGCAGAGCGGAACGACCCCGCTGCAAGGAGAAATCGCAGGTCTGAAAAAAAGCGCCGATTCCGCCAGCAAAACTTTCCTTTCGGCCGCCCCGCGGAGGCCGCGGGGCCGAAGTCCGGATCGTGCATCGATCTCCAGCACGTCCCGTTTTTTAACTCTTCGTCAACCATCGGCCTCCATGGTTAACGAAGCCCCAACGGACAAGGCACGATGAACGCGCATGTGACGGCCCCAGTCTTGAGTTTTCGCGGCCGGTCGCTGCTCGCCTTCGTGCTCGAGCCGAGCCTGCCGCTGGCCGACTGGTTCGCCGCGCTCGACGCCTGGCTCGTCCGTTCGCCGACCTTCTTTGCGAGCAAGCCCGTCATCCTCGAGATGGCCGGGATCGAGATCGACCTCAAGGACTACCGCAACCTGCTCGGCGCCCTGACGCGCCGCCACATCCGGGTGATGGGCGTCGAGAACGCGCATCGCGGGCTTGTCGGGCCGCACCTGCCGCCGGTCGTGGCGGGCGGCCGGCCGGCCAACGCCCCCCAGGCCGCCGCCGAGCCTGAGCCTGACGCCGAAGCCGCCGTGCCTGCGATCGTCGCGCCGGCGAAAGCCGCCCCGGCGCAGCCTCTCGTCATCGACGGCGCGCTGCGCTCGGGACAGTCGGTCATGCATCCGGACGGCGACGTGACAATCATCGGGCGGGTCGCGTCCGGCGCGGAGATCGTCGCGGGCGGCTCCGTGCATGTCTACGGAGTGCTCCAGGGGCGGGTGATCGCCGGCATCTCGGGATCGCCCGAGGCCCGCATCTTCTGCCGCGAGGCGCGCGCCGAGCTTCTGTGCATCGGCGGCGTCTACATGACCGCCGAAACGATGAACCCGGCCCTCGAAGGCCGCAGCCTCGAGGTCCGGCTCGACGGCGACGAACTCAGGGTTCGCACCCTCGACTGAAGAACATCGAAAGGAAACGCGCGAAATGAGCAAGGTGATCGTCGTAACCTCGGGCAAAGGCGGGGTCGGCAAGACCACCTCCACCGCCTCGCTCGGCGCGGCCCTCGCGCAGTCGGGCCAGAAGGTCTGCCTCGTCGATTTCGACGTCGGCCTGCGCAATCTCGACCTCGTGCTCGGCGCCGAGCGGCGGGTGGTTTACGATTTCATCAACGTCGCGCAGGGCGACGCGAAGCTCGCGCAGGCGCTGATCCGCGACAAGCGGGTCGAGACGCTGCACCTTCTGGCCGCCTCCCAGACCCGCGACAAGGACGCGCTGACCGACGACGGCGTCGAGCGGGTGGTCGAGGATCTGCGCAAGAGCTTCGACATCGTCCTGTGCGACAGCCCTGCCGGCATCGAGCGCGGCGCGCTGCTGGCGATGCGCTTCGCGGACGAAGCGGTCGTGGTCGCCAATCCGGAAATCTCCTCGGTGCGCGACGCCGACCGGATCATCGGCCTTCTCGACGCCAGAACCCGGCGCGCCGAAGCCGGAGAGCGGATCGAGAAGCGGCTGCTCATCACCCGCTTCGACCCGGCGCGCTCGAACCGCGGCGAGATGCTGAGCGTCGCCGACGTGCTCGAGATCCTGTCGATCCCGCTGATCGGCGTCATTCCCGAAGACGAGGACGTGCTGCGCGCCTCGAACCTCGGCGCCCCGATCACCATGAACGGCTCGGCGAGCCCGGCGGCGCGGGCCTATCGCGACGCGGCGCGGCGCCTCGTCGGGGAGACGATCCCGGTTGCGATCCCCGACGAGCGGCGGACCCTGTTCAACCGGCTCTTCAGCCGGAGGGCCGCATGAGCATCTTCAGTCTCTTCAAGCCGCGCGGCACGGCGCCGGTCGCGCGCGAGCGCCTCCAGATCCTGCTCAGCCACGAGCGCGCCGCGGTCGGTCCGCGCGACCTCGTCGCCATCCTGCGCGACGATCTCATCGCGACGATAAGGCGCCACATCGAGATCGACCCGGAGAAGCTCTCCGTGAAGATGGACCGCGCCAAGGGCTATTCGATGCTGGCGATCGACGTCGAGATCCCCTGCGACCCGGCCGGGCGCACGCCGCAAGCGCAAGCAACGGCGGCGTGATATGTAGCCGCGGTCGCTGACCAGGTCGCTGACCGCGGCCCGTTTGTATAGCCGCGGTCGCTGACCGCGGCGGCGCGATCAACGATCGCGCCTACAAGCGCCTCGCGTTCTCCGCGAATACCTCAGCCTCAAAATCGTCCGCGAGTTGGCCGAGCTTGTCGAGATCGACGCCGGGCCGGAAACCGAAGGAATGGGGAATGACCTTCGGTGGCTCGCGAGACCCCGCCGCCTCGCCGAGGCCGGCGCGGATCGTTCTGTTGACAGCTTCCTTGAAGGGGACGCCGAGTTCCTTGGCGCGCGTTTTCAAGAGGCCCGCGAGATCGTCGTCGAGGGTCAGGGTCGTCGCATGAGGAGGATGTTGGCGTTCAGGCTTTTGATGTCAAGACATCACACCGTCATCCGCCCCCGCACCGCCGCCTCGTTCATGTCCGCGCGCGTCCCCGCGAGAACCACGGCGCCGCGGTCCATCACCGCGTAATCGTCGCAGATGTCGCGCGCCCATTCGAAATATTGCTCGACGACCAGGATCGCCATGCCGCCCTTGCGCCTGAGATGCACGAGCGCCCTGCCGATGTCTTTGATGATCGAGGGCTGAATGCCCTCGGTCGGCTCGTCGAGGACGAGGAGTTTTGGCTTCGTCACCAGCGCGCGGGCGATGGCGAGTTGCTGCTGCTGGCCGCCGGAAAGGTCGCCGCCGCGCCGGCCGAGCATGTCGTTCAGCACAGGGAAGAGCGAGAACACCTCGTCGTCGATGGCGCGCTCGGCGCGCTTCAGCGCGGCGAAGCCGGTCATCAGATTCTCGCGCACAGTGAGCAGCGGGAAGATCTCGCGCCCCTGCGGCACGTAGCCGAAGCCGGTCCTGGCGCGAATATGTCCCGGCGCGCGCGTGACGTCCTGGTCGTTCCAGCGGATCGAGCCGGAAGCGACCATGTGCTGGCCGACGATGGCGCGCAGCAGCGACGACTTCCCCACGCCGTTGCGGCCGAGGACTGTGAGGATGCGGCCCGGTTCGGCCTTGATCGACACCGAGCGGAGCGCCTGCGCCGCGCCGTAGAAGAGGTCGATGCGGTCGACGGTCAGCATCGCTCATCGCCCCAGATAGACTTCGATCACGCGCGGGTCGGCGCTCACCTGGTCGAGCGTTCCTTCCGCCAGCACCGCACCCTCGTGCAGGCAGGTCACCCGGACGCCGAGTTCGCGCACGAAGGTCATGTCGTGCTCGACAACGACGACCGAATGGCTCTTGGCGATCTCCTTGAGAAGCTCGGCGGTCGCGGCGGTCTCGGCGTCCGTCATTCCGGCGACCGGCTCGTCGACGAGCAGCAGCTTCGGGTCCTGCGCGAGCAGCATGCCGATCTCGAGCCATTGCTTCTGCCCGTGCGACAGCGAGCCAGCGACGCGCGCGCGATGGTCCTTGAGGCGGGTCGTGACGAGGATCCGGTCGATGGTCGAGCGGATGTCCGGCTCGCTCCTGGCGAAGAGGGTCGCCACGACCCCGCGCGGCGCCTTGACGGCGAGCAGCAGGTTGTCCTCGACGGTGTGGTTCTCGAACACCGTCGGCTTCTGGAACTTCCGCCCGACGCCGAGCGTCGCGATCTCGGCCTCGTCGAGGCGGGTGAGGTCGTACTTGCCGTCGAACATCGCCTCGCCCTCGTCGGGCCGCGTCTTGCCGGTAATGACGTCCATCATCGTCGTCTTGCCGGCGCCGTTCGGGCCGATGATGGCGCGCATCTCGCCGGGCGCCAGCACGAGCGACAGTTCGCGCAGCGCCTTGTAGCCGTCGAACGAAACGCTGATTCCGTCGAGATAGAGGATCGAGGCGGTGAGCGTCGGGGTGCTCGTCTCGGCCAGCGTCATGGGTCGGCTCCCTCCTCGACCGCGAGCGCGGGCGCTTCGGGCGTCGGCGCCTTCGCCCGCGCCGGGCGCAGGATGAGGCCGAGCAGGCCGCGCGGCAGGAAGAGCGTGACGAGAACGAAGAGGCCGCCGAGCCCGTAGAGCCAGAATTCGGGAAAGGCGCCGGTGAACCAGGTTTTTGCGAAATTGACCGCGATCGCGCCGATGGCCGCCCCGACGAGCGTCGCGCGGCCGCCGACCGCGACCCAGATCGCCGCCTCAATCGAATTGGCCGGCGCGAACTCGCCCGGATTGATGATGCCGACCTGCGGCACGTAGAGCGCGCCCCCGATCGCCGCCATGATCGCCGAGACGACGAAGGCGAAGAGTTTGATGTTCTCGACCCGGTAGCCGAGGAAGCGCATGCGGCTTTCCGAATCGCGCACCGCGACCAGCGCCTTGCCGTATTTCGACTGGATGATCGCGCGGGCGACGAGATAGGCGAGGATGAGCGCGATCGCGCTCGCCGAGAAGAGCGCCGCCTTGGTCGCCGCCGATTGCAGCGAAAAGCCGAGCAGATCCTTGAAGTCGGTCAGGCCGTTGTTGCCGCCGAAGCCGAAATCGTTGCGGAAGAACTCCTTGTAGAGCGCAAACGTCATCGCCTGCGTGATGATCGAAAGATAGACGCCGGTGACGCGCGAGCGGAAGGCGAACCAGCCGAAGGCGAGCGCCAGCAGGCCCGGCGCGAGCACGACCATGAGCATCGCATAGGGAAACCAGTTGAAGCCCCACCACGCCACCGGCAGCGCCTTCCAGTTCAGGAAGACCATGAAGTCCGGCAGGATCGGATTGGCGTAGACGCCGCGCGCGCCGATCTGGCGCATGAGATACATGCCCATGGCGTAGCCGCCGAGCGCGAAGAAGGCGCCGTGTCCGAGCGACAGGATGCCGCAATAGCCCCAGACGAGATCGAGCGCGACCGCGAGGATGGCGTAGCAGAGGTACTTGCCGAAGAGCTGCACGAGATAGGGCGGCAGGTTGAAGGGCGAATCCGCTGGCGTCGCGAGCGCCAGCACGGGAACGAGGATCGCCGCCGCCGCCAGGAGGACGACGAAGACAAGACCGATCCGGTCGAGTTCGGCGCTCATGCCTCGACCGCCCGACCTTTGAGCGCGAACATGCCGCGCGGGCGCTTCTGGATGAAGAGGATGATGACGACGAGCAGCACGATCTGGCCCTGGACCGCGCCGATCAAAGGTTCGAGAATCTTGCCGGCGATGCCGATCATCATCGCGCCGAGCGCCGTTCCCCAAAGGTTGCCGACGCCGCCGAACACCACGACCATGAAGCTGTCGATGATGTAGCCCTGGCCGAGGTTCGGCGAGACGTTGTCGATCTGCGATAGCGCCACGCCCGCGATTCCCGCGACCCCCGAGCCGAGCGCGAAGGCCAGCATGTCGATGCGGGCGGTCGAAATGCCCATCGCCGCCGCCATGCGCCGGTTCTGGGTGACGGCGCGCATCTGCAGGCCGAAGCGGGTGGCGCGCAACACGAGTTGCAGCCCGACGAAGACGACGATCGCCAATACGATGATCCACAGCCTGTTGGTCGTGATCTCGAGCCCGCCGACATGAAATGCGCCCGACATGAACGGCGGGTTGGTGACGAGCCTGTTGTTCGGCCCGAAGAGCGAGCGCACCGTCTGCTGGAGGATCAGCGAGACGCCCCAGGTGGCGAGCAGCGTCTCGAGCGGGCGCGAATAGAGGTAGCGGATGACCAGGCGCTCGATCAGGACGCCGACGATCGCCGCGGTCAGGAAGGCGAGCGGCAGCGCGAAGGCGAGCGACCAGCTCTGCAGCGACGGCGGCAGAAGCAGCTGGACGACATAGGTGGCATAGGCGCCGAGCATCACCATCTCGCCGTGCGCCATGTTGATGACGCCCATGACGCCGAAGGTGATGGCGAGGCCGATCGCGGCGAGCAGGAGGACGGACGAGGCCGAGAGCCCGTACCAGAGGTCCTGCGCGGCGCCCCAAAACATGAGCCGCGTGCGGATGGAGGAGAGCGCCTGGTCCGCGGCCGCCTTGACCTCGGGTTCGGTCGACTTCCGCCCGATCCCGTCGATCAGGTTGGCCGTGTCCTGGTCGCCTCGGGCTTTCAGCGTTTCGATCGCCCCGAGCCGTTCGGCGGCCGACGACGTGTCGCTCGTGGCGGCGATCGCCGCCGCTGCGAGTTTCAGGGCGCCCGAGACGCGCGGGTCGCTTTCCTTCGCGAGCTGGCTCGTGATCGCGGGCAGCGCCTTGGCGTCGCGCGTCTTGAAGACTTCCTCGGCGGCGGCGAGGCGCTTTTCCGGGTCGGAATTGGCGAGGGTGAGGGAGCCGAGCGATCCTTCGATGGCGCTGCGGAGCGCGTTGTTGACCCGCACCTTTTTGAACGGCGAGGAATCGGCGATTTCGGCGCCGGTCTTCGCGTCGATGACTTTGCCGTCGGCCGTCCGGTACGCGACCACCCGCTTTGCCGGGTCGAAGAGGAGGCGGTTTTCGCTGAGCGCTTCGAGGATGGCTGCGCCCTGCGGCGGCGCCTCGGCGGCGATCTCGCCGATCGCCTTCTGCGTGTCGGGGAATTTGTCGGTGAGAAATCGCGCCAGCGTGTCGTCGAGGGCGTCGGCGCAGGCAGGGCCGGCGAGCGCGAGGCCGCCAAGAAGCGCGCAGGCGATAAGCGCGACGATGAGCGCTGAGTGGCGGACGACGGACAGCAATCGAGCCTCGCGCCGGGTCATGGATCGGTAAAAGGGCCCTCCCGCTCCTCAATGGGCGCGGGAGGGGCGTTTCGCGTCGGTCAGGCGGTCAGCCGCCGCACTTGCCGGTCTTCACGTTGAAGTTCCCGCACGACATGGGCTTGCGCCAATCGGCGATCAGGTCCTTCGAGCCTTCGAGATAGGGCGACCACTCGTTGGCGACCACGGTGCCGGGCGTCTGCCAGACCGTGTTGAGCTGGCCGTCGGCCTGGATCTCGCCGATGTAGACGGGCTTGGTGATGTGGTGGTTCGGCATCATGGTCGAGAAGCCGCCAGTGAGATTGGGCACCGAGACGCCGATCATCGCGTCGATCACCTTGTCGGGCTCGAAGCTTCCCGCCTTTTCGACCGCCTTCACCCACATGCTGAAGCCGATGACATGCGCCTCCATCGGGTCGTTGGTGGTGCGGTTCGCCTTCTTGGTGAACTCATGCCACTTGGCGATGAACTCCTTGTTGGCCGGCGTATCGATCGATTCGAAGTAGTTCCAGGCCGCGAGATGGCCGACGAGGGGCTTCGTGTCGAGGCCGGCGAGCTCTTCTTCGCCGACCGAGAAGGCGACGACCGGAATGTCGGTCGCTTTCAGGCCCTGGTTGCCGAGTTCCTTGTAGA
Source organism: uncultured Alphaproteobacteria bacterium (assembly GCA_963829505.1). Lineage (GTDB taxonomy): Bacteria > Pseudomonadota > Alphaproteobacteria > Rhizobiales > Beijerinckiaceae > Roseiarcus. Next base: position 591,608 of record CAWHIL010000002.1, read on the forward strand.
AGGGCACGTTGGCGTCGCCGTTGATGGTCGATACGACCGCCGTCTTCTTGCCGGCCGAGCCGAACGCCTTGATCTTCGACACTTCCGTCTGCCAGTCGGAGAAGCCGAACGGCGTGTAGTTGATCATGATGTCCTCGGCCGGCACGCCCTTCTGCTTGAGATAGGCTTCGAGGATCTTGTTGGTGGTGCGCGGATAGACATAGTCGGTGCCTTCGAGCACCCAGCGCTTCACCGAGCCGCCGTCGGCGCTCATGAGGTAGTCGACCGCAGGAATCGCCTGCTGGTTGGGGGCGGCGCCGGTATAGAAGACGTTGCGCTCGGATTCCTCGCCCTCGTATTGCACGGGATAGAAGAGGATCGAGTTCGAGCTCCTTGAACACCGGCAGCACGGACTTGCGCGACACCGATGTCCAGCAGCCGAACACGGCCGAGACCTTGTCCTTCTCGATCAGCTCCTTGGCCTTCTCGGCGAACAGCGGCCAGTTGGAGGCCGGGTCGACGACGACCGCCTCGAGCTTCTTGCCGAGCACCCCACCCTTCTTGTTCTGCTCGTCGATCAGCATCAGCATGACGTCTTTCAGCGTCGTCTCGCTGATCGCCATCGTCCCCGAGAGGGAGTGGAGAATGCCGATCTTGATCGTGTCGTCGTCCGCCAAGGCGGAGGTTGCGCCGAACGCCAGCGCGCCCCCCATGAGCGCGCCCGCCGCGCGCGAAATCATACGCTTTGTCAAGGACATGAAAGACCTCGTGGAATAGGCCCCGCCGTTTTTAGGGCCGTGACAGCACTGGCCCCGCCGGAGCCCGCGGTCTGGCTACGCAATGAGCATGCCAGCGATAACCGCCGGTTCGCGCACGCGGTTGCGGATGCGGACGATGCAGAGGGCGCCGCCGAATTAATCAGGCCGCATTCGGAAGCGGTGACGCGGCGCCTCAGGCTTCAGCAGCGCGGTAGCCGACGCCGGGCTCCGTCTTGACGATCCGGGGCGCCGTCGGCTCGCGCTCGATCTTGGCGCGCAGCTGGCCGATGAAGACGCGCAGATATTGCGTGTCCTCGGTATGCGCCGGCCCCCAGACGGCCGACAGGATCTGGCGATGGGTGACGACCCGGCCGGCGTTGCGAAACAGGATCGCCAGAAGATCGTATTCCTTCGGCGTCAGCTTGACCTGCGCGCCGTCGCGGGTGACGACGCGGCGCTCGAAGTCCATCACGACGCCGTCGATCTCGATGCGCGCCTCTGGATGGGCCTGCGAGGCCCTGTGACGCAGAGCGGTTCTCAGCCGCGCCGTCAGTTCCCCCATGCCGAACGGCTTCTCGACGTAGTCGTCCGCGCCGAGGTCGAGCGCCTCGATCTTCTCGGATTCGCGGTCGCGCGCCGAGACCACGATGATCGGCGTCTGCGAGAAGCCGCGGATGTCGCGCAGCACCTCCTTGCCGTCGCGGTCTGGCAGGCCGAGGTCGAGCACGATGAGATCGGGCGCGCCGGTCACCGCCATGCGCACGGCCTGCGCGCCCGTCTCCGCCGAGATGACCTCATAGCCGGCGGCGGTCAGCGCCACGTTGAGCAGGCGCTGGATCTGCGGCTCGTCGTCGACGACGAGGACGCGCTGGCCCCTGGCGGCTGTCATGCGGCCGACTGGCCCGCCGCGGGCGCCTCGACGGCGGGGAGGCGGAGGACGATGCGCGTCCCCTTCCGCCGCACCGCCGGGCTCTGCGCCACGATCGTCCCGCCCATCGATTCGATCAGGCCGCGGCAGATCGACAAGCCGAGGCCGGTGCCGGGCTTGCGGCCGTCCGCGCGGCCGCCACGGTAGAACTTCTCGAAGATCTTCTCGAGATCGGCGGGCTTCACCCCCGGCCCCTCGTCGGTGACGCTGATGACGACATCGTCGCCTTCCTTGCGCCCGTGAATCGTCGCGCCGCTGTCGGCGGCGTATTTGTGCGCGTTGTCGAGCAGGTTGAACAGCACCTGTTCGAGGAGCTTGTCGTCGCCGCGCACGAACGGGAGGTCGGGCGCGAGATTGACGCGCACCGGCTGCTTCGGAAAGGCCTTGCGGCTGCGCTCGATCGCGCCCTGGATGGCGTCGGCGACGCCGACGAGGTCGCGATTGACCTTGAGGCCGCCGGCCTCGATGCGCGACATGTCGAGAAGATTGGCGACGAAGCGCGCGAGGCGCGCCGTCTCCTCCTCGATCGAGGAGAGAAGCTCGATCCGCTCCTCCGGCTTCATCTTGTCGCCGAGCGCCCGCAGCGACGAGGCCGCTCCGGCGATCGACGAGAGCGGCGTCCTGAGGTCGTGCGACAGTGAGGCGAGCAGCGCATCCCGCACCTTCTCGTTCTCCTCCATGGTGGCGGCCTTGACCGCCTCGCCCGACAGCAGCACGCGATCGAGCGCGATCGCGGTCTGGTCGAGGATCGAGGAGAGCGCCCGCTCGTTCTCGCCGGAGAGCGGCTCATCGGGCGCCGGCGGCTCGAAGCCGCAAACCGCGATCGGCCCCCGCGCGGCGACCAGCGGCCGAAACTGGTATTCTACCCGCGGCAGGGTGCCTGTTCCCCATCCCGCCGGCTCGTTCTTCTGTTGCGCCCAGCGCGCCGCGGTCGTCGCGGCGGGATCGAGCTGGGCGTCCGGCGGCCAGGCCGCGCGGATGTTGAGCTCCTCGCCCTCGGCCACGAGGAGCACGATCCTGCCGCTGAACATCGCATGCAGATGCGCCGCGGCCGCCCACAGGACGTCGTCGGCGTTCGAGGCGCCGGAGAGCTTGCGTGAATAGTCGTAGAGCGAGCGCGTGACCTCGGCGCTCTTGAGCACGCCCTCGCGCTGGTCGCGCGCCCGGCCGGTGAGCGAGCCGGTGAGGACCGAGACGGCGAGAAAGACCAGAAGCGCGAACAGTTCCTGCGGCTGGGCGACGGTGAACGTGTAGAGCGGCGGGATGAAGAAGAAATTGAAGGCGGCGAACGAGGCGAACGAGGCGATGACCGCGGCGCGCGTGCCAAAGCGGACGCTGGTGAAGAGCACGGCCGCCAGAAAGATCATGGAGAGGTTCGGCAGCCTGACGAACTCGGTCAGCGCTTCGCCGACCAGGACCGCGCAGACGACCGACGCAAGCGCGGCCGCCAATTCCCCACTCAGTCCCTCGAGCTTGAAGAACGGCGACGCGAACCATCGCCTCGGACGCTCCGTCTCCTCGTTCGGGACGATATGGACTTCGATCGCGCCGGCTTCGCGCGCGATCGCGTCGGGCAGCGAGCGGCCGAAGAGGCGCGCGACCGGCCCGGCGCGCGACCGGCCGACGACGATCTGCGTGACGTTCTCGCGCCGCGCGAGCTTCAGGATCTCCGCCGAGAAATCGTTCGCCTGCAGCCGCGTCGTGTCGCCGCCGAGGCGTTCCGCGAGGCTGAAGGTCTTGGCGATCTGGACCGCCTGCCTGGCGTCGTCCTCCTGGCCGAGCGAGGCCACGTAGACCGCCGACCAGGGGGCGTTGAGCGAGGTCGCGAGCTGCGCCGCGCGGCGCACGACCCGCTCGGACACCTCGTTGGCGCTAACGCAGGCAAGCAGGCGCTCGGAGGCCCCCCACGGCCCCTCGATCGCCTTCTGCCGGAGGTAGTCGACCATCTGGTCGTCGACCCGGTCCGCGGTTCGGCGCAGCGCCATCTCGCGCAGCGCCGTCAGATTACCGGGGGTGAAGAAGTTCTGGATGGCGCGGCGAGCGGTCTCGGGGACGTAGACCTTGCCCTCGTTCAGGCGCTGGATGAGTTCGTCGGGCGTAATGTCGACGAGCACCACGTCGGTCGCCTCCTTGAGCACCCGGTCGGGCAGCGTCTCGCGCACCGTCACCCCGGTGATGCGCGAGACGACGTCGGCGAGGCTCTCGAGGTGCTGGATGTTGAACGCGGTCCACACGTCGACGCCCGCGGCGATCAGCTCCTGCACGTCCTGCCAGCGTTTCGGATGGCGGCTCTCGGGCGCGTTGGTGTGGGCGAGTTCGTCGACGACGATGAGCTTCGGCTTGCGCTCGAGCGCGGCGTCGAGATCGAATTCGGCGATGGCGCGGCCGTGATAGTCGACAATGTGGCGCGGCAGGACTTCGAGCCCCTCGAGCAGCGCGCCCGTCTCCGCCCGCCCGTGCGTTTCGACGAGGCCGACGACGACGTCGACCCCCTCGTCCTTGAGGCGCCGCGCGTTCTGCAGCATGGCGAAGGTCTTGCCGACGCCGGGCGCGGCGCCGAGAAAGACCTTCAGCCTGCCCGACGTCTCTCTGCGGAGCGCGGCAAGAAGCGCGTCCGGGTCGGGACGTCCGTCGTCGGGTCGGCTCTTCTCAGCCATCTGAGCTCGTCGTCGCGGTTCAGGACGATTTTAGCTGATCCAGCGCCAAATTCAGCTGCAACACATTGACGCGCGGTTCGCCGACGAGACCGAACGCCGGCCTCTCGACCGACCGCTCGACGAGGGCGCGCACCGTCCCCTCGTCGAGGCCGCGCGCCTTGGCGACGGACGCGACCTGGGCAAGCGCGTTTTGCGGCGAAATGTCGGGATCGAGACCCGAAGCTGACGTCGTGACCGCGTCGGCGGGGACCGGCGCGGGGCCCGCCTTCGCGCGCCAGTCGGCGACGGCGGCCTTCACCCGGTCGACGAGCTTCTGCGACGTCGGCCCCAGGTTCGAACCGCCCGAATTGGCGGCGTTGTAGGGCGCGTCGATCGTCTTCGACAAATCGTTCGGGTCCGTATCGGTGGTGGCCGAGGGTCGGGGATGGAAGTAGCGGTCGCTCTTGAAGCTCTGTCCGATGAGCGCCGAGCCGACGACCTTGCCGTCCATTTCGATCAGCTCGCCGCCCGCGGCGCGCGGAAACGCGACCTGCGCCACCCCCGTGATGACCAACGGATAGACAAGGCCCGTCAGCGCCGAGAACAGGATAAGCAGGACGACCGCGGGGCGGATGTGTTGAAGCATTTGAGCCCCCCTTCAGGTCAGATGCAGGACGGCGACGAGGAGGTCGATCGCCTTGATGCCGATGAACGGCAGGACGAGGCCGCCGAGGCCATAGACGAGCAGGTTGCGGCTGAGGAGCGCCGCCGCGCCGACGGGCCGGTAGGCGACCCCTTTAAGCGCCAACGGAATGAGCGCGATGATGATCAGCGCGTTGAAGATGACGGCCGAGAGAATGGCCGATTGCGGCGATCCGAGACGCATGACGTTGAGCGCCCCGAGCTCCGGGTAGGTCGCCAGGAACAGGGCCGGCAGGATGGCGAAGTACTTCGCCACGTCGTTGGCGATCGAGAAGGTGGTCAGCGAACCGCGGGTCATCAGGAGCTGCTTGCCGATCTCGACGATCTCGATGAGCTTGGTCGGATTGGAGTCGAGATCGACCATGTTGCCCGCCTCGCGGGCCGCCTGCGTCCCGGTCTGCATGGCGACGCCGACGTCGGCCTGGGCAAGCGCCGGGGCGTCGTTGGTGCCGTCGCCGCACATCGCAATGAGCCGGCCGCCGGTCTGTTCCTTGCGGATGTAGCCGAGCTTGTCCTCCGGCGTCGCCTCGGCGAGGAAGTCGTCGACGCCCGCTTCCGACGCGATCGCGGCCGCGGTGACCGGATTGTCGCCGGTCACCATCACGGTGCGGATTCCCATGGCGCGCAGCGCGGCGAAGCGCTCCTTGATGCCGGGCTTCACGATGTCCTTGAGGTGAATGACGCCGAGCAGGTGGCCGTCGTCGGCGACCGCGAGCGGCGTGCCGCCCGACATCGCGACGCGCTCGACGGCCTGGCGGAACTCAGCCGGGGCCTTGTCGATCGAAGTCTTGAGGTAACGCAGGATCGAATCGATCGCGCCCTTGCGGATCGACCGCTGGCCGATGTCGACGCCGGAGATGCGCGTCTGCGCAGCGAACGGCACGGTCTTCGTTTCAGCCGGGTCGAGTTCGGGCTCCGCCAGTCCGTATTCGCCTTTGGCGAGCGCCACGATCGACCGGCCCTCCGGCGTCTCGTCGGCGAGGCTCGAGGCGAGCGCGGCGGCGGCGAGGTCCTCGGCCCTGACGCCGGCGACGGTCATGAATTCCGTCGCCATCCGGTTGCCGAAGGTGATCGTGCCGGTCTTGTCGAGGAGCAGCGTGTCGACGTCGCCCGCCGCCTCGACCGCGCGCCCCGAGGTCGCGATGACGTTGAAACGGATCAGCCTGTCCATGCCGGCGATGCCGATCGCCGACAGAAGGCCGCCGATCGTCGTCGGGATGAGGCAGACGAGCAGCGCGATCAGAACGGTCGCCGAAAGCTCCATCCCCGAATATTTGGCGATCGGCCAGAGCGAGACGCAGACGATCAGGAAGATCAGGGTCAGCCCGGAGAGCAGGATCGAGAGCGCCAGCTCGTTCGGCGTCTTTTGGCGCTCCGCCCCCTCGACGAGAGCGATCATGCGGTCGATGAAGGTCGAGCCCGGGGCGGCGGTGATCCGCACCTTGATGGCGTCCGAGAGCACCGTCGTTCCGCCCGTCACCGCCGAGCGGTCGCCGCCGGCCTCTCGGATGACCGGCGCCGATTCGCCGGTGATCGCCGAATTCGTTGACCGAGGCGACGCCTTCGACGATCTCGCCGTCGCCCGGGATGATGTCGCCCGCCTCGACCAGCACCACGTCGTTCAGCCGGAGATCGAGGGCGTTGACCGTCTCGACCCGGCCGTCGAGGCGGTCGGGATCGGAATAGCGCCGCGCAGGCGTGTCGGTGCGAGTCTTGCGGAGCGCATCCGCCTGCGCCTTGCCGCGCCCTTCCGCGACGGCCTCGGCGAAATTGGCGAAAAGAACGGTGAACCAGAGCCAGGCCGCGATCTGGCCGGAGAAGAAGGCCTGCCCGTCGTGGGCGAAGAGGTCGCGCACGAACAGGAGCGTCACGACGGCCGACACCGCCTCGGTCACGAAGATGACGGGGTTTCTGGCGAGCGCCCGCGGATCGAGCTTGCGGCAGGCGTCGATCGCCGCGGCGGCGATGATCCGCGAATCGAACAGGCTTTGCGGCTGGGCTTTGTGGGCTGACATGGCCGAAAGGGCCCTTTTCAGAAGGTCTTGCCGGAGAGCATCAGGAAGTGCTCGACGACCGGCCCGAGCGAAAGAGCCGGAAAGTATTGCAGGAGGTAGAGGATGACGATGACCCCGATCAGGAGCCCGACGAACAGCGGGCCGTCGGTCGGGAAGGTGCCGGCCGACGCCGGCGTCTTCTTCTTGGCGGCGAGCGAGCCCGCGAGCGCCAGCACCGGCACGACATAAGCGAAGCGGCCGACGAGCATCGCGATCCCCAGCGCAGTGTTGAACCAGAGCGTATTGCCGTTGAGGCCGGCGAAGGCCGAGCCGTTGTTGGCGTTGGTCGAGGCGAAAGCGTAGATGATCTCGGAGAGGCCGTGCGGACCGCCGTTGCCGAGGCTGTCGAGCGCCGTTTGCAGGAGAACGGAGGCGCCGACGAAACCGAGCACGACCAGCGGGTAGATCAGCACCGCCAGCATCGCGAGCTTCATCTCGCGCGCCTCGATCTTCTTGCCGAGATATTCCGGCGTGCGGCCGACCATGAGGCCGGCGACGAACACGGCGACGATCGCGACCACGAGGAAGCCGTAGAGGCCCGAGCCGACGCCGCCCGGCCAGATGCAGCCGGCGAGCAGGTTGAACATCGGCACGAGCCCGGCGAGCGGCGTGAACGAATCGAACATCGCGTTGACGGCGCCGGTGCTGGTGCCGCTCGTTCCGGCGGTGAACAAAGCCGTCATCGCCTGTCCGAAGCGGACCTCCTTGCCCTCGAAATTGCCGAGCGCCGGATCGACCCCGAGCGCGGTCAGGATCGGATTGCCGGCCGCCTCGGCCCAATAGGCGACGAGGATGCCGGCGACGAGAAACACCGCCATCGCCGCGAGGATCGCCCAGCCCTGGCGGAGGTTGCCGACCACCCTGCCGAAGGCGAGCACCGAGGCGGTCGGAACGAGGAGCAGCGCGACGATCTCGAAGAGGTTCGTCCAGGCGTTGGGGTTCTCGAAGGGATGGGCGGAATTGGCGTTGAAGAAGCCGCCGCCGTTGGTGCCGAGCTCCTTGATCATTTCCTGGCTCGCGACCGGCCCGATCGAGAGCGTCTGCTTCGCTCCCTCGAGCGTGGTCGCATCGACCGCGCCGAGAAGCGTCTGGGGAACGCCGAGCGCCACCAGAACGAGGGCGCCTACGACGGAGATCGGCAACAGAATGTAGAGCGTCACCCGGGTGACGTCGGCCCAGAAATTGCCGACCGTCTGCGTCGAGGAGCGCACGAACCCGCGCGTCAGCGCGAAGGCCATCGCGAGGCCGGTAGCGGCGGAGAGGAAATTGTGGACGGTGAGGCCGAGCATCTGGGTGAGATTGCTCATCGTCGTCTCGCCCGAGTAGTTCTGCCAATTCGTGTTGGTGATGAAGCTCGTCGAGGTGTTGAACGCGAGGTCGGGCGCGACGGCGTCGAACGCCCTCGGGTTCAGCGGCAGGAGGCCCTGCAGGCGCTGCAGCGCATAGAGCGACAGGAAGCCCGCGATCGAGAAGACGATCATCGCAAGCGTATATCCAAGCCAGTCCTGCTCGCGGGCCGGGTCAACGCCCGCAGCGCGGTAGAGGCCTCGTTCAACCGGTCCGAGGACCGGCGAAAGGAATGTCCGCTCGCCCGCAAAAACCTCGGCGATGAGGGAGCTGAGCGGAACGGCGCAGACAAGGACGATGGCGAGCGCCAGCGCGATTTGCGACCAGCCGGCAAGGGTCACGGGCGAAGTCCTCGCAATTTCAGAATTTTTCGGGATGGATCAGCGTGTAGAGGAGGTAGCCGCCGAGCAGCGCCCCCACAATGAGCCCGATGATCGGCTCGGCCATCCTGAACGCTCCTCGATCGGTCAAACGCGCCGCAGGCCCGCGGCGTAAAGCCCCATGAGCGCGATGACCGCCAGTCCCAGCACGACGAACGCCAGATCAAGCATGGCCCGCCTCCTCGGCCCAACGCCTAGCGCCGCGAGGCATAAGGTTTCGATCCCGATTGGGCCCTCCCCCCATAAGGATTACATAAGGGCGCGCCGGTAGTAAAACTATCTTCTATCGTAATATAATATCGGGCGCGCGGCTTCGGGAGGCGGCGACGTGTGGGTCTTCGAGGAAACGGCGAGGCTTTGGTTAGCAAATTCTTCGCAGGCGCATTATAGCAAGGCCGCCGACGTCCGGGCCGGACGTCATGATGATTCTTGCCCAGCGGATTCCCGGCGCGCGCCGCGAAGGAGGCCCGCTCGGCCCGTGATGGGAGAAGTACCTTGGCTCATGTTTCGGGACTGAAGCGCGGGAGCTTGCGCGTCGCAGCCGCCGTCCTCGTTGTGGCGGCTGCGGTCGGACTCGCAGGCTGCGGCAAGAAGCAGGACTCGCAGGCGGTGGTCGGGCAGGTGATCGCCCATGTCGGCCCCGACGACATCACCCAGCAGGAACTCGACAACGAGTTGCGCCTCGCCAACATTCCGGTCGACAAGCGGACGGACGCCGTGGTCAAGGCGGCGCTGAGCCGCATCATCGAACGCAAGTACCTCGTCCAGCAGGCTGTGGCGCGCAAGCTCGACCGCGAGCCGACGGTGCATCTCGACCTGTTGCGGTCACGCGACACCGTGCTTGCGACCGCCTACGTTCAGCGCGATCTGAGCGCCAAGGCGACCGCGATCGCCAAGACCGAGGTCGACAGCTACATCCAGTCGCACCCCGACCTGTTCAACAAGCGGCAGATCTACAATATCGAACAGGCCTCCTTCGCGCCGACGGCCAACATGGACTCGATCGCAGCCGCCACCAAGGACTTCAAGACAATCGATCAGGTCGATGCGAAGCTGAACGAACTCGGCGTGAAGCACACGCGCGGTTCGGGCGCGCTCGACAGCGCGACCATGCCGGCCGAGATGCTGAAGGCGCTGCAGGCGCGCAAGCCTGACGACGTCTTCTTCATCCGTTCGAAGGCCAATGCGACCTTCTTCAAGGTCGGCTCGGTCGAGGACAAGCCCCTCGCGGGACCTGACGCCGAGGCGCTCGCCAAGCGCATGATCGCCACCGACATCGCCAAGCAGATCGGCGAGGACACGTCCAAGGCTTCGCTGGCGACGACCAAGTTCGAGGGCGACTACAACCGGATCATGACCACCCCGACGCCCGCCGGGACGGAGACGGCCCCCGCCGCCGACGAGCCGGCGGTGCCCGGCGCCGAAGCGCCCGGCGCCGAGAAGCCGGCCGAAGAGAAGAAATAGCCGGGGTGCCGCCGCTGTCTTGAGAAACGCGTCAGCAGATGCGGGGAAGTTGCTCGCCGGCCAGCCAGTCGACGATCCGGCCTCCGCCGAAGGCGGTGCGCATCTCGACGAAGCGGTACTCGTCGTCGACCGCGACGCCGATGATCGAGGCCCGCGCGCCGAGCGGGTGAGCCTTCATCGCGGCGAGACATCGGTCGGCCCAGTCGGGCGCGACGATCGCCACGAGCTTGCCCTCGTTGGCGACGTTGAGCGGGTCGAGGCCGAGGAATTCGCAGGCCGCAGCCACCTCCGGGCGCACCGGGATCGCATCCTCCTCGATCGTGAAGCCCACTCCCGACTGATGCGCGAGTTCGTTCAGGACGGCTGCGAGCCCGCCGCGGGTCGGATCGCGCATGACGCGCAGCCCGGGCCCGGCGGCCGCGACCATGGCGGCGACGAGTTCGTGCAGGGGCGCAGTGTCCGACTGGATCCCCGTCTCGAACGCCAGGTTCTCGCGCTTCGACATGACCGCGACGCCGTGATCCCCGATTGTTCCTGAGAGGATCACGACGTCGCCGGGTCGCGCCGCGTCGCTCGACAGGATGAGGCCCGGCGGCGCAACGCCGACGGCCGCCGTCGAGACGAACACCTTGTCCGCCTTGCCGCGCTCCACGACCTTGGTGTCGCCGGCGACGATCGGAACACGGCAAGCGCGCGAGGCTCTGCCCATGCTGGCCGCGACGAGCGCGAGGTCCGCGAGCGGCAGGCCTTCCTCGATCACGAAGCTCGCCGTCAGATAGAGCGGCTTCGCCCCCGCCATGGCGATGTCGTTGATCGTCCCGTTGACCGCGAGGTCGCCGATGTCGCCGCCGGGAAAGAAGATGGGAGAGACCACATAGGCGTCGGTCGTCATCACCATCCGTCCCGCGGCGACGTCGAACGCCGCCTGGTCGTTGCCGGCGCGGAGCCACGGGTTGTCGAACGCCTCAAGGAAGACGTCCTCGATCAATTGCGCCATCGCGCGCCCGCCGGCGCCGTGCGACAGTTCGACCCGGCCCGCCTTGAGGTCGAGCTTTCGGCGGACGGGCTTTGTCAGGCTCACGCGATCTCCTTGGCCGCCCTTGCGTGCGCCTTCTCGCGGAAACGGCCGTAAGTCCAATGGGCGGCGCAGGCGCCCTCGGGTGAAACCATGCAGGAGCCCATCGGCGAATCCGGGGTGCAGACCGTGCCGAACAGCCGGCAATCGCGCGGCGCCTTCACCCCCCTGAGGATCGCGCCGCATTCGCAGGCGGGATTGTCGCGGGCGGGTCTCGCTTCGAGGCTGAAGCGACCCTCGGCGTCGAACAACTCGAAGCTGGCCCTCACCCTCAGCGCGCTTTTCGGCAGGAAGCCGAGGCCGCGCCACTCGAACGTCTCGCGCGTTTCGAACACGGCGGCCATCTCCGCCTGCGCCTTGAGATTGCCGGCGCGGGTGACCGCGCGGATGTACTCGTTCTCCACCTCCGCGCGACCGTCGTTGATCTGCCTCACGAGCATCAGGATCGCCTGCGCGACGTCGAGCGGCTCGAAGCCGGCGATCACGACCGGCTTCAAGAAGTCGCGCGCGAAAGGCTCATAAGGGGCCGTCCCGATCACGGTGCTGACGTGCGCCGGGCCTATGAAGCCCTCGATCATCACCGGCGCCTCGTCGCCGTCGCTCGCGCCTTCGAGGATGGCGCGCATGGCCGGCGGCGTCATGACGTGATTACAGAGAATCGAGAAGTTCGCGAGGCCCTTTCGCTCGGCGGCGCGCAGCGCGAGCGCGGTCGGCGGCGTGGTCGTCTCGAAGCCGATCGCAAAGAACACGACCTCGCGCTCGGGCTCCGATTCGGCGATGCGCAACGCGTCGAGCGTCGAATAGACCATGCGGATATCGGCGCCCTCCGCCTTCGCCTTGATGAGGCTCGAGCCGTGCGAGCCCGGCACGCGCATGAGGTCGCCATAGGCGAGAAGCGTGACTTCGGGGAGCCGGGCGCAGGCGATCGCCATGTCGAGCCGCGCCATCGGCAGGACGCAGACCGGGCAGCCCGGCCCATGGATCAGGCGGACGTTCGGCGGCAGCAGATCCTCGAGGCCGTAGCGCGAGATGGCGTGTGTGTGTCCGCCGCAGAACTCCATGAGCCGGTACGTCCTGTCGGCGCGCGCCTCACGCGCGATTCCCGCGGCGATCGCTTTCGCGAGCGCGCCGTCGCGATATTCGTCGATGTATTTCATCGGCGGCCTCCTTCAGGCCTCGACGCCGGCGGCCTTGAGCAGCTCGATCGTCTTCTGCGCTTCCTCAGGGTCGATTCTGGCCAGCGCGTAGCCGACGTGCAGCACGACGTAGTCGCCGACCTTTACATCCTCGACGAGCGCGGTCGAGACGACCTTGATCACGCCGTCGAGACTGACCTTCGCCATGTCGCCATCCAGGATTTCGCGCACTTCAACGGGAATCGCGAGGCACATCCGTTGCTCCTTCGAGAGAGGTTGCGCGCTCCGCCAGCACCGCGAGCGCAAAGGCCGCCTGTCCGAACGACACGCCGCCGTCGTTCACCGGAACTTGGCGCGGCAGGGCCGGCTCGAGTTCCGCCGCGCGCAAGGCGGCGACGAGCCCTTCGGCCAGCACGCGGTTCACGAGGCAGCCGCCGCCGAGCGCGACGCGCCGCACATCCCGCGCCGCCGCCGCGGCGGCGATCCATTCCGCGAGGCCCGCGATCAGCGTCCCATGGAAGGCTTCGGCGTTGTCGCGCCCAGCGAGCCTGTCGTCCAGCATCGACCGAAAGGCCGGAGCAAAATCGAGCCGCCCATCGACGATTGCGAAGCCGCCCGGGAGGGCGCGCGGGGTCTGGACGAGCGCCTCGAACTCCATCGCCGCCTGTCCCTCGTAGTGCTGCACAAGGCGCACGCCGGAAAGCGCAGCGGCGGCGTCGAACAGGCGCCCAAGGCTCGTGGTCTTCTGCAGGCGCGCGCCGCTTGCGAGAAGTCCGGCGAGGCGCTCTGCTCCGGGCGCGCCGGGCATGAGCCTTCCCGCCTCGGCGAGCCGGCCGAGCCGTTCGAGCATCGCGACCCCCATCCGCCAGGGGTCGCGCGCCGCCCGGTCGCCGCCGGGCAGGGCGAGAGGCTCGAGCGAGCCGATACGCTCCCAGCTCGCGCCGTCCAGATGAATGAGCTCGCCGCCCCAGGCGCCCCCGTCCGCCCCATGCCCGTGGCCATCAAGCGCCACGCCGATGAGCGGGCCGTCCCAGCCGCGCTCGGCCGCGACCGCCGCCACATGCGCGAGATGGTGCTGAATCCGGATCAGCGGCAGCCCGGACGCCTCGGCCGAGCGGGTCGAGGCGAAATCCGGATGAAGGTCGCAAGCGGCGCATTGCGGCTTGACCTCGAGGATCGACGTCAGATGGCGGATCGTCTCGGCGCGAAAGCGGAGCGTCTCGCGGTCGTCGAGATCGCCGAGATGCTGCGAGACGAAGGCCTCGCGCCCGCGCGTGATCGTGACCGTGTTCTTGAGATCGGCGCCGGCCGCGATCACGCTCGGACCCTCGCGGCCGAGATCGATCGGCTCGGGGACGAAGCCGCGCGCCCGCCTCAGATAGACCGGCGCGCCGTCGACGATGCGCGTGACGGAATCGTCGGCCCTGACCACGATCTCGCGCCCGTGCGTCACGATGACATCGGCGACGCCTTTCAGCCGCAGCCTTGCGTCGTCGTCGGAGGCGATGAGCGGCGCCCCGGCGAGGTTGGCGCTGGTTGCGACGAGCGCCAGATCGTTCGGCGCGTCGCGCCACGTGGCGAAGTTCGGGCGCCCTGCGAGCGCGTGCAGCACGAGCCAGTGCAGCGGCGTGTAAGCGAGCATGAGGCCGATGTCGCGAAGGTTCGCCGCGACGCCCGGCGCAAGCATCCCGCGGCCTGGGGCCAGCACGATCGGGCGCGCCCGATCGGCGAGAGCCGCGCGCTCCCCGGCGCCGATGAAGGCGAGACGCTCCGCGCTCGCCAAATTTGCGACCATCACGGCGAACGGCTTTTCGTCCCGCCCCTTGCGCCGCCTGAGGGTCTCGACCGCGGCCTCGTTGCGCGCGTCGCACAGGAGATGAAAACCTCCGAGCCCCTTCAGCGCCACGGTCTTGCCTTGGCTCAGCGCCGCCGCTGCGTCGTCGACGGCCACGTCGAGGTTCGGCCCGCACCGCGGGCAGGCGATCGGCTCGGCATGAAACCGGCGGTTGGCGGGATCGGCGTAGTCGCGCGCGCATTCGGCGCACATGCGGTACGGCGCCATCGAGGTCTGAGCCCGATCGTAGGGGAGCGCCCGCGTCAGCGTAAAGCGCGGCCCACAATGCGTGCAGGTGATCAAGGGATAGCCGAAGAACCGGCTCGCCGGATCGAACAATTCGTCAAGGCAATCCTCGCAGATCGCAGCGTCCGCGCCGATGCGGGTCGCGGTCCTGCCGCCCTCGCTCGCTTGAATCGAAAATCCTTCGGCGCCCGTCGGCTCGATCGCGTCGACCTCGATCGAATCGATCCGGGCGAGGGGCGGCGGCGCGCCTTCAAGGACCGTCAGGAACGCCCGCGCGCGCGGTCCCTCGATCTCGATGAGAACGCCTTCGGTGTCGTTCAGCACGAAACCCGAGAGCGCAAGCCTGGAGGCGAGGCCGTAGGCGAAGGGCCGGAACCCGACGCCCTGCACGGCGCCGCGGACCCTCACCCGCAGACGTCGGCCGTGCTCGGCGAAAGCGGGCGCGGCGGCCGCCATGGGGTTCAGGCTCCCAACGCCGCCGCATAGTGGCGGACAGCGTTGGCCTCGATCCAGGCGACGAAGGCCGCGACCCCCTCCCCGGTCCGCGCCGAGACAGTCAGGGTCTGCAGGTCGGGGTTGATCCGCAGCGCGTTCGCGAGACAGAGGCCGACGTCGAAATCGAGATGCGGCAGGAGGTCGGACTTGTTGAGCAGCATCAGGTCGGCGGTCGCGAACATATCCGGATATTTCAGCGGCTTGTCCTCGCCCTCGGCGACCGAGAGGACGACGACGCGGCGCGCTTCGCCAAGGTCGAACGCGGCGGGGCAAACGAGATTGCCGACGTTCTCGATGAACAGCGCCGAGCCTCGCTCCGGCCTGAGGGTCGCCAGCGCATGACCGACCATGTGGGCGTCGAGGTGGCAGCCTTTGCCGGTGTTGATCTGGACCGCAGGGGCCCCCGTCGCCCGGATGCGATCGGCGTCGTTTGAGGTTTGCTGGTCGCCCTCGATCACCGCGACCGGCAGCCGTCCCTTGAGCGCCTCGATCGTCTTGACGAGAAGGCTCGTCTTGCCCGAGCCGGGGCTCGAGACGACGTTCATGGCGAAGAGCCGAAGGCCCGTGAAGGCGCGCCGGTTCTCGCCGGCGAACGCGTCGTTCTTCGACAGGATGTCGCGCTCGATCCTGATGAGACGCTCGGTGCCCGCGCCGCCGTCGTGACGATGGTCGGGGCCAGGCCCAGGGCCGACATGCGCATGGAGATGCGGGCCGGCGCCATCGCCGTGATCGTGCGCAAGGGTCCCCGTCTGCGCGCCGACGCCGGCCGCCGGCTTCTCCACCGCGACCTCGGCCTCACCGCAACCGCAAACGCCGCACATCGGGCGATCTCCCTGCCGCCGCCTGCCGGCTTAAGCGCCGCCGGCGGGCCATCCGGAAGTGCGGCGATGATACCCCCGAGAGCGGCCCGTTTCCACCTCCCGACACGGACGCGGGCCCGCGTCCCATCGCCTCACTTCGAGGCGGATTGCGGGCCGCGGCGGGCGCCGACGCGCCTCGTCGCGTCAAAACCGAAGGCGCCTCGCGGGGGGAGCCGGAAAGCTCAGCTCGCGGGCAAGAGCCCCTGGCGCCGGCCGGGCAGCCGACCGCGGCTTTTCGACGCCTCGAAGACCCCGAGCAGCGGCGCCGACGTCGCGACGCGGAAGTCCGCCGGCGCGCGGACCCGCCGATCGGTCGCCTCGGCCATGAGGGCGAGGATGGTGCCGAGGGCGAGCCCGCCGAAGGCCGCCGCCGGCCAGACGAGCGTCGGCTTCGGAAAGGCGGGAGCAATCGGCGGCACCGCCTTGTCGAGCGGCGAGATATCGACGAACGTCAGCTTGCTCTGCAGCTTCGCCTGGGCCGCAACGCGCTCGCGCGCGTTGAGCTCTTCGAGCTTGAACACCACGTCGCGCTGAAGATCGGCGAGGCGATCGCGCTGCGCCTGCGCGCCGATCAGCGTCTTCTGCGCCTGCGTCTGCGCGTCCTCGAGCGCGACAATCGCCTTCTTCGTCGCCTCGATCCGCTCCTTGAGACGCTCCTTGGCCTTGTCGACGGCGTCCGACAGTTGCTTGCGCATGGTCGTAACGTTCGTCGCCGCGGCGACCATCCTCGGGTTGTTCGAGCCGAGCGAGTTCTTGGCGGTCTCGATCTCGCCCAGCGAGGAGGCGATGCGCTCCTTCAGGGAATTGATGATCTGCAGATCCGGGTCAGACGGATCGTTGGTCAGATCGGTCGAGCCGGAGTCGAGGCGGCTCTGAAGCGCAAGCAGAACCTCGCGGTTGCTGTTCAGGTCGGCGGTGACGGCGCCGAGCGCCGAACCTTCGGTATCGGCTCCCGAATTGGGGGAGATGACGTTCATCTTCGCCTGATACTGCTCGAGCGCGATCCGCGCGCTTTGGAGATCCTTGCGATAATTGTCGAGCTGCGGCTCGAACCAGCGCGCGGTCTGATCGCCGGACGCCGCTTTCATGGCGATTGCGGCGTCGATGGTGGCGGCCAGGAAGGTATTGGCGAGAAGGGCGGCCTGGTTGGGGTCGCCAGACTTGTACTTGATCTCAAGAACGTTCGTTCCGTTCATGAAGCCCGGCACGACGTTGCCGACGATCGAAGCAGCCTGCCATTCGTCGATGTTTTCGCGGCCGAAGGACTTGGAGTTGCGAAACTCTTCCTGCGTCGTGGCGTTCGCCGTCAGATTCAAGCGTTTGACGACGTCCGTGGCGACGCGCTGGCTCTGCACCAGCGCCATCAGCGTCCCCTGCATCATCCCGATCGCCGGCGCGGCTCCCCCGCCCTCCAGGGGATTGACGTTGCCGGGATCGATGCTCGCCGTCGCGGAGGCGTCGTAGCGGCCGGGAACGAGCTTCAGGATCGCGCCTGCAACCGCAAGCGAGCATATGAGCGTCAGCGCGATGATCCAGGAGCGGCGCAACAGGATGTACAAGACTTGGCCGATGGACAAGGGCCTACTCCTTTAATCGTTCCAGCCGAGACCGATTCACGCGTTCCAGTCAAGACCAACCCGGGAGGGGCGCCTATGTTTGCGGCGGAAACGTCATCTTTGGTCCCCGCGGCAAGCCCCGCAGCGTGTTCGAGGGCAGCGGCTTTCCCGCGCCTGCCTGTCCCCTAGATTCCCCCTACGGGACCGGCGCCTGCAGATTGCAACCGCCCAGATATACACGAGACGAAGTCGCCGATCCACTGCATTCGCTATTGAATGCTGAATTTTGGCCCTGGCTCCGCGGAGACAAATCTCCTCTTTGCAGCGCGCGCCGGCGCCCCTATATTGTCAGGGCGAGCCGCGAGGCCCGCTATGGCGATAAACGACGTCGAAATAAGTCTTTCGGACCCGGGGGCGGTACCCGGCGCCTCCACCCAAGCCCGCGAGGCTTCCCAGACGCGGGCTTCGGCGGGGGCGAAATAGGTTCGACGGGGGACCCAAAGGACGCTCTTTTGCCCGGCATGATACCACCGTTATCGGGTCAAACTTATAGTTGCCAACGACAACTATGCTCCGGTGGCCCTCGCCGCGTAATGCGGCGCTGGTACTGGAATTCAAGCCCTGAGGGTTAGCCCCTTCAGGCGGGGTCCGGAGGCGCCTGGCAACAGAAGCCTCCACTTCCTTTTTGACGGTCTTCATCTTTGGCGAAGTGGGCGGTTCGCCCGAGGCAGGCGTGCTTTCTTCTCCGGCGGTGGTTTGCAACCGCAGGAACCCTCGGAGTAGTCTGGCTGGAATAGGGCGCCTGGCGATGTCGACCGACCTCATCCGCTACGATCTTCTCGTCCAGGACGCGCTGCGCTCCGTGGTTCGCCGCGTTCTTGCCGACACCGCGCGGACCGGGCTGCCGGGCGACCACCACTTCAACATCGCCTTCAAGACCCAGGCGCCCGGGGTCGTCGCGCCGCCCACCCTCAAGGCCCGATTCCCGGACGAGATGTCGATCATCCTGCAGCATGAGTTCTGGGACCTCGTGGTGACCCAGGAGGCGTTCGAGGTCAGCCTCAACTTTTCGCGCAAACCCGAACGGTTGACGGTGCCGTTCGACGCCATCACCGGGTTCACCGATCCTTCCGTGCCCTTCGGCTTCAAGCTCGAGCCGCGCGTCGCGCCCGACGCGCCGGAGGTTCAGGCGCCGTCCGCGCCCGAAATCCGTCCGAAGACGGCGGCGACGCCCGCGCGCTCGAAGGCCGCCGAGACCGCCAGGACGCCCGCCGCGGCGCCGGAAACGGAGCCAGACGCGGAAGGGGCCGCCAAGGTCGTGTCGATCGACGCGTTCCGCAAAAAGTAACGCTGACGAACGGAGGCGGCGGACATGGCCGAACTCGTGAATCTCCGCCTCGCCCGCAAGCGCCGCGAGCGGGAGAAGAAGGAGGCTGCGGCGGCCGACAACCGCATCGCGTCCGGGACGCCGAAGGCCGCGCGGCGGAAGGCGCAGGCGGAACGCGACCTTGCCGACGCCCGGCTCGATTCGCATCGGCTCGAGCCTCCGCATGACGAATGACGCCGGCCGCGCCGGGGTCGTCAAGCGCTCGCTGGCAATCGCCGGACACCGCACCAGCGTTTCGCTCGAGGACGCCTTCTGGCGGCGGCTGACCGCGATCGCGGCGGCGAGAGGCGTGACGGTCAGCCAACTCGTGGCGGACGTCGACGCCGCCCGCGGCGCGGCCAACCTCTCGTCGGCGTTACGGTGCTTCGTCCTCGAGACCCTGGCGCCCGCCGACGCGCCGGGCGCGTTCGCGCGGTCTCAGTAGAGGTCGCCCGGCGTCGGCTGAGCCGTCTGTCCCGCCCGCTGGGCCGGCGCGGCCGGCGTTGCTTTCCGCGGCGCCGGAGCGACGGCGTTGCGCAGGTCGGCCCCGTCAGGCTTGCTGTCGTCGTCGCCCGCGTCGAGCGAACGGGCCGGCGCGGCGACGGGCGCGTCCGCCTTCTCCGCCGCGGCCTTCTCCGCCGCGGCCCTGTCCGTCGCGGCCTTCTCCGCCGCAGCCTTTGCGGCTGCGGCCTTCTCCGCCGCCAGCCGCTCCTCTTCCCGCTGCGCCGCGAGACGCTCGGCGAGACCCTTCAGGCGCTCCTGCTCGGCGCGCCAGTCCTCGATCTCCGCGTTGCGGCGGTCGAGAAAGCGCTCGCCCTTGAGCCGCCGATTGAAGTAGGCGCGCTCGCGGATGTCGGCCTCGAGGGTCGCGATGCGCTCGGATTCGCGCGCGATCGACTGAGTCGCAAGCCCTGCCGCGAGACCGGCCGCGTCGATCTTTCGGCGCGGCCGGTCGAGCGCGTCCTCGACCACGACGGCTGCGCTCGGACTCGGGCCCGACCAGAATTTGAGCCCCTTGTCCGGCATGGCGAGATCGAGTCTCGGTCTCGAGCGTCATCCGCCCGAGGTCGAGGGTCGCCGACAGCGTCGCGGCGCCGTCGGGGCGCGCGACCTTGACCGGTCCGAGCTTGATCGCGCCCGCGCTCACAGTCGCCGGCGTCGATCCGTCGGGAAGCGCGAGCGGACCCCTGTCGAGCGCGGCGGCGAGCGCGTAGCCGACATTCGTCTCGTCGATCCGCGCATTCTCGGCCTGCGCGGCGGCGACGACCCGCGCCAGCGCATCCGGGTCGCTTTTCGCGATCTCGACGCCGGCGAAGTCCGCCGAGCCATCGCCGGCGAGGCCCGCGACGAGCCCGGCGACGCTGCGGCCGGTCGAGGCGAAGTCGAGCCGTCCGCCGAGCCTGCCGGTCGCGCCCGGGCGTTTGAGAAGCGTCGGCTCGGCGGCGAGCGCCGCCTCGAGCGTCGCGGCCTCGCCGCCGCGCCTGAGCGTCGCATGGCCGGAGATCGCGCCGCCGGAAAGCCGCATCGCCATATCGTCGAGGTCGAGCCGGCCGCCGGCGAGCTTGAGGTTGGTCGAAAAGCCCTCCGCGGCGAGCGTGTCGGAGAGGCCGAGCCGCCCGGCGCTGACATGGACCGCGGTCGCCGGCGGAACGATCGGGGGAGCGCCGAAAGCCGCGTCGGGCCAGACGGCGCCGGGGCGCGGCGGCGCCTCGGGCCCAAGCGCCAGCGCGGCGAGGTCGGCGAGCCGCAGACGGTCGAAGGCGATGTCGCCGGTGAGCGCGGGCGGCGGCGGCGCCTGGGCCGCGGCCGGCCCTTCGGCTGCTTCGAGCGCGCGGGCGACGTCGCCCTCCTGGCGCCGAAGCGCCTCGGGCTCAGGCGCCTCGTAGGCGAGCGCCCCGCTCGCCCGGACCGAGCCGAGGGTCGCTGCGATGCGCGAGATCGCCAGGCGGGCGCCGCGGAGCGTGACGTCGGCCGACGCGTCGACCGGGCCGATCGCGGCGCCGGGCGCGGCGAGGCCAAGAAGGGAGGCGAGCGGGGCGAGATTGTCGCCTGCGACCTTCACCGCGCCAAAGAGCCGCGCCTCGTCTCCGGCGGCCGTCGGAACAAGGCGGCCGCGCCCGGTAAGCACGGCGCCCGCAAGCGCAGCCGACGCGTCGATGTCGTATCCGGACGCCCATGCGCCCGAGGCGCGTCCTTCGACGTGTCCGGCCGCATGGCTCCCTTGAGCGGCCGGCGCGCCCTTGAGAAGCCCGAATTGCGCAACGAGCGCCGCGGAATCGGGAGAATCGAGGCTGAGCGCCGCCGTCCCCTGATCTCCGGCCGCCGCCCGCTCGAAGGCGAGCGAGGCTTTGGTCCCGGCGAGCGTGCCGGTCGCTTTCGCCGATTGCATCAGGTCCGCGCCGCTCGCGGCCGGCCTTCCGGTCGCCTCGAAGGCAAGCGACGCCGGCGACAGGAGGGACGCGCGCTCGACCAGCGCATGGGCGACGACGCCCGGCGCAAGACGCTCTGCGAGCTTGGCGAAATCCTCGAGTTTCGCCGCCTCGAGCCGCCCGCTCGCGCTGGCGCCGTCAGGCCCGAGCGCGCCCGTCGCCGTGAGCGAAGCGCCGCCGAGCCCGGCGAGGTCGACCCGGTCGATCGTGAGCCTGGGACCGGTCCTTGCCATCCTGAGAACGAGCGAAGCGCCCTCGATGCCGGCCTCGCCGACGTGGGCGACGCTGAGGGCCTTCGCGTCGAGCGCGAGCGCGACGTCATAGCCTTCCGCGAGCGATCGGGCGGCGTCGAGGCTCGGCAGCGCCTCGACGTCGAGCGGATCGGCGGCGAGATTCGCGTCGATCCGGCCGGGCGCCGCCCCGGTGGGAAGCGCCACCGCGAGCGAGCCCGTCAGGACCGATCGCCCGACGGAGATTTTCATCGCATCCGCGGCGACGCGTTCCGCGCTCGCCACGACATTGCCGGAGGCGGCGAGGCTTGCGGCGGGCGCCGCCTCGGCCAGAGCCTCGGTCCACCCCGCGAAGCCCTGTGCGCTCTCGCCCTGCCCGGCCCAGCGGCCGAGCCCCGCCGGATCTTCGGTCGAAACGTCCACCCGGCCCTCGAAGCGCGCCGCGGCGCCTCGCTCCACATGGCCCTCGCCGCGAATGCGCGTGCGCCCCGGCAGGCCGAGGTCGAAGCGCGTCGCAAGCGGCGCGCCCGGCTTCGCCTCGACCGAAGCGGCGAGGCCATCGAGGGAGCCGCCGCCGAGAATCGCCGCGGCGACGGCGAGGCGCGCATCGACCGCAATTGGCGCACCCCCGCTCAGCGCGTTCGCAAGCACGGTCATGATCAGCTTCGCCGCGCGCTCGGGCGGAACGGCGTCCTCGCCCTTGCGGCGGAGGAGCGCGTCGAGATTGGCTTCCTTCGCCTTGGCGTCGATCGTCAGCCTGAAGGGTTTCGCGGCGAGCGCGGCCGAACCCTCGGCGCGCAGCGCCCGCTCCTCGGGACCGAAGCGGAAGCTTGCGTTTGCGAGCCTCGCGCCGTCGAGGTTCGCGGCGAGCCGCCCCGAGGCGGCCCATGGCAGCGCGCCCTCGACGCCGGGCGAGGTTCCGTTGAGCGCAAGAGCGCCGTCCGCCCGGAAGCCGGCCGCGCCGAAGACCGCCGCCGTTCCGTCGAACTGGAGCGCGGGCCACGTCGGCCCGGCGTCGATCGCGCCGCGGACCGGCGCGCCGTCAGGCCCGGCCGCCTCGGAGACGAGACGAAAGACGACCGGCGCGCCGCCGGGGCCCGACGCCTGGCCCCCGACATGGTAGGGGCCGGCGACAGAGAGCGCGTCGCCGTCGAGCGCCACGCCGTCGATCGTCAGCGTGTTCGCTCCGGCCGCGTCGAGAACCACGATCGTCCCGTCGCGGACCGAGAAGCGGTCGAAGCCGATCGCGCCGGCGGAAGCGGGCGCGGACATGGGCCCGATGAGCGCCCCGTTGCGCGACCGGGTCAGCGTCAGGACCGGCTTCTCGAACTCGACGTCGGTGAAACGCAGGGTCCCGCTCGCGAGCTTGACGAGCGCAAGCTCGAGCCGAGCGCCTGCGAAGGCGAGCCTCGGAGCGCCCGCTCCGGCCGCAGCCGCCGTCCCCGCGCCGACATCGAGATAGGGCGTCGGCAGGAGGCGGAGCGTCACCGGGCCTGCAAGCGTCACAGGGCCGCCGGCGAAGCCCTCGAGGCGCGCGGCGATCTCGTCCCGATGCGCCGACCAGTCGACGAAATAGGGCACGATGAGCGCCGTCGTCAGCACGACGACGAGCACGACCGCGATGATGGTCAAAATGACGCGCAAAGACCCACGACCAGAGTTCGCCCTCGCGGAAAGCCCACGAAAGGCCGGGCGTCATCCCATCGCAGAATCGCGCGAAAATATGAAGGCGGGAAAGCGGGCCGGCGGCCGGCCGACAGGCCACGGGCGACGCCGGCGCCCTCGACGGCGATCGGCGCGGTCGAAATCGGCAAGCAAACCCTTGCAAAGGCTCATTTCCGGGTTTTAGGTAACTCCCAAGCTGGGGTTCCGTCATCGCGAGGAGCGAAGCGAAGTGGCGATCCATTGGACGCCCGCCTCCGGCAACCGGCGGATTTCTCCGCCGAACGTCCCAAAGCATGGGTGGCCTCTGGATCGCCACGCTTCGCTCGCGATGACGGCAGGTGGAGCCGATGGCTTGGGAGTTGCGGTTTTAGGCGCTCGTCCTCACCTCGCCCGCTCCCAGCCGCCGTCCTCCGCTTCGCGCCAGTAGGTCGGCGCGACGCCCTCGTCCTTGAGGCGCTTCCACGCACGCCGCGCTTCGGCGACCGCCTCCTCGTCGCGCCCGTCGAAGAGGCGGATCTGAAGCGCGAAGGCGCCGTCGCCCGCGCCCGTCCCGGACCCCGCGAGAACGACCAGTGCGTCGGCGCCGTTCGGGTTCTCCGCCCCGTCGGTGAGGAAGATCGGCTGGCTCGCGGGGTCGCCGTCGCCCGCGCTCCCGTGCGGCAGGAAGCTCGAATCGGCATAGGTCCAGAGCCGGTCGTTCAGCGCCTCGACCGCCTCGGGCGACGGCGCGCGCACCACCGCCCGCCGGCCCTCGGCATAAAGCCGTTCGAGGAGCTCGGGCAGCGCCTGATCGACGCGGCGCCGTTCGAGGTGATGGAAGCGGACTTCGCCCATGCGGCGTCGCCTGTCTGAGACTTTTATTCGCCGGCCGGGCCGACGATCACGAAGGTGCGGTCCGAGTCGGTCGCCATCAGCCCGAGCGACACGCCGCCCGCAACATGCTGCTCGGTCTTGCCGGCGACGTAGACGTCGCCACGCTGGCGCGAGGCGTCGAGGAAGTCGCGCGCGTCCGCGCTCATGTCTCTGAGCGTCGGACGGCTCTTCGCCTCGTCCCAGCCGAGCGCAGCCTTCAGCGCCGCCGCCTGAAAATGCTCGAAGTCGGTCAGCGTGCGCGCCCTCGCGGGCGAGCCGATGCGCGCCTCGAAGCGCAGGAACGTGTCGCCGCGGCACGAGAGCGTCGCATCGACGTCGGCCTTTGTGGTCACGTCGAACACGCTCGCGTCGGAGCGCGTCTTCGAGACCACGATGGCGCGCGAGAACTCGACGCCGAGGTCGCTCGCGCCGGTCTTGAGCGCGGCGGTGAAGGCGTCGCAGCCCGTGACCGCGAGGGCGGGTCCGGCATGGGCGGCAATCCCCGCAACTGCGAGCGCCGCGACCCAGGATCGAAGCCCCATCCTCTTCTCCCCGCCCCAGAACCGGACGCGTTCGAAAGCCCTAGTCCTCGTAACCGTCCTCGATGAGGCGGTTCAAGAGCCTGACGCCCCAACCCGAGCCCCACGATTGATTGATGTCCGAGGCCGGCGACCCCATGGCGACGCCCGCAACGTCGAGATGCGCCCAGGGCGTGTCCTTGACGAAGCGCTGCAGAAACTGGGCGGCGGTGATCGAGCCGCCGTGCCGGCCGCCGGTGTTCTTCATGTCGGCGACCTTGGAGTCGATCAGCTTGTCATAGGGCTTGCCGAGCGGCATGCGCCATACCTTCTCGCCCGTCGCCTCGCCGGCGGCCGAGAGTTTCTGGGCGAGTTCGTCGTTGTTGGAGAAGAGCCCGGCGTATTCGACGCCGAGCGCGATCATGATCGCGCCGGTGAGGGTCGCGAGGTCGATCATGGCGCGCGGCTTGAACTTCTCCTGCGTGTACCAGAGGGCGTCGGCGAGAACGAGCCGCCCTTCCGCGTCCGTATTGATGATCTCGATCGTCTGGCCGGACATCGAGGCGAGGATGTCGCCGGGCCGGATGGCGTCGCCGTCGGGCATGTTCTCGACGAGGCCGATGACGCCGACGACGTTGGCTTTCGCCTTGCGCTGGGCGAGCGCGTGCATGAGGCCGACGACGCAGGCCGCGCCCCCCATGTCGCCCTTCATGTCCTCCATGCCGGCGGCCGGCTTGATCGAGATGCCGCCGGAATCGAAGCAGACGCCCTTGCCGATCACCGCCAGCGGCCGCGCCTTCTTGGCGCGCGCGCCGTTCCAGCGCATGGCGACGAGCCGGCTGTCGCGCGAGGATCCGCGCCCCACTCCGAGAAGCGCGTTCATGCCGAGCTTCGCCATCGCCTTTTCGTCGAGAACGGTCACCTCGACTCCGAGCTTCTCGAGCGCCTTCGCGCGATCGGCGAGCTCTTCGGGAAAAAGCACGTTCGGCGGCTCGTTGACGAGATTGCGGGCGATCTCGACGCCCTCGGCGACGGCGAAGCGCTCCTGCGAGGCCGCCCTCGCCGCCCCGGCGTGGCCCGAGCCGATGACGAATTCCGGCAGGGCGCCGTTGTCCTCGTCCTCGTCCTTCTTGCGCGTCTTGTACTTGTCGAACTTGTAGCCGCGCATCCTGACGCCGAGGGCGAAATCGGCCGCATTGGCGCCGTCCCAGGCGCCGGCGGGGGCTTCGAACGCGACCACGACCCTCTGCGCGCCGGCCGTCTTTCCGGACACGAACCCGCCGAGGGTCACGAAATCCAGGGGCGCGTTGTCCTTGCCCGGCGCGACGCCGACGACGACGAGTCGAGACGCCTCGATCCCGCTCGGCGCGAGGATGTCGAGGGCGGTGCGCAGCGCTCCCTTGAAGTGCGCGGCCTTGGCGGCAGCGCGAATCAGAGGTTCGAGATCGCCCGCGACCGCGGTGACGGCTGCGGCGGGCTTCATGTCCGCGCCGACGAAGACGACGAACGCATGGCCCGCTGGCGCTTCGAGCGGGGCGAAGGAAATCTTGACTGCGGCGCTCATGTCTCTCCGCGTAATTACAGTTCTATGACGTTAAGCTGGCCCGCGCCCAATAGCGAAGCCGGCGGTCAGCGTCGAGATATCGGGGGCGCGGCCGCCCCGTCAACACGGCGCCGCAATCGAGGGCCACCAACCCGCGCGGGTTTCGGCCCTGCGGCGGGCGGGCGCGCGCGCCGCATTGCCACGGCGGTTCGACCGGGATAGGCCCCGTTTCAGGCGAGGGAGCGCGCGAGGCCGGCGCGCCAAAGCGACGGCGAATGAGTCGAATCGAGCGTTACGTTCTCAAGACCGCGACGACCGCCTTTCTGACGGGCCTCGTCGTGCTGACCGGCGTGATCTGGATCACCCAGGCGCTGCGCCAGATCGATCTTCTGACCAGCAAGGGCCAGACGATCCTGATCTTCCTCATGATGACCGCGCTCGCGCTGCCCTCGCTGATCGCCGTCATCGCGCCGATCGCCCTGTTCACGGGCGTGCTCTACACGCTCAACAAGCTCAACGGCGACAACGAGCTTGTCGTGATGGCGGCGGCCGGGGTGTCGCCGGGGCGCCTTTTCGCCCGATGGCCGCGCTGTCGGTCGCGGTCTTTGCGCTGGTCGCGGCGATCTACGTGCAGCTTCTGCCCTGGAGCTTCGTCGCGATCGAGAATCTGACGACCTACATCCGGGCCGACTTCATCTCCAATTTCGCCCGCCCCGGCAGCTTCAACAACCTGACCTTCGGCTTCACCTTCCACTACCGCGAGCGCACGCCGGACGGGGCCTTGCGCGGCGTCTTCATGCAGGACCGGCGCGACCCGAAGCAGCCCTCGACCTATATCGCCGAGGCCGGCAAGACCATCGAGAAGGACGGCTCGAGCTATCTGCAGCTTTCCAAGGGGGTGCTTTTCCGCCCGGCGTCGGCCGGCGACTCCGCCATGGTGACTTTCGACGACTATACGATCGATCTGTCCCAGTTTTCCCAGGCGATCGCCATGGCGCGGCGGCCGCGGGAGCGCAGCACGGCCGAACTGATGGCGCCGAGCGCGGCCGACCGCGCCGACCCGGCGCTCGCCGGCCACATCCGCGGCGAACTGCTCGACCGCCTCGCCAGCCCCCTCTATGCGCTCGTCGCCGGACTCGTCGCCTTCGCAGCGCTCGGCGAAGCCAGAACCACCCGTCAGAACCGGGGTCTGGCGATCGGCGGCGCGATTCTCGCCTTCGTCCTGATCCGCGGGCTCGGCGTCACGGCCACGATGCTGACAGTCGGCGAGCCGTCGGCGGCGCTGTTCGTCTGGGTCATACCGATTGCGGCCATTTTCGGGACGTTGGCGATCATCTTCCGCCAGGACCTGCCGTTCGCCAGCGTCCGGCGGCCGCGCGAACGTCCCGCATGATCGGCCGGACGCTCTCGCTCTATCTGGCCGGTCGTTTCGCGCGCATGGTGCTGGCCGTCTTCCTGTTCGTCTTCACGCTGATCTACGCAGTGGATCTCGTCGAGATGCTGCGCCGTTCGGGCGACGCGCCGAAGGCGACCGCGCCCATTCTCGCGCTCCTGTCTCTCCTCAGGACCCCCTCGTTCGCCGAGCAGGCGCTGCCGTTCGCGGTGCTGTTCGGCTCGATGATCGCCTTCCTCAACCTCTCCCGCAGGCTTGAACTGGTCGTCGCGCGGGCGTCGGGCGTCTCGGTCTGGCAGATCCTCGCGCCTCCCCTGGTGGTGATCGGGACGATCGGCGTCCTGTCGGTCACGCTTTACAATCCAGCCTCGGCATGGATGAAACAGCGGTCGGACGCGATGGAGACCCAGGTCTTCGGCGGGGTCGCCACGCTCTGGGGAGACCTGTGGATCCGCCAGAAGAGTATTGACGGCCAGGCGATCCTGCACGCGCGCTCCAAGGAGGAGGACGGAGCGAAGCTGAACGGGGTCGAAGTGTTCAACTTCGACGGCGAGGGGGAGTTCATCGAGCGAATCGACGCCGCCTCGGGCGATCTGCGCGACGGATACTGGGAGCTGCACGACGCAAAGGTCGTGACGCCGGGCTTCGAGACCTTGCCCGTGACCACCTATCTGCTGGCGACCAACCTTAGCCGGCGCGACGTCGCCCAGGCGTTCATCGCGCCCGAAACCGTGTCGTTCTGGCGGCTGCCGGCGCTTGCCGAGCAAACCGCCCGGGCGGGGCTCGACCCGACCGCCTATCAACTGAAGTTCCAGGAGCTTCTCGCCCGGCCCGTCCTGCTTGCCGCCATGGTTCTCGTAGCCGCTTGCTTTTCATTAAGATTCTTCCGAATGGGCGGCGTCGAAAGAATGGTTTCCGGTGGCGTCGTGGCCGGGTTCATGCTTTATGTGGCGACCAAAGTGGTCAACGATCTTGGCGAGGCCGGCTTCATTGGCGCGGTTGCGGCCGGCTGGGCTCCTGGAATCGTTGGGTGTCTGTTTGGCGTGTATGTGTTGCTGCACCAAGAGGATGGTTGATGGGTTCGGCCCTCAGCTCCTCCCTTGAGCGAAAACGACGCCGGCCAAGCTGGGCGCGCCTCGCGCGTCTCGGCGCGGGATTGCTTGCGCTTGCGCTCGTCTCGACGGCGCCGATGAGGCCTGCGGTCGCCGAGACCGCCGCTCCCGCCGCCGCCTCGTCCGGTCCCGCCGCGGCCGCCAAGCCTCAGGACAAGCTTGTCATCGACGCCGACCAGCTCATCTACGACAAGGACAAGAACATCGTCTCGGCCGTCGGCTCGGTCCAGCTCTTCTACCAGGGCCGCACCCTCCAGGCCGATCGCGTGACCTACGATCGCGCCACGCGAAGGGTCACCGCCGAGGGTCACGCCAAGATGACGGACGAGCACGGCGACGTCGTCTACGGGTCGCGTTTCGAGCTCGACGAGAATTTCCGCGACGGCTTCATCGACAGCGTACAGGCCGTAACCTCGGACAAGACCCGCTTCAGCTCCCCTCGCGTCGAACGGACGAACGGGACCGTGACCGTGTTCGAGAGAGGGTCCTACACGGCGTGCGAGCCGTGCAGGGACCACCCGGAGCGCCCGCCCTTCTGGCAGGTCCGGGCGACGAAGATCATCGAGAACCAGGAGACGCACACCGTCTATTACGAGGACGCCCAGATGCTGTTCTGGGGCGTGCCGATGATCTGGTTCCCCTATTTCTCGACCCCCAATTCGACGGTCAACAAGCAGACGGGGCTTCTCGCGCCGAGCATCGTCTCGGGCGCGGCGCTCGGCTACGGGGCGAGCTTCCCCTACTTCATCAATCTCGCGCCGAGCTACGACTTGACGCTGGTGCCGACCTATCTGTCGAAGCAGGGATTCCTCGGCGAGGCCGACTGGCGCCAACGGCTGTCGAACGGCGAGTACAGCGTCAAGGTCATCGGCATCGACGAGCAGCAGCCCAAGGCCTTCCCGGTCTACCCCTATGGCGCCGGCGATCAGCCGTTTCGCGGATCGGTCGAGACAAAGGGCAACTTCTATCTCAACCCCTACTGGCAGTTGGGCTGGAACGGGACCTGGCTGTCCGACAAGTTCTTCGCCAACGACTACAAGCTGCAGGGGATCAATTTCGACAATTACTACTTCCAGGACATCACGTCGTCGATCTATCTGCGCGGCCAGGGGCCCGGCAGCTTCTTCGATCTCAGCGCCTACCACTTCGAGGGCACGACCGCGAGCGACGACAACCGCACCCTGCCGACCGCCGCGCCGGTGCTCGACTACAATCGCGTCATCCCGGTTCCGGCCAGCCGCAGCAACGGAATCGGCGGCGAGGTGACGGTCGACGTCAACATCGCCAACATCAACCAGACCAACGCCGCGTTCCAGTCGACCGGGCTGCAGACCTTCGACAACGCCTATCACCTCTACAACGTCTGCGAGACGCCGGTGGTCACCAAGGCCGGGACGTCCTACGTCGACAGCTACTATCCCGGGGCCTGCATCCTGCGCTCCATCGCGGGCGACTACCTTCGGGCGTCGGGCCAGGTGTCGTGGCAGAAGACCTACATCGATTCGCTCGGCGAGGTGTGGAAGCCCTTCGTCTTCGCCCGTCTCGACGGCGAATCGACCGAGCTCGACACCACCGGCTCGATCACCTACGCGAGCATCGTCGGATCGAGCACGGTCGCCAATTCCAGCCAGCCCGCTTTCTTTTCCGGCCGGGACAGCGGCAGTTTCGCGCGCGGCATGGCGGGCTTCGGCATCGAGTACCAGTATCCCTTCGTGCTCACGAATGCGTTCGGGACGCAGACCCTCACGCCGATCGCCCAGTTCATCGTCCGTCCGAACGAGGTCGTCCCGCAGATCCAGCCGAACGAGGACGCCCAGAGCCTCGTGTTCGACGAGACCAACCTCTTCGCCTGGAACAAGTTCTCGGGCTACGACCGGGTCGAGGGCGGAACGCGGCTGAATTATGGAATCCAGTACGCGGCCAACTTCGCCAACGGAGGCCACGCCGGCGTCATCGCGGGCGAGTCGATCCAGGTCGCCGGGCAGAATTCGTACACCCTCTACGACGTCGCCAACGCCGGGCAGGATTCGGGCCTCGACAAGAGGTTCTCGAACTTCGTCATCGGCGAGGTGATCCAGCCGACGGCGGCGCCCGTTTCGATCATCAGCAAGCAGCAGTTCGACAGCGCGACCTTCGCGCTCGACCGGTTCGACGCCATCGCCAGAGCGACGCTCGGCGCCGTGACCGGGAGCCTCGACTACGCGGTCTACGCCGCGCAGCCGGCGCTCGGGTGGGAATATCCGCGCGAGGGCCTCACCGGCAACGCGTCCTACAAGTTCCAGGACCGCTGGTCGGTCGACGGCTCGCTCGTCCTCGACATGTCGAGGCACTTCTACGACACGTACGGACAGGAGACTCCGATCTTCTACCCGATCGGCTATTCGTTCGGGCTCGGCTACAAGGACGAGTGCACCACGTTCACGATCCGCTACTCGACCAGCATCAGCGCGCCCATCGCCTATGCCGAGTACGAAGGCGCTCCCCTCATCTACAATCCCTCGACGCGCACCCAGACGCTGATGTTCTCGCTCGTCCTGCGCACGCTCGGCGACGTCAAGACCAATGTCGGTCTCTAGCCACGGCCGTGAAGCCTTAGAACCCGCGTCCCGGACCGCCGAGAAAGCGCCGCTCGCCCTGACGATGGGCGACCCGGCGGGGATCGGCCCCGAACTCGCCATCGCCGCCTGGCTCGAGCGCCGCCCCGGCGACGCCCCCTTCTTCGTCCTCGCCCCGCCCGTCTTCCTCGCCGAGGTCGCGCGCAGGATCGGCGCCGAGGTCCCGATCGTCGAGACGTCGCCTGAAGGCGCTGCTTCAGCCTTCGTACGCGGGCTGCCGGTCGCGCCCCTCGCCCATCCCGTCGCGGCGACGCCCGGACGCCCGAGCGCGGCCAACGCCGCCGCCATTCTCGAATCGATCGAGCGCGCGGTCGCCGCCGTGCGCATGGGCCATGCCCGCGCCGTCGTCACCAACCCGATCGCCAAGGCGACCCTCTACGAAGCGGGCTTCCCGCACCCCGGCCATACCGAATATCTCGGCGCGCTGGCGGCCGCCGCCTGGGGCGCGCCGGCGACGCCGGTCATGATGATCTGGTCGCACGCGCTCGCCGTCGTGCCCGTCACCATCCATGTCGCCCTCGCGGACGTCCCGAGAACGCTGACGCGCGAGCGCATCGTCGAGACCGCCCGGATCGTCGACCGGGATCTCAGGAACCGGTTCGGGATCGCCCGTCCGCGGCTCGCGGTCGCGGGCCTCAATCCGCATGCGGGCGAGGGCGGCGCGATGGGACGCGAAGAGATCGAGACCGTCGCGCCCGCCATCGCGGCGCTGCGCGCGGAGGGAATCGACGCCAGAGGCCCCCTGCCCGCCGACACGATGTTCCATCCGAAGGCACGGGGCCGCTACGACGTCGCGCTCGTCATGTATCACGACCAGGGCCTCATTCCGGCGAAGACGCTCGCCTTCGACGAGGCCGTCAACGTCACGCTCGGCCTGCCTTTCGTGCGCACCTCGCCCGACCACGGCACAGCCTTCGACATCGCCGGTCAGGGGGTCGCCAACCCGTCGAGCCTGATCGCGGCCTTGAGGCTCGCCGACCGGCTGACCCGATGAGCTTCGCCCCCGACGGGCTGCCCCCTCTGCGCGAGGTGGTCGAGCGCTGCGGGCTCGAAGCGCGCAAGGCGCTCGGCCAGAACTTCCTGTTCGACCTCAATCTCACCGCGAAGATCGCCCGTGCGGCCGGGCCGCTCGCCGGCGTCGCAATCGTCGAGATCGGCCCGGGACCGGGCGGCCTGACGCGGGCGCTCCTCGCCGAAGGCGCGAGCCGCGTCATCGCCGTCGAGCGGGACGCGCGCGCCCTCCCCGCGCTCGCCGAGATCGGGGCCCGCTGGCCGGGACGGCTCGAGATCATCGAGGCCGACGCGCTGACGGTCACGCCACAGACGCTGGTCGCCAAGGCGAAAGGCGCGCCGATCCGCATCTGCGCCAATCTGCCCTACAACATCGGCACACGGCTTCTGACCGGCTGGCTCGAGACGGAACCGTGGCCGCCGTTCTTCGACCGGCTCGTTCTCATGTTCCAGCGCGAGGTGGCGCTGCGCATCGCAGCCACCCCCGCCGAGCGGTCGGACTACGGGCGGCTTGCGGTGCTCGCCGGCTGGCGCACCCGCGCGCGCATTCTGTTCGACGTATCCCCGGCCGCCTTCACGCCGCCGCCCAAGGTCGTCTCGAGCGTCGTCGAACTCACGCCCCGGGAGGCGCCTGACCCTTGCGACGCCGGCGTGCTCGCGAGCGTGACCCAGGCTGCCTTCGGCCAGCGCCGCAAGATGCTGCGCCAGTCGCTGAAAGGTTTCGCCGCCGCCCGTGGGACCGACCCGACGACGCTTCTCGGCGCGGCCGGGATCGCCCCGACGCTGCGCGCCGAGGAGGTCGACGTCGCCGGTTTCGTGCGGCTCGCCCGCGCCGCGGCGGCGCGCCGGCCGTAAGGGCCGATCTCTCGATGACGGCTCGCGCGCGGGCGCTGGCGCTTGTATGAGTTGAAACGCCGGAGAGCGGCGCTTCGCCGCGGGCCGCCGGCCAAAGACGGGTGAGGAGGGGCGCGCGCCAATGTTCATCAACACGCCGCTTGCGCGACGGCAATGGACCGGCCTCGACGACGAGCACCTCGCGAGCATCGGCTTCGTCAACTTCGGCTGGAACGCGCTCGAGCGGAAGTTTTCGTCGCTCATCTGGGTGACGGCGGGATGGGACCAGGGCGTCGGCGAACTCGTCCTCGCCGGCATCGGCAACGTCTCGCTGGTCAAGCTCTTCGCCAATCTCGTGCGGCAGGAGCTTAAAAGCACGCCCGACCGCCGCCTGCTGGCGCAGGCCCTCCAGACGGGCGCGCTCTTCGACGAGATCCGCGAGGCGCGCAACGACGTCGTGCACTGCTTCTTCCATGTCGACCCGACAAGGGGCGTCGAAGGGCACTTCAAGGGTCCGGCCCGCACGACGGCCGAGGGCGCCGCCGAGCTCAGGACCGTCGCCATGGGGAAGGACGACATCGACGATCTCTGCGGCGCGATCTCCGACTGTCTCGAATCGGTCGACGACCTGATCCTCAAAGTCTGGTTTCGCCGCCGCTACCTCGCTTCCCTGCCGGCGGGCGAAGCTCCCCGGGAAAGCGCCTACGACCGCGCCGTGCACGACTGGAATCCCGCGCCCTTCGACTTCCACCGGCTGCGCGTCTATCCGAAGAAGCGGACGCGCCGGGTCAGGCGCGCGGCGCAGGCCAGCGCCGCGGCGACGACCGAGGCAGGCGACACCGACGCGCCTTAGTTAGCGGCGCGGCGAAAAGGGGGATGGCGGCCGAACGCTCTGGAGCCGAAACTGCTTCCGGCTCTCGACGCGCTCACTCGCGCTCCATCGCGGCTTCGAGCAGGTTCAGCCCTTCCTCGACCGTCGCATCCGCCGCCGTCAGCGGCGTCAGGAGGCGGATGGTGTTGGCGTTGACGCCGCACGACAGGAGGATGAGGCCAAGCTCGGCCGCGCGCGCCACGACGCGTTTCGTGGCGGCCGGATCGGGTTCGTCCGCGCCGCGCGTCTTCACGATGTCGAACGCCACCATCGCGCCGAGGCCCCGGATGGCGTCGATCGGCGCGGCCGTATTGGATCGCGCGATCGCCGCCAGCCGCGCCTTGAGCTTCGCGCCGAGCGCATTGGCCCGCTCGAGGAGCTTTTCGTCCTCGAACACGTCGAGTACGGCGAGCGCGGCGGCGCAGGCGAGCGGATTGCCGGCGTAGGTTCCGCCCAATCCGCCGGGTTCGGAGGCGTCCATGAGGGCGGCCCGGCCGATGACTCCGGAGAGCGGGAAGCCGCCCGCCAGGCTCTTGGCGACGCACATCAGATCCGCCTCGACGTCGTAGTGCTCCATCGCGAACATTTTCCCGGTGCGCCCGAAGCCGCTCTGCACTTCGTCGGCGATCAGGACGATGCCGTGCTCGTCGCAGACGCGCCGGAGGCCCGCCATCAGTTCGGGCGGCGCGGCGTGAAAGCCGCCCTCGCCCTGCACGGGCTCGAGGATGATCGCCGCAACTCGCGCCGGATCGATGTCGGCCTTGAACAGGAATTGCAAATGCTTCAGCGAATCTTCCACCGTCACGCCGAATTGCGGGACCGGAAAGGGAACGTGGAACAATTCCGCCGGCGCGGCGCCGTAGCCTTTCTTGTAGGGCGCGACCTTGCCCGTCATGTTCATGGCCATGATCGTGCGGCCATGAAAAGCGCCGGTGAACGCGATCACGCCTGAGCGCCCGGTCGCGGCGCGCGCGATCTTCACCGCGTTTTCGACCGCCTCCGCGCCCGTCGTGAGCAGGATGGATTTGACCGGGCCGGAGATCGGCGCGATCGTGTTCAGCCGCTCGCAGAGTTCGACGTAGGAATCGTAGAGCGTCACCTGAAAGCAGGTGTGGGTGAAGCGCTCCATTTGCGCCTCAACGGCCGCCATCACTTTCGGGTGCCGGTGGCCCGTGTTGAGCACGGCGATGCCGCCGGCGAAATCGATGTAGCGCTTGCCTTCCACGTCCCAGAGTTCCGCGTTCTCGGCGCGCTCGGTGAAGACGCCGGTCACATGGCCGACGCCGCGGGCGACCGCGGCCTGGCGCCGCCGGAGCCACGCCTCGTTCGCGCCCGCGCCCTGTTCGATCGCCATCGATGTCGTCCTTCGGTTGAAGCTGGGGCGCCGTCGCGGCGCCCGGCGTTGTCATCGCCTCGCGCTACGGGAAGTTATGACCGGCGGCAAGTCCGTGGGCGCCGCCGGACATGGGCGCGCCCATGCAATCGATGTTTGATCCTGGAGCGCGTGGCGAAACGTGGACGCCGGTTTTTCGCCAGAAGCACCGCGTAAAAAGCTAGAGCGTCATCTGCGTCTGGACGACGAGCGCGACGAGCCTGCCGTCCTCCGTCTCGACCCGTGTCTGCACGACCTGGGTCCGGCGCCCGCGATGAACGATCTCACAGCGGCCGACGATTGTGGTTCCGGCTTTGGCCGCGCCGACGAAATTGGTCTTGCTCTCGATCGTCGTCGTGCCGGCCGCGCCTTCGGGCAGATTGACGAAGGCGACCACCCCGCCGAGCGTGTCGGCGAAGCTCATGATCGCGCCCCCGTGGGCGACTTCGCCGAGCGTGCAGAGGTCGGGCCGCACGACCATGCGCGCCGTCGCCGCGTCCGCCCCGGCGGCGACGAACGCGATGCCGAGCGCCTCGGCGAAGGGCAGAGGGTTGGCGCGAACCCGTTCGAGCGCATCCATCTCGCAGCCTCCGGCTGTTGGCGTCCGGAGCTTGCCTGGTTCCGCACTTCGACGCCAGCGGGGCCACGTCGGCGACCTCGCGCCTCGAGGAGCGGCGCCGCAAGGCGACGCGTCTCGAAGGACGCTCGCGAACCATTGAGCGTTCTGGAGCGTCCTTCGAGACGCCTGCTTCGCAGGCCCTCAGGACGAGGGTGTTTGGACCCACCTCCTTGGGCGTTACCGGACTTGCTATAACGCAGCCCATGCGCCCGTCCCTCATCGATCCGCTCTTCGCCCCGGCCGCGACGCTTCCGGGGATCGGGCCGAAGAACGCCAGGCTCGTCGACCGGCTGCTCGGACGCCCGCAGGGCGCGCGAGTCCTCGACGTTCTCTTCCATCTGCCCGCCGGCACGCTCGACCGGCGCGCGCGGCCGAAGATCCGCGATGCGGTCGCGGGGACGATCGTCACCATCGAGGCGCGGGTCGTCGAGCAGCGGGCTCCGGGCGCAAGGTCGCGCGCCCCGCTGAAGGTCGTCGTCGAGGACGACACCGGCGACGTCGAACTCGTCTTCTTCCTCACCAATCCCGAATGGGTCAAAAGCCGCCTTCCGGTCGGGGCGACGCGCTGGATCTCGGGCAAGCTCGAACTCTACGACGGCGTCCGGCAGATGGTGCACCCGGACAAGGTGATGAACGCCGAAGAGTTCGCCCGCATGGCCGACGTCGAGCCGGTCTATGGGCTGACCGAAGGGCTCTTCCAGCGCACCGTCGCACGCGCCGCCCAGGGCGCGCTGAAACGCCTGCCCGGCCTGCCGGAATGGATCGCCGCCCCGACCCTCGAAGCCCTGAAGGCGCCGGGCTTCGCGGAGGCGCTCACGGCGATGCACGAGCCGAAGGCGCCCGGGGACGTGGACCCGGCCGGCCCGGCCGGAATGCGGCTCGCCTACGACGAGCTTCTGTCGAACCAGCTTGCGCTTCTCCTCGTGCGGGCGCGAATGCGCGGCGCCGGAGGCCGGGCGCATAAGGGGGACGGCGCGCTCGGGCGGCGGCTCGAGGCGGCGCTGCCCTTTGCGCTGACCGGCGCGCAGCAGCGGGCGCTGGCGGAAATCCGCGCCGATCTCAGCGCCGAGAAGCGGATGATCCGGCTGCTTCAGGGCGACGTCGGATCGGGCAAGACGATCGTCGCGCTCCTCGCCATGGCGGACGTGGTCGAGGCCGGCCGGCAGGCCGCGATGATGGCGCCGACGGAAGTCCTCGCGCGCCAGCATTTCGAGCGGATGGCGCCGCTCGCCGCGAAGGTGGGCTTGCGCATCGCGCTGATGACCGGACGCGACAGGCCGGCGGAGCGGCGCGCGACGCTTGCGGCGCTCGCCGAGCGCCGGCTCGACATCGCCGTCGGCACGCATGCGCTCTTTCAGGAGAGCGTCGTTTTCGCCGATCTCGGGCTTGCGGTCGTCGACGAGCAGCACCGCTTCGGCGTCCGCCAGCGCCTCGCGCTCGCCGGCAAGGGCGAGGGGACCGACCTTCTCGTGATGACCGCGACGCCGATCCCGCGCTCGCTGGTGCTCGCCTATTTCGGCGACATGGACATCTCCGCGCTGAGGGAGAAGCCGCCCGGCCGGCAGCCGATCGACACGCGCGCGCTGCCGATCGAACGGATCGACGAGGTCGTCGCCGGCCTTTCGCGGGCGCTGGCTGGCGGTCAGCGCGCCTACTGGATCTGTCCGCTGGTCGAGGAAAGCGAGACGCTCGACGCCGCGGCGGCGGAGGATCGCGCCGAGGCGCTCAGCGCCGTCTTCGGCGATGCGGTCGGCATCGTCCACGGCCGCATGAGCGGGCCCGACAAGGACGCCGCGATGGAACGGTTCCATGAGGGCCGGACAAAGGTTCTCGTCGCGACCACCGTCGTCGAGGTCGGCGTCGACGTGCCGGAGGCGACGATCATGATCGTCGAGCACGCCGAGCGCTTCGGCCTCGCGCAGCTCCATCAGCTTCGCGGCCGCGTCGGCCGCGGCGCCGAGCGATCGAGCTGCGTTCTCCTCTACAAGGGGCCGCTCGGCGAGGAGGCGAAGGCGCGCATCGAGATCCTGCGCGCCACCGAGGACGGGTTCGTCATCGCCGAAGAGGATCTGCGCCTGCGCGGCGAGGGCGACGTGCTCGGCGCCCGGCAGGCTGGCGCGCCCGGCTTCCGCTTCGCCCGCCTCGAGATCCACGGCGGCTTGCTGGCGCGCGCCCGCCACGACGCGCTCGCCGCCGTCGAGCGCAGCGATCGGCTCGCGGCCGACCCCGCCTCGCGGCTGCTGCTCTACCTCTTCGAACGCGACGAGGCGGCGAAGCTGATCGAAGCGGGTTGAGGCCGCGGGCGCGCTTTTGTTCTTGCGAAAATCAGAAATATCTGATACGGTCTTTTCAAGGTGAAGAAGGCGAGGCCAGCAGGGACGGAACGCGCCCTTCGAGACGCGTCGCCGGATCAGGCGTTCTTGTAGGCGCGCCGCTTGTAGGCGCGCTCGCTGAGCGCGCCAGCGGGGTCGACGACCCCGCTCTACACCGCTTCCGCAATCCGCCGGGTTGCGATTGGCGCCGTAACCATCTGATAAGCCCAGAAACCGGGTTGCGTTTGGCAGCATGTGACGCGCATTGGCGAGCGCGCTTCCGACCGCTCCGCGACAGTCTACTCCGCGGCCTCCTTCAACGCCGCGTAGTCCGTGTAGCCTTCGGCCCCGTCCGCGTAGAAGGTCGCCATGTCCCAGGCGTTCAGCGGCGCGTTCAGCCGGAAGCGCTTCGGCAGGTCGGGGTTGGCGATGAAGAGCTTGCCGAAGGCGACCGCGTCGGCCTCGCCCGCGGCGAGGGTCGCCTCGGCGCTCGCGAGGTCGAAGCCTTCGTTGGCGACATAGACGCCGCCGAACTCCCGCTTCATCATCGGGCCGAGGCGCGGCGCGACGAGCTTCTCGCGGGCGCAGAGGAAGGCGATCTTCCGGCGGCCAAGCTCGCGCGCCACATGGCCGAAGGTCGCCGGCAGGTCGCTGTCGCCCATGTCGTGCGAATCGCCGCGCGGCGCGAGGTGCATCCCGACCCGTCCCGGCCCCCAGACGGAGACGACGGCGTCGGTCACTTCGAGCATGAGCCGCGCCCGGTTCTCGATCGAACCGCCATAGCGGTCGGTCCGCTTGTTGGTCGAGTTCCTGCAGGAACTGGTCGAGGAGATAGCCGTTGGCGCCGTGGATCTCGACGCCGTCGAAGCCGGCCTTCTTGGCGTTCTCCGCCCCCTTGCGGTAGGCCTCGATCACGCCCGCGATCTCATGCGTCTCGAGCGCCCGGGGCGTGACATAGTCCTTCTGCGGCCGGATCAGGCTGACGTGGCCCTTGGGCTGCACCGCGCTCGCCGACACGGGCAGGGCGCCGTCGAGGTACGTCGGGTCGGAGATGCGCCCGACATGCCAGAGCTGGAGGAAGATGCGCCCGCCCGCGGCATGGACGCCGTCCGTCACATGGCGCCAGCCCGCGACCTGCTCCTCCGACCAGATGCCTGGAGTGCGCGGATAGCCGACCCCCTCGGGCGCGACGGAGGTCGCTTCGGTGAAGATGAGGCCGGCCGAAGCGCGCTGGACGTAATAGTCGCGCATCAGGGCGTTCGGGACCCGGCCCGGCCCGATGGCCCGGGTGCGGGTCAGGGGCGCCATGAAAATCCGGTTCGGAACCGTGATGTCGCCGAGAGCGAGCGGATCGAAAAGGGTCGGCATGCAGGTTCAAGCTCCTTAAAGGCCAAGGCGCGCCGCGCCGGCAAAAGACCGCAAGTCTCCTCGACCTCCCTGTCGGAGGCCCGGCGCGTCCCGTCCCGTGGCGTGATGAAACCCTTCAGCGCTAGATGGATGAGGCCAGCGCGAAAATCAACCGGCGGCCGACGACGGCGCGCGCGCGCCGATCGCGCCGTCGAGCCAGGCGATCAGGTCGCGCGTGACCTCGTCGCGGTTCGTCTCGTTGAGGATTTCGTGGCGGGCGTCCGGGTAGATCCGAACCTGAAGCCGCGAGAACCCGGCCGCCCTGAAGGCCTCGACCAGGCTTTCGAGATTGGGGCCGACGGGATCGCGCTCGCCGGACATCACATAGACGGGCAGGTCCTTGCGCATCCGCGCCAGCGCTTCCGGCGCCGAGAGGGTCGGGAGCGCGTCGAGCAGGTCGATCGCGAGTTGGGTCGAGAACGAAGCGCCGCAACAAGGGTCGGCGACGTATTTGTCGACCTCGGCCGGGTCGCGCGACAACCAGTCGAACGGCGTTCGCGCCGGTTCGAAGGGCTTGTTGAAGGCGCCGAACATCATCTGCACAAGCAGGGGACTCTTGCCGCGCGCGCCGAGCCGCAGCCGTTCGACGCGCGCGATCCACCGCCCCGCGGCCGCGATCGAAGGCGGCTTTCCGTTCGAGCCGGAAAGGACGAGGCCGGCGAGCGCGTCCGAGTGCTCGGCCGCGAAAGTCATCGCGAGGAACGAGCCCATCGAGTGGCCGAGCAGCACGATCGGAACGCCCGGGTTCTCGGCCGCGATCAGGCGGTTGAACGTCCACAGGTCGGCGACGCACGTCGCCCAGCCGTTGCGGTCGGCGAAATGGCCGAGGTCGTCGGCCGCGCAGGCCGGCCCGTGGCCGCGATGGTCGGAAGCGTAGGCCGCGAAGCCTGCGGCGTTGAGCGCGCCCGCCAGCCGGGCATAGCGCGCGCTGTGCTCGGCGAGGCCGTGGGAGATCTGGACGACGCCACGGGGCGCGCCCTCAGGCGCCCAGCGGCGGCCGAGGCGCTCCGCCCCGTCCTCGGCGCGAAAGGCAAACTCGCTCGCCGGCATGCCCCATCCCTCCCTGACGCGTGGCCGCTAACCGAGCACGTAGCGCGAGAACAGAAGCGCCTGGCGCGCGGCCTCGTCCATGCCGGCTTCGTCGGCGCCGCCGCTGAGATCGCGCCAGACCTTGATGTCGCCGCCGACCTGCCCGCCTGTCTTGACGAATGGCTCCATGACGACCGCGCCCTGGTAGCCGATGTCGCGCAGCGCCGTGCCGATCTCGTGCCAGGGGAGCCTGCCCCGGCCCGGCGGGCGCCGGTTGTTCTCGCCGGTATGGAAATGGCCGAGCAGCGGGCCGGCGGTTCGGATCGCCTTGCCGAAGCTGTCCTCCTCGATGTTCATATGGAACGTGTCGAGCATGACCTTGACGTTCGGCTTGCCGGTCTCGCGAACGAAGGCGACCCCTTCCTCGGCGGTGTTCAGGACATGGTTCTCGAAGCGGTTGAGCACCTCGATGCAGAGGTTGATCCCGAGGTCGCCGGCGAAATCCGCCAGGTTCGTGATTCCCTCGAGGCCGCGCGCCCGGTCGCCGGCCTTGTCCACGGGCTTCGAATAATCGACCGGCCAGTAGGAGTGGAGCGCGCCGCCGATGACGTGAATGTCGAGCCTGGCGAGGTTCGTCAGCGTCTCTTCGAAGAAGGCGCGGCCGGCCTTGCGGATCGCGGGATCGGCGGCGGCGAGGTTCTTCAAGGGCGACGGACCGAGCCCCGCGGTGATGGCCACGCCGTTGTCGCGGGCCGATCGGGCGATCTCGGCGATATGAGCGGGGCTATAGGCGTTCAGGTGATGAGCCGCGATCTCGATGATGTCGAACCCGAGCCCAGCGACCTTCTCGACGTATCTCAGGCAGTCGGCGCTCCACTCCTGCTCCCAGTACGAGTAATAGATGCCGAACTTCATTTTTGCGCCTCCGTCGGGGGCCGATGGTCCCGAAATCGCCGGCCGGTTGCAAGGGAAAAGCGGCGCTTTCTTCAACGATTCCCGGGGCGATCGCGGGCAGCCCGCCGCCGCAAAATTCCCGCTTTGCCGAATCGCGCCCGATCCTCTAAGGGTCGGGTCCCATGGCGCGGTACATTTTCATCACCGGCGGCGTGGTTTCCTCCATCGGCAAGGGCGTGGCGTCGGCTGCGCTCGGAGCGCTCCTGCAGGCGCGAGGCTATACCGTCCGCCTGCGCAAGCTCGATCCCTACCTCAACGTCGATCCCGGCACGATGAGCCCGACCCAGCACGGCGAGGTGTTCGTCACCGACGACGGCGCGGAGACCGACCTCGACCTCGGCCATTACGAACGCTTCACCGGCCGCAACGCCAACCGGCAGGACAACATCACCACCGGGCGCATCTATCAGGAGCTGATCGCAAGAGAGCGTCACGGCGACTTTCTTGGCGCGACCATCCAGGTCATCCCGCACGTCACCAACGCCATCAAATCGTTCGTTCTCGACGGCAACGAGGGTTTCGACTTCGTGCTCGTCGAGATCGGCGGCACGGTCGGCGACATCGAGGGCCTTCCCTTCTTCGAGGCGATCCGCCAGCTCGGCAACGACCTGCCCCGGGGCCACGTCGTCTTCATCCACCTGACGCTGCTTCCCTTTATCCCGACCTCGGGCGAACTGAAGACGAAGCCGACCCAGCATTCGGTCAAGGAATTGCGCTCGATCGGCATTCAGCCGCATATCCTGCTCTGCCGCTCGGACCGCGAAATCCCGCACGAGGAGCGGCGCAAGCTCGGCCTCTTCTGCAACGTGCGGGAGAGCGCGGTGGTCGAGGCGCGCGACGCAAAATCGATCTACGACGTGCCCGCCCTCTACCACGCGGCGGGCCTCGATCGCGAGGTGCTCGCGGCCTTCGGAATCGAGCCCGCGCCGAAGCCCGACATGCGCCGCTGGGACGCGGTGTCGAAGGCCTACCACGCCCCCGAAGGCGACGTGACGATCGCGGTCGTGGGCAAGTACACCGGCCTCAAGGACGCCTATAAATCGCTGATCGAGGCCTTGACCCACGGCGGTATGGCGAACCGGGTGCGGGTCAAGCTCGACTGGATCGAGAGCGAGATCTTCGAGAGCGCGGATCCCGCGCCCCATCTCGAGGGCGTGCACGGCATTCTGGTGCCGGGCGGCTTCGGCGCGCGCGGCGCGGAGGGGAAGATCCTCGCCGCCCGCTTCGCCCGCGAGCGCAAGGTGCCCTACTTCGGCATCTGCTTCGGCATGCAGATGGCGGTGATCGAGGCCTGCCGATCGCTCGCCGGTCTGCCGGAGGCCAATTCCACGGAATTCGGCCCGACCGCCGAGCCGGTCGTCGGCCTGATGACGGAATGGATGCGCGGCAACGAACTCGAGCAGCGCCGGGCCGAGGGAGATCTCGGCGGCACGATGCGGCTTGGCGCATACCCGGCCGTCCTGAAGACGGGCTCGCGCATCGCGGCGATCTACGGCGATACGCGGATCTCGGAGCGCCATCGTCACCGCTACGAGGTCAATACCGCTTACCGCAGCCGTCTTGAGGAGAACGGCATGGTCTTTTCCGGCATGTCGCCCGACGGCCTGCTGCCGGAGACGATCGAGTTCAGGGACCACCCGTGGTTCGTCGGCGTTCAGTTTCACCCGGAGCTGAAGTCTCGGCCGTTCGAGCCGCACCCGCTGTTCGCGAGCTTCATCGCCGCGGCAAAGGCGCAGAGCCGCCTCGTCTAGGTGGACGAAGGCCGCCGACGCCCGCGAGACCTTCGCCGGCGCACGGTCCGACGCCGCGCCATGGGAGCGCCGTCGCCTCGCCCATCGGTCGCGCCGAAGTCGCTGGCAGAGGCGCTCCTTCTGGAAAAAGTATGGTTAAGTCGTCGTCGCGAGACGCGCCGGCATGTCAAGATATCGAGCCCGCCGATCGTTGATGCGCGTGAGGAAGCGCACGTACACAACCGAGGTTGTTTGGCCGGTGGCCGCCTAGACTCGTCCTTGACCAAACGGTTCCTGTCTATCCTCGGACGGCGGTTAATCATTTTCCGTTTTGGTCTTAGTTTTTCAGCACAGGCATGTTAGGTTTCAGTGTCAACAAGGTTTGAGGTCTGGCCTGTCGGACGGGGGGCGGCGACACGGCGGGGGATACATGCCATGCAGCGTCTCGACCAAAGCGTGTCTTTCTCGCGCCTTGCGGAAATCGGCGAGAGGGCGCCTCTTCGCCCAGTCGACATTCCCGAGCGTCAAGAGCGCCGCGAAGCGCTTCCGCTGCATCTCGTCGGTCGGGTCGTTTCGCTGTCGGGCACGCACGGCGTCCTCGATTGTCGTCTCGATCC
This sequence comes from uncultured Alphaproteobacteria bacterium, assembly GCA_963829505.1. Taxonomy (GTDB): domain Bacteria; phylum Pseudomonadota; class Alphaproteobacteria; order Rhizobiales; family Beijerinckiaceae; genus Roseiarcus. The sequence continues at coordinate 635,537 of CAWHIL010000002.1, forward strand.
CGGCGGCGAGACCTGGTCCGTCGGCCACCTCATCGCGATCCCCGGACAGGATGCGCGTCTCGTTGGCGTCATCAGCGGGATCGAGTCGCACACGCCGACGTGGTCCGACGACGGACCGAATCCGGCGCGCGCGACCTTCGACCTGCACGGCGAGATTATTGAAGCCGATCTGCCGATCTTTCACCGCGGCGTTCGCGCGTATCCGTCGCTTGGCGCCCGGGCGCACCTGATAGGGACCGACGATCTCAAGATCATCTACACAATCCGCGGGCGGCGGGGCAAACAGATCGGCTATCTCGCCCAGAACCATAGCGTGCCGGCGGAGATCAGCGTCGACACGCTCGTCCAGCGCCATTTCGCGGTCGTCGGAATGACGGGCTCCGGCAAGACGACGGCCACATCCGTTCTGATCTCGCAAGCGGTTGCCTCCCGGCCGAATCTGCGGGTTCTGGTGCTCGATTCGCACAACGAATACGCGGGCCGCTTTGCCGACACTGCCCATGTGATCGACGCCAACACGCTCGAGCTTCCGATCTGGATGTTCCGCTTCGACGAACTGAACGACGTCGTGTTTGGCGGCCGGCCCGGGCCGGTGGCGGAACGCGAAGCGCTGTACGACGCCATCCAGAACGCAAAGACGCGGCACCTTGGGCAGGAGAGAAGCACCGCGCCGGCCGATCTTCTCAAACGCGTCGTCCATGCGCAGACGATGGTGACGCCGGATTCACCCCTTCCGTTCCAGATCTCCGAGGCCATCGCCGTCATCGACGAGTGGATCGGCAAGCTCGAGCCGCCCTATCCGTACGGGGACCTGCGCTCGCTGAGGGCGCGTCTGGACGGCATTTCGCGCGACCCGCGGTATCGCTTCATGTTCCCGAAAATGGGCAACGAGCAGGACCTGGGGACGGTGATCTCGAAGATCTTTCGCATCCCGACCCAGGGGTCGCCGATCACCCTCGTCAGACTCGCCGGACTGCCGAACGAGGTCACCAATTCCGTCGTCTCGGTTCTTGCCCGACTCGCATTCGACATCGCGTTTTTATGCTCGGGGCGTTTCGAAGCGCTCATCATTTGCGAGGAGGCGCACCGCTACATTTCGGCGGCCAACAGCGACTCGTTGCCCGTCCGCCGCGCCATCGGCCGCATCGCCAAGGAGGGGCGCAAATACGGCGTTTCGATCGGCATCGTGTCGCCGCGACCGTCCGAACTCGACCCGACGGTCCTCTCGCAGTGCAACACGCTGTTCGCCATGCGGCTCGGGAGCGAAGCCGACAAGCGGTTCGTCAGCGAGGCGATGGCGACGTCCGTGCGAAGCATGATCGACCTCCTGCCTTCGATCGCCGATCGCGAGGCTCTCGCATTCGGCGAGGCCGTGGCGATGCCGATGCACATGCGGTTCTCCGACTGGTCGCACCAGGAGCGGCGCCCGGACCAGCCCGAGGCGACGCCGATCGATCTGCCGTGGCTTGTCGGCTTGCTCCGGGGTCGAGGGTAAGGCGCAGGCCGCGCGACCGCGGAGCAGGTTCCAACCTGGGCTCGCAGGCTCTATGATCCGAGGCCTGGAAGGATGGCCGAGTGGTTTAAGGCAGCGGTCTTGAAAACCGCCGTGGGCGCAAGTCCACCGTGAGTTCGAATCTCACTCCTTCCGCCACTTCACAGACGCGCGAACTTCAGCGGCAGATCGAACCCCACCCCTCGACGACAGCATGTCGGGGACAGCGCCGCAGAACTTATCGGGCGTTCCGGCAGGGACGCCCGTTCGCTGGAAGCAGGCTGCTTTTTGATCGCGTCATCGACGCGCGATCGCCCCCTCCACCGGCCTTCGGCGATCCCCCTCCCCCGCGCTTTCGCGCGTGGGAGGATGGCGCCGGCGCTCCCCGAGAAGCGAAGCGAAACCGGGGAGCGGATCAAAACGCAACTGGCTCTAAAGAGCGGCCAGAGCGATCGAGCACGGCGAGGCGTCGGGTTTCGACTTGAACTGCGCGATGGCGGCCTTCAGGTCGTCCTCCTTGATTGCGAACTCGGTCACCAGCGACTTCGCCAGCCGGTTTGCCTGATCCTGCGTCATCAGCGATTGCCCGACTCCTGCGTCGATCGTCTTGCAGACCGCGGCCACGCCGCCGAGCGCCGCGCCGCCCATCTCCCCGACCAGGCCGCCGCCGATGGCGCCGACGATCAGACCGACAATCAAAACCGCAAAGTATGAGAGAAACTTCATCGTCCACCCCTATTGGCACTCGCATTTTGCCTTGGTCCAGCAGAGCGGCGAGGTCACCCCGTGGTCTTCCCCTTCTCTGCAAACGGCCTGCTTGCCCGGCGGGCATGCGACACTGCATCCCCCGCAGGCTGCGTTTGCGGGCGCAGAGCAGGACGTGCCCGCCCCGATCGGCATCATCATGGGCGCGGAGCCGCCGCAGGAACAGACCGACATCTGCCCCCACACGGTCGTTCGCCAAAGCGTATTCCACCGCAGGCCGGCGCGACCGCAGACGCTCGGACATTTCTTCTGCGCGTCTCCCTCGTTCCAGATCGGGCCCGCCTTGATTTCGTTCGGGAGAGGGTGGTTGACCTCGGCGGCGCGTGCGCGCTCCGCTCCGGCCGCAAGACACGCCAGCAGAAGGAGACATCCAAAGACGCGGGCAAGCTCTGCGAAGAGCGGACGAAAGCGCAACACACCGCGGCCGGCTTGATTCCGTTTCATGGTCGATTCCCCTTCAGGCGGTTGAAAAAGTTGAAAAGCTGCCCCGGCAGGCGGCGTTCGGATCGTCCTGCCTGACTTCCTTCCTTGCGTTTCGCGTCGTCGACCTTCTGCTGCTCGCCTGGCGCCGCGTCGCTCGGCCTCTGGAGCGGTTTGGCGATGTCAATTGCTGCTGCAGTTCATCGACCCGGCATTGGCGATGCTCGATCCCGCGCAGTGCATGTGCGACATGTCGACGTTGGGGATGCCCATGTTCGAAGCGTCGGGATTGTCGACCTGCGTCCCCACGCCGTGGCCGCCAATGTAGACGCCATTGGAATCGTAATTGGCGGCGCCGTTGCGGTCGAACGCGGGCGGCGCGGGGCCGGACGCCGCCTGCGTCGGTCCAGGGGGAACGCCAAGCGGGGGCGTCGTGGTCACGATGGGCTGCTGGACGGCGACCCCTTGCGGCCCGGCTGTCGGCCCGCAAGCGGCGAGGCCGAATGAGGCGACGATCGCCAGGCGCAGACCCCGCAAATTCGTCGCTCCCCCGTTAGGACCGGCGCGCTTGACCCCGCTACGCCATCGCCTGCGACACGATCGGCGCTCATTTTTGGACAGTCTCCATGGGATTGCAAGAGACCGCGAAAATGCGCCTGCACGGGCGCCGATCTGCTTCGCCGCTTTGCCCCGCCGCCGGGGAAACACGCGCCCCCATGGCGCAGACAGAGCGCTCACGCTGGCCGGTCCTGGCCCGCACTCTCCCTCAACCCTCGGCGCGATCGCCCAGCGCGTCGATCAGCGGACGGATGTGGCGCTCGTAAGCCCGCCATCTGCCGATCGATGTCGTGTACAGCTCCTGCCTGACCTGGTTGACGCTGGCCGTGCGGATCGGGCGCTTGGTCTGGTGAAACTTGAGACACGCGTCTTCCCAGTCCAGGCCGAGGAAGTCGATCAGCCGGCGGCTTTGCGTTTCCGGGTCGTGAACCATGTCTTCGTACTTGACGCTGAGCAGTTGCGACCCGGGGATGACCGCTTCCCAGTGCTCGGTCAGCCGCTCATAGTCTCTGTAGAACTGCGCCAGTTCGGTCATCTCGTAGGAGAACGCCTGCTCGTCGGCGAACAGCGTCCAGTACAGCGACAGGCATGTGTCGATCGCATTCCGTCTGGCGTGAACGATCTTGGCGCCCGGGAAGGCCATGGCGATCAGGCCGAGATAGATGAAGTTGCTCGGCATCTTGTCGACGACGTGCGAGCGTCCGGGCGACAGTCGCTTGATTTCGGCCATGTACTGGGTCCCGAGGCGATCGATATGTCCGCGCAGGCTCCGGCTGTCCTTCAGCATGTCCGGAAACCCTCCGGCGGGCTGCGCCAGCCTGTCGATCAGCTTGAGTTCGCCCGCGCCGTGAACCCGGCTGTGCGAGGCGAGGATCTGCTCGATCAGCGTGGTGCCGGACCGCGGCGGACCGACGACGAAGACGGGCGCCTTCGGATGGATCTGCCGGGTTCGGCCGGAGGCGATCACATCGCTCGACGTCATCGCGGCGATGCGCTCGAACCATTGCGTCGTCACGCGCGGATCGTACTTCAAGGTCTTGCGCTTGAGACGGTTTCCCCGGTGGAAGTGTTCGAAGGCCCGCTCGTCCTCGCCGATGTCGATGAACGCCTTGCCGAGCGCGAAATCCAGGAGAATGGCGGCGTCGCCTTCGTCGCCGTCGTTTCCCCGCATCGTCAGCATGTGCTCGAGGAGAGGATCGTCGGCTTTGAATTTCGCGAACTGGACGTTGTAGTAGAGCGCGGGGGCCGAGTTCGGGAATTCCTCGATCAGCGCCGCCAGCGCCTCCGACGCCTCGCGCGTCTTGCCGACTTCGTTGAACGTCAGGGCGCGGCCGAGCAGCGCCTTTTCGCGCTGCGGCCCCGATGACAGGTCGGCCGAGCGCTGAAAGACCTCCACCGCCTCCTCGGCCCGGCCGGCCGTGCGAAGCGCCGTCGCATAGCCGAACTGGGCCGCCGGCTGGCCCGGGTTGAGCCTGACCGAGCGATCGGCGGATTCGAGCGCGGCGGCCGGAAGCTCGAGCCGGTTGAGAACGGTCGTCTTCGCCGACCAGAGCCGCGAATCGCCCGGCCACTCCTTGAGCCCCTCGTCGAGAACCGCGAGCGCGCCGGGGAAGTTGGAAGCCCCGTTCAGCGCCGCGGCGAAGTTGAGAAAGGCGTCCGGCATCCGGGGCTTTCCCTGGATGGCCATGCGCCCATGACGAACGGCCTCCTCCAGCGATCCGAGCATGGTGTAGAGGTTCGCGAGATTGCTGGCCGGGGTCGAGAAGCCCGGCGCCTTGGCGAGCGCGAGCTTCCAGTGCTTCTCGGCCTTGCCGGTGTCGCCGAGCCCCATATAGGTCATCGCCAGGCTGTTGTGCGCCTGCGGGTTGTCCGGCTCGCGGCGAACGACCTGCTGGAGGCAGGCCTTGCTCTCCTCCAGCTTGCCCGCTTCGAACAGGATGACGCCGAGATTAATCTGGCCCTCGCTGAACTTCTCGTTTTTGGCGACGGCCTTGCGCGCGGCCGCCTCCGCCTCGTCGTACTGGCGCGCCTGACGCAAAAGCTCGGCGAGATTGGAGAAGCACGCCGCCGGCGCGCCGTCGCTGGCGCAGGCGCGGCGCAGGCGCTCGATCGCGAGCGGCGCGTTTGACTGCCGGATGGCGATCAGCGCCAGGATGTGCAGCGCCTGATGATTGGCCGGGTCGGCGGCGAGCGCGCGAATGCACAGCGCGCTTGCGCCGGCGATGTCGCCAGCGTTCAGGCGGTCCTGGGCGAGCGTCATCCCGGCTTGCGGCGCGGCGGTCACGGCGCGCGTCACCGCTCGCTCCCCGGCAGGTCTCGACTTCCGCCGCCTCCGTTCACGAGGCCTTCGAAGACGTCGGCGAAGGCTTCCGGCGCGCCGTCATAGAGAATGCGGTCGGGCCTTTCGAGCTTCAGGCGCGATCTCAGCGAGGCTCTGAGGCCCTCGTCCGTGATCAGCTTGAGGATCGAGGCGATGTAGTCTTCCTCGGTTCGCGTCACGCAGAAGTCCGGCAACCCGAGCCTTTGGAAGATCCCCTCGTCGATATGGGAATGGACCTCGGGGCCGGTCAGGCAGACGCCCGGCAATCCGAGGACCACCGCATCGACGATGCCGTTGGTGTTGCCGAACGGAAAGGGACTGACGAACAGGTCGCAGCCGGAAATCTCGCGCATGTAGTCCCGGTAGGCGAGCGTCGGATGGACGACCGCGTCGGGGAGCTGGGCGAGCACGGACTTGCGCGCCGCGATGTGCATCAGTCCCGGCGACCCTCCGACCAGGAAATGAAACTCGACCCTGGCCGGCGACTGCTCCTGCACGGCGCGCAACGCCGCGAGAAAGCGGGGGTTCAGCTTCATTACCGCGGCCGGCACCGCGATCCGGATGGGGTCGTGCGCCGGCCGGGGCATCTCCTCGAAGTCGAGCAGGCGAGGCTCGAAATAGGGCAGCGCGTTCTTCGGCAAGGGCGCCAGCTTCTCGCTGAAGACGGCCGCGTCGCCGATATAATCCTCTTCGACCAGAACGACGTCGATCTTGTCGGAGTGCGTCGTCGCCGGATGGCCGAGCGCGATCAATTGCGTCGGGGCGAGCCGCAGGTTGACGAGAAAGATCGAGTGCAGCCCCATGCCGATCGAGGGGTAATAGACCGCGACCGGCCTTTCCTCGCCGGCCCGGCGCACGACGTCGCGAAGAAACGTCAGATTGTGGTCGTAGGCGCCGAAAGTGTGGAACTGATCGAAGAGTTCGCGGCCGGCGTCGTCGACCATGCCTTCCGGCCCGAAGCCGACGAGCCGGTAACGCCCCTTCAGCGCCTTCAGGGCGATCGAGTGGGTGCGCATGATGGAATGGGTCTTGTGGAACCATTCCAGCATCACGAACACCGTCCGGTCGGAGGGCCCGCGCGGCGCCGGCGCCGGATCGGCGATTCCGAGCCGGGCGAAATGCTTCCGGATCAGCCGGTTCAGCGACGTCTTGATGTCGTGCTTGGCGGGATCGTCGGCGTAGCTGCAATGCATCCAGACGTCGACGAAGATCTCGCTCGGCAGGCCGTCGAGCGTCTCGAGACGCTGCAGCGCCTCGGTCATCCACTTGAGCAGCACCTCTCTCTTGCCGTGCGCCCGCGGGGTCGCGGCGAGGCGGGTCGAGAGCAGCGCGCAGCCGAGCCCGCAGGCGAGCGCCGGCGAGCGGGCGAAGAGGAGCACGAAATCGAAGTCGACGCCCGATTCCATCGAATAAAGCATGGCGAGCTTGAAGAGATCGGACGCCGGCCGGTTCTGGATCGCCTCGCGGGTCGGGATGAGCTTCAGCCTCTCGAGCACGAAATCGGCGCTGCCGAACGAACTTGCGGCGAAGACCGTCGCCAGCCAGCGATGCAGCGGCAGGAGGCCGCGGAACTTGCGATCGTCGAGCGTGAACTCCGGATCGGCGAACAGTTCCGCCGCCGCCGCCGCCACCCGCGTCGCCGCCTCCTCCTGCATCTCCTGCGGGAACGTCAGCGCCAGACGATCCGCCCGCGGATCGAGCGGCAGCCCCCCTCCCGACCTGCCGAGCGTAGCGAGGAGGGTGGCGAGGTGGATGAGCGCCGGTTCGTGCTGGCGGCTCCACACCGCAGCCTCGAATGCCGCGATCATGCTGCCGGCGGGAGCGTTCATTGTGTCTCGATCGATCTCAAAAGCGGGGTACGAAAGGCGGGAGCCGTTGCTCTCGCGGACATCCCGCGTCTCAAAAGTTCATAAACCGCTGCGAGTCTAAGCGATCGCGTCCGGGCGGGGTCTTAAATAGGGAAAGCTCTCAAGGCGAGAGCCGTCGGTCGCCGCGCTCCGCGGCCGGCCTTGCCTTAGCAGGGCCGGCGGCGCGTCCTTGAGGGCGCGCCGCCAATCCTTCTTCGTCAGAAGCTCCAGTTCAGCGCGCCCCTGACGGAGCCGTAGTTGTAGTCCTTGCCGGCGAGGCCGCTGACGCTGACGGTCGCCGACATCGCGGGGGTGAACCTGTAGGTCAGGTCGAGGTTGCCGAAGGCGCCCGAGACGTCGCCCCAGACCGTCGTGCCGAACGCCGGGATGCCAGCCAGCGCCGCCATCGTCGTTCCCTTCGTCTGGTCGACGTCGCCGCGATAGCCGGCGCTCGCCGTGATCCCGATCGGGCCCCACAAGCCGCTCACACGGCCGCCGAGTTCCCAGGTCGTGAAGGTGTAGTCGTTGCTGGCGACCGCGAGCGTCCAGACGCCCGGATACCACGAGGCGAAGCACGCGCACGGCGCCGCGGGCGCCGCGATCGGGTCGTTGTAGCTGTCCTGCTGGATCGTGCGCCAGTTGATCGCGGCGAACGGCGTCAGGGTCCAGCCGCCGTACGGCGCCGCGGCGACATCGCCCTTCTTGGTCGGCAGCGCCGGCGCCGCCGCCACCCCGCCGAACCGGAAGTCGTAGCCGATTTCGCCGCGCACCCCGATGTCGGTCGCATTGAAGCCGGAGCTGCTCAGGTAGCCGTTGTTCGACTGGCTGATGTTATGGAAGCCGCCCGACACCAGGCCATCGGCGTAGAAGCCGTTGATGCCGAAGCGGGCGTAGGCCGCAGGCTCGATGCTCTGGACCGTCCAGCCGCCCCCGGTCGTGTCGAGGTAGCCGAGCGCCACGCCGCCGGAGAAGCCGTTGTAGAACCCGGCCTGAACGCCGCCCATCACGCCCCAGGTCGTGGCGTCATAGCCCTGCATCAGACCGTCGTTCGCGAGATGCGAGTTCGCGCCGACCACCGACACCCAGGTCGAGGCCGTCCACGACGGCAGCGGCGCCGAGGCGATCGGACCCTTCTTGGTCGGCAGCGCCGACGCGTCGACCGGGGCCGGGGCTGCCGGCGTCAGGCCGAAGTACGATTGCTGCTCCGTCTGGATCGCGTCGACGAGCTGCTGCTCGTTGCCGTAGATCATGAAGATCGGATCGCGGATGACCGGCGAGTAGCGCAGAAGCGTGTCGCCGACGCCGAGCGCCGAGGTCTGCGAGTAGAGCAGGTTGAGAAGCTGCCATTCCTGCGTGGTCAGGTTCGCTCCCGAGCCGACGACCGCGTCGAGCACCGGTCCGAGCCCGAGGTGGCCGCCGCCGACCGAAGCCGACACCGTCGAGATCAGGTTGCGGCTCGAGGTGACCTCCACTTCGTCGCCGCTGACCGTCGCCGTCGCGCTGAGGAGCGGCGACGAACTCGTGATGTTGTAGCTCGGATCGGCCAGCAGCGTTCCGGCTTCCAGGATGGTGAAGGTCTGGTTGGTCGGAACATACTGGTTCACCCACAGGCTGAGCGTCTTGCCCTGGATGTTCGCGGTGTGGTCGACGTAAAGGCCCTGGCCGAAGACCGTCGTGATGTTGCCGGTGAAGTTGCCGCCGATATAGGCCGCAAAGCCGTTCTCATAGGTGTTGGGCGACCATCCGGCCCCGGGGGTCCCGTCGTAGACGCTCATGTAGCCCTTGTTGGTGAAGTCGCCGAGCATGTCGCCGTTGATGACCAAACCGTAGTCGTAATAGCCGTCGTAGGTGTAGCCGATCACCTTACCAGTGTTGGTGAAGTTGCCGACCAGGCTACCGTTGAGCTGGACGCCAGCCCCGGAGTAGCCGACGATCTGCCCGCACAGGTTGTCGAAGTCGCCGGTCATGTTGCCGGTGATATAGACGCCGTTGGTGCTGCCGCCGATGAAGCCGGTATTGGTGAAGTTGCCGGTGAAGTTGCCGTCGATGTAGACGCCGTAGCCGTAATATTCTTCGTAGTACTCGGCGGAGATGTTCGAATTGTCGATATACCCGGTGATATTTCCTGAATTGGTGAAGTTGCCGGTGAAGTTGCCGTCGACCTCGACGCCGACAGCGCCGATGTCGGCGTAATAGGTGGAGATGTTGCCGCCGACAAACCCGGAGATGTTTCCACTGTTGGCGAAGTTTCCGGTGAAGTTGCCGTCGACGTAGACGCCGTACCCATACGCTTCGGCATAGTCGTAGGCGGTGACGTCGCTGATCTCGGTTCCGGAGATCGACCCGGAGTTGGTGAAGTTCCCGGTGAAGTTGCCGTCGACGTAGACGCCGTATCCAGAAGCGTATGCGTACTCCGGACCGCTTCCCTGGTAGTCATACGACCCGCCGACCACGGCGTTGCTCACGCCGGCGATCGTGCCGCTGTTGGTGAAGTTGCCGCCCTGGAAGTTGTCGTCGATGTAGACGCCATAAGCCTCCGCATAGCCGTATTCGTATGCGGAGACGTTGCCCGTAACATTCCCGGTCACGCTTCCCGAATTGGTGAAGTTGCCGGTGAAGTTGCCGTCGATATAGACGCCGTATGCGCTCGCTTCGGCGTACTCCGCCGAGCCGTAGTAATACGCGCCCCCGACCACCGCGCTGTTGACGGCCGCGATATTGCCGCTGTTGGTGAAGTTGCCCGAGAATTCGTCGTCGACGAGGAAGCCGTAGGCCTGCGAGTACGCCTCGTAGTAGCCAGAAACGTTGGCCGAAACATTCCCGATGATGTTGCCCGAATTCGTGAAGTTGCCGTAGAACGGATCGTCCACTTCGACGCCGTACGCGTATGCCTCTGCGTATTCCGCGGAACCGCCGGAATACGTGCCGCCGACCACCGCGTTGTTCACGCCGGCGATGGTTCCGTTGTTGTTGAAATTGCCGATGAAATCATCGTTGATATAGACGCCGTAGGCGTATGCCTCAGCGTATTCATAGCCCGAAACGTTTGCGCTGTTCAGCCCCGAGACGTTGCCGCTGTTGGTGAAGTTGCCGTCGAAATTCCCGCCGACGTACAACCCATAGGCCGAGCCATAAGAGCTGAATCCGACGATGGTCGCGGTCAGGTTGCCGGTGACGTTGCCGGAATTCATGTAGCTGCCGACGAAGTTGCCGGCGACGTACACGCCCGCGGCCCAGCCGGTGGGATCGTCTTCTTCCTCGCTGTAGATATAGGCGCTGTTGATGCCGGTGATGTTGCCGGAATTGATGAACGCCCCGGTGAAGCTGCCCGCATAGACGCCGTCGGCGCCGCCGCATGCGGTATACCTGCTGCAACCGCTGATGGAGGTGACGAGGGCCGTGCTAGAGATGTCGGGATTGGGCGCCTCCTGGAGCGTGATGTTGCCGCCCTGGGTGATGTTGGCGCTGTTGATGCCGGTGATGTTGCCGGTGTTGGTGAAGGTGGCGCCGGAGAAATCGCCGACATAGACGCCGACCCCGACGCCGCTGACGTCGCCGGAGATGTTGCCGCTCAGGTTGCCGGTGATGCTCCCGCTGTTGGTGAAGTTTCCGCCGACAAAATTCTGGTTGATGAACACGCCGGCGGCCGTGCCGCTGACATTTCCGGTAAAGAAGCCACTGATGTTGGCGCTTTCGGTCCCGGTGATCGTCCCGTTGTTGTTGAAGTCGCCGTTGAAGCTATAGGCGTAGACGCCGGTGGCGATGCCCTGGGCGTTGTGGCCGCCGATGTTTCCGTCAACCGTTCCCTGGATATTTCCCGTATTCGAGAACGTGCCCGAGAAAAGGCCGGAGGAGACTGTGCCGATCGCCACGCCGGCAGCCTCGCCGAGAGCGCTGTATCCGCCGATGTTGGCGCTGTTGGTTCCGCCGATGTTCCCGGCGTTGGCGAACGTGCCCGAGAAATCCTCGGCCGCAAAGCCGTTGGCGTAAGCGGATGCGTACTCGCCGCCGATGTTGGCGCTCGAGGTGAGATCGGCTTGAAGGCTGCCCGTCGCCGAATTGGTGAAAGTCCCGAAGAAATTACCGAAACCAACGCCGGCGGCGGTGCTGAACGCGGTGCGACCATGGACATAGGCGCTGCTCGTTGCGCCGATGGTTCCGGTATTCGTGAACGCGCCATCGAAATTCGCGTTGAATGCGCCGAAACCGATCGCGTAGCCGGCCGCGCTGGCGCCGCCGATGTTGCCGCTCAACGCCGCGCTGACGTTTCCGGCATTGGTGAAATTGCCCTCGAAGCTGTCGTAGATCGCGATGCCGACAGCCGAGCCGGTTGCAAAATGGCCGCCGATGTTGGCGCTGTTGTCGCCGTAGATCGTGCCCGAATTGGTGAAATTGTCGCCAAAGAAGTTGCCGACGGAGAACCCTTGCGAGCGGCCGGTCGAGGTGTATCCGTTGATGTTTCCGGTGAGATCGGAGGAGATGGTTGCATTCGCCGAATTGGTGAAGTTGCCGTTCAGCGTGCCTTCGATATTGACCCCGCCGACGAAGGCGAAGGCGGACCCGCCGGACGCGCCCGACCCGGTGACGTTCGTGCTGTTCAGACCTTCGATGACGCCGCTGTTGACGAAATTGCCGGTGAGATTTCCGCCGACATACATGCCGGCGTCCTGGCCGTGCGCATGATATCCCTGAACCGTTGCGGCCAGATTTCAACTCAATCCACCCAGTACTGTTGTTGGTGAAGTTGCCGTTAAAGTCATTGTTGATGTTTACGCCGTTTGCGTAGGCCCCCGCGGTTGAAGTCCCAGTGCCGCCGGTGACATTGGAGCCGTTGGTGGCGACGATATTGCCCGAATTCGAGAAGACGCCGGTGAATTCGTTGCCGATGGTCACGCCGCCGGCATAGGCGGAAGCGGTCTTGCCTGCCACCCCGACGACTTCGGCGTTGTTGGTGCTGGTGATGTTCGAGGAATTGGTGAACGTGCCGGAGAAGCCGTTGGAGTACACACCGTTCGTGTTCACAGCGACATTGGCCCCTGCCGCGGCGGTGACTTTGCCGTCGGCGGTTCCGTAGATCGACCCGCTATTCGTGAAACTGCCGGAGAAGCCGTTGTTGTAGAATGAAACGCCGTCGCCGCTCGCCTTGTTGTTCGCTGGAGCGTTGATGACCTGATTCTCGAAGGCGTAAATCACTCCGGCGTTGTCGAACACACCGGAAAAATTGCCGATGGCGACGCCGACGACGTCCGAATTGGCCGCGCCCGTGGTGGTTCCGTCGCCTTCGGCGCCGATCGTTCCCGTGCTTGTGTTGGTGAAGTCGCCCGTCACCGTGCCCTCGACCCAGAAGGCGGAGGCGCCCCCGTTGGGGTCGCGGGCGGTGATGTTGCCGGAGTTGGTGACATTGCCGGACAGATTTCCGGCGATGTGAATCCCGTGATAGGTGCCAGAGATGTTGAGGGTATTGTCCAAACTTCCGTTGAGGTCGCCGCCGATATAGACGCCGTCGTTGCCGCCGGTGAGCCAGCCCGAGTTGGTGAAGTTGCCGTTGACGCTGCCGTGAATGTCGATGGCCGGGGAGACGTTGACCGCCCCGGTCACCGTGCCGTTGTTGTTGAAATCGCCGTTCAGATTGCCGCCGATGAAGACGCCCTGCGCGGTCTTGCCAGTGATCGTTCCGCTGTTGGTGAACGGGCCGTCGACGTCGCCGCTGAGATACGCGCCGGCAGCGGCGCCCACGAGGATCCCGGTATTGGAGAAGTAGCCGTCGTTGACGTTGGCGCCGATCGCGTTGACCGAATAGACGGCGTCGCCCGCGCTCGTCGTGACGTTGTAGCCGGGGTTGGAGAAAAAGTCGTCGTTGCCGCCGACATTGATCGTCGTCGTCGAATTCGCGGTCACCGTTGTGCCAGCCGCGAGCGCGCTCGCCATGCTGATCGCCAACGCGACCGCCGAAACCCCCAGCAGAAGCGACGTCTTCTTCACAGTCATGGCACCCTCGGTTCCGTTAAGACAATTCGAGCACGAAAGACAATTCGAGCGCGGAAATTCACCCGTCATAATCTCAAAACGCGGTCCGAAAGCAACCAACTTTCCGCCTCAATCGCCTTCGTTCCGCCGTTTGTCGACAAGTGTTTCCTATTTGCAACAAATTCCGCCGCCCCGTTGTAAATGTTGACGATTGCGCTCCGGCTCGCGCGCAGCCCTGCGACCATTTGCCGACCCGGCGTGCGCCTTCTTCGGCGCCGCAACATCTGGCGCGAGCGGCGTTTTTCTGCGAAAACAGCGCCTGCGAGAGACGCGAAGGACGCCCGCGCAATTCGATTCGGCCTTGTCGATCCGTTGCGGCGCGTCAAAAGGTGCGGCGATGACGCAAATGGATGGGCGGCCCGAGGCGGCGAGGCGCGACAAGCCCTGGATCTTCCGGACCTACGCGGGGCATTCGACCGCGGAAGCGTCCAACCGGCTCTACCGGCAGAACCTCGCCAAGGGCCAGACGGGCCTCTCGATCGCCTTCGACCTGCCGACTCAGACCGGCTACGACAGCGACCACATCCTGGCGCGGGGCGAAGTCGGCAAGGTCGGCGTCGCGATCTCCCATATCGGCGACATGCGGGCGCTGTTTACCGACATTCCCGTCGCCTCGATGAACACGTCGATGACCATCAACGCCACCGCGCCCTGGCTGCTCGCCCTCTACATGGCGGTCGCCGACGAGCAGGGCGCGGCCCGCGCCGAGCTTCAGGGCACCACCCAGAACGACATCATCAAGGAATATCTGGCGCGCGGCTCCTATGTCTTCCCGCCCGACCCGTCGCTCCGGCTGACCCGCGACATGATTCTCTTCTGCGCCCGCGAGGCGCCGAAGTGGAACCCGATGAACGTCTGTTCCTACCATTTGCAGGAGGCGGGAGCGACGCCGGTGCAGGAGCTTTCCTATGCGCTGGCGACGGCGATCGCGGTGCTCGAGCGGGTGCGCCTTTCGGGCGAGGTCGACGAGAAAAGCTTCGCCAACATCGTCGGCAGCATCTCCTTCTTCGTCAACGCCGGCATGCGTTTCGTCACCGAACTCGCCAAGATGCGGGCCTTCGTCGATCTCTGGGACGAGATCACGCGCGACCGATTCGGAGTGAAGGACCCCGCCAAGCGCCGCTTCCGCTACGGCGTCCAGGTCAATTCGCTGGGCTTGACGGAACAGCAGCCGGAGAACAACGCCTATCGGATCCTGATCGAGATGCTCTCCGTCGTCTTGTCGAAGGACGCCCGCGCGCGCGCCGTCCAGTTGCCGGCGTGGAACGAGGCGCTCGGCCTTCCGCGGCCGTTCGATCAGCAATGGTCGCTGCGGCTGCAGCAGATCATGGCCTACGAGACGGACCTGCTCGAATTCGGCGACATTTTCGCCGGCAGCCGCGAGATTGCGGCGCTGGTCGAGAAGCTGAAAGGCGAGGCGCGGGCCGAGATCGCCGCCATCGACGCGGCCGGCGGCGCGGTCGAGGCGATCGAAACCGGAGCGCTGAAAGCCAAGCTCGTCGAATCGAACACGCGCCGGCTCGAGGCGATCGAGCGCGGCGATCAGATCGTGGTCGGCGTCAACGCCTTCACCAATTCCGAGCCTTCGCCGCTGACCGCTGGGGAGAGCTCGATCTACGTCCCCTCCGCCGCGGCCGAGGCCGAGCAGGTGGCGCGGCTGAAGGCCTGGCGGGCGGCGCGCGACGAGAGCCATGTCCGCGAGGCGCTGCGGACCTTGAGAATGGCCGCGGCCAGCGGCGCGAACATCATGGGGCCCTCGATCGAGGCGGCGAAGGCCGGCGCGACCACCGGCGAGTGGGGCGACGCGCTGCGGGCCGAATTCGGCGAATATCGCGCCCCGACCGGCGTCTCGGCGCAGGCGCGGCAGGAGGCGGCGGGCCTCGAGGCGCTGCGCGAGGAGGTCGCGCGCGTGTCGCTGAAACTCGGGCGGCCAATCCGCTTCGTGCTCGGCAAGCCCGGCCTCGACGGCCATTCCAACGGGGCCGAGCAGATCGCCAGGCGCGCGGTCGATGCAGGCATCGACGCCGTCTACGACGGCATCCGCCTGACGCCGGCCGACATCGTCGAGCGGGCGCGATCGGGCGCCCATTGCGTCGGCCTCTCGATCCTGTCGGGGTCGCATGTGGCGCTGACCGAAGAGGTTCTGAAGCTCATGCGCGAGGCCGGGCTCGCGCGCATTCCGGTGATCGTGGGGGGCATCATCCCTCCCGCCGACGCCGAGCGCCTGAAGGCCGCCGGCGTCGCCGCCGTCTATACGCCGAAGGACTTCGAGATCAACACGATGATCGCGGCCATCGTCAGGGAGATCGAGGGCCGGTTCGACCAGGATGAAGCCGGGCGACGGAACGCGGCGTTCCCGGGCGCGGCGTAGGCTTCGGGCCCGGGCTTTCACCGGGCGCATGCGCACCGTGGCGCCAACCAATTTATTGCGCAAAATCAGAATCTGTGATACAACAGATTCTGTTGATAGGAATTTCACACCGGGCTCGCGTTTCGCCGCGCGATCTCGCTTTCCGACGCTTGGCTGAAAGTCGCGCCAACTCACAGAAGGAGGAAAGCATCGAACACCGACCTTGCGCCCCAACCGGGGACGCGGTCGCCCGGTCGCCCGGATTTTTTCAACCAGGAATTGTTGAGGCGCCGCCTGTCCAGCCGCCCCGCCTTCGTGCCCTTCGTGTGTCCTTCGTGCTCTTCGTGTTTGAGCACGAAGTTCACAAAGAGCAGGAAGGACGGGAGCGCCGCCCATGCGCGCATGATTTGGCCAGCCCTGGATGTTGCGGTCGCCCGGAGAATCTTCTGCAAGCCATTGGAAAGGTTGAATCCGCGCCCGACTTTCTTCGCCTGCAAACGCTCGAGGGAGGCAACCGGCGCAAATCGGCGACACGGCCCGGCTGTAGGCGCGCTCGGTGAGCGCGCCGGCGGGGTCGGCGACCCCGCCCTACACGTCCGCCCGCAAATCCGCCCCGGTCAACTCGCCCGGAAATTCTGATACAAGCCATTGAAAAGGTTGAATCCACGCCCGACTTCGAGCGCCAGCAAAGCTTCTTCCACGACCTGTAGGCGCGCTCGGTGAGCGCGCCGGCGGGGTCGGCGACCCCGCCCACCGCCGCCGCCCGCAAATCCGCCCCGGTCAACTCGCCCGGAAATTCTGATACAAGCCATTGAAAAGGTTGATTCCGCGCCCGGCTTCGAGCGCCGGCAAAGCTTCTTCCGCGACCTGTAGGCGCGCTCGGTGAGCGCGCCGGCGGGGTCGTCGACCCCGCGCACCGCCGCCGCCCGCAAATCCGCCCCGGTCAACTCGCCCGGAAATTCTGATGCAAGCCGTTGAAAAGGTTGATTCCGCGCCCGACTTCGAGCGCCTGCGAAAGCGAGGGAGGCTTCTTCCGCGACCTGTAGGCGCGCTCGGTGAGCGCGCCGGCGGGGTCGTCGACCAGGTCGTCGACCCCGCGCACCGCCGCCGCCCGCAAATCCGCCCCGGTCAACTCGCCCGGAAATTCTGCTGCAAGCCGTTGAAAAGGTTGAATCCACGCCCGGCTTTCTTCGCCTTCAGAAGCGACGTCCCGCGCGCCCCCCTACGGCGACGGGCCGCCGCTGTGCGCGATGAAGAGGAGGACGCCCGAAGCGGCGAGCGAGGCCATCGCCATCCAGTAGGCGAGCCTCAGGGTCGTGTTCTTCCACCAGAGGATGCGGGAGAAGAGGGCGCAGGTGTGGGCCAGCAACTCGCCGGTCGGATCGGACTCGGCGATGAAGTCGAAATCCTCCGGCCGCATGCGGCGGCGGATGGGAAAGCGGCTTCGGCCGACGCGCGGGAAACGCGGATAGACCGAGACGAGCAGGTTGACGAAGATGAACATGAAAGGAAGCAGCAGCACGGGCAGCGGCATATAGGAGGGGTAGCTGCTGCTGTACTGCACGACCGTGCTCATCATGATGGCGACGAACAGCACGCCGATGTTCGCCTTGGCGTCGCTCAGGCGAATCGAATCGGTGTAGCCGGCCAGAAGCCCTCTGAGTTTGGCGGTCCGGTCGGCTGCCACGGCGGCTCGAGCCTCCCTATCGGAACCATACATAGAAGAGGAGGACGATCGATATGAAGATGCATATGATCGCCAGGATGAAGCTGATGTTGATGTAGAGCGTCTTCCACCACAGAAGCTCCGAGAGGACGGCGCAGCGCAGCCGCAATTGATCGAGCTCGTCGTCGGTCTCGGTGATGTTGGCGAAGTCTTCGGGCGCCGCCGTGCGCGAGACGATGAAGTGTTTCGACCCACGCTTCGGGTAGCGCGGGATGAGCACCATGAAGAGGCAGAAGTAGACGATCAGGAACGGCAGCAGGACGAACGGGATCGGCAGATAGGCGGGAAAGCGCGAATAGTTGTAGAGAACGGGACCCATCATGAAGGCGACGAAGAGGATCGCGATGTTGGCCTTGAAGTCCTGCGCCCGGATCGCCTCGGTGTAGGCGGAAGCCAGCCCACGATAGGGCTGCGCGGGATCGGAGGGCTGCGGCATGGAGGTCAGGACGGTCCGAGGTTGTCATGCGGGCGCGCGGGCAAGGGGCGCGCCCATGTCCCGCTCATCCCCGCCGCAGTTCGCGTGAAGGGGGAGGCTCTGTCAAGTCGCCTCGGTGGATCGGGCCATGCCTCGCGGCCCCGATCGTCAACGCGGCTCGTCGCCCGGTCCGCCGCGTCCGCCGTCCTTCAGGCGCTGCCGGGACTTGGCGAGCCCCGCGGCGGCGAGCGCGGTCTCGAGGTCGACGACGACGGCGGGACGGCGGGACGCGTCCGGCGTCAGCGCAGGCTGCGGCGAACAGCCGTCGCGGACGATGAAAACGTGGAAGCCCAACGCCTCCGCCTGGCCGGCCGACGCCTCGACCGCGTCCGCCTCCCCGCAAAGGATGAGGGTGGTCGCGCCGACCTCGTCGAGACGCGCTTCGAGGTCGCCGCCGAAGGCCCCGCCCCCGGCGCCGCCTGCTTCGCTGCGAAGGTCGAAGGTCGGCAGGTCCTCCCGCCGCCATGTCTCGATTAGCGCGGCGACGGCCTGCGAGGCGGTCCTGTCGCCGTCATCGTCGAAGCGCCCGGCGACGATCAGCGCAGCGTCGGCGGGCAGCCGCATGTCACGGACGCCGCGGCGCGAGCGCCCAATAGTCGAGGTCGAGGACAACGCCTGCCTCGTAACCCTCCCCCTCCTGCAACGGAAAGTCGGCGCAGGGGCGATTCTTGGTCGCGATCGTGCGCACGCGCAGCGCCCCGACATCCTCGCGGCCGGGCAGCGCCGCCGTTTCGAGGATCCCGCTCCAGGCGAAGACGGTGTCGCCGGCGAAGAGCGGCGCGACATGCCGGCCGCCGTTGATCGCTGCGATGTGGAAGGCGTTGGCGAGGCCGTTGAAGCTCAGCGCCCGCGCCAGCGAAATGACGTGGCCGCCGTAGATCAGGCGACGGCCGAAGCGCCCCTGCCCTTCGCTGTGCTGGTTGAAATGGACCTTGGCGGTGTTCTGATAGAGGCGGGTCGCGATCATGTGCTCGGCCTCCTCGACGGTCACGCCGTCGACGTGGTCGATCCGCTCGCCGGCGGCGTAATCCTCGAACCGGTGCGGCGAGCCGCTCAGCGTCGTGTCGAAGGCGGCCCGGTCGATGACCGGGCACCCGCCGCCCAGCGCCGCCGGCGGCACGGCCTCCGGCAGCTCGGGCACGACGGGCGCGGGGGCGGGCGCGGCGTGGTCGCGCTTGCGCACCATGACCCAGCGAACGTAGTCGAGCACCGCCTCGCCGCGCTGGTTCACGCCCCGCGAGCGAACGTAGACGACGCCGCTCTGCCGGTTCGAGTTCTCCTTGAGGCCGATCACTTCCGACGTCGCCGAGAGCGTGTCGCCGGGAAAGACGGCCTTCAGAAAGCGGCAGTCGGCGTATCCGAGATTGGCGACCGCATTCAAGGAGATGTCCGGCACGGTCTTGCCGAACACGACGTGGAATACGAGCAGGTCGTCGATCGGGCTGCGCGCGGGATAGCCGATCGCGTGGGCGAAGGTGTCGGCGCTCTGGGGAGCGAAGCGGGTCCCGTAGAGCGCGCTGTAGAGCGCGGCGGTCCCGTCGCGAACGGTGCGCGGAGTTGCATGACGGATGGTCTCGCCGATGCGGAAATCCTCGAAGAAGCGGCCGGCGGCGGTCTTGGAGGCGAAGGTTGGGGACATGAACCAGCCTTAGTAAACGAACGGATAGATGTAATAGATGATGACCCGCTCGATCAGCATGACTCCCAGCAGAAGGACAATTGGCGAAAGGTCGATGCCGCCCGTGTTCGGCAGGACGTTGCGGATCGGCTTCAGGAAGGGTTCGGTCAGCGCGAGGAAGAGGTTCCAGGCCGAGCGGACGAGGTCGTTGCGCATGTTGACCACGCCGAAGGCGATCAGCCACGACAGCACCGCGCCGATGATGACGACCCAGGTGTAGAGATTGAGGACGATGAGGACGATGTCGAGAATCGCGCGCAAAATGGAGTCTCCTGTCGGTCCCCTCGCCGGCGCCCGCGCCCGAAACCTCGGACGCGGATTACCCGTCCCGGCGGCGTTGACACGCCGGGAACGCGTGACGTAAAGAGCCGGCGCGTCGGGGCTGTAGCTCAGTTGGGAGAGCGCTGCAATCGCACTGCAGAGGTCAGGGGTTCGAATCCCCTCAGCTCCACCAGGAAGTCCGCGCGAGCGGCGGAGGTTTCCGAGACCAAGAATAGCGACGCATTGTCGGTAGGTTAGCGGCGCGAGACTGCGTCTGCGATCAGCTTTGCGCGTCTGAACCTCGGATTGCCGGCCGATATAGCGCGCCCGGTCTCAGCCGGCAAAATTCCGTTTCCCGGCGCGATGCGATGTGGGCGACAGGAGGCCTGACGTAGCTTCGCCAAGTCGCTGCATCCTCCAGACTGGGAGACGGCGCCCTTCTGAGTCAGCAACCGACGGTCTTCAGCGGCCGACAGGCGGAGCCAGTCCCAGCGCAGTCCATTGCTGCGACCATTGCGGAGGAAGGTCCATCAGCCGCTTGAGGCCGAAGCCGCGAGGCAGGCGACCATCGATCGCCGCTGCGACGAGCGCCGGATCGAGAAAGGCGAGCGAGAGCGTCTGGCGGATGGAGCGTTCTGTCCGTCGTTCGCTTTGCGCGATCGCGGCGATGGAAGATTGGGTTTCGCTCTCGAGGCGGTCGAGCCAGCAGGCGCGCTTTCCGATAGGAGCTCACGAACGCTCTTCGAGCCTCCACACGCATCGGGCGAAGATCCGCTGCGGGCGAGCCATGCCCCTGAACGATCTCGCGTCGCCTTCGGGTCGGCGCCGGGGTCCAGGGGATCGAGATCGTCCGGGCGCCGCAGTCCGCTGGCGCCTGATCGTGCAACCGGATGGAGAGCCCCGCCTTGCCGATCGTCACCCGCTCGACGCAAGCCCAGATGTCGGCGTCTGCGCATTCGGCGTCGCCCAGCGCCGCACGGACCAACTCGAGAACCTTGCCCTCGATTTCCGGGGCCGCGACACGCACGATCGATCCCGCCTCCTGTTTGCGACCCTGAAGGATTGCCTGCGAGACATAGTAGCGCCATCGCCGACCGCCCCGCGACGCCTCGCTCGGGCTCATCCGCGAGCCGCGGTCGTCGTACAGCCTGCCGGCGAGCCAGGCCTCGGACGCTCGGACCGGATTCCGTCGGACCTGCGCATGGCGCGCGAGTTGGTCCTGGACCCGGTCCCAGGTCTCGCGATCGACAATGGCCCTGTGCTGGCCTTCGTAGGCTTGGCCCCTGTGACTCAGGCGTCCGATGTAGATCGGGTTGGACAGGATCTTGTAGAGATGCCCACGGCTGATGAGGCCGCCGCCGGTACGCTTGCCGGTCCCGTCGGTTCGAACCGGCAGCCGGACGTTCTCGCGATCGAGCGCCGCCTTCAAGGGAACGACCGCGCCGATCTCGAGGTAGCGCTGGAAGAGGGCGCGCACGAAGATGGCGTGATCTTCGACCACATGCAGGGCGCGGTTCTCGACCCGATAACCGAGCGGGACGACGCCGCCCATCCAGAGGCCCTTCTTCTTCGAGGCGGCGATCTTGTCGCGGATCCTCTCGCCTGTAACCTCGCGCTCAAACTGGGCGAAGGAGAGCAGGACGTTCAGGGTCAAGCGACCCATGCTCGTCGTGGTGTTGAAAGCCTGGGTCACCGACACGAACGAGACGCCGCGGGCGTCGAAGAGCTCGACCAGCTTGGCGAAGTCGGCGAGCGAGCGGGTCAGCCGGTCGACCTTGTAGACAACCACGACATCGATCCGGCCACTGCGAACGTCTTCCAGCAGATTCTGTAGCGCAGGCCTTTCCATCGAACCGCCCGAGAACCCGCCGTCGTCGTAGCGGTCGCGGAGGAGGATCCAGCCCTCATGGGCCTGGCTTTTGACGTAGGCTTCGGCGGCCTCGCGCTGGTTGTCGAGGGAGTTGAAGTCCTGTTCGAGACCGGCGTCGGACGAGACGCGCGTGTAGATGGCGCATCGAAGCCGCGCCTTCCGACCGTCGGGCGTCATGGCGCTGCCTCCCGGGACACGGCGGCGACGGAGTTGCGGGTCCCGATCTTCGGCTTCAATGTGCCCGAAGGCTTGCGGCTGGATCGCAAGCCGAAGAAGCGATGGCCGTTCCAGCTGGTTCCGGTGATCGCCCTGGCGATCCTGGACAGGCTTCCATAGGTCCTGCCGTTCCAGGCGTAGCCGTCCTCGAGTACCGTCACGCGTTCGAGCTTGCCGCGCCATTCCCGGGCGAGCGTCGCCCCCGGCCTCAGGTCTTCGCCATCGCCCATGGCGGGCGGCCGGTTGGCGAACGGAGGGGGCTCGGAACCGTTCGCCGCATCTCCCCTCTTCAGCTTGCGCAGGAGCCCGGGCTCGAGATCGCCGAACGTCGCCGCCTGAAGCCGGTAGGCGAGGACGCGCGACAGCAGCCACGTCGGCAAATGGGCGGGAGGCGTCCCGCCCAGATGATTGCGCCACTGCAGAAGAAGCTCGCTCCGATCGAGGTCCGGCAAGCTCAAGAGGAGGGCCGATGGCGCGAGTCGCCGCTCGGCCCCTCGACAGCCCCAGGCGCGCCGGATGGGGCGCCGCCCCCCGGCCGGGAGACGGTTTACTTCCGCGCGCAGCCATCTTTAGGCCGCCCGGCGGGTCCGCGCGCGCAATTGGCGAACGGTTCGCGCATGGGGTTTCGCATCCGGGACCGGATCGGGACTGTCGGCTTCCGCGCGCGAGACGGCCGCATCAGCCGCGGCAGCGTCGCTCTCCGTGCGCGCGATCCGATAGACCGAGCCGCGCGTTCGGTCGGAGCGGTCGGACGCGATCGCATATCCGCGCTTGCGGAGTCCGGTCAGCGCAGCCCGCGCCGTGTGCGGCAACCACCCGGTCGCGGTGACGATCTCGTCGATCGTCGCGCCAGTTTCCAGCGCCGCGATGACCGCGCTGATCTTTGTCCCAGGCCGAGGAACGACGGGTTGGGATGGCAGAGCGTCAGCGGCGGCATGCGGAAGGTGTTCGGGCTTCTGGGCTTCAAGGACTTGAAGCTCGCTCCCCGCCGCCTCGCTGTCGTCGCCGTCGGGGCGTCCCCGCTGTCTTCGTTCGCTTCGGCGGCGATCGCCTTGAGGGCCGCCGCGGTCAGCTTGAGCGCGAAAGCCTGATCCGCGTCTTCGTCCCGACGCCAGACAGGCATATCCTTCCGCGCCCGGACCTCCTTCACGAGGCCGGCGTTGAGGAGCTTGGCGGCGGCCTTTCGCGCCGGGCTGAGCCGGGCGCCGGTTGCAGGAACAAGGCAGTGATCGTCGCGCTGTGAAGCGGCGCTCAGCAGCACAAGCTGCGTATCGGTGAGCTTGATGGACATGGTTAAACCCTTTGCGTAGCGACAAGGGCCGGCCAATCCGGCCCGTCACTGACGCAAGCCCCGGATCGTTTCGGGGCTGGGTGTTCCGCGCCGCCTAAGCGCCGAGCGGGCAAGCGCATACACGCTCTCTTTCCAACCAGAAGCCAGTCCTTTCTCGCGAGTGAAGCGCAATTCTCGAGCGGAACCGCGGCCGTGTCGGCGCTGATAACTGTCGAGGGCCAGGCCTCGACTGCGGCCGTCCCGCTTCGCGCACATTGCTACCGTTGCTGGACAAGTCGGCGAGCGGCGGGTCTCGAACCCGTTGCGGCCGTTGCCGGTCGGTCTGGAACAGTCGATGAGCGTCGCAAACTGAACATTGGCACAATCGAGGCAGCGCAACAGCCCGATGTAGACCGTTGGTTGATGGATCGCGGCTATTCAAAGTCGAGCTATGTGTCTCTTGGCAGAAGTACAAAGGATTGCGGACGGCGCCCGCATTCGTACGTCGCAAATCGGATCGCCTCGGACCGATTGGCGAACAGGCCGCACAGGCTTCGGTGTCTCTGACGACCCACCGTTCGTAATGGTTCTGATCGACGTAGAGGCAAGACCCGACCGCCGCCGCTTGGATTGAGGGATTACCCTGTTCTTCCTGCACCTGGCGGCAGAGCTGCGCGCTGAGCGACCGTCGCCGTCCTCGAACGATCTGTTGAGCTTGAGGCCTTGCCGCGCCTCAGTGCGAGACGCTGACCAGCAGTTGCGCGACGAAGCAGAAGCCAAGTCCGATCGTCGCGAGGGCGCAGAGCCGCATCAAAATGTTCGCAGGTTTCGACGGCTCACCATCGTTGGTGTCATCGGCGCAAATGGACGTGCGCAAGGCGGAACCTCTTTCTTTGCCACTGCCAACCTCAATCTGGTCCCTGGCGGGTAAAGGTTCCAGACGGAAAACGCGTGCACCGCGTAAGGAAGGCGCAAATATCCAACTCTGGTTATCTACGTAATTCAACGTAGCGTCCCATTCCTGCTCCTCCTCGGCCTCAACCGGGCCGAGGAGCGGTGTCAGGATCGTAGAGCGAAAGCTCTCGCCATGGTGGCGCCCAAGCGACGACGAGGGCGAGCGTGATGGAGATTTCAAGGAGACCGGAGAAGCTCATGGTCATGTCTTCATGCCTGTTGCTGGTCGTCGGAAAGGGCGTCGCGCCCCCGGCGCGACAGCTCGGGGGTTGGAGGCGCAAGCCGGTAGCCCACGCCGATCTCGGCAAGCAGGATCCGCGGTCGGAGTGGCTCGCGCTCGATCTTGCGCCTGAGGCGCATGACGGTTGACCGGAGCGCATGACGGGAACGGGGGAGCAGCACGGATCCTCCGTCCCCGAGAAGGCGCGCGTAGGAGACCACGCATCCGGCTCGCTCGGCCAGATGAGCGAGAAGGGCGGCTTCCGAAGGCGACAATGCCACCGTACGCCCGTCGAGCGAGAGGCTGCCGCTGAACAGGTCGAAGGCGAGCAGCCCGTTCCGATAGAAGCGCGGCCGTCCCCTGCCGGCGAAGCGCCTGCGCTCGGCCACGTGGACCCGCGCCGCGAGATCGGCCTCTCTGAACGGACGGGCGAGATAGTCCGCGTCCATGTCGAGCGCTGCGATGCAGTCGACCTCGC
Source organism: uncultured Alphaproteobacteria bacterium (assembly GCA_963829505.1). Taxonomy (GTDB): domain Bacteria; phylum Pseudomonadota; class Alphaproteobacteria; order Rhizobiales; family Beijerinckiaceae; genus Roseiarcus. Next base: position 660,464 of record CAWHIL010000002.1, read on the forward strand.
GGCGTTGCGGGCAAACCACGATCAGCGCGCTCTCGGGCCATGCGCGCCGGATCGCATCGAGGGTCTTTCGATTGACCGCGTCGAGTTCGACCACCACGACGTCGGCCGCCGCCGCGGCTCTGGGAACCGCGCCGAATGGCGCGCCGGCGCTCACCCTGCGTCCCGGTTGGAGAATCGATCGCGCCAACCGCACAAGTCCGGCATCGGTGGTCAACAGGAGCACCGTCGTGCGGCGCTGAGAATAATTTGGGATTGCCTCACGACGGCGGGTCATTGAGACGGCCAGTGAGAAGCGACCACGGCGCCCGACATCAGGGCGAGGACGAAGAAGACCAGTCCGACCAGGCTGCCCCATCGGTAGCTGATGGCGGCCGCGACCAGCACAAAGTCCCCAGAACAGCAGCGAGAGGAGTCTCATGACCGTGGCCGGTTGCTTTCTGTCGCATGTTGCGACACACCAACCGCGACAGTCCCATCGAAGCCAGCCGCAATCCGCTCCGATCGGGTCCGCGAGGGCTGCGAGCGACGGTCCCGCGACGTCGCATGCATCGAGGCGCGTTGGAATGGAAGAACGGTCAGGACTTCAGCTGATCCAGCGCCAAATTCAGCCGCAGGACGTTCACCCTGGGCTCGCCGACGAGTCCGAGAAAGCGGCCTTCGACGGACAATTCGACCAATTGCCGCACTTTGGCTTCGTCAAGACCACGCGCCTTGGCGACGGAAGGGACTTGGGCGGTCGCGTTCTGCGGCGAGATGTTCGGGTCGAGACCCGACGCCGATGTCGTCACCGCGTCCGCCGGAACCGAACCGGCCCTGGCCGTCTCACGCCACGCTTCGACCCCCGCCTTGACCCGGTCGATCAGCTTTTGCGAGGTCGGGCCGAGGTTCGAGCCGGACGAGTTGGCGGCGTTGTACGGCGCGTCGATCGTCTTTGTTGAATCGTTGGGATCGGTGTCCGTCGTCGCGGAGGGGCGTGGATGGAAATAGCGCTCGCTCTTGAAGTTCTGCCCGATCAAAGCCGAGCCGATGACGACGCCGTTCTTTTCGATGAGGCTGCCGTTGGCGGATTCGGCATCGCGACTTGCGCGATTCCCGTAATCGCCAGCGGATAGACGAGGCCGGTCAGCGCGCTGAACAGGATCAGCATCACTAATGCCGGACGGATGTGCTGGACCATGAAAAACTCCGGAAAATCAAGCCAGATGCAAGGCTGCGACGACGAGGTCGATAGCCTTGATGCCGATGAAGGGCGCAACAGACCGCCGAAGCCGTAGATCAGCAGGTTGCGACGCAGAAGCGCCGCCGCTCCGACCGGCCGGTAGGCGACGCCCTTCAGAGCGAGCGGGATCAGCGCGATGATGATCAGCGCGTTGAAGATGACGGCCGACAGGATCGCCGACTGCGGCGAAGCGAGCCGCATGACGTTGAGAGCGCCGAGCTCCGGATAGGTCGCGAGGAACATCGCCGGCAGGATGGCGAAATATTTCGCCACATCGTTGGCGATGGAGAAGGTGGTGAGCGAGCCGCGCGTCATGAGGAGCTGCTTGCCGATCTCGACGATCTCGATGAGCTTGGTCGGGTTGAAGTCGAGGTCGACCATGTTGCCCGCCTCGTGAGCGGCCTGGGTGCCGGACTGCATCGCGACCCCGACGTCGGCTTGGGCGAGAGCCGGCGCGTCGTTGGTGCCGTCGCCGCACATGGCAATGAGCCGCCCGCCGGACTGCTCCTTGCGGATGTAGGCGAGCTTGTCCTCCGGCGTCGCCTCGGCGAGGAAGTCGTCGACGCCTGCTTCGGAGGCGATCGCGGCGGCGGTGACCGGATTGTCGCCCGTGACCATGACCGTGCGAATGCCCATCGCCCGCAGCGCGGCAAACCGTTCCTTGATGCCCGGCTTCACGACGTCCTTCAGATGGATGACGCCGAGAAGCAGTCCCTTGTCAGCCACGGCGAGGGGCGTTCCGCCGGACATGCCGATTCGCTCGACCGCGAGCCGGAACTCGGACGGCGTCTTGTCCAGCGTCGTCTTGAGGTAGTGCAGGATCGAGTCCACGGCTCCTTTGCGGATCGACCGGCCGGCTGCATCGACGCCGGAGATCCGCGTCTGGGCTGAGAACTTGACCTGGACCGTCGTCGCCGGGTTGAGTTTCGGCTCGACGATGTCGTAATCGCCCTTGGCGAGCGCCACGATCGAACGGCCTTCCGGCGTTTCGTCGGAAAGGCTCGAGGCCAACGCGGCCGCGGCGACCTCCTTCGTGGTGACGCCGGGAACGGGAATGAACTCCGTCGCCATGCGGTTGCCGAAGGTGATCGTGCCCGTTTTGTCGAGCAGCAGGGTGTCGACATCGCCCGCCGCTTCCACCGCGCGGCCCGAAGTCGCGATGACGTTGAAGCGGATCAGCCGGTCCATGCCGGCGATGCCGATGGCCGACAGGAGGCCACCGATCGTCGTCGGAATCAGACACACGAGAAGAGCGATCAGCACCGTCGCCGACAGAACCGTCCCGAATATTTCGCGATCGGCCAGAGCGTGACACAGACGATCAGGAAGATGATGGTCAGTCCGACAGGAGGATCGACAGCGCCAGCTCGTTCGGGGTCTTCTGGCGCTCGGCCCCTTCGACGAGCGCGATCATGCGGTCGATGAAGGTCGAGCCCGGAGAGGCCGTGATCCGGACCTTGATGAAGTCGGACAGCACCGTCGTTCCGCCGGTGACGGCCGATCGGTCGCCGCCGGCTTCGCGGATGACGGGGGCGAATACGCCGGTAATCGCCGAACTCGTTCACCGAAGCGACGCCTTCGACGATATCGCCGTCGCTCGGGATGAGCTCGCCCGCTTCGACCAGAACGACATCGCCTGCGCGAAGGTCGAGCGCGTTGACGCTCTCGACCGGTCCGGCCAGAGCCTTCGGATCGAGGTAGCGCCTGGCGATCGGTGTCGGTGTGGCCCGGCGAAGGGTGTCCGCCTGCGCCTTGCCCCGGCCTTCGGCCACGGCCTCCGCGAAATTGGCGAACAGGACCGTGAACC
>CAWHIL010000003.1:0-1772813 GCA_963829505.1 uncultured Alphaproteobacteria bacterium
GGGGCCGGAGGTTCAAATCCTCTCACTCCGACCATTTATTCCAAAGACTTAGCTGAATAATCCTAGCAGACGAAAGCGGTTCCGGGACCGCTTCGGGACCGCTTCGCGGGTTTTGAGGCCTTCGCACCGTCTTTTGGCTGTTCCAGGCTCAAGAGCAGCGCGTCGAGCGCTACCTTGGGCGACGGCGCGGGCATCGTCGGGACGGGTTGGGACCACTTCGGCTCGATCACGCAATCCGCGAGCATGGCCTCGATTGCGCGCATCGTCGTGAAGTCTTTGCCCGCCACGCGAGAGACAGTGAGACGGCCCCTGGTCGCCTCACGCCTCAAACCGCTCTCGGTCATCCCCCCAGCGGGAAATGCGAGCTTCGCAGCGTCCGCAAGGCGAATAGGAGCGTCCGGACCGATAGCGATAGCCGCAGCGGATGCTTCCTGCGGATGCTCATTCAATATGGCAATTCCTCGTCTCGTGCGGTTCCCTCCCTCATTGTCGGACCGAAGCCATAATGCATGGTTAGTTCCACATAGTTGATGAGGGGATGGCCCGATTTGGCCTTGCAATGGTCGTTCGCTATGTTGACCTCAATATCGGCGCAAAAGCCTCCGGTGCCCCTGCGCGACATTGCCGGCTGGCAGCCTGATACGAGACGTCTCATGACTCAGACCCCGTCGCCGCCTTTTGAGCAGCAGAAGTGGCTACACGAGATGAAACGGGAGGACGCTTATCGCGCCTCCGACCGGCTGAATTCGCTTATGGACACGCTGAATCAGGCTGCAGTCAAAAGCGCAGAGGCGACATTGCGCGCGGGCATTCTGATTAACGGCGGCGCCGCCGTTTCCGTCCTGGCGTTTATGGGAAGCCTCGCGTCAAAAAACTCATTGATTGTCCCCCAGCTTTCGCGTGTGGCCGGCAGTCTTGAAGTTTTCGCCTGGGGAGTGGCGTTCGCAGTCGCGGGGCTCGGGTTATCCTACCTGACGCATTTCTTTGAGGCGAACTACGTTAGTTCCCTTGAGCGAAATACTGAATTCCCATTTGACCAACCCGGACCTTCATCGAGAGGCATTCGTCGTCTCCGACATTGCGCGCATATCTTAGCTGTTGTGTCGTTTCTCATCTGCATCGGGTGCTTCGTCGGCGGGATGATATCCGTGCGAAGCGCCGTCGAGCACTTTGGCCACTAGGCCGCCGCCTATCGCGATGGTCCGCCTCTCGATCACCCCGGCCGCGTTCGACGCGATTTGCAAGACGTTGCCCCTCGGTAGCGTCGGCTTCGAGCGCCAGCCGGTCGAAAACGGCGAGGTGGCGATTTGGGTTGACCCCGCCGCCGCCAATCAACTCACGGCGTTGCGCGCTCCAGGTGAGAGCTACAGCGACGTGATCCTGCGAATTGTCTCGTTGGCGCGCCAGACGTAGGATTTTGGTTAGGCTGCCATCCTCGAACGCTCGTACCGGATAGCTTCCTTCATCGATCTAGCGGCGCTGGCGTAGGTTCCCCGCGCTACCTCCAGACCGCAGGATTTCGTCGTATCGACTGCGAAATTCGGGAGGGTGTCGGAGCAATCCACAGGAGCAAAGGAAACATGATGGCCTGAGCAAGCTCGACTAAGCCCCAACCCGTCCATCAAAGCGGGGCAACTCCAATGGCTGGCCAAATCAGTCGACTCAATTGTTGGATTGAAAAATATTTCGTCTGCCCCGCGCATGGTCGTAGGGCAACCTTCGTTATTATTTTTGCTCGACCTCTTACGGAGGTAGATCGGTCTTCCCAGTCCCCTTTTTATAGGGGCGCTTAATCGAGACATCAAACAGACTTCTTGACCTTAACCGCCCTCTTCGGCCCATCGAGCCGACAAGACCGCAGCGAAGCAGGGATTGCCGGTAGGCTGGGCGGTGTACTGGGCGGATAGCCGTCCAGTGGTGTCGCTCTCAAAAGGCCTGAACGACGTTGGTCACGTGGTCGCGGTCCGACATCGCCGAAGGTTTCGTAGGCCATCGGATAGACGGCTTCAACCTTGAGGGTCTTTATGAATTCTCTCGGCCCTGGCGTTGTCGTACGGATTGCCGACGAGGACCTTCCGCGGTTCATCGACGAGGTCTACAAACGGCGCCGTCTCCATTCCGCCTTGGGCTATCTGAGCCCCCAACAGTTCGAGGACCGCAAGCCCCGGCCCACGGTCAAATCAGCCGCCTGATCGCTGTCCGCCCCAAGGGGCCCACTCCAGCGGGTCTGCAACTTGGAACTATTTTCCAGAACTCGGAGCCCACTGTCACGCCGCCCTGTGATGGGTGGGACCTGGATCCGGCCCCGGATCTCGCCCCGCGGCAGCGGCGGCCAGCCTCTCGAGATAATGGCCCCAGCCCTGCGCGTGGCTCGCGCATTGTTCAGCGTTGGGCAGCCCTGTATGCGTCATCCGCAGGAGCGTGCCGCCATTCTGTTCGATCAGGTCGATCTCCACAAGGCTCGACCCCGGCGGCGTCGCCTCAATCCCCTCCCAGCCGAAGCTGTAGGCGAGGCGGTGAACCGGCACGACCTCGCGGAACGCGCCGCGGGCGCTGCGGCCGCCGACCCCTTTGACAAGGTAGAGCCCGCCCGGATGCGCTTGCGTGGTCGCGTCGCTGCCCATCCAGCGTATGATCTTCTCAGGATCGGTGAGGAAGGCGAAAACGGCGGCGCGCGGCGCCGCGATGTGGGTCTCGCGCCGAACGACGAGTGGTTCATTCATCCGTAGCCTCCCTAGTTGCTGATATAATTTGCGAGGCGGCGGGGCAGCCGGCTCATGGCGACGTCGGGGCGAAATCTGTTGCCTCATGACATATCCGCGCGCCAGAGTTAACTTTCGCCGGGCGGTTGGTGACAAAGGGATTGCCCCGCTTGCATGATTCACCCATGCAGTTGCCTTCGACGCTCGCGTGGCTCGTAGACGCGGCCGCCGCTTCGCCGGATGCCGACCGGTTTCTGGCCGACCTCGGCGCACGGTTGATTGATGACGGTCTGCCGCTTGCCGGTGGCGCCTTGTCGATTGCTGCGCCGCACCCGATCATCGCCCGCCGCGCATGGTTTTGGCGGTCCGACACGGGCGAGGTGATTGAGGCGCTCGGGTTCGCGGCGGCGCTTCCAGGCGCGGGTCCGCCTGGCAATACCGGCCGGGCCTGGCTTGCAGAACTCGGTGACGGGCCAGCGCATGAGGATGTCGTCGGGCCAGGTCCGGACGGGCCGTCGCTCAGCTGGATCGGGCCGCGACCATTCACCTCCATCGAGACGGATCGGCTCAGTGAGGCCGCGCGTTTCGCCGCAGCGCCGCTCGCCGCCCTCGTGGCTCGCGCAACGCTGACCGCTGCCCTTGAAGCCTATCTCGGCCGGCGCACAGCGGCGCGGGTGCTCGGGGGCCCCCTGCGGCGCGGATTCGGCGAGACCATCCGGGCTGCGCTGCTATGCGCCGACCTGCGCGGTTTCACTGCCCTGTCCGAGGACGCACCCCCCGCGGCAGTGATCACGGCTCTCGACGCGTGGTTCGACCGCGTCGCCGGCGCCGTGCACGCCTTCGGCGGCGAAGTGCTGAAATTCCTCGGCGACGGCATGCTGGCGATCTTTCCCGTTACCGAAGGCGCGCCGGGCGCCGCCTGCGACGCGGCTCTTAGCGCGGTCCTCGCCGCCCGGGCCGGGATGGCGCATCTCGACGCAGAGCGGCAAACGCAGGGCCTGCCGCCGCTGCCGTTCGGCGCGGCCGTGCATATCGGAGACATCCTGTGGGGAAATATTGGCGCGGCCGACCGGCTGGATTTCACCGCCATCGGCCCGGCCGTCAACCTGGTAACTCGGCTGGAAGGATTGTGCCGGCCGCTCGGCCGGGCGGTCCTGGTTTCCGGCGCCGTCGCTGCCGAAACCGGAGCGCCGCTGATCCCGTTGGGAACGCATGCACTGCGTGGCATAGCGTTCCCATGCGCCATCTTCACCGTCTCGGACAATTGAGTGGTACGCAGGATGCGAGAACGAGTATCGAAAGGCGCGTTTCGAGAATCGGTTGCGATCCGCTCGCCCCAATCGCGGGTTCAAATACTAGGCGTTGTCACGTTGCCGTGTCGCGAACGTGAAGGGTTGTCGGCCTCAGTGTTAGTCAGGCCGCTGCGACTGCGGTCCGCCACGTGGCCAGCGCGTCATCGCGAAGCACGCGGTAGGTGGGGGCGGAGACGAGGTGGCCTCGGACGTTGAAGGTGTTGTAGACGGCGGCGTGCGTGGAAAGAATCCCCCCTGCGCTCAGACGCGCGAAGGCTTCTGCAGCAGGCCCTCGAGGGCGGCCGCGAGCGCGACCTCGATCGAAGACGCGATCAAGGGCCGAATGCTGCTGCCACCGGGCGCCCGATCGATCACAGACTCGAGCTGCCTGTCGATCGCAACGGACAAAGTCTCGGCCCCGGTTGCGACATGCGCCTGGGCGACATCGACGAACGCACGTCGCTTCTCCTCGGCGCGTTGGCGAAAAACCCTTGCCGCGGAATTGACGATCGACTCCGCGGACCTTCGCGCGGGCGCGGCAAGCGCACGCACACCCTCTCGGCCGGACCGTGGCCGGAGCGCGGAGAAGGCCCAGATTCCGACGCCTAACCCGATGATGGCCACTGGAAGCGGATGTCGTTTGCTCGCGTAAGCGATCGCGCTTGACCAGGACAGATCGGCGATTCCGGCTCGCGACGCGACTTCCGAGGCCATGTTGGACGGCGTGAGGCGCTCATTCAACGCATCGATCTTCGCCGCGATTTGCGCCCGCAATCGGTTGGCCTCGGCTTCGTACTCGCTCGACGTTGGGTTTTCCAGGCTCACGTCACAATTCCTCCAGCAGCGACGAGACTTGCGAAACGCTCCTGGCCGGAATGAAGCGCGACGGCTTGAGGCGCGTGGCGCCCGAACGCAGCAGAACCAGACTCAGGACAACCGCCGCAGCGCCGACGATCAGAAACCCGAGGTCAGCGGGAACGCCGAAGCGCGCGAGCGACAGACTTGCCGCAACCAGGACAAGCGCGAGCCCCATAGCGAGGAGGATGGCGCCGACTGCGAGGGTCGCGACGCTCGACGGGATGCCTTTGGCGCGCTCGCCGACCTCGGTCCGCGCCAACGCGAGCTCAGTTCGCGCCAGCGCGCTGACGTCGCGGAGCAAATCGAGAAGCAGTTCAGGCGTCGATTGCACCGACTAGCTCATCTTGCCGATCAACAACCCTACCAGCGCCGCGATCGCGACCGCGCCCCAAGGGTTCTTCTTGATCCGGGACTCGACGTCGCCCTCCATGGCGGCGAACTTGTCCTGAGCGGCGGTCGCGGACTGCGATAGGTTGTCGCTTGCCGCGCCCATGGCGTTCACGACTTGCCGTCGGCCCGCCGCGAGCTGATTTTGTGCGAGGTCGGAAACCTGTTGCGCGAGCTTGCCGACTTCGTCTCGCAGCCCGGAGAGGTCAACCGCAGAGGCCGCGTCGATACCCCCGCCGATCGCGTCCTTGGCGCTTCCCATCGCCGAACGCGCCCTGCCGGCGACATCGTCGTAGACGCCCTGCGCCGCACCGGCTTTATCCCCTATAGCCTGGCCAAATGCCTTCTCGCCCTGACCCACGGCGGAGCGAATGTTTCCTTCCAGATTGTCTTTGTTCATGAGGGCGTGTCCTTCGTCGCGAGATGAGGCAACGCCCAACGTGGAAAGTGGTTCCTTGAAAGTGGAAAGATCTCGGCGGCTTCATGATCAGTGTGGCAGGAACGAGGAGGACGGTTTCCGCTGTTAGATATCGCAACGTTGCGACTACCACGCTTGGTCGGCTCGAGCTTTTCCGGCACAGGCCACCGGTCCCATGGTCGAGGCGCCGATGGGCGCGGCCTAAACGACTAAGAGCATCCTCGATTTGGCCGCACGGGCTCAATTTCCTTGGCGACGGCGAGCATGAAATTGCGCCGTGCGGCCGAAGTGCGGCGCGATCTCCGTAGGTCTGCCTATCGCGCCGGAACGGTGTATCCGATCGCCTTTGTTCGAAGATAGCGGGGGCTCTGGAGCGCGTCCGCCTTGTTTGTTTTACGTGTCAAAGCAGTCCTACAATTCAAGTGTTCAACCGCCGCGCGTTGCTTCTCTACCTCCTCGCGCGCAACGTCCCTCGCGCCGCCAGCAGCATTTTGTGCTTTGCCGGCCAACCGCTCGGCGACGCCCTCCGCCGCCAGTCGCGCATTTCCAACGATAGCGCCGAAACCTTGGATCAGTGCGCCTTTGACCTGGTGGCCGATGCCCTTGACGCGATCGGCGTCCACCCCGATCAATTGATCCCCGCCAGCGCCGGCAACGTTCAGTTCGTCGCCGATAGCCCGCTCGGCGGCTCCATCGGCGGCCAGCTTGGCGTCGCCGATGGCTTTGCCAAGACTTCAATGACGGCCCCTTTGACTTGATGGCCGATGCCCTCGATGCGATTGCTTTCCATGAGAATGTCCTAACTTGTTCTTGGATTCGAGCTGACTGCTTGCCGCTCCGGCACGCAAACCTGATAATTGCCTGTCGACTGCTGGCGGCGCGGTGCTGACCACCTGCGGCGCGGGGACGAACCCCGACACCGCAGGTCCTCGCCGACAAGCCCGTCAATCGAAACGGGCCCGGCCGAAGTCCAGACTTTGAAGTCTCGACAGTCAGGCGTATGGCGCGTTCCGCTCCGCGACTATCATCGGAAACTACTCATGCGAGGCGGCATGTGCCCGCGTTGTCGCGCGTCGGCCCGGAGGAGCCGATCCTAAGTCGCATCGGGATTCAAAGGCTCGCTTTTCCCTGACGCCGTCGCCTGAGGTTCCGGACTCAGTTCTTGCCGGGCGCCGCGACCGGGCCAAACTCGTCTGCGTGGCCGCGGCCGGCTCCTCAGGCCGGCACCTGTTCGCCGGCGTCTGTCGCGGCGCGGTTCTGTTCGAGGGTAGGATAGTCGGTATAGCCGCGGGCGCCGCCGCCGTAGAACGTCTCCTGACCCATCAGCGGGTTGAGCGGGGCGTTTTCCCGCAAGCGCTCCACCAGATCCGGGTTGGCGATGAAGAGGCGCCCGAACGACACCAGATCGGCGCGGCCGCTCGTGATTGCTTCGATCGCCATATTCCGGTCGTAGCCGTTGTTGACCATCCAGAAGCCGTCGAAACAGCCATGCAGCGCGGAATAGTCGAACGGAATCGTGTATCGGGGTCCACCCGTCTCGCCTTCGACCACATGAACATAAGCCAAGAGGAACGGATTGAGGCTCGTCACGACATAATTGAAGAGGGCCTGCGGATGGCTGTCGCGAGAGTCGCCGGCGGTGGATACCGGGGAGATCCGGATTCCGAGGCGGCCGGAGCCAATGGCGTGCGCGCAGGCCTCGACGACCTCGAGGAGCAGCCTTGCGCGATTCTCGATCGAGCCGCCGTAGGCGTCGGTGCGTTGGTTGGCGCCGTCGCGCAGAAAGGCGTCGAGCAGGTAGCCATGGGCGCCGTGCAGTTCCACGCCGTCGAATCCGGCCTCGATGGCGCGGGTCGAAGCACGGCGGAAGTCCTCGACAATGCCAAAGCGTCGCGGCTGAGGAGTTTCCGTGGGTCGCCCCTTGGACGGCTAGGTTTCCGCGTGGCGGCACGACACGCACAGAAGCCAAAACTTCCGGACGACTTCGGAGGGATTCGCCGCGCCATTTGCATGGGTGATCGTCATGAGCGCTTCGCCGAAGCGAAGGAGCCGGCGGACAAATTAGAATGTCGACATGTGGTCGAACCCTCGCCGCGAGATCATCCTTCAGTCCTTTTGCATCTTCCCAATTTCCGGCAATCAGCTGCCGCATGTCGATCTCCTTCAGTAGGATGATTGTGAAGGCGGCTGCAAGAGCGGCGTTCAATGTTCCAGCGGGCTTTCCGCTGGGGTTGCGGCTTTGTCCGACCCATTGGGGCGCCGTATCGACCGATCCGCTTTCTCGATGATCTCGAGGAACGGCTTCATGATGTCGATCGGCATCGGGAACACGACGGTCGAGTTCTGTTCGGCGCCGATTTCTGTCAACGTCTGGAGATAACGTAGCTGCAAGCTCTGCTTCACGGGCCACGCATTGATGGAGAACCGCAACGGCCTCGTCGTCGATGCCTGTCTGACCGAGGCCAACGGCCATGCGGAACGGATCGCCGCCCTGCACATGATCGAGCCACGCGCCGAGCGGCCGACGCCGATCACGCTCGGCGCCGACAAGGCCTACGACGCCGAAGACTTCGTCAACGAGCTGCGCTCGATGAACGCGACGCCGCACGTGGCGCAGAACACCAATGGCCGCTCATCGGCGATCGACGGCCGCACGACGCGGCATACGGGCTATGCGGCGAGCCAGCGCGTCCGCAAGCGGATCGAGGAGGCCTTCGGCTGGATCAAGACGATCGCAGGCCAAGGACGAACCAAGTTCCGCGGCCGCGAGCGCGTCGGGTGGGCCTTCACCTTTGCAGCCGTCGCCTACAATCTGGCCCGGCTGCCAAAGCTCCTGGACGCCGCAGCGTGAAGGCCCCGGCCGAATGCCGCCTGATCGGCCGCTGGCGCATCGTCGAGGCCGACCTCTGGGATCGCGACTATCTCGACCTTTGCGGCCCGGCGACGTTGACCATCACCACGCAGGGCGGCGAAATCGCCTTCGGCGCCATGGAGGCCGGCCTCGAGGTTGAATTTGCCCGCGACTCGATCGGCTTCCGCTGGGCAGGATGCGACGAAGGCGACGAGGTCCAAGGCGAAGGAACCGCCGAACTCCTCGACGACGGCACGATCGAGATCGAGTTCGCCTACGACAACGGCGACGAAGCGATCCTCAAGGCGAAACGGGACCCTTCTTCAACAGCCTGCTAGTGCTGTGCGATTTTCGCAGTCGATAGAGTTGGTAATCGGCCCAGATTTGACTCTGTCCCGTGGTATCGCCAGTGGAGCCATGCATTGCGTGGCCTGACCCCGTTACTCATCCAGCCATAACGAGGGTCCGGGATTGAATCTGATCCTTCGTGTTCGGATCCGGCTAGGCCCGCGTTTCGCCCTTGGACAAGGTGAGGACTCCGTACCCATCCGGATCAAGCACGCGCAGCGTGGCAGCGTCAGGCGGCCAATCCTTCGGGCCCAGCTCGAAGACGTTCGTCTCGCTCCAGGACCCAGCCTCTGCTTCAGAAAGGATGTTCTTCGAGCGGTCGAGGAACTGCACCAGGTATCGCATCCGAGATCCGATCCAGAATTGACAGGCGTCCCCTTCCGCGAGCGAAGTTGAAATGGAAGCGGTCTCCCGCTCCCAGAATTGTCTCAAACCTTGGCGGGGCCAGCGGCGCTCGCGCCGTGCGCCGCTGCGGTCGCCTTATGGGCGTCAGCGGACTGCGTCTCGGCCTTCCTGGCGTGTTCAAGTCCTGCCTTGTCGTCGCGCTTGCCGTGAAGCTCGGCTGCCTTTCGGTGCGATTCGGCCGCTGCGCCATGAAGTTCTGCGGCCTTCACATGATGTGCTTGCGCCATGAGACGATCTCCTGCTGGGAACAGCGCCGGAATGCACGCTGCCAGCCTCCCTAGCGGGGGGATCGGCGTCGCGGCAGGCTCGGAATGTACTCACGCCGCGGCGGCGGCTGGAGCACCTCATCCGCTGTCATGGCTCGTGCGAAGGCGTCAGGGTCAGCGCGAGACATGGCCTGCCTCTCGACTTTAGGTAGTATCCGAGTTTGGCGTCGGAAGCGCAAAGCCGTCCTAGTGAAGCCAGTCGCTGATCTTTCAGCTATTGGAGTCACCCTCATGAAGCTTCACTCTTTTCTCGCTGGCGCGGTCGCGCTGGCCTTTGCGGCATGTGCGGTCGCGCTGCCTTCGCTCGCTGACGCCGCCCAGTTCCACGGCGGTGGCGGACACGGAGGCGGTCACGCAGGCGCCTACCGCCTGGGTGGCGCTTACCACGGCAGCGCGTACCACGGCGGCGGCGTCTATCGCGGCGGCGGCTATGGCGGCGTCTATCGCGGCGGTGGCTATGGCGGCGGCGGTGGCTATGGCGGCGGCGGTGGCTATGGCGGCGGCGCCTACTACGGCGGCGTGTGCGGTCCCGCTCAGGTGGTCCTCGGGCTCTGCAGCCCCTACGGCTATTGAACCTAGCTCCCGTTGCTGTGCGGGCCTGTGGGCAACGCGGAAGCGTTGCCCATCAGGTGCACAGCCTGCGCCAAATGTCTGTCCGCGTTCGGTGAAGGAAAGTCCGCTCAAGGGGTAATTTGAGCCATTCGACAAGCCGAGGCGGAAGGTCCGCTCCGTGCGCGAGAACTAAACCGCTCGCGCGGTAGCGGCGGCAAGCGGGTAGGAGGGGGCGTCAAAGATAAGGCGGAACGGGAGGCGCGACCTGTCTCAAGATCATGGGGTTCAACCCCATGCGAGACAGGAGCTTTCGATGTCCGACAAGCCCATCAGCCTGTTGCGGCAGCGCATGATCGAGGACATGACGGCGCGGCGGTTCAAGGAGAAGGTTCAGAAGGACTACGTCCGGCACGTGAGGACCTTCACGGAGTTCCTCGGCCGATCGCCGGATACGGCGACGAGCGAGGATCTTCGCCGCTTTCAACTGCACATGGCCCAGCAACAGATCGGCGCGCCGACCATCAACGCCGCCATCGCCGCGTTGCGGTTCTTCTTTGCCGTGACGCTCGAACGGCCCGACGTCGTTCGTCCTCTGAGGGTCGTCAACGAGCCGCGAAGGGCGCCGGTCGTGCTGAGTCCGGAGGAGGTGGCGCGTCTCCTCCAGGCCGCGCCGGGCCTCAAGTACAAGGCCGCGCTCAGCGTCGTCTACGGCGCGGGTCTCAGGGTGTCCGAGGTCGCCCACCTGAAGGTGTCCGACATCGACAGCCAGCGCATGACCCTCCGGGTCGAGCAGGGCAAGGGACAGCGTGACCGCTACGTCATGCTGTCTGCGCACCTGCTCCAACTCCTGCGTGAATGGTGGCGGGTGGCGCGGCCCCAGGTCTGGCTCTTTCCCGGCCAGAACCCGATCAATCCGGTGACCGTGCGTCAGATCAACCGCGCCGTCGCCGCCGCCAAAGACCTGGCCGGCATCTCCAAGCGCGTGTCGCCGCATACCTTGCGGCACAGTTTCGCCACCCATCTGCTCGAGCAGGGCGTCGACATTCGCGTGATCCAGGTCTTGCTCGGACACGCCAAGCTCGAGACGACGGCGCTCTACACCCGCGTCGCCGTCGCCACGGTCCGCGAGATCAAGAGCCCGCTGGATCGGCTCGGCGTCGATCCCGAGAGCCGATCGCCGCCCGCCTGACCAGAGCCGCGTGCCGCGGCCTCGCCTCGAGGTCGCCGACGTCTTTCGCGCCCATGGGGCGGCGTGGCGAAAGGCCAACGCCGGGCACGTGAGCCTCGGCCAGCTGAAGGTCATGTCGGCGATCGAGACCTGTCGCACGGCCGCGCTCGGCGGACACGTCGAGCGCTGCGAGGACTGCGCGCACGAACGGATCGCCTACAATTCCTGCCGCAATCGCCACTGCCCGAAGTGTCAGGGCGCGGCGGCGAGACAATGGCTGGCCGAACGCGAGGCGGAGCTGCTGCCGGTTCCCTACTACCACATCGTCTTCACCCTGCCGGCGGCGATCGGCGCCGTCGCGTTCCAGAACAAGGCCGCTATCTACGACCTCCTGTTCAGGACCGCCGCGGAGACGCTGACCACCATCGCCGCCGACCCGAAGCATCTCGGCGCGCGCATCGGCCTCACCGCCGTGCTCCACACCTGGGGCTCGGCGCTGACCCACCATCCCCACGTCCACATCATCGTTCCCGGCGGCGGCCTGTCGCCGGATGGCTCGCGCTGGGTCGCCTGCAAGCCGGGCTTCTTCCTGCCCGTGCGCGTTCTGTCGCGCCTGTTCCGCCGCCTGTTTCTCGAAGGGCTCGCTGACCTGCATGCGGCCGGCCGCCTCGCGTTCCTCGGCCACCTCGCGCGGCTCTCCGAGAAATCCGCCTTCGACGCCGCGCTCGCGCCGCTGCGCCGCGCCGAATGGGTCGTCTACGCCAAGCGGCCGTTCGCCGGGCCGAAGGCCGTCCTCGCCTATCTCGTCGCGCTACACCCACCGCGTCGCGATCTCCAACTCCAGGCTCATCGCGCTCGACGAGAAAGGCGTCACCTTCAAGTGGAAGGACTACAGGGTCAAAGGCCGCGACCGGCTCAGGACCATGACGCTCGACGCCGCCGAGTTCATCCGCCGCTTTCTCCTGCACGTGCTGCCGACCGGCTTCCACCGAATCCGCCACTATGGACTGCTCGCCGGAACGGCTCGCGCCGGCAACATCGAGCGCGCCCGGCAATCGCTCGCCGCCGCGCAGAATGCGCCCCAGCCCTCGCCCGCCGAGGCCGATCGTCGGGCCGATGACCTTTCGCCTGGGCGCCGCTGCCCGTGTTGCGGCGGCCGGATGATCATCGTCGAGACGTTCGAAGGCGCGCGCCCAGCGCGGCGGCGCCCGCCAAGCCAGATCAGGATCGACACCTCATGACCGTCGTCGCGCCGCCCGCCCGCCAACGTCGTCGATCGCATGCGCTCCCGGCCGCGCCCTGGACCACGACCGCAATGGCCTCACAAGGTCGACAGACCCCGATCACGTGTCGTCTTCGCGCTCGTCCCTCACATTCGCGCGATCCAGGGCGCTCGTCATCGTCCTGCCGATCAACGCAATCCGCGGCCTCAAGCTTCATCCTCAGCCGCCCCGCCCAGTCCGCGAACCTCAAATCCCCATAGCGGCGCGCTCCTACCCAAGCCCCATCCTTCCCGCGGTTTCCTCCTTGCGAGGCTTTCGGACGCCGGCCCCCGACGGCTCGCCCAACCGTCGTGCACGCGGCCGGCGTCCGAAACCCTTCAGCATAGGCGACGTCTCAAATCGACGTGAAGCGGACCCTTGCTGTCACGTCCGCGAACGGACGAAAGTGGCGGCTTAGCGGAACTCTGCCTCCAAGACCGCTCGGCACCCAAAGGCGAGTTTGCGCAAGTCGTTCGAAGTAGGTTGGCGTGCCAAACTGTCGGGACGCTTGGCGTTTGATTTCCCAGCGAGACAACGTGTGCGTGTGGCAGCACTATGGGCTAGTTCCCCGAACCAATAGGCAGCCGTGACCCCGCCATCCATCAGGAAATCGCTGCCGGTGATGAACGCGCCGTCCGGGCCCATCAGCAGCGCGCCGACCGTCGCCACCTCGTCGGGCGTGCCGGCCCTCTCGGCCGCGACAACTTCGATCATACGCCGATAGCCTGCGCCGCGCGGGCCCTTCAGCTCGTCGTTGGCCAGCGGGGTGATGATGATGCCGGGGCTGATGGTGTTGACGCGGGCGCCGCGTTTGCCCCAGCGCACCGCCTCGGCCATGACCCGCAGCGAGTTGCCGCGCTTCGAGAGCTGGTAGGCGTTAGCGGGTCCGTCACCTGGTCGGGCTGAAGCATCGGCAGCGCGAGCAGCTCCTCCGACCGGCGTCGTCGCGAGCGCCGGTTCTGATCTGCGGTCAGCGCCGGCAAGACGATGCCCGGACTGCGAGGCGATGACGACGCCGGAGCCGCCCTGGGCGATGACGTCGCCGAAGGCTTCGAGCACGAGCGCCGTGCCGTAGAGGTCGACATTCAGGATGGTCTCCGGCGAGGCCTGGGACGGCGAGACGCCGGCGGCGTGGATCCAGGCCGTGACGTCGCCAAGGCGCGCGCCTTGCGGACGAGGGCCTGGACCGACGCGCGGCGGAGACGTCGACGGTCGTCGCCGTCGACCTCGAAGCCCGCGTCGCGGAGGGTCCTTGCGGCCGCATCTGCGTGTTCCTGGCGCAGATCGGCCAGCAGGACGCGCTTGCCCGCGCTGACTCGCCGCGCAATCGCCTGCCCAATGGAGCCGGGACCGATCACCACAATTACGCGTGTCATTGAGTCCTCCTTGCGAATGGCTTACTCGTCGCTCACGCCGATGCTGGCGCGGGCGTAGAGGCCGGGAGTCGTCGCGATTCTGGCGATCAGCGTCGGACAAGGCTGTCGAGCGAAACGTCGTGACCCTGGAACGGCTCGCCCTTCTGCGTGATCCGTAGTCGACCTTCGGCGTCCTGCGTGAACCAGCCCGGCCGCAGGATCGTGTAGTCGAGGTCCGACGCTTTCGATCACGGCGGCCGAGATCGCGATACGGATCGAGGATGCTGCGGTAACGTCTCGCCGGGAACCTCGCCGTAGATGCCCATCGAGCTGACGAAGATCAGCCGCTTCAGGCCCGTCGCGTGCATGGCATCGATGATGGCGCGCGCCTGGCTCGCCATGTCGCCGGCCAGATTGGCGTAGACCACGTCCTGACCCTGCATGGCGCTGTCGCAAGCGTCGGCCGCGTCGAGCACATCGCCCTCGACGATCGTCACCCGCTCCGGATCGGGATTATTCAGCCGGCTGGCGCGCCGCAGGATAAAGCGTCAGGGCGCGTCGGTGCTCGTCCAGCAAGACCCGCGTCGTGTTGCGCGCCAGCTGGCCGTTGGCGCCGAGGATCAGGACGCGTCGTCATGGCGGTCCTAGCGCCCGACGCGCGCGTGCAGGTGCGCGGGATAGCGGTCGCCCTGCACGTGATCGCCGGCGAAGCGCCTGTCGATCTCGCGGAGGTCGCCGGCGTAGAGTCGAGCGTCGGCCGCGCCGAGGTTCTCCTCCAGGCGATGCAGCTTGGTGGTGCCGGGGATCGGCACGATCCAGGGCTTCTGCGCGAGCAGCCAGGCGAGCGCGATCTGGGCGCGGCGTGGCTTCTTCGCTGCGCGATGCGCGCCGAGCAGATCGACCAAGCGCCTGGTTGGCCTTGCGGTTCTCCTGCGGAGAAGCGCGGGCACGATGTTGCGGAAGTCGCGCTTGTCGAATCGTCGTCTGCGTCGATAGCGCCGGTGAGAAAGCCCTTGCCGAGCGGGCTGAACGGCACGAAGCCGATGCCGAGCTCTTCGCAGCGGCGGCAGGATTTCCTTTTCCGGCTCGCGCCACCACAGCGAATATTCGCTCTGCAAGCGCGGCGACCGGCTGCACGGCATGCGCGCGGCGGATGGTCTGCGCGCCGGCTTCCGACAGGCCGAAGTGCTTGACCTTGCCCTCGCGCGATCAGCTCCTTGACCGCGCCCGCGACGTCCTCGATCGGCACGTTCGGGATCGACGCGGTGTTGGTAGAAGAGGTCGATGCGGTCGGTCCTCAGCCGCTTCAGCGAGGCCTCGGCGACCTCGCGGATATGTTCGGGGCGGCTGTCCAGGCCTTCGGCGACGATCGCCGTTCTTGAAGCCGAACTTGGTGGCGATGACGACCTGATCGCGGAACGGCTCGCAGCGCCTCGCCGACAAGCTCTTCGTTGGTGAACGGGCCATAGACCTCGGCAGTGTCGAAGAAAGTGACGCCGCGATCCACGGCGGCGCGGATGCAGCGTGATCGTCTCTGCGTCTTGTCGGTCGCGGGCCCGTAGCCGAAGCTCAGCCCCATGCAGCCGAGGCCGATGGCGGAGACTTCGAGGCCGCTTTTGCCGAGAGTTGCGCTTTTGCATGAGAGTTGCTTCCGTTCTGTTGGATGTTCAGGCGTATTGCTCGGGGCGCGAGGCGCAATCTAGCCGCTGTCCGCCTGCCCAATTAGGCGCTAAATCGTGCATGAGCTTAGAAGGCAGGCTAATGAATGGCGGCGCGAACCTGAACGACATTGCGGCCTTCGCTGGCGGTCGCGCGAGGACGGCAGCTTCACCAGGGCCGCCGCGCGGCTTGGCGTCTCGCAATCGGCGCTGAGCCAGACGATTCGCAACCTTGAGGCGCGCCTGGGCTTGCGCTTGCTGACGCGCACGACGCGCAGCGTCGCGCCGACGGAAGCTGGCGAGCGGCTGATGCAGACCGTGGCCCCGCGACTGGAGGAGGTCGAGGCGAACTCGCCGCGCTGACGGCGCTTCGCGATAAGCCCGCCGGCACGGTGCGCATTTCCGCAGGCGAGCACGCGGCGGAGATGGTGCTTTGGCCGGCGATTGCAAAGCTGCTGCCGAGCTACCCGGACATCATCGTCGAGGTCGTCGTCGACAATGGGCTCACCGACATTGTGGCGGAGCGCCTCGACGCCGGCGTCCGCCTCGGCGAGCAGGTCGACAAGGACATGGTGGCGGTGCGCATCGGCCCGGAACTGCGCATGGCCGTGGTCGGCGCACCGTCCTATTTCGCCGCCGCCAAGAAGCCGCGAACGCCGGAGGATCTGACGGCGCACAGCTGCATAAACCTGCGGTTGCCGAGCGCCGGGGCGCTCTACGCCTGGGAGTTCGAGAAGGCCGGTCGCGCGCTCAAAGTGCGCGTCGAGGGCCAATTCATCGTCAACACGGCGACTTTGGCCATGAAGGCGGCGGTATCCGGCGCCGGGCTCGCCTTCGTGCCGGAGGACCGCGTCCTGACGCACGTGAAAGAAGGGCGCTTGATGCGCGTGCTCGCCGACTGGTGCCCGCCTTTCGCTGGCTTCCACCTGTACTATCCAAGCCGGCGACAGCCGACGCCGGCGTTCAAAGTGCTGGTAGAGGCGCTGCGGTTTCGAAATTGAAATTCTTCGAAGGTCTGCAACTTGCGCCCCTCTGCCGTATCGGAGCCGTAGGGAACGGCAGCAGCTCGACAGATATGTCAAGTTCGCCAACGCGTCGGCGATTGTCAGCTCTGTTCGCGAAGGAGGCGGTAGGAGTCGATGTATTTCTACCGTTCCAGATCGAGACAGCGAAGTTCGCAAGTCGGCAAGAACGCGGGAATTGCTAATAGGTGCGGAATACGCGCAGATGCGGTCCGTCATCGACCTGAACCCGATCCTGCCGGGGTCGCGGCAATCTCCATTCGAGTAGACCGACGTGGTTGAGAATAGCGGATGCGCCGACCTAGGCTGGTTCGCATTGCGGCCCGATCGCACGGCTGCCGCGTGCGGAGCGTTCCACATAGAACCAAAGTCGTCGTCGCGCCGAGCTGAAGGCGATTGTAGTTCGCAACGCACGGATTCTCCGTCGCATGCGGAAAGGGTCAGCGAAGCATGACTGAGGCGGGCGCCAGTCAAACAGACCAGATCGGGGAATATCTCGCCTCCCACGGCGGTCCATTCTTTGAATTGCAACGCAGAGTGCGGCTGTTGGAGGAAGACGCGCTTCATGCGGGGCGGAGGGCGGCGTTTTTTGTCGCGCTCGCCTGGGGCGTTCCATTGCTGTTGAGCCTCGCTGCCGGACGCGCGGTTGGGCCGGCGGAGGTTCACCCCTACCTCCTCGACTTCGGCGCCTGGGCGCGGTTCTTCATCTCGACGGGTCTGTTTCTTCTGGCCGAACAGCAGGTCGAATACGGCCTTCACGGCAAGCTCGGCCAATTTGCTCGCGCACCGATCCTAGCCCCGCAATCCTTTGAAGCCGCGGCGAGCGTGGTGGTGAAGGCGCTCAAGCTCAGAAACTCAGGCGCCGCGGAGATGGTCTGCCTCGTCCTCGCGATCGCCGGGACGATCGAATGGCTTGCCCATCTCTTCGCCGCCGACGTCTCGACCTGGGCGGTTCAGGTCTCGGATGACGGCGCACACGTGACGCTAGCGGGATGGTGGACGGTGATCTTCAGTGTGCCGCTGTTCTATTTCCTGCTCCTTCGCGGCCTCTGGCGCTACATCGTCTGGGCGCTGCTGCTGTGGCGCCTCGCCTCGCTCGAACTGCGCTTGGTGGCCACCCACCCCGACGGCAAGGCGGGCCTCGGCTTTCTCGCCGAATATCCGAACGCCTATTCGATGTTCGTCTTCGGCCTCAGTTCGGCCATGGCGATCACGGTCGTGCGTCACGTTTTCGAGACGAATATTTCGTCGGTCACGTTCGGCTACATCCTCACTGCGTGGCTAGTGATCGTGTTCGCCTTTTTCGCCTTTCCGCTGCTGGCGTTCTCAAAGCCGCTTTCCGAACTCAAGAGAGCGATCGGTGCAGATATTCGGCGCTCAGGCGACATGCTTCCAGCGTGCAGCCGAGCGCGCCACGATCGGACGCAAGTCATCGCCGACGACCCCGCGGAGGCCGATCCCGATCGCCCGATACCTGACTCGTCCGCGCAGTTCGGCATTGCACGCAAGATGTCGGTCATCCTCCTGAGCCGGTCCGCAGTCGCGCCGCTGGCGGGCGCGGCCCTAATCCCTTTCGCCATCGCGGGGGCGACCAAGCTGCCCTACAAGGAAATCTTCACATTGATGAAAAAGCTCCTGGTGCTTTAGACAGTCATGCGAGCCGTTCGGGCTCGTCACAAATGCGAGGCGGTGCCGAGTACAATCCGAACTACATCGTCGTCGAACTCGCCGCCATCCCTGTCGGCGCCGAAACCGCGTGAGTCGCCGAGCTCGCGACAGCGTAATGGGCAGTCTGATTTTGCCCGTCGGCGATGCCTCCGGTGAACCGCGGCAATTTGCGCGAAGGAGACGGCAGGAGTCGACGTATTCCGTTGAAAAACTCGCTTGATCGCGGCGCCGGCCGCTGATTCCGTTCTGCTGAGGAGCGGGAGATTCGGCCGATGATGGGCGAGCGGCGGGTGATGCAGGAGGCGCTGTTCTACGGCTTCAGCCTTGAGCGCCATGTCCCGGACGATCACCTGCTGCGCAAGATCGACCGGTTTGTGGACCTTGCGGGGATCCGGAGGCATCTGGAGCCTTATTACAGCGAGACGGGTCGGCCTTCGATCGATCCTGAGCTGATGATGCGGATGCTGATAGATGGCTACTGCTTCGGCGTTCGTTCCGAGCGGCGGCTGTGCGACGAGGTCCACCTCAATCTGGCCTACCGCTGGTTCTGTCGGTTGGGGCTCGACGGCGACGTTCCGGATCATTCGACCTTTTCCAAGAACCGCCACGGCCGGTTTCGCGAGAGCGATCTCCTGCGCAAGCTCTTCGAGACCGTGGTCGCGCGCTGCATCAAGGAAAGGATCGTCGGAGGCGAAGCTTTCGCGGTCGACGCCAGCATCATCGTGGCGGACGCGCATCGCAGGCGCGGCGTCGCCAAGATCGAGGACCTCGATCCGATCTCCAATCGGGCGGTCGCGGAATATCTCTCAGTTTTGAACGACGCGGCCTTCGGCGGCGCAACGCCGGTCGAGCCGAAGGTGATATCGCCGACTGATCCGGCCGCCCGCTACACCGCTTCGGCCAACTCTCTCGCCGGTTATGCCTATTCCGACAATTACCTTCATCGATTTGAAGCACGCGGTGATCATGGACGTCGAGGCGACGACGACCATTCGCCAGGCCGAAGTCGGCGCGGCCAAGACGATGCTCCACCGCACGACGGAACAGTTCGACATCACTCCGTCACGCCTGGTCGCCGATGGAGGCTACGGCTCGGCCGATATGGTCGGGTGGCTGGTGGACGAGCGCGGGATCGAACCGCACGTGAACCTGGTCGACAAGACAGAGCGCACGGACGGAACCTTCTCCCGCAGCGACTTCGACTTCGATCCCGAGAGCAACCTCTATGTCTGCCCGGGCGGCAAAGAGCTGAAGAAGTACCATCGTGCTTTCGCCAAGCCGCGCGACGGGGTCACGAAAGACGGCACGATGATCTACTTTGCGCGCAAGCAGGACTGCGAAGCGTGCGCGCTCAAGCCCAAGTGCTGCCCTAGCGTTCCTACGCGCAAGATCGGCCGCTCAATTCATGAAGCCGCTCGCGACAAGGCGCGGGCGATCGCAAAGACCGAGGCCTACGCCGTCTCGTGTCGCGAACGAAAGAAGGTCGAGATGCTCTTCGCTCATCTGAAGCGCATCCTCAGGCTCGGTCGATTGCGCCTGCGCGGCCCGAGCGGAGCCAAAGACGAATTCCTCTTGGCCGCCACAGCCCAAAATCTGCGGAAACTGGCGAAGCTCATCCCCTTCCCGGCGCCGGCTCTCGCCATGTGAGGCGGAGAGGCGCGGCTTTGTCTCGCTGACAGCTGCCGCTCACGCATATCGCGCTCGCCTGAAGACAGGGTTCTTCAACGAAATCGACGTGAAGCGGACATATCAGGCCGCGATTCTGGACGCCTCGATTTGGGGAAAAGTGCATTTTGGCCGCAGGGCGGGAACAGGCGGGAAGCAGACATTCAAGTCCGAGCAGGTTCGCGGTTAATCTTACATGCCGGAGAAAATCGCAGTGGTCTCGGCGTGATCTTCGGACCCCGCGCCGCGCGCCCGTCGGAAGGCCGCCTTACGGTAGCTGACCCCATAGTCGCTAACGAATGGACGAAAGCGGCGGTATAGATAGATGTCGATCCGCTAGGCGGAGATGCTGAAATGTCTGGACACGATGAAGCGTCCACCGGCGGCGAAACTGCGGGCGGCGGCGAGCCTCCGAGGCGATTCCAGACGGTCGGCATCGGCGCTTCCGCGGGAGGCGTGAACGCGCTGCAACGATTTTTCGAGGTCCTGCCGAACGATCTTGACGCGGCCTTTGTCGTCGTCGTGCATCTGGACCCGGCGCATGAGAGCGAATTACCGGCGATTCTCGCGACCCGCACAAAGATGCCGGTCAAACAGGTGGCCGGCCGCACGCGGCTCGAGCCGGGCCGCGTCTACGTCATTCCACCGAACCGTCAGCTTCTCATCACTGACCAGCATCTGGCCCTCGCGGAATTCGACGAGCCACGCTGGCAGCGGGCGCCGATCGACCTCTTCTTCCGCTCGCTCGCGGCGCAGCGTGGCGACGATTTCGCGATCGTCCTCTCCGGCGCGGGATCGGACGGCGCCGTCGGCATCAAGGCGATGAAGGAGGCGGGCGGCATCATCATCGTCCAGGACCCCGACGAGGCGGAATACAGCGCCATGCCGCGCGCGGCGATCGCCACCGGTATGGCCGATTTCGTGCTTCCGATCCGTGAGATCGCGACAAAGCTGCCGGAGATCATTCGCGACCGCGGGCAGGCGCCGGCCGAGGCTCTGAGCGAGGCCGAAGCCGAGGCGATGCAGCGCATCCTGTCGCACTTGCGCGTGCGCACCGGGCACGATTTCTCCGCTTACAAGAAGGCGACGGTGCGCCGCCGGATCGCAAGGCGCATGCACGTCCAGCGCGCGTCGACCATGGCCGAATATCTCACCACACTACGCGAGAACTCGGCGGAGGCGCAGGCGCTGTTCGCCGACCTTCTTATTTCCGTCACAACCTTCTTTCGCGACGCGCCCGCCTTCGACAAGCTGGCGAAGATCGCGATTCCGATCCTCTTCGAAGGCAAGGGCGCGGGCGACTTCGTCCGGGCCTGGGCGCCCGGCTGCGCCACCGGCGAAGAAGCCTATTCGATCGCCATTCTCCTGCTCGAGGAGCTTGCCAAGCGCGACATCCCCTGCGAGATCCAGGTGTTCGCCTCCGACCTCGACCAGGCGGCGCTCGGCGTTGCGCGCGAAGGCCGCTATCCGCTGGCGATCGAAGCGGACCTGACCGAGGAACGTCTCAAGCGCTTCTTCACCCGCGAGATCGATCACTACCGCGTGACCCGCGAGTTGCGCGACAGCGTCCTCTTCGCACGACACAGCCTGCTCAAGGATCCGCCGTTCTCGCGCGCCGACCTCATCTCCTGCCGCAATGTGCTGATCTACCTCGACCGCGAGTTGCAGCAGCAGATCTGCGCAACCTTCCACTTCGCGCTCAAGACGAACGGCTTCCTCTTCCTCGGCTCTTCGGAGAACGCGGACCACCCGCCAGGGATGTTCCGCGCGGCTGACCGCGAGGCGCGCATCTACCAGCGCTTGCAGGTCCCGACCGACATCCGTGTCACGGCTCGCCTCGCGCCGACGAGGCTGGGGATCGAGCCGCTGCCTCAGCGCTCGCCTGCCCCCTTGCGCGCGGCGGGGGAAGCCGCGGCCGCCCATCGCGAAGCGTTGGAGCAGTTGGCGCCGCCGAGCGTCATCGTGGACGAGTCCTACCGGACGCTGCATCTCTCGGAGTTGGCCGGACGCTACCTCCAACCCTCCGCCGGAACCCTGGTCCACGACGTCACCGAACTCGCGCGAGAGGAGCTTCGCTTCGATCTGCGCGCGGCGCTCCACCGGGCTTTCGCGCGCAACGAGCCAAGTCTCAGCGGCCCCATCGCGGTCCGTTTCAATGGCACCGCTCGACGCGTCTATATTCAGGCGAAACCGCTCTCGACTGACCGCGGCGCGGCGCGCACCGCGATCGTCTTCTTCCTGGAGGGCGAGACGCTCGGAGAGCAGCCGGGAAGCCTGGGGCTCGAGGAGCGCTCCCCGGGCGAGCAGGCGCAGCAGCTCCAACAGGAGCTTCAGTTCACCCAGTCGCAGCTCCGCACCTCGCGCGAGGAATACGAGGGCGCGAACGAGGAATTGCGCGCTGCCAACGAGGAATTGCAGTCGATCAACGAGGAATACCGCTCGACCGCCGAGGAGCTCGAAACGAGCAAGGAGGAATTGCAGTCGATCAACGAAGAGCTTCAGACCGTCAACAGCGAACTCAAGTCGAAGCTCGACAGTGTCTCGCGGGCCCACAACGACATTCAGAACCTGATGGCTGCGACAGACGTCGGCATTCTCTTCCTCGACGCGCAGCTCAAGATCAATCAATTCACGCCGCTGGTCACACGCCTCTTCAGCATCGGGACCGGCGACGAGGGCCGGTTGATCACCAACTTCACCCACGACCTCGACTATGACGGGCTGGCGGAAGAGGCGCGCAAGGTCATGCGCGATCTGGCGACAAGCGAGCGCGAGGTCAAGAGCCGGGCCGGCGACTGGTACCTCATGCGCATGCGCCCCTACCGCACGGTCGAGGACAAGATCGACGGCGTCGTCGTCACCTTCGTCGACATCGGCGAGCGCAAGCGCGCCGAGGACGCCTCGCGGGACGGCGAAGCGCGGATGCGGGCCGTCCTCGACGGAGCCGCCGACGCGATCATCACCGTCGACGATCGCGGGCGCATCCAGTCGCTGAACGCGGCGACGACGCGGTTGTTCGGCTATCCGACGGAAGAGCTCATCGGACGAAACGTCAACCTGCTTGTCCCCGATCCGCGCCATGCGCTGCCCGACGCCTTTGTCGCGGACGCGTCCGCCGATGGCGAACTAATCGGCGCGAGCCGCGAGGTCGAGGGCCGCCGCAAGGACGGTTCGCCGTTTCCCGCGGAGCTCAACGTTTCGGAAGCGCGTCACGGCGAGGAGCGGCTCTTCATCGGCTTTGTCCGCGACCTGAGCGAGCGGCGCCGGCTGGAGGCGAGGTTGAGCAAGCTTCACGGCAACCGGCTCAATTCGATGTCCGACATGGCGACGGCGCTAGCGCACGAACTGAACCAGCCGCTCGCCGCCGCGGCGAACTACTTCGCGCTGGCGCGGCAGATCGCCAGCGCCCAGTCGAAAGAGCCGACGCTCCAGGAGGCGCTGGAGAAGGCGTCGAGCCAGTTGCTGCGCGCGGGGCAGATCATCGCCCACGTGCGGGAGTTCATGGCGCGGGGCGAGCCGAATAGGGTCGATCAGAGCCTGCACGGCCTTATCAAGGACGCCTGCGGACTGGTCACGCCGTCCATGCGGGAGCGCGGGGTCACACTTTCTCTGCGGCTTGACGCCGCCGAGGACGAGGTGCTCGCCGACCGCGTCCACATCGAGCAGGCGCTGGTCAACCTGATCCGCAACGCTATGGAGGCCATGGAGGAAACGAAGGACCGGAAGCTGATAATCTCGACGTCGGTTCAGGACGGCATGATCCGCACCGACGTGGCGGATACCGGTCGTGGACTCTCCGACACTGCCAACGTCGATCTCTTCGTCCCGTTCACCTCGACCAAGGCCGTCGGCCTCGGCGTCGGTCTGTCGATTTCCCGGTCGATCATCGAGGCGCACTACGGCGCGATCTGGGCGGAGCCAAATCCCGCCGGTCCAGGGGCGCGATTTAGCTTCACGCTGCCACTCGGGCGGATGGAAAGGGTGGAATTCGCGCAATGATGCGTGAGGAGGCCAAGAGCGTAGAGGATGTTATTGACACGAACCACCGTGCCGCTTTTCGATGGCTCGGATCGTGGCGCGTAAACTGAACGCGCTCCGAGGGCTTTGCGGACAATGCAGACACCGGGAGAAAGCCGCGTCCGGGCCGCTTGCTGCACGTGCAAAATGGGCGCCGGCTGATCCTCGATCAGGTATGAGGTCATCGAGCGCCTACGCGAGCACAGTCTCCCAACCGAGAAGGCCGCGGCGAGCTTCAGCGCGGGTTCGAGGACGAGTACCGGGAATTCTGAGAAGCGAACGGCCGGTCCCGGATAGCGTCCGCGAATGCCCCCACCATGTCGCCCCACAGCCGGTTGCCCAACGGCAGCTTGCTCAGGGTCTTTGGGCGCTCCCGCCAGGACGGCGACCGCCAGCAAAGGGTGGATCTCACCCGTTCGCGAGACCCTCGCGGAAAGTCTCCTATGTGCGCAAAGGAGACGGTCGAAGTCGACGTGAAGCGGACCTCGCGGGTCGCGACCGCGAGCGTCGCAAGTGGGACGGGAAGCGGTCGTTGACCCGCTCGACTTGGAGTTAAGCGAGGGATCGGGAGCATGATGTCTTTGGCGCAGTATCAACAGCGCCCGGTTCCCGCCGTCGATGGGTCCGCGGCGGCTTACCGAGGTGCTGTCCACTCCGGCCTAGTTTAAAATTGGATGCAGATAAAGCGCCGCCGCCTGAGAAGCGGTTGAGAGCGCGGCGAGCGCCGCGGCGCCGCCATTCAATCAACTCTGCAAGCCGAGCGCGACACCTAGCGCCACTAAGTCATCGCTTGTTCCATGTCCCCCTCCTGCGGTTTCAGATCCGTCCTCCCGCTCGGACTTGTGTGTGTGCCACGTGGTCACGTGAACAGAGTAGCTGCGCGGCGTCTTGACGAGCGCGGCCGCGAACCAGAGGGTCGCGGCCCCAAGAGCGAAAAGCGCGCTCAAAATCTGGGCGTAGATTGCCATCCAATAGCTTTCGTTTGACCAGGTCTGCGGAAACCGCCGTCGCAGGCTTCATTGGAATTGCTTGCCGTCGCAGGCTTCATTGGAATTGCTTCGTGTACGTTTCGATCGCGACCGTGACCGTGGCTCTTGAAGAACGTCGAAACCCTTGCGAGGCGGGCGAACCACCGCAACCGGCAGGGACGCGCCGCTAGAACGCAGAAGCCGGGCGGCACGCGTTTGTCTTGAGTGATCTCGCATTTACTGGGGCTTGGCGCCCTCGACGAGTCCGGCGGCGCGTTCGGCGCGAGCGCGATGAGCACCGATCTCGTCCCAGCTTGCCGTTTCAGGGAGTCCGTCGCGTCCTTCTTCTTGTTGAGACAATACCTTTAGCTCATGCAGAATCTGGGCGGTTGACGGAAGGGGAATACGCCGTCCAAAGCGAAAGTCTTTGGTCATTAGAATTTTTCCTTACAGTCAGCGTTACGGACGTCCGCCGGTTAGGCCGAGCGTCTCGTCGTAGGCCGCCGCACAGCGCGGGTTCCACGGCCGCGTGCTCACACTTTTTCCGCGCGGATTTCAGCAATCTGTGGGCTCGCGGCTCAACTTTCCTCGAAGGCTCGCACCCGGCGCCAGTGCTCGTCCGCCTTGCCTTCCGGGAAGCCCTCCCGCTCCCACAGCGCGTAGGCACGGTCACAGAATCGCTCATGCTGCGCTCGGAGCCAGAAGTCGTCCGCGACGCCCTCCGGTCGGCCCGCCTGCTCCCAAAGGAAATAGGCGCGCTCGCGAACGAACTGGTCCAGACCCGCCTTGGTTTCCGCCAGCACGCCAAGCAAATCTCCGTAAGGGGTTAGCGGGCCGCCGCGGCTGACATGCATCTTGGCGTTCAGAACTCTCGAGTTCCTCGTTCGGGACCAACTTCGCGTGCCCTGCCGCCTCTAACGCCTTTTGCTTGAAAGCCTCTTCATCGTCAGTGGGACGGCTGACTGTGACAGGAAACGTGTGCAGCAATTCCTCGCCCTTCCTCTCAATATCGACCAAGCGCTCCGGCATGAAACCCTCCTTGAAGCTGTAGCGACCACGGAACCGAACTTAGGGCGGAATGTCGCCGCTTCCGCCATGGTCCACCGAAACGAGCCAAGACAAAGATCGCCAAGAGCTGGCGTATGAGTTGCGACAAAAACTCGCGCCGTCCCTTTAGGCGTTGAGGCGCAGCCTCCCGCTACCGCTATCGAAAATCGGCCGCAGACAGTCCGTGGGAGGCGAGAGGATTGCTTGAATACGCCTCGCGGGCCACGTCGTGGATTGAGTCCAGCAACCGGTCAAAGGCCGCAAGGCAGTTTGCTTCGGACAGTTGCGGCCCCGTCCCGTCATCGAGCGCGCCAGCGTCGACGAGGAACCGTATATCGAAAACGCCATCGTGGCCGACGAAGCTGACGCCGTTGCGCGCCGCGTCGAAGATGCGGGTCGGGTTCGGAAAATTCAGTCTCGTGGCGGCCCTCACGAATTTGGCAGGCGACGCGAGGAACGCTCGGCGCATTGTCGGTCTTGTTCTCGAACGACCTCATGACGGTTCAGCGCCAACATCTTGTCGGTGGCCTTCGCGCGGGTAAGACCGGTCATCGTGATGCCGCCGATATTTGCGGGCACGCCCGTGAACACGTGATAGACCGTCCACGATCGATCTCCTTCGACCCTTCGCCCGTAGTCCGAGCCGGCCGACGTCGCTTCATTGTCATTTTCGCAAGCGTCAATCGCGGTTGCTCGTCCTCCGAATTTGCTGCGGTAGTTCATTTGCGGGTCCTTGGTTCGATGTCCGCTGATTTGCGATCAGTTATGAATATCGCGTCGGGCTGCGACGCCGCTACAGAGCACTCCAGGCACGATGGAAGTAGCTAAGGGTGGGATGATCATAGTCAGCGTAGCGGCGGGGCGGAGAAAGAAGTCCATCCCTCGCGCCTCACATGAGGAATTCCAGATCATCCAGTGACGTAACCTGCGCTTCAATTAAGGTTTCAGCAAGGCAATATTTCGAGGGCAGCCAGAACGTCTTAAATGAGGGCGAATTAAATTCGATCCGCGGAGGACGTGCATGATTTCTCCGACTTGCATCCGGGTCGTGCCCCAGCGCACCGTCACAAGCTCGCGCTCTCCATCCTCGACCGCCCGGACAATGGGAAGATCGCCGGCAGCGGCGGCAAGTTGCCCGCTAGAGGGTCCGGCGCGCGCGCCCTCCTGCTGCACCGGAGGGGGGAACCGTAGCAGAGGGTCGCAGATGACCTATCCGCCAGTCAGACCGCAAGCGGCCGCCAAGTGCGCAGAGGCGACGTCTCAGATTCGGACATTGCGGGTCGCAACTGTGAACGCCGCAAATAGGCGGGAAAGCGGGCCTGGCCACCACGCGCAGACTTCAGGACAGCAATCGTCTTGATTGGCCTCACGCTACAGGCAGTGGGGCTACGATCCATCGTCTCTTCACAGGACTCAACCTCGCATCGCAGGGCCGGGACGTTCGAGCCCAAGGACTGCGGCGGGCCTGTCGGATGTCAAATATTTAAGTTCCGGCAGATGCCTCACGGCGGAAGCTTCGTGCTCACTGAAGTCCGACGATAAAGATTCGCTTTCTAGTGATTTCGCAAAACGCAGCCCCAATTCATCGATCGACTTCATGATGCCCTGCGCCGATCTCTCGATCTTCTCACAGCCCTCGGTCGTATCAAGCAATTCTTTGAACACTTCCGTTAGAACGGCGCGGATTGCGTTGCGGGCGGCAACTTGGTGCACAGGGTACCTCCTGCGTTGCGCCAGGAATCATCTGAATTCCGCGCTAAACCGCCGCGACCCCATCACGAATCTCAGTCGACACGGTAGCTTCGGATAGTACCCAGACGAAGTTGGGGGTGTGCGGATCGGGTCTCCTGACCTCGACGTACCGCGAAATGCAGAACGGCCTCGACACGCCGCTCCTCGACGCCGCAACGGGGTGCACCTGCAAGTCTACCTGAGCCGGCTGTTGTAAGGGCCTGAGGGGTGGCGGCAAGCGGTTGCGGCAGAGTCACTGCAGGCGCCGATCGCAGTCGAAGCAGCCCCCGAACGACCACCGCCGCGCGCAGGCTCGGATTCAATGCCCTCGGGGGGCGTCTTGAGCCTATGCTGGCGTTCGACGCCTATCGAGACCGCATGACCATTTTGACCGTGAGACATCTGACGACCTACTCATATGCCGCGCCCGTGCGGCTCGGCGAGCATCGGATGATGCTGCGTCCGCGCGACAGCAACGATCAGCGGCTTCTCAAAGCCAACCTCGAGATCAAACCGCGCCCGTACCGGCTCCGTTGGATTCACGACGTCTTCGACAATTGCGTCGCGATCGCCGACTTTTCGGGAGACACCCGGCGGCTCGAGGTCGAAAACACCATCATGCTCGAGCACATCGCGCCCGACGAGCCCGACTTCCTGCTGGAAGACCGCGCGCGCTACTATCCCTTCTCCTATGACGCGGAAGACATGCCCGATCTCGCCAGGGCGGTCGAGCGGCATTATCCCGACCCGAACGGTGACCTTGAGCGCTGGGTCCGGCAGTTCGTCAATCAGGGGCGCGCGACAGAGACCGCCGCGTTGCTCATGACCCTGACGAACGCGATCAAGGAAGGCCTTGCCTACGAACGGCGCACGGAGAGGGGAACGCAGAGCCCCTTGCAAACATTGGCGTCGCGACGCGGCTCCTGTCGGGATTTCGCGACGCTGATGATGGAGGCCGCCCGCACGCTCGGATTCGCCGCCCGCTTCGTGTCTGGCTATCTCTACGTGCCGAGCTGCGACTCCGAAGACGGCCATCGCGGCGGCGGCTCGACGCATGCATGGTGCCAAGTCTTTCTGCCGGGCTCCGGCTGGGTCGAATTCGACCCGACCAACGGCATTGTCGGCAATCGCGACCTCATCCAAGTCGCGGTGACGCGCGACGCCCGGCAGGCCATCCCGCTGCACGGCTCCTATTGGGGCAACGTCGAGGACGAAGAGGGCATGGCCGTCACCGTCGTTGTCCGGCGTCTGCCGGACACGGACGCCTTCCGCTAACGCGGCCAGGAACCGCCGCGCCCCCGCACCGCCCCCAAGCCGATGGCGGTGTATGTTCGGGACCCCGTTCATCGAGGATTGCTCAATGCAGATCAAGGCAGGCTTCGACATCGCCTTCGAGTGCCCGGCCCCGACGCCGATGCTGCTTCAGCTCAACGTCCACCCCTCCCGGGAGGCTGACCTCTTGACGCCCGACAGGATCGTCTCCGATCCGCCGTTTCCGATGCGGAGCTACCTCGATCTCTTCGGCAACCGGGTCACGCGCGTCGAGGTTTTAGCCGGGCTCGTGACTTTTTCCGATCGCTTCCTCATTCACAACTCGGGCGAGCCGGACCAAACGCCCCCGGACGTGAAGACGACGCCGATCGCCGACCTTCCTGACGAGACGCTGTTATACCTTGTCTCGAGCCGCTATTGCGACTGCGACAAGCTCGCCGATTTCGCCTGGTCGCGATTCGGGAAGACCTCCGGCGGATCCGGCTGCATGCAGGCGATCTCGGATTTCGTGCATGGGAAGATCCGGTTCGATTACATGGAGGCCCGCTCGACCCGCGCCGCGAGCAACTCCATGCACGAAGGCGTCGGCGTCTGCCGCGACTTCGCCCACCTTGCCATCGCGCTCTGCCGCTGCATGAATATTCCCGCACGCTATTGCACGGGCTACCTCGGCGATATCGGCGTACCCGTCGATATCAACCCCATGGATTTCAGCGCCTGGGCGGAAGTCTTTCTCGACGGCCGTTGGTGGACGATGGACGCGCGGCACAACCATCCGCGCATTGGCCGCATCGTGATGGGGCGCGGCCGCGACGCGGCGGACGTCGCGATGTCGACCGCTTTCGGCGTCGCCAATCTCAAGCGTTTCGACGTTCTGACGGACGAGACGGTCGAGAGGCGATGATCGCGACCGGCGGGCCGGCCGTTCCAATGCCGCTGCGAGCGTCAGCGATGTGAGCCGGCTTTCGCCATTGGCCTCGCTAAACTCACCCAATGCGCCAGAAATCCGATTGACGCCAAGACGACGCGCCGAATGACAACGTGAAGATCCTCGTCGGGCGCAGGCCGTGTGAAAACTCCCGCACGTTTTCACACGGATATACCGGAAGACCCAGATCCGAGCGAGATTTCGCTGACGCAAACCCAACTGGCCGCCGCGGCCAATCTCTCGTGCAACTCCGTTGGCACGACGCTTCAAGGGCTGGTTGCGCGCGGACTGATCGAACAGGGTTACCGGACTTTGGTTATTCGCTCGCCCGCAACGCTGCGTGCATTCGTAGATGAGGGGTGAGATTGGCTCGGCGAGGCGGCGGCTCGGCCGAGATCACGCCTGCGGCGCGCCACGGTTAGGAGCCCCGTTGCCGCGCTCCGCCCGGTGACCGATCACGAAGAGCAGCAAGGAGTCGCGGACCCTTCGTGTAGGCGTGGGGGAACAACCGCAATATGCGCGAAGCCGACGGCGAGTTTCGACGACGTTTAGCGGTCGTCGCTGATCGCGATCTTGACTGACGCAATGGGCAGGTAAGCGGTCCTAGCTTCTAGCCGCGGTGTCTTCCAAGAGGCCGGCGTCTGACTTCGGCGCCGCGACCAGCAAGGAGAACAGGAATGCAGAATCCGGCATCTCGGAAAAAGCGGCCCAAAAGTCTCGGCCATCGGCCTTGGCTGCATGGGCATGAACTATCACCGTGGTCCGGCACCCGACCGGAGCGAGATGGTCGAGCTGGTCGGGGCGGCCGTCGAGCGCGGCGTCACCTTCTTCGACACCGCCGAGGTCTACGGCCCGTTCACCAACGAGGAACTGGTGGGTGAGGCGCTGGCGCCGTTCCGGAGAGACGTCGTCATCGCCACCAAGTTCGGCCACGACCTCGGCCCGGCGGATCCGGCGGCCTCGACAGTCGCCCCGAACACATTCGGCGATCGGTCGAAGGCTCGCTGAAGCGGCTTCGGGTCGACGCCATCGATCTCTACTACCAGCATCGGGTCGATCCGAAGGTGCCGATCGAAGAAGTCGCGGGCGCGGTGAAGGAGCTGATCGCCGCCGGCAAGGTCAAGCACTTCGGCCTGTCGGAGCCGGGCGCCGAGACGATTCGCCGCGCCCACGCGGTCCAGCCGGTGGCGGCGGTGCAGAGCGAGTACTCGCTCTGGTGGCGCTCTCCCGAGGCGGACGTGCTGCCGACCTGCGAGGACCTGGGCATCGGCTTCGTCTCCTACAGCCCGCTCGGCAGGGGCTTCCTCACCGGCACCATCGACGAGACGACACCGTTCGGCGGCAACGACAATCGCAGCCGACCTGCCGCGATTCACGCCAGAGGCGCGGAGAGCGAACCGCCCCGTTGTCGACCTGCTCGAAGAGATCGGCGCCAGGAAGGGTGCCACGGCCGCGCAGATCGCGCTGGCCTGGTTGCTGGCGAAGAAGCCCTGGATCGTCCCGATCCCCGGCACCACCAAGCTGCACCGCCTCGAGGAGAACATCGCCGCCGCCTCGGTGGAACTGACGCCCGACGACCTGGGGAGCATCGACGCGGCCGTCGCGAAGATCACGGTGGAGGCGACCGCTACCCCCGGGGGTCGAACGGCTGGCGCAGCGGTAAGGGACCCCCGCGGAGTCGAAGGCGCCGTGGGATTACTACAAG
Organism: uncultured Alphaproteobacteria bacterium; assembly: GCA_963829505.1. Taxonomy (GTDB): domain Bacteria; phylum Pseudomonadota; class Alphaproteobacteria; order Rhizobiales; family Beijerinckiaceae; genus Roseiarcus. The sequence continues at coordinate 31,546 of CAWHIL010000003.1, forward strand.
TTGGTGAAAACGATGTCTGGAGAGGAGGCTTTCGGAAAGCTCGCGGGCTCGACGTGCCCGCTCGTCCAGAAGTAGCGACTGCGAGGACGGGTCCCGGGAGTCGGGTTCCGCGATCAGCATGAACGGCAGCAACGGAACGCATATTACTCGTTCGCCAAACCGTCGGCGAGTGGCCGCTGTGTGGGTGTCGGTAGCAGACGATATGTCCGGTTTTGGTAGCGCACGATCTGTCCGGTAGCTTCGCGGCCCTTTGGGGTCGGGATGCGCCGGACGGGAGCCCTTCAGGGTGTGCGGATGGCGATGTTTTTAAATTTTTTCACCGTTGGGAATCGGCGGAGCTCAATCAGGAGGAGGCGGCGGAGTTGCTCGGGGTCGACGTCCGGACCTTTCGGCGATGGACGCGCCGCTACGACGAGGAGGGTGAGGCCGGCCTGCTCGATCGACGGCTTGGCAAGGCGTCCGGCAAGCGGGTTCCGGTCGACCGCGCGGAGGAAGTGGAGCGGCTCTACCGCGAGCGCTACCAGGGCTTCACGGTCAAGCACTTCCACGAGCATCTGGTGAAGGACCACGGCTTCGGCTGGGGCTACACATGGCTGAAGCTGCATCTGCAGTGGAAGGGGGTCGTGGCGAAGGCGCCGCGCAAGGGGGCGCATCGCAGGAAGCGCGAGCGGCGTCCGCTGCCGGGGATGATGCTGCATCAGGACGGCTCGCGGCATGCCTGGCTCGAGGGCCAGCCGGCGCTCGATCTGATCGTGACGCTCGACGACGCGACCGGCGCGATCTACTCGGCCTTTCTCGTGGAAGAGGAAGGCACGCACTCGACCTTGCGGGCGCTGAAAGAGGTTTTCTCGGAGCACGGCCTGCCGATGAGCCTCTACACCGACCGCGGCAGCCACTACTTCCAGACCTCGAAGGCGGGCGAGATCGACCGGGACCATCCCACGCAGGTCGGCCGGGCGCTCAAGCAGCTTGGGGTCGAGCACATCGGCGCATTCTCGCCGCAGGCGCGCGGTCGTTCGGAACGGGCTTTCCACACGCTTCAGGATCGTCTGGTCAAGGAGCTCAAGCTCGCCGGGATCACGACTGTCGAGGCGGCCAACGCTTTCATCCGCGACCTCTACCGGCCCGCCTACAACGCGCGCTTCGCCATCGAGCCGACCGGCGAAGGCTCGGCCTTCACCCCGATCCCGGGCGTCGACCTCGACGAGATCCTGTGCGTGCAGGAGGAGCGGCAGGTCGGCAACGACAATTGCGTCTCCTATCGGACGCTCAAGCTCCAAATCCCTGAAACCCCGATGCGCCCGCATTTCGTCAGGGCGCGGGTTCGGGTCCACGCCTACCCCGACGGCTCCCACGCCCTCTTCCACGGGCCAAGATGCATCGGCCGCTACGACGAAAAAGGACTGCTCAAACAGATGCTTCGCGCCGCCTAAATCCGCTCGGCGGCGCAGCCTGTGGACATGTGGACGACGCTTCGCCTCGCCCACATCCCCACAGGAGAACAGAAACAGAAGAAGCGGACAATTGATGTGCTATCAAAACCGGACAACTTAATTCGCTATCGACAGTGGCCGCTGTGTGGGCAGTCCCGCCGTCGCCCACCCAGTGGCTGAAAGCGCACAAGTGGCGCGTCTGTCAGTTTCAGCGACCGGCGGCTTTCCGAGGTTCAGTGCGCGTTCCCGTTGAACCGGCAAGGGCGGCTAAGGGTCGAACTGTCGCTTTCACGACCAGGTCCAGGAAGGGCCCTTCTTGGCGCACGGCTTCCACAGCCGCAACAGCCGGTTACAGGCGCTTACTGAGCGCTGATCAGCAAGGTCTGCAACCGGCAGAACTGACGCGTCCGGGCTTGCTTGTGGGTCAGCAGATCGACGTGCAAAGGCGCAGTCTCGGTAGGTGGGTTGGAGCTACATCAACGGGATTCTGGTGCGATCAGTTCGTGGCTAGAACGGGCGCGAAGCGGCTTTTGAAAAACGGCATCGGGAGCGGTAAGCGCCTCCTCCGACACGGCTCCATGGAGCCGGGGCGGCGTGTAACTTACGCGGCTACGTGAGTGCTGGCGATGGCGTGCCGCGCCGCGACATTGATGTCTCCGCGCCGCCCGCCATCGGTTACCCTCATCCTGTGTCCTCTGAGACGGCACGGCTCTCTGCCTTCGTTTCTTTCCGGTCATGCTCGAACGCCTGCTTCCCCTGCGCGGCCCATAGCGCTCGTGCATGTTCGCCGCTCTCGCTCTCGAGCTTGTGGGCAATCCAAACAGCGCACCGTAAATGGTGACACGGTCATCGCCGATCAGGTCCACAATTCCGGCTTTGACGACGAGTCCACCAAGCTCGATCAGATGCCGCGTACGCTTGCGGCGCTCGATCTGCCACACGCGCATTTCATGCCGTGCCGCCGTCGCCTGTTGCCGGTTGCACGCCCCCCGATCGCGCCGTAGCGCGGTCTGTGTCGCGCTCAGGCGCCGATGCAGTTCGCCGCGACCGGCCCTGAAAGAACACGGCCACCGCGCTTCGCCCACGCCTGCCTCTTTCCGGCATCGTTGGTTTCGGCCAGCACGATCAGCGCGCCCGCCAGTTCGTCAGTGCTGAGCGCGTCCGCTCCGGTGGCGATCACCAGCTCGCCAAGCTGCTTCACCTTGCGACTCTTGAGGTCGCGCGCCTTGGCTTCCAGCGACTTCAGTTTCGCGTCGAGGTCCCGTGGCTTGCGCATCACGTTCTCCATAAGCCGTCGATGGAGACATGATAGTTCGAGCCCGTGTCGGAATGCTGTAAGGTTGCCGGGACAGTCGGGGACGGCGTGGTCCCTCCCGAGAATTTTTTCGAGGGAGGGCGCGCTTATACGTCGTTCCGACGTGCGCTTCGCCGTGCTGATGATCTGGTCGCGATGGCGATCTATCATCTTCACGTCAAGGTCATCGGCCGCAAGGCCGGCTCCAGCGCGGTGGCGTCAGCCGCCTACCGCTCGGCGTCGCGGCTGCGCGACGAACGGCTTGAACGCAGCCACGATTTCTCCGCCAAGCGCGGCGTCGTCCATTCCGAGGTCATGCTGCCGGAGAATGCGCCCGAAGCTTGGAGCGACCGCGAACGGCTCTGGAACGATGTCGAGGCGTTCGAGGTCAGGAAGGACGCCCAGCTTGCCCGCGAGGTGGAGTTCGCCCTGCCGCGCGAAATGACGCAAGCGCAGGGCATCGAACTCGCCCGCGACTTCGTCCAGTCCGAGTTCGTCGATCGGGGCATGATCGCCGACCTCAATGTGCATTGGGAAATGGCCGAGGACGGGACGGCCAAGCCCCACGCCCATGTCATGCTGACCATGCGATCCGTGGACGAGAACGGCTTCGGCCCAAAGGTGCGGGACTGGAACCGCACCGAGATGGTGGAGCGTTGGCGCGAACGCTGGGCGGAGCTGGCCAACGAGCGCCTGGCCGAACTCGACATCGACGCGCGCATCGACCATCGCAGCCTGGAGGCCCAGGGCATCGGCCTTGAGCCACAAACGCCAGATCGGTGCGCCCGCCGCACCGCATGGAGGGCGAAGGGTTGGAGGCCGCGACCGCGCGGAAATGCACCGCGAGATCGCGCGCGACAATGGCGCGCGGATCATCGCCGATCCGTCGGTGGCGCTGGACGCGATCACCCACCAGCAATCGACCTTCACCCGCCGCGACATGGCGATGTTCGCGCATCGCCACAGCGACGGGATCGAGCAGTTCAACGCGGTCATGGGCGCGTTGCGGAGCGCGCCCGAGCTGGTCGCACTCGGCGGGGACGGACGCGGAGAGGACCGCTTCACCACCCGCGAGATGATCGAGGCCGAGCAGCGGCTGCACCGAGCCGCCGAAATCATGGCCGCGACGGAACGCCATGGCGTGGGTGATGCGGACCGCGAAGCGGCGCTGGTGCTCGCGGAAGCGCGCGGTCTTGTTCTGTCGCGGCGAGCAGGCCGACGCGCTGGCGCATGTCACGGACGGACGCGATCTCGGCATCGTCGTCGGCTATGCCGGGACGGGAAAAAGCGCGATGCTGGGCGTGGCGCGCGAAGCCTGGGAAGCGGCGGGCTACCAGGTCCGTGGCGTGGCGCTGTCCGGCATCGCCGCCGAGAATCTGGAAAGTGGCTCGGGCATCGCGTCGCGCACCATCGCCAGCATGGAATATGGCTGGGGACAGGGCCGCGACGTGCTCACTTCCCGCGACGTGCTGGTCATCGACGAGGCGGGCATGGTCGGCACGCGCCAGTTGGAGCGGGTGTTGTCCCATGCCGCCGAGGCCGGCGCCAAGGTGGTTCTGGTCGGCGATCCGCAGCAGTTGCAATCCATCGAGGCGGGCGCGGCGTTCCGCTCCATTCACGAACGCCACGGCGGGGCGGACATCGGCGAAGTGCGCCGCCAGCGAGAGGGCTGGCAGCGGGACGCCACGCGCAAACTTGCGACCGGCCGAATCGGCGATGCGGTGCATGCGTATGGCGGTCACGGCATGGTCCATGCCGCGCAGACGCGCGAGCAGGCGCGCGAAGATCTGATCGACCGCTGGGATCGCGATCGGCAGGTTTCGCCCGACAAGAGCCGCATCATCCTCACCCACACCAACGACGAGGTGCGCGCGCTGAATGAAACCGCCCGCGCGCGAATGCGGGCCGCCGGTGATCTGGGCGATGATGTTCGCCTGGTCGTCGAACGCGGCGTGCGCAGTTTCGCCAGCGGAGATCGCGTCATGTTCCTTCAGAATGAGCGCGGCCTTGGTGTGAAGAACGGCACGCTCGGGACCGTCGAGAGGTCAGCGAACGATCCATGTCCGTGCGCACCGACGACCGGCGCAGCGTCTCGTTCGACCTAAAGGATTACGACCGCATCGACCACGGCTATGCCGCGACCATCCATAAGGCGCAGGGGATGACGGTGGACCGCACCCATGTTCTGGCGACGCCGGGCCTGGACGCCCACGGCAGCTATGTCGCCCTGTCGCGCCATCGCGACGGCATGGACCTGCATTATGGCCGCGATGACTTCGCCGACGAGGACCAGGCTTGTCCGCACCCTGTCGCGGGACCGGGCCAAGGATATGGCGACGGATTACGAGCGCGCCGATCCGGCGCAGGGCTATGCCGAGCGGCGCGGAATCAGCTTCCGCGAGCGTGGAGCGAGTGTCGAGATCGTCGAGAAGGTGTGCCCGAGAAGGTGCGCGGCATGTTCGACGGCCTGCGCCGGCCTGCCGAAGGCGGGCAGGAGTCGGGACATGGACGGCGCCGGAAAGGGGGAATGGCGGAGGACCCGGAAGAGGCGTTGGCAAGGCCCGCACCAAGGTGCTCTTCCGTCATGCCCGCGCCGTGTATGCGATCTTCGAGATTCAGGAACAGGGCGGCAGGGCCAGCCCGGAGCAGGTGGAGGAATTGCAGGAAGCCCGCAAGAGCCTTCGAGGAGGTGCGGCCCTACGGCTCGCACGACGCCGAAGCCGCCTACAAGAAGAACCCGGAACTTGCCCAGGAGGCGGCGACGGGCCGGGTCAACCGCGCCATCCGCGCCCTTCAGCTCGAAACAGAGCTGCGCACCGATCCGCAGACTCGTGCGGATCGCTTCGTGGAGCGTTGGCGGAGCCTCGACCGCGCCAGCCAGCACCAGTACCAAGCAGGCGACATGTCCGGTTACAAGTCCACGCGGTCGGCGATGAGCGACATGGCGAAAAGCCTCGAACGCGATCCGCAGCTTGAATTTATCCTCGAGGGCCGCAAGCGAGACCTCGGCATCGGGATCGACTCGGGCCGCCGACTTGGGCTGGAACTCGCCTTCAATCACGGCATCGACCTCGGCAGAGGTCGGGGTATTGGACTGTAGAACTATCCTATTTTCGGCCGCGTCTACGCCATACCACTACGACCGCTAAATATCTATTGCACAACAACAAATCATCGCTCTGTCTGGTCTCTGCAATCGTCAGTGACACCCTGCAGGAGGCAGCGCAACCATGCTTGCACCAGACCGTATCGTCCGCATGAAAACCGTTCTCGCCCGTACCGGCCTGTCCCGGTCCACCATCTACCGCAAGATCGCCGAGGGCACGTTCCCCGCCCGGTTCAAGATCAGCGTCAACGGCGCCGGATGGAGGGAATCCGACATCGACCGCTGGATCGCCGATCCCGCCGGCTGGCGAGCCACCAATGAAATGGTCGACGAGGAGACAGAATGGACGCGAGCCGCACGTAGTTCAGAGATCGTCGTCCAGCTCGTCGTCGTGGGCCTCGGCGGCACGTTGCTTCGCGTCGGCGATGAGGTCTTTTGCGGATTCGCCCTTCACCCAAGCGTCGAGCATATCAGCCCAGCACTGAAGCATGATCTTCCGCTCGGCGAGGTAGCGGTTCACGTTGTAGATGGCCGCGATCCGATTCCGAGGCGCGTGAGCCAAGCTCATCTCGATCCAGCGATCATCGAACTTGGCGCGATTTAAGCCAGTCGAAAACGTGCGGCGCAAGTCGTGAACACCGAAGCTTTGAAATTCCGGGTCATTTTCGCGGATGCGCTCCACAGCCGTGTCGATCACGCGGTTGAGCGTGGCGTTGCTTATGGGCGTATCGCCGTCGTATCGGCCGGGATGCAGGTATCGGCTGACGCCGAACATGGTGCGGAACGCCGTCAGAATGTCGAGAGCCTGATCGCTCAGCGGGACGACATGCGCCTTGCCGAGCCTTCATGCGCTCGGCCGGGATCGTCCAGCGCGCGGCGGCGAAGTCGATTTCCTTCCATGTGGCGTCGATGAACTCCGACTTGCGAACGCCGGTCAGCAGGACAAACTTCACCGCGGAGCGCAGCGTGGGCGCCGCGGCCACATGATCCAGAGCCGTCAGGACCGCGCGGACTTCGGACGGAGACAGGGCGCGCTCGCGCGGCTCGAACGTGGCGATGGCGCTGGTGCGGATCGACTCGGCCGGGTTACTCACATCCAGCCCGCTTCCCTGGGCATGGCGGAAGATCAGCAACACGACCTCGCGGACATGCACGGCGACGGCAGGCCCGCGCTTCTCCTTAACCTCGTCGCAGAGATGTTTGAGGCGTTGCGGCGTCACTTCTCCCAGCTTGAGCTTCGACAACTCTCCGGCAATGGCGCGATCATAGACCGATCGGCGCATCTCCAGGGTGCTGTCGGCCAGCTTCTCCGCCCCCGACTTGGGATCGGCCTTGTGCTTGAAATAGGCTTCCGCCCATCCGCCGAACGTCCACGCCTCGGCTGAAGCGGTGCGCTTCTCCACCTTGGCTTTCGACGGCGACTCGCCCCGCTCGACCTGACGCCGGGCGCGCGCCAGCAGCGTCCTCGCCTCCGCAAGCGACACGTCCATTCCGTATTCCAGCGCGTCGGGCGCCCGTGTCAGCCTGCGCGCCGCCTCGGCGCTATATCGGCCGATGGTCAACACCTCCTGCCGCCCGTTCACCCGGTACTGGTATCGGAACGATATGACCCCGGTCGGAGTGACGGCCGCGTACATCCCGTCACGATCGGTCACCTTGTAGAGCTTGGCCCTCGGCTTGAGGTTTTTCAGTTCTTTATCAGTGAGATCGCCCATAAATCCGCATCCGGTCAGGGGGCGATCGGATACCATCAAGAGGGGCTGTTGGTACCGAAAGCCCATTTCTCGACCATCCTGCGCCATACCAACATCGGTACCAACAAAGTGGCCAGGTTGGGGTGACATGCAGCGATACGGGGTGGGAAAAATAATTGTTGTTCGTCAAAGGGATGGAGCGAGTTCTGGCACGGAGCGAGATGGTCTGAAACGACCTTAGATCACTCCCACTCGATGGTTTCAACTGCTCGTAAGTGATTGTTTCAGCGAGGAAAATATTTCTGCCTGCAGATAAGTTCCGACAGACGATCCGACGAATTCCTACGCTCTTGGATTTATAACGAAAATTGCACAATTCCAAATCTTTGAGGCTTCGACAACCATCGCTATCGATCGGAAGATTCCGTCGACCTTCATCGGCCGCGCCGCTAGCTTTGCCCGGCCGAAAAAAGACCGTCAGCATCAAAAACACGATCGAGCTGCAGTCGCCGGAGACCGCCGGTTCGGTTTCGTACAGGTCGCCAGCCTCAATCTACAATTTGGGGGTCAGGAGTTCGAATCTCTTCGGGCGCGCCAGTCTTACTCGTTGAAAATAAAGGGTTTTCGAGTGGTCGCTCGCCTAGTGGCCGACTTGCTCTTTTCGTCATCGGACCCACGGCGGACCCAGCGGACCCCGTTTCGTCCTATCGCCCCTCAGCCCCTCGCCCGAGCGCCACGGCGCCGATCGCGGCCGGCCGCTTCAACGAAGCCCGCGCGCTCGAGGTGAGCGACAAGGCGTTTCGCCACGATCGCGGCCATGATCTCATCGGCGCTGTGCACGCGCTTGCGGCCCTCGAATTGGAGCGCGAAGGCGAGCGCCGTCGCCAGGTCGTTGAGAATTGCGCCGGTGGAGGTGCAACCAGGACGGCCTTCTGTCGTCGAACGGGCGGCGCATCCCGTGGCGCTAAAGGCACAGTTCAGCGGGAAACGAGCCTGCGTCGCAATTTCAATTTCCAGCGAGAGGGCGACCCACTAAGAAGGCCGGTGACGGTTCGGGCTGGCTCCAAGACCATCAGGTACGCAGGCAGACAGGTGAGTTGCGTGGTTGCGCGGGCGGTCGTTTCGGGGCTCTCAAGATCGTTCGGGCGATCGCTTTCCATCCTGGCGATATCGCTGGTAGCTACGTCGTTGGTGGCCTGCGCGTCCCGGCCTGAGAGCGGCTTCCTTAGCCCGGTGGCCGTGACGTCTCCTGGCGCCGTTGACCACACCTTGCTTGTCGCAACAACGCGCGAGCGCGATCCTCGTCCGGGCACGCTTTTCAATGGCGAGAGAGCCAGCGCCGTCGACTATGCCGAAATAACGGTCTCGGTCCCGCCGACGCATAAGGAAAGCGAGATCGAATGGGCGAACACGCCACCGGGCGATCCCAACGCCGATTTCGTCGTGCGCAGCGAAGACTATCTCGACGGCGACAAGGCGTTCGTCCAAGCGCTGAACCGCGAACTCGCCAAACGCTCGCCGGGAAAGCGCAAGGTCCTCCTATTTATCCACGGCTTCAATACGATGTTCGCGGAGGGGCTCTATCGGCTGACCCAGATCGCTCACGATTTCAGAGTCGCCGGCCGTGCCGGTGCTGTTCACCTGGGCGTCGCGCGGCAAAGCCACCGCCTATGTCTACGACACCAACAGCGCCACCGCGGCCCGGGACGAACTCGAGCACACGCTGCGCCTCCTCCTGGCCAGCAACGCCGAAGAGGTCAATGTGCTCGCTCACTCGATGGGCAACTGGGTGACGGTCGAGGCGTTCCGCCAGATCAAGATTTCCGGCAACCTCGATCACGTGAGCAAACTCGGTTACGTATTTCTCGCGGCGCCCGATATCGACATCGACGTGTTCAAGTCGCAGATGCGGCGCTTCGGCAAGCCGCAGAAGCCGTTCTACATCGTGCTCTCCAAGGACGATAAGGCGCTGTGGCTCTCCAGGACCATCGGCGGCGGCGTCACCCGGGTCGGCGACAACCCCGACACGGCGGAACTGGCTGCGCTGGGCGCCACTGTGATCGACCTCACGGACGTCAAGGCCAACGACTCCACCAACCACGACAAATTCGATCAGCTCGCGGCCGTCGCGCCCCAGCTGCGCAGCGTTCTCGCACAGGGGATCGCTGCAAATCCCCGCGCTTCTGACTTGTCCGGAGGAGCCACGCAGGGCTCCCTCGGGGCGGTTGTGGCGCTGCCAATCACGCTGCTCGGGGCGCCGATCAGGATCATCGCCAACCAGTAATTCCGGGATCACACCGGACGACATTAAAAAAGCCAATCAATTGCAAGTCAAAACGGATGGTCCGCGCGCGACTTCTTCTGCTCCTCGCACGCACTCCGTTTCGTGGTCGACAAGAATGGGAGGGTCTGACCTATGACGGTCCTGGTTACATCCATCATCATTTTCATACTGATCATGGCGGCCGGCTATGCCGGGCTGCACATGCAAAAGCGGCTGGCCGCTCAGCACAAGACGGACCAATCGCGTGGCGTCGTCGGCCAAGTGGCGGGCCTGGTCAGCCTTCTCCTGGCGCTGGTTCTGGGAACGCTGATCGGCGTCAGTTTTGCCTATTTCTCGACCCAGAAGACCGAACTGGAGGGCTTTTCCGCCCAGATTCTCCGGCTCGATCAGGCGCTCGCGCAATATGGGCCGGAGACCAAGCCGGCGCGGGACAAGCTCAAGGCGGGCATCGTCAAAGGCTATGAGACATTCTGGGGAGGCGGAGAGACCGACCCCAATTTGCTCTCCGCGGCGGTGCCGCTTGCCAGCGCGCAGACGATGGATGATTTTCTCGCGACGCTTCAGCCGAAAACGGAGGCGCAGAAGCAGGCTTTGGCGGCGGCGAACCAGTACAACAGCATGGTCGAGCAATCGCGTCTGCTAATGTCCCTGCAAGTCGCGAGTCCGCCGGTATCGTGGGTTCTTATCGCGATTCTGGTGTTTTGGACGGTCGCGCTGTTTTTCGGCATCGGCCTGTTCGCCGAGAGCAACTCGCTCGTGCTTTCGGCGCTGGCGTTCGGAGCGGTGTCGATCGCCTTCGCGATCTTCCTCATCCTCGAACTTGGCCTGCCATACACCGGCTTGATGCGGGTTTCGCCCGCTGCGCTCGAACAGGCGATCGAAATCGTCGACAAGTGAGCGCGAGCATCGCGCAAATTTTCTTAGGTACCCGGTTGCCCGCTGTGTCGCATTCCGGATTGACTGCTTCCCCGGCCATGCGGCCGCTCTTGGTGCGGCTTCGAACGCCCAAATCCGGCCCAAAAAAGCGTCCGAGTCCGGACGTCCCCCGGCCCTCGGGGCCTTGACGCTGTCCGCGGTGAAGAGAACGACCCGTTGGTCCAAAACCAAACGTCGACCTGCCAAGCGTAGGCGCCCTGCTACCGACCTGGCTTCAAAGTCAGACTGATAAGAAAAATTTCAACGTCCCGTTCTCGTTCGCGCCGTGGGCAGCGAGGCTCCCGCTTCGAGAAGGGAGCCCCGTGACCATGATCCTGAGTTCAAGAGCGCGATTGGCCATCGCCGGACTTGTGGCCCTGTCGCTCGCCGGCTGCGGCGTGACGCCGGTCGCGCCGAATGTCGACACGCCCTAGCGCACGCGGCGGCGAGCAGAGCCCGCCCCAGAGGAAGGCGGGTTCCTCGAGACCCAAGACCTCCTCTACACCGACGAAGGGCCCGACGTCCTCAACCCCTGACCGGCGTTAGCCGATCGCCGGATGCGGCGCGAACTTGAGCCAAGCGGTTCCCCTACTGCGTTCCGAAGATTTCGGCGCAGCGAGAGGTCTGCCAGAATCCGAACGTATCGCCGGTCGGCCTGATCGCCGAGATCATCCCGGCTCGGTCTGTTACGATCTGCACCTTGCAGCCGAGGCGCATCTCGCCGCCGGCATCGTAGGAAGTGTTCGAGATGGCGGTTGAGCCGACCACCGTGGTTGTCGTTACGGCCGAGCCGGGCAACGGGATGTTCATTCTGCCGCCTACCCAGGTGTAAATCTTGCCGCCGTCCATCATGTCGTAGGATGCGGCAGGCGGCCCGTTGGCGAGGAAGAACTGATCCGCTGGTTGGCCGTCCCACCTTGACTTGAGGACGTCAGCGGCCTGCTGGGTCGTCGTACACGCCACGAGCAGGAGCGCGGCGGACGAAGCAACAACGAAGCAAGTCCGCATCCCGTATTTCCCAACGGCTCAGCCAAAGGAAAAAGTGAAAGGCCGATCTCCGATTTTGCCCGTCCCGGTGCCGCGGGATCCGGTCGACACGAAGTTGAAAGACCCGCTTTGCCCGTTCGAGCATTGGATTGTCCCGCTTCCTTGGCGCGGGGTGACGTAAACGAACGTGCCAGAGCAAGAGAGGCCGGTATTGCTCGCGATAGTCAGATTCCCGCCGCCATCTGAGTATCCCGTCGCTGTGCCCTTGAATGTTTCGGCACCATCAGCGGATTGCCCCTCGACCGGCAACGTCATGCTACAGCCCTCGAGCGTGAGCGCGAATCCTGCGAACGCTAGCGCCAAGGCAATGAAAATCTGACTTCGCAACGCCCCCTCCCGCAGGAGAACAGATTGATCTACGCCGTGCATGTGTCTTATGTCAACTTGTCGAAGGGCGACGGCGTTTGTCGAGCATCAGGGGACCGGGGCAGAACATGAGCGAGCCGGACAAGAAATCGCAGCCGAACGCGGAGCCGCCGGAGCCGAGCCCGCAGCAGAAGCTGGCGCGGGCGCCTGGCGGAGAGGGATCACTTCCGGGCGCTGGCGGCGCGGCCGGGAATGAGCCCGCCGGCGGCGGGGCGGCGGCGGCGAACCTGGCCCGGAGCGCGCAGGCGGCGGCGGACCTGTACCAGCGGGGCCTGACCGGAGGGGCGGCGCTGCCTCCGGCGGACAACAGCCTACTGGCGCAAGTCCTGGGGTACGTCCGGCCGGAAAAGGAGAGCGATAAGGCCCTGCAAAGGGGCGAACCCCCGCGCGGCGAAGGGCCGTGGGTTCACGACCATGCGACCGAGACGCTAAGCGAATTTGGACGTTGGTCCCGGACGACGATCCCTCCGCCGGATAAGGATTGGCAATGAAAGGCCGCATCTCGGTGACACCGAGCGCACGACCACGGTCGGCGGCTCCTGCAGTGCCATCCGTCCCCTCACGCCGGCGCACGCAATGGTCCGCTTCGCGCACACAGCGGGCGTTTCCGGCCGGCTTGGCGAGATGGCGCAATCGATCCATTGCGGACCTCGTAGATCGGGGCCAGGACGGAAGGATTGCGCACATGAGCGGTCCTTTAAGTCTGCAACAGGCAGACAGGAGCTGACATTTGGGTTAACCTCGTTACCCGACGAGGGGCGCGATGAGCGAAACGCGCAAACTTGCGGCGATCTTGGTCGCTGATGTCGTCGGTTATAGCCGTCTCGCCGGCGCCGATGAGGACCGGACGCTTGCGCGGCTCAGGGGCCTTCGCAGCGACCTGATTGATCCCGCCATCGCTGCACACAATGGCCGCATCGTTAAGCGCACCGGCGACGGCAGCATCGTAGAGTTCCGCAGCGTGGTGGACGCGGTGCGCTGTGCGATCGAGGTGCAGAACGGCCTCGTTGAACGCAACGCCGGCGTGCCTGAGGACAGGCGAATTCAGTTCCGGGTCGGCATCCATGTTGGGGACGTGGTCGAAGAGAGCGACGGCGACCTGATGGGCGACGGTGTCAACATCGCCGCCCGGCTCGAGGGGGTCGCCAAGCCCGGCGCAATCTGCCTCTCCGAAGACGCATACCGGCAGGTGAAGCAGCGGCTCGATCTCAAGGTCAGCGATCTCGGCGCGACGCAGCTCAAGAACATCGCCGAGCCGGTCCGAATTCTACTCGGTCGAGGTCGGCGTCCCTGGCACACCCGGAAAGGCGGCCGCAGGTCCGGCGCGGCCGCATAAGAGCCAGCTTGGAGGCTGGCCCGCGGTCGCGGCTGTGCTCGCCGTGGTCGCGCTCGCCGTCGGCGCCTATGCGTGGCGCTCAGGTCTTTCCAGCAGAACCGCCGGCGCACCGGGAGGGGCGCCGCATCTTTCGGTCGTCGTCCTGCCGTTCGCCAACCTCAGCGGCGATCCGGGGCAGGACTATTTCGCCGACGCGATCACCGACGACCTGACGACCGATCTGTCGCATATCGAGGGCAGCTTCGTCATCGCGCGCAACACCGCCTTCACCTACAAGGGCAAGTCGGTCGACGCCAAGGAGATCGGGCGCGAGCTCGGCGTTCGTTACGTGCTCGAGGGCAGCGTGCGGCGCTCGGGCGAAGAGGTCGCGATCAACGCGCAGCTTATCTCCGCTGACACGGGCGCGCATGTCTGGGCGGATCGCTTTGAAGGTCAGCGTTCGGCCCTCGGACGGATGCAGGTGGACGTCGTGTCGAAGCTCGCGAACGCCCTCGGCATTGCGCTAAGTCGCGCGGAAGCCCTTCGCGCCGCACGCGAAAGGTCCGACAATCCCGACGCGATGGATCTTTCGATGCGCGCCTTTGCCGCGGAACAGCAGTACAGCCCCAAGAGCAACAAGGAGGCCGTCGCGCTCTACGAGCAGGCGCTGACGCTCGATCCCGGCCTCGTGCGCGCGCAAATCGGTCTGGCCAGCGCGCTCGCCGACCGAGTGGTTTTCGGCTGGAGTGACGACCCGAAAGGCGACATGAGCCGGGCGGAGCCGCTCGCTGACCAGGCGCTGGCGGCGGAGCCAGGCAGCGCCATTGCGCACCTCGTCAAGGAGCTGGTCATCAAGTCGATGATCGTAACGGGGCAGAAGACGCCGAAGGAGCGGCAGTGGTCAGCCGCGATCGCGGAGGCCGAGACAGCGCGCGACCTCAACCCGAATCTGGCGATCGCTCACGCCGAAGCAGGCAACTCGCGCCTGTATCTCGGACAAGCGGAGGACGGGTTCTCCGGCGTTGAGACCGCGATGAAGCTCAGCCCGCGAGATCCAGCGCTGCCATTCTGGGAATTCGACATCTGCCACCTGCACACCCACCTCGCACAGTGGAGTGAGGCCATTGAACATTGTCGGCGCGCCGTCCAGGGCGCTCCCTACGTCTGGTATCCCTACGCCGACCTCGTCTTCGCCAACGCCTGGCTCGGCCGCGACGGCGAAGCAAAGGCCGCCCTCACCGACCTTCTGAAGGTGAAGCCAGGCCTTACGGCCAAAATGTATACAGACACGGCCGCGACCTTCTCCGACAACCCGGTCTTCACCGCGCAAATCGCCCGCATGGTCGAAGGCTTGCGCAAGGCTGGCCTGCCGGAGCAATGACCGATGCGCGGGTTGGTTATCAGGCATTGCGAGGCCCAGCGTCGCCGCCAACGAGGTGATCGAATGAGCCGTCGCAGCTCAACGGATCGGCTGCTCATGGCCCCTTCAGCACGTGTCACCTACTACCCGCCCTTCGCGACGGTCGGCTGAGGCTCCACGCGAATGCGTGCTTCGGGCGGTGGGGCCTATTTCGCGCTCGCAATGAACAGCGGCTTTGGCGCAAGCTGCGGTCCTTGCCAAGTCGACCCTTGGACGTGCGCTCTCGGCCCTTATTGAGGCGTCAACGGCCGCGATCCGCGACGGGTGCTTTACGTCGAATCCGGCGGTCCGCTGCGCGCACATAGCGGACGCCGCCGGACGGTTTGCCCAGCGCGTCCTATCGGGCTCATTCCTGCCGTTTCCGCTCGCTCCGGTACCGCGGGAGGGCGCCAGGAGCGACCGCTCCCGAAGGACCGGCTGGGCGCGGGTGGCTCATGGCGGAGCGCATGGCTCGCATCAAGCGAAGGGGCCGAGCCTGAGGAGCAGGCCCCCTAGGATAAAAATTCCGAGGCAGACAACGAGCGATGCGACCGCCAGCGTCAGATCCGTGGGCGCCATGTTCTGACCATGCGTCAGCCGCCTCGTGTACCGCCAATGCTGCACGCAGGCGATCGTCAAGGCGCCCGTGCCGAGGGCGGCCAGGACCAGTCCAAGGTGTCGCGTTTCCGAGACCGGCGCGCTGCCGGTCGTATTGTGTCGATTTCCGCCGAGATTTGACCCGGGATTTCCATTGAGAACTGACCCGGCTTGATGATGGTTTTTGGGTCAGGCGTTCGTCAAGTTTCGAGACTTCTCCTTGGTGGGCTTTGCGGCTTTCGCCGAGCTGTTTTTGAAGCGGAAGCTGTCGTTTCCGGTTTCGAGGATGTGGCAGCGATGGGTGAGGCGGTCGAGCAGCGCCGTCGTCATCTTGGCGTCGCCGAACACGCCGGCCCATTCGCCGAAGCTCAGGTTGGTGGTGATGATGACGCTGGTGCGCTCGTAGAGCTTGCTGAGCAGATGGAAGAGCAAGGCGCCGCCGGAGGCGCTGAACGGCAGATAGCCAAGCTCATCGAGGATGACGAGATCGGCGTGGGTGAGCCGCGCCGCGATCTGCCCAGGCTTGCCCTGAGCTTTTCCTGTTCGAGCGCGTTGACGAGTTCGACGGTGGAGAAGAAGCGAACGCGTCTTGCGGTGATGCTCGATGGCCTGGACGCCGATCGCCGTGGCGAGATGCGTCTTGCCGGTGCCTGGGCCGCCGATCAGGACGACGTTGTGGGCGCCCTCCATGAACTCGCAGCGATGCAGTTGGCGCACCAGCGCCTCGTTGACCTCGCTGGTGGCGAAGTCGAAGCCGGCCAGATCCTTGATAGGCCGGGAAGCGGGCGGCCTTGATCTGGTAGGCGATCGATCTGACCTCGCGCTCGGCTGTCTCGGCCTTCAGCAGCTGGGACAGGATCGGCACGCGCGGTTTCGAAGGCCGGGGAGCCTTGCTCGATCAGCTCGCCGACGGCCTGGGCCATGCCATGCATCTTGAGGCTGCGCAGCATGATGACGACGGCGGCGGCTGGCGGGGTCATGACGCATGGCGCGCCTCCCGAGCTTCGCGCAGGGCGTCGTAGCGCTCGACGTTGGCCTGCGGTTCGGTGGCCAGCGTCAGCGCCTGGGCGGCTTCACCGGCGGCGCCTTGTCGGCTTGCCGTCGACCAGCCGGTGCAGAAGGTTCAGGATATGCGTCTTGGTCGGCGCGCCGGCCTCCAGCGCCAGTTCGACGGCGCGCGAGCACGGCCTGCTCGTCATGTTGCAGAACCAGGGCCAGGATCTCGACCATCTCCCGGTCGCCGCCCGGCGCTTGAGCATGGCTGTTGCAGAGCCCGGAAGGCCGCCGGCAGTTCGGCAAAGGGCGCGCCGTTGCGCAGCGCGCCCGGCTTGCGCTGGATGACCGCCAGATAGTGCCGCCAGTCATAGACCGTTGCGGCCTGCATCGGTCGTGGGAGCGGTCGATGATCCGCGCGTGTTCGCAGAGGATCTGCCCCTCGGCGGCGACGACAATGCGCTCGGGATAGACCCGCACGCTGACCGGCCGATTGGCGAAGGAGGCCGGCACGCTGTAGCGATTGCGCTCCAGAGTGGATCAGGCAGGTCGGCGAGACACGCTTGGCGTGTTCGACAAAGCCGTCGAACGGCCGGGCAAGCGGCATCAGGCTGCGCTTCTTCGCGCCAGGACGTCGGCGATGGTGCCGGGCTGCGAGCCGTGCGGGATCTGCCGCCCACAGCTCGACGGCAGCGCTCCTCCAGCCAGGCGTTCAGCGCCGCCAGGGATCGGGAAGCTCGGCATGCGGCTGCCACAGCCGATGCCGGGCATCCTGGACGTTCTTCTCGATCTGCCCCTTCTCCCAGCCGGACGCCGGATTGCAGAACTCGGCCTCGAACAGGTAGTGGCTGGCCATGGCCGGAAGCGGGCGTTGACCTGGCGCTCCTTGCCGCGCCGATCCGGTCGACGGCGGTGCGCATGTTGTCGTAGATGCCCGCCGCGGCACGCCGCCCAGCACGCGGAAGGCGTGGTTATGGGCGTCGAACAGCATCTCATGGGTCTGCAGCGGATAGGCCCGGACGATAAAGGCCCGGCTGTGCGACAGCTTGAAGTGGGCGACCTGCAGCTTGGTCCGCTCGCCCGCGAGGATCGCCCAGTCCTCGCTCCAGTCGAACTGGAACGCTTCGCCCGGGCGAGAACACCAGCGGCACAAAGGTGCCGCGGCCGCTGGTCTGCTGCTCGCGCTGCCGCTCCGCCTTCCAGTCGCGGACGAAGGCGGCCACGCGGCCATAAGAGCCGTCATAGCCCAGCGCCGTCAGGTCGGCGTGCAGCTGCTTGACCGTCCGCTTCTGCTTGCGCGACTTCCCGGCCTCCTGCCGCAGCCATCTGCGACAGCTTGTCGGCGTAGGGGTCCAGCTTGCTCGGCCGGTCAGGGACCTTGAACTTCGGCTCGACCGCTGTCCGAGCGCAGGTATTTGCGGATCGTGTTCCGCGATAGACCCGTCCGCCGCGATATCTCCCGGATCGAGTAATGATCCCGGAAATCGCCAGCGTCGGATGACGCTCAATAACGCCATGTCGATCACTCCGATGCCCCCCGCTGAGGCCAGGGGCGAGGTTCGAACATGGGTCAATTCTCGGTGGAAAATTCTGTGCCGCCCGGGTCAGTTCTCAGTGGAAATCAACAGGTACTTCCTCAGGTTTCGCGCGAAGACCTCTCGTATATCCATGCACGAGAGGGCAGCGGCTTGTCGAGTATTTCACCACGGAGTATTCTCTACAAACGCTCTGCCTTTACGCTCCGTCAATCATTCTCAGCGAGTTCCAAAGCGGTTCCGCAGTCTCGTTGCGGTTCCGCCTCCGTCATAGGCGAGCCATGAGCCCATGGTGGAATTTGCTCCAGATCGCGCCCTACGGAACGATGAAGACCGATGCACGGCGACGACACACGCGATGCTCTGAATGCATCGACGGAAACCCCCGTTCGAGAACTCGCGTGATGAACGATAGCGGCCCGGCAATCCTGGCGGAGTCGCGACGATGACGATCGGCGCCTTCGAAGATCGGCCGCCTGAGAGCGCCGAACTCACCGACTACGACCGGAAACATCTGTCTGCATATCTGCGGCTCCTGGACGCTGCAGATGAAGGCGCAGACTGGCGGGAAGCCGTGCAGATCATCTTCGGCCTGGACCCGGCCGATCAACCCGAACGCGCGCGCATCGTCTACGACAGCCATCTCGCGCGAGCCCGTTGGATGACGCAAAGCGGCTATCGGCATTTGCTGAAGCCGCCGGCGACCTGACGCCATAAGTTCGCCATAAGTCTTCGTCGAAGCGGCGATGCGCTGAATTCGTGACGCCGCGCTTGCGCGCATAGCGCGTCCGTCGGGGCGAAGACTTCCGTTTACGATTGCGCCGCCGATAGCTTTCGATTCGCCCTCCTGCAGGGCGATGGGAAGCGGAGCCCCTGCGTGGCAAGGACAACGGACTGGCGATCGCCAGAGGCCGCCGATGCGCTGAAGGGCCTCGACCGCTCGGCGCTCGCCTGGGAGTTTCTGCGCCGCAATCCGGAATTTCGCGAGCACTACACGAGCATTCTCGAGCGTATCGCGTCGAACGTCCTCTCCGAGGAAGCCGCGGCTTGCAGAGCTCTCCGACCGGTGGGGATGTCTCGTCCTCCGCGACCCGAGCTTGCCGGCGAGCTCGGACCCCATGGTCTGGCTCCGGAGCTGCTTGCCGCTTGGGTGACCCTTGTCGCCGCGCCAGACCGCTATTCCGAAGCTCATGAGCTCTCCGGCTTCGGATGTCGACGACGCCCGCGTCGATCTCACGCGCGCCGACGGCCGGCACATGTTGCTCCCAGACGCGGAAAGCGATCATGCTCTGTGGCTCCCAA
Organism: uncultured Alphaproteobacteria bacterium; assembly: GCA_963829505.1. Taxonomy (GTDB): domain Bacteria; phylum Pseudomonadota; class Alphaproteobacteria; order Rhizobiales; family Beijerinckiaceae; genus Roseiarcus. The sequence goes on from CAWHIL010000003.1 coordinate 50,826, forward strand.
ACGTCAGGATTGGCGACGGGCTCGCGGGATTGGTCGTCCTCGACGACAAGTTCGCGCTCCGAATTGCGGCGCTCCAGCGGTTTCGCCGCCGTCTTGCCGGCCGATCGCCTGGGCCACCGCCGAAGGCCTGGCGGATCACGCGTCGCCATCGCTGGCGCCTCACGCTCATGCTTCGAGGCGCTCGACGGCCATCTCGACCGGGCCAGCTACCGCGAGATCGCCGACGCGCTCTTCGGGGCCGAGGCGGTCGCTCGCTACGCCTGGAAGACGTCATCGATCCGCGGCCAGACCATCCGGCTCGTGAAGGATGCGCTCCGAATGATGAACGGGCGGCTACCGCAAGCTGCTCGCGGGCGACTGACGATCCAGCGTCTGCCCCGCACCTTCTCCAGGGTGTCGCCGACGAGACGCTCCGCACTCCGTCATCCCTTTCGCCGTCGCTTCTCCGCCACCGTGATCCCGCGCCGCCGTCGATGGCCGACGGCGTCCAGGAAGGATCATGGAACGCGCTCATGCCCGATCCGCTCGCCGGCTTGCCTCCGCGCTTTCTTCGCACCCCCGAAGCGGCGCGATTCCTTGGCCTCTCCGGCCGGACGCTGGAGAAGCACCGGACCTACGGGACCGGCCCGAAATACCGCAAGATCGGCGGCCGCGTCGTCTACGCGCTCGATGATCTGCAGGCCTGGGCCGACATCGGCGCCAAGAAATCGACCTCCGATCCCGGCGCCGGGACGGTGCTGCCGGCCAAGCGGCATGCCGCCGCCCTGCTGCCCTATGCCGGCAAGGAACGGCGCTGATGAGCGCCGCGGACTGGAGCCGTCGATGCGGCGCAGGCACAGCCAGAGCCGCGAGCAGCTCGACCTGTTCCGCGCGCTGCCTGGCGACCTTGCGCCGCGCGACGCGCAGGACCTGATGGCCTATCCGTTCTTCTCGCTCGCCAAGTCGAAGCGCCTCACCCCGATCGATTTCCGGGCGGGCGCGATCACGCATCCGCGTCGAAGCCACGCCCGAACATGGCATGGCCACCATCTGGGACGCCGACGTCCTGATCTGGGCGGCCTCGCAGATCGTCCATGCGCGCGACGCCGGTTTGACGCACCTCGCGCCTGATGGCGTCGACGCCCTACGAGATCCTGACCTTCGTCGGCCGCGGCGCCAGCGCGCGCGACTACCAGCGGCTCAAGGCGGGCCTCGACCGGCTGCAATCGACCACCGTCGCGACCTCGATCCGGCAAGCCGCCGAACGCCGCCGCCACCGCTTCTCCTGGGTCAACGAATGGAAGGAGAAGGCCGACGCGCAGCGGCAGGCCGCTCGGGATCGAGCTGATCCTGCCGGACTGGTTCTACGCCGGGGTCCTCGACGACGCGCTCGTTCTGACCATCGACCGCGAATATTTCGCGCTGACCGGCGGTCTCGAGCGCTGGCTCTACCGGATCGTTCGCAAGCATGGCGGCCGCCAGGAATATGGCTGGAGCTTCGACCTCGCCTATCTCCACGCCAAGTCCGGCAGCCTCTCGCCGCTCAAGCACTTCGCCTACGACATCCGCGAGATCGTCCGCCGCCAGCCGCTCCCAGGCTACAGCCTCGTCGATCGAGCGCGCAGCTTCCGGCGCCGAGCGCCTCTCGTTCAAGCCATCCTCGACTGACGATCAACGGGACATTCCGCGCCGCTCGCGGTCCGCGCGCGCTGGGGACAAGCTGTGAATTGCCTCGTGCTATCGAGGACGGCGCCTCACGTGCCATCGGGGACCGAAAGCTCGTGCTATCGGGGACCGAAATCGGCCGAAACGCTCAGCTGTTCAGCGACTTGCGGGCCCCGTAACTTCTCTAACAAGGAATCCTTCGGATTCCTTCTAACGGAACCGTCCAAAACCAGGCCCTGTGGAGCAACCGCAAGCGGGCTCAGTCGGCGACGTGATCGCCGAGATCCCTCGGTCTTCGCAGGAACCGCCAACGCCTCCGAGAAAGTCGCAATTGGCGGTCGAGCACGCACGGATCGGGAGGACGTAACTCTCGGCCAGCTTCTCCTCCACGAAAAGTCGCCTGCCGCCCGTCAGAGCGAAGAGGGTGGCAAAGCGGGGGGCGCGAGCATGATCGTCGCGCTCCTCAATCAGAAGGGCGGCGTCGGCAAGACGACGCTCGCGCTGCATCTCGCCGGCTCATGGGCGCGCCAGGGCAAGCGCGTCATCCTCGTCGACGCCGACCCGCAAGGCTCGGCGCTCGACTGGTCGGAACAGCGCGCCAAGGAAGGCTTGCCGAGGCTCTTCGGCGTCATCGGCCTTGCCCGCGACACGCTCCACCGCGAGGCGCCCGAGCTCGCGCGCGACGCCCGTCATCTGATCATCGACGGACCGCCCCGGATTGCGGGGCTCATGCGCTCCGCGCTTCTCGCCGCCGACCTCGTGCTTATCCCGGCGCAACCGTCGCCGTTCGACGGCTGGGCGTCTGGCGAGATGCTGAAGCTGATCGCCGAGGCGCGCATTTTCCGCCCGCAACTGATCGCCCGGTTCGTGCTCAATCGCTGCGGCGCCCGAACCTTGATCGCCCGCGACACCGTCGACCTCCTGGCCGATCACGATCCTCCGGCGCTCGCCGCGACTGTCGGCCAGCGCGTCAGCTTCGCCGACGCCGCGCGCAGCGGCCGGCTCGTCAGCGAGCTCGACGCCGGCGGCCTCGCCGCGCGCGAGATCGCGGCGGTCGCCGCCGAAATCGACAGGATCGCGCGATGAGCCGCGAGCGCAGAAGCGCGTTCGTGGGGCGGCCGAGCGACGCCGAGGCCTGGGTGCGCGCGACGGAGACCGAGCCGCCCCGGGAAGGGGACACAAGCCGGTACACCGCGCGGCTGACGATCGACGTCACGCCGGACCAGCGCGGCCGGATCAAGGTCACGGCTTTCAAGCGGGGGCTGACGGTCGCCGACATGCTGCGCGACCTGCTCGCCCGCGAATTCCCCGAGAGCGACGGAGACGCACATTGAACGTCACCAATTCGGCCAGCGAGCCCTCGATGCCCGAGCCGTCGGGTCAGCTGACGCATGTCGAGCTGACCTGGCTCGAGAAGCGGATCGAACACTGGATCCGCTTCGGCCGGATCGCCGAGGAGCGGGTTCTCAATCGCCGCACCCGCGTCGTGAGCTTCGCGTCCGGCAGCGTCTTCGCTTTCGTCCGATGGGCGTCGAACGATTTCGGGACGATCGTTTCGCGCATCGACGTCGTGCGGGCGGTTGCGGCGGGCGAGCCCTATTCCACTCTGCCGTTCGTCCGTCCCGGCGGCGAAATCCTGCTCCGCATCTCCGGCTGGCCGAACGTCAGCCGCGTCCTGCAGGCGATCGACCAGGTGGAGTCGGCCGGCGTCGACCCGGCCGACGCCGCGCCGGACCACTGGCGCCACGTCCACAACCGCTTGACCGCCGGCGAAGAGCCGAGAGCCTATACGAGCGCGCGGCATAACGCCTGGCTTCTGCGCCGGGGCGACGGCCGATGAGCCCGCGCAAGCATGGTCGCCGTCGCGGCGCTCGGCGTCGGCTTGGCGGTCGTTCCGCCGGTCGACCCTCCCCTCCTGATCTGGAATGCGAGCGCCAGCGTGCCCGTTGGCCTTTACGCGGTCGAGCCGCCGATCGCCCTCCGCGTCGCCGACCTCGTCGTGGTTCGGCCGCCCGAACCGCTCGCTGAGTTTCTCGCCGGCCGCGCGTATCTGCCGCGTGGCGTGCCGCTCCTGAAGCACATCCTGGCGCTATCCGGGCAGTCCGTCTGCCGGGACGCCCTCGCCGTCACGATCGATGGAACGGCGGTCGGCGCGGCGCGCGAGCGCGACAGCCGCGACCGCCTGCTTCCATCCTGGAGCGGTTGCCGCATCCTTCGCCAGGACGAGGTCTTCCTCCTGAATCCGCGATCCGCCGACTCGCTCGACGGACGGTATTTCGGCCCTCTGCCGACCTCCTCGGTCGTCGGCCGCGCGATCCCGTCTGGACGATCGGGGAGGAATGACCGTGTCGCTTGCCTGCACGCCTGAAGTCGCTCGCTCCGCTCGACCGACCGCAAGTTTTCCGTCCTTCGAGGCCAACTCACCTGCAGCGGGTCGGCGCGACGTCAATGCTCCCACGTCTTCGGACGACCGCAAACTCGGCGTGTCGATCTCAGCGCTCGCGCTCGCGACGCCGTGGTCTTTGCCCATCGGGAATGCGATCCGCGCCGCCGTCGTCATGCTCGGCGTCATGCTCGAGATTGTCGGTCCCGCGCGGGCCGAACCCGCAGCAATCGCGCGTTCGACAACGTCATCGCCCGTCCAGCCGTTCGCCTCCTTCATCGCCGAGGCGTCGCAGAAATTTGCGATTCCGGTGAACTGGATACGCGCGGTGATGCACATCGAGAGCGGCGGCCGAGCCCATGCTGTCTCGCCCAAAGGCGCGATGGGGCTGATGCAGATCATGCCCAAGACCTACGCCGGGTTGCGCGCCCGCTACCATCTCGGATCGAACCCCTACGACCCCCGCGACAACATCCTCGCCGGCGCAGCCTACCTTCGCGAGATGCACGATCGGTACGGCTCGCCGGGGTTCCTTGCGGCCTACAACGCGGGTCCTGATCGCTACGACGAATATTTGGCGGCAGGTCGGCCGCTGCCAATCGAGACGCAGGACTACGTCGCCATGCTCACGCCGATGATCGGAGACCTGCGAGTCGTAGGCAAGCCCGCGGAGCCGTTCGACCTCCTCGCATGGATCCGCTCAGCGCTTTTCGCTCCGCACGAAAACGCCGCTCTTGAAGCGGTCCATGTCCCCATCAACACGCCGCCGGACCGTGCGCCCACTCTCCGTCGCGTCATCGATCTCTCGGCGCTCGCGCCGCATTCGGACGGGCTGTTTGTCCGTATCGCTGACAGGGCTCAGTCGCAGTGAGCCTGATCGCGCTCCTTCGCGGTCTTTCGAAGCCCCTCGCAGGGCCGGAAAGGAGGCGCAGCCTGACAGAAGGCTCCGACCACGGATTGCAAGATAAAAGCGCCGGCCGCGGCCGGGCGCATGTGGTTGTCCAGGCTGCAGTTTTTGCTCGCTTGACTGACCTCCTCCGCTGGCGCTTCACGGGAATTCTCAAGCGAATTCAATCGTTCCCGCGCCGGCGCCGACCGGATACCCCGGATAGCATGACCCGCCGCGACGATGAGATTCCGGATCAAGCCGGGCCGCATCCGGCGCGGCGACCGGGGCTTCAAGCGCTCGAGGAGCTTTGTCGGCGAGGTCATGCAGGCCGCCAAGAAGGCCGGGCACATCGGGAAGGGGTTTGGCCGGGCTACAGGCAAGCAAGTCGCGATCGACGTTCGGGCGAGGGCGCCGGGCGGCCTTGACGCTGTCGTCGCAGTCGCCCGCCCGGCGCGTGGTGGTCATGGCGCGCATCGTCGGCATCGCGGCAGAAGCTTCGTCGCAGCGCCCCTCGCCAAGCATATCGCCTACCTCAAGCGAGAAGGCGTGACTCGCGACGGCAGGACGCGCGTCTCATCGACTCCGCCTCGGACAGCGCCGACGGGAAGGCGTTCGCCGAGCGCTGCGCGGGCGACCGGCATCATTTCCGGTTCATCGTCTCGCCCGAGGACGCCGCGCAATGGCGGACCTCCGCGCCTTCACCCGCGAAATGATGAAGGACGCCGAGCGCGATCTCGGAACAAGCTCGACTGGGTCGCCGTCGATCACTGGAACACAGACAATCCGCATATCCATATCCTGATGCGCGGCAAGGCCGACGACGGACACGACCTCGTCATCAGCCGTGATTACATGAGCCAGGGCTTTCGGCTGCGGGCCGCCGAGCGCGTTGAGCTCGAACTCGGGCCGAGGAGCGAGAAGGAGATTCGGGCCGGCCTCGAAAAGGAGGTCGAGGCTGAGCGCTGGACCAGCTTGGACCGGGCGCTCCGGAATATCGCCGACGAGAGCGCGGGCATCGTCGACCTTCGTCCCGACGCGGGCGGGAAGAGGACCCAGAGCTTCGCAACTTGCTCGTCGGCCGTGCGGCCAAGCTCGAACGCCTGGGCCTTGCCGAGCCGATCGGGCCGGCGCAATGGAGCCTAAAGCTCGATCTCGAGACGGCGCTGCGCGATCTGGGCGTCCGGGGCGACATCATCAGGACCATGCATCAGGCGATAAGCCGCGCCGGTCGCGAACCCGACGTCGGCGGCTTCGCGCTTCATAGCGAAGAGCCCACCGTCCAGGTCGTCGGACGGCTGGTCGAGCGCGGTCTCCACGATGAGTTGAAAGGCACGGCTTACGCCATCGTCGAAGGCGTCGATGGTAGGACGCACCACCTGCGCTTCGCAGGCCTCCAGCTGACCGGCGACGCTGCGCCGGCCGCAATCGTCGAGGCGCGCGTCTATGACGACGCCGGCGGACTCAGGCGTCTTTCGCTCGCCATCCGCTCCGACCTCGCCATCGAGGCCCAGGTCGACCGCCTCCGGCGCGACCTGGCTCGATCGACAGCTTGTCGCACGGCAGCCTCTACCGACGGAGACCAGCTTCGGCGCTGAGCTGCGCGAGGCCTTGGATCGGCGGGTCGAGTTTCTTGTCAAAGAGGGCCTTGTGGCGCGCCAAGGTCAGAGAATCACGCTTGCGCGCGATCTCTTGAACACGTTGCGCCGACGCGAACTCGATAGCGCGACCGCGGAGCTGGCGGAGCGAACCGGGCTCGCTCACCGGCCGTCCAGCGAGGGCGACCGCGTCGCGGGTGTCTATCGGCAGCGCGTCACGCTCGCCTCCGGGCGCTTCGCGATGATCGACGACGGCCTCGGCTTCCAGCTCGTCCCGTGGCGGCCCGCCCTCGAACAGAGACTCGGCCAGCAGGTCGCCGGCGTGTTGACGGCGAGCGGCGTCGAATGGGACCTCGCTCGCAAGCGTGGCCTTGGCCTCTAGGCACGCCAACGCTCCGGCTCGCCAAGCCGATCCGTCCGCGACGACGCCAGCGTTATCCCCGGGTCAACATTCGGCGATCCTGGGCCGACGCGGCGAGGTCGCCGAATTCTGCGCCGCAATGTCCGAGACTGCTCTCGCCCGAATCCTTGCTTGCGTCCCGCTCGCGCGCGTTCTCACTTCTCGACACCATGAGCGCAACCAAGATCCTCTGGGGCCAAGTGATCCTGGTCGGCGCCGTCGCGCTCATCTTCCTTTGGGCCGCAACCGAGTGGACAGCCTGGCGGCTTGCCTTTCAGCCAGAGCTCGGAGGCCCCTGGCTTCGCATCTTTGGCTGGCCGCTGTATGCCCCTCCTGCATTCTTCTGGTGGTGGCTTGTATTCGACGCCTATGCCCCGGACGTCTTCATTGAGGGCGCCTATATCGCGGGATCGGGCGGGATCGCAGCGATCATCGCAGCCGTCGGGATGTCGGTCTGGCGAGCCCGGGAAGCAAAGAGCGTGACGACCTATGGGTCCGCTCGTTGGGCCGAGTTCCGAGAAATCCGCCGCGCCGGCGTGCTCCGAGGGGAAGGCGTGATCCTCGGCCAATGGCGCGCCGCCTATCTCCAGCACGATGGTCCGGAGCATGTTCTCTGCTTCGCGCCGACCCGCAGCGGCAAAGGCGTCGGGCTTGTCGTCCCAACGCTCCTCACCTGGCCGAACTCGGCGATCGTTCACGACATCAAGGGCGAGAACTGGTCGCTGACTGCGGGCTGGCGCGCCGGGTTCGGCCGCGTGCTTATGTTCGATCCGACCAATACGGCGAGCGCCGCCTATAACCCGCTGCTCGAGGTCCGGCGCGGCGAGTGGGAAGTGCGCGACGTCCAAAACATCGCGGATGTTCTTGTCGATCCGGAGGGCGCGCTCGAGCGACGCAACCACTGGGAGAAGACGAGCCACTCGCTTCTGGTTGGTGCGATTCTCCACGTCCTCTATGCCGAGCCGGACAAGACGCTGGCGGGCGTCGCCAGCTTCCTTTCCGATCCGAGGCGGCCGATCGAGTCGACGCTGCGCGCCATGATGACGACGCCGCATCTCGGATCGCAAGGCGTTCATCCGGTGGTCGCGAGCGCCGCGCGGGAGCTGCTTAACAAGAGCGAGAACGAGCGGTCGGGCGTGCTTTCGACGGCGATGTCGTTTCTCGGCCTCTACCGCGATCCGGTGGTGGCCCAGGTGACGCGCCGGTGCGACTGGCGCATCCGCGATCTGGTCGAAGGCCCGTCGCCGGCAACGCTCTACCTAGTCGTTCCGCCCTCCGACATCAGCCGCACCAAACCACTCGTCCGACTGATCCTTAACCAGATCGGCCGTAGGCTGACCGAGGAGCTCAAACCGAAAGCGCGTCGCCATCGGCTCCTGCTGATGCTCGACGAGTTCCCGGCGCTCGGACGGCTCGATTTCTTTGAGAGTGCGCTCGCCTTCATGGCGGGCTACGGATTGAAGAGCTTTCTCATCGCCCAGTCGCTCAATCAGATTGAGAAGGCTTACGGCATCAACAACTCGATCCTCGACAACTGCCATGTGCGCGTGAGCTTCGCGACCAACGACGAGCGAACGGCGAAGCGCGTCTCCGACGCGCTCGGTACCGCGACGGAGCTGCGCGCCATGAAGAACTACGCCGGCCACCGGTTGAGCCCCTGGCTCGGACACCTCATGGTATCTCGTCAGGAGACGGCGCGGCCGCTGCTGACCCCCGGGGAAGTGATGCAACTCCCGCCAGAGGACGAACTGGTGCTGGTCTCCGGCTGCCCTCCGATCCGGGCGAAAAAGGCGCGCTACTATGAGGATCCGGAACTGAAGGCGCGCGCCCTGCCGCCGCCGAGGCTCGTGCGCACAGACGCACCAGCAGCCATCGAAGAGCCAGGCTCGACCCACGCTCGGCACGTTTGGGATGAGGACATCGCCGCAGCCGTTACCGCCGCCACCGAGGATCCCGCCAACTCTGGCATCCGCCGCGAACCGGAATTGCCTGAGCATGAGGAGATTGCGCCCGAGCCGCCAAAGCCCATCTACGAGTTCGAACCGTTCGACGACGGAAGCGACGACGACGCGGAACGGCTGAGACACTTTGAGCGCAGCGCACGCGGCGTCGCGCGCCAGGCGACTCTCGATCCCGCGGACGACTTGGGACTCTGAGCTGGTCGATGCGCACAAAGAATACGTTCCGCCTGCCGCCGGACCTCGCTCGCCAGCTCGCCGATTACGCCGCGCGCAAGAACGTGTCGCAGGCGCTTGTCGTCGAAGCCGCGCTCGCCTCGCATCTGTCCCCCGACGGCGCCGATCGGCTCGAAGCGGCGCTTGCGCGACGGCTCGACCGGATGACCCGGCAGATCGAGCGGCTCGAGCGGCATGTCACGATTTCGAACGAGGCGCTGGCGCTGTTCGTGCGCTTCTGGCTGGTCAGCACCCCACCGCTGCCGGATGCGGCATTGCCCGCCGCCCAAGCCAAGGGCCGAGAGCGCTATCAGGGTTTTCTCGAGGCGTTGGGTCGACGGCTTGCCCGTGGCCGTATGCTCGCCGAGGAGATTGTATCTGACGTCGATCCCTTCCCTAAAGAACAGACCGAGTGAGTTCCCAGGGCAGGCGGCTCTGACGGCTGCCGGAGTTGTGCCGGGGTGTTCATGTGCAGCCGTGTGATACCACAACGCCCGCCCCAGCCCGCGTTGGCAACCGCAATCCTTTCCCCGCGCTCACGAGGCGCGCTTTCAGACAGCTTGGGTCTGCTCTCTCCAGCCGGCGCGAAACGCCGCCCTCTTTGCAGATGCGGCCGACGATGGATTCGAGGGCGAGTTCCCGTCGCTTGTGCGAGGTTACGGTCGCGGTCACCTCGACGCATTCCGTGTCCTCGATATAGGCGATCTCCAGTCGGCTCATTTCGATGTGCGAAGCGGCGTCCAGCCTTGACCAGAGGACGCAGGACCACTTTGGAGCCGATGACGAGCGCCGCTTAACCGCTGCGTACGCGAGGTTCGGGCGGAGCTGTCGCGATCGATCGGCTCGACGAACGAGACCAAGGCGCCTGAAAGCGGTCAAGCGAGGAATGGGTGCGAGGCGCCAAGCGTGCGCATTGACCTGTCTCGTGCAGTGCGCACAAAGCGGACGGGGGCAGTCTGGCTTGACGAACGTGACCAATCGAGGCCGTTCCTTCCGTTCCCGCTCGCTCCCATACGGGAGGAGGGCGCCAGGAGCGCACGGTTGCCGCACGGAAGCATTGCGAGCGCTAACGGCGATCTCGATCAGAGTGGCGCGTCGGTAGTGTTGCCATCCAGGTTTACTCGTCTGGGTTCGCCCTGTTGTTGCCGCAAAAGTAGCCCGAAGTTGTACAGGACGGGCTTTTCAGCAAGGCGAGGAGCTGTCGAGGACCCTCATGCAAGGGCGGTGGGCCAAGCGGCTGAGCCGGCTCCCTCTCCCAGTCCTGTTGGGAGCGATGGCGGTCGCCGTCGCCGTACCGCTCATTCTCGCCTCCGCGCTCGTCATCGACCGGCTTGCCCATCAGGAACAGGAACGGGTCCGCGAGAACCTGATGCTTCGGGCGAAGTCGGTCGCGGCGCTCGTCGGCAACGAACTGGAGACCCATGCGGCGCTGGGGTGGGCGCTCGCCCAGTCGCACGCCCTTCTGGACGGGGACCTCGCCCGTTTTCGCGGCGAGGCCATGGAGGCGGTAAAGTTCGCGCCCGGCGCCTGGATCACGATGAGCGCCCCCGACGGGCGGATCGTGCTCAGCACCTTTGCGCCGCTCGGCGAGACGCCGCTGATGCACGCCGCGCCGGAACTCGTCCGGCAGGGCTTCGCCACCGGCAAGAACTCAGGTGTCGGACCTGACGTTCGGACCGGTGACGCACAAACTCGTGACCTTCGTCGAAGTCCCGGCCTTCAAAGACGGCAAGCCGGCCTACTCGATCTCGGTTGGCGTTCCGGCCAGCCGCTTTCTCGATCTGTTTCGCCAGAAGATCTCGAACGACGAACTCATTGGACTCCTGGACAGGCGCCGGCGCTTCATCGCCCGCATTCCCGACCAGGAGATCCGCTTCGGGCAACCGGCCGCCGAAGGCTGGCGACGGGCGCTCGACAATAGCCCCGAAGGACTGGCGGTATTTCCGACCCTGGAAGGGGTGAACAGCATCACCGCCTATGCCCCGACCGCGAGCGGCTGGACGTTGGGCGTCACGCTGCCGATGGCCTCGCTCGACGCCCCCGTGCGCGCCTTGCGGTGGCGCGCCGTCAGTACCGCCCTGGCGCTGACCGCGCTCAGTGCTTTCCTGGCGGTGCTATTGGGGAGACAGATCGTTCGGGGCATGTCGGACCTCGCCGAGGCCGCCGTCCGCGTGGGCCGGGGGGACGCTATTGTCGCCCCCGCCGCGCCCTTTGCGGAGGCTCAGGCCGTCGGCGCCGCGCTCGCCGAGGCCTCGCTCGAACTCAAGCGGCGGGGCGATCTCCTCACGCGCGACAAGCAGGCGCTGGAGGCGCTCGTCGCGGAGCGGACGGAGGACCTTCGGCGCGAGATGGCGGCCAAAATCGACGCCGAGGCGCGGCTGCGCCAGTCGCAGAAGATGGAGGCGCTCGGCCAGCTCGCGGGCGGGGTCGCGCACGACTTCAACAACATGCTGACCGTCGTCATTGGCTCGCTCGACGTGGCGAAGCGGCGCCTTGCCGCCGACGACTTGGCGGGCGCGCTGAAATTCATTGGCAACAGCGCGGAAGGCGCAAGGCGGGCGGCAACGCTGACCGCCCGGCTCCTCGCCTTTTCGCGCCAGACGCCGCTTCAGCCGTCGGTCCTCGATCCTAACAAGCTCGTCGCCAGAATGTCCGAACTCCTGCGCCGGACGCTTGGCGACGCGATTGAGGTCGAAACGGTGCTGGCGGGCGGCCTGTGGCCGGTGAAGGCCGATGCGACCGAACTCGAAAGCGCCATCCTGAACCTCGCCATCAACGCCCGCGACGCCATGCCGAAAGGCGGCAGGCTCACGATCGAGACCGCCAATTGCGAGCTCGACGAGCGGTACGCGGCGTCGCACACCGACGTGCGGGCAGGCCAGTATGTCATGATCTCCGTGACTGACAGCGGCGAGGGCATGAAGGAGGCGGTCAGGCAGCGCGCGTTTGAGCCGTTCTTCACGACCAAGGCGGCGGGCAAGGGGACGGGACTGGGTCTGAGCCAAGTGTTCGGCTTCGTCAGACAGTCCTTGGGGCACGTCAAAATCTATTCGGAAGAGGGGCGCGGTACAAGCGTCAAGGCCTATCTCCCGAGGATGCTCGGTCAGAACGCCGAGGCGGTCCTTCCGTCGCCGGGATCAGGTTACGGTCCGGAGAACGCGTCGGTGACCGTTCTGGCCGTCGAGGACGAGCCGCACGTTCGGGAGACGACGACGGCCGCCCTGAGGGAACTCGGCTACCGCGTGTTTGAGGCCGGGACTCCGTCGGAGGCGCTGCGGATTCTCGACGCGCATCCGGAGATCGATCTCCTGTTCACCGACGTGGTTCTGCCCGAGATGAACGGCAAGCAGCTTGCGGACTTGGCGACAAGCAAGGGGCCGGGCCTCAAGACTCTTGTTCACAACCGGCTACACGCGCAACGCCGTCGTCCACCACGGCATCGTCGATCCGGGGGTCACCTTCATCGCCAAGCCGTTCACCACCGAGGAGCTCGCCCGCAAGATCCAGGACGCGCTTCGAGGCCAAGGGCCCGTCGCTAGCAAGGAAGGGTGACAAAACTTCGAAACTCCTGACGACGCCCGCGACCGGCACGATGCGCTCATCAACGCCTTGGGTCAGCGCCTCGTCAAGGACGCCTGGACCTGCCGGGCGAGGCTGTCGAGGTCGAAGGGCTTGTCGATCACGTCGCTGCCGGGCGGCAGCTCGGCGCCGGAGTAGCCGGTGATGAACAGGAGGGGGATCCCGGGCCGTCGTTCGCGCACCGCCTCGGCGACCTGCCGTCCGTTCATGCCGTTCGGCAGCCCGACGTCCGTTACCAGCATGTCGACCTGCGTCCCGGACTCGAGGAGGTAGAGCGCCGCGGGGCCGTCCGCGGCCTCCAGCACCCGGTAACCGAGTTCCCGCAGCCGCTCGGCGGCGCTCGCGCGGACGATGTATTCGTCCTCCACCAGCAGCACGGCCTGGCCCGGTCCGGCCTCGTTGGGCGCCGCCGACGGGGCGACGGCGCTCTCGGCCGCAATCGCCTGCGCCCGCTGCGGCAGAAGAATGCGCACGGTCGTGCCCTTGCCCGGCGCGCTCTCCAGCCGGACGACGCCGCCGGACTGGTGCACGAAGCCGTAGACCTGGCTGAGGCCCAGTCCCGTCCCATGGCCGAGAGGCTTGGTAGTGAAGAACGGCTCGAAGGCCCGCTCCATGACGGTCGCCGGCATGCCCTTGCCGGTATCGGCGATCGAGATCGCGACGTAGCCTCCGGGCTCCGCGCCCTCCGATCCGATCAGGTCCGCCGCCGTAAGGTCGATGTCGTCCGTGCCGATCGTCAACTCCCCGCCTGCCGGCATCGCGTCGCGGGCGTTGATGCAGATGTTGAGGAGCGCGCTTTCCAGTTCGGTCGGGTCGCAGAGGACGCGCGCGCGGCCGTCCCGCAGGCGCAAGTCCAGCCGGATGGCGGGTCCGACGGTCCGGCGGACCAGGTCCGCCATCCCCGCAACGACCGCATCCGGATCGACCGGCTTCGGCTCCAGCCGCTGCCGACGGGCGAAGGCCAGAAGCCGCCGCGTCAGTCCGGCCGCCCGGTTCACGCCATGGCGCGCGTGGTCCAGGAGGCGCAGAACGTCGGCGGTCCGGCCCTCGCTCGCCCGGCGCCCCGCCATCTCGACGCTGCCCGCGATCCCCTGCAGCATGTTGTTGAAATCGTGCGCGATGCCGCCCGTGAGCTGGCCCACCGCCTCCATCTTCTGCATCTGCCGCAGCGTCGCCTCGGCGCGCTCGCGTTGCGCCGTTTCGGCTTGAAGGCTGTCGAAGGCATGGCGCAGCTCGGCCGTGCGCTCCGCGACCTGCGCCTCGAGCTCTTCGCGGCCGCGGGCCAGAAGCTCGCGCGCCCGCACCTGGTCGTCGATGTCGGTCGAGGTTCCGAACCACTCGACCGCGCGGCCATTGGCGTCACGGACGGGCGCGGCGCGACTCTGGAACCAGCGCCATGTGCCGTCCGCGGACTTGTACGTTCGGTGCTCGACAGCGAAGTGGCCGCGCCCCTCCGCCTCGGCCCAGGCGGCCATCGTTCGCGCCCGGTCGTCGGGGTGGACGGCGTTGAGCCAGCCAAGGCCCACGCTCTCCGCCTCCGACTGCCCGGTATAGCCGAGCCACTGCGGGCTGCCCCAATTCGCTCGCCCGAACTGCGTGAGCGGAAGACAAGCTGCGGGATCCCCTCCACCAAGGATCGCAGTCGCGCCTCGCTGTCGCGCAGCGCGTGCTCCGCCGCTTTCCGGTCGGTGATGTCGAGGGCGAGTTCGACCGCCGTGCATTCATCCAGCATCCTGCCGGCGAACAGGCCCCACCAGCGGGTGCCGTCCTTGCGCAGGTACTCCTTCTCGAATGGCGTCCCCTGGCCAGTCGCCTTCAATTCTTCAAGGGCGCTCAACGTTCGTGGCATCCACTCGGGCGGCGTGAGTTCGTCCCAACGCAGGAGACCGGTCTGCAGGTCCTCGCGCGTGAAGCCGGACATGCGCAGAAAGGCAGCGTTGCCGTCGGTGATACGGCCCTTGGCGTCGAAGAAAATCACCCCCACAGTCTCGATCTCGGCGACGCGCCGGAACCGCTCCTCGCTCTTGCGGAGCCGCGCTTCGCGCTCCCGCAGGTCCGCGTTGATGCGAAGGCGGTTTACGGCCGCGGCTAGGAGGTTGGCGTAGTTGCGAAGGAAGCCGATGTCGCCGTCCGTGAACTGACGCGGCTCGCGGCTGTCGATCTGGAGGATGCCGAACGGAGGCTTGCCCTCGGCGCCGATGATGGAGACGTTGGCCACCGCCTTGACGCCGTTGTCGATCAGGAAGGGCGCATAGCGGAACCGGGTCTCCCGCTCGATGTCGGGGGAGATCATCGGCTCGTTCGTCTTCAGGGCGTGGGCTTCCGACGTCTGATCCGAGACCTTAACGATTGCCTCGCCGACTACGCCCGGCTTCCAGCCAACGCCCGCCCGGACGAACAAGGTGTCGCCGTTGTCCCTCAGCTCCATGACCTTGGCGAGATCGGTGCGGAGGGCCTCCGCCACGAGCCGCGAGGCTTCGGTCAGGATTTCATCCAGGTCCTCGGACCTGAGGGTAAGCTCCCCGAAGCGGGCCAGAACGGTCTGCTGGTGAAGAAGCTCCCGCTTGTCGTCGTCTTCCATCAAGGGATCTCCTTCGATGAAAGCTATTTTCCCACACTCCGAGGTACTAGATGCAGCAACTGGTCGGTACACGAATAGGTCTCGTCACTGAACAAGCGGGACACGCTTCGTATGTTCCTCTATGGGCCAAAAATAGGATGCCCATATCGGCTCCGACCATTGTTGCACTTAAGGGCCTAAGACAGGCTTTGCCGAGTGTTGGCGATAGATGGCGGCGAAATGACAGGGATTGCTGAAACCGCATTCGTGCGCGCTTCCGGCGACCGAGGTCTTGGGGTCTCTGACGGTCGCTCCCGCGGCGCACTCTCGCTGGACGAAGTCCATCGACGAATAGCCCGTCCCGCCTTGGTACGCCCGGACGACGCTACGGCGCTGACGCCCGCTTTACAGCTAACTTGATGCGGTTACGGGCTAGGGGCATAGATCGGACGCGCTGCCCCCGAAAGGCCAGACGTCAGTCCGTTGCCTCTGTTCGCGAGCGCCTCGTTCTTCCGACGGAATAGGGCGGGCCCGGACTGATGTTGGCGGGCTGGTCACCAATGCAGTCAAATACGCTTGCCCCGCCGGAGTCGCCGGCGCGATTACCAATTGAAGCCTCAACATCCAATGACGACGCGATCGCAGTAGAAGTTGGCGACGATGGGGGTCGGTTTGCCCGAGGATATCGACCCGCTGGAAAAAGAAAGCTTTGGCTTCCGAACGATCCGTATGTTCGCCAAGCCGCTGGGAGCTTGGATTTTATCCAACAAATGGACTCCGACTGAGCCGGGTTGTGCACATTCCGCACGCCGCGCGAGCGCTCAAAGCGCGAGCCTTCGCAGGGCGAGCTTCTCGCCGATGCTGGAGAAACCGAGACGTCGCGTTCCGGCTACGAACCGCGCATGGCGCGGTTCTCTCTGCAGCTTTGATCGCCGGCCTCTGCTCATGTTCCTGGCCGCGACCGCCTTGGGGGCCGGTGGCGGCGGTCGCCGAGGACGTCGGTCGCGTTCCGGCCGCTCAGGTTCGTCTCAGTCTAAGTGGCGCTCGGGGCGGAGCCGGCCGGCGACGCCTTGATGCGCACCGGGACGGATTTGGCGGCGGGCGTCTTCGAATGCTCGTCATGGTTTGCCAGGGCGATGAGCGGATTCATCTCGGGATAGTAGGCGCCGAGGCAGCCGTCCGGCAGAGAGAACGGCGTGACGGTCAGCCCCGAGACTTCGCGCTCGACGCCGTCCTCGGCGTCGCTTACCAGGGACACGACTTCGCCTTCCCGAAGGCCGGCACGCCGCATCTCCTCCGGATTGATCAGAAGAACTTCCCGCCGGCCTTCGATCCCGCGCAGACGGTCGCTGAAGCCGTAGATGGTCGTATTGAACTGATCGTTGCTGCGCATGGTGACGAGGCGGTAACGCCCCGGCGCGTCGGCGAAGCCTGCAGCGGACAGGTTGCTCGGCATCGTGAACTCCGCCTTGCCGCTCGCCGTCTTCCATACCCGCTCACGCGCGGAGTTGCCGCGGTAAAAGCCGCCCGGAGTCCACATACGGGCGTTAAAATCATGAAATTCGTCCGGGTAGGTCTCCGCGATTTCGTTGCGGATCAGCGCGTAGTCGCCGACCCAGTCGTCCCACTTCGCTTTCGGATTGGGCGCAAGCGTCGCCTTCGCCAGCCCGGCGACGATCGCAACCTCGGAGAGGAGCTGCTCGCTTGCCGGCTTGCGGCGTCCGATGGAGCCCTGGATGCAGCTGAACGTGTCCTCCATAGTGACGGCCTGCGGGCCGGTCCGCTGGATGTCCTCCTCCGTGCGCCCTCGGCAGGGGAGGAGATAGGCGCGCTTGCCGTTCACGAGGTGGCTGCGATTGAGCTTCGTTGCGATCTGCACGGTGAGGGAGAGGTTCCGCCAGGCGCGCTCCATCGCCGCCCGCTCGGGAATCGCGCGGACGAAATTGCCGCCTAGTCCGATAAACGCCCTCACCTTCCCGGCCAGAATTCCTTCGCAGGCCTCGACAGTGTTCATGCCCTTGGCGCGAGGAGGATCGAAACCGAATTGCAGCGCGATCTTGTCGAGCGGCACGAGCTCCGGCTTATCGGCGATGCCGACCGTACGTTGGCCCTGGACGTTGGAGTGGCCCCGGACGGGGGAGATCCCGGTCCCGTCACGCCCGATGTTGCCCTTCATCAGCAGCATGTTCACGAACATGGCGACGTTGTCGAAGCCGTGCGCGTGCTGCGTCAGACCCATTCCGTAAATACCGATGACGCGCTCGGCTCGTACGTAAACGTCGGCGGCGCTCTCGATCGCAGCGCGTTCGAGCCCCGACTCGCGCTCGATCTCCTCCCAAGACGCGCCTCTCACCATCGCCTCGAAGGTCTCGAATCCGCTCGTATGCCGGGCGATGAAGTCGACATCGAGGACGCGTTTGCCGCCGCTCTTCGTCGCGTCGTCCGCGGCGAGCACATGCTTGCAGATCCCCATGATCGCCGCGATGTCTCCGCCTGGCCGCACCTGATGATACTGCCGGCTGATTCTGGTCTCGCGCCCGGTGAGCATTTCCAGTGGGTTCTGGGGGTTGGTGAAGACCTCAAGTCCTTTCTCTCGCACGGGATTGAACACGATGATCGGGACGCCGCGCTTGGCGGCGTCCTGGAGCGGGTGCAAAAAGCGGGGGCTGTTAGACCCCGCGTTCTGCCCGAAAAAGAACATGGCGTCGCATTTGGCGAGGTCATCGAACACGACGGTGCCCACGCCCGCGCCGATCGTGGCCTTGAGAGCGACCGACGTCGTCTCGTGGCACATGTTGGAGCTGTCGGGCAGATTGTTTGTGCCGTACATCCGCGCAAACAGCGCGTAGAGATAAGATGTCTCCAGGCTTGCGCGGCCGGACGCGTAGAAGATGACTGAGTTCGGGTCGAGCGTCCTCAAGTGGTCGCCAATCGCCGCGAAGGCCTCCTCCCAGACGCAGGGGACGTAGCGGTCTGCAGCGGGATCGTAGCGCATCGGATGTGTCAGGCGGCCCTGCTGCTCCAGATCGTAGTCATTCCATTCGAGAAGTTCGCCAACGGAGTGGCGGGCGAAAAACTCGGGCGTGCAGCGGCGCGTCGTAAGCTCCCAAAGCGTCGCCTTGCGCCGTTTTCGCAGAACTCAAACGGGTGATAGCTGGCGGGTTTGGCCCATGAACAGGAGACGCACATGAAGCCATGCGGCTTGTTCTGACGCGCGAGCGTCTCGATCGCCGCCGGCGTCGCCCATTCCCTTCCGAAGACGCTGGCGATTCCCCTTCAGGGATCCCCAGCCCCCCGACGGTCCGTCGTAATGCGCGAGGCGCTCCGTCGAAGCGTCCAGGTTTACTCCGACCACCCTGTTGCCCCCGTCGGTCTCGTTCGCCATGTCCGCCTCCGAATCGAGGCTGAATGCAAAGCTGGGCAAATGGTTCCGGAGCCCCACGCGCCAAGGAGGGGTCTTGAACGAAGGTTCCGGGTCATACGAACCTTTTTCATCCTGAAATGCTGAGGGACGCGTCGAATGCTCCGCCTGGTCGATGCCGTCCAGAGCCGTCCGTTGAACTCCAGGGGAACTAAAGTCCGGCGCCAACTATTTTTCCTAATGGCCCGCCCGCCGCTCCGGCGTGGATCCAACGCCCCGGTTTCTGCGCTTCAGGGCCGTGCAGCGCGTCGGAGGATGGCGCTTCGCCGCGCGCGTAGCTCTTCGCGATGGAAAGTCTCATCGGAGCCGTAACATGAAGGCCGCCGACCTGCGTCCGGGACGTCTACTACATGAGGCTGGTCGACCCGAGGCTGCGAAGGGTTTTCGCGGAGTCCAGATCGACGATGAGCGGCTGGCGGAGGTGCTGTCGCCCGATGCGCCGCTCCTGACGCTTTACGAGGGAACGCTCCATGGCGAGGGGCCGGCATGGCAGGCAACGCATGATCGGCTCGTCTGGTCGGACGTCCCCAATCGGCGGCTGCTCGGCTGGTATCCCGATGGTCATGTCGAGGTCCTGATCGACGGGACCTGGTTCATGAACGGCAATGCGGTCGAAGGCGGACGGCACGCTTGTCCATTGCGAGCATGGCCGGCGCTGCATCAGCAGGGGCGGCGATTACGACCGCGAGCCCGAACCGATCGTGACCCATTACCAGGGCAAGCGGATCAACTCGCCCAACGATATCGCGGTCGCGCCCTGACGGGACGATCTGGTTCACCGATCCGACCTTCGGAATCATCATGCCCAACCAGGGCGCGCTCGCCGAGCCCGAACTCGATCATCGCAGCGTGTATCGCTTTGATCCACGGACCGGCGATCTGAACCGGATGGCGGATTTCGAGCAGCCGAACGGTCTCGCCTTCACCGCCGACGGCGCGACGCTCTACGTGTCCGACACCTCGCTGTCGCTCGGCGAGGTTCCCGGACACAAAGCCGGATCGAAGCACGAGATCATCGCCTTCGACGTGGGCGAGGGCGGCGACGCTCTCCAACCGGCGCTTCTTCTGCCACACCGACCATGGCTATCCCGACGGATTTGCGGTCGATGCGCGCGGCTGGGTGTGGACGAGCGCGGCGGACGGCGTGCATATCTGGTCGGCGGACCGGCGCAAGCTGGGCTTCGTGCCGACGCCCGCGGTCGTCTCGAACTGCGCTTTTGGGGGCGCGGACGGACGGCGGCTGTTCATCGCCGCGACGCAATATCTGCTCGCGATCGATCTTATCGGCTGAGCTGATGAAGATGCCCGTCGGGATCGCGGATCAACCCGTCGCCGTTCGACCGCCAGACGATGCGGGTGGCGGCGACGTCGTTGGGGGCCAGTGGCGCATCGTACGGCCGACGGGATGGCGGTAGCCGAGCATCTCGACATGCGGCGTCTTCCAGGCAGGGTTCATCGGCACGACATCGACCTCGACGCCATCAAGGCCGTCGAGCGCGTCCTGCGTCGGGCCGCGATTGACCGTCGCATTCGCCCTCGCTCAGCCCGCAACGCGCATAGAAGCGTCGGCTGGCCGCGACATCGCTGACCGAGATCGCGCTGTGGTCGATCCCCATGACGCCGGTTCCCTTCCAGTCGGAATTGGCGCCCTGCGGGAACTGGATGAATTCGAGCGGATGGCCCTCGGGATCGCGGAACTTGACCGCGGTCACCCCGCCCGCGGACTTGGGAAGCGTCACCGGGCGCGCTCGGCTGATCGGCGTGGCGCCGGCGTCGCGCGCGCGACGCCATGCGGCCTCCGCATCGTCGGTGACGAGCGCGAGATGCTGGAACACGAGATCGCAGGCGGTCGCATCGGCTGGATATGGGCGACCCGGATGGTCGAACCTTTCGAGATCCACGCGGCTTCGGCCGAGCGACATCGCAATGCGCGAACCGGCGCCTGAGAGGCCGAGCAATTTCATATCGGCGGCGGGAATCGGTGCCGCCGCCTCGCCGACGTCGAAACCGATCGCCTGATAAAAGGCGGCCAATCGCATCCGGATTAGCGGTAACAAGCCGAAAACCTGCGATCGCCTGAAAAATCATGTCAGATGACATGGCCGGCGTTTCGGATCGACATGGAGCTGGACGGTCATCAGGCAGCAGGGTTCGTCGCCGATCGTGCCGGACCTGTGGCCTTTCTTGCCATCGGTTTCGGTGCAGCCCTGATCCTCTCCGAACGAGAAGTCGCCCGGCCCCTGCTCGATGCGCGCGCCGTCCATGCTTTCGATCCACCAACGGCCGGAGAGCACGATGATCCATTGCGGCGCCGGGTTCTCATGCCAGTCGCCCACCCAGCCGACTGGCTGGACGGTGAAGACAACGGTCGCCTCGCCGCGCTCCATCTTGTCGTTCCACTGCGGATCGGCGGGGCCTACCGCCTTGAGTTCGTAATCGGTGAGCGCGCATCGCGATTGATGGCTGACGCCGTCGGCATCGACATAGAGATGCCAATAGGGAACGGAGGGCTTGGGCCCCGCCTTATCGGCTTGATCGCTCATGGGTGAACTCCGTAGGGGTGGCTGGAGGCGAAGGGGGCATGCAGAAACGGGGCGAGCCCTGTCCCGTCCGTGCCGACGACGATCAGCAGGAAGCCCGCGCCAAGCGACAGATTCTTCAGGAAATCCCACAGCAGCGTACGGCCCTTGCCGTCGGGGTCGGACCAGAAATCGCCCTGCGCCCAGAATTGCTTGTAAAGAACCGCCGTCGCCGCGCAGTAGCCGGCGATGACGAAGGCGCACGCCCGATCGGCGATGCCGGTGACGACGCCGAGCGTGCAGACCACCTCGACGAACAGGCCGATCAGGATCATCGCGACCGCGATCGGACGCGGCTTGAACATGCTCTGCGCCTGCTTGACCGCGTGATCGAAACCGAAAATCTTGTCGAGCGCGCTGAACGGCAGGAACAACAGCACCAAGCCATAGCGAACGACGAGCGCGACGATTGCCGCCGTCGTCATAGCCGATCCTTGATGATGTCGGCCACGCGCAGCGCGTTGGCGATGATCGTGAGCGTCGGGTTCACCGCGCCGATCGAGGGGAAGAAGCTCGCGTCGGTGATATAGAGGTTGTCGACTTCGTGGGCGCGGCAATCGAGGTTCAGCACCGACGTCGCCGGATCCGTGCCGAAGCGACATGTGCCCGCCTGGTGCGCGGTGCCGGAGAGCGGAATATTCTTGCCGAGATAGAGCGAGCGTTCGAGGAACACGGCGGGCCAGCCGATCTCCGACAGCACATCCTTCAGCTTGCGCTTCAAATGCTTGAGCGCCTCCGGGTTGGTTTCCGTGAGATCGAGATGAACCTTGCCGTCCTTGTAGTAGACCCGGTTGTCCGGACGGGGCAGGTCTTCGGCCTGCAGCCAAAAATCCATCGAATGGCGGGCGATCTCGCTGAATGGCATGTCGGGCAAGCCATTCGAGCCAGCCGGGCAGTTCTTCGCCCTTGATCTGGTCGGCATGGCTGGTCGCGCACATCTGGATCAGGCCGAGGGGATAGTCCCAGTCGTCGCTGCCGAAATAGAAATCGCTGAACGCCAGCGTCTTCTGAAAGACCGTCTCGTTGACGTGACGCATCACCGCCATGACGATGCTCATCTCGTGGCGCATGTAGTTGCGTCCGACCTGATCGGAGCCGTTGGCGAGGCCGTTCGGATGGCGGTCGTTGGCCGAGCGCAACAGGAGCAGCGCGGAGGAAAGCGATCCGCATGCGACCACCACCGTGTCGGCTGAATAGATCTCCTGCTCTCCTCTCCGCTCCACATGAACGGCGTCGACCCGCCGCCCGCTCGGATCTGTTCCGAGCTTCGAAACATAGGCGTTCGTCATCAGCGTCACGTTGTCGTGCTTCGCCAGCATCGGATCGATGCAAATCACCTGCGCGTCCGCCTTGCCGTTCAGGAGACAGGGGAAGCCGTCGAACGCGGTGCAGCGTATGCAGGTGCTGGTCGGCGTCGCAAAACCGTCCTCCTTCTGGTCGAGCAGAATGCCGAGCGGGAGATGGAAGGGCTTCAGACCGATCGCGGTCAGCTTGTCGGACAGTTCGGCAACTTTGGGCTCATGTTTCACCGCGGGATAGGGGTAGGGCGTGTCGGACGGGGGCTCGGTTGGATCCTCGCCGCGCGCGCCATGGACACGGAAAAGCGCCTCTGCGGCGTCATAGTAGCGGGCGAAGTCGCGGTACTTGAGCGGCCAGGCAGGCGAGACGCCGCCGGCATGGACGATCTCGTCGAAATCGCGCTCGCGCAGCCGGAAGAGCGCTGCGCCATACACCTTGGAATTGCCGCCGACGAAGTAATGGAGTTGAGGGGTGAAGGCGGCCCCTTGAGCGTTGGTCCATGTCTCGGCGGCTTGATACCTGCCGTCGACGAAGACGGCCTGCGCGCTCCAGTTCGCTTCCTCGCGCGGCAGATAGTCGCCGCGTTCGAGGATCAGAATGCGCTTTCCGGTCGGAGCGAGCGCCTGGGCGAGCGAAGCGCCGCCGGGGCCGCTTCCGATAACGATCACATCGTAATGCTCGCCCAATTGAACCTCCACACCTAGCAGGGTGTCGAAAAACTCATTTCCGCCGCGGTTCGATCCGTTCCGGACTCTATTGGATTCCGCTGTGTTCACGGTCGCGACCCCACATGGCGGACTTTTTCAACAGCCTGCTAGTGGTCGACGACGCTGCAGCTCGGTCCTAGTTGAACGGCCAAGGGCCGCGTTGTTCCGCCCGTGGACGATTTCGCAATCGTCCGGAACCAGGCTCCAAGCCATTCGTTCAAAGTTTGCATTCAGGAGAAAAACCGATGCCGAAAGTGGCGGTGATCACCGGCGCTGGCGCGGGCGTCGGTCGCGCCACGGCCGAAGAATTCGCGCGGCAAGGCTTTGACGTCGCGCTGCTGTCGCGCGATCCCGCCCGGCTTGAACGAGCGGCCGAGGAACTGCGCCGCCAGGGCGTGCGAGCACTGCCGATCCCCACCGATGTCGCCGACGCCGCCGCGGTGGAAAGCGCCGCCGATCGCGCCGAGGCGGAACTCGGGCCGATCGACGTCTGGGTGAATGTCGCGATGGCGACGGTCTTCGCCCCCGTGGCGAAGCTGACGGCGGAAGAGGTCGAGCGCGGCACCAAGGTGACCTATCTCGGACAGGTGCACGGCATGATGTCGGCGCTGAAGCGGATGCGCGTGCGCAATCGCGGCACGATCGTCAATGTCGGCTCGGCGCTCGCTTATCGTTCGGTGCCGCTGCAATCGATCTATTGCGGCGCCAAGGCGGCGATCAGAGGCTTTACCGACAGCCTTCGCAGCGAGATCATCCACGACAAGCTCGACATTCAGCTGACGATGGTCGATTTGCCTGCGGTCAACACCCCGCAGTTCGACTGGGCGCTCAACAAGATGGGGCGCAAGGCCAAGCCGGTCGCGCCGATCTTCCAGCCCGAAGTGCCTGCCCGCGCCATCTTTTTCGCCGCCACGCACAAGCGACGCGACATCTGGGTAGGCTGGCCGACGGTCAAGGCGATCCTCGCCAACCGCATCGCCCCGGGCCTGATCGATCGCTACCTCGCCAAGGCCGGCTATTCCGGCCAGCTCGCCGACCAGCCGACCGCGCCCAATGCTCCCGCCAACCTATTCGAGCCGGTCCCCGGCGATTATTCGGCCCACGGTCGCTTCGACGCTCAGTCGCGCGAGCGAAGCTGGGAGATGTTCACCGATCGCCACAAGGACGGCGGTCGTCGCGGCCGTGGCCGTGCTGGTGATCGGGCTGGCGGTGCATCAGGTCGCGAAGCGTTTTGAGATCTGAACCAGGCGCCGGCGGAGGCCGTCGGCGAGGTTCTGGTCCCAGGGAGATTCCCTATGTCGCAGAATGTCGCGGAATTCGTCTGGAAGCGCCTCAACGCATGGGGCCTGTCGCGGGTCTACGGCTATCCCGGCGATGGCGTCGGCGGATTGGACGTCGCGCTCGAAAAGGCGAAGGACTTCATGGATTATGTCCAGGTTCGCCACGAGGAGATGGCCGCGTTCATGGCCTCGGCGCATGCGAAGTTCACCGGACAGGTGGGACTCTGCTACGCGACTTCCGGGCCTGGCGCGATCCATCTGCTGACTGGGCTCTACGATGCGAAGATGGACCATATGCCGGTCGTCGCGATCGTCGGTCAGCAGGCGCGTTCGGCGCTCGGCGCGAGCTATCAGCAGGAGGTCGACCTCCAGAACCTGTTCGCCGACGTAACCGAATATGTGGTGACCGCGGTCGTGCCCGAGCAGGTGCGCACCTGCATCGATCGCGCGGTGCGGATCGCGCAGGCCAAGCGGGCGGTCACCTGCGTGATCATTCCCAACGATCTGCAGGAACTCGAATACGAGGATGCGCCGATGGTTCATGGCGCGACGCACACCGGCGTGGGCTACCCCGGCGCCGCGACGCTGCCGAACGTCGAGGATATCCAGAAAGGCGGCCGAAATCCTCAACAAGGGCAAGAAAGTCGCGATCCTGGTCGGCGCCGGCGCGCTGCACGCGACCGACGAGGTGATCGCGGTGGCCAATCGACTCAACGCCGGCGTCGCCAAGGCGCTGCTCGGCAAGGCGGCCGTGCCCGACGAACTGCCGTTCGTCACCGGGTCGCTCGGCCTGCTCGGCACCAAGCCGAGCTGGAATCTGATGAAGCAGTGCGACACCTTCCTGATGGTGGGGTCAGCCTTTCCTTACAGCGAGTTCCTGCCCAAGCCGGGCAACGCGCGGGGCGTCCAGATCGATATCGACGGCGCCAACCTCTCGCTGCGCTATCCGATGGAATACAGCCTGATCGGCGACAGCAAGGAGACGCTCGCGGCTCTCCTGCCGCTGCTGGAGCAGAATGAGAACGGGAGCT
Organism: uncultured Alphaproteobacteria bacterium; assembly: GCA_963829505.1. GTDB lineage: Bacteria > Pseudomonadota > Alphaproteobacteria > Rhizobiales > Beijerinckiaceae > Roseiarcus. The sequence goes on from CAWHIL010000003.1 coordinate 76,367, forward strand.
GGCGCGCAAGGCATCGAGAAGGATGTCTCCGAATGGTGGGACACCCTCAAGGCGCGCGCGATGGAGCCGGCCGATCCCGTCAATCCGCAACGCATCTTCCACGAACTTTCGCCGCGACTTCCCGACGACGTCATCATGACCGGCGATTCGGGTTCGGTCGCCAACTGGTACGCGCGCGACATCCGAATCCGGCGCGGCATGATGGGATCGCTTTCGGGCGGCTTGGCCTCGCTGGGCGCCGCGACGCCCTACGCGCTCGCGGCGAAGATGGCCTATCCCCATCGCCCCGTGATCGGCTTCATCGGCGACGGCGCGATGCAGATGAACGGGCTCAACGTGATGATCACGGCGAGCAAATATTGGCGGCGCTGGTCAGACCCGCGCTTCATCCTGATGGTGCTCAACAACGAGGATCTGAACCAGGTCACATGGGAGGAGCGCGTGCAGCTCGGTGACGGCAAGACGCCGCTCACCCAGACGATCCCCGACTTCCCCTATCACAAATATGCTGAACTGCTCGGCTTCAAGGGCATCTATTGCGATGATCCCGAGAGGATCGGCGCGGCCTGGGACGAGGCGCTGGCCTCCGACTGTCCCGTCATCATGAACATGAAGGCCGATCCGAATGTGCCGCCGCTGCCGCCGCACATCACGTTGAAGGACGCCAAAAACTTCATGACCATGATGGCTGACGAGCCCGAGCTCGCGAGCGTCATCAAGAACAGCGCCAAGCAGATGCTCGCCGGCCTCCTGCCTGGCAAGGACTGAAGGCATGGCCCACACGCTCGAGCGCCTGCGTGAGACGCTGCAGCTCGCGCCCCAGGCGAAAATGCCGTCCGCGATGCGTCCGCCGCCGCGTGACGACCGAGGCGCTCCGACCGCGGTCGTCACCGCCGCGCGGCGCCTCAACCGCGCGGCCGGCGTGATCGCGGCCTCGGTGCTGATCGACAGCGCGATGGAGCATTATCGGGGCAATTTCCACAACAAGGCGATGTGGACGCCGCTCGTCACGTCGTCGCTATCGATCGCGGTGAGCATTCACGGCCTGTCGGACAAGCGCCATGGCGCGCATCCGGTGCGGGATCTCGTCTATGCGATTGCGGGGCTGACGGGGCTGATCGGCACGGGGTTCCACCTCTACAACGTCACCAAGAAGGTCGGCGGTTTCAACTGGCAGAACATCTTCTATTCCGCGCCGCTCGGCGCGCCGGCCGCGATGTCGTTGTCGGGGTTGATGGGATTCCTCGCCGAACGCGTTCGGGACAACGAACCGCAGGGGGAGCCCGACGTGTTCGGCCTGCCGGCCGGCAGGGTTGTCGCCGCGACGACGGCGGCGTCGTTGCTCGGGACTACGGCCGAAGCAGGCCTGCTCCATTTTCGCGGCGCGTTTCACAATCCAGCGATGCTGCTGCCGGTGACGATGCCGCCGGTCGCCGCCGTTTTGCTCGGCGCGGCGGCTGCCGGCGATGCAGCGAAAAGCCGCAAGGCTTCGCGAGGTTTGGATGGCCGCCACCGCGGCGATGGGCGTCGCCGGCGTCGCGTTCCACGCTTACGGCGTGTCGCGCGGCATGGGCGGATGGCGCAACTGGCGGCAGAATGCGTTTGCCGGCCCGCCGCTGCCCGCGCCGCCCGCGTTCACCGGTCTCGCGCTTGCCGGTCTTGCCGCTTTGGCGCTGCTCAAGGAGCACGCCCGTGACTGAGCCGCCCCGCTATCCGGGCTATGACGTGCTCGCCAAGCGCGACACGCCGTCATGGAACGCGAAGACGAGGGAGGTCGATCGAGCAGCGTCTGGCGACCCCGAATGCGCCGCGCTTCTTCAGCGCCGAAGAGTGGCGGATCGCGGACGCATTGTGCCGTCGTATCCTGCCGCAAGCGAACGAAGAGGATGCGGTGTCGCTGGTCGCCCTGCTCGACGCCAAGCTGCTCGCCGATCACGGCGACGGTTTCCGCGAGGCCAGCATGCCCTATATGCGCGACGCTTGGCGACAAGGGCTTGCCGCGCTCGATGGCGAGGCGAAGGCGCGGTATGACGGTCGGGGCTTTGCAGTCCTCGCCGACCGCGAACGGGACGCGCTGCTGCGTGCCATGCAGAGCGGCGAAGTGAACGGGGATCGCTGGTCGGGGCTTGGACGCCAAGGCGTTCTTCGATCGCCGGATTCTCGTCGACGTGCCGGCGCTCTTCTATTCGCATCCCAAGGCCTGGAACGAGATCGGTTTTGGAGGTCCCGCCTCCCCGCGCGGCTACGTCCGTCTCGACGGCGACCGCCCCGATCCTTGGGAGGCGGCGGAGGCCGAGCCGGGCGAGGAACGGGCCGCGGAAGAGCAGAACCGGCATGTCGTCTGACCCAAGCCTCCAGCCCCGAGCCACGGGCGGCCGGGCGCCCGATATTTTCCGGAGAGGCGGCTGGGTCCCGATGCGGGAATATCGCGAGAGCGAAGCCGTCGATTTCGCCATCGTCGGAACCGGCGCGGGCGGGCGGAACGCTCGCCGCGCTGCTCGCCGAGCAGGGCTTTTCGGTCGTCGCCTTCGATGCGGGCGGCTTTTTCCGCCCGCTGGAGGATTTCGCATCGGACGAAACCGCGCAGAACCAGCTCTACTGGACCGACAAGCGCGTCCTCGACGGCCCGAACCCGATCAAGATGGGCGGCAACAATTCGGGCAAGGCGGTGGGCGGATCGACCGTCCATTACGCGATGGTGGCGCTGCGCTTCCGGCCCGAATGGTTCAAGGCGCGCACGACGCTCGGCTACGGGGCGGATTGGCCGATCTCCTGGGAGGAGATGTGGAGCTACTACGGAATTGCCGAGCGGCAGATCAACATCTCCGGGCCGCTGACCTATCCCTGGGGACCGAAGCGGCCGCGTTACCCCTATCGCGCGCATGAGCTGAACACCGCGGGCAAACTGCTGGCGAAAGGCTGCGAGGCGATCGGCATCGACTGGAGCGAGACGCCGCTCGCGACGCTTTCCGCCCCACATGCGGGGCCGGAGGGAAAGAGTCCGCCGTGCGTCTATCGCGGGTTCTGCCGGTTCGGCTGCTCGACCAACGCGAAACGCTCGGCGCTTACTGTTTGGATTCCGCGCGCGCTCGCCGCGGGAGCGGAGGTGCGCGATCTCGCGATGGTCGGGCGGATTGAAACGGGATCGGACGGACGCGTGACCGGCGTGCAGTACCATCGTGATGGCGGCTGGCGTTTCCAGCGCGCGAAGAATGTGGTCGTCGCGGGCTATGCGGTGGAGACGCCGCGGCTGCTGCTGAACTCGGCGACCGAGCGCTATCCCGACGGCCTCGCCAACAGTTCCGGTCTCGTCGGCAAGAACCTGATGACCCAGTCCAACGCCGCCGTCTGGGGCCGGATGGACGAACCCGTGCGCTGGTATAAGGGGCCGCCTAGCCTGGCGATCACCGAGCATTGGAATTACGACGACAACAAGGACTTTCACGGCGGCTATTGCTGGATGGGTCAGGGACCGTTGCCCATCGAATGGGTGTCGGTCCAGACCGGCGCGCGCGGGCTATGGGGAGAGGATCTGCGTCGCGCGATGCTCGACTATAACCACATGATCGGCGTCAAGATGGTCGGCGAGATGCTGCCCAACGAGGCGAACCGGGTCACGCTCGCCGACGATCTCGATCAATATGGCCTGCGCGTCGCCAGGATCACCTACGCGTGGGGAGAAAACGACAAGGCTTTGGTCAATCACGCGCTCGAACAGATGAGCGCCTCGCATCGAGGCGATCGGCGCGAAGGACATGTTCCGCCAGGAAGACGATACCTGTCATCTGGGCGGCACGGCCCGCATGGGGAGCGACCCGCGCGCGAGCGTCGTCAACGCCGATTGCCGGAGCTGGGACATCCCCAATCTGTGGGTGTGTGACGGATCGGTGTTCCCGACCGTTGGCGGCGTGAATCCGTCGCTGACGATCCAGGCGATCGCGATCCGCACCGCCGATCGGATCGGCAAGCTCGCGGCCGCGGGCGAGCTTTGAGCCGCTACATCATCCTTTCTCGCAGGTTGAACAGGATGACGAGCGTCCCCGAGACCATCAGGATCACGATCAGCGTCGAGAACAGGATCAGCTGAAGATCGTCGCGCGCCGATTTGCGAAGGCTGATGTGCAGGAAGAAACGGAAGTGCACCACCATCTGGACGAGCGCCAGCCCGAGCACGATGGCGAGCGAAGTCGCCAGCATCGAAGCTTGGCCAGCGCACCGTCGCGAAAGCCGCGCCGGTGAGCGCGAGCGCAAGGCCATAGCCGATCGCGTAGGACGAATCTCGTCACGCTTGCTCTCGGTCGGCTTGCCAATCTGATCCATCGCTGGCGCCGGCCGCCACAGGATCGCGAGAACCACCGCTGCAAGCAGCGCAAGCCCGTAGAGGACCGGAGATGAGCCGGGCCTGTCAGGTTTAGCGTCGTTCGAGCCGCTCACCGGATCAGTCCCTGCAGATAGACGACCGAAAAGATCGCGATCCAGACGATATCGAGAAAATGCCAGAACAGGCCAAGCCGCAGGATGTTGATCTTGACCCGCGCATCGAGCCCGAACGTTATCACCTGGACCATCATCACGACGATCCAGATGCATCCGAAGAAGACATGAAGCCCATGCAGCGGCACCAGCGCGAAGAAGGACGAAAGATATCCGCTGCGGGTCGGATAGGCGCCGTCGCCGAACATCGTCGCGAAGTCGTGCAGCTCCATGCCGAGAAAGGCGAGCCCGAGGAGCTAGCGTCACGCCCATCCAGCCGAGCAATTGCAGGCGCGGCGCTCCGTGCTTCATCGCGACCGAGGCCATGCCGAAGGTGAAGCTGCTGGTGAGCAGCGTCAGGGTTTCGAGGAAGGCGGGAAGGATCTTGTACTCGCTCGCCGGCGTCGGTCCGCCGACGGTCGCGGGCAACATCACGCCATAGGTGGCGAAGAGCAGCGCGAAGATCACCGCGTCGCTCATCAGGAACACCCAGAAGCCGAACACCGCGCTGCCCGCCTGCTCATGCGTCAGCGCGTCGGTCTCGCCGAGATTGAGGCCGGCGTGCCTGAGTCTCGCTCGCGCTCATCTGGAAACCTCGGCCAGGCCTTGGTTGGCGGACGTCGTCTCGGCATCTCGCGCGGGATCGGCGTCGTCTCGGCCACGGCGCGCAGCCAGCGCCGTTCGGTGCGCTCGATCTCGGCGGCGGGGATGATCCGGTGGACGTCGCGGGCAAAGCTGCGGGCGATGACCGTGGCGACGATCGCCAGCACGCCGACGATCGCGAGCCACCACATGTGCCAGACGAGGCCGAACGCCGTCGCCGCGCCAACCACGCCGATCACCGGACCGGTCATGCTGTTCTTCGGAAGCTCGATGTCGTCATAGGATGTAGGCGGCGGATAGGGATCGCCCTTGCGCTTGCCGTCGTAGAACGGGTCGCGGCCATGGACGCGCGGGATGACCGCGTAGTTATATTCCGGCGGCGGCGCGGAGATCGACCATTCGAGCCCGCGCCCATCCCAGGGATCGCCCGCGAACACGCGGTTGGCGTCGCGGTCGCGAATGCTGACCCAGAGCTGGACGAAGAGGACGGCCAGCGCGCAGAACAGCACCAGGGCGCCCACGCCCGCGACATAGAGCCAGGGCCGGAAGGCGGGCTCGAACACCTCCTGCGTGCGCCGCGCCATGCCGGCCGCGCCGAGCACATAGAGCGGCATGAAGGCGAGGTAGAAGCCGACCACCCAGCAGCCGAAGGAGATCCGGCCCCATTTCTCGTTGAGCCGGAAGCCGAACGCCTTGGGAAACCAGTAATGATAGCCCGCGAGCATGCCGTAGAGCAGCCCCGGGATCAGCATGTTGTGGAAATGCGCGACCAGAAACAGCGTGTTGTGAACCAAGATAGTCGAGCGGCGGAATGGCGAGGATGATGCCGGTGAAGCCGCCGAGCACGAACGTCATCATGAAGGCGAGCGAGTAGAGCATCGGCACGGTGAACCGCACCTCGCCGCGGAACATGGTCCAGATCCAGTCATAGATCTTGACGCCCGTCGGCACGCCGATCGTCATCGTGGCGATGCCGAACACGGCGTTGATGTCGGCGCTCTGGCCCATGGTGAAGAAGTGGTGGACCCAGACCGTGAACGACAGCACCGCGATCGCCATCGTCGCGAGGACCAGCGAGGTGTAGCCGTAGAGCTCCTTGCGACGAGAAGGTGGAGACGACCTCGGAATAGACGCCGAAGGCGGGCAGGATCAGGATGTAGACCTCCGGGTGGCCGAACAGCCAGAACAGGTTGGCGTAGTTCATCATGTTGCCGCCGAGGTCGTTGGTGAAGAAGTGGAACCCCAGATAGCGGTCGAGCGCCAGCAGCGCGGTCGCGACGGTCAGCGGCGGCATCGCGAAGATCATCAGGATGCTGGTGCACAGCGCCGTCCACACGAACAGCGGCATCCGCATCAGGCGCATGCCGGGGCAGCGCATCTTATAGATGGTGACGGCGAAATTGATCCCCGTCAGCGTCGATCCGATCGAGCCCAGCGTCACCGCCCAGATCCAGTAATCGGGCCCGACGCCGGGGCTGAAGGCGAGTTCGGTATAGGGCGGGTAGCCGCTCCAGCCGCCGGTCGAGAACTCGCCGATGACGAGCGACACCATCATCAGCCCGGCGGCCCCGCCCGTCAGCCACAGGCTGATCGAGTTGAGCAGCGGGAAGGCGACGTCGCGGCTGCCGATCTGCAGCGGCATGACATAATTGATGAGGCCGGTGAGGAACGGCATCGCCATGAAGAAGATCATGATGCTGCCGTGCGTGCTGAACAATTGCGCGAAATGGTCGGGCGCGACGAAGCCGGGCGTGTTGATCGCCGCCGCCTGCTGCATCCGCATCAGCACCGCCTCGATCAGCGCGCGGCTGAGCATCACGAAGGCGAGCACGATGTACATGATGCCGATCTTCTTGTGGTCGAGGCTGGTGAGCCACTCGGACCAGAGATAGCGCCACTTGCCGAGTCGCGTGATCAGCGCGACGACCGACGACAGCGCCGATGACGACGATCGAGGCCGCGCCGGCGCCGATGATCTCGCTGGCGGTGGGATTTTCCCAGGCGCGCACGAATGGCAGCGCGTGCCAGTCGAAGCGGCCGAGCACCGCAGGCCAGATGCCCTCGGTCATCATCGGGCGCTCCTGTGGACTGGACGAGGATATGCTGGAACAGACCCGGCGGGACCGACGAGAAGACGATCGGCTGGCGGCGGCGACGACTGTCTGAAAAGCCAGGCATAGGCGGCGGCGTCGAGCGGATGAGCTGACGCGCGCACGCGCGCCACCCAGCGATCATAGTCGGCGGGCGGGAGCGCGACGACGTCGAACTTCTCGTTCTGGAAGCCGGCTCCATTGAACTGCGTGTTTTCGCCGCGATAGACGCCCGGCCGGGACGCGGCGAGGTTGAGCTGGGTCGTCATCCCCGCCATCGCGTAGATCTGGCCAGCGAGCTGCGGGATCAGCAACGACTGCATCACCGTGCCGCTGGTCAGGCTGATATGGACGGGCCGGCCGACGGGTATGACCAGCTGGTTGACGGTCGCGATGCGCTGGTCCGGGTAGATGAACAGCCATTTCCAGTCGAGCCCCACCGCCTGAACCTCGAGCGCGGGCTGATCGGACGCGAGCGGTCGATAGGGATCGAGCGCGTGCGTATAGTGCCACAGCAAGAAGCCGAGGCCGATGACGATTCCGGTCGGCGGGATCCAGATAAAGCCTTCGAGCGTCCAGGAGAAATCCCAATTCGGCCGGAACGCGTTATGCTTGTTGGACAGCCGATAATGCCAGGCGATGAGCGGGGTCAGCAGCAGCACCGGCCCGGCGACGAAGACCAGCACGATCCCTACGATCACGTAGAGGCGCCACTGGCTTGCGGCGATCGGACCGGCGTGGTTCATCACGCCGAGCTTCAGCGCGTCGCATCCGCTGAGCAGGAACAGCGGGCAGCAACGACCAAAAGGAGAGGCCACCGGCGCGATACTTTCATCCGCCGGCTCGCTGGATCACGGGGCCCGAAAGGAACAAGGCGGTGTTGATCACGCCCGAGATGCGTCAAGGCCTGAGGAATATTGCCGATCAGGCTGCGGCTGCGGACGTCATACTCTTCGCTGAGCAGGCCCACATCGTTGGAGAGCCCGATCACCCGCTCCAGCAGCGCCGCCGCGTCGTCGTCGCGGCCTTGCATCTTGTAACAATCCGCGAGCCAGCACGAGCAGGCGAGAAAGGCGCCCTCGTCGGGGCCATCCGGCTTCGGCGGCTTGCGCCGCACCAGTCCGCCTTCCATCAGATCGCGCTCGATCGCCGCGATCGTTCCGGCGATACGCGGATCGTCAACGGGAAGGAAGCCGACGAGCGGCAGCAGCAACAGCGACGCGTCGAGCGCTGTCGCCGCCATAGTACTGGACGAAGTGGCCGAGATCGCTGTTATAGCCGCGCTCGCACACAGTCCGATGGATCATTTCGCGCAGCTCTTCCAGCCGGGCGATCAACGCGCGATCGACCTGATCGTCGTTGGCATGCGCGGCAAGGAAGCGGGTCGACGCCCACCCACGCCATCACCTGCGAATAGGTGTAGCATTGCCGGTCGCCCCGGCCTTCCCAGATGTCGGCGCTCGGCTGGTCCCAGACTTTCTCGAGATGCTTGACGATGGCGGTTTCAACTTCGATGACGCGCGGCGTGCGCTCGATTCCGGCCTTGGCCAGGACGGCGAAGCTGTCCATCAACTCGCCGAAGACGTCGAGTTGCGTCTGGCCCGAGGCGGCATTGCCGATGCGGACCGGCGTCGGCGCCCTGATAGCCGGGCAAGCCCTCCAGCTCCCATTCCGGCAGGCGGCGGCCGCCATCGATCCGGTAGACGATCTGCATCGCCGCGGGCTGGCCTGCGACCGCGCGCAGGATCCAGTCGCGCCAGCGCGTCGCCTCTTCGTGGAAGCCGGCGTTGAGCAGCGCGGTTAGCGTGAAAGTGGAGTCGCGTAGCCAGCAATAGCGATAATCCCAATTCGCCGATCCGCCCGGAATTTCGGGCAGCCCAAGCGTCGCGGCGGCGACGATCCCGCCGCTTTCCCGGTCGATCAGCGTGCGCAACGTGATTAGCGAGCGTCGTATAGCCCCGTCCCACGCGCCCTTTCGCCCGAACCGGCCGATCCAGCCCTTCCACTCCTTCTCCGTTGCCGTCGATCAGGGCATCAATCCTCAACGGCGGGGGCAACGGCGCTGATTGACGGCGAATACGCGAGGACGAAGGCGATCCTTCGCGCCCTTGGCGACCATGAAGCGAGCGCTGGCGCTCGTCGCTGTCCATCGCCAGTTCGACGGGACAGTCGAGGACGACGCGATCCGGGCCGACCTCGAAAATGAGCCCGCGTTCGTGGCGCTCGCCTCCAAGGCGCGATCTGACCGTAGCCGAAGCGCAGCCTCAGCGACATCGCCATCTGCACTTCGCCTTCGAGCCCCTCCACGATGCGGATGATCGACGACGGGCCGTCGCGCCAAGGCATCAGGTCCGTCACGCGCACGCGGCCTGTATCGGTGACATGCTCGGTCTCGAGGATCGCAGTGTCGTCGCGGTAGCGGCGATGGTCTGCCGAAACATAGCCCGCCGGCGAAATGACGCCAAGAGCCGTGACGCTCGTCACCCAGCAGCGCCGCGAGACAGGCGTCGCTGTCGAAGCGGGGCCAACACAGAAAGTCGATCGATCCGGTCTTGCGCGACAAGCGCGCAACTGCGACCGTCTCCGATGATCGCATAGTCCTGGATCGTCGATGTCACCGGACCCGCTCCTTAAGCCCGAGGGAGATCCGGCCATCCGGATAGTCCCGTGCTTCAATCTGCGATCGTGATGGACGATCGAGCCTCGGCGTCCGCGGCGACCGAGAAGGAGAGCCCGTCGCAACGAGCGACGGCTTGACATAATGCGATGAGCGTAACGCCGCCCGAGCCGGCGGTGGCCGTTATCGGTCGCAATCACAAACGCGGCCGGCCTATCGGAGTTCCACGGAGCTGAGCGGTCGCGAAGTGCTGACGGCCATGCAGGGGGAACGCCGCCCGGCGAGCAGGGGGTTTTGCACGGAGGAGGCCGCGATGGTGATCGAGACGGTGCTGGACTTCCATGCGACGATTGGCGAATCCCCGACCTGGGTCGCTGACGAGCGCGCGCTTTATTGGATCGACGTCAAGGCGCCGGCGCTGCACCGCTATTGTCCAGACGACGAAGCGACGCGCAGCTGGCCGATGACGAGCGATATCGGCGGTTTCGCGCTGACCGGCGATGGGGGCGCGGTGGTGGCCCTCCGGCAGGGGCTATTTCGCCTCGACCTCGATAGCGGCGCGCTACACCTGCTGGCGCCTCCGCCATTCGACCCGGCGCTGTTTCGCTTCAACGAAGGCGCCTGCGACGCCAACGGCCGATTCTGGATCGGCGTGATGTTCGATCCGCTGAAAGGATCGCCGCCCGCTCAGCCGGGAAGGCTCCACAGTTTCACTTTTGCGGAAGGGCTTCGTGAGGAACCGGACGCCGCCGAGTTGCACAATGGCATGGCCTGGAGCGGCGACGGCAAGACGTTCTTCCTGTCGCACAGCAATTCAGGCGAGATCATCGCCTTCGATTACGAGGGGAACGGCGGCGCGATCTCGAACCGCCGGGTTTTCGCAACTGTGCCCGCCGAACTCGGCATCCCCGATGGCGCCGCGATCGACACGGAGGGCGGTTATTGGTCGGCGCTTCATGGCGGCGGCAAGCTTCGCCGCTTTCACCCCGACGGCTCCTTCGATCGCGACATCGACCTACCCGTCAGCCAGCCGACAATGCCCGCCTTCGCGGGCGAGGACCTCGCCACGCTCTACGTCACCAGCGCGTCGGATCACATGAGCGAAGAGGCGAAGGCAAGGGAGCCGCACGCAGGAGGGCTGTTTCGCCTCGACGCGGGGAGCCGCGGCGTCGCGCGGTCCTTTCTGGTCCGCTGATCATTGCGAGATGCAGAGCCAACGCGGCGAAGCCGGACGAGGCGCTTCCAGGGACGGGCTGATCGATAACGTCGAGCGAGACCAGGATGCCGTGACCGATCCCGCCGGCATGTTCGCGAATCGCAATGCTTCTCAGCTCGACCGCATCGTGCTCGCCCTTCAGCACCTTGAAAGCGTGTCGTTCCCGTCCCGCCAGAAGCGGATGTCAAAGCGCTTCCGCCCAAGCCGCAGATCGGTCAATGTCACATCCGGCAACCAGTCCGGAAGGGCGGGGTCGATGTACAGCTTGCCGCGCGGAGCATCCTGCTGCAGCCCCAGCATCGCCTGCAACAGCATGAACGGCGTCCCGGCAGCCCAGGCCTGCGGCACATTCGCGCCGACATACTGCACCGGAAAGCTCGTGGGATCGCGCTGCAGTCCCGCATAAAGTTCAGGCAACTGATTCAAAAGGAAATGGCTCGCCGCGTCGCTGATGTCGCGCGCCACCGCCGCCGCTTCGGCAGCAAAACCATAGCGTCGCATGCCGAGCGCGATGAGGGAATTGTCGTGAGGCCAAACCGCCCCGGTCTGGTAATTGTAAGGGTTAAACGAGGGATGGTTGGCCGACAGCGTGCGGATGCCCCAGCCGCTCCACATATCCTTGCTCATTAGACGCTTCACCACCGTCGCCGGCGCGTTCCGGCGCAACAATGCCTGACCATAGGCATTGCCCAACATTGGACGTCACGGAGAGCACTTTTTTCTTATCGCCGTCCAAGGCGTAGGCGTAGAAGCCTGACTTCTCGTCCCAGAAGACGTCGTTGAACTTTTCGAACAGCGCGCCCGCCTTATTACGCAAAGCGGTTGCGCGCCGTTTGTCGCCCAGGTGGTCGTAGATTTCGGCCATGCGCCGCCAGGCGTCATACACATAGCCCTGCACCTCGCACAGCGCCTTCGGCCCATGCACCAGAGCGCCGTCACGATACATCACCGCATCCCCTGAATTTTTCCAAGCCATGTTCTCCAACCCGGCCGACGAGCGCGTTTGGTATTCCTGAAACCCGTCGCCGTCGCGGTCGCCATATTTGTCGATCCAGGCCAGGCAGGCTTCGGCAGTGGGCAAATGCCGCTCGATCAGGTCGTTGTCGCCGGTGGCCCGCCACGCCGCGTGCAGCGCCACCAGATAGAGCGGCGTCGCGTCGGCCGTGCCGTAGTAGGGCGTGTGCGGGATCAGCTTGAAATGCGCGAGCTCCCCATAACGCAGCTCGTGCAGGATCTTGCCCGGCTCTGCATCACGGTAGTCGTCGCGCTCGGTCGCCTGAAGTCGCCCCAGGACCGCCAGCGTCCCGGCGGCAAATTCGGGATAGACGATCATGGTCTGCAGCGAGACAACCAGGGTGTCGCGGCCGAACAGCGCTACGAACCACGGCAGCCCGGCGGCGGGCACGAACACCATGTGGTCGGAACCCTCCAGGGGCAGTCGCAGGGATGCCATGTCCTGCACCCCTTGATCATAGCAGCGATGGAACTCCTCGTTGCTGCTCTGGATCTTCAAAACCTTGCGCCGCCAATCCTCCATCTTGCGGGCATGACCCGACACCGAGCTGTCCGTGGCGGACTTCGCGGTGCCCGGATGCGCTCCGCGCCGTCCACGAGGTCGTAGGTCAGGCGGCGATGCCATCCCTGCCCGGCCTTCAGACAAATGTCGAAGCTTAGCCGGCCGTTTGCGCTCCCTGCCGGCCCGTCGCCGCTTGAGCCGGTCTGGACGATAACCTCGCGGCAAAAATCCTTGTTGCGATAGGTCAGGCGGAACGTCTGTCGGCTCGGGGACCAGGACGTCGCGATGCGGCCGCGCCGCAAGATCTGGTTGCTCTTCACCTCGAAGATGTCGGCGAAATCGGCGCGGATCGCGATTTCCAGGTTGAAACGCACTCGGTTCAAGCTGTTGTTGGTGACGTCGATGTCCTCGTGCATCCCGCCATCGATATGGCGGCTGATCACCAGACCCACCGTGCGCGCGGCGATTGGGCCGCCCTCGGTCGCGATCGCGCGGTTAGTGAGGAAGATTCGCGCGGCGTGATGGGCGATTGCGCCGCCGTTGAGCAGGTCCCACGGTTCGCCGTTGGCGTAGATCGACCAGGCGCTGATCACACGGGTGTCGCGGAAATAGAGCCCGCGTACGCTGGGGGCGCTCACCTGCCCGTCGGGCGCCGTCACCAGCACCGTCTGGCCCTGGTGGATGGTGATCTGCGCCGGGCCGACTCGAACCTTGAACGCCATTTGCGGAACTCCCGCCACAGTGCGCCGGAGCCCGATCTCTGTCGCCGAGGTCCACCGCCTGACCACCCGCCACGGAGCGGCGTACCAACCGAGCTTGTTTCAAAACGCAAAGGGCTAAGGCCGGTTCCGACGCGAAGGCAATTTACGTCGCCCAGCGTTGTTAACGGACATTCAGGAACTCGACTCCGTTGATGGTAGTTCGGAGGGCGTCTTCTGTTTGGTCGCCGACGAAGGTCTCTCGCGAGCGGCGGACAATGCGCCTTCGCGGTAGGTCCGCTTCCTCGCCCAATTGAAGCATTCAGGGCAGCGACTTACGACGGCAGCTAAACGTCGACTCCCACCGTCTGGAGTGCGCACGAAGCGGACGGTCGCCGGCAGGTTTGAGAACGGGTCATATCCAGTGCTTTGCTGCCTTTCCCCCGAGGGCCGAAACAAAACTGGGTCTGCTTACGCTCTGGCTTCAACTCGCCGTTGCGCGAAACCGACTTGGCGGAACTCCCGTCCATCGCCGAAACGCTCGCGTGAAGGTGGTCTGATCGGAATAGCCGAGGTCCGTCGCAATGCTTGTGATTGTGAGGTTTCCTTCCTTGAGCCGCTTGAGCGTTTCGCTCCTGCGTACATCGGCCAGCAACTCTGAAAAACTCGCGCCCTCTCCGTTGAGTTGGCGCTGAAACGTGCGCGCGCTCATTCCCGCTGCGGCGATCACGCGCTCCATGCTCGGCGCCTCGTCATTTTCGATCATCAAGCTCAGAAAGGCCTTCACCAATCGGAGAAAGCTCCCGTCGCCGCGCAGCGAAGCCCCGCTTTCGAGCGCTCTGGGATTGAGACGATCTCTTGCCACCTTGCTAAATGGGCGCTCGATGACCCGGTCCTCGATCAGCGCCGTAATCCCCCGCGATTCCACTGCGATGACACGGTCGCCGAACCAGCGCCGAAGGTGCTCAACCTTGTGCACGGGATGGGGAGGAATTTCGATTGTCGCAAATCGAGGCGGAGGATTGCCCGCCATGCCGAGGATGCGATCGATCATGGCTGCGGCGTACTGCAGAAGTGTGTGCTTCGTCTCGGGGTCGAACCTGTGGGCGAAGAACTCCCGCACGACGTACTGGCCGGCCTTCCTCTCGAACAACACCTGCTCGTGCGAGCAGTAGTAAGGCAGTGCGGCGACGATCCTTGCAAGCGCTTCCCCCGGAGTTCGCGCCCCAAGGGCGACCCTTCCGAGCATGGCGACCTCCAGGTCGCTCGTTTGCGAAACGATTCGGCAAGGAAGGTCCGGCCCGTGTTCCCGCGCGGCATTCCGCAGCAGAGCGGCCACGTGCCCCAAAGGTATCGGACGGAAGGGATCGGTAATCGGGCTCGTCGAGAGGTCGACTTCCGCGAGCGCGCGTTCGACCGAGGCGCCCTCGCGGGCGAGCCAGCGCAACGTCGGCAAAAGCGCAAAACCTCGTATCAAGGGAATTGCCGCAGACATCGCGCCATCCGACCCAGTCCTTCAGGCTGCATCAAGCCGAACAGATATTTTGGCGTCAAATGGCCAAGCCGACGTCCCAACTTCCGCCTATACCCGTCCAAAGGGATGCGCACGCGGGGGGTATAGACCCTTCGGGCGGCGCGGGTCCGTTATCCAAGAGGGGCAGACGAACGATGAACCCCGGAGAAGCGCAATCGGCCACGCTTTGGATGCGAGCGGCGTCGGGGCTCGAAGTCTTGACCGGACTCGCGCTCGTCGTCGCTCCGTCGCTGTTGGCGCGCCTTCTCTTCGGCTCGGACCTGAACGCGGTCGGGCGAGGCGGTGGGCCGCATCGCCGGGCTTGTCATGGTCTGCCTTGCCGCGGGCTGCTGGCCGCGCGACGCGGACGTTGGCCGGCCCCAGGCTTTGATCCCGCTCGCAGCGTTGGGCTGGCTTGCAGCGGCATATCTCGTCGTTTTCGGCGCCGCCGGCGCCAATGTCGGGTTGCTGCTTTGGCCTGCTGCGGCGCTGCACCTGATTTTGGCGCTCCTGCTGACGCGAGCCTCGATGCAAAGCCGGCGCGGGTAAGCCAGGGCGGCGAAGTTCGAGCGTGAGGGAGAGACGGAGATGCGGTCAGGTTTGATGGCTTTCACGCCGAGGCTCGGCGCAGGCTTTGTTGTTGCGTTCATGCTGACCGCGGGCGCGAGCCGCGCCCGCGACGGCGCAGGAGCGCTTGGAGCAGGATTTCGGGATCATCAAGGCGTGCGCCGGCGATGTCTGGAGTCTCTGCTCGGACGTGCTGCCCGACGTCGGACGCATGAAAGAGTGCATGCAGAACAAGATTGGCCAGCTTCCCCAGCCCTGCCTCGACAAGCTTCTCGACGCGATGGCCGGCTCGTCGTTCAAGATCTGCAAGGACCAGACCTACGCGCTCTGCGCCGCCGCGCGCTGCAACGTATACGACGGCGTCGCCTATTGCCAGTGCGAGGAGAAGCACGGCGACAGCATCAGCCTGCCGTTTCCGATGGGCAAGGGCGTGGACGTCTGCGCGGTCAATGCCGCGGGCGCCGACAACAAATACATGGTGAGCACCTACAGCCTGCCCGAGCAGATCGCCTCGCCGCAGGGCGGCGGCGGGGTCTACACCTGCACGGGCGGGAGTTCCGGCGGCGCCTACGCCCAATGCGACGGGGGCCTGTGCTTCCGCAGCACCGAGGAGACGACGTTCCCGGGCTTCGACAAGCCCGTGCCGAAGGGACAGATCATCTGTTCCTGCCCGATCACGACCGCCAGCTCGAGCGGCGGGCAGGGCTATCAGATCCTCGGGCCGTACCCGTGCGACAAGTCCTTCTTCAAGTATTGCCGGAGCGACGTCGCGAACAGCAAGACCGGTTCGACGATCTATGTCGGCGCCCCGATCGGCACCGCCGCCGGCCTGACCGCGCTCCTCACCCACAAGGCGGCGCCGCCTTTCAACGATTGCGGGTCTGAATAGCGGCCGCCTCATCAGAAAGGCTCCACTCGGCGCGACACCTTGCGGCGCCGCGCCGGACAGCTGAATTGGGCTGAGATTGTAGCTTCGCTGTAGGTCCGCTTCCTCGCCCAATTGAGAATTTCGGGGTCCCGACCTGCAACGTCCGCAAGACGTCGACTCCGCCCATTGAATAGCTCGGAACGAAGTTCCCGCTTCGAACGGGCGGACAGCACGCAATTCGAGCGCACCGCGAGCGCGACCGAATCATCACATCGCAGTCAGCCGGGCACCACAGCAGTCGCGCCAAGACCAGACTTTTCGACAAAGAATTGCCCGAGTAGCGCGATCGTCTGGCCGGAGGTCACTGGTCAAATGACGGCATAGCTGGGCGTCGAGCCGTGCACGGCGCACTCGAATGACGCGCCGTAGCGGCCGTCGTCGGCTACCGACCCGACCGAATCCCCACCGACTAGCTAAGCGCTGCTGAGAGGGGCCGGGGCTTCAAAGAAGCTAGACCAAGGTGATGACCTTGCCGTTCTTGGCGATCAAGAGATCGCCGAAGCACGGAAACATGCGCAGCAGCATGGCTTTATGGCGAACGCGCGTTTCGGGTGGCCCTTGCTACCGAATTTCCGGGTAACGCGGCCGCAAATGTGAATGGACCGCGACCCAAGATCCCGATCCTGCCGTCTCCCTGTCTTTCTTCGCTAGAGCGCTACGCCGCGTCTTCGCTTGTTGCCGCGTCGCGCGTCCGCCTCTCTTTAATTATCCCGCTGAGCGCGTCCCTCTGTGAGACGAGATTGCGGGGTTCAAGAACGTGACGACCATCCCCTTCCGATCGGAGGCGTTCGCCCGCGGCGCGCGCATGCTGCGCACCGCGCTCGGTCCGTCGATCGCCGGTCATCTTGAGGACCCGAGCGTCGTCGAGGTGATGCTCAATCCCGACGGCAGGCTCTGGATCGACCGCCTGTCGGGTGGGTTGGAGGACACCGGCTGCAAAATCGTGCCGGCCGATGCGGAACGCATCGTCCGCCTTGTCGCCCATCACGTTGGCGTCGAAGTTCATGCGGCATCGCCCCGCGTGTCTGCCGAACTCCCCGAAACCGGCGAGCGGTTCGAGGGCCTCATTCCGCCGGTCGCTTTGGCACCGTGCTTCGCCATCCGCCGCGCTGCCGTCGCCGTCTTCACACTCGACGATTACGTCGCCGCGGGGATCATGGACAGCGAGCACGCGGCCCTGCTCAAGACCGCCGTCCGTGACCGCAAGAACATCCTTGTCGCCGGGGCACCTCGACCGGCAAGACCACGCTCGTCAATGCGTTGCTCGCCGAGGTCGCCAAGACCGGTGATCGGGTCGTGCTGATCGAGGATACGCGGGAGTTGCAGTGCGCCTCGCCGAACCTGGTCGCGCTTCGCACCAAGGACGGCGCGGCCTCGCTCTCCGATCTCGTCCGCTCCGCGCTGCGGTTGCGGCCAGACCGTATCCCGATCGGCGAGGTTCGCGGCGCGGAGGCGCTCGATCTTCTGAAGGCCTGGGGCACCGGACATCCTGGCGGAATAGGCACGCTCCACGCCGGCTCGGCGATCGGTTCGCTGCGACGCCTCGAGCAGCTCATTCAGGAGGCGGTCGTCACCATCCCGCGCGCGCTCATCGCCGAGACGATCGATCTCATCGCCGTCCTCGCCGGACGGGGCTCCGCCCGCCGACTCGCCGAGCTCGCCGAAGTGAAGGGCCTGAGCCCCACCGGCGAATACGTCCTCACGCCCGCAGGAGCGCCCTGATGCCCATAGTCCAAAGCCTTCGCCACCGCCTGGTCTTGATAGCGAACTCTGCGGCTGTCGCGGTCTTGACCGGCCCCGCCTACGCGGCTGGCTCGAACATGCCGTGGGAGCAGCCGCTCAACCAGATCCTGCAATCAATCGAGGGGCCGGTCGCCAAGGTCCTGTCAGTGATCGTGATCATCATCACCGGATTGACCCTCGCGTTCGGCGAAACCTCCGGCGGCTTCCGCCGGCTGATCCAGATCGTCTTCGGTCTGTCGATCGCCTTTGCGGCGAGCTCTTTCTTCCTGTCGTTCTTTCAGTTCGGCGGCGGGGCGCTCGTCTGATGCACGAGGCCGATTCCGTCCCTGGCTATACCGCGCCCGTCCACCGGGCGCTGACCGAGCCGATCCTGCTGGGGGGCGCGCCCGCGCGCCGTCGCCATCATGAACGGCACACTCGCCGCGGCGATCGGGCTCGGCCTCCGACTCTGGCTCGCCGGAGCTGCGATCTGGCTCATCGGCCACATCGCGGCCGTCTGGGCGGCCAAGCGCGACCCGGCCTTCGTCGAAGTCGTGCGCCGGCACCTGCGCTATCCGCAGCATCTGGTCGCGTGAGGCATGGGCAGCATGATGAGCCTCGCCGAATACCGCCGGAAGGCCCAGACGCTCTCCGACTTCCTGCCGTGGGCAGCGCTCGTCGCCACGGGCGTCGTCCTCAACAAGGACGGCTCGTTCCAGCGAACGGCGCGCTTTCGCGGCCCCGATCTCGACTCGGCGACCCTGTCCGAACTTGTCGCCATCACAGGCCGATTGAACAACGCCCTGCGTCGCCTGGGTTCTGGTTGGGCGATCTTCGTCGAGGCCCAGCGCCAACCCGACAATCGTTACCCCGAGAGCGCTTTCCCTGACGCGGTCTCGAGACTGGTCGACGCCGAGCGCCGGGCGCAGTTCGAAGAAGAGGATGCGCATTTCGAGAGCCGGTATTTCCTGACGTTGCTCTGGCTGCCGCCGGCCGAGGACGCGGCGCGCGCCGAAGCCTGGCTCTATGAGAACAGATCCCGCGACGGCGCCGACTGGCGCGGCGCGCTCGCCAGCTTCGTCGACCGCTGCGACCGCGTGCTGGCGCTGATCGAGGGCTTCATGCCCGAGGCCGAATGGCTCGACGACGCCGAGACCCTGACGTACCTCCATTCCTGCGTCTCGACCCGCCGCCAGCGTGTGCGGGTCCCCGAGACGCCGATGCATCTCGACGCTTTCCTCGTCGACGAGGACCTGACCGGCGGCCTCGAGCCGCGGCTCGGCCGGGCACACCTGCGCACCCTCACCGTCATGGGATTTCCGTCGCAGACGTGGCCGGGCCTGCTAGACGACCTCAACCGGCTCGCCTTCCCCTATCGCTGGACGACCCGCGCCATCTGCCTCGACAAGACCGACGCCGTGAAGGTGCTCGGCCGCATTCGCCGGCAGTGGTTCGCCAAGCGCAAGTCGATCATGGCGATCCTGAAGGAGGTGATGACCAACGAAGCGTCGGTCCTCATGGACTCCGACGCCGCCAACAAGGCCCTCGACGCCGACGCCGCGCTGCAGGAGCTCGGCTCGGATCTCATCGGCGAGACTTATGTCACCGCGACCGTCACGGTCTGGGACGAAGACGCGGCGAAAGCCGACGATCGCCTGCGTCTCGTTGAAAAGGCGATCCAGAGCCGCGATTTCACCTGCATGCGGGAAACGGTCAACGCTATCGAGGCCTGGCTCGGCGGATTGCCGGGCCATGTCTACGCCAACGTCCGCCAGCCGCCGATCTCGACCCTCAACCTCGCCCACATGATTCCCTTCTCAGCCGTCTGGGCCGGGCCGGAAGGGGATGAGCATCTTGCCGCGCCTTCGCTTTTCTTCGCCAGGACGGAAGGCTCGACACCCTTCCGGTTCTCGCTTCACGTCGGCGACGTCGGCCATGCGCTCATCGTCGGCCCGACGGGCGCGGGCAAGAGCGTCCTCTTGGCGCTGATGGCGCTGCAGTTCCGGCGCTATAGCCATTCCCAGGTCTTCGCCTTCGACTTCGGCGGCTCGATCCGGGCGGCGGCGCTCGCCATGGGCGGCGACTGGCACGACCTCGGCGGGGCGCTATCCGAGGACTTGTCCGAGCCTGTCGCTCTGCAGCCGCTCGCCCGTATCGACGAGGCGGGCGAACGCGCCTGGGCGGCCGAATGGGTCGCGGCGCTTCTTGGCCATGAGGCCGTCGCGATCACGCCAGAGCTCAAGGAGCGCCTCTGGTCGGCGCTGACGTCGCTGAGCTCCGCTCCTGTCGCTGAGCGGACGCTGACCGGCCTCTCGGTCCTGCTGCAGTCGAATGCGCTGAAGCAGTCGCTTCAGCCCTATACGATCGCCGGCCCCTGGGGCCGCTTGCTCGACGCAGAGGCCGAGCGGCTCGGCGAGGCGGAGGTTCAGGCCTTCGAGACCGAGGGCCTGATTGGGGCCGGCGCGGCGTCGGCCGTCCTCTCCTACCTCTTTCACCGGATCGAGGATCGGTTCGACGGCCGGCCGACCCTTCTCATCATCGACGAGGGCTGGCTCGCCCTCGACGACCGAGGCTTCGCCGGTCAGATCCGGGAGTGGCTAAAGACACTGCGCAAGAAGAACGCTTCGGTCGTGTTCGCGACGCAGTCTCTCGCCGACATCGACGGCTCGTCGATCGCACCGGCAATCATTGAGAGCTGCCCGACCCGCATCTTCCTGCCGAACGAGCGCGCGCTCGAGCCGCAGATCGCCACGATCTATCGCCGCTTCGGTCTGAACGACCGTCAGATCGAGATCCTGAGCCGGGCGACGCCGAAGCGCGACTATTACTGCCAGTCCCGGCGCGGCAACCGCCTCTTCGATTTGGGCTTGAGCGAGGTGGCGCTCGCCTTCGCCGCCGCCTCCTCCAAGACCGACCAGGCCGCGATCGCTGAGACCCTCTTGTCTCACGGCAGAGACCGATTCGCCGCCGCCTGGCTGCGCCGCAAGGGCCTGGATTGGGCGGCCGACATGCTTACGAATTTTGACCAGGAGACTTCCCTATGACCTGTCGCTGTCTGCGCGCGGCCCTTGTCGCCGCCGTCGTCATCATCCCGATCGGCGCGACGATCACCTCGGCGCGCGCGCAGTGGATCGTCTTCGATCCGACGAACTACTCGCAGAATGTTCTCACCGCGGCGCGCGCGCTCGAGGAGGTCAACAACCAGATCCAGAGCCTCGCGAACGAGGCGAAGATGCTCGCAAACGAAGCGAAGAACCTCGCGAGCCTTCCCTATTCGTCGCTGACCCAGCTTCAGCAGTCGATCAGTCAGACCGAGCAGCTGCTGTCCCAGGCCCAGCGCATCGCCTACAGCGTCGGCGCGATCGACCAAGCCTTCAGACAAGCCTATCCGCAGAGCTATTCCGGCTCGACGTCCTCGCAGCAGCTTCTGGCCGGAGCCCAGACCCGCTGGCAGAACTCGCTCGCAGGGTTCCAGGACGCCATGCGCGTCCAGGCGGGCGTCGTCCAGAACCTCGACGCCACCCGTTCGCAGATCAATGCGCTGATCTCCTCGAGCCAGTCCGCATCCGGAGCGCTGCAAGCCGCCCAGTCTGGAAACCAGCTCATCGGGCTTCAGACGACCCAGCTCGCGGATTTGACCGCCGTCATGTCGGCGATCGCGCGGGCCCAAAGCCTCGAAGGCGCGCGCAACGTGGCGAACCAGGCGCAGGCTGAGCAGCAGCTCGCGAACTTCCTGAACTACGGGTCAGGCTATCAGCCAGGCTCCGCGCAGATGTTCCACTGATGCGAGGTGGGACGCTCGACCTCGGCGCGTTCGTCCGAGCGCTTGGCCTCATCGCGGTCGCCCTGATCCTGGTCCTGGCGGTCATCCACGTCCGCCGACAAGAGGAACCAGTGTGGCCGCCGGTGCCCGTGTCCGCAGCCGCCAACGATGCTCTCACTCGGGAACTGGCGCGCTGCCAAGCCATCGGGATCGCCGCGATTGACGACGCTGGATGCAAGGCCGCCTGGGCGGAAAACCGCCGCCGGTTCTTCATCCTTCCCTCCGCTGACGCTGCGCCAATCCTGCATGCGACTGAAGCGAACCCCGCCGCCGCGTCCGGGGGACGATAGCGATAATGGGCGGCACGGGGGTCATCGACAATTTCCTGGGCGTCTTCACCCAGTACATCGATTCCGGCTTCGGTCTCGTCCAGGGCGACGTGCGCTGGCTGGCCAGCACCCTGATCGCGATCGACATCGCGCTCGCCGGTCTCTTCTGGGCGATGGCGCCGGACGAGGACGTGCTCGCGCGCCTCATCCGGAAGACCCTCTATATCGGCGTCTTCGCCTTCATCCTCGGCAACTACAACAATCTCGCGAAGATCATCTACAATTCTTTCGCCGGCCTCGGCGTCGAGGCGGGCGGCGGAACGATCAGCGCAGCGCAGCTCCTTCAGCCCGGGAGGATTGCTCAGGTCGGCGTCACGGCCGGCCAGCCCATCCTGACCGCCATCTCCGGCCTCATGGGCTTTGCGAGCTTCTTCGACAATTTCATCCAGATCGTCATCCTCATGCTGGCCTGGGCGATCGTCATCGCGAGCTTCTTCGTGATGGCGATCCAGCTCTTCGTGAGCCTGATCGAGTTCAAGCTGACGACGCTCGCGGGCTTCGTCCTCGTGCCCTTCGGGCTCTTCGGCCGCACCGCGTTCCTCGCCGAGAAGGTGCTCGGCAATGTCGTCTCCTCGGGCGTGAAGATCCTCGTGCTCGCGGTCATCATCGGCATCGGCTCGACGATCTTCGGCCAGTTCACGAGCGGCATGGCGACCTCGCCGACCATCAACGACGCGCTGACCCTCATCCTCGCCGCTCTCTCGATGCTCGGGCTGACCATCTTCGGCCCCGGCATTGCGAACGGCCTCATCGCCGGCGGTCCTCAACTCGGCGCTGGCGCTGCCGTCGGCACAGGTCTGGCCGCCGCTGGTCTTGGCTATGCCGCGACAAGCCTTGCAGCGGGCGCGCGCCGGGGCGGCCTTCGGGGCGGCGCGCGCCGGCGCAAGTCTGTGCCGGCGGCGCCACGACCGCCGCTCGCGGCGCGGGTCTTGCCGCCGCGGGCGAAACCGCGTCGGCAGCCGTCAGCCCGCTCCGGTCCGCGTCAGGCGCCGGCGCGAGCTCTGCAGCGCGAGGGACGGCCGGAACGGGAGAGCGATCAGCACGTCTGCTTCTCCGAGTTCCGCCGCATCCGCTCCACCCGCCTGGGTCCAGCGCATGAAGCGCAGCCAGGCCGTGAGCCGCGGCGTCGCCGCCGCCGAGCACGCCATCCGCTCCGGCGATCATCCGAGCGCCGGCGGCGGCGTCGATCTCTCCGAGGGGGATTAGCGACATGTTCAAGCGGTCGACCGTGCGCTATGGGCGAACGCCCGAACCGGAAACACCCTATCAGCGCGCGGGCCAAGCCTGGGACGAGCGCATCGGCTCGGCCCGCGTCCAGGCGAAGAACTGGCGCCTCGCCTTCTTCGGCATGCTGACGCTGAGCGGCGGACTGGCCGCCGGCCTCGTCTGGCAATCCGCCGCGGCACGGTGACGCCCTGGGTGGTTGAGATCGACAAGCTCGGTCAGGCGCAGGCCGTAGCGCCGGCGGTCGCCGACTATCGGCCGACCGACCCTCAGATCGCCTGGCACCTCGCTCGCTTCATCGAGGAGGTGCGCAGCATTCCGGCCGACCCAGTCGTGCTGCGGCAGAACTGGCTCGAAGCCTACAACTACGTGACCGACAAGGGGGCGCTGGCGCTCAGCGACTATGCGCGCACGAGCGACCCCTTCTCCAAGGTCGACAAGGCCCAGGTCTCGGTCGACGTCGTCGAGCGTCATCCGCGCTTCCCCCGACAGCTTCCGCGTCGCCTGGACCGAGCGCCGCTACGTCGACAACACGCTCGCCGCGACCGAGCGCTGGAGCGCCATCCTCACCGTCGTCATCGAGCCGCCGACCGACGCCGATCGGCTGAAGAAGAACCCGCTCGGCGTCTACGTCCACGCCCTCAACTGGTCGAAGGAGCTCGGCTGATGCGCATCCTGCCTCTCAGCACGCTTGCGCTCGCATGCGTATCCGCTCGCCGCCTGCGCGCCAGCCTGGAAGCCGCCGGAGATCGCCTACGACGACACGCCCCGCCGCGCCGTGCTTGAGCGCCGATCCGCCGAAACCCGTGAAGATCGTCGAGATCCCCAAGGTTCTGCCGTTGCCCGGCCAGCTGAAGCCGCTGGCCGGACGGCAAGAGCGCCCCGCCGGAGCCCGCCGATCCTCGCGCGCGGGTCGATCAGGCGAACGGCGCGGCGCGCGTGCAGCCGACCCGCGCCGGCTATCTCAACGCCATCCAGGTCTATCCCTTCTCGGACGGCGCGCTCTACCAGGTCTATGCGGCGCCCGGAGAGATCACAGACATCGCCCTCGAGCATGGCGAACAGCTCGTCGGCTCAGGTCCGGTCGCCGCGGGCGACACCGTGCGCTGGATCGTCGGCGACACCGAGAGCGGCGCAGGTGCTGACAAGCGCATCCATATCCTGATCAAGCCGACCCGGCCCGACCTCGTCAGCAATCTCGTCATCAACACCGATCGCCGCACCTACCATCTCGAGCTCAGGTCCGACGAGAAGACCTACATGGCGTCGGTGTCCTGGGCCTATCCCCAGGATCAGCTGATCGCGCTCCGCCAGCAGAATGCGGCCGCGGAGGCGGCAGCCCCGGTCGCGACCGGCGTCGACATCAACGCGCTCAACTTCCGCTACCGGATCGAGGGCGACGACGCCGGCCTGGCGGCCGCTGCGCGCCTTCGACGACGGGCGGCAGGTGTTCATCGAGTTCCCGACGCGGAATCCGCCGTGGCGAGATGCCGCCGCTCTGGGTGATCGGCGCGGAAGGCGGCGCCGAGCTCGTCAACTACCGCGTTCGCGACAACCACATGATCGTCGACCGGCTCTTCGCCGCGGCCGAGCTCCGGCTAGGCGGCGATCATCAGAAGAACGTTCGGATCGTGCGGACCGACGGGAGGCCGCAGCAGTGACGGACGCCCGCACGACGAGACGCCCGCGCCTCACGAAGGCGGACCGCGCCGCCGCGGAAATGCGCCTGCGCGCCGCCGGCCGCCAGTGACCCGCCTTTCGCGCAAGGTGCTCATCGGCCTTGGCGTCGTTGCGGCTTAGGCATAGGCGGGGCGCTGTTTCTCGCGCTTCAGCCGCAGCGCAAGCCGGTCGGCTCGGAGCTCTACACGACCGACGCCCGCAACACGCCCGACGGTCTCGCCGGCCTGCCCAAGGACTATTCCGAGTTGCCGCGCGGCGTTCCCAAACTGGGGCCGCCGCTTCCAGGCGATCTCGGCCGGCCGATCCTCAGCGCTGGCGCGCCGGCCCCGGCGATTGCGGATCCCGACCCAAGACCGAACTGCGCGAGAGCAGGAGGCGGCGCTGACCAGCCGGCTCTTCGCGACCACGAACACCGGCCCGGTCATCCCCGCGTCGTTCCAGGCGCCGGCGCAGGCTTCCATCGCCGCAGCTACGGCGGCGACGACCGCCTCGGGCGATCTCGTCTCCCAGGACCACAAGCTTGCCTTCCTGAACGGCGCCGTCGACCGCCGCACGGTCAGTCCCGATCGCGTCGAGGCCCCCGCCAGCCCCTACGTTCTGCAAGCCGGCGCAGTCATTCCAGCCGCGCTGCTGACCGGCCTGCGTTCCGATCTGCCCGGGCCTCGTCACCGCGCAGGTGACCGAGGACGTCTACGACTGCCCGACCGGCAGGTTCCTGCTGGTCCCGCAGGGGCGCGGCTGATCGGCCAGTATGACGCCCAGGTCGCCTTCGGCCAGACGCGCGCCCTTCTCGTCTGGAACCGCTTGATCATGCCGAACGGCCGGTCGATCGTGCTCGAACGCCAGCCAGGCGCCGATCCCGAGGGTTACGCCGGGCTCGAAGACGAGGTCGACAACCATTGGGGCACGCTGTTCAAGGCGGCGATCCTATCGACGCTGCTCAGCATCGGGTCGGAGGCCGGCGCCAACAACAACGAAAGCGCCCTCGTCCAGGCGCTGCGCCAGGGCTCCTCGCAGGGCTTCAGTCAAGTCGGGCAGCAGGTCGTCGGCCGCTCGCTCAATGTCCAGCCGACGATCACCATCCGGCCGGGCTTCCCGGTCCGCGTGATCGTCAACCGCGACCTGGTGCTCGAACCTTACGCAGGATGAGAGGCGAACGATGGCGAAGCTCAAGCTCGGCGCGATCGAAGACCTGAAAGCCGGTCAGGCTCACGGTCGAGCTGCCCGCGGCCGCTGCATCGCGATCTCGTCGCATATGCCGAAGCGCTCGCGCGCGAGACCGCGCAACCGATCGATCGAGCCCGCGAAACTGATCGCCCCGATGCTCGCCCGCTTCATGGCGACCGACCGGGCATTCGCAAAGGCGCGGCGCGCGGCGTCAAGGCTCGGATGATGGCAACGGATAGCGCTCGCCCAGGAGCTTGAGAAAGTTCGCGAGCGCCGGATTTTCGTTGTCTGGCCCGCCAGTGTGCGGAATAGCCGATTCGGGCCGGCTCCGCGCCGTCGCGCAAGTCCCGAAAGATCAAGCCGGGGAAACTCGCGCCGACGCAGGCCTCGGTCAGCAGGGTGACGCCGAAGCCGGCCCCAACCAGACTCTTGACGCTCGTCCGCGGTCACATATGCCGCACGATCTTCGGGCGGATCCCCGGCGAGGTCGGCTTCGCGATGATGAGGTCATGAAGCTCTGGTCCCGGATCGCGCCGGCTGAGAAGGACTCTTCTCGTCCTTCAAGTCGGTCCACTGCACCGTTCTCGCTCGGCCAGCGCATGCATTCCGGCATCGCCGACGAGAATCCGCTCGCTCCACAGTGGCATCGTTTTCGCCTCTGGCAGCGCCGTCGCTCCAGGAATGATCGCGATGTCGACAACGCCATTGCGAAGAGCCGTGACGAGGCGGCGCGCGAACTTCTCGAACATTCCGAGTTCGAGCTGAGGAAACCGTCTTGCGACGTCCATCATCGTCGCGCGAAGATTTCCGGCGGCAGCGACGTGTAGAACCCGACCGAAAGCCTGCCGGCCTCGCCGCGGCCCGTGCTCTGCGCTGTCGCCAGCCAGCGCCTCCACCTGCTCCAGGATCGACTGCGCGCTTTCGCAGGAACTGACGGCCCGCTGGCGTCGCGCGCACGCCTCCGCTCGACCGTTCGAACACGACCATGCCGATCGAGTCTTCGAGCTGACGGACACAGCGGCTAAGTGTCGATTGCTGAAGGAGTAGAACCTCGCCAGCCCGTCGGAAACTCCCATGTTCGGCTGCCGCCAATGCATATCGAAGGTTCTGCAGTGTCAATGCAGACGGACTTCGAAAAGACGCGTCTGAAGCTCCTAACTCGTAGTTCATTCTCACTGCGCTCCAACGAAAGCCCGCCTCGTTGGTCCCCGACTTCGGCTATTTCCTTCTGACGTTCATGTTGCTACATGCGCGCGGCGATATGCCACGCGCCAAATTGGCGCTTTCATCGTCGGAAAGGCTCGGAACACGCTCGGCGCCATTCGATCACGCAAAACATCCGTACGCTTCGCGATCGCGGATAGATTTTTCCGACAGCGGTGTGGAGGACTTCGATCCGAAGATCCGGTTCGGCGCGGACGCTATCTCTTTGACCTTGGCGTGCGTGTCAAACCAGAATGAGCGGTTGCCGAAACCAGCACCCTGCGACATGCACTTGGGGTCACCGATTTTGCGACAAAGCGCGACAACGCACTACGCTGGGCCTTGGCCCCTTCCAATGTCCATCCACAATCGACTTCTATTCGAGAATTGAGAATCTCTAGCGGAGGGTTGGATGTCTCGGCAGCGTGAGACGGTGACCAAGAGAACGATTCGGCGTCATCAACTGCGCGAGATAGTGCCGCTCGCCGACAGCACGATCTATGAGATGGAGCAGCGCGGCGAGTTCCCCGACGCTTCGCACTGTCGCCCCGATGTGTCGTATGGGATTTGGCGAAGTCGAGGCATGGCTTGCCGCGCGCCGATCCGCGCCCATCGCCCCGCGCGCAACATCCCGACGTCAGGCAACGGCGCATCGCGCCGGTCAAAGCGCCGGGTCGGGCTCTAGCAGCGGCATCGACGGCGGAATGAGAACCGGGACATGTTTCTGCCCGCCACCCAGGCGTCGATGATGTTGGACCACTCCTGCATCATATGCCGACGCTGCACCTCGTACTCCGCCTTGTTGTAGACGCCGCGTGACGAACGGCCGTCCTCGTGCGCCAGGCACTTCTCGATCCAGTCGCTGTTGAAGCCGAGTTCGTTCAGCAGCGTCGATCCCGTCCTGCGCAGGTCATGGACGGTGAATGGCTCAAGCGGCAGCCCCTCCTTCTTCGCCTGCTCCACGACGAGATAGGTGACGCGATTGAAGGTCGCGCGCGACATCGGCGCATCGGCGTCATACCGCGACGGCAAGACGTATCTGCGAATTGCCGGCGCAGGTCTTCAGCGCGATGATGATGTCGAGCGCCTGGCGCGACAGATAGACGTTATGCGCCTTCGACCGCTTCATCCGCTCCTTCGGGATCGTCCAGACGGCGTTCTCGAAATCGACCTCGTCCCAGGTCGCGTCCTGCAGCTCGCTCTTGCGCACCATCGTCTGCAGGATAGAGGCGCATGCCGAGCCTGATGGTCGGAAGCGTCGCCACCTTCTCGAGCTGCTTGAGCATGATCCGGATCTCGGTCGGCGAGAGCGACCGGTCTTTCGGCACAAAGGTCGCGATCGAGGCCGGGCCCACGTCGTCAGCCGGGTTGGCGACCTTCTCGCCATGCAGAATCGCGAAGCCGTAAATCTGCTTGACGATGTCGCGGACATGGATCGCCGTCGCCGGCGCGCCCCGCTCGACGATCGCGCCGCAATGAGCCCGCAGGTCATCCGGCGTGATTTCGGTCAGAAGCCTGTTGCGCCACACCGGTAGCAGTTCGCGTTCGAAGATCGATCGGCGCATCGCTCGCGTGCTGTCCGCCATCGGCGCTGCGGTCAGCCATTTCTCGCCGAATTCGCCAAAGCTCTTCGCTTCCAGGAGGCGGCGCTTCTCTCGCTGCTTTTCGATCGCCGGCGATCGCCCCTCGCATGATTGCCCGCTTGGCGTCGATGCACAGCTCTCGCGCTCGCGCGAGCGACAGCCCGGCGGGGCCATACTTGCCGAACGTGACGGTCTCGCGCCGCCCGTTCATCCGATAATCGAGCCGAAAGGTGAGGGTCCCCGACGGTCGCACGAGCACATACATGCCGTCCCGGTCGGTCACCTTATAAGTTTTTTCTTTTGGTTTCAGATGCTTAAGTGCTGCATCCGTCAGCATCGGGCTGCCCCTCCGAAAAAGACCGTCAGGCCGTTTTCGGCAGCATCGCAAGGACGGAAATGCATATACTTACCAGTAGTTTATCCCGAAAAAAAGACCGTCAGATGGTGCTCATGACCCTGACGGTATCGGGTCAAATCGGATTTCGCAATGGGAAGCGGACCGTCAGCAGGTCCGTCAGCCGCGATCTTGCCGGCCGATAGCTCTCGAAAGACGTCCGGATGATTTTATTTTATTTATCAGTATGTTATGTAGTTTTCCGGGATGTTGACGGATACCCTGGATGGGCCCAAATCATTCCCACTCGATGGTGCCGGGCGGCTTCGAGGTCACGTCGTAGACGACCCGGTTGATCCCCCGGACCTCATTGATGATGCGGGTCGCAGTTCGGGCGAGGAAGGCCATGTCGTAGGGATAGAAGTCGGCGGTCATGCCGTCGACCGAGGTCACGGCGCGGAGCGCCACGACTTCGTCGTAGGTCCGTCCGTCGCCCATGACGCCGACGGTGCGCACCGGCAGGAGCACCGCGAAGGCCTGCCAGATCCGGTCGTAGAGGCCGGCCTTGCGGATCTCGTCGAGGTAGATCGCGTCGGCCTTGCGCAGCATGTCGAGCTTGTCGCGGCTGACGGCGCCGGGGCAGCGGATGGCGAGGCCGGGGCCGGGGAAGGGGTGGCGGCCGACGAAGCGCTCGGGCAGGCCGAGCTCGCGGCCAAGCGCGCGCACCTCGTCCTTGAAGAGCTCGCGCAACGGCTCGACCAGCTTCATGCGCATCCGCTCGGGCAGGCCGCCGACATTGTGGTGGCTCTTGATCGTGACCGACGGGCCGCCGGTGAACGAGACGCTCTCGATCACGTCCGGATAAAGGGTGCCCTGGGCGAGAAACGCGACCGGACCGCGGCCGTCGCTCGCGATGCGCCGCGCCTCCGCTTCGAAGGTGTCGATGAAGAGCCGGCCGATGGTCTTGCGCTTCGCCTCCGGGTCCGCGACGCCTTCGAGCGCGCCGAGGAACTCCTCCGACGCGTCGACATGCGCGAGCGGGATATTGAAGTGACCGCGGAAGAGGCCGACCACCTCCTCGGCCTCGCCCTGGCGCATGAGCCCGTGGTCGACGAAGACGCACGAGAGCTGGTCGCCGACCGCCTCGTGCAGCAGAACCGCCGCGACCGCCGAATCGACGCCGCCCGAGAGGCCGCAGATGACCCGCGCCTTGCCGACCCGCGCCCGGATGCGGGCGATCTCGTCGGCGCGGAAGGCCGCCATCGTCCAGTCGCCCTTGAGGCCTGCGACCTTCTTGAGGAAGTTCGCGATCAGCTTCGCCCCGTCGGGCGTGTGGACGACCTCGGGGTGAAACATGGTCGTGTAGATGCGCCGCCTCTCGTCCGCCGCGACCGCGTAGGGGGCGTTCTCGGAGACGGCGTAGACGCGAAAGCCCTCGGGCAGGCGGGTCACCCGGTCGCCGTGGCTCATCCACACCGGATAGCGCCGGCCCTTCTCCCACACGCCCTCGAAGAGCGCGCTCGTTTCGACGATCTCGACGTCGGCGCGGCCGAACTCGGCGGCGTGGCCGCTCTCGACCTTGCCGCCGAGCTGCTCGCAGGCCGTCTGCTGGCCGTAGCAGATGGCGAGGATCGGGACGCCCGACTCGAAGATGGCGAGCGGGGCGCGCGGGCTGCCGGCCTCGGGGACAGAAGCCGGGCCGCCCGAGAGGATCGCGGCCTTCGGCTTCAGCCGGGCGAAGGCCTCCACCGCCTTCATGTACGGGTGGATCTCGCAATAGACGCCGGCCTCGCGCACCCGCCGCGCGATGAGCTGCGTCACCTGGGAGCCGAAATCGACGATGAGGACGACGTCGTGATTCATGGCGCACATGTGGCCCAATGCGGCCTCGGGCGCAACGGCGGCGCGCCCGTCTATAACGGCCGCAGCGCCTCGGCGAGGGCGGCAAGCTGCTCCTGAAGGCGCCGGGCGCAAGTCGGATCGTTCAGGACGTCGTCGGCCGTGACGTCCTTGCCGGTCAGCGGCAGGCTTGCGAACGCGCCCGGGACGATGCGCGCCGCCATGGTCGCAAGGATCTCCCGCAGCGAGGCCTGCGCGTGAAAGGCGCGGGGTGAGGCGTTGATCAGCGCGACCGGCTTGCCCGCGAAGGTTTCGGCGCCGACCAGCCAGTCGAGCGCGTTCTTGAGCACGCCCGGGACGCCGTGGGCGTATTCCGGCGCCGCGATGACGATGGCGTCGCTTGCGCCGGCGAGTTCGCGCAAGCTCGCGACCGGCCCGGGCGGCGCCTTGCCGTCCGCGTCGTCGTCGGCGTTGAAGGGCGGGAGCGCGGCGAGGTCGCGGTAAAGGAGGACGCGAACTCCGTCGGGCGCGAGCCGCGCCAGCGCCTCGAGGGCTGCGGTGTTGGTCGAGCGGCGGCGCAGGCTGCCGGAGATCGCGAGGATGCGCATCGGTTTCGAGGCGGCGGCTTCGCTCATGTCGGGCGATTTCTTAAGCTTCGTCTCCCGGCCAGACGATCGGCCGCTCCATGAGCTCACGATACTCGTAGGGACGCTCGGCCGGGAAGAGGCTCGGCGACAAACCGGTCTCGACCGAAGCCTCGTCGCGCGCGTCCGCATAGGCTTCCCGGAGCGCTTCGTCGAGTCGCGACTTGAGGTCCGGGTTCCTGGCGAGCTGTCGCAACACACGCCGCCGCTGCTCGCGGACCGAAGCGGTCCACGAACCGCTGCGCCGCTCGGGCTGGTGGTCCCACTTCAGGATGTGGAGCATGACCACGCGCAGCGCGCTTTCAAGCTTGTCGTACTGCTCCTCGCCCACGTCGTCGATCTCCTCGGCGATCGCGGCGGGGTCGATTTCCGACAGTTTCCCTTCCCGCAACAGCTTCGCCTGCCGGAGCGCCCAGGAGTAGAGATCCGCCTCTTTCGCTGGCGCCCGGCTCTTCTCCCGGACTGCGTTCCGGCCCATGAGAACTCCTCGCTTCGCCTTTAGCTCAACGCGACGTTCAGCGCGCTCTCCGGCAGTTCCTGGCCGAAGCACCGCTGATAGAATTCGGCCACCAGCGTCCGCTCGAGCTCGTCGCATTTGTTCAGGAAGGTCAGCCGGAAGGCGAAGCCGACGTCTTTGAAGATGTCGGCGTTCTCCGCCCAGGTGATGACGGTGCGTGGGCTCATCACAGTCGACAGGTCGCCGTTGACGAAGGCGTTGCGGGTGAGATCGGCCACCCGCACCATCTTGTTGATGATGTCGCGCCCGTCTTTGCGCGCCCGGTGGGCGGGCGACTTCGCCAGCACGATGTCGACCTCCTTGTCGTGCGGCAGGTAGTTCAGCGTCGCCACGATCGACCATCGGTCCATCTGGCCCTGATTGATCTGCTGGGTGCCGTGGTAGAGCCCCGAAGTGTCCCCGAGGCCGACCGTGTTGGCGGTGGCGAACAGGCGAAACGACGGATGGGGGCGAATGACGCGGCGCTGGTCGAGCAGCGTCAGCCGGCCCGACACTTCGAGCACCCGCTGGATGACGAACATCACGTCCGGCCGGCCTGCGTCGTACTCGTCGAAGCACAGCGCCACGTTGTTCTGCAGCGCCCAGGGCAGCATGCCGTCGCGGAATTCGGTCACCTGTTTGCCGTCCTTCAGCACGATCGCGTCCTTGCCGACGAGGTCGATGCGCGAGACGTGGCTGTCGAGATTGATGCGGACGCAGGGCCAGTTCAGCCGCGCCGCGACCTGCTCGACATGCGTCGATTTGCCGGTGCCGTGGTAGCCCGTGATCAGGACGCGGCGATTGTAGGCGAACCCCGCCAGGATCGCGAGCGTCGTATCGCGGTCGAACAGATAGTCAGGGTCCAGATCGGGCACATGCTCGTCGGCCTCGCTGTAGGCCGGCGCCTCCATGTCCGAATCGATGCCGAAAGCCTGCCGCACGTTCACGTGCGCATCGGGCAGGCCCGGCTCGGCCGCGGGCGGCGTCTCTCTCGAATTCATTGAACCTCCACGCTCCTTGTCCCGGAAGGGCGGAGCGGCTCGCTTTGACGACCGGAAGGACCCGGCCCCTTGTCAGACCAGCTTGTTGGCCCGCAAGTAATTATAGGCCTGGATGATCTCCCGCAATTTGTCTTCCGACGAGCGGTCGCCGCCGTTGGCGTCGGGGTGGTGACGCTTCACCAGATCCTTGAAGCGCGTCTTGATCCTGGCCTGCGTCGCCTTGCCGTCGAGTTCGAGGGTCATGAGGGCCCGGAGCGCCAGCGCGTTGTAGCGGGGGGCCGCCTCGGCCTGGGCGCCCTTGCCGCGCACGCCCCTGCGGCGGGCCGCCCGCGCCTCGGCGAACACGGTCTCGTCGACATGGCTCGCCGCGGCGCGCTGGCCCATCTTCCAGGTCGGCCGGTGGCCGATCGCGTCCGCCTGACGGAACTTCGCCAGCAACTCGTCGTCCATGCCGCGGAAATAGTCGTAGGTCGCGTTGTACTCACGCACGTGGTCCTTGCAGAAGGTGAAATACTCGCCCTCGTGCTCGCGCCCTTTCGGCGCGCGAAATATCCCTTCCTCCTGGCAGCCCGGGTGGCTGCAGGGGGTCTTCGCCTTCGCTTTTTCCGGAGCCTGCCGCGCAGGCTTCACCCGGATTCGGTCGAACAGGGGAGAATTCAGGTCCATGTCCTGACCTTTAGGAGCGCGATCGTCGTCGGGCAAGCCCCAATACCTCCGCGTCGCATGGGGCGCGCCGGCCGCCCGCCTGAAGCTTCAGGGAAATACACGTTCTGCCGGACCCCGCGTTCAGATATCTAGTGCGTCGGGCAGGCTCAAGGGAGAGCGAAGCCATGACGATGCAGGAAAGAATTGTCGCGCGCTTGACGGCGGGGCTTCAGCCGCACGAACTCGCCGTCATTGACGAATCGGAGCGTCACGCAGGACATGCCGGCGTCCGTCAGGGTCCGGGCCACGCGGGCCCCGGCGGAGAAACGCACTACCGGGTGCGAATCGTATCCGAAAAATTCGCCGGCCTGAACCGGGTGTCGCGCCATCGGCTCGTCTACGATCTGCTTCCGGCCGAATTCGCCGACGGACTGCACGCGCTCGCGCTTCACGCAAAGGCGCCCGGCGAGGCCTGATGGGAGAAGCGCCCGAGCTCATCCTCGCGACCCTCGAGCCCGCCGAGATCGAAGCCGCAGCAGCCCGCTACGGCCTTCGCAGCGCGCTCGGCGGCGGGCTGACGGCGACCCATCAGGCGCCGCTCGCCGCCTTCGTCCTCGCCATGCTGTTCGCCGCGATCCTGGCGGCTTTCGGCTTCATCAGCCGCCGCGCGGGTGAGCTTGTCATCATCCTCGCCGCGCTTTTCTTCATGATCCAGCGCCTCGCCGCCCACCGGCGCATCTGGAGCGCACGCAAGAAGAGCCGCGCCGAGATTGGGCGGCTCATGTCCGGCCCAATCGAAACGACGATCGACGCGGACGCGATTGTTCAGTCAAGCCCCGACGTCGTGCGAAAAATGGCCTTCGCGGATTGCAGGGAGGCCGAGGAGGCGGGCGGACTGATCTACCTGTGGACGAGCGAAGGCGCGCCGCTCGTCGTTCCGACCCGGGTTCTCGCCGAGGGGGACGCCGCCCAACTCCTGAGCCGCCTCAAAGGCCGGATCGGCCGCTCGCCGCGCGGATAGAGGGTCAAGCCCCACGCCTCACGTAAGCGCTTCCTCGTGCGTTTCCTCGCGCGCTTCCTCGAGCGCTTCATCCCCTTGTGCCAGATGGCCCGCCGCGCGCTCCCTCGCGATCGCTGCGGCGTGGTCGCGAGCGAGGAAACTATAGACCATCGGGGTCACGAACAGCGTGAACAGCGTGCCGATCGCCATGCCGGAGAAAATGGTGACGCCGATGTTGAAGCGCGACCGGGCGCCGGCGCCCGAGGCGACGATCAGCGGGATCATGCCGACCACCATCGCCGCGGTGGTCATGAGGATGGGCCTGAGACGCACCGCCGCCGCGTATTCGATCGCCGCCCTGCGCGAGAAGCCGTCCCGCTCCTGCAGCCGGTTGGCGAAGTCGACCATCAGGATGCCGTGCTTGGAGATGAGGCCGATCAGCGTCACAAGGCCGATCTGCGAATAGATGTTGATGCTGGCGACGCCGAGGAAGCTGCCGATGTTGAGAGGCAGCATCGCCCCGAACAGCGCCGTCGGCAGGCCGATCAGGATGATGAACGGATCGCGGAAGCTCTCGTATTGCGCCGCGAGCACGAGGTAGATGAGCACGAGGGCGAAGGCGAAGACGTAGACCAGGACATTGCCTTCCTGCTCGTATTGCCGCGAGTCGCCTTGGAAATCGTAGGAATAGCCCTCGGGGAATATCTCCGCCGACTTGGCCTTGAGGAAGTCGAGCGCTTCGCCGAGCGTCCGGCCCGGGAACGGCACCCCCGACAGCGTCGCCGAACTGAGCTGCTGGAAGCTCGTCAGCGCGTTCGGCTGAATCTTCTCGGTGATGGTCGCGACCGCCGAGAGCGGCACAAGCTCGCCGTTCGCCGCCCGCAGCCGATATTGGTTGAGCCAGTCGGGCGAAAGACGGAAGTCGCGCGGCGCCTGCGGGATGACCTGGTAGCTGCGGCCATGGAGGCTGAACAGGTTGACGTAGTTGCCGCCGAGCATGGTCGCCAGCGTTGCGCCGATCTCGGCCATGCTCACGCCAAGGCGGTTGGCCTTGTCGGCGTCGATGTTGAGTTCATATTGCGGCGTGTCGAACTTGAGGTCGACGTCGGTGAACAGAAAGAGCCCGCTCTCGCGCGCCGCCTGCTGCATTTTCAGCGCGACGTCCGCGAGCGTCGCATAGTCGCCGGTCGTCCGGATGACGAACTGCATTGGCGGGCCGCCGGTCGAGCCCGGCAGGGCGGGCGGCGAAAAAGCCTGCACCTGGGCGCTCGGCACCGCGCGAAATTTGGGTTCGAGGTCGGTCAGAACCTCCCTGTGGGTCCGCTGCCGCTCGTCCCAGGGCTTCAGGATCATGCCTGCGAAACCGTTGCGGACGCTGCCCGAGCCGTTGATGATGAAGGAATGCGCGACCTCCGGAATGGAGCGCGTCCCCTCGTAGAGCCGCTGCGTCGCCGCCTCCATGTAGTCGAGGTTGCCGACTTGCGGGGTCTTGATCACCGACAGGAGGAAGCCCTGGTCCTCCTCGGGGGCGAGTTCGCGCGGGGTCGAGGCATAGAGAATGCCGGTGAGCGCCAGCACGCCGAGCAGCACGAGCAGCGTCAAGGCGCGAAAATTGAGC
This sequence comes from uncultured Alphaproteobacteria bacterium, assembly GCA_963829505.1. Taxonomy (GTDB): domain Bacteria; phylum Pseudomonadota; class Alphaproteobacteria; order Rhizobiales; family Beijerinckiaceae; genus Roseiarcus. The sequence goes on from CAWHIL010000003.1 coordinate 112,896, forward strand.
GAGGCGTGGAGCCGGCGCTGGTAGGCCTTCCTCAGCCTCTCGAACGCGTGGTCCATCAGGAGGGCGAAACGCCCCTCGTGGCCCTCGTCGGTCAGGAGTCGCGAGCACATCATCGGCGAGAGGGTGAGCGCGATGAAGCCCGACACGATGACCGAGCCCGCGAGCGTGAAGGCGAATTCGCGGAAGAGCGTGCCCGTAACGCCCGAGACGAAGCCGATCGGCGCATAGACGGCCGCGAGCGTGATCGTCATGGCGACGACCGGAAGCGCGATCTCGTGCGCGCCCTTGATCGCCGCGTCGTACGGCGTCATCCCTTCCTCGATGTGGCGGTGGATGTTCTCCACGACGACGATCGCGTCGTCGACCACGAGACCGATGGCGAGCACGAGCGCAAGCAGGGTCAGAAGGTTGATCGAATAGCCCATGGCGAGCAGCGCGATCATCACGCCGACGAGCGACAGCGGGATCGTGACGATCGGGATCATGGTCGAGCGAAGATTGCCGAGGAACAGGAATATCACCACGATCACGATTCCCGCCGCCTCGACCAGGGTCTTCGCCACCTCCCGGATGGATGCGCGGATGAAGGCGGTCGCGTCGTAGGCGATCGTCCCGTGCAGGCTCGCCGGCAGCTCGCGCTGGATGCTCGGCATGATCGCCCGTACGCCGTCGATGACGGAAAGCGGGTTCGCCTCGGGCGTCCCATAGACGCCGATGAACACGGCCTTCAGCCCGTCGAAGACCGAGGAGGAATCGACCCCCTGCGGCCCGAGTTCGATCTTGGCGACGTCGCCGAGCCTGACCAGCGCATCGCCGCGGGCCGCAATCACGAGCTGACCGAAGGCCTGCGCGGTGTCGAGCGAGGTCAGCGCATTGACGCTGATCTGGGTGTAATCGCTCTTCACCTCGCCCGCGGCGCTCGTGAAATTGTTGGCGAGCAGCGCCGTGCGGACGTCGTTTGCGGTCACTCCGAATGTCGCCATCCGGGTCGGATCGAGCCAGATCCTCATGGCGAAGGTCTGGCCGCCGAGAATCTGCGCGTTGGCGACCCCATCGACCGTCTGCAGCCGGGGCTGCACCACGCGCGTCAGGTAGTCGGTGATCTGCGACGGGCTCATCTGGCTCGAATTGAACGACAGATACATCAGGGCGTAGCCCTGGCCCGTCTGCTTGACCACGACCGGGTCGTTGGCCTCGCGCGGCAGGAGGCCGCGCACCTGATTGACCTTGGAGAGGGTGTCGGCCATCGCCCGGTCGGGGTTGGCGTCGAGCCTCAGATTCAGCGTGACGGTCGAGACATTCTGCTGCGAGTTGGAGACCAGGGTGTCGACGCCGTCGGCGCTCGACACGGCCTGCTCGATCGGCGTCGTGATGAAGCCCTTGATCACGTCGGCGGCCGCGCCGGGATAGGTGGTCGTGATGGTGATCGTGGTGTTCGAGGTCTGCGGAAACTGCCGGATCTGAAGCTTGACGAGCGCCATCCCGCCGCCGAGCAGGATCAAGAGGCTGACCACGATCGAAAGGACCGGCCGACGGATGAAAAGATCGGTGAAGGCGTTCATCGGCGCTTGGCCCTCATGGCCGCGGCCTCTCGGAGGGCTGCGGCAGCGCCGCCGTCTCGTCGATCGCGACCGGGGAATTGGGCTGCAGCTTGACCTGGCCCGAAGTCACGACCCGCTCGCCCGCTTTCAGGCCCTCCGTAACCGCGATGCGCTCGCCGCGGACGGCGCCGAGCTTGACGAAGCGGCGCTCGACGGCGAGTCCGCCCGGATCCTTCTGGCCTTCCTTCGCCTTCGCGGGCTCGACCACGAAGACGTTGTCGCCGTAGAGGCTGTAGACGATCGCTGTCCGCGGCACGGTCAGGACGTCCTCTGGGGCGCCGGTCGAGACCGTCACGTTGGCGAACATGCCGGGCAAGAGCCGACGATCCTGGTTGTCGAACTGGGCGCGCGCGGTGACGTTGCGCGACTCGGCGCTGACCCTGGCGTCGATCGCCTTAACCTTGCCCTGAAACTTGACGCCGGGCAGCGCATCGACGGTCATCGCGACCTCCTGCCCGACCGCGAGCGTCGCCAGCGCGTCCTCCGGCGCCTGGAAGTCGGCGTAGATCGGGTCGAGCTGCTGCAGCGTCGCGAGCGTCATGCCGACGGACGCGTACTGGCCGAGATCGGAGGTGCGCAGCCCGAGCCGTCCCGAGAACGGCGCCCGGATCGCCTTCTGGGCGATCACCGCGCGCGTCCGCTCGACCGACGCCGCCGCCGTGTCGCGCGCCGCGAGGGCGGTGTCGAGGCTCGACTGCGGCGTGTTGCCGCCGGCCACCAGCGTCTTCTGGCGGGCGAGCGTCGCTTCGGCGTTCTTGAGCTGCGCGAGGCCGCTCTCGAGGTCCGCCTGCTCCACGGAATCGTCGATGCTTATCAAGAGGTCGCCCGCCTTGACGTCGTCGCCCGACTCGAAATGCAGCGCGGCGATGACGCCCGCGGCCTGCGGGGCGATGACGACGCCCTGATAGGCGCGCAGCGTGCCGATCGCGAGCAGTTGCGGCGGCCACTGCTCGAGCTTGACCGCCTCGACCGAGACGGAGGTCGGCTTCGGCGCGAACGCAGCCGCCATGAACTGCTTCGTCATGGCGGGCTTCATCACGAACTGGAAGTAGGCAAGACCCGCCGCGAGGCCGCCGATGAGCGCAAGCGTGACGAGAAAGACGACCGGGCGGCGTATGTTCAGCGGCAACGAGCGAATCGCGAGCAGCGCGGCGAACACCGCGGCTGCGACGCCGAAGGCGATGGGGGGCGCGGGTGCGTGAACCACGCCGCGCTCAGCCAGGAATCCGAGGACGAGCGCGGCGATCGCAAGGACCAGCAGCACCCAGTTGATTACGCGTCTCATCGCCGCTCGCGGTTTATCCGGACCGCATGCAGGCGTTCCGGGAACGGTTCTTTATCCGGACGCGCGGACGGACGCCAGTCGTCGCCCGCCACGCAGGACTTACGCCGATCGATTCCCCGCGCGGCCCATAGCGGCGCTCAGCGCAGCAGCGAGGCTGCGCTCGTCGTAGGGCTTTTGCAGAACGACCGCGCTCTCCCGCACGCTCGAGTTCCGGGTGCGCTCCGTGGCGTAACCGGTGGCGAAGACGACGCCAAGGCTCGGGCTCAGTTCCCTCGCGCGTTCGGCGAGCTCCTCTCCCGACATGCCGGGAAGAGAGAGATCGGTCACGACGACGTCGAAGGCGCCCTTTTCAAGCATGGCGAGGGCCGCCTCGGCGTCTCCCGCCTCCTCGATCGCGTGGCCGAGATCGGCCAGCATGTCGGCGGTTGAGAAGCGAATGAGCGCGTCGTCTTCGACAAGAAGGACTTTCAGGGTGGTGGGCGAGGCTTCCGCCGCGCCGCTTGCAGCGGCCTCCTCGGCGGCCTGCGGAGGCGTCTCAGCCGGATTGCGTTGCTCGGAATTGCGCAAGACATGCCGTATTTTCCGGGCAAGGGCCTCCCGGCTGTACGGCTTCGAAAGAAGCTCGATTCCCTCGTCCAGACGGCCCCCATGGACGATGGCGTTCTCGGTATAGCCGGAGGTGAACAGCACGGCGAGCCGGGGCAGCCTCTCCTTGGCGCGCCTGGCGAGTTCCGGGCTGCGGAGTTTCCCCGGCATGACCACGTCGGTGAACAAGAGATCGATCGCAGCGCCGCTTTCGACGATCGCGAGCGCGCTGTCGGCGTCCCTGGCCTTGAGCACGCGGTAGCCGAGACCCGACAGCATGTCGACCACGGTCGCGCGAACGTCTTCGTCGTCCTCGACGACGAGCACGGTCTCGCCGGCGCCTTCCGTCGCGCGCACGTCAACCGGCGCTTCGACGTCCTCCGCGCCTTTGGCGCGCGGCAGATAGAGACGCACCGTCGTGCCGTGACCGGGCTCGCTGTAGATCTTGATGTGGCCCCCCGACTGCTTGACGAAGCCATAGACCATGCTGAGGCCGAGGCCGGTGCCCTGACCCTCGGGCTTGGTGGTGAAGAACGGCTCGAACACCTTGTCCAGGATGGCCGGGGGAATGCCGGCGCCGGTGTCGGTGACGGCGATCATGACGTACTGGCCCGCCGCCACGTCGGAGTGGCGCGCGACATAGTCGTCGTCGAGGTAGGCGTTGCCCGCTTCGATGGTGAGCTTGCCGTGTCCGGCCATCGCGTCGCGGCTGTTGATCGCGAGATTGAGAAGCGCATTCTCGACCTGCACGCCGTCGACAAAGGTGTTCCACAGGCCTCCGGCGATCATCGTCTCGATTTCGACCCCTTCGCCGATCGCCCGACGCAGCATGTCGTCGGTCGAGCGGATCAGCCGGCCGAGGTTGACCACTTTCGGGGCGAGCGGCTGCCTGCGTCCGAACGCCAGAAGGTGCGAGGCGAGCTTGGAGCCGCGTCCGATCGCCGAGACCGCAGTCTGGAGGCGCTGCTCGGCGCGCGTGTTGCCGGTGACATCGAGTCCGAGGAGCTGCAAATTGCCGCTGATGATCTGCAGGACATTGTTGAAATCGTGCGCCACGCCGCCGGTCAGCTTGCCGACCGCCTCCATCTTCTGCGCCTGGATGAGCTGGGCCTGGGCTTCCGCGCGCTCGGCGATGGCCGCGGCGACCCGCTGCTCGAGCGAAAGGTTGGCGTCCTTGAGGATCTGCTCGACCTCCTTGCGGTCCGAGATGTCGATGATCGAGCCGATGAATCCCAAAAACTCTCCGTCGTCGTCGAAGCGCGGCGTCGCGGCGGTCAGAGCCCAGCGGAAAACCCCGTCGCTTCGGCGCAGGCGAAACTCCGTACGGAAGGCCTGGCGCGCCGCCTCGGCGTCGAGGAAGGCCCGCCTCGAACGTCCGCGGTCCTCCGGGTGGATTGCGGACGAGGAGGCGAACCCGGACACCTCTTCGAGGCTCAGCCCGGTGAATTGGCGCCAGCCCCGGTTCAGGTAGGTGATCGATCCGCTCGCGTCCGTCATCCACATCATCACCGGGGCGTGTTCGGCCATGTTGCGGAAGCGCGCCTCGCTCTCGCGCAGATCGCGCGTCGCCTCCCTGCGAATGCGCGCCATTTCGAGGTTGGCGTTCACCCGCGCGATCAACTCCCGGGCGGAGAAGGGCTTCGTCAGGTAATCGTCGGCGCTGGCGTCGAGCCCTTCGACGCGCGCGTCCTCGCCGGCTCTCGCCGACAGGAAGACGACCGGCAGGTCGCGCAGGCCCGGATCGCTGCGGATCGCGCGCAGAAGGCCGAGGCCGTCGAGGCGCGGCATCATGACGTCGGTCAGCACGAGGTCGGGTCTCAGCGCGCGGATCGCCTCGAGCGCCGCCTCGCCGTCGGCCACCGTCTCGACGTTCCAGCGGGCGCCGAGCAACCGGCGCAGGTACGCGCGCATGTCGGAATTGTCGTCGGCGATCAGCACCCGCGCGCGGGCTTGCGGCCTCTGCGAACCCGATTCGGACGGCTCGTCGTCGAGATCGTCCGGGATCTCGTCGTTCGCTGCATATTCCGGCAGCCAGCGCAACGCCTCCTCGACGAAGGCGCCCGCCCGTAGCGCCGTCGAGCGCGAGCGTCCCGGGCCGATCGTGTCGGCCGCGAGATGGCCAGACCCAAGGGGAATCGAGACTGTGAAGGCGGTTCCCCGGTCCGGCTCGCTCTCGACCCGGATGGCGCCGCCGTGCAGCCGAACCAGTTCCTGCACCAGCGCAAGACCGATCCCCGAACCTTCGAACGAGCGGCCGCGCTGTCCCTCGATGCGGTGGAAGCGCTCGAACAATCGCGGCAGCTCGGAGGCCGGGACGCCGACGCCGGTGTCGCGGACCACGAGTTCGGCGTCGCGTCGATCGGACGATTCCCGGAGCGTGACTTCGATGCCGCCCTCGAAGGTGAATTTGAACGCGTTGGAGAGAAGGTTGAGGACGATCTTCTCCCACATGTCGCGGTCGACGTAGACCGGCTGCGACAGCGCGCCGGTTTCGATCGTGAGCGTGAGCCCCGCCCGGGCGGTGGCGGATTCGAAGTTCGACGCCAGTTCGTGGGTCAGGCGCGCGAGATCGACGGGCTCGAAGCGGAGGTCGGTTCGGCCGGCCTCGATACGGGAAAAGTCGAGCAGCGCGTTGACGAGCTTCAGGAGGCGCAGGCTGTTGCGATGGGCGGTCTCGAGGCGGGCGCGGTCGACGGAAGCGCCCTCCGGGGCGTCGCGGATCGCGTCCTCGAGCGGCGCGAGCATCAGCGTCAGCGGCGTGCGGAACTCGTGGCTGATGTTGGAGAAGAATGTCGTCTTCGCCCGATCGAGCTCGGCCAGCGCCTCGGCGCGCCGCCGCTCTTCCTCGTAGGCCTGGGCGTTGGCGATCGCCGAGGCGATCTGACCCGCCGCAAGTTTGAGAAATCCTCGATAATTGTCGTCGAACAAGCGGAACGGATTGAGGCCGACGACGAGCACGCCCGCATGGCCGGTCTCGCCGGCCGGCAGGATCGGGATGAGGGCGGCCTGGGCCGGCGGCTGCGGCCACGGACCGGAGGGCGCGAGCGTGTCGGGCGGCGGCGGCAATCTCTCGAGGAGGAGGACATCCTGCGAGCGCAGAACCTCCTCGACCGGCCATGGCGCATGGCGCCCGAATTCCAGGCTCGAAGGCGCGAGCGCGGATTTCGGGCCGATGCCGGCGGCGCCGGCGAGCTCGGCCGAGGAGGCGTCGCGCTCGGCGATGTAGATCATGGCGAAGGGCAGGTCGCGCGGATTCTTCTCGAGCGCGATCGCGCTTCGCGCGCAGGCCTCGCGCCAGTTGCGGGCGTGGCCGGTCTCCGCCGCGAGGTCTCTCAGCGAAGCGAGCTGCCGTTCGCCGAGCACCCGCTGCGTGTCGTCGGTGTTGGCGCAGAAGATTCCCCCGACCGCGCCGTCGTCGTTCGGGATCGGGCTGTAGGAATAGGTGTAATAGACCTCTTCCGGGTAGCCGTTGCGCTCCATGATGAGGAATTGCGACTCGACATCAGATTCCCTGATCGCCGCCGAGCGCGGTATCGAGCATGGGGCCGATTTGCGGCCAGATCTCGCTCCAGACCTCGCGCGTCGGGCGGCCGAGCGCCCACGGGTGCTTGCCGCCGATGATCGACTTGTACGGGTCGTTGTAGAAGAAGACGAGATCCTCGCCCCAGCCGATCCAGATCGGCTGGCGGGAGGTCAGCATGATGCGGATCGCCAGCCGCAGGCTTTGCGGCCAGGACTCCGGCAAGCCGAGCGACGTCGTCTCCCACGGAAACGCCCGCATCAGCGCTCCGAGTTCGCCGCCGCCCGACAGAAAGTCCCGATTGGCTACGGTCGAGGCCGGTCTGGCCGTCGCAGACGCCGTCATCGACGCCCTCCTTGCAAGACGAAAACCAGCCCGATCGCGGACCACCGCCCCCTCAGGCACGCGAAATGCAAATCTATTCTGGCGTCATGATGGCGCGAGCCCTCCGTCCCGGGAAGAAGCGCCTGAAAAGCTACCTCAGCGACCGGTTGATCGCCTCGAGCGCCTTCGGCCCGGGGCAGAGCTCGGCCTCGCCGAGTTCGTTCAGCGGCCGCGCGGCGGTGCCAAGCGTGTCGTGCAATTCGTCCACGTCCTCGTCGAGATAGAGAAGCCCGGTCGGAATCTCGCCGGTCTTGCGGCAGTTCTCGAGCATGGTCAGCGTCTCGGCGCGGTCGGAGAAATTGTGCTCCGCATCGAGCTTGCGCAGATGAATCGTCGTGCCGTCGTGCAGCGTCACCGCCTGCGCCGCGCCCTCGGCGTAGTCGATCTCGATCGGCTCGTGCCCGGTGATGAAGTCGAGCGCGTTGACCGCGATGTTGTGCTCGCGCACGTAGTCGTAGCTCTTGGTCGAGCCCTCGTGGTTGTTGAAAGTGACGCAGGGCGAGATGACGTCGATGAAGGCCGCGCCGCGATGCTGGAAGGCGGCCTTGATGAGCGGCACGAGTTGCGCCTTGTCGCCCGAGAAACTTCGGGCGACGAAGGTCGCGCCGAGCTGGATGGCGACGGCCGCCAGGTCGATCGGCTCGTCGGCGGCGCGCGCGCCCTTCTTGCTCTTCGAGCCGCGATCGGCGGTCGCCGAGAACTGGCCCTTGGTCAGCCCGTACACGCCGTTGTTCTCGACGATATAGACCATGCGCACGCCGCGCCGCATGACGTGGCAGAACTGGCCGAGCCCGATCGAGGCGGTGTCGCCGTCGCCCGACACGCCGAGATAGATGAGGTCGCGGTTGGCGAGATAGGCGCCGGTCAGCACGGAGGGCATGCGGCCGTGCACGGAATTGAAGCCGTGGCTCTGACCGAGCATGTAGGTCGGCGTCTTCGACGAGCAGCCGATGCCGCTGAGCTTGGCCACCCGGTGGGGGGGCACGGCGAGCTCGAAGCAGGCGTGCATGATGGCGGCGGTGATCGAATCGTGGCCGCAGCCGGCGCAGAGCGTCGACATCGATCCTTCGTAGTCGCGCCGCGTGAAGCCGAGGGCGTTGGTCGGGATCGACGGATGGCGGAATTTCGGCTTGCCCTGAAAGCTCATGTCGCATCCTCGAGAACGAGCGTGGCGCCGGTTGGCCTCAGGCGCGAGGCGACGGCGTCGGCGATGAAGCGCGCGGTGATCGGCGCGCCGCCGTAGTGCAGAATGGAGACGAGCTTCATGGGATCGAGCGAAAGGTCGCTCGCCATCAGCGTGCGCATCTGCGCGTCCCGGTTCTGCTCGACCACGAAGACATGCTCGCGACCGCGCACGAACTCGGCGATCTCGGGCGCGAGCGGGAAGGCGCGGATGCGCAGCGCGTCGGCCTCGATCCCCGCCTCGGCGAGAAGCGCCAGCGCTTCGTCGAGGGCGGCGGCGGTCGAACCGTAATGGACGATCCCGACCGAAGCGGGCGCGCCCGAGGCTCTGACGACCGGCGGCGGTACGAGCCTTCGCGCCGTCTCGAACTTGCGCGCCAGCCGCTCCATGTTGTCGACATAGGGCGCGGGATCCTCGGTGTAGCGGGCGTAGCGGTCCCGGCTCGTGCCGCGGGTGAAATAGGCGCCGAGCGTCGGGTGGGCGCCGGGCAGGGTGCGGTAGGGCACGCCGTCGCCGTCGACGTCGTTGTAGCGTCCGAATTCGGCGATCTTCTCGAGTTCGCGCGAATTCAGGACCTTGCCGCGGTCATAAGGACGCTCCCTGTCCCAGACGAACGGCTGCGTCAGGTGGGAATTCATGCCGATGTCGAGGTCGAGCATCACGAACACCGGCGTCTGCAGCCGCTCGGCGAGATCGAAGGCGGCGGCCGAGAATTCGAACGCCTCGCCAGGGCCGTCCGGGATCAGGAGAATGTGCTTCGTGTCGCCGTGCGAAGCGAAGGCGCAGAGCAGGAGATCGGACTGCTGCGTCCGGGTCGGCATGCCGGTCGAGGGGCCGCCGCGCTGCACGTCGATGACGACCACGGGAACCTCGGCGAAATAGGCGAGGCCGAAGAATTCCTGCATCAGCGATACGCCCGGGCCCGAGGTCGCGGTGAAGGCGCGCGCGCCGTTCCAGCCCGCGCCGACCACCATGCCGATCGCCGCGATCTCGTCCTCCGCCTGGACGATCGCGACGTTCTTCTTGCCCGTCGCGTCGAGCCGGTAGCGGCCGGCGAGCCGCTCGAAGGCTTCCGCGACCGAGGTCGAGGGCGTGATCGGATACCACGCGCAGACCGTCGCCCCGCCGTAGATCGCGCCGAGACCGGCGGCGTAATTGCCCTCGACCAGGATGCGGTCGCCGACCGCGTCGCTGCGCCGGACGCGCAATCCCAGCGGGCATTCGAAGCGGGTCTTGGCCTCCCCGTAGCCGAGCCTCAGCGCGCGGATGTTGGCGTCGATCAGCTTCTCCTTGCCCTTGAAGCGCTCGGCGGCCAACGCTTCGAGCGTCTCGACCTCGATGTCGAGGAGCGCCGCGAGCGCGCCGACATAGACCATGTTGCGGTAGAGCTGGCGCTGGCGGGGCTCGTGGTATTGGCTGGCGCAGATTTCCGTCAGGGGCACGCCGACCACCGCGATGTCGCCGCGCGTCATGGTCGGGGGCAGGGGGCGGGTCGAATCGTAGAAGAGGTAGCCGCCGGGCGCGAGCGCGGCGACGTCCTGGGCGAAGGTCTGCGGGTTCATGGCGACCAGCATGTCGGCGCCGCCGCCGCGCGCGCCCAGGAGCCCGCGCTCGCTCACCCGCACCTCGAACCAGGTCGGCAGGCCCTGAATGTTCGACGGGAAGATGTTGCGCGGCGCGATCGGCACGCCCATGCGCAGGATCGAGCGGGCGAACAGGAGGTTCGCGCTCGACGAGCCCGAGCCGTTCACGTTGGAGAAACGGATTACGAAATCGTTGGTCGCTTCGATCGGCATGGTTGTCCCGCCTGGGCGATTTCGATGGTGTACTTCTCCATGTCCCACGCGCCGGTCGGACAGCGGTCGGCGCACAGGCCGCAGTGGAGACACAGATCCTCGTCCTTGACCATCACCCGCAGGCTCTTCACCGGCTCGGAGACGAGGATCGCCTGATCGAGGTTGACTGCGGGCGCGTTGAGCGACCGGCGCAATTCGTCCTCCGGCGCGTTCGGCACGAACGAGATGCAGTCGATCGGGCAGACGTCGACGCAGGCGTCGCACTCGATGCAGGCCGGCGCATTGAAAACGGTCTGCACGTCGCAATTGAGGCAGCGCCGCGCTTCGGAGAGCGCCTGCTCGAGGGTGAAGCCGAGCTCGACCTCGGTGCGCAGGTTTCTGAGCGCCGCCGCGCGCTCGACCTGCGGCACGACATGGCGGCGGTCGAGCGTGATGGCGCTGTCGTAGGACCATTCGTGCAGGCCCATCTTCTGGCTGACGAGATTGGTCATCGGCGGCGGCCGGTCGCTGAGAGGTCGCCCCTGGCAGAAGGCGTCGATCGACACCGCCGCCTCGTGGCCGTGCGCGACGGCCGTGATGATGTTCTTCGGACCGAACGCCAAGTCGCCGCCGAAGAAGACGCCGGGCAAGCTCGAGGCGAAGGTGACGGGATCGATGTCGGGCATCCCATGCCGGTTGAGCTTCATGCCGAGATCGTTCTCGATCCAGGGGAAGGCGTTCTCCTGGCCGACCGCGACCAGCACGTCGTCGCAGGGGATCAGGACGTCCGGCTCGCCGGTCGGAACGAGTTGCCGGCGCCCGTGCGCGTCCTTTTCGGGCCTGACCTTCTCGAAGGTCACGCCAGTCAGCTTGCCGGCTTCGTGGGTGAACGCCTTCGGCACGAGATAATTCAGGATCTCGACGCCCTCGTGGACCGCGTCCTCCTTCTCCCAGGGCGAGGCCTTCATCTCGTCGTAGCCCGAGCGCACGACGACCTTGACCTCCTGGCCGCCGAGGCGCCGCGCGCTGCGGCAGCAGTCCATCGCCGTGTTGCCGCCGCCGAGCACCACGACCCGCTTGCCGATCGCATGGGTGTGGCCGAAGAAGACGCTCGCCAGCCATTCGATGCCGATGCGGACGTTGCGCGAGGCTTCGCCCCGCCCCGGGATATCGAGGTCGCGCCCGTGCGGCGCGCCGCAGCCGACGAAGACCGCGTCGTACTCCTCCGCAAGCAGCGCCCGCAGACTGGTGATCCGCCGCGCGGCGAGGAACGTGCCCCCGGTCGAGAGCGCGTAGCCCACCTCCTCGTCGATCACCTCGTCGGGCAGGCGAAACTTCGGGATCTGGCTGCGCATCATGCCGCCGGCGCGCGAATCCGAGTCGAACACCTGAACCTCGTAGCCGATCGCGGCGAGGTCGCGGGCGACGGTCAGCGACGCCGGTCCTGCGCCGACGCAGGCGATCTGCTTGCCGTTACGCTCGCGCGGCGGCTTCGGCAGGAGGCCCGTGATGTCGTCGCGCAAATCGGCGGCGACGCGCTTCAGGCGGCAGATGGCGACCGGCTGCTCTTCGAGCCGCCCGCGCCGGCAAGCAGGCTCGCAGGGACGGTCGCAGGTGCGGCCGAGAATCCCCGGGAAGACGTTGGACTTCCAGTTGATGAGGTAGGCGCCCTGATAGTCCCCTTGCGCGATCCGCCGGATGTATTCGGGGACCGGCGTGTGCGCCGGGCAGGCCCACTGGCAATCGACAACTCTGTGGAAGTAATCCGGATCGTTGACGTCAGTCGCCCGCACGACGGCGCGTCCTCCTTCGCTTCCCAGCCCCCTGAAGCCGGTATCCATACTCATTCGCGCCCTCCGGGACAATCCGCCCGGCGCCGACGCGCGATCACATAATGGTTTATGGTAAGTTGACGGCTGTTGCGAGCGACGCTCGGCGCGCTTTGCCGCTTGTCCTCGGTTTATTTGAGATCGCGCCGTGTGAGGTCCGGCCAGGTGTCGGCCAGCCGATAGCCCCGCGGCCACGGATCGTCCGGGTCCAGCATGTGCTGATGGACGCCGGTGATGAACGCGCGGCCGGAGATCACGGGAACGATCGCGGGCTTCCCGCCGAGCGTTGTCTGCCGATCGACGCGGCAGACGAATTCCGAGCCGATGATCGAGCGCGCCCGGTAGATATCGCCGGGCGCCATGAGCCCGCGCGCGACGAGCGTCGCCATCCGCGCGCTGCATCCGGTGCCGGTCGGCGAACGGTCGATCTTGCCCGGCCGGACGACGACCGCGTTCGGCCCGCTGATCTCGTGGCCCTCGCGCCGCAACGGTCCGGCGAACTGGCAGAAGGAGATGTGGTCCCAGGCCTTGTTCTCGGGATGCGAGAATCCGAGTCGAGCGTTGGCGGCCGACGTGATGCGGACGCCGAGTTCGGCGAGATCGCGCGCTTCGTCCGGCCGGATCGCGAAGCCCAGCGCCGCCGCGTCGACGATGACGAAACTGTCGCCGCCGTAAGCGATGTCGACGGTCAGCGTCCCGAGGCCCTCGACTTCGAGCGGCGCGTCGAGCCGGTCGACGAACGAGGGAACGTTGGTCACGCTGACGCGTTCGCACCGGCCCTCGCGACAGTCGGCGACGACCTCGATCACGCCGCCCGGCGCCTCGAGCTTGAGAAGGGTCTGCGGCTCCTCCATCGGCAGAATGCCCGTTTCGAGCAGCACGGTCGCGACGCAGATCGAATTCGATCCGGACATCGGCGGCGTGTCCTCGGGCTCCATGATGATAAAGCCCATCTGCGCTTGGGCGTCCTTCGCCGGGACGATCAGATTGACATGTCGAAAGACGCCGCCGCGCGGCTCGTTGAGGACAAAATCGCGAAGCGCTCCGTCGGTCGCGATGAAGCGCGACTGCTCCCACAGCGTGTCGCCCGGCGGCGGCGCCACGCCCCCCACGATGACGTCGCCGACCTCGCCCTCGGCGTGACAGGAGACGACATGGATGATCCTGGCGGAGCGCATGACTGCTTTTAGCCCGCGCTGCACGGACATGAAATCCGTGCGCTCCGCTCCCTCGCCCCGCATTGGCGGGGAGAGGGCAGGGGTGAGGGGCGCGGGGGATTGGCCGCGATGGTCATCGCCCGGCCCCTCATCCTAACCTTCTCCCCGCGCGCGCACGGCTGTCCGGGGAAATGTTGCGGGCAATTCAGAGCGGTGCGGCGCATCTCGCGCGAAGCCGGGACGCAGCGTGAGAGCTCCGGCCGTTTTTCGGTGTCGAGACTCGAGAATAAAACGCGGCCGGTGCGCGTCCCCGCCCCCTCTTGTGGGGGCGGGACAGGGTGGGGGGTCACGCGGACCTTTGTGTAAGCCATTGGACGCGCGCAAACTCTCCAAGCATGGCGAGGCCCCCCTTCCTGTCCTTCCCCCACAAGGGGGGGAAGGGACGCCAACGACCCAACGCTTTTCCCCGGACAGCCGTGCCGCGCGCGGGGAGAAGGGACATGCCCCCGCTCCCCTTTCTTCCCCGCATCATTCGGCATAGATAGCGCCCAAAACCCCCCTTAGGTTCGCGCCGCCAGGCGGCGCCGGAGACCCTGATGGCCAAGCCGAGCACGTTGTACGACAAGATCTGGGACGACCACGTCGTCGAGACGGCAGGCGACCTCAGCCTCATCTACATCGACCGCCACCTCGTCCACGAGGTGACGAGCCCGCAGGCGTTCGAGGGCCTGCGCATGTCGGGGCGCAAGGTGAGAGCGCCGGAGAAGACGCTCGCGGTCGTCGATCACAACATCCAGACGACCGATCGCTCGAAGGGCATCGACGATCCCGAGAGCCGCCAGCAGGTCGAGACGCTCGCCGCCAACGCCAAGGAGTTCGGCATCGAGTATTACGACGAGTTCGATGCGCGGCAGGGCGTCGTCCACATCATCGGCCCCGAGCAGGGTTTCACGCTGCCCGGCGCGACCATCGTCTGCGGCGACAGCCACACCTCGACCCACGGCGCCTTCGGCGCGCTCGCCCACGGCATCGGCACCTCCGAGGTCGAGCATGTGCTCGCGACCCAGACGCTGATCCAGTCGAAGGCGAAGAACATGCGCGTCAGGGTCGACGGCGCGTTGCCCGAGGGCGTCACCGCCAAGGATATCATTCTCGCCATCATCGGCGAGATCGGCACGGCGGGCGGCACCGGCCACGTCATCGAATATTGCGGGAAGGCGATCGAGGCGCTGTCGATGGAAGGCCGCATGACGGTCTGCAACATGTCGATCGAGGGCGGCGCCCGCGCCGGCATGGTCGCGCCCGACGCAAAAACCTTCGCCTATCTGAAGGACCGCCCCAAGTCGCCGAAGGGCGCGCTTTGGGATCAGGCGGTCGCCTATTGGGAGACGTTGCGCACTGACGACAACGCGCATTTCGACGCCGAGGTCAGGCTGAACGCGGCCGACCTGCCGCCGATCGTCACCTGGGGCACGAGCCCGCAGGACGTGGCGACGATCTTGGGAAGCGTGCCGCGCGCCGAGGACGCGGCGAGCGAGCAGAAGCGCGCCTCGATCGAGCGGGCGCTGGACTATATGGGGCTGAAGGGCGGCGAGAAAATCGCCGACCTCACAATCGACCGCGTCTTCATCGGCTCGTGCACCAATGGGCGAATCGAGGATCTGCGCGCCGCGGCGAAGATCGCCGAAGGGCGCAAGGTCAGCGAGCGGGTGAGCGCCATGGTCGTGCCCGGCTCGGGCCTCGTGAAGGCGCAGGCCGAGGCGGAAGGGCTCGATCGCATCTTCAAGGCGGCGGGCTTCGAATGGCGCGAGCCCGGCTGCTCGATGTGCCTCGCCATGAACCCGGACAAGCTCCTGCCCGGCGAGCGCTGCGCCTCGACCTCGAACCGCAATTTCGAGGGCCGCCAGGGCTACAAAGGCCGCACCCATCTCGTCTCGCCCGTCATGGCCGCCGCCGCCGCGATCGCCGGGCGGTTCGTCGATGTGAGGACGTTCAGGTAAGGTCGCGCCGCGAAGCGCGAAGACTGCGGCGGATTTTCGCGTCGCGGCCTGACCCTTCCCGCGCGCGCGTGCGTATCCCTGTACGACCGATGCCGATCAGCGACCCTTCCCCCACCCGGGCCGCGCCTGCGCCGCCCGGGCGCAGGCTCTTGTTGGGGAAGGACAGGATGGGGTCACGCCACGCCCGACGAGATTATCCTCGATCGCGCGAACTCTCAGAGTGAAGGCGACCGCCTTCGGGCCGTTCGGAAACGGAAAAGCGCAAGCCCGCCGAGGCCGGCGAGCAGCATCGCCCATGTCGAAGGCTCAGGCACGGCCTCCAAAGAAGCGAGCGTCGCCGTCCCGTTGAACAGAGGGAGCTCGTCGTTCGACGGGGGGAGAAAAAAGGACAGAGTCGACAGGTCGCCGCCCTGATACCCGACGAGGTTCACAACCGGAAAGACAAGAACGAGACTGGCCGTGTTGGAATTGTTTTGGCCCTTAAATCGGGTGGTTGCCGGGTTGGGCTCGCCGGGCTCGGTGGACACGACCTCCGTGATCCGCGTCACGGCAATCGTCGACAAACTCAAATTTGACGCCGTAACGTCTCCGGTCGTGGAGTCGAGCGTGAACGTGCCACTGAGCTGGAACGGGCCCCTGAACTCTGCCGACACCGTGAACACGGAGATCACGTCCGCACGGGCGGGTTCGACAGCCAATGAAGCCAAGGACGTCACGGCGAAGGCGAGCGCGGCGGCCGCCATGACCCGCGCGGCGAGCCCCGAGATAGAGGCGCTCCCGAAAATCGTTTGCATCTGTGTCGCCTCCACAAATGCCCCCGCAGGCGCCGAACTCTGCACGAAGCGACGAGCAAAGGCGAGGACGATGCGACCTCCTGATCGGTGAGGCCGCCAAGGGCGAAGGCGTCTCCTCTAGCCCCCGCCACGGTTGCGGGCGACCGCGATTTCCGCCGGTTGGTGGCGCAAGGAGGACCGGAGCGAAGGCAGGGGCGCCTGCCGCTCGCCCTATCGCGCCTGGGTCGACAGCACCTCGACGCCGTCGAGATCCTTATCGGCGGAAAGGACCGCGAGCGCGTCGGTGATCACGTGGTTGAGGTCGGGGTCGTTGGCTTCGCAACTCGTTTCGACGAGCAGCCAGGTCTCGGCGTCGCCTGACTTCTTCAGCCGGGTCACGATGGTTTCGCCGACCACCAGATTGTTCTTCATCCGTCGCGGCATGCGGATCTCCCTCCCATCGCCGCCTTGAGCTTTTGTGCGGCGTACTGACAAAGTGTACACGATCTGTCGGCCGCGCCTAGCGCGGCGGAAGGCTCGAGACGTGTTTTTCCTTGCGAATAATCAGAAGGTCACCTAGAGTCCTCCTATGAGACCGAAAGAACAATTCTACGGGTCCGGACCGCGTCCGGGCGCCGGGCCGGCTCGCGCCGTCGGCCGTGGGGATATTCTTGTCTGCGTCACTCCCAAGGAGGGTCGCCTCGTGACCTCGTCCTTAAGGCGCGGCGGCGACGCGCCCGCCACGATCGCCCGTAACCGCCAAAGGGGGCGTCTTAACACCGCCCTCGTCCTGAGGAGCCTGCAAAGCAGGCGTCTCGAAGGACGTTCCAGATTGCGCTGGCGTGTCCGCTGGAGCGTTCTTCGAGACGCGTCGCCCGCGGCGCCGCTCCTCAGGACGAGGCCGCCGGTGGGGGGCTTGGCGGCGACGATCGCCCGGAAATTCTGCTGCAAACCCTTGAAAAGATGGAATCCGCGCCCGACTTTCGGCGCGATAAGCGAAGAGCCGCTTTCATCGACCCAACGTCCCCTCGCCAGGCTCGCAGGCTGCTCGAGGCGCGCGGTTGGTGTTCGGCGCCAACCCTGCCTCGCGGCGACGATCGCCCGGAAATTCTGCTGCAAACCCTTGAAAAGATGGAATCCGCGCCCGACTTTCGCCGGCAGAAGCCAAGCGCCGCAATCACGGACCCAAGGTCCCCTCGCGAGGCTCGCAGGCTCCTCGAGGCGCGCGGTCGGTGTTCGGCGCCAACCCTGTTTCGCGGCGACGATCGCCCGGAAATTCTGCTGCAAACCCTTGAAAAGATGGAATCCGCGCCCGACTTTCGCCGGGAGAAGCCAAGCGCCGCAATCACGGACCCAAGGTCCCCCCGCGAGGCTCGCAGGCTCCTCTAGGCGCGCCGTCAGTGTTTGGCGCCACTCGTGCCTGGCGGCGACGATCGCCCGGAAATTCTGCTGCAAACCTTTGAAAAGATGGAATCTGCGCCCGACTTTCGCCGGCAGAAGCCAAGCGCCGCGTACCCGAACCCAACATCCCCTCGGCAGGCTCGGCGCCGGCTCTTCGCAAGGCGCGACGCGCCTGTCCGTCCTATGAAAGCCGGCGACCTTCTCATCGACGAGCGCGAGATCGTCGAGACCTTCGTGCGCGCCTCCGGCCCCGGCGGGCAGAACGTCAACAAGGTCGCGAGCGCCGTCGAACTGAGGTTCGACGCGCGCCGGAGCCCGAGCCTGCCCGACGACGTGGCGGCGCGGCTCATCCGGCTCGCCGGCGCGCGGGCGACGCAGGACGGCGTCATCGTCATCTTCGCCCAGCGCTTTTCGAGCCAGCCGCGCAACCGCGAGGACGCCCGCGCCCGCCTCGTGGCGCTGATCCTCAAGGCGCAGGAACGCGAGACGCCGCGCCGGCCGACTCGGCCGACCCGCGCCTCGCAGGTCAAGCGCCTCGACCAGAAGAGCCGCCGCGGCGGGATCAAGGCGCTGAGGGGTAAGGCGGGGCCGGAGTAGGATTGCCGCGGAAAGGCCTGATTCGCGGCAGAAAGGACCCGCGCATGCGGCGGCGGAAGGCAAAGTACCGATCGGGCGAGGCCCGATAGAGGCGCCAGGGGTGGCGGCGTAAGCGAAAGCGGTCAGAACGGGGCGAGGCCCGGAGTCGGAGAACGATGAACTTTCGAGTGACGGGAAGCTTTGACAGGCTTGGCGCCGGCGCGCCGCGAGAGGCCAACGCCGACGACCTGCTGGCCGAACTCAAGCACGTCCTTCAGTCGGCGGGACGCCTGCCGGCGGAAGCGCCGTCGCCAGGTGCGACGGCGCCCGAGCCCGATCCGGCGGCGACGCTGTCGCGGACGATCGAGGCCAGCCTGGCGCGCGGCGCGGCCGACGATCTGCGCGCCGGTCCGCGCGACCCGAACGCGGCGGCCGCTCGCGCCGCTGGCGCTCGCGCCTCCGAGCGCCGAGTTGGCTTGCGCGGCCGGAAGCTGGTGGCGCCCGTGTTGGGCGTCGTCGCCGCACTCGGCGCGGCGCTTCTGCTCATGCCGTCGGCTCCAGCGCCGAAGCGGGCGAACTCGGTCGTCCTTGCCGAGCCGCAGAGCGTCGCCAAGCCGCCGGTCTTGCCGCCGGTCGCGACCTCGAGCGACGTCGTGGATCCCGTGGTCAAGAACCCGGCGTCCGCGCCGTCCGCGCCGCTTGTCGCCGAACCGCCCGCCTTCGGCACGAACGCCGTGGGAGTCACGACGACCCTCCTCAACGCGCCGGCGCCTCCGCCCGCGGTCGCGAGTGCGCCGACGGGCGCCGAAGCGATTCCGCCGTCGCCTGCGCCCGTGCAAAGCGTCCCGGCCAATGCCGGGGCGACGCCCGTTCCGGCGCCGTCGTCGCGCACGACCCAGTCGACTTCGGCGATCGTGTCGGCGCCGTCAGCAAAGCCTGCGGCCGAAACCGCTGCCAGGGCTGAGACCGCGAAGGCGGTGGTCGCCAAGACAGACCCGGCGGCGAAGCCTGCCGCCGCCAAGCCGCCGGTCGCGAAGACGGACGCCCCGACGAAGCCGGTCGCCGCCATGACGCCAGCGAAGAAGAAGGTCGTCGCGAAGACCGAGAAGGCAAAGGCGAAGACGGACGCGATTGCGGCGTCGTCGGCGACGTCGTCGAAGCCCGCGCCGCCGCCCGCCGTTCAGCCGGCAGCCGCTCCGGCGCCAGCCGCGCCGGCGCCGCCGCCGCCGTCGTTCGCCGCGCAGTCCGTCGGTCAGGTGACCAACGCGTTCGGGTATCTGACGCACTTGCCGGGCGCGCTCATGCAGCGCGTCACCGGTTCGGGCGCGAGCGCACAGTAGAATTGTTTCGCCGGTCGATCGAAGCGCCCTCCTTGGTTCGGCGCTTCACGGTCGACTTGGGAGGCCCCGCGGCGCCACCCCGCTTGGCCTCGAGACAAGGGACGAGAGCCTTCATGACCCATTCCGTTTCCCACGCTCCGACCCTCGACACTGTCGTTTCGGCCCACGCGGCGTTGCGTGCGAAGCGTCCGCTCGTGCAGGCGCTGACCAACGTCGTCTCGACCAATTTCGTCGCCAACGTGCTGCTCGCGGCCGGCGCGGCCCCGGCGATGGTCGACAACCCGGAGGAAGCGGCGCTGTTCGCCGGCGTCGCGGATGCGGTGCTCGTCAACCTCGGCACGCCGACGGCCGCCCAGGTCACGTCGATGCGGCTCGCGGCCGAAGCGGCGCACAAGAGCGGCAAGCCCTGGGTTCTCGACCCGATCGCCGCCGGCGGCCTGCCATGGCGCGGCGCCGTCGCCGCCGAACTCCTCGCGTTCAAGCCGTCGATCATCCGCGGCAACGCCTCCGAGATCATCGGGCTTGCGGGCCTCGGCGGAGGCGGGCGCGGCGTCGACTCCTCGGCCGATCCTCACGCCGCCGTCCCGGCCGCCGTCGATCTCCTCGCCCATGCCGCGGCGGTCTCGGCGTCGGGCGCGATCGATCACGCGGTCGGGCGGATCGGCGCCAAGCCTGTGCTCGTGCGCATCGGCGGCGGCAGCGTGCTGCTGACGCGGGTGACGGCGACAGGCTGCGCGCTCGGCGCGCTCGCGGCGGCTTACGCCTCCGTCGCCCCCGACGCGCTTGCCGGGCTCGTGGCGGCGCATGTCCATTTCGCTGTCGCAGCCGAGCTTGCGGCGACGAACGCCGCGGGCCCGGGCAGCTTCGCCGCTTCCTTCATCGACGCGCTCGACTCGGTCGACGAACTTGCGCTGCGCGAAAGGGCGAAGCTCGAGCCGGCCGTCGCCGCCGCCTGAAGGGCTATCCGCGACAGGCCGCAAGCTCGGCTGGGTCGTGCGAGCAGACGAGCCGCACTTCGTCGCCGTGACGGGAGGCAAGCTCGCGCAACCGCTTCCGGTTGGCGAGCCGCGTCGTCCGGTCGGCGTTCATGATCGACTCGTACGCCGAAATCCCCATCGGCGTGCGGCCGAGACCGGGGTCGATTTCCGACCGGTGGAAATAGGCGTCGCCGCAATGCAGGAGCCAGCCCGCTTCGGTCTTGACCGCCACGCCGCAATGGCCACGGGTGTGGCCGGGGAGGGGGATGAGCAGGACGTCGTCGCGGGTTGCGGCGAGCGCGCGGACGCTCGCGAAACCGAACCAGACGTCGCCGCCCGCCTCGATCGGGTCCCAGTTGGCGACGGCCTCGAGCTGCGCGCGGCGGTAGCGCTCGCGCTCGCGCCAGTCGGGCGCCTTGGTCGCGCGCAGTTCCGTGGCGTGGACATGGACGATCGCGTCCGGGAAATCGGCGAGACCGCCGGCGTGGTCGAGGTCGAGGTGGGTCGGCACGATGTGACGGACGTCGTCGATGCGAAAGCCGAGATCGGCGACTTGCCGCAGCGCCGTCTCGGCCACGTCCAGCCGCGGCTGCGTGAGCGTCGTGAACAGGCGTCCGAGCCGGCTCGGGTCGGCCACGTCCTCGACCCCCAGTCCGCTGTCGATGAGGATCAGGCCGTCGGCGCTCTCGACAAGCAGGCAGTGGCAGCACACCGGCGCGGCCGCCCACGGCCCGCCCTTCCCGCCGAAGAGGGCGCCGCCGCGCGGGCACATGGTTCCGCAGTTGAGATGGTGAATGCGCATGTGCGGGGCTCTATACCGCCAGCCGTCGTGGGGAGCCAATCGGCGCCTTCCCGTGCTCCGGGAACCAAGTTCGGGCTCGGCGGTTTTGGCTCGGGGAGACAAGCTCGAAAGGGAAGCAGCATGCCTAAGGAATCGCACACCAAGGCCGCCGAACATCACGAGACCGCGGCGAGGAGTCACAGGACCGCCGCCGAGCATCATGGCCGCGGCGAGCACGAGAAAGGTCGGGAAGAGTTCGACGAAGGCTCACGGCCATTCGAAGACCGCGCACGAGCATTCCGAGCGGGCGCACGGCACGAGCACGAAGGCCAAATAGCGCAGCACGCCGACAGTCACGCAAAGGGCGGCCGGGGCGGGTCCCCGGCCTGACCGTTTCGGTCGTGATCAGGGCCCGACGAGGGCGATCATCAGACTCGGCGGAAGCCGCGGTTTGCGGTAGGCTCCGTCGTCCCGTCCGATCCCGCGACGGGCTTCGAGGCCGGCGGCGATGGCGAGCGGCGCGCCAGGCGTTACATCGACCAGATGCAGAGCGCGCCGGCGATCGCGGGCGTGCCGACGTCGCTCGCCGCATTCGTCGGCTGGGCGACTGAGGGTCCCGAGAACGCCCCCGGGCTTGTCGCGAGCTTCGCCGAATTCGAGCAGCTCTACGGCGGCCTCTCGCTAGGCTCGCTCATGAGCTACGCGGTCATGCAGTTCTTCGAGAACGGCGGTGGAGAGGCCTATATCGTGCGGCTCACGCCCGGGCCGAGCGGCGAAGGCCCGCCGGGCGGGACCGCCTTTCACGAGGCGCTCAACGCCGACGGCTCGCAAGTCGGCGCGAACGGCGCGCCGGTCGGCGTCCGGCTGCTCGATCTCGTCGCCCGCTTCAACCTGCTCTGCGTTCCGGGCGAGAGCGACCCTGTCACGATCGGCGATCTCGAGGCCTACGTCCGCGACCGGCGCGCATTCCTGATCGCGGACTGTCAGCGCACCGACAGCGTCGCGACGCTGACCGCGCTCGCGTTCCGGTCGTCGGCGCTGTTCGGCGCCGACGCGATCAATGCGGCCTTGTACTTTCCATGGGTCGAGGCTCCCGACCCGCTCAACGCCAACCAGCCGACCGCGTATCCGCCATGCGGGTTCGTAGCGGGAATTTACGCTGCGACCGATGCTTCGCGCGGCGTCTGGAAGGCGCCCGCCGGACCGGAGACGGGCCTCGCCGGCGCCTCCGGCCTCGTGGTCGCGCTGACGAATACGGACAACGCCGCCCTGAACGCCGGCGCCGTCAATTGCCTGCGCACGCTCGCGCAAGTCGGCACGGTCGTGTGGGGCGCGCGGACGCTCGCCGGCAGCGATTCGGGCGCATCCGAATGGAAGTACGTTCCCGTCCGCCGCCTCGCGCTCTTCATTGAGGCGAGCCTTTATCAGGGCCTGCAGTGGACCGTGTTCGAGCCGAACGGTCCGGCGCTCTGGGCGAGGGTCCGCGCGAGCGTCGGGGCCTTCCTGCAATCGCTGTTCGTCCAGGGCGCTTTTCAGGGCGCCGCGCCCAACGAGGCCTACTTCGTCAAATGCGGTCTCGACACCATGACGCAAAGCGATATCGACAACGGGACGCTGATCATCGAGGTCGGCGTCGCTCCGCTCGAACCCGCCGAGTTCGTCGTCATCCAGATCCAGGAAACGCTCGGTCCCTGATCAGGCGGGCGATGCTTGGCCCGGCGCGAACGGCCGCGTCCCATCACTGAAAGTTGCGTCCGCCCGGCATCGCTTTGCGGACCTCGGCCGTTTCGAGCGGCAGGCTCGGGGCTTTAAGCGGATCGTCGAGCCGTGGAGGCGCAGCGAAGCGGTTCCCCTGGCGCTTCTGAGCCATCGTCATCTGCGGACGCTTGACCTCGTCGGCCCTGGCGCGCGCGTCGATCGTCCCGCCCGCTTCCGACAGAAGTCCGAGCATCGGCGTCAGGTCCTCCATGCGCTCGGCGACGACATGGATGACGCTCTGCTCGTTTTGCAGCTTGCCGGTGACGGCGACGAAGCGCGCGCCGAGTACGATGGCGCGCAGGCGCTCGAACGCCTTCGGCCAGACGATCACGTTGGCGACGCCCGCCTCGTCCTCGAGGGTCATGAAGATAACGCCCTTGGCGGTGCCGGGCCGCTGGCGCACAAGCACGAGTCCTGCAACCGTCACGCGCGCGCCGCTCTTTGCTTCAGGCAGCGCGTCGGAGCGAAGTATGCCGCGCGCGTCGAGGCGAGCGCGCATGAACGAGGTCGGATGGGCTTTGAGCGACAGAGACAGGCGGCGATAGTCCTCGACCACATGCGCGCCGAGCGGCATCGGAGGCAACCGGGCGTCGGGCTCGGCGTCGCGCTCCGGCCGCGATGCGGCGAAGAGCGGCAGGGCGTCCTGGTCGCCGACCCGGTCGAGCCCGCGCACCGCCCAAAGCGCCTCGCGCCGGTCGAGGCCGAGCGAGCGGAAGGCGTCCGCGTCGGCGAGCTTCTCCAGCGCGGCGGGGGAGAGGCCGCTTCTCAGCCAAAGATCGCGCACCGAGTCGTAGCCGTGCGCGCGGCGCCCGACGAGCGCGCGCATGTCGTCCTCCCTGGCGCCGACGATCTGGCGCAAGCCGAGGCGAACGGCGTGCGTCGTGCGAATGTCTCCGGCCATGGAGGCATGGCGGAGGTGGATGGCGTGCTTCCCCTCACCCCGACCCTCTCCCGCAAGCGGGAGAGGGAGTTCCTCCAGCGTGCAGTCCCAGTCGGAATGGTTCACGTCGACTTCGCGCACTTCGACCCCATGCTCGCGTGCGTCGCGCACGAGCTGAGCGGGGGCATAGAAGCCGAGCGGCTGTGAGTTGAGCATGGCGGCCGCGAAGACGTCCGGATAACGGCACTTCAGCCAGCACGAGGCGTAGACGAGGAGCGCGAAGCTCGCCGCGTGGCTCTCGGGAAAGCCGTATTCCCCAAAACCCTCGATCTGGCGGAAGCAGCGCTCGGCGAATTCGCGGTCGTAGCCCTTGGCCGCCATCCCCTCGACCATCTTGTCCTGAAAGGTCTGGATCGTGCCGACCCGGCGGAAGGTCGCCATGGCGCGCCGGAGCCTGTCGGCTTCGGCCGGCGTGAAGCCGGCCGCGACAATGGCGATCTTCATCGCCTGCTCCTGGAAGAGCGGCACGCCAAGCGTTTTCTTGAGCACCGCCTCGAGCTCGAGCGATGGATAGACGACGTCCTCGAGCCCCTGTCTCCGGCGCAGGTACGGATGCACCATGTCGCCCTGGATGGGGCCAGGACGCACGATCGCGACCTCGATGACGAGATCGTAGAAGCACGCGGGCCTCAGCCGCGGCAGCATCGACATCTGTGCGCGGCTCTCGATCTGGAACACGCCGATCGTGTCGGCGCGCTGGATCATGGCATAGACTTCAGGCGCCTCGGCGGGGATGGAGGCGAGCGACAGCCTCTCGCCATAGCGCGACTTCAGGAGGGTGAGACCCTTCGCGAGCGCGGTCAGCATGCCGAGCGCCAGCACGTCGATCTTGAGGAGGCCGAGCGCATCGAGGTCGTCCTTGTCCCATTCGATGGTGGTGCGGTCCTCCATCGCGGCGTTGAGGATCGGCGCGACCTCGTCGAGCCGGTCGCTCGTGATGACGAAGCCGCCGCTGTGCTGGGTGAGATGGCGCGGAAATCCGGCAAGCTCGTTCGCCATCTCAAGCGCCAGCGCAAGCTGCGGGTCGGCCGGATCGAGGCCGGCCGCGCGCGCCTCACTTCCGCCGACCGGCGTCGTCCCGTGGCCCCAGGCGGTGCCGTTCAGCGCCGTGATCACGTCGTCGGAGAGGCCGAAGACCTTGGCCGTCTCGCGGATCGCCGAGCGGGTGCGATAGGTGGTGACAGCCGCGGCGAGCCCGGCGCGCTCGCGTCCGTAGCGCTGGTAGATGTACTGGATCACCTCCTCGCGCCGCTCGTGCTCGAAATCGACGTCGATATCGGGCGGCTCGTTGCGTTCGGGCGAGATAAAGCGCTCGAACAGGAGGTCGAAGCGCGCCGGATCGACCTCGGTGATCCCGAGGCAGAAGCAGACGGCGGAATTCGCGGCCGAGCCGCGGCCCTGACACAGGATGCCGCGCGAGCGGGCGAAGCGCACGATGTCGTGCACGGTGAGGAAGTAGGGCGCATAGTTCAGCGCCGCGACGAGGGCGAGTTCGTGGGTCAGCGCTTCGCTCACCCGTTCGGGAACGCCCGAGGGGTAGCGCGCCCTCGCGCCCTCCCGGGCGAAGGCTTCGAGCGCCGCCTGCGGCGTTTCGTAACCCTCGCGCAATTCTTCCGGATAGCGATGCGCAAGCTCGTCGAGGCTGAAAGCAAGACCGTCGAGGAAGCGGACCGTCTCCGCGATCGCCTCCGGCGTCTCCGCGAACAGGCGCGCCATCTCGCGCGGGCTCTTCAGATGCCGCTCGGCGTTGGCGAGCGTCAGCAGGCCTGCTCTTTCGAGCGTCACGCCTTCGCGGATGCAGGCCACGACGTCGGCGAGCGCGCGCCTTTCGGGCGCGTGCATAAGCGCTTCGTTGGTCGCAATGAGCGGGCGTCCGAGCGCTTTCGCGAGCCGCGCCCGCTGGGCGAGCGCGCCGCGCATGTCCTCGCCATAGGTCAGGCTCGCGCCGATCCACAGGCGCTCGCCGAAGGCCTCGCGGAGGCGGGCGAGCGCCTTGCCCTCACCCCAACTTCTCTCTCGCTCGCGGGAGAGGGGCGCAACCCTTCTCCCGCTTGCGGGAGAAGGGCCTGTCCCCGGGCGAAGTGATGTCGCCGCAGGCGACGGATGAGAGGAAACTGGCGGCAGCGCCACGACCTGCAATCCTTCGCCGCCCTCGAGCGCGTCCTCGATCCGCAAATGGCACTCGCCCTTGGGGGCGCGCAGGTTGCCTGCGGTGAGGATGCGGCAGAGGCGGCCGTAAGATCCGCGGTCCCTCGGATAGGCGAGGAGGTCCGGGGTTCCGTCGTCGAAGGCGAGACGCGCGCCGCAGACGACGCGCGTCAGCCCCATCGCAGCCTTGTTCTCGCGGGCGAACACATGCGCCCGCACGACGCCAGCCAGGGTGTTGCGGTCGGCGACGCCGATCCCCGCGTAGCCGAACTCGGCCGCCCGCGCGACCATCTCCTCCGGATGCGAGGCCCCGCGCAGAAAAGAGAAGTTCGTCGCCGTTGCAAGTTCTGCGAAGCGGGACTCAAGCCGGATCACAGCAACTTGCCCTCATCAGCGCGCCTTCTCCCCCGGGCCGCGCTTGCGCGCTTCCTGGGCGCAGGCTCTCGCGGGAGAAGGCGCCGGATGAGGGGCGTGAGGCGCGCTGACGCGCGACCCCTCACCCCCGACCCCTCTCCCGAAAGGGGAGAGGGGAGCATGGCGGAAATTCTTGCGCCTTCATTGTTGCATTCCATTCCAGAGCCGAAGATGCGCCAGAGGCTAAAAGCGCTTCGATCTATGTTCGTTCATTTTTTGTTCTATCTTTGATCCGGCCTTCGCACAGAGTCAAGGCTGAAACGTCGTCAAGGCTGAAACATCGTCAAGGCTCAAACGTCGTCAAGGCTCAAACGTCGTCAAGGCTCAAACGTCGCCGTCGTTCATGGCGTAATCGCGCTGAGGATGGCGACGGCGATCGCGACCGCGAGGGCGGCCACGATCAGCCCGCCGGCCAGCGCGAGATGGGAGGGATCCATGCATATGCCTCACGCCTGCTCAGCTTTGCGGATCGACGATCGGACCCGCGCCGGCCGTCCGAAACTTTAGACCGTGTGCACGCCGCCCAACACTCCGAGCAGCCACAGTACGATCAGGACCACGATCACGAGTCCGAGCGCGCCGCCAATGCCCGGCCCGCCGTAGCCGCGATATCCGTAATAGCCGCCGCCGCCGCCAAGCAGGATGATGATCAGAAGAATGATGAGGATCGTCGTCATGGGGCCTGTCTCCTTTTCCCCCCGAAGCGACCTCGGGTCGCCGCTAGAGAACGCGGTTCACCCGCCCGCGTTCCATTCATGAGGCGCGGCGGGCCTGGAAGGCGTCACCCGAAGAGCCCGTGCATGAACCATCGCGCGCGGGCGGTGTCGCGGCCGAGCAGTCCTTCCCGGTAGAGCCAGAAGCGGCGGCCTTGCGAATCCTCGGCGCGGAAATAGTCGCGGGTCGGCCCCCCGTCCCGACGCCACCAGGGCGGCGCGATGCGCTCGGGGCCCTCGATGGCGGCGACGTCGTGCAGCATGCGCCGCCAGCGGAAGCGCAGAGGAGGTCCATCGGGGACTTCGGCCAGCGCCTCGATCGGCTCCGGACGGGCGAAGAGCCGGAGCGGGCGCGAGGGGGCGGTCGCTCCGCCGCCGTCATTGCGCCCGTAATAACGATCCTCTCCGCTCCGGCGCCTCTCGCCCGAAATCGCCGGCGTCGCGGCTTCCGCCTGTTCGGGCAGATGCGCTTCGACAAGGTCGCGCCGCGTCACCGCGCGGGCGCCCAGTCTGGCGCTCAGGCGATCGATGAGCTCGGCGAGCGCGCGGGCGCGCTCGGCCTCGTGCGCGCGCTCGATCTGACCCTGAGACGGAGCGAGCGGCTCGGCCCGAAGACAGGAGAGGCGCATGAGGTCGACGCCGAAGCCCATGTCGATCTCGTCCTCGTGCGGGTTTGCAAGCTTCTCGGCGAACAGGCGCCGGATCGCGCGCGGTTCGTTCAGCGCCCGCGAGGCGCCGACCGCGATGCGCCTGACGGCGCCGTCGACGCGGTAGAGCGCGAGTTCGACCCGCCGCGCGCCCTTGGCCTGCCGCTCGAGGAGCACGGCGAGATCGTCGGCGAGCTTGCATAAAGAGGCCTCGATCGCCTCGACCGTCTGAACGGGAGAGGCGAAGCGCCGCTCGGCCAGGAAATCGGGCGCGGGAAATCGTGGCGCGATGGACGCGCGCGACAGCCCCTTGAGCGCGTCGAGCCGCGCGACCGGGAGAGGGCCGAACCGCGCCGTGATCGGCGCGCGCGGCCGCATCGCCACGTCGCCGATGCGCCTGAGGCCCGCCCGCGCCATGTCGGCGAGGGTCTCGGCCTCGAGGCCGAGCGCCGCGAGCGGCAGGTCGTGGAAGAGCCTTGCGAAGGCTTTGTCGTCGAGGCTTTCCGGGGCGATCTTCCGCGCCGAAAAGCGAGCGAGCGCGAAGGCGGCGCGCGGCGTGTCGGCGACGCTCGCGAAGGCCGAGATCCCCTGCTGGGAGAAGCGCGTGAGAACGTCCTCGACGAGCCCCGTTTCGCCGCCGAAGAGATGGGCGACGCCGGAGATGTCGAGCATCAGCCCGTCGCGTCCGTCGAGCCCCGAGAGCGGCGTATAGCGCGAGCACGCGTCGCACAGGCGCTCGAGCAGCCGGAGCTCCTCGGCCGGGTTTGCTTCGACGGTCACAAGGGTGGGATGGCGGGCGCGCGCGTCGGCGAGCGTCAGGCCCGCGGTCAGGCCGAGCCGCGTCGCGGCGGCGTCGAGACACACGAGCCGCTCGGCGTTGGCGATCCTCATCGTCGCCGCGAGCGGCGCCGCGGGGGAAATGTCATGACGACGCCGCGCGCGGTCGGTCGCCAGACGCGGCAGCCAGAGCGAAAGAAATCGCCGGGTCGTCAAAGGTCTTCTCCCGCTAAAACCATGTCCCTCGTCCTCATGCGACGACCTCGTCCTGAGGAGCGATGCGCCAGCATCGCGTCTCAGCCACCAACCTCGTCCTGAGGAGCGATGCGCCAGCATCGCGTCTCAGCCACCAACCTCGTCCTGAGGAGCGATGCGCCAGCATCGCGTCTCGAAGGACGGTCCAGATCGCGCCGTAGCCTTCAGCGCCTTCTGGAAACGTCCTTCGAGACGCGTCGCCTTAAGGCGCCGCTCCTCAGGACGAGGGCGAGATTTTTCTCATCCGCGGACGCCGATCGCCTGCGCCGTCGGACGCCGCAAAACGAAGTCGCGGACATCCGCAAAACTCATGTCCTCGCGCCGCCATTCGAGCCGGACGGAGCGGGTCGGATCGTGCGTCTCGCGTCGCGCCCTCGCCTGTAGGGCGGCCTCGCCGAGGCCGCCGGCGCGGTCATCGACCGCGCCTACAGACACCGCGCGGTCATCGACCGCGCCTACAGACACCGCGCGGCCATCGGCCGCGCCCTGAGCGCCATCGGCGCGCGCTTTCACGAGGCGGACCGAGCAGGCGAAGGGGCCGGGGAGATCGCGGCCCGCGGCGGCCGGCGTCTTCGCGCTCGGTGCGGCGGCGATCTCGAATCGGGTCGTTGCGGCGGTGGAGAGGGCGTCCGCCTGCCCATGCGCCGCAGCCAGCACGAGCAGCGCGGGAGTGCCCCCCTTCCGCGCGGCGAGCAGCAGCCGGCGGGAGGCGATGAGGCCGTAGGCGCGCATGTTCCAGACCTCCGCCGCGACCGCGGCGGGCGCGCCCGATTTCAGGGCCTCCTCGGTCGCCCAGAAGGCGCCGGCCGCGTCGGGGGCGGAGACGAAGAGGAGCCGGCTCAAGGGGAGCCCGTGCGCGATAAGGCCCGGTCCGTAGAGCGCGCCCGACTCGAAGCTCGCGAAATGTTCGCCGATCAGGACCGCCGCGGCGGGGCGGCGGTCGACGAAGCGCGCCGCAAGCGCGAGCGCAAACGCCGTCGCCGCCGGCCCGTCGGCGGGCGCCGCCGGCACGATCTCGGTGAGGCCGTCCTCGGCGAGGCCGCCGCCGAGCGCGCCGTCGAAAGCGGGCGCGACAGGCATGCGCTCCCTGGCGCGCGCCCCTCCGAGGGGCGGGCCGCCGCCTTCGATCTCGGCGATGAGGCGACGCAAACGCGCCGCATCCGCCCTGCCGCCCGGCGACATTCGGCTGCCATCCTCTTCGTACGCTCTTTGTTCTTGTTTTGATCCTACGAGCGAGCAGAGTCAAGGGCGGGGAGGAGGAGGGGAGGAAGTGTGAGACACTCCAGGAAGGGCGGGTTCCAAAGGGTGGTGTTTCCGAGATCCTACCGGTCGGCCCCGAGAAGGCGGCGCGCCACCGGCTTGAAGGTCGCGGGAAGCCAGCAAACAACGAAGGCGCAGGCGTTCAGGTCGTCGGGTCGTTGTCGCCCTTGGGTTCGGTCGGAATGTTGACGATTATCACGCGATCCAATCTGACCACCTCGATCTCGGAGACCGTGAAGCCGTCCTCCGTAATCGCTCGTGCGCGCACAGGACGCTGGTCGAGAGAGAGCTCCGGATTGCTGCGGAGGCTGAGGAGGGCGTCCGGCAAGGAATGTCCCACGTCATCCTCGCTGTACCAATCCGTCAGATCCGCGATGCCCAGGTCGCCGGGCTCCTCACGATAAAACTGCAGAATGCACACGTCCGATGTCGGCAAATCAGCCCCCGCGCTCTCCGCGCAAATCATAGCACAGGAAACCGGGTCGAGCGAGCGAAGCGTCAAGCCTGTCGGTAGCAGACGATATGTCCGGTTTTGGTAGCGCACGATCTGTCCGGTAGCTTCGCGGCCCTTTGGGGGTCGGGATGCGCCGGACGGGAGCCCTTCAGGGTGTGCGGATGGCGATGTTTTTGAATCTTTTTCACCGTTGGGAATCGGCGGAGCTCAATCAGGAGGAGGCGGCGGAGTTGCTCGGGGTCGACGTCCGGACCTTTCGGCGATGGACGCGCCGCTACGACGAGGAGGGTGAGGCCGGCCTGCTCGATCGGCGGCTTGGCAAGGCGTCCGGCAAGCGGGTTCCGGTCGACCGCGCGGAGGAAGTGGAGCGGCTCTACCGCGAGCGCTACCAGGGCTTCACGGTCAAGCACTTCCACGAGCATCTGGTGAAGGACCACGGCTTCGGCTGGGGCTACACATGGCTGAAGCTGCATCTGCAGTGGAAGGGGGTCGTGGCGAAGGCGCCGCGCAAGGGGGCGCATCGCAGGAAGCGCGAGCGGCGTCCGCTGCCGGGGATGATGCTGCATCAGGACGGCTCGCGGCATGCCTGGCTCGAGGGCCAGCCGGCGCTCGATCTGATCGTGACGCTCGACGATGCGACCGGCGCGATCTACTCGGCCTTTCTCGTGGAAGAGGAAGGCACGCACTCGACCTTGCGGGCGCTGAAAGAGGTTTTCTCGGAGCACGGCCTGCCGATGAGCCTCTACACCGACCGCGGCAGCCACTACTTCCAGACCTCGAAGGCGGGCGAGATCGACCGGGACCATCCCACGCAGGTCGGCCGGGCGCTCAAGCAGCTTGGGGTCGAGCACATCGGGGCATTCTCGCCGCAGGCGCGCGGTCGTTCAGAACGGGCTTTCCACACGCTTCAGGATCGTCTGGTCAAGGAGCTCCGCCTCGCCGGGATCACGACCGTCGAGGCGGCCAACGCTTTCATCCGCGACCTCTACCGGCCCGCCTACAACGCGCGCTTCGCCATCGAGCCGACCGGCGAAGGATCGGCCTTCACCCCGATCCCGGGCGTCGACCTCGACGAGATCCTGTGCGTGCAGGAGGAGCGGCAGGTCGGCAACGACAATTGCGTCTCCTACCGGACGCTCAAGCTCCAGATCCCTGAAACCCCGATGCGCCCGCATTTCGTCAGGGCGCGGGTTCGGGTCCACGCCTACCCCGACGGCTCCCACGCCCTCTTCCACGGGCCAAGATGCATCGGCCGCTACGACGAAAAAGGACTGCTCAAACAGATGCTTCGCGCCGCCTGAATCCGCTCGGCGGCGCAGCCTGTGGACATGTGGACGACGCTTCGCCTCGCCCACATGACCACAGGAGAACAGAACCAGAAGAAGCGGACACTTGATGTGCTATCAAAACCGGACAACTTAATTCGCTATCGACAGCGAAGCGTCAAGCCCCACATTTTTCAAAGTGGGAGGCCGCCGCGCCGGGTTCGTGAAGACAAAGTCTCCGAACCCTCCGGCACGCATCCGCGAATCCCTTGCGTCCGCCGCGCGCAACGCTAACCTCATGAACGCCCCAATCCGCGCCTCGCCCGATGAATGAGATCGCTCTCCGTCTCGCCGCCCGGCTCTTCGATCAGCGTCTGATCGAGAACCCATTCCGCAGCGCCTTCGTCCAAGCCATGATCGAGCCCCATCTGCGCCTCGGCGGCTGGCGCTACGCCGGCGACGGCTGGAGCGGCTGGGACTTCGAGCGCGCCGACGGCAAGCGGCTCGAAGTCAAGCAGTCGGCGGCGCACCAGACCTGGTCCGACCCGCGGCAGACGAAGACCAGGGGCGTCTTCGACATCGCCGAGCGAACCGTCGTCGGCGAAGGATCGCGGCGGCGGGACAGGCGAGGCCGCCCGGCCGACGTCTATGTCTTCGCCTGGAATGGCGCCTATGGCGAGGCGACCGATCACCGCGACCCGGCGCAGTGGCGCTTCTACGTCATCCCGGCCGCGCATCTGCCTGCCCACAAGACGATCTCGCTCGCCCGCGTCGAGACCGTCGCGGAGGCCGAAAAGCCGGGCGGACCGGTCGCAATCGAGGCCCTGATGACCCGGGTCAGCGACGCGCTCGCAAGCCTGGACGTGACCGCGAGGCCCCAGATCGAGTTTCCGTTCGCCGACGCCTGATGGAAGGCTAGTCGCGCACGAACACGAACCGGTCCACATCGACCAGGCCCCGGTCGGTGATCTTCAGGTGCGGGATCACCGGCAGCGGCAGGAAGGCGACCTGGAGGAAGGGCTCGGCGAGCGTCACCCCGAGGTCCTTCGCCGCCTTGCGCAGCGGGATCAGTTGCTCCCTGACCTCCTCGAAGCGACCAAGAACTCATGAGGCCCGCGACCGGCAGCGACAGCTCGGCCACGATGCGGCCCTCGTCGGCGACCGCGAAGCCGCCCTCGATCTCGCCGAGCCGGTTGACGGCGGCGGCCATGTCGCGCGCGTTCGTGCCCACGACGCAGAGATTGTGGCTGTCGTGCCCGACCGAGGAGGCGATCGCGCCGCGCTTCATGCCGAAGCCTTTGACGAAGGCGGTCG
The DNA here is from genome assembly GCA_963829505.1 of uncultured Alphaproteobacteria bacterium. Taxonomy (GTDB): domain Bacteria; phylum Pseudomonadota; class Alphaproteobacteria; order Rhizobiales; family Beijerinckiaceae; genus Roseiarcus. The sequence goes on from CAWHIL010000003.1 coordinate 146,008, forward strand.
CCATGTTGTCGTTGACCCCGTGGCGCGCGACGACCGCGACCTTGACCACATCCTGGTCGAGGTCGACGTCGCGCTCTCCGTCGCGATAGGGCAGGGTCACCGGGACGCGCTCGGTGATGATCTTGCCCGGCACGATCCCGATCGCCTGGGTCGAAGGGCCCTGGCCGCGCGCTGCGAAATCCCTTGGCTCGACGCGCCGCGCCTTGACGCTGCCGCGCCCGACGGGCGCGAGCGCGCCGCGCGTCGAGAAGAGCGCGTCGTCGACGATGCGCCCGGCCGCCACGATCGTCGAGACGGCGCAGGCCTCGAGGTCGTCGAGGATGGCGAGGTCGGCGCGCCAGCCCGGCGCGACGAGCCCCCGATCGCGGAGCCCGAAGATCCGCGCGGCCGAAATGGAGGCCGCGCGATAGGCCGCAAGCGGCGGTGCGCCGAGGCGGATCGCGGTGCGGATCAGGAAGTCGAGATGGCCCTCCTCGGCGATGTCGAGCGGATTGCGGTCGTCGGTGCAGAAGGCGATGAAGGGCGAATTGCGCTCGGTGACGATGGGGCTGAGCGCATGCAGGTCCTTGCAGACGGATCCTTCGCGAATGAGCACCGCCATGCCCTTGGCGAGCTTCTCGCGCGCCTCGGGCAGGTTCGTCACCTCGTGGTCGGTCCGGACGCCGGCGCTGAGATAGCCGTTGAGGGCGAGGCCCCCGAGGAGAGGGGCATGCCCGTCGATCGGCCGGGTCTGGAAGGCGGCGAGCTTGGCGAGGCAGGCGGGATCGCGCGCCAGCAGACCGGGGAAGTTCATGAACTCGGCGAGGCCCAGAACCTTCGGGTGGCCGGCGAGGGGCAAGAGATCGCCGACCTCGAGGCGCGCGCCGGCGGTCTCGAGGTTCGTCGCCGGGACGCAGCTCGAAAGCTGCACGCGGAGATCCATCGCCGTCGCCATCGCCGCGTCGAGGAAATAGCGGATGCCCGCCTCACCCAGCACGTTGGCGATCTCGTGGGGGTCGCAGATCGAGGTGGTGACGCCGTGGGCGAGCACGCAGCGGTCGAACTCGAGCGGCGTGATAAGCGAGCTCTCGACATGACAATGGGTGTCGATGAAGCCCGGGACGACGATCTTGCCGCGGACGTCGATCTCGCGGACGCCCCGGTATTGCCCAAGCGTCCCGACGATCCGGTCGTTGGAGATCGCGACGTCGCTCTCGATCAGGTCGCCGCCGACGAGATCGAAGATGCGGCCGCCCTTCAGGACGAGGTCGGCGGCGGCGAGGCCCTGACCCTGCTCGATCGCGCGGCTGAGATAAGCGATGGCGTCGCTCATGGGCCTGGCTCCTTCGGATGGACGGGACATTCTTTCAGGCAGGCGAGGGCGGCTCAAGCGCGCTTTGACCGGACCTCCGAATCGGGTCAGGCACGAAAGTGCATGAGCGCCCCGATCCTGTCGATCCAGTCCCACGTCGTCTACGGCCATGTCGGCAACGATGCGGCCGTCTTCCCGCTCCAGCGTCTTGGGCGCGAGGTCTGGCCGCTGATGAGCGTGCAGTTCTCGAGCCACACGGGCTACCCCGGCTGGCGCGGGCGGGCGTTCGACGCCGGCACGATCGACGAATGCGTCGCGGGCCTCGGCGCCATCGGCGCGCTTCAACAATGCGCCGGACTCCTGACCGGCTACCTCGGCAGGGCGGAGATCGGCGAGGGCGCGCTGCGGGCGCTCGCGTCGATCCGGGCGGCCAATCCCGGCGCGGTCTGGTGCTGCGATCCGGTGATCGGCGACGTCGGCCGCGGCCCCTATGTCGCGCCCGAGGTCGCGGCCTTCCTGCGCGACCGCGCCGTTCCCGCCGCCACAATCGTCACGCCGAACGCGTTCGAACTTGGGTGGCTCACCGGGCGTTCGGTCCATACGATTGAGGACGCTTGCCAGGCGGCCGCCGGCCTTCGGGCGCTTGGCGTCGGCGTCGTCGCCGTCACCTCGCTCGCCCTCGACGACACGCCCGAGGATGCGCTCGACATCCTCGCCGGCGACGCCGCCGGCTTCTGGCTGGCGCGCACGCCCAAGCTGCCGATCGCGGTCAACGGCGCAGGCGACCTGTTTGCGGCGCTCTTCCTCCATCATTGGCTCGAGGCCCGCGCGACCGCCGCCGCGCTCACGGCCGCGGCGTCGTCGGTCTTCGGGATCGTGGCGGCTACGCTCGCGGCCGGCCGGCGCGAACTCGCCCTTGTCGACGCGCAGGAGGAACTCGTGCGTCCCTCCAACGTTTTCCCCGCAGCGCCGGTTGGACTTCGCCAGTGACCGGCATTTACTTTTCCAGCGCTTCGTCGCACAGTTCTTTCACATCCCGTGGTAGTCTGGCCGCCGCGAAAGGGAACGCCATGCCGCATCCTGTGAAGACGTTCGGCGCGGTCGCGCTCGGGGCCCTGATCGGCCTTGCGACGACCGCCGAGGCTCAGACCATCCACCGGCATCACGTCGCCCGTCCGGCGGCGGATGGACGGCAGATCACAGTGTACGGCGCCGAATCGTACCTGACGGCCGGGACGGCCGCGCCTGTCGGCGCGTTCAGCGCCTATGCGCTCGATACGGTGACGCCCGGCATCGCCCCGTTCAGGCCGGGCATCGACAACACGACCGCCGGCCAGTGGGGCATGGAGCGCCTGCCCAACACCTTCACCGTCCCGGGCTGCTGCGAGCCCTGACGCCGGCCCGTCCGTCGCCGGAGACACCCGAGGCAGACGAGCGTGGCGCGCCGCTTCCATACGCTTGACGTCTTCACCGACGCGCCGCTGGCGGGCAACCCGCTCGCGGTGGTGCTCGACTGCGAGGGCCTCGACGGCGGGCGCATGCAGGCAATCGCGCGCGAGTTCAACCTGTCCGAGACCGTCTTCGTCCTCGAGCCGAGGGACCCCGTCAATACGGCCCGGATCAGGATCTTCACCCCCTTCCGCGAACTGCCGTTCGCCGGCCACCCGACCATCGGCGCGGCGTGCCTGATCGCGGCGACCCGCGCTCCCGGAGAGCTTGCGGCGCAGGAGCTGCGGCTCGTGCTCGAGGAGGAAGTCGGGGATGTGGTCTGCCATGTTCGCCGCCGCAGCGGACGGACCCTCGCCGCCGACTTCACCCTGCCGCGCCTTCCTGAGCGCCTCAAAGGGCCGCCGCCTCCGGTCGCCGAGATCGCCACGGGCCTCGGTCTCGACGCCCGAGACATCGGTTTCGACCTGCACGAGCCGAGCCTCTTCGACGCCGGCGCCCCGTACCTGTTCGTGCCGGTGCGCTCGCTCGCCGCGATCGCCAAGGCGCGGCCCGGCGCCGGGATGGGGGGCGCGGACGGCGGACCCGCGACCTTCCTCTACACGCGGGAGGTCGTCGAACCGGACTCCTCCCTTCATGCGCGCATGTTCGCCGGCGGCTGGGGCATCCCGGAGGATCCGGCGACCGGCAGCGCGGCGGCCGCCTTCGCCGGCGTCGCGCTCGCCTTCGACCGGCCCGCCGACGGCCGCCATGGCCTGACGATCGAGCAGGGGTTCGAGATGGGACGCCCGAGCCGCATCGTCCTTGGCCTCGACATCGAGGGCGGTCGCCTGCGCTCGGCCTCGATCGGGGGCTCGGCCGTCATCGTAAGCAGCGGGACGCTCGACCTTTGAACGCGGACCTCGGCGTGCGCGAGGTCGCCGAGCTCGACTTCGTCCTCGAGCCGGGCGGGTGGGACTTCGCCGACGCCAGGCGAGATGCGATCGCGGCGCACTGGGAGCGGCTCAGGCAGGCGAAGCCCGCGATGTACAACGGCCGCGTCCTGCTGATGAAGCGGCGCGAGATCGTGCGCCGCGCCGATGGCGGCCTCAGGCTCGCGGGCGCCTATTTCGAGACCGACTATGCGAGCTTCGTCGCCTGGCGCGACTTCCCCGCCCCGGGCGACCCGACGGCGAACTGCTTCTCCATGGCGGCGCTCCGATGCGCGGACGGCGCCTTCCTGCTCGGCGAGATGGCCTCCCACACAGTGAACGGCGGACGGATCTACTTCCCGGCCGGCACGCCCGACCCCTCGGACGTGATCGGCGGCAAGGTCGACCTCGACGCCAGCGCGCGCCGCGAGCTTCTCGAGGAGACCCGGATCTCGGCCGACGAGACGGCGGTCGCGCCGGGGTGGGCGGTCGTCGACGCCGGGCGGCTCATCGCCTGCATGAAGCCCATGGCGCTGCCGCTTCAAGCCGACGAAGCCAAGGCCCGCATCGAGGCCTTCCTCGCCCGCGACCCAAAGGCGGAACTCGCCCGCATGCATATCGTGCGGGATGCGGGCGACCTCGATCCGGAGCGCACGCCAGGCTTCGTCCTCGCCTATATCCGCTCGGTCCTTGGGTAGAGCGCGCGGCGAAAAAGTGGACGCCGGTTTTTCGCGAAAAGCGCGCGGAAATAAAGAGGCTGGAGCGTTGGGCGATTCGACCGAATCGGCCAACGCTCCAAAGGCTTCAGATGCCGGTCGGATAGCCGTGGCGCCGTTCGGAGGCGGTGATCATCGCCTTGGCCTCGCCGTCATGGCCGGCGGCGCATGCGGCGTCGGCGGCGGCGATCTCGTGCTGGATCTGAGTGTAGACCGACTTCGCGACGTGGCCCATCGAGAGGTCGTTGTCCTGCACGGCGCGATAACGGGCGATCGAGGCCTTGCAATCGCCGCCCTCGGGCAACTGGAAGCCCTGGGGGGTGACCGCGACCGAGCCGGGCGCCGGCGGGGCGGAGGCCTGCGGCGCGGGCGCGTTGCAGGCCGCGACCCCGAGGGCGGCGAGCGCGGCGAGGGCGAACAATGGCTTCATGGAAACGATCCCCGATTCGGATTGCCGCTCAAAGACTCGTCAAACCGGCGGACGCGTCAAGGGCGCGGGACTTGGCCTCGCCCCAAGTCTCGCCTCGTCTCGCCGCCCCTCGCGCCAAGCCGCAGGCAGGGTCAGCCCGGGGCAAGGGCGATCGCCGAACATCGCCGCATGGCTCCAAGCCCCCCGCCGTCGTTCGCCGAAAAGCGGCGCAGCCCGCGCGCCCGCCGTCTCCGCCGGGCGCGCTGCGTCTTCAACAACGGGTCGTCGTCGATTGACGTCATGGTCCGCGACATCTCTCTCGAGGGCGCCCGGATCGCGGGCGACGGGCTGATCGCGCTGCCGCCTGAGTTCGCGCTCCTGTTCCTCGACGGAATGGGCGGCTACAAGACCCGCCATGTCCGCCTCGTCTGGGCGCGCGGCGGCGACGCCGGCGTCGAGTTCGTCGACTGAGGCGCAGCCCGAAGGTCGGGAAATCCCGGCTGAAGATTCAATCTTTTCAATGATTTGCGCTGGATTTTTCGGGCGATTGTCGGCGAGGGGCATTCTAGCCTTGTCATGCTCGCGACCGCGGGCATCCAGGTTCCGCTCCTCAAGCGGGGCGGGCTGCGGCCGGGAGGGCGGATTCCCGGGCGCTGATTCAACCTTTTCAATGATTTGCGCGGGATTTTTCGGGCGATTGTCGCCGTCCTTGTCATGCCCGTGAACGCGGGCCTCCAGATCCAGCCGCTCGATCGGATGGCTGGTCGGGGCCACTGGACCGCCGTTTGCTCGGGGGCGCCAGTCGCGGGGGCGGCGCCCGCCCGGAGTGAGGGGATCGGGCAGCGGCCGGGCGGGCGGATTCCCGGGCGCGGATTCAATTTTCTCAATGGCTTGCGCAGCAATTTCCGGGCGATTGTCACCGTGTTCGTCATGCTCGCGAATACGCGCATCCAGATTCACGGCGGCCGGCCGGGTCTGACCAGGTTGGCTCTCCATAATAGATGCAGATAAATAATTATAATCATATAATTTTGGCGCGAAGCTCGTCTGACGGATGAATGCCCCGGTCTCGATGCGGGCCGTGGCGTAAGCCTCATCGCGCGGAACCTCGGAGCGGCGGCGCGCGGCGTGGACGAAGCCGTGGTAACGGTCAAGTTCACGCACGATCCGGACGACCCGGTCGACCGCCCTCAGGTTCATGTCGGTCATGGCGCTGAAGGCGACTAGCAAGGCCTCGTTGAGGCGGCTGACCTGGATGGCGGCGAATTCCCGTGGCGCGGCGGGCATTCGACGGGAGAGGATCTCCCGGACGATAGCGTGCATTCGCTTCTCGCCGACCCCGATCCGGGCCGCGATCTCGGCAACCCCGACGCCTCGGTTGAGGTAATCAACGACGACTTGCTCGCGTTTGAATTTGGCGAGGCGCGCCGCGCGGGGGTCGGCGGCCGGGGACTTCGGGGCATCGTGGGCGGCTTCGGGGGACAGCGGCATGGGAACGCTCTTGTTCGGATAAAGAGAAATATAGAGCGCTCAGATTGGTATTGCAAGAAATATCTTCCGAGGCGGGGCTTTGCGCTGCGTTCGGACAGCCGCTAACGGCCATGCCGTAGGCTCCCGGTCGTCATCGCGAGCGTGAGCGAAGCGATCCGGAGGCCATTGCGCCAGGCTTCGGGACCCTCCTCCGCGCAGGAATCCGCCGGTGGTGGTCGGAGGCGGCGCGTGCATATGGATCGCCACGTCGCTCCGCTCCTCGCGAAGACGGGCCCCCCGCCTCGGCAGATACTCCCGACTCCCAAATTCGCCGACGCGGCCTCTCACGGCGCATAGGCGGCTTCCGCCTCCTCCCGCAGAACTTTCGTGAACCATTGCAGCGCCGGGTCCGCGGCGCGCAGCCGCGTCATGACCGCGGTCATGTCGAGGGTGTCGTCGAACGGCGGGGGTTTCAGGACGAGATCAAGGCTTTCCGCAAAGCGCCCGGCGAAGGCGGCCGAGATGGTGGTGACCAGGTCGCTTGCGGCGACCGCCGCGACAGTCGCCATGAAATGCGGGGTGACGAGGCCGATCCGCCGTTCGACGCCGGCGGCGCCGAGGCGCGCGTCGATCTCCGACAATCCGTCGCCGAAGAAGGACACGGTCGCATGGCGGACGCGCCCGTAGTCGGCGATCGTCCAGGCGCGGTTCGCCGCCGGGTGGCCGCGGCGCATGACGAGCGCGAGACGGTCGCGGGCGAGCGCGATGCTGACGGCGCCCGGCGGCAGCGGGGTCGCGGCGGTCGCGAAGCAGAGGTCGACCTCGCCAAGCTCCATCCGGCTCATGATGTCGCGCCCGACCGTCGAGACGACGAGATCGACGCCGGGCGCCTCGCGCTCGAGGCGGGCGACGAGGCGTGGCGCGATGAGGATCGACTGCGCGTCGGCCGCGGCCAGCCGGATCGTCCGCCTGATGAGCGCCGGGTCGAGGGCGGGCGCGCGGAAGACGCCGCGCAGCGCCTCGAGCGCCGCGGCGGCCTTGGGGAGAAGCGCTTCCGCCGCAGGCGTCGGCGCGAGGCCGGCGCCGGCGCGGACCAGCAGCGGATCGCCGAAGAGATCGCGCAGCCGGGCCAGCGCCCGGCTCATCGCCGGCTGGCTCAGGCCCACCTCCGCCGCCGCGCGCGTGACGTTGCGGCGCCTGAGAAGCGCCTCGAGCGCCGGCAGGAGATTGAGGTCGAGGCCGGCTAAATTCACTTCACGCATGATAAGGATATAAACTATGCATTTCTGATATGATCAAGGGGAGGCTACATTCGGCGTCGTTCTCAATGCGGCGGGGTCAGTTGCGTCCCTTCTCCCCGTGCAACGGGGAGAAGGTCAGGATGAGGGGCTTGGCGAGGACGCGCGGCCAGTCCCCCGGCCCCTCACCCCGGCCCTCTCCCCGCAAGCGGGGCGAGGGGGCAGACGGCGCCTTTGAAGGAGGTTCGGGATGAGCGGCGAAATCGTGATTTTCGGCTATGGACCGACCGGACGGGCGACCGCCGAGCGCCTTCTGGCTCAGGGTCGGGAGGTCGTGATTGCGCAGCGCCATGCGCCGGCGAGCCTGCCGAAGGGGGCGCGCTTCGTCAGCGTCGACGCGCTCGACCGGGACGCCGTCGTCAGGGCGGCGGGCGAGGGCGATCAGTTCGTCGTCGCCATCGGCTTCGAGTACCGCGGCGAGGTGTGGCGCAAATCCTGGCCCGTCGCGATGGGCAATTTTATCGCCGCCTGCGAAACGACCGGAGCGCGCGCCGTGTTCATCGACAACCTCTACATGTACGGGCCGCAGACGGCGCCCCTGGTCGAGACGACGCCTCTGACGGATTTTGGCGTGAAGCCAGCCGTCCGCGCCGAGGCGACGCGCATGTGGATGGAGTCGTCGGCCGCGGGACGGGCGCGGATCGCGGCCTTGCGCGGGCCCGACTTCTACGGTCCGGGCGTGGGTTTGAGCTACCTCGGCGACCTGTCGATCGGGGCGATGGCCGAGGGCAGGGCGGCGACGGTCATCGGTTCGCCCGACATGCCGCACGACTACGCCTATGTCCCCGACATCGCCCGCGCGGCCGTGTCGCTCCTGGAGGCGCCCGATTCCGCCTTCGGCCAGGCGTGGCACGTCCCGTGCGCGCCGATCCGGACGATGCGCCAGATTTTGCAGATGGCGGCGGACACGCTCGGGCGGCCCCTGCGGCTGCGCGTCGTGCCGGAATTCCTGCTTGGCGCGATGGGCCTCTTCGCCCCGATCGTCCGCGAGCGCAAGGAAATGGGTTTCACCTTTGACCGGCCGTATCGGGTGAACGCCGACAAGTTCGCCCGCGCCTTCTGGTCCGACCCGACGCCGTTCGAGGAGGGCGTGGCGAAGACGGCGGCGGCCTTCCGCGACGCGGCGAAGCGCGCGGCGTGAAGCTGCGCTCCTCTTCTCCGCGAAGCGGGGAAGAGCCTGTGGCCGGGCTCCGACCCGGCCGTGGCGGCCGAAGGCCGACGGATGGGGTGTGGCGTGCAACGAGCCTCCGGCGCCGTGTTGCTGCGAGCGTTCGTGCAAGCCGGCTTTCCGAGCCCCACGGCCCACACCCCATCCGACCGCTTCGCGGCCACCTTCCCCAGCAAGCTGGAGAAGGGGGTTCCGCGCTTATCCCGGGTGACAACGGCGGCGGCAACGCTTAAACGCGGGCGCTTCAGAAGGCGCATTTGCAACCGATCGACGACGGGAACACGGGAACATGAAAGCCGACGGGACGGGCAAGCGGCCCTCGATCACCGACCGCGAGGCGCTGCAATTCCATTCCCGGGGGCGGCCGGGCAAGCTCGAGATCACGCCGACGAAGCCGATGGCGACGGCGCGCGACCTGTCGCTCGCCTATTCGCCGGGCGTCGCCGTTCCGGTCAAGGCGATCGCCGCCGATCCGACGACCGTCTACGATTATACCGCGCGCGGCAACATGGTCGCCGTGATCACCAACGGAACCGCGATCCTCGGCCTCGGCAACCTCGGGGCGCTGGCGTCGAAGCCGGTGATGGAAGGCAAGGCGGTGCTGTTCAAGCGCTTCGCCGACGTCGATTCGATCGATCTCGAGGTCGATACCCAGGACCCGGACGCGTTCATCAACGCGGTCAAGTATCTTGGTCCGTCGTTCGGCGGCATCAATCTCGAGGACATCAAGGCGCCGGAGTGCTTCTACATCGAGGAGCGCCTGCGCGAGACGATGGACATCCCCGTCTTTCACGACGATCAGCACGGCACCGCCATCATCGCCGCCGCCGGCATGATGAACGCCATGCATCTGACGGGCCGCGACATTCGCAAGACCCGAACTCGTGTGCAACGGCGCGGGCGCGGCCGGCATCGCCTGTCTCGACCTAATCGTCGCGATGGGCTTCGAGCCGCGGAACGTGCTGCTCTGCGACACCAAGGGGGTCGTCTATCGCGGCCGCCACGAGGGCATGAACCAGTGGAAGTCGGCGCACGCCGTCGAGACGCCGCTGCGCACGCTCGAAGAGGCGATGAAGGGGGCGGACATCTTCTTCGGCCTCTCCGCCAAGGGGGCGCTGACGGCCGAGATGGTCAAGTCGATGGCGCCCGAGCCGATCATCTTCGCCATGGCCAATCCCGATCCCGAGATCACGCCGGAAGAGGTGCGCAAGGTCCGCAACGACGCGATCGTCGCGACCGGCCGCTCCGACTATCCGAACCAGGTCAACAACGTGCTGGGCTTCCCCTACATCTTCCGCGGCGCCCTCGACGTGCGCGCCAAGACCATCAACATGGAGATGAAGATCGCCGCAGCAAAGGCGCTCGCCGAACTGGCGCGCGAGGACGTGCCGGACGAGGTGGCCTCGGCCTACCGCGCGTCCCGACCGCGCTTCGGCAAGGACTACATCATTCCGGTTCCCTTCGACCCGCGCCTTATCCAGCTCATTCCGGTCGCGGTGGCGAAGGCCGCGATGGAGTCGGGCGTCGCGCGGCGCCCGATCGTCGATCTCTCGGCCTACAAGGCCCAGCTCTCCGCGAGGCGCGATCCGATCGCGGGCGTCCTGCAACGCATCATCGATCGGGTGCGCCGCACGCCAAGGCGGGTCGTGTTCGCGGAAGGGGAGGAGGAGCAGGTCATCCGCGCCGCCTATTCGTTCGTCAATCAGGGGCTCGGCACGGCGATCCTGGTCGGCCGCGAGGAACTGGTGCTGGAGACGGCGAAGGCCGCCGGGCTCGACCTGGCCGACAAGGGCATCGAGATCCACAACGCGCGCCTCTCGCACCGCAACGCCCGCTACGCCCAGCTCCTCTACGAGAAGCTGCAGCGCAAGGGCTATCTCCTCAGGGACTGCCAGCGGCTGATCAACCAGGACCGCAACCATTTCGCGGCCTCGATGGTCGCCGAGGGCGACGCCGACGCCATGGTCACCGGCGTCACCCGCAACTTCTCGATCGCTCTCGAAGAGGTGCGGCGCGTGATCGACGACCGCCCGGGCCACCGCGTGGTCGGCGTCTCGATCATCATTTCGCACGGGGCGCCGATCCTCGTCGCCGACACGTCCATCACCGAGATGCCGGGGCCGGAGGATCTGGCCGAGATCGCCATCGAGGCGGCGGGTGTGGCGCGCCGGATGGGCTACGAGCCGCGGGTCGCGCTGCTCGCCTACTCCAACTTCGGCCATCCGGTCGGCGAGCGCGCGTCGACGGTCCAGGAGGCGGTGCGCATTCTCGATTCGCGGAAGGTGGACTTCGAGTACGACGGCGAGATGGGCGCCGATGTCGCCCTCAACCGCGAGCACATGGCCGCCTATCCTTTCATGCGGCTGAAGGAGACGGCGAACGTGCTCGTCATGCCGGCGTTCCATTCGGCCGCGATCTCGACCCGGATGCTGCAGGAGCTCGGCGGGGCGACCGTGCTCGGGCCGCTGATCGTCGGCCTCGAGAAGTCGGTGCAGATCGTCTCGCTCGGCGCCAAGGATTCCGACATCGTCAACATGGCGACGCTGGCGAGCTTCAACATCGGCGGCTGAGGGGGGCTTGCGACGAGGCGGCGGATTCAGGGTCCCCTCCCCCCTTGTGGGGGAGGGACAGGGCGGGGGGTCACGCCGACCTCGGGGATGAGGCGATCCTCCTGAAATGTGGGCGTGCTTTCACCTCAGCGGCAACCTACGGTGAGACCCCCCTCCTCAATCCTCCCCCACAAGGGGGGAGGAGGATTTCGAGCGTGCTTCGGACTCACCCAACCGGCACCGTCGTCGTCTCGGCCTTGAGCACGGTCCGGGCGTAGAACGCGTCCTGCGCGTCGACGACCTGTTCGGCGAGCCGGGCGGCCTCGCGCCTCAGCCTTGCAGCGAGCGAGCGCCGGGGATCGTCCGAACGGTGCATCGCGCTCGCGATGGCGCCGCCGCCGCTCGCCCTCGCGATCAGATGGTCCTGGATCGCGACCGCGGGCGCGAGCTGGTAGACCCGCAAGCCGAGGCGCCGCGCCTGTTTGGGGAAGAGCGCGTAGTCGGCCGGCAGCGTCGGCGGGTCGGTGAGCTTAAGATAGCGCTCCGCGCCGGCCCGGGTGATCACATAGGCCGCGCTGCTCTCGTGGCGGGTGAGAAGCGGCGCGACCGCGCGGCCGCCGGGGATCGGCCGCCGCTCGCCGAGGCGCACCGTCTGGAGATAGGTGTCGATCTTGACCGAATGGGCGTCGGGCGGGACCCAGCTCGCGTCGCCGACGAGGGCGGCGAAACCCGGCTCGATATGGATGTCGTCCTCGAGGACGCAGGCGGCGGCGTCGGGCGAATCGATGAGGCGCCGCCAGACGGCGCGGTGGCTCGCAAGGCAGGCGAGCTCGAAGCGGGTCAGGCCCTGCCGCGTCTCGGGGCTCTTTGTCCCGTCGACCGCCGGCGCCCGGATGAAGGCCACGGCGCCGAGTTCGCCCTGCATGTGCGCGAGCCGGCCCGCGTCGCGGTCGAGATTGATGAGATAGACCTGCATCTTGGCGACGTCCCGAGGGCGCCCGTCACACCTTCATCTGCGCGCCGAGCTCGACGACCCGGTCCGACGGCAGGTTGAAGAAGTCGGGCGCGCTCGCCGCCTGCTTGCTGAGCGCGATGAAGAGCTTGTCCTGCCACGGCGGCATGCCCGAGGTCGCCGAGGCTTTGAGCGACCGCCGGCCGAGGAAGAACGAGGTCGTCATGATGTCGAACTTGAGGCCGGCCTTGCGCATCGCGGCGAGCGCCCGGGGGATGTGCGGCTGCTCCATGTAGCCGAAATGCAGCGTGACCAGGGTGAAGTCGGGCGACAGCGGCGCGATCTGGAAGCGGTTGGCGTCGGAGACGCGCGGCGTCGTCTCGGTGCGGACGTTGAGCAGCACCACACGCTCGTGCAGCACCTTGTTGTGCTTGAGGTTGTGCATGAGGGAGGAGGGGGCCGAGGTCGGGTCGTTGGTCAGGAAGACCGCGGTTCCCGGCACCCTGACCGGCTTCGACTTCTGCAGCATCTTGATGAGATCGGCCATCGGGATCGAATCCCGGTGGGTCTTGGAGGTCAGGATGGCGCTGCCGCGCGACCAGGTCCACATCACGATGAACATGATGGTCCCGAGCGTCAGGGGCACCCAGCCGCCGTCGAGCACCTTGTAGAGGTTGGCGATGAAGAAGCCGACGTCGATCAGGAGGAAGCCGCAGACGAGCGCCGCCGCCCCCCAGAGCGGCCATTTCCAGAGCTTCCAGACGACGAAGAAGGCGAGCGCCGTCGTCGTCACCATGGTTCCGGCGACCGCGATGCCGTAGGCGTTGGCGAGGTTGTCCGAGGAGCGGAAGAGCAGGACCAGCGCCAGCACCCCGACGAGGAGGACGCGGTTCACCCTGGGTATGAAGATCTGCCCCTCCTGGGTCGAGGAGGTGTGGACGATCTCGAGGCGCGGCAGGAGGCCGAGCTGGATCGCCTGGCTCGCGAGCGAGAAGGCCCCGGTGATCACGGCCTGGCTGGCGATGACGGTGGCGACGGTTGCGAGCAGGATCAGCGGCACGAGGCCCCAGGCCGGCGCAAGGTGGTAGAAGGGATTGTCGACCGCCGACGGGTCCCTGAGGATCAGCGCGCCCTGGCCGAGGTAGTTGCAGATGAGCGCCGGCAGGACGAGGAAGAGCCACGCCGCCTGAATGGGCCTGCGGCCGAAATGGCCCATGTCGGCGTAGAGCGCCTCGGCGCCGGTGACCGCCAGGAAGACGCTGCCGAGGATGAGGAAGCCGATGCCGCCGTGGCCGAACATGAAGCCGAGGCCGGGCAGCGGGCTCAAGGCGCCGAGGATCTGCCAGGCGCCGGCGATCTGCAGGAGGCCGAGCGCCGCCGTCACCACGAAGTAGACCAGCATGATCGGGCCGAAGAACGCCGCCACCCCCGCCGTGCCGCGGCTTTGCGCGGCGAAGAGAAGGACGAGGACGACGACGGTCGCCGGGAGGATGTAGGGGGCAAGATCGGCGTCGACCTGCTTCAGGCCCTCGAGCGCGGAGAGCACCGAGATCGCCGGCGTGATCATGGCGTCGCCGGAGAAGAGCGACGCGCCCGCGGCGCCAAGCAGGAAGGCGATGGTGGTGCGCCGCCCGAGCGCCCGCTGGGCGAGCGCTTTCAAGGACAGGATGCCGCCCTCGCCCTTGTTGTCGGCCTGCATCAGGAAGACGACGTACTTCGCCGTCACGACGATGAGGAGCGCCCAGATGATCAGCGAGACGATGCCGATGACCTCGCCGCCGCCGGGGCTTGCGCTCTTGAACTGCCCGAGCGCGGTCTGGAGCGCGTAGAGCGGGCTCGTGCCGATGTCGCCGAAGACGACGCCGATGGAGCCGAGAGCCAGGACTCCGAAACCGCCGGCCGTGACGCTGTGGGCGCCATGCCCCTCGACGACCTGGGCCGGAACGGGGTCCTTTGCGACGTTTTCAGACATGGACTGAAATGGCCCCAATCCGGCGCCGGCCGGCCCCGCGCCGTCGAAACGGCGAGCGTCTATACATCGGGCGCGCCCGGCCGCAAAGGGCGCGGCGCGTGCGCCCTTCGTCTGCGCCTTACAACGCGTAAACGCGGCGAATGTGCCCAGAGATCAGCCGCGCCGTCTCCGCGGGCTTCTCGACGCCCGGAACGTGTCCGGCGCCGGCGACGATCTCGAAGCGCGCGCCCGGGATCATCGCCGCCGTCTCGCGGACGAGCGCCGGCGGCGTCGAGCCGTCCTGGTCGCCGACGAGACAGAGGGTCGGGACCGCGATCGAGGGAGCGTAGGGGCGAAGGTCGGCGCGCTTCAGCGCCCCGCAGGCGGCGAGGTAGCCCTGGCGCGGCGTGCGCACGACCATCGTCCGCCAGCCGGTCAAGTCGGCGGCGCGGTTCTTACGGAAGTCGGGCGTGAACCAGCGCTCCATGACGCCGTCGGCGATCGCCTCGACGCCGCCGGCCTCGATCGCCGCGATCCGGGCGTCCCACGAGGCGTCGTCGCCGATCTTCGCCGCGGTGTCGGCGAGGACGAGGCCGGCGACGAGGCCAGGCCGCTGCCGGTAGAGCTCCTGCACGATCAGGCCGCCGATCGACAGGCCGACGGGCGTCGCCCGTTCGAGGCCGAGCGCGTCGAGGAGGCCGCCGAGGTCGCGCGCGTAATCGGCGATGTCGGCGCGGTCGGGTCCGGCCTCGGAAAGGCCGTGGCCGCGCTTGTCGTAGCGGATCACGCGGACGTTGCGGACGAGGAGGGCCGCCACGTCGTCCCAGATGCGAAGGTCGCTGCCGAGCGCATTGACGAGGACGACCGCCGGCGCCTCGCGCGGTCCCTCGTCGCGATGGTGGACGACGAGGCCGTTCGCCCTGACGAAGCTCATGGGGGACCTCCCAATTCGCCGCGCGCGGCGGGCGGCGGGGGCGAGAGACGGCCGCGGTCGGCCATGAGGCCGCGGAAGAAGGTCCACCAGTACCAGAGGAGGAGAACCGGCGCGCCGATGTCGACGACCGCATCGAGGCCCGGGATGGGAAGCGCCGGCGCCGCGACGAGGCCCGCCGCCGCCGTCGCGCCGACGCGGTAGCTGAGCGCCACCAGGATGCGCTTCAGCGGGTTCGCGTCCGGCATGCGCGAGACGATGACGAGGAGGGCGACGAGGATCGCCGACATCGCCACGACGAAGATCAGGAGGTCGCGGACGATGGCCTCGACCGCGTTCAGGGCGTCCATGGGCGTGGCTCCGGGGGCGTTTGCGGGACGGGCGCGGGTCGATGTTGGCGCCCGTTTGCGGCGCGCGCAATCGGCTGCGCCGCGCGAGGGCCGGCGGATCGGGCGGTTGTGAAGCAGGAAAGGTGTTTCACGTGAAACACTTAGAGATCCATTTTAACAGGGCGAATTATCGGCGGAACAGGGAGGATTTTCGTCGGTAACAGGGAAGATTTTGTGCGGGAACAGGGAGGTTTTTCCTTGCTCTCGGGCGTCGCAATAGATGAGGTGGGCGGAGGCGCTGGACAAGGGAGGACGGCTTTGAGCGCAGCGATCGACCGTTGGCATGAGGTCGCGCGGGCCCGCGACCCGGCCGGATTGGACGCCCTCCTCGCCGACGACGTCGTCTTTCTGTCGCCGGTCGTGCATGCGCCCCAGCGCGGCCGGGCGATCACGAAAGCCTACCTCGGGGCGGCGCTGAAGGTGCTGGGCGAAGGCGACTTCCGCTACGTCGAGGAGTGGATCGGCGAGCGCTCTGCGGTGCTCGAGTTCCGATCCGTCCTCGACGGCGTCGAGGTCGAGGGCGTCGACATCATCGGCTGGAACGCGGACGGCAGGATCGACCGCTTCAAGGTGATGATCCGGCCGATCAAGGCGATCGAGGCCGTGCGCCGGCGGATGGCGGCGGCCCTCGGGGGGTAGCGCGGGCCGTCCGCCAAAGGACGCCTTCGCGCGTCTTCGTGGCCTTTGTGTCCTTGGTGGTGAAGGCTTCCTTTCACCACCAAGGACACCAAGGGCACAAAGGGAACCCTCATCCCCGGCCCTTCTCCCGTCGGGAGAAGGGGGCGTGCGGCCCTCACCCCTGGCCCCTCTCCCTCAGGGAGAGGGGGATTCTTCGTAGATGAACGACCTGAAGTCGGCGGGGGCGGCGGCGCCGGAGGTGTCGAAGGCGAACATGCCGACGAAGGCGCCGGTGAACGAGCCGTGTTCGCCGGCGCCGAATTCGTCGGAAACGACCGACGCGTCGAGGGTCGGGCCGATCGTGCGCCAGCCGCTCCCCACGTCATAGAAAAACTGAAGCTCCGTGCGGTCGACGGCGACGGCGAGCCGAACGGGGCCCTCCGCCGGCAGCGCGACCGAGGCGCCGGGCGGGTAGTGAAGGCGCCCGTCGCTTTCGCCTAGGGCGCTGAAGACGGCGAGCGAACGCCCGCTCGTTTCGTCCCACGTCACGCAAAGCGCATGCAGCTTCGAGCGATTGTAATAGGCGACGAGGCCGGCGGCCTGCTGAAAGTTTCGCGGCTGGAAGTCGACCTCCGTCTCGGCGCGATAGGCGAAGTGCTCCTGCCGGCGGGCGACCAGCGCCTGCTCGAACCACGATCCGATCAATTCGCGCCCGATCAGCCTCAGCCAGCCCGGGCGGGAGGCGAGCGACCAGATTCGCTCGGGATGGGGCGTCCTCAGCCACTGGAACTCCGGCGGAAGCCCGAGCGCCGGCGAGAACGCCGAGACGACGCGCGCCGGCATGGGGCGGGCCTCGGTCGGGAACGGCGCCGGAACCTCGACGGCCGGGACCGTTCCGCCCTGCTCCAGATAAAGCCAGCCGTCGTCGCGCCAGACGCATTTCTGGATCGCGGTCTCGCGCCCGAGCGGCGAGCGGCGAAGGCCGGGAAGGGGCCGCGAGCAGAGATGGGTGTGATAGACTTGGCCGTCCGGGGTCTCGACGATCTGACCGTGGCCGGCGCGCTGAAGCGGCGCGTCGGGCGCGTCCTTCGACGTGATGAGGTGGACGTTCGGGTGCAGTTCGTAAGGGCCCTGAAGCGTCCGCGCCCGCGCCATCGTGACGGCGTGGTCGTAGCCGGTGCCGCCCTCGGCGGTCGTCAGATAGTACCAGCCGTTGCGCTTGAAGAGGTGCGGGCCCTCGACCAGCCCATGCGGGCTGCCGGCGAAGATGTTCATCGCCTCGCCGATCAGCCGGCCGGCCTTCGCATCCCATTCCTGCAGCGCGATGCCGAGAAACGCCGGGTGTCTCAGATGCGAGCCGGCCGCCTCGCGATGGTTCCAGATCATGTTGACGACCCACTTGCGGCCGTCGTCGTCGTGAAACAGCGAGGGGTCGAAGCCGCTCGAATTGACGTGGATGCGGTCCGACCAGGGACCGTCGATGGCGGGCGCGGTGACGATGTAATTGTGGGCGTCCTTGAATGAGCCCTCGAGGCGTTTGACGTCGGTGTAGACGAGCCAGAATTTTCCGTCGGAATGGGAGAGGCAGGGCGCCCAGACGCCGCAGGAATCCGGTTCGCCGCGCAGATCGAGCAGGTCGGCGCGATCGAGCGGACGCGCGACGAGCCGCCAGTTCACGAGATCGCGCGAGTGGTGGATCTGGACGCCCGGAACCCATTCGAAGGTCGAGGTCGCGATGAAATAGTCGTCGCCGACGCGGCAGATCGAGGGATCGGGATTGAAGCCCTTGAGGATCGGATTGCGGATCGACTCGCTCCGGATCGATGCGCTCATCGGGCCGCCCACAACATGCCGCGGCGGAAGATTTCGCGCATCTCCGGCACGCCGAACTCGGCCGAGACGTGGCCGAGCGAAGAGTAGAAGACGCGGCCCTCGCCGTGCCTGCGCTTCCACACGACCGGCATCACGACGCCCTTCGTCCAGGGCGCGTGCTCGCCCGAAAAGGTCGTCGTCGCCAGAACCTCGTTCGAGGGATCGACGTGCATGTAATATTGCTCGGACCGGTAGGGAAAGCCGGCGATTCCCTGCACGATCGGGTCGTCGGCGCGGGCGACGTCGACGCGGTAGTCGACGATCCCGCCCGGATGGGCGACCCACTGGCCGCCGCACATGAACTGATAGTCGACGCTGTCGCGGAAGGCGTCGCACATGCCGCCGTGAAAGCCGGCGAGCCCGACGCCGCCCCTGACGGCGGCGGTCAGGTTCTCGACCTCCTCCTTCTCGATCTTCGACATGGTGACAATCGGCACGATGAGGCTGATCTCGGCGATGCCGGGATCGGCGAAGGCTTCGGTGGTGTTCTCGACATAGACCTTGAACCCCTGCTCTTCGAGCATCCCGCCGACGATCTCGGCGCCTTTTTCCGGCTCGTGGCCGCTCCAGCCGCCCCAGACGATGAGCGCTTCGCGCATGGGCCTGTTCCTCTCTCTTTGTAACTCCCCCGAGGGGGGTGGATCCAAACAGGGCGCCTTCACCGACCTCGTCCTGAGGAGCGGCGCCTTCAGGCGACGCGTCTCGAAGGACGCTTTCCCGAACCCAACGTCCTTCGAGACGCCCGCTTCGCGGGCTCCTCAGGACGAGGCCGGTGTTTGGGCGTTACCTCTCTTTTCGCATGGGCAGCTCAGTCGAGTTCGCCGGGCTTCAGGGTCCCGGGCATGGGCGCCGGGCGCGGCGGGCGGCTCGAAATCGCAATCGCCGCGCCGGTCTCCGAAGATCTCTGGAACGCCTCCATCACTTCGAGGACATGGAAGGCGAGATCGCCGTTGGCGCGGTGCGGCCGGCCCTCGCGGATCGCCTGCGCCATGTCGGCGAGGCCGAGGATGCGGTAATTGCCGTCGGCATAGGCGTGCCGCGTCGGAATCTCGCGCCAGTCCTCGGCCGCGGTCGCGACTTCGATTTTGCCGCCGAAGACATTGGGGTCGGGCACGATCAGCGAGCCTTTTTCGCCATAGAGTTCGATTGGGCCGTGGCGGTGGCGCGCCACGTCGAAGCTCATCGTCATCGACACGGCGGCGCCGCTGACGAAGGTGAGGACGCCGGCGACGTGGGTCGCGACCTCGACGGGAATGCGCGCGCCGGCAAGCGGCGCGCTCGTCACGACGCGCTCGTCGCGCGTCCGCGTCGCGACGGCGACGACGCTGGAGACGGGCCCGAGCAGATTGACGAGGTCGGTGACGTAATAGGGGCCCATGTCGAGCATCGGGCCGCCGCCGTCGCGATAGTAGAAGCCGGGATTGGGATGCCAGCGCTCGTGGCCGGGGCACATGAAGAACGCCGTCCCGCCGACCGGCCGGCCGATGAGGCCCTCGTCGACGCACGCGCGCGCCGTCTGATGGGCGCCGCCGAGGAACGTGTCGGGCGCGCAGCCGAGGCGGAGGCCGCGGCTCTTCGCCGCTTCGACGAGGGCGCGCGCTTCCGCGACCGTGACGCCGAGCGGCTTCTCCGAGTGGACGTGCTTGCCGGCGGCGATCGCCCGCAAGCCGACCTCGACATGCGCCTTCGGGATCGTGAGATTGAGGATGACCTCGATCTTCGGATCGCCAAGCACCGCCTCGACCGAGCGGGCGGGGACGCCGAATTCGACTGAGCGCGCATGCGCCGCCTCGGGGTCGGCGTCGGCCAGCGCCGCGATGTCGAGGATCGGGAAAGCCTTCGCCGCCTTGAGATAGGCGGCGCTGATGAAGCCACAGCCGATGACGCCGACGCTGACGGGCTGCATGGGCCTAGCCTCCGGCGTCCGCGACCGAGACGGCGCGAACCGGCGCAGGGCCGGTCGTGCCCCACGGCGCGCCGTAGAGATCGCGCAGCGTCATCGCGGCTGCGCCCTGGACCCAAATCCGCTCGCTCCACTCGCGCACGACAATCTCCGACACATCCGCAAGGCTCGGCGGCAGGAGGGCGGCGACGGTCGTGCGAAGCGGCGCGATGAAGCTTTCGCTCGCCGTCATCGCGCGGCCGGAGATGATCACCTTGGGAGGCGCGAACAGGATGATCAGATTGGCGACGGCGAAGCCGAGCGCTTCGCCAGCATTCGCCAGAGCTGCGGCGCACGCCTTGTCGCCGGACGCCGCGCGCTTGAGGATGAGCGCCATCGCCCGGTCGGGCCGCGCGTCGCGGTCGCCGGCTTCGATCGAGGCCTCGGCGTCGGCGATCACCGCCGTCTCGGAGGCGACGTCCGCCAGCCGCCCGCCGCCGTCGCTCGGCGGCCGCAGCATGAAGTCGCCGAGATCGGGAGAGAGACCGTTCGCGCCGCGGAAGAGCTCGCCGTTGTGCAGAATGCCGAGACCGAGGCTGCGCTCGACGTTGACCACGAGAAAGTCGTTGAGGCCGCGCGCCTGTCCGAACCAGTGTTCGGCGATCGCCGCCAGATTGACGTCGCTGTCGATCGAGGCGGGGACGCCGAGTCTCAGCGAAAGATCGGCGCCGAACGGCACGTCGCGCTCCTGAAGGATGGGGCTCTGCCGGCAGATGCCGGCGGCGCGCTCGACGACGCCGGGCAGGCCGACGCAGACGCCGGAGATGGCCGCCATCTCGAGGCCGGCGTCGCTCACGCAACGGCGCACGCCGTCCTCGACGAGATCGACGATCACCGGGGCCGTCTGCCGGTCGATGCGGATCGGCAGCGCAAGCGAACGCAGGATGTCGGCGCAGAAGTTGGTGACGGCGACCGTGATCTGGTCGGAAGCGAGTTTCACGCCGACGACGAAGGCTGCGTCGGGGTTCAGCCGCAGCATGACGCGCGGGCGCCCGCGGCCGAGGTCGCGGACCGCGCCGACGTGCTCAGGGATGATCAGGCTGTCGTCGAGGAGCGCCGCCGTGATGGCGGACACGGTCGTCGGGCTGAGCTCGGTCAGCTCGCAGATCTCGACCCTGGACACGGGCCCGAAGCGGCGGATCGCGTCCATCACATGGAAGCGGTTGATCGCGCGCATGAGTTCGGGGTCGGCGGTCTTCATCGCTTCGACGGGCGTTTCCGCTATGGCCCAGGTTTTTATACGGGCAGCGGATTTATTGTCACCGCAGCGTCGCGCTTGTCAACCGCCGCCGAGGCGTTTTCTGGCTTGTATGCCGCGCATTGGCTTGACACCCGGCGCAACTTTGGACAGATTTTATCCGCATCGCGGAGAAAAACCGCCGAGCCGCCTCCGGAGGAAACCATGATCGTCCGCCGACTTCTCATTTCAGCGGCATGCCTCGCCGCCCTTGCGATCCCAGCGCTCGCCGACACCAACATCACCGTCCTGCACGTCAGCGAGAACGCCGCGCAGAAGGGCTTGTGGGACAAGATCGCGCAAGACTACAACGCTTCGCACAAGGGCGTGAACGTCCAGTTCAAATACCTGGAAAACGAGGCCTTCAAGGCGAAGCTGCCGACCATGCTGCAATCCGACGCCCGTCCCGATCTCTTCTATTCGTGGGCCGGCGGCGTCATGCAGGCGCAGGACAAGGCAGGCTTCCTGAAAGACGTGACCGCCGACGTCGCGGCCGTGGATCAGACGCTGTCGCCGACCGCAGTCGACGCCTTCAAGGTCGACGGCAAGGCGGTCGGCGTGCCCTTCGAGGTCGGCGAGGTGGCCTTCTATTACAACAAGAAGCTGTTCGAGAAGGCGAACGTCAAGGCGGAGGACATCAAGACCTGGGACGACTTTCTCGACGCGGTGAAGAAGCTGAAGGCCGCCGGAATCGTGCCGATCGTCGTCGGCGCCGGCGACAAATGGCCGATGCATTTCTACTATTCCTATCTCGTCATGCGGCTTGGCGGCGAGCACGCGCTCGCCGATGCCAAGGCCGGCAAGGACGGCGGCTTCAAGAACGCAACCTTCGTCGAGGCGGGCAGGAAGCTTCGCGAACTCGCGGCGCTCGAGCCCTTTCAGCCGGGCTATCTGACGACCAAACACGGGGATTCGGCGGGCGTGTTCGGCGACGGCAAGGCGGCGATGGACCTCATGGGCCAGTGGCTGCTCGGCATGCAGGGTTCGAGCTCGGCGAGCGGCAAAGGTCTGGCGGAAGAGGACATCGGCATCCTGTCGTTCCCGATCGTTCCCGGCGGGAAGGGCAAGGCGACCGATACGCTCGGCGGCGTCAACGGCTGGCTCGTCAGCAAGTCCGCGCCGCCCGAAGCCGTCGACTTCCTGAAATTCTTCAGCCAGGAGAAATACGCCAAGGAGGCCGCCGCGAGCGCCGCCTACATCCCGGTCGTGAAGGGCGCGGAAACCTCCTTTACCGATCCGGAGTTCAAGCGTCTGGCCGCCGATCTCGCGACCACGACCTATCACCAGAACTACTTCGACCAGGATCTCGGACCCTCGGTCGGCCGCGTCATCAACGACATCTCGGTCGCCGTCGCCGCCGGGCAAATGACCCCGGAAGCCGCAGCGGCCGCGATTCAGGACGCGGCCGACCAGCAATAGTCCGCGACGACCGATGGGCCGCGCCGCTCTCGTCTCCGAAGAGGCCCAAGAGCGGCGCGCGCCGGCCGAATATGTCGAGACCCGGCGGTGCCTGTCGCTCAATGGGCTCGCGGTCGTCGCCGTCTTCCTGCCGCCGGCGCTGCTCGTCTTCACGATCTTCGTCATCGTGCCGATCGGCGAGGCCGCCTGGTACAGTTTCTTCAACTGGGACGGATACGGGCGGCCGGAGAAATTCATCGGCTTCAAGAACTACGTCTGGCTCCTCGGCAATCCGGTCTTTCTCAGGGCGCTCGTCAACAACGGGCTGATCATCGCGGCCTCGCTCGTCGTTCAGTTGCCGCTGGCGCTCGGCGTCGCGCTCATGATCGCCGGACGGATGCGCGGCGCCGTCTGGTTCCGGATGATCTTCTTCCTTCCCTATATTCTGGCCGACGTCGCCGCGGGCCTCATCTGGCGGTTCATGTTCGACGGCTCTTACGGCATCCCCTCGCTCGTGACCGGCTTTCTCGGGCTCGAACCGTTCTACCTGCTGGCGAGCACGAACTGGGCTTTCAGCGCCGTCCTGATCGTCACCGTGTGGAAATATTTCGGCTTCCACATGATGCTCTATATCGCGGGCCTGCAGGGGATCGACCGGGATCTGATCGAAGCGGCGAAGATGGACGGCGCGGGGCCGGCGCAGCGCTTCTGGCACATCATCCTGCCGCAGCTTGGGCCGATGATCCGGCTCTCGATCTTCTTCTCGGTGATCGGCGCCTTGAAATTCTTCGACATGATCGTGCCGCTGACCGGCGGCGGCCCGTTCGACACGACGCACACGATGGTGTCGTTCCTCTATTTCTTCGGCCTGACGCGGATGCGCATCGGCTTCGGCTCGGCGGTCGGGGTGGTCTTGTTCGTGATCTGCGTCACCTTCGCGTTCGGCTATCAGCGGTGGGTGATGCGCGATGACTGACGCCGCCCCCGCCCCCGCCGGCCCGGCGAGCGATCTCCGCGGCCTCTCCGCGCTTGCCGCCTTCGCGGCGCTGATCGTGCTCGCGGTCGCGGTCGTCCTGCCGCTCGCAATGACGGCGCTCGACGGCTTCAAGACGCTCGGCGACCTCGAAGCGCATCCGTTCGGCTCGCCGACATCCTGGATATGGCGGAACTACTGGGACATCCTCGCTGGAGCGCGCTACTGGCAGGTGCTCGGCAATTCGCTGCTGATCGCCTTCCTCACCGTGTCGCTGACGGTCGCGGCGTCGTCCATGGCGGCCTTCACCTTCGCGCACCTCAAGTTCTTCGGCGACCGGTTTCTCCTCAGCTACATCATGCTCGGGCTTCTGTTTCCGCTGGCGACCGCGATCATCCCGATCTTCATTCGCGTCCGCGATCTCGGCCTTCTCGATTCGTACTGGGGCGTCGTGCTGCCGCAGGTCGCCTTCTCGCTCGCCATGAGCGTGCTTCTGCTGCGAACGGCGTTCCGGCAATTGCCCCCCGAGCTTCTGGATGCGGCGCTGATGGATGGCTGCGGCTATTTCCGCTATTTTTTCTACATCACCCTGCCGCTCTCGGGTCCGGTTCTGGCGACGGTGTCGATCATCACCTTCGTCGACAGCTGGAACGGCTATATCCTGCCGCTGATCGTGTTCAACAGCGAGTCCCGCTACCCCTGGACCCTCGGCCTCATGGCCTATCAGGGCCAGTATTCGACCTCGTGGCAGCTCGTGCTCGCCTTCATCACGCTGACGATCCTGCCGGCGATCCTGATGTTCCTGGCCGCGCAACGCTACATCGTCGCCGGCCTGACGGCGGGCGCGGTCAAGGGGTAGCAGAGGCGGACCGCGGCGGTCCGCGCGCGGCGGGCGGTTTCGGGTGTTTGGTAAAGTGTCACAGAGCGTAATGACAAACGCGTTACGCCGTGCCATTCTCGCGGAGAGTTAGGAGCGCGGATGACGACCAGACTCAAGGCGGCGAAACGGGCAACGCTCAACCTTCGGGTGAGGAGCGAGGATCGCAATCTGATCGACCGCGCCGCCCGTCTGCTCGGCAAGAGCCGCACCGATTTTCTGCTCGAATCCGCGCGGCGCGCGGCTGCGGACGCGCTCCTCGATCAGACGTTGTTCAAGGCGGGTCCGGCTTCTTACGCCGAATTCGTCGCGCGGCTCGACGCGCCGCCGGCCCCGAACGACAGGCTGCTGAGGACCATGACGACCAGCGCGCCCTGGGAATAGATGGCGTCACGGCGCCGCAGCCGATCGAGGAGCGGCACGAGGTCGGCGACTTCGCTTCCGGCGTTCCGATCCTCGACGACTGGCTCAAGCGGCGCGCCCGCGCCAACCAGGCGGCGGGGGCGTCGCGCACCTACGTCGTCTGCGACATGGATCGCGTGGTTGCGTACTATGCGCTGGCCTCGGGCGCGGTCGATCTCGAACTCGCGACGGGACGGCTCCGTCGCAACATGCCCGACCCGGTTCCCGTCGCCGTGCTCGGCCGCCTCGCCGTTCAGGCAGGTCTGCATGGTCATGGCCTCGGACGCGCGCTGGCGAGGGACGCGGCGAGGCGCGTCCTCATGGCCGCCGATATCATCGGCATTCGCGGCCTTCTTGTGCATGCGCTGTCGCCTGAGGCGAAATCGTTCTACCTCGCGCTTGGCTTCGAGCCTTCGCGATTGCAGCCGATGACGCTGATGGCGACGCTCGCCGACGTGCGGTCGGCGCTTGGAGGGTAGGGGCTTCGCCACCCCTGGCCCCTCGACCGGACGGGAGAGCGGAACGCGCTACTCCGCCGGCCCGATGTCGAGGGCGATGTCGCCGACGCCCTCGATCTTGCCCTCGAGGCGGTCGCCCGGCTGAACGGGGCCGACGCCTTCGGGGGTGCCGGTGAAGATGAGGTCGCCGGGCGCAAGATGGTAGAAGAGCGACAGGTCGGCGACGATCTCGCGCACGCCCCAGATCATGTTGCGCAGGTCCGACTTCTGCCGCACCTCGCCGTTGACCTTGAGGGCGATCGCGCCGCGGTCGAGAACGACCCCCGCGAGCGGCGCGATGTCCGAGACGATCGCCGCGTTCTCGAAATCCTTGCCGAGGTCCCACGGACGGCCCTTCTCGCGCAGCTTGAGCTGCAGGTCGCGGCGGGTGAGGTCGAGGCCGCAGGCATAGCCGAAGATAAGTTCGTGGGCGCGCTCGGCGGCGACGCGGAACCCCGGCGCGCCGATCACCACCACAAGCTCCATCTCGTGATGGCAGTTCGCCGTGCCGGGCGGGTAGGGGATCGCCCCGCCCGAGAGGACGAGATCATGCGCGGATTTAAGGAAATAGAACGGCCGGTCGCCGGCCTTCTCGACGGTCGCGCCCATCTCGGCGGCGTGGGCGGCGTAGTTGCGGCCGACGCAGAAGATGCGGTTGACCGGCGCGCGGTCGGGGCGCCCCTTGACCGGCAGGGCGGGGGAGGGCGGCGGCGGCCAGAGGGGGGATTGCGTCATCGTTCCTTTGCCTCGCGGCGTCGCCCCCCTCCGCATGAGAGATGGGCGCGCACGACCTTGATAACGGCCTTCGCGCTTCCGCACCACATCGAGTTCCACATGGCGCTGACGTTGCGTTAGGACGCCGCGCCGCCACACAAACGGCCCGATTCCTGCTACACCTTGCCGGACCGGCCCGACGCGGAGGCGCGAAGGGGATTGGACGCGCCGGGGTCGGACGCGTGGGGAGCATCGCCTCGTCGGAGATTGCGGCTGCATGAGAAAGACCGGCGCGAGCCTTGAAGGCCGCGGCGCGGGCAGGGCGGTTCTCTTCGCCCTCGCAAGCGTGGCGCTCGCGGGCTGCAACGCGAAGAACGCCTACGTTCCCCCGCCGCCGCCCAAGGTCATCGTGGCCCAGCCGGTGCAGCAGCCGGTCACGCTCTATTACGAGCTGACCGGCAACACGGCGGCCTTCAATTCGGTCGATCTCGTCGCCCGCGTCCAGGGCTATCTCGAGACGATCGACTACAAGGACGGCTCGTTCGTCACGAAGGGCACGGAGCTTTTCGGCATCGAGCGCGACCAGTACCAGGCGCAGCTCGACCAGGCGAAGGCCTCGCTCGTCAACGCCCAGGCGCAGCAGACCTACAACCAGGCCGAATTCCAGCGCCAGTCGACGCTCGGCAAGCAGGACTTCGCCACCCAGGCGACCGTCCAGCAATGGAAGTCGAACGTCGATCAGTCTGGCGCGGCGATTCTCAACGCCAAGGCCTCGATCGAGATCGCCAACATCAACCTCGGCTATACGCATGTCGCCGCGCCCTTCGACGGCGTCGTCACCCATCACCTCGTCGATCCCGGCTCGCTCGTCGGCGTCAGCGGCCCGACCAAGCTCGCGACCATCCTCCAGACCGATCCGCTCTACGTCTATTTCAACATGAGCGAGCCGCAGGTGCTGCGGATCAAGGAGAGCAACGCCAAGGCCGGGCTGCCGTTCCGGACCACCGATCTTTCGCAGATCCCGGTCGAGATCGGCCTCCAGGGGGAGGACGGCTATCCGCATAGCGGGCATATGGACTACGCCTCGCCGCAGGTCGACCAGTCGACCGGCACGCTGCTCGTGCGCGCGGTGTTCGACAACAAGGACCACACGCTGCTGCCGGGTCTCTTCGTCCGGGTGCGCACGCCCGTCGGCCATCTCGACAAGGCGCTGCTCACGTCCAACGAAGCGATCGGCACGAGCCAGGAAGGCTCCTATGTGCTCGTCGTCGGGGACGACAACGTCGTCAAGCGCAAGGTCATCAAGACGGGCGACCGGCAGGGGCAATTGCGGATCGTCGAATCCGGGCTCGATCCCGGCGACTGGGTCGTGACCGACGGTCTGCAGCGCGCCTTCCCGGGCGCCAAGGTCGATCCGCAGCACAGCCAGCTCGCATCGAGCGCGCCGGCCGGCGCGGCGCCCGCTTCGCTGACCGATCCGGCGGCGAAATGACGGAGGCGTCCGCACCCGATCCGAAGCCCAAAGGCGGCGCTGGCGACATCTCGCGCTTCTTCATCGAACGGCCGGTGCTGTCCAACGTGATCGCGCTCGTCGTCGTGCTGATCGGGCTCGTCGCCCTCTTGAGATTGCCGAGCTCGCAATATCCCAACGTCGTCCCGCCGACCGTGCAGGTGACGACCCGCTATCCCGGCGCGAGCGCCAAGACCCTCGTCGATTCCGTCGCCCTGCCGATCGAGCAGAACGTCAACGGCGTCGAGGACATGATCTACATGCAGTCGACGAGCGCCGACGACGGCACCTATACGCTGTCGGTCACCTTCGCCATCGGCACCGACGCCGACAAGGCGCAGATCCTCGTGCAGAACCGGGTTTCCGCCGCGATCTCGTCGCTGCCGGCGGAAGTGCAGGTCCAGGGCGTGACGACGAAGAAGCAGTCGACCTCGATCCTCGAATTCGTCGGGCTCGTCTCGCCCGACAGCCGCTTCGACAGCCTCTTCCTGTCGAACTACGCCGTCATCAACGTGCAGGACGAGCTCAGGCGCCTGCCCGGAGTGGGCGACGTCAGCGTGCTCGGCGCGGGCCAATACGCCATGCGCGTCTGGCTGAACCCCGATCTCCTGCAGGCGCGCGGCCTGACGCCGCAGGACGTCATCACCGTCATTTCGAGCCAGAGCCAGGAGGTGACCGCCGGCCAGGTCGGCGCGCCGCCGGCGCCGAAGGGACAGGACTTCCAGTACACCCTCAACCTCAAGGGCCGGCTCGACGATCCGGCCGAATTCGAGAACATCATCGTCAAGGTCGATCAGGGCAACGGCGGCCAGATCACAAGGGTGCGCGACGTCGGCCACGTCGAGCTCGGCGCCCAGACCTACAGCGAATCGTTCAACCTCGACGGCAAGCCGGCCGCCGGCATCGCCGTCTCGCTCCTGCCGGAAGCCAACGCCATCGAGGTGTCGAACCTGGTCAAGGCGAAGATGGACGATCTTTCCAGGAGCTTCCCGGAAGGGTTGTCCTATGTCGTTCCCTACGACACGACGAAGTTCGTCCGCGCCGCCATCTACGAGGTCTACCGGACGCTGATCGAGGCGGCGCTGCTGGTGCTCGTCGTCATCCTCGTCTTTCTCCAGGACTGGCGGGCGATGCTGGTGCCGGCGACGACCGTCCCGGTGACGCTGATCGGCGCCTTCGCGGCGATGGCGGCGCTCGGCTTCTCGATCAACCTGCCGACGCTCTTTGCGCTGGTGCTGGCGATCGGCATTGTGGTCGACGACGCGATCGTCATCGTCGAGGGCGTGGCGCGCTACATCGAGCGCGGCCTGCCCGGCCGGGAGGCGGCGGGGCGCGCGATGGACGATCTGACCGGGCCGGTCATCGGCATCACGCTCGTCCTGATGGCGGTCTTCATCCCAGCCGCCTTCCTGCCCGGCTTCACCGGCCAGCTCTACCGTCAGTTCGCCCTCGTGATCGCCGCGACCGCTCTCATCAGCGCGATCAACGCGCTCAGCCTGAAGCCGACCCAGTCGGCGCTCTGGCTGCGGGCGCCGAAGCCGGTGGCTCAGCGCAACATCCTGTCGCGCGGCTTCGAGCGGGGCTACGAGGCGGTCGAGGGCGGCTACGCGCGGCTCATGGGCGCCATGACGCGCCGCGCGCCGATCATGGTCGTGCTCGCGCTGGCGCTCGTCGGCGTCGCGATCTGGGGGCTGACCCGCATTCCGACGGCGTTCCTGCCGACGGAGGACCAGGGCTACCTGATCGTGCCGGCGCAATTGCCCGACGGCGCCTCGAAGGAGCGCACCGACGCGGTGATGGCGAAGATATCGAAGATCGCCGGCGACATTCCCGGCGTCGAGCACGTCGTCACCGTCAGCGGCATCTCGGTTCTCGACAATCGCGCGAGCCTCGCCAACGCCGGCGTCGCCTTTGTGGTCCTCAAAGACTGGGACGTGCGCGCCAAGGCGCAAGGCGAGGACGCGCGCACGATCGCAGGGCGCCTCAACGGCGGCCTGCAGGGCGTTCCCGAAGCCTTCACCTTCGCTTTGCCGCCGCCGCCGATCCAGGGCATCGGCAACGTCGGCGGCTTCTCGATGCAGGTCGAACTCAAGAACGGCAATTTCGACTATAGCCTGCTCCAGAGCGTGACCAACGCGCTCGTCGCCAACTCAAACGGGCAATCGTCGCTGTCGCGGGTCGCCACCACCTTCCGCGCCGGGGCGCCGCAGTTCTTCGTCAACGTCGACCGGGTGAAGGCGGAGCGCATCGGGGTGACCGTCGGGCAGGTGTTCTCGGCGCTCTCGGGCTACGTCGGCTCGGGCTATGTCAGCCAGTTCGACAAGTTCGGCCACGTCTTCCAGATCTACACCCAGGCCGAGCCGGACTTCCGCGCCACCGCCGACGACATCAAGAACCTCAAGGTCAAGGCGGGCGACGGGACCATGACGGCGATCGGCACCGTCATCGACGTGACGGAGGTCCAGGGGCCGTCGCTGATCAGCCTCTACAACCTCTATCCGTCGTCGACCGTCATCGGCAGCCCGGCGGCGGGCTTCAGTTCGGGCCAGGCGCTCGACATCATGGATCAGATCGGCAAGGACACCCTGCCGACCGGCGCGGGCTTCGAGTGGACGGCCATGTCCTTCCAGGAAAAGCAGGTCGGAAACCAGATCTACTACGTCTTCGGCCTGGCGCTCCTGCTCGTCTATTTCGTGCTCGCCGGCCAGTACGAGAGCTGGGTGCTGCCGCTCGCGGTGATTCTCGGCGTGCCGCTGGCGCTGCTCGGTACGGTCGCGGCGCTGACCTACCTCGGCGCCTCGGACGTCTACTACAGCCAGATCGGCATCGCCGCGACCAACCTCTACACCCAGATCGGCCTCATCCTCCTGATCGCGCTCGGCAGCAAGAACGCCATCCTGATCGTCGAATACGCGCGCCAGCGGCGGGCGGAGGGAATGGATCTCGTCAAGGCGGCGGTCGAGGGGGCGCGGTTGCGCTTCCGGCCGATCATCATGACGTCGTTCGCCTTCATTCTGGGCGTGCTGCCGCTCGTGCTGGCGACCGGCGCGGGCGCTTCGGCGCGTATTTCGATCGGCATCGCGGTCTTCTACGGCATGATCGCCTCGACCTGCCTCGTCGTCGTGTTCGTGCCGTCGTTCTATGTGGTGATGCAGCGCATCGACGAGCGCTTCCTGCGCAAGGCGAAGCCCGCGCCGGCGCCGGCCGAGGCGACGGCGGCGGAGTAGGGCGTCGCGGCGGCCCGGCGGGGCGGCGCGGCCCCCTCCACCACCCTTCGCATGGTCCCCCTCCCCGCCTTCGACGGGGGAGGAAAAGCGCCGCGACGTTTCCTCCCTCGCGGAGCGAGGGAGGGGGACCGCGCGTGAGCGCGCTGGCGGGGGCGCCGGCGCCGGCGCGCATTGCCTTCCGCCGCATCTGACGCTAAAGGCCGCGCCTCACCAACAAATTTGGGTCTGGGGCGTCGTTCATGGGTTCGGGACAGCTTGCTTTCGCGATCGCGGCCGCGGTCTTCGCCGGGGGAATCGTCGGGCTCGTCCTGCAGCGCATCCTGCCCGAGTCGTCCACGACCGGCGCGCCGCGCGACATGATCGGCGCGGTCGTCGGCCTGCTGACGCTCCTCTCGGCGCTGACGCTCGGGCTTCTCATCTGGACCGCCTATGGCGTCTACGCCGGCCAGAACATCGCGATCCAGGGTCTCGCGGCCAAGGTGCTGCAACTCGATCTCGCGCTCGCCGATTACGGGCCTGACGCCAATCCGCTGCGTCAGCAATTGCGCGACAACCTCGGCAAGACGCTCGACGAGGTCTGGGCCGCCGACGAGACGAGCGCCAATTTCGCCGCCAACAATTTCGCCGCGGCGCTGCACGGTCTTCGGGCGCGCGAGGCGGCGCTCGACAAGCTTCATCCCACGACCGACCAAGAGACCCAGGCGCTCGCCATCGCCAAGACGACGGTCGACGCCATCAGCCAGGCGCGGCTGCAGATGTCCTTCGCCCTCTCGGCGCCGATCTCCTATCCGCTGCTCTTCACCGTGGTCGGCTGGGGGGTGCTCCTGTTTCTCGGCTACGGGCTCATGTCGAAGGGCAGCGTCGCCTCGGTCGTCGCGGTTTTCGTCGGCGCGGTCGCGGTCGCCTCGGCGACGCTGATGATCCTCGACCTTTCGAACCCCTATTCCGGCGTCTTTCGCGCTTCCTCCGCGCCGCTCGAGCAGGTGCTGGCGATCATGGGGAAGGAGTAGGGGGCGGTCGGCCTTTGCGGCGGCGTTGCAAATAACTCTTGACAATCGATAATTGTACACCCATATGTGTGCATAAGTAGGTCGCGATTCCGGTTCGAGTGGGACGACGGCAATCGGGAGAAATGCGCCTCCCGTGTCCCGGCGGCCGAGATCGAAGCGTTGTTCGACGGACGGCCGCTGAGGGTTTCGGGCGACCCGTTCGAGGGCGAAATCCGGTACCTGGCGATTGGCGCAAACGACGAAGGCCGCGAGATCTTCCTCGTGTACACGACGCGCGACGATCCGCTGCATATTCGGCCGGTCAGCGTTCACTACATTCATCGAGGCAAACGACGATGAAGAAGCCCTACCCCAAGTTCGACAGCGACGACGCCGAACAGACTTTCCTCGATACCGCCGACTTGAGCGAATACGATCTCGAAACCGGCTTTCGCCCCTTCGACGAATGGCTCGCCGACGCCGAGGCGGCGCGCAAGGATGCTCGCGTCAACCTCCGTCTGCCCAAGGCGCTGATCGAGGCCTACCGAGCGAAGGCCGAGGCGCGCGGTGTGCCCTACCAGCGGCTCATGCGACTGGAACTGCAGCGGGCGATACGCAAGGCGTCGTGAGCAGCGGTCCCCTCGCGCCGTTCGCCCTTGCCTTTCGCGGCCCGGCGCGGAAGGGTCGCGGGGCCCATGACCGACGCGAGTCGTCCTCCCCCGAAACCTGACGACGCGCCGCGGACGATGCGCGGCGACGCGCGCTTCTGGCGGGTGAGTCTCGCGCTTTTCCTCTCCGGCCTCGCGACCTTCGCCGTCCTCTATTGCGTGCAGCCGCTGATGCCGGTGTTCGCCGCCGATTTTCGCCTGAGCCCGGCGGCGGCGAGCCTGTCGCTGTCGGCGGCGACCGGGGCGATGGCCTTCGCCATGTTCGGCGCGGGCGCGCTCTCCGACGCCTATGGGCGCAAGCGGGTGATGGCCGTCTCGCTGATCGCGGCGGCGCTGGTGACGCTGATCGCTGCGCTCGCGCCGAACTGGCAGGCGCTCGTGGCTTTGAGGACGCTGACCGGCGTCCTGCTCGCCGGCGCGCCCGCCGTCGCCATGGCCTATCTGGCGGAGGAGATGGACGCCTCCGCGGTCGGCCTGTCGATGGGCCTCTTCATCGCCGGCAACACGGTTGGCGGCCTCGGCGGCCGGCTGGCGACCGCCTGGATCGCGGAAAACGCCGGATGGCGCGGCGCGCTCGGCGCGGTCGGCGCGGCCTCGCTCGCCGCTTCCGTCGCCTTCGCCTTTGCGCTGCCGCTCGAGCGCCGCGCGACGCCGAAGGCAGCGCTCGTCGCGATCTGGCCGGCGATCCGCATGCATCTCGCCGAACCCGGCATGCGCCTCCTGTTCGCGCTCGGCTTCCTTCTCATGGGCTCGATGGTCACGACCTACAATTACATCGGCTTCCGCCTCGCCGGGCCGCCGTTCCTTCTCAGCCAGACGACCATCGGCTTCGTCTTCGTCATCTATGTGCTCGGCATGGTCGCCTCGACCGTCGCCGGCGATCTCGCCGGACGCTTTGGCCGCAGGCGCGTGATCATCCCCTCGGTCGCGCTCGTGCCGCTCGGCGCGCTGGCGATGCTGTCGGCGAACCTGGCGGTGACGATTCTCGGCGTCGCGCTGGTGACGATCGGCTTTTTCGCCGGCCATTCGATCGCCTCGAGCTGGATCGGCCTCAGGGCGGCGACGGCGCGGGCGCAGGCGAGCGCCCTCTATCTCTTTTTCTACTACGCCGGCTCGAGCGTCGCGGGCTCGGCGGGCGGCCTCGCGCTCGCGGAGGGCGGATGGCCGGGCGTCGCGGCCTTCGTCGGCGCGCTCGCCGCGCTGGCGCTGGTTGTCGCGGCGAAGCTTTCGCGCGCGCCGCCGCCCGCCCATCTCGTTCGCCCGCCGCCCGAGCCGCCTCAGATTCCATCGACCGGCTGACCTCACGCCGTCATTGCGAGCGAAGCGAAGCAATCCATGTCGCGGCGCGATTGCGAGTGCATGGATTGCTTCGTCGCCGCGCTCCTCGCAATGACGAAGGCGGTCAACTCGCGCAGCGTCTCCGCGCGACGCGCCCGAGCCACGGCGCGAGGTGGACGGCGCTCATCAGCGCGTACATGAGCGCCATGCCGTTCAGCCCGTGCGGCGGCGCGGCCGAGCAGAGCGGCGACGGATCGCCGCCGCCGAGCGCGGTCGCAAGCCCCATGACGGCGAACACCGGCGCCGCTGCGAAGCGAAGCGCCTCGCCCGTTCCCTCGCTCATCGCGCGTCCGCGTATTCGTCGTGTCTCCGCCACCAGAAGCCTTGCTCGTTGCGTCCCTTCGGCGCGCGGTCGAGCCACTGGTACATGCCCCAGAGGCCGTCGAGCCCGCGCGCATAGGCCGAATAGGTGTGATAGACGGCGCCGTCCTCGAGGACGAAGGCGCTCATGCCGGGGAGTTCGCGCAAGAAATTCGCGGCGTCGGTTCCGGCGGAGGCTGCGACCTCCGCCACGATCGCGCCGCCGCCGCTCCACGCGGGCATCGGCCGATAGTTGTACCAGGCGCCGCCACTCTGCTGCTCCTGCTCCGTGACGCCGACGCAGAAGTCGGCGTTGAAATCGGAGTTTTGCGACGACGCCCACGGGAAGGACCAGCCCATCCGCTGCTTGTAGGCGTCGAGCTTTGCGAGCGGCGCGCGCGAGACGGCGGTCAGCATCACGTCGTGGTGGGCGAGATGGACCGCGATCCCGTTGAAACCGTCGGCGATCGCCGAGCACGACGGACAGCCGGCCTTGAAGTCGGGGCCGAACATGAAGTGGTAGACAAGGAGCTGCGAACGGCCTTGAAAAAGGTCGGCGAGCGAGGCTTCGCCCTCCTGGGTGTCGAAGCGATAGGACTTGTCGATCCTGACCCAGGGCAGGTCCTGGCGCGCCCGGGCGACCGCGTCGCTCTGGCGCGTCAGTTCCTTCTCCTTCTCGAGCAGCGCCTGGCGCGCTGTCAGCCAGTCTTCGTGGGACACGACGGGATTGGGCATGGCGATGCTCCTGTTGCGATGATTTTTATGGGTTGCGCGCGAAAGCTCAGGCGAAGGCGCAGTCGATGCGAACACGTCCGTCCGGCAGCGGCCGCGCGCCAGTGAAGGCGACCTTTCGGCCGCGCGCCGCGGGCGAGAAGAGGGGCTTCCCCTCGCCGGCGAGCGCGGGATGGACGATGAGGCGCAGTTCGTCGACGAGCCCGGCGTCGATCAGGCTTGCGGTCGTTGCGGCGCCGCCGACGAGATAGATGGCCTTGCCCGGCTCGCGTTTCAGCGCCGCGACATCGCGAACGTCGCGAAGGAAACGGGCGTGCGGCCAGACGGCGGCGCCAAAACTCTTCGACAGGACGTAGTGCGGCGTCTTCGCGGCGACCTTCGCCCAGGCGACTTCGCCCGGCGTCGGCAGTTTGCCGCTCATTGCGAGCGACTTGTCGGGCTCGGCCGCGATCGCGCTCCAATAGGCTTCGTAGCCGGGATACATGCCGGCTCCGAGGAGACAGGCGTCGATCTCGGCCGCGAGACCGGTGTCGTCGGACCAGGCTTCGACCCAGTCGGCATAGCCGCTGGAGTCGGTGACCTTCTCGTCGAGCGAGATCTTCATGGCGGCGATCAGCTTGCGCATGGGCGTCCTCCGTTTTCGTTCGAGGCTCAGGAGCGGCGCTCGTATTCGGCGCGCAGCCGTGTCAGCGCATCCCAGAAGGGCGCGGGCGTCGCGCCGCTGAGACGCGCGGCGAGCACGTCGAGATGCGCGTGCCAACCGGCGCTGACGCCGAGCACATGGCCGCGGTCGGGCAGGCGGCTGTGGACGAGGGTCAAGAGCACCTTCTCGCCCTCGCGCCTGAGGTCGAGCGCCACCTCGCCGACGCCATCCCACGTGTAGACGAGACGATGCGGCGGATCGGCCTCGACAATGCGGCCCTTGGCGCGATGCTCGATCGACTTGTCGGCCGGACGCGTCCCCGGCGGGTCGGTCAACTGATCGTTGCGCCAGACGAATTCGAACGCCGCGCCGGGTTCGAGCTTCATGTCGCCGGAGGCGAGCCAGCGGCGGCGGAGATCGCTCTCGGTGAGATAGGCCCAGACGCGCTCGATCGGGCCGGGCAGGAGGCGCTCGATCTTGACCGTCGCCGGGGCGATCAGCGTGCCGTAGTCGTCGGGGGTGGCGAGCATGGTCATGCGCTGTCTCCTTTGGTCGGGGTTTTGGGGGTCTTCGGTTTTCTGGGGGGCTTGCGCGGATCGGGGGGAGGGCGCTTGGCCTCGCGGGCGTCCTCCTCGAGGAGAAGCCGTTCGAGGGCGTCGAGGCGGTCGGTCCAGAAGCGCTCGTAGAAGGCGAGCCAAGTGTGCGCGCACGCCAGCGGCCCCGGGTCGAGCCGGCAGACGTGCGTCCGCCCGCGCACCTCGCGGCGGAGGAGGCCGGCGTGTTCGAGCGCCTTGACGTGTTTCGAGGCGGCGGCGAGCGACATGGCGTAGGGCGCGGCAAGCTGCGTGACCGTCCGCTCGCCGCCCGCGAGGTCGCGCAGCATGTCGCGCCGTGTCGCATCGCCGAGGGCGTGGAAGACGGTGTCGAGGGCCGGGGCGAGAAAGTCAACCATGTGGTTGAATGTGGGCCATGCCGGCCAGATTGTCAACCTGTCAGTTGAATATTTTTCGAAGGCGTTGTCTTGGCCCCGGCCGCCTTTCCGCCACAGCCGCCTTGGGGTCTGGTGTGCTAGAGGTCCGTCCCAAGGATTCTGTCGATGGAATGGAGCGACGAGGGGCTTGTCATCGGGGTGAGGCGGCACGGCGAGGGTTCGGCCATCGTCGAGGCGATGACGCGCGCCCACGGGCGCCATCTCGGCCTCGTGCGCGGCGGCCGCTCGGCGCGGATGGGCGCGGCGCTTCAGCCCGGCAACACGCTTGGGCTTGTGTGGCGGGCGCGGCTCGACGAACACCTCGGCGCCTTCGCGGTCGAGCCGCTTACGCTGCGCGCCGGCCGGCTCATGGGAAGCCGACTCGCCCTCGCCGGCCTCGCCTGGCTTGCGGCGCTGGCTCGCCTGCTCCCCGAGCGCGATCCGCACGAGGCGGTCTACGAGGCGCTGACGCTGATCGCGGACCGGCTCGACGAGGCCGCGCTCGTAGCCCCGCTCGTCGCCCGGTTCGAGACGCAGATGCTCGCCGAATGCGGCTTCCGCCTCGATCTCGCCCGCTGCGCTGCGACCGGCGCGCGGGACGGGCTCGCCTATGTGTCGCCCAAATCCGGCCGGGCGGTCAGCATCGCGGCGGGCGAGCCGTGGCGCGACCGGCTCCTGCCGCTGCCGGCTTTCCTGCGCGAGGGCATGAGCCTCGCCGAGGCGCCAAGCGCCAAAGAGATCGCCGACGGCTTCCGCACCACGGGCTTCTTCCTGACGCGCGACGTCTTCGCCGCGCGCGGCGAGGCGCTCCCGGATTCGCGCCGCGCCTTTCTTGCGGCGGCGCGGGCGGCGGGGAGCTGAGCCGGCGGCTCGCCCCTTCTCCAGCTTTGCTGGGGAAGGTGTCGGCCAAGGCCGACGGATGGGGTGTGGGCCGGCCTGCCAGTGCAAAACGCTTGCACGAGCGTTCGCAGCCCCTCGGCGCCAACGCGCGCTGCTCGCCACACCCCATCCGACCCCTTCGGCGCCACCTTCCCCAGCCGAAGCTGGGGAAGGGTACGACCTTGGCGCCGCCGCGCGACCCGCTAAGGTGAGGCAAGCGCGGGCGGCGATCCGCATGAGCGCCAGCGCGGATAGGGAGGAGCGCTTGATCGATCTCGAGGGGGTCGGGAACGTCGCCGACGTCGTGCGAACGCAGGCGAAGAAGCGTGCGGCCGAGACGGCGCTGATCGACGCCGACGGCCGGCGCGTCAGCTTCGGCACAATCGACGCGCGCTCGTCCCGGGTCGCGCGAAAGCTTCTGTCCGAAGGGCTCGCGCGCCAGGAGCGCGTCGCCTATCTCGCCAAGAACTCGCAAGGCTTTTTCGACCATGCGTTCGGCGCCGCCAAGGCTGCGGGCGCGCTCGCGCCGATCAATTTCCGCCTCGCGCCGCCCGAGATCGGCGGCATCGTCGCCGACAGCCTTGCCCGCATCATGATCGTCGGGCCGGACTTCGCCGAGGTGGCGGAAAAAGCGGTCGCGCCGCTCGAAACGAAGCCGAAGCTCATCGCGCTCGGCTTCGACCGGCCGGGCTTCGTGCGCGACGACGCGTGGCTCGAAGGCGTGGAGGCGAGCGACCCCCATCTTCCGCTCTCGGCCGATGACGACGTCATCCAGCTCTACACCTCGGGCACGACCGGGCTGCCGAAGGGCGTGCGGCTCACCCACGGCAATTATCTCACCGCCTTCCGGCTTGCCGCCGGCGCGCCTGGCCTCGCCTACGAACCGGGCGACGTGACGCTCGGCGCGATGCCGTTCTTTCATGTCGCGGGGGTGAACATTGCGCTGATCGCCATGGCGAGCGGGGCGCGGACCGCGATCGTGCGCGACTTCGCGCCAGGCCCGACGCTCGGCCTCATCGCGCGCGAGAAAGTGAACCACGCCTTTCTCGCGCCGGCCATGATCCTGATGCTGATGCAGGCGCCCGAGATGGCGACGGCCGATCTCTCGAGCATGAAGACGCTCGCCTATGGCGCCTCGCCCATCGCCGAGGATCTGCTGGTCAGGGCCAAGGCGCGTTTCCGATGCGCGTTCGCTCAGTTCTACGGCATGACCGAGACGACCGGCGCGGGCACGCTGCTCGCCGACGACGCGCACGAACCGGGCCTTGGCAAGCTCCGCTCCTGCGGCAAGGCGTGGCCGGGCGTCGAGGTCAGGATCGTCGACCCGTTCGACCGCGAAGTCGGCGTCGGCGAAATCGGCGAAATTCTCATTCGAGCGCCCATCGTCATGAAGGGCTATTGGGAGAAGCCCCAGGACACCGGCCGGGCGATCCGCGACGGGTGGATGCACACTGGCGACGCCGCCTATCGCGACGCCGACGGCTTCGTCTTCATCTACGACCGGATCAAGGACATGATCGTCACCGGCGGCGAGAACGTCTATCCGGCCGAGGTCGAGAACGCGATCTTCGGCCATCCGGCGGTCGCCGACGTCGCGGTGATCGGCGTGCCGGACGCCGCCTGGGGCGAGGTGGTCAAGGCGGTGGTCGTACTGAAGGCCGGGGCGGACGCCGACGAAAGCGCCATCATCGCCTGGACGCGCGAGCGCATCGCAGGCTTCAAGGCGCCGCGATCGGTCGC
The DNA here is from genome assembly GCA_963829505.1 of uncultured Alphaproteobacteria bacterium. Lineage (GTDB taxonomy): Bacteria > Pseudomonadota > Alphaproteobacteria > Rhizobiales > Beijerinckiaceae > Roseiarcus. The sequence goes on from CAWHIL010000003.1 coordinate 185,015, forward strand.
CTTCGTCGCCGCCATCCCGCGCAACGCGACGGGCAAGATCCTGCGCCGGGAGTTGCGCAGGCCCTATTGGGAGGGACGCGAGCGGCAGGTGGGGTAAGCATGGACTTGGGAGGAACAACGAACATGGCCGCCGAGGAGAGCCTTGACACCTTTCGCGCGGAAACGCGGGCGTGGCTCGAGGCGAATTGTCCGCCCGAGATGCGCGAGGCGCCGCGGGGTGAGGAGGACATCGTCTGGGGCGGACGGCGCCAGATGCTCAAGCCCGCGCAGCGCCTGTGGCTCGAGCGCATGGGCGCGCGCGGCTGGACGACGCCGGACTGGCCGAAGGCTTATGGCGGAGGCGGCCTGACGCCCGCCGAGACCAAGGCGCTGCGCGAAGAAATGGCGAAGCTCGGGTGCCGGCCGCCGCTCCTGTCGTTCGGCATCTCGATGCTCGGGCCCGCGCTCCTCAAATACGGGACGGAAGCCCAGAAGCAGGAGCATCTGCCGAAGATCGTGCGCGGCGAGATCCGCTGGTGCCAGGGCTATTCGGAGCCCGGCGCCGGCTCCGACCTCGCTGGGCTCGCGACCTTCGCCGAGGATCGCGGCGACCATTTCGCCGTCAACGGCCAGAAGGTCTGGACGAGCTACGCGGACAAGGCCGACTGGATCTTCTGCCTCGTGCGCACCGACCGCGCGGCAAAGCAGGGCGGCATCTCGTTTCTTCTCTTCGACATGGCGACGCCCGGCGTCTCGACGCGGCCGATTGCGCTCATCTCCGGCTCCTCGCCGTTTTGCGAAACCTTCTTCGACGACGTGAAGGTCCCGAAGGAGAATCTCGTCGGCGGGCTCAACAAGGGATGGGAGGTCGCGAAATATCTCCTCGGCCACGAGCGCGAGATGATCTCCGGCATGGGGCTTGGCGCCACGGGCGGTCCGAGCCTGCCGGAAGCCGCGCTCGCTTCGATCGGCGCTCGTTCCGACGGATTGCTCGACGCGCCGGTCCTGCGCGCCCGCATCGCGCTGTTCGAGGTCCGCGCCGCAGCCTTCCGGGCGATGTCGGAACGCTTCATCGACGAACTCAAGGCGGGCAGGGCGCATCCGGCGCAGCCCTCGATGATGAAATATTACGGGACGGAATTGAACAAGGCGCGGCACGAACTCATGATGGCGGCCGGAGGGTCGGGGGCGCTCGAATGGGAGAGCGAAGCCTCGGGCGGCGGGACGGCGGCGCGGGCGTGGCTGCGCACCAAGGCCAATTCCATCGAGGGCGGGACCTCCGAGATCCAGCTCAACATCATCGCCAAACGCATCCTCGATCTGCCGGGAGCCTGACCCTTGCCGCTCCTTCTCACCGACGATCAGGCCATGCTCGCCGACAGCGCGCGGCCGTTCATGGCCGAGCGCGGCGGCGTCGGCCATCTGCGGCGTATGCGCGACGCAAACGATCCGACCGGCTTCTCGCGCGAATTGTGGGGCGCGTTCGGCGAGATGGGCTTCGCCGGCGTCCTCGTCCCCGAGGCCGAGGGCGGCAGCGGGCTCGGCCATGTCGAAGCAGGAAATCATCCTCGAGGAGATCGGGCGCAGCCTGACGCCGTCGCCGTTTCTCACAACCGCGGTTGGCGCGGTCTCGGCGCTCGCCGCCGCGAGCCGCGAGCAGCGCGGGCGCTTTCTCACGCCGATCGTCGAAGGCAAGCTCGTCGCGGCGCTGGCGATCGACGAGACGGCGCACCATCGGCCGGAACGCATCGCGCTGAAGGCCGAGCGGGCTGGCAACGGCTTTCGACTGACGGGCGAGAAGACCTTCGTCGTCCACGGCCACGTCGCCGACGTTCTCATCGTGGCCGCGCGAACGTCGGGAAAGGCGGACGACGTCGAAGGCGTGACGCTCTTTCTCGTGGAGAAGGGCGCGAGGGGAATGACGGTCGAGCCGGCGCGTCTTGCCGAACTCGAGCCTCGCCGCGCGCGTCCGCTTCGACGCGGTCGAGGTCGACGCCGACGCGGCGATCAGCGACGTGGACGGCGGCCGGCCTGAGCTTCAGCGGCTGATCGGCGCCGTCAGCCTCGGCGCGGCGGCCGAACTTCTCGGCGTCGGCGCGGGGGCGAGCGCGCTGACAGTCGACTATCTGAAGACCCGCAAGCAGTTCGGCCAGCCGATCGGCGCCTTTCAGGCGCTGCAGCACCGGGCGGCGCATCTCTACAGCGAGATGGAGGTCGCGCGCTCGGCGATCCTCAAGGCCCAACAGCTTCTCGGCGCCAACGACCCGCAAGCGATGCGCGCGGTCCATGTCGCCAAGGCGATGGCGGGGCTCGCGGCTACTCTGGCGGTTCAGGAAGGGGTGCAAATGCACGGCGGGGTCGGCATGACCGACGCCTTCGACATCGGCCTCTACATGAAGCGCGGCCGGGCGCTGGCGGAGACGTTCGGCGACGCCGATTATCACGCCGACGCGCTGGCGCGGCTCGACGGGTATTAGGGGATCAGGTTCCCGCCCCGCGCTTGCGCGGGGAGAGGGTTGGGGTGAGGGGCGAGGGGCGAGGGGCGAGGGGACTGGCCGCAGCGCTTCATCGCCACGCCCCTCATCCTGACCTCCTCCCCGTAAGCGGGGAGAAGGGACGCTCGCCCTTAGCTTTCTGTCCAGCTTGGCGCCGGCTGCCGGGAGCTTCATTGTCCGTGGGACCGAACTCCATTTCGCAGCCGAAGAGCCAGATGAAGACCACCGATTTCGTCGTCAGCCATCGTCCCCGTCTCTCCGACATCCATCGCTTCCCGTCCGTCGACTTCGCCGACTACGAACGGCGGCTCGCCGAGCTCCAGGAGACGTTGCAGCGCATCCAGCAGGCCTTTCTTGCGACGCCCGAGCGCGCGGTGGTCGTCCTCGAAGGGTGGGACACGGCCGGCAAGGGAGGGGTCGTGCGGCGGCTCGGCTGGGCGCTCGATCCGCGCAGCTTCAAGGTCCATTCCATCGCCGCGCCGACGGAGCGGGAAAAGTCGCTGCACTATTTGCAGCGCTTCTGGGAGCGGCTGCCCCAGCACGGCCAAGTCGTCGTCTTCGACCGCTCCTGGTACGGGCGCGTGCTTGTCGAGCGCGTCGAGGGATTTGCGACCGAAGACGAATGGAAGCGGGCCTACGACGAGATCAAGGACTTCGAGCGGCTCCTGGTCACCGACGGGATGCGGCTGGTCAAGATCTTCCTGCACATCACCGCCGACGAGCAGATGCGCCGTTTCCGCTCGCGCCTCGGCGACCCGCTCAAGCGCTGGAAGCTCTCCTACGAGGATTTCCGCAACCGCGGTCGCTGGCATGACTATGAGGAGGCGATCGAGGACATGATGCACAAGACCTCGACCCACCGCGCGCCCTGGCACCTCATCCCCGCCAACGACAAGCCGTTCGCCCGTCTCGCTGCGCTTCGCATCATTGCCGACCGCCTGTCGAAGGGCGTGTCGCTCTCTCCGCGGCCGCTTGACCCCAAGGTGCTCGCGGCGGCGGAGAAGCTGCTCGGGATTCTGGTCCCGGACAATCACAAGCGCGACAAGAAGGCGGCGCGGGCGGACCGGGGCTAGAGCGTTTGTCTGTCGTCCTCGCGGGGAAGGCGAGTACGATCGCGGCGAGGGCGCCTGCGCGCGCGGAGCTTGAGCAAGCGGCTTCGCGAAGCCACACTGCGGACATGGGCGCGTCGGAAAAGGCGGCTTCGTTCCACGGCATTCAAGGGGGGCCTCATCGATGGCCGGCGATGGCCTCACCGATCCGCCGATCGATCGCGTCGCAGGCGAGGGCGAGCCGGGCGGCGCCGGCCTCGTCAAGACGCCCGAGGAGCGGCAGGCCGCGCTCTCGCGCATGCGGGCGATCGCGACGTCGCTGCTTCTTCTCATGACCGTCGTCTTCGTCGCCATGCGCTTCGCGCCGCCGAACTGGGCCTTCGCGCCTTACGTCGGCGCGTTCGCCGAAGCCGGCATGGTCGGCGCCTGCGCCGACTGGTTCGCGGTGACCGCGCTCTTCCGTCATCCGCTCGGACTGCCCATTCCGCACACAGCGATCGTGCCCGAGAACCGCAAGCGGCTCGGCGCATCGCTCGGCCGCTTCGTCGCCAACAATTTTCTCGCGCCGCGCGTCCTGGCCGAGCGGCTGAAGACGATCGACCCCGTACGTCTCGCGGCCGGCTTTCTGTCGGAGCCGCAGAACGGCGCGAGGATCGCCGCGGCCGCCGCCCGGTTCGCGCCCCAGGCGCTCGCAGGCCTGCCGGAAGAGGCGGTCGCGCGATGGGTCGGCGGTCTTGCGCTCCGCGGCGCCGAGGCGGTCCCGGTCGCGCCGCTCGCCTCACGCGCGCTGTCGATCGTCTGGGCGAACGGGGCGGGGCAGGGGCTGCTCGATCGGGGCCTCGACCTCGCCGAGGACACGCTTGCCCGCAACAAGGAGGCGATCGTCGAGCAGGTGCGCCGGCAGGCCTCGCCGTGGATTCCGAAATGGGTCGACGAGATCATCGCGACCACGGTGCTGCGCGGGCTAGCGTCCACGCTCAGCGACATGCGCCGGCCCGACCATCCGTGGCGCGGCGAGGTCGGCAAGCGCGTCGCCTGGCTGGTCGAAGCGCTCGCCAACGATCCCGACATGCGCGCCAAAGCGGAGGCCCTGAAGCGCGACGTCCTCGCCAACCCGGCCTTCAGGGAGCAGGCGGGCGGCCTCTGGCGGGAGCTCGACGCGACGCTGAGGAGTGCGCCGCCGGAGCGCCTGCAGGCGCTTGCGGCTTCCGCGATCGGGGCGCTCGCGGCGTTCGTTCGCGCGATCGACGCGGACCCGGCGCGGCGCGAGCGCGTCAACGACTGGCTCAGGCGCGCCGTGCTACAGGTCGTGCTGCCGCGCAGGCTCGAAGTCGGCGGCTATATCGAGCAGGTGGTCGATCGCTGGGACACGAAGACGCTGGTCAACCGGCTCGAACTGCAGGTCGGCCGCGACCTCCAGTACATCCGCATCAACGGCACGCTGGTCGGCGGCCTTGTCGGGCTCGCGATCTATTCGATAACGCGCGCGTTCGGGTTCTGACGGGGCGGGTTCGCGCGATGCGGCTCGTCATGACGATGACCATGGGTTGACGATCGCGACCGGCATGCCGAGAAAGTCGGCGACGTTGCGGGTGACCAGGGTGAGCTTGTGAACGATCGCGGTCGCCGCGACGATGGAGTCGAGCAGCGGACGTCGATCGGGGACCTGCATCGCCGCGCAACAATCGGCCACGCTCTCATCGAAGGGCAACACGCGTCCGCGAAACGTCGGCGTCACCAATTCGCTTTTCCACCTGCGTATCATCGCGCCCTGGCGCGGGTCGCGGCGCTCCAGTCTGCGGATGCCGATTTCCAGTTCCAGGAGAGTTGCGACCGACAGATACAGAGCGTCGCTCTCGACCGCGCCGAGCCAGTCCGCGACCGCCTTCGGCAGGCGCTCCGGCCGCCGCATGTCCGATATGACGTTCGTGTCGAGAAGATACGTCACGTCAAATCGATGTCCCGCATCGGTTCGACCTTTCGCTCGGGCAGTTCAAGTTCAATGTCCTCGGAACCCGGCATCGCCAGGCGGTCGAGGATGTTGCGCGGCCGGCCGACCAGGTTTTGATACTCATCATAGGTCATGAGCACGTTGGCCGGGCGGCCGCGCTCCGTGATGAGGACCGGCCCGGATCTGGCTTCGCGCTTGGCGCGGCTGAAGTCCTGGTTCGCCTCCCGGCTCGTCATTGTCTTCATCGTGACCTCGCGCCCGTCGGATAGGTATGTAGCTACACAACGTCGATCCGTCAATTCGATTCTTGCGTCAAAAAAGAAGGGCGGCCGAAGCCGCCCTTTCTCACCCTGGCCCTCTCCCGCAGGCGGGAGAGGGAGTTTTCGGACTTTAGAAGTCCATGCCGCCCATGCCGCCGCCGCCGCCGCCCATCGGCATCGCGGGCTTGTCCTTCGGCACTTCGGCGACCATCGCCTCGGTGGTGATGAGGAGGCCCGCGACCGAGGCTGCGTCCTGCAGCGCGGCGCGCACGACCTTGGCCGGATCGACGATGCCGGCCTCGATCATGTCCACGTACTGCTCGGACTGCGCGTCGAAGCCGAAGGTCTGCGACTTGTTCTCGGAGATCTTGCCGACCACGATCGAGCCCTCGACGCCCGAGTTCTCGACGATCTGGCGGATCGGCGACTCGAGCGCGCGAAGCACGATCTTGATGCCGGCCTCTTCGTCCGGATTGTCGCTCTTGAGCTTGGCGACCGCAGCCTTGGCGCGCAGCAGCGCGACGCCGCCGCCGGCGACGATGCCTTCCTCGACCGCCGCGCGGGTGGCGTTGAGGGCGTCGTCGACGCGGTCCTTCTTCTCCTTGACCTCGATCTCGGTCGCGCCGCCGACGCGGATGACCGCGACGCCGCCCGCGAGCTTGGCGAGACGCTCCTGCAGCTTCTCACGGTCGTAGTCCGAGGTCGTCTCCTCGATCTGCGCCTTGATCTGCCCGACGCGCGCCTCGATGTCGGCCTTCTTGCCGCCGCCGTTGATGATCGTGGTGTTCTCCTTCTCGATGCGCACGCGCTTGGCCTTGCCGAGCATCTGAAGATTGACGTTCTCGAGCTTGATGCCGAGGTCTTCCGCGATCATCGTGCCGCCGGTGAGGATGGCGATGTCTTCGAGCATCGCCTTGCGGCGATCGCCGAAGCCGGGCGCCTTGACGGCCGCCACTTTCAGGCCGCCGCGCAGCTTGTTGACGACGAGAGTAGCCAGCGCCTCGCCCTCGATGTCTTCGGCGATGATGAGCAGCGGCTTGCCGGTCTGCACGACCGCCTCGAGCACCGGCAGCATCGGCTGCAGCGACGAGAGCTTCTTCTCGTGGATGAGGATGTAGGGGTCCTCGAGCTCGGCCAGCATCTTCTCGGCGTTGGTGATGAAATAGGGCGAGAGATAGCCGCGGTCGAACTGCATGCCCTCGACGACGTCGAGTTCGGTCTCGAGGCTTTTCGCCTCCTCGACCGTGATGACGCCCTCGTTGCCGACCTTCTGCATCGCGTCGGCGATCATCTTGCCGATCGACTTGTCGCCGTTGGACGAGATCGTGCCGACCTGCGCGACCTCGGCCGAGTCCTTGATCTTCTTGGCGCGCTTGGCGATGTCCTTGACGGCTTCCGCGACCGCCATGTCGACGCCGCGCTTCAGATCCATCGGGTTCATGCCGGCCGCAACGGCCTTCGCGCCCTCGCGGACGATCGCCTGGGCGAGGACGGTTGCGGTCGTGGTGCCGTCGCCGGCGGTGTCGTTGGTCTTCGAGGCGACCTCGCGGACCATCTGCGCGCCCATGTTCTCGAACTTGTCCTCGAGCTCGATCTCCTTGGCGACGGTGACGCCGTCCTTGGTGATGCGGGGCGCGCCGAACGACTTGTCGAGGATGACGTTGCGGCCCTTGGGCCCGAGCGTCACCTTGACGGCGTTGGCGAGGATGTCGACGCCGCGCAGCATTTTCTCGCGGGCGTCGGAGGAGAAGCGTACGTCTTTGGCTGCCATTGGGTTGGGTTCCTTGGATAAAGGTTCGAGAAGGCGAGTGGCGAAATGGCGAGTGGCGAATGGTAGAGGGTGGCCGAGCGAACTACTCGATGTTCGCCACTCCCCATTCGCTCCGTCGTCAGGCGATCACGCCCATGATGTCGGACTCCTTCATGATGAGGAGTTCCTGGCCGTCGATCTTGACTTCGGTGCCGCTCCACTTGCCGAAGAGGACCTTGTCCTTGACCTTGAGGTCGATCGGGATGAGCTTGCCGCTCTCGTCGCGGCCGCCGGGGCCCACGGCGACGATCTCGCCCTCTTGCGGCTTCTCCTTGGCGGTGTCCGGGATGATGATGCCGCCCTTCGTCTTCTCTTCGCTGTCGAGGCGACGAACGACGACGCGGTCATGCAGGGGACGAAATTTCATGGATCGAACTTTCCTCTCGAGGAAGCCCATTCTCTGGGCGCAAAAATTGATTAGCACTCGGGATTGGCGAGTGCTAACGGCCGCTAGTTAGGAACTCGCCGGGCAGAAATCAAGCCTCGAAATGGCGGTTCGCGGCGATGTTGCCCGCCTTCGGCTGCCCCGACTTGTTCATGGTTACCGACAAGCCCCTCGCGGCAAACCCTCAGTCGAAAATCCGCGCCTCACCGTAAGGGCATAATTTTGCCTGCGTAGCGCGCAGATCATTCCGATTGTGTTTGTTTCCTGGCGGGCGGGTTAAATCCTCCTTAATCATGAACCTTTGCCCTCGTGAACCGTTGGACTGGGGACGGCGCCTTTCGCCGACAGGAGGTTTTCGATGACATTGTTGATTTTTCGCCCAGCGGCGGCGCTCGGCGCCGCGGCGCTCGCGATCGCGGTCGCCACCCCGGCGCTGGCGCAAGACCACTTCGAACGGGACGGAATGCGCCACCACGAGCGCTATGGCGTCGATCGTAACGTCGTCGTTCACCCCCGCCATCGGGTTCTTGCCCGGACGTACGGGTCTGGGCCGGTTGGAGAGGGCGCCGGCGCCGTGACAGGCCCCGGCTACGGCTACGTCTATCGTTCCGCGGTCGCGCCCGGCGCTTACGGCTACGGCTACGCCCCAGTCTACGGCGGCGGTTACGCCCCCGGCTACGGCGGCGGGTACGCCCCCGGCTACGGTTATGGCTATGGCGGGCCAATCGGCGCCGTGGTGGCCGCTCCGTTTAACCTAGCCGGCGCCCTTATCGCTGCGCCGTTTGCAGCGGTGGGCGGCGGCTACGGTTATGGTTACGGCGGGTACGGCGGCTATGGCTACGCGCCCGGTAATGGGGTCGGCACGATGGAAGAGACCCCGGCGGTATACCAATCCGGATACGGCTACGGCTACAACCGAGGTCCGTTCGGACCCTGACCGCGATCGCCGGGCGCTTCCGCCCGGCGCGTGGCCGGCGCCCACGCCCAATCTTGCCGGGAAGATATGAATCGGAAAGTCAACGTTTACTCCCGGAAGCTTGCGGGTTGGCGCCGGCCCACCACCTGACAGATACAAATTGGGGGGCGCTCCCGGCCGGCGACGGCCATGCCATCGGAGGCCCTATGATTCTCTCGAACGCCCGATTCTCTCTGTTTGCCCTTGGCGTAACGGCGACGCTGGCCGTTGCCGCGCCGCTATCCGCCGCGAGCGCGGCCACGACCACGAGAGCGGTTCATCATGCGCCCGCTCGGCGCGCTACGAGCGAGCATGCAAACATTCGCGAACCCGGCCGGTTCGCAGAACGCCAACGCCATCACCCAGGCGGCCGTTATGTCGCCGGGCACGCGCATCACCGATACGGCTACAATCCCGGTGCGGCGGTCGCCGCCGGAGTGATTGGCGGCATCGTTGCAGGCGCGGCCGGCTATCCCGACGACTGCGGATACGGCGGCGGATACCCCTATGGCTATGGCTACGGCTACGGCGACTGCGGCCTCTACGGCTACGGCTATGACGACGGCGGCTACGGGCCAGGCTACGTCTACGGCTTCGGATATGGCCCGGGTTGGTACGGCCATCATCACTGGCGGCATGGCTTTGGCGGCGACCGCAAAATGGGCGGCACAGGCTTCGGTCACCCAGCCGCGACCGCCGGGAACGGCCTCGCCGGCAACCGAAACGTCGGCCCGGGCTTCCATGGCGGCGGCGTGACGACGGGCGCCGGAATTGCTGGAACTGGCGGGGCGGGATTCGCCAAAAACTCAGCGACGATGGGCGGTGGCAGCTTCGGCCATCCCAGCAGGTTCGGCGGCAGCGGATTTGCCGGAGGCTTTAGCCATCCCGGCGGGTTCGGCGGCGGAGGCTTTGGCCATGCCGGCGGTTTCGGCGGCGGCGGCTTCAGCCATGGCGGCGGCGGATTCAGCGGCGGCGGCGGCCATCGTCCTTAGTCTTGCAGGCGCGGTCCAATCTGAGATTGAAAGAGGGCGCCGGCGGTCAGCCGCTGGGGCCCTCGACGTCGGCGGAACGGCGACCGGTGTCGGAAACCATGTGATGGGTGGCCCACGTTTGGTTGCGTCAGTCGAAGCCGCCCGCGCCGGCTTAGTTGCACTTGGACTTTTTGCGCCGCCGCATGCTCAGCGCAGCCACTTGCCCGCGAGCGCGTCGAACTGGCCCGTCTCTCTCATGATGTGCAGCCATTGATCGACGAACGCCTTGAGGGCTGGGTCCTGCGGCATCCAGTAGCCCTTCTCGGCGAAGTCGAAGGGCTTGTCCGGGTGGACGGCGCAGAGCGCCCCGGCATGGAGCTTCGCCTGCAGCACCGTCTCGGAGGCGTCGGTGATCATGACGTCGGCTTCGCCGCCCGCGAGCGAATCGAAGATCGTCGTGTTGTCGGCATGGACGACGACCTCGGCCGCGTGCAGATGGGCGCGGTCGAAGCGCTCGTTCGTGCCGCCGGGATTGACGATGACGCGAACCCCCGGCCGGTCGATGTCGGCGAGCGTCTCGTATTTCGGAGCGTCGGCGCAGCGGGCGATCGGGGTCTTGCCGTCGCGCAGATAAGGCTCGGAGAAGAAGCCGATCTTCTGCCGCTCGAGCGTGATCGAGACGCCGCCCATGGCGATGTCGAAGGCGCCGCCTGCGAGATCGTGGGCGAGGTCGGGCCATGTTGTCGGGACGAAGGCGACCTTGACGCCGAGCGCGGCTCCAAGCGCCCGCGCCATGTCGGCGTCGAAGCCCGAATAGGTCTCGGACGCCTTGTCGAGCGCGCTGAACGGACGGTAGTCGCCGGTCGTCCCGACGCGAAGCGCGCCTGCGCCGAGGATCGCGTCGAGGCGGGAGGGCTCGGCGACCGCGGGCGAGGACGCGAGCGCAACGGCGAGGGCGACGGCGATGAGGTTGAGTCGCGCGGCGGAGAGCATGGCGCGCTTTTTTTAGCCCGCTTCAGGCCGCTCGCAAGAGTTCTCGACCTCGCTGACCAGCTCGCGGAGGTGGAACGGCTTCGACAGAATCCGCGCGTCCTTTGGCGCGTTGTTGTCCGGGTTGAGGGCGACCGCGGCGAAACCGGTGATGAACATCACCTTGATCTCGGGGTCGAGTTCGGTCGCCCGGCGGGCGAGTTCGATCCCGTCCATCTCCGGCATGACGATGTCGGTCAGGAGCAGTTCGAAGGGCTCCTCGCGAAGCCGGTGATAGGCCGAGAGGCCGTTATCGAAGGAAACAACCGCGTATCCGGCGTTCTGAAGCGCCTTGACCAGGAAGCGGCGCATGTCGCTGTCGTCTTCGGCCAGCAGGATTTTTGTGGCGATTTCGACCGGCGTCTGCATGCGTCTCCCCGCTCAAGGCTTGCAACTTTGCGTCGGCCCGGTAAAAATTCCTTGAAAGCCGATGCGAACGTCGAGCGCGCCCCTTAAGATAAAGCCGAGGAGCGCGCCAGGAGCAAGCGATAGAGCCTCTACCTCTACGGAGCGGCGATGAACGAATTCGAAAGGGCCGAACTGGCGCTGTTCGATCCGCCGGTCGAGGCGATCGAGCCGGCCCGGCTGACCTCGCCGCTCGTGTTCAGTTCGCCCCATTCGGGTCTTTGCTACCCCGACCGCTTTCTGGCCGCCTCCCGGCTCGACGCGCTGACGCTGCGCCGCTCGGAAGACGCGTTCGTCGACGAACTCTTCCTGCCCTGTGTTTCGCTGGGCGCCCCGCTCGTTCGCGCCATGTTTCCGCGCGCCTATCTCGACGTCAACCGTGAGCCCTACGAACTCGACCCCAAGGTTCTCGACGGGCCGTTGCCCGAGTTCGCGAACACCCGTTCCTTGCGCGTCGCCGTGGGCCTGGGCACGATTCCGCGCGTGGTCGGCGATGCCCAGCCAATCTACCGCCGGCCGCTGCCGGTCGTCGAAGGCCTGGCGCGGATAGAGGCGCTCTATCGCGCCTACCACTTCCGTCTCGAAACGCTGACCGAGCGCGCCCGGCGGCGGTTCGGGCGAGCGGTGCTGATCGACTGCCATTCCATGCCGAGCAACGCGGCGGACGTCGGGGGCTGGGATATCGTTCTCGGCGATCGTTTCGGGGCGAGCGCCGCGCCGTTGGTGGTCGACGCTCTCGAGACGAGCCTCAAAGCCTCTGGCTACAGGGTGCGACGAAACAAGCCCTTCGCCGGAGGCTACATCACCGAGCGCTTCGGGGCCCCGGATGCGGGTCTCCATGCGGTTCAGATCGAGATCGCGCGGGCGCTCTATCTCGACGAGCGTCGGATCGAACGCCTGGAAGGATGGACCACGTTGCGCGACGACCTGTTCGTCGCCGTCGAGGCCCTGGCGAGCCAGCTTCCGGGCGCCCTCGGATCGTCGCGGTTGGCCGCCGAGTGACGCGGCCGACGCGCTGAGGCGCCGCGGCGCGCGATGCTGCATCGCACAAAAGCCCGGCCTGGCGATGGATGAGGTCCCGACAAAAAAGGAGGCCGCCATGTCGCCACGGCGGCCTTCAGTCTAGGGAGGAAACGCCCAAGGAGGGCATATGCGGCACAGCATGCCGCACCGCAACAATATCGGTGGGGCGCGCCGCTGTTGCAAGGGCTTTCTTTCTCCGCTACCCGACGCGCCGGCGAAATCGTTGCTGAGGGTCATCTTCGCCGATCCGGGTCTGATCGCTGCTGCAACCCGGTCTGCTTGTGAAAACAGCGGGATACAACGTAAACTTCATGCCGGTGCGGCGACCGAGATGCTGCTCAGGGGGATGGCAGATATGCAAAAAAGACATGGCGACGGGTGTGGACAATGACCGCGGTTGACTTTGCGGCGTTCGTCGACCGCCTCGCCCAGCTGTCGGGCGAGGTGATTTTGCCGTTCTTTCGCAGCGCCATCGGCGCCGAGGACAAATCCAACGGGGGCGCGTTCGACCCGGTAACCGAGGCGGACCGGGGGGCCGAAGCCGCCATGCGGCGCCTGATCGGCCAGACCTTCCCTGCCCACGGCGTGATCGGCGAGGAATACGGCGCCCACCGGCCGGAGGCGGAGTATGTGTGGGTGCTCGACCCGATCGACGGCACCAAAAGCTTCATTTCCGGCATGCCGACCTGGGGCACGCTGATCGGTCTCATGCATCGAGGCCGCCCCGTCTACGGCATGATGGCTCAGCCCTTCACCCGCGAGCGCTTCACGGGCGACGGGAAAGGTGCGCGGCTGCGCTGGCTCGCGCCCTCGCACGGAGACGCGCCGCCGTCCGAGTGGGCGACGCGCACCCTTCACACCCGGGCCTGCGGCTCGCTTTCCGACGCAACCCTCGCGACGACCAGTCCCGCGCTGATCGGCGACCCCGCGGACCTCGAAGCGTTCCGGCGCGTCGAGGCGATGGCGCGGCTCTCCCGTTACGGCGGCGACTGCTACGCCTATTGCGCGCTCGCCGCGGGCTTCATCGATCTCGTGATCGAAACCGGCCTCAAGGTCCACGACGTCGCCGCGCTCGCGCCGATCGTCGAAGGCGCAGGCGGCGTCATGACCACGTGGGACGGAGAGGACGCCTCGAAGGGCGGCCGTATTCTCGCGGCTGGCGACCGGCGCGTCTACGACGAGGCGCGGCGGCTGCTCGTCGGTTCACCCTGAAGGTCCGCTGAACGGATCGAACGGCCGAGGCGAGGGGGCCGGGCGCGCGCGCGGGGCGACGAACGACACGATCGATCCGACGACGAACCCAGCCGCCGCGGCGGCAAGGGCGAAGAGGAGAAGCTCGGGCGCGGTCGCGTGAAAGGCTGGGGGGTCGAGAAGGGCCAAAGCGACGCCGAGCGTCGCAAGGGTCGCTGCGGACGCGGCGAGCGGTCCGACGCGACGGATCGCCGCGAGGGCGCCGATGGGCGCGGCGATCGCGAGGGTCAGCGCCATCGCCGCGATCAACTCGATCGACGGATCGATCGCCCGTGCGCCGTCGACGAGCGCGCATCCCGCGACGATGGCGGCTTGCCCTGAACGCATGCGGGCGAGCCGCACGCTGGCGAGGCCGAGGAGGGGACGCGAAGCGCGGTCGAGCCGGACGCCGAAGGCCCGGGCCGCGCCCTGGACCCCGATCGCGGCGAGCGCCAGCGAGGCGGCGAGCGCGGCTGCGCCGGAAAGCGAAACGGCGACGGGGCTGGTCGCGGCGTAGCCGGATCCGAGCGAGAGACGCGTCGTTTCGACCAAGCTCAGCGCGACGAGCGCCAGCGACAGAACGAGGCCGCCGACGCCGGCCTTCAGCGCGGACTTCGCGTCGCGGCAGGCGGCGGTCGGCGGCGCGGCGCCCATCAGGCCCGCAGCCCCGATCGCGGCCGCGGCGAAGACCGCAAGCGAGGGAAGGCGGAGCGTCGGCATCAGGTCCTGGACCGCCGTCGCGCCTTGCCAAAGATCGGGCGCCGCGGTCGCCCAGATGGGCATCGCCCTGCCGGCGAGCGCCAGAATCGACGAGGCCTCCCCCGGCGGCGGCGGCGCTGGCGATCAGGCTCGCGAGGCCGCCCGGCGCGACGGACGCGATGAGCGCCGCCGCGACTACGGCTTCGGCGAGGGTCCGACTGCTCGTCGTCAGTCTGAGGAGAACCGAAACGGCCTCCTGATATCCCGCCAGGGCAACGAGCGCGGACGCCGCGACGACCACGATTCCAAACGCCGCGCGCAGGAGGGGAGGCGAAAAGCGGGTCGCGACGACGTCGCTGACGCCGGCCGCGCCGAAGCGGCGGATGAGGGCGCCGAGGATCGCCGCGCCGAGCGTCATTCCGACGATCGCGCCACCGCCGATCGGGCTCAGCGGCGACCCGTAGGGCGACTGAAGGCAGAGCGACGCCCCTGCCGCCGCCGCCGAGACGGCGAGAGCGGCCGAAAGGGGCGAGGCCCTCCGGCCCGACGCGATGAACTGGGGCAAAGTCGCGTTGCGGGCGGCGATCCCGAAGAGGCTGAGCGCGACGAGCGCGATGACGGGGCCGAGCGCGCGCACGAGCCGCTCCGGCGCGCCGGCCCGGTCGAGCCCGGCGATCGCGACGACCGCGACAATGAAGGTCGCGACGGCGAACAAAGCCGCGCCGGCGATACGGCTCGATGGGGGCCCGTAAGGCGTCGGCTCGCGCAGGAGGCTCACGGACGGTGTCTTAGCGGCTTTCCGGCGCGTCCGCCAAGCCGACGCCGCCGACCCTGTCGCGAAGTCTCAGGCGGCCGGACGCTTCTTGGCTTTCTTGCCGGCCTTTGCGCCCTTTGCGCTCTTCGCCTCTCTGGCGCTCTTTGCGTCCTTCGCGGTCGTGGGGCCGGCCTTGGTCGCGGCCTTGGCGCCGGCGGACGGGGAATAGCCGTGCGCGCCGCACCAACCGGGCAGGAAGTCGGCGTCCCCGGTCTTGGCGAATGCCAGCGCCTCGTCGAGCGCGGCCCCGAAGTCCGCCCCGATCGTCTTCGCCTTGATCCGCGGGCGCAGGAAATCGGCCCACAGGAACTCGGCGAACGGCGTCGAATCCTTGGCGAAGCCGCCGGTGTTGCGCAGTTCTCCGGCGAGCGCGCGATAGGGGTCGTTCTCGAGGCCCGCCACGCTTCTCGGCAGATCGCCGTAAGGGCGCCGGCGTCCCTTGCCGTCGTAGGGGTGGGTCCAGCCCTTGAAACTCATCATGTTCCAGAAGTGGTCCTGCGGCAGCCGGCTGAGGTCGGCGACCACGGTGACGAAGACGCTTTCGATGCCCTCCTCGTGCAGGGCGAGCGCAAGATGGTGATGGTCGATCAGGTAGTGCTGGCCCTTGAGCCCGAGGATCGTCGGGACCATGTGCTGGCCGAGGAAGCCGGCGAGATCGGACGAGGTCTTGGACCTCCATGCGTCCCGCTTCCGGTGCACCTCCCGCATGCCCACCGTCATCTGCGTCGGCCTGAGGCTCAGGATCGGGAGCGGGTGCAGGACAGGATCTTGCGTCGTCATGACAAGGCCTCGCGACAGGGAAAGCCGACGGTCGCGAAAGTGTCATGGCGCGCGCGGTCCGTCGAGCGCCTACCGGCGGGTCGCTGTGGATTGTCGGGCGGCGGCCGGCCCGCCGTCATTTGACCCCTTGGTCAAATCATGTTTGTACGCGGCCCAAATCCAAGACCAGCGCCCGAGAGATTTGTCCCGCGATGCGTCCTGAACGTTACAACGTGCGCGAATCCGAGGCCAAGTGGCAGAAGGCCTGGGCGGAGGCGGGCGTCTTCACGACCCCCAACGACGACCCGCGTCCCAAATATTATGTGCTCGAGATGTTCCCGTACCCCTCCGGGCGCATCCACATGGGCCATGTCCGCAATTACGCGATGGGCGACGTCGTCGCCCGCTACCGGCGCGCGCGGGGGTTCAATGTTCTGCATCCGATGGGATGGGACGCGTTCGGCATGCCAGCCGAGAACGCCGCCATGCAGAACGACACGCATCCGGCGACATGGACGCACGCCAATATCGACGCCATGCGGGCGCAGCTCAAATCGATGGGTCTGTCGCTCGACTGGTCGCGCGAGATCGCGACCTGCGATCCGAGTTACTACCGGCACCAGCAGAAGCTGTTTATCGACTTTCTCGAAGCCGGCCTCGTGGCGCGCAAGAAGTCGAAGGTCAACTGGGACCCGGTCGATCACACCGTCCTCGCCAACGAACAGGTGATCGACGGGCGCGGCTGGCGCTCGGGCGCGGTCGTCGAGCAGCGCGAGCTGACGCAATGGTTCTTCAGGATCACCGAATTTTCCGAGGATCTGCTCACGAGCCTCGACACGCTCGACCGCTGGCCCGAGAAGGTCCGCCTGATGCAGCGCAACTGGATCGGCCGCTCGGAGGGGCTCTCGATCCGTTTCGTCATCGATCAGGCGACGGTCGGCGCCCTGAAGGGCGAGCCCGGCGCCACGGAGCTCGACATCTACACGACCCGTCCCGACACGCTGTTCGGCGCGAAATTCATGGCGATCGCACCCGATCATCCGCTGGCCGCCGCGGCGGCGCGCCACGATGCGAAGCTTCAGGCCTTCATCGAGGAATGCAGGCGGGTCGGAACTTCGGTCGCGGCGATCGAGACGGCGGAGAAGAAGGGCTACGACACGGGCCTCAGGGTCTTCCATCCGTTCAATCCGGAGTGGCGCCTGCCGGTCTATGTGGCGAACTTCATCCTGATGGACTACGGCACGGGGGCGATCTTCGGCTGCCCGGCGCACGACCAGCGCGACCTCGACTTCGTCAACGTCTACGGTCTCGGCGCGACGCCGGTCGTCTGCCCGCCGGACGTGGATCCGGCGACGTTCGCCGTCACCGACGTCGCCTATGACGGCGACGGCCTGATGATCAATTCGCGCTTCCTCAACGGCATGACGATCGCGGCGGCGACAGAGGAGGTCGTCCGGCGGCTCGAGGCGGTGACGGTCGGCAATCGTCCGCAGGCGCAGCGCCAGGTCAATTTCAAGCTGCGCGACTGGGGCATTTCGCGCCAGCGCTACTGGGGCTGCCCGATCCCGATCATCCATTGCGAGACGTGCGGAGTTGTTCCGGTTCCGGCGAAGGATCTGCCCGTCCGGCTGCCCGACGACGTCGCCTTCGATCAGCCCGGCAATCCGCTCGACCGGCATCCGACCTGGAAGCACGTCGCCTGTCCGCAATGCGGCGGCCCCGCCCGGCGCGAGACCGACACGATGGACACGTTCGTCGACTCCTCGTGGTATTTCGCCCGCTTCACCGATCCGTGGGACGAGGCCGCGCCGACCGACCCGGCTGTCGCCGACCGCTGGCTGCCTGTCGACCAGTATATCGGCGGGATCGAGCATGCGATCCTACACCTTCTCTATTCGCGCTTCTTTACCCGCGCGATGCGCCACTCAGGCCATCTCTCGCTCGACGAGCCTTTCGCCGGCCTCTTCACCCAGGGCATGGTGGTGCACGAGACCTACCGCGACGGGAACGGCCAATGGCTCGCGCCGAACGAGGTTCGCATCGATGCGGAGAGCGGCGAACGGCGCGCCGTTCTCATCGACACCGGCGAGCCGATCGAAATCGGGCCGATCGAGAAGATGTCGAAGTCGAAGCGCAACACGGTCGACCCCGACGAGATCATCGAGACCTACGGGGCCGACACGGCGCGATGGTTCATGCTGTCGGATTCGCCGCCCGAGCGCGACGTGATCTGGACCGAGGCCGGCGTCCAGGGGGCCTTCAAGCAGACGCAGAGGCTGTGGCGGCTGACTTGCGAGATTGAGCGCGTCGTCGGCGAACGCCCGGCGTTGCCCCCGGCCTTCGGCGAGGCGGCGAAGCGGGTGCGGCAGACCGCCCACGCGGCGCTGGCGCGCATCGAGGACGAGATCGAGCGTCTGAGGTTCAACGTCTGCATCGCCCAGATCTACGAATTCGCCAACGCGCTGTCGGCGGCGGTGGGGGCGATCGAGACCACCCCGGCGCCCGACGATCTGCGAGCGGCCTTCGCCGAAGCCGGCGACATTCTCGTCCATTGCTTCGCGCCGATGATGCCGCATCTGGCCGAGGAATGCTGGGAGGCGCTCGGCCATACGACGTTCATCGCGCAAAGCCCGTGGCCGGTTGCGGACCGAAGCCTCATCGTCTCGGAAGCCGTGACCTACGTCGCCCAGGTCAACGGCAAGAAGCGCGGTGAACTGACGATCGCGCGCGACGCGGACAACGCCGCGATCGAAAAGGCGGCGCTCGCCCTCGACGGGGTCGCGCGGGCCGTGGATAGTAAGCTTGTCCGCAAGGTGATCATCGTCCCGAACAGGATCGTCAATGTCGTGGTCTAGGCTCGCATGCGCAGCCGCCGCCCTCGTCGCGGCCCTGGGCCTCGGCGGCTGCTTTCAGCCGCTCTACAGCGAGGCCGCGCATCCGGGACTGGTCGGGGATCTTCGTTCGATCGAAGTCGCGCCGATCAAGGATCGCATCGGCCACTATCTTGCGACCGACCTGACCACGGATCTCAACGGAACGGGCGAAACGGCCGCGCCGCCGAAATATCGCCTCACAGTCACGGTCACCACCAGCCAGCAGACGCCGACCGTCAATTCCGAGATCAACGTCGCGACCTCCGCGACCATGACCGGCGACGCCGACTACACTCTGACGAGGGTCGACGGCGGGGCCGAGGTTCTGAAAGGCAAGGCGACCGCCGCGGCGGCTTACGACCGCTCGACCCAGCGCTATGCGGACCTGCGCGCCGGTCGGGACGCCGAGATCCGTCTCGCCCGGGCGCTGTCGCAGGACATCTCGACCCGGCTCGCGGCCGCACTCTCGGCGAACCCTTCGTAAAAGGCCTTGTCTGCGGCTTGGCCGGCGCTCTAGCCTCGAACTCGATGCTTCTCTATGTCCTCCAGCGGCTCGCGGTGTTCGTCGCGACGCTCGTCGTCGCCTCGCTTGTCGTCTTCGCCGTCATGGACATCCTTCCGGGCGATGCGGCGGCGACGATGCTTGGGCCGACGGCGACGCCCGAGGCTGTGGCGGCGCTCTCCCACAAGCTCGGCCTCGATCTGCCGCTCCTGGTCCGCTACGGGCGCTGGGTCGGAGGGCTCCTGCACGGCGACCTCGGGCTCTCCTACGCCTACGGCTCGCCGATCGCGCCGCTGATCGGCGCGAGCCTCGCCGTCAGCCTGCCGCTCGCCGCGATCGCAATGGCGCTGTCGGCGGCGATCGCGCTCGCTGCCGGAGTGTTCGCCGCGGAACGGCGGGGGCGGCCCGGCGACGCGATCGTCATGGGTCTGACGCAGGTGGGCCTTGCGGTCCCCAACTTCTGGCTCGCGATCCTGATGGCGATCGTCTTCGCCGTCATGCTGCGCCTGACGCCGGCGGGCGGCTTTCCCGGCTGGGGCAGCCCCGGCCGGGCGCTCGGCGCGCTCATCCTGCCGGCGATTGCGCTTGGCGTCGTGCAGGCGGCGATCCTCACCCGCGTCACCCGCTCGGCGCTTATCGAGGCGCTGAACGAAGACTTCATGCGGACCGCGCGGGCCAAGGGGGTGCGGCGGAGCGCGGCGCTCTGGCGCCACGCACTGCCGAACGCGCTCGTTCCGGTTCTGACCATCATGGGCCTCCAGTTCGCGAACCTCATCGCGGGCGCGATCGTGGTCGAGAACGTGTTTGTCCTGCCCGGCGTCGGCCGGCTTCTCCTGCAGTCGATCTCGAACCGCGACACGCTCGTCGTCCAGGACTGCGTGATGCTGCTCGCGGTCCTCGTAATCGGCCTCAATCTGCTGGTCGACGTCGCCTGCGCGACGATCGACCCGCGGCTCAGGGCCGGCGCTCCATGAGAGAGCGAAGAGGCTCGGTCAGTCTTCGGCTCGGCGGCGTCCTGACGGCGGCCCTCCTCGGCATGGCCGCGCTCTCTGTCGTCTGGACGCCCTATCCGCCGGCCGCCATCGATATCCCCCACCGGCTCGCGCCGCCCTCGCTCGCCCACTGGTTCGGCGCCGATGCTCTGGGGCGCGACGTCGCCTCTCAGATCATCGCCGGCGCGCGGGTTTCGATCCTCGTCGGCCTCGTCGCGGTCGGCATCGGGCTTGTCTTCGGGGTGGCGCTCGGACTTGTCGCAGCCTTCAGGAAGGGGCTCGCCGAGGACGCGATTATGAAGGCATGCGACTTCCTGTTCGCCTTTCCGGCGCTGCTCTCGGCGATCATGCTGACCTCGACCTTCGGGCCCGGCGTCGTCAACGCGATCGTCGCCATCGGCGTCGCCAACGTGCCGATCATCGCCAAGCTCACGCGCGCGACCGCCAACTCGGTGCTGGCGCGCGAATACGCGCTCGCTGCCCGCGCGGCTGGCCGGGGACCGCTGGCGATCGCGATCGACCACGTGCTGCCGAACATCGCACCGGCGCTCATCGTCCAGGCGACGATCCAGTTCGCCATCGCCATTCTCGCCGAGGCCGCGCTCTCCTATCTCGGTCTCGGGGCGCAGCCCCCGCAGGCCTCGTGGGGGCGGATGCTGGCGGACGCGCAGGCCGTGCTCTACAACGCGCCACGCCTCGCCATCTATCCGGGCGCGGCCATTGCGCTGAGCGTGCTCGGACTCAACCTTCTCGGCGATGGTCTGCGCGACGCGCTCGATCCGCGGCTGAAGAGCCGCTCCTGACATGCTGCTTCAGGTGAACGATCTCGCCGTCGACCTGCCTTCCCCGGGCGGCCCTGTCCGCATCGTCGACGGCGTGAGCTTTGACGTCGGCGAAGGCGAAAGCGTCGGGGTCGTCGGCAAGTCCGGGTCGGGCAAGACGATGACGGCGCTCGCGCTGATGGGCCTTGCTCCCGAGGGCGCAAGCGTCGCCGGGTCCATCCGCTTCGAGGGGCGCGAACTCGTTGGGCTCGACGATGAGGCGATGGGAAGCTTGCGCGGCAACCGGATCGCCATGATCTTTCAGGAGCCGATGACGGCCTTGAACCCGCTGCATCGGGTCGGCGCGCAGGTCGGCGAGCCGCTTGCGCTGCATCGCGGCCTCTCGCGGAGCGCGGCCTTCGTCGAGGCGTTGCGGCTGCTCGGCCGTGTCCGCCTCGCCGATCCGGAGCGGGCGGCGCGCGCCTATCCCTTCGAGCTCTCGGGCGGCGAGCGGCAGCGGGCGATGATCGCCATGGCGATCGGCTGCGGCCCGCGTCTCGTCATCGCAGACGAGCCGACGACAGCGCTCGACGTGACGGTGCAGGCGCAGATCCTGGCGCTGATCGATGGGCTGAGAGCCGAATCGGGGATGGCGCTGATT
Source organism: uncultured Alphaproteobacteria bacterium (assembly GCA_963829505.1). Classification (GTDB taxonomy): domain Bacteria; phylum Pseudomonadota; class Alphaproteobacteria; order Rhizobiales; family Beijerinckiaceae; genus Roseiarcus. The sequence continues at coordinate 206,618 of CAWHIL010000003.1, forward strand.
CTCGTCAGTCACGACCTCGCGGTCGTCGCCGGTCATTGCGACCGGGTGGCGGTCATGTACGGCGGGCTGATCCTCGAGCGCGGGCCGGTCGATGCGGTCCTCGGCGCGCCGCGGAACCCGTACACGCGGGCGCTCCTCGAGGCGCGGCCGGAGCCCGGCGCTGCGCCCGGCGCGCGCCTCAAGGCGATTCCCGGCTCGCCTCCCCACCATCGCGACGTCGGGCCGGGCTGCCCGTTCGCCGGCCGCTGCGAACTGACGGCCGACATTTGCCGCGCGGCCCGGCCGCCGGAGGTCGCCTTCGGCGCCGGTCACGTCTCCCGCTGCTGGCGGGCGGACGAGATGGGGCGGCGCCCATGAGCGCCGACGCGCTGCTCTCGGCGGTAGACCTCTTCAAGGCCTACCGCCTGCCGCGCCCGCGGCCGTTCGCGCCGCATGGGTCTCGCCCGGCGCTGAGCGGCGTGAGCCTTACGGTCATGGCCGGCCGCTCGTTCGGCATCGTCGGCGAATTCGGGGTCGGGCAAGTCGACGCTGGCGCGCATCGCGCTTGCGCTCATGAAGCCGGACGCAGGCAGCGTGCGGCTCGAGGGGAAGTCGCTTTTCGATCTCGGCCGAGGCGCTTTGCGCAGAGCCCGCGCCGACATGCAGATGATCTTCCAGGATCCGTACGGCTCGCTCGACCCGCGGATGCGGGTCGAGCGGATCGTCGCCGAGCCGCTGGCCGCGCTCCGGCGAACGACGCGGGCGGAGCGGCGCGAGCGGGTCGCCGAGGCGCTTCGGTCGGTCGGCCTCGGGCCCACGGACGCGGCGAAGTATCCGCACGAATTCTCGGGCGGCCAGCGACAGCGCATCGCGATCGCCCGGGCGCTGATCACGCGGCCGAAGCTCGTCGTCGCCGACGAGCCGGTCTCGGCGCTCGATGTCTCGGTGCAGGCGCAGGCGCTGAACCTCATGAGCGACCTTCAACGCGAGGCGGGCGTGACCTTCCTGCTCATCAGCCATGACCTCGCGGTCGTCGCCCACCTCTGCGCGACGACCGCCGTCATGTACCGCGGCCGGATCGTCGAGACGGGGCCGACGGTCGAACTCTTCAGGAGGCCCGCCCACCCCTATACGCGCGAACTGGTCGAGGCGACGCCGCGGCTCGACCGGAGGCCTCATGCCCCGCCGCCGGCCGGGGCGCCGGACGCACCGCCCTCGGGAGGGTGCGCCTATGCGGGGCGCTGCCCGATCGCGAGGCCGCGCTGCCGGGAGGAGCGCCCGGCGCTTGCGCCCGTCGCGGGGGATGGGCGCCAGGCGGCGTGCTGGTTTCCGCTCGGCTGAGGGCGGGCGCAGGGATTGCCCGGCCGAGCCGGGATCAAGGGGTTAGGCGCCGAAACGTGTCCCTTTGAACGTTGGCGCGCGCCGCGCTTGCCGAGAGCGCATCGTCGGACTAAGTTTGATGGACTTAGTCCGAGAGTCCGATGCGCAAGGTCAACATCCACGAGGCCAAGACCCATCTGTCGAAGCTTGTCGAGGCCGCGTCGAAGGGCGAGCCGTTCATCATCGCCCGAGCGGGCAAGCCGCTCGTCAGGGTCGTCCCGATCGAGCCGCCGGCAGTCAAGCTTCGGCTCGGGTTCATGAAGGGCGAGTTCACCGTGCCGGACGATTTCGACACGATGGACCAGGAGGAACTCGAAAAGCTGTTCGACGGCGAATGAAGCTCCTGCTCGATACGCACATTTTGCTTTGGGCCGCGGCGGAGCCGGAGAGGCTTTCCAAAGTTGCAGCGGCGTTAATCGAGGATACGGAGAACGAGCTTTTCTTCAGCGCGGCCAGCCTTTGGGAGATCGCCATCAAGACGAGCCGCGGCCATGCCGATTTCCGCGTCGATACCGGCCTCGTCCGTGGGGGTCTGCTGGACAATGGCTATGCCGAACTGCCCGTGACCGGCGCGCACGCCGCCGCGATCGCGAGCCTGCCGCCGATCCACAAGGATCCCTTCGACCGGATGCTCGTGGCCCAGGCGACGGTCGAGCGCCTGACGCTCGTTGCCTCCGACCCTGTCGTCGCGAAATATCCCTGCTCGGTGCGGCTGGTCTAAATGAACGTGAGCCCGCCGTTCACGGCGATCGTCTGGCCGGTGATGAAGGGGTTGGCGATGGCGATGAGCGTCGCGCCCGCGACTTCCTCGGGCGTTCCCATGCGGCCCACGGGCACGCGCGCCGCGACGCCCGCGGCTTTCAGCGGCGCGCCCATGTCGGTGTCGATCGGGCCCGGCGCGACCGCGTTGACGGTGACGCCGTCCTTCGCGACGCGCCACGCATAGCCGCGCGTCAGCCCCTCGACGGCGGCTTTCGACGCGTTGTAGGCGACGCCGACCACGCCCGCGCCGCGCGCCGCCACCGACGAGAGATTGACGATCCGCCCCCAGCGGCGCTCGACCATGCCCGGCAGAACGGCCTCGGTCATGAGATAGGCCGACTTGAGATTGGCCGCGAAGGTGCGGTCGAAGCTTTCTTCGCCCGAGTCCTGCAGGGCGACGCCGGCGTTGTTGATCAGGATGTCGATGGCGCCGAGTTCGCGCCGGGCGCGCTCGACGAGCGCGGCGACCTCGGCCGCGACCGACACGTCGGCTTTCAGCGCGATCGCGCGGCCGCCGCAGCTATGGATCTTCGCCACGACCTCGTCCGCCTCCCTGGCGCGCTCGCGGAAATTCACCGCGACCGCGGCCCCGCTTTTCGCAAGCGCGAGCGCGATCGCCCGGCCGATGCCGCGCGAAGCGCCGGTGACGAGCGCGACGCGTCCCGAATGGTCGATCTCGAAGGCCATGGCTCGCTCTCTCCAATGACGACTTCAGGCCCCGAACGGCCACGCTACCAGACGTGCGGGATGAGACGATAGCGCACCCGCGCCGCGTAGGCGTCGTAGCCGTCGAGCCCGGCGCGCAACGCCTTCTCCTCGATCGGGATGCGCAGGCACAGCAGGCCCATGGGCACGAGACTGAACAGGACGCCCCACCAGGAGCCGACGAGAAGCGCGACGCCGACGAAGTAGAAGAACCCTCCGAGATACATCGGGTGCCGGACGAAGGCGTAGGGGCCGGTGGAAACGACGCGCTGGCCGCGATCCTCCTGGATCTTGACCACAGGGGAAGCGAAACTGTTCTCGCACATGGCGCGGTAGCAGAACCCGATCGACCCGATCGTCACGAGCCCGCCGAGGACCTGCACGGGCGCCGGAACCGACGACCAGGCGAAGCGCTTCGCGTCGAGGCCCATGAGCGCGAGCCAGGCGAACATGAGCGCGAAGAGCGCGAAGAGGATGAGCCTGTCGGCCGCGGGCTGTCCGCGCTGCGCTGGCGAGCCCATGCGTTCGCGAAGCAGCGCCGGATCGCGCCGGGCGAGGTCGAGTCCGAGCGCCAGGCTCGCGACGACCATCAAGGCAAGATAGGCCCAGGCGCCGGGCCAGTCGAAGGTTCCCGCCGCGAGAAAGAGCACGGCGCCCATGGCGCCGAACCAGACGACGGTCTGAACGATGAGGCGTGCGATCATGCGGTCCACTTTGGGCGAGGCGGACCGGCATAGCGCGATATCGCGATTTTCTCGACTCGGCAGGCGCGAGGGCCGGCCGGCGTCGCCAAGCTGAAGATAGCCCGCGAGGGCGGGGAGGCGCCCGATGACGGCCGCCCGCGGGAGGGGCCCGCGCGCGGCCGATCACCTCGAATTGTGCACCAGGGCCTCGAGTTTCAGCCATTCCTCGGGGATCGGCACGACACATTCGATGAGCCGCGGGCCAGATTCGGCGAGCGCCGTCGCGAGCAACGCATGGAACCCTTCCGCGCTCTCGGCTTTGTCGGCCCGTACGCCGAGCCCGCTCGCGGCCGCAACCCAGTCGATCGAGGGATTGGCGAGGCTCAGCATCGAGTTCCATGCGGGCGTTGACGTCGGAATCGCGCACGCGCGCCAGTTCGAGCCCGAGGATGTTGTAGCGATCGTTGCGCAGGAGAACGATGGCGACGTTCGCCTTCTCGCGCGCCATCGTCCATAGCGCCGGCAGGGCGTACATGCCGCTGCCGTCGGCCTGAAGAGCGATGACCTTGCGGTCCGGACAGGCGATCGCAGCGCCGAGCGCCATCGGCATGCCGCCGCCGATCGCGCCGCCGGTCAGCGGGTTGAGGTAGTCGTGGCGACGCGCGCCCTGCGTAGCGCCTATGATCGGGGGACCGTTGGTGGCGGCCTCGTCGACCAGAATGGCGTTCTCGGGCATCAAATTCGTCAGCGAGGCGCCGATCGAAGCCGCCGTCAGCGGCCCGCTCGGGACGCTAGGCGAGGCGCGCTCGGCGCGCGGGACGCTGACGCCCTCGGCGTCGAGCGCGCGCGACAACATGGCGAGCGCGCTCGGGAGATCCTGCTCGGCGGTCGCCATCTCGTAGAGTTCGCAGCCGGCCGGGCTCTTGAAGGTCGGTTTGTCGCGATAGGCGAAGGTCGCGACCGGAAAGAGCGCGCCGACGAACACCAATTGCTCGAAATTCTTCAGGAAGTTCACTCCCATCTCGTACTCGTAGGGGATCGGCTCGAGGAGCGGGCGACCCTCGCCGCGGGCGAGATAGCTCGAAGCGAAGGTCTCGCCGAGGAGCGCCGCGCCGGATTTCGCGGCGATTCGGGCCGCTGTCTCCAGGGCCTCGCCATGAAGCGCGAGATTGCCGAGGACGAGCCCGGTTTTCTTGCCGTTGGTCAGGAGCCTGCGGGCATGTTCGATCGCTTCCGCCGTGGCCTTTGCGCGCGTCCATGTCTCGGGCGCCGAGGGCGGATTGGCTTCGTCCCAATGCCGGTTGGTCCGGGCGATGATCGTTGCGACTTTGCCGGTCTTGGCGAACGCGGCGGCCTTCACTCCGAACGCGCCGAGGTCGGAGGCGCTGCGGGCTTCTTCGGCCCAGTGCGAGACGACGCGGGCGATATCGGCGATCCGCCCGTTGACGAATTCGTGTTCGGGATAGTTCGGCTGATGGTAGGAGGCGTTGGCGCCGACGACGTTGACGATCGGCGTGTTGGCGCGGCCGGCGTTGTGCAGCATCGCGACGCCATTGGCGAAGCCGCTGCCGACGTGCAGGAGAGTGAAGGCCGGGGCGCCCTTCATGCGCCCGTAGCCGTCCGCCGCGCCCGTCACGACGTCTTCCTGAAGGCAGAGGATCGGCCGCACGCCCTCCGACAGGCCGATCTCGTAGACGAGCTGCATTTCCGACGTTCCGGGATTGGCGAAACAGGTCGTGACGCCTGCATCCACCAGGGCTTTGAAGAGAGATTGGGCGCCGTTCATCGTGCTGCTCCCGTGTGTTTGGAGCGCGCGGCGAAAAAGTGGATGTCGGTTTTTCGCGAAAAGCGCGCGGAAATCAAAGAGGCCAGGGCTTTGGCGATTCAATTGGATCGCCGGACGCGATAGCGGGGAAAACATGGGCGAACCATTCCCACCGTGCATTGCGAAGCGCGACCGAAGTGTGACGCAACCGTTCACGTAATCGTGTTCGGGATCCGACCGCTTCGTCACGCCGCGAACTTCCTGTCGCCCCCGACCCACGTCTCGCTGACCTTGATGTCGGCGATCGCGTCCGGATCGACCGCGTAGGGGTCGCTTTCGAGGATCGTGAAGTCGGCCTCCTTGCCGGTTTCGATCGAGCCGATGCGGTCGCCGAGGCCGATCTGACGGGCGGCGTTGATCGTCACGGCGCGGATCGCCTCGTCGAGCGAGACGGCCTGATCGGGTCCGACGATCGACCTGTCGATGATGCAGCGGCGCGTGACAGCCGTCGAGATCAGCGGCAGAGGCCCTTGCGGGGAGCAGGGCGCGTCGGTGTGCAGCGTGAAGGGGAGGCCGGCTTTCACGCAGGCGCCCGTCGGGTCCATGAAGGACGCGCGCTCGGGGCCGAACAGCCGGTCGCGATAGGCAGCGCCGTAATAGCGCACGTGGTTCATGGTGAAGCTCGGCTGCACGTTGAGCCTCTTCATCCGCTCGATCTGGTCCGCGCGCGCCATTGTCGAATGTTCGATGCGGTTGACGCCGAGGTCCGTCGAGCCCGCGTAGGTCGCCTCGATCGCGTCGAGCGCGATGTCGATGGTGAGGTCGCCGTTGCAATGGATCAGCACCGGCAGGCCAAAATCCCTCACTCTGGCGACCATGCCCTTCAGCTCGGCCGCGTCGAAATTCGGCGAGCCCTTCGAGGTCGCGTTCAGATAGGGCTGCGTCTGCGCGCCGGTCAGCGTCTGGTTGGAGCCGTCGCCGACGATCTTCGCGCCGTAGAGCGAGAACGTCGAACCGGGAATGGTCGCGCCCCTGGGCCCGAGGCCGAGATGGCGATAAGGCTCGAGACCTTTGAGGTCGTTGGCCATCACGCTGGCGCTGGTGCGGCAGGCGAGGCTCGTCGAGAGTTTGGCGAAAGGCTCGATCCATTCCGAGCGGAGCGTGCCGGGCTCGTGCAGCGTGGTGTTGCCGAGCGAGGCGACATGACGAAGGTAGCTCGTCAGCGCCCTGGCTGCGATCTCCGGCGTGATCTTGCCGAGGATATAGGGCGCGAATTTGAGCATCGCGCTTTCTTCGTAGACCATGCCGTCGAGCTTGCCGTCGGGACCGCGGCCGAAGCGGCCGCCGTCGGGCAGATCGCCGACGTCCTCGCCGATCCCGGCGATCCTCAGCGCCTCGCTGTTGACGCTGGCGTCGTGCATGTTGACGTACCAGATCAGGATCGGGTGATCGCTCGAGACGCCGTCGAGTTCGGCGCGCGTGAAGTCGCCGCCCTGCAGAAGATTGTCGAAATTGGCGCCGACGATCCACTGGCCCTTCGGCGCGCCGGCCACCGCCTCCCTGAGATGCGCAAGGAGGTTCGCGCGCGCCGGATATCTGGCGTAGCCGACGTCGTCGAGCGTTTCGGCGATCAGCGAGACCGCGATGGTGTGGCAATGCGGCTCGATGAGGCCGGGCATGAGCGTGCGTCCGGCGAGATCGACGATCCGGGTCCCGGCCGTCTTCAGCCCGGCGAGGTCGGCTTCGGCGCCGACCGCGACGATCCTGTCGCCCGTGACGGCGACGGCTGCGGCGAGCGGCGCGCCCGGCGCCGGACGGATCGTCCCGCCCCGGAAAATGAGATCGGCGCCCTCGTCCGCCGCGAAGGCGGGAGCGGCGCGGCCCGCGCCGAGCACGGACGCGGTTGCCGCCCCGTAGGCCATGAACGCGCGCCGGGTCGGGAGCGCCGCCGCGCGTCCAAGCACGTTCGCCAGCCCGCCGGCATAGAGATCGTCACGCAGGACAAGCTGGCTGAAGCAACCCTGGCACATGCAGAACCCCGGCGTTTTCGTTGGCAGGCGGTTGCGTATACCGTCGAGGCGTTAAGCGACGCGTGCGGCCGGGCGTCGGAGACGACAATCGTTCGATTTCATGGAAACGCTTTGTCTCCGCAAAAGCGACAACTTTTCGTAAAATGCGGGCGAACAAGTCGCGGGCGCGTTCAAGGTTTCGTCGTGGCGAGCGCGGCGGCGCGGCCGGCGGCGGCGTAGAGGTTCAGCCGCGAATAGACGCCGAAGGCCGAGCCGTCGTCGAGAAAGCCGCCGCCCGGCCCCTCCGTCTCGGTCAGGATGCGGTTCGCTTCGTCGAGGCTGAGCTTAGGGAAGGCCGTCGTCAGCAGATAGCCCGCTTCGGGCGCGAGCGCGCCGACGTTCTCGATTGCGTTCGCGGTCTCGGGATGCACGACCGGCAGGCCATAGGTCTGCGTCGTCATATAGAAGGCCTCGTTCATCGCCGGCGCGTTGAAGCGGCCGATGTCGGCGCGCGCGCAGGCCGCCACTGTGTCGCCGCAGGCGGATTCGAGCGTCTTCGTCAGGTCGGCCCGCGCCGCCTCGACCGCGGCGCGAAAATCGGAGAGCGCGTCCGGGACCTGGGGCGCGGAGGTCGCGGTCGTCATCGCGACGTCCCTCAGGGGCCGGTTCATGTAGGCGGGATCGTTGGCGAGCAGATGCGCGAGATCGTGGGTCGAGAGGGTGCGTCCGGCGAGCACGTCCATGGCGTAATGCGCCCCCAGAAGGATGCGGTCGTTGCCGTATTCGGCGCCCCGCGCGATCATCTCCTGGTAGCGATCGGGGACGAGCATCGCGAGAACGATGGCGCCCATGTAGCCGTAGGTCGTGTGGCCGCTCGGAAACGACGGGCTGTCGATCAGGTTCATGATCGGTCCGCGATTGTAGACCTCGTTGCCGGCCGGAACGTTGAAATAGTCCGGGCCGACGATCGGCAGCGTCGTGGGCTCGGTCTGGAACGGACGCGGATCGCCATAGGCGTTGGCGCCAGGGCTCCCGGCGGGGCGGCCGTAGGCGCGGCCGAACGGGTCGGGCTTGCCGCCGATCTTCGTCAGGATGGCGACGGCCTCGTCGGAGACCGGCGTCTTGCCGTTGGTCGTTGCGTTGGCGAAGAAATATTTGCCCGAGCTCGAATCCGATCCCGTCGTCGAATTGGCGTAGGCGATCACCTTCCTGACCGAATCGGAGACGCTGGTGGCGGCGCTGCGGTCGATGTAATGCGCGCGCGCCTGATAGCCGGCGCCAAGCGTCGTGCCGAGGCCGTCGGCAAGCTGGGCGAGGTTCTTGTCGGTGATGAACGCGTCGCGCAGCGCCTGCTGCTGCTGTTCGGCGAACGGCAGGAGGGTCGGCTGCCGGATGACGCCTGTCTGGATGGCGCCGGTGACGGTGAAGTTGGCGGCGAGCGCCGCCCGGCCCGCGTCGGTGTCGGAGAGCGCCGTGACCGGCGCGAGGCCTTTGAGGACCGTAAGATTCGTGGCCGTCTGGGCGTCGGCTGCGGCAGAGGCCCCAAGCAGGGCGAGAAGGAAAACTCCGCAACTTCGTCCCGTCATGGCCGTAACCTCCACCCGTCGCGCGCCGTTCTGTCGTTGTCGGTCGGTTCGATTGCGATATCAAGACGGCGGGCGCGAGCCGAAGGCGTGCGCGGGGCGAAAGCGTCAGCTTGGCTGACGCATGGCGTTTTTTCTTGCCTGCCGCCCTTGCGCGGCCGCTTCGCGGCGCCAATGTCTTCACCCGCGCGAGCGACCGCCGCCCAGTGGCGATAGCGGGCCCGGGCGTCTTGGAGGTCCTTCATGGGCACGGCGGACAATACGTGGGGCGGCGGCTACGGCGCCCGGCAATTCAATTCGGGCGAGTGGGCGAACGCGCGATGGCGGCGTCAGGGGACGCGCTGGACGGCGTTCGAGATCGTCGCCATGGTCCTCGGTTTCATCGTGTTCTGGCCGATCGGCCTGGCGGTCCTCGCCTACAAGTTCTGGCAGAGCCGCTCCGGCGGACCCGATCTCAAGACTTTCGTGACCGACAAGGTCGATGGAGCGCGCACCGCCATGTCTTCCAACCCATCCTGGGGCTGCGGCTCCGCAATGCGGCGCGCCAGCCGCTTCTATCAGGCTCAGACCGGCAACATGGCCTTCGACGAGTGGCGTCAGGCGGAACTGACCCGTCTCGACGAGGAGCGCCGCAAGCTCGACGAAGCGCAGCGCGAGTTCGGCGAATATGTCGACGCGATCCGTCGCGCCAAAGACCGCGAGGAGTTCGAGCGCTTCATGGCCGAGCGCCGGGCGAAGCCGGCGGAGGCCCCCGCCGCCTGATTTCCGCGTCTCTCGACGGCTGAAAGCACGAAAACCCTTTTGTCTATCGGCAAAGGGGTTTTTCCGTCTTGACGGTTTCCGCCGAGCGGATGCTATGCTTCGGACGCCTGTCCTCCCGGAGCCTTTCATGCGCCGCGTCTCCCGACTTCTGCTTTCAGCCGCCTTCGCGCTCGCCGCGTCCGTGTCGCTCGCCGCCGCAAAGGACAGCGTCACGATCGGCATTGTGCTCGAGCCCCCCGGCCTCGACCCGACGACTGCGCCGGCGGCGGCGATCGGGCAGATGACGCATTACACGATCTTCGAGGGTCTGACGAAGATCAACGAGGACAATTCGGTGACGCCGCTGCTCGCCGAAAAATGGTCGTTCTCTCCCGACCTGAAGACGCTGACATTCACGCTGAAACCCAACGTCAAGTTCCAGGACGGCGAGCCCTTCACCTCGGCCGACGTCAAGGCCGCCTTTGCGCGCTACGCCGCGGCCAATTCCACCAACAAGGAGAAGGCGTTCTTCGCGTCGATCACCGCGATCGACACGCCCGATCCGACAACCGTCGCGCTGCACTTCAACGAGCCGAGCTTCCTGGCGCTCCGGCATCTTGGGCTCGAGACGGCGGTGATCATCGACGCCAAGAGCGCCGCGACCGCGGCGACGAACCCGGTCGGCACGGGTCCCTACAAGTTCGGCTCATGGACCAAGGGCGCGTCCCTCACCCTCGACAAGTGGGACGGCTACCGCGACGCCGCCAACGTGCCGCTCGCCCACGCGACCTTCCGTTTCATCTCCGACCCCGCCGCCGAAGTGACGGCGACGCTCGCCGGCGACGTCGACGTGTTCGCCAATCTTCAGGACGTCCAGGCGCTCGGCCAGTTCAAGGACAACCCGAAATATCAGGTCCTGATCGGCGGCACCGAGGGCAAGACGATCCTTGCGATGAACAACAAGCGCAAGCCCCTCGACGACGTGCGCGTCCGGCGCGCGATCGCCTACGCCATCGACCGCAAGGCGATCATCGACGGCGCCATGGACGGCTTCGGGACGCCGATCGGCAGCCATCTCGCGCCGAACGATCCGGGCTATGTCGATCTGACGGGCCTCACTCCGCACGATCCCGAGAAGGCCAAGGCGCTTCTCAAGGAAGCGGGCGTGACGACGCCGCTCGACCTCACCCTTGTCCTGCCGCCGCCCGCCTATGCGCGCCAGGGCGGGCAGATCATCGCCGCCGAACTCGCAGAGGTCGGGATCAACGCGAAGATCCAGGAGGTCGAGTGGGCGCAATGGCTCAAAGGCGTCTACACCGACAAGAACTACGATTTGACGATCGTCAATCATGTCGAGCCGCTCGATATCGGCATCTACGCCAACCCGAACTATTATTTCCAGTACGACAGCCCGGCGTTCCGCGACATCTACGCCAAGGTGACCTCGGCCCCGGACCTCGAGGCGCTGAAAAGCGCGCTCGGCCAGGCGCAGAAGCAGCTTGCCGACGACAGCGTCAACGCCTTCCTGTTCGCCTACCCGAACATCTCCGTCGCCGACGCCAACCTCAAGGGCCTGTGGAAGAACGCGCCGATTTCGGCGACCGACGTCGCCGCGATTTCGTGGAAGTGACGGCCCGCCGATTTCAATCGACCTCGTCCTGAGGAGCCCGCGTCAGCGGGCGTCTCGAAGGACGTTCACTGCGCGCTGGAGCGTCCTTCGAGACGCGTCGCCCTTAGGCGACGCTCCTCAGGACGAGGCAAGGAGAGCAATCTTCCGCAATGGAACCGTTCCGCCTCTCCGCGCTTGAACTCCTCCGCGCCTATCGCGCGAAAAGCCTGTCGCCGGTCGAGGCGATGGCGTCCGTTATCGCGCGGGTCGAGGCCTTCGAGCCGCATGTCGCGGCGACCTGGCTGTTCGCGCCCGAGCGGGCGCTTAAGCAAGCGCGCGATTCGGAAGCGCGCTGGCTTAAAGGGGAGCCGGTCGGGCCGCTCGACGGCGTGCCGGCCACCGTCAAGGACAATATCCACACCAAGGGCGAGCCGACGCCGGTCGGCACGGCCGCAGCCGACATGGTTCCTCAGGCGGCGGACGCGCCGCCCGCCGCGCGCCTGAGAGAAGCCGGCGCGATCATCTTCTCGAAGACTACGATGCCCGATTACGGCATGCTGTCGTCGGGCCTTTCGAGCCACCACCGGCTGGCGCGCAACCCGTGGAAGCTCGACCGCAATCCGGGCGGCTCGTCGGCAGGCGCGGGGGCCGCTGCGGCGGCGCTCTATGGGCCTTGCCATGTCGGCACCGACATCGGCGGCTCGATCCGCCTCCCGGCCGGCTGGTGCGGGATCGTTGGCCTGAAACCCTCCGCCGGACGCGTGCCGATCGACCCGCCCTACATCGGCCGCGTCGCGGGGCCGATGACGCGCGACGTCGCCGACGCGGGCCTCATGATGGCGACGCTCGCGAAACCCGACCCGCGCGAGCGCGACTATACGAGCCTGCCCTACGAGGAGCAGGACTGGGCGATCCGCCCGACGCGTCTCGACGGCCTGAAGATCGGGCTCCTCATGGAGGCGGGTTGCGGCTTTCCGGCGACGGCCGAAGTGAAAGCCGCGGTCGAGCGGGCGGCGCGCGACTTCGAGGCGGCGGGCGCGTGCGTGACGCCGCTTGCGCCCTTCCTGACGCAGGAGATGCTCGACGGGCTCGATCGTTTCTGGCGTACGCGGGCGCTGATCGACCTCGAGGCGCTGGCGCCCGGGAAACGCGCGCTCGTGCTGCCGTTCATCCGCGCCTGGGCGGAATCGGCGGGCGGTTCCTCGGGCGCCGAGGTTTTCCGGGGCTTCAGCCAGATCCCCGCCATGCAGAAGGCGGCGGTCGCGGCGACGCTTCCGTTCGATTATGTGCTGTCGCCGATTGCGCCGATGACCGCCTTTCCCGCCGAATGGGCCATGCCGAGCCAGGACCCCCTGAACGCGATGGCGCACATCGGCTTCACCGTCGCCTTCAACATGTCCGGCCAGCCGGCCGCGTCGGTGAATTGCGGGTTCTCGGTCGAAGGCCTGCCGATCGGGCTGCAGATCGTCGGGCGCCGCTTCGACGACGTCGGCGTGCTGAGCGTGGTCCGAGCCTACGAGGAGATCCGCTCGGGCGCGGCTCGGCCTTGGCCCGAGCCGCCGCGGGCGTGAGGCCGCCTCTCACGCCCTTAGCGACTCTCCGTGCAGGGCAATGTCGAGCCCCTCGCGCTCTTCTTCGGGCAGGACGCGGAGGCCCACGAGGGCGTCGACGACCTTAAGCACGATCATTGTGCCGACGACGCACCAGACGACGGTCGTCACGACGCCGACCGCCTGCGCGCCGAGTTGCGCGATGTTGCCTTCGAGAAGCCCGGAAACGCCGGGATCGCCCGCGGTCGCGCTGACGGCGGCTGTCGCGAACACGCCGGTCAGCAGCATCCCGAGCGCCCCTCCGACGCCGTGCACGCCGAACACGTCGAGCGAATCGTCGTATTTCAGCCTGAGTTTGAGGACGGTGCTCGCCCAGAAACAGACGCCGCCGGCGATCGCGCCGATAACTGCGCCCTGCCAGGGCAGGACGTAACCGGAGGCGGGCGTGATCGTCCCGAGACCGGCGACGGCGCCGGAAATGAGCCCGAGGACGGACGGCTTGCCGCGCTCCCACCATTCGAGGCCGCTCCACACCAGCGCCCCGGCGCAGGCGGAGAGGTGCGTTGCGACGATGGCGAAGACGGCGCGCGAGCCGGCGGTCAGCGCCGAGCCGCCGTTGAATCCGAACCAGCCGACCCAGAGGAGGCCCGTGCCGATCACCGCGAGGGTCAGGTCGTAAGGCGCCATGTTCTCGCGGCCGTAGCCCTTGCGGACGCGCATTGTCAGCGCCGCCACGAGGCCCGCGACGCCGGCGTTGATGTGCACGACCGTGCCGCCCGCGAAATCGACGACGCCCAGTCTCTCGAGAAACCCGCCGCCCCAGACCCAATGGGCGCTCGGCGCATAGACGACGAAGAGCCAGAGCGCGCAGAAAAGCATGAAGGCGGAGAACTTGATCCGGTCGGCGACGGCGCCCCAACGAGCGCGCAGGTGATGACGGCGAAGGTCATCTGATAGGCCATGAAGAGCGCCTCGGGGATCGTCGCCGCAAAGGGGCTCACCGAGTTCGCGCCCATGCCGGCGAGGAAGGCGCGGCTAAAGCCGCCGATCCACGCGCCCTCGCCCGTAAAGCTCAGGCTGTAGGCCAGGGCGAACCACAGGAGCGACACGAGCGCGGTCGCGCCGAAACTCTGCGCCATCGTGGCGAGGACGTTCTTCTGCCTGACCATGCCCGAGTAGAAGAGCGCGAGGCCGGGAATTGTCATCATGAGGACGAGCGCGGTCGCGGCGATCATGAAGGCGGTGTCGGCGGGGTCGATGCGGGCGTCGGCGGCGAAGGCCGGGGTGACGATCGCGCCGACCGAAATTGCGGCGATGAGGCGAAGGGCTTGCAGGCGAAGGGCTTGGCGCATCTCGCAGTGACGCTCCGCGGAGTTTCAGGGGAGGGAGAGCGCGCGTCTCAGAGCGCGTCGTCGTCGGCTTCGCCGGTGCGGATGCGCACCACGCGTTCGAGCGTCGTGACGAAGATCTTGCCGTCGCCGATCTGCCCCGTGCGCGCGACCCGCTCGATGGTATCGACGACCGCGTCGGCGCGATCGTCGGGGACGGCGACCTCGATCTTCACCTTCGGCAGGAAGCGGACGACATATTCGGCCCCACGATAGATCTCCGTGTGCCCCTTCTGGCGCCCGTAGCCCTGCGCCTCGGTCGCCGTCATCCCGTGGACGCCGATTTCTTCCAGCGCCTCGCGAAGCTCATCAAGCTTGAACGGCTTGATGATCGCCGTGATCAATTTCATGAACGCCCCGTCTGCCGTTTTGTTGTGCGCTTCGCCCAGAGATCTGCATCATTTGCAGGCGGACGCGCGCGGTTATTGCCTCACGCCCCCGGTCATGCACAGAAAATCAGCATTGGCAAGCCGTGACGCATCTTGCCGCACGCTCGTGCGACAATCTGTCCGTTGGAGGGCGCCGGGCCCCGGGCGCGGAAAGGGAAGTCAAACCCACCGCCAGGAACACAAAGGACACGAAGCTTCGTGCCTCGTCGTTGGCCTTTGTGGTGAAACCCGAATGCCTCAGCCGCCGCGCGGCGCAAGCGACGTCCCGTTCCATTTTGCGACGAGGTCGGAGAGCATCGGCACATAGTCCGCGCCATGCCCTGTCGCGACGGCTTGCGCGAAGGAATTGCGCACCGCCGCGCCGACCGGATTCACGACGCCGAGCGCCAGCGCGAAGCTTGCGAGATAGGTCATGTCCTTCGAGGCGTTGGCGAGGGTGAAGCGGTGCGCGTCGCGGTCGCGCTCGATCACGTACTTGCGGAAGGTCTGATAGAACGGGCAGTCCATGCGCCCGTTGCTGATCACGGCGTCGAAGACTGCGGGCGTGAGGCCCGCCTTGGTGCCGACCGCGAGCGCCTCGGAATAGAGCGCGGCGTAGCCCATCGACACGAAATTGTTGAGAAGCTTCATCGTGTGGCCCGTGCCGGCCGGGCCGGTCTCGACGATACGGCCGGCGAAGGCTTGAAGGATGGGCCGCGCTCGCGCGACAGCGGCGGAATCGCCGCCGACCATCACGTCGAGCGTGCCTTCCCAGGCGTCCTTGGGCGTACGCGACAGCGGCGCGTCGACGAAGGCGATCCCCTTGGGCTGAAGCTCGGCTGCGAGGCGCCGGGTCGAGGCGGGCTCGGAGGTCGAGCAATCGACGATGAGGAGCGGCTTGCCGGCGGACACGAGGCCGGCGACGACCGCCTCGACCTGCGGCGAGCCGGTGACGCAGAGGACAACCGCGTCGCTCGCCTCCGCGACCTCGCGCACGCTCTTCGCCTCGCGCGCGCCGCGCTTGACGAGATCGTCGACCGCCTCGCGCTTTTTGTGGGCGAGGACGGTCAGCGGGAAGCCCTTCTCGACGAGGTTCTTCGCCATGCCGTGGCCCATGAGGCCGACGCCGATGAAGCCGATGCGTTCCGTCATTGGGGTCTCCTTCACGATGGCCGGCTCCCTCGCTCTGCGTGAGCGGGGAGAAGGGACGCCGACGTCGGCCAACGGCGCATCAAACTTGCGCGCCCGCCTTCCGCCTCGCGATCTCCGCCCGCACTTTCGGCGCGACGACCGTGCCGAAGAGTTTGATCGAACGAAGGATCGCGGCGTGGTCCTGCTGGCCGACCTTCATCTGCATGAGGTATCGGTCATGGCCGAAGACCTCGTGCTGCGCGAGGATCTTCGCCGCCACGTCGTCGGGCGAGCCGAGCATCAGATGGCCACGGGGCGATGCGCCGATGTCGAACTGGGCACGCTGGAGCGGCGGCCAGCCGCGCTCGCGGCCGATGCGGCTCATCACCTCGGCGTAAGGGGCGAAATAGGCTTCCGCCGCAGCTTCGCGCGTGTCGGCGACGAAGCCGTGGCCGTTGATCCCGAGCTTCAGCGCGCCCTCCGGGGCGCCGGCGCGCCTTCCCGCCTCGCGATAGAGCGCGGCGAGCGGCGCAAAGCGCGCCGGTTCGCCGCCGATGATGGCGAGCGCCAGCGGCAGGCCGAGGCCGCCCGCCCGCGCCACCGATTGCGGCGTGCCGCCCGAGGCGATCCAGACGGGCAGGGGGTCTTGCAGCGCCCGCGGCCAGACGCCCCCGCCGCCGAGCGGGGGCCGTGAGCCGCCGCGCCAGTCGGGCCGCGGGTGCTTGCGGATGGCGAGCAGAAGCTCGAGCTTCTCGGCGAAGAGTTCGTCGTAGCGGTCGAGGTCGTAGCCGAACAGCGGAAAGGATTCGATGAAGGCGCCGCGCCCGGCCATGATCTCCGCCCGCCCGCCCGAGATGAGGTCGAGCGTTGCGAATTCCTGATAGACGCGCACCGGATCGTCGGAGGAGAGCACGGTGACGGCGCTCGTGAGGCGGATGCGCTTGGTGCGCGCAGCGCCTGCCGCAAGCGTCACCGCCGGGGCCGAGATCGCATAATCCGGCCGATGGTGCTCGCCGAGGCCGAAGACGTCGAGCCCGACGCGGTCGGCAAGCTCGATCTGCTCGAGAAGCTCGGCGAAGGTTTGCGCGACGTCGACCGGCTGGCCCGTCTTCGGATCGAGCCGGGTTTCGACGAAGGTGTAGACGCCGAGCTGCATTCAGTCGTCTTTCCGGTGAGGGAGCCGGCGCCGGGAACGGACGCCGGCGTACGCATGGTTTATCGAACGGGAGCGTTGCCGGCGTTCTTGACCGTGACGCCGCCGAAGGGCGACACCGTGACAGTCGGGTTCGTCCACCCACCGTCTTGGCAATTCTCGACGAACCCCGTGTGCACGAGGCCAGTTGTCGGATCCTCGGCGTTGCAGGTCAGGCCATTGAAGGCGGTGCACACCTGGCCCTGAGAGTAATAGTTGACGATCGAGAAATACGAGTTGAGATATTGCGACACGAAGCAAGTGCAGCCGCACTTCGTGACTTGGCCCGACTTCGGCAGGGCGAGCGAGGCATCAGGCGCGAGCGCCGCGGCGAAGGCGCAAAGGGCGGAAAGCGTCAGCGTGGTCGTCCTCATCATGTTGCGCTCCTCTTTGTCCGCCCGCGGCGTCAAGTCTCGTCCGTAGACGTCGAACTTGGCAAGGACGGAAATGAGCGCCGACGCGAGCGCGGCCGTTGGCGCATGTCGTCGGTCCTTCGAGGGGGGCGGCGTCCACGCCCTTGAGCGCGACGCCGAGCAAAGACCACTTCTTACCCGGCGTCGGAATGATCGCTTCCGAGCCAGGCGCGTAACCGAGCGTGGACGTCCGGGCTGGAAAGCAGGGCGAAATGGCTGGTGTCGCAGGCGATCCACTGGCGTCGGGGAGGAATTCCGAGCGCGCGAGAGCCGTCCTTGCGCCGTCCGAGCGCGCTGTTCAGTGGAACCAGACCATCGCCGAGCAGGCGGTCGACGATCGGGCTCGTGCGAGCGGCGAGCGTCGCGGCCACCGCGTAACATTCGACGCCGGCCGGCAGTGGGACATCGCCTTCCCCTTCCGGGGCGATCGCGCCGCGTCCCAGGTCCCGAATGCCGGCGCTTCGCGCCTTGCCCAGCCGGGCGATCGGCCGGGAATACGGGCTCGTTTCCAGAATCATGTCGAGCCAGCGGCCGCCACGCTCCAGCGGCGCGCCGAGATGCGGGGTTCCGAGAAAGACCATCCGCCTGAGGCTTTTCAGCCACGTATGGTCCCGGCGGCCGGCAAAGAAGCATGCGCTGCGCGCGACGAGCCCTCCCATGCTGTGGCCGATGATGGAGAGGTCGCGCACGGGGACCGGCCAATCCGCGATGAGGCGCTCGAGATGAGCCGCGAATTGCTCGCCGTTCTCGGCGATATGCAGTCCGCTGTTGTACCGAAGGTAAAGCGGCAGGTATCCCAATTCCGCCGCAAGCGCTGCGCCGTGATCGTGCCCCTCGCGGGTCCATTGCCGGTCGTTCATGCAGAGCCCGTGCGCGAGCACGAGCAGCTTGTCGGCGCTGGGCGCCTTGCCGGCGCGGATGAGGTCCTGCGCGTCGCACGTCTCGGCGGGCCCCTGACGGTGGCGCAGCGACATTTCGGTCGCGAGCGGATTGCCGGTGCGCGCGAGATAGTCGCCGTAGACGCCGTTCAGCGCGGCGATAACCGCGTCGCGGGCCGGCGCCTCGGCCCCGTCGGGCAATATTGCGTGCACTGCGGCCAACGGCCAGTCGAGTCCCCGCCCGGTCCAGCCGATCCCCTCCTGCAAGGTCCGGTAGACGAGGCCCGCGACGCCCGAGGCCCCGTGTGCTCCGGGAGCGCCGGCGAAGGCCGATGGCCGCCGTTGAATGGTCCCATGCATGTGCTCGACCACGGATACGATGCCGGCAGTCGCGTCGAGTCCGATCCGCACCGCGCCCCGCAGGTCCGTCAGACGATCGCGGTTGAGCATTGTCATGACATTCCCCCCATCAGGAGTTCAGGGCTTTGACCACTTCGATCGGATTGTTGCGGATCGCACGCAGCAACGCGCGCGCGGGGCCTGTCGGCGTTCGCCGGCCCTGCTCCCAGTTGCGCAGCGTCGCCGCCTCGATGCCGAGCAATTCGGCGAAACGCGACTGACTGAGACCGGTCAGCGCGCGGATCGAACGCACGTCGATGACTGGCTCGGTCCTGCGACCGCCCTTCAGCACGTCGCGGATCAGATTGACCCGCTCGCGACGCTGCTCGCGCAGGACGCGGGACGCGTCGAGCAGATCGTCGAACAGCCTGGGGCTCATGGACCTCATCCGTCGGCGACTATACGCCATTGGCGTAATACGTCAATGGCGTATGCAGTGCGCCTCGCCCCGCTGCGGTGGTATCATCCCCGCCCCAAACGAAAGGGCGCGATATGAGCAACTTGCCGATCAGCCGCTTCGAGCCGCCATCGCTTGAGGACCTTCCCGCCGACGTCGCCGAGCGCATCGCCGCGGTGCAGGAGAAGTCCGGCTTCACGCCCAACGTCTTTCTCGCGCTGGCGCGGCGGCCGCATGAGTTCCGCGCCTTCTTCGCCTACCACGACGCCTTGATGGAGAAGCCCGGCGGCCTGAGCAAGGCCGAGCGCGAGATGATCGTGGTCGCGACCTCCGGCGTGAACAAATGCCAGTATTGCGTCGTCGCGCATGGCGCGATCCTGCGCATCCGGGCGAAGGACCCGTTCATCGCGGATCAGGTCGCGATCAATCCCGCGAAGGCCGACCTCAAGCCGCGCGAGCGGGCGATGCTCGACTTTGCGATGAAGGTCGCCGAGCGCTCGCACGCGGTCGACGATGGGGATTACGCGGCGCTTGCCGCCCACGGCTTCAGCGACGACGACGCCTGGGACATCGTCGCCATCGCCGCCCTGTTTGCGATGTCGAACCGGCTTGCCAACGCGTTCTCGATCCGCCCCAACCACGAATTCTTCACCATGGGGCGCGAACCGCGCGGCTGACGCTGTTTTTCCTAATCTGCGCCACGGTTGCGTCGAACGCCCGCCCTCGAAAGGACCGCGCGAGCGCGCTTTCATTGCTGGATGACGCATCCGAACGCATGGACCTTTCCGCCGGGCCCACGGCGCGCACTTGCCCTTTTCGCCTTCGTCGCGGCGCTTTTGGGCGGCGCGACGCTGTGGACGCGAAGCAGCGACGCCGTTGCGCTCGTCGACTTGGAGTCGCCCTCTTCGGGGCCGGCGGCTGAGCGCTACGTCCTGCCGGTCTCCGCGCCGCTCGACCAGGGCGACACCGGCCTATGCTGGGTGTTCGCGACGCTAAGTATGCTCGAGACCAACTACATGACGCGCCATCCCGGCACGCATGTCGCATTCTCGCGCGCGGCCCTGCAGTTCGATTCGATCGAGGACCGGTTCGAGCGCCTTATCCGCGGCGAGAGCGGAACTCCGAGCGACGGCGGCCTTGCCGTCGAGGCGCTGGCGCTCGTCCGCCAACACGGCCTCGTCGAACTCGGCGACTTTCACGACGTCGTGGACGTCGACGAGATGTTCGACGAACTGAAGCAGACGCTCGCCGTCCCGGGCGCGGCCGACGATCGGGAACACACGCTCGACGACAGGCTGAGGAGCGAACTCGGAGTAAAGCCCGCCTCGACCCATCTCGATGGGCGGCCGGTGACCCCGGCAGCGCTCGCCGAAGTCGTGCTCGGCGACGAAAGGTGGACCGAGTTCGACCTCGCGCGCGCTGGCGAGCAAGGATGGGGACCCTCGCACGATCCCGACGCTCTGCCCGGCACGCTTGTCCGCTACGTAGGGCTCGATGCGTTGATCGATCTCATCCACCGGTCGCTGACGCGGAGCGAGGCGGTGGTCGTCGGCACCGTCGATCACGCCTTTCTCGTATACGGTGCGGACTACGACGAGAAGGGCGAGCCGATCTCCTACCTCGTCAAGGACAGCCAGGCGCCCTACCTTTATCAGACGAGCGCGCTTGCGCTGCACCGAAAGCTGAACGACGTGACGGTCGCTGCCGATCGGGGGCGACCGGGGCTCGCTCACGATGAGCGCGCGCTTCTCGCGCCGGATGGACGTGAGGCCCCTTAAGCGCGATAGAGACAGACGTTGACGAAAGCTCGAAACGGGCGCCGGCTCCGGCAAGGAGGGGTTCCATGCGCGCCATCGCTGCGATTGTCGTCATCGCAGCCGCGACCGCCGCCATCGCCGCCGACGTCGTCCGGACAGGGCCCGAGGCCTACGGCGACTGGCGCACAGACGCGCCGGGCGTCCGCCGGCTGATCGCCCCCGCCGATCTCCCCGAGCCCTACGCGACCCGCTCGACCGCGAACCCGCCCGGGCGCGCGGCGCGGCCGCCGGGCGCGCTTCCGCAGGTTCCTTCCGGCTTCGCGGTGGACCTCGTCGCTTCCGGACTGGCGACCCCGCGCGCGATCCGGACGGCGCCGAACGGCGACGTGTTCGTGGCCGAGAGCGCGGCCGGGCGGGTGCTAACGCTTCGCCTCGACAAGGCGAGCGGGGCGCGTGTCGAGCCGCAGGTCTTCGCCTCGGGCCTGCCGCGCGTCTACGGGATCGCGTTCTATCCGCCAGGCCCCGAGCCGCGCTTCGTTTATGTCGCAACGGAAGGGTCTGTCGTGCGGTTTGCCTACCGGAGCGGCGATCTCGTAGCGTCCGGGCCGGCGGAAGTCGTCGTCTCGCGTCTTCCGGCGGGCGGCAATCACTGGACGCGCGACATCGCTTTTGCGCAGGACGGCAAGACGATGTTCGTTTCCGTCGGATCGGCGAGCAACGACGCGGACGACGTTTCCCCGATCGCTTCCGCCGCGGCGGACGGCGCGCCGCTCGGCGCTTCCATGAGCGAGGAGGAGGACCGCGCCGACGTCCTCGCCTTTGCTCCCGACGGCGCGGCCAAGCGCGTCTATGCCACGGGCCTGCGCAACTGCTCGGGGCTCGCGGTCGAGCCGTCCGGCGGCGCGCTCTGGTGCGTCGTCAACGAGCGCGACGGGATGGGCGACAACCTGCCGCCAGACTACGCGACCCGGGTCGCAGACGGCGCCTTCTATGGCTGGCCGTGGTACTACATCGGCGGTCACGCCGACCCGCGCCACAAGGGCGAGCGGCCCGATCTCGCGCGCCGCGTGACCGTTCCGGAGGTGCTCTTCCAGCCCCATTCCGCGCCGCTCGGGCTTGCCTTCTACGAGGGCGACGCCTTTCCGGCCGAGGATCGGGGACAGGCCTTCGTGACCTTTCACGGCTCGTGGAACCGCGCCAAGCGCACCGGCTACAAGGTCGTGAAGCTGGAGATCAGGGGCGGGCGGCCGACGGGGGTCTATGAGGATTTCCTCACCGGTTTCGTCACCGACGACGGCGACGTCTGGGGACGGCCGGTCGGCGTCGCGGTGACGAAGGACGGCGCGCTCCTCGTCACCGACGACGAAAGCGGCTCGATCTGGCGGGTGAGCTATTCGGGGAGCAAGTAGCGGCGCCTGAATGCGTCCTTGCGAGGAGCGGAGCGAGGAAGCAATCCATGCCGGGCGCGGCCGTGGATTGCTTCGCTACGCTCGCAATGACGAGCCCAAAGGCGCTACCGCGCCGGATCGGCCATTCCGACAAGCTCGAAGCTCAGGCGCCTCAGGCGTCGGCGCGCTTCGGCGTCGGCGGCCTGTGCGTCCGGCCGGCCTTCGCGCTGGCCGTTGAAGAAGCGCCCGGTCGTTTCGGCGACGTCGGGCGAGGCGACAAGCCGCAGGATTGCTTCGCCGCCCTCGTCGACCGTGCTGATCGGCGCCGCGCCGGAGAGCCGCACCATGGTCGTGTCCATGTAGGTCGCCGGGTGCAGGGCGTTGACCGTCACGCCGCGGCCTTTGAGCTCCTCGGCGAGATCGATGGTGAAGAGAATCTGCGCCAGCTTGCTCTGGCAATAGGCGCGCACGCCGCTATAGCCGCGGGTCAGCATCACGTCGGAGAAATCGATCGCCTGCTGGCCGAGCGAGGAGACGTTGACGATGCGCGACGGCGCGCGCGCCTCGACCACGGGCAGAAGGAGGCGCGTGAGCAGGAAGCCCGCGAGATAATTCACCGCGAAGACCCGTTCGTAGCCGTCGGCGCTCGTCTCGCGCCTGCCGCCCGCCGTGCCGAGCCCCGCGTTGTTGACGAGGACTTCGAGGCCGTCGGTCTCGCGTCTGATCGCATCGGCGAGCTTGCGAACCTCCGCGAGCGAGGCGAGATCGGCCTGAAGGAACGTCGCCTTGCCGCCCTTCGCCGCGATGTCGGCCACGACCTCGGCCCCGCGCGCCGCATCGCGGCCGTGAACGAGGACGCGCGCGCCTTCGCCGCCGAGGCGCAGCGCCAGCCAGCGCCCGACGCCGTCGGTCGAGCCGGTGACGAGGATCGTCCTGCCGCTGACGCTCATGCGTCCTCCCGCTCGATCTCGACCCGGTTCGGATAGAAGGCGAGATGACCGGCGATCGCGCCGACGTCCGCTTTCGGATGCTCGTAGGTCCAGACCGCGTTGTCATCGTTCGTTTCGCGGCTCGCGAGCGAATAGTAGTTGGCGTCGCCCTTGTAGGGGCATGTCGTGACGCGATCGGTGCGTTCAAGGCAGGCCATGTCGACGTCGGCGCGCGGAATGTAGGCGACGGGTTTGTAGCCGGCCTCCCTGAGTTCGAGCGCCCGCGTCGTCTCGCCGACCGTCCGCCCGCGCCAGACGACGCGGACGCGGCCGGCGATCGGCTCGATCGTGATGGGATGGTCTTTCGTGCCGGCTTCGATCATCGAATGCTCCGTGTCTCCCCTTTCCTGCATGCGGGAGAGGGGCTGGGGTATCCGATTGGGCTCCCCGAGTTTGGCGATTGTGCGGGCGGGCCGGCCTACGGCATCGCCTTGCGATACTGGACGAACCCGGAGCGCTCGGCGATCCGGTCGTAGAGCGCCATCGCGTCGCGGTTCGTCTCGTGGGTGAGCCAGTAGACCCGCGGGCAGCCGCGCGCCGCCGCGTCGCCGTAGACATGCTCGATCAGGCCGCGGCCGATTCCGCCGCCGCGCGCGCCGGGCGCGACGAAGAGATCCTGAAGATAGCAATAGTCGCCGATCGTCCAGGTCGAGCGATGGGTGATCCAGTGGACCATCCCGACCGCGTCAGGGCCGGACCAGGCGAGGGCCGCATGCATCGGCTCGGCCGGATCGAGAAGCCGCGACCAGGCGACGCGCGTGGCCTCCTCGGGGATCGCGGCCTTGTAGAAGCGCAGATAGCCCTGCCAGAGCGGCAGCCAGGCGCGCTCGTCGCCGGGCTCGACGGCGCGGATCGTCAGCCCTCGGGCGCCGACCCCCTGCTGCTCCATGGGCATGCCTCCTGTTGCGCCGATCATAGGGCGTTTCGTAGGGTCGCGGCAAAGCGCCGGCGCAAGCGAGGTTCAAGCAGACGTGAAGACGAAGCGGGGATGGGACTTCTGGATCGATCGCGGAGGCACGTTCACCGACGTCATCGGGCGGGACCCGTCCGGGCGCCTCGGCGCCGCCAAGCTTCTCTCCGAAAGCCCGCTCTACGAGGACGCCGCGGTCGAGGCGATCCGCCGTTTTCTCGATCTCGCCGCGGGAGAGCCGATCCCGGCAGGCGCTGTCCGGGCCGTGAAGATGGGGACGACGGTCGCGACCAATGCGCTCCTCGAGCGGCGCGGCGAACGGACGCTGCTTGTCACAACGCGCGGCTTCCGCGACGCGCTGGAGATCGGCTACCAGGCACGGCCGAAGATTTTCGCCCGCCGGATCGTCAAGCCCGATGAGCTCTATTCCGCCGTCGTCGAGATCGACGAGCGGGTGCTCGCGGACGGAACCATCGAGGCCGCGCCCGACCCGGACGCAGTCCGCAGCGCGCTTCTCTCCGCGCGGGCCGAGAGATTCGACGCGGTCGCGATCGTCCTCATGCATGCCTGGCGCTATCCGGCGCACGAGCGGATGGTGGGCGCGATCGCGCGCGACGTCGGTTTCGCGCAGGTGTCTGAGAGCCACAAGTGCTCGGCGCTGATCAAACTTGTCGGGCGCGGCGACACGACGGTGGTCGACGCCTATCTGACGCCGATCCTCGCGCGCTATGTCGCGCGCGTCTCGCGGGCGCTCGACGTCGAACGCACGGGGGCGCGGCTCATGTTCATGATGTCGTCGGGCGGCCTCACCTCGGCCGGCCTCTTCGCCGGCAAAGATGCGATCCTCTCCGGTCCGGCGGGCGGCGTCGTGGCGATGGCGCGAACGGCGAGGAGCGCGGGCTTCTCCCGCGTCATCGGCTTCGACATGGGCGGCACGTCGACCGACGTCGCGCATTTCGACGGGGAGTTCGAGCGCGCCTTCGAGACGGAGGTGGCGGGGGTGCGGATGCGCGCGCCGATGATGCGGATCCACACCGTCGCCGCCGGCGGCGGCTCGATCCTGCATTTCGACGGCGCGCGCTATCGCGTCGGGCCCGACTCGGCCGGCGCCGATCCGGGACCGGCCGCCTATCGGCGCGGCGGGCCGCTCGCTGTCACCGACGCCAATCTGATGACCGGCAAGCTCATTCCCGATCTCTTCCCAAAAGTGTTCGGGCCGAATGGCGACGCGCCGCTCGACGCCGGAATCGTGCGCGAAAAATTCGCGGCGCTGGCGGGAGAGATCGGCGACGGACGTGCGCCCGAGGCGGTCGCCGACGGCTTCCTCGCCATCGCCGTCGCCAGGATGGCCGACGCCATCAAGACGATCTCGGTCGCCCGCGGCTATGACGTGACGCGCTACGCGCTGAACTGCTTCGGCGGCGCGGGCGGCCAGCACGCCTGCGACGTCGCGGACGCGCTCATGATTTCGACGGTGCTCATCCACCCCATGTCGTCGCTCCTCTCGGCCTACGGCATGGGCCTCGCCGACATCGCCGCGGAGCGGGCGCAAGGGGTGGACGAGCCGCTCGACGCGGGCGCGCCCGCCAGAGTCGGCCCCGTCGCCGACCGGCTCGCAAGAAGCGCGATCGAGGAAGTGGCGGGGCAGGGGGTCGAGCGCGCCGGCGTCAGGGTTCGGCGGCGCGCGCATTTGCGCTACGCCGGGTCCGACACGACGATCGAGGTCGCGCTCGGATCGGCGGCCGCGATGCGGCGCGCCTTCGAGGCGGCGCACAGGAGCCGGTTCGGCTTTCTCGACCGGACGAAGCCGCTCGTGATCGAAGCCGTTTCCGCCGAGGCGGTCGGCGGGGCCGCGCGGTTCGCCGAACGGGCGCGGAAGCGCGATCCCGGCGGCGACGTTGACGCGAAGGCAGCCCTCCGCACGCGCTTCTTCTCCAAGGGGGCGTGGCGCGAGGCCGGCGTCTATCTGCGCCAGGCGCTGCCGGCCGGCGCGACGGTCGAAGGGCCGGCGCTCGTCATCGAGCCGCACCAGACGATCGTCGTCGAAGAGGGATGGCGCGCCGCGATTACGCCGAAGAATCATGTCGTCATGACCCGCGCAAACCCTGCGCCGAAGCGGACGGCGATCGGGTCCGCGGCCGATCCGGTGATGCTCGAAATCTTCAACAACCTCTTCATGTCGATCGCCGAGCAGATGGGCGTCACGCTCCAGAACACCGCCTATTCGGTCAACATCAAGGAGCGGCTCGACTTCTCCTGCGCCTTGTTCGACCGCGAGGGCCGGCTCGTCGCCAACGCGCCGCACATGCCGGTGCATCTGGGCTCCATGGACCGCTCGGTCGAGACGATCATCCACGAGAATACGGGACGCATCCGGCCCGGCGACGTGTTCGCGCTGAACGCGCCCTATAACGGGGGCACGCATCTGCCCGACGTCACCGTCTGCACGCCCGTCTTCGACGATCGCGGCGAAGCGATCCTCTTCTGGGTCGCGTCGAGGGGCCATCACGCCGACATCGGCGGCGTCGCGCCGGGCTCCATGTCGCCGCTGGCTACGACCATTCACGAAGAGGGGATCTATATCGACAATTTCCTCGTCGTCGACCGCGGGCGCTTTCGCGAGCGCGACCTCGTCGCGCTTCTGACGAGCGGGCCGTGGCCGGCGCGCAACCCGACCCAGAACGTCAACGACATCAAGGCGCAGATTGCGGCGAACGAGAAGGGCGCGCGCGAGATCCGCCGCATGGTCGAGCATTTCAGCCTCGAGACGGTCGAGGCCTATATGGGCCACGTGCAGGACAACGCCGAAGAGAGCGTGCGCCGCGTCATCGACCGGCTGGCCGACAGCGAGGCTGAGCAGATCACCGACCAGGGCGCCGTGATCAGGGTCAGGATCACGGTCGATCGCGGGCGGCGCGAGGCGACGGTCGACTTCACCGGCACGTCGCCGCAGCAGCCGACGAATTTCAACGCGCCTGAACCCGTCACCCGCGCCGCAGTGCTCTACGTGTTCCGGGTGATGGTGGACGACGACATTCCGATGAACGCGGGGTGCCTCAAGCCGATCCGCGTCGTGCTGCCGGAGGGCTCGATGCTGTCGCCAAAGTATCCAGCGGCGGTGGTGGCGGGCAACGTCGAGGTGTCGCAGGCGGTGACGGACACGCTGTTTGCGGCGCTTGGCGCGCTGGGTTCCGCGCAGGGCACGATGAACAACCTCACCTTCGGCGACGAGACGTATCAATACTACGAGACCATCTGCTCGGGGGCGCCGGCCGGCCCCGGCTTCGACGGGGCGGCCGCGGTGCACACGCACATGACGAATTCGCGCCTGACCGACCCCGAGATCCTCGAGAGCCGCTTCCCGGTCGTGCTCGAGGACTTTCACATCCGCCGCGGCTCGGGCGGGAAGGGAACGTGGAGCGCGGGCGACGGGACGCTGCGCCGCATCCGTTTTCTCAAAGCGATGCGCGTCGCGGTGCTGAGCGGCCATCGCAAGGTTGCGAACGCCGGCATGGCCGGCGGCGAACCGGGAGAACTCGGCCGCAACTCCGTGCGCCGCAATGACGGGCGGATCGAGATTTTGCCGGGCTCGGCCGAGACGAGCGTCGAGGCGGGCGAGGCGATCGAGATTGTGACGCCGACCGGGGGAGGGTGGGGGAAGCAGGGCGGATGAAGGCTTCAAGCCATCTGAATTGACCGGCGTGAGGGGGCCGACGCAAGATCGCATAGGAAGGACATCGCATGGACCGGTTGCGCGACAAGACGGCGATCGTGACAGGCGCGGCGAGCGGCATCGGGCGCGCAAGCGTCGTCGCATTCGTCCGCGAGGGAGCGCGGGTGCTGGCGGTCGATCGCGAGCCTGCGGGGCTCCGCGAGACGATCGCCGAGGCCACGCGCGCAGGGGGCGAAGCGCTGGCGCATGTCGCCGACGCCGGCGACGAGGCGGCGGTCAAGGCGACTGTGACGCGCGCGCTGGAGGCCTTCGGGGCGATCGACGCAATCTATGCGAACGCCGGGGTCAGCGGCGGCATGACGCCGCTTTTCGATCAGACGGTCGAGCAATGGACCGAAATCCTGCGCATCAATCTGATCGGGCCGTTCCTCGCCATCAAGCATGGGGCGCCGCCGATGATCGCGAGAGGCGGCGGTTCGATCGTGCTGACGGCGTCGGTCGCGGCCTTGCGCGCCAACGCGGGAGGCGCCGCCTATGGCGCGAGCAAGGCGGGGGTCGTGAGCCTCGCGCAGAGCGCGGCAAGCGCGCTCGCCGGCACGGGCGTGCGGGTGAATGCGGTCTGTCCCGGACTGATCGAAACCGGCATGACGAAACCCATCTTCGACCGGGCGCGCGAGCGGGGCAGCGACCACAAGATCGGCCAGCTCAATCCGTTGCGGCGAGCAGGACAGCCGCAAGAGATCGCCGCGATGGCGCTCTTCCTCGCGAGCGACGAGAGTTCCTATGTCACGGGTCAGGCGTTCCCGGTCGACGGCGGATTGTCGAGCAGCCATCCCTTCGCCGGCCCGAGGTTTTAAGCGAGCGCCCCTGGCGAAGCGATCGGTCGAGGTCGTCACAAAGGGCTATCCGGCCTTCGGCGGCTCGGTGAAGAACCAGGGATGGCCTTCGGGGTCGTTGGCCCAATAGTTGCGGCCGTAAGGCGCCTCCTTCGGCGGGTGGACGATCTCGGCGCCTGCGGCCTTCGCCCGTTCGTAGTGCTGATCGACGCCGTCGAGATAGATGAACACGCCCATCGTCGCGCCGCCGACGTCGGCCGGCGTCTTCAGGCCGTGGCCGGCGCCGGCCTGGCCGAGCATGACGATCTGGCCTTCAGGCGAAGCCTCCGCGTGCAGGCCGCTGCTCGGAGTCGCATGGCGCATCTCCTCCCTGAAGCCGAAGGCGCGCGTCAGGAAGGCGAGCGCGGCGGGCACGTCGCGGTAGAAGAGATAGGGGATGATCTGCGCCGGGCGGGGCGTCGTCGACATGATGCCGGCTCCGTTGGAGAGGGCCCGCTCAATAGCCTTCGAGAACGGCGAACGCATGACGTCGCAGCGACGCGGCTCACTTCTCCTTCGTCGTCCAGGTGACGTCGTAGGTCAGCGTGAAGGAGAAATTCTCCGCCGTGTTGCCGGGCGCGTCGGCGACGCTCCACGTCCCCTTGCCCGAAACATCCATGTACTTGCCTGTGCCGCCGAGGAGCGCGATGTCGCCGCCCTCGGGTCCGACGTAGGTCATGAAGAGCTTGTCGCCGTCGCCGTCGGTCTGAACGCAGGTCCCGGTGAAGGCGTAACCCTCGGGCCTCGCCTTCGCCTCTTCGAGGCAGCGGATGGCGAGGTTGTCGAGCAGCTTCGCGCCGTCGCGCGTCTTCACGATGCCGCTGCATTCGGCCGACGAGTTCGAACCGACCGGCCCCATGTCAACGATCGCGAGCGAGCGGCAGACCGAATAGGCCGCGAGCTTCGCCGCGCCGCTTTTCGGCAAGGGTTCGTCGGCGAGGACGGGGGAGGCGAGGGCGAGAGCGGCGAGAAAAGACAATGAGGCTGCGACGCGCATGGGCTCAGCTCCTGGAGGGCTGATGAGTATGGGACGAAGCGACAGATTTCACCACAATGACACGAAGGGTCACAAAGAGCGCCTTCGTGATCTTTGTGGTGAAACCCTCAGCCTCTCTTCTTCAGCGCCTCGGCGAGCGCGCGCCTCAACCCATGCATCTGGTCGACGAGGTGGAGGATGAGGTCGAGACCCGGCTCGTTCACGCCCATGTTGTCCTTGAGGTCGCGGATGAAGTTGGCGCGTGCGAGGTCCATCTCGGTGAAGGCCCGCTCCGCCGCCGTGCGGTCGGGGGAGATCCACGATTCGCTGATCCAGACTTCTAGCGTCGCCTCGTCGAGGTGGGCGCGCTGAAGGAAATCCCGCTCGCTGATCATGGCTCACATCTCCTTGCGCGGGTCGTAGGACGCGGGCGGCGTCCAGCCGGCGAGAAAAGAATTGAGCGCGGCGTCCGGCTCCTTCGGCATGACGACCTTGAGCCTGACCAGTTCGTCGCCGGCGCCCGTCTTCGCCTTCACGCCCTTGCCCCTCAGCCGCAGAACGTCGCCGGTGTTCGAGAGCTTCGGGATCTTGAGCATCACGCTGCCGGTCGTCGTCGGCGTCCGGACTTCGCCTCCGAGTGCGGCCTCCTTCACGCTGATCGGCAACTCGACGTGAATGTCGTCGCCTTCGCGGGTGAAATACCGATGGGGCTCGACCACGATCTGCACGAGCGCGTCCCCGGGCGGCCCTTCGCCGGCGCTGGGCGCGCCCTTGCCGCGCAGGCGCAGCACCTGACCGCCCTCGACGCCTCCGGGAATCGTCACGTCGAGCGTGCCGCCCTGGGGCAGGGTGATGGTGCGAGTTGCGCCGTTGACCGCATCGAGAAAGGCGACGTGCAGTTCGTAGTGGAGATCGGCGCCGGGGGCGCGCCGCATCCGCTCGCGCGCCTGCTCCTGGCTGCGGCGCAGGAGGTCGGCGAAGAGATCGTCGCCATCGGCGAAATCGGCGAAGCCGCCGGCGTTCTCGTAAGGATTGCCCGCGCCGCCGGCGTATTCGCGGTAATAGCGTCCCTGCGGCGGCGCCTTCTCGGCGCCGGAGGCGTCGATCTCGCCGGCGTCGTAGCGGCGGCGCTTGTCGGGGTCGGAAACGAGGTCGTTCGCGCCCGAAACCTCCTTGAACCGCTCCTCGGCGCGCTTGTCGCCCGGGTTCAGGTCGGGGTGCAGCTTCTTGGCGAGCTGCCGGTAGGCCTTGCGGATCTCCTCGGGGGTCGCCGTCTTGGCGACGCCGAGAACCTCATAGGGGTCTTTCATAAGGGGCGTCCGGAATCGCGCTGGCCGGTCCCGGCTATAGCAGAGAGGCAGGGCGTGTCTCCAGACATCGCCGGCGCCGGGGCAAGGCTGCGGGGGAGGCTGAAACGACAAAGCCGCCGCGGCGGGCGCGGCGGCTTTTCCTGGATGGCCCAGGCAAGCGCGGGTTCTTAAGCGGCGGCGGCCTTCAGATTGCCGGCGCTCGACTTTCCGGACCGCTTGTCCTTGACGATCTCGTAGCTGACCTTCTGGCCCTCGGTCAGATCGTTCATGCCGGCGCGTTCGACCGCACTGATGTGGACGAAGACGTCGGCGCCGCCCCCATCCGGCTGAATGAAGCCATAGCCCTTCTGGGCGTTGAACCACTTCACGGTTCCATCTTGCATAGAAAAGTCCTTACGTCTGCTCGGCGAGCGCGAGGCCCGGCGCAAGTGCGCCGGCCGGGTTGGTCATCGATGTCGAAGAAAACAGGCCGGTCGCTTCAGGGAAGCTAACGCGCTTTCGGAACAACTCGACCATCGGACCATGGCCTCAGATTGCGGCTTTTTCGGGTTCGCGGCCTGGTTGCAGCCCGCTCTGCGGCGCCTTCGGCCGATTTGCTTTCGCCGGTCCGTTTCTGGACTTGCCGGCAGTCTGCGGTTCGGGAATGATGCGCGGGCCCTGGGGAGGGCGCCCTTTTGGTGCGGCGGCCCCGACGGACGGCTGACGAAAGGAAAACACGATGGGACTGATCAGCTTTATCAAGAATGCCGGAGCGTCGATCTTCGGCGCGAGCGATGCGAAGGCCGCGCCGGCGGACGAACTCAAGAAGGAACTCGACAAGCACGGCCTCGACCACTCGAACGTCAAGGTCGAGGTCGATGGCGACAAGGTCAAGGTTTCGGGAACGGCGAAGTCGACCGAAGAGGCGGAGAAGATCGCCATCGCGCTCGGTAACACCAAGGGCGTCCAGACGGTGCAGAACGACATCAAACCGGCGCAGGCGTCGGCGGATTCCAAATTCTACACGGTCAAGAGCGGCGACACCCTCTGGGCGATTTCCGAGCGGGAGTATGGCAAGGGCAAGGGCGACAAGTACAACGTGATCTTCGAGGCCAACCGCCCGATGCTGTCGCATCCGGACAAGATCTATCCGGGACAGGTGCTGCGCATCCCGCCCCTGCCCTGATCGGGCGCGGCGCGCTGCTGGGTCCGAAACGCGCGGGCGAGCGGTCGTTCCGCCCGCCCGGAGTTCTGGCTTAGGGAAGCAACGACGGTTCAGGCGTCGCCGTGTGGCGCTCGCCTGACCGCTGGACTCGACAGGGCGTCTATCGAGCTTTGGCGTCCGATCTAAGCTTACTCGTCCCGGCCTTGTGACCCTCGTCGTCCACGTTTATGGGCGCGGGCGGAAATCCCCCCTCCGGCTCCGGGTTCTTGACGTAGTCGAAGGCGGGCTCCTCGTTCCAGGGACCTCGGGCGTCCTGGCCCTGAGAGAGATTGAAGACGAGCTTGACCGTCTCGTCCGGGGGAACGTTGCCGAAATACGGATCGTCGAGCTTGCCCATCTGATCGAGGGCTTTCATGAACATGTTCGCGTGCGTGATCTCGCGCGTCAGAAGGTGATGGAGAGTTTTCTTGGTGTCCTCGTCATCGCAGGCTTTCATCAGCGACTTGTAGGTTTGCCGGGCGCCGGCCTCAGCCGAAATGTTCGCCCGCAGGTCGCGAACGACATTGCCGCCCTCCTGGATGTAGGCGGCCGTCCAGCAACTGCCCTGACTGTCGAGGAAATGCGGGCCGCCGCCCTTGATCTTGAAGAGGGGAGCGTCGTGAACCGATTCCGCCTCGAGCTTGCTGGTGTGTTGCGCGATCAGCTTCCCGACCATTTCCAGGTGGCTGAACTCCTCGATCGCGATGTCCTGAAGCATGTCGCGGATGGCGGCGTTCTCGACATGGAACGACTGCACCCAATATTGCAGTGCGGCCGTTAGTTCCCCTGTCGCGCCGCCGAACTGCTCGAGGAGATAGGTTCCGAAGCGAGCATTCGGAACCCCGACGTTGACGGGCTGGATCAGTTCTTTGCGGTGTAGGAACATCGAAGCCTCCGGTCCCGGCCCGAGGCAGTCGACCGCGCGCGAACGCGGTCCAACCGATGCAAACGGGCACAGTGAAACGACGGCTCGGACGAGCCGGCGGGTTTCGAGTAACGCCGCCGTGAGCGTTTTGTTTCTGTGCGCGATCTCGCGGAAGCAATCCGCTCTTCCGGATCACAGGCCCAGGCGTGGGAGCGCCTCGATCAGCGCCGCATTAACGTGCTTTCGCCATGTCCGCCTCGAGAGTGGATGCAATCTCCGGGCGACAGGCAATCTTGAAAAATGCGCCGTGCCCATGGCCGAGCCGGCTGCGGCTTTCAGGGTCGAGCAATCACTCGAACGTGACGAGCGCGTTCTCGGCCGGGTAGTCGTCGACGAACGGCTTCTGCGGTCCGATCGCGCCGAAGGTGATGGCTTCGGGCGCCGCGACGTCGGCTTCGACCGGGCCGCTCGCGAGGCCGTTTGCGAACACATAGGGGACGCCCTGGCCGGCGAGAAAGGACGGCTCGTCGTCGATGTGGAAATGCAGGTGCGGCTCCTCCGAACTGCCGGTGTTGCCGACATGGCCGATAAGATCGCCCGCATGCACCTGGTCCCCGACCTTCACCCTGACTGTGCCCGGCCGCATATGCGCATAGAAAGCGTAGCGATGCGGCGCGATCTCGACGACGACGTGATTGCCGCCGGCGTTGTCGAAACCAATCGGCTCGGCATGCTTGCCGGAGTGAGGGACGTTCTCGGCCATGCCGTCGGTCGCATCGACGACCTTGCCGTCGGCGACGCTGTAGACCGGCTGGTCATAGCAGAAGTAGCTGGCGTTCTGGTCCTCGGGGCCTTTCCATGTCTCGCTCTTGCCGTCGACGGTTCGGACCTGGACGAAATCGATGGCGTAGCGCTGGGCGATGTAGGGCCTGCCGTTCTCGATGAGAATGGCGCGCCTGTGGGCGGCGTCCTTGCCGTTGCTGACCGAATCGCCGGCGATCCAGGTTCCGCGCAGCGGCGGCGCGACGACGATCGGATCTGCTTGCGACACCGCGAGCGGCGCGGGCTCGACGACATGCGTCTCGCCCTTGTCGTCGATCACCGTGATCCGATGCGCGATCGTCGCCGGCGCCTTCGCCCTGCCGAGGTCGAGCATAAGGAAGACGACCGCCGCGCGCCCGCCCTCGAGCGTTCGTGTGTCCGGAGCTGGCTTCTCGGCGCCGCGCTGATCGAAGTGCATCATCATGGGGGAAGCGCCGCCGCGTCGAACGTCGCGGTCGTCTCGCCCGCCCGCGCCTCGACTTTGTCGATGACGTAACGGCTGTCGACGAAGTTCGTGAGCGCCATCTCGTAGACGATTTTGGTCGCTCCGTCCTGCACGAGCGGACCCGGCTCGTTGAGAAAGGAGACCGCGATCTGCGGCGGATGCGGGTCGGCGGCGAGCGCGGATCGGGCGAGCGCGACAAGCGCGCCTGCGAGGACGAACGCCATGAGCTTCAAGGGGAGGTTTCTCCGTTCGGTCAGGGCGCGGCTTTGGCGATCCGGCTATGAACTTCGGCGGTCATCGTCTCGATGCGCCGGACGAGCGTGCTCACGGTCTCGGTCAGTTCGGTGTTCTGACGCAGGAGCTTCTCGACCGTCTCGGTAAGCGACGTGTTCTGCTGCAGCATGTCGAACATCAGTCCGGACTGCTTCTGCATCTGCTGCTGGCGGTCCTCGTTGATCTGGTGAAGCTCCTCGCGGTGCTGTGCGTCGGCAACGCTCATCGCCTTGTCGCGGTCGGCCTGCCGGGTCTGGGCGAGCAGAATGAGCGGCGCGGCGTAAGCGGCCTGGGTCGAGAAGGCGAGGTTGAGGAGAATGAACGGATAGACGTCGAACTGCGTCCATCCGACGACGTTCACCAGGATCCAGACCGCGACGATGAGCGTCTGGGCGATCAGGAAGGTCGGGGTGCCGAAGAACCGGGCGAAGCCCTCGGCCTTCAAACCGAACCAGTCGCCGCCGAAGACCGATTTGAGATGCGAATGGGGGAGGTGAAACCGCCGCGCCTGTTCGTGACTGACGAGAACCTTGTCGTCGCTCATGACCCCCCCTCCCATCCGCACTGATCGCCTCGGGCGACTTCGTCGCCGGGCCCGGGCTGAGAATACACGAGGCGGCGTTCGATGGGAGTGGCCGCGCGAGAGCAGCTCTCTCGACCTCCGCGGGCGCCTTGTGCGGCGGCAGGGAAATGGCTATGGACAATAGTCTACCGGCTTACTGGAATATGCCCGGCAGCCGCTTCCGGAGCGGGTCCCTCGGAGGAACATCATGTCCCAAAAACCTGAAACGCTTGCCTTGCACGCCGGCTGGCGCGCCGATCCGGCGACCGGCGCGGTCGCGGTGCCGATCTATCAGACGACCTCCTACCAGTTTCAGAGCGCCGAGCACGCGGCAAACCTGTTCGCGCTGAAGGAACTCGGCAACATCTACACCCGCATCATGAACCCGACCAACGACGTGCTCGAGAAGCGCGTGGCCGCGCTCGAAGGGGGCGTGGGCGCGCTGGCGCTCGCGAGCGGGCAGGCGGCGTCGGCGTTTGCGATCCAGAACCTTGCGCGCGCCGGCGACAACGTCGTCTCCTCGACCGACCTCTACGGCGGTACGTGGAACCTCTTCGCCAACACGATGAAGGATCAGGGGATCGAGGTGCGCTTCGTCAACCCGGACGATCCGGAGAACTTCGCCCGGGCGACCGACGACAAAACCCGCGCCTATTATGCCGAGACGCTGCCGAACCCGAAGCTGATCGCCTTCCCGATCGCGGAAGTGGCGGCGATCGGCAAGCGCTTCGGCATTCCGCTCATCATGGACAACACCGCAGCGCCGATCCTGACCCGGCCGTTCGACCACGGCGCGGCGATCATCGTCTATTCCTCGACCAAGTACCTCGGCGGGCACGGCACCTCGATCGGCGGACTGCTCGTCGACAGCGGCACGTTCCCGTGGGAGGACCATAAAGGCCGCCAGCCGGCGCTGAACACGCCCGATCCGAGCTACCACGGCGCGATCTGGACGGAGGCGGTGAAGCCGCTCGGGCCGATCGCCTACATCATCAAGGCGCGGGTGACGCTTTTGCGCGACCTCGGCTCGGCGATGTCGCCGTTCAACGCCTTCCTGACGCTTCAGGGCGTCGAGACGCTGCCTCTGCGGATCGAGCGCCATTCGGCGAACGCGTCCGCCGTCGCGGCGTGGCTCGCCAAGCGTCCCGAGGTGACGAAGGTCATCCATCCGTCGCAACAGAAGGGCGAGGCGCGCCGGCGGGCGGAGAAGTACCTCAAGGGCGGCGAGGGCGGCCTTGTCGGCTTCGAGATCAAGGGCGGCAAGGAGGCGGGCAAGACGTTCATCGACGCGCTGAAGCTTCTCTACCACGTCGCCAACATCGGCGACGCCCGCTCGCTCGCCATCCACCCGGCGACCACGACGCACTCGCAGTTGACGCCCGAGGACCAGCTCGCGACCGGCGTGTCGGAGGGCTACGTGCGCCTGTCGATCGGCATCGAGCACATCGACGACATCCTCGCCGACCTCGATCAGGCGCTGAAGGCGGCGGGGTAATGGCGAACTCTCTCCCGTTCGCGGGAGAGGGCAGGGTGAGGGCGAGGTATGCGGGAGAAGGGGCTACCCCCGCTCCCGCATGAGGCGCGACTTGTCGCGGTTCCAGTCGCGCGCCTTCTCGGTCTCGCGCTTGTCGTGCAGCTTCTTGCCGCGCCCGAGCGCGAGGGCGATCTTGGCGCGGCCCCTGGCGTTGAAATAGATGCGCAAGGCGACGATCGTCATGCCCTCGCGCTCGACCCCCTTGGCCAGCCGGGCGATCTCCTTGGCGTGAAGCAGGAGCTTTCGCGGCCGCTTCGGCTCGTGGTTGAAGCGGTTGGCTTGCAGGTATTCCGGAATGTTGGCGTTGTAGAGGATCGCCTCGCCGTTACGGTCGACGGAGGCGTAGCTTTCGGCGATGGTCGCCTTGCCGGTGCGCAGCGACTTGACCTCGGGGCCGGTCAGCATGATGCCGGCCTCGAACGTCTCGCCGAGCTCGTAATCGTAGCGGGCTCGGCGGTTGTCGGCGACAACCTTGAAGTTGGGCGGATCCTTTTCTGCCATCGCGGGTCAGCCCCGGCCGTGGGGCGCGCTTTCGACGCGCGCCCCTGCGGCGCTCAGGCGTTCAGGAGCCCGGCGTGAACGAGCGCGCGCCGGATGGCGGTCTCGGTCGTCTCTTTCACTGGCAGAAGCGGCAGGCGGGTTTCGTCGCGGGCGCGCCCGAGCACGCTCAGGGCGTATTTGGTCCCGTTGACGCCGGGTTCGAGGAAGATCGCGGCGTGCAGCGGCGCGAGCCGGTCCTGCAACTTGAGCGCGTGGTCCCAGTCGCCCTTGAACACCGCCTCCATCTGCTGCGAGCAGAGTTCGGGCGCCACATTGGCGGTCACCGAGATGCAACCGTGGCCGCCGGCGGCCATTGCGGCGAGCGCGGTCATATCTTCGCCCGAAAGCTGCATAAAGTCCGCCCCAATCGCGTGGCGCTGGCGCGACACCCTGCCGACGTCTCCCGTTGCGTCCTTGACGCCGACGATGTTCGCCAGGTCCGCCAGGCGCTTCATGGTCTCGACGGACATGTCGATGACGCTTCTGGGCGGAATGTTGTAGATGATGATGGGAATGCCGATGGCGTCGTTGATGGCCTTGAAGTGCTGGTAGAGTCCTTCCTGGGTAGGCTTGTTGTAGTAAGGGGTGACGACGAGCACCGCGTCGGCGCCGGCGCGCTCGGCGTGGCGGGCGAGCGCTATCGCTTCGGCCGTGTTGTTGGAGCCCGCTCCGGCGATCACCGGCACCCGGCCGCGCGCCTCGTCGATGCAGATGTCGACGACGCGGCGGTGCTCCTCGTGGGTCAAGGTCGGGCTTTCGCCGGTCGTTCCGCAGGGCACGAGGCCGTGCGACCCGGACGCGATCTGCCAGTCGACCAGCGCCCTGAAGACCTGTTCGTCGACCGCGCCGTCCCTGAAGGGGGTGACCAGCGCGGGCATCGAGCCGTGGAACTTCGCCCGTTCTCTCATTGCCCTCTGTCCATCGATCGGACGGCCGCGCGGCGATCCGCCGGCCGGGCGAGACACATAGACCCGCGGGCCCCCGCGCGAAAGGGAAAACAGGCGCCGGGGGAAGGGTTAACGATTCGTCAACAAACTCGCTCCATCCTCGCTGCGAAGGACGCTTTCGCATGAGGATTGGGCCTTCCGCCGCGTTTCTCGCCTCCGTCGCCGCCATCGTCGCCGCCGCCTCGCTCGAGCACGCGCGGTTCGGCAAGCCGTGGCAGACGGACCGTGCGCCCGAGTTCCGCGAGCCGGCGCCGATCGCCAAACTGGAGGCGAAGCCGGCCGACAAGCCCGCCGACGGGCTCGACCTTTCGATGCTCCTGAAGCGCGGTTTCGCCTGGCTCGAGCGCCGGGACGACGGCGACCGCGGCCGGCCGGCTGAACCCGCCGCCAGCCCCACCCCGCCCGCGCCGGCCGATACCCAGGCCGCCGCGCCGCCGGCGGCCGTCGCCGTGGATGTCGCGGCCGCGACCCTCGCCGAGGACGTCGCGGCGCTCATCCGGCACGCCTTCGGCCTCGGCTCGCCGCCCGCTCCGCCGCCGGTCCTGTCGCCGGCGGCCGTCGCCTGGCGCAAGGGCGACCTTGCGGGCCTCGCGGCGCTGGCGAAAGCCGAGACCGACCCCGACCGCCGTCTCGCCCTCGAATGGGCGGCGCTGAGGGGCGATCCGCACCCGACGTTTACGGCGCTCAGCGCCTTCGCGACCGCGCATCCCGGCTGGGCCGGCGACGGCTACCTGCGCGGCCGCGAGGAGGCCGAGCTTCTCATCCACCCGACCGAGCCCGCCGACGTCTCGTCCTTCTTCGCCGCCGAGCCGCCGGCCTCGAGCGCCGGCAAGGTGGCGCTCGCCCGGGCCCTCGGCGCCTCCGGCCATATCGACGGGGCGATCTCGGCGGTGCGCGCGCTCTGGCGCGACAGCACGCTCGACCCGTGGACCGAAGCGGAAGTCCTGCGCGAGTTCGGGCCGGTGCTGACGCTCGCCGATCACAAGCGCCGCGCCGACCGGCTTCTCTACGTCGAAAGCTGGGCCGCGGCCTATCGCGCCGCGGCGCTCGCGGGGCCCGACGAGACGAAGCTCGCCGACGCGCGCTACGCGGCGGCGCGCGGCCCCCTCAGCGCGGCCCTCATCAAGGCCGTGCCGGATTCCATGAAGTCGGATCCGGGCTCCTCTTCGCCCGCGTGCAGGACGCGAGACGAGCGAACCGTGTGTACGAGGCCGCCTCGCTGCTGCAGCTTGCGCCCGCCGACCGCGACGCGCTCGTCAGCCCCGACCGCTGGTGGAGCGAGCGGCGGATGGTGGCCCGCGCGCTCCTCGACCTCAACGAGCCGAAGCTCGCCTTCGCGCTTTGCGCCGGCGCCGCGCGCCCCGACGAGAGCGCCAACGAGGTCGACCGGCAGTTCCACGCCGGCTGGATTGCGCTGCGCTTCCTCGGCGACCCGAAGGAGGCGGCCGACCGATTCGCGCTCGCGGCGGTCGCGGCCGAGACGCCGCTCTCGATCGCCCGCGCCGAATACTGGCGGGGACGCGCCGCCGACGCGCTCGGCGACGGCGACGAGGCGAAGCTGCATTACGAGAACGCGGCGACCCAGCCCGTCGCCTATTACGGCCAGCTCGCCGCCGGCAAGCTCGGCATGAAGCGTCTGCCGCTCCGGACGCCGGCGGCAGCGGCCGACGGCAAGGACCGCAACGACGCGGTGCGCGCGACCGAGGCGCTCTATGCCGAGGGGCTCGACGACCTCGCTGCGGGGCTCGCCTACGAGGCGGCGCGCACCTGGCGGGACGAGCCGCAGATGGCGGCGATGGCCGAGGTCTTGAAGCGCCACGGCGACGCCGCGACCGAGGTCCAGTTCGGCAAGATCGCGATGCTGAGAGGCTACGCCTTCGACGCGATGGCCTTCCCCTCGTCGGGCGTGCCGGCCTTCCTGCCGCTCGCCCATTCGGCCGATCTCGCCAGCGTCTACGCGGTCGCGCGGCAGGAGAGCGAGTTCGTCTGGCGGGCGGCTTCGGGCGCGGGGGCGAAGGGCCTCATGCAGATCCTGCCCTCGACGGCGGCCTCGACCGCGCGGCGCCTCGGCGTCGCCTACGACGAAGTGCGCCTCATCGCCGATCCTGCCTTCAACACCCAGCTTGGCGCGGCCTTCCTCGGCCAGGTGATGGAGGACATCCCGGGTTCGCCCGAACTCGCGTTCGCCGCCTACAACGCCGGGCCCGGCCGCGTCGCCCAATGGATCGCGGCCTATGGCGACCCGCGCAAGGGGGCGGACCCCGTCGACTGGGTCGAGCGCATCCCCTTCGACGAGACGCGCGACTACGTCCAGCGGGTGCGCGAGAACCTCGGCGTCTACCGCCAGCGCTTCGAGGACGGGCAGGCGCCGACGGCGGAGCTGTCGGCGCGGCTGGCGAAGGACTGAGGCGCGACCGTCGAGACGCGCGTTGCCTTAAGGCGTCGATCCGCCCGCGCCATTCGCAACCCCGATTCGAGCCTTTTCAACGCCTTGCGGCGCCAATCGCAACCCGGCGTAACTGCCAGGCGCCCACCAGCGACCTCGTCCTGAGGAGCGGCGCCGCAGGCGACGCGTCTCGAAGGACGCTCTCCGGGACACAACGTCCTTCGAGACGCCTGCTTCGCAGGCTCCTCAGGACGAGGGCAGTGTTTGGAGCCGCCCCTTCTTGGCAGTCACAATCCGACGTGGCTCCGAGGCAGGGGGCTCCGTCTTCGCGAGGAGCGAAGCGACGCGGCGATCCAGACACGCCCGCC
Source organism: uncultured Alphaproteobacteria bacterium (assembly GCA_963829505.1). Classification (GTDB taxonomy): domain Bacteria; phylum Pseudomonadota; class Alphaproteobacteria; order Rhizobiales; family Beijerinckiaceae; genus Roseiarcus. The sequence goes on from CAWHIL010000003.1 coordinate 247,353, forward strand.
GCCTCCGGTAACCGGCGGATTCCTCCGCCGACGTACCGAAGCATGGGCGCAAGTGGCCTCTGGATCGCCACGCTTCGCTCGCGATGACGGCGCTGCAAGCTTATGGCTGGAGTTGGGCCGGCCAAAGCGTCCTTCGACAGGTGTCGAGGGATTGATCCGCCAATCGCCAATCGCAACCCCAATTCGAGCCTTTTCAACGCCTTGCGGCGCCAATCGCAACCCGGCGTAACTGCCAGGCGCCCAACAGCGACCTCGTCCTGAGGAGCGGCGCCGCAGGCGACGCGTCTCGAAGGACGCTCTCCGGGACACAACGTCCTTCGAGACGCCTGCTTCGCAGGCTCCTCAGGACGAGGGCAGTGTTTGGAGCCGCCCCTTCTTGGCAGTCACAATCCGACGTGGCTCCGAGGCAGGGGGCTCCGTCTTCGCGAGGAGCGAAGCGACGCGGCGATCCAGACACGCCCGCCGCCTCCGGTAACCGGCGGATTCCTCCGCCGAACGTCCCGAAGCATGGGCGCGGTGGCCCCTGGGTCGCCGCGCTACGCTCGCGATGACGAGGGTGGGAGCCTGTGGCTTGGCGTGTAGGCGACAAGATTGTTCCCGTACGGGACGGGGCGTGCCTGAGCCGTCGCGTCGGCGAACAAGGTTGGGCGGGCAGGAGTTGTTTCGGCCTCATCAGAAACACCGTATTCGAAAATTCGGATTTATGCAAGAAATATCCGCGGGGTTCCGTAGATTTTCTGCACGCCGTCTTCGAGCCAGTCCCGTTGGGCGCGACGCTGGGGCAGCCTGATCCGTCGCTTGCGCCCCTTCCCTCGCATGATCGCTGACCTGCCACAGAAGGCGGGGAAACGCAGGCTTGCCCCATTGAGTGGCGGCGCATCGGTCGATAGACCTCGGCGAAACCGTCAGCACGCCTGCGGCGCCGAGCGACATGGGAGATACAGAGGCTTGGCCGGACATACCGTTACATCCTACGACAGGGAGCTCGACGCGCTTCAGCGCCTCATCGCCGAAATGGGCGGGGTCGCCGAGACGATGGTGGTCAAGGCTGTGGACGCGCTTGCCGACGCCGACATCGCACTCGCCCAAGAGGTCGTCGAGACGGATTTCCGTCTCGACCGGCTGCAACGCGAGGTCGAGGATCTCGCGGTCATGACGATCGCCCGCCGTCAGCCCGTATCGATCGATTTGCGCGAACTGGTCGGCGCCATTCGGGTGGCCGGCGATCTCGAACGGGTCGGCGACCTCGCGAAGAATATCGCCAAGCGAGCGATCAAGATCGGCGGGCAAGCCCGATTTCCCCGGGCGATCGTCGGACTGAGGCACATGAACGAGGTCGCCACCGAATCCATGAAGGACGTGCTCGACGCATATGTGCAACGCGACGTCGAACGAGCCCGCAATGTCTGGGACCGCGATGTCGATCTGGACGCGCTCGAGGATTCGGTCTTTCGCGATCTCTTGACCTCGATGATGGAAGACCCGCGCAACATCTCGTTCTGCGCCCATCTTCTGTTCTGCTCCAAGAACATCGAGCGGATCGGCGATCACGCCACCAACATTGCCGAAACCGTCGTCTACATCGCAACCGCCCAGGCGATGGCGGACCGCCCGCACGGACCTCAGGTGACCGACGTCGACGCCCAGGGGTCGGCGGCGTGAAGCGCGGCGAGGCGGACGAAGCGCGCGTTTCCACGCCAGGCGCTCCCTCTTCTCGATCGATCCGCGGGATGCGCCGGCCTGCGGCGACATGGCGCCGAACGGTCGGGGAATTGGCGTGGCGTCGGCATCCGGAAACGCTTAGATAGCGCCGCTTTTCAATAGGAGCCCGATTCCACGGTGCGTTGGTTTCAAAGACTTCTGCCGCGCGAAGACAAGTTCTTCGACCTGTTCGAGCGCCATTCAGAGACGCTGGTGGCGGGCGCGGAGGCTCTGCGGAGGCTGTTTCAGAACGGCGGCGACATCGCGGGGAACTGCCAGACCATCATCGACAAGGAGAACGAGGCCGATCTCATCGCGCGGGAGGTGATGCAGTCGGTGCGCCGCACCTTCATCACTCCGTTCGATCGAAGCGACATTCAGGACCTCATCCAGTCGATGGACGACGCGATCGACCAGATGCATCAGACCGTCAAGACCATATCCCTGTTCGAGTTCCGGGAATTCGTGCCGATGATGAGCGATATGACGGCGCTCGCGGTCGAGGCCGCCCACCTGACATTGAAAGCGATCCCCCTCTTGCGGGAGATTGTCACGAACGCCGCCGCGATCAACGCCTATGCGGAGGCGGTCACGCATCTGGAGGGCGAGTCGGACCACCTCTACGACGAGGGCATCCGCGAACTCTACCACCGGCACAAGGATCGCGACCCCATGGGGTTCATCATTGGATCGCAGATCTACGAGCACCTCGAAAAGGTCCTCGACCGATTTGAAGACGTCGCGGAGCGCGTCAACGGCATCGTCATCGAGCACGTCTAGGCGCAGGCAGTCATGACCGGTTCTCTCGCCGCGCCCTTGCTCGTCGGCCTGATTGCGACGGCGCTCGTCTTCGACTTCCTCAACGGTCTGCATGACGCGGCCAACTCGATCGCGACGATCGTATCCACCAGGGTGTTGCGCCCGTCGCTGGCCGTGTTCTGGGCGGCGTTCTTCAACTTCGTCGCCTTCCTGGTGTTCGGCCTGACGGTTGCGGAAACGGTCGGCAAGGGCATCGTCGCGCCGGAGACGGTTACCGCAGGAGTCATTTTCGCGGCCCTCACCGGCGCCATCGTCTGGAATGTGGTCACCTGGCTGCTCGGCATCCCGTCCAGCAGTTCGCATGCGTTGATTGGCGGCCTCGTCGGCGCCGGCGTCGCGCGATCCGGGTTCGGGTCCATCGTGTGGTCGGGCTTCTTCAAGACGTCGGCGGCCATCGTCCTTTCGCCCCTGCTCGGCTTCGTGCTCGCCATCGGGCTGGTGGCGCTCGTGTCGTGGATCTTCCTTCGGTCGACGCCGTTCGCCGTCGACAAACTGTTCCGGACGCTGCAATTCGGGTCTGCGGCGCTCTATTCCCTTGGCCACGGCGGCAACGACGCCCAGAAAACCATGGGGATCATCGCCGTTCTTTTGTATTCGCAGGGCTACATGCCCAACGGTTTTCACGTTCCGCTTTGGGTCGTTTTGTCCTGCCAGGCCGCGATGGCGCTCGGCACCCTGTTCGGCGGCTGGCGGATCGTCCACACCATGGGCTCGAAGATCACGAGACTGTCGCCCATGCGGGGTTTTTGCGCGGAGACCGGCGGCGCGATCACGCTCTTTCTGGCGACCGGTCTCGGCGTGCCCGTTTCGACGACGCACACGATCACGGGCGCGATCGTCGGCGTCGGCGCCGCAAGGCGCACCTCCGCCGTCCGATGGAACATCGCCCAGAACATCGTCGTCGCCTGGGTCCTGACGTTGCCGGCCGCGGCGCTCATCGCCGCTGTCGCCTACGCGCCGCTGCGGCTGTTCGGGGGTAGGCGCCGTCCCGGACGGGGCGGGGCTGACGGCGACGCTTCGCGACAGCCAGCGTCTTCCGCCTACTCGTCACGCGCAGCGGCGGTCGCGGCCTGCTCGAGGGTCGTGCCGACCATCAGCGGTTTCTTCTCACGGCCCTTCTTCATCAGAACGCCCTTGTCGGGGCCGAACTGGGAGTAGATCGGCAGGAGACTGGCGCCGATGGCCGACGCCCGCGGGCCCAGCGAGCCCGGCAGGATCTCGGGGGCAATCAGCCCGCCCGGCACGAGGCTCGTGAACTGCGCGGAAATGCGCGCGACCGTGTCGAGCAGCAGGGGACGCGGCAGCAGCCCGTCGATCACCACCGCCTCGACATCGACGACCGCGATCGCGCCGATGATGGCTTGCGCGAGCGCCTCCGCGCAATCGTCCCGCCACTCGGCGAAGAGGGAGGCCGCCTCGGCCGGCAGGGGATCGAGATCGCGCACCCGGGTGATCGGAACGCCGCCGAATTTGAGATGATTGACGAGCGTGTAGATCGAGGCGCGATGCAGGAGGATGTCGAACGGGCCCGCGGGTTTGGCGACGGAGGCCAGCGTCGACGGAGCGACCGGAAACGGGCCGAACGCCGCGGTGTTGCCGTGCGGCCCGGTTTGCAGCGTGCCGTCGAGCACGAGGCCCGCGCCGACAAACGTGGTGATCGAGATGTGAAGAAAGTCCTGGTAGCGGACGCCGAGACCCTGCACGAGTTCGGCGATCGCGGCGGCGGAAGCGTCGTTTTCGACCTGAACGGGAAGCCCGTTGGTGTCGAGAAAGTCCGAGGCGAGGTCGATCTGCTTCCACACCGGCCCGATCTCGGCGGGAAAGCCGAGCTCGCTGTCCCAGCCGCCGATGAAATAGGGCGCCGACACCCCGATGCCGACAAGCCGCGTCACGTCGTCGCCGAGCTGATTGCGAAAGCGCTTGAGGATCCCGTTGGCGATGCGCCGGACGACGGCCGGATCGGGGTGGTCGTGATCGTGGCTCTCGAACGCCTGGGTCCGTCCGCAGAAGTCGATGAGCACGGCGTCGAGCGAACGCCGGCCGATATGCAGGCCGATCGAATAGGCGCCGCGCGGCGACAGCTCATACAGCGCAGAAGGCTGCCCCTTGCCGCCGAACCGCCGGCCGCCGTCCTTGACGTAGCCGCCCTCTTCGAGCGCCTCGACGATGGTCGCGACCGCGGGCGGCGTCAGCCTGGCGAAGCGGGCGATCTCGGCCTTGGAGGCGTGCTGGAAGCGACGCAGCGCGTCGAGCACGACGCGCTCGTTGTATTGTCTGAGCTGAACCGAGTTGCTGCCGCGTCCCATCGTGTTCGTGTCGGTTTTATGAAATCAGATTTATTTAATCAAAGGGGTTCAACCCCTTGCCGGACGATTGCGCCGACTTCCGGCTATATGCGCCATACACGCGCTCTGCACAAGGGAAGTGTACAGCCGCGGCAAACTCCCAAAGAGTGGTGGCTCCGAACACCGACCTCGTCCTGAGGAGCCTGCGAAGCGGGCGTCTCGAAGGACATCGTGTCCAGGAAAATGTCCTTCGAGACGCGTCGCCTTAGGGCAGCCGCTCCTCAGGACGAGGTGGCGAAGCGGCCCTGCCCGGGAGGTGCAGACGCGCCGCTTCGGGTGGGCCGCCGAATCCTGCTTTCGGCCGTTGACAGCGCGTTCGATTATAGTAGACTGCTTTAATTAGTCGCCCGGAGGCGATCGCGACCGAGCCCTCGGGGCGCGCTTCGCCGTCCGGTCGAAGGTTTGCGGGGACGCGCCCCGCGTTAACGATGCGCCGCTCGGACTCTTCCGGAGCCGAAATCAATCGCGGCGCATGATCCCTGGGAGGAACGAACCGATGCCCATGCGCATGAATGACCTCACGCGGCGCAATTTCCTGCGTTCGACCGCCGTTGTCGGCGTCGGCGCCGCCACGACTGCCGCCGGCCTCGGGCCGGCCCGCGCGGCGCCGGTGGAGATCCATTATTTCTACCGCGCGGCCTGGCCGACTTCCGAGACCTACGCCAACTGGCTGATCGACGAGTGGAACAAGAAGAACGGCGACCGCATCCATGTGACCGGCGCGAGCGTCGACGGCGAGACCTACAAGACCAAGCAGACGATCGAGATCAGTTCGAGCGACCCGCCGGACGTCTTCTACTCGTGGGAGGGCGGACGCGCCGGCGAGATCGTCAAGGCCGGCTTCGCCGCCGATCTCACGCCGTACTACGAGAAATTCGGCTGGAACAAATCGCTGAACTCGGCCAGCGTCTCGCTCGCCCAGTACAACGGCAAGCCCTTCTTCGTCCCGACCGAGATCGGCGCGTCCGTCGTCTGGTACCGCAAGGATCTGCACGACAAGCTCGGCCTGACGGTTCCGACCACCTGGGACGAGATGATGGCGAACGCCGTCAAGGCGAAGGCGGCCGGCATCGCGCCCTTCATGCTGTCCAACCAGAAGAAGTGGCCGGCGCAATTCATGTGGTCGGCGATGATGGTCAACAAATACGGCCTCGACGCCTATCAGGGCCTGATCGACAACAAGATCCCCTGGACCGATCCGCGCGCCGTCGACATCACCGCGATGATGCAGAAGCTCGCCAACGACGGCATGTTCATCGACAATTTCAATTCCATCGACTTCGCCCCGGCGCAGGTCCCCTGGGCGCAGGGCAAGGCCCTCTACTGGTACAAGGGTTCGTTCATTCTCGGCAGCTTCCGCGGCGACAAGAAGCAGTGCTGCGCCGAACCGATCGACTGGTTCGCCTTCCCCAAGATGAGCGCCGAGAAGCCGGTGATGTCGATCTACGACGAAGACACCGTGATGATTCATGCGGCGAGCAAGAACAAGGACGCGGCGGCGGAATTCGTCAACTGGATGGTGTCGCCGGAAGCCTCCGCCCAGAAACTCGTGATCGACAAGCCCTACGCCTCCTACGCCGCGGCCGATCTTTCCAATCTGTCGCCGATGGAGCAGCGGCTCGGCAAGGCGATGGCCGACGCCGGGTCCTATACCTTCATGCATGTCGATCACGGCACGCCGCCGGCGATTTCGGATCGCTTTCTCGACGGCCTTCAGGGGGTGCTCGCGGGCGCGATTTCGCCTGCGGACGCCATGCAGGCGACGGAAACCGAGGCCGAGCGCACCCGCGGCAAGATCAAGACCTGACGGAAGTTTGACGGACGGCCGCCCCGGCGCGATCCTCCTAAGGACGCGGCGGGGCGCTCTGGCTTGAACGGTCGGAGGTTGGCGGAGGCCAGTGACGCGGCTTCCGCGCTTTTTCTAAAGATTGAGGGGCGGCCTCGATGGCTTCGCGGGCGAGCGACGAAAGGACGTCCTTCCTCGCCTTCGCGCGCGCCCATGTCTTCGTCACGATGTTCGGCATTCTCCTGCCGATCGCGCTCTTCGCCTGCTTCATCGGCTATCCGATCGCCTACACGATCTACCTGAGCTTCTTCGAGTGGAACGGGATGGCGCCGGTCAAGACGTTCGTCGGCTTCGCCAACTACGCCTACATGCTGCGCGACAATTATTTCTATATCTCGCTCGTGAACAACCTGAAGTGGCTGGCGGTGTCGCTGGCTTTCCCGGTCGTTCTCGGCTTCCTGATCGCCTATGCGATGCGCGTCCGCGCGGTCTATCTGCCGACGCTCCTGCGCACGGCGATCTTCTTCCCGGTGACGATGTCGCTCGTCGCCGTCGGCCTGATGTTTCTCCTCATCCTGAACCCGATCTTCGGCGCCTTCGACGACGTCCTGCGCGGGCTGGGTCTGGGTTCCTGGTGCGGGAATGGTTCGGCGACTATCGCATCGCGATCTATACGCTGGCCGTCGTCGGCGGCTGGGCGTTCACCGGGCTGCCGATGATCTTCTATTTCGCCGGGATCGGCGACGTCCCCAAGGAGACGTTCGACGCGGCGCGGATCGAGGGCGCGGGACACTTGCGCATGATGCTGCGGGTCGCCCTGCCACAATTGCGTCCGGTCACCGCGGTCGTCGTGATGCTGACGCTCTTCGAGTCGCTCAAGGCCTTCGACCTGATCGCGGTGATGACCAAGGGCGCGCCCTTCGGGCGGACCAACGTGCTCGGCTATCTCGTCTACCTCGAGAGCTTCTGGAACTCGCGGTTCGGTTACGGGCGACGGTCAGCGTCGCCATTCTCGTTTTGTCGGTCGCGATTGCGGCCTTGCTGCTCGGCAAGGTGTTCAGGGGCGCCTTCGATGTCTGAGGCGCGCGGACGCACGCTCGTCAGGCTGCGCTACGCGGCGCCGAAAGTCCTGGCGACGGTCATTGCGCTCATCCTCGCCGCGATCTGGATCGGTCCGCTGGCGCTGATGGTGATGACGTCGATCAAGCCGAACAGCGAGTTTCTGAACGGACCTTTCGCCCTGCCGATCGCCCCGACGCTCGCGCCCTACTGGAACGTGTGGGAGGGGCTGCACTTCGGCGTCCTGCTCGAAAACAGCCTTATCTACGCGGCGACCGGCTCGGCGCTCGCCGTCGGTCTGGCGCTCGTCCCGGCCTTTGCGCTGAGCCGCTTCGAGCCGCCCGGCAAGAAGTAATTTTCGCCCTCCTCCTGACCGGACTGATGCTGCCGCAGCAGACGGTGCTCATCCCCCTCTACGACGTCCTGCGCACCCTGCACCTCTTCGACACCCGCATCGGCCTCATCGTCGTCCACGGCGTCTACGGCATGCCGTCGCAAATCCTGATCCTCAGGGGTTTCATGACGACCATCCCGCGCGACATCGAAAAGGCCGCGCAGATCGAGGGCGCGACCGACTTCCAGATCTTCACCAAAGTCATCCTGCCGCTCTCGGTGCCGGGCATCGTCGTCGGCTACACGCTCAACTTCATCGCGATCTGGAAGGAATTCGTGTTCGCCCTCGTGTTCCTGAACAGCGAATCGATCTTCCCGGTGACCGTCGGCATGCTGAAGCTCAACAGCGACCGCTACATCTCGGCGTTCAATCTGCCGTCCGCCGGCCTCGTCATTTCGCAGATCCCGATCGCGATCCTGTTCATCTTCGCCTACCGCTGGATTTCCAGCGGCAACTTTGTCGGTTCGGTCAAGGGCTGAAACGGCGGGAGACCGACGACAATGGCCAGCGTCACCCTCGTCGAGGTCGAGAAGCGGTTCGGCGCGCATGTCGTGATCCCGAGTCTCAGCCTCAAGATCCTCGACGGATCGTTCGTCGTGCTCGTCGGGCCGTCCGGCTGCGGCAAGACGACGACGCTCAACATGATCGCCGGCCTCGAGACGATTTCGTCCGGCCAATTGCTGATCGGCGACGCCGATGTGACCGACCTTCCGCCCAAGGCGCGCGACATCGCCATGGTCTTTCAGTCCTACGCGCTCTTTCCGCATCTCACCGTGTTCGAGAACATCGCCTTCGGCCTGAAGATCAGGCGGGTGGCGCGAGGCGACATCGATACGCAGGTTCGAGGCGTCGCCGATCGCCTGCGGATCGAGTCGCTTCTCGACCGCCTGCCAAAGGCGCTTTCGGGCGGCCAGCGGCAGCGCGTGGCGCTTGCCCGCGCGCTTGTCCGGCGCCCGGGCGTCTTTCTGATGGACGAGCCGCTGTCGAACCTCGACGCGAAGCTGCGCATCGAGGCGCGGAGTTTCCTCGCCAAGATGCATCAGGAGATCGGCGTGACGACGGTCTATGTCACGCACGACCAGTCGGAAGCGATGACCATGGGCGACACGATCGTTGTGATGAAGGACGGCGTCGTTCAGCAGGCCGCCTCGCCGCTCGAGGTCTACAACCGGCCGGCCAACACCTTCGTCGCCGGGTTCATCGGATCGCCGGCGATGAACTTCCTCGAACTTTCGCTCGCCGGCGCGCGCCTCGTCGATCCCGCCGATGGCTTCGCCATCGCGATCCCGGACCGGCTGCGCGGCGCCCTCGAAGGATACGGCAAGCCGAAGGTGATCCTCGGTGTGCGCCCCGAGGCGTTGCGCCCGCTGCCGCGCGACGCAGACCCTGCGGGCGCGCCGGTTCTTTCGATCGACGTCGCGCAGCACCTCGGGCATGAAACGCTGCTCGACGCTTCCGATGGGTCGCACCGGATCGTCGCCCGCGTCGGCGCCGCCGACGATTCGCGCATCGGCGAGCGGCGGCCGTTCCTGTTCGATCCGGATCTCATGCACCTGTTCGACGCCGAAACAGGGGCCAATCTTTCCGTGAGTTCGCGCGCGGCGGCGTGACGGGCGTCGGCGACGCGTGCGCCGAATGTCGGACGCCCATCCGTCGCTCACATGATCGTTTTCACGGCCGTCAGCACGAGGAGGCCGATCCAGGCGGTTTCGGCGATCATGAGGCCGACGGGGCGAAAGCCGGCGGCGAAGAGATCGCGGAACGAGGTCTTCATGCCGAGCGCGGCGATGGCGGCGATCAGGCACCAGCGTGACACTGCGTTCACGGCCTCGATCGCCCGATGCGGCAGGAGGCCTAGCGAATTGACGACGACGAGGGCGGCGAAGCCGATGAGGAAGAACGGGATCGGGACCCGCGCGCTTTCGCCGCCCGTTCCGCGCGCGACGGCGAAGGAGATCGCCAGCACGACCGGCAGCAGCATCGCCACGCGCAGGAGCTTGACGTAGGTCGCGATGTCGCCGGTCTCGGGCGAGATCATGTAGCCCGCGCCGACCACCTGCGCGACGTCGTGGATCGTTCCGCCGATGAAGACGCCGGCGAGGCGATGGTCGAGGCCGATTGACGTCGCGAACACCGGATAGAGGATCATCGCCAGGGTCGAGAGCGCGGTGACGAGGACGACGGTCAGGATCGTGTCGCGCTCGCGGGCGCTGTCGTGCGGCAGGACGGAGGCGATGGCAAGCGCCGCGGAAGCGCCGCAGATCGCGACCGAGCCGCCCGAAAGCACGCCGAATGTCGGCGTGAGGCCGAGGCGCCGCGACAGGAAGAGCCCGAAGAGTATGGTCGTGGCGACGCCGACGATCACGGTTGCGACCGGCGCGAGGCCGAGCGAGGCGATCTCGGCGAAGGTGATCCTGACGCCGAGCAGCGCGACGCCGAGGCGCAGGACCGAGCGCGAGGCGAATTCGATTCCCGCGACCGCACGCCCGCCTTCGTGCAGGAAGTGGAACGCCATGCCGAAGAGCAGCGCAAAGAGCATGACGGGGGCGGTGTAGTGCTGCGACAGCCAGTCGGACGCGAGCGCGATCGTGCCGGCGGCGAGCAGGCCCGGATAGACGGCATGGACGAGCCTTCCCCTGGGCAGCGACAGAAGCCAGCCCGGCGGCGGCGTCGGCTCGATCGCCGCGATCCCTTCCATGCTGTCGAGAGAGGCGGAGGCGATGAGGCTCGGGGTCATGGGCGCGTCATCGCAGGGGCGCGGGGCGATGTCGAGGAGGGGGTCACGGAACCTCGCCCCGCCCCTCATCCCGACCCGCGCGTGGGGAGGTGGCGTGCGAAACCCTCGCCCCGCCTCTTGCGGGGAGAGGGCAGGGTGAGGGGCGCGGGGATTGGCCGCGGCGGCTCGTCGCCCCGCCCCTCATCCGGCGCTTCGCGCCACCTTCTCCCCGCACGCGGGGAGAAGGGGCCGTGCGGGGAGAAGGGAAGGGCGAAACCCTCGCCCCGCTTGCGGGGAGAGGGCAGGGTGAGGGGCGTGGGGGATTGGCCGCGGCGGCTCGTCGCCCCGCCCCTCATCCCGACTTTCTCCCCGCGTGCGGGGAGAAGGGGGCCGAGCGCAAGCTTAGTCGTTTTGCGTGGTTGTGGCGTCACGCCCGAGCTGCATCCTTCTCGCGACCAGTAGGGATCGCATGCGGGGTATCCGGGTTCTCGAAGCACGCAGAGCGCGGGAGCTTCGGCGAAGCGAAACGAATGCGGAGGCTTCGCTTTGGCGCCGCTTGCGTGGCCGCGGCCTCTGCGGACTGAAATTCGTGCGTCAGGAGCCGATCGGCCCCTACTTCGCAGACTTCGCCTGCCGAGAGCAAAAGTTGATCGTCGAGATCGACGGCGCGACGCATTCGACGGACGAGGAGCTAAGGAAGGACGCGGCTCGGACGGTGTTTCTGTGCGAGCGCGGCTACCGGGTCGTGCGTTTCACGAACGAAGAGGTCTACCGGAACCTCGACAGTGTCCTCGAGACAATTCTCGCGCGTCTCGAAAAGCCGCCGCGATGAACCCTCCCCCGGCCTTCTTGCCGGGAGAGGGCAGGGTGAGGGGCGTGGGGATTGGCCGCGGCGGCTCGTCACCCCGCCCCTCATCCGGCGCTTCGCGCCACCTTCTCCCCGCATGGCGGGGAGAAGGGGGGTTACGCGCACGTCAGCATATCGCGTGGCCGGAGCCAGAAGGGCGGGAGGCAGAGGGGGGTCGACGACAGGAGCAGGATGGAGTCCTTGATCGTCACGCCGATCGTGTCGCGCACGAAGGCGGCGCGCCCTTGCGTTCGGGCGAAGACCTGCGGGTGGCGTGCGGCGAGATCGGCGGTGAGCGCGGCGTCGGCGAAGACGATCCCGTCCTCGCAGTTCAGCGCTCTTCCGCGCTTCATGGGAGTCGGGATCACATCGACCTGAAACGGCATGCCGGAGGCGATGGTTTCGGTCGATCCCGGCCTCACAGGCGTATGGACCCATTCGTCGTGTCCGGTGAGGTGGCCGGGACTGAGCATGGACCTGAGGCCGCCACGGCGAAGCGCCTCCGTCGCGGCGTCGAAAAGGTCGCCGCCGGCGACGCCGATGGCGGCCGTCGCATACCAGGCGGCGAGCGCCGCGAAATAGGTCGAGGTGACTCTGAGGAAATCGTCGTCGCGCTCGACGAGAAGGCCAGCGCGGGCCGAGAGGCCGCCCGTGTAGCCGACCGCGGCCGTCACGCCGTCGCCCGCCTCGAGAATGCGCCCGCCGGGCGAGCGGAGGCCGACGACATCGGCGCCCGCGCCGGCGGAAGCGAACATGACATGCGCCGTCAGCACCTCGCCGGCGTAGCCCATCGCGCTCGCCGCCGCGAGTTCGCTCGCGCCGGGCCGCGCCGCCGCGATCATGCGCCAGACGGCGGCGGAGGCGCGCGCCGCGCCCCATTCGTGAAGCGCGATCTGGTCGGCGTCGACGATGGCGCGCAAGCCGTTCGCCGGGTTCATCAGCACCGGCGTCGCGTCGCTGAGCGCGTCCTCGCCCGCGATGCGCTGCAGGAGCGCGACGAAGGCGTGCGGCGCGAAGAAGCCATCGAGGTCTTCGGCGGCTTCGGCATATTTCCAGCCGACGAGGCCGATCGCGTCGCCCGCCCTGATCCCGGCGTCGCCGAGGACCGCGCCGAGGCTGGGCTTCATCGAGCGGTCCTGGCCCATGAGGCTCATGGTCTGCGCCAGCGTCGTCTCGAGGCCCGGCAGCGGGCTGAGCGGCGCATAGCCGAGGCCCTCGTTGCCGACGATGAGCACGCGCCGGTCGCGGGGGCCGAGGAGGAGGAGGGCTTCCTCGAAGCGCGGATCGTAGCCCGAGAGGAAGGCGATGTTGGCGTGGTGCTCGCGGTCGCCATAGACGACCAGCCAGTCGCGCCCGGCGCGCGCATAAGCCGCGCGGCAGCGCCGGTCGTAGGTCGCTGGCGGGATCGTGGGCGGCGCCAGCGGGACGCCGAAGTCGGGAAGGGCGATGTCGCGCAGGACGACGGACGGCATGGGCGCTCCTCATCCGGCGCCTTGCGCCGCCTTCTCGCTCGCGGGGGGAGGGGCGTCACCCCTTCTTGAGCTTCTCCGCGGCCCTTGGCGCAAAGTACGTCAGCACCCCGTCGGCGCCGGCGCGCTTGAATGCGACGAGGCTTTCCATCATCGCCCTGTCGCCGTCGATCCAGCCGTTTTGCGCCGCCGCCATGATCATCGAATATTCGCCGCTCACCTGATAGGCGAAGGTGGGCACGCCGAATTCATCCTTCACCCTGCGCACGATGTCGAGATAGGGCAGGCCTGGCTTGACCATCACCATGTCGGCGCCCTCGTCAAGGTCGAGTTCGACCTCGCGCAGCGCCTCGTCGCTGTTGGCCGGGTCCATCTGGTAGGTCCGCTTGTCGCCTTTCAGGGCGCCGGCAGAGCCGAGCGCATCGCGGAACGGCCCGTAGAAGGCCGAGGCGTATTTGGCGGCGTAGGCGAGGATCTGCACGTCGAGGAAGCCCTCTTCGTCGAGCGCCTCGCGGATCGCGCCGACCCGCCCGTCCATCATGTCGGAAGGCGCGATCACGTCGGCGCCGGCGCGCGCAAGGGTGAGCGACTGGCGGACCAGCGCCGCCACCGTCTCGTCGTTGAGAATCCTGAGGTCGTCGCCGTCAGCGCTGACGAGGCCGTCGTGGCCGTGGCTCGTATAGGGGTCGAGGGCGACGTCGGTGACGAGGCCGAGGTCGGGGAACTCCTTCTTGATCGCGCGGCAGGCGCGGCAGACGAGATTGCCTTCGTTAAAGGCCTCCGACCCATGCTCGTCCTTGAGATGGGCTTCGGTCGCGGGGAAGAAGGCGATGGCGGGAATTTCGAGTTTTGCCGCGCGCTCCGCCTCGCGCAGAGCCTGATCGACGCTGAGACGCTCGACGCCGGGCATGGCGGCCACGGGCGCGCGGGTCTTCACGCCCTCGATCAGGAAGAGCGGCCAGATGAGGTCGTTGGTCGTCAGCACATGCTCGCGCACCAGCCGGCGCGCCCATTCCGCCTTGCGGTTGCGCCGGGGGCGCTGCGAAAGGTCGAGGCGATGGGCGTCGGCAATGCGGGACGGCTTGTTCATGCGGGCGGGCTCCTCGGGGGTGTTATATCCCTTATCCCCGCGTGCGGGGAGAAGGTGGCCGCGCAAGCGGCCGGATGAGGGGCGGGGCGGCGAGCCGCGCGGCCAATCCCCCACGCCCCTCACCCTGCCCCCTCCCCGCGCGCGGGGAGAGGGTTCTACGGCTGAAGCGCGCCGAAGACGGTGGGGACCAGTTCGGACACGGTCGGGTGGATCGGCATGACGCGGGTGTAGTCGGTCGCGGTGCGGCCGGCGGCCATCGCCTCGATCACGCCGTGGATCGCCTCGTCGCCGCCGACGCCGAGGATCGCGGCGCCGAGGATCGCGTCGGTCTTGCCGTCGACCACGACCTTGATGAAGCCGTATGTCTCGCCCTTCTCGATTGCGCGCGCGACGTTGCTCATCGGCCGCTTGCCGATGCGCACCGCATGGCCCGCGGCGCGCGCCTGCGTTTCGCTCAATCCGACGCGGCCAAGCGGCGGATCGACGTAGAGCGCGTAGACGGTGAGGCGGTCGCTCACCTTTCGCTTGCCCCCGTCGAACAGGTTCGCCGCGCAGATCTCATAGTCGTTGTAGGAGGTGTGGGTGAAGGCGCCGCGCCCGTTGCAGTCGCCGAGCGCGAATATGTGCGGCGCGCTTGTCCTCAGTTCGTCGTCGACGACGATGAAGCCGCGGGAATCGAGTTTGACGCCGCCCGTGTTCAGTCCGAGGTCGTCGGTGTTGGGCTTGCGTCCCACGGCGATGAGCGTGTGCGAGCCAACGACGAATGGCTCGCCGCTCTGGCAATCGACGCCGACCTCGACGTCGGCGCCCCGCGCCTTGAAGCTGATGCACTCGGCGCCGCAGCGGATGGCAATTCCCTCGGCCTCCAGGAATTCGCGAACCGCGTCGGACACGTCGGAATCCTCGTGCGCGATGAGTCGCTGCGCCTTCTCGATCACGGTGACGGTCGAGCCGAGGCGGCGGAAGATCTGAGCGAACTCGAGGCCGATGTAACTTCCCCCGACGATGACGAGATGGCGGGGCAGGGCGTCGAGTTCGAGAAGCGACGAATTGGTCAGCGGCCGGATCTGATCGACGCCGGGAAAATCGGGGACAATCGCCCGCGCGCCGACATTGACGAAGAAGCGATCCGCCTCGAGCCGCTCGCCTGCGACCTCGATGGCGTGGGGGTCGACGAAGCGCGCCTGGCCCCTGACGATCGTGCAATTCGCGAGCCCTCTCAGCCACGTTTCGAGATTGGCGCGCTTGCCGTCGACGATCTTCGTCTTGCGCGCCATGACGGCGGCGAAATCGACGCCGACCGGTCCCGCCGACAGGCCAAAATCGGCCGAGCGGCGGGCGAGATGGGCGGCGTAGGCGCTGGCGACGAGCGTCTTCGTCGGCGTGCAGCCGACGTTCACGCAAGTTCCGCCGAAGAGCTTGCGCTCGACGATGGCGACGGATTGGCCGGCGTCCGCGATCCGCGCCGCCATCGAGGGTCCGGCCTGGCCGGCCCCGACGACGATGGCGTCGAAGCGCCGGGTCATCGGAGCGCCATGACGACGATGAGGGCGAGGATGATCGCCGCGGCGTCTTCGGCGAATCCCGCCGGCGGATCGCGCCCGAAGGCCTTCGCCATTCGGGTCCGAAGCTCGGCGCCGCCATATGTGCCGATGACGGCGCCGATCACGCCGGCGACGAGGCCCGCGATCCACGATCCGGCGGACGTTCCGATGGTCGCGCCGCAGAGCGCGCCGCTGACGAGCCGCGCGCCGAACTGCATCGGGACCTTGCGGCTCGGCGTCGACGGCAACTGGTCGGTGACATACTCGAAGATGGCGAGGGCCGAGAAGATCCACGGCGTCCACACATAGCCCATGAAGGCGAGCCACGAGCCGTCGAGGTTGAGGAGGCCGAGCCGCGCCGCCCAACTGACGGCGGCCGGCGCGGTGAACGCGCGGGAGCCCGCGACAATTCCGGCGATCAGAGCGAGCGCGTAAAGCATGTCACGGCCTCCGTCAGGGTTGGTTTGACGCCACCTTCGACTTCCGCTCAAGCAAACAGAACCCGTGCCCGAAAGGATCGGCGCAGAAGGCGGCCGAACCATGCTTGGGATCGTCGAAGACCTGCTCGGGGGTCGCCCCCGCCGCGACCGCCCGGTCGAGCGCCGCCTTCACGTTCTCGACATGAAAATCGAGGTGGACGGGTGTCCAGTGGCGCGCGTAGCCGCGCACGGCCCCGGCGCCCGGACAGGGTTTTGTTCCCTCGCGCTTCGCAAGCAGCGTGATCCTCGCGGCGCCCGCCTCGATCACCGCCACGCCGGGATAGGGGTCCGAGATCTTCTCGAACCCGAACGCCTCCGCGTAGAAGCGGAGACCGCTTGCGAGATCGGGGACGTCGACGCAGATCTCGATCTCAAGCAAACGGCGCCTCCTCGCGTTGGTTCAGACCTCGTTCCAGAGCCCGACGACCGGCTCGGCCCGGTCGTCGTGCTCGTATGTGAGAACGCTTACGCTCGCCGTGTCGAGCTTGAAGAGGCGCCCGTCGGAGGGCGGCAGGGCGAGCCAGCGGGCGGTCAGCACGCGCAGGACATGGGCGCTGGAGAAGAGGATCGCGCAATCGTCCGCCGTGCGCAATCTTGCGATGACGCGGTCGACCCGGGCGCCGACGTCGGCCGCCGTCTCGCCGTTCGGGCAACCGTCGCGGAAGATGAGCCAGCCCGGCCGCTCGGCCTCGATGTCGTGCGTCGTCCGCCCCTCGTAGTCGCCGTAGTTCCATTCGAGAAGATCGGGATCGACCACAGCGCGTGCGCCGAAGCCGGCGAGCGCGCAGGTGCGGGCGGCGCGCTGGAGGGGGCTCGTGAAGACGCGGTCGAAGGTCTGGCCGGCGAGCCGCTCGCCGAGGCGGCGCGCTTTCGCTTCGCCTGTCCCGGTCAGCGGAATGTCGGTCCGGCCGGTGTGCCGGCCGGCGGCGCTCCAGGCGGTTTCACCGTGGCGGACGAGAGTGACGCTTGCCGTCATGCGGTTCCTCTGTCGCGCGGGCGCTCTCGCTTACGACTTCGCCATGACGTACGTGCCCGGCGCGTCGCCGAGCGGTTTCAGCCGGCGCCCGCCGGGCTCGCGCGCGGCGACCTTGTCGGGCGCCTGCGCCACGATCCAGGCGATCCAGTCCGGCCACCACGAGCCCGGCGTCTCCTTCGCGCGCTTGACCCAGTCCTCGAACTCGCCCTCCGGCGGTCCGTCCGTCCAGTGCGGGTATTTCGACCGGCCTGCGGGGCTGACGACGCCGGCGATGTGGCCCGAGCCCGCCATGACGTAGCGCACCGGGCCGCCGAAGCACTTGGCGCCGTTGAAGACGGACTTCGCCGGCGCGATGTGGTCTTCCTTGGTCGCAAGTTCGTAGATCGGGATCTTGACCTTCTTGAGGTCGATCGCCTCGCCGCCGAGCACCATGCGCCCGTTTGAAAGGTCGTTCTGGTAGTAGCAGTGGCGCAGATAGAAGGCGTGGTTGGCGGCGGGCATCCGCGTCTGGTCGGCGTTCCAGACGAGGAGGTCGAAGGGCATCGGCTCCTTGCCCTTGAGATAATTGTTTACATAGTAGGACCAGATGAGGTCGTTCGGCCGGAGCATGTTGAAGGCGTTGGCCATCGCGGCGCCTTCAAGATAGCCCTGCGCCTGCATCCGCTCCTCGAGCTCTTTCAACTGTTCGGCGTCGACGAACACCTTGAGGTCGCCGGCGTCCGCGAAGTCGATCTGGGCGGCGAAGAAGGTGGCGCTGTCGATCCGGTCGTCGCCGGTCGCCGCCATGTAGCCGAGCGTGCCCGCGAGCAGCGTTCCGCCGACGCAATAGCCGATGGCCGTCGCCTTGCGCTCGCCGGTGGCTTCTCCCACCGCCTCGAGCGCCGCGAGGATGCCTTCGCGCATGTAGGCGTTGAAATCCTTGTCGGCGTGGCGGGCGTCCGGATTGACCCAGGAGACGACGAACACGGTCAATCCCTGCGCCACCGCCCAGCGGACGAACGATTTCTCGGGATTGAGGTCGAGGATGTAGAACTTGTTGATCCACGGCGGCACGACGAGCAGCGGCCGGCGGTAGACCTCGGGCGTCGACGGCGCGTACTGGATGAGCTCGATCACGTCGTTGCGGAAGACCACTTTTCCCGGGGAGGTCGCCATGTCGACGCCGATCGTGAAGGCGCTGGCGTCGACCTGTCGGATGCGCAGGTTTCCCTTGCCGGCCTCGATGTCCTCGGCGAGCATCTTCAGGCCGCGCACGAGGTTCTCGCCGCTCTCGGCGAGGGTTGCGCGCAGAAGCTCGGGGTTGGTGCCGATGAAGTTCGACGGCGCGAGCGCGGCCGACACCTGCTTGAGATAGAAGCGCGCCTTGTGGCGGACGTGCGGGTCCATGTCGTCGGCGTGTTTGACGAGGTTCTCCGCCCAGTCGGACGTCAGGACGTAGGCCTGCTTGACGAAGTCGAAGAAGGGATTGTCCCGCCACTCGGCGTGCGAAAAGCGCTTGTCCGACTTTTCGGGCTCGGCGACCGAGGGCGCCGCGAAGCCCTGAAAGCGCTGCAGCGTCGACGCCCACAATTCGATGAACTGGGAGGCGAACACCGTCTGGGCCTCGATCGCCCGCTTGGGGTCGGAGAGGTAGTATTGGGCGACGTGGCCGAGCGAGCGGACCATCTGACCGACATCGTCGGCGAGCGACGTCTTGATCTCGCCGGTCTCGCGCGGGCGCATGTAGGCCGCGAACACCTTGCCGGCGAGCTCCATTGCGGA
This sequence comes from uncultured Alphaproteobacteria bacterium, assembly GCA_963829505.1. Taxonomy (GTDB): domain Bacteria; phylum Pseudomonadota; class Alphaproteobacteria; order Rhizobiales; family Beijerinckiaceae; genus Roseiarcus. The sequence continues at coordinate 266,339 of CAWHIL010000003.1, forward strand.
GACGACGTTGCGCGAGAGCGCCTCGAAGTCGGGCGTCGGATAATTGGGCAAGCCGAGGGCGGCGGCTGCCGCTGGGACGGCGGCCGGGGCCTTTGCCCCGGAGATGGCGGCCGGGGCGCTTGCGGGGGCGCTTGCGGGGACGGGGATGGCGGGCGGCGGCGCAGCGACGGCCGCAGGAGACATCTCAGCGGTTGGGGGCGCAGCGACAGGCTTCGCGGGCGCGGCTTTCCGCGCAGGCGCGGCTTGCTTCGGAGGCGCGGCTTGTCGCGGGTGCGCCCCCTGGCGTTGGCGCGGCTTCCCGGACGATGCGGTCGCCGTCCTGTCGGGCGAAGGTCTTGCGGCGGCCGCCCGCGGCTGAGCCGCGTCCGGTTCGGCCGCCGGCGCCATCACCCACTCGTCCAGAGCCTTCGCATCGGGCGCTGCGGCCTGGCGCCCGGGCCTTGCGGCGGACTTCGCCGCGGACGGCGGCGAGATCCATTTCGGGCGCGCCTGCGCCTTCGTGGCGGGCGCCCGCGCGGTCGCGGCGTCCTTATCCCCGGCCCGCGTAACGGCGTTCTTCGCGGGTTTCGAGGCGCTCCTGGCCGGCGGCGGCTTGGGCTTCGCGGCCGGCGTCCGGTCGGATTTCGCCGCATCCTTCGAGGTTTTCGAGCGCCGCCCTGTCCGCATCCTGGACGATGGTTTTGCGCGTTTGGCCGGCATGAACAGCGTTCCCTCGTTCGCGGCAGACCCGATCCGCTTTTCGTGATACTAGGTCCGCGCGATGAGACGCCATAGACCACTTTTGCGAGGACGGCGAGTTTGGCGGGTCGGGAATTGAAACGGACGGGAAGGCGCGGCCGCGCAACGCCCGCGCGTCTTCTCCTGACGCTGGGCGCGGCGGTCGCGCTCGGCTGCGTCACGGCGAACGCCGGGCGCGCCCAGGACGCCGACAGCCCGCTGAAAAACGTGATGAAGATGATGGGCTTCGCGACCGACCTGCCCGAGCCGCCGGATTTCGTCGTCAAGTCCCGCCCGGCCGCCGACCCGGACTACATCCCGGTTTTCCAGACGCCGCCCGAGCCCGCCCGCCCCATCCTCGACGCCAAGGACGTCGGCGAGCTCAAGGGCGACCTCGATTCGGCGACGAAGCGGCACGACGCCATCCGCAACGCATTCCCGCCGTCGGCCAAGGCCGTCGCGGCCCAGAAGGCCGAGGCGAAGAAAGCCGAAGCCAAGAAGGCGCGGGAGAAGGCGGAAGCGGCCGGCCAGTAGCGAAACCGGTTTGCGGGCCGCGCCCGGCCGATGTAACAACGCCGGTTTGGAGCGCGCGGGCGTCCCGCGCGCTCTGTTGGCAAGGACAGCGATTCGAGATGAGCGATTTTCACCGCGTGCGGCGTCTGCCGCCCTACGTCTTCGAGCAGGTCAACAAGCTCAAGGCGAAGGCCCGCGCCGGCGGCGCCGACATCATCGATCTCGGGATGGGCAACCCGGACCTGCCCGCGCCGAAGCATGTCCTCGACAAGCTCGTCGAGACCGTCGGCAAGCCGCGAACCGACCGTTATTCGGCGTCGAAGGGGATCGCGGGCCTGCGCCGCGCGCAGGCCGGCTATTACGGGCGTAGAATTCGGCGTCAAGCTCGATCCCGAGACGCAGGTCGTCGTCACCCTCGGATCGAAGGAGGGCTTCGCCAACATGGCCCAGGCGATCACCGCGCCTGGCGACGTCGTGCTCGTGCCGAACCCGTCCTATCCGATCCACGCCTTCGGCTTCCTCATGGCGGGGGGCGTGATCCGCTCGGTCCCGTCCGAGCCGTCGCCGGAGTTCTTCGTCGCGCTCGAGCGCGCCATCATGCATTCGATCCCCAAGCCGATCGCGGTCGTTGTCTGCTACCCGTCGAATCCGACGGCGACGGTCGCCTCGCTCGACTTCTACAAGGATCTCGTTCTCTTCGCCCGCAAGCACGAGATCTTCGTTCTCTCCGACGTCGCCTACGCAGAAGTCTATTTCGAGAACGAACCGCCGCCGTCAATTCTCCAGGCGCCGGGCGCCTTCGACGTCGCGGTCGAGTTCTCGTCGATGTCGAAGACCTTCTCGATGGCCGGATGGCGCATCGGCTTCGCCGTCGGCAACGAGCGCCTGCTCGCGGCGCTGGCGCGGGTGAAATCCTATCTCGACTACGGCGCCTATACGCCGATCCAGGTGGCGGCCGCCGCGGCGCTGAACGGCCCCGACGACTGCATCCGCGAGATGCGCCAGACCTACAAGCGCCGCCGCGACGTGATGATCGAGAGCTTCGCCGCGGCCGGATGGCCGATCGCCAAGCCCTCCGCCTCGATGTTCGCCTGGACGCCGGTGCCGGAAGCCTTCCGGCATCTCGGCTCGCTCGAGTTCTCGAAGCTCCTGATCGAGAAGGCGGAGGTCGCGGTCGCGCCGGGGATCGGCTTCGGCGAGCACGGCGACGACTACGTCCGCCTTGCGCTCGTCGAGAACGAGCAGCGCATCCGCCAGGCGGCGCGCGGCATCCGGCGGTTTTTCGACACCGCCGAGGACACGCTGCACAACGTGGTGAAGCTCAAGCAGCCGGCCTGAGCGGCTTTCGCCGCGCTCGCCCCAATCGGAGGATTGAGCATGACGAGGTTCTGGCTCTGCGTGTCCCTCTGCGCAACGATCGCCTCATGGCTCGCTCTGACCGGACCGGCTGCGGCGAAAACCTGCTCTGAGCAACTCGAGGTGTGCCAGGGCTATTGCGCCAGGAGCGAGGGCGGATCTCCCGCCTGCCTGCGGGTCTGCGGCGCCTATCTCCGGTCATGCCTCGGGAGCGGCTGCTGGGAAAGCAAGATCGTCGCGCGCCAATGCGGCTTCGAGCGGCGGTAGAAGGTCGGGCTCGGGGGCGGCGGCGGGAGCCGACCGCCGCCGAGCGGCCGGCGCGAGGCCCGGATGCTCCCCGCGCGCGCTTCTTCGGGCGTCAATGCCGCAACTGGCGCCTGAGCCGGTAAGCGAAGGCCTGCGAGAGCGCGTTGACCCGGTTGTGCAGCGACTGCTCGACGAGCGCGGTGTCGTTCGGGCTCGGCGTGTAGACCGAAATCGCTCTTACGCTGATTTGCTGGCCGTTCACGGACGCCGCGCCGCGTATCCGGTCCGGGTCCGCCGGGCCGCCGTTGCCGAGATAGATCGAGCTGACGGTGACGGTCCCCGTCGCGCCGCCGACGACCCTGGCCAGCGCGGCGGGCAGCAAGTCCTGCACCCACTGGGCGGTCTGGGCGCCGCTCTGCGCGACGACCGGGCTCGCGTCGACGACGATATTCCCGGCCGCGGCCGCCGGCGCCGCGATCGGCGCAACGACGGGAGCGGCGGTTTGCGGCGTGTTGCAGCCCGCAAGCGCCGCGGCGGCGAGCGCGGCTGTGGCTGCAAGCACGAGGCGGCGGGCGACGGCGGCGGTCGACATGAGATCCCTCCCGGCAAGGGATGTTTCCTAACAGGCGGGGCGGCGGCGGGAAAGGACGTCGCGAGGCGGCTCGTGAAACGGTCTATCCGAGTTCGAGTTCGCCCAGCCGAACGGCGAAGACTTCCGGCGCGACGAGCGGAACGAGCCGCTCCGAGGCCGGAACGTCGCGGGCGTCGCGGTATCCGTCCGGCACCGGGTCGCGGAAGACCCGCGCCGAGAGCGTGACCGCGTCGATCACCCAGAGCTCACGGACGCCGAAGCCCGCATAGATCTGCGCCTTGCGTCCCATGTCGTAGCGAAGCGACGAATCGGCGATCTCGACCACGAGGAGCGCGTTCGCCGCGGTGAGGCCCCGGATGCCGCTGGCGCGGGGGAAGATGACGACGTCGGGCTCGAGGTAGGTGTCTTCGCTCAGGCGGAAGGTCGTCTCCTGCGCCACGACGCAGTCGTTGGGACGCGCGCGGATAAAGCGGTCGACAAGCGAGATCTTGAGGACCTCGTGGCGGCTTCCTTTCGGTGACATCGGAACAAGCTCCCCCCCGACGAGCTCCACGCGCTCGTCCTCCTCCATCACGCCGGCGGCAACCATCGCCTCGATCTCGGCGACCGTGAAGCGGCGGCGCGGCAGACCTTCGGCGGCGGTGGTGACGTGGGCGGCGGCGGGCGGCATGGGCTCGTTCCTTTCCGTGGGCGATCCTATCACGTTCCGGGGCCGGCGTCGCCGTGAGGGCCGGCGACGGCCGGAGGTCAGCGTCCAGTCGACGGACGCTCATGCGCCCTCTGTCACGCCGCCTTGACGGGGCCTGTCCCGCGTCCCACCATCGCGCCCTCATGAAAATGGGTCCGCGCAAATTCGAGCTGACGGCGGACATCCTGCTCCGGGCCTATTCGATCGGCGTTTTCCCGATGGCCGAGAGCCGGGAGTCGAGCGAACTCTTCTGGGTCGAGCCAGAGGCGCGCGGCGTCTTTCCGCTGGACGGCGTGCGTGTCTCGAAGAGCCTCGCCAAGACCGTGCGCTCGGACCGCTTCCGCGTCGTCGCCGACGCCGACTTCGCCGCCGTGATGCGCGCCTGCGCCGAGCGCGAGCAGACCTGGATCAACGACGAGATCGTGAGGCTCTACGGCGATCTGCACGACGCGGGGCGCGCGCATTCGATCGAGGTCTACGAGGGCGAAGCGCTCGTCGGCGGGCTCTATGGCGTGAGCCTGCGCGCGGCTTTCTTCGGCGAGAGCATGTTCCATCGCGCCCGCGACGCCTCGAAGGTGGCGCTCGTGCATCTTTTCGCCCGGCTGAGGGCGGGGCGCTATCGGCTGCTCGACACGCAATTCCTTACCGAGCATCTCGCCAGCCTCGGGGCGGGCCTCGTGTCGCGCGAGGAGTTTCGTCTGCTTCTCGCCGACGCGCTGAGGTTTCCGGCGGACTTCGGGGCCGTACCGGCGCGCCGGGCGCTCGCCGGCGAGGAGGCGCTCGCGCTCGCCCTCGGCACAAAAGTTGCGAAGATCAACTAAGGCGGCGGGTGGTCCGCCGCATCGGAACAGGGTTTGGGCGTGATGGGGGCTCGGGCGTTCAACGAGATGGCCGGATTTGAAGGGGGCGACCCGCGCGTCCTCTACGACCGCGTCGCGGCCTGGCTGAAAGACACGCCACAGGATCTGCTCGCCTCGCGCCGAGCCCAGGCGGAGTACATGTTCCGCCGCATCGGCATCACCTTTGGCGTCTACGGCGACAAGGACGCAGCCGAGCGCCTGATCCCCTTCGACATCGTGCCTCGCCTGATTTCGCGGGCGGAATGGCGCAGGCTCGAAGCCGGGCTGACCCAGCGGGTGAAGGCCCTGAACTTCTTTCTCAAGGACGTCTACGGCGAGCGCGAAGCGCTGCGGGCGGGGATCGTTCCGTCAGAACTCGTGCTGCGCAACCCCTTCTACCGGCCCGAGATGATTGGCCGCCGAGCCCCGCATGACATCTGGGTGCACATCGCCGGGATCGACATCGTCCGGGTCGACGACGAGTCGTTCTACGTGCTCGAGGACAACGCCCGCACTCCCTCGGGGGTCTCCTACATGCTGGAGAACCGGGAGGTGACGATGCGCCTCCTGCCGGATCTCTTCGCGCGACATAAGGTCGCGCCGGTCGACGACTATCCCGACGAACTGCTCGCCTGCCTGCGCTCGGTCGCCCCCCGCCACGACAGCGAGGCGACCATCGTGATCCTGACGCCCGGGCTCTTCAATTCGGCCTATTACGAGCACTCTTTCCTCGCCGACAAGCTCGGCGTCGAGCTTGTCGAGGGCCGCGACTTGTTCGTCGAAGACGACCAGGTGTTCATGCGCACGACGCTCGGGCCGCGCCGGGTCGACGTGATCTATCGCCGGGTCGACGACGATTTCCTCGATCCCCTGGTGTTCAATCCGGATTCGGTGCTCGGAGTGCCGGGTCTCGTCGGCGCCTATTTGGCAGGCAATGTGACCATTGCGAATGCAATCGGCACCGGCGTCGCCGACGACAAGGCGATCTACAGCTATGTTCCTGACTTGATCCGGTTTTATTTGTCCGAGGAACCGCTGCTCAAGAACGTCCCGACCTATCGCTGCCGCGAGGCGGACGGCCTCAAATATGTGCTCGAGCGTCTCGATCAACTGGTCGTCAAGGAGGTCAACGGCTCGGGGGGCTATGGAATGCTGGTCGGGCCGCACGCGACCGCCGCGCAGCGGGAGCAGTTCGCCGCCAAGGTGAAGGCGGACCCTTCGAACTACATCGCCCAGCCGACGCTCGCGCTCTCGACCTGTCCCGCCTCGTTCGAGGGCGGCGTCGCGCCCCGCCACGTCGACCTGAGGCCGTTCATCCTGTCGGGGGCGGACGAGGTTCGCATCGTTCCCGGCGGCCTCACCCGCGTCGCGCTGAAGGAGGGGTCGCTCGTCGTCAACTCGAGCCAGGGCGGCGGCACCAAGGACACCTGGATCGTCGACGACGTCGAAGGCGAGGGCTGAAAGACCATGCTCGCCCGCACCGCCGACAACCTCTTCTGGCTCGCCCGCTCGATGGAGCGCGCCGATTACATCGCCCGCACCATCGAGGCGACGCTGAGACTTGAATACCTCCCGAGAACCGAAGGGGAGAAGGCCGGCGAGTGGGAGGGCGCGCTCAACGCCGCCGGCGCCTACGACAGCTTCATCGAGACCCACGGCGAACTCGACGAGGAGGCCGCGGTCGAGTACCTGACGTTCGACCGGACCAATCCGTCGGCGATCTGCAACTGCCTCGAGAACGCGCGCACGGCGGGACGGGCGGTGCGCACCGCCCTCACCGCCGAGACGTGGACGGCGATCAACGACGCCTGGCTCGAGCTCAAGCGCTTCGAGGCGAGCCACAGGTTCTCGCGGCCGATGGATCGTCTCGCGCTCACGCGGTTCCTCGACTATGTCAAGAAGGCCTCGCTCGACTTCGACGGCTCCTGCTACCGCACGATGCTGCGCAGCGAGGCCTATTTCTTCAACCGGCTCGGCATCTTCATCGAACGCGCCGACAACACCGCCCGTCTGCTCGACGTCAAGTATCACCTGCTTCTGCCCTCGACCGAGCCGGTCGGCGGCTCGCTCGATTATTTCCAGTGGGTGGCGATCCTGCGCGCCGTTTCGGCGGCGACGGCCTATCACTGGGTCTACCGCGACCGGGTGAAGCCCTGGCTGATCGCCGATCTCCTCATCCTGAAGCGCGCGATGCCGCGCTCGCTCGTTTCCTGCTATGAGAGCATCGACCGCGCGCTCGACAACCTCGCGCGGGAAGACGGGCGCAGCGGCGCGGCCCAGCGGCTGGCGCGGGCGACCTACGCCAGGCTGGAGCGCTCGAGCATGACCCAGATTTTCCAGGGCGGCCTGCACGAGTTCATCACCGATTTCATCGAGGACAACGCGCGGCTGTCGACCACGATCTCCGATCAGTACCTCTTCACCTGAGCGGACATTTGTCCCCATGCGAATCCGGATTTCACACGAGATCACCCATCGCTACGCGCCGCCGGCCCGGATGCTGATCCAGAACCTGCGCCTGACGCCGCACGGCTTCGACAGCCAGTATGTTCTCGGCTGGCGCATAAGCCATGACCTCGACGGCGCGCTCAAAGGTTCGGAGGACGCGCACGGCAACCTCGTCAGCGCCTTTTCCCATCACGGGGCGCCAATCGAGAGGCTGACGGTCACGGCGTCGGGCGAAGTCGAGACGAGCGACGCCGCGGGAGTGGTGCGCGGCGCGATCGAGCGTCTGCCGCCGGAGATGTACCTGCGCGACAGCCCGCTTACTCACGTCAACGGGGCGCTGCGCGCCTTCGCGAGCGAATTGGTCGCTGGCGCCGAGGACAAGCTCGACGCGCTTCACCGACTGATGGCGGAACTCAACCGGGTGATGAGCTTCGACCCCTTCCATGCGGACGATCCCGAATCCGCGGCGGAAGCCTTCGCATTGCGGCGCGGCCGAGCGCGCGACTTCGCGCACATCTTCATCGCCTGCGCCCGAACTCTCGACCTGCCGGCGCGCTTCGTCAACGGCTACCGCGCCGCCGAGGAGGCGGGGGGCGAACCCGGCGCGCACGCATGGGCCGAGGCGCATGCGCCCGGTCTCGGCTGGGTCGCGTTCGACTCGACCGCCTGCGTCTGCGCCGACGCCCGCTATGTCCGCGTCGCCGTCGGCTTCGACGCCCTCGACGCCAGCTTCGTCCGCGCCGCCCACGGCATGGCGGACGATACCGTCGAGAGCGTCGTCCGGGTCGAGCAGGCGGGGTTCCAGACGCAGGCGTGAGGGGCGGCTCTCGAGCTTCCGTCAGAGCGGAGACCGCGTTATCAAATTGGAAAAACTTCGGCCGGCCGTGCTAAAGGGTTGAAGATGAAACCCTCTCTGGCCCTTGACGCCCATCGCGAGGAGATTTGCCGGATCGTCGCAGCGAACCGGGGTCTTAACCCGCGCATCTTTGGTTCCGTGCTTCACCGCGACGATACCGAGATGAGCGATCTCGATCTCCTGATCGACGCCGGGGAGGGGATGACTCTTCTCGATATGGCGGCCATCGCCGATGCCGTCGAGAATTTGACCCATGCGAAAGTCGACGTGAGAACGCCGGAAGATCTATCGACGATATTCCGTAGTCAGGTGGTTGCGGAAGCAAGACCCATATGACCGGCGAGAAAGCGCCTCGCGTACCGCATTATCTTAAACACATCGGTGCGGCGATCGAGAGGATCGAAGCCTACGTGCAGGGACGGGACCTCGGTGCGTTCGGTGCGGATACGCTTGTCCAAGACGCGGTTATTCGCAATTTCGAGATCATCGGCGAGGCGGCGAACAAGATTCTGGCGGCGGATCCCGCTTTCCGCGAGCGTCACCCGCAACTGAGGCTCGATCTGGCCTACAGGATGCGCAACGCGCTGATCCATGGGTATGAATTTGTCAATGTTGTAACGCTCTGGAATACCATCCGGGGCGATTTGCCGATCCTGAAACGCGAAGTGGCGACGCTCTTGCAGAAGAAGTGACGCCCGAGGCTGACCGCGATCGCGCGCATGCAGCGACGAAAACGATGAGTCAGAGGTCGGGGCAATCGCCGTGGGGAGAAACCCGGAGGTTGAAGCGATAGACCGCTCAAAAATCGAGGGGGGCGTTGTCCACGACCTCCTTCATGACGAAAAACGTGCGGGTCTGCCGGACGCCGGGAAGGGCGATCAGAAGTTCGCCGTGTATGCGGTTGAAGTCGGCCATGTCGCCGACCCGAACTTTCAGGAAATAGTCGAAGTCGCCGGCGACGAGATAGCAATCGAGCACGAAGTTCAGGCCGGCGATCGCCCTCTCGAACGAAGCGAAAGATTCTGGCGTCGAGCGGTCGAGAACGACGCCGACCACGGCAAGCGCCCCACGGCCGATTTTCTCAGGCGCGACGAGGGCGCGGACGCCCCTGACGAACCCGTCTTCGAAGAGCCGCTGCGTGCGGCGATGGCAGGTCGCGGCGCTGACGCCGGCGATCGTGGCGAGTTCCGCGTTGGCGCGACGGCCGTCGCTCTGCAAGCCGCGCAGAATCTTGAGGTCGATGCGATCGAGCGTTTCGACAGTGGAAGTTTCTTTCGTTCTTGCAGCCATTTTTGCAACCAGATCAGCGTAAATGCGCTCTTTGTGTATGTCACCTGCTGCATCGAGCCGCAACTTCGAGAGCACCTTTCGCGGCGGCGATGGTAGATTTCAAACAGTTGTTTCCCTGGACTGGCGTCGCGCTCATGCTCTCGAAATTCCCCCGCTATCCGCTGACCTTCGGCCCGACGCCGATCGAGAAGCTCGCGCGCCTGACAGCGCATCTCGGCGGCGGGGTCGAGATTTTCGCCAAGCGCGAGGACTGCAACTCGGGGCTCGCCTTCGGCGGCAACAAGCTGCGGAAGCTCGAATACATCGTGCCCGACGCGCTTGCCTCGGGGGCCGACACGCTGGTGACGATCGGCGGCGTGCAGTCGAACCACACGCGCCAGGTGGCGGCGGTCGCGGCCAAGATCGGCATGAAGTGCCGGCTCGTGCAGGAAGCCTGGGTGCCGCACGAGGACGCGGTCTACGACCGGGTCGGCAACATCATGCTCAGCCGCATCATGGGGGCGGACGTGCGCCTCGTCGACGACGGCTTCGACATCGGCATCCGCAAGAGCTGGGAGGAGGCGCTGAAGGACGTCGAGGCGCACGGCGGGCGCCCCTACGCCATTCCGGCCGGCGCCTCGGTGCATGAGTTCGGCGGCCTCGGCTATGTCGGCTTCGCCGAAGAGGTGCGGGCGCAGGAGCGCGACCTTGGGCTTGCCTTCGACTTCATCGTGGTCTGCACGGTGACGGGCTCGACGCACGCCGGCATGGTCGTCGGCTTCGCCAGGGACGGGCGCGCTAGGAAGGTCATCGGCATCGACGCCTCGGCGACGCCGAAGCAGACAAAAGCGCAGGTGCTCGAGATCGCGCGCAACACCGCCAAGCTCGTCGAATTCAAGCGCGACATCGCGGACGACGACGTCGTCCTGGTCGAGGACTACGCCTATCCGATCTATGGCGTCCCTTCGGCCGAGACGAAGGAGGCGATCCGCCTGACGGCCCGCCTCGAAGGCATGATCACCGACCCCGTCTACGAGGGGAAATCGATGCAGGGCATGATCGACCTCGTGCGCAAGGGGTTTTTTCCCAAGGGCTCGAAGGTCCTCTACGCTCATCTCGGGGGCGCTCCGGCGCTCAACGGGTATGGCTACGCGTTCCGGAACGGGTAAGGCGCTGCGGGCCTCCGGCGCGCCGTTCTAAGGATCGACGCCGCAGGGACGGGTTGCGGCTCGCGGGCGGGCGCGAAGGATGAGGGGCGTGGCGACTTTGGGGGTTCACGCCCCGCCCCTCATCCGGCCGCAGAAAGAAAGCGGCCACCCGTCTCCCTGCGGGGGGAGACGGAATCATGTCACGCGCCGAAAGCGTGCGCGGCAAGGGCGATCATGGTCACGAAAGCGCTGAGCGAGGCGATCTCGGCGACGTCACGAAGAGTAAAAAACGCGGCTTCACGCATTCTGGTCTCCCGAGGCTTGATCCCTGGAAGATCACTATATGTTCTCTTTTTGTCCGAGTCAACGGGAGTTATCCAGAGTTGTTGTCAGCGTTTGTTGATGCGCGTGTTCACACGAAGACGCGCAGCAGATTTGCGCCGCGTCGGCGGACTGCGCGGGGTCGCAAACGGAAATCGCGGCGACGCCGGGCGCTCTTCAGCTCCGCTTCTTCCCTCCGCCCTTCGCCGGCCGGTCGAGATCCGGGTAACGGCGGAAGACGCCCTGCTCGTTGAACGGAATGCGCCGGTCGGACGCGAGGTAGCGGGCGATGTTGGGGCGCTTCTCGACTGAGGCCGCAAGCGCGGCGAGCCTGGGATAGAGCTCGGGCGCGGCGGCGAAGGCGTTCGGGAACGCGTAAGCCATCCCCGCCCAGATCTGGAAGAGTGAGAGATCGACGGTGGTGACGGCCGCGCCGACTGCATGCCCGGGACCTGCCGGATTGGCCGCGAGCCGTCCCTCGAAATAGCCGAGGAACCTGGGCGCCCGATGCTCGAGGAAGGCGTTGGTCTTCGCCTTCGCCTCCGCCTTCTGGTCCTCGTAATAGAGCCCGGTCGCGATCGGATGATGGGTGTCGTGGACCTCGGCGACGAAATCCGTGATCGTGAGCTGGAGTCCGTTCGCATAGTGGCGCGAGGCTTCCTCCTTCGGCGCGAGGTTCAGCCTGGGGCCGAGGTAGGAGAGGATGTTGGCGACGTGCGAGACGATGACCTCGCCGTCGCGCAGGAAGGGCGGGGCGAAGGGCGCCAACGGCCCGTCTTTCATGAGCGCGGTCATGGCGCTGACGCCGCGACCCGGCCCCCGCTCGCGGGCGACGTCGACGTAAGCCGCGCCCGCCTCCTCGAGCGCGAGGCGGACGAATTCGCCGCGGCCCTGGATGCCCGGCCAGTAGAAGAGCTCGTACCGCATGGGAGGATCCTTTGGATGGCGCTCGAGGCCCGAACCGCCCCGGCGGAAACCGGTCTGAAACGCAGCCCCTGAAGGGACGCGCCTCGCCAGACGCTCCGTTCCGGGCTACGCTGCGGCAATATACGCGTGGTTCCCCTCACCGTGAGCAGGCAATGTCCAGGGAGCACGTCCAGCGCCGGCTTGCGGCGATCCTTGCTGCCGACGTCGCCGGCTACAGCCGGCTCATGGGCGCGGACGAGGAAGGCACGCTCGCGGCGCTCCGCGCCCACCGGCGCGACTTTCTCGACCTCAAGATCGCCGAGCATCGGGGACGCATCGTCAAGACAACCGGCGACGGCCTTCTGATCGAGTTCGGCAGCGTGGTCGATGCGACCCGCTGCGCGCTCGAGGTCCAGACAGGCATGCGGGAGCGCAACCTCTCCTTGCCGCAGGATCGGCGTCTGGAGTTTCGGATCGGCATCAACGTCGGCGACGTCATCATCGAGGACGCCGACATCTTTGGCGACGGCGTGAATGTCGCGGCCAGGCTCGAGGGGATCGCCGAGCCGGGCGGCGTCGTCATTTCGGCGATCGCCCACGACTCTGTCGTCAATCGCGTCGAAGCCGAGTTCAGCGATCTCGGCGAACTGTCGCTGAAGAACATCGACCGCCCGGTGCGCGCGTTCCAGGTCAGTTTTGGCGCCCACGATCGCTCGACCATCGCGAGCGCGGCAAGCAAAGCCGTCGGCGCGCCCGAACGGGGCTCGATCGCGGTCCGACGGTTCACAATCCTCTCCGACGACCGGGGGCTTCAACTCCTGGTCGATGCGCTGGCCGAAGACTTGACCACGCTGCTCGCGCGCGTTCCGGGCTTCTTCCTGATCGCGAGGACGTCGTCATTCGTGTTCCAGAACCCGGATACGCCGACGTCGGTCGTCGCCGAGCAACTGGGCGTGCGCTACGTGCTTGAAGGAAGCGTGCGCGGCGCGGGCGATGAGGTTCGGGTATCGACCCAGCTCATCGAAGCCGCGACCGGCCGCATCCTCTGGTCGGCCAAGTTCGAGGCCGCGCGGGCGGAAACGCTGGCGCTGCAGGACGACATCGCCCGCGGAATCATCGTCGAACTGGAGCCTGCGCTGACGCGGGCGGAGATCGCGGTGATCCGGCGCCTGCGTCCGGACAATGTCGACGCCTGGGGATGCTACCATCAGGCCATCGGCGCGCTCATGAGTTCGAGGATGGAGCGCCGAGGCGGTCGCGGAGGCGCAGGGCTTCCTGCGACGCGCGCTCGAACTCGACGGCGGCTTCGCCTTGGCCCGCTCGCACCTCGCCCTCATCTCGGCGCTGGCGCAGAACCTCGGGCTCATCGAGCGTTCGAAGGAGGCGCGCGAGGCGCTGGCGCGGGAGGCCGAGCGGGCGATCGCAGACGATCCCGGCAGTTCCGAGGTCCTGGGCAATGCAGGCTGTGCGCTCGCCGACCTCGATCAGCCGGAGAGGGGCGCGGAAATCCTCCGCCAGGCCTGCGAGATCGATCCCAGCAACGCTCAGGCCAAGGTCGCTCTCGGGGCCGCGCTCGCCATGCTCGGCGACCTCACGACGGCCATCGACCTCATGCGTCTCGGAATCAAGATCAGCCCGAGGGATCGGCGATTGGGCTTCTGGGGCTCGTCGCTCGCGCATTCGCTTATGCAGGCCAGCCGCGAGAACGAGGCGGTGGAAGAGGCGCGGATCGCCGCGCGGCGCGACCCGCAGCTTCATCTGCCGCTCCTCGTCGAGGCTGTCGCACAGGTCCGTCTCGGGCGGACCGAACTCGCCCGCGCGGCGCTCGCGTCGGCGCGGCGGGTTCGGCCGCAACTCAGTCTGCGGGAGATCGAGATTTCGTACGGACGCGCCGCCGGCAGGATTGTCGCGGGATTGTGGGACGGCGCGGAGGCGACGCCCGCCGACGGCGGGTAGGCTATCGCGTCGGCGGGGCCTGCGATAAGACGCGCCCCATGCGCAACGCCGCAACATCCAAAGCCGCTTCGGCCGGCGTCAGGACGGACAGGGCCGTCGTCCATACCGTCGGTGAGGACGAGGCGGACATGCGCCTCGACCGCTGGCTGCAGCGCAAGTTCCCCGGCCTCCCCAACGCGCACCTGCAGAAGATCGTCCGCAAGGGCGAGGTCAGGGTCGCGGGCAAGCGCGCCGACGTCTCGACCCGGCTCGAGGCGGGGCAGGCGGTCCGCGTGCCGCCGCTCCGCCTCGCCGCAGAGGAGACGAAGGGCGAGCGGCGCCCGAACCCGAAGGACGCCGAGGCGATCCGGGCGATGACGCTCTACGAGGACAAGGACGTTCTCGTCCTCAACAAGCCCTACGGACTTGCCGTCCAGGGCGGCTCGGGGACGACGCGGCACATCGACGGCATGCTGGAGGCGCTCGCGTCGAAAGACGGGACGCGCCCCGTGCTCGTCCATCGCCTCGACCGCGACACGTCGGGCGTGCTTCTGGTCGCGAAGTCTCGCAGCATCGCGGCCAAACTCGGCGAGATCTTCCGCTCGCGCCAGGCGAAGAAGGTCTACTGGGCTGTGGTCGAGGGCGTGCCGAAGCCGGCGCAGGGGCGCATCTCGATGTTCCTCGCCAAGGGCGAGGGCATGGGCGAGGAGCGGGGCGCGAAAGGCGCGGCGAAGGGGCCTCAACGCGCGGATATCGAGCGGATGCGGGTCGCCAGGCACGGCGACCCCGACGCGCAGCACTCGCTGTCCCTCTATGCGGTCGTCGACAAGGTCGCGCCTCGCCTCGCCTGGCTCTCGATGCGGCCGATCACCGGGCGCACCCATCAACTGCGCGCCCATTGCGAGGCGATCGGCCACCCGATCCTCGGCGACCCCAAGTACAACCGCAAGGCCGACAACGATCCGGCCCGCAACGACCCGTTGCGCGCCGTGCCGCCCGGCATCGAGCCGAAGCTGCATCTCCTCGCGCGCCGCCTCGTCCTGCCGCATCCGCGCGGCGGAACGATCGACGTGACCGCACCGCTCCCCGAGCACATGCGGGCGACCTTCGCGATGTTCGGCTTCGAGCCGCCCCAGCACGACCCGATCGAGGACGCGCCCGATGCCTGAGGGGGCGCCCGACCCGATCCGCGCGGCGCGGGCGAATGCGAAGGCCCCGCCGGTCAAGCGCTTCTACAAGGACGTGGCGTTGCGGGAGGAGGGCGGCGGCTTCGCGCTGACGCTCGACGGACGCTTGGCGCGGACGCCCGGGAAGCGCAAGCTCGCGGCGAAGAGCCGGGCGCTGATGGAGCGCGTCGCGGCGGAATGGGCGCGCCAGGGCGAGAGGCTCGATGCCAGCGACATGCCCGTGACCCGGCTTCTCAACACCGCCCTCGACGGCGTCGCCGAACGCAGGAACGAGACGCGCGCCGAGATCGCGGCTTATGCCGGCTCCGATCTCCTCTGCTACCGGGCGGACGCGCCGGAGACGCTGGCCGAGCGGCAGCGCAAGGCCTTCGACCCGGTGCTCGACTGGGCGGCCGAGACGCTTGGCGCACGCTTCGTGCTGGCCGCGGGGGTCATGCATGTGGCGCAGCCGGAAGCGACGATCGCAGCCGTTCGCGCGGCGCTCGCTTCGGTCGACGATCCGGTGGCGCTTGCGGCTCTGGGCGTGGTCACCAACCTGACCGGCTCCGCGATCCTCGCGCTCGCCGTCGCGCGCGGGCGACTGACCGCCGAGGAAGCCTGGCGCCTCGCCCATACGGACGAGGACTTCCAGATCGAGCGCTGGGGCGACGACGCGGAGGCGATGGCGCGCCGCGCGTCCCGATGGCGCGAGATGGAGGCCGCGGCGGCGGCGCTTCAGGAGCTTCGGGCCGGCCCCTGATCCGCCTCGTCAACGCCCGCTCAAATGGCGCGCGCTACCCGATGCGCGCCGACAGAGGCGCCCATGACCGGCAAAAGGTGTTTCACGTGAAACACTTACGTCAGAAACTTATCAGGGAGGTTTTGCGCGATAACAGGGAAGGTTTACGTCTGTAACAGGGAGATTTTTTGCGCAAAACAGGGAGGGTTTTTCGCGAAACTGGCGAATGCCCGGGCGGCTTGCGGCCGGCCCGCCGGATGTCCTCAGCGCCCCGCGCCGGCGGCGAGCGCCTTCGGCTCGGAGGGCAGGAACGCGGCGAGCGCGCCGATCAGCGGCAGGAAGGCGCAGACCTTGTAGACGAAGACGATGCTCGTCCAGTCGGCGAGCACGCCGAGCAGCGCCGCCCCGAGGCCGCCCATGCCGAACGCCAGCCCGAAGAAGAGGCCCGACACCATGCCGATGCGATTGGGCATCAGTTCCTGCGCGTAGACGATGATCGCCGGGAAGGCGGAGGCGATGACGAGACCCACGATTGCGCTGAGGACGATCGTCGCCTCGAAGCTCGCATAGGGCAGGACGAGGGAGAACGGCAGGATGCCGAGGATCGACGCCCAGATGACGGTCTTGCGGCCGATCCGGTCGCCGATCGGGCCGCCGATGATCGTCCCCGCGGCGACCGCGCCGAGAAAGACGAAGAGGCAGATCTGCGCCGTCCGCTCCGACGTCGCGAAGCGTTGCTCGAGATAGAAGACGTAGTAGCTCGTGAAGCTCGCAATGTAGAAGTACTTGGAGAAGATCAGCGCCGCGAGGATGGCCATCGCCCGCTTGACCCCCGGCGTCTGCGGCGCCGCCGCGGCCGTTCGGGCGGCGGGCGCCCGCGCCCTGGCGGCGAGGCTCTTCGCATACCAGCTTCCGAGCCGGGTCATGATCGCGACGCCGATGAGCGCGAGGCCAGCGAACCAGGCAAGGCTCCTCTGGCCGGCCGGCAGGACGATGAAGGCGACCATGAGGGGGCCGACCGCGGACCCGAAATTGCCGCCGACCTGGAAGATCGACTGCGCCAGGCCATGCGCGCCGCCCGAGGCGAGGCGCGCGAGACGCGAGGTCTCGGGGTGGAAGATCGACGAGCCGACGCCGAGAAGCAGCGAGCCGGCCAGCACCGCGGCGTAGGTCGGGGCGAAGGCGAGCACGATCAGGGCGGCCGCCGAGACGGCCATCGCGAGCGGCAGGGAATAGGGCGCCGGATGGCGGTCCGTATAGCGGCCGACGAGCGGCTGAAGGACCGAGGCCGAGAGCTGATAGGCAAGCGTCAAGAGGCCGATCTGAGCGAAATTCAGGTCGAACGCGCCCTTGAACAGGGGATAGCTCGCGGTGAACAGCGACTGCGTCGCATCGTTCAGGAAATGGCAGACGCTCGCGCCGAAAAGGATCGGCAGGGCGATCCCCGAGGGGGCGGTACGGACGCCGACGGCCTGGGTCAAACGGGAGGCTCCTCTCAAGGGCGCAGCGGTCGCCCGCCGGCGCGACGACGGCGCCAGCGCGTGACGAAGACCTGATCGTTTCAGGTCGGTTCGATCGGCGAGGCAGCGCCTCCTCCCCCCTTGTGGGGGAGGATTGAGGAGGGGGGTCACACCGACCTGAATCGTGAGCCTGGACGCCACAAATCCGGTGGTCCGAGAGACCCCCCGCCCTGTCCCTCCCCACAAGGGGGAGGGGACGCAGGCGGCGCCGTTTCAGACTGACGAGAGGATATCTAGACGTTCGGCTAATGTCCTGCTACCGCGAACGGGCGCGTTTCTTACGAGAGTGGGACATGCTCGAGCCCCGCGACGAGACCTTCTTCGCCGAGGTCGGCCGGCCGGTGGTCGCCCGCAGCGCCGATTACGCCGACGGCCACTCGATCCGTCCTCATCGCCATCGCCGCCATCAGCTGCTTCACGCGACGACCGGCGTGGTGATGGTCAGCACCGCGCGCGGCGCCTGGGTGATGCCGCCGGAGCGGGGCATGTGGATCCCGGCCGGCGTCACGCACAGCGTCCGGATGCTCGGCGCGGTCAGGACCAACAGCCTCTATTTCGAGCCCGGCTCGATCGAGGGGATGCCGGACGCCTGCGAGGTGCTCGCCGTCTCGGCCTTCATGAAGAGCCTGCTGGCGGAGGCGGTCCGCCTGCCGCGCGAGTACGATCTCGAGGGCCGCGAGGGCGCGCTGATGCTGCTCATCCAGCATGAGATCCAGAAGCTCCCGCATCTGCCGCTGTCGCTGCCGCTGCCGACGGGCGAAGCGCTCGCGCGGCGCTGCCACGCCTTCCTGCGGCGGCCGAACGTGCACGCCACGATCGACGCCTGGAGTTCGGCGCTGAAACTCAACCGCCGCACCTTCACCCGCCTCTTCCGGCGCGAAACCGGCATGAGCTTCGTCGTCTGGCGCCAGCAGGCGTGTCTGGTCATGGCGCTGCAGAGGCTTGCGGGGGGCGAAGCGGTGACGACGGTCGCGATGGATCTTGGCTACGACAATCCGGCGGCCTTCACCTCGATGTTCCGGCGCTCGCTCGGCGCCTCGCCGCGCGGCTATTTTCGCGACGCACAGAGCTGAACAGGCCGCCGGGCTGCGCCTTCACTTCGCCGCCGGCTTCGCGGCGCCGGGAAGCCCGGCATCCTTGAGAACCGTGAACGCGCCGCCGACGACGGCGGGGCCGAACTGGTCCTCGCCGTTCGGCGGCCGGCTGTTGACGGACCCGGTGATGACGAGATCGTACTGCGGCCAAAAGGCGAAGATCGTGCGGAACCCCATGGTTTCGCCCTCGTAGAACCAGTAGTCGCCGCCGAGTTCCTGGCGGTGGAAGCGGCCGAGTCCGAGGCCGAACGCCGCCGGATCGTCCGGGCCGACGGCGGCAAGCGGCGCGCCCGTCTTGTTCGAGACGAGCGTAGTCATCTCGGCGAGCTGCTCAGCGGGGATGACGCGGCCGCCGAAGAGGGCGCGAATCCAGAGCGCGAGGTCGCGCGGATTGGAGACGATGGCGCCCGCCGCTCCGGCCCACGAGCGGTTCTGCGTCCGCATGTCCTTGCCGACCAGCGGCGCGACCGTCGACGCGTGGCAGGGCTTCGGTTGATAGTCGAGGCAGTCTTCCAGCAAAAAGAGCGCGCGCGGCGCGCGCGACAGGACGGGGCCAGCCGCGGCAGGCCCGGGATGGGGCCCGTCGGCGTAGAACGTGTCATGGAGGCCGAGCGGCTCGATGATCATCGTCGTCAGCGCCTGCTCGTAATCCATGCCCGATGCGGCCTCGATGATCAGGCCCGCGAGGATGTAGTTGGTGTTGGAATAGAACCAGCCGGAACCGGGCGGAAAATGCTTGCCTTTCTGCGGATCGACCGCAGCGACGAGGTCCGTCTCGCCGAACTGGTGGTGGATGTCTGCGGCCTGGATCTCGCCGATCTCGACCGTCTCCGAATAGTTCGGGATGGGGCTCGTCATCTGCAGCAGCGACCGGATCGTCACGTCCTTCCAGGCCGGATATTGCGGCAGCCAGCGTCCGAGCGTGTCGTCGAGGTTGAGCTTGCCCGCGGCCTCGAGCTTCAGGATCAGCGCCGCGGTGAATTCCTTGGTGTTGCTGCCGATGTCGAAAAGGGTGTCGGGGCCGATCGGCTTTGCGTCGGCGAGCCCGTCCGTGCCTGCGAAAACGTCGAGGATCGGCGCGCCGCCGCCTCGGTCCACCTGCAGCGCGACGCCAGAAAAACCCTCGACCGTCGCGCGGCCGCTCACGTAGGCGTCGACGACCTTGCGCAACCGCGCAGTGAGGGCCGCGTCGTCGGCCGCCGCGGTCGCCGGCAGGAAGGGGAGGCCGAGGAGGATGAGACAGGCGCAGGCAAACCGCCGCATTGGCTTTCCTCCTGGAGACGCGAACCCCTCGCCCCGCATCAGCGGGGAGAGGGCAGGGCGCGGGCGCGGGGGATTGGCGGCAACGGCCCCGCCCCCATTCGACCTTCTCCCCGCGAACCGGGAGAGGGGGCTGATTTTGTACCTCACTTCCCAGCGCGGCCCAGACCTAAGCTGCCGGCTCGCCGCGCTCCTCGGCGGCGAAGTCGATTTCGACCCGGGCGCCGTTCGGGTCGTGGAAGAAGAGCTGCCACAGCCCGCCGAGATGGCCGCCCGCGGGCAGCCGGCGCAGGTCGTACTTGATCCTGAGCGCGTCGAGCCGGGCGAGGGCGCCCGGCAGGTCGGTTCCCCAGAAGGCCATGTGGTCGAGAACGCCGCCGCCGTCCGGAATGGCGTTGCGCTCGACGACATGCAGGATGGCCTTGCCGTCGTTGTAGAGCCAGGCGCCCGGGAACGAGAACGCCGGTCGCGGCCCCGGCTCGAAGCCGAGGGCCTCGCGATAGAAGGCGACGGTAGCCTCCGTGTCGGTCGTCAGGATGGTGAAATGGTCCATGCGGGCGATCGGCATGCGCGGATGTCCTCCCGGGCCTGCGACGCCCGCGAGAGGGGATCCTCGGCCCACGCTGGCTTCGCCCGACGTTACACCGGCGCTCGGGGTCGCGCGAGGGCCGACGATAGCGTCTCGTTCCCGGAAAGAGCGCCGTCATTGCGAGGAGCGTAGGCGACGAAGCAATCCAGACCGGCGGGGGACTCTGGATTGCTTCGCTTCGCTCGCAATGACGGAGGCGAGGCCGGCCCGACCGCCTCGGATTTCCTGGCTTCCCGTCAGACCGTGAAAGCGGAGCGGAAGGCGTCGAGGGCGGCGTCGGCGTCGCCGGAAGCGAAGGCCTCCATGCAGACCGGGCCGCGATATCCCATGGCCTTCAGGGCGCGGGCGACGCCGGGATAGTTGATCTCGCCGGTTCCCGGCTCCTTGCGGCCGGGAACGTCGGCGACCTGGATCTCGCCGATCCACGGCTGGCACCGCTCGCACCACGCGATCAAATTCCCTTCCCCGATCTGGACATGGTAGAGGTCGAGGTTGAGACGCAATTGCGGCCGGTCGATCGCGGCGACGAGGGCGAGCGTGTCCTCGATCCGGGCGAACGGAACGCCCGGGTGGTCGACGGGCAGGTTCAAATTCTCCAGCATGAAGGTGACGCCGTGCTGCTCGCCGAGATCGGCGATCCGGCTCAGCGTGTCGCGCGCCTTCAGCCACATCGCGCCCGTCACGACCTCGCAAGGGCGCGTCGGCAGGCCGCGGTCGCCGAGCCCGGTCCCGTGCAGGTTGAGGCGGGCGACGTTCAACCGCTTGCCGACCTCGATCGACTGGCGGGCGGTCGCGATCAGTTCGTCCGTGCCTTCGTCGTCCGCGAGACGGCCCCGGAGATAGCCGGTCATCGAGGAAAAGACCGCGCCGGATTTTTCCAGCATGGCGAGGTCATGCGCCTGCCAGTTCCAGATGCCGGCCTCAAGTCCAAGTTCGGTCAGGCGTTTCAGACGCCAAGCCATGGGTTTGTCGAGCCACAGCATTTCGGCGCAGGCGGCGAGGGTGAAGGCTTGGGTCATCAGGGCGTCCGGGCTTGGCGGTTCAGGAGGGGAGGGTAGCATTTCTTCCTCGTCCGGGTCGGATCCGCCTTCGCCTGCGGCGGCGCGCCCCATGCGAACGTCGCGTTCCGGCGCCGGCTTTTGCGTGCTAATCCAACGCGCAAGGTTCCGGAGAGAAAACCCGTGAAGAACATCCTCGCCAAACTCGACGCCCGCCGCGCCCGCGCCCGCGTCGGCGGCGGAGAAAGCCGCATCGTCGCCCAGCACGCCAAGGGCAAGCTCACCGCACGAGAGCGCATCGAACTCCTGCTCGACCACGATTCGTTCGAGGAGTTCGACATGTTTGTCCAGCACCGCTGCGACGATTTCGGCATGGAGGCGACCAAGATTCCGGGCGACGGGGTGGTCACTGGCTGGGGCACCGTCAACGGCCGTACGGTCTACGTTTTCGCCAAGGATTTCACGGTCTTCGGCGGCTCTCTTAGCGAAGCGCACGCGCAGAAGATCACCAAGATCCAGGACATGGCGGTGAAGAACCGCGCCCCCGTCATCGGCCTCTTCGACGCCGGCGGCGCCCGCATCCAGGAGGGCGTGGCGGCGCTCGGCGGCTATGGCGAAGTCTTCCAGCGCAACGTCAACGCCTCGGGCGTCATCCCGCAGATTTCCGTCATCATGGGACCCTGCGCCGGCGGCGACGTCTATTCGCCAGCGATGACCGACTTCATCTTCATGGTGCGCGACACGAGCTACATGTTCGTCACCGGCCCGGATGTCGTCAAAACGGTGACCAACGAGAACGTGACGGCGGAGGAACTCGGCGGCGCGCAGGTCCACACGACCCGCTCCTCCATCGCCGACCGGGCGTACGACAACGACGTCGAGGCGCTGCTCCAGATGCGCCGCCTGATCGACTTCCTGCCGTCGTCGAACCTCGAGCAGCCGCCGACGCTGCCGAGCTTCGACAGCCCGGACCGGATCGACATGTCGCTCGACACGCTCGTGCCCGACAACCCGAACAAGCCCTACGACATGAAGGAACTGATCCTGAAAATCGCCGACGAGGGCGATTTCTTCGAGATCCAGGAAGCCCACGCAAAGAACATGGTGACCGGCTTCGTCCGCATCGAGGGGACGACGGTCGGGGTGGTCGCCAACCAGCCGCTGGCGCTGGCCGGCGTGCTCGATTCCGACGCCTCGCGCAAAGGGGCGCGTTTCGTCCGTTTCTGCGACTGCTTCAACATCCCGATCCTGACGCTCGTCGACGTCCCTGGCTTCCTGCCGGGGACGGCGCAGGAATACGGCGGCCTTATCAAGCATGGGGCGAAGCTCCTCTTCGCCTTCGCCGAGGCGACCGTGCCGAAGGTCACGATCATCACCCGCAAGGCCTTCGGCGGGGCCTACGACGTCATGTCCTCCAAGCACTTGCGCGGCGACATCAACCTCGCGTGGCCGACGGCGCAGATCGCCGTCATGGGGGCCAAGGGGGCGGTCGAGATCATCTTCAGGTCCGATATCAACGATCCGGCCAAGATCGCTGAAAAGACTAAGGAATATGAAGAAGTGTTCCTGTCGCCTTTCATCGCGGCCGAGCGCGGCTACATCGACGAGGTGATCATGCCGCATTCGACCCGGCGGCGGATCTCGCGCGTCCTCAACATGCTGCGCAACAAGAAGCTCGAGAACCCCTGGAAGAAGCACGACAACATTCCGCTGTGAGCGGCGTTGGGACACCGATCCTGGTTCGGGGGGACAATGATCCCGCGGCGACGGAAGATTGGCCCGTTTGGGTGCCGTGTTCTGGTTTGCGTATTGTGCGTACCGCTCTCACTCAGCGCATGCGCTCATTGGACGGAGCAGGACATCTTCTTTGCTAGTCCTCAGTCCCGAGCGGCTCTCAACGACTGCATGGCAAGCCATTACAACGCGCCCGACCCCCAAATTCGGAGGCGCGAATTTTACGAATGCATGGCTGCGAAAGGTTATGTTCGCCCCAATTTGCGAGAGAGTCTCATCGCCTGCACCGCAGCCGACGACAGTAGGCAACTCGCCGCAATTGAAGACGCCGCCGAAGACCAATTGCCTAGGACGTTTGCCGCACAAGGGAATCGCGAACTTAACGAGTGCATGCTCGCGAAAGGTTGGCTTTCCATGTCCGATGTGATTCTGGCTCCGTGAGACCGGGCCGCGATGTGTGTTCGAAAGACCGCCGCTGCGCCAGCACGCCAACTTGACATATGGCTGTCTTGATTGGTATGTCATGACATATGGCTGAACGAACGACAATCCGCCTGCCTGAGGAGCTGATGGAGCGCGCCAAGCGCAAAGCGGCCGAGGACGGGCGGTCGCTGACGGCTCTCATCGAGGAAGCGGTGCGGCGGGTTCTTAACGACCGCGGCCCAGAGGCGACATCCCCGCGCGTGCTCCCCCCGGTGAGCAAAGCGATGGGCGGGCTGATGCCCGGCATCGATCTCCATGACTCTGCGTCCTTGCAGGAAATGGACGATCTGGACTGGTTGCGACGGCAGCAGTGACTCTCGCGGACGTCAACGTGCTGCTCACCGCTTTCCGAGCGGACTCGCTCGACCACGCTGTGAGCAAAGCCTGGCTTGACCGGGTCGTCCTCGGCGAGGCCCATTTTGGCGTGTCGCCTCAGGTCTTGAGCGCCGTCGCACGCATCGTGACGAATCGGCGCGCGTTCAATCCGCCGAGTCCGCTCGAGGAGGTTTTCGCCTACTGCGACAATCTGCTGAATCAGCCGCATTGCGAGATCGTCACGCCGGGCGCTCGACACTGGGCGATTTTCAAGCGGCTGTGTGTGGAGGGCGGCGCGGCCGGTCCGCTCACAGCCGACGCCTGGTACGCCGCGCTCGCGATCGAGCGCGGTTGCGTCTGGATCACCTACGACCGCGACTTCGCGCGCTTTCCCGGACTGGAATGGCGGGCGCCGGCAGCATGACGCATGGGAGCTTAGGCCGCATGGGCGCGCGCGTCGTGCCCATCGGACAAGCTGACCCGTCCCGAAATCCGCCGCTTTCGCCCGGCGAAAAATGGCCCACGTCCCCTATCGCCGGGAGCCGACATGCGCCGCGCACTTCTCGCCGTCCTCTTCTGCCTGGCCGGACTCGCGCCCGCCCGAGCGGATGTGATCATCGAGCAGAGCCCCGGGGGCGAGGCGTCGTCGTTCATCCGGTTCTTCGAGGCGGTGCGGGCGTCCGGCGAGCGGGTCGTGATCGACGGGCCCTGCTTCTCCGCCTGCACGCTGGCGCTCGGCCTCATTCCGAAGAGCCGCATTTGCGTGACGTCGCGGGCGATCCTCGGCTTCCATGC
This sequence comes from uncultured Alphaproteobacteria bacterium, assembly GCA_963829505.1. Lineage (GTDB taxonomy): Bacteria > Pseudomonadota > Alphaproteobacteria > Rhizobiales > Beijerinckiaceae > Roseiarcus. Next base: position 290,866 of record CAWHIL010000003.1, read on the forward strand.
CGCGAAGCTCGTCGACATGTTGGGCAACCGCTATGCCGCGCCTGAGGAGACGCGGATCGTGGACGAGACCTATCCCGCCCGGGTGCGGGTCTGGATCCATCGCCACGGCGGCCTGACCGACCGGCCGATCTTTCTCTTCGGGACGGAACTCGCGCGCATGTACGGGCGCTGCGGGTAGGGGCGGGCGGGCGGCTTGTAGGCGCGCTCGCTGGCGCGCCGACGGGGTCCGCCCTGCGCCGCCGTCCGGCGTGGTCAACGACCCCGCCCTACATCAGGTCGCGGAACGCTCCGAGCCAGGGCTCGTAGCGCCGCCAGCGTTCGATCGAGGTCGTGTAGACCGGCTGGCGCGCCTGCCAGACGCTCGAGGTTTCCACCTTGCGCACGTTCCTCTCGGGGGCGAGGCAGGCGTCGTCCCATGCGAGTCCGAGGAAAGCGATCAGCCGGCGGGTTTCGGCCTCGCGGTCGTGAAGCAGGGTTTCGTACCCGATCTCAGTGAAGCGGTCCGTGAGCACGGAACGCCAATGCGCCATCAACCGCTCGTACTGCCGATAGAAGAAGACGATGTCGCCCTTGTCCCAGGAATACGGCTGGCTCTGCCAGAAGTCCTGGAAGTAGTTGGAGAGGCAGGTGTCGACCGGATTGCGCCGGCAGTGGATGATCCGCGCGTCCGGCAACGCGGCCCGTATCCAGCCGATCAGTTCGAAATTCTTCGGCGTTTTGTCCGTCACCCGCAGCGCATCGCCTCCAACGCCCTTGAGGAGCGCGCGGTAATCGTCTGCAATCTTTTGAAGTTCGTCCGAGACGGCGAGGGTCTTGCCGGCGCGCCGCGCGGCTCGGCGCACCTCATACCAGTAGGGCAGTTCGCCGCCGCCCGCGACAGCCGGGTGCGACGACAGGATCTGCTCGACCAGCGTGGTGCCCGAGCGCGGCATCCCGAGGATGAAGACCGGCGCCCCGGCCCCATCGCCCGGGGGAGCCAAACTCTCGGCGGAGGTCTCCGCGATCAGGCGATCGAATTCCTCGACGATCGCCGCGCGATCGAAGCGCTCGAGCGACCGCCGGAGACGATTTCCCTCATCATAGTATCGGATCGCCTGGGCGTAGTCGCCGAGGTCGTCGAACGACTTCCCAAGACCGAAATGGAGCGCGCCCCTTTCCCTCGGGTTGAGGTTGCGATGCTCGGCGGCTGCGCTCATCCGGCTGAGGAGCGGCCGATCCGCCTCCGTCATTCGACGGGCGGTCGCGAGAAGATTGAACGCGCTCGGAAACGAGGGGACGGCGACCTCCAGGTGGCTTGCGGCCTCCTCGAACGCTCCGTTGTTCATCAGGATGTGACCGAGGAGAAGCCGGGTTTCGGCGTGGCCGGGCGAGAGACGGATCGCCTGGCGCAACTCGCGCTCGGCCTCCGCCTCGCGCTTTTCCTTCAGGAGCGCTTTGGCGGCGAAGGAACGCCGCTCGCCCGGATCCTTCACGATTTTCGCGAGCTTGAGGCAGACCGTGCGCGCCTCCTCCGGCCGCTCCATCGGGCCCAGCGCCATCAGGAGTTCGCGCAGCGCAAGCTCGAAGGCTGGACGGATGGCGAGCGCGCGGTTGAGGCTCGCCGCCGCCTCCGCATAGCGGGAGCAGCGCAGATACGCGGCGCCGAGATCGCGGTGCGCTTCGGCGCTCTGCGGCGCGAGCCGGGCATGCTCGGCGAGCGGCGGGATGGCCTCCTGCCATCGTCCGGCCTCCATGAGCCTCCTGCCGAGATCGACAAGCTCGCTGCGCCTTTGCTGCAGCGACGCCGACGGCGCTGTCGCCAGGCCGGACACTGCCTCCTTCGGCTGGCAGCATTGCTTGTATTTCTTGCCGCTGCCGCAGGGACAAGGATCGTTCCGGCCGACTTTCGCCGCGAGCTCGGCGCCGGAGCGCGTTCCGTTGGTTCGCATTGGTCCGCTTCTCTCCCGTCCCCTGCAATAGGTCAATCATCGCGCGGGGAGCATTCGGGGGGCGAGAAGGCGCGGGCGCCCGGCCTTCATGCGGGCGGAAGCGGCAGTCGGCGCATCCGTCTCGCCTGGGCCGACTTTTCGTGTCGCGCCGTCCCATGATATGGCGGCCTCGCCATGTCCCTTCGGCGTTCCTCTCCTGGCCTTGCGCTCCTCGGCCTTGGTCTCCTCGCGGCCCTCGGACGTCCCGCATCGGCCGATCCGTCCGCTTCGGTCCTCGACCTCAAGCGCGGGCAGGAGGCGACGTTCGGGGTCACGATCGCCGACGGGAAAGCGACGCTCGGGCCGCCGCTGCTGACGAGGCCCGGGACGGCCGAGCCAAAGGACGGCGAGATTTCGGTTGGCGTCGTGACCCACGGCCTCTCGCCCTACGCCGACCTGACGGTGACCGAGAAGACCCCGGTTCCGGTCGACTTCGTCGCGACAGGCGTTGTCGGCGGCATCAAGATCGACGAGGTCGTGGTGTGCGGAAGGATCGACGCGCCGACGCTCGGACGGATCGCCTCGGGGTCCTGGCGCGTTTCGCTCAGCCGCTTCACCGTTCACCCGACTGGCGACGCCAGTTCCACGGAAGCCAAGCCTGCGGAAGGAGATCTCGGATGCCCAAGGTGACCTACCACATCGTCGAGCACGCGGGCGGCTTCGCCTACAAGGTCGGCGACGTCTTCTCCGAGACTTATCCGAGCCACGAGGCGGCGCGCGCCGCCGCCGAGCGGGCGGCTGCCGAGCAGCGGGTCGGCGGCGAGACGACCGAGATCGAATACGAGGACGCGGACGGCAAGTGGCGTACCGAGACCGCAAGCGGGGGCGACCGGCCGGAGACCGATGTCGAGGGGTAGGGGCCAACACGTCCCGCCGGGGGCGGCCAAGGCGCGTGGCTCTGCTCGCGTCCTTCTTGCTCCAGCCGGCCTTTTCTGCTAGCGGCTGGCGCTCGCCGGGTGGGCTTGCCCATGCGGCGCAGCCTTGGACGTTCGTTCGCCGGCGTTAGCGCCGGCCCGCTTTTTTCAAGCGGTGAGAAGGTTGAGACCTTCCCGGCGAAAGGGCGTCCGATCGTCAACGCAAACCCAAGCCGCCGGCGCCGCCCGCGATATCGGGCCCCTAGGAGACCCTATGGCAATTGCACAGACCTCGGCGCCCACGCGCGAGGATTTCGCCGCGCTTCTCAACGAGACCTACGGGACGGATGAGGCCTTCGAGGGCTCGGTCGTCAAGGGCCGGATCGTCGCGATCGAGAAGGACATGGCCGTCATCGACGTCGGCCTGAAGACGGAGGGCCGTGTCGCCCTCAAGGAATTCACCAATCACGGCCGCGACCCCGCCCCGGGCCTCGGCGACGAGGTCGAGGTCTACCTCGAGCGGATCGAGAACGCGCTCGGCGAAGCAGTGCTGTCGCGCGACAAGGCGCGCCGCGAGGAGAGCTGGGTCAAGCTCGAGCAGGCCTTCGAGAAGAACGAGAAGGTCGAGGGCGTCATCTTCAACCAGGTCAAGGGCGGCTTTACCGTCGACCTCGATGGGGCGGTCGCCTTCCTGCCGCGCAGCCAGGTCGACATCCGCCCGGTGCGCGACGTCGGCCCGCTCATGAACGTGCCGCAGCCGTTCCAGATCCTCAAGATGGACCGCCGCCGCGGCAACATCGTCGTGTCGCGCCGCACCGTGCTCGAGGAGAGCCGGGCCGAGCAGCGCCACGAGATCGTCGCCAACCTCAGCGAAGGCCAGGTCGTCGACGGCACGGTCAAGAACCTCACGGACTACGGCGCCTTCGTCGACCTCGGCGGCATCGACGGGCTCCTGCACGTCACCGACATCGCCTGGCGGCGCGTCAACCATCCGAGCGAAGTGCTGTCGATCGGCCAGCAGGTCAAGGTGCAGATCATCAAGATCAACCACGAGACCCACCGCATCTCGCTCGGCATGAAGCAGCTCCAGGAGGACCCCTGGTCCAACATCGAGACCCGCTACAGCGTCGGCCAGAAGCTCAAGGGCCGGGTGACGAACATCGCCGATTACGGCGCGTTCGTGGAGCTTGAGCCGGGCATCGAGGGCCTCATCCACGTCTCCGAAATGTCGTGGACCAAGAAGAACGTCCATCCCGGCAAGATCGTCTCGACCAGCCAGGAGGTCGAGGTGCAGGTGCTCGAGGTCGATTCGACCAAGCGCCGCATCTCGCTCGGCCTCAAGCAGACGCTGCAGAACCCGTGGGAGGCCTTCCTCGAGAGGCATCCCGTCGGCTCGACCGTCGAGGGCGAGGTCAAGAACAAGACCGAGTTCGGCCTCTTCATCGGCCTCGACGGCGACGTCGACGGCATGGTCCACCTCTCCGACCTCGACTGGAGCCGTCCGGGCGAGCAGGCGATCGAGGACTACAAGAAGGGCGACAGGGTCACCGCCAAGGTGCTCGACGTCGACGTCGAGAAGGAGCGGATCGCCATCGGCGTGAAGCAGCTCGCTTCCGATCCGTTCGCCGCGAGGACGGCTGGCGAAGAGGGCGGCGAGAGCGGCGATCTGCGCAAGGGCGGCGTCGTCACCTGCGAAGTCGTCGAGGTCAAGGACGGCGGCGTCGAGGTGAAGATCGTCGGCACGGATCTGACGACTTTCATCAAGCGCAACGAGCTCGCCCGCGACCGTTCGGACCAGCGCCCCGAGCGCTTCTCGGTCGGCGAGAAGGTCGATGCGCGCGTCATCCAGTTCGACCGGCGCGCCCGCAAGGTCGCCGTCTCGATCAAGGCGCTCGAAGTCGCCGAGGAGAAGGAGGCGATCGCCCAGTACGGCTCGGCCAACTCGGGCGCCTCGCTCGGCGACATCCTCGGCGCGGCGCTGAAGGCGCGCGAACAGAAGAAGTAGAAGCCGCACAACTCGGCTGAACGAGGCCCGCGGGGAGCGATCCCCGCGGGCCTCGTGCTTTATACCGCCTCCGAACGCCGTTGCCGCGTCGCGGCAAACGTGCATTCTATTCCCCCATTCGACAGCCGCGGAAGAACGGCTGCCGCGCCGCCGACGTCCGCCAGGGAGGCCGCCAATGATCGAGGAACCGCCCCCGCTCGTCGTCGCGCCGTCGTTCGAGCGACCGCCGCCGGCGCTCGTCGAACGGCTGCGCGGGGCGCCGACGAGCTTCGTGATCGACGCCATGAACGGCGCGGGCGCGCTCGACTGGCGCATCAAGCCGATCGTCGGCCGCACGCTCTTCGGGGTCGCGCTGACCTGCGACTGCGGCGTCTCCGACAATCTGGCGCTGGTCGCCGCGGTCGCGAGGACCGAACCCGGCGACGTCGTGGTCGCCGCGGCCGGCGGCGCCACGCATGCCGCCGTCACCGGCGACCTTTTGATCGGCGTCGCGCGCAATCGCGGAGCGGTCGGCTTCGTGACCGACGGTCTCGTCCGCGACCTCACGGCGTTGGAGGCGCTCAACATGCCGGTCTTCGCCATGGGCCTGACCGCCGTTCCCCCCGGCCGGCGGGGACCGGGCACGGTCGGCCTGCCAATCGTCTGCGGCGGCTGCCCGGTCGCCACGGGCGACGTCGTCGTCGCCGATCGCGACGGCGTCGTGGTCGTTCCGCGCGCACGATTGGAGGAGACGATCGAACGGCTCGAACGGGTGAGAGCCCTGGAGGCGCGCGTGCTCGAGCGCGTTCGCGCCGGCGCGCTCGAACTTCCTCTCGATCCGGCGGCGCCGGCCGCCGAGCCCAGATAGGCCCGATCTCCGCGCGGCCTCGACGAGGGAGCTTGGCGACGTGATCGACTTCCCCATCATCGATTCCCACGTCCACCTGCTCGACCAGAAGCGGTTCGGCTATTCGTGGGCGAACGGGGCGCCGGCGCTCAAGCGCGACTGGAGCGTCGAGGATCTCGCGCGATCGGCGAAGCCCTACGAGATCGAAGGGCTCATCTTCGTCGAAGTCGACGTCGACGCGCCGCAGCACATCGACGAAGCGCGCTGGGTGAACGGCCTCGCCGCCGTGGATCGCCGCGTGCTCGGCGCCGTCGTCTGCCTGCCGCTCGAACGCGGCGCGGCGATCGAGCCCGAACTCGCGGAAGTCGCGGCTCTGCCGTCGGTCCGCGGCGTGCGGCGCCTCATCCAGAATCAGCCCGACCCGGACTACGCGCTTCGGCCGGAGGTTCTCGCCGCGCTGCGGTTGTTGCCGCGCTACGGCCTCGCGTTCGACGTGTGCATCTTTCACGGGCAGGCGGGACGTGCGCTCGCAATGATGCGCGCCTGTCCCGAGGTCGCGTTCGTTCTCGACCATATCGGCAAGCCTGGGATCAAGGCGGGTCTCATGGAGCCGTGGCGCCGCGACATCCGTGAGATGGCGGCGCTGCCGAACGTCGTCTGCAAGCTCAGCGGCGTCACGACCGAGGCCGATCATCGCGCGTGGACCCGCGATCAGCTCAGGCCCTACATCGATCATGTCGTCGAATGCTTCGGCCCGGACCGGATTCTCTACGGCGGCGACTGGCCGGTTTCCGAGCTTGCCGGCGGCTATCTGCAATGGCTCGCGACGCTCGAATGGGCGACCGCGGGATTCACGCCCGAAGAGAAGCGCAAGCTCTTCCGCGACAATGCGGCGAGAGCCTATCGGCTGAATGTCTGATGCGAACGGAGGCGCTGCAGAACAAGGGCTACAGCGTCCGGGCTCTGCGCGCCCTCGCCAGGCGGCGTCTGCCTCGCATGCTGTTCGACATGGTCGACGGCGGCGCGGGCGACGAGATGACGTTGCGGCGCAACGAGCAGGCGCTGGCGGAAATCGAGTTGATCCCGAAGGTGCTGGCCGGCGCCCCGAGGCGCGACCAGTCGATCGAGCTCTTCGGGGCGAAATTGACCTCGCCGGTCGTCATCGGGCCGACCGGGATGGCGGGGTTCCTGTGGCCTCACGCCGAGCTTGCGGCTGCGCGAGCGGCGGCCCGGTTCGGCACGGTCTACGCCGCGAGCCACGCTTCGACCGCGCCGATGGAAGCGATCGGAGCGGCGAGCGCCGGCCCCAAATGGATGCAGGTGTTTATCTACAAGGACCGTGGCCTGACCGAAGAATTCGCGAGGCGCGCCGCGGCCGCCGGATTCCAGGGGCTCGTGCTCACCGTCGATACCCAGGTCGTCGCCGGTCGCGACCGCGACAAGAGGAACGGCCTCGGCTTCCCCTTGCGCTGGGGCGCAAGGAACGTCTCCGATCTCATGGCTCATCCTGGCTGGCTTCTGCGCATGCGCGAGACGCCGTCGCCTTCGTTCGGCAATTACGGCGAGCGGCTCAAGCCCGCGGGCTTCGGCCCGCTCATGGTGGAGCAGCTCGATCCCGGCGCAGGCTGGAGCGACGTGGAGCGGCTCCGCGGTCAATGGAAGGGACCGCTGGTCATCAAGGGCCTTCTCCATCCCGACGAAGCGCGAGAGGCGGTCAGGCGCGGCGCGGACGCGATCGTCGTCTCGAACCACGGCGGCCGACAGCTCGACGGCGCAGTCGCGACGATCTCGGCCTTGCCGGCGATCGTCGAGGCGGTCGGCGACCGGATTCCTGTCCTGATCGACGGCGGCTTTCGACGCGGCGTCGATGTGATCAAGGCCGTTGCGCTCGGCGCGCGATGCGTCCTCATCGGCCGTCCGCACCTGTGGGGCGTCGCGTGCGCGGGAGAGGAGGGCGTCGCCTGGACGCTCGAGCTTTTCCGGCGCGAGATCGACCGCGCCATGGCGCTTGGCGGCTGGGACAGCCTTGCCGCGCTCGACCGAGCCGCAATTTTCGACAGGACCTCGCGGCGATAGAGCGAGCGCGTTCCCCCGGGTCTGTTTTTACCTCGGTCTCTCCGGCGGTCCCTTGCGCCCAGCCGGCGCCCGGTGAATACTTGTCCACGGAGGCCGCGCGTGACTGCCGAACTCCTCGGGGCGTCGGCGTCGGCCACTCGGCTCGCGCTTCGCCCGACATCCGTGTCAGCGCCCGAGCCATGCGGGCGGACACAACATGAGGGAGGAAGACCATGACGCTTGCGCGTTCCCTTGCCTTGTCTGCGCTCTCGGGCGCACTCGCCGCCGCCGTCGGTTGCTTCGCGGCCCCGGCTTTTGCGGCCGGCCCCGAGATCGTCTCGGGTCCCGCCGCAGAGCCCCAGTGCTTCGTCCCGTGGACGGACAACACGAAGTTCTTCAAGTTCCCCGCCAAGCAGCCGCCGTTCCGCATCGCGCTCGCAAACGGCTACATCGCCAACACCTGGCGCATCCAGATGATCCAGACGGCGAAGGCCTATGCCGCCCAGCCGGACGTCGCCAAGCTCCTCAAGGAGTTCAAAGTCGTCTCGACCGGTGAGGATGTCGCGGCGCAAATCGCGGCAATCAACAATTTCATCAATTCCGGCTTCGACGCGATCGTCGTCAACGCCCAGAATCCGGCGGCGTTCAAGCCCGTCATCAAGCGCGCCAAGGAAGCGGGCGTCGTGCTCGTCGCCTTCGACAACATCCTCGACACGGAGGATGCGATCAACGTCGACGTCGACCAGAAGGGTCTCGGCGTCTACTGGGCGCAGTGGCTCGACAAGCATCTGCCGAACGGCGGCAAGATCCTCGAGATCCGGGGCGTATCGGGCACCTCCGTCGACCGTGACCGGCACGACGGCATCCACGAGACGTTCGACAAGTCCGGCAAGAAGTGGGACGTGGTCGAGGTCTACGGCAAGTGGGACGATCCAACCGCGCAGAAGGTGACCGCCGACGCCATCGCGGTGCAGAAGCACTTCGACGGGATCACCGCGCAGGGCGGCGATACCGGGGCCGTGCAGGCGATGCTCGACGCCAAGCACCCGATGGTGCCGTTCGGCGGCGAGACCGAAAACGGCTTCCGCAAGTTCTGCGCGAAGCTTTCGGGGCAGGGATTGCTCTGCTCGTCTGGAGGCACAGGCCCCGCCCAGGTCGCAGTCGCCATCAAGGTCGCCATCGCCGCCCTCGAGGGGCAGGTCGTGCCGCAGTCGGTCAAGCTGCCGCTTGCGACCGCCGAGGATCCGAACTTCAAGGACGGCGAGAACTATTACGCCGCACAGTCCGACAATTTCTTTGTCGGCAATTCCTTCCCGACCTGCGGCATCAACTTCACCGCCCAGGAGATCATGGGGCAGTCGAAGGAGAACAAGTAGCGTATGCTTGAGGCGCCGCGTCCTTCTGCGCGGCGCCCCTTTTCCATGAAAGCCGGGCCGGGGCGGTGACGCGCATGGAGCCTTTGGCCCCAATTCTCAGCATGCAGGGCGTGTCGAAGCGCTACGGCGGGGTCCGGGCGCTCGAGGACGCGGGCCTCGATGTCGCCGCGGGCCGCATCCACGCGATCCTCGGCGAGAACGGCGCCGGCAAATCGACGCTCGTCAAGATCCTGTCCGGCGTCGTCGCTCCCGACGCTGGCCGGATCGTCCTCGACGGGCGTGAGACCGCCTTCGACTCGCCGGCCGCCGCCAATCGCGCCGGCGTCGTCTGCATCTTTCAGGAACTGTCGCTCGTTCCGGAACTGACCGTCGCCGACAACATCGCGATCAGCAACCCTCCTGTCCGGTTTGGAATGATCGACCGCCGCGCGCAGCGGCGTTTCGCCGAATCCGCGCTTGCGCGCGCCGGCGCCTCCGACATCCACCCGATGGCGCTCGTCAAGGATCTCCCCCTCTCGCGCCGGCAGATGGTCGAGATCGCCAAGGCGCTGGCGCGGGAACCCCGCATCCTCATCCTCGACGAAGCGACCTCGGCGCTGACCGCGGCGGACGTCGCCAAGGTGTTCGTGGTGCTCAAGCGCCTGCGCGAGGAAGGATTGGCGCTCCTCTTCATCTCCCACCGGATGCGCGAGATCGCCGAGCTTGCCGACGACTGCACGGTGTTCCGCAACGGCTCGAACGTCGCGACCTATCGCGCGGGCGCGAAGAGCGACGCCGAAGTCGTCGAACTGATGATCGGACGCGAGCTCAGCGCCGTCTTTCCGCCGAAAGCCCCGCCTCGTCCCCGCGCCGCGACGCCTCTCCTCGAAGTCCGGCGGCTCGGCTGGACGAACCGCCTGCGCGACATCTCCTTTCATGTCGAGGCGGGCGAGGTCGTGGGACTTGGCGGGCTCGACGGGCAGGGACAGCGCGAGCTTCTGCTCGCCCTCTTCGGGGTCCTGCGCAGCGTGACCGGCGAGATCTGGGTCGAGGGACGGGTCGTCGCGCCGGGAAGCCCGAGCGCGGCGAAGGCGCCTGCGATCGGCATGGCGCTGATCCCGGAGGACCGCAAGACCGAGGGCCTCATGCTGCCGATGTCGGTCGCCTCGAACCTCTCGCTCGCGGCGCTCGGCCGCGTCTCGCGCGGCGGGGTGATCGACCGGGGGCGCGAAAGAGCGCTCGTCGCCGAGATGACGCACCTCCTCGCCATTCGCGCGAGCTCGCCCGACATCCCTGCGAGCGCGCTTTCGGGCGGCAACCAGCAGAAGATCGTCATCGCCAAGTGGCTGATGGCCAAGCCGCGCATCATCCTGCTCAACGATCCGACACGCGGCATCGACGTCGCGACCAAGCAGGAGATCTACGCTCTCCTGCGCCGGCTCGCCGACGCGGGCGCGGCGATCGTGTTCTACACCACCGATTACAGCGAGCTCATCGGATGCTGCGACCGCGCGCTCGTGCTCTACGACGGCGCGATCCGGCGTGAGCTCGCCGGCGACGAGATCACCGAGCGGGCGCTTGTGGCGAGCGCGCTCGCGATCGGCGACGACCCCACTGCCGCGGCCGTCGTGGGCGCCGCGCAATGAGCGATTTTCGCTACGTCCTTTCGCAGAACCGGGCGACCCTCGTCGCCTTCGTCTTCTTCATCGCGATGTTCGCGATCTACGCGGGAAACCACCCGGCGGGGTTCAGCGCGGGCGTCGTCGAGACTGCCGCCAACAAGGGCGTCCTGCTCGCGCTCATCGCCATGGCGCAGACGTTCGTCGTCATCACCGGAGGCATCGACCTCTCCGTCGGCTCGGTGTTCGTGCTCGCGAACTGCCTCGCCTCCTGGATCGTCGTCGGCGAGCCGTGGCAGGCGGCGCTCGGCGTGCTCGGGGTCGTCGCCGCCGGGCTCGCCTGCGGCGCGGTCAACGGACTCGTGGTCATCGTCGGGCGCCTGCAGCCGATCGTGACCACCATCGCGACCGGAGCGATCTTCTTCGGGCTCGCGCTTCTTCTCCGTCCGACGCCGGGGGGCGACGTGTTCGGACCGCTCGCGGACGCGCTCACGGGGCGCGCGTTCGGCGTCGTTCCCGCGAGCCTCATTGCGCTTGCGGCCGTCGTGCTCGTCGTCTGGGTCCCTTATGCGCGCTCGCCGATCGGCCGCGCGGCTTATGCCGTCGGCTCGTCGGAGCAGGCCGCCTTCATGTCGGGCCTGCCGGTCGCGCGCGCCAAGCTCATGGCCTACGTCCTTTCGGGACTGACGGCGGCGCTCGGCGGTCTCTTCCTGACCTTCGTCACCTACTCTGGCGAGGCCTCCGCCCAGAGCGGAGCCTCCTACACGCTCTATTCGATCGCTTCCGTCGTTCTCGGCGGCGTCTCGCTCTACGGCGGGTCGGGAAGCGCGATCGGTGCGATCTTCGGCGCGCTGATGTTCCGGACCATCGGCGACCTTCTTTTCGTGTTCAATCTCGACCCGCTGTGGCAGCCGCTGTTCCAGGGCCTCGTGCTGCTGGCGGCCGTCTCGCTCGGCGCAGCGCGGCTCTTCCAGGTCCGCAACCGGCTGGAGCTCTTCTCGTGACCGCCGAAACGCGGCGGGGGCGCAGCGAGGCGCTGGCGTCCCGCGTTGACCGGCCGGTCATGGTGGCCTTCGCCTGCATTGTCGCGCTGCTCATTCTCGGATCCTTCTATTCGCGCAACTTCCTGTCGCCCGACTATCTCCTCCAGCAGCTCAAGGTGGCCTCGTTTCTCGGCGTCATCGCGACCGGAACGATGATCGTCATCCTGCTCGGCCAGATCGACCTGTCGGTGCCGTGGCTGGTCGCGGTCGGGGGCATGATGTCGACGGCGGCGACCGCCTGGGGCCCGCTCGGCGGCTGGTTCGCCATTCCGTTCGGCGTCGGATGCGGTGTGGCGCTCGGGCTCGTCAACGGGTTCGGCGTCGCTTACCTGCGCATCCCCTCGATGATCGTCACGCTCGCCGTCAACGCGGTCGCTCAGGGGCTCATGGTGGCGCACACCGGCGGATTTTCGCCGCAGGACGCTTCGTCTCCCGCGATGCGCACGCTGGCGACCGGAAGCCTCGCCTTCGGCCTGCCGAACGCGCTCCTCGTCTGGGCGGTGGTCGGCGGCTCGGCGGTGTTTCTCCTGAACCGCACGACCTTCGGCCGCGCGGTCTACGCGATCGGCAATCGCGAGCGGGCCGCCTATCTCTCGGGCGTCGACACGCAGCGCATCGTGCTCGTGGCGTTCGCGATCGCCGGCGGCCTCTCGGCGTTCGGCGGCGTGCTGCTCGCCGGCTACGCCAGCAAGGCCGCGCAGGGCATGGGCGACGCCTACCTCCTGCCAGCGATCGCCTCCGTTGTGCTCGGCGGCGCCTCGATCATGGGAGGCCGCGGCGTCTATCTCGGCACGGTCGCAGGCGTCATCCTGATCACGCTCCTGCAATCCATCCTGTCGGTGGTGCAGATGCCCGAAGCCGGGCGCGAGATCATCTACGGCGTCGTCATCCTCGCCATGCTGCTTCTCTACGGCCGCGAGCGCGCGCAGGGGTGAGGCGCGAGAGGGCGCCGGCTCAGGGCACGGCCCGGTACGCCTCCGGGCAGGATGAGATGAGCCGTCGAAGCTCGTCGATCAGCCACCGTCCGGCGCGGCCGATTTCGACGCCGCGCAGGCGCATGACGTGGACACGGAACTGGAACGGGTCCTGCTCCGCAAGCTGAAGCGTCTTCAGCCGACCCGCAGCGATGTGGTCGCGCACGATATGCAGCGGCATGTTGCACCAGCCGAAGCCCGCGAGCAGAAACTCGAGCCGGGTCGAAAGATCGGCGAAGCGCCAGAGATGATGGCCGACGATGCCGCCTGAGAAGTTCTGGGTGAGCGGCGTCCGGTCGGTCAGCACGAGCTGGACGTAGGGCTCGAGCGTCGCCCGCGTGATCGGCTCGGGTTCGCTGGCCAGCGGATGATCGACGCTCACGACCCGCACGACGTCGAAGGCTGCGAGAAACTCGGCGACGAGGTCCGAGGGCGCGCCGGTCAGCCTGGTCGGCGCGATCGCGAACTGCGCCACGCCGTCGCGCAGCCGCTGCTCGCCGCCGCCGAGCGTCTCTGTGAAGATCGTCACCGGCAGCCGGGGAAACGCGCGGGCCAGGTCCTTGAGGCAGCCGATCAGCGGCTCGTGCGGAAAGATCGGGTCGACGGCGAAGCTGAGCTCGGGCTCGACGTCGGAGGCGATGCTCGCCGCGCGCGCCTTCATCTCGTCCGCCCGCTCGAGGAGGCGGCGGGCGTCGCCGATCAGCGTCCGTCCGGCTGGGGTGAGTTGCGGGGTTCGGCCCGAGCGGTCGAACAGGGCGACGCCGAGATGGGCTTCGAGCGCCGCGATCGACTGGCTGACGGCGGACTGAACCCTGCCCAGCCGGCGCGCGGCGGCCGAGAAACTGCCTTCGTCGGACGCCGCAACGAAGATCCGGATCTGGTCGAGGGTGAGCGCGTCGATCATACGGGACCCTATCTCCGCCAGAGATAGGAGTCATCAGTATTTCGCCAGTTGTGCTGATGGATCCCCACCCGCATGTTGCGCTGCAAGGAGATCTGTCGATGACCGAACTTGCAATCGAACGCGGCGCAGCCATCGGGGCGGCGGCTCACGCCCGCCTCTTCACCGAGGCGCGCACCCATAACGCCTTCCTCGACCGGCCCGTGCCCGACGCTCTTCTCGTCGAGGCGCTCGACCTCGCCAAGATGGGGCCGACGGCCGCCAATACGCAGCCGATGCGCGTCGTCTTCCTGCGCTCGGACGCGGCCAAGGCGCGCCTCAAGCCGACGCTGTCGCCGGGCAACGTCGAGAAGACCATGGCCGCGCCGGTGGTCGCCATTACCGGATACGATCTCGAGTTCTACGAGCGCCTGCCGGATCTCTTCCCGCATGTCGATGCGAAAAGCTGGTTCGTCGGCAAGCCCGCTTTCATCGAGAAGACGGCGGTCCAAAGCGGCACGCTGCAGGTCGGCTATCTGATCCTGGCGCTGCGGGCGGTCGGGCTCGACGCCGGTCCGATGGCCGGCTTCGACAATGCGAAGGTCGACGCCGAGTTCTTCCCCGGCGGCAAGGTCAAGTCGAACGTGCTGATCAACATCGGCTACGGCGACGACGAAAAGCTCTTCCCGCGCAACCCGCGCCCCGCCTTCGAAGAGATGGCGACGATCCTCTGAACGCGGCCCGTCACGGAGACTGATGCATGACCAAGGTGCTTGTTCTCTACTATTCGAGCTACGGCCACATCGAGACGATGGCCAAAGCCGTCGCCGAGGGCGCCCGGGCGGCGGGGGCGGAAGCCGACGTCAAGCGCGTTCCCGAAACCGTGCCCGAAGCGATCGCCAAGGCGTCTCATTTCAAGCTCGATCAGGCCGCGCCGATCGCCAAGGTCGAGGATCTGCCGAACTACGACGCGATCGTCGTCGGCGCGCCGACCCGCTTCGGCCGCATGCCCTCCGCGATGGGAAGCTTCTGGGAGCAGGCCGGCCCGCTTTGGGCGACGGGCAAGCTGCACGGCAAGGTCGGCGGCGCCTTCACCTCGAGCGCGACCCAGCATGGCGGCAACGAGACGACGCTGTTCTCGATCATCGCCAACCTTCTGCATTTCGGTTTCGTGATCGTCGGTCTGCCCTACAGCCACGCCGGCCAGATGTCGCTCGACGAGATCGTCGGCGGCGCGCCCTACGGCGCGACGACCATCGCCGGGGGTCAGGGCCAGCGTCAACCAAGCAAGATCGAACTCGACGGCGCCCGCTTTCAAGGCGAACTGATCGCCAGGACCGCGGCGAAACTCAAAGGCTGAGCCGGTCCGCGTCCGCGCGCCGTTTCCCGAAGATTCAGGCTCGCACGCGAGTGGGGCCTCACTCGAACACGAAAGCGACAATCCTATGAGCGTGTCCACGTTTCAGACCGGCGCGGCGACGTCGAAGATCCGGATTCTTCCGCGGTCATGGGCGCCCGCCCTGCATTCGGTGCTGCGCATCGTAACCGGGCTCCTGTTCCTCGAGCATGGCACGGGCAAGCTCATCGGCTTTCCGCACGGCTTGCCGTTCATCGACCAGATGCCGGCCGGCCTTCTTTACGTCACCGGAACGCTGGAGCTGGTCGGCGGTCTCCTGATCGTGCTCGGCCTCTTCACGCGGCCGACCGCCTTCGTCCTCTCGGGCTTCATGGCCGCCGCCTACTTCATGGCCCACTTCCCGATGAGCTTCTTTCCGGCGATCAATTCCGGCGAGCCCGCGATCCTGTTCAGCTTCATCTTCCTGTGGCTGGCGGCGGCCGGACCCGGGCCCTGGTCGATCGACAGGGACTGAGGCGCCTTAAGGCTGCGGGTCGCGCGGTCTGTCCGACGCGCGCGGCGACGACCTGAAGATCGAGAATGGCAGGGCGAGCAGACCCTTCAGCCGGTCCGTCAGTCCCGCCTGGCGCGCGGGGACCGCTTCCAGACGGAGGGGGGCGGCGCCGCCTTCGGCGTCTCCCTCGGCAGCCGCAGGCGGCAGCGGGGCGGTCAGTTCGGCCGCACGTTGCAGCAGAACGGCGCGGTCGGCGAGCGAGGGCGGCGTTTCGGCAAGCGCCAGCGCCCCGCCGGCATCGTGGGCGGAAACGCCCTCGGTGATGACGGCCGGCAGCGGCTTGATCACGCTGACCGTGCCGGTCGCCGACGAGCGGTCCGCGATCTGAATCGGCTTCACCGGCGGAACGATGGATGCGGTCGTTTCCGGCGCGTCCGGCCGGACGGGAGGCAGCGGACCTTCCGCCGGCGCGAGGTCGGCGGGCCGAATCGGGGGCAGGGGAATGTCGGCGAGCAGGGCGACCTGCTGCTCCAGATTGGCTGGGCGCCGCGGCGGCATCGGGGCGGCGAAGAGCGTCGCCGGCGCATCGCCGGGCGCCGCGTCGCTCTCGACCTTCGGTTCCTCGATCGCGGCGACGACTTCGGGTTTTGCGGCGGCGGGCGCCGGCGCGTCAGGCGCAGGCCCCGCGTAGGCGTTTCCGGTCGGCAAACTGGACTTCGCCCTTTCGACCGCCGCCGGTCCGCCCTCGGCGATATCGACCGAGGCGGCGGGCGCGACGTACTGGCCGCCCGACCGCCCGCCGCCCCGTCCGGCGCGGCCCGACGCGACCACCGCTTCCTGGCCTCCGCCTTCCTCGGCGTCGTCCGCGCCGCCGCCGTGCGCGCCAAACAGCCACGCGAACAAGCCGCCGCCGCTCGCGGTCTGGATCTCGCCGCCGCGCTGCTCGATCTCCGCCTTTGCGAGATCGTAGCCCGGCATCGGCTGACCGTCCGCCGGGATGAACACCGTCTTGCCGTCCGGGAAGAGGCGGGTCAGGGAATCCCGGCTCATCTTCGGCCAGTAGCGCACCGAGCCGCTGTCGATGTGCACCCAGGTAAGCCCCTGCGGATAGAAGCCGACGCCCCCCTCCTGCATCCGCATGGCGATGTCGCGAATGCGTCCTGGACCGACGTCCTCGAAATGCGCGTCGATCGCCTTGCCTTCCATATGCTGCGAATGTTCGGCGACCTGCCGGGAGCGGCGGCGCAGCATCGCGTTGGTCTGCGGCGAGCGATAGGCGGAAAAGACGTTGACCGGCTGCTGTGAGCCCAACTCGCGATAGACTTCCCAGATGATGTCGAACAGGCGCGGGTCCATCTTCGTCGGCTCGTTCAGCCGCCAGTCGCGCATGAACCAGTTCAGCTTGTCGAGCGCCGCCTGGTCGTAGACCCCGTTGACCATGTAGGTGAACGAGCCTTGTTCGTTGGTGTGCTGGTTGGAGAACGTGACGGTGCGGGTGTCGCCGTTGGCGACCGCGGATTCGGTCGCGTTCGGCGCGAGCCAAGCGCCCACGAGGACCGCGGCGGTAACGGCGTGCGACGGTGTTCCGCGCCAGCCCCTATTCATCGCGACGCAACCCCGCCAACCGGCCATCCTTCCCCTTCACGAGCGGCGCCGGCCGAGCCAATCGCCCTCGGATGCGACCACCGGGGCGCATCGCCATGGGCCCGCCCGTCCGGCCGCCCGTATGCCCGATAGCGCGTCTTCGTCGCGCGCGAACCGGACCGCATCGGACGCTGTGCCCGAAAGGCCACGGCGTCCTCGAAAAATCAACGTCTCCGGCGTATAGACCCATTGAGCGCATGATTCAATCTTGACCCGTCGCCGACAATATGCGGGCCACCCGCTGGGTCAGGCCGTACACGTCGGGCCGCTCCTCGATCGCGCCGCCCGGCTCGACGAAGGCGGTGAAATACTCGATGTGGATCGGCAGCGGCTGCGGCAGGAAGACCGTCCGCTCGGCGCCGCCGATCGCCGCCTCGAGGCGGGCTTCCGGCCAGCCGAGGACAAGCTCCGCGAGCCGCACGGGATCCTCGACCCGCACGCAGCCGTGGCTCAAGGCCCGCATGTCCTCGTCGAACAGCGCCTGCGCCGGCGTGTCGTGCAGATAGACCGCGTGGTCGTTCGGGAACATGAACGCCAGGCGCCCGAGCGCGTTGTCGTCTCCCGGCGGCTGGCGCACCGTCACACGGCCGCCGACCGTCTTCACGTCGTATCCGAGCCGCTGGAAGTGATCGAGGCGCGACAGCATCTCCTTCTTGATGATCGAATCGGGCACCTGCCACGACGGATTGATCAGGACGTAGCGCATGCGGTCGGAGAACACCGGCGTCGGCGTCGCAGGCTTGCCGACGACCACGCGCGAGGTCATGAGGACGTCGTCTCCGTCGATGAGGGAGACCGAGAAGTCGGGGATGTTGACCTCGATGCGCCGCTCTCCCATGTCGCGCGGCTCGAGCCGCCACATCTCCATGTTGGCGAGGATCGCGCCGCGGGCGCCGCGCCGCCCGGCCGATCGCAGCGCCTCGCGAAGCGCCCGATAGCCTCTTTGCGGCGGGTTGAAATCCGTAAGCCGCGCGCCGGGATCGGCCGCCGCCGCCGTTTCGGCGAGCGCCTGACCGGGGTCGGCCAACGCCGGCTCGCCGGCGAGCGACGGCGAGATCCGCTTCGAGAGCCGTGAGCCGGTCGCCTGCTCGGCGTAGGCGACGACGGCCGCGGCGACGGCGATCTCGGCGCCGGCAAGGGCCTCCGGCCCGAGCGGGCGCCCCGGGTCGCGCGGCAGGGCGAGCGGGGGAACGCTAAGGCCGTCCTCGGAGGCGCGGGCGATCGCGGCGATCGCCGAGCGGCCGGCAGGAGTCGGACCGCCGGCGTCCAACCACACGGGCGCAAACCCGCGCGCGGCGTAGAACGCTCCGATCGCCGCTCGCCCGGCGGCCCAGTCGCCGCCGCCGAGCGGGTTCGAGCCATCCTCGCGAAGGATCAGCCGGTCGAGCGCAGCGGCGAGCGCGGAGGCGACTGCGGGGTCGGCAGGCGCGGCCGCGGGCAGGGAAGACGCGGACGGCGGCGCCTCGGCGGACGACGCCGCGCGCTCGGGGCCTTCGAGGGACGGCGCGCCGCTCATTGCCTCGGGCGGCGCGGCGCTACGGGGCGGCGATCCTGCGAGCGCGGCCAGCGCACGACGGTCGGCGAGGCGCTGGAAAGCCCCCATGTCGCGGGGCGGCGAGCGGATCGCCTGTACATACGAGAACGGGGGCCGGGACTGTCCGCTCGCGGCGAGCGCTTCGACGAGCGGGGTTTCGGTCCGGTCGGGGAAGCGCGGCGGCGCCTCGGGCGACTTGAGGTCGCGCGCGTCGGCGGAGGCCGCCCCTGCGAGAAGGGCGAGGCCGAATGAGAGCGGCGGAAGGCGCCGCATCCGATGGCCGAGACCCATGGTCCTTTTCCAATAACGGTTCGGCCGGCGCCCGGCCTCGGGGCCGGGCGGCGCGCTCGGCGTCCGTCAACGATTGTTTACCGTCACGCCGCGTCGCCGATCAAGTCGTCGCCGAGCCCGGAGTCCTTCATCTTGCGGTAAAGGGTGGAGCGCCCGATGCCGAGCTTGCGCGCCACCTGCGACATCTGTCCGCGATAGTGGGCGAGGGCGAACCGGATCGAACTCGGCCTCGATGTCGTCGAGCGTCCGGACGTCGCCGCGGTCGTCGAGGAGTCTGAGGGCGTGCGGATCGGGGATCTCGAGCGGCAGAAGCCGCGGCGGCTCCGCATCGGGGTCGGCCGCGATCGGCGGCGGGGCGGGCGGGATGCGGATGTCGAAGCCCTCGACCTGCGCCGCGATCTGCGGGAATTCGGCGGTGGTCAGTTCGTCCCCGTCGGCCAGCACCACCGCGCGGAAGACCGCGTTCTCCAGCTGACGCACGTTGCCGGGCCAGTCGTAGGCGGCGAGCAGGGCGAGCGCTTCGCCGGTGAGGCCGCGGATGCGCTTGCCTTCCTCGGCGCAGAAGCGGGCGAGGAAACGCCGGGCGAGGTCGGGCACGTCGCAGGCCCGGGCGCGCAAGGGGGGCATGGAAACGGGAAAGACGTTGAGGCGATAGAAGAGGTCCTCGCGGAAGCGGCCGGCCTTCACGAGTTCGATCAAATTCTGGTTGGTCGCCGAGATGAGGCGAACGTCGACCTTGACGGAGCGGCGCGCGCCGACGGGATCGATCTCGCCCTCCTGGAGCGCGCGCAGGAGCTTGACCTGGGCGTCGAGCGACAATTCGCCGATTTCGTCGAGGAAGAGGGTGCCCCCGTTCGCCTCGGCGAACTTGCCGACGTGCCGCTCGGTCGCGCCGGTGAACGAGCCTTTCTCGTGGCCGAAGAGGATCAATTCGACCAGCGTCTCCGGCAGCGCGCCGCAGTTGACCGTGACGAACGGCTTGCCGCGCCGCTCGGAGCTGCCCTGGATGGCGCGCGCGATCAGCTCCTTGCCGACACCCAATTCGCCCTCGATCAGGACGGGGATATTGGAGCGCGCCGCGCGCTCGGCGAGACGCACGGTGCGCCCCATCAACTCGGCCCGGCTGACGATGTCGCGAAACCCGAGCTCGCCCGCGTTGCGCCGGTTCGCGCGCCTCAGCTCGTCCTCGAGCGCATCGACCCTCAGTGCGTTCTTGATCGATACCTGCAGACGCTCGGCCCCGACGGGCTTGACGACGAAATCGATCGCGCCGGCGCGCATCGCCGAAATGACGGTCTCGATCGAGCCGTGCGCGGTCTGCACGATCGCCGGCGCCGCGATGGCGCGCTGGCGCAGCCGCTCGAGCACCGCCATGCCGTCCAGGTCCGGCATGACGAGGTCGAGAATGACGAGGCTGACCGGCGGCCGGTCGGCAGCCTCGAGCCGCGCGAGCGCCGCCACGCCGGAATCAAGGGTCTCCACGTCGTAGCCGAACCGCCGGGTCATCGCCTCGAGGAGACGGCGCTGGATGGGGTCGTCGTCGACAACGAGGATGAGGGCGGCCATTCACGGTCTCACGGTCGCGGTCGTTTGCGCCGCGCGTTGCAACACCCTCGGCCATCACGGTAAACGGCGACTTAACGCGGCCGGGAACGTAGGTCATGATCCTCAAAACCGCCGTGTTCTGCGCGCGAGTGAATTCAGGCATGTTGAACGCCGAATTGAACGGATTCCGAAAATGAGAATGCTTCGTCCGATCTTCCCCGCTGCTTCCGCCGAGCCCTCTGCGCCCCTCGAACTCGGTGACCTGCCACAATGGCGGCTCGACGATCTCTACGACAGCATGGCCTCGCCGCGCTTCGCCGCCGACCTCGAACGAGCCGAGCGCGAGGCCAAGGCGTTCCAGGAGACGTGGCGGGGCAGGCTCGCCGCGATCGCCGCCGCGCCCAAGGCGGGTGAGACGCTCGCCGAGGCGGTCAAGGGATACGAGGCGCTGCAGGATCTGATCGGCCGGGTCATGTCCTACGCTTCGCTCCTCTACGCCTCCGACTCGAGCGACGCGGCGCGGGCCAAATTCTACGGCGACGCGCAGGAGCGCGTGACCGCGCTGGCCGGCGACCTTCTCTTTTTCGAGCTCGAGCTGAACCGGCTCGACGACGGCGCCCTCGAAGCAGCAATCGCCGCGCCGGCGCTCGCGCATTACCGGCCATGGCTCGAGGACATCCGCAAGGAGAAGCCGCATCAGCTCGCCGACGACCTCGAGCAGGTGTTCCTCGAGAAGTCCGTGCCCGGCGCCGCCGCCTGGAACCGCCTGTTCGACGAGACCATGGCGTCGCTGCGCTTCGACGTCGAGGGCGAGAGGCTGACGCTCGAGCCGACGCTGGCGAGACTTCAGGACCCGGACGGCGCAAAGCGCGAGAGCGCGGCAAGGGCGCTCGCAGCGACGCTCGGCGCGAACCTGCGTCTCTTCACGCTGATCACCAACACGCTCGCCAAGGACAAGGAGATCTCCGACCGCTGGCGCAAGTTCCCCGACGTCGCCTCCTCCCGGCATCTCGCCAACCGCGTCGAGCCCGAGGTGGTCGAGGCGCTGGTCGCTGCGGTCACGAACGCCTATCCGCGGCTGTCGCACCGCTATTATGCGATGAAGGCGCGCTGGTTCGGCAAGGAGCGGCTGCCGTACTGGGACCGCAACGCGCCGCTGCCGGACGCCGCGCCCCGCCTCTACTCGTGGGAGCGCGCCCGCGACACGGTGCTCTCGGCCTATGGCGGCTTCTCGCCGCGCATGGCCGACATCGCCCGCAAGTTCTTCGACGAGGGCTGGATCGACGCGCCGGTCAGGCCCGGCAAGGCTCCGGGCGCCTTCGCCCATCCGACGACGCCGTCGGCCCACCCTTATGTGCTCGTCAACTTCATGGGCAAGACGCGCGACGTGACGACGCTCGCCCACGAGCTTGGCCATGGCGTCCATCAGGTGCTGGCTGGGCCGAACGGCGCGCTCATGGCGCCGACGCCCCTGACGCTTGCCGAGACGGCGTCGGTGTTCGGCGAGATGCTGACCTTCCGCGCGATGCTGCCGACCGTGACCGACCCCGCCGAGCGCAAGGCGATGCTCGCCGGCAAGGTCGAGGATATGCTGAACACCGTCGTCCGGCAGATCGCCTTCTACACCTTCGAGCGCCGCGTCCATCTCGAGCGCCGCAAGGGCGAACTGACGGCGGAGCGGATCGGCGAATTCTGGCTCGCCGTGCAGCGCGAGAGCCTCGGGCCGGCGATCGAACTCGGCGAGGGCTACGAGACGTTCTGGACCTACATCGGCCACTTCATCCATTCGCCGTTCTACGTCTACGCCTACGCCTTCGGCGACTGCCTGGTGAACTCCCTGTACGGCGTCTACGAGCGGTCGAGCGAAGGCTTCGCCGAGCGCTATCTGGCGATGCTGGCGGCGGGAGGGTCGAAGTCCTACGACGCGCTGCTCGCGCCCTTCGGCCTCAACGCGAAGGACCCGGCCTTCTGGAGCATCGGGCTTTCGCTGATCGAGCGGATGATCGGCGAGCTCGAGGCGATGGGGTAGGGCGGACGACCGGTCCTCAAGACTTTGATTGCGTGCTTCGAAGGGGCCGCCGGGCGCGCCGCCGATCGCGTAGGGTCGCGGGTATCGCGCGGTGGTCTGGGTGCGCGCCGCACGCGCCGTTTTACAAAGCCGCAGGCTTTGTTAACGTGCGCAGGCTCGGCAGCGGTCACTCAAGCGGGCGCTCGGTTGTGCCGGGTTCGGTCTGGCCGGCTTGCGACGCCTAAAGGCTACGGCGGCGCCCAGGACGGAGACAATGCCGACGCCGGAGACGCCAGGCCCTCTTCGCTGGGCTTTCCTCAAAGACAAGCAGCGATCGATCCGCGCGGGCTTTCCTGAGCCTCTGGGCCTGCGCGCGCATCGGGCTTTGAGCTGGCTGGGTCGGGCGGAGAGGGAAGTTCAGGACTCCGACGTCCGGTTCATCCTGCTGTGGGTTGGATTCAACGCCGCCTATGCGAACGACCTCGCCGTCGACATCGACAACGAGCGCGGCGCGTTCCAGGCCTATTTCGACGCAGTCGTCTCCCTCGACGGCGATCGCCGCATCTACAACGTCGTCTGGCGCCGTTTCTCGCAGGAAATCCGGCTGCTGCTGGACAACAGATACGTGTTCGCGCCGTTCTGGAATCATCACAACGGCCTTGCGGGCTACGCGGATTGGGCGCAGCGGCTTTCGAACAGCCATCGCGTCATCGCGGGCGCGATGGCTCGACAAGACACGCCGAAGATCCTGTCGGTTCTCTTCGACCGCCTCTACGTGTTGCGCAACCAACTCCTGCACGGCGGGGCGACCTGGAACAGCGGCGTGAACCGCCAGCAGGTTCGCGACGGCGCGGCGATCCTGGACTGGCTGCTGCCGATCTTCATCGACATCATGATGGATCATCCGCGCCACGACTGGGGCCGGCCGTTCTATCCGGTTGTGGAATAGCGAGCCGCGGCGGCGCACCCGCATCAAGTCGAAAGAGTCAAATGCCGAGAGTTTCCCCGGGTTGATGCCCGAGGGCCTCCAAACATGTCGGCGACGGCGGCCCTCAGTACCCTGGCGCCCGTCCCGCGCCGTGCGTGCGGATCCACTCCGAGGTCTGCTCGGCGCGATAGAGGGCTTCGTTGTTGGCATTGTAGAACCGGGCGTAGCTGCTCGTCGCCTGCGCCGCAGGAAGCGGCTCGCCAAACGGCCCCGTCGTGCCGTATCCCGACGGCTGAGTTGCCTGGGCGAAGGAGGCCTGTGGCGCCGCAAGAGCTGCGGCGAGGCCGAGGAGAGCAAGGATTCTGACCATTCGATCCTCCTGGGGAAAGTGTCCGTACTCAGATGTATACTCCCGAAGCCCGACGACAAGTGTGACGGCCCTCACAGACGCCGGCTTATGTCGTCAGCGAAATCGAAATCACAAATCTGGACGCATATCAGAAGGACTACGTTCCCCTGACGCAGGCTTCGATCAAAGCCGCGGGCGGCCGTCTCCTCGCCGCGGGCCAGCGGATCGTCGCGTTTGAAGGAGAACCGCCGAAGACGCGCGTCGCCATCAATGCGTTCGACAGCATGGAATCCGTGCAGAACTGGCGAAACTCGGCCGGGTTCAAGGAAGCCCGCGAGGTGGGGAACAAATACGCGAAATTCCGCTCGTTCGCCGTCGAGGGATTGCCGAGCTAATCCGCGCCGCGCCCCGCAATCGCGTGCGATTTCGGCGTCGCAGAAATTCTCTTGTAGGCTGTCTGGCGACGGCTTACATTGCGGGACGACCAGGCGGTTTCGTCACAAGGGCCTGAGGGCGCTGTTCGAAACCGGACGCACGGAAGGAGTCGACGCCAAGCTCGTCCCGAAACTGCGGCGCGTCCTGACGCGGTTGAACGACGGCCCGGTTCCCGAGGCCATGAACCTGCCGGGCTACCGGCTTCACGAGTTGAAGGGCGACAGGCGGGGGACGTGGTCGGTTACAGTCTCAGGGAACTATCGGGTCACCTTCCAGGTCGACCGGGAGCACGCCACGAACGTCGATTTTGAGGACTATCACTAGGAAGCCAATCGCCCATGCAGATGTTCGATCCGCCTCATCCCGGCGAAATCCTGCGCGAGGACTGCCTGAAGCCGCTGCAGCTCACCGTCACGGCCGCGGCGAAGGGGCTTGGCGTGTCCCGGGGGTCCTTGTCGGAGCTTCTAAACGGCCGCAACGGAATTTCGCCCGAGATGGCGATCCGTCTGGAGATGGCGGGTTGGGGGCCAGCCGAGTCGTGGCTCAGAAACCAGGTCTCGTTCGACCTGTGGCGCGCGCGCCAACGCGCAGGCTCTATCCGCGTGAAGCCGTTCCCGGCGACCGAGGCGGCATGAGCCTAGGGGGCCAGCGCGCGGCGGCGCGCTCCTACCCGGCTGGTTCCCCCGGGTTCGCAAAACTCCAGCCGCCGTCCGCGCCGCGAAGAAGCGTCGTCGTCGTCATCCCGAAGGGTTCCGGCGTGACGCCCCTGATCCAGAGATCGAGGCGGGTGACGGCGACGTCGACGAAGATTGCGTTGGCGCGGTCGGCCTCGGTCGGGAAATAGACGTCGTAGGCGGCTCGCCATCGCCTGGCGACGTCGGCGCTTTCCACGGCGAGGCGCGCCGTTCCATGCGCCGCTACATAGGCGTCCGCGGCCTCGCGCTGGAAGACGAGCGCGACCGCGCCGCCGCGCCGCAACTCGGCCGCCTTCGGCGAGCGGCCGTCGGTGACGAAGGACACCGTCCAGCCGGTCTTCGCCGGGTGGGGCGAGATGCGGCCCATCGGGCGGAGCCCGACGCCGCCGCTCTCAGCCTGCGCCGCGAGCCAGCAATAAGGCGCCTCGCCGACGACGTCGGCCGCGGCGTCGAGCAGGCGCTGGGCGCCGGCTTGGCCGGAAGAGTTCGGGTCGGACATACGGCGTTCCCTCGCATTTGGCGTAGCGGAGTTACCGCGCCAAATCGTCGAAAGCTTGGAGGCTAGGGGGAAGAAACAGCGCCTCGCGCGACGGCCCCCGTGGATCGGCGACCGGTAAGTCCCTATATCGGGGCCGCCCCTGCACAGTGGAGAACCGAACGAAGTGCCCCCCGACAACGAAGCCAATCGCCTGACCGCGCGCGCCCAGCGCTACGCAAGGCTCGGCGTCAACGCCGGCGCCTTCGCCGCCCGCCTCGGCGTCAACCGCCTGACCGGCGGCGGGCGGGACGCAGAAGCGCGCGCGCTTGCAACCGCGCTCGGCTCGATGAAGGGGCCGATGATGAAGGTGGCGCAGTTCCTGACCACCGTGCCCGACGCGCTGCCGGCCGATTACGCCAACGAACTCATCCGCCTCCAGTCGCAGGCGCCGGCGATGGGCGCAGGCTTCGTGCGCCGCCGCATGGTGGCCGAACTCGGGCCGAACTGGCGCGAGCGCTTCTCCGAATTCGACCTCAAGCCCGCGGCGGCCGCTTCCCTCGGGCAGGTCCACAAAGGCCGCACGCTCGAGGGCGAGTGGGTCGCCTGCAAGCTGCAATATCCCGAGATGGCGTCGGCGGTCGAAACCGATCTCTCGCAGCTCGATCTGCTCTTCTCGCTCCACAAGCGCATCGGCGGTGCGATCGACACGCGCGAGATCGCCGGTGAGATCCGCGAGCGGGTGCGCGAGGAGCTCGATTACGAGCGCGAGGCGAAGGTCGCCCGCCTCTACGCCCTCATGCTCGCCGACAAGCCTTTCGTGCGCGTGCCGCGCGTGCATGGCCAGCTCTCGACCCGTCGGCTGCTGACGCTCGACTGGCTCGACGGCGCGCGGCTGACCGAGTTCGAGGGCGCAGGCCAGGAGGCGCGCGACGCGATCGCCGTCGGCCTCTTCCACGCCTGGTGGCGCCCCTTCCTGCGCTACGGCGTCATCCACGGCGACCCGCATCTCGGCAATTACGCGGTTGCCGCGCGCGGCGAAGGAGCGGGACAGACGATTGAGGGGATCAACCTCTTCGACTACGGCTGCGTGCGCATCTTCCCGACACGCTTCGTGCGGGGAGTGGTCGAGCTTTATCATGCGCTCAGAGCAGGCGACGAGGATCATCTGCGCGAAGCCTACGCGCTCTGGGGCTTCCCCAGGCTGACGCGCGGCACGTTCGAGGCGATGACGCTGTGGGCGCGCTTCATCTGCGGGCCCATCCTCGACGACCGGGTGCGCACTGCGGCCGACGGCGTGAGCCCGGGCGAATACGGGCGCAAGGAAATCGGCCAGGTCATGCGGGCCTTGAAGGCCGAAGGCGGCGGCCTCGTCGTGCCGCGCGAGTTCGTCTTCCTCGAGCGCGCCACGATCGGCCTCGGGGGCGCGTTCCTCAGGCTCGGCGCGCGCCTCAACTTCCACCGCCTCTACGAGGAGGCGATCGAGGGCTTCGACGCCGACGAGGTCGGCAAGCGGCAGCGGGAGGCGATGAACGCGGTGGGACTCAAGAACTGACCGCGCGCCGCGGGTCGTGACGCGCCGCCTTCGTCGCTCAGTTGTTCTTCGCGCCCTCGAAGATCCACGACCAGATGTTCTGGCGGACGCACGCCGGCAGGGGCCGGTGGCGGAACGGCATCTGCAGCTTCGCGTCGCCGTTGATCATCCGCATGAGGTTGCTCTCGTCCGGATTGCCCGCGATGACCATTGGACCGTACGTCGTTCCCTTCATGAGCCCGTCGTAGGTCGTGAGATCGAGGCCGCTCTTTTCGAGGCCCTCGCCGCCCTGCTGATGGCAGCTTACGCACCAGCCGCGGAAGGCGGGCGCGACGTCCTCGGAATAGCTGGCCGTCGCTTGCGCGGCGCATACGCGGGCGACGGGCGTCAGTCCGAGGTTGCCGAGAAGCGCAATCCCTCCCGCGGCGAGACCGGCGACACCGACGCTCAGACGTTTCATCATGGCTCTCCTCACTTGCCCCTTTTGACGTGTCCTTCGAGCGGCCTGCCGTTCGGCCCGCGCGCGACGGCGCGGCCGCAAGAGTCCGGACGATTTTCCAACCGTCGTCGGAGCCGGGGCGACATGCAGTCGACTTCGAGGAGGACCGCCGCCCGCCGCATCATGCAGCGTCGCGTCGCGACGGACCCTAAGCGCCGCGACGGAACAAAGCCCGGCCGGCGATGATGGCGCAAAGAGCCGACGGGCCTTGAACGCCAGAGCCAATCAAACAACAATTCCCTGCGAAACCGTGAAGGGGGGCGGCGATCGCGCGCGATGCGGCGCGCCCACGGGGAGGGAGAGCGAGAGCCGAAGGCGGGCCGCGGCGCCATCGGTTTTCTTCGCTGGTTCAAGAGACGGCCGCGTCTTAGACTATGAGGGCGAGGATCTCGCTCAGGACGGAAGAGGGGTCATGAGGATCATCGTCTCGGCCGTGGCGGCGTTGTCCGCGTCGGCGGCGCTCGCCGCGTCGGGAACGCCCGAGGTCAAGATTGTCGACATCAAGGCCTACGTCTTCCTCGAACATGCGGACAAGCTGTCCGACGACCTTGTGGGGACGGAGGGTCTCCTCAACCTGCCGCGCGGGGGCGCGCCGGGCGGCGATTCCGCGACGGGGGTGCTGATCGACCTGACGTTCGCCGGCGACAGGAACGCTTCGCCCAAGGCCTCCAAGGCGCCGGCGGCGACGGTGGACCTCACCCAGACGAACCGGGACGGCGGGCGGATCGTCACGCACAAGACCTTCGACACGATCGCCTTCGGGCCCGAAGGCGTCGCCCACAGAGCGGTTTTCCTCGATGGGGCGACCTGCATGCCGCTTGATATTGACGTGCGCGCGGGACGGACTAGTAAATCCGCGCGAATCGACTTCCAGTGCGATGTCGTGCGGGCGCCGAACTGACGGCGCTTTGGCTTCTGGGACGGGCTGGGCGATGAACGAGTGGGGCGACGGGGCCGACGACGGGCTTTTCGATGGGATTGCCGAAGTGGTGCGGGAGCGCCTGAGCGGATCGGAGGCGCCGTTCCTCGAGGACGAGGAGCAGCGCCGCCTCCTGCACGCGTTCATGCGGATCAAGGCGCCGGGCGTGCGCGCGATGGTGCTCGCCATGGTCGAGCGCGTCTCGGCGGAATGACGTTCGCGCGATCGTCCCGGCCGCGATAGGATCGGCCGCGCGGCGGCGACCGCAAGGGAAGGCGCGTCGCGCGTTCCGAGGTCGCGAAGTGTCTGCGGCCGGAGAGACGATGGCGACGGCTCGGAGCGGAGATCAGGGGCGTGCCGGCGGCGGCCTGCGCCGCGCCTCGCGCGTGCTGCTCGTTGGCTTCCTTGCGGCGGCGCTTCGCCCGGCCGGGCCGGCCGAAGCGCAGGTTCATGGATCGCGGACGCTGATTTTCGCGCCGGGATACGGCGTCGATGAGGACTGCCTCGACGCCGGCGGCGAATGCGGCAAGATGGTCGCCGACGACTGGTGTGAGGCGAAAGGGCAGGGCCCCGCGCTGCATTTCGGCCGGGCCGAGGATGACTCCGGCCGATACGCCGTCGCTTGCGGGGAACCGGCCGCGGCTTCTGTCGCAAAGGCGTCGCGCTGACTTCCCCCTCGCCCCGCGTGAGCGGGGAGAGGGACGGGGTGAGGGGCCAGGTGATTGGCTGCTGTGGCAAATCCCCAAGCCCCTCATCCTGGCCTTCTCCCCGCACGCGGGGAGAAGGGACTCTCAAGCGGGGAGAAGGGACGGCTCACAGCCGCGACAGGATCGGCAGCCGCGGGGCGAGCGCGTAATTGAGCTGGATCAGAATGATCAGCGTGACGCCGAGGGGCGGCGCGACGACGAGTCCGGCGAGCGCGCCGACCGCATAGAGCGCCTGCGCCACGACGATGCGGCGCTTGACCGCGCGCGAGATCTCGCCGTGCGCCTCGGCGCGGATGAGGCCCGCCCGCTCCGCGTAGGCCCAGGCTGCGTAGAGCGCGGCGCCGAGACAGAAGACGTTCGCCCAGTAGATGAGAAACGCCGTCCGGTAGGTGAGGAAATCGGCGAGGAGCCGGGTCGAGAACGGCAGAAGCGTCACGAAGCCGAGAAACAGGAAGTTGAGCCAGGTCAGGCCGCGGTTCGATCGGTCCAGTTGGGCAAGCTGGGTCTGCTGGCCGAGCCAGAAGATTCCGAGCGTCATCAGGCTGAGGAGCCAGGGCAGGAGCCGCGGCGCAGAGGCGATCAGCGCGCCCGCGAGTTCGGATTCGGAATGGACGTCGGCGACCTCGGGCGTGTGGAAGTCGAGCACGAGCAAAGTGGCGGCGAAGGCGAATATCCCGTCGCTCACGGCTGCGATGCGGCCGGCGTCGCCGCCCGCGAGGCGATTGTAGTGAACGGGCGAAGAAGCGGGCGGGGCGGACATGCGCGAGCATGGGCCGGGCTGCGCCGCCCGGTCAACGCGCCAGAGGCTATTCTTCCGGCAGCACGCCCTTCTTGAAGAGGAAGCAGCCGTAGTGCCGGCGCTCGCCGGTGATGACGATGGCGAAGGCTTCCGCGGCGCGGTCGTAGAAGGCGAAGCGCTCGATGCCGACGAGCGGCTGCCGGCGCCCGACCGCCTTGTCGATCGCGGCCTGCACCTCCTGCTGCACGGGCGGGACGACGACGGGATCGCCGCTCACTTCCATGCGCAGCGCCGGATCGGGGACGAACGTGTCGAGCGGCATGACGGAGAGGACCGCCTCGACCGCGCGCGCCGCCGACACGCCGTTCATGATGATGGGCTGGCCGGTGATGGTCTGACTGGCCGTCGAGGCCCCGGGGAAATTCGCATCCACGATCGCGATCTCGTCGCCGTGGCCCATGCGGCGCAAGGCGTAGAGCAGGTCTGCGTCGAGCAGCGGATCGATACCCCACAGCATGGCGGCCCTCCCAGTTTACCGAGAGGGGAACGATATCCGCTTACCCGCCCGGTCGGCAATGCCGGCGATGGGCGCCTCGGGCTGCAGAGCCCGAGAACCGTCTGGCTCCGCACATAGTCAACGAAATCAGTGCGTTCCGGGCAGCAGCGCAACCGGGAGATTGCCGGACGCGGCCGCTTTGTAGGCGCGCTCGTCGAGCGCGCCGACGGGGTCAGCGACCCCGTCTACAACGGCGAGCGGCGCCGTTCCGGGCCTATCGGTCCGGTTCCGGCCACGCCCCGCGCGCCGCGCGGCGGCTCCGGCAGGACATGCAGCCGGCCCCTTCCATCGAGTCTCACGAGCGCGCCCCCGACATTGGCGGCGAACGCCTCCCCCTCGCTCGCCGCGGCCGCGAGCCCTTGCGCCAGCGCCTCGATCTTCTCGAGCCCGATGCGGCTCGCCTCCCGGCCGCCGACCGCGGCGATGCGGCGGGCGAGGATGCGGTGGACGATCGCGACCGGCGCCGCAAAGAGGATGGTCGAATTGTAGGGGCCCGTTCCGAGCCGCGTCTCGATCGCGTCCGTCATCGCCTCGAGCGCGGCGTCGGCCTCTCCCATGCGGCGGGCGAGGCGGGCGAAACCCTCCGAGTCGAAACCTTCCTCGGCGAGCCCGGCCAGAAGCGTTTTGAGGCGCGTGCGGGCGTGGGCAGGATCGGCGTTGGTCGGGTCCTCGACGAAGGCGACATCGTGTTCGCGGCAGAAGGCGACGAGGTCGGCCTTGGCGAGGCCGAGCAGCGGGCGGATGAGCGCGATGCCGCCGAGGTTGGTCGAAGGCGCCATGCCGGCGAGGCCCGCGACGCCCGAGCCGCGCAGGAGCCGGAACAGGACCGTCTCGGCCTGATCGTCGCGGTGGTGGGCGGTGGCGATGGCGTCCGCGCCGACGTCCCCGGCGTGGTCGCCAAGCAGCCGGTAGCGCGCTGCGCGCGCCTCTTCCATGAGCCGCGTTTCGGGCTTCACGCCGCGCCACGCGAGGGTCGCATGCGGGACGCCGAGCGACGCCGCGAGCCGCGCGACGGCCGCGGCCTCCGCCGCGCTTTCGGATCTCAGGCCATGATCGACGGTCGCGGCGAAGAGGCGCGCGCCATGGCGCCTCGCCCATTCGGCGGCCATGACGAGGAGCGCGGTTGAATCCGGGCCGCCTGATACGGCGATCAGCGTCGCTTTCGCGGACATGAGCGGTTCGAAGAGCGCGTCGATCCGCTCTGCGTCGAGCGGCGCGGCGCGCTTCGCCTTCAACTACAATGATCCTTCGCCATCTCGCGATCGGCGAGGCGCCTCACCGAGGGCGTCGCCGTCGGGTAGCGCTTGCCGAACTCGGAGAAGGTCGCGCACGCCTGATCCTTGTTGCCGAGCGCGGCCAGCGCCTGGCCGAGGCGGACCATGCTTTCGGGCGCCCGGTTCGACTTCGAATAGTCGGTCGTCACCTTGAGATATTGCTCGGCCGCCTCACGCGGACGCGAGCGCTGGAAATATGTCTCGCCAACATAGAACACCGCATCGGGAGTGAGCCGGTGGCCGGGATTGGCGGCCATGAACGCCTTGAAGCCGTCCTCCGCCTGCTGGTATTCGCCGGTCTGGAAAGCCTGGAGCGCCGAGCCGAACGCGTCGCGCGGCCCGTCGATCATGGCGACGCCAGAGCCGACGATGGTCGGCCCGGTCGCCAGCGGCGCGGCGGCGGGCGTTTGCGTCTTGCCGAGGTCGAGCGGCGGCCCGGCCGGCGGCGCCGGCGGGCGCGCCAGGGGGGCGCTCGGCGCGGTCGTTCCGAGGGCCTGGGGCGCGCCGGGCGCGTTGGGCTGAGCGGAGGGGTCGAAGGCGTCGGAGCGTCGCGGCTTCGGCGGCGCGTTGCCCTCGATCACGACCGGGGGCGTCGCCGCCGGAGGGGGCGGGGCGGCGCCCGTCGTTTCGGCGGGGGAAGGCGGCGGCGAGCCCCCCTTGTCGCCGAGACGGAACTCGACGTCCTGGCGGAACTTCGCGAGCTGCTCCTCGAGCCGCCGCTCGGCGTTCTCGAGCTCCTCGATCCGGCCGTTCGCCTGCCGAAGCTGCTCCTCGAGCCGGTTGATCCGGATGACCAGGGCCGCGGTCTGATCCTCCTCGGGGCTCGCCTCACGGGGAATGTCGGCCGGCGGCGACTGGCGGTGGAAGAAGTCGGGGAATCCCTGCGCCAAAGCTGGCGAGCATACGAGCGCCGCGGCGACGACGAAAGCGGCCCGCGAACGAAGAAATGGTCTCAACGAACCCGTCCCTGGAAGCCGTCCCCGACGGCGCTTGGCGCCGCCGTTCAACTGCCCGGCGCGCCGTTGAGAACGGTGACCGCGCGCCGGTTCTGCGACCAGCACGAGATGTCGTCGCAGACCGCGACCGGACGCTCCTTGCCGTAGGAGATCGTCCGCATGCGCGAGGCCGAAACTCCCTTGGCGGCGAGATAGTCGTGCACCGCCTGGGCGCGCTGGGCGCCGAGGGCGAAATTGTACTCGCGCGTGCCGCGCTCGTCGGCGTGGCCCTCGACGGTGAAGCTGTAGCGGGGATAGCGGCCGAGCCACGCCGCCTGCTTGTCGAGCGTTCCCTGCGCGGTCGGCGAAAGGGTCACCTGGTCGGTGTCGAAGAACACGCGGTCGCCGACCAACTCATTGAATTCCTGCACGCTGCCGGGACCGGTCGCGCCGTAGCCAGCGCCTGCGCCGGCGCCGGCGCCCGCGGCGAGATCGGCGTCGGCGTTGTGACGGGCGCAGCCGCTCATGGCGATCCCGAGCGCCAGCGCGCCGACGAGCGCCAGCGAAACTCTCGATCCAGCGGCAACCATGCGCATGTCCTCAACCAAAGCTTGAGCCCATCAGTCGCCTAAACTCCGAACCGTTAAGGAGACGTTTGGGCAACCTGCAGAAACCGGCGCCGTTCCTGTAAATGGTGAACGCGCGAGCGTAGACCGCCCTTTCGTGGCCAGAATGGGGCGCTCGCCGCCTTGCCTTCGGCGCCGTCGGCGGGCATGGTCACGAAGCCGTGATCTTGGGACTGAAGGCCAGGGACTTTCTTTTTGATGAAGCGTCACAGGATCAGGCGAACCGCGCTTCTGGCGCTGGCGTTGGCGTTTTTGGCCGCTGCCTGGGTCTGGGACGCGCTCGCTGCGGTGGGCCGCGCCATCACCGATTTCATTCCCTGGCGACGTGTGAAGGCGGCGTTGACCGCGCTCGTCGACTGGCTGCCCGCGCCGCTCGCGCTCCTCGTGTTCCTGGTGCCGTTCCTGATCGTCGAGCCGCTGCTCGTTGTGGCGACGGTGGCGATCGCGGTCGGCTACGTCTTCTGGGGCTGCGTCGCCTGGATCATCCTCAAGATGCTGGCGATCGGGGTCATCCCGGCGATTTTCGAGCTGACGAAGCACCGGCTGATGACGATGCCGTGGTTCGTCCGGGCGTTCGGCAAGGTCATGGCCTTTCACCATTACGCCGACCGGATCGTCGCCCCTTACAAGCGCGCCGCGTCGCAGATGGTCGCGCGCCTCCGGGCGCGGGGCGCGGCCCTGCTTCGGCGCCAGACGCCGGGGACCGCCCAGCGCGCTGTGCGGTTCGTCCAGCGCAGGCGCGCTTCGCTGACGCCCGGCGAGTGAGGCCGTCGCCGGTCTCGGTCAGCCCCGCTCCGATGCGGGAAGCCCCTCGATGTCGTCCGCCCAGGCGAGCGCGGAACAGCGCCAGATCTGTCGCCGCGGCGTGATTTCGGCGCGCTGATCGAGCGTCCCGAGACGCAGATTGAAGACCGGCGGCGCCTCGACGGCGGAGGAGTAGATCGGCGTTCCGCAGGCTTCGCAAAACGCCTGGACGCGCTTCGCGCCGCTCTCGGCCGTCTTGACGTAGATCTTCGGACGGCCGCTGAGCAGACGGAAGTCGGCAGCTGCGGCAGGGATGGACGCGCGATAAGGCGCGCTCGCGAAGCGCTGGCAATCCGTGCAATGGCAGATCGACGCGCGCTCGGGGTCGACTTCGGCGGCGAAGGCGATCGCCCCGCAATGGCATCGGCCGTCGACATGCATCGGATACTCCCTTCTCATGCGTTTTCCTCTATGCGCGTGGCGTCTTCCGCCCGCAAGGCTGCGCCGGAACCCGAAAGACGTAACGACCAAGGGAGGGCCGCGCCGCCGCCTCGTCCTGAGGAGCGTCGCCGCGAGGCGACGCGTCTCGAAGGACATTTTCCGGACACATCGTCCTTCGAGACGTCTGCTTCGCAGGCTCCTCGGGACGAGGTCGGTGTTCCGGCTCCTCCCGACCTGACAATTATCGAAAACTGCATTTGCGGGCCTCAACCTTGACATCCCGGGCCGCGGGGACCAGGTTCGCCGCTTCACACGAGGGGCGTCCCGAACAACGGGGCTGAGACGGCTTAAGACGCCGAACCCTTTGAACCTGATCCGGGTCATGCCGGCGAAGGGACGTGGTCGACCTCGACACAAAAGGCCGCCCTCTCCCCGCCGTCCCGACTTCGGACCGCGAGGAGACGAGCCCCATGAACGAGATCCCGACGTCGTCGAAGTTCGCTCCTCCTGAGGCCGTGACGACCGGGCCGGTCGCGGGCTCGCGCAAGGTTTACGCGTCGCCGAAGGACCGCCCGGACATCCGCATCCCGTTCCGCGAGGTCGTGCTCTCCGATCCGAACGAGGCGCCGGTCAGGGTCTACGACCCGTCCGGCCCCTACACGGAAGCGGACGCGCGCGTCGATCTCGTCCAGGGCCTGAAGCCCGTTCGCGAGGACTGGATCGCCGCCCGCGGTTATGCAGCCATCGAAGGCCGCGCCATCCGGCCGGAGGACAACGGCAACGTCGGGACCGACCGCATTGCGCCGCTCTGCCCGGCGAAGCGCACGCTGCGCGCCGGCAAGCCGGGCCAACTCGTCACGCAGTACGAATTCGCCCGCGCCGGGATCGTCACCGAGGAGATGATCTACGTCGCTCATCGCGAGAACCTGGCGCGCGAGACGGCGGTCGAGGACGCGAAGGCGATGATCGCCGACGGCGAAAGCTTCGGGGCCGAGATTCCCGATTTCGTCACCCCCGAGTTCGTGCGCGACGAGATCGCCCGCGGACGGGCGATCATCCCGGCCAACATCAATCACGTCGAGCTCGAGCCGATGGCGATCGGCCGCAACTTCCTCGTCAAGGTCAACGCCAACATCGGCAATTCGGCGGTGAGCTCGGGCGTCGCCGAGGAAGTCGAGAAGATGGTGTGGGCGATCCGCTGGGGCGCCGACACGGTCATGGATCTCTCGACGGGGCGGAACATCCACAACATCCGCTCCTGGATCGTGCGCAACAGCCCTGTGCCGATCGGCACGGTGCCGATCTATCAGGCGCTGGAGAAGGTCGGCGGCGACCCGCTGAAGCTCGACTGGGAGGTGTTCAAGGACACGCTGATCGAGCAGGCCGAGCAGGGGGTGGACTATTTCACCATCCACGCCGGCGTCCGCCTCGCCTATGTGCCGCTGACGGCCAAGCGCGTCACCGGCATCGTGTCGCGCGGCGGCTCGATCATGGCGCGCTGGTGCCTCGCCGGTCATCGCGAGAGTTTTCTCTACGAGCGGTTCGGCGACATCTGCGACATCATGCGCAAGTACGACGTTTCGTTCTCGCTCGGCGACGGTCTGCGTCCGGGCTCCAACGCCGACGCCAACAATTCCGCGCAATTCGCCGAGCTCGAGACGCTTGGCGAACTGACCAAGGTCGCGTGGGACAAGGGCTGCCAGGTGATGATCGAGGGCCCCGGCCACGTGCCGATGCACAAGGTCAAGGTCAACATGGAGAAGCAGCTCCGCGAATGCGGCGAGGCGCCCTTCTATACGCTGGGGCCGCTGGTGACCGACATCGCGCCCGGCTACGACCACATCACCTCGGGCATCGGCGCGGCGATGATCGGCTGGTTCGGCACGGCGATGCTCTGCTACGTGACGCCGAAGGAGCATCTGGGCTTGCCCGATCGCGACGACGTCAAGACCGGCGTCATCACCTACCGCATCGCGGCCCACGCCGCCGATCTCGCCAAGGGCCATCCCGCAGCGCGCATCCGCGACGACGCCGTCTCGCGCGCCCGTTTCGACTTCCGCTGGGAGGACCAGTTCAACCTGTCGCTCGATCCGGACACGGCGCGGAAGTTCCACGACGAGACTTTGCCGAAGGACTCGCACAAGGTTGCCCACTTCTGCTCGATGTGCGGCCCAAAGTTCTGCTCGATGAAGATAACCCAGGACCTGCGCGCGGAAGCGCTCGCGATGCAGGGCATGGCCGAGAAGTCGAAGGAGTTCGTCGAGGGCGGCGGGGAGCTCTACGTAGACGCGGCGGAGTAGGGGCCGACATTGGCGGACGAGCAAAGCAAGCGGCGGATGGCGGATGGCCGTCTCCCGCAAGAAGAGTCACACCTTGGCAAATGGCTCGTGAACACCCTGAAAGGGCTCGGCGAAATCGAGTTGCCATCGAGGGCGGGTGATCGTCCCGATCCATTTGCCGACTGGACCGAGGAGGACTTCGCCTTGCTCGACGTTTCCCGCGGTCGGGAGCACGACGACGAATAGAATCGCTTGCGTGACCGATCTCGATCCCTTCTACCCGATCGTCGACAGCGCGGCCTGGGTGGCGCGGCTGGTCGGCGTCGGGGCGCGGCTCGTGCAGCTTCGCATCAAGAACGCGGACGAGCGCGCGTTCGCCCGCGAGGCGCGCGTGGCGCTCGCCATCTGCCGCAAGGCCGGCGCGACGCTCGTCGTCAACGACGCCTGGCGCATCGCCATCGACGAGGGCGCGGACTGGGTGCATCTCGGCCAGGACGACCTTGCGACCGCCGACCTCGCGGCGATCCGGCGCGCGGGCGTAAGGCTTGGCGTCTCGACGTCCGACGCGGCGGAACTCGAACGCGGCCTCGCCGTCGATCCCGACTATGTGGCGTTCG
Organism: uncultured Alphaproteobacteria bacterium; assembly: GCA_963829505.1. Classification (GTDB taxonomy): domain Bacteria; phylum Pseudomonadota; class Alphaproteobacteria; order Rhizobiales; family Beijerinckiaceae; genus Roseiarcus. The sequence goes on from CAWHIL010000003.1 coordinate 328,068, forward strand.
GCCCGGTCTTCCCCACGATCTCGAAAGACCAGGCCGTCGCGCCGCTGGGGCTCGAGGGCCTGACCGAATGGAAGCGGCGCGTCGCTCCGCTGCCGCTCTGCGCCATCGGCGGCATCGACCTCGAACGGGCGACGCTCTGCCTCGCCGCCGGCGCCGACATCGTCTCCGTCATTTCCGACATCACGCTGAACGCCGATCCCGAGGCGCGCGCGCGCCAGTGGATCGCGGCGACGCGGGCGCCATGACGGAGCGGACGAGAGTCGCGCTGACCATCGCCGGCTCCAATTCGGGCGCCGGCGCCGGCGTGCAGGCGGACATCAGGACTTTCGCGGCGCTTGGCGTCTACGGCGCGAGCGTCATCACCGCGGTCACTGCGCAGAATACGCGCGGGGTGCGGGCCGTCCATGCCATGCCGCCCGAGATCGTGCGCGCCCAGATCGCCGCCGTCCTCGACGACTTCGACGTCGCCGCGATCAAGATCGGCATGCTGGCTGACGCGGGCGTCGTGGGGGCGGTGGCGGCGGCGCTGTCGCCCCCTTCTCCGCGCAGCGGGGAAGGTGTCGCCGAAGGCGACGGATGGGGTGTGGAAAGCAGGACGCACGAGGCGCAGAACCGCGCGAACGTTCGTGCAAGCCGTCGTGCCTCAGCCGAGCGGCCCACACCCCATCCGTCGGCTTCGCCGCCACCTTCCCCAGCAAAGCTGGAGAAGGGGTCTGCTTCGCGGCGCGCTTTCATCGTCTTCGATCCGGTGCTCGCCGCCTCGTCGGGAGATGCGCTTGCCGCGACGGGGCTGATCGAGGCGGTTCGCGCGCATCTTCTGCCGCTCGTCGACTGCCTCACCCCCAATCTTGCCGAAGCGGCGGCGCTGCTTGCCCGCGATCAGGCGCGGACCGAGGTCGAGATGATCGAGCAGGGCCACGCGTTGCTCGCGCTCGGGCCGGGCGCCGTCCTGATGAAGGGCGGGCACCTGCCGGGCGACGAGGCCATCGACCTGCTTGTTACCGCGGCCGGCCTCCATCGCTTCGCCGCGCCGAAAGTCGCCTCGGCGAACACGCACGGCACCGGCTGCACGCTGTCGAGCGCGATTGCGGCCTATCGGGTGCGCGGGCTTCCGCTTGTCGAGGCCGTCGCCGCCGCAAAAGCTTTCGTTCGCGAGGCGATCGAACGCGGCGCGTCCCTCGCATTGGGCGCGGGGCCGGGACCGGTGCTCCAGGCGCCGCTCGTCGCGCTCGCCCCGACGAGCGGCGACGAAACCCGATGACGCTCGCGCCGCTCCTCGACGCTTCGCCGATAATTCAGACGCACGCCGCCCTCGCCTTCGTTGCGCTGGGCTTGGGCGCGGCGCAATTCGCGCTGCCGAAGGGCGTGCGGCTGCACCGCGCGCTTGGCTGGGCCTTCGCGCTCGCGATGATTGGCGTCGCCGGCGGGTCGCTGTTCATTCACACCATCCGCACCTGGGGTCCGTGGAGCCCCATCCACCTCCTGTCGCTCTTCACGCTCGTCATGGTTCCACTCGCGGTGATCGCCGCGCGCCGCGGGCGCATCGAAAGTCATCGGCGGGCGATGATCTGGCTCTACCTTCTGGCGCTCGTGGTCACGGGTCTTTTCACGCTCTGGCCCGGACGGATCATGCATGCCGTGGTTTTCGGCCCGTAAGGCGGGCGAGAGCGCCCCCTGGTTTGCCCGGCCGCCGCGTTACGCTAGCTTTGCGGAAAACAGGCGGATGCCGATGCTCGACGACGCGCGTGGTTTCTACGAGTTCCCTGCCGATCCTGACCGACTTCGCCGCGGCGGTCAGGCCCACGAACTATCGCCCGTTGCCCGACGGCTGGAGCCTCGGCTTCGCCGACGTCGTGGGCTCGACGCGCGCCATCGCGGAAGGGCGCTACAAGGCGGTCAACTTCGTCGCCGCGGGCGTCGTCGCCGCCGTCTCGAACGCGCTCGGTCGGCGGCCGTTTCCGTTCGTGTTCGGCGGCGATGGCGCAAGCTTCGCGGTGTCGAGCGAGGACGCAGCGGCGGCGGCCGACGCGCTTTCCCGGATGGCCGGCTACGCCAGGAGCGAGTTCGGGCTCGATTTGCGCGTCGCCGCGGTCCCCGTCGGGCAAGCGCGCGCGGCGGGGCGGGAGGTCAGCGTCGCGCGCTTCGCGGCTTCCGATCTCTGCGACTACGCGATGTTCTCCGGCGGCGGCATGACGTGGTTCGAGGCTGAGGCCAAGCGCGGCGCCTACGCGCTGAAAGTCGCGCCCCCCGACGCGCTTCCCAACCTCGAGGGCCTCTCGTGCCGGTGGGGCCTCGCGCCGGCCAAATACGGCCTCGTCGCCTCGCTCATCGTCGGGCCGCGCGGCGAGGACAAGCGCTATCCGGCGCTTGTCGATGAGATCGTGGCGCTCGCCGCCGAGACCGCCGAGGGCGGCAGCCCGGCGCCGCTCGACCAGTTGCGGCCGGGCGACCCCGCCCAGGCGATCGCGCTCGAGGCCTCGGCCATGAAGGCCGGCGGCTCCTCGGCGCTCGCTTCCCGCCTCAAGGCCGCGGCGAGCTACGCCGTCGGACGCGCGTTCGTCGGCCTCAAGCTCAAGGCCGGCGGCTTCGACGCCGCGCAATACGCCGCCGACGTCGCCGCCAACGCCGACTTCCGCAAGTTCGACGACGCCTTGCGGATGACGCTCGATTGCTCGCTCGGCGTCGCCGACAAACTCGAGGCCAAGCTCGCCGCCGCGGATGATTACGCCGAATGGGGCCTGCACCGGCAGAAGTCGGCGCAGATCACCTGCTTCGTGCCGGTCCTCGGAGCGCGCAGCCACGTCCATTTCATCGACGGCGCGCAAGGCGGCTATACGATGGCGGCAAGCGCGCTGAAGGCCCGGCGTCTCGTCAAGGGGTCGTAGCCCGCCGGAACGCCCTATTCGTTCACGTTCTCGAACCCGGTGAGGCGCCAGTCCTCGCCGACCTTCGAAAAGCGGAAGAGGCTCCCGTCGCAGTCGACGGTCCATGTCTGCGATTTTGACTTCGCATCCCGCGTCATCGGCTGAGACCCGACGCACGTCGAGAGGGGCTGAAATCCGTTGGCCTTGAAATAGCTGGGGAAGGCTGACCGAGAGACGCGGGCCGGGCCGCCGAACACGTGGCTCTCGAGCGGAAATTGGGTGAGCCCCATCGCCTGCGCGACGTCGCCCGCAGCGGCCGCCTTCGCAAGCTTCGCACGCGCCGCCTGCAGATCGGCCGGCGGCGCGGTCGCCGCGAGGGCTGCGCCCGCAATGAGCCCGGCGCCCGCGACGCCCATGCGGAGAAACATCCGTCTCATGTGGAGCTTCCCCCCTTGCGGCATCGCCGCATCGCCGTGGGCGGCGCGCCGCCCTGCGCCCGCCGCCTCACTTTGGCACGGCGTCGTGATTCCGTCAGCCCGCCTCGCCTCCGGGACGTCGGGGGCCGTGGACAGCGGAAAGGAAGGCGCTCACGCGGCGGGCGCTGGTTTGCTAGTGTCGCCCTCCCATGAATTCGGTCCGCCGTCGATCCGCCCTCCGATAGCCACGCCGAAAGCGGCCCGGCCCGCCTCTCGCCGATGATGGCGCAGTATTTCGAGATCAAGGCGGCCAATCCGGACTGCCTCCTGTTCTACCGGATGGGCGATTTCTACGAGCTTTTCTTCGACGACGCAGAGGTCGCGAGCCGGGCGCTCGGCATCGTGCTGACCAGGCGCGGCAAGCACGACGGCCAGGACATCCGCATGTGCGGCGTGCCGATCGAACGCGCCGACGACTACCTCAACCGGCTGATCGCGCTCGGCCATCGCGTCGCGGTCTGCGAGCAACTCGAGGATCCTGCGGAGGCGCGCAAGCGCGGCGGGAAATCCGTCGTCAGGCGCGACGTGGTCCGCCTCGTCACGCCCGGCACCGTGACCGAGGAGCGGCTGCTCGAGCCGGGGCGGGCGCGCACGCTTCTCGCCGTGCAGCGGGTGCGGGCGAGCGACGGCGGCCTCCTTTACGGCCTCGCCGCGCTCGACCTCTCGACCGGCGCCTTTCGCTTGTCCGAGACGGAGGAGGCCGGGCTCGCCGCCGAGGTTGCGCGGCTCGACCCCTCGGAGATCGTCGCGGCGCAGGCGGTCGCCGACGAGCCGTTTCTCGCCAGGCTCGCTTCCGAGGCGCACGCGCCGCTGACCGGAATCGCGCGCGAAGCGGGCGACGGCGCGGCGGCGGAGCGGCGCGTCTGCGAGTTCTACGGCGTCGAGACGCTCGACGGCTTCGGCGCCTTTTCGCGCGCCGAGATCGCGGCGGCCGCGCTGGCGCTCGCCTACGTCAAGCGCACCCAGATGGAGGCGCGGCCGCTGTTCTCGCCCCCGGTCCGCGATTCGGGCGGATCGAGCCTCGAGATCGACGCCGCCACCCGGGCCAATCTCGAATTGACGCGGACGCTCTCCGGCGCCCGGTCCGGCTCGCTGCTGGCGACCATCGACCTGACGGTCACGCCGGGGGGCGCGCGACTGCTGGCCGAGCGGCTCGCAAGCCCGCTGATCGATCCGGACGCAATCCGGGAGCGGCTCGATGCGGTCGCCTTTCTCGTCGAGGCGGCGCCGGTGCGAGAATTCCGCGGGAGGCGCTCGCCGGCGCGCCGGATTTCTTGCGCGCCCTGTCGCGGCTGAGCCTCGACCGGGCGGGCCCGCGCGATCTGGCCGCCGTGCGCGACGGGGTCGCGTCGGCCGGCGCGCTCGCTCGCATTCTCGGTGGCGTCGACGCCCTGCCGGCCGAACTCGCGCGCGTCGCGGCGGCGCTCCGCGCCGATTGCGGCGCCCTCCACCGCGAGCTTGCCGACGCGCTCGCAGAGGATTTGCCGCTCGTGCGGCGCGACGGGGGCTTCGTTCGCGCCGGCGCCTCGCCCGAGCTCGACGAGGCGCGGCGCTTGCGCGACGAGAGCCGGCGGGTGATCGCCGAGATGCAGACGGCCTACGCCGCCGAGAGCGGCGTCCGCCAGCTCAAGATCCGGCACAACAACTTCCTCGGCTATTACATCGAGGCGCCGCAGGCGCAGGGCGAGGCGCTTCTGAAAGCCCCGCTGAACGCGACCTTCATCCATCGCCAGACGATGGCGGGGGCGCTGCGCTTCACGACGAGCGCGCTCGTCGATCTCGAGGCCAGGATCGCCTCGGCGGCGACGCAAGCGCTGAAACTCGAGCTCGAGACGTTCGAGCGGCTGCGCCAGGCCTGCCTCGCCGAGGGTCCGCGTTTACGCGCCTTCGCCGCGGCGATTGCGGAGATCGACGTCGCGGCGGCGCTGGCGGAGCTTGCGGCGAAGCGCGACTGGACGCGGCCCGCGGTCGAGGCTTCGCTCGCCTTCGCCATCGAGGGCGGCCGGCATCCGGTGGTCGAGGCGGCGCTGAAAGCCGCCGGCGAACCCTTCGTCGCCAACGATTGCGACCTCACCGGCGAAACGGGGGAGGGCGGCCGCATCGCCGTCGTCACTGGCCCCAATATGGCGGGCAAGTCGACCTATCTGCGCCAGAACGCGCTGATTGCGGTGCTCGCCCAGATGGGCTCGTTCGTGCCGGCGCGTCGCGCGCGGATCGGCGTGGTCGACCGGCTCTTCTCGCGGGTCGGCGCCGCCGACGATCTCGCCCGCGGCCGCTCGACCTTCATGGTCGAGATGGTCGAGACGGCCGCGATCCTCAACCAGGCGACGGAGCGCTCGCTGGTGATCCTGGACGAGATCGGGCGCGGCACGGCGACCTTCGACGGCCTCTCCATCGCCATGGCCTCAGTCGAGCACCTGAACGCGGTCAACCGCTCACGCGCCCTGTTCGCCACCCACTTCCACGAACTGACCCAGCTTGCCGGCGTGCTTCCGAGGCTCGTCAACCTCACCATGCGCGCGAGCGAATTCAAGGGCGGCCTCGTCTTCCTGCACGAGGTCGCGCCCGGCGCCGCCGACCGCTCCTACGGGATCCAGGTGGCGAAGCTCGCCGGGCTTCCCGCTTCCGTCGTGCGCCGGGCGCGAAAGGTGCTCGCCGACCTCGAGGCGACGCGTCCGAGCGGCACGCTCGACTCGCTGCCGCTCTTCTCCTACGAGCCGCACGAGGACGCGCCGTCCGCGCCCGACGCGCTGCGCGAATACCTCGCCGCCCTCGAGCCCGACGACATGAGCCCGCGGGAGGCGCACGCGGCGCTTTATCAGGCGAAGAAGATGCTGCAGGAGAAGAGCTGAAGATGACCGACCCGCGGATTCTCGCCGCAACCCTCCTTGCCGCCTATCTCTACGTCGTGACGCCGGGGCCGGCGTTTCTCGCTCTCTTCACGTTGTCGGCGTCGCGCGGACGCGTCGCGGGCGCATGGTTCATCTGCGGCCATCTCGTCGGCGACGTCGTCTGGGGGGCGCTCGCGGTCGCGGCGATCGTCGGCGCCAACCGGCTCGGGCCGACGCTGTTCGAGGCGCTCGGCTTCGTCTGCGGCCTCTATCTCTGCTGGCTCGGCGCGCGCGCGATCATGACCCGCAAGGACGCTCCGCCGAAGACGATCGGCGCGGCGCGGCCGCTCGCCACCGGCATGGCCTTCGGCCTCACCAATCCGAAGTCCTATCCGGTGGCGCTGGCGATGTTCTCGGCGATCGTCGCGCCCTATATCGGGGTTCTGACGCCCGCCGACGCGCCGCAGATGTTCGCCGCCGCCTTCGCCGGGTTCCTGCTCGCCGACGCGACGCTGATCTTCACCGCGGGCCTGCCGGCGGTGCGCAGGTTCTTCCTCACCCACGGGGTCGCGGTCACGCGGGTGGTCGGGGTGATCTTCATCCTGTTCGGCGTCCGCTCGATCGCCGACGCGGCCGAGGGGGCGATGCGGCGGACGGCGTAAAAGGCGCCTCGGCGGGGCGACCGGCGGAATCGGGTCGACGGGCAGGCTCCTTCGGCCCACGGCTGAGCGCGATTTTGCGCATTGTGTCGGAAGAGGCGGCTCGCGTGACGGACAGGCATCCCGAAACCCTCGACTGGGGAAGAATCGAGCGCGACCTCGACGCCTACGGTTGCGCCATCGCGCCGAAGCTGCTCGCGCCCGAGACGTGCCGGGCGCTTGCCGCACTCTATCCCGACGACCGCGCGTTTCGTTCGACCGTGGTGATGGCGCGGCACGGCTTCGGCCGCGGCGAGTACAAGTATTTCGCCGATCCGCTGCCCGACGTCGTCGCCGGCTTGCGCCAAACCCTCTATCCGCGCCTTCAGCCGATCGCCAACCGCTGGACCGAGACCATGGGGATGGACGCGCGCTATCCTCCCGAACATCGGGATTTCCGGGCGCTCTGCCGGGCCGCCGGCCAGGCCCGCCCGACGCCGCTTCTGCTGCGCTATCGCGCCGGCGACTACAATTGTCTGCATCAGGACGTCTACGGCGCGCTCGTCTTTCCGCTTCAGGTCGCGATCCTCCTCTCCGAGCCGGGACGCGACTTTTCCGGCGGCGAGTTCGTGCTGACCGAGCAGCGCCCGCGCATGCAGTCGCGCGCCGAGGTCGCGCCTCTCTCGCAGGGCGACGGCGTCGTCTTCGCGGTGCGCGAGCGCCCCGTTCAGGGGACGAAAGGCGCCTACCGGGTCAACCTGCGCCACGGCGTCAGCCGCATCAGGAGCGGCGAGCGCTTCACGCTGGGGATCATCTTCCACGACGCGGCATGAATTGGAGCGGCGAGGCTCCAATCCGGGGCCGTCGACGGAGAGTTGGTTGTCATCAGTTTGGTGACAGAGTATGGTTTCGCGTGCAGGTCATCGCCCGGCCCGCGATCAAGCGCCGGTTCGGCGGCACAGTGGATTTCGTCGCGGACAATCGCGTCATATTCGATCTCGGGGGCAACAAGTATCGCCTGGTCGTTCATGTGTCCTACGCCTTCGGCCGCGTCCTGGTGAAGTTCGTGGGAACGCACGCCGAGTAAGACCGCATCGATCCGGAGACAGTGTCATGGCGAATGCGATGATCCGCCCGCTTCGTTCCGAGGCCGAGTACGAAGCGGCGCTCGACGAAGTCGAAGGCTACTTCGCGCGCGAGCCGAAGTTGGGCACGGCCGAGGCCGACCGCTTCGATCTCCTGGCCCTGGTGATCGAGGATTACGAGCGCAAGCGGTGGCCCATCGAGCCGCCGGACCCCGTCGACGCCATTCGCTACAGCATGGAGACAGGCGGTCGCACCCAGTCCGATCTCGGCCGCCTGCTCGGCTCGCGGCAACGCGCGTCCGACATCCTCTCGGGCAAGCGGTCCTTGACGATGGGCATGGCGTGGAAGCTCAACCGCGAATGGGGCGTTCCCGCGGAGGCTCTGATTGCGCCGCCGAAGTCAGGACGGGGGAAGACGGCCGCCTGAGCGGCCTCGCCCGATTTCCACGCTCGGGATCATCTTCCACGACGCGGCATGAGAGCGGCGCCGAACCGGCGATTGCCTCGCGCGCCCGACGCTCCTACCTAGGGTGGGAACCGAACCTCAAGGACGCCGATGCCCGCCCGCCAGCCCGCCATCTTCATCCCCCACGGAGGGGGCCCCTGCTTCTGGATGGAGTTTCCGCCGCCCTTCGGGCCGCACGCCTGGGACGCCTTGCGCGACTATCTCTCGGGTCTCGTCGCCTCGCTCCCAGAGCGGCCGAAGGCGTTCCTGGTCGTGACGGCCCACTGGGAGGCGGCGACGCCGACGGTGAGCGTCAACCCGAAGCCCGGCATGCTCTACGACTATTACGGCTTTCCGGCCCACACCTATCAGCTGCAATATCCCGCGCCAGGCAGCCCGGAGATCGGGCTTAAGGTCCAGCGGCTGATCGAGGCGGCGGGGCTGCCGGTCGCGGCCGACGGACAACGCGGCTTCGACCACGGCGTCTTCGTGCCCTTCCTGATCGTCGACCCGAAGGCCGAGATCCCGGTCGTCATGCTGTCGCTGCGCAAGGACCTCGACGCCGCCTTTCACATCCGGCTCGGCAAGGCGCTCGAGCCTTTGCGCGACGCAGGCGTCGCCATCGTCGGCAGCGGCATGAGCTTTCACGACCTCCGGACCTTCATGGCCGGCGGAGACGGGGCGTCGTCGACCTTCGACGCCTGGCTCGACGAGACGGCGAAGGCGCCGCCAAGGGAGCGCGAGGCGCGGCTCGCCGCCTGGGACAAGGCCCCCGGCGCCCGCGCCTGCCACCCGCGCGAGGAGCACCTCATCCCGCTCATGGTGGTCGCGGGCGCCGCCGGCGACAGCCAGGGCCAGCACGCCTTCAAGGACGTCATCGGCGGCAAGACGATCTCGGCGTTCCGGTTCGGGTGAGGGGTCGGAGGCCCACTTCGCGGTCGCGCCGCCCAAGCCCGCCGGGGGCTCCCACGGCCGTCATCGCGAGCGTAGCGTGGCGATCCAGGGGCCGCCGCGCCAGGGTTCCGGATGTTTCCACTCCGCGCCAGAACCCTCCGATTGTCGACGGTGTCTGGTCTCGAATTTGAGCGGGTCAGATTGTCGGCCCCCAGGCTGCGATGTTCTGACACGCTGCAGCTGATTTCTCCGACAGTCTCTGCCTGGCGCGGTCCGCCGAGAACGGAGAAGCCGCGATGCGGCGACGCGGTAATTCGTGCGTGGCTTATTGACAGCAGCTCGGAAAGCGGGGCGTGGCCGCTTTTCCAAGACCCCGATCCTCTATTCTCTAATTACCAGTTCGTCGTAAAGGCGTTCAATCAACAAAGCCTCGCGCTTCTCGATGAATTCCTTGAAATTCTCTAAAGATAGTTCAACGTCTGGGATTAGGTGGCGCTCCATATACTCCCTTCTTGCGGTCTTCGATTTATAGGTAGCCTCCATCCACGTTTGAAAATCTTTGCTAGATTTCTCTTGATTAGGAATTCCCTCAATAAGCTGTACCAGGTAAAAAAGTACGACCATCCAGGATAAAATTTTGACTGCAGGCTGAGGCCGTTGCCAGCCCTATTGATTATGGTGACACGCCCGTCAACCACTAATTCGACACCGTCCGACGGCGTCTCCCCGGCTTCGCGAAAAGGTAAACACGGGCGTGTCGCGGTAATACCGAATGGGACAGATAATCTATCCTGTTCGGCCGAAAATGCGCCCTGTTGCGGCGAAAACCCTCCCTGTTACGGGCGTAAATCCTCCCTGTTCCTGAAGGCTCGCGGCCGAGGTTCGAAAGCGGCGACGGGGGCGCCGGGCTTCCCGATCCCTCGGTGAGATTACGGCGTCGCTCCTCGGCAGGCCGAAAACCCCTACCTTTTCAATATCCAGGTGTTTTTGTTTTCCAGAAGTTCCGTTTATGTTATTCTTATCCTATCGAAGGTTGGAAGAGGCGCGACGGGCGCGATCGGGAATGCGGCGGCGGGACGGGGAAAGAAATTCTATCCAATGGCCGGTCAAAGTCCTGCGGCTGGTTTGGCTTGCCGGGGCGCCTTGCCCCGACCTGGTCCTGACGAGCGGCTCCACCGGCGGCGCGTCTCGAAGGACGATCCAGCCGACACGTCGGCGCGATCTGGAGCGTTCTTCGAGACGCCTGCTTTGCAGGCTCCTCGAGGCACGAGGGCCGTGTTTGGGTCCGCCTCTCCTTGGCCGTTCCATAGGGTTGCCAATGGCGCCGCAAGCGTCTGAAAATCCACGATCCGGGGTTGCGCCCGCGCGGGCCTCAGAGCTTCAATTCCGCCGGAAAGCCCGGGGCGCGGAGGTCGGTGTGCAGCGCGTCCTCGAGGAGCTTCACCACCTGGGTCGACTGCGCCCCGCCGCCATAGGCCTCGCGGGCGCGGATGAAGGTCTGGGCGGCGATCGCGGCGAGATCGAGGGGCACGCCGAGGTCGCGGCCCAGGTCCATGGCGAAGCCGAGGTCCTTGCAGGCGAGCTCCATGGTGAAGCCGACGTTGTAGGAGCCGTTGAGCACGAGCTGGGATTCGGTCTCGTGGACGAAGCTCGAGCCCGAGCTCGCCTTGATCACGGCGTAGGCGGTCGCCAGGTCGAGCCCGCCGCGCCTGGCGAGCATGAGCGCCTCCCCGGCCGCGATCAGGTGGACGAAGGCGAGCATGTTGGTGATGACCTTGATGACCGACGCCGAGCCCAGCGGGCCGACATGGAAGACCGGCCGGCCCATCGCCTCGAGCGCGGCGCGATGGCGGGCGAAGACCTCGGCCTCGCCACCGACGATGACCGCGATCTCGCCCGCCGCCGCCTTGTGGACGCCCCCGGTGACGGGCGCCTCGAGGGTGAAGACGCCTGTCTCGGCGGCGGCCGCCGCGAGGCGCTGGACGGTCCTGGCGTCGACCGTGCTCATCTCGATCCAGGTCGAACCGGGCTTCAGCCCCGCGAGCAGGCCCTCCTTCCCGGTCAGCACCCGCTCCGAGATCGTGGGAGAGGGCAGGCAGGTGAAGACCGCGTCCGATCGCTCGGCGACTTCGCGGGCGCTTTCGGCGAAGCCGGCGCCCGCCGCGACGAGCGCGTCGCCGCTTCGGGCGTCGAGGTCATGGACGGTAACGCCGAAGCCTGCGCGCCTCAGGTTCATGGCGAGGGCGCCGCCGAGATTGCCCAGCCCGACGAACCCGCACCGCATCGAAGCGCCCTCCGGGGTCTTTTATTTACCCTTTCTGGAGAATATCTCGAAGATGGGGCCCCGCAAGGGAAGTCAGGATCGCGGGTCCCGCGCCCGCGGCTCTGGCGCAGAGGGCGGACATCGCGTAGATTTGTAAACATCGGATTGCGGAGCGGGACCGCGTTCTCGGGGGGAGCCATCGGGTGGAGACCATCGCGGCCGTGGCGGCCAGAAAGCTCGGGAAGTTCCTCGCCGAGGACTTCCGCGACATCTTTGGCTCGACCCACGAGGACAAGGCCGAGCGGCTCGGGTCTCTCGCTCGCGGCGCCATCGAGGCGATCGCCAAGAGCGACGCCCTCTACCACAATTTCGAGCACACCATGCTCGTGACCTCGGTCGGGCGGGACATCCTCAGGGGCAGGGTGCTGAAGGAGCGGATCGAGCCGGCCGACTACCTGCATCTCATCTGCGCCTGCCTCCTGCACGACATCGGGTTCGTGCGCGGCATCCTCAAGGGAGACACCTCGAACGAATTCGTGGTCGACCAGAGCGGGCGCAAGGTGAGCCTGCCGCGCGGCGCCTCCGACGCGGCGCTGATGCCCTATCACGTCGACCGCTCGAAGCTCTTCGTCTACGAGCGGCTCGGCTCATCGCCTCATATCGACCCGGCGAGGGTCGCCGAGTTCGATCGAGCTGACGCGCTTCCCTCCCTGCGTCACCGCCGTCGGGAACGCCGACCTCGAGGCGCGGCTCGTGCTCGCCTCCGACCTCATCGGTCAGCTCGGCGATCCGCTCTACCCGAAGAAGGCGAACGCGCTCTACACCGAGTTCGAGGAGAACGGCACCAATCGGCAGTTTGGCTACGAGAGCCCGGCGGACCTGGTCGACAAGTATCCGACCTTCTTCTCGAACAGCGTCGCCGAGCACATCGAGGAGGGAGTGAAGTACCTCTCGATCACCGCCTCGGGCCGACAGTGGGTCGCCAACCTCCACAACCACGTCTGGTGCGCCGAGCACAGCCAGTGGATCATGGGGCCGCAGCACTGAGGCTGGCGGGGCCGGCTGGCGGAAGCGCCACGCAGGTTCCGTGTCCGTGCCAGCGATTTCAGGGAGTCGAGACCTCGGATTGCCTCGTGTCTGTGAAATGGTTTCTAGATATATTTCATATCGTTGCACACGATAATTAATCCGGCGCCTGAACGGGCGCGAAGCGCGGCACGAGATGCAGGTCCTTGCCGGTCCACGGGTGGGCCAGGGCGACCGCCTCGTCGAGTTCGACCCCGAGCCCCGGATCGCCCGGCGGGATCACGTAGCCGTCCTCCCAGCGGATGGGCTTCTTGAGGAGCGCGGCGTGGAAGCCCTCCCAGCGCTCGATGCTCTCGAGGATGAGGAAGTTCGGAATGCAGGCGGCAAGCTGGATGTTGGCCGCCCCGACCACCGGCCCGCAATAGAGGTGCGGCGCGATCTGCGCGTAATGGGCCTCCGCCATCGCGGCGATCTTCTTGGCCTCCAGAATGCCCCCGACGCGGCCGAGGTTCGGCTGCAGGATCGAGGCGGCGCCCGTCTCGAGCAGGCGGGCGAACTCGTACTTCGTCGTCAGCCGCTCGCCGGCCGCGATCGGCATGCGGCACTGGCGGGCGACCCGCGCCATCTCCTCCGGCGCCTCGGGCGGCGTCGGCTCCTCGAACCACAGCGGCTCGTACGGTTCGATGCGGCGGGCGAGGCGGAGCGCCCCCGACACGGTGAACTGCCCGTGCGTGCCGAACAGGAGATCGCAGCCCGTCCCGAGCGCCTCGCGCAGCGCCTTGCAGAATGCCTCCGACAGTTCGAGCCGCTCGAGGCTCGGCTGGCGCGGGTCGAACGAGGAATAGGGGCCGGCGGGGTCGAACTTGACCGCGGTGAACCCTTGGCCTGCGTATTTCAGCGCCCGCTCGGCGGCGGCGCCGGGCGTCCGATAGACGGGGCTGTCGGAATAGGCGTGCGACCCCGGCTCGTCCGGATAGAGGTAGGTGTAGCTGCGGAGCCGCTCGTGAACCTTGCCGCCGAGGAGGTCGTAGACGGGTTTGCCGACCGCCTTGCCGGCGATGTCCCAGAGCGCCATTTCGATGCCCGAAAGCACCCCCATCAGCGACGCGTCCGGGCGGCCGGTGTAGCCGCGCCCGTAGACATTGCGCCACAGGGTTTCGATCCGGAAGGGGTCCGAGCCCATGACATGGCGCTCGAACACGTCGCGGATCCCGGCGACGATCACGTCGGGCGCGAAGCTCGCCGCATAGACCTCGCCGACGCCCTCGACGCCGCAGGCGGTCTTGAGCTTGAGGAAGATGAAATAGCGGCCGCCGAAGGCGGGCGGCGGGTTGCCGACGACGAAGGTCTTGAGTTCCGCAATCTTCATGGGGCCGTTGCTCTCCGCTGACGCCGCCTGATCCAGAGAAGCAACGCCGCAAGGCGGCGCGTCTCGAAGGATGACTCCAGGAGATGCCGCGGTTCAGCCTCTTCTGGAACCGTCCTTCGAGACGCCCGCGTCGCGGGCTCCTCAGGACGAGGTCGATGGTCTTCCGCTCACGCCGGATTTCAGAGACGGCGGCGGTGCTAAGGTCAAGCGGCCGGGAAAACGGAGGCGCGACATGATAGGGGAAGCTATTGGGTTCGCGCTGCGCAACGTGTCGGCTGAGCTTTTCGTGCTCGCGCTCGTCGTGGCGGCGCTTCGCCGCGGCCGGCCGCTCGCGATCCGCTTCCTCGACTGGCTGCTGCTGCTGGGGCTCGGACTCACCTTCCTCTGGGCGGCCTTCTATCACCTCGTCTTTCCCGATTTCGCCGCCGCCTTCATCGGCTGGGCGCCGAGCCCGTTCCAGTTCGAGGTCGGAATCGCCGATCTCGCCTTCGGGATCGTCGCCTGCGTCGCGTTCTGGCGGACACTGGCCTTCAAGGAGGCGGCGGTGATCGGCGCGTCGATCGCGCTACTCGGCGACGCCGCCGGCCATGTCCGGCAGATGATCGAGGCCGGCAATTTCGCCCCCGGCAACGCCGGCCCGGTGTTCTGGACCGACATTCTCGCGCCCGCGACCGCCATCGTGTGCCTGATTGCGGCCAAGCGTGCGGCGGGCGATGGTAGGTTGACCCACATCAACAAGCCGCCAGGTGTTTGATGGCAAAAGGAAATAAGAGGAAGCGACGGATTGGTGGCCTCCGCCGAGGAGACAGTGGGTGGACACGGCGCCAGAAGGGGCGGCTCTCCTGGCTTTGACGGTTCTCGCCGCCGCGGAACCTGGACCGGTAGAAGCGCCGGTCCGCGAAGACTGCGCCCGCCGCTTCGACGGATCGGCCATCGAAGAAGCCGACGAAGCGCCACTCGCCAATCTCCGACATGGCGTCGTGGCCATGACCGCATCAGGGGGCAATGAATGATCCGGGACGTAGCGCTCGTGCTCGCAGCCGCCACCATCGCGTCGCCGCTGACGACGCCCGCGCCGCCCGGGAGAGATCGATGATTTCGGAATAAGGGAATTGTTTGTTGACACAACGCGCATTTTCATGTTATACAGAAAGTGCTGTTTGAACTTGGCTAAGTCTTCCGAAAGCCGCTGCTTGTGGGCTGCCGATGCGCGATCGGAGAAATCCGACCAGGCTGGCAGCGTCGGCCGGGGAGGCCCGGCCGGAAGGTCGGAAGTGATCCCGAAGCGGGGGCTCGTCTTCGCGAGGAGCGAAGCGACGTGGCGATCCAGACACACCCGGCGCCCCGATGACCAGCGGATTCGTGCGCGGATCGTCCCGAGGCCTGGCGCGCTTGCCTCTGGATCGCGGCGCTACGCTGGCGATGAGGCCGTGGGCGCCTATCGCCTGGCAGTTACAGTCGCCCGGAAAAACCGCCGCAAGCCTCTGAGAACGCTCAAAGCCGGGGCGGGTTTGGCGCGCTGACCGGAAGCCCGGCGCTCCAGCGGCCGGCAAAGGCGTTTCGACCCTCTCGCGGGAGGCGGCCTCCCTCTGCGCCAAGGATCGTTGCGAGCGAGGGCGCGGCGCGCGTCGCCCGGAAAAACCGCAAGCCTCTGAAAACGCAAAAAACCGGCCCGGGTTTGGCGCGCTGGTCCTGGCATCCTTAGAACACGATGACGTTGCGGATCGCGCGGCCGGAGCGGGAGGAGGCGAGGGCGTCGTTGATCCGCTCGAGCGGGAAACGGTTCGAGATCAGTTCGTCGAGCCTCAGGCGCCCGTCGCGATAGAGCGCGATGATTTTTGGGATGTCGATCGCCGGGCGGGCCGAGCCCATCTTGGAGCCGAGAATTCTCTGCCCGTCGGCGGCGAGCATGCCCGGATCGATCGTCGCCCGGACGTCGGAAGGGGGCATGCCGACGAGCACGACGGCGCCGTTGCGCTTGATGAGCGAAAGCGCCTGCTCGGGCGCGCCCTTCACGCCGACCGTGACGAAGGCCCAGTCGGCCTTGCGACCGCCGGTCAGGGCCTTGACCCGTTCTTCGACGTTCTCGTTTCTTGCGTTGATCGTCTGGGTTGCGCCGAACCCGATCGCCGCGGCAAGCTTCGTGGCGTCGACGTCGACCGCGATGATCGGCTCGCAGCCGGCGAGACGCGCGCCCTGGACGGAATTGAGCCCGACGCCGCCGCAGCCGATGACGACCGCGCTCGACCCCTCTTTCACCTGCGCCGTGTTGATGACGGCGCCGAGCCCCGTCAGCACGCCGCAGGCGACGAGCGAGGCGACGTCGAGCGGCATGTCGCTCGGGATTTTGACCGCCTGCGAGGCGTCGACGACCATGCGCTCGGCGAAGGCCCCGGTGCGCAGACCATGGACAAGCGGCTTTCCGCCCCCGTCGCTCAGCGGCGTCTGCCGGTCGAGCGGAAAGACTTCCTCGCAGAACACCGGCGCGCCCTCGGCGCAGGCCGGGCAGAAGCCGCAATTGCGGATGAGCGTCACGACGACCGGGTCGCCGGCTTTGAGGCGCGTCACCCCCGCGCCGACCGCTTCGACGACACCGGCCGCCTCGTGGCCGTAGACCGCCGGAAGCGCGCCGCCCCACGCCCCGTCGATATAGAAGATGTCGCTGTGGCAGATGGCGCAAGCGGCGGTCTTGACCAGGACCTCGTTCGCGCCGGGCCCGGCGATGTCGATCGTCTCGATCGTGAGCGGCTGCCCGAATGTGCGGCAGACGGCGGCTTTGGTTTTCATGTTTGCGCTCGGGAGTCGGCGTCGAAGAACGCGCGCACGTTTCTCGCCAGCGGCACCGAGTTCAAGCGCAGCTTGTCGCGGGGCCCATGCCTTTTTGCGAAGGCTGTCAGGCGCGACCCCCCTCTGCGCCATTGAGCGGCCCGGGTCGGATCGAGCGCCTATCGGCGCCGCGAGGATGGCCGGGCCCGAGCCCGGCCATGACGGCCAAAGCGAGCGGGCCAACTTGAGTCGAGCAAAGGCGTCCGCCTCCCTTGGCCTGCAAGGCCGATCCACGAGTTGCCGACAGGCGCTTCGGCGCTGCACGCCCAAAACCGGCGTCGTGTCTCCTAGAGGCGCCGCAGCGACGGGTCGCGAACGAAGCGCAGGTAGGAGCGCACTTTGCGGAAGCTCGGCCGCATACGCCGCGAATGCTTCGGGGCGCCCGCGCGAGCGCCTTGCGTCGTCGATGAGCGGGCGTCGGGTTCGCTGCCCACGTCCTCGTGCTACGCCTTTCCGCGGTCTTTGACGCCGAAACGGATGAGCCCATGAGATCTGTCGTCGTGACCGGGGTGTCGACCGGCATCGGGTGGAGTTCAGCCAAAGCCCTTCTGGACGCAGGCCTCCGCGTCTTTGGCTCGGTGCGTCGGGAGGCGGACGCGGAGCGCCTCGCAAGCGCGTTCGGGCCGAACTTCACGCCGCTGATCTTCGACGTGACCGACAGGCCGGCGGTCGGCGCCGCGGCGGAGCGCGTGGCGCGGACGCTCGGCGACGAAAGGCTGGCGGGCCTGGTGAACAACGCCGGCGTGGCGGTGGTCGGTCCGCTCTTCGATATCGACATCGAGGCGTTCAGCGGTCAGTTCGACGTCAACGTCGTGGGGCCGCTGATCGTGACGCAGGCGTTTCTGCCGCTTCTCGGCCTCGATCGCGCGCGCAAAGGGCCGCCCGGGCGCATCGTGATGATGTCGTCGGTCGGCGGGCGCAGGGCCTCGCCCTTCGTCGGCGCCTATTTCGCGTCGAAGTTCGCGCTCGAAGGCCTGTCGCAGGCGCTGCGGCTCGAACTGACGCCGTTCGGCGTCGAGGTCGTCGTCCTGGGGCCCGGCATGGTCGTCACGCCCATCTGGGACAAGGCCGACGCGTTCGACGCCGCCCGCTACAAGGACACGCCCTACGCTGTCCCGATCGAACGCCTGAAAGCCTATGTCTCCGCCGCGCGGAAGCGGGGGCTGCCTCCCGACAAGATCGGCGAGGCGGTGAAGGACGCCATCCTCGCGCCGAGACCGAAGGCGCGGCGCGTCCTGGCGCCGGACCCGGTCTCGAACTGGATCGCCGGCGCCCTTCCGCGGCGCCTGGTCGACAGGCTGATTTCGCGTCGTCTCGGACTGAGGCCGGTGAACGACGGTTCTTGAACGCCCTGTGACGAAGAACTCACCGCATCGCCTCAGGGCGAATGCTCGATTTCCGCGTTCGGACGTCAATTGAAACGGCGAAAACGCCGGATCCCTCTTGCTGAGAGCGGCGGCGGGCGCCATCCCTAGTGAGGTTCGCCAAGTGCGAGCCGCTGGCTCGCCCCCGCATTCCAAGGAGTTACCACCAATGCTCAAGCTTATCGAAGGTTCGCGCGCTTCCCGCTTTCCACGAGAGATGGACGCGATGTTCCGCAATCGCGCGGAGATTTTCGGACAACGTCTGGGATGGGATGTCGTCGTCAAGGACGGCTACGAACGCGACCGCTTCGACGATCTCAACCCCCTCTATCTCGTGTCTCTCGACCCGGTGACGGAGCAATATTGGGGCTCGCTTCGCCTATTGCCGACGACCGGGCCGAACATGCTGCGCGACGTCTTTCCCCAGCTCCTCGAGGAGGGAGAGATCGTCGAGAGCGCGACCATTTGGGAAAGCTCGCGCATCTGCGCCGTCATGACCGAGGGTCAGCCGCAGCGCAGCAAGAACGGTGTCAACTATGTCATGGCCGAACTCATCGCCGGCATCGGCGAAGTCGCGCTGAAAGCCGGTCTCACGCAGATCGTGTCCGTGTTCGACGCGCGCATCCTGCGCGTGTTGCGCGCGCTCGGCGCGGAGCCGGAGGTCATCGGCAGGCCGCAGCGTATCGGCAGCGTGATGAGCTATGCGGGCATGTTCGAACCCGATCGCTCCCGGCTCGAGGCCTTCCGCGACGAGATGGAGATGGGACAGTCGGTCCTCGCGCCCGGAGCGAGAGAACTCGTCTTCGCATAGATCCCGTTTTGAGCGGCCGGAGATAATCCGGCCGTCCAAACTTTGCGTAACGCTTATTTAATCAAAGGCGCCTTGTCAGGCGGCTTGCCACTGTGCGAATGTCAAGATAAGAACTATCGACCGGGCCTTTTTTCTCAAAGAGAGCAAAGTGCGGAAGACAGAGTTTTCGGAAGCTGCGATGTCTCGCGTCACTGGGGGCCCGGAAGACCAACGCCTGTTCGCGGCGCGTCTTCCAGGAGCCACCCCGGCGGAAGGCGCCGAGTTGATCCGTGCCTTTCTTCGCATCGACCGCCCCGAATTGCGGACGGCGCTCGTCGAACTGGTTGTACGCCTGGCGCAATCTACTCCGCCATCCGGGTAACCCGGACGCCGGCGGCGAATTCAGGTCCGGCTTTGGCGCTTTTCGCGCTCGCCTCCTCGATCGCCATCTCGATAAAATAGGCGACAAGCGCCTGGTCGAGGGCTCTCGCCTCGTTGAGCGCCTGTGACAGCAGGGCGCGGACGCCGCCGAGCGTGTGCGTCCGACCGCCAATGACACGCATGGCCGGTTCGTGAGATTCCGTCGCTGCGGGTCGATCGGCAGCCAAAACCGCTGTGGTTCGATCAGTAGCCAAGTCCATCTCCAGTGTCCTCAACACAACGCATAAGTTGCCGAACTTGCGCACGCTGGCAACGCGCAAAAACGTGGAGAACAAAAGATGAACAACGGCTAACCTGTCAGCCGCGGACTATCACGGGCTATCTCTTAAGGCGGATGCGGGGATCACGCCGGTCGCCACTGCGACGCCAACCGTGTGAGTGAGGTTGATGCAGTGCAACTTGTGGCGCGCCGTGTCGAGGTGGCTTCTGACGCTGCTCGGGCTCAAGACCAGAATGTCCGCGACTTCCTGATGCGTTTTGCCGCGCGCGGCCCAGATCAGGCATTGCTCCTCGCGCCGCGAAAGCTGCGCCTTCGGCGGGGGCTTGTTCGACGTGGTGGCGGCCGCGGCCGAATCGATCAGCGCCGCGAGCTGCTGCAGCCGCGGCATGTTGAGCCGCTTGAACATCTCCCATTCGTCGCGTCCGGCGTCGCTCGTGAACGTCACGATCGACATCGACCGGCGGTTGCGGACAGGGAAAGTGAGCCCATAGCGGCCGACGCCGTGCGCGAAGGCGTCTTCGAAGAACTCGGCCGCGTCCGGCTTTTCGAGCGCCAGGTCGTCCCAGTCGAACGGCAGGAGCGACTCGCGGCCGCGTTCGGTGACCGGATCGACGGCGAAATACCCCTTGAGGAAGTAGCGCGCCTGCCACTCCTTCTCGTAGGTCACGACCGCCGTCAGCACGTTCGTGTCCGAACTTTTGCCGATGTCGAGGCCCATGTGACAGATGTGTTTGAGGCCGTATTCGACGGCGATCTGCTTCAATATGTCGACAAGGTTGGCGGCGCTGTAGCCAAGGATCCTGTCGGTGAGCTTGGTCGCCGCGGCGTCGAGCGAGATGGGCTCGGCGATCAGCCGCTGCGGCTCGGGCGCGGACTCATTCCCAAGGGTGCGCGCGGCCGCTCGCGCCCTTGCCACCACGGCCTCGCGACCGCTTCCCGATGCCTCGCCGCCGCCGTAAGAAAATCGTTCCATCGCAATGACTATGTAAAGGGAACCGCAGATTACACTGCGTCAAGCCCGCGCACAACCCGAAGCGAGCGTTTTCCTTAAGGGCGCTCCGGCAAGAGGAGAAGGGCCGTCTTCCCGGGGATAAATCGGAAACGAACCCCTTGCACGGGGCTTGCGGACGCGCTAAGGGACTCTGCCGGGGTCGGCGGCGCGATGCGACCCCGAATGATCATACATGGCTACCGTCCTGTTCGGGTCTTGTCTCCTGTGGACAAGCTCGGGGAGAGGCGGCGGAAAGGCCGGAGGACGGAAGGGGTAGCCCTTGCGTCCACTCCGGCTTTGTCCTGTCCGAGACTGCCGGCGCCGACGACCTTCGGGTCCGACGCTTAATTCCCGCCCTGGAAAGGGCAGGGGCCAGCATAGGCGGGGAAGACCGGGTTTCAAAGCCTCGCGGGGAACTCTCCTCGCCTGGCCTCATGCGGTTTGAACCATCTGTCCGGCGCTGGGTTCGCCCATCTCCGGGGACAGGCGCAAGGCGCTGCGGCGCGGTTCCTCGATCGAGGATCTCGCGGCGCGGCATGTGCAACTGGCGGGCTCTTTCAGGCCCGCCGACCGGAGACGAGCACCCCATGGATAGAGCGGAGAAAAAGGAGGCCGTTGCGGCTTTGCACGACGTCTTCGCGAAAACGTCGGTCGTGGTCGTGGCGCACTATTCCGGCTTGACGGTCGTCCAGATGCAGCGTCTGCGCAAGCAGATGAAGGCAGCCGGCGCGACGGTCCAGGTCGCCAAAAATCGCCTCGCCCAGATTGCTCTCGAAGGCACGGACGTCGCCTCCATCGGTCCCCTTCTCAAGGGACCGACCCTGATCGCCCATTCGGCCGATCCGGTGGCGGCGGCGAAGGCGGCCGTGGCGTTCGCCAAGGACAACGACAAGTTCGTCGTCCTCGGGGGCGCCATGGGCAAGACCGCCCTCAACGTCGATGCGGTGAAGGCGCTTGCGACCTTGCCGTCCCTCGACGAACTGCGCGCCAAGCTCATCGGGCTCCTCACGGCCCCGGCGACCAAGATCGCGCAGCTCGCCACCGCCCCCGCGGCGAAGCTCGCGCGGGTCGTGGGCGCTTACGCCGCCAAGGACGCAGCCTAAGAGAGCCTCTTCAAAAATCCAGGTTCAAACCCATATCAAGGAAACTTCAGAAAATGGCCAATCTCGAAAAGATCGTCGACGAACTCTCCTCGCTCACTGTTCTCGAAGCCGCCGAACTCGCCAAACTTCTTGAAGAGAAGTGGGGCGTGTCGGCTGCCGCCGCCGTGGCGGTTGCAGCAGCTCCGGCCGGCGGCGGCGCCGCCGCGGCCCCGGTCGAGGAGCAGACCGAGTTCACGGTCATCCTGTCCGCCATCGGCGACAAGAAGATCGAGGTCATCAAGGAGGTCCGCGCGATCACCTCGCTCGGCCTGAAGGAGGCCAAGGACCTCGTCGAAGGCGCGCCCAAGCCCGTCAAGGAGGGCGTCAGCAAGGACGAGGCGGAGAAGATCAAGGCCGCCCTCGAGAAGGTCGGCGCGAAGGTCGAGCTCAAGTAATGAGCCTTCCGGGCCCCGGGCGGGCTCGTTCGTAAAGCGATCGACGGTCCCGGGCCTTTGGCGCGGGGCCGTCGCAAGCGTTTTTGAAGGGTGGGGTTTTTTGAGGCCCGCGAGGCGCGCCGTCAGATCGCGCGCTTGAGGCGAAGCGGGAGTTCATAACGGGGGCGATTTGCCTCGCCCCTTAAGGCCCGAAGCGGAACCATTTTCGCTTTAAGGATCGGCTCGGGCCCGAGCACGAGGGACGATATGGCGCAGACATTCACCGGCCGCAAGCGCGTTCGCAAGGTCTTCGGGCACGTCAGGGAAGTCGGCGAGATGCCGAACCTGATCGAGGTGCAGAAGGCGTCCTACGACCAGTTTCTCCTCCTCGAGGCGCCGAAGGCCGGCCGCCCGACCGAGGGCTTGCAGGCGGTGTTCAAGTCGGTGTTTCCGATCAAGGATTTCGCCGACACGGCGCATCTCGAGTTCGTCAAGTACGAATACGAGGCGCCCAAGTACGACATCGACGAGTGCCGCCAGCGCGGCATGACCTACGCTGCGCCGCTCAAGGTGACGCTCCGCCTCATCGTGTTCGACGTCGATCCCGAGACCCAGGCGAAGTCGGTCAAGGACATCAAGGAGCAGGACGTCTACATGGGCGACATGCCGCTCATGACGCCGAACGGCACCTTCATCGTCAACGGCACCGAGCGCGTCATCGTCTCGCAGATGCACCGTTCGCCGGGCGTCTTCTTCGACCACGACAAGGGCAAGAGCCACTCGTCGGGCAAGCTCCTGTTCGCCGCCCGCATCATCCCCTATCGCGGCTCGTGGCTCGACATCGAGTTCGACGCCAAGGATATCGTTTATGCGCGCATCGACCGGCGCCGGAAGATTCCGGTGACGTCGCTGCTCTACGCGCTCGGGCTCGACGGCGAGGAAATCCTCAAGACGTTCTATCGCGCCGTGACCTACACAAGGCTCAGGGACGGATGGCGCGTGCCCTACGATCCCGAGCGGATGAAGGGCATCAAGGCCTCCGTCGACATGATCGACGCCGACACCGGCGAGGTCGCGATCGAGGCCGGCCGCAAGCTCACCGTCCGCTCCGCCCGCCAACTCGCCGACAAGGGCCTGAAGGCCCTGTTCGCAGCCAACTCCGATCTCTTCGGCCAGTATATCGCCGAGGATCTCTATAACCCGCAGACCGGCGAGATCTATGCCGAGGCCGGCGACGAGATCACCGAAAAGTCGCTTGCCGGGCTGCTCGAGGTCGGCTTCACGGAACTGCCCATCCTCGACATCGATCACGTCAATGTCGGGCCATACATCCGCAACACGCTGAAAGTCGACAAGAACACGTCGCGTGAGGATGCGCTGTTCGACGTCTACCGCGTCATGCGCCCGGGCGAGCCGCCGACCATCGAAAGCGCGGAGGCGATGTTCCAGTCGCTGTTCTTCGACGGCGAGCGCTACGACCTCTCGGCGGTCGGCCGCGTCAAGATGAACATGCGCCTCGACCTCGACGCGCCCGACACACAGCGGACGCTGCGCAAGGACGATATCCTGGCGGTGGTGAAGGCGCTCGTGAACCTGCGCGACGGCCGGGGCGAGGTGGACGACATCGACCATCTTGGCAACCGGCGCGTGCGCTCGGTCGGCGAACTCATGGAGAACCAGTACCGCATCGGCCTCCTGCGCATGGAGCGCGCCATCAAGGAGCGCATGAGCTCGGTCGAAATCGACACGATCATGCCGCAGGACCTGATCAACGCGAAGCCCGCCGCGGCTGCGGTGCGCGAGTTCTTCGGCTCCTCGCAGCTCTCTCAGTTCATGGACCAGACGAACCCGCTCTCCGAGATCACCCACAAGCGCCGCCTCTCGGCGCTTGGGCCGGGCGGGCTCACCCGCGAGCGGGCCGGCTTCGAGGTGCGCGACGTGCATCCCACCCATTACGGACGCATCTGCCCGATCGAGACGCCGGAAGGGCCGAACATCGGCCTCATCAACTCGCTCGCGACCTTCGCCCGGGTCAACAAGTACGGCTTCATCGAGGCGCCTTACCGCAAGGTGCGCGACGGCAAGGTGACCGACGAGGTCGTCTATCTGTCGGCGATGGAGGAGCAGAAATACGCGATCGCCCAGGCCGACACGCCGATCGACGCGGAAGGGCGCGTCTCGGGCGATCTCATCGTCTGCCGGCGCGCTGGCGACGTCGTCTTCCTCGCAGCCGACCACGTCGACTACATGGACGTCTCGCCGAAGCAGCTCGTCTCGGTCGCGGCCGCGCTCATCCCGTTCCTCGAGAACGACGACGCCAACCGGGCGCTGATGGGCTCGAACATGCAGCGCCAGGCGGTTCCGCTCTTGCGCTCCGACGCGCCGCTCGTCGGCACCGGCATGGAGTCGATCGTGGCGCGCGATTCGGGCGCGGCGATCGCTGCGCGCCGCGCCGGGGTCGTCGACCAGATCGACGCGACCCGCATCGTGGTGCGCGCGACCGACGAAACCGACGCCGCCAAGCCGGGCGTCGACATCTATCGGCTGATGAAGTTCCAGCGCTCGAACCAGTCGACCTGCATCAACCAGAAGCCGCTGGTGAAGGTCGGCGATCGGGTGGAGGTCGGCGACATCATCGCCGACGGGCCTTCGACCGATCTCGGCGATCTCGCGCTCGGCCGCAACGTGCTCGTCGCGTTCATGCCGTGGAACGGCTACAACTTCGAGGATTCGATCCTGCTCTCCGAGCGCATCGTCAAGGACGACGTCTTCACCTCGATCCACATCGAGGAATTCGAGGCGATGGCGCGCGACACCAAGCTCGGGCCGGAGGAGATCACCCGCGACATTCCCAACGTCTCCGAAGAGGCGCTGAAGAACCTCGACGAAGCGGGCATCGTCTACATCGGCGCCGAAGTGCAGGCGGGCGACATCCTCGTCGGCAAGATCACGCCCAAGGGCGAGAGCCCGATGACCCCGGAAGAGAAGCTGCTTCGCGCGATCTTCGGCGAAAAGGCCTCGGACGTGCGCGACACGTCGTTGCGCGTGCCGCCCGGCGTGCAGGGGACAGTCGTCGAAGTGCGCGTCTTCAACCGTCATGGCGTCGAGAAGGACGAGCGCGCGCAAGCCATCGAGCGCGAGGAGATCGAGCGGCTCGCCAAGGACCGCGACGACGAGCAGGCGATCCTCGATCGCAACGTCTACGCGCGCCTCGCTGGCACGCTCGAGGGCGCGCATGCGCTCTCGGGGCCCAAGGGCTTCAGGAAGGACCAGATCCTCACCCGGCCGATCCTCGAGGAGACGCCGCGCTCGCAATGGTGGGCGTTTGCGCTCGAATCCGACCAGACGATGTCGGAGATCGAGGCGATGCGCAAACAGTACGACAAGTCCAAGAAGTCGCTCGAGAACCGCTTCCTCGACAAGGTCGAGAAACTGCAGCGCGGCGACGAATTGCCGCCGGGCGTGATGAAGATGGCCAAGGTCTTCATCGCGGTGAAGCGCAAGATCCAGCCGGGCGACAAGATGGCGGGTCGCCACGGCAACAAGGGCGTTGTCTCGCGCATCGTGCCGCAGGAAGACATGCCCTTCCTCGCCGATGGGCAGCCGGTCGACATCGTGCTCAATCCGCTCGGCGTGCCGAGCCGCATGAACGTCGGCCAGATCCTCGAGACGCACCTCGGCTGGGCCTGCGCCGGCCTCGGACGGCAGGTCGGCGAAACGGTCGACGCCTACCTGCGCTCGCACGACGCCAAACCCCTGCGCGGCAAGCTCAGGGAGATCTACGGCGAGGACGAAACGATCAGGACGCTCGACGAAGGCAGCCTCGTGGAGCTTGGCGAGAACCTGCGCCGCGGCGTGCCGATCGCGACGCCCGTGTTCGACGGCGCGCGCGAGAAGGACATCGTCGAGATGCTCAACATGGCGGGCCTCGACGGTTCGGGGCAGGTGACGCTCTTCGACGGGCGCACCGGCGATCCTTTCGACCGCAAGGTGACGGTGGGATACATCTATATCCTGAAGCTTCACCACCTCGTGGACGACAAGATCCACGCCCGCTCGATCGGCCCCTACAGCCTCGTCACCCAGCAGCCGCTGGGCGGCAAGGCGCAGTTCGGCGGTCAGCGTTTCGGCGAGATGGAGGTCTGGGCGCTCGAGGCGTATGGCGCCGCCTACACCCTGCAGGAGATGCTGACGGTGAAGTCCGACGACGTCGCTGGCCGGACCAAGGTCTACGAGGCGATCGTGCGCGGAGACGATACGTTCGAATCGGGCATCCCGGAGAGCTTCAACGTGCTGGTCAAGGAAATGCGCTCGCTCGGTCTCAATGTCGAACTCGCGTCGCTGAAACGCGCGCAGGAAGACGCGCCGCCGGCCGAGGCCGCCGAGTAGCGCGCGACCGCCTGAAGAGGCCCGGCCGACGGCCGGGCTTCGACCCTGTTTCGTCAAGGGGCCGCAATCGGCCCGCCGCGTAGAGCTTCAAATCAAGCCGGGTTCGGGCGCTTCTGGCCCCGAACTCGTGGGAGACGAGAATGAACCAGGAAATCACCA
The DNA here is from genome assembly GCA_963829505.1 of uncultured Alphaproteobacteria bacterium. Lineage (GTDB taxonomy): Bacteria > Pseudomonadota > Alphaproteobacteria > Rhizobiales > Beijerinckiaceae > Roseiarcus. The sequence goes on from CAWHIL010000003.1 coordinate 354,655, forward strand.
ATCCCTTTGCTCCGGTCGCAGCCCCCCAGGCGTTCGACCAGATCCAGATCGCGATCGCCAGCCCCGAGAAGATCCTCTCGTGGTCGTTCGGCGAAATCAAGAAGCCCGAGACCATCAACTACCGCACCTTCAAGCCGGAGCGGGACGGCCTGTTCTGCGCCCGCATCTTCGGGCCGATCAAGGACTACGAGTGCCTGTGCGGCAAGTATAAGCGGATGAAGTACAAGGGCGTCATCTGCGAGAAGTGCGGCGTCGAGGTGACGCTGTCGCGCGTCCGGCGCGAGCGCATGGGCCATATCTCGCTCGCCGCGCCCGTCGCGCACATCTGGTTCCTGAAGTCGCTGCCGTCGCGCATCGGGCTCCTGCTCGACATGACGCTGAAGGACCTCGAGCGCGTCCTCTATTTCGAGTCCTACATCGTGCTCGATCCGGGCCTCACCCCGCTCAAGGACCGCCAGCTCCTCAGTGAGGACGATTATCTGCGCGCGCTCGACGAATACGGGCAGGACAGCTTCACCGCCATCATCGGCGCCGAGGCGATCCGCGAGATGCTGAAGGGCATGAACCTTCAGAAGATCGCCGACGACCTCAAGGTCGAGATCGCCGAATCGAAGAGCGAACTGAAGCCCAAGCGCCTCGCCAAGCGGCTCAAGATCATCGAGGCCTTCATCCATTCGGGCAACAAGCCGGAATGGATGATCCTGACCGAGATACCGGTCATCCCGCCGGATCTGCGGCCGCTCGTGCCGCTCGACGGCGGCCGGTTCGCGACCTCGGACCTGAACGACCTCTACCGTCGCGTCATCAACCGCAACAACCGGCTGAAGCGGCTCATGGAGCTGCGCGCCCCCGACATCATCATCCGCAACGAGAAACGGATGTTGCAGGAGTCGGTCGACGCGCTCTTTGACAACGGCCGGCGCGGACGCGTCATCACCGGCGCCAACAAGCGGCCGCTGAAGTCGCTCGCCGACATGCTCAAGGGCAAGCAGGGCCGTTTCCGCCAGAATTTGCTCGGCAAGCGCGTCGATTATTCGGGGCGCTCGGTGATCGTCGTCGGTCCCGAGCTCAAGCTGCACCAGTGCGGCCTGCCGAAGAAGATGGCGCTCGAATTGTTCAAGCCGTTCATCTACTCGCGCCTCGACGCCAAGGGCCTGTCGGCGACCGTCAAGCAGGCCAAGAAGCTCGTCGAGAAGGAGAAGCCGGAGGTCTGGGACATCCTCGACGAGGTGATCCGCGAGCACCCGGTGATGCTGAACCGCGCGCCGACCCTGCATCGCCTCGGCATTCAGGCGTTCGAGCCGGTGCTGATCGAGGGCAAGGCGATCCAGCTCCATCCGCTCGTCTGCTCGGCCTTCAACGCCGACTTCGACGGCGACCAGATGGCCGTGCACGTGCCGCTGTCGCTCGAGGCGCAGCTCGAGGCGCGCGTCCTCATGATGTCGACCAACAACATCCTCCACCCGGCCAACGGCCAGCCGATCATCGTGCCCTCGCAGGACATCGTGCTCGGCCTTTACTACCTGTCGCTCGTGCGCGACGGCGAGCCCGGCCAGTACGAGGAGGATTCCGCGACGAAGCGCCCCGTGCGCGGCTTCTACGCCGACATGGGCGAGATCGAGCACGCGCTCGCCGCGAAGGCGGTGACGCTGCACACGCGGGTCAAGGGCCGCGCCTGGACCTATGATGAGAATGGCGAGCGGGTGGCGAAGATCTTCGACACGACCCCGGGTCGCATGATTCTCGGACAGATCCTGCCCGAGCACGCCAAGATCCCCTTTGACGTCGTCAACAAGCTGATGACGAAAAAGGAAATCTCGAACATGATCGACATCGTCTACCGCAACTGCGGGCAGAAGGAGACGGTCATCTTCTGCGACCGGATCATGTCGCTCGGCTTCCGCGAGGCGTTCAAGGCCGGCATTTCCTTCGGCAAGGACGACATGGTCGTGCCGGCGTCGAAGGCTGGCCTGATCGCCAAGACCGAGGCCGAGGCCAAGGAGTTCGAGCAGCAGTACAACGACGGCCTCATCACCCAGGGCGAGAAATACAACAAGGTCGTCGACGCCTGGGCGAAGTGCTCGGATCAACTCGCCGAGGACATGATGAAGGGCATCTCGGCCGTCCGCAAGGACGAGCACGGGCGCGACCTGCCGATCAACTCGATCTACATGATGTCGCACTCGGGGGCGCGCGGTTCGCCGACCCAGATGCGCCAGCTCGCCGCGATGCGCGGCCTGATGGCCAAGCCGTCGGGCGAAATCATCGAGAGCCCGATCAAGTCCAACTTCAAGGAAGGCCTGTCGGTGCTCGAGTACTTCAACTCGACCCACGGCGCGCGAAAGGGGCTTGCCGACACGGCGCTCAAGACGGCGAACTCGGGCTACCTCACGCGGCGTCTCGTCGACGTGGCGCAGGACTCGATCATCACCATGCCCGACTGCGGCTCCGAGCGCGGCATCAGCATGCGCGCGATCATCGACGCGGGCACGGTCGTCGCCTCGCTCGGGACGCGCATCCTCGGCCGCACCGCGGCGGAGACGCTGAAGGACCTCGAAGGCAATGTGATCGTCGACAAGGGCGAGATGATCGTCGAGGAGCACATGCCGGCGATCAACGCCGCCGGCATCCAGGAGGTGAAGATCCGCTCGGTCCTCACCTGCGAGGCGAAGAACGGCGTCTGCGGCTCCTGCTACGGGCGCGACCTCGCGCGCGGCACGCCGGTCAACATGGGCGAGGCGGTCGGCGTGATCGCCGCGCAGTCGATCGGCGAGCCGGGTACGCAGCTCACGATGCGCACCTTCCACATCGGCGGGGCGGCGCAGCTCGCCGACCAGTCCTTCATCGAGTCGAACTTCGACGGCGAGGTGAAGGTGCGCAACCGCAACATCGCGCGCAACGCCAACGGCGATCTGATGTCGATGGCGCGCAACGTCGCGGTCGTGATCGTCGACAAGACGGGCGCCGAGCGCGCGGTTCACCGGCTGCAGTACGGCGCGCGCCTCAAGGTCGACGAGGGTGACAAGATCAAGCGCGGCCAGCGGATCGCCGAGTGGGATCCGTTCTCCCGTCCGATCCTCACCGAGGTCGACGGGACGGTCGGCTTCGAGGACCTGGTCGACAACGTGTCGATGTCCGAGCAGGTGGACGAGGCGACAGGCATCGCCAAGCGCATCGTCACCGACTGGCGGTCGTCGGCGCGCACCGCGGGTCTCAAGCCCGCGATCGTGATCAAGGGACCGGACGGCAAGATCGCCAAGCTGCCGCGCGGCGGCGAGGCGCGCTATGCGCTGCCGGTCGAATCGATCATCTCCTTCGAGCCGGGATCGAACGTGAAGGCGGGCGACGTGGTCGCGCGCATCTCGATCAACAGCGCCAAGACGCGCGACATCACCGGCGGCCTGCCGCGGGTGGCGGAGCTGTTCGAGGCGCGGCGTCCGAAGGACCACGCGATCATCGCCGAGATCTCGGGCACGGTGCGCTTCGGGCGCGACTTCAAGAACAAGCAGCGCCTGAGCATCGAACCCTCTGAGGAGGGGGTCGAGGCGGTCGAATACCTGATCCCGAAGTCGAAGCACATCCATCTGCAGGATGGCGACGTGATCGAGAAGGGCGAGTTCATCGTCGACGGCAATCCCGCGCCGCACGACATTCTCGCGATCAAGGGCGTCGAGGAACTGGCGGCCTATCTCGTCAACGAGATCCAGGAGGTCTATCGCCTCCAGGGCGTCAGCATCAACGACAAGCACATCGAGGTGATCGTGCGCCAGATGCTGCAGAAGGTCGATGTCGTCGATCCAGGCGACACCGACTTCCTGAAGGACGAGCAGGTCGACAAGCTCGATCTCGAAGCGGCGAACGAAGCCGCGATCGCCGAGGGCAAGAAGCCGGCGGTCGGGATTCCGGTTCTGCTCGGCATCACCAAGGCGAGCCTGCAGACGCGCTCGTTCATCTCGGCGGCGTCCTTCCAGGAGACGACCCGTGTCCTCACCGAGGCTGCGGTCAACGGCAAGGTCGATACGCTCGAGGGCCTGAAAGAGAACGTCATCGTCGGCCGGCTCATCCCGGCCGGCACGGGCGCCGCGATGTCGAAGTTGCGCTCGATCGCCTCAATGCGCGACACGCTCATCCTGGCGCAGAAGGCCGAAGAATCGGCGGAACAGCCGGCGGCGCTGCCGCTTGCGGCGCCTCCGACCGATGGCCCCGCGCCGCGCCGCGAGCGGTCGCGCTCGGCGGCGGAATAGGCTCTGACGGCCTTCGGATAAAGATGACAGAGAGCCGCCTTCGGGCGGCTCTTTTTTTGCCTTCTGCCAGACGTCAGCCGCTTGCTGGGCAGTTGCGCGAGGCCTTATCCTTGTGTGGCCGAAGAAGGTTGCGCGAGCGAGGAGACGGGGCCGTGGATGCGCTGCTGGCACGCTGGGAGGCGCTCTGCGCGACAAGCCCGATCCTGCGCTTTGCCGACGTTTGCCTGCGCGGAGTCGGGCAGGTGATGTTCCAGGATAATCCGCTGACCGGGGTGATTTTCCTGGCGGCGATCGCCTGGGGCTCTGCGGTCGCCGGCGCGCCGGCGGTGCTGTTCGCCGGCGTCCTCGGCGTCATCGTGGCGACGCTGACCGCGATGTGGCTCAAGGTCGAAGACGCCGCGCTGAAGGCCGGCCTTTACGGCTACAACGGCGCGCTGGTCGGGCTGGCGCTCGCAACCTTCCTGGCGCCGGGACCGGCGCTCTGGGTCTATGTGGCGGTCGGCGCCGCGGTCTCGACCGTCGCGACGCTTGCGACCGCGGGGGCCTTGAGGCCGCTCGCCGCTCCCGCGCTCACATTCCCGTTCGTCGGTGTGACCTGGATCATGCTGCTGGCGACTTACGGGTTCGCCGGACTTTCCGGCGCGGCCCTGCCGACGGCGGGAGTGGTGGCCCCGTTCGAGCAGGCTCCGTCGGTCTCGGCGGGGATCGGGACCTATGTGGGCGGCGTGCTGCTGTCGATCTCGCAGGTCTTTCTCAAGGCGAGCGTCGTCTCCGCCCTTCTCCTGCTCGCGGGTCTTGCGGTCAGTTCCGTCCCCGCGTCGCTCTTTGCGCTCGGCGGCGCGATCCTCGCGGTCGCCGTCGCGCACGGGTTCGGGGCCGAGAGCGACCTCGTCGCCCAGGGTCTTCTCGGCTTCAGCCCGGTCTTGACGGCGATTGCGCTCGGCGTCGTCTTCCGCCGGCCGGGCCTCAACGCGACGGCCTATGCTGCCTTGGGGGTCGTCTTCACCGTCATCGCCCAGGCGGCGCTGAATATCGCCCTGCGCCCGCTCGCGATCCCGGCGCTGACGGCGCCGTTCATCCTCGTCTCGTGGATGTTCCTGTTGCCGTGCGACCGGTCGCGACCCGCAAACGAGGCGGAATGAGCCGTCCCTGTCAGCGCTTGCCGGCCGCCTCGGCGTCGAGGTCGTCGCGGTAGCCGAGGCCCGCGCGCAGCGCAACGATCACCGGCACGAGGACGGACGCCACGATGCCGGCGGCGAAGCCGTTGTTGTAAAGATTGAGCCCCGCGTGGAGCGCGCCGACGGTCAGCGCGGCCGACGAGTGGACGAAGCCGGCGACGACCCCCCAGCCGAATCCGAAGCGGCCGGCGATCGGGGCGAGCGTGGTTCCGAAGAGGGCCGCAAGGGTGAGCGACGGATCGGCCGGGCTCATCGAGCGGGCGAGGGCGCCGATGAGCACGCCGAGCATGATGGGGGCGATGTTGCGCGGATGCTTGCCGAAGGCGGCGAAGCCGACGATGGTCAGGATCGCCCCAATGCTCGGGCCGTTGAGATCGCCGCCGGTCCCGAGCACGTAAACCGCGCCGAGCGCGCCTGCGAGGCCCATGTTCGCGAGCGTCGCGCCGAAGCCGGCGAGCGCGATGAAGTCGGTCGGAGAGCGGCCCGGCGTCTTCATGATGAAGGCGAGCCGCTCGGGCATGCCGCGGTCGAGGACGTAGCCGACCCCGACCATCGAGGCGAAGACGAAGGCAAGGAATGTCGCGAGAAGCAGGTTCGCGCCCCTCGTCCAGATGAACACGGGATCGGGCACGTAGCCGAACGCCTTGTACATCGCCACGACGACCGTGCCGACGATGCCGGCGGTGAACCCCATGTTGTAGAGGCTGAAGCCCATGTGGGCGCGGAAGAGATGGGCGGCTGCGGGCGGCAGGATGAAGCCGACCCCGAGCCCGGTCGCGAGCGCGAGCGGCACGCTGGCTGACGGCGCGAGGTCGGTCGAGAACAGGATCTCCGAGAAGATCGGGGCGAGGGCCGCGCCGAAGAACGCCGTGTTCAGATGCGTGTGGATCGGCTCGCCGCGAAACCGCGCATAGAGCGCGACGCCGGCGACGATCGGCCAGACGTTCAGGAGGTTCTTGCCGAAGAGGCCGAACCCGAGCACGAGGAAGAGCGCCGCGACCGCAGCGCCCGTCATGCGCGCCTGCGTGCGCCAATAGACGAACGCCGCCGCGAGCGTCAGGAGGCCGGCGCTGACGCAGCCGCCGCCGATGCCGCCGACGCCGAAATAGTCGGTCAGGAGCGCGTCGCGGGTGGTGAGGATCGCGCCGAGGCCGCGGATCACGCCGCCCGGCGACTGGACGATGAAGCCGAAGACGACGAAGGCGGCCGCATAGGCCGCGACGACGCCGAGGATGAGCCGGTCCGAGGCCGGCGGTGCGCCTGACGGGGCGGCGGCCATCGTCATTTCGGCGCTTCGAGGGCGACGGCCGCCGAGGTGGCGCTGGCGCCCGGGACTTGCGGAAAAGGGCGGCTCAGGTAGGGCGAGCCCTCGAGGCCGAAACGCCACGGCGTCTCGACGCCCTTGGTGATGCCGATGCGCAGACCCGAGACGACCGCGAACGGGACAGCGTGCGGGCGCGCGTCGCGATCGAGCGCGAACGGCGGCTCGTCGAGCGCCAGCCCGTTGTGCTCGGCCCTCGTGATGGCCAGCGCCTGGCAGAGGCGGCCGGGGCCGGAGCAAAGCTTCGAGAGATCCGTGGTCTTGCGGCGCTCGGCCATAACGTCGATGCCGTCGGTCGGTTCGAGCGCGCGGATGAGCACGGCCGCGCCCGGTTCGGGCCCTGAGACGAAGTTGAGACACCAGTGGATGCCGTAGCTGTGATAGACATAGGCGCGGCCGGGCGGACCAAACATGACGGCGTTGCGCTCGGTAGGCCCGCGAAAGGCGTGCGAGGCAGGATCGGTCCGATCGTAGGCCTCCACCTCGACGATGATTCCGCCGACGCCTGCCACCGCAAGGCGCACGCCGATGAGGCCGCGCGCGACGGTCAGCACGTTGCGGCGGAAGAAATTTAAGTCGAGCGGAGCGCCGGCGTAAGCCTCGAGAACCGGCATCACTACACCACGGTGTCGGGCGCGAGTGCGCACGCCGAGGTCGGGTCGGTCTCGATCTGCACCGTGCAATGGCCGATGCCGAAGCGCGCCGAAAGCCCGGCCGAGAGGTCGTGCAGGTAGGGGTCGCCGGGGTGGCCCGCCGGCATGACGAGATGGCACGTCAGCGCCGTCTCGGTCGTCGAGATTGGCCAGACATGCAAATCGTGGACGGCGCTCACGCCTTCGCGGGACGCGAGAAAGCCGCGCACGGCCTCAGGATCGAGCCCCGCGGGAACCGCGGCCATCGACATGCCGAGGGCGTCGCGCAGGAGGCCCCATGTTCCCCAGACGATCACGACGTTGACCGCGAGGCTGGTCAGCGGGTCGAGCCGTTCCCACCCCGTCGCCAGGATCACGAGCCCCGAGACGACCACGCCGGCCGAGACGAGCGCGTCGGAGGCCATGTGCAGGAAGGCCGCGCGCAGGTTGATGTCGCCTTTCCGCCCGGAGGCGAACAGCCACGCCGTGGCGCCGTTGACGAGGATGCCGATGGCGGCGACGACGATCATCGTCATTCCCGCAACCGGCGTCGGATGGACGAGGCGGAGAATCGCCTCCCACGAGATCGCGCCGACCGTCAGAAGCAGAAAGACAGCGTTGAACAGCGCCGCCAGGATCGAGGAGGCGCCGAGCCCATAGGTGAAGCGGGCCGACGGCGCGCGCCGCACGAGGACGCTCGCGAGCCACGCCGCAGCGAGCCCGATGACGTCGCCGAGATTGTGCCCGGCGTCGGAGAGAAGCGCGACCGAGCCAGCCGAAAGCCCGTAGACGAACTCGATCGCGGCGAAGGCGAGGTTGAGGGCCGTCCCGACCGCGAACGCCCAGCCGAAATCTGTCGGGACGTGGGCATGGCCCGCGCCGTGATGCTCGTGGCCGTGGTGACTGTGATCATGATGGTCGTCATGACCGTCGTCGTCATGAATGGGGATTTGAGAACTCCCGGTCCTGTTCATGGCCCTCTCCGACCGGCGCCGCGGGCTTGGCTTTGACCGCGTCGTCGAGGCGGGCGTCGAGGATGCCGTGGGGTTCGACATGGGCGGTCGCTTCGACCGTGCCGGGCAGGAGCTGCTGCACAGCGCACTCGGTCGCATCGCCGATCGCGTGGCCGACGTCGACGGTGAGGCCCGGGTCCACTTCGAGATGGTACTCGACGAAGGTCCGGTCGCCCGAGAAGCGGGTGCGCAGGTCGTGAATGTCGCGCACGCCCGCGCAGGCGCGGACAGTCTCCTTGATCTTCCGCCGGTCGTCGCTCGGCAATTCGCGGTCGAGCAACTGCTCGAGCGCCTCGTGGGCGATTCCGTAGGCGTTCCACAGCATGTAGCCCGAGATGAGAAGCGCGAAGGCCGGGTCCGCCCGCGTCCAGCCGGTCATCTTCGTCACCGCGAGCGCCACCAGCACCGCGGCGTTGACGGCGATGTCGGTGATGTAATGGGCGCGATCGGCGGCGATCGCGGTCGAGCCGGTCCGGCTGACCACATAGCTTTGCAGCGCGACGAGCCCGCACGCGGCGATCAGGCTCACGGCGATGAGGACGACGCCGACCTCGATCGCCTCGAGCGGCACCGGAAACAGCAGACGCTGGACCGACTGAAAGGCCAGCACGAAGGCTGCGCCAGCCAGGAACGTCGCCTGGGTGAAGGCTGCGACCGCCTCGCCCTTGCCGTGGCCGAACCGGTGCTCGCGATCGGGCGGGCGCTGCGCGTAGTTCACGCCAAGGAGGGTGACGAAGCTCGCGCCAGCGTCCACGATCGAAATCGACGGCCGAAGCCATCAGCGCCATCGAGCCCGTGGCGAGCCAGCCCGCGAGCTTCACGGCTGTCAGCACGAAGGCCGCCCCGACCGTGACGCTCGCCGACAGGTTCTTGAGCCCGTTCGAGCGGGCGGGATCGTCGATCGCCTGTGCGGGCCTTCTCATGCGGGCGCCGGCGCATTACGGCGCCGGCCTCTCACTGAATGTCGCCAGACCCAAAGCAGACCGGCCGCGTAACCGCAAGCCGGTCTAGGGAGAGCGGGCGCGGGGCTGTAAGGAGCCACGCGCCCGGACTCAGGTTTGCTTTAGGGGCAGGCGTCCCAGAAGCCCGCACGCCGGGTCGAGTCGGTGTAGTACCAGCAGAGGCCCGGCGCCGGCGGGGTCGCCCAGGTGACGGTCGCCGCGGTCAGGAAGCCGATCGCTGCGCCTGCGGCGATGGCGCCGCCCGGGTTCCAGCGATACCAGCCGGGACGGCCGTACCAGCCGCCGCGCGGCGGCACGACGACCACGGGCGGCCGATGGACCGGCGGCCGATGCCCCGGGGGCCGGTGTCCGGGCGGGCGATGGCCCGGGGGACGATGGCCTGGCGGCCGATGTCCGGGCGGGCGATGTCCGGGGGGACGATGTCCGGGCGGCCGGCCGTGGCCGCCGCCGGGGCGCCCGGGCGGCCGGTGCATTCCGCCGCCGCCTCCCGGCCGGTGTCCGCCTCCGGGCCGCTGTCCGCCGCCCGGCCGGTGGCCGCCGCCGCGATGGCCGCCGCCGCCCGGACGCGCCCGAACCTGCGTCAGCAGGCCGTCGTCGATCTGCGAGGCGGCCTGCGATCCGTTGACGATCTCGACCGCCTCGACCGGCGGCGCGCTCACGCCCAAAAGCGCCAGCGCAAACGCTGTGTTGCGCATCCATTTCGATAAACTCATTGCGGCGCCTCCTCTTTGACCCACTCTTTGCAGCCCCTCCGGCCGATCCGCACGGGCCGGCCGTCTAATGCGGATCATCGGCGAGGGCAAGGGGCTTGGCAAGATCGAAACGGCCGTGGCGATTTGCGGCGACGGCTCGCGGCGAGAATGAGATGGCGCATCGCCTCCCAATCGCCATCATTGGCCTTAAGTTTTGGACGCGCTGGAAAACATCGCGAACAAAAACGCGACAGCATGGGTTGTCGACGACTGACCTGCGGCGCATCGCCTCCAGGCGGCCGTTCCGCCCTTCGGGAGGATGCAAATGAACAGGACCCCTGACATCATCACGTTGCGCGCCGGCCTCACGCGGCGACGCGTGCTCGTCGTGGGCGCGCTCGGATCGGCGGCGACGCTGGCGGGCGGGTTCAACGTGGCGCTCGCGGCCGAGAAGCCGAAGGTCGGCCTCGTGATGAAGTCGCTCGCCAACGAGTTCTTCAAGCAGATGGAGGCGGGCGCCGAGAAATACGCCGCCGCCAACACCGACAAGTTCGAATTCAAGGCAGTCGGCATGAAGGATGAGCGCGACTTCGCGGCTCAGGTCGACGCGATCGAGAACTTCGTCACCCAGAAGTTCGACATCATCGTCGTCGCGCCGGCCGATTCCAAGGCGATGGTCACGCCGCTGGCGAAGGCCCTGAAGGCGGGCGTCAAGGTCATCAACATCGACGTCGAGCTCGACAAGGACGCGAAGAAGGCGGCGGGCATCGATCTCGCCTTCTTCGGCCCGGACAACCGAAGTGGAGCGAAGCTTGCCGGCGACGCGCTCGCCGCCGCGCTGGGGCCAGGCGGAAAGGTCGTGATCCTCGAAGGCAATCCGGAGGCCGACAACGCCGTGCAGCGCAAGCTCGGCTTCATGGACTCGGTCGCCGCGGGCAAGCTGCAACTTCTCGACAGCAAGACCGCGCACTGGGAGACGGAAGAAGCCAACACGCTGATGACGAACTTCCTCACCCAGTATCACGACGTCCAGGGAGTGATGGCGGCCAACAACTCGATGGCGCTCGGCGTCGTCAAGGCGCTCGACGCCGCGGGGCAGGGCGGCAAGATCAAGGTCGTCGGCTTCGACAACATCCCGGCGGTGCAGCCCCTGATCAAGAAGGGCGAGATGCTCGCGACCGTCGAACAGTATGGCGCCGACATGGCTGTGCTCGGCATCGGCTACGGCATGAAGGAGCTCGCCGGCGAGACCTTCACCGGCTGGGTCAAGACGCCGATCAAGCTGATCGAGGCGAAGGACCTGGCGTAGCGGGATAGCGAATGGCGAGTGGCGAATAGCGACTGGTTTGGGGGCCGACAGCGAACCTCCCCATTCGCCACTCGCCATTTCGCCATTCGCCTTAAACCGCATGAGCCCTCCCATCCTCGCAATGGCCGACGTGGGAAAACGCTTTCCCGGCGTCGTCGCGCTCAGCGGCGTCTCGCTCGAGGTCGGGCGCGGCGAGGGCCATGTGCTCCTCGGGGAGAACGGGGCGGGCAAGTCGACGCTCATCAACCTGCTCGGCGGTGTCTATCCGGTCGATGAGGGCGAGATCGTCTTTGACGGCGCACGCTACGCCCCGCGCACGCCGACCGACGCCTTCCGCGCCGGCATCAGGGTCGTGCATCAGGAACTCTCGATGCTGACCGAGATGACGGTCGCCGAGAACCTGATGTTCGAGCGTTTGCCGCAGCGCCGCGGCATCGTCGATTATCGCGAAACGAATCGGCGGGCGGCCGAGCTGCTCGCGGAGGTCGGGCTCGACGTCCAGCCGACGACGCAAGTCGCCCGCCTCGGCGTCGCGCAGATGCAGCTCATCGAGATCGCCAAGACCCTAGCCTTTGAGAGCAAGCTCCTCATTCTCGACGAGCCGACCGCGACGCTGACTTCAAAGGAGACAGAGCGCCTGTTCGAAATCCTGCGGCGCCTGAAAGCGCGCGGGGTGACGATCCTCTATATCTCCCATCGCCTTCAGGAGATCGGCGAGGTCGGCGACCGGGTGACGGTGCTGCGCGACGGCCAGGTCGTCGCGACCCGCCCGCTCGCCGGCCTGACGATCCCGGAGATCGTGCGGATGATGGTCGGGCGGACGCTCGCCGACGAGCGCGTCTTCCGCCCCGACGTGCCGGTTGCGGGCGAGGCGCTGCGGGTCGTGGGCCTGAGGCGAAACGCCGAGGCCCCGGCGGTTTCGTTCTCCGTCGGCCGCGGCGAGATCGTCGGCGTCGCCGGGCTGGTCGGCAGCGGGCGAACCGAGACGGCGCGGGCGATCTTCGGCGCCGATCCGAAGATCGCGGGCGACATCTATGTCGAGGGCGAGCGCGTTACAATCCGCTCGCCGAGCGACGCGGCGCGCGCCGGCGTCTGCCTCATGACAGAGGACCGCAAGGGGCAGGGGCTGCTGCTCGGGATGAGCTGCGCCGAAAACATCACGATCACCGATCTTGCGAAGATCTCGCGTTTCGGCCTCATCGAGCGCGAAGCGGAGCGCGACGCGGCGAAGAAGCTCGTCAAGGATCTGCGCATCAAGACGCCCTCGATCGACACCATCGTGCGCACCTTCTCCGGCGGCAACCAGCAGAAGGTCGTGATCGCCAAATGGCTGTTCCACGGCTCGAAGGCGCTCCTGTGCGACGAGCCGACGCGCGGCATCGACGTGGGGGCGCGCGCCGAGATCTACGACCTGCTCTGGCGCCTCGCGGCGGAGGGTAAGGGCGTCCTCTTCATCTCCTCCGATCTGCCGGAGCTGATCGCGCTCTGCCATCGCATCATCGTCTTCGCCAAGGGCGGAATCGCCGGCGAGGTTGGACGCGCCGACTTCGACCAGCATCGGATTTTGTCGATGGCCTACGAGGAATACGGGACGTGAGCGACGAGACCCGAATGACGATCCGTCGATCCGCGCCTCGTCCTTCGAGACGCGCCGCCTGCGGCGCCGCTCCTCAGGACGAGGGAGCGGATGGCGGCTCCGTCGCCGTGGAGCGCGCTCGATGACCGAGGCGAGCGAACCGGCGCGTGGACGCAGCGGCGCCTTGTGGAACGACGTTCTGCGCTTCGGGCTGCGCGAGGCGGGCGTTGCGGTCGCGCTCGTCGTCATCGTCATTTTCTTCTCGGCGACCGCGCCCTATTTCGCGACGCCGGAGAACTTTCTCAAGATCTTCGTCCAGATCGGCATCAACACCGTGCTCGCCTCCGGCATGACCTTCGTCATCCTCACGGGCGGCATCGACCTCTCGGTCGGCTCGGTGCTCGCGCTCTGCACGGTCGTCGGCGCGCTCGTCATGATCAATCCGGCGCTGCCCGTCTTTGTCTCGATTCCGCTCGCGCTCGTCGCCTGCATGGGCGTTGGGGGTTTGTGCGGCTTCGTCAATGGCTTCGTCGTCGAGCACTGGAAGATACCGTCGTTCATCGTGACGCTCGGAATGCTGAACGTCGCCAGCGGCGCCGCGCGCGTCGTCAGCAACAACGCGACCATCACCGGATTGCCTCAGGCCTTCGTCGATTTCGGCAACCTGATCGTGCTCGGGATCTTTCCCTCGATCTTCCTGATCGCGGTCGGCGTCATCCTGGTCGGCTGGTTCGTCCTGCGCTTCACGGTGTTCGGCCGCTTCATCTATGCGATCGGCACCAACGAGGAGGCGGTCAGGCTTTCCGGACACAATCCGCGCTTCTATCGGATCGCGGCCTTCGTCATCAGCGGGCTTACGGCGGGGGTCGCCGCGATGGTCTATCTGCTCAAACTCAATGTCGGGAGCCCGATCGCCGGCATCGGCTACGAGCTCAACGCCATCGCCGCCGTCATCATCGGGGGCACGAGCCTTGCGGGCGGCAAGGGGTCGATCATCGGGACGCTGGTCGGCGCGTGCATCATCCAGGTGCTGTCGACCGGCCTCCAGCTCTTCGGGGTCGGCGACAACGTGAAGCCGATCGTCATCGGAACCGTGATCGTGCTCGCTGTTGTCCTCGACGCCTATCGCGACCGTTTCTTAAGGGCGATGGAGACGCGGTGAGGGCGCCGGCGCCGGCGCCCGCGTTTATTCGAGACGCAGGCGCAGGCCGTCGAGCGGCAGGCCGTCGAGGCGGGTCGACCAGGTCTCGCCGGACCGGACCGCCGGCGCGTCGGTCAGCGTGCCGGTCGTGACGATCTCGCCGGCCTCGATCGGCGGGCCCGGCGCGAACGTTTCGAGCGCCGCGAGGAGATGTCTGAGCGCGGCGACGGGGCTTCCGAGCACGTTCGCGCCGCCCCCAGTCAAGACCCTTCCGTCATCGCAGCGAAGTTCGATCGTGAAGCTCGCCAGCGACTCGGCCAATCCTTCGCGTTCGGCGGAGACCGGGCGCCTGTCGCCGATCACGTAGGCGCCGTGAAGGCCGAAGGCCGCGATCGAGTCGGCGGCCGTGAAACGCCAGCCCGGAAAGATCGACTGCACGACCTCGAAGCCATGCGCGATCCAGTCGACGCAGCCGAGAAGCGCCTCGTCGCTCATGTCGGCGCGCGGGGCGGAGGCGAAGTGGAAGGCGATTTCAGGCTCGAGGCGCGGCTCCGGCAGCCCTGTCAGGTCAAGCGCGCCGCCGATCGCGGCGAGGTCCCGCACCGTGCTGTCGAACATGAAGGCCCAGATTGGCCCGTCGACGCCGTAGATTGTCTGGACCGTGCGGTTGGTGAAGCCGATCTTGCGGCCGATCGCCAGCTCCCGGCGAGCAGCCCGCAACGCGCGAAGGCGCGACGCGACCGCGTAGGCTTCGCGCGCGTCAAAGTCGTGAAACCGCGAGGAAAAGGGCCGCGCCTGGGCGCCGGAGCCGAACAGGCCGAGCAGCTCCCGCGCGACCGCGTCGACGCGATGGCTCCGGGGGTTCACAGCCGGATCAGCGACGACCTCGCGGTTGTTCATGGACCTTTTCTCCTGACGAGCGTCCTTCCAGGCGGCGCGGCGGGCTGTCGGCCTCTTCTAAAACCTTCGCGGTGCACAGGGAAATCGCCCTTTCCGGGGCGCTCCCGCGATTCCGGACCTTGAGTTTTATTTCGGCGGCCGCGATCCGTTTTCGCGCTCCCGGTCGTCTTCGTGCAAGCCGGCGCGTTTGCGTTCGGCCCATCCGATCGGGAGCCATGACCCATGACCGCTGACAATTCCGCAGGCGCGACCCTCGTGAACATCTTCTCCGTCGAACCCGAGAACCAGCAGGCGCTTCTCGCAATGTTGCGTGAGAACACAGAGACCGTGATAAGGACGCTGAAGGGCTGGATCGACACCACGCTGGTCGCGAGCGACGACGGCAAGCAGGTGGTCATCTTTTCCCATTGGGAGACGGCGCATGACGTCGAACTCGATGCGCGCGGACCCGCGCATGCACGCCTATTTCCCAGGAATCCGGGCGCTCGCTTCGCTCAATTCCATCATCGGCTCCGCTGTCGTCACCCATCGCCGCTGAAAGCGTAACGAACGAGCGATGATCGACGACAGCGACTTCGAACGCCTGATCGCGGCAACGAGGCCGAGGCTTCATCGCTTCTGCGCCCGGTTGACTGGCTCGGCGTTCGACCGCGAGGATGTGGTGCAGGAGGTCCTTGTCAAAGCCATGACCGCCCGGTCGGCCGGCCACGAGATCGACAATTTCGAGGGCTGGCTGTTCCGGGCCGCGCGCAATGCGGGCATCGACCTCCTGCGGGCCCGGGCGCGAAGCAACGTGACGCCGCTCTCCGACGATGTGGAGCCAAGCTCCGAAGATCCCGATCCCGACATTGCGACAGTCGGCTTCCGGACGTTCCTCGAACTGCCCGCGCTGCAACGGTGCGCGGTCATCCTGAAGGACGTTCTGGGATACTCGATCGAGGAGGTGGCCGACATCTCGGAATGCACGGCGCCGGCGGCGAAGTCGGCCCTGCAGCGTGGGCGGGCGCGACTGAAAGCGCTTGCCGCGGAGGGGTTCGACGGCCCCCGGCTGCCGCTTCTGTCGGATGACGAACGGCGCCGCTTGCAGCGCTATGTGGCCCTCTTCAGGTCCGGCGAACTCGACGCCATCCGGGCGATGCTGGCGGAAGATATCCGCATCGACCTGGTCAACCGGCAGAAGCTCGATGGCCGGTCGGCTGCTTCGCGCTACTTCACCGGCTACGCTCAGGCCGGGCACTGGCGGTTTGCACTCGGGGCAGTCGAGGGGAGAGCCGGAATGCTCGTCTTCGACGCCAGAGCGCCGGGAACGCCGCCGGCCCATTTCGTCGCCGTCATATGGCGCGGCGGGGAGATCGTCGCCATCAGGGACTTCCTCTTCGCGCCCTATTTCATGGAAGGGCTCGATTGCGTGCGGCTGGATTGAAGTCTCGACCGGGGCGGCGCGCGGATATGGGGACATCCGGCGCTGGTTGGCGTCGACGGCGCCGAAAAATGCGGCCATACCGGCGCCGATGCTCAAGACCTTCTCCTCCGACGGCGTCCACATCGCCTATATCGACGTTCCGCCTGCGGGCGTGGACCGCGGCGAGCCGATCCTCCTGATCCACGGATTCGCCTCGAACCATCGGGTCAACTGGGTCGAACCGCGCTGGGTGACGACGCTCTCCCAAGCCGGGCGGCGCGTTGTCGCCTTCGACAACCGCGGCCACGGAGCGAGCCAGAAACTCTATGCGCCGCGCGACTACCGCTCCGACTTGATGGCGCGCGACGCGGCGAACCTGCTGGCCCACCTCGCGATCCCTCGCGCAGATGTGATGGGATATTCGATGGGCGCGCGGATCGCGGCCTTCCTTGCGCTTGCGCGCCCCGACCTCGTCCGTTCGCTCGTCTTCGGGGGCCTGGGCGACCGGCTGGTGCACGGGGTCGGCCTGCCGGTCGGGATTGCGGATGCGATGGAGGCGCCCTCGATCGCCGATCTCTCGGACCCGATGCAACGCATGTTCCGCGCCTTCGCCGAGCGAACCAAGAGCGATCTTGCGGCGCTCGCCGCCTGCATCCGCGGCTCGCGCCAGACGGTGAGCGCCAGGGGCGTGGCGATGATCGAGGCCCCGACGCTGGTCGCGGTTGGAACGCGCGACGACGTCGCCGGCGATCCAGCCAAGCTCGCGGCGATGATGCCGAACGCCGAGGCGCTCGAAATCCCCGGCCGCGACCACAATCTCGCCGTTGGCGACCGCGCCTACAAGGCGGGCGTTCTCGCCTTCCTCGAGCGCCGCGAGTGAGCGCCGAAGATCCGAACAATTCAGGTGACAAGGCCGCCGGAAATGTCGATTGTGCGCCGGGAGACGCTCGCAAAACGAAGAGGGAACGTAAGGTCCATGGAGCTGGCCGAGGCGCGAGCCGAGACCGGAAGCCAACATCGTGACCGATCGGCGTTGCTCTCGGTCGAGGGCGTCACAATTCGCTTCGGCGGCGTCACCGCGCTGCAGGACGTCTCCTTTGCGGTCGCGCGCGGCGCGATCTGCGGCCTGATCGGCCCGAACGGGGCTGGCAAGACGACGCTGTTCAACTGCATCTCCCGCCTTTACGACCCGCATGCGGGGAGAATCGTCTTCGAGGGCCGGCCGCTGCAGAGCGTCGCGCGGCACGAGATGGCGACGCTCGGCGTCGCGCGCACGTTTCAGAACGTCGCGCTCTTTTCCACCATGACGACGCGCGACAACGTGCGCGTCGGTGCGCACGCCCTCGCCCGCGGCGGTTTCCTCGCCAACGCCCTCTCGTTTCCGCCCTCGCAGCGCGAGCGGGCGCTGATCGACGAGCGGGCGGACGCGCTGATCGAGGAATTCGCGCTCGAGCGGGTCGCGGACCGGACGGTCGGCGAGCTGCCGTTCGGGGTCAGGAAGCGCGTCGAGCTGGCGCGCGCGCTGGCGATCGAGCCGAAGCTTCTGCTCCTCGACGAGCCGGCGGCTGGCTTAAATCACGAGGAGGTCAATTCGCTTGCCGGCGAAATCCGCGCCATCCGCGACCGGCGCGGCGTCGCGGTGCTGCTCGTCGAGCATCACATGAACCTGGTCATGCGCGTTTCCGACCAGGTCGTCGCGCTCGAGTTCGGCCGCGTCATCGCCGATGGGACGCCGGAGGCCGTTCGCGCAGATCCGGAAGTCGTGCGCGCGTATCTCGGGAGTGCGGCGTGAGTGGGCCCATTCTCGAAGTCAGCCGTCTTTCGGCTTTCTACGGGCCGATCCAGGCGCTCTACAGTCTCGATCTCACGGTCGAGGAGGGTGGCGTGACGGCGCTTCTCGGCGCGAACGGCGCCGGCAAGACGACGACGCTGCGCGCGATCTCCGCTCTCATCCGGCGCGAGGGCGACATCCGTTTCAAGGGGCGGCCGATCGGCGCCCTCTCGACCGAGACCATCGCGCGGCTTGGCGTCGCGCACGTTCCCGACGGACGCGGCACGTTTACCGACCTGACGGTCGAGGAGAACCTGAGGCTCGGCGCCTATGTGCGCTCGGACCGGGCCGAGATCAGGCGCGATTTCGACCGCATGTTCGGCTATTTCCCGCGTCTCGCGGAGCGGCGCCGCCAGCAGGCGGGCACGCTTTCGGGCGGCGAGCAGCAGATGCTCGCCATAGCCCGCGCGCTCCTGATGCGGCCGGCGCTCCTCATGCTGGATGAGCCGTCGTTCGGCCTCGCGCCGATGGTGGTGGAGGAGATTTTCGCCATTCTCGGGGCGATCAACCGGGAATCGGGCGTGAGCCTCCTGCTCGTCGAGCAGAACGCCTCGCTCGCGCTCGACCTCGCCGATCAGGCGGTTCTGCTCGAAACCGGAAGAGCCGCGATCAGCGGCGCCTCGCACATGCTGCGTTCGGACGACGCCGTGCGCCGCGCCTATCTGGGGTATTGAGCGATGCGGAACAGGGCGAGTGGCGAGTGGCGAGTAGCGAGTAGGGAGTGGCGAATGACCACTCGCTATTCGCCATTTCGCTATTCGCTGCTTCGCTCCGGGGGAGCGCGTTCGTGAACGAGTTCCTGCACCAGCTCGCTTCCGGTCTCGCGCTCGGCGGCGTCTATGCGATCATGGCGCTCGCGCTCGTGATGATCTACCAGGCGACGCAGCTCGTGAACTTCGCTCAAGGGGAGATGGCGATGTTCTCGACCTATTTCGCCTGGAAGCTCACCGATCTCGGCTGGCCATACTGGCGGGCGTTCGCGGTCACCGTCATCGCGTCCTTTCTCGGCGGCCTTGTCCTCGAGCGCCTCGTCGTGCGGCCGTTCGCAAGGGCGCCGGTGCTTGCTTCCGTCATCGTCTTCCTTGGGCTCGCGCTGATCTTCAACGCGCTCGCCGGCTGGCTCTACGGCTATTCGGTCACCGATTTCCCGACGCCCTTCGACGGCAAGCCGTGGTTCGGGCAGCGCTACATGTCGGCGCACGAGTCGGGCGCGGTGCTGGTCAGCCTTTGCGTGCTGGCGCTCGTTTTCGTTTTCTTCCGCTTCACCTCGCTCGGCCTGGCGATGCGCGCCGCGGCGCAGAATCCGACCTCGAGCCGGCTCGTCGGCGTGAGGGTCGGATGGATGCTGGCGATCGGCTGGGGGCTTGCCGCGGCGATCGGGGCGGTCGCCGGCATGATGGCGGCGCCGATTGTCTATCTCGACCCGAACATGATGGCCGGCATTCTCATCTACGCTTTCGCCGGCGCGGTGCTCGGCGGCATCGACAATCCGTTCGGCGCGGCGTTCGGCGGCTTTGCCGTCGGCGTGCTCGAGAACCTGATGGGCGCCTATGTGGTCGGCCCCGAAGTGAAGCTCTCGGTCGCGCTCGCCATCATTGTCGGCGTGCTCGTCTGGCGTCCGTCCGGCCTCTTCGGCCGGCGCATCGTGGCGCGGGTCTGAGCCATGCAACAATCCGCGCCAAATTTGCGGACGATTGTGACGCTCGCTGCCTTCGCCGTCGCGCTCGCCTTTCCGTTCGTCGCCTCGGGATACCGGCTCTATCAGGGCGCCGAGGTCCTGATCCTCGCCATCGCGCTTCTCGGCCTCAACCTTCTCACCGGCTTCAACGGCCAGATCTCGCTCGGCCACGGCGCCTTCTTCGCCATTGGCGGCTACGGCGCGGCGATCCTGACCGTCAAGCTCGGGGTTCCTTACGGCGTCGCGATCCCGCTTGCGGGACTCATCTGCTTCGGCGCGGGCTTTCTGTTCGGCTTTCCCGCGCTGCGCTTCGGCGGGCTTTATCTGGCGCTCGCCACCTTCGCGCTCGCGGTCGCGACGCCGCAGATGCTCGCCTACAAAGGGTTCGACGCCTGGACCGGCGGGTCGAGCGGCGTGTCGCTGGCCAAGCCCCACGCCCCGTTCGCGCTGCCGCTGAACGCCGACCAGTGGGTCTACCTCCTCTGTCTCCTGTGCGCCGCGGTCCTCTATTTTGCAGCGCAGAATCTGGTCACGAGCCGCGTCGGGCGGGCGCTGGTGGCGCTGCGCGATCAGCCGATCGCGGCCGAGGCGATGGGCGTCAATGCGGCCCTCTACAAGACGACCTGCTTCGGCGTCAGCGCGCTCTACGCCGGAGTCGCTGGGGCCTTGAGCGCGCTCGCGGTCGGCTTCGTGTCGCCGGAAAGCTTCGGGCTGTCGCTGTCGCTGTCGTTCCTGGTCGGCATCGTCGTCGGCGGGCTCGCCTCGCTCGGCGGCGTGCTGTTCGGCGCGCTTTTCATCGAGTTCGTGCCCAATCTCGCCGATCAATTGTCCGTGAGCTTCGGCGAGAGCGCCAAGGCGTTGCCCGGGGCGATCTTCGGGGCTCTCCTCATTCTGACGATGGCGGTCATGCCGTCGGGGGTCGCCGGCGCCTTGCGGGCGGCGGCGCGGTTGGTCAAATCTTCCAAGTAGCGGCTGCGGCGGGCTGTTCGCCGCGGCAACATAAGGATCGGGAGGAAAGCGATGATTACACGACGCGGGTTTCTGCAATCGACCGGCGCGGTCGCGGCTTTGGCGGCGGGCGTCCGCGGCGCAAGCGCCGACACGCCGGGCATCACCGACACGGAAATCAAGATCGGCCAGACAATGCCCTACAGCGGGCCTGCGTCCGCCTATGGCGTGATCGGCCGCACGGAGGCCGCCTTCTTCAAGATGATCAACGACCAGGGCGGCGTGAACGGGCGCAAGATCAATCTGATCAGCCTCGACGACGCCTATAGCCCGCCCAAGACCGTCGAGCAGATCCGCCGGCTGGTCGAGGAGGAGAAGGTCGCCTTCCTGTTCAACACGCTCGGCACCGCGCCGAACCTCGCGATCCGCCAGTATCTCAACGACAACAAGGTCCCACAGCTCTTCGTCTCGACCGGCTCGGGCCTGTTCTCCGATCCTGCGCACTTCCCCTGGACGATCGGCTACAATCCCAACTACGGGACGGAAGCCAAGATCTACGGCAAGAACATCCTCGCGACCAAGCCGGACGGCAAGATCGCGGTGCTCTACCAGAACGACGGCTTTGGCAAGGAATACCTCGTCGGACTGAAGGCTGCGCTCGGCGACAAGGCCGATGCGATGATCGTCAAGGACGCATCGTACGAGACGAGCGAGCCCACCATCAACTCGCAGGTCGTGACGTTGCAGGGATCGGGGGCCGACATCTTCCTTATCGCGGCGACGCCGAAGTTCGCCGCCCAGGCGATCCGCAAATCCTACGACCTCGGCTGGAACGCCGTGCGCTACCTCTCGAACGTCTCGCCGTCGATCGCGACCGTGCTCAAACCTGCGGGGCTCGAGAAGTCGAAGGGGCTGATCACCGGCGGCTACGTCATGGACGTCAACGACGCGCGCTGGAAGGACCAGCCCTCCATGCAGGCGTGGAAGGCGTTCACCGACAAGTACATGTCGGCGACCGAATACGGCGACGCCAACGCGGCGTACGCCTTCGGCGCGGCGGCGACGATGGTCCAGACGCTGAAACAGTGCGGAAACGATCTGTCGCGAGAAAACGTCATGAAGGAGGCGGCGAACGTGAAGAAGTTCGAGGCGCCGATGCTCATCCCCGGCATCACCGTCGACACGTCGCCCGATCAGTTCAGCCCGATCCGCGAACTCCAGCTTCTGACCTTCGACGGCACGACGTGGCAGATCTCCGGCGGGATCCTGCAAGGATGAACCGCGGCTGAGACACGAGCCGTCAAGCGCGATGGCGGGCCAACCGCCATCGGCCATCATGGGAGGAAAAGCGATGATCACACGACGTGGGTTCCTGCATTCGGGCGCGGCCGCCGCGGCGTTCGCGGCCTCGTCGCGCGCCGCCCGAGCGGACACGCCCGGCGTCACCGACACGGAAATCAAGATCGGCCAGACGATGCCCTACAGCGGCCCCGCCTCCGCCTATGGCGTCATCGGCAAGGCGGACGCGGCCTATTTCAAGATGATCAACGACATGGGCGGGATCAACGGCCGAAAGATCACGCTCATCAGTCTCGACGACGGCTATAGCCCGCCGAAAACGGTCGAACAGACGCGCAGGCTCGTCGAGCAGGAGGGCGTCGCCTTCATCTTCAACGGCCTCGGCACCGCGCCCTGCGCCGCCGTCCGCCAGTATCTCAACGACGCGAAAATCCCGCAGCTCTTCTGCGCCACCGGCGCCAGCATGTTCGCCAATCCGAAGAACTTTCCGTGGACGATGGGCTGGCAGCCGAATTATCAGACGGAAGCGAAGATCTTCGGCAAGCACATCGTCGCGACCAAGCCGGACGCAAAGATCGGAATCCTCTATCAGAACGACGGCTTCGGAAAGGATTACCTGATCGGCCTCAAGGACGGCCTCGGGCCCGATCACGCGAGCCTGATCGTCAAGGAAGCTTCCTATGAGACCTCGGAGCCGACCGTCGATTCGCAGGTGGTGACGCTGCAGGGTTCGGGCGCCGACGTCTTCGTCATCGCAGCGACGCCGAAGTTCGCCGCGCAGGCGATCCGCAAGGCCTATGACGTCGGCTGGACGCCGGTCAAACTCATGACGGACGTGTCGCAGTCGATTGCGTCGGTGATGAAGCCCGCCGGCGTCGAGAAGTCGAAGGGCGTCATCACCGCGGTCTACGGCAAGGACCCGACCGACGCCAAATGGAAGGACGATCCGGGCTTCAGGCAATATGCCGAGTTCATCGGAAAATACATGAGCCCGAGCGACCTCATCGACTCGAACGCGGTCTACGGCTTCGGCGCGGCGGCGACGATGGTTCAGGTGCTGAAGCAGAGCGGCGGCGATCTCTCGCGCGAGAACGTCATGCGGCAGGCGGCGAACCTCAAGGACCTCGTCCTGCCGATGGGCCTGCCGGGCATGTCGATCAACACCTCGCCCGACAATTTCAGTCCGATCCGCCAGGAGCAGCTCGCGACCTTCAACGGCGAGAGCTGGGCGCCGTTCGGCGACCTCCTGATGGGATGACGTAAGAGCCGCGCCCGCTGAACGCGGCGGGCGCGGCCGGCGAGGGCTTGGGCGGACGGCGCACGGTTGCCCGAGCGGTCGCACTGGCGCCTGCGCAGCCCGCGCCTTCTCGTTTGCGGCAGGCGCGAGAGAGAAAGTCCGACGGAATGGGGCCACGGCCGCGCCGGTTTCCGTTGCCGTCGAAAGGCCCCCTGTTCGAAGCAAAACTATCCCTGATCAGTCCAAAATCCTCCCTGTTCCTGACAAAAATCCTCCCTGTTATTTGAACCTATGTACAGCGTACAACAGCCTGTCCCGCTGCCGGAGGGTCGGCGTAAGGGTTTTCCCGACGCTTATCCGCCCCGGCGGAGGCGCGAGAGCACCCGAGAAAACATGCCACTTTTCAAGGGTCTGCAAACTTTCTCTTTTCCTGTATCAACTTCCATGTTATTCTGTTCTTAAGGAAATCCCTGGATTGGACGCAGCGCCCCGGAGGCTGAATGCGAGGACGAGCCGCCCGATGGAAAAATGCCGTCAGTTCCGCAAGCAAAACTATCCTGTCGTGAAACCGAAGGGGGGCGCGTCAGCCCTTGCGGGCGAGGCTGACGCCGGCGCCTGCCTCGGGCGGGGGAGGCGTTCCGCCGTGCAGCTTCTGGAGCGCGTCGAGCGCGGCCCGCGTCTCGAAGCTCCAGGGGGCGGCCCGGGGGCGACCCTCGCTCATGGCGACCGACAGGAGGAGCTGCTCGGAGGCGGCGAGCCGTTCGCCCGCGGCATTGAAGACCTCGAGCCAGACGCGCAGGCGCTTGTCGTCGTGCTCGATGACCCGGCAGGAGACGGCGAGGGACTGACCCTCGCGCGCCTCGCGGAAATAGTGGAGCATCATCTGCAGCGTGAAGAGGCTCCGCCCGCCGCCCCGGCGCGCCGCGGCGTCGAGGCCGATCCGGTCCATGAGCGCATCGACCGAGCGGCTGAAGACGAGCGCGTAGGCCGCGTCGTTCATGTGGCCGTTGTAGTCGATCCAGTCGCCGGCGACCGTCGTGGCGTAGACGTCGAGCGGCGCGTGCGCCTTGACGTGCGCGATCATCGGCTCCTCCCTTGCCCGCGACGGGCCAGCCAAGTCTGCGCCAGACCGGCCGCGCCGCGCAACGACAGCCTTTTAACCTTCAGCCGTCACTCCTCGTCTTCGGAATCCATGTCCTCTTCGTCGTGCCCGTGACGCGGAGGCGGCCCCATGTCGGACTCGTCGCGATGGCGAGGCGGGCCCATGTCACGCCCGCCCATATCGCGCCCGCCCATGTCGCCGCCGCGATGGCCGCGGCCCATCATCATCATCTCGTGCGACAGGACGCCGAACATCCGCTTCTGCTCGTCGTCGAGGCTGGCGTAGAGGGGTTTGGCCGTGTCGGCGACCCCCTTCAGCGCCTGGCCGACGTCGACCATGCGCGTCGCCATCATGTCGAGACGGTCGAGCGGCGAAAGCGGCGGAGCGCCCATGTCCGGGTCCTCTCCGTCGGACTCCATCTTCGCGGCGCCTTCGAGCGCCTTCTGCATGCGGGCCGTGCGCATTGCGGCCAAATTGCGCACCGCCGCCTCGAACGGCCCCCAGAGCTTCTCTTGGTCCGGGTTCAGCTTGAGGCCGGCCTTGAGGCCGGCGAGCTTGGCGTCGAGCATCGAGGCGCGAAAGTCGAGCCAGCGGCGCATGTAGGCTTCCGGCATTCCGTGAGCGGCGGCGCCGGGCGCCATGGGGCCGCCGACGGTGCTCGGGGCAGGCGCCGCCGTCTGGGCGTTTGCGACGGAAGCGAGCGTGGCGGCGAGGACAAGGCCGGCGAGCGAGGCGCGAATGGGCGAGGGCATTCCAATCTCCCTGGAGTCGTCCGTGCTGAAGCCGCCGGACGGGGCATTAGAGAACCAAGCCGTGAAAAGTTGATGGCGCCGCCGCCCGCCAATCGACCGAATGCGCGTAAAAAGGACGTGAAGCAAAAAAAGACGCGGCCGAAGGGGATGCGGCCGCGTCTTCTAGGAAGTCCGAGGGCAGGGGTTGGAGCCTTCGGACTGCCGGAGCCAAGGGTATCGCTCCGGGTCAGGCTTAGCTGACGGCCCCCAGATGATCGCGCGGAGGATGAAATTCAAATGAACTCGCCGTAAGGATCGTTCGGGCTTGGCGAAGATCGGGGATTGAGGAGCGCTGATGTCGGAAGCGGTGGTCGGAAAGCTGGCGGCGTCTCTCGCGGCGGACGCGCCGATGTTCGCAGCCTGGGTCGGACTGAACGAGGCGGGGGTCGCCGAAACGCTGGCGCGCGAAGGCTTCGACGCGGTCGTTCTCGACATGCAGCACGGCGCGCTCGACTTCGCTGGGGCCTCGCGGGCGATCCTTTCGGTCGCGCTCGCCGGCCTGCCGGCGATCGTCCGCGTGCCGGTCGGCGATTTTGCGCTCGCGAGCCGGCTCCTCGACGCGGGCGCGGCGGGCGTCATCGCGCCCATGATCAACAGCCGCGCCGACGCCGACGCGCTCGTCAGCTTCACCAAATATCCGCCGCTCGGCGAGCGGTCGTGGGGGCCGCGGGCCGCGCTGGCGCTGAGCGGCCTCGACGCGCCGGCCTATTTCCGCGCCGCCAACGTCATGGCGCGGACGATCGCGATGATCGAGACCCGGGCGGCGCTCGACGCGCTCGACGATATTCTCGCAGCCGATGGCGTGGACGGCGTGTTCGTCGGGCCGTCGGACCTCTCGATCGCGCTGAGCGGCGGCAGATCGCTCGAACCACGAGGGGCGGCGGCGATGGCGGCGGCCGGCGAGATCGTCGCCCGTGTCCGGGCCCACGGCAAATTTGCGGGGATGTATTGTCTCGGCGGCGCCGACGCCGCCGCGATGGCCGCGCTCGGCTTCAAACTGTGCCCGATCTCGAGCGATCTCGCCATGCTGCGCGCCGCCGCCCGGGCCGAATTGGCGTCCGCCCGCGGCCATGCGGCGGCCGCCTCTGGAAAAGACGGGAAATCTTACTAAATATCATAAGGTTGAGGAGATCGTGCGGCGGCCTTCGGGATGGGCCTCGCGGGGCGCTTTGAGCGTGCATATTCGGCCTCGAATTGTTAAGGTGGCCGGCGTTCGCGAATCTCGGACTGTCGCGTCGAACAATCCCGACGAAAAAGGCTCATCGATTGAACGAGGAATTCAAGGGTCACGCCCGCCATGGCGACGGGGCGAGCAACTCCTATGGCGCGGATTCGATCAAGGTGCTGAGGGGCCTCGACGCGGTGCGCAAGCGCCCCGGCATGTACATCGGCGACACCGACGACGGCTCCGGCCTGCACCACATGATCTACGAGGTGGTCGACAACGCCATCGACGAGGCGCTGGCGGGCCACGCGCGCCTCGTCACCGTGACCTTGAGCGCCGACGGCTCGTGCACCGTCACCGACGACGGACGCGGCATCCCGACCGGAATTCACGAGGAGGAGGGCGTGTCGGCGGCCGAGGTCATCATGACCCAGCTCCACGCCGGCGGAAAGTTCGACCGCAATTCCTACAAGGTGTCAGGCGGCCTGCACGGCGTCGGCGTCTCGGTCGTCAACGCGCTTTCGACCCGTCTCCTCTTGCGCATCTGGCGCGACGGGCTCGAGCACGAGGTCGAATTCGCCAACGGCGACGCGGTCGCCCCCCTGAAGGTCGTCGGGCCCGGGCCGATCGTCGACGGCGAGCCGAAGCGCGGCACCGAGGTCACGTTCTGGCCGTCGACCGAAACTTTCTCGATGATCGAGTTCGACTATGCGACCATCGAGCATCGCCTGCGCGAGCTCGCCTTCCTGAACTCGGGCGTCCACATCGTGCTCGCCGATACGCGCAAGGCCGAGCCGAAGCGCGAGGTGCTCTTCTACGAGGGCGGCCTCGAGGCCTTCGTGCGCTATCTCGATCGCGCCAAGACGCCGCTCATCGCCGCGCCGATCCTGATCAGAGGCGAGCGCGACGGCATCGGCGTCGAGGCGGCGCTGTGGTGGAACGACAGCTACCACGAGAACGTGCTGCCCTTCACCAACAACATCCCGCAGCGCGACGGCGGCACGCATCTTATCGGTCTCAGAAGCGCGCTCACCCGACAGGTCGTCGGCTACGCGGAAAGCTCGGGGCTTCTCAAGAAGGAGAAAGTCGATCTTTCCGGCGACGATTGCCGCGAGGGGCTGACCTGCGTGCTCTCCGTCAAGTGTCCCGATCCGAAATTCTCGTCGCAGACCAAGGACAAGCTCGTCTCCTCGGAAGTGCGGCCCGTCGTCGAGGGGCTGGTGAACGAACTTCTCGCGCAATGGTTCGAGGAGCATCCGGCCGAGGCGCGGGTCGTCGTGGGTAAGGTGGTCGAGGCGGCGCAGGCGCGCGAGGCCGCGCGCAAGGCGCGCGAGCTCACCCGTCGCAAGGGCGCGCTCGACATCGCAAGCCTGCCGGGCAAGCTCGCCGACTGCCAGGAGCGCGATCCGGCGAAGTCTGAAATCTTCATCGTCGAGGGCGACTCCGCGGGCGGCACCGCCAAGCAGGGCCGCAACCGCGAATATCAGGCCGTGCTCCCCCTGCGGGGAAAGATCCTCAACGTCGAGCGCGCGCGCTTCGACAAGATGCTGTCGTCCGAACAGGTCGGCACGCTCATCACCGCGCTCGGCGCTGGCATCGGGCGTGACGAATTCAACATCGACAAGCTCCGCTACCACAAGATCATCATCATGACCGACGCCGACGTCGACGGCTCGCACATCCGCACGCTTCTGCTGACGTTCTTCTTTCGCCAGATGCCGCAGATCATTCAGAACGGCTACCTGTTCATCGCCCAGCCGCCGCTCTTCAAGATCAAGCGCGGCCAGTCCGAGCAGTACCTGAAGGACGAGCGGGCGCTCGACGACTACCTGATCGAAGCGGGCCTCGAAGGGGCTTCGCTCCGGCTGGCGAGCGGCGAAGTGCGCGCCGGCGCCGATCTCCGCGCCCTCGTCGAGGAGGCGCGCGCCATGCGCCGCCTGCTGGCCGGGCTGCATTCGCGCTACAATCGGGCGGCCGTCGAGCAGGCTGCGCTTGGCGGCGCCTTGAGGCCGCTCGCGACCGCCGACGACCCGGAAGGACCTGGGCGTGCGGCGGCGCTCGCCGACCGGATGAACGCGGTCGCCGAAGAGACCGAGCGCCTGTGGACCGGCCGGGTCGATGCCGGCGGCTATGTGCTGACGCGCGAGGTGCGCGGCGTGCGTCAGGCGGCGATCCTCGATGCGGGCCTGATCGCCTCGGCTGACGCACGGCGGCTTGCCGAGCATGCAAGGCCCCTGACCGAGGCGTTCGCGGGGCCCGCGATCTTCATTCGCCGTGGCGACGAGACGCCCGTCTCCGGTCCGTCGGGCCTCCTCGAGGCGGTGAACGCCGCGGGGCGCAAGGGCGTGGCGATCCAGCGCTACAAGGGTCTCGGCGAGATGAACAAGGATCAGCTCTGGGAGACGACCCTCGACCGCGAGGCCCGCTCCCTCCTGCAGGTGAAGAACCACGACGACGCCGACGACATCTTCGTCAAACTGATGGGCGACGTGGTCGAGCCGCGCCGTGAGTTCATCCAGGAGAATGCGCTGAGCGTGGCGAACCTGGACGTGTGAGGGGAAGCTTTCGCTCCCCCTCTGCTTGGCGTCTAGTTCAGCCCCAGGCGCTTCCACACGTTCCGCAGCCCTTCGGGCCTGTGTGTTTCGCGGAACTGGCGGATCTTATCGTCCAGCGCCACCGTGCCGGCGTGGAGCATACCGAAGTAATATTGCTCCTGCGTCGGCAGCACGTCCAGGGAAGGCTCATAGCCTGC
This sequence comes from uncultured Alphaproteobacteria bacterium, assembly GCA_963829505.1. Classification (GTDB taxonomy): domain Bacteria; phylum Pseudomonadota; class Alphaproteobacteria; order Rhizobiales; family Beijerinckiaceae; genus Roseiarcus. Next base: position 383,828 of record CAWHIL010000003.1, read on the forward strand.
CGTAACGTACCTGTCCCAAGTTAGCGGCGCCTCTTCATCATTGTTCTCAACCATCACCGAGCCGAGCCCGGTCCGATACAGTCCCCTTGTCATTGGGTCCCCACCCTATGAGTAAACGCCGGTAACTTAGGCCGGACCTGGCAAGACGGCAAGTGCTGACTTTGACGGAGAAGGTAAACGCAAGCGAGTTTCTTCCTTTTTGGCCGCAACCGGACGGTTGTCATAGCTTGAAGAGCTGGCTGCTTGCTAGAAGCGGCCCCTGTTTGGACGTGGCGTGATCGTATTTGATTCCGCAGCTTTATTTCGCCAATTCTAACAACCAGAGAATGTGTCTCAACGGCAACCGGCCAGTCGAGCGGCGATGCTTAACATGGGGCGGGGCGCATTAACTATTTCGCGACTTCACCCGAAGATCGCAACGCCACGGCGCTGGTTCGCGCCGGGTCTGCTCCAAGCGACGGCGGAGAGGCGCTTGCCGGGGCATCGAAGCGTGCGAGGACGAGGTGGAGCGGAGTTTGGCGGGGTCGGGCGTTGAAACTCCGGCGAGGCTGAGCCGGTCGTGTCCCAACTGGTGGTGTAGCTCTGCGGGAGCAAGCCGCTCGCGAAGCGCGCTCCCCAATAGCGCCGTAGCGAGCGAGCGGCTTGCGGCGGTCATCGCCTATTCCCCGGTTAGAGTCGGGTTGCGAATCACAACGCAACCGAGGAACACGACGATGACCGACGAGAGAATGGCGCTTCAGTCTCTTCTGGAGAAGACCCCGGACGCGGATTTCCTGCGCCGGATGATCGGCTTTGCGGCCCAGCGGCTGATGGAGCTGGACGTCGAGAGCCGAACGGGGGCGGCGCACGGAGAGCGCTCGCCCGACCGCCTCGCCCAGCGCAACGGCTATCGCGACCGCGACTGGGAGACGCGGGCTGGCACGGTCGAGCTGCGCATCCCCAAACTGCGCAGGGGCAGCTATTTTCCGAGCTTTCTCGAGCCGCGCCGACTGGCCGAGAAGGCCATCGCGGCGGTGGTGCAGGAGGCGTACGTCCAGGGCGTCTCGACCCGCTCGGTCGACGACCTCGTGCGCGCCATGGGCATGGACGGCATCTCGAAGAGCCAGGTCAGCCGGCTGTGCGAGGAGATCGACGACAAGGTCAAACCGTTCCTCGGCCGCCCGATCGAAGGCGACTGGCCCTACGTCTGGCTCGACGCCACCTATCTGAAGGTGCGGCGGGGCGGACGCATTGTCTCGACCGCCGTGGCGATCGCCATCGGCGTCAACGGCGACGGCCGGCGCGAGGTGCTCGGCCTCGACATCTGCCCCTCGGAAGCCGCGACGTTCTGGGACGAGTTCCTGCGCAACCTCGCGCGGCGCGGCCTGCGCGGCGTCAAGCTCGTCATCTCCGACGCCCACGAGGGCCTGAAGGCCGCCACGGCCAAGGTTCTCGGCGCCTCGTGGCAGCGCTGCCGCGTCCACTTCATGCGCAACGCGCTCGCCCACGCCAGCAAGAGCGGCCGCCGCGTCGTCTCGGCCTTCATCGCCACGGCCTTCGCGCAGGCCACGCCCGAAGCCGCCAAGAAGCAGTGGCGCAACGTCGCCGATCAGCTGCGCGCAAAGCTGCCCAAGCTCGCAGCCCTCCTCGACGAGGCCGAAGTCGACGTGCTCGCCTTCATGGACTTCCCCAGGGAGCACTGGGACAAGATCAGTTCGACCAATCCCATCGAGCGTCCCAATGGCGAAATCAAGCGGCGAACCAACGTCGTCGGAATCTTCCCAAATGACGACGCCATCATCCGCCTCGTGGGAGCCATCCTGATGGAGCAAAATGACGAATGGGCCGTGCAGCGCGCCCGATACATGACGCTGGAAACCATCGCACCCGTCAGCGATAATCCCATTCTCATCCTGCCCGCAGTGGCAGCATGACGACCCGGCTCAGCCGGAGATAGGCATGGCCCCGCTGTTACACCACGCCTTGGGACACGATCGCTGAGCCAACTGCAAGGGCCCCGTCTCGTCGATTGAGACTGGCGCTCCCAAGGGGACTCGAACCCCTGTTTTCGCCGTGAGAGGGCGACGTCCTGGGCCACTAGACGATGGGAGCTTAGGGCCAAGAGCGGCTTCATATCGGGCTCGTTTCGCGAAAGCAAGCAGTGCTCGAGTGGCTCCCCCGCGCGCTTTTCCATGCGCGAGGCTGCTTCCGGCGCGGAACTTGCGAGGCTATAGTCGCAATTCGACAGGGTCTGCGTGGGGCCGCGGGGCAAGAGGAGAAACGATGACGGGTGTCGCTCGTCGCCCAAAGGTGCTGGTCGTTCTGCATCAGGAGCATTCGACCCCGGGGCGGGTGGGACTCATGCTGCGGGCGATGGGCGCGCGTCTCGATATTCGCCGTCCGCCGTGCGGCGACCCGTTGCCGCAGACGCTCGCGGACCATGACGGGGCGATCGTGTTCGGCGGCCCGATGTCCGCCAACGACGACCTCGACTGGGTCAGGCGCGAGACGGACTGGCTCGAAGTCCCGCTCGCCGAGAAGAAGCCCTTTCTCGGCGTCTGCCTCGGCGCGCAGATGCTGGCGAAGAAGCTCGGCGCGCGCGTATTCAGCTACGACGACAAGCGCAGCGAGATCGGCTATTTCCCGATCCGGCCGACGCCCGCCGGAGACGGTCTCTGCGCCGAGCCCTTTCCCCGCTTCGTCTACCAATGGCACTCCGACGGCTTCGACTTGCCCCGGGGCGCCGAGCTTCTGGCGGAGGGCGGCGAGACCTTTCCGAGCCAGGGCTTCCGCTCCTCTCGCGCGGTGGCTCTGCAGTTCCATCCCGAAGTGACCTACCACATGATGTGCAAATGGACGCTGCGCGGCGCCGAGCGACTCGTGCGCCCGGGGGCCGAGCAACGGCCCGGGCATCTCAGCGGCTGGTTCCAGCACGACGGCCGGGTGGCGGCGTGGCTCGAGGCGTTCCTGCCGGCGTGGCTCGAAGGAAAGCTCGCCGAGCGCGCGGGACACACGGGCGCCGATCCGGTCCATCCACCGGCGCCGCGCCGCCCTCTGGCGCGCCTCGAGGAGACGCAGGCGGTCGATACGCCGTCGGCTGCCGCGTAAGCGCCGCCCTAGCCCGAGCCTCAGGCGCGGACGTTGCGCGGAGGACGCGCCCCTTGCTAGGGGAAGCGAAACCGCCGGGGCGCCATGCACAAGGAACTGTCGCTGTTCGTGGGCACGTTCACGACGCTGCTCGCCATCATCAATCCGCTCGAAGTCCTGCCGGTCTACCTTCAGCTTCTTATCGGCAAGGACGCCGCGACCCACCGCCAGGTGGCGATGAAGGCGTGCCTCTACGCTCTCCTGCTGTCGTTCTTCTTCCTCGTTTTCGGCGCCCTGATCCTGCGCGTCTTCGGCGTGCCGCTCGCCATGGTGCGGGTGGTCGGCGGCATCATCCTCATGAAGATCGGGTTCGAGCTCTTCACGCCCCAGAAGGGCGCCGGCGTCGCGGGCGCCGACACGGCCGATCCCAACGCCGACATCGCCTTCGTGCCCCTCGCCATGCCGCTCATGTTCGGCCCCGGCGCGATCGCCACCATCATCGGCATGACCGCGACGATCGAGCGTTCGGGGGCCGAGATCCTGTCCTTCGCCGCCATCGCCGCGGCGATCGTGGCGACCATGCTGGTGACCTATGTCTGCCTCGCCTATGCCGACCGGCTGACGAAGCTGCTTGGACCCTTGGGCATCGACGCGGCGACGCGCATCGTCGGCTTCTTCGTGTCGGCGATCGGCGTCGGGCTGATCTTCGACGGCGTCATCGAGGCGCTGCAGATGCACGGCGTGACGACACTCCACTGAAGGCCGCCTGCGACGTTTGGCGCCGAGGTTCGCAGAGGCGTTCGACGCCCCACGTCTCATTGTCGCCATACCGGCGCCGCATGAGGCCGCGACGAATTGCGCCGCAAGGGGAATGTCGCGCAAATATATGCGGGTTAACAAAGGGTTAAAGGGCACTCGATGCACGCTCCGCCGCGCGGCCAGAGCCAGCGGGCAATGTCGGCGCCGAGGCTCGCCGCGGCGGTCGCGTTGGCGCTTGCGCTTGCCGGATGCGTCGGCCCCGACCTCGACAGCGTCGGCGACTATAACGGCGGTCTCTCGCCGTTCGCGACGGCTTACGCGCCCGAACGGCCGCGCCCGGTGCAGGTGTTCGTCGCCTCGACCCGCAAGGGCGAGACCGGGCCCGCCTCGCGCGAGCAGGCGGCGGATGCGCGCTATGCGCTCGCCACCATGACGGTGCCCGCCGGCCATCACGCGGGCTCGATCGAGGAGCCGCTGTGGGGCAGGGCGAACGGCCGCGACGACATCGCGCTCGCCGGCGAACGCGACCTCGACGAGGATGAGTTCCGCGCCGAACTCGCCTCGCATATTTCGGGCCGTGTCGGCGTCAACCGCGACGTGCTGGTGTTCGTCCACGGCTACAACACGAGCTACGAGGAGGCGCGGCTGCGCGCGACGCAGATCGCGGCCGACATGCGCTTCGGCGGCGTGACCGTCCTCTTCACCTGGCCGTCGAAGAGCGACCTCCTCGGCTACGGCTACGACAAGGACAGCGCCACCGCCTCGCGCGACGCGCTCGAAGCGCTGCTGCGCGAGGTCGGCCAGACGCCGGGCGTCGGCAAGATCCACATTCTCGCCCATTCGATGGGCGGCTGGCTCAGCATGGAGGCGTTGCGCGAATCGGCGATCGCCGGCGACCGGACGCTCGACGGCCATCTCGGCGAAGTGATCCTCGCCTCGCCCGACATCGACATGACGGTGTTTTCGTCGCAGATGGCGCGCATTCGTCCGGCCGACGTGACCGTGTTCGCGACCCCGAACGACCGGGCGCTCTCGGTCTCGAGCTTCCTCGCAAGCTCCCGCCAGCGGGTCGGCGCCATCGACGCCGCCAAGCCCGAGGATCGGGCCGAGATCGAGGCCGCGGGCGCGAAGGTCGTGGACGTCAGCGCCTATTCGGCGGCCGACCGCTTCATCAACCATGCGGTCTTCGCCAATTCGGCCGAGGTGATCGGCGCGATCGGTTTGAAAGTGAACGCCCCGCGCCCCGAGGATGCGGGCGCGGTCTCGACCATCGACGCCATGCAGTACCAGGACCCGAACGCCGCGCCGAATGCGATCGTCGCCGCGCCGGGCTCGGCCGCCGCGGCTTCGGTTCAGGTCGCCCCGCTCGCGGCTCCCGCAGCCGCTCCGCCTGCGCCCGCGCCCGCCGCGTCCTCGGCAGGTCAGTGACGGCTGCGCGGCGGCCGCGCCTGGGGCTGGCGTCCGCCAAAAACCCGGGCGCGGATTGAGGGTTTTCAACGCGTTGTGCGGGAATCTCCGGGCAGATGATCGACCTGCCGGGGGCCTGCTTGCCCGCAGTCTGCCGCGCGCCTCCGTCTGCCGGGCGGGGGCGGATCGCCGGCGCCCACCCGATCCTCGGCAGGTCCGTGACGGGCGCGCGGCGGCCGCGCGGGCGGCTGGCGTCTCCCGAAAACCCGGGCGCGGATTGAGCCTTTTCAAGACCTTGCGCCGGAATTTCCGGGCGTATGCGCCATTTGCCGCGGGCCTGCTTGCCCGAAGCCGAGCGCGAGCCCCCGTCCGCCCGACGGGAGGGGATCGCCGGCGCCCGCCCCAGCCTCGGCAAGTCCGTGACGGGCGCGCGGCGACCGCGCCGGGGTCTCGCCTGCCCCAAAAACCCGGGCGCGGATTGAGACTTTTCAAAGCTTTGCGCCTAACTTTCCGGGCGATTGTAACTGCCAAGCGATAAGCTCTCACGGCCGTCATCGCGAGCGTGAGCGAAGCGATCCAGTGGCTGACGCGCCGGGCTTCGAGCCGTTCCCACGCAAGCATCCGCCGGTTGTCGGAGGCGGCGGTCTGGATCGCCACGTCGCTTCGCTCCTCGCGAAGACGGAGCCCCCCACCTTTCCGCCTGACGCCGCACCGAGCGCCCGACTGACTTCGCGCTTCGCTTCCGGTCGCATCGTTTCCTCCTGAGCGCGCAATTGGCCATGACGTAACCTTTTCGAGCAACACACGGGCGGTCGATGGGTGGGGTGCGCTTTGCGCGTCTCGTTCGCCCATTGAGAACAAACGTAGAACAGCATCGATAAGACTGCAAGCTTTTGTTGTAGGTAGCTGTGCGGCCTCGTCGCGCGACCACGGAAAAGGGGAAAGACGGGCGTGTCACCGTAAATCGGGCGATTGTAACTGCCAAGCGATAAGCTCTCACGGCCGTCATCGCGAGCGTGAGCGAAGCGATCCAGTGGCTGACGCGCCGGGCTTCGAGCCGTTCCCACGCAAGCATCCGCCGGTTGTCGGAGGCGGCGGTCTGGATCGCCACGTCGCTTCGCTCCTCGCGAAGACGGAGCCCCGCACCTTTCCGCCTGACGCCGCACCGAGCGCCCGACTGACTTCGCGCTTCGCTTCCGGTCGCATCGTTTCCTCCTGAGCGCGCAATTGGCCATGACGTAACCTTTTCGAGCAACACACGGGCGGTCGATGGGTGGGGTGCGCTTTGCGCGTCTCGTTCGCCCATTGAGAACAAACGTAGAACAGCATCGATAAGACTGCAAGCTTTTGTTGTAGGTAGCTGTGCGGCCTCGTCGCGCGACCACGGAAAAGGGGAAAGACGGGCGTGTCACCGAAATGGGCGAAATGGGCGACCAAAGAGGGAAAGACGGGCGTGTCATCGAAATGAAATAGAGAGAAATCGAAATAGAAATAGAAATAAAAAACCATCGCCCGCTACCTCTGCTCGACGCTCTCGGCCGACGACGATGCAAAACCGGAATCGTCGGTCTGCTCGCCAAGCAACTGACCAAACAATTCCCAGCTCGCGCCATTGAACGAGGCGAGCTCCATCTGTCGTATCGGGTGATAGCTGCGCGGAGACGTAAGGATTTTCACGCCCGGCAACAGCATCGGCAATTCCAGGCCGTTTATATGTGTGGCGTGAAACATGATGTTTCTGCGCGACAGGTCGTCGCCGCATTGGGCCAACACATGCGCCATGGTCGCGGCGACGCCGAAGCCGTTCACCGCGATGGCGCTGTCCTGAACGTCCGGCGACATGTATTTTGCGACGAACTTGCAATATTGGGCAAAGCCCGCGTCGTTCCGCCAGCGCGCGTCGGTCGGATCCTTGTCGTAGACGGCGGTGATCGCGCCCTTCAGCTTCTCGCGGCCCGCCGGCGTCATCGTCGCGGAGATGGCCTGTGAGATCCCCGCCAGGTATCGAACGGGCTTCCAGCCGAGGTCGAAGGCGGCGTGGATCGCCAGCTCGGCGATCTCCTGCACCGCGACGATCAGAAACGCGTCGGCGCCCGCCCGGAAAAGGCTCGCGACCTGCCAGTCGACCGACGAATCCCCGGTTTCATAAGTGACGCACTTGACGATCATTGCCGAACGATTGGCGCCGAGGCCCCGTTTCAGGCCGATCATGTAGTCCCGGCCGAAGGCGTCGTCCTGGTAGAGCACGCCGATCCTGGCGTCCGGCTTCGATGCGAGGATGTGGCCGCCGAAAATGCTCGCCTCGGTCTGATAGCTCGGCTGCCATCCCATGGTCCACGGAAAGCGCTCCTGGTCGGCGAACATTTCGGCGCCGCTGGCGACGAACAGCTGCGGCACCTCATTGACGTTCAGGTAGGCTCGGGTCGCCCCGTTGGTCCAGGTGCCGAGACTGTTGAATATGAAGGCGACCTTTTCCCGTTCCACCAATCGTCGGGTCAGCTCGACGGTTTTCGCGGGATCGTACTCGTCGTCGAGGCTTATGAGACGGATCTTTCGTCCGTTCACTCCGCCCAATTCATTGACCATGTCGAAATAGGCGGCGTCGGTTCTGCCGACCAGCCCGTAAGCCGACAGAGGCCCTGTGTAGGGCATCGTCTGGCCGATCCTGATTTCGGTATCCGAGATCCCGGGGGCGTCGTCCGCGCGAACCGGCGAGGCGCCGAACGCCCAAGCCCCAAAGGCTGCGGCGCCCGATTGAAGGAAAGTGCGACGAGACACCATCTCGGCCTCACGAAACCGCTGCCCTCACACTACCGCGAAGTTGTAAGCAACAATGTGACGCCGGTCACACGGGGAGGCGCCGCCAATCGGCGCTGGGGTCGTTCGATCCGATCGACGCGGGCGCATGCTTGAACAAAGCCGACCGCCCGGGCGTTGAGCGAGACGGTCGGCGCGGCTTGAAAATGACATGCGCCCAAGCGACAGTCCGCCCGCCATCGCCCGCCCGGGAGCCTCGCCATGCCCTCCAAGCTCGATCAGCTCAAGACCATGACCACCGTCGTCGCCGACACCGGCGACATGGATTCGATCCGCGATTTCAAGCCGACCAACTCGACCACCAATCCGTCGCTGATCCTGAAAGCGTCGGCCATTCCGGCCTATGCGCGCCTCGTCGACGAAGCGATCGAGTGGGGCCGCAAGACGCGCGCGCCGGTCGGCGACGTCACCGACCGCGTCGCGGTCAATTTCGGCACGGAGATCTTGAAGATCGTGCCGGGCCGCGTCTCCACCGAGGTCGACGCGGATCTCTCGTTCGACACCAAAGCGATGATCGCCAAGGCCTTGAAGCTGATCGGCCTCTACAAGGAGCGCGGCATCGGCCACGACCGCATCCTCATCAAGCTCGCCTCGACCTGGGAGGGCATCGAAGCTGCGCGCTCGCTTCAGCGCGACGGGATCGACTGCAACATGACCTTGATGTTCTCGCTGGCGCAGGCGGTGGGCGCGGCGGAAGCGGGCGCGTTTCTCGTTTCGCCCTTCGTCGGCCGCATCCTCGACTGGCACGTCCACGCGGGGCAGGGGCCGTTCACCGCCGACACCGATCCCGGCGTGAAATCGGTGCGCATGATCTACGCCTATTACAAGACCTACGGCTACAAGACCGTCGTCATGGGCGCGTCGTTCCGCAACCCCGGCGAGATCGAGGCGCTCGCGGGCTGCGACCGGCTGACGATTTCGCCCGAACTCCTGACGGCGCTGTCGAAGGACGACGGCGCGCTGCCACGCCAGCTCGACCCGGCCAAGCCCGGCCCGGCGCCGCAAAAAATCTCGCTCGACGAGAAGGGCTTCCGCTGGATGCTGAACGAAGACCAGATGGCGACGGAGAAACTCTCCGACGGCATCCGCCTCTTCGCCGCCGATCTCGAGAAGCTGCAGAAGACGATCGCGGGGAGACTCGCCGCGGCGGCGTAGGTCGCTTTTTGTGCGCCCCTTCTCCAGCGAAGCTGGGGAAGGTGGACGGCGGAGCCGGCCGGATGGGCTGCGGCCCGCTGCTTCGATGTCGGTGAAGCTGGCACGAAGGGGGAGCAAGCCTGCAAGCCGATGCGACCTGCTCGCCGCACCCCATCCGTCGCCTTCGGCGACACCTTCCCCAGCAAAGCTGGAGAAGGGGGGCATGACGGCCTCAGTGCGGGCAGCGCCACCAGTCGCCGTCTTCGTGGTACTCGCACTTGCGGCGCTTCAGCTTGTCGTTCAGCGCGTCGCGCAGCTTGCACGCCTTCTGCGTCTTGGGTTCGTCGGGCACGCCGCCCTTGCACTCGGTGTTGGCGGCGAGCCAGCCCTGAATGATCACCGACTGCGCGTCGGCGGGCACAAGCGAGGCGAACGTCAGCGCGACGGCGACGAACGCGACCCTCGTCCCGCGCGGGCGCGGCGGGGCGATGAAGCAGCTGGAAGGCGATCGGGCGTTCATTTTACAACGATACTCGGAAGACCGCGCCGCGCAAAGCCTGTCTCAGCGCCTACGACGCGACCCAGTACGCGGAAGTCGCCATTGTTTGCTTGGCGGAGCGGGAGCGCGAAAAAACCTTGATGTCAAGGATGCGCCGAAGGCGCACCGCCTCCGGCGGCGGCCCGATAGGGCCGTCCTTGAGATCAATGTTCTTTCGCGTGAGAATCGCCTGCAAGCAAGCAATGACGGATCGTCGCCTCGGCGCCGATCGTATCCAGGACAGGGTGGCGCGCCACGCTCGCGCGTAAGGGCTGAAGCGCCGACAATCGTCGAAGCCGGCGCTATGCTTCGCGATCTGGCGTTTGCGGCGAAACGGGACAAGCGGTGACGACGGCGGAAATCGGCCCCGGGAAAGCAAGCGGAAGCGCGCTCGAAGTGCTGCGCGTCTTTCTGCGCCTCGGCCTCACGAGCTTCGGCGGCCCGGTCGCCCATCTCGGCTATTTCCGCCGCGAGTTCGTGACGAAGCGCGGCTGGCTCGACGAGCGCGAATACGCCGACCTCGTGGGCTTGTGCCAGTTTCTTCCCGGACCCGCCAGCAGCCAGACCGGCTTCGCCATAGGGCTCACGCGCGCCGGATTGGCAGGCGGCCTCGCCGCATGGGTCGGCTTCACGGCGCCCTCGGCGGTCGCTCTGACGCTCTTTGCGTCCGTCGCGGGCGCGCTCGACGGGCCGGCGGGGCAGGGGCTCCTGCACGGCTTGAAGCTGGTCGCCGTCGCGGTCGTGGCGCAGGCCGTGCTCGGCATGGCGCGCAGCCTCGCGCCCGATGCGCCGCGTACCGCGATCGCCGTCGTAGCCGTCGCGCTGACCGCAGTCCTGCCCGGCGGCGCGGGCCAGATCGCGGCGATCCTCGCGGGCGCGCTTGCAGGGGCCGTTGCGCTCAGGACGCCCGCCGGCGGGGCGCTCGAAGCGGGGCGCTCGCCGGTCGGCGCGAAGACGGGCGCGCTCTGCCTCGTCGCCTTCGCCGCGTTGCTCGCGCTGTCGTTTCTGCCGGGACAGGCGCCGGCGCTCGCCTTCCTCGCCGCGATCACTCGCTCGGGCGCGCTCGTCTTCGGCGGCGGCCACGTCGTGCTGCCGCTCCTGCGCGCCGGCGTCGTCGATCCGGGCTTTGTCTCCGACGGCGCTTTTCTCGCGGGCTATGGCGCGGCGCAGGCGGTTCCGGGACCGCTCTTCACTTTCGCCGCCTACCTCGGCGCGACGGCGCACGCGCCGGGAGGCCCGCTCGGCGCGGCGCTGGCGCTGGTCGCGATCTTCGCGCCGGGCCTTCTCATCGTCGCGGGCGCGCTGCCGTTCTGGCGCGCGCTCTCCGCCGGGACCCGTGCGCGCGACGCCATGGCGGGGGTCAACGCAGCGGTGGTCGGCCTCCTCGCCTCGGCGCTCTACGATCCGGTGTGGACGAGCGCGGTGCACGGGGCGGCCGATTTCGCGCTCGCCGCCGCCGGCTTCGCCGCGCTCGTCGCCTGGGGCGCGCCGCCGCTCGCCGTGGTCGTCCTCATGGGTGCGGCCGGCGTCGCGATGGGCGTTCTACAAGGGTCCGCAGCGCTGTAGGCGCGGTCGCCGACCGCGCAGGCGGCGTCAGCGACGCCGCCCTACAAGGGCCGCGCAGGCGGCGTCGGCGACGCCGCCGTACAGGAACGGGCGATCCGCCCTACTTGTCGACGAAGGCCTTCTCGATCACGTAGTCGCCGGGCTCGCCGTGGTTGCCTTCCTCGAAGCCGCGCGCGTCGAGAAGCACGCGGACGTCGGCGAGCATGGCCGGGCTGCCGCACAGCATGAAGCGGTCGTGGCGCGCATCGATCGGCTCGAGGCCGTTGTCGGTCGCGAGCCTGTTGGACGAGAGCGCCGCCGAGAGCCGCCCGGAGTGACGGAAGGGTTCGCGGGTGACGGTCGGATAGTAGATCAGCTTTTCGCGCGCGAGTTCGCCGATGAGTTCGTCCTCGGCCAGCGCCTGGATGGTCTCGCCATAGGCGAGGTCGGCGATCCAGCGGACCCCGTGCGCGATGACGACGCGGTCGAACTTCTCGTAGGCCTCGGGGTCGCGGATGATGCTGAGGAAGGGCGCAAGCCCGGTGCCGGTGCCGAGCAGATAGAGCGCCCGGCCAGGACGCAGGTTGTCGATCACGAGCGTGCCGGTCGGCTTGCGGCCGACGATGATCCCGTCGCCTTCCTTGAGGTGCTGGAGGCGCGAGGTCAGCGGGCCGTTCGGCACCTTGATGGAGAAGAATTCGAGCGTGTCGTCGTAATGCGCGCTCGCCAGCGAATAGGCGCGGAGCAACGGCTTGCCGTCGCCTTCGAGGCCCATCATCACGAACTGCCCGCTCTTGAAGCGGAAGGCGGGCGTGCGGGTGGTGCGGAAACTGAAGAGACGGTCGGTCCAGTGATGGACGCTCAAGACCGTCTCGTGATGGAACGCGCTCATGCCGGCTCTTCGAGGAATTGTGCGCCGCACAAATATCACGGGAGGCCGCACATTCCAATGCGACAATACGAGCCGGGGGTGCGGCTTTGCGCAAGATACAGGGGTGACAGGTAGGAGCGGCCGCGGTCCCCTCATCCCCGGCCCTTCTCCCGACGGGAGAAGGGAGCGATGGCTCAGTCGATCATCGCCGCCTTCAGGATGTTGACCATGGTCGCATGCGCGGGCGTTTCGCCGGTGTTCTTGATGCGGTGCGGCCGGTCGCAGCGGTAGCGGACCGTCTCGCCCGCCCGCACGGTCTCGAGCGCGCCGCCGACGTCGACCTCGAGCTCGCCTTCGATGACCGATATGCACTCGACGGAGCCGCGCGCGTGCGCGCTCGATTCGAGCACCCCGCCCGGCTCGGCCTGAAAATCGTACCATTGCAGCCAGTCGACCGTCTTCAGCCAGCCGGTCACCGCGAGACGGCAGAGGCCGTCGTCGGAGACGAAGATCGGCGTCGCGCCGCGGCCCAGATGTTCGATGAACGGCCCCTCCTCGCCGCCTTCGAGCATCGACTGGATCGAAACGTCGAGAGCGTGGGCGAGGCGCCAGATGGTCGCCAGCGTCGGATTGGTCTCGTTGCGCTCGATCTGTGAGATGATCGATTTCGCCACGCCCGACTGGGTCGAGAGATCGGCGAGCGACAGGCCGTAGCTGCGCCTCAGCTTCTGGACGGCGACGCCGAGCTGGTTCGAAAGCGAGGCTGCGCCCGCCTCGAGCACCTTCGCGCGATCCTTGCCCTCGACGCCCATCGGTTCGCTCCATGAAACGCCGCCGGCCGGGCAGGACGCCAAATGCTGTCCGGAATATCGAACGCCGGGCGCCAAAGCTCAAGGCGGTCCCGAGGAGGCTTGCGCTTCAAGGCGCCGGTCGCTGCCGCGCAGCCGATCCGGCTGATCATATTCGTCTCTCTCGCTTGATCGACGGCGCCATCGGGGCGCGCTGGCGTCCCGAACGAAGCGGCGCGACGCTGTCGAGCGGCGGCGCCATGGTTGTCTCCCGCACGGTCTCGCTGCGGCCCTACGGAGTCGTTGTCGCGCCGCTGCCTTCCTCGTCGCATTTCGGCTTCACACCGAAACAGGCTGCGGCCGTCGCCTTCATCTCCGACCCCGAGACGCAACCCTTGGCGAAGCTCGAACTGCTCCGTTCGCTGTTCCGCCTGTCGAAGAAAGAGGCCGAACTGGCGGCGAAGGTCTCCGTCGGCGAAAAGCTCTCGGTCGCGGCCGCGGCTTTGGGGATCACATACGAAACGGCGCGCACATATCTTAAGTCGGCTTTCGCCAAGCTCGGCGTGAGCCGCCAGACGGAGCTCGCGAGACTGCTGGAAGGCCTAACAATCGGAGCGATATCGTCCTCACTCCGGCCAGAACGCCTCGTCCAGCACCTGCTCCACCGTCCACGGACACGGCTCCGGGAACGTCGCCGAAGGAAGACCGGTCTCCGCCACCGCCTCGCGGCAGGCTTTTCGGTATGCGATCGCCAGCGACTGCGGCAGCAAAGGCTTGAGGCTCAGATTGTCGGCGAGATGCTCGACGAGATCGTCGCGTGGGTTCGCGATGCTCGCTTCCCAACTCGGACCCCGCTTGCCTGCCTGATAGCGCCATTTCAGCAGGTGCAGAAGGAGGACCGTCAGTCGGCTCATAAGCTCGCGCTTCTCCGTCCGCCCCATGCTGTCGATTTCCTCGGCGATGTGCTCGATGTCGGCTTGCGCAAGCTCACCCCTCCGCAAGAGCTCCGCCTGCTCGCGGCTCCAGGCGTAAAAATCGCTGTCGTAAAGCGGGCTACGCGTCGGCATGGCGAGAGGATAAGACGTCTTGCAGCGCTCGTCCACGCTCCCCGCCCACCACGAGGTAACATGCAGAACGCCGTCCTCTTCGTCGCGACCGTCCTCATCTGGGGCGCGACGTGGATCGCCATCAAGATGCAGGTCGGTTCGGTCCCGGTCCTCGTCTCGATCTTCTATCGCTTCGTCATCGCGGCGCTCGCCGTCATCGGCGCGCTCGCGGTTTCGGGAAAGCTCGCCGTGCCGGCGCGCCGGCATCACCCCTGGCTCGTCGCCCAGGCGGTCTGCCTCTTCTCGATGAACTTCGTCTGCTTCTATAACGCCGCCGCCTTCATCACGTCCGGCCTCGTCTCGGTGATCTTCTCGCTCGCGACCGTCTACAACACCATCAACGGGCGCGTCTTCTTCGGCGACCGCATCACCGGCCGGGCGCTCGTCGCGGCGGCGCTCGGGGCCGCACCGTCAGTCGGCTCATAAGCTCGCGCTTCTCCGTCCGCCCCATGCTGTCGATTTCCTCGGCGATGTGCTCGATGTCGGCTTGCGCAAGCTCACCCCTCCGCAAGAGCTCCGCCTGCTCGCGGCTCCAGGCGTAAAAATCGCTGTCGTAAAGCGGGCTACGCGTCGGCATGGCGAGAGGATAAGACGTCTTGCAGCGCTCGTCCACGCTCCCCGCCCACCACGAGGTAACATGCAGAACGCCGTCCTCTTCGTCGCGACCGTCCTCATCTGGGGCGCGACGTGGATCGCCATCAAGATGCAGGTCGGTTCGGTCCCGGTCCTCGTCTCGATCTTCTATCGCTTCGTCATCGCGGCGCTCGCCGTCATCGGCGCGCTCGCGGTTTCGGGAAAGCTCGCCGTGCCGGCGCGCCGGCATCACCCCTGGCTCGTCGCCCAGGCGGTCTGCCTCTTCTCGATGAACTTCGTCTGCTTCTATAACGCCGCCGCCTTCATCACGTCCGGCCTCGTCTCGGTGATCTTCTCGCTCGCGACCGTCTACAACACCATCAACGGGCGCGTCTTCTTCGGCGACCGCATCACCGGCCGGGCGCTCGTCGCGGCGGCGCTCGGGGCCGCGGGGCTGGCGCTCCTCTTCGGCCGCGACCTCTTCGTCGCGTTCGACGCCGCGACCCTGAAGGGTGTGGCGTTCGCGGCGCTCGGCACGCTCTTCTTCTCGCTCGGCAACATGGTGTCGCGGCGCAACAGCGGGGCTGGCCTTGCGCCCGCGATGGCCAACGCCTGGGGAATGGCCTATGGCGCGGCGCTGCTGCTGGCGCTGATCCTCGTGACACGAACCCCGATCGTCGCGCCGCCCGACGCGCGCTATCTCGCGGCCCTGATCTACCTCGGCGTCCTCGGCTCGGCGGTCGCCTTCACCACCTATCTGCTTCTCGTGCAGCGCATCGGCTCCGCCCGCGCGGCCTATGCGACCGTGCTTTTTCCGATTGTCGCACTCGCGATCTCGACGGTCTTCGAGGGCTATCGCTGGACCTGGCTCGCCGCCCTCGGCCTCGCCCTGTGCCTCGCCGGCAATGTCGTGATGTTCGCGCCGGCGCGGATCCGCAAGCCGGCGTAAGGTCCCTCGCTCAGTCTCGCGCCACGGGCCCCATCCGCATCCCCGCAATCAGCACGTCGACGAGGAGCCGCGCGCTCGCGCGCGCGTTTCCGCCGACCGCGCCGACGCCGGCAAGCGCGTGCAGGAGGTCCATCGCCTTCATCTCGAGCCTGAGGTCGCCGCTCGCGACTCCGCGCGCAACCAGCGTTTCGATCGCTCTCTCGAGCCGCGCGCCCGCGTTCGCCTTCACGTCCGAGCCGCCGGCGGCGAGCGCGCGCAGCGTCTCGTGCATCCCGCGCTTCACCGCCATGTAGTCGACGAACAGGAGAAGCCATTCGCGCAGCGCCTCGACGGGCGGCCGGGCGCCGGCGAGGCGGGTCGCGGCGGCGAAAAGCGCCTCGCTCTCCTTCCGGTAGACGGCCTCGACGAGGGCGTCGCGGGTCGGAAAATGACGATAGAGCGTCCCGATCCCGACGCCCGCGCTGCGCGCGATTTCGTCGAGGCTCGCCGCCGAACCCTTGTCCGCGTAGGCCGCCTTGGCCGCGTCGAGCAGGCGGGCGCGATTGCGCTGCGCATCCGCGCGCGGCTTGCGGCTGACCGCGGCCTCGTCTCGATCGCCCAACTCCAGGAGCCTCTTGCAAAGCGGAGGAAGCCTCCGTATTATATCCGGAGGCGCTCTCCTCTTATGCGCAAACGCATCGGCGGACAAACCCGTCGGTGGGGCGGGGGAGAGGCCTTCGCTCGCAAAACCGGAGGTCGCATGACCAAATCTCTCGGCTTCGACTCGACGACCGACGACGTCCTTGCGGACGTGGACCTGAGCGGCAAGCGAATTCTGGTGACCGGCGTATCGGCCGGCATCGGCGTCGAAACGGCGCGCGCGCTCGCCGCGCATGGCGCCGAGGTGGTCGGCGCGGCGCGCGATCTCGGCAAGGCGAAGCGCGCCACAGTTGAAGTCGAGCGACAGGCCGCGTTCGAACTCGTCGAACTCGATCTCGCCTCGCTGAAGAGCGTGCGCGCCTCAGCCGACGCGCTCCTCGACGACGGGCGGACTTTCGACGTCATCATCGCCAACGCCGGCGTGATGGCGGCCCCGTTCGGCAAGACCGCGGACGGGTTCGAGACTCAGTTCGGGACAAATCACCTCGGCCACTTCGTGCTGGTGAACCGGATCGTCGAGCTCCTGAGACCGGGCGGGCGGCTCGTCAATCTGTCGTCCGCCGGGCATCGCCGCGCCGACGTCGACCTCGACGACCCGAACTTCGAGCGGACGCCCTACGATCCGTTCATCGCCTACGGCCGCTCGAAAACGGCGAACATCCTCTTTGCCGTCGAGTTCGACCGGCGCCACAGGGCGAGCGGGCTCAGCGCAACCGCGGTCCATCCCGGCGGGATCGACACCGAACTCTCCCGCCACCTGCCTCCGGGCGCGGTGCAGAAGATGTTGGAGCGGATCAACGCCGAGAAGTCTCGCCGCCGGCGGGGCGCCCTTCGCGATGAAGACCGCGCCCCAGGGGGCCGCGACGTCCGTCTGGGCCGCGGTCGTCGCAAAGGCGGAGGCGGTCGGCGGCCGCTATTGCGAGGATTGCCACGTCGCCGACGTCGTCGACGCCGACCCGCGCGCGGTCGGCGGCGTCCGCCCCTATGCGCTCGACCCCGAGCGGGCGAAGGCTCTCTGGGCGAAGAGCGAGGCGATGGTCGGCGAGCGCTTCTGACGGCGCTCCTGCGCGAGCGTCAGGCGCCGTCGTCAGGCATGGGTTTTCTCCCGACCACATGCCAGACCTCCATCTCGTCGGCGCCCTTCACCTTGATCCGGCCCTTGGGCTCGCAGACGAAGGCGTCCTCGATCAGGTCGAACGTGGCGCGGGTGATCTGGATCGCCCCGCTCTGCCCGCGCGACTCCATGCGGCTCGCGAGGTTCACCGTTTCGCCCCAGAGATCGTAACTGAACTTCTTGCGTCCGATGACGCCCGCAACGACCGGCCCGGAGTTGATTCCGATGCGAAGCGCGAGCCTGCGGCCCCCGAACGCCTGCCCGGCGACAGCCGCCCGCATGTCGAGCGCGAGTCGAACGAGAACCTCGGCGTGGTCGGGCCGCGGGCGCGGCGCGCCGGCCGCGACCATGTAGCAGTCGCCGATCGTCTTGATCTTCTCCACATCGTAGGCCTCGACGAGGCCGTCGAAGCAGTGAAAGACCTCGTTGAGAAGCTCGACAAGCCTCAGCGGCGTCATCGTCGCCGCCAGCGGCGCGAATTCGACCACGTCGGCGAACAGGATGCTCGCGGATTCGTGCAGGGCGGCAATCGTGCGCGGTTCGACTTTGAGGGCCTCCGAGATGTCCGGCGGGAGGATATTGAGAAGCAGTGTCTCGGAGCGCTCCTGGAAGAAATTGCGCTGGCCGACGAAATAATGGAGCAGCACAAAGACGATCGTGACCACCGCGCCCAGATTGAGCACGAAGAACAGCGTCACGATCGGCGGCGGGAGGCCGGCGGGCCGCAGATAGGGTTGCATGAGCGCGGCCAGAGCCAGAAGGATCGCGAAACCGACGATCCAGGAGGCGGCGCCCCTCAAATCGTCGACGAGGAGGGCCATGAGCGGCGTCAGCGCCGCCCAGATGATGACGGCGCTCGACTCGCCGAAGCCGCCGAGGCTGAGCATCACCAGCCAGGGGAGGATGAGCGTCAGCAGCAATTGCGTGAAGCGGTAGAAGGCGAAATTGCGTGTCCAGGCGAAGACGCCCGTATTGATAGGGGCGACGATCGAGTAGGCGAGCGGGATCGACGCGGCGAGCCGCGCGCCCACGACGAAGTAGGAGACGGCCCACAGCGTCGTCAGCGGCACGGTGCCGAGGAACAACAAGACGGCAAGCCGCTTCTGCAACGCGCGTTCGCCGCTGTCGGCCGGGTCGCGGCCGACATCCGCGGTCATGGCGACGAGACGTCGGGCGGCGCTCTGAACCCAGGCCACTCGCTTCATTCCCACATCCCGACCGGTCGTGTCCGGCGGCTGTCGGCGGCATCGTTCCGGCTGCGCCGGGCAATCTCAAGGCGCCCCATCACCCCTTCGGCGGCAGCGTCTGCGCGAAGGCGAGCGCGGCCTCGATCAGCCGCGCTCTCAGCGCGTCGTCGCCATAAGCCGCGGGGCCGGCGCGAACCCAGCCCGCCATCGGGCGCCCGGCCGAGATCATCGGCTCGACGTCGGGAAGCGCCAGCGCCCACGCGTCGTTCCCCTTGCCGAGCCGCGCCAGCATCCCGTCGCTCCGCGCGCCAAGCGCGAGGTTGCCGTTCAGGAGCCACGCGAGGCCGCCGAACATCGCCTTCTCGTCGAGCGCCATGCCCTTCGGCAGTTCCTCCCGGATGAGGTCCTCGAGCCCGTTGTCGCGCGCCATGCCTGTCGCCCCGTCGCGGGTTCTTCATCGGTGCGGCCCGCTTCAGGCGAGCGCGCTCCGCGTCAGCTTGCCCCTTGCGCGGCGCCGCAGGCAAGCGTTCCCGCCGCGCGACGGCGGGAATGCCGTTTGCCCGCGCCCGCATTGCGCGGCAAGATCGGCGCGCCAGAAGAGGGACGCCGCATGGACAAGATGCATTTCACCCGGATGGACCAGGGGACCGACGCCGATTTCGAGGTGCTCCGCCAGGTCCACGAGCAGGCTCTGCGCGATCTGCCCGACCGCCTCCTCGGCCTCCTCCGCGAGCTTCAGAGCGACACGGCCTACAACATCAGCCGCTACGACCATTGCCTTCAGACGGCGACGCGGGCGCTGCGCGACGGCAAGGACGAGGAATATGTCGCGGTGGCGCTCCTGCACGACGCCTGCGAGTCGCTCGGTCCCTTCAACCACGGCGAGGTGATCGGCGCCATCCTCGAGCCCTTCGTCACCCGCGACAACCATTGGATGCTGACCAAGCACGGCCTCTTCCAGACCTACTTCTACGCCAGCCATCTCGGGCTCGACCCGAACGCGCGCGACAAGTTCAGGTCGGACCCGGCCTACGAGCGGACGGTCGAGTTCTGCGCCAAATACGACGAAGTGTCCTTCGACCCCGCTTACCGGAACGAGCCGCTTTCGACCTTCGAGCCGATGGTGCGGCGCCTTCTGGCGAAGAAGTGGACGCCGCCGCGCTGAAGCCGGCGCGCACAGCGCGCCTCAGTGGTCGATGCAGCCGAAGTTGCAGTCCTCGTCGTTGCGGCTGAGGCCGTCGGTCTCCGGCCGGTGGTCGGCGCGCATCGGCGCCATCTCCTCCCACGGCGCGAGCGGCGGCAGCGGCGCCATGGCCTTCGCCTTGGCGAACTCGTGGGCGTGATGGCGCGCGGTCGCGCTCGCGGGCTGCGGGTCGGCGCCGGCATGGGCGGGGTATAGCCCGGAGGTCGCGAGCGCGACTGCAAGGGCGAGTGAAGTCTTCGACAGGGTCGTCATCGTCGTCTCCTGAATGTCGGAGGTCCGCTTCGCGGCCGGCAGAGATTTCCGCCTTCGCCGTTTGGGCCTCGGGCGACCGCGCTTCCGCGTCGGCCGTCTGATGAGGAGACTGTCGAGCAGGCGATTTTATTCCCATGCGTCGCGAGGAGCCACAATTTCGGTCCGCGGCGGATGCATGTTCAACGAGGGCGGGGCCGTAGAGCGACGGAGTGCGCCGCATGAGCAAACGCAAGCCAGCAGCACGCGAGACGGCGCAGGAACGGGCGAAGGAAGAGCGCGATCTCGACGAAGCGCTCGAGGAATCCTTCCCTGCGAGCGACCCTCCCGCGGTCACGCCTGCAAGAGATCGTTCCGGGAAACCGCCGCAGAAGCGCGACGGCGAGCGGAAGGACAAGTGACGCGGCGACGCCCGCGCCTTTTCAAGCGCTGGCGCGCACCTCGAAGGACCCGTCCGTCCATTGCGCGTCGTCCGTCGCGACCATTCGGAGGGCGAGAACCCGCGCTCCGGACGGCCCGCGCCGTAGCTCGGCCAGCATCGCCTCGATCGCGTCGGGGTCGCCCGAAACCAGCGCCTCGACCGTCCCGTCCGCCCGATTGCGCACCCAGCCCGAGACCCCGAGGCTGCGGGCGGCGCGCCAGACGAAGTGGCGGTAGCCGACCCCCTGCACGAAACCCCCGACGAAGAGCCGTCTGACGATATGTGCCGAAGGGGGCATGGGTGTCTGCTATCCGGGCGGGTCTCGAAACGGAGGCCGCCGCCCAAATCTAGCACGCGCCTCCCCGTCCGGCAGTCGAGCCGCCCCTCGAAACCCCCATTCCGGCCGCTTATATGAGCTTTGGCGGCGGGATGGCCGGTTTGACCGGCTGGGCCGACCTCGGTAAAGCTTTGTTGTCCAAACGTCATAGCCAGCGTCTCTTCGACGCCCGTGAGCCTAAAGAGGGTCGTATGTCGGCGGGAGTAGGATCCGCGCCCGCGGGGGAGCGACGGGGAGGTCCCGGCTCATCGCCCGGCGTGCGGCTGCCGTCGGCTTGGGCTCCCCTCCGCCAGACAGCGCCATGACCAAGGTCGTCACGTTTCCGTCCGCCGGCGGGCCGTCCGCCAAGGCTCGCGGGCCCGCACTCGCCACCTTCCGCAAGGTCGACAAGGTCTTCGCCAACCGGGTCGTCGCGCTGACCGGCCTCGACCTCGAGATCCGCTCCGGCGAGTTCCTCTCCCTTCTCGGCCCTTCCGGCTGCGGCAAGTCGACCGTGCTGCGGCTGCTCACCGGCCTCGCCGAACCGACCCGCGGCGATATCGCCTGGAGCGGAGAGAAGCCGAAATTCGGCTTCGTCTTCCAGGAGCCGACGCTGATGCCCTGGTCGGACGTCTTCACCAACGTCTGGCTGCCGCTGCGTCTCGCCGGAATCTCGAAGGACAAGGCGCGGCCGCGCGTCGAGGAGGCGCTGGCGTCGGTCGGCCTGGCGAATTTCGCCAAGTCCTATCCCCGCCAGTTGTCGGGCGGCATGAAGATGCGCGTATCGATCGCGCGCGCCCTCGTCACCCGCCCCTCGGTGCTGCTCATGGACGAGCCGTTCGCCGCGCTCGACGAGATCACCCGCCTCAAGCTCAACGACGATCTGGCGGAATTGCAGTCCTCGCTCAGCGCGACCGTCGTCTTCGTCACCCATTCGGTGTTCGAAAGCGTTTACCTCGCCGATCGCATCGTCGTAATGGCGGCGCGTCCGGGACGCGCGTTCGCCGAGATCAATGTCGAGGCGCCGCCGATCCGCCGCGAGGGCTTCCGACTGACGGCCACCTACGCCGAAACCTGCCGGCGGACGTCGGCTGCGCTGCACGAGGCGATGGGCGAAGCGCCGCCGGCGGAGCTTTGCCAATGAGCCGCGACGATCTCGTCGGCTACGCGGTCCCGGCGTTGACGCTCGGCTGCGGCCTGCTCTTCTGGGAGTGGGTGGTGCGCTACTTCCAGATCCCGCCCTATCTCCTGCCCGCGCCGAGCGTCATCATCACAACGCTCTTCACCGACTGGGGCACGCTCTCGACCTCGCTCTGGGTGACGCTGTCGATCACCTTGAAAGCGCTGGTCGCCGCCGTGGTCGGCTCGGTGGCGCTGGCCGTCATCTTCGCCCAGTCGCGATTGGTCGAGCGCGCGTTCTACCCGTTCGCCGTCGCGTTGCAGGTGACGCCGATCGTCGCGATCGCGCCGCTCCTCCTGATCTACCTGAACCCGTCGGTGGCGGTCCTGGTGTGCGCGTTCCTCGTCGCGTTCTTCCCGCTTCTCGCCAACACGACGCTCGGCCTCTCCTCCGCGGACCATAACCTCGTCGATCTCTTCAACATGTACCGCGCCTCGCGGTTTCAGCAGTTCAGCCTGTTGCGGCTGCCGGCGGCGCTGCCTTATTTTCTGGCGGGCCTCAGAATCAGCGGCGGTCTCGCGCTGATCGGCGCGATCGTCGCCGAAATCGCCGCGGGCTCGGCCGGGCAGGGGTCGGGGCTTGCTTACCGCATCGTCGAATCGGGGTTTCGCCTCAACATTCCCAGAATGTTTGCGGCCCTCCTCTTGATCTCGGTCGCCGGCATCACCATTCACGTGTTGCTGACCGCCCTGTCGCACTGGCTCCTGTCGGATTGGCACGAGAGCGAGAGGGCGCGGGAAAACTGAAGTGACGGCAGAAACGTAAAGCGGGGCAGGCGGGTCTCGCGGGAAAGTCCCTTGTCCGAAACGCCGTCCGCAGGTGGGGAAGCGCGCCATTCCATCAAAGGCGAACGCCATGAATGTCGATTACCGTGTCCGGGCGCGTCAATCCGTGCTGCGCAAGCTTGGGCTGGCCCAACTCGTCAATTCCTCGGTGTTCGACATCGCCGCGGCGCACAACGCGCTCGTGCAGCGCCAGTCGGTGCCTGAGCGCATCCTGACCGATGGGCTCGTCGTCGACGTGCCCGCCGGCGTCTATCACCCGCTGCCCGATTCGAGCTCGGAGTTCTTCATCCGCAACATCAAGGCGATGGATTTCGGCCGGATCAAGAAGACGCTCGAGATCGGCGCGGGCTGCGGCATCATCTCACTCTTCATCGCGGCCAACTGGAAGTCGCGGGTCGTCGCAGCCGACATCTCGCCCGTCGCGGTCAAGGCGACGCTCGACAACGCCGATCTCAACGGACTTGCCCTGACGGCGTTCCAGTCCGACCTGTTCGAGGCGATCGAGGAAAAGGACTTCGATCTCATCGTTTTCAACACGCCCATGATCGACAAGACGCCGGAGAACGACATCGAACGCCTAAGTCTTTGCGATCCGCACGGACTGATCACCGAATCCTATTTGAGGCAGGCGCGCGACCACGTCTCCCAGGACGGGCTGATCATCTTCTCGATCTGCAACAATTCCGCCTACGAGGTCATGGACGCCATCGACCTCGATTATTCGATCGTCGGCTTCGAGCTCGGCTTCAGCGGCTTCTGGCGGGCGATCGTCGGCGCGCGGCTCTGATCCGCCCCGGAGGCGGCTCCCGCCTCAAGAAGCGCGGGCGACGTCCGTTGACTTTTCGCCCGTTGACTTTTCCCCGGCGCACGCGCGAATAGCGAAGCCATAAGATCAGGGAAAAGGGCTTCGGGGCATGAAGATCGAACGGAAAATGGCGGTCGCCGCCGGTCTCGCCGCGCTTGTCGCGCTCCAGGGCTGCGCCAGCGTCGGCGCGCCGGAAAAGGAAGGCCAGCTCTCGGCCGCCGGCTTCGTCCGCCTTGAGGCCGACACGCCGGCGAAAGTCGCCAAGCTCCAGGCCCTGCCGCAGAATTCGATGGTCTTCGCGCAGCGCAAGAAGGGGCCGGTCTACATCTACGCCGACGCCGCCGGATGCAATTGCGCCTTCGTCGGCACGCCGGACGCCTACCAGCAATATCAGCAGATCCACGCCGCCAATAACGTCGCGCAGATGCAGGAAGTGACGGCTCAGCTCAACCTCGCGGCGGCCGAGGACTGGGGCGGCGCCTGGGGGCCGATCGCGCCGGGCTGGTATTGACGCGGTTTTTTCTCCCCGTCGAAGCCGGAACGCGAAACCGGGAAGGGCGTCGACGCGAAGCAAGTCGGGGAGCCCCAAAACAGATTTTGAGAAATGGAGGGACGGTTGAGGACAATCATCGTTGGCATGGCTGCGCTGGCGTCGGCGCTCCTTCTCGCCATCGCTCCGGCGCTGGCGATGGACTGTCCGGACCCGCAGCAGGGCCGGCCCGGCGTCATCAAGGAAACCCCGGCTCAGATCGCCGAACTCGGCCCCGTCCTCGCCGGCTCCGACGTGACCGCCGAGGTCCCCGCCATCGTCGACGGACTTCGCCAGCGCTATCCGAGCGCCGGCTCGGCCGAGCTCGTGAACTACCTCATCACCGCCTATTGCCCGGCGGTCGACAAATCAGCCAGCCTCAGCGAGCCCGAAAAGAACGCGCGCGTCCAGGCCTTCGCCAAGGCGGTTCTCGGCGTTCTCTACTGAGGCGGCGGGCGATCGCGTGGAGTTGGCTGGCGGGCGGAGCAACACGTCCGCAATACCGGATCACAGGGCAGCCCGCAGAGGTTTCAAAGTTGTCCACTCGAATGGCGACGCGTGGACAACGCATGGGCAGACCGAGCCGGCGAGCCCTTCGCCGTCAGCGCGCCGCGGACGCCCGACCCGCGATCACACGCCGAGCCGGTCGAAAGCGATGACCCGGCAGGGTTCGCCGGCGCGCGCCGGGCCGGCCCCGATCGGGCGGACGATCAGGCCCGCCGCCCGCGCCATCGTCTTGACCATCGAGGAATCCTGCGAGGCCGCCGGCGTCGCGACGAGCACGCCGTCGGCGTCGCGGGCAAGCGCGCACCGCACGTAATCCTGCCGGGCGCCGTTCGCCGGCACGTCCTCGGCGAGCCGCGCGGGTTCGGCCGGGTCGGCGCCGGGATCGGGTTCGCCGTTCAGCGCTTTCAGGAGCGGAACGAGGAACAGGATCGCGCACACCGTCGAGGATGTCGGGTTGCCCGGCAGCCCGAGCACCTTCAGGTCGCCGAGCCGGCCGTGCATCAGGGGCTTTCCCGGGCGCATGGCGATCCGCCAGAAGCCGAGATCCATCCCGGCGCCGACCAGCGCCTTCTGCACGAGATCGTGGTCGCCGACGGACGCGCCGCCGAGGGTGACGAGCACGTCTACCTTCGCCGCGAGCGTCCGCCGGATCGCGTCGCGGAGCGAATCCATCGTGTCGCGCGCGATGCCGAGGTCGATGGCGACGCCGCCGCACGCTTCGACGACGCCCGCCACCGCATAGTTGTTGGAGGCGACGATCTGCGAAGGCCCGAGCGCCGCGCCCGGCGCGACGAGTTCGTCGCCGGTCGCCAGGATCGCGACACGGGCGCGACGGCGCACGGCGACATCGACATGGTTCGCCGCCGCCGCGAGCGCGACGTCGCGCGCCGTGAGGCGCCGCCCAGCCGCAATCAGCGCCTCGCCGCCGCGAAAGTCGAGCCCTTCGGTGCGGACGTTGTCGCCGGCGGCGACGGCCGAAGAGAGCCTCGCCGCATCGCCCTCGCGCGCGACGTCCTCCTGGATTGCGACGCAATCCGCGCCCGCCGGCATTGGCGCGCCGGTGAAAATGCGCACCGTCTCCCCTCGCCGCACCCCGCCTGCGAAGGCGCGGCCCGCGGCCGATTCTCCGATGACCCTCAAGACGACGCCGGCGCTCGCCGCGTCGGCGCTTCTGAGCGCATAGCCGTCCATCGCCGAATTGGCGAAGGGCGGCTGGGTGCGCAGCGCCACGACGTCACGCGCCAGAACTCGGTGCAGCGCGCTTGCGAGGGGCGCGCGTTCCTCGCCGACCGGCGCCGAGACGGAAGCCAGCACGCGCTCGAGCGCCTCCGCGACGCTGATCATGCCGCTCATGCGCCCGACCCTTCGGCGCGCCACACGCCCGACTTGCCGCCGCGTTTTTCGAGAAGACGGACGCCATCGACGCTCATTCCCCGGTCGATGGCTTTCGCCATGTCGTAGATTGTGAGACAGGCGACGGCCGTCGCGGTCAGGGCCTCCATCTCGACGCCGGTCGGCCCGAGCGCGCGCGCCTCGACCCGCACATTGAGGCCGGGGAGAGCGGGGTCGGGGACGATGTCGACGACGACCGACGTCAACGCGACCGGATGGCAGAGGGGAATCAGGTCCGGCGTGCGCTTCGCCGCCATCACGCCCGCGATGCGCGCCGCCCCGATCACGTCGCCTTTCTTTGCGTCGCCCTTGAGGATCGCCGCAAGGGTGGCGGCTTCCATGCGCACGCGCCCCTCGGCGACCGCGACGCGGGCGGTCGCCGCCTTGGCGGACACGTCCACCATGCGCGCCTCTCCCGAAGCGCCGATGTGGGTAAGGCCCTCGCCGGATTCCGGATGCGCCATGGCTGGCTTCCTGCGCGGCGTGGGCGCGTGGTTCAAGCGAAATCGTGAAGACGCGCCTGGAGGAGGTGCGGAACCGCGAAGGCCGAACAAACGTTAACGCACCGAGGCGGGCCCTCCGGTCCGCCGAACGGACGGCCTGGCCATGAACGATCTCACTCATCCCTCCGCGGCGGACCTCTTCGACGCCGCCCCGTATCTTGACGATCTCGCCCGCAAGGGCTTCACCGAACCCCGCAGCCCCGAATGGGTGCATGCCCACGGCCTCTCGACGGTGGCCGCCGCGCTCGGTCTGCCGCTCGCCTGGAGCGATGTGGCGCCTTTCTCCCCATTCCCCCAGGCGCCGACCCACGCGGAGGCGCAGGAGCGCGGCGCCGGGCGACGATCCCGGCGCGGCTGAGGACGTTTCGAACGACGACAGGCGTCCGGGCGGTTAGGGCCCAGGCGGTCCTGCGCCCGGCGCGTTGCATTCAGGGGCCCGTCAACAATGTACGAAGAGCTTGAAATTCCGCCCGATCTCCGCTGCAGCGCCCGCCGCGGCCGCGCCGACCCGTCGCGCGAACTCTCCGGCTCCACCGCGTCGGAAGCGCTGGGGCTGCCGCTCCTCGTGGAGAGCGCCGACCCGCTCTCGCGGCTGTTTCACATCCCCACCCTCATCGGGGCCGCAGATCCCGTTCCCCCATCGCCGCCGAGGCTTGCGGGCCGCCCGCAAGCAGGCGACCCTTAAGAGCGTCCCCGCCTCTTACGCTTTCATGACGACGACTTCGAGATACTCGCTCGGCACGACCATCGTTCCGTCGTCGGCCTCGTTCATGCGCGCGATCAGAGCGTGCAGATCGTCCGTGAGGCCTTGCCGTCCGGGCGCATCGAGCGCTTCGAAGGCCTTCAGCACCGGGCCGTAATAGGTCCTGAGCGTGTCGATAAAATTGTCCGGCGAGGGATAGCGGAACCTGAACACGCGCGGCTCGATTCTGACGCTCGCGCCATGGCCGAAAAGCTCCAGGAGCCGCTCGCGCATTCCCCAGAGCGCAGGCGACCGCACGCCCGCCGGCGGCGGCAGGCGCGCCCCGAGGGTCTTGAAGATCTGGCCGATGAAGCCGCTCGGCGTCCAGTTGGCGAGGCCGATCTTCCCGCCCGCCCGGCAGACGCGCATCATCTCGGCCGCCGCCCGCTCCTGATTGGGCGTGAACATCACGCCAAACGTCGAAACGACGACGTCGAAGGCGTTGTCGGCGAACGGCAGGGCCTCGGCGTCGGCGACCTTGAACTCGATAGGCAGCCCGTCGGCCTCCGCGCGCCGGGCGCCGCGGTCGAGGAGCGCCGGC
The DNA here is from genome assembly GCA_963829505.1 of uncultured Alphaproteobacteria bacterium. Classification (GTDB taxonomy): domain Bacteria; phylum Pseudomonadota; class Alphaproteobacteria; order Rhizobiales; family Beijerinckiaceae; genus Roseiarcus. The sequence goes on from CAWHIL010000003.1 coordinate 411,495, forward strand.
ACGTAGTCGCTCGAGACGACCCGGGCGCCGCGCCGCGCCGCAGCGAGGCTGACATTGCCGTTGCCCGCGGCGACGTCGAGCGTCCGCTCGCCGGCGCGAAGATCGAGCGCTTCGCAAAGCGTTTCGCCGACGATCTGCAACGTCACGCCGACGACCGCGTAATCGCCGGACGACCAGGCGGCTCGTTGCCGGATCTTCAGCCCCGCGAGGTCGGGCGTCGCGGCGGCCTGATCGGCGGGGACTGCGGCCTGTTGCATCGCATTGGTCATGGAAAGTCTCCCTTCGCTTGGGTCCCTCCCGGGCTCGCCCATGCGAAGCCCGTCAGGATGTGCTAGGGATGCCCGAGACGCGGTCGAAAGACTTTGCCCGGAGCTTGATTTCCCCTTGAGGCGGGCCTGATTTTCCCCCGAGGCCGCCGCACTTGAGCGAGGCGCGGAGTGCGGTTTCGGTTTGCCGGCTACACCCTTGACGCCGACCGGCGCGAGTTGCGCCGGGGCCCGGAACTGGTCGCCGTCGAGCCGCAGGTATTCGACCTCCTGATTCATCTCGTCGAGAACCGTCACCGCGTCGTCAGCAAGGACGATCTCATCGCCAGCGTCTGGGGCGGCCGGATCGTCTCGGATTCGACGCTGACCAGCCGCCTCAACGCGGCGCGAAAGGCGATCGGCGACACGGGCGGGGACCAGAGGCTGATCCGCACGATCGCGCGGAAGGGCCTGCGTTTCATCGGCGAGGCGAGCGTCGACGAGGGCGCGGACGAAGCGTTTTCGCACGCCGCCGCGGGCCGGCGAAAGCTCGCGGCGCTCCTCGTCGCCGACGTGGTCAATTACGGCCGGCTCGTCGGCGCCGACGAGGAACGGACGCTCGCGCGCCTGCGGGCGCTCCGCAGCGATCTCATCGACCCGACGCTCGCTCTCCATCACGGACGCGTCGTCAAGCGCACCGGCGACGGTCTCGTCGCCGAGTTTCGCAGCGTCGTCGACGCTGTGCGCGCCGCCGTCGAGGTGCAGAGCGCGATGGACGAGCGCAACGCCGGCCTCGCGCCGGAGGCGCGCATCGACTTCCGCGTCGGCGTCCATCTCGGCGACGTCGTCGAGGAGGCCGACGGCGACTTGATGGGCGACGGCGTCAATATCGCGGCGCGCCTCGAGGCGATCTGCGAGCCGGGCAAAGTCTATCTGTCCGCCGCGGCCTATGACCAGGCGCCGACCCGGCTGCGCGAGACGTTCTGCGATCTCGGCGAAAGGTCGCTCAAGAACATCGACCGGCCGGTGCGCGTCTATGCGTCGAACGCGAGCCGGGCGAACGCCGCGGCCGTGGCGCGTGCGCCCGAGAGGACGTCATCGCCCGCGCCGGCCGAAAGACCCGCCATCGCGGTGCTGCCGTTCGAGAACATGAGCGGCGACCCGGAGCAGGACTACTTCTCCGACGGCATCAGCGAGGACATCATCACGGCGCTGTCGAAACTGCGCTGGTTCTTCGTCATCGCGCGCAATTCCTCGTTCACCTACAAGCGCAAGACCGTTCATCTGAAGCAGATCGGCGAGGAGCTCGGCGTCGGCTATGTGGTCGAGGGCAGCGTGCGCAAGGGGGGCGACCGCGTGCGCATCACCGCCCAGCTCAACGACGTCGCGACGGGCGGGCCGATCTGGGCGGAGCGATACGACCGCAGTCTCGCCGACGTGTTCGCCGTGCAGGACGAGATCACCGAGGCGGTCGTCGCCGCGATTGAGCCGCAGCTTTACGCCGCGGAGAATTTTCGCGCGTCGCGCAAGCCCCCCGAGAGCCTCGACGCCTGGGAGCTCGTCATGCGCGCCCTGTCGCATTACTGGCGCGTGACGCGGCAGGACCACCTCGTCGCGCAGGCTCTGCTCGAGAAGGCGACCGCGATCGATCCGAACTACGGGCAGGCGGCCGGCCTGCTCGCCGCGACCCACATGTTCTGCGCCCACATGGGCTGGGAGGACATGGACGTCGCGACGCCGCTCGCCGAGCGCGCGGCGCTCGCGGCGATCGCCGCCGACAACGACGACCCCTGGGCCCATCTCGCGCTCGGCAACGTGCATTTGATGGGCAGGCGTCAGTTCGACGACGCGCTCGCAGAGATGGAATGGGTGGTGCGGCTCAATCCGAACTTCTCCATGGGCCAGGGCTATTACGGCCTCGCCCTCTGCTACGCCGGCCGTTGGCAGGATGGCTTCGCCGCCGTCAGCCGGGCGCTGCGCCTCAGCCCGCGCGATCCGCTCGCCGCCATCTATTGCGGCATCGCCGCCTACGCCCAGTTCATCGCCCGCAATTACGACGAGGCGATGCGCTTCGCTCGCCAGGGCGTTCGTCAGCGCCCCGATTTCGTCGGCGCCCACCGGGTGCTGACCGCCTCCGCCGCCATGGCGGGTCAAACCGATGTCGCCGCGGAGGCTCTGAAGGGGCTTCGCCGGGCGCAACCCAACATCTCGCTCGCCTGGATCGAAAAGGAAATGCCGATCCGCGACGCCGCCGAGCGCGCCCACTACGTCGAGGCCTTCCGCCGCGCGGGCATGGAGTAAACTCACGGGCCGCCGGCGGCGGTCACGGCTGCCCCAACTCTCGGCCGCTGTCGACGGCGACGGTCGCTTTGGCGAAACCTTGCTGGACCTTCTCGCCGGTTGAGCCCGACCGCGACTGTGATCCTCCGATGCGCATAACGGACGGGCAGGGTTTCGCGCGCCCACCCTTGATATCGCCTCGTCGCGACAACCCTTGCGCGGCCTATCCGCCGTCAGGCGCCGGAAGGGGGCCCGGCCAGGTCTGTCGGGGCCTCGGCGTCGCGCCATTCGAGGGTGACGACCTTGCCGTTCTCGACCGTCAGAGCAAGCCGACCATGCTTCAGCCCGAGCGCTCGATCGCCGAACAATTTCCGCCGCCAGCCGCTGAGCGCAGGCACGTTGGCGACGTCGCTCGCGGCGATCGCCTCGAGTTCGTCGACGGTCGCGATCAGCTTGCCCGCGACCCCGCTCTCCTCGCTCACCTGCCTCAGAAGGACTTTGAGAAGCTCGACGGTCGCGCCGACGCTGGCGCCGTTGCGGCGCTCGCGCTCGATCTTGGGCAGCGTCTTCGGATCGCGCGCAAGGCCGCGCGCGATCGCCTCGAGAATTTCGCCGCCGGCTCGCGAACGCTCCATCCCGCGCGGAAAGGCGCGCAGGTTGCCGAGCGCCTCGGTGTTGCGCGGGACGGCGAGCGCAAGCTCGATCAGCACGTCGTCCTTCAGCACGCGCGATCGCGGCACGTCGCGCGCCTGCGCCTCGCTCTCGCGCCAAGCCGCGAGCTCCATCAGCACCGCAAGATCGCGCGGCTTGCGGGCGCGCCCCTTGTACCGCTCCCAGGCCCGCTCGGGATGCTGTTCGTAGATCTCGGTCGAGGTCAGCGCCTTCATCTCGTCGTCGAGCCAGGACTGGCGCCCCGTCGCGGCGAGCCGCTGCACCAGGGCCTTGTAGACGTCGCGGAGGTGAATGACGTCGTTGAGCGCGTAAGCGATCTGCGCCTCGGCGAGGGGGCGGCGCGCCCAGTCGGTGAAGCGCGACGACTTGTCGATCGTCACGCGGCAGATCGACTGCACGATCTCGCTGTAGGAGACCTGGTCGCCGAAGCCGCAGACCATGGCCGCCACCTGGGTGTCGAACAGCGGCGTCGGCAGCACGCCCGAAAGCTTCCAGAAGATCTCCAGATCCTGGCGCGACGCGTGAAACACCTTGACGACGTCTTCGTCCGCCATCAGGCCGAGGAGGGGCTGAAGATCGAGACCCTCGGCGAGCGCGTCGATGGCGAGCGCCTCTTCGTCGCTCGCGAGCTGCACGACGCAGAGGATCGGCCAGAACGTCGTCTCGCGCAGGAATTCCGTGTCCACGGTTACGTAGGGGTGGCGGGCGAGGCGCCTGCACGCCGCCTCAAGCTCCACCGTTGTAGTGATCAGCGACACGGGCGTCCGTCTCTATCGTGCTGCGGGAGCGTCCTTCGCTGGGACGGCCTTGGCGCGCTCCTTGCGGATCGGCGGGGGGGCGTGCCGCGGCATTCCGAGCCGCTTGTCGAGGTAGGCGCCGACTACCGCCTGGAGGTCGTCGATGCAGTCCTCGAAGAAATGGTTCGCCTCGGGAATGGTGGCGTGCTCGATGACAATGCCCTTCTGGGTCTTCAGCTTCTCGATCAGGGCGAGCACTTCCTTCGGCGGCGCGACGCGGTCCTTGTCGCCATGGACAAAGAGGCCGGACGACGGGCACGGGGCGAGAAAGCTGAAATCGAAGCGGTTCGCCGGCGGGGCGATCGAGATGAAGCCTTCGATTTCGGGGCGGCGCATCAGCAACTGCATCCCGATCCAGGAGCCGAACGACACCCCCGCGATCCAGCAGGCGCGCGCCTCGGGGCTGATCGACTGCGCCCAGTCGAGCGCGCAGGCCGCGTCCGAGAGCTCGCCCTGACCGTGGTCGAAGGCGCCCTGCGAGCGGCCGACGCCGCGAAAGTTGAAGCGGAGCACCGAGAAGCCGCGCTCGGCGAAGTTATAGTAAGTGTTGTAGACGATCTGGTTGTTCATCGTCCCGCCGAACTGCGGATGCGGATGAAGGACGACCGCGATCGGGGCGCCGCGCTGCTTGGCCGGATGGAAGCGGCCTTCCAGCCGACCGGCGGGACCGTTGAAAAAGACTTCGGGCATTTGGACTCCAAGAACCTCTCGGCCGGCCCCGCGCCCGCTTCGATGAGCCGTGGGCGGCGCTTGCAGCAGCGCGCCGGCGCCCCTATGTCACGACGGGATCGACGGAAAGCTCGCCCCGGGAGGCAGCCTCATAGCACGCAGGGCGCCCGAGATTGCAAGAAAAAAAGCGGGCGCAAAGGGTTCCGGCGGCGCCTTCAGGCCGCCTCAATTTGACGGCGGTGCTTGATGGCCGTGGCGCGGCCGGCGACCAGAACCTACCTCGATTACAATGCGACCGCGCCGATCCGGCCGGAAGCGCTGGAGGCGGTTGTCGCAAGCCTCGGCGCGATCGGGAACCCCTCGTCCGTCCACGCGGAGGGACGCCAGGCGCGACGGATCGTCGAGGACGCCCGCGCCGAGGTCGCGCGGCTTGCGGGCGCGCCTGCCCGATGCGTGACGTTCGTCTCCGGGGCGACCGAAGCGATCAACGCGCTCCTCAATCCGCGCTTCGGCGTCGGGCCGGACGGACCGCCGCTCGAGCGGCTGATCGTAGGGGCAGGCGAGCATCCTTGCGTCCTGAATGGACACAGGTTTCCGGCGTCGGCCGTCGAGGTCGCGCCTCTCCTTGCGGACGGCCGGATCGATCTCGGCTGGCTCGATGACGCCTGCCGGCGCCCCGGACGACCGCTTCTGGCGCTTCAGAGCGCCAACAACGAAACCGGCGTGGTCCAGCCGGTCGCTGCGGCGGCGGCGATGGTTCACGCTGCGCGCGGTTTCGTCGTGTCGGACGCCGTTCAGTCCGCGGGTCGGGCCGACTGCTCCTTTGAGGCGCTCGACGCCGATGCGCTCGCCCTTTCGGCCCATAAGATGGGCGGCCCGAAGGGGGTCGGCGCCATCGTCTCGTCGGACGCCGGCCTGAGCCTCGGCGACCCGCTGATCCGCGGCGGCGGGCAGGAGCGGGGCGCACGCGCAGGCACGGAGAACGTGGCGGCGATCGCCGGATTCGGCGCGGCGGTGCGCGCCGCCGTGTCGGCCGGCGAGCCGGAACGGCGCCGGCTTCTTGCGCTGAGCGGGCGGCTTGCGGATCGCTTGCGCGAGCTTGCGCCCGATGTCGTCATTTTCGGCGAGGAGTTGCCCCGGCTGCCCAATACAATCTGCTTCGCTGTCCCTCGAATCCCGGCGGCGACCCTGATGATCGCGCTCGATCTTGCCGGCGTCGCCGTCAGCTCGGGGTCGGCCTGCTCTTCGGGCAAGGTGACGCCGTCTCACGTCCTTGCGGCGATGGGCGTTGAGTTCGAGCCTCGCCCAAGGGGCGATCCGCGTCAGCTTCGGGTGGGGGTCGACGGCCACCGACAGCGAAGCCTTCACGGGCGCGTTCGCCATTGCGATCAACAGGATGCGCGCCAGACGGGAGAAGGCGTCATGAACGTCCGGCCGGCCGGGGAAGCTTGCGCCGCACGCGCTGAGGGAGTAGATGACCGCCTGAAATCCGAAATTTTCGCCTCTTTCGCCTGGGAGTCCACATGGCTCGTGTCACCGTCGAGGATTGCATCGAGAAGGTCGACAACCGTTTCGATCTCGTTCTCATTTCCAGCCACCGCGCGCGCGCCATCTCCTCGGGCTCGCCGATCAACGTCGCCCGCGACAACGACAAGAACCCCGTGGTCGCGCTTCGCGAGATCGGCGACGGCAAGCTCTCGCCGGGCGACCTTCGCGAGGACCTGATTCATGCGCTCCAGAAGCACGTCGAGGTCGACGAGCCGGAGGCCGAGGCGGCGCCCCTCATGGTCAATCCGATCGCCCAATCGCAGATCGACGCCGGCGCCGAACCGCAGTTCGACCGCATGACCGAGGAAGACCTGCTGCGCGGACTTCGAGGGGCTTGCGCCTCCGCCGGAACCGGAAGAAGAGGCCGAATAGCCTCGACCGTCTCAATCCCAGTTCCCTTGCGCGAACCGCGCCGGCTCGAAAAGAGACGGCGCGGTTCGTCTTTCCACAGCCTCGCTCAAGTCTTGCGTGTTCGTCTGTATCCAACGCGCCCCGGTTTGGTATCTTGATGACCGATTCGACCGCGCATCGCGTGGGCTTGTCGACGAGAGGCGCGGGGCTCGCGACCCAAGCGCGCCATCGTTTTGACGAGCGACACGGCGGGTTGAGCAGGGGGCCGAATGGGCGAAGAGATCATCAAGCCGCTTGCAGCGGCGCCGGGCTTCCAAAGCGCCGAGAACGCATCGCCGTTGGTCGAGGTCGCCGGGCCGTTGGTCGAAGTCGCCGGCCGCGTGAAGTGGTTCGACACGGCCAAGGGATACGGGTTCATCGTTCCCGACGACGGCGAAGCCGACGTTCTCATCCACGTCACCGTGCTGAGGCGGGACGGCTTCTCCAGCCTGCGCGAGGGCGCGCGGGTCGTCGCCGAAGCCCAGCGTCGCGATCGCGGTCTTCAGGTGTTCCGAGTTCATGTCGGTCACGGAGCCGGAACCGGACGAATCGGTCTCCGCCGCGCCGCCGCGGCTGCGAGCCCAGGTCAGTTCGGTCGGGGGCTTCGAGATCGTTATCGTCAAGTGGTTCAATCGCACGCGCGGCTTCGGCTTTCTCACCCGCGGCGAAGGCACCGAGGACATATTCGTCCACATGGAGACGTTGCGGCGCTATGGCTTCGTGGACCCGAAGCCGGGCGACAGCATGCTGGCGCGGTTCGGTCCGGGTCCGAAGGGGCTCATGGCCGCCGAGGTGCGTCCGCTCGACGGCTCTCGCGTCCTCGCCCCTCACTGAGCCGCTGACGCGGCTTGACGAGAATCGGCCGGGTCGCGAAAAGTCGGGTTCGGGGCGCGCCTTGCGCTACTCAATCGAATGAGGGAGCCGGCGTGATGACGTGGGTCCAAGCCCTGTCGTGGCTCTCGTTCGGTCTTCTGGCGCTTGGCTTCGAGGCCGACGTCGCGGCCTCCGCGGCGGCCCTCGAGCCTCTTCAGATCGTCACGAGCAGCGGAACGCACGACTTCCAGGTTGAAATCGCCGCCGACGACGCAAACCGGGAACGGGGCTTGATGAACCGCCGGTTCATGCCCGCCGATCACGGCATGCTGTTCGAGTTCGAGAGGGACGCTCCGGTCTCCTTCTGGATGAAGAATACCTACATCCCCCTCGACATGATCTTCATTTCTCCGGCCGGGATGGTCACGAACATCGTCGCCGGGGCCGAGCCTCTGTCCGAACGCATCATCCCGTCGGGCCCGCCATGTCTAGGGGTGCTCGAGGTCAACGGGGGCGTCGCCGCGTCGATCGGCCTGAAGATCGGCGACAAGGTCCGGCATCCGTTCTTTGGGAAATGACGCGGCGACGCCTGGCGCCGCCGCAAGGGCCTTCGTCGGCTTTGCATTCACGCCGGGGCTTGTTACATTGAGGACGTCGATTGAGCTGGCGGATGCGCCTGGTCCTCCGCACCCTGGGGTTTTTATCTTGTCAGATGTGGCGCCGTTGACATCCGCGGTGCGGGTGGACGGAGAAGTCCCGACGCAGGGACGGTTTTCCGTCAACCCGACCGCGACCTACGCGGCGCTCGATCTGGGGACCAACAACTGCCGCCTCCTGATTGCGCGGCCGACGGCGGACGGGTTCCGTGTCGTCGATGGGTTTTCCCGCATTATTCGACTCGGCGAGGGGATGTCCCAGACGGGCAGACTGAGCGAGCCAGCCATCGAGCGCGCGCTCGGCGCGCTGAGGATCTGTCGCGACAAGATGGCGACGCGTAGCGTGACGCGCGCTCGCACAATCGCCACCGAGGCTTGCCGTTCGGCCGCCAACGGCGCCGATTTCGTGAGCGAGGTCCAGAAGCGGCTCGGTCTTACGCTCGAGATCGTGAACCGGGAGACGGAAGCCCATCTTGCGGTCGCGGGCGTGGCTGACCTCGCCGATCATGAAGCCAGGTCGATCGTCATGTTCGACATCGGCGGCGGATCGTCCGAGATCATCTGGCTCGGTCGCGACGATCGCTCCAACCGCCGCGTCGTGCGGACGTGGGAATCGATGCGCCTCGGAGTCGTCTCGCTTGCCGAAACCTTCGGCGGCGTCGACGTGACCGACAGTGTGTTCGACCAGATGACCAGCTATGTGAGCGAGGCGCTGAAACCCTTCGCCGAGCGGGTCGCCGATGAGGCGCGCTGCGATCGATTCCACCTTCTGGGCACATCCGGCACGGTGACGACGATCGCGGGCGTTCATCTCGAGCTGCCGCGCTACGACCGCCGCGCGGTCGACGGCATCTGGCTCGAGCGGCCGGAGGTGGACGCCGCTGTCGCGCGGCTGCGGTCGATGTCGTACGCCGAGCGGGCGGCCAACGCCTGCATCGGCCACGAGCGGGCGGACCTTGTGCTCGCCGGCTGCGCAATCCTTCACGCGATCCGGGAGCGGTTTCCCGCCGAGCGGTTGCGGATCGCCGACCGGGGCCTCAGGGAAGGCATGCTGAGCCAACTCATGCGCGAAGACCGGGTTGGGCCGCACCGTCGCGGCAAGGCGCGATGACCTCGACCGGTTCGGGCCGCGAGGGCGGGCGCGCCATCAAGAACTCGCGTGAAGACGGCGCACAGGCGTTCGCTGTCCTCGTCGCTCTGGCTGGAGCGCCAGCTCAACGATCCTTATGTGGCCCGCGCCCGGCGTGAGGGCTACCGCTCGCGCGCCGCCTACAAGCTCATCGAGATCGACGACAAGTATCGGCTCCTGAAGACGGGACAGCGCATCGTCGATCTCGGCGCCGCGCCCGGCGGCTGGAGTCAGGTCGCGGCGGTGAGGACGGGAGCCAATCGGGGCGCCGGCACGGTTCTCGCGCTCGACCTCCTCGATATGGACCCGATCGAGGGCGTGGACTTCCACCGCCTCGATTTCCAGGACCCGGACGCGCCGGAGCGCTTGCGCGACTGGCTGCATGGGCCTGCCGACGGGGTGCTTTCGGACATGGCGAGGAACGCCACCGGCCACCGCAAGACGGACCAGCTCCGAATTGTGGGCCTCGTCGAACTGGCCGCCGACTTCGCGCTCGAGATCCTTCGGCCGGGCGGCTTCTTCCTCGCCAAGGTTCTCCAGGGCGGCGTCGATGGCCAACTCCTTGCCCAGCTCAAGCGCGCCTTCTCTGTCGTAAGGCACGTGAAGCCGACCGCGAGCCGGGCCGACAGCGCCGAACTCTACCTTCTGGCCACAGGCTTCCGCGGCGGCCCGGCTCGCGATGCGGCGGCGCGAGCGGATGCGAACACGAACACGTAGGCGAATGACGATCCGGCTCGCCGCGCCTCGGACAGCAGGGCGGCGCCCTTGCGCGTGCTTGAGGAGGAGTGCGCCGAATGGACCGCGAGCCTTCCCGCCGGGAGCCGCCCGACGCCGCGGCGCGCAGGGCGGCGAAACCCGTCGTCGTCTATGACGAAGACCGGCTGCCGCCGATCGACAAGGCGTTCTACGCCGACGTGCGCGCCGGGGCCGTGAAGGTCGGCGAAGCGTTGGTTCCCCCGCGCGGCGGCGCGACGTTCGATGTCCCTGCCGGCCATCTCTTCCGGATCGTGAGCGTCGAAGGCCCGCAGGTCGGCGACCTCAATCTCTGGAATGCGGCAAACCTTGCCGAGCGTTTCTGGAGCGGCAAGACCCGCGCTTTGCACGGGACGCATGTCAGCCGCTTCGACCGGCTGTGGAGCAGCCTTCCCGCCCTCAGGCCGATGACGACGATCACCGCCGACACCCTCGACTGGTACGGCTTCGACGCCGACGGGGCGGGGGTGCACGACGTGATCGGCACACGCTGCGATCCGTACACGAACCGCCTCCTGACCGGCGCCGACTATCACCATTGCTGCCACTCGAACCTGACGCGCGCGCTCGGCCGCCGGCTCGGCCTTTCGTTCGAGGCGGCCGAGGCGCACATCCACGACGTGCTCAACGTCTTCATGTGCACCGGCTTCGATATGCAGGGCCGCTACATCATGAAGGCGAGCCCGGTGCGGCCGGGAGACTATCTCGAACTCTTCGCCGAGATCGATCTCATCGGCGCGCTGTCGGCGTGTCCTGGCGGAGACTGCGGCGCGGGGCATTCCAGCGACGCGGCGCCCTGCCACCCGCTGCAGAGTCGAGATCTTCCGGCCGCGCGCCGAGGCGCTTGCCGCCTGGCGGCGGCCGGAGGTCAGTCCCTACGTACCGGGGAACGCGTAGGCGGCGTCGCTGACGCCGCCTCGGCGCGGTCGGCGACCGCGCCTACAGTTGCGGTCGGCGACCGCGCCCTACAGGGCGCGCCCTACATCGCCTTTTCGAGCTGGCCGCGAATCTCGCCGCCCTTGTTCGCCGCGGTGTGGATGTTGAAGTACATCATCCCGTCCATCAGGTCCTTCGCCTGCCCGTCGGTCAATACGGCCGAGCCCTTCATCGGACTGTCGAGCGGCGCCTGAAGCGGCACCTCGACGGGCGCCGCCTTGCCCGCCGGCGCGGGCCCATGGAAATGGGCCGCGACCGCAGGCCCCGTCAGCCCGGAATAGTCGACCATCCAGGAGAGCGTCTTCGTGCCGGAGTTGTAGGTCGCCGTCAGCATGCCGGTCCCCTTGGTGTCGTTCGGCGGCGTTTCCGCCGTCCCGGCAAGGACCGACTTGAAGGTCATCGTCTCGGCCTGAGCCCCGGCCGCCGTGAACCCAAGCGTTGCGGCCGCGACAGCGGCGGCGAAAGCAAATGCGCGCATTGACCGTCTCCTTCCCAGATGAGCCCTTCGCGGCCCGATAGGCAGCCGGAAGAGCGAAATCCCGACACGAGTCTACGCCCATGGGGCGTGCCCGGATCAGGCAAAGCGTCGTCGCGAGCGCTCGCGGGCCTTGATCGCTTCCGTCTCGCGGTCGCGCGGCTGAGCCGTGCTGGTCAGCGACGCGACGAGGCGCCCCGTCGCCTCTGCGACCTCGTCGATCGCGTGGGCGAAGGCGTCGGCGTTGGTTTGCGATGGGTGGGTGTAGCCGCTGACCTTGCGGACGTACTGGAGCGCCGCGGCCCGGATCTCCTCCTCCGTCGCCGGCGGCTCGAAGTTGAACAGCGGTCGAATGTTGCGGCACATCGACTGTCTCCGAAAGCTTGAAAGCGCGCTATTGCGCCAGCTCGTAACGCGCGGTGATCGAGACCGTGAGCTTGTCCTGCCCCGGCTCGATGGGCGTCGGCGCGGCCTTTGCGGCGGCGAACATCCGGCCAGCGATGGGCATCGGTCCTCCGCCGCCTTCCTCGCTCAAGACGAGAAGCCGCCCGACCTTTTCGCCTGCCGCGGCGGCGTAGATGTCCGCCTTGCGCTTCGCGTCGGCGACCGCGAGCGGCCGGGCCTTGTCGAGGAGAGCGCTCACGTCGTTCGTGCCGAAGGAGACGCCGTACATGGCGTTGGCGCCGCCGCCCACGGCCTTGTCGAGCAACGCGCCGAGGCGGGAGAGGTCTCGGGCGGTGACGGTGACGGTGTCGCCGACGGTGTAGCCGACGATGGTCGGCGGCCCCGAACTCGATCTCACCGACGAGAAGCTCGGCGAGATCGTGAGGCCCGAGGTCTGGATGTCCGCGGGGGCGACGCCTTCGCCCTTGATCGTCGCGATGAGCGCGTTCATGGCGTCGGCGTTGGCGGCCATCGCCTCGCGCGCGTCCTTGCCCGCCGTGGTGACGCCGACCGTCACCCGGGCGAAATCGGGCGTCGCATCGACGCTGCCCTCGCCGGTCACCTCGATCACGCGGGGAGGATTGGCGTCGCCGGGCCCGGATTGGGCGGCGGCTGCGGTCGAGCCGGCCGCGTGCGCCGCGGCGAGCGCGCCCGCCGCGGCGAGAAGCGCTGCAAGTCTCATGATTTATGTCCCTTCGCCCGTTGAAGATTTGGCCGCCCGCGCGGACGGCGGCGCGACCTTGTGGGGTCCGGCGCGATAGCGGAAGTCGCATGAGCCCGCCCCGCCCATGATCGTATGAGTGCGCTTGAGTTCGATGCGCGGATCGTAGCCTTCGCAGAAGGCGCCGTCGCGGTTGCACGAGAGAACGTCGCCGAGATCGCCGAGGCCCATCGCCCGATAGGTCTCGGCGTAGCGGCAGCGGGTGACGTTGAACTCGAAGACGCCCGGCTCGTCGCGCAGGACCTCGATCGTCAGCGCGTCGTCCTGCGTCCAGAGCGGGAAGATCGCCTTGAAGCTTTCGAGGTCGGCGCCGCCGGGCGCTTTCGCGGCAAGCGCCGCTCCGGAGGCGATCGCCGCGCGCCGGATGGCGGCGCGCAGGATCTCCCGCGCCTCCGCCTCGCCGATGGCGTTGCGCATCTCCTCGTAGATCGGCTTGACGATCTCCGCCTCGATCTTGCGCCGGGCGAGGATGCCGAGGTCTTCGGTCATGGGGTCCCCGAAAGGGTGCCGGACCCGCTCGCGGGCCACGCGCAGTTTGTCACGCGATGAAGGTATTTCAACGGCTTAAGACCTCCCTTGCGCCTCGCGTGCAACACCCAAGGGGGCAAACTCAAACATCGCCCTCCTCCTGAGGAACCCGCGAAGCGGGCGTCTGGAAGGACGTTTGGTCTGGGCTGAAAGTCGGGCGCGGATTCCATCTTTTCAATGGTTTGGAGCATTTTTTCCGGGCGATTGCCGCGCGCATGCGGCTCCGCCGCTGCTTTAGGACGAGGTCGGCGAAGCGATCGCGCCTGAGAGCCTTTCGGCTCCCCTCCCGGCATCACAGTCCGGGGATCGCGGCGCTGAAATCCGGGCGCGGATTCCATATTTTCAGAGGCTTGCGGCAGATTTTCCGGGCGACTGTCCGGCGCGTAAGGCGCCGCTGCTTGAGCAGGAGGTCGGCGAAGCGGCCCTAGCCGCAGAACTTTCCGTATCGCCTCCCGGATTGCGGTTCGGGAATCGCGGGGCTGAAAGTCGGGCGCGGATTCCATGTTTTCAGAGGCTTGCAGGAGATTCTCCGGGCATGCGTCAGGCGCGCCTGCGGCGCCGCGCGTTGCGACAGGCGTAATCAACCGTCCCGGGATGACCGTTTGATGGCGGGGAGACGGATGGCCGTGCGACTCCGCCGCGGCGAATTCAGGAATACGGTAAATCACCCCGTGGCTCCACGCCTGGCTTGTGATCGACTTCGGAAATAGAGAAGCACAGATCGGCCCGTCCCGCAAGGAATTGCTCGGCTGGCGGGGCGGCGCCGACGGGTGGGTGATCGGCGGCCCCATGCGTGATCAAGCCGCTGTCGGCTCGATCAGCGCAAAGCCCTCTTTGCGGGCGGCGTCGGCGAGGCGATGGTCGAGGGTCACGAGTTCGAGGGAGGGGGGACGGCGGTCGGCGCCGACGAAGGCTGCTCCGAGCTGGAGAGCGTTCGCCGCCCGCAGCGGATGCACGCGCAGAAATCGGATCGCGCTCTCGCGGACGATCTCCGAGGGGTCGATTTCTGTCCAATAGTCGGCGAAGTCGGTGAGCCGAGCATGTGCCGCGTCGGACGCCTCTCTGTTGAGTTCGCCCTCCCGTTCGAGACGCGCCACAGCGGAAACGCACTCCGCCGGCGTGCTCCACCAGACCATCATTGCGGGATCGCGCTTGACAAGCGCCATTACGTCGAGCGTCCGCGCCTCGGCGACCAGCAGCGGGACGATCGCCGAAGTATCCCAGAACTTCATCGACCCTCGCGGCGCTCTGCGATGACGATATCGACGATTGACGTCGCCCCGCTCGCGCGTGGCGGCCTCGTGACGAGCGACGCCGGAAGCCCGACCTTGCGCGGCGGCCGAGCCAGTCCTTCCCTGACAAGGCGGGCGATCCTGCCGTCGTCGCCGCCTTCGTCAGTTTCTCGCGCGGGTTCAAGACGCGCGACCGGCCGGCCCCGATCGGTGATCACCACCGCCGACCCGTTCTTGAGCCCGTCGATTAGCGCGCTCAGATTGTTCTTTGCTTCCGTGATGCTGGCTTTCTCCATCAGGCTAGAATAGCTCGATTGGGTGGTCACTTCAACACGGGTGTTCCGTGGGGAACCGCCGTCGGCGGCGAGAGGCGCCGCTCCCGCGCTTCGCGCCCCTCATCCGGCGCTTCGCGCCATCGCCGGGTCAAGCCCAGGGCCAAGCCCGGCCACAGGCTCTTTCCCCGGAGGGGGAAGGGATGAGGGCGCTCTTGCCAAGCCTGCGCCCGTGGCCCAAAGAGCGCCTCGGATCGGACGAAGGGAAAGTGCTTGCGCAACAACGCCGTCGTTCAGGTCGGGCGGGGGCGGCTCGCGGCGCGGTTCGGCGCGGACCTGCCGCTCGCCATCATCGCCGGCCCCTGCCAGATGGAGAGCCGCGCGCACGCGCTCGAATGCGCCTCCGCGCTGAAGGAGATCGCCGCGCGCCTCGGCGTCGGCCTCGTCTACAAGACTTCGTTCGACAAGGCGAACCGGACCTCGGGCGGGGCGCAGCGCGGGGTGGGGATGGCGGCGGCGCTGCCGGTCTTTGCCGAGATTCGCGACAGCCTCGGTCTGCCCGTCATCACCGACGTGCATGAGAGCGCCCAGTGCGCGCCGGTCGCCGAGTCGGTCGACGCGCTGCAGATTCCGGCGTTCCTCTGCCGCCAGACCGACCTTCTCGTCGCCGCCGCCCGGACGGGGCGGGCGGTCAATGTCAAAAAGGGGCAATTCCTTGCGCCCTGGGACATGAAGAACGTCGTCGCCAAGCTCGACGAGGCGGGCGGGCGCGACATCCTCGTCACCGAGCGGGGCGCGAGCTTCGGCTACAACACGCTCGTCGCCGACATGCGCTCGCTGCCGATCATGGCGCGCGACACCGGCGCGCCGGTCGTCTTCGACGCGACGCATTCCGTGCAGCAGCCGGGCGGCCAGGGGACGTCGTCGGGCGGCGAGCGGGAATTCGTCGCCGTTCTGGCGCGCGCCGCCGTCGCCGTCGGGGTCGCTGGCGTCTTCATCGAGACCCATCCCGATCCGGACCATGCGCCCTCCGACGGGCCGACCATGGTGCCGCTCCGCGACTTCGAGGCCCTCGTCGCAGAGTTGCAGGCCCACGACCGCGTGACCAAGAGCCGCAGGGCGCGCGTATAAGGAACACTTGTCACATGGCGGTCGTTTGCGGGAGATAACCCGGTTCGATCGCCGTCATTAGACGTCAGCCCATGGACAAATATCTGTTCAGCTACGCCGCCCCGAGCGACCCGCCGCTGAAGCGCGGCGTGATCCGGCTCGTCGAGAAGGCGACCGGACAGCCGCGACTGAAGCGGCTTTATCTCGACAACCAGCGCTTTCCCCGCCCGGGCGAGAACTTCTTCGCCGCGGCGGTGCGCAAGCTCAGGCTCGACGTCCGCTACGACGACAGGGCGCTCGCGCGCATCCCCGCGACGGGGCCGGTCGTGATCGTCGCCAATCACCCCTACGGGGTGCTCGACGGGATCGTGATTTCCTGGCTGATCAGCAAGGTGCGCAACGACTTCGTCGTCCTGACCAACGCCATTCTGATGCGCGCGCCCGAGGTCAGCGGCTTCATTCTTCCGGTCGATTTCGAGGAGACCGACGAAGCGCGCCGGACGAATCTGGAAACGCGCGCCGCAGCCCGCGCGCACCTCGAGAAGGGCGGCGTCGTGGTGGTCTTTCCGGCAGGCGCCGTTTCGACCACGCCCGACAAGCTCGGCCGCAAGCCCGCCGTCGACTGGCGCTGGCAACCGTTCGTCGCCCAGCTCGTGCAGCGGTCGAAGGCGCCCGTCGTGCCGGTCTGGTTCTCCGGGCAGAACAGCAGGCTTTTCCAGATCGCGAGCCATGTCAGCTACACGCTCAGAATCTCGCTCATCTTCCACGAGGTGAAGAGCCGCATCGGCACGGCGCTGCCGCTCGTGATCGGCGCGCCCATTCCCTACGTCGACCTCGCCGCGATCAAGGACCGGCAGGCGCTGGCGGACCATCTGCGCGACCGGGTCTACGCGCTCGCGCAGGCAAGTCCGATTGGCCCGAAGCGCCGCCCCGCCGAGATCTTCCTGCGGGCGGCTATCAAGCCGCAGCGGGCCGCGTAGAGCGCGGGCCCCCTTCTCCACGAAGTGGGGAAGGTGGCGCCGAAGGCGACGGAAGGGGTGTGGAAAGCAGGACGCCTCAAGGCCAAGTTCCCGCCGAAATTCGTGCAAGCCGCCTTGCCTCGGCCCCACGGCCCACACCCCATCCGTCGGCCTCCACCTTCCCCAGCAAAGCTGGAGAAGGGGTTTCGCGTGCTACCCGCGCCCGCGGTACGGCGCGACGCCGGGCTCCGGAATCCACAAGCCTTTCGGATGAGGCCCGGTCTGCCAGAAGACGTCGATCGGGATGCCGCCGCGCGGATACCAGTAGCCGCCGATCCTGAGCCAGCGGGGTCTCACCGCCGCAGCGATATCCTTGCCGATCCTGACCGTGCAGTCCTCGTGAAAGGCGCCGTGGTTGCGGAAGCTCATGAGATAGAGCTTCAGCGATTTCGAACTCGAGGATCCATTTTGCCGGCGCATAGTCGATCACGAGATGGGCGTGATCGGGCTGGCCGGTGACGGGGCAGATCGAGGTGAATTCGGGCGCGACGAAGCGCACGACGTAGCCCGTATCGGCTTGCGGATTGGCGGCGCGATCGAGCGTCTTCGCGTCCGGCGCAGCGGGAACTTGCGACGGTTTGCCGAGGTGGGCGAAGGCGGCTTCGGGTTTCTTGCTCATGGGCCGCGCAATATCGGGGGCGCAAGGGCGAAGCAAGGGCGGGGGCCCCCTCGCCCCGCCGGAGCGGGGAGAGGGCAGGGGTGAGGGGCGTGGGGATTGGCCGCGGCCGCTCGTCGCCCAGCCCCTCATCCTAACCTTCTCCCCGCGAGCGGGGAGAAGGGACGCGTGAGCGTTCTATCCGCGCGATCTGGGGCCGCGGAAGGGCGCCATCAGGAACGAGAGGTCGCGCGCCCAAAGCGCGCACCAGAGCGCGATCCGGTTCTCCTCGGTCTCGGATCGGCCGAGCCTGGCGGCGCGTGCGGTCTTTTCCAGAGACGACGCGCGCGCCCGGTAGCGGGCGTCCGAACGCGCCTGGAAAGCCTCCCATTTGGCGAAGTCTCCGTTCGCCGCGAGACGCGCCTTCTCGAGCGCGATGTCGGCGCGCACGAGTTCCCATTGCACGGGGTCGAGGTCTTCGTCAGCCATCGGGAGGCTCCTGCTCCGACCAGGTAATCGCGTCAGCGGTGACGATGTTCCGGAAGGATAGGGCGTCCGCCTGCGACATTCAAGCGGGCGCGTCGTTTCGCACGCAAAAACAGAAGCTTGGCGATGGGGAGGGCGGCCGGCATCGTCTTTCGAGACGCGATGCTCGCATCGCCCCTCAGGACGAGGGCGGTAAAGAGCAGGCAGCGAAGACGAGGCGCGCCCGATCTACTTGAGACTGCCCGCGGCGACGCCGGTCGAGACGTAGCCGCTGAGCTTGACGCAGACGCCATCGGCGCCGAGCACGCCGGAGACGCCGCCGACATTGCAGGTCTTCTGGGCGTGAGGCGCCGCCTCGGGCTTGCCTTTCTTGTCCTGCGAGGGCAGTTCCGCCGCCCGGGCGAAGGAGACCGACGCCGCAAGCGCGACGGCTGCAAACACGGCGAGACGGCGCGCGGCATCCCTCTTTGAACACATGCGGCGGTTATGGCGCGCGCGGCGGCGGGTTGCAATCTCGGACTTGCGACTCGGGGCGCCATCCCGCAAGGGTTACGGCAAGGCGGATCAGGGGAGCGTGGGAACGCATGGAGAGGACGATCGCAGTCGCTGCGCGACCCGCAGCGCGGATCTGGCCCGTGCTTGCCGGCGCGGCGCTCGTCGCGGCGGGCATCTATCTCGCGGCGGCGATGGGCCAGGCGCTGCCCGCGGCGATCGCCGGCGCGGGCGGGCTGGCGCTCCTCCGATGGGCGCTGGCGGAACGGCCTTCGTCGCCCGCGATCGTCGTCGTCGACCTCTTCGCCTTCGCCCTCTTTGCGCTCGACCGCAACGACGGGCTCGGCTTCTGGCAGCTTCCGGGCCCGTGGCTCGACGTCATGCGCTTCAACCTGCCCTCGGCGGTGATCGCGCTCCTTCTCTATTCCGCGCTCTCCATCATGGCGCTGATCGCACGGTTTCGCGGGCTGCGGGTCGTCGAGGGCCTGAGCCTCATCGCCGTCCCGTTTCTCTTCAACCTCCTCATCGTGGTCGGCGCCGACTGGCACATGGCCGAACTGGGCTCGGCGGTCACCTTGCATGCGGCGCTGCCGTTTCCGGTTCAGGTGGCGATCGGGCGCGCGCTGACGCTCTGGTTCATCGGCGAGGCGATGCTGATCTTGATCGTCGTCGTCAGCCTCAACCGGGGCCCACGGTCGCTCAGGGTCTTTTCGCTCTTTGCGCTCAGCGGCGCCTATGCCGCCGTGACGCCGCTCATCGCCAATTCGGCGCAGCTCGTGACCTGGCCGGTCGTCTCGATCGTCTTCTCCGCCGCCTGCGCCGCGCTCGCGCAAGCGGGCCTGTGGGCGATCGTCTATCTTCTGACCGGCGTCGTGCTCGACTGGTTCGCCGGACGGCCGCCGCGCTGGGACGCGGCCTGGGATCACTGGCGCACCGGCGCCGTCAAGGGCGCGATCTACGGCGCGCTCTTCATCGGCTTCGTTCTCGTCGCCGCTCAGATCCTGCAAATCCCCGGCGCGGCGGGTTTCCTCAAAGTCTCCGCGCTTGTCGCCGGCCCGGTGCTCGGCGCGGTGCTCTTTCCGCTCGCCATGACGGTCGTCGGCAGCGCCGACGGAACGCCGCCGTTCTTCGGCCGTCTGCGCGCGGCCTATCGCGACCGGCGCGCCACGGCGCGCGGAATCGTGGTCGGCCTCGGGCTGGCGCTCGCCTACGAGGCGAACCTCGCCGCTTACGGCGGCGGAACGCGGTTCCTCGTCATGGCCGCGGTCGGCGCGCTCTGCTACGCGGGCGTCGACGTCGCCTTCGACGCGGCGACGGTTGCTTCGGGGGAGCGGACCCACCTGCAGACCTGGCGCCTCTATGCGCTCGGCGCGGCGCTTGGCGCGGTCGTCGCCGGCGCGCTCGGCTGGTACTTCGATTCCGCTCAGCTCCAGGTGGTGATCGCCAAATTCTGGGCCTACGCCGACGTGAATTACCGGGCCAGCGGGCGCCAGCTCGGCGACTTCACGACCTATCCGATCTTCAACAAATACGGGGCCGTCAATCTCGGCGAGGTGGCGGGCGGGGTCAGGCTCTTCTGGGCCGAGTCGGTCGCCGGCGTCATCAACTGGTCGCTCGCCGCGCCCCTCTTCTCGATCAATTACGTGCTGCTCGACGCGCTTCTGCAGCGCAGTCTCGGGCCCATCAAGAACCTTCTCAGTCCGAAGGGCGTCGAAGGGGTCGTCGCGCAACTCGTGCGCGTCCTGCGCTGGGGCCTCTGGATGGCGCCGATCATCAATTCGTTCCTGCGCCAGTCGCCGGATCCGAGCTGGTACAACCAGGATGGCGCGATACGCACCGGGGTCGTCATCGGCGCGGATGCGACGCAGACCCCGGAAGCCTTCCGGCGCTTCAGCCTCGTCCTCTTCCTTGGTCTTCTCGCCTACGACTGGCTGCGCATCCTGATCTGGTTCGACCACATGGGGCTCAGGGTCGCGAGCCTCGTCAACCTGTCGTTCCTCGGCGGCGACCGCGCCGACGAAGCCGCCGCCCGGTTCGTCGGGCACCACGGCCGCACAAGGGCGTTTCCGGACGGCGTCCGCCGCTTCATGACCTGGGCGCCGCTGCTGATCCCCTTCTACATCCCGAGGGGGGCCGAGTGGGACTTCGCCTGGACGGGGGCGGAGAAGCTTTCGCGTGACGGCGGCCCGATGCCCGGACCCATCAAGACGCTGGGCTTCGCCTACGCCGCCGTGATCGCGCTTGCAGCAGCCGCCTCGGTCGCGGTCGTGGCGCGCGAGCGGCGCAAGAAGCGCGGGGCGCCCGCGCCGTGGCTCGAAGGCGCGCCGGCCGAACTCGCGCGCAACCCGCGCTCCTATGTGTTCAACAACGGCGCGGTCGGAGTCGAACTCTTCCGCGACGGGCGCGGCGCCGCCTTCGTCATGGGCGCCGAGCGCGGCGGCGCCGGCATCGACCTCATCCGCCGGCCGCTCGAGCCGCTCCAGGCGCGCGGCCATTTCTTCTATGTCGCCGAGGACGGGGCGGACCCGTGGTCGATCGGCTTCGAGCCCGCGCGCGCGGCCGGCGACTACCGGATCGAGGAGCCCGCCTTCCAGCGCCTCGTCATCGTTCATACGGTGAACGGGATCGAAGCGCGCATGGAGATCGGACCCGATCCGCTCCAGGCCGCCGTCATCGGCTGGAAGATCAGGCTCACCGACCGCTCCGGCGCGGACCGGCGCGTGCGCCTGACGAGCTTCTGCGAGGTCGCAGGCCACGAGACGGACGCTTATGCGCGCGACCTCGACTTCGCCGGCATGCATGTCGAGACGATCTTCGTTCGCGCCCTGAACGCGATCCTGGCCCGCAACCGCCTCTTGCGCTCCGCCCGCGCCGATCGCGGCGAGACGGCGTTCTTCGCCGTCAAGCCCGGCGCCGGGGCCGAGATCGTCGGCTACGAGGATTCGCGCACACGATTCCTCGGCGAGGGGTCGCTCGGGAAACCGACGGGCTGCGAACGCTGGCGCTGGCGCAAGCTCGACGACGAGGGCAAGCTCTGGACCTTCGATCCGGCCGCGAGCTTCAGCCTCGAAATGACGCTGCCGGCGAACGGCGCGGCGGAAGCCGAGTTCGTCATGGGCCGCGCGGACAACGCCGTCTGGGCGGCGGAACTCATCGCCAAGCGGCTCGATCTCCCGCCGATCCCCGAGCCCGATCTCGAGGAGCGCATCTACGAGACGCGCTCGGTCGAGCCGTCGCACGCGCTGCACGAGCGCTGGCCGTTTGCGCTCTCCGACGACGGCAAGCGGCTCGATCTGACGGAGCGCACGCCGCGCCCGTGGGCGCATGTGATGGCGAACGAACTCGGCATGGCGACCATGACGGGAAACGACGGCGAGGTCTTCTCGGCCTTCGGCAACGCCCGCCAGAACGGCATCACCGCCTTTCGCTTCGGCAGCGCGACGACCGTCCAGCCGGCGCAGATCGTCTATCTGCGCGACCTCGACGCAAGCGAAACCAACTCGACCGCCTTCGTCCCATTCCAGCGCGCCGAGGCATACGATGTCGCCTACGAGCCGGGCGTCGCGACCTTCGTCAAGAAGCGCGGCGAACTCGTCGCCGAGACGATCGTCTTCGTGCCCCCGGACCGGCCTTGCGACGTGCGCATCGTGACGCTGCGCAACGTGGGCGCCGGGACGAAGCGGCTGCGCATCGTCCCGTTCTTCGACATCGCGCTCGAGGAGAGCCCCAACGAAAGCGTCGGCAAGATCCGCGCCGAGACGATCGGCTCGACGCTCGTGTTCCAGAACCCGCTGAACGACTTCGAGCGCGGCTTCGCCTTCGCGGCGACGAGCCTCGAGCGGCCGGCGACGGAGACGGTCAGAGCGCGCTTCTTCGGCGGACCGGGGCGCGACATCCACGCGCCAGCCTTCGTCGAGACGGGCGCGCCCGACGGGTCGGGCGCCGACGACGGACGCCGGGTTGCCGCCTTCGCGGGCGAAGTCGAACTCGCCCCCGGCGCGCAGGCGAAATTCGTCGTCGTGCTCGGCCAGGCGAAGAGCCGCGACGAGGCGCTCGCCTGCGCCCGCCGGGTGTCGGTCGCCGAAGCCGAAGCCGATCTCGCGGCGACGCGCGCCTCATGGGGCGCGCGGCTCGGCAAGGTCGAGGTCCGCACCAACCGCCCCGACTTCGACCGGCTGGTCAACATTTGGCTGCCCTATCAGCTCTACGCCTCGCGCCTCTGGGGCCGGGTCGGGCCGAACCAGCGCGGCGGGGCGACGGGTTACCGCGACCAGTTGCAGGACGTCATTCCGCTGTCGCTGACCGAGCCGCGGCTGACGCGGGCGCAGATCGTGCTGCACTCGGCCCAGCAATTCCTCGAAGGCGACGTCCTGAAATGGTGGCATCGCGCGCCGGGCGGCGGCACCGGCCTCGGCCAGCGCACCAACGCGAGCGACCCGCATCTCTGGCTGCCCTACGTGCTGGCCCGCTACGTCCGCGCCACGGGTGACGCGAGCGTGCTCGAGGAGGTGACGCCGTTCCTCGAAGCCGAGCCGGTTCCCGAGGGCCAGGACACCTGGATCGTCATTCCCCGCACCTCGCGCGAGACCGCGACCGTCTACGCGCACGCAAGGCTCACGATCGAATATACGCTCCGCTATCTCGGCGAGAACGGGCTGCCGCTTCTCCGGGCCGGCGACTGGAACGACGGCATCGACGCGCTCGGCCGGCTCGACATCGGGACGAGCGTCTGGATGGGCTTCTTCTTCGCCAACGTGCTCGACGGCTTCATCCCGCTCGCCAACATGAAGGGCGACCACGCCTTCGCCGCGACCTGCGCCGAGGCGCTTCTCGGGCAGCGCGCGGCGCTCGAAGTCGGCTGGCGCGGCGACCACTACGCGCTCGACTTCGCCGACGACGGCGAGGTCATCGGCGAGCCGAACGCGATGACGACCGGCTGGGCGGCCTATTCCGGCGCCTGCGACGACGCGCGGGCGCTCGCGGCGCTCGAGGGCGGCCTGAAGACGATCGAGCGGCCGGACCGGGTGGTGCTGCTAGAGACGCCGTTCTACGAGCATTCGCATCCCTATCCGGGCCGGATCGCCGACTATCCGCCGGGCGTGCGCGAGAACGGCGGCCAGTACAGCCACGGCGCCTCGTGGATCGTCGACGGCTTCGTGCGGCTGGCGGTCAACGCGCGCGGGCGGGGCGAAAGCGACAAGGCGGCGAGGCTGCTGGCGCGCGCTTTCGCGCTCTTCGAAAAGATCTCGCCGCTCGGCAAGACCGATCCCGAGACCATCGCCGTCTATGGGCTGATCCCCATCCAGCAGCCGGCCGACATTTACGACGGCTGGGGCCACGGCGGCCGCGGCGGCTGGTCGTGGTACACGGGCTCCGCCGCGCGGATGCTCTCGGCCGCGTGGGCCATTCTCGGGATCGAGCAGGCGGACGGCGCGGTCACGGTGCGCGACGACCTGTTCGAGCCGAAGGGCGAGGTGCGGGTGGAGGAGCTGCGTGTGGCGGACAAGGTCTGGCGCAGGCCCGGGTGAGCCGGGCCGCAACTGGATGCCCGCGTTCGCGGGCATGACATCGACAATCAGCGGCACCACAAGACTCCGGGGAGCTTGAGGCTCGATCGGCAGGGCCCGCTGATAAGCCGAGGCTGGCCTACTTCAGGCGGGCATCCAGAAAAGCGTCGGCGCGCAGTTGCGCTTCGAGCGCCGTCTTTTCGTTGTAGACGATGTGATGCCCAAGGTAGTCGACCGGACCGCCCATCGGCGAACCAAATGAGTGGGTGGAGTTGGGAAAGACGACGACTTCGAAGTTTGGCTTGTCCTCGATCGCCTCGCAAAGCGCAGCCGGCGTCCAGTCGTCCTTCTCGCCGATGAGAACCAGCGTCGGCGTCGAGGTTTCGACGCCGTCCCAGCAGTAGGGATAGTAGGCGACGAGTCCCGCGATTTTCGCGGAGTGCGTGCTTGGAGTTTTCGGGTCGAGGGCGAACAGCGACGAGATCGCCCCAAACGAATAGCCTTGCAGGAAGACGCGATTGGGGTCGATGTCCGGCATGGCTGCGACGAACTTCACCGCGGCTGCAGCGTCGTTGCCGCCCCGGGTCGAGAATTTCATGAACGCTTCCCTGCTATTCAGGTCGGCGCAGACCCCTTCCGGCTCGCTGCGGACAGTGAACGGATCGACGATCAGTGTCGCCACGCCCCGGGCGAGCAGGTGATCGATCACGTTCCTCTCAAGCATCATCTCGGAAGGGTTGTTGTTGAGCCCGGCGCAGCCGCTCATGTAGACGACGGCCGGAAACGGTCCTTGCCCCTTTGGTTTGAACAGCGCGCCCGCGATGGCCTTGGTCGCCGGATCGTCGACCGGGATCGAGATGACGTCCTTGTAGCCTCCGCTCATCGGCGGCGCCGTTTGGCCACGTGCAACGGAGGAAGACAAAGCGAGACTTGTGAAGGCGAGCGCACCTGCGCCCGCGATCCCGGAGAAACTGCGCCACATATCGATTCCTCCAAATATGACGGTTCTTGTTCGCCGTCCTCAACGCCCCCGCCTCGACAATTGAGAAAAATCCGGGCTGGAGCTGGGCGAAAACATGTCGACGGCGCGCCCAAGGTTTTTTCTCAGGACGATCCCGTGGTCGAGCGAAAGCGTGGGGCCTTTCAAGCGACGAACGGATCGCGGACGTCGAGCGAGTCGAACCGTCGGAAATCGCGGTCGTGGGTGTAGAGCGTCCGAACGCCGTTCTGAAAGAGGATCGCGGCGAGGTGCGCGTCGGGGACGAGGTTGCCGCGGACCGGCGCATCGCCCGCAACTCGCCGGTAGGCGTCGAGGAAGCCGTCGCGCTCGGTGACGACCCGCACGTGGGACAAGCCGACGAGGGCGGCGACGTTGTCGAGCGCCTGGGCTGCGCCGAGCGGTTCGGCGAAGATGCGCGGATGCGTGGCGATGCGTAGATAGCCCATCAGCGTCGGCCATGTCAGGCAGACGGTCTCCGGCCCGGCGGCGCAGATCTCGAGGAATCGGCGCGCCGCGTCGTACCGCTCGTTCGACCGGTCGGACGCAAACAAAAGCACGTTCACGTCGAGCGAGTAGCTCATTCCGAGGGAGCGTCGAGGATCGCGTGGACCGCTTCCTTGTCTGTGAGGTCGACGCGGGCGCCCATGGCGCGCGAGGTCCATCGGAATGTGGGCTCAGCCAGGGCGGACCGGCGCTCGGAAAGCGCCTTTGCGAGGAGTTCGGAAACGATGGCGCCCATCGAGCGGCCCTCGCGCTCGTGCAACAGCCGGATCTCGCGAAGGATGGGATCGTCGATGTCGAGCGTGGTGCGCATGATGCTTGATGCTAATTGTTACGACATCAGATGTCCATAGCTTGACCGCCCTTCTGATGTTCGACCGTCGTCGCGGACAGTTGTCGGGTTAACGTAGCCCACGGCGTCCATGCTTCTCCGCCCGAGGTGCAATGTGGATTGTCCCGGACACTCCGGTCCGGATGTTATGGGTCCCGGTGCAGCCCCGGCGCGACCCACCGTCGCCCTGACAGAATGTGTCAAATTCGCTTTACTGCGACGATGTGCCCGCTCAACTTTTGTCGCAAAAACGCATGAAAAAGCGGCGCCTTGCGTTGCGGCAGAGGGCGGTTTCTGTCATGAGGCGCCTTAAACGAACCGCGCGCCTCAAGACGCGCGCCCGCCAGAAACGCAGGGGCTCAAAAACATGCTACTCGGGTTGATCATTCTCTGCGGTCTGCTGTCGATCGTCTACGGAATCTATACCGTCTCGAGCATCATGTCGGCGGACGCCGGCTCTCCGCGCATGCAGGAGATCTCCGGCGCCGTCGCCGAAGGGGCGCAGGCCTATCTCCGCCGGCAGTACATGACCATCGCGGGCGTCGGCATCGTCGTCTTCATCGCGCTCGGCCTCCTGCTCTCGTGGACGGTCGCGGCCGGCTTCGCCATCGGCGCCATCCTCTCGGGCGCGGCGGGCTTCATCGGCATGAACGTCTCGGTGCGCGCCAACGTGCGCACCGCGCAGGCGGCGACCAAATCGCTCGCCGGCGGCCTCGACATCGCCTTCCGCTCGGGCGCGGTCACCGGCCTTCTGGTCGCTGGCCTCGCGCTCCTCGGCGTCTCCTGCTACTTCGGCTATCTGACGCTGGTCGTCGGCTACGCGCCGTCCGACCGCACGGTGGTCGATGCGCTGGTCGCGCTCGGCTTCGGCGCCTCGCTCATCTCCATCTTCGCCCGGCTTGGCGGCGGCATCTTCACCAAGGGCGCCGACGTCGGCGCCGACCTCGTCGGCAAGGTCGAGGCCGGCATCCCCGAGGACGATCCGCGCAACCCCGCGACCATCGCCGACAACGTCGGCGACAACGTCGGCGATTGCGCCGGCATGGCGGCGGACCTGTTCGAGACCTATGCGGTGACGGTCGTCGCCACCATGGTCCTCGCCTCGATCTTCTTCGAGGGGACGGCCGCGCTCCTGCCCACCATGATGTATCCGCTCGCCATCTGCGCCGCCTGCATCGTGACCTCGATCGTCGGCACCTTCTTCGTCAAGCTCGGGGCCAACAATTCGATCATGGGCGCGCTCTACAAAGGGCTCGTCGCAACCGGCGTATTGTCGATCCTCGGCCTCGCGCTCGCGACCACCTATGTCGTCGGCTGGGGCGAGATCGGAACCGTCGCGGGCAAGGTCGTCACCGGCTCCAACCTTTTCGTCTGCGGTCTCATCGGCCTCGTCGTCACCGGCCTCATCGTGGTGATCACCGAGTATTACACCGGCACGGGCAAGCGTCCGGTCGTGTCGATCGCGCAGGCGTCCGTCACCGGCCACGGCACGAACGTTATCCAGGGCCTCGCGGTGTCGCTCGAATCGACGGCTGCCCCCGCGCTTGTCATCGTCGCGGGCATTGTCTCGACCTATGAGCTCGCCGGCCTCTTCGGCATCGCGATCGCGGTCACCACCATGCTCGGCCTCGCCGGCATGATCGTCGCCCTCGACGCCTTCGGCCCGGTCACCGACAACGCCGGCGGCATCGCCGAGATGGCGGGCCTGCCCAAGGAAGTGCGCCAGTCGACGGATGCGCTCGACGCGGTCGGCAACACCACCAAGGCGGTCACCAAGGGCTATGCGATCGGCTCGGCGGGCCTCGGCGCGCTCGTGCTGTTCGCCGCCTACACCAACGACATCCAGCACTTCACCCAGCAGGGAGCGCCCTATTTCAAGGACGTCGGCACGGTCGACTTCAACCTGTCGAACCCCTTCGTCGTCGCGGGCCTCATCTTCGGCGGCATGATCCCCTATCTCTTCGGCGGCATCGCGATGACCGCGGTCGGCCGCGCGGCCGGAGCCGTCGTGATGGAAGTGCGGCGGCAGTTCAAGGAAATGCCCGGCATCATGCAGGGCACGCAGCGACCCGACTACGGCCGCGCGGTCGACCTCCTGACCAAGGCCGCGATCCAGGAAATGATCATTCCCTCGCTGCTGCCGGTGCTTGCGCCCTTCGTCGTCTATTTCGGCGCGCTGTGGATTTCGGGCTCGAAGGCGCAGGCCTTCGCGGCGCTCGGCGCCTCGCTCCTCGGCGTGATCGTCAACGGCCTCTTCGTCGCGATCTCGATGACGTCGGGCGGCGGCGCCTGGGACAACGCCAAGAAGAGCTTCGAGGACGGCTTCGTCGACAAGGACGGCGTGAAGTGGGTCAAGGGCTCGGAGGCCCACAAGGCCGCCGTCACCGGCGACACCGTCGGCGACCCCTACAAGGACACCGCCGGCCCGGCCGTGAACCCGGCGATCAAGATCACCAACATCGTCGCGCTGCTTCTGCTGGCGATCCTCGCGCACTGAGGCGTAAGCGCAACGAAATTGACGGCAGGGCGGGGCTTCGGCGCCGCCCTTTTCTTGCGTCCCCTCTCCCGCTGACGCGGGGCGAAGGGGGCGCAACAATCCCGAGCGTCCGCGCCGCTTCATCGGATAGGCTCGCCCCTCATCGCGGGCTGCAACCCCGAGGAGGACGATCAAATGATTTGCCGAATCTGGCGTGGCTGGACGACGCCCGAGAACGCCGACGCCTATCAGCGGATCGTGCTGGGGCAGGTGATCCCCGGCATCGAGGCGATGCGCATTTCAGGCTTCCGCCAGATCGATCTTTTGCGAGCGGCGCACGCCGACGAGGTCGAGTTCACGACGCTCATGTGGTTCGATAGCCTCGATTTCCGTGCGCGCCTTCATGGGCGACGACTATTCGGTGAGCCATGTCCCGGCGGAGGCGCGCGCCGTCCTCAAGCGCTTCGACGCGCGCGCCGCGCATCACGAGGTCCTGGATCGCCGCTTGCAGTCGCAAGGAGTTGACGAGCACCCTTGACCCAATCTGCACAGCGCCGTACAGTTAGTGTATGTCCGACCTGAACGAAATCGACACAAAGGGCGCCGAGGAAGCGCGCAACACGCTTCCATCGGTCCTCGAAGCGGCGCAACGGGGCAGGGCGACAATCGTTACGAAGCACGGCCGCCGGGTCGCGGCGATCGTGCCGATCGAGCAGTACGAGGAGTATCTGAGGTCGCTGCAGCGGTCTCGGCAGCGTTCCATTCTGCCCCTTCGCGGGTCCGGCGTTGGCCTGTGGGGGGAAGACAGCACGCGCACCATTCGCGAACTGCGCGACGAATGGAGCCGTTAGACGTCGACGGCATACCGTCCGGCGCGCTTCTCATGATGGATACCGCGCCGATCATCTACGTGCTCGAGAGACATCACGAGCTTGCTCAACGATTCGATCCGCTCTTCGAAGCCCACGACGCAGGAAGGGTGCAGTTCGCGGTTACGACGGTGACGATCGCCGAGGTGCTGACGGGACCGAGCAGGAGCGGAAATGATGCGCTTGTGCGCGAGTACCGTTCACTCCTCGAGTCCTGGCGGGTGGCGCCGCTCGACGCCGAGATTGCAGCCGAGGCCGCTCTTTTGCGCGCGACTTACGGTTTCAAGCTCCCTGACGCCGTTCAGGCGGCGAGCGCGCGCGTCCATGACGCCTATGCGCTGATCACGAATGACAAGGGGTTCTCCCGAATACGCGACTTGCGAGTTATCGGTTAGAGCGACCCTCTCGCATCACATGGATCCATGAAGCTCATCTCACTCAACACCTGGGGCGGGCGCGCGGGCAGGGAGGGGCTGCTCGCCTTTCTCGACGCGCATCGCGACGCGGATTTCATCTGCCTGCAGGAGGTCTGGTCGGCCCCTTACGAGGGCCTCGAAGGCGGAAGCCCGCTCGTCCACGACGCGATCATGGTCAGGGGCAAGCAGGAGATCGGCGCGCTTCTCGGCGCCCATCGGGCGTTCTTCCACCCGAGCCACCTCGCCGACTACGGCCTCATGACGCTCGTCTCCGAGGGTTTGGAGGTCGTCGGATGCGGCGACGTCTTCGTTCATCGCGAGCGCGGCTTCGTGCCCGAGGGCAACCTCGGCCATCATGCGCGCAACGTGCAGTTCGTGACGGCGAGGACGCCGAGCGGCGTCAACTGCCAAGCGCCCCACCGAAGGCCTCGTCCTGAGGAGCGGCGCCGCAGGCGACGCGTCTCGAAGGACGCTCCAGCGGATACGTCGGCGCAATCTGGAACGTCCTTCGAGACGCCTCCCCGGATCACAGTCCGGGGATCGCAGGCTCCTCAGGACGAGGGCGGTGTTGAGACGCCAAGCTTGGGAGTTCCGAACGGCGCCTTTACGGTCCTCAACTTTCACGGCCTGTGGAACGGGCGCGGCAAGAGCGACAGCGACGACCGTCTCGCCCAGTCGCGCCGCCTCGTCGACGTCCTTCATCGGCTGAAAGCGCCGTTCGTCCTCTGCGGCGACTTCAACCTCGCGCCGGACACGAAGAGCCTTGCGATGCTGGAGGAAGCGGGCGCCCGCAATCTCAACGCCGAATTCGGCGCGCGGCGCCACCCGCACCCGCCTCTACGCGGGGGCCGAGCGCTACGCCGACTACATTTTCGTCAGCCCCGGCCTGAGGGTCAGCGATTTTCGCGTGCTGCCCGACGAAGTCTCCGACCACGCGCCGCTCATGCTGGAATTTGAGCTCTGACGCATCCGTCCTCAGTTCCGCTTCATCAGGCGGCCCATGACGCCGCGCAGGCGCGAGGTTCGGGGACTTTCGCTGATCTCGGGCGGGGCTGCGTCAGCCGTCGTCGGCTCGAGACCCGTGTGCCTGGCGATCCGCGCCGCCATGCGCGGGCCGATGTCTTCCGCGTCGTGAAAAGGAAAGACAAAATCGTCCCGGCCCTCGCGTGCGAGCACCCGATGCGACCCGACCTGCCGCTTGATGGTCCAGCCGTCGCGCAGCAGCGCCCGCAGCACACGGCCGCCTTTGGCCGCCGACCACGCGCTCACGCGGCGAACAGCGCTTCGGCTTCCTCGGGGACCGGCTCGTCATGGTCGATGCGGTCGGCGATGACCCGCAGCCCCAGAGCGACGACGCGGCGGCGCGCCTCCGCCTCGGTGTCGGCGCAGACGAGGACGCCGGGAAGGGTCCGCGCCTCGGCGATCCACCGACCGTCCTCTTCGCGCTCGACTTCAATCTTCAGCATGGAGACCTTCGGACCCGGTCGGGGGCTGCCGCCCACGCAACATGCGGCGTTTTGAGGGCGGCCGCAACAGGGCGCGCGGACCAGCGCGCCCCTTCAGCTCCACTTCATCAGACCGCCCATGATGTTGCGCAGGAAGTCGGGCTCCTGGCCGCCGGTCGGGGTGGTGCGCGAGACGTAGTCGAACACCTTGCCGTCCTGCATGCCATAATTGGCGACGCGCTCGACCTTGCCGCTCTTGTCGAAATAGACCGCGACGACCTGCTGGTCGGTCGTCTGCGCCGGCATGAAGGCGAGCGCCCGATGCATCTTCTGCCCGACGTAGTACCACGCGTCGCCGCCGACCGTCGAAGTGGTCGAGGGCGAGCCGAGCAGCGCCAGCGCCTGCGGCTTCGTGGTCGAGCCGACCTTGAGCTGCGACAGCGTCTGCTCGTCGGCCTGATATCCGCGGTCGAAGTCGCCGTCGTAGCCGATGCAGCCGCCAAGCGAGGCGGCGAGCGCCAGCGCGCCTGCCAACACGAAGACCTTTTTGCCGCGGTCAGGCGTCGACTTTCGGTCCATGCAACCTCTCCGCTTCGCCGCCCCGGCTTTTTGCTTGTCAGCGCGACCGCGGATGCCTAACCCAAGCGGTCGGACAAAGGCAAGGCGACGTTTGAGCCCCTTGCGTCGCTTGAGGACGAGCGCGCTTACCCATGACCTTCGCCAAATGATCTTCGCCCCATGATCTTCGCCAGATGGCGCGCGCGGCGCGCCAGCCTCGCTCTCATCGATGCGATTCGCGGCGAGATCGTGGCCGCGTCGCGCAGGCCCGCGCTCTACGTGGCTTTCGGCGCCCCCGATTCGATCGACGGACGCTTCGAACTCCTCGTCCTTCACGCCGGGCTCGTTCTCCGCCGCCTGACGGCCGCCTCCGGCCTCGGCGACGACATCGCCCAGGACCTTGTGAACGCCGTCTTCCTGCATCTCGACGACACGCTGCGCGAACAGGCGCTAAGCGACGTCGGCGTCTCGAAGCGGCTGCGCGCGATGAAAGCGGCGTTTTACGGACGAAACGCGGCCTACGCCGCGGCGCTCGAGTCCGGCTCGCGGGCCGATCTCGAGGCCGCGCTCGCCCGCAACGTCTATGGCGGCGCGGGCGGGCCGAAAGCAGCCAGGCTCGCCGGTTATGTCATGAACGTCGATGCGGCGCTCACGCGGACGCCGCTCGAAGATTTCGCCACGGGCCGATTCCGGTTTCCGGACGGCTCGCTCGCCGGAGGGTGACGATGCAGGAGCCGTTCAGCCGGACCATTCGGGTCGATACGCTGCCGAAGGACGGCGAGACCGTGACGATCGAGGCGAAACCCGAGGAGCGCCGGGCGCTCGCCGAATTTCTGAAACTTCCGTCGATCGAAAGCTTGAGCGCGACGCTGACGATCACGAAGGCGGCGCGGGGCGGCGCGCACGTCACCGGCATGGTGCAGGGCGAACTGACGCAGACCTGCGTCGTCACGCTCGAGCCGTTTCCGGCGGCGGTCGAGGAGGAGGTCGACGTCCGGTTCGCGCCGCGCGACGAGGCCGATGCGGCGCGCAAGGCCCGCGACGAGCCCGAGACGTTCACGATGGCGGACGAGGACGAGCCCGACCCGATCGTCGACGGCAGAATCGACATCGGCGCGCTTGCGGCCGAATTTTTCGCCCTCGGTCTCGACCCCTATCCGCGTAAAGCCGGCGTCGCGTTCGAGCGGCCGGCGGAGCCCGAAGGGGAGGCGACGCCGTTTTCGGCGCTGAAGGACAAGAAGCCGGGCTGACGGGACCGTCATGGCGTCGCTGGCGAAGCCCGTGTATGCGACGCCGAGCGAGGACGCCGTCGCCAGAACTCCTTGCCGAACGCTACGATCTCGCCCTTCCGCTCGAATGCCTGCTCCTCAATCGCGGCTTCAACGACATCTATCGGGTCGCGACCGCGACGGGCGAGCGGCGCATCTTCCGGCTCTCGCATCGCCGCGCGCGGGGCGCAGCCGACGTCTCGACCGAGACGGCGTTTCTCGCCTGCCTCGATCAAGCCGGCGTTCCCGTCGCGGCGGCGGTTCCGACGCGCGAAGGCGCGCTGCATCTGCGCGCCCGTGCGGCGGAAGGCGAACGCGAAGGCGTCCTCTTTCGCGACCTCGGCGGCAGGGCGCCCGACGCCGCCTCGAAGGCCGACGCGCGCGCCAACGGCGTGACGCTCGCGAAGCTGCACGAGGCGGCGAAATCCTTCCGCGCCGAGGCGCCCCTCTACCGGCTCGATCTCGACCACCTTCTTCGCAAGCCCCTCGCGCGCATCCGCGACAGCGGAGTGGTCGAGGACGCGGCGAGGCTGGCCGATCTCGAGGCTGTCGCCGCGAGGGCGGCAAGCGTGATCGGGCGCATGGATCTGACATGGACCCATTGCCACGGCGACTGCCACGGCTTCAACGCGCGCATCCTCGACGACGGCGTCGCGGCCTTCTTCGATTTCGACGACGGCGGTCCAGGCTTCCTCGCCTACGATCTCGCGGTCTTCCTGTGGGCCAAGGTTTCGTTCGGCCGCTCCCTGCACGCGATGTGGCATGCGTTCATCGACGGCTACCGGAGCGTGCTGCCGATCGCGGACAGCGACTTCGAAGCCGCGCACGATTTCGTCATCGTGCGCCACATCTGGCTCATGGGCGAATATGCCAGCCGCGCGCGCGAATGGGGCAGCGAGCCGGTCGGCTGGATCGGGCGCGAGGCCGGCTTCCTCAAGCGCTGGGAGGAGCGGCGGGCGGCGAATCTTCTGTTTGACGCTCCCCTTCCCCCTCAGGGGGAAGGTGGCCGCGAAGCGGCCGGATGAGGGTCTTCGACGGCGAACAATTCCTTCGCCTCCCGCACGCCGCGCAGGGGATGCAGTCCCAGCGACACGAGACTGCGGCCGTCCTCCCGCGCGGCGTCGGCGAACTCGGCGGAAACGAGGATCGGGCGCTGAAGCGGCTCGCACAATGTCTCGATGCGGGCGGCCTCGTTGACCGCCGGGCCGATGGCGGTGAAGTCGAGCCGGTCGGCCGCGCCGACGTTGCCGTACAGCACCTCGCCGACATGCAGCGCGAAATCGACCGCGACCGGCGGGAGCCCGGTTTCCGCCCGGGCGCGGTTCAGGGCCTCGACGGCGCGGATCGCCTCGATCGCCGCATCGAGCGCCCGGCCGCAGGTCGCGGCAGCCTCCCCGTCGGCGAACGAGAAGGTCGCCAGCATGGCGTCGCCGATGAACTTCAGAACCTGCCCGCCGCGCTCGCGCAAGGGAGCGGCGAGCGCCTCGAAGAGCTCGTTCAGGAGGTCGATGACGATGGCGCCCGGAACGGCGTCGCTGAGCGTCGTGAAGCCGCGAATGTCGGCGAAGAGGATGGCGGCGCGCATCGCCTGCATCGAGCCGCGCGTCACCGCGCCGGCATGGACGCGCCCGCCCGCGTCCCAGCCGAGATAGGTGCGCAGGAGCCCCGAGGCGATGACATGGCCGGCGTGCGCCTTCATGGCGAGCGACAGCGCCGGCAAAGTCGTCTGCAGGAGCGTGACGTCGTCGTCCGAAAATCCTAGCGCCCGGTCGGTCGTGAACGAATAGACGGCGCCCGATCCTTGCGAGCGGTCGCCGAAGCCGAGCCCCTGGGAGATCGGCTCGCCGTAGATGAAGAGCCAGGCGGCGTAGTCGGTCGCGCCGGCGGCGAAGAATTCCTCGAGCACCTCGAAATCGCGGTTCTGCGGGCCTTCCGCGAGGCGCCGCCGCATCGACGGGTTCGGCTCGCCGGCCCGCGCCCGCGTGATGAGGTCGAAGAAAGGGCTCCGCATCCACACCTCGTCCTCCTTGTCGGAATGCGCATAGCTTTCCGGCAGGACCGCATTGGCGTCGCGCTTCCACGTCACGCCGTAGCCGTTCCATTGCGGATGCAGCGTCTCCATGGCGGAATGGGCCCGCCACAGCGGCACGCCGTGGACGACGAGAAGCTGGCAATATCCGTCGAACAGAAGCGCCGCGCCCGCGCCGTTGAGGCCCTGGCGGACCGCCCAGATGTGGATGTCGGCGATCTTCTGGGCGAGCGCGCCATCGAGCGCGGCGATGGCGAAGGCCGGCTCGGCGCCGGGAGGGCCTTGGGTCTTCGTCGCGCGGGAGAGGTCCAGTCCGGCGTCGCTCACGGCTTCGGCTCGCCCTTCGGCACGACGAACACCTGGCCGGGGTAGATCAGGTTCGGATTGCGGATCTGGCCGGCGTTGGCGGAGAAGATGACCGCGTAGCGCGATCCGTCGCCATAGAATTTCTGGCTGATCCCCCAGAGCGTGTGGCCGCGCTCGACATGATGCGTCTGCACTGTCTCGACGACGACGTCCGACGACGACGTCGGCGGAAGCGGCGCGGCGGCGACGATGACCTCGGGCTTCGCGTCAGCCGGGAGCGCGGGAACCGAGAAGGGCGCCTCGGCCCGCGCGACGACCTTGCCGTCGCCCGCTGCGATCGCGTCGGCGCGAACGGCGTAGTCGCCGGGCGTCAGGCCATGCTCGATGCTGAGCGACCATTGGCCGTCGTCCTTCGTCCGGGCGTCGCCGACGAAGGCGCCGCTGACATAGAGCCGGACGGCGGCGTTGGGCTCGGCGATCCCATGCGCGACCATTCCGCCGTCCCCCGTCGCCTCGATCGAGCGGATGACGACGGACGCCGCGCCCGGCGCCGGTGCGGCGGAGGCGGCCGACGGCGAGGGCAGGGGAGGCGCCTGGGTCGGCGCTTGCGCCGGCACGGATGCGACCACAGGCGGCGGCGCGGCGACCGACACCGGCACGGGGCGCGAGGTGAGCGCCGCGGCGCCGGCGCCCTCGGAGAGGGATAGGCTGTGATCGCCCGGCGGCAGGGCGTCGGGGATCATGACGAATTGCCCGGCCGCGTCGCTGGTCGCTTCGGCGACGCGCTTGCCTTCGTCGAGGAGGGCGACCTTGACGTTCGGTTCGGCGCGCCCCGCCACGACCGTCTCTCCGCCCGGCTCGACGCTCACGACGTCGAAGGCGGGCTTTTCAGGGACGGGGGCGGCGACGGGCGGCTGCGCCGCGGAAGCCGGTTCTGCGGCCGATTGTTGGGCGGGGGCGGTCACGGACGCCTGAGCCGTCGAGGCCTTCGCGGCGGCCTGTTGCGGCGAGGAGGCGGCGTCGGCCGCATGGGGCGCCTCAGGCGCAGGCGCCGGCTTCTGCGTGGCCGGCTCGACCGCAGCGACGGGCGCGGAGGGCGACGGCGGCAGGAGAAGGCCCGGGCTCACGAAATAGAGCGCGCCCGCGCCGGCCGCCGCGATGACGGCCCCCGTCGTTCCCGCCCAGGTCAGCGCTGTTCGTGACGGCATGTCGGATTCGCCTTCATGCGGACTATATCGGCGCCCGCCCCAACGGACAATCGGCCCGGTCCTCGGCCCATTCGGGCGCGCATTTCGATTTCGGTGACACGCCCGTCTTTACCCCCTGGCGCGTTCTGGGCAAAAGGGTAAAGACGGGCGTGTCACCGATATGCCGATATGGGCCGATATATTGATATGGGCGAAGCGGAAGGCGTCGCGCGGCGATCGCCGCGATCCGCGCCTTCCTCGACTTTTTCTCCCAACGCCATGCGACCGGCGTGCGCAGGAGGCACGCCGATCGACGCGGCCGTCTAGTTCCCCGTGGGCATCGGCAGGACGAAACCGCCTTCCTTCAGCTTCTCGCGCGCCCATTCGAAGCGCTGGTACTGGGTGAGCGTGATCGGGCCGGTATAGGTCTCGCTCTGCATCTTGCGCGGCGGATGGTCCAGGTAGGTCTTCATCAGGTCGTGGACCGCCTTGTTGAAGGTGACCAGCGTCCAGGTATGCTCGGTGTAGTTGTTCATGAAAATGTCGTAGCGCTCCTGCGGGTCCTGCCACAGATCGAAGATCTGCGGCACGGTCGCGACATATTTTTCCGCGCCCTTCCAGCCGAGGTTGGAGTTGACGGCAAGCCCGCCGGTCGCCTGTCCGTCGTCGCCCCTCAGATTGAACACCGCCTTGAACCGGCCGACCCTGACCGCGCCCGGAGAGAGCTCGCTCTCGGTGAAATAGAACCAGCTCTTGCGCGCGCACGGCCCCTTCCCGAACAGCAACGGCGACATGTCGAAGCTGTCGAAGATGATCGGCTTGCCTTCGCGGTCGTTCTCCGGGAGTTTCACTCCGGCGAGCGAGGCGAAGGTCGCCATGTAGTCGAGGCCGCCGACAATGTCGGCGCTGCGGCTTCCCGCCTTGATGCCCGGCCCCCAGGCGAGCGCCGGAACGCGCGCGCCGCCCTCGCGGCAAGTCCCTTTGGTGCCGCGATAGGGCGTATAGCCCGCATCGGGATAGACGTCCTGCCAGGCGCCGTTGTCGGTCGTCCAGAACACATAGGTGTTCTTGTCGAGGCCGAGCGAGCGGAGCTTGTCCATGACGCGCCCGATGCGCGTGTCGTTCTCGACGATGGAATCGGCGTATTTGGTCTTCGCCGCCGATTTGTGCTTGAACTCGGGGGCCGGCATGTTGGGCTGGTGCACCTTCATGAAGTTGATGTGCATGAAGAAGGGCGCCTTGTCCTTGGCATGGGCGTCGAGATATTCGAGCGAGGCCTTCTCGACATATTCGTCGAAGTACGGAATGCCGACGACGCCCTTTTTCGGCGTGTTGACGTACTGGCCGTTGATCTTGAAATCCTCTTTCGCCTTCTGGCCGGCGTTGCCCGAGAGCGCGCCTTTGGTCACGCTGTTGAACATGGCGCGCAATTCGTCGTCCATGTCCGGGAACCAGTCCGGATCTCCATAGGTATAGGCGTTGAGGTGATAGAGGCCGCAATATTTCATCACGTCATAGCCATGCGCGTTCGGCATCGCGTAGTCGGCCTCGCCGAGATGCCATTTGCCGGTGAAGAACGTGTTGTATCCGCCGGTCTTGAGGACCGAGGCCAGCGTCCACTCGGCGGCTGGCAGGCCGCCGCCCTGGCCCTGGAACGAGACGGTCGTCATGCCGCTGCGATTGGGGATTCGGCCGGTCACCATCGCGGCGCGTCCGGGCGTGCAGCTCGGCTGGCCGTAGAACGACAGGAACTGCATCCCTTCGGCCGCCATGCGATCGAGGTGCGGCGTCGCCATGCCGCGATTCTCGCCGCCCCCATAGACGCCCATGTCGCCGTAGCCGAAGTCGTCGGAGTTGATCAGGATGATGTTGGGTTTCTTGTCCGGCATCAAGGTTTCTCCCTGTCGTCCGACAGGGCAGGCAAAGCCCCGCGGCTGCCGGACATTGCTACCGAATAGGCCGAAAGTCTAAGACCGAACGCCTTCGTTCACGAAGTCGTGTGCGCTTTGGCAGAACGTCTTTGTTCGAAACCGGTGACGCCGCCGAGCCTCGGCGCTCAACGAGCGCGGCCGAAGCCGCCCCTGTAGGCGCGGTCGCTGACCTGGTCGCTGACCGCGCCTCCGCGCTCAACGAGCGCGGCTACAACGCCTCGCGCTTCGGGTTTTGACTGGCCGACAGTCCCTGCGAGCGGGGCGCCCTCACTGCCCGCGCTTGCCCTTTGCGGCGAAGCGCACCGCTTCCTCGGCCGCGCGGAAGAGGGCGCGGGCCTTGTTGACGCATTCGGCCTGCTCGGCCGCGGGCGAGGAATTGTAGACGATGCCGGCGCCCGCCTGGACGTGCATGAAGCCGTCCTTCACCACCGAGGCGCGCAAGACGATGCAGGTATCCATCTCGCCGCCGGCGCCGAAATAGCCGATGCAGCCGGCGTAGATGCCGCGCTTGTCCTTCTCGAGTTCGTCGATGATCTCCATCGCCCTGACCTTCGGCGCGCCCGATACGGTGCCGGCCGGAAAGCCCGCGGCCAGCGCCGCGACGATGTCGACGTCGGCGCGAAGCTCGCCCTCGACGTTCGACACGATGTGCATGACGTGGCTGTAGCGCTCGGTGAAGAAGCTGTCCGTCACCCGGACCGTGCCGATCCGCGCCACCCGGCCGACGTCGTTGCGCCCGAGGTCGAGCAGCATCAGGTGCTCGGCCCGCTCCTTGGGATCGGCGAGCAGCTCCCGCTCCAGCGCCGCGTCCTCGCCCGGAGTCGAGCCGCGCGGCCGTGTGCCGGCGATCGGGCGGATGACCACCTTGCCGTCGCGCACCCTGACCAGGATCTCGGGGCTCGAGACGACGATCTGGAAGCCGCCGAAATCGAGGTAGCAGAGATAGGGGGAAGGGTTGACGCGTCGCAGCGCCCGATAGAGCGAGAACGCCGGCAGTTCGAATGTGCTCGTGAAGCGCTGCGACAGCACGATCTGGAAGGCGTCGCCGGCTGCGATGTATTCCCTGGCGCGCTTAACCATCGCCAGGTATTCGGCCTCGCTGGTGTTGGAGACGGCGTCGCCCGCCGTGGCGAGCGGATCGGCCGTCTCGCCCGCCATATGGTCGAGCGGCGCCTCGAGCGCCGCGACGACCGCGTCGAGCCGCGCCTGCGCGCTCTCGTGGGCGGCGCGTGCGGAGACGCCGGACGATGGACGGATCGGCGTCACGACCGCCATCTCGTCGCGCGCCGCGTCGAACACGACCATGACGGTCGGCCGGATCAGCAGCATGTCGGGCACGCCGATCGGGTCGGGCTTCGCCGGCTTGAGCCGCTCCATCCGGCGCACCATGTCGTAGCCGAGATAGCCGAAGACGCCCGCCGACATCGGCGGCAGGCCGGGCGGCAGGTCGATGCGCGATTCGGCGAGCAGGCCCCTGAGCGCCGCCAGCGGCTCGCCGGGGAAGGGGGCGAAGGCGTTCGCTTGCGTCAGCGCCTGGCGGTTGATTTCGGCGCGGTCGCCCGACGAACGGAAGACGAGGTCGGGGTCGAGCCCGATCATCGAGTAGCGGCCGCGCTGCGACCCGCCCTCGACGGATTCGAGCAGGAACATGTTGCCGGCGCGTCCGCGCGCGAGCTTGAGATAGGCCGACACCGGCGTCTCGAGGTCGGCGACGAGGGTCGTCACCGCGACTGTCGCCCGGCCGGCGCGATAGGCGGTTTCGAAGGCCTCGTAA
Organism: uncultured Alphaproteobacteria bacterium; assembly: GCA_963829505.1. Classification (GTDB taxonomy): domain Bacteria; phylum Pseudomonadota; class Alphaproteobacteria; order Rhizobiales; family Beijerinckiaceae; genus Roseiarcus. Next base: position 451,355 of record CAWHIL010000003.1, read on the forward strand.
TCGGGAGCGATCGTCATCGCTGTCAGCCGCCTTCGGCCGATTGCAGCGCCGATTGGTTCACCGTCACGCCGAGCGACTGGCGCAGCGCCGTGACATATTGGTCGAGCAGGGCTTCGGTCGTCGCGCGGTTGAGCTGATCGACAAGCGATTTGGCGCTCGGATCGATGGGGTCGAGCGGCGGCGTCTTGTCGGCGGTGATCTTGAACACCCAGCGTCCGCCTGGCGCGGCGGCTGAACCCGCGCCGTCGGCCGGCTCGCGGAAGATCGCCTCGACGACGGACGCGGGCAGGCTTGTCGTTCCGACGCGGCGGATGTCGACGACGGGCGCCACGGTCGCGTTCGCGCTCCTTGCGACGTCGGTGATGCTCGTCCCCGTGCGAAGCTCCTTCACGAGATCGTCGGCCTTGGCGGCGAGCGCCTTGTCGACCTGCTCGGCGCGCCATTCGGCCTCGACCTCGCTCTTCGCCTCCTCGAAGGTCCGGTCGTGCGAGGGATCGATCTTCGTCACCGCGAACCAGACGAAGCCGCGGTCCCTGGTCTGGACCGGCGCCTCGTCGAGGCCGACGTCGGAGGCGAAGACGGCCTTCAGAAGCTCGGCGCTGTCGGGCAGGCCGACGTCCTTGCCGCTGGGATCGCGGCCCTTCGCGTCGACCGCCGCGACCGATTGCGCCGTCAGGCCCGCCTCCTTGGCGGCCTCGCCCAGGGGCTTGCCCGAGACGCGCAGGTCCTCGATCTTGTCGTGCAGCGTCTGGATCTTGTCGCCGGCGCGCCCGGCCGAGATCTTGCGCTTGATGTCGTCGGCGACCTCGGAATAGGGCTTCACCGTCGAGGGCGTGATGCTCTTCACGCGCACGATGACCGGACCGAACTGGCTCGTCAGCACGCCGCTGACCCCGCCCGCCGGCAGGGCGAATACCGCCTCGGCCTCCGCGGGGTCGATGATCGCATCCTTCGCCGTCACTCCGAGCGCGATGTCCTCGGGCTTCAGATTGCGCTCCTTGACGATGTCGTCGAAGCTTGCGCCCGCCTTGATCTTCGCGGCCGCCGCGTCGGCCTCGGCCTGGTTCGGAAAGAGCATCTGCTCGAGATCGCGCTTCTCCGGCGCGCCGAGGCTCGGATCCTTGCCGGCCGCCCGATTGTACGCGGCCTCGGCGTCGGCGTCGCTCACGTCGGCGGGATTGGCGAGCGCCGCCGGCTCGAGCGCGACGACATCGACGGCGCGATATTCGGGCGCGCGGTAGCTCGCCTTGCGGTCGTCGAACCAGGCCCTGAGCGTGTCGTCCGACGGGGCGGCGATGTCGCCGGCGAGCGACGCCGGCAGCAGGAACGCGTCGGCCGACCGGGTCTGGTCGCGGTAGGCGCCTTCGGCCGCGGCCATGGCTTTTGGCGCCTGCGCGCCCATCGTGAGCGCCGAGACGATGAACTGGCGCAGCGCGTCCTTCTTGAGGTCGGAGACGTACATCCGCTCGTTGAGGTCGTTGTCGCGCAGGGCGGAGGCGAACTTCTGCGGATCGAAGGCGCCGGACTTGTCCTGAAAATCGGGGTTGGTGGTGATGAGCGCGCGGAGCGCATCGTCGGACACGTCGAGGCCGAGCCTGCGCGTCTGTTCGTCGACGGCGGCCTGGCTGATCATCCGCTGCAGCACCTCGCGGTCGAGGCCGATGGCGCGCGCCTGCTCGGTGGTGAAGGGCTGCTTGAGCCGCCGCTGGGTCTGCTGCAGCAGGCGCTGGAACTCGTAGCGGTAGTCCTGCGAGGTGATCTTGGCGCCCCCGACGGTCGCGACGTTGGTCGCGGTGAAGCCGCGCAGCATGTCGCCGACGCCCCAGACGCCGAAGCTGACGATGGTGAGCCCCATGACAATGGTCATGATCGTCTTGCCGACCACGCCCTGGGCCGCGTTGCGCATCGTCTCGAGCATGCTTCGCCTTCGCCTTCCGCTTGCCTCGTCCTGAGGAGCGTCGCCCGTGAGGGCGGCGCGTCTCGAAGGACGCCCCAGCCAACGTCCTTCGAGACGCCCGCGTCGCGGGCTCCTCAGGACGAGGTCGTTGAACTCGTCCCCGGCATCTCGCCTTCAAACCGCGCCTATTAGCCGCAGCCGGCCGCTTTGCCTAGCATTTCCGTCGATGCTAACAACGCCTCGATCCATTTCTAGGAGACGACCGCCATGACTCCCGACGTCCGCCCGCTCGTCGCCGGCAACTGGAAAATGAACGGCCTCGCCGCGTCGCTTTCCGAAATCGACGCGATGCGCAAGGCGGCGGACGCCGGCGAAGCGGGCAGCGCGGAACTTGCGGTCTGTCCGCCGTTTACGCTGATCGCGGCGGCCGCGGCGCGGCTGAAGGGCGGCAAGGTGACCTGGGGCGGCCAGGATTGCAGCCCGCAGGCGAGCGGCGCCTATACCGGCGACACATCCGCCGCGATGCTGAAAGATCTCGGCGCGACCTACGCCATCGTCGGCCATTCCGAGCGCCGCACGATCCATCACGAAACCGACGCCGAGGTGCGCGCCAAGGCGGAAGCGGCGCTCAAGGCGGGGCTCGTCGCGATCGTCTGCGTCGGCGAGACGCGCGCCGAGCGCGAGACCGGCCTCGAATACGCGGTCGTGACCCGCCAGGTGCGCGAGTCGCTGCCGCCGCACGGCGGCCCGGACACGGTGGTCGTCGCCTACGAGCCGGTCTGGGCGATCGGCACGGGCCTCACGCCGACGCCAGCCGACGTCGCCCGCATGCACGATTCGATCCGCGGCCTGCTGGCCGAGATCTACGGAGCGGGCGGCAAAAAGGTCCGCATCCTCTATGGCGGGTCGGTCAAGCCGAGCAACGCCAAGGAACTGCTCGGCATCGACAACGTCGACGGGGCGCTCGTCGGCGGCGCGAGCCTCAAGGCGGCCGACTTCCTGGCGATCGCCGCGGCCTACCTCTGACGTTTCGAAGCGCGCTGACGCGTCTCTTCTCCCCGCTCGCGCGGAGAAGGTTAGGATGAGGGGGCGTGGTGAGCGGCCAATCCCCTCGCCCCTCACCCCGACCCTCTCCCCGCGTAGCCCGTCGCAAGACGGGCGCCATTCGACGCCCTTTGCGCGGGGCGAGCGGGAGAACGCCAATGGACTTGGCCCCTTGCGCTATGGTAGGAGCGCGCCATCTTTCGAGGAGCGTCGGCCCTGAAGGCCGGCGCTTTTTCCATTTGGACGCTCCATGCAATCGGTCCTGATCGTCATTCACATTCTGATCGTGATCGCGCTCGTCGCGGTCGTCCTGCTGCAGCGCTCCGAAGGCGGCGTGCTCGGCTCGGGCGGCGGCTCGAGTTCTTTCCTCACCGGCCGCGGCCAGGCGAACGCGCTGTCGCGCGCCACCGCCATCCTCGCCGCGCTCTTCTTCGCGACCTCCATCCTCATGTCGATCATCGCCGGCTGGGGACATGCGTCCCGCTCGATCCTGACCCGGAATCCATCGGCCCCGGCGACCGAGCAGCAGGCGCCGCAGCCGGTCAACTCCGGCAACATTCTCGATCAGCTGAAGCAGCTTCAGGGCCAGTCCGCGCCAGCGGCGCCGGCCGCTCCCTCGGCGCCTGCCGCTCCCTCGGCGCCCGCCGCTCCCCCGGCGCCGGCCGACAAGCAGTAACCTTCGTCAAACGACGGCTTCGGAGGCGGGCGTGCCGTCGTTTCGCAACGAGCGTCGCGTCCGGCACCGCGCCGAGCAGATGTTCGACCTCGTCGCCGACATCGAGAGCTATCCGGAGTTCGTGCCGCTCTGCACCCATGCCCGCGTCCGCAACCGGCGGCCCGACGCGCACGGGCGCGAGACGCTGCTCTCGGAAATGTCGGTCGGCTACAAGATGATCCGCGAGACGTTCACGACCCGCGTCGTCCTCGACAAGCCGCGTCTGCGCATCCTCGTCGAATATATCGACGGCCCGTTCAGCCACCTCGAGAACATCTGGACCTTCCGCGACGAAGCGGAGACCGGGCGCTCGCTCGTCAGCTTCTTCATCGACTACGAGTTTCGCAGCCGTACGCTGGGCGTGCTCATGGGCTCGATGTTCGACGCCGCCTTCCGCAAATTCTCCCAGGCGTTCGAGGAGCGGGCGGACCGGATCTATCCGCGGTCCGGCTGAGGGGCGCCGCCCGCCTCCACCACCCTTCGGGCGGAGAGGAGATCCGGGGCGCGCTGATGCGCGAATGGCGAAATGGCGAAATGGCGAATAGGGACCATTCGCCACTCGCCACTCGCCACTCGCCACTAGCTCGCCCGAAGGGGGCGCGCCAGCGCGACCGCCGAACTAGAAGATCCCCTCCAGAAGTTCGAGCGCAACCCGGACGGAGGCGAGCCGCACGGCGCTCCGGCCGATGTCGCCGAAGCGCTCCGCGCGCGCCGTCGTCGCGCCGCCGCGGCGGGCGCAGGCGAAAAAGACGAGGCCGACGGGTTTCTCAGCCGAGCCGCCGTCGGGGCCCGCGACCCCGGTGACGCTGACGGCGACGTCCGCGCGCGAGGCGCGAAGCGCGCCTTCGGCCATGGCGCGCGCGGTCGCCTCGCTGACGGCGCCATGCGCCTCGAGCACGTTCGCCGGCACGCCGAGCAACTCCTCCTTCGCCTCGTTGGAATAGACGACGAAGCCGCGCTCGACGACCGCCGACGACCCCGGGATCTCGGTGAGAAGTCCCGCGATCAGGCCGCCGGTGCACGATTCCGCGGTCGCGACCTTGACGCCGGCCGCGCGGAAGCGGGCGAGGAAAGCGGCGGCGCGGGCGGCGAGGTCGGCTGGGAAAAGGGTCGGCTCGGTCATTTCGCTTGGCCGCTCTCTTGCTCGCCCTTACGCCGGCAGGTCGAAGCGGGCGCGCACCTTCGTCGCCAGTTCCTGCACGGAGAAGGGCTTGCCGAGGACGTGGACGCCGGGGTTCAGCCGGCCGCGTTCGGAGAGCGCGTCGCGGCTGTAGCCGGTCATGTAGAGCACCCGGAGTCCCGGGCGGCGCTGGACGGCCTCCTCGGCGAGTTCGCGGCCGTTCAGGTCGCCCGGCATGATCACGTCCGTCAGCAGAAGGTCGAGACGCGGGGCGCTGTCGAGGATCGTCAGCGCCGCCTTGCCGTTGGGGGCCTCGGCGACCCGGTAGCCGAGCTCGCGCAGGGCCTCCGCCGCATAGGCGCGCACGCCGTCGTCGTCCTCGACGAGGAGCACGCTCTCCCGGCCGCCGGCGCCCGAGAAGCGGGATTCCGCCGTCTCGACCGGCGCGTCGGTCGCGGCGATCTGACGCGGCAGGACCATGCGGACCGTCGCGCCATGGCCGGGCGCGCTCTCGATCTCGGCATAGCCTCCCGACTGCCGGCAGAATCCGTACACCTGACTCAGGCCGAGCCCGGTGCCCTTGCCGACGTCCTTGGTGGTGAAGAACGGATCGAAGGCGCGCGCGAGCGTCGCTGCATCCATGCCGCCCCCGGTGTCCATGACGGCGATCGCGACATAGTCGCCGGGCTCGACGCGCTCGGGGATCGCCGCGGCCTCGGCCTCGCCGACCGTCCGGTTGGCGGTCTCGATGATCAGACCGCCGCCCTTCGGCATGGCGTCGCGGGCGTTCAGCGCAAGGTTGATCAGCGCGTTCTCGAGCTGGTTCGGATCGACGTAGAGGCTCCACGCGCCGCCGGCGAGGATGGTTTTCAGCACGATCGGCTCGCCGAGCGTCCGCTGCAGGAGCTCGCTCAAGCCCTCGACGAGGGCGTTGGGATCGACCCGCTGCGGCTGGAGCGCCTGCCGGCGCGAGAAGGCGAGCAGCCGGCTCGTCAGCGCGCGCGCCCGCTGCACGCCCTGAAGCGCGAGCCCCGCCGACTTCTCGATCCGCGCTCTTGCGTGCGTCTCGGGAAGCTGCGCCACCTGGCGGTCGATCGAGTTCGAGACCGCCGAGGACGATGGTCAGCACGTTATTGAAGTCGTGCGCCACGCCGCCGGTGAGCTGGCCCAGCGCATCCATCTTCTGCGCCTGGCGGAGCTGTTCCTCGAGCCTGCGCCGCTCGGTCGTATCATGCGCGCTGACGACGACGCGGCGGGGATCGCCCTCCTTGCCCGGAACCGCCGTCGCCACCGCCTCGACAATCTTGCCCGCATGGACCCGCTCGTAGCGATACGTGCCGCCGCGGTCGAGGCAGGCGCAAAGATTGCGGTCCACCTCCGCGCCGGAGACGGGGCCGAGCGCCTCGATCGTCGTTCGCCCCGCCAGCTCGTGCGGCTCGCGGCCGTAAAAGCGGGCCAGCGCCGGATTGATCTCCTGAAAGCGGAAGCCCTCGCCCTCCTTCACCAGCACGGCGTGGTATTCCGGCGAGTGCTGGAAGAACGTCCTGACGAGCGCCTCGCTCGCGGCGAGCTCGGCCGTCCGCTCGGCGACCCGGCGCTCGAGCGTGTCGTTGATCCGCGCCAGCTCCTCCTGGGCCCGCTTCGCGTCGGTGACGTCGTGCGCCACGCCGATATAGCCGACGTGCTCGCCGGCGAGGCCCCAGCGCGGCTGCGACTTCGCCTGCATCCAGCGCCATTGGCCGTCCGCGCGGCGGAAGCGCGCCTCGACCTCGACCGTCTGCGTCGTCCGGTCGACGGTCGGGGCGGTGGCGCGAATGCGCGGCAGGTCTTCCGGATGCAGGGCGTCGCGCCAGTCGATGGCGAGCGCTTCCTGGTAGGTTCCGCCGAAGAAGTCGAGATAGGCCTGATTGATGAACTCGCGCCTGTCGTCCGCCCCGGTCACCCAGATGAGCACCGGCGCGCTGTCGGCGATGGCGCGGAAGCGCGCCTCGCTTTCGGCGACCGCGCGCTCGGCGATCTTGCGCTCGGTGATGTCGCTGACGACCACGTAGACGCCGATCACGCGCCCGCTCGCGTCGCGGTGGGGCACGTGCACGACCTCGGTGAAGGCGACGCCGCCCGAGCGCGGGAACTCGACCTCGTAGCGGACGTCCTCGCCGGCGAGCGCCCGTTCGAGCCCGTCGCGGCGCGCAGCGTACATCTCGGGCGGCATGACCTCGTCGACCCGCCGCCCGACGATCTCGCTTCGCGGCCGTTCGAACCAGATCTCGTAGGTCCGGTTGACGAACCGGAACACAAGGTCGCTGTCGATGTAGGAGATGAGGACAGGAAGCGCGTCGGCGATCGAGCGCAGGCGTTCGGCGCTGTCGAGCGCCTCCTGTTCGGCGCGCTTGCGGTCGGTGATGTCGATGTGCGCGCCGACCAGCGAGACCGCCTTGCCCGCAGCGTCGCGCTCGATCTCCGCCACCGCCCGGATCCAGCGCTCCGCGCCGTCGTTCGGCCGGACGATCCGGTACTCGGAAACGTAGGTCGAGCCGCCTTCGGAGAGCGCCCGCAGGAAGCGGTCGACTGTCTCCTGCCGGTCGTCCGGGTGGATGCGCGCCACCCAGGCGTCGTGCGACTCGACGGCGGCGTCGGCGGGAAGGCCATGGATGCGTTGATATTCGGGCGAGCGGCGGCCCGAGAACGCGCCGGCGCGGGCGTCGACGCGCATGCCTCCGACGCCGCCGATCTCCTGGACCCGGCGAAGCTCGGCCTCGCGCCGTTCGAGCCGGCCCAGCACGGTTCTGCGTTCGGTCGCGTCGCGAAACGACACGCCGATGCCCTCGCCGAGCGGAAAGGCGCTGACCTCGTGCCAGCGGTCGGGCGCAAGCGTCGGCGCGGTTTCGAACGTCTGCTTCTCGCGGTCGTCCATGACCTTGCGGTAGCGCCGCTCGAACTCGCTCCCCCGGATTGTCGGAGAGACGTCCCAGAGGAGCCTGCCGATCACGGTCTCGCGCTTGCGGCCGAAGATCTCCTCGGCGGCGCGATTGAAGGCGGTGAAGCGGAAGTCGCGGTCGAGGGCGAAGAAGCCCTCGCCCATGCCGTCGAGAAGCTGCTCCACGACGAGGCGGCTCTCGGGCGGCAGTCCCGGCAGGAGCGAAGCCGAAACATCCGTCTCCTCCCCCGACGCGCGACGCGTGGTCATGACCATGAAATCGCCCATCCGGTCGTCAAGACGAGAGCGCTTGTCGCGCAAATAGCCGATTGAAAGATGGCCCAAAAACGGCGGCGGCGGAAGCATGGGCGGCCGGTGGTTAACCCGGGCGGGCGGCCGGCGGTCCTCGACGGGTCCGCGCCCTCGATGCGGGCGCGCTCTTGGCGAAGCGGGGGTCCATCCCGCAAGATGGCCGCCATGACGCATCCCGGCAAAGCCCGCCCCTTCACCCTTCCGGAATTGCGCGCCTATCTGATCGAGGTCTTCCCGCAGGTCTGGACCCGGGGCCATTATTCCATCGAGGACGTCGGGCCGATGACCGCTTCGGTCAGGCTCGCCTACCATCCTGATCATCTGCGCCCCGGCGGCACCATCTCCGGGCCTTCGATGTTCGCGCTCTGCGACCTCGCCCTCTATGTCGCGATCCTGCACGAGATCGGCCGGGTGAAGCTCGCGGTGACGACCAATCTCTCGATCAACTTCCTGCGCAAGCCCGAGCCGCGCGACCTGATCGGACGGGCGACGCTGATGAAGCTCGGGAGGCGCCTCGCGGTCGGCGAGGTGGCGCTGACATCGGAGGGGAGCGGGGAGATGGTCTGCCACGCCGTCGGGACCTATTCGATTCCGGCGAAGGGCGACTGAACCCGATGCGATTGTCTCGCCGCGCCGCGATCGCGCTCCTCGCCGCCGTGCCCACGCGCGTTTTCGCATCGGCCTGCTGCGGCGCGATCACGTCCGCCGGCGCGCGTCTCGCCGCCTTTCTCGACGCCACCGGCGTCGACCGCCTCTGGCTGCACGGCTTCAGGGTGAACTGGGAGACGGGCGAAGCGATTTCGGCGTGGGACGACGACCGCCCGCACACCCATTGCTCCGCCTTCGTCGCGAGCGTGGCGAAGCGCCTCGGGGTCTACGTCCTGCGCCCGCCCGAGCACGGCCAGGTCCTCCTCGCCAACGCCCAGATGGGCTGGCTCAGCGGTTCCGAAGCCGCCTCCGACGGTTGGCGGCGCCTGCCCGACGTCGTCGCCGCGCAAACGCAGGCGAACCTCGGCGACCTCGTTCTCGCGGTCTACGAAAATCCCGACCCCGACCGGCCCGGCCACATCGCGGTCGTGCGCCCGAGCGCGATCGACGCGGCGGCGCTGATGGCGAACGGTCCCTTCGTCGCCCAGGCGGGCGGCCACAATGCGTTCTCCGTGCCGCTCGCCCGTGGCTTTCACAATCACAAGGGGGCGTGGATCGCGGGCGGCGGCGGCAGCGTCCGGTTCTTCGCCCATACTTTGAGCGAGGCCGACATTCCGGGGTGAGCCGCGACGCGCGTCACTCGGGATAGGCGCCGGCGACGTTCTGGTCGTAGTCGATGAGCGCGCCGGTCATGACGCCGGCCTCGGTGCTGAGGAGATAGCTCGCGAGGCCAGCAAGCTCGGCGGGCTTGCAGAGCTGGCCCATGGGCTGCGCCGCCTCGGCCCGCTCGAGCCAGCCGTCGGTCGCGCCATGAAAGCGGCGCTGGATCACGTCCTCGCCGGGCGTATCCATCCAGCCGGGCAGGATGGCGTTGCAGCGGATCCGGTCGCGCCGGTAGGCGTTGGCGACGTTCTTGGTCAGCGTCGCAAGCGCGCCTTTCGAAGCGGAATAGGCGGCGAGAAACGATTGTCCGCAATGGGCGGTCTGCGACAGGATGTTGAGGATCGCGCCGCCGCCGCCCTCGGCGATCCGGCGCCTGACGAACCCCTGCATCAGGAAGAACGGCGCGCGCGCGTTCGTGTCGAAGGTCTGGTCCCAGATCTCGGGCGACGTTTCGACAAGCGTTCCGCGCGCCCCGTCGGCCGCGGCGTTGACGAGCGCGTTGACCGAGCCAAAGGCGCTGGCCCCGGTTTCGATAAGCGCGAGGCAGGCGCCGACGTCGGCAAGATCGAGCGAGACGAAGCGGGCGTCGCAGCCGCGCTTCGTGAACTGGGCCACGGCCTTCGCGCCCTTGTGGGCGTCGCGCCCGGCGAGAACGAGGCGCCGGCAGCCCTCGTCCACGAGCCGCGTCGCAATCGCAAGCCCGACCCCCTGCGCCCCGCCGGTGACGACGGCTGCGGTCGCTGCGTGTCGTTGCGTGAAATCGGTCATGCGGGCTCCCTAAGGCCGAAGGGTCAAGGATCGTCCCGCGACATCATCCGACGCGTCGCAGGCGGGGAGCTTCGCCGGAGCGACGCTCCCCGCGCGTCGATATCACGATTGACGCATCAAGGCCTCGCGGCTGTCGCTGTCGAGCCCCGGGCGAGGGGCGCGCGCCAAACCTCAGGCGCGCGGCCGGCGGTTCCTTGCGCCTGCCGCGGGCCGGCGTCCCTCCGCCGTGGCAGGCTCAGCCGCCCCGGCGCCCGTGTGCCTGAGAACCCTGACCATCATGTAGGGCGCGGCGAACGCGCCTCCGAGGTAGGTCGGACGCTCCTCGTGTTCGTTCCAGACGAGATCGGGCCACGCGAGCTGCCGCTGCTGCCGTCCGGTGCGAATGACGCCGTCGAGCAGAATGTACTCGCCGTAGGCAAGCGGCACTGGGGCGTCGGCGAGGCCAAATCCGATCGACCATGTCGCGAGCTTGAAATTCTTGCGCGACATCTTGACCAGTCCCGTAACGGCCGCCTGGATGTAAGGCCCGGTCATGGCGAAGACCGGGTTGAACCTGCCGGCCAGCGCGAGCCCCTTCCTGATCTCGGCGCCGCCCAGCAGGTCGAGGATCGGCTGGCATTCCTTGTCAGCCGTCACGTAGATCGAGATCTTGAGCCCGATTCCCTCTTCGACCTTGAGCCCCACGAAGATGGGCAGCCCCACGGCCGCCGCGGTTCCCGCTTCGCTGGCGTCGCAGGAGGTCACGTGCATGACCTGCGCCTTCTTGCGGTCGTCGAACCAGTGGGACGCTTCCCAGGTGAGCTGAGCGACGCAGCGCGCATGCGGCAGATGCGGCAAATGGAGCTGGCGCAGAACAAGGCTCACCCTGTCTCCTGGCCGAACGATCTCGGCGCCGGGAGAATTGGCGGGGACGAATGTGTCGCCCCGCCTCAGTCCAACGCGCAGGTTGGATCCATCCAGCGTGCGCCAGTAGCCGAAAAAGGCGGCGAGCCGGGACATTGGACCGCCGCGCTGTCCTTCGTGCTCCACATCCTCCTGCACGCTGCCGACGACGGCTTTGTACTCGTCTTCCGACATCTCGGCGATCGGGACGCCCGAACCCAGACTCTCGACCATGGCTAGCCCTCCGCGAAGGTGTGCAGATCGTCGAGCGCTGCGACGATCCGATCGGCCCAAAGCCTATCGCCTTCGATGAGGCGCATCCGCTGCGCCGCCTGGCTCGCGCGCGAGAGAAAGATCAGGCGGAAGCTGGTGGGCGGATGGGTGTTCGACAACATGCGGTAGACCGTCGGATCGCCGTAACAGGATTCCCGCTGCATGAGGTCGAAGCTTCTGAGGGCGAGCGCGATCCCGGCGACGAGCGCGCGATCGGAATGCGCCCGCCTGTCGTCCCGGAGGCCGGACTGCATGATATCGGTCGCCATGATGAGGAAGGCGTTCTGATCGGCGTGAAGTTCCTTCGCCCAGGCCTCGGCCTGACGATCTTTCAGCGTCACATGCAGGAGCGCAGCGGCGTGGCGAGCCGCTCCCAGGTAGTGCGCGTATGACAGGACGTCCCAGCGCTGAGGCCCCTGGTGCGAGGTCTCATGAACGACCATGAAGGCGTAGGCGAGCGTCATCGCCTCGGTGAGCCAGGCGAACGGCGCGACGCCGGGCGCCGGCATCTTCGTTATCGGAGACGTCAAAGGCGTTCCCGAGACGATCGCGGCGAGAATGTTCGCGGCGCGGCTTCGCTCGTCGTCGGTCGCCTGGCGAAATACCAGATCGTCCGTCGGCGTCGGGTCGATGAGGTCGTAGAGCTGCCGCACCATCTGGTCGATCGCAGTCACCATCTTCGCGTCGAGGCAAAGGACGTGGAGTTCGCGATCGCAGGCCGGACAGCGGGAGAAGTCGTACACGCCCCAGAACGATTCGGGCGTCTCGAAAACGCCAAACAGGGTCTGCCTGACTTCGATGAGGCGCGTCGGCGCCCGGATGCGCAGGATGTCGATGAACATGAGGGGAAAGACGGTCGCATGAAAGCGATCGCCGAGAAGCGCGGGGAGCCGGGCGCGCCTGGCTTCCACGCAGCAGGGTTCGAGCGGCGGCTCGTCGTCCCGGAACATCCGTCAACCTTGCCATCCTCCAATCGATGAGACAACCGGCGGGCGCCCGACGAAGGCCGGGCGGCCGTTCCCTGTTGTCGCGGGAGCCGGCCTCGTCGCCCCGCAGAGCGGGCCCTTCGACGGACCGAGGACGGCGCGTCCTCGACAATGCACGGTATTATGATACCGTCTTCGAAAAACCGCCGGTTTTCTTGATTTTTCAGCTGGTCACGGTTGACAAATCGCGCTGGCTCCGCCACAAGCCCGCGACTTCAGCTCGCATCGGAATTCATCAGCAATGTTCGGCAAGACCCATTCGACCAAGACGGCCGACGTCGAGAAGAAGTGGCTTCTCATCGACGCCGAGGGCCTCGTTGTCGGCCGCCTCGCGACCATCGTCGCCATGCGCCTGCGCGGCAAGCACAAGGCTTCCTTCACTCCGCACATCGACGACGGCGACAACGTCATCATCATCAATGCGGAGAAGGTCGTCCTCACCGGCCGCAAGCGCGAGGACAAGAACTATTATCACTACACGGGCTTCATCGGCGGCATCAAGGAGCGCTCGGCGAAGTCGATCCTCGAGGGCAAGTATCCCGAGCGGGTGGTCGAGAAGGCGGTCGAGCGGATGCTGCCGCGCGGACCGCTGGGCCGCAAGCAGCTCGGCAACCTGCGCGTCTACAAAGGCCCCGACCATCCGCACGCCGCCCAGCAGCCGGTCGTGCTCGACGTCGCCAAGATGAACCCCAAGAACTCCCGGACCGCGTGATCCATGGCTGAAACCCTCTCCTCCCTCGCCGATCTCAAGGCCTCGTCCGCCGCGCCCCCGCCGGGCGAAGGGCCGGTCGTCCACGTGCAGAAGCTCGACAAGCTCGGCCGCGCCTACGCCACCGGCAAGCGCAAGAACGCGGTCGCCCGCGTCTGGCTGAAGCCCGGCAAGGGCTTAGCCACCGTCAACGGCAAGCCGCTCGACCAGTATTTCGCAAGGCCCGTGCTGCGCATGATCCTCAGCCAGCCGCTGGTCGTCGCCAACCGCATCACCCAGTACGACGTGACCGTCTCCGTCACCGGCGGCGGCCTCTCGGGCCAGGCGGGCGCGGTGCGTCACGGCATCGCCAAGGCGCTGACCTTCTACGAGCCGGAGCTTCGCCCGACGCTCAAGAAGGAAGGCTTCCTCACCCGCGACTCGCGCGTCGTCGAGCGCAAGAAGTACGGCCACGCCAAGGCCCGCCGCAGCTTCCAGTTCTCGAAGCGCTAAGCGCTGTAGCCGCGCTCGTTGAGCGCGGAGGCGCGGTCAGCGGCCGCGCCTACAAGGGCGGCTTCGGCCGCCCTCTTTGCGTTTGTCTGAGGCTTCACGGCTTCGGCGCCAGCGAGTTCGAACCAGTCGAGGTCGCTTCTTAGGCCCGCGTCGTCGGGCGATCGCTTCAGGAGATCGAGCGCCATGGTCCGGCCGGCCTCGGCTTCGTCGCGCGCCTTCGTGGGCTCGCCCTGCGCCCCGTAAGCCTCGGCGAGCCGTCCGTGCGCCGCCGCGAGGTCGCGCTCGGCCTGCGCGTCGCCGGGCTTCGCTTTGACGAGCGCCATGCGGCTTGCAAGCAGCGCCTGATATGTCTGAAGCGCGGCGCTCGTCTGCCCATGCGTCCGCTCGAGATTGCCGATCCTCTCCTGCGCGACCGCGACGTCGCGCGCCGCGTCTGCGTTTTCGGGCGCATCGGAGGCGACCCGTTCGCGGACGGCGAGCCCGGACCGATAGCTCGCCAGCGCCGCCTCGACGTCGGCCTCTGCAAGCTTCACGTTGCCAATCCGCTCGTAGGCGGACGCAAGCTGCCCCTTGAGCGCCGCGTCGCCGGGGTTCGCCTCGCTGAGCCGGGCGACGATCGCCTCGTTGGCTTCGTCGCTGGCGAGCGCGCCCGCGAGATCCCCCGCCGGCAACTCGGCGTCGCTCAGGAGCTCGTAGGCGCCCGAGAGCGCCCGACGCCGCATTTCGACGCTGGGCTCGGCGTCGGCGAGCGTCCTGTCGATCGCGACGAGCGCCTCGTAGTTCGCGCTCGCGGCCTTGAGGTCGCCTTGATCCCGTTCGAGATCGCCGACCCGCGCCAGCGCCGCGCCCATGTCCTCCTTGGCGCGCACGTTGTCCGGCTTCGCCTCGACGATCGCCTTGCGGATGGCGAGCGAGGCCTGATGGCTCGCGAGCGCCGCCGCGAAGTCGCGCTTCGCCGCCTGCGCGTCGCCCAGCCTTTCGTCGGCGATCGACAGGTCGCGCCGCCACTCGATGTTGCTCGGATCGGCCTCCGTCAGGGCGGCGTCGATCGCGCGTTCGGCCTCGAAGCGCGTCAGCGCTCCGGCGAGGTCGCTCTCGGCCTCATCGGTTTCGCCGACCCGTTGCAGGCCGATGGAGAGATCGTGGCGCCGGTCGGCGTTGGTCGGGTCGGCGTCCGCGAGGCGCTGGCGGATGGCGAGCGACGCCTCGAAGTGCGTTTTCGCCGCCCCGACGTCGCCCTGCGCCCGCTTGACGTCGCCGAATTTCTCGTGCGCCACGGAGAGGTCACGCTGCAGGTCGGCGTCGTCCGGGCTCGCGTCGGCGAGGCGCTGGCGGATGTCGAGAAGCGCTTCGAAGCTCGTCAGCGCCGAGGCGAGGTCGCCCTGAAGCGCGCGTCCCGCGCCGATCCGCTCGTAGGACATCGAGAGTTCGCGCTCGAGGTCGGCGTCGTTCGGCGTCGCGAGCGCCAGACGCAGCCGGACGCCGAGCGCCGCCTCCTGACTGGCGAGCGAGGCCGGAAGATCGCCCTGATCGCGCTCGATGTCGCCGATCCGCTCGTGCGCCATCGCGACGTCGCGCTCGGCCTGCGCATCGCCGGGCTTCATCGCAACGACGGCCTCGCGGACCGCGAGCGAAGCCTGATGGCTCTTCAGCGCCTCGGAATAGTCGCCCTGGGCTTCGCTGACATCGCCGATCCGCTCCTCCGCGATCGACAGCGCGCGTTGCATGTCGGCCTTCTGCGGCTCGGCCTTCGCCAGGCGCTCGTCGATCGCGAGCGCCGCCTCGAAGCTCCGGAGCGCCGCCGGGAGGTCGCCCTGCATCTCGTGCGCGATCCCGATCTTGTCGTGCGCCCCCGACAGCCTCAGCGCCAGATCCGAATTGTCGGGGCTCGCATGCGCACGGCCTTCCGCGACCAGGAGGTCCGACTGGTCGATCGTCAGGGCGCCGGCGAGATCGCCCTCCGTCTGCAGGGTTTCGCCGAGGCTCTCGTAGGCGTCCGAAAGGTCGGTCCCGGCGTCGGCGTCGTCGGGGTATGCGGCGGCGAGCCTCTCGCGGATCGCGACTTCGGCCTTGAGGCTCGCGGCGGCGGCGGCGAGGTCGCCCGCGGCGCGTTCCGCGCCCGCGATGTGGTCGTGAGAGAGCGCGATAAGCGCCTGGGTCTCAGGGTCGTTCGGCGCGGACTTCGCGATCGCCTCGCGGATCGCGAGCGCGTTCTGATAGCTGCTCAGCGCGCTCTTTGCGTCGTCCTGCGACATTTGCGCGTCGCCCGCCTTCTCGTGGAAGACGGCCTCATCGCGCGGCCATGACGGCCTCTCCGGGTTCGCCCTCGCCAGAGCCTCGGCCGCCGCGGCGCCCGCCTCATAGCTTGCAAGCGCCGCCGGGACGTCGCCGGCTTGCTCTTCGATCTCGCCGATCCTTTGGCGGATGACCAAGAGGTCGTCGCCGCGCTGGACGTTGCCCGGCTCGGCCCCCGACAGAGGTTCGGCGATAAGAAGGGCGTCGCGATAGGCGCGCAGCGCCTGCGGCAGGTCCGACCGCCGGTCGTTCAGATCGCCGATCCGGGCGAGCGTCGTGACAACGTCCACGCGCCAGGCGGCGGCTTTCGGATCCGACTTCGTGAGCGCGAGCGCGACGCCGAGCGCGGCGTGATAGCTCGCCGCCGCCGCCTCGAGATCGCCGAGCGCGGCCTGAGCCTCGCCGACATGCCGCCCGGCGACGGCGAGATTGTGCTTCCAGTCCGCCGCATCGGGGAAGGCCTGGCTCTCGCGCTCGGCGATCGAAAGGTCGGCCTGATAGCTCGTCAGCGCCGAGGAAGCCTCGCCCGCCGCCGTCTCGGCGATTCCGAGCCTCTCCCAGGCCGCTCCAGCGAACTGCAGGTCGCGGGCCTTCTCGGCTGCGTCCGCAGGGGCGAGCGCGTCCGCGGCGGCGGCGTACCGCCTGGCCGTTTCGGCGCGGTTGAGTTCGACGCCGGCGATGTCGGCGTAAGCCGCGCGAAGCTCCTCCCACGTCTTGCGGTTTGCGGCGTCGCCGGCCGCGCCGGCCTTCCCGGCGTCGGCGAGCGTCCGCTCGGCGTCTTCGAAGCGGCCGGCAAGCGCTGCGTCCCGCGCGCGCCGGGCGAGGTCCGCGGCCGGTGAGCGGGAGGCCGCCAGCGCGTCGAGGCGGCGCTGCATGCGGGCGTAGTTCTCGACCATCTCGTGCATGAACGCGCCAGCGCTGGCGTGCGTGAGATTGGGCTGGGCGTAAAGAATGCGCAGGAAGGCGAGCGCGGTGGTCTCGGTCACGTTCGGCATGGCGAGGCTGCGCGCCAGCGCGGCTGCTTCCTGCCGCCGGTCCGGCTCCCCGGCGCCGGCCGGCGTCGCCGGGGTCGCCTCAGCGGGAACGTCCGTCGAGGAACTGGCCGCGGACGCCTGGCCTGCCGCGCAGGCCATGACGAGCGCGGTCGCGATCAGCGCCCAGGCGCCTTTGCCGGCGCGCCCCGCGGATTTGCTCATCGGCATCGGCCCCCGTCCCTGACGAGCCGAGTATGGCAGGACCCGCTCGTCAAAATAAGGGCCGTGGCGCCGGCGTGGTTCAGGTCCGGCGCGTCCGCCACACGACGTAGGGGATGGCCAGCACGCCCCCGACGACGAGGTAGAGAAGGATCGCCGGCACGACCTTCGTACTGGGAAAATTCGCGGCCCCGATCGCCATGGCGACGCCGGGGTGGCGGGTCGCGGTCGCGAGCGCCAGCACCGTCCGGTCGTGCGGATCGGGACCGCCGAGCGCGTGCCCGACCGCAAGCCCGAAGCCGACGAAGGCGGCGATCGCGAGGAGCGCGCCGCTGCCCACGAGCGCGGCGATCGCGGGCCAGGCGGTGATAAGGATCGGCGCGACCGAGGCCGCCAGCACGAGACTGCCGACGAGGGCGACCGGCCGCGACAGCCGCGCCGCCAGCGCGGGCGCGAACCGGTTGACCAGCACGCCGGCGAGCAGGGGCGCAAAGACGGTGATCGCCACGAGCTTCGCCACGGGCAAGAACCGCATATGCGTATCGGCCCCGAAAGCCCAGCCGAGAAGCTCGACGCCGAGCGGCACGAGCACGATCGCCAGCGCCGCCGCGGCGACGAGAAGGCCGATCGCATAGCCATGCTCGCCGTGCGCCTTCTCCTGCTTCTGCGGCAGAAGCGGCGGCACGGGCGAGAGGGCGAGGGCGACGAGCCCGATCTCGATCGGCGCCGGCAGTTCGAAGGCCCAGGCGACCGACGCCGCGAAGAGCGGCATGAGGACATTCATGGCGATCAGCGAGCGCAGAAGGAGGGACGGCCGGCTGACGAGCCAAGCCGCGTCGGCGAGCCGCGCCTCGAGGCCGACGGCGAAGAGGCTGAGCGCGACGCTCGCCTTCAGCGCAAGAATGATGAGGGTTTGCAGGGTCACGGGGCCCTCCCCTAGCCGAACCGCGTCAGGCGCGCAAAGCGAAAGGCGGCCTTTGTGGACATGTGACGGCGCGGCCCGGTCTGGCCGTGCGCGCCAAGCCCGGTTAGAATGGCGTGAAACGCAATCGCGCTTTTCGGATCGGGACCACGCGTTCATGGCGACCATATTCATCGACGGGGAGGCGGGGACGACCGGCCTCGAGATCCGCGAGAAACTCTCAGGGGTCAGCGGCCTCAAGCTCGCGAGCCTCGACGCGTCGGCGCGCAAGGAGCCTGCGGCCAAGCGCAAGCTCTACGGCGAGGTCGACGTCGTCATCCTCTGCCTGCCGGACGCCGCCGCGAAGGAGGCCGGCGCGCTCATCGACGCGATGGGCGAGACGGCGCCGAGGGTCATCGACGCATCCTCCGCCCACCGCGTCGCCCCGGGCTGGACATACGGCTTTCCGGAACTCATCCCGGCCCAGGACGAACTCGTGGCGAAGGCGACGCGCGTCACCAATCCCGGCTGCCACGCGACCGGGGCGATCGCGATCCTGAGGCCGCTGGTCGATGCGGGCCTTCTGCCGCCCGATACGGCGATCTCGATCGGATCGGTCAGCGGCTACTCGGGCGGCGGCAAGACGATGATCGAGGCCTACGAGCAGGGCAGGGCGCCGGCCTTCGAACTCTATGGGCTTGGGCTCGAGCACAAGCACATGCCCGAGATCCAGATGTATTCGGGCCTCGCCGAGCGCCCGATCTTCATTCCATCGGTCGGCAATTTCCGCCAGGGGATGCTGGTCAGCGTGCCGCTGCATCTCGAGGCGCTGCCGTCGAAGCCGGCGCTCGCCGACATCAAGGCGGTGTTCGACCGGCACTATCGGGGCCGCAAGCACTTCCGGGTGTTCGCTTCGACCGACAACGCCCGGCTCGAGCCCCAGGCGCTGAACGGCACGAACGACATCGAGATCCATGTCCTTGCCAACGAGGTCCGCCGCCACGCGGTCGTCGTCGCGCGCTTCGACAACCTCGGCAAGGGCGCCTCGGGCGCGGCGGTGCAGAACCTCATGCTGATGCTGGGAAGGTGACGGCGCGGGCGGCCGCCAACGTCAATGGGGACGGGGAATGTCGATCCGAATTGCGCTGCTGAGCGTTCTTCTCCTGCTGGCGGTGGCGCCGGCGCGCGCGCAGACCGCCATAAAACCCAATGTCGTCTTCATCATGATCGACGATCTCGGCTACGCCGACCTCGGCTACGAGGGCGGCATGGGCAAGACGCCGAATATCGACAAGCTGGCGAACGAGGGGGTCCGCCTCAATTCCTACTACGGCCAGCAGGTCTGCACGCCGGGACGCGCGGCCATGATGACCGGCCGCTACCCGATGCGCTACGGCCTCCAGACGCTGGTCATTTTTCCGAGCCACACCTACGGGCTTGCGACCGACGAGCGCACCTTGGCGCAGGCCCTTAAGGACGCGGGCTATGACACCTGGGCGGTCGGCAAATGGCACCTCGGCCACGCCGACAGGAAATACTGGCCGCAGAACCGGGGCTTCGACCATTTCTACGGCAACGTCGTCGGCGAGATCGACTATTTCACCCATGAACGCGGCGGTGTGATCGACTGGCAACGCGACGGCGTGTTTCTCAGGCAGCCGGGCTACGCGACCAACCTCATCGGCGACGAAGCCGTGCGTCTCATCGACAATCACAACGACGGTAAGCCGTTCTTTCTGTATTTCGCCCCGCTCGCGGTCCACGCGCCCTATCAGGTCCCGGACCGCTACAAGACTTTGTACGCCTCCGAGCCCGACAAGAACCGCCAGGCCTACCTCGGCATGCTGACCGCGCTCGACGACCAGATCGGCCGTGTCGTCGACGCGCTCGAGCGCAAGGGCGTCCGCGACAATACGATCATCATTGTGCAGAGCGACAATGGCGGGCCGACGTCGGGCTTGTTCGCGCAAGGGGCGAAGAGCGAGGCCGAGAAGGCGTCGGAAACGGGCGGCATCACCGACAACGAGAAGCCGCCCCCGTCGAACGGAATATTCCGCGGCGGCAAGGGGAGCCTCTATGAGGGCGGCGTCCGCGTGCCGGCGGTCTTCAACTGGCGGGGCCGGCTCAAGCCCGGCGCAACGGGCGAACCTGTCCACGCGGTGGATGTCATGCCGACGCTGCTCGCGCTCGCGGGCGGCCATGCCGATCCGGACCATCCGCTCGACGGCAAGGACATCTGGCCCGTGGTCGCGGAAGGCAAGCCCTCGCCGCACGACGATATCCTGATCAACGTCGAAGCTTTTCGCGGCGCGATCCGGAAGGGGAACTGGAAGCTCGTGAAGGTCGCGCTCCTCCCCGGCAAGACGGAGCTCTTCGATCTCGCCGCCGACCCGGGCGAGACGACGAACCTCGCCGATCAGCATCCGGATATCGTCAAGGATCTTGAGGGGCGGCTCCTGGCCTACGCCAGGGAGGCGAAGCCCAGCCTCTGGGTCAAGGCCCAGCTCAATTTCCTCGGCGCCCAGGGCAAGACGATCCTGGATAGCGACTACGACATCGACGACGACGGGCTGCCGGGAGAAAAGACCGTGCTTCCGGCGAAATGACGGCCGGTTCCTCCACATAAAATGCAGCCGCGGAGGAACGGCCGCGGCTTGCCCTATACGAAATTCGGACGCTGGCGCGCGGCCGCAAGCGCGGATAGCCTTGCCGGCCATTTCGCTTTTTCGGAGGCCGGCCTTTGATCACGGTCCATCATCTCAACCATTCGCGCTCGCAGCGCGTGCTCTGGCTCCTCGAGGAGCTCGAGCTCCCCTATGAAATCAAATACTACGAGCGCGACCCGGTGACCCGTCTCGCGCCGCCCTCGCTGAAGGCCGTCCATCCGCTCGGCAAGTCGCCCGTCGTGGTCGACGACGGCGTGACGGTCGCCGAGACCGGCGCGATCGTCGAATATCTCGTCGACAAGGCGGGCGGTCGGCTGAAGCCGCCTGAAGGGACGCCCGAGCGGCTGCGCTGGACCTACTGGCTGCATTTCGCCGAAGGCTCGCTGATGCCGCAGCTTCTCCTCGATCTCGTGCTGACCACGCTCCCCGGACGCGCCCCGGAATCGATGCAGCAGGCGGCGAAGTCGGCGGCGGACGCCGCGCGCTCGGCCTTCGCCTCGCCGAACCTCAAGACCATGTTCGATTTCATCGAGTCCGAATTGCAGACGCGGCCGTGGTTCGCGGGCGAGGATTTTTCCGCAGCCGACGTGATGATGAGCTTCCCGCTCGAGGCAGGGGGCGCGCGCGCCGGCGCCTTCGAGGGCCGCCGCAAGATCGAGGCCTTCGTCGAGCGCGTCCACGCCCGGCCCGCCTACCGGACCGCGCTCGCCCGCGGCGGCCCCTACGCCTACGCTCGGTGAGGCGAGCGCCGCCGGGCCTCGAATAACATCCTCACCTTATGTGTTTTGACAGCGTCGAAACTGCGCTATCGTGAGGACCCTGGCTTGGCGCCTGGTCGGAGAGGAGATGGCCTCCATCGCACTCGGGATCCCACGAGGACCCGCCGGCCGCGCCCGACGGAGGCGTCCATGATCACGCTGCCGAGACTGGCCGCCGAGGCGCTGGGATCGTTCCTTGCGAGCGACATGAAGGACCGTTTCGGCGTCTCGCACGCAAGGCTCGCCGAGATCGTGCCCTTTGCGGCGCAACTCTCGCTCGAATGCATCGGCAACAGCGACGCGCTCTACCATGACGTCGAGCACACGATGCTCGTCACCCTCGCCGGCCACGAGATCTTCAAGGGACGGGCGCTGATCCGGGACGTGACGCCGAGCGACTATTCCCATTTCATCGTCGCCTGCCTCCTGCACGACATCGGCTATGTGCGCGGCATCGTCAGAGGCGACGGCGAGGACGCGTTCGTCGTCGACGAGAAGGGACGCAAGGTCTCGCTGCCGCGCGGCGCGTCCGACGCAGCCCTCGCCCCCTATCATGTCGAGCGCTCGAAGCTCTTCGTCATTGAGCGCCTGTCGACGATCGACGAGCTCGACGGCCCTCGGATCGCCAACGCCATCGAGCACACGCGCTTCCCCTATTCCGCGTCGCCCGAGAATCCCGACGTCATGGAGGAGGCCGGGCTCCTGCGCGCCGCCGACCTGATCGGCCAGCTCGGCGATCCGCATTATCTGAAGAAGGCGAACGCGCTCTATTTCGAATTCGAGGAGATCGGCATCAACCGGCAGCTCGGCTATTCTTCTCCCGCCGACCTTGTCGACCGGTATCCGAGCTTCTATTGGGGCAAGGTGTCGCCGTTCATCCAGGACGCGATCGCCTTTCTTAGCCTGACCTCGACCGGCCGGAGCTGGATCAACAGCCTCTACGCCAACGTCTTCCGCGCCGAGCACGAACTGCGCCAGCACGGGCCGCAGCCGTAAGGGGCGGCGCCGCGCCCTTATCCCCTGGGAAAGCGGGCGCTTTGCCATCGCCCTCGGTTTCCGGCATGAGGCGGACCCATGACACCCGCCGCCCGCGTCGCCGCCGCCATCGAGGTCATGGCCGACATCGAGACCCGCCGCCGCCCCGCGGCGGACGCGATGAAGGACTGGGGCCTCGCCCGCCGTTTCGCGGGTTCGGGCGACCGCGCCGCCATCTCCGCTCTCGTCTACGACGCGCTCAGGCGCAAGGCGTCGAGCGCCTGGCTCATGGGCGAGGCGACCCCGCGCGGCGAGGTCATCGGGGCGCTCAGGCAGACGCGCGGCCTCGACCTCGACGGGATTGCGGCGCTCTTCACCGGCGAAGGCCACGCGCCAAGCCCGCTCTCCGAGGCGGAGCGGGGCCGGATCGCGACCGCGACGCTCGAAGGCGCGCCGCCCCATGTCGCGGGCGACTATCCCGAATGGCTCGCGCCCGCATTCGCGGCCGCCTTCGGGGCGGAGGCGGTCGATGAGGGCAGGGCGCTCGCCGAGCGCGCCCCCGTCGATCTCCGCGTCAACCGCCTCAAGACGACGCGCGACAAGGCGCTCGCCGACCTCGCCCATCTTCACCCCGAGCCGACGCCGCTCTCGCCCATCGGCCTGCGCATCGCCATCCGCGCCGACGGCCGGGGACCGGCGCTCCAGGCCGAGCCCGCTTACGTGAAGGGTCAGGTCGAGGTGCAGGACGAGGGCTCGCAGCTTGCGGCGCTTCTCGCCGGCGCGCGGCCCGGCCTGCAGGTCCTCGACCTCTGCGCCGGCGCCGGCGGCAAGACGCTGGCGCTCGCAGGCGAAATGGACAACCACGGCCAGATCTATGCGACCGACGCGGACGGACGGCGGCTGACGCCGATCTTCGACCGCCTCGCCCGCTCGGGCGCCCGCAACGTCCAGGTCCGGGCGCCGAAGGGCGCGGCGGACGTTCTCGCCGGCCTCGAGGAGCGCTGCGACCTCGTCCTGATCGACGCGCCCTGCACCGGGTCGGGCGCATGGCGGCGCAACCCCGACGCGAAATGGCGCATCCGCCCCGGCGCGCTCGAGCAGCGCATCAAGGACCAGGACGCGACGCTCGAACGCGCAATCCGTTTCGTCAAGCCGGGCGGGCGGATCGTCTACGTCACCTGCTCGGTCCTCAAGGCCGAGAACGAGGACCGCGTCGCGGGGTTCCTCGCGGCCCACGCGGATTACCTGCCGGTGGACGCGGCTGCGCAAGCGCGCCAGGCGGGCCTGCCGGCCCTCGCCGAACGCGCTTCGTCCGCAGGCCCGGGTTTCCGCCTCACGCCGCTGACGACCGGCACGGACGGCTTCTATGTCGCGACGCTCGCCAGGATGTAGCGCTCAGGCGTCGAGCACGATGCGATAGCGCGCCTTGCCCGACGCGAGACGCGCCAGCGCGTCGTTGACGCGCGCGAGCGGGAAATGCTCGTTCTGCGGCAGAATATTGTGCCGCGCGGCGAATTCGAGCATCTCGGCGATCGTCACCGGCGAGCCGGTCGGCGACGAGGAGATGCGCTTCTGGCCGCCCATCAGCGAGAAGACGCTGACCGGGATCGGCTCGACGACCGCGCCGACGACATGCAGGCGCCCGTTCGGCTTCAGGGCGGCGATGAGCGCCTGCCAGTCGAGCGGCGCGTTGGCCGTCACGAGGATGAGATCGAGCGCCCCCCGGATGCGCTTCAGCGCGTCGCGATCGCCCGAGTTCACCACCTCATGCGCGCCGAAGCCCTTCGCCTCTCCGGTCTTGGCCGGGTTCGAGGTGAAGGCCCAGACCTCGCAGCCCCAGGCGCGGGCGAACTTGAGCCCGAGGTGCCCGAGCCCGCCGATGCCGACGACGCCGACGCGCGCGGTCGGCCGCACGTCGAAGGTTTTCAGCGGCGAGAACACGGTCACGCCGCCGCAGAGCAGCGGGCCCGCCTCGCGCGGATCGACGCCGTCGGGCAGGGGAACGACCCACGGCCATTGCGCCCGCACCCGGTCGGCGAAGCCGCCATGATGCCCGAGGATGGTCGGGACGTTGGCGACGGTGCAGAGATGCTGGTCGCCGGAAAGGCATGGATGGCAGTGGCCGCAGGTCGAGGCAGTCCAGCCGACGCCGACGCGCTGGCCCACTTTCAGCCCCTTCGCGCCGGCCCCGAGCGCCACCACCTTGCCGATCGCCTCGTGGCCGAGCACGGCCGGATAGACGGAATTGCCCCACTCGTTGTTCACGACCGAGAGGTCGGAATGGCAGAGGCCGCAATGTTCGACAGCGACCTCGACCTCCTCCGGGCCGAGCGGGCCGGGGTCGTAGTCGAAAGGCTCGAGCGGCTGCTTCGGTCCTCTGGTTGCGTAAGCATGGATCACGGGCAGGCGCTCCTCAATTGCTGCGACGACGCGGCGGCGCCATTCCGATCACAACACCGCGACACAAATGCGTCGGAACCCGGGCGCTCGACAACGGCGAAAACCCGTGCGCATCCTCGTTTCGGCCTCGGGACGAACTCCCGGGTGAAGGCGCCCTCGAAGGGGCCGCGCAAGAGGGAGGAAGGCGCATGTATCCGGGAGAGCAAGCAGCGCTGCGCCCCGATCACCCGGCCGTCGTCATGGCGGGCTCGGGCGAGACGATCACCTATCGCGAACTCGACGAGCGCAGCAATCGCCTCGCGCGCTTCCTTCGCGCGGCGGGCCTGAAGCGCGGCGATCACTATGCCGTCTTCATGGAGAACCATCCGCGCTATATCGAGCTCAGCGCGGCGGGCGAGCGGGCGGGCCTCTACTACACGAACGTCAATTCGTATCTGACCGCAGGCGAGCTCGCCTATATCCTGCAGAACTCGCAATCAAAGGTCCTGATTACGTCGGAGGCGCGCCGCGAAGTCGCGTTGGCCGCGCTCGGAGAAGCCCCTGGCGTCCAACTCTGCCTCGTCGTCGATGGCCCCGGTCACGGCCCGCGCATCTTGAACCTCGACGCGGCGACCGCGCCTTATCCGGCCAAGCCGATCGCCGACGAGGCGCTCGGAACGGCGATGCTCTATTCCTCCGGCACGACGGGCCGGCCGAAGGGCGTCTTGCGGCCGCTCCCGGATCAGCCGCCGGCGAAGTCCCATCCGGTCCTCGTCGCGTTCACCGCGATGTGGCGCTTCCGCAAGGGGCAAACCTATCTTTCGCCTGCGCCCCTCTATCACGCCGCACCCTGGGTCGGGGTCGCCGGAACCATCCGCTTGGGCGGCACGGTCGTCGTCATGGAGCAGTTCGATCCCGAGCAATTCCTGGCGCTCGTCGAGCGCCATCGGGTCACCCACACCCAACTCGTCCCGACGATGTTCTCGCGCCTCCTGAAGCTGCCCGAGGCGACGCGCAGGCGCTACGATCTTTCTTCGCTCGAGGTCGCCATCCACGCCGCCGCGCCCTGTCCGGTCCCGGTCAAGGAGGCGATGATCGACTGGTGGGGGCCGATCGTCCTCGAATATTACAGCGCCACCGAAGGCCTCGGCGCGACGCTCTGCGACAGCGCGGAATGGCTCGCGCACAAAGGGACGGTCGGGCGCTGCGTCTTCGGCGAACTGCACGTTCTCGATCCGCAGATGCAGGAGGTTCCGACCGGCGAGACCGGCCAGATCTGGTTCCGCACCGCCTCGGCCTTCGAATATTTCAACGATCCGGCGCGCACCGCCGAGGCGCGTTCGCCCGACGGGACGATGAGCACGGTCGGCGACATCGGCCACGTCGATCAGGACGGCTATGTCTATCTCACCGACCGCGCCGCCTTCATGATCATCTCGGGCGGGGTCAACGTCTATCCGCAGGAGGCCGAAAACGTCCTCATCGTCCACCCCAAGGTCGCCGACGTCGCGGTGTTCGGCGTTCCCAACGATGACCTCGGCGAGGAGGTCAAGGCGGTCGTTCAGCTCATGCCGGGCGTCGCGCCGGACCGGGAGGTCGAGGCCGAGCTCATTGCGTTTTCACGCCAGCATCTGGCGCATGTGAAGTGCCCGCGCTCGGTCGACTTCGAGGAGACGCTGCCGCGCCTGCCGACCGGCAAGCTCTACAAAGGGCCGTTGCGCGACCGCTACTGGAAGGACAAGAAGCGCCGCATTGGGTGAGGGCGCCGCCTCAGGGCGGAGGCAAAAACGAAGCGACGTGCGAAACGAGGAGCCACCGGCCGTCCCGCTTCTGGAATACGTCGGCTTCTACAACGTCGCCGCTCTGGGGCTTGCCCGACTTCAGCTTGCCCTGGGCATTGGCGACGCCGACCGACCACGCGAGGTCACCCTCGACCTGAACGTGCGGTCCGTCGACCTGAGCAATCGAAAGTTCCGCGGTCGCCCCAACGAGCCCCTCGAAATTCTTGCGCGTTCCTTCCCAACCGACGGTGATGGTCCTGCTGATCGGCTCCCTGTCGATGACATTGTCGTCATGCGCCCAGACCGCGTCGAATTTTGACACGTCGAGCGACGCAATGGCGCGATGATAGGCCTCGACGGCGGCCTTTACGTCGTCAGCGTCGGCCGCATGAACCGTGCTTGCTGCGAACGCCGCGACCCCGACCATCACGCTCAAGGTCACGGCCGACAATTTGCGCTCGATCATGCGGGTTCCTCCCAACAAACCGTCTGCGGCTCATCGCAGACCATCCGCGGGATGACGGCCTGTGTCTGTGATCGGTGTCACACGTTGCGCGGCGAAGGTCCGCGTGAAGCCCTCCGCCACGCCTCAGCCGGTCGCGAACACCCAGAGCGAGCGCCACACGCAGGGCTTGGCCGGGTTCGTGAAGGCGGCGGGGTCGAAATAGGCGAGATGCCCCGTCGAACCGTCGTCGAGCCAGCGGAAGCCGACCTCGACCCGGTCGTTCTTCAAGGTCACGAATTGCTCGACCGGCCCCATGTCGTCTTCCTCGGCGGCCGCGCTGATCCGGCCGGTGACGCCGTCGCGATAATGGTAGACGTGGCCGTCCTTCGTCGTCACCCGCACCGTGCGCTGGGTCGCGTCGAAGTCGATGGTGAGCGGACCGAGCTTTCCGTCGCCCTTATAGTCGCAAGAGCGCGACACCGCCTCGGCGGCGGCGGGCGAGGCGAGAACGGCGAAACTCGCGAAGGCAAGAAAGGCGGTGCGGAACATTCGGCCTCGTTGCGCGTTGGGGTCAGCTTGAGTGTGCCCACAACCGCCCGCGAAATCCAGCGATTTCGTGGCAGGAAGGGTTGCGTTGCGCCGCAACGGCGATGTTTGCGGGCGACAAGGCGGTTGCAACGGGCTTTCAACCTGCTATGGAGCGCGCCTTCGCGGCGCAAAGGCCGCGGGCACGTCCGAGGACAATCCATGATGGCTTACACCCGCCGCGCGGCGCTCGCCCTTGCGCTCTCGGCAGCGACGACCGCAGCCTTCGCCGCCGGCGAGGACGCCGACAACACGATCGTCATGACCCTGAAGACCGGCAAGGTCACGATCCGGCTGAGGCCCGACTGGGCGCCCAAGACCGTCGAGCAGGTCAAGGCGCTGGTGAAGAAAGGCTTCTACGACGGCATCGTGTTCCACCGGGTCATCCCCGGCTTCATGGCGCAGACCGGCGATCCGACCGGGACGGGCGAGGGCGGTTCCGACATGCCGAACCTCAAGGCCGAATTCAACCCGACCCATTTCAAGCGCGGCGTCCTCGGCATGGCGCGGACCAACGATCCCAATTCCGCCAATTCCCAGTTCTTCATCATGTTCGGCGACGGCGGTTTCCTCGACAACCAGTACACCGCCTTCGGCGAAGTCGTCTCCGGCATGGACGCCGTCGACAAGATCAAGGCCGGGACGCAGGCCAACAACGGCCAGGTGGCCAACCCCGACAAGATCGTTTCGCTCAAGATGGCGAAATAGGCGATCGCCCAGGCAGGAGGAATCATTCATGAGCGCAGGCAACACCCTGACCCTCGAGACGACCAAGGGCCCCATCGTCATCGAGATGAACCCGGCGCTCGCGCCGGGCCACGTCGCCCATATCAAGAAGCTGGTCGGCGAGGGTTTTTACGACGGGGTCGTCTTCCACCGCGTGATCGACGGCTTCATGGCCCAGACCGGGTGCCCGCACGGCACCGGCACCGGCGGATCGAAATATCCGAACCTCAAGGCCGAATTCAACGCCGAGCCGCATGTGCGCGGCACGGTGTCGATGGCGCGGGCGCAGAGCCCGGATTCGGCCAATTCGCAGTTCTTCATCTGCTTCGACGACGCCCGCTTCCTCGACCGCCAGTACACGGCATGGGGCAAGGTCGTCTCGGGCATGGAGAACGTCGACAAGATCAAGCGCGGCGAGCCCGTCCGCGACCCCGACAAGATCATCAAGGCGACGGTGAGCTGAGCTTCGTGCTCTTCGTGTCCTTGGTGGTAAAACGAATTCACCGCCAAGGACACAAAGGACACGAAGTCAGAGCACGAAGCGCCTGAGGCCCTGTTTGAGCAGCGCGACGTTGAAGTTCATCAGGAGCCCGATGCGCAGGCCCGACAGCTTGAGGTAGGTCAGAACCTGCGCGTCGTAAATCGGCGCGAGAGCGTCGATCGATTTGATCTCGACGATGACGGCGCCGTCCACGACGAGGTCAAGCCGGTAGCCCGCGTCGAGCTTCTCGCCCGCGTAGACGATCGGCAGGGCGACCTGCCTTTGAATGGCGTGGCCGCGTTGAGCAATCTCGTACGCGAGGCAATGTTCATAGGCCAATTCGAGCAACCCCGGCCCGAGCGCCCGATGCACGTGCATGGCGGCGTCGAGGGCCGCCCTGGCCGCTGTTTCGGCGCGCAGAGGAATGGCTTCGTGCATCGCTTCGTGTCTCTTGGTGATCTTCGTGCTCTTTGTGGTGGATTCTACCACAAAGGACACAAAGAACACGAAGAATAACTGTGATGCGCGTCGACGCCTTCGACTTCGACCTGCCGCCGGAGCGCATCGCGCTCGAACCGGCGCAGCCCCGCGACAGCGCGCGGATGCTCGTCGTCGGCCAGGAGGGCGGCATGACGGGCGCCCTGACCGACGCCAGCGTCTCCGACCTGCCGGACTTTCTGCGTCCCGGCGACGCGCTCGTCGTCAACGACACCAGAGTGATCGCGGCCAGGCTCGAGGGCGTTCGCGTGCGCGGCGAAGCGGCCGCGCATGTCGAGGCGACGCTGATCAAGCGCATCGATGCGAGCCGCTGGCGGGCGCTCGTCCGCCCGGCGAAGAAGCTCAAGGTCGGCGAGCGCGTCCGCTTCGGCGAGGCGAGCGAAAGCATGGCGTGCCTGCTGGCCGCCCTCGACGCCGAGGTCGAGGAGAAAGGCGAGGGCGGCGAGGTCACGCTCTCCTTCGCCTTCGCGGGCGCCGCGCTCGACGAGGCGATCGACCGCCTCGGCCTGCCGCCTCTGCCCCCCTACATCGCCGGACGGCGCACGCCGCGCGACAGCGACCGCGCCGATTATCAGACGATGTTCGCGGCGCGCGAGGGCGCGGTCGCGGCGCCGACGGCGGGGCTCCACTTCACGCCACGCCTCGTCGAGGCGCTGGCCGCGCGCGGCGCAAGCCTCCATCGCGTGACGCTGCATGTCGGCGCCGGCACGTTCCTGCCGGTCAAGGCCGACGACACGGACGGCCATGTCATGCATGCCGAGTGGGGCGAAATCGACGCCGCGACGGCGCATGCGCTGAATGAAGCGCGCGCCGCGGGCGGCCGCATCGTCGCGGTCGGCACGACGTCGGCGCGCCTCCTCGAAAGCGCGGCCGGCGCGGACGGAACCATCCGGCCCTTCGCGGGCGAGACCTCGATCTTCATTGCGCCAGGCTACCGCTTCCGCGCGGTCGACGTGCTCCTCACCAACTTCCACCTGCCGCGCTCGACGCTCTTCATGCTGGTCGCGGCCTTCAGCGGGCTCGAGACGATGAAGGCGGCCTACGCGCATGGCGTTCGCGCCGGCTATCGCTTCTATTCCTACGGCGACGCGTGCCTGCTCATGGGCTCGCGCGACGCGGATTGACTGTCGCAGTTTGCCTGAAATGGGCGCCGACAGCGCCCGCGCCCCCCTTGTGGGGGCGGGACGGGGTGGGGGTCTCTCGGGCCTGGGGTTGCTTGGCCGAGGCTCACGATTCAGTTGGCGCGACCCCCCTCCTCAATCCTCCCCCACAAAGGGGGGAGGAGGTCACGTGAGAGCCAGCGCCCAGGTCTCGCCGACGAGGTCGCGGCCGAAGGAACGGTGCGGCTCGGACGCGACGAGCCGGAATCCGGCGGCCTCGTAGATCCGGCGCGCCGAGACGAGCACGTCGTTGGTCCAGAGCGTCAAGGTCGCGTAGCCCAAGCTCCGCGCCCGCTCGACGCAGGTCGCGACGAGCATCGCCCCCAAGCCTGAGCCCCGCGCGCTCTTCTCCACATAGAGGAGCCTCAGCTTCGCCACTCTCGGATCTTCGGTCTTGCAGAGAAAGACCGAGCCGACGACGGCGCCGCCCTCATCGGCGATCCACGCCGCCTCACGCCTCGGATCGTAGCCCGCGACGAAGTCGCCGAGTATGCCGCAGACGAAGCCCTCGAAGGTCCAGTCCCACCCATGCTCGCCGACGTAGAGCATCGCCTGTCGTCGCGCGATATGTCCGAGGTCGCCGGGTTCGAGCCCGCGCAAGGTCACGGGCTCAGGTCTCGGCGCGGCCTCGCCGAGGAGCCGGTCGATCTCGCGCATATCGGCGACGAGGCGTTCGCGCGCCTCTGCGCTCAGAGGGGCGATCATGGCTTCGACCTCGGCGCGCGCGCTCCTCTCGAGCGCGGCGAAAGCGCGCTTTCCCGCGGCGGTCAGGCTCAGGCGCCGCCGCCGCGCATTGGCCGGGTCGGGGCGGCGGCGGATCGCGCCCCGCGCTGCGAGGCGCGTCAGGATGCGGCTGAGTTGCGCCTTGTCCATGGCGAGGCGCCGCGCGAGATCGGCCGCCGTCGGGCCGCCCCCTTGCGCAATCTCGTAGAGCGACCGCGCCTCGGGCAGCGAGAAGGCGCTCGCCGACAGCCGCTCGTTGAGGAGGCCGATGCGGCGCGTGTAGAAGCGGTTGAACCGGCGCACCTCGTCGACCGCACGCATGCGACAAGCGCCTCTTCGAGTGTTGACTCAGTCAACAAGCCTATCGCTGGCCGCGCGCCGTCGCAAGCGGCGTTAGGCTCGCCGGCTGAATCCGCCCTCGTCCTGAGGAGCCCGCGCAGCGGGCGTCTCGAAGGATGTGGCCGCATCCTCCGCCGGGCCCGCTACCTCGTTGGCCGCGAGCGTCCTTCGAGACGCGCCTTCGGCGCTCCTCAGGACGAGGTCGTGGAAGTCCTGATTTGCTTCGCCGCGCGCCCCGTGGTTTGGCTCCGGCGGGGGGCGGCCAATGCTTGCCGCCTGCCGCTCATCGGAAGAGGGTCGCCGACATTCGTTTCTCCGTTCACGCCCGCGACGGCCAGGCGCGCCTCGGGACGCTGCATACGCCGCGCAGCGACATCCGCACGCCCGCCTTCATGCCGGTCGGCACCGCCGCGACCGTCAAGGCGATGCGGCCGGAAGAAGTGCGTGCGACCGGCGCGGACGTCGTCCTCTGCAACACCTATCACCTGATGCTGGCGCCGGGGGCCGAGCGAATCGCGAGCCTGGGCGGCCTGCACCGCTTCATGAACTGGCCGCGTCCGATCCTGACCGATTCCGGCGGCTTCCAGGTCATGAGCCTCGCCAGGCTCCGCAAGGTCAGCGAAGCCGGGGTGACCTTCCGGTCGCATATCGACGGCCAGCGCTACGATCTGACGCCCGAGCGGTCGATGGAGATCCAGCGGCTGCTCGGCTCCGACATCCAGATGCAGATGGACGAATGCGTGAAGCTTCCGTGCCCTCCGCAGGAAGCGGAGCGGGCGATGCGGCTGTCGCTCCGCTGGGCGGAACGGTCGAAAGCGGCCTTCGGCGATCAGCCGGGACACGCGCTCTTCGGCATCGTCCAGGGCGGGGTCGAGAGCGCGCTGCGGATCGAAAGCGCCGATGCGCTCGTGGCGATGGACTTCGACGGCTACGCGATCGGCGGCCTTGCGGTCGGCGAGCCGCAGGCGGAGATGCTGGCGACGATCGAGACCGTCATTCCCCATCTGCCGGAAGTGAAGCCCCGCTATCTCATGGGGGTCGGCACGCCCGACGACCTCCTGCAATCGCTGAGGCGCGGCGTCGACATGTTCGATTGCGTGATGCCGACGCGGGCGGGGCGCCATGGGCTCGCCTTCACCCGCCGCGGCCGGCTGAACCTGCGCAACGCCCGTCACGCCGACGACCCCCGGCCGGTCGACCCGCTCTCGACCTCGCCGATGGCCCGCGACTATTCGCGCGCCTATCTCCGCCACCTCGTCAAGGCCGGCGAGATCCTCGCCATGATGGCGCTGACCGAGATCAACCTCGCCTATTACCAGGAGCTGATGGCGGGGGCGCGCGCCGCCATCGGCGAGGGCCGGCTCGCGGCTTATGTCGAGGCGACGCGCCGCGGCTGGGCGGAGGGCGAAGCTGAAGCGTGAACAAAGCGCCGGGACTTCTGTCCCCGCCAAGCAACGCGCCGGGTATTTTGAAGAATTCAGAAGATTTGCCGTCAAAAGCAAGGGGCGGGACGCAAGGCGTCCCGCCCCTTGTTTCGTCCTGGCAACGCTTTCGCCGTCCCGGATCTTGTGTCCTTCCCCTGGCGCCTGGCGGCGTCAGAGTCGAAGCGAAGCGTCGAGTCCTCCCACAGACTTTGCGGCGTCCGGCGCCAAAGGTCTTGGCGGCGGCCTCCTTTTCGCGGGGTCATTGCTAGTCCACTTTTTTGTCGCTGTCACGCAGGATTGCGGCCCGCTCGAAGAAAAAATCGGCCCTAGCGCACTGACTGTTCAATTGTTTCTCAGTGAAAGCCAAATGTACCGTCCGCCGGTCTGCGGGCGCGCAATTCGTCTGTCTTTCGCCGGTCGCGCCGATGGCGTAAGACCCGCCCGGAGCACGCAAGAGGACCTCTCCATGACCGCCATCGTCAACGTCGTCGCCCGTGAAATCCTGGACAGCCGCGGCAATCCGACCGTCGAGGTCGACGTCGTCCTCGAGGACGGCTCGATGGGGCGCGCCGCCGTCCCGTCCGGCGCCTCGACCGGCACCCGCGAGGCCGTCGAACTGCGCGACGCCGACAAGGGCCGCTACGGCGGCAAGGGCGTCCTGCGCGCCGTCGAGGCCGTCAACCGGGACATCTTCGACGCGGTGTCGGGGATGGACGCCGAGGATCAGCTTAAGATCGACGAGACGATGATCGCCCTCGACGGCACGCCCAACAAGTCGCGCCTCGGGGCCAACGCCGTCCTCGGCGTGTCGCTCGCGGTCGCCAAGGCCGCCGCCGAGGCCTCCGGCCTGCCCCTCTACCGCTACGTCGGCGGAACGACGGCGCGCGTCCTGCCGACGCCGATGATGAATGTCGTCAACGGCGGCGCCCATGCCGACAATCCGATCGACTTCCAGGAATTCATGATCATGCCGGTCGGCGCGCCCTCGTTCGCCGACGCCGTGCGCTGGGGCGCCGAGACCTTCCACGCGCTGAAGAGCGCCTTGAAGAAGGCCGGCCACAACACCAACGTCGGCGACGAGGGCGGCTTCGCCCCCAACCTCCCCTCCGCCGAGGCGGCGCTCGACTTCTGCATGAAGGCGGTGGAGGCGGCCGGCTTCAAGCCCGGCGTCGACATGGGGCTCGGGCTCGACTGCGCGGCCTCGGAATTCTTCAAGGACGGCAAATACGTCTACGAAGGCGAGAAGAAGTCCCGCTCGGTCGAGGAGCAGGTCGATTACCTCGTCAAGCTCGCCGGCGCCTATCCGATCGTCACCATCGAGGACGGCATGGCCGAGCAGGACTGGAAGGGGTGGGCGCTTCTTACGCAGAAGCTCGGGGCGAAGATCCAGCTCGTCGGCGACGACATCTTCGTCACCAACACCGAGATCCTCGCCCGCGGCATCAAGGAGCACGTCGCCAACTCGATCCTGATCAAGGTCAACCAGATCGGCTCGCTGTCGGAAACTCTCGCCGCTGTCGACATGGCCCACCGCGCCGGCTACTCGTGCGTCATGTCGCACCGCTCGGGCGAGACCGAGGATTCAACCATCGCCGACCTCGCCGTCGCGACCAATTGCGGGCAGATCAAGACCGGCTCGCTGTCGCGTTCCGACCGCCTCGCCAAGTACAACCAGCTCATCCGCATCGAGGAGGAGCTCGGCGAGCAGGCCCGCTATGCGGGCGCGTCGACCATCAAAGGCAAGCGCGCCTAAACGGGTTCTTAACGCAAATCGGTAACGATTCGCGCATGGTGGTTCGGACCCGTCTGCGCGCGATCCTTGTGCCGATCGCGCTTTACCTGGTGCTGGGGAGCGCCAGTTCTTACCTCGTCTGGGGGGCCTCGAACGGCCCCCACGGGCTGAAGGCTGCGGAAAAAGCCGCAGCCGACGCCCGCTCGCTCGAGAGCGAACTTGCCTCGCTGAAAGAGGAGCGGGCGCGCTGGGAGCGCCGCGTCGCCGCCCTCAAGCCAGAGAGCGTCGACCGCGACCTCCTCGAGGAGGAGGCCCACGTCGAGCTCGACCGGGTGGCCAAGGACGAAGTCGTGATCATGACCGGCCCGCAGGCGAGGCGCTGACCCCAAAAACGCCACCCTCGTCCTGAGGAGCCCGCGCCAGCGGGCGTCTCGAAGGACGCTCGCCGGGCACGAACGTTGTCGCGTCCTGGAGCATCCTTCGAGACGCGAGGCTTCGCCTCGCTCCTCAGGATGAGGGTCGAGTGTGGGCCGAGCCTCGCCATCGGTACACAACAGGAACGCTTCGTCTGGTTCTCACGCCCGCACCGTGCTATGGGCGCGGTTCCGCTTGTCACGACTCGGCAGGGCCTCCCCATGAACGTCACCGCCCCGATCCGCTCGAACGCGTTTTTCTCGGCTCCCCTTGGCGACGCCGACCCGGAGATCGCGAGGGCCATCGAACTCGAACTCGGTCGCCAGCGCGACGAGATCGAGCTCATCGCCTCGGAGAACATCGTCTCCCGCGCCGTCCTCGAGGCGCAGGGCTCGGTGATGACCAACAAATACGCGGAAGGCTATGCCGGCCGGCGCTACTACGGCGGCTGCCAGTTCGTCGACATCGCCGAGAAGCTGGCGATCGAACGCGCCTGCCTGCTGTTCGACTGCCGCTACGCCAATGTGCAGCCGAATTCCGGCAGCCAGGCGAACCAGGGCGCCTTCATGGCGGTGATGAAGCCCGGCGACACCTTCATGGGCCTCGATCTCGCGGCCGGGGGCCATCTGACCCACGGCTCGCCGGTCAACATGTCCGGGCGCTGGTTCAACTGCGTCTCCTATGGCGTCGACCGGGAGACCCATCGCATCGACATGGACGAGGTCGAGGTTCTCGCCCGCGAACACAAGCCCAAGATGATCGTCGCCGGCGGCTCGGCCTATGCGCGCTTCTGGGATTTCGAGCGCTTCCGCGCGATCGCCGACGCGGTCGGCGCGGTCTTCATGGTCGACATCGCCCATTTCGCCGGGCTGGTCGCGGGCGGCGCCCACCCCTCGCCGTTCCCGCACGCCCATATCGTGACGACCACGACCCACAAGACGCTGCGCGGGCCCCGCGGCGGCATGATCCTCACCAACGACGAGGAGCTGGCGAAGAAGATCAATTCGGCGATCTTCCCCGGCCTTCAGGGCGGCCCGCTGATGCATGTCATCGCCGCCAAGGCGGTCTCCTTCCGCGAGGCGCTGCAGCCGGAGTTCCGCACCTACGCCCACGCGGTCGTCGCCAACGCCAAGGCGCTCGCGGGCGAGATCCTGAACGGCGGCCTGAAGCTCGTCACCGGCGGCACCGACAATCACCTGATGCTGGTCGACCTGACGCCGAAGGGCCTCACCGGCAAGTCGGCCGAGACGGCGCTCGGGCGCGCCCACATCACCTGCAACAAGAACGGCATCCCGTTCGATCCGCAGAAGCCGATGGTGACCTCGGGCGTCCGCCTCGGCACGCCCGCGCCAACCTCGCGCGGCTTCGGCGTCGCGGAATTCGCCAAGGTCGGAAAGCTGATCGTCGAGGTCCTCGACGGCCTCGCCAAGCACGGCGACGCCGACAACGCGACGGTCGAGGCGAGAGTGCGCGGCGAGGTCGCCGATCTCACCCGCCGCTTTCCGATCTACTGAGCATGGCGGCGCGAAGCCCCTCATCCGGCCGCGCGTTCCGCGCGTCCACCTTCCCCCCGAGGGGGAAGGGCGCGCCCCCCTCTCCCCCCGGGAGAGGGACAGGCCGCCGAAGGCGGCCAGGGTGAGGGCCCGCGCACTTCGAGCGTAGGAAACCTTTGGATGCGGTGCCCGTATTGCGGCGGCCTCGACACGCAGGTGAAGGATTCCCGGCCGACGGAGGATTCCTCCTCGATCCGCCGCCGTCGCGTCTGTCCCGACTGCGGCGGACGGTTCACGACCTTCGAGCGCGTGCAGTTGCGCGAACTCATGGTGGTGAAGAAGAACGGCAAGCGCGCTCCCTTCGACCGCGACAAGCTCATGCGCTCGGTGCAGGTGGCGCTCCGCAAGCGCGCCGTCGAGCCGGAGCGGGTCGAGCGGATGCTGAACGGCGTCGTGCGCCAGCTCGAGAGCCAGACCGACGGCGACATCCCGACCGAGCGCATCGGCGAGCTCGTCATGGAGGGCCTGAAGGCGCTCGACGACGTCGCCTACGTGCGCTTCGCCTCGGTTTATCGCAATTTCAGAGAAGCCAGAGATTTCAATACGATCGTCGGTGAACTTGAAGCTGATCCTGAGATAACCTCCGAGCCCGCCCGGGGGCGCAAAGCCGTCCCCGCGCCATGACCGCCGCCGCTTCCCCCGAGGCGCCCGACGACGCGCGCTTCATGCAGGCCGCGCTGAACCTCGGCGAGCGGTCGCTCGGCCTCGCCGCCCCCAATCCGTCGGTCGGGGCGATCCTCGTCCGCGACGGCGTCGTCGTCGGCCGCGGCGTGACGGCGCCGGGCGGCCGGCCGCATGCGGAGACGATGGCGCTGCGCGAAGCGGGCGAGGCCGCGCGCGGCGCGACGCTCTACGTGACCCTCGAACCCTGCTCGCATGTCGGCGCGGCGCCCCCCTGCGCCGATGCGCTGATCGAAGCCGGCGTCGCGCGCGTCGTCTCGGCGATGGCGGACCCGAACCCGCTCGTCGGCGGGCAGGGCCACGCGCGCCTCCGGGCCGCGGGCGTCGCGGTCACGGTCGGGCCTGGCGGGCCCCAAGCGCGGCGCGACCATATCGGTCACATCCGCCGAGTGACGGAAGGCCGCCCCGGCGTGACGCTCAAACTTGCCGAGACGGCGGACGGCTACGCCTCGGGCGGGCCCCACGACGCGCGGCTCAGGATCACCGGGCCGATCGCCGACGCCCGGGTGCAGATGATGCGTGCGACCCACGAGGCGATCATGATCGGGATCGGCACGGGTCTCGCCGACGATCCGGCGCTGACGGTGCGCGTCGCCGGGCTCGACCGGCGGCCGTGGCGGGTCGTCCTCGACACGCATCTGAGGCTCGAGCCGCGCTCGCGGCTCATGGCCAGCGCGCGCGATCTGCCGACGCTGGTCATCGCCGGCCCCGACCCTTCCGTCGACGCCGAGACGCGGCTTGCAGGCTCAGGCGTCCTCGTCGCGCGCGTCGGCCTCGACGCTGGCGGCCACGTCGATCTCGCCGCGGCGCTCGCGGCGCTTTCCGAGCGCGGGATCACCCGCGTCTTAAGCGAGGGCGGCCCCAGCGTCGCGGCGCGCCTGATCGCGCTCGGCCTTGCGGACGAGGTCGTCGTCTTCACCGCCGAGAAGCCGCTCGGCCGGCCGGGGGTGCCGTCGATGAGCGCCGAGACGCGCGCCGCGCTCGCCGACCCATCACGCTACCGTCCGGTCGAAACGGCGGCCTACGGGCCCGAACTCGATGCGTTCGTGGGAGGTCAGTACCTGAAGCAGCGCATCGTCCCGTCGGGCATGCGTTGCGCCGGGTGGCCGGTCTTGCGAATGCACCAATCCTGGTTCTGGCCGCCCCAGACG
Source organism: uncultured Alphaproteobacteria bacterium (assembly GCA_963829505.1). Lineage (GTDB taxonomy): Bacteria > Pseudomonadota > Alphaproteobacteria > Rhizobiales > Beijerinckiaceae > Roseiarcus. The sequence goes on from CAWHIL010000003.1 coordinate 489,641, forward strand.
CACTGGCCCCAGCCGTTGCGATGCCGGTTCGGACCGCAGCCGCCGAGCGCATAGGCCGGCGCGACCGCGGTTAGGATCGTGGAGACAACAAGGAGGCCGAGCGCCCCCGCCTGCAGCGTCTTCATGAGTTTTCTCCCCTTCCAAGGGCGCGTGAGGGCCGCGTCTCGCCGACACGGCGCCTCGCGCGCCACCGAGCGCGCTCGTCAGAGACAGCGCAGCGTCCCGTTCGGCATGCGGGTGGCCGGATGCCCCGTCTTTCTCAGGCACCAGTCTTCATTCTGGCCGCCCCAAACGCACTGGCCCCAGCCGTTGCGATGCCGGTTCGGACCGCAGCCGCCGAGCGCATAGGCCGGCGCGACCGCGGTTAGGATCGTGGAGACAACAAGGAGGCCGAGCGCCCCCGCCTGCAACGTTTTCATGAGCTTTCTCCCCTTTACCGGGCGCGTCACGCCGCGCCTTGCAACACTTGTATACGTCGCGCGCGACGCAGAGGAAAGATCGTTCATCCAAGTCGGTTACCGGCCGGCCGCCTCTTTAACGCTGAGGATACAGCAATCGGCAGTCTTGCGTAGCGTTAATGAAAGGTTAGCATCGTCCCGGCGCGCGTTGGCGATTCGCGCGACAGTCGTTGGAGGGGTCAATGCGCAAACCGACCGCGAAGAAAGCGACCCGAGCCAAGAAGACAGCCAGGAAGCCCGCGCCCAAGAAGAAGTCTGCCGCCAAAAAGACGAGCACGGCCAAGAAGGCGGCCATCAAGAAGCCCGGAAAGAGCGCGAGCGCCAAAAAGAGCGCCAGGAAAGCCGCGCCGAAAAAGGCGGCCGCGAAGAAAAGCGCAGCCAGGAAATCCGCCCCGCGCAAAAAAGCGTCCATCTCCCGGCCAGACGCGCGCGCAGCGTCGGCGCCGCTCGGCTGCTGCATCATCCGCTACAAGGACGGTACGACCAAGTCCGAGCCCAACACGCTCGAGGGGGACTGCCTCGGCCTGTCGGCGATCGACAACACCGTCGCCGCCTCCCACTGGCAGAAAGGCGCCTGCGCCTGAGCCCGTTCAGCGGAGCCGCGAGGGGGACGGAATGACAGGCGCCGCCCGAGCGGCGGTCGCCGCAGCGACCTTTGCGAGTTGTTGCGGCGGCTGCGCGGTTCCCCGCTACGACGTACCGTATGTCGCGGGCGCGCCGGCGGTCCATTCGATCATGGAGCGGGTGGAATGCGAACTCCTCGACCTGGTCAAGGACGGGACGCAGGAGCACGAATGGCTGCTTACCGGCGACTATCAGGTCGCGGCGGCGTTGTCGCTCGAGGTCAACGACACCGGCGGCCTCGCGCCGAGCTTCTCCCTCATCGACCCGATCGGCGCCGGATCCTTCGCCTTCGGCGGCTCGGGAACGCTGAGCCAGTCGCGCGACCACAATTTCACGGAAAACCTTCAATACTCGCTGCGGGAGATCTACCTGCAATGGCGCGACCACCCGGGCGCCTATGAATGTCCCGCCGCCGACACCAATCTCGCCGGGAAACTGGGGATCAGCGACTTTGTCGATATGGCGCTCGACAGCCAAGGGCTCGCCGAGGATCAGAAGAGCCCGTTCGGCGGCAGCATCCAGTTCCTGGTGACCAAGAGCGTGAGCGCCGTCGGCCCGTCCTGGACGCTCGTCCGTTTCAAGGGGCCGGGAGGCGTCAACATGTCTGAGATCAACACCGACAAGATTACCCTCGCCTTCGCCAAGGGACCCAAACAGGGGACGAAGCTTGTTGTCACGCATGCTTTCAACAAGGACGCTTACCTGTTTCTCCAGCAGCTCCTGAACAGTTCAGTCAACAACCAGCTCCTCAATTTGCAATATCTCAATCAGAACGCCGCGCCGAGCTGGCTGAACCTTCTGCCCGTGCACTGACCGCGCCGGAGATCCGAGCGCCAGCACCGCCGTCGCGAGCTTTCTCCATCGACGCCCCAAAAAACGAATGGATCGACGCGTTCGCCTTTGTGAACCGCGTCGCCCTTTGAATAAGGGCGCGGGTCCGCGTGTTGTCGCGGGCAGGAAAATGAGCGCAAGCCCCGCGCTCGCGAAGCCTTAAGTCGCACAATCGTTCAAGGGATAACGGCCTTTCACCGGGAAGAAGGAGAACGGGCATGCCCGTGACGGAGAAGCTTGTCTTGCGAACAGCCTCGTCCTGCGCCCTCCTGGCGTGCCTTGCGCTTGCGCCGGTGCTCGGCGCGCCGACCGCGGCTGAGGCCGGCTACAGTTTCGAAACGATCAACGATCCGGCGGACAACCCGCCTCCCGCCGGAGCGGGCGGACTGACCTTCACCAATCTCATGGGCATCACCAGCAACGGCGACCTGATCGCCGGCTTCTACGGCAGCGGCAATGCAGGAGATCCGAACACCGGCTTCCTCCTGACGCTGCCTGGCCAGACCTTCGCTCCCGACAACTTTCCGGGCTTTCCCCAAACCCAGATCACGGCGCTGAACGACAACGGCATACGGACCGGCTACACCTACCCGACCAACAACGGCGTACCGGTCGATTTCCAGTTCGGCTTCTACGAGCAGGGCGGGACGTTCTCGACGGTCAACAACCCGCAGACTCCGAACTGCGGCGCGATGCCCGACCCCTGCGACCCCGGCGTCATCACCGAGAACCAGTTGATCGGCGTCAACAACGCCAATCTCGCGGTCGGCTTCTTTAACGACATCCACGGCGACAGCCACGGCTACACGTACGACATCGCGACGCACACGTTTTCCGCCAACATCAACGATCCGAACGCGATCAGCACGGTGACCGCGGCGATCAACAATTCGGACGAGATCGCCGGCTTCTATACCGACGCCATGACCGGCGTGATCCACGGCTTCCTCGACAACGGCGGGGTCTTCACGACCGTCGATCCCCTGGGCTCGACCGAGACCGAACTTCTCGGCCTCAACGACAACGGGATCGCGGACGGGTTCGCGATCATCGGCGGGTTCCAGCACGGCATCCTGTTCGACAGCCTGACGGACACGTTCACCATCCTCGACCCGGCGGGAAGCGCCGCGACGACGCTGAACGGCCTCAACGACGCGGGCGACGTGGTCGGGTTCTATGTCGACGCGGCCGGCAACACCGACGGCGTGCTTGGAACCCCCGTGCCTGAGCCGGGGACCTGGGGCATGATGCTCGCGGGGCTCGCCGGCGTGGGCTTGCTCGGTCGTCTGAGGCGCCGGCGCGAGGTCGTATGAGGCGCCTTAGTCTGGTCTAGAGCCTTCGGCGATTCGGTCGAATCGCCGAAGGCTCTGAGATTCCTTGAAAACGCGGGCTCTCTCGCGAAAAACCGGTTCCCACTTTTTCGCAGCCCGCTCTAGTAGCCGAGCGCCTTCACGATCGCCTCGACCTCGGCTTCGGGCGAGCCTCCGGCGTCGATGACGGTCACCGGCTCGCCTGGGCCCGGCTCTTCCAGCGTGTCGAACTGGCTTCTCAGGAGCGAGGCCGGCATGAATTCGTGATGGCGTTCGGCGAGGCGCTGCGCGATCAGGGCCTCCGATCCCTTGAGGTAGACGAAGCGGAGGTCGGGGCGCGCGGCGAGAAGGCGCGCCCGATAGACGCGCTTCAGTGCCGAGCAGGTCACGACGCCCGAGCGTTCCTCCGCCGCCCATCCTTTGATGAGCGCGCCGATGCGATCGAGCCAGGGCCATCGGTCGGCGTCGGTCAAGGGAACGCCGCGGCGCATCTTGTCGACGTTCTCCGGCGGGTGGAGGCTGTCGCCTTCCGCCATCGTCCAGCCGAGCCGATCGGCGAGCATTCTCGCAACAGTCGACTTGCCGCTGCCCGACACGCCCATGACGAGGAGCGCCCGGGCGACGCCGGCCGGGGCGGGGGTTGCGTCTGCGCTCATCGAAAGATCTCGGCGACGTCAGCGAGCGGCGGGCGCCTCCTCCCCCCTTGTGGGGGAGGATTGAGGAGGGGGGTCACGCCGAACCTCTCCGGTTGCGAACGGTGGATCGACCTCAGAGGAAGAAATCGCTCATCTCCAAGTTCCGCGCGACCCCCCGCCCTGTCCCTCCCCCACAAGGGGGGAGGGGACGAAAGCGGCGGCCGCAATGGTTTCGCAGATCGTCCGCTCATTGCGCGGGGGCCGGCGCTTGCGCGGGGGCGCCCTGGGGCTCCGGAATCGGCTCGATCCGCCCGAGCACCACGACATAGGAGAAGATGCCGATCAACAGCACGACGCCCGCCACCAGAAACGCGCTGGAAAAGGAATTCGTCGCCCCGACCAGGAAGCCGGTGACGGCCGGCGCGATCGCGCCCATGAGGTTGTTGAAGAAGTTCATCACCCCGCCGATCGTGCCGGTGCCGCCGCGCGGCGCGATCAAGGACGGGATCGACCAGCCGACCGGCGCCGCGGCCGCAAGGCCGGAGAGCGCAATCGAGATCCAGAAGATCGCCCAGAAGGGGTCGTTCGTCCGCGTCGCGCCGAAGACGGCGAGGCCGAGCACCATGCCGGTCACGAGCACGCTCTTGCGCACCAGCGTCTCGTCGTTGCCGCGCGCGATCAGAAAGTCCACGAGCCAGCCGCCGACCACGAGATCGGCGACGGTCGCAAATCCCCAGGGGATCGCCGCGTAGCCGGCCGACTTGATGATGCTCATGTGCATCTCGGTGACGAGATAGCCGGGCAGCCAGGTGAGGAAGAGGTAGAACGAGTAGCCGTAGGCCGCAAAGCCGATCGTCAGGCCCCAGACCTTGCGGTTGCGGATGAGGTAGCCAAGCATGGCGAAGGGGTTGGCGTCCGACGGCCCCTCGGGCGTCGCGCCGCCGTCGCGGATATAGGCGCGCTCCTCGGCGCCAAGTTTCGGGTCCTGGCTCGGATCGCGGTAGATCCACCAATAGGCGAGAAAATAGGCGAAGCTCAGGATCGCCGTCAGGCCGAAGCCCCAGCGCCATCCGAAGGTGACGACCGCGAAGGCGACGAGCGGCACGCCGATGACGTTGGAGAATTTCGCCGCCGCGTCGAAGATCGCGGTCGCGGTCGCGCGCTCGCCGCGCGGGAACCAGTAGCCGGTCGCCTTGGAATTGGCCGGGAAGGCCGGCGCTTCCGCCACGCCGAGCAGGACGCGGGCGCCAAAAATCGTGCCGAATCCCGTCGCGAAGGCGACCAACCCCGACGCCACGCCCCATAAGAAAGCCCCGAGCCTGCTGACCGTCGTCACCCCGAAACGGTCGAGCACCATGCCGACCGGCACCTGCAGGATCGCGTAGGACCAGAAGAAGGCGCTGAACAGAAGCCCGAGGTCGCCCGGCGTCAGCCCGAACTCGGCCTGAAGCTGCGGACCGGCGACCGAGATGTTCACGCGGTCGAAATAGTTGATGAGGATGCCCACTCCGAGCAGGACGCCGATCGTCCAGCGGCGGCGGCCGAGGGCTGGCGATGTCGTCATGGCGGCGCTTCCTCCATGCCGCCGCATCCGCGCGGGAATGAACGACGCTGCGGCGTTCCCTGACGCTACCCTCTTCCCTGCCGTTCGGGAAGACCAGCGGCCGTCTCAGTGAAACAACCACGGACCTTCGCGGCCCGGGCGCGTTCACTCGGCGGGAACCGGCGAGTTCATGCGGCGCGTTAAGCATGATGTCGGCTGCAAGGAAGACACTTGTACGGGAAGCGTTCATGGTCGTGAAACCATTCTGTTTTGCCTGGCTTTAACTGTGCCCGACGACGGCGCCCGACTCCGCGATTGGATTCATTTGTCGGCAAATTTTGACGTGCACGCTTCACCCGTCAGTAAGGCGTGTCTCCGCGAATGCGAGATACGCTTCCGTCGAGAGCCGAGGGTACCGCGCGTGATGAACATCGCTGTCGAGACGAGCCGGACGATCATCAGCGCGATGATCCACGGTCGAAGAGTGACCGCGCAGGACGTCGCGTGGCTCAGGCGCGAGGTGTTCGCCGAGGGCGAGGTGACGCGCGATACGGCCGACGAACTCTTCGCCGTCGCGCGCGCTCGCATGGACAACGCGCCGGAGTGGACGGAGCTCTTCGTCGAACTCATCACCGATTATATCGTATGGCAGTCGCGGCCGACCGGCGTCGTTGCGGACGCCGACGCCCAATGGCTGATCGCGCGGGCCGACGAATGCCGCTCGGTCGAAGCGCTGGCGGTTCTCGTCAACGTGCTTGGCGAAGCGCATCGCGCGCCGCAATGGTTCATCACGGCCGTGCGGGCGCGCGCCGCCCAGTGGCCGGGCGTGCAGGCGGCGCTCCGCGCGCGGGCGGGTTGAAGCGGTCCCGCCGCCAGACGATCCGGTTGCGGAAAGGCCGCCCGATGGGCGGCCTTGCTGCTTTGTGGCGTCGCGACGCCGCGCCAGCCGCAATGCGCCTTGCCGTCAGCCGAGCGCCGCTCGAGTTGCGCGGCGAACGCGTCGCCCGGCGAGGGCGAGGCCGGCGAAGCCAAGGCCCATCATGGCCCAGGTCGGCGGCTCGGGAATGGCGTTCAGCGTCACGTCGGCGTCGAAAGAGAGGCCCGACTGTGTCGTTTGCCGATCGGCCTGGAAGACCACGACACTATTGACGCCGTCGATCAGCCCTTCGGTCACCGGAAACGAAATCGAGGTGAAGCCGTGGATGCCGCCGTTGTCGGCGACCAGCTTTCCGTTGAGGAATATCCAAGAGTTGTCGTCCGACCCGAGGTTGAACGTCACCGTCCCGCCGGAGGGCGCATTAAATGTCGCCTTGAGTTCGGTCGAGATGAAACCGACGCTTCCGCCGTCGCTTCCCGCCGGGCCGTTGGGGAAGTAGTCGGACGTGATGTTGAAGGGCAGAGTGACGACGCCCGGATAGGGGTACGTGGTCCCGGCGGTGACCCACGGCACCGAGCCCGGACCGTCGTTGGGCGTCCACCACAGGAGCTCGTTCGAGGAATTGACGTCGTGGAACGTTCCGGGCGTCAACTCGACCGGTAATCCGTCAGGCCCAAGCATGCTCGCGATGAGACCCGACGTTGTGCCGGTCCCGTTCTCAACATCGGGGTTGTTGCTGGTGAGTGTGTAGTAGGTCGCGCTGACGGTGCCTGCGGCGAACGCTGGGGCGGTCAGGGCCAGGAGTGCGGCTGTCGCCCCCGTAAGCGTTGTGAACTTGCCCATTTTCTCTTCTCCTCTGGAACGGAACACAAGAGGCGAACAGTCGCTGCGTTAACGGCGTGAATTACTACGATCGCCAACTGACCTTCGGTTAACAATTAATTAACATACATTGCAGAGTTATGACGTCAATTACAAATTTGCAAGTAGTTAACGATTAGATTGATGTTGTACTTGTAAACTGCACCGCTGTGTCTTGTGATCGGCGGTTTACAATGAGACGGGCCCGCGTGGGCGGGCGCCATTGCCGGGCGCGCGAAACCGATCTCTGAAGATTATTCGAGTATGCCTGTTCGAGGAGATCGCCACGGTTGGGCGGCGCTCGCCTCGAGGGTAGGGCTCGTTGGCGCGAACCCGTGGTCCTCGAGAAGTGCGGCTCGACCATGTCGAGCATGCGCGATGCGCATGAGCGACGCGCTTCGGCTCCGCCCCAGGCTTTGGCATCGCCCTCCGAGCGTTCGCGCCAAGTGGCTCGCCGGAAGGGGTCTCGGCGTGCATCATTCCATTTGCTCATCCCCTGCGACCGCGTGCGGCGTTTACGCGCTCGCCGCGCTGCAATAGAACGGCCGGAACGGAAAGCCCGTAGCGACGGACCGCGGGGAGCCGAATGTTCAAAAAAATACTGATCGCCAACCGCGGCGAGATCGCCTGCCGGGTCATCAAGACGGCGCGGAAAATGGGTATCAAGACGGTCGCCGTCTACTCGGACGCCGACAAGGACGCGCTGCACGTCGAAATGGCGGACGAAGCGGTCGCCATCGGTCCTCCCGCCGCGGCGCAATCCTATCTCGTCATCGACAAGATCGTCGCGGCCTGCAAGGCGACGGGCGCGGAAGCCGTGCATCCGGGCTACGGGTTCCTCTCCGAGCGGGCGGCCTTCGCCAAGGCGCTGGCCGACGCCGGCATCGTCTTCATCGGCCCCAATCCCCGAGCCATCGAGGCGATGGGCGACAAGATCGAATTCGAAGAAGTTCGCCAACGCCGCGAAGGTCACGACCGTCCCCGGATATCTCGGGGTGATCGAATCCCCCGACCACGCCGCCAAGATCGCCGACGAGATCGGCTATCCGGTGATGATCAAGGCGTCAGCCGGCGGCGGCGGCAAGGGCATGCGCATCGCCTATTCGCGCGCCGAGGTCTCCGAGGGCTTCGCGCGGGCGAAATCGGAAGCCAAGAGCTCGTTCGGCGACGACCGCGTGTTCGTCGAGAAATTCATCGTCAATCCGCGTCACGTCGAGATCCAGGTGCTCGGCGACAAGCATGGGAACATCGTCTATCTCGGCGAGCGCGAGTGCTCGATCCAGCGGCGCAACCAGAAGGTGATCGAGGAGGCGCCCTCGCCGCTCCTCGACGAGGCGACGCGCAAAAAGATGGGCGAGCAGGCCGTCGCCCTCGCCAAAGCCGTCGACTACGACTCGGCCGGGACGGTCGAGTTCGTCGCGGGCCAGGACAAGAGCTTCTACTTTCTCGAGATGAACACCCGCCTCCAGGTCGAGCATCCGGTGACGGAACTGATCACCGGCGTCGACCTCGTCGAGGAGATGATCCGGTCGGCTGCGGGCGAGACGCTGCGCTTCACGCAGGCCGACGTGAAGCTTAACGGCTGGGCGGTCGAGAGCCGCGTCTACGCCGAGGACCCGACCCGCAATTTCCTGCCCTCGACCGGGCGGCTCATGCGCTATCGTCCGCCCGCCGAAGGAGCCTTCAACGGCGTCACGGTGCGCAACGACACCGGCGTCTTCGAGGGCGGCGAGATCTCGATCCATTACGACCCGATGATCGCCAAGCTCGTGACGCACGCGCCCGACCGGCTCGACGCGATCAAGGCCCAGGCGACCGCGCTCGATTCCTTCGTCATCGAGGGCATCAGGCACAACATCCCGTTCCTGTCGGCGCTGATGCAGCATCCGCGCTGGCGCGAAGGGCGCCTCTCGACCGGCTTCATCGCGGAGGAATTCCCCGACGGCTTCCATCTGCTCGCCCCGAAAGGAGGGACCGAGCGGCAGTTCGCGGCGGTTGCGGCCCACATGGATCACGTGCTCAACGTGCGCAAGCGCCAGATCTCCGGGCAATTGCGCGCGCCCGAGCTCCTCGTGTTCGACACCAAGCGGACGGTCGTGCTCGGCGCCGACCGCATCGAACTCGAGATGGAGCCGAGGGCGAGCGGCTTCTCGATCGCCTTCGCCGACGGCCACCGATCTTATGTCGAATTCGGACTGGAAGCCTGGCGATCTCTTGTGGTGCGGCAACATCGACGACGCGGCGATCGCCGTGCAGACGCGGCCGATCCTCAACGGCTACCATCTCTCCCACGCGGGCGCAGGCGTCGACACGCGCGTCCTCACCCGCCGCGAGGCCGAACTCGCGTCCCTCATGATCGAGCGCAAGGGGGCCGACGGATCGAAGGCGCTGCTCTGCCCGATGCCGGGGCTCGTGAAGTCGATCGCCGTCAAGCCGGGGCAGGAGGTGAAGATCGGCGAGCAGCTCTGCATCGTGGAAGCGATGAAGATGGAGAACGTGCTCACCGCCGAACGCGACGCGACCGTGAAAGCGGTCCTCGCCAAGGAAGGCGACTCGCTCGCCGTCGACGCGGTCATCCTGGAATTCGCGTGAGGCGCGGCCGGCGCCTCATCTCCTCCGGCTCGCCGTTCGAGAAAGCCTACGGCTATTCGCGCGCCGTCGTGTCGGGCGATGAAATCCACGTCGCCGGCACGACCGGCTACGATTATGCGACGATGACGATGCCGGACGATCCGGCGGCGCAGGCGCGCAATATCCACGCGACCATCGCAGCCGTCCTTAAGGAAGCCGGCGCCGGCCTCGCCGACGTCGTGCGCCTGCGCACCTACGTCACCGACGCGGCCTATTGCGAGACGGTGCTCGAAATTCAGGGCGAGGTTTTCGGCTCGATCCGCCCGGCCGCGACCATCGTCGTCGTCAAGGGGCTGCTCAGGCCCGAGATGAAGGTCGAGATCGAGGCCGACGCGCGGATCGAGGCCGGCGCGTAGGGGGCTGCCCGGCCGCCGCGTCCCTTCTCCCCGTTCACGGGGAGAAGGCTAGGATGAGGGGCCGGGTGAGCGGCCAATCCCCTCGCCCCTCACCCCAGCCCTCTCCCCGCTTGCGCTGGGAGAGGGAGCGCGGAAGCGCCCTCGACTATTCGATCAGGAGCCCGCCTTCTTGACCCACAGCGTGCACCAGCCGGTCGGCGAGATCTCGCCGTCGACCATCTTGCAGCTGTTGGGATCGACGAAGAAGTTGCAGCCGTTGCACTGCTTCCCGTCTTTGGGATCGGTCTGGTACTTGACCGCGGTCTGCGCCAGCTTGGCCTCCGCCGCGGACGTCATCAGCGCCAGCGCCGGCACGGCCCCAGCCGCCGCGATCAGAACAGTCCGGCGGCTCACTCCCTTTTGACACTCGTTCATCTTTCGCCTCTCCAATGGATCGCGACGGGCGCCTCGCGTCATGGCCTGACGCGAGGCTAAAGCCGCCTTCAGCCTTGACGACGACGGGCTGTCGCACCAGCCCTTATACGCGCAACGGCAAGAGTTGGATCCCGACAAATGGTAGGGAGGGCGGCGGATGGCCGCAATCGCCCCGCCCGCGGCTGGGGCAATTCGAGCCCACCGGGCGAACGGGCTTGCGCGGACGCCCCGGCTTCGGCCACGATCTCGAAAGCCCGTCAACGGAGGCGTGGAATGCGCCGACTTCTGCCAGCCCTCGCCGCCGCGCTCCTTGCCGGCGCGGCCCTCGCCGACGAAGCGACCACGGGGATCTTTTCCGGTCACGGCTTCGTCGAGGCGGTCGAGCCCGCGACAGGCGCGCTCACCGTCAGGCACGATGAGATCAAGGGCTTCATGGACGCCATGACCATGATGTACAAAGTCAAGGACCCCGACGTCAGCCGCGGCCTCAAAGCCGGCGACGAAATCACCTTCACCATCGACGCGGCCAAATACGAGATCCTCGGCGCGAAGGTCGTCGGACACGTCAAGTGAGCCTCTGAAGCGCGCGGCGAAAAGGGGGATGCCGGTCTTTCACGAAGAGCGCGGGGTATATCAAAGACGCTAGATCGCCTTGCCGATGAGCGCGCCGATGCCCGCGGTCACAGCCATCGCCAGCGCGCCCCAGAAGCCGACGCGGAGCGCGGGCCTGAGCATCCCCGCGCCGCCGAGTCTCGGCGCCGAGCGCGCCGAGCGCCACGAGACAGACGAGCGTCGCGACCGACACGGCGGCGATCGTCGTTTCCGGCGGAGAAAGGAGCGCAGCCAGCGTCGGCAGCGCGGCGCCGGCCGAGAACGACAGGGCCGACGCGAACGCGGCCTGAACCGGATTGGCGGCCGCTTCGTCGGTCAGTCCGAGTTCGTCGCGCGCATGGGCGGAGAGGGCGTCCTTCGCCATCAGCCTTTCCGCCACCGTTCGCGCGAGCGCCGCATCGAGGCCGCGTTGCTCGTAGATCTTCGCAAGTTCGTCGAGCTCCTCGCGCGGCTCCTCTTCGAGCGCCCGCTTCTCGCGTGCGAGGTCGGCCCTTTCGAGGTCGGCCTGCGAGCTGACTGAAACGAGTTCGCCCGCCGCCATCGACATCGCGCCGGCCGCCCAGCCGGCGAAGGCCGCCGTCAGGATCTCGGCCCGGCCCGAGGCCGCGGCGGCGACGCCGACGATCAGGCTCGCCGTCGAGATGAGCCCGTCGTTCGCGCCGAGCACCGCGGCGCGCAGCCAGCCGACGCGGTGGATGTAGTGATGTTCCTCGTGCGGCATGATGGCTTCGCGGTTTGAGATCAGCGTCCCTTCGCCCCGCCGCTTGCGGGGAGAAGGTCAGGATGAGGGGCTGGGTCGAGCGGCCAATCCCCTCGCTCCTCACCCCGACTTTCTCGCCGCTGGCGCGTGGAGAGGGGGAAAGCGCTCTGGTTTCGGATCAACGCGCCCCCGCCTCCTGCAGATCGGAGAGGATGCCGGCGAAGTCGCGGCCGCGCGCGTTGGCGACGCTCGCATGGCAGCTCATGCAGCTCGACGCGTCCTGAAGAAAGGTTTCGAGCGTCGTGTTGGCGAGGTTCTCCTTGCCCTCGGCCGCCGGGTCGGCGGTCTCGTAGTTTTCGCGCGGAGTGTTGCGATCGACGGTCAGGCCCGGAAAGAAATGCCCGTCGTTCTCCGGCCCCGGCGGAACCGGCTGGGTCGGCCACTGGCTCGCGACGAGCATGTAATGCTCCCACACCGTGCCCCTGACGCCGTTCAAGTCCCAGTAGGCGCGGTTCATCGCCATGGTCGAGGGATGGATCGGGTGCAGGCGCCGGACCTGCATCGGCTCGGGATCGAGCCGGGGCGGATTGGCCGCGCTGATCGGCTCCGTCTCGGGGGCGCCGAGACGGGGCGCCGTCCGGTCGGGATGGGCGGCGTCGAAATAGGAATAGGGCGCGCCGGCGTCCTTCGCGTCGGGCTCGCGCGCTAGGCCCGCGCCGGCCGGCGGCACGTTGTCGACATGCTCGAACGAGCTCCACAGCCATTGCGGCCGGTAGCGCGTCTTCACCATGATGTGGAAGCCGACAAGCGCCACCTCCGCCGGCGCGCAAACGATTCGGTTGGCCGCCACGCTCTTGGCGACGTCGACGACGCTCGCGCTCGAGACGTAATAGCGGGCCCGGACGGCGGGCGTGTCGGCGTCGGTCAGGACGCGCCACGACGCCTTGACCGCGATTGAGCCGATAGGCAGGTCGGCCGGATGGTCGGCGTCGGGCAGGTTGCGCCCTTCCGCCCAGCCGGCCCCGGCGATGGCGTCGTATTCCGCGCGGTTCAGCCGGATCTCGTAGCGCGTGTAGGTGCGGTTCTGCGCCACCAGCGGATTGAGGAACTCGCCGAGCGTGAAGCCCGGCTGGTTGAACTCGGCGTAGGGGACGAAGGAGGCGAGCGTCTTCGTGCGGTTGTCGAAGCTTTCGCCGCAAGGGTTCATGCCTTCGAAGCTCGCGAACGGCGAGGGCGCGGCGGGACGCCCGTCGGCGCCCGTCTGGAAGAGCTCGTAATGCGCCTTGAAGGTCTCCCAGACGCGCGGGCCTGCGTCGGCGAGCGTCCGCGCGCGGTCGGGCGCGCCCCGGCCGTCGGCGCCGCCGAGCGCCGGCCAGTTCAGCGCGATGAACGCGCGCCAGGCGAAATTGTCGAAGGTCGGGTAGGGGTCGACCCGGGTCGAAGCCGCATCCTCGAGGCGGTCGGGCGAGAGGAGAGGCGCGAGATCGTCGGCCGTCGCGCGTCCGGCGCCGAGGCCCAGGAGAAGCGTCGAGGCCAGCTTCAACGAAGCCCTGGTCCGCTTGCGTGCGCGCCCGGCGTCATTGCGAGCCGCAGGCGAAGCAATCCATGCGTCCGCAACAGCCGCGCATGGATTGCTGCGTCCACCCGGATCAAGTCCGGGGGTCCTCGCAATGACGACGTGCGCGCTCAAGTCACGCCTTCGTAGATCTTGCACCAGCCCTGCCGGCTGACCGGGCCGACGACGGTGCGGCACTGGTCGGGCGGCAGGAAGGGCGCGCAGATCTCGCAGCGTTCGACCCCGTGCGGCGTCTCCTGGTATTCGACATCGGCCTTCGACCGCTTGCCCTTGGCGAGCGCGCGGCCGGCGTCGGCGGCGACCGCGGCGCCGGCAAGCGCGTAAAGAGCGCCGCGCCGCGTCACCTGCGCCTCAAGGAGCCGAATTCTCAGCGCGGGGTCTCCTTCGCACATCAAGACCTTCCTCCGTTGCGGATCGTCCCCCGAACGCCGGTCGTCGATCCATGAGACAAACCGCCGCAGACAGCCCACGAGCGGCGCCCTCTTCACTCGAGCGGAATATTGCCGCCGAGCCGCGCCAGGATCGCCTTCGGCGGCTTCATGAACCACATCTGATAGAGCGTCGTCAGCCACATCGCGGCGAAACAGGCGGCCATCGTCATGCCGGCGGCGATCTCGACGAACACGAAGGGGTGGAAGCGCTTGATGAGGTACCACGAGCTGACGTCGATCGCGATGGCGAGAAAGGGGAGCGCGATCAGCGCGCATTTGAGCCAGACGGGCCGCACATAGGCGTGGGTGAAAGCGAGCCCGACGACGAAGAAGATGAACGTCACGCCGAAGAGATGGATGTGCGAGACGCGCACGAGCGTCGCGACCGAAGCGCCGGTGTCGTCGGCCGTCACCTTGCGGACCCCCTCGAAGTTCGTGAGGGAGGGAAGATGCGGATTGCGGCCGTCGTGGCAGGTGAGGCATCGCCGCTCGACGATCGGCTTGATGGTCGCCTCGTAGGCCGCTTCGCCCGAGCCGTCGTGCAGCCATTTGAGGATCGTCGCCCGCTCGTCGGTCCTCAGCATGGTCGCCATCGATCCGTTGAGCGCGCCTTCGAGGATCGATCCCTTGCCCGAGCCCGAATAGCCGGCCACGATGTCCTCGTAGCTGAGCATCGCCGGATCGCCGCCGGCCCGCCCGGCGTAGGTGAAATAGACGTTGAGGAGGGCGAAGAGATAGCCGAGCCCGAGGATCAGGAGGACGCAGGTGAAGAGCGTGCGCAGGCTGTAGGGCAGCTCGGAATAATGGCGGAAGAGCGCATGCGGCGGCGGGCCGGTCATGGCGCCTGCTCGGGTCTCGTCCGCGTTCATTGCGCGGGCACGGGAACGAAGATCACCGCGCGTCCCTTCTGACGCGAATAATGCGCCGCAAGGCCGGCGATGTCGTCGTCGGTGAGGATGCTCGACATGGCCGCCATTTCCGTGTTTCTCCGCTCGCCGGAGCGATAGGCCTTCATCGCCGCCTCGAGATAGTCCGGCCGCTGCGCCGCGAGCGCGGGCACCTCCGGCCGGACGCTGTTTCCCTGAGGCCCGTGACAGCGGTCGCATTTCTCCGCCCACGCCTCCGGACCGAGCGGCTTCATGAGGCCGAGCGGCTTCGGATCGAGGGCTGCGTAGTAGACCGCGAGCGCCCTCAGTTCCTCGTCGGTCGCGTTCTTGACCTTCGGCGTCATGACGTCGTCGTCGCGGGTCCCGGCCCTGTAAGCGCCGAGCGCGTTCAGCATGTAGGTCGCGTCCTGTCCGGCGAGATTCGGGTTGACCGGACCCGAACCCACGCCGTCCTCGCCGTGGCACTTGACGCAAGGGCGCAGCGCATCCTTGCCGGCCGGCGGGCCGCCCGGGCCGGGGGAGGGGGCGCGCGTCAGGTTCGTGTCGGTCTCGAGCGCGTAAGAGAGGGCGATCGCCTTGAGGCCGTCGTCGTCGAGCGCGTCGAGCGCCGTCTTCATGTCGGCGTTCGCCGGGTCGACCGCACGGTCGCCGTCCTTGTAGGCCTTCATCAACTCCATGAGATATTTCGGTTGCAGGCCGATCAGGCTCGGGACGCCGGCCTTGCGGCTGACCCCGTTGTCGCCGTGGCATTTGGCGCAAGGCGCGGAGGCGGCCTTGCCGGCGGCGACCGGATCGACGAATGGCGGCGCCGCGCCCTCGGCCGGCGGCGCGGGATCGAGGCTCGCGTAAAAGGCTGCGATGCTGGCGAGCGCGTCGAGCCCGAGCGCGCCGATGAGCCGCGTGTCGTGCGCGCCGCCGGCGCGGTCGTCGACCTGAAACGCCCTGAGCTTCATGTAGACGTAGGACGGCCGCTGTCCGGCGAGGTGGGGAACGCCGCTTGCCGGGCTCACTCCGTCCTCGCCGTGGCACTTCGCGCAAGCCGCGGCGGCGAGCTCGCGGCCGTCGCGAACGTCCTCGGCGTTCGCGCCGAGCGGCCGGAACGCGTCCGCAGGGATCTGCGACGACTGCGCCAGGGCGCCGGCGTGCGTCATGAAGGCGAAGGCGACCGCTCCGGCGACGACAAGGCCGCGCGCGCGCAAGGAACCTCCTCCCCCCTGGTGGGGGAGGATCAGAGGAGGGGGGTCTCTCCGCTCTCGCTCGCTAGCGTTCCGCACCGGCCGAGCCAATCTCGAAGGTTGGCGCCGACGCCCACCGCAGCCCGCCCCCACAAGAGCCCGCGCCCGAGGCCGCGCAAGCGCCGCCCGGATGGGGGAGAGCGCCAGCGGCCAGCGGTCCGCTCATCGGCGAACGATGGGGCCCCGGATTTCGCCGGCCGGATATTGTTTCGAATGCACGTTGAAATACCAGCGGCCGTCCTTGAGGTCCCTGGCCTGGGCGTCGTCGATCTTGGCGACGCCGTGGAAGGGACTGGCGAGATTGCCGGGCGTCCCGACCTGGATCGGCGCGTTCTCCTCCGGCGTCAGCCCGAGATAGGAGACGGGTCCGTGAAAGTGGGCGCCGATCGGCGCGGTCGTGAGGCCGGAATAGGTCACCGACCACTCGAGCGTGTTGGTGTCGGTGTCGAACGTCCCCTGCATCACGCCGTGGGCGGGGCTGCCGTTGGCCGGCACCTCGCCCGCCCCGGTCAGCGACGCCTGGATCGGGATTTTTAGCGCCAGCGCAGGAGCGGCCGCGAGCGCGACGCCGGCCGAGGCCAGCCCGATCAGCGCGAGACGCCGCGCCCCGGTTTGCATGAGCTTCGCCGCCGACATGATCCCTCCCTCAACCGTCCGCTTGCGCGCCGCGTTCTCGCGCTCACAAAAAGCGCGTCAGAACGCAAACAGCGCGTACACGTAGACCGAATTGTTTCCCGACGCGTTGTGGGTGTTGCCGACGAACGAACCGTCGAAATTGTTCGTTCCCCCGTAAAGGTGGAGGTAGTCCACGAATTGCACGCCAAGCCGCGCGTTCCAGGTCTTGTAGTCCATCGGGCCGGGCGCGCCGTGGGCGAACGGAACGTAGGAGAGATCGAGGATGAGGCCGTCGCCGTTCGGGCTCGCGATGAAACTGGACCCGACGCCAAGATTCCCGGCGCAGAGCGAAGCCGGCGACCCGTAGAGGGCGCAATCCTTCGAGCCGCTGATGTTGAAGTAGCCGAAGCCCAGGCTGTACGTATGATCCCACACGAGCGAGGTGTTCGCCTTGAAGCTGTTCAGACTGTTGCTGAGGTTGGTCGAGTTGCCTTGACCAAAGGTCGAATTCAGCCGCTGCCACTCCATGATGTCGCTGAGCTTGACCGTCACGCTGTACTGATCGCCGTCGTACTGGTACTGCGAGTCGAAGCCGACATCGAGATAGTTGTCGGTGCTGTAGTCGTAGACGCGGCCGGGAGCGACCTGCCCGTACATGCCGAAGGTCCCGACCATCAGGTAATGGTCGCCCCAGTGCGGTTCCAGCGCGACGCGCCAGTAGGGCGCGACGTTGGTGACCGCGTCCGTCGAGCTGTTGCCGTCGTTGAACAGCGTCAGGGCCGCAACCGGCAGCCCCTTGTAGGCGGTGAAATCCGCGTAGAGCATGTCGTTCCAGAAGCCGTAGAGACCGGCGCCGCCGACAATCTGCCCGTAGCCGCTTTCGATGTGCGTCGAAGGCGGGCCGAAGGCCGGCGCGATCGTCGAGGAGAACTGCGGCCAACTCCACGAGGGGGTCGTGTTCCACGGATCCTCGATGGTCGGCGTGTTGTTGGCGTCGATGCCCCAGATGAAATCCTTTTCGAACAGTTTGAAGGTGTCGGCGTAGCGGATGTCGGAGCCGTCGAGGAAGGCCGTCCCGCCGACCGGATCGCCCGTCACCTGAATGAATGAGCCGAGGTTGCCGATCAGGCGGCCGGCGACGTAGCCGGAAACCTGCTGGGAAACGAGATTGTCATTGGTCTTGAGGCCCGGCGTCTGGATGGCGGTCGCCAGCGGGTTCTGCGTGCCCCAGATGCCGGCGAGCGTCGCGCCGTTTGCGGTGTAGTCGTAGGGCGCCGCCGTGTGGGTGAAGCCCGCGACATACATCGCCGCGATCGGCGGCCCCTGCCAGTCGCCGCCCTGGAGCGTGTAGCCGCCGATCTTGAAGCGGCGTCCGAAGGGGGTCAGTTCGGGGATGATGGTGTGACAGGCGGCGCACGGCTGGCCGGTCTGGCGGGCGTAGCTGGGCAGGGCGTTCGCCGGCTCGGCCGCGATAAGCAACCAGCCTGACGCAAGCGCCGCGAGGCAGAAAAGGGCGGTGCGGACGACGGCGATCGCGCTCCAGCGACTTCCCCATGAGGGTGCGTCAGTCCGGATCGCCATCGTCGTCATCCGCATATCTTCCCTGGCCCATGGGCGCCGTCCTCGAATCGACGCGGCGCCATTGTTAATTCGTCAGTTTTCAGACGTTTGGTTAATTGTCCAGTTCAGTATAGTTAACGAGCCGTAAACGGGCGCTCAGGCCTTCTTGACCCAGAGGCTGCACCAGCCGCTCGGCGAGATCGTTCCGTCGACGGTCTTGCAGGAGTTCGGCGCGACGAAGAGGTTGCAGCCGCTGCACTGCTTGCCGTCCTTCGGGGACTCCTGATAGCGGACCGCGGTCTGCGCCATCTTGGCCTCGGCGACGGTCGAACCGAGCGCGATCAGCGGCAGCGCCCCGGCGGCCCCGATCAGAATTGTGCGACGGCTGACGCCAGCCTTCTTCGCGTTTGAACTCATTTCTCTTCCCTCCACTCCCGAGCCGCCTCGCGGCTCCAGGTTCGTCTAGCGACCGCCATGCGAAGCGGTCGGGTTGGCGGCGACCCTGACACCGTGCGTTGAACGCGAGCAACGCCTTGACCATGCGGCCAATGGGCGCAGCGCATGTTCACGGGGAGGCGCGCGGGGAGCGCCCGAGGATTTCGCAAACCGGCCGCGGCGTTGCGAGCGCTGCTTGCGAGTTGCCCCCGCGACGGGCCGTTCGCTCTATCTTTCAAAGCTTTCGCGACCGGGGCCGGCGCGAGGCGGGCGAGCGCGGGTGCAACAGTTTTCAAGCAATGCGCCGTCGCCAAACAGCCATTATTTCCCGTCCGGAAGCACTCTCATGCCAATCTGGCGCCAAACCCTGTCGCCAGACTGCCATCCGGCGGCTCTGGTTCTGGCGGCGAAGGCCCGCCACAAGCATCGCGCACCCGTGAGTCGTCGCGGCTCGCCGTGGGAGACGCCCCTCGGAGCGGGGAAGATCGGCTACGCAGAGGAAGAACCGGGCGCGCGAAAAAGGAGCCGCACGGACGAACCGCGCGCGGGCGCCCGCGCAGAACCTGCCGGCGCGCTTCGCAGCCACATGCCGCGTCAGTCACAAGCCGAACCGGATCGCAGGCTCGCGGTCGAAATTCGGCCAATTCGGCAAGTCCCGCGATCCGCGGCGTGTCCCTCCGAGGTTCGCCTACCGCGACCGAACGCAGGCTTTCCGGTCGTCAGACCGTCTTCGGCAGCCAGATGCGGCAGCCGCAGTCGTGGCCGATGTCGCCGCCGACCGCGATGCAGGCCGAGGGCTCGACGAAGAGCTTGCAATCCGAGCAGCGGCGGCCGAGCGCGCCGGCAAGCTGGTAGCGGACGCTGTCCTTGGACACCTTGACCGGCGACATTTCGAGCGCGGACGCGCCCGTCGCCAGCATTCCCGCTCCGCCGGCCATGCAGCCGAGGAGGACGGTGCGGCGCGAGACGCCGCCGGAAGCCGATGAACTCGTCATGGCCTCTTTCCCTTTCGAGTCGTCTAGAGCACCGTTCCCCGAACTTACTTTGCTGCGATGCAAAACCAGCGATTTGATCCAGATCAAATTCCACCGGTCAATTCTGCAAGGGAGGCGGCGCGTCCTGCCGCCCGCGCCATCGTTTTGAATGTCTCCACAGAATCGGACCCGTCGCGCCCTTTGTGCATGGCGCTCGCCGCGCTAGTCTTTGCGCCGCTGCCGTCGGCCTTCCCGCGTCGTTCTCGTCCGGACCCGCGCCTGAAGGCGGCCGGAGGGAGAGTGCATATGCAAGGCGATCCAAAGGTCATCGAATATCTGAATTCGGCGCTCAGCCACGAGCTCGCCGCCGTCAACCAGTACTGGCTGCACTACCGGATCCTCGACAACTGGGGCTACAAGGCTTTCGCCAAGACCTGGCGGGCGGAATCGATCGAGGAGATGCAGCACGCCGACAAGCTCGTCGCCCGCATCCTCTTTCTCGACGGCGCCCCCAACATGCAGTCCTTGAGCCAGCTCAGGATCGGCAAGACCGTCAAGGAGATCCTCGACTGCGATCTCGCCGCCGAGCTCAGCGCCCGTACGCTCTATCTCGAGGCGGCCAAATACTGCGACGGCGTCAACGACCGGGTCACCAAAAACCTTTTCGAGCAGCTCCTGACCGACGAGGAGAACCACATCGACTTCCTCGAGGCGCAGCTCACCCTCGTCGCCCAGCTCGGCCTGCAGCTCTACGCGCAAAAGCACGTCGGCCCGCTCGAGGAGTGAGAGTGCATATCCCTTCCCCGGCGATGGCCGGGGAAGGTGGCGCGTAGCGCCGGATGGGGTGTGGAAAGCAGGGCGCTGCCGGCCCAGGGTCGGGCGCTGCGGGCTCGTGCGAGCCGACTGCCTTTCCGCCCGCTTGCTCGCTTTCGCGGGACCCGTGTGATAGGGCGACCCTGAAATTGCCCGGGGCGTCCGCGACAGCGGCGCCTCACGGGCCCCGCATTCGAGCAGTCCATGAGCGATATCTTCCAGGAAGTCGACGAGGACGTCCGGCGCGACAAGGCGGCGGAGTTCTGGAAAAAATATCAGAATGTCGTCATCGCCGCGGCGATCCTGATCGTGCTGGCCTCGGCGGCGTTCCGCTACTGGCGCTACGAGCAGGAGAAGGCGGCGCAGGAGGCGGGCGACACGCTTCGCGCGGCGATCGCGGCCGTCAATTCCGGCAAGGCGAGCGAGGGGTTCGGCGGGCTCGGCAAGATCGGCGCCGACGGCCCCGCGGGCTACCGCATCCTCGCCCAGATGACGGAAGCCGGCGCCAAGGCCGCGACCGATCCGGCCGCCGCCATCTCCGCCTATCAGGCGATCGCCGCCAACGGTTCGGTCGATCCGCTCTTCCGCGACGCGGCGAAACTGCGCGCCGCGCTGCTTCAGATCAACGCGTCCGGCGAAGAGGCGGCCGGAACCGCGGCGCTGACGTCGCTCGCGACCGCCGCCGGCCCCTACCGCAATCTCGCGCGCCTGACGCTCGGCGCGCTCGCCATCGGACGCGGCGACACCGACGAGGCCGGCAAGACGCTCGAGGACGTGCTCGCCGACCCCGACGTCAGCCGGACCGACCGCGAACTCGCCGAGCACTGGCTCGCCGTCGTCGCCTCGAACCGTCCCAAGTGAGGCGCGCCTTGGGCGCGACGCCGACCCTGAACGTGCCCGCGATGCGGCGGGCGATAGCGTCCCCTCCCCCCTTGTGGGGGAGGGACAGGGCGGGGGGTCTCTCGGACTTTTGTGATGAGGGCGCTTTATCCGGCAAGTTACGGCGAGACCCCCCTCCTCCCACAAGGGGGGAGGAGGAGCACAGCGGGTTCGCGGTCCCGCCCCGATGAGCAAGGTCGCCATCGTGGGCCGGCCGAACGTCGGCAAATCGACGCTCTTCAACCGCCTCGTCGGCAAGAAGCTGGCGCTCGTCGACGACGAGCCGGGCGTGACGCGCGACCGGCGCGAGGGCGAGGCGCGGCTCATGGACCTCGCCTTCACCATCGTCGACACCGCGGGGCTCGAAGAGGGCGATCCGGAGACGCTCGCCGGGCGGATGCGCGCCCAGACCGAGACGGCGCTCTCCGATTGCGACGCGGTCCTCTTCGTCATCGACGCGCGCGCCGGCGTGACCGGGGCCGACCGGCATTTCGCCGCCGCCATCCGCAGGGCCGGCAAGCCGATCGTCGTCCTCGCCAACAAGGCCGAAGGAAACGCCGGGCGCGACGGCGCCTACGACGCCTTCAGCCTGGGGCTCGGCGATCCCGTCGCCATCTCGGCCGAGCACGGCGAGGGCATGGCCGACCTCTACGACGCGCTGCGCGAGGCCCTGCCGCCGGCCGCCCGTCTCGATCCGGACGAGGAGGAGGAGCGCGCGCCGCTCGTCCTCGGCGACGAGGAGGACGGCAGCGAAGCCGACCTCTCGAAGCCGCTCCGCATCGCCGTCCTCGGCCGCCCGAACGCCGGCAAATCGACGCTCCTCAACCGCATCCTGGGCGAGGACCGGCTTCTCACCGGCCCCGAGCCCGGCATCACCCGCGATTCGATCGGCATCGAGACCGAGTGGAAGGGCCGCAGGCTCAAGCTCTTCGACACCGCGGGCCTGAGGCGGCGCTCGCGGGTCGTCGAGAAGGTCGAGAAGCTCGCGGTCGCCGACGCGCTGCGCGCGGTGCGCTTCGCCGAGATCGTGGTGCTGCTGCTCGACGCGACGATCCCCTTCGAGAAGCAGGACCTGACGCTCGCCGACCTCGTCGAGAAGGAGGGTCGCGGCCTCGTCATCGCGCTCAACAAGTGGGATCTCGTCGCCGACAAGTCGGACACGGCGCGCAAGTTGCGCGAGGAGGCGGATCGTCTCCTGCCGCAACTCAGGGGCACGCGCGTTATCCCCGTCTCGGGCCTGACCGGCGCCCATCTCGACAAGCTGATCGAGGCGGTCGTCGCGACGGATGCGATCTGGAACACGCGCATCTCGACCGGGCGCCTCAACCGCTGGCTCGCGCCCGCCGTCGACGCCTATCCGCCGCCCGCCGTCTCCGGGCGGCGGGTCAAGATCCGCTACATGACGCAGCCGAAGGCGCGCCCGCCCTTCTTCGTCCTCTTCGGCAATTCGGTCGCGCAGATCCCGGAGAGCTACCGGCGCTATCTCGTCAACGGCCTGCGCGAGACCTTCGGCCTGATCGGCGTCCCGATCCGCCTCTCGATGCGCTCAGGCGGCGACAACCCGTACGCGCCGAAGAAGCGCAGAGGCTAGCCATCGGCGTCAGACGGTCAACTGAGCCGACTCCCGATCAGCCACATCGCGCCGGGCAAGCGGACGGCGCCGCCATTCGCATAGGGCGCCAGCGCCTGGCGAAGGGAGGCGACGGCGGCCGAGACGACCTCAGCCGGCTGGTTTCGCAGCCAGGAGTTCACGGCGCCGATTTGGGTTGACTGAACGACCGCCTCCTCCAGCCCGCGGCCCGCGGCTATGTCGAGGTCCATGTCGAGTCTCTCGAAACGCGGCGGCGCCCAACCGGCTGCGGTCAGAACCTCGGTGACGTGCCCAGGATCGGCGAAGGCGAACATTCCGGGTGCGTTTGGGACCGGCTTCGGCCGCGGCGGCAGGTGTTGCGCGACCGCGCTCATCGGAACTCCCATCCAGGGGTTTTCAGCCAGCGTGCGCCAGCACAGGAGCGCCATCCGCGCATTTGGAGCGGCGCCGCGGCGCATATTGGTGAACGCCGCCACCCTGTCGCCGAAGAACATCACGCCGAAGGCCGAGGTCAGGAGATCGTATTCCTCCAGTGCGGCCGCAGCGGGATCCGCCTGTCGCCAAAAGATGTTGGCGATACCGGCGGCATTCGCCCGCCTCTCTGCCTCGGCCAGCATCGGCGCAGAGATGTCCAGCCCCGTCACGCGGCCGGAGGGACCGACGACGCGCGCGAACTCCAGCGTGGGGGCGCCGCAGCCGCAGCCGATATCCGCCACCCGTTCGCCGGCCAGCGGCGCGGCAAAGCCGAGCAAGGCGTCCGTCGCGGGCGCGAGTGTGATGTCGGTTTGTTCCTGCCGCACCACCCATGTGTGGCCGCCGCTCCCGTTCCAGAAGGCCAGCATATCGGCGTTGATGTCATCGGGGGCGGCCATGCGTTTCCACTCGCTGCGTAGCTCTTAAGTTGCAGGAGTGCGGAGCGGGCTGCAAGCCGCGGCGCGGGCAATTCATGTCGCGCCAGAAAGCCGCGCGCGCCAGGTGATCCAGCCGACGACGAGCGTCAGTGCGGCGGCGACAATCGGCGCGACCCCGTGCGCGTATTCGCCGTGGAGCGTGACGGTCGCGAGCGCCGCCAGCATGACGGCGAAGCCGAGCGCGGCGCCGAATAGCCGGGTCCGTTCGCGCGCGAGCAGCACGGCGGTCGTGAGTTCCAGCGCGCCGGTCACGAAATGGAACCAGCCCGGATATCCCCACTTCAGGTATTCCTCGTAGATGGAGCCAGGAGCAAGGATGTTGCTGATCGATCCCACCACGAAGAATGCGGCAAGAGCCAGGGCCAGGACGTCGCGCCACGCAATCTTGGACATGCGTCCGACCTTGTCCGATGAGGGCGGCGCGCCCATGGCGCTCAAGGCAGGGATTTTCATCTTTCACCTCAATCCTTCTCGGTGCGAGCGCCGCAGTTCACATGACGGCGCGATTGCTAACTCGCTCCGCGGACTTACGCCGCGTGGGCTTTCACGGCCGCCGCGAAAACCTCGCGGGGGGACGTCGCGCCCGGAACGTGCTCCGCGCCCTCGAGCCCGAGGTCCATCCATCCCGCGTTGACAGCCTCAAACATGGCTTCGGCTGCGCCGGTGCGGCCCTTCGGAACGCCGAACTGCTCGAAGGCCGCCGGCCATTCGGCCCGCGGGATGGCGAAGGCCTTGACGTCGCGCTGCATCGCCTCGCCCAATTGCGCGGCCACTTCATCCGGGCTGACCATCGAACCGAGTTCGATGACCCGATGACCGGACCACGCCGGCCCGGTCAGAAGCTTTGCGGCCTCGGCGCCGATGTCGTTGGTCGCGACCATGGTCGATTTCCGGCTGGTCGGATTGTAGGTGACGGGCAGCGCGCCCCCCTCGGCGACATGCAGGCCGTAGAGGAAGTTCTCGAAGAACCCGCCGGCCCGCACAAAGGCGATCGGCAGCGTCAGGTCGCGAAAGCCCCGCTCGAGAAGCGACAGGGCCGTGATCATCCCGAGGCCGCTGGTTCTGTCGGCGCCCATCGACGAGAGCGCGACGACCCGCGGCGCCGGGACTTTGGTCAGCGCTTCGACATAGTTCGCGATGACGCCCCTGGCTTCCCTGAAATCCGGCGAGGGGGCCCAGACGGCAGGCAACATGACGAACGCGCCCTCGACGCCCTGGAGCGCCCGCTCGATGGCGGCCGCATCGTTCCAGTCGCCGTCGACCAGTTCGACGCCCTTCTCCGCCCAGCTTGCCGCCTTGGCGCGGTCGCGGACCAGCGCGCGCACCGCCTTGCCTTGCGCCAGCAATCGCCTTGCCGTTGCGCCGCCGACTTTTCCCGTAATTCCCATGACCAAAAACATGTGTTTTCTCCTCGCCACCGTTGGTCTATGATTGGGGGCAGGTCTCACCTAGAGACCTTATTCCTGCGCCGCAAGGAGGCAGTTTTTTGTCACCAGGAGAGAGCCAGGGAACCCGTATGAGCACCGCATCGAGCGCGATCGAGCGCTTCAGCCGATATCAATCGGACGACGCCCAGTCAGAGAGACCCGTACACTGCCCGGTGCGCGACGTGCTCGACCGTATAGGCGACAAATGGAGCATCCTGATGATCATGACGCTCGCGACGCGACCGCAGCGGTTCAGCGAGCTTCACCGCGCCATCCGCGACATCTCCAAGCGCATGCTCACCCAGACGCTGCGCGATTTGGAGCGTGACGGACTGATCACCCGCCATGTCTTTCCAACCAAGCCGCCGAGCGTCGAATATCGTCTGGCGCCGCTCGGCCAATCCCTGCTGGAGCCGATGGCGAACCTGATCGATTGGGCCGACCGTCGCTATTCCGATATCCATTCGGCGCGCGCCCGCTTTGACGGCTCGCCAGGATGAAGCGGGACGACCGCAAGGCCGTCGTCGCGGCTTACAAGGAGCGCAAGGCGCAGGCCGGCGTTTATGTCGTCCGCTGCGCAGCGAGCGGCGAGCAATGGGTTGGAACCGCGCCCGATCTCGCGACCATCTGGACGCGCCGCACTTTCGCGCTTCGGCAGGGCGCCGACACGAACCGCGCGCTTTCTGCGGCCTGGAATGCGCATGGGGCTGACGGCTTCACCTTCGCCGTCCTCGAGGAACTCGACGCCGAAGCGCTGGAAGTCGGGCGCGACCGGACACTCAAGGAACGCCTCCAGCACTGGCGCGAGGCGCTCGGCGCGGCGGCCATGTGACTCGCGCCGGCGGGGCAGGTCTCCATTCCACGGGGCGAACAACCCCCAGCGCCGTCTCCTAAAGGTAAATAAAGTAATAACAGGAGTTGACACACGCAGATAGACTGGGGTATGCTTCAATGCCCGCGGATTGACGGGATTGGTTGTGCTGGGAAACTTCCATGTGCAATGCCCTGTTGAAAGCGGCCGGAGCAGCGCTGGCTATCGCAAGCATCGCGACCACGGCCCGTGCGTCAACTGTAATAACCTTCGACGATCTTGCTTCAGGCACTTTGGTCAGCACTCAGTATTCCTCCGAGAATGTCTTGTTTGGTGGGGATCCGACAGTTCTCACCTCCCCGGACTATAATTATACAGATTACCCTCCGGTCAGCGAGCCAAACGTCGTCTACAGCCCGAGTGACGGCTTTATCGACGTCATGCCGGGCGCCGGCGTCTTTTCGAGCGTCGGCGCCTATGCCTCGGTTGGCAGTGGCCCGCTGACCCTGACGCTTTACGACGCGGCCAACAATGTCATCGGGACGACGTCGATTGGGGTCAGCCTGGGCTTTTCCACGTTTATCGGGCTTTCCGCCGCCGGCATCGCGCGCGCCGAATTCACTGGAGCGTCGGATTACTTCACCCTCGACAATGTGACGGTGTCCTCGGTTCCTGAGGCCTCGACCTGGACCATGGTGCTCGTCAGCTTCGTCGGCCTCGGCATCGTGGGCGCCAGCGCGCGCCGCACGAGGGGCGCGACCGCGTGAGCGCGCCGCCGCGCGCCGTCTGACGACGCGCGGACGAGCCGGTCAACCGCCTTCGGCCGCCTTCCTCAGCGCCTCGTTCATGCGCCGCTGCCAGCCCGGCCCCTTCGCCTTGAACGCCTCGATGACGGACCGGTCGAGGCGCAGGCTGACGAGCTGCTTCGTC
This sequence comes from uncultured Alphaproteobacteria bacterium, assembly GCA_963829505.1. Taxonomy (GTDB): domain Bacteria; phylum Pseudomonadota; class Alphaproteobacteria; order Rhizobiales; family Beijerinckiaceae; genus Roseiarcus. The sequence goes on from CAWHIL010000003.1 coordinate 516,568, forward strand.
GGCGCCTTTTGCCTGCCTCGCGCGCGCCGGACGCTCGCCGCGAGTTCGGGAAAAGCCTCGGCGAAAGGCTTCGCCGCCGCCATCTCCTCGGCGGTGAATTCCGGAGAATTCGCGACGTCGTCCATGTCCGCCTTCGCATAGCCCCGTGCCAGCGCGGCGGCTTTCGACGCCTTACTCCGCATTGAACAAGCTCCTTCCGATACGCCCGGGCGCGTTTCACCACAAAAGGACACCAAGACCACAAAGACCTTCGTGCCCTTCGCGTCCTTTGTGGTGAACGAGGATCGGTCTAAAAGACCCGCAAATCAGCCCCCCCCCGCGAGTCCGCCCATGGCCAGCCTCAACGCCCCCCTGCCGCCGCGCCACGATCCGCCGACCTTCCGCGAGGCGCGCGATCTGCTGCTCTCGCTCGACGACCGCTACATGGCCGCCAAGACCCAGTTCGTCTGGCCGAGGCCCAAGACCTTCAACTGGGCGCTCGACTGGTTCGACGCCGAGCTTGCGGCCGGCGAGCATGGCCAGAACCTCGCGCTGAAAGTCATCGGCCCGACCGTCGAGACGCGCAGCTTCGCCGACCTTTCGCTGGCCTCGTCGCGCCTCGCCAATGGCCTGCGCGGCGCCGGCGCCAAGCGCGGCGACCGGCTCCTGATGATGCTCGGCACGACCCCGGAACTCTGGGTGACCATCCTCGCCGCGATCAAGCTCGGCCTCGTGCTCATCCCCGCGACCCCGCAGCTTGGCGAGGCGGACGTCGCCGACCGCATCGAGCGCGGCCGGGCGAAGTTCATCGTGGCGCACGCCGAGGACGCGCCGAAATTCGCCGGCTCGAGCGAGAGCGCCGTGCGCATCGCCATCGGCGCCGCCCCCGACGGCTGGCGGCCGTTCGCCTCGCTCATGCATATCAATCCGCGCTTCGCCCCGGACGGTCCGACCAACGCCGACGATCCGATGCTGATCTATTTCACCTCGGGCACCACGGCGCGGGCGAAGCTCGTCGTCCACAGCCACGCGAGCTATCCGATCGGCCATCTCTCGACCATGTACGGCCTCGGGCTTCGGCCGCTCGACGTGCATCTCAACATCTCCTCGCCCGGCTGGGCTAAGCACGCCTGGTCGAGCGTGTTCGCGCCGTGGAACGCGGGCGCAGCCGTCGTCGCGCTCGCCGGCCGGTTCGAGCCGCGGATCGCCCTCGACGCGCTCGCCGCCCACGACGTCACGACATTCTGCGCGCCGCCGACCGTGTGGCGGATGCTGATCCAGGAGGATCTCGCGTCGTGGCCGGTTCGCCTGCGCGAGGCGGCCTCGGCCGGCGAGCCGCTCAACCCCGAGGTGATCGACCGGGTGCGCAAGGCCTGGGGCCTGACGATCCGCGACTCTTACGGCCAGACCGAGACGACCATGATGGTCGCCAACTCGCCCGGCCAGAAGGTCGTCGAGGGGTCGATGGGCCGCGCGCTGCCGGGCTGGCGGGTGGCGCTGCTCGATTCCGACGGGCTCGAGGGCGACATGGGCGAGATCGCGCTGCCGCTTCGGCCGCGCGCCGCCGGAACTCATGGGCGGCTACGCCGACGACCGCGGCGACCTCAAGGCGCTCGAAGGCGCCTGGTACCGCACCGGCGACGTCGCCTCGCGCGACGCCGAGGGCTACCTTACCTTCATCGGCCGGGCCGACGACGTGTTCAAGTCGAGCGACTACCGCATAAGCCCGTTCGAACTCGAAAGCGTGCTGATCGAGCACGAGGCGGTGATGGAGGCCGCTGTCGTGCCGCAGCCCGATCCCATGCGCCACACGGTCGCCAAAGCCTACATCACGCTCGCCGCCGGCCACGCGCCCGACGACGCGACCGCAGGCTCGATCTTCGCCCACGTCCGCGCGCGCCTCTCGCCCTTCAAGCGCATCCGCCGCATCGAATTCGCCGACCTGCCGAAGACCGTGTCCGGCAAAATCCGCCGCGTCGAACTCCGCGCCCGCGAGACCGAGCGGGCCGGGAAGGGCGAGGCGGCGGCGCACGAGTTCCGCATCGAGGATTTCGCAGAGGGGTGAGCGGGCGTCCGTCATCGCGAGGAGCCCGCAGGGCGACGCGGCGATCCAGACGTCGCATGGCCGACGCATCACGGCGCCTGGATCGCCACGCTTCGCTCGGACGACGACGAAACCGCGTGCCGATCCCGGCGCTGGCCTTGCCCGATATGATCATAATAACTATAGTTATTCCGACTGGGGAGACATGTGCCGGTCTACAAAACCAAGTCCTTCGCCCGCTTTGCGCGGAATGAAGGGATCGGCGACCGGAGCCTCATGCAGGCGATCGAGCGCGCGGACAAAGGGCTGGTCGACGCCGATCTTGGCAGAGACCTGATCAAGCAGCGCGTGGCTCGGCAAGGGCAGGGGAGGAGCGGCGGCTACCGGGTCCTGATCGCGTATCGGAGGCAATCGTTCTCCCTGTTCCTCTACGGCTTCGGCAAGAGCGACAGGGACAATCTCGACGCGAAGGAACTGAGGATCGTGCAGGAACTGGCCGAGATCTGGCTGAAAGCAAGCTCGACGGCCATTGAAAGCGCTTTGGCGATTGGACATCTGATCGAGGTGAGGCCATGACGAAGGACAGAACGACCGCGCGGGAAAGGGCGCGCTTCGCCGCCGAGATGGCCGAGAGCTTCCGCGATCTTCGCGATCTCGGCCTCATTGACGAGGCCACGCACAAGCGGACGCTGCGCGATCTTCAGATCGACGAAAGCGCGCCGCCGATCGTTCCAATGACCGGCGCGGACATTCGGGCGCTGCGCGAGCGCGCCAATGTAAGCCAGGCCTACCTCGCAAAGTACCTGAACCTGACGCCCGCACACGTGTCGAAGTTGGAACGGGGCGACGTGCATCCGAGCGGCGCCCTGCTCGCCATGCTGAACGTGATCCGGCGCCGGGGGCTCGAAGCCATCCTATAGCGCGCGGCGTTCGGTCCCTTGCGACCGCCACAGGCGCCTCTGAGGTGGGGCTGTGACAACGACAATCTACCGGACGAGAAGTGGCGCAGCGTTCATGCAGGTGGCGAGCGCCAGATAGAGCATGAGAGCGCAGAGCAGGCATCAGCCAATGGATACCTGTGAAAACAATATGGTGTGTTTTTTCGAACGGGTCGCCAGGTAACCCATCCAGGCGGCAGCCAGCGCGGACATCAGCAGCAGTCCATACGCACCCTCATTGCGGCCGCCGCCCGTTATCGATCCCGAGCACTTGGCGCTAACCGGTGTGATGAGCATCGCCGCCATGAGATCAGCCACGAGAATTCCCGCGCAGACGCTCCCCGCCAATTTCGTGACTCTGCCGGGATCGTAGTGCGGAAGCTTCGGGCGCTCGTCCATGACGGCGCGGTCTTATCAAATTCGCCGCCAGCGAGGCGCCCCCACCCGTTGCCCACGCAAAGGTTTCATGCCCAAATGGCGAGAAGCCTCGGCGGCCGCCATTTCGGCGAAGCGCGCTCCAAGGGCGGGAGGGACACGCCATGGTCCGGTTGGGTTTCGCAGCCATCGTCCTCGGCGCGGCGCTCTGCGCCGTCCCGGCCTTCGCCGCCGACAATTCGGCCATCGAGCGCGGCAAGTATCTCGCGACGCTCGGCGGCTGCGACGACTGCCACACGCCCGGCTATTTCCTCGGCAAGCCCGATTTCGCCCACGCCCTTTCCGGCTCCGACGTCGGCTTCGCCATTCCGGGCGTCGGCGCCTTCGTCGCCCCGAACCTCACGCCCGACAAGACGACCGGCCTCGGGAACTGGACGGACGAGCAGATCATCGCGGCGTTCACCAAGGGCGTCCGCCCCGATGGGCGCAATCTCGCGCCGATCATGCCGTGGCGGGCGCTCGCCTCGCTCACCCCCGACGACGCGAAGGCGATCGTCGCGTATCTGAGAAGCCTGCCGCCCGTCGCCCACGCCGTGCCTGGCCCGTTCGGCCCGAACGAAACGCCGACCACCCTCGTGATGGCCGTCGTGCCGGGCGAAGCCTTCGCGCGGATGACGAGCCCGAAATAAGCCTTTGGAGAATTGAACCGGACCGGCTCCTGCCGGGTTCTTAAAGCGCTTTTGAGAGCGAGGGCGGATTTCGCCGCCGCCAGGAGGAGCGCCGATCATGCGACGCAGGACATTTCTCTTGAGCGCGGCGGCGGCCGCTGCGGCGCCCGGCGCGGCCCGCGCCGCCGACGCGTCGATCGCGCATAAATTCGCCGACGCGCTGAACGCCCACGATCTCAAGGCGTTCGAGGCGCTCTTCGCCGACGGCTACGTCAACCATCAGGCGAGCGCCGCGGCCCCGCCGCCCGCCGGCCTCAGCGCCAAGGCCGCGACCGTCTCCTTCTTCGCCGCCCGCCTCAAGGCGATGCCCGACCTCAAGGTGACGATCGAAGTGACGGTCGCCGAGGACGACCGGGTGGCGGCGAGCTTCCGCTACGAGGGGGCGCAGGAGGGCGCCTATTACGGCCTCGAACCGAGCCACAAGCGGCTGAGCTTCACCTCCTGCGACATTTTCCGCATCGCCGATGGGCGCATCGTCGAACATTGGGGTATGGGTGACATCGCCGGGATCGTCGCGGAGATTCGGGGATAGGTGACGGGCATGGTCTGGGGCGTTCTGATCGCGTGCGGCGTGGCGCTGTGGGCTACCGCCGGCGGCGTCTACGCCATCGGGCGCGAGATCTGGCCGGCCGAAATGCCCGAGGCCGTGCGCCTCGCGACGGCGCCGGCCATCGCTTCCGCCATGACGGTCGCGCACAAGATCGCCGGGCCGGAGTTTTCCGCCTTCGGCCGGGCGGCGGCCCTGACCCTGATCGTCGTCGCCCTCGATGCGGCCGTGCTCGGGCCGCGGATCGACGGGGACAGGGCGTTCTTCCGCAGCCGCATCACCTGGGCGACCTTCGGGGCGATTTTCGTCGCAAGCTGGATCACCGGAATCTTCTCCCCCGTATAGACCCTCTCCCTCAGGGAGAGGGAAGCCGCCGAAGGCGGCAGGGTGAGGGCCTGCGACATGGCTGCTTGCCCGCGGCGGCGACGCGCGGGATAAGCGCGCTTTCTGCTCCCGGGCCCGAGATCCGTCCGATGTTCACCGGAATTGTCAGCGACGTCGGAGAAGTCGTTGAGATCGTTCGTTTCACCGACCGGAATCGGCTCGCAATCGCCAGCCGCTTCGACCCGGCCGGAATCGCGCTCGGCGCCTCGATCGCCAACGCCGGCGTCTGCCTGACGGCGGTCGAGGCGGCGCCCTTTGCGGGCGGCGCGCGCATCGTCTTCGACGTCGGCGCCGAGACGCTCGCCGTCACGACGCTCGGCGCGTGGGTTGAGGGGGCGAAGGTCAACCTCGAACGATCACTGAGAGTTGGCGACGAACTCGGCGGCCACATGGTCAGCGGCCATGTCGACGGCGTCGCGGAGATCGTCGCGCGCCGCGATTTCGACGGCATGGCGCACTTCACCCTGCGCGCGCCGGCGGCGCTGGCGAAGTTCATCGCCGTCAAGGGCTCGGTCGCCCTCGACGGAACCTCGCTCACCGTCAACGCGGTCGCCGGCGACACGTTCGAGGTCCTGCTAATCCCCCACACGCTCGCCGTCACGACCTGGGGCGAGCGGCGCGCCGGCGACCGCGTCAACATCGAGGTCGACACGATGGCCCGCTACGCCGCCCGCCTGATGGAGGCGCAGACTTCCTGATCTTCGTGAATCTTCTTAAGCGATGGCGTCGAGGCCCTTCGACCGAACGAGCGTGAGCAACTTGAGGGATGGGCCGCTCGGGCGCTTCACGCCGCGCTCCCAATCGCTGACGAGCTTCGTGCGCACATTGAGATGGCGCGCCAGGACCGCCTGACTCACGCGCTCGCGCAATCGCAGGGCCTGGATTTCGTCGCCGGAAAGCTGCTCGACCTTTGTGATGCAAAAGGCGTCCAGATCGCGCATGGTGGCCTTGTCGAGAGCGCCGACGCCATGAAGCGCGGTCGCGGTCTGGTGCAACGCCGCAAGCCGGCTGATCCGGGCGCTAGGCTTGGCCATGACAGGTCACCTCCGACAGCTCACGCGAATCGACGAGCGCGGCGACTTGAGCCTCGGTCGCCGCCAGGAACGCGGTTGCGACCCGTCGTCAGAATTCCAGTTCGTCCGGGCCGATATTGTCGCGTTCGTTCTTGGCGAAGCCGTAGAGGAACGCGGTACGGTTCCCGGCCCTGAACGCCAACAGGGTACGGTAGCCGCCCCGGCGACCCTTGCCCTCGCGCGCGATCCGCTGCTTGACGAGCCCGCCGCCGAGGTCAGCGTCCACGAGGCCGCGCTGGGCCCGCTCGACAAACTCGCAAAGCCGCTCGTCACCGATACTCTCGCGACGCGCGAATCGCGCAAACTCCCTGGTTTTGAAGACTCGCAATCCGCCCCCTCATCTATCCCACCCAGGGGGATATTTCAAGTGCTGCGCGCCGCAAGGCTCGACGCACGTTCCTTCGTGATCTTCGTGTCTTGGTGGTGAATCTTTCACCACAAAGAGCACGAAGGACACGAAGGTCACCCCAGCCACCACGGCATCCGCGGCGCCGCCCGGCCGGTCGTGGCGGCGGCGACGCAGTCGGCGAGCGCGCCGAAGCGCACCGTGCGGCCGCTCAGACCCGGGCCGTAATGGGCGTACTTGCCGGAATTCGTCAGGACGACGCGCGCTGCGACCGGGAACACCGGCTCCGAGATCGAGCACCAGCAGAGGTCCGGCAGGACGCTAACGGCCGCCGCCTCGAGGCGCGCCAGAACCCCCTCGCGCCGCGCCGACGCGAGGACATCCCGCCCGGCTGTCACCATGACCGCGGTCGCCGCGCTGCGCGGCCCCCCGTCGAGCGCGTCGGCCAGCGCGCGCATTTCGCTCAGCGAGGCGTGCGGACTGCCGATGGCGACGAGGTCGATCGCCTCGGGCCCGCCGTTCAGCGACGCCCACGCCCGCGCCATGTCGGCGCGCCCGATCGCGGCGCGGTCGGCGCCGGGCGCGGCGGCTCCGTCCGCCTCGGGCGTCACACCCTCGATGTGCAGCATCGGCGCGGCCGAGGTCGTCCCGAAGGCGGCGCAAAGCGCCTTGAGGTCGTCGCGCGGCGGCGACGCGCCATGAAGCCCGCGGAGGAGGGGGATGCGGTCGGGCGAAGCGAGGCCCGCGAGGTAGCCGATGAGCGGCCAGAACGAATCGTCCGCGCCGTCCGGCCGCTCGACCTCGATGATCCGCCGCGCCTTGCGGTTGGCGTCGAGGATGACGCCGGCGGCGGGCGCGCGGCCGGTGACGGCGACGCAGAGGTCGAGGAAGTCCGGCAGCTTCGCCGTCCGTGCGCCGATCACCGAATTGGCGAAGACGACCGCGTTCGATTCGCCCCAGCCGACGATCTCGCCGAATTTGGGCGCGCCGTCGAGGAGATAGGGGGCGCAGGTGAAGGTCGGCTCCGCCCCCATCCGCACATAGGCGTCGGCGAGCCGCGAAGCGGGGCCGCCGAACGCCGCCGGCACGCCTTGCGCCTCCCAGCGGCGGCGGTCGACGGAGATGGCGTTGGTGGTCGTCGGCGCGCGGACGGTGGCGCCCATGTCCGCCATCCGCTCGGCGAAGGTGAGATTGGCCGGGCAGGCGTAGATGCAGCCGTCGATGTGGACCCGCGTCACGTCGATCAGCGCCCGCGCTCCCTGCTCGCGGGCGAAGGCGGTCAGGATGCGCATGGCCTCGCGCGCGGCGGGCCCCTGCGCCCCGTCGAGCATGGCGCGGTCGCCCTCGCTGAGATCGAGCGGCCCGCTGGCGGGCGGCGCGACAGCGATCGCGACGCCGTCCGCCCCGATAATTACGCCTGCAGCTCCCAGGGACGGGTCGTTCCGAATACCGACCTCGTCCTGAGGAGCCTGCGATCCCCGGACTGTGATCCGGGGAGGCGTCTCGAAGGACGTTTCCCCGGACACAACGTCCTTCGAGACGCGTCGCCCGCGGCGCCGCTCCTCAGGACGAGGACGGTGCAATCGCCCTCCACCCCCGCCCTCGATCCGCGCGGACCGCTGTCCGGCAAGCGCAACGAACGCCGCCGCTTCGAGGCGCATGACCGGGATCGCCACGCCGAACATTTCGGCCGCGACCAGCGCGCCGAGAGTCAGCACTTCCTCGTCCTCGCGGAAGATGAGCGCCGCGGGCGCGCGGCCTTCGAGCGCAAGGTCGAGCAGGACGCCCGAGCCCGAGCACGACCCGCGGCTTGTCGGCAACATGAGGATGGCCCCGGCCAGCGCCAAGCCGGCGAGCGGGTGGCGCGCATCGATGACCCGGCCCGTCGCCGGATCGACCCCGCCCCAGAAGCTCAACCCCTCGTCCGCCGCGACGATTGCGCCGCGAGCGTCGCCGGGGATGATGAACCGGGCGGGGGGAGGAGGGTCGTCAGCCAATGCAAGGACCGGGTTCGAGGTAGCGGCCATTCCGCGCACGCCCGCCGCGCCCGTCAAGCGGATGGGGCGCGCTCCGCTTCTCCGGCGACAGCAGTTGCAAGATCGGTCCAGTTGCAACTCAATTGGCCGCGTCACATTCAGCCGGAGGTCCCATGGGCAAGGTGCGCGTCGCAGGTTTCGCAGTTTCGATCGACGGCTTCGGGGCAGGCCCGGAGCAGAGCCTCGAGCAGCCCATGGGCAAGGGCGGCCGGGACCTGCACAAGTGGTTCTATCCCACCCGGGCGTTTCGGGCGATGCTCGGTCAGGAGGGCGGGACCGACGACCGCTTCGCCCGCGCCGCGGTGGAAGGCTTCGGCGCCTTCATTCTCGGCCGCAACATGTTCGGGCCAGTTCGCGGCGAATGGCCGGACGACGCGTGGAGGGGCTGGTGGGGCGACAATCCGCCCTATCACGCGCCGACCTTCATCCTCACTCGCCACGCGCGGGCGCCGATCGTCATGGAGGGCGGGACGACCTTCCATTTCGTCACCGACGGGATCGAGGCGGCGCTCGCCCGGGCCAGGGCCGCCGCGGGCGACCTCGACGTGAAGATCGGCGGCGGCGTCTCGACGGTGCGCCAGTACCTGCTCGCTGGCGCGATCGACGCGATGCACCTTGCCCAGTCGCCAATCGTTCTGGGGCAGGGCGAATCCCTGTTCGCCGGCGTCGACCTGCCGGGCCTCGGCTATCGCGTGACCGAGGTCGTCCCGACGCCCCTCGCGACCCACATCGTCCTTGCCCGCTGAAGCGTGAAGAATGCGGCGCCGCGGAACGCCCATCCGCGCGCGCCGAAAGCGCGCCCCTGCGCGCCCGAAATGGGGCGGACTCGTTTAACCCCAACATTGTCTTGCCAATCGGCCCGTGCGCGTTCTACATTTGTTCTCATCCAAAGGAGAACGCCGCGATGTCCGATTTCACCGAAGCCGCCGCGCCCGGCGAATGCGCCGATACGTCAAAATCATCCGCCTGGTCGTGGGCCGGGCACGGCTCGGGCGACGAAGAGGGCGAGGCGGCACTCTCCGGGGCGCGGCCCTCCGGGTCGCCCGAGGGGCGCCGCCCGGGGACGCCCGCGCCGCGCGCCTCGCCCAATTCAAGCGCGAGCAAGGGATCGTCGACTACCTCAATCGCGGCGTTTCCGTCGCCGAGATCGCCGCGCGGATCGGGGTCGGCGAGAAGCGGATGCGCGCCATCATCGGGGAGATCCTCGTCCGCCGTCAGCCAGCCCCGCCGCAGGAGTTCGTGGCGATCCAGGTCAGCCGCCTCAACGTGGCGCTGCTCGTCGCCTTCAGCGCCATGACCGACATGAACCTCAAGGCGGTCGACCGGGTGGTCAGGATCGTGCGCGAGCTCGACCGTTACCATGGCTTCGCCCCCGCACGGCGCCGCCGCCCCGCGCCGGAGCGCCTCGATGCGCGCGACGAAGCCGCGGATTGGCCCGACGCATCGTTGATCTATCGAATGAGTGTCGCGATGCAAAGTCATGATGAAACAGAAGAAACCGAGCAATACCATCCCTTCCATCACCCCCGCGATCCCCGCACTGCGGTCCGGGGAGGGGGTCCAGAAGCCGCGGTCACGCCGCTGCAGCAACTCTATACAAGCGTTGGTGGAGCTTACGGGCCCGAGCGCGACGACCGCCCGCAGAATCCGCCGCAATCCGTTGAAAACATTGATTCCGCGCCCGGGTTTTCTGTGGCCGGGTCCGAACTCCCACCCCCTCCATCTGAGGAGCGACGCCGAAGGCGGCGCGTCCCGAAGGACCTGTTCCGAGGGCGTCGAAGGGACGATCGCGGACGGCGACCGCCCAAAGCCCGTCGCGGCGCCGCCCGTTGACCGGCTTCTCTGCCCGTCCTTCGAGACGCCGCCGGAGGCGGCGCCTCATGACGAGGGCGGGCGGGCCAGCGGGCGCGACATTCGCCCGAAAAATCCGCCGCAAGTCCCTGAAAATATGGAATCAGCGCCCGCGTTTTCTGTGGCCGGGTCGGACCTCCACCCCGACCTCCACCCCCTCGTCCTGAGGAGCAACGCCGAAGGCGGCGCGTCCCGAAGGACGTGCTCCGAGGGCGTCGAAGAGACGATCGCGGACCGCGCGCGCCCCGAGCCTGTCAATGGGACGCCCGCGGACCGCGTCCTTTGCCCGTCCTTCGAGACGCCCCCTGCGCGGGCTCCTCAGGACGAGGAGGCGACGCCCGCTGCGGGGGCTCCTCAGGACGACGGCGTGCGGGCCAGCAGGCGCGACTCTCGCCCGAATAATGTTGTGCAAACTTCTGAGAAGATTGAATCAGCGCCCGGACTTTGCCGGTCGGCGGCCCCGCCCCCCGCGCCGCCGCCAGGCCCCGCCGCCGCCCGGTTCCGCGGCGTGCGAATGACCGCCAACGGCATCGTTGCGTGCTGACCCTCGTGCGGCGATCCTCAGCCCTCCCGACCGACGCGCTAAAGCCTCGGCGCGAACCATGGCGCCACGCCTTCGCGCATGACGAAGCGGCGCAGCGGGCCGATCCTGCCGAGCGCGGCCAATCCCGCCGCGCGGGCGAAGTCGAGCGGCGCGAAACCGGCAAGCAGCGCCCGGTCGAGGCCGTCGACGACCGCGGTGCGGGTCAGGATATCGGCCCGGCGTCCCCGCTCGTAAGGCTCGAGCGAAGGCGTCGCCCCGATGTCATGGCCCCCCGCGCGCGCCTCGACCGCGGCGCGGACGAGCGCCTCGACGTCGCGCAGGCCGAGATTCAGCCCCTGCGCCCCGATCGGCGGGAAGGCGTGCGCCGCGTCGCCGACCAGCGCCAGCCTCTGCGCGATCAGCCGCGGCACGACCTGGCGGACCATGGGAAAGACGCCGCGGCGGCCTTCGACGCGCATCGCCCCGAGCATCGACCGGGCCTGCCGCTCGATCTCCCGGCCGAGATCGCCGTCGTCGAGCGCGGCGCGGCGGGCGGCTTGCGCCTCCGACATCACCCAGACGAGGCTCGACCTGTCGGGCGCTCCTGCGCGGGGCGGCAGCGGCACGAGGGTGAAGCATCCCTCCCGCGTGTGGAATTCGGTCGAGACGTCGCAATGGGGCAGGCGATGCGACAGGAAAACGGTCAGCGCGCTCTGCGGATAGCGGTGAGTCCTGACCGAAAGGCCGGCGCTGCGGCGGGCGGGCGAGGCGCGCCCGTCGGCCCCGACGACGAGGCGAGCCGCGACGCTCAATCCGTCGTCGAGCACGGCCCGGGCCCGCTCGCCGGCGAAATCGTAAGCCGCGACAATCCGGCCGATCCGCTTGACGCCCGGCGTCGCCGCCGCCCGCGCGGCGAGCGCGTCGGCCATCGCATCGTTCTCGACATTCCAGCCGAACGCGTCGAGCCCGATCTCGGCGGCCTTGAACTCGACCGGCCGCGGCGGAAAGAGCGAGCCCGTGTCGTCGATCATCCGGAGGCCCCGCATGGGGGCCGCGTCGGGCTCGATCTCGGCCCACAGGCCGAGCGCCCGAAGAATGGCGATCGAGCGGTCGAGGAGAGCGACCGTGCGTCCCGATGCGGAGCGCTCGTCGGCGCCGCACGCGATGACGTCGAAGCCGGCGCTCGCGAAGGCGATCGCAGCCGTGAGGCCGGCGAGGCCGGCGCCGGCGACGAGCACGTCGCAGGCGCGGGTCGCGGGGCCATCGGCGGGTCGGGTCATCGAATTCGTTCGCCTGTTCATTTGGCGCCGCGCGCCGGGGAGACGGCGGCGCCGGACTCTGATAAGCCGGGATGGACGCGGTCAAGCCAGGCTCGAGACTGACGCGTCGTTTTATCCGGTGAGCGAGGCGCTGCGAAAGTCGCATGTCGGTCGGCAAGCAACCGGTCCCGGCCGCCAGGGCCGCAGGCTTTTCGGTCCACCTCTTCACCGCCTCGGGCGGCGCGGTCGCGGTGCTTGCCCTCTACGCCGCGATCGAGCGCCACTTCGCGATCTCCTTCGCCTGGCTCGGCCTCGCGCTCTTCATCGACGGGATCGACGGCACGCTGGCGCGCGCGGCCAAGGTTCACGAGACGGCCGCGACCATCGACGGGGCGGTGCTCGACCTCGTCATCGACTTTCTCACCTATGTCCTCGTTCCAGTGGTCGCGCTCTGGCGGTCGGACCTCATGCCGACCAGCGTCTCGTTCTGGATCGGCCTTGTGGTGACGATCGCCTCGGCGCTCTACTTCGCCGACACCCGCATGAAGACCGACGACCTGTGGTTTCGCGGTTTTCCGGGAGCCTGGAACATCCTGGCGTTCTACCTCTTCCTCATTCGGCCGCCCTGGGTCCTGAGCGCGCTCATTCTCATCGTCGCGACGGCGCTGATGTTCGCCCCGATCGTCTTCATCCATCCGCTTCGCGTCACGCGGCTGAGGGCGCTGACGATCGCGCTGACCATCGTCTGGTTCGCCCTCGCTGCGCTTGCGATCGTCGACGACCTCGCGCCGCCGGCATGGGCGCTCGCGGGGCTTCTCGCGACGGGCGCCTATTTCCTCGCTTTGCCGCTCCTTCGGCATTCGCCCTTTGCCTAACGGCCGCCTTGCCGGCATGCCGCGATCCTTGCTATAGCCCGCGCGCTTCGCAGCGGGCGTCTGTCCGCTGTCGGGCCTCGTGGCGGAGTGGCTACGCAGAGGACTGCAAATCCTTGCACCCCGGTTCGATTCCGGGCGAGGCCTCCAATCGATTTTTCCGGGGCGGCGAACGGCGGTCGCGCCGAAGGGCTGGGACGAGATCCGATGGCGACGGGTTCTGCGGAATTGGACAATCGCGATCAGCGGCTGCGCATGGTCAATTCGCAGCTTCGCGCCGGCGACGTCGTCGACCAGCGCGTGCTGGCGGCGTTTCTCGACGTTGCGCGCGAGCCGTTCGTCGCTCAGCCCTTTGTCTCGCTCGCCTATCTCGACCGGGAGACGCCGGCGCTCGGCGCGAAGTCGCGGCGGCTGATACGGCCGCTGGCGCTGGCGCGGATGCTGCAGGCCGCGGCGGTGAACGCCGGCGACCGGGCGCTCGACGTCGGCTCGGGTTCGGGCTACGGCGCGGCGCTGCTTGCCGCCATGGGAGCGAATGTCGTCGCGCTCGAGTCGGATCCGGGGGCGGCGGCCGCGGCGCGCGAGCTTCTCGCCAGCCGGCGGAACGTGACCGTCGTCGAGGGCCCGCTTGTCGCGGGCGCGGCCGGTCTCGGCCCGTTCGACGTCATCGTGATGGAAGGCGCCTTTCAGACGGAACCGCGCGGCCTCATCGGCCAATTGGCCGACGGCGGCCGCCTCGTCGGGATCGACGCGATTTCCGGCGCTTCGCAGATTGTCCTGTTCGAGCGCCGGGGCGGCGCGGTCAGCCGCCGGGCGATCTTCCATGTAACCGCCGAAACTCTCGACGGATTCCAACCCGCGGCGCATTTCGCCTTCTAGGATTCCCGGCCGCCGCCCGTCATTCGTTTCATGCCAGCGGCGCGCAAAGTGTCGCATCTTTGCGACGCATGTGGGAAAAAGTAGCGGGAAAGAGGCGGCTCGCCGATCCTTGTATGGCGCGGCGGGGCGCCAAGGCTAATATGGCCGGCGCCCGGTCGGGAATCGTGCGGCATGGCAGCGCGCTGGGCGCCATGCTAACGCCCTTGCGCGAAGTTCATTTTCGTCGCGCAGCGGAATTGTGTTGGCGGCGTCGGCGAGGCGGAGGTGGTTTGAGCAATGGGCGCTAGCGGCAATCGACCATCCGCCTACCTTGCCGCGCCGCGCGGGATACTGCGATCGGCGTTGCTGGCGGCCGTCGCCCTCGTGACGGTCGCGGGCGCAATCGCCCGCGCCGAGACCATGAACGGCGCGCTCGTCAAGGCCTATCTCATCAATCCGGACATCAACGCCCAGCGCGCCGCGGTGCGGCAGACCGACGAAGACGTGCCGATCGCGAACTCGGGCTACCTTCCGACGGTTCAGGCCGTCGGCTCGATGGGCGTGGCGCACGCCAACGGGAACCAGATCATTCCATCGACATCGGGGTCCGGCACGTCGGAGATACGCTACGCGACCGGCGCCTATCCGCGGAGCTACGGCGTCCAGGCCGAGCAAAACGTGTTCGACGGCTTTCGCACCATCAACCGGATCCGCAGCGCCAAATCGCAGGTTCTGGGCGCGCGCGAACAATTGCGCAACACCGAGCAGAACACGCTGCTTTCCGGCGTCACCGCCTATATGGACGTCCTGCAGAACACGGCGATTGTCGAACTCGACCACAACAACGTGGACGTGCTCAAGGAGCAATTGCGCGAAACGAGAGACCGCTTCACCGTCGGCGAGGTGACCCGGACCGACGTCGCCCAGGCGGAGGCGAGCCTCGCCAGCGCCAACGCGACGCTGCTCACCGACCAGGCCGTGCTCGAAGCCTCGATCGCCACCTATCGACAGGTGATCGGCGACCAGCCGAAGACGCTGGCGCCGGTCAAGCCGCTGACGCGGCCGCAGCCGAAAAACCTGCCGGAGGCCGTCGACATTTCCCAGGTCGAGCATCCCGCGATCGTCGCTCAGGAGCACGGCGTCGATGTCGCGCTGCTCAGCATCAAGATCGCCGAGGGCGCGCTTTATCCGCAGGCGAACGTTCAGGCGAGCTTGGTGCAGGCGTTCGACGTCAACCAGACGCCGGGTCTGCGCCAGTTCAATGCCCAGCTCGTCGGCAACCTGACGATCCCGATCTATCAGGGCGGCCAGGAATACGCGAACATCCGGCAGTCGAAGGAAAACCTCTCGGTGCAGGAATTGCGGGCGAGTTCGGTGCGCGACCAGATCCGCCAGAACGTCGTCGCCTCGTGGGGGCGCAACGAGGCGGCGATCGGGGTGGTGAAGGCGGCGCGCGCGGCGGTCGCGGCCAACGAGGTGGCGCTCGCGGGCGTCCGGGAGGAGGCCAAGGTCGGCCAGCGCACGACCCTCGACGTGCTGAACGCGCAGCAGGCGCTTCTGTCGGCGCGCACCCAGCTCGTTCGGGCGGAACACGATCAGGTCGTGTTCTCCTATTCGCTGATCTCGGCGGTCGGCCGGCTCAACGTTCCCACCCTCGGACTGGCGGTCGACGAGTACGATCCGCGGGTTCATTTCGACCAGGTCAAGGGCAAGTGGTTCGGCGTGCGGACGCCGGACGGCAAATAACGGCAGATAAGAGCGCCTGAAACGGCGGCGGCGCGGTTGCCGATGGGACGGTTTGTCGCTTACCGTCAATCGGCCAGCTTCGCAATTCGTTGAAGATGGCGGCGACGAGGCGGAGGCTATGAGCGCGGCCAATTCGAGTTTGAGCGATCGCGACCACGAAGCGCTTCGTCGGGCCCAGCGCGCCCACGAGCCGTCGATGGAAGAGATCCTGGCCTCCATCCGGACGATCATCGCCGAGGAGCGGGACCCCTTGAAGCCGGAGCCCGCACAATCCGCCGGCGTCCCCGTCAAGGCGGCCCCGCCGGCCTCCGCGCCCCACATCATCCATTTGCGGGACGAGCCGGAGCCCGCCCGGACGCCTCCTGCGGCATCCCCGCAGCGTCCGGCCCCCCCGGCCGCGGCGGGCCAGACAAGCCGACCCTCGCCCGGGGCCGAGCGGGCGCCTCTGTCGGAGGGATCGGCCGCATCGGCCGATGTCGACCGGCCGCTCGTCTCGCCGGAGACGGGCAAGGCCGTCGGATCGGCGTTCAACGCGCTCTCCGCCAGCCTCGCGACCCGCAGCGCCGAGCTTGCCGAGGAGATGGCGCGCGACATGCTGCGGCCGATGCTCAAGACCTGGCTCGACGAGAACCTTCCGGGGATCGTGGAGCGCCTCGTGCGGGCGGAGATCGAGCGGATCTCGCGCGCTTCGAACTGAGCCGCCCGCCGCTCAATTGACTTGCGGCGCGAGGTCGGGCTTTAACCCGGGCCGCGACGCTGCGGCGCACGCCCGCTGGCGTTTGAGACGCGACCCAACAACATAACGAGCCGCCTCACGCAGCGCGGCGCTGGCGATCCATGATGGACAAATCGTTTGACGCCGCAGCGGTCGAAGCCCGCGTTTCCGCTCTTTGGGAGGAGACCGGCGCCTTCCGCGCGGGGCGGCCGGAGCGGGCGGACGCGGAACCCTTCTGCATGGTCATTCCGCCGCCGAACGTCACCGGCAACCTGCATATGGGCCACGCGCTCAACAACACGCTGCAGGACATCCTCTGCCGCTACCGGCGCATGAACGGGCGCGACGTTCTCTGGCAACCGGGCACCGACCACGCCGGCATCGCAACCCAGATGGTCGTCGAGCGAAAGCTGATGGAGGCCCAGGAACCGGATCGGCGGACCCTGGGGCGGGAGGCTTTCGTCGAACGCGTGTGGGCGTGGAAGGCGGAATCGGGCGGGGCGATCGTCGCGCAGCTGAAGCGCCTCGGAGCCTCGTGCGACTGGAGCCGCGAGCGGTTCACGCTGGACGAGGGCCTGTCGCGCGCCGTCGCCAAGGTGTTCGTCCAGCTTTATCGCGACGGCCTGATCTACAAGGACAAGCGGCTCGTCAACTGGGACCCGAAACTGCAGACCGCGATCTCCGATCTCGAGGTCGTGCAGACGGAGTGCCGGGGGTCGTTCAAGTGGTCGCGCGAGGCAGGCGAGCCCCTGAACGCCGCGGCCCTCGCCAAGGTTCTGGCGAAGAACCCGAACGGCCATCTCTACACCTTCGAGTACCCGGTGGTCGACGGGAGCGGCGAGGAGACCGGCGAACGCATCGCGGTCGCGACCACGAGGCCCGAGACCATGCTCGGCGACAGCGCGGTCGCCGTTCACCCCGACGACGAGCGCTATCGCCATCTGGTCGGGCGGGAGGTTCGCCTGCCGCTGGTCGGCCGGCTGATCAAAGTCATCGCTGACGAATACTCCGATCCTGAGAAAGGGACCGGCGCCGTCAAGATCACCCCCGCACACGACTTCAACGATTTCGAGGTTGGCCGGCGGCACGAGGCGGAAGGGGCTAGGCCGATCAACGTCCTCGACGGCGAGGGGCGCGTCGTCCTGCGCGACAACGTCGCCTTCTTCGAGGGGATCGAGAGCGACAACGATCACGCCCGCCTCATGGCGGCGCTCGACGGCCAGGATCGTTTCGTCGCGCGCCCGCGGATCGTCGAGATGATGGCCCTTGCCGGGCTCATCGAGCGGATCGAGCCGCACACGCATATGGTCCCCCACGGCGACCGGTCGGGGGTGGTCATCGAACCGTGGCTCACCGACCAATGGTATGTCGACGCGAAGACGCTTGCCCAGCCCGCGCTCGCCGCAATTCGCGACGGGCGCACGCAATTCGTGCCGAAGACCTGGGAAAAGACCTATTTCGAATGGCTCGAGAACATCCAGCCCTGGTGCGTGTCGCGGCAGCTCTGGTGGGGCCATCAGATCCCGGCCTGGTACTCGCCGTGGGGCGGCTGCTACGTCGAGGAGACGGACGAGGCGGCCTTCGCGGCCGCTCTTGCCGACGGAGTCGAGCGCGGCGCCTTGACCGAAGGCGAGGCCGGATCGCTTGCGCGCGATCCGGCTCGCCTAGCGGCCACGTTCAGGCGCGAGGAGGATGTGCTCGACACCTGGTTCTCGTCGGCGCTGTGGCCGTTCTCGACGCTCGGATGGCCCGACGAGACGCCCGAGCTGAAGCGCTTCTACCCCACCGACGTTCTCGTCACGGGCTTCGACATCATCTTCTTCTGGGTCGCCCGGATGATGATGATGGGGCTGCACTTCCGGCACGAGATCCCCTTCCGCGACGTCTACATCCACGCCCTCGTTCGCGACGGGAAGGGCGCGAAGATGTCGAAGTCGAAGGGCAACGTGATCGATCCGATCGACCTCATCGACCGGTTCGGGGCGGACGCGTTGCGGTTCACCCTCGCCGCGATGGCGGCTCAGGGACGCGACATCAAGCTTTCGGAAGCACGCGTCGAGGGCTATCGAAACTTCACGACGAAGCTCTGGAACGCCTCGCGTTTCGCGGAGCTCAACGGCTGCGTCCGCGTGGCGGACTTCGATCCGTCGGCGGTCCGCGAGCCCCTGAACCGCTGGATCCTGGGAGAGGCCGCAAAGGCCGCTGCCGAGACTGCGGGAGCGATCGAGGCTTACCGCTTCAATGACGCCGCCAACGCCGTCTATCGGTTCGTCTGGAGCGTATTCTGCGACTGGCATCTCGAACTCGCGAAGCCCGTCCTCCAGGGCGACGCGGAGCCAGCGGCCAAGATCGAGACGCAGGCGACGATCGCCCATGTGCTCGACACGATCTACGCTCTCTTGCATCCGTTCATGCCCTTCCTCACCGAGGAATTGTGGGCGATCAAGGGACGTCTCGGGCCGCCGCGCGCCGGTCCGCTGGCGCTCGGGCCCTGGCCGACCGAGGGGCTCGAGGTCGACGCGGCGATCGAAGCCGAGATTGGCTGGGTCGTCGACCTGATCAGCGAGATCCGGTCGGTGAAGTCGGAAATGGGCGTCCCGCCTTCGACGGCGATGTCTCTCGTTCTGGTGTCCCCGAGCGACGCGGCAAAAAGAAGCAGCGCCGCCTGGAGCGAGAGCATCAAGCGCCTCGCTCGGATCGAGGCCGTCGAAACGGCCGCGACCGCTCCGCCGGGTTCGGTGCTGCTCGTCGTCCGGGGAGAGACCGCAGCCCTGCCGCTCGCGGGCGTAGTCGACCTCGCGGAGGAAAAGGCGAGGCTCGACAAGGAGATCGACAAGGTCAAGGGCGAGATCGGCAAAGTCGCAGCCAAGCTCGGGAACGACGACTTTCTCGCCCGCGCCCCGGAGGACGTGGTGGCCGAACACGAGCAGCGGCGGGAGACGTTCGAAGAACGGCTCGGCAAGCTGGTCCACGCCCGCGAACGCCTGCAAAACCGCTGAAACGGCGCTTGCGGGCCCCGAATTGTGGCTTCCGCGCAACAGCCTGAATGCATCTCTCAAGCGACCGGTTTCCGACGGGCGCGCGCCGCGATTGCGCCATAAACAACTCGCAGCTTCTGGCCCCGTGTTTACGGTTGTCACGCGTTGATAACGCCTCCTTTCGAGGCGTCCGCGTGACCGGTTCAGCGGATCGGGGTCTAATGCGCGTTGACGCGTATATCGAACTGGAAGGCGGGCTCTGGTCCGGGCGGCGTGGGATCGTCCTGGCGCTGTTTTGGGCAGCGTTGGCGGTTTCCCCGGCAATGGCTTTCGACGGCTCGTCGACCGGCGCTCCCGTCAAGATATCTCCGAAACACTATTCCAGCGCCGAGCAGGCGCTGCGCGCCGGCATCGACGACCTCAACGCCGGCAACGCGGCGTCGTGCGTCGACGCCCTGACCTACGCCGCAGAGGGCGGTCAGGCGGTCGCCCGCTGGAAGCTTGGCGAAATGTACGCTGACGGTGTCGGCGTCGAACGGGACGATGTGAAGGCCTACCATTACTTCAGCCAACTCGTGGATGCTTACGACGAGGATGCGCCGGATCCGCGCAACCGAGGCGCGGTTTCGAGCGCTTTTGTCGCGGTCGGCGTCTACAGCCTGACAGGGATCTCCGACAGCGACATCCGCCCTGACCCGGAGCGGGCCCACGATCTCTTCCAGTACGCGGCGACGACGTTCGGCGACCCCGACGCGCAGTACAATCTCGCGCACATGTACATGGTCGGGGCGGGTGGCCTCGAAAAGGATGACCTGGTCGCCGTGCGATGGCTCATGCTTGCGTCGGGAAAGGGCCACCGGCCGTCGCAGGCGTTGCTGGGCCATCTTCTCTTTACCGGCGGCCAAAACGTGCAGCCCCAGCGCGCCAAAGGCCTGATGTGGCTGGCCGTGGCCAACAACGGGGCCGAGGGTCCGAAGGACGAATGGATCCGTGATCTCTACCGGCGCGATATGTCCGCCGCGAGCGATCAGGACCGGCGAGCCGCGACCGCGATGATGGACGAGCGAGCCAAGGGCCCGCCGCCGTCCGTGATGTCAAACCTGGTCATCCGGACGCTCCAGATTTTGCGGCCGCTCGGAATCCCGGGGATTCCGATGGTGGTCGCCGCGCCGACCGCCGCCCCGCAATCCCCCTCGCTACCTCCCAACTGAGGCGCCCCACACGCGGTTTGGGGTCTCGCGAACGGGCAAGTAGAAGTAAGCGCGGCTGGCGGGCGCGAGAGGCCAGCGAGAGGCCTCTGAAACCTTGATGCTGCGAGCTTTCATCGATCGGCAGATTGCGCGCTCATGGGCTCTGCCGGCGCTCATCTGTCTTGCGCTTTTGGTCGTGCTGTTCGCGCTGGCGGGTCAGACGATCGAGGCGCCTTTCGTCTACGCCCCGCCGAGATGAAGCGGAATCCCGCACTGGATTTCCTGCGGGGCGCCGCCGCCTTCGCTGTCGCCGTGCCCCACTATCTGACCGCGAACGCGCCATTCGATCCAACGATCGAGTCGGTTGCGGTGTCGGCCGTCGAGGTCTTTTTCGTTCTCAGCGGGTTCGTCCTCGCGCCCCAGATTGTCGACTGGGTGGTAGGGCGACCCTGGCGCAACCTTGGCGTCTTTCTGGTCAGACGGTGGATGCGCACCATCCCGCCTTACGTCGCCGCGCTGGTCGTCGTCGCGCTCATGACCGGCAATCTCTTCACCGCCGATACGCTGCGCTACCTGTTCTACGTCGAGAACCTCTTCCGTTCGGCGAATGCGGTCGACTTCTATCCCGTCGCCTGGAGTTTGGCGGTCGAGGAATGGTTCTATGTCCTGTTCGCTCCGCTCCTGTTCCTCGCCGCCCGCTTTCTCGGCAGAAGCGACCGGCGCGTCGAGGTCGCCTTCGCGATCTTGTTCGTTGTCGTCATCGCCGGGCTGAGATTCTTCGCAGCACCGTCGGACTGGGATCTGAACGTCAGGCGCGTGACCGCCTTTCGGGTCAATTCGATCGTGTGGGGCTTCCTGCTCTTCATCGCGCTTCCGCGGCGCGCGTTGTTTCCGCAGAGGGCGGCTGGAGCGATCCTGGCGCTCGGCGCGGCGTTCGCCCTCGCCGCCGCGCTCGAATACCGGATCGCAATTCTGGCGCTTGAACAGAGCAGGTTCGCCCAGCTGCTTTTTCCGTATTCCTCGGCGCTGTTCGGACTGGCTGCGGTCGGCTTCTTCCGCGAGGCCGGCGAGGCGTTCGCCGGCCCGCGGATTTCGGCTCTAAGCTTCTACCTGGGACGGATTTCCTACTCGGTCTATCTCTTTCACATCGTCATCATTATGGCGCTGAAGCCCCTTGTCGGCAGCTGGCCGCTGGTCTTGCAACTCGCCCTTTTCATCGCTGCCGCGTGCGCGTTCTCGAGCCTCTTCTGGCGCGCCGTCGAGCGACCAATTCTCGAGTCTCGGCCTGACTACGCCCGCCCGCCGCAAGAAAGCCGCCCGCCAGCGACCGTCCGGCTCGAGCCGCCCCGGAGCCTGATTGTCACGGCGTCGCTCGGCCTCGCCTGCCTTGTCGCCGCCATCCTGACGCGCAACGCCTTCATGGCGAACGCGCCCGTTCTGTTCTACGCATCGCTCATCGGAGCGGCGGTCCTCTCGGTCGCCCTTGCCGAGCGCGCTCGCCGCTTCGCTCCGGCGCTCGGGGTCGCGGCCCGCGCGCTCGTCCTGTTCGCGCTGGCGCTGCCGGTCGCCGACGCCCTCTACCGATCCTCGACGGGGGTCCCCGTTGCTGGGTCTGTCGCGAACCCGACCTATTCGTATCGCGCCGCTCGCGAAAATCCTGCCGCTTTCGCCATGTGGTGGTTCTACTACCTGAACGAATGGATCCGCGACGACGGCATTCGCGGCGCGATCGAGAAACCTGATCCTAAGGGGAAGCTCCCGTTCGTGCTGGTTCCGGGGAGTTCCGGGCGCATGTTCGACACCGTCATCCGCATTAACTCGGCTGGTTTCCGGGGGCCGGACATCGCGGCTGACAAGGGCGACCGGTTCCGGATCGTGGCGCTCGGCGAATCGCAGACGTTTGGACCAACGCTGCATGAAGGAGAGAAGCCGTGGCCAGAGCTGCTACAGGAGCTTTTTGCGTCCCGCGCCGCGTGCGACCGCCCGATCGAGGTGATCAACGCCGGGACCGAGGCCTATACGCTCGTCGACAATCTCGAGCGGACGCGACGCGACGTGCTGCCGCTCAAACCCGATCTCATCCTCTCGACGCACGGGATGAACGGACTGCTGGCGCTCGGCCTTCGGCAGGAGGCGGAGCCCAACGAGCCGGGAACGCGACCGCGCGCGTCGGCGCTGATCGGCCGCGCGGCTCTGACCATCGAACGTGCTCTGCGGAAGCAGCCGTCGGGCGCCGCGGCCCATCCTGCGCCGCCGCCGCTCTCCGACGCCGCCCTCCTCGCGAGCCGTTACGCGGAGGCTTATCGGCGCCTGATCCAATTGGGACGCGCCAATGGCGTCGCCGTCGTCCTGGCGACGTCGAGTTCTGGCGGTCGACGAGACCTCTCCGAGGGCGGTGAAGAATTTCTACGGCGAGGTGTTCAAGCCCATCGACGACATCATCGCGGCGAATGCGGCTCACAACAGGATGGTCCGGCTTCTCGGCCGTGAGCAGGATGCCCCTGTCGTCGAGGCGATCGGGAGCCTCGACGGCGACTGGGACGACGATCTCTATCTCGACATCGTGCACTTCACCGAGCGGGGCAACGAGCGCGCGGCCCGGAACATGTTCGAGGCTTTGGCCCCAATCCTGGCCGAGCGTGGCGTTCGGTGCGCGCTGCACTGATCGCGCGATCCGCCCAGTCACTCCGACGGCGCAAGGATTCGCACCCGCCGCCGGCCGCCGTCGGGATTGGCGTCTTCGACCACCTCTCCCTGCTTCAGGTTGAGATAGGACCCGGCTTCCGTTTGGTCGTCCTTGATCCCCGAAGTTTCGCGGCTGACGGCGGCGGCGGCCGCTTTGAGTCTTGTATCGACGCCGTTTGCGTCAAGCCCCGGATCGGCCCCGGCTGACATCGTCGTGATCCGATCGGCGTTCGCGTCGGTCGCCGCCGGCGATCTTGCTCGTGGGTCTATCTTCGGACGCGACATCTCGGCCGACGCTTCCACAGTCACAACGAACTCATGCGCGTTCCGGCGACCGTACTTCGCCTCGGCCGCTGACAGCGCCTCCGCCCAACTCTCGGCGGGACGCCGGCAGGAGCAGCCTTCCTCGTAGGACTGCTGGAACCGGAGCGCGGTTGGTAGCGACGTATAGGGAGCGCCGTCCGGCGCGCTTGCCTCGTCGATCGTCCCCCCGAAGGGCATGCTGTAGAGCGCCATCGTCGCGTTCGGGCAAAGCGCCTGGCAGACCTGCTCCAGGCTCGACCCGCCCGCTCCCTCGTAGGGCAGCGGAAAGAAGCTGCCGTCACAGGTCCGCACGCAGACGTAAACGGAGCTGCCGGTCTCCGAAGGCGCATGACCGGAAGAAGCGAAGCCGTGTCGCGGCCGGTCTCCTTCCGAGCCCCACTCCGCCCCGCGTCGCTCCCAACTGCGCCGGGACGGCTCCGCGGGAGGCGCCCAGGCGTACGGAGGCGCGAAGCCGGTAGCAAAAGGGTTCGGAAAGCTGAAAGGCCCGACATTGGCCGTTGGATTGGCGCAGCGACCGCAATTCGAGGACTGTCCTGATGCGGAACCCCCGGCAGCGACGACTGCAAAGACAATCAGGACAAGCGCGGGCCCGGGAAGCCGGCGCGAACGCCAGCGCGGCTTGAACGAGTATCCAAGTCTTGAACGAGAGAACACGCGCGGCCTGTTCTTCCTGGCGGATCGATCCGCAAGCTAAAGCCGCAAGGTTTCAAAGTTATGGCGCCGAACGCGGGCGCGTGCATCATACTGAAGAAAATGCGGGCGACGACGAGACCGGCATGGCGCTAGGGGGAACGCTCTCCGCGTCACGCCTTAAGGGGGAAGGGGGCATGACCGGTCCGATCCCGTCGTCATCCCTTCGTATCACTGAGGTGAGTTCGTCACAATCGAAAGGTTGCCGGCGGGTTAATTTATCCGCAAGCATCCGATACCCTTGGGAAAGGTCGCTAAAACGCCCTTTCGAACTCTACGGGGTCGGCGATCCAATTCCGCGTCGTGTCGCGGCAATGCCGCTGGAGGACGGCGCCGACGTCGACGCCATTGATCACCTCGCCCTTGTACACTGTCGAACCGCTTTCGATCCGCACCGCCGGTCCGAACATGACGGGATGCCGGATCCACCAGCTCCCGTCCGCAAGTTCATAGACCGCCTGGCACCGCGGGTCTCCGGAAGAACCGGCGACGACGTTCGGCTGGGCGGAGGCGCCCATCGGCGCAATGAGGGCGGCGGCCGCCGCCAATCCAAAGACGACTTTTTCGAGCAGGTGCGACATGGGGCCCCGTCCTGATCCGAGCGACTGCGACCAAGCTACATTCCGCGTCATTCGTCAACTCTTGATGGATGGGCGTCCATCGCCTGTCCAGCTCGGAACCTTCGCGGGCGCTCGCCGGTTGATGAAGTCTCGAAGGAGGCGATTATGGACAAGGAACACATCAAGGGCGCGGCCGACAAGGCCAAGGGCGCCGTGAAGGACGCCGCGGGCAAGGTCATGGGCGACAAGTCGCTGCAGGCCGAGGGCAAGATGGACAAGGCCAAGGGCGACGCCCGCCAGGCCGTCGGCGACGCCAAGGACGCGATGAAGGGCAAGATATAGACGCTCGTTCCGGGAGCGCCCGGGATATGAGGCGGCCTTCGGGCCGCCTCTCTGCCTGCCGGACGGACGTTCTTGTCCGGGAACGCGCTCTCCCGCTTGAATAACGCAGAAAGTCGGGCGCGAATCTCGTCTTTTCAATGGCTTGGAGCAGATTTCCCGGGCGCTCGCGCCGCCTCGTGACCGCGCGTCTCGAAGAGCCCGCCCCGAGCGACGTTCTTCCCCGTAAAGGCGGCCGTTCGCGTTCCCGGTGCTGAAATCCGGGCGCGGATTCCATCTTTTCAATGACTTGCAGCAGATTTTCCGGGCGATCGTCACGCCCGTCAAGGCGGCGCTCCTCGAGGACGAGGCAGCGAAGCGACCAGGAGTTGGGTCCCTTTTTCGGCCGGGCCGCCGCGAGCCGTCGAGCGCCCCGAAGCCGACGCGAGCGCCAGACGTTGCGCGGGAACAAATTCCGATTAACATAATTCGTTATACCATATGCTTCTGATTATGTCGAGACAAAACATCCACGCACCACGCCCCTCGAGGGGTGCGCAATGTCGGAGCGGGCGCCGCCCGACAGGGGCATGGGCCGCCCGGGGAGGCGAAGGCCCGCTAGCGCGAGCCGCCCTGCGCCTGGAGCGCGATGCGGCGTACCGCTGCGATGAGCGCCTCGACGTCTTCGGCGGTGTTGTAGAGCGCGAACGACGGCCTGACCGTTCTCTCGAGCCCGAATCGGCGCAGGATCGGTTGGGCGCAATGGTGGCCGGCGCGCACCGCGATCCCCTCGCGGTCGAGCGCCTTGCCGACGTCGTCGGAGCGGCAGCCGTCGACCACGAACGACACGACGCCCGCCCGCTCGCGTGGGCGCCCGATGAGGCGGATCCCGGGGATCGTCCTTAAGCCCGCAACCGTCTGCTCGATCAGTTCGTGCTCATGCGCCGCGATCGGCTCCATGCCGATCGTCTCGAGATAGTCGATCGCCGCGCCCAAGCCCACCGCATCGGCGATGTTGCCGGTGCCTGCCTCGAACCGGTCGGGCGGCCCCTGATAGACGGTCCGCTCGAAGGTCACGTCGGCGATCATGTTGCCGCCGCCCTGCCACGGCGGCATGGCCTCGAGGATCGCCTGCTTGCCGTACACAGCCCCGATGCCGGTGGGCGCGAACATCTTGTGGCCGGAGAGCACGAAAAAGTCGGCGTCGAGCGCCTGCACGTCGGTGCGGCGATGCGACACCGACTGCGCCCCGTCGACGACGGCGACTGCGCCGTGGCGATGGGCGGCGGCGATCATCTCGCGCGCCGGCGTCACCGCGCCCAGCGCGTTCGACACCATCGTCAGCGCCACGATGCGGGTGCGCGGAGAGAGGAGCTTCTCGTATTCGTCGAGCCTGACGTCGCCGTGGTCGTCGACCGGCGCGACGCGCAGCCTCGCCCCCGTCTCCGCGCAAAGCTGCTGCCACGGCACGATGTTGGCGTGGTGCTCGAGCCAGGTGATGACGATCTCGTCGCCCGGCTTCACGTTGCGGCGGCCGTAAGCCTGCGCGATGAGGTTGATCCCCTCGGTCGTGCCGCGCACCCAGACGATCTCCTTCGCCGAGGAGGCGTTGACGAAGCGCCGCACCTTGTCGCGCGCCGCCTCGTAGGCGTCGGTCGCGCGCGCCGCCAGCGTGTGCGCGCCGCGATGCACGTTCGAGTTCTCATGCGCGTAAAAGGCCGCGAGCCGGTCGATGACAGCTTGCGGCTTCTGCGTCGTCGCGCCGTTGTCGAGCCAGATGAGGCGCTTCCCATGCACCTTCTCCTGCAGGATCGGGAAGTCGTTGCGGATCGTGGCGGCGTCGTATGGTCTGACGCCTGAAGTCGCCCCGGTGAAGACCGGCGCGATCGCGACCGAGGGCGCGCCCGCGGAGGCGGCGGTCGGGGCGCCGGCGCCGGCGTCGACCTCGCGCGCGAGGCCGGCGTTGGTCGGCGCCGATGTCTGCGGCAGACCGGTCAGGCCGCGCGGCGCGGCGTCGAGGTTGGCGCGCGCGCCGAACGGCGAGGCGTCGGCGGACGGCGGCGCGTAGCCGGGCGCATCGAGGCGATGGCCGCCCGAAAGCCGCGTCGGCGCGGCGACCGGCGCAAGGGGTTCGACGGCTGCGAAAGAAGGGGCCGTCTCACGCGAGGCGACCAGGGCCGACGCAGGCGGTTGAATCGCGCCGGGGGACGCGGCGTAGGCCGTCACGCCTCCGGGCGTCGAGACCGGAGCGCCGGAAGCGCCATAGCCCGGCGCTGCGAACCCAGGCGCAGGCGCCAGGCCGCTCGCGACTTGAAGCGCGTTCAGGGCCGCGCTCAGATCGAGCGGGGCCGAGAACGGCGACAGCGCCGAGGCGGCGGTCCCGGGCGTCGGCACGTAGCCTTCGGCGTTTGTCTCGACCGGCAGCGGCGTCAGCCGGGCGGCGGATTCGATCGGATCGACGCGCGGCGCGCCGATCGCGGTCTGCGAGGCGGCCGGCGCGAGGGCGCGGGACTGGGTGTTGGCGAAGGGCGACGCCGACCCCGCCGACGCGCCGCCGAACGAGCGCAGCGGAACCGATGCGGGGACGTTGGCGGGGATGTCGACCGCGCCGAACGGCGGCTGAACCGGAACCGCCTGAGCGGCGACCGCGGTCGAGGTCGGCGCGGGCGCCGTCCAGGGCGCGGGCGGCGACGCAGGAACCGCCGGAGGCGCCGCAGGCCCCCCGCCGGTCAGGCCATGAAAGAACGCGTTCGCGAGCCTCTGGATCTCGGAGACGTCGGGAACGAACGCCCCCGCCGCAGCCGGCCCGGCCTCTCGAGGAGAGACCGGCGCGCCCGTCAGATCAGGCGTACTCATGGCCGTATTCGGGGTAGCGGCCCACTTCGACGCCGTCGAGCACCGCAAGCGCGTCGTCGGTCAAAACCGCGAGCGAGCAATAGAGCGAGATGAGGTAAGAGGCGATCGCCTTGCGGTTGATGCCCATGAAGCGCACCGAGAGGCTCGGGGCGACCTCGCCCGGCACGCCGGGCTGGAAGAGGCCGACGACGCCCTGCTTCTTTTCGCCGCTGCGGATCAAGAGGATCGAGCTCGTCTCGCCCTCGATCTTGACCTTGTCGGACGGCACCAGCGGCACGCCGCGCTAGGTGATGAAGGGCGTGCCGAACAAGGTGACGGTCGGCGGCGGCACGCCGCGACGGGTGCACTCCCGGCCGAAGGCCGCGATGGCGCGCGGATGGGCGAGGAAGAAGCCGGGCTCCTTCCACACCTTGGTCAGAAGCTCGTCGAGGTCGTCGGGTGTCGGCGGCCCTTTGCGCGTCGTGATGCGCTGCGACGGCGCGACGCTGGCGATGAGCCCGTATTCGGCGTTGTTGATGAGCTCGCTCTCCTGCCTCTCCTTCACCTTCTCGATCAGCAGGCGGAGCTGCTCCTGCACCTGGTCGAACGGCTGGCTGTAGAGGTCCGACACGCGCGTCTGCACGTCGAGCACGGTCGTCACTGCCTTGAGGAAATATTCGCGTGGCGTGTCGATATAATCGACGTAGGGGTTGGCGTCGCGCGGCGGGCTGCATTCGACGTCGGTCGTCGGTTCGTCCGCTTCCTTCACCCTGTTCAGACGGAAGATGCCGGCTTCGACCGGCGTCCAGGTCAGGAAATTGACCAGAAAGCGGGGCGTGATGCCGCCCCATTGCGCCCGCGTCTTCGTCGCGTTCGCAAGCTGCCGCGCAGCGCTCTCGCTGAGCGTGCGGCGTTCGACCTCATCAACCATGTCCCAGCCTCACATCTTTTCTATTTTGGATTGCAAGCTTTGCGCGCTTCTATGCGCGGGCTTCGTTCGACATCAACCCCGCGGCATCAAATGGCGAAGTTTTTTTTGTTCTACGTCAGAGACTTAAGCGATAAATCCGACCCGAGTTGTAGACATTGAAACAGAGCAAGGCGTCGACCGAAACGCGCGCCGACGCCGCGGGAAAGCCGCTCGCCTTGCGTCGCCACGGCGCTCGCCCCGCTCATCAGCGCAGGTCGATCCGCGCGCGCCTCGCATCGGGGCCGTCCCTTCGCGCGTTGGCGATCCGGCGCTCGGCGTCGTGCGTCGGGTCCGGCTCCGGCGGCGGCGTCTGAAAGACCGCGTCGTCGCCCGTCTCGGCGTCCGCGAGAATCCGGTTGATCCGCGCGAGGCCGCCGCGCGCGGCGCGCCACAGGTTCTGCACCGCCGATCGATTGTCCATGGCTTTAGATCCCCGCGCCGTCGTCGAAGGATTCGTTCAGCGCCTTCGCCTGGGTGACGCTGCCGCCCGGCGGCACGTCGCGCGTCAGCCAGACATTGCCGCCGATCGAGGCGCCCTTGCCGATCGTCACCCGGCCAAGCACGGTCGCGCCGGCGTAGATCACGACGTCGTCCGCGACGATCGGATGACGCGGATAGTTTTTCGCAAGGGCGCCCGATCCGTCGGCCTCGAACCTTTTCGCGCCGAGCGTCACCGCCTGATAAAGCCGCACGTTGCGGCCGATGATCGCCGTCTCGCCGATCACGACGCCGGTCCCGCGGTCGATGAAGAATCGTTCGCCGATCTCGGCGCCCGGGTGGATGTCGATACCGGTCGCCGAATGCGCATCCTCGGCGATGATGCGCGCGATCATGGCGACGCCGAGAGCGTAGAGTTCGTGCGCCAGGCGATGGCGCGCGATCGCGGCGAAGCCCGGAAAGCAGAACACGATCTCGTCGATGCTCTTGGCCGACGGGTCGCCCTCGAAGGCGGATCGCAGGTCCGAGTTGAGCAGGGCCCGGACCTTGGGCAGCGCCGAGGCGAAAGTCGTGACGACGTCGCTGGCCCGGAGCGGCGAGTCGATGCGGCTCTCGCCCTTCCACTCCCGCGTCAGCGTGAGTTCGAGTTCGATCTGGCGCTTGAGCGCCGTGAGCGCGGATTCGAGCGTCCTGACGACGAAAGCATCGACTTCCTGCGGCGCGAGATCCACCGGGCCGAAGTGGCGCGGATAGAGCGCGGCGACGATCTGCTCGACGATCTCGATGACGATGGCGCGCGACGGCAGCGGCGGAGGCGCGCCGCGATATCGACGGCTCTGCGACGCCGACCGAAGGACGCGGAGCTTCGCCGCGACCTCGCCGAGGTTTGGCGCGTCCTCGGCGCCGCGGCGTTCTTCGCGCATCGCGTTCATGGCGAGAGTCCGGGCCGCGACCCGCCGTCGAACCATCGCATTCAAACGTCTCCTTGAATTTGTCCATAAAGATAATAGACTAATCACGCGGCCGTCAAGCCGCGCCGATTGCGGGCTGGCCTGGATCGCGGCTTTTGCGAGGAAAAGTCTGTTGTTGACCATGAAGGCGAAATACGGGCTGAAGGCGATGGTGCATCTGGCCGGGGTCGAGACCGGGCAGGTGGCGACCGTCACCGACATCGCCGACGACAATTCGATTTCGAAGAAGTTTCTCGATCACATCCTGACCGATTTGCGCCGGGCCGGGCTTGTCTATTCGAGGAAGGGAAAGGGCGGCGGCTATGCGCTCGCCCGGCCCGCGCACGCCATCACCGTCGGCGCGATCGTGCGCGTGCTGGACGGGCCGCTGGCGCCGATCCACTGCGCCTCCGTCACCGCGTTCCGGCCGTGTGAGGATTGCGACGACCTCGCGGCCTGCGCGGTCCGGATCGTCATGGTCGAGGCGCGCAACGCCATCGCCCGCGTGCTCGACCAGCGCACGCTGGCGGAACTGTGGACGTCGACCAATCCGCGGGAACTGGCGGAGATGTATCACATCTAGTTGAGAGGGCCGCGTGACCGCGTCTCGTCCCGCAAGTTTTCGCGCCATTCGATTGAAGCGCCGACCGGACGCCCGATCCAGTCAGCCCCCAAAAGCTTGTCGGCTTGTCTGGATTGGCGCGCCCAACGGGGATCGAACCCGTGTTTCCGCCGTGAAAGGGCGGCGTCCTGGACCGCTAGACGATGGGCGCCTTCAAATGCGAAGCGGAGCGCCGTTGCTATAGGGGCGCGACCTTGCGCGCGCAAGGGCCGGGCGCAGCCGAACCCTCGGGCGACAATCGCCCATGACCCTTGCGCTTCGCCGCGCCCGGCCTCACAAAGTCTCAAAGCCCCTTGTTCGATGAAGGCGGAGCCAGGATGCGCGCGATTCGGATCCATCAGGCCGGCGGACCCGAGGTTCTGCGGCTCGACGAGGTCGAGTTGCCGCCGCCCGGAAAGGGCGAGGCGCGCATTCGCCACCACGCCATCGGCGTCAATTTTCTCGACGTCTACCACCGCACCGGCTTCTATCCGATGCCGCTGCCGCTGATCCCCGGAGGGGAGGGGGCGGGCGAGGTCGTCGAGGTCGGGGCGGGCGTCAAGGATCTGAAAGCCGGCGACCGGGTCGCCTATGCCGGGCCGCCCGGCGGCTATGCGGAAGAGCGCAACATCGACGCCCGCTTCCTCCTGAAGCTGCCGCGCGGGATCGACTACGAGACCGCCGCCGCGGCGATGCTGAAAGGGCTGACCGCGCAATACCTTCTCCGCCAGACCTACAAGGTGAAGGAGGGCGACTGGATCCTCGTCCATGCGGCGGCCGGCGGGGTCGGCCAAATTCTTTGCCAATGGGGGCGGGCGCTCGGCGCGAAGGTGATCGGAACGGCCGGATCGGCCGAGAAGGCGAGGATCGCGAAAAAGGCTGGGGCGCAACACACCATTCTTTATCGCGAAGAGGATTTCGCCAAGCGGGTCGAGGAGATCACCAAGGGCAAGAAATGCGCGGTCGTCTACGACGGCGTCGGCAGGGCGACCTTCCCAGCCTCCCTCGACTGCCTCAAGCCGTTCGGCGTTTTCGCCAGCTTCGGCTCGGCCTCCGGCGGGATCGAGGCGTTCGATCTCGGCCTTCTCGGCCGCAAGGGCTCGCTTTTCGCCACGCGGCCGACGCTCTTCACCTTCATGGCCGACCGCGAACTCCTCGAGAAGATGGCGCGCGACCTCTTCCGCGCGATCGGCGCCGGCGACGTCAAGATCGCCATCGGCGGTCGTCTCAAGCTCGCCGAGGCGGAGAAGGCGCACCGGGCGCTCGAGGCGCGCGAGACGACGGGATCGCTCGTTCTGCTTCCGTGACCGCGCCGGCCATCGAAGCGACACGTTCTTTGGCCAAGAGCCGCGCCGATCGAGGCGCGCGAGCCTTGGCTTGGCCGCGCTGCGTCTGTATAGAGCCGGCGCCGGCATAGGTGACGTGAGGAAGGGCGCATTGACCCAGATGAGCGACAAGAGCGTGAAGCCCGCCGACGCCGGGGCGACGGTCGTCAAGAAGGAAGAGGGCTGGTTCGAGACGATCAAGGTCATCGTCGAGGCCCTGCTCATCGCGCTCGTGGTGCGGACGCTGCTCTTTCAGCCCTTCAACATTCCGTCGGGGTCGCTCGTCCCGACGCTCCTCGTCGGCGATTACCTTTTCGTGTCGAAATACGCCTACGGCTATTCGCACTATTCGCTGCCGGGCTTCCTCGATCTTATCCCGCAGGCGGTCCCGGGCCGCGTCTTCGCCTCGGAGCCGAAGCGCGGCGACATCATCGTCTTCAAGCTGCCGAGCGACGGCCAGACCGACTACATCAAGCGGCTGATCGGCCTGCCCGGCGACAAGATCCAGGTGCAGCATGGCCGGCTCTTCATCAACGGCGAAGAGGTCCCGCGCGAGCAGATCGCGCCCTTCGCCACGGTCAACCATTTCGGCCGGCCCGAGGAAGCGCCGCGCTACCTCGAGACGCTGCCCGGCGGCGTGAAGCACGAGATCATCCAGATCGACGGCGACGAGGGGACGTTCGACAACACCAAGGTCTACGAGGTGCCCCCCGGCCATTATTTCATGATGGGCGACAATCGCGACAACTCAAGCAACTCGCGGCTCGCCGGCGATCAGGGCGGCGTCGGCTACGTGCCGTTCGAGAACCTGATCGGCCGGGGCGAGATCATTTTCTTCTCAATTCGCGACGACACGCCGGTGTGGCAGATCTGGAACTGGCCGTGGGCGGTGCGCTGGGAGCGAATCTTCCAGCGCGTGCATTGACGCGCTTGACGCCTCCTCCGGCGAGAGGGCCGGTCGCCGGCCGGATCGAGGCGCGGTGAAACGGGCCAAGGTCGACCGGGCGGACCTCGAGGCGCGGCTCGGCTATCGGTTCGGCGATCCCGAACTCGCGACGCTCGCGCTGACCCATCTCTCGGCGCAAGCCGGCGACTCCTATCAGCGCCTCGAGTTCCTCGGCGACCGCGTGCTCGGCGTCGTCGTCGCCGACCATCTCTACCGCGCCTTCCCGGGCGCGAGCGAAGGCGAGCTGTCGATCCGGCTCGCCAAGCTCGTGCGGCGCGAAACCTGCGCCGAGATCGCGGTCGAATGGGACGTGGGCCCGCATGTCGTGCTCAGCCCCGGAGAGGCGCGCGCCGGCGGACGCAAGAAGGCGGCGATCCTGTCGGACGTCTGCGAGTCGGTCATCGGGGCCGTCTACGTCGAAGGCGGCTTCGAGGCGGCGCGCGCCCTCATCCTGCGCGCCTGGGGCGAGCGGCTGACGGCGGGCGCCGCGCCCGCGCGCGACCCCAAGACCACGCTGCAGGAATGGGCGCAGGCGCGCGCGCTTGCCGCGCCCCATTACGAGGAGACGCAGCGCAGCGGCCCGGCCCACGCGCCCGTCTTCGTCATGCGGGTCGAACTGCCGGGCTACGAGGCCGCGACCGGCGAAGCGAACTCGAAACGCGCCGCCGAGCAGGCCGCGGCGCAGGCCTTTCTCGAACGATGGGGAAGCGCGTGACGCAAACCCGCGCAGGCTTCGTCGCGCTCATCGGCGCGCCCAACGCCGGCAAGTCCACTCTCGTCAACGCGCTCGTCGGCGAGAAGGTGTCGATCGTCACCCGCAAGGCCCAGACGAACTCGATCGACGGTGCGCGGCGTCGTGATCCGGGCGGAAGCGCAGATCGTCTTCGTCGACACGCCGGGGCTCTTTCAGCCGAAGCGCCGGCTCGACCGGGCGATGGTCGCCTCCGCCTGGGGGGCGGCCGCGGACGCCGACGCGATCGCGCTCCTGATCGACGCGCGCAAGGAGTCGGCTTCGACCGGGCTCTCGGAAGAGACGGCGGCGATCCTCGAGGCCTTGAAGCCGAGCCGCAAGCCGAAGGCGCTCGTCCTCAACAAGATCGATCTCGTGGCGCGCGACAGGCTGCTCGGGCTCGCCGAGCAGATCAACGCCGCCGAACGCTTCGTCGAGACCTTCATGATCAGCGCCGCCACGGGCGACGGGATCGGCCGGCTCGTCGAGCGGCTCGCCGCGCTCATGCCGGAGGGGCCGTGGCTCTATCCGGAGGACCAGATCGCCGACGCGCCGATCCGCGCGCTCGCCGCCGAGATCACCCGCGAGAAGCTGCTCGAGCGGCTGCACGACGAACTCCCCTATCAGGCGACCGTCGAGACCGATTCGTGGAAGGACCAGGCAGACGGCTCGGCGCGGGTCGAGCAGACCGTGTTCGTCACCCGCGAGGGCCACCGCAAGATCGTGATCGGCGAGGGCGGAAGGACCATCAAGGCGATCGGCACGGCGGCGCGCAAAGACATTGCGGAAGCTCACGGCGCGCCCGTCCACCTCTTCCTGCATGTGAAGGTGCGCGAGACGTGGCAGGACGACCCCGAGCGTTACCGCGCGATGGGCCTCGAGTTCCCGAAGCGCTGAGCGCCTGCGATCGAGACGATCCCCAACGACGGAAGCGCCTCTCGACCGCTATTGGTCGTAAACAAAAACATCTGTGTCGCCCATCGTCGCCACGCTTTGGTAGCCGGCCTCGCGCAGCGCCGCCTTGAACTTGTCGGCTGTGGTGGCGAAGACGATGGCGTTTCCGACGACGACGATCCGCGATGGGTGCGTCGCCAGCAATTGCCCGATCTCGTCAGGGTTGCCGACCTTGTATTTGAGCCGCGCTTCGGGCGGCAATTGCCATCCCGCCTCCCAGCCATATTCGTTGTTGAAAGGCGGGACGACCCTGGCTTGGCTCTCGACGAGAAAGCCGGGCCAGAAGCTGATCACCGGCTCTCCCGGCGCGGCGAGACGATCAATCGCCTTCGAGACCTCTCGAATGCGCGCCGGCGACTGGTCGCAGGCCTGCAGATAGAAGAGGAGGCCCGGAACGGCCGAGAGGGCGAACGCCGCGATCCCGGCCCCGGCCGCGAGATTGAGCCGCCGGCGCGCCGCGCTCGAAAGGTCCGCGGCGGCGAAATAGCCGAAAGCGCCGAGCGTCGCCGACACGATCAGGAAGGGCATGCACAGGGAGTCGTATTGAATGAACGTCGGCGTCGGCAGCAACGACACCAGGCCCAGAGCCAATGCGATCGCCAGCGCCATGAGCCCCGCTCCGCCCTCGCGCCGGAGATAGGGAAACGTCGCGAACGACACGACCCCCAGCATGACCACCTGGATCCCGTCGTCCTTTCGAAAGTCCATGAGGTGGAGGGCCGTCCGGGTCTTCTGTTCCCAGTCTCCGACCAGGCCCGAGCCTGTTATCAGCGCGTGATACCCGATGTTGTTGAACATGAACACGTCGGGCGACGCCAGAAAAAGGACAAGGCTCGGCGCGAGCCCGACAGTTCCTCCAAGACCGAAGCGCAGAAGACCGAGGAATGCGTCGCTCAGGCTTTGCCCTTTGACGATGATCCATGCGGCGAAGATCGGCGCGAGCACGATCACGTAGGACCGCGTCGCGCACGCGAGGCCAAACAGGACGCCGGCCAAGGCCAGCCGCGCAAAGCCCTGCCGCACCGGCGGCCAGCACAACGTCACGTAGCAGCCGACCAGGAGCGCCCCCGTAAGACCATAGGTCTTGACGGTGGTGAACCACGTCGCGATGAGGCCGCAGGAGATATAGAGCGCCAGCGCAACCCAGGCAGCGGCCTGACTTTTCGTCTGCCGCCTCACGTAAAGGAAGACCAGGAAGCCGGCGCTGGCCGTCAGCAGAACCGAAAGCATACGGGTCGAGGCGTAGGTCGCGCCGAACTGC
The DNA here is from genome assembly GCA_963829505.1 of uncultured Alphaproteobacteria bacterium. GTDB lineage: Bacteria > Pseudomonadota > Alphaproteobacteria > Rhizobiales > Beijerinckiaceae > Roseiarcus. The sequence goes on from CAWHIL010000003.1 coordinate 552,597, forward strand.
TTGATCCAGAAGCCGTAAACGAAAGGAAGCAGCGGTCCGTTTTGCCAGAAGAAGTTGAGGTAAGGAAGCTGACCCTGGCTGACCAGTTTCGCGGTCAGCGCATAGAGGCCTTCATCCGGGTCGATCAGACGTTGCTGCGAAATGAGCCACAACACGCCGAACAGAAGCGCGAACGCCAGGATATTCACCGCCAGTTGACTCGTCCCGATCGCGGGACGAACGCCCACACTGCCGTTCGCGACATCCGCTTTGAGCATCCGCATCTCCGCGCGCCAAGATCAACGGGACAGGCCGCTCCCACGTTCGGGCTGGGTACCAGCGCAGGACCGCATTGACAACAACGCGTGTCCGGTTCGCCGCATGGGAGAGGTGCGCCATTCCCGTGCCGGAGAGGGCGCCATCCCGTGGCCTACGCGATCGTCGCTGGAGTCAGGCCCCGCCGTCGACCGGGTGGCCTTCCCGTGGGCCGCGCCGTGGTAAATCCTGCATGCGATCGACGCGGCGCCGTTGACGTCCGAAAGGGTTCGTGGCCATTTGTCGCCCGCCCGCCAACTCCGGCCTGTCGGCGTGGCAGCGTTTGCTTAGGGTTTCAATTGACCCCGGCCGGGCCGCCGAAAACTCTATGACAAAAACGACCGCAGGCCCTCACGGATGCCCCTGCGGAAAATCCAAAATGCCGGTCGTTGACGTCCCGAGTGCGGAGGACAACAAGTTAACTCAAGTTTAGCGCCCTCGAGCCTGTTGGATACAAACTTCCTTCATCTTGATAAAGTAGGCGCTCACGCGGAAGTCCATCGGAGAAATCATTGCTTGAAGGTCAGAAGATCGTTGTCGTGCTTCCGGCCTACAACGCTGAAAAGACGCTCCGCCAGACGCTTGACGCGCTCCCGCGCGAGGTCGTCGACGAGATCATTCTGACCGACGACGCGAGCCGCGACGACACGGTCGCCTTGTCGCGCTCGCTTGGGATCCATACGCTGCTGCACGAGGAGAATCGCGGCTACGGGGGCAACCAGAAGACCTGCTACGCCGCGGCGCTCGAACTGGGCGCCGACGTCGTGGTCATGCTGCACCCCGACTACCAGTATTCCCCCGACTCGTGCCGGCGATGGCCTCGATGATCGTTTCCGGAGAATACGACGTCGTGCTCGGGTCGCGGATCTTGGGCAAGGGCGCGCTCGAGGGGGGCATGCCGCTCTACAAGTACGTGGCGAATCGCGCGCTGACCTTCGTGGAGAACGTCCTGCTCGGCGAGAAATTGTCGGAGTATCATACCGGCTATCGCGCCTGGAACCGCCGCGCGCTCGAGACGCTGCCGCTCAAACGCTGCTCCGACGATTTCGTCTTCGACAATCAGGCGATTGCGATGGCGGTCGCCTGGGGCCTCAGGATCGGCGAGATTTCATGCCCCACTCGCTATTTCAAGGAGGCCTCTTCGATCAACTTTCGCCGCAGCGTGACCTACGGCTTCGGCGTGCTGGGAACAGCCCTCGAGTACCGCCTGCATCGAATGGGACTGGTGCGCTCGCCCTTGCTTGAAGGCAGCCCCAGATGACGGAGCCCGCGCTCATGGACGCGCTGACGCATCCCTCGGCGCTTCTGTCGGCGGGCCTCGCCGCGGTTCCCGACTGGGCCTATCACGTCAGCGGCGCTCACCTCGCCGCCGCCCAGCTTCTGGCGCTCGTCATCGGCATCCTGCCGGCGTCGGCGCTCGCCATCGCGGCTGGCGCGACGCTCGGCGTCGGCATGGGTTTCGGGCTCTCGTCGGCGACGCTGCTGGTCGGGGCGACTGTGACGTTTCTCCTCAGCCGCTCGCTGGTTCGTCCTCTCATCAAGCGCTGGGTCGGCGGACGCGCCCGCGCCGGCGCGTTCGACGAGGCTCTCGGCCGGCAGGGCTGGCGGATTGTCTGCCTCATGCGCGTTTCCCCGGCGGCGCCGTTCGTGCTGACGAGCTATCTCCTCGGCCTCTCGAAAGTGTCCTTTCGCGACTATATCGTCGGCACGCTGGCGGCCCTGCCGGCGCTCCTGGGCTATGTCGTGGTCGGCGACCTCGCAGCGAGCGGGGTGCGCTCTGCGGTCGCCCAGAACTGGATCGGCGGCGCCTTGCTCGGCGTCGGCATCCTTGCGACGGTGCTTCTGACCGCCAAAGTCGGCCGCATCATCGCCCGGGCGCTGAAAGCCACCCCTTCCGAAACGCAGGCTCTGGCGGCGCGGGACTGACCGCGCCGGCCGCTTCCCGCTCGGGAGAACTTGGTTATCCCTGTTTGTGAACCGGCGCGGCGGCGCGAGCGCGTCCGGGGGAGGGGGTCAGGCGGGTGAAATCGGCCGCGCCCCGCCATGATCCGTGATTGCCATTTCCCCGCAAAACCGCCCCTGTTCGTGCAAAAACATGCGCTGCTCCGCACGAAACCCTCCCTGATACGGACGAAAAGTCTCCCTGTTATTTCGAGCCCGCAAGCGGCCCCTGGCGACCCCCTTCCGCCCCATGTGGCTCGCGCCGACCCCCGTGCGCGTCCCGCGATCTCCGTCTAACCGGCTGCAAAGCGACGCGTTTTGTAGTTTCTCTTTAAGAGAATGCTAAAGCGTGTTATTCTGATAAAAAGCATCGAGGTGGCGCGACACTCCGAGGAAATCGCAGAAGCAGAAATTGTGCCCTTGCGTCTAAAGCCGGATTATGGATGATTATGCACGATTATGACGAATAGAACCATCCTCTCAACCCTTCCCGCCGAACGCCAGGAGGCGATCCTCACGCTTCTGGCGCGCGGGACGCGTGTGGTTGCAGCGGATCTCGCGCGCGCCTTCGACGCCTCCGAGGACACGATCCGGCGCGACCTGCGCGATCTCGCCGCGGCCGGTCTATGCCGACGGGTCTACGGCGGCGCGCTTCCCGTTTCGCCCGCCTCGGGCAGCCTCGAGACGCGGGAGAACGAGGCGCGGGAGCGTAAGGGCGCGCTCGGCCGCGCTGCTGCGCGGCTGGCCAGGGCCGGATCGACGCTGTTCATCGACGCCGGTACGACAAATCTCGCAATCGCGCGCGCCCTGCCGGTCGATCTCGGGCTGACCGTCGTCACCAACGCGCCGAGCCTCGCCGCGGCGATCGCCGGGACGGCCGGCCTGGAACTCGTGCTGATCGGTGGCCGCGTCGATCCGCGTTCGGGCGCCGCGCTCGGCGCGCGGGCCTTCCGGGACGCAAGCGAAATCCGCGTCGATCTCGCCTTTCTCGGCGCCTGCGCGGTTGACGCAGAGGCAGGCGTCGCGGCCTTCGGCGCCGAGGAGGCCGAATTCAAGCGCCTCGTCGCGAGTTCGGGCAGCAGCCGTCGTCGCGGCGGTCACGACCGACAAGCTCGCGACAGCCGCGCCGTTCTTCGTTGTGCCTGCGGCGGCGCTCTCCAGGCTCGTCGTCGAACGGGACGCGCCGGAAGCGGCGCTCACGCCCTTCGTCGCGGCCGGCGTCAAGGTGACGCGCGCCGACGCGGCGGCGGAGCGCGCGGCATGAATGCCGGGAAGGGGGAGGGTAGCGTGATGAAGGCAGGTCGAGCGGTTCGACGATTGAGGCCGGTTTCATGCAAGACCGTGTGGCTCTAGCGTCGCCGTCCCGAGCCGCCGCGTGGCGCGAGCGCGCCGCGGTCACCGCGGTCTTTCTCCTGCTCGGCGTCGGCGCGGGCGTGTGGTCGGTGGCGATCCCGGCGTTCAAGTCGAGGCTCGCGCTCTCCGACGGATCGCTGGCGCTCGCCCTGTTTGCCGCGGCGGTCGGCGCGGTGATCGCGATGGTGCTCGCGACCGCGCTCGCGAGCCGCATCGGCGCAGCGAAGGCGACGCGGGTTGCAGCCGTCCTCTATGCAGTTGCGCTTCTGACGCCTGCCTTCGCGGCAAGCTTCGCGGTCTTCTCAGCGACCGCCTTCGCGCTCGGGCTTGCGACCGGCCTGCTCGACGTCACGATGAACGCGCATGCCAGCCGGGTCGAGGGTCGCTGGGGCGCGGCGATCATGTCGTCGTTTCATGCGGGCTTCAGCCTCGGCGGGCTTGGCGGGGCGGCGCTCGGCGCGGCGCTCGTGGGCGGGGGACCCTCGGAGATGCTGGCCGCAGCCGCGGCGATTGCGCTCGTGCTGGCGCTGGCGGCCGGCCCGGCGCTGAGCGACGGCGCGCTGGCCCCGTCCGCGCCCGTCGCGCTGGCGACGCCCGTCCGCGCCGCGCTGCCGCTCTGCGCGATCGCGGCGCTCTTTTTCGTCACCGAGGGCGCGATGGCCGACTGGAGCGGCGTCTATCTCGCCGACGTCGTGCGCGCGCCGGCGAACCTCGTCGCGGTCGGCTACGCCGCCTTCTCGGTCGCGATGGTCGCGGGCCGGCTTGCGGGCGACGCCGCGGTGCGCGCGCTCGGGCGCGCCCGGGTGGTCGGCTACGGCGCGATGCTCGCGGCCGCCGGGCTGGGGCTTGCCGTCGCCGTGCCGAACACGGCCGCGACCGCCGTCGGTCTGGCGCTTGTCGGCCTCGGCCTTTCGAACGGCGTTCCGGCTGTGTTCAGCGCCGCGGCCGCGCTGACCGCCGCGCCCGCCGCCGGCGTCGCGATGGCGGCGACCGCTGGCTACGCCGGCTTTCTCGCGGGGCCAGCCGCCATCGGCGCCGTCGCGGAAGGTTTCGGCCTGCGAATGGCGTTCGGGCTCCTGATCCTGCTTGCGCTCGCCGCCGCCGCGATCGCGCGGGCGTTGAGAAAGTAGGGGCGATATCGGCCACGTTTTCCGCATGAAATCCGGCGACACTTGCCCGCGATGCGCGTTCTACCCGTGCGCCGGCGGTCGAACCCGGCCCGGCGCGGACGTTTCTTCTGGAGACCGAACATGCGAACGACCTGGAAACCGCACGAGAAGCACGGCGAACTCACCGAGCGCAGCGATCTGCCCGACAGCGTCTTCGCCTTCCCGGGCAAGCGAAAGGAGCCGATGACCGACGCTGCCCATGTCCGCAACGCCATCGCCCGATTCGACCAGACGACCGGCGTCTCGGACGAGGAGCGCGATGAGGCCTTCGCCAACATCAAAAAGGCCGCGCAGCACTACGGCGTCGATATGACGGAGGCGGGCTGGAAGGAGCTTGGCAAGGCGCCGAGGACAGGCCGAACAGGCGAGGACCGCAAAGCGTCCGCGCGCAAGGCGGCGGCGACCCGCAGGAAGCATGGCGGATAAGCGTCGCCTCGGGGCTTCGCCGAGCGCGCCCTCGCGTTATTGAAATGAAAGGCCTTCATGCTTACAATGCTTGCAATCTGCTAGCATTGGAGGCGCAAGTGCTCACCCAGTTGATGGTTCGCAAGCTCGACCCAGAGCTGGTGGCCGCGCTGAAGCGCCGAGCCGCCGAGCACGGACGCTCGATGGAGGCCGAGCATCGGGAGATCCTGCGCGAGGCGCTGACGCCCGGACGCAGGACGTTCTGGGATCAGGTGGACGCGTTCCGCAGGGAAGTGCGCCTGCCCGCCGGCGTCGACACCACGGCGATGATCCGCGAGGATCGCGACAACCGATGAAGTTCGTCGTCGACGCGAGCGTTGCGGTCAAATGGTTCGTCGATGAGACGGGGTCGGTCGAAGCCCGCGCACTGCAGGGACATGACCTGCTCGCGCCGGATCTGTTCTTCGCCGAAGTGGCCAACGTCCTCTGGGGGCTCAGGCGCAGACGGCTTCTGACAAACGAAGCCTATACCGTCAGGATCGATGCGCTTGCCGCCGCGCCCGTCGCGGTCACGCGGACACGCGATCTGATCGAGATGGCCGCCGGTCTCGCCGTTCACATGGACCACCCAGTCTACGATTGCATCTACGTCGCCCTTGCGATGCACGCCGGCTGTCAGTTCGTCACTGCGGACAAGAAGCTCCACGCCGCCGCAGCGCCGCTGATCGGCGGCGATGTCATTAGGATCCTTTAGGCTGGCGTCGCATCCGTCGACTTTGCCGCCGCTCTCATGTAAAGCCCTTTAACATGAATTGGCGCAGGTCAGGGGACGGCGAAGGCGACGCGCGGCGCGGCTACCACCACGGCAATCTGCGCGAGGCGCTGATCGAGGCGGCGCTCGCGCTGATCGCCGCCAAGGGCGTCGCGGGCTTCACCTTTGCTGACGCCGCGCGCTCCGCCGGCGTCAGCGCCGCCGCCCCTTACCGGCATTTCCGAGATCGCGACGAACTCATGCAGAGCGTGGCGCTGCGCGGCTTCGAACGATTCGAGGCGGCGCTCGCGAGAGGCTGGGACGACGGGCGCCCGGACGCCTTCGCCGCGCTCGACCGCCTCGGCGGGGCCTATCTCACGTTCGCCCGCGACGAGCCCGCGTTCTATTCGGCGATGTTCGAGGCCGGAGTTCCGACCGCGGCCAATCCCGAATTGCGCCAGGCGGGCGAGCGGGCCTTCGCGGTCCTCAGGAGCGCAGCCGAGAAGGTCTCCGCCTCCATGCCCGAAGGCAAGCGGCCGCCGGCGCTGATGGTCGCCCTGCATGTCTGGGCGATGGCCCATGGCGTCGCCTCGCTCTTCGGCCGCGGCGACGGCGCGCGGCGCCCGACGCCGATGCGGCCCGAGGAGCTTCTCGAGGCGAATGTGCTGATTTACCTGCGCGGCCTCGGGGCGCGGTGAGCGCGCCGGCGATCTGCGGCATCGGTGGAAGGCGAAGCCGCCCGCGTCGGTGCGATTATGGCTGATTGGCGCTCCTCCGTCGTTAACGGTCTCTTGACAACGGCGAACGTTTGAAGTTAATGTTCATTACATTCACACGGGGAATACGCCATGGCTCTCGTTCTGACAATTCTGGGGTTCCTGTGGTGGTGGCCGCTCGGACTCCTGATGCTCGTTTTCTTCGTTTCGCGAAGAAGGCATTTTTGCTCACGTCAAAGCATCGCCGCAGGGAGTGGACCGATGACCTGGGAACACGGCGCGGACCGTTGGGAGCGCAAGATGGCCCGCATGCAGGACAGGATGGAGCGCAAGATGGAGCGCGCCCGCTCGAGGATGGACGGCGTCTTCGGCGGCCGCGACTGGTTCGCTCCGCCGTCCAGCGGCAACCGCGCCTTCGACGATTATCGCGCCGACACGCTGAAGCGTCTCGAGGACGAAGAGCGCGAGTTCAAGGATTTCCTGACGCGCCTGCGCGCCGCGAAGGACCGCGCCGAGTTCGACGCCTTCATGGCCGACCGGCGCCGCACCGTCGAGTCCGAGCCGCGGACCGAACCGCCGCGGGCGGAGTAAGGGCTTGGGGCGCAGCCGTCCTGCCGCGCCGCTCTTCCTTTTTGGGTGCGAGTTGCTGAATCGCGCCCATCTTCATCGATCTCGTCCGAGGCGCCCGTCAATCGAGCGCCTCGAACCTCGTCCGCAAGGAGCGGCGCCTCGAGGCGACGCCTACTTCCAGGCCTTGAGCGAGCCGAAGCGGACGAACTTCTTGGAGAAGTGCCGGTCCATCCGGACGAGCACGTCGCGCAGGAAGGCGACGCCCTCGGCGAGGTAGGGGCCCTTGTTCAGCATGACGCATTCGGCGCCATGGGCGGTCGCGGCGTCGGTCATCTCGGCCCGGCTCGCGACGCCGTCGCGCACGTAGTTGTCGAGCACCTGGGTCGCCCACACGACCGGCGTGTGCGCCGCCTCGCAGAGCCACAGGATCTCCTCCTGCATCTCCGTCAGGCGCGCGAAGCCGAGCTCGACGGCGAGATCGCCGCGGGCGATCATCACCGCGGTCGGGTTGTGGGCGGCCGACTGCAGAATGAGCCGCGGCAGGTTGCGCACGGCAAGCGGCGTCTCGATCTTGAGCACGATCCCGTGCGGCGCGCGTTTGGGCGCGCGGGCCACGAGGTGGTCCTGAAGGAGCTCGATGTCGTCGGTGCGCTGCACGAAGGAGAAGCCGACGAGGTCGGCGTGTTCGGCGACGAAGTCGAGATCGCGGAAATCCTTCGAGGTCAGCGGCGGCAGTTCGACCTCGGTCGAGGGAAAGTTGATCCCCTTGCCGGGCTTGAGCCGCACGCCCTTCTCGCGCGCCGCGTAGACCTCGATCTCCGCCCGCCCCGGCGTCCTCGACACGACTCTCGCGGCGGCCTTTCCGTCGTCGATGAACACGTCCGCGCCGACGGCGAGCTGATCGACGATTTCGGGGAAGTTGAGGGAGAAGGCGATCGGATCTTTGGTCTTCTCCCTCAACTCGTCGATCAGCGTCGCGCGGTCGCCGCGCACGAGGCGCGTCTTCGGCGGCGCCTTGACGCGCTGGATGCGGCACTTCGGGCCGCCGAGATCCATGAGGATCGTGCACGGGCGATCGTGCCGGGCGGACGCGTCACGCACCCGCGCGACCATTTTCCCCCACGCCTCGGCGTCGTCGTGCGCGCAGTTGATGCGGGCGCAATCCATGCCGGCTGCGATCAGATTGTCGATGAGCTCGGGCTCGCTCGCGGCCTCGGGCGGCAGCGTCGCCATGACGCGGGCTTTCGGCGCGCCTTTAGGCCGCGGGCCGAAAATCCGCGTGGCTTCGGCCTCGAGCTCCGAGGCGCTGGCGCGGGCGACCGCGGGGTCGGGATAGGGGACGTTCGTCTCGCCTGTGAGGCGCTTGAGCGTGACGATCAGCGCGTCGAGGGTCGCGGCGACCTTGGCCTCGCTCCGGCCAAGCGAGGAGAGGCCCCGCGCCGCGAGCCTCATCTGAAGCTCGGTAAGGTCGCGGCCCCGGAGCGCAATGTAGTGCGACAGGTTCGCCGCCCGCGACGAGGCCAGTTCGGCGGGCGCGCCCCATTCGCGCCTGAGCTCCGCGCCCTTCGTCTCGACGTCGTCGCGAAGCCCCTGCACTTCGGCGAGCAGAGCAACGAGCTCTTCCAGGTCTTTTCCGCCTTTGGTCGCCATGGTCGGCGCGCCCCCGAGCGCGCGTGGGCGGCCCGACACGAGTTGGATTTCGCCACGCCAGCCGGTGTTTGACGCGGGAATGTGACGCCTGTGCAACAGCCTCGGGAGACCACCCGGATGCTGGCGGCGGCGGAAGGCCGTCGGGCATATTTCGGTGGGGCGCCGTGCTCACGAAGCAGGCGGATGTCGCGGCCCGCGACGGTCGACGGCGACCGAGCCGCTACGGCTTGCCTCGACGGCCTGGAAAACCGGGCCGAACCGCCGTCGAATGTCAGCTCTTCGCCGCCTTCTTCCGCCGCTTGGCGAGAGTGCGTAGGCGCAGCGCGTTGAGCTTGATGAACCCGGCCGCGTCGTTGTGGTCGTAGGCGACGGCGCCTTCCTCGAACGTCACGAGGTCCTGGTCGTAGAGCGAATGGGGGCTGTCGCGGCCGACCACGTAGGCGCCGCCTTTGTAGAGCTTGAGCCGAACCCGCCCGGTGACAAGCTCCTGGCTCCTGTCGATCAGCGTCTGCAGAAGCTCGCGCTCCGGCGCGAACCAGAAGCCGTTGTAGACGAGCTCGGCGTATTTCGGCATGAGCTCGTCCTTGAGATGGGCTGCGCCGCGGTCGAGCGTGATCAACTCGATGGCGCGGTGAGCAACGAGCAGGATCGCGCCGCCGGGCGTCTCATACATGCCGCGCGACTTCATGCCGACGAAGCGGTTCTCGACGAGGTCGAGCCGGCCGATCCCGTTGTCGTGGCCGAGCGTGTTGAGCGCGGCGAGCAGCGCCGCCGGACTCAGGGCTTTGCCGTCGATGCTGACGGGATCGCCCTTCTCGAAGCCGATCTCGACGATCGTCGCCTTGTCGGGCGCGCTCTCGGGATCGATCGTGCGCGAATAGACGTAGCCCGGCGTCTCCTCGGCCGGGTCCTCGAGCACCTTGCCTTCGGAGGAGGTGTGGAGAAGGTTGGCGTCGGTCGAGAAAGGGGCCTCGCCGCGCTTGTCCTTTGGGATCGGGATCTGGTGCTTCTCGGCGTAGTCGATGAGCGCGGTGCGCGAGGCGAAGCTCCATTCGCGCCACGGCGCGATCACCTTGATGTCCGGCTCGAGCGCATAGGCCGAGAGCTCGAAGCGCACCTGGTCGTTGCCCTTGCCGGTCGCGCCATGGGAGATCGCATCGGCGCCGACATCGCGCGCGATCTCGACGAGTCGCTTGGCGATCAGCGGCCGCGCGATCGAGGTGCCGAGCAGATAGAGGCCCTCGTACTGGGCGTTGGCGCGGAACATCGGAAAGACGTAGTCGCGCACGAATTCCTCGCGCAGGTCCTCGATGAAGATGTGCTCAGGCTTGATGCCGAGCATCTCCGCCTTGGCGCGCGCCGGCTCGATCTCCCCTCCCTGACCGAGATCGGCGGTGAACGTCACGACCTCGGCGCCGTAGGTCTCCTGCAGCCACTTGAGGATGATCGAAGTGTCGAGGCCGCCCGAATAAGCGAGGACGACGCGCTTGATCTTGGACTTGGACATCGGTCGGAGGAACTCTTCGAGGCGGAGGCGTTGCGGGAACGCCGTTGCGGCAGGGCGGGCCTGCTTTCGTGGGCGCGGGCGACTTATAGCGGCGGCGCGAACGCGCGCAACCCGGCTGAACGCGCCTTCAGATCGGCCGGTCCCGTAGCGCGGCCTCGACCACTTCCGCCGCGGACGCACCCTCCGCCTCGGGCGCGGACGGATCTTCGCCGCGCGGCCAGATCAGCATTCGGGCGATTTCGACGATGATGAGCGTGACGAGTCCGCCGAGCAGGACGTCTGACAGGAAATGGCCGCCGAAAGCCATGCGCAGGAGACTTGCGCCGACGCCGAAGGCGAGAGCGGCGACGAGCGCTGGTCCGCGCGCGGGCGGCGGCAGAACGCTGGCGGGGGCGACCATCCAGAAGCCGGTCGCAGCCTCGCCAGAGACGAAAGAGCAGTTCTTCCTGCACGCGCCCCCGTCGTCGTACCAAGGCTTGAATTCGGCGTCGCCGTTGAACGGCTGGGTGTTGATCGGACGCGGCCGGTGCCAGTGGTCCTTGAGGCTGAGATTGACGACGAGGCCGGGGCCGATGGCGATCGTTGCGATGAGGAAGATCATGGCGCGCCCGCCCGGCGCCCAGAAGCGCCAGCGCCCGGAACGCCGCAGGAGCCACAAGAGCCCGTAGAGCGCGAGCACGATGAAAGGGGTCACGCGAAAGAAGTCGCGGCCGAATTTATCGAGCCCGCTCTGCCCGATGAATCCGCCGCCGTCGAAGAACAGATGCGAGGCCGCTAGATCGAGCCCCGGCCAGAGGGCGAAGACGGCGAGCGTCATCAGCGCCAGCGCGACATAGATGAAGAAGGCTCTCATCGAACCGTCATACGATCCGATAGGTCTTGCCCGTTTCGAGGCCCTCGACGCTACGGCTGAAGGCGCGCGCCGCGCGTTCGACCGGCACCGGATCGAAGCCGCGGAAGAAGGGTCCGTACTCGGTCATCAACTCTTCGAACACGGTCGGGCTGACGGCGTTGACGCGAAGTCCGCGCGGCAGCTCGATGGCCGCGGCCATCACAAAGGCCTCGATCGCCGCGTTGACCATGCTCGCCGAGGAGCCCGCGGCGATCGGCGTCCGCGACAGCACGCCGGCAATGAGCGTGATCGAGCCGCGGTCGGCGAGCCGGTCGCGCGCCGCGAGCGCCAGGTTGACCTGGCCCATGAGCTTGTTGGCGAGGCCGAGCCCGTAAGCCGATTCCTGGATGCGCGCTGGCCTCACATCGGCGAGGGCCGGGAAATTGACCGAGCCTGCGCAACAGACGACCGCGTCGAGCGCGCCCGCGGCTTCCAGTCCCGAAGCGATGCTCGCCGGGTCGGCGATGTCGACCCGGACGTCGCCCGACTTCGAGCCCGCGGTCACGATGTCGTGGCGGGGCCCGAGTTCGGCAACGACCGCGCGGCCGAGAACCCCCGACGCGCCGACGATGAGGATGCGCAATCTTTTTGTCATGATGGGTCGTCTGCCTGACGATCCGGACCGGGCGCCGGAACAATGCCCTCCTTTAGCCGCCTCGCTTGCGCGCCGCAACGAAGGCGGCGCGACGACGTGACCGGCTCACGTGCCTTGCGGAGTTCTTGAACACGTTCCAGCGGGAGTAGAAGAACCTGTTTGCGCCCTTCGACATGAGGACGCCGATCACGCGCACGAAGGTCTTGAACAAACCGGGCCACGGGGTGGGGCGGACGATGTCGACGAAGAGGTTGTAGCGCACCCGGTCGGATTCGTTGAACGACTGGTGCTGGAGCGTGTCGTCGAAGATGAAGAGCTTTTCGTCACGCCAGTACTGTGTGGTCCTGCCGACGACGATAAAGGCGGAATCGTCGATGACGTCGTTGAGATTGTAGAGCACGCGGAGCGTCGCCCTCAGCGGCCCGAAATGTTTCGAAGTGGACTGCTTCCGGTTGAACGCCGAGACGCCGATCGTCGTAATGTATCGGAAGTCATCGTGAAATTCCGGCACCTTGGCGACCGTCTCCAGGTTCGTTCCGTACCACTTGAAGAAGAACATGCTGCGCTTGCCGACCGCCGCGGCCTGCTCGAGTTGCGGGACGAGATTGCGGCTGCCCGCCGCGTCGATCAGCCGGGAGATCTCTCTCTGGTGTTCCTCCGGCAGATCCGAAAGCCGGTAGACGCCCCTGTTGATGTAGGGAAGCGAAAGCAGGTCAAGCAAGACATTGAGCGGCGACAGCAGCCAGGCGACGACGCCGTTGCCAAGGAAATACCGCCCGATGAGCTCGGCCGTCCGCTCGCCGTTGCGCGATACGTCGTAGATCCCGCAGATCGCATAGAGGAGAAAGATCTTCGGAAGGAAATAGGCGACCGGCGCTGCGACAAGGATGACCTTCGCAATCCGCCTCACGATCCTGCGCATTCGACGCCTGTGCTCTCCCAGAGGCCCGTGCGGCTCGGCGGGTTTCCGTCGCCCGGGGCGGTCCCACTCATCACCAATCGGCGGTCTTGACAAGCCGGAGCGCCAAAGTCCGATTTGTGCGCAACTTTACACCTTGCCGCGCTTTCGACCCTTGCCGCCCCGGACATCGACGAGAGCCGCGCGCGAGAGGCTGAGCCCACCGATTGCGACCGTTGCCACGCCGGTTCGCGGGTCTATAGTCCATGGGCCGCAAGGCGGAGGGCCCGATGACTCGTCTCGACGACAAGCTCGCGCGCATTCGCGCGGGCATGGGGAAGCGCACCGACTTCATAATCGCGGACGCCAAGGATCCCGACATGGGACCGGGCCTTCACGCGGTCGGCGCCACCCGCGAGGGCGCCGGCCGATTCCACAGCCGTGAGGAGTTTCTCCAGTCGATCGAGACAGTCATCCGGCAGGACGTGGTCGACATCATGTTGACGTCGGTCAGCAACCTCGAAAAGCTCACGGAGCGAAACGCTTTCGCCGGGTCGAAGGTGAAGCCGGCGATCCGCGGCAACGACACGACCGACATATGGCGGCTGCGCGGCGCGACCTATCACCATGCGCCCTCCCGGCCGTTCCGCACGGCGTCGCTCCAGCGCGCCAAGGCGCTGACCAATCTCGCTCTCTACTCGATCACCTTCACCAATGACATCGCCGCCGACATCGTCTCGCTCGAAGCCTTCCGCGACTTCCGCGAAGACGCGGCGGCCGCCGGCTTTTCCTACTTCCTCGAGGTCTTCAATCCCAACATCGACGCAAATCTCGATCCGGACGTGGTTCCGGCCTTCGTCAACGACGCGATCGTGCGCTGTCTTGCGGGGCTGACGGAGATCGAGCGTCCGCGGTTCCTCAAGATCGCCTACAACGGTCCAAAGGCGCTCGAGGAGCTTGTCGCCTTCGATCCGGGGCTCGTGGTCGGCGTGCTCGGCGGCGGCGCGGGCACGACGCGCGACTGTTTCGAACTCGTCTGCCAGGCGCAGAAGTATGGGGCGCGGGTTGCGCTCTTTGGCCGCAAGATCAATCTTGCCGAGTCGCCTCTCGACGTCGTGAGATTGATGCGCGCGGTGTCGGACGGCGCGCTCACCCCGTCCGAGGCGGTCGAGGACTATCATGACGCGCTCCGTCGCAAGGGTCTGAAGCCGTCAAGAACCTTCGCCGCAGACCGCGAGATCACCGAAGCCCCCCTTCTGCATGGCTAAGGACGACACGAGCCCGCGAAGGGGTGTGCTCTCGGCGGGGACGTTCTGCGTCGACTTCAACAAGTCGATCGGGCGATGGCCCGAGCAGGACACCGTCACCGAGATCGTGAGGATCGACCGCCAGGGAGGCGGATCGGGCTACAACATGGCGATCGACCTCAAGCGGCTCGATCCAGCCTTTCCGGTCGAGACAATGGGGGTCGTCGGAGACGACGATCTCGGCGGGTTCATCCGGGCTGAGTGCGAGGCGCGCGGCGTCGACTGCGGCGGCCTCCGCTCGCTTCCGGGCGGCGCGACGATGAGCGTGGACGCGGTCAACGTGCTCGACACCGGCCGCCGCACCCATTTCTTTCACGCCGGCGTCGGCGCGGCGATGACGCCGGACCATTTCGATTTCTCCTCGACGCGCGCTCGCTTTCTCCATCTCGGCTTGCCGGGCGCGCATCGGGCGATGGACAGCCCCTGGCGCGGGCGCGCCAACGGCTGGGAGGCCGTGCTCAGCGCGGCGAAGGAGGCGGGCCTCCTGACCAATCTCGAGATGATGACCACGACGGCTGAACGCCTCGCCGAACTCGGCCGGCCGTGCCTGCCGTACCTCGACACCCTCATCGTCAACGATTTCGAGATCGGCGCGCTCGCCGGCGTCGCGACCCGCCGCGCCGACGGGTCGACCGACGTCAAGGCGGTGAGGCGAGCGATCGGGCGCACGCTCGCGGCGGGTCCGCTGGCGTGGGTCGTCGTCCACTTCCCGGAGGGCGCCCTCGCGGGCGGGCGTGCAGAGGCGTTTGCCGCCTTGGGATCGGTCGCCATGCCCGCGTCCGAGATCGCTGGCGTCAACGGGGCGGGCGACGCCTTCGCGGCGGGGATGCTCTACGGCTTGCACCAGGGCTGGCCGATCGCCGAGGCCTTGCGCCTCGCGCATTCCGCGGCCGCGGCCTCGATGCGCGCGGTTTCGACGACCGAAGGGGTGGCGCCGTTCGCCGAGTGTCTCGCGCTCGCGGACCGCTGGGGCCTAAGGCCGGCGCCTGAGTGACGCTGACGCGCTTCGGTCAGCCGGGCGCTATCGTGGTCCTGACGTCGATGAGGTTCTCCGGATGCACTCGTACGAAGCCGTTGTGCGGGCCTTCGACGTCGGCGATGAGCAGGATCGCGAGCGATGCGGTCAAGGGCAGAACGCCTTGCGTCGCCAGGGACAGTTTCTCTGCGCCGAATCCAATCAGGACATTGCAAACGACCGCGACAAAGATGATGAGGAGCCAGACTTCGATCGGAAGCCGGTTCCGCCACGCAGCGACCGTGTATCCGTAGGAATTGAGCACGTCGTTCATGCCGGAATCGACGAGCGCCGTCACTGCGTTTTGATGAGCCCGGCTCTCCGGCAAGACAGCGGCCCAAAGGGCGTTCATCGTCTGTGCCGTCTCGGCGGCGTTCGCAGCCCCTTCGACCGGGTCGCGGAGGCCGTAGTAGGCGATGCGCTGGTCGACGTAGGTCTTGAGCAGCGCCCGCGCAGTCGCGGCCGTCTCGGGGGGCAGAAGGTCGAGGCGGAGGTATTCCGTGCCAATGGCGTTGGCCTCCGATTCCTCGAGACCCTTGCGCAGATCATATCGGCTGACCGCCATCGCGATGGCGAAGCCGATGACGAGCCCGAGAAGCGTGAAGATCGCGTTGCGGACGAGATCGAACTCCGCGCGCTCGGTTGCGGTAAGCTTGTGCCCGTGGAGACGGGCGAGCACGCCGACCCTCGTCGCGCCGAGGAAAAGAAGCAGCGTCGCGCCGAAGAACACGAGCGGGTGGTCGACGAGCCAGATCATGCCGCGAACGTCCCGCCCCTTGCCTGATGCGGCCGAGTAAAGCAAATCGGCGGGCGTTGGGAACCCTTTTCCCGCAGGGCCGCCGTTCTTGTCCACCTTTCCCTACCGCCTCATCTTTGTTCGCCACGGCGAGACGGCCTTCAACGCCGAGAACCGGCTTCAGGGGCAGCGCGACATCCCGCTCGACGCCCGCGGGCGCGAGCAGGCGACCGCACTCGGGCGGACGCTCAGTCTCCGGATCGGGGACGAGATCGACCGCCTCGACGCCGCCGGCTCGTTCGTCTCCTCGCCCTTGCAGCGGGCGCGAGAGACTATGGAGCTCGCACGCAGCGCGATGGGGCTCGCGCCGGAGCGCTACCGCCTCGATCCGCGGCTGAAAGAGCTCAGCTTCGGTCGCTGGGAAGGCCTGACCTGGCCCGAGGTCAAGGCGCGCGACCGGAAGGGGCTCGCTCAGCGCCGCGCCGAAAAGTGGGGGTTCGCGCCGCCCGGCGGGGAAAGCTACGCGACGCTGGCGACGCGCGTCGGCGCCTGGCTCGAGACGCTCGCCGCCGACGCGTTCGTCGTTTCGCACGGCGGCGTCGCGCGGGCGCTCATGACCCTCATCGCAGGCGTTCCGCAAGGCGTCGCGGTCGATGCGCCCATCGTCCAGGGCCGGGCGATCGTGTTCGACGAGGGCGGCTTCGAATGGATCGGGTAGGGCTCCTTGCCATGCCGAACGCTACGGAATGAGCACGCCCGGGTTCATCACGCCGGCGGGATCGAGAGCCCGCTTGGCCGCGGCGAGCGCCGCGCCGAAGAGGGCCGGGCGCTGCTGAACGTACCAGGGCATGTGGTCGCGTCCGACGGCGTGATGGTGGGTGATCGTGCCGCCGGCGGCGATCAGCGCGTCGGAGGCGCTGGTCTTGATGGCGCGCCATTGCTCGACGAGCCGGCTCGGGTCGCCCTTGACGCTGAACGTGTAATAGACCGCCGGCCCGTCGGGATAGACGTGGGTAAAGCGGGTCGACACGACGCCCCGATTGCCCGTCGCCTCCTTGACTGCGGCCTCGGTCGCCGCGCGCACGGCGCCGTGGAAGCTCTCGAACCGGTCCCAGGTGATCGCGCTCTCGAACGTGTCGTTGATGACGCCCATGGGGACGGTGAGCTCGCGCCCGTAGGGCATGCGGATGAAGGCCATGCGCCAGCGCTGTCCGGCGTCCTCGCTCTCGTGCCGGCGACCGCCGTGGTCGGCCATGAGCTCGATCGCGCGCTCCATCCACGGGTGAACCGGATGATCCGAGGACTCGAAGGCGAGCACGAGGACGCTCTCTTCGCCATGATTGACCCCATAGGTTCCGGCCTCGTCGTTGTCGATGACGCGCAGGTTCGACGGATAGAGGCCGGCCTGCGAGACCGCCCGCACGGCGCGGGCGGCGGCGAAGAGATCGGGGAAGCCGAACACCGCGTCGGCGCGGAAGCGCGGGCGCCCCTGCAGCCGCATCCAGGCCTCGACGATGACGCCGAGCGCGCCCTCCGAGCCGATCATCAGGCGGTCGGGGCTCGGTCCCGCGCCGGAACCGGGCAGGCGGCGCGACTCCATGACGCCTGCCGGCGTCACCGTCCTCACGCTCTCGACGAAGTCGTCGATATGCGTGTAGCGGGTGGCGAAATGGCCGCCCGAGCGGGTCGCGATCCAGCCGCCGAGCGTCGAATGCTCGAAGCTTTGCGGGAAGTGGCGGAGCGTCAGGCCGTGGGGCCTCAGCGCCGCTTCGATTGCGGGGCCGCGCATGCCCGCCTCGATGCGCGCGGCGCGGCTCGTCGCGTCCACCTCGACGACCCGGTCGAGGTTGCGCATGTCGAGACTGACCGTCCCGGCGAACGCCTCGCAACCCGCAGGTTCGACCCCGCCGACGACCGACGACCCGCCGCCGAACGGAACGACCGCGGCGCGGGCGCCCGTCGCCCAATCGAGCACCGCGGCGACCTCGCCTTCGTTGGCGGGCAAGGCGACGAGGTCGGGCGCGCTGGCGAAGTCGCGGGCGAGGGCGCGCACGGTCTCCGGGAAGGACTTGCCATAGGTATGGAGAAGCCGCTCGTGCGGCTCCGCCGTCATGATGCCGGCGAGGCTCGCAGGCGGACGCAAACGCGAGGCCTTGAGCGCGATCTCGCTCTCTCGCGGCGGCGCCGCCGTCGCCCTCGGCCCGACGCCGAGGCGGCCCGCGACGAAGCTCATGAGCTGGTCGCGCTCGGCGTCGGTGAAGCCCTCGCCCTCGTATCCCCAGCCATAGAATTTCAGCCGCCGCGTCATCGCGTTTCCTCTCGTATTCCGGTCGCTCCCGCGCTTGCCACGGGGAAGCGCCGATCACCCTTGAACAAGGCCCTGGATCCCGCTTGCGCGGGGATGACCGCATTCGGTCCGGCGCGAGCGTAGCCCGTGCGGCCGGTTCGCGTCATCCGGCGATCAGCCTCTCAGCCGAGGACGCCGCGAAGGCGAGCATGAGGAGTCCGGTCGCGAGGTCGACGAAGATCGTCCAGACCCGTTTCGCGCCGCCGTCGAGGCTCCGATGCAGGAGCGCGTTGGCGGAGGCCCAGATGACGCCCCAGGTCAGCGCGCCCGCGATGACCGCAGCCGCCATGACGAGAAGCGACCCCGCCCTCGCGCCCGCGAGTTCCGGCCGGCCCATGGCGGCGAGCCAGAAGGCGACGTTCCACGGGCTCGTCAGCGCCATCGCCGCGCCGAGGCCGAAGCCGCCGTGGACCGAAGCGAAGCGGGCAGGGCGGTCGGGCTCGTCCACCGCGGCCGGACCTTCACGCTTGGCGAAGGCGCGCCAGGCGCCGCGCAGGAAGAGCCAGGCGAGCGCCAGAAGCAGCGCGACGCTGACGGCCCCCATCGCGCCGCGCGCCAGCGGCGTCGTGAAGAGAAGGCCGACGCCGAGCGCGACCGCGACCGCCCACAGCGCATCGGCGCTGGACGCGCCCGCGAGCACCGCGATCCCGCTGAAGAAGCGCCCGGCGCCGCAGCGGCGCGCGATCTCGGCGTTGATCGGGCCCGGCGGCCACGCGACCGACCAGCCGAGCAGAAAGCCAGCAGCGAGAAGCGCGGGGAGGGAGGCGGACATGGGGCCCGCCATGCTTCGGCGCGAAGCCGGTTGTCAATGCCGCTGGAAGGCAGGCCGCCCGGCCGCCCGCCCGTCTTCAGGCGTTCGCCAGTTTCTGCCGCCCGGCCTCTTCGGCCGCTGCGCGCCGGCCCGCGCGCGGCACGGTCACGCGGTCGAGCACCTCGCCGAGGAGGATGTGGGCCTGCACCGCCGTCAGGCCTTCGCCGACAGCCGCGCCGTTGATCAGCAGCCGGAACATGGTGCGCGAGTTCGCCTGGCGTCTCGAGCTCGACGCAGATGCGATTGATCATGGCGAACCCCGAGCCCCAAGCGGGCCGCATCCCGCCTCTCGCCGACGAGTGTCCGAGACACCGCGCCGACCCGCAACTCAGGATTTGTACTTATCCCCTTGGGGGCATTGTCAACATTCGCATTGGGGGCGCCGACGGACTGGCCAAAACCGGCATGGGCGCGCATAGGATCGCGGCCAATTCCGAAGGATGAGCGATAGCCCCCGTGTCCAAGCCTCCGCCGCCGCACCGGCCTCTCGACCTCAATCCTCGTCGCGTCGCCGCCGACGGGCGCCACTACGCCGTGATCGACATCGGCTCGAACTCGGTGCGGCTCCTCGTCTACGATCAGCTCGCGCGCGCGCCGCTCCCCCGCTTCAACGAGAAGTCGCTGGCGCGGCTCGCCGAAGGGTTGCCCGAGACGGGCAGGATCGCGCCCGAGGGCTTCCGCCGGACGGTCGAAGCGGCCCGCCGCTTTCGCGCCATCGCCGAGGCGATGGGCGTCGGCAGGCTCGACGTCATCGCGACGGAGGCGGTCCGGCGCGCCTCGAACGGCAAGGAGCTCGCTGCGGCGATCGCCACCGAAGCAGGCGTCAAAGTGCGCATCCTCACCGGCGCCGAGGAAGCGCGCTACGCGGCGCTCGGCGTCGTCTCGGGCTTCTTCCGCCCGGTCGGGGCGATCGGCGACATGGGCGGCGGCAGCCTCGAGATCGCCGAGGCCCTCGACGACCGCGTCGGCGACGCCTGGGCCAGCCTGCCGCTCGGCGCGCTGCCCGTCGAGGCGCTGCTCGCGCAAGGCTACGAGGCGGCGAAGCGCGGCGTCGACGACATCCTCAAGAGCGGGCTCAGGTCCTCGTTCGGTCGCGCGGTCTTCTATCCGGTCGGAGGCGGCTGGCGCGCCCTCGCCAAGGCCCACATCGAGGCGGTCGGGGCGCCCGTCAAGGCGGTGCACGGCTATGCGGTCGAGAGCGGCGTCATTCGCGCTTTCGCCAAGTCGATCGCGCGCGCTTCGCCTGCCAGGCTCGCCGAGACGCCGGGCGTCCCGCTGCGCCGGGCGCGCACCCTTCCGGCCGCTGCGCTGACGCTCGACCGGGTGCTGAAGCGCCTTGCGCCGGAGAAGGTGATCTTCTCGGCGCTGGGCTTGCGCGAAGGCCTGCTCTATTCGCTGCTCGACGAGACCGAGCGATACCGCGACCCGCTGATCGAGGGCGCACAGCTCATCGGCCTGCCCTTCGCGCGGGTGCCCGAGTTTGCGCCGGCGCTCGCGGACTGGACCGCGGACCTCTTCCCCGGCGAGACGACGGCGGAGGCGAGGCTTCGCGTCGCGGTCTGCGCGCTCTCCGACATCGCCTGGCGCGACGCGCCCGACTTCAAGGCCGAGGAAAGCTTCCGGCGGCTCCTGCAGTTTCCGTTCATCGGCGTCGATCATCCCGAGCGGGTGTTCCTGGCGGCGGCGGTCCAGGCCCGCTACGGCGGACGGTCCGACGCGCCCTGGCTCACGCCGGCCGTCGATCTCCTTTCGCCCGCGCAGCGGCGGCGCGCCCAGGTCCTCGGCCGCGCCATCCAGCTCGCCTATCGCTTCTCCGGCGTGGTCCCGGCCGTGCTCGCCAGCGCCCGGCTTCGGATCGAGCCCGACTGCGTCCGCCTCGAGGTCGCTCCCGCCGCCCGCGCGCCCGACAGCGAGGTCGTCGCCGACCGCCTGCGGGCGCTCGCCGCGGCCGTCGGCGCCAAGCGAACCGAGATTGTCGTCCGCGAGGGGTAGCGGGCGGCTTCGGCAGGGCGCGCCAAACCCGATCCTGTTTTGAGGCTTTTCAAGGGGTTGCGGCGGATTTTGCGGGCGATTCTTGCCGAGCACCCCACCGAGGGCCTCGTGCCTCGAGGAGCGGCGCCGCAGGCGACGCGTCTCGAAGGACGCTCCAGCGGATACGTCCGGCGCAGTCTGGAACGTCCTTCGAGACGCCTGCTTCGCAGGCTCCTCAGGACGAGGTCAGTGTTCGGATCGGCCCCACCTTGGGAGTTACGGGGATTCTCAGTTTGACATTCCGGCCGGCGTGAAGCGCGATCCAGTTCCGCCGCGCCGAGGCCGGCCCGAAGTTCGGTTTCCGCGGCCCCCCCCTGGATGCTGCTTTCGCGGGCACGACAGGAAAACTCGGGCCGGTTTTGAGAGTTTTCAAGGGCTTGCGGCGGATTTCTCGGGCGTCTCGCGGCTTTTTTCGCCGTCTGTCGAAAAAATGCGGGCCTGCGCGTAAGGCCACCCTCTTCATGGGGATCGCCGCTCGCATAGGCGCGTCGGCCTGCCGGGAGTTCAAACAGCGGCGAGGCTCCGGGCCCGCCCCGCCGAGGCGAGGGCGGTCCGGAGCATCAGTGTTTTCAAGCTAACATGCATTTCTGATTATCGCAACTAAAAGTCGCTGCGCGCCAGTTTTATCGAAGGGGCAAGCCCCCTCAGGCGAGCGCCGCCTTGACCACGGCCGACAGCGGCGTCGTCGGATGGCCGATGAGGCGCGACAGCGCCTTGCCGTCGTCGAACAGCACGCCCCTGGCGATCTCCGGCTCCCAGCTCGCGATCGCCTCGGCGATGAAGCCGGGCAGGCCGTGGGCTTTCAGCGCCGCGGCGTATTCGCCCTCGCTTATGTTCTTGTAGGGGATGGTCTTGCCGGTCTCGCGCGAGATCTCGGCTGCGAGGTCGGAAAGCGTATAGGCCGTGTCGCCGGCGAGCTCGTAGGTCTTGCCCGCGTGGCTCGGGTCGTTCAGCGCGGCGACGGCGGCGTCGGCGTAATCGGCCCGCGCGGCGCCGGAGATGCGGCCATTGCCGGCCGCGCCATAGAGCGCGCCGCCCGCGACCGCGCCCTTGGCGGCGCCCGTGTTGTTCTCGGTGTACCAGCCGTTGCGCAGGATCGTGTACGGCACGCCGAGCGCCTTGATCGCCGCCTCCGTCTCGACATGCTCGGGCGCGAGGTTCAGGGGCGACGTGTCGGCGTGCAGGAGGCTCGTATAGACGATGCGCTTGACGCCGGCCGCCTTTGCCGCCTTGAGCACGTTCAGATGCTGCGGGGCGCGCTGGCCGATCTCGCTCGAGGAGATGAGGAGCAGCGTATCGACGCCCGCGAGCGCGTGCGCCAGCGTGTCGGGCTTCGTATAATCGGCCTCGCGGACTGCGACGCCGAGGCCGGCCGCCTTCTGCGGCGAGCGGGCAAGCGCCACGATGTCGGACGGCTTCGTTTTGGCTTTGAGTTTCTCGACGACGAGGCGGCCGAGCTGTCCGCTGGCCCCGGTGACGGCGATGGTCATTTCGAAAACTCCTCTTTGCTTTCGGTTCATTAGTATACTGAATTAGTGGACATTACAAGAGGCGCGTCCGGCGAGAGGCGTCGGGATTGACGGCGGCGGCCCGGTTCCGGTTAGCCTCGCCCGTAGAGGCGACTGGAGAGACCGGCGATGGCGGACGAGCGAAAAGTCGAGATCGGCATCCTCGTTTTCCCAGCAGTCCAGCAACTCGACCTGACGGGCCCCTACGAGGTGCTGGCGTCCTGGCCGGGCGCGCGGGTGCGCCTCGTCTGGAAGACGCTCGAGCCGGTTCTCTCCTCGACCCGGCTGGCGCTGAAGGCCGATCTGACCTTCGCCGACTGCCCTCAGCTCGAGGTGATCTGCGTCCCCGGCGGGGCGGGGATCAATGCGCTGCTGACCGACGAGGAGACGCTCGCCTTTCTTCGCCGGCAGGCGCAAGGCGCGCGCTTCGTGACCTCGGTCTGCACCGGGGCGCTGGTGCTCGGCGCGGCCGGCCTGCTCGACGCGAAGCGGGCGACGACACATTGGGGCGCGCATCATCTGCTGGCGCCGCTCGGCGCGATCCCGGTCGACGAGCGCATCGTGCGCGACGGCGCCCTGATGACCGGGGGCGGCGTCACCGCCGGCATCGACTTCGGCCTCGCGCTGCTCGCCGAACTTGCGGGCGAGACGGTGGCGCACGCGGTCCAACTCAGCCTCGAATATGCCCCCGCTCCCCCCTTCGACGCCGGCCATCCGACGCGCGCGGCGGCGCATGTGGTCGAGGCGGTGAAGCGCCGGATGGCGCCGACCCTCGCCGAGCGCGAGCGTCTTGTGGCGGAGGCGGCGAAGCGGATGGGGCGGAAAGACGGTAAGTCACCTTAAGCAGGCGTTGGCGAACGGCGGCGGGTGTCGCAGTCCGCCCCAGCTTTGCCGCTCGCCCCACCACCCGCCGCCGGTCCGTCAGTCGCCTGCGCCGATCGTCTTGACGAGTTTATGGATGTCCATCAGCGGCACAGGATTGGCCGGATCCTGAAGATTGGGACTTGTGTCGTTTGAGGCCCCGCCGGGGAAGCGCTTCATGTTCGGGAAATCGACGATGGACTTGTCGAAATCGCCGATCGGCACGCCAATGAGCGACAGGACCCAACCATTGTCGTAACCGGCATAACGTCCCGGCGAGGTTGTCGGCAACCGCGTGCTGACGGCTCCGTTGAACAGCATGTCGTATTTCTCGAACGGGTCCATGGTGAGGTTGTAGACCGAGCCGCAGCAGCCGAGGTCCTGTTTGGCGCCAAGCCATGTATCCTTCGAGGTGTACAGATACTTCCAGGCGATGTGCAGGTCCGCGTTCTCGGGGTCGTCGCCAATGTCGGCGCGCGCGCCGGCGAAGTCCTCGCCGTCGACATAGATCCAAGAACTGCGCGCCGAGTGCCGCGCTTTGCCCATGATGTAGGCGCTGTTGTCGATGCTGTCGAAATAGATCGGTTTGCCATCGTTATCCATCCACGCGCCGTGGGGCGGCGGGGTGAGACCGACCATTGTCGCCAACGTCGCCCAGAGGTCGATATGCGACATCATTTCGCCGTAGCGCGCGCCGGCGGGAATCTTGCCCGGCGACCACATGATCGCTGGCACTCGGAATCCGCCTTCGAACGGCGAACCCTTCTCGCCTCGGAACGGAACCGTGCCCGCGTCCGGCCACGCATCCTGCCAGGCGCCATTGTCGGCGGTGATGATCACGATGGTGTCGGGAGCGTCGGCCCGGATTTCGTCCATCACCTTGCCGATGTTGGAATCGAGTTCCAGCATCGCGTCGGAATAGTCGCCGAGGTGCGATTTGCCGATGAACGCCCTGGCCGGAATGTTCGGGTTGTGCATCTTCATGAAATTCACATCCATGAAGAAGGGCTTCGCGTCCTTGGCGTGCTGCTTGATGTAGTCGACGGCCGAGTTGGCCTGCCGGACATCGAACTCATGCAGATAATCGTAGTCGATGCGGGCGACCTTGTTCGCGGGCTTTCCCGCGACGCCTTCCCACTCGTACAGGTTGACGATCTTCTGATATTCGTCCCAGTACGCGGCGTTGAACTTCGGAAACCAGGGGTGGGCGAAGTTGGAGGTGTCGTCGTAGGTGTAGACGCCGGGATAGTACGCGGCGAACTCCTTCATCTCGTCGAAGCCGTGCTCGATCGGGTAAAATTTCGGTTGATCGCCGAGATGCCATTTGCCCGAGAAATAGGTGCCATAGCCGTTCTTCTGGAAGAACTCGGCGATCGTTGGCGTGGACTTCGTCAGGCCATTTTCGTCGCCGGGCACGACCACGACCGAGAGGGCCGAACGGATGGGGATGCGGCCGGTCATGAAGGAGGCGCGACCAGCGGTGCAGCTCGCCTGACCATACCAGCTCGTGAAGACTGCGCCTTCCTGGGCGACGCGATCAATATTCGGGGTCGGATGGCCGAGATTGGCGCCCCCGCCATAGGCGCCGAAATCGTTCCATCCTGTGTCGTCGGTCATCAGCATGACGATGTTGGGCCGTCTGTCCTGCGCAGAGGCGCCGGTCACGGCGAGCGGTGACACGGTGATCGCCACTCCGGCGGCAAGCAGGGTCGCGAGTTTATGGCTCCGATCGACTGGCATCGTGTTCCTCCCTTGCGGTCGGCCTGTCGTCCTCTCCGGGGCGACAAGGAGCCAGAGCGCTGCCCGCCACTAATCGACGATCAAGATATTGTTATGACGGCCAACGGTCGCCGGCCGCCGACTGCGGGCGCTGGTCCGCGGCTTGCTTGATATGCGCCGGAGTTGTTAGGATCGACCGCGCGGGCCCCTGACTTCGGGGAGGCTTCAAGTCCACGTTCCTATCTCTTTGCAGCTGTGCCGGCTCGTCCTTGCTTCCGCTTTCGCCGCCCTGACGGGAAGTGTCGCCTACGCGACCGATTCGTCGGCCGTCGCAGAGCCGCCGCTGGCTTCCGAGGCGCCGACGCCGTGCTTCGCGAGCATCGCGGACTTTTTGAGCGCGAGCGCCAGGGACTGCCCGCTCTCCTGGAACGGCGTCACCCTCTACGGCGTCATCGACGTCGGCGCGGGCTGCGAGACGCATGGCGCGCCGTTTAACGGCAACTATCCCAACGGGGTCGCGACGCTGATCGCGAAGAACAGCAATGGACCCCGCTACACCCTCGTGCCGAACGGCCTCGGGCAGACCTATGTCGGCCTCAAGGGCGTCGAGCCGATCGCATACGGCTGGTCGTTCGTCTTCAATCTCCAGAACGGCTTCGACCCATTCACCCTGCAGCGGGCGAACGGCCCGAAATCGCTGATCGAGAACAACACTATTCCGCTCGATGCGCAGACTTCAAACGGCAACTCGAGCCGAGCCGGCCAGCTCTTCAACACAGAGGCCTACGCCGGCTTCAGCCACTCGACCTACGGAACATTGACGGCTGGCCGCCAGAACTCGCTTATTCTCGACGGTCTTGGCGCGTGGGACCCGATGGGCGCGGCGCCCGTTTTCTCGGTGATCGGCGCTTCCAACACCGTCTCGGGCGGCGGCGACACGGAATCCGCGCGCTACAACACCTCGATCAAGTATCGCGTTCCCGTCGGACCGCTTCAGATCGCTGCGCTCTATCAAATCGGCGGTTTCGGCCAGGGCAACGGCTCGAACGGAGCCTTCTCGACCGAGATCGAGGGCGATTTCGGTGCGTTCGCCTTCGACGCCGTAGGGCAGCGGGTGAAGGACGCGGTGTCGCTCTCGAGCTTCGCCGAAAATCCACTGCCGGCGGGCGTCAGCCCGAACGCGCTCAAAGCGACGCTCTCCAACAATACGAGCGGGATGCTCGCCCTCCGCTACACCTTCGACAGGATCACCGCCTATGCGGGATTTGAATACATCCTTTTCCGCAATCCGAGCGACGCTTATCCGTACGGCTTCATGGCGATCGGCGACTATCCCGTGCCCCCTGGCGCCGTGAACGCGACCGCGTACACCGAAAACAAGGTTTTGAGGGCGTTCTGGTTCGGGGCCAAATACGCAATCCGCGACAACCTCGATGTCGCCGGCGCCTACTACCGGTACTACCAGAATGGTTACAGTACGAGCCCTTGCACCGACGACAATCTTTCCTCGTCAAGCTGCCGAGGGAATCTCAACGCGCTTTCGGCCATGATCGAGTACCGCCCCACCCCTCGAATCAAGGCATACGCCGGCGTCATGTGGACCGAGGTCGCGGGCGGCCTCGCCAGCGGATATCTGAACCACAGCAACCTCGCCCCGACCGTCGGCGTTCGGCTGGCTTTTTGAGGCCCGCCTACGCGGCTTAGGTCGGGGCCGCCACCCTGCGGCGATGTCTCAAATGGGCGCCAGCGCCGCCATTCCCGCGTTGCCGGGCGAGGTCTGGGCTGACGCAGCAGCGCGTTGGGGTGCTCGGAGTTTGAATTACCGACCCTCGATCTCCGCGCGCTTCACCACCGCCACCGTCGCATCGTCGCGGTGGCGGGCGAAGTCGCGGTAGAGGACGGCGGCGATCAGCGACGGGTGGCGCGCCTTGAGGCCCGGATAGGCGTCGAAGGACCAGTGGGTGCCGACGCCGTCGGAGGCGAGAACCGCGATCGTGTCGCCGCGCGTCGGGTAGGTGAAGGTCCGCACGCTCTTCAGCGAATGGCCGAGCGTGCCGTTGAAGCTCACCATGCGCCGGGTTTCGAGCCCGCTCGCAACCACCCCCATGACGTTGCCGACGCCGATGAAGGCGACCTCGTTCGACGCCTTGGGCAGAAACACGATGTAGGCGGCGGCCCGGAGCGTCCGTCGGGCCTGCAACCCATAGCGCCTGCGTCCGCTTCTGTTGTCTCGGCCCGTACCAAGCCGATCGGGAATGTCAGCAATGGCTCGAGAGCGGCTCAACGGGTCTCCAAATCTGCTCCCAGTTCGGCCCGCACGATCCGCGCGCCCTCGACCATCGCCTTCATCTTTCCGAACGCGGAGTCCCTCGGCAGATATTTGAGGCCGCAGTCGGGCGCCACGACGATGTCCTCCGGCTTCCGGTGGGCAAGGGCGCGGCGGATTCGGTCCGCGACCGTCTGCGGCGATTCAACCTCTGGCGTTGACAGATCGAGCACGCCAAGAATGATTTTTTGATCAGGCAGATCCGCGAGGACAGAACAGTCGAGGCTGGATTGCGCGGTCTCGATGGAGATCTGCCTGCAGCGGCACCCCTTGAGCTGGGGGAGAAACGAGTAGGCGCTTGGCCGCTCGTGGATGATCGCGGCGTAGCCGAAGCAGACATGGACCGCCGTCGTCCCACTCACGCCTTCGAGCGCACGATTGAGCGCCGCGAGGCCGTAGTCCTCGGCGGCCTTCGGACGCGCCTGCAAATAGGGCTCGTCGACCTGAACAATATCGGCGCCCGCGGCGAAAAGGTCCTCGATCTCTTCGTTGACCGCCCCGGCGTAGGCGAACGCGGCGTCGGCGGGCGAAGGATAAAAGTCGTTCTGCGCCTGCTGGCTCATGGTGAAGGGGCCCGGCACCGTCATCTTGACCATGCGGTTCGTGTGGCGGCGCAGGAACTTCAGATCCTCGACTTCGACCGGATGACGCCTGCGAATAGGGCCGACAATTCTGGGAACGGGGTTGGGATGACCGGAGCGGTCGAGGGCGGTCCCGGGATTATCGATGTCAACGCCCTCGAGCGCGGTCGCGAACCGGTTGGAGTAGCTCTCGCGCCGGATTTCGCCGTCGGTGACGATGTCGAGGCCGGCCTCCTCCTGCAGCTTGATCGCGACGATGGTGGCGTCGTCTTGCGCCTCGGCAAGATAGGGCTCGGCGATCCGCCAAAGCTCCTTCGCTCGCACGCGCGGTGGAAACCGTCCAGCCAGTTTCGCCCGGTCGATGAGCCATTCGGGCTGCGCATATGAGCCGACGAGCGTCGTTGGGAGCAGCATAAAGGCCTCCTCCGGCGCGACCGCTCGAGGGGCCGCGCCCACTCGATCCTGCGTCGGCTTCGCCGAACTTGGCAAGCGCGGACCGTGTCGCCTGACCAGGAGGCCGCCCCGCCTAACCGAAATCTCCGCACGCTTCACTCCGCCGCGTCCTGCGCCGCACGCTTCACCACCGCCACCGTCGCGTCGTCGCGGTGGCGGGCGAAGTCGCGGTAGAGGACGGCGGCGATCAGCGACGGGTGGCGCGCCTTGAGGCCCGGATAGGCGTCGAAGGACCAGTGGGTGCCGACGCCGTCGGAGGCGAGAACCGCGATCGTGTCGCCCAGCGTCGGATAGGTGAAGGTCCGCACGCTCTTCAGCGAATGGCCGAGCGTGCCGTTGAAGCTCACCATGCGCCGCGTTTCGAGCCCGCTCGCAACCACCCCCATGACGTTGCCGACGCCGATGAAGGCGACCTCGTTCGACGCCGACGGCAGGACCGCGATCGACGCGGCCGCGCCGCGGGTGGAGCGCAGCGCCAGATGCAGCCGCTCCATCGCCTCGGGGTCGGCGCGTCCCTTGCCGAGATCGAAGGCGCGGGTCGCGGCGCCGGCGGCGTCGGCGGCGAGCGGCCCGTGACCCAACCCGTCGACGACCAGGATCGCGAGGTCGTCGCCGTGGCGCTTGATGCGCCAGGCGTCGCCGCAAGCGTCCTCGCCGGGCTTGGGGACGCTGATCCCGCCGTATCGGGGCGGCGACGGCGCGGCCGCGGGGACGCCTCCCTGCACGCGGGCGAGGAACGCGCTGCCGTGTCCGGGACGCGAGTAGACATCGAAGGCGTGCGACAGCCGATTGATGGCGCCGAGGCCCGTGCCGGGGCCGCCGGCGGTCGAGAATCCGTCGCGCATCGCAGCCGTGGGCTCGGCGATCCCCGGCCCCGTGTCCAGAGCAATGCATTCGACGCCGGCGCCGGTCTCGTCCTCGAAGAGGCCGATCAGCATCACGCCGCCGCTCGCGTGCCGGATGAGGTTGCGGGCGAGTTCCGTCGCGACGATGGCGACCCGGCCGGCGTCGACCTCGCCCATGCCGAGGTCGGCCGCGAAGCCGAGCGCGCTGCGGCGCGCTTCGCCGACGCCGCTGTCGTCCGAAATCTCGAGCCGGCGCGTTCCTATTTCCATCGCGCGATCGTGACCTGCGTGCCCTTGCCGACAGTCGACTTGATGTCGAACTCGTTCGACAGGCGTTTTGCTCCGCTCAAACCCAGCCCAAGCCCGCCGCCGGTGGTGAAGCCGTCGGTCAGCGCCGCGCCGAGGTCGGAAATGCCGGGCCCCTCGTCCTCGAACACGAGGCGGACGCCGCGCCTCGCGCCGTTGTCGAGGACCTCGATCCTGACCAGCCCTCCGCCGCCGTAATCGAGCGTGTTTCTGGCGATTTCGCTGGCGGCGGTGACGATCTTGGTCTGGTCGACGAGCGACATGCCGATCTCGACGGCGCGCGTGCGCACCTGCTGGCGAACCCGGACGACGTCGTCGGACGTCGTGATCGCCAGCGTCTCAATCGCCATCGCCGACCGCTTCGGTGGACGCGTCGCCGTCAGGGTCGGCGAGGCGCTTCGCCAGAAGCTCCATGCCCCGCTCGACGTTGAGCGCGGTGCGCACGCCGCCGAGTTCGAGGCCGAGTTCGACAAGGGTGATGGCGACGGCGGGGCGCATGCCCACGACCACCGTCTCGGCGTCGAGCATGCGCGACACCGAGGCGATGCTGTCGAGCATCCGGCCCATGAACGAATTGACGATGTCGAGGCCGGAAATGTCGATCAGCACACCGCGCGCGCCGGTCGCGACGATGCGGGCGGAAAGGTCCTCTTCGAGCGCGGCGGCGAGGCGATCGTGCATGTCGACCTGCACCGTCACCAGGAGCGCCCTGCCCACCTTGAGAATGGGGATGCGGTCCATGGAGGTCAGGTCTCCAGTTTTTTCGCCGAGACGACGGCGCGGCCGGTTCGCTTGAACGCCAGCGCCAGCGCGTCCGCGAGCGTCGCCTTGGAGACGACGGACAGTTCGACGCCGAGATGCACCATGGTCTGGGCGATCTGCGGGCGGATGCCCGAGACGATGCAATCCGCGCCCATGAGACGGGCCGCGGCGATCGTCTTCAGGAGATGCTGCGCAACCAGCGTGTCGACCGTCGGCACGCCGGTGATGTCGATGATGGCGATCGAGGCGGCCTGCTCGACGATCGCCTGGAGAAGGTTCTCCATCACGACCTGGGTGCGGTTGGAATCGAGCGTGCCGATCAGCGGCAGCGCGAGCACCCCGTCCCAGAGACGCACGACCGGCGTCGAGAGTTCGGCGATCTCCTGCTGCTGACGGATGATCACCTCCTCGCGGCTCTTCTGATAGACCTCCATGGTGAAGAGGCCGAGCTGATCGAGGAGAACAGACGCCGTCCCCAGGTCCTGAACGGCCGTCGTCGCGGCCTTCGCGCCCTGCTTCTGGATCAGCCCGAAGATCGGCTCCTTGAGGGAGAAAATGAAAATCGCCGTCTCCGAGGGGGAGAATCCCTGCACCGCCCGCGACCGCGAAATGTCGGCCATCATGTCGCGCGCCCGGTCGAGAGCCGGCGATTGCCCCTTTTGACCCGCAAGCACCTCGCGAAAGGCCGCGAGGAAGTTGCGGCACTGGGTTGCAAGCTGCGCTTCCTTGATCCGGCCGCCGCCGTCGCCCCCCGCCGCCTTCAGCCGCTCCAGCCAGTCCGCGAGAAGTTCGGCTTCGTGATCGTGGACCAACTTTGACAATTGCGGCGCGGCGTGAGTGTCTGCCATTGCGGGCCTCTCGAGGATCGGGGTCGGCTTTTAAGGTTTCACACGGGGCCGGCGTTGCGCGCAACAGGGCGGGCGCGCCTTCCGGCGACCGGTCTAACGCCACGAATATGCCTTTTGCATTTGGCTTGAGATCGGAGGTGGAACGCGTCCACGATGAATAGAATGGCGCAAAACCCGACAATAACTCCCGTGGTCCGGTCTTTGATCCGTTCCGAGAACGATGTTGTCGCGACGCGGCAGCGCGCCCGCAGACTCGCCGAGCTCATGGGCTTCGACCGGCCGGACCAGACGCGGCTCGCGACCGCGGTCTCCGAACTGGCGCGCAACGCATTCAGCTATGCGGGCGGCGGGGAGGCGGCATTTGCGGTCGAGCTCGAACTCCTCGCCGCCGCTTCTGACCGCGCGCATTTCCGACGCCGGCCCGGGGATCGCCAATGTCGACGACATCTTCAGCGGCCAATACCGCTCGGCGACGGGGATGGGGCTCGGGCTCGTCGGCGCGCGGCGCCTGATGGACCGATTCGACATCGAGACGGAGGCCGGCGCCGGCGTCAGGGTCACGGTCGGCATGGAGCTCAAGACGCGGGCGAAGCGGATGGACGCCGAGGCGGTCGCCGCGATCGTCAAGACGCTGGAAAAGGAAATCCCGGGCGACCTTCTGACGGCGGTCAGCGAACAGAACCGCGAACTGATCCAGGCGCTCGACGAGATCCGTCGCCGCGAGGCCGAGGCGAGGGAGCTGAACCAGGAGCTCGGCGATACGAACCGCGGCGTCGTCGCGCTCTACGCCGAACTCGACGAGCGGGCCGAGCAATTGCGCAAGGCGAGCGAACTGAAGACGCGGTTCCTGTCCAACATGAGCCACGAATTTCGTACGCCCTTGAACTCGGTGCTGGCGCTGTCGCGGCTCCTCATCGATCGCATCGACGGGCCGCTGACCGCCGAGCAGGAGCGGCAGGTCGGCTATATCCGGCGCTCGGCCGAGCAGCTTCTCGAACTCGTCAACGACATGCTCGATCTCTCCAAGGTCGAGGCGGGCAAGGTCGACGTGCGGCCGAGCGAGTTTACCGTCCCGTCGCTGTTCGGCGCGCTGCGCGGGGCGCTGAAGCCGCTCCTGACCAACCCGTCGGTCGAACTCGTCTTCGAGGTCGGCAAGGGGCGGGCCGAGCTTTTCACCGACGAGGCCAAGGTCGCGCAGATTTTGCGCAATCTGATCTCGAACGCGCTGAAATTCACCGAAAAGGGAGAAGTGCGGGTCGAGGCTCACTGCCGCCCGGACGAGAGCACGATCGATTTCATCGTGCGAGACACGGGGATTGGCATCGCCGAATTGGACCAGGAGCGGATTTTCGAGGAATTCGCGCAGGTCGACACGCGGCTTCAGCGCCGGGTCAGGGGCACGGGGCTCGGGCTTTCCCTCTCCCGCTCGCTGGCGAAGCTTCTCGGCGGAACGCTGACGGTCGAAAGCGAGTTGAATAGGGGATCGGTCTTCACCCTTTCGATCCCAGCGTCGCCTGTCGAAGCCTTGCCGTCGCGTACCGAGGAGGATGGACAACTGAAACGTGTTCTCCTCATAGACGACGATGAGACATTCCGCTACGTTCTCAAGCAGATTGTCAGCAACGAGCCGCGGTATCGCTTTCTCGAGGCAAGAGACGGCGAGGAGGGACTTCAACTCGCACGGGCGGAGACGCCGGATATTGTCGTTCTCGACTTGCAGATGCCGGCAATCGACGGCTTCACCGTCTTTCAGGAGCTTGCGGCCGATCCCCGGACGTCTTCGCTGGCGATTGTCGTGCTGACGTCGCTGACCATCAACTCAGGGCTGACGAGCCGCTTCCCGGCGGGCACCCGGATCGTCTCGAAGAACACGATCTCGCGGGAAATCGTTTCTTCTTTCCTCCGCGAAGCAGCCTCCGCCCCGAGATGACCGACGACGCGCCCCTCATCCTCAACGTCGACGACGACGAAGCACAGCGCTACGTCAAGACGCGCGACCTCAGGCTCAGCGGCTTCAATGTGGTCGAGGCGGCGTCGGCGACGGAGGCCCTGACGATCATCGAACGGGACAGTCCCTCGGTCGTCCTGCTCGACGTGCAGCTCCCCGACCTCATGGGGCCGGAGGTCTGCGTCCATATCAAGCGCCGTTGGCCGGGCGTCATGGTGCTCATGACCTCGTCGACCTTCACCGGGTCGCCGGCGCGGACGGTCAGCCTGAATTCGGGCGCGGATTCGTATCTCGTTCAGCCCGCCGAACGGCTCGAACTCGCAGCCGCGATCAACTCGCTCCTGCGCATCCGCAAGTCCGAGGACGACCTTCGCTCGCTGAACGCCAGTCTCGAGCGAAAGATCGAGGAGCGCACCGCGGAGCTGCGCGAGATGAACGCCAAGCTCACCGGCGAGATCAGCCAGCGCGAGAACGCCGAGGCCGCGCTCATTCAGGCGCAGAAGCTCGAGGCCATGGGCCAGCTCACGGGCGGCGTCGCGCACGACTTCAACAATCTCCTGACGCCGATCGTCGCTGCGCTCGACGTTCTGCAACGCAGGGCGTTCGGCGGCGACCGCGAGCAGCGGCTGATCGGGGGGGCGCTGCAATCGGCGGAGCGGGCGAAGACGCTGGTGCAGCGCCTGCTCGCCTTCGCCAGGCGCCAGCCCCTGCAGGCGGGCGCGGTGGATATCGGCGGCCTCATCGGCGGCATGGCGGAGCTCCTCCGCAGCACGATCGGGCCGCAGATCAGGCTCGTCGTCGACGTGGCCGAGGGGCTCCCTCTCGCCAGGGCGGACGCCAACCAGCTCGAGATGGCCATTCTCAATCTCGCCGTGAACGCGCGCGACGCGATGGAGCAGGGCGGCACGCTGACCATCGCCGCCCATCCGCTGACAGCGGATTCGGACCGCAGCCTCAAGCTCAAGCCCGGACCTTATGTCCGGATCTCGGTGATCGACACCGGTTGCGGCATGGACGAGACGGTCGTTGCGCGCGCCATCGAGCCGTTCTTCTCGACCAAGGGCGCGGGAAGGGGGACCGGGCTCGGCCTGTCGATGGCGCATGGCCTGGCTTCCCAGCTCGGCGGAGCGCTGACGATCGCCAGCAAGAAGGGCGCGGGCGCCTCGATCGAGCTCCTGCTGCCGGTGACCGACGAGCCGGCGGTCCATCCCTTCGACGAGGATCGCGAGCATCTCGCGGGCCTCAGGGCCGGCAAGGTCCTCCTGGTCGACGACGAGGAGATGGTGCGGCTGACCGCCTCCGACATGCTCTCCGAACTCGGTTTCGGCGTGGTCGAGGCGGAGTCCGCCGAACGCGCCCTGCAGATGCTGAGCGCCGGCCTCTTTGTCGACCTCGTCATCACCGATCAGCTCATGCCGGGGATGACGGGCGCGGAACTCGCCGCGGCGGTGAGGACGCGATGGCCGGACGTTCGCATCCTGATCGTCTCGGGCTTTGCCGACGCGGCGGGGCTCACGCCCGATCTCGCGCGGCTGCACAAGCCGTTCCGTCAGACGCAGCTCAAGGCGGCGCTCGCCCAGCTCGGCCTCGGCGGGGCGCCCGCGCCTGCGACGTGAAGCCGCAGCCTGGCTGAATTGGCGGCCTTGCGGGCTCGATCGCTTTCGCGCGAAAGGTCGGCGACGTTTTTCCGGAGCCGTCATGCCGATCTACGCCTATCGCTGCCGCGGCTGCGGCAAGGAGTTCTCGACCCTCGTCATGTCGGGCGAGACGCCGGTCTGCGAGGCCTGCGCCAGCGCCGATCTCGAGCAGCAGCTCTCGCTCATCGCAAGCCCGGCCAAGGGCGGCGAGGCGGCGACCGGCGGGGCGGCGCCATGCGACATGATGGGCGGGTGCGGCTGCGCCGGCGCCTGCCCGGCCTTCGCCGACGGCTGAAACGGGCGGTAAGTCTAATTGACCCTGCTCGATTTCGCTTCAGGGTTCCGTGGCTACGCTTCGCGGATAGCAGGGAACCTTCCGATGCAGGCCGATCCGCCGTTTGAGCTGAAAATTCGCTGCCCGTTTGGCCATGGCGGAGGTATGGCCGTCCTACGGGAGGATGGCGATCCCGACGGCGGCGGCGACGCCGAGCTGCGGCGCGAAGTTCTGTTCGTCCCGAAGGGCTTTCGAATCGAGCAGAACAGTCCGCCGAAAGTCATTTGCGTGCGATGCCGCTATGAAGCGGAGTTTGTCTGACGCCAACGGGACACGAGCGAGCGGGCAGGGGGTTGTCTTAACGGGTTGGCGGGCGCATTCTCCGAGGCGGGGAGCGGCGTCAGGAGCTCAAGCTTGGCTGATCCGCAGCGGCGCGTCGCACTCGTCACCGGCGCAAATCGAGGCATAGGATTCGAGGTCTGCCGCGAGCTTGGCGCGCGCGGCTGGCGCGTGTTCCTCGGCTCGCGCGATTACGAAAAGGGCGCGGCGGCGGCGAAGCGCATCGGCGGCGACGTCAGCCCCGTCGCCCTCGACGTCATGGATCCGGACGCGCCGGCCAGACTCGCGGCCGGGATCGGGCCGGTCGACGTGCTGATCAACAACGCCGGCGTCCATTACGACACGTGGGAGACGGCGCTCGACGCCGACTGGCGCATCGTGCGCGAGGCGTTCGACACGAACCTCTTCGGCGCCTGGCGGATGGCGCAGGCGTTCGCGCCGGAAATGCGGGCGCGCGGCTGGGGAAGGGTGGTGAACGTCTCGTCGGGCGCGGGTTCGCTCGCCTCGATGGGGGCGCGCGCGCCGGCCTACGCGACGTCGAAGGCGGCGCTGAACGCGCTGACGCGGGTGCTGGCGGGCGAGCTTCAGGGGACGGGCGTGCTGGTCAACGCCGTCTGTCCCGGCTGGGTCGCGACCGACATGGGCGGCTCGGGCGGACGCCCGGTCGCGGCGGGGGCGGCGAGCGTGCTGTGGGCTGTCGATCAGCCCGACGGCGGCCCGAGCGGCGGCTTCTTCCGCGACGGCAGGCCGGTCGAGTGGTGAAGCAAAGCATGTTCTCGTTTGCCTGATCCGGCACCGCCTCGCCGACTGCTCCGGCTTCTTTGATTTCCGCGCGCTCTTCGCGAAAAACCGGCATCTGCTTTTTCGCCGCGGGCTCTAAACGCTGCGCAGGACGAGTTCGGCTCCGAGCGCGAGCAGCCCCACGAAAAAGCACAGCCGGAAGGTCTGCGGGCGCACGCGGGCGCGAAGCGAGCCCCCGAGCGCCATTCCCGCGAGCGCCGGCGGCGCGGCGAGAAGCGACGCGCCCGAGGCCGCGAACGGCAGCGCGCCGTGGAGCGCAAGGCCGCCCGCGAGCGCGAAAGTGGAGACGGTGAACGAGAGGCCGAGCGCCTGCACGAGGTCGTCCCGTCCGAGGCCGAGCGAGCCGAGATAGGGGACGGCCGGAATGACGAAGACGCCGGTCGCCCCGGTAACGAGGCCGGTGGCGGCGCCGGTCAGCGGACCGGCCCAGGGCTCGGCGCTTCGCGGCACGCGCAGTTCGGGTTTCGCGAGGCCCGCGACCGCGTAGAGGAGGAGGGCCACGCCGAGGCCCGCGGATCCGGCCCGGGCGGAAGCGCCCGCGATGATCCCGGAGGCGGCGAGCGTGCCCGCCACGACGCCGATCAGCATGGGCCAGAGACGGCCGAGAAGGTCGCCGAAGCGCGGGCCGGCGAGGAGCTGCCAGAGGTTTGTGACGAGCGATGGCGCGATGAGCAGCGCCGCGGCTTCGACGGGCGGCATCGCAAGCCCGAGGAGGCCCATCGCGACGGTTGGAAGGCCGAGGCCGATCACGCCTTTGACGAACCCGGCGAAGAAGAAGACGCCGGCGACGAGGAGGGGGAAGGAGGTCACCGGCGCGATGCTGCGCCCGAACTTCGGCCGCCGCAACGCGCCCGGCATAGGCGGCCGGAGGCGGGCCCTTCGTGACGGACGCCGGGGTTGCGTGGTACAAGCCGGCGTCGCACGGCTTCGGCGGGGCGCAAGCGCCCTCCAGGCCGGCGGCCGGTCTTTCGCAAAGGCGGTTGACATGACGCTCGCCGAAACCGGACTCCTCGCGCCGCGCGCCTCCGGCCCCTCCGACGACGCGCTCTTTCGCGAATTCTCCGACGTCCTCGCCGACAAAGGCGTTCTCGTCACCTCGACCGCCAGCATGATCGGCTGGGCGCGCTCGGGCTCGCTGCATCTGATGAGCTTCGGGCTCGCCTGCTGCGCCGTCGAGATGATGCAATTCTGCACGCCGCGCTACGATTTCGACCGGCTCGGAATGGCGCTGCGCGGCTCGCCGCGTCAGTCCGATCTCATGATCGTCGCGGGGACGCTCACCAACAAGATGGCTCCGGCGCTGCGCAGGGTCTACGACCAGATGCCCGAGCCGCGCTATGTGATCTCGATGGGCTCGTGCGCCAACGGCGGCGGCTATTATCACTACAGCTATTCGGTCGTGCGCGGCTGCGACCGGGTCGTGCCGGTCGACATCTACGTTCCCGGCTGTCCGCCGACGGCGGAAGCGCTGATGTACGGCGTCATGCTCCTGCAGAAGAAGATGCGCCGCGCCGCTTCGATCGAACGGTGAGGGCCTTGTAGGCGCGGTCGCTGACCAGGTCGCTGACCGCGCCGGCGGCGTCGGCGACGCCGCCCTACAGAGGCCGGCGGCGTCAGCGACGCCGCCCTTAGAGAGAGCGTCGCAGCCTCAGGTTCCGCGCGCGCTGACGGCGATGTAATCCCGGTGCGTCTCGCCGGTGTAGAGCTGGCGCGGCCGGCCGATCTTCTGCTCCGGATCGTCGAACATCTCTTTCCACTGGGCGATCCAGCCGACGGTTCGCGCAACCGCGAAGAGGACGGTGAACATCGACACCGGGAAGCCCATCGCCTTCAGCGTGATGCCCGAATAGAAGTCGATGTTCGGGTAGAGCTTCTTTTCGATGAAATAGGAGTCGGACAGCGCGATCCGCTCGAGCTCCATCGCCACCTGCAGCAGCGGCTCGTCCTTGACGCCGAGTTCGTCGAGCACCTCGTGCGCCGTCTTCTGCATGATCTTGGCGCGCGGATCGTAGTTCTTGTAGACGCGATGGCCGAAGCCCATGAGGCGGAAGGGATCGTTCTTGTCCTTGGCGCGGGCGACGTATTTCGGGATGTTGTCGACAGTGCCGATCTCGGTCAGCATCTTGAGCGCGGCCTCGTTCGCCCCGCCGTGCGCCGGCCCCCACAGGCAGGCGATGCCGGCCGCGATGCAACCGAAAGGATTGGCGCCCGACGAGCCTGCGAGACGAACGGTCGAGGTCGAGGCGTTCTGCTCGTGGTCGGCGTGCAGGATGAAGATGCGGTCGAGCGCGCGCGCCAGGACCGGATTGACCTTGTAATCCTCCGCCGGCACGGAAAAGCACATCCGCAGAAAATTGGAACAATAGTCGAGGTCGTTCTTCGGATACACAAACGGCTGGCCGATCGAATATTTGAAAGCCATCGCCGCCAGCGTCGGCATCTTGGCGATCATGCGGATCTGCGCCACCTCGCGCTGCCACGGATCCTCGATGTCGGTCGAGTCATGATAGAACGAGGCGAGCGCGCCGACGACGGCGACCATGACCGACATCGGGTGGGCGTCGCGACGGAACCCGCTATAAAAACGGGCCATCTGCTCATGCACCATGGTGTGGTGCGTCACCCGATAGTCAAACGCCGCCTTCTGCGACGCGGTCGGCAGTTCGCCGTAGAGCAGCAGATAGCATGTTTCGAGAAAGTCGCCGTGCTCGGCGAGTTCGTCGATCGGGTAGCCGCGATAGAGAAGAATCCCCTCGTCGCCGTCGATATAGGTGATCTTCGATTCGGTCGCCGCGGTCGAGGTGAACCCCGGATCGTAGGTGAACATGCCGGTCTGGCCGTAGAATTTGCCGATGTCGACGACCGACGGCCCGACCGTGCCGTGCTTGAGCGGCAGGGCGAAGGTTTTCTCACCGACCTTGATCGTGGCGGTGCTATCGGTCATCCAGGCCTCCTGCCGGCTTGAAGGTTTCTCTTGCGGTGCAAAAAACGCTATCGCAGCGCCCGCCCCGGAACAAGTCAAACCAAAGCAGGGAGCATGCCAGAGCGCGCGGCGTAAGCTTATTCCGGGTTCTCGTAGCTGAATGCCTGGGCGGTCTCGTCGTAGGCGAAGAGCTCGCCGTACCGGCCGAGGTTGATGATCGCCCGAAGCGTCCGGTCGGCGTAATCCTCGGACATGTAGTCCTCGAGCTCCTCGCGGAAGCGGCTCGCGGGCGCGCGATGCGTCGGACGCTCGTCGAGGACCCGCTTGATGTGCGCGGCGAGCGGCACGTTGGCGAGCGCCTGCTCGCCGAGCACCTTCTTGCGCTGATCGACGTCCATGTCGACGAAACGCCGGCCGAGCGGCGTCAGCTTGATGTCCGCCTCCTCGAAGTCGGCGAGCTTGAGGATCTGCAGGGTTTCGCCGAGGGGGAAGAGGTCGTCGATCTCGAAGCCGAGCGAGTTGGCGAGGTGCGGCAGGTCGGCCTTGCCGTTGTAGGGCGGGGCCGCGATCTCCTCGAGCATGCCGGCGAGAGAGTTGGTCGAGACCTGCGGCAGGGTGAGGGCGAGCCCGACGGCCGCCGGCTGCGCCACCCGCGCGGTCTCGGCGCGCTGGGTCATGAGCGCGTAGATCGAGTTCGACCAGCGCCCGGAACGGCGGATCGAGCCGATCGCGGGGGTGAGGAATGGTGTTGACGATCTCGGAGGCGATGCGGCCGGGATTGGACGA
Source organism: uncultured Alphaproteobacteria bacterium (assembly GCA_963829505.1). Taxonomy (GTDB): domain Bacteria; phylum Pseudomonadota; class Alphaproteobacteria; order Rhizobiales; family Beijerinckiaceae; genus Roseiarcus. The sequence goes on from CAWHIL010000003.1 coordinate 592,502, forward strand.
AAGGACGAGGATGCGGTCGCTCATCAGCACCGCCTCCTCGATGTTGTGGGTCACCATGAGGATCGACTTGATCGGGATGCGGCCCTCCTGCCAGAGGTCGAGGAGGTCGGTGCGCAGCGTCTCCGCCGTCAGGACGTCGAGGGCGGAGAAGGGCTCGTCCATGAGGAGAATCTTCGGCTGCATGACGAGGGCGCGGGCGAAGCCGACGCGCTGGCGCATGCCGCCGGAAAGCTCCTTCGGATAGGCGGATTCGAAGCCGTCGAGGCCGATGGTGTCGATCGCCTTCAGCGCCCGCTGGCGCGTCTCCTCGAGCGGCACGCCGTTGGCGCGCGGGCCGATCTCCACGTTGTCGAGGACGTTGAGCCACGGAAAGAGGGCGAAGCTCTGGAAGACCATCGCCACTTCCTCGGCCGGCCCGTCGACCGGCTTGCCGGAAATCGTGACCTTGCCGCTGGTCGGGTGGGTCAGGCCCGAGATGATGCGCAGAAGCGTCGATTTGCCTGAGCCGGAGCGGCCGAGCAGCGCCACGATCTCGCCGGTCTTCAGCGTCATCGAGACATCCTCGAGCACGGGCTTGCGGCTCTCGCCCGATCCCGTGGCGAACACCTGGGTGACGTTCTCGACGTTGAGGAGCGTCGCGGCGGCCGGGTCCAACATGAAAAGCTCCGTCAAAAAACTGCGGTCGGTCCGGCTCAGCAACCGGTCTCACAAACGAAAGCGGCGTTCGGCGTAGGCGTAGAGCTGGCGCCAGAAGAGGCGGTTGAAGAGGGTGACGAAGAGCGACATCATCGCCACGCCGAGAACGATCTTCGGGAAGTCGCCCTTGTCGGTGGCTTCCGCGATGTACGATCCGACGCCCTGGGCCTCGACCGTGTGGTCCTTCCATTTGACCCACTCGGCGACGATCGAGGCGTTCCACGAGCCGCCCGAGGCGGTGATGGCGCCGGTCAGATAATAGGGCGCGACCGCCGGCAGGATGACCTGCGTCCACCATCGCCAGCCCCTGATGCGGAAATTCTCGCTCGCTTCCTTGAGGTCGTTGGGGAACGCCGCCGCGCCGCCGATCACGTTGAACACGATGTACCATTGCGTGCCGAAGATGATGAGGAAGCTCAGCCAGATGTTGGTGTTGAGATTGTAGGCGAGGATCAGGCTCACCGTCGCGCCGAACAGGAGGTTGACCGGGAAGGCGGCGAGGAACTGCGCGATCGGCTGGATCCGCTCGGCCCACTTCGGCCTGAGCCCGACCCACACGCTGATGGGCACCCAGATCAGACTGGCCAGCACGATGAGCAGAAAGACGCGGATGAGCGTGTAGCAGGTGAGGACGAAGACATGCGCCACCTCGTCCCACGCGACCTCGGTGGCGATGAAACGGACGGTCAGCCATCCGGCATAGAGCGCGACGGCGAGGACTGCGAGAACCCAGAGCGCGTCGAGAACGCGCGACGGCGGCCCGCTTTGCTTGGCGAATGCCGGCGTCAGCCGGGGCAGGCGGACCGGCAGGAGGCTGAAGCTGCGCAATCCTTCGAAGAGCGGCTCGAACGCCATCCGCACCCAGTGGGTGCGCTGCAGGATTCTCAAGACCCACGACGACGAGGTCTCCTGGCCCGCCGACAATTCGACCCGGAACTTGTCCGCCCAGGCGACAATCGGGCGGAAGAGAAGCTGGTCGTAGAGCAGGATGACGATCGCCATGGTGAGGATCGCCGCGCCGATCGCCGACCAGTCGCCGGCGTCGTTCGCCTTGGCGATGTAGGAGCCGACGCCGGGGAGGGTGATCGTCGTGTCGCCGACCGTGATCGCCTCCGAGGCGACGACGAAGAACCAGCCGCCCGACATCGACATCATCGTGTTCCAGATGAGGCCGGGCATCGCGAAGGGGGCCTCGAGCTGCCAGAACTTCTGCCAGCCGGTGAGGCGGAAGCCGCGCGCCACCTCGTCGAGGTCGGGCGGGACGGTGCGCAGCGACTGGTAGAAGGAGAAGGCCATGTTCCAGGCCTGGCTGGTGAAGATGGCGAAGATCGCCGCGAGTTCGGCGCCGAGCGTGTTGCCGGGGAAGAGGCCGAGAAAGAAGGTCACGGTGAAGGACAGGAAGCCCAGGATCGGCACCGACTGGAGGATGTCGAGGAGGGGGATCAGCACCATCTCCCAGCGCCGGCTCTTGGCCGCGAGCGTCGCGTAGGTGAAGGTGAAAAGGAGCGAGAAGAACAGCGCCGCGAACATCCGGAGCGCCGTGCGCAGCGCGTAATAGGGCAGGCTCCAGTAGTCGAGCGAGATCACATCTTCCTTCGGCGCGGGCAGGGGCGCCGAGATGCCGTGGTAGCTCTGCGCGATGGCGGTCAGGACCGCCATGATCGCGGCGAAGGCGATCAGGTCCCATTGATTTGGCAGGACTCGGCGCCCAGCGGAGGCGATGCTGTTCAACATTCGACTTTTTTCCGTGGGCGCCCCAGCGCCGAGGTCGAGACGCGCGCCTGATCGCGCGAATAGCCATTTCCCAATGTCGAAACAAGGAAAATGCGCTGCTTGCGAATGGGGATGCGCGAACGGACCGATGACCCTTCGGCATGACGATATGACGACGGCGTTCGGGGGGCCGGCGGACCTGGTCCTGACCCGCCGCGTCCCTCAAGGCCGGCGACAGCGCCGCGAAGGGAGGCCGCCCAGCGGTCGGCCTCCCAGGGTCGCCCGCAACGGTCTTCCGGCGGAACTTGGGGCGGAACTTGCCTTTCGCCGCCCGCTCGCTTATATGCGCGCCCATTCCACAGGCGGATTTTTGCGGTTCCTGCTCAAGGTTCCGCTCCGGTGGCGAGGCCAGCCTCGCCGATCATGATCCGCCGAGGCTCAACCGGACAAGGACGACAATTCCATGGCTCTGCCTGATTTCACCATGCGCCAGCTTCTCGAGGCGGGCGCGCATTTCGGCCACCAGTCGCATCGCTGGAACCCGAAGATGTCGCCGTATATCTACGGCACGCGCAACTCGATCCACATCATCGACCTCGCCCAGACCGTGCCGCTCCTTCATCAGGCGCTGAAGCAGGTCTCGGACACCGTCGCCAAGGGCGGCCGGGTGCTGTTCGTCGGCACCAAGCGGCAGGCCTCCGACGAGATCGCCACCGCCGCGAAGCGCTCGGCGCAGTATTTCGTCAATGCCCGCTGGCTCGGCGGGATGCTGACCAACTGGAAGACGATCTCCGGCTCGATCACGCGGCTGCGCAAGCTCGACGAGCAGCTCGCCGAGGGGGCCAAGGGCCTGACCAAGAAAGAGCGCCTGATGATGTCGCGCGAGCGTGAGAAGCTCGAGACGGCGCTTGGCGGAATCAAGGAAATGGGCGGCGTGCCCGACCTCGTGTTCGTCATCGACACGAACAAGGAGGCGCTGGCGATCAAGGAAGCCAACCGCCTCAAGATCCCGGTCGTGGCGATCCTCGACACCAACTGCGATCCCGACGGGATCAGTTTTCCCATTCCCGCCAACGACGACGCCGGGCGCGCCATCCAGCTTTATTGCGATCTCGTGGCGCGGGCGGCCATCGACGGCATCGGCCGCAGCCAGGGATCGGCCGGCGTCGATCTCGGAGCGGCCGAGACGCCGATCGAAGAGGCGCTGCCGGCGACGGTCGAGCCCGAGTTGGCCGACACCGAGGCCCTCTCGACGCCCGACGATCGCTTCGAGCTTCTCGCAGCGCCGCGCGGCGCCCCGGACGACCTCGCCAAGCTCACCGGCGTCGGCCCGCAGATCGTCAAGAAGCTCAACGAGCACGGCGTCTATCATTATTGGCAGCTCGCCGCGATGACCGACGAAGAGGCCGCCAAACTCGACGCCGATCTCAGGTTCAACGGCCGCGTGACGCGCGACAAGTGGAGCGAGCAGGCGCGCACGCTGATCGCGGCCGCCTGAGCTTCGGACTGTTGGAGACGCAGCGCGCTCGAAGAGGGCGCGCGAGAAGGATGGGCGCCGCAGCCTTTTAGGGGCTTTCTCGGACGCCATGACGCGAGGGAATCTTATGGCTGCGATCACGGCGGGGCTGGTCAAGGACCTGCGCGAGAAGACCGGCGCCGGCATGATGGACTGCAAGAACGCGCTGACCGAGACCAACGGCGACATCGAGGCCGCGATCGACTGGCTGCGCAAGAAGGGCCTCGCCAAGGCCGCCAAGAAGAGCGGCCGGGTCGCGGCCGACGGGCTCGTCGGGGTCGCCGTCGAGGATCTTGTCGGCGTGGTCGTCGAGGTCAATTCGGAGACCGACTTCGTCGCCCGCAACGACGACTTCCAGGGGCTCGTGCGCGGCGTGGTCGCGGTGGCGCTCGACAAGGCGCCCAACGTCGACGCCGCGACCGTGCTCGGCGGCCATTATCTCGGCGGCGGGACGGTGTCGGACGCAATCTCGAACGCCATCGCGACGATCGGCGAGAACATGACGCTGAGGCGCGTCGCGGGCCTCAGGGTCGGCGAGGGCGCGATCGGCAGTTACGTCCACGGGCAGATCGTCGAGGGCCTGGGGCGCATCGGGGTGATCGTCGGGCTCGAACTCGAAGGGCGATCGCGCTGCGCTGGCCGCGCTCGGACGGCAGGTGGCGATGCATGTCGCCGCGGCGAGCCCGATGGCGCTGTCGGCCGACGGCGTCGATCCGGCGGTCGTGGCGCGCGAACGCTCGGTGCTGGCCGACAAGAACGCCGGCAAGCCGGCCAACGTCCTCGAGAAGATCGTCGAGTCCGGCCTCAAGACCTTTTACAAGGAGGTCTGCCTCCTCGATCAGCCCTATGTTCACGATCCCGCCAAGAGCGTCGCTCAGGCGGTCAAGGAAGCCGAGAAGACGGTCGGCGCGCCGATCGCCGTCACGGGCTTTATCCGCTTCGCGCTTGGCGAAGGCGTGGAAAAACCGGCCGAAGAGGCCTGACCCTCACTCTCGAAAGCGGCCTTTATGGCCGCTTTTTTGTTGGCGGCGCGCCGAACCCATTGCGCGACCTCATGGGGACGCGCATTCATGGGCGCGCGAGACGAAGCGCCGGCATGAGGAGGGGGCCATGACGTCCAGACCGCTGTTCAACCGGGTCGTGGTCAAGCTCTCGGGCGAGGCGCTGATGGGCCCGGACAGGTCCGGGTTGAACGCCGAAACCATCCACCGCATCGCCTCCGATCTCAAAGCCGCGGCCGACCTCGGGGTGCAGGTGGCGGTGGTCGTCGGCGGGGGTAATTTCTTCCGCGGCCTCCAGGGCGCCGACAAGGGCATCGAACGGGCGCGGGCGGATTCGATCGGCATGCTGGCGACGGTCATGAACGCGCTTGCGATGGAAGGCGCGCTCGAGCGCATCGGCCAGCCGGCGAGGGTCCTGTCGGCGGTCGCCATGCCGTCGCTCTGCCAGCCCTACTCGCGCCAGGCCGCGCTCGCCCATCTCGTCAAGCGGCGGGTGATCATGCTGGCGGGCGGGACGGGCAATCCTTTCTTCACCACCGACACCGGAGCGGCGCTGCGCGCCTGCGAGCTCTCGTGCGATGCGGTGATGAAGGCGACGCAGGTGGACGGCATCTATTCAGCCGACCCGAAGAAGGACCCGCGCGCCGCGCGCTACGACCGGCTGACGCATGACGAGGCCATCGCCCGCAATTTGCAGGTGATGGACACGGCCGCCTTCGCGCTCTGCCGCGACAACCACATTCCGATCGTCGTCTTTTCCATCCACGAGCCGGGGGCGATCGCGGCTGCGCTCAAAGGGGACGGCAAGGCGACCTTCGTCGTGCCGTAGCTTTTGCGAACGCGGCGCGGGCAACCTCGAACTTGCGCCTGCGCGCGCGACGCCGAAGCCTTCCAGGCGTCAGTTCGCGGTCGGCCTCATCAGCGCGGCGATCCGCCGGCGCTTGAAGAAGCCGAGGCACCCGGCGCCGATGAGCATCATCAGCCAGGTCGACGGCTCCGGCACAGTCGTCGAGCCAGAACCGAACGAGCCTCCCAACGGCGGCTGGCTGTCTCCCACCGGCTGAACGTAGTCGACGGCGTTGTCCAGCGCGGCGAAGCTCAGCGGAGCAATGTCCGAAGTCGTCGGCGTGATGTCGTTCGAAATCGGCGGCGGCGAGGCGGGGGTCGAACCGGAAGTCGTCGCGGTCTGATTTTGGGAGTTGGACGACGATTGCCCGTTCGATTTGGGGTCCTGCTTGTTGAGCTGGAAATATTCCCAGTCGAATTGGCGCCGGTCGGTCAGACCGAATTCGCCCAGCGGGTCCAGAGGCGCGAAGAAGGGGCTATCCGTGTTGGCGTAGCGGTCCTCACTGTCGCCGCCGAGCCAGATCGGCGGGATCGATACGGTATAGCCGAGAATGTTGAGCTTGATATCCGAGGCGCGCGCGACGACCACGCAGCGCCGCGCGTCGTCGCGATTGGGGCACGCCGGGGCGTCGCCGTCGACACCCGAGTTGGCGAAACTATCGAGAACGGATCCGGTCGCGCCGATGACGACGGCCGACTTGACGGTGGACGCATCGTCCCCGCCGGCGTGGCCTGCGCCCGTGTGCTGCGCAAGCTTGGTGTAAACTATCCCGACTGTTGCGGCCGAAGCGGACGACACCGCGGCGGCTACAAGGGCGGCAACCAATTTCCCGCTCAACCCGTGCTCCCTCGCCGAATGCGACTTATACGCCGCTAACAAGCAAGTGTCTCTCGAAAACCTTCGTATTGCACCGTCGAGCAAGTGAATAACAGTGTAAGCATTTCGATGTTCTAGAAAAAGTCTTGCGATTTTGGCGGCGCGCAGGGGCCAGCCGAAGCTTTCGCTTCGGCGCCGACACTTCGCGAAACCTTGGGGCGGGGCTAGAATTTCGGCTTGAGAAGCTCGGCGAGCGCCTGCGGCGTCGTTATCGGCAGGCTGCAGGTCTGGCTGCGGCAGAGCATCGCCGCAGCCCTCGCCGAAGGCGGCAGATCGTCGCGGGGCGAACCGCCGGGCCAGGAAGTCCGGTCGAGGCGAAGAACGGCGAGCGACGGATCGGGCGCGCAAAGCGCGACATCCGCGAGGGCGGCGGCCATTGGGTCGCCGAGCGCTCCATCGACGACGACGCAGGCGCCGCGCCCGACCCAGTCGGCCGCAATGAGCAGGAGCGGGCTGCCGCCGATCCCCTCGGGGGACCCAGAGAAGGCGCGGATGAGGCCGTCCGCAGCCTCCGCCCACGCCGCGTCGGCCGTCACCAGCCAGCCGCGCGCGAACGCCTCCGCCAGGAGCCCCGCGCCCGACGGCGTCGCCCCGTCATGCGCGTGCCGCGGCCGCGCCCCCGGCACGTCGGCGGCGTCATGGGCGATGAGGCAGACGCCGCCCGCGCCGTCGCCGAACAGGTCCATCGCCTCGAACGCGAGGCGCTTCGCCGCCCCGAGGTCGTCCGGGTCGCCGGAGGCCTCGAAAAGGGCGAGCGCCGCCCGCGCCATCGCCGCGTAATCCTCGAGCATCCCGCGTGCGCCAGCCCGGCCGTCCCGCCAGGCGTGCAGCAGGCGGCCGTCCGTGTCGCGCATCCGCTCCATCACGAAGCGGAAGGCGGCGCGCGCGGCGGCGAGCCATTCCGGCGCCTCGAAAATTGCGCTGGCGCGCGCCAGCGCCGCGATCGCGAGCCCGTTCCAGTCGGCCAGAACCTTGTCGTCGCGGGCGGGCTTCGTGCGCGCCTCGCGCACATCGAAGAGGCGTTCGCGGAGCGCGGCGAGGTCGGCCTCGTCCTTGTCGCTTCCGCGCGGCGTCATGCGCCTCAGGATCGTCTTGCCCTCCCAGTTGCCGCCGCGGGAGACGTCGTAAGCCGCCTTGAAGCGGGCGGCGTCCGGGCCGAGCACGGCGTCGATCTCGTCGTCCGTCCAGACGTAGAAGGCGCCCTCCTCGCCGTCCTGGTCGGCGTCGAGCGAGGCAGCGTATGCGTCGCCGACGCGCATCTCGCGCATGAGCCAGCCGACCGTCTCGCGCGCCCGCTCGGCGAAGACCGGATCGGGCCGTTCGGCGTGGACGAGCGCCAGAAGCTCGAGAATCTGTGCGTTGTCGTAGAGCATCTTCTCGAAATGCGGCGCGAGCCACTCGGCGTCCGTCGAATAGCGGGCGAAGCCGCCGCCGAGATGATCGTAGATGCCCCCCGCGCTCATCGCCTCGAGGAGCTTTCGCACCGCGTCGCCGAAGCGCGCGTCGCCGCGGCGGAACATCTCGTTCCAGAAGAAGCGGAAGATCGGCGCGTTGGGAAATTTCGGCGCGCCGCCGATGCCGCCGTGCACGGGATCGACGGCGCGCAGCAGCGCGTCGCCGACCCGCGTCAGGTCGGAGGTTTCGAGCCCGCGGCCGGGCGAGGGGGCGGAGAGCGCATCGAGATGCTGGCGGAGCGCGTCTGCGTTCTTCTCGAGGCCCTCCCTGCGGTTCGCCCAGGCGTTGGCGACCCCCTCGAGGATCTGGCGGAACGACGGGCGGCCCCAGCGCGGCTCGGGCGGCCAGTAGGTGCCGCCGTACATCGGCCGGCCGTCCGGATCGAGGAACATCGTCAGAGGCCAGCCGCCCTGCTCCCCCATGGCGTGCAGCGCCGTCATATAGATGTGGTCGACGTCCGGGCGCTCCTCGCGGTCGACCTTCACGTTGACGAAGAGCGCGTTCATCCGGGCGGCGATGTCGGCGTTCTCGAAGGATTCGTGCGCCATCACGTGACACCAGTGGCAGGCGGCGTAGCCGACCGAGAGGAGGATCGGACAGTCGCGCCGCTTCGCCTCGGCGAAGGCGTCAGGGCCCCATTGGCGCCAGTGGACGGGATTGCCGGCGTGCTGAAGGAGGTAGGGCGAAGTCGCGTCGCCGAGGCGGTTGCGGTCCGTGTCCATGGGCTCGCCTCTATTCACGGCGGGGTCGCCGGTCCCGCCGAAACCTCCGCGCCTGAACGCTCGGGGACGAGGATCGGCGATCCGCCCCTATTTCGCCAGCGCGGTCTTCAGCATCGCCTTGAATTTCGTCGAGTTGAAGGTCCAAAGCACGTCCGCGCCGTCGCTCTCGCCGGCGGCCTCGCCCCAGACGTCGGCGTTGATCGCGTCGGAATTGACGCCGAGCCGGTCGACGACGGTCATGCCGCGGGTGAGTTCGCTGCGCGTCTCGATCGCGACCCGATGGCGCGACCAGGTCAGGCCAACCGAGCGGTCGAGCGCGACCGCCATCGCGGTCGGGTCGGCGAGCGACAGGCCGACCTCCCCGGTCTGCACGCGGTAAGCCTCGCGGGCGCGGCTGTTGCATTGCATGGCGAAGTGCGCCCTCGCCGTGCCGAGCGCCTCGATACCGGCGATCTCGGCGTCGGAGAGGACGGACGCGCCGCGCGAGACGTGCCAGCCAACCATCTCGATCGGGAGACGCGAGCGGAACACGGCGCGCGCGGCTTCGGGGTCGACCCAGATGTTGTATTCGGCGGCGGGCGTCACGTTGCCCTCACAACAGGGCGCGCCGCCCATGACGACGCAGCGGCCGATGCGCGCGGGCAGCGACGGGTCGCGCGCGAGGGCGAGGGCGATGTTGGTCAGCGGCCCGAGCGTGACGAGGGTGAGGCCGGCGTGTTCGTGCGAGAGCCGCAGGATGGCGTCGACGGCGTGCTCGTCCTCCGGTTTGCGCTTCGGCGCCGGGTAGGGGTGGTCGCCGAGGCCGTTGCTCCCGTGAAACCAGTGGGCGTCGATCAAGCGGCGCATGAGCGGCGCGCCGGCGCCCTCGAAGACCGGGACGTCCGAGCCGCAGACGTCGGCGGTGATGAGCGCGTTGCGCGTCGCCCGCTCGAGTGCGACGTTGCCGGCGACGGTCGTCAGCGCCAGCACCCGCACGTCCGGCGCGGCGAGCGCCATGATAATGGCGACGGCGTCGTCCGAGGCGGTGTCGGTGTCGATGAGAAAGTCGCGCATGGGCTCACAGTCGTGATCGCCAGTAGTTCGGCTTGCGATGGAGATGGGCAATGGCGAGGATGACGATCTCGCCTGCTTCGACGACGTAAATTACGCCGTATGGAAACCGCGCCAGCCGATACCGCCTGACACCGGCGCCCAGCGGATGCCACGCATCCGGGCGCTCGGCGATGCGATCCCTGGCTAGCCGCATGTTGTCAATGAAGCGCTGGTCAAGACCAGACGCCTGCGCAGCGTACCAGGCGACCGCCTCATCCAGTTCGGCGACCGCCGACGCCAGCAGTCGGACCTTCATGTGCGATTGGCATGCCTGGCCAATGCCTCATCGAAATCCAGCGCCTCGATCTCGCCCCGCCGATAGGCCGCCAGGCGGTCCCTCGCTTCGTCCGCCCAAAGCCGGTCGAGGTTTGGGTCGGCGGCATCGAGGCTCTGCAAAATCCCCTCGACCAACTCGGCCCGATCGCTCGGCGGCAGCAAGCTTGCTTGCTCGGCCAATTTTTTGACGTGCTCGTTCATGCGGTGGCAGAGTATCATGTATGACCGGTCGCTTGAAGAGAGACTGCCAGTCTACAGCGTCGCCCGCATCCGCCCAAAGCCCCGGTCGAGGTCCGCCTTCAGGTCTTCCGCGTCCTCGAGGCCGATCGAGAAGCGCAGCGCCGGGCCGCCGGGCGCCCATGTCGTTGCGCTGCGATAGGTCCGGCAGTCGAACGGAATGACGAGGCTTTCGTAGCCGCCCCACGAATAGCCGAGGCCGAAGAGTTCGAGGCCGTCGAGGAAGGCCGCGACCGCCGCCTCGCTGACGGGCTTCAGGATCACGCTGAATAGGCCGGACGAGCCGGTGAAGTCGCGCTTCCACAAGGCGTGGCCCGGATCGTCCGGCAGGGCAGGGTGCAGGACGCGCAGGACCTCGGGGCGCTGATCGAGCCAGCGCGCCATCGCGAGCCCCTGCCGCTCCGCCTCGCGCAGGCGAAGCTCCATGGTGCGGAGGCCGCGCAGCGCCAGGAACGTGTCTTCCGGTCCGGCGGGAATCGCCATCTGGCTCGCGGTCGCGTGGACGCGCCTGAACCATGTCTCGTTGGCCGAGACGAGGCCGAGCAGCAGGTCCGAGTGGCCGGAGAGATATTTCGTGCCGGCCTCGATCGCCATGTCGACGCCGTGGGCGTGGGGCGCGAAGAAGAGCGGCGTCGCCCAGGTGTTGTCCATGATGACGCAGGCGCCGTGCGCGTGCGCGACCTCGGCGATGGCGGGGATGTCCTGGATCTCGAAGGTCTGCGAGCCCGGCGACTCGACCAGCACGGCCTTTGTGTTCGGCTGGATCAGGGCCTCGATGCGAGCGCCGATGCGAGGGTCGTAGAAGGTCGTGTCGACGCCCATGCGTTTCAGCGTCCCGATGGCGAAGGCGCGCACCGGCGCGTAGGCCGAGTCGGTCATGAGGAGATGGTCGCCGGCCGAGAGCGCGGCCATCAGCGAGACGACGATTGCCGCGAGGCCCGAGGGGACGAGTTCGGTCCCCGCGGCGCCGGAAATGTCGGTCCACGCGCTGCCAAGCGCTTCCGTCGTCGGCGTGCCGTGGGTGCCGTATGTGTAGCGTTGCGCGCGGCTCTTCAGCGAAGCCGTGTCGGGGTAGAGCACGGTCGAGCCGCGGAACGGCGGCAGGTTGACGAACCCCTGCGACTGATCGCTGTCGCGTCCAAGATGAACGAGGCGCGTGCGGTTCTTGAGCGAGGCGCGGGTTTCGGGCGTGAGCTTGGTCATGACGCCTTGGCTAGAGCAGGGTCTCGCGCAAGGCAAACGGCGAGGCCGCCGTCGTCACGCAGCGCGTTTCAGCTTGTAGGGGCGGACGAGGAGGTCGGCCGGGATTTTCCACGCCGTGCTGATCTTGTGGATCATTGCGACGGTCAGCGCGCGGCGGCGCGAGAGAACCTCCGAGGCGCGCGAGCGCGATCCCAGCAACTCGGCGAGTTCGGCCTGGGTGTGGCCGAGTTCATCGATCGCGAAGTTGAGAACTGCGATCGGGTCGAATTTTGCGTCCCGCCCGATCGGCCAGCGCCTCTCCTCATAGGCGTCGACGAGCGCGAGAAGAACGTCGAGCCGGTCGCCCGCGTCGGTTTGCGCGGGGGCGCCCCAGCAGGCCTCGATCTCCGCGAGCGCGGCCCGATGATCCTCCTCGGTGCGAATTGGACGAAACTCCATCGGCCACTCCGTCAGAACAACGAAACTCTCATCGCATCCACTCGATCATATTCGGCATGCGTGCCGACAAACTTGACGAACGCGGTCTGGCGCACGAAATCGAAGGCGACGATCAAGCGGTGGTTGCCGTCGGCGACCTCGAAGCGGACCCGTTCTCCATTCAGCACCTTGCATTTCGGCACGGTCCTGCGGACTTCGTCCATCGAAGCCCATTGCGCCGCTTTGACGAGCAGAAGCCAGCGCTCAAGGGCGGTTTCGTCTCCGGATGCTTGGCTCCGTAAACGATGACGACACGTCGCGAGATGACCCGCATGTTGTAGCAGGCTTATCATGTTCCCATTTGGGGAACAAGGGGGATGGGAGGCCGCCGTCGTCTCCATGTCGCCGACCAGCCCGGACGCGTCAGGCAATCCGACACGCGACATAGAGGTGCGTCTCGAATGGCAAGTCGAAGCTTCCGCCAAGCGCCTCGATCACCTTCGCCACATCGGCGAACAGGCTCTCGCGCCGCGCTTCGTCGATCAGCCGGTAGCGCGAGACGGCGCCGAGATAATCGACATAGGCTTGCGCCGAGAACGTGCGGCGCCAGGCGTAGGATTTGTGCGAGACGGGTCCGAAGAGCCCCGAGCGCTCGAAATCGCGCGCGAACGGGCCGTCCGGCAAATAGGCGCGTTCAGGCGGCGGTCCGGCGAGCTCCGGCGCGTGGCGCGCATGGGCTCGCTCAAGGGCCTCGCGCAAGGGCTCGGCGACATCTCCAGGGGCGCTGCCGAACACCGCGAGCGATCCGCCCGCGGCAAGCGCATCGAAAGCCTTTCTGAAGCGGATGTCGGGGGCGATCCAGTGCCACGCCTGCGCGGCTGCGACGAGCCGGAAGGCGCCCGCCTCGACCGGCCATGCCTCGAATGTCGTCTCCACGAAGCGGAGGTCGGCGAAGGACGCCACCCGTCGCTGCGCCGCCGCGATCATGACGGGTCCCGGATCGAGCGCCACGACGCGTAAGCCCCGGCGCGCGAGGTCCTCGGTCGCCTTGCCGGTGCCGCACCCGACCTCGAGAACCGCATCGCCCGCCGCAAGATTGGCGACGACCATCAAATCGTCATACAAAGCCTGCGGATAGCCGGCGCGCGCCTGGTCATAGAGGCCGGCGACCTGGTCGAAAGTGAACCGTTGCTCCAACGCGAAGCGCCTTTTGTCCCGATCGTTTCGACGGCATCTCATGCGCGTCCGAGGCGGGCGTCAAGGATCGCGAGGGGCGTAACGCCTGGGAGGATTTCGGTGAAATTGCTGAATGTTGTCCTAGCCGGGGCCGCGCTCGGCTGCCTCATGGCGGCCGGCGCCAGCGCCGGCACGCTCGACGCCGTCAAGGCGCGCGGGCAGCTCATCTGCGGGTCGAACCCGGGCCTCGCCGGCTTCGGCCTGCCGGACGATCAGGGCGTGTGGAAGGGGCTCGACATCGACGAATGCCGGGCGCTCGCGGCGGCGATCTTCAACGATCCCGCCAAGGTCAAGTTCCTGCCGATCAACGCCAAGGACCGTCCGACGATTCTTGCGTCGGGCGAGATCGACGTTCTCATCCGCAACACGACCTGGACGATGTCGCGCGAGGAGGGCGGCATGTTCTTTACCGGCGTCAACTTCTACGACGGGCAGGGCTTCATGGTGCGCAAGAAGCTCGGCGTCGAAATCGGCCTTGAAGCTCGACGGCGCGTCGGTCTGCGTGCAGCAGGGCACGACGACCGAACTCAACCTCGCCGACTATTTCCGCGCCAACAATATGAAGCTCGAGACGGTCGTCTTCGCCACCGACGAGGAGGCGACCAAGGCCTACAACTCGGGCCGCTGCGACGCCTACACGACCGACGCCTCGGGGCTCTATTCCGAGCGCCTGAAGATGAGCGCTCCCGACGACCATGTCGTCCTGCCGGAGATCATCTCGAAGGAGCCGCTTGGGCCCTCGGTGCGCAAGGACGACGTCCAGTGGTTCGAGATCGTCCAGTGGACGCATAACGCGCTCATCACCGCCGAGGAGCTGGGTGTGACGAAAGCCAACGTCGACGAGATGCTGAAGTCGCCGAACCCCAACATTCGTCGCCTGCTCGGGGTCGAAGGCGACTTCGGCAAGGCGATGGGCCTCGACAACGACTGGGCCTACCAGATGGTCAAGGCGGTCGGCAATTACGGCGAGATCTTCGACCGCAACGTCGGCAAGGATTCGCCGATCAAGATCGAGCGGGGGCTGAATGCGCTCTGGACCAGGGGCGGCCTGCAATACGCCCCGCCGATCCGGTGAGCGAAGCGGACGGCGGGCCTTCGTTCGCGCCTATCCCCACGCCTCGTTCCGCGCCTTGTACAAGGCCTCGTATTCGCCGGTCGCCTCGGCGAAACGCTGCGGCTTGACCCGCTCGACCAAAATCTCCGTCGCCCCCGGCTGGGTTTCGAGAATGGTCATGACTTCGGCGATGAAGGCGTCGAGCGGCAGGGCGCGAGGGTCGCTCTTCTGATCCGCGCCCATGAGCTCGGTCTGGACATAGGGGGGCGCAAGCTCGAGCACCTCGACCCTCGTTCCGCGCAGTTGATAGCGCAACGATTGCGACCACGAATGGATCGCAGCCTTCGTCGCGCAATAGGTCGGGGTGATGAAGATCGGCACGAAGGCGAGGCCCGAGGAGACGTTGACCACGGTCGCCCGTGGCTGCCGCAAAAGGTGAGGCAGGAGCGCCGCGGTCAGCCGGAGGGGCCCGAGCAGGTTCGTCGCGATCGTCGCTTCCGCGGTCGCGAGGTCGACCGGATCGGCGATGAGGTCCTCGCGCTGCATGATCCCGGCGTTGTTCACCAGCACGTTGAGGTCCGGACATTCCGCGACGATCGTTGTCGCGAAGGCGGCGATCGCCTCGCGGTCCTCGACGTCGAGCACGAAGCCGCGCATGCCGGGATTGGCGGCGACCGTCGCGTCGAGCGCCGCACGTCTGCGGCCGGTGACGACGACCTTATTGCCCCTGGCGTGAAGCGCCTCGGCAAGGGCGCGGCCAATCCCTGCGTTGCCGCCGGTGATGAGAATTGTGTTGCCGGACATCTTCATGCGAGCGCTCCCCGCCGGGGTTTTCATGTGAAAAGCTGTCGTCTTCGCCAACGATAGAGACGAACGGCCCCCGGCGATAGAAGGCGTCGAAGAGTTCGTCCCTTTGAGAAGTAAAGAGCCCCGGAGACTCGAAGAGGAAGCGCAACAATCTCAGGCCCCTGCGCTTCGCGGGCGCGCCTCGTGGACGCGCGGACGGTTTCGGAGGCCCTCCGCGTCCCCATGTCGATAACGTCGGCTGACGCCGTTGCCTTCAACGGCGGAAACGCTATTGTCCCGGCGCGCCGGGCGCGGCCCCCGTTCTCATTTCGGCGCCATTGATCAAGGAATGACGACGGACATCCGCATAGCGCTGGACGCAATGGGGGGCGACCACGGTCCCGCCGTGGTGCTGCCCGCGGCGGCGATCGCGCTCGAACGGCGTCCCGACCTGCGCTTCCTCCTCTACGGCGACGAGAAGGCGATCCGCCCTTTCCTCGCCGGCGAGCCGCGTCTGGCCGGGCGCGTGGAGGTCTTCCACACCGACGTCGCCGTCAAGATGACCGACAAGCCGAGCCAGGCGTTGCGCACGGGCAGGCGGGTCAGTTCGATGTGGCAGGCGATCGAGGCGGTGAAGACGGGCAAGGCCGACTGCGTCATCTCGGCCGGCAACACCGGCGCGCTGATGGCGATGGCGAAGTTCTGCCTGCATACCATGGCGCCGATCGACCGGCCGGCGATCGCCGCGCTCTGGCCGACGCTGCGCGGCGAATCGATTGTGCTCGACGTCGGGGCGACGATCGGCGGCGACGAGCAGCATCTCGTCGATCTCGCGGTGATGGGCGCCGCCATGGCGCGGATCGTGTTCGACATCGACTGTCCGACGGTCGGCCTTCTCAACGTGGGCGTGGAGGAGATCAAGGGGGTCGAGGAGGTCAAGGCGGCGGGGCGGATCCTGCGCGACGCCGATCTCCCCAACATGCGCTATCAGGGCTTCGTCGAGGGCGACGATCTCGGCAAGGGGGCGGTCGACGTGTTCGTCACCGAGGGCTTCACCGGCAACATCGCCCTGAAGACGGCGGAAGGCACGGCCCGGCAACTCGGCCAGTATCTGCGCGACGCGCTGAACCACGGCGTCATGGCGCGCATCGGATTTCTCTTCGCGCGCAAGGCCTTGAACACGCTGCGCGACCGCATGACGCCGCGGGCGCACGGGGGCGTCTTCCTGGGACTTGACGGCGTCGTCATCAAGGCTCATGGGGGCGCCGACGCAGACAGCTACGCCGGCGCAGTCGAACTGGGCTACGACATGGTGCGCCAGGAACTCCTGGCGAAGATTCGAGAAATGATCGCGCAAGCTGGCGAGAGCCGCCCGGCCCTCTCCCAGGTCAGTCCGGAATCCTGAATGGCATCGCATTTTCGCTCATGTGTCCGCGGCGTCGGCGCCGCGCTTCCCGCCCGCGTCGTGACCAACGCAGAGCTCGCCGGAAAGGTCGACACCTCCGACGAATGGATCCGCCAGCGAAGCGGAATCGCGCAGCGCTACGTCGCCGGCGATGGCGAGACGACCGCGACCCTCGCGACCGAAGCGGCGAAGGCGGCGCTTGTCCGCGCCGGGCTTGAGCCCTCCGACATCGACCTCATCGTGCTCGCGACCGCCACTCCGGACTTTACCTTTCCGGCGACCGCGACCCAGGTCCAGGCCAATCTCGGGATCACGCACGGGGTCGCGTTCGATCTTCAGGCCGTCTGCTCGGGCTTCGTCTTCGCCGTGACGACGGCCGACAAGTTTCTTTGCTCGGGCTCGCACCGGCGCGCGCTGGTGATCGGGGCGGAGACGTTCTCGCGCATACTCGACTGGACCGACCGGACGACCTGCGTCCTCTTCGGCGACGGGGCCGGCGCGATGGTGCTCGAGGCGCGCGAGAGCGACGGCGCCTTCTCGTCGCCGGGCGTGATCGCCTCGCGCCTGAGAGCGGACGGGCGTCATCGGACCAAGCTCTTCGTCGACGGCGGACCGTCGACGACCCAGACGGTCGGGCATTTGCGCATGGAGGGCAAGGAGGTCTTCCGCCACGCCGTCGGCATGGTCACCGACGTGATCCAGGGCTGCCTCGCGGACGCCGGCTGCGACGCCGATGCGATCGACTGGTTCGTGCCGCACCAGGCCAACCGCCGCATCATAGACGCCTCCGCCGACAAGCTCGGCATCGCGCGCGAGAAAGTGGTGGTCACGGTCGAGAGACACGGCAACACCTCCGCCGCCTCGATCCCGCTCGCGCTCGACGTTGCGGTCGCCGACGGCCGGATCAAGCCGGGCGACCTCGTGATGATCGAGGCGATGGGCGGTGGATTCACCTGGGGCGCCGCCCTGATCCGCTGGTAGCCTGCGGGCGCCCGAAGCGTTAGTTCCGGTCATGCCGGGATCGAGGACGGTCGCGGTCGAACGCGACGGCAGGTCCGCTTGCGAGGGCCACGCCGGCGCGGCCGCGATCGTGTCGCAATCGCGGCGATTGAATGGCGTTGTTTACCGGGACGCTTTGGGTTGATCGAATGGCGCCTCAGGACTTTTTTGAGTCAGTCCATCGTCGCGCGCATTGACAAACCGGCCCGAATGGCTTGTCTTTGAATCAAGAGTGGATCTCGTCGGGGGACGGCGATTCGGCGGCTGCGTCGTTTTCACGGCGGTTCCGGGACATGAACCGGAGCGCCGAGTTTTCTAAAACAAGATGAGTTGTCGATGGGCTGGATTGAACGTTCCCCGTCGCATGGGGATGACGCATGACCCGGCAGACCCGGGGACGTCGAATCGATTGGCGGCGTGCGCCTAGCCTCACGACGGCGCTCATCGACGTCGACCTCGCGCTGACCAACATCGTGTTCCAGCAGGGTCCGAGCCTCGAGGGGCCGAACGGGCGCCGGCCGCGTGCGGACCATGCGATCGAATGCGTGACGCGCCTGCCCGGCGAGGACCTTGACAGCGAGGCCGAAACCCATCTCGTTTATCTTTCGGGCTACGCGCACAGCGACCGTCTTGACTGGGACGAGGATTTCGACCCGCGCTCCGTCTGCTACATCGCCACCGATCGTCGCCCCGGCCATGCCTGGCGCACGAGCATCTTCATCGAGAGCTTCATCTTTCGGCGCGTGGTCGAACTTTTCACGACCAAGCGCATCGACGCGGCGAGGATCTCGATCCTGGTGAAGGCGCTGCGCGGTTCGTCGGGCGCAATCGAAGTTCCCACGATCGGCGCCCCGATGATGAAGTCGGCGGGCGCAACCCACGGCCAGCACAGCCGCGGACATCTGATGTCGGTGCAGACGTCGTTGATCGGCGAGACCGAGGTGCGCCCTGCGTCGATCCTCTTCCAGTCGAAGCCGCGGACGGCGGTGAGGCCGCGGCGCGCGCACGAGCCGACGTCTCCGGGCGCCGTCTGACCGCCGCAAGCCGCCTTCAGCGCCGAAACGGGGCGGCCCGCGGAGCAGGTGCGGCAATTCATCGCAAGCAGCCCTTGCAGGCTATCTGCTGATCGTCATGCGGCCGTCGCCGCCGGGCGATAGCGCATCCGGACGACGCGCGGCCGGGAGCCCGTCGCAACCGCATGGCGCGCGCCCCGCGCGAATGTTGGCGGGGTCAACCCGGAGCGCGGCGGGCGCCCTGGGTCGGACCGCCTTCGCGAAGCGGCCCGGGAACGCGCCCGCCGGGCCGTTTGGTGGATATCCCGGAAGTTGGCCGCGTGGTAGATTTCGCGGTCGGCGGCGCCTCCTCGGGCGCGGGCTGCGACACATTTTTCGTTGACTGCGGCTTGCACTCTATGGCCTGACAGCGCTCAAGGAAGCAAAAGGGAGAGAATAGGCATGGAAGAGATCGTCATCGCGTCGGCGGCGCGCACGCCGGTCGGCAGTTTCAACGGCGCTCTGAGCTCGTTGGAAGCCCACCAGTTGGCCATTGTGGCGCTTAAAAGTGCGTTCGAGCGCGCCAAGATCGCGCCCGGCGACGTGGACGAGGTGATCCTCGGCCAGATCCTGAACGCTGGCGTCGGCGCGAACCCGGCCCGCCAGGCCGCGATCGGGGCCGGCGTCCCCGACAGCGCGACCGCCTTCGGCATCAACCAGCTCTGCGGCTCGGGCCTGCGCGCCGTCGCGCTCGCCGCGCAGCAGATCCAGACCGGCCAGAGCAGGATCGTGGCCGCCGGCGGCATGGAGAGCATGAGCCGGGCGCAGCACGCCGCCTACCTCCGCGACGGGGTGAAGATGGGCCAGCTCGAGCTTGTCGACACGATGCTCAAGGACGCGCTCGTCGACATCTTCAACGGCTATCACATGGGCGTCACCGCCGAGAACGTCGCGAAGGAGTTCCAGATCACCCGCGACCACCAGGACGAGTTCGCCCTCGGCTCGCAGACGAAGGCGAGCGCGGCGCAGAAGGCGGGCAAGTTCAAGGACGAGATCGCGCCCGTCACGATCAAGACCCGCAAGGGCGACGTCGTCGTCGCCGACGACGAGTACATCCGCCACGACGCGACGATCGACAGCATGAAGAAGCTGCGTCCCGCCTTCAACAAGGAGGGCACGGTGACCGCGGCCAACGCCTCGGGCATCAACGACGGCGCGGCGGCGCTCATCATCATGAGCGCCAAGGAAGCCGACAAGCGCGGCATCAAGCCGCTCGCGCGCATCGTCTCCTTCGCCACCGCCGGCGTCGACCCCAAGGTCATGGGCACGGGGCCGATCCCGGCTTCGCGCAAGGCGCTCGAGCGGGCGGGCTGGAAGATCGGCGACCTCGATCTCATCGAGGCGAACGAAGCCTTCGCGGCGCAGGCTTGCGCGGTCAACAAGGAGCTCGGCTGGGATCCGGCCAAGGTCAACGTCAACGGCGGCGCGATCGCGATCGGGCACCCGGTCGGCGGCTCGGGCGCGCGCATCCTGACGACGCTGCTCTATGAGATGGGCAAGCGCAACGCGAAGAAGGGCCTCGCGACCCTGTGCGTCGGCGGCGGCATGGGCGTGGCGTTGACGGTCGAACGATGAGCCGCAAACCAACCCAACACGGGAGCAAGGAAATGGCGGAAAAGGAAAACCCCGCGGCCTCCGCGGCGAAGCTCGGCGAAACCATTTCGTCTCAACTCGCGAGCGCCGCCGGCGTCTATGGCGGCGCCTTCTCGGGCACGCTGAAGGCGTTGCAGGAATATCAGGCGAAGCTCCTGCACTTCGTGCAGGAGAACGCGTCGGCCAACGTCCAGTTGACCCAGAAGATGCTGCAGCCGCGCAGTCCTTCCGAGTTCGTCGAGTTCCTGAGCACGCATATGCGCGAGCGCGCGACAACCATTGCCGATCAGGCGAAGGAACTCGCAACCCTCGGCCAGGAAGCCGCCAAGAAGGCGACCGAGTCGCTCACCCAGCACAAGGGCTGAGCGCTCGGACCATATCGGCCGGCCGTCTTCTTGGCCGGCCGTCTCTCCGTCCGCGCCCGGATCTGAGGCCGACCCCGCCCATCGGGCGCAGCCGCCGCTTTTCTGCTAGTCTCCGGCCGGGGAGCAGGCGCGCCATGGCGGAGAAACGGAAGCTCGCGGCGATACTTGTCGCGGACATCGTCGGCTACAGCCGTCTCGCGGGCGCCGACGAGGACCGCACGCTGGCGCGCCTGAGGGCGCTGCGCAGCGACCTGATCGACCCGACCATCGCCGTCCATGACGGGCGCATCGTCAAGCGCACCGGCGACGGCGGCGTCGTCGAGTTTCGCAGCGTGGTCGACGCCGTGCGCTGCGCCATCGAGGTTCAGACCGGCCTCATCGAGCGCAACGCCGGACTGCCGCCTGAGCGGCGCATCGACTTTCGCATCGGCATTCATATCGGCGACGTGGTCGAGGAGAGCGACGGCGACCTGATGGGCGACGGCGTCAATGTCGCCGCGCGCCTCGAAGGCGTCGCCGCCCCCGGCGCGATCGCGCTCAGCGAGGACGCCTACCGGCAGGTGAGGGGACGGCTGCATCTCGCGGTGACCGACCTCGGCCTGACGGAACTCAAGAACATCGTCGAGCCGATGCGGGTCTACTCCCTGCAAGTCGGCCTACCCGTTCCGCCCGGGCGGCGCCAGGCGCGAAGAAGGGCGGCGCGCGCAGGAAGCCGCTGACGATGTCGGCCTTCGTAGCGGGCGTGGCCCTGCTCGTGCTTGGGGCCGCCGGCGGGGTCTGGCTTGCTCGCCACGCGCACAGACTGAGAGCCGCTCCAGCGGCGACAAGCGCTGCGATCGCCGTCGCGCCGGAGGACGCCGCGACCTCCGAGCCCGCGCATTTCTCGATTGTCGTGCTGCCGTTCGAGAATCTCACCGGCAACTCGAGCCAGGAGGTTCTCGCCGACGGGATCGCCGAGAACCTCACGACCGAATTGTCACGCCTGCCGAACGCTTACGTGATCGCTCACGAAACCGCCCATGCCGTCGAGGCCAAGCGCCACGATGTCCGCGAGATCGGGAAGGATCTGAACGTCCGGTACGTTCTCGAAGGCTCGGTGCAGCGCGACGGCAACACGGTCCGGGTCAACGCGCAGCTCATCGACACGCACAATGGCGCGCACATCTGGGCCGACCGTTTCGACAGCGACGCGGCGGACCCGTTCAAGCTGCAGGATCAGGTGGTGGCGAGGCTGGTCAATTCGCTGCGCTGGGTGCTGACGAAGGCCGAAGCCGAGAGCGGCGCCAAAGCCGGCAGCCCCGACGCCGTCGATCTCGCCATGCGGGGCATGGTCATGCTCCAGCAGTCGGCGCCTTCGAAGGAGAATGTCGAGGCGGCGCGCTCCCTGTTCGGGCGGGCGCTCAAGATCGACCCGGACGACGCCGACGCGCTCGCCGGCGAAGCCCAGACCTATCTCCTTGAGTACGGGTCCGCATGGAGGGACCCCGAGACCGACTACGACGCCAAGATCGCGGCGCAGGCCGATCGCGCGATCGCGCTCGCTCCCAACGTCATGATGGCCTATTGGGCCAAGGGGCTCTACCTGATCGATCTCCGTCGCCCCGAGGAGGCGATTGGCGTCGCTGGCGCGGGGCTCGCGGCCGATCCCAATTCCACCCGCATGCGGGTTCTTCTGGGCATGGCGTACAATGCCCTTGGGCGTTTTGGCGACGCGAAGAAGGAGCTCGAAGGCGCGATCGAGCTCAATCCCCACGACCCGCAAATCGGCTCCCGTCTGGTGACGCTCGCCCGCGCGGAAATCGGTCTCGGGCAGTACGAAGCGGCGGCGGCGACCAGCCGGAAGGCGATCGACAGCGGCTATCACGGCTTCGTCGCTTATCTCAATCTCGCGGCCGCGCTTGCGCTTGAGGGCAAAGCCGACGAGGCCGCGTCCGCGCTCGCCGAGGCTCGGCGGCTCAAACCGGAGCTGACGATGAAACAACTGCGATCGATGGCTCAGACCATGCCGCCCCAGGCGCTCGACGCCCTGCGCAAGGCGGGGCTTCCGGAGGAGTAAGCCCGCGCGTCGCGGTTATCGGAATCGGCGCCCGCCCCCGCGCGCTCTACGCCGCCGCCTTCTCGCGGATCTCCGTGATGTGGAAGGCTTCGGCGACGCCGCGCAGGTTGAAGAGCCGCGACGACGTGCGGTAGCCGGCCTCGCCGAGAAGCTGCGCCACCTCGGGGCTCTTCATCACCGGCTCGGTCGCCAGCACCGCGGTCGGGTCGGCGAGGCCCTGCACGCGCGCCGCGATGTTGACGGTCTGGCCGAAAAAGTCCTGCCGCTCGTCGAGCATCACGGCGAGGCAGGGGCCCTCGTGCAGGCCGATATTGAGCGCGAGATCGTCCGAACCGCGCTCCTCGTTGATCCGGCGCATCGCCGCGCGCATCCGCATGGCGGCGCGCAGCGCGCGGTCGGGCGAGGGGAAGGTCGCCATCACCGCGTCGCCGATCGTCTTGACCACGGCGCCGCCTTCTGCCGCGACCGCGGCGATAAGCTCGCCGAAATGGCTGCGCACGAGGTCGAAGGCGGCGAGATCGCCGACCCGGTCATAGAGCGCGGTCGAGCCTTTGAGATCGGTGAACAAAATGGTCAGGCTCGTGATCTTGAAACGCTGCTCGGGATCGAACGTGTCGGTGCGGTAGAGATCGCGGAACGTCTGGTTGCTGAGGAGGCGCGTTGCGGTCAGGAACGGCCGCCTCGTCCCAAGGAGCGCGTGCAGCTCGTCTCCCGCCACCCAGAGGGCCGGAAGCGTCCGGCGGCTCGCCTTGTTCTCGAGGTTGATCCGCGCCGGTCCGGGCTTTAGCTCGAGCGTTCCGCTATGGGCGTGCTGTTCGGCGAAGACGAGCGAGATCGTGCGCCGCTCGGCCGTCTCCTCGCCCTGAACGTCGAGGAACATCGTGGCGTGGGTCACGGGGTCCATGGCGATGACGAAGCCTTTCGGCAGGGTCAGCGACATCGACGCTTTTTCGCCTGGCGCGAGCTCGATGAGGTCGAGGGTCATGCGTTCGACCTTGCCTTCGACGTCCTCGGGAAGATCCACGCCCGAGCCCCAGAAGATCTGGCGCATGTACTCGGGGTGGGGAAGCGTGTCGGGGCTGTGCGCGGCGATGCGGCGGACGCGCGGATTGACCGTGAAGGTGACCTCGACCATCTGGTCGAGGGTCGGCTCGTAGTTCGACGCGCAGAGCGCGCAGAAGTAGTCGTGACGGTTGATCGTCTTGAGGGCCCCAGTGGTCTCGAGCACGCCGCCGCAGCCCGGACAGAGCACGTTCCAGGACATGTCGAAGAGGCCGAACCGGGCCGCGTGCAGCAGCGCTCCGATCGTCGCCTCTTCGTCGAGGCCGTTGGTGGCCGCGAACGCCAGCGGATTGATGCGATTGAGATCGCGGTCGGGCGCGGAATCGACCGCCGCGACCAGCGCCTCGACCGCCGCGCGCTCCGCCGTCTGGCGGAGGAGGTCCCAGCGGGTGGATTGTTCGGCCATTCGATGTCCCCTGTGTCGCGTTGGGCCCGAGGGCCTTCGCTGTCCCTAAACGTCAATTGCCGCCATTGTGGCGGGGGAGGGCGGCGAAGTTGCGGCGGGAGACAGGGGTAAACCCAGACCGATGCCGGGGATAACACGTCGTCCGCGCAACGAGAGGAGGCGCCCGCCAGCCCGAATTTTGCGCGAGCGCAAATGCCGCCCGGACGAACGCGTCAGAGTCATGGCCACGCGGGGCCGCCGGCCCGGGCCTGGCGGCGCCTTGCAAGCGCCTGAGCCCTGCGCGTTGATCGGGGCGGTGAGAGCGGCCAGTGTGGCGGCGTTCGCCAAGCCGGACCATCGGGAGCGAGTGCGTGTCATGACGAGCGAGGCTCGTGCGGACGACGGTCGGGCAGGGCGGGGCGATGTCGAGCGTGAGCTCAAGTTCATCGTCGGGGAAAAGACACTGAAGGCTGCTCTCTCGGCGCCGTTCCTCGGGGGCCGCGAGGGGTTTCCGGTCTGGAAGGATCTGAGGTCCGTCTATTTCGACACTGACGACGGCGATCTCTCGCGTGCTCGGGCAGCGCTGCGCGTGCGGTCCGTTGACGGCGGCTTCGTGATGAGCCTCAAGCGCGCCGCCTCGGGAGACCGCGGCGCGTTCGAGCGCAAGGAATCGGAGGTCGCCTCGCCCTCGGCCCAGCCCGACCTTTCCCTGTTCGACGAAGAGACAAGGCGCGAGGTCACGGGGCTGACGGGCTCAAAGCCGCTCGCGGCGCGGTTCGGTTCCGAGATCAGGCGCGCCGCCCGCACGATCGAGAAAGACGGAGCGGCGATCGAGGTTGCGTTCGACGACGGCTTTCTGTTCGCCGGCGCCGCGCGCCAGGCGGCGGCGGAGATCGAGCTCGAACTCAAGTCCGGCCCGCCCGTCGCGCTGTTCGACCTCGGGCTTGAGCTTGTCGAGGCGTTTCCCGTCAGGCTTGGGCTTATGAGCAAGGCGGAGCGCGCCCGCGCGCTGATCGCCTCCGAGCCGCCCGAGCCGGTTCACGCGGCGGCCATCGACCTCCGCCGAGGCATGACCCTGGGTGACGCGATCGGCGCCGTCATCCGCGGCTGCCTCGCCCATTTCCTCGGCAACCTCCCGGCGCTCGAGGCAGGCGACAGGGTCGAGGCGGTGCATCAGATGAGGGTCGCCATGCGCCGTCTTCGCTCCGCGATGGACCTCTTCGGCCGGACGGTCCCTACCCTTGAGCTCGACGCGCTACGCGCCGAAGCCAGGCGCATCGGGATCGTCCTGGGGCAGGCGCGCGACTGGGACGTGCTCGTCAAGGCGCTGCGCGCGGGCCCGCTTCAGCGCTTCGCCCGCGAGCCCGGCTTCGACGGTCTCGCCGGGGCCGCGAGCGAAAAGGCGGAAGCCGGCCATTCCGCCGTCGTGCGGCTCCTCGACGACCGCGCCATCGCGCGCTTTGCGCTGAACTCGAGCGCTTCGCCGCCCTGCGTGAATGGCGGAAGCGCCCGGCGCAGGAGACGTCGGGCGCGCTCGATCGGGCGATCGCGGGCTTCGCCGCGCGCGCGCTCGAGAGACTCGACCGAAAGGTGCGCAAGCGCGGACGCGGCCTCCGCTCACTGACGCCGCCGGAGCGCCACCGGCTGCGCATCGCGATCAAGCACATGCGCTACGCCACAGAGTTCTTCGCGGGCGTCTTCGGCGAAAAATCGGCGACGCGCTTCGTCAGCAAGGCCGCCGATCTTCAGGATGCGCTCGGCGAGCTGAACGACGCGGCGAACGCCGCGCGTCTCGTAAGCGAACTCGTCCCTGTCCGCGGGGCGGACATGGCGCGCGTCTCGGGCGTCGTAACGGAATGGTGCGCGCGCGAGAGCGAAGGCGACGCGGAAAGTCTGAAGCGCGCGTGGCGGCGACTGCGCAGGATCGCGGCCCGCTGGCGCGAAGACTACGAGACGCAGGCTTAGAGCGCGGGGCGTCGGGCCGGCGTCGAGCCTCGCAGGAAGGCGCGCGCGGCTCGCCTGGCGCCCGCGGCGAGGCCCCAGGCGATCGCAAGCGAGGTCAGGAACACGCAAGCGCCTTTGACGATGGCGGGCAGGGCGAGGCCGAGAAGCGCGTATTGCATCCAGACGACCGGCGCGATGTGCAGCACATAGACCGGCAGGGCCTTGTCGGCGACCGCGCCGACGAGCGGGCGTCGGCCGGCGCCGAAACGCAGCGCCCCCGCCAGCACGAGGAGCAGGCTGGCCCACCCTGCGGCGGCGTAGCTCATGTCCGCGACGACGAGCAGCGCCGCCGGCGCTGCGCCGCCCTGCTTGAGCGAGAGCCACGTCAGCAGCATCCAGACAACGAAGGCGGCGGCCGCGAGCGGGAGCAGGGAACGCCAGCGCTTCGAGAGAGGGCCATCCGTCCTCAGGAGCCCCCGGCCGAGGCCCTGACGGCCAACAAACAACCCGAGGAAGAAGTAGGCGGCGTAGAGGAGCGGGCGGGCGAGCTGGATCCCGAACGGACCGAGCGCGCCCCACCGCCAGGGCGTGAACGCAAGCGCAAGGGGAACATAAGCGGCGACCGCGACCAACGCGAAGGCGGTCAGCGCAAGGAGCGGCCGGCTTGCGATCCTGTCCGCGAAAGCGTCGACGGTCAGAACGGCGCGCGCGCCCCAGCGATGGAGACCGGCCGCGACGCCGTCGAAGGCCAGGAGGACCCAAAGGAACCACATCGGCCCGATCGGCGTGAAGGGAAGCGCCCGATAGGCCGCAAGATAGTCGCCAGGGCTCGGGTCCGCCGTCGAGAGCCGGTAGACTGGGTAGAGCGCCAGCGGCACGACCACGAAGACCGCGAAGACGAGCGCGGCGCCGAGCCTGAGACACCGCCTCGCCAGAAACCTCCCGCTTCCGGCGCGCTCGAGACTTCCCCAGACGAACGCGCCCGAAAGAAAGAACATGAGCGGCATCAGGAAGAGGTCGAGCCACGCGCAGAAGATGTCGAAGCCGAGCCAGCGGCTCGGATCGATGACCGGATAGGCGAGCCACCCGTAGGGAGCGCGGTCGAAGGCGTAGCCGGGGCTCGGCGCATCGACGGACGCGAGATAGGCGGTCGAGGAATGCAGGAGCAGGACGAGAGCGATCGCGACGCCGCGCAGATTGTGCAGCGCCAGAACTCGCCCGCTCTGCTTCCGGCGAACCCGCGCGAGCAAAGCCAGGGCGGGTTACGCAATCCAGCGCGGCCTCTGCGCCGTCGTCCGCCGCCGATCGAGGCGCCTTGAGGTCGACTTCTTCCACGGGCCTCGCTCTCCCATGGCTTTTGTCCGGGGCCGTTATTGCGCCGCGGCGGCGGGCCCGACCGAGTTCTTGGGGATTTTCTCCGGCGGCATCGAATCGTCGGGCAGGCGGGTCCAGACTTGGGTCTGACCGAGGAGCGGAACCGCGATATAGCCCCTGACGGAGAGCTTTTGCCCGTCCTCGCTCAGGTCCATGCGCGCGTGATAGACGCTCCCGTCGCGCGGATCGAGGATCGTGCCGTCCTCGTATTTCTTGCCGTCGCGACGCATCTTCTTGACGATCGTCAGCCCGAGCATCGGCGCGTCCTTCTGCTTGCCGTCGCATTTCGAGCAGACGGGGTTCGCCTTCTCGCCGGGCTGCTTCGTCACCTTGACGAGCCGGCCCTCGTAAAGCCCGTCGACCTCGGTGAAGTAGAACCACGGCCCGAGCTTTCCGTCGTTGTCGACCTGCTGCCAGAAGCCGACGACCGAATCGTCGGCCGGCTGGGCTGCGACACATTGCGGCGCAAGCGCCGCGCCGACCAGGAGGGCGAGGGACAGGCGGTTCATCAGAGGGTCCTTGGCATGTCGGAACCACGCCTTCCTTGTGCCCAAACGCGGCGATCTGATGAAGGACCTGCGGCGAACGGACGGCGTTTCATCGTTAAACGCGCGCAAACTCAGACACCGTGGCTATCGAGGACCGCGTGGCACTTCTGGCTCAACTTCTCGCGGTGCTCCTGCAGGCACTGAAGGAAGGCTTGCGAGCCGTCGCTTTCCTTGACGCTGTGGCAGAACTTGCGAACGTCGGGCCGGCAGGCGGCCTGCTCCTCGGGCGTTCCCTGCTGGGCGAGGGCGATCGACGGCGCGGCCGCGAGGGACGTGGCGATCAGTGCGGCCGACATGAGTGCAGTGCGAATGGACATCGAGAACTCCTTTTGGGGTTGGTCAACTTTCGGAGGGGTCATTCTCATGGGTCGCCGCGCGGGGCTTTCCCATCAGGATGGGCTGGAACACGACCGCCGCGGCGAGCGTGCAAAGTAGCGAGAGAGCGAGCAGCTTTCCCATGCTCGAGGTGCCGGGGTGGCTCGACAGCCACAGGCTGCCGAAAGCCGTCGCGGTCGTCAGCGCGCTGAAGATGACGGCGCGCGTCAGCGGCGTCTGGAGGAGGTTCGTGACGCCCTCGCGCCAGGCCATGATGTAGTAGATCTTGAACGCGACGCCGACGCCGAGCAGCAGCGGCAGCGCGATGATGTTGGCGAAATTGAACGGCATGCCGAAGACCGCCATGATCTCCATCGTGACGAGGCCGGCGAGCGCGAGCGGAATGAGGGTGAGCAGCACGTCGCGCACGCGCCGCAGCGCAATGAAGAGCAGGATCGCGATCGAGCCGAGCGCGTAGGCGCCCGCCTCGACGAAGGATCGGAGGATCATGTCGCCCGCCGCGAGCGTCGTGATCGGCCCCTCTGTCGCGTCGGGGGCGACCGCGGTCACCGCAGCGACGAACGCGCGCATCGCTGGAATGTCGTTTGCATCGCCCTTCGGCGCCACGGAAAGACGCACCTTGCCTTCGGGCGTCCTCCAGCCCGCGACGAGGCCCTCTGGCAGCGTTTCGAGCGTCACCGGGCGCGCCTCGAGCGACGCCTGAAGGTTCGCGAGATCGGCTTCGAGCGGAGCGATCAGGGTGGTCGCGGCCGTTTCCCGCAGTGGCGCAGGCCCCCGGGCGAGCCGCGCCATGAGCCCGGCGAGACGCCGCATCGCCTCGGCGCCGCTGCCGGTTGAGTCGCCGGCCGCCTCCTTGAGACGCGTCGCCCCCTCGTTCAGCGCCTCGACGTTCTCGGCGTCGGTCGGCGGCGCCGGCGCATCGCGCATGTCGAAGACGCCCGCAAGCTTCACCGCCGCGCCCGCTATGATCGGGATCTTCTGATCCTGATCGGCGGGAATGAAATTGGCGAGGGAGACGACGCCGCTGACTTCCGGAAGGGCCGTGAGGCGGGCGGAGAGCGCCCGCGCGGCCTCGACCGAGGGCGCAATCACTTCGGCCGCGTTGCCGGAGGTGGCCGCGTCGCGGCTCAAATCCCGAAACGTCGCGATCGCCTCGCTGTTCGGGTTCATGAGGTCCAGCGGATTGTAGTCGAACCTCAGCCAATAGAGCGACGGGAGCAGGCAGAGGACGACGAGCGCCGTTCCGAGAAGAACAGGGCGGCGCCGCCGCGCCAGATAGTCGTCGACCGGCGCGAGCGCGGCGTAGCCGAGCGGCTCTGCTTCGCCGGGCGGATTGACCAGCATGATCAGGGCGGGCAGCACGGTGATGCTCGTGACATAGGCGATCAGCATGCCGACGCCTGCGATCAGCCCGAGTTCGGAGACGCCGCGATAGTCGGTCGGAAGGAAGGAAAAGAATCCTGCCGCGGTCGCGAGCGCGGCGAGCGCAAGAGGCGCCGCGACCCGGAGCCCGGCCGCGCGCAACGCGTCGGAAAGGCCGCCGAGCCTGTGGCGCTCGTCGCGATAGCGCACGCCGAACTGGATGGCGAAATCGACGCCGATGCCGACGAAGAGAACGGCGAAATAGATCGAAATGACGTTGAACGAGCCGACCAGCGCGATCCCCGCCGCGGCGGTGGCGGCAAGGCCGACGATCAGCGTCACGCAAAGCGCGGCGATGAGCTTCGCCGACCTGAGCGCGAGCCACAGGATAAGGAGGACGAGCAGGACAGAGATGATTGCGTTGCGGACCGCGTTCTCGCGGATCGATCCGAACTGTTCGTCGTTGATGACGACGAGGCCTGTGAGATGAACGCTCGCCTGATTGCGCGCTTCGATCGGCGCGGCGGCCCGCCGGATGGCGTCTTCGGCCGCCTGTCCGGGCTGCAGCGACTTGAAGTCGAGGATCGGGCGCACTTCGATGAATCCGCGGCGCTCGATCGGGGCGGGCGCATGCCCCTCGGTCAGTTCACGCCAGGAGAAGAAGGCAGGCTTTTCCGCGAGCACGTTGTCGAGCGTGTCGGACACGAGGTTCAGCGGCCGGGCGAAATCGTCCGCTTTGATCTTGTTCGACTGCAATCCGATGAGCGCGTCCTCGAGACCCGCGACAAGCCCTCTGAGGCTGCGGTCCTGCGACAGATCCTGGATAAGCGGCGCGCCCTGAGCGAGGCCGTCCGCGATGCCGCGCAAGGCGTCGAGGGGGATATACATGAAGGCGTTGCGCGCGAAGAAGTCCGCGCTGCTGGCGTTCTCCACCGATTCGAATCGGACCTTGTCGGCCGCAAGCGTGTCCGCAAGGTCGCGCGTCGCCGCCGCGGCGAGCTCCGGAGTTGGCGCTTCGACCACGACCTCGATCACGCCGAAGCGATGGAACTGCTGGTCGAACGCGAGCTCCCGCTTCCGCCACTCGAGGTTCGCCGGCAACAGGGCGTTGATGTCGGAGTTCAGCCGGAAGTGCAGGGCTGCGTAGAGCCCGCAGCCGGCGGCGATGGCGAGCGAGCAGGCGAGGACAAGCCTCGCATGCGCGGCGCAGAATGCGACGACGGACGCGATCCGCTGTGAGATCATGCGAGAGGCCGCACCCGCGCCGACTTCGACTCGCAATCCGGGGGGCAGGCCAACTTCGCGCCCTCAGCGATCAACCTTGAGCCTCGTGCGCGTCTCTCTCGTCTCCGCTCGCGGGCTCTCCGGCCGACCGAGTTCGGCGAGTTTCGCCTCGACGTGACGGGAAAAGACGTATTCGGCCGGCCGCTGCGAAGCAAGCGGGATCTCCGGGGCCATCGGGCCCTCTGTCTTGACGCCGAAGAGGCCAACGCGCGCGGTCGTCAGCGGATGGCTGAACGCGGCGTCGGCCGCGGTCGGCTCGTAGCCGCAATGGGCCATGCAATTGGCGCACTTTTCGTAGCGGCCGGTCCCATAGTCGTCCCAGTTGGTCGTCTCCATCAGCTCCTTGTAGGAACTGGCGTAACCCTCGCCGAGCAGATAGCAGGGCCTCTGCCAGCCGAACACGTTGCGCGTCGGCATGCCCCACGGGGTGCACAGAAACTGCTGGTTGCCGGCGAGGAAGTCGAGATAGAGCGGCGAGTGCATGAACTGCCAGCCGCGGCCCTTGCCCTTCGCCAGCACGCTGCGGAAAAGCTCCTTCGTCTTGCGCCGTGCGAGGAAATGCTCCTGGTCAGGGGCGCGTTCGTAGGCGTAGCCGGGCGAGATCGACACGCCGACGCCGAGCGCTGCGGTCAGATCCATGAACTCGGCCATCTGATCGGGCGTCTGCCCGTCGTATACGGTCATGTTGACGTTGACGGCGAAGCCCTTCGCCTTGCTCAGCTTGATCGCGTCAACGGCGATCTCGAACACGCCGGCCTGATCGACCGACTTGTCGTGAACGTCCTTGACGCCGTCGAGATGGATCGTGAAGAAGAGGTAGGGCGACGGCTTGAAGAGATGCAGCTTCTTCTCGAGCAGAAGCGCGTTGGTGCACAGGGAGACGAACTTCTTCCTCTCGACAAGGCCGCCCACGATCTCGCCGATCTCGCGATGGATCAGGGGCTCGCCGCCGGGAATGGCGACGACCGGGGCGCCGCACTCGTCGGCCGCGTCAAGGCACTCCTGAACCGATAGGCGCTGATTGAGAATCGGATCCGGGTAGTCGATCTTTCCGCAGCCGACGCAGGCGAGATTGCAGCGAAAGAGCGGCTCGAGCATCAAGACGAGCGGATAGCGCTCGCGGCCCGCGAGCTTCTGCTTCGCGATGTAGGCTGCGATCTTGGCTTCTTTGAAATAGGGAATCATGCCGTGTCTCTCGGACGGGTTTTGCGCCGGCCTGCTCAGACGCGCGCCAGGTCTTTGGGAAGCTTGAACTCGATCATCTCATCTGGGCCGTTGAGAGTCGAGATTTCGACCGGACGAAGGCTTGCGAGGCGCCGGATCACTTCGGAAACGAGCTCTTCCGGGGCGGAGGCGCCCGCTGTCACGCCAACAGAGTTAACATCCTCGATCCATTCTGGCCGAATCTCGCTGCTGTCGGCGATGAGATGGCTCGGAACGCCCATCTGCTGGCTGATCTCCCAGAGCCGCATGGAATTTGAGCTGTTCTGCGCCCCGACCACAAGCACGACATCGACCTCCTTGCAGAGTTCGCGCACCGCCCATTGCCGGTTCTGAGTCGCATAGCAGATATCCCGGACGTCCGGACCGACGATGTCGGTGAAACGCTGCCGCAGCGCCGCGATGATCCCCATCGTGTCGTCGACGCTGAGCGTCGTCTGGGTGATGAAGCCGAGCGGCGCGTCCACCGGGATGTCGAGGCTCTCGACCTCGCTCTCCGTCTGCACGAGCGTGATCGGGGCCGACACCTGGCCCAGCGTTCCCTCGACCTCCGGATGGCCCGCGTGGCCGATGAGGATGACTTTCCGCCCCTGCGCGACGTAGCGCTTCGCCTGATTATGGACCTTGGTGACGAGCGGGCAGGTTGCGTCGTGGACGACAAGTCCGCGGGCCGCGGCCTCGGCCTCGATTCGCTTCGGGACGCCGTGGGCGCTGAAGACGGCGACGGCGCCGTCGGGAACCTCGCTGAGCTCCTCGACGAATCGTGCGCCCTTCGCCCTGAGCGTGTCGACGACACGCTTGTTGTGGACGATTTCATGGCGCACGTAGACCGGCTCCTGGCGCATTTCGAGCGTTCGCTCGACGATGTCGATCGCACGCACGACGCCGGCGCAGAACCCGCGCGGCTTGGCGAGCAGCACCCGGAGCGGCGTGCGGCTCTGCGAATTGCGCGCCGGCGAGAACGGGTAGCGCGCCTGCCGGCGGACGGAAGGCTCGCGGTTCAAGGTCTCGACGACCTTGGCGACGATCCCGTGCGCGTCGAGCCCGGCGCTTGCATACATCGCGGCCGGCTCGTCGTGGTCGGAAAAGGCGTCCGGCAGCACCATCGAGCGCAGTTTAAGGCCGCCATCGAGCCGGCCGTTCTCGAGCAGAAGCTGCGCCACATGCGAACCAAATCCGCCGATCGAGCCTTCTTCGATGGTGATCAGCGCTTCGTGCTCATCCGCGAGTTGCAGGATGAGGCCGGTGTCGAGCGGCTTGGCGAAGCGCGCGTCGCACAATGTGACCGAAACGCCGGTAGCCGCGAGTTCATCGGCCGCCTTCCGGCATTCGCCGAGCCGGGCGCCGAGCGAGATCAGCGCCACCTCGCGTCCCTCGCAGAGGATCCGGCCCTTGCCGATCGGGATCGGCCGGCCGACCTCCGGGACGGGCGCGCCCGAGCCTTCCCCGCGCGGATAGCGGATCGCGGAGGGCCGGTCGTCGATGGCGGCCGCGGTCGCGACCATGTGGGCGAGTTCCTCCTCGTCCGCCGCCGCCATGACGATAAAGCCCGGCAGACAGGCGAGATAGGCGACGTCGAAAGATCCGGCGTGGGTCGCCCCGTCCGCGCCGACAAATCCCGCGCGGTCGATCGCGAAGCGAACCGGCAACGATTGCAGCGCGACGTCGTGAACCACCTGATCGTATCCGCGCTGCAGGAAGGTCGAGTAGATGGCGCAGAACGGCTTCATGCCTTCGGCGGCGAGGCCGGCGGCGAAGGTCACCGCGTGCTGCTCGGCGATGCCGACATCGAACATCCGCTCCGGGAACGCCTTGGCGAAGATGTCGAGGCCCGTTCCGCCCGGCATGGCCGCGGTGACCGCGACGATGCGGGAATCCTTGCGCGCCTCCTTGACCAGGCTCTCGCCGAACACCTTGGTGAAGGTCGGCGCCTTCGCCGGCGTCTTGACCTGCGCGCCGGTGGCGACGTCAAAGGGCGCAACGCTGTGGCCGCAATCGGCGGAACGCTCCGCCGGCGAATAGCCTTTGCCCTTCCGCGTCACGACATGAACGAGGATCGGGCCGCCCGCCAAATCGCGCGCCCGCGTCAGGGTGGCGACGAGTTCGTCGACGTTGTGCCCGTCGATCGGCCCGACGTACGCGAATCCCATGTCCGTAAAGAGCGCGCCGAGGCGCGAGCGATCCGCGGGATCGAGGCGCTCTTGGGTCTGCCGCGAGAGATAGGCCGACATCGCGCCGACGGGGGGCGCGATCGACATGGCGTTGTCGTTCAGGACGACGATCAGCTTGCCTCCGGTCGAAACGGCGTTGTTCAGGGCCTCATAAGCCATGCCGGCCGACATCGACCCGTCGCCGATGACCGCAACGATGTTGTTGCTACGCCCGGCGAGGTTGCGGGCGGCCGCCATTCCGAGCGCGGCGGAAATCGACGTTGCAGCATGGGCGGCGCCGAAGGGATCGTATTCGCTCTCGCTGCGCTTCGTGAAGCCGGAAAGGCCGCCGCCCGTCCGCAACGTATGGATGCGGTCGCGACGGCCGGTCAAAATCTTGTGGGGATAGGCCTGATGGCCGACATCCCAGATGAGCCTGTCGGCCGGCGTGTCGAAAACGTAGTGGAGCGCGACCGTGAGTTCGACGACGCCGAGGCCGGCGCCAAGATGGCCGCCGGTCCTGGCGACCGCTTCGATCGTTGCGGCTCTGAGTTCTTCGGCGATGGTCTTGAGTTCTGCGGGCGATCGCAACCTGAGGTCGCGCGGAGTTTCGATTTGATCGAGAATCATCCGGCCTTCCCATTTTGGCTGAAATCCCAGAACGCCGTCCGGGGACGAATGTTCCACGCCTTCAGCGTGGGAGAGGAACTTGGACATCGCGTTACATCCCCAATGCCGGCATCCGGCTGTTGCCTTGCTTGAGGTTCCGGTAGCGGGCAAGCGCCCACAGCGGAAAGATCTTCGCGTAGCCGTGGTAGCGCAGATAGAAGACACGCGGGAAGCCGGTCGCGGTGTGCTGCGGCTCATCCCAGAACCCGTCCGAACCTTGGGTCGAGGCGAGGAACGAGACGCCCCGCGCGACTGCCGGATGGTCTGTTTCTCCGGCGGCCATGAGGGCGATGAGCGCCCATGCCGTCTGCGAGGCGGTGCTTGGCGCGGCGACGAAGCGGCGAGTTTCGAGCGCATAGCTTTCCGCGCTCTCCCCCCAGCCGCCGTCGGAATTCTGCGTCGCCGTCAGCCACGCGGCCGCGCGGCGGACGGGCGGAGACTCCGGGGCGTAACCGGCGGCCGAGAGCGCCGAGAGCACGGACCATGTCCCGTAGATATAGTTCATCCCCCAGCGTCCGAACCAGCTGCCGTCCGGCTCCTGCATGGCGACGAGGGCGTCGAGGCCGCGCCGAAGCGCTTCGTCGCGGCGAGGATCTTCGCCGAGCTGCGCAAGCAGCGAGACGCAGCGGGCCGTGACGTCGGCGGTGGGCGGATCGAGCAGCGCTCCATGATCGGCGAAAGGGATGTTGTTGAGGTAGTGATGGGTGTTGTCGGCGTCGTACGCCGCCCAGCCGCCGTTCCGGCTTTGCAGGCCGACGATCCACTCCCTTGCGCGCGCGACCGCGGGCGCAAACGTCCCCGCCTGCGAGCCGAACGCGTCCCGATCGGCCCGGTCCATCGCCATGGCGACGACCGACGTGTCGTCGAGGTCGGGGTAGTGGGGGTTTGCGTACTGAAACGCCCACCCGCCGGGACGGACGGCTGGCCGGCGGATCTTCCAGTCGCCGACGACGTCGAGAATCTGGAGCGGGCGCAGCCAGCCGAGCCCGGAGCGGGCGCGCTCGGCGCTCTCCGCGTCGCCTGCTTCGAGAAGGGCGTGGGCGGCGAGCGCCGTATCCCACACCGGCGAGAAACATGGCTGGCAATAGGCCTCGTCGCGCTTGACGACGAGAAGGCGTTCGACCGCGCCGCGGGCGCGCACGAGCAGCGGATCGTCCTTGGCGAGTCCCAGCGCATCGAACATTTGCACCGCGTTCGCCATGGCCGGATAGATTGCGCCAAGCCCCTCGTCGCCGTTCAGCCGCTCGGTGACAAACCGGACGGCAGCCTCGATGGCGCGGGTTCGCGAGGACGTCGGGAAGCGCGGCTCGACAACCTTGAGCGTCCGATCGATCCCCCGGAACGCCGCCGCCCATGCCGGGCTCTGATGCTGCGCGGCCGGCCAGCGCCGGACCGTCTCCGGCGGCTCGACGAAGAGCTCGCGGACGCCGACCGAGGCGGTCGCCGGTTTCGGCTTCACCGCCTGCAGGACAGTGAGCGGAACGAGCACGGTGCGCGCCCAATAGGAGATCTTGTCGAGATGGAAGGGGAACCAGCGTGGCAGGAGTATGATCTCGACCGGCATGGTCGGAACGGCGCTCCACGGAACCTCGCCCCAGAGCGCGAGCAGGAAGCGGGTGAAGACGTTGCTCCTGACCGCGCCGCCCCGCTTGCGGATCGCCTCGCGGCAGGCGGACATGTATGGCGCCTCGGGATCGTGGCCCATTGTCTTCAACGCGAAATAGGCTTTCACGCTGGCGCTCATGTCGAGGGGGCCGCCGTGCACGAGCGGCCATCCGCCGTGCGGCTCCTGAATCCTGAGAAGATACGCGGCGATCAGGCGTTCGAGTTCGAGGTTTCTCGCTTCGCCGCGGAACGCCCGCAGAAGGATGTATTCGGCGGGGATCGTGGCGTCCGCCTCGAGCTCGAACCGCCAATGCCCGTCCGGGTTCTGCCGGTCGCGAAGGGCCTTGGCCGCGGCGTCGATGGCGTCGTCCACGGCTCTCGGCGCGACGGCGCGCGGGGCGAGTTCGGCGGCGTTCGTCATCAGGCGACGCTCCCGTGCTCTTCGAGGACCCGGGCGCGACCGCCGACAAGATCGGCGGCCTCGAGCCCCGAGCGCGCGGCGCCTTCGAGCGTCGCGGGCAAGCCGGTCTGGACCCAATCGCCAGCGAGCGCGACGTTCGTCCAGCGCGTCCTCGGCGGCGGCCGTCGTCTCTCCTGCCCGGGCGTCGCGGCGAAGGTCGCGCGCTTCTCCTTGACGATCCGCCATGACGGGGGCTCGGCGGGAAGTCCGGTCAGCGCCGCGACCTCGCGCCAGATCGCGGCGGCGAGCGAATCGCGCGGGCTGTCGATCAGGTCGTCGGCCGCGCTGATCGTGACGGAAAGCCGGTCCGGGTAGGCGAACAGCCATTGCGTCATTCCGCCGACGACGCCAAGAATCGGCGCCGTCCCGCCCGGCGGCGCAATCTGGAAATGCGCGTTGACGATCGCTCTGAATTCGTCGGGCGGCTGAAGCCCCGGAACGAGCGCCTCGGCCGACCACGGCGGCACGGCGAGGATCACGGCGTCGGCCGGACCGAGAGGGCAGGGCGCGTCTTCGAATTCGAGAACCGCGGCGCGGTCTCCTTTGAAGCGGATGGCGCGAAGGCGGTCGCCGAACCGGATCTCCGTTCCCGCCGACGAAAGATAGGAGATCGCCGGATCGACGAAGGCATGCGACAGGCCGTGGGCCGCGACCAGCGGCCGGCAGGCCTTGCCGCCCGCGAGAAGGGTGTTGCGGAGCAAGGCCGCCGCAAGAGCGGCCGCGCTCTCCTCAGGCTCGGTGTTCAGTCCGGCAAGAAGCACCGGGCGCCAGAGGCGTTCGTAGAGCGGGCCCTTGCAGGCCATCGCCTCTCCGACGGTCGCGCTCTCGCGCGCCCAGAGGAGCGAGAGCGGCGCAAAATATTCACGAAAAGCTGTTCCGGGCGCGCGCCTGCCGCGGTCGAAGAGCCACCACGGCGCGCGGCCCTGGCTCGGATGCAGACGCCATCGCTCCTGCGTGCGGAGATCGGCGAAATCGAAGATCGCCGATTCCGGGCCGGCAACGCGATCGGACGCTCCGATCCGCGCGAGATAACCGAGCGCGGCGTGATTGCCCGACAGGAGAAGATGATTTCCGTTGTCGATCGTCAGGCCGAGCGCGGGATCGGCGAACGACCGGCAGCGCCCTCCAGCGACCCCCGCCGCCTCGTGCAGGATGACGGCGCGACCGACCTCGATGAGACGCGTCGCTGCGCTGAGGCCCGCGATCCCGGCGCCGACGACGTGGACAATTCCTTCGTCCGTCATAGGACCCCGTACCAAAGCAGGGCGCCGAGAACACGCATCTTGTTGGGTGTCGCCCGGGCCCTCGGCGTGGAGAATCCGCGCGCCGTCATCCGGTCGAGCACCGACCGATAGGCGGCCGACATGAGGCGCGGGGCGCGGACGAGCTGACGCGGCTCACGGTCGAGGATGGCGTCGGAACGAGCGAAATGCTCCCGCGCGCGCTCGGCCACTTCGGAGCACGCGGCCGGGAGCCTCGGGTCGGCGGCCGCTTCGAGCGGATCGGTCGTCGCGATCCCGGCCGCCGCCAGCGCCTCGCGCGGAAGATAGAGGCGGCCCATGATCGCGTCCTCGTCTACGTCGCGCAGGATGTTTGTCAGCTGGAGCGCGCGGCCGAGGTGGAACGCAAGTGCTTCGCCGGGCTCCTCGTCGAGGCCGAAGATGCGCACTGAAAGCCTGCCGACGGCGCTTGCGACCCGATCGCAATAGAGGTCGAGGAGCGCCCAGTTGGGCGCGCGGACGATCTGTTCGGCGTCCATCGCGACGCCGTCGATCACGGCTTCGAAATCGCGCTGTTTCAGGCCGAAGCGTCGGATCGCGTAGCAGAGGTCGTCGATCTCGGGGTTCATGCTCCCGCGGTAAATGGCCCGAATGTCCTCGCGCCAATGCTCGAGAGCGCTAAGCCGTTCCTCGGTCGAGGAGAAGATCGGCTCGTCGGCGATGTCGTCGACCGCGCGGCAGAACCGATAGACGGAAAGGATGGCGTCGCGCTGCTCGACGGGGAGAATGCGCATGGCGAGCGAGAACGAGCTGCCGGCGTCGGGTTTTTCGTTCATATTTCAGCCCTGCCATGCCGAAGGCCGAATTGCGAGGGGGCGAGCGCTCGTGCGACGGCGAGGACGCTACGCCACGACGCTTCGGCCTTTCCGAGCGTTACCCGCTCGCTCAAGGGGTCGCGACTGCGAAGGCGCCGCACGAGCGTTCGCCCGAGGCTCGCGATGACGCTGACTTCGAGGGCAAGCCGCCGGTTCCCGATCCGGGAGGCGAGGCCTTCGCCACGGTCGAGAAGCTCTCCCGCGCGTCCGGCGAGATCGACGAGCGCGGCGCGAAGCGGCGGGGGGGCGCGCGCCGCGTCGAGCATCTTCACCGATGCGTGGCGCGCCTCGAGGGCGTCGCGCGGCAGATAGACGCGATCGAGGTCGCGGTAGTCCTTCCCGCAGTCCTGCAGATGGTTGATGACCTGAAGCGCCGCGCAGAGCGCGTCCGAGAGAGGCCAGAGCGCGCGGTCCTCGCCGTGCGCGTCGAGCACGAACCGGCCGACCGGCGCGGCGGAGAACCGGCAATAGTCCATGAGCTCGGCCCAGTTCTCGTAGCGCCGCTTGCGGACGTCGAGGCGAAAGGCCTCGAGCATCTCGAGCGCATGGGTCGGGGGGAGACCATGGGCCGCGAGCGCCAGGCGCAGAGGCTCGGCCTCCGGGTCGGCGCCGCGGCCCTCGAGCGCGTCCGCGAGATCGTCGAGAAGCGCGAGCTTCCGGTCGCTTTCGAGGCTTGGATGGTCGGCTACGTCGTCGGCTGCGCGCACGAAACGGTAGAAGGCGAGGATAACCGGGCGCATCCGCGGCTCGACGAGCAGCGACGCGACTGGAAAATTCTCGTCACGGCCGGACTTTCCCGATCGAGCCTCGCTCGCGGTCATCATGTCCCGCGGGTCCGCGGCAGGGCCTGGTGACGGCCCTTCCATTCGCCGCCTCGCCCCTGGCTGTGCTCGAACGCCGACTGAAGCGTGAAGACAAGGTAAGCCGCAGCGATCGCCGGCAGCGCGAGGCCGCTCCAAACCGGCCGCCCGTAATATCTCAGCGTCGGCGCGAAGAGCGCCGCCATGAGGCCCCACGCGAGCGCACCGAAGAGGCGCGGCCATCCTTCCGCGAAGAGGGTGAGAAGAGGCGGGGCGCAAAAGACGACGATCATCGCGACGACGACGAAAGCAAGCGTCAGGAGCGAATAGTCGAGCTGCGCGAAGGCCGACCGCGACACCATGCGTCCGAAGGATCGAACGTCCGGATAGGGACGCACGCTCCGCGCGTCGGTCGCGAGATTGAGCCGGATCGGACCGACCCGCTTCATCGCCCCGCCGATCGCGCAGTCGTCGATCAGGGCGCCTCTGACTGCTGGAAGGCCGCCGGCTTCCGCGAGCGAACGCAGGCGGACCAGCATGCAGCCGCCGGCGGCCGCCGCCGCCTCCCGCTTCGGATCGTTCACCCAGGCGAACGGATAGATCATCTCGAAAAAGAACACGAAGGCCGGAACGAGCCAGCGCTCCGCCGCGCTCTCGCAGCGGAGCTTCACCATCAGCGAGGCGAGGACCAATCCCTTAGCCTCCGCCGTCGCGACGAGGCGCTGAAGGCAGCCTTCGTCCACGAGGATGTCCGCGTCGACGAACCAGACATAGTCGGGCGCGCCGCCGGGCGCTTCGAGGCCTTAATTCATCGCCCACAGCTTCCCGGTCCATCCCGGCGGCGTCGGGCGGCCGTCCACGACGCGCAGCGTCCGGCGACCGTCGCCGCTGTCCGCGCCAGGAACGCGCCTCAAAACGCTGTGAACTGCGTCGGCGGTCCCGTCCGTACTCTGGTCGTCGACGACAATAATGTCTAACTGGCCGGGATAATCCTGGCGGATCAGGGAGAGAATCGTGCTCGCGACCGTCTCTTGCTCATTCCTGGCCGGAACGACGGCCCTAACCGCCGGCCAGGGCTGCCGCGGCGCATCGGTCGCTGGACGTCCGCCGGCGGCGTCGGGGACGCGCCAAAAGGAACCCCTGCCGAAGGCGAGGTATATCCAGATGCATAAAGCCCCAAGCCCGATCGTCGAATTGATCATTTGTGGTTTTGACCCTCGCAGCCAAGGCGTCGACGAAACGCCAAGCCGGGCGCTTAAACGCGGCATTGCGGAAAATTGTTCCGCAAGAATCCGGCGGAATTCCGCGCAAGCCTTGGTGAACTGTCGTAAACTCGCGCACTGGGCGGCGTCGTTCGCCGCGACAGACCCGGCAGTCCTAACGCCTGCGCACGGAACCCACAACGAGTTCGGTACGTTTTGGTGAACAGCCGCGCCGTCCGAAATCCGTCGCGCAAGCGGTAAGCCGAGGAGGCAGAAGCGGCGTTGAACGACATTGATTCCGAAATCAGGTCCGCTCCAATTCGAAGGTCCGGGCCTAGCATTGCGCTGAACCTCGAACAAATCGCGCTCCTTCCGCTCAGGGCGCCGCGACTGACGGCGCTCGTCGCGATCGTCCTCGCGGCATTGGCGGTCATCGGAATCCAGAGGATTCGCGTCGACAATTCGCTGAGCCAGCTCTTTCGGTCGAACGACCCGGCGTTCAAGCAGTTCGAGCAGGTGTCGCGCGAATTTCCCTCGAGCGAATACGACATCTTGATTGTCGTCTCGGGAGATTCGCTGCTCGAGCGCGACTCGGTCGGAAAGCTGCGCGATCTCGTCACCGATGTGCAACTGATCGAGGGCACGCGCGGCGCCCTCTCGATGTTCTCGGCGCGGCTGCCCTCGGCGCAAGGCGGGGGATTGCCGCAGCCGCTCTTCCCCGACCCGCTGCCGGCAGGAGACGCCTACCAGCGCCTCATCGACGGAGCGAAGGCGAACGACATCATCCGGGGCAAGCTGCTCTCCGACGACGGCAAGCTCGCGGTGGTCATCGTTTCGCTCGATCCTGCGGTCGTCGAAGGCGGCAAGCTCGACGCGGTGGTCGGCGACGTCCGGAAAACGGCCGCCGACGACCTGAATGGGACCGGGCTCGAGACGCAGTTGACGGGCGTCCCCGTCATGCAGCTCGAAATCCGCCACGCCCTCGAGCGTGACCGCATCCTCTACAACGCCATCGGCTTCGCGCTTGGATGCGCGATCGCTGGATTCTTCTTCCGCCGCATCTCGCTGATGCTTGTCGCCGCGGCGCCGCCGCTTGTCGCGATCGTGTTCGCGCTCGGCGTGCTCGGGTGGCTTGGCTTCCGCCTCAACATGTTCCTGAACGTGATCATTCCGCTCATCATGGTGATCAGCTTCTCGGACAGTATGCAGCTGACGTTCGCGGCGCGCGACGAACTGATCGCCGGCAAGGACAAATACACCGCATTCCGCAACGCGATCCTTGTCGTTGGGCCGGCCTGCGTCCTGACCCATGCCGCCGCCGCCCTCTCGCTTCTCGGGCTCCTCACCTCCTCGAGCGATCTCATTCGCGGCTTCGGCCTCGCCGGATGCGTGGCGACGGCGATCGCGCTCGTCACCGTGCTCTCGCTCGTTCCGACGTTGGGCGTGCTGCTGGTGCGCAACGAAGCCCGCCTCGCCTCGACGTTGCGGCGCGACGACGTGGGCGTGTCGGTGCTGCGCCGCTTCTGCGATTGGATCGCCGCGCGAATGGTGAGGCGTCCGGCCTTGTTCACCGCGATCGACCTCATCGTCGTCGCGCTTCTCGCCTTCTCCTACTCGGGCCTCAAGGCGAGCTATCGGCTCGCCGACCAGGTGCCCGACCGCGAACAGGCGGTCGCCGCATCGAGCCGGCTCGACACGAAGATCAGCGGCTCCAATCCGATCGAAGTGCTGATCACTTTCCCGCCGGGACTCGATCTCACCGCGCCGCAAACGCTGGCCACGATCGAGGACGTTCATCGGGTGGTGGAGAGCGAGCCCGGCGTTGGCAACGTGTGGTCGCTCGAAACGCTGCGCCGCTGGCTGTCGACGCAAATGGGGCTGAAGGGCCCTGGACCGCTGCGGCAGTATGTCGACGAGCTTCCCGACTATCTCGTGCGCCGGTTCGTGGCGAGGGACGAGCGGTCGGCCGTCGTCTTCGCGCTGGTCCCCGACCAGAACCTTGGCCGCCTCGTGCCGATCGTCGACCGGCTCGAGGCGCGGCTGAACGCGGTGCGCAAGGCCAACCCCGGCTACGGGATCGCCGTGACAGGGCTCTCCGTCATCGCGGCGCAGAACAGCGCCCAGATGATCGGCAAGCTGAACGCCGCGCTGACGATCGAGTTCGCCTTCGTCGCCGCTTTCGTCGGCCTGGCCTTCCGCTCGGCCCGCATCGGGCTTGCCTGCCTGCCGTCTGGCGTCTTCCCCGTTGTCGCGGCGGGTTCGCTGCTGCGGCTCATCGGCGGCGGACTGCAATTCTCGGCGGTGATCGCGCTCTTTGTCTCGTTCGGCCTGGGCCTCAGCGCGACCATCCATTTCCTCAATCGGATGCGGCAGGAGCGGCGGCCCGGCGAAGACCCGGCGATCGCCGTCGAGAAGGCGACGGTGCTGATGGGACCCGCCCTCATCCTCACAACTCTGGTGCTGGCGTGCGGGCTCGCCGCGCTCGCTTTTTCCAATCTGCCGCCGCTCAGGCTGTTCGGCTGGCTCGGCGCGCTCGCGATGCTGGCCGCGCTCGTCGCCGACCTTCTGATCCTGCGCCCGGTGGTTACATTCCTTCTGCAACTTGGCCGACCCAAAGGGGCCGGAGAGAGCAGCATTGCCGGACTGCAACCTCGTACGGAGAAAGCGCCATGACGTCGTTTGAACGTTTCATTTCCCTGCCGCGCCTGAAGACCCTGTCGGTTGCGGCGCTGGCGCTCACGCTCGCCGGGCCGGTCTCAGAGGCCGCTGCACGCGATCCGTTCAAGAGCTTCCTCGGCAAGTGGACCGGAGGCGGTGAGATCGTGGGGTCGGACGGCCACAAGGAGACGATCCGGTGCCGCGCGGACTATGCGGCGACGGGCGATGCGTTGAAGCAGAGCGTCGTATGCGCCAGCCAAAGCTTCAAGCTCGACATCACGAGCAACATCCAGGCCTCCGACGGGACGCTTCAGGGCTCCTGGAGCGAGGCGACGCGGGGCGTAACGGGCCAGCTCCAGGGCCGCATCGACGGCGGCCGCGTCGAGGCGCAGGTCAACGGCGGGACCTTTACCGCCGGGCTCTCGCTGACCTCGAACGGCCGTTCGCAGACCGTCGTGATCCGCCCGAGCGCCGGCGACGTCACCGAGGTCCGAAATCGACCTTCAGCGGAAGGGGTGAGAATCGAAGCAGGCGCCCTCGGCTCGCCGCGGCCTCATGGGGCTGCTTTCGCAGCCAGAAGCGCCAGCCGCGCGCCGATCGCCTCGAGCACGATGTGGTGCGCCCTGGCGACGATGTCCTCGAGCGACGGCGAGCGCGCC
This sequence comes from uncultured Alphaproteobacteria bacterium, assembly GCA_963829505.1. Taxonomy (GTDB): domain Bacteria; phylum Pseudomonadota; class Alphaproteobacteria; order Rhizobiales; family Beijerinckiaceae; genus Roseiarcus. The sequence continues at coordinate 636,913 of CAWHIL010000003.1, forward strand.
AGAACCGACCGGGCGCATCCACGAATGTCGGCTTCGCCCGGGATCTCCGGCAGGTTGAGATCGCGGATGACGTCGGCCGCGCCCTGTCGCGCCTGGACGAACGTCTCGTGCAGATGTGCAAGGCGTGAGGCGCCGAGCACGGCTGCGGCGGCGCCGGCGATCCGCTCGGCGTTGAAACGCTCCGCCACCTGCTCGGCGGCGCGGCTGATCACCCTCGAACCCAGGGGGCGGCAATTTTCCAGGACCTCGACCGGGGGAAATTTCAGCTTCCAGATGACGCCCATCCGCCGCAGGAGCGAGAGCAGGCCATAGGTTGCATCGAACTCCCACCAGCGAAACCCCTGCCGCGCCGAGCTCTGATAGGCGTGGTGATTGTTGTGCCAGCCCTCTCCCATGGTGACGACGGCGAGGACCCAGTTGTTTCGCGAATAGTCCCCGGTGACATAGCGCTGCCGTCCCCAGACGTGGGCGAGGGAATTGATGCTGAACGTCCCGTGGTAGACCGCGACCGTGCTCCAGAAAAAGCCGACGACGAGGCCCTGCCAGCCGGCAATCAGAAAGCAGGCGAGCGCGAGGACGGCGGCGGGGACGCTCTCGTGCCGGTGGAGCCATCTCAGCTCCGGGAACGCCGCGAAGTCGCTGATCCTGGTCAGGTCGGTTTCGCCGTGGCGGCGGTCGAAGATCCATCCGAGGTGGCTATAGAGAAATCCGCTCCGGCGCGGCGAATGCGGGTCGAGGCCCGTATCCGAGTGCAGGTGATGGTCCCTGTGCTTGGCCGCCCACCACAGGACGCTCTTTTGCGCCGTCGACTGGGAAAGGCAGGCCAGCACGAACTGGAAGGCGCGGCTCGTCTCGAAGGCGCGGTGGGAAAAGTAGCGGTGATAGCCCGCGCCGATCGAGAAGATCCGGAGCCAGTAGAGCCCGACGCCGAGCGCGAGGGCCGGCAGGCCGACGCCGGTCCAGAACGCTGCAAAGCAGGCAAGATGAACGAGAACGAACGGGATGGCCGACGGGTAGATGATGTCCGAGTGGGGTTCGAGGTCGACCGCCTCTTGCTCGGGGGGATTTGCCATCAGGCGCTCCTCAGAACAGATGGCGGGCCTTATAGCCGAGTTTTTCGGCCGGCGCCTGCCCGACGAACGAGCAGGCGACCCGCCGTTACGCGTGGCCGAGATGCGCGATCGCCGGAGCGCCCGATGACGTCTCTGTCGCCGAAAACGCGAGCGAGGACGTCATCGCTTCGACGTCGGCGTCGCCGCGCGGCGCCCATCCGCAGCCGCAATGATTGGGGCCGCGATGGGCGGCCGCTATCTCCAGATAGAGCGAGCCGACCGCGGTCGCCGCCAGGTTGAGCGCCGCCAACGGCGTCATCTGGCCGGATCTCATGACATCGGCGAAGGCGATCTTGATCGCGAGCTGAAGCTTTTCGAGCGCCTGCGCGGCGTCGCCGGCCTCGATGTATGGTGGGTCGGTGCGAGACTTCATCGCGGCGGACATCCCATCGGACACTTGGTCGGCGACGACCGTTCGACGCCTCCACCATCGCGCCGCTTTCGTCCGCGAGGCAAGTCTGCGCGGGCAAGATCGGAATTGAAACAATTGCAAAGTCGATCGGATGACCCCCCACGCGTCGCGTGGATGACACGAGGCTCTTGCGTTCGACCTCTCGCGCATGTCCAGTCGTCGCAGCGTATCGGCGCTCGGCGCCAGGAGGGTGGAAAATTTGCCCGAAGCGGAGACCTTGTCGGAATCCATCGGAAAAGCAGGCTGTCATGGGGTCCCCGCATGAAACGTGACGCCTTCTTCGCAGCGGCGGACGCGTTGCCGGCCGCTACCCTCCCGGATCTTCTGGGCGACGGGGGTCTCGTCGTCGTCGCGCCCCATCCCGACGACGAGAGCCTCGGATGCGGCGCCCTGATCCTCGAGGCGGTCGCGGCTTCACGGCCTGTCCGTATCGTCTTCGTCAGCGACGGGACGAAATCTCACCCGAACTCGCCGAGCTTTCCCGCCGCGCGCCTGCGCGAATTGCGCGAAAAGGAAGCGCGGGCGGCGGCCGCGGCGCTCGGCGTCAAGGCATCGGAGATCGCGTTCCTCGGCCTGCGGGACGGCGCCGTCCCGTCTTCCGGCCCCGAGGCGGAGCGCGCGGCGGGGACAATCGCAAACGCCGCGGCAAAAGTGAAGGCGCGGGCGATTTTCGTGACATGGCGTCACGACCAGCACGGCGACCACCGCGCCGCCTACGCGATCGCCCGCCTGGCGCAGCGGCGACGCAGCGCACGCCTGTTCGAATATTCGATCTGGGGTCGCGAGGGCGCGTTCGACGCCGAACTGGATGGACCGCCGCGCGGCTGGCGGCTTTCATCCGGCAAGCATCGAGAACGCAAGCGAACCGCGATCCTGAGCCATCAGTCGCAGGTTTCCCGCCTCATCGACGACGACCCGGGAGGGTTCCTGATGCCGAGGGCGATGATCGAAGACATCCTCGCGCGCGACGAAGTGTTTCTGGAGATGGCCCCGTGACGTCGGGATTGCTGACGCCGCAAGCCGGATCCCTTGCGCTTCGCGACGAGCGAGCGCGAGCGAAACGCCGCGAAAGAAGAGCAATTCAAACTGCGCCTCTGTCCCGGCCGCCGATAGTCTCGATCGCTTTGCGGGACAGAACGCAGGCCACCGAATAGGCCGGGTTGAAGACGTTGGCGACGTCGAAGCGAACGCATTGCCCGAGAACGTGCGATGCGTCCGCCGCGCCCAACCCAAAGTCCGTTGACAGCCAGTGCATCATTTCGGTGACCGCATGTTGCAGCGCCTGATCGAGCGGGCGCGCGTTGCCGATGGTGAAGATCTCGTCCAGGGTTTCCCCTCTCGGCCAGCCGATCTTTCGCCCCTTCATGACGCGCACGGTGAATTCGACCTCGAACGAGGTCTCGATTCCGGTCCCGACGATCTCGCCGGCGCCCTGCGATGCGTGTCCATCTCCAAGATAGAAGAGCGCGCCCGGAACAAAGACCGGAAACTGCGCCGTCGTCCCCGGACCGAACGACGGGTAATCCATGTTGCCGCCATAGGGCCCGCTGGTCGCCGTCGAGATCGCCTGGCCCAAAGGCGGCGCCACGCCGAAGCAACCGATCATGGGCCGGATCGGGACCGTCCAGCCTTCGAGCGCCGCCGGCGACTCGGAGAGCGACGCGGCCATTGTCTCGCGATCCAGGGTCCAGATGCTGCGCGCCCGTTCGGGCAGGCTCGAAGCGAAGGCAGGCTCGACCACGTTGGTCGCGACGGGCGAGAAGGTCCAGCCTGTCGAGCGGGTCGGCGTCATGCGGTCGATGCGGACTTCGAGCGCATCCCCTGGCTCGGCGCCGCGAACGTGGAACGGGCCGGTCATCGGATTGGGCCGAGTTGCCACCGGGGCGCCAAGCGCGTCGAACCCCCAGGCGTCGATGGTCTGCGTGACGACCGTGTCGCCGTCGTCGATCGTCAGGACGGGCCGGCCCGCGCCGATCGCATTGTGGAATTCGGTCGGCTCAAAGACATGACGTGTCATGTTCGAACGCTCCGGCTGCTCATCGCGCGCACTCTCTAGCGACGGTCGCCGCGGACGATCGACAGAAAGGCGAGGAACAGCAGCACCGCGACCGGCCAGTGGAACCAGATGTGGTTCATGCCGCTGAAGATGTTGATGAGGAAAATGAAGGCGGCGACCGCGATCAGCGTGGCGGCGCGTCGCGGCAGCCCCGCGTACCATTGAAGCGCCCGCTGCGGGACGCCGTCGGCTGGTTGCGCCGGGAGAGGCGGGGTCGGCCGGGCCGGCGACGTCGCCGCCGACTGCGAGACCGCGCCGCCCTGGATCACGCGGTAGCCGGTGACGGGGCTGACGACGTTCTTGAGCTGCTGCTGGCCGAGGAAGTCGAAACCGACAGGCAGCTTGTTGTGCACCTGATCGTAGACCGGCCCCGAGATCATGATCCCGCCGGGATCGGCGCGCTCCTGCAGCCGCGCGGCGATGTTGACCCCGTCGCCATAGACATCGTCGCCCTCGACCATGACGTCGCCGAGGTGGATGCCGATGCGGAAATTCATCCGCTGCGCCTCTGGCAGCCCACCGTTCAGGCCGGAAAGCTCCTGCTGTGTCTCGACCGCGCACTGCACCGCCTCGACCACGCTCGGAAACTCGGCGATGACGGCGTCGCCCCAGGTGTTGATGATGCGACCGTCGTGGCGCTCGATCAGGGCGCCCATTGCGTCGCGACAGCGGCGCAGCGTTGCGAGCGTGCCGGCTTCGTCGGCCCCCATGAGGCGGGAATAGCCTTCGACGTCGGCGCACATGAGCGTCGTCAGCCGCCGCCTGACCTTGGTCGTCATAGGGCGCATGGTAGCCGAACAGCCGGCCGAGAACGAGCCCTTCGCTCGAGGCTCCCGGCTTTATACTCAAGGAGAAGGTGTGACGGCGGCGGCCTCGGGCCAGCCCGGACGTTCGAGCGCATCGCCTTCCCGCCATCTCCGGACAAACGCCGCGAGCTCATCGGGCGGAATCGGTCGGCTGAGGTGGAACCCCTGCAATTCGTCGCATCGATTGCGGCGAAGGAAGTCGACCTGATCGACGGTTTCGACGCCCTCCGCGACGACCTTCAGGTTCAGTTTCTGCCCCAAAGAGATGACCGCCGCCGTGATCGCCTTGTCGTCCTCGTCGTCCGGCAGGCCGGCGATGAAGGCCCTGTCGATCTTCAGCCGCGCCACCGGAAAACTCTTGAGCGCCGCAAGGCTCGAATAACCTGTGCCAAATTCGTCGATCGACAGTTGCACCCCGAGCGCTTCGAGCGCCTGCATGGCCGTCAGCGCCTCATGCACGTCGTGCATCACCATGCTTTCGGTCAGTTCGAGCTCGAGGAGATGCGGCTCGAGCCCGCTTTTGCGAAGCGCCTCGGCGACCACCGCAGGCAAGGAGCCGCTGCGGAATTGCCGCGGCGACACGTTGACGCTCATCTTCATCGGCGCCAGCCCCGCCCGGGTCCACGCGACCGCCTGGCGACAGGCCTCGTTCAGGACCCACTCGCCGATCGGGGCGATCAGGCCGCATTCCTCGGCGAGCGGAAGGAAGCGCGCGGGCGGCAGGAGGCCGAGCGTTGGATGGCGCCAGCGCGCCAGCGCCTCGACGCCGAGAACGGCGCCGCTCGAGAGATCGATCTGCGGTTGATAGTGCAGGGTGAATTCCGAGCGTGCGATCCCGGCGCGCAGCTCCTCGTGCTGCGTGAACTTCTCCTGGATGGCGAGGTTGATTTCGGGCCGGAAGAACTGAAAATTGTTGCGGCCGTTTTCCTTTGCGCGATACATCGCGGCGTCGGCGTTGGCGATGAGGGCGTCCGCATTGTCCGCGTCGTTGGGATAGATCGCGACCCCGATGCTGCCGGTCATCCGTAACGTGTGACCTTCAACCGCAATCGGCTCGGCGATCGCGGCTTGCGTCCGCAGCGCGACGTCGGAGATCGCCTCGATCGTCTTCTCCTGATCGCCGAGCACAAGGACGAACTCGTCGCCGCCGATGCGCACGACGGCGTCGGTCGCCCGGACGCAGGCGATGAGGCGCTTCGCAATGGTCCGAAGAAGCTCGTCGCCGACGTTGTGGCCGAGGCTGTCGTTGACATATTTGAAATTGTCGAGATCGACGAACACGACCGCCGCCCACCGATCGCGTCGATCGGCGAGCCTGAGCGCCTGGATCAGCCTCTCCTTGAGACTGGCGCGGCTGAGCACGCCCGTCAGCGCATCATGGGTCGCCATGAACTGGATGCGTTCCTCCGCGAGCTTACGCTCGATGGCGATGCCGGCGATCTTGGTTGCGACGTCGATGAGGCGCATTTCGTCGCTCGTCGGCTCGCGGACGCGGTTCGAATAGATGGCGAACGTTCCGAGCACGCGCCCCCGGTTGGACAGGATCGGCGCCGACCAGCACGAGCGAATTGCATGCTCGGCCGCGAGCGTCCGAAACGCCGTCCATCGCGGGTCGGCCATGACGTCCGCGACCGCGACCATCTTGCGCGTATAGGCGGCCGACCCGCAGGAGCCGACGTTCGGCCCGACCTCGAGGCCGTCGATGGCCCGATTGTAAGCCGCCGGCAGGCTTGGCGCCGCGCCATGGCGCAGGCGCACGCCGTCCTCGTCGAGGAGCAGCGCCGAGCAGCGGACGTCCGCCAACTGTGACTCGATCAGCTTCGTCATTTCATCGAGGACGTCCGCCAGCGGCTCGCTGGTCGCGATCATTTCGAGGATCCTCGCCTCGCCGTCGCGCAGCGTCTCCGCGAGCTTCCGCGCCGTGATGTCGCGCGAGACGCCGACGACGCCGTCCACCTTGCCGTCCGCGAGATGGGGGACCTTGGTCGTCGAGGTCCACACCCTGCGCCCGTTCGGGCCGACCACGGTCTCCTCGAAGTCGATCAGCGGCTCGCCCGTCTCGACGACGCGCCGCTCGTCGGCCAGATACTTGTCCGCCTCCTCGGATGGGTGAAGCTCGCGGTCGGTCTTGCCGATCAGGTCGCGCGACGAGGCGAGCCCGATCTGGCGGGCGGTCGCGTCGTTGGCGATCAGGAAGCGGCTCTCGGCGTCTTTCAGCCAGAGGTTGTCGGGAACGAGGTCGATCAGCGACTGCAGCGACAGGCGCTCGGCGGCCAAAGTCGCGCGCTCGTGAACGGACGTGACGTCGCGATGGGTCGTCACCCATCCGCCGAGCGTATGGACGAGCCGCACGTCGACGAACCGGCCGCCCGGAAGGGCAAGCGTCACCGTTCTGAAGCAGGGCAGTTGTCCGCGCGAGGAAAAGGCTTCTGCTTCGTCTCTGCCCTGACCGAATGACTGCTGTGACCACGGGCACGTTCCTTGCCCCTGGGTCGGACATTGGTTGGCCGCGTTGTCGATCAGCCGCTGGATCGCCGGCGGAGCGGCGGCGCCCGGTTGGATCGCTTCGCGCTCCAGCCCATAGGTTTCGCGGTAGCGATCGTTGGCGACGACAAGTTTGCCATCGTCGGTGAAGAAGGCGACCCCGTCGCGGATCAGCCGGATCACGGTTCGGAAACTCTCGATCCGGATCGTCCGCTTGTCGACCTCGGCGGCCGCGCCGCGCACGCTCGCCTCGCGCGCAGCGACGTCCGCTCTGCCCGACTCTTCCATGGAGAGACGATCGCCACGCGCCTCAGTCTCTGTGCGCATGCGTGCGAGCAAAAGAATGCCCCTTCTTCCGGCGCCGATCGCCGCAGACTGGACACCAGAGTTTAACTGCATGTAACCGGGATTGCCGGTCGAAACGACAGCGTTAAGAGTTCGCGGCCTGGCTCACGCGAAATGGAGCCATCGAGGGCCGCCCCGGCGGTCCGAAGGGGCGAAGCGGCGCGCGAGGCGGAGAACCGCGCCGTCACTTGCCGAGCGACTGCGCCTTCTGGGCTGTCTCCGTCACCCTCTCGAAGAGCACCATCGAACGGCCGGTGACTTCGTAGACCGCGCCGAACTCGAAGGCCTGCGCGGGCAGGTCCGGATCGTTCGTGTCCATCAGCCGGTTCCAGCCGGCCGATTCCGGCGTCGCGGGCAGGGTGAACTCGACCACATCGTGATGGGCGTTGAATATGGCGAGCATCGACGCGTCCGCGCCGGGCCTCTTCAGGCCCGTAACCTGGGCGCGCCCGTCGAGCAGCATGCCAAAGCTTTTCGTGAGGCCATTGTCCCAGGTTTCAGCCGTCATCTCGACGCCGCTCGCGTCGATCCAGGTGACGTCCTTCACCTCGATGTCGGGATTGGTCTCGCCGGTGAAGAAGCGTGAGCGGCGCAACACCGGATAGAGGTGGAAGAGGGAGGTCAGGTTGCGAAAGAACTTGACCAGGTTCTTCTGGTCCTCGCTGAGCCTCCAGTCGATCCAGCTGATCGCGTTGTCCTGGCAATAGGCGTTGTTGTTGCCTTTCTGCGTCCGGCCGAACTCGTCGCCGGCCAGCACCATCGGCGTGCCTTGCGACAGCAGGAGCGTCGCCAGCATGTTGCGCATCTGGCGGGCGCGCAGCTTGCGGATCTCCTTGTCCTTCGTCTCCCCTTCGGCGCCGCAGTTCCACGAGCGGTTGCCCGAATGCCCGTCGCGATTGTCCTCGCCGTTCGCCTTGTTGTGCTTGTCGTTGTAGGAGACGAGATCGCGCAAGGTGAAACCGTCGTGGGCGGTGATGAAATTGAGGCTCGACCAGGGCTTCCGCCCGCGGAAATTGAACTTGTCGGGCGAGGCGCAGAGCCGGGGGCTGAGCGCCTTGGCGGGCGCCTCGCCGCGCCAGAAGTCGCGCACCGTGTCGCGGAACGAATCGTTCCACTCGGCCCAGCCGGGCGGGAAGCCGCCGACCTGATAGCCGCCCGGACCGCAGTCCCACGGCTCGGCGATCAGCTTGACCTCGGAGAGCAGCGGATCCTGGCCGACCGCTTTCAAGAATCCGCTCTCTGTCTTGAAGCCGTCGGGCTCGCGGGCGAGAATCGTGCCGAGGTCGAAACGGAATCCGTCGACCCGCATCTCCGTCACCCAGTAGCGGAGCGAGTTGCAGACCATCTGTATGACCCGTGGATGACTGAGGTTCAGGGTGTTCCCGGTGCCGGTGTCGTTGATGTAATAGCGCGGCTTATCGGGCAGGAGCCGATAGTACGAAACGTTGTCGATCCCCTTGAACGACAGCGTCGGTCCACGCTCGTTGCCCTCGGCCGTATGGTTGTAGACGACGTCGAGGATGACCTCGAGGCCGCCGTCGTGCAGGCGCGCGATCATCTCCTTGAATTCGCGCAAGGAGTTCGGCACGTCGGCCGCATAGCGCGGATCGGGGGCGAAAAAGCCGATTGAATTGTAGCCCCAGTAATTGCGCAAGCCCTTGTCGAGCAATTGGCTGTCGTCGACGAAGGTGTGAACGGGCATGAGTTCGACGGTCGTTACGCCGAGCGACCGGATGTAGTCGACGACGGGTTTGGCGCCGAGACCGGCGTAGAAGCCGCGCAGCTTCTCGTCGACGAGGGGATGGAGCTTGGTGAATCCCTTGACGTGCGCCTCGTAGACGAGGGTGTGGTCCCACGGGACGTTGCGGCGGCGGTATTCGCCATGCCAGTCGAAGTCCGGGTCGACGATCACCGACTTCGGCACGAAGGGCGCGCTGTCGCGCTCGTCGAAGGTGAGATCGTCCCCCTTCGCCCCGATCGTGTAGCCGAAGACGGCGTGGTCCCAGACGAGCTTGCCGGCATGGGCGCGCGCGTAAGGATCGAGCAGGAGCTTGTTGGCGTTGAAGCGCCGCCCCGCTTCCGGCTCATAGGGGCCGTGGACGCGAAAGCCGTAGAACGTCCCCGGGCCGACGTCGGAAAGATGGCCGTGGAACACCTCGTCGGTGTATTCGGGAAGCTCGAAGCGCGCGGTCTCGCGCCCGTCGGGCGCGTCGAAGATGCAGATCTCGACGCCCGTCGCCTGGGCGGAGAAGACGGCGAAATTCGTCCCCTTCTCGTCGGCGGTCGCCCCGAGCGGGTACGGCTTGCCTTCGGTGATCTGCATGACCCCTCCGTTTAAGCGGTAAACAAAGCCGCGAACTGGATAACACGCGACAAGGGATCCCGGTTCCCCAATCTTGCCGCCCATGCAGCGTCCGCGGCGGAGGCCGGCTGGCGCTCGACTCCCGCGTGTCGTCGCACGCGCCGGGAACGCGCGTCGGCGGTCGGACGTTATGGAGAGGCCGAGAACGGCGCCGGTTCGCCTTCGGGGAGAGCCGCGCCAGCCGGGGCAGGGACACCTCGAACTTCCGCTACCTGCGCCGCGCCCCCCTTCCAGATATCGGCGTGATCCGGGTGAGATCACGCAGGGAGCCCCTGACATGGCCTATTTCCGCAGCCAATCGAAAGGCGAGCGTCTGCCCGACGACGAAGCCGCTCCCAACACCCAGTGGGATCCCGATCATCCGGCCATGGGTCCGGATGCAGCGACGAGCGCGCCCGACGCGCCGGCGGCGGAGCGGTCGACGTCGCCGTCTAGGCAGCCGGCGGCGGAGACGCCGGCCGAAAACCCCGGCGGCCCGACGGCCGAGGTGCGGCCTGCGCCTCCGGCGAAGCCCGAAGCCGAGCGGCCGCCTGAAAGGCCTGACCAGAAGCCCGATGAGGACGCGGATAAAAAGGCGTCTCCGAGGAAGCCGCGCTTCGGCTTCGTGCGCAGCCATCCCGTCGCGACGCTCATGGGCCTTGTCGCGCTCCTCGTCGTTGCGGCGGCGGGCGTCCTCTATTGGGACAATTCGAACCGCTTCCAGTCGACCGACGACGCCTTCGTCGCCGCCCGCCAGTTCCCGGTCGCGCCCAAGGTCGCGGGCTATATCGTCGCCGTTCCCGTGACCGACAACGAACACGTCAACACAGGCGACGTGATCGCCCGCATCGACCCTCGTGATTTCGATGTGGCGCTCGAGCAGGCCGAAGCGCAGGTCGCGGCCGGGGCGGCCGGAATCGAGAGCAGCGACGCCCAGATCGCCGCGCAGGAAGCGCAGGTCGCGGCCAACCAGGCGCAGGTGAGCCAGGCGCAGGCGGCGCTTGTCTTCGCCCAGCAGCAGGCCGCCCGCTACCAGACGCTTGCGCGAACCGGCTCGGGCACGGTCGAGAACGCCCAGCAATACGTCTCCCAGCAAAACCAGCAGCAGGCCGCGCTCGACACAGCGCAGGCGACCCTGAAACTCGCCGAGCGGCAGATCGACACGCTCAAAGCCCAGCGCGCCAACGCCGAGGCCTCCCTGAAGCAGGCGGAGGCGCAGCGCGATCAGGCGCGGCTCAACCTCTCGTACACGATCGTCCGCGCCGACCAGCCGGGACGCGTCGCAAACCTCACTGCCGGCGTCGGCGAGTATGTGACCGCAGGAACGGCGCTCAGCATGTTCGTGCCCGACGCCATCTGGGTCGCGGCGAATTTCAAGGAGACCGAACTCGACAGGATGCGCCCGGGCCAGCCCGTCACGATGGCGATCGACGCCTATCCGGGGCGTGACTTCCACGGCCATGTCGAGAGCATCCAGCCGGGATCGGGCACCGCCTTCTCTGTTCTGCCGGCCGAGAACGCGACGGGCAATTACGTAAAGGTCGTTCAGCGCGTGCCTGTGAAGCTCGTCTTCGACGACATCCCGCGCGACGTGACGCTCGGCCCCGGCATGTCGGTCGAGCCGTCCGTGCGCGTCGATCCCTCGCCGTCCATCTGGGAAGGGCTCGAGGTCCGTTACCCTGAGCTTCGCAAGAGGCCATGGTGAGGCGCTCGCAATGAGCGCAACGACGAATGAGGTCGCCGGGAGCCGGGTGGCGGCCGCCGCCGTGAGCCCCTGGGCGATCGCGCTCCTGGTGGCGCTCGCGGCCTTCATGGAAGTGCTCGACACCACCGTCGTCAACGTCGTGCTGCCCTATATCGCAGGCGGTATGGGGGTCAGCGACGACGAGGCGTCGTGGTCGGTGACGACCTATCTCGTCGCCAACGCGGTCAGCCTGACGGCGAGCCCCTTTCTCGCGCGGAAGTTCGGCCGCAAGAGGTTCTTCATCGGCTGCCTCGGCCTCTTCACGCTGAGTTCGTTCCTCTGCGCACAGGCCTGGAATCTCGACTCGCTCCTCCTCTTCCGGCTCCTGCAGGGCATCGCGGGCGGCGGCATGGTGCCGGTTTCCCAATCGATCCTGGCCGCGGCGTTCCCGCCGGAAAAGCGCGGACAGGCGTTCGCGCTCTTCGGCGTCGCCGTGGTCGTCGCGCCCGTGGTCGGGCCGACGCTCGGCGGCTGGCTCGCCTACAATTACTCGTGGCGATGGTGCTTCTGGATCAACGTGCCCGTCGGCCTCGCGACGGTCGCGCTGATCGCCAACCTCCTGCCGTCGGATAAGGCCGACGGAAACGCCGGCCGGTTCGACGTCGTCGGCTTCCTGCTCATCTCGACCTTCCTCGGCGCACTCGAAATCGTGCTCGACCGCGGGCTCGAGGACGACTGGTTCGGATCGAGATTCATCGTCGTCAGCAGCGCGATCTCGGCGCTCGCCTTCGTCCTCATGATCCCCTGGGAGGTCACAAGGCAGAATCCGGTGATCGACCTCAGGATGATCGGCACGCGCCAGTTCGGCGCCTGCTTCCTGGTGATGCTGGCGACCGGCGCCATCCTGTTCGCGACGACCCAGTTCCTGCCGCTTCTGGTGCAGACCGACTTCGGTTACACGGCGACCTGGGCCGGCCTCGTGCTGTCGCCGGGAGGCGTCGTCACCTTCTTCATGATGTTCGCGGTCGGGCGGCTCAACGCATGGGTCCAGCCCAAATACCTGATCATGATCGGAGCGGTCCTGACGGCCGCTTCGATGTACCAGCTCACCACCATCTACGATGCTCTCGACTTCTGGTTCTTCGCCAAATCGCGCATTCTGCTTGGCGTCGGGCTGCCGCTCATCTTCATTCCGATCCTGACCGCTTCCTACGACGGGATTCCCGCGAACAGGATCGACATGGCCTCCGCGCTCATCAACGCGGCGCGCAACACCGGCGGCTCGATCGGCATATCGCTCGCCAATAACGTGCTGTGGGACCGTCAGCAGTTTCACCAGTCGCGGCTCGCAGCGGACACGGCGCCCTCGGGCGTCGCGTATCAGGAGACGCTGCATCAGGTGACGCAGGCCTTCATCGCCAAGGGGAGCCTGCCGGCCCAGGCGGCCGAACAGGCCGTCGCCTGGATCGGCCAGGAGATCGCCCTTCAAGCGTCCTATCTCGCGTATTCGGACGTCTTCTTCAGCCTCATGCTGATGGCGCTGGCTGCGGTTCCGCTCGCGCTGAGCCTCAGGAAGGTGAAGCTGGGCGGCGCCGCACCGGCTGCGCACTGAGCCGCATGGGCCGGCTTGACCGCGAATGCATAAGCGGGGAGGCGGCGCGCCAGCCGCCGGCCGGTATAATCTCCTGAATTTTCAGAGGCTTGGTATCTGGCGGAGACGGAGGGATTCGAACCCTCGATAGAGCTTTACAACCCTATAACGGTTTAGCAAACCGCCGCCTTCAGCCTCTCGGCCACGTCTCCTTGCGCGCCGGGACAATGCCCGACGAGGCTGTGCATTGCAAGCACGGGGAGACGTCGCCCATGCGCCATTTCGACGGCGATCTGGCGAACCGCCGCCTCGCCCTTAAGCGAGGCGATTCACTGCGCGTCCGATGCGGCGATCAGGGGCGCGATCCCGGCTCAACGACTCCGGCCGGTCAAGACCGACTGGCGCGGACGTGTGGCGAGCCGTCACGACTTGTCGTGCGGCCGACCATCCCTTTCGAACCGCCGGAAGGCGCTGGGAGCAACCTCGCGGGCCGGTTCGGGCTCTTCATCGGCGGCGCTTGGCAAGGGCGCCCCGAGATAAGGTCAGGCCGGGTCCGGACGCCTCCGCCTGAAGAAACGGAGTCACGCCTCTTTGGACGCGTCGCGGACCGGAGACCGCGGCCTGTCAGGTCGGTTGAGCCAACCGCGATGAGGCGCTCGTTCAGAGGCCCGACGAGGATTCGCCGCCAGATGGCGCGGATGGCGCGGCGGGCTTGCGCTTGGCGGGCGCGCGCCTGGCCTTCTTGGCCGCCGACTTCTTTGCGCCTTTCTTGGCGGCCGACTTTTTGGCGGCCGATTTCTTGGCGGCGCCCTTTTTCGCCGCGCCCTTGCGCGCCGTCTTCTTCACCGCGCCTTTGCGCGCGGTCTTCTTCGCCGCGGCTTTCTTCGCGGGCTTCTTCTTGGCGGCGGACTTCTTCGCCGGCTTCTTCGCAGCTGCTTTCGCCATTAGGTGCCTTCCTCTCAATCGCCTGCAATCCGCATCGCATCGACGCGCTTCGCAGATGCATGAAGGAAGGTACATTCGTTTTGACTCTTCGCAAGAGAGTCACGCGAGCGAGACGGGCCTTCCGCGTCGCGATCATCGAATTATCGCACGCGCTTGCGGTCTCTCGGTTAGGAGATTGGCGACGCGCCGGAGCGACGAAGCAAGACATTGGCAAGGCTCACGAACTCGCCGCCGGATGATGCTCGCGTCTCGCCGCGCGCGGCGACGATCCTCGCTCTTGCCTTGTTTTCTGCGCCTTTGCGAGAATCGCTCGTTTGCGCGACCGACGTCCGCGCGTCATCGAAAGCGCGTCGTCCAGTGCAATCGCGGGCCTTTCGCAGCGTGCCGCCAAAGCGTTAACGACGGCGCCGCGGCAAACGCGCGCGCGGATGACTCGATCGAATTTTTCTTGGGACAACTCATCGAATTTTCGTTGCGACGAGGGCTCGCAATCGCGCCCGAGCGCAACGACGCGATGCGAATCGCGTGATTCGCATGAGCGATTCGCGCCGCGTCAGAGACCGAGCCGCTGCTTCAGCGCGTCGCTGACGGCCTGCGGATTCGCTTTCCCCGAGGTCGCTTTCATCACCTGGCCGACGAACCAGCCGAGCATGCCGGGCTTCGCCTTCGCCTGTTCGGCCTTGTCGGGATTGGCGGCGACGACCGCCTCGACGGCCGCGTCGATGGCGCCGGCGTCCGTCACCTGCCGAAGGCCGCGCGCTTCGACCAGCGCCCGCGGGTCCGCGCCGCGATCGGCGTCGAGAAGCATGGCGAGAAGGTCCTTGGCGATCTTGCCGGAGATCACGCCTTCGCCGATGAGGTCGACGAGCGTCGCGAGCGAGGCTGGCTCAAGGCCCGCCTCGGCGACGCTCACGCCCTCGGCATTGGCGTGCGCGGAGAGGTCGCCCATCAGCCAGTTGGCGACGGCCTTCGCGTCGCGCCTTCCGTCCCCGTGTCTGACCGCGCTTTCGAAGAAGTCGGCGCTCTCCCGCTCGGCGACAATCACCGAGGCGTCGTAGGGCGAAAGCCCGTAATCGGCGATGAAGCGGGCCTTCTTGGCGTCGGGCAGTTCGGGCAGCGAACCGCCGAGCCCATCAACCCAGGCGGCGTCGAGTTCGAGCGGCAGCAGATCGGGGTCGGGAAAGTAGCGATAGTCGTGCGCCTCCTCCTTCGAGCGCATCGAGCGCGTTTCGCCCCGCGCCGGATCGAAGAGACGCGTCTCCTGCTCGATTGTCCCGCCGTCCTCCAGGACATCGATCTGGCGGCGCGCCTCGGCCTCGATCGCCTGGCCGATGAACCGGATCGAGTTGACGTTCTTGATCTCGCAGCGCGTGTTGAGCGGCGCGCCGGGGCGCCGCACCGACACGTTGACGTCGGCGCGCAGGCTGCCCTTCTCCATGTCGCCGTCGCACGAGCCGATGTAGCGCAGGATCGTGCGCAGCTTGCCGACATAGGCCTTCGCCTCGTCGGCCGAGCGGAGATCGGGCTTCGACACGATCTCCATCAGCGCCACTCCTGAGCGGTTGAGATCGACGAAGCTCATGGTCGGCGACTGGTCGTGCAGCGACTTGCCCGCGTCCTGCTCGAGATGCAGGCGCTCGATGCCGACCCGGATCGACCGGTCCGGCGTCAGGTCGACCTGGATCTCGCCTTCGCCGACGATCGGGTTCTTGTACTGCGAGATCTGATAGCCCTGCGGCAGGTCCGGATAGAAGTAGTTCTTGCGGTCGAAGATCGACCGCAGGTTGATCTTCGCTTTCAGCGCGAGGCCGGTCAGCACCGCCTGGGCGACGCATTCCCGGTTGATCACCGGCAGCATCCCCGGCATCGCCGCGTCGACCAGCGAGACATGCGCGTTCGGCTCGCCGCCGAATTCGGTCGAGGCGCCGGAGAAGAGCTTGGCCTTCGAGGTCACCTGGGCGTGGACCTCGAGGCCGATCACCACCTCCCAATCGCCTGTCGCGCCCTTGAGAAGTTTGCCCGCAGCCGGTGACGCCGTCATCTCCGAAGTCCTCGTCGCATTGTCTCTTGTCCGTCCGGCCGCGCCGCGATCACGCCCACCAGGGCTCGGGCAGCACATGAGGTCCCGCGGCCTCTTCGAGCGCGGCCCCGACCGTAAACAGCGTCTCCTCGTCGAAGGGCCGGCCGATGAGCTGGAGACCGAGCGGCAGCCCGTCCGCCGAGAGCCCCGCCGGCGTCACGAGACCCGGCAGCCCGGCCATGTTGACCGTCACGGTGAAGACGTCGTTCAGGTACATTTCCACCGGGTCGGCGGAAACCTTCTCGCCGATCGCGAAGGCGGCCGACGGCGTCGCCGGCGTCAGGATCGCATCGACGCCATCGGCGAAGACGGTCTCGAAGTCGCGCTTGATGAGGGTGCGGATCTTCTGGGCGCGCACATAATAAGCGTCATAGTAGCCGGCCGAGAGCACGTAGGCGCCGATCATCAGCCGCCTTCGCACCTCGGGGCCGAAGCCGCTGGCGCGCGTCCGCTGATAAAGGTCGACGATGTCGGGCGCAGCCTCCCGGAGCCCGTAGCGGACGCCGTCGTAGCGGGCGAGGTTGCTCGACGCCTCGGCGGGCGCGACGATGTAATAGGCGGGCAGGGCGTGGCGGGTGTTGGGCAGGCTGACGTCGACGATTTTCGCGCCCGCCGCGCTGAGCCATTCCGCGCCTTTGCGCCACAGGGCCTCGATCTCGGGGTTCATGCCCTCGAGGCGATATTCCTTCGGCACGCCGATCGTCAGGCCCTTCACCGAGCGGCCGACGGCTGCCTCGTAATCGGGCACGGGCTCGGGCGAACAGGTCGAATCCTTGGCGTCCGGCCCCGCCATCGAACGCAGCATGATCGCCGCGTCGCGCACGGTGCGGGCGAGCGGGCCCGCCTGATCGAGCGAGGAGGCGAAGGCCACCATGCCCCAGCGTGAGCAGCGCCCGTAGGTCGGCTTGACGCCGACGATGCCGGTGAACGCCGCGGGCTGGCGGATCGAGCCGCCGGTGTCGCTTGCGGTCGCCGCGAGACAGAGATGCGCGGCGACTGCAGCCGACGAGCCGCCCGACGAGCCGCCGGGCGCGAGAAGCCCGCGCTTGCCCCTGTCGGCGAGCGCCGCGCGGGCCTGCCCGGCGCTCCAGTTCGGCGGTCGCCATGGCGACGCGACCGGGCCGTAATAGGAAGTCTCGTTCGACGAGCCCATGGCGAACTCGTCCATGTTGAGCTTGCCGAGCATCACCGCGCCGTCGCGCCAGAGGTTGGCGGTGACGGTCGACTCATAGGGCGGCCGGAATCCGTCGAGGATGTGGCTGCAGGCCTGGGTGTGGACGCCCTCGGTGGCGTAGAGGTCCTTGACGCCGATCGGCAAGCCCTCGAGCGGACCGCCTTCGCCGCGCGCGAGACGGGCGTCGCTCGCCTTCGCCATCCCGGCCGCCTTCTCGGCCGTCACCGCGATGAAGGCGTTGAGCCCTTTAGCCCGCTCGATCGCGTCGAGATGCGCCCTGGTCAACTCGACGCTGGAGAGAGTTCGGGCCTTGAGCCGATCGCGCGCCTCGGCGAGCGTCAGGGATGTGGGGTCGGTCAAAGGAATGCCCTAAAAGAAGACGCCGCTCGAGCGGCCGATCACTCGATCACCTTGGGGACGAGGAAGTAGCCGTCCTCAGTGAGCGGCGCGTTGGCCAGCACCTTGGCTGCGATTTCGCCGTCGGTCACGACGTCGTCGCGCATCGGCAGCCGCATCGGCGTGACGGAGGTCATGGGCTCGACGCCCTCGACGTCGACCTCCTCCAGCGCCTCGACGAACTTCAGGATGGCGTTGATCTCGCCTTGCAGGTGCGCAAGCTCGTCGTCGCGAACGCCGATGCGCGCGAGATGCGCGATGCGGCGAACGGCGCTGAGATCGACGGCCATCGAAGGCTCCTGAAACTGACGGCAATGCGCAGCGAGAGGCCCCTATACAGCGCGAACCCCGACGAGGCAAACTCCATGTTTCCTGCGTGTCTGAGCCTCGTTCGACAACGGACGGCGGGACATGATAGCGGCTCATCCGATGAACCGACCGATCGCCGTCGAAGAGCTTGCGGCGCGCCTTCCGGAGAAGGCGCGGCTGATCGGAATCGATCTCGGGACCAAGACGATTGGGCTTGCGCTCTCCGACGTCGAGCGACGGATCGCCTCGCCGCTGAAGACCCTGCCGCGCACCGCGTTCCAGAAGGACGCCGCGGCGCTCCTGGCCGTCTTTTCGGAGTTCGAAATCGCGGCGATCGTGCTTGGCCTGCCGCTCGATCTCGAGGGGCGGGACAATCCGCGCGCGCAGTCGACGCGGGCTTTCGCGAGAAACCTCGGCGAGCGGACGGAATTGCCCATCGTCTACTGGGACGAACGGTTCTCGACCGCCGCCGTTCTCCGGTCGCTGATCGAGAACGACGTGTCGCGGGCGCGGCGGGCCGAGGTTGTCGACCGCATGGCCGCGGCGTACATTCTTCAGGGCGCGCTCGACCGGCTTGCCAGGCTCAGGGCCGATCGGACCAACGAAATCTGAGGAATTCTTAACGATTTTGCGACCTAAGGCTTGTGTCTTGGCCGGAAACAAGTGTGTATCGGAACGGGACGGGGGGCGAAAGCGACTCGGCGGGAAGGGGATGGTCGGCGACCTCACCCTGCTCGCCCCGGGGAGCTCGGTTGGTTTCCACGGGGCGTACAGCTAGCGACGGGTTTGTATGGCAGCTCAGGACCTCTATCCCAGGCGAAAACGGCTTCATCGGGCCGTCGCGGGCCCAGCGGTGGAACTCCCGAAGGCGAACGCCTCGAGTGAGCCCGCGCCGGTCGCGACCCGCGAGGCGCTCGACGTCGCCGGCTATGTCCACGACATGACCGCGCAACTCGAGGCGATGGCGATCGCCGCCAACCTCGATCTGCTCGCATATTTCCTCGGCATGGCCCGGTCAGAGGCCGATCTCTTCGTTCGCACGAACGTCGAGGACGTGACCGAGGATTCCGAGACGGACGGCCTGCTTTCGGACGAGGGTCAGGCCAAGTTCGAGACCGAGGACGACTGATCCGGCGCAAGGGCCGGATCCGGAGCGCGCGGCGAAGAAGCGCAGGCCGGTCTTTCGCGAAAAGCGCGTGGAAATCGAAGTATCCGGCGTCCTGTCACTCGTCGTCCGCCGGGCGAAGCGCGATCCGGTCGCCGCCGGAAAATTCGACGCGTCCAGCCAGCTCGAGCTCGAGCACCGCAACGCGCACCTCTCGCGCCGAGGTTTCCGCCGCCCGGGCGAGATCGTCGAGGGTGATCGGGGACGGGCCGAGCAGCGCCACGATCCGGTCGCGCGCGTCGTCGACCCGATCGGCCGCGACGTAGCCTGAACCTGCCGGCTCGTCGAGTTCCGCGCCCTCGGCCGCGCGCGGCACGCTCCCCGGATCGACGCCGAGCAGCGCCTGTTCGCTCCACAGCGGTTCGCCCGCCCCATCCCCTTCGAGCGCCGCGAACAGGTCGGCGGAAATCAGCGGCGCGATCGCCGAGACGACGTCTTCGGCGCAAGTGCAGATTGCCGCGCCCTGCTTCAGGAGGTCGTTCGTCCCTTCGGCGCGCGGGTCGAGCGGCGAACCGGGAGCGGCGAAAACCTGCCGGTTCTGATCGAGCGCGAAGCGGGCGGTGATGAGCGAGCCCGAGCCGCGCGCCGCCTCGACTACGACGGTTGCGAGCGCGAGCCCCGAGACGATCCGGTTGCGGCGGGGAAAATCGCGCCCGCGCGGCTCCCATTCGACCGGCATCTCGGACACGACCGCCCCATGCTCGACCATGCGCTCGATGAGCGGCAGCGCCTCGTTCGGGTAGGGCCGCGCATGTCCGCCGGCGAGCACTCCGACCGAGCCCGTCTCGAGGCTCGCCGCATGGGCCCGCTGGTCGACGCCGCGCGCCAGCCCCGACACGACGACATAGCCGGCCCGGCCTATCCCGCGCGCCAGCCGGTCGGCGAACGTGAGGCCGGCGGCGGAGGCGTTGCGCGATCCGACGATCGCGACCGAAGGCTGCTGCAGCGCCTCCTCGCGACCGCGAAGCGCCAGGACCGGCGGCGCGGAATTGATCTGCCGCAGCGCCGGAGGATAGTCGGCCTCGCCGAGCGCCACGAAACGCACCCTGAGCTTGCGGGCGACCTCGAGTTCGCGTTCGATCTCGTCGGTCGTGGCGATCCGGATCGGCCGGCGCGCCCCGCCGCGACGCGCAAGATCCGGCAGCGCGTCGAGCGCGCCACGCGCGCCGCCGCAGGCGTTGACGAGGGCGCGAAACGTTCGCGGACCGACATTCTCCGACCGGATCAGCCTCAGCCAGTCGAACAGCTGAGCGTCGCTGAGGCGCGCCGGCGACGCTGGTTTCGCCGTTTTCATGCCCGCCCGATCCTGGATTCGGTTCCGGCGATCAGGCGGCGAATGTTGGTCGAGTGCCTGAGCCAGACGAGCGCCGCGAGCAGCGCGAAGACGGCGCCGACCTCGGGAAGGCCGATCGCCCACGCGACGAGCGGCGAGACCGCGGTCGCCGCCAGCGCCGCCGCGGACGAATAGCGGGTCAGGAATGCGACCGCGACCCACACGATGACGAAGGCGATGGCGGCTGGCCAGGCGACGCCGACAAGGCCGCCGAGGAAGGTCGCGACGCCCTTGCCGCCGCGAAACTTGAGCCATACCGGGAAGAGATGGCCGATGAGGGCCCCGGCGGCCGCGGGCAGCGCGCCCGAGGGGCCGCAGAGCCAGGCGCCGATGAGAACCGCAACGGTCGCCTTCGCCGCATCGAGGATGAGGGTTGCGGCCGCGAGACCCTTGCGCCCGGTGCGCAAAACGTTGGTCGCGCCGATGTTGCCGGAGCCGATGTCGCGCAGGTCGCCGGCCCCGGCGAGCCGGGTCAGCACCACGCCGAACGGGATCGAGCCCAAGAGATAGCCGAGCGCAAGCGCAAGCGCCGGCCCGTACGAAACCCCAACCATCCCGGCTTCCCGCGTCCGTTTCGTCTCGACACTATTCGTGGGCGACGCGCCCGGCAACAAGCGTGAGTTTCACCCGTCCCTCGAGCCGCGCCGCGTCGAAGGGCGTGTTGTGGCAGCGCGAGTGAAGGTCGGCCGGATCGAGCACATAAGGCTCTTCGGGATCGAAACGGATGACGTCGGCGGGCGCGCCCGGCGAGAGGCGCCCGGCCGGTAGCCGCAGGATCTCCGCGGGCCTGAGCGTCATGGCGCGGATCAGCCGATTGAGGCTCAGATTGCCGGCCGTGACGAGGCGCAGCGCCGCCGACAGCATGGTTTCGACGCCGACCGCGCCGGCTGCGGCCTCGGCGAAGGGCAGGCGCTTCGTCTCGACGTCCTGCGGATCGTGGTCCGAGCAGATGACGTCGATGACGCCGCCGGCCAGCGCCTCGACGAGCGCCAGACGCTCGTCCTCCTCGCGAAGCGGCGGACTGAGTTTGAGAAAAGTGCGGTAGTCGCCGACGTCGAGTTCGTTCAGCGTGAGATGATTGATGGAGACCCCGCAGGTGGCGTTCAAACCCGTTTCCCGGGCGCGCGCCATGGCCTCGATCGACAGGCGGTTCGAAATCATCTGGAAATGGGTGCGCGCGCCGGTCAGCGCGACGAGGCGAAGATCGCGTTCGAGCGCGACCGTCTCGGCCTCGCGCGGCACGCCCGGCAGTCCGAGCCAGCTTGCGCGCAGGCCTTCGGCCACGACGCCCTCGCCCCTGAGGGAAGCGTCCTCGCAGACGGGGGCCACGAGCGCGTCGAAGTCGCGCGCGTAGGTCATCGCCCGGCGCATGGTCTGCGCGTCGGCGATCGAGCGGGCGCCGTCCGAGAAGGCGATCGCGCCCGCGTCCGCGAGCAGCCCGATCTCGGCGATCTCGTGGCCTTCGAGGCGCTTGGTCAGCGCGGCCGACGGATAGATGCGGATGCTCGCGTCGTCGCGCGCGCGCCTCAGGATGAAGTCGACGACCGCGGGATCGTCGACCGGCGGATTCGTGTCGGGCCGAATGACGAGACTGGTGACGCCGCCGGCGGCCGCGGCGGCGCTGGCGCTGGCGATGGTCTCGCGATGTTCAGCGCCCGGTTCGCCGACGAAGGCGCGCATGTCGATGAGGCCCGGCGCCACGACGTCTCCGCCGCAGTCAATGACGCGTGCGCCCTCGGGGAGCTGGTCGCGCGTCACGGCAGGACCGACGCCCGCGATGACCCCGTCTTTCGCCAACAGGCCGCCGTGCGTCACGCTTTCGCGGGACGGATCGACGAGGCGCGCGTTGATGAGCGCAATCGGCGGGGCGGACATGGGGCGCGCTTAACCTTCGCCCGCCGCGATTGCAAGCGACGCCCGCTTGTAGGGCCGGGTCGTTGACCCGGCCGGGCGCGGTCAGCGACCGAGCCCCGCAAAGTCGAATGCGCCCGGGGGAGGCGCGCCTGTTCGCCTCTATTCGCCCTTGACCTCAATCTTGCGGCCCGGTTTCTGAGCCTCCGTGGTTTTCGGCAGCGTCACCGTCAGGACGCCCTTCTTGAAGTCCGCGCCGATCCTTTCGACGTCGACGCCATCAGGCATCCGCAGCGACCGGACGAACGAGCCGAACCGACGTTCCCTCAAGTGGAAGTCCGGCTTCTTCTCTTCCCTGTCGTCGTGTTTCTCGCCCTTGATGGTCAGAACGCCGCCCGCGACCTGAACGCTGACGTCCTTCTCGTCCATGCCCGGCAGATCCGCGTGAACCTCGAACGCCTTGTCATGCTCGACGAAATCGATCGCCGGAACCGTCATCCACGATTCGGGCGACCAGAATGGCTCGATGTCGAACGCCGGCCGGCGAAACGGCAGCCGGAACGGACTCATCGTGAATTCTTCGAACAGCCGGTCCACCTCGTGGCGCAGGTTCTCGAACGGTCGCCACATTTGCATCTGCGTCGGCGGCGGGGCTGTGGTTTTCGGCTCCGTCCTGACTGGAACCTTGGTCTCGGTCCTTGCCATGAAACCCTCCATTGCATGGCTGGTTTTCAGCATCGACGATCTTACCCGCGAAGGCGGGCGCGCGCATTGACGCGCCGCAAAGCCGTTGGACAAACGATACCAAGGCCGACCGGCGCCGTAGGCTTTGCGCCCTTCGTGCATTCTTTGTGCCCTTCGTGTTTAAGGAATCAAACACAAAGGACACGAAGGGGGCACGAAGGACACGAAGGGGCGCCTACGACCCGGCGCCGGTCGCCCGCGCGATCGCAAAGTCGGCGACCTTGCGGGCGGCTGCGCCGAGGCCGCTCGTCAGGTGCTGGAGCGGGGTCTTGCGCGCTTCCCACTTGACCTCGTAGAGGGCGGCGCCGTCGCGGGCGCGGAACAGAAGCTCGTCGCCTGTCACGATCTCGTCGACGAGGCCGAGCGCCACCGCCTCGGTCGCGAGCCAATGGTCGCCGTCCGCCACACGCGCGATATCGGCCTTCGGCCTCAACGTGGCGACGTGGGCCTTGAACGCGTCGTGGATGGCGTCGAGCTTGTCCTGGAAATGCTCGCGGCCCTGAGGGGTGACCTCGCCGAGCAGGGTCACGGTCCGCTTGAACTTGCCCGAGGTCACATCCTCGTAGTCGACGTCGTTCTTCTTGAGAAGCCTGTGCAGGTTCGGGGCCGGCGCGACGACGCCGATCGAGCCCACGACCGCGAACGGCGCGGCGACGATCCGGTCGGCCGCCGCCGCCATCATGTAGCCGCCGCTCGCCGCCACCTGATCGACGGACGCCGTGACCGGAATTTTGCGTTCGCGCAGGCGCAAAATCTCGGCCGCGGCGAGGCCGTAGCCCGTGACTGTGCCGCCGCCGCTCTCGATCCGGACGATCACCTCGTCGCTCTCGGGGCGCGCCGCGGTCAGGACGGCGTCGATCTCGCGCCCGAGGCTTTTGACGGCGGTCGCGCGCAGGTCGCCCTTGAAGCCGAGGACGAAGATGCGCTTGGCCGCCGGATTTGCCTTGGCCGCCTTCGCCTCGCGCTTGCGTACCTTCGCGCGCGCCTTCCGCTCTTTCTTGTCGAGGAGCGCCCCCTCGAAGGCGGCGCGCATGGCGTCGTAGCGGCGGTTGATCGAGGTGACCTTGATCTCGCGATCCCTGGCCCCGTCGGCCGAGCGCGCGAGGCGGGCGATCAGGATGACGACGCCAGCGATGGCCGCAACGATGATGAGCGCCTTGATGACGAAGGCGGCGATATCGAGCCAGAAGGGCATTTGAAGCTCCGGAAGGGACGCTCTTATCTATGAGGTCGCGCGCGGTTTTTCACGGGTGTCCTCGCCGGCGGCTTCGACCTGAGCGCGCACGGCCGCTATAGTCGTGGCTTGCCCGCAAGCGAGGCGCGCAGAAAATGTTCGGGTCTTTGAGAATGAAGGGCCGCGAGGGCGCGGGCGTGCTTGCCGCGCGCCCTGTCGTTGCGAAGCCGCACCATCCGCGCGTTGCCGAACCGACCGCGGGCGCGACGCTTGGCGGGGCGCCAGAGGTGGCTGCGGTCGGCCTTGACGCGCGGGTGATGGACGCGCTCATCGCGATGGCCGAGCGCGATGCGTCCGCGGTCGCCGTGACGTCGCCCGACGGCCTCGCGGGCGTCTTCTCAGCGCACGACTACGCCCGCCTGAGTGTCGGGAACGAGGCCGCGCGGGACATGCCCGTCGCCGCCGTCATGACGAAGCGCGTTCCTGAGGTCGCGCCAGCGGAGAGCGTGCGGCGCTGCCTCGACCGGATGGACGAAACCCATGCAGAGGTCGCGGCTGTCATCGACCGAGGGCTGCTTCTCGGCCTTCTTTCGCGGGCGGACCTGCTCGCGGCCGAGGTCGCCTACCTCGCGCGCATCCTCCACGAGACCGAACTCGACCTGAAGCTCCTCAACCTGCGCGGAACCTATAGCTGCTGACTTGACCGCGTTGAACAAACACCGCCCTCGTCCTGAGGAGCCCGCGGCCGCGGGCGTCTCGAAGGGCGCTCCAGATTGCGCCGCCCGTGTCCGCTGGATCGTCCTTCGAGACGCGGCGCCTCGAGGCGCCGCTCCTCAGGACGAGGTCTATTGTTCGCCCCAACCGGTGGCGACCCGCTCGGCGAGGCTTGCCAGAAACGCCTGCTGCCCCTTGAGGATCTTCTCGCCCGCTTGCGCGAGGTCGAACCATTCCGCCCGGTCGACCTCCGGGAATTCGGCCGTCTTGCCTGAGCGCGGCGGCCACTCGATCGCGAACGTGTTGCTCTTCAGCGACGCCGGGTCGAACGCGCCCTCCGAGGCCCAGGCGACGACGGTCTTGCCGCCGGGCTGTTTGAGGGCGCCCAGCGGCAGGCACGCGCCCTCGACCCTGAGGCCCGTCTCCTCGAAAACCTCGCGCCTGGCCGCCGCAAGCAGATCCTCGCCCGCCTCGACCTCGCCCTTCGGGATCGACCAGGCGCCCGCATCCTTTCTCGCCCAGAACGGGCCTCCCGGATGGACGAGCAGGACCTCGACGCCGCCCGGGCGCTGGCGGAAGAGGAGGATGCCGGCGCTGATCTTGGGCATGGCCGGGCAGGGGCCTCCCGGAATGCTTATTCCGCCGACCCATCGATCAGGGCCTCGTCGGGCAAAGCGGGGGAAGCTTCATGCGGCCCTTCATCGCGCCGAGTTCGGTCTGAAGCATGAGCGGCGGAACCATCTCCTTGGCGAGATCGTTGGCGCGCGCCTCGAGCTTCATGACTTCGTCGGGATGGTCGGCGGCGACATTGGCCTTCTCCGACGGGTCGGTCGCGATGTCGTAGAGTTCGACCGCCTGCGGCAGCGGCGTGCGCCAGACGAGCTTCCAGTCGCCCTGCCGCAAGCCGGCCCGGAACGGCTGGATGTCGTAGACGACCTCGGTCCGGGGGCTCGGCTTGCCCTCGCTGATCGTCCCCCAGACGTCGAGGCCGTCGATCGGCTTGCCGCCGGCGATGCTGCCGCCCGCAAGTCCGATCAGCGTCGGGAAGAGGTCCGTCTCGTGGATCATCTCGTTGACCACCGTCCCCGGCTTGATGCGGCCGGGCCAGTTGGCGATCGAAACGACCCGCGTGCCGCCCTCGTAGACCGTGCCCTTGCCCGCGCGATAGGGGCCGTTGTCCGGCGGCAGGCTCTTCAGGGTTGAGGTGTCGACCTCGCCGGAGAACATCGGGTTGCGGGTGTCGCCGTTGTCGGCCTGAAAGAAGATCAGCGTGTTGTCGCGGATGCCCGTCTTGTCGAGCGCTTCGACCACCCGGCCGATCTCATGGTCCATATTGGTGACCTGCGCGGCGTAGGCGCGCCGCGCCTGGTCGGCGATGTCGGGATAGCGGGCGAGATCGGCGGCTGGCGCCTGGAACGGCGCGTGCGGCGCGTTGAACGAGAGATCGAGAAAGAGCGGCTCGTTCGGCTTCTTCATCTCGATTGCACGCACCGCGGCGTCGCCGAGCAGCGTCGTCGAATAGCCCGTCTCCTGGATCGGCCGGCCGTCGCGGAACCAGTCGACGACGCCATGCTGCGTATGGGTGAAATAGTCGATCTCGCCAAGCAGCGGTCCGTAATGGTGATCGAAGCCGCGTTCGATCGGCCAGTATTTGCGGTCGGCGTGGCCGAGGTGCCACTTGCCGATCAGCATTGTCTCGTAGCCCGCGTCCTTCAGCGCCTGCGGCAGGATGCGCTCGTCCGTCGGCAGGCCGTATTCGTGGGCCGAGGGAATGGCGATCTGGAGGCCGTAGCGGAAGGGGTAGCGC
Organism: uncultured Alphaproteobacteria bacterium; assembly: GCA_963829505.1. GTDB lineage: Bacteria > Pseudomonadota > Alphaproteobacteria > Rhizobiales > Beijerinckiaceae > Roseiarcus. Next base: position 663,436 of record CAWHIL010000003.1, read on the forward strand.
CCGGTCATCAGCGCCGCGCGGGTCGGCGTGCACATGGGCTGCGAATAGAACTGCTCGAGCCGCGCGCCGCCGGCGGCGAGCGCGTCGAGGTTCGGCGTCTTGATGTCTGAGCCGTGGAAGCCGACGTCCTTCCACCCCTGGTCGTCCGAGATGATGAGGACGATGTTTGGCTTTTGCTGCGTCTCGCCGGCCGCCGGCGCGGGCGCCGTTCCGAGCGCCGCGAGCGGAGCCACGAGAAGCGCGGTCCCCATGAGCCTTGAAATCTGCATGTTTCTCATTCCCGTTCCGAATCGACCGGGAATGCTTACTCGACTTGGGCGCGCCGCGCTTGGGCTACAGTCTCACGCGTTTCGTGAACTCTTCAAACGGAATCAGGCTGCGGAACTGGACGGCGACGCCGCCCTCGATCAGCCGAACGACTGTTGCGTCCGTGCGCTCGCCGATCCGCACATCCTCCCCGCCCTCGAACGCGCCCTCGACCTTCACCGCGGCGCCGGATCTGGAGACCTCGATGATCCGCCCGGAGCAGAAGCCCCCTCTCCGATCGGCGACGATGACCTTGCGCTGGAGGGGAACGATGCGTTCGTGCCGGCGCCCGAGCGGCAGGCCGGCGGCGGCGCGGAATTTCATGGCGCCGATCAGCCGCCGGAATTTCGCCCGCTCGCCTTCGTTCATCGCGAGCGCCAGCCGGAATCCGAGCGGCGTCCGGACAGTCACTTTGCCTTCGAGGCGTCCCAGCACTTCGACGAACACCCGCATCCGCGCGCCCTTCCGCGGCGGGTTCGGACATTGGATGGCGACGACGTCGCTGGTGAACCATTCGGTTTCGAAAGTGCGCTGTTTCCCGTCGAGGCAAATGCCCGGAAGCGCGCAACTGGCGAAGCCGTCGAGTTCGAGCGAGGAGGCGCGAAACGAGGCGTCGCGCGCAGACACTATGTTCGAAGCAAACATCGGCGGAGCTCATAGGGCCGTCTTGAAGGCCACGACGCTAGCTTTCCCGGGTTAATGCCGGCTTGTTCTTTTCCGTGGATTCGGACGCGCTTCGCGGGCGGCGTCCCCCTCGCGCGCGCCGCGCTCAGATCCGGCGGAGCATGCTGCCGCAGTTCAGCACCCGGGCGATGCGGGAGGCGAATTCCATCCCGGCGATGAAATCGTCGGTCGCCCCAGCCATGCAAAGCGCGGATGAGGTCACTGCGTAGCGCGGATGGGCGTCCTGACCGCGGTCCAGAACCTCAACCCAGGGCGCGCCGCGGCTTTCGGGCCGTTCGCAAACGGCGGCGCGGTCTTCGCCCAGCTCGTCTCCCGACGCCGAATCTGACCTGTATTCCATTCCTGCCGCTCGTTCTCGGTAACGTGATCGTTACTTACGCGGGAACGCCGGACTCGGACAACCTGCAAAGATGATGAGGACAAAAAGAGAACAGGCCCTGCTTTTCCCAAGCAACTCACAATTCCTGTGCTCTGACAGCAACTTCCGTACGGTTCTTGGCCTTCATTTTCGACATGATGTTTCGCAGGTGAACTTTCACCGTGCCTTCGCACATGCCCAATTGGTACGCGATCATTTTGTTGGACTTGCCTTCCCGGATGGCTTGCACGACCCGCGTTTCGCGCTTTGTCAGGACGTTGGAGGGCGACGGCGCCTGCTCCGCGGGGGCGCGCGGCGGCAAGCCGAGATAATGCGTCGGGATGTAGGCGCCCCCGCCAGGATGAACCGCACGGCTTCGACGGCCACGCCAAATCCCATCGTCGGCGGAAGATACCCTTTGGCGCCGAGGTTGATCGCCGCGATCGCCTGGTCCACGTCATCCACGGCGCCAAGGACGACGACGGGAACCTTTGCATCGACAGCGGACAAGGCGGCCAGCGCTTTGGAGCATTCCGCCGGCCCTTCTTCGGCCAGAGAGAGCAGGACAAGCGCAACGCAACTATCGAATTGCGCCTCGAGTTCCGACAGCGCCGCGAAGCTCACGACGGGCAATGAGAGCGCCGCCTGCATGCCCTGTTGCATGCACTCGCGCATCAGGGCCCGCGGTTCGACGAGCGCGATGTAACGATCGGTTTTCTTGAGCGCCGCCGGAGTTCCGTGAGGCGCGGCGGTTTCCATCGCCTTGACGCCTGGACTTGGGTCGGGCCCGTGCCGGCCTCGCACATCAGGACTTCCACCTCGCGTCTCCGCCGAAACGCCGATGTCGTGATCGATCTCGTCGTAGTCCATTGTCGTTCCCCCGCAAGAAAGACGCCAGAACGCGATCCACTCGACGCCCGCCTTCAGAGGCGGAAAGCTCGATCGCGCTGCGCGGGCGTCGCTCCCCAACGAGCCCCCCGCATGGTTCACGCTGATAAGCGAGGAATCCTCCAATGTAAATCCACGCTTACATTGCAGAGGCGAATTTTGTGCAACTTGGGTTGTGGTAACCTTGACGGGAAGGGCGGCAGCGGCCGACGCTTTCAGACGGCTCGCAGGAGTACGTGCTTCTTGCGGCCCAGCGACAGTTTCACGACGCCGTTGGCCGTCAGCGCCGCGCGCGTGATGAGCGCCCGCTCGTCGGTCAGCGTCTCGTCGTTGAGCTTGAGGCCGCCGCCCTTGATCTGCCGGCGCGCTTCGCCTGTCGAGGCGACAAGGCCTGCGATAAGGAACGCCTTCAACGCGCCGAGGCCGGCGTCGAATTCCGCCCCCGGCACGTCGACCGTCGGCAGGCTCTCGGCGAGCGCGCCTTCCTCGAAGGTCTTGCGCGCCGTCTCGGCCGCCTCATGCGCCGCATCCGCCCCATGCAACAGCGCCGTCGCCTCATTGGCGAGCGCCTTCTTGGCGTCGTTGATCTCGGCCCCCTCGAGCGCTTCGAGGCGGGCGATTTCGTCGAGCGGCATGAGGGTGAAGAGCTTCAGGAACCGGCCGACGTCGCCGTCCTCGGTGTTGCGCCAGAACTGCCAGTAGTCGTAGGGGCTCAGCATCGCGGAATCGAGCCACACGGCGCCCGCCGCGGTCTTGCCCATCTTCGCCCCCGAGGCCGTCGTGATCAGCGGCGAGGTCAGGGCGTAGAACTGCGGCAGGCCCATGCGGCGGCCGAGGTCGAGGCCGGTGATGATGTTGCCCCACTGGTCGGAGCCGCCCATCTGCAGCGTCACGCCGCAGCGCTTGTAGAGTTCGGTGAAGTCGTAGGCCTGCAGGCACATGTAGTTGAATTCGAGGAAGCTCAATTCATGCTCGCGCTCGAGCCTGAGCTTGACCGAATCCATCGCCAGCATCCGGTTGACCGAGAAGTGCCGGCCGACCTCGCGCAGGAAGTCGATGTAATTGAGCTTCGCCAGCCAGTCGGCGTTATCGGGCATGATCGCGTCGGTCTTGCCCTCGCCGAAGCGCACGAAGCGGGAAAAGACCTGCCTGATGCCGGCCTTGTTGGCCTCGATCGCCTCGACCGTCAGGAGCTTGCGGCTCTCGTCCTTGCCCGACGGATCGCCGACCATGGTCGTGCCGCCGCCCATGAGCGCGACCGGCTTCCCGCCCGTCTCCTGCAGCCAGTGGAGCATCATGATCTGCACGAGCGAGCCGACGTGCAGCGACGGCGCGGTGCAGTCGAAGCCGATATAGGCGACGAGGTCGCCCGAGCGCGCCTTGTCGTCGAGCCCGCCCATGTCCGAGCACTGGTGGACGAAGCCGCGCTCCTGCATGACGCGCAAGAAATCGGATCGCGGATGAAAGAGGTCGATCACGCCGGTCCTCGAAGTCGAATGTTGGCGTTCGTTTAGGGGAAGGGGAGGGGGAAGCGCAACCCGGGCCCGGCTCGTCCTTGGCTCGCGCTCGCCCCCGCCAAGATCAGCCGCCGAGGCGCCCCATTTCGGGAACTTAAACGAAGGCCGGCGGTTGACGCTCAGCGAAGCAGCGATTTCCCGCGCCGCCGCGCCTTTGAGCGAGCCCGCCGACAATGACCCTCATCCTGCTCGCTGCGGCCCTCGTCCTGGCGTCGGTGACGATCGTCTCGCCGCTCGCGGGCGCCTTCGAGATGGCGGGCGACATGCGGCTCGAGCGCGGACGCTATGTCTCGGTGGGCGGCGTCTATTACCCGGGATTGACGATCGCCGGGGTGGCCGAGCCGCTCGCCATCTTCGTTCTCGTCTTCCTGCTCGCCTCGCTCCTGCCTATGGGACTGCCCTTCTTCTTCGTCGCCCTGGCGCTCGCCGCCGAGGCGCTGGCCCACCTCCTCTACTGGGTCCTGATCGCCCCGATGAACCGTGTGTGGCTCACCGACAATTCCCCGCCCGCGCAGACCGACGTCCAGGGCCGCCTCGCGAGCCCGCGCGACGCTTGGGAATTGTCGCACGTCTACCGGCTGCTCGCCTCGACGCTCGCCTTCGTCCTCCTCGTCGCGGCAACTCTCTCCGGATCGGTCAGCCTTTAGACGCCCCGCGCGGGCGAGCACGGCGCGCGCTCGCGGCCGCGGACCAGGCCCACCCTTGAACACGAGCGGCAAATTCATAGTTGAATCGATGCTGGGGGCCTTTCGAGGACGAGCCTCATGCCCCGCCTTCTGCGCGCTTTTCTCCGCGCTTCCGCGACCGCGCTGACGCTCGCGGCGTTTCTCGCGCCGGTGGCTGAGCCCGCTCGAGCGCAAGTTTCCGTCGTGAGCGCGCCGACGACCGCGCCGATCGCGCCGCCGCCTCTGCCCCTTTATACGCGGCCGCCAATTCCCGGCCCGGGGTACGCCTGGGTCCCCGGCTACTGGGCCTGGGACGGCCAGGAATATTACTGGGTTCCGGGCTACTGGATGCTGCCTCCGGCGACGGGGCTCCTATGGACGCCGGGCTATTGGAGCGCCGACACGGCCGACAACGACTACACCTTCAGCGATGGCTACTGGGCGCCGACGGTTGGTTTCTACGGCGGCGTCGATTACGGGCTCGACTACCCCGGCGACGGCTTCTATGGCGGCTATTGGCAGGGCGACGTGTTCTTCTACAACATCGCCGTCTACGTGTTGATAAGAGCTCCGATCCGGACCGTCTACAACCGGCCTCCGCCGCACATGCCGACGAGCCGGGTGAGCTACAACGGCGGTCAGGGCGGCCTCGCCGCACGTCCGACCGGGCCTGAGATGGTCGACGCGCCAGGCCGCCGCGTTCCGCCGACCGCGGCGCAAGCGCGGCATCAGGATGTGGCGAGCGGCGTCCCGTCGCAAAAGTTCTCCGCCAATCAGGGCCGGCCCGCGATGGCCGCGGTCGCGAGAGCGGGCGATCTGTCGTCGGAGACGACCGCCGCTCCCGGGCAAGCTCCCGCGACGTCGCCCTTTGTCGAGCGCCCCGCAGCCGCTCGCGGGCCCGGCGCCGCGCCGGCCTTCCAGCAACGCAGCGCGATTGCGGCGCCGGCCTATCATGGCTACGCCGTCAGCCCCGCGCCGGCCACGGCGCTGGGCGGAGCCGCGGGCGTAAGAGGCTTCGGCAACAGCTTGAACGAGCCGATTGGAGGCGTTCGCTTCGGCGGCGCGCCCGATCTCGACGACCGACCCCGCAATGCGCCGATCTTCGTCGGCGGCGCGCATTTCGGCGGCGCTCCCGGCTTCGCAGGCGGCGCCCACTTCAACGCGCCGCACTTCAGCGGGGCTGGCGGCGGGCGCGCCCGTAGACCCTGAGCCGCGTCGCCTTCGCCGCGCTACGGGACAGAGGCGCGCAAATGCGCTAACAGGGGCGCCGCCCTTTCCCGGGCCCTTCACTTCAATGTCCGGGTCCCTCGAATGCCCGACCCCTCAGGCGAGGACGCGCTGATCGCGCGCTTCTTCGCGCCCCATGCCGGCGAGGCCGCTCTCGGCCTCCGCGACGACGCCGCGTGTTTCACGCCGCCTGCGGGCTCGGACCTCGTCGTCACGACCGACGCGCTTGTCGCCGGCGTGCATTTCTTCGCCGACGATCCCCCGGCCTCGATCGCCCGCAAGGCGCTCAGGGTGAACCTCTCCGATCTCGCCGCCAAGGGCGCCCGGCCGCTCGGCTTCCTCCTGTCGCTGGCGCTGCCGCCCGGCTGGACGGAGCCCTGGCTCGGCGCCTTCGCCTCCGCTCTCGGCGCCGACGCGCAGGAGGCAGGCTGTCCGCTCGCCGGCGGCGACACGGTGAAGACGCCCGGGCCGCTCACCCTGTCGATCACGGCCTTCGGCGCCGTCCCGTCGGGCCGGATGGCGGCGCGGACGGGCGTCCGGCCCGGCCATCGCCTCTATGTGACCGGCACGATCGGCGACGCCGCGATCGGCCTCAGGCTTCGCCAGGGCCGCGGGCCCGATCTCGGCGCGGCCGACAGGGAGTTTTTGCTGCGTCGCTATCTCGAGCCCGAGCCGCGCCTTGCGCTCGCGCCCGTCATGGCGGCGGTTGCGGAGGGCGGCATGGACGTCTCCGACGGTTTTGTCGGCGACCTGACCAAAATGCTCGCCGTCTCGGGCGCAAGCGCGCGCGTCGCCCTCGATCGCATCCCGCTTTCCGGCGCGGCGCGCGCGGCGATCGCCCTTGAGCCGGACCTGCTGACGACGGCGCTGACCGGCGGCGACGACTACGAGATCATCGCCGCGGTCGCGCCGGGAAACGCGGCCGCCTTCGAGGCGGGCGCAGCCAGCGCCGCCGTGCCCGTGGCGCATGTCGGCGACGCGGTCGAAGGCGACGGCCCGCCGCGCTTCCTCATGGCCGATGGCGCCGAGTTCACGTTCGCGCGCGGCGCCTACAGCCACTTCTAGGGGGGAAAAGATGATGGGACTTGCGGAGCGGGCGTTTCGCCTCACCCCTCATCCTGAGGAGCCCGCGAAGCGGGCGTCTCGAAGGATGGCCGCGCACGCGAAGGTCCTTCGAGACGCGATGCTGCGCATCGCTCCTCAGGACGAGGGCGGCGTTTCAGCCGGGCGCTTCCGATGACCGGCGCCGATCCGATGCTCTTGCGCCTGCTTGCCGCCGAGGCGATCGCGCGCGAGGCGGGCGCGCTGGCGCGCCAGCGCTTCCACGACCGCTCCTTCAAGGTCGGCTTCAAGGGGCCGCAGGACTTTGTGACGGAAGTGGACGGCGAGACCGAAGACCTCATCGCTTCGCGTCTCCATGCGGCCTTTCCCGACGACGGTTTCATCGGCGAGGAGACGGCCGGCCGGCCGCCCCGCGACGGCGCCGCCGCCTGGGTCGTCGACCCGATCGACGGCACCGCCAATTTCGCCCGCGGCATCCCGCACTGGTGCGTGTCGATCGCCTGCATCCGCGACGGCGCGGTCGAGGTCGGGGTGATCTACGAGCCGATGCGCGATGAGCTTTTCTCGGCGCGGCGCGGCGGCGGGGCGTTCCTCAACGGCGAAGCGATCCGGGCCTCCGAGGCGACGTCGCTCGCCAACGCCTCCGTCGAGGTCGGCTGGAACATGCGCGCGGGCGCGGCCCGCTATCTCGATCTCGTCCGCCGCGTCGCGCTTTGGGGGGCGGCGCCCTCGCGCACCGGTTCGGGCGCGCTCGGCCTCGTCTATGTGGCGGCCGGCCGGCGCGACGGCTATGTCGAGCAGTTCATGAACGCCTGGGACTGCCTCGCCGCCATCCGGATCGTCTCGGAGCCTGGCGGCTACGTCAGCAACTTCCTCGCCAGCGAGGGGCTGACGAAAGGCAATCCGATCATCGCCTGCGCGCCCGGTCTCAGGGACGCGCTCGTCGCCGCCGTCGAAATCGAGGGGATCGTGCTGTGACCGAGATCGAGCTTGTAAACGGCCCCGCGCGGGCTTCCATTGCGCTTCACGGCGCCGAGGCGCGCCGCTGGATTGTCGGAGGCCGCGAGCTTCTGTGGCCCGGCGATCCGGCGATCTGGCCCGACATCAGCCCGATTCTCTATCCGGTCGTCGGCTGGACCCGCAACGGGGAGGAGCGGGTCGCGGGGCGGACATATCCGCTTGCCCTTCACGGCTTCGCCCGCTTCGAGGATTTCGCGGTCGAGCGGAGCAGCGCCGCCTTCGTCCGCCTTGCGCTTCGCGACAATCCGGGGACGCGGGCGCAATATCCCTTCGCCTTCGCGCTGGCGCTCGAATACCGGCTTTCGCCCGACGCGCTCTCGGTCGCCATCGAGGTCGCCAACCCCGGCGACGCGCCCGCGCCCTACGCCTGCGGCCTGCATCCGGGCTTCCGCTGGCCGCTCGGCGACAAGGGCCGCGAGGGCGCCTTCGTGCGCTTCGAGAAGCCGGAGCGGGACGTGGTTCCGGCGATCATGCCGGGCGGCCTCATCGGCCCACGCACGCGGCGCGTGCCGATCGCGGGCCGCGACCTGCCGCTGACGGACGGGCTCTTCGCCAACGACGCCGCCTGCTTCCTCGACTGCGCCAGCCGCAGCCTCGCCTTCCACGACGCCTCGGGGGCGTCGATCACGATGGACTTTCCGGGCTTTACCCACGCGGCGCTGTGGACGAGGCCCGGCGCCCCTTCGTCTGCCTCGAGTGCTGGACCGGCTACAGCGACCCGGACGGTTTCGCCGGCGACCTCTTTGACAAGCCGGGCATGCGGACGCTCGCGCCCCGCGCGACCGCCCGCCACGAGGCGCGCTTCGTCTATCGGGACGCTTGAGTCCGGCAGGGGAGGACATCGCGTGACACCGTAATTCGAGAAGCGCAAAGCGTCAGCCCGTCATCTTTAAAGTACATGCGCTTGAAAATACGAGGTGTTGTGCCTTGATAAAACTTAAAAACAACAACCCGCCACAGATATCGATATGAGAGTTTTATCACGAGAATCAAGGTCAGCAGCGGCCATTCCTCTAGTGTTGTTAGCTCTTTCGGGGTATGTCTACCCTATAGCAGCGGCAGCGATCGTGTTGAGTTATGGCATTATAATGAAAGACATAAATCCATTGTCGGGCGAGGCGTTTATTTTCGCTGGATCTTTCATCTCTGTCGAGTACGATTATGTGACCGCTCGTTGGCCCCAGCTTGAAACGCAAAGGTCCCTATTTATATTGTTCGAGTATTTATTCTTATGTCTTGTTTTGCTTCTAGCTCTCAGATTTATTGTGCTGAACATCGTTTCTATATTTTATGCTGACGGCAAAACTGCGGATTGGGTAAATCAAGATCGAGAGATAAAATCTTTTGGGGCGTTTCTTCGTAAACGGGCGAACTTGATATTTCCGCTAGCTTTAATGGCTGTTGGAGTTTTTCTGATCACCCATATCAAAGAGCAAATGCGAGTTGATATGCTTCAAAATTGGATTCAGCATTCTGTTTCTACCTACATTGCGATGCAAATATTCGTTTTGTCTGTAGGTATATTATTTTTGACTGACAGTGTATCGGTACTGGCTTGGAAATACCGGCAATTTTCGAAACAGGAAGGCTGACTGAACTGCCCCCCTTGTCTGAGACAAATAATTTGAGTGACGGGTCTCTGGTTCAGGATTCGGGATTCGGGGATTCGGTGGATTCGGCGGGGGATTTGGGATTCGGTGACACGCCCGTAAATAACCAATTAGCCGCCGTCGAGAGGCGCCTTCGGCTTCGGACCTCGCTTGCCGGGGGCAAGCCTCTGGCCGAGCAGGTAGGATTCGGTGACACGCCCGTAAATCACCAATTAGCCGCCGTCGGGAGGCGCCTTCGGCTTCGGACCTCTCTTGCCGGGGGCAAGCCTCCGGCCGAGCAGGGCTTCGGCGCGCCGGGTGAAGTCTGCGGAGCCGAGCGGACGGCCGATCAGTTCCGAGCGGCGCAGGGCCGCGAAGGTGGGATCGTCGGCGTCGGTTTCCAAGACGTCGGCGAAACGCGCGATCCGATCGAGCACCGGGCGGACGCGCACGAGTCCGTCGTCCTCGCCCCGCAGATGCGCGCCGACGCTCGAATGCGGCCAATCCTGCGCCCGGGCGACGAGACGGGCGCGAACCGGGTTCAGCGCCACGTACCGCACAGCGGCCGTCAGATGCGCCTCGTCCATCGGGACCGAGCCGAAGCGGCCCTGAAACACGTGGCCGGTCTGGCGGGCGCGCGCGTTGACGAAGCCCGCATAGAGGCGATGGGCGCGGGCCAGCGCCAGGCCGAGGCCGGCCGCGTCGGCGGGCGCGAGGATCAGGTGAACGTGGTTGGGCATCTGGCAATAGGCCCAGACCTCGACGCCGAACCTGCGGCAGGATTCGCCGAGCCAGTCACGGTAGAGCGCGTAGTCGTCGTCGTTAAGGAAAACGCGCTCGCGCCGGTTGCCGCGCTGCGTGACGTGGTGAGGGACGCCTGGGAGAACGATGCGGGCGATGCGGGTCATGGGGCCATGATAGCGGCAAGAAGGGATTAGGACGGCCGATCAGTTCCGAGCGGCGGAGCGGATTCGGTGACACGCCCGTAAATCACCAATTAGCCGCCGTCGGGAGGCGCCTTCGGCTTCGGACCTCTCTTGCCGGGGGCAAGCCTCCGGCCGAGCAGGGCTTCGGCGCGCCGGGTGAAGTCTGCGGAGCCGAGCGGACGGCCGATCAGTTCCGAGCGGCGCAGGGCCGCGAAGGTGGGATCGTCGGCGTCGGTTTCCAAGACGTCGGCGAAACGCGCGATCCGATCGAGCACCGGGCGGACGCGCACGAGGCCGTCGTCCTCGCCCCGCAGATGCGCGCCGACGCTCGAATGCGGCCAGTCCTGCGCCCGGCCGACGAGACGGGCGCGAACCGGGTTCAGCGCCACGTATCGCACAGCGGCCGTCAGGTGCGCCTCGTCCATCGGGACCGAGCCGAAGCGGCCCTGAAACACGTGGCCGGTCTGGCGGGCGCGCGCGTTGACGAAGCCCGCATAGAGGCGATGGGCGCGGGCCAGCGCCAGTCCGAGGCCGGCCGTGTCGGCGGGCGCGAGGATCAGGTGGACGTGGTTGGGCATCTGGCAATAGGCCCAGACCTCGACGCCGAACCTGCGGCAGGATTCGCCGAGCCAGTCACGGTAGAGCGCGTAGTCGTCGTCGTTAAGGAAAACGCGCTCGCGCCGGTTGCCGCGCTGCGTGACGTGGTGAGGGACGCCCGGGAGAACGATGCGGGCGATGCGGGTCATGGGTCGATGATAGCGGCAAGAAGGGATTAGGTAAATACGGGCGTGTCACCGAAATGCGCCGAAATGCGCCAGATCGGCGCCTTCATCGAAACCGTCTACAACGCCACGCGCCTGCACTCGGCGCTCGGCTACAAGCCCCCGGTCGAGTTCGAAAACGAACTTCGCCAGGATGAGGACCGTCAATCAAACCAGGACAACGCCCTGTCGCCAAATTAGCCATGTCTCACCACAGGGGTGCAGTCCAGAGGCGTCCCGAAATTATGTTGGATGCTGCGAACCCAAATACGCCGCCAGTGTAGCGAAGCCGAAGAACACGATCGAGGCGGCGAGGCTCGAGCCGCTAACCGCCTGGATCACGGCCGCAAGCGCCTTCAGGAAATCCGTCAGGTCGGACAGGCTTGGCAATCCGCCGGCCGATAGACGCTCGATCGCCGACTTGGCGACCGCGGCGGCCGCATTCTTCGATTGAATTCTTGCCCAGCAAGTCGATCAGCGTGGATATGAGATAGAGCGCCAAACAGAGCATTGCAGCGATCAAGGTCGCCCAGAAGAGAACGCCGTACATGTCGCAGGGCTTCATGTTCGATCTCGCGAAGACGGGCCTCCGGCTATCGAGTTTTCTTACCATTGGTTCCCAGCATCGTCCATTGGACTGGGAGCCCGAGAACGCGCAGGGCTTATGTCCGAAAAGGGAGGACGTTGGAGGGGGGCGCCGCGCCTACTCGCTCGACGACCGGGCCTCGCAATCGACCGCGATGTCGTCGAGCGCCTTGCCCGCGCTGTCGGTGAGGGCCGTGCCCTTGGCGATCGAGCAATCCTGCGGCGCCGGCGTCGAACCAACTCCCGCGGTCACGGCGGCGATGCCGAGGAAGACGATCGAGGCGGCGAGGCTCGAGAGCGACGGGCCGGCCTGCGCAATGGCCTGGATCGCGGCGGCGAGCGCCTGCAGCAATTGCGTGAGGTCGGAGACGCTCGGCGCGCCGGGGACCGTGAGCCTGGCGCTCGCGGCCGCAGCCGCCGTCTTGACCGCGGCCTTCTCTCCGGTCTTGCCGAAGAGCGTCATCCAGGCGCTCGCGAGGAAGATCAGGAAACAGAAGATCGCGGCGATAAGGGCCGCCCAGAAGACGATTGTGACCATTGCCCCTCCTCACGCAACCGCCGCGCATGACAACGCCATCATACCGATATCACGGCGATTGCGGTGATACGACGGGCGGGGCTCACGGCAGAACCTCGAACCTCCATCCGAAGTAGGAGTAAAGGAACTCCCCTCCCTCCTCCTTGTCGGTCAGCTTGGCCTTGATCCGGAACCTCGTGCCCACTGGATAGTCGCGGCTGAGTTGCTTCGAGCACTCCACCCTCATGCCGGGAGGTAAGCCTTCGGCGGCGACCGGGCGGATGTGGACGTCGCCATGAAGACCGGAGCCGCTCTCGCGGTAACTTTCAACGACAACGTATCGATAGGGTTCTCCAGGTTTCGCCATTGTACTGCCCCGTGAAGATCGCTCGCCCTTACTCTTGGCTGGTTGACCGTTGTAACGCCCAGGCTGCTTCCATGACGATAAGACCAATTGTCCGCGTTGCGGAAAGGCCGCGATCCTCAGAGCCGGGCGCGGAGCCGCTCGAAAAATCCCCCTGTTCCGCGCAAAATCCTCCCTGTTCCGCGCAAAAATTCTCCCTGTTCCGACGATAATTCACCCTGTTCGAAAACCATCGTAAGTGTTTCACGTGAAACAGGTTTATGCGATCTCGGAGGCGCTTGCTGGCCGTTTCGGCGAAGAACGCTCGTTCTGAACGCATGCGCGCCTTGCCTGCCGCCGCCGACTTTGCTTGGAAGGGAGCCGAAGCAAACCGGGACTCGTCATGACCAAAGCCATCCTTCTCGACGGCAAGGCGATTGCCGAGGAGACCATCGCCCGGGTCGCAGCGGAGACGCGAGCGCTCGTGGCGCGCGGCGTCAAGCCCGGCCTCGCGACCGTGCTTGTCGGCAGCGACCCGGCGAGCCAGGCCTACGTCGCCTCCAAGGGCAAGGCGGCGCTCGCCTGCGGTTTCCATTCCGAGCAGATCACGCTTCCTCCGACGACCGGCGAGGCCGAGCTTCTGGCGCTCGTCGCGCGGCTGAACGCCGACCCGGCGATCCACGGCGTTCTGGTGCAGTTGCCGTTGCCGAAGGGGATCGACCCCGCGCGCGTTCTCGAGGCGATAGATCCGGCGAAGGACGTCGACGGCTTCCATCCGGTCAACGTCGGACGGCTCGCCGTCGGCGAGGCGGACCGGGCGCTCGTTCCCTGCACGCCGGCCGGCGCGATGGTCATGCTCGATCGGGCGTGCGCGGAGCTGGGACGGGCGCTCCCCGGACAGGAGGCGGTGGTCATCGGCCGTTCCAACCTCGTCGGCAAGCCGATGGCGCAGCTTCTGCTCGCCCGCCATTGCACGGTGACGATCGCCCATTCGCGCACCCGCGACCTTCCCGCCGTCGCGCGAGGCGCCGACATCCTCGTCGCGGCGGTTGGCAAGCCGGAGATGGTGCGGGGCGACTGGGTGAAGCCCGGCGCCATCGTCATCGACGTCGGCATCAATCGGGTGGCGGCGCCGGGGCTCGACGCCGCGGGCAGGCCCAAGACCCGCATCGTCGGCGACGTGGCGTTCGCCGAGGCCGCCGAGGTCGCGGGCGCAATCACCCCCGTGCCCGGCGGCGTCGGCCGCATGACGGTCGCAATGCTGATGGCGAACACGCTCAAGGCTGCGAAGCGGGCGGTGGGTTAGGGCGCGCCGCGCGCCTTTCCCCCTGGCCGCCTCACGGCGCCTTGAGGACGTGGTACTCGATGCGGCGGTTCTGGAACCGGCCTTCCTCGGTGTCGTTGCTCGCGACCGGGTCGGCGGCGCCGTAGCCCTTGGCGACCAGCATGTCCTCGGGCGCGCCGTCTTCGATCAGGAGCTTGCGCACGGCGTCGGCGCGGCGGAGCGACAGGTCCTGATTGAGCGCCGCGTCGCCGGTCGGGTCGGTATAGCCCGCGACCTCGATCGAGACGCCCTGCGGCAGCGCCTTCAAGTCCGCGGCGGCGTCGCTGAGAAGGCCTCTCACCCGCTCCGGCACCTCCGCGCTGTCGGTCGCGAAGTTGACGACCGAGAGGTTGAGCGCGGCGACCACCTCGGCCGCGCTGCTCGTCCCCGGCTTCAGCGCCCCCACGGCGGCCGCCGCCTTGGCGTTCGCCTGCGCCTCGATTTCGCCGACCGACGCGGCCGGGGCGGGGGCGGGCGGGTTTGCCTCGCCGCCGAGCGCCGAGGCGAGCGCCGCCGCGATCCTCTCCCGGTCGTCCTCCGAGACGGTCCCGCCGAGCCCGAAGGCGGCGCCGTTGAATGACGCCTTGAGCCCCGGAACCTTCAGCGTTTCGAGGACCTCGCGGATATGGGCGAGCCAGGGCGGCGGCGCGCGGCCGGCTTCGACCGCGATGTCGCCTGTGACCTTGTCGGCGCCGAATGCGGCTTTCAAGGCGTCCATGATCGCGGCGCGCGCGGCGTCGTCGGGAACCGCGCCCGAGACGTTGGCCGTCCCGTCGTCGTCCTCGATCAGAAGCGTCGAACGGCTGGCCGGAGAGGGGGACGGCGCCGCCATGACCGGCGGCTGCGCGGCGCCAGCCTGCGCGGGGGCAGCCGCCTGCGACGCGGCGGGCGCCGCCTCGAGGACGTGGAACGCGATCCGGTTGTTGCGGAGCCTGCCCGCGTCGGTGTCGTTGCCGGCGATCGGATCGGCCGGTCCATAGCCCTTGGCGACCAGCGCGTCGGCGGCAGCGCCTGCCTTGACGAGCGCGTCGCGTAGCGCCTCCGCGCGCGCCTGCGAAAGCCTGACCTCGGCGCCGGGGTCGCCGGCGGCGTCGGTATAGCCGGAGATCTCGAGCCTCGCGCCGGGCGGAAGCGTCTTGATCGCCGCCGCGGCGCTGTCGATGAGCGTCTGAAGCGCGGCAGGCAGTTCGGCCTTGCCATAGGGGAAGGCGAAGGCCGCCCGGTTCAGCGCGGCGACGAGGTCGTCGGCGCCGAACCCAGGTTTCAGCGCTTTCAGCGCCGACTCGGCGCTTTCGTCGGCGGTCGCCTCGGCGGTGGCGGTGGCGTCGGCCGCCGAAGCCACGGAAACGCCGTCGCCGAGCAGGGCTTTCAGCCCCTCGATGACCGTCTCACGGTCGGCGTCGGAGATCGCACCCCCGACGTTGATCGCGCCGCCGTCGAAGGCGGCGCGGACGCCGGGGACCATCAGCGCCTCGAGGGCGGGGCGGAGCTTCGGGAGCCAGGGCGGATCGGCGCGGGCTGCGTCGACCGAGAGATCGCCGGAGACCTTGCCGTCGCCGAAGGCGCCTTTCAGGGCGTCGAGAATGGACGCGCGGGTCTTGTCGTCGCGGACAGCGCCCGAGACGACGGCGACGCCGTTCGCGTCGGTCAGCGCCAGCGTCGCGGGCAGGCCCGTCGCCGGCGCGGGCGCGGGCGGCGCCGCCGCCGCACTCGTCTGCGCGGGCGCGGGCTGCGTGGTTGTCTGAGCCGGGGCAGGGGTCGCCGCCGGCGCGGGCGTGGCCTCGGCGGTCGAAGTTGTGGCGCCCGCCGCCGTGGCGGGAGCGGCGCCGGATTGCGCCTGCGTGGTCGCGGGCGCGGGGGCCGGCGACGATGCTGGCGCGGACTCTGTGTTCGCCGCCGTGGCCTTTGCGGGCGCGGGGACAGGAGCGGGCGCGGGCTTCGCCGCCTCCGCGGTCGGGGGCGTGGACGCCGGCGCCGCCGCCGTTTCCGCGCCTTGGATGGCGGTCGCCTGCGGCGGTTCGTGGGGGAAGAGGATCGGCCAGAGCGCCCAGCCGACGCCGACGATCGCAGCCGCCCCGATGAGCGGCCAGAGCCACGCTGGCGTGACGGCGTCGGCGCGGATCTGCTTCGCCGTCGCCCCGGGGCCGTGGCCTGAGACGGTCGAGTTGGCGGTCACGTTCTGGCCCAGCAGGGCGCGCGCGTCGTCGGGAAGCGTCGCCGGCTCGACGCCGCCCGGCGTCAGGAGGCCGACGATCCTCGGCAGCGCCAATGCCAGCGCCGCCGTCACCGCGGGAATCGCGATGTCGAGCCGGTGCCCGATGCCGTCGATCTTCTCGGCCCCAAGCGCTCGCGAGACCTCGTCTTCGGTCAGCGGCGGCGCATGCGTGTCGCCGAGCCAGGCGAGCGCTGGGGCCTGAAGCCCGATGCGCTTGAAGAGGCCGATGAATCCGCCGATGCCGCCGTCCGCGCCGAGGATGAGCCCGAGCGCTTCCGTAACAAGCGGCCGCGCCGCCGCGCCGAGGCGGAATCGTGTCGTGAGTTCCGCGATCAGGGGGTCGAACAGCGCCATTTCAGCCTCTTTTGATTGCTTGTCGAATGGTCGCCTGCCGATGTCCCCGGGCGACCGGCGAATACTAGAGCCTGCCGCTTTCCGGTGGAACCGTCTTGCGCCTCGTCGCTTCGCATCGCAATGACGAATCCGCGATCGTATTGCGCTTAGACGTTCGTCTATTTCATCAAGCCGGTCGCGGCGGCGAAATAGAGAAGCGCGATGGTCTTCGCATCGGCGATTTCGCCCCGCCCGATCATCGCGAGCGCCTCGGCGAAGGCGATCTCGACCACTTCGATGTCCTCGTCCTCGTCGACGCCGCCGCCGTGGCTTACTCGCATCGCGGGACTGTACGGCGCGACGAAGCAGGCGATCTTCTCGGTCATGCCGCCGGGGCTCATGAAGGCGTCAAACGCATGGATGGGGTCCGCGATGGAGAGGCCCGTCTCCTCGAGCGCCTCGCGCACGACGCAGGCGTCCGGCGCATCGCCGTCGAGCATTCCGGCGCAAGCCTCGATCGTGGCGAGCGTTCCGTCGCAAAGGTAGGCGCCGGCGCGGAACTGCCGGACGAGCGTCACCACCGACCGCCCGGGATCGTAGAGTAGCGCCGCGGCGGCGAGCCCGTGCCGGTAGACCTCGTGCGACAGCGTTCGGCGGGCGCCGTCGTCCTCGACGACCTCGATGTCCGTCTTCGTCAGGTCGAAGCGGCCGCGGTTGAGAACGCGCTCGCCGAGGACGCGCGCCGATTTCGCCATTCGTGTTGCTCCTGGAGCGGGATGCGAAAAAGTGGGGAACCGGCTTTTCGCGAAAAAGACCGCGATGTCAGAGAATCTGGAGCGGGATGCGTTCGACCGAGACGCATCTTGCTCTAGTAGCGGAACTGCTCGCGGAGGATGCGTTCGTCGAGCGAATGACCCGGGTCGTGCAGCAGGACGAGCGAGGTCTCGCGGTCCATCGAGACTTCGACCCGGGTGACGCGCCGGATCTCGTAATGGTCGGCGGCGGCGGCGACCGGCCGCTTGTCCGCCTCGAGGACCTCGATGACGACGTTGGCGGCGTCTGGGAGAAGCGCGCCCCGCCAGCGCCGGGGGCGGAAGGGCGAGAGCGGCGTCAGCGCCATGAGCGGCGCGCCGAGCGGCAGGATCGGCCCGTTGGCCGAGAGATTGTAGGCGGTCGAGCCGGCGGGCGTCGCGACCAGAATGCCGTCCGCGATGAGTTCGCTGAGGCGGGTCGCGGCGTCGACTTCGATGCGCAGCTTCGCCGCCTGATAGGTCTGGCGCAGAAGCGACACCTCGTTGATCGCCCGCGCCGTGGTCTCGACGCCGCGGACGTCGCTGGCGCGCATGACGAGGGGATGAATGATCGAGGGATGGGCGGCCTGAAGGCGCTCGTGCAGCTTGTGCTCGGAATATTCGTTCATCAGGAAGCCGACCGATCCCCGGTTCATGCCGTAGATGGGCTTCGGCGCCTTGATGATGCGGTGGAGGGTTTGCAGCATGAGCCCGTCGCCGCCGAGCGCGACGATGACGTCGGCGTCCCGCGGGGGAAAGTCGCCGTACAGGCGAACGAGCGCCGCGCGCGCCTCTTCGGCCTCTGTGGAACCGGACGAAAGGAACGCGATGTCCCGCGTCCGCAAGGGCTGACTGGCGATGGACATGGGTCGTTGGCTTTCCTGGCGCTTCAAGGCCGCCCGGGCCCGGCCGAGGCGCCGTCGTCATAGCCGAGCCGGGCGCGCTGCGAAAGTCGGCGCCGCCTGACGCTTCAGGAACGCAGGAGCGCGAGCCGCGGCGCGTTGATCGCCGCGCGCTCGGGCGTCGGCAGCTTGATGAGGAAGCGCGCGCCACAATAAAAGTCGTCCGCGTGCCGGGGCGCGAGCTCGATCGAGCCGCCGTTGCGGATGACGAGATCGGCGGCGATCGAGAGGCCGAGGCCGGCGCCGGACTGGCTCGTGGACTTCTGGAACGGCTCGAAGATCCAGGCGCCCTGATCGGCGGGAAAACCCGGTCCCGTGTCGCTGACCTCGATGATCGCGACGCCGTCGAGGCGGATGGCGGCGAGCCGGATCGCCTTCGGACGGCCGCTTTCCGCCCCCATCGCCGTCAGCGCCTCGGCGGCGTTGCGGGTCAGATTCTCGAAGACGCGGAGAATGTGGTCGGGATCGGCGTAGACCTCGAAGCGCGGCGGGATGTCGACGTGATAATCGACCGCGTCCGCTTCCCCCGCCGCGGCGCTGGCGAGCGCGTCGCGGACGACCGCATCGAGGTCGAAACGCCTTCGTTCGGGGGCAGGATCGCTGCCGGCCCCGTAGGTGAGCGTCGCCTGGCAGAACTTGATCGCCCGGTCGAGAGTCGCGACCAGCCGCGGCGCGAGGCGCCGGGCCTGCGGGTCGTCGATGGTCGCGAGCCGGTCCGACATGAGCTGCGCGGCCGAGAGGATGTTGCGCAGGTCGTGGTTGATGCGCGCGACCGCCATGCCGAGCTCGGAGAGCCGCTTTCGCTGATGAAGCTCATGCGCGAGCGAGCCTTGCATCGCAGCCAGCGCCGTCTCGGCGAGCCCGATCTCGTCGGGACGCCCGCTCGGCGCGATCACACGCGAAACGTCCTGCGGACTCTCGCCGAAGGCGACGATGTTGGAGGTGAGGCGCCGCATCGGCCTCAAGACCATGAGCCACAGCGCCGTCCAGAGGACGCCGGCGACGACCGTCGCGATCATGACCGCAATGCCGAGGAAGGTGTGCGACACCCGCCAGGTCGCCTCGATCAGCGGGGTTTCGTCGAGCGTCACCTCGACCCGACCGCCGTCGGGCCCAGCCTCGGTCACCCGGGCGAGCGTGCCGGGTCTGGCGAGCAGAGTGCGAAACGCGGCCCCGACGCTGTCCACGAACGTCTCGCGATCGAGGTCGACCAGCAGGGCCGGACCCGAGGGGGCGGCGGAATCGCTGAGCGTCCGGGCGCCCTGAGGCGTCGAGATCGTGATCGCCTCGACGCCTACGCTCTTCAGGACCTTTCGGGCGAGGTCGGGCGAGAGCGCGTCTGGCTGGCCCGCGTCGAACGCCTCGACCGTCGTCCCGGCCGCCGTCAGCTTGTTGTGAAACCAGGTTTCCCGAAAGGCCGCGAGGCGCGCGACGTAAAAGAGGCAGATCGCGAGCAGCGCAAAGCCGATGGTGACGAGGAGCATCCGTCCCGCGAGCCCGAGCCTTCGCGGCCTGGCCCGGACGGCCGGGCGCGCATCGCCGGCCGGCGCCGGAAGGCGCTTCTCAGCGCGATCCCAGTCGCGGCGTTGATGGGGCAGGTCGAGCACGATTTTTCCCTTCGCCACCCAGCTAGGCCCGAAATGTGGCGGAAACACAAGGGCTTCGAGGGGCTTAACAGACGTTCTCGGCAAAAGGGCCACAGCCTGCAGCAAAAGGTCAACGCAAGCCTGCGAGCCTTGTTTTGGCCACATCGATCGGCCAGATGGCCCGCCGACTGAAACAGAATAAGGTAGTTACTGAATGAAGAAGCTGTTGGTTGCGTGCGCCTTCCTTGGTATCATGACTAATGTATCGTGGGCTGGCGAATTTGGTATAGCCTCATTCTACAATTACTATTCCAAGAGCGGATTGTACGCCGCTCACAAGAGCCTGCCTTTTGGCTCGCATGTTCGGGTGACGAACCTCGACAACGGTCGCGCCGCCGTCGTGACCATCCTGGATCGGGGGCCGTTCGTCCGCGGCCGGATCATCGATGTGTCACCGACCGCCGCCGACGTTCTCGGCTTCCGCCACGCGGGCGTGGCCCACGTGCGGATCGAGAAGCTCTGAGCTGAGTTCCTCAACCACGCGACTCGCGGCGTCCGCGTTCCCTCCCCCCTTGTGGGGGAGGGACAGGGCGGGGGGTCTCGCGGACTTTGGGGATGAGAGCGGTCAGCCTCAATGGTCGGTGTGCTTCCACCTCAACGGCAACCTGCGGTGAGACCCCCCTCCTCGATCCTCCCCCACAAGGGGGGAGGAGGAGCGGGTCGCCACGCGCCTTGCAGACGTCGCGGCAGCAAAATGCGGCGCCCTTAGTTGCCGCCCTCGAGCAGGCGCCGCGCGATCACCTGGGCCTGGATCTCGGCCGCGCCCTCGAAGATGTTGAGAATTCGCGCGTCGCAGAGCACCCGGGAGATCGGGTATTCCAGGGCGAAGCCGTTGCCGCCGTGGATCTGCAGCGCATTGTCGGCTGCGGCCCAGGCGACGCGCGCGCCGAGCAGTTTCGCCATCCCCGCCTCGAGGTCGCAGCGCTTGCCTTCGTCCTTCGCCCGGCCGGCGAAATAGGTGATCTGCCGGGCGATGTGGATTTCGACCGCCATCATGGCGAGTTTGTCGGCGACGCGGGGAAAATGGATCAGCGTCTTGCCGAACTGCACGCGTTCCTTAGCGTAACGCAGACCAAGCTCGAAAGCGCTCTGGGCGACGCCGACCGCCCGCGCCGCCGTCTGGATGCGGGCCGATTCGAAAGTCTCCATGAGCTGCTTGAAGCCCTGACCCTCCTCGCCGCCGAGGAGCGCGTCGGCCGGCACGCGAAAGCCGTCGAAGGCGATCTCGTATTCCTTCATGCCCCGGTAGCCGAGCACCTCGATCTCGCCGCCCGACATGCCCTTGGCCGGGAACGGGTCGGCGTCCGTCCCGCGCGGCTTTTCGGCGAGCAGCATCGAGAGGCCCCGGTAGCCTTTCTCGTCCGGATTGGTTCGGACCAGCAGCGTCATCAGGTCGGCTCGCACCGGATGGGTGATCCAGGTCTTGGCGCCGTTGACGACGTAGCTCTCGCCGTCGCGGGCGGCCCGCGTCCGCAAGGAAGCGAGGTCGGAGCCGGTGTTGGGCTCGGTGAAGACGGCGGTCGGCAGGATCGCCCCGCTCGCGATCCCCGGCAGATATTTCTCCTTCTGCGCTCTCGTTCCCCCGACCAGAATGAGCTCGGCAGCGATCTCGGAGCGGGTGCCGAGCGAGCCGACCCCGATGTAGCCGCGCGACAATTCCTCGGAGACGACGCACATGGCGACCTTGCCGAGCCCCATGCCGCCGAAGCTCTCAGGGATGGTGAGGCCGAAGACGCCGAGTTCCGAGAGGCCCGAGATCACTTCGAGCGGGATGTAGGTGTTGGCGCGGTGCCAGTCCTGCGCGTAGGGGACGACCTCCGCGTCGGCGAAGCGGCGCATCTCGCCGCGGATCGCCTCGAACGTTTCGTCGAGGCCCGGGTCGCCGATCGCGCCGTCGGGGGCGTGGCCGATGAGTTCGGCGAGGGCTGCGCGGTTTGCCGGCGTATTGCCGGCGCGGATCAGCGCCTCGACCGCGGGCGCCTCGCGGAACGGCCTGATCTCGCTCTCCGAAAGGCCGAAGTCGGCGAGGCGGACGATCTCGCCCTGGTTCATCGGCATGCCGCCGAAGATCTGGGCGAGGTATTCGCCAAGGCCGATGCGGGTCAGAAGCTCCTCGGTCCGGCCGAAGCGGCCCTCCTCGCGCATGCGCCGCGCATAGGCCGCAAGTTCGCGGACGGATTCGACATAAGTCGCAAGCCAGGCGAGGCCGTGGACGGCGTGCTGCTCGGCCTCGATCCTCTCGGCGCTGAGCTTGCCGTCAGCAAGCACGCGCTCGCGGACCGCCGACACGGCGCATTCGAGGAGGCTGGAGGCGGTGGACTGGGCCTGCCGGGCGAGGTCGTCGAGCGTCACGGGGAATGTCTCCTTCCGCGGAAAAAGTCGCTGTTGCGTTGCAGCATGCGTCTCCGCGGCGCACGATTTAATGCGTCTTTTCGTCGTCGGCGGAGCGGACTAAGCGGAAGGAGTGTTTTTGCGACTTGGCGTTCGCCCCGTTAAGGACGGGGAGCGGCCCCCCGTGCGGCCGATGGGAGGGTGAGGACGGTCTTGCGCAGGACGGCGGCGATCATCTGGGGCGCGAGCGAGAAGTTTCTCGCCGACGACGGCTGGGCGATCGCCAGCTACATCGGGCTCACCCTCCTCATGTCGCTCTTTCCCTTCCTCATTTTTGTGGCGGCGGTGGCCGGCTTCCTCGGCTCGGCGCAACTTGCCGAGGAGGCGGCGCGGCTCGTCTTCGCCGAATGGCCCGACGTCGTCGCCCGGCCGATCGCCCATGAGGTCGGCAACGTGCTGACGGCGCCGCGCGGCGGCCTCCTCACCGTCGGCGCGGTGCTCTCGTTCTACTTCGCCTCGAGCGCCGTCGAAGCCTTGCGGGTCGGGCTCAACCGGGCCTACGGCCTCATCGAGCGGCGTCCGTGGTGGCTGCTCCGGCTCCAGTCGCTCGGACTCGTGCTGGTCGGATCGATCGCGCTGCTCGCGCTCGCCTTCCTGGTCGTGCTCGGGCCGCTCATCCTCGAGGCGGTCTCGGTGTTCGCCCCGACCGTCGCCGACGCCCGCACGCTGCTCGACTTCGGACGTCTCGCGGTCGCCGGGATGATGCTCGCGATGTCGCTCATTCTCGCCCACCGCATCCTGCCGGCGCAGCGGCCGCGCATGTTCGAGCTTCTTCCGGGCGTGGCGCTGACCTTCATCGCGAGCATCGTGTTCGGCGAGGCCTTCGGCGCGTATCTCAGCCAGTTCGTGCGCAACTACATCTCGACCTACGCCGGGTTGGCCTCGGCGATGATCGCGCTCGTCTATCTCTACTGGGTCGCGCTTCTCTTCGTGTTCGGCGGCGAACTGAACGCGGCGATCATGCGCAACCGGGAGGAGCGCTCCCGCTGATGGCCGTGGGGGGCTTTTTCAGCGCCCGTTGCGGTTCGCGCCGCCGCCGAGATCGAGCGGGGCGTTGTCGCCGCCGGCGTCGGGCGCGGGCAGGGGGGCCGCGACCACCGCGGGCTTCGGCTTCGGCTTCTTTTTCGGCGGGGGCGCGGGCGTCTGGGGCGAGGCCGGCGCGTTCGGGTCGGCGTTCGCGTCGGGCGCGTCCGTCTCCGTCTCGGCGACCGCCGGCGCTTCCCTGATGACGGTCGTGCCGCCTTTGCAGTCGACGAGCCAGACGTCGTAGATCGGATGCTCGACGCCGTGCAGACCGGGGCTGTCGGCGAACATCCAGCCCGAGAAGATCCGCTTGAACTTGTGCTCCTCGTCGATCTCGTCGACCTGGGCGAAGGCGTCGGTGCGCGGCGGATCGGTCGGCGGCCGCGAGTAGCAGATGCGCGGCGTCACCTGCAGCGTGCCGAACTGCACCGTCTCGTTCAGCGCGACTTCGAAGGTGATGATGCGGCCGGTGATCTTGTCGAGCCCGTCGAATACGGCGACCGGATTGGCGATCTTGTCGGCGCTGGCGGGCAGCGCGAACAGGACGAGCGCGCCGAGCGCGGGCGCGCCACGCCGCAGGGCGGGGCCAAGAAGCCGCGCGGCGACGATTTGCGCATGGGCGGCGGACGCTCGCATTGAAGTCATGGCGGCCGCTCTCAAGGCAAACGACGGCGGAAAGAAGGCGCGCCCTCCGGCGCGAGACTGGTCATGCCGTCGCTTCCCCTTCCTCGAAGGCCGGTTTACGGCCCCGGGCTCCAGGCCTCGTAGTCGCCGCCGGTACGCTGGCGGTCGGGCCGCGGATAGGCGACCGAGCCCTTCGGCAGGATCGCGCCGGGCGTGCCGGTCGGATTGCCGATGTGGGGCTCTTCCCACGGGTGGGGCTTATAGTCCTCTTCCGAGGGGGCCGTGTCGACGGTGTGATGCAGCCAGCCGTTCCACCCCGGCGGCGTCATCGAGGCTTCGGACTCGCCGTTGTAGATCACCCAGCGCCGCTCGAAGCCGAGCGCCGGATCGATCCCGGGCTTGCGGTAATAGGCGTTGCCGAACTGGTCGTGGCCGACCAGCACGCCGTGCTTGCTGGTGTAGACGAGGGTGTTCAGCGTCGCTCCGTTCCACCAGGTGGCGAAGCGGAGCAGAAAGTCTTTCAGCGTCATGGTCGAATAGGTCCCGGGTCGAGGACAAGCGCCGGGCGTAAAAGCGCGCGCGGAATATGGCGAGGGCGCGAGGCTCTGTCCAGTCGAACTTCAGACGCGATTTATCCACCGCCGACCTCTTGCCGAAGGCGCCCGACTCGGCCGATGCTCGCGTTGCGGAGGCAGGGTCGTTAACCTTGCATTATCCACCTTTGTCCACAATATGTAGTGTGCAGTGCTTGCTGACCTCACAACCCATTGACGGCGTCCGGAGCGAGTCGTAGGGTTGGACTCGGGTTTGAAAAGGGTTGGACGGCGGGGGCGCCGTCAGGGGTAAGGGCGTTTTTGAAAGAGCCGTCGGCGGCCCTCTTGAAGAGGGCGCCGGCCGGATGCGTCAGGAATCATCGACGATATGACTTTGGGCGCGGCTTCCAGGCGCCAGGCGGCGTGCGGCCTTGAGCGCGCGCGGGGACAATTGGAACGCGCCCGCGCGGCTTGCGTTCCGACGAGCAAGGGCAGGGCCGCGAGCGGGACGCTCGAGCCTTCATGGGATCGGGAGAGGCGAGGACAATGAGAATCGAGCGTCACACCACGAAGTCGGGCGCATCTCCCTACGAGGCGATTCCGTTCGCCACGACAAAGAGCGAGATCCGCAATCCCGACGGCTCGGTCGTCTTCTCCCTCGACGCCATCGAGGTCCCGGCCGCCTGGAGCCAGGTCGCGGCCGACGTGCTGGCGCAGAAATATTTCCGCAAGGCGGGCGTCCCTGCGCGCCTGAAGCGGGTCGAGGAAATGGACGTCCCCTCCTTCCTGTGGCGCTCGATCCCCGACGAGGAGGCGCTCGAGGCGTTGCCGAAGCCAGAGCGCACGGGCTCCGAGACCTCAGCAAAGCAGGTCTTCGACCGGCTCGCCGGCGCCTGGGCCTATTGGGGTTGGAAGGCCGGCTATTTCGACGGCGTCGACGACGCCCAAGCCTATTTCGACGAGATGCGCTTCATGCTCGCGCGCCAGATCGCCGCGCCCAATTCCCCGCAATGGTTCAACACCGGCCTCCACTGGGCCTACGGCGTCGATGGGCCGGGTCAGGGCCACTTCTACGTCGACTTCGAGACCGGCAAGCTCGTCAAGTCGAAGTCGGCCTACGAGCATCCCCAGCCGCACGCCTGCTTCATCCAGTCGGTCGCCGACGACCTCGTCAACGAGGGCGGCATCATGGACCTCTGGGTGCGCGAGGCGCGGCTCTTCAAATACGGCTCGGGCACCGGCTCCAACTTCTCGGCCTTGCGCGGCGAGAACGAGAAGCTCTCCGGAGGCGGTCGCTCGTCGGGCCTCATGTCGTTCCTCAAGATCGGCGACCGGGCGGCGGGCGCGATCAAGTCGGGCGGCACGACGCGGCGCGCGGCGAAGATGGTGGTCGTCGACGCCGACCATCCCGACATCGAATTCTACGTCGACTGGAAGGTGAAGGAGGAGCAGAAGGTCGCCGCGCTCGCCGCCGGCTCGCGCCTCGTGCGGCGCCATCTCAAGGCGATCCTCAAAGCCTGCGTCAATTGCGAGGGCCCGGGCGACGATTGCTTCAACGTCGAGAAGAATCCGGTCCTGAAACGCGAGGTGCGCCTGGCCCGCAAAAATGACGTGCCGGACGGCATCATCAAGCGCGTCATCCAGGAGGCCCGGCAGGGCGTCCGCGAACTCGACTTCGACGTCTACGACACCGACTGGGAGTCGGAGGCCTATCTCACCGTCTCCGGCCAGAACTCCAACAACTCAGTACGGGTCGACGACGCCTTCCTGCACGCCGTCGAGACCGACGGCGACTGGGATCTGAAAGCGCGCCTCTCCGGCAAGACGACGAAGACCCTCAAGGCGCGGTCCTTATGGGAGAAGATCGGCCACGCCGCCTGGGCTTCGGCCGATCCCGGCATTCAGTACCACACGACCATCAACGACTGGCACACCTGCCCGGCGTCGGGGCCGATCCGCGCCTCAAACCCGTGCTCGGAATACATGTTCCTCGACGACACGGCCTGCAATCTCGCCTCGCTGAACCTGCTTCAGTTCCAGAATCCAGAGACAAAAGAGTTCGACATCGCCGCTTACGAGCATAGCGTCCGCCTGTGGACGCTGACGCTCGAGATCTCGGTCGCGATGGCGCAGTTCCCCTCGAAGGAGATCGCGCGCCTCTCCTACGAGTTCCGGACGCTCGGCCTCGGCTACGCCAACATCGGCGGCCTCCTCATGTCGTGCGGCATCCCCTACGATTCGGACGAGGGGCGGGCGATCTGCGGCGCGCTCTCCGCCGTGCTGACGGGCCGCGCCTACGCGACCTCGGCCGAGATTGCGGCCAAGAGCGGCGCCTTCCCCGGCTATCGCCCGAACGCCGAGGCGATGCTGCGCGTCATCCGCAACCACAAACGCGCCGCCGACGGCGAGGTCTCCGGCTACGAGAGCCTGTCGGTCGCCCCGACCCCGCTCGACCACGCCTCGCTCATCAAGGCCGGCCCGGCCTTCGCCCATCTCGGCGACGCGGCGCGCGCCGCCTGGAGCGCGGCGCTGGCGCTCGGGCAGAGCCACGGCTACCGCAACGCCCAGGTTTCGGTCGTCGCCCCGACCGGCACCATCGGCCTCGTCATGGATTGCGACACGACCGGCATCGAGCCCGATTTCGCGCTGGTCAAGTTCAAGAAGCTCGCGGGCGGCGGCTATTTCAAGATCATCAACCGCGCCGTTCCCGACGCGCTCCGGTCGCTCGGCTACGCAGAGGCGGCGATCGAGGACATCGTCGCCTATGCGGTCGGCCGGGCGACGCTGGCGCGTTCGCTGGCGATCGACCACGCGGCTTTGCGCGCCAAGGGGCTGCCCGAGGCGGCGATCGAGAAGGTCGAGGCGGCGCTGAAAGGCGCCTTCGACATCCGCTTCGTTTTCAACAAGTGGACGCTCGGCGCAGACACCTTGAGCGGCGCGCTGAAAATCCCGGCCGAGCGCTACGAGGCGCCGGGCTTCGACCTGCTCGCCGCGCTCGGCTTCACCAAGGCCGAGATCGAGGCGGCAAACGTTTTCGCCTGCGGCGCCATGACCCTGGAGGGCGCGCCTCATCTGAAAGCGGAGCATTATGCGGTGTTCGACTGCGCCAATCCGTGCGGACGGACGGGTAAGCGCTACCTCTCCGTCGAGAGCCACATCCGCATGATGGCGGCGGCGCAGCCGTTCATTTCGGGCGCGATCTCGAAGACGATCAACATGCCGAACGACGCGACCGTCGAGGACTGCAAGGAGGCCTACATGCTCTCCTGGCGCCTGGCGCTCAAGGCGAACGCCCTCTATCGCGATGGCTCGAAGCTGTCGCAGCCGCTGAACGCCCAACTCGTCGAGAACGACGACGAGGAGGAGGACGCGATCGAGACGCTGATCGCGGCGACCGGCCCGGCGCGCGCCGCTCAAGTTGCCGAGAAGATCGTCGAGCGGGTGATCGAGCGCGTCGAGCGGATGCGCGAGCGCGAAAAGCTGCCCGACCGCCGCAAGGGCTACACGCAGAAAGCGGTCGTCGGCGGCCACAAGGTCTACATCCGCACCGGCGAGTACCAGGACGGGCGCCTCGGCGAGATCTTCATCGACATGCATAAAGAAGGCGCCGCCTTCCGGTCGCTCATGAACAATTTCGCCATCGCCATCTCGCTCGGCCTCCAGTACGGCGTGCCGCTCGAGGAATACGTCGAGGCCTTCACCTTCACCCGCTTCGAGCCGGCGGGCTTCGTCCAGGGCAACGACGCGATCAAGAACGCGACCTCGATCCTCGACTACATCTTCCGCGAGCTCGCGATCTCCTACCTCGGCCGCAACGATCTGGCGCATGTCGCGCCCGAGGACATCGGCGCGACCGTGCTCGGCGGCGGCGTCGACCAGGACCGCGCCCCGTCCGGCCCCGCGCCCAGCGCCGCGGCCGTGATCTCCAACGGCCTCGTCCGCGGCCGCACCGGCGACAAGCTGATGCTGGTCCGCGGCGGGGCAGGGGGCCTCGTGCAGGGCGCAACCGCGCTCAAAGCCGACCCCGCCGAGGCGGGGCCGCTGACGCTCGGCGGCGTCGAGTTCGCCCCCGCGCACGAGACGGTGGCCGACAAGCGGGCGGAGGCGCGGATGAAAGGCTACGTCGGCGAGGCCTGCCCCGAGTGCGGGAATTTCACCATGGTGCGCAACGGCACATGCCTGAAGTGCGACACATGCGGCGGGACGACGGGGTGTTCGTGACGGAGAAGGACTCGATAAGGACAACACTTGAGTGAGCGGACGACCGTTGGGAATTTTCGCCCCTATCGTACTCCATCGAGGTTGATGTAGAGGTAGACTTTATTAAGCGCTTTCCGACAAACCCAAGCACAATTTTTGTATTAAATAGGCCGACCCTAGAATGTTATCAGCTGGTGAAAGACAACAGATATGTACGGTTAGATTCCATAGATTTAAGGCCTTTAGAGACTTTGTGCTAGACGTAAAGCACTTCAATGTTTTGGTTGGCCCCAACAACGCGGGAAAATCAACAATCCTAACTGCGTTTCGGATTTTGGCGGCCGCACTCCGAAAGGCAAGTGCCAAGAGCGCAACGCCCCTTCGTGTTCAAGGTGGCACAGTACTGGGTTACGACGTCGAACTAGGCTCGATTTCTGTCGCCGAGGAGAACATCTTTTTTAACTACGACGCAAGCTCGCCAGCCGAAATTGAATTTGTACTGTCCAACAAGAATTCGTTGACTCTCTTTTTTCCAGAAGAGGGCGGATGTTATTTAATCCCTGATGCACATGGAAAGAACTATACGACCCCAAAGCTCTTCAAAGCGCTTTTCGATTGCCCAATAAGTTTCGTTCCCAAACTAGGGCCGATTGAGCATCATGAACCCCTATACGAAAAGGAGGCTGCTCGGCTAGCGCTTTTCAACTATCGTGCAGCTAGAAATTTCCGAAATATTTGGTTTTATTATAGAGATCATTTCGATACGTTTCGCGTTTATTTAGATTCGACTTGGTCTGGAATGGACATAGCGCTACCGGAAGTAGATAGGTCCTATCCGAAACCGAGACTCTTCATGTACTGCACGGAAAAGAGGATTTCACGAGAGCTTTTTTGGTCTGGTTTTGGATTTCAAGTGTGGTGCCAGATGCTCACGCACCTAATTCAATCTAAAAACTCCTCCCTTTTTCTCATAGACGAACCGGATATCTATCTGCATTCTGACTTACAACGACACTTAGTCGGGCTATTGAAAAAGTTGGGCCCGGATATCATGATTGCAACTCATTCGACTGAAATCATTGTGGAAGCTGATGCAAGCGATATTGTGCTAGTAAATAAGGGGCGGCAGCGCGGAAGGCGCCTTAGAGATCCCCTTCAACTTGAAGGCGTCTTTAGTGAGCTTGGCTCAAGTATTAATCCAATACTAACGCAGCTCGCCAAAACGCGCCGCGCGTTGTTTGTGGAAGGACAAGATTTCGCAATAATTGGGAAATTCGCTCGACGATTGGGGGCCGACGCAGTCGCAAACAGGCGCGACTTCGCAGTCATTCCAGTGGACGGTTTCAACCCTGAACGCATTCGCTCGCTCAAGGACGGTATGGAACTTACATTGGGGACAAAAATTGCGGCTGCAGCGATCTTTGATCGAGATTATCGTAGCGACGCAGAGGCCAAGGAGGTCGTCTCAGATGTCAATCGTACGTGCGATCTTTCCGTGATACATGGCGTCAAGGAAGTTGAAAACTTCCTGCTTGTGCCAACCGCAATAGAGCGAGCGGCTATACGTAAGGCACAAGATCGCTCACGTAGATCAGGAGCTGTCGGCGCACCTGAAACTTGCCCTGTGGGCGAAATTATTATTGAATACACAAACTCAAAGAAGAGTTACACTCTCGCCCAGCACATTGAATTTAGGCGTCGATTTGAGCGGTCGCGCGGTTCGCACCATCACAACTCGCAAATAAATCAACAAACGCTTGAGGAATTTGACAAGAAGTGGGCCACGGGTGTGGGGCGAGTTGGTTGCGTGGGAGGCAAAGACTGCTTGAGAGCAATCAACGCGTTCCTACAAGACAAACACGGTTTGAGCGTCACTCCGGCGGCAATTATCGACGCAATGACCTTGGAGGAAGTCCCCAGGGAGGTCGCGGCTTTGATCAACGCTCTAGGAGAGTTTGCGACAAAGGCACCGCCGCCATTCACAGAAGCTTGAGTTGAGGATTGCGGCGACATTTGTCCCGGCTGCGTCGGAGACACTACGGTTCGACGTGAGGAGGGCGATTACGCGATTACGGTGATGGGGATTACGGTGACACGCCCGTCTTTACCTATTTGCATCGCCAGGCGAGCCACCCGCGTTACGGTGACGCCACCCGCGTTACGGTGACAGTGCATTCTATTTCCGCTGAGCAAGGGGCTCCTCGCGTGGACTTGGGATTACCGGCGGCGGGTCGCACTACAAGATTTCGTATCCCTCGCAGCGGGACATCCTGACCGTCCCTTTCCGCCGTCCGGTCAAGTCCGTATATATCCGGAAGCTTGTGAGGTTCATCGAGGCCGTGAGAGACGCCAATGCGCAAGCCTGACTACGCCGTGGTGATCGAACCGCTCCCGGACGGCGAGGGCGGCGGGTTTCTGGCGACCGTTCCCGATCTTCCCGGGTGCATGTCCGACGGCGAGACGCGCGAAGAGGCCGCGCGCAACGTCGAAGACGCGATCGCCTCGTGGCTGGAAGAGGCCCGCGCCCTGGGCCGCGTCATTCCGGCGCCGAGCCCGTCGCTCCGCATCGCCTGACAGCTCGCCGATCCCATGCGCTACGCCGTCGTGATCGAGAAGGGCGAGCGGAATTTCTCCGCCTACGTTCCCGATCTGCCCGGCTGCGTCTCGGTCAGCGAACTCGCTGGACGAGGTCAAGGCCGAGATCCGAAACGCGATCGCCTTTCATCTGGAAGGCTTGCGGGAGGACGGCTTGCCGATCCCGAAGCCGTCGAGCGCCGCTGAATACGTCGAGGTCGCGGACGAGGCGGCGTAACCCTTCTCTCCGTGCGGTAACGCGAAGCGCCTGCCGGAGGCTCCATTCCAGCCGCGTCTGGTCGCCCTCACGCCACCCCAGCCTCCAGTGTGACGACGGCGGCGAAGCCGCCAAAGATCATGCGTTTGCCGTCGAATGGCATCGGCTCGGCCATCATGGCGGCGTTGGCTTGAATGGCCTTCATCGCCGCGTCGCGCGTCGCCTTGTCGGGCCACTCGATCCAGCTGAACGCCACCGTCTCGTCGCCGGTCGCCTGCACCGCCCGGGCGAAATCGGTGACCTTGCCGGCGGGCACGTCGTCGCCCCACGCCTCGACGACGCGCAGCGCGCCGTGTTCGATGAAGATCCGGTCGATGCGCCGGGCGTGATCGAGAAACGCCTGTTTGTCTGCGGTCTTCACCGGGATCACGAAGCCGTCGTAACTCCCAAGGAGGGCCACTTCATCGACCTCGTCCTGAGGAGCGTCGCCTTTGGCGACGCGTCTCGAAGGACAATTCCAGGGCCCGGCGAACGTCCTTCGAGACGCCCGCTTCGCGGGCTCCTCAGGACGAGGGCGGTGTTAAGAAGCCCACCTTGGGAGTTACAAGCCGTCGATGTAAGCCATCGGTCCTCTCCTGTTGCCAAAAAAAGCGGATCATCGGCGCGGCGAGACCGTCGGGCGCCCGCGTCGGAGGAACGCCCCGGCTTGCCAATCGATCCGCGCGACGGCAATAGATGCCGTAGACATGCCGGACCCTCCCGAGGTTGGGCGCGAGACGTTGGGACGCCGAGAGCATGATGATGAACCGGGACCGAGGGAAAGCGTGGGCGACGGGCGCGCGGGCTGCGCCCGAACTTCGCGCGGGGCGGCTCGACCGCCGGTCGTTTCTCATTGGCTCCGCCGCCGGTCTCGGCGCGGTGGCGCTCGCCGGCTGCTCGCCGACGGACGCCGAGCTCCGCGCCGAGGCGGCGAAGACGTACGGGCCGGCGCCGGGCGAGAAATTCCCGATTCCCGCGGTCGACGTCAGCAAGATCGACCCGAAATATTTCCGCAAGATCGTCGACTACGACAGCCTCGAAGCGCCCGGCACGATCGTCATCGACCCGAGCAAGTTCTACCTCTACCGCATCGAAGGCGAGGGCAAGGCCACCCGTTACGGGGCCAATGTCAGCAAACCGGAGTTCCTGTGGAGCGGCGAGGCCACGATCGGGCGCAAGGCCGAATGGCCCGTCTGGACGCCGCCCAGGGAGATGATTGAGCGCCAGCCCGAGGCGGCGCCCTACGCCCGCGGCATGCCGGGCGGTCTCGACAATCCGCTCGGCGCCCGCACGATGTACCTCTACCAAGACAATAAATACACGCTCTACACGATCTACAGCACCAGCGATCCCGACTCGATCGGGACCGGCGTGACAAGCGGCTGCACCGGCCTGCTCAGCCAGGACATGCTCGACCTCTATCCACGAACGCCCGTCAAGACGAAGGTGGTCATGCTGCCGGCATGAGGCGACGGCGCCGGCTCCGGGCGGGGCCAAGGCGCCAAGCTCGTGACCCTTGCGAATCGACGCAGACGGGCGCGCCGGCCGCTGGCGCTCAGGGGGCGATTGGGACAGCCTTGCGCGCCCGATGGGCGGCGAAGCCCAGCCCCGTGAAGCCAAACGCCATCAGCGTCCACGTCGCCGGCTCGGGGACTTCCGTGATCGAGAGATCGATGACCGACGCGGCAAAGAATGGGCCGTCCGGATCGGCTTGGCCCCAGACGTCAAGGATGAAGTAATTGCCCTCGAAAGAGAAAATGTCCTCGTCCGCTCCGTTGGCGACGCCGACCCAAAGCAGGCCGTCGCCTGAGAGCCTCGGCGTCCCGTCGAACACGGCGCCGTCGTAGGTGAGGAATCCATCGGGGCTGACGGAGACGGACGGGGGCGACGGATTTGGAATGTAGGCGTAGCCTTGAGCGGCGAAATTCGGGTCGACGATCGTCGTGCCTATCGATGAAGTGATGTTGTATTGCCCAGGCGAGAGTTCGGTCCCGATCAAGGTCGCCGAGCCCGAGAACCCGGGCTCGCCGTCGCCGCCCAGCGCGGATTGATCGGCGGCGCTCGCAAACGAGAGGCTGAACGCAGCCGCGCGCGCGGCTGCTGTTCCCAACGTTAACACGACGACCGCCAACGCAAGACCTCGGCGCATTGTCTCCCCCTGTTGCGGTTGCGACACGCGTGCTTACGGCGAGAGGTCGCCGATCTTCCCACCCGCCGCCCGCGGCGGGCTGAGGGCCGGCCCCTGTTGACCAGCGTTTGTCTTCCGAGCCCTCAGACCTGTCAAGGCGCGCCCGGAACCCGCCCCTCTTTCGGGGTTTGCAGCGAGTACGGTGGTTTAAGGGATTGCGGTCACCCGTCTCGATCTCCGCCGAAGGCCGAAACCGCCCGCGCGATTAGTGCGCCTTCGACTTGATATAGGCCACGAGACCCGCGACGTCTTCGGGGACAAGCCTCCCGATCGCGCCCGAGGAATAGACCGCCGTGACGATGGTTCCGTCGGGGGCGAGAACGAAGCCGGTCGATTGCAGGTATCTGGGCTCGGGATTGACGAAGGCGCCGGTCGCCGCGGCGATCGCGTCGGCGTTTGCGCCATAGCCCACGGGAAAGGTCAGCCCGTGCTTCTCGACGAGCGCCGCGCTCGTCGCCTCGTCGTCCACAGACAGCGCCGCCGTCTTGACGCCGAGTTCGTCAAGCCGGGCGCCGTGCCGCTTGAACGCCGCAAGCTGCGCGTTGCAGAACGGGCACCACGAGCCGCGATAGAAAAGGATCACGCCGTACGAGCCTTTGAGGTCGTCGGGCAGAGCGAGCGTTCCGCCGCCGACCCGGCTGACCGAGAGGCGAGGAAAGGG
Organism: uncultured Alphaproteobacteria bacterium; assembly: GCA_963829505.1. Taxonomy (GTDB): domain Bacteria; phylum Pseudomonadota; class Alphaproteobacteria; order Rhizobiales; family Beijerinckiaceae; genus Roseiarcus. The sequence continues at coordinate 697,545 of CAWHIL010000003.1, forward strand.
CTGGCCGTTCTGAAGCAGCGTCATGCGATCGTCTCCGTTATGGACCGAATGGTCCAACCGTGTCGGCCGGAAACTGGACTGTCAAGTCCAGTTGTTGTAATGCACCATCCATCATGACGCCGCGACGCGACCAGACCCGCCGGTTGACCCCCCGCGGCGCAGCCACGCGCGAGCGGATCGTCGCCGCGACCGCAGATCTCGTCTGGGCGAAGGGGGCGGGCGCGCTGAGCCTCGACGAGGTCATGGAGAAGAGCGGCGCGAGCAAGTCGCAGCTCTACCACTACTTCGCCGACAAGGGCGCGCTCTTGCGCGAGGCCGCGGCCCTCCAGGCGGGTCGGGTGCTCGGCGCGCATGAGCCGATCCTCGGCGAACTCAGCTCGCTCGCCGCTCTGGCCCGCTGGCGGGACGCGGTGCTGGCCCTCAACCGCGGCGAGGGCTGTCCTCTCGGCGCGCTCGCCTATCAGTTGCCGCGCGACGCGATGACCGCTCGTGCCGCCGTCGTCGACGGTTTCGAGACGTGGCGGGGGCGGCTCGAGGAGGGTTTCGTCCGGATGCGCGCGCGCGGCGAACTCGCGCCCGGCGCAAACCCGCGGACCCTCGCGCTCGCGGTCCTGAGCGCCGTGCAGGGCGGCCTGCTCCTGTCGAAGGGCGACACGACCGGCCGCCCGCTCGAAGCGGCGTTCGAAATGGCGCTCGCCTACGTGGAGGCGCACACAACCGCCCGCGCCGCCGGTCGGCGGTTCAATGCTCACACCTCCGGGCGATCGCCGGATGCTCCCACGATCGTTTAGATAATCTACCCTGTTCGGACGAAAACCCTCCCTGTTCCGACCAAAAACCCTCCCTGTTACGCGCGTAAAATCTCCCTGTTCCTGAAACGACCGCGGGGGCTTCGGACCGGGCGTATCCGGGCGCCTTCGACCCGCCGCGCGACGGTCCGCAGGGCGATGCGGCGCCCCATCAACCGGCAAAATCACCCGCCTTTTCAACGGTTGAGTGTTTTCTTATTTACAGAAATCAAGTATGTGTTATTCTGAGAATGTGGATGAGAGAAATGGGCGCGGCGGTCGGGACTTGGAATGCAGCGGCGACGAACGGAAAGAAAATCCATCCTATGGCGCGGCTTCTTCCGGCTGCCTTTGCAGCGCCTGCGTCGGGCGCTGACCCCACGCCAGTCGCGGCGCCGGCCTGTCCCCCACCCGCAAGCCTCAACCGGTCCATCGTGACACGCCCCAGCCGATGGGCCTTCGCCGGTTGCCGGGATGCTTGAGGTCCGGGCCCCAGATCGCCTGGTAAGTGTCGATGCAGCGGCCCGCGCGTTGCAGCCGCATCGCCGCGACGAGCAGGGCAAGCCACCACACGGCGCGGATCAGCGCCATCCAGCGGGGCGCGTCGACGATCAAGAGCCCGAGCGCCGTCGCGACCACGGCGAGCGGCACGGCGAGCCAGCCAAGGTGCTTGTGGACGATCTCGAAGGCGATGCGCCGCGGCGTCATGGCGTAGTGGTCGCCGTGCAATTCGGGCTCGCCCGGTTCGCCCGATCTTCCGCGCAGGAGCGCGCCGAGGACCTGGAGCCAGCCGATCGCGAGCGCGGTCCAGCCGAGCGCGTGATGGGCGGCGATCGCGCCGCCGCCCGCGCCCGCGAAGGGCGCGATCAGGAGGAGACCGAGCGTCATGAAGCCGACGCCAACACTCTGCAGCCAGACGTGCAGGCGAAACCAGCGGCGGTTGTCGAGCCGGCGCGGCCAGTCCTGACCGGGCCAGATCTTAAAATACCGTGCGATCAGCATCCCGAGCGGCAGGAGCGCGCTCCAGCTCAGGACCATGAGGCGCGCGTGCCACGCCACCGCCGCAGGGATCGCCGGGTGCGCAGCGCCCGACAGGGAAGAAAGCAGCCAGTAATCCATCGGCCAGGTTCCCCAGACGCAACCGCCGCATCAAAGCACGTTTCGGGATTTAAGCGCTTCCGGACGGGCCCGGGGCGGGGTGAGGCGCCCGGCGTCCTCTTTCGCGCGCCGCGCGGACGCTATGTTCACTCCGCCGAAGGCAAGCCCAGGCGATACACGCCGCGGAAATCGGTCGGATCGACCACTTTGCCCTTGCGGGTGATAACGAGGCGGCCTTCGAGCGCGAGACGAACCGCGGCGCGGCGAACCTCGCCGAGATGCGAGCGCCAGCCGAGTTCGTCCTCGCCGCGCGCGTCGGCGAAAGCCTTGGCGGCGTCGGTTGGGCAGATGGTGCGGCCCTCAGGAACGTGTGCGCACAGATCCGCGATGATCGTGTCGAGCGCGGGCGGGGGCGGACCATCGCGGGGAGGCGTCATGCGCGTCCACCTGCGGCACGGCGCGCCGCGCCGTCAAGACCGGCGCGGCGCGGGCTCGCGCCCTTCGGGCCGCCTGCCACGGAACGCAACCGTAGTCCTTGCGTTCCGGCGATCGATGGTTACACTATAGGCAACATGGAACATGCTGAAATTCTAGGCAGCGGTCGTTCGATCGCCGTTGGGCCCGTTCGGCTCGACGGCGTGGCGATGCTCGCGCCGATGTCGGGGATCTCGGACCTGGCGATGCGGCGAACGGCGCTGCGGTTTGGCGCGGCGCTGGCGTTTTCCGAAATGGTCGCAGCCGAGACCTATCTCAGCGGCGACGACGAGGCCTTGATGCGGGCCGAAGGCGAGGGAGTGTCGCCGCATGCGGTGCAACTCGTCGGGCGAGAGCCGCTGCCGATGGCCGAGACGGCGCGCCGTCTCGAGGGCGCGGGCGCGGCGATCATCGACATCAACATGGGATGCCCGGCGCGGCGCGTCTCGGGCGCGCTTGCCGGCGCAGCGCTGATGCGCGACCTCGATCACGCCGGGCGGGTGATCGCCGCGGTCGTCGCGGCGGTTTCCGTGCCGGTGACGCTCAAGATGCGGCTCGGATGGGACGCGGCGACGATCAACGCGCCGGCCCTCGCCCGCCGCGCCGAGGCGGCCGGCGCCCGGATGGTTACGGTGCACGGCCGGACCCGCGCCCAGTTCTACGACGGCCGCGCCGAGTGGGGGGCCGTCCGCGCGGTCGTCGAGGCGGTCGGACTGCCGGTCGTCGTCAACGGAGACTGCGCAGGCGTCGAGGACGCCCGCGCCATGCTGGCCCAGTCGGGCGCCCACGGGGTGATGATCGGCCGGGCCGCCGTCGGCGCGCCCTGGCTTGTGGGGGCGGTGTCGCGCGCGCTTCGTGACGGCGGCCCGCTGCGGAAGCCCGCGATCGGCGAGCGCCGGGCGGCGGCGCTCGGGCATCTCGAATGGCTGATCGGCCGGCTGGGCTCCGGCGCCGGCCTCCGGCATGCGCGCAAGCATCTCGCCGCTTACGCCGAAGCGGAGGGCGCCCCGCCTCGCTGCGCCGTCGGCTCGTGACCGCCGAAGCGCCGGAGGAAGCGCGAAACCTGCTCGCGCGGATATTTGACGGCGAAACGCTCGAGGCCGCGGCATGACCGCCTCGTTCCACAAGCCGCGTTCCGACCCGGCGAAGGTGCTGAACGCGCTCGCCCAGCCGCTCTTCACGGTCGACGAACAGGACATGGTGATCGAAGCCAACATCGCCGCCGAGACGTTCTTCGACATGGGCCGCGCGCTTCTCCTGCGCTCGCGCCTCGCCGACCTCCTGCCGTTTGGCTCGCCGGTCTTCGGCCTCGTGTCGGATGCGCGGAAGAACCACGCGACGGTCGCCGGCTACAAGATCGACATCTCAACGCCGCGGGTCGGGGGCAGGGGCACTGTCGACGTTTTCATCGCTCCCCTGCCTCAACCGAGCGCGTCGGTCGCGATCATGCTGCAGGAGCGGGCAATTGCCGAAAAAATAGACAGGCAACTGACCCATCGCAGTGCGGCCCGCTCAGTCACAGCGCTCGGGGCCATGTTGGCGCACGAGATCAAGAACCCGCTGTCGGGAATTCGCGGCGCGGCGCAATTGCTCGAGGGCGGAGTTGGCGACGAGGACCGGGCGCTGACCCGTCTCATCTGCGAAGAGACCGATCGCATCGTGAAGCTGGTCGACCGGATGCAGTCCTTCGCGATATCCGCGCCCGGACAGTGGGAAAGCCTGAACATCCACGCCGTGCTCGATCACGTCAAGCGCCTCGCCCAGGCCGGCTTCGCCCGCCATGTGCGTTTCGCCGAAGTCTACGACCCCTCGCTGCCCCACGTGGTCGGGTCGCGCGACCAATTGATCCAGATCTTCCTCAATCTTGTGAAGAATGCCGCCGAAGCCATTGGCGATGAAGCGATCGATGGCCAGATTACGCTGACCAGCGCCTATCGGCCGGGGGTGCGGCTGAGGACAGGCGAGAACGCCGAACCGGTATCGCTGCCGCTCGAGATCTGCATTCGAGACAACGGCTCCGGCATCCCGTCGGAAATCGCCGCGAACCTCTTCGATCCCTTCGTCACCACCAAGGCGAAGGGGTCTGGCTTGGGACTTGCACTGGTTGCAAAGCTCGTTGGTGACCACGGCGGCATCGTCGAGTGCAAGTCGCACCCACGGCGTACGACGTTTCGCGTTCTGATGCCCCTGCCGTCGGCGCGGCTCCGATCCGCGACCTAGAGGACGGTCGGAGCAGGACTGGCGAAGGAGCGGTTTGAATGCCGTCTGGGCAGATTCTGGTTGCGGACGACGACGCCGGAATACGCACCGTATTGAACCAGGCCCTGTCGCGGGCGGGCTACGAGGTCCGGTCGACCGGAACCGTCGCCGGCCTGTGGCGCTGGGTCGCGGCCGGCGAGGGCGACCTCGTCATCACCGACGTGGTGATGCCGGACGACAACGCCTTCGACCTTCTGCCGCGGATCAAGCGCGTGCGGCCGGACCTGCCGATCATCGTGATGAGCGCGCAGAACACCTTCATGACGGCGATCAAGGCGTCCGAGCGCGGCGCCTATGAATATCTGCCGAAGCCCTTCGACCTGCGCGAACTCGTGTCGATCGTCGGGCGGGCGCTGGCCGAACCCAGGCGCCGGCGCGAGGAAGCCGACGATCATGCGACGACCGAGGTCATGCCGATCGTCGGCCGCTCGGCGGCGATGCAGGACATCTTTCGGGTGCTCGCCCGGCTCATGCAAACCGATCTGACCGTGATGATCGCGGGCGAATCCGGAACCGGAAAGGAACTCGTCGCGCGGGCCCTGCACGACTACGGCAAGCGCAAGGGAGGGCCGTTCGTCGCCATCAACATGGCCGCCATCCCGCGCGATCTGATTGAGAGCGAACTCTTCGGCCACGAAAAGGGGGCGTTCACCGGGGCCGCCGCGCGATCGGTCGGGCGGTTTGAGCAGGCGGAGGGCGGAACCCTTTTCCTCGACGAAATCGGCGACATGCCGATGGAGGCGCAGACGCGGCTGCTGCGCGTCCTCCAGGAGGGCGAATACACGACCGTCGGCGGCCGGACCCCGATCAAGACCAACGTCCGCATCGTCGCCGCGACCAACAAGGACCTCCGCTTCGCCATTCAGCAGGGGGCGTTCCGCGAGGACCTGTTCTTCCGTCTGAACGTCGTTCCGATCCGCCTGCCGCCCCTGCGCGAGCGGCTTGAGGATATCCCCGACCTCGTGCGCTCCTTCTTCCAGCGCGGAGCGGGCGAAGGGCTGCCGATGAAATCTGTCGAGCCGGCGGCGCTCGAACGGCTGAAGCGCTATTCCTGGCCAGGCAACGTGCGCGAGCTCGAGAACCTGACCCGTCGCCTTGCGGCGCTCTATCCGCAGGACGTCATCGGCGAGGCGCTGATCGAGTCCGAGCTCAGCATCGGCGGGGCGGCGACGCCGCCGTTGACGCACGGCGATGATGTCCGGCCGCGCGCCGCGATCTCTTCGGCCGCTGGCGGAGACGGGTTCGGCGCGGCGATGGAGGGCGCGGTCGGCGACATGTTCCGATCGTTCGGCGGCGCCAGCCCGCAGGTCGGCCTCTATCATCGGGTGCTTCACGACCTCGAGGCGCCGCTGATCGCCGCCACCCTGACGCTGACCCGTGGAAATCAGATCAAGGCGGCCGAGATCCTTGGGCTCAATCGCAACACCCTGCGCAAGAAGATCCGGGACCTAAAGCTTCGGGACATGCCCTCGTTCCGCTGACACTGCCCTTAGCGCCGCCAAAACGTCGCAATTGTGCAACATTGTTGCGCGCCTGCCACGATTCCTTTGGCGAGCGAAGGTGTGGCGGACGGACAGGACGACTTGACGGGCACAGCCAAGAGTCTCGGCGGGCAGGGGCGGCGCCCTTCGACGACAGCGGACCCACGGCGCGGTTCGGGTTCGTGGCGGTCGCGGCGGCGTTCGTGCTCGCGCTCGCGACCTTCCTCGTCTTCGCCGGCGTGACGCCGATCCTCCCGACGGAAGCGGTCTACCTGACGTTGCTGATCGGCGATGGCGTGGTGACGTTCGTCCTGATCGTCCTGATCGGCATGGAGCTCTTGCGCTTGCGCGCGGCGCGCCGGGCGGCGCGGGCCGGAGCGCGACTGCACACCCGCTTTATCCTGCTCTTTTCGCTTGTCGCCGCGATCCCGGCGATCGTGACGGCGACGGTGGCGTCGGTGGCGGTCGAGCGGGCGATCAATCCGCGCTTCATGAACGACGTCAGCGCCTTCATCGACGAGGCGAATTCCGACACCCAACTCTTCCGGGAATCACAGTGCGCCGGGCTGCTGCGCGACGTCGAGCTGACGGCTGGCGACATCGCCCGCAGCGCCCTCTTGCTGCGCACCGACCCAGAGCAGTTCAAGGACTATTTCAGCTCGCGCGCCAAGACGCTCGGGTTTAACGCAGCAGCCCTGATGAAAGGCGATGGAACGATTCTTCAGGTCGCCTCCGGGTCGGACCCCAAGCTGATCGCCCGGCCTGAACCGGCCGACTTTCACGACGCCCAGAGCGCCGAGGCGCTCTGCCCCTTCCTCGGCGGCGGCAACGTGTTCGTCGGCCTCCGGCCGATCCCCGGCGCGGACGGGCAGTTCCTCTACGCCGCGCGCCAGGTCAATCCCTTCGCTGCGCGGCTCGCCGACGACGCCACGACCGTGTCTGCGGTATGGGGACGCTTCGAGGCGCACCGCAAGCAGATCGAGATCGCCTTCGCGATCGCCTTCGTCGTGCTGGCGCTCTCGATGTTGTTCTCGGCGATCTGGCTGGGGATCTCCTGGGCCAATCGCCTGGTTGGGCCGATCCGGCGGCTGATCCGGGCGGCCGACGAGGTCGCTTCGGGCAATCTCCACGTCCGGGTGCCGGCGCGCGCCGCTGACGGCGACCTCGGCCATCTCGGCGACACGTTCAACAAGATGACGGCCGAGCTTCTGCGTCAGCAGTCCGGGCTCATCGAGGCGAACGCCCTGAACGACGAGCGCCGCGCCTTCATCGAGGCGGTGCTGAGCGGCGTCCCGGCCGGGGTCGTGGGCGTCGACAAGGACGGCGCCATCACCATCAGCAACGCCGCCGCCGAACGGCTCCTCGGCGGAGAGCACGGGCTGCTCGGCCGGCCGCTGTCGTCGGTCCATCATTCGATCGGCCTCATCTGGGAGCAGGCGCGCTCGATGCGCATGCGGCTGCACCAGGGCCAGGCGACGGTGCTGCGCGACGGACGCGAGCGGATCCTCAACGTGCGGGTGACCGGAAGCCCGGGGCGCGGCGACAGTGGCGGCGTCATCACGCTCGACGACATCAGCGACCTCGTCACCGCGCAGCGCACGGCCGCCTGGGCCGATGTCGCCCGGCGCATCGCCCACGAGATCAAGAATCCGCTGAACTCCAATCCAGCTCTCCGCCGAGCGCCTGAAGCGCCGCTACGGCCGACACATCGTCGAGGGCAGGGATGTTTTCGACCAGTGCACCGACACGATCATCCGCCAGGTCGATGACATCAAGCGCATGGTCGATGAGTTCTCGTCCTTCGCCCGGATGCCGAAGGCCCGGCCGGCGCGCGACGACCTCACCGATTGCGTCCGCCAGGCGGTCTTTCTGATGCGGGTCGGCCGCCCGGACGTCGATTTCGAGGAGCGGCTGCCTGCGACGCCGGTCATGGCCGACTTCGACCGGCGGCTCATCTCCCAGGCGCTCACGAACGTTCTCAAGAACGCGTCGGAGGGAATCGACGCGCTCGGAGAGAACCGCCCGCGCGGCCGCGTGCTGGTGACGCTCGAGCCCGACATCGGCGGGCTCATCGAGATCGCCGTCAGCGACAACGGCAAAGGCTTCCCGGTCGAAGACCGCAACCGCCTGGTCGAACCCTACGTCACGACGCGGGCGGAGGGCACCGGGCTCGGCCTGCCGATCGTCGTCAAGATCTTCGAGGATCACGGCGGCGGCGTCGACCTGCTCGACGGGCTTGAGCGCGGCGATGGCAGGCGCGGCGCGATGGTGCTGATGAAGATGCCGATAAGCGGCGCGGCCCACACGGCCGACGAACCCGAACGCCAGACTTCCGGATCACCCTGATGGCAGCAGACATACTGATCGTCGACGACGAGGAAGACATCCGCGAGCTTGTGGCCGGGATCCTGGAGGACGAGGGCCACCAGCCGCGCTCGGCCCGCAACTCGGACGAAGCGCTCGTCGCAATCGAGTCCCGCAGGCCGCAGCTCATCCTGCTCGACATCTGGCTGCAGGGCTCGAAGCTCGACGGCTTGCAGCTTCTCGAGGCGATCAAGAAGCAGAACCCGAGCGTGCCGGTGGTGATGATCTCCGGCCACGGCAACATCGAGACCGCGGTGACCTCGATCAAGCTCGGCGCGTACGATTTCATCGAGAAGCCGTTCAAGGCCGACCGCCTGATCCTGGTCGCAGACCGCGCGCTCGAAACGTCACGCCTCAGGCGCGAGGTGAGCGAACTCAAGGCCCGCGGCGGTGCGGCCGACCACATGGTCGGCTCGTCGGCCGCGGTGGGAAACCTGCGGCGCATCATCGAGAAGCTCGGGCCCGCCAACTCGCGCGTGCTCATTTCCGGCGGCGCGGGCTCGGGCAAGGAACTGGCGGCGCGGCTCATTCACGAGCGCTCGACCCGCGCCGACGGACCGTTCGTCGTGGTCAACGCTCCCGCGATGGCGCCGGAGACGATGGAGGCGGAGCTCTTCGGCGTCGAGGAGGGGCCGGGACAGCCGAGGCGGATCGGCGCGCTCGAGGAGGCGCACGCCGGAACGCTCTATCTCGACGAGGTGGCCGACATGCCGCGCGAGACGCAAGCCAAGATCCTGCGCGTGCTCGTCGACCAGAATTTCCAGCGGGTCGGAGGCTCGTCGCGGGTCCATGTCGACGTGCGGATCATCTCCTCGACGAGCCAGGATCTCGCGGAGGCGATCACCGAGGGCCGGTTCCGTGAGGACCTGTTCCATCGCCTGTCGGTGGTGCCGATCCGGGTGCCGACGCTCGCAGAGCGGCGCGAGGACATTCCCGAACTCGTCCAATACTTCCTCGAAATGGCGGCGGCGAGCATGGGAATCACGCCGCGCAGGATCGGCGCCGACGCGATGGCGGTGCTGCAGTCGCACGACTGGCCCGGCAACATCCGGCAGCTGCGCAACAACGTCGAGCGGGTGATGATCCTCGTGCAGGGCGACCCCAACGCGGAGATCACCGCCTCTATGCTGCCGACGGAGGTCGGCGCGCTGGTTCCTGCGGTGCCGAGCGGCATCGGCGGCGAGAAGCTCCTGAGCCTCCCCTTGAGGGACGCGCGCGAGGCCTTCGAGCGCGACTATCTGATTGCGCAGCTCAACCGCTTCGGCGGCAATATTTCGCGCACCGCCGAGTTCATCGGGATGGAGCGCTCCGCATTGCACCGCAAGCTGAAGTCGCTCGGCGTGGAATGAGATGCGCGGCCGCGACAGGCCGCGGCGGGGAACCGGGGAAGGCACGCCACTGACGATCAGGAATCCGCCGCGCGTCGCTTACGTCAACGGCCGCTACCTGCCGCTCGGCGAGGCCGCCGTGTCGATCGACGACCGCGCGTTCACCTTCGGCGACGGCGTCTATGAGGTCTGCGAGATCCGCCGCGTTCGGCTCATCGAGGAGGAGCGGCATCTCGACCGGCTCGGGCGGTCGCTCGAGGCCATCAGGATCGGCTGGCCGATCGCGCGGGCGGCGCTCCGCCTCGTCATGCGCGAGGTCGTCCGGCGCAACCGCGTCCGCGACGGCCTCGTCTACCTTCAAATCAGCCGCGGCGCCGCGCGGCGCGACCACGGCTTTCCGCTTGCATCGGTCAGGCCCGGCCTCGTCGTTGCGGCGCGGGCGCTCGACCCTTCCCTCAACGCCGCGCGGGCGGCGGCCGGCGTCGCCGTCGTCACGGTCCCGGAGAGCCGCTGGGCGCATCCCCACATCAAGACCCTCCAGCTCCTGCCCAACGTTCTCGCCAAGCAGGCGGCGCGGGAGGCGAACGCCTTCGAGGCCTGGTTCGTCGACCGTGTGGGGTTCGTCACCGAAGGCGCGTCGACCAACGCCTGGATCGTCACCCCCGAGGGAGCGCTCGTCACCCGTCAGGCGGACAACGCCATCCTGCATGGCGTGACCCGGGCGGCGCTGATCGAGGTCGCCGCGGCGCTTGGCCTCAAGCTCGAGGAGCGCCCGTTCACCCCCGCAGAGGCGCTTCACGCGCGCGAAGCCTTCCTGTCGAGCGCCACCACGATCGCCATGCCGGTCGTCTCGATCGACGGGACCGCCATAGGCGATGGCCGTCCCGGCGCAGCGACGCTCGCCCTGAGACGCGCCTTCCACGAGCTTGCCGAAGCCACATGAACGGCGGAACACCATTGTTGTTTCGGCTAACGTGTCGCCCTCGCCGAGCGCATGTGATATGAGTTTTACGCGCGTCACAAAAAGGCGCGCATGAGGCTGCAAACAACAACGCGGGCGGGGCCCGGAAAAAGCGGAAACAAACCACATGCCGGCAGAGAAGGCGCAAAACCTCCAGGACACGTTTCTCAATCACGTCCGCAAGTCGAAGACGTCGGTCACGATTTTTCTGGTGAACGGCGTGAAGTTGCAAGGGTTCGTCACCTGGTTCGACAATTTCTGCGTCCTGTTGCGGCGCGACGGCCATTCCCAGCTCGTCTACAAGCACGCGATCTCGACCATCATGCCCGCCAGCCCGATCACCATGTTCGAGGCGGTGGAGGAGGGCGCCGACGCCCACTGACACGACGCCCGCGGACGCCCCGCGCGACGCCGACGACCGTCAGGAGCGCGATCGCGCTTCGGCAACGCGCGCCTTCGTCGTCTGCCCCGCACTGACCCGCCCCCGCGCGGGCGAGGTCAACGCCCTTCGCAGCCCCGAGGCGCGGCGCGAGGAGGCGGTTGGCCTTGCGCGCGCCATCGACCTCGAAGTGGTCGGGGCCGTGACGGTGTCGCTCGCCGCGATCCGGCCCGCGACCTATCTCGGCAAGGGCAAAGTCGAGGAGATCGCCGCGACCGCGAAGGCCGAGGCGATCGACCTCGTCGTCATGGATTGCGCGCTCTCGCCGGTGCAGCAGCGCAATCTCGAGAAGGCGTTCGCCTGCAAGGTGATCGACCGGACCGGCCTGATCCTCGAGATTTTCGGCCGCCGCGCTCGAACAGCCGAGGGCGCGCTGCAGGTCGAACTCGCCCATCTCGCCTACCAGCGCTCGCGCCTCGTGCGCTCCTGGACCCACCTCGAGCGCCAGCGCGGCGGCTTCGGCTTCCTTGGCGGCCCCGGCGAGACCCAGATCGAGACCGATCGGCGGCTGATCCTCGAGCGCATGGTCAGGATCGAGCGCGAACTCGAGACTGTGAAGCGCACGCGCGCGCTCCACAGGGGCGCCCGAGCCGACGTGCCCTATCCGGTCGTGGCGCTCGTCGGCTACACCAACGCCGGCAAGTCGACGCTCTTCAACCGCCTGACGCGGGCCGACGTGAGGGCGGCCGACATGCTGTTCGCCACCCTCGATCCGACCATGCGGCGCTTGAGCCTGCCGCACGGCGGCTCGGCGATCCTCTCCGACACCGTGGGCTTCATCTCCGACCTGCCGACCATGCTGATCTCGGCCTTCCGGGCGACGCTCGAGGAGGTGACGGCCGCCGACGTCATCGTCCACGTGCGCGACATCGCGCATGCCGATACGGAGGCCCAGGCGCGTGACGTCGAGGCGATCCTCGGCGAACTCGGGATCGCCGACCGGGCGGACCGGGTGATCGAGGTGTGGAACAAGCTCGACCGGCTCGACGCCGACGCCCGCGCCGCCCTCGCCGAGGACGAGGAGGGGCGCCCCGCTGCGCCGCTCGCCGTCTCGGCGCTGACGGGCGAGGGGATCGAGCGCCTCATGGCGGCGATCGAGGAAAAGCTCGCCCGCGGCCGGGCGCTGATCGACCTCACCCTCGATCCGGCCGACGGCCGCGGCCTCCACTGGCTCTACGAGCACGCCGAGGTGATGGCCCGGACCGACGCCGACGACGGGCTGCGTCTCACGGTCCGCGTGGCCCCCGACCAGGTCGAGCGGGTCCGGCGAAGGTTCGGCGAGGCGGGCGGGGAGTGACCGTCCGGCAGCCCTGAGCGGGCGCCGAATTTCATACAAACCCCATCTGCTTAATTCGGACATGCAACCTCGTGTTTTTCACGGCTCTACCCATCGCGGGCAGGGGCCAGCTCGGAGCTTGGACCTTACCTTGGGAACCAGAATAGCACGGAACATTCTTCTGTAAAAGAGAAAACTGACAACTATCTGAAAAGACGAGCATTTCTCCCAGCGACGGGCGGCGGGGAGGGTGGCCCGAAGACCCTGAATCGGGGCCGGGACGGCCTAGAACGGCCGTCCGGGGGCGCGCCAGAACAGGGAGAATTTTGCACAGGAACAGGGAAGATTTCGCGCAGGAACAGGGGATATTTTTGCTCGAACAGGCCGAATTTTTCGCGTAATACGGGAAATCTTCGCGCGCGCCCCAAGCGTCGCAATTATGCGCCGGGGCTCAGGTGAAAGGGCGTTCGCCCCTCATGCGCCCCCCGTGGCGGCCTCGCGAATACGCTCGTACACCTCGCGGGCGAGGTGCTCTTTGGATGCCTTCGCCTCGCCTCCAGGGCTATTCGGACCGGCGTCTCAGCGAGGCAGAGGCGGGGTCGTATTCGTAGTCGACAATCGACGAGTCCCTGATCCGCGTCACGACCTCGTCGATGACCGGCAGGGGGACGAGGAACCATTCGCGCGGCTTGACCGGATTCCCGAAGCGATCAGCGATTTCGAGGTCCAACCTTGCGGCTCCGAAAAAGCGATGCAGCAGGGCCTCAAGTTTCTGCCGGTTGATGTTGTCCAGCTTGTATGACGCGACCACCTCGGCGTCGGCGAAGAGGGACGTCGGATCGAGACTTGTCCGCGCGAATCTCGCGCTCGAGTTTCCCGCCGGTCACCCCGATCTTGTGAATGACGTCGCGATGGGCCGCGATCAGCGGGGGCAGGGGTGAGGGTGCGCGGAACCCCTCTCCCAAGGGAGAGGGGCAGGGGAGAGGGGACCGCCGGTTGTCGTTTGCGCTCATGTTCGCCCCTCCGCCGTTCGGATCGGCCGCCCGCGTTTCAACGGCGTCCACATGGTCCCCTCACCCCCGGCCCCTCTCCCTTCGGGAGAGGGGGGATCAAACGAACGCTGTGACGCCTCACGCCTTCCGCTTCCGCGCCACGCGCTTGCGCTTTCTCGCCCCGCGCGGCGCGGGCTTGGCCTTGCGGGGCGTGGCGCCGGCGTGCGCCGCGACCCGCGCCTCGATGTCGGCGCCGTTCGCCTTCAGGCGTTCGCCCACGCGAAAAACTTCCTCGTCGGAGAGGATGCGGGGGCGGCCGAGGGTGAGGGCGATCGTGGTCAGTTTCGCCAGCGTCTCGAGTTCGACGGCGCGCATGAGGGCTGCTTCGAGCGTCGCGCCGCTGACCAGCGCCGACGAATTGCCGATGAGCGCGGCGTGGCCGGCGCCAAGCGCCTCCAGCGCGAGCGCGGCGCGCTCCTTCGAGCCGGCCGGGGCGTAGCGCGTGCAGAGGATCTCGGCGGTCGCGAAGAGGGCGATCGCCGGGTGGGCGGCCGGGATCGACTTGTGGGCCATCGCGAGGGCGGTTGCGTAGGGCGACTGAAAGCGGACGACGGCGCCGACGTCGGCGCGGGCGCGGGCGATGTCGAGATGGATGCGCCATTCGGCGGCGGGCTTTGTCGGCCCTTTCCACGCGCCGTATTCGCCGCCGAGCGGCATCAGGGCGAGCGTTGCGGGTTTCAGCAGGGCGGTCGGGACGCTAGCCGGGGTGACGAGGATGGCGTCGCCGACCCGCGCCGAGATGTCGCGGACGAAGGCGCCGCCGAAGCCTGCCGCCTCGATGCGCGCGGCGGCGCCGACGAGCGCGGCGCGCATGAGCTTTTCGGTAGCAGCCATGCCCCGTCCCCCTGAGCGTCCGTCATAGGCGCTCGGGAAAAGGTTTGACAAGGAGGCCAAACCGGCCTCGTCCTGAGGAGCCCGCGTCGCGGGCGTCTCGAAGGACGTTCCATGTGGCGCCGTTGCGTCCGCGCGAGCGTCCTTCGAGACGCGCCGCCTTCGGCGCCGCTCCTCAGGACGAGGCGGTGGAGGCGGGAGGACTGTGATCGAGGGCGCCGCCTTGCCAGCTTCCGCAAACCTCTTCGACCTCATCGCCTCGCGCGCCGCAAACCCTGAGCGCATGGCGCTCGAGACGGGGGACGCGACGGCGCTGACCTACGCGGCGCTCTTCGAGCGGTCGGGGCGAATGGCGAACGCGCTCCGGCGCCTCGGCGTCGAGCCCGGCGACCGGGTGGCGGCGCAGGTCGACAAGTCGACCGACGTCGTGGCGCTGGCGCTCGCCTGCTTCCGCGCCGGGGCGGCGCTCTTGCCGCTGAACGTCGCCTACACGATGGCCGAACTCGAATATTTCCTGAGCGACGCCCAGCCGGCGCTGACGGTCTGCCGGCCGGCCTCGCTCGCCGCGGTGCGCGAACTGACTGAACGTCACGGCCTCCCGGGCGCCGAGAGCCTCGGGGTCGCGCAGGACGGGACGTTCGCGGAAGCCGTCGCCGGCGCGCCTGCCGACTTCGACACGGTCGCGCGCGAAAAAGACGATCTCGCGGCGATCCTCTACACCTCGGGGACGACGGGGCGCTCGAAGGGCGCCATGCTGACGCACGAGAACCTGGCGTCGAATGCGCTGGCGCTTGTCGACATCTGGCGCTTCAGCGAGGCCGACCGGCTGATCCACGCGCTGCCCGTCTTTCATACGCACGGGCTCTTCGTTGCGGTGAATGTGGCGCTGATCGCCGGCGCGACGATGATCTACCAGAACCGCTTCGATCCCGAGGCGATCGTCGCCGCCATGCCGGGCGCGACCGCGCTCATGGGCGTGCCGACCTTCTATACCCGCCTTCTCGACCATGCCGGTCTCAGCCGCGCGCTCTGCGCCAACATGCGCCTCTTCGTCTCGGGGTCGGCGCCGCTGCTCGCCGAGACGCATGTCGCGTGGCGCGAGCGCACCGGCCACGCGATCCTCGAGCGCTACGGCATGACCGAAACCAACATGATCGCGTCGAACCCCTACGACGGCGAGCGGCGGGCGGGGACGGTCGGTTTTCCGCTGCCCGGCGTCAGCCTGCGGATCGCCGAGCCCGAGAGCGGCGCGCCTGTTGCGGACGGCGAGATCGGGGTGATCGAGGTCAAGGGGCCGAACGTGTTCAAGGGCTATTGGCGGATGCCGGAGAAGACCGCGAGCGAATTCCGCGCCGACGGCTTCTTCGTCACCGGCGATCTGGGGCTCATCGACCGCGACGGCTATGTGCACATCGTCGGACGCGGCAAGGACCTCGTCATCTCCGGGGGCTTCAACGTCTATCCGAAGGAGGTCGAGGCCGAGATCGACGCGATCGACGGAGTGCTCGAGAGCGCGGTGATCGGGCTGCCGCACCCGGACCTCGGCGAGGCGGTGGCGGCGGTCGTGGTGCGGCGCCCGGGCGCCGCGCTGTCGGAGGCCGACATCGTCGCCGCGCTCGAAGGGCGCCTCGCACGCTTCAAGACGCCGAGGCGCGTGACGTTCGTCGACGAACTGCCGCGCAATACGATGGGCAAGGTGCAGAAGGCGCTGCTGAGAGAGACGCACAAAGGGGCGTTCGGCTGACCTTAAGGCCCTCACCCTGGCCGCTTCGCGGCCTGTCCCTCTCCCTGAGGGAGAGGGGGCGCGCGTCCTTCCCCCTCGGGGGGAAGGTGGCGCGAAGCGCCGGATGAGGGGCCGCGTAAGCGGCTACCCCAGGCGGCCCGAGGCGTGGGCGAGGAGCGTGTAGACCTTGCCGGTGTTGGAGACGAGGGTCGAGCGCCACTGCGAGCCGTCGCGGTCGTTCTGGCTGACCTTGGCGAGCAGCCGCTCGAACTCGGCGACGTAGCGCGCGACCTGCTCGCGGAACTGCGCGTCGGTCCGGCAGCGGCGCTGGATCTCCTCGAACGCCTGCTGGCCGGCCTCCGTATAGAGGCGGCGCGAGAAGCCCGACGGATCGCCGCGCCGCCACCGGTCCCACACCTGCGCCGCAGCCGAACTGTCGATCAGGCCGCCGATGCTGAGCGCGAGTCCCTCGAGCGAGTCGGGGGTGCGCGGCGCGTGGCTGGCGGCGGACGCCGGCTCGTCGCGCGAGGCTGCGGCGAGCAGGTTCGACATCCAGCCGGACTGCGACCGGTCGCCCGCCGCCGCGCTCGCCGTGGCTGACGGCGGCACGATCGGTGGCGGCGACCAAGACGGCGCCCGCGCGTTCGGCAGACCGGCTGCGACGATTTCCGCGTGCGGCGGGGGAGGGGCCTCGACCGGGGCGGGGGCGCCGCTGCGGGGACCTCGGCCGCGGGAGGCGGCGGAATGATCACCACCGCCGGCTCGGCGCCGCGCGGGATGGGCTCGAAGCGGCGCGCCTGCTCGCGGGCGACGGCCTGCGCGTGGCGCGAGGGCTGCACGACCGGCGTCGAAACCGTGATGACGGGAGCCGCCATGACGGCCGCGGCGACCGCCGCCGTCCCGACAGCGGCCGCCGGCGCAATCGCGTGAACCGCGGGCTCCGCGACGTCGTAGTCGGCGCCCGAGTCGGTGACCAGCGAGGCGAGTTCCTTCAGGGCGCGGATCTGATCCGACACGACGCGGCGCATCGCCTCGGCCGTGTCGCTCGTCTCCTGCGGCAGTTCGAGCACGCCCTTGCGCAATTCGGCCCGCGTGAGATCGAGCTCGCGCTGGACCTCGGACGCCATCATGCGCACGTCCGCCACCGACTGGCGGAAGCGCTCGGACGCCTGTTCGAGCGCCCCCTTGAGCTGGGCGTTGGTCTGGTCGATCGCCGTCTCGAGGGCCTGCGCCGTCTTCTCGCGCTCGCGCGCGGCGGTGTCGCGGATCGACTCGAACTGCCCCGCGACCGCGACCGACGCGCCGCGCGTCGCCTGGGCGAGGGCGCTCGAGAATCTCCTGCGCGCGGGTCTGCGCCCGGCCGAAGCTGTCCTCGACGTTGGTCGAGAAGCGCTCGAGCACCGTCTCGAAGCTCTCGCTGCGGTCGGAAAGGTCGCTCAAGAGTCCATTGAGGCTCAACTGGCGCTGCTCGAGCGCCAGATCGATCGTGCGCTGCTGCGTGGCGAGTTCGCGCGCCGCGCCCGACAGGCTCTCGGCGTGTTCGGAGAGCTGGCCGACGAGCGCGCCGGCGTCGGCTTGCGTCGCCGCGCTGATGCGCCCCAGCGTCGCGACCTGCGAAGCGATGCCGCCGAGCGCGCGCTGGAACTCCTCGACCCGCGCGGCGAGGCCGCCCTGCACCGCCGACAGGCGATCGCCGGCTTCGGCGACCGTGTTGTCGATCGCAGCGCTCGTCTTGCCGAGATTGTCCACGACCGCCGTCAACTCGTTGCGCAGGCGGTCGCCGGCGCTGGCGAGCGCGCCGACAGAGACATTGGCGCCGGTCGTGACCGCGTCGCGCAGCGAAGCGGTCGAAGCCTCGACCTGATCGGTCATGCGCGCGAGCAGCGCCTCGATCATCTCGCTCGAGCGGAACGCTGCGTCGTCGGCGGCGCTGCGCAGCGCCGCGCTCGAATTGGCGACTTCGGATCTGACCTGGCCGACGAGGGCGCCGAGCGCCCGCACCGGCTCGCCGGCCGCGCCGTCGACCGCCGCGATCAATTGGTCGGTGCGGTTCGTCAGCAGGTCCGAGAGGCCTGCGATCTGCCGTTCGACGGCCTGGATCGCGCGTTCGGCCGCCCCCGAGATCGCGTCGGCGACTTCCTGGCCGCGGCCGCCGAGGGTGGCGGACGCCTGGTCGAGTGACTGGGAGGTGCGGTCGCCGAGGTCGGCGATCTGAACCGAGATCGCCTCGCCCCGGTCGCTGAAGGCGCCGGAAACGCGGTCGAGCGACACGATCGCCCGCTCGCCGGCGGTCGCGATCTGGTTGGCCATGGCGAGGCCCTGCTTGGCGACCGCGCCGGAGAGATGCTCGAGCGCCTGCGACGCCCGGTCGCTCGCGCCAGCGAGCCGGCCGGAAATCTCGTCGCCCTTGTCGCCGAGGGCGGCGACGAGATCGGCGCCGCGGCCGTCGATGACGCGGCTGAGGTCGTCGAGCTGCCCGCCGATCGAGGAGGCGAGTTCGGCGCCGCGCGCGGCGAACCGCGCGTCGGCGTTGGCTGCGGCGTGCGCGAGCGAGCCCGCGAGCGTGTCGATGCGCGCTGCGAAAGTCGCGTCCGCTTCGCCGGCCGCCCGGTCGAGCGAGCCGGTGAGCGTGTCGATGCGGGAGGCGAGCGTCGCGTCGATCACGCCTGCGCTGCGCAAGGCCGCCTCGTTGAGGTCGGCGAGGCGCGCCTCGACGATGCGCGACGCCTGGTCGGCCGCATCGGACAGCGCGCCGAGGCGGCCGTCGAACGCTTCGGCGCTTCGGCGGGCAGAATCGGCAAGCGAGGCCCGGTAGCTGTCGAACACGCCGTCGATCGAGGCGCGATGGACATCGAGCGTTTCGCCGAGGTCCGCCCGCTGGCTGTCGAACAATTGCGCGACGCTCTGCTGATGCGCCGACACCCGGCGCTCCAGCTCGCCGCGGCCCATGTCGAAGCGCTGGCCGACTTCCTCGAGAGGCCCGACCACCTCGTCCTTGAATCGCTCCATGCTCGCGCCAAGCGAGCGCGACACGTCGTCGACGCGGTTTGTGAGACTGGCGTTCACGTCCTGCGCAAGGCTGGTCAGCGTCTCCGTCAGCTCGCCGACGCGGCCGCCGAAGCTGGCGTTGACGCCGTCGGCGAGGCCGGTCAGCGTCTCGGTCAGCTCGTTGACGCGGTTGTCGAAGGTCGCGTTGACGCTGCCGGTGAGGCCGGTCAGCGTATCGGTCAGTTCGTTGACGCGGCCGCTGAAGGTCGCGTTGACGCCGTCGGTGAGGCCGGTCAGCGTATCGGTCAGCTCGTTGACGCGGCCGCTGAAGGCGGCGTTGACGCTGCCGGTGAGGCCGGTCAGCGTATCCGTCAGTTCGTTGACGTGGCCGCTGAAGGTGGCGTTGACGCTGCTGGTGAGGCCGGTCAGCGTATCGGTCAGTTCGTTGACCCGGCCGCTGAAGGTCGCGTTGACGTTGCCGGTGAGGCCGGTCAGCGTATCGGTCAGCTCGTTGACGCGGCCGCTGAAGGTGGCGTTGACGCCGTCGGTAAGGCCGGTCAGCGTATCGGTCAGCTCGTTGACGCGGCCGCTGAAGGTGGCGTTGACGCCGTCGGTAAGGCCCGTCAGCGTCCCGGTCAGCTCGTTGACGCGGCCGCTGAACCTGGCGTCGACGTCGTCGGCGAGGCCGTTGAGCGTCTCCGACAGCGCGGTCACGCGCCTCTCGAGCGTCGCGCCGATCTCGGCCGACTTGGCGTCGAGACCCTGGACGAGCTCGCGGCCGCCTTCGCTGAGCGCCCGGGCGGTTTCGAGCGTGTTGCGGGCGAGCGTCTCGGAGACGGCCCGGCCGCGCTGCTGAAGCCCGTCGTCGATGCGGGCAAGGAGCCCTTCCATCACGCCGGAGACGTCTTTGAGCTTCGCCGAAGTGCGCTCGTCGAGCGCCTCGATGCGCTGGTCGAACAGCGCCGCGGCCTCCTCGTTGCGCCGCCCGAGCCGCTCGTCGAGCGCCCCGCCGCGGGTGACGAGCGTCTCCTCGATGGCGGCGAGTTTGGCGGCCGTGCGCTCGTCGAGCGCCTGAACGTGCGAGTCGAGCAGGGCGGCCGTCTCGTCGTTGCGCCGCCCGAGCCGTTCGTCGAGCGCCCCGCCGCGCGTGACCAGCGTCTCTTCGATCGCGGCGAAGTCTTGCGGCCGTGCTCTCGTCGAGCGCCTTGACGTGCGTGTCGAGCAGCGCCGCGGTTTCTTCGTTGCGGCGGCCGAGCCGCTCGTCGAGCGCCCCGCCGCGCGAATCGAGCGTCTCCTCGATTGTGGCTAGTCTGGCCGTCGCCCGCTCGTCGAGGTTCTGCAGGCGCTGGTCGAACAGCGCCGCGGCCTCGTCGTTCAGCCGTCCGAGCCGCTCGTCGAGCGAGCCGCCGCGGGTGACCAGCGTCTCCTCGATGGCGGCGAGCTTGGCGGCGAGATCGTCGGACAGCGCGTCCGACCGTTCGGCGAACCGGGCGGCGACCTCGCGACCGCGTCCGTCGATCGCGCCCTCGAAGCGCGACAGGCCGTCGCCGAGCGATTGCTCGACCCGGCGCGAGTGCGACGACAGCGCTTCGTCGACGGAGTTGAAGAGCGCGGTCGAGACCGTCTCGAATTGTCCGAGCCGGTGGGCGGATCGCGCCGAGAGATCCTCGAGGTGGCCGCCGAAGCGACGGTCGAAGTCTTCGCGGGAGGAGCGCATCACGGTGTCGATCGAATCGATGTGGCCCGCGATCTGCGAATTCAGCTCGTTCGAGTGGGCGGCGATGCGGTTGACGACGCTGTGGCCGTTCTCGCCGACCAGATTGTCGAGCGCCTCGAGATACTCCTGCATGCGTCCGGTCTGCCCGGAAAGGGCCCCGACGAGATCGCCGCCGCGATCGCCGATGATCGAATCGAACGCGGCGACCTGGGCCGCGATCGCGTCGTGGACGCCGCCCGCGCCGAGCGCGACGGTCGCTGCGGCTTCGCTGGCGAGCGAGACGAAACGCTGGCTGATCCCGGCGGCTTCGGAATCGAAGCGCGAGAGCGTCGCCGCAGCCGTCGTCTCGATCTGGGCCTGGGTCGCCGCGCCCTGCACGGCGAGCGCGCCGACCATCCGCTCGGTCGTCGTGTCGACGAGGGCCTCGACCGCCGCGTTCTGGGTGTCGATGGATGCGCGCAACTGCGCTTCGCGGGCGTCGAAGCGCTCGGACCAGCGCTCGGCCGCGGCGTCGAGCGCCGAGGACGCGTCCTCCGCGCGATCCTGGAGGAGGGAGGCGAAGCGGTGGCTCGACCCGTCGAGACGGTCGCCGAGCGCCTCGCTCCGCTCGATCAGCGTCTCATGCCGCTCGGAGACCGCGTTCAGCCGCCCGAGAAGATCGTCGCCGCGGACGATCACGGTGTCGCTCAGCCGCGCCTGGGTGTCGTCGGCGCGGTCGATCAGCGCCTGGGCGCGCTCGCCGAAATCGCGGGCGAAGACCGCGCTCGCCTCGATCAGGCGCTCCGCGGAGGCTTCGCTCTGCGCCCGGATGGCGCCGACCGTCTCGAGGCCGCTCGATTCGAGCCGCGCGACGAGCTGGTCGACGTGGACGCCGACGGACGATTGCGCTCGGCCGGCAGCCTCCGCGAGCCGCCCGGCGACGCCGTCGGACTGGGCGCGAATGGCCTCGAGGACCTGGTCGTTGGCCGCGTTGATGCGGCCGACGACGTCGTCGGCCTGCGCCGCGAAGGCGCCGGAGACGCCTAGCGAGGATTCCATCATCTGCGTCGCAAGCTCGCTCTGGCGATCCTGGACCGCCTCGATCGCCTGCGCCGTGCTCGATGCGATGCGCTCGACGAGCTCGTCGGCATGGGCGCCGATCGCCGCGCGCGCTTCGCCGGCGGCGTCCGTCAGACGCTGGGTCACGCCGCCGCCGTGGGCGCGAATGGCCTCGACGGCGTCGCTTGCGCCGGCCCGGAGCGCCCCGGCGATTTCGTCGAAGCGCGCGACGAGATCGTCGGATGCCGCCGCCGAGGTTTCGGCGAGCCGCCTCGCCGTCAGGTCGCCCTGGCTCTGAATGGCGTCGGTCGTGCGCGCGCTCGATTCCGCGATGCGCCCGACGATGTCGTCGGCGACGCCGGCGAAGGCGTCGCGCGCCCGCCCCGACGTCTCCTCGATGCGCGAGGCCGTACGCTCGCCATGCGCGCCGATGGCGTCGACCATCACGGACTGGGACGCGTTGATGCGCTCGATGAGATCGGCGCTGCGCGAATCCATGCCGGAGAGCAGGAAGTCGCCGACGGCCTTCACCTGGTCGTCGATGTCCGAGACGCGGTTGACGATGTCGTTGGCGGTCCGCCGGCCGGTGTCGGCGAGACGGTCGGCGAGCGTGTCGCCGACGCCAGAAATCGAATTCGAGATCTGGGCGCCTTCGGCGGCGATCCGCTCGATGGCCGCCGAACCGGCGCGATCCATCGAGATCGCGATGCCTTCCGACGTGGCGCCAAGCGCGGCGGCGAGACGCTGCCCGGCGTCATTGAGCTTGCCCGTCAGGCGCTCGCCGGCGGAATCGAGGTCGCCCGAAATGCCGCCGTGGGCGTTGGAGATCGCGTCGCGCACGCGCGCGCCGCTCGCCACGATCGCCTCGCGCTGGTCGGCCATCTCGGCGATCAGCGAACGGATCTTGCGCTCGTTGTCCGAGTAGGAGCGCTCGAGCGTCGTCACCTCGGCCTTGACCCGGGTCTCGAGTTCGGCGGCGCGCGCCAGCGCCCGCTCGACCCCGTCGCCCATCGACGTCAGTTCGCGGCGGATCGCCTGCGACAGCGTCGCGACCTGATCGCCGGCGACCGTCTCGGGCTCGACCAGCCGGACTGCGACCTCCGAGATCGCCCGCGCCGACTGGCGCAATTCGCGCATCCGGCGGGCGAGCGTGGCGAAAGCGAAGATGAAGAGGATGGGGCCGAGCGTCGCCAGCAGGAAGAGGGGGGTCTCGGGGCGGAAAGCGACATCCTCGAGGCGCGTGGAGGCGATCGCCGGCCAGAGCCGGCCGTAGGCGTAAAGACCGCAGACCGCGATCCAGACGATCGAGGCGAGGACCGCAACGACGAATGGCGTCCGGCCCGACTGGGGCGCATTCAGGGTGTGGAGGATCAAGCCGACCGTTTCGCGGTCGTCGTTGGCGGGGGCGGTCGGGGCGATCGGCGGCCGCGCCTCGGCGTCGGCGGGCTGCGCGGAGCCGGGCCGGAGCAGCGGCGCCGTCTCGGAGGCGGGCGCGGTCGGCTTGAGGATCGGGGAGGAGGCCTTCGTCTTCGCGGGGTCGGGGGCCTGAACGCGCGGCGCGGCCTCCGGGGCGGGCTTGGCGTGAGCAGCGTCGTCGTCCGTCAGGTTGAGGGCGCTCTCGATCGCCGACATCGCCGCCGAAACCGGGTCCGTCGCCGGGTTCTGTTTTGCCATGTGCATCCTCGTTCGCAGAAGTCGGCTAGGGCCCAGCCGACCGACGCGCCAATACATTTCCCCCGACTCACGAGCCTAAATGAAGCCGGGAGAAAAGCACGCATTAACCACGTCGCAGTCTAACGCCGGAGACCCATGAAGGAAACCGCGGCCAATTGCTATCCTTCAAACATCATTAATTGTAAATTTACCATGTTCTATCAATGTTTTCGGGGGAAAGAGGGGGCCGGCGCGGGCGCTTTCGCGCCGCCTCGCGAGCAAGCGGATCCTTTCATCGGATGGGCAAGGCGGACGAGATTCATGACGGCGTCGCGGGCGCGCGCCGAGGCCTCGCCGCCGAACCGGCTCTCGACCTCGGACGGCTGCTCAGACACTGCATGAACGACCGTGATCTCGCGGCCGAGCTTCTGAGTGCGTTCCGCGACCAGTCGCTGGCGCTCGTGCGGCGGCTTTGCGAAGGCGCCGGCGCGGGTGCGGAACTCAAGGGCGATCTCGCGCACCGGCTCAAGGGATCGGCGCTCGCGGTCGGGGCGGGCGCGGTCGCTCGGGCCGCGGAGGCCGTCGAGCGGGCCGGCCGGCGCGGGTCTCGGCGCCCGGCCAGCGCCGCCGAAATGTCCCGGGCGATCGTGGAGCTGGCCGCGGCGGTGGCCGCGGCGGCGGCGGAAATCGATCGCCTCGGCGATATAAGGTCCTGATCGGCCTCACGGGGAAGCGACCCCGCGCTGGTCGCTGCGAGGCGGCCCGCGTCGGGCAGGGGCCTCGGTCCGATCGGCGCCCTTCCGGTCGGCGCCTCATTGCTCTATGAAGGCGCGCGCAAGCGTCCGGCCGCCCGTCGATGCGGGCGGAACGCGGGCCATTGCAGGCGATCGATTCGAGAGACTTCCAGAACTTCCATGACAAAACTGACTTTCATCGACGCCAAGGGCGAAGCGCGCATTGTCGAGGCCCAGCCGGGCTCGACCGTGATGGAGACGGCGCTGCGCAACTCGATTCCGGGGATCGAGGCGGAATGCGGCGGCGCCTGCGCCTGCGCCACCTGCCACGTCTACGTCGCCGACGAATGGACGGAGAAGGTCGGCCCCCCCTCGCAGATGGAGGAGGACATGCTCGACTTCGCCTTCGAGGTCAGGCCGACGTCGCGCCTCTCGTGCCAGATCAAGGTGAGCGACGCGCTCGACGGCCTCGTCGTGACGACGCCGGCGAAACAGGGTTGAACGCCATGACCGAGATCGTCTCCACCGACGTCGCCATCATCGGCGCCGGGCCGGTCGGGCTCTTTGCCGTGTTCGAGCTCGGGCTCCTCGACATGAAATGCGCCCTCATCGACATCCTGCCGAAGCCGGGCGGTCAGTGCGCCGAGCTCTACCCGGAGAAGCCGATCTACGACATACCGGGCTTTCCGATCGTCAACGGCCAGGAGCTGGTCGACAATTTGATGAAGCAGATCCATCCGTTCGAGCCGAAATTCCACCTCGGCGAGATGGTCGAAAAGCTCGAGACCCTCGGAACCCCGGAGCGGCCGCTGTTCCGCGTCACGACCGACGCTGGCGTGACGGTCGAGGCCAAGGTCGTCCTGATTGCGGCCGGCGGCGGATCGTTCATGCCGAAGAAGCCGCCGATCCCCGGGCTCGACGCCTACGAGGCGACCAGCGTCTTCTATTCGGTCCGCAAGATGGAGCATTTCCGCGACCGTCGCGTCGTGATCGTCGGGGGCGGCGATTCGGCGCTCGACTGGGCGCTGAACCTTCACCCGATCGCCAAGCGCATCACGCTCGTCCACCGCCGCAACGCCTTCCGCGCCGCGCCCCATTCGGTGAACGCCATGCAGGCGCTGGTCCAGAGCGCCGAGATGGATTTCGTGCTGGGCCAGGTCACAGGCGTGAAGGGCGAGGGGGGACGGCTCTCGGCCCTCGTCGTCCGCAAGGAGGACGGCGAGACGACCGATTTCGCCTGCGACGCCATGCTGCCGTTCTTCGGGCTGACCATGAAGCTCGGTCCGATCGCCGGCTGGGGGCTGAACCTGCACGAGAATCTCGTGCCGGTCGACACCGAGAAGTTCGAGACCTCGACGCCGGGCGTGTTCGCCGTCGGGGACATCAACACCTATCCGGGCAAGCTGAAGCTGATCCTCTGCGGCTTCCACGAGGCGGCGCTGGCGGCGCAGAAGGCGCATCACTACGTCTTCCCCGACAAGAAGCTCGTCTTCCAGTACACGACCTCGTCGACCAACCTGCAGCGGAAGCTCGGGGTGAGCTGAGCCAATTGAGCAGTTCGGATTGGCCGCGTACGCGCGTCACCGATAACCGCGGTAATTCAGTCTATTAGGAGACGATGCTGCGGTTATAGGTCAGCCGGCTCGTCGGGGTGGCCCTTGGTTCGCGCCGTCGCGTCGCTTCGGCGGCGCCTGTACTTTTGCGGAATTTTTTCGAAACTTCGACGGATGGCGGGGGCATGGTCATTCTCAGAGTCCGCCGCTTCGGCAACGCGCTCGGCGTCGTCTTACCGACAGAGGTCGTCGCGCGGCTGAACACCCAGGACGGCCGCCTGCTTTGTCTGACCGAAACCCCCGACGGCTATCGACTTGTGGCGTACGACCCCGACTTCGAGTCCAGGATGGCGAAGGCCGAGGAGATCATGCGTCGCTATCCCGACACCCTGCACGTTCTGGCTCGGTGAGACAGGAGATCATCGGGCGCGAGGCGCCCGGCCGAGAGAATCGACTCCGGAACGCGAGGCGCTCTACGCCCTGCGGGCGGCGCCGGAATGCGCCGTTCTGCGGCCCGTGTTAGGATGCCGGCATGAGCCTCGCGGTTCCGGAACCCATGAGCCTTGCCGAATTTCTCGAGTGGGAGGGACGGCAGCCCCTGCGCTACGAGTTCGACGGGATCGGCCCGATCGCGATGACCGGCGGGACTCGCGCCCACGCTCGCATCCAGCGCAATCTGGCTTTCGCCCTGACCGGCCGCCTTCGCGGGAGCCGATGCGAGTTTCTTGGCAGCGACCTGAAGTTTCAGGTCGCCGAGGGGCACGTCCGATATCCCGACGGGATGATCGTATGCTCTCCGGGGGAGCGGAATGCGACCGTCGTCCGTGACCCCGTCGTCGTTTTCGAGGTGCTCAGTCCAAGCACCGCAGGCGACGACAGGATCGTCAAGGCCCGCGAATACCAGGCGACTCCATCCGTGTTGCGCTACGTCATGCTGGAGCAGGACCGGATCAGCGCTCTTGTCTTCATCAGGTCCGAAGACCGATGGACGCATGAAATTCTGATCGCAAACTCCGTCCTCGCTTTGCCTGAGGTCGGCATCGAAGTGCCGCTTGCCGAGCTTTACGAGGAGCTTGGATCGGAACCGTCGTCAGAGGAACTCCCGGAGCCGGAAGTGTGAAGGCGGCCCCGGCGCCTGGCGATCACACGATCGGCCCGACGAGCGCGGCGACGACGATGGCGAGGATGATCGCCGAAACCACGACGGCGAGCGCGTAGGGGCCCGTCTTGTCCGCGGGCGGCTTCATCAGGACCGGCAGGCCGAGCCAGAAGACATAAGCCCCGTAGACGACGGCGACGAGCCGCAGGAACCCGAGCCCCGGAACAAGCGCGAAGACGCCCGCGAGCCAGGCCGGCGTCATCGAATAGACCGCGAGCTTCATCGCGCCCTCGCGGTTCTTCGCCGCAGAGAAGGTCGGCGCGAGGCCGTCGATCACGGCCGCCATCACGTAGAGCGCGGCGAAGGTGACGAGATAGCGCGCCACCGCGCCGAAGAGGGCGCCGAAAAAGCCGGTGTGGCCGAGATGGTGAAGGTGGTGGCCGGACCAGTGAAATAAGGCGCGGCGGAGGAATTCGCAGATCGGCGGGATCGCCGCCAGGATGGCGGCGTAGCTCGCAAACAGATAGCCCATGTCGCCGGATTCGGGCTCGATCCTGCGCCATTCGGCGGCGGGCGACAGGATCATGGCCTTTGCGCGTTCGACGATGTCCATGAGCGGCCCCTGTCATCTGCCATCGGAGACTATTCGCAAAGCCGATCAGCCTAGGACTGCCTTCTCTTAGTTTCACCCCCGGCCGGCGCCAAGCGCGCTGTTGGGTGAAACAAACGCCGGGGCGAACCGTATACCCCTGTAATTCCTTCTCCCCGCACTGTGGGGAGAAGGTTAGGATGAGGGGCGTGGCGATGAGCCTCGGCGGCCAGTCCCCTCGCCCCTCACCCTAGCCCTCTCCCCACTGTCGCGGAGAGAGGGGACTTTGTACGGCGGTCCGGGAAATTCGCATGGTTCACCTGAAAGCGCCCTGGAACGAACGCAACGGCAAGTTCTCGCCGCTGAAGGCAATCGTGTTCGCCGGCCTCTTCCTGCCTGCGGCGTGGATCGTCTATCTGGCCGCGACCGGCGCGCTCGAGCCGAAGGTCGTCACCGAGATGATCCACCGGATGGGCCTGTGGGCGATCCGGTTTCTGCTTCTGTCGCTGCTCGTGACCCCGCTGATCCGCTCGGCGCGCTATCCGAAATTCGTCGCCATCCGCCGCATGGTCGGGGTCGCCGCCTTCGCCTACGCGACCGGCCATCTCTGCCTCTACGTGGTCGACCAGCACTTCAATCTCGCGCATGTGGCGAGCGAGATCGCCCTGCGCTTCTATCTGACGATCGGCTTCGTCGCGTGGCTCGGGCTCGCGGCGCTGGCGGCGACCTCGACCGACGCGATGATCCGGCGGCTCGGGCCGAAATGGCGGACGCTGCATTCGCTCGTCTATGGGATCGGCGTGCTGGCGCTCCTGCATTTCATGATCCAGGCGAAGGCCGACGTGACGGAGCCGGTGATCATGACCGGCCTCTTCCTCGCGCTGATGCTATTCCGCGTCGCCCTGAAACGGGGTGCGCCGGTCTGGGGCGCGGCGCTGATCGGCGCCGTCGTCGCGCCGCCGGCAACCGCGCTGATCGAGGCCGGATGGTACGCGCTCGTGCGCCACATCCCGTTCCGGGAAGTCATCGAGGCCAATTGGGACTGGGACATGGCCTTCCGTCCCTCGGCCTACGTGCTCGCGGGCGCCGCTGCGCTGCTCGCCGTCGCGATCCTGCGCCGGGCGCCGGAGGTGAGGCGCGCTTCCGCCCCGGCGCCGCGCCCGGCGTCGTCGGCGGCGCGGTGACGGCGCCCGCAAGTCTATCGGGACGTCTCAGCCTCAGAACGTGATGGTGGTCCGGAGGCCCAGAACCCATTCGTTCCTGATCTTCTGGCAGGGCGCGTCCGGATTGGCGATCCCGGCGCCGGGGTTGATGACGTACTGGACGTCGGGTTGCACCTGCCACGAAGGCAGCGCCTGGATCTGATAGACCGCCTCGAGAAACGTCTCGGCGCCGCGCACGGGAGTGAAAACGCCGGGCTCGAAAACCTGGAGCTGCCGGTCGTAATTGGCGGCGCCGCTGGTCACGCGCGCGACGCCGAAGCCGACGCCGGCGACGTCGTTGTCGCGCCCCGGCAGCGGGTCGTGCAGCGTCAGCCCCCCGTTGACGCTGAAGGCGACCGCGTTGCGGTCCTCGAGCGTCGTGAACATCGGGCGGAGGAAGAGGCTGACGTTGCGATTCGGGTCGCTCGACCGCCAGATCATCTGGTCGGCGACGGCGTAGAGCGAATAATTGCCCGGCCGCTTCGCCGCGATCCCGACGCTCTCGGGCGACGCGAGCGGGAGGCCGAAGACATCGACCTGCTGGTCGTCGAAATTCTCGCTGTCGTACCAGGCGCCGATCTTGTACGCGCCGGGCAGGGGGTCGGTCGCCGATGTCTTGCCGGAGGGCGCCGCGGCGGGAAACGTGTACTGCAACTCGGCGATTGCGAGCATGCCGGTGTTCAACGGAAAGTCGAGGCCGTTGGGATTGCTGAGCTGGGTGTTCGGTGAGTTGGCGGGGATCGGGCTGCCGTTGAAGACGCCGGCCATGATCGTGATGGGATCGATCGGGCGCCAGCGGGCGCGGACGCCGAGGCCGGAGAGCGGGTAGGCGGGGCCGCCGGCCAGAAGATTGGCGGACGGCAGCGCCGGCCAGCCCATCGCCGCGTTCAGGAAGACGCCCGCGTTCTGGCTCATCATCCATTCGTTGTCGAGGCTCTGCTCGCCGATCTTGACGTCGAAGCGGTCGCCGAAATTCTGCTGGTACCAGAGCTCCCACAGCCTGAACGACGGCGCAGCCTCGAGGCCGCTGATGGTCTGGATGGTCATGAGATTGGATTGGGTGAGGTCGCCGCCCCAGATGTGAAAGCCCTGGATGCTGAGGATGCCGCCGGGAATGCCGAACAGCGGCTTCGTGTCGAGTTGCACCTGAAGGGTGGTGACGCCGTTGGCCTCGAAGCCCTGGCGGACCCCGCCCGTCAGGTTGCCGAATATTTCCGCCTCTTCGGTGAGCTGTACGGAGAGTCCATACTTGAGGAGCGCGGGCCGCAGGCCGCCCATGTCGCCGAGAAAGTTCGCGTTCTGCGAGTCGCCGCTAAGCACGCCCCAGGGTCCGGGGCTCGGCTTGTCCGGGGTCGACGCGTCGGCGCGGGCGCGCGGGTCGAGCGCCTCGACGCTGGCGCAGAGCGCGGGGAAGGACGCGGGCGACGCGGGGGCGAACGCCTTGGCCGGGCGGCCGCAGAGCGGCGCCGTCTGGGGCGCGACGGGGTCGGCGTGCGCGGCGCCGACGAGGCAAATAGAGACAGCGAGCGCGGCCACGCCCGGCCCCGGCCTGGCGGCGGCCGGGAGGCGACGACAGTGCGCTCCGCATTCAACCGACGGCAACTCGAACTCCGGTTCAGGACCGCCAATGATGCGACTTCGACCTGAGAAGCCTCGCGCGGTCAACCAGGCTCGTTAGTCCGTGTACAAAACGGGGCGACGACACTTGTGAGGCTTTACGGCGACCCGAGGAGCGCGGCGACGTCGTCGCGCAGGGCGGCGAGCTTGCCGACGACAATGTCCCAGACCAGACGATCGTCCACGGCGGCGTAACCATGGACCAAAATATTTCGGAATGAGATTGCGCGCCGGTACTCGCGAATGCTGGCCGCCGCTTGCGGATCGAGTTTCGCCAGTTGGGTCAAAGCCTCGCCGATGATCTCGAACTGCCGCTCGACTGCGGACCGAAGCATCTGGTCGTCCAGATAGACTGCGAAAGTCTTCCCTTGGGTAAACTGGGCGATGAGCCCCGCGGCCTGTTGAATGTCGCCAAGGTATGCGCGGGCGTCACGCTTCATAGAGCGGCGCTCGCGATTCTTCGACGGTCCTTCTGAAATGCGGATTTCGGATTGCCGCCGCAGCGACCAGATCGACAGGTCGGCTAAAGAGCAACTCCAGCTCTTCCTTGAGTTCGAAGAAGGCGTCCGCGTAGCCGCCAGGCGGCTTGGGCTCGAACTCGTACAGAAAATCGAGATCGCTGCGCGCCGGGTCGAAGTCGCCGCGGGCGGCGGAGCCGAAGAGGTCGAGCCGGCGCACGCCGAAACGGCGGCAGAGGTCCGCGAGTTCGGCGCGGCGCGAGGCGATTTCGGCGATCATCGGATCTTTGTACCACAGGCTGATGAGAAAGGCCCCGAACGGCTCAGCGCAGCCCCTCACTCCCTCTTGCTGAACAGGAACGGCGCGACGTCGGAGACGCCGGGGGGCTTCGTCACGGCGAAGGGCGCGGGGCGGCAGACGGCGAGGGCCGATAAGCCCACGCGCGCGGTGAGCAGGCCGTTCATGACGCCTTCGCCCATGCGCGCCGAGATGCGCGAGGCGAGCCCATGGCCGACGAGCTGCTGGAGAATGCTGTCGCCGACCGCCATGCCGCCGGTGATGGCGATATGCGCGCCGATCGAACGGCCGAGCTTGATCAGGCCGAGGAGGCCGGGCCGGCCGCCGTAGATCTCGGCGATCCGGCGCACGAGCCGGACGATCTGGGCGACGACGAAGATGACGTCGAGAATGGCGCGCGGGCTGATCGCGGTCACGAGCGAGACGGCCTTCGCGGCCTTCGCGATCTCCCCCTGCGCCCGCTCGTCGAGGGGCCTCAAGAGCGCCCGCTCGGCGACGTCGATGAGGTCGCGCCCGTCGATGATGGCGGCGGCGGCCTCGGTGACCTCGGCCCGGGCGCGCGCCGTCTCCGGGCGGTCGCGATAGAGCGCGACGAGGCGGACGACCAGCTTTCGCGCAGCGTCCCGGTCGTCGGCGGCGCGCGCTTCGGCGAAGGCGACGTGCATTTCCGCGATCCGCGTCTGGCGCGCGACGGCGAGCGCCTCGCGCACGCCAAGGCCGATCAGCCCCGCGACGAACAGGACCGCGAAGACGAGGCCGACAATTCCAAGCGACTCGGCCTTGGCGAACAGGCCCTCGATGAGGTTGGTCGTCCACAGGCCAAAGCCGAGCGAGACGAGGCCGCCGAGGCCCGTCCAGAGAAGCCCCACGAGGCTGAAGCGGCTCCGGCTGAGCAGCCCGGACTTCTGCGCCGCCTCGACCTCGAGTTCCGCCTCGTCGATCGCCGGCGCCCGAGTCGAGGGGGGAATCGGATCGTGCTCGGACTGGATGACGGCCCTGGGCGCGAGCGGCGCGGGCAAGTCGTCGACGGCGATGCGCTCATCGTCGAGGCGGAAGGCGCGGGGGCGGGGGGGGCGGTCGATCATGCGAGACGGTCCCCGATCAGGAATTGCAGGGCGCGGTCGAGCCGGATTTGCGGGGCCGCCTGGCCGCGCTGCACGACGGGGGGACGAAAGCGGACGAAGCGCCAGTCGTTGTCAGCCTCCGGCAGCGCGATCGCGTCGCCTTCGAAGATCGAGGCCGGGTCGGCCGGCAGTTCGCCGGGAAAGACGGCGGCTTCCGCGACGCCGTCGAACGTCTCGCCGCCGATCGTCTCGCCCTTCTCGGGCACGCCGACGATCGCCTTCAGGATCTGCCCCTGCTGGCGGATTTCGGCCTCGCGGGTGGCGCGCACCGCCGCAAGCGCGATGACGTCGATCTCGGCGCCGACGCCCTCGGCGCGCGCGATCGCCCGCGCGGTGAGCGCCCTCAGGATCGCCTCGAGCCGGTCGTGGCTCGTGTGGTGGAGATGGTCGGCCTTGGTGGCGGCGAACAGGATCCGGTCGATGCGGGGGCGGAAGATCGAGGCGACGCTCGACGCGCGTCCCGCCCGGAAGGCCGCCATCACTTCGGCCAGCGCGTTCTCGAGGTCGCTCAGCGCCGCCGGCCCCGAGTTCAGCGCGGTCAGCGCGTCGACCAGCACGATCTGGCGGTCGAGCCGGGCGAAGTGATCGCGGAAGAAGGGTTTGACGACATGGCGCTTGTAGGCCTCGTAGCGGCGCTCCATCATGGCGGCCATCGAGCCCGCGGCGATCGGCTCGCCGTCGGGCATGGGAATCGGCGCGAAGGTCAGCGCCGGCGAACCTTCGAGGTCGCCCGGCATGAGAAAGCGGCCGGGGGGCAGGGTCGAAAGCGCATAGACGTCGTCGCGCGCCCGCCGGAGATAGGCCGTGAACGCCTCCGCCACGGCGCGCGCGCGGTCCTCGTCGGCCGCGGCGTGCGGGTCGAGGCCTGCGAGCGCGGCGGCCCAGCCGGCGGCGAGCGGCGCGCGGGCCGCCTTCTGGCTCGCCGCCAGCGTCTCGCGCGCCCATGCGGCATAGCTCTTGTCGAGGAGCGGCAGATCGAGCAGCCACTCGCCCGGATAGTCGACGATGTCGAGCGTGAGCGCCGACTCGCGTCCGCTCCACCGCGCCGCGCTCTCGAATTCGATCGTCAGTCTGAGCTGCGAGATGCGCCGGGTCGACAGCGGCCAGCGCCGGTCGGGGCCCGAAAGGCTCGCGGAATGGTCCTCGTAGGCGAAGCGCGGCACGGCGTCGTCGGGCTGCGGCTCGAGCCTTGCGCGCACGATGCGCCCCTCGGCCGAGGCCGCAAGCACCGGCAGGCGGACGCCGGCGAGGAGGTTCGTGACGAGCGCCGTCAGGAACACGGTCTTGCCGGAGCGCGACAGGCCGGTGACGCCGAGGCGAAACGCCCCGCCGCCGAAGAAGTCGCCGAGCGAGCGGGCGACGAGGCCCGCCTCGAAGAGAAAATCGGAGAATGACACGTGCGCGCCGGCGACCCTTCGCGAAAGGGGCCTCATGTAGCGCGGGGGGCCCATCGGCGCCTAGGGGCTTAGGCTCCCGGAAGGGACCGTCATTGCGAGCGTAGCGAAGCAATCCATCCCGTGGCTATTGCTGGGGGCGAGATGGATTGCTTCGTCGCGTCGCTCCTCGCAACGACGGCCGAGGCGCGGCTCAGGCGTCGCTCGTCTCGAGTTCGGCGGGGGTGAGATAGAGGGCGAGAAGCCCGCGCTTGCGCTCGACGTCCTCCCAGGCCGACACGTCGAAGTCGATGACGGCGACCGCGCAGGTCGGGAATTTCTGCGCCAGGCGCCGGAGTTCCGGCTGAGCCCCCTCGCCGGCGAGGGTCGACGCAAGCTCGCCGAGGCCCGGATTATGGCCGACGAAGGCGATCGTATCGATGGAATCGGGAAGCGACTGGACGCGGGCGTAGAGCATCGCCTGGGTCGCGTCGTAGAGCCCGAGTTGCGCCTCGAGCGTGATGCGGCGCGGCGAAAGCGCGGCGAAAATCTCCGCCGTCTGCTCGGTGCGCAGCGCGCCCGAGTGGATGATGTGGAGGGGCATGAAATCGCGGGCGGCGAGCAGAGCGGCGACGGAGCGCGCGTCGTCGCGGCCGCGCTCGGCCAGCGCACGCTCGTAGTCGTCCTGCCCGACCCCGGGCTCGGCCTTGGCGTGGCGGATGAGGAACAGACGGCGCATGGGGCGCGAGATTGCGCGCGCCGGCCGGGTTGCGCAAGTCGCAAGGATGCCGCAGTCGCAAGGATGCCGCGGACCCGAGGCCGGAAAGCGCCAGGCGGCGCAGGCCGCGCCCGGCCGTCCCTCGCTTCGGCTCGGACCTTTGGCTTTCGGTCTCGCGCGGAGGGACGAGCGTCACTCTGCGAAGGCGAGGCCAGGACGACCGCGAATGATCCTCGCTCGACCCTTGCGCGTCACTGTCGCCGCCATCCCTCGCGCCGCTACGGACTCAAAGGGCTCGCGCGCCTCGAACTCTCCCACGGATAGGCGGGAAGCGTGAGCGTATCGAAAAGCTCGCGGCCGGCCACATAGCGCGCAAGCCCCGGCGCGGCGAGGGCGTTGACGATCAGATTGCGGACCTTGAGACCCCACTGCGTGCGCGGCGCGAAGGCTGCCGAGAACCTCGCGGCGCCCCTTTGTTTGGAAGCAAGGTGGCCCCGCAAAAGCGTTTCGTAGGCGCCGAACGCCGCCTCATGCCGGCCCTTGGCCCTCAGAAGCTCGCCAGCAAGAACGTAGGCGGCCGTCATCGCGAGCGCGGCGCCCTGTCCCGCGGCGAGAGACACACAGAACGCGGCGTCGCCGACAAGCGCGATGCGACCCTTCGTCCACGCCGGCATACGGATCTGACTCACGCGGTCGAAATAGAGATCCGGCGCGTCGTCGAGCCGTGCAAGAATTTCCGCGCACTCCCATGCCGCCCGTCCGTAGCGCTCGCGCAGGAGATTTTTCAGCGCCGGCCGTTCGCGCCCTGGCGCAACGTCTTTGTCCCCGTCGGCGAAGATGAACAGGAACAGGGTTCGATTCTCTCGCAGCGTCACGCGGCCGAGCATGATCCCTGGCCTGTTGTAGAGGACGTAGACGTCCTCGTCGCGCTGGCGATAGCCCTCCGTCTCGAAGGCCGCGATCGCGTAGCCAAGGTCCTTCTCGAACTGGGGTTCGGGCCCGAAAGCGAGATGCCGGACGTTGGAATGCAGACCGTCCGCCCCGACGACGAGATCGAAACTGCGCGCCGGCGCGAACTCGAACTCGACGCGCACCTTATCGGTCTCCTCACGGAGCGAGACAATCTGATCTCCGAACATGACCTCGCTCCGACGCGACGCCCTGTCGAACAGGAGCCTGGAAAGACTGCTGCGCGGGATCGTGATGAAGCGTCCGCCTGCAAGGGCGCGGAACCCGTGCACGCCAAGGCCAGCAAGGCGTTGGCCCTTGTCGCCGACGATTCGCAGCTCTCGAACGTGGTAGCCGGCGCGTTCAATCCCGTCTTCAAGTCCCATCCGCTCGGCGATGTCGTAGCCCAGGCCCCAGAAATCGATCACGTAGCCGCCATCCCGTAGCTGCGGCGCGCGCTCGACGAGCGTCGTCCGGTAGCCGGCGGCGTCGAGCCAATAGGCGAGGGCGGGCCCAGCGACCCCGACGCCCGAGATCAACGCAGTCGCGGTCATGTCCGGCGCCTATCACCCGCGCAAGACGAAATTGAGGAAGGCGCTTGCGAAATCGCGCGTCAGCGCCCGTCCGGCGCCGCCTACCTCTCCCGCCGGCTCAGGAACGCGAGCTTCTCGAAGAGGTGCACGTCCTGCTCGTTCTTGAGGAGGGCGCCGTGCAGGGGCGGGATCAGTTTCTTCGCTTCGCGCTCGCGCAAGGTCTCGGGCGAAACGTCCTCATTCAGCAGCAGCTTCAGCCAGTCGAGCAATTCGGAGGTCGTCGGCTTCTTCTTCAGGCCCGGCGTCTCGCGCAGCGAAAAGAACGAGCGCAGCGCCTCCTCGACAAGCCGCGGCTTGACGCCCGGATAGTGCGACTCGACGATTCTCACCATCGTCTCGTGATCGGGAAAGCGGATGTAGTGGAAGAAGCAGCGGCGCAGAAACGCGTCGGGCAGCTCCTTCTCGTTGTTCGAGGTGATGATGACGACGGGCCTGAGACGCGCCCTGACCGTCTCGCCGGTCTCGTAGACGTGGAACTGCATCTGGTCGAGTTCGAGCAGAAGATCGTTGGGGAACTCGATGTCCGCCTTGTCGATCTCGTCGATCAGCAGCACCGGGCGGACGGCCGAGGCGAACGCCTCCCACAACTTGCCGCGCCGGATGTAGTTGGCGATGTCGGAGACGCGCGGATCGCCGAGCTGCGAATCTCTGAGGCGCGACACCGCGTCGTATTCGTAGAGGCCCTGCTGGGCGCGCGTGGTCGACTTCACGTGCCAGGCGATGAACGGCGCGCCGATCGCGCCCGCGATCTCCTCGGCGAGCAGCGTCTTGCCGGTGCCGGGCTCGCCTTTGACGAGCAGCGGGCGCTCGAGCGCGATCGCGGCATTGACTGCGGTCTTCAGTTCGTCGCCGGCGACGTAGGTTTTCGTGCCTTCAAAACGCATGAACGAATGGCCTCGAACTCGCAAAAGGGGGCGCGTCGCCGCAACCTATAGCGGGGCTCGGCGCCTCACGCCATCGCGCCCTTCACCGTCTCGATCAGCTGCTTCAGGGTGAACGGCTTCGGCAGGAAGACGAATTCCTGGCGGTCGGGCAGATTGCGGGCGAAGGCGTCGTCGGCATAGCCGGATACGAACACCACCTTCGCCGCGACCCCGCGACGGCGGAGTTCCGTCAGCATGGTCGGCCCGTCCATCTCCGGCATGATGACGTCCGAGACGATGAGGTCGACCGATCCCCCGGCCTCCTCCAGAACCTTCAGCGCCTCGACGCCGGTTTCGGCCTCGAGCACCGTATAGCCGCGCGAGGCCAGCGCCCGCGAAGCGAAGGCGCGCACCGCCTCCTCGTCCTCGACGAGAAGAATGGCGCCGCGGCCGGTGAGGTCGGCTGGAGGCTTCGCCGCCTCCTTCCTGACCGGCGCCTCGATCTCGACCGGCTCGATGAGGCGCGGCAGGAGGATGCGGAAGGTCGCGCCGCGACCCGGTTCGCTCTCGACGAAAACGGTCCCCCCGGTCTGCTTGACGATGCCATAGACCATCGACAGGCCGAGCCCGGTGCCCTTGCCGACTTCCTTAGTGGTGAAGAAGGGTTCGAAGATCTTCGACTGCACCTCGGCGGGGATGCCGTGGCCATTGTCCTCGACCTCGACAAGGACGTAGTCGGCCGGAACGACAGCCTCCTTCAGGCTCGCGCATTCGGCCGCGGGCAGGTTGCGGGTCCGAAGCGTGATCTTGCCGCCGTCCGGCATCGCGTCGCGCGCGTTGACCACGAGGTTCATCACGACCTGCTCGAACTGGTTGAGGTCGGCGCGCACGAGCCAGAGGTCGCGGCTGTGGACGACGTCGAGCTGGATCGTCTCGCCGACGAGGCGCCTCAGCAGCATCTGCAATTCCGACAGGACGTCGTTGAGCTGCAACGTCTGGGGCATCAGCGTCTGCCGGCGAGAGAAGGCGAGAAGCTGTCGCACAAGGCCCGCGGCGCGGTTCGCGTTGTGCTTGATCTGCATGATATCCTGGAAGGACGGATCGGTCGGCCGGTGATTGGCGAGCAGAAGGTCGGAATAGCCGATGATCGCCGTCAAGACGTTGTTGAAGTCGTGCGCCACGCCGCCCGCGAGCTGGCCGATCGCCTGCATCTTCTGGCTCTGGGCGAGGTTCTCCTGAAGGGCGCGCTGCTCGGTGGTTTCGAGGGCGAAGACGATGGCGCTCGCCCCCTCGTTGCTTTCGGGATCGGCTGCCGAGACGAAGAGCCGCGCCGAGCGGGGCGGCTCCTCGCCGGCAAGCGTCACATCGAGCGGCTCGATCCCGTTTGCGCCCTGCGCGGCGGCGGCAAGGGCGGTGCGAAGGCCGGCGTGATCGCGGGGCGCGACGAGGGCGAAAAACGAAGGCTTGCCGTCGCCCGCGGCTTTGAGCGCCGCGGGCGCGAGCCGCGCGAAGGCGGCGTTCGGGCGCAGGACCGCGCCGCTCGCCTCGACCTCGGCGATGGCGACCGGCGTCGAATTGAAGATGCGGGCGAAGCGGAGCTCGGCGGCGCGCAAATCCTCCCTGCCTTTGCCTTCGCCCGCCGCGCGGCTGATGACGAGCGAGCGCGAAGGCCCCGGACGGCCGTCGCTCGCGAAGGCCACCTTGTGCAGGATGCGCGCCGGCACGACCCGTCCCCGGCGCGGCCTGAGGTCGACGTCGAAGGTCTGCGTCCTGACTTCCCCCGGCCGGCCGGACATGGCGCCGAGCATCGCGCCGCCGTCGCCGGCGATGACGTCGCCGATCCTCAGCAGATCGACGCCGAACTGGGCGAGGTCGTAATCGAGCCATTCGGCGAGCGTCGCGTTCATGTGCACGATCGCGCCGTCCGGCTCGGCGGAGAAGAAGCCGGCCGGCGCGTGATCGAGATAGTCGATGGCGTGCTGGAGATCCTGGAAGAAGGTCTCGTGCCGGTCGTGCTCGCGCGTTTCGTCCGACACCGTCCAGACCGACGCGCCCTCGCTGGCGAGCGCGTAGAGCGGCCGCACGCGAATACGGTACCAGGCGACCGCGGCGTCGCCGCTCAGCGGCGGCGCGAGCCTCAGGTCCTCGCTCGCGGGCTTTCCCGACTTCGCCGCCTGCGAAAGGCGGTATATCGACTCCGACACGTCGGGCGAGCCCGCGAACACCGTCTCGACCGGCCTCAATTCGTCGCCGGAGAGGCCGTAATAGGCGGGGTTGGCGTAGACGATGCGGGCGCGGCGGTCGGTGACGACGAGGCCGTCCGGGCTGGTGTCGGCGATCGTTCGCGCGATGTCGGACCCCTGGGCGCGAGAGGCAAACCGCACGAGGCCGAAGGCGAACATGATCAGCCCGATCCCGCCGAGGGCGGCGAGCGTGAAGATCGCGTAGTTGACCACGAGCAGGGCAAGCTCCCGCGGCGCGAGCCAGACCGCCGCCACGACCCCGGAGAGGACAAGGGCGAGAAGGACGAGGACGAGCGGCTTGGCCGTTCGCTCGACCCGGCCCGCTGCCCGCGGGTGCGGCGTCGCAGTCATTGCCTCGCTGAACCCCAAGATGAGCGCCGACTCGTTTCTCGGTGCTACCACGAGGCCTTGCCGATGTCTTGGCGGGGACGCTTGGGAATGGGGCGGAAACTGGGCGCAGACCACAGTTTTCTTGGCCGTCGCAATTTGTTATGGACAATGCCGCTGGTTCATCCGGAGCCAGGATTGGGCGGTTCGCCGAACCCTTGGGCCGTCGCCCGGGGTCCCATGGATCGTTTTGACGGTTTCTGACGCGCAGGGCTGGGTTGCGTCGAACGAGGGATGGCTTGCGCGGTCGGCAGCGCGGGCGCAGGATTCAGTATGCAATGGTTGAGTGATCTTCCGTTCGGCGACAATCGGGTCGTCCAGATCGGACTGGTTTTGGCCTGCGGGATCGCAGCCCTCGTGGCGCTCGCGATCGTCTACCGCCTGGTGTTCGCGCATCGGCTCAAGGTTCCGGGGGGACGCACGCGCCAGCCGCGTCTTGGCCTCGTCGACGCGTTCAGCCTCGACGGGCAGCGCCAGCTTGTTCTGGTTCGCCGCGACAACATCGAGCATCTCGTGATGATCGGCGGTCCGAACGACGTGCTGATCGAATTGCAGATCAACCGCGCCCTGAGCCCCGCCCGCGAGGCGGGGCTTCAGCCGAACGGCCAGGCGACATCCGGCCCTGCTGCGCCCGGCCCCGCCGCGCCCGGCCCCGCGCCTGTTCGCAGGCGGGTCGAGGCGGCGCCCGCCGCCGCCGCGCTCCCCGCTGCGCCCGCGGCGGCCGCCATTTCCGCGCCGGTGGCCCCCGTCGCGCCGCCGGCGCCTGCGCCTTCGCAGCAGGCGCAACCCATTCCGATTCGGCCGGCGGCGAAGCAGGTCGCCGCCCCGCCGCCGCCTCCCGAGCCGACCGCGGCCGTTGCGCAGGCCGTCGAGAAGGCGGTTGAAGAGGTCGAGGCGCGCGAGCGCGTCGCTCAGCCGGCGGCGCGACGGGCGATGCCGCCGCCGATTTCGGCACCCGTCCGGGCGAACGTCGCGCGACTGCCGGAAAAGCTGTCGGCTCAGCCGGTCGCAGCGCCCGCGCCGCAGACGTTGCACACGCTGCACCCGGTCGAGGCCGCGCCGCAGCCGGCAACCGCCAAGCTCGAGCCGGTGACCGCCGTCAGGATCGAGCCGGCCCATCCGGTCAAGCCCGAGAAGCCGGAACGGAGCGAGGCTTCCGAGCAGGCGCCGGGATACCAGGCGCTGCCGTTCCCTTCGCGCCCGGTCATCGGCGCGGCGCCCATGATGACCGCGCCGATCGTCATCTCGCACGCGCCGTCGGCGGGTCAGCCCCGATACCAGGCGCCGCAGGCGCCTCAGACGCCTCAGACGCCGCGCGCGCTCCAGCAGGGCTCGTCCGACCCTCATCCGCACGACAGCAAGGACGCGCGGGAGGCCAGGGTCGCGGAGGCGAAGGGCCACAAGGCCGACGCGCGCCCGTCGGCCCCGGGCGCGGCCCATCCTGCGCCCGCGCAACCCGCGCCGCCGCCGGCGTCCGAGGATCCGTTCGCCGGCCTTGATTCGCTGGAAGCGGAAATGGCGAAGCTGCTCGGCCGCGACAAAGTGTGAACGGCGGCGGCCGAGGGCGGGCGAAAGCGCGCGGCGAAAAAGTGGACGCCGGTTTTTCTCGAACAGCGCGCGGAAGTCAAAAAAGCTGGCGCATTCGGCGATTCGACAAAATCGCCGAAAGGTCTAGTCGTCGCGGTAGATCTTCTCGCGCCGTTCGTGGCGCTCCTGAGCCTCGACCGAGAGCGTGGCGATCGGCCGCGCGTCGAGCCGGCGCAGAGAGATCGGCTCGCCCGTCTCGACGCAATAGCCGTATGAGCCGTCCTCGATTCGGGCGACCGCCGACTCGATCTTGGAGATGAGCTTTCGCTGCCGGTCCCGCGCCCTGAGCTCGATCGCCCGATCGGTCTCCGAGGACGCCCGGTCGGCGATGTCGGGGTGATTCTCGCTTTCGAGCTGGAGGGCGTTCAACGTGTCGCGGCTTTCGGCGAGGATCGATTCGCGCCACGAGATCAGTTTGCGCCGGAAATACTCGCGCTGTCGCTCGTTCATGAACGGTTCTGCGTCCGACGGCTTATAGCTTTCAGAGCCGAAATCGTTCATCCGTGATCCCTGTCCCCGATGGATTTTGCGGCCTTATACCGACACGGGCGTCAAGGAACAATGACTATCGTCCGGGCGCCAGCTTCGCCGCCGAGCGCCGGCGGGCGCGGAGCAAATTGCCGCAGCCGGCTTGTCCGGCGGCAGGGCCCGCTCCACCTTGACCGTGGGCGCGGCCAGGTTCGAGGGAGGGAGTCATGTACAAGCGCATCGTTCTCGCAGTCGACCTCGCCGAGGC
Source organism: uncultured Alphaproteobacteria bacterium (assembly GCA_963829505.1). GTDB lineage: Bacteria > Pseudomonadota > Alphaproteobacteria > Rhizobiales > Beijerinckiaceae > Roseiarcus. The sequence continues at coordinate 739,137 of CAWHIL010000003.1, forward strand.
GACGACGGCGCCGAAGGGCCTCGCGGAGGCTCTCGAGCTTGCGAAAGGCGGCGGCGGCGATCTCCGGCTGGTCAATGTACAGCCTGTCGTTCCGGCGACGTTCATGGAATACGTCCCCGCGGATTTCGACGAGGCGCAGTCGAAGCGGACGCTCGACGAGCTCAACGCCGTTCTGGCCAAGGTCGACTTGCCCGCGGCGCGCAAGAGCTGCGCGGCGCGCGCCGGCGGCATCTACCACGAGCTCCTGCAGGAGGCGTCCGACTGGGACGCCGACCTGATCGTGGTGGGCTCGCACCGCCCGACGATGAGCGACTACCTGCTTGGGTCGAACGCCAAGACGATCGTCCGGCACGCGCAGTGCTCGGTGCTCGTGGTGCGGTGAGGGAGCCTTCTCCCTCCAGAGAAGGTGGCGCGCCGCGCCGGATGGGGCCTGCCCCTGGAGCGTTCGGCGATTCGGTAGAATCGACCAACGCTCTGCCGCCGGTCGCGCCGGTTCGCGCGTAGGTCGTGCTCGGTCCCGAGACCTCGAGGTCGCTCGCCCGAAAATACGCCCCGGCGCCGAACGGCGCGCCCGTGCGGCGCTGGCATTCGACGCAGTCAGCTTTTGGAAGGAAATTGAATCTCTGGCGGAAGCGTTTGAAGAGAATTGAAGCTTTCGGAAGCTTTCGGAAGGGCTGGAACCGGCCGAACGCAACAGAAACCCTGTCCGCGCTTTGACCGCGCCACGCTTCGGCGCCACGCTTCGCGCCATGGACCTCCCAGCCTTCCGCGCCTCGCTCGCCGACCCTGAGCCGCCGACGGCCCTGAGCCTGGCCCTCAAGGCGCTCTGGCTTGACGCGCGCGGCGACTGGGACGGCGCCCACGAGGCGGCCCAGGCCGACGTGGCCAAGACGGGGGACTGGGTCCACGCCTACCTGCACCGCAAAGAGGGCGACCCCGGCAACGCCGCCTATTGGTACCGCCGCGCCGGCCAACCCATCTGCCGCGGCGCGCTCGACGAGGAATGGGCGGCGATCGCTACGGCGCTGCTCGACTGAGCGCGCGGCGAAAAAGTGGATGCCGGTTTTTCGCCAAGAGCGCGCGGAAACAAAGAGGCTGGAGCGTTGGGCGATTCGATCGAATCGCCGAACGCTCCAGGCGCGACCGCCGCCGCCCGCGCCCGGGTTTGCGCCGGGCGGCGGCTCCGGCTAAAGCCTGCCGCGCAGCCTTCCCATGCGCTTCGGACAAGAACCCTTGAGCCTCGACCCCGATCGGGACGCGCTCGCCGCGCGCGATCTTCTGGCGGCCGCCGCCCGCGAGGCCGGGGAGGCGGCGCGCGCCTGGTTCCGTCCGGGCGCCCGCACCTCGGCCACCGTCCATGCCAAGGCCGGCGGCTCGCCGGTGACGGAGGCCGACCTCGCGGCCGACGCGCTTCTGAAACGCTTGCTCGGCGAGGCCTTCGCCGACGCCGGCTGGCTCTCGGAGGAGACCGCCGACGACGCCGGCCGCCTCGACCGTCGCGCCCTCGTCGTCGTCGACCCGATCGACGGCACGCGCGCCTTCGTCGAGGGCGATCCGCGCTGGACGGTGTCGGCGGCGCTCGTCGTCGACGGGCGGCCGATCGCGGGCGTTGTCCACGCCCCTGCGCTCGGCGAAACCTATCTCGCCGCGCGCGGGGCGGGGGCGTCGAAGAACGGCGCGCCGATCGCCGCCGCGCCCGCAGGCCCTCGCGCCCGCTATCGCGCCGCCGGACCGAAGCCCGTTCTGGCCGCCATGGCGGCCAGGCTCCAGACCCCCGTCGACCCGGTCCCGTTCGTGCCCTCGCTCGCCTATCGGCTCTGCCTTGCGGCGGAGGGCGCGCTCGACTTCGCCGTCGCCGGATCCCACTCGCACGACTGGGACATCGCGGCCGCCGATCTCCTGCTCGCGGAGGCAGGCGCGGCGCTCGTCGCCGCGTCGGGCGAGCCCTTGCGCTACAATCAGCCGAAGACCTCGCGCCCCGCGCTCCTCGGCAGACCGGACGCGCTGGCGCCGCGCTTGCTCGAAGCCTTCCGGGCCGCGGCCGGCGGGTGACGCGAAGGCGCCCTTCGCCGGCTTGCGTTTTGACCCGCGCGGGGGCAAAGCCGCGGCTTAAACGACTCCCCCGCCGCATTCCTGTGAGGATCGCGAATGGCCTCCCCAAATTCGAAGGCGCCGGCCGAGGAGAAGCGGCAGCTTCTGCACCTCGTGTTCGGCGGTGAACTCAAGTCTCTCGAAACGCACGAGTTTCGCGACCCGTCGACGATCGACGTGGTCGGGATCTTTCCCGACTATGAGAGCGCCGAGCGGGCCTGGCGCGCCAAGGCGCAGCAGACCGTCGACAGCGCTCAGACCCGCTACTTCATCGTCCATCTGCACCGCCTGATCGAACCCGATCTCGCTCCCCCGACGAGGACCGCCTGAGCGTTTCATGGCAAGACGGATCGGACGGTCGCCCTTTGGGCAGGAGGTCATCGGTTTCCTGCTCGCGACGTATATCAGGCTCGTCCACCGGACGGGCCGCTTCACCTTCGTCCCGAAGGACCTCGACGCGCATATCGCCGACGCGAAGCCCCTCATCGTCGCCATGTGGCACGGGCAGCATCTTATGATACCGCTCGCGCGTCCCCGCACCGTCGGGCCGCTTGCGGTTCTCATCTCCCGCCACGAGGACGCGGGCGCGCAGGCGATCGCCGCCCAGCGGCTCGACATAAAGCCGGTCAGGGGCTCAGGGGGGCCGGGTGACCGGCAATACGACAAGGGCGGCGTGCCCGCGATGCGCCAGCTTCTCCGCCTGCTCCAGGAGGGGACATCGGTCGCGATGACCGCGGACGTTCCGAAGCGCGCCCGGGTCGCCGGTCTCGGGATCGTGACGCTGGCGCGCCTCTCGGGCCGGCCGATCGTGCCGACCGCGGTCGTTCTCAAGCGCCGCCTTCAGTTCGACACCTGGGACCGGGCGACGCTCGGCCTGCCCTTCAGCCGCGTCATCGTCGTCGTCCGCGACCCGATCCGCGTGGCGCGCGACGCCGACGACGCGGCGGTCGAGGCGGCCCGCCTCGCCGTCCAGCAGGGGCTCGACGAAGCCCACAAGCTCGCCTACGCGATGGTCGGCGGGACGGACCCGGGCGCCTGCCTGAGAAGCCCGTGAACACGCCCTTCTCGCTGCGTCTCTATCGTGCCCTGACGGCGCTCGGGACGCCGCTCGCCGGCCCGCTTCTGGCGGCGCGGCTGCGGCGGGGCAGGGAGGACGGCGCCCGCCTCGGCGAGCGGCGCGGCCGGGCGGCGATCGAGCGCCCGCAGGGGCGGCTCGTCTGGCTGCACGGCGCGAGCGTCGGCGAGGCCTTGTCGCTCCTGCCGTTCGTCGAGCGGATCGCGCGGTCCGGGGCGACCGCGCTCGTCACGACCGGGACGATCACCTCGGCCGACCTCCTCGCGCGGCGCCTTCCGGCGAACGCGCTGCATCAGTACGTCCCGGTCGACAGCCCCGTCTTCGTTCGCCGCTTCCTCACTCACTGGCGTCCCGACGCGGCCCTCATCGCCGAGTTCGGAATTGTGGCCGAACATGATCGTCGAGACGAAGCGGGCCGGGATCCCGCTCGCGATCGTCAACGGCCGCGTCAGCGAGCGCTCCTTCCGCTTCTGGCAAAGGCGGGCGCGCGGGTTCATCGGCGCCCTCCTCGAACGGTTCGACCTCTGTCTTGCGCGCAGCGAAGCCGACGCCGAGCGGTTCGTCGCGCTCGGCGCGCCGCGCGTCCTGATCGCGGGCGACATCAAGTATGACGCGCCGCCGCTGCCGGCGGACCTGCGCGAGCTGGCGGAGCTTTCTGGCCTCGCCTCCGGGCGCCAGATCTGGATCGCGGCCTCCACCCATCCGGGCGAGGAGGCGATCGCCGCGCGGGCCCACAAGCGGCTCGCCGAGGTCTTTCCCGACGCGCTGACGCTCATCGCGCCGCGCCATCCCGAGAGGGGCGAGGCAGTCCTGCGCGAGATCGAGGCCGAGGGGATCTCCTGCGCCTTGCGGTCGCGCGGCGACCCCGTGAACCGCGCGACCTCGGTCTATGTCTGCGACACGATCGGCGAACTCGGCCTCTTCTACCGGCTCGCCGGCGTCGTCTTTCTCGGCAAGTCGTTCGCCGGCGGCGGCGGGCAGAATCCGATCGAGCCGGCGCGGCTCGCCTCCGCCATCCTGCATGGGCCCCTGGTCGGCAATTTCGCCGAAGCTTACGCGGCGCTCGACGCGTCCGGCGGCGCGCTTCAGATCGATGCGCCGGAAAGGCTTGGCGACGCGCTGATCGCCCTCTTCGCCGACGCGGCGAGGCTCCGCGCGATGGCGCGCGCCGCCGGCGACGCCGTCGAGCGGCGGTCGGGAGCGGTCGACCGCTCGCTGAAGGCGCTGGCCCCGATCCTGCCCCTCGCCGGGGCGACGCGGTGAGGGCGCCCGGCTTCTGGTCCGCCCGGAAGCCGACCGCGCTGGCGCGCCTTCTTCAACCGGCCGGGATGGTCTACGGCGCGGTCGCGGCGCGCCGCCTACGCCGGCCAGGCGAACGCGCCGGCGCGCCAGTCATCTGCCTCGGCAACTTCGTCGCCGGGGGGGCGGGCAAGACGCCGGCGGCGCTGGCGCTCGCTCGAATGCTGATCGCGGACGGACGCCGCCCCGCGTTCCTGTCGCGCGGCTACGGCGGCGCGAAGCGCGCCGAGCCGCTTCGGGTCGATCTGGCGACGCACGCCGCAGCCGTCGTCGGCGACGAGCCGCTGCTGCTTGCCGAAGTCGCGTCCTGTTGGGTCGGACCCGACCGCGTCGCGAGCGCGAGAGCGGCGGTCACGGCGGGCGCCGACGTTCTCATCCTCGACGACGGCCTGCAAAATCCGGCGCTCGCGAAGGACCTCGCCTTTGCAGTCGTCGACGGCGAAACCGGCTTCGGCAACGGCCTCTGCGTGCCCGCGGGCCCGTTGCGGGCGCCGCTCGCGGCCCAGGCGCCGCTGGTCGGCGCGCTGATCGTCGTCGGGGGCGACGCGGCGGGGCGCGCCGCGGTCGCCGAGCGGGTTCCGGGCCGCCCGGTCTTCGCAGCGACCCTCGAGCCGGACGCATTGGCCGCCGCCTCGCTCATCGGGCGCGAGGTCGTCGCCTTCGCCGGCATCGCGCGGCCGGAGAAGTTCTACGCGACGCTTCGACGCATCGGCGCGCAGGTGGTCGCCACCCGCGACTTTCCCGACCACCACCGCTTCCGGCCGCGCGAGGTCGCGGCGCTCGTCGAGGAAGCCGTCAGTCGGAGGGCGGTTCTTGCGACCACCGAGAAGGATCGCGTGCGCCTTCCCCCGCGCATGGCCCGGTCGGTCGCGACCTTGCCGGTTATGCTCCGGTTCGAGGAGCCGGCGTCAGTGCGCGAGTTCGTGAGGAAGGCGCTCGCATGACGGAAACGGTCATCAGGCTCATGAACCCGTCCGACCGCGCGGGCCTGCGGGCGGCGCTGGTCGCGTTGCACGAGCACGAGCGGAGCCTCTCCGACACGCGCCTGCCGGGCGACGCGACCGCCGACGCTTATCTCGCCTGGATGTTGATCGAGGCCGCGGCCGGCGGCGCGGTTCTCGTCGCCGAGGTCGAGGGGCGCTTCGCCGGTTTCGCCGCCGGCTGGGTGGTTGAGGATCACTACGTGGAGGAGACGCCGGAATTGAATTCGCTACGGCCTCGTCTCGGACATCTGCGTCCTTCCGGCCTTTCGCCGCCGTGGCGTTGCGACGCGGCTTCTCACCGCGCTTGAGGCGCATCTCGCCTCGGACGGGATAACGCGCATCCGCCTTTCGGCGCTCGCGGGAAACGCCGCGGCGCGCGCGGCCTACGAGCGGGCGGGCTACGCGATCCATGAGGTCGTGTACGAGAAGATCGTTGGCGACGACGGGTCCGCCCCGCCTACTTGAACTCCCAGCCCGCTCCGACGCCGACGTCCGTACCCCCGGACGCGTCCACGCCGGCCTGAAGCCGGATGTGCCGCGTGACGTCGAGATTGACGTCGACGCCGTTCTGCTGCGTCGTGACGCCAGTCCTCACGTCGACGCTGATCCGGTCGTTGACGACCCGCCCGAGACCGAGCAGACCGCCGCTTCCCCCGCTCCCGACGCCGATATTCGAGAGGCCGAGACTCCTGCGGAGCGGGTCGAGCATGTCGGCGCCGCCCGATAGCGTCGCTGCGGCGTTGGCGAGCTCCAGCGCCTGAAAGGCCGAGAGATTGCCGGTCGAGTTCTGGAACAGGATGCGCGCCAGGATCTCGTCCTCCGGCAGGCTCGGCGACGAGGTGATGACGAAGGCCGGCTGGTTCGCCGGTCCCGAGACCTCGACGCGCGCGGTGACGTCGGCGGCCGTGGTCTCGGCGACGAGATCGAGGTCGGGGATGACGTCGCCCCGGAAGGTGACCCTGCCGCGGGTGAAGGTCAGCGGCCGGCCAACAAGCGCCAGCGTGCCGCGCAGGAGGTCGAAGCCGCCGGTCGCCTGCGGCGCGCGCGATGTGCCGGAGACGCGGATGTCGCCCCCGAACTCGGCGTTGACGCCGCGCCCGCGCAGGAAGACCCGGTTCGGCGCCGAGACGTCGAGCGCGAGTTTGGCGTCGAACGCCGGGCCCGCCCGTACGGCGCGCGCCCGCGCCATTCGCGCCAGGACCGCGCGCGCCGTCGGCGTCGGACGCACATGCTTTGTGCCCGGAATTGGCGCGCTGAGGCCTCCGAGGCGCTGCGGGATGGCGACGTCCATCGAGAGGATGTCCACCCGGCCCGAGACAGTCGGCGTCTCAGCGAGCCTGCCGCTGAGATCGATGGCGAGGTTGGCGGTCGCCGTAACCACGTCGTTCGCCATGATCTGCGTCCGCATTCCTGCGATACGGATGGCGCCGGGGAAGCCCGCGGCGGGGTCGAGCCTCACCTGGCCGCTCGCGGCGAGGCTGCCGCCGTTCGGCGTGGTTCCATTGAGCCGATCGATGCGGATCGCATCGCCGCTCGCGGCGATCGCGGCGCTGACGCCCGTGAGCCTGAGCCCCGTCCGGTCATCGGTGAACGATCCGTTGGCGAGCGTGACCGTCCCGGTCAGGTTCGGCCTCGTTATCGCGCCGCTCGCCCGCATCGCGACCGTGACCGCACCCGCCACGGTCTGCCCCGAAGTCGAAAGCGTCACATTGGCGAGACCGGCATCGAGCCTTCCCGAGGCCTTAAGGTCGAGGGCGCCGTCGGCCGAGAGCGGCGCCGAGCCCGTCACCTTGAGGGCGTTGGCCGCTCCCGCATTAACCGCGAGATCGACAGAGGTGCGGCCGCCGCCGAGGCGCCCGGATCCGGCGACGTCGAGCGGAGGAAGGCCCGCGGCGCGCGTCTGGGGCGCGGCGACCTGCTTCAGGCGAATGCGCCAGTCGCCGGTCGGATCGTCCCGCGTCCCGGCGATCGTCGCCTCGCCGTCCGCGGCGCCGGCGAGTTGCAGGCCCGGCGCGGCGACAGCGAGGGCGGCGAGGGGCAGGTCGGTCGCCTTGGCGCGAAGGTCGAGGCGCGGCCCGACAGTTCCGTCGAGCGCGAGCCGCCCGGCGTCCACCGCGAGGGCGAAATGCTGCAACGCCACGCCGTCGGCGCCGATCGTCAGCGTCGCCGGAGCCGCGAGCGCGATGCGCCGCCCGCCGCCGTCGGCCGTGACACTCGCAAGATCAAGCCGCGCCGGGCTTCCGCCGAAGAGCCGCCCGCGCGCTTTCACCGCGAGCCCGCGCACCGTCCCGGCGAAATCGAGGTCGCTGAAGTCTGCCCCCGCCGAGGCTGTGAGCCTGACGCCCGACAGCGCCTCGCCGCCGAATTCGCCGCGGGCGATCTGCGCCGTTCCCTCGATCGCCCGCCCGTTCCAGGCGTCGGCGACGCTCATGTCGACTTTCAGCGCCTCGACCCGCATGTCGGCGACGTTCATGCGCTCGCTCGTCGCAGCGACCGTGACCGACTGCTTCCCGCCCGCGCTCGAAGCGCCGATCTTCGCTTGGAGCGATCCGCCGAGTTTCGTCAGGACGAGCGGCGACAGATCGTCGAGGGTCTTCGCCGAGAAGGAGAGATCGCCGTCGGCAAGGCCGTCCCTGTCGAGCGTTCCGGCGCCGGCGAGGCGCGCCGAGGCCAGCGCAAGGCTGAGGTTGTCAATTCCCCACCCGCCCTCGGCCCGTTTGGCGACATGCGCCGCGCCCTGCAGCGGCTGACCGCCGACGTCGCCGGAAAGCGTCGCGTCCGCTTCCGCGAGGCCCGTCACATGTTGCGCCGTGGCGGCGAGCGTCACGCCCGCCGTCTTGCGGTCGAGCAGCCGGCCGGGGCCAAGCGACGCCTCGAGTTCCGCGCCAAGGTCCTCCGGGGCGCCTGTGAGCCGCGCCTCGACGCCGATCCTGCCATCGATTCGCGGATCGACCGCCTTCGCCTGCGGGATGTCCAGGGTCGCGGTCATGTCCGCGCTTCCGGAGCGGTACGCGCCATTGAGGCGCGCCGAGCCGTTGTGGCCGGTCGCGCGAAGATCGGAGAAGCCGATGGCGCCGCCGGGCCCGAACCGGGCCGCGCCGGCCACGGCGAGTTCGCCTCCGGCCACCCTGTCGAGCAAGGGATACGCGGTCGCGAGCTTTGTTGCGCGCCCGTCGAGCGTCGCATTGACGATTTCGTAGCCGGGCGCCCCTTCGAGATCGGCGCCGACGTGCGCTTCGCCTGCGAGCTTGCCGCCGGCGAGTAGGGCGAAGCGGCCGAGATCCCTGGCGACCAGGTCGAGATGGCCGTGCATCGTCTTCATGCCGAGGAGCCCGGCGTAACGCGCCTCGAAATCTGCGCCTGCGAGGTCGAGCGCGTCGAACGAGGCCCCGCCCGGGGCCATCGCGCCGCGCGCCGCGAGCTTGAAGTCATGGCCTGCGGCGCGCGCGAGCGCCGGGTCCGCAAGCCTGAGGCCTGAGGCCGCTCCCTCGCCGTCGAACAGGATGCGCGAGGCTGTTTCGGTCAGGGCGCCGCTCGCGTGGGCGCGAAAATTCGCGGCGAGCCGGTCGAGGGAGCCTTGCGGCGTCTTCACGTCGCCCGCTTCGAGCGACGCGTCGATCGCCGGGGCAGCGGCGGGCCCTGTCACCGTGGCGTTGAGGTCGAGCTTGCCGATCGCGGTCGAGCCGGGGATCGCGCCGGCGTGGACCTTGAGGTCGAGCCGGTCGTCCGCCGATCGCGTCCCCTCGACGTCGAGGCGCGCATTGGCGGAGACGAGGTGAAGCCCCGGGATCGTGACCGCCCCGCCGGCCTCGAAGAGGACGTCGCCCTTGAGCGTGGTCTCTCCCGCAACGACGGGGCGAACGATCCCCGGCGTCAGTCCCTCGAGCTTGCCTTCGAGGTCGAGGGCGAGCCGCCGCGCCGATCCCTGCCGGGCGACGGTCACGTCTCCTCTCGCAAACGCGTCCGCTCCGGCCGAGAAGTCGAGTTTCGCGTCGAAAGCCTCGAGCGGTCCGGCGCCCTTCAGGCTGAAGGTGGCTGCCGGCAGGCCCGGGATGTTAGCGAGGTGGACGAAGAGTTCCGCCCGCGGGCTCCTCGGAGTCGATGCTTACGGTCAGCCGGTCTGTCGCCGGCACGTAGGTCATCAGCGCCTTGAACGCGCCCGGCGCGTCGAGACGGCGCGAGGTCAGCGCGACATCGAGGCCCTCGGACGGCGGCCCGAGGGTCGCCTTGCCCGCGATCGTGAGGCGCGCCGCGACGCCAAGCACCGGTTCGCCGAGCGCAAGCTCCTGAACGGCGAAATCCCTGACGATCACCTTGAGCGGCAACTCGGGCAGGATCGCCTGCGGGCCGCCCGTCTCGACCGGCGGCGTCTCGTTAGCGACCGGGCGGCGAAGGATCTGCATGTGCTTGATCGTGAGCTTGTCGACGTCGAGGCGGCGGCCGAGCAGCGCCAGCCGGTTCCAGACGAGCGTCGCCTCGTCGACCTTGAGCCACGGGCCGTCGCGATCGGCGATGACGACGTTGCGGATGACGGCATTTGAGGACAGCACGCCCTCGACCGCGCCGATCGAGACGCTGCGCGTCGACGAGGAGAGGGCGTTCGAGATCAGGTTCGCAAGCATCCCCTTGTCCGCCTCGTCCGCCGAGGCGGGGAGGAAGAAAGCGAGGACGAGGAGGGACAAGGTCGCGGCGAGGCCGGCAAGGATGAAGGAACGGGCTCCAGCAACCCCCTTCTCTCCTTGCGGGAGAGAGCGTCGCCGAAGGCGATGGATGAGGGGTCGGTTCATCAGAAGGCCTGCCCGATGCTGACATAGAACGCGACCGGGGCGGCGCCGGGGACGCGTTCGAGGGGGAAGGCGACGTCGGCCCGGATCGGGCCGATCGCGGTATAGTAGCGGAGCCCGACGCCGACCCCGGTGTAGAGGGGCGCGCTGAAGTTGGGGAAGGTCGAAGCGTAGGCGTTGCCGGTGTCGACGAACGGCACGATGCCGATTGTGTCCGTGACCCTGACGCGCAACTCCGCGGAGGCGGTCAACACGCTCGTGCCGCCAACGACGCCGAAGGCGTTGCGCGGCCCGAGGCCGGCAAAGGGATAACCGCGCACCGAGCCTCCGCCCCCGGCATAGAAACGCCAGTTGGCGGGGATGTCGTCGAGACCGGCCCCGCCCTCGGCGCCGACGCTGACGAGCCCTGCGAGAACGAATTGCGAGTCATCGTCGACCGACCAGTAGGTCGAGGCGCGCGCCTTGACCTGCGCAAGGTTGAGGGTCGAGCCGAAGGCTTCGCTGTAGCCGGCGACGGTGGCGTTCAACCGGACCCCCTGGGTCGGATCGAGCTTGTCGTTGGTCGTGTCGAGATTGGCGGAGACGGGGATGCCGACGAGCGTGTAGTTCACCCGGCCCAACGCATCGGTGGCGACGCCCGTCTGGGCCTCGGCGCCGACCTGGATCCAGGCGTCCGGGCCGAAACGGTGGCGGAGCGCCGCCGTCACATCCGCGTCTTCGGCCTGATAACCGACGAAGCCCGCGCCGCTCGTGCTCATCTTCTCGCCGGCTGCGTCGATGAGGAGATCGTTGCGTGCGCCAAAGAGCGCGGGCTTCAGGAAGCTCAGCGCGACGCGGCCGCCGAGATCCTGGAGCGAGAAGCTCCTGAGGCTCGTGTTGGCGACATACCACGGCGGCGCCTCGAAGAGGTCGGCCGAGAGGCGCAGGCGTTCCGCCCCTCCGAAGACGTTGCGATCCTCGAAATAGACCTGGCCCGCGGGACCGTTGGTCGAGGAATAGCGCGCCGAGCCGCCGATGGCGTAGGGCAGGCGATCCTCGACGTCGACCTCGTAGGGCAGGCGGCCGAACTCGTCGAGGCTCTTGCCCTCGACGATCCGGACGCCGCCGACGGCCGGGATCTGGCGCAGACTCTGGCGCGTATCGGCGATCGCCTCGGGCGAATAGGCGTCGCCCGGCTCGATGTACAGGAAGGATCGCGCGACCGTCGGGCTGAACGTGTCGGGCCCGACAAAAGTCGCCTCGCCGAAGGGCGCGACGGGGCCGGGCGCCGCGATGAAGGTCACGTCCATCGTCTCGCTCGCGTGATCGACCACCGGCGCAATCGAAAGGACTTTGGCGAGCGGCCGGCCCTGCTTGCGGAACCAGTCGACGATTCGCGCCTCGGCCGCGCGCAGCGTGCTCGACGCGGCGGGGTCGCCGGGCTTGAGACCTATCGCCCGCGCGGGCAGGGCGTCCTCGGCAAATTCCACGCCCGCGCCGTTGACGACCTTTATCGTTGCAAGGTGGAAGAGCGGTCCCGGATCGATCCGGATCACGACCGGCGCAACCGCCTTGCCGCGATAGGTGTCCGCGGTCCGTCCGAACGCCACAGCGTCGGGTGCGAGCGCGGTCATCGCCGCGCCGCCGACGTCGATCGAAACCGTCGCGTTGTAACGGCCGATGCCCCAGAGCGCCTGGACGATCGCGTCGAGGTCGGAGCGCGCCCGCCGCGCCAGAGCGTCGCCGTCGGGCGGCGCATCCTTGCGCAGCGCATAAAGCGTCGAGGCGTCCTGAACAGCCGACGTAATCGCCCCGTCGCCGCCCTGAACGTCGACGGCTACGGAGTACGAAACGGCGGCGTTCGAGACCGGGGGCGGCTGCTCCGAGCCGAATAGGCCGAAAAAATCGAACGCCCGCGCGGCAGGCGGGCTCGCGAGAAGGGCGGCGACCACCGCGGCGGCGAGAAGCAGCCATCCTCGGTATCCGGGAGGCCAGTTCATCAACGCGAACGCTTCTCCATGACCTAACGCTGGGGGAACCGGCCAGAGTCCCGCCTTACAATGACCGCGTTAAGGGTCAAAGAGCCGCAAGGCCTTTAGGTTGCGCCGAACGTCACGCATCTTCCCGACATGGTCAAGAGAACGCTAACTACGTTGCCGGGCGAGCTTTCAGGCCGGAGCCCGTGAGGCTGCGGCATGCCGCGGGGACACGATTATTGACGCCCCCGCCGGGCCCCGATACTGCGACGTCCGAGAAAATTCCAGACGGAGATATGGCCGTGGTGACGACAAGGCTTTGGGACAAATCGAAGATGCCGAGCCGGCGCGTCACGCAGGGTCCGGAGCGCGCCCCCCACCGGTCCTACTATTACGCGATGGGGCTTTCGGCGAGCGAGATCGACCAGCCCTTCGTCGGCGTGGCGTCCTGCTGGAACGAGGCGGCGCCGTGCAACACCGCGCTCATGCGCCAGGCGCACGCCGTCTCGGATGGCGTCAAGGCCGCCGGCGCGACGCCGCGGGAATTCTGCACGATCACCGTCACCGACGGGATCGCGATGGGCCACGAGGGCATGAAGGCCTCGCTGGTCAGCCGCGAGGTCATCGCCGATTCGGTCGAACTCACCATGCGCGGCCACGGCTACGACGCTCTCGTCGGCCTGGCCGGCTGCGACAAGTCGCTGCCCGGCATGATGATGGCGATGCTCCGCCTCAACGTGCCGTCCGTGTTTCTCTACGGCGGGTCGATCCTGCCGGGCCGCTGGCATGGCCGCGACGTGACGGTCGTGGACGTCTTCGAGGGCGTCGGCATGCACTCGGCCGGCAAGATGACGACCGAGGAACTGACCGAACTCGAGAAGGTCGCCTGTCCCGGCGACGGCGCCTGCGGCGGCCAGTTCACCGCCAACACCATGGCTTGCGTGTCGGAGGCGATCGGGCTCGCGCTGCCGCTCTCCTCGGCGCTGCCTGCGCCTTACGAGAGCCGCGACGCCTATGCGCGGGCGTCGGGCGAGGCCGTCGTCCGGCTGATCGAGCGGGGTCTCAAGCCGCGCGACATCTGCACGCGAAAAGCCTTCGAGAACGCGGCGGCGGTGGTCGCGGCGACCGGCGGCTCGACCAACGGCGCCCTGCATCTGCCCGCGATGGCGCACGAGTGCGGCGTCGAGTTCACGATGCGCGACGTGGCCGAGGTGTCGCGGCGGACGCCGCTACTCGCCGACATGAAGCCGGGCGGCCGCTTCGTCGCCAAGGATTTTGGCGAGGCCGGCGGCATGCCGATGTTGCTCAAGACGATGCTCGACGGCGGCTACCTGCATGGCGACGCGATGACGGTCACCGGCCGGACGATCGCCGAGAACGTCGCCGACGTCGTCTTCCGCGACGACCAGGAGGTCATTCGCCGCTACGACAAGCCGCTCTATCCGACCGGTGGGCTCGTCGGCCTCTGGGGGTCGTTCGCCCCCGACGGAGCGGTGGTGAAGGTCGCGGGCATGCAGAAGCACCGCACGCATCGCGGCCCGGCGCGCGTATTCGATGGCGAGGAAGCCTGTTTCGCCGCCGTTCAGGCGGGCGCCTACGAGGATGGCGACGTGCTCGTGATCCGTTACGAGGGGCCGCGCGGCGGTCCCGGCATGCGCGAGATGCTGTCGACGACCGCGGCGCTCACGGGCCAGGGGCGGGGCGACAAGGTCGCGCTCGTCACCGATGGGCGCTTTTCCGGCGGCACACGGGGCCTCTGTGTCGGCCACGTCGGTCCCGAGGCGCAGGTCGGCGGCCCCATCGCGCTCGTGCGCGACGGCGACATGATCGCGATCGACGCGGAAAAGGGCACGATCGACGTCGAGGTGTCCGAGGCCGAACTCGCCGAGCGCAGGAAGGCCTGGAAGCCGCGCGAGACGCTCTACGGATCGGGCGCGATCTGGAAGTTCGCCGCAGCCGCCGGCCCAGCCCACCTGGGCGCCGTCACCCATCCGGGGCAGGCGGGAGAACGTCGCGCCTACGCGGACCTCTGAGGCGGAACGAGGCCGCCGGTTCTTCCCGGCGCCTCAGTCGAGTTCCGCACGAGCCGGCGTCCTCGCCGCCGATGCGGCGAGATGGACTGAGGCGAGGCCGAACAGGATGAGCGCCAGCGCCTGATGGCAAAGCGCGATCGCCAGCGGCGCCGCGAAGATGAGCGTCAGGACGCCGAGCCCGACCTGGAGCGCGGCAACCGCTGCGAGCCCGATCGTGCGGCGCGCGAGCGGGCCCGGGCCGACCAAACCAGCCGCGGCGACGGCTTGCACGAGCGCGAAGGCGAGCACGGCGTAGGCGACGAGGCGATGATCGAACTGCGCGGTCGCCGGGTCGTTCAGCGGCGCGCTCGGGTCGCCGAAAGCCTCGCCCGGCAGGAAGCGGTCGCCCATCAGCGGCCAGGTGGTGTAGACGAGGCCCGCCCGCAGGCCCGCGACCAGCGCCCCAAGTCCGAGTTGCGCATAGACGAGGAGCGCGAAGGCGGCCGCCGCGATCGCAAAGCCGGGCGGCGTCGTTCCGCGGCCGCTGAGCGAGAGCCGGACCGCGGCGTAGACGAGGGTCCCGAACACGCCGGCGGCGATCAAAAGATGGAGCGCGAGCCGCTCCTGCGCGACCTCGACGCGTTCGGAGAGGCCGGACGCCACCATCCACCAGCCGACGATCGGCTCGAGCGCGAGGAGCGCCGTCGCAAGCGCGACCTGCCGGCCGAGCGCGCCCTTGAAGGCGCCCCGCGCCCAGAACCACAGCGCCGGAAGGACGAAGACGAGCCCGACGACGCGCGCCAGCAGCCGGTGGCTCCATTCCCACCAGAAGATGGTCTTGAAGCCGTCGAGCGTCATGTCGGGGTTCAGCCGGGCGTATTGCGGGATCTCCTTGTATCGGTCGAATTCGGCGGCCCACTCGGCCGCTGAACGCGGCGGCAGGACGCCGGTCACGGGTCTCCACTGCGTGATGGACAGGCCGGACTTGGTCAGCCGGGTCGCGCCGCCGACGAGGACCATTGCGAAGACGAGCGCCGCCACGGTCAGGAGCCAGAGCCGGACGCCCCGGCGGGCGTCGACGCGAATCCGTCCGGACTTCGTGGCGAGGGCGTCGATTGCGGTCATGGGCGCCTACTTCGACGCTGAGGCCGCCTTCGTCAACGTCCCCCGGGTGGCCCGGCCGTTAACGCGCCTCGCCGCCACGCCCGTCAGGCGATGAGCTTCCGATAGAGGTGCCAGGTCGTGTGACCGAGGATTGGAAAGAGCACCAGGAGCGCGACGTGGAACGTGACGAACGACACGAGGAGGTCCATGCCGATCACGATCATCCATGCGAGCATGGTGCGCGGATTGGCGGCAACCGCGCGAACGCTGGTGGTCAGCGCCGTGACGAAATCGACATTGCGGTCGATCACCAGCGGCGGCGAGACGGCGGTAAACGAGAAAACGAAGAGCGCGATGACCGCCCCGACGGCGTTGCCGACGAGGAGGAACGTCAGGCCGTAGACGGTGGTAAAGGCGCTCGTGAAGATGTCTCCCACCGACGAGAGGCCCGCGCCGTAGAAGATCAGGTAGAGGAAGACCGCAATGTCCATCCAGATCATGAAGGTGAAAAGGCTGACGAGCGCAAGCCACGAGAGGTCGGTCGCATCGCGGCTCCAGACCGCGCCGAGCACGGCGCTCCACGAAAGCGGTTCGCTCCGCTCGAGGCGGCGCGAGATTTCGTAGGTTCCCGCGGCGCCGAACGGCGCGAGCAGGGCAAACCCCATGACCAGCGGATAGGCCAGATAGAAGTAGCCGGTGAAGAACACCAGCCAGACGACCAGCGAGCCGCCGATTGCGTAGAAGGCGCCGAAGAACAGCCCGTATTTCGAGGACCGGGTGAAGTCCTTGACGCCCTTCTCGATGCACTCGATCAGGTCGGCGATGCCGATCTTGCGGATCACGAGTCCGTTAGACGGGCTCGCCGCTCCCTGCGCCGCCTGCGTCGACCCGACCTCGATTGCCGCCGCCATTCATTCGCCTCCCTCGAGAATCCTGCGCTTCTTCCGAGCGTTGCCGCGATTGGATCATGTCCGAGGCGGCGAGGCAACGCTCCCTTCGACTATATTCCAACTTGACGAAGTTCCCCAGCTTCAGGCGTCAAGCGTCTCGCAGATCCGTCAAGGGCGCCTATATTGCCGATGGGCTTGCGCTGTGGCATGAGCCCGCATCCCGATAATCAGGTCGGTTCAAGGAGCGGAATTGTCTCTCATCAACGGCAACAGCTTCGCTGATCGCCAGGCGGCCGCCGCCAAGGCGCGCAAGGCGATGGCTGACAAATTCATGGAAAAGGCGAAGTACGACCCCAATGACCCCGCGGTCGTCGAGCGCGAGGCCAAGAGGAAGGCGATTCTCGAGGCCCGAGAGGTGCGCGAAGTCGAACGCGACAAGCGCCGCGCGGAGGCTGCAGTCGCGGAGGCCGCCCGCAAGGCCGCCGATGAGGCGGCGCGACAGGAGCAATTGCGGGTCGAGGCGCTCCAGCGCGAAGCTGAGGCGCAACGCAGCCGCGACGAGCAGGAGCGTCTCGATTACGAGAAGAAGCTCGAGCGCGACGCCCGCTATGCCGCCCGCAAGGAGCGGAAGAAGAAGAAGAAGTCGGCCGCCGAGCGCTGGGGTTGATAAAGGCCCCGCCTTCGTTTTATCCCTGACCGCAAGTCGGGCAGAACGGCGCCCGTCACTGTCCTGCAGTCTCGGGGAGCCCGCGAATGACAGAGCCGCTTCGGTTGGGCGTCGCCGGTCTCGGCGTTGTCGGGACGGGTCTCGCCCGGCTCCTCGAGCGGCAGGGCGACGCCTTCGGCGCGCGCGCGGGGCGGCCGGTCGTGCTTGCGGCCTATAGCGCCCGGAGTTCGCGCGACGGACGCCCAGAACTCGGCGGCGCGCGCTTCTATGGCAGCGCAGCGGGGCTCGCCGCGGAGGCGCCCATCGATGCCTTCGTCGAGCTTATCGGTGGGGCGGAAGGGGCCGCGTTCGAATTGGTCAAGGCGGCGCTTTCGCGCGGCCTGCCGGTCGTCACGGCGAACAAGGCGATGCTCGCCGAGCATGGGCTCGAGCTCGCGGCGCTTTCCGAAGCCCATGGCGCGCCGCTCTTCTACGAGGCCGCGGCCTGCGGCGGCATCCCGGTCATCAAGACGCTGCGCGAAAGCCTCGCCGGCAACACGATCGCCCGCGTTTCCGGCATTCTCAACGGCACCTGCAATTTCATCCTGTCGCGCATGGAGACCGAGAAGGCGCCGTTCGACGTCTGCCTCGATGAGGCGCAGCGGCTGGGCTACGCCGAAGCCGATCCGACCTTCGACGTCGGCGGGTTCGACTCCGCGCACAAGCTCGCCATCCTCGCCTCCCTCGCCTTCGGCCTGAAAATCGACGCTTCCGCCGTTTCGGTCGAGGGGATCGAGCAGATCACGCTCGCCGATCTCGCCGCCGCCGACGAGCTCGGCTTCCGCATCAAGCTCCTCGGCGTGGCCGAGCGGACGGCGAACGGGGTCGAGCAGCGCGTCCATCCGACGATGGTCGCCAAGGGCGCGCCGCTCGCCGAGACCATGGGCGTCCTCAACGCGGTGACGATCGCCGGCGACGCGATCGGCGCGCTGACGCTTGTCGGGCCTGGCGCCGGGGGCGACGCCACCGCCTCGGCAGTCGCGGCCGATCTCGTCGACGTCGCCCGAGGGGTGCGGCTGCCCGCCTTCGGGCGCCCCGTCGCGTCGCTGACGGACGCCGACCGCGTCCCGTTGCAGCGCCATGAGGGCGGCTACTACGTACGCCTCGGAGTGGTCGACCGCCCGGGCGCGATGGGCGCGATCGCGGCGCGCTTCGGCGAACGGATGATCTCGCTCGAGGCGATCATGCAGAAGCGGGCTACGAAGGAGTCCACGGCCGCGGGCGTCGTTCCGGTCGTGCTGATGACCCACGGGACGACCGAGGCCTCGATTCGCGACGCCCTCGCGCGGACGCTCGACGATGGGGTCGTGCGCGAGGCGCCGCAGGTGATTCGGATCGAGCGCGAGGGAGCGTGAGCCGCGTTCCGGCGCGGTCGACCGCAGGCGACGGCGCCGCGGCGGAGGAACGCCGCATGCGTCTCCTCGCCATTGGGCTCATGTGCGCTGCGATGCTGTGCTTCGCGGGCCTCGACACGTCGTCGAAGTGGCTGGGTCAACGTCTCGACGTCGGACAGATCGTCTGGTCGCGCTACGTCGGCGCGACCGTGATCGCGCTCGCCGCTGCACGCCCCTGGGCGCGGCCGGCGCGGCTTCGTTCCGAGCGGCCCGGGCTGCAGCTCGTTCGCTCGACGCTTCTCCTCGGCGCGACCGCCTCCGTCGTTGTGGCGGTGCGCACGCTCCAGCTCGCCGAGACGACGACGATCGGATTCCTGACCCGATCTTCGTCGCGCTGGCCGCGGGCCCGGTGCTCGGCGAGCGGGTCGGCCGCGAACGGGCGATCGCCATCGCCGTGGGGTTCCTCGGCGTGCTGATCGCCGCGCGCCCAGGGACAGGCGCTTTCAAGCCGGCCGTGCTGATCGCGGTCGCAGGGACGATGAGCAACGCTGCTTATGTGCTCGCGACGCGCAAACTTGCCGGCGTCGATTCGTCGCGAACGACGCTCTTGTGGACTCAAGTCGCGGGCCTCGTCCTCCTGACGCCGCTTCTGCCATGGATTTGGACCACGCCGCAGTCGGTCTCGGTCTGGGCGGTGCTTGGTGGCCTCGGCGGCTTCGCCGCGGCGGGACACGGACTCCTGATCGTCGCCCACAAGTTCGCGCCGGCGCCGGCCTTGAGCCCCTTCACCTATACGCAGCTCGTCTGGGCGACCGCCTCGGGCTTTCTCGTCTTCGGCGACGTGCCTCCGGCCGCGACGTGGGTCGGCGCGGCGCTGGTCGTCGCTTGCGGCGCTTGGCTGGCGCTGAAGGAGAAGGGGCGCGGCGCGAATTGGACATGACGATCGCGACGGTTGCCGAGGGCCCGCCGCGGGCGCACCATCCGCCGCATAGACCCCGTGAGACCGCGATGCCCGACCCCGCGCCGCCGATCACCGGCCTCCTCGAGACGTCGCTCTACGCCGCCGACGTTGTGCAAACGGCCGCGTTCTACCGTGACCTGTTCGGCTTCAAGGCTCTCGTCGAGAGCCCGCGGCTCGTCGCCTTCGAGGTGGCGGAGCGACACGTGCTCCTCGTCTTCCAGCAGGGGGCCACGGAAACCGACGTGATCGAACCGCGAGGGACGATCCCCGGCCACGACGGGCGCGGGCGCCTGCACCTTGCGCTTTCGATCGAGGCTCGGGACCTCGACGCGTGGCGCGCGCGGCTCAACGCCCGAGGCGTCGCAATCGCCGGGACCTATCGCTGGCCGCGCGGCGGAACGAGCCTCTACTTCCGCGATCCGGACGGGGCGCTCGTCGAGCTTGCGACGCCGGGTCTCTGGTGGTGACGGGTTTCGGGGAACCGAGCGCGGCGCGCTGCGTTGGCCAGAGACTCGGCGCAGGCCTGTCCCGTCTCACCCGCCAACGCTCGCGAGAAAGCTCATGCGCAAAGCCTGGCTGACCTTTGCCGCGACGTCGCTCGTCGCGTTGCTGGTCGCAGCCGCCCCGCCGTCGCTGGCCAAGGGAGGCGGATCCGGCGGCGGAGGAGGCGGGGGCGGAGGCGGAGGGTCCGGCGGCGGAGGGTCCGGGGCAGGCGGCGCAACAGGCGCCAGCGGCGGACACAGCGGCAGCCCATCGCTCGGCTCGCGGCCGAGCGCCAGTCTGGGCGGAGCGGGGCCCGGGTTCGGCGGGGCCGGCGCGGGCTTTCACAGCTTCAGCGGCGGCGCGACGAGCGTAGGGCCGCCCATGGGGCCGGTCGCCGGTTCGACGCCGCACGCCAACAGGATCGCAGGCTCGCACGGCGAGAGGTTTGCGCGGGATCACCGGTACGGTGGCGAGCAGGGCTGTCGACGGATCTACGAGGCAGACGGCGTCTTTGGGGCTGCGCAACGCGTCGGCGCCTGCCAGTAGAACGGTTGCGTGAGCGCTGTTCGCATGCGGGAACCTTTGGCGCCGCGCGGGGTTGATTCCAGGAGGCGAGTTCGGGCGAGGCGCAGCCCGCCCGGCGGGCCGAATTGAGCAGCGCCTGTTCGCCAAAACCTCGGGAGAGACACATGCGCACTTTGACGAAGGCCATTGCCGCGACGACCGTCGCGGCGCTATTGAGCGCCAGCGCGGGCGAAGCCCTCGCCGCGACACGCATGGGCGGATTTGGCGGCGGCCCGCACATGGGCGGTTTCAGCGGTCCGCGCATGGGCGGCGGCTGGAGCGGCGGCGGTGGGTGGCGCGCCGGCGGCTGGAACGGCGGCTGGCGTCACGGCGCCGGCGGATGGTACGGCGGCGGATGGGGACCCGGCTACGGGTACGGATACGGTTGGGGCCCGGCCGCGCTTGGCCTCGGCCTTGTCGCCGGCGCCGCGGTCGCGTCGTCCTGCTACCAGAACCAGCCGATCTACGACGCGTACGGGCGCTACATCGGCAACCAAGTCGTCAACGTCTGCTACTGACGGCTGAATGACGGTTCAAGACGCGGGCCCGAGCGGCCCGCGTCGGCGCGTTTGACTTTGGCGCTACCGGCTCAATCGCCGTGCGCCGTCCGGCCTTCGCAACGCCGGCACAGTCCCTTCGCCTCGATCATCACGCGCGCCAAGCGAAAGCCCGCGCCGCCGGCCGCCTGGGCGACCGCGCGCATGACGGCGTCGTCCTCGATCTCCTCGCTGCCGCCGCAAGCCTCGCAGACGACCAGCATGCCGTGATGGGCATGTCCGAGATGCTCGCACGGCGCATAGGCGTTGAGGCTCTCGATCTTGTGAACGAAGCCGTGCTCGAGGAGGAAGTCGAGCGTCCGGTAAACCGTCGGAGGTGCGACCTGCTTGCCGTCCCGCCGCGAAAGCTCCTGCAGGATCGCATAAGCCCCGAGCGGGCCTCGGCTTTCGGAGAAGACGTCGAGCACCCGGCGGCGCAGCGGGGTGAGTTGCACGCCGTCTCGGGCGCAGGCCTCTTCCACCTGCGCTGCCCAGGTCGAAGGGTCGTGGGCGCAGCCGCAGGTCGGCTCGGCGTGGTTGTCGGGCATCGGTCGCCTTGTAACACGAGCGCCAAGCGGCGCGGCAGGGGTTGCGTTGCGCACTGTTATAACATAACTCTCTGTCCGTTAGCCTCCGCAACGGAGTTTTTTTATGCTGAAACGCGCCTTCCTGATCGCCGGCCTCGCGGTTTCGGCCCCGGCGACGCTCTCCGTTCCGGCCCTGGCCGACCCGGTGAAGGTCGTGGCCGCCGAGAATTTCTACGGCGACCTCGCGAGGCAAATCGGCGGCGACAACGTCGCGGTGACCAGCATCCTCAGCAATCCGGACGACGATCCGCACCTTTTCGAGGCGAGCCCCGAGACGGCCAGGGCGCTCGCCGCCGCCCAAATCGTGATCCTCAACGGCGTCGACTACGATCCCTGGATGGAAAAGCTCCTCGTCGCCCACCCGGCGCCCGCGCGAAAAGAAATCGTCGCCGGATCGCTGACCGGCCACAGGGCGGGCGACAATCCCCACATCTGGTACGATCCCGCCGCAATGCAAGCGGCGGCGAAGGCGCTCGCGACGGCGCTTGCTTCGGTCGATCCCGCCCACAAGCCGGATTACGACAAGGGCCTCGCGCAATTCACGGAGTTGCTGAAGCCCGTCGACGAGAAGATCGCCGCGTTGAAGAAGTCCTTCGCCGGCGAGCCCATCACCGCCTCGGAGCCGGTGTTCGGCTACCAGGCCGCCCTCATCGGCCTCAGGGTCAGGAACGACAAGTTCGCCCTCGCGGTGATGAACAATGCCGAGCCGACCCCCTCGGAAGTGGCCGCGTTCGAGGACGACCTCAAGGGCCACAAGGTCAAGGTCATGCTGTTCAACGCCCAGGCGAGCGAGCCGGCCGTGCAACGCCTCGTGCGGATGGCGAAGGACAACGGCGTTCCGGTTGTCGGCGTGTCGGAGACGGAGCCGGCGAACGCGATCTATCAGACCTGGATGCTCGGGCAGCTCCAGGCGCTCGACAAGGCGCTGAGCCCCACCCAGTAAGCCATCCCGGCGGAGCCCATGAACGCGCTCTCCTTCGACCGCGTGACGATCCGGCTCGCCCGCCGCGACGTCCTCAAGAATGCAAGCTTCGCCGTCCGCGACGGGGAGTTCGTCGGCATGCTCGGGGCCAACGGGGCGGGCAAGACGACGCTGATGCGCGCCGCCCTCGGCCTCGTTCCCGCGTCTTCAGGCGAAATCCGCGTGCTCGACGAGCCGGTCCGGCGGGGCAACGCCGCGATCGGCTACATGCCGCAGAACCGGGGCGCGGTCGCGGCGTTGAGGCTGACGGCGTGGGACGTCGTCGCCAGCGCCGCCATCGGCCGGCGCTTCGGCTTCGTCCGCCTCGACGCGGCGGCCCGCCGCGAGATCGACTGGGCGCTCGACGAGGTCGGGGCGCTGAAGCTCGCCCGCCGCTCGATCGGCGAGCTTTCGGGCGGCGAGCGGCAGCGCGTGCTGCTCAGCCAGGCGCTGCTCGGGCGCCCGCGCCTTCTGCTGCTCGACGAGCCGCTGATCTCGCTCGATCCCGCCCACCAGCGGGCCGTGGTCGAGATCGCGCGGCGCCTCTGCGACGACCTCAAGGTGGCGATCCTGTTCAGCGCCCATGAGCTCAACCCGCTCGTCAACGCCATCGACCGGGTGCTCTACCTCGGGGCCGGCCAAGCGGTCATCGGCCCGGTCGAGGAAGTCGTGACCGGTCCGGTGCTGTCGCGCCTCTATGGCGCCGAGATCGAGGTTGTGCGGGTCAAGGACCGCTTCTTCGTCATGGCGGGCGGGGTCGACGTCGAGCGCGAGGCGCATCGTCACGAGCACGGCCACGACCACGGCCACGGGCCTGGCCACAGCCACGGCCACGGCCACGATGACGCCCATGCCTGAGCCGTGGCCGCCTCCCACTCCCATCGTCCTGAGGAGCGGCGCCGAAGGCGACGCGTCTCGAAGGGCGATTCAGGTCCCGCGGCCGTCCTTCGAGACGCCCGCGTTGCGGGCTCCTCAGGACGAGGCGGGCTTTTACGCCCATGCTTGACTACGACTTCATGCGCACGGCTTTCATGGCCTCCGGCCTCGCCGCCGTGCTCGCCGGCACGGTCGGCTTCTTCCTCGTGCTGCGCGGGCAGACCTTCGCCGGTCACGCGCTGTCGCATGTCGGCTTTACGGGCGCGACGGGCGCGCTCCTCTTCGGCCTCTCGCCGCTCGCCGGCCTCGTCGGCTTCACCCTCGTCGCGGGTGTCGGCATGGGCCTCTTCGGCGAGAAGCTCGCCGAGCGCGACGTCGCGATCGGCATGATGCTGTCGCTGGCGCTCGGCCTCGGCCTCCTCTTCCTGCACTTCTACACGGCGGCGGCGACGCAGGCCGCGGCGCTCCTCTTCGGCAACGTGCTCGGCGTCGATTCCGCGGCTCTCCTCACGCTCGCCGTCCTGACCGCGGTCAGCCTCGCGGCGCTCGCCGCCCTTGGCCGGCCGCTCGTCTTCGCTTCGCTCCAACCGGAGCTTGCGGAGGCGCGCGGGGTCCCGATGCGCTTCGTCTCGTCCGCCTTCCTCGCCATCGTCGCCGTCGCGGTCGCCGAATGCGCCCAGATCGTCGGCGTCCTCCTCGTCTTCACCCTGATGGTCGGCCCGGCCGCGGCGGCCCTCAGCCTCACCCGGCGCCTTGCCCCCGCCATCGCCCTCTCGGCCGCGCTGGCGCTTGCCGAGGCCTGGGGCGGATTGAGCCTCGCCTACGCCACCGACTGGCCGACCAGCTTCTGGATCGCCGCCCTCTCCGGGGCGGTGTTCTTCGGCGCGACGGCGGCGCGACGCCTCTCCGGGTCGGCGTGAGGCCAGGAAAAGTGTTTCACGTGAAACATTTACGGACGAATCTTATCAGGGAAGATTTTCGTCGGAACGGGGAGAGTTTACATCTGTAACAGGGAGGATTTTTGCGCGGAACAGGGAGGGTTTTGCGTGAAAACCGCGGCCTCAAAAGAGCCGCCCGGAGCCGACCCATCCGCCCGACGCCTGCCAGCGCGACACGCTCTCGGTCGGGTGAACGATGATGATGAGCGGCCGGAGACGGCCCGAGTGGCAGTCTCAGATGCGAAAGAGCGGGATGTCCGTCCTGGGGAAATCGTCGCCCTTGCAGAGCAGCGGCTCGCCGGAGCGTTTCGCCAGGGCGTAGCTGAGGCAGTCGGCGAAGTTGAGTGCGGCCGGATGACGGCCCTTGCCATAGGCGAGCCATGCTTGCGTGGCGAGATCGACAAGATCGGCGTCGACCGGCGCGACCTCGACGCCGGCCTTGATCAGCCAGAGATCGAGGTCGTTGACCGCCCGTTCGTCGCGCCGGGCGATCAGGACGATCCGGGCCTCAAGTAGGCAGGTCGCCGGCAGGAGACACGAATCCGCCCTGGCGATCGCCTCGTCGAACCGGTCGGCTTCCGGCTCGCCGAGAAAGATGGCGACGAGTGCGGAGGTATCGACGACCATCAGTTCGGCAAGCCATTGTCGTCGTAGCTGACGATGTCGTCGATCGATCGGGGGTCGCGTTCCGCAAGCGCGGCGACGCGGCGGCTGATCGCTCGCATTTCGGCGAGCCGCCGCGCGGGGTCCGGACCGCCTTCCTTCAGGCGGCGGAGACGCTCCTCCAGCGCCTCGTGGATGACGCGGGCCATGGGCAGTCCGGTCTCTTGCTTGAGGATGCGGGCGAGACGCACCGTCTCGTCTCTCTTGATCGAGATTGGCATGACAGCCCTCCTTTCGGGCGTAAAGGTATCCCTCACGGGCCCGTTTGCCAAGCTGCGCATCGATCCGGGCGGCGAAACAGGGCTCGGCCGCGCTTCGGAGGGTGACGGGCCGCCAAGGAGGCGAGCGTAGGCGTCGCCCGATCGGGCGCAGCTGCCGACTTTCCTGTGCGCGGCCCCCTCCCGGCGCCGCCGGCGCCCTTCCGCTTCCCCGCTCCGCCCCTACGATGGTGGATTCGACGAATCACCTCAGCGGGGCAGGGCCACGGGCGTGGCGAACGACAATTTCTTCCTCGACGTCGAGTCCTCGGCGCTCAGCCGGCCGTGGCGGGCGCGGCTCGACCCGGCGGGCGAGATGCGCGCGCTCGCGATCGCCCAGGTCGGCGGGCAGGACGACCTGATCGCCCGCGTGCTGGCGGGGCGGGGCGTCGCGCCCGAAGCGGTCGAAGGCTATCTCGATCCGACCTTGCGCGCGCTGATGCCTGATCCGTTCGTCCTGACCGACATGGAGGCGGCGACCGGGCGGCTCGCCGCGGCGGTCATCGCGGGCGAGCGGGTCGCGATCTTCGGCGATTACGACGTCGACGGCGCGTGCAGCGCGGCGCTCCTATCCGAATACCTCACGGCCTGCGGCTGCGACACGATCGTCCACATCCCCGATCGCATCTCGGAGGGCTATGGCCCCAATGCCGAGGCGATGGCCCGCTTCGCCGCGGCGAACGCGCGCCTCGTGGTGACGGTCGATTGCGGCGCCGTCAGCCACGAGCCGTTCGCGGAAGCCAAAAAACTCGGCCTCGACGTGATCGTGCTCGACCATCACCAGGCGCCCGAGCGGCTGCCCGCGGCGCTGGCGCTCGTCGATCCGAACCGCGAGGACGACGTCAGCGGCCTCGGGCATCTCGCCGCTGCGGGCGTCACGTTCCTGGCGCTCGTCGCTCTCAACCGGGCGCTGCGGGAGCGGGGCTTCTGGAGCGCCGCGAGGCCGCCGCCCGATCTCATGTCCGGCCTCGATCTGGTGGCGCTCGCGACCGTCGCCGACGTGGCGCCGCTGTTCGGTCTGAACCGCGCCTTCGTCGTCAAGGGCCTTCAGGTGATGCGCCAGCGCCGCCGGCCGGGCCTCGCGGCCCTGTTCGACGTGGCGGGGGCGGGCGGGCCGCCCGAGCCGCATCACCTGGGGTTTCTCATCGGGCCGAGGATCAACGCTGGCGGCAGGATCGGCGACGCCGGCCTCGGGGCGCGGCTTCTCACGACCCGCGACGAGGCCGAAGCCGCGACAATCGCAATCGAGCTCGACCGGCTGAACCGCGCGAGGCGCGAGATCGAACGCGCGGCGCTCGCCGAGGCCGAGGCGGAGGCGTTCGCGGCGCTCGGCCTCGAGGAGCGCGGCGCGGCGGTGCTGGTCGCCGGCGAGACCTGGCCGCCTGGCGTCGTCGGGCTGGTCGCGGCGCGCCTCAAGGAGCGCTTCGACCGTCCGGCCTTCGCGCTCGCGCTTGCAGGGACCCACGCGGTCGGCTCCGGCCGCTCCATTCCCGGCGTCGATCTCGGCCGGACGGTGAGAGCCGCGGTCGACGAGGGCCTCATCGTCAAGGGCGGCGGCCACGCCATGGCGGCCGGCGTGACGGTCGAGAAGCATCGCCTTGGGGAATTGCGCGCCTTCCTCGAGGAGCGGCTCGCGGCGCCTGTGGCCGCCGCCAGGGCGGGCGCCTGCCTCAAGGTCGACAGCGCGCTCAACCCCGCGGCGGTGACGCCCGCGCTGGTGCGCCGGCTCGAGGCGGTCGGTCCCTTTGGCAGCGGCAATCCGGAGCCCTTGTTCGTCCTGCCGCGCTGCCGGCTCGCCGAGGTGATGCGGGTCGGCGTCGACCACCTGAGACTGCGCGCCGTCTCGCCCGACGGCGCCGGGGTCGATGCGATCGCCTTCCGGTCGGTCGGCAAGGCGCTTGGCGAGGCGCTGAAGCGGCTGAAGGGCGCCCCTGTCCACCTTGCAGGCTCGCTGTCGCTCAACCGCTACGGCGGCCGCGAGCGGGCGCAGCTTCGCGTGGCCGACGTGGCGGAAGCGCGGCGCTAGGCCGAACCCAGGCGTCCCCTCTGACGCTTCATGCACAGGCGAGCCGCGCCAATCCGCCGGCGCCGTGTCAGACCGTATGGGATTGGCCGGGCGGGGGGCAGTCGTTAGGCTTGGCGCTTCGACGGTCCGCGAACAGCGGCGGGGAGGAGCAAGTCATGGGTCTGAGAGGCGCGCTGGCGCTCTGCGCTTTCGTCCTTTTCGCCGCGCCGGCTCGCGCCGAAGACTTCTGGGGCGAGAGGCTGCCGAACCAGCCGAGCCAGTTCATCATGGGCTATGGGTCGCTCATCAATTCTGCTTCGCGAAGCTCGACCGTCGGCGCGCCCGTGCCCGCAATCCCGGTCCGCATCGCCGCCGGATTCGGCTACGTCCGCGCCTGGAACGCGCAATCGCCGTCGGGGTTCACGGCGATCGGCCTGCGCAAGGTCGAGCCGGGAGAGACGGGCGCGACGATCAACGGCGTGCTCTACCCGGTCTCGGGCGAGGACATGACGAAATACGACGAGCGCGAGCAGGGCTACACGCGCATCGAGGTGCCGCGCGACAAGGTCGAGGCGGTGTCGTGGGAGCGCCTGCCGGAAGGGGGGCGCATCTGGATCTACGCGCCGGTTGGACCGGATGGCCGCCCCGGCGCCGGATTGCCGACGCCCGACGCCGAGCATCCGCTTCTCCAATCCTATATCGACGTGGTCGTCGAGGGCGGGCTCGAATATGGCGAGGCCTTCGCCCGCGAGGTGATCGAGACGACCGAGGGCTGGAACGACTACTGGCTGAACGACCGCGAGCTTGCCCGGCGACCCTGGGTGCGCAACCCCGAGGCGTCGGCGGTCGACAGGGCGCTGGCCGACGCGCCCCTCTCGGCCGCGCGGCTGAAGTTCCGCCTGTTCGCCGAACCCTACGCGATCCACTGGAGCGCGCAGAAGGCGCAGTAGGGCGGGATGCGAAAAAGTGGGAACCGGTTTTTCGCGCGAAGAATCCCGCGGCGTCAGAGGATCTGGAGCAAGATGTCGATTCGACAGAAACGCATCTTGCTCCAGACGCCAGCGTCAGGGCGCCCGGCGACAGGTCGTCGGCGCGCGGCCCTGCATCCGGAACGTCGCCCGCGACCCGCTGGCGCGCAATTCGCCATAGGGGGAGGCGTACCGGAGGCCCGAGGCGGCATGACGGTTTTGCAGGCGCAGCGCGCCGCCTGCGCCCGGTCCCGCGCCGCCGAGCATGACGAGGGCCGTCCCCTGCCTTTCGAAGATCAGCGTCAGCTTCGCGCCGTCGGCGCAGACGAAATTGACGTAAGGATCGGCCGAGGCCGGGGCGGCGAGCGGAACGAGAAGAATCGCGGCGAGCGCGAACGCGAGGCGTCCTGGCGTGAGCACGGCCGCCTCAAGGCGCGCCGCATGGATTGCTTCGCCTACGGCTCGCAATGACGCTGATCCTTCATCATTAAATCTTACGGACGCCCCTCGCCCTCGAACACGATCTGGTCGGCCCATTTGCGCACGGCCTCGCGGTCGGCGGCCGAGCGGACCGTCCAGGCCATGACCGGCAGGCCGTGAAACTCCTTCTCGAAGAACGGCGTCCTATGCGGCAGATCCCTCACGTTCCACGAGAGGAAATCCGGCTCGCTCCGGCCACGATGGTCGAAGCTCTCGAGCGTTCGCTTCTGTTCGGGCGTCAGGAACGCCCAGAACGGGTCGTCGAACGCGGCTTCGGCGACCATGCCGACTGGAGCGGGGCGGCCGGGCGGCCCGAGCAGGGGATAACGCAGGCGCAGATAGGCGACGAGATCGGGGTCGAAGCTCTTCAGCGCCAGCGGCCCCTCGTAGCCGGAGACGAGCGCGGCCACCCGGTCGCCGATCCGCCAGTCGCCGTCGAACCGGCTCTTGAGTTCGCAGACGATCGGCGCGCGGCCGGCGACAAGCGCGAGGAGTTCCGAGAATGTCGGGATCGCCCCCTCTCCCCGCGTGCGGGGTGAGGGTCGGGGTGAGGGGCTGGGCGACTTGCCGCCGCGCGCCTCCTCCCCCCTTGTGGGGGAGGATTGAGGAGGGGGGTCTCGCCATGCCTCTCCAGATAAGACGCCCTTGTCCCCAAGGTCCGAGCGACCCCCCGCCCTGTCCCTCCCCCACAAGGGGGGAGGGGACGCCGATGTCCGCCTCCTGTGTTGGAGAAGGGACGCCCCCCGGATCTCCGCAGCGCTCTTCTCGACCAAAAGCCCGCTCGCGTCGGTCATCCGGTCGAGCGTGTCGTCGTGGAAGACGAAGACCTCGCCGTCGCGGCTCATCTGCACATCGCACTCGATGGCGAAGCGGGCTGCCATGGCGGCCTCAGACGCTGCGAGCGTGTTCTCGATCACGCCCGCTTCGGCGTCATGCAGGCCGCGGTGGGCGATGGGTCGTGCGACGAGCCAGCCGGGCGCGTTCGGCGTCCTCAAAACGAGACCGCGAACGTCGCCTCGACCTCGGCGAGCGCGTTCAACGGCAGATGCGCGACGCCGACGGTCGTGCGCGCGTGCTTGCCGCGCTCGCCGAGGATCTCAACCATGAGGTCGGATGCGCCGTTCATCGCCTGGGGCAGGGGATCGAAGGCGCCCGCCACGTTGAAGAACCCGCCGAGGCGCACGGTCTGGACGATCTTGTCGAGGTCGCCGAGCGCGGCCTCAGCCTGGGCGAGCACGTTGATGGCGCAGAGACGCGCCGCCTCGCGCGCCGCCTCGACCGCCGCATCGGGGCCGAGCTTGCCCTTGTGACGGTCGTCGAGGACGCCGTTGGCCCCGAGCGGCAACTGGCCGGAAATGAAGAGGAGCGGCAGGACGCCCGCGCCGGCATTGCCGCTGGTTCGGACGGAGGGGACGTAATTGGCGACGGGCGCGGCCGGCTTCGGCAGGACGATCCCGAGTTCGGCGAGGCGTTTGGCGGTCTGGCTCATGGCGGCGCTCCGGTTGCGGCGGCTCCCGGCGCGACCATGCACGACTTCGCGCGCGCCGCGCAATTCACCATGGCTCCTCAAAGGGCGTACGGGGGAGGGGGAACCGGGTCGCCCGGAAGCTTGTTTTTGCCTTGTCTCACGCTTAGGTATGGGCGAAACGAGCTTCAAAGCGCCGCGGCCCTTCCGCCGGACGGCGCCGGCACGGACGGGAAAACGGCCATGGGTAGCTTCAGCATTTGGCACTGGATGTTGTTCCTTGCGGTGGCGCTCCTCCTGTTCGGAGGCAAGGGCAAGATCTCCGACATCATGGGCGACGTCGCCAAGGGTGTGAAATCCTTCAAGAAAGGCCTGAACGACGACGAGGACAAGCCCGCCCAGGGCGCCTCTGGCGCGCCCGCATCGGCCCCGCGCACGATCGAGAGCCGGACCGGCGTCGAGGCCACGAACGACGTCCACAAGGTCGGCTAGACCTAATCGGCCTTGAGGCCTGCGCCAGCGGGGGCGTTTAACGACGCGCCGCCCGCGCGCGGTCATGGAGCCTCGATGCTCGACTTCGACCTCAGCAAGATGCTCGTGGTGGCGATCGTCGCTTTGGCGGTCATTCCGCCGAAGGACCTGCCGCGTGTCATGCGCACCGTCGGGCAGGTGATGGGCCGCATGCGCCGCATGGCGGCCGAGTTCCAGGGCCAGTTCATGGACGCCATGCGCGAAGCCGAGTTCGACAGCGTGCGCAAGGAACTCGCCGACCTCAATGAGAAGGCGACGGCGAGTATCGCCGAACTGAACCAGACGACGTCGCCCGGCGCCTTTGACCCGGCGGCGATGATCCGCGACGAGGTGACGAAAGACGCCCCGCAGGCGCCGCAGGCCCACTTGCCGGCTCCCGTCGCCGAGGGGGCCGAGATCGGCGCCTCGGAGGTTGCGCTCACCGGACCCGAAAAGGTCGAGCCGGCGGCGCCCGCAGAGGCCGGCCCGGTGGAGACGAAATCGAGCGCCGCCGAATGAGCCAGGACGACATCGACGCCACCAAGGCGCCGTTGATGGATCACATAATCGAGCTGAGACAGCGGCTCATTCGGTCCATCTACGCATTCATGGCCGCGTTCCTGGTCTGCTTCTACTTCTCGCGCTCGATCTACAACATCCTCACCGAGCCCTATGTCCGGGTCGTCGGCGCGGAGAAGGCGACGCTGATCGCCACCCACTTCCTCGAGCAGTTCTACACCAATGTGCGCCTGAGCATGTTCGGCGCGGGCGTGATCGCCTTCCCGGTGATCGCGACCCAGCTCTACAAATTCATCGCGCCGGGCCTCTACAAGCACGAGAAGCAGGCGTTTCTGCCGTATCTGATCGCCACCCCGATCTTCTTCTTCTTCGGCGCGATGCTCGTCTATTTCGCCGTGATGCCGCTCCTCATCCGCTTCTCGGTGTCGCTGCAGCAGGTCAACACGCCGGGCGCGGCGACGATCGAACTCCTGCCGAAGGTCAGCGAGTACCTGTCGCTGATCATGACGCTGATCTTCGCCTTCGGCATCGCGTTCCAGCTGCCGGTGATCCTGACGCTGCTCGGGCAGGTCGGGATCATCGATTCCGCGTGGCTCGTGCGAATGCGGCGCTACGCCATCGTGACGGTCGTCGGCATCGCCGCGATCCTGACCCCGCCCGATCTCATCAGCATGACGACGCTCGCGCTGCCGATGCTTGCGCTCTACGAAGGCGCCATCGTTGCGGTGCGCTGGATGGAGCGGCGCCGCGCCGCAGGCCAGGGCGGCGCCGGGGGCGCGGGCGCGGGCGGGACCTGACGATCCACTTGGGGAGTGGGCCGCACACGCCGTTAAGCCGGTTTCGGCCCTGATGAGCGCACGTTCCGCGAGGCGGATGCGGCTCTTCGGCTCGAAGCGCTCCTCATCCAGCGGCGTACCACGAAGGGAAAGCTTGTCGCCACACTGCGGCGGCGCGATGCTGGAGCTCTACGATCGCGCCCCGTAGAGCACTGGTGTCGTCCCGCGTTTGCGGGCGGGTGCGGGGCCCCGACCAAAAGCGATTTCTGTACGCGCTGGTTGATGGTCGGTTTTGCGGACCGGGACACCGAGCAAAGGGAGACACCATGGCCACGGCCGTTTCTCCGAATGAAGCGCTTCCGACAACGTACGATCCTCTCGATCTGGGACAATTCGAGGAAGGCGACATTGTTCGATGCAGCGACAGTCGCGACAGTTGCAAGGTGCTCGGGACTTGGAGCAGCTGGCTTTGGCTCTGCTCTCTGAATGCTCGCTTTCCGCCTTTCACCGCGCGCGCTCACCTCTGCGATCTCGTGGAGCGGGCTGAACAGCCACGATGGCCTGATCGGTAAGCGGATCGCCGATCGCATAACTCCGGCAATTCATGCGTGGCCGATGGGAGACAGGCTAACCTGACCGGGTCATTGAACTCAGCTGCAATGCAGGCGCGTCGACCTGTTTGGATTTGGATGGCGGCGTCATCTGGCGCCGCGTTCGCGCTGGCGGTCGCGGCGGCGCCGGCCGGGCGCCTCATCCACTACTCGGGAATCGGCCTTGCACTTGAGGCGACCGCCAGGTTCGCATTCCTTCTCTTCTGGCTGGCCTATGTTGGGGCCGCCCTGACATCGCTCTTCGGCGACGCGTTCCTGCCTTTGAAGTCCCACGCGCGAGAGTTGGGGCTCTCCTTCGCAGCAGCGATGATGGTTCATCTCGGGCTCGTGGGGACCCTGTGCTTGGCTGGACACCCGCCTCCCTTGAGGACATTCGTCATCTTCGGCGCAGCCGCGGGTTGTACATATTTGCTGGCGCTTCTGTCGGTTCGGCGCGTGCGGGAGGCCCTGCCGGCCAACGCCTGGCCGGCCATCCGTTTTGTCGCGATGAACTACATTCTCTTCGCCTTCATTCTGGATTTTAAACGTCGAACCTACGGCCCCGTCGAAGTCGTCAAATATCTTCCCTTTTTCGCGCTCGCGATCTCAGCGCCAGTATTGAGGCTCGCCGCGTGGACGAAGATCGTATTGCGTGCGCCAGCCAGGTTCGGTTCTCCTCCGCAAAGCCCATAAGCGGACGAAGGGCGCGATCTTCGGTCTCGGCGCGGCGGCGATCGCCGTCGGGGGCTGCTCGCGTACCTTTGAGCGAGCCGCCGCGCGTTGACCCACGTAACGAACCGGGTTTGATCTACAACGCCCATGCGACCCGCCTTTGCCGCTGGCGCCGAACCTCGGGCCGTTGGATAGTCGCCCGCGTGCGCTTGCCTCACATCGCCTCGTCCCGTCGTCTTCGGCTTAG
The DNA here is from genome assembly GCA_963829505.1 of uncultured Alphaproteobacteria bacterium. GTDB lineage: Bacteria > Pseudomonadota > Alphaproteobacteria > Rhizobiales > Beijerinckiaceae > Roseiarcus. Next base: position 772,428 of record CAWHIL010000003.1, read on the forward strand.
GGCCGCCCGGTGACGCCTCGCGACATCCTCGCTGCGGTCAGCGTCGCGGTCGTCTGGGGCCTGACCTTCATTGCGATCAAGGTGGGGGTCGGCGAAACCTCGCCGCTCATGCTGTCGGCGCTGCGCTTCCTGTTCGCCGCGGTCCCGGCGGTCTTCTTCATCGCCCCGCCGAAGGCGCCGGTCTGGAAGGTCGCGGCCTACGGCCTCCTGCTCGGCGTCGGGCAGTTCGGCCTCCTCTTCATCGCGATCCGCGCCGGGTTTCCGATCGGGCTCGCCTCCGCCGTCGTGCAGGCGCAGGCGTTCTTCACGGTTGCGCTCGCATGGGGCTTCCTCAGGGAATGGCCGCGGCGGAGCCAGATCATCGGCGGCGTCGTCGCCTTCGCAGGGATGGTCGTGATCGGCTCGGACCGTCTCGCCGGCGCCAGTCTCGGACCATTCCTCCTCGTGGTGCTCGCCGCCTTCTTCTGGGGCGCGGCCAATGTACTGGCGAAGTCCGCCGGACGCATCGACATGCTGGCCTTCACCGTGTGGTCGAGCCTCGCCGTCCCGATTCCGCTGACGCTGCTGTCGCTTGTCGTCGATGGCCCGGCGCCGCTCATTGCGCTCGCCCATCCGACGATGAGGCTTGCGATCAGCGTCGCGGTCGTCGCCTATGCGGGGACGGTGTTCGGCTTCGGCGTCTGGGCGCGGCTTCTTGCGCATTATTCGGCGGCGACCGTCGCGCCGTTCGCGCTCCTCGTTCCCGTCGTCGGCATCGTCGCGGGCGCGCTCGTCTTCGGAGAGGCGATGCGCGGGATTGAGCTTGCCGGCGGGTGTCTGGTAATGGCGGGCCTCGCGCTCAACGTCCTCGGCGATTGGCTGATCCGCAGGCCCACGGCCCCCCTCAGGTGACTCAATGCACGACATCAAGGCGATCCGCGACAACCCGAAAGCGTTTGACGCAGGCCTCGCGCGGCGGAGCCTCGCGCCCCGCGCTGAACATCTGATCGCCCTCGACGAGACGCGCCGGACCGCCATCCTCGACCTGCAGCGGGCCCAGGAGCGGCGCAACGCGGCCTCGAAAGAGATCGGCGCCGCGATGGCGCGGAAGGACGCTGCGGCGGCCGACGCTCTCAAGGCCGAGGTCGCCGGCCTCAAGGCGACGATGCCGGAACTCGAAGCGACAGAGCGCGCGGCGAATGACGCGCTCGACAAACAGCTCGCGGAGATCCCGAACCTGCCGTTCGACGACGTCCCCGACGGCAAGGACGAGCACGACAACGTCGAGGTGCGGAGATGGGGCGCGCCGCCCGCGCTCTCTGGCCTGAACAAGCCGAAGGAGCATTTCGAACTCGGCGAGGCGCTCGGCCTCATGGACTTCGAGACCGCGGCCAAGCTCTCGGGCGCCCGCTTCGTCGTCCTGAAGGGCGCGCTCGCCCGTCTCTCCCGCGCGCTCGAGCAATTCATGCTCGACCTCCACACGACCGAGCACGGCTATACCGAGATCGAGCCGCCGGTGCTGGTGCGCGACGAGGCGATGTTCGGTACGGCGCAGTTGCCGAAGTTCGAGGAGGATCAGTTCTGGACGCTCGCCGGCGACAGCCTGAAGGCGATCGCCGCCGGCGACGCCGATCCGCTGGCGGCCATCAAGGCCAGTCGCTTCGGACTCATCCCGACCGCCGAAGTGCCGATGACCAACCTGGTGCGCGAGAGCATCGTCGACGAGAAGGCGCTGCCGCTCCGATTCACCGCCGGCACCTTATGCTTCCGGGCGGAAGCCGGCGCCGCCGGCAAGGACACGCGCGGCATGATCCGCCAGCACCAGTTCAGGAAGGTCGAGCTCGTCTCGATCACGACGCCGGAGCTTGCGCGCGACGAGCACGAGCGCATGACCCGATGCGCCGAGGAGGTGCTGAAGCGCCTCGGCCTGCATTTTCGCACCGTCGCGCTGTGCACGGGCGACATGGGCTTCGCCTCGCGAAAAACTTACGACATCGAGGTCTGGCTGCCGGGGCAGGGGCGGTTCCGCGAGATCTCGTCCTGCTCGGTGTGCGGCGACTTCCAGGCGCGGCGGATGGGCGCGCGCTCGAAGGCGGCAGACGCGAAGCAGACCCGCTTCGTCCATACGCTGAACGGCTCGGGCGTCGCGGTCGGGCGCGCGCTGATCGCGGTCATGGAGAACTATCAGGAGCCCGACGGCTCGATCGCGATCCCCGAAGCCCTCAAGCCCTACATGGGCGGGCGGACCCGGATCGAGCGCGCCGTGTGACGCAGCCCTCGCCCGTTGAATTCGGCCGCCGACGCACGATCGTGGCTTTCCGGCGAGGCCTGTCCTGGCTATTGATTCCGTTCCGATCGTTTAAGGGGGCGCAGTGACTTCGGAAACCCTGTGGGTGGTGACCACCTACTTCAATCCCGCGGGGTACAAGAGGCGGCTCCAGAACTACCGCGCCTTTCGCCGGAACCTGCAGGCGCCGCTGCTGACGGTCGAACTGGCGAGGCCCGGCGCGCACGAACTTAAGGACGGCGACGCCGACATTCTGGTGAGCCTCACAGGCGAGGATCGAATCTGGCAGAAGGAGCGGCTGCTGAATATCGGCGTCCGGCGACTGCCGAACCACGTCCGATATGTCGCCTGGGTCGACTGCGACCTCGTGTTAAGCGACCCGGGCTGGCCCGCCGCGGCGAAGGCGCGTCTCGATCAGGACGGCGGAATGGTTCAACTGCTGAACATGGCCGTCCACCTGCCGCGCGAACTGGACCCGCGGTCGGCGACGCCGGTTATCTGCGGCGCGGTTCCACCTCTTTTCACCCAGCCTGCTTACGCGATCGCCGTGCGCGAGGGGAGGATCCCGATCCATTCCACGGCGGATCTGGCGCGTCGCGACGACAGGGTCGGCAAGTCGGCCTCCCACGGAAACGCATGGGCGGCGCGGCGCGACGTCATCGAGGCCTGCGGGCATTTCGACAAGGCGATCGTCGGGGGCGGCGATACGGTGCATGTGAAGGCGGCATACGGCACGCTCGACGAGGAGTATTTCTTCACCTACGGGCTTCCAGAACGCTACAGGGCGGCCGGCCACGCGTGGGCGGAAAGGGCGCGCCAGGCGGGACTGTTTCGAAACGTCTCCTGGCTCGAGCAAAGCGCCTATCATCTGTGGCACGGGGATCTCGTCGACCGCGGCTATCTTGCACGAATGTGCATTCTCATCGAGAACGACTACGATCCGGAGCGGGACCTCGAACGCGACAACAACGACGCATGGAGATGGGCCAATCCGCATGGGGCGCTGGCCGCCGGCGTCGAGGCCTATTTCCGCTCCCGTCGCGAGGACGGCGAGGGGTGAGCTTGAGCTGGCCGGCCAAATTTCAGTCGCTGTTCAGCAGAGCTGAGGCGCGCGCCCCTCTCGCTCAGCCCGACAAGGAGCGATCGATTTGGCGGCGGGCCATCGGCCCGAGCGCTCGTTTGGAATTCGGCGATGATCCAGATTGATGCGGGGACCGCGTGACTGACACGTTGTGGGTCGTCACCTCCTACTACAACCCTGTCAGATACCGGCGACGTCTTGAGAACTTCCGCGCCTTTCGCAGGAACTTGCAGGCGCCGCTGCTGGTGGTCGAACTCGCCAGGCCCGGCGCGCATCGACTGGGCGACGGCGACGCCGAGATCGTCGTGAGCCTCACAGGCGAAGACCGGATTTGGCAGAAGGAGCGGCTCATCAATATCGGCGTCGGGCGCCTGCCTGACGATGCCCGCTATGTCGCCTGGTGCGACTGCGACCTTATTTTCGATGACCCGGACTGGCCCGCCGCGGCGCGCAGGCGCCTCGACGAAGCGGGCGGCATGGTTCAGCTTTTCGACGCGGCCGCGCACATGCCTGACAACCTTGATCCGCGCGCAGCGTCGCCCGCTCTCTGCCGCGAGGTCGCCCCGCTATTTGTGAAGCTTTCCTTTCCCCGGGCGCTGAGCGCCGGAATCGTCAAGCCCAATCCGAATGCGAACCTGCGATCGGTCGACCCATCGATCGGCAAGTCGGTTTCTCACGGAAAAGCATGGGCGGCGCGACGCGACATCATCGAGGCGTGCGGACATTTCGACAAGGCGATCGTTGGCGGCGGCGATACCGTCCACATCCAGGCGTCCTGCGACATGCTGGATGAGGAATATCTGGTGAAATACGACCTTCCGCGGGGATACCGGGCTGCGGCCCACGCCTGGGCGAAGACGGCCCGCCGCACAGGGTTGTTTCAAAGCGTCTCGTCGCTCGACCGGCGTGCGTATCATCTGTGGCACGGCGAAATCGCCGATCGGGGCTATCTCTCGCGCCTCGAGATTTTGAGTTGGCACGACTATGACCCGGACCGCGACCTTCGTCTGGCGGACAACGGGACTTGGGCGTGGGCCGATCCGAAGGGCGCGCTCGCCGCAGATGTCGAAGCCTATTTCTCCTCCCGATTCGAAGACGGGAGGGTCTGACGTATTCATGTGCGCCCGAGAGGGTTACGTCATTCCGCTTTGCTGTGGATCGGACCTCGCTGCGCCGCCGAGGTCTGGGCGCAACAGGCTCACCTGGCCGGCGTCTTCCTCGAATCTGGAGTCGATCATCCGTGGCGCTGCGCTAATGGCCGACCGGCGCCTATCGGACGCGCGTGGGTCGAAGATGGAGAGGCTCAGCAGTGAATTCGCTCGCGACGAGATCCTTGAGCTCCGAGACCCTTTGGGGCGTCGCGGCCTATTTCAACCCTATCGGGTACAGGAGACGGCTCGAGAATTACCGCGCCTTCCGCAGAAACCTGCAAACGCCGCTTCTGACGGTCGAACTGGCAAGGGCGGGCGCGCATCAGCTCAATGCGGGCGACGCCGACATCCTCGTCAGCCTCACCGGCGAGGACCGGATCTGGCAGAAGGAGCGGCTGATCAATATCGGCGTCGCGCGGCTGCCCGCGCATGTGCGCTATGTCGCCTGGATCGACGCCGACCTCATCTTCGACGACCCCGACTGGCCCGCCGCTGCAAAGGCCCGGCTCGACGAGAGCGGCGGCATGGTGCAGCTCTTCGACACGGTCGCCCATCTGCCGAAGGACCTCGATCCGCAAGTCGCCTCGCCGGAAGTGTGCCGGGAGCTTGCTCCGCTGTTCTGCGGCGTCTCGCTCGCAAGCGCGCTGCGCGACGGAATGTTCGAGGCGAACGAAACAAAGCTCAGCGGGGCGCTGCCCGCCTGGGGCACGGAGCGCTACTATGCGCTCATCGACCGGCACACGGTCTATGGCATGGCCTGGGCGGCGCAGAGGGACGTCGTCGCGGCCTGCGGACACTTCGACAGATCGGTCGTGGGCGGCGGCGACGCCGTGCAGGTCACCACAGCGCTCGGCAAGCTCGACGTCCATCTCAGCTCGCGGAACGTCACCGGCAAGCACAGGGCCGCGGCCCTCGCCTGGGCCGGGAGCGCCAGAGAGGCCGGGCTCTTTCGTCACATCGCGTCGCTCGACCAGAGAGCCTGGCACCTCTGGCACGGCGACTTTCCCGACCGCGGCTACCGGAAGCGCTACGGCATCCTGGCGAAGCACGATTTCGATCCCGCGCGGGACTTGAAACTCGCCGACAACGGGACCTGGAGGTGGGCCGATCCCGACGGCGCGCTCGCCGCCGACGTCGAAGCCTATTTCTATTCCCGCTTCGAAGACGGGAGGGTGTAAGAGCGCCGCTCGCGAGCGTGTCCGCGGGCGGGGCGCGCAACGGTTTTGAAGGCGCTCACATGAACGTATGGCCGGCCGACTTCGTCTTCGATCAGCTCACGACCGCCTTCGAGGCGAGCCAGCACTTCACGCGCGGCGAAGTCGTGCGCCGTCAGACGGCGCTCATCGAGCGCCTCATCCGGCACGCGGACACGCAGGTTCCGTTCTATCGCGAACTCGAAGCGGCTGAAGCCTCTGTTCCGCGCCGACGGCGCGTTCGACTTCGCCGGCTGGAGCGACGTGCCGATCCTGACGCGCGCGGAGGCGCATGACAACGAGGAGGCGCTTCGCGCCCAGAGCGTTCCGCCGGATGTCGGCCCGGTCGAAGACAGCATGACCTCGGGGTCGACCGGGATGCCGCTCAGATTTCGGCGCACCGCGCTCCAGTCGGTCGCCTCCGAGGCGCTGCTGAACCGGATCTTTCGCTGGCATGGGGCCTGGCCGCCGCGACGTCTGCTGTTGCACGGCGCGAAGGGCGCCGGCGGACCGCCGGGCTCCGGCATCGTCAAGATGCCCGGCGGCCTCAGCATGGCCGAACAGGTCGCGTTCGTACGCCGGAGCCATGTCACCCACGTCGTCGTTGCGCCAAGCATCGCGGTCGGTTGGGCCGAGGCGGCGGGCGGACAGGGTCTTCCGGAGATCGCAGCGCTCGTCACAGCTGGCGAAGTGTTGACGGCGGACCAGCGGCGGCGGATCGAGCGCGCCATCCGCACAAAGGTCATCGATCTTTACTCGACGAGCGAGCTTGGACCGATCGCCGGCGAAGGCGCCGACGGCCGGCTACGCATTTTCGAGGAGGCGATGCTCATCGAGGGACCGGTCGCAGCGCCCGATCCGGCCCGGCCGATCCGCCTGGTGGCGACGCCCTTCTACGCCTTCGCCATGCCGCTGATCCGCTACGCTCCGGGCGACTACGTCCGGTTCTCAAACGCCAGCGGCAAGCGGGCGGCGGGGTTGAGGCGGCTCGACGCGGTGATCGGGCGGAGGCGAAACCTCATGCGGCGGCCGAACGGCGATCTCTTTTCACCAGGTCTTTACTTCAACGCGCGGAACCTGCGGGCGATCCTCGAGTTCCGCGAGTGGCAACTCGTTCAGACAAGCAGGCAGACAATCGTCCTCAAGATGGTCGCCGCGGCGCCGCCGAGCCCCGCTCAGGTCCAAGCCCTCGAGGCCTTTGTCGCGGAAAAGCTGCCCGACCACGGCACGAGCGTCGAGTTCGTCGACGGCATCGAAAACAACGTCGCCAGCGGCAAGGCGTACGAATTGTTCCTGTCGATGGCGGACTGACCGGATCCAATGAAAAACCCCGCCCGGGGGCGGGGTTCTTCCAATCGGCGAGCGAACTCAGAAGCGATAGTCGACGCCGACCTGCGCCAGAATTTCGTTGAAGCTCGCGTTGTAGCCGAACACGCCGAACTCGCCGCCGCTGCCAACCCCCACACGCGTCTGATAGAAACTGAGGGGCAATGCGACGTTGACGTGTTCGAAGCTGACGTAGCGCACTTCGCCAAGGATGCTCCAGTGGTTGTCGATGGCGTATTCGACGCCGCCGCCGACGGTCCAGCCCCAGACGGTCTTGCTCTGCGAACCGCCCCACCACCCGGTGTTGAAAGGGCCGCTCGAGCCGTTGGAGGACTGATAAAAGTTGCAGCTGTAAGGATCGCTGCCGAGATAGGCGCCCGCGCAGGGGTCGCTGACGGACCATGACGACTTGATTTCGGCGAAGGCGGCGCCGCCCGTGGCGTAGATCAGAAGCCGGTCGAACGCCCAGCCCACATTGCCGCGGATCGAGCCCTGCCAGTCGTTCTGGAGCGACAGATGGGTATAACCAGGCTGGCTGGAGGTTGTCGAAACGCCCTCGACGCCATAGGTCGTGACGTTATTGTTCCACGTCGTGGTCTTTGTGCCCCGGATGCCGCTCCACTCGAAGTCGACGACGCCGCCGAACACAAACTGGTTGACCTGATAGTTGCAGCCGGCCCGGCCGCCGATCTTGCCGCCGCTGGCGTTGAACCCGCCGCCGCCGATGCTCGTCCCGATCAGGGGGTCGCCGCTGCTGCTTGAGAAAGTCGTAACCGAGTTGGTCAGCGCGCCTGCGCTGCTGACGCTCACCGGCGGTTCCGACAGATAATACAGCGGATAGTCGAAATTGTCTTTTTCCTTGCCCCAGCCGAAGCCGCCCTCGGCGCCGACATAGCACCCGGTCCAGGTGAACGGGACGACCACGATCGGCGCCGGCGGCGCCTTTTTCGTCGGAAGGTCGGCGGCAAACGCGGACGCGGCGGTCAGGGCGGAAATCGCGGTCCCGATCAGTAGAGCAGTGCGCATGAGGTCTCCCCTTGCCTGCGAAGCAGGGCGCCGAATCTTGCCTCAACGGTATGCCGCGGCGGAGTGCACGGTCAACGAATGTGTTCACCCCGAGGCTCGGTACGGCGAAATTCGGTACCGACTGTGGCAAATCGGCAACGCAGGCTAGAAACTCCGCAAAGACGGCGGGGTTAACGCCTGATTATTACTAGAGCATCCACTAACGCACCAAGTGTAGCAGGAAGAACAACGGGAAGCGCGTCGGCCGGACAGTTGGGCCGCCGCCCTCCCTCGACAGCCAATATTCATATCGTGCGCGTAATGCCTCCCGGCGCCTTTGCGCCCCGCCGGCCCCGGCGGTATAGCGCCTCGCGAAAGAGGACCCCATGCAAATCCTGCTGACCAACGACGACGGCGTCCACGCCGCCGGGCTTACGGTGCTCGAAGCGATCGCGCGCGAACTGTCGGACGACGTCTTCGTCGTCGCGCCGGAGAGCGACCAGTCCGGCGTCGCCCATTCGCTGTCGCTCAGCGATCCGCTGCGCCTGCGCGAAATCAGCCCCCGGCACTATGCGGTGAAGGGAACGCCGACCGATTGCGTGATCATGGGGGTGCGCATGATCATGGCCGACAAGCGTCCCGACCTCGTGCTGTCGGGCGTGAACCGCGGCCAGAACGTCGCCGAGGACGTCACCTATTCCGGCACGATCGCCGGCGCGATGGAGGGCGCGATGCTCGGCGTTCCCTCGATCGCCCTGTCGCAGGCCTACGCCGGGGTCGGCCGGCCGGCGATCGAGTGGGACGCCGCCCAGGTCCACGCCGCCCCCCTCATCCGCAAGCTCCTCGCGGCCGGCATCCCTCCCGGCGGCCTGGTCAACGTGAATTTTCCGGCCTGCCCGGCTGGCGAGGTCGAGGGCGTGGCCTTCACCCGCCAGGGCCGGCGGAACGCCGAACTGATGCGGGTCGAGCAGAGGCGGGACGGGCGGGGCTTTCCCTATTTCTGGCTCATGTTCCAGCGCGGCGACATCCGCTTCGACGACGGCACCGACCTCGCCGCGCTCGCCGAGCGCAAGATTTCGGTTACTCCGCTCCTGCTCGACCTTACCGACGACGAATCCCGGCTAAGATTGGAGAAGGCGTTCGCGAATTCGCTGACCGGATCGCCGCCTGGTCGTTGGAGCGCCCGTTGAGCGCGGCGGAGGCGCAAAAAGCGTGTGAGCGCGTCTGAAGCGGAAGAGCGCGCCCAGTTCACCCTGGCGATGCGCGCGAGCGGGGTCGAGAGCCTCAACCTTTTGCGCGCCCTCGAGCGGGCGCCGCGCGCCCTCTTCATGCCGCAGCGCTTCGCCGACATCTCGGGACGCGACATCGCGCTTCCGATCGGTTGCGGCCAGACCTCCCCGCCGCCCTCGACCATCGCCGCGATGATCGCCGCGCTCGACCTGAAAGCGAGCGACACCGTCTGTGAAATCGGAACGGGAACAGGCTATTGCACGGCTTTGCTGGCGCAGTTCGCGAAGGAGGTCGTGTCGCTCGAACGCTTTCAGACGCTCGCTGTCGAGGCCTCGGCGCGCATTCGAGCGTTCGGGCTGCCCCATGTCGAGATCCTGTGGGCGGACGGGTTCGAACGCCACGTCGCCGGCCGCCGGTTCGACAAGGTGATCGCCCACGGCGTCATCGAGCCGCCGGTCCGGGCGCTCCTCGATCTGCTCGCGCCCGAGGGCGCGTTGGTCGTCGCGCTCGCAGGGCCCGAGCGGGCGGAGCAGCGAATCGTCCGCCTGACGCTTGGCCCCGACGGACCGGCGCATGTGACGCAGTTCGGACGCGCCCGGGGGTTGCGTCCGCTGGAGCACGGCCTCTCGCGCGCGCTCTAAGAGCATCGCCGCTAAAATCCTCCGCCGGTCGGCCCAAGAGGAAGGCAGGCGGCGCACGCCCGGCATGCCCCAGTTTCCGCGGCAAGTTCTCGCCGTAAGTCCTCATGGGAGATTCATCTTAAACCTTGTCTTAACTCGCATGCTCCACATTGCGTGACGATCTTCAGTCGCGTGACACGGGTTCGGCATCAATGAGTAATCGCGTTGCGTTTCTCGAGGGGCGGGCCCTTCCGCGTCTTGGCCTGACCGCCCTCGCTCTGATCTGGCTGGCCGGATGCTCGGCCGACGTGTCGCGGTTCGACCAGAACCCCTTCGCCAATCCCTTCGGCGGATCGCCGACCGCTCAGGCGACGCCGTCCTCGACCGCGGCCCCCGCGGGGCAGGTGTCCTCGGCGCCGCTCGCGCCCCCCGGGAGCGTGGCGAGCGCATCGTTGCCCCCGGCCGGATCGGCCGCTTCGCAGGCGGTCGGCGGATCGTCGAACGGCTGGAGCGCCACCGGCGGCACGCCGGTCGTGGTCGGCAGCGGCGAGACGCTCGACACGCTGTCGCGCCGCTACGGCGTCCCTTCGGCTGCGCTTCTCAGCGCCAACGGCCTTGCGAGCGCTTCCGACGTCAAGGGCGGGATGCGCCTCGTGGTTCCGGTCTACAGCGCCGGCGGCAAGGCGGTTGCGAGCCGCGCCCCGGCCGACACGCCCAAGGTCAAGAAGAGCGCCGACGCCGGCGAGACGAGCGGCAAGGAGAAGACCGGCAAGGACAAGACGGCCGACAAGTCCGACGCGACCAAAGCGGCGGACGCGGCGAAGCCCGGCAAGGGGGACCTCGCCAAGTCGGATGCCGGCAAGTCGGATGCCGGCAAGTCGGACGCCGGCAAGCCGGCGCCCGTGACGACCGACGCGCCGAAGACGGCGGACGCGAAGAAGCATGGCGTCGACAATTCTCCGACCGCGAACATCGACCCGAGGGCGGCGAGCGCCAAGGATCCCGTCACCTCCGCCGAGGCCGACGCGTCCGGCTCGAACCCCGAATTCCGCTGGCCGGCCCGCGGCCGCATCATCCAGGGCTTCAAGGCTGGCGGCAACGACGGCATCGACATCTCGGTGCCGGCCGGAACCTCGGTGCGCGCCGCCGAGAACGGCGTCGTGGTCTATTCGGGCGACGGGCTCAAGGGCTACGGCAACCTCGTGCTCATCAAGCATCCGAACGGATATGTGACAGCCTACGCCAACAACGGCGAACTCGACGTCAAGCGCGGCGAGCAGGTCAAGCGCGGCCAGATCATCGCCAAGTCCGGCGACACCGGCAACGTCAACGCGCCCCAGCTTCACTTCGAACTCCGCAAGGGTTCGACCCCGGTCGATCCGACGAGCTATCTCGCCGGCCTCTGACGGCGGGAGCAGAAGGTCCGGCCGCCAGGCCTGGACTTCTCAAGGAGCCGCCGGGGGCCCTCCAGAAAAAACTCTCCGGTCGGCGGTTAGGCGGCGGGTCCCAGGAAAGGCCCGCCGCCTTTTTCGCGCCCCCGGGATCCCGGGCTGGTTTTGAATGATTCCATACGCTTGCAGCGGCTTTCCCGGGCGACGTAACAGGGCCCAGTTCTCAGGCCGATGTAGGGCGGGGTCGCTGACCCTGCCGGCGCGCTCGACGAGCGCGCCTACAGGCGGGCCGCCCGGCAATCTGGCCGGTTGGACAACCCGGGCTGGTTTTGAATGATTTCAGGCGCTTGCAGCGGTTTTTCCGGGCGACGTCACAGGGGCCAGTTCTCAGGCCGATGTAGGGCGGGGTCGCTGACCCTGCCGGCGCGCTCGACGAGCGCGCCTACAAGCGCGCCGCCCGGCAATCTGGCCGGGGTGGACAAACCCAGGCCGGTTTTGAATGATTTCAGGCGCTTGCGGCGGTTTTTCCGGGCGACTTCGCCGGGGCCAATTCTCGGGCCGATGTAGGGCGGGGTCGCTGACCAGGTCGCTGACCCCGCCGGCGCGCTCGACGAGCGCGCCTACAAGCGCGCCGCCCGGCAATCTGGCCGGTTGGACAACCCGGGCTGGTTTTGAATGATTTCAGGCGCTTGCAGCGGTTTTTCCGGGCGACGTCACCGGGCCACTTCTCAGGCCGATGTAGGGGGGGGTCGCTGACCAGGTCGTTGACCCCGCCGGCGCGCTCGACGAGCGCGCCTACAAGAGGCCTCGCGGATTGTGGTCGCGGCGGCCTTCAGGAGACCTGCCTTCAGGAGACCTGCGCCATGTCAAACAGCCCTTTCTGTATACCATGAAGTCTTCAATCCGGTCAACAGAAATTCTCTTTATCAGAAGTCTTCACCCGTGTCGGCCTCGCCCCGTTTCGCTGCGCTCGCTGGACAAGCCGGGCCGTCCGCGAGACCCTGCCTGAACGCGCGTGTCGCGCGCTCGATATCCCGAACTCTCGGCCCTCGCCGCCCCGAAGACGGCGCGAAGGGTCGCTGGAGACATCAGCCATGAGCAAGCTCAAATGGTCGGACGAGGTCGAGGATGACGATCTCGACGCGGCGCGTAAATACCTGTCGCTGCTGACGCCGGATCGTCGGGCGGCGGCGCTGGTCGGCGGCTTCCGCGCCGCCGGGGCGGTCGACCATGCCGCGAAGGATCTCCTGCGCGCCTCCCAATTGCCGCTCCTGCCCCGAGACGAACGGCAGGTCGACAAGGACCTCAAGCGGATCGGGAAGGAGAAGTCCCTGCCGCCGGTGCTTCTCGTCCGAGGCCAGGCCCCGAACGGAATCCCGCTCATCGTCGCCGACGGCTACCATCGCATTTGCGCCGTCGTCTATTTCGACGAGAGCGCGCCGGTGTCGTGCCGCATTGTGGATCTGTAGGGGGAACGCAGGCGCTCGCCGCCGCCATCGAAAGCCGCCCGCGCACGGCTATGACCGCTTTTCCGCCGCGGCCAGCATTTCTCCGACATGGGCGGCGAGCGCCGCTCGCTGGCGCGTGAGCGTCTCGGCGAGCGGCGCATCGCCGGCCGCCTCCTCGATCGCCCGGTCGTAGCTTTTGAGGATGCGCTCCTCGCCGCTTGCGAACGCGGAGAGCGCATTCTCCGCGAGGCCGGTGAGGGCGGAGCGCACCGAGACGACGGTTTCGTTGACCGTCGTCATGAACGAGCCGTCGTCGTTCGGCTTCACGCCGCGGGCCTCGAGTTCGGGACGCAGTTCGTTCAGCGCGCCCTCGTGCAGGGCGATCATGTTCTCGAACAGAGTGCGCATGTCGTCGCGCGTCGCATCCTCGACCGCCTCGCCGTAGCCGTTCCTTGCGTCGACGATTGCGGTGTAGAGCGCGTTCAGGTGCGTATGCTCGGGCATGGGGTCCTCCGGGTTCCACGGTCAACGGCCATAACGCCCGAGAGAGCCCGAAGTTTCCGGAGGGCTGTAGTGCGGGGTCGCCGACCCATATGCGCTAGGATAAGCGATTTATGGGTCGGATCGACTGATTTTTCCTACGTCGTGGAGGGTCTGCGAGGAGGCGATGGAAGCGCACGCGGGCGCAGCGGAGGTCGGCTAGGCTGAGCGATCCGAACATCGACAGGGTGAGAACGAGGGCGACTGTCTTGCAGGCGCGCCAGCGCGAGGGGCGGTATCGGAGATCAGCCAGGTCCTGAGGGGAAAGAGTCCAGCATCTCCTGGGTGCTGGCGTCGACGGCGATGGCGAGAATGAGATGGGCGTAGAGCCATGACCGGCCGCCTCGCTCGGTCTTGGCGGGCAGCTTGTCGATGTGCAGCAGGCTTTTGAGCCGCTTGATGGCGAGTTCGATCTGCCAGCGCAGACGATAGAGTCCGAGGATGTCCTCGGCGGAGTAAGCGGCGTCGAGAGACGTCGCGAGAACGACGAACTCGGCGGCCACGAGACTGCTGGGGTGGAGCTCTCTGTTGTTCTTGGCCGCCATGCGGCGCAGCCGCCTGATTTCGGCCTCGACGTGCTCCGGGGCCTTGCGTCGGATGACGAGACGCGCCGGCATGGGCTCGCCGACGCCGGCGATCAGGACGGAAACGTCGTCGATCTCACGGTCGGGCGGCAGCGTTCGCAGACGCTCGATCAGGTCGAAAGGAGCGCCCTCGCGATCGCGCAGCCTGAAGGCGCTCCAACGCACACGGACGACGAAGTCAACTCCTTCGGCCGCCGCCATGAAGCGGCAGATCGCCTTGGCGTTGGCGTAGCCGCGATCGGCGATGCGGATCTCCCCGGCGATTGGCGCGCCGCGATCCAGCGCCTCGGCGCCATGGCCGTCCGTAACGTCGAAATGGCTGAAGGCGCCCTCGCCGAGATCATAGACGGCGTGAATGCGCCAATCCGCTCCCGACACGCCGTATTTGCCGCCGGGTTTGCTCACGCACGTCCCGTCGGCGATCCGCACGCTGCGGCCGGTCCAGCGCGCCGGCGCATCCGGGCGAAAACGCAACATGGCCGCAGCGATCGCGCCGAGGAAGTCGCAGGATTGATGCAGCCGATCGCAAAGCGACGCGTCGGTCAGATCGGCGACCCCCGCAACATGCGCCCAAGCCGCAGTCTGACGCAACGAAAGCCCGCCCGGTCCCCGAGCCAGCGCCAGATGCAGGAGAGCCCGGGCGCTCGGGACGCCGCGCCTGCGAACCAAGGCCCCGGACAAACGCGCGGATTCGTCAATGTCGAAATCGCCTAACAGATCGTCAATCTGACGCGACCAGTCGTTGAGCGGAAAAGACGCCGAATCAAGCATCTCTCCGATGAATCACACCTCGATTCTTCGTGTCCAGCGTTATCCTAGCGCGTATGGGTCGCCGACCCCGCGAGCGCGCTCGGCGAGCGCGCCTACAAGCGGGGGCGGTGTAGGCGGGGTCGCCGACCCCGCGGGCGCGCTCGGCGAGCGCGCCTACAGGCGGGCTGCCGGGTTAGCCGATCGGCTTGCCGAGCCGGCCGGCCAGATCCTGGGTGAACTGCCAGGCGGTGCGGCCGGAGCGGGAGCCGCGCGTCGTCGCCCATTCGAGCGCTTGGGCGGCGATCTCGTCGGCCGGCGCGTCGAGGCCGAAATGCGTCGCGTAGGCCCGGACCATGGCGAGGTAGTCGTCCTGGCTGCAATGATGGAAGCCGAGCCAGAGGCCGAAGCGGTCGGAGAGCGACACTTTCTCTTCCACCGCTTCGCCCGGGTTGATGGCGCTGCCGCGCTCGTTCTCCATCATGTCGCGCGGCAGGAGGTGGCGGCGGTTCGAGGTGGCGTAGAAGAGGACGTTCGCCGGCCGGCCCTCGACGCCGCCTTCGAGCGCGGCCTTCAAGGACTTGTACGAGGCGTCGCCCGCGTCGAACGAGAGGTCGTCGCAGAAGACGATGAAGCGCTGCGGCGCCTCGCGCAGGATCCCCATGAGCGCCGGCAGGCCCTCGATGTCCTCGCGATGGATCTCGACGAGCTTGAGCCGGCCCGCGACCTCCGGCCTGGCGCCGACGGCGGCGTGCGCCGCCTTGACGAGCGACGACTTGCCCATGCCGCGCGCGCCCCAGAGAAGCGCGTTGTTGGCCGGCAGGCCACGGGCGAAGCGTTCGGTGTTCTCGACCAGAAGGTCGCGAACCCGGTCGATCCCCTTGAGAAGCGGCAGCTCGACCCGGTTGACCTTGACGACAGGCGCGAGCGTTCCGCGCTCGGCCCGCCAGACGAAGGCTTCCGCCGCAGCGAAGTCGGGCGTTGCGGGGGAAGCGGGCGCGAGGCGCTCGAGCGCATCCGCGATGCGGCGGAGGAGGTCTGCGTCGGAGGAGGGGGGCGAGGGTGACATGCGAGGTCTTCTTATCTCAGCCGCGCCACGGCGACGACCCGGCGCACCGCGTCGATGACGGCCTGCGGCCGGTCGATCTGGATGTAGTGGCGCGCGCCGGGGACGATCGTGTTGTCGCCGCGGGTCGAGAGCGCGGCGATCCGGTCGTGACCAGCGCGCCAGATGTCGTCGGCTTTGCCGGGCGCGGCGCCCGGGGCGCCTTCGCCGACGCCCCGCGTCAGCACGGCGAGCGGCTTGTCGCCGAAGGAGGGGTGGCCGGCCTCGACCTCGGCGCTGTCGGGGCCGGGGCGGCCGTCGCGGGGAACAAAGGCCTCTACCTCCGAAAGCTGCGCCGCCCACACCCGCGGCAAGGTCTGAAGGTGGACCATCGTACGGCCGAGAACCTCGTCCGACATTGCGTCGGGATCCCAGCCGATGACGAGGCATTTGTGCGCCTCGGGCGTCTTCGGGTCGTCGAGTTCG
Source organism: uncultured Alphaproteobacteria bacterium (assembly GCA_963829505.1). Taxonomy (GTDB): domain Bacteria; phylum Pseudomonadota; class Alphaproteobacteria; order Rhizobiales; family Beijerinckiaceae; genus Roseiarcus. Next base: position 788,541 of record CAWHIL010000003.1, read on the forward strand.
CCGCGTCCGGCCAATTCGAGGCAGGCGCGCCGGAAGTCGAGCGACCGGTCGAGGGAAGCAAACATCGCGGCGCGCGCGTCGGGCGTCATCTCCGCCGCGATCGCCTCGTACTGGCCGGCGAAGGCCGGATCGACCAGAACAGCGCCCGCGACGTCGTCCGGGTAGGTCGCGACATAGACGAGGCCGATGGCGCCGGCGAGCGAGTGGCCGACATAGACGAACGGCGTTTCGATGCGCGCCGCGACGACGAGACGGCGCAGGTCGTCGACGATGTTGACGAGATCGGACGGGCGCTCGGCGGCGTCGCTGAAGCCGAGGCCAGCGCGGTCGTAGGCGCAGACGCGGGTGACCTTGGCGATCTCGCTCTGGACGCGCCGCCAGGTCGCCATGCTGTTGCCGGAGCCGGCGTCGAGGATGACGGTCGGACTGCCCGAGCCGTCGCAATAGAGGTTCAGCCGCCGCCCGCCCTCGACCGCGACCAGGGTCTGCGGCGCGGCGTAGACGGAGCTTGGCACGCGCGTCTCGGCGGGCGCGGGGGAGGCCGAGGCGCAGGCGAGCGCCGCGACGACGGAAACTCCGAAGGAGGGCCACTTCGCCAACCTCGTCCTGAGGAGCGGCGCCGCAGGCGACGCGTCTCGAAGAGCCTGCCTCGAGCCTGCCGAGGGGACGCTTTGCCCGACCCAACGTCCTTCGAGACGCCCGCTCCGCGGGCTCCTCAGGACGAGGTCAGCGTTCGGAGCCACTTGCGAGTAACTCACGACCAGCTGTAGGCGAACATCCCCATCACGATCAGCACGAGGATTGCGGTCGCGACATAGTGCTTCGCCGTCCAGCGGTGCATGGTCGGGGCGTCGTAGGGGTCGTCGTCGTGCTTGCGGCGGGCGCTCATGGCGTCGCTGTTAGCATGGGGGACGGCCTCCCGGAACCCGGCGCCCCCTGTGAAACGGCGCCCCCCGATGCTATATCGGGGATCACGCGCCGGGCCTTGACCCCGGTCGACGGAGACGAATCGCAATGGGCTCCAAACTCCTGCGCCGGCAGGTGATGACCTTGACCGACGCGGCCGCGGCTCGCGTCCGGCATCTGACCGAAGCGGCCGGACGGCCGATCGCAGGCGTGCGCGTCGGGGTGAAGAACGGCGGCTGCGCCGGCATGTCCTATACGATGGAGCTTGCCGACGAGGCCTCGCCGCTCGACGAGGTGGTCGAGGACAAGGGCGTGCGCCTGCTCGTCGATCCGAAGGCGATCCTCTTCCTCCTCGGGGCCGAGATGGATTTCGCCGTCGACCGGCTGTCGGCGAGCTTCTCCTTCCGCAATCCCAACGAGACCTCGGCCTGCGGCTGCGGCGAGAGCGTCGCCATCACGCCGGCGCACCCGGACGCGCTGCACGCCCCGGCCTGAGCCCGCGGCCGCCGGGCCACTGACCTTCGGTCAGACGCTCCCTCGATAACCCGACGCCAACCATGCGCCTTGCGCATGGCGACCCTGCCGCGCCGGTCGATTGCGGTTTTGCGTGGCGCGTGACATGAGACTGCGGCAAGAGGCGTTCGACTTTCGTCAGGAGCGCCTGGGCCAAGGCTCCGACCACAGGGAGGCCGCCGCATGGACGACAGGGCGCGAAAGGTCAGCGACGAGACCGACGAATGGCTCGACGCGCTCGATTCGGTCGAGGCGTTCGAGGGCCTCGGGAAGGTCGACGAGATCCTCGATCAGGTGGTGATCTCGGCCCGGCGCAAGGGGGCGCGACTGCCGTTCGCCGCCAACACGGCTTATGTCAACACGATCCCGCCCGAAGCCGAGCCGCCCCATCCCGGCGACCGCAAGATCGAGATGTCGATCCGCCGCTACGTCCGCTGGAACGCGGCCGCGATCGTGGTCAAGGCCAACAAGGAATCGTCTGAACTCGGCGGCCACATCGCGAGCTTCCAGTCGGCCGCGACCCTCTACGACACCGGCTTCATGCATTTCTGGCGCGCCGCCTCCGACGACCACGGCGGCGACCTGATCTATTTCCAGGGCCATTCTTCGCCGGGCGTCTACGCGCGCGCCTATCTCGAGGGCCGCCTCACCGACGAGCAGCTTCTCAACTTCCGCCAGGAGGTCGGCGGCAAGGGCCTATCGTCCTATCCGCATCCGTGGCTGATGCCGGACTTCTGGCAGTTCCCGACGGTCTCGATGGGTCTCGGGCCGCTGATGGCGATCTATCAGGCGCGCTTCCTGCGCTACCTGCAGGGCAGGGGGCTCGCCGACACCGAGAAGCGCAAGGTCTGGGTGTTCTGCGGCGACGGCGAGATGGACGAGCCGGAGTCGCTCGGCGCGATCTCGCTTGCGGGGCGCGAGAAGCTCGACAACCTCATCTTCGTCATCAACTGCAACCTCCAGCGGCTCGACGGGCCGGTGCGCGGCAACGGCAAGATCGTCCAGGAGCTCGAGGGCTCTTTCCGCGGCGCGGGCTGGAACGTCATCAAGGTGCTGTGGGGCTCGGGCTGGGACGGGCTCATCGCCCGCGACAGCAACGGCAAGCTCCGCCAGCTCATGGAGGAATGCGTCGACGGCGAGTACCAGGACTTCAAGTCGAAGGACGGCGCCTATATTCGCAAGCATTTCTTCGGCCGCTACGCCGAGACCGCGGCGATGGTCGAGGACTGGACCGACGACCAGATCTGGTCGCTGACGCGCGGCGGCCACGATCCGCTCAAGGTCTACGCCGCCTACAAGGCGGCGGTCGATCACAAAGGGCAGCCGACCGTCATCCTCGCCAAGACCGTCAAGGGCTACGGCATGGGCGCGGCGGGCGAGGGGCAGATGATCGCCCATCAGGCCAAGAAGCTCGGCGACGATGCGCTGAAAGCCTTCCGCGACCGCTTCCAGATCCCCGTTTCCGACGGGGACCTGAAGACGATCCCGTTCCTGCGCTTTGCCGAGGACAGCAAGGAGGCGCGCTATCTGCGCGCCCGCCGCGACGCGCTCGGCGGCTCGCTGCCCGCGCGCCGGCGAACGAGCGCAGCCCTCGCCGTGCCGCCGCTCTCGACCTTCGACGCGCTCCTCAAACCGACCGCCGAGGGCCGCGAGATCTCGACCACGATGGCGTTCGTGCGCATCCTGACCACGCTGCTGCGCGACAAGGAGCTCGGCGCCCGCGTCGTTCCGATCGTGCCGGACGAGAGCCGCACCTTCGGCATGGAGGGGCTCTTCCGCCAGGTCGGCATCTTCAGCCAGGTCGGCCAGCTCTACCGGCCGCAGGACGCCGACCAGCTCATGTACTACCGCGAGGACACGAAGGGGCAGATCCTTCAGGAGGGCATCAACGAGCCAGGCGCGATGGCCTCGTTCATCGCCGCCGGGACATCGTATTCGAGTTCGAACACGCCGATGATCCCCTTCTACATCTACTATTCCATGTTCGGCTTCCAGCGGGTCGGCGATCTCGCCTGGGCCGCGGGCGACATGCGCACCCGCGGCTTCATGATCGGGGGCACCTCCGGCCGCACGACCTTGAACGGCGAGGGGCTGCAGCACGAGGACGGGCACAGCCATGTGCTCGCCTCAACCATCCCCAATTGCGTCAGCTACGATCCGACCTACGCTTACGAACTCGCGGTGATCGTCCAGGCGGGCCTGAAGCGGATGCTCGTCGACAACGAGGACGTCTATTATTACATCACCACGCTCAACGAGAATTATCCCCATCCCGGCATGCCCGAAGGCGCGGAAGAGGGCATTCTCAGGGGCATGTACAAGCTGCGCGACGTGGCGCCGAAGGGCAAGGCGTCGGCGCTCAGCGTCCGCCTCATGGGCGCGGGCGCGATCCTGCGCGAGGTCGAAGCGGCGGCCGAGATGCTGGCCGAGGAGCACGGCGTCTCGAGCGAAGTATGGAGCGTGACGAGCTTCACGGAACTGCGCCGCGACGGCCTCGACGCCGAGCGCTGGTCGATGCTTCATCCCGAGGCCGAGCCGCGCGCGCCCTACGTCACCCAGGCGCTCAAAGGGGGCAAGGGGCCGGTGATCGCCGCGACCGACTACATGAAGGTGATCGCCGACGGCGTGCGCCCCTATGTGCCGGCGCGCTTCAAGGCGCTCGGCACCGACGGCTTCGGCCGCTCGGATTTTCGCCGGCGGCTGCGCGCCTTCTTCGAGGTCGACCGCTATCACGTGGTCGTGGCGAGCCTGAAGGCGCTCGCCGACGAGCAATTGCTGCCGTCGAAGCGGGTGGCCGAGGCCATCGCCAAATACGGCATCGATCCAGACGGCCCCAATCCGGCGCGGAGCTGACCCCCGCCTCATCGGCCGAATTCCATGCAAGGTCCGCGCGAAGGAGGGCGCCGGTGGCGACAATCGATGTAAGCGTGCCGGATATCGGCGATTTCCACGACGTGCCGGTGATCGAGGTGCTCGTGAAGCCGGGCGACGAGATCAAGCCCGAACAATCGCTGCTGACGCTCGAATCCGACAAGGCGACGATGGACGTGCCGTCCCCTGTCGCCGGCAAGGTGGCGGAGATCGTCGCCAAGGTCGGCGACAAAGTGTCGAAGGGGACGCTGATCGCGCGCGTCGAGGCGGCGGGGGCCGCGGCGTCCGAGGCGCCGGCGAAGCAGGCCGCCGCAGCTTCGCCGCCCGCCAAGGCGCCGCCCGAGGCGAGCGAGCCGCCGGCTGCAAAGGCGTCCGCATCCGCTCCCGCCCCCGCGACGGCTGCCAAGCCCGATTTCTCGGGCGTCTTCGCCGGACCTGCCGTGCGGCGCCTGGCGCGCGAACTCGACATCGATCTGACGAACGTCAAGGGCACCGGCGAGCATGGCCGCATCACCCGCGAGGACGTGAAGGGGGCGCTCTCGGGACGGCGCCGCGGCGGGCGCCGGCGGCGGCGCGCTGCCTGCGGTCCCGGTTGTCGACTTCGCCAAATTCGGTCCGGTCGAGACCGTTCCGCTGTCGCGCATCAAGCGCATATCGGGCCCGCGCCTGCACGCCTCGTGGGTCAATATCCCGCACGTCACCCACACCGACGAAGCCGACGTCACCGAGCTCGAGGCGTTCCGCAAGCGTCTCGACGAGGAGGCGAAGAAGGACAAGACGCCATACCGCGTCTCGCTGCTGCCGCTTCTCATGCGCGCCGCCGTTGCGACGCTGAAGGCCTTCCCCAACTTCAACGCCGCGCTGACGCCCGACCTCGGCTCGCTCGTCCTGCGCAAGTACTGGCACATCGGCGTCGCCGTCGACACGCCCGACGGACTCGTCGTCGCGGTGATCAAGGACGTCGACCAGAAGGGCGTCGGCGAACTCGCCCGCGAGCTCGGCGCGCTTTCCGACAAGGCGCGCGCGGGCAAGCTTGCGCCAGCCGAGATGCAGGGCGCGACCTTCACGATTTCCTCGCTCGGCGGCATCGGCGGCACGGCCTTCACGCCGATCGTCAACGCGCCCGAGGTGGCGATCCTCGGCGTCGTGCGAGCGAAGAAGGTTCCCGTCTGGGACGATGCGACCGAGAGCGTCAGGCCGCGCCTGATGCTGCCGCTCTGCCTCTCCTACGATCACCGCGTCATCGACGGCGCGGCGGCCGCCCGCTTCATGCGCCGGCTCGTCGAAACCGCCGAAGACATGCGGCGCGTGATCCTCTAGGGGCGCTTTCTGATGAATGTTTGCATGCCAAGCGTTGAGCGGCGAGCGCCGGGCCTCCTCCCCCCTTGTGGGGGAGGATTGAGGAGGGGGGTCACGCCCAGCCTGCCCGCATCCGCCGCGCCGCAAACCACGACGGTCAGCGCGACCCCCCACCCTGTCCCGCCCCCACAAGGGGGGCGGGGACGCAAACCGTCGACGACGTACCCCGTTTGCGGCAACGCCGTCTGAGCCGGAGAAGGACTATGCCGCAAGAGATCCGCCTTCCCGACATCGGCGACTTCAAGGACGTGCCGGTCGTCGAAATCCACGTCAAGCCCGGCGACGCGGTGAAGAAGGAGCAGACGCTCGTCACGCTCGAGAGCGACAAGGCGACGCTCGACGTGCCGGCGCCGGCCGACGGCGTGATCGGCGACATCGCGATCAAGGTCGGCGACAAGGTGAGCCAGGGGACCCTGATCGCGACCTATGCGTCCGTCGAGGGCGCGGTCGCAAGTCCGGCGCCCGCCGCGCAGCCGACGCCGCCTCCGCCTCCGCCCGATCACGTCGACTTCGAGGCCGACCTCGTCGTGCTCGGCGCCGGGCCCGGCGGCTACGCCGCGGCCTTCCGCGCCGCCGACCTCGGCGAAAAGGTTCTCCTCGTCGACAAGGGCGCGACGCTCGGCGGCGTCTGCCTCAATGTCGGCTGCATCCCCTCGAAGGCGCTCCTGCACGTCGCCAAGGTGATCGACGAGAGCGCGGCGATGGCCGCGCACGGCGTGACCTTCGGCCCGCCGGTCATCGACGTGCCGGCGGTCCGCGAGTGGAAGGACGGCGTGGTGCGCCGTCTGACGACCGGCCTCACGGGCCTTGCGCGGCAACGCAAGGTGACGGTCGTCAAGGGGACCGGCGCCTTCACCTCGCCGAATACGCTGCGCGTGGAGACAGCCGAGGGGCCGCGCACGGTGCGCTTCGCCAAGGCGATCGTCGCTGCGGGCTCGGAGCCGGTCGCGCCCGGTTTCATTCCCGCCGACAAGCGGATCTGGGATTCGACCGCCGCGCTCGAGATGCGCTTCGCGCCCGGCCGGCTTCTGATCCTCGGCGGCGGCATCATCGGCCTCGAAATGGCGACCGTCTATCGGGCGCTCGGCAGCCGGGTCACGGTCATCGAAATGCTCGACCAACTCATGCCGGGCGCCGACCCCGACATCGTCGCGCCCTTGGCCAAGCGCCTCGCCAAGCACTACGACAAGATTTTGCTCAAGACGAAGGCGACGTCGGTGAGAGCCGAGCCGCAGGGCATTGTCGTCGACTACGAGGGGCCGGACGGGGCCGGCAGCGAGACCTTCGACGCCATGCTCGTTTCCGTCGGGCGGCGGCCGAACGGCAAGTCGATCGGGGCCGAGGCGGCTGGCGTCAAGGTCGACGAGCGCGGCTTCATCGCCGTCGACCGCGAGATGCGCACCAACGTCCACCACATCTTCGCCATCGGCGACATCGTCGGCCAGCCGATGCTGGCGCACAAGGCGGCGCACGAAGGCAAGGTGGCGGCGGAAGTGGCGAACGGCCACAAGTCGGTGTTCGACGCGCGCGCCATTCCCTCGGTCGCCTACACCGACCCGGAGGTCGCCTGGGTCGGCCTCACCGAGACGGAGGCGAAGGCGAAGGGCGTCAAATACGGCAAGGCGGTCTTTCCCTGGGCGGCGAGCGGGCGATCGCTGGCGCTTGGAAGGGACGAGGGCCTGACCAAGACATTGTGGGACGAGGAGACCAATCGCCTTCTCGGCTGCGCCATCGTCGGCACGGACGCCGGCGATCTCATCTCCGAGGCGGCGCTGGCGATCGAGATGGGCGCCGAGGCCGAGGACATCGGCCTCACCATCCACCCGCACCCGACGCTGTCGGAGACCTTCGCCATGTCGGCGGAGGCGTTCGCCGGCACGCTGACGGATTTGTATCTGCCGAAGAAGAAGTAGGGGGGCGAACTGCTTCTCCCGCTTGCGGGAGCGGGGTAAACGGAGCGGTGGAGCGCCGACGTATGGCTCCCCCGCTCAAGATGACGTATCCGGGCCTGCCTGCTATCTTTCTCGTGGCATTTCGAGGCGATCCCGATGGACGACCATCAGTTTGTCACGATCGAGCCCGGCAAGCGCGGCGCCAGTCCATGCGTGCGCGGCCTGAGGATCGCTGTCGCCGACGTGCTCGGCTGGCTTGCCGCAGGCATGTCTCACAAGGAAATCTTGACGGACTACCCCGAGCTTACTGAAGACGATATTCGCGCGTGCCTCGCCTTTGCCGCGGATCGCGAGCGTCGCATCATAACCTTGGCGTGAAGCTGCTGTCCGACGATTGGGTGGGCTCCTAATGACGTTCAAAATCGGCGGCCCGGAGGGCGCCATATGCTGAACGATCGGTTTCTCAAACGCCTGAGCAAGAAGGCCAGGAAGGGGTTGCGGGGTTGGCCGGTCGCAACGATCGCCTTCTATGGTCCGAATTTGAGCAAAGCGACCAAGATCGCCGTCGGGATCGTGCTGTCGGCGAACACAGAACCGGAAGAAATGCGAAACTGGAGCGTTGAACGAGGCGACGTCCGCGCCGACTCCGAAATTGCGCGCGAGATCCTTGAGTTCATTGAAGAGCATGAGGTCCGTTCGGTCGCAATGAGCGACCGGATAATCGGATGCCCTCACCTGGAGGGAATCGACTACGAAGGCGCATGGTGTCCGGTCTGCGAATTCTGGCGCGGACGGGATCGCTTTACGGGGGAGATGGTTCAATAACTCGGCAGGGAAAGGCGCCTGCGACCGTGTCCGGCAAGAGCGTGAGGATGGCTTCGATCCCTGCGACCAGCAGTCGGAGGGCCCCATGATCGTCGTCGTCTTCCGCGCCCACCGTACCGAGGTCGGGCTCGGCGAGGAATATTCCGCGGCGCTGAAGCGCATGGAGGATCTGGCGACGAATATGCCGGGCTATGTGTCGCACAAAGCCTATGTGGCCGCGGACGGCGAGCGGCTGACGCTCTTCGAATGGAACTCCGCCGAGACGCTGCACGCTTGGGCGAGCCATCCCGACCATCTCGTCACGAAGGCGCTCGGCCGCGAACGCTTCTACGAGGATTATCACCTTCAGGTCTGCGAGGTCGTGCGCGAGTCCCGCTTCGCCCGCGATCGCGAGCCGACGTGAGAACCTTCTTCTTCGGCGTCGGCTATTGCGCCGAGGCGCTGATCGGCTGCGCGCCGGAAATCGAACCCGCCGGCACGGCGCGCTCGGCCGACAAGGTCGTGGCGCTCCGCGCGGCCGGCGTCGACGCCTACGCCTTCGACGGGATGCGAGGCGATTCCGGCGTCGAGGCGGCGCTCGCGCGCGCCGAGGCGATCGTCGTTTCCATCCCGCCGCGCGAGGCGGGGCAGGGGCCGCTCGATCATTTTGCGGGCGCGATCGCCGCCGCGCCGAATCTTGAGCGCATCGTCACTTATTCGACGGTCGGCGTGTACGGCGAGCATGGGCTCGCGTTCATCGACGAGACCGCGGCGACCCTCACGCGCGAGCCACGCTCGCTTGCGCGGCTCAAAGACGAAGCGCGCTGGCGCGAGGCGGGACGGGCGGCGGGCGCCGAGGTCGACATCCTGCGCCTGCCGGGGATTTACGGGCCGGGACGCAACGCGCTCGAACGGCTGGCGGCGGGCGAGGCGCGCCGTGTCGTCAAGCCCGGCCATGTCGTCAACCGCGCCCACGTCGCCGACATCGCCGAGATGACGCGCCTCGTGCTGACGAAGGGCCTCGAAGGCGGGATCTGGAACGTCGCCGACGACGAAGCCGCGCCGCCGCAGGACGTGATCGCCTACGCCGCGTCGCTGATGGGCGTCCCGCCGCCTCCGGAGGAGCCGTTCGAGACGGCTGGGCTCACGCCGATGGCGGCGAGCTTCTACGCCGAGACGAAACGGATCTCGAACGCCAGGGCCAAGGCGCGCCTCGGCTTCTCCCCTCTCTATCCGACCTATCGCGAGGGCCTCCGGGCGCTCTTCGAGGCGGGCGAGGGGCGGCGCGTCTGACAACCGGCGGCGCCCGGAAAGCACCTTTGTTTAACTGCCAAGCACCCCACCCACGGCCTCGTGCCTCGAGGAGCGGCGCCGCAGGCGACGCGTCTCGAAGGGCGCTCCAGCGGACACGGTCGGCGCAATCTGGAACCTCCTTCGAGACGCCTGCTGCGCAGGCTCCTCGAGGCACGAGAGCGGTGTTAAGACGCCTCCCCGGCGCTTACCCGCTCGCGGAGAATTGCCCGAATCTCTTCTTTCGGCTTAAGAGGGACCGGACGGGCGGCTGTCTTTTTTGGCTCGCCCAAGAGGAGGGGGACATGGTCGGCCGACAATGGCTTTCGGCGGCGCTTCTCGTCGCCCTCTCGATCTCGCTGTCGGGTTGCTACCAGCTCGGGAACACCGGTCCCTATTGCGGCTGGTGGAAAGAGACCCCCGACGGCCTCGTCTACGGCGGCCCCTATACCGGGGGCCACCGCGCCGGATATGTCGCCCATTCCTATACGCTCGGCGGCTGGTACCGCTATCTCGACGCCAACCATGGCGTCTACGCCCGCGCTCCGAAGCATTGGCGCTGCGACCCCTGACGCGCCGGCGTTAAGAACGATCGGCGCGGGAGAATTGCCGGCGGCCGGTTCGAGGAGTAGTCTTGCGGCAAAAGAGTTGAGCATTCTGAAGGGGGCGATTATGGCCGGCAAGCGAACCTTGGCGATCGCCGCCATCGTGGCGGCCTCGGCGGCTTTGGCGGGCTGCTACCAGCCTGTCGCGCCTTATGACGGCGCGCCGTACTTCGGCTATTACTACGGCGGCGTGCCGTTCGGCGGCCCCATCGGCGGATATCAGGTCTACGCCGCTCCCTGGTATCTCAGCGGCGGCCACTACGGCCCCGAACCCGGCTTTTCCCATCCGCGTTACGCCCGGCGCGCCGCCATCCGGGCTGGCTACGCACACTACTGAACGCGCCCTCGCGGCGCCGGTCAGCGGCGGCCCTCCTCGTCCGAGGGCAGATAGATCCCTGAATTCGGCTCGATCCAGCAGGTGAGGTCGTGCACCTCGGTCACGCCGGGCGTGTTCTCGGCGACGACTTTGAGGCCCTCGCGCAGCCGCTCGTCGGTGATCGCGCCCTCGAAGGTGACCGCGCCGTTCACCGCCGCGACTCGCACGCTGGCGCGCGGCGCCCAGCCGAGCCGGTCGAGCTCGGCCTCGATCGACGCCTTGATCTCGGCGTCGGAATGGCCGCCCTCCGCCTTCGGCAGCGATGCGACGAGCGCCTTCAGGACGTCGGACCGCGACACGATCCCGACCACCTGCTCGCCGCGCAGCACCGGCAGCCGCTTGACCCCGTGACGCAGCATGAGATCGACGGCGACGCCGAGCGCGGCGTCCTCGGGGATGGTGATGAGCGTCCGCGTCATGATCTCGCCGATCCGGCGTCCATGGCTGTGGGCATAGGATTCGGCAAGCCGCCCGCCGCTCAGCAGGCTCTCGAGCCAGCGCGGCTGCTTTCGCTCGGCGCCGATCTCGGCGCGCCGCATGAGGTCGCCCTCGCTGACGACCCCAGCCAGGGCGCGGGTCGCGTCGTGGACGAGGACGGCGCTGATGCGATGCTCGAGCATCGTCCCGGCCGCTTCCGCGATCGTCGCAGTCTCCGGCAGGCCGATCGCCCCATAGGTCATCACGTCGCGCACGCGCATCGAAACGCCCTCCTTCACTCCCGGACTGAGTAGCGGACCGGCGGGAAGGGTGGCAATGAACACTTTGGGGTGTTCGCGTCTTTGCGCTCCGCTTTGCTTCGGAGGATCCGACCCAATGGCGAATCCGGTCGTCGTCGAAGTCCTGCGCGGCGAGCGTGTGGAATCCGCGCATCGCGGATCGGGGGCTGTCGTCGACGCGGACGGGCGGCTCGTGTTCGCCTTCGGCGACCTGGATCGGCCGGTCTTTCCGCGCTCGGCCGTGAAGGCGCTCCAGGCCCTGCCGCTCGTCGAAAGCGGCGCCGCCGACACGTTTGCTCTCGCCGAGGCCGAAATCGCGCTCGCCTGCGGCTCGCATGGCGGGGAGGAACGGCACGTCGCGCTCGCGGCCGCCATGCTCGCCAAAGCCGGGCGGGACGCGGGAGCGCTCGAATGCGGCGCCCACTGGCCGATCAGCGACGAGGCAGGACGCGCGCTCGCCGAAGCCGGGCGAAGTCCGTCCGCGCTGCACAACAATTGCTCCGGCAAGCACGTGGGCTTCATCTGCCTCGCCTGCGCCGAGGGGATCGAGCCCGCGGGCTACGTCAGCCCGGACCACCCGGTCCAGAGGGCGGTGACCGCGGCGCTTGCCGACGTCAGCGGTGCGCCGCTCGAGCGCGAGACGCCGGCGATCGACGGCTGCTCGATTCCTTCCTTCGCCATTTCGCTGAACGCTCTGGCGTTCGGCTTCGCCCGCTTTGCGACGGGCTCGGGTCTCGGACCGGAGCGGGGGCGGGCGGCGCGTCGCATCCGCGCGGCGGTCGCGGCCGCCCCCTGGGCGGTTGCGGGCGAGGGCCGGTTCGACACCGAGTCGATGGCGCGCATTGGCCCCAGCGTCTTCATCAAGGGGGGCGCCGAGGGCGTCTATTGCGCGGCGCTGCCCGACCTCGGCCTCGGCCTCGCGGTCAAGGCGGACGACGGCGGAAAGCGCGCCGCAGAGGTAACGATGGCCACGCTGCTCACCCGCTTCGGCGATCTCGGCGACGCGCTCGCCGCGTACGTTCGCCCGCCGCTCGTCAACTGGAACGGAACGACGGTCGGCGCCTTGCGACCGGCGGGGCCGCTGGCGGCGATGGCGTAGCGCCGTTCGGCAGGAACGGAAGCCAAGGGGCCGGCGTTGAAAGGAGAGCCATGACAGATCCCCGCGTGTTGATCGTCGGCGCAGGCCCGACCGGACTGGTGCTGGCGCTCTGGCTGACGAAGCTTGGCGTCCCCGTCCGCATCGTCGACAGGACCGCGGGTCTGGGCACGACATCCCGGGCGCTCGCCGTCCATGCGCGGACGCTCGAACTCTACGAGCAGCTCGATCTCGCCGACGCCATCGTGAAGAAGGGCTACACCATCCCGGGCGCCAGGTTATGGCTCGGCGGAAAGGAGGTGGCGCGCGTGCCATTCGAGGAGATCGCCTCGGATCTGACGCCTTACGGTTTCGTCCACGTCTTCCCTCAGGATGAGCACGAGCGCCTGTTGGTCGAGCGCCTCGAGGAGCTTGGCGTTCGGGTCGATCGCTCGACGGAACTCCTGGGTTTCACCGAGACCGGCGACGGCGTCAGCGCACGTCTGCGCGGGCCCGACGGCGCCGAAAGCACGGTCGAGGCGGCGTTCATCGCCGGCGCCGACGGCGCGCATTCGAAGGTGCGCGAAATCGCCGGCGTGAACTTCGCCGGCGGCGGCTATCCGCAGACCTTCTACGTCGCCGACGTCAGCGGTCATGGGGCCCCGTTCAACGGCGACCTCAACATCGAACTCGACGAGACCGATTTTCTCGCGATCTTCCCGCTTGCCGACAAGGGCCGCGTCCGCCTCATCGGCTCGATCCGGGCGGGCGAGACGGGCGCCTCCGACCGGCTGACCTTCGACGACGTCAGCGACCGCGCGGCGGCTCTGTTGAAGCTCGAGGTCGAGTTGGTGAACTGGTTCTCGACCTATCATGTCTCGCACCGGGTCGCCGACCGCTTCCGCCACGGCCGGGCGTTCCTGATAGGCGATGCGGCGCACATCCACACACCCGTCGGCGGGCAGGGCATGAACACCGGCATCGGCGACGCGATCAACCTCGCCTGGAAACTTCAGGCGGCGCTTGGCGGAAAGGCGCGGGACTCGGTCCTCGACACCTACGAAGCCGAGCGGCGCGCGTTCGCGCTCAAACTCGTTCAGACGACCGACCGCTTCTTCAACGTCGCCGCCGCCGAGGGACGACTCGGCGAGATCCTGCGCACCCGCGTCGCGCCCTTCGTTCTGCCGCAGATCGTGAAGTTCGAGGCGGCGCGCGACTATTTCTTCCGCACGATTTCGCAGATCACCCTGAACTACCGTGGCAAGGGGCTGGACGAGGGCCACGCCGGGCCGGTCCACGGCGGCGATCGTCTGCCATGGGTCAAGCTCGGCGACGGCGACAATTATCGGGCGCTGAAAGCGATCGCCTGGGGGATCGACGTCTATGGCGCGGCTGAGGACGGCTTGCGAGCATGGTGTGGCAGCCGCAACCTTCCCCTCCGCGTCACTCCCTGGAGCGAGGCGATAGCGCACGCCGGACTGCGCGAGAACGCGCTCTATCTCATCCGTCCCGACACCTACGTCGCGCTCGCCGAGCCCGGCCAGTCGACCGAGGCTGTGGAGCGATATTTCGCCAAGGTCGGGATCGAGCCGTAGTCTCGGATCAGAAGGTTGGGGGACGATCCTCGGCGGAGGCGCGTTCCGGCCGGCGCGAGCCAAAGGGCTTCCCGATTTACGTAACGAACTCCGCCAGGAACGCGCGCAGTTCCCGGCGCGCGAATTGGTAGCAGAAGGCGCCGTAGCAGAGCACGCCCACCAGAATCAGCCCGACGAACGCAATTCTCTCGTCGATCCCCGCCGGTCGCCAACCAGGGAAATAGAGCGCCGCGGCCATCAGTGTCGCCCCGGCGAGCAGGCGCAGGGGCAGCGCAAGATAACTTGCGGCGGCGATCCCGCACTTGCGGCGGAGCCACAGAGCGTAGATGGGCAGCATCGCCCAACTGCGAATGAGCAGTCCCAGACACACCGCGTTGAGGCCGAATGGAGCGGTGGCGAGGACAGTCGCGGCCGTCGTCGCCGCCTGAATGACCGAGGTCCGACTGAACGCCGCGGGCAGCCGCGCGGCGAGAAAGGCCGCATCGTAGCAATAGGCCAGCGCCAGCGGCGGGCCGCTAAGCAGCAGGAGTTGAGCCGGCTGAACGCCCTGGAGCCAACGCGGGTCGAGCCAGATCCGATACAGTTCGGGCATCACCGCGGCCCCGCCGAACAAGACCGGCGCGCCGACAAGGGCGACGTCGCGCACCATCGCGGCGAACGATCTGGTGAACTCCGGGCTGCCTCTCGGCAGCGTCCGAAGCGCGATACGCGCGACCGCGACGCGCGGGAACACCATCGTGAACATGATCATGTCCAGGAAGCGGTTGGCCAGCGCGAACAGGCCGACCTCGGCCGCCCCCAGCACGTAGCCGAGCACCAGGCGGGGCATCTGCCCGGTCGCGAACATCATCACCCGGGCGGTAAAGACATTGACCGCGATCGGCCGCATCTCGTCGAAGTGTCGGCGCGACCAGCCGCACTCGAAGCGCAACGGCGCCGACGCCCAGGCGATGCCGACCTCCGCGAGCCGCTGTACGATCACCTGCGCCGCCAGAGCCCAGACCCCCGCCCCCGCGAGCGCCAGCGCGATCCCCGCGACCCCGCCCAACGCCAAACTCGCGACCGAACGAAGCCCAAGCCGACGGAACTGCATGCCCCGCCGCAGGATTGCGATCGGCGAGGCCGAGAGAAACGAGAGCAGCGGCAACGGCGCAAGCGCCCACATCAGAAGCGCGATGTCCCGGCTCCTGAACAGCGCGCCGACCCCCGGCGCCAGGGCGCACAGCGCCCCCGCGAGCAAGAGGGCGGCGAGGCCGGCGAGCAGGTTGGTCGTCGCTGCGTGCGGCTTCTGGAACTCGACCAGCGTGACAAGCACCTCGACCATGCCGTCGCCGAGGACCAGTTCGCAAAAGCCAATGAAGACCATGGCGATGGAAAATTCGCCATACGGGCCGGGCCCGAGGATCGGCGCCAGGATACTGAACAGCGCCAGCCACAGGATCTGTTGGGCGACTTTCTCGACCGTCACCCAGCTGACCGACGAAAGCGATGAGAGACGCGGCGCCATCGGTCAGCCCACTTGCCGCTTTGCGGCGCGACCCAAGCGAACGCCGTTCGGAAGGCCGGGCGCGCTCATCGAACGGGCGACCACGCGACGGCCGTCTCCAGGAGTCGCTTCCGCCGCGGGATCGGGGTCGCGAAGCGGCGTCCGAGAGCTTGCGCCGTACAGCGTCGTCCATTCGGGGAAGCCGTAGCCGAGCAATTGCGCCAATCGCTCCGTCTGCCGCAATTGCTCGGGGCGCAGGAACGCGACGCCTTCCGTCACGTCGACGTCGAGCCGGGCGATCTCCCGCGTGGTCAGGCGATGCAGCGCGCGGCGCAGCCTCGGAGGAAGGAGCGCGATGACGCTTTCCAGCGCCGGCGCCTGACGCAGCCGCCTCGGGATCCCGCAAAAAGCTGGCATGCTCACCACTTCGGGCGCGACGTTCTCAGGCCCGAGCACGCCAGACAGGTCGACCGCCGGAGGGACGCCGAGCCATTCGTACAGTTCGGTCATCGTCCCCACCGGATCCGCGACCAGACGCTCGTGAATCACCACCGCGATTTGATCGCCGCGAAACCGCTCCAGGAACGGTTCGAGCTGCATGGCGTAGTTGCTGAAGGCGACGTATTGCGGGTCGCGCCGGAACGCCTCGGCGATCGGCCGGTGCTCGGCGTGGTGTCGCGCCATGTGCCAGTAGTGACTGATCGCGCGCGCGACCGGATCGCGGATCAGGTAGACGAAGCGAGCCTCGGGATTGAAGGCGGCTATTCGTTCAGGCGCGCCCGGCGCCAAAGGCGCCTTTGTATAGGCGGTGCTCGCCTCGCCCAGGATGGGCGCGTCGCCGCCGGCCCGGAACAGTTCGAGATACCGCTCCTCGCTGCGCCAGAAGCCGCGCTCCCACATTTCCGGATAAATGGTCCGCAGACTATGGGGATCGAGAAAGTAGGACGGCTCGTCAGGCTCGCACATGAAGATGTCCGGATGTGCGTTCAGGAGCTTTCGCAGATAGCTGGTGCCAGACTTCATCGCGCCGATCAGGAACAGGTTCGGCTTGCGCTGCGACATCGAAGTGTTTGCTACTTGGAGCATTGAACCGTCCGTCGGACGGATGAACTCGCGACATTTCCGGTGTCGGCCGGGCGCGCAGGCAGTTCAGGGCCGCCGGCCCGTCGCCCGACTGCGTGATGCCTGGCGCGCGCCGCCGCCTCATAGATGTGGAAGGCGCCGCGCGCCGCCCAGGCCCTCCAGGTCGGCGACACCTGCACCGCGCTCCGGAGTCGAACCTCGCGCGGTTTCCAGCGAGCCTTCGACTGGTCCTCGCCAGTCGACAAGTTGACCCGCTCGACCCCATGAGAGAACGCCCACTTGAACATCTCGACCATCAGCACGGTCATCACGCTGAAAGACTTCCAGGCCGGGTCGTAGCCGGCATAATAGAGGTAAAGGTCGGACCCGATCAGGAACGCAATTCGAACGGCGACCACTTCGCCGGCGATCTCCAATTCGAAAATCCTGAGTTCGCCGCGTTCCGCGGCGCCTCGCAGATAGCCGGCGAGGAAACTCCGCACGTGCGGCTTCACAAATTTGTTGGGGTGTACGATCATGCCGGCGGCATTCGATCGCGCCTCGTGCAATGCGAGAAATCGCGCCATCGCCGCCCCAACGCCGTCTGGCCGCTCCGTCACGCGCAACGCGATCGCAAACCCGTCACGTTCGAGAGCCTCGTAAGGCTTGCGGATGTTCTTGCGCATATTGGAGGAGACCCGCTGGCGCAGGCCCTCCCAGGTGGCGGGCAGATCGACGATGAAGTCCGCGACGTCCTCCCTGGCCGCAAAGGCGCAGGCCGGGCTGAGGGCGCCATAAACCCCCAGGCATTCGCGAAGGCCCGCCCAGCGGAAGACGTCCCACTCGCTGCGTCGAGCCAGAAAATGCTCGACCAGCGCCAGGACCGCTCGCGTTTGGTCCTCCGGCCTGCAAACCAATCCACGAAATTCCGTCAGCGAGGCGTCGACCCCGACGAATTGCACCACGCGCAGCAGAGGCGGACCGACGCCGGGCATTGAGGTGAATATCAGTGGGGCGACCGCCACGAGGCGGCCATCGGCGCCCCGCACGGCATGACAATAAAAATCGTCGTGAAACAGCGCCTGACGGGGGCGAGGAAAATGCTTCCACCACGAGATGATCCAGGCCGGAGAGGCGAAGGGCGTGCGCGGCGAGGCTTGGCGGGCGAGCAAGCTCCACTCGGCCGCGATCTCGTCGAGCGCGTCCGGCCCGGCCAGCCGTTCGACCGTCAGCGCTTCGCTCAACGCAAAATGGCCGTATAGGGCGTCAACACCAACCGGGACAATCCTTTGATCGCGTAGAATTCGACGCGCCCGCGTTCGCTTCGATACTTGGCCAGCATTCGCCGGGCGCCGGCGGCGTGCTGCTCGATCTCGAACGCGCCCAGCACCGGAGCATGCATCAGCGATGGAGATCCGATCCGGTAGTGCAGCGCCACCCGATCGAGGAAGCAGGCGCCGAATTCGCGCATCGCGCGCCCGAAGAAATCGACATCCTCTCCCAATCGGATTTCGGGGTCGAAGCCCTGAAGACGATCGACGCATTCGCGCCGGATCAGGGCGGCGCCGCAGACGAGCAAAGTCCGATTGAAAATCATCCCGGCGGCGAAGCCGAGACGGGGGCCAAGGCGAGCGCATAGCGCGGCGCGACGCGCAGCGCCCCGAAAGAAGGCGCGCTCGCGGCTCATCTGCTTGTCGGCCGCATCGCCGAACGGTTCGATACGTCCGAAGACGACTCCGACACCCGGATGCGCCGCGAAGGCCGCGATCGCCGCGGCGTAATGGCCTTCGGGCACGAGATCGTCGTCATCGAGGAAGTGCACGAACCGGCCCCTTGCGAGCCGCAAGCCGAGGTTTCGCACCACGCTCGGGTAGCCGCCGGTCGGCTCCGGGTTCTTTATGTAACGCACCGTATCGCCGAACGCGCCGGCCGCGGCCGAGGCGGAGCCTTCGGGGCTGTCGTCGACCACAATCAGTTCGACCTTGACGCCGTGCTGGGCCAGTACGCTGCCGATGGCTTTGCTGAGTAAAGCCGGCCGGCGATAAGTCGGAATGACAACCGAGACATCAACCGGCACGACCATGCTGCCCAACCAGAGTTCTTACCTGTTTAAATCGCATAGCCGCGACAATGAAAATATAGCGCCGCCCCAAGCCGTTTCGATCGTTTTGGTTCGCGACACATAGGCGCGCGTCCCGAATACTCCCGTATCTACACTGAGACAGCGCCTGTATTGCTTCAATAGAGCTGTAAACACACTTTGATGCAGACAAAAAGATAGCTCCTTTCCGCCTGGTGCTCAACGACTCGCCTGATACGCCTTTCGACAGAGCGCTCGCGCCGACTTGATGGAGACCTGGCGTCTTAGGCGCTTTCACGAGTGCCGCGATTGTAATGCGCAGGCGATATCGGCGATTCCTGTCGCTTCCGCGATAACGGTTGCGCGTTCGCTGCGGCAGACGAGCGCTTGGGAGGAGATCTGCCGGGTCGATCCGATCCTTTGACGGCCGCGACGACGCCGGCCGGTCGCCTCAGACCGGGATCTTGGTCAGGCGCCGGGCGACGATCTCGTCGGTCACGAGCGCGGTCGGCTTGATGAGTTTGATCGCGCCCTCGATGGCCGCGAGCTTGGCGAGGCCGCCGGCCGCCAGCACCCGGATCGGGGCGGCGCGGACCGCGTCCAGCGGCACCGACATGACCCGCTGGTTCAGCGGATGGTCGACAATCTTCCCCTCGTGGCCGTAGGCGTTGCAGAGAAGCTCGCCGACCGCGCCGACCTCGCGCAAGGCGCTCCGGTCGGCTTCGCTGAAGACCTCGTAGCGGGCGACTGTCGATTCGGGCCCGAGCGAGCCGACGCTGACCACGATCGCGTCGAGCGCCTTGGCGAAGCCGTAGACCGCCCCAAGGCCGCAGCGCTCGATCAGCACGGATTTGGTCGCCGGGCTGTCGACGATCGCCGGCGACGGGATCAGATAGCATTCCGCGTTGAACGCCCGGGCGAAGGCGGAAGGAAACTCGGCCGGGTTGTCGGCCGCGAAATGCGTCACGCCGCCGACGAGCGAGATCACGTTGAGGCCGCGCAGCGAGCGCTCGCGCAGGTGCTCGAGCGAGCGGTTGAGCGTTCGGCCCCAGCCGAGCCCGATCTTCATGTCGTTGCGCAGGAGCGAGGACACGTATTCGCCGAGCACCGCCCCGATCGGCGCGGTCTGGTCGGCGGTTTCCGACGAGATCGGCGCGACCAGCGCCTCCTCAAGGCCGAAAGTGGTGCAGAGGGAAGCTTCGAGGCCGCCGAGTTCCGCATGGCCGCGCGACAGCGCGATGCGCACTTCGCCGAGCGCCTTCGCCTCGGCGAGCATCCGCACGACGGTGACGCGTCCGACGCCGAGCGCGTCGGCGATGGCGCTCTGCGTCATCTCCTCGACGAAATACATCCACGCGGCCCGCTGCCTCAGGCGCTCGCTGCGCCGCGGCCCGCGCGACTCGAAAGGGTGATGTTCAGCCTTCATGTGTGGCTTTCCGGTCGCTGCAACGGGGACAAGAGTCAAGGGTTAATCCGTCTCGGGGCGGCCTCACGTCAGGCTGTCGAGGAAGGATGCCGCGACGATGATGAGGCCTGCGAGGACCGCGAGCAGGACGAAACCCGCGACCATGAGCCGGTCCTCGGTCCATCCCGCGATGGTCGCTCCGCCTCCGTCATCGAGGAAGCCGGGCGCGCCGTCGTCGCCGTCCGCGGCAAGCGGCGGGGGTCGCACGCAGGCGGGAGCGGCGGCGGGACGCGGAGGGCGCGAAACGGCGGGCGCGCTCATGGACACGACCGGGGGTTTTCGCAGCGCCGGGACGGCAAGCGGCGCCGGAACGGTCGTCGCCTGCGCCGCGTGTCGCCGGGGCGCGCCCCTTCCGGCTGCGAGCACAAAGAGCGCCGCCAGCGCGGGGGCGAAGACCCCGAGCGCAGGGGCGTTGGCCGAAATCCATCCCGTCACGAGCGGATCGGTCACCGCCATGGCGCCCGCGATCCAGCCGAGGAACGCCGCGCCAATGGTGAAGATCTCCGGCGCGCGTCGGAGTATGCCGGTCAGAACGAAGGCGCCGTAGACGAGGATCGGGATGCTGAGGAGGACGCCAGCCGCGAGCAGCCACAGGCTTCCCCCCGCGATCGCCGCGAGCGCGACCACATTGTCGAGGCTCATGGCGGCGTCGGCGAGCATGATGACGGCCGCGGCCGACATGAAGTCGCCGGCGCTCGCCACGCCTGGCGCCGACGCGGCAGGGGTTTCGCCGTTCTGCGCCCGGACGTTGAGGGCGATGACGATCAGCGTCCAGGCGCCGATAAGCTTCACCAGCGGGACGCCGAGCAGCGCGTTGGCGAACAGGATCAGGACCATCCTGAGGATGATCGCGCCGGCCGCGCCGAGCACGAGCGCCCGCCTGGCGCTCTCGGGCGGAAGCCTGCCGCAGGCGAGCGCGATGACGACCGCGTTGTCCGCGCCGAGAATGAGATCGACGAAGAAGATCTGCGCCAGCAGGAAGAGCGAGGAGGCGACGTCGATCACGGGCGGCGCCGTCTCGCGAGACCGTTCGCCCGAGGCCTCAAGGCTGCGTCCCCTCCGGCGTCTGCGCGGCCGGGCCCGCTTTCAGGAGCTTCATGAAGCCGGCGTCCGGGCTCACGATCATGGTCGGGGCGGAATTGGCGAGCGCGCCGCGGTAGGTGTTGAGCGCCCGCACCATCTCGTAAAAATGCGGATCCTTCGAGAACGCGTCGCCGAGCGTCCGGTTCGCCTCCGCGTCGCCTTCGCCGCGCGCGACGGCTGCAGCGCGCTGCGCTTCCGACAGGATCACGGTGCGGTCGTGGTCGGCCTTCGACTGAATCTGCTGCGCCCATTCGTAGCCCTGGGCGCGCAGTTCCTTGGCCTCGCGCTGGCGCTCCGACTTCATACGATCGTAGATCGCCTGGCTGGTCTCGAACGGCAGATCGGCCCGCCGGAAACGGACCTCGTCGACCGACACGCCGAGCGGGGCGGCCTTCTCGGCGACCTCCGTCCTGATGGCGTCGAGGAGCTTCTGGCGGTCGTCGGTCAGGAGGGCGCGCAAAGGGGCCTGGCCAAGCGCCCGGCGGGCGGCGGAGCTGACGACGAGGCCGAGTTGCACGTTGGCCGCCTCGGGCGTTCTCAGCGCCTGATAGAACCGCAACGGATCGACGATCCGGTAGCGGGCGTAGGGCTGCACCTCGAGCCGCTTCTGATCGCCCATGATCGCCTGCTCGACCTCGGGCTCGAGCAGCAGCGAGCGCGTCGAAGTCACGTAGACTGTGTCGATGAACGGCATCTTGAACTTGAGGCCCGGCGTCTCGACCACCGCGACCGGCGCGCCGAGGCGCACGACGAGCCCCTGCTCGCCCTCGTTGATCACGTAGAGCGACGAGATCGCGAGAACGACCAGAAGTGCAATCGTCGCAAGGATCGCGAGCAACGGGCTTCTCATTTGGCCGCTCCCCCGAGCACGGCGCTGAGTCCTGGCTGAACCTCGTCCTGAGGAGCGGCGCTGAAAGCGACGCGTCTCGAAGGACGAACGAGCGAGAGCGCTGGGGTTTTGCGGCGCGTCCTTCGAGACGCCCGCTTCGCGGGCTCCTCAGGACGAGGTCGCGGGGTGGAGCGCCGGGAGTTGAAGGATGTCATTTGGCCGCTCCTGTCGCAGGCGCGGCGGCGGGCGGCGGGGCCGGGGCGGGAGACGCGGGAATCGACGACGGCTTGAACTCGGTCACCGGCAGATAGGGCACGACGCTCGAGACGCCCTTGCCGGACGTATCCACCACCACCTTCGAGGCCTTCTTCAGGACCTCGTCGACGCTGTCGAGATAGAGTTGCCAGGCGGTGACGTCCTTCGCGCCCTCGTAGCTCTGAAGGAGCGGCAGGAAGGCGTCGGCGTCGCCATGGGCGAGGTTGACGACCTGTACCCGGTAGGCTTCCGCCTCCTGGCGGATGCGCTCGGCTTCGCCCCGGGCGCGCGGCACGACGTCGTTGGCGTAGGCCTCGGCCTCGTTGCGGGCGCGCTCCTGATCGGCGCGCGCGCGCTGGACGTCGTTGAACGCATCGATCACGGCGAGCGGCGGCTCGACGCGCTGCAACTGGACCTGGGTGATCTCGACGCCCGCCCCCTCGTCGTCGAGCAGCTTCTGCAGGAGGGTCTGCGTCTCCTCGGCGATCTGTTGCCGGCTCGTGGACATCGCGGCCTGTATCGGGGTCCGGCTGATGACGTCGCGCAACGCCCCTTCGGCCGCAGTCCTGACCGCAAGCTCCGGATTGTCGACCCGGAACAGGAATTTGCCGGGGTCGCGGATTTTCCAGAAGACGACGCCGTCCGCCTCGACGATGTTCTCGTCGCCGGTCAGCATCTGACCGCCGCGGTTCGCCGGGCCGCCGCCCGCGCTCGCCGACGGTCCGACGCCGATCTGGATCTGGTTGACCTGGGTGACCTTGGGCAGAAGCACCGTGTCGATCGGATAGGGCAGGTGGGCGTGCAGCCCCGGGTCGGTCGTAGCAACCCATTGGCCGAAGCGCAGGACGACGCCCTTCTCGTCCGGCTGGACCCGATAGAGGGAGGTTGCGAGCCACGCCAGGATGACGACGGCGAGCGCTGCGAGGAGACCGCGCCGCCCGAGCCGCGGCAGGGCGAACAAGTCGGTCAGACTCGAAACCGCCGATCGCCATTCGGCGCGGGCCGCCTCGGGGGCGTCCAGCGACATGTCGGGCGCCGCGTGCGCGTCAATCTTGTCCAACGGCCAGACTTTCTTCGAGCATCAGTCTCGCCCGGGCCCGGAGCTTTTCTGTCTCGCTCTTCAACTGGCCGCAGGCCGCGAGGATGTCGCGCCCGCGCGGCGTTCTGACCGGGCTTGCGTAGCCGGCGTTGAAAATGATTTCCGAGAAGCGCTCGATCGTCTCCCAGTCCGAGCATTCGTAGGAAGCGCCCGGCCACGGGTTGAACGGGATGAGGTTGATCTTCGCTGGGATTCCCTTGAGCAGGCGGACCAGCGCCCGCGCCTCCCCGGCCGTGTCGTTGACGCCTTTCAGCATCACGTATTCGAAGGTGATCCGGCGCGCGTTCGAGACGCCCGGATAGTCGCGGCAGGCCTGGAGCAGGGTCTCGATCGGGTATTTGCGGTTCAGGGGAACGAGCCGGTCGCGCAGCGCATTGTTGGTCGCATGCAGCGAAATCGCCAGCATCGTTCCGCATTCGCGGCCGAGGCGCGCCATCTCGGGGACGACGCCCGAGGTCGAGACGGTGATGCGCCGCTTCGACAGCGAAAGTCCGTCGCCGTCGGTCAGGACGGCGATGGCCTCGCTGACGGCCTCGGTGTTGTAGAGGGGTTCGCCCATGCCCATGAAGACGACGTTGGAGACCGCGCGGACTCCCTCGCCGGAAGGAACGAGCCCGTCGGCCGGAGGCGTTCCGCCCGGAAAGTCGCCGAGCCGGTCGCGCGCCACGAGAACCTGCCCGACGATCTCCGCCGTCGTCAGGTTGCGCACGAGCGGCATGGTGCCGGTGTGGCAGAACGAGCAATTGAGCGTGCAGCCGACCTGGCTCGACACGCACAGCGTGCCGCGATCGGCCTCCGGGATGTACACGCATTCGATTTCGGCGCCCTTGTCGCGCGCGTGCGCTGGGGCCATGCGCAGGAGCCACTTGCGCGTGCCGTCGGCCGAGACCTGCTCCGTGACGATCTCCGGGCGGCCGAGGTCGAAACGCTCGGCCAGCCTGTCGAGAAGGGGCCGCGAGACGTTGCGCATGGCGGCGAAATCGCGCGCGCCCCGGAAATAGATCCAGTGCCAGAGCTGCGAGACGCGCATGTTCAATTCGCGCTCCGGGACGCCGAGGTCGGCGAGCGCAAGCTTCAATTCGGATCGGGTCGCCCCTGCGAGGCGCGCGGACGCGCGCGCCTCGGAGGCGGGCGCGAGGGCGGTCATGGGCGGGTCTTTACCACGCGGGGCCATGTCCTCCAACGTTCGGGTTGTCGCAGCGGGTTCGATGGGCGATAGAAACGTCCAAGATTCGTCGCTGGTGGGCTTTGGGCGGGGTGGTCGTGGGCCCGGGCGTTGCGGGCGGTCGTCGGTATTTGGAGCGGATGATGCTGAGAGGCATGGTGAAGGCTTTGGCGGTCGTCGCGATGGCGGGCGCCTTCGGGAGCGCCGCACGGGCGGCGCAGTGCGGCGACACTCCCGATGGGTTCAAGCCCTGGCTCGAGGACTTCAAGCAGGTCGCGATCAACGATGGCGTGTCGCCCGGCGTCGTCGACCAGGCCTTCGCCAATGCGAGCTTCGATCCTTCGGTGCTCGCGCACGACCGGGGACAGGGCGCGTTGCAGGGGGCGGACGCGGGCTTCGCCGCCAAACACCTGTCGCCGGCGCGTATCAAGGCGGGCAAGTCGATGATGCTCGCCTACGCCGAGCCGCTCGAGCGCATCGAGAGCCGCTACGGGGTGCCAGGCCCGGTGCTCGTCGCCATCTGGGGTCTCGAGACGGATTACGGCGTGGCGCTCGGCAAGTATTCGACCTTCAGCGCCCTCGCCACGCTCGCCTACGACTGCCGGCGGGGCTCGCTCTACCGGGCGGAATTGATCGACGCGCTGATGATCGTCGAGCGGGGGCTCCTGTCGCCGGCGCAGATGCGCGGCGCGTGGGCTGGCGAACTCGGCCAGACCCAGTTCATGCCCTCCGCCTATCTCAAATATGGCGTCTCGGCGAACGGCGGACGGGGCGGCAACCTCATGGGCAACGGGGCGGACGCGCTCGCCTCGACCGCCAATTTCCTCAACCAGAAAGGCTGGCAGAGGGGCGCGAAATGGGACCAGGGGCAGCCGAACTTCGCGACGCTGCTCGAGTGGAACAAGTCGCCCGTCTACGCCGCCACGATCGCCCAGTTCGCCGATCAGCTTGCGGCCCAGTAGAGAGGCGGGCGGCCGCCCGCGCTACGCCGGGCGCTGTCCTCGTGTCGTT
Organism: uncultured Alphaproteobacteria bacterium; assembly: GCA_963829505.1. GTDB lineage: Bacteria > Pseudomonadota > Alphaproteobacteria > Rhizobiales > Beijerinckiaceae > Roseiarcus. The sequence continues at coordinate 814,078 of CAWHIL010000003.1, forward strand.
GGCGATCAGAAGGCCAGCGCTGCGAAGAGCGTCCGCGCGGTCATGTAGATCAGGATCAGCGAGCCGACGCTCCACAGCGTCGCGCGCATGTCGTGGGTCTGGGCGGTGAAATACGCGACGAAGTGAAGTAGCCGCGAAACCACGAAGCCGTACAGCAGCAAGCGGGCGACCGCGACGGACGGATCGATCAGCACGTAGAGAAGGCCCGCCACGAGAAAGTAAGGCAGGCTCTCGAGATCGTTGAGCTGGATTCGCCGGATGCGGTCGACGGACTCGTTCGGCGCAAGCTGCTGAGGGTTGGGCTCGGGGTTGAGCGGCGTCTTCCGGATGTCTTCCGGCGAGCGAAATCCGCCGTTGACGCGGACCATGCGCGCAACCGTGAGCCACGACATGCTCACGCCCTTGAGGATCATGAGCGTTGCGGCGATGACGTAGGCGGCGAAAACAGGGTTTTGCAACGTCAGCTTGTCCATGGGCGCCGTTCCTCCGCTCGCCAGTCCGGACGCACAGGGGCGCTCGGATCTCCGAGACCGATGGAATAATATTTTACCATCGGTCTAATTGTCAACCAGTAGACAAAATTTTATTCTAAGGGTAAGAATGTAGGCCGTCGATGCGCGTCTCGCATCGCCCGCCACAAAGGGGATGGACGCTGTGGGAAGGTCGAAGCCCCTGGAGGAGCCCTCGCCCGGCGATGCCGAGGGCGCGACCGACGCGGCGCGGCTCGCGCGCCGCGAACGGCGGCGCGATCGCTCGCGCGAGGAAATCCTGGAGGCCGCTCGCGACGTCGTCCTGCGCAACGGCGTCGCCGCAACGACGCTCGAGGCCGTCGCCAGGGAGGTGGGGGTCTCCAAGACCGCGCTCTACTACTACTTTCCGTCGAAAGACGCGCTGCTGTTCGAACTCATGTTCGCGACCCTTCAGGCGCATGCGGCCGCGGTCCATGACGCCGTCGAGGGGACGGAGGGGACGGGCGCGCTGGCGGCCCTGATCGGCGCAACGGTGAAGGCCTTCGCGCCGCGTCTCGAGGATTTTCGCCTTGCGTTCCTCGAAAGCCAGCTTGCAAGGCCCGGCACGGTTCGCTTCGAAGCCGCGCAATTCGAGCGCATACGCCCGCTGAACGACCTCATCCTGGCGGGCGCATCGGAGAAGCTCGCCGACGGCCAAGGCTCCGGCGTCAATCGCGCCGGGGTGGAGCCGCGCCTGCTCGCGTTTCTCGCCTATCTCGCCGCGCTCGGGCTCCTGACGATGAAGGGGCTCGTCGAAAGCGTCAACGATCCGCTGAAATATTCGGACGACGAAATGATTGCGGCCCTGGCGAGCGTGTTCGGGGCCGCCGCCGAGCCGCGCTGACGCCTTACCGCCCTCAGCTGCCGAACACGTCGTTCGTCTGCGCGCTGACCCGGACGAAGGTGGTGCGCTTCGACACTTCCTTGAGATGCGCCGCGCCGATGTAGGTCATCATCGAGCGCACGCCGCCCATGATTTCGCTGAGCGTGCCCTCGACGGGGCCGCGATAGGGGGTCTCGACGGTCTTTCCCTCAGCCGCCCGATAATGCGCGACGCCGCCGGCGTATTTCTTCATCGCCGTCTCGGACGACATGCCGTAGAACGACATGCCGACGGCGACTTTTTCGCCGTCGCGCGTCTCGTAGCGGACGTCGCCCGCGCATTCGTCGTGGCCGGCGAGCATGCCGCCGAGCATGACGAAATCCGCCCCCGCCCCGTAGGCCTTGGCGACGTCGCCCGGAACGGTGCAGCCGCCGTCGGCGCAGACGAGACCTTTGAGCCCATGCGCAGCGTCGGCGCATTCGATGATGGCGGAAAGCTGCGGATAGCCGACCCCGGTGACTTCGCCGGGTGGTGCAGACCGATCCCGGCCCGATGCCGATCTTGACGATGTCGGCGCCGGCGATGACGAGCGCTTCCGTCATGTCGCCGGTGACGACGTTGCCGGCCATGATGCCGGCCTCGGGATGGTTGTCGCGGACGCGCTTGACGACGTCGAGGAACTTCTCCGCATATCCGTTGGCGACGTCGAGGCAGATGAGCCCGATCGGCGCGCGCTTGGCGACCGCGGCGAGCTTGCGCACATCCTCAGCCGTGGTGCCGAGCGAGTAGAAGGCGTGGCGGCCGTCCGGCCCGGCGAAGAAGGAAGCAAGCTCCGCCTCGGGGTAGTGCTTGTGCAACGCCGTCAGCGCACCATGTTTTCCAAGCGCGCGGGCCATCGCCGTGGTCCCGGTCACGTCCATGTTGGCGGCGATGAGGGGAAAACCTTTCCACTCCCGCCCCGTGTGGAGGAGCCGGAACGCCCGGTTGACGTCGACGGCGCTGCGGGTCGAGAGGGTCGAGCGCTTGGGCCGGATAAGAACGTCCTTGAAATCGAGCTTGACGTCGGTTTCGATACGCATGAGCGATCCAGGGTCGATGACGGCGGGCGTCGTCTTTTCGTTATCGATATATCATGGGCGCCGGGCATTGCGTATCGAGGGGATAGAGGAGGCGGAGTTCGTAAGATGAGCGACAAGCTGATTTTCTACACCCACCCGATGTCCCGGGCGCGGATCGTCCGCTGGATGCTGGAAGAGGTCGGCGAGCCCTACGAGACGAAGATCCTAGAGTTCAACCATTCGATGAAGGGGCCGGACTATCTGGTCATCAACCCAATGGGCAAGGTCCCGGCGATCCGCCATGGCGACACGGTCGTCACCGAGACCGCCGCGATCTGCGCCTATCTCGCCGACGCCTTTCCGGCGGCCGGGCTCGCCCCGCCCCCGGGCTCGCACGAGCGCGGCCCCTACTACCGCTGGCTGTTCTTCGCGGCGGGGCCGATCGAAGCGGCGGTGACCGACAAGGCGCTCGGCTGCGACGTCCCGGCCGAGCGCGAGGGCATGGTCGGCTACGGCAACATGGATCGGGCGCTGGCGGCGGTCGAAGGCCAGCTCTACCGCACCGACTACATTGCCGGCGACAAGTTCACTGCGGCGGATGTCTATCTCGGGTCGGCGGTCGGCTGGGGGATGCTCTACAAGGGCATCGACAAGCGGCCGGCGTTCGAGCGCTACTGGGCCCTGATCAGCGCCCGCCCGGCGTTCATCCGTGCCAAGGCGATCGACGACGCGCTGATCGAGGAGCGCAAGAAGGCGAGCTGAAGCGCGGGCTTTGTCGCCGGGAGGAAGCCGATGCGGCTCAAGGGCAAGACGGCGGTCGTCACGGGCGCCGGGCAGGGGTTCGGCTTCGGCATCGCCGAGACGTTCGTGCGCGAAGGGGCGCGGGTCGCCTGCCTCGACCTGAAGCCGGAGGTCGCAGAAGCCGCGGCGAAGCGCTTCGGCCCCGCCGCGCTCCCTCTCACCGCCGACGTCTCGAAGCGCGAGGACGTCGAGCGGGCGGCGAAGGCGGCGATCGAGGCGTTCGGGCGGGTCGACATCGTCGTCAACAACGCCGGCACCACCCATCGCAACAAGCCGCTCATGGAGGTCGAGGAGGCGGAGTTCGACCGCATCTTCGCGGTCAACGTGAAATCGATCTTCCTCACCGCCCAGGCGTTCGTTCCCCACATGCGGGAGAAGGGCGGCGGCGTCTTCGTAAACGTCGGCTCGACGGCGGCGCTGAGGCCACGGCCCGGGCTCGCCGTCTACAACGCCTCCAAGGGCGCGGTGCACCTGATGACGAAGTCGATGGCGGTCGAACTCGCGCCCCATATCCGCGTCTGCGCTATCGCTCCCGTCGCCGGCGAGACGCCGCTGCTCGCCATGTTCATGGGCGAGGACACGCCCGAGAAGCGCGCCGCCTTCAAGGCGACGGTGCCGCTCGGCCGCTTCTCCACCCCGGCCGACATCGGCGCGGCCGCGCTCTATCTCGCGAGCGACGAAGCGGCGTTCCTGACCGGCGTGGTGCTCGAGGTGGACGGCGGGCGCTGCATCTGAGGGGGCGGGCGAGGCCGGCGCCATCCTCCGGGCGCCTTCGCCGCGCAGGCTTCAGGCTGGGCGGCGACCGAGGAGCACCCCCATGACCGATCGCGCGCTTTACGTCCGTCTCGAGGCCAAGCCCGGCAAGGAAGCCGAGGTCGAGGCGTTCCTGAAGCAGGCGAGGGCGCTCGTCATGGAGGAGAGGCGGACCGCCGTCTGGTTCGCGCTGAGGATCGGGCCGAGTTCGTTCGCCATCTTCGACGCCTTCGACGGCGAGGCGGGCCGCGAGGCGCATCTTCAGGGAAAGGTGGCCGAAGCGCTGAAGGCGAAGGCGCCCGACCTCTTCGCCAACCAACTCGACATCGTCCGGGTCGAGGTGCTCGCCGACAAGCTGCCGGGCTGAGCGGCGTTAGTTGGTCGGGAAGAACGCCTCGACCGGCGCCTCCAGACCGGGCGGCTCGAGGCGGACGCGCCCGTCGCGCAGGATGCGGGTCTCGATCGCCCCGGCGGCGCCGCGCTTGTGCCAGATCATCACGCGCCGGTCAGGATCGAGAATGAGATAATGCTCCAGGCTCGGCAATGAGAAGTAGCCGTCGAGCTTGGGTCCGTGATCGTCGGCCGCGGTGCTCGGCGACAGGACTTCGACAAGGATAACCGGGTCGGAAATCTCCAGCGTGTCGAGGTCGGACGGGGCAGGGCAGACGACGAGCGCGTCCGGCTGGAAGGCGATGCGTGCGGTCACCCTGACGGTCATGCCGTCCGGAAACATGCGGCAGGGAAGGCCGGCGCTGACGATCGCGGCCTTCAGTTGCTCCTGCGCCGCAAACTTGGTCAGAGCGTGGATCGCCCGTTCCGGCGCCATCATGACCGGCCGGCCGTCGCGCAATTCCCAGCGTCCCTCGCGCCCAGTCGCCCAGGCGAGAAACGTGTCGACGTTGAGAAGCGTCTCGGCCGTGCTCGACATGGCCTCAGTCTAGCATCCTCGCGGACGCCTGTCCGGCGGGCTCGGGGCGTTAGCGCCCGATCATCGCGCGGCGGGCATGGCCGAATAGCGGCGGGCCGCTGCGGCCCCGATCAGGATGATCGTGTCGCCCGCCTGCTCGCGGACGCGGATGCGGCATCCATTGGCTTCCACGCCCTCCGCCAGTCCAATCACCTTCGGCCAGGCGGCGCGCGAGTCGTCGAGGGCGACGGCGCGCTCGGCGACGATGACCTCATCGCCCCGGAGCACTTCGAAATCGTAGAATTGCACCTGGGTCCCTCCCCACGAACGGCGGTCCCCGCCTCCCTGGCGCCCCACGCTTTCCGTGCGCGGTGGCGACTTCCACTAAAGTAGCACGCCTTTGCTCTGGATACTATCCCGAAAGCCCGAAACTTTGGTCGAAGCCCGCGCCGGGCGCCGCGGCGGCCGGCGCCCCAGAGCGCCTCGTTTGCCCCACGCCGACCGCCGCGAACCCGCCGCTCGCGACGGGCCGGCACAGGCTCGCGGAACGCCGGACGCCCGCGCCCGCGAACCCACGCCGCTCTTTCCCTTGTCGCCCTGCGGGCGGGCGAACGCTTTGATCCAGCGCAAGGACTAGCCTTGCGTCACGCCTGCGACCGGGCCGGCCCCGCGACGCCGAGCCGGCGCAACTCGATCGCCGGGCAGCGGTTCATGACGACCGTCACGCCCCGCGCGCGGGCCCGTTCGGCGGCGGCCTCGTCGACGACGCCGAGCTGCATCCAGACCACCCGCGGCAGGGCGACGAGCCCGAGGGCGTCGTCGACCACGCCCCCTGCAGCGGCCGAGTTGCGGAACACGTCGACCATGTCGACGGGCGCCGGGACGTCGGCGAGGCGGGCGTAGACGAGGCGCCCGCCGATCCGCGCCCCGGCGTGCCCGGGGTTTACCGGAAACGTCTCGTAGCCGCGGTTGATGAGGACGCCGAGCACGTCATGGGAGGGCCTGAGCGGGTTCGGCGAGGCGCCGACCACAGCGACGCGCCGCACGCTGAGAAGGATGTCGCGGATCGTCTCGTCGCCGAGGCCGTCGATCGGTGACATCGGTCAGGCGCCCCAGCGCGGTTGGCGCTTCTCGAGAAAGGCCGCGATCCCCTCGGACGAATCGGGCTCGGCCAGGTTGTCGACCATGGCCTTGGCCGCAAGTGCGTAGGCGACGGCGAGCGGCGCCTCGATCTGCTCGTTGAACGCGCGCTTGCCGATGGCGATCACCTCCGCCGAACGGGCCGCGATCCCGGCCGCGAGCGCCTTCGCCTCGTGAAGCGCCTGTCCTTCGGGGACGACCCGGTTGACGAGGCCGATCCGGGCCGCTTCCTCGGCGCCGAGGAGGCGCCCGGTCAGCGCCATGTCCATCGCGGCCTTGCGCGAGACGGCGCGGCCGACGGCGACGAGCGGCGACGAGCAGAAGAGCCCGATGTTGACGCCGGGCAGGGCGAAGCGCGCCTTCTCGCCCGCGACCGCGAGGTCGCAGGAGGCGACGAGCTGGCAGCCGGCCGCGGTCGCAACGCCTTCGACCGCCGCGATCACCGGCTTCGGCAGGGCGACGATCGCCTCCATGAGGGTGGCGCAGCGCGTCATGATCCGCTCGTAGAACGCGCGGCCGCGGTCGGAGTTGTTGCGGTGCGCCTGAATCTCCCGGAGATCGTGGCCGGCGCTGAGGGCCGGGCCCTCGCCCGCGATGACGACGGCCCGGGCGGACGGGTCTTTGGCGAGGTCGGCGAGGGCGACGATCAGCGTGTCGATCATGGCGAGCCCGAGGGCGTTGCGGCTTTGGGGCTGCGACAGGGTCAGCGTGACGACGCCGGCCTCTTCGGCGCGGCGGACGAGTTCGGACGCGAGGGCGGGCGTTGCGGTCATGAGACGGGTCCGGGAAGCGGGAGAGCTTGCGCCGCAAGCGTAGGCTGGACGCGCGGCGGCGTCGATACTGCAAATGCAGCGTCTGGCTGAACGTTCCCCTTTGGGCCTCCGGGCTCAAGTCTTCCCGGCGGAACGCCCCATTCCGAGGTCGCCGCCATCGGACCGGCCGCGCCGATCCCGGCGGGCTTTTGCGCCGCGGCGTGCAAATCGGCGCGGCGAGGGACGATTGCTGGCGACAAAGGTGTTTCACGTGAAACACTTACGAGCGATTCATAACAGGGAAGATTTGCGTCGGAACAGGGTAAGTTTACGTCCGTAACAGGGAGGTTTTTTCGTCGGAACAGGGAGGATTTTGGCGAGGGCCTGCGGCGCGCCGGCCGCGTCGTCGTCGGCCAGCGTGGGCGCGGTATCGGGCAGCTTTTGGAGCCCGTCGAAGGGCGACGCCTCAAAAACGACACCCGCGAATAAAAGCTTCCAACCGGGCGCAGGCCAAGTTGGACAATACCTTGTCGTTGTTTTGACTGCCCTCGAGATGGATGCGGACAGGTTTGGGGGCGAAAGGGGACTTCGCATGTCGGTTCTGGAGCACACGCCCCCGGCGGTCATGACCCAGAGCCGGGTCGTCTATCGCCACCGGCTCGCGACCCGGATCTGGCATTGGCTCAACGCGGCCGTCCTCCTCGTCATGCTGATGAGCGGCCTGATGATCTTCAACGCCCACCCGCGCCTCTACTGGGGCCAGTACGGGGCCAATCCCGATCCGGCCTGGCTCGAGATCGGGAGCGATGGCGAACATGGGTTCCTGCGCGTGGGATCGTCCACGGCGCCCACCACCGGGTTTCTGGGCGTGTCGGGCGGCCCGGGCGATCAGGCCGTCGAAACGGCTTTCCCCGGCTGGCTCACCATTCCCTCCGGCTATGACCTTGCGCTGGCGCGCCACTGGCACCTCACCTTTGCCTGGCTCTTCGTGGCGGCGATTCTCACCTATTGGCTGTTCGGTCTCGGCAACCGTCACATCTGGCGGGACCTCATTCCCGCCGGCGCCGAACTGACGCCGCGTCACATCCTCGAAGACGTGAAAAACCACGCGCTGTTGCGCTTTCCCAAGGGCGAGGCGGCGCGGCGATACAACATTCTGCAGAAGCTTTCCTATCTCGGCGTCGTCGTCGTCCTCATTCCGCTCCAGATCCTGACCGGGCTCGCCATGTCGCCGGCGATGGACGCCGCGTGGCCGTGGCTGCTCGACGTCTTCGGCGGCCGCCAGTCGGCCCGCTCGATCCACTTTGTGTGCGCGACGCTGCTCGTGCTGTTCATCCTCGTGCATCTCGTGATGGTCGCGCTCGTCGGACCGTTCAACGAGATCGGATCGATGATCACCGGCCGCTACCGCCTGCCGGCGGAGCGACGCTAGTGGCCGCGCCCGTCACACGTCGCAAGCTCCTCGCGGGCCTCGCAGCGGGGGGCGCCTCCGTGGCGCTCTCCGGCTGGACCGGGCCGACGTACAATCCCTTCTTCGAGGACAAGGTGCTGTCGCTCGGGGGGTGGCTCAACTATCGCGCCCAGCGGCTCATCATGGGAAATGCGCTCGCACGGGAATTTCCCGAGAGCGCAATGTCTCCCGATTTCCGCACCAACGGCAACGACGATCCGGGGGCGCCGGAGTACCGGAGGCTCGCCGAAAACGCCTTCGCCGACTGGCGGCTTCGGATCGATGGGCTCGTCGACACGCCGGCGTCCTATTCGCTTGCCGATCTCAGGGCGATGCCGTCGCGAACCCAGATCACCCGCCACGACTGCGTCGAAGGCTGGAGCGCCATCGGCAAGTGGACCGGCGTTCCGCTCGGCGCCCTCCTGAAGCAGGCCGGGCTCCGTTCGAACGCGCGTTTCATCGTGTTCCATTGCGCCGACGATTTCGAGGGGACGCCGTATTACGAGAGCATCGACCTCGTGGACGCCTTCCACCCGCAGACGATCATGGCCTACGCCATGAACGGCGCGCCGCTCCCGATCGGCCACGGCGCCCCGCTGCGACTGCGGGTCGAAAGACAGCTTGGCTACAAGCACGCGAAATTCGTCATGCGCATCGAAGCCGTCGCCCTGCTGTCGGGAATAGGAGACGGACACGGCGGCTATTGGGAGGATGCGGCCGAGTACTACTGGTACGCGGGGGCGTAGAGCCGACGATCGGAGCGAGCGTTCCGCGGCGGGCAAAGCGCTCGTTTACCCGGGCCATGAGGCCGACGCTCGCGCGCCCGCCGGAGGTGTTCTTGAGGCCGCAGCGAGATAACCTTGAGGCGGTTGCCCGCTGAGCGGGTCCGAGGCAGCTTCCGGGTTTGACTCCTTCGATCATATGGCCCAGCCTCTACACGAGGCAGTTTGCAAGGGGAGTCGTCGCGATGCGCTTCTCGCTTATATGTCCTATCGCTATAGCCGTCGGTTGCGCCGTCGCGGCCGGGGCTGCAAGCGCTCAGTCCGCAGATCAGCCGGCGCCGGTCAGCCGGACCAGCGATTACACATTGACTTGGTCGAACAGCGCTTTCGGCAACGCCAGCGCGCTCTATGCGCCGTCCTACGCTTTGCCGGCATCCGCGGCGTTCAGCGACGGATCCTTCCTGATCAACTCGGTCGTGTCGAACGCGCAGAACTGGAGCTATATTTCGGGCGGCGGGGTGACGGTCACCTCGTCAACGCCCCCCGGACCGCCGTATACGCCCCCGATAACCGAGACGTTCTCCGGCAACGGACAGAGCGGATTTTATGGTTGGCAGTACAACACTGCGGCCGGCGCGAACGGCAGCGGTTTGCCGATCACCTTCGGCACGCTGGGCGGTCATACGACGCTGAATTTCGATGTTGGCGGTTCAGACAGCACGGTCTACTCGCCTGGCATCGGCTATTACGTGTTCGTCTATCTGCCGGGCGATTGGACGGTCGCGGGCACGTCCCCTGGAGACCACATCTTCAACTCCGTGGGGTCCGGCTTCTCGACGCCGACCTTCACCTATTCCGGCGGCGTAACGACGGTTGAGACCTTCGATACGAACTTCAGCGGCGGCGGCCCGGACTTGAACTTCACGCTCGTTGGCGCCGCCTCGACCGTGCCCGAGCCCTCCACCTGGGCGATGATGACGCTGGGGTTCGTGGGCCTCGGTTTCGCGGGCTGGCGGCGCGCGCGATCTACGACGTGATCGGCAACGCCTGCACGCGAGCTTCACGGCGGACGAGAGCGGGCGTTCAGTGGGCGCGCTGGAAAGGCGCCACGCAGCGGAAGTCGACCTGGCTCGTGGACGTGTCCACGGGTTCGGCATGGCGGGCGGCGGGGCGGCAGCGGCGGCAATAATACCCGCCGTCCAATCCCCAGCCGCACCTTCGCCGCTCGAACGCGAACGTGCAACTCCGCGCGAAGCCGCCGCTCGCGGCCCTTTCTTCTGCGGCCCTACTGCGCCGGACCCCAGAGTTGCAGCGGAGCGCCGTCGTACTGGCGGTCCGAATAAGGGACTGGGTAAGGGCCAGGACCGGGGTAGGGGCCCGGGCCGGCGGGGTAAGGCCCAGGGCCGGGATACGCCTCCGCCCCTGCGTCGGCCGGCGGCCCCGAAGCGTCCGCCACCGCGGGTTCGCCCTCGTGCAGCACCACGACCGTCGTCCCGACCGGCACCCGATTGTAGAGGTCGATGATATCGTGGTTGAAGAGGCGGATGCAACCGCTTGAAACAGCAGTGCCGATCGTGTCTGGCTCGTTCGTCCCGTGCAAGCGGAAGTGAGTGTCCTGATTGCCGCGGTAGAGGTAGAGGGCGCGGGCGCCGAGCGGATTGTCGAGTTCGCCTTCCATGCCGCCGGCATACGCCGCGTAACGCGGCATCCGCTCGATCATCTCGGGGGTCGGCGTCCAATGCGGCCATGCGGCCTTGCGCCCGATGACCGCCTGGCCGCGGAAGTTCAGCGCCTCCTTGCGTCCCACGCCGACCGTATAGCGCATGGCGTGGCCGCCGGGTTCGACGAGATAGAGGCGCCGCGCGGCGACGTCGACGACGATCGTCCCCGGCCGATAGGGGCCGGCGAAGGCGACCTCGCGGCGCAGCACCTCCGGGTTGATGGTCGCGGCGTCGAGCCCCGGGATCTCGCGTCCGCCGTCGTCGATCGGGCCGTAGCCGGGAGGATAGCCGGCGACCGCCCCGCTGGGGGGATAGGCGCCGGACGCATAATAGGCAGCCCCCTGCGGCGCGCAGCCGCCAAGTAGCGCCGCGAGGCCAACGAGGAGCGAGCGGCGGTCGAAGGAGGTCATCGGCGGCGCCTCGATCCCCCTTCTCCAGCGAAGCTGGGGAAGGTGGCGGCGAAGCCGCCGGATGGGGTACGGAAAGCAGGAAGCCGACGGCGCCCGGATGCCGCGAGGGTTCGTGCAAGCCGACTTCCCCCAGCCCCACGGCCCACACCCCATCCGTCGGCCTTCGGCCGACACCTTCCCCGGCAAAGCTGGAGAAGGGGTTCCGCGCCGCTCGATTTCCGTGCTGTCAAAATCACGGCGCTCACGGCAGTCTCACGGTCGCGGTCGCGAAACAGGCGATGCCCTCGCGCCGTCCGGTGAAGCCGAGGCCCTCGCTGGTCGTCGCCTTGATCGAGACGCGCGCCGGGTCGAGGCCCGCGATCTCGGCCACCCTCAGGCGCATCGCCTCGCGGTGCGGCCCGATCTTCGGGGCCTCGCAGATGAGGGTCACGTCGAGGCCGACGATGAAGCCGCCGCGCGCCTGCGCCCGCGCCGCGGCGTGGGCGAGGAAGACGTGCGAGGCGGCGCCCTTCCATTGCGGGTCGGAGGGCGGGAAATGCGCCCCGATGTCGCCGTCGGCGAGCGCGCCGTAGACGGCGTCGGCGAGCGCATGCAGGGCGACGTCGGCGTCCGAGTGGCCGGCGAGCGCCGCGCCATGGGGGATTTTGCAGCCGCAGAGCCAGACGTGATCGCCCTCGGTGAAGGCGTGCACGTCGAAACCCTGTCCGACCCGGGTGTCATGGGCGCTTCCCATGAGTTCTTGTTTCCGCCGCCGAGAGGTCGGGCATGGTCGTCACCTTGAAATTTCCGGGATCGCCTTCGAACACGTAGGCCGGCAGGCCCGCCCATTCGGCGACCGCGACGTCGTCGGTCAGGTCGCCGACGCCGGCCCCGGCGGCGCGCCGGTGGGCGTCGAGGATCAGGGGAAAGCGGAAGGCCTGCGGCGTCTGCACGGTTCTGAGCGCGCCGCGCGGCGGGGTCGCGAGCACCCGGCCGCCGGCGTCGATCTGCTTGACGGTGTCGGTCATGGGCAGGCCCGGGGCGGCCGCGCCGTGGGTTTCGGCGGCGGCGACGGCGCGAGCAAGCAGGCCAGGCAGCGGAAAGGGCCGCGCGGCGTCGTGGATCAGGACGACGTCGGGCTCGCATTCGGCCAGCGCCTCGAGCCCGAGGCGGACGCTCGCCTGGCGCGTCGCGCCGCCGGCGCAGGGCGAGGCGAGGCCGGCGCGCAGGTCCGGGGGCAGCGAGAGCAGAGCCTCGTCGTAGAGCGGCCGGTCGTCGGGATGGATGGCGACGGTCGCGGCGCGAAACGCGTGCGCCGAGAGAAGCGCCTCGAGCGTGTGGACGATGAGCGGCTTGCCGGCGCAGGCGAGATACTGCTTCGGGCGCTCGGCGCCGAACCTGGCGCCACGTCCCGCCGCGACGACGAGGAGTGCGACGGACGCAGAAGACACGAACAAGGGCTCCGAAGGGCGAACCGCTGTTTGGAGCGCGGCGCGCGCGCCGTCAATACAGGCGTCCGCCTTGACACTTTGCGCCGGGGGCCGATCAATCGAAGGTTCAAGAAGCTGGAAAACGTCGATGTCCTTAAAGCTCGTGATCGCCAACAAAGCCTATTCCTCCTGGTCGCTACGGCCGTGGATCCTGATCGCGCACTTCAAGATCCCGTTCGAGGAAGTCGTCATTCCGATGGATCTGCCCGAAACGCGCGCGGCAATGCTGAGTTACGCCCCGACCGCCAAATGCCCGTCTCTCCATGACGGCAGGATCGCCGTGTGGGAGTCGCTCGCCATTATCGAATTTGTGGCCGAATTGTTCCCTGAAAAGCCGATCTGGCCGCGTGGGAAGGCGGCGCGCGCGGAGGCCCGGTCGCTCGCGAGCGAGATGCACGCAGGCTTCCAGGCGCTGAGAAACGCCTGCCCGATGAATTTTTTCCGCAACCCGAAAGCCATTCCGCTGAGCGACGCGGTCAGAGCCGACGTCGAGCGGATCGAGGCGGCGTGGGCTGAGGCGAGGGCGGCGCACGGCAAGGCTGGGCCGTTCCTGTTCGGCCGCTTCTCGGCCGCCGACGCGATGTTCGCCCCCGTCGTCAACCGCCTGCACGCCTATGCGATTCCGGTCGCTTCCGGGACGCGGGCCTATATGGACGCGATGATGACGCTGCCGGCGTGGAAGGCGTGGGCCAAGGACGCGCAAGCCGAACCGTGGCGGATCGAGAAATATGAGGCGCTGTAAAGTTTCCGCTAAGGATGAATTGCAACCGCCTGCGATCAGCGCGTGTAAAGATGAGATCGGGCAAGATGAACGCTCCTTTGACGTCGACGAAAGTCCGCCTTCCTTTTGGTCATTCCGTCTATTTCACAACGGCAACTTATCGAATTGGCAACGAATCTTGGTCGAGGATGCCCTTGATGACGCTGTGCACATCAGGTTTTTAGGCCCGGGGCGAGCGGAAATTTCAGGACCGGTACAAGCGGAAAGACGAGCGGAAAGAAGAGAGCGGACATCATGGCGCGGCTGAAGAGCGGATTGGGAGAGGCGACCGCCGAGGACGACGCGAACGTCGCCGCCTGGCGGGGGCTGATCCATGAGCTCGAGGCGCGCCGGCGCGCCGCCGCCGAGGGCGGTTCCGCCAAGGCGCGTCAGCGCCATGTCGGCCGCGGCAAGCTCATCGCCCGCGAGCGGGTCGCCCGCCTCGTCGATCCGGGTTCGCCGTTCCTCGAGATCGGCGCGCTCGCGGCCTTCGGCATGTACGACGGAGAGGTCCACGCCGCCGGTCTGATCGCAGGCGTCGGCCTGATCGAGGGGCGCGAGGCGATGATCATCGCCAACGATCCGACGATCAAGGGCGGCGCCTATTATCCGCTGACGGTGAAGAAGCATCTGCGCGCCCAGGACATCGCGGCCGAGAACCGGCTGCCCTGCGTCTATCTCGTCGATTCCGGCGGGGCGAACCTGCCCCATCAGGCCGAGGTGTTCCCGGACCGCGATCATTTCGGCCGCATCTTCTACAATCAGGCGCGCATGTCGGCGGCCGGGATTCCGCAGATCGCGGTCGTCATGGGCTCGTGCACGGCGGGCGGCGCCTACGTGCCGGCGATGTCGGACGAGACGATCATCGTCGAGAAGCAGGGCACGATCTTTCTCGGCGGGCCCCCGCTCGTCAAAGCCGCGACCGGCGAGACGGTGAGCGCCGAGGAACTCGGCGGCGGCGATCTCCATACGCGCGTCTCCGGCGTCGCCGACACGCTGGCGCGCGACGATGCGCATGCGCTGGCGCTGGCCCGCCGGGCGGTCGCGAACCTCAACCTTCAGCCGAAGCGAACGATCGACCGGGCGGCGCCGGTCGAGCCGCTCTACCCGGCCGACGAACTCATGCGCATCGCTCCCCTCGATCTGAGGAAGCAGGTCGACGCCCACGAGATCATCGCGCGCCTCGTCGACGGCTCCGAGTTCGACGCCTTCAAGCCGCGCTACGGCGCGACGCTCGTCACGGGCTTTGCGAGACTCTCGGGGATGCTGATCGGCATTCTCGCCAACAACGGCGTCCTCTTTTCCGACAGCGCCCTCAAAGGCGCGCATTTCATCGAACTCTGCGCCCAGCGCGGCGTGCCTCTGCTTTTTTTGCAGAACATCTCGGGCTTCATGGTCGGCAAGCGGTACGAGGAGGGCGGCATCGCCAAGGACGGCGCCAAGCTCGTCACCGCGGTCGCCTGCGCCAACGTGCCGAAGATCACGCTGATTGTCGGCGGCTCGTTCGGCGCCGGCAATTACGGAATGGCCGGGCGGGCGTATGGCCCGCGGTTTCTCTTCACCTGGCCGAACGCGCGCATAAGCGTGATGGGCGGAGAGCAGGCGGCGAGCGTTCTGGCGACGCTGCGCCGTGATTCGATGGAGGCGGAGGGGCGGGAATGGACAACGGAGCAGGAGGACGCTTTCAAGGCGCCGATCCGGGACAAATACGAAGCGGAGGGATCGCCGTATTATGCGACAGCCCGGCTGTGGGACGATGGTGTGGTGACGCCGCAGGAGACCAGGCGGGTCCTGTCGCTCGCCTTCTCGGCGACGCTGAACGCGCCGCTGGAACCGACCCGGTTCGGCGTCTTCCGCATGTAGAGCCGGAAGGGGAGAGGACGGCTGGTGGGGGCCTGCCGAACTTTCGCCGCTTCATGCTGCCGGTGCTTCAGGCGCTCTGCGCGCGCCGCGAGGAGATCGCGGTCGCCGCGCTCGAGGACGAGATCGTCAAGACGCTGCGCATCGCCGCCGAGGATCGCCAGCGCCTGCTGCCGAGCGGCGGCCAGACGGTGCTGGTCAACCGGCTCAACTGGGCGCGCTCCTATCTCATGAAGGCGGGCCTGATCGAACTGACGCGCCGCGGCTATTGCCGCGCCACCGATCGCGGCCGCGACCTCATGGCCGAGGGCGTCGCCGACATCGACGCCAATCTCCTCGACCGCTATCCGGAATTCGCCGCCTGGCGCAAAAGCTGCCGGGCGCAGGGAAACGAGGAGCCCGCGTCCGTGCCGGATTCGTCGGAGGAATCGATCGCGACGAGCTTCGAACTCCTGAACTCGGGCCTCGCCCGCGACATCGTCGATCGGGTGCATTCGTTCTCGCCGGCCTTCTTCGAGCGGCTGATCATCGACCTCCTGGTCAAGATGGGCTACGGCGGTGGCAAGATGGAGACCGCCCGGGCGCTCGGCCGGGTCGGCGACGGCGGCGTCGACGGGGTCATCAACCAGGACGCGCTCGGCCTCGACGTCGTCTATGTGCAGGCCAAGCGCCTCGACCCGGAGAAGGGCGTGCCCTTGCGCGAGGTGCGCGATTTCGTCGGCGGCCTCGAGGGCCATCGGGCGACGAAGGGCGTGTTCGTCACGACTTCGTACTTCCCCTCGACCGCGTACGACTTCATCGCCCGCGTGTCGAAGCGCGTGGTGCTGATCGACGGGCCGACGCTCGGCGGCCTGATGATCCGCCATCAGGTCGGCGTCAGGGTGAAGGAGACCTACGACCTGAAGCGCATCGACGAGGACTATTTCGTCGAATAGCGGGGCCAGGCGCCGGAAGCCCTCATCCTGAGGAGCGAGGCGAAGCCTCGCGTCTCGAAGGATGCTTCAGGAAGCGGCGCCGTTCGTGCGAACGGATCGTCCTTCGAGACGCGCCGCCTTCGGCGTCGCTCCTCAGGACGAGGGTCGGCGGCAAGGAAGGGCCGCTTGCCCTTACTTCTTGGCGCCGCGCGCCGAGAGGACAATTGCCGCGCCGACGAGGGCGGCGGCGACGATGATCTGCCGCGGACCCATGCCCGGCGCGGTCCGCGCCATGAGCGAGACGAATTGCGGCAGCGCGGCCGTCTGCTGTTGCGGCGCGGGCGGGGGGGGCTTCCGCCGGAACATCAAGGGCAGGGCGGCGAGGAAGGCGATGACGAGCGCCGCCGCGGCGCAGATCAGCGCCGCCGCGATCGCGCCGTGGTCCGGCTCGAGCCAGAAGAAGAGCGCGGCGAACAAGGCGGCGACCGCGAAGAGGACGAAGAGGCCGGCGACGATCGCGAAGGCGGCCGGCGTCGCGGCGCGGCGCACGGCGGCGGCGACCTGCGCCTGCACATAGGCGGTGATCTCGTTCATCGTGTAAAACTCCCAACCATCCCAGCCGCGGCCTCGTCCTGAGGAGCGGCGCCGAAAGGCGACGCGTCTCGAAGGACGCTCCAGTGGACGCTTCGGCGCAGTCTGGAACGTCCTTCGAGACGCCTGCTTCGCAGGCTCCTCAGGACGAGGTCGGTGTTTAGGACGCCCTCCCTGGGTCGTTGCGTCAGCCGCGCGTGATGAGCGCGACGAGGAGCCCCGCGGTGAAGGCGATGCCGATGGCGGCCAGCGGATTCTTGCGGATGGACTCGCGCAATTCGCCCTTCGCCGTGTCGAAGTCTGCGTTGGCGAGAACGTCGCGGCCCTGGCGATAGAGCGCGTTCGCCGTTTCGCCGGCTTTGGCGCGGATCTGGTCGAGGTCGGCGTTGGCGACGGCGTCCTTCGCCGCGCCGATCGTCTGCTGCATGCGGCTGACCGCCGAGGACGGCCCCGCCGGCGTCTGCGTCACGTCGTGATTGTCGGTCATGAGCCCCCTCCTGACTGAAGCGCCGCAATCGTCGCTGGCGACGCGAGGGCGGTGGTGTTCCCTCCGGGATTTTGCACGGAACGGGTCCGTCCCACAAGCCGAACCCTTTGCCGCACCCTTCGCCGAGCCCGGCCGAACGCCCGGGACGACATTTTCCCAAACGGCGCCGAAGGCTCTAGATGGTGAGCCCGCCCGGGAGGGAATCGATGTTCCGAAACGTGCTGATCGCCAATCGCGGGGAGATCGCCTGCCGGATCATCCGGACCGCCCGGCGCATGGGAATCCGGGCGATCGCCCTCCATACGCCGGCCGACCAAGGCGCGCTCTTCACCCGCCTCGCCGACGAAGCGCACGAAATCGGCGCGGGCGCGAGCGGCTATCTCGATGGGCCGGCGATCGTCGCGCTCGCCAAACGCATCGGCGCCGAATGCATTCATCCGGGCTACGGCTTCCTGTCCGAGAACGCGGACTTCGCGGAAGGCTGCGGGCGGGCGGGCGTCGTCTTCGTCGGCCCGCCGCCGGCCGCCATGCGGGCGATGGGCCTCAAAAGCTCGGCGAAGGCGCTGATGCAGAAGGCGGGCGTGCCGGTGGTGCCAGGCTACCACGGCGACAACCAGAGCCCGAAGTTCCTGCGCGAGAAGGCCTACGAGATCGGCTATCCGGTGCTCATCAAGGCGATCGCGGGCGGCGGCGGGCGGGGGATGCGCCGGGTCGACGCGCATGTCGAATTCGAGGCGGCGCTCGAGAGCGCCCGGCGCGAGGCGGAGGGCGCCTTCGGCGACGGGCGGGTGCTGATCGAGGCGCTCGTCGCCTCGCCCCGCCACATCGAGATGCAGGTGTTCGCCGACGCGCACGGCAATTGCGTCCACCTCTTCGAGCGCGACTGCTCGCTGCAGAGGCGCCACCAGAAGGTGATCGAGGAGAGCCCCGCGCCGGGGCTCCCCGACGAGACCCGGGCCGCCATGGCGAAGGCCGCGACGGACGCTGCGCTGGCGTCGGGCTACCAGGGCGCGGGCACGGTCGAGTTCATCGCCGACGCCTCGCGCGGCCTTGGGGCGAACTCCTTCTTCTTCCTCGAGATGAACACGCGCCTTCAGGTCGAGCATCCGGTGACGGAGGCGGTGACGGGCCTCGATCTCGTCGAATGGCAGTTCCGGGTCGCGGCGGGCGAGCCTCTGCCGCTGCGCCAGGATCAGATCGTCCGCCGCGGGACGGCGATCGAGGCGCGCGTCTACGCGGAGGATCCCGAGCACGCTTTCCTGCCCTCGCCCGGACGGATCCTGGCGATCAGCCTCGACGACGACGGAAACGAGGGCGTACGGGTCGACACGGGGGTCGCGGCCGGCGACGAGGTGACGCCGTTCTACGACGCGATGATCGCCAAGGTGATCGCGCACGCGCCGACAAGGACGCAAGCGCTCGCGGCGCTGAACGGCGCGCTCGACCGCGCCGTCGTCATCGGGCCGAAGACTAATCTCGCTTTCCTGAGCGCGCTCTTGCGCTCCCCGGAAGTCGCCGCCGCGACGTTCGACACCGGCTTCATCGACGCCAATCTCGCCCGCCTCGGCGCGGCGCCGCAGCCGCCCGACGGCCGCGCCGTGCTCGCCGCCGCGCGCCGGCTGATCGAGGCGCGCGAGAGCGACCGCGCCCAGCGGCTGCCCGCCTTCGACCCGTGGGGCGTCAACGACGCGTTCGAGATCGTCGGCGCGCGCCGCCTCGGGCTCGACCTCGTCGTCGACGGCCGGCCCGAGCGCCTGCATGTGGAAGAGGGGCGCAGCCATGCGCTGAAGCTCGCCGGGGGCGACGGCGCCGCCTCGGACGACGGCCAGCCGCCGGTGCTCTTCGAGACCGACAGCGGCGTCTATGCCTTCCGCGCCGGGCGGCAGGCGCATGTCGCGCTGATCGACCCGCTCGAGCGGGCGGCGGGCGGGGCGGAGGAGGGCGACGGCGCCATCCGCGCTCCGATGAACGGCCGGATCGCGGCCCTCTTCGTGGCCGAGGGCGAGAGCGTCGAGGCCGGCCAGCGGCTCGCAATGGTCGAGGCGATGAAGATGGAGCACGCGCTCGCCGCGCCCTTCGCGGGAATCGTGCGCGGCCTCGTCTCCGACGTCGGCGATCAGGTCGAGATGGGCGAGCGCATCCTGCGCGTCGAGGCCGCGCCCGAGGCGGGCGAGGCTATTGAGGCGGGCGCCAGTCCGAGTTGACGTCGAAATGGCCGACCAGCGGGCCGTACGGAGTAGGGGTCGCGAAGTCGAGGCTCGTGGCGCCGCGCGTCGTCAACAGGGTCGCGTTGCGGTTGAAGGCGCCGGTGTTGCCGATGAGGATGCGGGGGCCCGGGTTCCAGGTCTTGGCGCCGGCGAATTCGGCGTTCTTCGGCAGGACGGGGCCGCCTCCGAGATTGTCCCAGGGAGACGTCGCGCCGTAGCCGTACGTGGGTCCGATATTTCCGGCCGTGAATTGCGCGGAGACGTAACCCGAGAGCCTGACGCAGGTGTCGGTTCCCGGAAGCGTCCAGCCGGTGATTCCGGCGACGTTGCAGACCTTCACGGCTTCCACCGGCGCCGACTTCCTGTTCGGCAGATCGGCAGCCGCGGCGCCGCCGACCGCCGCGAGACCGGCGGCGTAGGCGAGAAGCATGCTTCGGAACAGGATCATCGCCGAGTCTTGGACCATTTCAGCGCGTCCCGCAATGCGCGACGGGCTTCGCCGTTGCAGGGCGCTGCTTGTATCGATGCTGTCGTGTTTCGGGGGTCGCATGCCGCGAAGTCTGCTTCTGCGCAACGTGGATGACGAGCTCCTCGCCCGGCTGAAGCGGAGAGCGGCTCGAAATGGGCGGACGGCCGAAGCGGAGCATCGCGAGATTCTCCGCCACGCGCTCGCCGGCGACGATGCGGCGTCGTTCGACAGGCTGGCGGCCGACTTTCGCAAACTGACCCGCGGCCGACGACAGACCCCTTCCGAGGTCTTGCTCCGCGAAGGACGCGACGAGCGATGACGCACTTGTCGTCGGCGCCAGCGTCGCCGCCCTGTGGACGGCTGGCCGCTTTCGGCGCCGAGCGCGGCTGCTCGCTGCTATAAACGCTCCCATGCCCTTGCACCTCATAAAACTCTGCGTCGGCGCGGATTCGCTGGACGATCTGCGCGACTGGATGGCGGCGCGGTTCCGCGAGGCGGGCAAGCGCGGCCTGCCGGCGCGTCACGCCCACGTCACGCGGATGGTCCCGAAGCGGGCGGACGCGCTCCTCGACGGCGGTTCGCTTTACTGGGTGATCAGGGGCCAGATCGCGGCGCGGCAGGGCCTCCTCGGGGTCGAGCCGTTCCGCGACGCGGACGGCGTCGGGCGTTGCCGGCTGTGGCTCGAGAGGGACGTGGTCGCGGTTGCGCCGCGTCCGATGCGCGCCTTCCAGGGCTGGCGCTACTACGATCCGAAGGACGCGCCGCCCGACCTCGACGCGCTCGGCACGGGCCTTGCCGGAATGCCTGAGGCGCTGCAGCGCGAGCTTGCAACGCTGGGGCTGCTGTAGGGGCGCCGGGCGCTTGTAGGCGCGCTCGTTGAGCGCGCCGGCGGGGTCGGCGACCGGTCGGCGACCCCGCCTACAGGCGGCGCCGGCGGGTCAGACACGCGCAGGCGCAATGGGCGCCGTGGGTCGTCGGGCGCGGCGCGCTTGTAGGCGCGCTCGTTGAGCGCGCCAGCGGGGTCAGCGACCCCGCGCTTGAGGGCGCCTTCAGAAGACCGCGTGGTCGCCGCGCTCGGGCGGGGCCTCGCCGGCGATCAGGCGGGCGTAGAAGTCGAGCAGCGTGTCGCCGCCCGTCGAGGGCGTCGCCGCGGCGTCGTAGCGCCCGGTTAAGGGATCGAGGACGAGCATCGAACTCGGTCGCGTAATAGCGGCCGATGCTGGCGAGTTCGGCCTTCGCGGCGAACGAAGGAACGACGCGAGACAGTGCGCTCATGCCCATGATGGCGCCGTCGAGGAGGGCGACGGGGGCATGCCGGAAGCGTGGGCGCATCCCGAGGAGCGCGAACAGGCGCTCGCCCTGGTCGCGCGGCGTGATCGGCGCGCCGGGGCCGCCGATCGGCAGGATGCGGTTCGCTCGGCTCGGGTCGTCGAGGCATCCGGCGAGGAAATCTCCGAGATCGCGGTCGCTGATCGGCTTCGTCGCAGTGAGCCGCCCGTCGCCGAAGACGAGGAAGGGTTTCCCCCGCCGCACGCGCTCGACCTGGCCCGAGAGCGACTTGAAGAAGGCGGTCGGCCTGACGATCGAATAGGTGAGCCCTGACGCCGCCAGCTTCGCCTCGAAGGCGAGCTTGGCGTGCTGGAAGGCGAGGCGCGGCTTCTGAACGCAGAGCGCCGACAGGAACACCATGTGGGCGACGCCTGCTTCGCGGGCCAGCGTGAGCGCGTTCGCATTCGCCTGATGGTCGATCGCCCAGGCGTCCTTCGGCGCGCCGGTGCGCGAGCCGAGGCAGGAGACGAGCGCGTCGAAAGGCTCGCCGCGAAAGCCGTCGCGCACGAGCGAGGCGGGGTCCGTCACGTCGCCGAAGCGGACGGATGCGCCCTCGAGCAACCTCTCGCTGGCGGCCTCGGAGAGCGCCCCGCCGACGCCCGCGCGCGGCCGCACGAAGCAGACGACGTCGTGCCCGCGCCCGATCAGCGCGGCCGCCGTCGCGCGGCCGATCGTGCCGGTCGCGCCGAGAAGCAGCACGCGCTTGCGGGCGCGCGGGGCTTTTGGGTCTTGCATCGCCCTCACCCTCACCCCGGGCCCTCACCCCCCGGCCCTCACCCCCAACCCCTCTCCCGGAGGGAGAGGGGGGTTATTGCGGCGAGGCCGCGGCGGAGATGGACACTTCGTAGAGCCGCCACGCGCCGGCGATCGCCTGATAGCCGAGGTTGAAGCGGATCTGCAGCGGGTGCGTGTCGTAATAGCCGGCGACCCTCAGAACGCCCGCGGGGTCGATCGTCGCCGCGCCCGTCAGATGCGGCTGATAGAGCACGAGCGGCGTCATGTTCAGCTTGTTGGCGCGCAGCGTGGCGAAGGTCTGGGCGAGCTTCTCGGGCGGATTCGTCTGCTGGAATTCGGGCGAGCCCATGTCGTGCAGGACCGTGTAATTGCCGGTGATGTTCGCCTGGCTGACCGCGGTCATGGCGTTTTGAATGAGGATCGCGAGGCCGAAGGAGCCGGGCGGCTGGAGTTGCGAGGCCGGCATCGGCTTCTGCGACGCGGCGGGCGCGGCAGGCTGCGGGCTCGGCGCCGGGGGGGCCGCTTCAGCCGGCTGCGCGCCGGGCGCAGGCGCGGCGGCCGGGGCTGGCGCGGCAGCTGCGGGCTTCGGCTTGGGCTTGGGCTTGGCGCGTTTCGGCGGCGGCTTCGGCTGCGCCTGATCGTCGGGCGCCGCCTGCTCCTGCGCCGGGGAATTGCCCGGCTGGGCCTCCTGCGCCCGGGCCGGACGGGCGCCGCCGAGCCCGAGCGCGAGGGCGACGGAAAAGGCGGCGAGCAGTGCAGCTCGCCGCCTCAACCTGACCAATCCGCGTCCAGAAGCTGGACTGATTACCACGCCCACTGCACGCTGCCGCGCACGCCCCAGACGTCCTTCGTATAGCTCGTCACGGAGGACTGGCCCCAGGCGACCGCGGCCGACAGGGTCACGGCGTCGTAGGGGGTGAAGACGTGCCGGGCGATCACGCCCGCCGCGCTGATCCCGACCGCGCCGGCGCCGTCGTAGCCGCCGCCGTTCAGCTTCAGGCCGAAGTTCTGGTGTTCGGTGATGACCGGATCGGACATCGCCATCGCGACCGCCGCCGCCGCCTTCGCCGTTGCGACCGCCCGGTAGAGCGCGCCGCCGTCGGAAGCGAGGTTGCCGAAGGCGTCCGTCGTCACGACGCCGAGCGGGCCGACCTGCCGGGCCTGGGACAGGGCGGAGGAGATGCCCGGCGCGGTGATCGTGTCGCTGGTGGTGCCGAGCACAACGTTGTTGTTGACGTTGGTCGTCGCGCCGGCGCCGACAGCCGTCGAATGCGTCGCAGTCGAAGCCACCGTCGCTCCGGCGCCGACCGCCGTCGAGTTGGTCGCGTTCGCCGTCGCGCTCGCGCCGAGGGCGGTCGAGTTCGCCGCAGTCGCCGACGAGCCTGTGCCGATCGCGGTCGAGTTCGCGCCGGTCGCGGCCGAGTTGGCGCCATAGGCCGAGGAGGAAGCGCCGCTGGCGGTGGCGCTGGCGCCGCCCGCGGTGGCGCTGACGCCGCTGGCGAGCGAGTCGACGCCGAACGCCGACGAGTCGGTGCCCGTCGCATGAGCGACGGCGCCAACCGCCGTCGACCCGGCGCCGCTCGCCAGCGAGTAGTCGCCGACCGCGGCGGCCGCGTCGTTGCTCGCCATGGCGTTGGTGCCGAAGGCCGAGGCGTACGCCCCGTTCGCCGTCGCGGCCTCGCCGACCGCCGTGGCGGCTTCGCCGACGCCGCCGCCGGTCGCGGCCGAGCCGGCGCCGACCGCAATGTCGTTCTGGTTGGTGGCCGTCGCGGTGTCGCCCTGGGCGATGGAGCCGGCCGAGAGCGCCGAACTCTTGTTGCCGAGCGCCACCGAACCTTGGCCGATCGCCTTGTTCTGGAAGCCCTCGGCGACCGCGCCCTGCGCAGCGGTGGTTCCGGCCAGATTGCCGGCCGCTACGTTGGTGTTGCCGACCGCCACCGCGCCATTGCCGTTGGCGATGTTGGGATCGCCGATCGCCACCGCGCCGTTGCCGGTCGCCGTCTGCCCTTCGCCAACCGCCACCGCGCCGGTGCCGGTGGCGGTGCTGCTGTCGCCGCCGGAGAAGGCGCCGTTGCCCGTCGAGGTGTTCAGGTTGCCGATCGCGACCGAGCCGGTTCCGCTCGTGACGGTCGAACTGCCGCCGGCGAAGGAGCCGAGTCCGGCGGCCGCATCGACCGTGGCGCTGTCGCCGATCGCCGTCGACCCGACCGCCGCTGCGGTCGAGCCGATGCCGACCGCTGTCGACTGCCCGGCCGACGCCGTCGTCAGGTCGCCGAGCGCCGTCGACTGGAACGCCGTCGACTTCGCGAGATCCCCGACCGCCGTCGAGAAGTTGCCCGACGCGTTCGTGCTATGGCCGATCGCCGTCGACTCGTCTCCGGCCGCGTTCGCGCCCTGACCGAAGGCGGAGGCGCTGGTATTGGTGGCTGAGGCGCCGGAGCCGACCGCCGTGGCGGCCGAGGTTGTCGTGTTGCCGCCGGTCGCCGTCGCGCCGGAGCCGACCGCGACGTCATTGATGTCGTTCGCCGTTGCGGTGTCGCCTTCGGCGATGGAGCCGGCTCCGAGCGCATTGCTCGTGCTGCCGAGCGCCACCGAACCCTGGCCAATCGCCTTGTTGCCGAAGCCTTCGGCGACCGCGCCCTGCGCCGCCGAGGTCCCCGCTGTATTGCCGGCGGCGATGTTGCCGTTGCCGATGCCGACCGCGCCATTCCCGTTCACGACGTTGGGATCGCCGATCGAGACCGCGCCGTTGCCGGTCGCCTTCTGTTCTTCGCCGATCGCAACCGCGCCGGTGCCGTTCGTAGTTGTCAGTTCGCCGATCGAAACCTGGCCGTCCTGCGTCCCGAAGGTATTGGGATTGCCGATGCCGACCGAACCGGCGCCGTTGACGGTGAAGCTGCTGCCGATGGCGGCGGAGGCGAATCCGTTCGCCGTAAGGTCGGACCCGACCGCCGTCGAAAATTCGCCGGCGGCCAGCGTGTTAGACCCGTAGGCCGAGGCGCTGCCGCCGTTCGCGACGGAGTTGGTGCCGCAAGCGGTGTTGCTGGTGTTGCCGTTGTCGTTGCCCGAGCCGGTAATCGTCACCTGGGGCTGGGTGGCGAGCGCGCCGGGCGCGCCGATGTTGCTTCCGCTGCCGAAGGCAGTGAAGACCGGGTCCGCTAGGGCCTGGCCGAGATAGACGCCGCTGCCCAGGTGGCCGACCGTGCCGCCGGTCGTCGTATAAGTGCCCGGCTGGGCGCAGGTGACGGCCCAGGCGTTGCTGGCGAGACCGGTCGACATCGCGATGACCGCCGCGCCGCCGAGGAGCGCCTTGCGCAAGGCCTTCGAACGCCGGGCCCCCGCCGCGCCGGTATCGACATCGAATCCGCGAAGATTGTCAGACATATTCCACCCCTTGCCAATTTCAGTTCAAATTCTACAGGCGCCGAACCCTTGCGAGGCGCCGTCTAAAACCCAGCCGAAGATGTTGCGAACGGTGAGGGGTGTCAAAGAGAATGTGGCGGTAAAATACTGAATCCGCCGCATTGTGGCCTTATGGTCACACCCGTAGACGGATGTTAGCAGCGTGCCGCGCTCGCCAAATTGTTGGGTCAACCAGATAAGCGCCTGTTAATATGGAGATTTGGCGCCGCCGAAGGCCAACGCGACGCCACATTTGCGCCTGTGCCCGTAGGGAAGCAATATTGCGATCGAGGGCCTTCGTTTCTTGCCAAAACTTGAGCGCGGGCTGGAACCGGCCGGCAATTTTTCGCCCGGGCGCCAGAGGAGGCGGCCTACAGAATGGCTTTTCCTTGCAAAAGCTGATGTGGGCGGGCGCTCCTTGTGGAAGCGATGTTGCCTCCCAATCTCTGACCCGTTCTCAAAAACGTCCGCTTGAAGATCATGGACAAGCCCAGCAAAACCCCGGTTCCCAAGAAAGATCTGTCGAGCGGCGTCGCGTCGTTTCTCGAAGAGGCGAAGCGCACCCCGGCGCCTCTCTCCTCCGGCCGCGGCCGGCTCATCTTCGCACTCGACGCCACCATGAGCCGTCAGCCGACCTGGGACGCGGCCCAGCGGCTCCAGGCGAAGATGTTCGACGCAGCCGCCCGCTCGGGCGGCCTCGAGGTGCAACTCGTCTATTATCGGGGCCTCGGCGAATGCCGCGCCTCGGGCTTCGTCTCGGACGGCCGCGGTCTCGCCGACCTCATGAGCCGGATCGGGGTGCGCGGCGGCGAGACGCAGATCGCCCGCGTGCTCGTGCACGCCCGCGACGAGGCGAAGCGCGCCAGGGTCGGGGCGCTCGTCTTCGTCGGCGACGCAATGGAAGAGGATGCGGACCGGCTGGCCGCGCTCGGCGGCGAGCTGGCGCTCGCCGGCGTCAAGGCGTTCATGTTCCAGGAGGGCGAGAACCCGGCGGCGCGGCGGGTCTTTTCCGAAATCGCGCGGCTGACCGGCGGCGCCTATAGCGCCTTCGACGCCGGCGCCTCGGCCCGGCTCGAGGCGCTGCTGCGCGCCGCCGCCGCCTACGCCGCGGGCGGGCGGACGGCGCTGGCGCAAGCGGCCGAGTTCGGACGCGACCGCGCGGCTTCTTCTCTCCCAGATGCGATAGCGGCGAGTTTCAGCACGCTAGAGCGCGCGGCGAAAAAGTGGATACCGGTTTTTCGCGAAAAGCGCGCGGAAATCAACGGAGGTAGAGCGTTTGGCGATTCGACCGAAACGCCGAACGCTCTAGCAGGCTGCTGAAAAAGTCGCCTGAGAAGGCGCTGGCGTTTCTCGTTTTCGCATGATTCTCTCGATGGTGGCGACGCGAATCGCGAGGGGTCGATGCGGGGCGAGGACCGGACGAGCGGGGCGATGTTTTCTTACGTCGACATCGAGACGCGGATCCCGGCGAAGCATCCGTTGCGCGCGATGCGGCGGCTGACCGACGCGACGCTGGCGGAACTCGACGGGTCGTTTTCGGCGCTTTACGTCAGGTTCGGGCGCCCGTCCGTTCCGCCGGAGCGGCTGTTGCGGGCGACGCTTCTGCAGCTTCTCTATTCGATCCGCTCTGAGCGGCAATTGGTGGAGCGGATCGAGTTCGACATGCTGTTTCGCTGGTTCGTCGGGCTGTCGATGGACGAGAGGGTGTTCGACGCCTCGACCTTCTCCAAGAACCGCGACCGCCTGCTGACGCAGGAGGTCGCGCAAGGGTTTCTGGCTTCGCTCATCGCCCTGCCGGAGGTGAAGGGGCTTCTGAGCGCGGAGCATTTTTCCGTCGACGGAACCCTGCTCAAGGCCTGGGCGTCGATGAAGAGCTTTCGGCCGAAGGACGGCTCGGGCGAGCCGCCTGCGCCGGGCCGCAATGGCGAAGCGGATTTTCGCAAGACGAAGCGGTCGAACGAGACGCACGCCTCGACGACGGACGAGGACGCGCGCCTGTTCAAGAAGGGCGACGGCCAGGAAAGCCGTCTTGCCTATCTCGGCCATGCGCTGATGGAGAATCGCAACGGGCTCGTGGTTGCCGCCGTGGCGACTCTGGCGACGGGAACCGCCGAACGGGAGGCGGCGGCGCGTTTGAGCGAGCGGCTGCCTGAAGGCGCAACGCTCGGCGCCGACAAGAACTATGACGCCGAGGCCTTCGTCGAAGGGCTGAAGGCGCGCGGGATCGAGCCGCACGTGGCGATCAACGGGACGGTCAGCAAGAACGGCGTCAAGCGCAAGACCGCCGTTCCGCCCGAGGTCGCGGCGAGCCTCGCCTATGCGATCAGCCAGCGGCTACGCAAGCGCATCGAGGAAAGCTTCGGCTGGACGAAGACGGTGGGCGGGCTCGCCCAAGTGAAAGTGCGCGGGCTGGCAAAGGTGCGCGCCGTCTTCGTCTTCGCCATCGCCGCCTACAACCTCGTTCGCCTGCCCAAGCTTCTGGCTCCCAGGGGCGAAGTGTGTCTTGAAGCGTGAAAGGAGGAGGAAATGGCTCGATTCCACCCCCCAATAGCCGCCGAAAACCGCTCCCAGGCCAAAAATCTCACGCATGACCACCTACCTGCGGAAACGCAGTGACTTCTTCAGCAGCCTGCTAGAGCATGGCCTTGTTAGTCTGAATCGGCGCCGTCTGCGCACCCGCCCCACCTGTGGGGGCGGGCAGGGGTGGGGGGTCACGCGGACCGAGGGGATGAGCCCAGGCTCACAAATTCAGGCGGCGCGCCCCCCTGCTCAATCCTCCCCCACAGGTGGGGAGGAGGCGCCGCGGCGCGCACCGCACGAATTTAGGACAATTATGCTCTACTAGGCGTCAGCCCCGGCGCGGCTTCGCGTCGCCAGCCTCCATGCCGAGCGCATCGAGAAGCGGCGCAAGATGGTCCGCATATTTCCGCCAGCGCCCAGCCGACGTGCGGTAGAGGGGCTCGCGCACCTGATTTGCGCTTGCGGTGCGGATCGGCCGCTGCGTTTCGTGGAAACGGAGCACGGCGTCGTTCCACGGCAGGCCGAGAAAGTTCAGCATCCGCCGAGCCTCGCGCTCGATGTCTTCAACGACCGCCTCGTAGTCGACCTCGAGGAAGCGCGACGCGGGCAGGACCTTCCGCCAGTGCGCCATCAGGGCCTGGTAGCTGCGATGAAAGCGGCCGAGCTCGGTCAGATCGTAGGCGAAGGGCACTTCTCGGGCAAAGTGCTTCGTGTAGCACGAGAGGCAGGTGTCGACCGGGTCGCGCCGGCTGTGGATGATGCGCGCGTCAGGAAGGATGAGGGGAATGAGCCCGGCGTAGAAGAAGTTCGACGGCATCTTGTCGACGACGCGCCGCCGGCCCTCCGACAGGCGCGTGGCTTCTGCAAGGTAGTTCGCCCCGAGCGCCGCGTAGCGCGAGGCCGGCAGGGCCGGAATGAAATCCGGAAAGCTTCCCGTCCTGTCGACCAGCTTCTGCAGCAACCGGAGTTCGCCGGCTCCCTGTATCATCGGATGCGACGCCAGGATCTGCTCGATCAGCGTCGTGCCCGAGCGTGGCATTCCGATGACGAAGACCGGCAGCTTCGAACGCTCGCCGGCGCCCCTTCTGGCGGCGAGGAAGGCCGGCGTGAACGTTTGCGCGATGGCCGCCGCATATCTGTCGCTCGCGCCCGCGTCGTAAGAGAAGGTTCCGCGTTTCAGCCGGTTGCCCTCGTTCAGATGCCGGAAGGCGTCGTCCGGGCGGCCGCAGTCGAGATAGGCCTTGCCGAGCGCGAAATGCAGCATCATACGGTCGCCGAGCGGCGTCTCGGGGCCGATCAGCCGCTCCATGCGGGGGATCAGGGGATCGTCGACGGCGAAGCGGCGCAGATCCGCGTAATGGAAGAGGAGCGTTGGAGAGCGCGGATCGTCGGCGATCGCCGTCTCGAACGCCGCCCGCCCTTCGTCCTTGCGGCCGAACTCGACGAGCAGCATGGCGCGATCGCAGATGGCTTCGGATTGGCCGGGGCCGGCGAGCGCCGCCGCCCGGTCGAAGGCCGCGAGCGCCGGCTCGAACCGGTTCATGGCCTGCAACACGCGCCCGAGGGCGTCCTGCGGCTCGGCGCTTTGAGGGGCGGCGGCGACCGCGAGATTGGCCGTCTTCAGCGCCTCGTCCGGCCGGTCGAGCGCGAGGAGCGCCAGCGCCCGCGAAGCGAGCCAGCGCGGCTCGGCGGGCGCAAGCGAGATCAGCGCGTTCCAGTGCCTGTCGGCTTCCGCGAGGCGCCCCATGCGGTCGAGGACGTTGGCGAGATTGTTGTGCGTCTCGGGCTTGCGCGGCTCGAGCGCCAGCGCGCGTTCGAGAGCGCCCCGGCTCTCGTCATACTTCAGCAGGTCGAGAAGAATGACGCCGAGATTGATCCAGCCGCCGGTCAGCGTCGGGTCCATGTCGACGGCGCGGCGCGCCGCCGCTTCGCCTTCCGCGAGATGCCCGCGCTGGCGGCATATGCCGGCGAAGTCGGCGAACAGCGCCGCCGGCGCCTCGGGCGACCGGCAACCCTCGCGGCCATGCGCGACCGCTAGGTCGAAATTGCCGGCGGCGAGCGCGATCAGCGCCAGCAAATGCAGCGCGTGCGGATTCCCGGGCGAAGCGGCGAGCGCCTGCCGGCACGCCCGTTCCGCTTCGTCCGCCCGCCCCGCGCCCCATGCGGTTCGGGCGCGCTGAACCTGCTCGACCGCGGCGGGGGCGGGCGCGTCGAGATCGAGCGACGTGGCGGGGTCCAATCGAGTCTCATCCATGAAAGAGCGCGGGCGCCTGCATCGCCTCGGGGGGAGAGCCGCACTAAACTCCCGCGCGGCGATTGACAATCTCGGCGCGGCGCATACCTCTTCGCAAACGACGCGACCGGCTCTTCCTTTAGAGGATCGGCGGCGGGGATTCCGGAGCTTCGAGCGCTTGGCCCGTCGGGGGCGCACGACCGTCGCGCCGCGCTTGCCCTGGCGCAAGGACGGGAGGGTGAGACGCCTTCCTCAGGCGAAGGTCGGAGCACAGGCCTCCGTGCGGTGAAAGCATTGCTTCCATGAACTTCATTATAGGCTTGATTCTCCTCTTCCTTCTCCTGTCGGCGATCAAGCAGTTCGCGCGCCTGGACGCAGCCGCCGTGGCGCGCGCGGTGCGTCATGGCGGGGGCGCGCTCGGGGTCATCGGGGCGCTCCTTCTGCTGATGCGCGGCCGGGTGGGGATCGCCGCCGCGCTCGTCAGCATGGCGGCGAGCTTCGCCGGCTGGCAGAAGTTCGGGACGGGGTTTTCATCGCCGTTCCGGGGCGCGGGCGCGGGGCCGCAAGGGGGGCGGGTGTCGACCGCGCGCTCGGCCATGCTCGAAGTCAGGCTCGATCACGACAGCGGCGCCATCACGGGCGTGGTGCTGGCCGGGAGCTTTGCCGGCCGGGCGCTGGAGCAGCTTGCGCGCCCCGAGGCGCTCGCGCTGCGCGACGAGCTTCGCCGCGACGATCCAGACGGGGCGGCGCTCCTAGAGACGTATCTCGACCGCCGGTTCGCCGGCTGGCGTGAGGCAGACGAGGGTCAGCCGCAGGCGGGGCGAAGCGGAAGCGGCGTCATGGGCCGCCGCGAGGCGCTTGAGACGCTGGGCCTTGAGGAAGGCGCGAGCCCCGAGGAGATCGTCCGGGCTCACCGCACGCTGATGAAGAAGCTTCATCCAGATCGTGGCGGCTCGACCGGTCTTGCCGCGCGGGTCAATCAGGCCAAGGATGTTCTGATGATGAGCCATCGGGGCTAGGAACGCTCTGGCTTAGTCGCGGGTTGCAAAGCAGGAGAAGCCGCTGCGCTTGAGGGAGCGGCAGGCGGCGTCGGCGGTTTCCGAGTCGAGCCCGGCGAAGCGGGCGCGGTAGAACGTGTCCTCGCCCTTTCTTACTTTTTCGGTGAGCGGCTTGGCCGCGGCGAGCAGCGCCCGGTCGCGGGCGCGCGCCTTGTCGAGGAGGGCTGCGGCCTTGCCGGGATCGTCGGTCGCCCCGACCTGGATCTTCCAGCCTTTGACGGAATCGGAGTCCTCATGGGGCGCCGCGGCGACGGCGTCCTCGCTCGTCGAGCGCGCGGCGACGGTCGTGCCGGTCGATTTCACGGGCGCGACGGCGGCGTCGGCGACTTTCGGCCGGGCGGGCGGCGTCGGCGAGGAGGCGTCGGCCTGCCGCGCCTTCTGCTCGGACGCGGCCTGGGGGAGGCGGAGCGCTGCGGCGACGCGGAGCGCGGCGCGGGCAGGCGCTGCGGCGGCGGCGTCGGGGGCCGCGGCCGTGCGGAGCGCCGCGACCTTGAGCGTCGGCTGCGCGTCGTCGCCGGCGTCGTCGCCCTCGCCATCCGTATTGGCGGCTTTCGCGGCGAGTTGGGTCGGCACGCTGGCTGCGACGGGGGTGGTCCGGGCCGGGGCGCGCGCCGCCTCGACCGGCGCGGGCTCGGCGGCGTCGTCCTGCGACGACGAAGCGTCCGCGACCATGTTCGCGGTGCGCACGGTCGACCCCTGCGCCAGGTGGTCCTTGATCAGCCCCGCCATCGTCCGGTCGCGCTGGCCGGCGGTGCGTCCGCCCATGACGACTGCGACCAGCGAGCGGCCGTCCCGGTGCACCGAGGTCAGGAGGTTGAAGCCCGAGGCGCGCGTGTAGCCGGTCTTGATGCCGTCGACGCCGTCGATGCGGCCGAGCAGGTGGTTGTGGTTGCCGATCGTCTCGCCGCCGTAGGCGAAGGATTCGGTCGAGAAGTACTTGAAGTAGCGCGGGAAGCGGTCCTCGAGCGAGCGGGCGAGGATCGAAAGGTCGTGCGCCGTGGTGATCTGCTCGTCGTTGGGCAGGCCGGAGGCGTTGCGATAGGTGGTGTTCTCCATGCCGAGCGCGCGGGCCTTGCGGGTCATCATTTCGGCGAAGCTCGGCTCGTCGTGGCCGATCGCCTCGGCGATCGCCACCGCGATGTCGTTGGCGGAACGGGTCACGACCGCCTTGATGGCGTCCTCGACGCTGATCGTGTCGCCCGGCGCGACGCCGAGCTTGGAAGGCTCCTGGGCGGCGGCGTGCTCGGAGACGGGGATGCGCGAGCGAAGCGTCATGGCCCCGGAGTTCGAGCTGTTCGAAGAGGAGATAGAGCGTCATCACCTTGGTGATCGAGGCGGGATGACGAAGCCCATCCGGGTCGACCGAATAGAGCGTGGCGCCGCTGTTTGCGTCGATGACGAGGGCGGAGAAGGCGGGCGAGGCGGAGACGAAGGCCGCGCCGCGGTGGCGGAAGGCGCGCCCGGCGTAGCGGGTGTGGCCGTAATGCACGTGGGCCGCGACATGCCGGTAAGCGTGGCGATGGAGGTGGGCGTCCGCGGGGCCCGCGGCGAGGGCGAGGGCGGAAGCCGCGAAAAAGGCGCCGCCGGCGATGCGGGCGAAACGCCCGATGAGCGAACTCCTGGTACGCAACGCCATGCAACGCCCCGTTTTATTGCACCCCGAGAAGCGCAAACACAATTCCCCGTAACTCCGTTGACGGTACGGGCGACGCAGTTACGGCGCGGTTAATGCCGGCGCCGAAAGCGGGGCGGTTCCGCGGCAAGTCTTTTGCGGCGCTGCGGCAGCGGGCGCGCGAACGGGCGTTAGACGTTCGTCGCCATTTTGTGAGTGCAGCGCCGTAACGGTCAATTTTATTTGATTGAAAACAAACGGAATTGACGGGTGTCTGAGAAAAATGCTGCACTGCAAAAAAATCTTGACTTTTATTGTGCAGTGCACATAATGGCGTCATAGACACCTCGGCGCCAATGAGGCCGAAGTCAATCCAGGAGCGAACCCATGATCACCACCCCGAAATTCGAAGACTTCCAGGACTTCTCGAAGCAGCAGCTCGAGGCGATGGCCTCTGCGTCGTCCACCTGGGCCAAGGGCTGGCAGGACATCGCTGTGGAATCGACCGACTATTCGAAGAAGGCGTTCGCCGCCGGCTCGGCGGTGCTCGAGAAGATGTTCGGCGCCGAGAGCGTCGAATCCGCGATCCAGATCCAGTCGGATTACGCCAAGGACAGCTACGAGGGCTTCGTCGCGCAGGCGAACAAGGTCTCCGAGCTCTGCACGAAATTCGCCGCCGAGGCGCTGAAGCCGGTCACGTCGGCTTACGCGACCTTCCAGGCGAAGTAAGCGGGAAGCTCTCCCACAAGCTCCTCCGACCC
Source organism: uncultured Alphaproteobacteria bacterium (assembly GCA_963829505.1). Lineage (GTDB taxonomy): Bacteria > Pseudomonadota > Alphaproteobacteria > Rhizobiales > Beijerinckiaceae > Roseiarcus. The sequence continues at coordinate 847,531 of CAWHIL010000003.1, forward strand.
GGGCCGTTTCAAAGCGGCTCGGGATTGCGAAAGGCCGGCGCCTCGATGCGCCGGCCTTTATTTTTTTGATCGCGCCCCTATGTCTTTCGGCGCGGGTCGCTCGATGCCGCCGCAACGAATCTTCATCGCAGGCGTTTTTCGGGACGGGCGCATGAGCGTTCGCGCTTCAACCGGTTCGTTCGCCCCTTGCGCGAGACGCGCAAATTCGCAATCCTTGGCGCTTCGGGGGAAGGGACGAAGCGGGCCGTGGAGCGCCAAGATTAAGTCGCGTTCGCGTGCCTTACTCGCGGGAACGCCAAGAAAAAAGTGCAAAAAACGCCAAAAAATGCAGCGACGAAAATGTGAGTGAAGGGGTCCGTACGTGGCAGGCGCCTCAAAGCCGTTGGTCCTTCGTCTGAGAGCCGGGATGGCGCGCCTGGCGCGCTGGTTCGCTCCGGGCTTCGGCGCCGGCGGCTCGCAACCGGTTGGCGCGGCGGGTCCGCGAGAGCCGAAGCGCGGCGGCGAGAACCCCGGCGCGGGGGCGGCCGTCATCACGCGCACCCGCTCGCAGACCCGCAAGCCGAACATGTACCGCGTCCTGCTGCTCAACGACGACTACACGCCCATGGAGTTCGTCGTGTCGATCCTGCAGACCTTCTTCAACAAGGACTCGCAGGAAGCGACCCAGATCATGCTTCAGGTTCACAACAACGGGGTCGGGGAGTGCGGCGTCTTCACCTACGAGGTGGCTGAGACCAAGGTCTCGCAGGTGATGGACCACGCGCGGAAGAACCAGCACCCGCTCCAGTGCATCATGGAAAAGAAGTGAAAGGCCTCCATGCCGATATTTTCCCGAACGCTTGAGAAGACGCTGCGAAAGGCGCTGTCGCTCGCCAACGAGCGCCATCACGAATACGCGACGCTCGAGCATCTCCTGCTCGCGCTGCTCGACGATACGGACGCGGCCGCGGTGATGCGGGCCTGCAGCGTCGATCTCGACGCGCTGCGCAAGACCGTCGTCAATTATCTCGACACCGAGCTCGAGAACCTTGTCGTCGACGGCCAGGAGGAGGCGAAGGCGACCAACGGCTTCCAGCGCGTCGTCCAGCGCGCGGCGTTCCATGTCCAGTCGTCGGGTCGCGAGGAGGTGACGGGGGCGAACGTGCTGGTCGCCATCTTCGCCGAGCGCGAGACGCACGCCGCCTATTTCCTGCAGGAGCAGGACATGACGCGCTACGACGCGGTCAATTACATCAGCCACGGCATCGCCAAGCGCCCGGGCCATTCCGACTCGTCGCGCCTGCCGCGCGGCGCCGAGGAGGAGACCGACGCGCGCGAGGCCAAGGATACGAAGGAAACCGGCGAGTTGAAGAAGAAGGAAGGCGCCTTGGACGCCTATTGCGTCAACCTCAACCGCAAGGCCCGCGATGGGCGCATCGACCCGCTCATCGGCCGCGAGCCGGAGGTGCAGCGGACCATCCAGGTGCTTTGCCGGCGGCAGAAGAACAATCCCCTGCTCGTCGGCGATCCCGGCGTCGGCAAGACCGCCATCGCCGAGGGGCTCGCCCGCAAGATTGTCAACTCCGACGTCCCCGAAGTGCTCGAGGGCGCGACGGTGTTCGCCCTCGACATGGGGGCGCTGCTCGCCGGCACGCGCTACCGCGGCGATTTCGAGGAGCGCCTGAAGCAGGTGATGAAGGAGATCGAGCAGCACAAGGACGCGATTCTCTTCATCGACGAGATCCATACCGTCATCGGCGCGGGCGCGACCTCCGGTGGGGCGATGGACGCCTCGAACCTCCTGAAGCCCGCGCTCGCCCAGGGGACGCTGCGCTGCATCGGTTCGACGACTTACAAGGAATATCGGCAGTACTTCGAGAAGGACCGGGCGCTCGTGCGGCGCTTCCAGAAGATCGACGTCAAGGAGCCGAGCATCGCCGACGCGATCGAGATTCTCAAAGGCCTGAAGCCCTATTTCGAGGAATTCCACAAGCTCCGCTATACGGGCGAGGCGGTGAAGGCCGCGGTCGAACTCTCCTCACGCTACATCCATGACCGCAAGCTGCCCGACAAGGCGATCGACGTGATCGACGAGACCGGCGCCTCGCAGATGCTCCTGCCCGAGGGACGGCGGAAGAAGACGATCGGCGTCAAGGAGATCGAGGCGACCGTCGCGTCGATGGCGCGCATCCCGCCGAAATCGGTGTCGAAGGACGACACCGAGGTGCTCGCCCACCTCGGCGACACGCTCAAGCGCGCCGTCTACGGGCAGGACGAGGCGGTGGCGGCGCTCGCTTCCGCCATCAAGCTCGCGCGCGCCGGCCTTCGCGAACCGGAGAAGCCGATCGGCTGCTATCTCTTCTCCGGCCCGACCGGCGTCGGCAAGACGGAGGCGGCCCGGCAGCTCGCGGTGAGCCTCGGCCTCGAACTCACCCGTTTCGACATGTCGGAATATATGGAACGGCACACCGTGTCGCGCCTCATCGGCGCGCCTCCCGGCTATGTCGGCTTCGACCAGGGCGGCCTTCTCACCGACGCGATCGATCAGCATCCGCACAGCGTGCTGCTGCTCGACGAGATCGAGAAGGCACATCCCGACCTCTTCAACATCCTGTTGCAGGTCATGGATCACGGCAAGCTGACCGACCATTCCGGCAAGGCGATCGACTTCCGCAACGTCATCATGATCATGACGACGAATGCGGGCGCCCAGGATCTCGCCCGCTCGGCCTTCGGCTTCCACAAGGCGACGCGCGAGGGCGACGACAAGGAGGCGATCGACCGTCTGTTCGCGCCCGAGTTCCGCAACCGGCTGGACGCCATCATCCCGTTCGCCCGGCTGCCGGAGGAGGTGATTGCGCGGGTGGTCGACAAGTTCATCCTCCAGCTCGAGGCGCAGCTCGCCGACCGCAACGTGACGATCGAACTTACCGACGAATCGCGCGCCTGGCTCGTCAAGCATGGCTACGACGAGGCCATGGGCGCGCGGCCGATGGCGCGCGTCATCCAGGCTCAGATCAAGACGCCGCTCGCCGACGAGGTCCTGTTCGGCCGGCTGAAGAACGGCGGCGTGGTCAAGGTCGTGGTGACGGGCGACGAAACGGGCGAAAAGAAGCTTGGCTTCGTCTACCCGGAAGGTCCGGCCGCGCCGCGGATGGAGCGCGACATCATGCTGGCCACGAAGGGCAGGGGCCGCTCGAAGAAGCGGGCCGAGCCTGTGGGCGGCCCGGCGGACAAGGCCCCCGAGCCCGAGACGCCCTGATTCGGCGACGCGCCGACGCGAATTTGGCGACCGAGCAACCCGAAACGCAACCGTGGCCGGGGACGGTTTTCTCGTTGGCGCGGTCAGTTCTAATCTGGCGTCCGTCAGCCGAGCGTAAGCGGCTAAGCATGGCTTGCTTCGTCGCTTACGCTCCTCGCGAGGACGACCTCGCAGCCTGAGCGAGACAACAAAAACCGGCGGAGAGGAGGCTCTCCGCCGGCGATTCGCTCAGACGCCGCTGAAGCGATCAGAACTTGTAGTTGACGCCGACGCGGAAGATCGACCCGTCGTAGGTGTACTTCGTCGAGGCATAGGTGCCGGGGAAGTAGATGCTGGAGGTCAGCTGCGTCGGGTAGGCGACCGAGTTCGTGCTGCCGAGGTTGTAGTAGATATATTCGCCCTTGATCGTCCAGTTGTTGGTGATCGCATACTCGACGCCGGCGCCAAGCGCCCAGCCGACGCGCGACGCACTCGGGTTGCCGTTCCAGTAGACGAAGTTGTTGGCGTCGTAGAGGTGGTAGCTGGCGCTGCCGCCGGCGTAGGCGATGCCGCCCGTGCCGTAGATCATCAGGCGATTGTCCGGGGTGGCGACGAAGCCGACCCTGAGGCGCGTCGTGCCGATCCAGTCGAGGTTCGCCTTTGCGTTCAGGTAGAGCGAGTCATAAGTCGGATTGTTCGCCGAGCCGTAATTGAATTGCCCGCCGTACCAGCTGAAGTTGCGGCCGAGGCTGGTCCAGTCGAGATCGGTCTCGATGCCGAACACCGCGGCGCCCGCCTGGTAGTTGAAGCCGGCCTGGCCGCCGAGCATCCAGCCGCCCGGGTTCGAGCCGAGGTTGTTGGGATAGTAGTTCGAGAAGTAATTCAAGCCGTTGCCCCAGAAGTCGGTCTGGCGCGTTCCGGTGCCCCACACGCCGCCCGCGTTGGCGCCGATGTAGAACCCGGTCCAGGTGAAGGGCGGGGGAACGTAAATCGGGGCCGGGGGGGCCTTGCGGGTCGGGAGGTCGGCTGCCTGAGCGGCGAATGCGCTCGCGACGGTGATCGCCGCGGCGGCGGCTCCCATCTTCCACTTCGTCATCATCATCTCCGTTGTGATCGGCTCCGCCTGACGCATCTTTACGCGCACCGTCGCCCGTGAATATCAATGACGCCGTTATAGGAGCGCGAAAACGCGAAGTCTACGGACTCGGGCAGGTCCCCGGTCGCTTCCCCGAAGCATGTGGCAAAATAGTCACGAAAACGGCCCTCAGAGTTAACCAATCATTTGCAATCGCAGCCATTTGAAGCTTGCGTTAACCTGTCACGAGGCTTGCGAGGACAAGAGCGATGACGCCGGTCAGAAAGACGCCGTCGAAGGCGCCCGCGCCGCCGATCGAGGCGACCGGGGCGCCGAGCGTCCGAAGCTCGTCGAGGTTGAGGAGATCGGCGCCCACCAGCACCCCGAGGCTCCCTCCGACATAGGCAAGCGGCGCCGCGTAGCGGCGGGACAGGACGAACCCGGCGAAGGCCGCGAGGAGGGGCGGGGCGAAGGTCGGCACCGAAATGCCGACGCCCGGGATGGGGACCGCCATCTGGTGGACGAAGAAGGCGACGACCGCTGTCGCGACGAGGCCAAGGGTCCAGAGTTCGTAGCGGACGAGGAGGTAGAGCGAGAGAAGGATCGGGATGACCGCGCCGCCGACGTTGATTGCAAGCACCGTCCCGGGCCAGTCGGCGGCGACCGGGGCGAGGAAGGGAATGCCCATGACCTCCACGACCTCGCGCGACACCACCCGCTCGCCCGGAAGCCGCACGAGCGGAATGTTGATTGTCGAGCCGACGAGGGAGGCGAACAGGATCAGCGTCACGCTCAAGGGGTGAAGGCCGAGCGCGTGCGACACATGACCGAGGAGGCCGATGGCGGCCAGGAAGGCGAGGCCCGCGAGGAGGGCGAAGAAGAGCCCCGCCACGCCGAGGCTGACCGGGACGTAATGCATATGCATGTGCGGCATGGCCAGGCTCCCCGTGAGAGGCGGTCCGGTCGGCGCTCAGGCTGCGGCAAGCGCCGCGATGATTTTCTCCGCGTGCGGCCGGAGCGCCTCGGCTGACTGGAAGGGGCCTCCCGGCGGCCGGACCTTCACTCCGGGCCATCGCGGAAGCAGGTGGAAATGGAGGTGGAACACCACCTGTCCGCCGGCTTCTTCGTTGAACTGCTGCAGCGTGAGGCCTTCGGCGTTCATGCCTGCCTTGACCGCGAGGGCGACCTTGTGCAGCGCGGGCATGAGACGGGCGAGGTCGGCCGGGGCGATATCGATGAGGTTGCGGACGGGCGCCTTGGGAATGACGAGCGTATGTCCGTCGGCGCGCGGCATCACGTCCATGAAGGCGAGGGAGACGTCGTCCTCGTAGACTTTCACCGAGGGCGCCTCGCCACGCAGGATCTTGGCGAAGATGTTGTCGGGGTCATAGGTCGGCGTCAAAGGCTTCTCCCAGCTTTTCCTGGCCGGCGTCTTCTCCACGGCGGAAGGGCGCCTGACCTTCGTAATATTCGATCGTGCGCGCCACCGCCTGCCGTTCGTGGCGGAGATAGTCGGCGACGGCCCGTTCGAGCCGGGCGTCGGCGAATTCGTGGGCCGAATAGGTGACGACGGGACGGTAGCCCCTGGCGAGCTTGTGCTCCCCCTGCGCGCCGGCCTCGACCCGCTTCAGGCCCCGGGCAAGCGCGAAGTCGATCGCCTGGTAATAGCAAACTTCGAAATGGAGGAAGGGCCGCTCCTCGATCGCCCCCCAATTGCGCCCGTAGAGCGCGTCGTCGCCGATGAAATTGATCGCGCCGGCGATGTAGCGGCCGGCGCGCTTCGCCATGACGAGCAGGATGCGTTCGGCGAGCGTCGCGCCGACCAGGTCGAAGAACTTCCGCGTCAGGTAGGGGCGGCCCCATTTGCGCGACCCTGTGTCCATGTAGAACTTGAAGAAAGCGTCCCAATGCTCTTTTTTAATGGATGAACCTGTCAGCCACTCGATTGTCACGCCATCGCCGAGAGCCTCTCGCCGTTCGCGCTTGATGGCCTTGCGCTTGCGCGACGCGAGGGCTGCGAGGAAGTCGTCGAAGGTCGAGAAGCCGTCGCAGAGGAAGTGGAACTGCTCGCCGTGGCGGACGAGGAAGCCGGCCCGTTCGAGGAGCGTCGCATCCTCGGCGGTCGGGAAGGTGACATGGATCGAAGAGGCTTCCGTCTGTCGGCGAACCTCGCGCAAGGCGGCAACGAGCGCTTCGGGCGCGCCCGCCGGGGCGTCGCGGGCGACGAGCAGCCGCCGCCCGGTCGCAGGCGTGAAGGGCGCGGCGACCTGAAGCTTGGGGTAATAGCTGCCCCCGGCCCGGGCGTAGGCGTCGGCCCAGGCGTGGTCGAAGACATATTCCCCCATGCTGTGGCTCTTGAGATAGGAGGGCGCGGCGGCGACGATGCGCCCGGAAGCGTCCTCGACGAGCACGTGCGCAGGCGTCCATCCGGAGCGGCCTCCGGTCGAGCCCGAGGCCTCGAGCGCATGCAGAAACCCGTGGCTGACGAAAGGGTTGAAGCGCTCGCCTGCCGATTCACTTTCGCTCAGGCCCGGCGGATTGGCGCAGGCGTCCCAGGCCGCCTTGTCGACGGCTGCGATGGAGCTTGCGACGCGTGCGGTGAAGGGGGCCATGTCTGCAATGAGGGAGGAGGACGGCTTCGGCTCGGGCCATCCTAGCATGGCTTTCGCAGCCGCGAAGCGCGCGCCAAGGGCGCGAAGAGGCGGGATCGAGGCCACGCGCCGCCGCGTCAATGCGGCTCGATCGGCGGCAGGTTCAGATGCTTCTCGACGCGACGCATCCGCTCCTCGAGTTCGCTGATGAGCATGCCGTGGCCGACGGCCGAGGAATGGTATTCCACCACGGCGCGGCGAAGCCCGACGACCTGTTCGGACAGCCGCTTCTCGAGCATAAGGTCGGACGCGACATCGGCCCTCAGCGAGTGCATCTCCGAATGCATCTCCGAGCGCAGTTCGGCGATGTCCGACTTCGACGCCATGTTCTGGCGCATGTCCGCCATATCGCCACGCATGTCGGCCATTTCGCCGCGCATGTCGCGCAGGAAGGCGAGAACGAGGTTTTCCCGCTCAGGCATGACGACGCTTCGTGGGGCCCTGGACGAACAGTTCCACGACTTTGTACCACGAAATCAGGGGATGTCGCCACGACCCTGAAGTCGCTGCGCAGGCGGGGAGGCGCCAGCCCTAACGGAAGATTAACCCTAAGAACCCCTAATTCGGTCGAATGCGCTAACGGGGGCGGGAATTGCCGGAGGCGCCTTTGACGCCCATGGGGTCCCATGTTAGCCCAAGCTGTCCCGTCAGAAGACCGCGCCGGCGCGCAGCCTGTCGCGAGTTCCGCTCGCCGGGCCGGGGACGGCTTCGGCGCCGGGGGGCCGCGTGGACCGTTTTCTCTCCCATTTCACCAACCGTTTCGACGCCAAGGGCCGCATCTCGATCCCGGCGACCTTTCGGCAGGCGCTGGCGACCGACGGTTTCGAGGGCGTCTACGCCTACCCCTCGCTCGACCAGCCGGCGCTCGACTGCGGCGGCCTGAAGCTTCTCGCCGAGATCGATTCGCTGCTTTCGACCTTGCCGCCGTTCTCGCCGGAGCGCGACGCCTTCGCGACCGCGCTTCTCGGCACGAGCACGGTTCTCAGGATGGATCCGGAAGGCCGCGTCCTCATCGAGGAGCGGCTGAAGGGGGGCCTCGGCCTCACGGACGAGGCGGTCTTCGTCGGCCAGGGACACAAGTTCCAGATCTGGGAGCCCTCGCGATTCGCGGCGCATCTCGAGGCGGCCCGGCGCCGGCTGCGGCGTCTCAGGGCCGGGCACGGCGCCGAGGCGCCCTCATGATCGAGGCGCCGCGGCATGTGCCCGTCCTCCTCGACCCCGTGATGCGGGCGCTTCAGCCGCGCCCGGGCGACATCTTCGTCGACGGCACCTTCGGCGCGGGCGGCTATGCGCGCGCGCTCCTCGCGAGCGGCGCCGAAGTCGTCGCCCTCGACCGCGATCCTTCCGCCATTCACGCCGGCGCCGGGCTCGCCGCCCTCTCGGACGGGCGCCTGCGTCTCGTTCAGGCGCGCTTCGGCGACCTCGATACCGTCGTGACCGGCCTCGGGCTCGACAAGGTCGACGGCGTCGTCCTCGACATCGGCGTCTCGTCGATGCAGCTCGACGAGGGCGCGCGCGGCTTCTCGCTCGAGATTCGACGCCCCGCTCGACATGCGGATGGAAAGCGCCGGGCGGTCGGCCGCCGACATCCTCCGCGAGGACGACGAGGCGACGATCGCCGACATCCTGTTTCATTTCGGCGAAGAACGCGCCTCGCGGCGCATCGCGCGCGCCATCGTCGCCGACCGCAAGGCGACGCCCTTTGTCGGCACACGGGCGCTGGCCGAGCTGGTCGCCCGGGTCGCGCCGGCGCGCCGCGGCGAGCTCACTCACCCGGCGACGCGCACGTTTCAGGCGCTCAGAATCGCGGTCAACGACGAGCTTGCCGAGCTTCTGCGCGGCCTCGTCGCCGCCGAACGGATCTTGAAACCCGGCGGTAGGCTCGCGGTCGTGACCTTTCATTCGCTCGAAGACCGGATCGTCAAGCAGTTCCTGGCAGGACGTTCGGGGCGCGGTCAGGCGCTTTCCCGCCGCCTGCCGGGAGAGCCTGCGGCGCCGGCGCCGACCTTCGACTCGCCGCGCGGCCAGCCAATCGAGGCGGACGAAGCCGAGCTTCGCGCCAATCCGCGGTCGCGTTCCGCGAAGCTTCGCCATGCGACGCGGCTCGACGCGCCCGCGCGGGGGGCGGACCCGGCGCTCGTGGCGCTGACGCGGCTGCCGGCGAGGCGGGGGAGGCCCGAATGATTCTGAAGCTCATGCACGCGGCGGCGATTGCGCTGCTGATCGGTTCGGCGAGCTACGTCTACGGCGTCAAGTATCGCACCATCTACGCCTCCGAGCAGCTCGTGAAGACGCGGCATCTGATCGCCAAGGAGAAGGACGGGATCAATCTCCTGCGCGCCGAATACGCCCATCTCGCGCGCCCCGACCGCATCCAGGAGCTGGCCGATGCGAAGCTCGGCATGCAGCCGCTTGCGCTGACCCAGATCGCCGCGGTCGCCGAACTGCCCGAGACCCAGCCGAAGGTCGATTCCATCGGCCGGACGCTCGAGCAGCTCGGCTTCAACAAGGACAATGAAACGCCCGCCGCCGTCGCCGGCGGCGAGACCCCGGCGGTGAGGTGATCGATGGCTGAGACCCCGACCGGCGGGCGCCCAGTTCAACCAAGCCTTCGGCAAAGGCTTCGGGCGACGCTTCAGGCAGGCGGCCGGCGCGCTGTCCTTCTCGCGCATCTCTGCGCGCGTCTTTTCGCAGCTCGGGCGCTTCAGCGCGCGCGCAAGTCCGCGCCGGACGGCGGCCGCCGTCGTCCCGGCCTCGGCCGGCTCGCCGCCGTCCGTGCCGCGCTCCGCTCGCTTCTCACCTTCGCCCGCATCCGCGCCTTCGCCCGGGCGCTCCTTCTCACCCGCCTCGACCGTTCGGGCGCGCGCATCCGCACGCTGTCGCTCGGCCTCGCCGCGGCTTACGGCCTGATCGCGGTCAAGCTCGTCATGCTCGGGCTGACGCACGAGCCGCCGCAGGGCCTCAAAAGCGCAGCCGACCAGGCCGTTTCCGGCGCCCGCCCCGATCTTCTCGATCGCAACGGCGCGATCCTGGCCTCCGACATCAGGACCATGTCGGTGTTCGCCGAGCCGAACCGGATCATCGACAAGGACGAGGCGGTCGAACTCATCACCGCCGTGCTGCCGGACGTCGACGCGAGGGAATTGCGCGAGCGGCTCGGTTCGAAGAAGGGCTTCGTCTGGGTCAAGCGCCAGATCACCCCCAAGGAGCAGGCGGAGATCTTCCACCTCGGTCTGCCCGGCGTCGGGTTCGTGCCGGAGAACAAGCGCATTTATCCCAACGGGCCGGTCGGCGCGCATGTCATCGGCTATGTCGACAAGGACAACATCGGCATCGCCGGCATGGAGAAATATCTCGACGAGCAGAGCCTGACCGATCCGCATGTGCCGGGCTTCGTCGTCGACCCCGACAGCCTGAAGCCGGTGCGCCTGTCGCTCGATCTCCGCGTCACGCACGCGCTGCGCGACGAGCTCTCGCAGGGCATGGAGCACTGGAAGGCGAAGGCTGCCGCGGGCGTCGTCATGGACGTGAACACCGGCGAGGTGATCGCGCTCGAATCGCTGCCCGACTACGACCCGAACCAGCCGATCGACGCCCAGGACAAGGACAAGATCAATCGCATCAACGTCGGCGTCTACGAGATGGGCTCGACCTTCAAGGCGCTGTCGATCGCGATGGCGCTCGATTCGGGCAAGGTCAACCTCGGCACACGGGTGGACGCGCGCAACTCGCTGCGCTACGGCCGCTTCACCATCCACGATTTCCACGCCACCCACCGCATTCTCGCCGTCCCCGAGGTGTTCACCCATTCCTCCAACATCGGCACCGCCCGCATGGCGCTCATGGTCGGCGTCGAAGGCCACAAGGCGTTCCTGAGGAAGATGGGCCAGCTCGACCGGTTGCGCACCGAATTGCCCGAGAACGCCGAGCCGCTGGTGCCGAAGCGCTGGACGGAGCTCAACACCATGACGATCGCCTTCGGGCAGGGGCTCAACGTCGCACCCTTGCAGGCGCTCATGGCCGTTTCCGCGCTGGTGAACGGCGGACACATGATGGCGCCGACTTTCCTGCCGCGCACCCAGGAGGAGGCCGACAAGGTCGCTCACCGGGTGGTCAGCGAGCAGACGTCCGAATCAATGCGCTATCTCATGCGGTCGAACGCGACCCACGGGTCGGCGACGTTCGCCAACATCCCCGGCTACTACGTCGGCGGCAAGACCGGCACCGCCGACAAGATCATCCACGGCCACTATTCGCAGGACAAGGTGTTCACCACCTTCATGGCGATCACGCCGGCCGACAAGCCGAAATACCTTTATCTCGCGATCTACGACGATCCGGTCGCCGCCCCCGGCGACTACGGCTTCCACACCGCGGCGTGGAACGCCGGCCGCACGACCGGCGCGCTCGTCCGCCGCATCCAGCCGCTCGAGGGCCTGGCGCCGGAAAAGGACGCGCCGGTGAATCCATTCCCCATCATCGCCCGGCTGGGCTATGGAGCCGACGCCGACCGGGTCGGCAAGGAGTGAGCACATGATTCGGCTGGGCGACCTCGTGGATCTCGGTGCGGCGCAGAATGCGCTCGCGAGCCGCGTCGTCTCGGGCGCCGCGTCCGACAGCCGCAAGATCCATCCAGGCGACGTCTTCTTCGCGCTCGCCGGGACGAAGGACGACGGCCTCAAGCATGTGGCGGACGCCGTGGCGCGCGGGGCAACCGCGATCGTCGCGGAAGGCGAGGCGGCGGTCGCCGGCGCTCCCGTCGTCCATGTCGCCGACGCCCGCCTTGCGCTCGCGAAGGCCGCGGCGAAGCTCCACCCCCGGCAGCCCGACACGATCGTCGCCGTCACGGGGACGAGCGGCAAGACCTCGGTCGCCGCCTTTACGCGCCAGATCTGGGCGCGGCTCGGCCGGCAGGCCGCCTCGCTCGGCACGATCGGGATCGTGTCGCGCCCGATCACCCGCTACGGCTCGCTGACCACGCCCGACCCGCTGACCCTGCATCAGACGCTCGAAGCGCTTGCGGAAGCGACCGTCACCCATGTCGCGATGGAGGCGTCGTCGCACGGGCTCGACCAGCGGCGGCTCGACGGCGTGCGGCTGAGAGCCGGCGCCTTCACCAATCTCAGCCGCGACCACATGGATTATCACGCAACGGCCGAAGCCTATCTCGACGCCAAGCTGCGCCTCTTCCGCGACCTCCTGCCGGACGGCGCGCCCGCCATCGTCGACGCCGATTCGGAGGTCGCGCCGCGCGTCATCGAGGCCGCGCGGGCCCGCGGGCTGCCCGTGCTGACGATCGGCGCGAAGGGCGAGACGATCCGCCTCGCCGCGGCCAGCCGGCATGGGCGCGGCTCGACCATCGACATCGTATTCGGCGGGCGCAGCCGGCGCATCGAATTCCCGCTGCCGGGCGACTTCCAGATCTCGAACGGCCTGGTCGCTGCGGCTCTGTGCGTCGCGACCGGCTCGGAGGCCGACGCGGTCTTCCGCGCGCTCGAGTCGCTCGAAGGCGCGCCGGGGAGGCTCGAGCGGATCGGCTCGGCGCACGGCGCCGTCTTCGTCGATTACGCGCACAAGCCCGACGCGCTCGAGAAGGCGCTGGCCGCGCTGCGTCCCTACGTCAGCGGCAAACTGATCGTCGTCTTCGGCTGCGGCGGCGATCGCGACCAGGGCAAGCGCCCGATCATGGGCGAGATCGCATCCCGCCTCGCCGACGTCGCGATTGTCACCGACGATAATCCGCGCTCGGAGAAGCCGGCCGCGATCAGGGCCGAAATACTCGCAGCCGCGCCGGGCGCGCTCGAGATCGGCGATAGGGCGCTTGCGATCCGCGCCGGCGTCGCGATGCTCCACGACGGCGACGCGCTGATGATCGCCGGCAAGGGCCACGAGACCGGGCAGATCGTCGGCGACAGGGTGTTCCCCTTCAGCGACGCCGACGAAGCGCGCAAGGCGCTCGCGGAGGCGGCATGAGCGCGCTCTGGAGCGAAGCGGAGCTGGCGGCGGCTTTCGGCGCGCCGCCGAGCAAGGCGATCGGACGGCCGGTCTCCGGCGTCTCGATCGACACGCGCACGATCAATCCCGGCGACCTCTTCATCGCGATCAGGGGCAAGGCCAGCGACGGCCACGACTACGTGTCGCGCGCCTTCGAGCGCGGCGCGGCCGCGGCTGTCGTCGATACGACGCGAGCGCCGACATGCACGGCCTTCGGGCCGGTCTTCGCGGTCGATGACACGCTGAAGGCGATGGAGCGTCTCGGCGTTGCGGCGCGGGCGCGCACGAAGGCGCGGATCGTGGCGGTGACGGGCTCGGTCGGCAAGACGAGCGCCAAGGAGATGCTGCGCGCCATGCTCTCGGCCTGCGGTCTGACGCACGCTTCCGCCGCCTCCTACAACAATCACTGGGGCGTGCCGCTGTCGCTCGCCCGGACGCCGGCGGACGCGGACTTCGGGATCTTCGAGGTCGGCATGAACCACGCGGGCGAAATCGGGCCGCTCGTGCGTCTCGTGCGCCCGCACGCGGCGCTGATCACCACCATCGCGCCCGTCCACATCGAGCATCTCGGCTCGATAGAAGCCATCGCCGACGCGAAGGCGGAAATCTTCGAGGGCCTCGAGCCAGGCGGCGCGGCGATCCTCAACCGCGACGCGCCGCAATACGAGCGGCTCGCGGCGGCGGCGCAGGCGAGGCATGCGACCGTGCTGACCTTCGGGTCGTCCGGCGCAGCGGACGCGGCGCTCGTTTCGCTCGAGGAGGCCGACGGCGGCTCGCGCGTCTCGGCGCGCCTGTTCGGCCGGACGGTCGCCTTCGGGATCGGGGCGCCGGGCGCGCATATGGCTCAGAACGCGCTCGGCTGCCTCATCGCCGCGCACGTGCTCGGCGCCGACGTCGAGCGGGCCGCAGAGGGGCTTGCTCGCTTCCAGCCGCAGAAGGGCAGGGGCGAACGCATCGCCCTCGCGGCGCCTGGCGGGTCCGTCATGCTGATCGACGAGAGCTACAACGCCAATCCCGCCTCGATGCGCGCGGCGCTGAGGTTGCTCGGCGAGGCGAAGCCCGGCCCGAACGGACGCCGCATCGCGGTCATCGGCGACATGCTGGAACTCGGCGCCGAAGGGGCTGCGATGCACGCGGCGCTCGCCGCCGACCTCGCCGCCGCGAGGGTCGATCTGCTTTTCGGCGCGGGGCCGCTGACCCGGGCGCTCTTCGAGGCCGCGCCCGAGCGCATCCGCGCATCCTGGGCAGAGACGTCGAGCGAGATTGAAGGCGCGGTCGCATCCGCGCTGCGCGCCGGCGACGTCGCGATGGTCAAGGGCTCGAACGCGAGCCGGATGGGCCCGCTGGTCGAAGCGCTCCGTCGGCGCTTCGCGCACTCGGGCGCGGGAGGCGAAGCGCTCCGATGCTGACCTGGCTTTCCGACTGGATGCATCTTCCGGGCGTCTTCCGCCTGTTCCACTGGCTGACCTTCCGCACCCTCGGGGCGGCCGGGACGGCGCTCTTTCTCGTGCTCTTCTTCGGCCCGACGATCATCTCGCTCCTCCGGCTGAAGCAAGGGAAGGGCCAGCCGATTCGCACCGATGGGCCGGCGTCGCATCTTCTCACCAAGAAGGGCACGCCGACGATGGGCGGGCTCATGATCCTCTTCGGGCTCATCGTCTCGTCGCTGCTCTGGGCGGACCCGGAAAGCCCCTATGTGTGGATCGTCCTCTTCGTCACCTTCGGCTTCGGGGCGATCGGCTTCTACGACGACTACCTCAAGGTGACGAAACAGTCGCACCTCGGCTTTTCCGGCCGTTCGCGGCTCGCCGCGGAATTCGTCATCGCGGGCTTTGCGTCCTACGCCATCATGCGGGTCGGCGGGGCGGGCGCGACCTCGCTCGCGGTGCCCTTCGTCAACGGCTACCTGTTCGACTTCGGCTGGGGCTTCATCCTGTTCGGCGCGTTCGTGATCGTGTCGTTCGGCAACGCGGTCAACCTCACCGACGGCCTCGACGGCCTCGCCATCGTGCCGGTGATGATCGCGACGGCGGCGCTCGGCGTCATCTCCTATGTCGTCGGCAGCGCCTTCTTCGCCCATTACCTGCTCATCAACCACGTGCCCTTCGCGGGCGACCTTCTGGTCGTTTGCGGCGCGCTGATCGGCGCCGGCGCGGGCTTTTTGTGGTTCAACGCGCCGCCCGCCCAGATCTTCATGGGCGACACGGGCTCGCTGGCGCTCGGCGGCCTTCTCGGGACGATGGCGGTTTCGGTGAAGCACGAAATCGTGCTCGCCGTGATCGGCGGCCTCTTCGTGATGGAGGCGGTCTCGGTGATCGTCCAGGTCGTCTCGTTCAGGCTGACCGGCAAGCGTGTCTTCCGGATGGCCCCCATCCACCATCATTTCGAGCAGCTCGGCTGGTCCGAGCCGCAGATCGTCATGCGCTTCTGGATCATCGCCTTCGTGCTGGCGATGGTCGGCCTCGCGTCGCTGAAGCTGAGGTGACGATGACGCCGGTCGAGACGATGCGGGGCGAGAAGGTTGCGGTCTTCGGACTCGGCGGATCGGGCCTCTCGGTCCTGCGCGCGTTGACCGAAGGCGGCGCGGAGGTTTCCGCCTGGGACGACGGCGAGGCGGCGCGGGCCCGGGCTTCCGCCGCGGGCTTTGCGCTCATCGACCTCGCCGCGGCGGACTGGCGCCGGTTCAAGTGTCTCGTCCTCTCGCCTGGCGTGCCGCTGACCCACCCCGAGCCGCACTGGGCCGTCAGGAAGGCGCTGACTGCGGCCGCGCCGGTGATCGGCGACATCGAACTCTTCGCCCGTGAGCGGGCGGCGCGCGCCCCGGGCGCGCCCTTCGTCGCGATCACCGGCACGAACGGCAAGTCGACGACGACCGCGCTCATCGCCCATGTGCTGAGGCAAGCCGGCCGCGAGGTCGCGCTCGGCGGCAACATCGGCGTTCCGGTGCTCGACCTGCCGCCGCCGGCCGCGGGCCGCGTGCATGTGATCGAATGCTCGTCCTACCAGATCGACCTCGCGCCATCACTCGAGCCCTCGGTCGGGCTCCTCATCAACATCACGCCCGACCACCTCGACCGGCACGGCGATCTCGCCCACTACGCCGCGATCAAGGCGCGGCTCGTCGAGAAGGCCGGCGTCGCCATCGTCGGCGTCGACGACGCGCCGAGCCGGGCGATCGCGGCGCGCCTGGAGGCGGAGGCGGGGCGCCGGGTCGTGACGGTTTCGGGGAGCCAATCGCCGCTCGCCGACGTCATCGTCGCCGACCGCCGCGTGATCGCGCGCAGCGCGCCGCATGAGGGCGTCGATCTCCGCGACGCGCGCGCTCTTCGCGGCGCCCACAACGGCCAGAACGCCGCCTTCGCCTATGCGGCCGCGGTCGCGCTCGGCGTCGAGCCGGCAGTCGTCGGGCAGGCGTTTGCGTCGTTTCCGGGCCTCGCTCACCGGATGCAGGAGATCGGGCGCAAGGGGCGGGTCGTGTTCGTTAACGATTCGAAGGCGACCAACGCCGACGCCGCCGAGAAGGCGCTTCTCTCGTTCCACGACATCCACTGGATCCTCGGCGGCCGACCGAAGGCGGGCGGCATCGAGCCGCTTCGGCCGCTCTTTTCGCGCGTCGTCAAGGCCTACCTGATCGGCGAGGCGGCCCCCGAGTTCGCTCGCTCGCTGAAAGACGCAGTCGTCTTCGAGACGTGCGGGACGCTCGACAAGGCGGTCGCCGCCGCGGCGCGCGACGCATCGCAATCGAGCGCCGCGGAGCCGGTCGTCCTCCTGTCGCCAGCGTCAGCGTCGTTCGATCAGTTCGCCAATTTCGAGGCGCGCGGCGAGGCCTTTCGCGCCGAAGTCCGACGCCTGCTCGAAGGGGAGGGGTAAGCCCATGGTTTCGAGAGCCGAACGCGGGGCCTTCGCCGACTGGTTGCGCACCGTCGACCGGTGGCTGCTTGGCTCCTTCCTGGCGCTGATGGTGATCGGCCTCGTGATGGCGCTTGCCGCGAGCCCGGCGGTCGCCGAGCGACTCAACCTGCCGACCTTCCATTTCGTCGACCGGCAGGCGCTGATGCTGATCCCGACCGCGATCCTGATGGTGGCGACGTCGTTCCTGTCGCCGCGCCATGTCCGGCGGGCGGCGCTGGTGACGTTCGCCGCCGCCCTCGTGCTGATCGTGCTCGCGCTCGTCTTCGGCGCGGAGGTCAAGGGCGCGCGGCGGTGGATCTTCGGCATCCAGCCGTCGGAGTTCATCAAGCCGGCCTTCGTGGTGCTCGCCGCCTGGGCCTTCACCGAGGGCGGCCGCAAGACCGCGACCGCGCCGCTGGCGAAGTTTCTGTCGTTCGCGATCCTGCCGATCACCATCGTGCCCCTGATCCTCGAGCCCGACTTCGGCCAGACCATGCTCGTCTCGATCGTCTGGGCGTCGCTCTTCTTCATGGCGGGCCTGCATTGGTTCTGGGTGGTCGGCGTCGGGGGTCTCGGCGTGCTGGGCGGCTTCGCCGCCTTCCGCCTCTCGCCGCACGTTCACGAACGCGTGCTGCGCTTCATCGACCCGGACACGAGCGGCGGCGTCGTCGACACGTTCCAGGTGGATACCGCGCTGCAAAGCATCCTCTCGGGCGGTTGGCTCGGGCGCGGTCCGGGCGAAGGCATGTACAAGCGCATCCTGCCCGACGCGCACACCGATTTCGTCTTCGCCGTCACCGGCGAGGAGTTCGGCATGATCGCCTGCATGGGGCTGATCCTGTTCTTCGGCTTCATTGTGCTGCGCGGATTGTTCCTCTCCTCGCGCAGCCAGGATCCGTTCTGCCGCTTCGTCGCGGCGGGCATGACGGTGATGTTCGGCGTGCAGAGCTGGATCAACATGGCGGTCAACCTGCGCGCCATGCCGGCCAAGGGCATGACGCTGCCCTTCATCTCCTACGGCGGCTCGTCGCTGATCGCGCTCGGCCTCGGCATGGGCTTCCTGCTCGCGACCACGCGACGGCGGCCGGTCGCCGACCTGCCGCACGATCTGGCGACGGCGCGATGAGCGAACACAAGATGAGCGAACCAAGGTGCGTTCTGCTCGCCGCCGGGGGGACGGGCGGGCATCTCTTTCCGGCTTCGGCGCTCGCCGCCGCGCTCGCCGCGCGCGGCGTGCCCGTCGAACTTGCGACGGACGACCGGGCGCTGAAATACGGGGCGGACTTTCCCGCCCGCGCCGTCCACGCCTTTCCGTCCGCAACGCCGACCGCCGCGGGGGCGCTGTCCAAGGCCCGCGCCGCCACGACCCTCGCCGCGGGAGTGGCGGCGGCCCTCGTGAAGCTCAGGCGCCTCTGGCCGCGGGCGGTCGTCGGCTTCGGCGGCTACCCGACCGTGCCGCCAATCGTCGCCGCTTCGCTCCTGAAGATTCCAGCCGTCCTGCACGAGCAGAACGCCGTGCTCGGGCGCGCCAACCGCTTCCTGAGCGCGCGCGCCGCGGTGATCGCCTGCGGCTTTCCGGAGCTCAAAGGGGCCGACGCGGCGCTTGCCGCCAAGGTGCGCTATACCGGAAATCCTGTCCGCCCCTCGGTTATCGCCGCCGCCTCGATCCCCTATCCGGCGTTCGTCGGCGAGCGGCTGCGCGTTCTCGTCACCGGAGGATCGCAGGGCGCGCGCGTCATGGCCGATGTCGTGCCGGAGGCGTTGGCTGAGCTTTCGCCCGACGAGCGGCAATGGTTCCGACTGACCATGCAGGCGCGCGGCGAGGACAAGGCGCGGGTCGCGGCGGCCTGCGCAAGGATGAACTATCCGATCGAGGTCGCCGAGTTCTTCGCCGATCTCCCGGCGCGGATTGCAGCGGCCCATCTCGTCATCGGACGCGCGGGCGCTTCGACCGTCTCCGAGCTTTCGGTGATCGGCCGGCCGTCGGTGCTGGTGCCGTTTCCGCATGCGCTCGATCAGGACCAGGCCGCCAACGCCGCTTCGCTCGCCGCGTCGGGGGCCGCGATGGTCGTGCCGCAGACCGACTTCACGCCGGATCGGCTGGCCGCCATATTGAGGAGCGCGCTTGCCGCGCCCGCCAAGCTTGCGGCCTCGGCGGAGGCCGCGAAACGGGCGGGCGTCGCCGACGCCGCCGAGCGCCTCGCCGACGTCGTGATGAAGGCGGCGCGGGGCGCCGCGTGAGGCGCGCGCGTCCGCCGATCAGGCGTCGGTGGTGTCGAATATGAGCACGTCGGCCCCGCCGGTCGCAAACTTCTGGACGTCCGCTGCGGCCGCCTGGCCTTCCGGGCTCGCACGTGCCGAATGGAGAGCCGCGAGATTGTCGAAGGTCAGGGTCGCGACGAGATGGATCGCTGATCCGCCCGCGGGACTCGCAACGGGCCCCTTGCTCAACTCGTACGCCCTCAAGCCAGGCATTTTCTTGGCGATTCCGACGTGGGTGTCCCGGTAATATTTGTCGAAAGCGGCTGCATCCGTCGGCGTCTTGTAGAACACAATCAGTTTCGCCATTAGGACTTCCCTCTCGTTTCGACGTGGCGCCGGAAAAGCGATCGGCGCGCGACTTTTCGCCAAAAGCGCCAAAATCAAAGAAGCTGGAGCGTTCGGCGAATTCGAGCAAATCGTCGAACGCGCAAGAATGCAAGTCAGGCCAAGGTCACGTCCCATGCGCATCCACGCCATAGAGACCGGCCGCGTCAGGATCAAGCGGAGCCAGATCATCGGCCGCGGTCATGGCCTTGCGCGGAGGCTTGCGCCGCTCGTCGACACGGAATGGTCGGACTGGCTGCCGGTCACGGCCTACGCGATCGAGCATGCGGAGGGCGTCATTCTCGTCGACGCCGGCGCCTCGGCGGCCAACATGCGGCTGCCGCGCTGGCATCCCTATTTCCGCCTTGCCGTGCGCTTCGAAATCGAGCCCGAACAGGAGGCCGCGCCGCAACTCAAGGGCCTCGGGATCTGGCCGCAGGACGTCACGCGCGTCGTTCTCACGCACATGCACATCGACCATGACGGCGGCCTCGCCGGCTTTCCGAAGAGCGAGGTCCTGGTCGCGCCGGGCGAACTCAGGACGGCGTCCGGCATGGCGGGCCGGCTGCGCGGCTACCTGCCCGAGCGCTGGCCGGCGGGTTTCGATCCGACGCCGATCGTTCTCGAGGAGCGCGCCTACGGCCCGTTCGCCCGTTCCCGCCGTCTGACGCGGGATGGGTCGATTGTCGCGGTCGCGACGCCCGGACATACCGCCGACCACATGAGCGTGATCGTCGAGGACGACGACAAGGCCGTCTTCATCGCCGGCGACGTCTCCTACAGCGAGGAGACGATGCTCGCGGGCTTCATCGACGGCGTGAGCCCCGACGAGAAGGCGGCCGCGGCGACGCTCGCAGCCGTCAACGCCTTCGCCCTTTCGCGTCCGATCGTGTACCTCCCGGCGCACGATCCGGAGGCGGCGAGGCGTTTGCGAGAGCGGCGCGTGGCCGTCCCTGTTTCCGCCAGGATCGCGCCATAGGCGCAATTCGTGAACGGCGCTCACGGGAACAGAAACCGCACGCGGAACGTTGTTCCGCCCGCAAGGAGGGGCGCGACCCATGCAGGTGAAATATCGTTCGCATACGCCCGGGCTCAATCCGCGCCGGACGAAACTCGAATCGCCGGGCTGGGCGGGCGACAAAGAGCCGCGCAAGGACGGCTCGATGGAGCAGGCGTGGCACTGCCTGCCGTTCACCGAAGCCGCGCGCTACGGCATCGAGCTTTTCTATCCCTTTGCGAACACGCTCGCCGTCGGGACGCGGGGCGGCGCCCTCGCCTTCAGCGGCGACTTCGGGCCGAAGCCGGAGGAATGGGGCGGGGAATGGCCGCCGTTCCGCACCTTCGGCGACCTCTATTACAGTTACCAGCTCTCGATCGACCTCAAGGTCGGGGAAGGCTTCGCCATCCGCACCGAGCCGCATCCGCGCTTCTTTACCGACCCGACCCACACCACTCCGCTCGCCGTGCCGGCGCTGATCCGGCGGTGGTGGCCGATGACCTATTTTCTCATCTTCAAGGCGCCGCCGGAGGGCGGAACGCACATCTTCCGCCCAGGCGAGCCCTTCGCGCAGGTGCTGGTCGTGCCCGAGGAGGCCGACCTCGAGATCGTGCCGATGAACGAGGAGGAGGCGGCCGAGCGCGAGCTGCAATCGGAGCGGATCTACCAGAGCCGCAAGACCCTCGGGGCGGACAGCCAGTGGACGTCGGCGAGCAACATTGTGTTCGACGGCACCTACCGCCGCATTCTCAGCGCCGCGGCCGAGCGGGATCGCCACGGACGGTAGCCGTCCGCGCCAGACGCTTATCCGCCGTCATCACGAAGCCTGAGCGACGCTTGTCCGCCGTCATCACGAGCCTGAGCGAAGCGATCCAGAGGCCGCCGCGCGCCTAACCAAGTCCCCGCGTCGCGGCCTCCGCGCGGCGCGAGTTCCTCTGCTTCGTCGAGTTGGGAATGAAATTGCCGGGAGCGGCGGGGCGAGCCGCCGCTCCCGGGGCGCCGACCTCGCGCGGGCCCGAGGTCGAACAGGGACGGGCGGCGCCGACTGCCGACGATGCCCCTGAAGCTTGAGCGTCAGTAATTGTGATGATGATGATGGTGGTGATGATAATGGTGGTGATGGTGATGCATCGGCCACCAGTGATGATGGTGGTGATGGTGGTGATGATAGTGGTGGTGGTGGTGGTACTGCACGAGCTGGACGGGCGCAGCGTCGTCCGCCGCCTCTGCGGCGTCCTGCTGAGCCTTCATGATGTTGACCGCGCCGGGGATCGGATCGAGAAGCTCGGCATAGCTTTGCGCAGGCGGCGGAGCGGTCTCCGGCGGCGTCGTCGCGGCCTCGGCGCCGCTCGCCAGCGCGAGCGCGGAAGCGGCGCCCAGCAGTCCGATGATCGTCTTATCCAAAGGGGTTCTCCTCTCGGCCTTCGTGGGAGGCGCGGGGAGAACGAGCGCCAAGGGGAAAAGTTCCTCGTGTTTCCGTGAACAGGAGCTTTTTCGCGTTTCGTTTTGTGAGGGCGATCCCTTCTCTATCGGGGGAGTGGCGCGAAGCGTGGCCGAATGAGGGCCTGCCCAATCACGAGCAGCGCCGGCGTCGCGAACCCTCACCCGGCCGCCTTCGGCGGCATCCCTCTCCCTGAGGCAGAGGGATGCGGGGCGGCTTTCAGTCCATGACCGCGTGGGCGGCCTCGGAGCGGGACGGCCCGGCCACGACCGGCGCGGCCTTCGGCGAGCGGATCAGCGCGAGCAGCGGGAAGGCGCAGAGGGAGACGAGCGTCATCAGGAGGAAGTCGTTGGAATAGGCCATGATCGCCGCCTGCTGGGTGACCATCGCCTCGAGCGTCTCGAGGGTCGGCAGCGACATCCCCGACAGCATGCCGGCATTGGGCATGTGCATCGCGTCGTTGAACGGCGTGACGTGCTCGACGAGCTGGCTGTGATATTGGGTTATCATGCTGGTCAGGTAGGCGATCACGATCGAGATGCCGACCGACGAGCCGATGTTGCGGATCAGCGTCCAGAGCGCCGCGCCCTCGGTGCGCAATTCGCCCGGCAGGCTCGCGAAGGCGATGGTGTTCAGCGGCACGAAAACGAAGCCGAGGCCAAAACCCTGCATGATCGAGTTGATCGCGATCGTGCGTCCGGACACGTCGAGCGTCCACCCGACCATCTGCCACAGCGACGAGGTCGCGAGGACGAGGCCGATGAAGATGAGGATCCTCGGATCGACCTTGCCGCTCAGGCGCCCGACCAGGAACATGGCGACGAACGTGCCGATGCCGCGGGTGCCGAGCAGATAGCCGCTCGCGAGAACCGGATAACCGAGCAGGTTCTGAATGAACGGCGTCACCAGCGCCATCGTGGCGAGCAGGATGATGCCGATCAGGAACATGAAGATGAGCGCGATGGAAAAGTTCCAGTCGCGGAAGATCTTCATGCTGATGAACGGGCGCTTGGCGGTGAAGCAATCGGCGAGGAAGAAATAGAAGCCCACGACCGACAAAATCGCCTCGACGACGATCTCGGTCGAGCCGAACCAGCCGAGCTGCTCGCCGCGGTCGAGCATCATCTGCAGCGACCCGATGCCGAGCGACAGGCTCAGGAAACCGAACCAGGAGAACGGCACGTCCTTGCGCGTCGGCGTCTCGCTCATGAAGAGCCAGAGGCCCGCCGTCGTCAGGATGCCGAACGGGAGGTTGACGAAGAACACCCAGCGCCACGAATAGGAATCGGTCAACCATCCGCCGAGCGTCGGGCCCATGATCGGGCCGAGCATCACGCCCATGCCCCAGATCGCCATGGCCGAACCGCGCTTCTGGGGCGGGAAGATGTCGAGCATGACCGCCTGAGACAGCGGCACGAGGGCTGCGCCGAAAACGCCCTGAAGCACGCGGTAGGCGACCATCTGCTCGATGGTCAGCGCGACGCCGCAGAGCATCGAGGCGACGGTGAAGCCCGCAGTGCAGACGATGAAGAGGCGCTTGCGCCCGACGCGCGTCGCCATCCAGCCGAGCGGCGAGGTCATGATCGCGGCCGAGACGATGTAGGAGGTCAGGACCCAGTTGATCTGGTCCTGCGTCGTCGACAGCGAACCCTGCATGTAGGGCAAAGCGACGTTGGCGATCGTCGTGTCGAGCGCCTGCATGACCGTCGCCATCATGATGCAGACGGTCAGCGCCCACTTTACGGTGGGCGCGATGGTCTCGTAGAGCGGGGCTGAGGGCGCGTTCATTTCACCGAAGCAGCCGCGCTCGGGGCGCTTCTTCCCATGAGGCCGTCGACCGTCTCGGCGACATCGTCGAGGACGCCTTTCAGCGTGCGCACGCGTCCGGTGTCGATCGAGAGATAGGCGCTCATGCCCGAACGAAGGTTCGAGGTGTCCTCGCCGGGCGCGAAGCAGAAGCGGAGCGGCACGCGCTGCACGACCTTGACCCAGTTGCCGCTCGCGTTCTGCGGCGGCAGGATCGAGAATTGCGCGCCGGTGCCGGGCGCGATCGAGCAGAGCGTCCCGTTCCACGTCCTGCCCGGGAAGGCGTCGATCGTGACGGTCGCCGGCTGGCCCTCGCGGACGAAGGTCATGTCGGACTCTTTCGGGTTGCCGTCGACCCAGAGGTTCTTGTCGGCGACGACCGCGAACACCGGCTGCCCGGCGGGCGCGACGCGGCCAAGCTGGATCTGCGGCACCTGGGTCGCGACCCCGTCGATCGGCGAGACGACCTTGGTGTTGGCGAGATCGCGCTCGGCGTTGTCGAGGCCGGCCTTGGCCTGCATGTATTCCGGGAACTTCTCGAGCGGCGCGTCGAGGCTGCCGCCGAGCTTGGTGATGGTCGAGGCCTGCTGGTTGTTGACGAATTCGAGGATCTGCTGGGCCTGGATCAGGGCGGCAAGCGACGTGTCGCGGTCGACGCCGGTGCCGGAGCCCTTCGCCATCAATTCGGCCTTGCGGTCGTAGTCGGACTTGCGGACGTTGACCGCGTCCTGGCCCATCTTGATCTGGTCGCGGTTGCTTATGTAGGACGCTTTCAGATTGTCGAAGGCGACCTTGGCCGCATCCACCCGGCCCCTGGCGAGCGCAGCCGCGATCTCGTAGGGCTTCGGGTCGATGTCGAACAGCGGATCGCCAGCCTTGACCTTCTGACCCTCGATGACGTGGACGCCGACGATGGCGCCGGTCACCTGCGGGGTGATCAGCGACTTGTCCGCCCCGACATAGGAATTGTCGGTCGTGATGTATCGGCCGCCGGTCAGCCACCAGGCGAAGCCGGCCACGAGCGCGATGAGAGGGATCACCACGATGAGAATGAAGCGCCGCGAGCCGCCGCGCGTCTTCTTCACGACCATCGGCGCCGGGGGAGGGACGACAGGCGTCGGGGGCGAGGCGGGCGCGGGATGCGGCTGCGGCGGCCCAGGGGTCCTGGCCGGCGTGAACTGCACCGTCTGCCCCGAAGGAGCGGGAACGGGTTCGGAACCCTCCTCGCGCACCGTCTTGATCTGACTCACTTGTCGCAAGCTCCCGGATGAAGTTCGGCTTTGAGATTGGCCTTGATGGTCGCCATGCCTTTCAGGATGGCCTCGACCGTGGCGTCGTCGACGCCGGCGAGCGCGCGGCCCATCACGTCCTCGGCGAGGACGCCGAGCGCGCCGAGCGCCGGGACCGCCTCGTTCGTGAGATGCAGGCGATGGGCGCGCCGGTCGGCCGGATCGGCCCGCCGCTCGACCATTCCGGCGGCGTCGAGCTTGTCGATGAGCCGGCCGAGCGTGATCGGCGCGATGTCGAGCGCCTCGGCAAGCTCGCTCTGTTTCGCGCCCTCGCAGCGCTGGAGGCGCGAAAGCACGGCCCACTGGGCCCGGGTGGTGTTGAGTTCCCGGGCGCGATGGTCCGAGTAGGTGCGCAGGAGCCGCGCGGCGTCGTGGAGGGCGAATGCGACCTCCCTGCGACGTGAGACGACCCGATCGTAAGCTATCGACATGATAAGCAAGCTTATAATAAGCAGAGTGTGTCATTTCAAGGGCGAAGCGGCGTTCGCGCTAAAGATTTGACGCTGAAACCGGCCGCTGACCGCCCAACCCATGCGCAGCCCCGCCGTTCGATGCGGGGGCGGCAGAAAATGCGCCGCGGCGCGGGGACGAACGGTCGCTGCTGGTCGAATGTCGGACCGAGCCTTTCCCGTTTGCCGAAGTCGGAAGAAGTCCGACTGTAAACGTGCGGGCAGTCGGTGACGAGAACGCGCCTTCGACATGGGATTTAACGCGTCAATTCGAGGCGTTTTCCCGTTTTGGCGTCGTTGGCCTTGCAAAATCTTTGGCGACGCGTCATACGCCCAAGGGTCGAGTTTCGGCCGAACGACGTCGCTTCGCCGCGTGTTGGACCGAGGATTTCTTCCAAATCTCGATTGACGCCCGCCGTCCAAATGTGCGGCGCGTCAAACACACACCAGAAAGAAGTGATAAATGTCGCAAGGAACTGTGAAGTGGTTCAATGGCGAAAAAGGGTTTGGTTTCATCCAGCCTGACGACGGCAGCAAGGATGTGTTTGTGCACATCAGCGCGGTTGAACGCGCCGGGCTGCGCGGGCTCACCGAGGGACAGAAGGTGTCTTACGACGTCGTTCCGGATCGGAAGACGGGCAAGACCTCGGCGGACAACCTGCGCGTCGGCTGACCGGCGCCGCCAGACAAAGCATGTTGCCTCGAGAGAACCACGAGGCTTTCCAAAGTCGGTCCCACGCGCGTTTCCTCGGGCGTGGGACTATTTTCCTGCGTGACCCATCGGGCATCAAGCCGCGACGGGAGCGGACGTGGGAAGTGGAGACGAGCAAATGATGAGCGGCCCCAAGTTCGCGATCGGCCAGTCCGTCGATTTCGAGAGGACCCCATCGGCGTCGAGGGCCAAGGGTCCTTACGAGGTCATTCGAGTTTTGCCGGCGGAGGGAGACACCCGCATCTACCGCATCAAGAGCAAAATCGAACCCTTCGAGCGCGCGGCCAACGAATACGATCTCGTCGCAGTCGCCGCCCCGCCGAGCGAACGACACGAGGCGGCGCGGGCGCCGGTCGCCCGCAAGCCCTGGCAATGATTTCGGATCGACGACCCGTCGGAGCGCTGCGGCAGGGGTTCGGGCGCTTTTCGTCCGGCTGACCGAATCCAGACCTTCGCGGGGTTCGACGCCTCGACGCCCGTCCGCCGATTTTTCCGCCAATCTATTTTCGCGGATTGGTGAAACGGCGGTAATATGATCGCTCAGGCGTTCGCGCGACCATAGTCTTTTTGTGAGAGCCCCATGGCGTTCAAGACGAACTATCGACAGCAGCGAAGGGACCGCACTCGCGTGCAGAGCGAGCGCAAGGACGAGAAGCTGCAAAAGCGACAGGAAGCGCTGGCGAAACGGAAGGCGGAACGAGGCGAACTCGCCGACACCGACCCGACAGAGCAGACCGGCCAGACCGGCCAGACCGAGCAGACTTAACGGCCGCGCCCACTTCTGCTGAGCTCGATCCATGCTGGCGCGTGGTCGCTGGCCTTGTCCCATCCCCGGACATCGCGATCCACGCCCGCCGCCTTGAGCCGGCCGGCGACATCCGGGCTCAGGAGCAGATGGTCGATGCGTAGCCCGGCGTCGCGCCCCCAGGCGTTGCGGAAATAGTCCCAAAACGTATAGAGCCGCTGGTCTGGGTGCATCGCCCGCAGGGCGTCGGTCCACCCTGCGCCAACGAGGCGTCGGTAAGCGTCACGGACCTCGGGGCGGAAGAGAGCGTCGTCGCCCCATCGCTCGGGCTTGTAAACGTCGAGGTCGGTCGGCATCACGTTGAAGTCGCCCGCGAGCACGACCGGCGCGCCGCTCGCCAGAAGCGTCTTTGCATGCGCCGCCAGGCGATCGAACCAGCTCAGCTTGTAGTCGAACTTGGGGCCCGGCGCCGGATTGCCGTTCGGCAGGTAGAGACATCCGATGAGGAGGCCGTTGACGGCCGCTTCGATATAGCGGCTTTGCGCATCGCCGGAATCGCCGGCGAGGCCGCGGCGCGTCTCGATCGGATCGGCCCCGCGGGCGAGGATGGCGACGCCGTTCCAGCTCTTCTGCCCCTGCCAGATCGCGCCGTAGCCCGCGTCCCGGATGGCGGGAAGGGGAAACTTGTCCTGGTCCGCCTTCAATTCCTGGAGACAGACGGCGTCGGGCCGGGCCTCGCCGAGCCAGCGCAGGAGGACGGCGAGCCTGCCGTTGATCCCATTGACGTTGAAGGTCGCAATTCTCATGGGCGTGATCGCCGGGAGCGGGCGCGGGGTCAGCTTCCGCGATAGGTCGAATAGCTCCAGGGCGAGACGAGCAACGGCACATGATAATGCGCGCTCGGGTCGGCCACCGCGAAGCGGATCGGCACCACGTCGAGGAACGGCGGGTCGGCGAGCCTTGCGCCGGCGCTCGCGAAATAGTCGCCCGCATGAAAGACAAGTTCGAAGCGGCCGACGCGCGCCTCGGCCGGGGCGATCAGCGGCGCGTCGGTCCGCCCGTCGGCGTTGGTCGTCGCGGTTTTGACGAGGCGGCGCGCGCCGTCGGCGCCGAGTTCATAGAGTTCTATCTTCACCCCCGCCGCAGGGCGCCCACGGGCGATGTCGAGGACGTGAGTGGTCAATCCGGCCAAGTCGCGTTTCCTCGGGTGCAGGGGGTCCGCTCTGGCGGCCAGGCTCGAAATCCTCACCCGCGAAGCGGGGGAGGACTAAGTCACTCCTCGGCGACGGGTTCGGTTTCGTGGGTCGGGTGGCGACGCTTGGGCACCGGCCGCAGAAGGAAGCTCGGGACGTGGTCGCCGAGGCCCACGACCGCCGGCTCCGGGTCGTCGCGCCGTGGACGATCGCGGCGTGGCGGCAGAGGCTGGCCGGGGCTCACCGGGGCAGGGGGCGCGCGCTCGCGCGTACGCTCTTCCGCCGCCGCCTCGCGCTCGCGCGGCGGCCGCTCCGCGCGATGACGCCGGGAATCGGACTGGAGGCTGTCGTGACGATCGGCCCGCGGCTCTTCGCCTTCGGGACGCCGCGCGCCGCGCTGCTCGCCGCGTCCGCCGCGGTGGCCCCCGCGTTCGTCGCGCCGGCCCCCGCGCTCGTCGCGCCGGCCGCGCCGGTCTTGGCGGCCTTCCTCGTGGCTGTCGGCTTCCTCGGCCGGGAACTCCTGGCCCTGCTGCCACGCGATCTTGCGGTCGATCAGCTTCTCGATCTCGGCGATCGCCCGCGCGTCGGCGCGGGTGACGATGGTCAGCGCCTCGCCGGTTTTGCCGGCGCGGCCGGTGCGGCCGATGCGGTGGACGTAATCCTCGGAATGGTGCGGCGCGTCGTAGTTGATGACGTGGCTGACGTCGGGAATGTCGAGGCCGCGGGCGGCGACGTCCGAGCAGACGATGAGTTGCACGCGCCCTTCCCGGAAGGCGTCGAGCGCCGCCATGCGGGCGCGCTGGTCGAGGTCGCCGTGCAGCGCGCCGACCGAAAAGCCGTGCCGTTCGAGCGAACGATAGACGACCTGAACGTCGCGCTTGCGATTGCAGAAGATGATGGCGTTCTTGAAGGCGTCGGCGCCGCGGATGATCCGCCGGAGGGTCGAGCGCTTGTCATTGGGGGAACCGCCCGAAGGGACGAGCGTCTGGGTGATGTTCTCGGCGGTCGTCGCCTGCCGGGCGACTTCGACCCGCGCCGGATTGTGCAGGAAGGTCTCGGTGAGCCGGGTGATCTCGGGCGGCATGGTGGCCGAGAAGAACAGCGTCTGGCGCGTGAACGGCACGAGCTTGCAGATCCGCTCGATGTCCGGGATGAACCCCATGTCGAGCATCCGGTCGGCCTCGTCGATGACCAGGATCTCGATGCCGGTGAGCAGGAGGCCGCCGCGCTCGGTGAGATCGAGGAGCCGGCCCGGCGTCGCGATGACGACGTCCGCGCCGCGGTCGATCTTGGTCTTCTGCTCGCCGTCGGAAACCCCGCCGATCAGGAGGGCGACGCTCAGCCTGTGATTGACGCCGTATTTGGTGAAGGCTTCCTCGACCTGGGCGGCAAGCTCGCGCGTCGGCTCGAGGATCAGCGTGCGGGGCATTCGCGCCTTGGCGCGCCCGCGCTCGAGCAGCGAGAGCATCGGAAGGGTGAAGGCGGCCGTCTTGCCGGTGCCCGTCTGCGCAATCCCGAGCACGTCGCGGGCCTGCAGCACCAAGGGGATGGCTTGCGCCTGGATGGGGGTCGGCGTGGAATAGCCCGCCGCTTCGACGGCGTTGAGCACTTTCTCGCTCAGGCCGAGTTCGTTGAAAGTCATTCGTTCTCGCATCGCGCGGACTGAACACATGTCCGCGCCAGGTTCTTGGAGGCTTCATGGGCCGCGCTCTGCGCGGCGGCGGCGCTTTGCATGTCTCGCTGCGGAGGTCTCGCTTGCGGAGGTCTCGCTGCGCCATGCGCTTCGCGAGGCCAAAATTTTTTCGGCCTCGGCGGCTCTGGACATAGTGGGTTTCTTCGAAAAGTCAACAAAAGTCGGAAGCCGCGCCGCGACGGCATGTCGCTTTGCCGGGAAATCCCGGCCATGCGAAGCTTGCCCTTCGCCCGTGAAGGAGCGGTTTCGATGGCTGAAGGGCGGGCCGAGGGTAGGGTCGTCGCCATTCGCGGCGCCGTCCTGGACCTCGCTTTTGACGGCGCCCCGCCGCCGATCGACGACGCGGTCGAGATCGTCGATTCGGACGGCCGCGTCCTGGTCGCCGAGATTCAGGCCCACCTCGATGCGCACGGCGCCCGTGCGGTCGCCCTCGAACCGACGACCGGTCTCAGGCGCGGCGACCGGGCGCGGGGCGCGGGAGGCCCGGTCGCCGTTCCGGTCGGAGAAGCGACGCTCGGCCGGCTTCTCGACGTGCTCGGCCGGATCGGCGACCGCGGCGCGCCTATGCCCGCCGACGCGCCGCGCTGGCCGATCCACCGCAAGCCGCCGCCGCTCTCCGCCCAGACTGGGAAAACCGATCTCTTCGCCACAGGCGTCAAGGTCATCGACCTTCTCGCGCCGCTCGCGCAAGGGGGCAAAGCCGCGATGTTCGGCGGCGCCGGCGTTGGCAAGACTGTCCTCGTGATGGAACTGATCCACGCGATGGTCGAGACTTACAAGGGCATTTCCGTGTTCGCCGGCGTCGGCGAGCGCTCCCGCGAGGGGCACGAGATGCTGCTCGACATGACGCAATCGGGGGTGCTCGAGCGCACCGCCCTCGTCTACGGGCAGATGAACGAGCCGCCCGGCGCCCGCTGGCGCGTGCCGATGACCGCCATGACCATGGCCGAGTATTTTCGCGACGTCCGCCGCCAGAACGTTCTGCTTCTCATGGACAACGTGTTCCGCTTCGTCCAGGCGGGGGCGGAAGTGTCGGGCCTGCTCGGCCGGGCGCCTTCACGCGTGGGCTATCAGCCGACGCTCGCCGACGAGGTCGCGGCGCTTCAGGAGCGCATCGCGTCCGTGGGCGAGGCTTCCGTCACCGCGATCCAGGCCGTCTACGTTCCCGCCGACGATTTCACCGACCCGGCAGTGACGACAATCGCCGCGCATGTCGATTCCATGGTCGTGCTGTCGCGCGGGATGGCGGCGGAGGGCATGTATCCCGCGGTCGATCCGATCGCCTCGTCGTCGATCCTGCTCGACCCGCTCGTGGTGGGCGAAGAGCACGTCGCGGTCGCGACCGAGACGAGGCGGGCGATCGAGCACTATCGCGAGCTTCAGGATGTGATCGCGCTCCTCGGCATGGAGGAGCTCGGCGCCGAGGACCGCAGGATCGTCGAGCGCGCCCGCCGTCTCCAGCGCTTTCTGAGCCAGCCCTTCACGGTGACGGAGAGCTTCACCGGCGTGCCGGGGCGATCGGTCAGGGTCGCCGACACTGTCGCCGGCTGCCGGGCGATCCTGAACGGCGCGTGCGACGACTTTCGCGAAAGCTCGCTCTACATGGTCGGCGATCTCGACGAGGCGCGCGCCAGGGAAGGCGCGGCGCGCGCGGCCGAGCGCAAGGGCGCCAAGGGCGGCGCCGAGGCGCGGCCATGAGCGACATGCTGCGCCTGACGATCGCCACCCCCTCGAGGCTGCTCATCGACGCGCCGGACGTCCGCGCGCTGCGGGCCGAAGACGGCAGCGGCGCCTTCGGTGTGCTGCCCGGCCACGCCGACCTTCTGACCGTCCTGCCGCCCTCGGTGCTGCGCTGGACGCGGAGCGACGGCAAGACGCGCTATTGCGCGTTGAGCGGCGGGGTGATGACGGTGAGCGAGGGCGCAAGGGTCGCCGTCGCCTGTCGCCGCGGGACGCTCGGCGACGACCTCGAGAAGCTTCAGGCGGAGGTCGCGGCGGCCCGGGCGGCCGAGCTCGACGCCGACCGTCGCGCCAAGGTCGAGCAGACCCGCCTGCACGCCCAGGCGGTTCGCCGGCTGATGCAGAGCCTGCGCGGCGACGGCCACGGCCTTGGCGGCGGGACGCCATTCATCGGCGAGGCGGCCCCATGATCGCCCCGCTCGAAGACCGCAATCACAAGCTCATGGATGCGGCGAGGCTCGCCGCCGGCCGGGACGCGCGCGCGCGCGCCGACCGCGAGCCGACCGTCGCAACGCGGCTCGGCCAGATCGGGGTGCTCGGCTGGGCGATCGTCGCGCCGATCCTCATCGGCGTCGTCATCGGGCGCTTTCTCGATGCAACGTTCAGAACCGGGATCTTTTTCACCGCGCCCCTCATCATGCTCGGCGCCGCGGCCGGGATGTGGACCGCGTGGCGATGGATGCACCGCCAATGACGCCCGCGCTGATCGCCGCTTTCGCGCTCGGCGCCGCCCTCGGCGCCGCCCATTTCCACTCGCTCTGGTGGAGCGTCAGGCTGATGGCTGAGAACCGGACAGCGCTCGGCGTGGCGGTTCAGGCCCTTCGCTTCGCGGCTCTCGCGCTCGCGCTCGTCCTCGTCGCCCGGCAGGGCGCGAACCTCTCCCTCGCCGCCGCGGCCGGACTGGCGCTCGTCCGGCTCGTCCTCGCCCGCCGCGCCCGGAGGCTCGCATGAAGTCCCCGCTCGCGCTCGAGCCGCTCTTCCATGTGGGGCCCGTCGGCATCACCGAGCCCGTGGTCGTCTCCTGGGCGGTGATCGCGGCGCTCGGCCTCGGGTCGGCGCTCGCCACGCGCCGCCTGACGCTGATCCCGTCGAAGGGGCAGACGCTGCTCGAGCTTCTCGTTTCGACCGTCGACAGCCAGATCCGCGACACGATGCAGACCGACCCCGCGCCGTTCCGGGCGCTGATCGGCTCGATCTTCCTGTTCACGCTCGTCTCGAACTGGTCGTCGCTGATCCCTGGCGTCGAGCCGGCCACCGCCCACATCGAGACGGACGCCGCGATGGCGCTGATCGTCTTCCTGGCGACGATTGCGTGGGGCGTTCGTGTCCGTGGGATCGGCGGCTATCTCGCGACCTACGCGGAGCCGACCTGGGTCATGATCCCGCTCAACATCGTCGAGCAGTTCACCCGAACCTTCTCGCTCGTCGTGCGTCTCTTCGGCAACGTGATGGCCGGCGTCTTCATCATCGGCATCATCCTGACCCTCGCCGGCCTCCTCGTGCCGATCCCGCTGATGGCGCTCGATCTGCTCACGGGCGCGGTGCAGGCGTACATTTTCGCGGTCCTTGCGACCGTCTTCATCGGCGCCGCGGTCGGCGAGCGCCACAAGCCAGGCGTCTCCCCGGAGTTGAGCCCGTGAACGATCTCGTCCAAGCCGTCAGCATCTTCTCGGCCGCGCTCGCCGTCGGGCTCGGGGCGATCGGGCCGGGCATCGGCGAGGGGAGGGCGGTCGCCTCGGCGATGGAGGCCATCGCCCGCCAGCCCGAAGCGGCCGGAACCATCTCGCGCACGCTCTTCGTCGGCCTCGCGATGATCGAGACGATGGCGATCTACTGCCTCGTCATCGCGCTGCTCGTGCTGTTCGCCAACCCGTTCGTCAAATAGGCCGCGGGCTCCCATGCGGATCGACTGGTGGACGCTCGGCCTTCAGACCGTCAACGTCCTCATCCTCGTGGCCATTCTCGCCCGGTTCCTGTTCCGTCCGGTCGAGGCGATCATGGCGGAGCGACAGGCGGCGGCGGCGAAACTCCTCGCCGACGCCGAGGCCGCGAAGACGGCTGCGATCGAGGCGCAAAAGGCCGCGGAGGCGGAAGGCGCGAAGACGCTCGCCGCTCGCG
Source organism: uncultured Alphaproteobacteria bacterium (assembly GCA_963829505.1). Lineage (GTDB taxonomy): Bacteria > Pseudomonadota > Alphaproteobacteria > Rhizobiales > Beijerinckiaceae > Roseiarcus. Next base: position 881,131 of record CAWHIL010000003.1, read on the forward strand.
AGGCAGTGTTGCGGCATGCGGCGCAGGAAACCGACGCCGAGCGCGAGGCGGCGCTCGCGACCGCGCGGGAGGAGGCCGATCAGGTGCGCATGGCGGCCGAGACCGAGATGCGCTGGGCGCAGGCCGCCGAAGAGGCGGCCGCCTCCGACCGCTCGGCCCGGCTCGCCGTCGACGTCGCGCAAAAGCTGATGGCGCGCCTGCCCGACGCGGCGCTGGTCGACGGCTTCATCGGCGGGCTCGCCCAGGCGATGGCCGCGCTTCCAGGCGAAAGCCGCAAGGATTTCGGCGCCGGCGGGACCGTGCGGGTCACGGCGCCGAGGCCGATGACCGAAAGCGAGCTTACGCAGTGCCGCGCCGCAATCGCAGGGGCGGTCGGGCGGCCGGTCGATCTGACCGTCGCCGTCGATCCGTCGCTCATCGCCGGCCTCGAGATCGACACGGCCCACGCGGTCGTTCGCAACAGCTTTCGCGAGGACCTCAAACGCATTCTCGAGGAGTTGACCCGCCATGACGGCGTCCATGGCTGACGGCGAACGCTGGCTCGCGAGCGAGCGCGAGGCGCTGGCCAGGGTCGACCTCGGGCCCGAGGCGCGTTCCGCGGGCCGGGTCGAGCAAATCGCTGACGGCGTCGCGCGCGTCTCCGGCCTTCCCTTGACGAGGCTCGGCGAGCTTCTCGGCTTCGAAGGCGGCCGGATGGGCTTTGCGCTGTCGCTCGAAAAGGACGCGATCAACGCCGCGATCTTCGACGAGGCGGAAAAGATCGGCGTCGGGACTCTCGTCAGCGCGACCGGCGAGGTTGCGCGCGTTCCGGTCGGCGAAAGGCTCCTCGGCCGGGTCGTCGATCCGCTCGGGCGGCCGCTCGATCGCGACCAGCCGGTCGAGGCCGAAGCCTTCATGCCCATCGAGAGGCCCGCGCCGGCGATCATCGAGCGCGCGCTCGTCGAGGCGCCGGCAGCGACCGGCGTTCTCGTCATCGATGCGCTCTTCGCACTCGGGCGCGGCCAGCGGGAGCTCATCATCGGCGACCGCGCGACCGGCAAGACGGCGATCGCCGTCGACGCAATCATCAATCAGAAGAACTCCGACATGATCTGCGTCTACGTCGCGATCGGCCAGCGGGCGACCGCGGTCGAGCGGGTCGTCAAGGCGGTGAAGGAGCGAGGCGCGCCCGAACGCTGCGTGTTCGTCGTCGCGTCCGCCGCTTCGTCCGCGGCCCTGCAATGGATCGCGCCCTTCTCCGGCTTCGCCATCGCGGAATATTTCCGCGACCGCGGGCGCCATGCGCTCGTCGTCGTCGACGACCTCACGAAACACGCCGCGACCCACCGCGAGCTTGCGCTCCTCACCCGCGAGCCGCCGGGACGGGAGGCGTTTCCCGGCGACATCTTCTATGTCCACGCGCGCCTGCTCGAGAGGGCGGCGAAGCTGGCGCCTGAACTCGGCGGCGGCTCGCTGACCGCGCTTCCGATCGCGGAAACGGACGCCGGCAACCTGTCGGCCTTCATCCCGACGAACCTGATCTCCATCACCGATGGCCAGATCGTGCTCGATTCGCGCCTCTTCGCGGCGAACCAGCGCCCCGCCGTCGATGTCGGCCTGTCCGTCAGCCGGGTCGGCGGCAAGGCGCAGGCGCCGGCGCTGCGCGGCGTCTCGGGGCGTCTGAGACTCGACTATGCGCAGTTTCTCGAGCTCGAGATGTTCACCCGCTTCGGCGGCCTGACCGACGCGCGGGTGAAGGCGACCATCGCGCGCGGCGAGCGGATCCGCGCGCTCCTCGCGCAAAACCGTTTCGCGACGCTCCGCCTCGTCGATCAGGTCGCTCTGCTCGCCGCCCTCGCCGAGGGCGTGTTCGACGCCGCCCCTCCCGCGATGATCGCCGACACGCGAGGGCGGATCGCAGGCGCGCTCGACGAGCTCGCGCCCGAGGCGGTCGCCGAGGTCATGGCGAAGGGAAGCTTGAGCGAGCCTCAGCGCATGAAGCTCGTCGAGGCGGTGCGCTCGCTCGTCGCAGGCGGGGGGGCCCCGTGACCGAGCGCCTCAGCGACGTCGTCGCCCGGATCGGCTCGGTCGGCCAGCTCTCGTCGGTGATCGGCGCGATGCGCGGGATCGCAGCGGCGCGGGCGCGCGATGCGCGGGAGCGGCTCGAAGGGGTGCGCGCCTACGCGGCGACGGTGGGGGGCGCAATCGGTCAGGCGCTGACGCTCGCCGGCGACGGCTTCGAGCGCGGGACACGCGAGGGCCACGACGGGCGGCTGGTGATTGCGCTCTGCGCCGAGCAGGGCTTCGCCGGCGCCTTCAACCGGCGCGTGCTCGACGCCGCGGAGCGGCTTAGAGGGGGCGGCTCGAGCGAACTCATCCTGCTCGGGGGACGCGGCCTCGCGACCGCCGCCGAGCGCGGCCTTGCCGTGGCGTGGAGCGCGGCCATGGTCGCCCATGTCGACGAGGTCGGCGCGCTCGCCGACCGCGTCACCGGCGAACTCTACGCGCGGATCGAGGCCGGTCGCGCGAAGCGGGTCGACGTCGTTCACGCCACGCCCTCGGCGGGCGAGATCGAGATCGTCGTCCGCGCGCTCGCGCCCTTCGACTACTCGCGGTTTCCGCGGGCGCGTCTCGCCGCTCCGCCCCTGATTTCTACGCCTGCGCATACGCTCCTGACCGAGCTTGCGCAGGAATACGTGTTCGCCGAGCTCTGCGAGGCGCTGACGCTCTCGCTTGCCGCCGAGAACGAGGCGCGCATGCGGGCGATGAGCGCGGCCAAGTCCAATGTCGCAAAGATGCTCGACGAACTGACCGCCCGCGCCCGGACGCTGCGGCAGGAAGAGATCACCAACGAGATCATCGAACTCGGCGGACGGCGGGCGCGACGATGACGTGGCGGCTTCCACGCGACCACGGGCGCGAGAGGGAAGCGAACAGTCGTTGACGCCGACTGCCTGAGCGCGCAGTCTGATCGGCGCCATTGCTGGCCGCGGCCCGTCAAGAGCCGCCGGAAAACAGGCATTTGAGGGATGAGCGCCACGCTTGGAGCCGGTCACGCGGCCGGGGAGGAGGGGCGTTCGCTGGCGGTGTCCTCGCTCGCCTGCATGGGCGTGGTGTTCGGCGACATCGGCACGAGCCCGCTCTATACGCTCAACGTCGCCGCCAAGGCCGCCAACCCGAACGGACAGGTGACGCCGGAATCGGTCATCGGCATCGTGTCGCTGATCTTCTGGTCGCTGATCGTCGTCATCTCGATCAAATACGCGATCCTGATCATGCGGGCCGACAACCACGGCGAGGGCGGCATTCTGGCCCTGCTCGCGCTCGTCAGCCCGCGCCGGGCGAAGCGCAGCCGGCGCCGCGCGACGCTCCTAATCAAGATCCGCGAGCGGACCTACGACTTCCTCGAGGGCCTGCGCTTCGCGCCGCCGACGCCCATTCCGGGCAACGCGGTCGTGCTCGGGCGCATGGCCAAGGCGGTGCCCTTGGCGCTGTCGCACAATGTCAATATGCAACCGGACGCTGCACGAGAAGGTGCTGCTCGTCGCACTCGTGTTGACGGAGATGCCGCGCCAGCCGGAAGAGGAGCGGATCAGGGTCACCGTGATCGACGAAACGGAGGGGCTGACCCGCGCCGAACTGCGCTTCGGCTTCATGGAGCAGCCCGACGTGCCGCAGGAACTCACGGATGCGATGGCGCGCGGCGAACTCGAAAGGTTCGATCTCGACAAGGCGGTCTACTTCATCGGCCACGAGACCATCGTGCCGCTCGGCCGAAGCCAGGGTTGCCGCGCTGGCGCGAGGCGATCTTCGCCCTGATGCACCGCAACGCCCAGCGCCCGGGCGCCTATTTCCGCATCCCGAGCGCCCAGGTCATGGAGATCGGCGTCGAGATCGAGATTTGACGCGTCCTCATGCCGCCGTCATTGCGAGCGCAGCGAAGCAATCCATCACGGGTCAGCAACGGTTGCATCGTGGATTGCTTCGTCGCTTCACTCCTCGCAATGACGGCCGCGTGACCGCGGCCCCTCAAAGCTGCGGCTGCGGCTCCTGGCCCTGGGGGGCGAGCAGGGTGCGGAGGCTGTGCAGGAGACGGCGCGCGGGCGTCGTGCCGGCAAGGGCCATGAGGTAATCCTCGGCCCATTTCGAGATGTCGTTCTTGAGGAGATGCGCGGCCATCGGGGCGTAGCGTTCGCGGCGCTCCTCGAGCGGCATTTCGAGGGCGCGCTTCAGGGCCGCGGCGACCGCGTCGGATTCGTGCGGATTGATGATGAGGGCCCGATCGAGTTCGCGCGCCGCGCCGGCGAACTCGGAGAGTACGAGGACGCCCGGCGCATCCGGGTCCTGCGCCGCGACATATTCCTTGGCGACGAGGTTCATGCCGTCCCGCAGGGGGGTGACGAGGGCGACGTCGGCGGCGCGGTAGAGGCCCGCCAGAACCGTGCGCGAGTACGACCGGTTGACATAGCGGATCGGCGTCCAGGCGGCGTCGCCGAAGCGGCCGTTGACCCGGCCGATCAGCCCCGTCACCTCGGCCTCGATGTCCTTGTATTCTCTGACTTCGGTGCGGCTCTTCGGCGTGACCTGAAGGAAAGTCACCTTGCCATGCCACTCGGGACAATTCTCGAGGAACCGTTCGAACGCCTTGACCCGGTCGGGAATGCCCTTCGAATAGTCGAGCCGGTCGACGCCGAGCACGAGCTTGTTGCCGCCGAGGCTCTCCTTGACGAGCTCGATCATGGCCGAGCGGCCGGCGTTGCGGGCGAGACGCATGTAGGTCTTCGTCTCGATGCTGACCGCGAACACGCCCAGCTTTACGCGCCGCCCATCGATCTCGAGCGCGTCGCCGCGCGGCTGCGCCCCGCGCGCCATCAGGTAGCGGCCGAAATTGTCGCGGTCGTTGGCGGTCTGAAAGCCGACGAGATCGTAGCTCGCGAGGCTGCCGAAGATGACGTCGTGCAGCGGCAGCGTCTGAATGATGTCCGGGGGCGCGCACGGCGTGTGGAGGAAGAACCCGATCCGGTTGCGGTGGCCGCGCGATCTAAGTTCGCGCCCGAGCAGCATCAGGTGATAATCGTGCACCCAGATGATGTCGTCCTCGCCGATCAGCGGGCTGAGCTGGTCGGCGAACATCTGGTTGACGCGAAGGTAGCCGCTGGCGTCGGCGCGGGTATATTCCTGAAGGTCGACCCGGTAGTGCAGGATCGGCCACAGCACGCTGTTGGCGAGGCCGTTGTAATATTCCTGCACGTCGTTCTGCGACAAGTCGACGAGGACATAGGTCACGTTCTTGACATCGATGATCCTCGGCTCGGGCCGAGGCACTTCTGCCACCTTGCCGCTCCACCCGAACCATATGCCCTTGCGGTTCTTCAAGGCCGCCTTCACCGCCACCGCCATACCGCCCGGCGCCGGCGCATCCTGCGGGTTCGGTGGGGCAACGCGGTTGGAAACGATGATCAGCCGCGCGCCCATGCTTCCTCCCAACTCGACGACAATCGCGTCGCGGTGTTGATGATCCCAGCCATCGAATAGGTTTGCGGCAGGTTTCCCCAGAGCTGCCCGGTGTCGGTCTGCACGTCCTCGGAGAGGATGCCATAGGCGTTGCGGTTGCCGAGCACGGATTCGAACAGTTCGCGCGCCTCGCTCTTGCGGCCGATGCGGGCGAGCGCGTCGATGTACCAGAAGCTGCAGGCGAGGAACGCCGTCTCGGGCGTGCCGAAATCGTCGGGAGCGATGTAGCGCATGATCCGGCCCTTGCGCATGAGGTCGCGGCCGATCGCCTCGGTGGTCGAGACGAAACGCGGGTCGGTCGCATCGAGGAGCCCAAGCTCCGAGACGAGCAGCACGCTCGCGTCGAGGGCCGGCTCGCCGAAGGCCCCGGTCAGCGCGCCCTGCCGCTCGTCCCAGGCTTCGGCGAGGATTCTCTCGCGCAGCGTCTTCGCCTTTGCGCTCCATGCCTCGGCGCGGTCGGCGAAGCCGAGACGGCGCGCGATCTTGGCGAGACGATCGCAGGCGGTCCAGCAGAGCGAGGCGGAATAGGTGTGCGGCCGGGCGATGGTGCGATATTCCCAGAGGCCCGCGTCCGGCTCGAAGGCGACCGCGTAGGCCGCTTCGCCGAGCTTCTCGAGCATGCGGAAGAGCGGCTCGTCGCCCATCTGCGGCAGGCGCTCGTCGACGAACATCTGCGCCGCCGCCAGCACCACGCTGCCGTAGACGTCGTTCTGCGTCTGGATCGCCGCCTGGTTGCCTACCCGGACCGGACCCGAGTTCAAAAATCCCTTGAGGTCGGGCGCCGTCGTCTCGTCGAGCGGCGTGAACGGCACGATCCCGTGCACCGGCCGCATGGCGTGGCCGTCGGCCGAGATCGTGGTGATGTAGTGGATATAGGATTCCATCGTCTGCGTGGCGCCGAGCCGGTTCAGCGCGTCAACGACGAAGAAAGCGTCCCGCAGCCAGCAGAAGCGGTAGTCCCAGTTGCGCGACGAGCCCGGCGCCTCGGGAATGGAGGTCGTGTGCGCGGCGACGATCGCGCCGGTCTCCATGAAGGAGCAGAGTTTCAGCGTGATCGCCGCCCGCACGACGGCCGATTGCCATTCGAACGGAACGGCGAGGTTGCGCGACCAGTCGAGCCAGTGATCCCGCGTCCGGTCCAGGAACTCGCGGCAGGTGGCGTCGATGGCGGTCAGAAAGGGCTCGTCCTGGCCGAAGACGAGATTGATCGGATGCGTCAGCGGAAAGACGATCTCGTTGACGATATAGGACATCGGCGCATCGGTCGTGAGGCGCATCACCTGCGGTCCGCCCTCGTAGCGGATATGGTTCGAACCGAAGACGACGGTCTTGGTCGGGCGCCCGTAATTGTGGGTCGGCCGGACGCGAATGACGATCCGCGGCATCCCCGCCAGCGGCTCGATCCGGCGGATGATCTGCGGCGGCCGGAAGGCGCGCTCGAAGCGGTCGAAGCGCGGCGCGAAATCGGTGATGCGGACCTTGGCGCCGTCCTCGTCGGTCAGAATGGTCTCGACGATCGCAGTGTTGCGGAGGTAGCTCGACTGAATGTCCGCCAGGCGATTGATCCTGACGTCGCAAAAGCCCTTCTCCTCGTCGCCCGAGATCAGCCGCGAGAACACCGGATCGCCGTCGAAGCGCGGAAAACACCACCAGACGATGCTCGCCTGCGCATCGACAAAGGCGGCGACGCAGCTGTTTCCGATGAGCGCGAGGTCGAGCGGCTGCCGGCTCGACGCCTCCTGAGGCGTCATCTGGGCGCGCCGCCGGCCGCAAACGACGTGAGCCACCGGCGAACCGCCTCGGGACTGGCGAACGTCGCCTCGGCCCCGGGCCGCGGCTCGCCCACAGAATAGCCGCGGCCGCCGAGAGCGGCGACAGCGGCGAAACCCGTTTCGTCCGTCTCGTCGTCGCCGATGAAGACGGGCGTGCGTCCCTTGAATGGCGGACTTCGAGAAACCGCCGGATCGCTTGCCCCTTGTCGAACTGGGACAGCTTCAGTTCGAACGCGGAATGGGCTCCCAGCATCGCAATCCCTGCCTGCGGCGACGTTCGGAGGAGCCGCTCGAGCCGTGCTTTGAGCGTACCTTCGGCCCACGGAGCCTCGCGGTAGTGCACGGCGTAGCTGTAACGTTTGTTTTCAGCGAAGGTTCCGGGAAGGTCGGCCAAGACCTCGGCAAGCTCCGTCCAGAGCGCCGGCGGCAACGGGCCGACCGCTTCCGCGACAGCGGCCTCGCCCTTCGGGTCGAGCCTGAGTTCGGCGCCGTGGACGCCGCTCGCCGCGAAGTCTTCAGCGGCGCGAACAGACGGTCGAGGTCGGCGAGCGGTCGTCCGCTGACGAGCGCGAGCGCGCCGCCGGTCGCCGCCTCGGCGCGTTTCAGGTTCGCGACCAGCCCCTCCGGCACGACGACCGCATCGGGGCGCTCGGCGATGTCGATGAGCGTTCCGTCGACATCGAGAAAGAGGGCGACCTGGGCCGCCTCGACGCCCATCCGCAAGGGTGCGTGGACGCCGGCCATCTCGAACACTGTTCGCAAATCTCGCCTCCGGTCCGATCGCGGCCGTCGCTATCTACGCTTAGGGGCGGCAGCGTGTTCCAATTGTGGCCGGCAAGCCCTCTGCGAGCCCGGAGAGGATGCGACAATCGGCTCGCAATGCAGTGGTTGGCGTCAGACCGGCGTATTAAAAATCCAGCCTCGCAACGTCTTTCGGCGTAGGCGCGCCTCGCGTAAAGTGGACGCTCAAAAGGGGGCGGAGTCTCGAGGGTCACGATGTCGGCGAACGACGAAGCGTCCAGGGAGGCGGGAGCAGGGGGCGGCGAGCGGCCGTTGAGGCGATTTCCGACGGTGGGCATCGGCGCATCCGCGGGCGGCGTAAACGCGCTGCAACGCTTCTTCGAGGTCTTGCCGAACGACGTCGACGCGGCCTTTGTCGTTGTCGTGCATCTCGATCCGGCGCATGAGAGCGAGCTGCCGGCCATTCTCGCGACCCGCACCAGGATGCCGGTCACCCAGGTCACCGGGCGCACCCGCCTCGAACCCGGGCACGTCTACGTCATCCCGCCGAACCGGCAGCTTCTCCTCACCGACCAGCACCTGGCGCTCGCCGAATTCGACGAACCGCGCTGGCAGCGGGCGCCGATAGACCTCTTTTTCCGCTCGCTGGCGGCGCAGCGGGGCGACGATTTCGCCATCGTCTTCTCGGGGGCGGGATCGGACGGCGCGGTCGGCATAAAGGCGATAAAGGAAGCGGGCGGCATCATTGTCGTCCAGGACCCCGACGAGGCCGAGTACAGCGCCATGCCGCGCGCCGCGATCGCGACCGGAATCGCCGATTTCATCCTTCCGATCCGCGAGATCGCGACGAAACTGCCAGAAATCATCCACGACCGGGGTCAGGGGCCGACCGACGTTCTGAGCGAAGCGGAAACCGAGGCGATGCTGCGCATCCTGTCGCATTTGCGGGTGCGCACCGGACACGACTTCTCCGCCTACAAGAAATCGACGGTCAGACGCCGGATCGCGCGGCGGATGCAAGTCCAGCGCGCCTCGACCCTAGCCGATTATCTCACGATCCTGCGCGAGAGCGGGGCGGAGGCGCAGGCGCTGTTCGCCGATCTTTTGATCTCCGTCACGACCTTCTTTCGCGACGTGCCCGCCTTCGAGAAACTGGCGAAGATCGCGGTGCCGGTCCTCTTCGAGGATAAAGGGGCGGCCAACTCCATCCGGGCCTGGGTGCCCGGCTGCGCCACTGGCGAGGAGGCCTATTCGATCGCGATTCTGCTTCTTGAGGAGTTGGGCAAGCGTGACATCCGCTGCGAGATCCAGGTGTTCGCCTCCGACCTCGACGAGGTGGCGCTCGGCCTTGCCCGCGAGGGCCGCTATCCGTTTGCGATCGAAGCCGACCTGACCGAGGAGCGGCTCAAGCGTTTCTTTACCCGGGAGAGCGACCACTACCGCGTGACCCGCGAATTGCGCGACGCCGTGCTCTTCGCCCGCCACAGCCTGCTCAAGGACCCGCCGTTTTCGCGCGCCGATCTCATCTCCTGCCGCAACGTGCTGATCTATCTCGACCGCGAGCTTCAGCAGCAGGTCTGCGCCACGTTTCACTTCGCATTGAGGTCGAACGGCTATCTCTTTCTCGGCTCCTCGGAGAACGCCGACCACCCGCACGGGATGTTCCGCGCCGTCGACCGCGAGGCGCGCATTTATCAGCGGATGCAGGTCCCGACCGACATCCGCGTGACGGCGCGGCTCGCGCCGTCGTTGCACGGCGTCGAGCCGCTGCCCCCGCGATCGCCGGCGCCCTTGCGCGCCGCGAACGAGGCCGCCGCCCACCGCGACGCGCTCGAGTCGCTCGCCCCGCCGAGCGTGGTCGTGGACGAATCCTATCGGGTGCTGCATCTCTCGGACCGCGCCGGACGTTACCTGCAACCCTCCGCCGGAACCCTGGTCAACGACGTTACCGAGCTTGCGCGCGAGGAACTGCGCTTAGATCTGCGCGCCTCCCTCCACCGGGCTTTCGTGCGCAACGAGCCGAGTCTGAGCGGCCCGATCGCGGTCCGCTTCAATGGCTCGGCCCGGCGCGTCTACCTCCAGGCGAAACCGGTGGCGCACAATCTCGAGCGCAACGCGGACGGTCATCGTCTTTTTCTTCGAGGGCGAGACGCTCGGCGAATCGCCGGGAAGCCCGGGTCTCGAGGAAGGCTCTCCCAGCGACCAGGTGCAGCAGCTTCAGCAGGAGCTTCAGTTCACCCAGTCGCAGCTTCGCACCTCGCGCGAGGAATACGAGGGAGCGAACGAGGAGTTGCGCGCCGCCAACGAGGAATTGCAGTCGATCAACGAGGAATACCGCTCGACGGCGGAGGAGCTCGAGACCAGCAAGGAAGAGCTTCAGTCGATCAACGAGGAGCTGCAGACCGTCAACAGCGAATTGAAGACGAAACTCGACAGCGTGTCGCGCGCCCACAGCGACATCCAGAACCTCATGGCGGCGACGGACGTTGGCATCCTCTTCCTCGACGCGCAGCTCAAGATCAACCGCTTCACGCCGCTCGTCACGCGCCTCTTCAGCATCGGCGCCGGCGACGAGGGCCGGTCGATCACCGACTTCACCCACGGCCTCGACTACGACGGCCTGGCCGAGGATGCGCGCAAGGTGATGCGAGACCTCGTGACAAGCGAGCGCGAGGTGAAGAGCCGCGCGGGCGACTGGTACCTCATGCGCATGCGCCCCTACCGGACGGTCGAAGACAAGATCGACGGCGTCGTCGTCACCTTCGTCGATATCGGCGAGCGCAAACGCGCCGCGGACGCCTCGCGCGACAGCGAGGCGCGTACGCGCGCCGTCATCGACGGCGTTGCGGATTCGATCATCACCATCGACGAGCACGGGGCCGTCCAGTCGGTGAACGCGGCGACGACGCGGATGTTCGGCCACGCGCCGGCCGAAATCATTGGGCGGAACGTCAGCGTGCTTGTTCCCGATCCGCGTCACGCGCTGCCGGACGCCTTCGTTACGGGTTCGTCGGAAGGAGGAAACCGGATCGGCGCGAGCCGGGAGGTCGAAGGCCGCCGCAAGGATGGTTCGAGCTTCCCCGTCGAACTCAGCGTGTCGGAGATTCGCCACGGCAAGGAGCTGCTTTTCATCGGCTTCGCCCGTGATCTCAGCGAGCGGCGCCGGTTCGAGGCGAGGCTCAGCAAGCTCCACGCCAATCGCCTCGATTCGATGGCAGACATGGCCACGGCGCTGGCGCACGAACTGAACCAGCCGCTCGCCGCCGCGACCAATTATTTCGCTCTCGCCCGCCAGATCGCCGGCGCGGGGTCGCAACCGCCAATGCTCGAGGAGGCGCTCGAAAAGGCATCGGGCCAGCTGCTCCGCGCCGGGCAGATCATCGCGCATCTGCGCGAGTTCATAACGCGGGGCGAGCCGAACAGGGTCGAGCAGAGCCTGCACGCGCTGATCCGCAGCGCCTGTGACCTGGTCGCGCCGCTGATGCGCGAACTGAGCGTCGAACTGACGCTGCGCCTCGATGCGGCCGAGGACGAAGTGCTCGCAGACCGCATCCACATCGAACAGGCGCTGATCAACCTGATCCGTAACGCGATGGAGGCGATGGAGAACTCGGACGAGCGAAAGCTCGCGATCTCGACATCGCTGCAGGACGGCATGATCCGAACCGACGTGATCGACACGGGTCGTGGCCTTTCGGAGCAGTCGAACGCCGACCTGTTCGTGCCTTTCACCTCGACAAAGCGCACAGGCCTCGGCGTTGGACTGTCCATCTCGCGGTCGATCATCGGGGCGCACTACGGCGCGATCTGGGCGGAACCCAATCCCGCCGGCCGTGGCGCACAATTCAGCTTCACTCTGCCGCTCGGCCGGTTGGAGAAAGCTGAATATGCGCAATGAGAAGTCGTCTGCCGGAGCGGCGGGGCGGCAAAAGGATGTTATCGAAAGGAACAACTGGAGCGCTTCGCGATTGAACTGGCATCAGCGCGCAACTGAACCGGCTCGCAGGTTTCAGGACTTCGTCCACATGAAGACGCCAGCGGAGAGCCACGTCCGAACCGCTTTGCGGCGCGTGAAAACCGGGCGCCGGGTGGTCCTTGCGCAGCACGAGGTCATCGAACGGCTACGGGCGCACCACATTTCGACCGAGAAGGCGGAGGCGGTGCTTGATTGGCTGAACGAGCTTCAGCGCGATTTCGAGCACAACTACAGAACGCTGATCGGCGATGAGAATATGAGATTGAAGGCGACCGGCTATCGGGACCCTACCGAGAGGTGAGCTTGGCCGCTTCCTGCCTGAGCCTGACCCGCGCTTCGATCTGAGCTTTTTGCGCCTGCTCGAATTGGTCGAGAAGCGTTCTCGCCTGTTCGGCCGGATGACCGACCTCCTCCAGCCGGGCGAGCAGCATCCGCTGCCGCTCGAGCCGCTCGCCGCCCTCGGAGACATGCCGTTCAGCCTGTGCCAGGGGTCCGTTCGAGATCGGGGAAGGGCGGCATTTCCAACAAATCAGCGCGCGACCTCGAACGTTCCAACGCGGCGACGCCTGCGCCGGTTTCCGTGGAACTTTGCAGTCTTGCGGCGGTTTATGCCTTCGGAGGCCGATCGTGAGCCACGAGGACGGGCGCGTCATCGCCATCGGCGGTTCCTGGGGTTCGATCACGGCGATTCTGGAACTCTGTAAGGGGCTGTCGTCCGACCTTCAGGCGGCGATTTGCATCGTGATCCACCTGAGTCCGCGGTTTCCGAGCCAGGCGGCGCAGCTTTTCGCCGCGCGCTGTCCGATGCCGGTCGTCGCCGCAACTGATGGCGCGCGGCTTGAGTCCGGCCGCGTCTTTGTCGGCCAGCCGGACCGGCATCTCATCGTTCAGGACGGGACCATCCGCCTCGGCGACGGCCCGCGCGAGAACCAGGCGCGGCCGGCGATCGACCCGCTGTTTCGTTCGGTGGGCGTGAGCTACGGCGCGCGAGCGGTCGGCCTGGTGCTGACGGGGCTTCTCGACGACGGCGCCTCTGGGCTCGCCGACCTGAAGCGGTGCGGCGGCGTGACGGTGGTGCAGAACCCCCGCGACGCGGAGGCCGCCGAGATGCCGCTCGCCGCACTCGGCGCAACCGCCATCGACTACCGCGCCCCGCTCGCAGACCTTGGGGCGCTTCTCGAAATGCTGACGAGGCAGCCGGCCGGCCCGTCGCCGCCGCCCCCGGACGACGTCCGGCTCGAGGTTGAGATTGCGCTCGGGCGGCCCATCGGCGCCGAGGACATGGCCCGCCTCGCGGAACCCTCCGCCTTGTCGTGTCCTGCCTGCGGCGGCGTTCTCTCGCAGATGCGCCGCGCGCCGCCTTTGCGGTTCCGCTGCCAGGTCGGCCATGCCTACTCGGCGGAAACGCTCAATCGCGAACAGGAGGGCTCGGTGGACGAGGCGATGCGCGTGGCGCTTCGCATCGTCGAGGAGCGCTCAACGCTCACTCGCAAGATGGCGGCGGAAGCGCGAAACGCGGGCCGCAAGGCGTCCGCCGCGCTGTTCGACAAGACCGCCGAGGAGGCCCGCAAGCAATCCGAGGTTCTGCGCGGCGCGATCATGGACGCGCTGCGGCGGGATCGGGCGCCCGACGTTGAAGCTTAGCGACGCTTCGAACCTCGGCCTGGTTGGCGCGGCGCGGGGGCGCATAACGCGCTTGTAAGGGCAGTTGATTTCCCAGGCCCGCCGGGTATCATCCGTTATCGAGACGACGGCGCGCTCGAACGGGCCGTCTTTTGCGGCAAGTGCGCAAAGGGCGGGCCTCGATCGCGCGACAGATCGCCGTCATCAATCTCCGACGGCGGCGGGGCGAGCCGACGGAATCCTACGATCTGACGCTGCAAACCTTTCAGGACATTCAGGCGATCTCCGAAGATCACTACCGCGAGATGCTGAGTTGCGGGCTGGCGAGCTTCGAGGCCTGGGCGTTCATTTGCGGAGAGCGTGCGGGTTAGTCCGCGCCGGCGGCGCCCTCAAGGACCAGTCCGTCCGGACGCCCGGCCTTCACGGCAGCACGGTTCTCGCAAGCTCGGTCCAGTAGGCGACGCCGTGCGCGAGCGCGTCGTCGTTGAAATCGTACCTCGGATTGTGAAGCATGGCGGAATCGCCGTTGCCGACGAAGACATAGGCGCCTGGCACCTTGCGCAGTACGAAGGCGAAGTCTTCGGCCCCCATGACGGGCCTGAGATCGTCGCGCACGTTCTCGGGGCCGGCGACCGCCCGCATCGCCTCGAGCGCGAGATCTGTCTCGGCCGGGTGGTTGACGGTCGGCGGGTAATTGAGGCCGTCGCCTGATTCGACAGTCGCGCGGACCCCAAGCGCCGCCGCGGTCTCCGCGCAGATGCGCCTGAGCTCCGTCTCGATCGCCCGATCGACCGCCTCCGAGAAGGAGCGGGTATTGCACTTCATGACGACCCGCGCGGGGATGACGTTGATCGCGTCGCCGCCGTGGATCGACGTGATCGATACGACGGCGGGGTCGAGAGGATCGACGACCCGCGACACGATGGTCTGAACGGCGGCGACAATCGCGCTCGCCGCGACGATCGGATCGCGGGTGAGATGGGGGAAGGCCGCGTGGCCGCCGAGGCCCTCGACGACGATGGTGAACTTGCCGGTCGCCGCCATCGCGGCCCCGCGCACCACCCCGAACGAGCCGATCGGCTGGCCCGGCCAATTGTGCACGGCGTAGGCGCCCTTCACCGGGAAGCGCTCGAGCATTCCGGCGTCGATCATGGCCTGCGCGCCGGCCCCGCCTTCCTCGGCCGGCTGGAAGCAGAAGACGAGCGTCCCGTCGAAGCCTCGCGTCTCGGCGAGGAGCCTCGCGGCGCCGAGCAGCATCGTCGTGTGCCCGTCGTGGCCGCAGGCGTGCATCTTCCCCGGGACCGTCGAGGAATAGGGCGCCCCCGTCGCCTCCTCGATCGGCAGCGCGTCCATGTCGGCGCGGAACAGCACCCGCTTTTCCGGGCCGGCCGCGGGCCCGGACGCGCCGTGGATCAGGCCGAGCACTCCCGTCCCGCCGACGCCCTCGACGACCTCGTCGAAGCCGAAGCCGCGCAGCCGCTCCGCCACGATGCGCGCCGTCCGCGGCACGTCGTAGCCAAGCTCGGGGTGGCGATGGAGGTCGTGGCGCCATTCGGTGAGTTCGGGGACGATGGCGGCGATCGAGTTCCTGACGGGGGCGTTCATGTCGGGGTCGACTCCGGTATAGTGGACGGACTCGGACGAGAGAGGGCGAAGAGCGCCCGAGGCCCGAGTTTGTGACGGCGCCGCGCCGTTCGCAAGCGCAATAGGAGCCACGCCTTATGAACCCGCCGGGGCCCGGCCTCCTCAGCCTCGTTCCCTTCGTCAGCGTCGATCACATGATGCGCATCGTCATGGACATCGGCGTCGAGCGGATGCTGACCGAGCTTGCCGGCGCCATCGAGGAGGACTTTCGCCGCTGGGAGGCGTTCGACAAGACGCCGCGCATCCCCGCCCACTCGGACGAGGGCGTGATCGAACTCATGCCGACCAGCGACGGCGCGACCTACGGCTTCAAATACGTCAACGGCCATCCGAAGAACGTCGCGGCCGGGCGGCAGACGGTCACCGCCTTCGGCGTGCTCTCCCATGTCGACAGCGGCTATCCGATGCTGATTTCGGAAATGACGATCCTGACGGCGCTGCGCACCGCCGCGACCTCGGCGCTCGCGGCCCGCGCGCTCGCGCCGCCGGATGCGCGGACCATGGCGATCATCGGCAACGGCGCGCAATGCGAGTTCCAGGCCCTCGCCTTCAAGGCGCTCTGCGGGGTGGAAGCCGTGCGCCTCTACGACATCGACCCGAGGGCGACATTGAAGGCCGCCCGCAACCTCGCCGGGTCAGGTCTTTCGGTCGCCCAATGCTCCTCGAGCGAGGAGGCGATCCTCGGCGCCGAAATCGTCACGACCTGCACCGCCGACAAGCGCTTCGCCACCATCCTCACCGACAACATGATCGGCGCGGGGGTCCATCTCAACGCGATCGGCGGCGACTCTCCGGGCAAGACGGAGCTTGCGCGCGACATTCTGCTGCGCTCCGACATCTTCGTCGAATACGCGCCCCAGACCCGCATCGAGGGCGAGATCCAGCAGCTTCCGCGCGACTATCCGGTGACGGAGCTGTGGCAGGTTCTGGCGGGGCGGGCGGCGGGGCGCCGCGACGCCCGCCGGATCACGCTCTTCGACGGCGTCGGCTTCGCCATCGAGGATTTCTCGGCGCTACGCTACATCCGCGACCAGCTTCCGCGCACGGGCCATTTCACCAACCTCGACCTGCTCGCCGACCCCGACGACCCCCGCGATCTCTACGGGATGCTGCTCAGGCATGGGGCTTCCACCCCCTCGTCCTGAGGGGGCGCCTGAAGACGACGTGTCCCAGACCCTCGTCCTCAGGAGCGGCGCCGAAGGCGGCGCGGCTCGAAGGACGCTCGCAGCGCCGAAGCGTCCTTCGAGACGCCCGCTGACGCGGGCTCCTCAGGACGAGGGGTTCGCTCTTGAGCGCCGCGCTAGGAACTTGGCGCCGCCCGTGGTAGGCAGCCGCGCCATCAGGCGAGTCGGACGAGGTGACGACGATGGCGAACGAAAGCGGCTTCCCCGAAGGACTGGCTTTCGACGACGTGCTGCTCAGGCCCGGCCATTCGACCGTGATGCCGGGCGCGGTCAGCGTCGCGACGCGCCTCACCCGCTCGATCCCCCTCAACCTGCCGATCATCTCCTCGGCGATGGACACCGTGACGGAAGCGCGCCTCGCCATCGCCATGGCGCAGGCGGGCGGCATCGGCGTCATCCACCGCAACCTCGACCCCGCGGACCAGGCCGAGGAGGTGCGCAAGGTCAAACGCTTCGAGAGCGGCATGGTCGTCGACCCGATCACCATCTTCCCCGACGCCACGCTCGCCGACGCGCTCGCCGTCATGCGGCGCGCCTCGATCTCCGGCATCCCCGTGGTCGAGCCGGGGCCCGACGGCAAGCCCGGCCGGCTCGTCGGCATCCTGACGAACCGCGACGTGCGCTTCGCCGACGATCCGCGCCAGCCGGTGACCGAACTCATGACGCGCAAGGTCGTCACCGTCGGGGAGGGGGTCGGCCACGACGAGGCGCGAAGGCTTCTCCACCACCACCGCATCGAGAAGCTCGTCGTCGTCGACGAATCTGGACGCTGCGTCGGCCTGATCACGGTCAAGGACATCGAGAAGGCGACGGCCCATCCGAACGCCGCCAAGGACGGCGACGGGCGTCTGCGCGTCGCCGCCGCGACCACCGTCGGCGACAAGGGCTTCGCCCGCGCCGAGCTTCTGATGGCGGCCGGCGTCGACTGCCTCGTCGTCGACACCGCCCACGGCCATTCCGAGCATGTGCTCGAACAGGTGCGGCGCATCCAGCGCGCGACCAACAAGGTCGCCGTCATCGCCGGCAACGTCGCGACCCGCGACGGCGCGCAGGCGCTGATCGACGCGGGCGCCGACGCGATCAAGATCGGCATCGGCCCGGGCTCGATCTGCACGACGCGGATCGTGGCGGGCGTCGGCGTGCCGCAGCTCTCCGCCATCCTCGAGGCGGCGGAGGCGGGCAGGGCGGCCAACGTCCCCGTCATCGCCGACGGCGGCATCAAGTACTCGGGCGACCTCGCCAAGGCGATCGCGGCCGGCGCCGACTGCGCCATGATCGGCTCGCTGCTGGCCGGCACCGACGAGAGCCCGGGCGAGGTGTTCCTCTACCAGGGCCGCTCCTACAAGAGCTACCGCGGTATGGGCTCGCTCGGCGCGATGGGCGCGGGCTCGGCCGACCGCTACTTCCAGCAGGACGTGAAGGATCAGATGAAGCTCGTGCCGGAGGGCGTCGAGGGGCAGGTGCCCTACCGCGGACCGGTCGGCGCCATCCTGCACCAGCTCGGCGGGGGCCTCCGCGCCGCAATGGGCTATGTCGGGGCTGCGACGATCCCCGAATTCCAGCGGAAGGCGCAGTTCATGCGCATCACCAACGCCGCCTTGCGCGAGAGCCACGTCCACGACGTCGCCATCACCCGCGAGAGCCCGAACTACCACCCGTCGGGGGTGTGAGGGCGGAGCCCGAGGTTTTCGCCGGTTTCGGCGGCGCGCCCTGAACGCGCTGGCTTGAGGCCACGCTCGCGAGGGCGAGGGCCATCCCGACCAGCTGCAGCGCCGTCAACGTCTGGCCCAGCGCGAGCCAGCCGATGAGGACAGCCGTGACGGGGCTCAGGAGAACGAGCGGCGAGGCGGCGGCCGGCCCGAGGCGGGCGACGCCGCGGAACCAGAGGACGTAGCTGACCGCCGCGCCGAAGAGGGCGAGCCAGCCGAAGCCTGCGACCTCGCCGAGGCTCGGCGCCGGCAGCGGCGGTTCGAAGAGGAGCGCGGGCGGAAGCAGGAGAAGGCCGCCGGCGACCAGTTGCCAGGCGGTGAACGTCAGCGCCGGCGCCGGCGGCTGCCAGCGCTTGGCGAGCACGGTGCCGAGCGCCATTGAGAGCGCGCCTCCGAGCCCGGCCGCGATCCCCATCGGATCGAGCGCCGCGCCGGGCCTCAGAACGAGGAGGGCGACGCCGACGACGCCGCCGAGCGCCGCCGCCACGGCCGCAGTCCGCAGGGGCGCGCCGACGAGCGCGGCCGCGAGCACGAGGACCGCGAGCGGCTGGGTCGCAATGAGGACGGCCGCGACGCCGCCGGGCAGACGATAGGCGGCGACGAACATGAGCCACCAGAAGATCGAGAAGTTCAGCGCGCCGAGGATGAGAAGCCGAAGCCACCAGAGCCCATGAGGGCGCTCGCGGGTCCAGAGGAGCATCACGAGGCCGGTCGGCAGAGCGCGCAGGAGCGAGGCGGTCAGGGGATGGCCGGGCGGCAGAAGCTGCGTCGTGACGTAGTAGACCGTGCCCCAGATGATCGGCGCCAGCGCCGTCAGGATGACGTCGGCGGCCCCCGATCTCGCGTCGTCGCTCATCGCCGGCCCGCGACCTCGTCGATATGGGCGAGCAGGTCGGCCGGGTCCTCGTAGACGCGCAGCGCCGATGCCTTCTGCAGTTCGTCCGCGCCATAGCCGCCCGACAGCAGGCCGACGCCGAGCGCCCGGCAGCGGGCCGCCGCCAGCATGTCCCAGATCGAGTCGCCGACGACGACCGAGTTCTCGATCGGCGCGCCGAGCCGCGCGGCCGCTGCGAGGAAGAGGTCGGGATCGGGCTTGGCGTGCTTCACCTGATCGCGCGTCACGACCGGGCTCTTGCCGGGGTCGACGCCGAGCGCCTCGAGGTTGACGGAAGCCGTCTCCATGCGCCCGCTGGTGGCGATCGCCCATGGGACGCGGGCGCCCGTCAGAGCGGCCAGCAGCTCGCGCGCGCCGGGCAGGGGGCGGATATGGCCGCCCATCCGCCGGTAGGCGGCGGCGTGCGCCTGGCGCAGCCGCTCGCTGCGCGCCTCGTCGATCGCGACCCCCGTCTCGCGGACGAGCTGGTTGGTGAAGAGGCCCCCGCTCATGCCGATCTTGCGGTGGATGCGCCAGACGGCGAGGTCGATCCCCTCGGCGTCGAGGGCCTCCTTCCAGGCGAGCACATGCTGGTAGACGCTGTCGACCAGCGTGCCGTCGAGATCGAAGAGGAAGGCTGGCTCGATGCGCATGGGGGACCTCCTGGCTGGACGGCGCGCCGACCTTACCTCAGGAGGAACGCGCGAACACAAGGGGGCGGCGAATGGGGGCGATTCGGGCCTGTCGTGGCGCTCGGCTCCGAAGCAGGTGGCATAACGACGTAAAGGTGTTTCACGTGAAACACTTAGTCGCAGATTTTAACAGGGAGAATTTACAACGGAACAGGGAGAGTTTACGTCTGTAACAGGGAGCTTTTTTTGCGGAACAGGGAGGGTTTTCTGAGGATCACGAGTTCGGCAGAAGTTCGGCATGCGTTCGGCGCCCGTTTCGCTGTGGATAAGCGGTGGATTTCCTGCGAGCTCGTTTTATTGTTCAAGGCGTTGGAGTAATTCTCTCAGAAATCGGTTCTGAATTTCCGTCGCGGTCCGATACGGACGTTCTTGGACCCCATTATTCGCCGATGATCTTGACAAGAACGCGCTTTCTCCGCCCGCCGTCGAACTCGCCGTAGAAGATCTGCTCCCACGGACCGAAATCGAGCCGTCCCCCGGTGATCGCGACGACCACCTCGCGCCCCATGACCTGGCGTTTCATGTGCGCGTCGGCGTTGTCCTCGCCGGTCCGATTGTGGCGATAGGCGGAGGCCGGCTCGTGCGGGGCGAGCCTTTCGAGCCAGGCGTCGTAGTCGGCGTGCAGGCCGCGTTCGTCGTCGTTGATGAAGACGGAAGCGGTGATGTGCATCGCATTGACCAGAACGAGCCCCTCCCGGACGCCGCTCTCCGCGAGCGCCGCCTCGACTTCCGGCGTGATGTTGATGAAGGCCCGCCGTCCGGGCGTCTCGAACCAGAGTTCCTTGCGATGGGATTTCATGGGCGTTGCCTCCTGGCTTTGCACGAGGATAGCGGGAACGATGGGTCAGATCCTGTTCGCCACTGCCGGCGCCGTCTGCGCCACCGCTCCCACTCGAGCCCCGCTTGCGCGCGCCCGGGCGCAGGCTCTTGTGGGGGCGGGCCGGGGTGGGGGGTCACGCGGACCGCGGGGACGAGCGTGGCGTCAGGCTTACGAACTCAGGACGGCGAGACCCCCCTCCTCGATCCTCCCCCACAAGGGGGGAGGAGGCGCGCTGCGGCCGCCGCGCCGCTCTCAGCGCCGCCCGCGCCAGCGTCTCGATCGCGAGGCCCGCGATGTAGGCGAGGGCGGCGCAGAAGAGGGCGGCGGCCACGACCCGCCCGATCATGTCGCCGCCGAAGCCGTAAGCCCCGCCGGAGAGCCGGCGCATGGTCAGCGTGAAGGGCAGCGCCGCCAGCGACAGCGGCAGGTCGGCGAACCATTCGCGCGCATGGGCGAGATAGTTCAGGTAGAGCGCGCCGAAGGCGGCCGCGACGATCCCGGCGAAAGCGAGCCCGGTCCAGGACCAGAGCCGCGCCATCGACGAGCCTCAGCCGGGCTTGTAGCCGACCACCCTCTGCGCCTGCCGCCCGAGGCCCTCGACGCCGAGCGAGACGGTGTCGCCGGCCTTGAGGTAGACGGGCGTGGGTTTCTTCCCCATGCCCACCCCCGGCGGCGTGCCGGTGGTGATGACGTCGCCGGGTTCGAGGATCATGAACTGCGAGATGTAGGAGACGAGAGTCCTGACCCCGAAGATCATCGTCGCGGTCGATCCGCTCTGCATCCTCTCGCCGTTGACGTCGAGCCACATGTCGAGCTTCTGCGGGTCCGCGACCTCGTCGGGCGTGACGAGCCAAGGGCCGAGCGGGCCGAAGGTCGGGCAGCCCTTGCCCTTCATCCACTGACCCGAGCGCTCGAGTTGCCAGGCGCGCTCGGAGACGTCGTTGCAGACGCAATAGCCAGCCACATATTTCAGCGCGTCGGCCTCGCTGACATAGCTCGCCTCCGTTCCGATCACGACCGCCAGTTCGACCTCCCAGTCGGTTCGCGTCGAGCCCTTTGGGATCACGACGTCGTCGTTGGGACCAACGATGCATGACGGCGCCTTGTTGAAGAGGATCGGCTCCTTCGGCACCGGATTGCCGGATTCGGCGGCGTGGTCGGCGAAATTCAGCCCGACGGCGATGAAATTGCGCACCGCCCCGACGCACGGGCCGATGCGCGGCGCGCCCCGGACGGGGGGAAGCAATTCGGGCTTGATCTTCTTCAGGCGCGCCAGCGAGCGCGGGTTGAGCGTGTCCCGGTCGATGTCGACGATGACGCCGCTCAAATCCCGCAACTTGCCGCTTTTGTCGATGAGCCCCGGCTTTTCGTGCCCCGCCCTGCCATAACGAATGAGTTTCATGAAAGCCTTCCCGCGCGGAACTCTTTTCCGCCGATCCCGTCGGATCGCGTCGCCGAGCCCCTTTTTTTTCGCCACAGAGACTTCATAATAAGAGGTTGTCGGCGGATGTCATCCCGACAGGACTGACTTTTGCGCGCTTGGCCCTCGGGTCGAGACTGGACGGCCAGACGATCAAGGTTTTTCTCGCCAATCCCTTGTGCGTCGCTCGTCAAGGCGTAGATACCGGTCCTGTTCGTTGTTGCAGGTTGCGTCCTGTCGACAGGTGCGCAGTACAAAACTGGGCATTGGTTATAACCCTACATAAAAAAGATTGGGCAAATGACTACAGTGGAACGGATCGCCCTCTTCATTGATGGCGCGAACTTGTATGCGAGCGCCAAGGCGCTTGGTTTCGACATCGATTACAAGCGGCTCCTGAAGGAGTTTCAGGGCAAAGGCCGCCTGATGCGGGCCTTTTACTATACCGCGCTGGTGGAGGATCAGGAATATTCGTCCATCCGTCCCTTGGTCGACTGGCTCGACTACAATGGCTACGCGGTCGTGACGAAGCCGACGAAGGAATTCGTCGATTCAACCGGGCGCCGCAAGGTCAAGGGGAACATGGACATCGAGCTCGCGGTCAACGCGATGGAGATGGCCGAGCACCTCGATCTGATGGTGCTGTTCTCGGGCGACGGCGACTTCCGTTCGCTGGTCGAGGCCATGCAGCGAAAGGGCGTGCGCGTTGCGGTCGTGTCGACGATCTCGACCCAGCCGCCGATGGTCGCCGACGAATTGCGCCGCCAGGCCGACGAGTTCATCGACCTCGTGCAACTCATGCCGCGGATCGGGCGCGACCCCGCCGAGCGGACGATGCGGTCCGAAAACCGGCGCAGCCATTTCGCCCCGGCCGGCGGCGCCGCCCCGGCGCCGGTCGAGGAGCCGGTGCGGGAGTAGGGCGGCGACCCCCTTGGCGTTCGACGTCGGACCGCCGCGGGACTGCGCTCTCTGCCCCCGCCTCTCAGCCTACCGCGCCGCCAACCGGGCGGCGTTTCCCGATTGGTGGAACGCGCCGGTCCCTTCGATCGGCGCGTCCGACGCGCGGCTTCTGATCGTCGGCCTCGCGCCGGGGCTTAAGGGGGCCAACCGCACCGGCCGTCCGTTCACCGGCGACTATGCCGGCGACCTCCTCTACGCGACGCTGACCGACTTCGGCTTCGCTTCCGGCCGCTATGACCGGCGGCCCGACGACGGGCTTGCGCTTGTCGATTGCGCCATCGCCAACGCGGTCCGCTGCGTCCCGCCGCAGAACAAGCCGACGCCGCAAGAGGCCGCGACCTGCCGGACCTATCTCCGCAACGCCTTCGCCGCGCTGCCGAAACTGAAAGCCGTGCTGGCGCTCGGCCGCCTGGCGCACGAGACGACCTTGCGCGCGCTTGGCCTGCGCCTGGCGCTCTTCCCCTTCTCCCACGGGGCGCGCCATGCGCTTGGCGCCTCAGGCCTCGTTCTCTTCGACAGCTACCATTGCTCGCGCTACAACACGAACACGGGCGTGCTGACGGACGCGATGTTTCGCGACGTGTTCGCTGCAATCCGGAGCGATCTCGGGCGCGCCTGAAGCCGCGCTGAAAGCGATCCATCGGGGGGAGGGGCCAGTTTTGACGAAAACCGAGTTCGGCGCCGTCGGCGGCACGCCCGTCCATGAAATCGTCATCCGGTCGAAGGCCGGGGCCGAGGCCAAAATCCTGACCTGGGGCGCGGTGGTGCGCGATCTCGTCGTGCCGGCGAAGAGCGGGCCGCAGCGCGTCGTCCTCGGCCTCAACACGATCGAAGATTATGTCGCCCACTCGCCGAGCTTCGGCGCCGTGCCCGGCCGCTTCGCCAACCGGATCGCAAACGGCCGCTTCACGCTCGACGGCATGACCTTTACGCTCGACCGCAAGCCCGGCGAGAAGCACACCCTGCACGGCGGGCCGCACGGGTTCGGCAAGCGGGTGTGGACGCTGACCCACCACGACAAGTCCTCCGTCGCCTTAGCCTTCAAGTCGCCGGACGGCGACGCCGGCTTTCCCGGCGCCCTGACCGCGACCTGCGTCTACCGGCTGCTCGAGCCCGCGGCGCTGCGCGTCGAACTGACGGCGGTCGCCGACAAGCCGACAGTCGTGAACCTCACCCACCACGGCTATTTCAACCTCGACGGGTCGCCCGACGTGCTCGATCACGAGGTGACGCTCTTCGCCGACTTCTACACGCCATCCGACGCCGACCTGATCCCGACCGGAGAGATCCGCGCGGTCGCCGGCACGCCATACGATTTCCGCAAGAGCCGTCCGGTGCGCAATGCGGGCCTGACGCCCTACGACACGAATTTCGTCGTCAGGGATGCGGTCGGGCCGGACCGGCTGGCGCCGATCGCCCGCGTCCGCTCGCCGAAGAACGGACTCGCGCTCGAACTTCACTCGTCCGAGCCCGGCGTGCAGTTCTACGATGCGGCCAAACTCGACGTGCCCGTCCCGGGCCTCGAGGGGGCGCATTACGGCCCGCACGCCGGCCTCTGCCTCGAGCCGCAGGCCTTCCCGGATTCGCCGAACCGAAGGCATTTTACCGACACGGTCATTCGGCCGGGCGACACGTATGTGGCCGTCAGCGAGTACCGGTTCGGGTCGTGAGCCGATGAAGGCGCGCTCGCTCGAGCGCGCCAGCCGGGTCAGCGGCCCGGCGCTACAGGGCGTCAGGCGGGTCGACGACCCGCCCGTGTAGGCGCGCTCGCTGAGCGCGCCAGCCGGGTCAGCGACCCGGCGCTACAAGGGCGCCAGCCGGGTCAGCGACCCGGCCTACAATCGTCACTCCTTGGGCTTCGCCGGCTTCTTAGCCGCAGCGTCCGACTTGGCGGCCTCGGGCGCGGACGGGGCGGGCCGTGGCGCGACCGCTTGAGGCGCGGCCGGGCCGCTCTGCGCAAGGTTGACGAGCATGCCGAACAGCTTCCACTGGCCATCGACCGGAGCATAGAGAAGTTCGAACTTCACCTGTTGCGGAACGGATGGGAAAAAGCCCGCCATGTGCATCAGGCCGTTGCCCTCGATCTGGGGCAGGAGCGTGAGTTGCGGTTCGAGAACGGCGACGCCGGATAGATCGACCTTGTCGTTCCGAAGGCTGGCGAATATGTCGCCGAGCCTGGCCGCCGTGTTCGCCGACTGGAAGCCTGGCGCGCCCATATCGCGCAGCACGGTATAGTTGCCGGTCTTGTTGGCCTCGTCGAGAGCCAGCAGCGACGTGCGGATCAGGATCAGGACGCCGTTCCTGTCGATCTGCGCCGGCTTCGGCTCCTGGGCGGGCTTGGCCGCCTGCGCCTCCGCAAATTCCGTCGCCGCGCCGAGGGTGAGCAGCGCTGCGAGCGCCAGCACGCCTACGCGCATCGCCGTCTCACCATGTGAACGTCACGCCCGCTCGTCCGCCGACGTCGCCCTTGGTCAGGCCGAGGCCGACGCCGCCGTTGAAGACGAAGTTCTCGTTCAGGCGCACATACGCCGACGCGCCGAGCGCGTTCGTCCCGTGATACCCGCCCCAGTTGGTCGAGATGGCGAACTTCTTGTTGTCCGGCAGCACGCCGCCGCCGACCGCAAGGGCGATCGCCGAGCCTTCGTAGCCGCGAATGACGTCGCTTCGCAAAGTGCTCACGCTGTTGTAGAGGCTCGCGATGTCCTGCGGGCCATAGTTCGACGTCGCCAGATGGCCGTCGACGTCGGTGGTGGTGAAGTAGGTGGTTCCGTTCTGCGCCGCCAGACTTGCCGCCGACGTGACGCCGGGCATCACGTAGGTCGACGCAATCGTGCCGAGCGCGAATTGATTGGCGACGGTCGCCTTCGCGCCCGCTCCGATCGCCACCGAATCGGCCCCGGCCGCGCTTGCGCCTTCGCCCATCGCCAGCGCGCTCGCGCCGTTGGCGCTGGCGTTCTCGCCGAGCGCCATCGCCGACGCGCCCGTCGCCGTGTTCATGTTGCCGATCGCCAGCGCTCCATTGCCCGTTGCAACATTGCCGGCGCCGATCGCCGCCGCGCCCTGACCGGTGGCCGTGCTCGCGTCGCCGCCGGCGAAGGCGCCCTGACCGCTGGCGATGCTCGCATTGCCCCCGGCGAAGGCGCCCTGACCATTGGCCGCGCTCGCGTAGCCGCCGGCGAAGGCGCCCTGACCGTTGGTCGATGTCGCCTCGCCGAGCGCGACCTGGCCGTCGCCGGTTCCGAAGGTCAGAGAATCGCCGACGCCGACCGAGCCCTTGCCGTAGACCGTGAAAGCGTTGCCGACGGCGACGGAATTGGCGCCCTTCGTGGTGACGTTGTTGCCGACCGCCGTCGAAGCTGCTCCGGCGGCGCTGGTGCTCTGCCCGACGGCGGTGGCGTCGCCGAAGGCGGCCATGGCGCCGGCGCCGACCGCGGTCGCGGCCGAGCCTAAGCCGCCGCCGGTCGCGCTCGCGCCCGTGCCGAGCGCCACGTCGTTCTGGTTGTTCGCCGTGGCGGTGTCGCCGGCGGCGATGGCGCCGGCCGAAAGCGCGGAACTCGTATTGCCGAGCGCGACCGAGCCCTGGCCGATCGCCGTGTTGCCGAAGCCGGTCGCGACGGCGCCCTCAGCCGCGGTCGTTCCCGCAACATTGCCGGCGGCCGTGTTGTCGGCGCCGACCGCCACCGCGCCCCCGCCGTTGGCGACGTTCGGATCGCCGATCGCGACGGCGCCATTGCCGGTCGCGCTCTGAAGGTTGCCGATCGCGACCGCGCCCGTCCCGTTGGCCGCGCTCTGGTAGCCGCCGGAGAAGGCGCCCTGACCGTTGGTCGACGTCGCCTCGCCGAGCGCGACCTGTCCGTCGCCGGTTCCGAACGTCAGAGCATCGCCGACGCCGACCGAGCCCTTGCCGTAGACCGTGAAAGCGTTGCCGACGCCAACGGAATTGGCGCCCTTCGTGGTGACGTTGTTGCCGACCGCGGTTGAAGCTGCGGCAGCGGCGCTGGTGCTTTGCCCGACGGCGGTGGCGTCGGCGAAGCCCGCCGTGGCGCCGGCGCCGACCGCGGTCGCGGCCGAGCCCAAGCCGCCGCCGGTGGCGCTCGCGCCTGTGCCGAGCGCCACGTCGTTCTGGCCGTTCGCCGTGGCGGTATCGCCGGCGGCGACGGCGCCGGCCGAAAGCGCCGAGCTTGTGGCGCCCAGCGCGACCGAGCCCTGACCCACCGCGTTGTCGGCACTGCCGATGGCGACCGCGCCCGTCCCGTTGGCGTTGCTGAAGTAGCCCCCGGCGAAGGCGCCCTGACCGATGCTCGTCGTCGAGTTGCCGAGACCGACCTCGCCGCTCCCGCTGCCGAAGGTGAGTTCGGAGCCGACGCCGGCCGAGCCTGCGCCGTTGACCG
This sequence comes from uncultured Alphaproteobacteria bacterium, assembly GCA_963829505.1. Classification (GTDB taxonomy): domain Bacteria; phylum Pseudomonadota; class Alphaproteobacteria; order Rhizobiales; family Beijerinckiaceae; genus Roseiarcus. The sequence goes on from CAWHIL010000003.1 coordinate 908,430, forward strand.
TGAAAAAGTTGCCGACGCCGACAGAACCCACGCCATTTGCGGTGACGTAGTCGCCCATCGCCGTCGAGTTGGCCGCCGCGGCGTCGGTGTGTTCGCCGACGGCCGTCGTATTCGCGCCCGCGGCCGCGGCGTTGGCGCCGACCGCCGTGGCGGCGTTGTTCAAGCCGCCGCCGGCGGCACTTGCGCCTGAGCCGACCGCCACGTCGTTCTGATCGTTCGCCGTGGCGGCGTCGCCTTCGGCGATGGCGCCGGCCGAGAGCGCGGAACTCGCGTTGCCGAGGGCGATCGAGCCCTGGCCGACGGCCTTGTCGCCATTGCCCTCGGCGACCGCGCCCTGACCGTTCGCCGTGTCGTTGGCGCCGACCGCCGCGGCGCCCTGGCCGCCAATGGCGCTGTTGCTGTCGCCCTCGGCGACGGCGCCGACGGCGGTAGCGGTGTTGGTAAAGCCGAGAGCCAGGGCGCCCTGGAAGCTCGCCGCGTTGAAGGCGCCAGCCGCCATTGCGCCCACACCCGCCAACGCGCGGTTGTTCTCGCCGATGGCGACCGTTCCGGGGACGCCTGCCGTGTTGGTGAAGCCAAGCGCCGTCGAACCGGTGCCGATCGCATGATTTGCAAAGCCCGCCGCCGTCGCCCCCTGGCCGCCTGCCGCGTCGTTGCTGTCGCCGACCGCGACGTTCCCGTTGTCGAAGGCGATGTTGGCGTTTCCGGCGGCGACCGAGCCCTCGCCCACCGACAGATTTCCCTCGCCGTTGGCGTTGGCGCCCTGGCCGATGGCCGTGTTGGTGTCGCCGGCTGCGACGGCGCCGAGGCCTGTCGCGGTGTTGGCGTTGCCGACCGCCGTCGCGCCCTGACCGGTCGCGGTGTTGGCGTTGCCGACGGCCGCCGCGCCCTGACCCGTCGCGGTGTTGAGGGCCCCGACCGCGGTCGCGCCTTGGCCGCCCGTCGCGCTGTTGGTGTCGCCGACCGCGACCGTTCCGGTCCCCGTGGCGGTGTTGTCGTGGCCGGCGGCGACCGCGCCCGTGCCGGTCGCGACATTGGGGTCGCCGATGGCGACCGCGCCGTCGCCGTCGGCGGTGTTCAGGTTGCCGATCGAGACCGCGCTCCCGGTCCCCAGGACCTGAGAGGTGCCGCCGGCGAAGGAGCCGACGCCCGCACTCGCCGCGACCAGCGCCCCCGGGCCGATCGCCGTCGTATCGTTGGCGGCGGCGTCGGCGTTCTGCCCGAGCGCGGTCGAGCCGGGCCCCGATGCGTTCGCCCCGTTGCCGATGGCGAGAGCGTTGACGTCGCCGGTCGTGGCGACGATTCCGCCGGAGCCGGCGCCGGCGACGGCGCCGCCGCCGATGTTGATGCCCTGATCGTAGGTGGTGAGGTCCTGGTTGCCGAGCGTGATCTTGCCGCCGTCCGCCGAGATGCCCTGCGAGGCGAGGAACTGGCTGGCGTAGACGTTGCCGTTGTCGGTTCCGTTCGGACCGACGTAAACGTTGCCGTTGAAAATCGATTCGCCGCTCTTCACGTTGAGCGCGGTGTTGCCGACGCCGACGTCGATCGACTGCGTGCCGATATAATTGTTGTCGCAGCCGGGCAGGGGAGCCTCGGCCTGCTGAAAGACGACGGCCGCAGTCTGAGAGGCGAAGCCTGTCGTCTGGGAGGCCAGCCCGCCGATCGCGGCGCCCCACTGGGTTGCTGAAACCGTGAGGCCGCCCGCCATGACGCCAGCGGCGACGGCGCCGTCGACGGTCCCTGGTATTCCAGCCGCGTTGCCGGGAGAAGGAATGCCGAAGCCGGCCATAAGGCCAAAGGCCGCCGCCATGTCGGTGGCGCCCCCCGCCGCGGTGGTCGCCGCCCCGACCTGAAGCCCGAAAGCAGCGCTTTGCGTCAAGATGCCGGCGGCGTTGGCGGCGAGGCCGATGTCGTTTGCGGTGTTGATCGCATTCGTGAGCTGAGTATTACACTGAAGCCCGGCGGTCGTGGGAAGCTGGGGGAAGGTCTTCGGATTGGCCGCGGGCGGCACATTGGGCGACGTGCTGCCGGCGAGCGCGGGCTGCACTCCGCCGGCCAGCGCGACGACGAGCGCCAGTTCGCAGGCGAACGCCAAGGACGCGCCGCGCGCGGCGCGCCCCATCCATCCGGCGCCAGACGAAAACGACTTCCCCATGACCCGCCTCGCCAAACAACACGGACACTCGCAGCGCGATCCGCGTCAAGGTGTACAGGGGTCTCAAGGCCTGTCAAAGCAATTGTGGCCGCCGCCGTGAGAAAAAGCCGCATTGTTGCCGCAAGATCACACTGGTAGACTTACGCACACCTCCAAAATTGGCGCGCCCACGTCGCGTCGGGCGCGCTCGCTTCACGAAAGCTCCGTGCGCCGGCCCGAGAGCGCGGTCGATGATCGCGCGCCCCGCGATGGTTACTCGCGCCCGAGGCCCTCGCCCGGGCCGGCTTCGGCCAGCGCCTTGCCGACCTCGAGGCCGAGGTCGTCCATCGAGGTCTGCTCGCGCACCGTCAGGTCCTCGCCCTTGGCCTGGCGCTCGGCCTGTTCAGGCGAGCGCGCGACGTTGACGCTGACCTTCGCCTCCACCTCGGCGTGCAGGTGGACCGGCACGACGTGGAGGCCGAGCGTCTTGATCGGGGCCTGGATCGCCACCTGGTTGCGCTGAACGGCATGGCCGGCGGCGACGAGCGCGTCGGCGACGTCGCGGGCCGAGACGGAGCCGTAGAGCTGCCCGGTCTCGCCGGCCTGGCGGATGATGACGATCGTCACGCCGTCGACCTTCAGCGCCGCCTCGCCGGCGCCGCGCTTCAGTTCGGCGTTGCGCGCCTCGAGATCGGCCCGCTGCAACTCGAACTTCTTCTTGTTGGCCTCCGTCGCGCGGAGCGCCTTGCCGCGCGGCAGGAGGAAGTTGCGGGCGTAGCCGTCCTTGACTTTGACGGTCTCGCCCATGTGGCCGAGCTTGCCGATCCGTTCGAGCAGAATAACGTCCATGACATGTCTCCTATTTCTTTTGCAAAGTCGAGCGTTGGGGGGGAAGGGCGGCGGCGCGGGCGCGCAGCCGGACGAGAGCGTCGGCGACGCCGGTCAGCGCGACGACGGGAAGGATGTACTGGGCCCTGAGCACGCAGCAGGCGTAGAGGGCGACGAGCATCACAATTCTCAGTTTCAGCCCGCGCGACAGCGCGTGCGCCGTCGCGAGGCCCTGGAAGACGAAAGCCGCCCCGAGCCCGCCCGCGACGACGCCGGCGTATTGCGAGCCGGGCGGGGGGAGCGCCCAAGCGAGCCCCGCCGCGATGACCGAGATGACGGCCAGCGGCGCAGGCAGCGAGAGCGACGACGGCAGATCCGCCCACGGCCGCGGCAGCCGATGCGAAAGCTGCACCGAACGCGCCGCCGCGTAGAGGTTGACGCAGAGCATGAGAGTGGTCGAAGCGGCGATGGCCGCCGGGCCAATTCGCACGAGCGCGTCGGCGAAGGATTTGGCGTCGACGTCCTCGCCGGCGAACGCCTCGTTCGCCACGCCGGCGAGCATGCGCGTCGCCGCCTCGGCGCCGGCCGCGTAGCCGTGAAAGGTGACGATGACGACGGTCAGGACGGCCGCCGCGCCGATCATGGCGATGCCCGCGGCAAGCGCGACGATTGCGCCGACGGACGGGTAGGTCGCGAGCGAGGCCATGCGGGCGGGCAGGTAGCGGGCGAGCGGGGTAACCGCGAACGCCGGCAGGAGCCAGGCGGGCAGCGCGAGCGAACCTGCGTAGAGGAGCGCCGACATGGGCTCGGCGATCACCGCGAGGCCGACCGCCGAGGCGATCGCCGACAATGCGCCGGCGCCAAGGCCCCATCCGAGGGTCGCGATCATGATCGGCAGCGGCGCGAGATAGGCGAGCGCCATCGCAAGCGGGCTCGCCTCGGCGCTGACCGCAAAGAGGAAGGCGGAGGCGCATCCCGCGCCGAAGGCGACTGCGTAGCGTTGCATCGTGGCGCTGTCCCGCATGGGCTTGCGGTTAGACACCGGGCGGGGCCCGGTTCAACTGCCGCCGCGCCTGGGTGGAAGCCCCGGGCGCGGCGGTTCGGTTCAAGAAACGCGCGTCAGCGGATCACGTAGGGTAGGAGCCCGAGGAAGCGGGCGCGCTTGATCGCCTGGGCGAGTTCGCGCTGCTTTGCGGCGCTGACCGCGGTGATGCGCGAAGGCACGATCTTGCCGCGCTCGGAGATGTAGCGCGACAGGAGCCTAGTGTCCTTGTAGTCGATCTTCGGCGCGTTGGCGCCGGAGAACGGGCAGGACTTGCGGCGGCGGAAGAAGGGGCGGCGGGGACCGGAGGCCATCAGACGGCTCCTGCGTTGGAATCTTCACGCGGGCGGCGCGGCGGACGGTCGCCGCGGTCGCCGCGATCGCGGTCGCCACGGTCGGGGCGGTCGCCGCGGGGGCCACGCGGGCCGCGATCGTCGCGGTCGCCGTCCTCGCGCTTGCGCAGCATCGCCGACGGGCCCGCCTCATGCTCGTCGACACGCAGCGTCAGATAGCGGAGCACGTCCTCGTTGAGGCCGAGCGTCCGCTCGAGCTCGACGACAGCCTCCGAAGGGGCGGAGATGTTGAGGAGCGTGAAATGGGCCTTGCGGTTCTTCTTGATCCGGTAGGCGAGCGACTTCAGCCCCCACGGCTCGACCTTGGTGACCGCGCCGCCGAGCGCGGCGATCTTCGTCTTGAGTTGTTCCGTCAGCGCTTCGACCTGCTGCGCGGTGACATCCTGGCGCGCCAGGAAGATATGCTCGTAAAGAGCCATGGTGGAGCCTTTCCTTTCCTCACGTTCGCGGTCCGCGCGGAGCCCTCCGAGCCCGGAAAGGCTCGACGGATCGTTCGAAGGCGGGAACACGGGAAGCCGGACCGGTCAGGCCCTGCCGCGCATGAAGAGCGCGACCTTCCGTTCAGCCCCCGGCGGAGCGCAACGAGGGGCGCTTCATAGAGGAGGAACGGGCCGCCCGCAAGACCATTTGCGCAACCCTTCGACGCCAAATCCCGGGGCAAGGAACAAGGCGCCGGACGCGGCGTTGGGACGCCATGCGGGCGACCGCCCGCGCAAACCCGAACGGAGATCAACTCATGGGCCTTTTCTCGAAGGACATCAAGACGATGGACGACCTCTTCGTCCATCAGCTGCAGGACGTGTACTACGCTGAAAACAAGATCGTCGGCTCGCTGCCCGAAATGATCGAGAAGTCGACCAAGCCCGAGCTCAAGACCGCGTTCGAGACGCATCTGCAGGAGACCAGGAACCAGGTCCGCCGGCTCGAGCAGGTGTTTCAGCTTTGCGGCATCGAGCCCAAGGCGGTCGATTGTCCGGCGATGGACGGGATCATCGAGGAAGCCGACGAGGTCGCGGGCGAGGTGGGCGACAAGAAGGTTCTCGACGCAGCCCTGATCGCCGCCGGCCAGTCGGTCGAGCACTACGAGATCGCGCGCTACGGCACGCTGATCGCCTGGGCGAAAACGCTCGGCCGGACCGACTGCGCCAATCTGCTGGCGCAGAACCTCGCCGAGGAGAAGGCGGCCGACCAGAAGCTCACCGCGCTCGCCGAGCAGGGGGTCAACCGGGCTGCGGCATAGCGTTCAGAAAAAAAGGAGGGCGGCCCGAAAAGCCGTCCTCTCCTTTAGCGATCGCCGGCGAACGGCTCCGGCGAACGGAACGACATGAGGGAGTCGGTCGGGAAGTCATAGACCTTGCCCGTCGCGGTCCATTCCGGCGAGCAGATCTCGACGATCTTCGGCGCAAGCTCCTCGGGAGTGCGCAGCGTCATCGGGTCCTCGCCGGGCATCGCCTTCGCCCGCATTCGCGTGCGCAAAGCGCCGGGGTTGACGAGCGTGACGCGCACGCCCGACGTGTTCAGCGTCTCGGCTGCATAGGCGCGAGCGAGCGCCTCGAGGGCTGCTTTCGAGACTGCGAAAGGTCCCCAATAGGCGCGGAGGTCCGCGCCGCTTGCGACGTCCGAGGTTATGAAGGCTGCGCGACCCGCGGCAGAAAGTCGCAACAGCGGGTCGAGCGAGCGGATGAGGCGCCAGTTCGCTGTGACATTGACGGCCATGACCTCGTCCCAGTCCTTGGGATCGACGTGATGCAGGGGCGAGAGAACGCCGAGGACGCCGGCGGCGCCGACGAGCGCGTCGAGCCGTCCGAAGCGGCGGTAGAGCGCTTCGCCCAGCCGGTCGAGCGCCGCGGAATCGCGTAGATCGAGCGGGACAAGCGTCGTGGGCGCGTCCGACCCGGGCCTGAGCGCGCGGATCTCGTCGTCGAGATCCTCGAGCGCGCCCTGCGTGCGGGCGAGCGCCACGACATGCAAGCCTCCGCGCGCGAAGGCGAGGCACGCCGCGCGTCCGATCCCCCGTGAGGCGCCCGTCACCAGCGCAATGCGGGGAACGGCTTCAGCCGGCGGCGCGTTCATCGACACTGGTGTTTCCCTTTGCTAAGGTTAATCCATAGGGCGCGTCCGAACGCTGGCGCGTCCTCGAGCACCGGCTGGTTTCAGGCTTTGCATGGCGGATGGCGCCGAAAAACCGCGGTTGCGGCGACGGGCGCCTTATGGACTTGCGGTCCTGGAAAAGAAAGTCCAGAACCGACGCGAGGAAGAACGCCGGGACGAAATGGCTTGGCCCGGTCGGCAAGGGGGAACGATCGCGAAAGCGACCGTCGATGAGGATCGGGATGTCGAACGAAAGAGGCGGCCGCGAGCCGGGCCGGACTGTAACCCGAGCCGATCTGTCCGAGGTCGTCTACCAGCGCGTGGGGCTGTCGCGCACGGAGTCGGCCGAACTCGTTCAGTCGGTCCTTGACGAGATCTGCGACGCGGCGGTGCGGGGCGAGACGGTCAAGCTCTCGGGCTTCGGCTCCTTCGTCGTTCGCTCGAAAGGCCAGCGCGTCGGCCGCAATCCAAAGACCGGCGTCGAGGTTCCCATCCTTCCGCGTCGCGTCATGGTCTTCAAGCCGTCGAACGTGCTCAAGGCCAAGATCAACGGCGCGGATCTCGTCGAGGTGAAGGACTGAACGCCTGACGTCTGGCGTTTGGACGCGTGTCGGTCAATAGTGGCGGGGGGAGGGGCTGAGTCGTCCCCGTAACCGCCACTCTCGTTGAGCGACGCGATGGAGAAGAGCCCCGAGGCGTTTCGGACGATCAGCGAAGTCGCGGATTCGATGGATCTGCCGCAGCATGTGCTGCGCTTCTGGGAGACGCGCTTTCCCCAGATCCGGCCGCTGAAGCGCGCCGGCGGGCGGCGCTACTACCGTCCCGAAGATGTCGAGCGCCTTCGCCTGATCAAGCGCCTCCTCTACGACGAGGGCTACACGATCAAGGGCGTCCAGAAGCTTTTCAGGGAGCAGGGCGCGCAGGCGCTGGCCGGCCTCGAACCGCGCTTCGCCTTTCTTGCGGGCGAGGCGGAGGCCTCCCTTCCCGGCGCCGCGCGAGACGACGACGCGACCCCCGTGGCGAAGGCGGTCGCGACCGGCCGGAACGTCGAGGCCTCGGATCTCGAGAGCGACATCGGGGCGCTGAGAGGGGCGCTCGGCGATATCGGCGAAGCTCAGCGTATTCTGCATCAGTCTCGCTATGCGAAAGCCGACAGCTAGAGCGCGCGGCGAAAAAGTGGATGCCGGTTTTTCGCGAAAAGCGCGCGGAAATCAAAGAAGCTGGAGCATTCGGCGATTCGACCAAATCGCCGAATGCTCCAGGCGAACGCTGGATAGGAAACTCGGATTGCCACGCCACGCGCGCTTGCCTATAAGGCCCGTGCGTCGGAGTGTAGCGCAGCCCGGTTAGCGCACTAGTCTGGGGGACTAGGGGTCGTGGGTTCGAATCCCGCCACTCCGACCATTCAAAAAATTGAGCTTGCCGGACGGCCCGACCGGACGCGTTGCGCCTCTGGGACTTGGCGCGCTGTTTCACCGCTCGAATGACGGCAATAGCGCCCAGAGCTTTCAATCGGAAAAATTGCAACCAGCGGGTTGACGGGCAAAACCAACCCGGCCTACAGTTAACGCCACAAACTTATGGCGTTCTGTATGTGCGGCTCCTCTGCCTTAACGCAGGCATTTGCGTCAGCGGATCGCGCGGTCGAACAAGGCTTTTGTCGCGGCTCCCGCCGATGCCCGGGTCCGCTGGGCGAAGGAACCTTTTGAAACCATTGGTGAACGGGCGCGGAGTGGCGTTAACCAACGCCTTCAATCCGACGTCATTCGCTCTAATGCTGGTTGTGGGTGGCGAACATGGGGTCGCGTATGAGTGGGGAGCACAACGATTGGAGGAACCGGACCCTCCCGGACGACACGGAAAGGCGCCGCCGGGTGGAGGCCGAGGCCCTCGCCGAACTGGCGCGCCTGGTGGAGGCGGCGGAACCCGCCTTTCGTGCGCGCCTGCCGGTGCAGAGGCCGCCCGCGCAAAACAAACGCCGAGCCTGACGGGGAGATCGGAGCGGGTGCGGAGAGCGCGCATTCCTCCACCCGGCGAGCCGCTTTCACGGCTCTCATTGCATCATTGACTTGCCGTCATGGGCCGGTGCTGTCGTCGTCGAAGCGGCGCCGGCGAAGCGCGGCGCAACCGTCATGTCCTTTTCTCGCTATTCAGGTCGAGCCGGCCCAGCGATCCGCCTCCCGCCGTCACCAAACCGCGGCCAGCACCCGGGGCGCGTACTTGCGCAGAAGATAGTATTCGTTGAACGGACTGTTGTCGGTGATGGGCGGCGCCGAGGGCGGGCTCGCGACCAGATCGCTGAGCGAAATCTTGCTGTCGAGGATCAGCTTGGCCATCTCGAGCGGCGTCTTTCCGGGCCCCCACTCGATCAGGTCCTCCTGGGCCGCGGGCGGGAGCCTCGCCACAAATTCCTCCGGCGTCAGGACCGGGAGCGGGTCCATCGAGGCGAGGAAATGGATGCCGTAGGTCTCCCTTCCCGATGCGAGCCACGGCTCGACCGCCCGGTAGACCTCAACGTACGGAAAGACCGACTGCAGCGCGCGCGTCATCGCCTCGATCGTGCTGGCGTCGGCGCCCGGCGGCGTCCATTGCTGCAGGATTCCGCCGGGCCGCAAACGGCGGCGTGCGGCCTCGTAGAACTCGGTGGAGTAAAGCAGGCTCGAGCCCGCTGCGGCCACCGGCGGCGGCGGATCGAGAACGATCACGTCGAACGCCTTGTCGGTGCGCAAGAGGAAGCGGCGGCCGTCGTCGACGACCACGTGGGCGTTCGGCCGCGCCCTCACCGCGTCTGCGTCCGAATGGAAGAAACCGAACGAGTCGATGACCGACCGCGTCAGATCCACCGCAGTCGTATCGACGCCCCAACTCACCATCGAGCGGAACGTCGTTCCCATGCCGAAGCAGATCACGAGACCGTCGTGCGCCTTTCCATGCATGGCGAGCGGCAGGTGGGCGATCACCTTCGTCACCGGGGTCAACATGGTGATCCCGACGCCGTTGACCAGAAGGCCGCGGTCGAAATCGGCGCCGTAGGCGATCGCGGTCGCAGCATGGTCGCGGTGGACCTCGCGTGGGCCGCCGCGGCCGGCGAGGTCCTCGAAGCTCTGGCTCATCCAGACGCCGGCCGCGACGAGGACCGCCGCCGGCGCGAGCCAGGCGAGCGCGGCCGCCGACTGGGGCCGGGCGCGCCAAGCGGCGGCGGCGGCGAGAAGCGCCATCGGCAGAGCCAGAACCAGGAGCGAATGTCGCGTCGATAGCGCAACAACAAGAATGTAACCCGCGAACAGCGGTCCGAGGATGCCGCCGAGAATGTTGATCGCATAACAGCGCCCGGCGAGGCGCGGATCGCCGCCGGCGTAGTCGTCCACCATCTTGGGCGTCAGATAGCCGAGCGTCGCGCAGAACGGAGCGATGCTGAACAGAACGCCCACGGCCGAGGACTGCAGCCTGGGATCGTTGAGCACGACCGGCAGCAGCGCGGTCGCCGCGGCGATCGCGAGCAGGGCGCCGTCGGACAGGACTGCGCCCCGGCGCAACGACAGGCGATACGCGGCCGAGCCGATCCAGGTCGCGAGAAGGTAGGTCGCCAGAATAGCGGCGAACGCGTAGATCGTGGTCTTCAGGATGATGGTGAAGCCGCGCACCCAGACGACCTCCATCGCGAGCGACGCGAAGCCCGTGGTGAACAGGATCGTTTCCCGCCAGCGCGTCGGGTCGGCGTGCTTTGGCTTTGCTCTGAGTGACGGATCGGCGGTCTCGTCGGGCGCCACAACGTCGTTGCGGAACTTTGCCGCCAGCACGAAGCTCACGCCGGCGATGGCCGCATTGAGCGCGGCCGCGACCAGCGTCGTTCCGGCGAATCCGAGCAGTTCGATCAGGACGAGCGCGCTGACGATCGCCCCGGTCATCGCGCCGATCACGTTGGCGAGATAGAGGAAGCTGAAGCTTTCCGACCGCGTCCGGTCCCGCGCCCTGACGAACGTCATCATCAGCGGGAAGGTTGCGCCCATCATCAGGCACCAGGGCAGGATCGCAACGGTGATCGCAATCGCGGAGAGCGCGAGGTAGCCGCCGGAACTTGCCGCGCCGACATGCAAAAGCACGCTTTCGCCAAGCGCGAACAGGGCAGGGACGGCGGGCGCCCCGAGCGCGATGATCAGTTCTGCGCCGCCGTACAGCGCCGCGGGCGAGACCCTGAGGCGCCGGGCGAGCGATGGGCCGAAGCGACCCGCGATGAGCGACCCCGCGCCGAGGCCGAGCATGAACACCGACAGCACCACCGACAGCACCGGCGTGACGATGCCGAAGTGGGCGAAGGCCAGCCGCAACCAGACGACCTGATAGACGAGGCTGCAGAAGCCTGAGCAGAAGAACAGAAGAAACAGCAGGGGATTGAGCCACGGCGCGGCTCTGTCGCGGGACAGGTCTGACGTCAGCAGGGGAGCCTCCTCAGTTTACGCGCACGCCACCCCGTTTTGCGCGCAACCGCAACCGCCGCTCGCCGACTTAACCGAATTCCGCTGGCGAGGCGAGTCGCCGGATCGGCCTCTGCTTGCTCCCCTTGAGCGCCGCCGCAACCCTGACGCAAGCGGCCGAACCGAGCGCTCACGGCCACGTTCCGGGGGGCTATGCCGACCGCGAGCGCCCGCGTGCAGGCAATCGTAGACCGGCCGGTCGAACGCAGATCTTCAAGCCGGGCGGCGCGGCAGCGCCACCGTTCTTTACCTCTTCGACGCGTCAGGCCTGTTTCGCCCGTAGCGCTCGTGGCTCGACACCCAGTCGCCGGCGAGCACCGCGCAGGAGAGCGAGATGTCGCCGGCGAGCGCGACCGCGGCGCAGATCTCCGCGAGCTTGTCCGCCTTGCCGGCGCCGACGCAGCCGAGCATCGCGAGGCATTCGCGCTGCGTGGCTAGCCCCGTGCCGCCGCCGACCGTCGCCACGATCAGCGCGGGCAGGGTGATCGACCAGTAGTAGTCGCCGTTGTCGAGGAGTTGCGCATAGACGATCGCGGCGTGCGACTCGGCGACGTTGGCCGCATCCTGGCCAAGCGCGATGAAGAGCGCGGCGAGCGCGTTCGCCGCGTGCGCGCCGTTGTTGGCCGAACCTGCGAGAAACGCGCCCGACTGCGAGATCTGCCGGGCGTAGAAGAGGTCGCGCGTGTCGACCCGCATGATGTGCTTCAGCGCGTCGCGCGAAAGGACCGCCTCGGCGACGACACGACGTCCGCGCGTCTCGATCACGTTCATCTGCGAATGCTTCTTGTCGGTGTCGGTGTTGCCCGAGAGGATGTAGCGCGCCCCGCCCGGATGGTTGGCCGCGATCCATTCGCAGGCGGCGAAGGTGGCCTTGCCGGACATGTTCTGGCCCGCGGCGTCACCGGTCGCGTAGTTGAATCTGAGGTGCAGGAGCGGCCCGACTGCGAACGGCCGGATGGCGGCGAGCCTGCCGGATCGGGTCGTTGCCTCGGCGGCCGCCTTGATCGCCTCGAAATTGGCCTCGACCCATTCGCCAAACGATCGCGCCTCGAGCGCGTCGTCGAAGATGAAGGCGGGCGAGCGCTGCATGGCTCTCGCGACGACCGTCGCCTTGGCGCCGCCGCATTCGCTCAGCAGCCGCATGCCGCGATTGTAGCTCGCCACCAGCGTGCCCTCTGTCGTCGCCATGGGCACATAGAAAGCGCCTTTGGCGTGCTCGCCCTCGATCAGGAGCGGCCCGGCGAGGCCAATCGGCACCTGCGCCGCGCCGATGAAATTCTCGATGTTGCCGGGCAGGGCGCCCGGATCGAAGGAATGGCGCCCGACATGGTCGAGCCGCGCGCCGGTCTCAGCCTCGACGAAGGCGCGCCGGGCGGCCGCGGCCTCGAGGGTGTAGTCGTTCGCCGGATGGCGCGGAATGTGATGCGCCGGATCGGACGGGGCGTTGGACAATGCGGCGTTCCTCGCACGCGGCCGCACGATGAGGCGGCCTAGGCGCATTGTAGCCTCCCTCGGGAGGCCTGCGCCTGCGGCCGTTCGCCACTGCGACGACCGCAACCAGCGAACGGGATCGTTCAGGGCGTCGCGGCGCGTCTCCCGGCATCGGCTTCAATCAAGGCGTGGATCGATTTGGTCCAGCCGGCCTTCTGACAAATCCAGGCGACGAAAAAACCCGAGAACGCGCCGGCGACGCCGCACAACGCGCGGCTCGGTCCTTGAAACATGGGCGTGTAAAACACCCAACCGCATGCGCCGCCGAGCGCGATCCCGAGCATCCGACGCGGGACCCGTGCGGGAAAAAAATAATCCGCGCACGGGGCCAACAGCGCAGCGACAGAAACGCTCTCGAGTGCCGGAGGGTATGCAAAAAACACCAGAAGAAGCACTGATTGAAGCGAAAATAGCATACGCAAGTTGTCATCAAGGAAGCGCAAGAGGTCGGGTTGAAACATTTGGAAATGGGGTAGCGCCGACAAGAACTCGGCGAAAAGAACCGCCCAGCCGCCGATCAGAGGTCCGAGACCCAACGTCGCCGCCGCGATTTTCAGCTTCTTGCGAAACTCGGACCGGGAACCAACGGGAGCGCCCGGATCGCCCAGCTCGTCTCCCATATGCGCTTTCGTGACCGTCACAGGCTCCAGGATAAACGAACCGAACTCGTTCGTCATGCTCCCGGGCGGGAGCAAGTTTCGAGCGTGATACGCTTCTCGTCCGCTATCGCCAAACATCTCGGAAGGAGGCGCACGGGCGATGGCGGAAGCGCTTTAGGCCAATCCGTCGCCTACTGGGGTCACGATTCGCATAAGATATATTATGGAACAAACATCGGACCCGCATTGGAAACAGGGGGATCGCCGGAGGATTTGCAACGTTGAATGAGCCGGCGGAGTGGTCGACGGGGGCGGTCGCGGCCACGCTCGCCGCGATAACCGATCCGCCGAGGCTCGCCGGCAACGCAAAGTAACGCAAAGTCAGGCCGCCGCCTTGCCGGCCGCGGTCGCCTGCTTGACCTCGTTCAGCCGCCCCGTTTGGACGTCGTAGATGTAGCCGTAGATCGGAATGGTCTTCGGCACCAGCGGATGCGCGCGAATGCGCCGGACGTCCTGCTCGACGCTCTTCGCCTGGTCCTTGATCGTGTGCCACTTGATGAAATGGCCGGCCGCGTGGCCGCCGTGGTGGTGCGGGTTGGACCATGTCTTGCCGTCGAACGACGCTGTCTTGAGGTCGTCGTCGAGCAATTCGGCGATGATCTCGTCGGTGAAGAGCTCCATGCCGCAATTCGTATGGTGGATGACGAACCATTCCTCGGTGCCGAGAAGCTTGTGCGAGATCACCAGCGAGCGGATCGCGTCGTCGGTCGCCCGGCCGCCGGCGTTGCGGATCACATGGGCGTCGCCTTCGGCGAGGCCCGCGTATTTGGCCGGATCGAGGCGGGCGTCCATGCAGGTCAGGACGGCGAACTTGCGCCCCGGCGGCAATGGCAGCTTGGCCTTGTCGCCAAAGCTCTTGGCATAGGATTCGTTGGCTTCGGTGACCTCGTTGACGACTTTCGACATGGCAGATCGTTCCCACGGGCGGGGTTGCCCGAGAGGAACATTACATAAAGACTATAATCATACTAGACTGTCGAGATTCGCAGGTGATCGAGGAGTAGGACGGCCCTGCCCTCCCGAGAAATTGGGCAGGCTGCCTCCCTACGCTCCCAGCAGCTCCGCCAGCGTCAGCGCCACGACTACCGTCGCCTTGTAGAGATCGGCGAGCGGCAGGCGCTCGTCGGCGCGGTGAGCGTTGGCCTCCTCGATCGTATGCGGGCCCGCGCCGTAGAGGACGATCGGCACGCCGGCCTTCGCATAGTGGCGCGCGTCGGTGTAGAGCGGCACGCCGGAGGCCGCGACCGTCTCGCCCATGATCGCCGTCGCGTGCCGGCAGAGCGCCTCCGTCAGCCGGTCGCCGGCCGGCGTCGGCGTCAGGGGCTCGGCGAGCAGGATGCGCCGGACCGTGACCCTCGCCTCGGGGTGCAGCGCGCCCGCGCGGGCGATCACCGCCCGCAATTCCGCTTCCGCCTCGGCCGGGTTCTCCTCGGGAACCATGCGCCGGTCGAGCCGGAAGACGATCCGGTCGGGCACGACGTTGGTGTTGACGCCCCCCGATATCAGCCCGACCGTCATCTGCGGCGAGCCGATGCCGGGAACTTTCGAGACGCGCGCCGACAAGCCGCCGCGCCAGCCGTAGAGGGCGGTCAGGAGCGCGTTCGCCGCCTCCAGCGCGTCGACGCCGGTGAAGGGCCGGGCGGCGTGGGCGGAGCGTCCCAGAACCTCGACTTCGAGATGCAGGCAGCCGTTGTGGGCAGAAACGACCGCGTAGGAGAAGCCGGCGCCGATGGCGAGATCGGGCTTCGTCAGGCCTTGCTCCAGGAGCCAGCGCGGCCCGATCTCGCCGCCCGCCTCCTCGTCGTAGGTGACGTGCAGTTCGACCGTCCCGTTGAGCTTCGCGCCGCTCTTTTCGAGCGCCAGCATGGCGAAGGCGTAGGTCGCGATGTCCGACTTGGAGACCGCCGCGCCGCGCCCGACCATCCAGCCGTCGACGATCTCGGCGCCGTAGGGGTCATGCGTCCAGCCCGTCCCCGGCGGCACGACGTCGCCGTGGGCGTTGAGCGCAATCGTCGGCCCGCCGGTGCCGAAGGTCTTGCGCACGATGAGGTTGGTCGCGCTGACCATGCCGTTCGCCTTGACGAGCGCGTCGGGGACCTTGTGGCGCTCGACGGCGAAGCCGAGGCCTTCCAGGAGCTTCGCCGCCGCCTCGGCCGCCTGGTCGCAGTCGCCGGGCGGATTGTCGGACGGGACCTTCACGATCTCGGCGAGGAAGCGCGTCTCGGCTTCGCGGCTGGCGTGGAGAAAGGCGTGAATGGCGGTTTCAGCGGACATTGATGGTTCCTCTACCAGCCGTCATTGCGAGGAGCGCAAGCGACGAAGCAATCCAGAGCGTCGGCCGCAGCCTCTGGATTGCTTCGCCTGCGGCTCGCAATGACGGGGGGAATCACGTTTCGAATCCCTCGATCCGCATGCCGTCATAGGCCGGGACGACGTTGTCGGGCAGGCGCGCTTTGAGCGCGGCGTAGTCGAGGTCGGTGTGCAGATTGGTCAGGATCGCCCGCTTCGGGCGCATGGTCTCGATCTCGCGAAGCGCGTCGTCGAGGCTGAAATGCGACGGGTGGGGGCGATGGCGGAGCGCATCGACGATCCACACGTCGAGCCCCTTGAGCAGCGGCCGGCTGGCGTCGGGAATGCGTTTGACGTCAGGCGTATAGGCGAGCTTCCCGATGCGGAACCCGAGCGCGTTGATCTCGCCGTGGTTGAGGTCGAACGGCGTCGCCTCGATCGCCCCGCCGGGGCCGGCGATCGTGCAAGGGCTTTCCGACCTCAGCCTGAGGTCGTTCGCCATCGGAGGATAGGAACTCCCCGGGGGCGTCTGAAACACATAGGAGAAAGCATCCCGCACCCGGAGCGCCGTCGGCTCGTCCATGTGGATGTCGATGCGCGCGCCGCCCATGAGGTAGAGCGGCCTCAGGTCGTCGATGCCGTGGATATGGTCGGCGTGGGGATGCGTCAGGAGTATGCCGTCGAGGCGCCGTACGTCCGCGCCGATCAGTTGCTCGCGAATGTCCGGCCCGACGTCGATAAGGACGGTGGTAGCGCCCTCCGGCCCGGCGCGTTCCAGGAGCAGCGCGCAGCGCCGGCGGCGGTTCTTCGGCTCGGCCGGGTCGCAGGCGCCCCAGCCCTGCCCGACCCTCGGGACGCCGGCCGAGGAGGCGCAGCCGAGTATGGTCGCGACGAGGGTCACAAGCGCAAACCTCGTCCTGAGGAGCGGCGCCGAAGGCGACGCGTCTCGAAGGACGTTCGCGTCCGCTGGAACGTCCTTCGAGACGCCCGCTTTGCGAGCTCCTCAGGACGAGGTCGGTGCAAGGAAGCCTGAACTCACGCCCGCGGCTCCGCGCCAATGCGGGAGAAGAAGCGCAGCGCATTGGCCCGCGTCGCGTCGGCGAGCGCCTCCGGCGCCATGCCGCGCGCCTCGGCGACCGTCGCGGCGGTCGAGGCGACGAACGCAGGCTCGTTGCGCTTGCCGCGATGGGGCACGGGCGCGAGATAGGGCGCGTCGGTCTCGATCAGGATGCGCTCGAGCGGCGCGTCGCGGGCGACGGCGCGCAGTTCTTCGGCCTTCTTGAAGGTGACGACGCCCGAGAAGGACAGGAAAAGCCCGAGATCGAGGGCGGCGTCCGCCAGCGCCCGGGATCCAGTGAAGCAATGCAGGACCGCCGCGAAGGCCCCCTGCCCCATCTCATGCCTCAGGATCGCGACGGTGTCCGCCTCGGCGTCGCGCGTATGGATGACGAGCGGCAGGCCAAGCTCGCGGGCAAGGCCGATCTGGGCGCGGAAGGCCGCCTTGGCGGTCTCCGGCGGGGCGAAATTATAGTGGTAGTCGAGCCCGGCCTCGCCGACCCCGACGCATTTGCGATGCGCCGCGAGCCGCCTGAGGACGCTGATATCGGTCGCGGCGGGATGCGCGGCTTCGTGCGGGTGCGCGCCCGCGGTGAAATAGACGTCGTCGTAGGTCTCGGCGATCTCGACCGCCCGGGCCGCCGTGTCGGCGCGCGTGCCGATGGTGACCATCCGCTCGACGCCCGCCGCGCGGGCGCGCCCGACGACCGCGTCGAGTTCGTCGGCGAAGTCGGGAAAGTCGAGATGGCAGTGACTGTCGATCAGCCTCACCGCGCCGCCGCCTCCGGCTCGACATAGCGAGGGAAGACCGGCGCGGGAGGCGGCAGCGCCCTGCCCGCTTCGAGCCGATGCGGCGCGTCGAGAAGTCCTGCCTTGCCGCCCGTGTCGAGCGCCGCGAAGCTTCGCGCGCCCGCCGGCACGGCGAGAAGATCGAGCAGCTTCCCCATCGCGCCCGGCATGATCGGCTGGAGGAGGATCGCGGCGACCCTCAGCGTCTCGATTGTCACATAGAG
The DNA here is from genome assembly GCA_963829505.1 of uncultured Alphaproteobacteria bacterium. GTDB lineage: Bacteria > Pseudomonadota > Alphaproteobacteria > Rhizobiales > Beijerinckiaceae > Roseiarcus. The sequence goes on from CAWHIL010000003.1 coordinate 925,861, forward strand.
GACGCGACGCATCCGGGCGGGATCGGACTTCGCCAGCTTCCACGGCTCGGCCGCCGCGAAATAGCGGTTGGTCTCGGCGACGATGTCGAACACCGCCGCGACATAGAGGTGGATCTGGAAGACGCCCATGTGCTTGCGCGCTTCGCCAATGAGCGCATCGGCGCGGACGAGGAGCGCGAGGTCGGCGGGCGCGGGCGTGGCCTGCGTTGGATCTGGCACGGACCCGCCGCAGTTGCGCGCGATCATGCTGAGCGAGCGCTGCGCCAGATTGCCGATATCGTTGGCGAGGTCGGCGTTGAGCCGCGAGACGATCGCCTCGTGCGAATAGCTGCCGTCCTGGCCGAACGGCACCTCGCGCAGGAAGAAGTAGCGGACCGGATCGAGGCCGTAAGCCTCGACGAGGCTCGCGGGGCTCACGACGTTGCCGACCGACTTCGACATCTTCTCGCCGCGGTTGAACAGGAACCCGTGCACGACGATCTGCTTCGGCACGGGCAGTCCGGCCGACATGAGGAAAGCCGGCCAGTAGACGGCGTGGAAGCGGGTGATGTCCTTGCCGATCACATGCACGTCGGCCGGCCAGAATTTGGCCCGCGGCGCGTCCGGGTCGGGGAAACCGGTCGCGGTGATGTAATTGGTCAAGGCGTCGACCCAGACATACATGACGTGCTTCGGATCGCCCGGCACCGGCACGCCCCACGAGAATGCGGTGCGGCTGATCGAAAGGTCGGACAGGCCCCGCTTCACGAAGGCGACGATCTCGTTCAGGTACTTTTCCGGCGTGACGAAATCGGGGTGCGCCGCGTAGTGGGCAAGCAGCCTGTCGGCATAGGCCGAGAGGCGGAAGAACCAGCTCTCTTCGTCGACCCACTCGACCGGCGCGCCGGTCGGTGCGAGCTTTGCGCCGTCGGCAGTCGTCGTCAGTTCGCTCTCGTCGAAATAGGCCTCGTCGCGCACCGAGTACCAGCCGGAGTATTGCGACAGATAGATGTCGCCGGCGGCCTTCATGCGCTCCCAGATCGCCTGCACCGAGCGATGGTGGCGCGCTTGCGTGGTGCGCACGACGTCGTCGGCGCGGGCGTTCAGAAGCGCGCCCATCGCTTCGAATTCGGCCGCCACCCGGTCGACGAAATCCTGCGGCGTCACGCCCTCGCGCGCCGCCGTCTGCTGAACCTTGAGGCCGTATTCGTCCATGCCGGTGACGAAGAAGGTGTCGCGCCCGTCGAGCCGCATGAAGCGCTGGATGGCGTCGGTGGCGATGCGCTCGTAGGCGTGGCCGATGTGGGGCGCGCCGTTGGCGTAGGGGATCGCGGTCGTGATGGTGAACCGGCTCATGGCCGGATCGTCCTAGAGGATTTTGGCGGGGATGGGAACGGAGCCAAGCGCGACGACGCCGTTCCGATATACTGGTTTCGCCGGGCCACAGGCCGGCGGGCGAAACGGGATGGAGACGAGACCATGAAGAGACGCTCTTTTTCGATTGCGCTTTCGGTTGCGCTCGTTCTCGCCGCCTTGCCGGCGACGGTCGATGCGAGGGGAGGCGGCGGCGGAAACGCGGCGTCGCGAACCTGCGCGGTCGATCTCAAGTCCCTGTGCGCCGGCATCACGCCCGGCGGAGGGCGCGTCCGCGCCTGCATGATGTCGCACATGGACAGCCTGTCGACAGCCTGTTCGGTGAAGCTCTCGCGGGCCGCCTATGTCGCGAAGGAGTGCGGTACGGACGTCCAGCGGTTCTGCGGCGGGGTGAAGACGGGCGCCAACCGGATCTCGGCCTGCATGCGGCCGCACCTTGGCGAGGTCAGCGTCTCGTGCAAGCGCGCCCTGGCGTTCATCGCCGCCCCCGGCAACAGGTAGGCCAGCTTGCGCCCCTTTCAAATCGAGCGCCGGGGAAGACAGCGCCGACAGCGAGAAGGGGCCGCTCCGCATCTCGCGGCGCCATGGATTGCTTCGTTCCCCCGGATCAAGTCCGGGCTCCTCGCAATGACGGTTCCTTCAGCACTTGTGGAAGTAGCGATAGATGTCGGGCGCACGCATCCATTTGAAGTCGGGCGTGAGACCGCCGCGCGCGTTGATCCAGTCGCGAATGCCCTGATTGTAGGCGGCCCAGAGGATCGCGGTCGACTCGGGGAACCGGGCCGTGTGGAAGCCGAACGAGGCTTGCGGGGTGACGCAGATGCGGTCGTTGGGAATGTGGCCGAGCAGGACCGTGCAGGCCGACTGACAGGGCCCGACGATGCGGACGTTGACGCCGCGCGCGGCGAGTTCCGCCCAATGCGCGTCATATTCGGGAACGACGCCGCCGTGGTTGTCGGAAACGTCGATCGTCTCGGCGCGCGCCGGAACGGCCGCGCAGGCTGTCCACGCGACAGCGGCGGCAAGAGCGATCGCGACATGGCGCATGCGTTCCCCCTGGCGATTGGCGAAGCGGCGGCGACAGTGACACGCATGCGACGCGACGTAAACGGCTGTTAGCGGTCGAGCGGTCCGATCGCCTATCGCCGCGGTCTGGAGAGACCCTGGATCTCGGCGAAGACGGCGAGCACGTGCAGCTTGCGGTCGAGGTTCATCGCGACCGTCTCGCGTTCAGCCGCGCGCAGCCGGTCCCACAGCGCGCCGATCTCCCAGGCGCGGAGCGGCGAGGTTGCGGCGCTTGCGGCGTAGGCGGCGAGCCAGCCGTAAAGCGCGCGGTGGAACGCCTCGAACGCCTCCGTCATGTCGCGCCCGGCAAGCGCCTCGGCGAGCTTCGCGGCTGCCCGCTGATCCGGATGCGGCAGGGCGCCGATCGCCGAGTCGATCAGCGCGCCGAGGCTCTTGAATTCCGGCGACAGGCGCGCCAGCGCGTGACGGACCGAGCCGTCGGCGCGCGCGGCGGCGCTCTCGACCGCGTCGCGCTCGAAGTCGCTCCAGGGCGCCCCGAGCGACGAAACGATCTCGACGATCGTTTCCTGTGTCAGCGGCTCGAGTCTCAGGCGCCGGCAACGCGAGCGGATCGTCGGCAGCACCTGCGCCGGCCGGTGCGACACGATCAGGATCAGCGCGCGCTCGGGCGGCTCCTCGATGGTCTTGAGGAGCGCGTTGGCGCTGCTGGCGTTAAGGTCCTCGGCGCAGTCGACGAGGCATATCCGCCAGCCGCCGAAAGCGGGCGACAGCTCGAACACGCCGAGCGCGTTGCGGACGTCGTTGACCCGAATTTCGCTGAAGTGCTTCTTTCCGTCGGACCCTCGCCTCACGAGCGCGAAATCGGGATGGGCGAGCGCCGCGAGATGCTTGGCCGCCGGATTGGCCGGGTCGACCGTGAGGTCGCGCGCGGCGCGGACGGCGGGCGCGTCCGGGTCCGGGTTGGCGAACAGGAAACGGGCGAAACTCCAGGCGAGCGTCGCCTTGCCGACGCCTTCCGGCCCGCCGATCAGCCAGGCGTGCGGCAGGCGCCGCTCCCGGTAGGCTTCGAGAAGTTCGCGTTCGGCGGCGGCCTGGCCGATCACCCGGCCTGCCTCGCGCGGATGCGGCGCCCCCGGGAACTCGTCGCTTTCCAGGGGCTCGTCGGCTTCGGGCTTCTTCATGGCTCGGACTCGTCCGAGCGGAGCGGATCGAGGCGCTTCTCGACTTCGCTCCAGATCGCGGCCTCGACGTCGTCTTCGGACTTCGTCGCGTCGATGACGGCGCAGCGCTGCGGCTCGTTTGCCGCGATGTCGAGAAAGGCGCGGCGCAGCGTGCGGTGGAATTCGATCCCCTCCGCCTCGAACCGATCGGCCCCCTCGTCTCCCCGCCGAAGGCGCGCCCGCTCGAGCCCGGCCTCGGCCGGAACGTCGAGGATCAGCGTCAGGTCGGGGCGATTGTCGCCAAGGGCGATCCCTTCGAGCCGCTTGACGAAGTCCGCCGGGAGGTGGCCCGCCACGCCCTGGTAGGCGCGGGTCGAGTTGGCGAAACGGTCGCTGACGACCCATGCGCCGCGCTCGAGCGCTGGCAGGATGGTCTGATCGAGATGGTCGATGCGCGCGGCGGCGAAGAGCATCGCCTCGCCCTCGGGCCCGAGCGAGCGGGCGCGACCCGACAGGATCACCTCGCGAAGCGCCTCGGCGTGGGGAGAGCCGCCCGGCTCGCGGGTGCGCACGACCTCGTGGCCGGCGATCCTGAGGCGCGCCGCGAGGCGCTCGGCCTGCACGGACTTGCCCGCCCCCTCGCCGCCCTCGAGCGTGATGAAGCGGCCCCGCCCGGACGTCATTTCTGGAAGCGCGCGAGCGCCTCGCGAATGGCGCCGCCGGCGAGTTCGACGCTGGCGTCGAAGGCGCGGCGGGTGAGGCCGCCAAGACCAACGGAGGCGCCGGTCTTCAGCGGCGCGTCGATCACCAGCATGTCGTCACGCCAGACCTTCAGATGGCCAGCGTCCCTGCCCTTCTCGACCGGCGCGACGAGCGGGCCGGTGTAGACGATCTTGGCGACGATCCGGCTCGCGTCGCCGCGCGGCAGATAGAGAAGGATCGGGCTGTCGCTGACGAGCGGAACGTCGCCCGTCTCGCCGCCGTAGACGGAGGCGCCGCCGACGCGCTCGCCCGCCTCGAACACCGTCCGGTGATCGAACGAATGGAAGCCGTAGTCGAAGAGCTTGCGGGCCTCCTCGGTCCGGTCGGTCGCCGTCTTCTCGCCAAAGGTCACAACGATCAGCCGCGCTCCGTCCTGGACCGCCGTACCCACGAGCCCGTAGGCGCCGTCAGCGGGGTCGGTCGACTTGAGGCCGTCGGCGCCGAGATTTTGCGTGAGGAGCGGATTCTTGTTGAGCTGGTGGATCTTGTTCCAGGTGAAGTCCTTCTCGCCGAAATAGTGATAGTAGTCGGGGTATTCGCGGATGATATGGGCGGCGAGGAGCGCCATGTCGCGCGCCGTCACGCGCTGAGCCGGATCGCCCTTGCCGCGCGGATCGGTGAAGTGCGAATGGCTCATGCCGAGCTCGGCGGCGCGCTTGTTCATCAGGTCCGCGAAGTGCTGCTCCGAGCCGGCCATGCCCTCGGCGAGCGTCATCGCGGCGTCGTTGCCGGACTGGATGATGAGTCCGCGCAGCAGGTCTTCGATCCTGACCTGGCTGTGCAGCGCGAGAAAGGTCGCGGCGCCGTGCCCGTGCGCTCCACCCTCGCGCCAGGCCCTCTCCGACACGACAAAGACGTCGTCGAGGTGCAGGCGGCCTTCCTTCAATTCGCGAAAGACGATCTCGGCGGTAAGAAGCTTGGCGGTCGAGGCGGGCGGCGTCGCGTCGTCGGCGTTCTTTTCGTAGAGCACCGCGCCGCTGTCGTAGTCCTCGATCAGCGCAACGTCGGCGCTCGAGGCGAACGGCGCCGCCCGGCCAGCCGGGGAAAGGCAGAGGCCGCCGACAATCAGCGCGATCGTCAGCCCGATCAGGCGCACCGGAAATCCTCTGCGAAGGCGCGCCCTAAAAGGCGTCCTCGTCGGGTTCGGGGAATGCGGCAATGTTCCGCCCAATCGTGGCGATTCGGCGGCGCGCCTCAGTTGTCGTCGCGTCGCGGCGGCTTGACCGTGGCGAGGGCGGCGCGCGTCAGCCGCTTCACGCGATCCGACGAGGGATCGGCGAAATAGAGCGCCTTCTCTGCGCTCGCGTGCAGTTCGGGACGCGGCGGCGGGAGCACGCCTTCGGCGTTCGACGCGCGCGGCGGCGCGGCGAGGGCGACCGAGGACGCCCGGCTTGCACTCTCTCCGAGGTCGAACGGGCGCGGCGGCGGCAGCGGAACGGGTTTACGAGGCTGGCGGATTGGCGTGGCGTCGGGGGCCGCCTCGTCGGGCGCCTGCGCCTGGGGCGCATCGGCGGCTGCGAGCTGCGCGGGCTCGGGCGGTGGAGGCGGGGCTGGCGCAGGCGCGGGAGGGGGCTCGTAGGCGGCAGGCTGCGGGGCCGTCGCTTGCGAGCCGAACAGGCCGCCGAGCGGCGAGGCCGCGGCGACCATGACCCCGGCGCCGAGCCCATCGATGCTGGCCGGCGAACCGTCGGTGCGCAGCGAGGCGAGCAGCATGGAATCGTCCGAGCCTTCGAGCGGCGCGCGCCCGACATATTCGACCTTGACCTTCGCCGTGCCCGCGCCCTTGAAGTCGAGCACGTCTGCGGCGCGCGACGAGACGTCCATCACCCGGCCGCCATGATAGGGCCCGCGGTCGTTGACGCGCACGATCACCGAATAGCCGTTGTCGAGGTTGGTCACCCGCGCATAGCTCGGCAGCGGCATCGTCGGGTGGGCCGCGGTGATCGACCCCATGTCGTAGACCTCGCCGTTGGCGGTGCGGCGGCCGTGGAAGGCCGCCCCGTACCACGAGGCCATGCCGACGGCGGTGTAGGACGACATCTCGGAGGGGACGTAGGTGTGGCCGGCGACGTGATAGGCGTGGCCGACGAGATATTGGCCGCCGCCCTTCGGGACCGGATCGCCGTCGGCGATCATCTTCTGGCTGGCGTGGCCGTACTTCTTCTGGGAGAAATATTCGTTTCCGTGCGCATAGTGCTGCTGCGCGGTCGGGGTGGCGCAGCCGGCGAGGGCGAGCGCGGCGAGGACGCCGGCGGCTCCGAGCCGGACGCCTCCTGCGACGGCGGGACCGATGCGACGCGACGGAATCATCGAAGCCTGTCCGCACGCGGACGACCGCGCCGCACGCGCCATGAAGGCTCTCGCGCCGATGTTTTCCCGCCGACCGTCAGGGGTGACGTCCCTACCAGATCCTCAACGCCGCTCGGCACTCTTGATCCTGCTTCGTTTCGATTTCGCTAAGGGGGCCGCCGGAATCCGCCGCCCGCTCCCTTTTGGCCATGAGACGCGCACACCTGCCGCGAGATCGCGGCGAGAACGTGGCCGCCGTGAGACCGAGGCCGTCGGCAAATCGTAGCAATGTGGCCCGGGGGGACGGCCCACGCCCCGGTTCGCGACAATCTCGAGCGCGGAAAAAGACGGCGGCGGCCGGATGCATGCCTCCGGCCGCCAAAGTTGTGGGAAGTCCCGGATCGCCGGAGGACGCTGCAAAAGCCCTCCGGGTGGTGCGGACCCGTCGCCTCCCGTGGCCGCATGACGCGAAGGGAAAGAGGGGGTTCAGAACCCTTCGCTTCCCGAACTTTATCGGAGCGGCTCGCTTGGACTCTGCATAGACAGAATTTCGCCTTATTGCAACAGAGAAGTCGTTAAACCGTTATATTCGCTTAGCGATGACGCAGAATTGCCAATGCTCGAATGCCCATTTCCGGGTATTAATTAAGGCGCGATGAATAATCGTCTGGCGGTCGCTAAAGATGTATTCGGGACAACATTGAAACTATTTTTTAGCGACCCAGGCGACGCCTCTAGGTCAACAGGGTTCTCGCCCTGACGGTGGGCGAAAATCTGAAGGGGGTTAGCGTTTGTTTCGCCGCACTTGCCTGCGACCTGCTTCCGCGAGCCGAACCTCGCGCGAACAGTTGCAAATGCGGACTTGTGTAGACTTGCGGGGGGATACCGACGGTCTGCGGACAGTCGCGGTTCCTGCGGTGTGCGCAGAACGACCGCACCGGGCGGTCTGCAGTCCGCCCGGAGCTGTCTAAGCCGCCTGAGACCGCGCGCGCTTGCGGACCAGGCGACCTGGGAAGAGATTTACACGGTTCGCGGGCGTTCCGGAAAGGGCGCCGCCGCGTAAGCAGGCCGCGCGAATTGTCGCACCGGCGCGACATGTAATGTTCGCAAGGGCTTGGCGACGCAGGCTTGGCGGCAAGGCCCCGTCGACAATCTTGGCGGCGAGCGTCTGGCGACTCCGGCAGGGCTCGAACCTGCGACCTGCCGCTTAGAAGGCGGCTGCTCTATCCAGCTGAGCTACGGAGCCGGCGGTACGCGGCGTTCGGACGATGGCGTCAGTGCGACCAGGGCACGATGCGGTTCGGCGCGAAATTCTCGGAGTAGGACAAGAGCCGTCGCTCCTCCGGCTTCGGCTCCTCGACCCGGTAGACGATGCCGTTGCGCTCGGCGTAGGCGATCGCCTCGTCCTTCGAGCCGAAGGTCAGCTTGATCTGCGCCTTCATGTCGCCCGAGCCGGTCCAACCCATGAGCGGATCGATGAAACGCGGTTCGTCGGGCGCATATTCCAGCGTCCAGTCCTGCTTGCCCTTGCCCGACTGCATTGCAGTCTTGGCGCGCTTGAAGATTCTCGCGGTCATGAAACGTTCCTGAGGAGGCCACCCGAATTGGTCGGGGCAGCCGGATTCGAACCGGCGACCTGAAGTACCCAAAACTTCCGCGCTACCGGGCTGCGCTATACCCCGTCGTCGCCCGCGTGGCTAACATGCGCGCGCGTCCCGGACAAGGAGAACGCCGGTCAAGTCCCCGGCGCGATCGACCCCGCAAAAGCGGATCGGGCCGAAACGCGATGATCTCCCGTGGCTCCGTCCTCCCTGGGTCCGCCGCGGCAAAGAACGGCGAGCGCCCCCGGGACCTCGGCGGATGAAACGTCCGCCGGTACGGGCTGAATTTCAAGAGCACGACTGGTGTCTTGTGGGCCGAGGCCGTCGCAAATGCCGCAGGGAGACCAGGCAAACGACAGAGACGTCTCCTTTCCCGTACCATTCATAGTTAACACGAATAGCCTGGGGCCCTGTCGCAAATCTGACCAGGCCCGCGTCGTTCAGGTTTGACGACCGTTGAGATAGCCGCTAGTCCTATTGTTGGTTGTGTGGTGACTGCGTAGGGGCGTCGTCAATGAAAGCTTTCAGTTTCCTCGCGTTTGGCCTTGCGGCCGCGCTTGCCGCGACTTCCGCCTCGGCGGCCAGCCTCATCCTCGACGGCAATTTCAGCGAAGGCGGAAGCGTTGGAAGCCCCGGCTATGCGACCTACAACACCGGCCAGGCTGTCGGGGGCGGATCGCCCTGGACCGTCGGCGTCGACGCGAACAACGGCGGCATGACCAGCGTCGACCTGATCGGGACGTATTGGCCGAGCCCGCCCTCGGGCGGCTATAGCGTCGATCTCGACGGCACAATCAATCCGGGCGCCCGGACAATTCGGTCGGGTCGATCTATCAGACCTTCAATGTGGCGGTCGCGGGCGAATACGCTCTGAGCTACTACCTCTCGGGCAATACGGGCGGGCCTCCCTCGCCGAAGCTCTACTCGGTCACGGTCGGGGGAATTACCGTTCCCGGCTCGACCGCCAACAGCGCCTACAACAGCCAATGGACCCTGGTGACCGAAGACGTGTTCCTCAACGCGGGGTCGAACACCCTGACGTTCGCCAGCCTCGACAGTCCCCAGAACGGTCAGAACGGGCCGGTGATCGGCGGCGTGTCGCTCATGTCCGTTCCGGAGCCGTCGACCTGGGCGATGATGGCGCTCGGCTTCGCAGGGGTTGGTTTCGCCGGCCGGCGCTTCCGCGGCCGGAAGCTCGCCGCGATCTGATCGCACAAGGCTTCCGCGATTTTGCCAAGGCCGCCCGGGTTCGGGCGGCCTTTTGCTTGCGCGCGCCTCAGCCCGCCAGCGCCCTTGCGATCACCAACTTCTGGATGTCGCTCGTGCCCTCATAGATCTGGCAGACGCGCACGTCGCGGTAGATGCGCTCGACCGGATAGTCCGCGAGATAGCCGTAGCCGCCGTGAACCTGGATGGCGTCCGAGCAGACGCGCTCGGCGGTCTCGGAGGCGAAGAGTTTCGCCATCGAGGCTTCCTTGAGGCAGGGCAGCTTGGCGTCGCGCAAGGCGGCCGCGTGCAGGACCATCTGCTCGGCCGCCTCGATCTTCGTCGCCATGTCGGCGAGGCGGAAGGCGACGGCCTGATGCTCGATGATCGGCTTGCCGAACTGGATGCGCTCCTTGGCGTAAGCGAGCGCCGCGTCGAAGGCGCCGCGCGCCATGCCGACCGCCTGCGCGGCGATGCCGATGCGCCCGCCCTCGAGATTGGCGAGCGCGATCTTCAGGCCCTGCCCTTCTTCGCCGAGCCGCTGGCTCGCCGGGATCCGCATCTCGTCGAAGGTGATCGCGCAGGTGTCGGACGCGTGCTGGCCGAGCTTCAGTTCGACCTTCGAGACGACGTAGCCCCTGGTGTCGGTCGGCACGATGAAGGCGGAAATCCCCTTTTTTCCCGCGTCTGGGTCGGTGACGGCGAAGACGATCGCCACATGGCCGTTCTTGCCGGAGGTGATGAACTGCTTCGAACCTGTTAGAATGTAAGATGAATTTCCGTCTCGCCGCGCCCGCGTCCTGATCGCGGCGGCGTCGGAGCCGGCGCCGGGCTCGGTCAGGCAGAACGCGCCGATCTTCTCGCCGCGCGCCATGGGCTTGAGGAATTCCTCGCGCTGCGCGTCGGTGCCGAAATTCGCGATCGGCATGCAGCCGACGCCATTGTGCACCGTCATGATGGTCGAGACCGCGCCGCAGCCGGCGGCGATCTCCATCGCGGCCATCGCATAGGAGACGTAGTCCGTCCCCACGCCGTCCCATTCGGGCGGCACCGTCATGCCCATGAAGCCGAGCGCGCCCATCTCGGCGATCGCCTGCGCCGGAAATTCGTGCGCGCGGTCCCAGGCTTCCGCGTTCGGCTTCAGCTTCTCCTCGGCGAAACTCCGCGCCATGTCGCGGATCGCCGTCTGCTCCTCGGTCGGGATCATGCCGCCTCCAGCGCGATTGCGGTTGCTTCGCCGCCGCCGATGCAGAGCGAGGCGACGCCGCGCTTCGCGCCTGCCTGTTTCAGCGCCGCGAGCAGGGTCACCATGATCCGCGCCCCCGAGGCGCCGATCGGATGGCCGAGCGCGCAGGCGCCGCCGTGAACGTTGATCCTGTCGTGCGAGACGCCGATCTCGCGCATCGCGATCATGGCGACGACGGCGAAGGCCTCGTTGACCTCCCAGAGGTCGACGTCGGACGCCTTCCAGCCGACCTTGTCGAGGAGCGTCCGGATCGCCCCGACCGGGGCGGACGGGAATTTCGCCGGCAGACCGGCGAAGGTCGCGTGGCCGAGGATGGTCGCAAGCGGCGCCACCCCCCGCGTCCCGGCTTCCGACCGGCGCATGAGGACGAGCGCCGCCGCTCCGTCGGAGATCGACGACGAATTGGCGGCCGTCACCGTGCCGCCGTCGCGGAAGGCGGCCTTCAGCGTCGGGATCTTTTCCGGCTGCGCCTTGAGCGGCTGCTCGTCGACGCTGATTGTCACGTCGCCCTTGCGGCCCTTGACGACGACAGGCGCGATCTCGGCGGCGAAGCTTCCGTCCTTGCCGGCCTTCAGCGCCCGGTCGAGGGAAGCCAGCGCATAGGCGTCCTGCGCCTCGCGCGAGAACTGGTACGCCTGGGCGGCGTCCTCGGCGAAAGTCCCCATGAGCCGGCCGCGCTCGTAGGCGTCCTCGAGCCCGTCGAGGAACATCGAGTTCATCACCCGGTCGTGGCCCATCCGGTAGCCGGCGCGGGCGCGCGGCAGGAGATAGGGCGCGTTGGTCATGCTCTCCATGCCGCCAGCGACCATCACCCTGTTGGTCCCCGCAAGCAGCATATCATGAGCGAACATGGCGGCCTTCATGCCCGAGCCGCACATCTTGTTGATGGTGGTGCAGCCCGCGGCGTCGGGCAGGCCCGCGGCGCGCGACGCCTGACGGGCGGGCGCCTGCCCCTGCCCGGCCGGCAGGACGCAGCCCATGACGACCTCCTCGACGTCCGCCTTCTTCACGCCCGCCCGCTCGACCGCGGCGGCAATTGCGACCGCGCCAAGCTCAGGCGCGCTCACGGCGGCGAAGTCGCCCTGCAAACCGCCCATTGGCGTGCGGGCTGCGCCGACAATGACGACGGGGTCGGATGAGGACATGCAGGTTCGCTCCTGAAGGCGGTGGGGCTGTCGCGACTATGTAAGCCGACCGCCGCGTTTTGAGGAGGGGATCACAGGCGACGACCTCGTCCTGAGGAGCGGCGCCGAAGGCGACGCGTCTCGAAGGACGTTCGCTGACCGCCTGCTGGCCGTCCTTCGAGACGCCGCTTCGCGGCTCCTCAGGACGAGGGTCTGGGACGCGACTACCCTCAATGTCCAGCCTTCCCCTCCGCAGTCGCCTTTTCGGCGTTGCGCAGGAGAAAGCGCTGGATCTTGCCCGACGGCGTCTTCGGCAATTGCTCGACGAAGGCGATCTCGCGGGGATAGGCGTGCGCCGAGAGGCGCTTGCGGACGTGCAGGCGCAATTCCTCGGCGAGCGCGTCGCTCGCAGCGAAACCCGATTTCAGCACGACGAACGCCTTGACGATCTCGGTGCGCTCGGCGTCGGGCTTGCCTATCACCGCGGTCTCCATGACGGCCGGATGTTCGATCAGCGCGCTCTCCACGTCGAACGGACCGATGCGATACCCCGACGAGGTGATGACGTCGTCGTTGCGGCCGACGAAGGTGATGTGGCCGGTCTCCTCGAGCTCGCATGTGTCGTAGGTGCGGTAGTAGCCGCCGGCGATGGCCGGCGTCTCCTGGTTGAGATAACCCAGGAACCAGCGCGAGGGCGAGTTTTTCAAGTCCACCGCGAGCGTGCCGGGCTGGTGCGGCCCGAGCTCCCTGCCCTCGTCGTCGAGCACGACCATGCGGTAGCCCGGCATCGGCGCGCCCGCCGAGCCGACGCGAATGTCATGCTCGAGGCCGTGGTGATTGTTGACCATCATGCCGTTCTCGGTCTGCCCGTAATGATCGTTGATGGGCGCGGAAAGGTGCTCGGCGAACCAGCGGATGACCTCGGGATTGAGCGGCTCGCCCGCCGAACTCACCGCGCGCAGACGCCCCTTGACGGGCGCCGCAGGCTCGGGGCCAGCGGCGATCAGCAGGCGAAAGGCGGTCGGGGAGCCTGCGAGATTGTCGATCCCGCGGCGCGCGATCATCCCGTACGTGCTCTCGGGCGTGAAGGGGCCGTCGTAGAAGGTCGTGGCGTGGCCGAGAAGCAGCGGTCCGGTCACCGCGTAATAGAGCCCGTAGGCCCAGCCGGGATCGGCGATGTTCCAGAACCTGTCTTCCGGCCGTAGCTCGACCGCGTCGGTCATGTAGGTGCGGAAGGCGATCAGCGCCTTCAAGGGCACAGGCACGCCCTTCGGCGCGCCGGTCGTGCCGGAGGTGGACATGAGCAGGAAGAGATCGTCGGCCGAACGCATGACGGGGGCGAAGTCGGGCGAGGCGGCCGCCATCTCGCCGGCAAAACCGATGTCGCCCGCGCGGATCGCAGCCGGCGCCGAGATCGGCGTCGTCACCGCGACCCTCGGGGCGCCGGGGACTTCGTCGAGCTTTGGCCGGTTCGCTGGGTCGGTGACGACGAGCTTCGCCTTCGAGGTTCCGAGCCGCTGCTCGATCGCCTTGGGGCCGAAGGCGGTGAAGAGCGGCTGGTAGACCGCGCCCGCCCGCCAGGTCCCGAGCGCCACGGTGAAGAGATCAGGGACGCGCGGCAGCATGCAGGCGACGACGTCGCCCGGGCCGACGCCAAGCGACTTCAGCACATTGGCGAAGCGCCCGGCGCGCGCCTTCAGTTCGCCGAAGGTGAGGTCAGCCTTGTTGCCGTGCTGGTCCTCCCACTCGAGCGCGACGCGGTCGGCCGGCCAGCGGTCGCAGCATTCGACGCAGGCGTTGAGGCGCTGGAGGTTGCCGTCGAGCTTCGCTTCTTCCGATTCGAGCCGGAAGGTCTTGTGCGCCTCGGCGTAAGACATCCTGGCGGCCATTGTTTTCCTCCCGATGACCGGCGTCGTTCCCCCCGGTTCGTGCTTCCCCTATCCCACGCCGGGTCCGCGTTCAACGAGACAAAGGCTCGCAGCCAGCCCCGTCGTTGCAGAGGTGACTCGATCAGGCGGGCGCGTCCTCACGGCTTCAGGACGATCTTGCCGCGCGTGTGCCCCTGCTCGAGCTGCCGGAAGGCGGCCTGGACGTCGTCGAGCGGAAAGGTCGCGGCGATCGGCACGTCGAGCTTGCCCGTAGCGATCAGCTCGGCCAGCTCCGCCAGAACCTCGACGGTCTTGCCCTCCGCGCCCCCGTCGGTCTTGACGCCATATTCCTGCGCCGCGGCGAAGTCGATGATGGTGTCGATGCGCTCTTTCGGCACGCCGAGTTCGATCGCGAGCTTCACATAGCCGCCGCCGTGGCAGTCGATGAAGGCGTCGAGAGAGGCTGCGCGCAGCCGGTCGGCGAGCCCGTCGCCATAGGCCATCGGTTCGACGCCATGCTTCCTCAGCCACGCGTCATTGGCGGGGCTCGCGATGCCGATCACTTCCGCGCCCGTGCGCCTCGCGAGCTGGACCGCAATCGAGCCGACCCCGCCGGCCGCGCCCGATATGGCGACCTTGTCGCCGGCTTTCAGCGCGACGGCGCGCACGGCGGCGAAGGCGGTGCAACCGGCGACCGCCAGCGATCCCGCCGCATCCCAAGGCGTGCGAGGCGGCTTCGGCGTCAGGTTGCGCGCGTCCGCGACGACATATTCGGCATGGCTCGCGCGCTTGTCGGTGAAGCCGATCACCTCGTCGCCGAACGCGACGCTCTCGACGCCCGGCCCGAGGCTCGTGACGACGCCGGCGAAATCCGAGCCTTCGCCCGAGGGAAAGGTCGCGGGCCAGCGGGCGTGCAGAAGGCCCTCGCGGATCTTGGCTTCGCCCGGATTGATCGCGGCGGCCTTGACGTGGATCAGCGCCTCGCCCTCGCCGGGAACGGGGACCGGAACGTCCACGACCTGAAGCACGTCCACGCCGCCATACCGATCGAACCGCACCGCCTTCATGCGCGAAATCTCCGCTGAAGAGCCCCCGGTTCACGGGCGTAGGGCACGTTTGCGGCGGGATCGCGATCAGTCGACGGGGTGACCGCGTCGCCTTCTCACGCCGCGAAGTCCGCGGCGCTCCGGATGAGGGGGTCTTGCGCCCCAAAGCGCGCCGGCGCTCGCCGACCTCTCGCCCCTGACCCGCTGCCGAAAGGGCGAGGTGAGTGGGCCTCGGCCACCGCTCGACGCCCGGCGCGGCCGCCATGAGGCGGCGCGGGCTTCGCTCGACCTGTTTTTGATCCATTGATTCGTGGTACGACAAGAACAGAAATAGCGGAGCAAGCATGGCGATCGCCGACCTCATCTACGAGCAGGCCAAGAAGCTTCCTGAACACCTCGCCCGCGAGGTGCTCGATTTCGTAGGCTTTCTTGCAGAGCGGCAGGAGCGCGAACAAGACCGCGACTTGTTCGGCGCCCAGGAGTCCGCATTGAAAAATATTTGGGACAATCCCGAGGATCAGGCGTGGAACCGTGTTTGAGCGGGGCGATCTCGTTCTGATTCCTTTCCCGTTTTCGGACCTGTCGGCGACCAAGAAGCGGCCGGTTCTTATGTTGACCCAGCCCGACGCCTACGGAGATTTTGTCGCGCTCGCGGTGACGTCTCGTCCGCAGGGCGAACACGGCCTCGCACTCCATCCCACCGATCTCCTCCAAGGCCGCTTACCGGTCGCCAGCTGGATTCGCACCGACCGCGTCGTGACACTCGACGCCGGACTTATACTCAAGTCGTTGGGTCGTGTTTCGGACTCCGTCATCGACACGGCGCTCGCTCGCCTATGCGGCCTTCTCGGGCATCGCCACGAGCCCCCCGGCTAGCTGAACTGTCGTCACTTCTCCGGCAGGTTCACCCGGATGTGCAGTTCCCACAGCTGCCTCGGCGTCACGCTGGCCGGCGCGCCCATCATCAGGTCCTCGGCGCGCTGGTTCATCGGGAAGAGCACGACCTCGCGCAGGTTCTCCTCGCCCGCCAGCAGCATGACGATCCGGTCGACGCCGGGCGCGATGCCGCCGTGGGACGGCGCCCATCTGGAAGGCGCGGTACGCTCGTCACGACGCCCGCGGTAGGGCGCGTTTGTGGCGGCTTCGCGATGTCGATGCGCGAATCTCCGCTCCCGCTGGGCGCCTATGGCGCCTGCCAAATCGCGTCGCAGGGCCGGTGGAGCGCAAAGGACAAGGGCCGCCTTTTGGAAAGAGAAACTATCCTGTTCGACCAAAAATGCGCCCTGTTTCGGCGAAAAATCCCCCTGTTCCGCGCGAAATCTCTCCCTGTTATTTGAACAGCCCGATCAAGCGGAAACGGCCGCTCCCAGGCCTCCAAGCGCGCGCCACTGACGTTTTCGTCGCCCGCGAACCTCTCGCCACCGTCCAGCGGCGTCTTCCAAACCCACTTGTTTTCAACCGTGTAGAGATTTCTCTTTTGTAGAATTTAGTTTCATGTTATTCTGATTGTAAGGAAAGCCCCGACCCGCGGCGAAACGCCCGTCCGGGCCGAACGGCGCAAAATTGGCGACTTGGAAAACGCGCTCGATTTCGAAAGGCAAAACTATGCATTCACCTCCCCTTGAAGCAGCCGCGAGCCCGCCCGGTTGCCCGGGGGCGTCGCGGCGCGTCGCCGGCCTGGAGGGCGGAAGGGCGCCTCGCCGCCTACCCCTTCTCCGGCAGGCTCAGGCGGATGTGCAGTTCGCGCAATTGCTTCGGCGTCACGTTGGCCGGCGCGCCCATCATCAGGTCCTCGGCGCGCTGGTTCATCGGGAACAGCACGACCTCGCGCAGGTTCTCCTCGCCCGCCAGCAGCATGACGATCCGGTCGACGCCCGGCGCAATGCCGCCGTGCGGCGGCGCGCCCATCTGGAAGGCGCGGTACATGCCGCCGAACTTCTCCAGCAGCACGTCCTCGCCGTAGCCCGCAATCTCGAACGCCTTTTTCATGACGTCAGGACGATGGTTGCGGATCGCGCCGCTCGACAGCTCGATGCCGTTGCAGACGATGTCGTACTGGAACGCCTTGATGGTCAGCGGGTCCTGGGTCTCGAGCGCCTCGAGGCCGCCTTGCGGCATCGAGAACGGGTTGTGGGAGAAGTCGATCTTCTTCTCCTCCTCGTTCCACTCGTACATCGGGAAATCGACGATCCAGCAGAATTCGAAGACGCCGGTCTTCGACACGCCAAGCTCCGTCCCGATGCGCACGCGCGCCGCGCCCGCGAGCTTCGCGGCCTTGTCCGCCTTGTCGCAGGCGAAGAAGACGGCGTCGCCCGCGTTGAGCTTCGCCGCCGCGACGAGCGCCTTCTGCGCCTCGCCGGGCAGAAACTTCGCGATCGGCCCCTTGCCGGTCAGCTGCGCGCCCTCGCCCTCGAAGATGATGTACCCCAGCCCCGGCGCGCCTTCGCCGCGCGCCCAGTCGTTGAGCTTGTCGAAGAAGGAGCGCGGCTGCTTCGCAGCGCCCGGCGCCGGAATGGCGCGCACGACGCCGCCCGCCTTGATCACCTCCTTGAACGCCCGGAAGGAAACGTCCTCGCGGCTGAAGACCTCGGTCACGTCGGAGATCCTGATCGGGTTCCTGAGGTCCGGCTTGTCGACGCCGTATTCGAGCATCGCCTGCGCGTAGGGGATCATCGGGAATTTCTGCGTGACGGGCTTGCCCTCGGCGAACTCCTCGAAGACGCCGCGCAGCACCGGCTCGACGGCGGCGAACACGTCTTCCTGGGTGACAAAGCTCATCTCGATGTCGAGCTGGTAGAATTCGCCGGGCGAACGGTCGGCGCGCGCGTCCTCGTCGCGGAAACAGGGCGCGATCTGGAAATAGCGGTCGAAACCCGCGACCATCACGAGCTGCTTGAACTGCTGCGGCGCCTGCGGCAGCGCGTAGAATTTGCCCGGATGGATGCGCGAGGGCACGAGGTAGTCGCGCGCGCCCTCAGGCGACGAGGCGGTGAGGATGGGGGTCTGGAACTCGAAGAAGCCCTGCCCCTTCATGCGCGCCCGGAGCGCATCGATGATTTTTCCGCGCAGCATGATGTTGCGATGCAGCTTCTCCCGCCTCAGATCGAGGAAGCGGTACTTGAGGCGCGTCTCCTCGGGATAGGGCTGGTCGCCGAACACCGGCACCGGCAGCTCGCCCGCGGGCCCAAGCACCTCGATCTCGCGCACATAGACCTCGACGAGTCCGGTCGCCATGTCGGGGTTCTCGGTGCCCGCCGGGCGCTTGCGCACGGTCCCGTCGACCCGGATGACGAATTCCGAACGCAGTCCCTCGGCGGCGCGGAAGGCCGGCGAATCCGGATCGACCACGCATTGGGTGATCCCGTAATGGTCGCGCAGATCGATGAAGAGCACGCCGCCGTGGTCGCGGATGCGATGGCACCAGCCGGAAAGGCGCACGGCCTCGCCGGCGAGGGCGAGAGAGAGCGCGCCGCAGGTGTGCGTGCGATAGCGATGCATGGAGCCGTCGGCCTTTTTTCAGGTTTTACGGATGAGCGCGAGGCGCCGTGCCTAGCGGAAAAACCCGGCTCGGGAAAGCGCCAAAGGGCCGCGCGGGCCAGCGCGCTCCGGCCTCACAGGACGGGCGCCTTCGGCTTGTCGGACGCCGGCCTCATGTCCATCGTGCCCTTGGTCCCATTGCCGCTCCCGGACCCCGGGACAAACTCGCCGGGCTCCGACGGGGCGCCGCACAAAAGCCGGCAGACCTTGTTGTCCGGGGCGCAGCCGCAGTCTTGCGCCGGCGCTTTTTCAGGCGTTTGCGCGTCGCTCTCCTGCAAGCCCGCGAGGCAGAGGAGCGCGGCGGCGACGAGAGTGACGATCGCTTTCATTTCGCATCCGTTCCGTCGGCTTTCCTCCAGAATCGGATCGTCCGCATCCCGATGACGATCGGACGTTCGAACGTCTGGGGCTTGAGGCCCGTATCGAAGCCCGTCTTGTCGTTGGCCGCGACGTCCGCTCCCGCGTTCGATCCGCCGGGCGCCGGCGCCGCGGCGTTCGCCTTCCCGCCGACCTCCAGGTCCTGCGAATTGTCCGTCTCGATCCCCCGGACGAGATAGACGCGGCTGACCAGCGCGAGGTTGACCTCGTAGCGATAGGTCTCGGCCGCGCCCTCCTTTACCTTCATGAAGATGTCGTCGCCGGTGATGATCGAAAGCTGCCGTCTGATGCCGGAATCCGTGCACAGCGGCTTGTAGCTGGGATCGGCGCAGAAGTTCGCCAGCTCGACCTCGGCGTCGATCGCGTTGACGCCGTAGGTTTCGACGCCGTCGACGTGCATGGTCAGCTTCGCCTCGTTGTTGGCCGACAGCGCCAGCGAAAGCCGGTTCATCAATCCGTTGTCGACGGCGACCTTCCGGTCCGCCTCGATGGTGAAGTCCGGCAGAAGCGCCAGCGGCAGCGCCCGCCGCGTCGCGACAGGCGCGAACACCGAGCCGTCGCTGACGCTCTCGCTCCAGATGTCGGTCGCCTCCTTGGGGCGGGCGGCGGTGGCCGGGAACTGGTAGCTCGCCCCGTAAGTCGCTTCGATCTCCTTGGTCATGTCGATGTGATAGAGCTTGATCGACTTCGACAGCGGCGCGACTTTTCTGACATCGCCCGCCTTGTCCCCGGCGATGACCGCGTAGACGTCGCCGACGAGAACGTCTTCCTGCGGAGGATAGACGGGCTCGATCCCGTAGTTCCCGACAGTCTGAAGCCATTGGTCCGCGACAGACAGATGCGTATCGGGAGACTTCTGCGCCCAGGACCAAAGCAGCACCACGCCCGCGCCCAATGCGAAGACGAGCGCAATGCGCGCCCACTTCGCGAAAATGGCGAGAACCCTCTGGTCGATCGGCATTTCAATAAACCGCGACGACGAAAGAGACAGGTTACTGTAAAAGCAGCCGAGTTTAGGCTGAACCTGCGCCTTCTTTCAAGCTCGTCCGGCGCTACATTACGAGTTCGCGGCGGCTTCTGCCGCCGGCTTTGAAGCATCACTTGCCGCGCCGGCCGCGGAACGCCTTCGCCCAGCCGGGGCGCGTCTCCTGGCGGCCGCGGGCGACCGCGAGCGCATCCGCCTCGACGTCCTTCGTGATGACCGAGCCCGACCCGACATAGGCGCCATCGCCGATCGTAACCGGCGCAACGAGCGCCGAGTTCGAGCCGATGAAGGCGCCGGCGCCGATGTCGGTCCGGTGCTTCGAGAAACCGTCATAGTTGCAGGTGATCGTCCCCGCCCCGATGTTCGCGCCCGCGCCGACCCGCGCGTCGCCGATATAGGTGAGATGGTTGACCTTGGCGCCCGCCTCGATCGCAGCGTTCTTCACCTCGACGAAATTGCCGATCTTCGCCTTCGCCGCGACGTCCGCGCCCGGCCTCAGGCGCGCGAACGGCCCGACCGAGGCGCCGCCGGCGACCCGCGCGCCCTCGAGATGCGAGAAGGCGTGGATCGTCGCCCCGTCGGCGATCGCGACGCCGGGGCCGATGACGACGTTGGGCTCGATCAGGACGTCGCGTCCAAGCTTCGTGTCCCACGAAAGGAACACGGTCTCCGGCGCGACAAGCGTCGCCCCGTCGACCATCGCGCCGCGGCGCAGCCGCGCCTGCATCGCGGCCTCCGCGGCTGCGAGCTGGACGCGGTCGTTGACGCCGAGCGCCTCGTCCGCCCCGACCTCGATCGCCCGCGCCGCAAGCCCGCGCGCGGCGGCGATCTCGACGAGATCGGTCAGATAGAACTCCTTCTGGGCGTTCTCCGGCTTGACCGCCTCGATGAGGGCGAGGGCGTGCAAGCCGGCGACAGCGAGCGGCCCTGCGTTGCAGAGGCGGGCGCCCCGCTCCGCTTCCGTCGCGTCCTTGTGCTCCCGGATCGCGACCAGCCGGCCGTCCT
Source organism: uncultured Alphaproteobacteria bacterium (assembly GCA_963829505.1). Taxonomy (GTDB): domain Bacteria; phylum Pseudomonadota; class Alphaproteobacteria; order Rhizobiales; family Beijerinckiaceae; genus Roseiarcus. The sequence continues at coordinate 946,447 of CAWHIL010000003.1, forward strand.
TTTCGATCAGGCGGCCGTAGCCGGTCGGGTCGGCGGCCGCGAAGCCGAGGGCTGCGAGCGCGTCGCCTTCGGCGAGGCCGTCGCGCAGCGCCTTCAGCGTCGCGCCGCGAAGGAGCGGCGCATCGCCATAGGTCACGAGGATGTCGTCGTAGCCGCGCGCGATCGCCTCGCGCGCCGCAAGCGCCGCATGGGCCGTCCCGAGCCGCTCGCGCTGGACGAAGATTTCGGCGCCGGCCACAGTCTCGCGGGCGGCCGCGCCGACGTCGTCGCGATCCGGGCCGACAACGACGGCGACGTCGGTCGCGCCGGCTTCGACGACGGCTGCGAGCGCGTGGGCGATCATCGGCCGGCCGGCGATCGCGTGCAGGACCTTCGGCCGGCTGGAGCGCATGCGCACGCCTTCGCCGGCGGCGAGCACGATGGCGAGGCAACGGCGGGGTTTGGAGCTCATGCCGGTTCTCCGTATCGATTCGCGGGCGCTTGAAGACGACGGTTCCCGGCGCAAGACCGTGCAGTCAAGCGGGAATCCGGCTGAGACAAAAGACGTCTCGCGGCGCCGCAAAATAGCATATAGAACCTCCCCCGGAGGCGGCGCGCGACGCGGGGGCGGTTCGTTCTCGCCCTTGCGCTGGATTTCCACTTGTCTCAAAAGGAGCCGCCCGACGTCCCGTCATCCGGCGGAGCTTCGAGCCGGCCGGCGAACGAAACGGACACGATGGCGCCGCAACGTCGGGAATTCTTGGGGTTGGCCCTCGGCGGGGCCTTGGCGGCGGGAGCCCGTGCTGGGCTTATGCCTGCGTCCGGTGAGCCGCTCGCGGAGTCAGTTCCGTTCGCAGCCGACACCGTGCTCAAGGCGGCCACGATGCTGGCCACACAGCCCTTCAAGGCGCCCGACTCGCCCTCCCTGCCCTCCGAGTTCTCGGGCCTCAATTTCGAGCAATACACCGCCATCCGCCGGAAGCCCGGGACGGGCATCTGGGCCGACGAGAGGCTCGGCTTCTCGCTCGAGCCGCTGCACCGCGGCTTCGTCTACACGGCCCCGATTATCATCAACATCGTCGACGGCGGTGTGTCGCATAGGCTGATCTACGACCCCGCCGACTACGATTTCGGCAAGCTTCAGCCGCCGGCCGGGGCTGGCGACCTCGGCTTTTCGGGCCTGCGCATCCTGGCCGCCTCCAATTCCGGGTTCGACGACGTCGCGATCTTTCAAGGCGCGAGCTTTTATCGCTCGCGCGCGAGGGGCCAGAATTTCGGTGTGAACGCGCGCGGCCTTGCAATTCGCACCGGCGACGACCCCGGGGAGGAATTTCCGCTCTTCCGCGAGTTCTGGATAGAAAAGCCCGCCGCCGCCTCGAACACGCTGACCATACACGCGCTGCTCAATTCGCAGAGCGTGACCGGCGCATTCCGCTTCACCATCCATCCGCTCGACACGACCATCATCGACACGGAAATGACGCTGATCGCGCGCACGGCGACCGACAAGCTCGGCGTCGGCGCCATGGGGGCGGGCTATCTCTTCAGCGGCCTCGATCACCGCCGCCCTGACGACTGGCGCGCCGGGGTCTACGAATCGACCGGACTGCAGATGCTGACCGGCAAGGGCGAATGGATCTGGCGGCCCGTGACCAACCGCGACACCCTTCAGATCTCTGCCTTTTCCGACTTGAATCCGCGCGGTTTCGGCCTGGTGCAGCGGTCGCGGACGTTCGACGCCTTTTACGACGACGAAGGGCTCTGGGAACTGCGTCCGACGCTCTGGATCGAACCAATCGGCGAGTGGAGCGAAGGCGACGTGCGGCTCGTCGAAATCCCCGTCGCGACCGAGAACAACGCCAATATCCTCGCGCAATGGCGGCCGAAGACCGGGATGACGGCGCCGGGCGTGCTCTCGCTCGCCTATCGCCAGTTCTGGTGCTGGACGCCCCCTTCGAAGCCGCCGCTGGCGATCTGCACCTCGAGCCGAAGCGGCAAGTTCAACGGCAAGCCGCGCTTCACCGTGGAGATGACGGGAGACGTCTTCGCCGACCCGCAGAAGGCGGCTTCAGCCGTCGCCGATCTGCACGCCAATCCCGGCAAGATAGCTTCGGTCAAACTCTTTCCCTACAAGGATCGCCGATCGGTGCGCGTGATGTTCGACCTCGATCCAGGTTCGGACGCCTATTCCGAACTGAGGCTCGTGCTCAACGTGGACAATCAGCCGGCGAGCGAGACATGGCTGTATCGATGGACGGCGTGACGCTCAGTCCGGCGGAGCCCCCGCTCGCGGAGGCGGCCGAGACGCCGAGCGGTTCGCTCGGGGGCTCGATGCCTCCCTACGCGCCGCTCGCCATGCCGGTCCAGTCGTTCCGCGCATTTCCGAAGAACGGCCGGCGGGCCTTCATCAATTCGAAGCCGCCCGCTTCGCAGGGGCTTGCCCGCCTCGCCGTCTTCGGCGGCTCGCTGGCGCTCACCGCCTACGGCGCCTATCAGATGTACAAGGTCGTCGGCGTCGGAACGACGACCGCGCTCGAGTGGGTGCTCGTCGTCCTCTTCGTCGCGACCTTTTCGTGGCTGTCGCTGTCGTTCACCGCCGCCGTCGTCGGCTTCGTCTGGCTGGTCGTGAACGGCCGCAAGCGCGACGCGCTGCCAGCCGCATTGAAAGAGCGCACCGCGGTCGTCATGCCGATCTACAACGAGGCGCCGTCGCGCGTCTTCGGCGCGATGCAGGCGATCATGGAGGATGTCGAAGCGACAGGCTTCGGCGAGGCCTTCGACTATTTCCTCGTCTCGGACACGACCGACGGCAACGTCTGGGTCGCCGAGGAGCGGGCCTTTCTCGCCATGCGCGAGCGCCTTCCGGCGGCGCGGCTCTACTATCGGCGCCGGCGCAAGAACACGAGCCGCAAGGCCGGCAACATCGCCGATTTCGTCACCCGCTGGGGCGGCCGCTACGCCCACATGCTGGTGCTCGACGCCGACAGCGTGATGTCGGGCGATACGGTGGTCAGGCTGGCCGCGGCGATGGAGGCGGACCCGGACAGCGGCGTCATCCAGACCCTGCCGCTGGTGATGAACCGCAATACCCTGTTCGCCCGCCTGCAGCAGTTCGCCGCGCGGATCGCGGGGCCGGTCCTTGGCGCGGGCCTCGCCGCGTGGATGGGCCGCGACGGAAACTACTGGGGCCACAACGCGATCATCCGCACGCGCGCCTTCGCCGACCATTGCGGCCTGCCCGACCTCCCTGGGCGCCCGCCGTTCGGCGGCCACATCCTCAGCCACGATTTCGTCGAGGCCGCGCTCATCAGGCGCGCCGGCTATTCGGTCTACATGCTGCCGACGCTCGGCGGCTCCTACGAGGAAAGCCCGCCCTCGCTGATCGATCTCGCCTCGCGCGACCGGCGCTGGTGCCAGGGCAACCTGCAGCACGCGCGCATCATCGGCGGCCGCGGCTTCGTCTGGCCGACCCGCCAGCACTTCGCCACCGGCATCATGGGCTATCTCGCCTCGCCCCTGTGGATGGCGCAACTCCTGGTCGGCATCGTGCTGGTGCTGCAGTCACACTACATCCGGCCGGAATATTTCACCGCCGATTTCTCGCTCTTTCCCGCCTGGCCGAATTCGACTACGAGCGCGCGCTGCAACTCTTCATGCTGACGATCGCCCTCCTGCTCGCGCCGAAATTCCTCGGCCTGATCCTCGCGCTCGCCGACGGGCCGGTGCGCCGCGGCTCGGGGGGGGCGATCGGGCTCATCGTCTCGACCCTGCTCGAGATCGTCATGTCGGCGGCGCTCGCCCCGATCATGATGCTGATCCAGTCGGGGTCGGTCCTGCAGATCATTTCGGGACGCGACACCGGCTGGAATCCGCAGCGGCGCGACGACGGATCGATCCCCTTCACCAGCATCGCGAGGCGGCATCGTTCGCACGCCCTCCTCGGGGTGGTGACGCTGTTCGCGGCGGCCCTCATCTCGCCCTCGCTGGTCCTCTGGATGTCCCCGACCATCGCCGGCCTGATCCTCTCGATCCCGCTGTCTTGGGCAAGCGGACAATTGTGGATCGGGCTTGCGCTGCGCCGCATCGGCCTCCTCCGCACGCCCGAGGAAACGTCTCCGCCGGCCGTCGTCAGGCGCGCCAACGCGCTCGCCGACGAACTGGCCCGGGTCGGGCGCGATCACGAGGACGCGCTCGTCTCGATCCACGGCGACCAGCCGTTCCGGGTGGTGCACGAAGCCTTCCTGCCCGAGAGGCCCCGCCATCGGCTCGGCGACGTCGACGTCGACCTCGCGGTCGCGACCCTGAAGCTCAATGACGCCGAGACGGTCGAGGACGCGTGCGCCTGGCTCAATCCCAAGGAGCGGGTCGCGGTGCTGGCGGATCGGGGCCTGATCGCCCTCCTCGCCCGCCTGCCTTTCGCCGCCGAGGCCAGGCGAACGGCCTGACCGACCAGCGCATTCGGCAATTTCGCCGCGCGTACTACGCCGTCGCCGGCTCGGACGCCCGGGCCCTGTCGAAGAGCGGAAAGAGGAGAACGCCCGCGACGAATCCGCCGACGTGGGCGATCCAGGCGACCGGCATGCCGGAGAGACCCAGCTCTGTCGCGAAAGCCCCGAAAACGAAATTCGTGCCGAACCAGATGACGAGAAAGATGCGCGCGCGCGGATCGGCGAGCATCCCACGCAGCGACGCGGCCGGAATCCTCTCGACGTCCTCGGGGGCTCCGTGCGGGTGCGGGCCAAGCGGCGCCCCGGGCTGGAACATGAAGCGGGTCGCCGCCCCCATCAGGCCCGAAATCCGCACCCGACGCTCCGATCAGCGGAACGAACTGCATGGGCGAGGCCGCCCATTGCGCGAGCGCCGCGGCGACCGCCGTCAAGGCCACGAAGAGGAGAAAACGCCCCGCGCCGAACCGCCGGGCGATCGGCGGCCCGAAGGCGACGAGCCAGACGGTATTGAGCAGGACATGCGACCACGCCCCGTGCAGGAGGCCGTAGGTGACGAACGTCCAGAGCATCGGTCCCGACCCGAGCGCCCTGAATTCGCGCATCGCCTGAACCTGCTCGGCCGCCGAAAGGTCGGTGTTGGCGCGGATCATGAGGTGGATCGCGTTCGCGGGCCAGATCGAGACGGTCAGGCGTCCGGGCACGAAGGCGAAATTTTCGATCACCGCGTCCTGCACTTGAGGGCTGGCGAAGTGAAACATCGCATAGAGCGCGACGAGCAACGCCGCGAGCCCGACGACGACCGGGGGCGCGTTGAAGATCGGCTCACGGCTGCGGATCATGCCGGGCGTCTCATCCATAAATCCTGACGGCCTTCTGTTTGACGCAGCGGCTTGGCGGAAATCGCACAAAACTGCAACCATCTTCGGATTCATGCGCCCCCTTACGCAAGGGAATGGGCAATCTCGTTATTCTTAACTCGCTAGGCTCCGGTGGACAGGGGCCCAATCTCCTTGTCCCGCGATGGAACGGCATGCTCCCTGCTACCGTATGCGCGGACAGGCGCAATGTTGCGCCGACGTTCCCTTTCGGGACGCGCCGACCCTCCATGTGGGAGAGGACGATGAGACATGCAGTCTCAAAACAGCTCTACGCCTATTGGCGCGGACTTAAGACCGGCGGTTCTCCGCCCGAGCGCAACGCGGTCGAACCCGGCGCAATCCGCAGCGTGCTGGCCGACACTTTCGTGCTCGATTTCGAATCCCTTGACAGATTTCCCCTTCGGATCTGCGGCTCAAAGGTCAACGCCGTCTTCCAGCGAGAGCTTCGCGGCGTCTCGTTTCTGGAGATCTGGCGAGAGGCCGATCGCGGCGCGGTTCACTCGATCCTCGAGATCGCGGCCGACGAGGAGGCGGCGATCCTGATCGTGGCCGAAGCGCGGCCCGCCGGACTCGAGCCGGTCGAGATCGAGGTCACCCTGCTCCCGCTGCGCCACCAGGGTCTGACCCACGCCCGCATGATGGGCGCGCTCGCCGTGCGCGGCGGCGTCCCCTGGCTCGGCCTCGTCGGCTCGGCCCCCGTCACGGTCAAGGGCTGGCGCCGCATCGAGCGCGACGGCGCCGCGGCGACGGGTTCCGGACGGCCCGGCGCGGGCTCGAGTTCAGCCTCCCCCGCCATCCACTTCGAGGCCCGAGGCGAAGCGTCTCCAGTTCTCGACGTAGTGGGCCGCCGACCACCGCAGCGCCTCGTGCGCCGCGGCATCGAGCGTCCTCGTCGCCTTGGCGGGCGAGCCGACGATCAGTGAATGATCCGGGAATTCCTTGCCCTCGGTGATCAGCGCCCGCGCGCCCACAAGCGAGCCCCGGCCGATCTTGGCGCCGTTGAGGATGACCGCGCCCATGCCGATCAGGGCGCCGTCGCCGATCGTGCAGCCGTGCAGGATCGCGCCATGGCCGATCGTGCAATCCTCGCCGATCGTCAGCGGAAACCCCTTGTCGGTATGCATGACGCAAAGGTCCTGCACATTCGAGCGCCTGCCGATCACGATCGGCTCGTTGTCGCCTCTGAGCACCGCGCCGAACCAGACGCCGGCGTCCTCGGCAAGGCGCACGTCGCCAATAAGGGTCGCGTTCGGCGCGATCCAGAAACGGCCGTCCGCGGGCAGCGTCGGCCTGACGCCATCAAGCGCGTAGATCGGCATCGACGATCTCCATCAGGGCTCGAGCGATCGGGGCGCGGCGCTCACTCCTCGTCGAGATCAATGTCGAGGATCGCCATCTGCAACGTGAAGCTCGCGCCCTTCGGATCGTCGGCCGAAATGACGCCGAGAAACTCCGAGCCGTTGTTGAGCTCGACGGAATCCGTCTTTTTTAGCCGCGCCGCAATCGTGAGCTTGTCGTTCTCGAACAGCGTTCTCAGATAATCCTGCAGGACCGCGCGTCCGACCGGCGCCTTCATCTCGAACGAGAAGGAGCGGTCGCCATCCTCGTCGTCGACCACGATGGTCCCGATCTTTCGCTCGCCGAGCGAGACTACGGCTTCATCGGGCGAGCGCGAACTCGGCGCGACCTGGAGCGCCGCAGCGCCGAAGGATTTGCGCAGAAATTCGCGCAGCTTTACGATTTCGGCCTTGTCCATGCGCCCCTGCCCTTAACGCGTTTCCGACGCCTTGAGCCTTTGCCAGATGCAGGCCGCGCCGGCAAGGCGGACGCATCGAAACGCAAAGTTGCGAAGAACCGGGCGGATCGCCAGCGGCTCTATATGAAGGAAAGTTTGCTCAAGCTTGAAACGCGCTTAATTTTGCCTGCAAAACTTTCCTTCGAGCGGTCTTCGCGCTCGCAGGCCAGGCGAAATCCCAGTACGGGTCTGGAATCTCCTCGCCTACAGCTCCACGCCCTTCTCGGCGAGAATCTGGTTCATGTCGCGGGCAGGCTCGGCGCAGCCGGCTTCCCCGACGATTCGGGCCGGGACGCCGGCGACCGTCTTGTTGTGCGGCACGGCCTGCAGCACCACGGAGCCCGAGGCGACCCGGGCGCAATGCCCGACCTCGATGTTGCCGAGAATCTTGGCCCCGGCGCCGATGAGCACGCCGTGGCGGATCTTCGGATGCCGGTCTCCGCTTTCTTTGCCCGTGCCGCCCAGCGTCACGCCCTGGAGGATCGAGACGTTGTCCTCGATCACCGTCGTCTCGCCGACCACAAGCGCGGTCGCGTGGTCGAGGAAGATTCCCTTGCCGATCCTCGCGCCCGGATTGATGTCGACGCCGAAAGCCGCGGAGACGAGGCTCTGCAGGCTGAGGGCGAAGTCGCGCCGCCCCGCCTTGAGCAGCCAATGGCTGAGCCGATAGGCCTGCAGCGCCTGGAATCCCTTGAAATAGAGGAGCGGCTCCATCATCCGGAGGCAGGCCGGGTCGCGGTCGGCGACCGCGAGAATATCGGCGCGGAACGCCTCGCCCATCGACCCGTCGCGGGTGAAGGCTTCGGCGAAGGTCTGCCGGATGAGGGCCGCCGAGACGTCCGGATTGTCGAGACGCGCCGCGACCCGATAGGCGACCGCGCTTTCCAGCGTCTGGTGGTTGAGGATCGTGGTCATGAGGAAGGTCGCGAGCTCCGGCTCGCGCCGCATGGCCTCTTCCGCCTCCTGACGGATGCGGGCGAAAAGCGGGTCCGCGCCCGCAAGCCCGACGATGCGGGCGGTCAGTCCTTGCGCCATGAGCGTGGAGCTCCGAAGGGGTCCTCGAACCGTGAATATAGCATGCCCGCCAAGGCTTCGCTAACGACGCCCGCTTCGGAGATCGCTCGCCCGCGTCAGGATGGCCGATAGCGGGGCCACATCCGGGTCAGCACGGTGTCGCGCTTCATCACATGCCAGACAACGGCGGCGATATGCAGCGCGATCAACGCGCCGATCGCCCAGGCGAAGACGTAATGGGCCTGCCGCGCGCTGTCGTCGAGGCTCTTGTCCGCGCCGACGAGATTGGGAAGCGTGAAGAGGCCGAAGAACGACGGCGGATGACCGCCCGCGCTCGACATCACATAGCCGCTGACGGGGAGCGCGATCATCAGAAGATAGAGGAGCCCGTGGACGGAATGCGCGACGATCCGGGTCAGGGGCGTGAGCGGCGTGACGTAGGGAGGCGCGCCGAGCGCGAGGCGCGCCACGACGCGGACGACGATGAGCGCCAGCACCGTGACGCCGAAAGACTTGTGAACGAACAGGACCTCGCTGCGCATGTCTCCTTTCGGGAGCTGCGTCGCCCACACCCCGAGCGCCAGCGCGCCGAAGATGAGAACGGCCATCAACCAGTGGATCGTCCGGAAGAACGGATGATAAGCGGCGAAGAACTGCGATGGGGAATAGCTCTTCATCATGCGGCGTCCATTGGCGGGGCGCCCGCTTGATTGCCCGCAAAGCCGACAATCTCAAGACCGCAAGTTGTCGCAACTATCAATTTTCGATGATCGCCACAGCGCGCGTCCAGCCGGCCGAAGCGCGCTCGATCTTCGTCGGAAAGCACGCCACGGTGAAGCCGGTCGCCGGCAGCGCCTCGAGATTGTGGAGCTTCTCGATATGGCAATAGCCGATGTGGCGCCCGGCCTTGTGGCCTTCCCAGATGATCGACGGATCGTGCGTCTCAGCGTAGCGCTTCGCGGTATGGACGAAGGGCGCGTCCCAGCTCCAGCCGTCGATCCCCGTCACCCTGACGCCGCGCTCGAGCAGATAGAGCGTTGCCTCCGCTCCCATGCCGCAGCCGGACATGACGTAATCGGGACGACCGTATTTCGCGCCGGCGCTCGTGTTGACGACGACAATTTCGAGGGGTTGCAGCGCGTGCCCGATGCGCTCGAGTTCCGCCTCGACGTCGGCGGCGGTCGCGACATAGCCGTCGGCGAAATGACGGAAGTCGAGCTTCACTCCCGGCTGGAAGCACCAGTCGAGCGGGATCTCGTCGATCGTCCAGGCGCGTTCGCCTTCATTCATCGTCGGATGATAATGCCACGGCGCGTCGAGATGCGTGCCGTTGTGGGTCGAAAGCTCGACGCGCTCGACCGCCCATCCCTGCCCGTCCGGCAGGTCCTCCTTCTTAAGGCCGGGAAAGAACGGCAGGATCTGCGGCAGACTCTGCTGATGGTCGACGTACTCGATCTTCGGGCCGAACCCGGGCGGATCGGCGGCGACGTCGTTTTGCAGCGGAACCGACAGGTCGACGATGCGGCGGGCCATGGACGTTCTCCCTCGGGTTCTCTTCGATGTGGCGTTCCGCGGCGCCATGTGCGGCGCGATGGCGGCGGCCGCCGATCCAGTCGACGCCAACCTTGACGCCATCGCGACTACCAGGGAAGCGCCCGATTTCGAGCCCGCGGCAATTGCCGCCCCCGCTGGCGCCGGGGGCTCATCGCCGCGACCGGCCGCGTCGCATCCCGCGATACGGAGCCGCGCGTTCTGCGTCCCGCGCCCGATTCCGAGGTGGACCGTCAGCGGCTTCCCACCCGTTCGAGCCGGTCGCCCTTGCACTCGTCGCCCTTGACCTTGACCGGCTTGATCGCCGCGTAGGTCCCGTCTCCCGGATAGTTGAATCGGTAAGTGGTGTTCGGCGGCGTGCTCTTCTGCTCTGTGCGCAGCCAATGCGCCAGCCGAATGGCGACGCCGTAGTCGGTGAAGACGACTTTCCGCCACGCGGTCTTGTCCTGGGCTCCGGACGGCTCCGGCACGCTGGCCATCAAGGTGTGATGATCGTCGCCGGCGCAAGTCGCCTCTTCGCAGAGCCTGAGGGTCCAGACCGCGGGGGATACCTCGTCGGCGCTGACAATATCCACGTCCTGCTTGTCTTCCGCGTCATGAGAAAGAACCACGGCCTGCTTCGACTCGTCGTAAGACTCGCGGCCCCTGTCGATCTGGCGCTCCTCGTAGATCATCCAGACCCGGGCGCGAAGCGCGCAATGGGGCACCGGAACCTGCGGCAGAACGTCGATCGCCGGCCGCCTGCTGGCGCTCGTCGCCTGTTCGTCGGCCACATCGTTGAAGTGCGTGCCGGTGACCAAGAGGACGATCGGGTCGCCGTCGGCTACGCGGCGGGTCGGCTCGTTCGGATATTTTCTCCAGATCGCGTCCGGATCGGTGACGGCCGTCAGCAACACTTTGGTATTCCCGACCGCGTCTCCCCCCGTCTCGCTTTCACGCATGACGCGCAGAAAGTACGGCATGATGTCGATGCCAAGCTTCTCGTACTGGGCATTGATGTCGGAGTTCGTCTTGACCGTGTGCTCGCTGCTCGGTCCGAGCTCGGCCTTCGGTCCCTCCATTCCGGGGATCGTGGCGCTGAGATCGCCGGAGAACTTGCGCGAATCCGTCCGCTCGACGCTCGTCACCTTGAGCGTCTCGTTGTCGGTCTCGGCGACCGAGTAGCCGGCGAAGGAAAAGTTGATCGGCTGAATGAGCACTCTGGTCCAGACCATCCGGTCTCCCGGCCGCCAGTCTATTCCCTTCGCAACGTTCGCGACCAGCACCCGGTCGAATCGGAACGGATCGCGTTCTCCGACGCGAGCCCTCGAGTCGTCGAGAGCATTCGAAATGTTCGCCCACGCCTTGGCCTTCAGGCCCGGGTCCTGCTCGAGAAAACGGATCGCCTCGGCCTGCCCGCCATCGGCCAGGTCGCGCAGCGTCGGCGAGGGTCGCGCGGGCGCGACCGTCGAATACACGGCGACGCTCGGGCGGATCCAATCTAGAAATCGCACCGGAATCTCTTCACTTTCCGCATGGAAGCACGGATCTTTGGCGGTCGCTGAGGAACTCGTCAGCGTGTTGAAGCATGAAGAAAAGGTTTCGCTTTCCTGGCTCCAGCGCTTCGGCGTCGCTTCCGAATTGCGATTCCATACCCAAATACCCAACCCAGCGATCAGCGCAACCGCGAGTGCGGCGAGCGACCAGAGCGGCAGGGGCATCCGGAGCCAAGTGCCTAGACTTGTCGTGGCGTCTTCATGCGGCGCGGTCGTTTGAGGCCGGGACTTCTTGACCGTTCCGCCCGCGTCCAATCGAACGACCATGTTCGCCTCCAGGGTACGCCCTCCGACACTTTACGAATTCTTTACCCCTTCTTGACTTGACTGAATGTGACCGTTGTCACAAATCGTGCGGCGCGAAATCGGCGGCGTGGGGAAGGCAAGAGCACCTCCTTCTTCGCCGCGCCCACCTGTCACGCGGCCCTGCGCGGCGCGATCTCACGCCTGCCAGAAAAGCCCGACCGTCAGCGCAAGGCCGATCGCAACGACCGCGATCTTGAGGAGCTTCTCGTTGACGGTCCTGAGCATGAGCGCGCCCCACCAACCGCCGATCGCCGCGCCGACGGCGGTAATCGCCGCCTGGAGCCAGTGGACGTCCGGGAAGAAGACGAAGATGGCGACGGCCGACAGGTTCATGACGCCCGCGAGCACGTTCTTGGTCGCGCCGGCGTTGCGGATCGCGAGCCCCGCCATGGTGAGCGAGGCCATCATCAGAAGGCCAATGCCGCCGCCGAAATAGCCGCCGTAGACGGCGATGCAGAACTGCACGACCGCCTCGCCCCGGGGCGGCAGATGGTGAGCGGCGCCGGGCGCCGGGGGTTTCCGGAGGAAGCTCCCCCAGACGAACACCGCCGTCGCGAAGAGGACGAGCCAGGGCACGAGTTTCGCGAAGACGCCGGGCGGGGTCCACAGCAGCACGACGGCGCCGATCGCCCCGCCGACGAGGCTGATCGCGACGAGCGCGGCGAACGGCAAGCCGGGCGGGCTCTGCGCATCGGAGCGTCCGGTCAGCCCCATGACGATCTGCGAGGGAAAGAGCGCGACGCACGAGGTGATGTTGGCGGCGCGCGCGTCCATGCCGGTCAGCATCAGCGACGGCAGGGTGATGAACGAGCCGCCGCCCGCGAGCGCATTCTGCGCCCCGGCCCACATCGCGGCGACGAAGAGGATGAGATGGGCAAGGGTCATGCACGCCCCGCCCGCAATTGCACGATCTCGTCCTGAGGAGCCGCGCCGAAGGCGACGCGTCTCGAAGGACGCTCCAGCAGCCAATCAGGCGCCGCCACGAACGTCCTTCGAGACGCCCGCTGCGCGGGCTCCCCAGGACGAGGGCGTTGGTTTCGCCGATGTGCTTGCAGACTGAGCGTCATGCAAACTCCCTTGCGGCGGCGCTGTGCTCCGCCATCAATTGGCCGAGGTCGAGGCCGACCGGCGCCCCGTCGACGACGCGCCATTCGCCCGCGACCATCACATGGGCCGCCCGTGTCGCTCCGCAGAGCACCAGCGCCGCGAGCGGGTCGTGCGCGCCGGAGAAGCGCGGCTCGTCGAGCGCAAAGAGCGCGAGATCCGCCTCGCGCCCCTCGGCGATGACGCCGACGTCGTCGCGGCCGAGACAGCGCGCCGAGCCTTGCGTTCCCCAGCGCAGCGCGTCGAGGTGGGTGATCCGGTCGGCGCCGTAGCGCAGGCGCCCGATCATCAGCGCGTGCCGCACCGCCTCCATGATGTTGGAGGCGTCGTTCGACGCGGAGCCGTCGACGCCGAGCCCGAGCGGCGCCCCTGCCTCTTCGAGCTCGCAGGTCCGGCATATGCCCGAGGCGAGCACCATGTTCGACGCGGCGCAATGGCAGATTCCGACGCCCGCCCGTCCGAGGCGCCCGACCTCTTCGTCGCTGAAATGGATCCCGTGCGCGAGCCAGACGCGGCGCGACATCCAGCCAGTCTCCTCGAGAAGGTCGACCGGCCGCAACCCGTACATATCGAGGCAGAACCTCTCCTCGTCCTCAGTCTCGCAGAGGTGGGTGTGAAGCTGGCAGTCGTATTTCTCGGCAAGCGCCGCACTCTCGCTCATGAGCCGCCGGTTGACCGAGAAGGGCGAACATGGCGCGAGCGCGATGCGGATCCTCGCGCCGGGCTTCGGGTCGTGGAAGGCCTTGAGCACGCGCTCGCTGTCGGCGAGGATCGTATCCTCGTCCTGCACGACGCTGTCGGGCGGCAGGCCGCCGTCCTTGGCCGAAAAATTCATCGAGCCGCGTGACACCGTCATCCGCACGCCAAGCGCCAGCGCCTCCTCGACCGCGATGTCGACCGCGTCCTCGAGCCCCGCCGGATAGAGATAGTGATGGTCCGACGTCGTCGTGCAGCCGGAGAGGAGAAGCTCGGTCAGCGCCATGCGGACCGCAAGGCGCAGGTGGCGTGGCTTGAGCCGCGACCAGATCGGATAGAGCGCGACGAGCCAGGGGAAGAGCTTCCGGTTGATCGCCTTGGGGTGGGCGCGGGTCAGCGTCTGGTAGAAGTGGTGATGGGCGTTGACGAGGCCGGGAAGGACGACGAGACGGGAGGCGTCGAAGGCAGCGTCGATCCGCTCGGGCGCGCCGCCGCGCGGAACGCGTTCGGCGATGCGCGTCCCCTCGACGACGACCCCCCGCTCCGCCCCTTCGGCGAAGATCGCCAGCGGGTCCTTGATCCACATCCGCATGAAGCCGCCGTCCCGGGAGTTCGGACGTCCTTTTGGAAACAGGCGGGCCGCGGTGTCAACGCCCAAGCCTTCGCGGGGCCTCAGGGCCCGAGCATATCGTTCGTCGGCCCGAGCGCGGTGAACACCTTGACCTCGTCGCCCCGGAGCACGCCCATCTTGGCGACGCCGGTGCGTCCCGATCCCGCGTCGAGATTGAGCCGGAAGGCGCGGATCTGGTCCTCGTGCGAGGCGTTGCGCCTCGCGTCGTTCGGCGTGTGGCCATGGACCACGAAATAGCCGCCGAAGCCGTCCTTTCCGGGGGAAGCTTCGAGGAAGGGCCAGCGCACCCAGGCCCAGTGCATGTCCTCGTCGAGATCGCAAAGCGGCGTGTTCCACGGGCGGCTCAGAAATCGTTCGAGTTCGATGTTCGGGTTGACGCCCGCATGGACGAAGAGCGCGCCGTCCGAGCGCCAGTTCGCCTGGAGCCCCCCGAGCCAGAGGCGGATGCGCTCGGGAAGCGCGACCCGGATGATGGTCAGGAGCTCCTCGGGCCCATGGGGCACGGCGTCGAAGCGGGCAAATTCCCTGACAACCGCGCCGCCGCCGTTGCGCAGCCAGGTTTGCAGCGCCTCGAGCGCGTGGTCCCATGGGCTCCGGGGATCGAGCGCGAGCCGCATCATCGCTTCGTGGTTGCCCATCAGAAAGACCGCTTCGTCGGCCCGAATGACGGCGGCGCCGCCGATCGCCAGATCGATCGTGCCGAGGCTGTCCGGACCGCGGTCGACGAGGTCGCCGAGAAAGACGAGGACGCGGCGCTCGCGGCGCCTCGGCTCCAGCGCCGCCTCGTCAAGCAGCGCCCGCAGGAGGTCGGTCCGGCCGTGCAGGTCGCCGATGGCGAAGACCTCGACGTCGGGCGCCACCGAACGCGGCAGGGCAAAGGTGCGTCGATCGACGACGGCCGCCATCCGATCCGTTCCCTCGGGGCCCCTGAAGCAGCGATGACCATTGCACGGGGGCCGCGGCGGACGCTACGATCAATCCCGATGTTCCTGACCTTTTTCACCAACCTCCGCGAGGCGCGGGTGCCGGTCACGCCGCGCGAATATCTCGACCTCATGCGGGCGCTCGAAGGCGACCTCGCGGAGAGGTCGGTCGACGAGTTCTACCGCCTGTCGCGCGCTCTCCTCGTCAAGGACGAGCGCAACCTCGACCGCTTCGACCTCGTCTTCGCCGCGACCTTCAAGGGCGTCCTGAACGTGGCCGCGGCGGTCGAGGCGAAGGAATTGCCCGAGGAGTGGCTCCGGCGCATGGCCGAGAAATTCCTCACCCCCGAGGAGCGGGCGGAGATCGAAAAGCTCGGTTTCGACAAGCTGATGGAGACGCTCCGCAAGCGCCTCGCCGAGCAGAAGGGCCGCCATCAGGGCGGCTCGAAATGGATCGGAACCGCAGGGACTTCGCCCTTCGGGGCTTACGGCGACCATCCCGAGGGGGTGCGCATCGGCCAGGACAAGGGCCGCCGCGGGAGCGCCATCAAGGTGTGGGACAAGCGCGAATTCAAGGACTTCGACGGCGACGCGGAACTGGGCCCACGCAACATCAAGGTGGCCCTGAGGCGGCTCAGGCGCTTCGCTCGCGAGGGGGCGGACGAGGAACTCGACCTCGACGGCACGATCCGCTCGACCGCCGATCGCGGCTATATCGACGTCAAGCTGAGGCCCGAACGGCGTAACGCCGTGAAGGTGCTCCTTTTCCTCGACGTCGGCGGCTCGATGGACTGGCACGTCGAGGCGGCCGAGCACCTCTTCTCGGCCGCCCAGAGCCAGTTCAAACGGCTCGAGCACTTCTACTTCCACAATTGCCTCTACGAGAGCGTGTGGAAGAACAACCGGCGCCGCTACGAGGAGCGGATCGCCACCCGCGACCTTCTGAACAGCTTCGGGCGCGACCACCGCGTCGTCTTCGTCGGCGACGCCTCGATGAGCCCCTACGAGATCGTGTCGCCGGGAGGCTCGGTCGAGCACCTCAATCCCGAGCCGGGCAAGGCATGGCTCGCGCGGGCGATCGCCGCCTGGCCGCGCAGCGTCTGGATCAATCCGACGCCCGAGGCCCATTGGACCTATTCGCAATCGACCCAGATGATCGCCGACATCTTTCAGCGTCGCATGTTCCCGCTCACCCCCGACGGCGTCGAGGCGGCGATGAAGGCGCTGGCGCACTGACCGCCCCCTCTCCCGCCGGGAGAGGAAAGCCGCCGCAAGCGGCAGGGTGAGGGTACGCGACGCCGACGCTGTTTGTTTTCGCACCCGGCGCAGGCCATCATCCGGCGCTACGCGCCACCTTCTCCCGGAGGGAGAAGGGATCGCGCCGGCGACAGGGTGAGGAAGCAGGAGGATCGCTATGACCCGGATGGCGCAATGCTGCTGCGGCTCGCTGAGGGCGGAGGCGCGGGCCGAGCCTCAATTGGTGGGGATTTGCAACTGTGTCGAATGCCAGCGCCGCACGGGCGCGCCGTTCGGCGCCGGGGCGTATTTTCGGGCGAGCGACGTCGAGGTCTCGGGACCGAGCACATCCTACGCGCGAACCGGCGCGACCGGCGGCCGGGTCGAAGGCCACTTCTGCCCGACCTGCGGCTCGACCGTGTACTGGTTTCCTGAAAAATTTGCAGGGATGATCGGGGTCGCGGTCGGCGCCTTCGCCGACCCGACGTTTCCGGCCCCGACCTTCTCGGCCTGGGAGCAGTCCCGCCACGCGTGGCTCGCCTTCGAGCACGACCTGTTGCGCGCGCCGCGCGCGCTTGGCGGCTAAGAGCTTTTGGCGATTCGGTCGAATCGCCAAATGCCCTTGCTTCCCTGATTTCCGCGCGCTTTTTGCGAAAGACCGGCATCCACTTTTTCGCCGCGCGCTCTAGGCGCAGGCCCTTATCCGGCCGCGCTTCGCGCTTCCCCCCGAGGGGGAAGGGATCGCGCCGCCGCACAGGGCAAGGAGGGTCACTATGACCGGGTGGCGCAATGCTGCTGCGGCTCGCTGAGGGCGGAGGCGCGGGCCGAGCCTCAGTTGGTGGGGATTTGCACAACGTCCTTACGGTGTTCATCGGCTCTCGCTCCAGGCGAGCCTCAGCGCGAAGGCGCTCATGAGGGCGGCGAAGGCATAGTCGAAGAGGCGCAAGGCCCGCGGGTTCGCCCGCGCCGCCGCGACGAAGCGACCGGCGACGAGGATCACGATGGCGTTGACGATCGTGGTGACCGCGATGAAGCCGAAGCCGAGGATAAAGAGTTTTGCGCCCGCGCGCGGGTCGCTGGCGGCGATGAACTGCGGCAGGAAGGTCACGAAGAAGATCACGATCTTCGGATTGGTGAGGTTGATGAGGAGGCCGTTGAGGAAGGCGCCCCTGACGCCTCCTGCCGCGCCGCCCTCGGCGTTGAGCTTCAGCGCCGTCCCGTGGCGGAGCGCATTGAAGGCGAGCCACAGGAGATAGAGCGCGCCCGCGATTTTGACCGCCTGATAGGCGGACGCCGAGGCCGCGAGCAATGCGGAGAGGCCGAGCGCCGCCGCGCAGGTGTGGACGACAAGCCCGAGGTTCGCCCCCGCCTGCGCCGCGAACCCCTGCCCCCTGCCCCCGCCGAGCGTCCGCGACAGAAA
The DNA here is from genome assembly GCA_963829505.1 of uncultured Alphaproteobacteria bacterium. GTDB lineage: Bacteria > Pseudomonadota > Alphaproteobacteria > Rhizobiales > Beijerinckiaceae > Roseiarcus. The sequence continues at coordinate 963,963 of CAWHIL010000003.1, forward strand.
GAGCGCCATGTCGGCGCCCGGCGTCGCCGCCAGCAGGACGCAGGCGACGAGGTAGCCGAAGGCGACGGCGGGCGTCGGAAAGAAGGGCGTCATCGGTTGCTCGCCATAGCGGCTTCGACCTCGGCCCGGCGCGGCAGCGGCGCGATCGCGCCGCGACCCATCGTCGAGAGCCGGGCTGCGACGCTCGCGAAACGCGCGGCGGCGAAAGGGTCGGCGGAGCAGACGAATTCGGCGAGAAGAGCGCCGTCGAAGGCGTCGCTCGCTCCGGTTGCGTCGACCGGCTCGACGGCGAAAGGCGCGACCCGCTCGCGCCGCGCGGCGTTGGCGGCGAACGCGCCGGCGCGGCCGAGCTTCACCACGACGAGGCGAGCGCCAAGTCTGAGATAGAAGTCGGCGATGGCGTCCGGCTCGTCCGAGCCCATGAGGTCGCGCGCGTCGTCGAGGCCGATCAACACGATGTCGGAGGCGCGCATCGCCTCGTGCACGATCGCCCGCGCGCGCCTGAGCGGCCAGAGTTTCGGGCTCACGTTCGCCGCATAGGAGACGAGGTTCTTCGCCTCGCGCGCGATGTCGATTGCGGCGAAGACCGCGTCGGCGGCCGAGGACGAAATCGCCTGGCTCGCGCCGGTCACGTGCAGGATCCGGGTCGCCTTGATGCGGTCGACGGGCAGATCGCTCTCGCCGATGCGGCTCGCCGCCGAGCCAGCCCTCAAGGCCGAGATCTCGGCCCCGTCGGGCCCGCGCGACAGGAAGATAAGGCCAGTGTGCGCCCCGCCGCTGACGACGACGCGGCTCGCGTCCACGCCTTCCTTCAGCCAGAGTTCGGTCAGCGCCCGGCCGAACCGGTCGGCCCCGACGGCGGTGAAGATGGCGGCGTCGGCCCCGAGCCGCGCCGCCGCGATCATGGCGTTCGACGCGTCGCCGGAGAAGCCCTGGACGAAGGGCGCGCCGTCGCCCGCCTGCTCGAGTTCGACCAGAGGCTCGCCGATGGCGAGAAGATCCGACATCGCGCCTACCTCGCCGCGATCGCGACCGCGACGCCCGCCATCACGCCGCCCGCGGCGCGGTGGGCGAAGCGCATCGCCCTCGCCGAGCGGAAGAGCGCCCGGGCGCGGTTGGCGGCGAGCGCGTAAGCCGCGAGCGTCGTCGCGATGATCGGAACGCAGATCGCGGCGAGCATCCCGAGGGTCGTGACAGTAAGAACTCTTCACGTCGACCACGAGCGGCATGATCGACAGAAAGAACACCATGACCTTCGGGTTGCCGAGGGTCAGCGACAGCGAGCCGAAGAAGGCGCGAAATCCGCACGACGCCGGCGGCGGCGCCTCGCCCCTTGTGGCGGGCGCGGTCGCGGTCCGCCAGGCGAGGAAAAGCAGATAGGCGGCGCCCGCGTATTTGATCACGGTGAAGGCGCCGGCGAAGGCGTTGGCGAGCGCGGCGAGGCCGGTCCCCGCGACGAGAAGCCAGATCATGTCGCCGACGACGTAGCCCGCGATGAATGGCGCGACGCCCGCGAGCCCGTAGGCGAGCACCCGCGCCACCAGCGCCGCGAGCCCCGGCCCGGGGGTCGCGACAGCGGCGAAATAGACGGCTGCGAAGAGAGCGAGGGAGCCGAGCGTCATTTCCTCTTCCTGGGCTTCCGCCGCGCGAGCGTGTTCAACGCCTCGACGACGGATGAGAAGAACATCGCCGCATAAACATAGCCCCGGTCGATGTGAAATCCGAAGCCGTCGGCGATCAGCGTCATGCCGATCATCAGGAGGAAGCTCAAGGCGAGCATCAGCACGGTCGGATTGCGCCTTACGAATTCGCCGAGCGGGCCGGAGGCGACCATCATCAGGACGACGGCGACAACGACGGCTGCGACCATGATCGGGAATTCGGTCGTCATGCCGACGGCGGTGACGATGCTGTCGATCGAGAAGACGATGTCGATGACGACGATCTGCATGAGGGCCGCCAGAACGCCGAGGCGGGGGCCGCCGCCCTCCCCCGCCGCGTGCGATCCCGGATCGACGCGGTCGTGGATCTCTCCGGTCGCCTTCCAGACGAGGAAGAGCCCGCCCGCGAGCAGCACGAGATCGCGGGCCGAGAAGGCGTGGCCGTAGAGGCTGGCGAAGGGCTGCGTCATGCGCACGACCTCGGCGGCGAAGCCGAGCAGGACGAGCCGGAAGACGAGCGCCAGCGCGAGGCCGAGCGTGCGGGCGAAGGCGCGGCGCTGTTTTTCGACGCGGCCCGCGAGGATCGCGACGAAGACGAGGTTGTCGACGCCGAGCACGACTTCCATGGCGATCAGCGTCGCCAGCGCCGCCCAGGCGGACGGGTCGGCGGCGAGGCGAGCGATCGTGTCGAAGGGCGCGGTCAGTTCGGACATTTCGCTTTGCGTGGAGGGGCGCCGATCCGTCATAGGGCACGAGGGCGGCGTGGGCGAGTCATGACGAGCGCCCCGCCGGATGGCGCCCCGGGACAAGCGTCAGGCGGCGTCGGAATCGGGTGGCGCGCCAACGCCACAAGGCGCCATGTGGCGACCCCGACTTCTCAACCCCACGCGGCCCCCAATGAGTTCGCGACCGACGGCGCCCACGATGGGGGCGACGGAATGGATGATGCTGCTCACGCTCTCCGCGACGTGGGGCGGCTCGTTCTTCTTCTTCAAGATCCTGGTCGACGCGCTGCCGGTCTTCACGGTGGTGCTCGGGCGCGTCGGATTCGCGGCCATCGTCCTCAATCTCGTCCTGATCGCGCGCCGGGACCCGATGCCCCGCGACCCCAGCCTCTGGGGCTCGTTCTTCGTCATGGGCTTCATGAACAACGCCGTTCCGTTCTCGCTCATCGTGTTCGGCGAAACGCGCATTTCGAGCGGCCTCGCCTCGATCCTCAATGCGACGACGCCGATCTTCACCGTGCTCGCCGCCCACGCGCTGACCTCGAACGAGAAGCTGACGTGGGCGAAGGCGGCCGGCGTGGGCTTCGGCTTCGCGGGAGTCGCGGTGCTGGTCGGCCCGGGGGCGCTTCTCGGGCTCGGCGGCGCCGATTTCGTCGGCGAGGCCGCGTGCCTTCTCGCGGCGCTAGCTTACGCCTTGGCAGGCATTTACGGGCGCCGCTTCCGGGGCGTCCCGCCCTTGAAAGTCGCGACCGGCCAGGTGACGGCCAGCGCGCTCCTTCTCATGCCGATCGCCGCAATCGTGGACCGCTCGTGGACCCTGCCGCCGCCGGGCGCGCATGTGTGGCTGGCGTTCGCCGGGATCTCAATTCCGAGCACCGCGCTCGCCTTCATACTCTATTTCCAGATCCTCGCGCGGGCGGGCGCGACCAACCTGCTGCTCGTGACCTTTCTCCTGCCGGTGAGCGCGATGGCGCTCGGGACGCTCTTTCTCTGCGAGACCGTCACCGTCGAGGCGATCGCGGGGATGACGCTGATCGGGCTCGGCCTCGTCGCGATCGACGGACGGCTCATGGCGTGGGCGCTGGCGCGGCCCTACTCGCCGCTCGCGGGACGACGATTGTAGGATGGCTCGGACGAGCCAGCCTCTCCGGGCGGGCCGTCATGGCTTGCGGGCGATGATCGAGCGGCCGGACAGGAAGCCTGAGAAGCCGGCCGCGATTCGCGGACGCCCTTAGACCGTCGAAGCCTTGAGTCGGCGCAGGACCGTGCCCTCCGTTCGAAGAATGTCCTCAAAGTAGGCGATCGTCTTCGTGAGTCCTTCTCGAAGCTCAATCTTCGGCTCCCATTTCAGGACCGAGTTCGCTTTTGAAATGTCCGGCTTCCGCTGCCGTGGGTCGTCTGACGGAAGCGGCTCAAAGCGAATTTTGGACTTTGTGCCCGTCATTTCGATAATGAGCTCGGCAAGCTCCCGGATGGTGAACTCCCTGGGGTTGCCGACATTGAAAGGACCGGTCACATCCGGCGGCGTCTCCATCATGCGAACAAGCGCATCGACAAGGTCGTCCACATAGCAGAAAGACCGCGTTTGAGTTCCTTGTCCGTAAATGGTGATGTCCTTTTCCTGCAGAGCTTGCACGATGAAATTGGAAACGACGCGTCCATCGTCTGTATTCATACGTGGTCCATATGTATTAAAGATACGGACGATCTTTATGGGCAAATTGTGCTGCCTCCGATAGTCAAAGAACAGGGTTTCCGCGCACCGTTTTCCTTCTTCGTAACACGAGCGCCGACCGATCGGATTGACGTTCCCCCAGTATTCTTCGTTCTGAGGATGCACGATTGGATCGCCGTAGATCTCGGATGTCGATGTCTGAAGAATCTTCGCTTTGACCCGCTTGGCGAGCCCAAGCATGTTGATCGCGCCGATTACAATGGTTTTTGTCGTTTGCACCGGGTCGAATTGATAGTGTATCGGTGAAGCCGGACAGGCCAAGTTGAATATTTCGTCGACCTCGACATAGAGCGGAAAAGTCACGTCGTGCCGCATCAGCTCCATTTTTGGGTTGCCAAGTAAATGAACAACATTACTTCGTGCACCAGATAAAAAATTATCCACACATAAGACTTCGTTTCCGTTGTTCAACAGATGTTCACAGAGGTGCGAGCCAAGAAATCCGGCTCCCCCGGTCACGAGAATGCGTTTCGCCATTGACTCCCCTAGCCACAACCCGAGATGACCGAAATCGCGTCTGACTCGACTGTACAGGCTCGTCCGGCTCGATCAAGCGCAGCCCGCGGTCCCTCAAATCGGCGCGCGCCGATAGGCGTCCGGCGCACCCTCTGGAGCATCGCGGCCGCCCGTTACCCGGGCCAAAAGCCCATCCGGCTGACGGTTTCGCGCACGCCCTCTGCGGAAGCAAGATAAGCGTATTCATTTTCGTAATTGCCGGATTTGGAGTTTGCGGGAGGCTCCCTGCCGACACAGATATAGTGCGGCGCGTAGGTCGTCGTATATGCGACGGTCTTGCGCCCCGTGAAGCAGCACAGACAATTGCGACGCTGGACCCCGGTGAAGAACACCCGATCGCAGATGGGCGACAGTACGCGCGGCATACTCAACCAGATGTCCGTCAGGCCGAAGGCCAATCGATGAATGAGCATGCAGCTTGTGTCGACATGCTTCCTTTCTCTTTCGTCGACCTCATCGATAGGCAATCTCTCCCCGTCTGGAGTGTAATAGTCGCGCCGGCAGCAAGCGACGATCGCTTTCGTCTGGCGGAGCGCCTCGAGCATGGTTCCAAGGTGGTCCGGGTAGTACCAGTTGTCGGCGTCGAGCCACGCGATGAAGTCCGCATCCTCGGCCGCCGCGAGCATCGCTCCGATCGCGCGCGGCGTGTTGCCGCAGTCGCCATGCGCGCGGGGCAGGCGGACGTGCTCGATTTTCCACCCGTCCAACTCGATCCGAGCATGCCCGTCGGCAACCACGACATGGGTGATCCTGGCGTCGACGTTCTGACTGAGCACACTCTCGTGGCAACGGCGCAGCACCTCGAGATCTTCCTGATAGTACGGCGTAACGACAAAAATATGCGGGGCTCGCGAAGGCCCTGGCAAATCCTGGGGGGGAGATTTCGACGCGGCCTGAGCGGTCGGAACCGTAAGATCCGGTTGGCTGTCCTGGAAATCATTCGGAGAAGACACGGCGGTTCACCTAAGCAATTCTCGATCTCAATGGCGAAGGTGGCGATTTTACGCCACAGCGGCAATACCACCACGGTCATTCGTGCCACCATAGCGCTTCGGGGGCGGACATCGGCTCAATGCGGGCGGCGCGCCGACGGGATCGGATTTCTTTCGTCCGTTCGCAGTTTCGGCCGTCCGGGCGACCGACATTCTCCGTCAGGTCGTCGCCTTGCAGGCTGATTGCGTTTCGACCGCCGCCATGGTTCGGCGCGCAGCGCGTGCCGCCGAATTCTCTTCACGACATAGAGGCCGTTTCGGTCTGCTTGGGATCGCCGCGCCCTGCGCAGTGCTCACGCCGCCGTGAGCCTTATTCCGACCGTGAAAGCCGATCATTGGCTTTCCGGCGCGCCTGCCGACGCTCGAACCCGTTCCTGGGGACCGCCGTTCATGCTTCCTCTCAAGCCATTGCCGATTGCGTTGGTCGCCGCCCTCGGCGCAAGCGTCGCGCTCGCGGCCAGCGCGGGAGACTGCCCGCCCGCCTCGCGATCGCCGTGGCCGACCCGGGACTGGCAGGTCTCGACGCCCGAAGCGCAGGGGATGGATGCGGCGGCGCTCGCCCGCATCGTCGATTTCGTCGGGACGTACCGGCAGGACAGCCTGCTTGTCGTCCGGCACGGCCAAATCGTCGCCGAGGCCGCTTACGCGCCCTTCGCGCCGAACATCCGGCACGATCTCAGATCGGTGACGAAGAGCTTCATCGGAACGCTGGCCGGGATCGCGGTCCGCAAGGGCCTCCTCGACAGCGTCGACAACCGAATCGTCGATCTCTTCCCGGAAAAGAAGATCGCCAACCTCGACGATTTGAAGCGCGCCATCACCGTCCAGACCATGCTCGACATGACGTCGGGCATTCAATGGAAGGAGCACGGCTACGGGCCCGACGAGCCGATTTTCCAGATGTACAAGGCGCCGGACCGCGCGGCGTTCGTGCTCAATCAACCGATGTCGGACAAGCCCGGCGCGCGCTTCCTGTACGACGGCGGCAACCCTTATGTGCTCTCGGCCCTCATCACCAGGAAGGCCGGCGAGGACGCCCTCGATTTCGCCCGCGACGAACTCTTCAAGCCGCTCGGCATATCGAGCGTCCGCTGGGGAGAAGCGGATGCGCAAGGGGTGACCGACGGCGAGGCCGGCCTTTATCTCAAGCCGCGCGACATGGCGAAGCTCGGCTATCTCTATCTGCACGAGGGTGCGTGGGACGGCGAGGAAATCATCCCGTCGTCGTGGGTCGAGCGCGCCCGGACGGGGCCTGTCACGGCGCATGACGGCTACCATTACGGCAACCTCTGGTGGTCGCTGCCCGACCGCGACGCCTACATGGCGCTCGGGCGCCACTCCCAAGAGATATTGGTGTTACCGAAACTCGACGTCGTCGCCGTGATCACAGGCTACCTTGGGGACGACGAGGCGGAGTTTCCGACGAAGCGGCTGATCGACGACCTCGGCGGCGCGATCCGCTCGGACAAAGACGCGCCGGCGGACCCTGCGGCTGAAGCGCTGCTCGCTCAGTCGATCGAAAGGGCCGCGACGGAGAAGGCCATTGCCGTCGGCCCGACGCCGGCGTTGGCGAAGACCCTATCGGGGAAGGTCTACCGCTTCGCCGACAACGACTTCCATCTCAAGTCGTTCACCTTGAACCTTGCCGACCCCGTTCCGTCGTGGGAGATCGCGACCGCGACGCAGAGGCTCGACCGGCCGCTCTCCCGGATTTCGGGATCGATCGGCCTCGACGGGCGCTACGCGAAGAGCCCGGCCTCCTACGGTGTGAACGCCGTGCGCGGCGCCTGGCTCGACGACCATACGTTCAAGGTCGAGTGGCGGATCCTCGGCCACAGCGAGACGCGGACATGGACGCTCGCCTTCGATCGCGAGAAGGTCGACCTCGGCTACGAGGACAACGAGGGGAACAAGTCCGAGTTGCACGGCGAAGCGGGCGAGTGACGGCTAAGCCGGCGACCCCGCGCCCCCTCGCCCAGCTTGCGGGGAGAGGGCTGGGGTGAGGGGCGAGGGGATTTGCCGCGAACTCACTCGGCCCCTCATCCTAACCTTCTCCCCGCAAGAGGCAGGGAGAAGGGACGCGGTCGCTCCTCCGTCTCAACGCGCCGTGCGCTCACGCCGCCTTCGCCGCCTCGACCGCTTCCTCGACTTGGGCCAGGCGCTCCTTGCCGAAGAACATCTCCGAGCCGACGAAGAACGTCGGGATGCCGAACGCGCCGCGTGCGACCGCGCCCGCGGTGTTGTCGGCGAGCTTCTGTTTGACCTGGTCGCTCTGGGCGGCTGTGAAGAGCGCCGCCGCGTCGAGCCCGGCGGCCTCGATCGCCCCTTTGAGAACCGCGGGATCGTCCATCTTGAGCCCGTCCTCCCACATGCCCTTGAGGCCCATCTCGAGAAATGCCGGTCCATGGCCCGCATCGCACGCGGCGATGTAACCCCGCATCAGCATCAGCGAATTGACCGGGAAATGCGGGTTCAGGCGGAACTTCGTCAGACGGTGCCGTGCGACGAAGCGGGCGATTTCGAGCCGCTCGTACTCGAACTTGCCCTTGATGGGGGCGAAGGCGATGAACGGCGCTTGGTTGCCGGTCGCCTTGAAGATCCCTCCCAGCAGGCAGGGGTGGATGACGAGCCGCGCGCCGGTGCGCTCGAGCATGGGCGGCAGCGCGCGCCAGGCGAGATAGGCGTTGGGGCTCGCGAAGTCGAAGATGAATTCGATGGCAGGCTGCATCACCAGGTCTCCGTCCAGGGTCTCAAGTCCATCTCGAACGTCCAGGCGCTGCGCGCCTGCCTGTGCAGCCAGACGTAGTTCTTCGCGATCTCGTCGGGGACGAGAATTTCCTCGCGAGCGCGCTTCTCGGCGGCGTCGGGCAGAAGGCCGCGGATGAAGGCTCCGTCGATCGCCCCGTCGACGACGACATGGGCGACATGCACGCCCTTCGGCCCGACTTCGCGGGCCAGAGATTGCGCGAGCGCCCGCAGCGCATGTTTGGCGCCGGCAAAGGCGGAGAATCCGGCGCCGCCGCGCACGCTCGCGGTCGCTCCGGTGAAGAGGATCGTCCCCCGCCCCCTGGGCGCCATGACCCGCGCCGCCTCGCGGCCGGCGAGGAAGCCGGCGAACGCGGCCATCTCCCACACCTTCGCATAGACCTGCGCCGTCGTCTCGACGACGGGAAAGCGCACGTTGGCGCCGATGTTGAACGCCAGCACCTCGATCGGTCCGATGCGCTGTTCGACCTCGTCGAAGAAGGCGACGACGTCGGCTTCCTTGCGCGCGTCGAGCCCGAAGGCGTGCGCTTCGCATCCCTCGGCGCGGAGGCGCGAAGCGAGCGCCCGCAATTCGTCGAGATGGCGGGCGCGGCGGGTGACGACGGCTGCGAGCCCCTCGCGGGCGAAGGCGCGGGCGATTGACGCGCCGAGGCCGTCGCCGGCCCCGATAACGACGCAGACGCCTTTGCGGGCCTCTGTCATGCGGCGCTCCGTCTCGGCAGGATGAAGAAGGCGATCAGCCCCTGCGCCAGATAGTAGGTGGGCAGCGTCGCCTGCGCCAGCGATGCCGATGCGCCGGCGAAAGTGGTCAGCGCGAGCGTCAGGTCGGAGGCCATGAAGGCGGCCGCGCCGATGGCGACAAGGACCGACGCCTTGTCCTTGCGGACAGTCGCGCGGCCTATCGTTTGCGCGACCATGAGGCCGAGCATCGCCACATAGGCGGCGACGGGCGCGCGCAGGGCCGGCGCGATCCCCTGCCAGATCAGGATGAGGACGGCGGCGCAGAAGATCCCGACGCCTGCGGCGCCGAGGCGCGAGGGCAGGAAGCCGACGCCGCGGGCGAAGGCGACCACGTAGAGAACCTGCGCGACGAGAAAGGCGACGAGGCCGGGGAGGAAAAGGGAGGGCGACAACAAAAGGATGTCGCCGACAAGCGAGGCGGCAAGCGCGCCGAGCACGAGGCGCTTGACGAACTCGTCGCCGGCGCGCGGCACGACGGAGGCGATGAGGGCCACGAGCGCGAGGGGCTTCGCCAGGTCATCGACGATCCCCCAGCCGAGCGCGACGGCGGCGCAAGTGAGCGCCGCGGCGAAGACGAAAAGCGCCTCGAGGATTGCGACGCGCCCGTCGAGTAGCGCCCCCATCGCCCAGAGCGAGGCAGCGAGCGCGGCGAAGACGGCAAGCCCGTTCATGAGCGGGAGGCTCGACGCGGCGGCGAGGAAGGCGGCCGTCGCCCCGATCATCGCGATCAGCGCCGCGAAGACGAGGACCTCGGCCGCGCGGCCTGAGGGGGGATCGTAGGGTCGGACCGCGGCGAGGTCGAAGGGCGGCGGCGGCGCGGCCGCGCGCATGTTCGCCGGGACCCAGCCGGGCGGGGCGAACCAGACGCGGAGCTTGTCCGCGGGGTCGGTCGCGCGCCGGCAGAGGTCTGCCATCGTGCGGTAATAGGCGAGATTCGCCCCGACCGGATCGAAGGTCGAAATGCCGCCGCGGACGCCGAACACCGGCCTCTCGACCTCGGGCTCGAAGGTGCCGAACAGGCGGTCCCACAGGATGAAGATGCCGCCGTAGTTCTTGTCGAGGTACTGGTCGTTGACCCCGTGATGGACGCGGTGGTTCGAGGGCGAAGCGAAGACCCGATCGAACCAGCCGAGTTGGCCGACGAGTTCGGTGTGGATCCAGAACTGGTAGAGAAGGTCGATGAGGCCGGCGGCGACGAAGACGACCGGCGGCACGCCGGCGACCGCCATCGGCAGATAGAAGATCCAGCCGAGCAGGCTGCCGGTGCTCGATTGCCGGAGCGCGGTCGAGAGGTTGAACTGGTCGCTCTGATGATGGACGACGTGCGCCGCCCAGAACAGGCCGACCTCGTGGTCGATGCGGTGGTTCCAGTAGTAGAAGAAATCGTAGGCGACGACCGCGCCGACCCAGACGCGCCAGTCGCCGGCGGGAAGCGGAAGAAGCGCGAAATGGTTGTAGACGAGGATGTAAATTCCGACGCTCAGCGCCAGCAAGAAGACGCCGGAGATCTGGCTCAGAATGCCCGCCGTCAGAGAGCCGACCGCGTCGTTTAGACGGTAGACGTTGCGCCCCGTCCTGACGCCAATTGCGAACTCCGCGACCATCAGCAGGATAAAGACAGGGATGGCGTAGACGATCACGTTCAAAAGCGCTTCCTCTCCCGGGCGGTCTTTTTGGGGCAGCGAAAATACGCGCGGGCGGCGCGGAGTTCAAAGGGTTGGGCGCGCGGTCGGGGAAGCTACGCGCGCACCCCTTCTGGGCCATCGATCACAAATACCGTCGGCGCGCGCCTGGGGAGTTGTCAGGCGGACTGTCGAAGACGCTTCTTAGACTAGCCGCTGATCACGCCCGCTTTGCCGCCATGGATCTCGCGGTCAGGCGACTGTTGCGGCGGCGTGCGGCACGCTTGGCCGCCGCCTTGCGAGCCGCGCTCGGCGAGACCGCCTTGGCCTTCGCCGTGACACTCGCACTCGCTTTCGCCTTGCTCTTGCGAGCCGCTTTCACGCCCTTGCGAGCCGCCGCCTTGGCTTTCGCGCCCTTGGGCTTGGCCTTGGCCAACTCGGCAATCTTCGCCTCGATCGTTTCAAGCGTGACGCCCTGCATCTCAAGCGCCTTGCGCCCTTCGGCGACAGCCGCAAGCATGTCGGGATCGACTTCGGCGACAGGGCGCAGCTCCGCGGCTTCGGCCCGCGTCATCAGCCGAATTATGTCGCCATCCCTGTTCGTGAGCGGCCTAACCATACCTTTTGATCTCGCGCTCGTTTGCCTTGCGAAAGCTGATGTAACGCCGGGCGTCGCCCCGGTCAGTGTAGCATACCATATGCAGCCTGCCCCCGAACGGGAGGTAGGCGACGAAACGGTCTTCGCCATAGTCTTTGCGAACGTCGGGGCGAATTGCCGCCCGCGTCCAGTCGGCAAAGTCGGCCCATTCGAGACGTAAGCCGTGCTTGGCGAAATTGCTACGGCTTTTCGCCTCGTCCCACTCGGTCTTCACCCATCGTCCCCGAACGCGTTCACCATATCACGCAAGCTCTTACCCTTGAACGGCGGCGCCGTCGTCGGGTGCGTGATCGTTGCTGAGGCTCGTCTTCGCGATGGCCGAAAAAAGCTGCATTGAGAGCGGTGTCAATCCGCCGTCCGCAAGACCTCAGATCAGCCCCGCGATCCCGCCGATGATCCCCACCGCCGAGACAAGCGCGCAAACGCCGGCCGTCACCCACAGGCGCGCGCCCTTGAGCCGCCACGGCTCCGGCAGCACGGTCGCCGCGAGCGCAACGAGGAAGCCCACCACGACCGGCAGGAGGAACACGTTCATGACCTGGGCCGCGATGTTGAGCCAGACGAGGTCGCTGGCCGCCCAGACCGCGAAGGCAGAGCCCAGGACGCAGAGCGCGTAGACGCCGGCGAACCAGCCGGCCGCGAAGGGGCGCGTCTCGAGCGTGCGCTTGAAGCCGGCGATCTCGCCGACCCCCCAGGCAAGCGCCAGCGAAGCGACGATGGCCGCGACCAGCGAGGCGCCGAGCACGCCTGCGCCAAACACCACCTTGCCGGCGACGGCGCCGAGCGCCGGCGTCAGCGCCGCGCTGATCGCCCCGACGCTGTCGAGGGTCTTCGGCCCGCTCCCGTAAAAGAAGGTCGCGGCGGCGGCGATCAGCACGGCGCCGGTCAGGCATTGGGTGAGGACCGCGCCGATCGCGGTGTCGCTCCGCGCATGGCCGAGATCCCCGGGCGTGAGGCCTTTGTCGACCGTCGCCGACTGCTGGTAGAACACCATCCACGGGTTGAAAGTCGCCCCGATGACGGCCGCGGCCATGTAGAGGAAGGCGCGGTCGCCGAACGGCAGGCGGATCGCGTCGCCCGCCATCGCCGCAAGGCTCGGTCGCGCAGCCCAGGCGACGGCGAAGAATGCGAGCTCGAAGAGGCCGATGACGATGGCCGCGCGCTCGACCCGCCGATAGGAGCCGGTGAGGACAATCGCGAGTACGGCGCCGGCCGCCATCGGCAGCGTCAGGGAGCGCGAAAGGCCGAAGAGTTCGCCTATCCCCGCCACGCCCGTGAACTCGGTGACGAGCGAGCCGATCGCCGCCACCGCGAGCCCCGCGACCGCGACGAGCGCCCAGCCGAGCCCGTAGCGCTCGCGGATCAGTTCGGCGTGACCGCGCCCCGTAAAAACGCCGAGCCGCGCCGTCAGCTCCTGGACGAGGTAGAGCATCGGGATGAGGAGAAGTACGAGCGGCAGGAGACGGTAGCCCCACTGGGCGCCGGCCTGCGCGGCGGTGACGACGTTGCCCGCGTCTGTGTCGGCGAGCATGACGAGGACGCCCGGCCCCCAGACCGCGAGCGCCCGCAGGAGCGTGGCCGAATTGCCGCCGCTCGTCCTGGCTATCTCGTCGCTTGGCATCGCCGTTCCATGGCTCGGCGACTAGGAGGAGCGGCCGGGCCTCAAGTCAACCGGCAAATCCGCGTATTGAGGAAGCGATCCGGCGTGGGCGGCGTCGAAGAGCGCAAAGCTTGCCTGGAGTTCGAATGCGCGCGATCGCGCCGAACGTGAACCATCACGAACGAAGCCGGCTAGAAGCCGATCTTGAGACCGCCCATGAAGCCGTTGCCCTGGTCGCTAGAGGCTTTCCAGCCGCCGGTGAACGAGGTCTGGCTCTGCGGCGGCGCCGGAACCGGTCGGGGGCGCGGGGCGGCATCGTTCGTCTGCGCCGCAGCTGCGCTCTCCCGAGACGCGTGCGTCTTTGCATGGCGGGGCGAAGCGGGCGGAGCCGTCTGAGCCGGCTTGTGGGGGGTCACCGTGACATATCCGGACTGAGAATCGGCGCCCGGTTGCGCGTCGTCCGCCCACGCCTGCCCGGCAAGGCAGACGCCTGCGGCTATGGCCAAGAGACGCACACGCATCCGACGAAGCCTCCGCGAGGTTCAACCCGGGCCATCCTAGTGCGGCTACTCTGCGTTGTCAGGTTCAAAGGCGCGCGACGCGCCGGGTCGAGAGGCCGCGGAGCGACTCGCGGCGAGAAGCCAGCCTCCAGGCCGCCCACGACGCCCTCGCTCCCGCTGGAAGCCAGCCGTGGGCAAGGAGGCGACGCAGGCTTGCGGCGGAATTTTTGCAGACGATCGCCGCGCCTACCTCGAAAGATCAGGCCCGCAGGGCCCAGCAAATCTTGACATCTCTGAGGCCGCGCGGCTCTCTGTTACAGAGCGTTAACCATCTGTTCGCCAGGGGGATCTCATGAGCAACTTGGGGACGTCAGGACCGGCGAACGAGCGAACCCGCCGCAGCATCCTCAGGATCGGCGCAGTTCTGGCGTCGGCGGTCGTCGCGAACGCCGCGGCGGTCACCCGTGGCGTTGCCGGTCAGAGCGGGCCGCCGCAGGGCGTGTCATGGTTGCAATGGTTGCTGAACTTGCTGTTTGGGCAAGGCGGGCAACAGCAGAGCGGCGGCGGCGGCGGCTCCCCGTGCTTCCTGAGGGGCACGACCATTGAAACCGCCAGCGGCGACCGCAAGATTGAAGAGCTCGCGGTCGGAGACGAGCTGCCGACATTGTTTGGCGGACCGCGTCGGATCCAGTGGATCACGCGCCATCCTTTTAAGAAGAGCGACCCCTCGAAGCCATGGGTGAAGGCTGTCCAGCCGATTCGAGTTGCGCGCTCAGCCTTGGCGCCGGGCGTTCCGCACGCCGACCTCTGCCTTTCCGAGTGGCACGCGGTATTTGTCGACGGCGTCCTGATCCCGGTTGGAAGCCTGATCAACGGCACGACAATCAGGCGCTTCGAGGCGCCCGAATTCGCCGAGCTGGAGTATTTCAACATCAAGCTGGAAAGTCACGACGTCATCCGTGCGGAAGGCGCGCCGGTCGAGACCCTGTTGGAGGTCGACGATCGCGCAGTCAATTTTGCAGCGTATTTGCGCACGCATGGGGTCCCAGCGACTGACGGAACTCCTTGCGCCCCGATTGCTCCCTACGGCGGCCTCGGTGAATTGGGGTCGAGAGTTCGTAGCGCGATCTCGCCTTGGCTTGATCGCCGCAATCAGGTTGAGGTGATCCGCGACCGGTTGGAGGAGCGAACGGCGTTTCTTGCCCGACAACCGGAGCCAATCGTCTAGCCTCATTTCCGCCGCTGCAGGCGCAGGGGCGCGTCAGGCCCGCAAGCGACGCGCGCGCGGCGCAGGCCCGGGCCTCACGACGCGGGGTCGCGGTGGCGACGGACGTCGGCTTTGCCCTGCCCCGCCGCCCTACCCCGCCCCGCCGCGCTACCCCGCCACCGCGCAAGGCTTCGCGCCCCAGATCTCGGTCGCGTACTCGCCGATGGTGCGGTCGCTCGAGAACTTGCCGGAGGCCGCGATGTTGAGGATGACCTTGCGCGCCCATTGATGAGGGTCTCGCCAGAGCGCCGTCAGGCGCCCGTCGGCCTCGAGATAGGAGCGGAGATCGGCTAGGTTCATGAACTGATCGCCGCCGGTGAGAAGCTCGACGCGCAAGGGCTCGAACACGCCGGGCTCGTCTTTGCTGAAAGCGTCGGAGAAGATGAGGTCGAGCGCCTTGCGCGTCTCCGGATCGTGATCGTAGTGCCAGCGGGGATTGTACCAGGAGCGGCTCTCCTCGACCTGGTCGGCGGTCAGGCCGAAGAGGAAGAAGTTTTCCTCGCCCGCCTCCTCCGCCATCTCGATCGTCGCGCCGTCGCGGGTGCCCAGCGTCAGCGCGCCGTTCATCATGAACTTCATGTTGCTCGTGCCGCTCGCTTCGTAACCCGCGGTCGAGATCTGGTTCGAGACGTCGGCGGCCGGAATGATGCGCTCGGCGAGCGAGACGTTGTACTCGGGCAGGAAGACGACCTTGAGCCTGCCCCGCACCTCGGGATCGGCGTCGATCGTGCGCGCGAGGTTGTTGATGAACTTGATGATGATCTTGGCCATCCGATAGGCGGGGGCCGCCTTGCCGGCGAAGAAGAACACCCGCGGCGCGACCGGGTCGCCCGGATTGGCGAGCAGGCGCTGGTAGAGGACGACGATTCTCAGCGCGTTCAGAAGCTGGCGCTTGTACTCGTGAATGCGCTTGACCTGGCAATCGAAGATCGCGTCGGGGCTGACCGATACGTCGAGCGAGCTTTTCAGCCACTCGGCGAAGCGCGCCTTTCCGGCGCGCTGGGCCTTGTGCACGCTCTCGCGGAAGGCGGCGTCCTCGACGAGCGGCTTCAGTTTGCGAAACTCGGCGAGGTCGGTCACCCAGCCATCGCCGATGGCGGCCGTGACGGCCTCCGAAAGCGTGGGATTGGCGAGCCTGATCCAGCGCCGCGGCGTGACGCCGTTCGTCTTGTTGTTGAAGCGGTCGGGAAAGGCCTCGGCGAGATCCTTCAAGGTCATCGTGCGCAGGAGCCGGGAATGGATCTCGGCGACGCCGTTCGTGCTGTGCGAGCCGACGACGGCGAGGTTCGCCATCCTCACGTGCTGCTCCGGCCCCTCCTCGATCAGGCTTACCCGCGCGGCGCGTCCGGCGTCGTTCGGATAGCGCGTCCGGATGTCGTCGAGCAGCCGCCGGTTGATCTCGAAGACGATCTCGACGAGGCGCGGCGCGATCCTCTTCACCCACTCGACCGGCCAGCGCTCGAGCGCCTCGGGAAGCAGGGTGTGGTTGGTGTAGGCGAGGGTGCGCTTCGTGAGATCGAACGCGTCGTCGAAGCTCATTCCCGCCCCGTCGAGGAGGATGCGCATCAGTTCGGGGACGGCGAGCGTCGGGTGGGTGTCATTGAGCTGGATCGCCGCCTTCTCCGGCAGCGCCCGCCAGTCCGCGTTCTGCTCGCGGAAGCGGCGCACGACGTCGGCGAGCGAGCAGGCGACGAGAAAATATTCCTGCAGGAGCCGGAGGCCCCGGCCCTGCTGGGTCGAATCGTCAGGATAGAGGACGCGGGTCAGCGATTCCGCTCCGAGCGCGCCGGCCATCGAGGCGACGAAGTCGCCCTCGCTGAACCGCTGGAAGTCGAACGAGTCCGAGGCCGACGCGCTCCAGAGTCTGAGCGTGTTGATCGTCTTGCCGCCGTAGCCGACGACCGGCCGGTCGTAGGGCACGCCGATCAGCGTCGAGGGCTGGTTCGGAACGAGGCGCATCGCGCCGCCCTGCAACTCGATCGAGCAGCCGAGCTTCACCTCGACCCGTCGCAGCGGACGGATGACCTCCCAGGGGTCGGGATGCATGAGCCAGTTGTCCGGCTTCTCCTCCTGCCAGCCGTTGCGGATGGTCTGCTGGAAGATGCCGTGCTCGTAGCGCAGGCCATAGCCCATCGCCGGCAGCTCCATGGTCGCCATGGAGTCGAGAAAACAGGCCGCAAGCCGGCCGAGGCCGCCGTTGCCGAGGCCGGCGTCCGGCTCCTGGTCGAGAAGCTCCATCCAGGTCCGGCCATGCTCGTCGAAGGTCTGCGAGACGACCGGATCGAGCATCAGGTTCATCACGTTGCTGGCGAGCGACCGGCCGATGAGGAACTCGATCGAGATGTAATAGACCCGCTTCGGATTGACGCGCCGGTAGGCCGCGTCGGTCGCGAGCCAGCGGTCGGTGAGGATATCGCGAATTGCGCGCGCCGCGGCTTCGAACCGTTCGCGCGGCTCGGCGTGCGCCAGCGCCACGACGTTGTCGTGCTTGAGGTGACGCTCATAAAGCGCGTCAGGCGCGCCGGCGAAGCGAAGCTGTTCGCAGCCGTAGGCCCTGAGGATCGCCGCCTCGTCGGGCGTCGCCAGCTTCAACTCCCTGATCGCCGCGCCTGCCTCCGCCATCGAATCCGCGCTCCCCGACGGTTGATACGTTTGGCGCGGCGGGCGAACCCGTGCGCGCCTCGAGACGGGACGGAAGCCGCTGCCGCCGTCAGACGTTGTCGCCGCCGGTCGAGGTCGCGCCGCTCGCGACGTGGCCCTTGCCGCCCCATACCCAATCCTTGATCTCGGGCATGTCATCCCCATGACGGCGGATGTACCACTTGTGCTCGACGAGCTTGTCGCGGATCGCCTGCTTGGCGTAGGCCGCGCGCGTGGCGAGGCCGGGAACGCGGTCCATCACGTCGTCGACCAGGTGGAAACGGTCGATGTCGTTGAGCACGCACATGTCGAAGGGCGTGGTCGTCGTCCCCTCCTCCTTGTAGCCGCGCACGTGGATGTTGTCGTGACCGTGTCGGCGGTAGGTGAGGCGGTGGATGAGCCAAGGATAGCCGTGGAAGGCGAAGATGATCGGCTTGTCGACGGTGAAGAGCGCGTCGAAGTCGCGGTCGGCAATCCCGTGCGGATGCTCGCTCGGCGGCTGCAGGCGCATGAGGTCGACGACGTTGACCACCCGCACCTTCACGTCCGGCGCGTATTGGCGCAAGAGTTCGACGGCGGCCAGCGTCTCGATGGTCGGCACGTCGCCGCAGCAGGCCATCACGACGTCGGGCTCGCCCCCCTTGTCGGAGCTCGCCCATTCCCAGATGCCCAAGCCCGCGGTGCAGTGCTTGATCGCTTGATCCATGTTGAGCCATTGCGGCGCGGGCTGCTTGCCCGCCACGACGACGTTCACGCAGTTGCGGGTCCTGAGGCAATGGTTGGTGATCGAGAGGAGCGTGTTGGCGTCCGGCGGCAGATAGACGCGGACGACCTCGGCCTTCTTGTTGATGACGTGATCGATGAAACCTGGGTCCTGATGCGAGAAGCCGTTGTGGTCCTGCCGCCAGACGAGGCTCGACAAGAGATAGTTGAGCGAGGCGATCGGTCGGCGCCACTCGATCTCGTTGCACACCTTCAGCCACTTGGCGTGCTGGTTGAACATCGAATCGATGATGTGGATGAAGGCCTCGTAGCACGAGAAGAACCCGTGCCGGCCGGTGAGCAGGTAGCCCTCGAGCCAGCCCTGGCACTGGTGCTCGGAGAGCATCTCCATCACCCGGCCGTCGGCCGCGAGGTGGTCGTCGTAATCGACCGTCTCGGCGACCCAGGCGCGGTTCGTCACCTCGAGCACGTCCTGCCAGCGGTTGGAATTGCTCTCGTCCGGGCTGAACAGACGGAAGTTCTTCGCCGCCAGGTTGAGCTTCATCACGTCGCGCAGGAACGTGCCCATGACGCGAGTCGCTTCGGCGATCGCGGTTCCAGGCTGCTTGACCTCGACGGCGTAGTCGCGGAAGTCGGGCAGCTTCAGGTCGCGCAGGACGGCGCCGCCGTTGGTGTGCGGGTTGGCGCTCATGCGCCGGGTTCCGGCCGGCGCGAGCGCGGCGATTTCCGGACGGAGCTTGCCGCTGTCGTCGAACAGCTCGCCGGGGCGGTAGCTCTTCATCCAGCTCTCGAGGATCTCGACGTGCTCGGGCTTCCCCATGTCGCCCATCGGCACCTGATGGGCGCGCCAGTAGCCTTCCTCGCGCTTGCCGTCGATGAACTTCGGGCAGGTCCAGCCCTTTGGCGTCCGCATGACGATCATCGGCCACGTCGGACGCTTGGTGAAACCGTTCTTGCGCGCGTCTGCCTGGATACGGCGGATGTCGCGCACGACCGTGTCGAGCGTCTCGGCCATGAGTTGATGCATCGTCGCCGGGTCGTCGCCCTCGACGAAATGAGGGTGATAGCCGTAGCCGCGGAAGAGCGCGTCAAGCTCCTCGTGGGGAATGCGCGCGAGCACCGTCGGATTGGCGATCTTGTAGCCGTTGAGATGCAGGATCGGCAGCACCGCGCCGTCGCGGACGGGGCTCAGGAATTTGTTCGAGTGCCAGCTCGTCGCCATCGGGCCGGTCTCGGCCTCGCCGTCGCCGACGACCGCCGCGACGATGAGGTCGGGATTGTCGAAGGCCGCGCCATAGGCGTGGCTGAGGGCGTAGCCGAGCTCGCCGCCCTCGTGGATCGAGCCCGGCGTCTCCGGGGCGACGTGGCTCGGAATGCCGCCGGGGAACGAGAACTGGGTGAAGAGCCGCTTCATCCCCTCCTCGTCCTCGGAGATATTGGGATAGACCTCGCTGTAGGTCCCTTCGAGATAGGCGTTCGCCACCAGCGCCGGGCCGCCGTGGCCGGGGCCGGTGACGTAGATCATGTCGAGGTCGTGCTTCTTGATGAGCCGGTTGAGGTGCGCATAGAGAAAATTGAGCCCGGGCGTCGTGCCCCAGTGGCCGAGCAGGCGGGGCTTGACGTGCTCGGCGCGCAACGGCGTCTTCAAAAGCGGATTATCGAACAGGTAGATCTGCCCGACGGAAAGATAATTGGCGGCGCGCCAGTAGGCGTCGATCAGGCGGGCCTCGTCCGCCGACAGCGCCTGCTTCCTGGACGGGACCCGCTTATCGGACACGACTTGTGACATAGCCCAGTCTCCTCTTACCTCGGCGCCGTGGACCGGCGCGCTTTCAGTCGGGTTCGCTCAACGAGGAGATTTCGCCTGCCGCGAACACCAGGTTCTGGTCGGCAAGGCGCTCCCGCGCCGCCCGCAGCCAATGGTCGAGCTCGCGGCCCTCGGGGCAACCCTCCTCCTCCCAGATCTCGTAGGCGCGTTCGCGCACACGGCGCTCCTCGGCCTCGTCAAGCGGCTTGCTCCCAGGGACTTCGCCGCCGTCCTTCGCGTCTGACATACCGCCGGCTCCTGTCAAAAGGATGGTCTCAGCCCCCCGGCCTCGCTTCATCCCTTCACAGCAATGTGACGTCCGCTTAACGGCGGCGAGGCCCCGTCACTCGAGGCCGGCCTCGCGCTCCAGCTCCCGGCGGGCGCGCATCCAGTGATCGACCTCGCGCCCCTCCGGCGTTCCCTCGGCGACCCAGATCTCATGGGCCCGCTCCCTCACCTCGTCTTCCGTCGGCACGCGCTTGATGTCGTCGTACGCCGCGCCTGGCGCGGACGGTCTTGCGGCCTTAGCACTCTTCGCCATGGGTCATCCTCCCGAACGGCCGCTCCCTGCCGAACGTCATGCCGCATCGGCGGCGATTGGGCAACGGCCTCGTCCGGAATGGGGAAAGACTTGCGCTACCGGAGAATCTCCGGTCAAAATCCCTTCGCGCGGGCTCGGATAGGGCGCGCGGGGAGGCGACGAGGAGGGGACGACATGGCCGACGGCCTCGAGGCGCGCACGCTGAGCAAGATCGCCTGGCGGTTCATACCGTTCCTCGTCCTCTGCTATTTCGTCGCCTATCTCGACCGGGTGAACGTCGGCTTCGCCAAGCTGACCATGGACAAGGAGCTCGGCCTTTCCGAGACCGCCTACGGCTTCGGCGCCGGCGTCTTCTTCCTCGCCTATTTCCTGTTCGAGGTGCCCTCCAACATCATCATGGACAAGGTCGGCGCGCGGCGCTGGATCGCGCGCATCATGCTGAGCTGGGGGATCGTGTCGGGCGCGATGGCGTTCATCCCCAATATCGCCGCCGCGACGGGGCTCTCGCCCGAGCATACGTTCTATCTTCTGCGGGTGCTGCTCGGCTTCGCGGAGGCCGGCTTCTTCCCGGGCATCATCTTCTTCCTGACGCTGTGGTTCCCGGCGTCGCATCGTGCGCGCATCGTCGGCTATTTCATGGCGGCGATTCCGCTGTCGTCGGCGCTCGGCTCACCGGTGTCGGCCGCCCTCCTGGGCCTCGACGGAGCCGGCGGCCTCAAAGGGTGGCAGTGGCTCTTCATCGTCGAGGCGCTGCCGTCGCTCCTGCTGGGCTTCGTCACCTTCTTCTATCTGACGGACCGGCCCGCCGACGCGACCTGGCTCGAACCCGAGGGCCGCGCCTGGCTGCAGCGCCGCCTCGCGCTCGAGGATCAGCGGCGCGAGCACGTTTCGCCAGGAAGCGCGCTCGCGAGCCTCGCCGACGGTCGGGTGCTGGCGCTGTCGCTCGTCTATTTCGGCGCCGTCGCCTGCCTCTACGGGATCGGGTTCTGGCTGCCGACGATCATCAAGGGCTTCGGGCTCACGATCGCGATGACGGGCTGGGTCAACGCCATCCCCTATGTCGTGGGCTTCGTCGGCATGGTCTGGTGGGGAATGCGCTCCGACAAGTCGGCCGAGCGGACGATGCACCTCGCGGTCGCGCTGGCGCTCGCCGCCGTCGGCATCGGCGGCTCGGCGTTCCTCGACGATCCCGTCCTGAAGATGCTCGCGATCACCGTCGGCGCCTTCGGCGTGTTCGCTTCGCTGCCGATCTTCTGGACCCTGCCGACCGCCTTCCTCGCGGGCGGGGCGGTCGCGCCGGGCATCGCGGCGATCAATTCGATCGGCAACCTCTCGGGCTATTTCGGCCCCTTCGCCATCGGCTGGATCAAGGATGCGACGGGCGGCTTTCTGTGGGGGCTCGTCGCGATCGCCGCCTGCGCGCTCGTCGCGCTCGTCATCACGCTGGCGCTCGGCCACGACCCGCATCTCGAGCGGGCGCCGGAGGCGGCGGAATAAAATTCGGAATGGGAGGAACGGCGTGAACTGGGAGGAAAAAGAACAATGGTGACCCGACGCGCCTTCGCCGCCTGCGCTCTGTGCGCGGCCGGCGGATTTCTGGCGACCGGGGTCGAGGCGCAAAACGCCCCGACCTCGGGGCTGAAGCGGACGCTGCTCAAGCAGACCGATGGGCCCATGGACGGCTACGTCACGATCGAGGCGCTGGTCGAGATCGAGCCCGACGCGCCGATCGCCCGTCATACGCATCCGGGAATCGAATCCGCCTACGTCATGGCGGGCGGGACCGATCTCGCCATCGGCGACGCAGCCGCGGTCAGCCTCAAGCCCGGCGACAGCTATCAGGTCCCGACCGGCGTCCCGCACGGCGGCAAGAACGGGCCGGCCAAGACCGTGATCGCCGCGACCTTCGTGGTCGAGAAGGGCAAGCCGCTGGCTTCGCCGGCATGATGGAGGAGGCGCACATGTCCACAGAAACTGCTCGCGTCCCAGGCGCGCTCGACGCCGAATATTGGAACAGCCCGGCGGTCAAGCCGTGGATCGATCATCAGGAGCGCAACGACGCGTTTCTGCAGCCCGTGTCCGAACGGCTCGTCGCCGCCGCCGGCGCAAAACCCGGAGAGTTCGTCATCGACATCGGCTGCGGCTGCGGATCGACGACGTTCGAACTTGCCGCCCAGGTCGGGCCGGAGGGCGAGGTGCTCGGCATCGACGTCTCGGAAGCGATGGTCAGGCGGGCGCGCGAACTTGCGCCCGAAGACGCTTCGGCGCGTTTCGTCTACGCCGACGCGATGACCTACGGGCTTCCGCCCGGCGAGATCGACGTCGTCGCGTCCCGGTTCGGCGTGATGTTCTTCGCCGATCCGGTCCAGGCCTTCACGAACCTCCGCGCCGGCATGAAGCCGGGGGGCCGGCTCGTGTTCGCCACCTGGCGCGAGGCGAAGGCGAACGAATGGGTGGTCGTGCCGATGCGCGCCGCGCGCAAGCACGCGCCCCCCCTGCCCGAGACACACCCTGAGACGCCCGGCCCCTTCGCCTTCGCCGACCCAACGCGGGTGCGGCGCATACTGGACGAGGCCGGGTTCGCCGACATCGATCTCAGCGAGCACGATCTGACCCTTGACGTGGCGACGGGCCAGGGGCTCGACGCCGCGGTGACCGGGGCGCTGACGATCGGACCGACCGCCAAACTCTTGAGGGATGTGCCGCACGAAACGCGCGAGGCCGCGGTGGTGGAAATCCGGGCGGCGCTCGCCGACCGCGCCGAGGGCGACCGCGTGCCGCTCGGCGCGGCGGTATGGATCGTCACGGCGCGCAATCCGCCTTCGTCTTAAGGCGCGACGGCGCGACGGAAAGCGCGCATCGTGAATGACGCCTGCTCGGGGCCTTGCGCCTCGGCGGCGCCGACGGGACAGGCGCGCCGGGCAAGGCAGCCTCCGCTCATGCAGGCTGCTCCCGCGGGCTGGCTGAGATGCGTCGCGCAAGCCGGGACGTCGTAGCCGGCGCCCGTGAAAGCGCCGACCGGGCAGGCGTGGAGGCATGGCTTCGCCTGGCAGGAATCGCAGGGGCTCGGCGCGGCGTCGAGCGGCGGCGGCGCGAGCGCTTCGCTGAGGCCAAGCGCGCCGCGGTAGCTGTGCCAGAGGCCATAGCGCGGGTGGATCAGCATGCCGACCGGCGACGGGTGAACCGGCTCCGCCCGTCGCGCCCATTGCTGGAAGGGCCAGTGCGGCGGCCCGCCGAACGGATAGAGCGCGACCGCGCCGAAAGCGTCGGCGAGGCGATCGATAACGCGGCGGCTGAACCGGTCGAGCGGATGCGGGCCGCCGTCGCCGGCCTCGGGGCTCACGGCGAAGGCGTCCCAGCCGCGCCGTCCCGCGACGCCGACAAGAGCGATCGTGCGGACGCTCGCGAGCGGGCCGGCCCGCTCGGCGTCGCTCAGCAGGAACGCGCCGCGCGCGGCGAAGCCGGCGGCTTCGATGGCGGCGAAGACCTGGTCGATCGTCGGCGGGCCGTCAGGAGTCATGCGCGGAAAGTTAGCATGTCCGGCAGTATCGGCGGCGCGCCACGGGGCTCCTCCTCCACCACACTTCGGGTGGTCCCCCTCCCCGCCTTCGCCGGGGGAGGATCGGCGGCGCCGATGACACTGAAACGCAACTGGCTCTACACTGCCTCGCCATGACGCTTGCCGCCCCCACCGTCGCCGACCCTCTTGACGCGCTCGACACGCCCGCACTCGTACTCGACGAGCGCAAGATGCTCGCCAACATCGCCGGGATGAACGCGCGCGCCGCGACGCTCGGCGTCAGGCTTCGGCCGCACCTGAAGACCGGGAAATCGGTCGAGGTCGCGCGCCGCATGCTCGCGGGCGGCGCGGGCGCGGCGACCGTCTCGACGCTGCGCGAAGCCGAAATGTTCTTCGCGGCCGGAATCCGCGACCTCGTCTACGCCGTCGGGATCGCGCCGCAGAAACTTGCGCGCGTCGCAGCGCTCCGCGCAGCGGGGTGCGACCTCGCCGTGATCCTCGATACGGCGGCGCAAGCCGAGGCGGTCGTGGCAGCGACGCACGGCGCCGCGAGCCCCATTCCTGCTCTCATCGAGATCGACAGCGACGGCGCGCGCGGCGGGCTCGATCCGGACGACGACGCGCTTCTCGCCGTCGGGCGGGTTCTGCATGAGGGCGCGGCGCTTCGCGGCGTCATGACGCACGCCGGCGGCAGCTACGGCGCGGTCGGCGAGGCGGCGCTCGCGGACTTCGCCGAGCGGGAGCGGCAGGCGGTCACGCGGGCCGCCGCGCGCCTCAGGGCAGCGGGCCTCCCCTGCCCCGTCGTCAGCGTCGGCTCGACGCCGACCGCGCTCTCCGCCCGCCATCTCGACGGGGTGACGGAGATGCGTCCCGGGGTCTACGTATTCTTCGATCTCGTCATGGCGGGCCTCGGCGTCTGCGCCGTCGAGGACATCGCGATCTCGGTTCTGACCACCGTCATCGGCCATCGACACGACCGCGGCGTGATCCTCGTCGACGCCGGCTGGATGGCGCTGTCGCGTGATCGGGGAACGGCGTCGCAGGCCGTCGATCAGGGCTACGGCCTCGTCTGCGATGCGGACGGCCATGTCCTCGCCGACCTCATCCTCATCTCCGCCAACCAGGAGCACGGTCTCGTCGCTCTGCGGCCGGGAAGCGCGGCAAGTCTTCCCAACCTTCCGGTCGGCGCGCGGCTGCGCATTCTGCCAAACCACGCCTGCGCGACCGCCAGCCAGTTCGCAGGCTACGACGTCATCCCCGCCGCGGCCGGTCCCCTCCAACGCTGGGATCGCTTCGGCGGCTGGTAGGCGCGCCTCAGAGCGCGTCCGAGGCGCCGACCTCTGCGAAGCCAAACGGACTCGATTGCGGCCAGCAGATCGGGCATGATGGTTCACGAATGAACGATTGCCGACTGTCTGTTCGGACCACGCCGCGCTTGCCTCATGGAGCCCGCCGATGGACGCCGCCTATGTCGAGACCGCCGAGGGCGCCTTTCTCGCAAGCCCGCTCACCCGTGGCCCGTGGCACCCCGACCACCAGCACGCCGGGCCGCCCTCGGCGCTCATCAGTCGCGCGGTCGAGCGCGAGGGAGCGCGCGAAGGCCTGACCCATGTCGCGCGGCTGACGGTCAACCTCCTGCGGCCGGCGCCGATCGGCGAATGTCGGGTCGAGGTGACGCAGGATTATCTCGGCCGCACCGCCGGCCATTATTCGGGCCGGCTGATCGCTGGCGCCAAGGACATCGCCCGCTTCACCGCGCTCGCCCAGCGCGAGGAGGATCTGCCGGTGCCGCCGGGAACCCCCGGGCATCCTCCGCCGCACGCGCCGAAGCCCCCGGAGGAATGTCCCGTGGTCAGGCTGCCGTTCAAGCCGGGCGTCGTGGGCTACGGCGATCTCGTCGAGAACCGTTTGGCCGCAGGAAAATTCTTCGACGGCCCCTGCGCCGCGTGGTTCCGCCTGAACCATCCGCTGGTCCGCGGCGAGGAGCCGAGCCCCTATCAGCGCGTGGCCGTCGCGGCCAACTCGGGCAACGGCATCAGCGCCTCGCTCGATTTCGCAAAATATGTGTTCGTCAACTGCGATCTCACGATCAACCTCTTCCGCCGACCGGTGGGGACATGGATCTGCCTCGAGGCGCGCAGCCTCTTCGGCGGCAACGGCTGCGGCCTCGCCAAATCCGCGCTCTACGACGAAGCGGGCGTCATCGGCCAGGCGACGCAGAGCCTTGCGGTCCGGGCGCGGTAGAAAGCGCCAAACCGACGCGCCGCGGCCTCAAGTCTCGCTATCGCAGGGGTCCATAGACCGCGAAGTTCGGCGATCCAGATCGCGCTGTCGACGACGATCATCGGCGATCGGGTTCGGGCCCCCGACGCATCGCGTCAAGATCGCCTTCCCAACCAAGCCCTCTGAGCGACTTGAGGGCGACCGTCTGATCGCGAATGCGGACGAGGAGACGCAAGCCCTTCTCCACGGCAGCCCTCTTGGTCTTGAAGACCAGGAGCTTGGCCGCCGCCCGCCTTCGCGCTACTTCGCCCGGAGCGCCTCGACGCCCGGCAGGGCCTTGCCTTCCATCCACTCGAGGAACGCGCCGCCGGCGGCGGAAACGTAGGTGAACTGACCGGCGACGCCGGCCGCGTTCAGCGCTGAAACCGTGTCGCCGCCGCCCGCGATCGCTTTCAACTTGCCGTCGCGCGTCAGGAATCCGACATTCTTGGCGATATTGAAGGTCGCCTCCTCGAAGGGGGGCGTCTCGAAGGCGCCGAACGGCCCGTTCCACACGAGCGTCTTGATCCCGGCGATCACGCCCTCGATCTCGACGATGCTCTTCGGCCCGATGTCGAGGATCATTTCGTCCTCGCCGACGTGGTCGACGTCGACGACGCGGACCGGCGGATGCGCCTTGAATTCCTTCGCGACGACGGCGTCGACCGGCAGCACGATGCGGCACTTTGTGGTCTTGGCGTCGGCCATGATCTTGCGCGCCGTCTCGGCCATGTCCTTCTCGCAGAGCGACTTGCCGACCGCCTTGCCTTGCGCGAACAGGAAGGTGTTGGCCATGCCGCCGCCGATGATGAGGACGTCGACCTTGTTGATGAGGTTGCCGAGAAGCTCGAGCTTGGTCGACACTTTGGCGCCGCCGACGATCGCGGCGACCGGACGCTCCGGATTGCCGAGCGCGATGGTCAGCGCCTCGAGTTCGACCTGCATCGCCCGGCCGGCGTGGGCCGGCAGCTTGTGGGCGACGCCTTCGGTCGAGGCATGGGCGCGGTGGGCGGCGGAGAAGGCGTCATTGACATAGAGGTCGCCGAGCTTGGCGAGCCCCTCGACGATCTCCGGATCGTTCTTCTCCTCACCCTTGTAGAAGCGTGTGTTTTCGAGCAGCAGGATGTCGCCGTTCTTGAGCTTCGCGATCGCCGCCTCGGCGACCGACCCCAAGCAGTCGGTCGCGAAGGCGACTGGACGCTTGATGACGGCGGCGACCGCCTCGGCGACGGGTTTCAGCAAGTCGGCCTCGGTGCGCTGCCCCTTGGGGCGGCCGAAATGGGCGAGCATGATGACCTTGCCGCCCTTGTCGGCGATCTCGGTGATGGTCGAGGCGACGCGCTCGATGCGGGTCGTGTCGGTGACCTTGCCTTGCTTGTCCGTCGGAACATTGAGGTCGACGCGCAGGAGCACGCGCTTGCCAGCCACGTTGGCGTCGTCGAGCGTGCGGAATGGTTTGCTCATGGATGCCTCCCTCGGGGCGGTTCCGGCCATGCCGTCACCCCCGCGAAAGCGGGGGTCCATGGCCGCCTACGGAATTCGTTCCGGGCCTGAAAGGCGCGGCTTGAGTGGGGACGCCCGCTGAAACGCGGGCGTCCGGATGAACGGTCAGATCGTCTTGGCGAGCGCGACCGCCGTGTCGGACATCCGGTTCGAGAAGCCCCACTCGTTGTCGTACCAGGTCAGGATGCGCACGAACGTGCCGTCGATGACCTTGGTCTGGTCCATGTGGAACACCGACGAACGCGGATCGTGGTTGAAATCGATCGAGACGTTGGGCTTGTCGGTATAGCCGAGGATGCCCTTGAGCGGACCGGCCTCGGCCGCCTTCTTGATCGCCTCGTTGATCTCTTCCTTGGAGGTCGCGCGCTTGGCGACGAACTTGAGGTCGACGACCGAGACGTTCGGGGTCGAGACGCGGATCGCCGAGCCGTCGAGCTTGCCCTTGAGTTCGGGCAGGACGAGTCCGACCGCCTTCGCGGCGCCGGTCGTCGTCGGGATCATCGAGAGCGCCGCGGCGCGGGCCCGGTAGAGGTCCTTGTGCAGCGTGTCGAGCGTCGGCTGGTCGCCGGTGTAGGAGTGGATCGTCGTCATGAAGCCGTGCTGGATGCCGATGGCGTCGTTCAGCACCTTGGCGACCGGCGCGAGGCAGTTGGTCGTGCACGAGGCGTTCGACACGACGAGGTCCTTGGCGGAGATCTTGTCGTTGTTGACGCCATAGACGACCGTGAGGTCGGCGCCCTCCGCCGGGGCCGAGACGAGGACGCGCTTCGCGCCCGCCTCGAGGTGCATCGCCGCCTTGTCGCGCGCGGTGAAGATGCCCGTGCACTCCATCGCGACTTCGACGCCGAGCGCCTTGTGCGGCAGTTCCGCCGGGTTCTTGATCGCCGTGACCTTGATCTTGTGGCCGCCGACCAGGATCGTGTCGCCGTCGACCTTGACCTCGTGCGGCAGCCGCCCGTGCACGCTGTCGAAGCGCAGCAGGTGGGCGTTGGTCTCGACCGGGCCGAGGTCGTTGATCGCGACCACTTCGACGTCCTTGCGGCCTAACTCGACGATCGCGCGCAGCACGAGCCGTCCGATGCGTCCGAAGCCGTTGATCGCTACTTTGGTTGCCATGGAGTGTTCTCCCTCATCCAGCCCGGATCCGCAGACCTTTTGATCACTTGAACGGGCAAATTGTTCGCCCGTTACATGCGCTATCGTCCATCTAAAGTCTACGGGTTAGAGGTCGAATGCGACAATTCGCCTGAAGGGCGAATTGCCCGGCCGCGTGGCGCTTTATGTCACCCCTTGAGCCGCTTTTCGGCCGCGTCCGCCACGGCCTCCGGCGTGATCTTGAAGAACGCGTAGACGGCCTTGTACGGACCGCTCTCGCCGTAACCCGTCATGCCGATGAACGGCCCGTCGCCGATGATTGCGTCCCAGCCCTGGCGCACCGCAGCCTCGACGCCAACCTTCACCTTCGCGTCGCCGATGACGGACTTTCGGTACGCCTCCGGCTGGTCGAAGAACGCGTCCATGCAAGGCACGGAGACGACGCGCGCCTCGATTCCCTTGCCCTTGAGGAGCTGTTGGGCTGCGACCGCGAGCGACACCTCCGAGCCCGATGCGAAGATCGAGACCGCCGCAGTCCCGTCGGCGGGCGCGATCTCGTAGGCGCCGCGGGCGGAGAGGTTCTCCGCGACATGGGTCTTGCGCAGCGCCGGCAGGCTCTGCCGCGATAGCGCCAGGATCGAGGGCGAATGGGCGTGCTCGATCGCCGACTGCCAGCATTCGACCGTCTCGACGCTGTCGCACGGGCGCCAAAGATACATGTTCGGCATGGCGCGCAGCGAGGCGATCTGCTCCACCGGCTGGTGGGTCGGGCCGTCTTCGCCGAGGCCGATCGAGTCGTGGGTGAAGACGTGCACGACCCGGATCTTCATGAGCGCCGCGAGGCGAAGCGCCGGCCGCGCATAGTCCGTGAAGCAGAGGAACGACGCGCCCGAGGGGATGAACCCGCCGTGCACCGCCATGCCGTTGCAGGCGGCGGCCATGCCGTGCTCGCGAATGCCCCAGTGAATGTAGCGGCCGGAAAAGTCATCTGGCGTGATCTCGACGGTCGCGGCGACCTTGGTGTTGTTCGACGGGGTCAGGTCGGCCGAGCCGGTCACGAGTTCGGGCAAGACGGGCGCGATGACGTTGAGCGCGGCCTCGCCGGCCTTCCGCGTCGCGATTTCTGGCGCCTGCTCCGCGAGCTGCTTCTTGTACGCCTCAATAACTCCGTCGAGACCCTTGGGCAGTTTCCCGTTGATCCGGCGCTCGAACTCGTTTCGGCGCGCCGGGTCGAGCCCGGCGAGCCTCTTGAGCCACGCCTCGCGATCGGGCGCGCCACGCCCCCCGGCGTCCCGCCAGGCCGACACGATCTCGCCGGGGATCTCGAACGGCGGATAGGGCCAATTGAGATTCTTCCGGGTCGCGGCGATCTCGTCGGGGCCGAACGCGTCGCTGTGCGCCTTGTGGGTCCCTTCCCGGTTGGGAGAGCCGAAGCCGATGGTGGTCTTGCAGGCGATCATCGTCGGGCGGTCGGACGCCTTGGCATCCTCGATCGCCTTGCGGATCGCATCGACGTCATGTCCATCGATATGGCTGGCGTTCCATCCGGCCGCCCGAAAGCGCTCCACCTGGTCGACGTTGTCGTTAAGGACGGAAACGTAACCGTCGATCGAGACGTTGTTGTTGTCCCAGAACACGATCAGCTTCGACAGCCGGTAGTGGCCGGCGATCGCGATCGCCTCGTGGCTCACCCCTTCCATCAGATCTCCGTCCGACGCCAGGACATAGGTGCGATGATCGACGACATCGGGGAAATGCGCCGCCAGCATGCGCTCGGCGATGGCCATCCCGACCGCGGTCGCGATCCCCTGCCCGAGCGGCCCGGTGGTCGTCTCGACGCCGACGGTGTGTCCATATTCGGGGTGGCCCGGCGTCTTGGAGCCGACCTGGCGAAACGCCTTGAGGTCGTCGATCGTCATCCCCTTGTCGCCGCCGAGCCCGGTCAGGTAGGCGAGCGAATAAAGCAGCATGGACCCGTGGCCGCCGGACAGCACGAACCGGTCGCGGTCGGGCCAGTGAGGATCGGCAGCGTCGAACTTCAGAACGTCACGAAAGAGAACGGTCGCAACGTCCGCCGCGCCCATCGGCAGTCCCGGATGGCCGCTCTTGGCTTTCTCGACCGCGTCGATCGTGAGAAAGCGGATCGCGTTGGCCATGTCGTCGTGTGTCGGGCTGGTCGCCATTTTGGGCTCTCCACAGGTTCCGGGGCTCGGCCATTTAACGCGCGCCACCCCCTTCGGCGCGCGGCTTCGAAGAAATTCCTAGCGCGCCCTCGTGACGACGGCAATTCAGCCGGCTTTGCAAATCGTTCACGCATCGCGTAAACAAATCTTCGCAATGTCCGGAAGCGAAACCTCCTTCGAGGCCCTCGAGCGATCCGTGACGCGGCTCGCCGCCGCGATCGGCCTGATCGAGAGGGCGGCCGAGCGGCGAATGCGCCACGACGAGACCCGCGCCGAGGCGGAGGAAGAACTGGCGCTGATGCAGGACGACCGTTCGCGCCTCGCCGTCGAACTCGACGCCGCGCTCGACCGCATGCGCGGGCTCGAGACCGCCAATTCCGAGGCCGGCGACCGGCTCGCCCGTGCGGCGCAAACGATCGCGCGCGTCATCGAGCGCATGGAGCCCTCCCCGGAGCCTTCGCCGAACGGCTGATTTCAGAAGGATCGCGCCATGGCGCAGGTCTCGGTGACGATCGACGGACGCAAATATCGTCTCGCGTGCAACGAGGGGGAAGAGGCGCGGGTCGAGCACCTCGCGGGCCTCGTCGACGTCAAGATCGGCGAGTTGCGCAGCGCCTTCGGCGAGATCGGCGATCAACGGCTCGTCGTGATGGCGGCCTTGACCTTCGCCGACCTCTTTTCCGAGGCGCGCGACGCCGCCGACGGCGAGCGCGAGCGCGAGCGCGGCGAGGCCGAGCGGGCGCAATCGGTCGCAAGGACGCTCGACGGGCTCGGATCGCGGCTCGAGGAGCTCGCGACCCGCCTCTGGGGCGGCGGCGCGGAGACCTAGGCCTCGGATCGCGAGGCTCCGTAGACCACCCCGCGGTCGATGATCTCGGCGGCGATCTCGAGCAGGCCGTCGGCGCTGTCAGGCTTGACGAAGACCCGGTCGGCGCCGGCCTTCAAGGCCTCGTCGTGAACGGGCTTGGCCGTCGAGGTGGTCAGCACCACGACCGGCAGCGCGCCGAGACGAAAGGTCCCGCGCAGCGCCTTGAGGAAGCTCACCCCGTCGAGCCGCGGCATGTTGAGGTCGAGCACGAGCACGTCGGGGAGGCGGCCGGTCAGATCCTCGAGCGAGATCCGCTCGGCGGCATGAAGGCCGTCCGCCGCCCGCTCGAGAATGACCTCGCGCCCAGCGCGGGCCTTCACCTGGTCGAGCGCGCGCTCGAAGAGATAGACGTCGTCCGGGTCGTCCTCAATCAGGAGGATCCTGCAGGGCCTGAGCGGCGTTCCGTTGGGCATAGGAGATACCTAACCTCTTTCATGGCCGGACCGCGGCCGACCGTTGGCAATGTGCATCGGAGAGTCCAGACCAATGCCCCATCAACCCCCCACGACCGCTTCCGGCTCGCCGTCGAAGCCTCGCCTGCCGCCATGATCATGGTCGACGCCGAGGGCGCAATCGAGTTCGCCAACGCCCAGACGGCGCGCATGTTCGGCTATCCTGTCGGGGAGCTGGTCGGGCAGTCGATCGACAGGCTCGTTCCCTCCCGCTTGCGCCGCGAGCACGAAAGCCTGCGGCGCGGCTTCCTGCGAAGTCCGACCAAGCGCCCGATGGGGGTCGGACGCGACCTCAACGGAACGCGCAAGGACGGCAGCGAGTTCCCGGTCGAGATCGGCCTCACCCCGATCGACGGCGGCGAGGGGGGAATCGTGCTCGCCACGATCGTCAACATCACCGAGCGGCGCAAGGCCGAGATCGAGCTCGCCGAGCACGCCCGTGGGCTCGAGCGCGCCAACGAGCAATTGACGCAATTCGCCTATGTCGCCTCGCACGATCTCCAGGAGCCGCTGCGCAAGATTGCGGTCTATGCCGGGCTCCTCGAAGAGGCGGTGAAAACCGCCGACGCCGCGGGGGCGGCGCGCGCGACCTCCCTCATCTCGGCCTCCGTCGCCCGCGCCCGCCGGCTGGTCGACAATCTCCTGACCCTCTCGCGGGTCGGGTCGTCGGAGGCGCAGGCGCAGCCGATCGACCTCAGGGCCGAGGTCGAAAGCGCGCTCGGCGATCTCTCCGAGGCCATCGGGGAAGCGAACGTGACGGTGACGCTCGACGTCGAGCCGGTCGTCGTGCGCGCCGAGCGGAGCCAACTCGGCCGGCTGATCCAGAACATCGTGTCGAACGCCATCAAGTACCGCAAAGCCGATGTCGCCCCGGAGATCGCGATCCGGTCGGAGCGCGTCGCGCCGCGCGGCGTGCGGCTCGCCGTCTCGGACAACGGCGTCGGCTTCGACCAGGATCTGGCGCACGCGATCTTCCAGCCGTTCAAGCGCCTCCACAATTCGGGCGGCGCGCCGGGCTCGGGGATTGGACTTGCGATCTGCAAGGCGATCGCCGACCGCAACGGCTGGACGCTCGCCGCGCGCTCCCGCCCCGGCGAGGGCGCGACCTTCGAGGTGACGCTGCCGATCGAGAAATGAGCGTGGCGTCAGCCCTTCGCGAACGCCTCGAACGCGGCCTTGTACTCCGGATGCCAGCGCGACAGCGGCGGGCGGTTCTCGACGATGTCGCCCGCGGCCCAAAGTATGCGCTTCTCGTCGAGCGCCCGGGGGACGTCGTTGTCGGGGCAGAGGATGTAGAAGTCGCCCGCCGACATGCGCTCGATCATGAAGTCCACGACCTGGCTCGCCGTCCACGCGCCGGCCGGCTTCTCGCCGCCCTCGGACCGCGTCATGCCCGTGAAGGTGAAGCCCGGAATGAGCAGGTGCGCGCTGACCTGGCAGCCCTCGATGTTGCGCAGTTCGTGGGCCAGCGCCTCGGTCACCACCTTCACGCCCGCCTTCGAAACGTTGTAGGCGGTGTCTCCCGGCGGGCAGGTTATGCCCTGCTTCGATCCCGTGCTGAGAATGGCGCAAGGCGTCCCCTGCGCGATCATCGCCGGCGCGAAGGCGTTGACCCCGTGGATCACGCCCCAGAGGTTGACGTCGATCAGCCGGCGCCAGCGGTCGAGATCGCCGAGCACGCTGACGCCGTGGCCGACGCCCGCATTGTTCATGAGGACCGCGACCTCGCCGAACGCCTCGTAGGCGAGGTCGCGCAGACGCTCGACGACCGCAGGGTCGGCGACGTCGACGGCGCAGAGGCGTACGTCGTCCTTCTGCGCGCCGGCCGCGGTCAGGCGCGCGTCGGCCGCCTCCAGCGCCTCGGCGTTGGCGTCGGCCGCGACGACCTTCATGCCGAGCGCCGCGAACCGTTCGGCCGCGGCGAGCCCGATGCCGCTTCCCCCGCCGGTGACGACCGCGACGCGACCGGGCGCGAGAGCGGGATGAAGAGCCATGCCGATGATCCTTCACGAGATGGAGAGCCGGGTTTGCGGGCCCTCGTCACAACAGGAATGGCGCCGTAGACTTGACCCGATTATCGGCGACTGCTCAGGCAAACGGAAGCCCCGCCCCATGGTTCTCGCGCTGAAACTCCCGGCCGCTCTTCTTGCCGGCGCTCTTGTCGCCCTCGCCGTCCCTGCCGCGGCGCAGCAGGCGACGTTCTGGCCATTCGGGCAGCAGCAGCCCTCGCCCTCCGACGCCCCGCGCCCCGGCGCCATTCCGGCCGACGCCGATCCCGCCTATTCGACCCCGGTCGATCTCGACGGCTCGATCGACCGCACCCGCGTCACGCGCCGCGACGTCGCCGATCCGACCGCCGAGCCCGCCGGCACGGTCACGATCAACACCAAGCTGCGCAAGCTCTACCTCTCGCTCGGCGACGGGCGCGCCTACGAATACGGCATCGGCGTCGGCCGCCAGGGCTTCGCCTGGAAGGGGACCGCCGAGATCGGCCGCAAGGCCTATTGGCCCGGATGGACGCCGCCGCCCGAGATGCTGGCCCGCCAGCACGACCTGCCGACCCATCTCGACGGCAGCCTCGGCAATCCGCTCGGCGCGCGCGCCCTCTATCTCTTCGAGGACAAGAAGGACACGCTCTTCCGCATCCACGGCACCAACGATCCGACCTCGATCGGCCACGCGGTCTCCTCGGGCTGCATCCGCATGAACAACGTCGACGTGATCGACCTCTACGGGCGGGTCGGGAAGGGAACGAAGGTGGTGGTGCTGTAGGAAGTCTGCCAAACGCAACCCGGTTTTGAGGCTTTTCATCCGGTTACGGCGCCAATCGCAACCCTCTTTGACTCCCAAGGTGAGGGGCTCCGTCTTCGCGAGGAGCGAAGCGACGTGGCGATCCAGACACAGCCGCCGCGTCCGACAACCGGCGGATTCTTGCGCGGGACGGCCCGAAGCCTGGCGCGGCGGCCTCTGGATCGCTTCGCTCACGCTCGCGATGACGGCCGTCGGAGCCTTCGCCTGTCGGTCAAAGGCGCCTCTGCGGGGTCGTGACATCGCGCGGCCTCCTGTTGGGCTCCGATGAAAATCAACCTATCGGAAAAACCGCAACACGGCAAGATTTTTCTGTACAACAGAACTCAACGTGCTTCCATCGACGGCCCGTCCCTTTCTCCCCGCAAGCGGTCCGCACGGGGAGAGGTGAGAATGAGCCGCCCTACCGCTCCGGCTCCGCCCGGCGCGCGTCGTCGCGTCCGTCCTGCCGGGCGACGACGGCGTTGGCTTCGCGGATCGCCTGGCCCTCGTCGCCGAGGCGCTCGAGCGCCTCATTGGCGACCTTGGCCCAGAGCTCCCGAAGCGCAAGCGTCGCGGCCTTGTGGGTGTGGCGTTCGGCGTCGTCCGGCGACCAGGGCATGTCGCGCCTCCCGATTTCGGCTGATCGCGGATCGTCGCGCGCGGAGAGGGCGAATTTCGGGCGGCGTTTCGGGCGGCGCCGGCGGCGTGCATGGCCGCGCCGTCAAAGCCCCCGCGCCCTGAAATATTTCAGGAGCGTCCAGACGGCGGCCTGCTCGGCCTCGTCCATCGCGTTCGGGTCGAGGTGCTGGATCAGCCATTCGGACGGCGTCTTCGCCTCGCCGCCGGGCGGCGCGGCCGCAGCGGGCGCCGGCGGCGGCGGCGCTTCGAAGGCGCGTGCGACCGGCTCGACCGGCTTCCTCGTCCGGCGCAACGCGGGCGTCGGCGGCGCGACGGAGCGCGGCTTGCGGCCCTTGAGGACGCGTCCGCTGACCTTCACCCCCGCGTCGCTCGCCGCGTACAGGAAAAACGTCACGCATTTCTGCACGACCGCGTCCGCGGCGGGGAAGGCCTTGCGGAACGTCGCGCTGAAATGCGACGGCGTCGCCGCCTCGAGGTCGATGGCGAACATCGGCGCGTAGCTCGTGCGCAGAAGCTCGGAGAAGGTCTCCGGCCAGCGCGCGCTCCCATGCGCCTCCGCGAGGCGCCGCAGCCGCTCGGTCGGACGGCCATCGTCCTCGATGAGACCAAAGAACCTCAGCGCATGCACGAGCTGCGTGCCGACGACGCCGGAGAAGCGGGTCAGCACGCTCCGGTCGATGCGCGAGGGAACGCCCGCGTCGCCGAGATCGTGCAGGAACGTCTTGAACGTCCGGTACGAGACGTAAGGCGGAGTGCGCGCGGATTTGGCCGCTTCCGAACGGGCCACGGGGCCAGTCCCTCCCGTGCATTCCGAATAGCGATACGCCTATTCTCGCGCCGAGGCAAGGATACCGAATAGGCCGGCCCGGCGGATTGTTCCAACTGAGCGGTTGCGGCTTTCTCCGCTCCAATACAACAATCTGATCTTAAAGGATTTTTCACCATGGCGACGGGCCGCGCGCCTGTGCGTCGCGAGGCGCCGGGCGGCAAATCGGAATGCGTTCCCTTTGCGTTCCATTTGCCGCCGCGCCGCCGCCGGTGAGAACAGCGGAGGGATCACATGCTGTGGACGGATGAGGCGGTCGAAGTCCTGAAGAGGCTGGCGCGCGAAGGCAGAAGCGCGAGCGCCATCGCGTCCGCCCTCGGCGACGCCTCGCGCAGCGCCGTCATCGGCAAGGCGAATCGCATCGGCGTCCGGCTGAACGGCGACGGGCGCTTTGCCGGCGCGGAGGTCGTGGCGAGGGCGGCGCAGCCGAAGCCGCCGGCGCGCCCGCCCGAAAGGCCGCCGCAGCGCAAATCGGCCTTCGCGCGTTTCGCCGGCGCCGAGGTCGGGATCATGCGGCGGCTGAAGCTGAACGAAATCCGCCCGTCCGCCTGCCGGTGGCCGCTCGGCGAACCGGGAAGCGGAGACTTCGCCTATTGCGGCCTCCCCGCCGCCCCCGCCCTTCCCTATTGCGGCGGCCATTGCCGGATGGCCTATCGCGCGCCCGCCGCGCGGCATGGCGGACGACGCGGACAGGGGAGCGGCGAGGGCGGCTTCTCCGCGCCGACGAGGCTCGTGTAGGCGCGCTCGCCGAGCGCGCCGGCCGGGTCAGCGACCCGGCGCGACAACGCCCGCGGCTCGCTCAGCCGCCGCCGTTCGTCGCGCAGTTGTTGCTTGCGGCGTTGCAGCCGTTCGACGTGTTGCTGGCCGGGTTCCCCGCGCCGGGATCGGCGTTCGGCGCGCTCGCGCCGAGGCCGCCGTTGGTCGCGTTCCCGGTTCCGGTCCCGGTGTTTCCGGTCCCCATGCCGCCGGTCCCGCCCGTTCCGGTTCCCATGCCGCCGGCCCCGGCCGATCCGCCGGTTCCGCCCGCGCCGCCCGTTCCGGAAGCGCCGCCCGATCCGCCCGCGCCGGCGGCGTAAGCTCCGCCGATGGGGCTAAGCGCCAGAGCCGCGGCGAATGTCCACGCGATAAGCTTCATGGTCCTCTCCTCTTTCCTGCTGGTCGTGTCTCCAGCAACGAGGAGCGGCGGCGCCTGTTCCTACGTGAAATCCCGTGCTCAGCAGCCGTTGCCGGCGCCGGTCGACGCATCGCCGCCGCAGGTGACGCCTCTGCGTCCCATCGGCGCCGTGATGTCGACGTGCGGCGTTTGCTGCGCCGTCGGCTGCGTCGGGTAGGAGCGCGACGAGGGGTTCCAGTCGAGCTGCGGCCGCGGACCTGTCGCCGAGGGCGAAAGCGGCAGGAGCGGCGACGTCGACTTCGCCGGCGGCGTAAGGCTCGGCGTCGTGAGACCCGGGATCGCCGACGAAAGGGCGTCGTGCGGGACGAGCGTGCTTTGCGGCGAAAGCGCGTTGTTGCCGTTGATGCCCGGCGACTGCGCCGGCAACGCGCCGGTCGCGTTCTGCCAGCTCTTGTCCTGCGATTGCGCCAAAGCGGCGCCGGCGGATGCGAGCGTCAGCGCGGCCGCAAGCACGATGGGGAGTTTCACGGGGGCGGCCTCCGTCCGGTGAGCCTCGCGTCTCGAAGGTCCGCGAGCCAAGCAGATCATGCGAGCATAGCCGAAAACCGTCCGAACCGCGAGCGCGGCAAAGCTAACGCCCCTCCGCCATCCGCCGCCAGTGCTCCAGAAAGCCCGGCTCGCGCTGGCGGCTCAGGAAGGCCAGCGCCTGCGCGGTCGAATCGACCTGATCGTCGTGCCGCCCGGCCGGAAACGCCATCATCTCGTCGAGATAGTCGCTGAGCCAGGCCGCCTCGCGCGGCAGGAAGACGAAGCCGTTCTCGATCCTCGCGGTGTGCGCGTGCATCCGCATGACCTTGTCGCCGCGCGGCGCCGCGGCCTTCACATTGGCGACGCCGCTCGCAATGAGCGACTGGATGAGCTGCGTCCCCGAGGCGCGGTCCTCGATCAGGATCGTGCCCGGCCTGTGCCGCTCGCTCTCCGCTATCACGGCGCGGAAGAGATCGGGAAAGGCGAGGCGCCGGCGGAAGACGTCGAGCAGATAGAGGTTGTCGCCCGCGCATCCCCAGGTGGTGCACACCGAGAAGTCGGCGAGTTCGCCCGCCGTGTTTGCCGTGTCCCAGCTCTGGACGACGGCGTCGAAGCGCCCCGGCCTCTCGCCCTCCGCATAGCGGCGGAACCACGCGCCCTTGACGAGCCCGCCGCCGGCGGCGTGGGGCCGCTGCTGATACTGGCCGGCGAAATTCGCTTCCCCCATCGTGCGTCTGAGGCGCGTCAGAATTTCGATCGGCTCGCGCTCAGGGTGCAGCGCCTCGCCCGCCTTGCGTTCGAAAACCTGCGGCCCCTTCGGCGTCTCCCAGACATGGGCCTCGTCCTCCTCCGCGATCGCCGGAAACGCCACGACCTCGAACCCCTCCCCCTTCAGCACATGGCCGACGAGATCGTCCTCGTGCAGACGCTGCATGACGATGACGATGGAGCCTTTCGCCTTGTCGTTGAGGCGCGGAACGAGGGTGCCGTCGAACCACGCATTGACCGCCGTGCGGCGCGTCATCGACATCGCGTCGGCGGCCTTCAGCGGATCGTCGATCACGATCACGTCGGCGCCGCGCCCGGTGAGCACGCCGCCGACCGAGGTCGCGAGCCGCGAGCCGCCGCGCGTCGTGACGAGCTCGCGCGACGGCGGCCGCGCCCCCTTGAGCCGCGTCGTGAAGACATTGCGATACCAATCCGAGGTCATCAGCGCCCGGCACTGGATGGCGAAAGTGTCGGAGAGATCCTGCGCGTAGGTCGCGCTGACGATCTGAAGGCGCGGATCGTGGCCGAGGAGCCACGCCGGCAGCGCGATCGAGGCCGCGAGCGATTTCAAATGCCGCGGCGGGATCATGACGACGAGCCGCTTGCCGCCAAAGCGGACGCTCGCGAGCTTCGCGGCCATCGCCTCGATATGCCAGCCCGGAACGAACGTCTCCGCCCCGTTGCGCTCCGCGAAGGCGCGCACGAGGAAGGTGTAGAAGTCCCGCCGCAAGACGGAGCGGACCGCGTCTGGGTCGGGGGGCGCGATCTCCTCGCCCGCGAAGCGGGAGAGGGACAGCCGCGCAGCGGCAGGGTGAGGGCCCGCAACGCCGAACGTCGTCGTTTCTTCGTTCACCGAGGGTCTCAAAGCCGTCTCACCCGTCATCGCGAGGCGCCCCCTCCGTCGTCATCGCGAGCGGCCCCTCCCTCGTCATCGCGAGGCGCCGCGTCAGCGGCGACGCGGCGATCCAGAAACGGGCCGCCGCCCTGCGGCCCCTGGATCGCTTCCCCCCGGACTGGATCCGGGGGCCGCTCGCGATGACGGCCGGAAAGCCGCGCGTCTCCCGCCTTCGGCTGACCCCCGCCCCCGAACCGCCGCACGATCTCCGCCACCACCAGCGCGTCGGCCGCGTCCTGCGCCCCCGCCGCCCTTGTCTCCGGCTCCGCCAGCGCCCGCTCGTCGGTCTTGAAGAGCGCGAAGAGCAGCTTGATCGACCGCGCGTCTCCCGCCGCCGCGCCGTCGACGATCTGCCGCACGGTCGCCTCGAGCTTCGTGAACCGCCTGACCCGCCCCTCCCCGTCCGCGACCGCCATCCGCTCCCGCAGCGCCTCCGCCACCAGCGCCCCCAGATGCCGCGCCTTCCTCGGCCGCCCCCGCGGATTCCCCGACCGCCCGGGCGGAAAGCGGAACGCCGCCGGCGGCCGCCCGGGGCCGACCGCATTCCCCTCTCCCACCGGGAGAGGGGCCAGGGGTGAGGGCCCGCAGCGCCGATCTGTGGGGATGGACGCCGAGGGCTCCCCCTCTCCCTCATCCTGAGGAGCCCGCGACAGCGGGCGTCTCGAAGGATGCGGGAGAGGGGCCAGGGGTGAAGGTGCGCTCAAAACCGCCTCCGAAATCGGGTTCGCTCATTTTCCGATCTTCAGAGTATCAGAAATTCTATTTTTCACAAAGCAAAAGTTTCGGAAATTTCGTTTCCTGGAGAGAATAGCCGGCCGCAGCCTCCCGGCGGGAGGCCTGATCCGTGCTCGGCCTCAAGCCCAGGCCCGCTGGCGCGGGTCGCTTCGCGAGGCTTGACCCCTCTCGCGCGGATCAGGCGTTTGGCAGCCAGGACTTCGACGCCGAAATCCGGCGCCTTCGCGCCGGTTTCGCCCGTCGAAGTCCTTGGGCGACACATGCCGCGTCGGATCGGCGACGTCACCCGAAGGGCCGAAGCGCTCGCGGAGGAGCGCCGGAACGGCGCTTGACGTCGGCGAGCCGACGTGGCCCCTCAAAGCGCCTCGGCCGGCCCGCCTGTAGGCGCGCTCGGGGTGGGTCAGCGCAAAGCGCCCCGCCCCTCAAGCCGCGTCCAGCCGCCGCATCTCGACGTCGAACGCGAACCGCAGTTGCGCCGCCTCCTCGTCGGGCAGCCAATTCGTCATCTGCGGAAAGACCGTGCGCCAGTAGAGCGTACGGCGCGCGTCCCACGGCAAGCGCTCGGCCGCACGGGCCTTCGCGAGCACGGCGACGAGTTCAGCGCGCACCTTCTCCGGGTCGGGCCGATAGGCCGAGGCGTCGAAGCCCGGAAGCTCAGGCTCCTCCTCGCCGAACAGGTTCAGTTGCCACGTCATGGGGTTCGGCTCTGTCCTCGCCGGTTCGCGCGGCCAATGTGCCAGAGGGCGGGACCTATTGCGACGACTTGTTCTCCGTTGTCCCCGACTCCTCGTGCGCTGCGCCGGGTGCGAGAGCGACGAGCGGCCCCGGTTGTGGAGATCGGCGTCCGCGCCTCATCCCACGTTCACCGGCACGAGCGTCATCGTGTCGTTTCCGAAATATCGATCACCTTGACGGCGACGGTGTAGCGGCCGGGCTGATCGTAGGCGTGTTCGGCAGTGATCAACTCCAGGTCGCGGTTCTGGCGGGTGCGGAAGCTCTGCCATTCGTTCTCGAATATGTAGCCGCCGGTCCAACGCTCCTCGAATTGCGGCAGGGCGATTTCGCCTTGCGCCGGCTCGAAACCGGGGAGCGTCGCGACCCCGCTGAGGCCGGTTCCAACCGGAACTTTGATGATTTCCTTGCGATGCATGTAGTCGAAATCGACGGCCCAATAGTCGACCCAATCGGTCCAGCGTTTCGTCAGCCGTTCTTTGGAAACGACGCCGTCCTTGCTCTTGCTGACTTTGTAGAGTTGGCCCTGTTCGCACAAGACTTCGCTCTTGCCCTCCTTCATCGCGGCGATCGCCGCCTCCGCCGCGCCTTGCGTGTAGTAGACGGAGAAATCCGTCAGTTCGATGCGGACGGCGCGCTTGTTGCGCTTGTCGTAGCGCGGCGTCGCCTCGACGAAGCTGATGTCGTGAAAGACGACCTGCCCCTTGTCGACGGCGCGTTTGTCGAACACTTCGGCCGGGATGTACTTCGGCGACAGGTCGAGGCCCTTGTTTCGCGCCTCTTCCAGCACGGCCGGGAAGAGGCCCATTTCGAACTCGAAGGCCAGCACGTCGACGCGCGAGGCGCCGCGCTTGCGCGCTTCGACAATCACCTCTTCGACAAAGAGCCGTCCGACCGGGAGATTGATCGGCCCGATGACGACGAGGCGTCCGGCGCGCGCGCCGTGGAAGAAGCCGTCCTGAGCCTCGCCGCCTTCGCCAAAACCCTGCGCCCGATAGGCGCGCAGGATCAGGTCGCGGAACTCGCGCTCCTTCTCGGCGAGCGCTTGCGCCTTCTGCGCGGCGTTCAGACGGCCGCCGACATTGAGATAGGCTTGCCGCTCATAGCGGCCGAGGTTGAGGACTTCGAACGCGCGGAAGGGCTTGTCCGCGGCCTTGCGCTCGCGTTGGACGCCGATGAGGCGCTTGCGGGTTGTGTGGACGGCGAACTTGCCGAGGTCTGTGGCGATCCACTTACGGCCGAGTTTTTCGGCGACGGCGGCGGTGGTGCCGGACCCGCAGAAGAAGTCGGCAACCAATTCTCCTTCCTTGCTGGCTCCCCCGATGACTCGTTCCAACAGTTCGTTCGGCTTCTGAGTTGGATACTTCGTGTTGTCTGCGGGCTTGGGTTGATAGGAGGGGAAGTCGTCCCACACGTCGGACGCGAGGGTGCCTGCTTCCGGGTCATCTACATAGGTTATTGTGTGAGCCTTGGCCTCTTGCTCTGCGTCAGTAGCCTTCCGACTCATCCTACGCCGTGTGTAGAACCAGCGACCGTCTGGTGATTTTTGCATAGTCGATCTAACGTATTCGCTAAACGGCACTCGAATTTCCGGAGCGTCTTCATTAATTTTAAAATCGTCAGACTTCTTAAACCACAGTACCGTTTCATGTGCTTTTGGAAGTCGCTTGCCGTGCGAACCTCCCATGATCTGATGTTTCCATATTATTTCGCTAACGATTTTATCTTTACCAAATATTTCGTCTAATATTTGACGCAGGAAGTTGTCAACTCGCCAGTCGCAATGTATAAACAACGACCCATCATTTGACATCAAATCTCTTATCAAAGTGATTCTCTCATACATCATCGCAATAAAGCTATCGGCACCTCGGCCCCAGGTGTCTCTGTAAGCGGTCTGCTCGAGTAGGTTTGGTTCCTTTCGAAACGTCTCCCCGCCGATCTCGACATTCATCGAGAAGTCAGCCCCAATATCAAACGGAGGATCGATGTAGACGAGCTTCAGCCCACCGGCCTCATCGATTTGCCGCCGCAGAGGCCCCGCTTTCAGCGACGACAAGATCAGTTTGTTGTCGCCCCAGATCAGCTTGTTGGTCCAACCCCGCAGCTGCCGGCCGCGGCCGTCGAACAGGTCGCCCTGCGTCTTCGTCTCCGTGCGCGGCTCGTCGATATGTTCGAGCGACTGGAAGGGCAGGACCGTCGTGCAGACGTCGCGGGTCTTGCCGTTCCAGACCAGCTCGACCTCGCGCTTGTCCTCGAACAGCAGGAATCGATACTTCTCGGGCAAGGGCTTGCCCTGCTGGATCAGGGTGATGAGGTCGCGCTTCTCACCGTCGCTCAGGTCGAAGTTGTATTTCTCGAGCCTCCCCATGCCAAACCCTCTCGTTTGCGTCCCCGCCCCCCTTGTGGGGGCGGGACAGGGTGGGGGGTCACGCTGACCTTCGGGATGAGGCGAG
Source organism: uncultured Alphaproteobacteria bacterium (assembly GCA_963829505.1). GTDB lineage: Bacteria > Pseudomonadota > Alphaproteobacteria > Rhizobiales > Beijerinckiaceae > Roseiarcus. The sequence continues at coordinate 1,007,823 of CAWHIL010000003.1, forward strand.
GTTTTGGTCCGCGTCTCAAAACTGAAAGGTCCGCGTGACCCCCCTCCTCAATCCTCCCCCACAAGGGGGGAGGAGGCGCGCTCCTGATACTCCCGAAACGCCGCGACGAGCCCCGCGAATGAAGTCGGGGCGTTCGCTTCAAAGCTCTCCTGGTCGACGTAGACGAAACCCCAGCCCGGGCCGCCCTCCGTCGCGCCAGCGGCCGTGATATCCGCACACCATTCACGGAGCCTCGCCATCTTCTGCGGCAGGTCCAGTTCCTCGCGGCCCTTGGTCTCGACCACCCAATTGGCGCCGTCGTTCGTCCGGACGACGAAATCGGGGATGTAGTTGGAGAGGTCGCCGTTCGCCCGCACATAGTCGAGCTTGAAGCCGACGGCCATGTAGTTCTTGCCGTACGATTGCACGTCCGGCGCGGCCTCCAGGAAGGCGGCGAAGGCGAGTTCGAGGCCGTCGGCGCGGGCCTCGCCGACGACCCGGTTAAAGACCGACTTCTTCGCCGGCAGGTAACGGCGCGGCTCGGTGCGGAAGGGCCGCGTGTCCCTGAGCCGGATGAACCCATCGATTCGAGACGGGCCGCTGTCGCGCACCGTCAGCACGTTGATCGCCGCGCGGAAGCTGTCGAACAGCACTTTGCTGACTTCCGGTTCCGACAGGTTGCGCAGGACCACGGGGTCGTCGAGGTCGACGGGCCTCACGAACAGGCGCTCGGCCATGAACGCCTTCACCTTCGGGTAGAGCTGGTCGTAACCGCCGACGAGGCGGGCGTCCTTGAGAAGCTGGCGGGCGAAGAAGCCGACGACGGAGCGGTAGTCGGCGGCGCCGCTGTCATCGAGGACGATCGTATGGTCGACCTCCGAGTCGAGCATCGTCTTGAAGACGATCTCGCGCGTCTGCTCTGGCGTGAATTCCTTCACCGGGAGCGGGATGCTGCCGAAGGCTGCAATGTCCAACTCGGCGAGGTCCTTGACGCGTGAGGCGAGGGATGGCGATGTCGAGCGCGTCGATGTTCTTGTCGGGATCGGCCGTATCGACCTCGACGACGATCGAGTCCTGACGCTCGCGGCCGCCGGGGCCGCCCATCGGGACGCGCTCGAAAGTGACGCCTTCGCTCTGGATCGACTCGACGAAGTCCATGAAGGCCGGCGTCCCCAGGACCGAGACGGTCTCGCGCTGGTCGCTGCCGAAATACATCCGCCTCAAGCCGCGCCCGAGCGTCTGCTCAGGGAGGATTTGCGATTTCGCCCCGTAGGCGCGCAAGCCGACGATGACCGTGACATTGCGTACGTCCCAACCCTCCTTCAGCATCAGGACAGAGACGATGGCCTTGAAGGGGGACTTCCAGGTGTCGATGGCGTTCGACTGCTCCCGCAGAAGCTTCAACTCCTCGACGCTCTTGCCGGAAGCGGCCTCCGAAATTTCCCCGTTTGCCTTGGTGTGGATCACCAGCACCGCATCCTGCAATTCGGGACAGATTCGTTGCAGATGGGCGCCGACTTCGTCGCAGTTGCGCGTGTCGTCGACCATGACGAACAGAACCGCCTTCTTGCCGAGCTTCTCGTGCTCGGCGGAACTCTTCCGCCACTCCTCGACACCGAGTTGCAGATAGTCCGCGTAACGCTCGGTGATGAGCGAACTTTTCTGCTCGGCGAGCTTTGCGCGGCTCGCGGCGTCCGGAAGAACCGGGTGCTTGACGACTTCCTGTGCGATTGCCTCGACGAGCGGATAGTCGCTGACCGTCTGGACGAAGATGGCGCCGTTGTTGTGCCGGGGCGTCGCCGTGACGTCGACCTGAATCGAGAGGCGGCGGTCCTTCTGCAACATCTGAAGATGGATGTCCTGGATGGACTTGAACCACGCAAGGCGCGCGTCGTGGATGTGATGCGCCTCGTCGTTGAACACCGCCAGTTCCTCGATCTCGCGAACAATTTCGCCGAGGTCGGTGTGGCTGTCGGTGGTTGCGCCGGACGGCCGGTCGCCGAAGGGCGAAAGAAAGTAATCGCTGAGGTCGTCGTCTTCGAGCGACGGTTCGGGGACTGAGCCGAGGTAGACGCGATGGATATTGGTCAGAAAGATGTTGCCGACCGGCCTTACGATCCGCACGTCGTCCTGAATGTGCAAAGCGATCTGAAAGTCGTCGCGCCAGTTGCGCCCGCCGACGCCGTTGTCCGGCAGAACCGGATCGTTGAAGAAGATGCTGAGGCCGTCGAAATCCGCGCGCAGCCGGTCCAGCACGATGATGTTGGGGGCGATCAAGAGGAAGTTGCGGGCGAGGTCGGAGTCCCGCTCGTAGAGCTTGTGGAAGTAGCTCCACGCCATCAGGAGCGACAGGACCTTCGTCTTGCCGGCGCCGGTCGCCATTTTGAGGACGAAGCGCGGCCAGGCCTCGTCGAACATGTTGGCGGAGACCGCGCCCGAGGCGTCGAATCGGATCAGGTCGTATTTGTCGCGGACCCGTCGCACGTCAAACAGCCAGATGACCGTTTCGACCGCTTCGCGCTGGGCAAAGTAGTAGCGAAACTGCGATTGGGTTCCGTCGCCCTGCTCGATCCAGTGATCCGTCTCGAACCACCATCTGAGAAGTTCGCGCGAGGTCGGCGAGGCGCCGGGATAGCCGGCCGCGCGCCATGCCGTGACCTCGTCCCGAATATTGGCGACGAGCGGCGGGAGAAGCTTTTCGTAGGCGGTGCTGCGCCGGTCTTCCGGGGCCGGGAACCAGCGGACGCCGGGCGCAAGGATGTCGTAAGGCGATCTGGGGAAATCGGGGTGCAAGGCCATGGCCGAATCTCACGCCGGAGACGCAGATTGAGCCATAAGATGTGCACGCTCGGCAATGCGACGATTCGACGGGGTTTGGTTAAGGTTCTCGCGCCCGCCCCCGGACCCGAAACGAACTCTCCCTGTTCCACGCAAAAACCTCCCTGTTCCGCGCGAAAATTCTCCCTGTTATTGCGAAAAACCTCCCTGTTAAAAACAGCCGCCAAGTGTTTCACGTGAAACACCTTTACGGCTGTCATGCCCGCAAAGGCGGGCATCCAGGGCAGCGCGGCGCGTTTCAGGCCCCCTTGGTGGCGCGGTCGATGACCGCGCCGGCGGGGTCGCCGACCCCGCCTACACCCGTCGACTTTGGCTGGCCCCCTCTCCCGCATCCTTCGAGACGCCCGCTCTCGCGGGCTCCTCAGGATGAGGGGCGAGGGGGCCCGCTCACACCCGCCCGTCGCGGCGCATCAGCCGCAGCACGGCGCTCAGCGCCGCCTTTTGCGAGGCCAGCACGATGTTGGGGTCGACGCCGACGCCGTGCATCGGGCGATCCTGCGCGTCGTGGATCTCGACGTAGCTCGCAGCGGTTGCGTTGGCGCCGCGGCCGACGGCGTGCTCGTGGTAGTCGATGAACGAGAAGTCGACCTTGAAGGCCTTCTTGAGCGCGTCGACGAAGGCGTCGACCGGGCCGTTGCCTTCGCCTTCGATGGTGAAGGTCGCGCCGTCCGCCTTGCGAAGGGTGGCCGTGATCTCGTGCAGGTCGGGGCTGGTCGGCGCCGTCTGCTGCTTGACGAGCGTCATCGGCGCGTCGTCGAGCAGGAAGGAGCGGCGGAAGAGGCTCCAGAGTTCGAGCGAGGTCAGTTCCTTGCCCTCCTCGTCCATCACCCCCTGCGCGATCTTCGAGAACTCGACCTGGAGCGTGCGCGGCAGGTCGAGGCCGTAGTCGGCCTTGAGGATGTAGGCCATCCCCCCCTTGCCGGACTGGCTGTTGATGCGGATCACCGCCTCGTAGTCGCGGCCCACGTCCTTCGGGTCGATCGGCAGATAGGGGACCTGGAAGAGCGGGTCGTTGCGCTTCTCCTGCGCCTCGAAGCCCTTCTTGATCGCGTCCTGGTGGGAGCCGGAGAAGGCGGTGTAGACGAGTTCGCCGACATACGGATGGCGCTGGTGGACGGGCAGTTGCGTGCAGTGCTCGGCGATCTCCTTGACCTTGTTGACGTCGCGGAGATCGAGGCCGGGGTCGACCCCTTGGGTGAAGAGGTTCAAGGCCATCGTCACGATGTCGACGTTGCCGGTGCGCTCGCCGTTGCCGAAGAGCGTGCCCTCGACCCGGTCGGCGCCGGCCATCAGCGCGAGTTCGGCCGCCGCGACCGCCGTGCCGCGGTCGTTGTGCGGGTGGACGGAGAGGAGCACGCTGTCGCGGCCGGAGATGGCGCGGCCGAACCACTCGAACTGGTCGGCGTAGGTGTTCGGCGTCGCCATCTCGACAGTCGCGGGCAGGTTGAGGATGAGCTTGCGCTGCGGCGTCGGGCGGATGACGTCCTTGACGCGCTCGCAGATCTCGAGCGCGAACTCGAGTTCGGTGCCGGTGAAGCTCTCGGGGCTGTACTCGAACTGGAAGTCGGTCTCAGGCGTCGCGTCGGCGAGCGCCTTGACCTGCTTCGCGGCGGCGACCGCGATGTCGGTCACGCCCTTGCGGTCGGTGCGGAAGACGACCTCGCGCTGGAGGGTCGAGGTCGAGTTGTAGAAGTGGACGATGACCTTGCTTGCCCCCTTCACCGCCTCGAAGGTGCGGGCGATCAGCTCGGGCCGGCACTGGGTCAGCACCTGGATCGCCACGCCCTCAGGGATCGCGCCGCTCTCGATGATCGAGCGGACGAAGTCGAAGTCGGTCTGCGAGGCGGAGGGGAAGGCGACCTCGATCTCCTGGAAGCCCATGTCGGCGAGGAGGCGGAACATGCGGTTCTTGCGCTCGATCCCCATGGGCTCGATGAGGGCCTGGTTGCCGTCGCGGAGATCGACGGAGCACCAGACGGGGGCCTTGTCGATGACCTTCGAGGGCCACTGGCGGTCGGGGAGAGCGATCGGTGTATAGGCGCGGTACTTGGAGACGGGCATGACGGACATGGGAATCGACCCTGGAGCTTGGACGGGGCTTGCGGGGCTAAAGCGCCGCGACTGACCCCGGAAATGGCTGGAAATGCAGGCGAATGAACGCGTCCCGGCGCTCTTCAGAACGCCGGGCGAGTAAGGAGCAGGGTCGTCCGCTCGGTTCGCATGGGGTCGCTTTCAAGCAGAACCGGGCGGAAAAGGCAACGGCCTTCGCGATCCGCGGCTTCGTGCCGGGCCTCGCCGAAAGGTCCGTAGGCGCGATTGAGCCGCATCAATCCGGCCGTTCGCCAACCCGGTAAGCCGCTGACTTGAGCGAGCTTGACCCGCCGCAGGCGGTTTGATGCAATCCAGAGCAAGAGGATGTGAGCCGGCTATGCCTGGGCGTCTTCCGCAAACCACGACGAAGGGAGGCGACTTCATGGCTGAGCGCAGGAAAGTCCTGATGGCGGCGAGCGGCGATCTGCGCCAGAGCGCCAACGAAACCTGCTGGCCGGCGCAAGCCGCGATGGAAAGCCAAGTCACCGAGGCGCTCGCCGCCCTCGACGTCGACGTCGCGCGCGCCCATCCCTACGACCCCGCGCGCAAGCACGGCTTCATCGCGAGCCAGAAGGAAGGGCTCGACATCTTCTCGAAGATCAACTCCGACACGCCGATCATCGTCGCCGAGGCCGTCTGGCAGTATTCGAACCACGTGTTGCCTGGCCTCATCGGCCATCGCGCGCCGATCCTCACCGTCGCCAACTGGTCCGGGCAATGGCCGGGCCTTGTCGGCATGCTGAACCTCAACGGCTCGCTGACCAAGGCCGGCGTCCCCTACTCCACCCTTTGGAGCGAGACGTTCACCGACGACGCCTTCCGCAAGAAGCTGCGTCAATGGCTGAATGCCGGGCATGTCACGCACGACCTGTCGCACGTGCATCCCTTCGTGCCGTCCGCTGCGCCCGACAAGGCCCGCGCCGTCGGCCGCGAGACCGCGACGGCCTTCCGCCGCTCCCGCGCCATCATGGGGATCTTCGACGAGGGCTGCATGGGGATGTACAACGCGATCATCCCGGACGAGCTCCTCTTCCCGCTCGGCGTGTTCAAAGAGCGCCTGTCGCAAGCCGCGCTCTATGCGGCCTCCCGCGAAGTTTCCGACGCAGAGGCGCGCGCCGTCTACGATTGGCTCGTCAAGAAAGGCATGACTTTCCACTTCGGGACCAACCCCGAAACGGAGCTCACCCTGACCCAGGTGCTCGACCAATGCCGCATGTATATCGCGGCCGCGCGCATCGCCGACGCCTTCGGCTGCGACGCCATCGGCATCCAGTACCAGCAAGGCTTGAAGGACCTCACGCCAGCGTCGGATCTGGCCGAAGGCCTGCTCAACAACGACGACCGTCCGCCGGCGAAGACCGCCGACGGCCGCGTCATCCGCGACGGCCAGGCGATCGTCCACTTCAACGAGGTCGACGAATGCGCCGGCCTCGACGCGCTCTTCACCAACCGCGTGTGGCGGGCGCTCGGGCAACCGGTCGAGACGACCCTGCATGACATCCGCTGGGGCGACGCCGACCGCAGCGGCGCGACGCAGGACTACGTCTGGGTGTTCGAGATTTCGGGCGCGGCGCCGCCCGCCCACCACACGGGCGGCTACGCGGGGACCGACAGCCTGCGCCAGCCGCCGATGTACTTCCCGGCCGGCGGCGGCACGGTGCGCGGAATCGCCAAACCCGGCCCGATCGTCTGGTCGCGGATCTTCGTCGAGGCCGGCCGGCTCAAGATGGACATCGGCCGCGCCCATGTCGTCGAACTGCCGAAGGCCGAGACCGTGCGGCGGTGGAACGACACGACGCCGCAATGGCCGATCATGCATGCGGTCCTGCACGGCGTGTCGCGCGACCAGTTGATGGCGCGCCACAAGGCGAACCACATCCAGGTCGCCTACGCCACCTCGGACGCGGACGCCGATCTCGCGCTCGCCGCCAAGGCGTCGCTTGCGGCCGAACTCGGCCTCGAAGTGTCGCTTTGCGGCGCGAAGCCCGACGGGAGGCCGCTCATCGGCTGAGGCGAAGGACCGCCGCTCATGCCGAAGCGCGCATGATCAGCTTCGCCTCGATCCGCCGGCTGGTGTTTGCGTTGGCGCCCGAGGAAATGGCCTGCATGAGGCACTCCAGGCTGACGGTCGCCAGACGCTCGACGTCCTGGGCGACCGTGGTGAGAGAGGGGCACGCGTACTGGCTGAGCGGGTGGTCGTCGTGTCCCGCCACCCGCAATGCGGCGGCCCTGCCAAGGCTGACGCCCGCCTGGCACGCCGCCGCCATGACGCCGAACGCGATCCGGTCATTGGCGCAGAGAATCGTGCCGGTAGCGGACGGATCGGCGTCGAACAGCCGCCGCGCCTCCTCGAAGGCGACCCGTTCGAAATCCCAATCGTGGGCCTGGAGCGAGAATATCCTCGGTTCGGCGTCCTGCGCCAGCATCGAAGCTTGATACGCCTCGCGGCGCTCCCGGGCGTTCTGGTTGACGTCGGGCATGTCGAAATAGCTCGGGGGCGACCCCGATCGAAGCAGGTAGTCCACCATCAGGCCGACGCTCTGCTGGTTGTCGGTTCCGACGAACGCATCCGTCGCGTCCGATTGCGCGTCGAGGAAGACAACGGGCATATTGGTCGTCATCTGCCGGTAAAGCCCGTTGCGAGACGAGTACCCCAGGGGAATCGCGATGACGCCGGCGAGCTTGAGCGACATCAGGGTTGCAACCAATTCGGCCTCGAGTTCCGGGAGCCCCTGGCTGTTCTGAATGATGGTCCAGTAGCCCGCCGCGAGCGCCTGCCGTTCGATCCGCTGCAAGAGGCTCGAATAGAAGGGATCGTTCAGCGATGGCACCAGGATGCCGAGCGTCTTCGGATGGCGGCGATTGAAATTCACCGCAAAAAGATTGGGCCGATAACCGAAGCGCTCCATCGCGTCCTCGATCCTGGCCCGAGAGGCTTCGCGCACGCTTCTGGGGTCGTTGAAATAGCGCGACAGCGTCGGCCGCGAAATGCCGCTCGCGGCCGAGAACTCTTCCATCGTTCGGACTCGGGGAGGCTCCTCCAATTCCGGCCCGCGCATGGACACGTCTCCCCAATTTTTACGTTTGTAAAAATTTACTGATGAGTAGGATTGACATTTTTGGCGCCGAGTTGCAATAACCATTGCGCAAAGTCGCGTCCGTCGGCACAACAAACGGGCGCGTCGAGCGCGGTTAACCGGCGCCTTTTGGGTCGTCGTGCAACACGTGAGAAAATCAGCCGCCTTCACGGCGAGGCTGGGAAAGACAGCGAGGAAACGGGACCGCGGCAAGTCAAACGCGCCGCCGGCGCTCCACAGGAGGAAGAGAATGAAAGCGTCACTGATCGCAGCCGCCGCCGTCGTATCGGCAGCCGTCTTGGCTGCGCCGGCCTACGCGGCCGACAAGCCGACAATCCCGGTCATCGTCAAGGACACGACGTCGCCCTACTGGCAGATCGTCTTCGCCGGCGCCAGGCAGGCCGCCAAGGACCTCAACGTCAACGTGCCGGAGCTCGGCGCCCAATCCGAATCCGACATCAACGGCCAGATCACTGTTCTCGAGAACGCGGTCGCCGGCAAGCCGGCCGCTGTCGTGATCGCCCCGACCCAGTTCAAGGCGCTCGGCGCGCCGATCGACGAAGCGTCGAAGAAGGTGCCGATCATCGGCATCAACTCGGCGGCGGATTCGAAGTCGTTCACCTCGTTCCTGACCACCGACAACGAGAAGGGCGGGCGCATCGCCGCCGACGGCATGGCCGACGCGATCAAGGCGAAATACGGCAAGGCCGAGGGCAAGGTCGCGCTGATCACCCATCTGCCCGGCGTCGGCTCGCTCGAAGCGCGAAACAAGGGCTACAAGGAAGAGCTCGCCGAAAAGTATCCCGACCTCAAGCTGGTCGCCGACAAGGTCTCGGACGGCAACGCCACGACCGGCCTCAACATCATGACCGACCTGATCACCGCGATCCCCGACCTGCGCGGCGTTTTCGCCGACAACCTGATCCAGTGCGAGGGCGCGAGCCAGGCGATCGCGGAGAACAAGAAGGGCGACACGATCAAGCTCGTCTGTTTCGACGCCGACGACAAGCTTGTCGGCTACCTCAAGGACGGCAACATCGCCGGTCTCCTCCTCCAGGACCCGTACCGCATGGGCTACGACGGCGTGAAGAGCGGGCTCGCCGCCTCCAAGGGCGAGAAGCTGCCGGCCAACGTCGACACCGGCGCGAACCTCGTTACCAAGGCCAACATGGACAACGACAAGGAGCACAAGCTCCTCTATCCGCCGAAGTGACCTGAAAAGGCGAGCGCGCCGGCCCGGACCGCCGGCGCGCCTCGTCCGACTCCTGCTTGCGCGCGTCGCCGTTCGCGGAGATGCTGCGTGGCCCTGATGGCTCATCCGGAAGCGCGACATGACATCGGTTGAGGCCGCTGCCGAATCTCCCCGCCCGCCGATCCTCGTTCTGGAAAAGCTCGACAAGCGCTTTGGCGCGACGCATGCGCTGAAGTCGGTGGATCTGACCTTCGAGGAAGGAGAGATCCACGCCATCGTCGGCGAGAACGGCGCCGGCAAGTCGACCCTCATCAAGGTGCTGACCGCCGTCCATCCGCGCACCTCCGGCGAAGTCCTGTGGCAAGGCAAGTCGGTGCCGCTCGCCAATCCGCACGAGTCGATCGGCCTCGGCATCAACGCGGTCCATCAGGAAGTCGTGCTCTGCCCGCATCTGACGGTCGCGGCCAACATCTTCCTCGGCGATGAGGAGATGCGCGCCGGCCTCCTCGACAAGCGGCGCATGGTGCGCGACGCGCAGAAGCTTCTCGACGAGCTTGGCTTCACCCTGCCGGCGGGCGCGATCCTGTCCTCGCTCACCATCGGCCAGCAACAACTCGTCGCCACCGCCCGCGCCGAGCGGCGCGGCGCGAAGTTCCTCATCTTCGACGAGCCGACCGCATATCTGACCCGCCAGGAGGCGGCGGCGCTGTTCAAGCTGATCCGCCGGCTGAAGGCGCGCGGCGTCACGATCGTCTACATCAGCCACCGTCTCGAGGAGGTGTTCGAGCTCTGCGACCGGGTGTCGGTCCTGCGCGACGGCGCGCTCGTCGGAACCCGCGAGGTCCGCGAGACGAACGAGGGCGACCTGATCGCGCTGATGATCAACCGCAAGATCGAGCAGATTTACATCAAGGACACCGTACCGATTGGCGCGACGATCCTCGAAACGGCGAGCCTCACGGGTCCCGGGTTCCGGGACGTTTCGGTTGCCGTGCGCGAGGGCGAGATCGTCGGCCTCTACGGCCTCGTTGGCGCGGGGCGCAGCGAGTTCGTGCAGAGCGTCTTCGGCCGCAAGCCGGCGACAGAAGGACAAATTCTCTGGCGTGGGCAGCCTGTCTCGATCCGAACCGAACGGCAGGCGATGGACCTCGGCATCGCGCTTTCGCCCGAGAGCCGAAGGGACCAGGGGCTCTGCCTGACGCTCGGCGTCGGCCTCAACATCAACCTGCCGATCTTCAACCGGCTGAGCATGGGCCCGCTCATCAATCTCTCGCGCGAAGCGGCCTCCGCCGACAAGCAGATCCGCGACGTGCAGATCAAGACGGCGTCGCGCGCGGCGCCGGTGACGAGCCTCTCTGGCGGCAACCAGCAGAAGGTCGTGATCGGCAAGTGGCTCAATCACGGCGCAAAGCTTTTCATCTTCGACGAGCCGACGGTCGGCGTCGACGTTGGCACCAAGGCCGAGATCTACCGCCTGCTCGGCTCCCTTTTGAGACAGGGCGCCGGCATCATCATGATCTCGTCCTACCTGCCGGAGGTCTACGAGCTGGCCGACACGATGCACGTCTTCAGGGCCGGGCGCCTGGTCGCGACCCACGGCCACAAGGACGCGACCCACGAAACCATCCTCACCGAAGCGATCGGCGTCTAAGGCGCGGGGCAAAAGCACAATGACTGACCAAACCATCGCTCAGGCCGGCCAGCAGAAGGGGCGCCGGCTCGACGTGCTCCTCGGCCTCACGCTGCTCGGCCTCCTGCTTCTCATGTGGATCGCGCTGTCAATCGAGACCACGACCTTCTGGACCTCGAACAACATGGCGAACCTCTTGCGTCAGGGCGCCATGATCGCGATCCTGGCGATCGGCGAAACCTTCGCCATCATCACCGGCGGCATCGACCTTTCGGTCGGGGCGGTAGCGGGCTTCATCTCGATGGCGGTCGCGCTGCTGCTCCAGAGCGATATCCCCATCGCCTCGACGATCACCGGCGCGATCGCGATCTCGCTCGCCATCGGCGTGCTGATCGGCCTCTTTCACGCCTTCGGCGTGGTGCAGATGGGCCTGCCTCCGTTCATCATGACGCTCGCCACCATGTATGCGCTGCGCGGCATCGGGCTTCTGATCACCAACGGCGCGACCATCTCGATCACCAACACCGACTTCACGGGCTTCTCGCGCGCGAGTTTCCTCGGCTTCCCCTGGACAGACGGGACATGGTTCCAGATCCCGATGCTGTTCTGGATGGTGATCGTGATCGCGATCCCCGCCTACGTCCTGCTCGAACAGAGCCGCTGGGGCCGCTATCTCTTCGCCATCGGCTCGAACAAGGAGGCGGCGCGCCTCTCCGGCGTCAACGTCAAAGCGATCACCTATCTCGCCTATGTCGTCTCGGCCTTCTGCGCCGCCTTCGTCGGCATTCTCCTCGCCATGCGCATCGGCATCGGCAACCCGACCCAGGCGGAAGGGTGGGAACTGCAGGCGATCGCGTCATCGGTCATCGGCGGCACGAGCCTCTTCGGCGCGGTCGGCTCGGTGCACGGGCCGCTCATCGGCGCCTTCATCCTGGCGACCATCAACAATGGCGCGAACCTCTTGAACCTGAACCCCTTCTGGCAGCGGATCATCACCGGCTTCCTGATCATCATCGTCGTCTATTTCGACACGCTGCGCACGCGGAAGCGCTGAGCACGGCGCGGCGAGCCCTCATCCGGCGCTTCGCGCCACCCCCGGGTCAAGCCCGGGGGCAGGCTCTTCTCCCTGAGGGGGAAGGGCTCTCCCCTCTCCCTCAGGGAGACCGACAGCGGCCGAAAGGCCGCGGGGTGAGGGCAAGGGACGCGGACCCATCCGGCTCGCGCCTAACGTCTCGGAGAAAGCATGAACGCAATGACCAGCCCCTCCGTCGAACCGATCGACCCTGCGTCGGTCCCGCAACGGCGCCTCTACACGGGCGCGACGATGCCGGCGGTCGGACTTGGCACGTTCGGCTCCGACAGCGTCAACGGCGCGGATGTCGCCGCCGCGGTCGAAGGCGCGGCGGCGGTCGGTTATCGGCATTTCGATTGCGCCTCCGTCTACGGCAACGAGGCGGAGGTCGGCGCCGCTCTGCAATCCGTCATCCGCGGCGGGGTCGCACGCGAGGATCTCTGGGTCACCTCGAAAGTATGGAACGACAGGCACGCGCCCAAGGACGTCGTCGCCTCCTGCGAGCGGTCCCTCAGCGATCTCAGGCTCGACCACCTCGATCTCTTTCTCGTGCACTGGCCGTTTCCGAACTTCCATCCGCCCGGCTGCGACGTGACCTCGCGCAGCCCAGAACTCGAAGCCCTACATCCACGAGACCTTCATGCGCACGTGGGCCGCGATGGAATCGCTCGTGGACCGGAAGCTCGTCAGGCACATCGGCGCGTCCAACATGACCGTCGCCAAGCTGAAGCTTGTCCTGCGCGACGCGCGCATAAAGCCCGCCGCGAACGAGATGGAGCTCCATCCGCATTTCCAGCAGCCGGAACTCTTCCGCTTCGTTGTCGAGAACGGGATCCAGCCGATCGGCTATTGCCCACTCGGTTCGCCCGGCCGCCCCGCGCGCGACCGCACGGCCGAGGACACGAGCCCGATGGACGACCCGGTCATCCGACGGATCGCGGAACGCCATGGCGTTCACCCCGCCGCCGTCTGCATCAAATGGGCGGTTCAGCGCGGCCAGACGCCGATCCCCTTCTCGGTCAACCCGAAGAACTACGCAGCGAACCTTCGCGCCGCCCTGCCCGACGATCGCCTGAGCGACGCCGAGATGGCGGCGATCGCGGCGGCCGACCGCAATTGCCGGTTGATCAAGGGGCAGGTGTTCCTGTGGAAGGACGGGCAGCCCTGGGAGGATCTGTGGGACCCGACCGGCGAGGTTACGCCAGCGTGAGCCTTTGCCTTCATCTGGTGAGCGCGGTGGGAATCGAACCCACGACCCTCTGATTAAAAGTCAGATGCTCTACCTATTGAGCTACGCGCTCGAAGCCGGATCTTGAAGGCGACATGTGCCTTAAAGCGTCAGGCCCCGAGGGTCAATCGACAAGGTCGCTTCGAGCGCCGCCGCCCGCGCGGCCTTCAGCCGCGCGAAGTCCTCGCCCGCGTGGTGGGAGGAGCGGGTGAGCGGCGACGACGACACCAGCAGGAACCCCTTGGCCGCGCCGATCGTCGCGAACTCGGCGAATTGCTCGGGCGTGACGAAGCGCATGACCGGATGGTGCTTCGGCGTCGGCTGCAGATACTGGCCGATCGTGAGAAAATCGACCTCGGCCGAGCGCAGGTCGTCCATCATCTGCAGGACCTCGTTGCGCTCCTCGCCGAGGCCGACCATGACGCCCGACTTGGTGAAGATCCGCCGATCGAGTTCGCGCGCCCGCTGAAGCAGGCGCAGCGAGTGGAAGTAACGGGCGCCGGGGCGCACCGTCAGGTACTTCGAGGGAACCGTCTCGAGATTGTGGTTGAACACGTCGGGCCGCGCCTCGACCACGACGTCGAGAGCCCCGTCCTTGCGCAGAAAGTCCGGCGTCAGCACCTCGATCGTCGTCGCCGGGGCCGCGGCGCGGATGGCGCGGATGGTCATGGCGAAATGCATCGCCCCGCCGTCTCTGAGATCGTCGCGGTCGACGGAGGTCACGACGACATGGGTTAGGCCGAGCTTTGCGACGGCGTCGGCAACGCGCGCGGGTTCATCGGCGTCGAGCGGCCCCGGCAGGCCGGTCGCGACATTGCAGAAGGCGCAAGCGCGGGTGCAGGTCTCGCCCATGATCATGAAGGTCGCGTGGCGCTTGTCCCAGCATTCGCCGATGTTGGGGCACCTCGCCTCCTCGCAGACGGTGGTCAGCTTGTGCTCGCGGACAAGCGCCATGGTCTCGGCATAGACGGGCGATCCCGGCGCCTTGACGCGGATCCAGGCGGGCTTGCGGGCGACGGGGTTGTCCGGCCGGTGCGCCTTCTCGGGATGGCGGGGGCGCGGTACCGCGCTTTCCGCGACCGTGTCGATGAGCCGGGTCATGGGCTCGTATCTAGGAGCGGCGCCCGGGACAGTCAAACGCGGGGCGCGCGTGCGCGCGCTTTGCGCTATCCTCGCGCTAGGACGCGTCCATGAGCGGCGCCGGAACGGAGCGACCCCATGACGACGAGCGTGCATCAGTTCCTCTGCCTCACCGACAATTACGGCGTGCTGCTGCACGATTCGCGGACCGGCGCGACCGCCGCGATCGACGCCCCCGAGGCCGGGCCGATCCTCGCCGCGCTCGACGAGAAGGGCTGGAAGCTGACGGACCTCCTCCTCACCCATCATCACGCCGACCACATCCAGGGGGCGCCGGCGCTCAAGGCGCGCTATCCCGAACTCCGGATCGTCGGGCCGGCGAGCGAGGCGCAGCGCATCCCCGGCCTCGATCTTCTCGTCGCCGAAGGCGACCCTGTGCGCGTCGGCGCGCTCGCGGCGCGCGTCATCGAGACGCCTGGCCACACGAGCGGGCACATCGCCTATCACTTTCCCGAGGACGACCTTCTCTTCGCCGGCGACACGCTCTTCTCGCTCGGCTGCGGCCGGGCGTTCGAGGCGCCCTACGCGGTGCTCTACGGCTCGCTCCTCAAGCTCGCGGCGCTCCCGGGCGAGACGCAGGTCTACTGCGGCCACGAGTACACCGAGGCCAACGCCCGCTTCGCGCTGACGATCGAGAAGGACAACCCGATCCTGAAAGATCGGGCCGAGCAGGTGGCGGAACTTCGGGCCGGGAAGTGTCCGACCATCCCGACGACCATCGCCGCCGAGCGGGCGGCCAATCCCTTCCTGCGCGCCGAGGAGCCCTCGGTCAAAGCAGCCGTCGGCATGCCGCACGCCGACCCGGCCGACGTCTTCGCCGAGATTCGCAGCCGCAAGGACACGTTCAAGGGATAGGCCGCGCGGTCGTCCGGGGCCTCACGCACATTGTCACGCCAGCGAGCGATTTCAGGCATTTGACACCTCCCTTGCGCTCTCCGACGTTTTTTTACTTGGGGCGGACGCCCCGGTGAAGTGATTGGCGACGCGCTTTAAGGACACCTGCTTCGCGGCCCCCCGGGACGAGGTCGGAGCTATCTCCAAAATTCTCTTATACAGAATGTACAGTAATCACAATTTCTGTTTATGTCAAGTCTTTGCTACATCCCCTCGCCCCCGTCGACCGTCATCACGGCGCCCATCATGTGACGCGCGGCGGCGGAGCAGAGGAAGAGGACAGCGTCGGCGATGTCGTCGACGTCGGCCACGCGGCGCGCAGGGATGGCGCCGAGGAGCTTCGCCTCGTCGAGCCGCCCGGCCGCGAAATCCTCGATGACGCCCGCGGTCGCGACATGTCCGGGCGCGACCGCGTTGACGCGGATTCCTCGTGGTCCCCATTCGAGCGCCATCGAGCGGGTCAGCATGTCGAGGGCCGCCTTGGAGGCCGAGTAGAGACCGCAGGCGGGCGCCGGCCGCGTCGCCGCGATGCTGCTCACGTTGACGATCGCGCCCGCGCCGCCGCGGGCGAAGACGTGCGCGGCAAGAGCGCGCGCGCAATGGAGCGGCCCGATGACGTTCGCGGCGAAGAACGCGGTCGCGGCCTCTGCGTCGGCGTCGATCAGCGGCAGAAGCGCGAAGCGGGCGGCGTTGTTGACGAGAATATCGGCCTTGCCGAAGCGCTCGATCGTCTCGGCGACGATCCGCGCGCAGTCGTCGGCCACGCCGACGTCGGCCTGAACGGCGAGCGCGCGCCCGCCTGCCTCCTCGATCAGCGCGACCGAGCGGGAAAGCGCGTCGCGTCCGCGGCCGGCGATCGCGACATTCGCGCCGCGACGGGCGAAGTCCCGGGCGACGGCGAAGCCGATCCCCGCCCCTCCCCCGGTGACGATCGCGGTCCGCCCGGCGAATTCGGAGGGATTGGTCATGGGGTGAGCCGGGCGCCGATCCCCTTCTCCACGAAGTGGGGAAGGTGTCGCCACAGGGGACGGATGGGGTATGGAAAGCAGCGCGGTTTGCGTCCCTGGCTGCCGCGAACATTGGCGCGATTCGTCTTGCCTCGGCCCATCGGCCCACACGCCATCCGTCGGCCTTCGGCCGACACCTTCCCCAGCAAGCTGGAGAAGGGGGGTCGACGGCTCTTCGGCGCGCGCGATCTGGACCCCCGCTTTCGCGGGGGTGACAGGGGCTTGGCGACGATCACGGCATCGCCTGGAAGCGCCTGGCGAGCGCGCTGATCTTCTTCGCCGTCTCGATGTCGAGGTCGGTGATCTTCATGCCCGCGTCGTGGGTGCAGAAGGAGAAAGAGACGATGTTGTAGGAATTCTTGAACTCGGGATGGTGGTTCATGACCTCCGCCTCGATCGCGATCTCGACGATGAAGGCGATCGCGTCGCGAAAGGTCTTCAGCGTGAAGGTCGCCTCGATGTTCGGCGCCTTGACCGACCAGTCCGGCAGGCCGGCGAGCGCGGAACGGATCTCGTCGTCGGTGAGGATCTTGTAATGCGCCATGGGCGGGGCTCCCTGTTGCAGGCGCCGAGACTAGCACGGACCGCGCTCCAACCGTGACGGACACTTTGCGGACGGCTCAAGGAGCAAATCCGCTTTTCTCTGGAGCCAGGCGGCGCCTCCTGATAAGCCTCTCCAGCCATGGGAGTCGAACCGTGCCCGCATTCGCATTGGCTTGAGGCCGAACCGGCGACTGGCGCGCGAGGTCGACAGTCTCGGGCGCGCGACGCCTCCCACGTCCCGGAGACCATTGAGTGAGAGCGCTTTTCAAATACGCGATCGTTCTGGGGTCGGGCGTTGCGGTTGGGCTGTGGATCAGCAGCGGGCCGAGGAGCGTCGACCTGGCCGTCGAACCCGCGCCGAGCGAGGCGACCGCAATCGTCAACGACACGGCTGCTCCTTCCGCCGCCAACGAGGACCTGGACTATCTCATCGCCAGACGGATCGGGACCCTGCAAGCGTGGCAAACTTTCCTTGCTGGCCACGCAGTCGGCGATCACGCAGAACTCCGCGACAGCGGAGATCGACAAGTTCATGCTGCTCGCGAAAGCTTCGGCGCCTGCTGTAGCTGAAGCCGTGACCCCTGCGTCCACGGAGCAGACTTTCGTCGCCGAAGCCCCCGCCGCAGCGCCGCCTTCGGAGGACCCGGCGCGTCCGGTCGCGCAAGCGTGCGACGGCTGTTCAACGGACTCGCGCGATCCGCCTTCCGCCGACAATCTCGAACGCGTCGCGAGCGCCGAGCCCGGAGAATCCGGAGGCCAGACCGCGAGTTCGCCGAGCGGTTCCGACGAGGCGGCCACCGTCCCGATGCCTCCCGAAAGGGCCGAGCAAAGCGCAGGTCAGCGCCCGATTGCGGCCTCTCGTGGACCGGCCGTCTCCGCGCAATCGGCGCCGAAGCGATCCGAGCGGCGATGCGTCATCGGATTCGGGTGTCATTTCAGCGTCCATGCCTTGCCGCCGATCCTTCAGGCGTTTCTCGGCGTGAGGACAAGGCATCCGGCGAGACCGTACCGGCAGGTCGCAGACGCGAGTTTGGGCGGCGCACGCTCAAGATAAACGGGCGTACCGGCGCAGCTAGAGCGCGCGGCGAAAAAGTGGA
Source organism: uncultured Alphaproteobacteria bacterium (assembly GCA_963829505.1). Lineage (GTDB taxonomy): Bacteria > Pseudomonadota > Alphaproteobacteria > Rhizobiales > Beijerinckiaceae > Roseiarcus. The sequence goes on from CAWHIL010000003.1 coordinate 1,025,611, forward strand.
TGCCGGTTTTTCGCGAAAATCGCGCGGAAATCGAAGGAGCGAGAGCATTCGGCGATTTCGACCGAATCGCCGAACGCTCTTAGTGACCGAAGACGCCGATGATCGCCTGGTTGTTGCTGTCGCTCGGATACATCTGGACGATCAGCGAGAGGCCCGCGACGTCGTAGGTGCGGGTGAGCGTGCCGCCGCCGGAACTGACCGAGAAACTGTCCAGCATGAACCCTTCCGGGAACCCGCCGTCCGTGCCGGACGAGAGATAGAACTGGATGCTCCCCGACCCGTTGACGGTCACCGAAAAGCGGATCTGCGCGAATGCGCTGATGTCGATGGGATCGAGCGTCTTTCCGCTCGTCGGCATCTGGGTCAGATTTCCGTCAAACGCAAGTTTCGTCGCGCCGGCCGGCGGCGGCGTCATGAGGTACATGCGCGAGACGTTCGAGTACGGCACGTTCGGCGTGTCGACCGCCACTTCGACCGCACCTCCGGTCGACATAGCGGCGAGGCCGACCGACAGCATCTGCAGCTTGCTGTTCTCCGCCGCGTGGAACCACTGGTTCACGAAGCTTCCGCCGGCGTCGGTGAGATTGATGTAGATCACCGGATTGGCTGTCTCCACGCCGTTGGACGCGGGCCCGACCTCATTGACGGTGCAGGTGAAGAACGGCATTTCGCGCCTCCGCTCGTGTCTCGACGTTGTCGCCTCGACCCGACGCGCCTTTCAACGGCGCACCCGGGCCGAGGTCAAAGTCATACACGACGAGCGCAGCGCTGCGAGTGACCGTCATCACGAGTCGCAGTGGAGGCGGCTCGACTTTGACGGTTCCAAACTCACAAGGTGGTCGAGCAGCGGGAGGGGACGTTTGGGCGCGACGCCGTTCTACGTCCCGCAGAAACCTCCGGGAGGGTACCCTTGGGGAATCCGCTGATCTCTTCGCGGCGTCGCGACTGACCCATTTCACAGGGCGACGTTTCACGGCAATCGAGGGAAACTACCTAGTGCGACCGATGGTCGCCTGCTCACCATCGCAGATCACGCCGAGGGCTCGCGTGCGGCGCGGAATGTCCGCGCCGGACGGAAGGCGAGCCCCGGCCTGAACCAGACCCCCGAAGCGATCGCCGCCCCGACGACAAGCCCGTAGACCGTGAGCGCAACGCTCAACATCGCAAACACCGCCGTCAGCGAGCCGGTCAGATGAAGCGCAAGCGCGCCGCCGCCGGCGGCGATCGCCATGCGGGTGAGGCCGCCGATCAGCGGCCAGGCAAGCCGCCCCGCCCCTTGGGAAGAAAAGTAGAGCGACAGGCCGAGGCCGAAGAAGCCATAGGCCGGCCCGACCAGGCTGAGGTAGGCCGAGCCCGTCGCCAGCATGCCCTCGTCCGTGCCGAAGAGGCCGATCCAGGCCGCCGGCCAGAGCGCCGCGGATATTCCGATGGCTTCCGTCAGCCCGAAGGAGACGGCTGCGCCGACAAAGGCGATGCGGAGCGCTCTCTCGCGGTCGCCGGCGCCGACATTGGCGCCGACCATCGCGACGAGCGGCGCGCCGAGGCCGAAGACGAGCGGGATCAGAAGGTATTCGAGACGCGAGCCCGCGCCGTAACCGGCGATGCCGGCCGGCCCCGCCGCGGCGCCGACAAGCCCGGTCGTCAGCGCGACGGTGATGGTCGTGGTCAGCGTATTCAGCGCGCCGACGCCGCCGACCCGCAGGATGTCGGCGAAAAGGCTCAGTCGTAGCGGCGCAAGGCGAAATTTCAGTGCGCCGCCGCCGGAGACGACGTACCAGGCCAGCAGAGCCATCATCAGCGCCGTGGTCGCGACGACCGCGACGCCGCCGCCGGCAATGCCCATCGCCGGGAAAGGCCCGAGGCCGAAGATGAAGAGCGGCGACAGCGGGACGAGCAGGATCACGCCGATGCAGATGACGGTCGAGGGAAAGAGCATGACGCCCGCGCCGCGGATGACGCTGGCGAACGCGTTCATGATCCAGAGCAGCGTATTGCCGGCGAAGACGACGTTCGAATAGCGCATGGCGGCCTCGAGCGAGGCGCCCCGCCCGCCCATCGCCGCATAGAACTGGCGGCCGAAGAGAAGGAAGATCGCGGAGGTCAAGAGCCCGAGAGCGACGTTGATGACGAGCGCGTGCAGGACGAGCGCGTCGGCGTCGTCGCGCCGGCCTGCGCCCAGCGCCCGCGCGACCGCCGAGGCGATGCCGCCGCCGACGGCGCCAGCGGAAAGCATGGTCATCATCATGAATCCCGGGAAGACGAGGGCCATCCCGGCCAGCGCATCCGAGCCGAGATGCGACACCCACCAGGTCTCGATGAGGCCCGTCGAGGCCTGCGCGACCATGACGAGCACGTTCGGCCAGGCGAGACTGAGGAGGGTCGGCAGGATCGGCGCGGTCAAGAGCATCCGCGTGCGGGCGCTCATTTCCGCGGGCGTCGCCGGAACGTTCGGGCTTGCGGGGCCGCTCACGACGCATTCCTCGCGGCGACGCGCGCCGCCCGGGCCGTCAATCGGGCGCGCGTCGCCTCGGTCGCCGCCGGACCGGGTGCGACCTCGAAATCGGGCTCCGACAGAACGCGGCCGCTGGCGCGGTCGACAACGACAGGGTCGGCCGGCGCGCCGGTCGCGACGTCCACGACCGCGACGCTGACCCCCTCGGGCGCGTAGTGCCGATTGCCGAAGGCGAGAAGCGCCATCAGCACGGGGCGGAAGTCGCGTCCACGAGCGGTTAGCACATATTCGTCGCGCGGCGGGCGCACGCAATAGCGCCGCTTCTCCATGAGGCCCGCTTCGACGAGTCCGTTGAGGCGCCGCGTCAGCATGTTCGGCGCAATCCCGAGGTCTTTTGCGAATTCGTCGAACCGGGTCATGCCGCCGAAGGCGTCGCGCAGAATGAGGATGCTCCACCATTCGCCGACCCGGTCGAGCGTGCGGGCGATCGGACAGTCCATGGTCGAGAAGCTTGTGCGGCGCATGCAGGGAGAAAAGCATAGTCACTTGCATTATGCAAGTGACTAGCTCACGCCTCTTGCGTTTTCCCCGGCAAGGGGAGAAACACAGCGCCGCGTCGTGAAGATCCTCTGGAGGTTATGAGAGCCGTGTCCGCCAAGGTCTTGCGAGAAAAGTCAGCCGGGACGTCTCAACAGAGCCCGCAGATTTTCGTCGTCACGCCGTACTTCGAAGAAGATGTCGTGGCCCTGCGGCGTTGCCACGACAGCGTACTCGGCCAGCGCGTCGACGCCCGGATCAGGCACATCATGGTGGCGGACGGGCACGCCCGAGACGAGTTGGACGCGTGGGACATCGAGCACGTCAGGCTTCCGCGCCCGCACGGCGACTATGGAAACACGCCTCGCGCGGTCGGCGCCGTGTTGGCCGCGGCCGAGGGCGCCGACTTCGTCGCATGGCTGGACGCCGACAACTGGTTCCAGCCCGAACATCTCGCGACCATGCTCGATGCGCACAGACAGGCGAATGCGAGCGTCGTGTGCTGCTGGCGCGATTTCCACACTCCGGACGGCGAGCGGCTGCCGATCGTGGAGTTCAACGAAAGGGACATGAAGCATGTGGATACGAACTGCCTTCTCATTCATCGCACGGCCTTCGGCCTGAATGACATCTGGACGAATATGCCGCGGCAGCTCACGCGCATCGGCGACAGGGTCTTTTTCGTCGGAGTGCAGTCTCGAAATCTGTCCGTGTGCTTCACGCGCCGCCGGACCGTCGCATACGCCACCCTGTACGCGTCGCACTATGTCGCCGCCAGGCGGCAGCCTCCGGCAAACGCCAAGTCTGACAATTTTTCCGAGGAACGGGCGTATCTGGAGTCCGATGCGGGGGCGCGCGACACAGTCAGGCGACTGGGATTTGCAGTCCGGGCAAGCTGATGGCTCCCGCAGACTTGCGGCCTCGTCCTGCGGCGGTCGCGATCCCGGAGTTTCATCGCCTCCTCAGGGCCCGTGACGCGGAGGTCGAGGGGCCGCCAGTTCGATCAACCGGTGCGGCGCGGCGAGCACGAGCCGCCGGCTCTCGCCGGCGCGCACAAGGCTGCCCCCGACAAACTCGCCGAAGGCCGGCAGGACGATCTGGCGGCTGTCGATCACGAAGCACGGCAGGCGGAGCAAGTCGCGCCCGCGCCCGCTGATCCGCGCGACGGGGTGAACGTGGCCCGCGAGCGTGATCGGACCGGATTTGCGCGCATCGTCTTTCAGCGGATGATGCCGGCACGCGAAGGCGCCGATGACGCTCGGCTCGTCGGCGACGTCGAAGCCGCACGACCCATAGAGATGCGCGGCGCGCCGGTCGTGGTTGCCGAGCACGATCAGACATTCGAGTTTTGCGCGCGCCCTCCGCCATTCGGCGAGCGATCGGACGAGACCCTCGGTCATCGAGGCGCGCGCGTGGACGAAATCGCCGAGGACGACGAGGCGCTCCGCAGCGACTCTGTCCACGAGGCTCGCGAGCCGCCGCAGCGTCTCTTCGCTCGCGCCGAAGGGAGCGGGCGCGCCGGCCGCGCGGAAGGCCGCCGCCTTGCCGAGGTGGAGGTCGGCGACGAACAGCGTGCGATCGGCAGCGGCGACGATCGCACGCTCGGGGAGGAGCGTCAGCGCACCCGATTGCAGCGCCGCGTCCGCGCTCATGAGGCCCGCAACCCCGGCCCGAGCGTGGCGAGCCGACACTCGCTGACGACGGTCCACCGTCCCTCGTCCTGAGGAGCGGCGCCGAAGGCGGCGCGTCTCGAAGGACGTTCGCCAGCCGCCGTCCTTCGAGACGGCCGCTGCGCGGCCTCCTCAGGACGAGGTTGTGGGAGGTCGAACCTCAGGACGAGGGTGGGTGTTGAGACCTCGTCCCTCACGCGTCGGCCGCCGCGTTGAGCTCGCCGACCATGCGTTCGATGCGCGCGGTCAGCGTCTCGTTGGTCAGGCTTTCGCGAAAGCGGCCGACCATGAGGGGAAAGGCGAGCGGGGTTGCGCGTTTGAGCGGGCGAAGGTCGAGCCGGCGCGCGGCCATCGAAGCAAGCGTCGCCTGAAGCCGCCGCACGTCCAGCTCGTCCTCCATGACTTCGCGCTCGGACTGCCGCAGAAGGCCGTTCATCGGATCGAACTTGCGGAAGACGTCGTAGAAGAGGCTCGACGACGCCTGCATCGCCCGAGCGTTCTTGCGCATCCCCGGATAGCCCGCGACGACGAGCCCGGCAATATGGGCGATGTCGCGAAAGCGGCGGCGCGCGAGCTCGCTCGCATTGAGGCTCGCGACCACCTCGGCGCTCAGCGCGGAGGCGTCCGGCGCCGGCTGAAGCAGTTCGCCTGCGATCGCCGCCCAGTCGCGCGGCGCGGCGCTCAAGACCTCGAAGCCGTAGTCGTTGAAGCTCAGCGAGAAGGTGCCGGGCTCGTGACGCGCGGCGCGCCAGGCGACGAGGCTCGCGAGGCCCAGATGAATGTCGCGGCCGGCGAAGGGATAGACGAAGAGGTGCGAGCCCTCGCGTGAGCGCAGCGTCTCGACGAGAAGCGTAGCGGGCGTCGGCAGCGCCGACCATTTCGCCTGCACCTCGAGCATGGGACGCGCGGCCTCGAGCTCGGGGCTGTCGAAGCAGCCCCGCGCCGCGCGGGCGAACGCTTCGACCATCGCGTCGGCGAGGGTCGTCGAGAGAGGCATCCGCCCGCCGGTCCAGACCGGCGTCGCCCCGCCGCCCTTCGCCGCCTTGACGAAGAGCGTTCCCTCGTCGAGGCGCACGAATTCGAGCAGCCTGCCACCGAAGAAGAAGCGCTCGCCTGCCTTCAGGCGCGCCGCGAAACCCTCTTCGACCGAGCCGAGCTTCGCGCCGCGCGGCGCCGGACCGTATTGCACCACGACCGCCGTATCGGCGACGATCGCCCCGATGTTCAGCCGGTGGCGGTGGGCGATGTCGCGGTCGACGACCCGCCAGACGCCGTCGTCGCCCGGGACGACGCGGCGGAAGCCGGGATAGGCCCTCAGGCTGGGCCCGCCCCTGGAGATGAAATCGAGGCACCAGGCCCACGCCTCGTCGCTGAGGCGCTCGTAGGCTGCGGTCGTGCGCACTTCGGCGAGGAGGTCGTCGGGGACGAAGCCGCCGCCGAGCGCCACCGTCACGCAATGCTGCGCCAGCACGTCGAGCGGCGCGTCGAGGCTGCGGCGCGCTTCGATGCGCCTCCCAGCGATCGCGGACTTGACGGCGGCCGCCTCGATCAGTTCCAGCGAATGGCTCGGCACGATGGTCACGCGCGAGACGCGCCCCGGCGCATGGCCGCTCCTGCCCGCTCGCTGCAGGAGTCGGGCGACCCCTTTCGGCGAGCCGACCTGAAGCACCCGCTCGACCGGCAGGAAATCGACGCCGAGGTCGAGGCTCGAGGTGCAGACGACCGCCTTGAGGGTCCCTTCTTTGAGGCCGAGTTCGACCCGGTCGCGCGTCTCGCGCGCCAGCGAGCCGTGATGCAGTTCGAGCGCGCCCTCCCAGTCCGGGCGCGCCTTGAGGAGCGCCTGAAGCCAGAGTTCGGCCTGCGAGCGTACGTTGGTGAAGATAAGCGTACTTTGCGCCTTGTCGATCTCGGCGGCGACCAGGGGCGCCATGCGGGTTCCGAGATGGCCGGCCCAGGGAAACCGCTCGGGCGATGTCGGGATCAGCGTATCGACGACAAGGGGCTTCTCGATCCGGGCCTCGACGAGGGCGCCCTGGCCAGCCGCGGCGGGGCCGAGAAGCGCCTGCATCGCCTCGTCGAGATTGCCGAGCGTCGCCGACATGCCCCAGGTCATGAGGCATGGCTGAAAAGCGCGCAGTCGCGCGAGGCCAAGCTGGGTGAGGACGCCGCGCTTGTTCCCCAGAAGCTCGTGCCATTCGTCGACGACGACGAGCTTGAGGCCGCTGAAGGTCGCGCGGGCATCGGGGCGCGAGAGCATGAGCGAGAGGCTCTCGGGCGTCGTGACGAGCGCGCTCGGGGCCATGCGGGCCTGGCGGGCGCGCTCGGCCGCCGACGTGTCGCCGGTGCGGGCCCCGACACTCCAGGCCGGGGCGGCTTCCCCATCGTGCGCCGCGACGCCGGCGAAGGCGTCGCTCAATGCGCGCTCGGTGTCCGCGGCCAGCGCGCGCATGGGGGTGACCCAGAGAACGGCGAGGCGCGGCGGCGGCGCCACCCCTTCCCCGCGCAAGGCGGGGAAGGTGTCGCCCAAGGCGACGGATGGGGTGTGGAAAGCAGGACGCCTGGCTTCCCGACGCGCGCGGAGGCCTTCGCGCAATCCATCTTGCATAGGCCGGTCGGCCCACACCCCATCCGGCGGCTTCGCCGCCACCTTCTCCAGCGAAGCTGGGGAAGGAATAGCCTCACCCGGCGGCCTTCGGCCGCCACCCTCTCCCTTAGGGAGAGGGCAGTCCCCCAAAGCGAGCCACCCTCCGAGCGCGACCGCGAGCGTCTTGCCGGCCCCGGTCGTTGCGTGCAGGAGGCCGGAGCGGCCCTCACGCATCAGCGCCCACACCTCGCGCTGGAAGGGAAACGCAGCCCAGCCTTTCGTCGCGAGCCACGCCTCGACTGCGACCGCTTTCGCGTCGGCCATCAGCGCCCCGCCGGCAGCAGCGCGCGCAGGGCGTCGAGCGTGTCGGCTTCCGCCACCGGCTTGTCGCGGCGCCAGCGCAGCATGCGGGGGAAGCGGACCGCGACGCCGCTCTTGTGACGCTTGCTCGGCGCGATGCCCTCGAAGCCGAGTTCGAACACCTGGGTCGGCGTGACCGAGCGCACCGGCCCGAAGGTCTCGACGGTGGTGCGCCGGACGATCGCGTCCACCTCGCGCATCTCGGCGTCGGAGAGGCCGGAATAGGCCTTGGCGAAGGGCACGAGATCGCGCGCCGGCGCGCCCTCCCCTGCGCTCCAGACGGCGAAAGTGTAGTCGCTGAAGACGCCCGAGCGGCGGCCGTGGCCGCGTTCGGCGTAGATCATGACCGCATCGACGCTCATCGGATCGAGCTTCCATTTCCACCACACGTCTGTGCGGTCGTCGCCCTTGCGGCGCCCGACGCCGTAGGCGCTGTCGCGCGCTTTCAGCATCAGCCCCTCGCGGCCGAGCGCGCGCGCTGCCTCGCGTGACCGCGCAAGCTCCTCCCAGGTGGCGCCGACGACCGTCGGGCTGAGCCGCAGCGGCAGGCGCTGGCCGCTCGCGGCCGCTTCCCCGACGGTGGCGGCGACGAGCGCCTCGAGCTTCGCTCTTCGCTCGCGCATCGGCTCGCCGCGCAGGTCGCGGCCGTCGAGCTCGAGGAGGTCGTAGGCGATCAGCGCCACCGGAAGCTCGCGCAGCGTCTTGTCGCTGATGACCTTCCGGCCGAGCCGCTGCTGGAGGCTGGCGAACGGCTGGAGACCGTCGAGCGACGAGGCCTCGGTCACCCCCTCGGGAGGGGCGAGCACCACGAGTTCGCCGTCGAGCGCCACGCCTGCGGGCAGCGCGCGCGCCAGCGGCTCGAGGTCGGGATAGGCGTCGGAGATCAGTTCCTCGCCGCGCGACCACAGGCGCCAGTCCGCGCCGCGCTTGACGAGTTCAGCGCGGATGCCGTCGAACTTCCATTCGACGATCCAGTTGTCCGGCGGCCCAAGCGTCGACGCCATCTCTTCGAGCGGGCGCTGCCACGACTGAGCGAGATAGAACGGATAGGGGCGGCCGGCGTCGAGCGCCGCGCCCTCTTCGTGGCCGACTTCGGCGACGAGCGCGGCGAAATCGTCCGCGCTCGGGATGCGGCGGGCCTGCGCGTAGCCGATCATGCGCTGCGCCATGCGGCTCTCCTCGACGCCCGCGACGTCGGCCAGCGCCTTCACGACCTGCAGGCGCGACACGCCGATGCGAAGCTCCCCGGTGATGAGCTTGAAAAAGGCGAGCCGCTGGTCCGCCGGCAAGGCCGCGACCCAGAGCTTCAAACGCGCGTACCGCTCCTCTTCGTCGAGCTTCGGCAGCGGCAGCAGCCGCTCGCGCATCCAACGGTCGAGCGAGACCTCTTCGCCCGCGACGCCTTCGGGCAGCAGCAGCGACAGGGTCTCGGCGAGATCGCCGACGTTGGAATAGCTCTCCCCGACCAGCCATTCCGGCAGGCCGGAGCCTTCGACCGCAAGGCGCCAGAGAAGCCTGGTCGGCGCCGTCTGGCGCGGCTTGCCGCCGGAGAGGAAATAGACCATCCACGCCGCGCTCGCCCATTGCGCCGGGTCCGCACGGGCGGCTTGGAAGGCTTCGATGAGGGCTGCCTGCTTGGCGCGGATCGAGGTCGCGGAATTGAGCCTTCGGTAGAGGTCGGCGAAGGGTTTCATGCGACGCCGCCCGGGTCGGCGCCCGGGGGCACGGTTTCGGCGGGCGCGGCTTCGTCCTCTTCGCCATAGGCGGTCTCGAGGACACGGGCGTCGAGGCCCCTGTCCTTGAGGTAGCGGACGAGCGGGCCGCTGAAGCCGTGGGTGGCGAGGACGCGCTCGGCGCCCGTCGCCTCGATCGCGGCGAGAAGGCCCAGCCAGTCGGCGTGGTCGGAGAGCGGGAAGCCGCGGTCGAGACCCCGCCTGCGGCGGTTTCCCCGCACCTGCATCCAGCCGCTGGCGAGCGCGTCGGAATAGTCGCCGAAGCGGTTGAGCCATGGGCTCGCGGCCGCCGAGGGGGGCGCGACGATCAGGGCCGAGGCGAAGCCGCGCTTCTCGGCGATTTCGGTCGCGAGCCGCGTCGAAGGCATTGCGACGCCGGCCTCGCGGTAGATGGCGTTGATCGGCTCGACGGCGCCGTGGACGACGATCGGGCCGATCGAGGGATCTACGCGCGCGATGAGGCGCTGCGCCTTGCCGAGCGCGTAGGCGTAGAGGACGCTCGCCCGACCGGCCTCCGCGTTCTCGCGCCACCAGGCCTCGATCCCGGCCATCAATTCGGCCTGCGGGAGCCAACGGTAGATTGGCAGGCCGAAGGTCGACTCGGTGATGAAGACGTTGCAGCGGATCGGCTCGAAGGCGGCGACGACGCCGTCGTCCTCGACCTTGTAGTCGCCGGAGGCGACCCAGACGTCGCCGCCCCGCGCGACCCTCACCTGCGCCGAGCCCAGCACATGGCCGGCGGGATGGAGCGAAACCTCGACGCCGTTGCGGGCGACGACCTCGCCGTATTCCACAGTCTCGATTGCGACGTCGCCGAGGCGTTTCTTGAGGATCGGCGCGGTGAGGCGATGGCAGACATAAAGGTCGGAGCCGAAGCGGGCGTGGTCGGAATGGGCATGCGTGATCACAGCCCGCGGCACGGGGCGCCACGGATCGATGTGGAAGTCGCCGGCCTCACAATGGAGGCCGCGGTCGGTCGGAACGATCAGGTCCATGCGGGAGAGGGGAAAGGGGAAAGCCGCCAGAATATAGGCGGCGTGGTCCACGGCGCCAGTTTCGGCCGCCGGCGGGCCAGGCCGGCGACCGGAGCCGGCAGCTTTAACTCAGCTAGAATTTTTCGCGGAGCGGCGGCGACGGATAGGCCGCAACGCAGCGGACGCCGAGGCGGGCGAGGATCGCGTCGCTCTCAGGCATGGACTCTGGCGCGCCCGTGAGGTTGGCGCGCAGCGTGCGCATGTCGCCGCAGGCGGAGTAAGGCGCCGAAGCCTGATCGGCGTAGGGCATGGGCGGCCAGGGGTTCACCCCTGTCGGCGCGCAGGCGCAAAGGCTGACGGCCAGGAGGCCCACGAGGGTCATGCGCATGTGCGCGATCATGGCGCGCGAGGCTGGACCGGGACTGGACCGGATCTCGTCCCTTTGGGCGCCGCACGTCGGCCCATCTCGCCAACATCCTTCGAGACGCCCGCTTCGCGGGCTCCTCAGGACAAGGGCGAAGTTGCTCAGGACGAGGAGCGAGCCGTTTTGCCGGGGGCCGGCTCCGGGCCGAACACGCTCATGCCGCCGTACTCGTGCGAGCGGGCGCGCTCTTCGGCGACGAGCGCATCGAATCCGGGTCCGCGCGCGGCCCGCTCGAGCCTCCGCGCCTCTGCGTCGAGCCGCCGGATGGCGGCAAGCTCCTCCGTCTCCCCGAGCTTCGCCTTGACCACGGCCGATTTCATCACCGCGATCGTGCGGTCGTAGACCTTGAGCGGCACGGAATAGGGATGCCGGTCCTTGCCGCCGTGGGCGAGCGAGAAGCGCGCCGGGTCGGTGAAGCGGTAGGGCGCCCCGTGGACGACCTCGGCGACCTGGGCCAGCGCCCGCACGGTGCGCGCGCCCACTCCCGGAACCAGCAAAAGCTCGGCGAAGTCCTTCGGGCCGCGGTCGGCAGCCGCGGCGAGATTGCCGTGCAGGCGCCGCACTATGACGTCCTCGGCGCGCACGTCGTGGCGCGCCGGCATGACGAGATGCGGCAGGAACGGTTGCGCCAGCGCGGGCGGCGGCTTCGCCTCGAGCCGCGCCAGGCGCCCGAAGATCCCATCCGGGCCGAGGTCGGCGAGGAGGTCGATCTGGCGCCGCCGCGAGGCGTCCGCCCGCGCGTCGGTCAGGTTGACGATGACCCCCTGCCCTTCGCCGTCGATGGCGCTGTGGGGCGCCTCGACGAAGCTCTTCAGGCCTTCGCTCAGCCAGTGGTAGCGGCGCGCCGTGCGGCTCTCGCCGTTCATGCCCTGCTGCACGACCACCCAGCGCCCGTCGTCGGCGACGACGAAGCCGTGCAGATAAAGGTCGAAGCCGTCCTGCACCGCGGCGCTGTCGACCTTGGCGACGAGACGGCTCGCGGTCGCGAGCGCGTCGCCGTCGAAGCCGACACGTTCGCCGATGGCGACGAGTTCGTGCGGGGTTTGCCGCGAATGCGCGCCGCGCCCGCCGCAGACATGCAGGCCGAGTTCGCCGGCGAGCGGTTCGAGGCCACGTTTCAGGGCGCCGATGACCGAGGTGGTGATGCCGGACGAATGCCAGTCCATGCCCATGACGGCGCCGAACGACTGGAACCAGAAGGGATGCGCGAGGCGCCGGAGGAACTCGTCGCGGCCGTATTCGAGGACGATCGCCTGCGCGACGACGGCGCCGAGTTTTGTCATGCGCTGGCCGAGCCACGCCGGCACGCGCCCGCCGTGCAGCGGCAGATCCGCGCTGCCGGAGCGGCGGGCGGTCATGAGGGCAGCTTCGCGAACATGGGAATCGATGTCTAACGTGTTCGTTGGACCGCGGCGAGGCGGCTCACGGCGCCGGCGTTCCCCTCATCCCGGCCCTTCTCCCGACGGGAGAAGGGAGTCTACGGCATGAACGGTGCGACCTTCCGGTCCGGATGATGCGCGTCGAGCCAGCGCTCGGATTCGGCGCCCAGTCTTGCGTTTGCGAGCGTCGGAAGCCCAAGTCGATCTCGCGTGCCGGCGGGGTCGGGCGCGCTGGCGAGGAGCGTGCGCGCCAGCATGCCGAGCGCATGCGCCCTGGCGCCGATCGTTTGCCTGGCGAAGGGCGATTCCGCCGCGTAGCGCCGCACGACCGACTCGAAATCGTCGGGCTCCTTGCCCCCGATCCTCGCCACGACGTCGGTTGGCGCGCCGATGGCGAAAGCGCCGCGCTGGTAGTCGAGCAGATACCAGGACAGCTCCTCGATGACGAACGGCGCGATCTTGAGCGCCGTCGCCGCCTTCATGAAGAGCCCCATCGGCGCATTCTGGTATTTGACCCTGCGGTTCATAACCTTGCCGAAGGTCGCCGCCAGTTCGGGCGGCGACAGGAGCGCCGGGCCGGTCGGCCGATATCGCTTGCCGATATGGGGCGCGGGGTCGGCGAGCACGGCCGCGATGACCCGCGCGATGTCCTCGTTGGACGGAGGCGCGTTCCTGCCCTCCCCCAACGGCATCGCCATGAGGCCGAACTGGGATGCAGGTTCGAGGACGGCCATGTAGTTGTCGGCAAAGAACCCCGGGTTGACGATGACGCTCGGAACATCCGGCAGCCACCCGAACATCTTCGATGTCAGCCACTTCTCGCGCGAGTGGACGGCCGGGTGCAGAGGATCGGAGATCCATTGACTGAGAATGACCACCGCCTCCAGGCGCGCCTCCTCAGCGCATGCCGCAAACAACGCGGCGCGCCGCAGCGTGCCGGGCTCGAGCGGCGGGCAGAAGTAAGCGCGCTGAGCGCCGTCCATGGCTCTGGTCAGGTCCGAAAAATCTTCCATGGACCCGACAATGATTTCCGCTCCGGCCTCCTTGAGACGCTCGCTGCGGGCGTCCAGACGTCTCACCATTGCTCGAACCGGAAAACCGTGCTGAAGCAAATCGAGTGAGGTCGCCGTCCCGGTCTTTCCTGCTGCAGCCGTTATGAGGATCCTTGGCTTTGTCATCGACGACCTCCACGATGTCTGGCGAACGAGCCAGGCTCCGACGTTAGGGCGGCCGCACGCAGCGGCTCAATTACGTGGCGGGTAATCTTGGACGGATCGACTGGGCGTCGGATCGAAAGACACAGGAAGCCGGGGACGCTGTTCGGCGACCTGCTGCGCAACTGGCGCAAGGCGCGCAGGGTCAGTCAGCTTGATCTGGCGCTGGCTGCGGGGGCTTCGCAGCGTCACGTCAGTTTTCTCGAGTCGGGCCGATCGAAACCGAGCCGAAACATGGTCCTGGCTCTGGCGGAGCGGCTCGACTTGCCGCTGCGCGGTCGCAACGAGATGCTCGCCGCCGCCGGCTACGCAGCGTTTTATCCAGAACGTTCATTGAACTCCGAGGTTCTCGCCCCGACCGTCGCGATCCTGAAACGGATGCTCGAACATCATGAGCCCTATCCGGCCTTCGTGCTCGATGGCGGCTGGAACCTGCTCATGATCAATCGCGCGGCCGCTCGATTGTTCGCTCCAGCGAGGGACGGCGCAAGAGACCGGGAAACCGTCGGCGCAAATTTCCTGAGGCTCATGTGCGAGGCGAATGGGTTGCGTCCCTTGATCGCAAGCTGGCCGCGCACAGGGGCTGCCCTTCTCGCGCGGTTGCGGCGCGAGGCGGCGGCGAATCCTGGTTCGCAGTCCGGAGCGCTGCTGCGGCAGCTTCTCGCCGAGGACGTATTTCCGCCCTTCGGCGTCGTCGAACAGTCCGACGCGACCATTCCGATCGAATTGCGCATCGGCGAGCGAAGCGTGCGGCTGATAACCACCACGACGACCTTCGGAACCCCTCAGGACGTCGCCTTGCAGGAACTTCGCGTGGAAATGTCGTTTCCCGCGGACAAGGAGAGCGAGGCCTTTCTCCGCTCATTGAGCGGGGTTTGACCGCCGGGCGCCAACGCCAGGCGCGGTCCCCTCGTCCCCGACCCTTCTCCCGACGGGAGAGGGGAGTCACTGCGCCAGTGGCCCCGGCGCGAGCCGGGCGAGGTCGAAGCCGGCGACGTCGCGCAGAAGGGCGATGAATGCCTCGACGCCGTGGTCGAAGCACGCTTCGCCCTTCTCCGCCGTTCCCTTTGACGCGTCGCCCGCGGCGCCGAGGGGGTGAAGGTCGTTCGCCATCCAGCCGATGCCGATCGGCTGCGTCACCCTGAGTCTCGCGAACTCGCGCTCGATGCCGACGGCGGCGCTGACGAAATTGCGGGCTTCGCTCATCTTCACAGTCGCCGGCTTCTCGGCGAGCATGAGCGAGGTCTCGGCGTCGCCGCCGTGGATGCCGTGCGCCCGCTCCTCGGGGGGAAAGAGGCCGTCCGGGTAGCCGAGCGTATGCCAGCCGGCGTGGACGGCGAGCATGTTGCAGCGAACCCTGAGCTCCCGCACGACGGCGGCGAGAACCGCGACGTTGCCGCCGTGCGAGTTCATGAAGACGAGCTTGCGGCAGCCAGCGCGCGCGACGCTCTCGCCGATCTCGGTCCAGGCGGCGACGACCGTCGCCATCGAGAAAGTAAGCGTGCCGGGATACTCAATGTGCTCGTTCGACTTGCCGATCGCCTGCACCGGCAGGAAGAGGACCGGCAGGTCGGGCGGGACGCGCTCGGCGGCGCGTCTCAGATAGCCCTCGTTGATGAACCAGTCGACGCCGACCGGCAGATGCGGTCCGTGCTGCTCGACCGCCGCAACGGGCAGGACCGCAATCACCTTGCTCATGTCGGCGGCGGCGAAGTCGCGCCAGGTCATCTCTGCCCAAAACTTGGTCGGCAACATGGGTCACGCCTCTCGACTTTTGCCCAGGGGGCCCTCGTCCGGCCGCGCCTTCCGCGCGTCCACCTTCCCCTGAGGAGGAAGGGGTCGCCCTCTCCCTGAGGGAGAGGGACAGCCCGCGCAGCGGCCAGGATGAGGGCGCGCGACGCCATCCTATCCGACGGCGCGCGCCGCCACCGCCTCGATCTCGACCACGAATTCGGGCCTTGCGAAACCCTGCACGATCATCAGCGTGGACGCCGGCGGCGGCGTCGCGACAAAGGCGTCGCGCACCCGCATGTAGCCGGAGAGATGCTCACGCCCGCTCACATAGGCGTTGAGGCGGACGAGATTGGCGAGCGTCATGTCGCCCTCGGCGAGGATGGCGGCGATCGCCTCGAAACAGAGCCGCGCCTGGCCCTCGACGTCGGGCGGAATGGCGCCGTCGGCGGCGATGCCGAGTTGCCCCGAGCAGAAAATCACCCGCGCGCCCGGATCGACCTCCACCCCGTGGGCGTAGTTGGCGAAGGGCGGATGGATGGTCTTCGGGTTCAGTCTCCGCATGGGCTCCCAGGAGTTTTGCGGGCCTCGCGCCCTTGCCCGCCATCGTCCATTGACGCCGGTGGCGCAGACTTTGCAAGATTTGCTCCGGTTCGGGAACCGGGAGACGGTCTCATGATGAAGGCAAGCGCATTTCTCGTCGCAGCATGGGCATTTGCAACGGCCGCGTCGCTCGCGACCGGGGTCTCCGCCGCCGACAAGGTGTCGTTCGGCACCAACTGGCTCGCGGAGGCCGAGCACGGCGGCTATTACCAGGCGCTCGCCGACGGCACCTTCGCCAAATACGGCCTCGACGTGACCATCGTCCCCGGCGGCCCGCAGGCCAACAACGGCCTTCTGCTCGCCACCGGCAAGCTCGACTTCTACATGGGCGGCAATCTGCTGCTCGCCTTCGACGCGGTCGACCAGAACCTCGACATCGTCGTGGTCGCCGCCCACTTCCAGAAGGACCCGCAGATGGTCATGTCGCATCCGGACGTCGGGCTCGACAAGTGGGAGGACCTTCCGCAAGCGACCGCCTTCATCGGCAAGGAGGGCCTCGCCTCGTTCTATCGCTGGATGGAGACCGAGTACGGCTTCAAGGAGGCGAACGTGAAACCGTATGCCTTCAACCCGGCGCCCTTCATCGCCGACACCCATTCGATTCAGCAGGGCTATGTCACCTCGGAGCCTTTCGCGGTCGAGCGCGAAGGCCACTTCAAGCCGAACATCTTCCTCTTCGCCGACCACGGCTACAGCACCTATGCGACGACGATCGAGACCCGCCGCGACGTGATCGACAAGCGCAAGGACGTCGTCCAGCGCTTCATCGACGCTTCGACCATCGGCTGGTACAATTATCTCTACGGCGACAATTCGAAGGCGAACGCGCTCATCAAGAAAGACAACCCCGACATGACAGACGAGCAGATCGCCTTCTCGATCGCCAAGATCAAGGAATACGGGCTCGTCGACTCGGGCGACACGCTGAAATCCGGCGTCGGCGCGATGACCGACGAGCGGGTGAAGTCGTTCTACGACCAGATGGTGAAAGCGGGCGTCGTCAAGCCCGGGCTCGACTACAAGAAGGCCTACACGCTCGACTTCGTCAACAAGGGCGTCGGCCTCGACCTGAGGCCGAAATAGGTGGCGCGCGCGGCGGCGTCTGCGGTCACGGCGGAGGCAGGAGCGCCCGCGCCCAAGCGTGAGCCGCTGGTCCGCCTCGAAGGCGTCGGCAAGACCTTCCAGAACGGCGTCGAGGCGCTGCGGAGCGTCGACCTCGAGGTCAGACGCGGCGAGTTCCTGTCGCTGCTCGGCCCCTCAGGCTGCGGCAAGTCGACCATCCTCAGATTGCTCGCAGGCCTCGCCTCGCCGAGCCTCGGCTACGTCAACTGGATGTCGACCGAGCACGACCTCGGCTTCGTCTTCCAGGAGCCGACGCTGATGCCGTGGGCGAGCGTGTTCGACAACGTCTGGCTCCCCTTGCGGCTGCGCGGCCAGTCGCGCGCCACCGCCCGCGCCAAGGTCGAGGAGGCGTTGGCGAAGGTGGGCTTGACCGGTTTCAACAAAGCCTACCCTCGCGAGCTTTCGGGCGGCATGAAGATGCGCGTCTCGATCGCACGCGCGCTGGTGACGCGCCCGCATCTCCTCCTCATGGACGAGCCATTCGCGGCGCTCGACGAGATCACCCGCACGAAGCTCAACGACGACCTTGTGGCGCTCAAATGCGAGCTCGACGCGACCGTCGTCTTCGTCACCCATTCGGTGTTCGAGAGCGTGTATCTCTCCGACCGGATCGTGGTCATGGCGCCGCGCCCGGGCCGCGTCGTCGCCGAGGTCGTGGCGCCTGCGCCGCTGCCGCGCAACGAGGATTACCGGCTCGGCGCCGATTATGCCGAGATCTGCCGCGAGACGTCGCGGGCGCTGCGCGGGGCGATGGGCGAGCCGTCGGCGGAGCGACAGGCGCCATGAGCCCGGAGCGACGAATCCGCTTCTTCCTGCCGGTCGCGGCCTTCGTCGGCGCGATTCTACTGTGGGAGGCGATCGTCCGCGTCAACCACATCCCGCCCGTCATTCTGCCGGCGCCGAGCCTCATTGCTCAAACCCTGTGGAAGGACTGGAACACGCTGATGGGTTCGCTCGTCGTCACGCTCTCGATCACCGCCGAGGCGCTGTTCGCGGCGACCGTCGGCGGCGTCGCGATCGCGCTCCTCTTCGCCCAGTGGAAGCCGCTCGAATACACGTTCTTCCCCTTCACCGTGATCCTGCAGGTGACGCCGATCGTCGCCATCGCGCCGCTCCTCCTCATCTACCTCACGCCCGGGACGGCGGTGCTCGTCGTCGCCTTTCTTGTCGCCTTCTTCCCGATCCTCGCCAACACCTCGCTCGGTCTCGCCTCCGTCGACCACAATCTCGTCGACCTCTTCGACATGTACCGCGCCTCCCCCTGGCGGCAGCTTCTGTGGCTGAAGATCCCGGCCGCCCTCCCCTATTTCCTCGCGGGATTGCGGATCGGCGGCGGGCTTGCGCTGATTGGCGCGATCGTCGCCGAGATCGCGGCGGGTTCGGCCGGCGAGGGCGCCGGCCTCGCCTTCCGCATCGTCGAATCCGGCTACCGCCTCAACATTCCGCGCATGTTCGCGGCCCTCGTCCTCATTTCGGTCACCGGCGTGGCCATCTTCGCCGCCACAACCGGGATCTCGCATCTCCTGCTCAGCCGCTGGCACGACAGCGCCCGAAGCCGCGACCCGTGATCCCGCCGGTTCCGAACGCGAGGCGGTTCGCGCTCCTTGGCGCGCGCATGCTCGCCGCCCATCTTCCCTTCGCCGCCGCGCGCGTCGATCGCGAGGGTTTCGCGCTCGCCGATCTCCTGATCGACGAGGGGCGGTTCGGCGCTGTGGCGCCGGCGGGCGAAGGCTCGAGGCCGGAGGACGCGGCGGCGATCGACCTTGACGGCCGGATCGCGCTGCCGCCCTTCGTCGACGCGCACACCCATCTCGACAAGGCCCACATCTGGCGGCGCGCGCCGAATCCGACGGGCGACTTCGTATCCGCCCTCGACGCCGTCGCCGCCGACCGCGCCGCCAACTGGAGCGCGCGCGACGTCGCGCGGCGCATGGAGTTCTGCCTCAGGTCGGCCTATGCCCACGGCACGTCGGCGCTCCGCACCCACATCGACAGCATCGGGCCGCAGACCGGCATAAGCTGGCCCGTGTTCGCGCAAATGCGTGACCGCTGGAAGGGCAGGATCGACCTTCAGGCGTCGCCTCTCTTCAAGATCGAATCCGCGCTCGACGGCGCGCACATGGCCGATGTCGGGGCGATGCTCGAGGCGCACGGAACGAACGTCCTCGGCGCCGTCACGCTGATGGGTCCGGCGCTCCGCGACGGCCTCGCAATCCTCTTCGCGCTCGCCGAGCGCAAGCGTTACGATCTCGACTTCCACGTCGACGAGTTGGCCGACCCGGAAGCGCGCTCGCTCCGCGTCATCGCCGAGATGGCGGTCGAACGGCGCTTTGAGGGCAGGATCCTCGTCGGCCACTGCTGCTCGCTGAGCCTTCAGGGCGACGACGAGATGAAGCGCGCCATCGACGCCGCCGCCCGCGCGGAGCTCTCCGTCGTGTCGCTGCCGATGTGCAACCTCTTCCTCCAGGATCGCGCACGCGGGCGCACGCCCCGATGGCGCGGCGTGACCGCGCTGCACGAACTCGCCGACGCCGGGGTCGATGCGATGATCGCGAGCGACAACGTGCGCGACCCCTTCTACGCCTACGGCGATCTCGACATGCTCGAAGTGTGGCGGGAAGGCGTGCGCATCCTGCATCTCGACTATCCGTTCGCGCGCTGGGCGACGGCGGTGCGCGAAGCCCCCGCCCGGGCGATGGGGCTCGACCTTCCGGGCGTCAGGGCCGGCGCGCCGGCCGATCTCGTCGTCACGGACGCGCGCAACTTCACCGAGCTCTTCGCCCGCCCGCAGGCCGATCGGATCGTCCTGAGGGACGGCCTTCGAGCCCCCCCGCCGCCCGACTATTCGGAACTCGATCGCGAGGAGGACTTCGTCTCGTGACCACGCGCCATGACATCGCCGGTTTCCGCGCCCTTGTCGGCGGGATCGCCTGCGAGGACAATCCAATCCTCGTCAGGCAGAAGAGCCGCGACTTCTACTGGTACTCGCCGGTCTTGAAGCGCGAGCTCGAAAGCGTCACCGCCGACGTCGTCGTCTCGCCGAAGACCGAGGCCGAGGTCGCGACCGTCCTCGCGGCGGCGCACAAGCTCGCCATTCCGGTGACGCCGCGCGGCGCGGGGACGGGCAACTACGGTCAGGCCATGCCGCTGAACGGCGGCGTGCTCCTCAGCCTGATCGGGATGAACGCCATCCGCGCGGTGAGCACGGGCCGTGTCATCGCCGAACCCGGCGCGCTCCTCGTCGACATCGACAAGACCGCCGCCGCCTCAGGCCAGGAGCTCAGGATGTTTCCTTCGACCCGGGCGACAGCGAGCATCGGCGGCTTCATCGCCGGCGGGTCGGGCGGCGTCGGCTCGATCACCTGGGGGGGATTGCGCGATTTCGGCAATGTGCTGCGCCTGCGGCTGATGACGATGGAGGCCGAGCCGCGCGCGCTCGAACTGACCGGGGCCGACCTGCACAAGGCAATCCACGCCTACGGCACGAACGGCGTCATCACCGAAGTCGAGGCGCCGCTCGCGCCGGCCTACGACTGGGTCGAGGCCATCGTCGGCTTTGCAACGTTCGAGGCGGCGGCGGCTTATGGCTACGGGCTCGGCCAAGAGGACGGCATCCTCAAGAAGCTCGTCAGCGTGGTCGCTGCCCCCGCCCCGCACCGGTATTTCCTGCGCCATCGTCCGTTCATCCCCGAAGGCGCGAGCGTCGTTCTCGCCATGATCGCGCCGCACGCGCTCGGCGCCTTCGAGGCCTTCACCGGCCAGGTCTCCGGCGCGCGCCTGCTCTTCGTCTCGAACCGGGAAGCGAAGGATGCGCTCGCCGGCCTGCCGCCGATCTACGAACTCGCCTGGAACCATACGACGCTGCGGGCGTTGAGGGTCGATCCACAGATCACCTATCTGCAGACGCGCTATCCCGAGGACAGCGGCCTTGCGCTTATCCGCCGCATCCATGAACGCTTCGGCGACGAGATGATCGGGCATCTCGAGATCATCCGCTTCAATGGACGAATCGGCTTCGCCGGCTTGCCGCTCATCCGCTTCTCGACAGAGGAGCGTTTGCAGGCGATCATCGACGAAACCGAGGCGATGGGCGCGATGGTGTTCAACCCGCACCGCTATACGCTCGAAGAGGGCGGCATGAAGCAGACTGACGCGACGCAGCTCGCCTTCAAGCGCATGACCGACCCGCAGGGGCTGCTCAATCCCGGCAAGATGATCGCATGGGAGGACCCCGGCTTCGATTTCTCGGCGGGAAAGAACTTCCTCTTCCCGGGACTCGAGGCGCGCGCGCGGGCCGCGGAAGGCTGACGCGTTCCATGCGCATCCTCGTCCTCTACGCGCATCCGGTCGAAACAAGCTTCGCGGCGGCGCTGCACGAGACGGTCGTGCGGGCGCTGAAAAGCCGCGGCCACGATGTCGACGACTGCAACCTCTACGCCGAGAAATTCGATCCCGTGATGAGCCGCGACGAGCGGATCGCCTATCACGACGCCACGCAGAACCGGCGCAACATCGGCCCTTACGCCGACCGTCTGCTCGCAGCCGATGCGATCGTCTTCTGCTTTCCGGTTTGGAACATGGGCTTCCCGGCGATCCTGAAAGGCTTCATCGACCGCGTCTTCGTCCCCGGCGTCAGCTTTACGCTGAAAGAGAACGGCGACTACGTCCCGACGCTGCACAACATCAAACGCCTCGGCGCCGTGACGACCTACGGCGGCGGCGCGTTGCTGACGCTGCTGATGGGCGATCCGATCCGGCGGTTCATCACCCGGTCGCTGCGCGGCATCTGCGCGCCGGGGGCGCGTTGCGATTATGTCGCGCTGCACGACATGAACCACACCAAGCCTGAATCGCGAAAGCGTTACCTTGCCAGGGTCGAGGCCGCCTTTTCGAAGTGGTAGCGCGCCTCACGCTCATTTAACGCCCCATGCCTGCGCTATGCGATCCGTCACAGCGCGAACGGATGCGAGCGCGCACAACCCCCACGGGTAGTCGGATATGGGACGTTTTCACATGCCGCAGATCGAGGTTCGGGACAGGGCTCGCGTCGGGTTTGAGCGGGCCGGCGCCCGCGACGCCAGCGCCTCCGAGGCGACCGTCACGACCGCGTCGTCAGGCCCCGCTACGGACCAGCGAACAGGACGGATGAACGGGACCGCCGAAGGGCGCGGACCGCCGCCGGCCCCGGTCCGCACGCTGTCGGACTGGCCGTTCACCTGACCGGTTTCGATGAGCCGTCATCGCAAGGATCGGCGCGGCGATCGAGAGTTCGCAGCCGCTGCCTCATTAGGACCCTACCACTCATGGCCCACGCACAGCGTTTCCGTGGCTTGAGACTCGGCGTCGCCTTCGAGGCCGAGGCGATGATCCTCAATCTCGGCCCGGGCGCCTACGCAGCCGCCTGCATGCGCGCAACGGAAGCGAGCAGCGACGACATCGCCCGGGACTGGAGCGACGTCGCCAGCGTCATCCGCCGCCGCGGCCGCCGCACGCGACTTCTTTCCGCGCTGCACTGAGATTCCTTGGTCCGAGCGCGTTACGATCGCGGCTGAGACGGTCCTCGTGGCGCCGGCGTTCAGGTCGGCGTCGGGGCGTCGGCGCGCAAGAGCTTCTCGTGCTTGAGGTCGGCCCAGAGATCCGCCGGAACGCGATGGCGGAAGGCGGCGAAATTGGTCTCGACCTGGGCGGTCGTGACCGCGCCCGGGATGATCGAGGCGACGATCGGATGGCCGAGCGGGAATTGAAGCGCGGCCGCCGCGAGCGGGACGCCGTGGCGCTTGCAGAGGGCCTCCATCTTCGCGACTTTGGCGAGGATCTCGGGCGGGGCCGGGAGGTAGTTGTACATCGCGCCCGGGACCGCGCCGGTCGCGAGAATCCCCGAATTGTAGCCGCCGCCGATGACGACGCCGACGCCCCGCTCTGCGCAGCGCGGAAATACGGTGTCGAGCACGTCCGTCTCAAGCAGCGTGTAGCGCATGGCGAGCAGGAAGAAATCGATGTCGAAGGCGTCGAGGAAGCGGGGGATCATGTCGGCGGCGTTCAGCCCGGCGCCGATCCCGCCGATCGCCCCTTGCGCGCGCAATTCGCCGAGCGCCCGAAAGCCCCCGTGGAAAAGCTGGCTGAAATAGGCGTCGAGCGCGGCCGCGTTGGGGTGCTGCCAGCCATCGAGGTCGTGGACGAGGAGGAGGTCGATGCGGGTCACGCCGAGCCGCTGCAGGCTGTCCTCGAACGAGCGCATGATTCCGTCGTAGCCGTAGTCGTAGTGAGTATCGAACTCGAAGCCGCCAAGCCACTGGTCCCGCCGCACCCAGGGCCCGAGCGGCCGCTTGATGAGCCGCCCGACCTTCGTCGACAGCACGTAGTCGCCGCGGGGGCGCCTCCGAAGCGCGCTGCCGACGCGATGCTCGGACAAGCCCCGGCCGTACCAGGGCGACGTGTCGAAGAAGCGCGCGCCTGCGTCCCAGGCCGCGGAGACGATCCTCGCCGCCTCCTCGTCGTCGACCTTGACGAAGAGATCGCCGAGCGGCGCCGTCCCAAGCCCAATTTCGGTGACGGAAACATTCGTCCGCCCGAGCTTCCGCCGACCAATCGCACTCACATTCATTCCTCGGGCTCGGTGTCGAAGCGCAGCGGATAGCCGCGCGTCGCGCCCGCTTCCGTTGCGCGGGCGGCCTTGGTCTCGGCGATGTCCCTGGCGAACACGCCGACAACGCAAAGGCCCTTCTTGTGCGCCGTCAGCATGACGCCGAGCGCCTGGGACTCGGTCATGCGGAACACCGCCTTCAGCACCTCGACGACAAAGTCGCGCGGCGTATAATCGTCGTTGAACAAAAGCACCTTGTGCAGGCGCGGGCGGTCGACCTTCGTTTCGGTCTTCGTCCGGACCTTGGTGACGGTCTTGCTCATCGTGGCCCCGTTGAGGCAGGCTGGATGGGTTGCGCTATCCTCGCATGCGGCGCGGCGGCGTTTCAAGCGCCGGCAAGGCTCTTGCAGAAGGAGGGGTTCACCAACTCGTATCGAGTAGCGACGCCGAAGGCGCCGCGTCTCGAAGGACGCCCGCTGAGGCGCCAAGGGCGCGATCCGGGATCGTCCTTCGAGACGCCCGCTTCGCGGGCTCCTCAGGACGAGGTTCGAGACGCCCGCTTCGCGGGCTCCTCAGGACGAGGTTCGAGACGCCCGCTTCGCGGGCTCCTCAGGACGAGGTTCGAGACGCCGTCAATCAGACCACCAACGGAAAACCGATGCTGAACACGCGTCAAAAGGTCCTTCGCAACTTCTGGTACGCGACGCTGCCGACCGCGGCGCTGAAGGATGGGCCGAAGCCCTTCCGCCTGCTCGGCGAGGACGTCGTTCTCTTCCTCGATGAAAAGGGCGCGCCCGCGGCGTTGAGAGACCGCTGCCTGCATCGCACGGCGAAACTCTCCAAGGGGTGGGCGCGGGAGGGACGGATCGTCTGCGGCTACCACGGCTGGGAATACGACCGCGCGGGGCGCCTGAGGCGCATTCCCCAGTTCCCGCCGGATCAGGCGACGCCGGACGCCTGCGTCGCGGCCTTTCGCGCCGAGGATCGCTACGGATACGTCTGGCTCTGTCTTGGCGAGCCGCTGCTCGACATCCCGGAACTGCCGCAGGAGAAAGATCCGGCGTTCCGCCGCATCCACCAGTTCGACGAGGGCTGGAACTGCTCGGCCTTGCGGATGATGGAGAACTCGTTCGACAACTCGCATTTCTCCTTTGTCCACAAGACGACCTTCGGCGACATCGACCAGCCAAAGCCGGAGAAGTACGAACTGAATGAAACACCCGACGGGTTCGTCGCCGAGACGATCGTTCCGGTGAAGAACCCGAAAGCCGCCCATCGCGTCACGGGCACGACGGAGCCCTGGACGAAACGCAAGATGCGCAACGCCTGGTACATGCCGTTCTGTCGGACAATGGACATGGAATATCCCTCAGGCCTCCGCCACGTGATCTTCAATTCGGCGACGCCGATCGACGATCGCTCGATCAGGCTCGTGCAGATCCTCTTTCGCAACGACCGCGAAGAGGATTGCTCGACCGAGGAATTGCGCGCCTGGGACAGGGCGATCATCGAAGAGGACCGCGAGGTGCTCGAATCGACCGATCCCGACGCGATCGTCGACATGAGCCGCAAGCTCGAGATGCATATGCCATCCGACCGGCCGGGGATGCTGATGCGCCAGCGGCTGAATGCGCTTCTGGAAGCGCACGGCGAGCGCGAGGTCCCGCGTTGACCGTCAAAGGGCTGGTCGCAAGGGGCGACCTTTTTGGGGGCTTGCGCGGAAGCGTGCTCGGCCGCAAACATCCTTTCGCGCAAGAAGAGGATGATCCGCCCATGACCGTTCGCGCCGCTCTGGCTTTGGCCGCTGTGGCCTGCGCCCTGACGCCGGAGGTCGCGCGCGCCGGCCCCTGCACGGACCAGATCTATCAGGCCGATGTCGCGATCAACACGCGCCTCGACGCCGCCGCGGCCAAGGGCAAGAGCGGGACGGAATCGACCTTCGCGACGACCAATCACCAACCCACCCCCGCATCCGTCGCGGAGGCTGAGGCGAAGCTCGGCGACGTGCCCGAGGCGGAAGTCAGGGCGCTGCGCGAGTACATGCAGGCGGCGAGGCGCGCCGACGAAGCGGGCGACAGGCCGGCCTGCGAGAAGGCGCTGTCGCAGGCGAGGTCGGTGCTCGGCATGTGAGCGGAGGTCCGCGCGCGCCGCGACCTCGCGGTATCGTGATCGACGAATGCGCCGTGCGCTCTGGGGACGCAGCCTTGCGGCGCGGTCCGCTCGACCGCATATCGAAGAAGGGGGCCTTCCGGAGGATTGGCCATGATCGCTCCCGTCGGCTTCGGGCTCGCTGCTCTTGCCGCCTTGCTTCTTCCCCTCCCGGCCCGCGCCGGCCCTTGCGCCGATGACATCCATGAGACGGACCAGGCGGTCTACGCGCGCCTCGGCGCCATCGCAGCGCAGGGCAAGACGGGCGCCGAAACGACTTTCGCCACCACCCATCGTCAGCCTACGCCCGGAACGGTCGCCCAGGCCGAAGCGAAGGCGGGCGACCTCTCCGAGGACCAGGTGAACGCCGTCACGCAGGACATGATGCAGGCCCGAACCGCGGACGCGGCGAACGACCTTGCGGCTTGCGAAGAGGCGTTGGCCGAAGCGCGCAAAGCCCTCGGCCTTTAGGCAGGCCTCGCTCGGGCTGGCGGCGGGACGGCGCCCCTCACTGCGCCGCCGGCTGGGTCGTGTCCGAATCCGTCCCCTGGCCGGGCTCGGCGGGGTCGCTCGAGACGCCCGCGCGGTAGCCCCAATCCTTCAGGGGATCGCGCTTCTTCTTCTTTCCCGGGAAGAGGCTGTTGCTCGCGTCGCCCGGCGAGGCGGCCGATTCCGCCGCTCCCGGAGCTTCGCTCGTGCTGCTCGGCAGCCCGTAGGGGTGAGCGGGAAGATTGTACGGCCTCGGCGGCAGCCCATACGGCAAGGGCCGCGCCACGGTCCCGTTCGGCAAGACGGCGCCGTAGATGGACCCCGTCGGAACCTTGCCGCCGGCCGCCGTTCCGGTCCGCGGAACGCCGGCCGCCGCCCCGGCCGGGCGATTGCCATAGCCCGGCGACGGCGCGGCCGGGGCAAGCGCGGACGCCGGAATCCCGAGAGCCTTCAGCTCGCGGGCGGTGTCGGGGTCCAGAGGCTGTCCCGTCGCCTGGTCGGTGACGCCCGCGCCCGGGGCGCCTTCGCCCGGGAGTTCGGCGGCGGACGGCAGTCCGGAAGTCAGGCTCGAGTTGGTCGAGGCGGAGCCGGATGCGCCGGCGCCGTATCCGGCCTGCGGCGTGACGCGGGGCTGGAGGCCCGGAACGAGACCGGCCCCGGGGACCTGCTGCTTGCCGCCGCCAAACCCCAGCGCGGCGGCCCCCGGCGCAACGATCGCCGACGGCGGTTGGACGCCGATGGCCTGGCCGCCGCCGGGCGCAGCCGCGCCCGACCCGCCAATCGCCTTTCCGCCAGGACCCGCGCCGCCCGGCGAGAACGAGCCGCCGCCCGCCGGCGGCTGCGACCCTCCCGGCGCTCCGCCGGATCCAGGCAGGCTCGTCAGCGACGAACCCGAAAGCGGCGCGTTCTCCAGCGGATCGTTGTTGAGCGTCGGCCGGGCCAGCGACGGGCGATCGAGGCTCGGACCTCTCAGGCCCGGGGTAAGGCCGGTCAGGCCGCTGTTCTGGTCCGCAAGATCCGGTCTCAGGAAGCTCAGCCTTTGGCCGGAACCGGAGATCATCGTGTAGCCGCTGTCGTTGACGACGACGCGATCGCACTGTCCTGTCCCGTCGAAGAACTTGACGCAGATGGACCCGCCCGAAATCGTGTAGCGGCCAGGCGACTGTCCATTGTGGAGATAGGTTCCGTCCGCGCCGTAGCGGCAGTCGGCCCCGCCGCATTTGAGGATGTGGCCGACGATCAGCGACTTGATTTCCCAATCGTTGGCCGCGCGTTCGCCGGCGACCGCACCGTTCAGGGTCACAAATGCTGCAATTGAAGCGAGCGCCATCGCCTTCATCGCCGGCTCCTCATCTCTTCGCGGCGTTGCCGCCGACCAATCCGTCCGCTCGGGCGATTATAGCGCCGATCGCGTCAAATCCCGAACCAAAACGTTCCGGCGTCGCGTCCGCGTGATCGAGCCGGGCGCCGCATGATCGGTCGGGATTGTTGACGCGCGACTAGGCGGAAGCTCCCCACGCGCCGCAGCCGCTCCGAACCGGGCATTCAAACGATTGTGAGCCTCGATTTTGCGCCAGCGGCTTGCTGAAGCCACAACCGTCCGCCATGAAGGCGGCGTTTCCCGACATGCGATCACCCGTCCTCACCTCTCTCATCGTCGCCACGGCCCTGTTCATGGAGAACATGGACGGCACGGTGATTTCGACCTCGCTGCCGGCGATCGCGCACGATCTCAACCAGGACCCGATCGTCCTCAAGCTGGCGCTCACCTCCTATATGCTGACGCTTGCTGTCTTCATTCCCGCCTCCGGCTGGGTGGCCGACAGGTTCGGGGCGCGGACGGTCTTCTGCTCGGCGATCGTCGTCTTCACCGTCGGCTCGATCCTCTGCGGCGCCTCGACGTCGCTCGAAACCCTGATCGGGGCGCGCGTCTTCCAGGGGCTCGGCGGGGCGATGATGGTCCCGGTCGGGCGCCTCGTCGTGCTGCGCAGCGTCGAGAAGGCGGCGCTTGTGGACGCGCTCGCCTATCTCACCGTGCCGGCGCTGCTCGGGCCGGTCGCCGGTCCGCCGCTCGGCGGCTTCATCACCACCTATTTCCACTGGCGCTGGATCTTCTGGATCAATGTCCCGATCGGCGTGCTCGGGGTGGCGCTGTCGCTCCGCTACATCGCGAATCTGCGCGAGGAGACGGTGCCGCGCTTCGACTTCAAGGGCTTCCTGCTCTCGGGGGCGGGGCTGCTCGGCCTGATTTCGGGCCTGTCGCTGATCGGCCGCGGCCTTGCGCCCGGCCTCGAAGTCGCGGCCCAGGTGGCAATCAGCCTTCTCCTGCTCGCCCTCTACGTCCGCCACGCGCGCCGGAACGAGGACGCGATCATCGACTTGAAGCTTCTCGACATCCCGACGTTCTTCGCCGGCGTCGCCGGGGGACTCCTTTTCCGCATCGGCATCGGCGCCCTGCCCTTCGTCCTGCCGCTCCTCCTGCAGATCGGCTTCGGCCTGACCCCGTTCGAATCGGGCTCGCTCACCTTCGCCACCGCCGCCGGCGCGCTGGTGATGAAATTCACCGCCTCGACCGCGCTCCGCGCCTTCGGCTTTCGTCGCACGCTGATCGTCAACGCCCTGATTTCGGGCGCGTTCATGGCCTCGTACGCGCTTTTCACGCCGACGACGCCGCGTTTCGTCATCTTCCTCGCGCTGCTGGCAGGCGGCTTCTTCCGCTCGCTCGAATTCACCGCCCTCAACGCCATCTCCTACGCCGACATCGACATGGCCCGGATGAGCCGGGCGACGAGTTTCGCGAGCGTCGCCCAGCAGATGTCGGGAGCGGTCGGAGTCGCGGTCGCGGCGGTCTGCATCCAGCTCATTCAGGCGGGCTTCGGTGACGTCGCGCTCCAGGCGCGCGACCTCTCCCTCACCTTCGTCGCGGTCGCCGCGATCTCGAGCCTGTCGGTCGTCATCTTCATGGGGCTGAAGCCGGACGCGGGCGCGGCGCTCGCGATGCGAGCAAGGCCCGTCCAGGAGGAAGCCGCCGAACCGGCCGAGTGACGAAGATGTGAGGGCCTGGGCCCGCGTCGAGCAGCGAGTTGGTCGATTTTCCGCCACGATCGGTTCAGACTTTGCTCAGGCTTGGCGTGTTTCCCTGGGTCTCGACGTTTTCGGGCTTTGACGGGATCGATTGCGGATGGCGACGGGAACGAACGAAGCCGCCGCGGTCACGGCCTTCAACCGGTTCGGGTTCGGCGCCCGGCCGGGAGATCTGGCGCAGGCAGCGAGCGACCCGCGCGGCTTCCTCATCAAGGAGGCGGGGAGAGCCGGCGTCGCCCTCATCGTCGACCGCGAGCTTGGCTCCGGGACGCAGGCCCTCGAGGCCTATTACCTGCAACAGGAAGGCGTGCGCGAGGAGCGGGCGAAAATGGCCGCGGCCGGCATGCAGAGCGCGGCGCTCGCGCCGACCGCGCCGTCGGCCGCTTCCGCCGATGCGTCGTCGCGCATGACCCCGGCCATGCCCTCCATGCCGCCCGCCGGCCCGGCGATGGCCGACCCCCGGGCCGAGCCGCAAAAGCCCGAGGCGCCGAAGAAGCCGGGCGTCCAGCAGGATGAGTTTCGCGCCGAGGCGGCGGCGCGGCTCGGAAAGCAGCTTCAGGCGCGGGCCGGCTTCGTCGAGCGGCTCGTCGCCTTCTGGTCGAACCATTTCGCCGTCTCCGTCGCCAAGAGCGGCGAACTCAGGGCGGTCGCCGGGGCCTTCGAGCGCGAGGCGATCCGGCCGAACGTCCTTGGGCCCTTTTCGGCGCTGCTCACGGCGGCCGAACAGCACCCCGCCATGATCCTCTACCTCGACAACCAGAAGTCGATCGGCCCGAACGCGGCGCCGGGCAGGCTGGCCGGCAAGGGCCTCAACGAGAACCTCGCCCGCGAGATCATGGAACTGCACACGCTCGGCGTCGGCTCCGGCTACACCCAGGCCGACGTCACCGAGTTCGCCCGCGCGATCACCGGCTGGAGCGTCGCCGGGCCGGAGAGCGAGACGGGCTCGCCCGGCGCCTTCGATTTCAAGCCGAACTGGCATGAGCCGGGCGCCCGCTCTGTCCTCGGCAGGAGCTATCCGCAGGCGGGCGCCGAACAGGGGCGCGCCATTCTCGAGGATCTGGCGCACCGCCCGGCGACCGCGACGCACATTGCGACGAAGCTCGTCCGCCACTTCGTCGCCGACGTTCCCGCGCCCGATCTGGTCGCGACGCTTTCGGAGCGCTTCCTCGACACCGGCGGCGACCTCTCCGCCGTCGCCGTGGCGCTGGTTTCCGACGACCGGAGCTGGGCGGCGCCGCCCGCCAAGGTGCGCACGCCCCTCGAGTTCTTCGTGGCCGCGGCGCGGGCGAGCGCCTTCGAGCCGCGCGACCCGGGCTTCTACCTGCAGGCGCTGAACCTCACCGGCGCGCCTCTCTGGCAGCCCGCAGGGCCGAACGGCTTCTCCGATATGAGCGACGCCTGGGCCTCGCCCGAGGGGATCAAGGCCCGGCTCGACATCGCGTCCGCCATGGGCCAGCGCATGCGCGCCGATCCGTTCTCGACGCTCAAGGCCGCGCTCGGCGAGACGGCCTCCCCCGACACTGTCCAGGCGATCGGGAGGGCGGAATCGCGCGAGCAGGCGCTGGCGCTCCTCTTCATGGCGCCCGAGTTTCAGAGGAGGTAACGCATGCCCGGCTTACCGATGCGGCCCGAGGTTTCCCGCCGCGCCTTCGCGCTCGGCGCGGGGGCGCTGTGCGGCTTCGGCTTCCTGCCGCCGGCCGCGAGCGCCGCCTCCGCGCGCGATCCGCGCTTCGTCGTGATCGTGCTCCGCGGCGCGGTCGATGGGCTCTCGGCGGTCCCCCCCGTCGCCGATCCGGACTATGCGGCGCTGCACGGCGAGCTTGCCTTCGCCGCCTCCGGCGACCGCGCCGCGCTCCCCCTCGACGGTTCGTTCGGGCTGCATCCTTCGTTCGCCGCGTTCAAGCGCCTCTATGACGCGAAGCAGGCGCTCGTGGTCCACGCGGTCGCGACCAACTACCGCGACCGGTCGCATTTCGACGGCCAGGACGTGCTCGAAAGCGGCGCCCCGGCCCCGGCCATACCGAGAGCGGCTGGCTGAACCGGGTGCTTTCGGCGCTTCCCGCGCCGCCGCGCGGATCGATGCGCGGGCTTGGCGTCGGCCCGACCGCGCCGCTCGTCATCCGCGGGCCCGCGCCGGCTCTCGGCTGGGCGCCGCCGGGCGGCCTTGCGCCCGCGGGGGCCGATCTCACGGAGCGCGTGCTCGACCTCTACGCCCATCGCGATCCGGCGCTTGGCGCCCGGCTGGCCGCGGCCCTCGAAGCCGGCAAGGTCGCCTCCGAGCCGGGCATGGGCGGCATGGCGCCGGTGAAGCCCGCGCAGGGGCCGATCGAGCCGATGCGGGCCGCAGCCGCCGGCGCCGCGCGTCTGCTTGCCGCCCCCGAGGGGCCGCGGATCGCGGCGCTGGCCTTCGACGGCTTCGACACTCACCAGAACGAGGGTCAGGCGCAGGGAATGCTGGCGCAGCGCCTCGCCGGCGTCGACGCCGCCTTCGCGGCGCTGAGCGAGAACCTCGGCGACGCGTGGGCGGACACGATCGTCGTCGCCGTCACCGAGTTCGGCCGCACGGTCCGGGTCAACGGCACCCACGGCACCGACCACGGGACCGGAACGGTCGCGCTCGTCGCGGGCGGCGCGGTCGCGGGCGGCCGGGTGATCGCCGACTGGCCGGGCCTCAAGAACGAGAAGCTCTACGAGGGACGCGATCTCGCGCCGACCGCGGACCTGCGCGGCGTTCTGAAGGGGCTCGTCTCCGAACCGTTCGGCGTGTCGGCCGCGACTCTCGCCGAGACCATCTTCCCGGAGAGCGCCCGCGCCACGCCGATGAAGGGGCTGATCGCCTGAGGGCGGAAGAGCGGCCTCGTCCCGCTCGAAAGCACGATCCGGCCGGCGCGATGGGCGGCTTTAACGCTTGGTTAACCGCCGCAAGGGTACGGATTCCCTACGGGCAAGCGCGCTTGCCGCGCGAGAAGAAGGACGGCGGCCACGCGATCGATCCGGGACCTCTTCCGCCTCTTCGTGAGGACAGCGCCGGAGCGCCCGGCGTCCCCGCTCGCGCCTCCGTCCCGGCCGGACGACGCCCCGGTCGTCAGGGCCGAGCCGGCGATCGACGAAGCGCCCGAGCGGAGTGCGGCCGAGGACGTCGCGACCGCCTTCGCCGCACTTCAGACCGAACTCGAAGGCCTGCTCGCCATGGTCGAGAAGGCGCCGGCGGGCGAGGGAAAGCGCTGAAGGCTTGGGGCCCAAGGCCCGGGGCCGGGGCCGGCTTCGCATGGTCACGCGCCCTTCCGGAAGAGCTCGGACCAGTCGCCCGAACGCCGTGTCTCTCCCGGGCCGCGCGGGCTGATCGTGGCGGACCGGGAGGAGCGACGAATCTGTTTCACATGAAACACTTACGCCTGATTCTTATCAGGGCAGGTTTATGTCGGAACAGGGAAGGTTTACGTCCGTAACAGGGGAGTTTTTTGCGCGAACAGGGAGGGTTTTGCAGCAAACCCGGCCGGGGCGAAGATCGGCGGCCGACGGCGGCGGCGGGGCGTCGAGCGCCTATCGGCGCGGCGTGGGTGGCCGGGCCAAGCGCGGCCAGGACGGCGCCGTGAAACAGGTTGCTGTCTTGCGGAGGGTCTCGAGGGACGGGAAAGCCGGGCTTTGACGATCCGGCCTTCCCGCGAATTGGCCCGAAGCCAGACCCGCGTCACATATAGTGGTCGGGATCGCCCATGCACTTGCCATACTCGGCCTTGGCCGCGGCGCCTTTCAGGCCCTTCGGATCGATCTTGGACTTGCACAGCACGTATCTCTGCTGCTTTTCCCTGTCGTTGGAGCGCATCGAGGCGTCGGCGAAATTCGCGCTGAACAGAACGAGCGCCAAACCGGCGAAGACAGACAACCTGAGCATCGTTGACTCCCCTATTGCTTACGCGTTGCGACGCTAACCTGACCATCAAAACGAGTCAAACGTGTGCCTAAGCTTCGGGAATCGTCGGTCTTAACGACGCAAGTTTTTCAATAACCTAGACTGGTTTCAGAAGGTGACAGTTGAGTTGATTTTGGCTTCGCTCGGCAGGTTTCCAGCCACGCAACCTCGCGGGCAAGCTCTGGACGCAGAACGGGCGTCCGCTGGGGTCGGCCGTTCGGTGGGCCGGACGCCAAGCGCCTGGCGGCGCGGCGTGGGCGGCCGGGCCAAGCCAGGACGGCCGAGGGACGAGGGACGACGCGGGACGAGGGACGGGGGCCGAGGGAACAGGTTGCTCCCGCTACCGCCGTTTGCCTTTGCCAAAGTTTGCAGGTCGTTTCTGTAGAAAGGCGGCGACCCCTTCGTAGAAATCGTCCGTCGCCCCGGCCTTCCGCTGGAGGTCGCGCTCGAGGTCGAGCTGGGCGTCGAGACTGTTGGTCGAGGAGGCGAGGAACGCCTGTTTCATGAGGCCGTAGGCCTCGGTCGGACCGCTCGCCAGACGGGCTGCGAGTTCGCGCGCGGCGCCGGGAAGCTCGTCGTCGTCGTAAGCGCGCCAGATCATGCCCCAGCGCGCGGCCTCGTCGGCTTCGATCGGGTCGGCGAGCATCATCAGCGCGCGGGCGCGGGCTTCGCCGACGAGCCGGGGAAGCGTCCACGTTCCGCCGGCGTCGGGGACGAGCGCGATGCGGGCGAAGGCCTGGAGGAAGCGGGCCGAGCGAGCCGCGATGACGATGTCGCAGGCGAGCGCGATGTTGAGGCCAGCGCCCGCCGCCGCGCCGTTGATCGCGGCCACGACCGGCTTCGGCAGGGCGCGGATGGCGCGGATGAGCGGGTTATAGCGCTTGTCGAGCAACTCGCCGAGATCGGGCCGCGCGCCCCCTGGCGCGATCGCCCGGTCGGTCAGGTCCGCGCCGGCGCAGAAACCCTTGCCCGCGCCGGTGATGAGCACGACCCGGCAGGCGTCCTCAGTCCCCGCCCGCCGGATCCCGGCGCCGATCGCCTCGATCAGCGCGCCGTTCAGCGCGTTCATCCGCTCCGGGCGGTTGAGCGTGAGGGTGAGGACCCCGCCTTCGAGCGTCTCGATGAGGACCGGCGCGGCGATTGAGGCGGCTTTGGCGTCTCCCATGCGGCATGTCCTGCGCTATGATCGTTGGTCCGATTTATAGAGGCGCCCGCGCCGCGGTCAAAACGAAAGGACGTCAAGGCATGCCGGAGGCCTTCATCTGCGATTATGCGCGGACGCCGATCGGGCGCTATGGCGGCGCGCTGGCGTCCGTTCGCGCGGACGACCTCGCCGCGATCCCTTTGAGCGCGCTCGTCAGCCGCCATCCGGGGCTCGCCGAACGGGTCGAGGAGGTGGTCATAGGCTCGGCCAACCAGGCCGGCGAAGACAACCGCAATCTCGCGCGCATGGCGCTGCTTCTCGCGGGGCTGCCGGATGCGATCCCCGGCGTCACGGTGAACCGCCTCTGCGCCTCGGGGCTCGAAGCGGTCGCGACGGCGGCAAGGGCGATCAAGGCCGGCGAACTCTCGCTCGTCCTTGCTGGCGGCTCGGAATCGATGACCCGCGCGCCCCTCGTCATGGGCAAGGCCGAGGCGCCCTTCCAGCGCTCGGCCGAGGTTTTCGACACGACCATCGGCTGGCGCTTCGTCAACCGCGCCATGAAAGAGCAGTACGGCGTCGATTCGATGCCGGAGACGGCCGAGAACGTCGCGGGGGAGCATGGCGTCGGCCGTGAGGACCAGGACGCCTTTGCCTTGCGTTCGCAGGAGCGCGCAGCGAAGGCGGCGGCGGCGGGGGTGTTCGCGGCCGAGATCGTCGCCGTCGCGACGAAGGGCGGCAAGGGCGCGCCGCTAAGCGTAACGAAGGACGAGCATCCCCGCGCCGACGTGACGATCGAGGCGCTCGCGAAGCTCAAGGGGATCGTCCGCCCGGAAGGAAGCGTCACCGCCGGCAACGCCTCCGGCGTCAACGATGGAGCGGCTGCGCTGATCGTGGCCTCGGAGGCGGCCGCACGCGACGCCGGCCTTACGCCGATCGCCCGCATCCTCGGCTACGCGACCGCGGGCGTTGCGCCCCGCGTGATGGGCGTCGGCCCCATCCCGGCGGTCAGGAAGCTCTGCGCGCGGCTCGGCCTGCGGCCTGCGGACTTCGACGCGATCGAACTGAACGAGGCGTTCGCGGCGCAGGCGCTGGCGTGCCTGCGCGGCCTCGGCCTCGCCGACGATGCGCCGCACGTCAACCCGAATGGCGGCGCGATCGCGCTCGGCCATCCGCTCGGCATGTCGGGCGCGCGGCTCGCGGGAACGCTGGCGCTCGAGCTTCGGCGCCGGGGCGGCCGCCTCGGCCTCGCGACCATGTGCGTCGGCGTCGGCCAGGGCGCGGCGCTTGCGATCGAGCGGGTGTAAGGTTTGGGGGCACGCCCCATAGGGAGAGACGCGAAACGTCCCTTCTCCCCGCCTTTGCGGGGAGAAGGTCAGGATGAGGGGCTGGGCGGGCAAGCGTTGCGGCCAATCCCCCGCGCCCCTCACCCCTGCCCTCTCCCCGCTTGCGCGGAGAAGGGGAGCTCTTGGTCAGGCGCGGACGCCGCTGACGTTGGCCGAGCCGAACATGCCGAGCTGCGCGCTGCCGTTCAGCGCATCGCCCTCGACCTTGACCGAGAAGCCGATCGACAGCGGCACCGGAACCGTGATGTCGGTCGTCCAGACGAGGGTGTCGCCGCCCTCGATCGTCCCTTCGAATTCCTGCCGGCCGCTCTGGCCGTCGAGGACGCCGTCGAAGGCGGTCGCCGATTTGGTCTTGACCGTGAGCTTGGCCTCCTGCGGCCCCATCGGGGTTTCGATGGTGATCGTCCAGTCGCCGTCCGCCGCCATGCCAAATCTCTCCTCGAAACGGAGCCTTCGCTCCGGCTTTGTAAAAAGCGACAAGAACGCCGTCGCCCTGCAAGCTGTCAAGGGGCGCCCGCGCGGCGCGGCCTAAACCCGAGCGCGCCGCCCTTCCGCCGCCGAATTGCGCCGGTAGCCATGCCGCCCTCAATTCGACGAAGGAACGGCATTGGATGTTTTCGCGCACGCTTGCTCTCGCGGTCGGCCTCGCTGCGGCGCTCGTCGCCTCGCAGGGGCCGGAATTCGCCCAGCAGTACCGGCAGCGGGCGGGCGGCGCGCTCGACGAACTCAAAGGCGTCGTCGCCCGCTTCGAGGCGCAAGCGAAGGACGAGGGCCTGACGCCGGCGGCGGGCGTGGAGCGGCTCGAAAGCGACGCCGACCCGCTGGCGCGCAAGCGCGGCGAGGACATGGCCGAGACGATGGCGCGCGCGAACCGCCTCGAGACGCAGCTTCAGGCGATGGCGTCCGCGGGGCCGGTGCGGCGCGTCTTCGCGATGCTGACGGAGGCCGATCCGGAGGTCGCCCGGCGGACGCTCGACGCATACGAACCCGCGGCGCCGCTAACCCCTGAGGCGCTGACGGCGGCCGGCGTCGCGGGCGTCGTCGGCTGGGGGGCGACCCATCTCGTCGCCCGACCGTTCCGCAGGCGTCCCCGCCGAGCCCCGGCCTAGATCGCGTCGGGTTGACGGCAAAGCATCGCTATTCGTCATCCTGTGACCGGCGACACACAACGATCGTCGTCGTCATGTTTATGGTGCTCCGGCCGGGCGCGGCGCCACGCGACACGGGCCGGGCGCGGCTGACTGCCGCGCTTCAGGCGCCCGTCGAAGGAGGAAACCATGAAGTACATGATCACATATTCCTTTCGCCTGGGAGGAGACTACGAGCACAATCTCGACAACGCGGAATCGCTGACGCGCGCGTTCAGGAAGTGGAAGCCCGAGAGCGGGCTCTCGGTGCTCGCCTTCGTCGAAACCCTTTCCGACACCGGCGGCTACGTTCTCGTCGAGGCCGACGACCCGAGGACGGTGTTCTCGTTCGTCGCGAAGTTCGGCGTCTGGGTCGAGTCCGAGGTCGTGCCGGTCATCGACGTCACCGAATCCGTGCCGCTGGCGACGGCCTCGCTCGAGTGGGCCCGCACGTCGTCGAAAGGCTGACCGCTCCGGTCTCCGGA
This sequence comes from uncultured Alphaproteobacteria bacterium, assembly GCA_963829505.1. GTDB lineage: Bacteria > Pseudomonadota > Alphaproteobacteria > Rhizobiales > Beijerinckiaceae > Roseiarcus. Next base: position 1,062,713 of record CAWHIL010000003.1, read on the forward strand.
TCGGCCCGGCGGGGCGCTCGACGCAAGCGGCGCGTCGCCGCCCCGCTCCCTCAAACGCCGGATTGTCGGCTCGCCGGGGGCGGCAGGCTCAGCCCTTGCCGGAATCCTTGCGCGCCTGAGACACTTTCTGCTGCTGCGACACGCGGCCCATCTCGCTGCGCGGCGTGCCGATGGAGAATTCCTCGGTCCGCTTCTTCGGCTTCATGCCGGTTTTGGCGGTCTGGCCCGCGCCCGGGTGGCGGCCGGCGTCGGCGGCCATCTTCATTTCGAGCGCCTTGCGGGCGAATTCCGACGGGCTCGGCTTGCCGCCGCCGCTCTCGGCGCGCCTGTCGATCTCCTGGTCGATGCGCTTGATCGCCTCCATGAGCACGTCCGTCTTGATGATCGAGCCCGTCGCGTCGGTCGCGGGTTTGGCCCCGTGCGCGTCGGCCTTGCCGCGCATCTCGCGCTGCTGGCGGCTGCTGATGTCGTGCGCCCGCTGATAGGCCTGCCGCAGCCGGTGCTGGAGCGCCTTCAGCTCCTCGGGACTCGCCTGCCCGATGGCAGGGGGCCGCGTGCCGTCGACCATCTCGCGCTCCGCGGCGTTGAGGGCGCGGTTGTCGGCGTCTGCGTTTGCGCTCATCGTTCGTCATCCATCCGTTCGGGGAATGTGAGAAGGCTAGCACGAAAGCGGGCGCGCCGCGCAAGGGCGGCTTAAGCCTTGGAGGTTGCGCTCGCGGCGGGGCGGTTCATAAAGGAACGGGCGTCGCGCTCCTTCGAGGGCGGCGGCGGATTCCAGCGGGCGCGAGCTTTCCCATGCAGGCGGTCCCGGTTGTGTGTCTCGTGACGGCGGCGGCGGCGCTCGGAGCCTGGCTCCTCGTCCTCTGGTTCCGGGGCGCGCGCCGGCCGGTGCTCATCGGCGTCCATGTGTTGCTCGGCCTCGGTTCGGCCGAGACGCTGGTCGTCTTCCTGCACACGAGCGGGCTCGACGACGACGCGCCCGTGCGGCGGATCGCGCTGACCGCGGGCGCATTTCTGGCGGCGGCGATCGCCTCGGGCTTCCTCGCGGCGCTCTTCGGCCGGGACTACCGCATCGCCGCCAATTCGCTGCTGGCCGCGCATGTCTTTGCCGGGCTCGCCGGGTTCCTCGCCGTGATCGTCTTCGTGGCGCGGCTCTGAACGCCTTGTTACTCGCAGATGCGATAGGAGCGCGCCGAGCCGTGCTGCTCGATGTCGAGGTGCATGTTGTTGGCGTGGTAGGCGTCCGAGCCGGGGCCGAGGACCGTGGTGAACCAGCCGCAGGCGGCGGTGCGCAAAGCACGGAAATACGCCGCTTCTTCCGCCCCCGTCTGCCGTTCGACGAGAACGCGCCGCCGGTCGGCGAAGCCAATCGCCATGAAATCGACCGCGAGCCCTCTGGCGTGGGCGCTGATCTTCGCCCCCGCCACGCGATCCTGCGTGCGGCACTCGTAGCCCGGCCCCGTCTCGATGGCGGCGACGCGGGCGCCGAGCATCGCCTGCCCGAGCGGCGCGACGATGAGGCGGACGTAGTCGGCGAGCACGGTCGCGTAGGCGCAGGCGACGAGCGGATGGTCGGGGAGAGCGACGACGTCGTCGCCGGCCTTGATCGACGTGAGGCGCACCGGCGCCTCGATCCCGCACCCCGCCATCGCGCCCTGAGGCGCGGGCGCCGCCTCCGCGGCGACGCCGGACGCGGCGAGGTCGGCGAGGCAGGTTGACGAAGGCGTCGGGCTGGCGGGAGCTGGAGCGGCGACGGCCGGGGCGGCGCTGGCGGGCGCGGGAGGCGCGGCGCTTGCTGGCGCCGGGGACGGCGGCGGCGTCTCCGGCAGGCTCGGCTGGCTGAACTCGGGCGGCCTCGGCGGCGGCAGCGGCGGCCCTTCCGCGGACGCGCCGGCAGGCGCCGCGAGCGCGAGCGCGAGGGCGAGGGCTAGCGTCAACCGGGTCAGTTTCGCGACGCGGTCTCGGGCGTCGGGGCGTCGCCCGGCCCTGGAAAGAGGTGATCGATCTTGCCGGCGGCCCGGTAGGCGAGGAGCCCGAACCATTCCTTCGCGGCGGTCGTGAAGTTTCCGAGATTCTCCGGAGGATCGAAGCTCCACGGCAGCGGCAGTCCGCCGCCGGGGCTTCGATAGCCGACCGGATAGGCGATCACGTCGAACCCCTCCCTCTCGAACAGCCCCATCGCGCGCGGGATATGGAAGGCCGAGGTCACCAGGAGCCAGCGCTGGCCCGGCTGCGGGTGGACGATATACGCGGTGAAGCGCGCGTTTTCGCTGGTGTTCCGCGACCTGTCCTCGAGCGTCACCCGGTCCGGGTCGACGCCGAGCTGGGTGAGCAGCCGCTTCGTCTCGACCGCCTCCTGCGACGCCTCTTCGCCAAGCGTCGTCGACAGCCGGGCGCTGCCGCCGGTGAAGACGAGGCGCGCGTTGGGATAGCGCCGGGCCAGGACCGCCGCCTGGACGACGCGCTCGCCGTCCTCGAAAATGACCTGGCCGCGCGACATGCTTTCGTCGCCCTTGATCGTCCCGCCGAGAATGATGATCCCGTCGGGGGCCGGCATGTCGTCGGGCGGCTGCGGAAAACGGTTCTCGAGGGGCTCGGCGAGCAGAAGGCCGATCGGCGTCATCGCGAGAACGAGGAGCGTCAGAAGCGAAACGAGCGCCAGCGCCCGGCCGACACGCCTGAAGCGAGAGAACGTAAGAAGCACGCCGACCATCGCCGCTACCAACAGTATCGGGGTCGGCGAGAACAGCATCCAGAAGATTTTCGAGGCGACGAAGAACATCCGGTCGCTCCTCTCGAACAAATGTTAGGCAAGGAGAGAGGCTTGTGGCAAGCCCATCGGCGCGCCTAGAGTTGAAACGATCCGGAAATCCAAATGACGGCTTTCAAACCTGATGTTCTTCGCGCGATCGGGCGAACGCCCCTGATCCGCCTCGGCGCCGCGTCCGAGGCGACCGGATGCACGATTCTCGGCAAGGCCGAGTTCATGAATCCGGGAGGCTCCGTCAAGGACCGGGCGGCGCTGGCGATCGTCGAGGACGCCATCGCCAGAGGCGCGCTTCGGTCCGGCGGCGCCATCGTCGAGGGGACCGCGGGAAACACGGGGATTGGCCTGGCCATGGTCGCCGGCGCGCTCGGCTTCCGGACCGTGATCGTTATTCCGGACACCCAGTCGCAGGAGAAGAAGGACACGCTGCGCCTCGCGGGGGCGGAACTCGTCGAGGTGCCGGCCGTCCCTTATGCCGACCCCAACAATTACGTCCGCTACGCCGGGCGTCTGGCGGAAACGCTCGCAAGGAGCGAGCCCGGCGGCGCCGTCTTCGCCAACCAGTTCGACAACGTCGCCAACCGGCGCGGCCATTACGAGACGACGGGACCGGAAATCTTCGACGACCTCCACGGCAAGCTCGACGGCTTCGTCTGCGCGGTCGGCACCGGGGGAACCTTCGCCGGCGTCGGCATGTCGCTGAAAGAGCGCAACCGCGACATCAGAATTGCGCTTGCCGACCCGATGGGGGCGGCGCTCTACGCCTGGTACACGGCCGGTGAACTCAAGAGCTCGGGATCGTCAATCACCGAGGGCATCGGCCAGGGCCGCGTGACGGCCAATCTCGAGGGCGCGCCGGTCGATTTCGCCTTCCAGATCCCGGACGAAGAGGCGCTGCCGATCGTCTTCGATCTGGTGGTTCAGGAAGGCCTGCTGCTCGGCGGCTCCTCGGGCATAAACATCGCCGGCGCGATCCGCCTTGCGCGCGAACTCGGGCCTGGCCGAACCATCGTCACCGTCCTGTGCGACTCGGGCGCCCGGTACGGCTCGCGGCTCTTCAATCCGGATTTCCTGCGGCAGAAGAACCTGCCCGTTCCGCGCTGGCTCGAAGCGAAGGCCAGCGTCCCCGAGGTCTTCATCCGATGATCGAAGCGCTCTTCCGCGACGACGCTAAAACGTAAGCAGGACCTCCATGACCTCCCGCAACTTCACGACGACGGCGGAGCTCGCCGCAGGCCTCGGCGACCCCGATCTCGGCGTCGTCGACGGGTCCTGGCACCTGCCGGCGACCGGGCGCCTCGGCGCGATCGAATTTCCGCTCGGGCACATTCCCGGCGCCGTCTTCTTCGACATCGACGCGATCGCCGATCCGGCGAGCGGCCTGCCGCACATGCTGCCCCGGGCGGACCTCATGGCGCGCGCGATGACGGCGCTCGGCCTCGGCGACGGGATGCGCTTCGTCGTCTACGACGTGCACGGGCTCTTCGCCGCGGCGCGCGTCTGGTGGACGCTGCGCGCCTACGGAGCGGCGGACGTGCGCATCCTCGAGGGCGGCCTCACGAAGTGGATCGTCGAGGGGCGCCCGCTCGAGACGGGGCCGGCGCATCCGAAGCCTCGCACGTTCACGGCCAGGCTCGATCCGCGCGTGGTGGCCTCGCTCGAGGGCGTCCGCCAGGCGCTCGCGAACGGCGCCGCCCAGATCGTCGACGCGCGCCCGGCCGAGCGCTTTCGGGGCGACGCGCCCGAGCCGCGGCCTGGCCTGAAGAGCGGCCACATGCCGGGCAGCCTCAACGTGCCCTTCAGCGACGTGGTCGAACATGGCCGGCTGAAGCCGGCGGCCGCGCTGAAAGAGCTCTTCGCCGCCCACAAGGTGGACCTCGCGCGGCCGGTCATCACGACCTGCGGCTCGGGGGTCAGCGCCGCCATCCTGGCGCTCGCGGTCGAGGAGGCCGGCGGCGACGTCGAGGGCCTCTATGACGGCTCGTGGGCCGAATGGGGCGGGCGCGACGACTGCCCGGCGGCGACCGGCGCGGACTGACGCCTGCCGCTCGGCCCTCCATCGGCTTCCGATTTCTGTAACTCCCGAAGAGGGGTGGGTCCAAACACCGACCTCGTCCTGAGAAGCCTGCGAAGCGGGCGTCTCGAAGGACGTTCGGTTCGGGCAAGCGTCCTTCGAGGCGCGTCGCCTCAAGGCGTCGCTCCTCGAGGCACGAGGTCGGTGAAGTCGCCTGCCGGCGAGGGCCTCAAGCCTCGATCCCAGCCCGCAGCCGATTGACGGCGAAGCACGAAGGGCCCGAATGTGCGCCCTGAAACCGCAAGTCCCTCAAAACGGGGTCGCCCGCGCGGGCCAAGAGGACGAAGACCCATGGACTATCGCAAGGCTCTGCGCGTTCGCCCGGACGCGAAGCTCAAGCTCAGGAAGATCGACCCCGGCTTCGACGGAGGCCACGAGTCGGAGGACGCCGCAAAGGACGAAGAACAGCGCCACTGCCAGAAGCTCGCGAAGGAGCAGGCCCTCCTCTACGCCGAGCACAAGCACTCGCTCCTGATCGTGCTCCAGGGGCTGGACGCGGCCGGCAAGGACGGCACGATCAAGCACGTCTTCAGCGTCGTCAATCCGCAAGGGGTGCGCGTCGCCTCGTTCAAGCAGCCGACGCCCGAGGAGCTGGCGCACGACTTCCTGTGGCGCGTCCACCCGCACGCCCCGGGCAAGGGCGAGATCGCCATCTTCAACCGGTCGCACTACGAGGACGTGCTCGTCACGCGCGTCCACAAGCTGATCGACAAGGCGACGTGGACCGAACGCTACAAGCGGATCCGCGACTTCGAGACGCTGCTTGCCGAGAACGGCACGACCATCCTCAAGTTCTTCCTGCACATCGGCAAGCAGGAGCAGCTCGCCCGCTTCGCCCAGCGCCTGGACGATCCCGCCCGCAACTGGAAGATCAGCGAATCCGACTATTCCGAGCGCGCCTACTGGGACGCCTACATCGAGGCCTTCGAGGACGCGATCTCGGCCACGAGCACGAAGTCGGCGCCCTGGTTCGTCATCCCGTCCAACCACAAGTGGTTCCGCAATCTCGCGGTCTCCGAGATCATCGCCTCGACGCTCGAGGACCTGAAGCTCGCCTACCCGGCGCCGAGCGTCGACCTGGCCGACATCCGGCGCAAGTACCATGCGGCCGCGAAAGCCGAAAAGACAAGCAACAAGAAAGGGTAAGGCGCGGATCGAGGCGGCCGGTTTCCCTTCCGCCGGCGCCGATGGTATAGGCTTGCGCCGGACCAAAGGGCCGGGCCGGCAGCCCCGCTTTTCATGGAGGCCCGTGCGTCATCGACCAGGCGCCGCGAAGGATCCTGCTCTTGCCGCTCTGGCGCATGCTTCTCAAACCGCTTTCCCCGCTCCTCGACGGGCCGTCCGGCTCGCATCTCAAGCGTTTGTTCAGCGACCAGGGCCTGAAGCACTGGAAAGGCTATCTGTTCGCCTTCGCCATGATGGGCCTGATCGCCCTGACGACGGCGGTCTCGGCGTGGATCATCGGCCGGATCGTCGACCGGATCTTCGTCGCCCGCAGCGTCGTGGCGGTCTGGCAGATCACCATCGCCATCGTCATCATCTACGCGGTCAAGGGCGGCGCCACCTACGGGCAGCAGGTCTCCCTGTCGCGCATCGCCAGCAACATCATCGCCGACGTCCAGCGGCGCATCTTCGACCAGATGCTGAGGATGAAGGTCGCCTATTACAGCCGCGGCCATTCGTCGGAATTCATCGCCCGGCAGGCGTTCATCGCGCAATCGGCCAGCAACGCCCTCAACCTGATGATCACGACGCTCTCGCGCGATGCGCTCACCGTCGTCGGCCTCGTCGTCGTGATGGTGATGCAGGACCCCCTGCTCTCGGCCCTGGCGCTGATGTTCGTGCCGATCGCGGTCCTGGGGGTGCGCAGGATCGGCATGCGCGTGCGCCGCATCAAGGCGAGCGAGTTCGAGGGCTCGAAGCAGATGGTCGAGGGTCTCCAGGAGACCGCGCAGGGCGTCCGCATCGTCAAAGCTTTCACGCTCGAGGACTTCATGCGCGCCCGCCAGGGGGTCGCGATCCGAAACTTCCAGACGGCGGCCATCAAGCTCGCTTCCGTCAGTTCGCGCACGAGCCCGATCATGGAGAGCCTCGGCGGCTTCGCCATCGCCGCCGTCGTGCTCTACAGCGGCTACACCGTCGTCATTCGCGGCAATCCGCCGGGCACCCTCTTCTCGTTCATCACCTGCGTGATCATGCTCTACGAGCCGATGAAGCGGCTGGCGCGCTTCCACGTCGACATGAACTCGGCCCTGTTCGGCGTCGGCCTGCTCTACGATTTTCTCGACGCGCGCGATCTCGAGGAGGACCCGCCGGGCGCCGGCGACCTCGCGATCACCGCGGGCCGCATCGAGTTCCGGGACGTCGTGTTCGGCTACCGGCCCGAGGAGCGGGTTCTCCACGCGGTTAGCTTCGTCGCCGAGGCGGGCCGGACGACCGCGCTCGTCGGCCGCTCGGGCAGCGGCAAGTCGACGGTCATGGCCCTTATTCTCCGGCTCTACGACGTCGAGGAAGGCCAGATCCTCCTCGACGGCGTCGACATCGCGACGGTCACCCGCGATTCCGTGCGCCGCCAGATCGGCTACGTCGCGCAGGAGAATTTCCTGTTCAAGGGCTCGGTCCGCGACAACATCGCCATGGGACGGCCCGGCGCCAGCGACGCCGAGATCGTCGCCGCCGCGAAGGCCGCCTACGCCCACGACTTCATCATGAGCTTCGAGCGGGGCTACGACACGCCCTGCGGCGAGCAGGGGATGCAGCTTTCCGGCGGCCAGCGGCAGCGCATCGCCATCGCCCGCGCCTTCCTCAAGGACGCGCCGGTCATTCTGCTCGACGAAGCGACCTCGGCGCTCGATTCCGAATCCGAGCAGGCGATCCAGAAGGCGCTGAAGACGCTGTGCGAGGGGCGGACGACCATCGTCATCGCCCATCGGCTGTCGACGGTCGCCGAAGCCGACGAGATCTGCGTCATCGACCGGGGGCGAATCGTCGAGCGCGGCCGCCACCGCGACCTGCTCGCGCAGGGGCGGACCTACAGCACGATCGCCCAGACCCAGTTCCCCGCCAACGCCGCCTGACCCCGCAGCGCGCCGCCCGCGCCGGGCTTCGCTCGACCTCGACGCCGTCCAAACAACGAATCAGCGGGGCTGCGGCATGCTCGGCTGCATGTCAAGATTATCGTCCAAGTATTTCCCCGGCACGAGTATAGATCTGACGATTTTGGTGAAACGACCCGTCGTTACAGAAGAATTGCGAATCAATTGTTGTTGCGTGTATGCCGTTCTTGTCGGCGGAAACGATGATTCGACCGCGTCAGGTCAAGAGGGGCCAAAGGAATGGGACGTACGGGCCGTGTTCTTTGCATTGCGGTGACGCTCACGGCGACGCCGGCGTTGGCGGGAGTTAACCTCGTCACCAACGGCAGTTTCGAAACGAACGGCGGCAATGGCCAACTTGGCTACAACACCAGTGCGACCGGCTGGTCGGTGCCGGCGCCCGGCGGCAGCTATACGTTCATTTTCGCGCCGGGCACCGCGGACGGCCCCGGCGCCGACGGCCAGTTTGGCAATCTCCAGCTGTGGGGTCCGGGCAACGGCTCCGCCAACGGATTGACGGCGACGAGCCCGAACGGAGGCTATTACATCGCCCAGGACTCGGCCTTCCAGCAGGGCGCCATCTCGCAGACGATCAACGGGCTGACGCCCGGTCAAAAATACGACGTCAGCTTCTGGTGGGCCGCCGCGCAGCAGTACACATTCGACCTTGCGACCTTCGACCAGTGGCAGGTCACGCTGGGAGATTCCCCGACCCAGTCCACTGCCGTCGTGAACATCCCGAACCACGGCTTCTCAGGCTGGATGCAGCAGAGCTTCACCTTCACGGCCGACGCCAGCAGCGAACTCCTGTCCTTCTACGCTGAGGGCGGGCCGGGGAGCCCGAGCGTTCCGCCCTTCGCGCTGCTCGACGGCGTCAGCATGACTGCGGTGCCGGAGGCCTCGACCTGGGCCATGCTGATGCTCGGCTTCGCCGGCCTCGGTTACGCCGGCTTCCGCAGGACCCGTAGCGACAGGCCACGCCCGATCGGCTGAATCGGAGGCTCAACGTCAGGTCGCCGGATCGCCCCCGCGCACAGCGGCCTTGCCTTGTGGACGTTGTTGCGGAGAAGCGCGCATCGTCTAAAAGGAGCGCCGCGGAGCGTATCCGTTTCGGGGGATCGCAGGTTTCGATGAGCTTCGTCGCAAGCGTGCTCCGCATGGCGATCTTCCTCGCGATCCTCAGCGCGATCTTCCTGCCGCTCGAGCGCGTGTTCGCGCTTCGCCGGCAGAAGATCTTGCGCAGGCAAATCGCCGTCGACGCCGGCTATTGTTTCCTCAACGGCCTCGTGCCGGGCCTGATCCTCGGCGTGCCGATGGCGCTCGTCGTGCGCCTCTCGCATCACGTCGTCCCGGGCGGAATGGTGAGCGCGATCGCCGCCTGGCCGATGTGGGCGCGCGCGCTTGCGGCCATGCTGGTCGGCGAGACGGCCTATTACTGGGCGCATCGCCTCAGCCACGAGGTCCCGCTGCTGTGGCGCTTCCACGCGATCCACCACAGCGCCGAGGCGATCGACTACCTCGTCAGCACCCGCGCCCATCCGGTCGATTTCGTCTGGTCGCGGCTCTTCATGCTGACGCCGCTGTTCGCGCTCGGCCTCGTCAACCCGATGCGCTTTTCCGACGGCGCGATCCCGGCGCTCGTGCTCGTCGTCGGCAGCGTCTGGGGCTTCTTCGTCCACGCCAACCTGCGCTGGCGGCTCGGGCCGTTCGAGTGGCTCATGGCGACGCCCGGCTTCCACCACTGGCACCACAGCATGGGCTTGCAGCGCAATTGCAATTACGCGTCGATGTTTCCGTGGCTCGACCGCCTTTTCGGCTCGCACTACCTGCCGGGCTTCTGGCCGCCGCAATACGGCATTCCCGAGCCGACGCCGACGACGCTCGTCGGTCAGTTGATCCAGCCGTTTCGCGAGTCCGACACCCCGCCCCTGGCCAGCCCGGCCTCGGCCGAGCGCCTGTAAGGCCGTCAGTCCACCCGCATGAGCGTGACGAGCGCATCGCCCTGCGCGTCGACAAACGTCAGTTTCGCGCCCTCGATGCGGAACGACCGTGCGGCCTCGAGGGCCGCCATGTACTTCGCCTCGATCTGATCGAGCGGCGGCGGGCAGGCCATGCGCGTTCCAGCCATCGGCCCGAAGGCGATGCTCTCGCCGTCGATCTTCGGCTTGCCGACGATCCGGTTACAGCCGACGGTCGAGCCGACCTGACCCTCGGGCGTTACCTCGAAGGTGGCCTTCGAGGGGTCGAGGGCGCCCGCCCCGCTGACCGCCTCGATCCGCCATTTTCCGGCGAGCGGGGAATCGCCGGCAAACGCTCCGGTTGCGCCGAGCGCGATCATCACGAACCCCAGCAAGAACGCCCGCATCGCTTTGCCCCTCTCGCGCGCCACATGTCGCCCACGAGTTCGCACGAAGCGCGACCGGCGCGCAACAGCCGGGGCGCGCGGCTCCTGAAGCGGGCCCAGCCGTTCGAGCAAAAGCGCCGGGCGTTCTGAGCAAAGCCAACAGGCCGATGGCGGCCTGAGGCCGGCGCCGGTACACTTCAGCGGACCATGCCTGACCTTTTCGCCACCGCGTTCCTGCTTTTCCTGCTCTGCGCCGCAGCCTTCGTCGGCTACGCGGTCAAGACGAGGCTGCCCGAGCGCCACCGCGCGCGCAACTCGGTCGAACTCGTGCAACTCACCATCAACCTGCTCGTCACCTTCACCGCCATCGTGCTCGGCCTGCTCACGACCTCGGTCAAGAGCGGCTTCGACACCGCTTACAGCGAGCGCGGAGCCTTTGCGGGGGCGCTTTCCCAGATGGACCGCTGCCTGCGCGACCTCGGGCCCGAGACCGACCCGATCCGCGACGAACTGAAGGCCTATGTGGCCGCCGTCATCGCCAGCACCTGGCCGGACGAGAAACCGCCACAGGACGTGCGCTATCCCGACACCAGGGGCATGGCGCTGACCGGCGAGGACCCCACCCTCGGCGGACTCCTCAACGACGTCGGCAGCCGGCTTCGCCATCTCGCGCCGACGGAACGCCCTCGCCTGAGCCTGCAGGCGGCCTGCGAGCAGCAGTACGCCGACCTCGTCAAGGACCGCTGGCAGGTGATCGAGGAGGCGCGCGCGTCGATCTCGACGGAGTTCTACTGGGTGCTGGTGCTGTGGCTCGTCATCCTGTTCGCGAGCATCGGCCTCACCGCCCCGGGGAGCGCGGTCGCCGTCATCGTCATCGTCCTCTCGGCGGTCTCGGTCACCTCTTCCGTCTTCGTGATCCAGGACCTGGACATGCCCTACGGCGGCCTCTTCGGCATCCCGAGCACGTCGATGCGCAACGCGCTCGCCGACATGACGGCGCCGTAAGCCAAATACCGACCTCGTCCTGAGGAGCGGCGCCCTGAGGCGACGCGTCTCGAAGGACGGCCGCAGGCGCGATCTGGAGCGCCCTTCGAGACGCCCGCTCGCGCGGGCTCCTCAGGGCGAGGGAGTAGGCGTCATCCCCGCGAACGCAAGGATCCAGAAGCCGCCGCGCTACTGCCTCCCGACGTCCATCTTCGCGGAAGCCTCCCCTACTCCGCCGCGACCTTCGGCAGATGCGCGAGAGAGGCCTCGAGCGCCTTCGGATCGTAGTCCTGATCTTCGAGCTTGCCGGCGAAATAGTCGGTGTAGGCCTGCATGTCGAAATGGCCGTGGCCCGACAGGTTGAAGAGGATCGTCGGAGACTTGCCCTCCTCGCGCGCCTTCAAGGCCTCGTCGACCGCCGCACGCACCGCGTGGGTCGATTCCGGCGCGGGCACGATCCCTTCCGTTCGCGCGAAGAGGACGCCCGCCTCGAAGCACGGGTTCTGACGATAGGCGCGCGCCTCGATCAGGCCGAGCTCCTTGCAGTGGCTGACCAGCGGCGCCATGCCGTGATAGCGCAGTCCCCCCGCATGGAAGCCCGGCGGAACGAACTCCGATCCCAGCGTATGCATCTTGACGAGCGGCGTCAGATGGCCGGTGTCGCCGAAGTCGAAGGCGTATTTGCCGCGCGTCAGCGACGGACAGGCCGAGGGCTCGACCGCGATCACCCGCGTGTCCTTTTTCTCCTTTATCTTCTTGCCGATGAACGGGAAGGCGATGCCGGCGAAATTCGAGCCGCCGCCAGCGCAGCCGATGACGACGTCCGGATAGGCGTCGGCCCGCTCCATCTGCTCGATCGCCTCGATGCCGATCACCGACTGATGCAGCAGCACGTGATTGAGCACTGAGCCGAGCGCATATTTCGTGTCCGGGTTCTTGGCCGCGACCTCGACCGCCTCGGAAATGGCGATGCCGAGGCTGCCCGGCGAATTCGGTTGCGCCTTCAGGATCGCGCGGCCTGACTCGGTCTCCTCGCTCGGGCTGGCGACGCATTTCGCGCCGTAGGTCTCCATCAGCGCCCGCCGGTAGGGCTTCTGCTGGTAGGACACCTTGACCATGTAGACCTTGACCTCGAGGCCGAAGAGCGCGCCGGCGAACGCGAGCGAGGAGCCCCACTGCCCCGCCCCGGTCTCGGTCGAGAGCTTCGTCACGCCCTCCTGCTTGTTATAGAAGGCCTGGGCGACCGCGGTGTTCGGCTTGTGGCTGCCGGCCGGGCTGACGCCCTCGTATTTGTAGAAGATGCGGGCCGTGGTCCCGAGCGCCTTCTCGAGGCCGCGGGCGCGAAAGAGCGGCGTCGGACGCCACATGCGATAGATGTCGCGCACCGGCCCGGGGATCTCGATATGCCGCTCGGCCGACACCTCCTGGCCGATCAGCGCCATCGGGAACAGCGGCGCGAGGTCGTCCGGGCCGACCGGGCCGCCGTGGCCCGGGTGCAGCACCGGCGGCGGCGGCGCGGGCAGGTCGGCGACGATGTTGTACCACGCGTGCGGGATCTTCTCCTCGCCCATGGTGTATTTGAGTTGCTCGGTCATGATGCCTCCCTCGCGCCTCGCGCCTCGCGGGACGCGGCCCCCGAGCTATCCCGCGCGCATTCTGAGGTTGCAAGCCTTTTTCGACGAGGCCGGGGCTCGGCTTGACAGGCGCCGCCGGCCTACGCCATCAGGCGCCCCGTCGGCCCCTTTTCGCCGAAGAGGCCCCATTCCTTCTGAAATGACGCGTTCCACCACCCTCACGCATCGGCTGCATTACGTCGTCTTTCGCCTCTTGGAGGCCATCGCCCGCGCGCTTCCGCTCGAGACCTCGTCGCGCCTATCCGGTTTCCTGTGGCGACGCATCGCCCCGCATCTCCACCGGCAGGAGCGGGTGATGCGCAACCTCGCGCTCGCTTACCCCGAGATGTCGGACGAGGAGCGCCGGACGCTCGCCGCCGACATGTGGGAGAACCTCGGGCGGACTTTCGCGGAAGGGTTCCGGCTCGAGGAGATCGTCCGCCAGGGGCGCGTGACCTTCGAATCCGACGCCTTCGTCGAGGCGATGGCCAGCGGCGGCCCGTGCGTCGTTTGCGGCCTGCATCTCGGCAATTTCGAACTCGTGGCCTTCACCGGCAAGCGCATGGGCGCGCCCTTCACCGGCGTCTATCAGCGGATCAGCAACCCGCTGGTCGACGCCGAGACGCGCCGGATCCGCGCCTTCCTCTACGACGGCGGCCTCCTGCCGAAGACGCCGGTCACGGCGCGGGCGCTCCTCAAGACCGCGAAGAGCGGCGGTTATCCGGCCTTCCTCGCGGATTTGCGCGACGACCGCGGCGCCCCCGTGCCGTTCTTCGGCCATCCGGCGCGTTCCAACGTCTTCCCGGCGCTGCTCGCCCGCACGACGGGGCTGCCGATGTACGCGGGCGCGGCCTACCGGCTGCCCGGCGTGCGCTTTCGCATCAAAATCGTGCGCGTGCCCATCCCCGAGACCGACGACCGCGACGCCGACGCCCTCGCCGCGACCGCCGCCCTCCAGGCCGCGTTCGAAACTTTCATCCGCGCCGCGCCCGAACAATGGATGTGGGCGCACCGGAAGTGGGATTGAGCGCGACCGGCGACAGTATAGCGCGCCCTCGCTCGATTTACGCTTGACGTACAGCGTACAGGACGCTATGTCCCGGGCTTGATCCTCGGCTATCGCGATAAGGCCGCTGAACGCTTCGCCAACGGCGAGCGCGTAAAGGCGTTCAGCGGTTTCGAGGATCAGGCGGAGCGGCGTCTGTCGATCCTCAACGCGGCTGTCTCCCTCGACACCTTGAGGGCTCTGCCGGGCAACCGGTTCGAGGCGCTTGGAGGGGATCGCGCCGGGCAATATTCGATCCGCATCAACCAGCAATGGCGTATCTGCTTCAGCGGGAGGCGCGGCGACGTCGGTCCCAGCAACGTCGAGATCGTCGACTATCACTGATGCCGACCGAGGAGTGGCTTTGATAAGGAGGTCAGCCATGTTCATGAGAGCCGCTCATCCGGGACGGGTGCTCGCCGGGGAACTCGAGGAGATTGGGATCTCGCCGACCGAATTCGCCCGCGCGATCGGCGTGCCGGCGAACCGGGTCAGCCAAATCATCGCGGGAAAGCGCGCCGTGACCGGCGACACGGCGCTCAGGTTTGGCCACTGGTTCGGCGTCGAGCCCGAGTTCTGGATCAATCTCCAGGGCGCCTACGACCTTAAGGTTGCGGCCGAAACCTACGGGTCGAGCGTTGCGAAACTTCCGACCAGGTCGCGGAAGATCGCCGTCTGAATTTCCGATGACGGCCAGAGGCCCGTCCCCAACTGGCGCCGGATTGCGCCGCAGCCCTGCCGCGCCCCGGTTGCCCGACCCTTCCAAGGTATGAGAGAAGGGGCCCACGGGGTCGCCGCACGGCGCCGGATTTTCCAAGCGTTTCTTTGTCTCCACTTTGGAGGGCAGGACAATCGCAACGCGGACCTTCAGAATCGTCCTCATCAAGCCGTCGCATTACGACGACGACGGCTACGTCATTCAATGGCGGCGCTCCACCATCCCCTCGAACAGCCTCGCCAGCGTCTACGGCCTCCTCCAGGAATGCGCCGAGGCGCGCGTTCTCGGGCCCGACGTCGACATCGCGATCGAGGTCTACGACGAGTGCAACACGATCCTCGACGTGGCCGGGATCGCGGACCGGGTGACGGCGGCCGGCCGCGGGCTTGTGGCGCTCGTCGGCGTGCAGACCAACCAGTTCCCCCGGGCGCTCGATCTGGCCCGCCAGTTTCGCGCGAGGGGCTTAACCGTCGCGGTCGGCGGCTTCCACGTCTCGGGCTGCATCGCCATGCTCCCCGAGCTTCCGGCCGACCTCAAGGCGGCGCAGGATCTCGGCGTCATCCTCTACGCCGGCGAGGGCGAGGGACGGCTTCAGGAGCTTCTGAACGACGTCGACCAAGGCTCGCCGAAGCCCGTCTACAATCATCTCGACGCGATGCCCAACATGGCCGCGGCGGCCATCCCCGTTCTGCCGCGCGATGTCGTGACGCGGGTCGCGGGCCATTACACGAGCTTCGACGCCGGCCGCGGCTGTCCGTTCCAGTGCAGCTTCTGCACCATCATCAACGTGCAGGGACGCACCTCGCGCTACCGCACCGCCGACGACGTCGAGGCGATCGTGCGCGCCAACGCGGCGCAGAACGTCACGCGCTTCTTCGTCACCGACGACAATTTCGCCAGAAACCGCAACTGGGAGCCGATCCTCGACCGGCTGATCGAACTGCGCGAGAACCACGGCTTCAAGATCCGCCTCCTGCTCCAGGTCGACACGCTCTGCCACAAGATCCCGCATTTCATCGAGAAGGCGGCGCGGGCCGGGTGCAACGCCGTCTTCATCGGGCTCGAGAACATCAATCCGCAGTCGCTCATGGGGGCGAAGAAGCGTCAGAACAAGATCTGGGAATATCGCGACATGCTGCAGGCCTGGAAGCGGGCCGGCGTCATGACCTGGGCCGGCTACATCCTCGGCTTCCCGACCGACACGCCCGAAGGCGTCGCGCGCGACATCGAGACGATCAAGCGCGAACTGCCGATCGACATTCTCGAGTTCTTCTTTCTCACCCCCCTGCCCGGCTCCGAGGACCACAAGCGCCTGCACATGAAGGGCGCCTGGATGGAGCCCGACATGAACAATTACGATCTCGAGCATGTGTGCGCCGAGCATCCGATCATGTCGGCCGACGCGTGGCGCGGCGTCTATCGCGACGCCTGGGCGCGCTACTACACCGACGCGCATGTCGAGACGACGCTGAGGCGCGCCCGCGCGACGGGCCTGAGCCCGAAGAAAATCGTCGACGCGATGACGGTCTTTTCCGGCTCCTCGCGCATCGAGCGCGTGCATCCGCTGCAATTCGGCTACATCCGCCGCAAGGTCCGCACCCAGCGCCGCCACGGCCTCCCGATCGTCAATCCGCTGGTCTTCTATCCCTGGCGCGCTTACGACTTCGCCAAGGTTCTGGCGCAATGGGTAACGCTCGCGCTGCGCTACCGCGCCATCTACCGCCGCGTCGTCGCCGACCCGGCCGGAGCGAGCTACAGCGACGAGGCGCTTGCCGCCTCGGCCGACGTCGATCACGAGCACGATTTCGTCGCCGCCTACGCCGACAAGATCCCCGACACCTATGGCGCGCCGAAGAAGGCGAGCGCGGCGGCGGCTTGAGGCGCGAGAGAGCCCAACCCCTGCCGACCGCGTGCGTAAAACAACACCCTCGTGCCTCGAGGAGCCCGCGCAAGCGGGTGTCTCGAAGGACAACTCCAGCGTCTCCTGGAGCGTCCTTCGAGACGCGATGCTTCGCATCGCTCCTCAGGACGAGGTTCTTTGAACACGTCCGCGACGCAACTCCCAAGAAGGACTCCAATGCCCGTCGAACCCGCCGCCGCCGCCGGAATGAGCGCGCGCCGCCTCGAGCGCGTCGCGCCCTGCATGCAGGGTTACGTCGACCGCGGAATCTACGCTGGCGTCAGCACGCTCATCGCCCGTCGCGGCCACATCGTTCACGCTGCGCAGTTCGGCGCGCTCGACAGGGAGGCGGGAACGCCGATGCCGGCGGACGCGATCTTCCGCCTCTATTCGATGACGAAGCCGATCGTCTGCACCGCGCTCATGACCTTCCTCGAGGAGGGGCGCATCCGCCTCATCGATCCGGTCGCCGCCTATCTGCCGGCCTTCGGCCGGGTCAAGGTGCTCGGCGACGACGGCGCGCTCGTCCCGCCCGTCCGGCCGGTCCTGATCGCCGACCTCATGGCCCACACGAGCGGGCTGACCTATCATTTCCTCGAGGACACGCCGGTCGGCCGGCTCTACGAGGAAACCGACTTCTTCGATCCCCTGACGACGCTGAAGAAAGGCATCGACGATCTCGCCGAGCTTCCGCTCGCCTTCCAGCCGGGCTCGCGCTGGCACTATAGCGTCGGCATCGACGTCGCGGCGCGCATCCTCGAAATCGTCTCGGGCAAGCCGCTCGGGCGCGTCTTGAGCGAGCGGCTATTCGAGCCGCTCGGCATGGCCGACACCGCCTTCGAGGTTCCGCCCGCGAAGCGCTCGCGGCTGGCCGCGCTCTATGGGCGCCCCGACATCGGCCTGCCGCAGACCAAGGCGCGGGAGGCGCTCGAAGCCTGGGGACGCGGCGTCAACGAGCGGCTCGACGTCGCAGCGACTTATCCGGTCGACGCGCCGGAGACTTTCGTCCGCGGCGGCTGGGGCCTCTTCGGCACGATCCTCGACTATTACCGCTTCGCCCAGATGCTGCTGAACGGCGGCAAGCTCGACGGAACCCGCGTGATCGGTCGCAAGACACTGGCGCTCATGCACGCCAATCGCATTCCAGCAGCCCTCATGCCGCTCGAGATCGGCGGCCTGCCGCTCCCCGGCTACGGCTTCGGCCTCGGGTCGCGGGTCGCGATGGACGCGGCGCTGACCGGCGGCCTGACCTCGGTCGGCGAGTTCGGCTGGGGCGGCGCGGCCAAGACCTATTATTGGGTCGACCCGCAGGAGGAGCTGATCGGCCTCTTCATGACACAATCCATGTCGAGCTACGACGCGCCCGAGCTCGACCTGCGGTCGCTCGCCTATCAGGCGATCGAGGACTGACGCCCGCGCCGGCCCCTTCCTCCCGCGAGCGCGAGAGCGACGAAGCCAGCCGCCAGCATCGCCCACGTCGAGGGTTCGGGAACCGCGGCGAGCGCCCGGTCGGCGATGAGCTGGCCCGCGGCCTCCGTCGGATGCACCCCGTCCCAGAAGAGATAGCCGGCCTGGACCGCGGCGTCGCCGCACGTCGTCCCGCCGCTCGTGAATGGCGCGTCCGGATTGGTCGGGACGAAACAGGGTTGCGTGACGTTCGAAAATCCATACGCGGTCGGGTCGCCGACGACCTGATCGAGGAACGCGAACGTGCCGAGGTCGACGACCGCGAGTTTGGGCGCGTCGGTCCTCAGCGCGCCCAGGACATCCTCATCGAACGTCGCCGTGAGGCTCTTGACGAAAGCCGAGAAGTCGGCGGCCGCGGTCGAGCCGAAGAGGCCGCCGATTTCCGCAGCCGCCGCACGCATGTCCGGCGTTACGCTGAGGTCCGGAACGTCGAAGAGAAGGAGTTCCTTCGCTCCCCACGTCATGAGCGCGCCGCCCTGCTGACCGACGACGCTGGCCGCGCCGGCCGCGTCGGCGAAGGCTTCGGCCTCCGCGGCGGGGATGTCGGCCGGGTTCGCGATCGCCGCGTCGATCACGTCGCCGATGGCGGCGAAAAGGTCGTTTGCGCCGATCGAGAAGGTGTAGAGCGCATTCGGGTCGGCATGACCGCCAGTCTTCACGCCGTAGGCGTCGACCTGAAGCTCGAGGTTCGGAACGGCGGCGGAATTGGTGGCGGGGTAGCCCGTCGTCGCTCCGCCGAAGGCGAAGTCGTTGCCGCCAAGTATGCTCGGAGCGATCGGCAGGCGCAACGCGCCTGCGACATCCTCGAGCCAGATCGGCCCGTTGCTGAAGCGGCCCATATAATAGGGCGGGTTGGGCTCGGCGCCGCCGGTCGCGGCGAAGACATTGCCGACGTCCGACAGGCTGTCGCCGAACGAGACGATGGCGTCGTAAGCGAAGGCGGGCGCAGCCGACATGACGACGACGGCCGTGGCGGCGGCGAAGAGCGCTCTCGTGCTGGGCATGGACTGGCCTCCCTCTTTCGCGGCTCCCGCCGCTGCGCCCGCCACCACCCGCGTCGAGAAAAGCCCAAGCCGGAAGACAAATCAAGGCGCGCTCTTTGGCGCCCGCGCGCGCGAGCCGCGAAACATGCACAAAAGCGCAAAGCGGCGCGTGGGGCGCTATAAGCACGAATGAATTCGGGCTCATACCCCGCGTGATCGAGGACGCCGGCCTTGCGCATCGCCACCTGGAACGTCAATTCCGTCCGCCAAAGGCTGCCCCACCTCCTCGCCTATCTGAAGGAGGCCGCGCCCGACGCGCTCTGCCTGCAGGAGATCAAGTGCCTCGACGAGCAGTTCCCGCGCCTCGAGGTCGAGGAGCTCGGCTACAACATCGAGACGCACGGTCAGAAGGGCTTCAACGGCGTCGCCATCCTGTCGAAGCGCCCGTTCGAAGTGGCGCGCGGGCTGCCGGGCGACGACGCCGACTCCCAGTCGCGCTATATCGAGGCGGTCATCCCGACGGAGAAGGGCGCGGTGCGCCTCGCCTCGATCTACCTGCCGAACGGCAATCCGCCCGACAGCGACAAATACCCTTACAAGCTCGCCTTCATGGATCGCCTGATCCGCCACGCGAAAAAGCTGCTCGAATACGAGGAGTTTCTCGTGCTCGCGGGCGATTTCAATGTGATCCCCGAGCCGAAGGACGCCGCGCGCCCGGAGATCTGGACAGGCGACGCGCTCTTTCTTCCGCCGACGCGCGAAAAGTACCGCGAGCTCGTGGCGCTCGGCTTCACCGACGCCTTGCGAGCGACCTCCGACGCTGGCGGCCTCTACACCTTCTGGGACTATCAGGCGGGCGCCTGGCAGAAGAACAACGGCATTCGCATCGACCATCTGCTCCTCTCGCCGCAAGCGGCGGACCGGCTCGTGTCGGTCGAGATCGATAAAGCCGAGCGCGGCAAGGACAAAGCCTCCGACCACACCCCGATCCGGATCGAGCTCAGGGTCTGAGCCGCCTAGAAGCGCGCGGCGAAAAAGTGGATACCGGTTTTTCGCGAAGAGCGCGCGGAAATCAAGGAAGCTGGAGTGCGCCTTCGTTGTCACGCCATCGTGATCGACGCCGCCATTTCCCGCGATCCAATTTTCGCCTTACGCTTGCCGTCAACTGCCCAAATCGCGCTCGCGCGTTTTCCTGCGCGGCGGATCTGAAATCTGCGCGCCGCGTCTCAAAGCTTGCGCGCCACAAAGGAGGACGCGTCAATGGCTGGAGGTTTTCGCTTTTTCAGGGCTGCCGGTTCGGCCCTGGCGCTCGCCGCGGGCCTCGCGTCGCAGAGCGCCTTCGCTGACGCGGTCAGCGACGCCAAGGCCGCTGTCGCCAAATACGCCGGCCCGCAGACGACCTGGGAAGGCCCGACGAGCGGGCCGAAGCCGCAACCGGGAAAGAAGATCGTCTTCCTCTCCGGCGACGAGCAGAACGACATCTCCCACCTCTACGGCGTCTACATCAAGGAGGCGGCGGAGAAGCTCGGCTGGACCGCGACCGTCATCGACGGCAAGGGCAGCCCGACGTCGTGGCTCGCCGGCCTCAACCAGGCGATCGCGCTCAAACCCGACGGCATCGCGATGTTCGCCGACGCCGCCAGCCTCCAGGACCCGATCAAGACCGGCGTCGCGCAGGGGATCAAGTTCGTCGGCCTGCACGCCGCCGGCCTCCCCGGGCCGCAGCTCGACCTCAACCTCTTCGTCAACATCCAGGAGGACCCGCGCGAGATCGGCAAGGCCGAGGCCGACTGGGCGATCGCCGATTCCGACGGCAAGGGGCGCGTCGTCATTCTCTCCCACAACGAATACGCCATCGCCAAGGTCAAATCGACGGCGACCAAGGACGAGGTCGAAAAGTGCCCCGGCTGCAAGGTGCTCGACTACGTCAACTCGCCCGCCTCCGAAGCAGCCCAGCGTCAGCCGCAGCTCACCACAAGCTGGGTGCAGCGCTTCGGCCTGCCGATCTATGCGACCTCGGTCGGCGACAACGATTTCGACTTCGCCGTTCCGGTCCTGCGCTCGGGCGGCGTCAGCCCCGACCAGGCGAAGCTCATCGGCGCCGACGGCAACCGTTCGGCCTATGACCGCATCCGAAAAGGGGACCAGTATCAGACCGTGACCGTGTCCGAGCCGATCGAATTGCAGGCGTGGCAGGCGGTCGACGAACTGAACCGCGCCTTCAACAATGCGCCCCCGAGCGGTTTCGTCCAGCCGCCGTTTCTCGTCACCAGGGAGAACATCCACTCCGAGGGCGGCGACAAGAACACCTTCATCCCGAGCAACGACTACAAGACGCATTACCTCGCCGTGTGGGGGGTGAAGTAGCGGGCCAAAGCCCTCGCTCGGCCGCGCGCCATGCAAGCGCTTGACGGCGCCGAGGCGGCGGCCGGCGCGCCGCCGCTTCTCGAGATGGCCGGCCTCGTCAAGCGCTTCACGGCGACGCTGGCGCTCGACCATGTCGATTTCGACGTCCGGCGCGGGGAGGTGCATGCGCTGCTTGGCCAGAACGGCGCCGGCAAGTCGACCCTGATCAAGATCCTGGCGGGGGTCTACGGGGCGGACGCCGGCGAGATCCGCTTCGCCGGGCGGCCCGTCCGCCCGGGCGCCGAGGCCTTGCCGATCGCCTTCATCCATCAGGATCTCGGCCTCGTCGAGTGGATGAGCGTCGCGGAGAACGTCGCCATCCTCGCGGGCTATCCGCGGGGCCTTGGCGGCCTTGTCTCGTGGCGCGGCGTTCGGGCCCGCGCGGCCGACGCGCTCGCGGTCATGGGAAGCGGGCTCGATCCCGACGCGCCGATCTCGTCGCTGCCTGCGGCGGAGCGGTCGCTCGTCGCCATCGGCCGGGCGCTCGCGGTGAAGTCGGACGTGCTCGTCCTCGACGAGCCGACCGCGGCGCTGCCCGAGGCCGACGTCGAGCGCCTGCTCGCGACGCTCCGGCGCCTGCGCGCCAGCGGCATCGGGATCGTCTACGTGACGCATCGCCTCGACGAGGTGTTTCGCATCGCCGATCGCGTGACCGTGCTGCGCGACGGCCGGCGGCTCGCGACGCTCGCGACCCGCGACACCGATCCGGCGGCGCTTGTCCGCATGATCGTCGGGCGTTCGCTCGCCGACGCTTTCGCGCAGCCTGTGGCGCCCGCGGAGCGGCGCACGCTCGATGTCGAGAGCCTCGTCGCGGGCGGCGCGGGGCCGGCGACCTTCTCGGTCAGGGCCGGGGAGACGCTGGGGCTCGTGGGCCTGCGCGGCGCCGGCCACCATACGATCGGGCGCGCTCTCTTCGGCCAGACGCCGATCGCCTCGGGGCGCATCCGCCTCGACGGCGCGCCCGTTTCGCCGCGAAGCGCAGCCGAGGCGATGGCGCTCGGGATCGGCTTCGTCTCGAGCCGCCGGGGCGTCGAGGGCGTCGCGGCCAATCTCGCGGTGCGCGAGAATGTCTTTCTCAATCCCGCGGCGACGGGGACGCGGGTGCTGGGCTTGATCCCGCGCGCCGCCGAGGACGAACGCGCGTGGGCCGCCGCGCGGCGCTTTTCGATCAAGACCGCGAGCGTCGATGAGCCCGTGGCGACCCTTTCCGGCGGCAATCAGCAGAAGGTCGTCCTGGCGCGCTGGATGGAGGCCGACGTCCGGCTGCTCATCCTCGAGGAGCCGACCATCGGCGTCGACGTCGGCGCGAAGGCCGACATCTACCGGCTCATCCAGCGCTCGCAGGAGAAGGGCCTCGCGGTGCTGCTCATCTCGTCGGATTTCGAGGAGGTCGAGCGGGTCTGCCATCGGGCGCTCGTCATGAGCCGCGGCCGCGTCGCGGCCGAGATCCCGCGCGAGACCCTGACCGCGGCCGAATTGACGGCGGCTGCGGCCGGAGGCGCCTCGGCCGCGCATGCCGGAGCGAGCCCATGAAGGAGCCCGCCGGCAATTCGATCCGGGACGCGGTCACGAGGGCGGTCTCCGTCTGGGGCCTGCTCGTCCTGTTCATCCTGCTCGTGGCGCTGTTCTCGGCGCTGCGGCCGGACACGTTTCTGACCACGTTCAACATCCGCTCTATTCTCAGCAACAAGTCGGTCCAGCTTCTCGTCGCGCTTTCGGTGTTCATCCCGATGGTGGCGAACCAGTTCGACCTCTCGGCCGGCTTCAACGTCGGCATCTCGCAGGTGCTGGCGATCGGGCTGCAGGGCCAGGGCTGGCCGTGGCAAGCCGCCGTCGCGGCCGTCGTCGCGATGGGCGCGCTCGTCGGCCTCGTCAACGGCCTGCTCGTTACGCGGGTGAAGATCAATTCCTTCATCGCGACGCTTGGGACCGGCACCATCCTCTACGGCCTCAACGCCTGGTACACCGGCGGCCAGCAGGTGCTCGCCCCCCTGCCCCCGGCGTTCCTGGCGATCTCCGGCAGCCTGTGGATCGTGCCCGCGCCGGCGATCTACGCGCTCGTCGTCGCTCTGACGCTCTGGATCGTCTTCGAATATCAGCCGCTCGGGCGCTATCTCTACGTGCTCGGCGCAAGTCCGCGCGCGGCCGAACTCAACGGCATTTCCGCCAGGCGCTATGTGACGCTCGCCTTCGTCGCCGCCGGCACGCTCGCCGCCTTCGCCGGCGTCGTGCTGCAATCGCAGCTTCAGGTCGGACAGAGCTCGGTCGGCCAGGAATACCTTCTGCCGGCGTTCACCGCGGCGCTCCTCGGCGCGACCTCGATCCGACCGGGCCGGGTCAACGTCTGGGGCACGGTGCTCGCGGTTGCGGTGCTTGCGGTGACGGTGGCGGGCCTGAACCAGCTCGGCGCGCCCTTCTTCGTCGAGCCGCTGTTCAACGGCGCGATGCTCATTCTCGCGGTCGGCCTCGCCGTGCAGGCGGCCGAGCGCCGGCAGCGCCGGGGGACCGAGGCGGAACGTGCGGCGGCGGCGAGCGGGATCTCGCCGGTCGAGGACGTCGAAGAGAGCGCGCCCTGAACGGAGCGGCTGGGAGCAACTTCTGGCGCTCGCTCCGCGTCCGAGGCGCGCCCAGGCTTTGCGCTTGACCCTCGTCGTTGCTATTGCCGCGCGGACCGTGCTTCAAGTCACGCGGGAAAATGCTGCCGGAGTTCAAGACCATGCTGACCAAACGCGATCTTCTCCGGTTGAGCGGCGCGGGCGCGCTCGCCTCCGCCCTGCCTCGCGCCGCCCTCGCGCAGAGCGCGTTTCCCGGCTTCTTCGGCGCGATCGACGTCGCCCAGAACGGGGTCGCCTACGGCCTGCCGATCGTCATGAACTACGCGGTCATGCACAAGTTCGTGCTCGACAAGGATTCCGGCCAGTACAAGGGGCCGTTCAACACGATCGCCAACAGCCGCGATGTCTTCACCTACAAGGACACCGCCGTCGTCACGCCGAACAGCGACACGCCCTATTCGATGCTGTGGATGGACCTGCGCGCCGAGCCGATGGTCGTCAGCGTGCCGGCGGTCGACCCCAAGCGGTATTATTCCGTGCAGCTCGTCGACAGCTCGACCTACAATTACGGCTACATCGGCTCGCGCGCGACGGGCAGCGAGGCCGGCGACTACCTGGTTGCGGGGCCCGACTGGAAGGGCGAGGCGCCGGCCAACGTCAAGAAGACGTTCCGGTCGAGCTCGCAGCATTCGCTCGCGATCTTCCGCACCCAGCTCTTCAATCCCGCCGACATCGACAATGTCGCCAAGGTGCAGGACGGCTACAAGGCCCGGCCGCTCTCGGAATTCCTCAATCAGCCCGCGCCCCCGGCCGCCCCGGCGATCGACTGGCCGAAGATCGACGACGATCTCGCGAAGAAGAACTTCTTCTCCTACCTCGCCTTCATGCTCCAGTTCATGCCGCCGATGCAGAACGAGGACGCGATCCGCGCCGACCTTGCCAAGATCGGCGTCGAGGCCGGCAAGCCCTTCAAGCTCGACGATCTCAAGCTCGACGACCGCCTGCAACTCCTGGTCGGCATGAAGATGGGCGAACGGCGGGTGGACGACGTGCTCAATCTCTCGGGAAAAAACATCAACGGCTGGCGTCTTGGCCTCGGCGGCGGCGACGCGGCCTCTTTCAACGGCGACTGGCTGAAGCGCGCCGCGGTCGCCAAGGGCGGCATCTACGCCAACGATGCGATCGAGGCCGCCTATCCCTTCGCCAGGACCGACGACCGCGGCCGCACGCTCGACGGGAAATCGAAGTATGTCCTGACCTTTCCCAAGGACGGCCTGCCGCCGGTCAACGCCTTCTGGTCGGTGACGATGTACGACGGCAAGACGCAGCTCCTCGTCAAGAACCCGATCGACCGCTATCTCATCAATTCGCCGATGCTGCCGGACATGAAGAAGAACCCCGACGGCTCGATCCCGATCTATATCCAGAAGGATTCCCCGGGCGCCGACAAGGAGTTCGAACTGGCTGCCTTCGCCGGACGGGCCGATCTACATGGTCATGCGCCTCTACTGGCCGAAGACGGAAGCCCCCTCGATCCTGCCGATCGACAACCCCACCTGGAAGCCGCCGGGGATCAAGCGGGTCGGGTAGCTTCGTTTTCACCACCAGGGCGCTGTAGGGCCGGGTCGCTGACCCGGCCTGCGCGGTCGGCCGCGCCTACAAGCGGCCCAGGTCCGGGCGCCCAAGGCGCTGTAGGGCCGGGTCGCTGACCCGGCCTGCGCGGTCGGCGACCCATATGCGCTAGGATAAGCGATTTATGGGTCGGATCGACTGATTTTTCCTACGTCGTGGAGGGTCTGCGAGGAGGCGATGGAAGCGCACGCGGGCGCAGCGGAGGTCGGCTAGGCTGAGCGATCCGAACATCGACAGGGTGAGAACGAGGGCGACTGTCTTGCAGGCGCGCCAGCGCGAGGGGCGGTATCGGAGATCAGCCAGGTCCTGAGGGGAAAGAGTCCAGCATCTCCTGGGTGCTGGCGTCGACGGCGATGGCGAGAATGAGATGGGCGTAGAGCCATGACCGGCCGCCTCGCTCGGTCTTGGCGGGCAGCTTGTCGATGTGCAGCAGGCTTTTGAGCCGCTTGATGGCGAGTTCGATCTGCCAGCGCAGACGATAGAGTCCGAGGATGTCCTCGGCGGAGTAAGCGGCGTCGAGAGACGTCGCGAGAACGACGAACTCGGCGGCCACGAGACTGCTGGGGTGGAGCTCTCTGTTGTTCTTGGCCGCCATGCGGCGCAGCCGCCTGATTTCGGCCTCGACGTGCTCCGGGGCCTTGCGTCGGATGACGAGACGCGCCGGCATGGGCTCGCCGACGCCGGCGATCAGGACGGAAACGTCGTCGATCTCACGGTCGGGCGGCAGCGTTCGCAGACGCTCGATCAGGTCGAAAGGAGCGCCCTCGCGATCGCGCAGCCTGAAGGCGCTCCAACGCACACGGACGACGAAGTCAACTCCTTCGGCCGCCGCCATGAAGCGGCAGATCGCCTTGGCGTTGGCGTAGCCGCGATCGGCGATGCGGATCTCCCCGGCGATTGGCGCGCCGCGATCCAGCGCCTCGGCGCCATGGCCGTCCGTAACGTCGAAATGGCTGAAGGCGCCCTCGCCGAGATCATAGACGGCGTGAATGCGCCAATCCGCTCCCGACACGCCGTATTTGCCGCCGGGTTTGCTCACGCACGTCCCGTCGGCGATCCGCACGCTGCGGCCGGTCCAGCGCGCCGGCGCATCCGGGCGAAAACGCAACATGGCCGCAGCGATCGCGCCGAGGAAGTCGCAGGATTGATGCAGCCGATCGCAAAGCGACGCGTCGGTCAGATCGGCGACCCCCGCAACATGCGCCCAAGCCGCAGTCTGACGCAACGAAAGCCCGCCCGGTCCCCGAGCCAGCGCCAGATGCAGGAGAGCCCGGGCGCTCGGGACGCCGCGCCTGCGAACCAAGGCCCCGGACAAACGCGCGGATTCGTCAATGTCGAAATCGCCTAACAGATCGTCAATCTGACGCGACCAGTCGTTGAGCGGAAAAGACGCCGAATCAAGCATCTCTCCGATGAATCACACCTCAATTCTTCGTGTCCAGCGTTATCCTAGCGCGTATGGGTCGGCGACCGCGCCTACAGGCGCTGTAGGGCCGGGTCGCTGACCCGGCCTGCGCGGTCGGCGACCGCGCCTACAAGCGGCCCGGGTCCGGGCGTCAAAGGACACGAAGAGCAACAAGCCTTCGTGTCCTTCGTGTCCTTCGTGGTGAATGACCGGGCCGCTTGACCCGGCGCCGCCCTCCCCGCTAGCCCCTTCGCCTCCAAGGGGGACACGGGGCCCATGAATTCTTCTTCTCCCGCCGACGGGTGGCTGGGCGGCGCGCGCGACGTCCTGCCGCTCTCGTTCGGCACTGCGGTCTATGGCGTCGCCTTCGGGCTCCTCGCGGCGAGCGCCGGATTCACGCCGCTTCAGATCGGCGTCATGGGCGTGATCGTCTACGCCGGCGGCTCGCAGATCGTCGCGACGCAGCAATTCATCGCCGGGGCCGGCGTCGCGCCCTCGGTCCTCGCCGGCCTCGCGCTCAACCTCCGAATTCTGCTGATGACCGCTGCGATCCGCGACGTCTTCGCCGGCCGCCCGTTGTGGGAGCGGGCGCTCGGCGTGCACCTGACGGCGGACGAGAACTGGGCGCTCCTTGTCGCGGCGCGCGCGCGGGGGCGCAGCGTCGGATACGCCTATCTCGTCGGCGGCGGCCTCACACAGATGGCCGCGTGGTGCGCCGCGACCGTGCTCGGCGTCGTCTTCGCCGAGGCCATTCCGGAGCCGAAGACGCTCGGGATCGACTTCGCCTTCACCGCCGCTTTCATCGCCATCGCCCGCTCGCTGTGGCGGGGCGCGCCGGATGCCCTCCCCTGGTGTCTCACCGCCGCTGTCGTCTTCGGCGGGGTGAAGCTCATGCATCTTCCGCCGCACTGGACGCTCGTCATCGGCGGCCTCGCGGGCGCGGCGCTCGCGGGAGCGCGGCGCGATGGATGAACGCTGGGCGCTGATCGGGGCGCTCGCCGCGGGCACGTTCGCGATCCGCTTCGCCGGCGCGCAGCTTGGCGCCTTCATCCCGCGCGAAGGCCCCGCGGCGCGGGCGCTCGCCGCCTTGCCGGGCTGCCTGATCGTGGCGCTGATCGCGACCTCGATGCTGACGGGCGGCTGGCCCGAATGGGGCGCCGCCGCCCTCGCGCTCGTCGCCGCGGTCGTGACCCGCAATGTGCCGGCGACGATGGCGGTCGGCATCGCCGCCGTCTGGGCGCTCCGGCACGTCGGCTAGCAGGGCGTCTTTTTCACCACAAAGGACACGAAGATCACCAAGGCTTTGTGCGCTTTGTGGTGAAACCACCCCTTGGCGCCCCTCTTGCTCGGGACGAAGCCGCAAAGCCCCATGAGCGGTCAATCGTCACAGGGGCCCGTCGGACCGGGCGGACGGATTTCCTTCCCGCCCGGAGCGGCGTAGGAGACACCGCGCGGCAAGCAATGAGGGGCTTCGACAGATGAAACATGCGATCAGCCCGGACGAGGCCGCCGGCCTCATCCCGGACGGCGCCGTCTGCCTCATCGGCGGCTTCATGGGGGTGGGCTCCCCCCACCGGCTGATCGACGCCATGGTCCGGCGCGGCGTGAAGAACCTCACCATCGTCGCCAACGACACCGCCGCCCCCGGCAAGGGCATCGGCAAGCTCATCACCGCGGGCGCGGTCAGGAAGCTCATCGCCTCGCACATCGGCCTCAATCCCGAGACGCAGAAGAAGATGATCTCGGGCGAGATCGAGGTCGAGCTTGCGCCGCAGGGCACCCTCATCGAGCGCATCCGCGCGGGGGGCGTCGGCCTCGGCGGCGTCCTCACCGCGACCGGCATCGGCACGCTGGTCGAGAAGGGCAAGCAGATCGTCGAGGTCGACGGCAAGCCCTACCTCTTGGAAAAGCCGATCCACGGCGACTTCGCGCTTCTCGGCTGCAAGCAGGCCGACTACTACGGCAACCTCGAATATTCGCTGACCGCCCACAACTTCAATCCGGTGATGGCGCTGGCGGGCGAAGTGGTGATCGCCGAGCCGCACCACATCGTGCCGGTCGGCGTCATTCCGCCCGACGCGGTCAAGACGCCGGGCGTGCTCGTCACTCACCTTCTCGAGAGGGGCGTCTGATGGAAGACAAGGACATCATCGCGCACCGGGTCGCCCGCGAGATCAAGCCGGAGATGCTGGTCAACCTCGGCATCGGCCTGCCGAGCATCGTCGCCAATTACCTGCCCAAGGACGTGCACGTCTTTTTCCAGGCGGAGAACGGCGTCGTCGGCCTGGGGCCCCGACCGCCCGAGGGCATGGAGGACGAGGACCTGACCGACGCCGGCGGCGGCTTCGTCACCGCCATGCCGGGCGCCGCCTCGATCGACAGCGCCATGAGCTTCGGCCTGATCCGCGGCGGCCACCTCGACATGACGGTGCTCGGCGGTCTCCAGGTCGACGAGCGCGGCTATCTCGCCAATTGGATGGTGCCCGGCAAGATGGTTCCGGGCATGGGCGGCGCGATGGACCTCGTCGCTGGCGCAAAGCACGTCATCGTCGCCATGGTCCACACCGCCAAGGGGGCGCACAAGATCGTCGAGCGCTGCACCCTGCCATTGACCGCGGTCCGCCGGGTGACGCTGATCGTCACCGAAATGGCGGTGATCGAACCGACCGAGCGCGGGCTCGTCCTGAAGGAGCGCGGCCCCGGCGTCTCGGTCGAGGACATCGTCAAGGCGACGGGCGCGAAGCTGATCGTCGAGGGCGACGTGCCGGAGATGCGGCTCGACTGACGCGCGGAGCGCGCGGCGAAAAAGTGGAGTCCGGTTTTTCGCGACAGCGCGCGGAAATCCGAGGAAGCCAGCGCCGGACGGCGGCCTGCTTCAGCCGGCGTGGCCGGATCCGTCGCCGGCATCGTGTCCGCCGACATCGCCGGCGCTCCATGAATCGGGGCCTTCGCCCGCCCTGTCGGTTCGAGGAAGCGCGAGCCCGCGGACGAAGTGAAAGACCGCGATCGCGAGGACCGCGAACCCGACAATGGCGATGAAGAGCCTCACGCGCCGCTCCCGCCTGATGGGCCCCTGACGTAGCCTGCCTAGGGCCCGGCGGCGCTCAAGCCCGATCGCCGCCGGCGACCGTAAGGGTCGAGGATCGGCGACGCCGACGTCCAACGGCTTCTACAATGGATCCCGTGAGATAACGAGACCATAAAAGTGGACGCGCGTCCAGTTCAGTCTTTACAACAGACATTTTTACGCTCACCTTTGCGGCCAAGACTGCGTGGAACCTCGTTAAGCGGCCTCGCCGACCACGATTGACTTATGGCGCCCGTCTTTTCCCCGAGTTCAACGCTCGATCAGAGGGGGATCGCCTATGAAGCTTCGCGTGAATACCAGCGCTGTGGCGCGAATTCTCTTCATTTTGATGCTCGCGGGCGGCTTCAGCGCGCTGTCGTCTTCGCGAGCGGTCGTGGCGCAAACAACGACTGAGGAGGCTTCACCCTCCCCGACCCCGCCCATGTCTGTCGAGGAGCGCGCCGCGAGATCGGCCTGGCGTTCGACCCTCATCCGGAAGCCCGCGCCCAAGCAGGGGTGCTTCCATCTCACCTATCCGAACACAGAGTGGCAGGAGGCGCCGTGCAGGGACGCGCCGAACATCCCCTACCCCATGAAGACCGGAATCAGAATGGAGATGGGCAATGGCCAGACCTTCGTGGCTCAGTCGGCGGCGGGCGGCATAACCGAAGCGGTCGGCCAGTTCCCGGTTTCGGCCAGCATGGGCATCAGCGAGACGGGCGCCGCCGGCGCCAACGACTTCTCGTTGCAGCTCAACGCCAATCAGTTCGACAGCCCCGCGTGCAATCCGCCCGCAGGAACGGCCAAATCGGACGATTGCAAAGGCTGGGAGCAATTCATCTATTCGAATTTGCACCAAGGCGCGTTCGTTCAATACTGGCTGATCGGTTACTTCGACAATCGCTCCACGTGTCCGGTCGATTCGGATGTCGCGCATGGCGGTTGCTGTCCGACGGGATGGACGGCCTTCAAACCGAGCGCCGCGGTTCCAGGGGCTGCCGGTTGCTATACGAACAGCAAGGCGAGTTCGCCCGCCACGCCCGTCATCAACCTGACGTCGCAAGCTCTCTTGAACTTGAACCTCCTCGGCCGGGTCGGTGCGGGCTCGGATTCCTTCACCATATCGACGTTCGATATTAGCCAGGACATGTACACAGGCTCTGGACTCGGCGATCCTCTTGGCCTCAACGGGCTCTGGACAGCGGCCGAATTCAACATCTTCGGCGACGCCAATTCGAGCAACGCCAATTTCAGCCCTGGGACGACATTCAATGTCTGGATCGATATCGGCGCCGCTGCGACCTGCGCGACGCCCCTAACCGGCGTCACCGCTGAGACGAACAATCTGACGGCGGTCAAGGGCGACGAGGGTCCCTGCTGCGCCTGGGCAATGCCGGGGGGCCATGGCGGCATCCAGTTCACCCAGAGCAACGCGGGCGCCACGAAATCCGTTTGCGACGCGGCCGACTATTGCATCAAGGCCGGCGACGCGTGTTCCGCCGGCGGCGTCGGCTGCTGCGCCACCTACGGCGAGCATTACTGCAGCAACGGCCGCTGCGTCCCCGTCCCCCCGGTCCTGACCTGCAACGGGACGCGGCAGCCGAGCCAGACGTGCTCCTCCTCATGGCATTGTTGCGACAAAGCCTGGGTCTGCGGAGAATGCCAGTAACGGCGTAGGCGGCGCCCTTCGTATCGAGAACGCCCTCGTCGAGCGCTTTTCCGCTGCGACGAGCGGCGGCGGGTTCATCGACCACAAACCGGTCGTATCTCGACAAACTGAGCCAACCCAGAAACCTCTTGCAGAACACAGCATGAACGGCTAGTGTCCGTTCGCGATTTGTTTACGTCGCGCGGCGATTCTGGTCCTTATCCGGCCGGCGATTCGCCCGGGCGCCCTGGAGCCTACTCATGCTGACCAAGAAACAGAGCGAACTCCTGCGCTTCATCCACGAGCGCCTGCAGGAAGAGGGCGTTCCCCCCTCCTTCGACGAGATGAAAGACGCGCTCGACCTCAAGTCGAAGTCGGGCATCCACCGGCTCATCATGGCGCTCGAGGAGCGCGGCTTCATCCGCCGCCTCGCCAATCGCGCCCGCGCCATCGAGGTGCTGCGCCTGCCCAAATCGGCGACGGTCGCGGCGCCCCGGCCGCAAAAGTTCTCGCCGAGCGTCATCAACGGCGACCTCGGGCGCTTGCGCGCCGCGCCGCCGGCGGCCAATGGCGAGACGCGCGGTCCCGTCGCGGTGCCGCTCATGGGGCGGATCGCCGCCGGCACGCCGATCTCGGCCATCCAGACGCGCACCGACACGATCGCCATGCCGCCGGACTTCCTCGGTCCTGGCGACCATTTCGCCCTCGAGGTCCGGGGCAATTCGATGATCGAGGCGGGGATCTTCGAGGACGATCTCGTGATCGTCCGCAAGCAGGACACCGCCGAGACGGGCGACATTGTCGTGGCCCTCATCGACGACGAGGAGGCGACGCTGAAGCGCCTCAGGAAGCGCGGCGCCTCGATCGCCCTCGAGGCCGCCAACCCCGCCTACGAAACCCGGATCTTCGGCCCCGACCGCGTCCAGGTGCAGGGCAAGATGGTGAGCCTCTTCCGCCGGTACTGAGATCGGGACGGTTTCCCCCCGCTTGTGGCGGGGTGAAGCGAATGAAAATCAATGGCTAAGACAATGTTATTGACGTAAGACGAGAGGCGCCTTCGTGAGAGCCGAAACACCCGCCGCGCGGAGAGATGGTCAGCCCGGGCGCTTGTAGGCGCGCTCGTCGAGCGCGCGGGCCGGGTACGCGGAGAGCCTCCGGACGCGCCGACCCTTCGCCTGTCCCGCGCCGTGGATGAAGAGGGCAAGCTTTGTGGCGTCCCTCGCGATGCAGGACGCTCCAGAGGTCGAATGCCGAATATCAGAAATCTCTTGCCATGATTCTGTTTTTCGGATAGCTTGATCGTCATGGGCCTTTCAGGAGCACGCGCGATGCCCGACGCCTCCGCAACCCCCGCGCGGCGAGGGCTTGACGGGCGTCAAGGCGGGAACGGCGGAGGGACGCCAGGGGAATTTCCGCCAAAGCTACCGGCTTCGACGGCCGTCGTCACGAGCGTGGCGCGGCGATCCTGCGGCCGCCGCGCCAGGCCTCGGGACGCCACGGGCACGCAGGAGCCCACCTCGCGCCGGGTTGCGATTCGCGCCGCAAAGCATTGAAAAGGCTCGAAATCGGGGTTGCGAATGGCGCGGGCGGATCGACGCCTTGAGGCTTCGCTCCGCCAAGCCCGAGGATGGTGAAGGCGCCTTCCCTAGGAGTTATGACGCGCGCCCGGCCAAAGCGAGCTGTTGAGCCCGCGCGCATGTCCCTTGCCGCGCCCGCCCGCGTGCGCCAGACAGGGACACCCTGATCGGGAGGTGATTCACATGCGCGCCGATGCGCCGCCCCGCGGCGCGTTCGAATTCGAGCCGCCGAGCGATGCGCCGGCGTTCACGGTCGATCTGGACGGGTTCGAGGGGCCGCTCGACCTCCTGCTCGAGCTTGCGCGGCGGCAGAAGGTCGATCTCGCGCGGATCTCGGTCCTCAAGCTCGCCGAGCAATACCTCGCCTTCGTCGAGGCGGCGCGCAAGCAGAGGCTTGAGCTCGCCGCCGACTACCTCGTCATGGCCGCCTGGCTCGCCTACCTCAAGTCGCGCCTCCTGCTGCCCCAGCCGCCGCAGGCGGCCGGGCCCGACGCCTCCGAACTCGCCGACGCGCTCGCCCGGCGCCTGCGCAAGCTCGAGGCGATCCGCAGGGCGGCCGCGCTGCTTGGCGAACGCGTCCGGCTCGGGCGCGACGTCTTCGGCCGCGGCGAGCCCGAGGCGATCGAGGACACAGGCCGCACCCGCTGGGACGGAAACCTCTTCGACCTCCTCGCGGCTTACGCCCGCCAGGCGCAGAAGCACGCCCGCGCCCGCGTCCGCTTCCAGGCGCGCGAGGTGTGGTCGCTCGCCGAGGCGCGCGAGGCGCTGGTGCGGCTCATCGGCGCGGCCCTCGACTGGACCGCCTTCGACGCCTTCCTGATCGAGGCCTGCGTCGAGCCGGGAAAGCGGCGGAGCGCCCGCGCCTCGTCCTTCTCGGCCTCCCTCGAGCTCGCGCGCGAAGGCAAGATCGAACTCAGGCAGGACAAGACCTTCGCGCCGATATGGATCCGCGGCGCCTCGCCGCCGCGCGCCGGCGAGGCGGCCCCATGACGGCCCGCACGCCCCCGACATGCGCCAGAAACCGGAGAGCGCCGGAATGACGAGTGCCGCAACCAATGTTTCCCCCCTGTTCGACGCCATCGCGCCGCGCGCCGCGCCCGACGATCTCAGGATCGCCGAGGCGATGCTGTTCGCCTCCGCCGAGCCGCTCGACGAAGCCCGGATCGCCGCGCGCCTTTCCAATGGGGCCGACGCCGGGATGGTGCTCGAGGAGCTCAGGCGCCTCTATGCCGGCCGCGGGGTCAATCTTGTCCGGGTGGCCGGCCGCTGGATGTTCCGGACGGCCGAGGACCTTTCCTGGCTTCTGGTGCGCGACGGCGAAGACCGGCGCAAGCTCTCGAAGGCGGCGATGGAGACGCTCGCCATCGTCGCCTACCATCAGCCGGTCACGCGCGCCGACATCGAGGAGATCCGCGGCGTCGCGGTGTCCAAGGGGGCGCTCGACGTTCTCATGGAGGCGGGCTGGGTTCGGATGCGCGGCCGGCGAAAGGCGCCCGGCCGTCCGATCACCTACGGCACGACCGCCGACTTCCTGATCCAGTTCGGCCTCGATGCGATCGGCGACCTTCCCGGCCTCGACGAACTGCAGGCGGCCGGCCTCTTCGACGGCAAGCTGCCGGCCGGATACGGCGTTCCCCAGCCGAGCGACGAGACGGCGCTTCGCCCCGACGAGGATCCCCTCGACGCCGATGGATCGCTCGGCGAAGCCTGGGGCCCCGTCCCGCCCGACGAGCCGGCCTGAGGAAGCCCGTCGCCGGCCGCGTCACGAAAGCGCCGGAAACGGGGCCGACCTTTCCATCCCATCCGAGGGGAGAGATCATGCTTTCGAGGACGTTCCGGGGCGCCGCGGCCTGTCTCGCGGTCCAGTGGCTGGCGAGCCTTGGCGTCGCGCACGCATCCCCTCTCGCCGCCCACCGCGCGGCCTACGACATCACGCTCATCGATCCGTCCTCGCCCGGCCTCGGTTCGGCGCAGGCGCCCGTCGCCGCCAGCGGCCTCATCGCCTACGAGTTCCGCGGTTCGGCCTGCGACGGCTACACGTCGAGCTTCCGCCAGATGACCGAGATGGAGCGCAGCGAGGGCGACCCGCTGTCGATGGACGTGAACGCCACCTCGTTCGAAGCCGCCGACGGCGCCTCGATGCGCTTCAAGATCGACACCAAGGGCGTGCGCGAGGTCGAGAAGATCTCGGGCACGGCGACCCGCGGCGCGGGCGACATCCTCAAGGTCGAACTCACCGACCCCGCCTCGAAGACGCTCGACTTCGGCCACGACGTCCTCTTTCCGACCCAGCATGTGGAGCGGCTGATCGAGGCGGCGAAGGGAGGCGGCGGCGTCGTCCAGGCGCGCGTCTATGACGGCTCGGATACGGGCGCGAAGATCTATGCGACGATGGCGGTCATCGGCAAGGCGGCGGCGGCGCCGAGCGAGGACGCCGCGAACGCGGCCGCGCTCAAGGACGTCCGCCGATGGCCGGTCGTGGTCTCCTATTTCGACGAGGCCTCGCGCGACACCGCGCCCGAATACACGCTCTCCTACGACCTCTACGAGAACGGCGTGTCGGGCACCCTGAAGCTCGACTACGGAACGTTCGCGCTGCGCGCCCAGTTGCGGAAGCTCGAAATCCTGCCGGCCTCCGGCTGCGCCAAGCCTTAGAACGCGCCGCGAAAAAGTGGACGCCGGTTTCACGGGATCTGGAGCGCCCCGTCAGCCCATGTCGCCGGAGCCGGAGAACGATTTCCGCGCTGCTTCGGACTGGGCTTCCATCTCCCTGTACCGATTTCCGGCTTCGGCGACCCGGGCGGCAAAATCGCGAACGCCTTCGGGCGTGCTCAGCGGGTCAACGGCCGCTTGCGGGGCGTTCCGCTTCAGGGCCAGCGCCGTCTGAGCCTTGAGAAGGCGCTGATCGATCTCCGAACGGAGCGCTGCAACACGGGTCGACAGCGTGGAGAGGCCCTGCGACTGGAGCACTTGCGCGATAGCGTCGGTGGCCGAGAGAAAACCGCCCGCGCCGACGAGGTAGCCGATGAGCACGTTCAAGCCATCGACGGAGCCCTCGTCGGCGCCCTGCACGCTTTGGCGCATCGTGGCGACGCTCTGATCGAGCGCCGCGACGAGACGCTGTTCGAGTGCCGCCGAGTCCAGGGTCGCCAATTCCGATCGTCCTCTGTCGCGCAATTGGCGCTTACATCCGTCAACTCCAAACTCTATAACAACACCGTTGGACTTGTTCCAGCAAGCAAGGAGGGAGCAATGCCGGATTCTGCACAATGCACGCAAGCCAGACAGGCGCTCGAGGGGGCAAGAACTGCAACCGCTCGAGCGCATGAGCTTATGCAGCAGGCGCATGGCAGGGTCGAACGCGCGAAGCAGGCCGCCGAGGCGGCCCGCGACAGGCAACAGGCCGCCTATCAGGCAGTGGATGCTGCGCGGTCCGCGCTGGAACTCTACGATGAACAACATCTCCATCCCGGGCCGGACCGAGGCAGACTGGTCTTGGACTTAAACCAGAAAGAGTCGGCCTACGAGAACGCGCAGGGGCAGTTGAACAGCGCCAACAGCGCGGTGTCCGACGCGCAGCAGGAGTCCACCCTGTGTGATGGGAACTATCAGGAAGCAAACCAAAACCTGAGCGCCTGCCAGCAAGCCGTAAGAACGTACTGCCATTGATGGCGTGAGGCTCGGAATCGCCCTTGCCGTGAAGCGGATGGGTCGAGGCCGCGCGCCAGCCGCATTGAGATGGATTCGTCCCTTCTCCCTCCCAGTTCGCGGGAGAAGGTCACGATAGACAGGACTACCCGTCCGGCCGGCGCCTGCGGCGGCCGGCGCGGAAGGCGAGGCCGCGCTCGATCGCGTCGGCGCCGAATTTCTGCCTCAGCGCCGCGATCGCGGCCTCGCGCGACGTCTCGCGCGCCGAGCCGCCGAGGAGGTCCGTTTCGTCCGCGCTCGAGGCGGGCTCGAGGTCGGTCGCGGCCACGCCGATCAGACGATAGGCGGCCTTGTTCCCCTCCGCCTCGAGCAGCGCCTGCGCCACGGCGAACAACCGGGGCGCGAGCTGCGTCGGACGAAACCCGGTCCGGCTGCGGGTGCGCAGGCGGAAGTCCGGCAGACGCAGTTTGAGCGTCACGCCCGAGGCCGCCAGCTCCGCCTTGCGCAGCCGGGCCGAAACGCGGTCGCAATGGTCGAGGAGGACGCGCGTCAGTTCCTCCCGGTCGAAGACATCCTCTTCGAAGGTGGTTTCGCTGGAGACGCTCTTCGTCTCGCGGTGCGGGCTGACGCGCCGGTCGTCGAATTCCCTGTGCGAGGCGCCACAGCCGACGGCCGTCGTCGCCAAGGAGCCGGAGGGCCGCGGGCTCGTCGAGTCGCTGCAGGTCGGCGATCTGCCGGATCCCCAATCGCTCGAGCCTGCGCTCGCCCGCCTTGCCGACGCCCCAAAGGCGCGCGACCCCCTGTGGCGCGAGCCAGGTCTTCGCCTCCTCGCGCTTCAGGAGCGCGAAGCCTCGCGGCTTATCGAGATCGGACGCCATCTTCGCGAGGAACTTGCAATAGCTGAGGCCGACGGAAACAGTCACGCCGACCTCACGCTCGACGCTCGCGGCGAACCGCGCGAGCGCCTCGGCCGCGCCCGCTGCGTTCGCGCCCTCGCAGCCGGTCAGGTCGAGAAAGGCCTCGTCGATCGACAGCGGCTCGACGAGGGGCGTCAGGCCCTGCATCATAGCGCGGATCGC
The DNA here is from genome assembly GCA_963829505.1 of uncultured Alphaproteobacteria bacterium. Classification (GTDB taxonomy): domain Bacteria; phylum Pseudomonadota; class Alphaproteobacteria; order Rhizobiales; family Beijerinckiaceae; genus Roseiarcus. Next base: position 1,100,720 of record CAWHIL010000003.1, read on the forward strand.
CCGTGACGCCTCGGCGTATTTCGCCATGGCGGGCGGAACGACGACCGCATCGGGGCACAGGCGCCGCGCCGTCGCCATCGGCATCGCCGACCGCACGCCATAGGCTCGCGCGATGTAGCAGCATGTGGCGACGACCCCGCGCCGGCCCGATCCGCCGACGATCAGCGGTTTGTCGCGCAAAGCCGGATTGTCGCGTTTCTCGACCGAGGCGTAGAATGCGTCGCAATCGACGTGGGCGATCGCGAGCCCTGCCGCAGCCTCGAGATCGACTGTCCGCGGCGACCCGCAGACGGAGCAGCGGGCGGAACCCCGCGCTCGCCTGCCGAGGCAGTCGCGGCAGAGAACGGGCCCCTCGACCGCGGCGCTCACGGGTCCGCGGCCGGCGGACCCCGGAGCGCCTCGAGCGCGTGCGCCAGATCCTCCGGCCGGCGACCCGTCTCGGCGGCGAAGCCAACGAGAAGACGGTCGTCGGTCGCAAGATAGCCAAGGACCGAGCCGAGGAAACCTGGTTCGGCCGCCGCTTGCCGGAGATTGTGGGGACCGAGGCCGGTCAGCGCCAGAAACCGCTCCAGCCGCGTCTCGTCGGCGGCGAGGAACGCCAGAACCGCAACGGCAAGTTCGCGCCCCTCATCGGCGGCTGTGGATGACCGTTCGCTAGACGGAGTGCGCATGCGGCCAATTCTCCCTTTGGCAAGGTCTATGGGATATTCTCATGCCCGGTAAACCCCCCGGCCGACCCGTTGGAACGAACCCATGACGAAGACCGTGCTCATCGTCGAAGACAACGAGCTGAACATGAAGCTCTTCAACGATCTTGTGGAAACGCGCGGGCACCGGATCGTTCAGACCCGCAGCGGCATCGAGGCTGTGGACATTGCCCGCCGCCACCGGCCGGACCTCATCCTGATGGACATTCAGCTGCCGGAAGTCTCAGGCCTCGAGGTCACGCAGTGGCTCAAGGACGATGAGGAGCTGCGGCACATTCCCGTCATCGCCATCACCGCCTTCGCCATGAAGGGCGACGAGGAGAAGATCCTGCGCGGCGGATGCGAGGCCTATCTGTCGAAGCCGATCTCGGTTGCGAAGTTCTTCGAGACGATCGACCATTTCCTCGGAGCGCCCGCGAGGGCGTAGCTGCCGGCTCTCTTCGCGGTCCCGCGTCAGGCGGCGGGAAGACGAGCGATGATCGACGCGAGTTGGCCGCGAGCGGCCTCGACATCGAGCGGCTGGGGCCGATGCAGGGTCGCGAGCGCGGCCCGAGCGCGCTCCAGGCTCAGGCCCGCCAGCGGCGGGGTCGCGGATGCGACAGCGCGGCCTTCGGCGAGGTCGCCGTTGCAATGGAGCGCAAGGTCGAGGCCCGCGTCGAAAAGCGCGGCGGCGCGCGCCTCGAAGGGCCCTTCGAGCGCCTTCATCGAGAGATCGTCGCTCATGACGAGGCCCCGGTAGCCGATCGCGCCGCGTATGACGTCGTTGACCACCTTCGCCGAGCAGGTCGCCGGGCGGTCAGGATCGATCGCCCGGTAGACGACATGGGCGGTCATCGCCATCGGCAGGTCGGCGAGCGCGCGGAAGGGTGCGAAATCGCGCGCGAGCACCTCGCGGGAGGCGTCGACCAGGGGCAACTCGTGATGGCTGTCGACACGCGCCCGGCCGTGCCCGGGAATGTGCTTGATCACGGGCGCGACGCCGCCCGAGAGCAATCCGTCGGCGAAGGCCCGGCCGAGAGCTGCGACCCGGTCCGGCTCGTCCGACCAGGCGCGGGCGCCGATGACGGCGTGGGTTCCGCTCTCGGCGACGTCGAGGACGGGCGCGCAGTCGATCGTGATCCCGACCTCGTGAAGGTCGTGGGCGATGAGCCGGCCGATCAGCCGCGCCGCGTCCTCCGCTTCGCCCGTCGGCAATGCGCCGATGCGTCCGGCTGCGGGGTAGGCCAACCATTCGGGCGGCCCCATCCGCTGCACCCGGCCGCCCTCCTGATCGATCAGCACAGGGGCGTCAGGGCGACCGACGGAGGCGCGGAACGCAGCGGTCAACGCGCGAAGCTGGCCGCGATCGGCGACGTTGCGCTTGAACAGGATCAGGCCCCACGGGTCGGCGGCGCGGAAGAACGCGACCTCGTCCGCCGTCAGCGCGAGGCCGGCGCATCCTGCAATGAAGGCTCGGGGCATTCGAACTCCGTCGCGGTCGATCGCTCGTTTGCGCTCCGGATCACTTCGCCACGAAGCACTCGCCGCCGTTGCCCTTGAGCCTGGCGCAGAGCGCGGCGGCGTCGGCCTTGTTAAGGCCGACCACGCGCACGCGATAGACGGTCTCGCCGTTGACGTTCGCCTTGTGGACGCCAAGCGACGAACCGCCGAGCGCGGAGGCGTATTTCTCGTTCAACTTCGCCACCACTGCTTTTGCTTCGGTTTCGGACCGGGGCGCGGCGAGTTGAACCGCCCAGCCCCCAGACGTCGTCGCCGTGGCGTCGGCCGGCTCGGGCGCGGCTGCGGGCGGCGCGGCCTCGGCGGTCGCCGCGGCGGCGGCCGGCGCCGGCGCCGGGGCTTGCACTGGCGCTTGCGCCTTGACCTTCGGCTTCACCGGCTTCGCCGCCGGCGCGGCGGGAGTTTCCGTCTCCCCAGCCATGTCCGCCGGGTTGGCGGGGGCGGTCGTGTCGGTCTTCGCGACTGCTACTCGGGCAGAGGACTTGGGCGGGGAAAGTTTGGTCGGCAGGTCGATCTTGGGCGTCGAACTCTGAGCGTTGGCGGCGTCGGCGGGCGCGGCCGCCGGCCCCGGCGCCGCGGGCTCGGATGGCGGGGCCTGAGCGGTCTGGGCGTCGGGCGACCCCGCCGCGATCGGGGTCCCGTCGGGACGAAGCGAAATCGTCCGCACCGCCTTCGGCTCGGGGAACGGCGAGGTGGCGAGCGACGGCCCCGTCCCGACCACCACGGGGGTGTCGACAGTGCCCCGCACAAGCGATCCGGCAGGGGTTCCCGGGGCTTCGAGGGCGCCGTTCGGCGACGGCTGAGACGTATCCGGCGGCGGCGCATCCTGAGCGGCCGGAGCAGAAACGGGCGCAGGTTGCGAACCGCTCTGGGCGTTGAGATCGACCGGTTGCTCCTCGGTATTGACCACCTTCACGTGATTCGACCGGGTGTCGTCCTTGAGGAGGCTTCCGCCGGCGTCGTCCGAGGCGGAGACGGTGGCGTCGCTCGGTGGCTGCACCTTGGTCGGCCCGACCGCGGCGGCGATGAACGGCGGCTCCTTCTGGAAGCCCGGCGTCTTGCCCTTGAGCAAGAAGACCCCGCCGATCATCGCAGCCCCTGCGAGGGCGAGCGCCGACACCGTGAACGTCCACCGCCGGCTCCGACGGGGCTCGGGGGCGGAAACCGCGGGACCCCCGCCAAAACGCGCAAGCGCGGGGTCGTCCGCCTCGTCCACGTCGTCAAAACCATCGTCGAGCGGCTCTTCGAGCGCTGGCCTGTAGTCACGAACGTCAACCGCGGACGGCGGAACGGGCGCCGCCGGCGGGAGCGGCGTATCGAAGGACCGCAGCCCGGACGAAGGCGGCGGGGCGGCCGCAAAGCGGGGCGCAGCCGGCACCTTGGGACGGGACGCCTCGACGAGCCGGGCAAGTTCGGCGAGCGGGTCCTCGACGCCGGCGGCCGGCGCGCCCGCGGCGCGCAGCCGCTTCTCGTACTCCTCGAGATCGATGTCGAACGCCGGTCGTGCTCCGGATATGCTCATTGCGTCCTCGTCGCCAACGCGAACCTCTCCGCCCGTCCAGGAACGAGCCGATACGCGGTCCGCTAACGCATCTCTTCGGGCGCGCTCACCCCGAGAATCGACAGCGCGGAGGCCAGTACAAGGCCCACCCCGGTCACAAGCGCCAGCCTCGAACACGTCAAGTTTCGATCGCTTTCATTAACGAAGCGCAAACTCTTCAAGTCTTTGCCCCGATTCCAATGAGCATGGAAGCGCGTCGCCAGTTCATGGGCGTAAAAAGCTGTGCGGTGCGGCTCGCGGGCGTCGGCCGCCTGCTGGACGACGCGTGGATACTGGGCCACGACGCGCATGAGATCGCGCTCGCCCGCGTCGGTCAGCAGGCCAAGGTCTGCTTCCGCAAGGGCCGCCGGATCGACGTCGAGATCGGGGAAAAGGGCGCGCCCCTGGCGGAGGACGCTGCGTGCTCGCGCGTGAGCGTACTGAACGTAAAAGACCGGATTGTCCTGGCTCTGCTCGATCACCCGGGCGAGGTCGAAATCGAGCGGCGCATCGTTCTTGCGCATCAGCATCATGAAGCGCACGGCGTCCCGGCCGACTTCGTCGACAACCTCACGAAGCGTCACGAAGTCCCCGCTCCGCTTCGACATTTTGACCGGCTCGCCGTCTCGCATGAGGCGCACGAGTTGGACGAGGCGCACGTCGAGCCTCGCCCGGCCGTCGGAAAGCGCGGCGACCGCCGCCTGCATTCGCCGGACATAGCCGCCGTGATCCGCGCCCCATACGTCCACGAGGGTCAGGTAGCCGCGGTCGATCTTCGTCTTGTGATAAGCAATGTCGCTGGCGAAATACGTGTAGGCGCCGTCCGACTTGACAAGCGGACGGTCGACGTCGTCGCCAAACGCGGTTGAGCGGAACAGCGTCTGCTCGCGGTCCTCCCAGTCGTCGGCCGGGGCGCCTTTGGGGGGCGGCAGGCGACCTTCGTAGACGAGGCCCTTGGCTCGCAGGCCTTCGATTGCCTCATTGACCCGATTCGGGCCGCCGTCCGCGCCTGTCAGCTCCCGCTCCGAAGCGAAGATTTCGTGGGCGATGTTCAGGGCGGCAAGGTCTTCACGGATGGTCGCCATCATGGCGTCGATCGCCCGCCTCCGCACGATCGGCAGCCACACCGATTCGGGCGCTTCCGCGAGCGACGCGCCATATTCGGCCTTGAGCGCCGCGCCAACCGCCTTGAGGTAGTCTCCCGGATAGAGGCCATCGGGCATGGCGCCGACATCCTCGCCGAGCGTCTCGCGGTAGCGCATGTGTGCGGAACGCGCGAGCGCATTCACCTGGGCGCCCGCGTCGTTGATGTAGTATTCGCGCGTCGCCTCTCGGCCCGCGAACGTCAGAAGGTTCGCCAGCGCGTCGCCAAATACGGCGCCGCGCGCATGGCCGACGTGCATGGGGCCGGTCGGGTTGGCGCTCACATATTCGACGTTGACGGAGCCCTCATTGCTCGGCTCGCCCGCGCCGTAAGAGCGCCCTTTGGTCAGCACCGCTTTCAGGATCCTCTCGTAGATCGCTGACTTCAGGACAATGTTGATGAAATCCGGGTCCGGCGACCCCGGCGCTCGCGACGCCTGGATCGTCAGCAAGATCAGCGGCAAGGCGCTCCGCCAGCGCGCGCGGCCCAAGGCCGGCCGCCTTTGCTTCCTTGGCGTAGACCATCGCGGCGTTCGTCGACAAATCGCCGTGGGCGGCGTCGCGCGGCGGCTCGACGACAAAACGCGAAAGATCGAGGTCGGGCGGGAGATCGCCCGACGAAATCCGCTTTTCGATCGCCGTCCCGACGCGCGCCTGAAAGTCCGTGAAAACGTTCATCCTAATTCCGTTACGGGCGTGGACGGCGAGCGGCTGCCCTCTCCAGGGCGGCGCCGATCCTGCGACGCCGCGCGACCCGCCAGACAGGTCGCCCACCGGGGTCGCAAGACCCTGCCCTGGCAAGAATTTGGGCGGCTCTAACGCAACTCCCGCGGCCCGTCAAAGAGACGGGCGTGCTCGTGGACCGCGAAGCGGTCGGTCATCCCCGCAATGTAGTCCGCGACCGCGCGCGCCCTCTCGCCCGCCTCGGCCTTGCCGGCCCAGTCGGGCGGCATGGCGGACGGGTCCGACATGTATGCTGCGAACAGGTCGCGAACGATCCGGTCGGCCTTCTCCCGCGCCAACTGCACCCGCGGATGGCGGTACATGTGGGAGAACAGATAGGCCTTGATCTCCCGGTCCGCCGCCTCGAACGCCGCAGACAAGCCAACAAGTGCGCCGCCTGCGCGCTCGACGTCGGCGGGAGCCGCGATCCGAGCCTCGGCGATCCGCCGCGAACTCTCGCCGATGGCGTCCTCGATGAAGCGGGTGATGATGCGGCGGACAAATTCGTGAACCCGGCGCGCTTCCTCGAGCCCGGGACGCCAGGCCTCGATCTCCGCGATCACCGATCCGGCGAAGGGGACGCCGGCGCCGATCTCATCGACAGAGAACAGCTCGGCCCGAAGGCCATCGTCTATGTCATGAGCGTCGTACGCGATGTCGTCGGCGAGCGCGGCGGCCTGCGCCTCGAGGCTGGCGTGGCCCGAAAGGCCGAGCGGCTGCAGCCGGTCCCAGGCGAGAATGGCCGCCGCCACGCCCTTTCTTGCGTAGCGCTCCGTCGGACGTCCTGCCGCGTCAAGAAGAGGCCCATTGTGCTTGACGAGACCTGCGAGCGTCGTGTCGGTCAGGTTGAGGCCATCGAAGTCGGCGTATCGTCGTTCGAGTTCGGTGACGATTCGCAGCGCGTGCGCATTGTGGTCGAAGCCGCCGTAGGGGCCCATGCAAGCGTCGAGGGCGTCCTCGCCGGTGTGGCCGAACGGAGTATGTCCAAGATCGTGACCAAGAGCGATCGCCTCGGCCAGATCGTCGTCGAGGCGAAGGGCGCGAGCAAGCGCGCGGGCGATCTGGGCGACCTCGATCGTGTGGGTGAGCCGGGTCCGGAAATGGTCGCCCTCGTGATGGACGAAGACCTGCGTCTTGTGGGCGAGACGGCGGAACGCGGTGGAATGGACGATTCGGTCGCGGTCGCGCTGAAAATCGGTGCGGGTCGGCGAACGCGGCTCAGCAACGCGTCGACGAGCGGTTGCCGGATCGGCCGCAAAGGGCGCGCGGAAGGCCCGCCCGTCGTCGTTTCCCATTTCCCGTTTCCCGCGTTGCGCTTTCGGCGCCGCTGCTTATCTTAACTGTCGAAAGTCTTGAAGGCGCGACCTTGTGGTCGCTCCGGATGAGGAACGAAAGCGGCGTGTTGATGAGCCAGATCGCTGAATCGGACGTTGTGACCATCAGCGCCAGCGCCGCCAGGCGGCTGAACACGATTCTCAACCGCCAGGACGGCGCGGCCCTGCGCATCTCCGTCAAGGGAGGAGGCTGCTCGGGCTTCCAATATGCCTACGATATCGACACGACACGCGCCGACGATGACTTCATTGCGACGCGCGACGGGGCGAGCGTGGTCATCGACCCGGTTTCGCTCGAAATGATGAAGGGCTCCGAGGTCGATTTCGTCGACGACCTCATGGGGCAATCCTTCCAGATAAAGAACCCGAACGCGACCGCCTCGTGCGGCTGCGGCGTCAGCTTCTCCGTCTGACGCCGCCTTCGACATCCGGTCACAGGCGCGAGTCGAAATCGAGCGAATGCGGCGCTCCTCAGCGGATCGGCGGCGCGTACTGGATGCCGCCTGCGTTCCAGAGCTGGTTGAGGCCACGAGGGATCGCGAGGGGCGATTTCACCCCGAGATTGCGGTCGAAGACCTCGCCGTAATTGCCCACGGCTCGGACCACGTTGGCGGCCCAGGACTGGCCGAGGCCAAGGTCTTCGCCAAAATTGCCCGATGCGCCGACGAGACGCATCACTTCCGGCTTCTGCGACTGCAACGCCTGCGCCAGGGTTCGCTGGCTGACGCCAAGCTCCTCGGCGTTCAGCATGGCGAAATGCACCCAGCGCACGATCTCGACCCAGTTCGGATCGCTCTGACGAACCACAGGGCCGAGCGGCTCCTTGGAGATGACGTCAGGGAGGATGACGTGATCGCGCGGCTTGGCCAGGCGCTGGCGAAGCGCGTAGAGTTGCGACAGATCGCTCGTCGCCACGGTGCATATGCCGGCGTCGTAGGCCTTGAGAAGCTCGTCGGTCGATCCTACGGCGACGGTCTGAAGCGACATGTGATTGCTGGCGAAAAAGTCGGCCAGATTGTCGATCGTCGTCGTGCCGCTCAGCACGCAGACCCGCGCCCCGTCGAGTTCGTTGGCCGACGAGACGCGCATCGCCCGCGGGGCCATGAACCCTTGCCCGTCGTAGTAGGTGACGCCTACGAACGCGAGGTCGTAGCCAACCTCGCAACTCATCGTCCAGGTGGAATTGCGCGACAGCACGTCGATCTTGCCGTCCTTGAGCGCCTGAAAACGCGCCTCGGCGGTGAGCGGCACGAGCTTCAACCGGTTTGCGTCGCCAAAGATCGCGGCTGCGAGGGCCCGGCAGAAATCCACGTCGAAGCCGGACCATTGACCGCGCTCGTCCATATTGGAGAAGCCGGGCAGACCCTCGTTCACCCCGCAGACGAGCGACCCGCGCGCCTTGACGGCCTTGAGCGTCTGCGCCTGAACCGGCGCGCCGCCGAGGGTCAGAACCGCCGCCGCCACGGCCGCAAAGACCACCGCGAGGCGGACCTGATCGAAAAAAGCGCGCACCAAACCCATGCGGACGCCCGTGGACGAGAGCGCCGAGCTTAGCGCGTTTTGCCGCGCGCTCAAACGGGGACGCTCCGACGCTCCTGTCGGCATCGGGGGCGATCATGCTATCGTCGTCCAGGGCGCGGGAAACGAGAGCGATGGGCCTTGTCCGGAATTGAGATCGAGGCCGTCCGCTCGCTTCTGACGTCGAAGCCCAGGCCGGTCGGATGGGCGGCCAGACGCGAGCGACTCGACGAGGTCGGCGCAGCGTGGCCGATCGAACACGACATCGTCCTCGAAAAGGTCTCCGCCGGCGGCCCTCCCGGCGAGTTCTCTGTCGCGCCTGGGGCGGATCGGAACCGGATTCTCCTCTTTTTCCACGGCGGCGGCTATTGCTCCGGCTCCATCGCGAGCCATCGCCGCATGGTTACAGAAGCCGGGCGCGCGGCAGGCCTTCGCACGCTTGCGATCGGCTACCAACTCGCCCCCGAACATCCCTACCCCGCAGCCCTCGACGACGCGCTCGCCGCGTGGGAATTCCTGGGGACGATCGGATACGATGGGGGCAGCGTCATTGTTGGCGGCGACAGCGCGGGCGCCGGTCTTTCACTCGCTCTGATCCAATGTTTGCGCTCGGCGGGGCGACGCCTTCCTACCGCGGCCTGGCTCGTCTCCCCTTGGACCGACCTCACTCTTTCGGGGGGCGCGCTCGCGACCCGGGACGCCGTCGACCCTCTGATCCACAAAGCCTATCTCGAAGAACTCGCCGCCGCTTACGCGTCAGAGGCCGATCGGCGAAACGCGCTGTTATCGCCCCTTTTCGCGGATCTCGCAGGGTTTCCGCCGCTCCTCATCCAGGTCGGCTCGGAAGAGACTCTCCTTTCCGATGCGACGCGCCTCGCCGAAGCTGCCGGCGCGACCCGGGTCGATGTGACGCTCGAGGTCTGGCCGAACATGATCCATGCCTGGCCGGTGTGGAACGCGCGTCTCGAGGCGGGGCGGCAGGCGCTCTCCCATTTCGGGCTTTTCGCCAGACGCCATTTTCGGCCGCAGACCGAACGCAGTCCTTAGACGAAAACGCGCGGCGCCTCCGCCACGACCGGGCGCGAATCAGCGAGTGCGTCGCACGCTTCTCCGATCAGCATCTTGAGCTTCGGGAGCGCGTCAAGCGCCCGCACTTCGGCGCAATCGAGACCGCCGAGCACGTCAGATGGCAGCGGCTTCGTCCGCGACATGAGGTCGCCCACATGCCAAAGCCAGTCGCGAGCGGAGCGCACCGGCGCGACGACTTCATCCATCCGGTCGCTCAAGACATCGTCGAGGCCGCCACTGGCCTCCATCGCATAGGCGAGGCCCGTAACGAACTCGCACAGGGTTCGAGTGGTCCCGTATCGGGTGTAGACGACGGTATCGTCGTTCATGAGCCGCCTCCCTCCTGCTCGTCCTCCCGGGCCCCGAACGCTCACAAGGCGCGCCCCGGCCTGACTTGTCTGGAGGCGGCCCTTGGCCGAGGCCACGAATCGCGGACTAAACGCCGTTCGCAGCTTCAAGTGAGGCATGGTCGTGGACAGAGTGTCGCAACGCAATGCGACTTAACGTCGCGTTAGCCGCCTCCATGCCTTTCCTCCCCCTCAAGCAAAACCCAGCCATCGCCCTCAAGCCAGACCGCTTCGTCCGCGCGCGGCGCGCCGCGCCGAAGCCACCGCACACATTGCGTTCCGCCGCCCCGGAACGCCTTGTCGAGTCGCCGCCCGACGTCCGGGTCCTGCCCGCCTTCACAGCCGATGAAGACCACCCCGTTCATGAGCTTCGCCGGCCAATCGCTCAGCGCCTTGGCGGGCCGCTGGACGAGCAACATCGCTCCCGTCGAATGCTTCGCCTGGAGCGGGAAGAGGAGCCGACCGCCGGTTTTCAGGGCGTCGAGCCAGACCTCGAGGGGATGCGTGGCCGCGGCGCTCGCATAGATCGCGTCGGCGTTCGGCAGGCCGGCGGCGACCCCCGAGGCCCCCCTGACCTCGACCTGAGGAATATCGGCGAGGTTCCGGCGCGCGGTCTCCGCGATATCCGCCTCGATCTCGTAGGCGACAATCCGGCCGGAAGGTCCGACGAGCCGGGCGAGGATGGCGGTGTAATACCCCGTCCCTGCACCGACGTGCAGGGCGGTCTCGCCCGCCTGGAGCTTCAGCGCGTCGATGCACGCGGCGTGCAGCGAGGGCTGTCCGTTGTTGATGCCCCGCCGGACGTCGATCGCGACCAGGACGTCGTCGTAGAGGATCGCGACGTCGCTCTCCCCCGCGCCGAGACCGAAAGGACCTGACACCCGCCAGGGCGGCGGGCCGCAGAAGCGCTCGCGCGGCGTGGTCGCGAACGCCTCCTCGATTCGCCCGTCAACGACGCCGGCAAGACGCACGATCCTGGCGGCGTAGTCCCTGCGCAGGCGCTCGCCGCGGTCCGTCATCGCCGTCAGGATCTTTTCCCTGCCATGGGGCCCATTTTCGTCAGACCTCGCCTAGGGGGAATCCCTCGCCGCTCGCTTCTCCCCACGAATTGACGACGTCGAAACGACGCGACGTGTTGCGCCGACCAGCCCTCGGCGCGGTATACTTCGTCATTCCGACAGGAGGACGACGCCATGCCGACATTCACCACACGCCATGGGGCGCATATCTACTACAAGGACTGGGGCCACGGACAGCCCGTCGTGTTCAGTCACGGCTGGCCCCTGACCTCCGACGCGTTCGAGGACCAGATGATGTTCCTCGCGGGGCAAGGCTATCGCTGCATCGCGCACGATCGCCGTGGCCACGGCCGCTCGGGCCAGCCCTGGTACGGCAACGACATGGAGCATTACGCCAACGACCTCGCCGATCTCGCGGGCACGCTCAATCTGCGCGACGCGATCCATGTGGGCCATTCGACAGGCGGGGGCGAGGCCGCACGCTACGTCGCGCGCCACGGGATGCATCGGGTCGCCAAGCTTGTACTGATCGGGGCGGTGCCGCCGATCATGGTGAAGACAGAGGCCTATCCGGGCGGCTTGCCGATCGAAGTCTTCGACGGGATCCGCAAGAACGTCGCCGCGGACCGGTCGGCGTTCTTCAAGGAACTGGCGACGCCGTTCTACGGCTTCAACCGGCCCGGCGCGAAGGTCAGCGAGGGCTTGCGCGATTCGTTTTGGATGCAAGGCATGATGGGCGGGCTCAAGGCCGAGTACGACTGCATCAAGGCCTTTTCGGAGACCGACTTCACCGAGGACCTGAAGGCGATCAAGGTGCCAACGCTCATCCTGCACGGCGACGATGACCAGATCGTGCCTATCGGCAATTCCGCGCATCTGTCCGCGAAGCTCATCGCAAACGCGAAGCTCAAGATCTACCCCGGGGCGCCGCACGGCATGTGCTCGACTGAGAAGGACAAGGTCAACGCCGACCTCATCGAGTTCTTCAAGAGCTGATGTCCCGCGACGATCCTTTCTCGGCTCGTGGCTGACATTCATGTCTCACGGAAGCGCGACGAACCGCCTCGCCACGTATGGAAGCCTCGCGCCGGGGAGGATCAATTGCCGCCAACTCGAAGGGCTTGAGGGAACGTGGACGGAGGGCACGATCAAAGGCAGGCTCGTGGCCAAGGGCTGGGGCGCGGCGCTCGGCTTCCCCGGTCTCGTTCTCGACCCCGGCGGGAACGACGTGCAGGTGTCCGTTTTCGCGTCGCCCGACCTTCCCGCGCACTGGGCGAGGCTCGACGCCTTTGAAGGCGCCGGCTACCGACGGACAATCGCGAGCGTGACGACCGCGGCCGGAGTCGTGGAGGCCTCCATCTACGTCGTTGCGGACCCGAGCGGACGCTCATGGTCTTTAGTCCCATAGGCGCCCTAACGTTCTGGCTTTGCTGCCGCTGCGACAATTCACCCTATAGTCAAACGGCCGAGGTTCATGCATGTTGCAATGCAACATCAAAGGCCGCCCGAGTGGTGACCGCGTAATGCGGGACGGGAACCCGCCAGGCGTTCCGAAATGTCCATTGTGCCTCCAAACCATCGCTCCAACGCCACGCCGCTGACGCCGAAATTCGCGCGCCTGAGGACGGACCTCGATAGAGCCGAATGCGACGTCGAGAGCGGCGCCAAGACCGCTCCCGCCAATGTTCTCGACCTGCAGCGCCGGGCGATAGCCTCCCTCAGGGAATGCGCGGAAAGCGCAGTCGAGCTTGCCGAACATCTCGGCGAGACGTCCTGCCCGCGCGACGTCACGTGTCTCCATCTCGGCGACTGGAACCACTGCAACGCATGCTACAACGAGCAGGCGGGCCGCTTCTTCGACCAGGCCAGCAAGTTCCTAAACGCCGTCGTCGCCAGCGCCGAGCCCGCTCCCTACGCGATGGCGAAGCGGGGCTTCGCCGAATCCCGGTCGTGCGACACTTTCCCGACCCGGACCGCCTCCTTCACGGAAGCCCAGCAGCGCGTCTTCGAGCTGCTCGTCACCGGCCTGCCGAACAAGCTGATCGCCTACGAGATCGGCGTGTCGGAGGCGACCGTCAAGGCGCATGTCAGCGCCGTCCTGCGCAAGCTCCGCGTCAGAAGCCGGGCGCAGGCCATCGCGCTCTCGTCGGCCTTCGAGCGACGCCGCAACGACTATTCGCCCGCGGCCGTCTGAGCGAGGTCGCAGCGGCGGCTCCAAAGCCTGAAACAACGAGCCGCAGCTTCGCGAGGGCCGCCGACCTATTCGCGCGCCGCAGGCGTCCGGAACGACGTCAAGGTGAAGAGCGCGAGCGACGCGCCGATCAGGCCGAGGCCGAGCACGAACCGCCAGTCGAAGGCGAAGTGCAGCGCGGGAATCGCGAACGACATCGCTAACGAAATCACCGCGGTCAGCGCCGGCACGAGGTTGAGGAACATCGACACGAAGCCGTTGTCGCCATGGGTGACCGTGAGCGCGATCTGGAACGCCACACGCCCGACCGAGGCCGCGACGATCGTACCCAGGACCATGAGCACGACCGCGAGCGTCTGGCCGCCGAAGTCGAGCGCTCCCTGACGTTCGAGCACGATGAGGGTGACCGGGATCAGGAGGACGTTGGCGACGAGGAAGTTCGAGGCGATCGCCGCGGCTTCGTCGTAATTGCCGAACCACCTGGCGATCAGCGTCCCGTTGAGCGCGGTGCAGATCGGAACGGGAAGCGCGTAGATCCAGCCGCCGCCGGCGAGGCTGTCGGCCAGCGCGGCGAACGATCGCTTGTCGGCGTCGGCGATCTGGCTCCACGCGACCGCCATCGCCCCGCAGAAGGCGCCCGCGAAACAGCCGAAGAACACGCCGGGCGAGACGGGAATCGGCACCCGCGCCAGCACGAGCGCCACGATCGCCGCCCAGAACGGCAAGAGGTTCAGGACCGCCGATACGATGATCGGGTGAGCGTCGCTCAGACCCTGGTTGTAGAGCCACAGCCCCGTGAGCCCGATCGCGAAGATGACGGCCAGCGGCCCGTAGTTCGATCGCGTCGAGAGCAGCGCTGCTAGGTCGAGTCTGCTTTGCCGCGTCGCCATGAGGAGCGGGATCGAAAGGAAGAGCGCGATCTGGGTGAGGCAGACGAACTGGATCGTGCTGAGCCGGGTCGCGGCGAGGAAGCCGAACGGCTCCTGAAGCGAGTACAGCAGCGCGGTCGCCAGCGCATAGAGGCTGCCGAGGCGATAGTCGGCGCGGGATGGAGCGCGAGACATCGGACCTCCGGATCGGGGGCCCCGTCGTCCGGGCCCTGCAACAAGCGCTCCAAGGTGGCGGAGTTCTGGGCCGAGAGCAAAGCTCAATCCCGCGTCGGCGCGGCGCCGCCCAATCCCGCGCCGTGGAACCGTCCGGCCCCGGGACGCGTTCCCTCGCCCGAAAGAGGAGGATGAGCCATGGAAGCCCGACACGACGCAGCCGCCCAGCGCAAGGTCTTCGACCTTATCCAGCACATCAACGTCGCCCAACTCGTGACGACGGACAGCGCCGGGCGCCTGCACGCGCGCCCGATGGTCGCCCGCACCGATGAGCCCGCCGACGAGCTCTGGTTCTTCACCGACGCAGCCTCCGGCAAGATCGGCGAGATCGAAGGGAGTTCGGAAGTCCTGCTCACCTACTCGGACCCGTCGCGGCAGAACTACGTCAGCGTCGAGGGTGACGCCGAGGTCGTTCACGACGTTGCGAAGGTGAATGAACTGTGGAGCGAGCCGGTCCGGGTCTGGTTCCCGAAGGGCGCTGCCGACCCCGACATTGCCCTCATCCGCGTCAAGGTGCGCGAGGCGACCTATTGGGACGCGCCCTCGAGCGCCTTTGTCCACGCTTACGGTTACGTGAAGGCGGTGACGACGGGCGAGCGGCCCCATCCCGGGGACGTGGCGCGGGTCGACATGACCCCGCGGAAGCCCTGACTCCCGCCTATTCCGCGGGGAACGCTTCGTCACGCACACCGGGTCCGCCCTCGCGTCGTTGCCCGCGCTCGAACGCCTTCAGCGAGAAGACGAGGAGCGCGGCCGCCGTCGCGGCAAGGCCAAGAGCGAATGGCCACCCCAGAGTGAACTTGAGACCGGCGATCCAGAACGACAGGAAATAGGCTATCGCTGCGGCGATGGCGGGTTCGAGGTTCTGGAACATGGTGACGTAGCCGTTGTCGTCGCCGGTGACGATCAGCGCCTTCTGGTAGAAGACGCGGCCGACCGCATCGGCAAGGATGACGCCGACAATCATGAGCCCGGCCGCGAACGCGTCGCGGAAGATCGGCTCGCCCTTCCAAAGCATGATCCCGAGCGTCACGGGAACGATGACGGCGGCGCCGACGACGAAGTTGGCGACGACCGCAGCCGACGGGTCGTGGTCGGAGAACCACTTCGAGGTCAAGGTGGCGCTGAGCGTCGTGAAGATCGGGATCGGAATGGCGTAGAGCCACGCACCGCGTGCGAGCGTCGAGAAGAGCTCTCCGCTCGACCGTCCCTCGCCGGCCGCTTGGCTCCAGGCGATCGCGGTCGCGCCGAGGAAGGCGCAGACGAAGCAGCCGAAGAAGACCGGCGGAGAGACCGGGATCGGCACCCGCATGAGAACGAGCGCGACCAGCGCGCCCCAGAACGGCGCGAGGTTGAGAACCGCCACGACGATCACGGGATGCGCGCCGGCGAGGCTGAAGTTGTAGAGGAGAAGCGCCGCCGCCCCGACCGCGAAGACGGCCGCGAGCCGCCCATAGTTCGACGCCGACCCAAGCAGCGCGCGGCAATCGCGGCGGCTTTGCTGCGAGACGAGAAGCAGAGGAACTGCGGCGAGAAGGCCGACCTGAGTGAGGAACACGAACTTGACTGTGCTGAAGGCTTGCGCGGCCGCGGAAGAGAGCGGCGGCTGCGTCGCGATCAGCGCTGCGGTGACGATGGCGTAGACGGTCCCGAGCTTCCGGTTCATGCGTTTGGCCGTTCCGAGGTCCACGCCCGGCTCAGTGAACGCGTGGACGAGAGACGATGATCCACGCCGTTTTCCGGCCCCGCGCGCGGGGCCGTTTTGGGCCGCAACGCGCGAACACGGTGGGACACGCCCTCTCGGCTCCGTAAACCTGTTTCACGTGAAACACTTACGCTCTGTTTTTAACAGGGAGGGTTTATCCCGGAACAGGGAATGTTTACGAGCGTAACAGGGACAATTTTTTGCGCGAACAGGGAAGGTTTTCGCGCCCTCCCGCCGGGACGCGCCGCGCCTCCCGAGCCTATCGCTCAACGACCGCTCCCCTGAGGTCCGGCGTGAGAACGACAGTGAGCGGGCCTCGAAAGCGGCGCTCCAATTGGACCAAAGTGCGTCGCCGACGGAGCAGACGCATTTCCAAATTTGGGCCGCCGCCTGACCGCCTTCCGGGAACATTCCTCCCTTCCGGCGAGTTGCACGCCTGTCCGGGGGGCCCGCGGCCCTCTTCGCCAGCAAGCGCCGCCAAGGCGCTTCGTACGGCGTCTTGGGAGAGAAGAAATGCCTGGAAACCTCGTCTATTACGCACTTGTTCTGATCGTCGTCGCGATCGTCGCGGCGCTTCTCGGATTTGGCGGCGTCTCGGCGACCGCCATGAGCGGCGCGCATCTCCTGATCTGGATCGCCGTCATCGTTCTCGTCATCGGGCTTGTGTTCGCCCTGATGAGACGCGTCTAGCGACGGCGACGGACGCGTCCCGCCGCCGGGCGGGACGCGGCGGCCGAGGCGCCTGAGCCGCCGCCGCGTTGCGTAGGGATGGCGGCGCTCGGTTCGTGCTATAGGCTAGAGCCGGAGATCAGGTCGAAGACCCCCGGCCGTTCGAGCCCAGCCGACCCGCCGCCAATTCCAGAGGGCCCTCGCGCGCTAGCCCGCCTCTGGCCGCCAGCGTCGACGTATTCCCGGAACACTCTCAAACTCTTCGGTTGACCTTCCGCGCGTGCGACTGCATATTCAACCCCTCGGTTGAATGACGCGCCGAAATTGCGGAATGGGCGACGCCCGCGGAGCGGCCGGCGTCGCGGCTCCCGAAAGGCGGCGCGCGAAGGGTAGAGCGCGATGCAGGCTTCCAACTATCGTCGCCGCGGGCGGTCTCATGGGCTGCGTCGCGATCGGCGCGATGTTCTCGCTGCCCGTTCTCCTGCGCTCAATTTCGCAAGACGCCGGCTGGTCGGTCACCGGCGTTTCGAGCGCCATGACGCTCGGCTTTCTCGCCATGGCCTTTGCGAGCATGGCGTGGGGAAGCCTCTCCGACCGGATCGGCGCGCCCGCCGTCGCGCTGATCGGCGCGATCGCGCTCCCGGCGAGCGTCGCGCTCGCCTCGCAGGCCCCGTCGCTGACCGCGTTTCAACTGATGTTCGGCATTCTCGTCGGCGCCAGCGCAGCCGCCATCATCGCGCCGATGATGGCCTGCGTGACGGGCTGGTTCGACACGCATCGCAGCCTCGCCGTCTCGCTCGTCTCCGCCGGCATGGGCATGGCGCCCATGACCATGTCGCCGCTCGCGGCGTGGCTCGTTTCGCATCACGACTGGCGAACGACGCTGCTTGTTCTTGCGGCCGTCGCAGCGGCTCTGATGATCCCGGCGGCCCTTTTCGTTCGCAGTCCCCCCGCGCTCGCGTCAGGCGCGATCCCGACGGCGAGCGAGCCGCAATCCGCGATGACCGTCGCACAGGCGCTTGGCTCGCCGCAGTTCGTCGTCCTCGTGCTCACCAACTTCTTCTGCTGCGCGACGCACTCCGGCCCGATCTTCCATACCGTCAGCTATGCCCAGACCTGCGGCATTCCGCTCGTCGCGGCGGTCTCTATCTACAGCGTCGAGGGACTCTCCGGCATGTTCGGCCGGATCGGCTTCGGCCTCCTCGGCGACCGGTTCGGCGCCAAGCGCGTCCTTGTGCTCGGCCTGCTGGCGCAGGCGTTCGGCGCGCTGGCTTATGTGTTCGCGCGGGATTTGAGCGCGTTCTATGCGGTCGCCGCCGTCTTCGGCTTCATCTACGCCGGCGTCATGCCGCTCTACGCGGTTCTCGCGCGCGACAATTTTCCGCTGCGCATGATGGGAACGGTCATCGGCGGCAGCGCGATGGCGGGAAGCCTCGGCATGGCGCTCGGGCCGCTCGCCGGCGGCATGATCTACGACGCGCTCGCGAGCTACGCGTGGCTCTATGTCGGCTCCGCGGCGATGGGCCTCGGCGCGTTCCTGATCGCGATGACGTTCCGCCCGTTCCCGAAGGATGAACCGGAGGCTGAGCCGGCGCTGGCGTGAGGGAGGGCCGTCTCGAGGGAATTTCTTTGACCTTCCTGGATCATCCTTCGAGACGCGCCGCCTCCCGGGGCCGCTCCTCAGGATGAGGGCGGAGGGGTCGCCCGCCGCCACGCCTACGCGTTCCTGTCAACCTCGGACCTCGTCCTGAGGAGGCCGCGAAGCAGCCGTCTCGAAGGACGCTCCAGTGCGCACAACAATCATCCTTCGAGACGCGCCTGCGGCGCTCCTCAGGATGAGGGCGGTGAAGTCGCCCGCCGCCACGCCTACGCGTTCCTGTCAACCTCGGACCTCGTCCTGAGGAGGCCGCGAAGCGGCCGTCTCGAAGGACGCTCCAGTGCGCACAACAATCATCCTTCGAGACGCGCCTGCGGCGCTCCTCAGGATGAGGGCGGTGGGGTCGCCCGCCGCCACGCCTACGCGTTCCTGTCAACCTCGGACCTCGTCCTGAGGAGGCCGCGAAGCGGCCGTCTCGAAGGACGCTCCAGTGCGCACAACAATCATCCTTCGAGACGCGCCTGCGGCGCTCCTCAGGATGAGGGCGGTGGGGTCGCCCGCGGCGCTCCAGAGGACGTGGACCCTCAGGGGCACGCGGGGTTGCGCGTGAGGTCGAGCCATCGCGACGCGGGCAGCGCGATATTGTAAAGGCCGCTGACGCCGCCAAGCATGATCGCCGCCACGCGATAGGTTTCGCCCGACCGGGTGAACAGCGGGCCGCCCGAACTGCCTGGATGCGTGTCGCAGTCGTTGAGCCAAAGGCTGTCGTCGAGGTCGGTTCTCAAGAGCCGGCAGTTCCAGTGGACATAAGGCTCGAACCGATGATCGCCGGGATAGGCGACGTGGGTGAGCCCGAGGCCCCGTTGCGGCTCGATTTTTTCGTCGATCGGCGCCGGATCGACGGCGAGCCTGTCGGCGAGAACGATCACGACGACGTCGCTGGTCATGTCGGCGATCGACACTCTCGCTCCTGCGGGCCGAAAGAGCGCAGGCGCGACATATCGATAGGTGGGAAGAAAGCGAAGGCAGCGCGCGACTTCGGCGCCCTTGTTCGCGCCGCCGCGGACCGCTGCGAGAAAGTGGATGTCCGTCGTCGGAAACGGTTTGGCGTTGATCGGGTTCATCACGCAATGCGCAGCCGTCAGCACGAGGTTCGGCGCGATCAGCGTCCCCGTGCAGAGAAGCCCCGTCCGAAAGCCCGCGACGTTCACCTGTCCGACCGCGTCCCACGGCGGCCCCTCGGCGTCGAGACGCACGCGGGCTTCCGCGCCGATGATCCCGGGGTGCAACGGGTCCGCCCCCGCCGGCAGGTTCTCCTGACCGCGCGCGGAACCGCCGAGCGCGCAAAGCGCCACAGCGAGAAGCAGGAAATGGCGAAGGCGAATCATCGGAGACCGAACCCGCAAGCCTTCCGACGGACGCGGCGCTGCATCTATGCCGGAATCACAGCGCTCTACTCGGCGCTTGCGCGCGACACAACGCCCGCGCCGGCGCCAGGCTCGCCGGTTTGCGCCTCGCCGGTGGGAAGCGCCTTGCGGCGGCCCCCTACCCGTCGAACTTGTTGCTCTTCGGGAAGCCCTTGGGCGGCAGGCGGCCGGATTCGGCGCGGGCGCCGAGCCAATCTTTCAACTCGGGCATCGCGACGGTGAAGGTGCGGCCGGCGCTGTCCTTCCACGTCATGCCCTCGGCAAGCGCAAAGACTCGCACGTCCGACAGGCCGCCGTCCTTGTAGCGCTGGAGGCGCGTGCCCTTGCCGCGCGCCATTTCGGAAAGCTGCGACAGCGGAAAGACGAGGAGCTTGCGGTTCTCGCCGACAACCGCGACGTGATCGCCGGCCGCGGGCGCGACCAGCGCCGCCTTCGCGCCCTCGCCGACATTCAGCACCGCGCGGCCTTTGCGGGTCGACGAGACGAGGTCGTCCTCGGCGGCGACGAAGCCGTTGGCGTCGGAGGCGACGATGAGCCGCTTCGCGCCCGGCGCATAGGGCCAGACGGCGACCAGCGACGCGCTCTCGTCGATGTCGGCCATGAGGCGGATCGGCTCGCCCTGCCCGCGGCCGCCCGGCAGCTTCGCGGCGTCGAGGGTGAAGACCTTGCCGTCGCTCGCCAGCACGAGAATCTTCGAGGTCGTCTCCGCGAAGAACGACGTCTTCAATGCGTCGTCGCCCTTGAACGTGAGGCCCGTGAGATCGGCGACCTGGCCCTTGAGCGCCCGGATCCAGCCCTTCTCCGACACGACGATCGTGAGCGGCTCGCGCTCGACCAGCGCCTCCGTCATCGCTTCGACGACGACCTCGGGGGCGGCGGCGAAGGTCGTCCGGCGGCGGCCGAGCTTCGTCTCGGGCCCGAGCTTCTTCTTCACGTCGCGGATCTCGACCGCGATCATCTGCCATTGCTTGCGCTCGCTTTCGAGAAGCGCCTCGATCGACGCCTTCTCGGCCTTGAGCTCGCTCTCCTCCTTGCGAAGCTGCATCTCCTCGAGCCGGCGAAGCGATCGGAGGCGCGTGTCGAGGACGTAGACGACCTGGTTCTCGGTGAGATCGAAGCGGATCTTCAGCGCTTCCTTCGGGTCGTCGTCCTCGCGGACGATGCGGATGACCTCGTCCAGATTGAGGAAGACGACGATCATGCCGGCGAGCAGTTCGAGCCGCTTCTCGATTGCGGCCAGCCTGTTGCGCGAGCGGCGGACGAGCACGACGCGGCGATGGTCGAGCCATTGCCGCAG
The DNA here is from genome assembly GCA_963829505.1 of uncultured Alphaproteobacteria bacterium. Taxonomy (GTDB): domain Bacteria; phylum Pseudomonadota; class Alphaproteobacteria; order Rhizobiales; family Beijerinckiaceae; genus Roseiarcus. Next base: position 1,121,605 of record CAWHIL010000003.1, read on the forward strand.
CGCCTCGCCGAGCGACACGACCTTCGGCGTCACGCCGTCGACCAGCACATTCATGTTGACCGGAATGCGCGTCTCGAGCTCGGTCAGGCGGAAGAGCAATTCCATCAGCGTTTGCGGCTCGACCGCACGGCTCCTCGGCTCGAGCACGATGCGCACGTCCTCGGTCAATTCGTCACGGACGTCCGCGAGCAGCGGCAGCTTCTTCTCGTTGAGGAGGTTCGCGATCGCCTCGATCAGGCGCGACTTCTGCACGCCATAGGGGATTTCGGTGACGATGGCCGCCCAGCCGCCGCGCCCCAGTTCCTCCCTCGTCCAGCGGGCGCGCAGGCGGAACGCGCCGCGGCCGGTGCGATAGGTCTCGGCGATGGCGCTCTTCCCGTCGATGACGACGCCGCCGGTCGGAAAGTCCGGCCCCTTGACGAACTCCATCAGCGCCTCGGTCTCGGCGCCGGGATGGGCGATGAGATAGAGCGCCGCGTCGCAGAGTTCGGCGACATTGTGGGGCGGGATGGAGGTCGCCATGCCGACCGCGATCCCCTGCGCGCCGTTAGCGAGCAGGTTCGGCACGGCCGAGGGCATGACCACCGGCTCTTTCGCGTCGCCCGAATAGTTGTCGCGCCAGTCGACCAAATCCTCTTCGACGCCCTCCATGAGCAGGCGGGCGAAGTCGGTCATGCGCGCTTCGGTGTAGCGGTAGGCGGCGGCGTTGTCGCCGTCGATGTTGCCGAAATTCCCCTGCCCCTCGACAAGTGGATAGCGGGAGGCGAAGTCCTGCGCGAGCCGCACGAGCGCCTCGTAGATCGCCTGATCGCCGTGCGGATGGAACGAGCCCATCACGTCGCCGACGATCTTGGCGCATTTCTTGAATGCCGAGCCAGGGTCGAGTTTGAGGATGTGCATGCCGTACAAAATGCGGCGGTGGACCGGCTTTAGGCCGTCGCGCGCGTCGGGGAGCGCCCGGCCCATGATGGTCGAGAGCGCGTAGGCGAGATAGCGCTCCTCGAGCGCGTCGCGCAGGTTGACGTCGATCGGCGCCGCGGGCGGCGGCGGAGGCGGTGGGGCGGCTCTGGCCATTCGCCCCGGTTAACGCGGCCCCTGAGTCGCGGCAAGCCAACGCTTGGGGAACGAAGCGCTCGCGTCCACCGTTTCGCCCTGATTGATCTTCTATCTAGTGAGTCGACGTTCTCATCGGGGCAGCGGGGGCGGCCGGGAAACCAGACCGGAGCCGATATGAGACTTGCCCTCTTCTCGCTTGTGCTTTGCGGATGCTTGAGCCTTTGCGGTTTCTCAGGGTCCGCCGCGTTCGCCCACGACGTCTGGGCAAACGGCGATATTATCCCCGGCTGGGTGAAATCGTCCTGCTGCGGGCCCGACGACGCCCACCACCTGACGCCCGACCAGGTTCACCGTGTCTCGGATGAGTATTACCAGGTCGACGGCTACCGCTACCGCATCCCGGCGCGCCAGGCGCTGCCTAGCCAGGACGGCGACTACTGGATTTTCTACCGCGACGACGGGAGCGGCGGGCAGTCGACCGTCTACTGCTTTTTCGTGCCGATGGGGTTCTGACCTCCGAGGCGATTGGACGCCGGTCCGGCGGTTCGCTTAAAAGAGCGGCGCCAGGTCGCGGACGCGTGACGACGCGTCGCCGGGGGAAACGTCCGCCATGCCGCCGATCATCGATTGCGCCGCCGTCACCAAGCGCTACGCCAATGGCTTTCTCGCCCTCGACGCGGTCGATCTCGCGATCGAGAAATGCGAGATCTTCGCCCTTCTCGGCCCCAACGGCGCCGGCAAGACCACCCTTATCGGGGCGATCTGCGGAACCGTTTCGCTGACATCGGGCTCGGTCAGGGTCGCCGGCTTCGATGTCGTGCGTGATTTCCGCGCCGCGCGCTACAAGATCGGCCTCGTGCCGCAGGAAATCGCGCTCGACATCTTCGCCACCGTCCGGGCGACCGTGTCGTTCAGCCGGCGTCTCTTCGGCCGGCCGCCCGATCCGGCCTTCATCGAGCGGCTCCTGCGCGATCTCTCGCTCTGGGAGAGGCGCGAGGCGCGGATCGTCGAACTCTCGGGCGGCATGAAGCGGCGCGTGATGATCGCCAAGGCGCTGGCGCACGAGCCCGAGGTGCTGTTTCTCGACGAACCGACGGCTGGCGTCGACGTCAATTTGCGCCGCGACATGTGGGCGCTCGTGCGACGCCTGCGCGACGAGGGCGTCACCGTGATCCTGACGACACATTACATCGAGGAGGCCGAGGAGATGGCCGACCGCGTCGGGGTGATCGACGGCGGCCGCATTCTGCTTGTCGAGGACAAGGCGACGCTGATGCGCAAGCTCGGCAAGCGGCGCCTCGCGCTCACCCTGCACCGCCCGCTCGCCGCCCTGCCCGCTTCGCTCGCCGGCCTGCCGATCGCGCTCGAGGACGACGGCCGCCGCCTCACCTACACGTTCGACGCGGCAGCCGACGACACCGGCGTCTCGACGCTCCTCAGGCGGCTCGCGGACGCGGGCGTCGACTTCGCCGACCTCGAGACCACGACAAGCAGCCTCGAGGATATTTTCGTCGATCTCGTCGGACGGGCGGCGTGATGGGGGTCAACACTGCGGGCGTGCTGACGCTCTACCGCTACGAACTGTCGCGCACGGTGCGCACGATCTGGCAGAGCGTCGCGACCCCGGTCATCACGACCGCGCTCTATTTCGTCGTGTTCGGCGGCGCCATCGGCTCGCGCATCCACGAGGTCGACGGGGTCAGCTACGGCGCCTTCATCGTGCCGGGGCTGATGATGCTGAACCTGCTGACCCAGAGCCTCTCCAACGCCTCGATCGGCATCTACTTTCCGAAGTTCACTGGAACGATCTTCGAGGTCCTGTCGGCCCCCCTCTCGCCGATCGAGGCGGTCGCGGCCTATGTCGGCGCGGCCGCGACGAAGTCGATCGTGATCGGCCTCATCATCCTCCTGACGGCGATGCTGTTCGTCGAAGTGCGGATCGACCATCCGGTCTGGATGGCGGCCTTCCTCGTTCTGACCGCGATCGCCTTCAGCCTCGCGGGCTTCATCATCGGCATATGGGCGAAGACCTTCGAGCAACTCGCCGTCATCCCGGCGCTCATCGTGACGCCGCTGACCTTCCTCGGCGGGTCGTTCTACTCGATCGACATGCTGCCGCCGTTCTGGCGTACGGTCAGCCTGTTCAATCCCATTGTCTATCTCGTCAGCGGCTTCCGCTGGAGCTTCTTTGGCCGCGGCGACGTCAGCGTGGCGGCGAGTCTCGGCTTCACCGTCGCGTTCATCGTCGCCTGCCTCGCAGCCCTCACCTGGATCTTCCGCACCGGCTGGCGTCTCAAGCCGTGAGCGACGACGCTTCGCTCGGGAGCCGGCTCCGCGCGCTCACGCCGCAATTGCGCTTCGGCCTGCGCGTGACCGTCGCCGCCTTGCTCGCCTTCGGCGTGGCGAAGAGCCTCGGCGTTCCGCTGAACGGGCTGTGGGCGGTGCTGACCGCGATCATCGTCAGCCAGCTCAGCGTCGGCGGGTCGCTGCGCGCGACGATCGACTACAATATCGGCACGCTCGCCGGCGCGATCTTCGCCGTCGCCATCGGCCTTTCCGTTCCGCACGCGACCCCTTCGGGGCAGGCGCTCGTTCTGGCGCTCTCGGTCGGGCCGCTGGCCTTCGCGGCGTCGATCTGGCCGAACTTCCGGGTCGCGCCCTTCTCCGCCGTGCTCGTGCTCTTCATCGGCGCCGAACTCGGCGAGAGCGCGCTCCAGTCGGCGCTGACCCGAGTGCTCGAGGTCGTGATCGGGGGCGCCGCCGCGGTCGTGGTCTCCCTCCTCGTCTTCCCGCAGCGGGCTGAGGCGATGGGGCGCGACGCCGCCTGCAAGATAATGATCGAGATGGCGGCGTTCCTGCCCGTCCTTCTCGGGCGAATCTCGAAGAGCGCGAGGGTAAGCGGCGACGCGGACGCGCAGAAGCGCATCAACGACATGGTGGCGGCGTTTCAGGGGCTGGCGACGGAGGCGCAGCGCGAGCGCATCGTGTCGCTGGCGCGCGAGCCCGACGGCGCGCCGCTCGCCCGCGCTCTCCTGAGGGTGCGCAACGATTTCGTGCTCCTCGGCCGGGCGACGACCGCGCCCTTCCCCGAACCGCTCGCCAGCAGGATCGAGGCGGCGGCGACGAAGGTCGGCGACGCGGCGAGCGCATTTCTCACCGCCGCCTCCGCCGCGATCGCGAGGGCCGGCGCGCCGCCCGCGACGAAAGCGACGGAAGCCGCGCTCGCCGCCTTCTCCGCCGAGATCGCGTCAATTCGGTCCGAAGGAGGCTTTCACGCAATGGCGACCGGCGACGTCGAGCGGATCTTCGCCCTCGGCTTCGGGCTCGAACAGCTTTGCCGCGACCTCGGGGAACTCGGGGAGCGCATTCGCGAGCAGGTGGACCCGGGGGCGGCGGCGGCCTGAGACCCAGAGCGTTCGGCGATTCGGTCGAATCGCCGAATGCTCCGGCTTCCTTGATTTCCGCGCGCTTTTTGCGAAAAACCGGCATCCACTTTTTCGCCGCGCGCTCCAGGTTCCGCTATTCCCCGCGCCGCACGGCGTCGGCCCAGGCGTAGGCGGCCTGACGCTCGCCGGCCGAAAACAGGCGAACCGGAACCGCCGACAGGCTCCACGCGCTGAGCTTCGCCTCGTCGAGGCGGCCCGCGTCCATGACGAGCGCGATCCGCACGATGTTCTTGTGGCCGACCGAAACGCTCGCAAGCCCGCGAGCGACCTCGGCGAAATAGCCGTCGAAGTCCTCGTCGACGACGAAGACGAGCCCCGTGGCGACCGTCCCCGTCCCGAGCGCGGCGTCGACCGCCGCCTCCACGTCGCGGGCGAGCACCGTGCCGCTCGCCGACAGCGCAAACGCGTGTTCCGGTTGATCCTTCAGACGCGCCAGCATGCCCCGCCTCCCGTTTGCCTGGTTGTCGCCCTTGCTTCTCCTGGCGGCTGCGACGGGCTTGATCTTAGCACAAAGCCGCGGTCCTCGTCGCCAACGGCGCGTGGCCCGCTTTCGAGCGTCAGAGGCCGTAGCGTTCGCGGAAGCGGGAAAGCTCGACGGCGGCGCGCAAGTGACGGCCCTCGCCGATCTTGCGCTCGCCGTCGTGCGCCTCGACGGAAAGAAGCACGCTGCGGCCCTCGACCTTCAGAACGCGTGCGCTCGCCGTCACCGTGCGCCCGACCGGGGTCGGCGCGAGATGGCGGATGTCGACCTCGGCGCCCACCGTGATCCAGCCGAACGGCAGACGGCCGGCGATCGCGAGCGCGGCGGCCTTCTCCATCGCCATGATCATCATCGGCGTCGCGTAGACCGGGGGCATGCCGGCGACATGCGCGCCGACCGTCATCTCGAAGGTCACGACCTCGCTGTGGCTGCCGACATGGCCGGCCTCGACGTCCTTAAGCGGGCTATTATCGATGTCCGCCATGCTCGGGACTGCGGGCCCTGCGCCCTTCGCCGGGAGCGCGGGCGTTCAGCCCGCGGCGCCCTCGATCGCGGCGCCCCACGAGCCCCAGATGTAGATGCAGGTGAAGAGGAAGATCCACACCACGTCGACGAAGTGCCAGTACCAGGCGGCGAACTGGAAGCCGAGATGCTGCTTGGGCGTCATCTGGCCCGCGAGCGCGCGCAGGAGGCAGACGGTGAGGAAGAGAACGCCGATGATGACGTGGGCGCCGTGGAACCCCGTCGCCATGAAGAAGGTCGCGCCGTAGATCGAGTGGCTGAAGGTGAACGGCGCGTGGATGTATTCGTAGGCCTGGCCGCCGACGAACAGGAGGCCGAGCAGGATGCCGACGAACAGGTAGTTCTTGAACCCGTCGCGGTTCTCCTCGCGCAATTCGTCGTGGGCGACGTTGACCGCAAAGCTCGAGGCGATCAGCACGAAGGTGTTCATCAGGGGCAGCGCGAGCGGATTGATGACCTCCGTCCCCTTGGGCGGCCATAAGCCCCCGGTGAAGTCCATGCGGCCGTAGATCTGGGGATCGGCCGAGCCGAGCGAGGAGGCGAAGAACGCCCAGAACCAGGCGACGAAGAACATGACCTCGGAGGCGATGAAGAGGAGCATGCCGAGGGTGAGCCCCCTGCGCACGACCGCATTGTGATAGCCGTCCAGCGCCTCGAAGACGACGTCCCGCCACCAGCCGGCCATCGTGAAGAGGATGCCCGCGATTCCGAGGGCGAGCACGAGCGGGCCCGTCTTGCCGCCGAGAAAGCTCAGGTCCTTCATCGTCACGATCAGCCCGACCGCGGTCAGAAGCGCGAAGACCGATCCGACGATCGGCCATGGGCTCGGATTGACGAGATGAAACCCCGGCCGTTCGGCGGCCGCGTGCTGGTCGGCGACGGGCGCGTGAGCGACGATATGCGCGTCAGTCATTCATGGGCTCCTGAAAGCGTCATCCGGCCGGGCCGGCGCGTTTGTCGGTTCCGGCGGCGTTGTCGGGCGCGGGGAACAATGTGTAGGAGAGCGTGATGGCGTGGACCTCCGCCATCGAGGGGTCGGTCTCGAGCTGCGGGTCGAGGAAGAAGACGACCGGCCATTCGGCGGTCTCGTGCGGTCCGAGCCGCTGCTCATTGAAGCAGAAGCACTGAATCTTGTCGAACCACGCGCCTGACAGCTCCGGAGTGACGTTGAAGATCGCGTTGGTGGCGATCTCGTGGTCGCTCGTGTTCTCGACCCGAAAGAACACCGTCGCCGCCTTGCCGGTGCGCACATGGACGGCTTCGGTCTCGGCCTCGAAGCGCAAAGGCAGCCCCGGCGTGACGTTGGCGTCGAACGCCACCCTGAGAACGCGCTGGCCCATCTGCGCGTCTTGCCCGGTCACTCTCTGGGGCGTCCCCTCGTAGCCCGTCGCGCGGCAGAACAGCGTGTAGAACGGCACGGCGGCATAGGTGAGCGCGATCATGCCGACCGCGATCGACGCCGCGCCGATCGCGTAGCGGCGGTTCGTACGCCCTGCGGCCGGCTGCGGGGCGGCGTTCGCCTCGCCTTCCCTCACGCATGGCCTCCGGGCGCATAAACCGGCGCGCCGTGATCGTCGAGGCCGGGAATGTGCGGCGGCGTCTCGAACGTGTGGAACGGCGGCGGCGAGGACACCGTCCACTCGAGCGTGGTCGCGCCCGGGCCCCACGGATTGTCGCCCGCGAGCCGCTTGGCGGCGAAGGCCTCGTAGATCAGGTAGAGGAAGACGACCGTCGCCACGCCCGAGATCAACGCCCCGAACGAGGAAATGAAGTTCCAGGTCGTGTAGGCGTCGGCATAATCCACGAGACGCCGCGGCATTCCGGCGAAGCCGAGGAAATGCTGCGGGAAGAAGGTGATGTTGATGCCGGCGAACATCAGCCAGAAGTGCCACTTCGCCAGCCGGTCGCTGTAGAGATAACCCGTCATCTTGGGGAACCAGTAGTAGAACCCTGCGAAGATCGAGAACACGGCTCCGAGCGACATCGTGTAATGGAAATGCGCGACAACGTAGTAGGTGTCGTGCAGGTAGCGGTCGAGCGGGGCATTGGCGAGCACGACGCCGGTGACGCCCCCGACGGTGAAGACGAAGATGAAGCCGACCGCCCACATCATGGGGGGCCTCAGCGACAGCGATCCGCCCCACATGGTGGCGATCCACGAGAAGACCTTGACGCCCGTCGGCACCGCGATGACCATCGTGGCGAACATGAAATAGCGCTGCGCGCCGAGCGAGAGGCCGGTGATGAACATGTGGTGAGCCCACACGACGAAGCCGAGGAGGCCGATGGCGCACATGGCGTAGACCATGCCGGCGTAGCCGAACACCGGCTTCTTGGAGAAGGTCGCAACGACCTGGCTGATGATGCCGAAGCCCGGGATGATGAGGATGTAGACCTCGGGGTGGCCGAAGAACCAGAAGAGATGCTGGTAGAGGATCGGGTCGCCGCCGCCCGCGGGCTCGAAGAACGTCGTGTGGAAGTTGCGGTCGGTGAGCAGCATCGTGAGCGCGCCGGCGAGCACGGGCAGCGACAGGAGCAGCAGGAACGCCGTCACCAGCACCGACCAGGGAAAGAGCGGCATGCGCATGAACGTCATGCCGGGCGCGCGCATGTTGAAGATGGTGGCGATGAAGTTGATCGACCCGAGGATCGACGAAATGCCCGCAAGGTGCATCGACAGGATGACAAAATCCATCGCCGGCCCCGGCGCCCCGACGTTGGACGACATCGGCGGATAGAGCACCCAGCCGCCGCCGAAGCCCTTGAAGCCGGGCGATCCCTCGACGAAGAGCGACGTCATCAGGAGGCAGAACGACGCCACCAGCATCCAGAACGACATGTTGTTGAGGCGCGGGAAGGCCATGTCAGGCGCGCCGATCAGCAGCGGCACGAACCAGTTGCCGAAGCCGCCCATCATCGCCGGCATGACCATGAAGAAAATCATGATAACGGCGTGGCTGGTGAAGAACACGTTGTACATGTTCTTCGCCGCGTCGATCGAGCCGTCGCCGGTCAGGACCGCGGAAATATAGGGAAAGACCTGGATGCCCGGCAGCGTCAATTCGGCGCGGATCGCGAGCGAAAGAAGCGTCCCGAGCAAGCCGCCGCAGATCGCGAAGATGAGATAGAGGCTGCCGATGTCCTTGTGATTGGTCGAAAACAGGTAGCGACGCCATCCCGTGGGGATGCCGTGTTCGTGATCGTGATGCACGTCGGTGTCGTGGTCTGCGTATTCGGTGACAGACGCCATGGCCTCAGGTCCTGTTCGCAAGATTCTGCAATTCGTCCGCCGGCCGGCTCACGGCCGGGCCTTGGGCGCGGTGGACGCGAGGTCGACGCCATCGGACGCGGCGAAGCTCTTCTTCGCCTTGTCGAGCCAGTCGTTGTAGGCCTGCTCGCTCACGACATGGAACTCGATCGGCATGAACGCGTGGTCTATGCCGCAGATGTTCGAGCACTGGCCGTAGAAGACGCCTTCCTGCTCGGCCTTGAACCACGACTTGTTGAGCCTGCCGGGGACGGCGTCGATTCGCACGCCGAGCGAGGGAACGGAGAACGAGTGAATGACGTCCTGCGACACGACGTCGACCTCGACCACCTTGCCGACCGGGACATAGACCGCGTTGTCGACCGAGAGCAGGCGGATGTCGCCGGGCTTCAGATCCTTGTCCTCGATGATCAGCGAGTCGAAGGCAAAGCCGCCGGCGGATTTGGGGTAGGTGTAGTTCCAGTGCCACTGCGACGCCGTCGCCTTGATCGTCAGCTCGGGCTCGGGAATCACCATCTGATCGGTGAGGAGCCGGAAGGACGGCACCGCGATGATCACGAGAACGACGACCGGCAGGATGGTCCAGGCGATCTCGAGCGGGCCATTGTGAAGTCGTGCGCCAGGCGACCGGATTGGCTTTTTCGTTGAACCGATAGGCGACGTAGGCGAGCAGCGCCAGCACCATGAGCGAAATGCCGACGATCACCGGCAACAGGAACGCGTTGTGAAGCCACTGGATGTCGCCCGCAATCGGGGTCGCCGCCGGCAGGAAGCCCATCTGGCCGCTCTGCGGCGCCCCGATGAGTTCGGCGTGAGATCGCCCGGGGGCGGCCGCCGCCACGACCGCAAGCGCGGCCAGAACCGCAATCGACTTTCCTTCCCTCACCCTTTGGGCCTCCGCAATCCCGCTGATTGTAACACTTGGACTCGCCCGCGCGACTTGCCCTTCGCCGGACTCGCGCGACATTACACCGCAGCGCAAAAGATTGACAACCTCCCCTGCTGGTATCCGAAGGCCTAACTCCGTTCCGGGCGTCGCGGACCGGGAGGCTCGATTGGCCGGCGCGAGGGTTGCGCCTTTTTTACGGCTTGGCCCTCCGGCTCGGGGCGCTCTATACCGGAAGCCGGCAGCGCGCCGAACGTTCGAGCGAACTGGGGGAAGAGGGTCTTCATGCCGCAGGGAGAGGGGGGTGGCGCGCGAGGGCCCGTAACGCTCGCTCTCCTTGGCCTCGCGCTCATCGGCTGGCTGCTCGCAGCCTACCTTTGGTACGACGCTTCGCGATCGAAAGGACAGATGGAGGCCGCGCTGCGCGCCGCGGAAAAAGCCAGGCAGGCCCTGGCCGCCGACCTCCAGAACCTGCAAAACGCGGCCGGCGCCGCGGCTGACCTCAAGGTTCAGGCGACCGAAGCCGAAAAGGCGCTCTCCGAGGCCTCGGCTCAGCGCGCCTCGGCCCAGAACGAGCTTGCGGCGCTGACGCGGCAGATCGGCGACGCCAAGCTCGCCATTTCCGGCGCGCAGGAGCAGGCGAGCGCGAAAGCGCGCGATCTTCAGTCTGTCGATGCGAGACTTAAGGACGAGACCGACAGGCTCGCCGGCCTGCAGAGCCAGGACCAGTCGCTCGCCGGCGAAGCAGACGCCGCCCGCGCCGCGGCGGCCGAGGCGCAGAAACTCAGGGACGAGGCGCAGACTCAGGCGCAGACGCTGCAGGACCAGATCAAGTCGGCGACCGTCGAACTCAACGCGCTCGAACAGCGCATCCGCGACGCGACAAGCGCCGCGGCGCCGGCGAAGTAGCCATGGGCGCGATCGGCAGGGCCTCATCCCTCGTTCCGGGCGCGGCGCCGCATGCTCGCGCCCGTGTTAGAAATCTGCCAGGGGGAGCGCCGGGACTGCGCTCGAAAGCGAGGCCCAATGGATGATCTGAGCGCCACCGCCACCGTCTCGTCCGACCCGCAAAGGGTCGGCGCCGTGTCGCATCCCACGGTTTCCGAGCTCAGGGACGCGATCGTCGCCAAACTGAAATATTCGGTCGGCAAGGTGCCCGAGGTCGCCAGCCCGCGCGACTGGTATCTCGCCGTCGCCTTCGCGACCCGCGACCTGATCGTCGATCGCTGGCTGCGCTCGACCGAAGAGGTCTACGCCGACCGGCGCAAGCGCGTCTATTACCTGTCGCTCGAATTCCTCATTGGCCGGCTCCTGTTCGACGCCATGACGAACCTCGGCGTGGCGGAGCCGATGGCGGACGCGCTGCGCGAACTCGGCGTCAACCTGACCGACTTGAGGCGCGTCGAGCCTGACGCCGCGCTCGGCAACGGCGGTCTCGGCCGAACTCGCGGCCTGCTTCATGGACAGCATGGCGACGCTGCAGATCGCAGCCCACGGCTACGGCATCCGCTACGACAACGGCCTCTTCCGCCAGATCATCCGCAACGGCTGGCAGCAGGAGACGCCGGAGGACTGGCTCGCCAACGGCAACCCGTGGGAGTTCGAGCGGCTCGAATACAATTACGCGATCGGCTTCGGCGGCTGGGTCGAAATGATGCAGGGCGACGACGAGCGCACCCGGCACGAATGGCATCCCGGCGAGACCGTGGAGGCGGTCGGTTTCGACACGCCGATCGTCGGCTGGGGCGGCAAGCACGTCAACACGCTGCGCCTCTGGTCGGCGCGGGCGGTCGATCCCTTGAAGCTCGACGCGTTCAACGCCGGCGACTTCGTCGGCGCGCAGTCGGACGCGGTCCGCGCCCAGGCGATCTCCAAGGTTCTCTATCCGAGCGACGCGACGCCGGCCGGTCAGGAGCTCAGACTGAGGCAGGAGTATTTCTTCGCTTCCGCCTCGCTTCTCGACCTCGTGCGTCGCCACATCAAGCAGTTCGGCGACATTCGAACCCTCGCCGATCACGCTGCGATCCAGCTCAACGACACCCACCCGGCGATCGCCGTCGCCGAGCTCATGCGCATCCTCGTCGACCTGAACGGCATCGACTGGGACGATGCCTGGACGATCACGGAAGCCACCTTCTCCTACACGAACCACACCCTTCTGCCGGAGGCGCTGGAAAGCTGGCCGGTGCCTCTCATGGAGCGGCTGCTGCCGCGCCACATGCAGATCATCTATCTCATCAATGCGGCCCATCTCGACGGCGCGCGCCGCCGTGGCTTCATGGACCAGGGGTTGCTGGCCTCGATCTCGCTGATCGACGAATACGCGGGACGCAGGGTGCGGATGGGCAATCTCGCCTACATCGGCTCGCACAAGATCAACGGCGTCTCGGCCCTGCACACCGATCTCATGCGCAAGACCGTGTTCCATAACCTCAACGCGGTCTATCCCGGCCGCATCGTCAACAAGACCAACGGGATCACCTTTCGCCGCTGGATGATCGAGTGCAACCCGGGCCTCACAAGCATCATCCGTCCCAAGGCCGGGGACCGGGCGCTCGACACCGCCGAGGCGCTGAAAGCGTTCGGGGCGTTCGCCGACGACGGCGCGGTGCAGGCGGAGGTGGCGCGGGCCCGGCGGAGCGCCAAGGAGGCGCTCGCCCGCCACATCGCCGTCCAGCTCGGCCAGCGCGTCGATCCCGCCTCGATGTTCGACGTCCAGATCAAGCGCATTCACGAATACAAGCGCCAGCTCCTCAACATCCTCGAGACGGTGGCCCGCTACAACGCCATCCGCGCCAACCCGACCCTCGAATTCGCGCCGAGGGTGAAGATCTTCGCCGGCAAGGCGGCGGCGAGCTACACTCAGGCCAAGCTCATCATCAAGCTCGCCATCGACGTCGCCCGCGTCGTCAACTCGGATCCGACTGTGCGCGGCCTTCTCAAGGTCGTCTTTCTGCCGAACTACAATGTCTCGCTGGCGGAGATGATCATTCCCGCGATCGACCTGTCGGAGCAGATCTCGACCGCCGGGATGGAGGCTTCCGGCACCGGCAACATGAAGATGGCCCTGAACGGGGCGCTGACGATCGGCACCCTCGACGGCGCCAATGTCGAACTGCGGGATCTTGTCGGCGACGACAACATCTTCATTTTCGGCCTCACCGCCTTCGAGGTCGAGCAGGCGAGGAAACAAGGCATCGACGCGTCGGCGCGGATCGCCGCGTCGCCGCTGCTGCGCGAGGCGCTCGACGAGATCGCCTCGGGCGTCTTCTCGATCGACGACGCGGCCCGCTACCGGGGCCTTGTCGACACCATCACCCACTACGACTACTTCATGGTCTGCGCCGACTTCGACGCCTACTGGCAGGCGCAGGTCAAGGTGGACGAAGCCTGGCGCGACCGTCGACGGTGGATGCGCTCCAGCATCATCAATACTGCGAACGTCGGATGGTTTTCTTCCGACCGTACGATATCGGAATACGCGCGAGAGATTTGGGAAGCGCCCTTCGTGCCGCTAGGCTAGATCGGGCCGGGAGGAATTCTATGCAGGAGGCTTGGAGAGCGCGCGAGGCCGACGTCGATGCGATTCACGACGCGCGATGCGGCGATCCGTTCGCGATACTCGGCCCGCATCTGACGAGCGAGGGGTGGGTGATCCGGGTGTTCGCGCCCGACGCGGTGTCGGTTCGGGCGCTCGCCCGCTCCGGCGAGCTGATTGCCGAGCTGCCGCGGCGCAAGAACGATTTCTTCGAGGCGTTGATCCCGTCGGCGAAGGAGCGGCCGCTCTATCGGGTCGAAGTCCGTTCGCCGAACGGGACGTCATCCTACATCGACTCCTATTCCTTCGGTCCGGCTCTGGGACCCCTCGACGATTATCTCCTGCGCGAGGGATCGCACCGGGAGCTCTATCGAAGGCTCGGCGCGCAGATCACTGCGCACGAAGGCGTTGACGGCGTTCTGTTCGCGGTCTGGGCGCCGAACGCGACGCGCGCGTCGGTGGTCGGGGACTTCAACCATTGGGACGGGCGCCGCTGTCAGATGCGCAAGCGCTACGACAGCGGCCTGTGGGAGATCTTCGTTCCCCACATCGGCGTCGGAACGGTCTACAAATACGAGCTCTGCGGGCCGGACGGCGTCATCCTGCCGCTGAAGGCCGACCCCTTCGGCTTCGAAGCCGAGATGCGTCCCTCGACCGCCTCGGTCGTCTCCGACAGTTCCGATTTCGCCTGGACCGACGGCGAGTACATGAGGATGCGCGCCGAGGGCGAGCCGCGCCGCAAGCCGATGACGATCTACGAAGTCCATCTCGGCTCGTGGCGCCGGCACGGCGACGGCGCGTTCCTGAGCTATGACGAACTCGCCGATCAACTCGTCCCCTACGTCGCGGACTTGGGCTACACCCACCTCGAGCTTCTGCCGATCAGCGAGCATCCGCTCGACGAATCGTGGGGCTATCAGCCGATCGGGCTCTTCGCGCCGACGCGGCGCTTCGGCGATCCGGCGGCCTTCGCCCGCTTCGTCGACCGCGCCCATGCGGCGGGCTTGGGCGTCATCCTCGACTGGGTGCCCGCGCATTTCCCGACCGACGCGCATGGTCTCGCGCATTTCGACGGAACTGCGCTTTACGAACACGCCGACCCGCGCAAGGGCTTTCACCCGGACTGGAACACCGCGATCTACAATTTCGGCCGCCACGAGGTGTCGAATTTTCTCTACACCAACGCCCTCTACTGGGTCGATCGCTTCCATATCGACGGGCTGCGCGTCGACGCGGTCGCCTCGATGCTCTACCTCGACTATTCGCGCCGCGAGGGCGAGTGGCTGCCCAACGCCGACGGCAGCAAGGAAAACCGCGAGGCGATCGCCTTTCTTCAGGAGGCGAATCGGCTCGTATACGGCGGATTTCCTGGCGCAATCACGATCGCCGAGGAGTCGACCGCGTTCCCCGGCGTCTCCCAGCCGACGAACAACGGCGGCCTCGGCTTCGGCTTCAAGTGGAACATGGGCTGGATGCACGACACGCTCGACTACATGTCGCGCGATCCGATCTACCGGCGCTGGAGCCACGACCGGATGACGTTCGGGCTCCTCTACGCGTTCAGCGAGAATTTCATCCTGCCGATCTCCCACGACGAGGTGACGCACGGCAAGGGGTCGGTCGTCTACAAGATGCCTGGCGACGAATGGCAGCGCTTCGCCAACGCGCGGGCGTTCTACGGCTTCATGTGGGGACATCCGGGCAAGAAGCTGCTCTTCATGGGCCAGGAATTCGGCCAGACGATGGAATGGAATTCCGCCGAGTCGTTGCCCTGGTGGCTGCTCGACCACTGGCCGCACCGTGGCCTTCAGTCGCTCGTCCGCGACCTGAACCACGTCTATCGCGAGACCCCTGCGCTCTTCGTCCGCGATTGCGAGCCGGAGGGGTTCCGCTGGATCGTCGTTAACGACGACAGCCAGTCGGTGCTGGCGTTCCTGCGCCGCGGCGCGCAAAACGATCCTCCCGTCGCCGTGATCTGCAACTTCACGCCCGAGCCGCGCATGAACTACCGTGTCGGACTGCCTTACGAGGGCCATTGGCGAGAGGCCGTCAACACCGACGCCGGCCTCTACGGGGGCTCGAACATGGGGAATTTCGGCGACGTCATCGCGGAGCCGAAACCTTCGCACGGTTTCCCGTGTTCAGCGACGCTGGTGTTGCCGCCGCTCGCCACCCTCTACCTCGTCTTCTCGCCGCCAGGCGCCGATCAGGCGCCGTCCTGAGGAGCTCTCAAGCGATGTCCCCCAAGACACGAACCGCCAGGGAGATGGGGCTCGCCCCGCCCTACGCCCGTCACGCGATGGCCTACGTCCTCGCCGGCGGGCGCGGGAGTCGGCTCCTCGAATTGACGGACCGCCGCGCCAAGCCCGCCGTCTATTTCGGCGGCAAGTCGCGCATCATCGACTTCGCCCTCTCGAATGCGCTGAACTCCGGCATCCGGCGCATGGCGGTAGCGACCCAATACAAGGCCCACAGCCTTATCCGGCATCTTCAGCGCGGCTGGAACTTTTTGCGGCCCGAGCGAAACGAGAGCTTCGACATCCTGCCAGCTTCGCAGCGCGTCTCCGAGACGATGTGGTATCTCGGCACGGCGGACGCCGTCTATCAGAACATCGACATCATCGAGAGCTACAGCCCCCACTTCATGGTCGTGCTGGCCGGCGACCACGTATACAAGATGGACTACGAGAAGATGCTGCAGCAGCACGTCGAACTCGGGGGCGGACGTGACGGTCGGCTGCCTCGAAGCTTCCCTCGAGGAGGCGAAGGGCTTCGGCGTGATGCACGTCGACGACGCCGACACGATCATCGAGTTCCTCGAAAAGCCGAAGAATCCGCCGCACATGCCCGGCAAGCCCGACGTCGCTCTGTGCAGCATGGGCATCTACGTGTTCGAAATCTCGTTCCTCCTCGATCTCCTGAGGGAGGACGCGGCCGACCCGAACTCGAGCCATGACTTCGGCAAGGACATCATCCCCTACATCGTCAAGAACGGGAAGGCGGTCGCCCACCATTTCTCCCAGTCCTGCGTGCGCTCCTCCGAGGAGGCCAAGCACTACTGGCGTGACGTCGGCACCGTCGACGCCTACTGGGAAGCCAACATCGACCTCACCGACGTCGTGCCGGACCTCGACCTCTACGACCGAGGCTGGCCGATATGGACCTATGGAGAGATCACGCCGCCGGCGAAGTTCGTCCACGACGTCGACGGCCGCCGGGGTCTCGCGATCCAATCGCTTCTCTCGGGCGGGTGCATTGTCTCGGGCGCGTCCCTCAGCCGTTCGCTGGTCTTCACCGGCGTGCGGGTGCATTCCTATTCGACCATCCACGAGGCCGTGATCCTGCCCTACGCCCAGATCGGCCGGCACGCGCGGCTCTACAAGACAGTGATCGACAGCGAGGTTCAGATCCCTGACGGGCTCGTAGTCGGCGAGGATCCCGAGCTTGACGCCAAGCGGTTCCGGCGCACAGAGAGCGGCGTCACCCTGATCACCGGCCCGATGATCGAGAAGCTCAAGCGATGAGCGGCGAGCGATGAGCGGGCTGAAGGTCCTGTCAGTCGCTTCCGAGGTGTTTCCGTTCGTCAAGACTGGGGGCCTCGCGGACGTGGCGGGCGCGCTTCCCGGCGCGCTGGTGCGCGAAGACGTCGACGTGCGGACGCTTCTTCCGGCCTATCCTGTGGTGAAGGCCAAGCTCGGCGAGGGCGAGACCGCGCACGAATACGCCGATCTCTTCGGCGGCCCGGCGCGGATCATCGCCGCCCAGGCCGCGGGGCTCGACGTCTTCGCGCTCGACGCGCCGCATCTTTTCGATCGCCCCGGCAACCCCTATCTCGGCCCGGACGGCGCGGACTGGCCCGACAACGCGCGCCGCTTCGCGGCCCTCAGCCGGGCCGGCGCCGACATCGCGCTCGGCGACGTCACGACCTTCGAACCCCATGTCCTGCACGCGCACGACTGGCAGGCGGGCCTCGCGGCCGCCTATCTCAAATATTCGGGACGCGTCGGCCCCGGCTCCGTCATCACGATTCACAACCTCGCGTTTCAGGGTCAGTTTCCGATTTCGCAGTTCTGGGAGCTTGGCCTGCCCGACCATGCGATCGGCGTCGACGGCGTCGAGTATTACGGGGGCGTCGGATACCTCAAGGCGGGCCTTCAGTTCTCCGACATCATCACCACGGTCTCGCCGACCTACGCCCGCGAGATCCGCACGCCCGAGTTCGGCATGGGCCTCGACGGCCTCCTGCGCACGCGTGGCGACGACGTGCACGGCATCCTCAACGGGATCGACGAGAAGGTCTGGAACCCCGCGACGGACGAGGCCCTGCCGCAGACCTACTCTTCGCTCCGCATCGACATGCGCGCCCGCAACAAGGCGGCCCTGCAGGCAAGGCTCGGCCTTGCGCGAACCGTCGACCGTCCCCTCTTCGCCGTCGTCTCCCGACTGTCGCATCAGAAGGGTCTCGACCTCTTCCTGCACGGATTGCCGCGCATTCTTGATCGGGGCGGCCAGCTGGCGCTCCTCGGCGCCGGCGAGCGTTGGCTCGAGTCGGGGTTCGGCGACGCGGCTTCGAACCGTCCCGGACAGGTCGCTTGCGTCTTCGACTACGACGAGAAACTGGCGCATATCTTCCAGTCGGCCGCCGACTTCATCGTCGTGCCGTCGCGCTTCGAGCCCTGCGGGCTCACCCAGCTCTGCGCGCTCCGCTATGGCGCGGCGCCGGTCGTCTCGCGCGTCGGCGGCCTCGCCGACACCGTGATCGACTGCAATGAAGCGGCGCTCGCAGCCGGCGTCGCGACCGGCTTCCAGTTCTCGCCGCCCTCGGTCGAGGCGCTTGGCGAGGTCGTCGACCGGGCGTTTGCGATCTTCGAGGACCCCGCGGCGATGCGGCGCCTGCGACTCAACGGGATGCGGGCCGACGTGTCCTGGAGGGGACCGGCGAAGCGCTACGCCGATCTCTATCGGTCGGTGGCGCGATCCGCCGCATGAGCGCAGGGGAAAATGATCTCGGCGTGGTCGCGACGGCGGCCGGCCTCGAAGCGGCGCTCGAATTGCCGAACGCGGCCGGCGTCGAGCTTTGCCTGTTCGACGGCGACCGACAGCTCTCGCAGGTCCCGCTCGCCCGGGGGGCCGACGGCCTCTTCCGGGGCGTCGCGCCGGGAGCGGCGGCCGGCGCGCGCTACGGCTTCCGTGTCGCCGGTCCTTTCGACCCTGCGAGGGGCCATCGTTTTGACGCCTCAAAGCTGCTAGCGGACCCTTACGCCTTCGCCTTCGACCGCCCGTTCCGCCTCCATCCCTCGATGTTCAAGTTCGGCGAGGACAGCGGACCCTTCGCGCCGAAGGCGATCGCCGGCGCTCCGGCGCCGGGGGAACCGGGTGGGCGGCGGGTCGCGAACGAGGCGCTGGTCATCTACGAGCTCAATCTGCGCGGCTTCACGCGCCTCAACCCCGCGATTCCGGAA
The DNA here is from genome assembly GCA_963829505.1 of uncultured Alphaproteobacteria bacterium. GTDB lineage: Bacteria > Pseudomonadota > Alphaproteobacteria > Rhizobiales > Beijerinckiaceae > Roseiarcus. The sequence goes on from CAWHIL010000003.1 coordinate 1,140,264, forward strand.
GCGCTGCGTGGGACCTTCGCCGCCCTCGCCCATCCCGCCTCGATCGCTCACCTCGCCGCGCTCGGGGTCACGGCGGTCGAGATCATGCCGGCCGACGCCTTCGTCGACGAGCGGCATCTGGCCCCCCTTGGGCTCGCCAACGCCTGGGGCTACAATCCGGTCGTGTTCGGCGCCCCCGACCCGCGCCTCGCGCCGGGCGGCTGGGCGGAAGTGCGCGCGGCGACCGACGCGCTCCATGGCGCCGGCATGGAGGCCATTCTCGACGTCGTCTTCAACCACAACGGAGAGAGCGACGCGTTCGGGCCGACACTCTCCTTCCGCGGCCTCGACAACGCGACCTTCTTCCGTCTCGATCCCTCGGACCCGGCCCGATACATCAACGACGCCGGGACCGGAAATTGCGTCGCGCTCGACCGACCGATCGTCGTCGCGATGGCGATTGCAGCGCTCAGGCGATGGATGGTTCTCGGCGGCTTCGACGGGTTTCGCTTCGATCTCGCGACCGCGCTCGGCCGCACGTCGCACGGCTTCGACCCGCACGCGCCCTTCTTCGACGCGCTGGCGAAAGACCCGGTGGTTTCGCGAGCGCGTCTCATCGCCGAGCCGTGGGACATCGGACCGGGCGGCTACCAGCTCGGCCGCTTCGGCCCGGCTTTCGCGGAGTGGAACGACAAGTATCGCGACGCGACCCGGCGCTTCTGGCGCGGCGATGCGGGCCTGCGCGGCGAGATCGCGACCCGCATCGCCGGCTCGCGCGACGTCTTCGGCGATGCGAAAGCGCCCTCGAGAAGCGTCAATTTCGTCGTCGCCCATGATGGCTTCACCCTCGCCGACCTCGTCTCCTACGAGCGCAAGCACAACGAGGCGAATGGCGAAGGAAATCGCGACGGCACCGACGCCAATTGCTCCTGGAACCACGGCGTTGAGGGGCCGACCGCCGATCCGGACGTGATCGCCGCGCGGGCGCGCGACGAGCGCAACCTCATGACCCTTCTCATGGCCTCGCGCGGGACGCCGATGCTCGCGATGGGCTCGGAACTTGGCTTCAGCCAAGGCGGCAACAACAACGCGTATTCCCAGGACAATGCAAGCGCCGCGATCCACTGGCGGAGCGCCGACAAGACGCTCGCCCAATTTACGAGCCGCCTCGTCGCCGCGCGCCGCGCCCATCCCGCGCTCTCGCGCGACGCCTTCCTGACCGGGCAGCCCTTCGACGCGTCCGGTCTTCCCGACGTCGAGTGGCGCGACGCCGAGGGACCAATGTCCCCGGCGGCGTGGGGGGATCCGGCGGGGGCGGTCCTCGTCGCGGTCTTCGCCGCGCCGGCCGAGGGCGGCGTCGATCGCGCGGCGATTGCGATGAACCGCGCGAACGCGGACACGACGCTCGTGCTGCCGCCGCCGCGTGCCGGCATGGCGTGGCGCACGATCCTCGACAGCGCCGATCCCGACGCGCCGGAACACCCGCTCGCCCTCGCAGACCGCCGCACGCTCCGGGCGCGCGCATCCCTCATCCTCGCCGAGGCCCCGGCGCCGCGGGGCTTGCGCGGCGGCGCCCCGTCGGCGGCGACCATCGACGCCCTCTCCGGCGCGGTCGGGATTGCGCCCGACTGGTGGGATGTGAGCGGCGCGCGGACCTTCGTCTCCCCGGAAAGCAAGATCGCGCTCCTCGGATCGCTCGGCCTCGCGGCGACGAGCGAAGCCGAGGCCCGCGAAAGCCTTGCCGGCCTTCTGGATGAAACGCGGCGGCGGCGCATTCCGCCTTCCCTTGTCATTCGGCAGGGTGAGGCCTCCTCTCTGCCGGTTCGGGACGCCCCAGGCGCCTTCGAGGCGCGCATCGAGTGCGAGGACGGCCGGGTCGTCGAATGGCGCGCGCTCGAAGGCGAGGGGCGCGCGGTCGACCTTCCCGACGGCCGCGCGACGATCGAGCGAAACGTCGCGCTGCCCGATCTGCCGCTCGGGCGCCATAAGCTCATCGTCGGCGGGATCGGTTCGGCGCTGACAGTCGCTCCCGCCCGGTGCTACGCGCCGGACGGGCGCGCCAGGAGGTTCGGCGTCACCACCCAGCTCTACGCCTTGCGGCGACCTGGCGATCAGGGGATCGGCGATTTCGCGACGCTCGCGGAAGCCGGCGAAGCGGCGGCGGAGGCGGGTGCGGCTTACCTCGGCGTGAGCCCGATGCACATGCTCTTCCCGGGCGACCGCGAGCGGGCGAGCCCCTATTATCCGTCCGACCGGCGCTTCCTCGACCCGATCCTGATCGACGCCTTCGACCCCGACCTGCCGCGTGATTCGGCCGCCGAGGAGGCGCTTGCGGCGCTCGCGCCCGTCGCGGCGCTGGCTTCGACGGCGCGGCTCGTCGTCTATCCCGAGGTCTGGAAGATCAAGCAGGCGGCTCTTGCGGCGCTGCATGGCGCCTTCGCCGGCGTCGCCGCGGCGCGGCCGCACGACGGGCTCGTCGCCGAGTACCGCGCCTTCGTCGCCGAAGGCGGCGAGAAGCTCAGAAACTTCGCCGCCTTTCAGGCGATCGCTGGCGGCGAAGCGGGCGAGACATGGCGCCTTTGGGCCCCGGGCCTGCGGGACGGCGAACCGGCGGCCATCGCGGCGGCCATCGACAAGGACCTGCGCGGCGTAGACTTCGCGCTCTTTTGCCAATGGGTCGCCGACCGGCAGCTTGCCCGCGCGGCGCAAAGAGCGCGCGACCGCGGGCTCGCCATCGGCTTCTACCGGGATCTTGCCGTCGGCGCGGCCCCGGACGGCGCCGAGGCGTGGGCGCATGGCGGCGGCCTCACGCGCGGCGCAACCGTCGGCGCGCCGCCCGATCCGTTCTCGATTCGGGGGCAGAACTGGAGCCTGCCGGCGCCGAACCCGCTCGTCGGCGCAAAGCGCGGCTGGAGCGACCTCAGCGCGCTCTACGCCGCCAACATGCGCCACGCGGGCATGTTGCGCGTCGACCACGCAATGGGCTTCCAGCGCCTCTTTCTCATCCCCGAGGGCGCGGCGCCGGCTGACGGCGCCTATCTCGCCTATCCGCTCGACGATCTCCTCGGGCACGTCGCGCTCGAGAGCGTCCGGGCCCAGTGCGTGGTCGTCGGCGAAGACCTCGGCACGGTTCCAGAAGGGTTTCGCGACCGTCTCACGAGCGCCAGCATCCCAGGCATGCGGGTCCTGTGGTTCGAGCGGGAGGGCGCCCGCTTCTCGCCGCCGTCGGCCTATCCGCCGCTCTCGGTCGCATGCGTCGCGACCCACGACCTCGCGACGCTCGCCGGCTGGTGGCGGGGCGCCGACATCGCCGAACTGCTGGCGCTCGGGCTCCGCTCGCTGTCGCAGGCCGAGAGCGCGATCGCGACGCGCCGCGCCGAGAAGGAGGCCCTCGTCGCCGCGCTGCTTGCGGAGGGACTGATCGACGCGAGCCCCTCCGAGGACGACCCGATTGGCGACGCGATCGCCGCCGCCGTGCATGCGTTCGTCGGCGGCGCAGGCTCGATGTTCGCAAGCGCCCAATGCGACGATCTCGCCGGCGAGGTCGTCGCGACCAACCTGCCTGGGACCGATCGGGAGCGCCCGAACTGGCGCATCAGGACCGGACAGGACGTCAGGTCCGTCTTCGCCTCCTCGCGCGCGCGCGCAATCCTGGAAGCGCTCGCGAAGGGGCGGCGGTAGATTGCTTCGCTCACGCTCGCAATGACGTCCTGAGCGCGGCGTTCAGAGGCTTATCGAAATCGCCTCGCGCCCGCGGGGCGTGTCGACCACCCGCATATTGACGGGCTGGCCGTCGTTCAGACGGGGAATTCCGGCGGCCTTCAGCGCCGAAATGTGGATGAAGACGTCCTTGCCGCCGTCGTCCACCGCGACGAAGCCGAAGCCCTTCGTCTCGTTGAACCACTTCACCTTGCCCTCGAGGTGCTCGCCCGCGGTCGGGTCGGGAGCCGCTCGGCGCGCAGTTCGCGGCGCGTCGAACTGACGAGTGGGCGCGGTCGCCGTCGACACGTCGACCGAGACGACCCGCGACACCTGCGCGCCCTTCGCTCCGGCGGTGACGACGACCTGCATCCGCGCGCCAGGCGAGATGGAATCGTATCCCGCCGAATGAAGCGCGGTCGCATGCAGAAACGCGTCGCCCTGCCCGTTCCCGAGCTCGACGAAGCCGAAACCCTTGTCGTCCTTGAACCACTTGACAGTCGCATCGACCGGCGGCTGCGCATCGAAAGACGCCGCGCCCTCGAACGGCGCCTCCACGGCTCTCGGTTCGCCGCGCGCTCGCGAGGGATCGCGCCTCGCCTGCGTTTCGAGATGGTCGTCGTCGAACCCGTGCCTGCGCGGCGCCCAGAAGTCATTGCCTCTATTCATCGTCGTCGCCACCGAAAAAGTTACGACCGAAGCCGTCCCACGAAAGGCCGCTCCGGCCACGCCGGCCTTTCACCCCGCGACCAGGAGCAAAGCCCGCGGCGGGCCCGGCCCCTCCGCCTCTGCCAATAAGGCCGGCGGCCTGCTTACAGTTCATCGATTTCAGGAACGTGGAAGTCACGAGCATCGTGCCAGCCGTATGCAAAGCGGTTGCATTGCGCGGGACCACGACCCGTGATCCGCTCGAACGCTGCGTGCTCGACTTCGACACTTTACCCAAGCCCTGGTGACGCTCCGAGATTTTCAAAGCGGGCATTGCAAAGCAATTGGGGAATCTACGTAGGGGGGACGCACAGTGTCGAGCCTCAAGAGAAAACGGGCGCTTGTTATCGCATTCGCCAATCCCCACATCCGCCGCCATGTTCAACAACGCCGTCTCTCTCGCCCTCGATTCCGACAGCGCTCCGCAGGGGCCGGGCGCAACGTCGTCGCCCGACTCTGACGCCCTCGACGCCTACTCGCGGATCGTGACCGATGTCGTCGAGCAGGTCGGTCCGAGCGTCGTGCGCATCGACGTCAGCCGCGCCGGCCGCAACGCAGGCTCCGGTTCGGGCGTGATCGTCTCGTCGGACGGGCTCGCGCTGACGAATTCCCATGTCGTCCAGGGCGCGCGCGTCGTCTCGTTGATCACGCTCGAGGGGCGAGAGATGAAGGCGCGCGTGCTCGGCGACGATCCCGACACCGACCTCGCCCTCCTGCGCGTCGAAGCGGATGTGTCGCTGCCGGCGGCGCGGCTCGGCGACAGCTCGAAACTGAAGCGGGGCCAGATCGCCATCGCCATCGGCAATCCGCTCGGCTTCGACGCGACCATCACGGCCGGCGTCATCTCGGCGCTCGGCCGCTCGCTGAAGTCCCGCACCGGCCGCATGATCGAGGACGTCGTGCAGACGGACGCGGCGCTCAACCCCGGCAATTCAGGCGGCCCGCTCGTATCGTCCGCCGGCGAGGTCGTGGGCATCAACACCGCTGTCATCATGGGCGCGCAAGGCATCTGTTTCGCGGTCGCGTCCAATACCGCCAATTTCATCGCCGGGGAGATCGCACGGCATGGCCGCGTGCGCCGGGCCTATATCGGGGTCAGCGCGGCGACGACCGAGATTCCCCGCCGCATCGCGTTGCGGCTCGGGATCGGGCAGCCCAGCGGCGCTCGGCTGATCGCGGTCGATCAGGCGGGCCCGGCGGCTCAGGCCGGCCTGCTGTCGGGAGACATCGTGCTCGCGATGGGCGCCCGGCGCGTGACCAGCGTCAGCGAGCTTGTGCGCGCCCTCGACGCCAACTCGATCGGCCGAACCGTCAGCGTCGACGTCCTGCGCCGCTCGGAGGAGAAGCGGGTCTGGATCGGCCCTGTCGAGCGGCCCCAGGCCTAGGGTTCGCCGTTTTTATCGCGGCGGCTTCGGGGGGACGAGCGGACCGGGAAGCGCCCTCTCGGCCTCGTCCTCGAGCTGCGCCTCGTGGCGCCGCACGAACCAGCCGCCGATCAGGAAGCCGGCGACGGCGCAAGTCAGGACGGCCACTCCGACAGGCCGCGCATAGACCTCGAAGGCGCGCCCGAGCGCGTAGCCGCCAACGCCGAAGATCGTCGCCCAGACGACGCCGCCCGCGGCGTTGAACAGAAAGAACCGCTCCCAGTTGAAGTGATTGACGCCCGCGAGGAACGCCGCCCAGGTGCGCAGGATCGCCACGAACCGGCCGAAGAAGACGATCTTGCCGCCCTGCTTGAGAAACAGGTACTGGCCGAGCTTGAGCCGCCGCTCGTCGAGCTTGATGTAGCGCCCGTAGCGGTAGACGATCGGGAAACCGAGCTCGCGCCCGATCCAGTAGCCGCAATTGTCGCCGAGGATCGCCCCCGCCGCGGCCGCGCCGATCACGCCCCAAAGATGCAGCTTGCCCTGCCCCGCGAGAATCGCGGCGGCGACCAGGATCGTCTCCCCAGGCAGCGGCACGCCGGCGCTCTCGATGCCGACGATGATGAAGACGGCGAGATAGCCGTAGGCCGCCAGATAGCCCTCGAGGTGGTGGACGAGATCCATTCCGTCGCGTCGCGCCTTAGAACCCGGTGAGGCGGCGGGCGTTGGCCCGCACCTTTCGACGCGCGGGCCCGGACGCCGCCTCGGCGACCACAGCGAGGCCGAGCGACACGTCAGCGGCCGAGCGCACGCGCCCGAAGGCGGCCCTAAGCACGAACTCTCCCCAGGCGGACTGGGCCGCCAACGCGCCTTCGACCGCAGCGTCAACCTTCTCCGCCACCATCCGGTAGGCCTCGGCCGCCTTGTCGAACGGCTCGCCGAGCGGCGAGAAGAGCGCTTGCGAGCGCGCGGCGATGGTCAGCGCCGCGTCCACTCCCGAGGCGAGATTTGCGCTCGCGATCGCCTGCGACGTCTCCACCAGACCCTTCGACGCCATTTCAGTTTGTCCCTTCGTCCATGCGGCGCGATTGCTCGCCCAAGCGTCGCAACAATGAAGAATGGAAGAACTTTGTTCCCCCGACAAGCCCGCGGGCGGACATTCGGCGGGACATCGGGCCTTGACCGGGGGCGAGCGCTTCCTCACGCTCTCATGGGATCGCCGCCGGCCTGGAGGATTGCTTGAACCGTTCGCCCGCCGTCCTCTCCGCCGTCGCCGCCCTCATGGGCGCCGCGGGCGTGGCTCTGGCGGCGGCCGCCGTCCACCAGAACGGCGGCGATCTCGCGAGGACCGCGGCGCTCTTCCTCATCATGCACGCGGCCGCTTGCCTTGCGGTCGCGGCCCAGGCGCGGCATCTCGCTTCGCGCGCTCTTGGCGTCGCAGGCTTCGTGCTGGCGGCGGGGACCGCTCTCTTCGCCGCCGACCTCGCCTCAAGCGCCTTTCTCGGGGGACGCCTGTTTCCGATGGCCGCGCCAATCGGCGGCTCGACCATGCTCATCGCCTGGCTCGCTCTCGCGATCGTGTTCGTTAACGGATCAAGAACCTGAGTCCGACGCCCGATATCACGCCCTTGTTCCGAAAAACGCAGCGCAGGAAGCAGCGGCGCTTGCGTGATCACGTAACGGAACGCGCTTTCTCCGTCTTTCGGGATTTTCTCGCAAGCCGCTTGACGGCGATCAATTCGCGCCGTTTGCGGTTCATCGATATTGGCGCCGGGGAACCCCGGGTCAAACGATGCACCGAAAGCTGTCGGAAGTCGCGCCCTCGGCGCCGATCTTCACCGTCGAGGTGATTGATCGCGACGGATTCGCTTGGCTCTGCGGTCCGATGCGCCTGAACGAAGCCCTGAAAATCAGCGCGGACTTCGAATTCGGGGCGGCGTCCGGCCGCGAGCCCCGAGTGTCGATCCCGCAGTCGCTGCTGGGACCTGGCGACGACGAAGACTGACGCCCTTTCGTGGAGCTCGAGCGAGAATGCGGCGCCCGCCCCTGCGACGAAGCGTCTTGACCTCGATCAAACGGCGCGCGACGGTCCGGCCGCAAAAGACGCGCCACAGACGCGCGGCCGTCGAAGAGCGCGTCTCCTGAAGTCCAAGGTTTGTGACGGGCATGCGGCGGGTCGTTCTTGCGGTCGTTGTGGTTCTGGCTCTCGCGGGGCTCGCCGCTTATCGCTACCAGGACGGCCTGAGGGCGCTCATTGCCGGCCAGGCGGATCCCTCGTTCATCCTCATCTCGGGCAACATCGAGGCGCACGAAAGCATCCTGAGTTTCAAGTCGGTCCAGTCGCGCATCGTCGAACTGCCGTTCGACGAAGGCCAGACGGTCAAGGCCGGGACCGCGCTCGCGAAGGTCGACGACGCCGACTACAGGCAGGAGGTCGCGATCGCCCAGGCGACGCTCGACGAGCGGAGGAAGCAGCTCGACGTCGCCCAGCAGAACGTCGCCGCCACGCGCCGCACGATCGTCAGCGATCAGGCCGAAGTGACGCTTCGCCAGCTCGAGTTCGACCGCGCCCAGGCGCTGCTAACGAAAGGCGCCGGCACGACTGACGCGCGCGACGTCGCCGAAACGGCGCTCGAACAGGCGCGCGCCGCGCTCGATCGCGACAACGCGCTCGAGGCGGTGGCCGAGAGGAACGTCGCTCTCGCCGGCGCCGCCATCTCGACCGCTCAGGCGAATCTCGATCTTACGAAGATCACGCTCGGCTATACGACGCTCGCCGCGCCGTTCGACGGCGTCATCCTGGTGCGGCAGGCCGAGATCGGCGAAGTCGTGTCTCCCGGCGCCGCCATCGTGACGCTCGCCGACATCGGCCACGTGTGGCTGCGCGCCTACGTCAACGAAACCGACGTCGGCAAGATCCGCCTCGGCGAGGCGACGACGGTGACCACCAACTCGTTTCCGGGCAAGCAATATGCGGGACGGATCTCGTTCATCTCGGAGCAGGCCGAGTTCACGCCGAAGAGCGTCGAGACCCACGCCGAGCGCGTGACGCTCGTCTACCGCATCCGGATCGACATCGACAATCCGACCCACGAGCTCGTCCCCGGCCTGCCGGCCGACGCGAAGATCCCAGTCCGGACGCCCGGCCAGACATGAGCGCGGACGCGCGTCCCGCCGTCGAGGTCCGCGGCCTCGTGAAGCGATTTGGCGGCGAGGTCGCGGTGGAGCGCCTGAGCTTCGCCTGCGCGCCAGGCGAGGTGTTCGGTTTCGTCGGTCCCGACGGCGCCGGCAAGACGACGATCATGCGTCTTCTGGCGGCGGTGATGGCGCCCGACGAGGGCTCGATCCTGATCGAGGGCGTCGACGCCGTCGCCGACCCGGAGCGGGTGCGAGGGCGCGTGAGCTACATGCCGCAACGGTTCGGCCTCTACGAGGACCTGACGGTCGACGAGAACATCGAATTCTTCGCCGAGCTCTTCGGCATCGCCCGCAAGGATCGCGACGAGCGGGCCGAGCGCCTGCTCGCCGCCTCCGGCATGACGCCGTTTCGCAGGCGCCGCGCGGGCCAGCTCTCCGGCGGCATGAAACAGAAGCTCGGCCTCACCTGCGCGCTCATCCACACGCCGAGAGTCCTCTTGCTCGACGAGCCGACCGCGGGCGTCGATCCGGTGTCGCGCCGCGACTTCTGGCGCATCCTCTACGGGCTGCGCGGCGAGGGCGTCGCGATCGTGGTCGCCACTTCCTATCTCGACGAAGCTGAGCGGTGCGGGCGCCTCGGGCTCCTGCGGGCCGGGCGGATGCTTTATTGCGACACGCCGACCGCGCTGAAAGCCCTGATGCCGGGTGAGATTATCGCCGTTTCCTCGCCCGAGGCGCGGGCCGCGCGCGACGCCGTCCAGAACTGCGAAGGCGTCAAAGGCGTCATCCTGATGGGCGACAGCGTGCACGTCGTCGTCGACACTGCGGCCCTGCGCATGGGCGAACTTGAAAGGGCCCTCCTAGCCGCAGCCGTTCCGATCGACGAGATCGAGCGCATCGCGCCCTCGATCGAGGACCTGTTCGTCTCGCTTCTGACCGGCGGGGAGACATGAGCGAAGCGAACGGCGAGGTCCGCATTCGCGCCGAGCGCCTGGTCAAGCGCTTCGGCGCCTTCGTCGCCGTCAACGACGTGAGCTTCGAGGCGCGGCGCGGCGAAATCATGGGCTTCCTCGGGCCGAACGGGGCGGGAAAATCGACCACGATCCGCATCCTTTGCGGCCTTCTGCGCCCGAGCGCCGGGCGGGCGGAGGTCGCAGGCCTCGACGTCGCCCGCGAGCCCGAGAAGGTGCGCGCCAGCATCGGCTACATGTCGCAGAAATTCTCCCTCTACGACGATCTGACGGTGATGGAGAACCTGACCTTCTTCGGCGGGATCTATGGCGTCACGGGCGCGCGGCTCAAGGCCCGGCTCGACTTCGCCGTCGGCATGGCGGGCTTGAGGGGCCGCGAGAGCGCGCTCGCCGCCGACCTCTCCGGCGGCTGGAAGCAGCGGCTCGCGCTCGGCTGCGCCGTGCTGCACGAGCCGGCGATCCTGTTCCTCGACGAGCCGACATCGGGCGTCGATCCCAACTCGCGGCGCCGCTTCTGGGATCTCATCTACGCGCTCGCCGGCGATGGCGTCTGCGTCGTCATCACCACCCACTACATGGACGAGGCGGAATACTGCAATCGCATCGCGCTCATCAATGGCGGCCGGCTTGTCGCGCTCGGCAGTCCGTCCGAACTGAAGAGGAGCGCGATCCGAGGCGAGATCCTGCTGATCGAGGGCGACGATCCGGGCGCGATGCTGGAGGCGCTCGAAGGCGCGCCCCCCGCCCGCGACGTCGCCCCGTTTGGCTCGTCGCTGCACGTCGTGGTCGACGACGCGGCGCGCGACAGGGCGGCGATCGTGGAGCGCCTCGCCGCGCGCGGCCTCGCCACGACACGGATCGAGCCGATCAAGGCGACGCTCGAGGACGTGTTCGTCCAGCTTGTCGCCGGCCAGGGGAGGCCCGCGCCATGAACGCGCGCCGGATCCGGGCGGTCGCCAGGAAAGAAGTCATCCAGATCCTGCGCGACTCGCGCAGCCTCATGGTCGTCCTGCTGATGCCGCTCATGCAGATGGCGCTGCTCGGCTACGGCGTCAATCTCGACATCAAGCATGTGCCGATCTGCGTCTTCGACCGCGAGGGCAGCCAGGAGAGCGAGGCGCTGCTCAAGGCCTTCCAGGCCTCGCAATATTTCACGATCGTCGAAACGGCTCGCGACTACGCCGCCGTCAAGCGCGCGGTCGACGCGGGCCGCTGCGGCATGGCGATCGTCGTGCCGCCCGATTTCTCGCAGGATCTCGCCTCCAGGAACGCAGCCTCGGTGCAGGCGATCCTCGACGCGACCGACGACAACACCGCAACGATCGCGCTCGGCTACGCGGAGGCTGTGGTCGGCGGCTATTCGGGCAACGTCGAGCTCGAGCGGACGGAGACGATGGGTCAGCCGCCCCCCGTCGTCCCCGCGGTGGCGCAATACCGCGTCTGGTTCAACGAGGACCTCGTCAGCCGCAATTTCATCATTCCGGGCGTTGTGGCGCTCGTGATGGCGCTCGTCGGGGCGCAACTCACCTCGCTCACGATCTCGCGCGAATGGGAGCGCGGCACGATGGAGGTTCTCGTCTCGACGCCGGTCACGCGGATGGAGCTCATGGCGGGCAAGATGCTGCCCTATTTCGTGATCGGCCTCCTCGACGCCGCGCTCTGCCTCGTCATCGCGGTCTATTGGTTCGAGGCGCCCTTCCGCGGCGCGGTCTCGACCCTGTTCCTGACGACCTCGCTCTTCCTGATCGTCGTGCTCGGCCTCGGCTATTTCATCTCGGCCAGCATCAGGAGCCAGATCGGCGCGAGCCAGATCGCCCTCATCGTCACGCTCCTGCCGACGACCTTGCTCTCGGGCTTCGCCTTTCCGATCGAGCAGATGCCTCCCGCCATCCAGGCCATCACCTATCTCGTGCCGGCCCGTTACTACTTCACCATCCTCAAATCGATCTTTCTCAAGGGAAGCGGACTCGGCGACCTCGTGGCGCCGGTCGCCTTCCTCGCTGTCTACGCCGTGCTGATGGGCTGGCTCGCGTCGCGCGCGTTCCGGAAGACGTTGGGCTGAAGGCTGGAGGACACGCCGATGTGGGGCCGCATCGTCAACCTCGTCCGCAAGGAGTTCATCCAGCTCCTCAGGGACCGGCAGGCGCGACTGAGACTGATCATCCCGCCGCTGATTCAGATGATCATCTTCGGCTACGCGGCGACCTTCGAGGTCTATCACGTCTCGACCATCGTGCTCGACCTCGACCATAGCCAGGAGAGCCGCGAGCTCATCTCGCATTTCGTGGCGAGCGGCCGGTTCGACATCGTCGGGGCCGCGAAGGACGAAAAGGATGTGCGCAACGCGATCGATCGTGCCGATGCGGTCGTGGCGATCGTCATTCATGCGGGCTTCGCGGAAGACCTGCGCAAGGGGCTTTCGGCGCCGGCCCAGGTGGTGGTGGACGGCTCGAACTCCAATACCGCCCTTATCGCCCTTTCCTACGTCAGCCAGATCGTCTCGACCTACGCTGAGGACGTTGGGCAGGACCTGAACCGGCGCGCCCATCCCGCTACGCCTCCGCCGCCAAGGGTGAGCCTCGAGCCGCGACCCTGGTACAACGTCGATTTCAACAGCCGCTGGTTCTTCGTTCCGGGCGTCATCGCGACGCTCACCCTCGTCATGGTCGTGAACCTCACCGCCTTCGCGGTCGTGCGCGAGCGCGAGATCGGGACGCTCGAGCAGATCATGGTGACGCCGATCCGGCCGCTCGAGTTCATCATCGGCAAGATGGTCCCCTTCTTCTGCGTCGGCCTGGCGCTGACCGCGGGGGTCGCCGTCGTGGGAACGCTGTGGTTCGAGATCCCCTTCGTCGGCAATCCGCTCGTGCTCATTCTCGGCACCTCGCTCTATCTGCTCAGCGTGCTGGGGATCGGCCTCCTCATCTCGACCCTCTGCCGCACCCAGCAGCAGGCGTTCGCCACCAACTTCTTCGTCATCAATCCGGCGTTCATCCTGTCGGGCTTCAGCTTCCCGATCGCCACCATGCCCGCGGCGATGCAATGGCTGGCGAAGATCAACCCGATGACCTATTACCTCGTCGTCATCCGGGGGACGTTCCTGAAGGGCGTAGGGCTCGACGTGCTCTGGCCGCAGATGGCGGCGCTGGCAGGCCTCGGCCTCGTTCTGCTGGGCTTAAGCGTCCTGCGTTTCCGCAAGTCGCTGGACTGAACGGCCGGCGCCGTTCAGAAGCGGTTCAAACTGGCGATGCTATCCCGAGGCCGCCTGAAACAGAAAGGGTGTGCTTCCCATGCGAATGACTTCGATTGCGCCTGCGCTTGCGCTCATCGGTCTCGCCGTCGCCCCGGCGAGCGCGATGCCGTTTCCGACGCTCTCCGACGCGCCGTCGGCGACGACCCTCGTCAACATGGGCTGCGGCCCTGGATGGACGCGCGGACCCTACGGGCATTGCCATCCGATGGGAGGCGGCGGCTATTACGCCTACCGGCCCTATCCTGCCCCCTACTATCACCCTTACGCCTATCGCCCCGGTTACCGCTGCTGGTGGCGTAATGGGGTCCGCGTCTGCGGGTGAGCCGCGAGCGATTGCGTGCTCCGTTGAAGCGGACGCGCTGACGCGTCCTTCTCCCCGTTCGCGGACGTTCGCGGGGAGAAGGGAAAAGCGCGATGAACCCGATCGACGCCGCTCGCTTCAAGCGTCACTTCGGATCGGGCGAGACGCTTTTGGCGTATTCCTCGCCGAGAGCCTCGTAGGTCAACGCCGCTCCAGCGCACAGAGGCCCGGCGGTGTAGGCCGGGTTCGTATCCCGAACGCTTTGGGTTGCGCCCAGCCGCAGAAGAGCGCGGTTTTTCCAGAACTCGTAGCGTTGCTTGTTGTTTTCGACCTCCGCGATCGACACGCCGAGCCGCTTCGCCTTTTCGAAGATCGGCGGAAGACCGGCTTCGCCGACCTGACAGACCGCGGACACCGCCTCCCACTCGCCGAGCATCTTGAAGACGTTGTCGATCTCGCTGAGGGGAAAATCGGCGATCAGAAATTGAAACACGCCTTTCTCATGGTCGCATACGGCGGCCATCGTGCTCGATCTCAACTGATCGGCGAAACGCTGCTTTTGCTGGCCGCGCGCCCATTGGACCGTGCTGACGATCAGGGTCTGCTGGTCTGGGCTGAAGGTTTTGAGGTCCTTGTCATAGAAGCTCTTGACCGGCGCCGGCATGGCGAGGCCACACAATTCGGCGTCGGCCTGGAGAACCCCATAGTCGCTGAAGACGCCTGGGAAGCCTTGCAACCTGGTGACAGGAAAGTACGCCCCCGCCAGAGTCTTCGAAGCAAGCGACGAGAGAGGTTGGCTTGCGGATTGCTCCGCCGCGAAGGAGCTATCGCAAGCGCATGCGACAACCGTCAGGAAAGCGGCAACGATGCGTGATCTCACGTCCGGTTTCCCCTGAGCCCGAAGCCGGGCAGCCCCCTGATCGATTGCGGTATTCGCCGAACGCGCGCCGGTGGATCCGACCTCAGGGCGCCCGCTCCGCCTTGAACGCGACGCGCGGTTCGCGCCACTTGTCGCGCGTCGTGATCACCGCGAGAAAGCCGGGCGGCTTGAAACGCTTTCCGTAGAACGGATTGACGTGGGATCCGTCGGCCACCGCAAAGCCGAAGCCGCTGTGGGACAGTTGCGGCTCCGTCGCGCGCACGCGGTCGTCGACCGGCCAACCCTCGTTGCCCGGTATCGCGCTTCCGGCAGGCTGGAGCTTCGTGATCGCGGCGCCGTTCGCTTCGCCCGTGACGGCGGTGATTGCGTAAAAGCCGTCGGCGTCGGGCGTGTCGACGGTCACGAATTCGCCCTTGGCCTCGAAATCGGGCCCCGTGCAGGTCCACGTCCATTTCGTCGAGGCCTCGGCGCCGCCAGCCGCGAGAGAGGCCATGAGAGCGATGGGCAGAACGAGTTTCACCGATCCCTCCGTCGAAGAGCCGCCAACTCGAATCTTTAAGCGCGCGCGGGCGCCGCGGCAAGAAAGGCTCGGAAAGAGGCGACGACGCTCGGGAACCGGAGCAAGCTCGCGGGCCTGCCCCCGCGCGTTTGACTGGGCGCAGGCAACCGGCCATAAGTTTGACAGAATTCTCTGGCGTGCAACTCCGCGCGGCGGACGGACGGCGACCTGGCAAAGGACGGAGGCAATGAACGCGGCCCGCTCTTCATTCCTCGCAGCAATGCTCGGCGCCTCTCTAGCGATCGCGGGCGGCGCGGCGAAGGGCGACGACCTGCCGATCGTGCCGCAGCCGGTCGCCGGCGTTGGCAGCCTTCCGGCGCCGCTCAACTGGCTCGTGCCGAACTATTCGGCGACGCTCACGCCGTCGTGGACCGGCTTCTTCGTCAAGCCCACCATCGGCTATCAGAGCGCCCAGTTCAGCGGCAACGCCGGGCGCCTCCTCGGCAACGCGCAAGGGTTTACGTTCGGCGGCGAGGGTGGCTACAACTATCAGATCGGATCGTTTGTCCTCGGACCGGCTGTGGACGCGTCCTATTCGCTCGTTCAGGGCAACGCCAATTATCTGTTTTTCCCATACGGCGGAAAGGCTGAAGTCAACGCCTTCGGCAGCGCCCGCGCCCGCGCCGGCTATGTGTTCGGCGACCGCTTCGTCGTCTACGGCACGGGCGGCGTCGCGTTCGCGCAAACCGAGATCAGCGGGCCGTTCTTCTCAGAAAGCAGGACCGAGCCGGGCTGGACGGCAGGCGGGGGCCTTGCCTACCTCTGGAACCCGAACGCGATCATCTCCATCGAGTACCGACGGCTCGAGACGCAAAACGCAAACTTCGCGAACAATTCCTTCTATCAGGGCTCCTACCCGAGCTTATGGGCGTATTCCTGGTATCCGCGGCAAGTCGGCGTCGCCATGAACCTCATCACCGCGGGCTTCCATTTCAAATTCTGATCGAGCCCGTCCTGCGACCGCCGGCCTGACACGCGGCTTCATGGCGTTCGATCGAGTCGAAGGCGCTCGTCTCGCGGGAGGCGGAGGCGTCAGCCGGAGATCAGCCCGCTGCCGCTCGAACGCCTACCGGCGAAGACGGCGGTGAGGCCCGCGAACGCGATCAGGAGAAAGACCCAGCTGAAACGGTCGTTCTTGACGGCGGCCGGAGCCGCGACTTTTGTCCCGGCGCGCAGCGCATCGTCGATCACGACGGAAAGATCATCGGCGGACGTCGTGTCGGTCGATGCAGGGTCGAACCGGAACGACGCACTCGCCGGGTCGCCGGTCAGCACGGACTGGCGAAAGACGCTCGGATTCGCGCCGGAAAGATCTGTGGAGGCGCCCGCCCCGGATGCCGCCGTCAACAACCCGATCGTCAACAAAAGCCTTCGCATAGGAGTATCCCGCCCCCAAGCTTCTACGCCTTTTGGTGAAAATGTAATCGACTGGAGGTTGCAGTCAATAGCCAATATCGGCGGGAGAACGCGCGTTCCCCGCTGTCCACAGGCGGAGGCGCGGTCGGGCTCGCGCGAGCCAGACGTGCATGATCGGCCGCGCGCCGATGATGGGAGGGCTTCTGATGTTTGACCGGCTCGTCGCGAACTGGGTCTATGGCGGCTTCCTTGCGGGGCTCGTCCTCCTGGTCCTGACGCCCCTCTTCCCCGCGGGCCCTAACGGCGCGACGACGCTCGTCGCGCTCGCGCTGCCCGTCTACATGATCCATCAATACGAGGAGCATGACGCCGACCGCTTCCGCCGCTTCGTCAATCTGCGTCTGGGTGGCGGCCACGAAATCCTGACCCTCGCCGACGTCTTCTGGATCAACATCGTCGGCGTCTGGGCGCTGCTCGCGGCGGACCTCTGGCTGACCGCGCGCGTCAGCCCCGGCTGGGGCGTGTTCGCGGCCTATTTCCTCATCGCCAACGCGGCGCTGCACATTGCGCAGGCGGCCACCTGCGTTGCTACAATCCTGGCCTCGGGACCGCGCTCGCGCTCTTCCTGCCGCTCGGCCTCGCCGAACTGGCGGCGTTCCAGCCGGTCGCGACGGCGGCGGAGAGCCTTGTCAGCGCGGGCGTGGTTTTCGTTGTCTACGCGGCCATCGTGGCGCGCGTCAGAAGCCGCATGAACCGTCCGCCGATCGAGATGACGAACCCGGCCGCGCCATGATAAGCGCGGGGGGCTTCCTCCCCCCAAAGGCGCTCCCCATGCGCAGGCGCGCAGACATCGTCCTCGTCGAGAAGGGCTGCTTTCCGACCCGCGCGCGGGCGCAGGCCGCCATCGCCGCCGGGCTCGTGCGCGTCGACGGGCGGCCCCTCGGCAAGGCCTCGGAAGCAATCGCCGACGACGCCGCCGTCGAGGCCAAGGCGCCCCACCCTTACGTGTCGCGCGGCGGTGTCAAGCTCGCGGCCGCCCTCGACGCCTACGGTCTCGATCCGGCCGGGCTCGCCTGCCTCGACGTCGGCGCTTCGACCGGAGGCTTCACCGACGTGCTTCTCCGGCGCGGCGCGGCTTCTGTCGTTGCGGTCGAAGTCGGCCGCGGACAGCTCGACCCGATCCTCAAATCCGACCCCCGCGTGCGCTCGCTCGAGGCGACCGACGCGCGCGCGGTCACGGCGGCGATGCTTGGGCTTCGGCCGCAGGCGATCGTCCTCGACGTCAGCTTCATCTCGCAACGGCTGGTTCTCCCCCATGCCCTGGCCCTCGCCGCGGACAGGGCCTGGTGCGTCAGCCTGATCAAGCCGCAGTTCGAGGTCGGCCGCGCCGACCTCGTCAAGGGACGGGTCAGGAGCGAAGCCGCGCTCGAGCGCGCCTGCGCCGAAGTCCGGGCGTGCGTCGAGGCTGAGGGATGGACGATCCTCGGCCTCATGCCCTCGCCGATCCTCGGCGGCGGGGGCGCGGCGGAATTCCTGATCGCCGCCCGCCATGGCTGACGCAGTCGCCGAGCGCGACATCGTCGGCCTCGACCCGCGCGGCGACGGATTGACGGCATCCGGCGCAATCGTCGCCGGCGCCCTGCCCGGCGAACGCGTGCGCGCGCGGGAGGGCGACGCCGGGGCCGGCCTCCTCGAAATCCTCAGCGCGAGTCCCGAGCGGGCGGCGCCCATCTGTCCGTGGTTCGGACGCTGCGGCGGCTGCGCCGCGCAGCACATGGCGCCTGCGCTCTATCGCGCGTGGAAGCGGGGCCTCGTCGTCGAGGCGCTGGCGCTGAGAAAGATCGACGCCGAGGTCGGCCCGCTGATCGACGCCCATGGCCTCGGGCGGCGCCGCGCGACGTTCCACGCCGGCTTTCCTCATGGGGCCCCGGACGAGGTCGGCTTCATGCGGGCCCGCACGCACGACATCGTCGCGATCGACGCCTGCCCCCTGTTCGCGCTTGGGCTGGAGGGCGCGGTCGCGGCGGCGCGGGCGGTCGCGGCCGATCTGCGGGGCGTAGGAAAGCCGCTCGACATCTCTGTCACGGCGACGCTCGAAGGGCTCGACGTCGACCTCCGCGGCTCAGGACCGCTCGGCCTCGCCGAAACGCGGAAGCTCGTTCGCACGGCAGAGGCGCTCGACTTCGCCCGGATCGCGAACCACGGTCTCGCGCTCGTCGAACGCCGCCCGGTTCGCGTCGCCTTCGGGGAGGCGCTCGTCGCGCTGCCGCCGGGCGGCTTCCTGCAGGCGACGGAGGCCGGCGAGGCGGCCCTAGCGGCAATCGCCCTCGAGGCGCTTCGCGGGGCGAAGAAGGTCGCCGACCTCTTCTGCGGCGCCGGCGCCTTCGCGCTCCGTCTCGCGCGCTTCTCGGAGGTCCTCGCAGTCGACTCCGACGCCGCCGCCGTCCGCGCGCTGGCGCGAGGCGCGGGCGGAACGCCGGGCCTCAAGGCGATCGCGGTCGAGACGCGCGATCTTGTCCGCCGGCCGCTCGCCGCAGCCGAGTTGGCCTCCTTCGACGGCGCGCTCTTCGATCCGCCCCGGGCGGGCGCCGAGGCTCAGGCGCGGCAACTTGCGGCGAGCAGCGTTCCGATCGTGGTCGCGATATCGTGCAACCCAATGACCTTCGCCCGCGACGCACGCGTCCTGATCGACGGCGGCTTCCAGATCGGGACGGTCGCGCCGATTGACCAGTTCCGCTTTTCTCCCCATGTCGAGATCGCCGCCGTCTTCCGCCGCCCCCGGCCGAAGGCGAAGGCCCGGAGACTCCTCGGATGAAAGAGAACCGTCAGGCCGCCCTCGCGGCGCTTGCCGGCATCGTCGGTCCGACGCATGCGATCGCCGATCCCGACCTGATGGCGGGGGCGCTGGTCGAGCCGCGCGGCCTCTATCGCGGCCGGGCGCTGGCGCTCGTGCGTCCGGCCTCGACGGCCGAAGTCGCGAAGGTTCTCGCCTGGTGCGACGCGGCGAACGTCGGGGTCACGCCGCAGGGCGGCAACACCGGGCTCGTCGGCGGCCAGACCCCGGACGAGACGGGCGACGAGATCATCCTCTCGACCTCGCGGCTGAAGGCGATCCGCGACGTCGACCCGCACGCCGACGTGATGATCTGCGAGGCCGGGGTGACGCTCGCCGAGGCGCAAGCGGCTGCGCTCGCCGCCGACCGCCTCTTTCCGTTATCGCTCGCGTCCGAGGGGACCTGCACCATCGGCGGGATCACGGCGACCAACGCCGGCGGCGTGACCGTGATCGCCTACGGCAACGCGCGCGACCTCGTCACCGGGGTCGAGGCGGTGCTGGCCGACGGACGCATCGTCAACGCGCTGACCAAGCTTCGCAAGGACAACACCGGCTACGACGTGCGGAGCCTCTTCATCGGATCGGAAGGCACGCTTGGGCTCGTCACAGCGGCGTCGCTGCGGCTCTTTCCCAATCCGCGCGCCCGCGCCACCGCCTTCGTCGGCCTCGAAAACCCGGCGAAGGCGCTCGATCTCCTCAAGCGCGCGCGCGAGCGGCTGGGCTCGGGCGTGACGAGCTTCGAACTCATCGCCCGCTTCGCTTACGACATCACGGTCGCCCATGGCTTCGCCCGCGCGCCGCTGAGCGGCGACCACGCCTGGTATGTGCTGATCGAGGCCTCGTCGCAGATCGCAGGGGGCCTCAGCGAAGCCTTCGAGGGGATGCTCGAAAGCGCGCTCGAAGCAGGCGTGATCGAGGACGCGGCGGTCGCCGCCTCGCTCGACCAGCGGCACGCATTCTGGAGCTTGCGCGAGTCGATCCCGGAGGCGCAGTTTCCCGAGGGCGGTTCGATCAAGCACGACGTCTCGGTCGCGGTCGGCGCGACGCCGGCGTTTCTCGAAGAGGCGACGCGGGCGGTCGAGGCGTTCATGCCGGGCGCCCGGGTCTGCGCCTTCGGCCACCTCGGCGACGGCAACATCCACTTCAACGTGTCGCAGCCGGTCGGGGCCGACAAGGCGGCCTTCCTCGCCCGCTGGGAGGCGATGAACGAGGTGGTGCACGGCATCGTTCTCAGGATGGGCGGCTCGTACTCGGCCGAGCACGGAATCGGACAACTGAAGCGCGACCTCCTGGCGCGGACGAAGGACCCGGGCGCGCTTTCGGTCATGCGCGCCGTCAAGGCAGCGCTGGATCCGAAGGGGATCATGAACCCGGGCAAGGTGCTCTAACCCTCGCAGCAGACCGGGAAATGTGACGCGCCGCCGCCCGTCGCGGCGCAAGTTAACAACTCGTTACTTCCTGTTGACTTCGATGCAACCGACCGGTAGCTTCCACCGAAGTGATGTAGCGTTTGGGGGAAGTCGTGCTTCGGCGTTTTCTGTCGGCGGGCGTCACAGCCGCCATTCTCGCATGGGCTGCGAACGCTCACGCGACAAGCATTTCGTTCTCGTCCTTCGGCGGGGCCTATCCGCTCTACACGCTGCCGCCCAACGAGACGCTCTACACGGACTTCAGCACCGGGAACCCGGGCACGGGAGGCGGCAGCCTCTATCCGACGAACTATGGGACGCAATGCTTTGGCGTCAATTGCGTCGCAGCCCCCGGGATCAGCGGCAACACCCAGACCGCGGGACAGTTCTTCGCCGTCCTTCCCGGCCAGAGCGAGACCTTCACTTTCGCACCGGCCTGGGACGTGAGCGTCTACCTCGGATCGCTGGACGACCAGAACACGCTCACAATCCTCCTTTCGGGCGGCGGGTCGGAGATATTCACGGGCTCTCAACTCGCAGCCGTCAGCGGCGCTCCCGACCCGGTCTGTAGCGGGACCTGCACCATCTACGGCGCCTTGACCAACGGCCGCTGGACGTTCGGCGACAATTCGGCGGACATCGTCGGCATTCAGGTCTACGAGGGCTTCGGTGATCCGGTCACGACCACCAACTCCTTCGAGATCGCCCAGATCGCGACCTCGGTGCCGGAGCTCTCGACCTGGGCGCTGATGGGCCTCGGCTTCCTCGGCCTCGCCTACGCCGGCTACCGCGGCCGTCGGGCGCCGGCGCCGGGCGCTCTCTGACGAGGCGTCGTTAGCTTCGCGAAGAGGTCGCGCGCCCCGAGCGCCTGGGATTGGCCTGTTGCTGCGCCGCGCGAGCGGCTTCAACTGCGCTTCCAAAAGCTTCCAAAGGCTTTCAAAGGCTTTCAAAGGCTTTCAAACGCCCCTCCAATTCCTGCCATTTCTTTCAAAAAGCTTCAATTTCCTTCCGCGATTCGTTTCTTTGCAAGGGCTTGCGGGCGATCGGGGCGGAAAAATTACGATCAAGCTTCCGCTACTTTCATCGCGATCGTGAGCGAAGCGATCCAGACGCCGCCGAGCCTGGGATTCGAGACGCTCCGCGCGACGATCCGCCGGTTGTCGAAGGCGGCGGGCGCGTCTGGATCGCCGCGTCGCTTCGCTCCTCGCGAAGACGGCGCCCCCGCCTTGGCAAACGGCGAGGCGGCTGCGAGGACGTTTCGGCGGGGTCGGACATCGCGTGCTCCTCATCGAGCCCATGATGATCAACCTATCTGACAAACAGAATCGTGGCAAGACATTTCTACATAGCCTGTCGGTAGCAGACGATATGTCCGGTTTTGGTAGCGCACGATCTGTCCGGTAGCTTCGCGGCCCTTTGGGGGTCGGGATGCGCCGGACGGGAGCCCTTCAGGGTGTGCGGATGGCGATGTTTTTGAATCTTTTTCACCGTTGGGAATCGGCGGAGCTCAATCAGGAGGAGGCGGCGGAGTTGCTCGGGGTCGACGTCCGGACCTTTCGGCGATGGACGCGCCGCTACGACGAGGAGGGTGAGGCCGGCCTGCTCGATCGGCGGCTTGGCAAGGCGTCCGGCAAGCGGGTTCCGGTCGACCGCGCGGAGGAAGTGGAGCGGCTCTACCGCGAGCGCTACCAGGGCTTCACGGTCAAGCACTTCCACGAGCATCTGGTGAAGGACCACGGCTTCGGCTGGGGCTACACATGGCTGAAGCTGCATCTGCAGTGGAAGGGGGTCGTGGCGAAGGCGCCGCGCAAGGGGGCGCATCGCAGGAAGCGCGAGCGGCGTCCGCTGCCGGGGATGATGCTGCATCAGGACGGCTCGCGGCATGCCTGGCTCGAGGGCCAGCCGGCGCTCGATCTGATCGTGACGCTCGACGATGCGACCGGCGCGATCTACTCGGCCTTTCTCGTGGAAGAGGAAGGCACGCACTCGACCTTGCGGGCGCTGAAAGAGGTTTTCTCGGAGCACGGCCTGCCGATGAGCCTCTACACCGACCGCGGCAGCCACTACTTCCAGACCTCGAAGGCGGGCGAGATCGACCGGGACCATCCCACGCAGGTCGGCCGGGCGCTCAAGCAGCTTGGGGTCGAGCACATCGGGGCATTCTCGCCGCAGGCGCGCGGTCGTTCAGAACGGGCTTTCCACACGCTTCAGGATCGTCTGGTCAAGGAGCTCCGCCTCGCCGGGATCACGACCGTCGAGGCGGCCAACGCTTTCATCCGCGACCTCTACCGGCCCGCCTACAACGCGCGCTTCGCCATCGAGCCGACCGGCGAAGGATCGGCCTTCACCCCGATCCCGGGCGTCGACCTCGACGAGATCCTGTGCGTGCAGGAGGAGCGGCAGGTCGGCAACGACAATTGCGTCTCCTACCGGACGCTCAAGCTCCAGATCCCTGAAACCCCGATGCGCCCGCATTTCGTCAGGGCGCGGGTTCGGGTCCACGCCTACCCCGACGGCTCCCACGCCCTCTTCCACGGGCCAAGATGCATCGGCCGCTACGACGAAAAAGGACTGCTCAAACAGATGCTTCGCGCCGCCTGAATCCGCTCGGCGGCGCAGCCTGTGGACATGTGGACGACGCTTCGCCTCGCCCACATGACCACAGGAGAACAGAACCAGAAGAAGCGGACACTTGATGTGCTATCAAAACCGGACAACTTAATTCGCTATCGACAGACATTTCTACATAGCCGAAGCTGGCGGGCTTCGCCTGGTTTCGGCGTGAAGCCGGTCGCCGAGAACATGGCGCGACGCGGCGGCGCCGGGTAGTCTGGCGGGGTACGATTCGGCGCCCGGCTGGGGCCCGGTTTCGGCGACAATCAGGAGCCTCCTCCATGCGGCGTGGCGCGTTCGCCGCCCTGCTCGTCCTTGCGAGTTTCGCCGCCGCCTCTGCGCGGCCGGCCGAGGCCGCCTGCGCGCCGAAGGCGTTCGACGGCGCGGCCTTCACGGTCTGCGCCTTCGATCCGCGCCATGACGATCTGCGCCTCTTCTGGAAGGGGCCGGACGACAAGCCGTTCGGCTCGCTGGCGGCGCTGGCAAAGACGCTGAAGGATGCAGGCGTCAAACTCGTCTTCGCGATGAACGCCGGCATGTTCCAGGAGGACCAGTCGCCGATGGGGCTCTATGTCGAGAAGAGCCAGATCGTCCACGCCGCCGACACCCGCGACGCCGCCGCCGGCGCCTCGAACTTCCACCTGAAGCCGAACGGCGTCTTCTGGATCGGCGACGGGGTCGCCGGCGTGACGGAGACCGGCCGCTATCTCGCAAACCCGCCGCTGGCGCGCTACGCCACCCAGTCCGGCCCGATGCTGGTCATCGACGGGCATATCCATCCGAAGATCAGGCCGGACGGGACGTCGGCCAAGATCCGCAACGGCGTCGGGATCGACGATCACGGCGCCGTCGTCTTCGCCATCTCCGACGCGCCCGTCACCTTCGACGCCTTCGCCCGCCTCTTCCTCGAGGGCTTAAGCTGCCGCAACGCCCTCTTCCTCGACGGCTCCCTCTCCTCGCTCTACGCCCCCGAACTCAACCGCGACGACGAGCTTTTGCCGATCGGCCCAATCGTGGGGGTGGTGAAGGCGGGGTCGTAGGGGGCAAATCGGCCTCGTTTCAATTGCCGCCCAGCCTGCCAATCGCAACCCGGTTTTGAGACTTTGCAAGGGGTTGCGGCGCCAATCGCAACCCTCCCGTATCTGCCAAGCGCCCCCACCGGCGGCCTCGTCCTGAGGAGCGGCGCCGCAGGCGACGCGTCTCGAAGGACGCTCCAGCGGACCCGTCCGAGCAATCTGGAACGTCCTTCGAGACGCCTGCTTCGCAGGCTCCTCAGGACGAGGCGGTGTTAAGATGCCCACCTTGGCAGTCGCAACCCTGCCTCGCCGCCCGTCGCGCGTCCCGAGGAAGCCTCCCCGATCACGGGATCGCAAGCCTCCGCAGCCCGCGGTCATTTGCAACGCCTGTCTTCATCTTGGAAAGACCGTATCACAGGTTTCTGATTTTCGCAAGCATGAAACGGCGCGGCAATTTTAGGCTCCGCGCCCCTGGGCGTGGTGAAGTCGGCGCCACAGCGTTTCCGCGCCGAGACTCTGGAAATCGGCCGTGGCCCGTGGGCGACCGGGAGCAGGCGCAAAGAGTGCAAGATTGTGGTACACGCCTGTCCACGAAGAAGGCGCATCCCATGACGGAAACGCTCGACGCCAGATTGGCCGGCCTAAAGCTGCAAATCGAAGGGCTGGTTCCGCCAGACAAACTGTTCAACCGCCGGGTGTTGTTCGACGGGCTCTACCCATCGTTTCCCAAAGACCCCGAAGCAAAGGTGCAGGTCTACACCGCAGAGATCGCGCCCAAGGGATGGACCAACTTCCATTGTCACAACGGCGCGACATTCTTTGTCGCGCTGCAGGGCGTCTTTGAAGCCCATTTCGAGGAGGGCGTCCTCATTCGCGCCAAAGCCGGCGACGTCTACTCGGAGCCAATCGGCAAGATGCATCGCGGCCACAACCCCCACGAGACAATTCCTTATCTGTGCGTGGCCTTCTGCGTCACCGCGCCCGACCGAGACCACATGACAAACGTCCTTCAGGCCTTTTGAGCGCGGGGCGAGCAGCCTAACCACCACCACGACGGAGAGAGGACTACGCCCGGACGATGCGCGTGCCGCAAAAAAGGTAAAGACGGGCCTGTCACCGTAATTCGACCGTAATTCGTAATTCCAGGCTCGGACGGCGCGGCGAGCGCCGCAGGCGGCGGCCGCCACCCGACCTTGCGGCCACGCTTGCGGTTCAGCCCGCCAGCCCCCTGCGCCCGGTAGGCTTTCAGCCAGTCGTACAATAGCTTGCGCGCAACCCCCGTCTCGCGCGCAAGCTTCGCGGCCGGCTCGCCCCGCTCAAGCCGCGCGACAAGATCGACCTTGAACTCAGTGGAAAAGAATCTTGGAGACGTGTCCGACATGCTTGCCCTCTCGCAAGCCATGTCACCCTTTTACCCGTGTCTCAACTGCGGGGTCCACTCCATAGAATGCACTGTCACCGTAACCCCCATGTCACTCAAATTCCGTGTCTCACTTTAGGGGCCAGAGCCTTACTGAAGTCCGCAAGCGCCTTGTCGAGATCGCCCTTTACAATGTAGGCGTTGGCTCGATTTTCGTAGGCCCAAGTCGCGCTGCCATCGCCTTCAATAACAGAGGAGCAGGCGGTCAGCTCCAAATCAACATTCTCATGTTGAACACAATCCTGAATGTTGCCTGCCTGAATGTCGCCCGCAAGTGCATTTGTTGCCGAAGTTAAAAAGAAAAGGAGACGCCCAGCGCGTTTAAATATATCGATCAAACTTTATTCCTTTACGGCGCGTTTTGCCGGCGATCGGGACACAGCGTCGAACTCTTAGGATGCGCAAACCGAACCCGCCCCCCCTACTCCTCCTCCTCCACCCGCACGTCGTAGCCCCAGAGCCAGCGGAGGTGGCGCATGGTGGAGTTGCGGCCGTGGTCGGAAAGGCTCACGCCGCGGCGCCTGGCGTGGCGCAGCACCAGCGGGCGGTCGCCGAGGGTGTCGGCGTCGACCACCTGGATGTCGGGCTCGTTGGCGGCGACGTCGTAGCTGTCGGCGAGCGTCGAGCGGACGCGGCGGTAGCCCTCTTCGTTGTGGATCGCGTCGACCATCACATTCGGGTCGGACGACTTGTCGGCGAGCGCGAACATGCGGAACTGGCGGATGAGGCGCGGCGACAGGAACTGGCGGATGAAGGATTCGTCGCGGTAATTGGCCCAGGCGTTGCGCAGCGCCTTCGCCCAGTCCTTCGAGCCGGCGATGTCGGGGAACCAGGCGCGGTCCTCGTCGTCCGGGTCCTCGCAGATCCGCCTGATGTCCTGCATCATGGCGAAGCCGAGCGCGTAAGGGTTGAAGCCCGAGAAGCGCTGGTCGTCGTAATCGAATTGCGCCACGACATTGGCGTGGCTGTGCAAAATCTCCAGCAGCACGCCCTCGGAGATCAGCCCCTTGTCGTAGAGCCGGTTGACGATCGTGTAATGCACGAACGAGGCGCAGCCCTCGTTCATCACCTTGGTCTGGCGCTGCGGATAGAAATATTGCGCGATGTTGCGCACGATGCGCAAAAGCTCGCGCTGCCAGGTCTTGAGTTTCGGGCTGTTCTTCTCGAGGAAATAGAGCAGGTTCTCCTCGGGCAGCCGCAGGCTCGCCTTGCGCTCGCGCACGTCCTCGTCGCCCACGTCCGCCTCGGGCGGGGCCTGCGTGACGGGCACGGTGCGCCAGAGGTCGCGATAATCCTTCTCCTCGCGCTCGAGCCGATCGCGCCGGCGCTGCTCGTATTGGATGAGGCTGAGCTTTCGCGCCCGCGGGTAGCGGAAGACGCCCTGCCCCATCAGCGCATGCGCCGAATCGATGACGCGCTCGACCGCCTCGACGCCGAACCGCTCCTCGCAGGCCGAGACGTAGCGCTTGGCGAAATCGAGATAGTCGAGGATGCCCGCCGGGTCGGTCCACTGCTGGAAGAGATAATTGTTCTTGAAGAAATGGTTGTGGCCGAAGGCGGCGTGGGCGATGACGAGCGTCTGCATCGCCATCGTGTTCTCCTCCATGCAATAGCTGATGCATGGGTTCGAGTTGATGACGATCTCGTAGGCGAGCGCGGTATAGCCCTTGCGGTAGAGCGCCTCGTCGCGGGCGAAGTGCTTGCCGTAGGACCAGTGGGCGTACATGAGCGGCATGCCGACGGACGAATAGGCGTCGAGCATCTGCTCGGCCGAGATGATCTCGATCTGGTTGGGGAACGGGTCGAGCCCGAGCTCGTCGCGGGCGATCGTGTCGATGGCGTCGTAGACCCGCCGGATCGTGTCGAAGTCCCATTCGGCGCCGTCGAACAGCAGGCGCCCCTTGGGATGCAGCGGACGGGTCGCCTCGAGCGAATTGTTCACTGCGCGGCTCCCTTGGCTGGCTGCCTGGCGAACAGCTTGCGGAAGACGGGGTAGATGTCGGCGCGGCCGGCGACGCGCGCCATGGCGAAGCCTGGCTCGACCTCCTTCAGGCCCGCGTAGGCGCGCCACAATTCCTTGCCGCTGCGGTCGAGCGGCGAATCCTCGTCGGCGATCTCGATATAGGCGTAATACTGGACGAGCGGCAGGATGGCGCGCGACAGGATCGACACGCAATCGCGCGAGTCGCTGCCCGAATTGTCGCCGTCGGAGGCCTGAGCGCAATAGACGTTCCAGTCCGACACCGGATAGCGCGCCTCGCGCACCTGCATCATCGCCTTCAAGGCCGAACTCACCACCGTGCCGCCGGTCTCGCGGCCGTAGAAGAACTCCTGCTCGTCGACTTCGGCCGCCTCGTCGGTGTGACGGATGAAGACGATGTCGACGCGCTCGTATTTGCGCTTGAGGAAGAGGTGCAGGAGGATGAAGAACCGCTTCGCCAGCTCCTTCTCGCGCTCGCCCATCGAGGCCGAGACGTCCATGAGGCAGAACATCACCGCCTTGGCGCGCGGCACCTGCACCGGCGAGAAGCGGCTGTAGCGGACGTCGATCGGATCGATGAAGGGGATGGCGCGCTGGCGGCGCTTCAGGCGCTCGATGTCGCGCGTGAGCTCGGCGATCCGCTGCCGCTCGTCGGCGTCGGCCTCGGCGTCGGGAATCGCCTGCAAGGCCTCGAGCTCCCGCTCGAGCTCTTCGACCTCGGAGGCGCTCGGACGGCGGAGCGCGAGGCGCCGCCCGATGCTGACCCGCATGGTGCGCAGGACCGCGAGATTGGGCGTCACGCCGTCGGTCGAATAGCCGGCGCGGCGGAATTCCTTCGCCTTCGAATCCCTGAGCGAGGTCTTGACGAGATCCGGCAGCTCGAGGTCCTCGAACAGGATGTCGAGAAACTCGGCCTCGGTGAGGGCGAAGGAGAAGGCGTCCTCGCCGCGTCCCTGTCCGGGCTCGCTGCCGCCGCCCCCTCCCCCCTTGCGCTTCGGCTTCTCGATGCTGTCGCCGGCGACGTATTCCTTGTTGCCGGGCAGCACGAAGTCGCGTTCGCCGGTGTCGCGCGAGAGGTGAAACTGCGGCTCGTCGATGCCGTCGGTCGGGATCGAAACCGAACCGCCCTTGCTCACGTCGGCGATCGAGCGCTCGGTCACCGCCTTGTCGACGGCGCGCTTGACCTCGGAGCGCACGCGGCGGAGGAAACGCTGACGGTTGCCCAGGCTCTTGTCACGCGGATTGAGTCGGCGATCGACGAACTGGGCCATTCCGCTTCCTCTTCCTTACCCCGCCTTGTTGACGCGCATGTACCACTCGACGAGACGGCGCACCTGCCGCTCGGTGTAGCCGCGCGCCTTCATGCGATCGAGAAACTCCTCGTGCTGCTTCTCGGTCTTCGAGTTCCTGCTTGGCGCCGAAGCTGATGATCGGCAGCAGGTCCTCGACCTGGCTGAACATACGCTTCTCGATCACCTCGCGGATCTTCTCGTAGGACGTCCACGACGGGTTCTTGCCCTGGTTGGCGGCGCGCGAGCGCAGCGCGAACTTGACGATCTCGTTGCGGAAGTCCTTCGGATTGGCGATGCCGGCCGGCTTCTCGGTCTTGGAGAGTTCGGCGTCGAGCACCTGCCGGTCGAACACCTGGCCGGTGTCGGGGTCCTTGTAGTCCTGGTCTTCGATCCAGGCGTCGGCATGGGCGATGTAGCGGTCGAACAGGTTCTGCCCGTATTCGCTGTAGGATTCGATATAGGCCTTCTGGATCTCGCGGCCGATGAACTCGGCGTAGCGCGGCGCGAGCGCCGACTTGATGAAGTCGAGGTAGCGTTGCTCGACGTCCTTGGGGAACTGCTCGCGCTTGATGGCCTGCTCGAGGACATACATGAGGTGGACGGGGTCGGCCGCGACCTCCTCGCTGTCGAAGTTGAACGTCTCCGACAGGACCTTGAAGGCGAACCGGGTCGAGACGCCGCTCATGCCCTCGGTGACGCCGGCGGCGTCGCGATATTCCTGCACCGACTTCGCCTTGGGATCGGTGTCCTTGAGGCTCTCGCCGTTATAGACGCGCAGCTTCGAATAGAGCGGCGAGTTCTCGTGCTCCTTGAGGCGGGTGAGGATGCAGAAGCGCGCCAGGAAATCGAGCACCTCCGGGGCGCAGGGGGCGTGGGCGAGCTCGCTGTTCTCGAGCAGCTTGCCGTAGATCATCGCCTCTTCGGCGCCGCGCAGGCAGTACGGCACCTTGACGACGCAGATGCGGTCCAGGAACGCCTCGTTGTTCTTGTTGTTCTTGAACTGCTCCCATTCCGATTCGTTCGAGTGGGCGAGCACGATGCCCTGGAACGGCAGCGCGCCGAGGTTCTCGGTGCCGGCGTAATTGCCCTCCTGCGTCGCGGTGAGCAGCGGGTGCAGCACCTTGATCGGCGCCTTGAACATCTCGACGAATTCGAGCAGCCCCTGGGTCGTGCGGTTGAGGCCGCCGGAATAGCTGTAGGCGTCCGGGTCGTGCTGCGAGAAATGCTCGAGCTTGCGGATATCGACCTTGCCGACGAGGGTGGAGATGTCCTGGTTGTTGTCGTCGCCGGGCTCGGTCTTGGCGACGGCGATCTGGCGCAGTTTCGACGGGAAGAGCTTGACCACCGTGAAGCGGGAGATGTCGCCGTCGTAGGCGTCGAGACGCTTGGCGGCCCACGGCGAGCAGATGCCGGTCAGCCTTCGCTGCGGGATGCCGTAGCGCTTCTCGAGCACTTCGCCCATCGTCTCTGGCTTGAAGATGCCCAGCGGCGATTCGAACACCGGGCTCACCTCGTCGCCGGCGGCGAGCACGTAGATCGGCTGCGTTTCGACGAGAGCCTTGAGGCGTTCGGCGAGCGACGACTTGCCGCCGCCGACGGGACCGAGCAGGTAGAGGATCTGCTTGCGCTCCTCGAGACCCTGCGCTGCATGCTGAAAGTAGCTGACGACGCGCTGGATCGTGTCCTCCATGCCGAAGAAGCCGGCCATCGAGGGGTAGAGCTTGATCGTGCGGTTGAGGAAAATGCGGCCGAGGCGCTGGTCCTTCGAGGTGTCGACGATGACCGGTTCGCCGATCGCGGCGATCATCCGCTCGGCCGCCGAGGCCGTCATTCCGGGGTCGTCGCGGCAGCCTTCGAGATAGTCGTTGAGGCTCATCGACTCGCGCCGCTCGCGCGCATAGGCCGAGGAGAAGAGGTCGCGGATGTCCCGGCCCTTGTCCGCCGCGCCGGGCGGCGCCTGTCTGGATTCAGGCCCCGCAAAGGCGATACCAGCGGAGTTGAGGCTCATGGCGTGTCTCCAGTTGCGGTCGTTTCCGGCCACGCCATCGGACAGCGTGATTCGGAAAAGTTAACCGACAGTGTACGCGCGTCTCGAATCGAGACAACGAAAAGGCGAGCTTGTCCGCGACGAGTCCACGGAGATGTTCGGCGGATCGCCGGGCCGAAACGCCCGCGCGGCGCCGCCGCAGTACCAACTCACGAGGCGCCGAGACACTCAGCCGCTCCTTTCGCCGGATCGAATCTCCGCCCACGCCAACGCGCGTGATGCCTAAAGGTTCGACGCGTCCCGCCGGTTCTTCACCGCACGGGGAAGGTTCCCATGTCGCCGCTCCGCCCCGACCCGACGCAAGTTCGGCGCCGGGCGCGTCGCAAGCAGCATCTAGGATTGGCGTTGAGCGGCCCCGCCGCGCCCCGGCTTACGAATTTTGCCCACAAAACGAGCGAAAGTGCGGCGCCGAACGCTCGCGCGGTGGATTGCCGCCCATATTTTGTTCTTTCGCCCCGGCGTGAGCGGCCGCGCGAGGCGCCGGTTTCGCGCCCAGCCCGTCGCCGGGCAAGCCTCAGGCGTCCGCCGGGGGGGCTTCGCGACGCCCCGCCCGTTCCGCGAGGAGCCGCGCCACGTGGGCGCGCAGCTCGGGCACGCCATCGCCGGTGCGCGACGAGGTGAAAATCACCTCGGGATAGGCGGCGACGTGGCGCTTCAGCGCGCCCAGAGTCGCTTCGACCCGCGCCTCGCGGTCGGCGAGCTTCACCTCGTCGCGTTTCGTCAGGACGACCGCGTAGGAGACGGCGGAGGCGTCGAGGAGCTTGAGCGTCTCGCGGTCGTTCTCCTTCAGCCCGTGGCGGCCGTCGACCAGAACGAAGACGCGGAGCAGCGATGGACGGCCCCTGAGATAGTCGCGGGCGAGCCTGCCCCAGGAGGCGGACTTCGCCTTCGGCGCGGCGGCGTAGCCGTAGCCCGGCATGTCGACGAGGCTCGCCTTGCCGTCGAGGTCGAAGAAGATCAGCTCCTGCGTGCGGCCAGGCGTGCGCGACGTGCGGGCAAGCGCATTGCGGCCGGTCAGCGCGTTGACCAGCGACGACTTGCCGACGTTCGAGCGGCCGGCGAAGGCGATCTCCGGCGGGCCGACCGGCGGAAGGCCGTCGCTCTTTGCCGCGGCGAAAAAGAAGTCGCAGGGGCCGGCGAACAGTTTTCGCCCCGACTCGATCCAGTCCGGCGCCGGATTGTCGTTCACCGCGAAGGACACGAAGCGACACGAAGCCTTTGTGATCCTTCGTGTCCCTGGTGGTGGGAAATCCTCACGTCGACCCCTTCGCCGGCGGCGCTTTCGCAGGCGCGGAGGCGGTGGCGACGGCTGGCTCGCCCCTGCCGAACATCTTGAGGAGATTGCCGAAGAGCTCGATCTTGACCCCCGCCCGCTTCATGATCAGCGACTGCTGCAGCACCGTCAGCGTGTTGTTCCAGGTCCAGTAGATGACGAGGCCGGCGGGGAACGTGCCGAGCATGAAGGTGAAGATCACCGGCATCCAGGCGAACATGGATTTCTGAACCGGATCCGTCGGTTCAGGGTTCATCTTCATCTGAAGGAACATGGTGAAGCCCATGATCAGCGGCCATATTCCGATCACGAGGAAATGGCCGATGCCCGGCCCGAGCACCGCCATCGGGTCCCAGGGGACGAGCCCGAACAGGGTGAAGACGTTGGTCGGATCGGGCGCCGACAGGTCCTTGATCCAGCCGAAGAACGGCGCGTGGCGCATCTCGATGGTGATGAAGATGACCTTGTAGAGGGCGAAGAACACCGGGATCTGGATGACCATGGGCAGGCAGCCGGCGATCGGGTTGACCCCCTCGCGCTTGAACAGCTCCATCTGCTCCTGCTGCTGCTTCATCTTGTCGTCGGGATACTTTTCCTTGAGCGCAGCGATCTGCGGCTGGATCTTCTTCATCTTCGCCATCGACTGATAGGAGCGGTTGGCGAGCGGGAAGAAGGCGAGCTTGACCAGCACTGTCACGATCAGGATCGCGATGCCGAAATTGCCGACGAACTTGTAGATCGTGTCGATCAAGAGGAAGAGCGGCTTGGTGATGAAGTAGAACCAGCCCCAGTCGATCATCAGATCGAACTTCTTGATGCCGAGCTTGGCGCCGTAATTGTCGATCGTGCTGACCTCTTTCGCGCCGGCGAAGACGCGCGTCGTCGTCTGAGCGGCGCCGCCGGGCGCGACCGTCTGCTCGGGGCCGACGAAATCGGCCTGGTAGTCCACGGGCTGAACGTCGCCAGCCGACGAGAAGCGGGCCTCGATCTGCTGGGTCTGCTCCGGGATGACGGCCGTGCCCCAGTATTTGTCGGTGAAGCCGAGCCAGCCGCCGGGGCCCGACCAGGTCTGGCTCTTGCCGGTCGCCTTGTCGATGCCGGCGTAGGTCGTCTCCTGGACGCCGCCGTCGCCGATCACCCCGACGAAGCCCTCGTGCAGCACCGAATAGCCGGCGACGTTCGGCTTGCCGTGGCGGAGCGCGAGGCCATAGGGGCGGAGGACCGCGGCGGACGCGCCCTTGTTCTCGACCGAATCGACGATCGTGAACATGTACTTGTCGTCGACCGAGACGACCCGCTTGAAGACGAGGCCCTCGCCGTTGTCCCAGGTCAGCGTCGCAGGCTGCGCCGGGGTGAGGGTCGTGACGTCGGAGGTCCAGACGCTATCGAGCGTCGGCGCCTTGGCTCCGCCCGAGCCGACGAAGCCGGTCGTCGCCCAATAGGCGCCGGGAGCGCCGCTCGGCGAGAGGAGACGGATCAGCGGGCTCTTGTTGTCGATCGTCTCGTGGTAATCCTTGAGCACGAGGTCGTCGAGCTTGCCGCCCTTGAGGTTGATCGAGCCCGCGACGCTCGGCGTATCGACGGCGACGCGCGGCGTCGCGGCAAGCGCGTCGGGCACGCTGCCGGTGGCGGCGACGCCCGGAGCCGCGGCGCCGCCCGGCGCGGTGGCGCCGCCCGGCGTGGAGGCGCCCGCCTCCTTCGACGCCGTGGACGCCGCCTGCTGAGTTTGCTCGGTCTGGGCCTGAAGCTGCGCCTGGCGCTGCTTCTGGATCGGTCCGGCGTAGAAATATTGCCAGGCGGCCATCACCAGCACGGAAAGCGCGATGGCGATAAAGAGGTTTCTCGTATCCTCGGACTTCATGGTCGCCGGTTCTCGCCCTTGAGCGTGTTCGGGACAGCCGGGCCGCGACCGTCCGTCTCAATGCGCCCGACGGCGCGAAAGGCCCGCCGCAGGTCGTCGACAAGGTCGGCGAACGGGCGCGTCAGCGCCTCGCGTCGGGCCATCAGCACGTAATCGCAGTCGGCCTTCGCCTCAAGGGGTTCTGCGACCTGGATCGCCGCCCTGAGGCGGCGGCGGATGCGGTTGCGCACGACCGCGTTGCCGACCTTTCGGGTCACCGTGAAGCCGATCCGGGGCGTCGCCAGGCCGTCGTCCGGCGGTCGCTTCGCCGCTTGCAGGGTGAAGGCCTCCAACGATCGGCGCCGCCCGCGTCCGACGCGCTGGAACTCAGCGCGCCGCTTCAGCCGGCCCAGGCTCGGAGCGCCCGGCCCGCAAGAGGGAGCGGACGTTGTCGTCTCCATTGGCGGCGCATCAGTCTCGATCAAGACGCGGAGCCGGCGGCCCGGCCCCAGGCGGGTCAGGCCGACAGCTTCTTGCGGCCGCGGGCGCGCCGGGCGTTGACGACCTTGCGGCCGCCGGGCGTCTCCATCCGGGCGCGAAAGCCGTGGCGCCGCTTGCGGACGAGTTTGCTGGGCTGGTAGGTGCGCTTCACGTCTCGTGTCTCCAGAACCGATGCGCGTCCAACGCGCAGGCCCGGAGTCGCGGCGCCCTTGAGAGGCGGCGAACCGGGCGAAAAACGTCGCGGCGCTTTCGCGCCGCTTCAAGCGGGGGCTTATGAAGCGCGAGGCGGCGGAAGTCAATTCCAGCGTCGCGCCGCGCGTCGTGAACGGCTTCGGCCTCGCCGGGCCCGAAGGCTCATCGGCTCGGCTGCGTCAGCTCCAGGCAGTCGCGCCGTCCCTCGTCGAGGCACTTGGCGATCGCGCGCTGACGCTCGATGGCGGTGAAGGCCCAGTAGCCGAGCGCGATCACCACGACGACGGCGATCAGGGCGACGAGGTTGGCGCGGCTTCCGCCGGACGGATCGCCGCCGGAAGGCGCGCCCCGGCCGGGCGGAATCGTCATGTCGATGCGCCCCGGGCCGGCGTGGCGCGCATCCGCCGCGCGATCCAGATCCTGGCGGCGAGCGGCGCGCATCCGACGACGGCGAGCAGGCCGCCGAAGGCGGGCGACAAAGCGAAGGACGGGCTCGAGGCGGCCCCGAGGCTGCCGCTCAGGCCCATGCCGCACAAGGTGGCGATCGCGGCCATCGGCAGAACGCCGACGGCGGTGGCGGCCGCGAACGTCCGGAGCCGAACGGAGCTGACCCCGGCCGCCGCGTTGACCACGGGGAACGGCAGAAAGGGCGTCAGGCGCGCCGCGAACACGCCCGCCGCCCCGTGCCGCTCGGCCGCGACGTCGAAGCGGCGCACGAGATCGGGAAACCGCCGCTCGATCCGGCCGCGAAGAAGACGCCGCGCGGTAAGCATCCCCGAGACCGCGCCGGTCGCGCTGCCGACAGCGACGAGCGGGAAGGCGAGCCACGGATCGAAAAGCGCGCCCGCCGCGAAGTTCATCGGCCAGACCACCGGGATCCAAAACGCCCCGGCGATCACATGGACGAGAAGAAAGGTCGTCGCGGCGACGAGGGAATGCGCGGCGACAAGGTCGCGAGTGCCGGAAGCTTCTGCTGAGATGCTCCGGGCGCCGAAGCGCGACACGAAAACGAACCCCGCGACGCCGATGACGAGCGCCGCGAGCAGTCCCAACGTCCTGGGCGAAAACCACCGGGCGCTCATGGCCGCAGCGCTCCTGCTCGTGACCGGTCGAGCCCCTCTATGCAGCGCACGCCCGTCGCACGCAACCGCGAGCAGCCCTTCTCCCGCCGGGATGCGAAATTGCCGAGGGCGGTCCCCTCATCCCTGGCCCTTCTCCCGTTGGGAGAAGGGGACGCGCGGCGTGAATTCGGCCCAACGAAGCGGATACGAAAGGACCCGCTACCTCTCCGCCCGCGCCCAGCCGTGAAGCCCGAGGCGCTCCTGCGGAAGATAGGAAGCCTTGTAGCCCATCTTCTTCGATCCCTCGACCCAGTAGCCGAGATAGACGTGCGGCAGTCCGAGCGCTCTCGCCCGGGCGATATGGTCGAGAATCACATAGGCGCCGAGCGAGCGGCGGGCTTGATGGGGCGCATAGAAGGAATAGACGAGCGAAAGCCCGTCGGCGAGCCGGTCGGTGAGGCAGACGGCGTAGAGCGGGCCCGTCCCCTCGCCCGGGGCGCGGCGCATCCGGTACTCGGCAAGCTGCGTGTCGATATGGGTGTCCTCGACCATCATGGCGAAATCGAGCGACGACATGTCCGCCATGCCGCCTTCCGGATGGCGCGTGTCGAGATAGGAGCGGAAGAGGGCGAAATGCTCGTTGGTCGGCTTCGCCGCGGCGAAGCTGCCGACGAGATCGATGTTGGCGTGGATCGCCCGCCGCTGGCTCTTGCTCGGGCGGAATTCATCGACGAGCACTCTCACCGAGACGCAGGCGCGACAGCTTTCGCAGGCGGGGCGGTAGGCGATCGTCTGCGAGCGGCGGAAGCCGGTCTGGGTCAGAAGGTCGTTGAGGCCCGTCGCGCGCTTGCCGACGAGATGGGTGAAGATCTTGCGCTCCTGCTGACCGGGCAGGTACGGGCACGGCGACGGCGCCGTGAGGTAGAATTGCGGGGCGTCGCGAACTTCCCGGGTCACGCTCTTCCGCTCTCCGCTTCAAAATTGGCCCGTCGCGCGCCCGAGAACCCCGAGGCGCGCGACGGAGCGTTCCCTTGTCAGAGACGACGCAACATGACGACGCCGGCCAGTATGTCGTGCAGACACCGCTTCTCGGCGTCGACGAGCGACACGAGGAAGATCGGCGGGAAGAACCAGCTCACATAGAAGAGCACAGCATGCACCGCCGCATTGACGAACGGGACGCGCTGACCGCTGTCGTTCAGGCGCATCTCGAGGTCCATCGCGCGCATGCCCGGCGTAGCCATCCTCGGGCCGGAGACGGTGAGGCCGTTGTAGAAGAAGGCGACGATCGGAAAGAGCGGCGGCAGGAAGAAGAGCGCGAGCCCGAGCGTCAGCACGATGGCCGCGATCCACACGAGCGCGACGATCAGGCTGACGAGGACGAGATCGAGTGAGACGGCGACCATCCGCCGCGTGCGCACGCCGGCAAGGGCGTCGGCGCGCAACGGCTGCCCGGCCGTCGCTGTAAAGGCTTGAGACATGAGACACCTCCGGGCCCTTCAAGGCCGCCGAGTTAGGGCCAAGGATGTGGGAGCGGGCGGCGCCAAGTCAAGACCGGGTTTGTCGCAGGCTCACAAGCGGATCGCGCGACCCCATCAACCCGGCGGGCCTCAGCGCGATAAAGACGATGAGCAGCGCGTAGACGGCGATGTCGCGGTCGTCGATCGGGAAAACCGAGGACCAGCCCGCCTCGACCGCCCCGACCAGGAGCCCCCCGAGGAAAGCGCCGGGGAGAGAACCGATTCCCCCGACGATCGCGGCGGCCAGCGCTTTGAGCGTCAGCGTCGCCGAGAGCGCGTAGCCGACCGCCCCGAAGGCCGCCGTCATGATCGCGCCCGCAAGCCCGGCCAGCGCCCCTGACAGCGCGAAAGCGCGCGCCGACGTGGCCACGGGGCTCACGCCGAACATCTCGGCCGCGAGCGGGTCGTCGGCGTAGGCGCGCCACTCCCGCCCGGCGCGCGTCCAGCGGAAAATGACGACGAGCGCGAGCGCGACGACGAGCGCAACCGCGCTCGCGACGAAGGTCATCGGACTGGCGACGGTGACGAAATCCGGGCGCGCGGGCGAGGGCGAACGAACGGTTGAGGATCGGCGACATCCAGCTCGTCCGGTCGCCCTGCGCGAGGCGCAGAAGCTCCTCGAGGAAGATCGCGAGGCCGACCGTCGCGACAAGCAGTTGCTGGCCGCGCGCCGCCCTGAGCGGAATGAACACAACGCGCGCCGTCGCGAAGCCCCATCCGAGTCCGACCAACCCGGCCATGCCGAACGCGGCCGCGAGCAGCGGCGCCGGCGCGAGGCCGGCGAGCGCCAGCGCCGTCATCGCCGCGCCGTAGCCGCCTGCCGCGGCAAGTTCGCCGAAGGCGAAGTTGATCCGTCCGAAGAGGCCGTAGATCAGCGAATAGGCGGCGGCGAGCAAAGCATAGACGGCCGCGATCGGCAGTCCGTCGACCGCCGCCTGAAGGGCGTAGGCGGCGGGCTTCGACAACAGGGGCGCCTGCGCCATGTCGCCGACCGGCTCGGGATCGGCGTGCTGCCCGTCCGAGGTCATGAGCCAGTAGCGAACGAGCGCGAAAAGCCGCGCCTCGCCGACAGGTTCGCCGTCGAGGTCGACCCCGATGAGATCGCGCGATTCGCGCGGCCTGCCCGGCGAGCGGAAGCGGCAGGAGGCGAGATGGCGCTCGGGCGCGCCGCCCTGCGTTCGGGCGGTAAAGGCGACGGTCAGGCCGCGGCCGTCGGCGTCGGGGGTTTCCGAGAGAATGGCGATCGTCGTCCCCTCGGGCGCCAGCGCCGGCAAGGCCATCCGGCAGAGCCGCGCCTGATCGGTTTCGACCGCGGGCGAGCAGCCGGCGAGCAGGGAGAGGGCGGCAAGGGCCGCAAGCGCGACAGGGCCGACAACGGACCGCCTCATGGGCTTCGCCTGCGCGCCGCGAGCCGCTTCTGTTTCGCCCGGTTGCCGCACACCTCCATCTCGCACCATCGGCGGCTGTTGTTCTTGGTCGCGTCGAGAAACAGCCAGCCGCAGGCGTCGCCGCCGCACCGCTTGATGCGGCCGAAGTCGCCCGCGGTGAAGAGGCCAACCGCGGAGAGCGCGATCGGCCCGAGCGCCGCCTCGACCGGCGCCGCGGCGACATTCCACCGCCAGCGGCCGCCGCCCGCCTCGACCGCAAGCTCGGCCCTGCCCAGCCAGCGCGCATGAAGGGCCGCGAGCTTCGTCAGCGCGTCCCTCGGCGGCTTGGCGCCGTCAGCGATCGCGCCGCCGACGGCCGCGACCGACGCGCGCAGCGCGAGCGCGCCTTCGAGCAGGGCCGCCGCCCGCGCGGGGTCGGCGGCGAGCGCCGCCTTGAGCCCGGCGACCTCCGCCGTCTCCATCGAGCCCGCGTGCTCGATCCACAGGGCGACATGCTCGGGCGCGCCGAGGTGGTCCTGATGCGTGTCGAACCCGACGCCCGACTGGGTGTTGGCGAAGTCGAGCGCCAGCGCCCCGCCGACGAGGGGGAGAGATCCCGCGCGGGACGGGGGCGGCGAATCGGGCTCGTCTATAACTGTCATTACGGACTTTACAAGTTAGGTTCGCGTGCTACCTTCGGCAAGTTAACCGTCAAGAGCGGTATTGGAGGTTAAGATGCGGATCCTTCTGACGTCGCTGTCGCTCGCGCTCTCGCTCGCTTCGGCGGGTCTCGCCGAGGCGCAGGTCAAGATCGGGGTTGCCGGGCCGATCACCGGCGCGAACGCCGCTTTCGGCGCCCAGTTGAGCCAGGGCGTCCAGCAGGCGGTCGACGACATCAACAAGGCGGGGGGCATCCTCGGCCAGACGCTCACAGTCGAGCCGGGCGACGACGTGTCGGATCCGAAACAGGGCGTGTCGGTCGCCAACAAATATGTCGGCGACGGGGTCAAGTTCGTCATCGGCCACTTCAATTCGGGCGTGACCATTCCGGCGTCCGACGTCTATTCCGAGAACGGCGTCCTCTTCATCACGCCGTCCGCGACCAATCCGAAGGTGACCGACCGCAAGCTCTGGGACGCGTTCCGCGTCTGCGGCCGCGACGACCAGCAGGGACTCGTGTGGGCCGAGTACGCGCGCGACCATCTCAAGGGCAAGAAGATCGCCATCGTCCACGACAAGACCACCTACGGCAAGGGCCTCGCCGACGCGGCGCGCGACAGCATGCACAAGTTCGGCGTCAACGAAGTCCTCTACGAAGGCGTCAACACCGGCGAGAAGGACTATTCGGCGATCGTGTCGAAGATCAAGGAATCGGGCGCCGACTTCCTGATGTGGGGCGGCCTGCACACCGAGGGCGAACTCATCGTGCGCCAGATGCGCGATCAGGGCATGCCGACGGTCATGATCTCCGGCGACGGCATCACCGATTCGGAATTCGCTTCGATCGGCGGCCCGGGCGTCGAAGGCACGCTCATGACCTTCGGTCCGGAGCCGCGCAAGAACCCCAACGCAAAGGATGCGGTCGCGGCCTTCACGGCCAAGGGGTTCGACCCGCAGGGCTACACGCTTTATTCCTACGCCGGCGTGCAGATCATCGAGCAGGCGGCCGAGAAGGCGAAGTCGCTCGACCCGAAGAAGGTGGCCGAGGTCATGCATTCGGGCATGCCCTTCCACACCGTCATCGGCGACATCGCCTTCGACGCCAAGGGCGACCGCACGACCGTCGATTACGTCTGGTATGTGTGGAAGAAGGAGCCGGACGGGCGAATCGGCTTCGAGCAGCTTTGACGGCGACATTTGGATCGTCAAACGGCGTCTGACGGGCGCTTCGCCCCGCCCTCGCAAGACGGACGGGGCCATTCCGGACGGGCAAGCCATAGGTCCAAATAAGCGAAAGACCGGCGGCCAACGAGGCGCGCCGGTCTTCTACGCACTTGCAAATGGTCGGACCATCATAGGCCGCGCCGCGGGCGCCGCGGCGTAGGCATTCAGTCCGCTGCGAGCGCGGCCGGCCGTCGCTTGCCGGCGCGGAAGCCGGTGAAGCCAAGGCAGGCGAAGCCCAAGCCCAGCATCGCCCAGGTCGAAGCCTCCGGAACCGCCGCCGTCAGCGACACGTTGCCGATAACCGCGCCATATTGCTCGCTCTCAGGCGTGTCGAGGCTCGCGAATGTTATGGTGTCGGAGCCGGCGGTCAGCGTTATGGCTTCCGTGACGAGCGTCCACTGGCCGTCCTTGACGGTATTGGTCGTCGTCAATACGGGGGATGAATATCCGTCGATCGAGACGGAATAGTCTTTCGTCGGTGAACCGCCGTCCTGGTTGCCCGAGACATAGAAGCTGAGAACGTACTTGCCCGTCGTCGGAACGAGGACGGACTCGCTGATCGACCCGACCGCGACGGCGCCCGAACTCCCGCCGGTGTTCAGAGACCCGTCGAGATCCACGCTGAAACCGCCGCCGGGAGGACCCGCCCAGTACGTCCCGATCAGATCGACGCTGGTGGGGGCGTTGTCGTTGGGGACGCTGCCGCCGACAGTCCAGGGAGATCCGGTTCCGACCGCGGAACCCGTCGAATATGTCGCCAGGAGACCTACGCCGCCGCCTTCGTTGAAGGTGCCATCGGTGATGAGATTGACCGCGGCTGAGGCCGAGGTGGCGGACAGCGCCAGCGCGCCCAGCGTCACTAAGCCGATGTACCTCATGTAGAACCCCTCTCGGTTATTAACGCCGTAAACGTCATTCAGCGAGGCTAGCGAAGCAGAGGATACATCAAGACGAGTATAAAACAAGCTTACGCCCTCAAATAAAAACGGGAGCATCGTCAACTTTAGCTGTGAGTTGCGGATTTCTAGACATCAGTAGCACGCTTTTGGGTGCGATATCAGACAGGCGGCATCGTTTCACGCGCCAGGGTGGCTCTATTCGGCCATGTTGCGGTGCACGCCCGGTTTCGCGCCGCGCCGCATGTCTCGAGCCTTCGCCCCGTGATAGGGCTTGCGCGCTGAGGCGCGGAGGCGCGTCCTCACAACCCGGCCGCCGCAAATGACCGTTCTCGTCACCGGAAGCTCAGGCCATCTCGGCGAGGCGCTGATGCGTGCGCTCGACGCGGCCGGCCGTCCGGCGCTCGGGCTCGACGTCCTGCCTTCGCCCTTCACCGATATCGTCGCCTCGGTCACGAATCGCCAGGCGGTTCGCGACGCCATGGCCGGCGTCGGCGCCGTCCTGCACGCGGCGACCCTCCACAAGCCCCATGTTGCGACGCATCCGCGCGCAGCCTTCGTCGAGACGAATGTCCTGGGCACGCTCATCCTGCTCGAGGAGGCGGCGCGCGCCGGCGTCCGGAGCTTCGTCATGACGTCGACCACGAGCGCGTTCGGAGACGCGCTGAAGCCCCCGCCCGGCGCGCCCGCGGCGTGGATCGACGAGACGGTCGCGCCCGTGCCGAAGAACATCTACGGCGTGACCAAGTCCGCGGCCGAAGACGTCTGCCGCCTCTTCTGGCGCAACGAGCGCCTGCCGTGCGTCGTCCTCAGGACGTCGCGCTTCTTTCCCGAAGCCGACGACGAGCCGGACGCGCGGGCGGCCTTCGCGGACGACAATCTGAAGGTCAACGAGTTCCTCTTTCGTCGCGCGGCGATCGAGGATGTCGTCGACGCCCATATCAAGGCGGCGGAAAGGGCCC
This sequence comes from uncultured Alphaproteobacteria bacterium, assembly GCA_963829505.1. Classification (GTDB taxonomy): domain Bacteria; phylum Pseudomonadota; class Alphaproteobacteria; order Rhizobiales; family Beijerinckiaceae; genus Roseiarcus. The sequence continues at coordinate 1,182,582 of CAWHIL010000003.1, forward strand.
CTGCCCTCGGCTTCGGCCTCTACGTCGTCAGCGCCACGACGCCCTTTCGGCGCGAGGACGCCGCGCGGTTACGCGCGGACGCGGCCGCCGTGACGGACGCGCGCGCCTCGGGCTGGCGGGACGAATACGCAAGGCGGGGCTGGCGGATGCTTTCCTCGATCGACCGCGTCTACGACAACGCGCGGGCGAGAGCCGATCTCGGCTGGCGGCCGAAGTGGGACTTCGAGGCCGTCGTCGCGCGCCTGATCGAGACCGGCGACATTCGCGGGCCCCTGGCGAAGGCGCTCGGCGAGAAGGGCTACCACCGCTCCGCGCCGGCGTGACCCCTTCCCGACCGGCCCGGAAGCCAGGCGCTCCTCAGCCTCGCAGATATCTGTTCAGCCAGTCGATCGTCCGAGCCCAGGCCTCCTTCGCCGCCGCCTCGTCGTAGCGGGGCGTCGTGTCGTTGTGGAAGCCGTGGTTCGCGCCTTTGTAGATATGCCCCTCGTGGGGCACTCCCGCCGCTGTCAGCGCGGCGTCGAAGGGGCCCCAAGTCGGCGTGACGCGCGTATCGAGTTCGCCGTATTGCGCGTTGATCGGCGCCTTGATGCGGGCGACGTCGGCCCCCGCGGGCGCCCCGTAGAAAGGCGCCGCGGCCGAGAGGTCCGCGCCCATCGCGGCCGCGAGGCGGATGACCACGTCGCCGCCGAAGCAGAAACCGACCGCGCCGATCCGCCCGGTGCAGTCCGGCTCGGCCTTCAGCCATTGCGCCGCGGCGAGGAAATCGGCCTGCATCTTCGCCGGATCGATCGTCTTGAAGAGCGCGGCCCCCTTCTCGTCGTCGCCGGGGTAGCCGCCGACCGACGTCAGCCCGTCGGGGGCGAGCGCGATGAAATTCGCCACCGCGAGGCGGCGCGCCACGTCCTCGATATAGGGGCTGAGGCCGCGGTTCTCGTGCACGACCAGCACGCCCGGAAGCCTGTCGGATGTGGCGGGACGGACGAGATAGCCGCCGATCGCCCCCGTCCCGCCCGGCGAGGGAATGGTCACTCTGCGCGAGGCGATGCGCGCATCGTCCGCGGCGACCTGAACCGCCCAGGCGTAGTTGGGCCTCAGCATGTCGAACAGCGCCGCGGCGGTCACGCCGCCGATCGCGAACCTCTCGGCGCGCGCCAGAAACGCGCGGCGGGTCATGCCGCCGTGCACGTAGACGTCGAACAGATCGAGAAGCGGCTGAGGAAAATCCGAGGCCTTCCTGCGCGGCATGGACGAACTCCCGTCTTTCAAGGCGTGAAGTTGCTCTGCCCCGGCCCCGCGAGATGATAGATGTCGCCCAAGCTGTCCTCGACCGCGGCGGAGGATCCGCCCTTCGACTCGAGCACGAGTTCGCGGTCGAGCGCGACGCTGCGAAACTTCCATCCGTCCGGCAGCGTCAGCCGCCCGGCGAGCGAATCGAGGTCGCCGACCGTCCCGTTGGGGGCGCCCTTGGCCGTATAGGCCGCCAGCACCCAGGTGTGTCCCTTCGGATCGTCGAGCATGTAGGCCCGCGTGCCCTTCGCATAGCCCTCAATCGCCGTGCGCGGAAACGAGGCCGCATGATAGGCCTCGGGCGGCGACTTCGGCGACTTCGGCGCGATCTTCAATTCGGCCGCCATGCCATTTCCTTCCCACGCGGCGTCGAGACCGTCGAAATTGCGCACCGCGCCGAACCGGTCGGCGATCCAGTCGAAGGCCCAGTAGCGCGGCGCGCTCGTGGAGGCCGCGACCGCGTGAAACGCCTTCACGATCGCCTTGGGATCGACGTGCTCGGCGTAGGCGTCGGGGGCGGAATCGTGCGTGTCGTCGCCAGCGTTCTGACCGGTGGTGTTGTAGATGCTGACGTAGAGGATTTTCTTGATCACGTCGCGGGCGTAAAGGTCGATCTCCTCGAACCTGTAGCCGCGCAAATTGTCATATTTGCGTTGCTCGGCGGACGCGCAATCGTCCGGCAGCTGGCTGAAGAACTTGCAGGTCGAGGTGTCGAAGGCGCCCGCCCGCCCCGGCGCGAAGGCGACGAGAAGCGCAAGACGCGGAAGCCAGCGGCTCCGCGCCCCCCCGCGCTTCTCCTTCGTCGGCATCGCGACTCTCCCGCAGCGCGACTGCTTCTCCCCACCGCCCGTCCGCTTCCGAAGCTACTGCGGCAAGCCGCGATTCGGCAAGCGCGGCCGACGGGGCGGACCGAGCCGGTCGAGGCGCACGCGGTCGAGCCCCGGCAAGGGACGCAAGGGAAAGCGAGCCTGACGCCGGCCTGAAGCCGCCGCCGCCGCGCTCAGCCGATGAGGCGGCGGACCGTCTCCACCAGCGTCTTCACGTCGACCGCATAGGCGAAGGTCGTGTCCTTCATGTGCCGGGGCGCGTTGGCGAGCGCCTCTTCGCTCTGGCGCTGGAAGAGGACGACGTGCTCGAGCCCGAGCATCGCGGCGAGATGCGCCGACCACGGATCGTGCTGGCCCTCGGCGATGATCTCGACCAATTTCGTTCCCGGCCGGCAGAAGAGCGCGTTCGCCGCCGCCGCGCCGAACTCGGCCACCACGATTTCGGCGTTTGCGAACGTCAGCGCCTGCTCGTCGAAGCTCAGCGTCTCCGGCTGGATCGCCGCGAACCCAAGCGCCCTCAGGGCCTCGACCATCTCGGCGCGGTTGACGAGGTTGCGGATGTTCGCCACGCTGCGGCAGACAAGGACGCGCTTCGGCGTTTCGCGCGACGGATGCGCCTTGCGGACGTTGGCGAGAATCGCCGCGAACGCTTCGCGCGTCTGGGGATGCGCGTTCTGGCTCGCTGCCCCGCTCATGCGGTTCGAGACGATGGCGTGCCTGAGAAGCGTCGGGCGCGGGCGGATCTCGCGGATCAGGCCCTCCGGCGGATCGAGCCTGGCGATCAGCGCGCGCTGCCAGGGCCTGAGACTCCAGGTCAGCATCGGGACGCCCATCCCCGCGCCGACATGGATGAGCGGGACCATGTCGAGGAGATAATGGCCGTAGTTCGGCCTCTCGGAATTGGCGACGACGAGATGCTCGCCCTCGACGACCGGCGCGCCCGCCAGCCGGTCGGGGAAGAAGACCGGCGCGGACGAACCGTCGGCCCCGCGGCGCTCGACGATGGCGTCGACGGAGGCGAGAAAGCCCGGCTGGAACGGCCCGAGAAACGAATGCCGCCAGATGCGGCCCTCGCCCGAGATCATCAGACCGAGCTTCGGAAACCAGTACTGATCGATAAGGTGCTCGAGGGTGAGCGCCGGCGCGTGAACGTCGTGCGGCAGGTAGCCTCCGGCCTCGCGCAGCGTCGAGTTCACGCTGAGCGGATGGCCCCTCGTCTCGTACCGGCAGGCGTCGACCACCGTGCATTCGGCGAGCGGCGCGGGGAAGCGGCCGTCGAACGGCGCGACCGCAAGCACGGTCTCCCGATCGACGGAAACAGGCCGGCCGCCCGTCGCGCGCGCCGCCGCCGCGCCGCGCAGCCGCGTCCGGACCGCCTTCAGCGGCGTGCGAACCGCCTTCCGCCACAGCCCGTGCAGGGAGCGCCCGAGGCGGACGCGCATCGCGTTCTCGACGCTGTCGCCTGGGCTTCGCTCTCCGCGCAAACTTTCCCCGATCCGGCCGGAGCGCCCGGCGCGGGGGCTCCTATGCCCCAACGGGGCGACCGCCTCAAGGCGCACCCGCGGGCCCGACGAATTTCCGTTGGATGGCTCTAGGTTCGCCCTTTGTTCTCATGGCGAAGGGGTTTATCATTCCCGCCATGCGCTTTCGAATTCGTCCACGCCGCCGATCTTCACCTCGGCAGCCCGCTCCTCGGGCTCGCCGAGAAGGACGGGGATGTCGCCGCGCGCTTCGCTCGCGCCAGCCGCGAGGCCTTCGAGGACCTCGTGACGCAGGCGCTCGAGCTCGAGGCCGCCTTCGTCGTGATCGCGGGCGACGTCTTCGACGGCGACTGGCGAGACGCCTCGATCGGCCTCTTCTTCAACCGCCAGCTCGCACGGCTGGCGAGCCGGGGAGTTCTCACGTTCTTCCTGCGCGGCAACCACGACGCCGAAAGCGTCGTGACCCGATCGCTGCCCTGGCCGGACGGCGTGGTCGAGTTCTCGACCCGGAGGCCGGAGACGCATTCGATCGAGGCGCTCAGGGTCGCGCTGCACGGGCGAGGCTTCCCCCATCGCGAGGTTCGCGAAAACTTCGCGCTCGCCTACCCCGACCCCGTCCCCGGATGGTTCAACATCGGCGTCCTGCACACCGCCTGCGGCCGCGCGGGTCACGAGAACTATGCGCCCTGCACGCCGGCAGATCTTGCGGCGCGCGGCTACGATTACTGGGCGCTCGGCCACGTCCACGCCTACGAGATCGTGTCGCACGATCCGTGGATCGTCTACCCCGGCAATCTTCAGGGGCGCAGCGTGCGCGAATGCGGCGCGAAGGGCGCCGTCGTCGTCGAGGTCGCCGACGGGCGGGTCGAATCCGTGGTCCGCCTCGCGACCGACCGGGCGCGCTGGGCCGATGTCGTGGTCGCCGCCGCGCCTTGCGAGGACGAGACCGCACTCATGCGCGCGGTCGAGGAGGCGGTGCGCCCGCACGCCGGCGAGGCGGACGGCCGCATGCTCGCGGTTCGGGTGTCGCTTTCGGGCAAGTCGGGGCTGCATTCCAGCCTTTGCGCCGACCCCGATCTGCGCGACAAGGTCGAGGCCGCCGCCCAGCGCTGCGGCGACGTCTGGCTCGAGAAGCTCCGCGTCGCGACGTCCGATCCGTCGCGGGCGGGCGCAGCCCTGGCGCCCGGCGGACTCGATCTCGGCGCGACGCTGGGGGACGTCGCCGCCGATCCTGCTCTGCGCGCCGGTCTCGCGAGCCTGATCGCGTCGGTGCGGGCGAAATTGCCGGGCGGCCTGACCGACGAGGCGGCCGCGGCGCTCGACCCCGAGTCCATCCTCCGCGATGGGCAGGCGCTCGCGCTCGGGCGCGCCGAGCGAGGCGTGAGCCCATGAAGCTGCGGACGCTCGAACTCGAGAAATTCGGCCTCTTCGACCACCTGCGCCTCAGGTTCCGCGACGACGCGCGCGTGCATGTCGTCTACGGGCCGAACGAAGCGGGAAAGTCGACGGCGCTGGCGGCGGTCGGCGCCCTTCTCTACGGCGTGCCCGAGCGCACGCCGCACGCGTTTCGCTTCCCGAGCGGAGAGATGCGCGTCGGCGCGGAGATCGTCGGCCGCGACGGAGCCTCCCTCGTCGTGCGCCGCCGCAAGGGGCGCAAGAACACGCTCCAGAACGAAGACGGCGCGCCCCTCCCCGACGACACGCTCGACGCTTTGCTCGGCGGCGTCGGCGAGGATGTCTTCCACCGCTCCTTCGGCCTCGACTCCGCGAGCCTCCGCGACGGCGGCCGCGCGATGCTAGGCGCCGACGGCGATGTCGGCGCGGCGCTCCTCGAAGCGGCCTCGGGACTGCGCGGTCTCATCGGCGTGCGAAAAAGCATTGACGAGGAGGCAGGTTTGATCTTCGCCGAGCGCCGGTCGGAGAAGAAGCTGTTCTACCAGGCCCTCGATCGCCATGGCGACGCGGTGAAGGCGATCCGGGCGAAGGAACTCGGAACCGACGCATGGCGAAGGCTGAACGACGACATCGAAAGGTTCGGCGCCGAGATCGAAGCGATCCGCCGGGCGCGCCGCGACGCCGAGGTCGAGCGTGCGCGCCTCGCGCGCCTGAGGCGCGCCGCTCCCGTGCTTCAGGAGATCGCGGTCCTGACGAGCGGGCTCGAGGCTCGCGCCGGCCTTCCGCGCTTCGCCCCCGGTCAGGCGGAGATTGTCGACTCCGCCCTCCACGAGCGCGCCGAGGCGAAAGAGGCCGCCGCCCGCGCCGCCGCGGATGCCGAGCGTCGCCACGAGGAGGCGCAGAGCATCGCCTGCGATCCGAAGGCGCTCGCCGACGCGCACGCGATCGAGACGCTGTTTCAGAAGAGCGGCGCCTACGCCAACGAGAAGCGCGACCTGCCGCGCGTCCAGGGCGAGGCGACGGGCTTCGCCGATGCGCTTGCCGGCGCGGCGCGCGCGCTCGGGCTCGCCGACGCGGATGCGCTCGTAGCCGCCCGGCCGACCGAGGCCGCGATGGCGGACCTGCGCGCGCTTCTCAAGGAGGGACGCGGAATCGAGGCGCAGGCCGCCGCGCAGGGCCGCCGGCTCGCCAAGGAGAGGAGCGCGGTCGAGGCGATGCGCGGCGTGCGCGCCGAGCGGCCGGACGTCTTCGATCCGACCGCGGCGCGCGAGGCCTATGGCGCTCTTGGCAAGGTCGCCGAGCGCGCCCGCGGACATGACAAGGACAATCTCGACCTCAGGGACGAGACGCGGCGCCACAGCGAGGCGCTGGCGCGCCTCGATCCGCCGGTCGCCGACCTCGACGCCCTCGCCCTGCGGCCCCTGCCGCGGGAGGAGGATGTCGCCCGCTTCGAGAAGGCGTTCGCGTCGCGCGCCGAGGAGGCGCGCTCGGCGGCGCAGAAACGCGAGGCTGCGGAAAAGGACATGGCCGCGACGCTGGCGCGTCTCGCAGCGCTCGCCGCCGGACGTCCGCTCGCCACCGCGGGCCGGATCGAGGACGCTCGCGAGGCGCGCGACGAGGCCTGGCGTCCGCTGCGCGCGGCGTTCCTGTCGGGCGCCGACGCTCCGCCTCCCGCCGCGGCGCCCGCCCTTGCGCTCGACTTCGAACGCCTCCTGACGGAGGCGGACCGGCTTGCGGACGAGGCCCTCACGGACGCCGACCGTCTGGCGCAACACAAGCTCGAGACCCAGCGCCTCGACGTCGAGACGCGCGCCGTTGCGTCCGCTCAGGCGGAAGAAGCCCGCACGGATGCGAGGCGCGGCGAGGTCGAGCGCGATTGGGCCGACGCGTGGCGCGGCGTCGCTGAGCGCCCGCGTGCGCCGGGTCCGATGCGCGACTGGATCGGCCGCCTCGCCGATGCGCTCGTCACGCGCGACCGTCTCGCGGAGCGCTCCGCTTCGCTCGAAGCGGAGCGCCGCGACCTCGCCGCCGCGCGGCCGACGCTCGCCCGCGTGGCCCAGGATCTCGGCCTGCCGGCGATCGAGGGACTCGATCTCGCGCGCGAGGCCGACAGGGTCGAGCGCCGGCTCGACGAGGCGGCCCGGGCGTTTCAGGCGTCTCGGGAAGAGGAGACCCGTTTTGACCAGGCCTGCTTCGCCCTCAAGGATGCGGAGCGGGAGGCGGCGGGGGCCGCCGGGACTCTCGCCGCGTGGCGCGCGCGGGCCGACTTGGCGCTGAAGGCGGCAGGCGTTGCGGCAGGCGCATCGATCGAGGCGGCGGAGGCCGCGCTCGACGTCTGGGTCCGGGCGCTGAGCGACGAGGAGAACCATCGCAACCGCTCGCTTCGCGCCGCCGGCATGCGACGCAACATGGAGGCGTTCGAGGCGGAGGCGAGCGCGCTCGCGGCGCGCTGCGAGGCGGCGACGGCCGGCCTGCCGGCGGAAGCCGTTGCGCGGATCCTCAACGACAGGCTGGCGTCCGCGCGCAAGGCGGACGCGCGGCGCGCCGAGGCCCTCCGGTCGGTCGAGACGGCGCGGCGCGCGGTCGGCGAGGCCCACGAGAGGCTTGCGCGCGCCGAGGCTGCGCTTCACGAAGCCTCGGCGACGCTCGGCGCCGACGGCGATCTCACGGCCATCGTCGCGGCCGAGCGGGAACGCGCGGGATTCGCCGATCGCCTCGCCGAGAGGCGGCGCCATCTCATCGACCTCGCCGACGGCGCCGACGAGCAGCGGCTCGCCGCGGAGATGACGGGGTTCGATCCCGATACGGCCGCCGCCCGGCTCGCCGAACTCGAACGCGAGACCGAAACGCTGACGCGCAAGGAGAACGAGGCCTACGCCACGCGCGCCGAGCATGAACGCAGACGGACCGAACTCGAGGGCGGCGTCGGCGCCGAGGAAGCCTGGCAGCGCCGCCGCAACGCCGAGGCGGAGCTGATCGAGGCGGCGCGACGATGGGCGGTCCTGAAAGCAGCCTCCCTCCTCGTCGGCGGCGCGCTCGACCGGCATCGCGCGTCGCGGCGCGATCCCCTGATGACGCGGGCCGGCGAACTCTTCGCCCTCGTCACCGGCGGCGCCTTCGCGGGCCTCGACCAGGACTTCGGCGAGGACGACGAGGCCGAACTCATGGGACTGCGCCGGTCCGGCGAGCGCGTTCCGGTCAAGGCGCTGAGCGAGGGAACCCGTGACCAGCTCTATCTCGCGTTGCGGCTCGCCGTGATCGAGAGCTACGCCGCGCGCTCCGAAACGCCGCCGTTCGTCGGCGACGATCTTTTTGCGAGCTTCGACGACGCGCGCACCGCCGCGGGAATCGAGGCGCTGGCCGCCGTCGGGGACCGGGTGCAGACGATCCTCTTCACCCACCACAAGCACGTCGCCGACGCCGCCAAGAAGCGGCTCGGCTACGCCGCCGACATCGTCGAGATCATGTAGCGGGGGGAGGCTGAAGTCCGCGGCTCTCCTGTCTCTCCCTGCGCAAGCGCTACGGCATGCACACATCTCCCGGGAAAGGAAGCAGCTTGCGCCAAGATGGCGGAGTGAGCGTCCCTTCCCTCCTTGTGGGGGAAGGACAGGATGGGGGGTCGCGCCATACGTTGGCGTTTGGCTCTTGCTCCGCCCGCTCATCCCCAAAATTTGCGTGACCCCCCACCCCAACCCGCCCCCACAAGGGGGGCGGGGGCGCGGATGGCGTCCCCAGCGCCCAATTGAGTAAGCGCCGGCCGCCGAAAAGATGTGTGCATGCCGTAGCGCGCAAGCGGGGAGAGGGTCGGAGCAAGGGGCGAAGCGGTTGGCCGCTCGCAAAGCCCCCATGCCTAACCTTCTCCCCGCAAGCGGGGAGAAGGGACATTGTCAGCGCCTCAGACGCCTCAGCTCTGCACGCCCTGGACGTACCAGTCGATGATGGCGAGGTCCTTGTCTTCCATCCGCTGGCCCTTCGGCACTTTGACCTCGCCGGCCTGGTTCTTGATCTCGCCGGTGAAGACGTCGTAGCTGCCGTCCTTCCAGCCGTTGATGACCTTGTTGGCCGCGGCCTGGACATTCTCGGGCATGGCGGAACTGAAGGGCGACATGACGACGGTGCCTTCCTTGAAGCCCCACCACGCGTCGTCCGGCTTCCAGCTGCCGTCGAGCACCGCCTTGGCGCGCGAGATGTAATACGGCCCCCAGATGTCCTCGATCGCGGTGAGCTGGGACTTCGGCGCGAACTTCTTCATGTCGGCGCCCTGGCCGAAAACCCAGGCCTTGCGCTGCTCGCCGACCTGCAGGCCCGCGGGGCTGTCGGTGTGCTGGGCGATGACGTCGCAGCCAAGGTTGATCAGCGTCTGGACGGCGGCGGCCTCCTTCGCCGGGTCGAACCACGAGTTGATCATCACGAGCTTCGTCGTGATCTTCGGGTTCTGCTCCTGCGCGGCAAGGGTGAAGGCGTTCACGCCGAGCACCACCTCCGGCACCTTGTAGGAGCCGAGATAGCCGATCACGCCCGACTTCGACATGAGGCCGGCGATCGTCCCCTCGACCGCGCGGCCCTGATGAAAGCGCGAGTTGTAGGTGCCGAGATTGTCGGCGCGCTTGTAGCCGGTGCAGTGCTCGAACTTGACGTCCGGGAACTCCTTCGCCACCTCGACGGTCTGGTCCATGTAGCCGTAGGACGTGGTGAAGATCAGTTTGTTGCCCTGCTGCGCCAGGTCCTTGAGGATCGGAATGGCGCTCGCGTCCTCCTTGACGTTCTCGACGTAGCTGGTCTTGACCTGACCTTTGAGCGCGTCCTCGAGGGCGAGCCGCCCCTTGTTGTGCGCCCAGGTCCAGCCGAAGTCGCCGATGGGGCCGAGATAGATGTAGCCGATCTTCAGGGGGTCGGCGGCGAAGGCCGCGCCCGACCGCAAGATCGCGGGCATGGCGAGACCGGCGGCCGCCGTCTTGATGAAGCCGCGTCGATTCACGTTACTCATGTCTCTTCTCCTTGTTGGGACATGTCTCAATTGTTGGGCATGAAGGTTCGGCCGAGGCAGGCGGGCGCCTCGCTGCCGGCGACGTCGCGGGCCGACATGATCGCGAGCACGGCGATCGCCATGATGTAGGGCATCGCCGCCCAGAACTGCGACGGCAGGAACGAGAAGCCGGACGCCTTCGCGTAGAGTTCGAGCGTCATCAGGATTCCGAAGAAATAGGCGCCGACCAGCAGACGCCCCGCCCGCCAGCTCGAGAAGACGACGAGCGCCAGCGCGATCCAGCCGCGCCCCGCGGTCATCTGCTCGGCCCACATCGGCGTGATGACCATCGAGAAATAGGCGCCGCCGATCCCCGCCATCGCCCCGCCGAAGGCGATCGCGGCGTAGCGGATGCCGACCACCGGATAACCGATCGAATGGGCGGAATTGTCGTTCTCGCCGACCGCGCGCAGAATCAGTCCGGCCCGTGTCCGGTTGAGGAACCAGCCGACCACGAACACCATGACGAGGGCGAAATAGACCAGCGGGCTATAGCCGAAGACGACCCGCCAGATCGGATCGGAGGCGAGACTGTCGGGAAAGACCTGACTGAACGGGGCGATCACCATGCCGACGAAGCCTGCGCCGACGAGCGACGACAGGCCGATGCCGAAGATCGCCAGCGCGAGGCCAGTCGCGACCTGGTTCGAGCGCAGGCTCAGGACCAGGAAGGCGAACAGCATCGCGGAGGCCGCGCCCGCGAGCGCCGCGCCGACGACGCCGATCCACGGCGCGAAGTCGCCGAGCCCGTCGCTGACGGTCAGCGTCACGGCGAAGCCCGTGACCGCGCCGATCAGCATCATCCCCTCGACGCCGAGGTTGAGGACGCCGCTCTTCTCGACCACGAGCTCGCCGGTGGCGGCGAGCAGGATCGGGGTCGTGACCCCGATCACGGTCACGAGCGCGTCGATGACGAAGCTCAGGTTCACGCCGGCGCCCCGCTCCGGCTTTCGCGGCCGCCGCCGCGGCGCGCGGCGCATCGCGGATCAGGCGCACGCGGTAGCGCACGAAGATGTCGCTCGCCAGGATGAAGAAGAGCATCGTCGCCTGGAAGATGCCGGCGGTCGCCTCCGGCACGTGCACCGCGGTCTGGGCGACCTGCCCGCCGACATAGGTGACCGCGAGGATGAGGCCGGCGAGGAAGACGCCGAGCGGATGCAGCCGCCCGAGGAACGAGACGATGATCGCGGTGAAGCCGTAGCCGGAGGGAAAGCCGAGGTTGATCTGGCCGAGCTGGCTCATCGCCTCGAGAATGCCGGCGAGGCCCGCCATGCCGCCCGAGATCATGAGCGTCGACCAGACGGTGCGGGCGGCGTCGAAGCCGCCGTAGCGCGCCGCGCTCGGGGCGGCGCCGACGGTGCGCACCGAAAAGCCGTAGACAGAGCGCGTCGTCAGCACCCAGAAGACGAGCGTCAGCACAATGGCGACGACGAACCCGGGCGGGACGACGGTTCCGGGGATGACGTGGGGCAAGGTCTGGGCCGCGGTGAACGGCGGCGTCTGCGGGAAGTTGTGGCCGTTCGGGTCCTTCCAGGGTCCGCCGATCAGATAGTTCAGGACCTGCATCGCCACATAGACCAGCATCAGGGTCGAGAGCACTTCCGAGACGCGAAAGCGCGTCTTGAGAAACGCCGGGATCGCCGCCCACGCCATGCCGCCCAGCACGCCCGCCACGATCATCAGCGGAATCGCGACGAAGCTCGGCGCATCCGGCGTCGCGAAGGCGGCGCCAGCGCCGGCGAGCGCGCCGATCACATACTGCCCTTCGGCGCCGATGTTCCAGATCTTGGCCTGGTTGCCGAGCGACAGGCCGAGCGCGATCAGGATGAGCGGCGCCGCCTTGGTCAGCACGTCGACCCATTTGTAGGGCGCGACGATCGGCGTGATGAAGGTCTGATAGATCGCGTCGGGGCCGTCGAAGCCGATCAGCTCGAAGATGATCGCGCCGAGCAGCATCGTGAGCAGCACGGAGGCGACCGGCGTCGCGACCAGCATCAGCCGGCTCGGCGTCAGCCGCTTCTCAAGCCGGATGCGCATGCAACTGCTCCGACATCGCCGCCGTACCGGACGGGTCGCCATGCACCCCGCCCATGAGGAGGCCGATCTCTTCGATCGAGGCCTCGCCGACCTTCATCGGCTGCGACAGGCCGCCGAGGTTGATGACCGCGAGCGTGTCGCAGAGCGTCAGAAGCTCGTCGAGGTCCTGCGAGATGACGAGGACCGCCGAGCCGCGCGCCGCCAGATCGACGATCGCCTGATGGATGGCGGCCGCCGCGCCCGCGTCCACCCCCCACGTCGGCTGGCAGACGACGAGCGCCTCCGGCCGCTGCAGGATCTCCCGCCCCATGATGAACTTCTGCAGGTTGCCGCCCGAGAGCGAGCCCGCGAGCGCGCCGGGGCCCGTCGCCTTGACGGTGAAGGCGCCGATGATCTCGGCCGCGTAGGCCGTCGCCTTGTCCGGGTCGATAAGACCGTAGTTGACGAGCTCCATCCGGTCGCGGCCGGTGAGGGATACGTTGTCGGTGAGCGAGAATTCGCTGACCGCCGCGTGGCCGTTGCGCTCCTCGGGAACCGCGCAGAGGCCGAGCGCCCGGCGCTCGGTGACGCCGAGCCGGCCGACCGCCTCGCCCGCCAGGATCACCGCCTCCGAACTCTGCGCCTGCGTCTCGCCGCTCATCGCCGAGAGGAGCTCGTTCTGCCCGTTGCCCGCGACGCCCGCGACGCCGAAGATCTCGCCCGCCCGCACGCAGAGCGTCACGTCCTTGAGGGCGACGCCGAATTCGGTCGGCTTCGGCAGGCTGAGACCCTGGGTTTCGAGCTTGGGCGCGCCGAGTGCGCGGTCGGGGGGCTTGGCGATCTCTTTCAGGCCCGCGCCGATCATCATCTCGGCCATCGAGCGCGACGTCTCGTGTTTCGGATCGGCGCTCCCGACGACCTTGCCGCCGCGCAGGATCGTCGCCGTGTCGCACAGCGCCACGATCTCGTGCAGCTTGTGGGAGATATAGAGGATGGAGCAGCCGCTCGCGGCGAGGCGCCTGAGCGTCTCGAAGAGCTGCTCGACTTCCTGGGGCGTGAGCACCGACGTCGGCTCGTCCATGATGAGGAGACGCGGGTTCAGGAGCAGCGCGCGCACGATCTCGATGCGCTGCCGCTCGCCGACGCTGAGCGTCGAGACGATCCGGCGCGGGTCGAGCTTGAGGTGATAAGCGTCGAGAACCTTGTGGAACTCGGCGAGGAGGTCGCGTTGCGACAGGCTGGCGTCGAGGCCGAGCGCGATGTTCTCGAGCACGGTCAGCGCCTCGAACAGGGAGAAGTGCTGGAACACCATGCCGATCCCGAGCCTGCGGGCGGCGCGCGGGTTGCCGATGCGCTGCGGCGCCCCGTCGAACAGGATCTGGCCTTCGTCGGGCGCCAGAATCCCATAGATCATCTTGACGAGGGTCGACTTGCCGGCGCCGTTCTCGCCGAGCAGCGCATGGATTTCGCCGGGCTTGACCTTGAGGTTGACGTTGTCGTTCGCCCGAACGCCGGGAAACGACTTGCTGACGCCGACGAGCTCCAGCCGCGGGGGCGCCTCCACCTTCACCTCGTCACCCTCTCGCAACTCCGGACAGCCCCCGCCTTCAACCCGGCCGACGCAAGATCGGCGCCGACAGAGCCCGCGTCCGCTCCGCCCTGGGCGGCTGAGTCAAACGGTTGCGCCCTCGTTCGTCGCCCTTCACGCCCTCGGCTTGGACCCTATCGTGGCGAGGCGGGCTGTCAAATGAATTGGGCGACACCTACCGGTAAGATGCACAAGTAATGGGCGGGGATGACCAAAAGTTCGGCGAGCAAACGCCGCGCGGCTGGTTGCGGAAGCGCGCCCGCTCGTGATTGGTTGCGCTTCGAAAGGGATGATCCCTGGCCTTGGAGGTCGCATGACGTCGCCGCCGCGGCCTTATGACGAGACGCTTCTGCGGATGGCCTTCGACGTCGCGCGGCGGGCGCGGGAGGGCGGCGACCATCCGTTCGGGTCGGTGCTGGCCGACGGCGAGGGGCGCCTCCTCATGGAGCAGGGCAACGGCTTTTCGAGCGAGGGGCGCGACCGCACCGCGCATGCGGAAAAGCTTCTCGCCGCCCGCGCCGCGCGCGCCTACGGCGTCGCGTTCCTGCAACGCTGCACGCTCTACACGTCCGCCGAGCCCTGCGCGATGTGCGCCGGGGCGATCTACTGGGCTGGCGTTGGCCGCGTCGTCTACGGGCAGACCGAGAAGGCGTTGAAGAGCGCGACCGGGGCGCACGAGGAGAATCCAACGCTCGACCTGCCGTGCGCGGTCGTCTTCGCCGCCGGCCAGCGCCCGACCGAGGTGGTCGGGCCGCTGCTCGAGGACGAGGCGGCGGCCTTGCAGGCGGATTATTGGCGGGCGAAAAGGCGATATAACGCCTGCGCCTGTGAGACCCCGATGACGCTCGCGCTCCGCCAACCCATGACGCTCGCCGAATTCCTCGCCTGGGAGGAGCGTCAGGAACTGCGCTACGAGTTCGACGGCGTCGGGCCGGTCGCGATGACCGGGGGGACTTATCGCCACTCCACGATACAGGGGAATCTCGCCATCGCCGTGGGCGGCCGTCTTCGAGGCAAGCCCTGCCGCTTCCAGGGAAGCGATCTCAAGTTCGAGGTCGCGGGCGGCCAAATCCGCTATCCCGACGGCATGGTCATTTGCCGCCCCGTCGAGCCGACCGCGACCGTCGTGCGTGACCCCGTCGTCGTCTTTGAAGTGCTGAGCCCGGGCACGGCGGCGAACGACCGCATCGTGAAGGCGCGCGAATATCAGGCGACCCCATCGGTCCAGAGGTATGTGATGCTCGAACAGGATCGTATCGGCGCGACCATTTACATGCGCGCGGGCGACATGTGGGCGCTCGAAATCCTGTCCGAGGAATCTGTCCTGACCCTTCCCGAAATCGGCGTCTCGCTGCCGCTTGCCGAGCTTTACGAGGGGCTCGTATTCGACGCGGGGCCGGATTTCGGAATCGGCGCCGACCGGCGGGGACAAGTCCTAGACGCGCCGATGCTGATTGCGCGAGCGGTCACGCGCGCCGAGATCGCCTGGTTCAGGACCGACCTCGCGTTCGACCTCGTGCGCGACGGCGACGTCGTCGGCCGCCTCGTCTACCGGGTCGGCGCCGAGGCCGCCGACATGACGCTCCGCGGCGCAAACTTCCGAGTGGCGCGGGTCCATCCGCGCCGCGAGGATACGGCCCTCGCCAGAGCCGTCCGCGCCGCCAGGGGTCAGCCCGCCGCAGGCGCAAACCCGGTTCTCCTGACCGACGCGGCAGGCTCTGTGCGCGCGAAAGCGGAAGAGGCGCACGACGGCGTTCGCGTCGAGATCGAAGGAAACACCTTCGACATGCGCCGCCGATCCGCCTTCGCGCTGCGCTTCGATCTCTATGCCGGCGCGAGCCCGCGGCCGATCGGATCGGTCGGGCGAACGGACGCGCTGTCGGCGTCGCTCGTGTCGGAATGCTCGTCCGGGGTGAGCGAATTGGCGCAAGCGTTTGTCATCGCCCTCGTCGCCGACGCCGCCGCGGCCAAGTAACCCTTCTCCCTCAGGGAGAAGGTGGCGCGAAGCGCCGGATGAGGGTGGCGCGAAGCGCATGAAAAGGACCGGACCCGCGCCCCCGCGCATCCGTGCGCGCCCCTCATCCCCCGACCCTTCTCCCGGCGGGAGAAGGGAGGCGCCGCTTGCATTGCGGCGGCGGTAAGCACATCGTCGCGTCGCCCTGCGCGCCTTAGGAAACCCTCGCATGCACCACCTCTATTCCGGCCCCGTGTTCGACATGGCGCGCCAACAGTTCCATGTGATCGCCGACCATCTCGCGATCGCGGACGACGAGCGCGACAGGCTCCTCTTCCCCAAGCGCGCCATCGTCGTCACCTGCCCGATCCACATGGATGACGGACGCACGCAGGTCTTCACCGGCTACCGGGTGCAGCATCACCTGACGCTCGGCCCCGCCAAGGGCGGAACGCGTTTCTCCGCCAACGTCGACATCGGCGAGATCGCGGCGCTCGCGATCTGGATGAGCTGGAAATGCGCGCTCGCCGACCTGCCCTACGGCGGCGCGAAGGGCGGCGTGACCGTCGATCCGCACGCGCTCTCGCTGAAAGAGCTCGAGAACCTGTCGCGCCGCTACATGCAGGAGATGATCCCCTTCGTCGGCCCGCGCGTCGACGTCATGGCGCCCGACATGGGCACCAACGAGCAGGTGATGGCCTGGTTCATGGACACCTACTCGATGTACCAGGGCGTGACGGTGCCCGAGATCGTCACCGGCAAGCCCGTCGGCTCCGGCGGCACGCTCGGCCGGCGCGAAGCGACCGGCCACGGCGTCGCTTTTCTCGCCTACCGCGCGATGGAGGCGATCGACATCGATCCGGTCGGCGCGACCGCGATCATCCAGGGCTTCGGCAACGTCGGCTCGCACGCGGCGATCGGGCTTGCGGCGCGCGGCGTCAAGATCGTCGGCGTGTGCGACCACACGGCCGCCTATTACGACCCCAAGGGCCTCGACGTGCGCGAGCTTGCGAACCACGCAGCGAGCTCGGGCGTGCTTGCGGGCTGGTCGAGCGAAGCGAAGATCGACGCCCGCGCGCTGCTCGAGCAGCCGTGCGACGTGCTCGCCCCGTGCGCGCTCGAGCGCGTCATCGACGCCGACGTCGCCAGGCGCCTGAAATGCCGCATCATCGCCGAAGGCGCCAACGGCCCGACCACGCCCGAGGCCGACAAGGTTCTCGCCGAGCGCAACGACGGCGTCTTCGTCATCCCCGACATTCTCTGCAACGCCGGCGGCGTGATCGTCAGCTATTTCGAGTGGGTGCAGGATCTGCAGCAATATTTCTGGGAGCGCGACGAGGTGATGGACCGGCTCGAGCGAGCGCTCGACCGGAGCTGGTCGATGGTGATCGCGCGCGCCAAACGCGACGGGATCTCCAACCGCAACGCCGCCATGGCGATCGGCGTCGAGCGGGTGATGAAGGCCAAGCAGGCGCGCGGGCTCTTCCCGTGAGCGTGGGTTCCGCCCCGCTGGTCCGCGACGCGGACGAAACCGACATGGCGGCGGTTCTCGCCATCTACGCGCATTACGTGCTCCACTCGCTCGCGACCTTCGAGGAGACGCCGCCGAGCCTCGAGGAGATGCGCGCGCGGCGGCGAAAGTCGGTCGACCTCGGCCTGCCCTATCTCGTGGCGGAAGCGAACGGCGAAACGCTCGGCTTCGCCTACGCCCACAGCTACCACCCGCGCGGCGCCTATCGCTTCACCATCGAGGATTCGGTCTATGTCGCCGAGCCCGCGCACGGGCGGCGGCTCGGCTCGGCGCTCCTCGGCGCGATCATCGAACGCTGCGAGCGCGGCCCGTGGCGGCAGATGGTCGCCATCGTCGGCGACAGCGCCAACGCCGCCTCGATCGCGCTCCACCGGCGCTTCGGCTTCGCCGAGGCGGGCGTGCTGAAGGCGGTCGGCTTCAAGTTCGGCCGCTGGGTGGATACGCCGCTGCTGCAGAGGAGGCTGGGGGCGGCCGACGGCGCGACGTGACGCACGGCCCCCTTCTCCAGCTTCGCTGGGGAAGGTGTCGGCCGAAGGCCGACGGATGGGGTGTGGGCCGTGGGGCCGGGGCGGGGAGGCTTGCACGAACGGTCGAGGCGCAACCGGCGCCGCAGGCTTCTTGCGGCCCGCACCCCATCCGGCGCTACGCGCCACCTTCCCCAGCAAGCTGGAGAAGGGGTTCGGCGTGCCTCACAGTTGCGCCTCGATCGCCGCTTTGTCGATCACCGACCAGACCTCAACAATGCGTCCCTCGCGAAACTCGTAGAAGACGTTCTCCGAGAACACGATGCGCCGGCCGTTGACCGGCAGGCCGAGGAACGTGGCCCGCGGCGTGCAATCGAAGCGCAGGCGGCTCGCAACGTATGGCTGCTCGACGACGAGAAGATCGACTTGAAATTGAAGATCGGGGATGGCTTCGACGTCCCTCTCCAGCATGGCGCGATAGCCAGCGAGCCCGAGAGGGCGGCCGTTGTGGCGCGCATCGTCGCCGACGAAGCTGCCGAGGCTCGGCCAATCCCGCGCGTTGAGGCAGGCGATATAGTCCCGGTAGATCGCGGCGAGGTCAGAACCGCTCATGGCTTCAGCCGAGCGTCGAAGAAGGCCAGAACCCGTTCGAGGGCATCCGCGCGCGCCGCCTCGTTGACCCCGTAGTGAGCGACTTTCCCGGAGGGCGACGTGATCGTGTGCAGAGCGTCGCCCGGCCAATCGAAGTCATGCACGGCGTCCTCGTAGACTTTGACCTCTGTCGGCGCCCCCGCCGCTCGAGCCGCCTCGGCCCGCTCGATGCAGGGCGCCGGCTGAATCGAGTCGTCCTCAGCGCCGATTTCGAGGAGAAACGGAATGTTCGGCTTCCATTCCGTCGAAAGACGCGAGCACCACGCAGGATAGAAGGCGACGGCTGCGCGAAAATCGCCCTGAGGCAAGTCAGCCGGACGCGCGCGGCTGTCTTGCGCGATCGCGAAGATCACCGTCCCCCCGCCATGAGACCAGCCCATCACGCCGACGCGTTCGCCGATCACGAAGGGCTGCTTCTGCAAGTAGAGAAGCGCGCCGTAGGCGTCGTAGGAGCGCTCCGCCCAGGCGCGCACGCGTCCCTCGCAATCCGTGACGACGTTCCTTGGTCCGAAGCTGTCAGGAAGCAGCACGACGTAACGGTGTTCGGTGAGAAGCTTCGCCCACTGGGTTTCACGCGCGACAAGCGCGCCCTCCTTGTTGAAGAGGCCGCCGCAGCCATGAAGGGCGACAATCGCCGGGAATGGACCCGCGCCCTCCGGCTTCATCAACACGCCACGCAGCAACGTTGGCTGCGCGGCCGTCTCCGAAACATCGAGCGACGGAAAGGTCACGATTTCCGCCCCCGACGCGGCGATCGCCGCGATGAGAAACGTGGCGACCGCCGCGGCCAAAATGCGAAGGGACGAGAGCGCGCCCAGAGTCTGCATCGCTGTCACACCCTCGGGCCGCCAAGCGCCTCGCGAAGTCCGGGCGGCAGGCGCGCTGGCTTCTCGCCCCGGATCACCGCTGCCAGCACGGTCGCTTCGACGATCGGCGTCGTTGCGATCAGGATGCGCTGGCGGAATGTGAGAGAGGCGCCGCGCGGCGCCTCCGTCGAGGTTTCGACGACGAGCAGGTCGTCGATCCGCGCGGGCTTCAGGAAATCGATGGTCATCGAGCGCACGACGAAGGCGATCCCTTCGGCCTCGGCCAGCGCGCCGTGGCTGAGCCCACAGGCGCGCAACAACTCGGTCCGCCCGCGCTCAAGGAAGCGCAGGTACGAGGCGTGGTAGACGCGGCCGGAAAAGTCTGTGTCCTCGTAATAGACCCGGATCTCGAGTTTGCCAGGCGCCGGCCGCGTCGCTTCGTCCAACATCACGTCAATTCAGGCCTTGAGCGCGCCCGACTTCTTCGCCGTCCAGGTCGCGATGTAATCCATCAGCCCGGGCGACAGGCAGTCGTAAGGCTCGAGCTTGAGTTCCCGGAAGCGCGCCCGGATGCCATCCATGCGCGACGGATCGACGCCGGATTCGATCACCGACGAGACGAAGGCGGCGAAGCCCGGCGCCGCCCAGCCGCCGTGCTCGAAGCGCTCGGGATGGATGAAATCGAGGCCCTTGAAGGGATGGTCGCGCTCGACCGGCCCGACCATATGCACGCCGCACTCCGTGCAGGCGTGCCGCTGGATGAGCGCGCTTGCATCGACCACCTTGAGCTTGTCGCCGTTCTCGACGACCTTGACCTTGTCGTGCGGCGCGACCGCGACGACCGAGAAGACGGCGCCCGCCGGCTTCCAGCATTTCGTGCAGCCGCAGGCATGGTTATGGGCGATCTGGCCCTCGATCCGCACCTTCACCGGCCGCGTCTTGCACAGACAGACGAGCGTCCCGCCCGAGAAATTCGGGTCGGTCGGCTTCACCCCGTGGTCGATCGCCGGATGTAATGCAACGTGCTCCGCCATG
Organism: uncultured Alphaproteobacteria bacterium; assembly: GCA_963829505.1. GTDB lineage: Bacteria > Pseudomonadota > Alphaproteobacteria > Rhizobiales > Beijerinckiaceae > Roseiarcus. The sequence goes on from CAWHIL010000003.1 coordinate 1,202,643, forward strand.
GCTTCCTCCTCCTCGGTAATCGCTGCCCTCGTCCTGAGCATCCGCCGCCCTCGTCCTGAGGAGCGGCGCTCTAAGGCGCCGCGTCTCGAAGGACGATCCAGTGCGCGCCGAACGTCCTTCGAGACGCCCGCTCCGCGGGCTCCTCAGGACGAGGTCAGTGTTGTGCTCAATACACCACCACGCTCCGGATCCCCTCGCCTTTGTGCATCAGATCGAAGCCCTTGTTGATCTCGGCGAGCGGCAGCTTGGCGGTGATCATCGGGTCGATCTCGATCTTGCCGGCAAGATACCATTCGACGATCTTCGGCACGTCGGTGCGGCCGCGCGCGCCGCCGAAGGCGGTCCCTTTCCACACCCGGCCGGTGACGAGCTGGAAGGGGCGCGTCGCGATCTCCTGCCCCGCCCCCGCAACGCCGATGACGATCGACTGGCCCCAGCCGCGGTGGGCGGCTTCGAGCGCCTGGCGCATGACGGTCACGTTGCCGGTGCAGTCGAAGGTGTAGTCGGCGCCGCCGATCTGGTCGGCGCCGCGCTTCGTCAGGTTGACCAGCCAGGGCACGACGTCGCCGCCGATCTCCTTCGGGTTGACGAAATGCGTCATGCCGAAGCGCTCGCCCCAGGGCTTCTTGGCGTTGTTGGTGTCGACGCCGACGATCATGTCGGCGCCCGCGAGCCTCAATCCCTGCACGACGTTGAGGCCGATGCCGCCGAGGCCGAAGACGACCGCCGTCGCGCCCTGCTCGACCTTGGCCGTGTTGATGACGGCGCCGATGCCCGTCGTCACCCCGCAGCCGATGTAGCAGATCGTGTCGAACGGCGCGTCCGGGTTCACCTTGGCGACCGCGATCTCGGGCATGACGGTGAAGTTCGAGAAGGTCGAGCAGCCCATGTAGTGGAAGAGCCTCTCGCCGCCGGCCGAGAAGCGCGACGTGCCGTCGGGCATGAGGCCCTGCCCTTGCGTCGTGCGGATCGCGGTGCAGAGGTTCGTCTTGCGCGACAGGCACGACGGACACTGGCGGCATTCGGGCGTGTAGAGCGGGATGACGTGATCGCCCTTGCGCACGCTCGTCACGCCGGCGCCGACGTCGACGACGATCCCGGCGCCCTCATGGCCGAGAATCGCCGGGAACAGCCCCTCCGGGTCGGCGCCCGAGAGGGTGAATTCGTCGGTGTGGCAGATGCCGGTCGCCTTGACCTCGATCAGGACCTCGCCCGCACGCGGCCCCTCGAGATCGACCTCCGTCACTTCGAGCGGCTTTCCGGCGGCGACGGCGACGGCGGCGCGGGTCTTCATGGGACGTCCTCCCCTTGAGCGGCGAACCCATTAAAGCCGAGACGCGCCGCGCCGACCAGCGGAGAGAGCGCCAGCCCCTGCGGTCCCTCAGAGCGCGCCGCCCGACGCTGCGACATAGCGGCCCACCTTCGACAATCTTGATCCAAGTCAACCGAATCCAAAAAGTGAACGATATTTTTGCCCAAATTTGCACCATTGGGAGGAACGCCATGGAAAAGAAGCTCAGCGTCAAAAAACTGTTCTGGGAACAGGTGGTTCTGAATTTTGTGGTCGTGGCCGTCCTGATCGCGGTCGGCGCGCTCCTGACCTTCAAGGTGATGGGCGAAGCCTATGGGCCATGGACCGTCGTCGGCTTCATCGCGACGGTGTTTTTCGCCTTCGTCGTCTTCCTTCCGGCCGGAACCCTGTACGCGGCCCGGGCGGAATTCGCCAAGGGCAAGGTCGAGCTCAAGGCGGAGGAAAAGACCGGCGCGCTTCAGCCGCTCGCCAATCCGCTCTTTAAGACCGCGCCGCTCGGCGTCGTCTTCGCCGCGCTCGGCTCGGCCATTGCGGCACTTGCCGTCTACGGGCTCGGATGGCTGCCCTCGCCGCTGGTCACGACGCTCGTCGCGTTCCTCTTCGTCGTTCCCTACGCGTTCATCGTCCACATGAACATCTTCCGCGACATCGAGGGACTGGCCGCGCAAGGCGCATTCGGGGCCAAGGCGGTCGGCTCGAAGACGCAGCACGTCTGGTGGACCTATATCGTCCCGAACCTCGTCTTCCAGTCGATCATCAACCTGCCGCTCGGATACCGAGGCTTCTCGCACCTTTCCGCCTCGATTGCCGACCAGGCTGGCCCGGGCGTCGTGCCGATCGCGGGGCTCGCGCCGGACTTCGCCATCACCTTCGCCTTCGTCTGCGGCTTCACCTTCCTTGCGGTCATGGCGCATACGGCGTCGGACATGTTCGAGGGCGAGCTGACCTACGCAGGCAAGGGCCGCGCGCTCAACGGCTTCCTCTTCTTCTCGCTCATCGTGCTGATGGGCGTGGCGCTCGGGATCGTGTTCGCGGCAATCCCGCCCCTGACCGGCCTCGCGGTCGTCCCCTTCGGATCGGCGATGCTCATGAAGTTCCTCGTCGTGTTCCTCTCCGTCTATGTCGCGGTCCGGCTCGGCGTCGGCTGGATGGGCAAGAAGTTCAACGACGCGGTCGCCCACCGGGCGGCGCACGCGTAAGGACCGACAGAAGCATAGCGCGGCTCTCCAAAGCGCGCATATCGGCCGGCGCCTCGAAAGCGCCGGCCGTTCGCTTGACGGGAGGCGCGGCCCTTTGGCGGGCGCCGCAGCGCCTCAGTGGGTTTCCAGGAATTCAAATCCGGGCGCGGCGCCTGTTCCCCCATGAGAAGCTCCCTCATCGGCGCTGACGCCGCGGCTTGGCGCGAGCTTGTCCCTGGCCGGCCGCCGACAGGGAGAGAATAGTCTTTATCAGAAGATGCGCTTGTGCTATTCTGATAATAAGGATTACCTCAACAGGGCTGGCCGGCGTCGGACACCATGCAACGGAAATTCGACATCATCATCGCGAGGCGCCTCGAAGGGGGCGACGTGGAACCGCTGGGCGTGCAGCGAAGCCTGGTATCGCCACGCCTCGCTGGCGATCACGTTAAGAAAACGCTCGGCTGCCGAGGCGCCCGCCCGGAAAAGCCTCTGCAACCCGTTGAAAAGGCTGAAAACCTGCTCGCGTTCGGCAGGCGGCCGGTTCCCCGTCCGGTGCGCCCTGCGCCCGCGTTCCATGTGAGAACCGCCCGGAAAAGCCGTCGCAACCCCTTGAAAACCCTCAAAACCGGCTCGGGTTTGGCGGGCCGCTTGTCCGTCGCCCGGCTACGGCCCGGCGACGGCGTCGTATGTGAGGGTCGCCCGGAAATTCCGCTGCAACCCCTTGATAACCCACAAAACCGGCTCGGATCGAATGAGCCTTCAAAATTCCTCGGACAGATCGGCCGGCGCCGGCAAGGCGCCGATTTCCGCCCGGAAATCCCGCCGCAACCCGTTGAAAAGGCTTTAAACCGGCGCGGATTTTCAGGTGTAACGGTTGACCAGGTTCTCGTAGAACTCCTGCCGGCCGGAGCGCGGCTTCGGGTCGATCTTGTCGTCCGCGACGCGCTTGGCGATCCCCTCGAGGCTCGCGCCGGGTTTCAGCATCGCCTGGGCGGCCGGCGCGCTCCAGCCGGCGTAGCGTTCGGCCCGCGCGGCGTCGAACTTGCCATCCTCGACCATCGCCGCCGCCGCGACCAGCGCGCCGGCGAGGGCGTCGACGCCGCCGATATGACCGATGATGAGGTCGCCCGGGTCGATCGACTGGCGGCGCACCTTGGAATCGAAGTTGAAGCCGCCGGGCGCAATGCCGCCCTGCTTCAAGAGGACATGCAGCGCAGGCACGAGGTCGGCCGAATTGTTGGGGAACTGGTCGGTGTCCCAGCCCGACTGGTAGTCGTTGCGGTTGGCGTCGAGCGAGCCGAGGAGGCCGAGCGCGGAAGCGAGCGCGACCTCGTGCTCGAAGGTGTGGTTGGCAAGCTGCGCGTGGCCGACCTCGATGTTGAGCTTGATCTCCTTCTCGAGGCCGAAGCGCTGCAGGAAGCCCGCGACGGTCGCGACGTCGAAGTCGTACTGGTGCTTGGTCGGCTCCTGCGGCTTCGGCTCGACCAGCAGCACGCCCTTGAAGCCGATCTTGTGCTTGTAGTCGACGACGAGCGAGAGAAACCGCCCGAGATGTTCGAGCTCGCGCTTCATGTCGGTGTTGAGCAGCGTCTCGTAACCCTCGCGCCCGCCCCACAGAACATAGTTCGCGCCGTGCAGCCGGTGGGTGGCGTCGATCGCATTCTTCACCTGCGCCGCGGCGTAGGCGAAGACGTCGGGGTCCGGGTTGGTCGCCGCGCCCGCCATGTAGCGCGGGTGACTGAAGAGATTGGCGGTGCCCCAGAGGAGCTTGGTCCCGGTCGCGAGCATCTTCTCGGCGAAGCGGTCGGTGATCTCGTGCAGGTTGCGGCCGAATTCGGCGAGGTTCGCGCCCTCGGGCGCGACGTCCTTGTCGTGGAAGCTGAAGAAGGGGAAGCCGAGCAGCGCGAACATCTCAAAGGCGGCGTCCGCTTTCACCCTCGCGCCCGCCATGTCCTCGTTGTTCCACGGCCGCTCGAAGGTCGAGGCGCCGAACATGTCGGAGCCGAGCCAGCCGAAATTGTGCCAGTAGCAGACGGCGGGGCGCAGCCAGTCGGCCATGGACTTGCCGAGCACCATCCGGGTCGGATCATAGACGCGGAACGCAAAGGGGTTGTCGCTCTTCGGCCCTTCGTACTTGACCGGTTTGAGGTCGCCGAAAAACCGGTTGGCCATTGTGTCGTTCTCCGTCATGGGCGAGCCCTCCCCGCCATTTGGCTGAGTGTCGCGCGACTCGCAGCCCCGCGGCAAGCGCGAGGCGCCGTCGCGGCGGCGGGAAACGATGAAGTGAGGGTGGAGCGGCCGTTCTCGCTAGTCGAAAATCTTGCCGAGCTGGGCGAACAACAGCGAAACCGGGTTCATTGGGAGCGGATTCTTGCGGCTCTCGCAGGCCGTTCCGGCGCCGCAGGCGCCGGCCGGGCGCGCCGCACCGGGCTCGCGCTCCGGACCCGCAAGCAGGGCGCTGACCGATATGCGCGCGGCCGCGTCGAGTTGGCTCGCGGATGCGTCCGCCCGCGCGAGCGCGGCGCGCTTCAGCGACGCCTGCCGCTCGGCCTTTTCCTGAGAGGCGGCGATGGCGCTTTCGGGAATGCTCGCCGCCGCCTGCATTTCGGTGAGGTAGGCGCCGCGCGCGACGAAGGGCGTCACGTCCTCCGACGTCTCCGCGAAGGCGAACAGCCGTGCGGGAAGATCCTCGCATCCGAGCGCGCGGCGGGAAGCCGCGGCCCCGTCTCCCGCCGATCCGCTGCGCAGGCTCCCCATGCGGTCGGCGCCCAATCGGCAGATGTCGTTCGAGGAGGTCGTCGGCGGGAGCCGGAGAACGGCCTGAGCCGTCTCCGCCGAGACCCGGTCGATCCGGACATGCGCGAGACCGGCGTCGCGGAACCCGAGGCTGGTGGCCACGGCCGGCGACACGTCGATGATCCGCCCGTCGATGTAGGGCCCGCGGTCGACGATCTTCACCACCACCGAGCGGCCGTTGTCGAGGTTGACGACCTTGACCTGCGAGCCGAACGGCAGCGTGCGATGCGCCGCGGTCAGTTCGCCCGTCTTCGGATCGCCGTAGAACGACGCGAGCCCCTGCTCCACCGCCTGCGCGCCGCAGACCGAGCCCAGCATGATAGCGCAGACTACAGCGACGCGACGCATCTGCGGTGTCCTTTCGTGCGCCTTGCGGCCGCTCGAAGTTCACCACATTTTAACCATATGTGGGGCCGGTTTGCCAACCCCTTCCGCGACAGCCTTCCACAGAAACAGCGAACGCCCGTTCACATTCCCTCAGGAAGCCCGGAAATCCTGCACGAAACGGGCGAGCGCCGCGAGACCGAAGGCGCAATCCTCGGTGGTGATGGACTCGAGCGGATTGTGGCTGATCCCGCCCTTGCAGCGGACGAACAGCATGCCTGCCGGGCGGAGGCGGCCGATCGCCATCGTGTCGTGTCCGGCCCCCGAGGGCAGGCGCCGGGCGGCGAGCCCGAGCGACTCGACCGCGCGCGAGAGGGCGGCGACGATGCCGGGATCGCAGGTATAGGCGGGCGCCTCGTGCGTCTGAGCGACGGTCGTCGAGACCGAGCGCGCCCGCGCGATGGTCTCGATCCCCGCCTGGATATCGTCGAGCGCGGCGAGCCTTCGCGCGTCGAGCGGGGCGCGCAGATCGATCGAGAACTGGACGTGGCCGGGGATGACATTGGCCGCGCCCGGCCACACGCCGACTCTCCCGATGGTCGCGACCAGGTCGGCCTCGGCGCGGGCGCGGGCCTCGATCATCAGGGCCATCTCGGCGGCGGCCGCATAGGCGTCGCGCCGCAGCGTCATCGGCGTCGCCCCGGCGTGCCCGGCCGTTCCGTCCACGCCCACTTCGAGCCGGGTCGCGCCGTTGATGGCGGTCACGACGCCGAGCGGCAGGCCCTCGGCCTCGAGCGCCGGCCCTTGCTCGATGTGAAGCTCGACGAAGGCCGCCACATGGTCGGCGCGCAGCGAAGGCGCCCGCTCGGGGTCGCCGCCGAAAGCCGAAAGCGCGTCGCGCATCCGGACCCCGCTGGCGTCCTTCTGGTCGAGTTCCTCCTCCGGATAGTCGCCAGCCAGAGCCCGGGAGCCCGAGAGCGTCGTCCGGTAGCGCACGCCCTCCTCGTCGCCGAAGGCCACGATCTCGACCGCGTGGTCGAGGCGCTCGCCCTGCGCCGCCAGGCCCTCGACCACCGCGAGCGCCGCGAGCGCCCCATAGTTTCCGTCGTAGCGCCCCGCGTCGCGCACGGTGTCGATGTGCGAGCCGAGCATCAGCGTGGGCGCGCCGGCCTTCCGCCCCTCGTAGCGGGCGACGACGTTGCCGGCGGCGTCGATGCGCGCCGCAAGACCAGCCTCCGCGCACCAGCCGATGAAGGCGTTCGCCGCGCTTTTGTGCGCCTCGGAGAGGAAGAGGCGCGTCAGCCGCCCGGGCTCGTCGGTGAAGGCGGCGAAAGCGTCGAGGCGCGCCATCAGGCGCTCGCCCGCGGCGCGCTCGGCCTCGGTGAGCGCGCGCGTCATTGTCCCGCCACGTCGAGTTTCAGCCAGCGCGCCAGAACCGCTCGCTCCTCGTCGGTCATCTGGCTGAAATTGTTCGGCGGCATCGCGCGCGTCAGCACCGCCTGCATGGCGATCGCCGGGGCGAAGCGGGCGATGTGCTCAGGCGTGTCGAGCAGCACGCCCTTCGGCGCTTCGCCGATCCAGTCCATCGGCTCGGCGGCGTGGCACATCATGCAGCGCAATTGCACGACGTCGACGACTTCCTGCGGCGCGGCCGGCTCGGAGGCAAGCGCCGCCCGCGCGGGCAAAGCCGCAAGGCCCATGAGGCCGCGCATGCCCGGCGAAGCGCTCGCCGCGACGACGACGGCGCAGGCGATCGCCGCCGCCGCCACGCCCCACGCCCACCACGGGGCCTTCGCATGATCGGCGTGCCACATGTTGTAGAAGTAGCGGACGAGCGCGCCGGCCACGATGACGCAGGTGACGAGCGCCGGGATGACCTTCGCGTTGGAGAAGGTCATCGGATAATGGTTCGACAGCATCATGAACAGCACGGGAAGCGTGATGTAATTGTTGTGCGTCGAGCGGGTCTTCGACGTCTTGGCCCATTTGGGGTCGGGCGTCGCGCCCGAGAGGAGCGCGGCGACGCTCTTCCTCTGGTTCGGCATGATGACGAAGAAGACGTTCGCCGTCATGATCGTCGCCATCAGCGCCCCGGTATGGATGAGCGCGCCGCGGCCCGAGAAGACGAAGGTGAAGAACCAGCTCGTCGCCACGACGTAGCCGAAGCCGACGAGGCCGAGCAGCGGCTCGTTCTTCGCGAGCGGCGAGCGGCAGAGGAAATCGTAGACGAGCCAGCCGAGCGCGAGCGAGGCGACGCCGATCGCCGCCGCCTGCCACGGCTCGAGCGGCATCACGGCCGGATCGATCAGGTAGAGTTCCGAGCGGCCGTAATAGACCCAGCAGAGGAGCGTGAAGCCGCTGATCCAGGTCCAGTAGGACTGCCACTTGTGCCAGATCAGCTCCTCGGGCAGCGACGGCGGCGCGAGCGTGTATTTGCTCATCTCATAGAAGCCGCCGCCGTGCACCTGCCAGGCGACGCCGGCGACGCCAGGATCGCCGCCGGCGCGTTTGCGCAACGATGCGTCGAGATGCATGAAGAAGAACGAGCCGCCGATCCAGGCGATCGCAGCGGTCACATGCAGCCAGCGGATGAGCGCCGATCCCCACTCCCACCCATAGGCTTCCAACGCCCCCATTCCGCTTTCTCCGCGCCGCCGTCCTCTGGAAGGCGTGCAAGATACCGGCCACGCGGAGGTTTGGATAGGCGACCGGGCGCGCCGCGCCGCCTTGCCATAACCCGACATTAACCCTATCAGGGCGCTCGCCGGATCGAACGAGCCGGGACCGGGGATGACGGCGCGGAAGCCCAAGTTTCGGCCGATTTGGCAGGCACGGGGACCCCGCCGGTCCGATTCCATTGCAGGCGCTTTCGCGCGGGTCTCGCCAGTCACAAAGGTTTTGTCTCGCTCATGAACCCCGCCGACGCCGCCGCGGCCGCTACCTCCGACACCAGCATACTGACCATGTTCTGGTCGGCCCACATCGTCGTGAAGGCGGTGATGCTCGGCCTCTTTCTCGCGTCGCTGTGGTGCTGGACGATCATCGTCGACAAGACGCGCCGGTTCCGCAAATTCAACAAGGAGATGGAGAATTTCGAGCAGGTGTTCTGGTCGGGACAGTCGCTCGAGGAGCTCTACGCGTCGCTGTCGAACCAGACCAACGCCGGCGCGGCGGCGCTTTTCGTGGCTGCGATGCGCGAATGGAAGCGCTCGTTCCAGCAGGCGGCGGGCTCGTTTCGCGGCCTGCACGCGCGCATCGACAAGGTCCTCGACGTCTCGATCGCGCGCGAGGTGGAGCGGCTCGAGTCGAGCCTGCTGGTGCTCGCGACAGTCGCCTCCGCCGGCCCCTTCATCGGCCTCTTCGGCACGGTGTTCGGCATCATGAACTCGTTCCAGTCGATCGCAGTGTCGAAGAACACCTCGCTTGCGGTCGTCGCGCCCGGCATCGCGGAGGCGCTGCTCGCGACCGCCATCGGCCTCTTCGCCGCCATCCCGGCGCTGATCGCCTACAACAAGTTCCAGGGCGACGTTGCGAGGGCGCAGGCGCGCCTCGAAAGCTTCGCCGACGAATTCTCCTCCATCCTGTCGCGGCAGATCGACCACCATCTGTCGACCGAGCGCGCTTCGGCGGCCTGAGGAGCCTCTGCGATGGGCATTGCGGTCGGCGGCGGACGCAAGATCAGCCGGGGGCGGCGCGGCATCCCGCGTTACGGCGCGATGGCCGACATCAACATGACGCCGTTCATCGACGTGATGCTGGTGCTGCTCATCATCTTCATGGTCGCGGCGCCCCTTCTGACGACCGGAGTCGCGGTCGACCTGCCGCAGACGAGCGCCTCGGCGCTCAACGTCGACAAGAAGCCGATCGCGGTGTCGCTCAACGACCAGGGCCAGCTCTATCTGATGGATTCTCCGATCGCCGACGCGGACCTCGTGCCCAAGCTTCAGGCGACGTCTGGAAACGATCCCGACACGCGCATCTACCTGCGCGCCTCGAAGGTCGTGCCCTACGGCCGGGTCGCGCAGATCATGGCCTCCGTCACTCAGGCCGGCTTCAAGAAGGTGGCGCTGGTGACCGAACCCACGAGCCAATGAGCCGGAACGGCGTTGGACGAGCAAAGGCCATATTGGGCTTGGGCGGTTTCGAGCGTCCTTCATGGCGCCGTCCTCCTGCTGCTGATCCTCGGATTCGCGAGGGCGCCGAGGTTCGACGACAGCCAGGAAGCCATTCCGGTCGAGACTGTCTCCACGACCGAACTCAGCCAGATCATGAACGGCGAGCGGCAGGCCAAGCCCGCGCCCGAGCCGCCGCCCGCGCCAGCGCCCGCCCAGCCTTCGCCCCCTCAGCCGCCAGCCGATCTGCGCAAGGCTGAAGAGACCGCGCCCGAGCCGCCGCCGCGGCCCGAGCCGACGCCGCCGCAGAAGACCGAGCCCGCCCCGGCCCCGAAGGACGCCGACCTGCCGACGCCGCCCGAGCGGCCGAAGCCGCCGGCCGAGAAGCCAAAGCCGACGCCGCCCGTCAAGCCCGTCGACAAGACCGAGCCGAAGCCCTCGCCCGCCTTCGATCCGAGCGCGATCGCGAAACTCATCGCGCCGAAGCCCGCGCCGGCGTCGGGCACGGCTCCCTCCGCGGTCCCACAGGCCGCGACCCCGCAGGGCTTGCCCCACCATGACGCGCCGAAAATGTCGGTGTCGATGGCCGCCGCGCTCGACGCCTGGCTGACCGACAGCTACCTCAACTGCTGGTCGCCGCCCCCGGCCATGCCGGAGGGCGACGTTTACGTTGCGGAAATCAAAGTCGTCTTGAATCCCGACGGGTCGCTGTCGGCGCGGCCGGTTCTCCTCAACCCGCCGACCGACCCCGCCTGGAGGGCGCATGCGGAAAGCGCCATGCGCGCGGTGCGCAAGTGCGACCCTCTTCGCGTTCCGCCCGAATACGTCCCCTATTTCGAACAATGGAAGATCGAGACGATCCACTTCGATCCGCGCGAGGCGCAAGGCTGACGAAGGCCTTGCCTCGCCTTCCGACTTTTTGATGAGGCGCCGATGCTCTTTCGCCTGACCGCTCTCCTGCCGGCCGCTCTCCTGCGGGCCGCCCTCCTGCCCATCGGTCTCGTGCCGATGGCGCTGATCGCGGTGGTCGCCATCGCGGTTGTCGGCCACGACCGCGCGAAAGTCCCGAAGGCCGTCGCAAGGGAGGCGACGCCCGTGGTCCAACCGCTCGTTTCCGCGGCGCCCGTCGCGCCTCCGGTCGCGGAGACTCAGCCCGCGCCGGCGGAGCCAGCCCGCATGACGAACGCGCAGGAGGCCGATTTCGACGCATGGATCGTCAGAACCTATCTCGGCTGCTGGAAGCAGGCCGCCAGTCCGGCGGACTCGGACCCCTATGTCGCCTATGTGCGCCTCGCCTTCCGCCCGGACGGGTCGCTCGCGAAAGCGCCGAAGCTCGTCAATCCTCCGTCCGATCCGGCGCTGAAGCCGCAGGCGAAAAGCGTCATGGCCGCGGTGCAGGCCTGCAACCCTCTCGCGGTGCCGGCCCAATATCGCCCCTTTTATGAGCAATGGAAAACCAAGACCATTCACTTCAGTCCGCAGGTCGCCTCGCGATGAGCGCGGCTCAGCGTATTCCTTTGCCTTGTGTAACGAGATCCCATGATGCGGTTCTTCCCTGACGGCGTTCGCGTGGCCGCCCTCGCGCTCCTCGCTCTTTCGTCTTTCGCCGTTCAGACGACCCCCACAAGCGCCGCAGCGGGCGACGTCTACGTCCACGCCGGGCCGAACTTCAAACCGGTCAACATCGCGGTCACGCCGTTCGTCGGCGACGACGGGGCCGACAAGGTCGGCGGCGTGGTCGCAAACGATTTCGCCCGCTCGATCTTCCTCCTGCCCGTCAATCCGTCGAGCTTCCCCGAACAGGTGACCAATCCCGACGAGCGCCCGAACGTCGACGCCTGGAAGGGCGCGAACGCGCAGTTCGTCCTGACGGGGCGGCTGCTGAAGCCCGACCCGCAGCACGTGACCGCGCAGTTCCGGCTGTGGGACGTGGCGACCGGCGAACAGGTGGCGGGCGAGCAGTACACGTCCGAGGCCGCCAACGCCCGGCGGGTCGCGCACATGATCTCCGACTCGGTGTTCTCCCGCATCACCGGCGAGAAGGGCTTCTTCGATTCGCGCGTCGTCTTCGTCGACGAGAGCGGCCCCAAGGAGAAGCGCCGCAAGCGGCTTGCGGTGATGGACACGGACGGGGCCAACATCAAATACATCGGCGGCGGGGGCGAGAACCTCGTGGTCACGCCGCGCTTCTCGCCCTCGGCGCAGCAGGTCGCCTACATGTCGTTCGGCGAGGCCGACCCCAAGGTGACGCTCCTCAATCTCGAGACCGGCCAGCGCGAGGCGGTCGGCAACTTCCCCGGCATGACGTTCGCGCCGCGCTTCTCGCCCGACGGGCAGGACATCGTGATGTCGCTTTCGGACGGGGCGAGCAGCAACCTCTATTCGATGGACCTGCGCTCGCGGGCGACGACGCGGCTGACCGACACGACCGCCATCGACACTTCGCCCTCCTACTCCCCCGACGGGTCGCAGATCGTCTTCGAATCCGACCGCGGCGGATCGCAGCAGATCTACGTAATGAGCGGAACGGGCGGCCCGGCCAAGCGCATCTCGTTCGGAGACGGGCGCTATTCGACACCGGTCTGGTCGCCGCGCGGCGACCTCATCGCCTTCACCCGGATCAAGAACGGCTCGTTCGGCATCGGCGTCATGAAGCCCGACGGCTCGGGCGAGCGCATCCTGGTCGAGGGCTTCCATAACGAGGGCCCGACCTTCGCGCCGAACGGCCTCTATGTGCTCTTTTTCCGCGAACTCGGGCGGGACCGGGGGGCCGAAGATTTACATGACCGACATTTTCGGCCACGGCGAATTCCTCGTCCCGACGCCGAACTACGCCAGCGACCCCTCGTGGGGCCCGCTGATGCACTGAGGCCGCAGCCCGAAAAAACCCGGGCGCGGAATGAGCGTTTTCAGAGGGTTGCAGCGGATTTTCCGGGCGAGTCTCGGGCGGCGAGCGACCGGGCGGTGAAGCTGCGGACCTCGTCCTGAGGAGGCCGCGAAGCGGCCATCTCGAAGGACGTCGCGTCCGGGAAAACGTCCTTGGAGACACGCCGCCTGCGGCGCCGCTCCTCAGGACGAGGGGGGCGGCTGGACGCCGGTTGAGCCACCCGGCCCACTCGGCGGGCGTCAAAATCCCGGGCGCGGAATCAATGTTTCCAGCGGCTTGCGGCTGATTTTCCGGGCGAGTCTCGGAGCCGCCGGCCTCGTCCTGAGGAGCCTGCGATCCCCGGACTGTGATCCGGGGAGGCGTCTCGAAGGAAGTTTCGCACGCGCTGGAGCGGGTCGTGTCCCAACTGGTGGTGTAGCTCTGCGGGAGCAAGCCGCTCGCGAAGCGCGCTCCCCAATAGCGCCGTAGCGAGCGAGCGGCTTGCGGCGGTCATCGCCTATTCCCCGGTTAGAGTCGGGTTGCGAATCACAACGCAACCGAGGAACACGACGATGACCGACGAGAGAATGGCGCTTCAGTCTCTTCTGGAGAAGACCCCGGACGCGGATTTCCTGCGCCGGATGATCGGCTTTGCGGCCCAGCGGCTGATGGAGCTGGACGTCGAGAGCCGAACGGGGGCGGCGCACGGAGAGCGCTCGCCCGACCGCCTCGCCCAGCGCAACGGCTATCGCGACCGCGACTGGGAGACGCGGGCTGGCACGGTCGAGCTGCGCATCCCCAAACTGCGCAGGGGCAGCTATTTTCCGAGCTTTCTCGAGCCGCGCCGACTGGCCGAGAAGGCCATCGCGGCGGTGGTGCAGGAGGCGTACGTCCAGGGCGTCTCGACCCGCTCGGTCGACGACCTCGTGCGCGCCATGGGCATGGACGGCATCTCGAAGAGCCAGGTCAGCCGGCTGTGCGAGGAGATCGACGACAAGGTCAAACCGTTCCTCGGCCGCCCGATCGAAGGCGACTGGCCCTACGTCTGGCTCGACGCCACCTATCTGAAGGTGCGGCGGGGCGGACGCATTGTCTCGACCGCCGTGGCGATCGCCATCGGCGTCAACGGCGACGGCCGGCGCGAGGTGCTCGGCCTCGACATCTGCCCCTCGGAAGCCGCGACGTTCTGGGACGAGTTCCTGCGCAACCTCGCGCGGCGCGGCCTGCGCGGCGTCAAGCTCGTCATCTCCGACGCCCACGAGGGCCTGAAGGCCGCCACGGCCAAGGTTCTCGGCGCCTCGTGGCAGCGCTGCCGCGTCCACTTCATGCGCAACGCGCTCGCCCACGCCAGCAAGAGCGGCCGCCGCGTCGTCTCGGCCTTCATCGCCACGGCCTTCGCGCAGGCCACGCCCGAAGCCGCCAAGAAGCAGTGGCGCAACGTCGCCGATCAGCTGCGCGCAAAGCTGCCCAAGCTCGCAGCCCTCCTCGACGAGGCCGAAGTCGACGTGCTCGCCTTCATGGACTTCCCCAGGGAGCACTGGGACAAGATCAGTTCGACCAATCCCATCGAGCGTCCCAATGGCGAAATCAAGCGGCGAACCAACGTCGTCGGAATCTTCCCAAATGACGACGCCATCATCCGCCTCGTGGGAGCCATCCTGATGGAGCAAAATGACGAATGGGCCGTGCAGCGCGCCCGATACATGACGCTGGAAACCATCGCACCCGTCAGCGATAATCCCATTCTCATCCTGCCCGCAGTGGCAGCATGACGACCCGGCTCAGCCGGAGATAGGCATGGCCCCGCTGTTACACCACGCCTTGGGACACGATCCTGGAGCGTCCTTCGAGACGCGTCGCCCGGTGGGCGCCGCTCCTCAGGACGAGGGGGGTGGCAACCCGCAAAATTTCGGGCGCGGAATCAATCTTTCCAAGGGCTTGCGGCTGATTTTCCGGGCGAGTCTCGGCGCCGCCGGCCTCGTCCTGAGGAGCCTGCGATCCCCGGACTGTGATCCGGGGAGGCGTCTCGAAGGAAGTTTCGCACGCGCTGGAGCGTCCTTCGAGACGCGTCGCCCGGTCGGCGCCGCTCCTCAGGACGAGGGGGTTGGGGACCCGCCAAATCTCGGGCGTGGAATCAATGTTTCCAGCGGCTTGCGGCTGATTTTCCGGGCGAGTCTCGGCCCCGCCGGCCTCCTCCTGAGGAGCCTGCGATCCCCGGACTGTGATCCGGGGAGGCGTCTCGAAGGGCGTTTCGCGCGCGCTGGAGCGTGCTTCGAGACGCGTCGCCCGGTGGGCGCCGCTCCTCAGGACGAGGGGGTTGGGGACCCGCCAAATCTCGGGCGTGGAATCAATCTTTCCAAGGGCTTGCGACAGATTTTCCGGGCGAGTGCGCGGCCTTCCCAAGCCTTCGCCATGGCTAACGGGATTGGGCCGCGCAGCCTTCGGCGAACGCGCGGGCAAGACGCGACGCAACGTCGCCTCGACCCGGCCGAACATCGCAAACCCGGACACCGAACCCGTTCTCCCGGCTTTTCCATCACGAGAACAAATGTAGAACAGAGCCGCCCGAGAAGCAAGGTTTTGCTGCGCGCCCGGGGCTCGGCCTCGTTTCTCGTGGACGGCCAGCGCGGGGTCGCTCGAGCAAGCCGGGCGCCCTCTCAACTCAGCGGGCGCCGGATGCTTCGCTGTGCGCCGATCCGACCTGAAGGCTCAATCCCGATGCTCCGAGCAAATGCGCTTCTCCTGGCCCTTTTCGCGACGGCCGGCGCCGCGCTGGCGCAGGCCCCGCCGCAGGGCCAGCCACCGAAACCCGACACGGTCCCGGTTCACGGCAAGGAGCTGCTGCTCAGTTGCGCGGAATGGAGCCGCAACGGCGACGGATCGTGGAGCAACGTCGGGCCGCTGATGGTCGGAGACGAGACCGTCAAGAGCGTGACCCTGCGCTCTCCGATCCTGGAGCAGAAATGCGGCAATGGCGCTCCGGCCACAGCGCCGGCGAGCGATGCGCCCAAGCCGCACAAGCACAAGCGCGGGGCCCCTCCGCCGGCGAGCGGGACGTAGAAAATTGATCCCGTGAAGGCGCTGGTGGTCCCTTCTCCCCGCGAGCGGGGAGAAGTTTAGGATGAGGGGCGGGGCGACTGGCCGCTGCGGCCGATCCCCAAGCCCCTCACCCTGCCCTCTCCCCGCGAGCGGGGAGAGGGGGAGTCGCTGGGGCGTCGCGCGCTCCTACACCTTGCCCTTGCGGAAGAAGTCGAGCACGTCGAGGAACGTCCAGACCTCGCGCAAGCCCGGCGTCTCGACGAGGCCCTCGCCGGTGACGTTCTCGATCGGGACTTCCTCGGCCGGATCGCGAACGACCGCGCGGCGATAGAAGCGCCAGGTGGCGTGGCCGAGCACCGGCATGACGATCGCAAGGCCTATGAAAAAGGGGATCGAGCCCGCGACGAGGAGCGCTGCGACGATCAGGCCCCAGAGCGCCACCGGCCCAGGATTGCGGCGCGCCAGCCTGACGGACGCGACGACCGCCGGCGCGAGGCCGACGTCGCGATCGAGCATCAGCGGGAACGAGATGACGCTGACGCAGAGCGCGATCGCCGCGAAGCAGAAGCCGGCGAGACAGCCGGCGCCGATCAGCGTCCAGCCGCGGCTCGTGCTCACGACATCGTCGAGGAACGGCAGCGCGGCCTTCGGCGCGTCGGGCCCGTAGAGCCAGCCGTAGAGACTTTGCGCGACGCCGATCCACACGCCGAAGAGGACGAGCAGGAAGATTCCGAGCGCGATGATCGAGGGCAGCGCGGGCGAGCCGAACACCGAGAAGGCGTCGCGGAAGGACACGTCGAGCCCCGCCTCGCGCCTGCGGCTGAGTTCGTAGACGCCGACGGCGAAGAGCGGCCCGACGAGGGCGAAGCCGGCGGCGAGCGGGAAGACGAGCTGAAGGGTGTTGTCGAGCGACGAGAGCGCCGCGAGCACGACGCCGGCGAAAGCGTAGAAGATCCCGACGAAGACCGCGTGCGTCGGCGTCGCGAGGAAATCGTCCCAGCCTTCCTTGAGCGCGGCGAAACAGTCGCTCGTCCGAATGGTGCGGAGCGCGATCGGCGCCTCGAAGGCGCGCGGGCCGAAATAGACGTGGAATGCGGACGCCATGATCGTCCTCCACCAAAGGAGCTTCGACATGGGGGCCCGGGAGCCGATGCCCCTGCCTCGCATTTGAGAACCCCATAAGTGGATTTGCTGCGGTCGTTCGGCGGCGTTTTCGTGTCGCAGCGCGCGCTTCTCCAGCTTGGTTGGGGAAGGGGTGAAGCGGCTGGACAAGCGGGATCGACCCGCATACCCGTTGCGGCGCAAGGCCACGCGCGAAGGTGGTCATTCGGGGGATCGTGATGAAAACGCTGGCGCTCGCCATTGTCATTGGAGGCGCATGCCTCGCCGCGGCGCCGGCTTTCGCCCAGGTCCCGATGTCGGGGACGCTCGTCGCCGGCAGGGCGTGCCCGGCCTACCAGTCGATCCGCAAGCAGACCAACCCTGGCGACGTCATGCTCGAACCCGGCAAGTCCTATGCGATCACCGGCAAGAACAAGCCCGACGCGACGCACTATCAGATCACCATCGATGGGGCGTCGCCGTCGCAGCGTTGGGTCGAGGTCGCCTGCGGCGCGGTCAATGGCGAGGCGGGCGCCGCGGCGGCGCCCTGTCTCCCGCAGCGAGCGCCGGCGGCCAGCGCGCGACGCATGTGCTGGCGCTCGGCTGGGAGCCGGCCTTCTGCACGCATCACGAGGACAAGGCGGAATGCGCCGCAGAGACCGGGCAGAGCTTCGAGGCCACCCATCTCAGCCTGCACGGCCTCTGGCCGCAGCCGCGCGGCAGGTTCTATTGCAACGTCGGCGGCGACCTCGTCGCGGCGGACAAGCGACACGACTGGGCGAGCCTGCCGGAGCCGCAGCTTAGCGACGCGACGAAAGCGCGCCTCGCAGCCGCGATGCCCGGCGTCCAGTCGGGGCTCGAGCGGCACGAATGGACGGTGCACGGAAGCTGCTACGGCGCGACCGCCGACGCTTATTTCAACCGCGCGGCCGAGCTTGCCGAGCAGGTGAACGCCTCGCCCGTGCGCGATCTCTTCGCGCAGAACGTCGGCAGGACGGTCACGGCGGAGGCGATCGCGGCGGCGTTCGACCAGGCCTTCGGGCCGGGCGCGGGCGAGCGCGTGACGGTGAGCTGCCAGGGACGCGGGCCCGATCGGGCGATCGGCGAGATGGTGATTTCGCTGGCGGGCGACGTGACCGGCGCCGCGCCGATCAAGGACCTGATCCTCGCCGCCGCGCCCGTGCCGCCGAGCTGCCCGTCGGGCCTCGTGATCGCGCCGGGGCGGTGACGACGCTCCGCCTGAAGACGTCGTGGAGAGGGTCGACCGTCATCGCGAGGAGCGCAGCGACGCGGCGATCGAGACGCCGACCCGGCGCCGGTGCGATTTTCGGATTGCTTCGCTTCGCTCGCAATGACGCGGCGAGAGGCCCCCTCAGATCAGCGCGCGAGCCGGGCGGCGGCGGGTTCCGGCGTAGGCGAGCGCCGCGAAGCCGATGAGGCCCATGGCCCAAGTCGCAGAATTCGGGGATCTGCACCACGCTCCAGTTGTCCGGCGCGAACTGACCGTTGTAGAGGTTGATGTAGTTGCCTGCCGAGTAGGTTCCGGGGCCGAAGAACTGGGTCGCCACAGGATTGCCGTCGCCGTTCGGCCAGGGGATGATGTAGAAGTAGTTCGTGTACGGGCCGGGCGGGCTCGCCGCGTCGATGAAGGCGAAGTTGTTGGCGAGCGGGTTCGACGAAACCACCGCCCCGCCGGCAGCCCAGCATGTCGGGCAATCGGTTCCGGGCGCGGTGTACGACCATGTGTAAAGCGGGCCGTTGAGCGCGACGCCGTTGAGAGAGGCGGCGACGTTGGTGATGTTGGTGATGTCGGTGACCGGACCCGTCCCGTTGAACGTTCCGGTGATCGTGTAGGCGCTGGCGGCGCCGCCGTCACCGGCGAATGTATACGAGAAAGCGAAGGTCTCCGCCTGGGCGGCGGTCGCCGCGGCGGCGAGCGCCAGCACGGACGCGGCGCCGGCCGCAAGCGCAGTACGCAAACACCTCTTCATCTACGCCCCCATACGATACGCACCCGTCGTAACGATACGTTTGCCATCGCGCCGGGGTCAAGCGCTGTCGCGGCGGGAGCGTTAACGTCCGCGGGGAACGCAGCGTTCCTGACCCCGTTCGAGGAAGCGCGGCTTTCTCCGCTGGGTCAGGCGGATAAATCTCTTCCGGCGGCGGCAACAAACCTCTTGCAAACCAGCGCGATTCGACCAAATGATGATGCGCCCTTAACGCACGTGCCTGTGGCCGCGTGCCGGTCGGCGGTGATCTGGACAAGAGGCCAGTTACCCGTCCCTGAAAGACCGGCAGCCGGAGGCGAACCGGCGAACCTCGCCCCCGCGAGGGACGCAGCTTGAAGCAACGACGGACCGGGCTTTTTTGGTCTCTGTCGGCCCTCCAAAGGTCGGCGATCAAAGAGGCTTGTCTCTCTTTGCCGGGCGTGCGGACGGGTTCTCTCGTCCAAACGATGGCCATGATTTTTCCCGAGCGGCGATTCCGCAAGGGAGCAAATCTGGCCACGGCGTAGCTGCTGATTGCTTTTCCAAGGCGGCCGCTTTTTCTCGAAAAGGCGGCGGCCGAAGAGGGCGATCGCGTCGGCGGGTCAACGACTGCTCGTCCCACGTTTCCAACGCGTGGGCGAAGATGGTCGCATCGCCGGCGAATCCTTCACTTGCCAGGCGCGGAGCCAGAAATCCGCGCCGCTCTTAAGGATGCCGCTCATGACGGACCGCATCAGGGAATTCCTCGCCGCCACCCGCGAGGACGGACCGCGCCTCGTCGTCGATCTCGACGTCGTGCGCGAAAATTATCTCGGCTTCGCCGGCGCCCTGCCCAACTCGCGGGTTTTTTACGCGATCAAGGCCAATCCGGCGCCCGAGATCCTGAGCCTGCTCGCCGATCTCGGCTCGTCGTTCGACGCCGCCTCGATCGGCGAGATCGAGCTTGCGCTCGCCGCCGGCGCGCCCCCTGAGCGCATCAGCTACGGCAACACGATCAAGAAGGAGACCGACGTCGCCCGCGCGCACGCGCTCGGCGTCCGCCTCTATGCGGTCGATTGCGCCGCCGAGGTCGAGAAGGTGGCGCGCGCCGCGCCGGGCGCGAAGGTGTTCTGCCGGATTCTCTGCGACGGCGAGGGCGCCGAATGGCCGCTGTCGCGCAAGTTCGGCTGCGCGCCGGAGATGGCGGCCTCCGTGCTCGAGCGGGCGCATGCGCTCGGCCTCGTCGCGCATGGCCTGTCGTTCCACGTCGGCTCGCAGCAGCGGAACCCGCGCATGTGGGACCGGGCGCTGAAGGTCTCGGCAGGCGTGTTCCGCGACCTCGCCGAACGCGGCATCCAGCTTCAGATGCTCAACCTCGGCGGCGGCTTCCCGACGCGCTATCTGAAATCCGTGCCGCCGATGCGCGCCTACGGGCAGACGATCTTCCGGGCGCTCCGGCGCCATTTCGGCAACCGCATCCCCGAGACGATCATCGAGCCCGGCCGCGGCATGGTCGGCAACGCAGGGATCATCGAAGCGGAGGTGGTGCTGATCTCGAAGAAGTCGGACGAGGACCGGATCCGCTGGGTCTATCTCGACATCGGCCGCTTCAACGGCCTCGCCGAGACGATGGACGAGATGATCCGCTATCCGGTCCGCACGGAACGCGACGACGACGCGCTCGGCCCCTGCGTGATCGCCGGACCCTCGTGCGACTCGGTCGACGTGCTCTACGAGAAGGAGCCCTACCTTCTGCCGATCACGCTCGAGATCGGCGCGAAGGTGCTGATCGAGGGGACGGGCGCCTATACGACGACCTATTCGACCGTCGGCTTCAACGGCTTCCCGCCGCTGAAGGCCTACGTGATCTGAGCGGGGCGCCGGCCTCCGCTCAGCGCCGGGTCGAGCGGACGGATGGACACGCTTCGTCGAGGAAGGGTTCCGCGCCGAGCGCCTCGATGTCGATCGGGACCGACGTCAGGGACCCTGCGGACCCGGCGTCGTCGTCGAAGAGCGTCAGCGTCGCCGTTCGCGCGCCGCGCAACTGGCAGATCAGCGCGAGGGAGGCGACCATTCTCGGCTTTCGGTCCCTGCGGGGCCGCGCGATGAACGCCGGCCCGGCAGGTGCGACGCTGAGGATCGCGCCGTTCTTTCCCGCCGCGAGGGGCTCCTTGCTCTCGGGGTCGCGAAGGATGATTTCGAGGCGGGCGTCGCCGCCGCCGGGGCGGCGCCTGATCTCAAGGTCCGCTTCCGCCGCGCGTCCGTTGAGCGTCACCGGCCGGTTGGTCTCGGCGAGCGTGTCCCCGGTCGCCCCGTTGTCGATGCTGACGGCCTTGAGCCCATTGAGTCCGCCGCCGCCGCGAATGGGAAACGGGCCGTCGAGGACATGGGTCGCGAGGCGGGAGTCGCGCAGCTCCGGCATCGTCAGGCGGCGGATCATGCCGGACGGAGTCGAGGCCGTGAGGCTGATGGCGGGCTCGCCGACCCCCATCTCCGAAAAGTAGTCCGCGGCGGAGCGCTCGATGGCCTCGCCCAACTCGACGACCGTGGAGTTGGACGAACGTTTCTCGCTGACCAGCCGCCGCGAAATCTCCTCCTTCCGACCGCCGACCATGCGATATCGGGTTTCGTATTGCCGCAGGCTGCGCGTGACGGTCATGAGCGTCATCGGTTCATGCACGCCGACGTAGCTCGAATTGCTGACGTAGCGCCGGACTCCGCCGGCCAGCACAAGCGAGCAGGCGGACGCGCACACCGCGGCAAACGAGGTCGCGGCGCGCAGGTCCGTGCACGTTGCGCCCGCCGGCTGGCATTGCGCGAAACTGGTGTGGGCCACCGCGACGCTGAGGCCGCTGCGGCGAATGAGCCGGCCCATCGCCATGGCCTCGGAGACATAGCCGCCGGGCGAATCGACAAGGATCGGAACCCGCCGGCCGTCGAGCGACCGGATCACCTGGCTGAGCCTCTCCGCGGTCCCCGGCATGATCTTGCCGACCGCGGCGATCCAGGTCGGACAGTCCGGGTCGCAGCCGGGACCTTGACCGCGCACGAGGGCAATGCGCATCGGCTCGCCAGCGAGCAATTGCGCCGGGGTCGGCAGCGGCGGTTGCTCGGGAAGAGGCCCGGCAGGCGAAGAGCCGACCGCCGGGGTCACCGCGGTCGGGGCGGAACGCACCGTCACAAACACATGGACGACACCGTTCTCCGACGCTGCGTCATAGCTGAAGGCGTCGACGCCCTCGCGGTCGCGGGCGTAGTAGACCGCCTTGCCCATCCCGGCGCCGTCACAGGCCCGTTTGAATGTCGGTGGTTTTTCCGCTGCGCCGATAAGCTCGTCCTTGATCGTGAGGCTGCCGTACAGGGGCGTCTGCGTGACGGTGATCTCTGTCGGGACGACATCGCCGCAGCCGCTCGAAAAGCTGACATGGCCAGGAATCCTCAGAGTCTGGCCGATCGCGGCGTCGCGTCCGTATTGCCGTTCGGCCTCCTCCTCTCCAAGAGCCGGCGCAATGACGGTCAGCAAACATGCGAGGGCTGAGGCGCGGGCCAATGCGGTCCGAAATATCATGTTCGCCCTCGCTCCCTCGCGGCGGACGATTATACGACGTCAGGCCGATGATGTGGGAACTTTCGTCCCGCTCACGATGACGGGGCGGCGCGCGCGAAAGGCGCCGCAAGCCGGATCCTCGACGAGACGCTGGGCGCCTTACCGATTGTCGCCGTCACGCCCGCGTCCGACGCGCAATGGGCGGCGATCGTCGCCTATTCCGACGCGGTCGTCGAGCGCGCCGAACTACCGGCGACGCCGTGGCGGCAGGGCGGCGCCGAGGCCGCGGCGCCGAAGGGCGAGGACCTCGGCCTCGCCGGCGACTGGGCGAAGCGCGTCGCGGCCGCCGCGGGCTCCTTGGCCGACATCTACGACCGCAATCTCGGGCGCGGCTCGCGCCTCGCTCAACGCGCCGATCGAGGCAGGCGGCGCGTCCGCCGCGCCGTTCCTGGGGTGGCCAACAAACAGGTCATGCAAGAGGCCCGCGCAAAACTGGCGCATGGTCCGCGAGGCTCGGCGACGATGATGGCTCAGGACGTCACGGGCGAAGCTGCGGCCCGCACCCCATCCGGCCCTAACGGGCCACCTTCCCCAGCAAAGCTGGAGAAGGGGAGCTCGGAAAGTCGCGCCCGGGCGCGAGCGCCACGGCCTTGACCTGCGCGTGGACGCGCGCGCCGTCGGCGAGCCTGAGATCGTCCCACGACCGGCGCGTGAGGCGCGCCAGGATGCGCGCGCCCTGCCCTTCATCCAGGCCGATCACCGCGACGATCTCGTTCGGGTCGATGCGCCGCGAGGCGACGATGCGTCCGGGCAGGACGTTGAGGATCGAGCTTGCGCCCGGCGGCTCGCGCGCGAGGCTGACGTCGCCGGCCAGCACCCGCAGGCGCCGGCGCTCGCCTTTCGGCGCGGGCGCGGAGGGCGCGACGAAGCGGCCGCCGGGAACGGCGAGGGTCAGGAGGCCGTAGGCCGGATCGTGTGTCTCGACCACGGCGTCGAGCGTCACCGCCGCGTCGCGGGCGACCGCCAGCGGCAGCGCCGGATCGGCCTCGACCTCGGCGAGCGGGCCGGTCGCGATCACGCGGCCCTTCTCCATGAGCGCAATCGTGTCGGCGAGCCGCTCGACCTCGGCCATGTCATGGGTGACGTAGAGGATCGGCAGCGCCAGGCGATCGCGCAGCCGCTCGAGAAACGGCAGGATCTCGCCCTTCGTGACGCGGTCGAGGGCCGACAGCGGCTCGTCCATGAGGAGAAGGCGCGGCCGCGACAGAAGCGCCCGGCCGATCGCGACGCGCTGCCGCTCGCCGCCGGAGAGATTGCGGGGGCTGCGGTCGAGCATCGGCTCGATCCCGAGCAGGTCCACGACCTCGTCGAAGGCGACGGCGGCCTTCTCCGCGCGCGGCGCGCGCGGCGCCCCGAACATCAGGTTCTTGCGCACCGTCAGATGCGGGAAGAGGCTCGCCTCCTGAAAGACGTAGCCGAGCGGCCGGCGCCAGGTCGGCAGGAACCGCCCGTCGCGATCCTGCCAGACCTCGCCGCCGATCCGGCAAGCGCCGTCGTCAAGCCTCACGAGCCCCGCGACGCAGCGCAGGACCGTCGTCTTGCCGCAGCCCGACGGGCCGAAGAGAGCGGTGACGCCGCTCGCCGGCGCTTCGAACGCGGCGTCGAGCGAAAACGCGCCGATCCTGCCGCGGAACGACGCCTGGATCGTGCGCCCGGCGCTCACGCCCGCATCCGGGCGAAGCGCTTCTCGATCAGGATCATCGAGAGGATCACCACGAAGGCGAAGACGACCATGCCGCCGGCGAGGATGTTGGCCTCGCGCCACTGCATCGTCTCGACGAAATCGTAGATGGCGGTCGACATGACCTTGGTTCGGCCGGGAATGGCGCCCCCGATCATCAGGACGACGCCGAATTCGCCGACGGTATGGGCGAAGCCCATGACGGCGCCGCTCAAAAGCCCGGGGCTGGCCAGCGGCAGCGCCACCGTCCAGAAGGCGCGCGCGGGCGAAGCGCGCAAGGTCGCTGCGACTTCGAGCGGGCGGTCGCCGACGGCCGCGAAGGCGTTGCGGATCGGCTGGACCACGAAGGGCATCGAAGCGAAGATCGACCCGATGACGAGCCCCCAGAAGGTGAAGGCGAGCGTCCGCGCGCCCCACAGGCTCGCGATCGCCCCGCCGGGACCGGAGGGGCCGAGCGCGATCAGGAGATAGAAGCCGAGCACGGTCGGCGGCAGCACCATCGGGAGCTGCACGATCGAGGCGACGATCTCCTTCCACCGGGCTTCAGAACGCGCGAGCCACCAGGCGAGCGGCGTCGCGATCACGAGAAGCGCGAGCGTCGTGACGGAGGCGAGCTCGAGGGTCAGCCGGACGGGCGCCCAGATGTGGGCGAAGGCGTCCAAACCTCAACTCGTCGGATCGAGCGCGTAGCCGAATTTCTCGATCACGGCGCGCGCCTCCGGGCCCTTGAGGAAGTCGAGAAACGCTTTCGAGGCCTCGTCGTTCTCGCCCTTCCTGAGCAGCACGGCGTCCTGGCGAATCGGCATATAGAGGTCCTTCGGCACGAGCCAGCGGGTCCCGTCGGTCGTGTTCTGAAGCTGCGACAGCGCGACGAAGCCGAGTTCGGCGTTCTTCGTGTCGACGAAGGTGAAGGCTTGCGCGATGCTCGCGCCCTGGACGATCTTGGGCTGGGTCGCGTCGTAGACGCCGAGCGCCTTCATCGTCTCGATGGCTGCGGCGCCGTAGGGGGCGGCGGCCGGATTGGCGATGGCGAGCTTCAGGAAGTTGCCCCCTTTCAGCACAGCCTCGCCGTCGCTCACGTCGACGACCCTGCTCCACAGCGCGAGCTTGCCGATCGCGTAGGTGAAGACCGTCCCTGGCACGGCGAAGCGCTGCTCGACCGCCGCCTTCGGCCTGTCCTGATCCGCCGACAGGAACACCTGATAGGGCGCGTCATGCGCGATCTGGGTGAAGAAACCGCCCGAGGCGCCGAAGCTTAGAACCGCCTCGTGTCCGGTCCTGGCCTTGAACAGGGCCGCGATCTCTTTCGCCGGTTCGGTGAAGTTGGCCGCAACCGCGACCGTCGTCTGCCCCGCGCCCGCCGGCGTCGCGAAAGCCGCCGCGACAAGGCCGAGCGCGGCGATCAGCATGGTCCCCATCTTCAATTCGCTCTCCCGCCCGCCTTGCCGCCGTCCGTCGCGAACCGTTATATTCGGCCATACTAGTCGAGTACGGGCGAACCGCAACGGTCAAGACCGGAGAAGGACAGACATGAAGCTCAGCGCGCGCAACCAGATTTCCGGCACGATCAAGGCCATTCACAAGGGCTCGACCACGGCGCATGTCGAGATCGAAGTCAGCGGCGGGACCGTGATCACCGCCTCGATCACCAACGAGGCGGTCGACGCCCTGAAGCTCGCCAAGGGGCAGAAGGCCTTCGCCGTGATCAAGGCGTCCGACGTGATGGTCGGCGTCGAGCACGGCGGCTGAGGGGCGCCCGTTTCGTTTCAAGCGACATCCGCGAAACGACGCCCTCGGATCAGATGAGCGGCGCGGCGTAGAGGGCGACGGTCAGTTCGGCCGCATCGCGGAGATAGCGCCGCCAGATGCGCGAGACGGCCTCCGCATGCGCCCCGCAGTCGCGGCAGGAAGCGTCCCAGTAGGCGAACGCCGCCCGGCCCCCGTCGGCCGCCTCGGCCTGGCTCGCGGCCCCCGCAAGCGACGTCCGGGTCCGGTCGACGAGCTTCCTCGAAAGCTCGGCCGTCTCTGCGCCGGTGTCGCACAGCGCCGCCGCCGCGGCGAGCGCCAGCGCGCCTCCCGGCCCGAAGCGCCTCGCGGCGGCATCCCTTGCAAGCTTGACGTCGTGAATCATCGCGGGAGCCGCTTCGTTGAAAGGCGGGTTGAGACCAAATCGGCGCGCGTCGATCAATCGTGGAAAATACGTAGAAAGCGTGACGCGGACGCGACAGACGCCCTCGCTCCGCCATAAGCAAAGACGGCGCCAGCGGCGAAACCACCCCTACCGCGACCTCGTGGCGGGAATGAGCGCATCGCCCGCGCCGGGTTCCGCGAAGCGCGGCCCGGTGCCGTCCACGGCGCCCAGAATCTTGCGCAGGATGCCCGGCGTGATCGCCGAGAGCGGATTGATCGCCAGTTTCGGGTCGGCGAGCTTGCCCTGGGCGCGATAGGTAATGCCGAAGACGCCCTCGTCCGTGCCCCCGCCAAGCAGGAGCCCGACGAGCGGGATCTTGCCAACCAGGTTGTTCACCGAATAGGCGGGGACGAACGTGCCGCTGACGTCGATGAGGCCGCGAGCGAAATTGACCGTCCCCTGTGTCGTCAGCCCCATGTTCGGATTGAAGATGACGGCGTCCTTGATGTCGAGCACGCCGGGCGAGCGCTGGAAGGTGATGGTCATCTTGTCGAAGCGGGCGAGGCCCGCGTCGATCGGCTGGTCAGGACCGGGCGCGGGCGCGGCGGAGACGAGCGCCCGGAAGGCCGGCTCGTCGCGCAGCGCGAAATTCGTGACCATCGCCCGTCCGGCGCTCCGGTCTCCGTCGGTCGCGAGCGCGAGATCCAGATCGCCGCCCTCCATCCTTGTGTAGAGATCGGCGAATTTCGCCAGCGCCCCCGCGTCGCTGGAAACCAGGCGCAGCACGCCGTTTTCGCCCCGATCGGCCGACACCGTCCCCTGCCCGATGCGGCCTCGCAGGCTGTTCATCC
Organism: uncultured Alphaproteobacteria bacterium; assembly: GCA_963829505.1. Lineage (GTDB taxonomy): Bacteria > Pseudomonadota > Alphaproteobacteria > Rhizobiales > Beijerinckiaceae > Roseiarcus. The sequence goes on from CAWHIL010000003.1 coordinate 1,229,611, forward strand.
GGTCGCTGCCGCCGCGGCGCGAGAAATTCAGCTCCATCGCCGCGAGCGACTGCCGGTTCGCTCCCGAAACGCTTGCGACCCGCATGTCGAGATCGAAATCCTTCGCCCCCGGCTGCGACGGCGAGCCCTGGTCGGTGATCGACTTGATGAGGGGCTTGGCGTCGTAGGTCGACCCGCGCACGTTCGCCTTGATGGCGGCGGGCGTGTTGACCACGTCGGCCTGGAGATTGTCGCCGGGCGAGATGCGCGCCTGGGTGATCTTCGCCGCCTGGATCTCGCCGTCGGTCGCGACGTCGGCCGAGCCGCGGATGAGGACCGTGCCGAACTCGATGTTGAGGTTGCTGACGGACGCGCCTTCCGCCGCGGGCTTGATGTCGAAGGTCGCCTTGCCGGGCTTGCCGGCGGCTTTCGCAACCGAGGGAATTGGATTGTCGACGCCCGCGGCCGTGAGATCGACTTCGACCTGGGCGCTCGCGCGCGACAAAGGCGCCTTGAACTGGATCGCCAGTGGTCCGGTCAGCCAGTCGAGGTTCATCGCGCGCTTCGTCCGCGCCGCCTGGTCGAGCGTCGTCGTCAGGGTCGCGGAGCCCTCTTCGCCCGGCGAGCGCGACGCGTCGATGTGGGCGGGCGCGCCGAACATCTGGCCCTCGCCGCTCATCGCCAGCGAGTTCCGGTCGGCGGCGAAGGTGACGTTGGCGTTCTCGAGCTTCTCGGGGCCCACGGCCCGCTCCAGCGTCAGGTTGGCGACGCCGCCCGTCGCGTGGAATTGCGTGTCCTCCGGTTTCGCCGTCTTGCCGAGCTTGAGATCGAGCGTGAGATCGCCCGTGGCCTGGCCCTTCACGGTCGCGGGGTCGATCTGCAGGCCGGCCTGCTTGCGCAAAGGCTCGCGGTTCAGGAGGTCGGCGAGCGAGTTGGCGGTCCCTGCCAGATGCGCGCGCGCCTCGGCGTCGACGATCGCGCGCGGGCTCGTGTCGGGGATCGTGAAGGAGAGATTGTCGGCAAAGATGCGCCGCGTCGGGCTCAGGTCCATCGTGCCGTGGTCCCCGCCGACCCTGAATTCATGTCCGGTAAACGTGCCCGAGCCCTCGCCCGACTGCATCGGCGGAAGGCCCGGCAGGAGGTCGACCGTGATGTCGTGAGTTGCAAAGGAGCCGTGGACGCTGTCGGGCGCGACGGCGCGCTTGTGGTCCATCGCGTCGAGATCGGCGGCCGACCAGTTGGCGGCCATCGTCCCTTCGATCTTTCCGCCGTAGAGGTTGTGCGAGGCCCAGTCGCGCACGTCGGGGTTGATGAACTGCGGCCACAGCCTGACCGCGTCCTGCGTGACGCTCGGCCGGAGGTCGAGGCGAACCTTGAGCCTGACGCCGGGCCCGTCCGGCGCGACCTCCGCCGACATGGCGCCGTCGAAGGTCGGGCCTTTCGCCGAGAGTCCGTCGACAATGAAGCGGCGCTCGAGCGGAAAGAGCCTGAAGTCGGCGACGATCGCGTCGAGCGGAACCACTCTGTCGCCGCGCCGCTCGGGCGCAAAGCGGGCGTTCCTCGATTCGAGATGGGCCTGCCACGGGTCGGCGGCGGCGCCGGGCGGCGCGATCCAGCCCGCGGCGCTGACATGCGTCTCGGCCGCGAGAATGGTCAGATTCTCGACGTCGAGCCGCCGCTTGCCAGCGTTCCAGGCGGCCTTGCCGGACGCCTCGTCGACCAGGAACGGCTGGGCGTCGGGGTTGTTGAGTTTGACCGTCCCGGCGCCCATCGCGAATTGCCCGGTGAGCGTCTCGATGCCGCCGTCGGCCGCAAGCCGGGAATCGAGCTTGAAGGCGATCGGCCCCTCGGCGAAGAGCGGCGGCGGCCGCTTGTCGAACGTCTCGAGGTCGGCGAGGCTGACATCGCGGCCTTCGAGAGAAAGGGTCGGAGCGTCGGTCGCCTCCGCCCGCGCCTCGATCGTCCACCGTCCCGCCGGCCCGACGGCGGAGATCCGGGCGGTCCCCTCGTCGCCGGAGCGGTCGAAGACGAGATTGAAATCCTCGTAGGTGACCGAGCGCCCGGCCGCCTCGTTGTTGATCTCGAAGCGGGCGTTGGCGAGCGTCAGCCGGTCGAGCGCCTGGCTCGCGCCCGCCATCGCCTGGGTCGAGGCGCGGATGAGGGTCGCAAGCGTCAGGGTCTCGGGGCCGGCGGACGGCCCCGCCGGCAACGGGATCGGGGTCGCGCTGTCGTCGCCGCCCGCCGCGATCGACAGCGCCCCGTCGGCGGCCACCCGCAATCGCAAGGCTAGATCGTCGAGTTCGAGGCGCCGCACCCGGACCGCGCCGAAGAGCGCTGCGAACGGATCGACGCCGATCTGTCCATGCGGCGCGGAGAGCACCGCCCGCCCCTCGCGATCCTTGAGCTTCAGGTCGCGGAAGCCGAGGCCGACGCCCCAGGACGATTCGTGGGTGATGAAGGTCGGCCCCAGCTCGACGCTGTAGCCGGCGCCGGCCCGCTCCTGAAGGTTCGAGGCGATGCTGTCGCGCAGCCATTCGACCGAGATCGGCCCGCTCGACAGGCGGAAGGCGAGGAGGGCCACCGCCGCGAGCAAGATCAGCGCGATCCCCTCGACCACATGCGCCGCGACATGCAGGAGACGGCTGCGCCGCACGGATTTGCGGGCGTTCTGCGCCAGGCGCGCGCCGTCGGCGCTGTCGGCCATCTGACGCATGGCGGCGCGGGCGCGCGCGCGATGTCCGACACCAAACCAAACCAAAAGACGGCGATCCTCTCAAGGGCGACGGCGCCCCGCGCACGATCGGACCGCGTCGGCGCCGCGAAGCGTCGTTTTCCAGCGCTCCCCTGCCCCGTCGGGGCGCCGGCTTGAACCGCGCGGGCCCGCGGTCCAGTCTAAGGCGACGCAGCGTATCTCAGAGCGACTTGAAACGTCATTGAGACAAAACGAGGGCGATATGGCCAAGGACATCGGCGAAGGCGACCCTGCCCCGGACTTCAAGCTGCCGACCGACGGCGGCGGCGGCGCAAGTCTCCGCGATCTCCGTGGCAAGCCTGTCGTTCTCTATTTCTACCCGAAGGACGACACGTCCGGCTGCACCGCCGAGGCGATCGCCTTCAGCGGCCTGAAAAAGGAGTTCGACGCCGCCGGGGCCGTGGTGATCGGGGTCTCGCCCGACAGCGCCGCCAGTCACGACCGCTTCAAGGCGAAGCACAAGCTCGCGGTCTCGCTGGCCGCCGACCCCGAACGGACGGCGATCGAGGCCTTTGGCGTCTGGAAACAGAAGAGCATGTACGGACGGACCTATTTCGGCGTCGAGCGCTCGACTTTCCTCATCGGCCGCGACGGGCGGATCGCGAAGGCGTGGCGCAAGGTCAAGGTGCCCAAGCACGCCGAAGAGGTGCTCGCCGCCGTGAAGGCGCTCTGAGGCGGCCCCGGCGGCGGCCGGACGGCGTTGGCGAGACGTTAACCCCAATGCGCTCTGCTATATGTGAATTGCCCTGACGCCAAGGGGCGGCGGAGCGCCCCGATGTTCTTCCGACAGCCGCGGCCGCGGCCGGATCTGCCGACCTCGCACTATTTCCTGTCGATCTCGCGCGGCGAGGCGATGCGCACCTTCATGCTCACGCCGATCGAGTTCCTTGCGCTCGTGGCGCTTGCGTTGGCGGCGCTCGGCTTCGCGGTCACGGGCGCCTTCGAGCTTGCGCTCAGCGATCCGGCCGCCGGCGCGCTCGTGCTGCGGGCCGACGACGACGGCGGCGCGGCCGACGTCGCCGACCGGCGACGCGAGGCCGAAGCGGACGCGAGCCGGGCGCTCGAGGCGCGGGTTCGCGATATCGTTCGCCGGCAGATGAGCCTCGAGAAGCGCGCCGCCGCCGTCGCCGCCCTCGCCGTCGCCGCCCATCCGCCGCCCCTTGCGTCAGGCGGCGCGACAGGCGCCGCGCCCGATGCGGTCGGCGCCATCGAGCGCCTCGCCCCTGCTTCGGGCCCGCGCCGGCCCGATGCGCCGGAAAACGCCACAGCGCGGGCCTATTCGCCCCCTGCCGCGGCGCTCGCGGCCCCGGCCGCCCCGGTCCGCGCGCCGCCAGGCCCGCTCGGCGCCGCCGACGGCCGATCCCAGCCGAACCCTGCGCTGCTCGCGGCCTCCGCCGGCCTCGACCCGCCGACCCGGCTCGCCTTCGTCGACCGCTCCCTCGACCGCATCGAGACGGGCGAGATGACGGCGGTCGCCGCGCTCGACCGCGCCGCGGTCGCGGGGGCGGACCGGAACGCGGCGATTCTGGCCGACGCCGGGCTCGACGCGGAGGCGCTTCTGCCGCCGAGGCCGCGCCCGACGGGCGGACCCTATGTCCCGCCCGACGCCGGGACGCCCCTGTCCGCCTTCGACCGCGCCGCGGCGCGGGCGGCGCGCGACATCGCCTTCGCGGAGAAGCTCGAGACGCTGATGGGCCGCATGCCGCTCGGCCGGCCGGTCGCGGGCGAGGCGCCCGTCACATCGCCGTTCGGCTATCGCATCGACCCCTTCCTCGGCCGCCCGGCGCTCCACCCCGGGGTCGATCTCCTTCAGGCCTTCGGGTCGGAAATTCGCGCAGCCGGCAGCGGCCGCGTCGTGCATGCAGGGCTCGCGGGCGGCTACGGGCTCATGGTCGAGATCGACCACGGCGACGGTCTTGCGACCCGCTACGGCCATCTCTCCGAGGCGCTCGTCGCGGAGGGCGACGTCATTGCCAGAGGCGCGGTCGTAGGACGGCTCGGCTCGACCGGCCGATCCACCGGGCCTCACCTCCACTATGAGGTGAGGATCGACGGTGATCCTGTTGATCCTGAACGCTTTCTAAGGGCAGGTGCGAGGCTCGCCGAAGCGCCGTAGCGGCCTCGCGCCGCTATCGGACCGAGCGCCCGCCGGCTTCAGCCCGCGGCGGCCAGGGCTTTCGTCTTCTTCCGCGAGGCCCGCCAGCTTGCGAAGCCGAGGCCGGCGAAGCCGACGCCCATCATGGCCCAGGTCGAAGGCTCGGGAAGGGCGACCAGGGTCTGATTGCCCGCCTCGTTGAGCGAGACGTAATTGAAGAACTCCGGCCACACGTCGTTCTGCACGTCGCTGAGGTAGGCTGTGTAGTCCGAGAGGATGACGCCAGACGCGGCGAAAGCGAAGTCGGGGGCGTATTCGATGTCCCAGATGACGAGTTGCAGCGCCGCGCCGATGTCTCCAGCGGTGTTGGTCGAGGTCGCGTCGCCGATCAGCCCTTCCGCGTGCACGAGCACCGCGCCGATCTCGCCGATTTGCGTGGTCGTCAGCTTGAGCGAGGTGGAGAGGCTCGACGACGTTCCAACGGTGTACGTGCCGCTGTTCAAGATCTGCGTCGGGAGGTCGACGCAGAAGGCGAGGACGGTCCCGTGGGCCGTCGTCTGTAGTTGAAACATGCCGGCGTTGTAATACCCAGAATTGCCCGGCGGATCGATGATGTACACCTGGCTGGTGTAGCCCAGGCCATAGCTGGTGTAGGTCACCGTGTCTCCCGGCTTGAGGCCGGGGTCGGCGCTCGGGCCGGCGCCCGATTGCAGGTTCAACGTCGGGCTCGAGCCGGTGGTCTGCGTCGTCGGTCCGCTCGTGGGCTGGCCCGGCGTTTTTGTCGACCCTCCGGAACCGATGGTCTGGCCCGTTCCGGATCCCGTCCCGGGATGGCTCGGCGGCTTGAAGTTGCCGCCCTTCAGGCCGCTCCGGCCCGCGCCGGAAAAGCCGCCAGGCGTGCTCGCCGTCTTGAAGGAAGCGGGCACGCCCGCCGGCTTGAAGGAAGCGGACGCGCCCGCGTGGGACGTCTGACCCGTGCTGGAAGTGTCTTTCCGACCGTATGTCTGGCTCGCGCCCGATTCGCCCCCGGACGCGCCCGACGCTGTCGACGACCCGCCCTCTCCGGTGGTCTGACGCGGGCTGAATCCGCCCTTGAACTCGCCAAACGCCGTCACCGGCCCGCCGGCGCCCTGTCCTGTCCCGGCGGCGTCGCCGGATGGGCCTGTCGGCTGCAACGCCCCGCCCGCGCCGCGGCTGCGGCCAGCAAAGGCGCCCGTCCCGGCCGGCGTGTTCGCTCCGGTCTCGGCGTCGCCGACATTCCCCCTGAGATCGCTCGCACCGTCGGCCGAACCGCCGGGAGCGCGCCACGCGCCATAGTGAAATGCAGGGGCGCCCGACGGCGGCTGAACCCAAAAGGCCTCGGCTTTCTCGACGCTGACAAGCGCGCATGCAACCGCGCCCGCGCCCGCCGTCGCCAACAACCCGCAAACCCGTTTAAGCATGACGCTCCTCATCCGACCGTGACATATTCCCTCCGGAATTTGCCCAATCGCGCACTGCGAAAGTAGGGCCGGGCCCCCAAAAGCGTGTTGAGCAGGTTCGAATCAATTTCATACCCCACTTCCCTTGAGGAATCACACGCCGCCGACAAAGTTGCAAGCGTTAACAGGCCCTCCCGACTTTGCAAGGCCTTTGCGAGCATCCGTTAACCACTACGGAAGCAACTGACGTTCCGTTTGGTTAATTTGCGCCGCCGATTTGGCCGGCCAACCCGCGGCCCGGCGCAAGCCGCGTCGCCGCTTCAGCTTTTCAATGCGTCGTCGAATCCGAACGCCCCCGCGGGCCGCCGCCGACCCGTCTCCGGCAAGCGACGTGAAGAAATCATTGTTGAAAAATAGGGACGCCTGTTAACTGCCTTGGGCAAGAAATACACGCCGGCGGTTGTCGGCGCCCGTCAGATGCGGGATCGGGCGGCCTTTTCGGCCTCGAACGCGCCCCTCGACGACGCACGATGAGGTGACGGCGGCAATTGCGTCGCCGTCAGCCCGGTAGATGCAGCGCGCGCGCTCGTCGCGGGACGCCGACCCGCCAACCGCCCCCCGACCGCGCCCCTGGCCTGCCTGCCGCGGGGCGCAGGCGAACGATGCGTCAGGTTTCCTCGCCGATCAGGACGCCTTCGTCACCTTGGGCGCACGCAGCCTGGCGACGACGGGAATGTCGTCGCCGACCAGCGGCCTTGCGTAGCTCAGGAATTCGGGCGTGACGTCGTTGGCGGCCGCGGCGATGAAGTGGTCCTCCATCACCCGGGTCTTGCCGGCGACCGTCTCGAGCGCGATCAGCGGATAGTTGACGGCGTAATCGCCGACCCGCTCGATGCCGACCGAGCCGGTCTTCGCGCCGCCGACCGCGTACTGGACCGCCTTCTCGCCGACCTCGCGCGCCTCGCGCTGGTCGACCTTGCTGACGCAGCCGACGAACGAGCGCTGGAGATAGCCGAAGGTGTCGCCGCGCACCCGCTTGATGCCGAGCTTCGCCTTGACCTCCTCGCACAGGAGATCGGCGAGCGCCCCGGTGCCGGAAAGCTGGACGTTGCCGTGCGCGTCCTTCTCGGACTTGCCGAGGAGCTTCGTGATGACCGCTTCGCCCGTCTCGTCGTGGATGCCCTCGGACGCCGCGATGATGCAGCGGCCGTGCTTCTCGTAGACGCGCTTGACGTCGGCGAGGAACTTGTCGACGACGAAGGTGCGCTCGGGCACGTAGATGAGGTGCGGCCCGTCCTCCGGGTATTTGCGCGCCAGCGCCGCCGCGGCCGTCAGAAAGCCCGCGTGGCGGCCCATCACCACCGCGCAATAGACGCCGGGCAGCGCCGCATTGTCGAGATTGGCGCCGGCGAAGGCCTGGGCGACGAAGCGCGCCGCCGACGGGTAGCCGGGGACGTGGTCGAAGCCGACGAGGTCGTTGTCGATCGTCTTCGGGATATGGATGGCGCGAAGCCCATGATCGCCCTTCTGAGCCTCCTCGGCGACGATCCGCACGGTGTCGGAGGAATTGTTGCCGCCGATGTAGAAGAACGTGTCGATGGCGTGCGCCTTCAGGACCTTGAAGATCTCCTGGCAATATTTCCGGTCCGGCTTGTCGCGCGTCGAGCCGAGCGCCGAGGCCGGGGTCGCCGCGACCGCTTCGAGATTGGCTTCCGTCTCCTGCCCGAGGTCGACGAGGTCGTCGTTGACGATGCCGCGCACGCCGTGGCGCGCGCCGTAGACGTGCGAGACGCCGGGGAAACGCCGCGCCTCGAGCGCGACCCCCACGAGCGACTGGTTGATCACCGCCGTCGGGCCGCCGCCCTGGGCGACAAGGATCTTGTGCGACATTAAGGAACCCTCCTCCGGAAGCTCGACCGCTGTGGACAGGCGCGGGCGCGTATCTCGCAAGAGGCTTAAGGCGCCGCGCGCGACGGGCGCAAGACGCGCATTGGTCGCACGCGAGGCGAACCCCATGCGCCGCGCCCGCGGGCATCGCGCTTACCGCCCCTTGCCAAACCGCCGCGCGGCGGTCACGGTTTCGCTTTGCCGGCGCGCGGGAATTGGCGCCCAGGGCCCGGGACGAAGGGTCGGCCATGACGAAGGCGGAAACTTTCATTGCCGCGGCGCGCCTCGCCGATCTCGACGGCGAGGGTCCGTTCGCCGTCTCGGCCGGCGGGCTCGATATCGCGCTTGTCAGAACCGGGGCCGGCTGGCGCGCCTTCCAGGGCCATTGCCCGCATCAGGGGGCGCTGCTCGGCGAGGGCGAGATCGAGGGCGGCGCGCTCGTCTGCCGCAACCACCGCTGGCGGTTCGCGCTCGAACTCGGGCCGCCGTCTCGACGGGCCCGAATGCCTCGCCTCCTATCCGGCGGTGGCGCGCGATGGCCAGGTCTGGGTCGATCTCGCCGGAGCGGCGCGGCCCGCGGCCGCCGCGAGGTCCACCCGCCCGCTCGACTCGGTTCCCGGCCCGAGAGGCCTTCCGATCCTCGGCAGCGCACGCGAGCTCGATCCCGCGCGCGTGCATCTCGTGCTCGAGCAATGGAGCCGGACCTATGGCCCGACGTTCAAGTTCCGCGTCGGATCGCGCACGGTCTATGTCACCCGCGACCTTGCGCTGATCGAGGAGGCGCTGCGCGCCCGGCCCGAGACGTTCCGCCGCAACGTCCGGGTCGACGACATCATGGCGGAGGCCGGCATCCGGGGCGTCTTCAACGCCGAGGGAGAGGCGTGGCGCTCGCAGCGCAGGCTTGCCGTCGCCGCGCTCGCGCAGCGCCACCTGAAGCAGCTTTTCCCCCATGTCAGGACGGTCGCGGGCCGGCTGAAGGCGCGCTGGGACCTGGCTGCGCGCTCCGGCGAAACCCTCGACGTCGTCGAGGAGATGAAGCGCTTCACGGTCGACGTCACGACGCTCATCGCCTTCGGGCATGACTCGAATACGATCGAGCGCCCGGCCGACCGCATCCAGTCCGAGCTCGAGCGCGTCCTGCCGACCATCAGCCGCCGGATCACCTCGCCGTTCGCGATTTGGCGCTATGTGAAGCGCCCGGGCGACCGGCGCTTCGAGCGGGCGATGGAGGCGGTCCGGCGCTGGCTTCAGACGATGCTGAGCGAGGCGCGCGCCCGGCTCGCAGCCGAGCCCGCCCGCGCCGCCAGGCCCGGAAATTTCATCGAGGCGATGCTTGTCGCCTCCGACGAGAGCGGCGCGCCCTTCTCCGACGAAACGATCATGTCGAACCTGGTGACGATGCTGCTCGCCGGCGAGGACACGACCGCGTTCACCCTGACCTGGGCGATCTCCGAGCTTTGCGAAGCGCCGGCCTGGCGCGACCGCCTGAGGCGGGAGGCGGACGCGGTTCTGGGCGACGCCGACGTCGCCGCCGACGTCGAGACGACGATCCGGCTCGCAGCCGCCGAGGCGGTCGCCAACGAAACCATGCGCCTCAGGCCCGCCGCCCCCCTCCAGGGCGCGACCGCCATCGTCGACACGGTTCTCGGCGAATTCAGCGTGCCGGCTGGCGCGACGCTTCTCATGCTCAGCCGGCCGAACGCGGTGGACGCCGGACGCTTTGCCGAGCCTCAGGCGTTCCGGCCGGAGCGCTGGCTGGGCGAGATCGAGGGCGCGCACGACGTCGCGGCCTTCCTGCCGTTCGGCTCGGGCCCGCGCCTGTGCCCGGGCCGCTCGCTGGCGCTGATCGAAATGAAGACGGTTCTGTCGATGCTGGCGAAAAGCTTCGACGTCGAGCGCGTCGGGGCCGCGAGCGACGTCGAGGAACGCTACGGCTTCACCATGTCGCCGGTCGGCGTCCGCATCCGCCTCAAGGCCCGCGCGGGCGGGCGGGAGACGGGTTAGCGAAGCCCGATCGCTCCTTCTCGCGGGACCCCCGCTGAATTATATTGGCGCCGGTCGATGTCGGAGGCCGCCGTGCCGCTTCCCGTGACACGCTACGCAAAGAGCGGCGATGTCCACATCGCCTACCAGGTGTTCGGCGCCGGGCCGATCGATCTCGTGTTCGTCCCGGGCTTCATCTCGCATATCGAGCACTATTGGGATCATCCCGATACGGCCCGCTGGCTGCTTCGTCTTGCGCGCTTCGCCCGCGTGATCATGTTCGACAAGCGCGGCACAGGCCTCTCGGACCCCGTCTCCCAAATTCCCTCGCTCGAGCAACGCATGGACGACGTGCGCGCCGTCATGGACGCCGTTGGAAGCGAAAGCGCGGCGGTGCTCGGGGTTTCGGAAGGCGGCGCGCTGGCGGCGCTGTTTGCGGCAGCCTACCCGGAGCGATGCAAGGCGCTCGCGCTCTACGCCGCCTTCGCCAGCCCTCCGTGGAGCGCCGCAACGCTCGACGTCTTCGCCAAATATGCGGATAGCGGCTGGGGCAGTGGTCTCAGCCTGCCGTGGTTTGCGCCGTCGCGGAAGAGCGATTCCGTGTTGCAACAATGGTGGGGACGCTTCGAGCGCCAGGGCGCGAGTTCGGCGGCCGTCCTGGCGGTCGTACGCATGGCCGCGGAGTTCGACATCAGCGATATCCTGCCTTCGATCCATGTTCCGACCCTCGTTATCCACTGCACGCACGACACGCTCGTCGACGTGGAATTCGGACGCTTCCTCGCCCGAACCATCCCGGGCGCCCGGCTCCTCGAACTGGCCGGACAGGATCATCTGTTTTTCATGCACGAGCGGATCGGCGCCGCGATCGAGGATTTCCTCACCGGATCGGTCTCCGCGGTGGACAGCGACCGGGTGCTCGCGACCGTCCTTTTCACCGACATCGTCAACTCGACGGCGCGGGCCGAAGAAATCGGCGACCAGCGCTGGCGAGGCCTGCTCGACGTTCATCACGCAGCGGTCCGGCGGGAGTTCGCCCGCTATCGGGGCAATGAGGTCAAGTCGCTCGGAGACGGCTTTCTTGCGACGTTCGACGGTCCGGCGCGCGCGGTGCGCTGCGCCTGCGCGATCGCCGAGGCCGTGCGCGCGCTCGACATTCAGGTCCGTTGCGGTCTCCATGCCGGCGAGATCGAGATCGGCGGCGACGACGTGCGGGGCATCGCCGTCCACGTCGCTTCGCGGGTCGCGGCGCTCGCCCGGGCCGACGAAATTCTCGTTTCGCGAACCGTGAAGGACTTGGTCGCCGGCTCGGGACTGCACTTTTCCGAGCGGGGGAAACATGCGCTGAGGGGGCTCAACGAGCCCCTGGAGCTCTACGCCGCGACGCCCTGACGTTTTGGCGCCGTCACGGGCGCCCGATCATGGCCGCAAAGGCCGGGTCAGGAATTCGGTGACACGCCCGCCTTTACCGAAAAAGTTCCCCCAATCCGCTGACCCGTGACCCAGGCCTCGCGGAGCCACGACGCCCGTGACGGCGCCAAATAGGTAAATACGAAGAGATTCGGTGACACGCCCGCCTTTACCCAAAAAGTTTCCCCAATCCGCTGACCGGTGACCCAGGCCTCGCGGAGCCACGACGCCCGTGACGGCGCCAAATAGGTAAATACGGGCGTGTCACCGAAACCGTGCGGAGCTCTACGCCGCGACGCCCTGACGTTTTGGCGCCGTCACGGGCGCCCGATCATGGCCGCAAAGGCCGGGTCAGTCGAACGCCGGCGCGAGCCGCCCTTTGCGGCTGCGCGTGGCCGCGACGAATCCAAGGCCGAGGAAGCCCATGCCGAGCATCGCCCAGGTCGAGACTTCCGGCACGACCCCGGCGACGACGTTGTCGAACTCGAACGAATTGCTGCCCGAGCCGATCGCGACCGAGGTGAACCACGGCAGGTCCACAAGCAGGACATAGCCGTTCGAAGCGTAGCTCGTCTGGCCGCCGTTCGCGGCGAGAGCGGGTTCGACGGCGGCGCCCGTGAGGGACAGAACCGCCGTCGTCCCGTCGTAGAAGGTGAGCGTATTGAACGTGTCGACCGAACCCCAGTAGAGCCCGAAGACGTTCTTGAGGCTCGAATAGGCGACCGTCTCGCTGCCGCCGCCGAGCACCGCCATATAATTCGTGGTGTCGCCTAACGGCGTCGCATAGAGGTTGTCCGACCCCTGACCCGCATTGTTCATCACGACGCCCGCGCCCGAAAACGACGCGCCGGCGTCGCTGAAGGGCCCGGTGGGGGTCGTCTGACCATAGGGGGTCTGCGTGATCCCGTCGAAGGTCGCGGGCGATCCGAACTGGCTTGGAGGAAACAGGGTCCCCGGCGGCCCAAGGACCTGAAGGACGTAGGCGTGGGCCGGAGCGGACACGGCAAGCACTGCCGCGAGCGGCAGAAAACGGAAGCAACGACGCATGAATACAACCCTCTCTGGTTGTTGGGTTGTATCGGAGTTGCGCCACAGGTGTCAACAAGGAGTTTATGGCGCTGCTAACATGCGTCGCCTGCGACCGCCGAAAGCCACGATGTTCACGTCGAAGCCTTGGGCGCCGCCGGCCGGCCCGGGCCCTCGCCTACTTGATCGGCGGGTCGGGGAGCTTCGTCTCGCCCGGCGCCATCACGTAGGCGTGGTCGAGCGAGTGCCATGGACGAGGAATTGCGGGATCGGCGGGATGCGGCTCGTCGTGGCGGACGAAGGCGCCGATCGTCGCCTCGGTGACGCCGAATTGCGGATCCTCTTCGAGATTGGGGTCGGCCGGGTCGTAGAGTTGCGAGATCAGGACCTTGAACCCCTGCTTGACGATGAGGGCGTGCAGATGCGCGGGACGCTTCGGCTGACGCGCCTGCGCCTTCAGGAGCCGCCCGGCGACGCCGTCGGTCGGGATCGGGTATCCGACCATCTTGACCGTCGAGAACGCGAAGCAGCCATCCGCGCCGGTCACAAGCTTGCCGCGCAGGTTCATGTCCGCCTGGGCCGCATCCTGGTTCTCGTACAAGCCGTCGGGCGAAGCGTGCCAGACGTCGACCTCGGCGCCGGCGATCGGCCGGCCTTCCGGATCGACCACGCGCCCCGTGACGAAGAGCGGTTCGCCCGGCGTGGCTGAGCGCAGGATCGAGCCGCCGTTCTCGACGCGCGGCGAATTCATCCGCCAGAACGGCCCGAGCAGCGACTGATCCGTGTCGGCGCCGCCGTCGACGCCATTGTTGAGAAGGCAGACGAGCGAGGAGAGCCCAAGCGAGCCTGCGACGAGGACCGCCTCGTTGTGGGAATCGGTCGAGCGCCGGCCGATCTCGTTGACGAGCGCCGCGCCCATGCGGAACTCGGCTTCGGTGAGGCGCACCTCGCGGACGAAGGCGTGCAGATGGCGGACGAGGGCGGTCAGGATCTCACGCAAGCGCGGGTCGCTCGTTCGCGCCATCGCGGCAAGCGCGTCGCGCGTCACGTCGTCGAGGGAGTGGAGGATCATCGGGGGCCTCCCGGCAATGTCTTCGTGCCCTTCGTGCGATCTTTGTGATCTTCGTGTTGAAAAAGAATTCACCACAAAGGACACGAAGAGGGCGCCAAGGGCGCAGGCGGCGAACCGCGCGCCGTCAGTCGACGGGCTGCGGATAGCTGCGGATATCGGCGGCCACCTCCGGGAATTCGGCGGTCAGCCGATCCGGCTCGCCGAGTTCGACGTCGGCGGGAATCACCCCCGGCCATTCGGTGCTGGCGCCGAGAAACCAGCGCCTGTCGCCGATGATGCGGGCGGTGTGAAAGGTATTGCCGGGAATCAGGAGCTGGACGCGGTGTCCGGCGCCAAGGTCCGGCCCGACGATGACGCGCTCGCCCTGCCCGCGCAAGAGCAACACCTCGATCGGGTCGCCGAGATAATAATGATAGAGCTGGTCGTTGCGGATCCGATGCAGCCGCACGGGCGCCTGCGGCGTCACCATGAAGTAAAGGGCCGAGCCGAGCGGCCGGCCATCGGCGAACGGCGCCGGCAATCCGCCCGGCGCGATCTCATCTTTCGCCCGATAGGTCTCGCGGACGAAGCCGCAGGTGGCGTTCGGCTCCAGTTGCAAAAGTTTCAGGACATCGTCCGCCGTCATGGGCTCGATCATCGCGCCGCTGGCTATCGGTCGCAAGTGCTTCGGCGCTTGCGCGTCCGAATCCGTTGCATTGATTGCTTCAGTGTGATAACTATTTTCTGTGAGTGCGCCGCGCGATCCGACCCTCGATGTGCTTCTCGACCTCGATGGGCAGATTCTCGTGGTGGACCCGGAGGGTGGTCATTGGGTCCGGTTTGTCGTGACGCGCGTGCCGGTCTCGCCAGAGAAGCCGCACGGCATCGACTATTCCATCACGCTTCATGGGTCTGACGGCGAGCGGCTGGTCGGCTTCGACAATGCGCATCCTGTCGGCCGACAGAAGCGGGGTGAGGCGCAGGACCATCGTCACCGCCTGCGCAGCGTTCGGCAGTATGAGTACCGGGACGCGGCGACTGCTCGCGGACTTCTGGAGTATGGCGGACATGGTGTTGCGCGAACGAGGAGTGATCCAATGACGACCTTGAAAGTCGGCATCGCCAGCTATGACGAGATGAAGTCCCGCACCATGGCGGTCGCGCGCGGCGAACGCCGCATCTCGTCCGGCGAGCCGAAGGTCTGGTTCACCTCGACGGAATCCTTCGCCAAGGTGCTCTCGGCCGGCAACCGCGAACTCTTGCGGGTCATCGCCGATGAGGCGCCCGGCTCGCTCGACGAGCTGGCGCGGATCACCGGCAAGGCCAAGTCCAACCTCTCGCGCACGCTGCGCACGATGGAAGGCTACGGCCTCGTCCGCCTCGAGCGCGGCGAGCGCGGCCGCATCACGCCGAAGGTCATGCACGACCGGGTGGAGCTTGACCTGCCGCTCACGCTACCGCGCAAGGCTGGCTGAGCCATGGCCGCTCGGGCGCGTGTAGGCCGATCGCCGCCCCGTCAGGGCTTGGTCTTCAGCCGGTCGCGCGCGGCGTCTGGCTTTCGACGATCAACGCACGCCGAGGCTGGGAGCAGCCTTCGCGGCCTTCGCGCCATCTTTGTGCACTTCGTGTTTGAAAACTCAAACACAAAGGGCGCGAAGGGGATAGGAAGGGCACAAAGGGGGCAGGCTGATCGGGCTTCGCCAATGCGTATCCTACCGACAGAAGCGGGGGATGCGCAGCGCGGGTTTGCCGGTTCGGGTTTATGCGATCCGGGACGCGCGGCGACCGCCGCGAAGCGCGGCCAGGCCCAGCGCGGCGAAGCCGAGGCCCATCATCGCCCATGTCGAGGGCTCGGGAACCTGGGTGACGGTCATGTCTATGGCGACGCTGCAGCAGCCACCGCCTCCCGGGTCGAGCGTGCTGATATTGATGAAGTTCGCCACGGTGGTCGGGTAATTGGTGATATTGTACTGGACGCCGTCGGCGTTCTCGAATGAGATACCCGCATTGTCCGCGTAGAAGCCGCCGGTTGGAGGGTAGTAGAGAAGCTGGTCGGCCGCTCCGTATGACGTGAGTCCGGTGATGGCGTAGCCGTCAGCCGTTCCGGTGATGCCGGTGACGGTGTACGGCGACCCCGTATTGCCAGTGGTGAACACGCCCGACGCCGAATAGCCGCCGCCGCTGTAGCTGAAGTCCCACACTGCGGCCTGCGCGGCCGGGACAGACCCCAGCAGCGCGACGACCGCAGCGAGACGGAGGAAGGTATTCATGCCTTTTTGCCCCACTGTTTTCTGGCATCATGCACAACGGCCGATCTATGTAAACCGGGACCGTATGGGTAACAGGTTGATAACCAGCAAT
Organism: uncultured Alphaproteobacteria bacterium; assembly: GCA_963829505.1. Classification (GTDB taxonomy): domain Bacteria; phylum Pseudomonadota; class Alphaproteobacteria; order Rhizobiales; family Beijerinckiaceae; genus Roseiarcus. Next base: position 1,245,576 of record CAWHIL010000003.1, read on the forward strand.
TCGTGAGTCAATTGAACGAGAAGAGAAGCCCGGACAGCCCCCGCCGACTGTCGATCCGCCCGGCCTATGGGGCCGCGTCCCTCGGCGCCGACGCGCCAGCAGCGGCGTCGCGCACGCAATTCCCGGTTGCAAAATCCGCCCTGCTCGCGCCGAAATCTCCCCTGTTCCGGACGAAAACCTCCCTGTTCCGGCGAAAACTCTCCCTGATAAGTTTTGCGCATAAGTGTTTCACGTGAAACAACTTTACCGCCCAGCACCGCGCCATTCCCGATCGCGGCGGGCAAAGGACAACCCGAAGGCGCCGGCGACAACCGGCGCCATGCGTCTCGCGCCGCCCTCCCCGCAATCCCCAGGCGCCTCCCCTCGACCCGCATCCGCCGCTTTGCGACAATGACCTGATGGAATCGTCGATCCTCAAAGCCGTCGGCTTCGTCCACCTGCACGTCCACAGCGCCTTCTCGCTGCGCGAGGGGGCGCTTTCCATCGAGACGCTGGCGAAGCTCGCCAAGGCCGACGCCATGCCGGCGCTGGCGATCACCGACACCAACAACCTCTTCGGCGCCCTCGAGTTCTCGGAGAAGCTCGCCAAGGCCGGCGTCCAGCCGATCGTCGGCGCGCAGGTGACCGTCGACTTCGGCGACGCCCCGCCCGCCTCCTCGCGCATGGCGGAGGTCCGGGTCGCGCGCGCTCCCGTCGTGCTTCTCGCTCAGTCGGAAGCCGGCTACCGCGGCCTCATGCGGCTCGTCTCCTCCCTCTGGCTCGATGCGAAGGAGGGCGACGAACCGCACCTCCCCTTCGCCGCGCTTCAAGGCGCGGAAGGGCTGATCGCGCTGACCGGGGGCCCCGGCGGCCCGATCGACCGGGCGCTCCTCGCCCACATGCCCGACCTCGCCGAGAGCCGGCTCGGGCGGCTGATCGACGTCTTCGGCGACCGGCTCTATGTCGAGATCCAGCGTCACGGCCTCGCCTCGGAGAGCGCCGCCGAGCCCCTCATGATCGATCTCGCCGACCGCCGCGGCCTGCCGCTGGTTGCGACCAACGAGCCCTATTTCGCCGCCAAGTCCGACTACGAGGCGCATGACGCGCTGCTCTGCATCGCGGAAGGGGCGGTGCTCTCTATGCCGGAGCGGCGCCATCTCACTCCCGAGCACCGGTTCAAGACGCGCGCCGAGATGGCGGCGCTGTTCTCGGATCTGCCGGAAGCTCTGGAGGCGAGCGTCGAGATTGCGCTGCGCTCAGCCTACCGCCCGGAGACGCGCAAACCCATCCTGCCGCGTTTCGCCATTGCCGGGGCCGCGGCGGTCGACGAGGTCGAGGAGCTTCGCGCCCAGGCGCGCGAGGGCCTCGCCCTGCGCCTCGCCGACCATCCGCTCGCGCCCGGCTTCACCCGCGAGGACTACGACAGGCGGCTCGCCTTCGAACTCGACGTGATCGTCGCGATGCAGTTCCCCGGCTACTTCCTGATCGTCGCCGACTTCATCAAGTGGGCGAAGGCCGAACGCATTCCGGTCGGACCCGGCCGCGGCTCGGGCGCGGGGTCGCTCGTCGCCTTCGCGCTCACCATCACCGACCTCGACCCGATGCGCTTCGGCCTCCTCTTCGAGCGCTTCCTCAACCCCGAGCGCGTGTCGATGCCCGACTTCGACATCGACTTCTGCCAGGAGCGGCGCGACGAGGTGATCGCCTACGTGCGCGACCGTTACGGCGCCGACCGGGTCGCGCAGATCATCACCTTCGGCTCGTTCCTCGCCCGCGGCGTCCTGCGCAATGTCGGGCGCGTGCTGGAAATGCCGCTCGGCCAGGTCGACAAGCTCGCCAAGCTCGTGCCGCAGAACCCGGCCCATCCGGTGACGCTGAAACAGGCGGTCGCCGACGAGGCGCGGCTCGCCCAGGCGGCCGCCGAGGACGAGCGGGTCGCGAGCCTGCTCGAGATCGCGGAACGGCTCGAGGGGCTCTATTCCAACGCCTCGACCCACGCGGCCGGCGTCGTCATCGGCGACCGGCCGCTGACCGAACTCGTGCCGCTCTATCGCGACCCGAAGGCCTCGATGCCGGCGACCCAGTTCAACATGAAGTGGGTCGAGCCGGCGGGCCTCGTGAAGTTCGATTTTCTCGGCCTGAAGACCCTGACCACGTTACAGAAGGCGATCGACCTCATCGCCCGCAAGGGAGCCGCGGTCGACCTCGCGCGGGTCCCCCTGGACGACGCGAAGACCTACGAGATGATGGGGCGCGGCGAGACGATCGGGGTGTTCCAGCTCGAAAGCGCCGGCATGCGCAAGGCGCTCGTCGAAATGCGCGCCGACCGGTTCGAGGACATCATCGCCCTCGTCGCGCTCTACCGGCCGGGGCCGATGGCCAACATCCCGACCTATTGCGCCAGAAAGCTCGGCCACGAGAAGCCGGATTTCATCCACCCGATGGTCGAGCCGATCCTGACCGAGACGTTCGGGGTCATCATCTACCAGGAACAGGTGATGCAGATCGCCCAGACGCTGTCGGGCTACTCGCTCGGCGAAGCCGACCTCTTGCGGCGCGCGATGGGCAAGAAGATCAAGAAGGAGATGGACGCCCAGCGCGCCCGCTTCGTCGACGGCGCGGTCGAGCGGGGCCTCAGTCGCGCCAAGGCGGACGACATCTTCGATCTCCTCGCCAAGTTCGCCGACTATGGCTTCAACAAGAGCCACGCGGCCGCCTATGCGCTGATCGCCTACTGGACGGCCTGGTTCAAGGCCAACCACGCCGCCGAATTCCTCGCAGCCTCCATGACCCTCGACAAGGGCAATACCGACAAGCTCGCCGAGTTTCGCGGCGAAGCCCAGCGGCTCGGCATCGCGGTCGCGCCGCCGTCGGCCAACGTCTCGGGGGTCGACTTCGACGTCGCGGCCGCGCCGGACGGCAAGGCGACCATCGTCTACGCTCTGAGCGCCGTCAAAGGGGTCGGCGACGCCGCGGCGGCGGGGCTCGTCGAAGCGCGCGGCGGGCGGCCGTTCGCCTCGCTCGCCGACCTCGCGGCCCGGCTCGATCCGCGCCTCGTCAACAAGAAGGCGCTGGAAAGCCTTGCGGCGGCGGGCGCCTTCGACGCGCTCGAGCGTGACCGCGCCGCGGCCTTCGCCGCGATCGAGCCGATGCTGGCGATCGCAAGCCGCGGCCAGTCCGAGAAGGAGTCCGGCCAGAACGCGCTCTTCGACCAGGCGGACGCCGCGCCCCTGCGGGTGAACGCCGAGCCCTGGACGGCCGCCGAGCGCCTGAAGCGCGAGTTCGACGCGGTCGGCTTCTTCCTCAGCGGCCATCCGCTCGAAGCCTACGACGCGGCGCTGAAGCGCCTGCGCGCGGTCCGCTGGGCGGATTTCGTCCGCTCCGTCCGGGCCGGGGCGACGACGGCGCGGCTTGCGGCGAGCGTGCTCGACCGCGCCGAGCGGCGCACACGGACGGGCGCCGAATGGGCATCGTGCAGCTTTCCGATCCGTCCGGCCAGTATGAGGCGATCATCTTCCAGGAGGGCCTCGCCCAGCACCGCGACCTGCTCGAGAAGGGCTCGGACGTGCTTGTGACCCTGCAGGCCAATGTCGAGGGCGAGGACGTGCGCGCCCGCATCGTGACGGTCGAGCGGCTGAACGACGCCGCCGCCAAGGTCCATAAAGGGCTGCGCATCTTCGTGCGCGACGAGGGCCCGCTCGCCTCGATCGAGACCCGGCTGAAGGCGCCAGGAGACGGCGAGGTGTCGCTCGTGATCATCCTGGGGCCGAAGGAGGGCGAGGTCGAGATCCGCCTGCCGGGCCGCTACAACGTCAACCCCGCGGTCGCCGGCGCCCTGAAAGCCGCTCCGGGCGTGGTCGCCGTCGAGCACGTGTGAAAGCGCCCGCGCGCGGGCGGATCAATCCGAGATGATCCGGGGAACGAGGACGGACTGCGCTACGGCCCGGGAGGCCACGGGCGTCAAGTGACCGTAGTCCCAGGACGTCAGACCTTCCTTCATGTCGTCGCCGAGATACACCGTGCACCCCGATTGATCGCAGAGAGAATCGATCAGGCTCACATACACTGCCTGGTCGATCTTGCTGAACGCCTGTTTGAGCCGCTGGTCCGCGTCCAGGTAGTTGCGATCGAGCCCGATTGTCGTCTTTCTCGGCCGGTCCTTCAGGAGCCGGTAGGCGGCGATGATCGGCAGGTCGTAGCCCCAGTGCGGGGTGGGTCCGACAAACACGACCTTGTCGACGCCGTCCGTCTTCAGCTCATTCAGAAGCTTCATCATCTGATCGAACTTGTGCCCGACGCCCTGAGCGACGACGACCACATTTGGCTTTTGCGCGCGGATCTGGCGGAGGGCGAACCAGTTCGACCGCTGACAATAGTCCACCTCGCTGTCCGACTCGGCGATGTCGGGCGAGCAGCCGGAGCTCGTGACTTGAAGGACCTGCCAGGCGGGAGGCAGGTTCTGTGACAGGCCCGGGTAGAGATGCCTCGCGTGACTGTCGCCCCAGAGCAAGACTGTCTTCTCCTTGTCGGGAGATTTTTCGTAACATTCAGGCGCAATCTGCTTTACTGGAATTCTGGTCGGCAGATTTCTATTGTAACTTTCAATGTCGTAAAAATCGCACTGGGTGCGCATCATCTCCGAGAATTTTTTTGTATTGGCGTAATTGTCGAAGGAGGCCAAGAACTCTCGTTGCTCATCTCCGAACCGTATCCCAAAGCCGTCGGTCGTCAGCCCCGCGACGCCGATTGCGAGGAGCGCAGCTGTGCAGAGCGCAGCCGATCCAAAGAGCGTCCGCCGCGACACCCTATGCTTCATCCGGAAAGGACGTTCGACGTATCGCCACGTCAGATACGCGAGCGCCAGAGAGGCCCCGACTGCGGACGTGGCCAGGAGGCCGTTCGGCTGCACGAAAAGATAGAGCCGCAGGAAGGCCAGGATCGGCTGATGCCACAAATAGGCGCTGTAGCTGATAAGACCGAGGAAAACCAGGGCCCTCGCGCTCAGAAGCCGGCCGGCGAACGTTGAGCGCGACGAGAACGCAATCACCGCCGCCGCTCCGAGCGTCGGCGCGAGCGTGAAAACGCTGGGAAAAGGGGTCCGTGAACTGAAGACGAAGACGGAGCCGCAGATGAGCGCGAGCCCCACGGCGCCGCCAAGCTCTTCGACCCATCGTGACCCGACGAAACGATCCGCCAGAACGGCGACAAGCGCCCCGATCATCAGTTCCCATGCACGCGTCGGAAGCAGATAGAACGCCGCCTCCGGATATCGGGCGGAACACCACTGCGCCAGGAGGAGGCTCGAGACTGCGATAATTCCGATCAAAATCGGCACGCTTCTGTTGCTCGTCCGCCAAATCAGGAACAGAATAATTGGGAAAAACAAGTAGAATTGCTCTTCGACGGCGAGGCTCCACGTATGGATAAGCGGCTTGAATTCGGTCGCGTTTGCAAAATAACCGCTTGTTCTCCAGAAAAATATATTCGAAGAAAAAGTCGTAACACCGATCAGACTGCTCAAAAAATCGTTCATATCATGGGGCACGCAAATAAACCATGCAGCCAAAACAGAAACAAGCACAACTGTAAATAGCGCCGGTAAGATTCGCCGCACCCTTCTCTCGTAAAACGATAGGATAGAGAATTCCTGACCTTTCAAATCGTCGATCAAAATGGTGGTGATGAGATAGCCGCTGATAACAAAAAATACGTCGACCCCGACGAAGCCGCCGCGAAAGGCTCCATAGCCGGCGTGGTACAGAATGACCGGAATGACCGCGACGGCGCGCAGACCGTCGATCTCGGGCCTGTATTTAAGTTCGCGCGGTCTCGCCGCTTCGGGCGGCGGCTCCGGCGTCCAGACGCCGATCGCCTCGGCAGCGTTCCCAATATTCGGGCCCTGGGTCAGATGCGTCCCTTCCCATGCCGCAACGCGACGAACCGTCGCGGCGAACCCGAACCCGGCCACGAGCGTCGCCTGCGCCTGTCGCCATAACATGGCGCCGGGTTGAGCAAAACCGCGGCCAAGGCGGCGCGGGCGGTGAGCCAACGCTGGGCCGCCGGACTTGCCTCGCGGCCCGGCGTTGGCTACACGGCGGTTGCCACGCCGCCCTCGCGGCCGTTGGGGGATAGTTCAACGGTAGAACTGCGAACTCTGACTCCGTCAATCTTGGTTCGAATCCAGGTCCCCCAGCCAGATCCTTCGTTGAAAAGCGATGCTTGCCCGGCCGTCGTCTCACGACTGAAATCTGTGTCGCCTCGCGCTCAACGCCAAGATCACCCAGTTTGGGCAAATCGCGGGTCCGGCGCTCGGCGGCGCTCTCATTCAAAATGAGGAAATTACCGGCTCGCCTGGGGCCCGCGTCATGCGACACCAGGGGCAACTGGCCCGTCGCGGCCGGGGCGTTCGCGGAGGAAGAGACCATGACCGGGACCGCGCCGTTGGACCAAAGGGTCGGCTGGATTGGTCTCGGCAAGATGGGCCTTCCGATCTGCGAGCGTCTCAAGGCGCGGGCCTTTCAGGTGACCACGCTTGCGCGGGACGCCCGCGGGAGGGAGAAAGCGGCCGGCGCCGGGCTCGAGAGCCGCCCCGACATTCGAGGCGTCGCCGAGGGCGCCGGGATCGTCGTCTCCGCAATCAGCGACGACGCGGCGTTGCTCGACATCGTCTTCAGTCCCGGCGGCCTTTGCGAGACGCTGCGCCGCAGCCAGATCTACGTCGAAACCAGCACCGTATCGCCAGACGCCTCGCGCCGCGTCGCCGAGGCGATGGCGGCGATCGGCGTCGACTACATCCGCTCGCCGCTGTCTGGCTCGACCGCGCTCGCCGCAGAGGGCGCGCTGACCGTCGTCCTGTCCGGTCCGGCGAAGACGATCGAGCGCCTGACCGGCTTCTACGAGGCTTTCACCCGCAAGGCGTTCGTCGTCGGCGAGGCCGAGGAAGCCCGCTATCTCAAGCTCGTCCTCAACACGCTGGTCGGCGGCATGTCCGCGCTGCTTGCCGAAGCCCTCGCGATGGGCCGCAAAGGCGGCCTTGGCGTCGGCGCCATGATGGACGTCATCGGCGAAAGCGCCGTCGCTTCCCCGCTCATTCGATACAAGCGCGACACGGTGGAGCGCGGGTCCTACGCCCCTGCCTTCACGGTCCAGCAGATCATGAAGGATCTCGACATCATCGCCGACGTTTCGCGGCGCGATCACTGTCCCATGCCGCTCGTCGCCGAGATCCGCCAGCAGTACGAAGCGGCCTTCGCCGGCGGCTGCGGCGAACTCGACTTTTTCGTGCTTGTCCGCGAGGCCGCGCGGATCGCCGGGCTTTCGCGCGAGGCGCCCGGAGCGGCATGACGATTGTCGATGTCGCCGCTTTGGGTCCTTAAGACGAAGGATCGGCAACGCGCCTTAAGCGGCGCCAAGGGAGGAAAATGCGATGACACGCCTTCAGAACAAGGTCGTCATGATCACCGGCGGCGCCCAGGGGATCGGTGAAGGCATCGCGCGGCGCGTCGCGTCCGAAGGCGCGTCCGTCGCCATCGCCGACCTCAACGGCGACAAGGCGAAGTCTGTCGCCGACAGCCTGAAAGGGGAAGGCGCGCCGGGCGCGATCGGCGTCAGGGTCGACGTCGGAGATCGCGCCCAGGTGCAGGCCGCGATCATGGCGGTCGTCGACAGGTTCGGGCGGCTCGACGTGCTATTCAACAACGCCGGCTTCAACAAGCCCGTCCCTTTTCTCGAGGTCGACGAGAACAACTTCAACAGCATCATGCGCGTCAACGCCTGGGGCGTCATGGTCGGCATCCAGGAGGGCGCGAAGCAGATGATCGCGCAAGGGGGCGGCGGCAAGATCATCAACACCGCCTCGATCGCGGGCCGTCAGGGCTATGCGGAATTCGCGCCCTATTGCTGCTCGAAGTCCTCCGTCATCTCGCTCACGCAAGCGGGCGCGCGCGAATTCGCCAAGCACAAGATCACCGTCAACGCCTTCGCGCCGGGCGTCGTCGTGACGCCCCTCTGGGACGGGCTCGAGCAGGACATGATCGACAAGGGCGTCATCAAGAAGAAGGGCGAATTCATCGAGAGCTTTTCGGCCAACATTCTGCTCGGCTATCCGTCGAAGCCGAAGGATCTCGCGGGGATGGCCGCCTTCCTCGCCTCGTCCGACTCCGACTATATCACCGGCCAGGTCATCATGGCGGACGGCGGCATGATCCTCGTGTGATGAGGGAGCGCGGCCGAACCTGACGCCCAGGAGCGTCGCCGATGGATTCGGTCGATTGCCTCGTCATCGGGGCCGGCGTCGTCGGTCTCGCGATCGCGCGCTCGCTTGCGCTCGCGGGCCGCGAGGTCGTCGTCGTCGAATCCGAGAACGCGATCGGAACGGGGGTGAGCTCTCGTAGCAGCGAGGTCATCCACGCCGGCATCTATTATCCGACCGGCCTCGCCAAGACGCGGCTGTGCCTCGACGGCAAGGCCATGCTCTACCGGTTCTGCCGCGACCACGGCGTGCCGCACCGGCGATGCGGCAAGCTGATCGTCGCAACGAACGCGAGCGAGGTCGAAGGGCTCGCTGCGCTCAAGGCGCAAGCGACCGCGAACGGCGTGGACGACGTCGTCTGGCTGAGCGGCAGCGAGGCGCGGGCGCTCGAGCCGGCGCTTCGGGTGGAACGCGCGCTCCTTTCGCCCTCGACCGGTATCGTCGACAGTCACGCCCTGATGCTCGCGCTCGAGGGGGACGCGGAGGCGCATGGGGGCGCGATCGCGCTGGCGACTCCGGTCCTGTCGGGAAAGGTCCGCAGCGGCTGGATCGAGATCGAGACCGGCGGCCCGGCGCCAACCCGGCTGAGGGCGGCTTTGGTCGTCAACGCCGCCGGCCTTGGAGCGCAGGGGGTCGCCCGCTCGATCGAAGGCATGCCGCGCGACCGGATCCCGCCGCTCTTCCTCGCCAAGGGCAACTACTTTTCGCTCGGCGTCCGCTCGCCGTTTTCGCATCTCATCTACCCGATGCCGGCGCCCGGCGGGCTCGGCGTGCATCTCACCCTCGATCTTGCGGGCCAGGCGCGGTTCGGACCGGATGTCGAATGGATCGACGCCATCGAATATGACGTCGACGAAGGACGCAGCGAGAGCTTCGCCGCGGCGATCCGCAGCTACTGGCCGGCTCTGCCCGAGGGCGCGCTCCGGCCGGCCTACGCTGGCCTCCGTCCGAAAATCGCGCGTCCGGGCGGATCGGGGACCGATTTCCTGATCGAGACCGAGTCCGATCACGGCGTGCGCGGGCTGGTCAATCTCTTCGGCATCGAATCGCCGGGCTTGACCGCGAGCCTCGCGATCGCCGAGGACATTTTGAGGAGGCTTGGTCTGGATATCCCTTCGGACCGATCCGCCGCTCCGCCCCTTCGGATCTTATAGCGTCCCGGAGAACCAGCCGGTCGCCAGCTTCGCCGCGGTCTCGACCTTGGACGCGTCCGAATAGAGCGTCATGTGCGTGGTGTGCGGCAGGACGTGAAGCTTCTTGCGGGCGCTCGGGATCGCGTTGAAGGCGTTGATTTCGAGATCCCAAAGCGTCAGGTCGTCGCCCTCCGCGACGATCATGAAGACCGGCGTATTCAAGATGCGCTTGACGAACGGGCCGACGTCGTAGGTCATCAGGAGATCGACCGACTCGACAGTGCTGCGGTTCTCGTAGAGCGGCGCCTCCCTGTCCTTGATCGCCATGAACGTCCGGACGGTCTCGGGGAAGGGCCACGCCGAAACCTCGGCCTCCGAATTCTCGGTCGCATGCGGCAGGTAGAGGCGCTCGCCCGGACGCTCGTAGCGGAGCCTGCGGTCTTTTAAGATCAGGTCCCAAAGCCTGCGGAACTCCATGGCGCCGTGGGCGCGGCGCATGTTCTCGTAGCCATCGATGACCGGGATCTGGCTGACGATCGATTTCACGCGCGGGTCGATTGCGGCGAGGATCAGCGCGTGGCCGCCGGAATAGGAGATGCCCCAGACGCCGATGCGGTCCGGATCGACGTCGTCGCGCCGCTCAAGATAGGAGATCGCGTTCTCATAGTCGCGAATTTGCGCCCAAGGGTCGAGATGCTGCCGGTTGTCGCCGTCGCTGACGCCGAGGTTGCGATAGTCGAAGACGAGCGAATTGATCCCTGCGGCGGCGAAGGCCTTCGCGTAGGTAGGCATCACGATCTCGCGCACGTAGCACCAGCCGCCGGCGAGCACGACGGTCGGGCGGCGCCCGCCGCCCTCGGCCCGATAGAACCAGGCGCGAATTGTCGCGCCTTCCGACTGAAACTCGACGTCGAGCCGTTCCAATGCGTCCTCCTCCGAGGTCGGCCGCCGCCCTTTACGCTTTCGCCCGCCACAGCCGTTGCGACGTCTCCCTTTCGTAGCCAAGCGAGGAAAAGCTCGCGATCTCGAGCATCTGTCCCCAGGGCGTACGGAAATAGATCCAACTGAACCCGGCGAGCGGCCCCTCTTCGACAGTGTTGGGACCGTCGAGAAATTCGATCCCCTGGGACCGCAGCCGCTCAGCCGAGGCAAAGACGTCCTCGACCTCGAAGCAAAGATGCGTGCCGCCGACCTCCGACACGCGGCTTGGACGCGCGGCGCTGTCCTCGCCGCTATACTCGAAGAGTTCGACGCTCGGTCCATCGCCACAGCGCAGGAAGGCGAGATCGCGGATTTTCGTATTCGGCGCAGCGCCGAGCCTGTGCTGCATGAAGTCCTCGTCGACATCGAAGGGGCCGGTCCGGAAGACCGTGACGGCTCCAAGGACCGCCTCGAAAAATGCGATGCCCTGTTCGATGTCAGGCACCGTGATCCCGATATGATGCGTGCCGTACACTCGCTCCGCCATGGCGTTTCCCTCACAAACAAGTTGTCTGCCGCCAAACACGCCTCTTGAGCGTAGACGCGCGTTGGTCCTTCCTGGACTACGCCGACGAACGCGCCGCGCCGACGCGTTCGATAAGCGCCGCCGCGTTCCTGGGTTCAGCCGTCAGGGTCCCATTTTCGATTTCGTACGCCATCTCCATGATGCGCCGATTGACTTGGGCCTCGCGGCCGTGCCGGCTCAAAATGTCGACGGCGAACCCGTTGACCTCCTGGATTTCGGCGCGCCGTCCCTTGCGCCAATCCTGCAATGAACAGGTGAGCGTGTCCGGCCTGGAAAACGTCTGCAGCACCTCGTCAAAAATCCGGTCGACGTAGCGCTCGGGATCGTTGGTTGTAATTGGCGGCAACCCGATGATCGGAACGATGCTGGCGCCGTCCAGCAGCGCCGCCTGCATCGCTTCGTAACCTGCCTGTCGCATCACTTCGAGAAAGCCTGGCAAGCGCGCCGCATCGTTCAACGGCAAATTCAGAACGGCTGACGGAATGAGTTCGGCGGCATTGACGACCAGTTTCATCCACTTGCAGGACTTGATGTCGCTGGTCACCTCGACCCGGCCGGAGCAGCGAAGGAGTTTGGCGACATCGTCAACGCGATGCTGCTGAGCCGGATCCACCGCCCCGAGCGCGAACCAGGAACTCTTGCTGGTCGTTCTGCCGATTGGTGACTCCCGGGACGAACATATTGGAGGCAATCTCGATGACGGCGCCGATGGTCCTCTCGACGCCAACCACGGACGCGATGTCCAGATGCGTCATGCCGTTCTGCAAACCGATGACGAACCCGTCGCGAGCCAGAATGGGCTCGATCATCTGCGTCACCCATCTTGTGTCGTAGGCCTTGACGACGAGAAAGATGAGGTCGAACTTTTCCTTGATCTCGGCGACCTGACAGAAATGCATCGCGGGCACGCGCGCATTGATGGTCCGCTCGGGCAGATTGACGGTGATGCCCTTCTCGCGGATGGCTTCGACATGCGCGGGCCACTGTTCGATGAAGGTCACGTCGAACCCCGCCAAGGCGAAATCGGCGCCGATCGAGGCGCCTTGAGCGCCGGTTCCAACGAAGGCGATCTTCGCCTGGTCGTTCGTCCGGGAAGCCAAATCTGTCTCCGTGCCAAGTCGTTATTCGTCTGACGCCAACGCTCTCGACAGCCTTGGCGGGCCGGACGCCTTCAGGTCGCGAGCTTCGTCATCTTCCAGCTCCGCCCCGCCCGCGCGCGGCCGAGTAGATCAGCGCCGCGATCAGGATGAGCGCGCCCTGAAACACGTATTGATAGGTCTGCGAGAGCCCGAGGAACGCGACGGCGCTCAAGACTTCGGTGAGAAGCAGGGCGCCGATGGCGGTCCCGATGAAGGTCCCTCGCCCGCCGCGCAGGCTGGTTCCGCCGAGAACCACCGCGGTGATGCTGGAAAGCGTGTAATTGACGCCCTGCTGAGGATCGCCGACGCCGATCTGCGCCATCAGCATGACAGCGCCCAGCGCCGCAAACAGCGCCGAACCGATGTACCCCAGAACGACGATGCGATCGACCCTGAGGCCAATGCGCCGCGCCAATTCCTCGTCGGAGCCGACGGCCCTGAGCTGCCAGCCGGCCCGCGTGTTCCAAATCGCGTATTCTCCAGCGCCAACGAAGGCCGCCAGGATGATGAAGGCCACGGGGATCGGCCCTATCTGGGATGTGATCGCCGCCGACACCGCGGCGTTGATGTATCCGCCAGGACCGTCGCGCAAGAGGAAGCTGCATCCCTGCAAGCCGATATACATCGCGAGCGTCGCGGCGATCGGGGTGAAATTGGCGAACCGGATGAGCGATCCGTTGACCGTCCCCACCACCACCGCGCCGACGAGCATGAGGAGGAAGCCGCTCGCAATGGTCGTGAGCGACTGCCCGTCGTTGACGAAGAAGGACGCGACCACGACGAGAAAGCCCGCCAGCGGGCCAACCGACAGGTCGACGCCGCCAAGTAGGAGCGCGACAGTCTGCCCCATCGCGACGAACCCGAGCGCCGTCGCCAGCATGAGAACGTTGTAGACGTTGAATGCCGACAGGAAGTTCGCGTTGTGGGCGTATCCGTAGAGCGCGAGCAGCACGGTCACGATCGCCAGCGGAACGGCGGGCGCGTTGTCGGTCTGGAGGAAGTGGCGCCATCCCGTTCTCGCCGCCCCGCTCCCCGACCCAGGGGCGCTCGAAGCGTCGACGTGATGCGCCGCGCTGACGGCCGCCGAGACGATCCTGGCCTCGGCGACGTCTCCGCCGGCCAGGGTGTCGACAACTCGTCCCCTCGACAGCACGACGACCTTGTCGCACAACCCTTCCAGTTCGGTTGCGTCGGACGAGTTGATGACGACCGGCGTGCCTCGCTCGGTGATGTCGCGCAGGATCCGATAGATTTCGGCGCGCGCCCCGACGTCGACGCCCTGGGTCGGCTCGTCCGCCACGATCAGTCGCGGCTCCGACAGCAACGCACGCGCCAGCACGACCTTTTGCTGGTTGCCGCCGGAGAGCGAGGTCACTTGCAATTCGATGCTCGCGGCCTTCACCGCCAATGATTTGAACGCTGTCGTGACCTGCTCGACCTCCCGCCTGCGCCTGACGACGCCGAGAGACGCAAACGAACCGAGCGCCGACATCGACGCGTTCTCGCGGACCGTAAGGCCGCCGGCAAGTCCTTCGGCCAGCCGGTCGGACGGCATGTAGGCGGCTTCGCGAAGAAGATCGTTGTGGGTCAACGCGCGCCCGGCGATGGCGATCTCGCCGACCGAGGGCTCGAGGCCGGCGAGCGCACGCATCAATTCCGATTGCCCGTTGCCCGCCACTCCGGCCACCCCGACGATTTCGCCGGGCGACGCCTCGAAGGTCACATCCTTGAACCCGCGCCCGCTCAGAGACTGCACGGAAAAATTGACGTCCCTCCTGACCCCGCCGGCCTTCGGCGGAAAGGTCGAGCCCAACTCGCGGCCGACGATCATGCCGAGCAGCGCCTCGTTGGAAACCTGTGAGACGAGCCCGGTTCCCCGCAGGCGTCCGTCGCGCAGAACCGTCACGCGATGGCCGATCTGCCGGATCTCGGCCAGCCGATGGGTGATGTAGATGACAGAAGTTCCGGCCTTGACGACCGCCCGAATGCGCTCGAACAGGAGCTCGGTCAATTCGCGATCGAGCGACGCGGTCGGCTCGTCCAGAATCAGAACCTTCGGCCGTGTCGCGAGGGCCTTGCCGATTTCGAGCAATTGCTTCTGCGCGACGGTCAGCAAGTTGGCCCGCGCCCACAATGGGACATCGAGCCCCACGGCGGCCAGAATTTCGCCTGCCGCCGCGCGTTGGGACGGGCCCTCGAACAGCGTTTGCGGCAATGAGACCCGCAGGTTTTCCAGGACCGAGAGATCGTCGAGGATGGCGGGATGCTGATAGGAGATCGAGATTCCAAGCGAGGCCGACGTCTCCGGCGTCATCGGCGATACGCGGCGTCCCTCGAACTCGATCTCTCCGTGGTCCGGCTGATTGACGCCCGTGATGATGCTCATGAGCGTCGACTTGCCCGCGCCGTTCTCGCCGAGAACCGCGTGGACCTCGCCGGTATAGAATTCGGCGCTGACGTCGGAGAGAGCCGCGACGCCCGAATAGAACTTCGAAATGCCGGTCAAGCGGATCGTGACAGGCCCATGATCGGAGCCTGCCGCCTGGGGCGCGCTCTCAATACCGCGTTCGAGGGCCAAGTCGTTCATCCGTTCCGCGCCGCGACCTTCGGTCGGCTTGTCGAGGCGGCCCCGGGGCGGCATGCGTCCCGGGGCCGCGAGGAGATCATTGCTTGATGGCCTGCGCCTGCTGGTCGGCCTTCATTTGCGCGGAGAGATAGATGTCGCCGGGCAGGTCGGCGCGGCACTCCACCTTGCTCGGGTCGCCCGAGACGGAGTTCTCGAACATCGGCGCCTTGAAGGTCTCGTCCGACGGAGGCGTTCCGTCGGTCGCCTTGGCGACCGCCCATTGCACGGCGAGCCGCGCATTGTCGTTGCCGGTTGCGACGGTGAAGAGCTTGAAGTCCGGATTGGCCTTGCTGTGGTCGTTCCAGAAGCAGCCGAGCACGTTTCCGTCCGACGTGGCGAGCGCCGGGATCGAGCGGCCCGACTTCTCGAACTGCGGGAGCGCTCCCACGAGCGACGGTCCGAAGTCGGAGACGATGACGTCGATCTTCGGGTTCTTGGCGATCTCGGCGGTCAGCACCTGCTGGGTGAGGGCCGGATCCCAGTTCGTCACGTCGAAGGGCGCCGGGTTGATGAACTTGTATTCCGGTCCGAGGACGTTCTTGAGGCCCGTGAGTTCATCCTTGCCCTGGCTGTTGCCGGCCGGACCGCTGAGGAACAACAGGTTGCCGCCGCCCGGCAGGATGCTCTTGATCCACTTGCCCCAATTCTCGCCGTCGTTGACGAACGAGGCCCCGACAAACTTGGTGTAGTTCTCGCCTGCCTTGCCGCCGACCTCGACGCGATACGGGACCACGACCTTGCCGGCCTTGAAAACGCTCGTCAGCGCGGGCAGGACCGCCGGGCCGGCGTCGCCGAAGACGACAAGCGCGTCGGTTCCCTTGGCCGCCATGCTCTTGATGTCCGAGATCGCCTTCTGCGTGTTGCCCTGTCCGTCGGCATATTCGTAGCCGGTGATGTTGGGGCACTTCTGGGCCTCCTCCTTGGCGGAAGCGGTCGTGATCCGACGCCAGCTGTTGCCGCCGAAGCCGTCGAGAAAGGCGATCGACGCCTTCTTCGGACCGCACCAGGATGGAACATCGGCGTTGGCGGCGGGCGCTGCGAGGGACGCCACAGCCGTCATCGCTGCAAGGGCCGCCCCGATTTTTGCTGACGTGAACTTCATCTTTTTCCTCCTCGTCGATTTTGCTTTCCAAAGACCCTTTGGCTCACCGAAACGAATAGACAGCGATGCCAAATCCAAGCGCGAGGGCTTGAATGATTGTCTGAGCCGAGTACGGGACGCCGACTGCGAGGGCGAACTAACTCAGCTGGTTCAGAAAGAAGGCAGCAAGCGCGGTCGAGATCGGGAAGCCGCGGCCGCCGATCAGCGAGGTCCCGCCGAGCACCACGACGGCGACCGACGGGAGCAAAAGCAAGTCTCCCTGGAACGCTGTCGGCTGATTGGTGATGCCCGCCAGCAAGAGGCCGGCGATGCAGTAGAGGATCTGCGCGTAGACATACGCCATCATCTGGTGCCGCCGCACATGAAGGCCGACGGCTCGGGCCGCGAGCGGATTGGCGCCGATCGCCTCGAACCGCCGTCCCGCAACGGTTGTCTTGAGAACGAACGTCACGACCGCCAGGATCGCGATCGCGAAGAAGACGGAGTTTCCGACGCCTTCCGTGTCTCCCCCGGCGATTTCGCGAAGCACATGCGTCGTCGTTCTGGGGATGCCTCCGGACACCGCGAACACGGCGCCGTAAAGGAGCGCGTTCATCCCGATCGTCGCCACGATCGCGTTGAGACGCAGGAGACCGATCATCGTTCCGTTGATGACCCCCGCCGCCAATGCGCAGCAGAAGGCGAGCGCCACCGCAGGCGCGAGCTTGGAGCTGTCGCCAGCCGGAATGGCCGTCGAGATCACGACCGCGAGCGACACGCCGCCCGCGACCGAAAGGTCGAAGCCGCCCTGCTGCACCACCAGCATCTGGCCGAGACCGACGATCATGAGGATGGCGGCGAAGGGCATGCTCCCCGACAAGGCGCCGTAGGCGATGCTCGACGGGGCGAAGAGGCGGCAGACGACGATCAGCGCGATCGTCGAGATGAGCACCGTCAGGAACTCCCTCGACACCGTCAGGGGAAACCCCTGGCGCTCGATCGGCGGGCTGTTCGCCGGGGCGCCCATGGCGTTCAATCGATCGCGCCCGGAGCCGGGACCGCCGGCAATGCGGCTTCGCCTTCGACGCTGGGGCGACGCGCGCTGTCGCCTGGATGGGGGTCAGGCGATCTCAAGCGTCACCTTCACCGCCTCGTCCGCCCTCTTCCCCTGGTCGAACGCCTTCACGGCGTCGTCCAGCCGGAAACTGTGCGTCTGGATCGGGGAGAGGTCGACGCCGGTCCGCTCGAGGAAGCGGATCGCGGAGGGCCACACGCCGGGAGACCCGATGCAGCCGCGCACCGTGAGGTTCTTCATCTGGATCTTGCCGAGCTCGACGGGGATCTTGTGGCCGATGTTGATCCCGACCATCGATACGCGACCGTCCTGGCGCGCGTATTCGAACGCGTTCGCCAGCGAGGCGGAGTGACCCGACGCCTCGACGACAATGTCGGCGCCGCCGCTGGTGAGGTCGCGCACCGCCTCGACCGGGTCGCCCGCGCTCGGGTCGACCGTCGCCTCGGCGCCGAGCCGCTTCGCGATATCCCGGCGCAGCGGCACGGGATCGACGACGATCACCCGCGCGCGCATGCCGATGGCGGCGGCCGCGGTGACGAGACCGATCGTCCCTCCGCCCGAGACGACAACCGTATCGGACGCGTTCGGCGCGCCGTTACGCTGGACGGCGTAGAAGCCGCAGGTGAACGGCTCGATGAGCGCGCCTTTCGCGTCGTCGAGCGCGTCAGGCAGCTTGTGCAGCCATTCAGGCCGGGCCGGGAAATATTCGCGGTTGGCGCCGTCCATGGAGAAGCCGAAGTGGTGGATGCGCTCGGGCGTGTTGATCACGCACTCGCCGACCACGCGGTCGCCAGGCTTGAGGCTGGTGACGTTCTTGCCGACCTCGACGACCTCTCCGACCCACTCGTGGCCGGGGATCACCGGATAGGAGATCGGGATGATGTATTGCCCGGCGAGAAGCTCGTAGTCCGAATGGCAGATGCCGACGCGTCGCGATCGGATCATCACTTCGTTCGGCGTGATCGTCGGGGATTGAACCTGGGAGACGACCGGCTTCCTGGGTTCGTCAAAGAACAGAGCTTTCATCGTTTCCTCCGTTTTTGATGGGCCCCGTCAGGCGACGGCTTCGATCCTGCCGCTGCGGGCCGACGCGAAGACCGCCTCGATGAGCGCTATGGTGTTGATGAGCTGTTCGGCGGTGATCGGATAGGGCGCGACGCCGCGGACTGCGCGCGCAAAGGCGACAAGATTGTCCTTCACCGGCTCGGCGGGAGGAACGGGGACAGTCGCGATCGCACCGCCGGCCTTCGCGGAGGTCACGATCCAGCCCTCGGGCGCTTCGACGTGGGCCCTGTCGCGAATGTCGATCCAGCCCTTGGCGCCATACGCCGTGAAGCGGGACATGAAAGGGTTGGCGAGCGACGCCGAGACGTAGGACGTGCCGCCGCCCCGAAACTTGACGTAAGCCGCGACCGTGTCGCCTTGCGGCAGGTCGGAGGACAGCTGCTCGCAAACGCACCAAACTCTTTCCGCGGGCCCAAGCAGGCGGACCGACAGATCGAGCAGATGGATGCCCGTGGCGGTCATCCCGCCGGCCGGCGCCTGATCGGCTTTCAGGCGCCAGTTGTCCCGGTCGAGCGTCAGGAATTTGTCATGGCTGAAATTGGCCTCGATCTGATGAATGCGACCGAGTTCGCCGGCGTCGGCCTTCGCCAGCAGATCGGCGATCGGCGGCTCCCAGCGTCGCTCGTGCCCCATTCCGAGCACGAGGCCGGCGTCTCGGCACAGGCGAACGGCCTTCTCCGCCCCGGCTTTGGTGAGGGCGAGCGGCTTCTCGCAGAAGACGTGCTTGCCCGCAGCGACGGCCGCCTCGATCTGCGAGCCATGCAGCGCATGGGGCGTCGCGAGCACGACGGCCTCTACCTCGGGATCGCGTAGCGCATCCGAATAGTCGGCGGTCAGCGCGACCCGTTTTTCCGCGCAGATGGCGCGCGCCGTCTCGAGGTTCGGTTCGACAGCGCGCGCCACGCGAATGTCGTCGGGCGCGGCGCCAAGCACGTTCAATATTTTCTTGCCCCACCAGCCCACGCCGATGAGGGCGACGCCAACGGGCTTCGTCATGGCGACGGATCCCGCTTTCCGCGAGGAGCGCCGGAGCGGACGATCCGATCGTCGATTGTCGAGCGTGGCCTCGCAAATCCGGAGGGAGGATCGTCGACCCGATCGACTGTCATTCCGGTTCCTCCCTCGCAAGCAACGCCGCTGCGTCGATCGGCGACGTTCGCGCTTCTCGTGCGCCGGCTCGAATTTTGGAGGACGCTAACAAACTTCACGCGGCGCCATGGGACTGATTTGTCCAAAACGGACAAATCGCGGCGCTCTGCCTGCGTCTACAAAAGAAGTTTCGGTCGCAAGCGATCCCGGCCGCATCGCGGCCGCCGTCAAGCCAATCGGCGAGGCGTGCGTATCGCGGCGGTCGGACGGGCTAGTAGTAGCCCGCCGCGCGCATGACCTCATCGGCCCGGCGTTGCGCGTTCGCGAGCGACACCCTGTCGGTCGTCTCCCCTCGCAGCGCCTTGTGGATCTCATCGCCGAGAATGGCTTCGAGACCCAGATATTCGGGCACTGGCGGCCGCGGCCAGCCTTTGAGCATATTGCGCTTCGCGAGGCGATCGACGACGCTCACGATCGGCGAGGTCGCCGCGGCCTCCGGGTCGGCGGCGACGCTGAACCGCGGCGCGACCGGAAAGCCGTTCTGCACATTCGCCTTCATCGCTTCGGGCGACGTCATCCAGGCGATCGCCTCGAAGGCGAGCTCCACGCGATACGACGGCAGGTTCGCCGGAATGCAAAGCAGAAAGCCGCCGATCGGGTTGTTGGAGACGCCTCCGGGACCACGCGGTTGGGGGAGATAATGCACCTTGCGCTTCACCGCCGAGCTGACGTCCGTCTCGAACCGGGCCGCGCGCACTGTCCAGCAATAGGCAAGCGCCGTTTCGCCCGACAGGAACGACGTCGTCCTGCGGTCCCAGTCCATGTCGAGAATGTCGGGAGGAGAATACTCCTTGAGTTTGTGCAGGTATTCGAGCACCCGCAGGCCCGCGTCCGACTGGATCTGCGGCCGCAGCTGCTCCCCCTGCGCCTCGTCCACGCCCATTCCGAGATTCGTCTTGGGGATGCGCAGGATCAACTCGCCGCAGCAGCCCATGAGGAACATGAAGGTCGAGGCGATCGGCATGCCGCGCCCGCCGTTCCAGGCTATGCCGTAACGCTTCCTGTCGGGAGCGTGGAAGTGGCTGGCGGCGGCGACCGTTTTCTCGAAGGTCGCCGGATAGTCGAGCTTGTCCCTCTCGAACAGGTCTGACCGCGCCGCGAGCAATTCGATCGTGCAGTAGATCGGTACGCCGAACTGCTGCCCGCGCCACGTGCCCATCGACCAGACCGACGGATGGAAGTCGAGCGAGGACAGGCCGGCGGCTGCGATGTGGTCGTCGAGCGGGATCACGAGTCGCTTCTTCACCGCCTCGCCGAGCCAGGGCGCGTTGATCGCGACGATGTCGTATTCCGAGACCGGCAGGCGAGCGTTCGCCATCAGCTGCTCGTGCAGCAGCGGCAGCTTGCGCAGGTCGAAATTCTTGCGCGACGCCATGTTGTTCCGGAAATCGGCCCACATGTCGCGCATCGACAGGAAGTAATTGTCGTTGTTCAAGAGAAACTTGATCTCGCGCTTGCCGCGAAACAGGCTCTCGATGAGGCGCGGCGGGGGGATGATCTGGGCCGCGAAATACGAGCCGCCGAAATAGAAATCCTCGTCGCTGTCCGTCTTCGGCCGGAGGCCGAAGGTTTCGGCGAGCAGGAACTTAATTTTCCGCGCGTACTGGATGAAACTGTCGAGCAGCGTTTGGCTCGGGCGTAGCTTGAAGCGTTTGCTCTGCTCGTCGAGCGGCTCCTGAAGGATGTCGCCGCGCTCGATGAGCGCATGAATGCGCCGCATGGCCGTCGCATGCGGCGTCTTGGCGACCGAGGCCAGCGTCGAGATGGCGACGGGCGTCCCCGTCAGGTGGTTCTTGATCAGGAAGAGGAGCAGATTCCAGGTCGCGTCTTCCTCGGCGATCGGGACGAGCTCCTGGAATGGCTGGCGGACCCGCTCGAGAAACGCGATGATCCGGAGGAGTTCGTGCTCGGTCATCGGACTTACGTTCGAAACGGCCGCGGCGGACCGCGTCCGTCCTCTCGGCCTACCCACTCGGTTAGGCGTCCAATCATCGCTTGTCCAGCGGGAAATTCTGGAGCGGTCTTCCATCGGAATGTCGTCTTGTGTCGCGGCGGGATGACGGCGTCGCGCCGCCGTGAGGCGCTCGCTGTGTCAGGGGATGACCTTCTCCCTGCGCAACGTCGCAAACAGGTCGTGGAACGCGTCTTCGGTGCTCTGATAGACGAGGAAACCGAGTTTGCGACTGCGGGCCATGTCGGTCATGACCTCGATTGGTCTGCCGAGATCGAGATCGGTGTGCCACGGCGACGCAACCCGCCAGAGATCGGGTTCGACGAGATCGAATTTCGCCGCCATCGCCTTCCAGACGTCGGCGTCCTCCGCCATTTGCCCTTCGAGCGGGACCGGCGCGCCATCGACGCCCTCCCACGCGACGCCGAACCATTTGGCGATACGCGGCCACATCCAGCTCCAGCGAAAGATGTCGCCGTTGACGATGTTGAAGGCTTCGTTCTTGGCGGCGTCCGTGGTGCTCGCCCAGACGAGCTGCCTGCCGAGAACGCGCGCGTCGGTCATGTCCGAGAGCCCGCGCCATTGCGCCTCGCTCCCCGGGAACCTGAACGGGCGCCCAATCTCCTTGCAGATCGAAGCATAGGCGGCGAGCGTCGTGCCCATGTTCATGGCGTTGCCGATGGCCTTGCCGATGATCGTATGGGGGCGATGCACGCTCCAGGTGAAGCCGTCGCGTTTCGACGCCGCGTAGAGCTCGTCCTCCTGATTGTAGTAGAAGTTCGGCAGATCGAGCCGCGCCTGTTCCTCTCGCAAGGGGGTCGGCGGGCTGACGCCGCCCTTCACATAGGCTTCGAACGGGCCGAGGTAGTGCTTGAGGCCGGTCACCAGCGCGACGTGTTTCACGCTTCCTGCGGGGGCGATCGCCTCGAGGACCGTGCGCACCATCCCGGCGTTGACCTTGATGTTCTCCTCTTCGGTCGGACGCCGCGACCACGCAGTCAGGTAGATGTGGCTGGGCTCGAGGCCCCTGACCGCCTTGCCGACGCTTGCGGGATCCAGGAGGTCGGCCGCCACATGCTCGACGCCCGGCACGATTCCGTCCCGAGCGCGCGACAGCCCATGCACCCGGGCGCCGATGGCGAGGAGCTCCTGCGAGATCCCCCGACCCGCGATCCCGGTCGCGCCGACGACCAGCGCTTCGATCTTCATTTTTCCTCTCCCAATCCAATCGAAGGGCGCCGAGGCAGGCGAGCGCACCCCAGCGGCGTCAGCTCATGTACACCATCACCTTCATCTCCTGACCGCTCGGATCGAGGAGCGACCGGAAGCCCTTCTCGACGATCGCTTCGGGCTCGATGCGCCCGGTGACGATCTTCTCGACCGGCAGCTTGCCGCTCGAGATCATCCGGATCACGCGCGGCCACATCGTCACCTCGTAGCACCAGGTCGCCTCGATGGTGATGTCCTTCAACGCCCACAACGCCGGGTCGACGAGCGCCTTCTTCACATGCAGACCCGTCTGCACGACGGTGCCGTGATTGCGCACGGCCTCGACGCAGGCGTTCAGCGCCGCCTCGAAGCCCGAACATTCGATCGCCGAGTCGACGCCGACCCCCTCTTCGGTGTTGTCGCGCACGTACTGGACGACGTCGACCGATTTCGGGTCGAGCGTCACGGCTCCGACGCCGAGGGTCTCGATATGCTTTCGCCGATTGGCGTTGGGTTCGCTGACGAAGATCTTCGAGGCGCCGAACGCGCTGCAAATCAGGACGACCAGCGCCCCGATCGGCCCCGCGCCTGTGACGAGAACCGTGCTTCCGCCGGTCACCTTGGCGCGATCGACGCCGTAGAGCGCAACCGCGGTCGGCTCCACGAGCGCTCCCTGCTCGTCGGTGACGTTGTCGGGCAGACGATTGGCGTTGTAGTCGTTGATCACGGCGAGGTCGCTCATCCCGCCCCAGGCCCAGCTCAAGCCGATGCAGCCCATGCTTGGGCTGAGGTGATTCAAGCCCCGGCGGCTGTAATAATCGTCGAGCGGCATCACGAGCGGCTGGATCGAGATCCGGTCGCCCTTGCGCACCCGGCTGACGTTTCGGCCCGTCTCGAGGACCTCGGCGGAGAATTCATGCCCCAGAATCTGGGGAAGCACGGCGCCGGTGAATTTGTGCGGCGTTCGCGGCGTGACAATCGGCCCGCCGGCGAATTCGTGCAGATCCGTGCCGCAGATGCCGCATGTCAGCGGCTTGATGAGCACCTGCGAATCCCCCAGCGCGTTCGGCGCAGGAACGTCTTCGACCCGCACGTCCTCCTTGGCGTAGAACCTCACCGCCTTCATGATCGACCTCCCTCCCTTTTCTCGCGGCGCGCGCGCGGCGCTGCAGCCGGGACGGGCCGCTGCCTCAAGGGGCCTCGCGACTCGGCGAGAAGGCGCGGCGACGCGGACTCCCGCGCTTCGCGTATAGCATCGAACAATTCCGCCCTACCGGCGCGATTTGTCCAAAATGAGTTTTTCCCGCCGACGGCGCTCTCCGGCCAGGCCCAAACCGGGATTGCCTCTCCGCCAAAATCCTCATTCTGAGAATCTTTCCGAGTTTCCCGTCGTCGTTCTCTGGCAACTTCCCGAAGAAACGACGCCGGGCAGGAAACGACCAGCATGGCCTCTGGGAAGAGTGCGACCGCGCCGAACGATAGACTGAAGAACGACGATATCGGACTCGACCGACGGCTCGAGCTTTTCCGTCTCCAGGTGGAAATTCGCGACTGCGAGAAACGCGCCCACGACCTCTTTCTGCAGAACATGATCAAGGGCACCAGCCATCTTTCGATCGGGCAGGAGGCGGTGGCGGCGGGGTTCGGCGTTGCGATGCGCACGGGCGACAAATCGTTCTGCACCTACCGCGGACACGCGCACACGCTCGCCCGCGGCGCCTCGATGGAGGGGATGCTCGGCGAACTGATGCTGCGCGACATCGGGCTCATGCGCGGCAAGGGCGGCTCGATGCACCTGACCTCCGTCGAACACGGCGTGCTCGGCTCCTATGCGATCATCGGCGCGCATCTGCCGATCGCCTGCGGGTCGGCCTGGCGGGCCCAGTATCTCGGCGAGAAGGATGTATCTGTCTGCTTCTTCGGCGACGGCACGACCAACATCGGCGCGTTCCACGAGGCGCTGAACTTCGCCGCGATCTGGCGCCTGCCGGTCGTCTTCGTGTGCGAAAACAATCTCTACATGGAGTATACGCCGATCGGCGAAGTGACCGCGGTCAAGCATCCCGCGGCCGACCGGGCCGGCTCTTATGGCCTCGAGCGCATTGTCATCGACGGCAACGACGCCGATGTCGTCTATCGCGCCGCCGAGAGCGCTTTCGCGAAGGCGCGCGACGGCGGCGGCCCATCGCTGATCGAATGCCTCACCTACCGCCATTCCGGCCATTCGCGCGCCGACCCGGCGAAGTACCGGCCGCCGGGCGAACTCGAGGAATGGCTGAAGCGCGATCCGGTCGTCATCTACCGCGAACGTCTCCTGGAATTCGGCGTCGCCGAGGAGACGATCGAGGCGATCGAGTCCGAGAGCAGGCAGAAGGTCGACGCCGCGACGGAAGCCTGCAAGGCGTCGCCTCCCGCGCCTGTGGAACTCTTGACCCGTGACGTATACGCGGACGGAGGCTGGGCGTGGCGGAATTGACGTATCGCGAAGCCGTCGCCCGCGGCATCGCCCAGGAGATGGAGCGCGACGAGCGCGTCGTCTTCCTTGGCGAGGACATCGGCAAGGCGGGTGGCGTGTTCAAGACGACAGTCGGCCTCTACGAACAGTTCGGCCCCAGGCGCATACGCGATACGCCGATCTCCGAGCAGGCGATTCTCGGCGCCGCGATCGGGGCGGCGATGACGGGCCTAAGGCCAATCGCCGAGATCATGTTCGCCGACTTTCTCGCGGTCTGCTTCGACTACGTCGCCAACGAGATGTCGAAGCTCCGCTACATGTCGAACGGCCAGCTCTCCTGTCCGCTCGTCATTCGCACCGGCAACGGCGGCAGCGTCCGCTTCGGCGCCCAGCACTCGCAGTCGGTCGAGAACTGGACGATGATGATCCCCGGGGTGAAAGTCGTCGCCCCGTCGTCGCCCGTGGATGTGATCGGTCTGATGGCCGCCGCGGTGCGCGACCCCGATCCGGTGATCTTTCATGAACACAAGGGGCTCTACGCATTCAAGGGCGAGGCGCCCGACGGCGAGATCGTCGACCGGCTCGGGACGGCCAAGATCCTGCGCGCCGGCAGCGATTGCACAATTCTCGCGCTCGCCCTGATGGTGCCGCGGGCGCTCGAAGCCGCCGAGACATTGCGACGCGAGCATGGCGTCGACGCCGAGGTGATCGACGTACGCTCGCTCGTCCCGCTCGACACGCAGACCATTCTCGGTTCCGTCGCGAAGACAGGCCGTCTGTTCACGGTGGAGGAGAACCCGCGGCTTTGCGGCTGGGGCGCGGAAATCGCCTCGATCGTCGCGGACGAAGCCTTCTGGGATCTCGACGGGCCGATCGTCCGGATCACGACGCCCCACATTCCCCTGCCCGCCGCCGATCATCTGGAAGACCTCGCAATTCCGAGCGTGGCGCGCATCGTCGACAAGGTCCGTCGCGTGCTGAAGGCATAAAGACCCATGAGCTCGACGATCATCATGCCGCAGCTCGGCGAGACGGTTGCAGAGGGAAAGATCCTCGCCTGGTTCAAGTCGGTCGGCGACGAGATCCGGGCGGGCGAGAACCTGTTCGAGGTCGAGACGGACAAGGTCACGGTCGAGGTTCCAGCGATCGTCGCCGGGCGCCTCGCCGAAATCCGCGTCGGGCCGGGCGCGACGGCGAAGGTCGGCGAAGTGGTCGCGGTCGTCGGCGACGGTCCGGCGGCGAAAACCCTGGCCCCGGCCGAGCCCTCCGCGCCTTCCCGATCGCCCTTCGAGGAGGTCGTCACCCCAACCGCCGGGTTCGGTCCCGCGAAGGGGCCGAACGGCGTGCGGCTGACGCCGCTCGCCCGCCGGTTGATCGCCCAGCACGGGCTCGACCTCGGGGCGCTCGCTCGCGACGCCGAGCGGCGCGGAGCGCGGAGGATCGACGAGGCCGCGGTGCGCGAGGCGATTGCAGGGCGCGACGCTTCGCCCGCGGCGCGGCCGCCTGCGATTGCCGTGCCGCCGACGCCCGCGGCTTCCGGGGAAGAGGTCGTCGCGCTCAGCGCGATCCGTCAGAGAACCGCCGAGCGCCTCGCCGAGAACTGGCGGGCGATCCCGCATGTCTTCCAGGCGATCGAGGCCGACTTCACCGCGATCGACCGTGTGCGCGCGGCGCAAAAGGAGGCTTTCCGCGCGACGCAAGGCTTCTCCCTCACCTATCTGCCGTTCGTCGCGCGCGCCATTTGCGTTGCGATCGCCGCCTTTCCAAGGATCAACGCCCGCTTCGATGGCAAGGCCCTGACGCTCATCCGCGCGGTGAATCTCGGCGTCGCGGTCGACCTCGACCACGAGGGCCTGGTCGTCCCCGTGGTGCGCGACGCCGGCGACCTGACCTTGACCGGACTCGCCAAAGCTCTCCGCCGGCAGATCGACAAGGCGAGGTCGAACTCGCTCTCTCCTGACGACATCTCCAAGGGCACCTACACGATCAGCAACAACGGCGCGTTCGGAACGAGCTTCACGAGCCCGATAATTCATGCGCCTCAGGTCGGCATCCTCTCGGTCGACGCGATCCGCCTGAGGGCCGCGGTCGTCTCGACGCCGGAAGGCGATTTCGTCGCGCCGCGCATGACAGGAACGCTCGGCCAAAGCTTCGACCATCGCGCCTTTGACGGCGCCTACTCGGCCGCGTTCCTTTCGCGGCTGAAACTCATCCTTGAAACGCGCGACTGGAGGGCTGAGCTCTCGTTGGGACTTTGACCCCGCGCCGTCGAATTGCAAAAGTTCAAGGGAGGATTTCCGTGAAGTACAACAGCCCGCATTCGACTGCAGCCTGGGGCATGATGGCCAAGGACTGGGAGCAGGGAGTCGACTATCATCGTCTGTCGGTCGAACGGCTGAAACGCGCGCAAGCAGCCATTCGCTACGCGGGTCTCGGCGGCGTATTGTGCTTCAACTTCGACAACATCCGCTATGTCACGGCGACCCACATCGGCGAATGGGCGCGCGACAAGTTCTTCCGCTACGCGCTCTGCCCTGCGGAGGGCAATCCGTATCTGTGGGATCCGGCGCCGCCGGCCAAGCGGATTTCGTCGCCTTGGATCGCCGACAATGTCGGCGCGCCGATCACGACCATGGTCGGCGCGATCCCGCCCTCGATGAACGTGCAGCACGACTTCGCCAGGCAGATCAAGAAGGCGCTCGTCAAATACGGCATCGACAAGGAGCCGCTCGGCATCGACATGATGGAGATCGGCATGTTGCGGGCGCTCGAGGCCGAAGGCATCGAGGTCGTCGACGGACAGCAGGCGCTGCTCGACGCGCGCGAGGTCAAGACCGCCGACGAGATCGAGCTGCTGAAAGTCGCGGCGTCCATGGTCGACGCGACCTATGTCGACATCGCCCGAGCCATCCGCCCCGGAACCAAGGAGAACGAACTCGTCGCAATCGCCAACGACAGGCTCTTCCGCATGGGCGCCGAGCGGGTCGAGTGCGTCAACTCCGTCTCGGGCCGTCGCGGCCGGCCGCACTCCCACACCTTCTCCGACCGCATGATCCAGCCGGGCGACATGATCTTCCTCGACATCATGCACTCGTTCAACGGCTATCGGACCTGCTACTATCGCACCTTCATCTGCGGCGAGCCGAACAAACATCAGATTGACGCCTATGAGACCGCGTCGAAGTGGATCAGCGCCTCGATCGACATGATCCGTCCCGGCGTCACGCCCGACGAGGTCGCCTCGGTATGGCCGGACGCGCAGGAGTTCGGCTACCGCGACGAAGCGGAGGCGTTCCTCCTGCAATATGGCCACGGGGTCGGGCTGTCGCTGTGGGAGCGTCCGATCTTCTCCAAGCGCTTCCGCGGCCAGAACCGCCCGCTCGTCGAGGGCATGACGTTCGCGCTCGAGACCTGGAAGGGCGCCGAAGACGGCTCGGGCGCGGCGCGGATCGAAGAGGAGGTTGTCGTGACCAGGGATGGATGCGAGATCATCACGAACTTCCCCTCGGACCGCCTGATCTCATGCGGTCTTCCGGGTTGCGAAGTCTTCTGATCAAGGAGCCTCATGCCCGTCGAGAAGCAGCCTGTCGCATCGAAAGGCCGGATCCCGGTCACGCTTGTCACCGGGTTTCTCGGCGCCGGCAAGACAACTCTCATCAACGCCGCGCTCCGTTCGGCCGAACTCGCGAGGACGGTGGTGGTGGTCAACGAGTTCGGCGAAGTCGGTCTCGATCATCAGCTTTTCGCGAGCAGCTCCGACTCGGTCGTCGTGCTCGAGAACGGTTGCCTGTGCTGCACGGTCCGAAGCGATCTCGTTGGAACGCTCAATTCTCTCTACCACGCACGCGCTGCGGGCGAGATCCCGGCCTTCGACAATGTCGTCATCGAGACGTCCGGTCTTGCGGAGCCGGGTCCGGTGCTGCAGGCGTTTCTGTCGGAGCCGACGCTCGACGGGCTCTATCGCGTGGCGGGCGTGCTCGCGCTCGTCGACGCGGTGAACTGGAGCGGAACGTCGGAGGCGCACGACGAATCCGTCCGGCAGGTGGCGCTCGCCGACCGCATCCGGGTGACGAAGCTCGACATGATCGGAGGCGACCGACGACGGGCGCGGCGCGTCTCCTGCTCGAGCTTCGCCGGATCAATCCGTCAGCCGGGATCGCCGAGGTCGACTGGTCGGCGGCGGAAGTCGCGAGGCTCCTGAAGTCCCCCGGGTTCGACGCGGCCGATCCGGGAGCCGATCCTCGTCCCTGGCTCGACGTCAAGGCCTACCAGGACGCGGACCATGCCCATGACGACTGCAACTCGAGCGACGATCATCAGCATCATGACCACGCGGGGGAGCGCCATCTCGAGGGCCGGGGGATCGAGAGCTTCGTCCTGTCCCGCGAGAGCCCACTTTCGCGCGAGGAGGCGCAGTTCCTGCTCGACGGCGTCGCGCAGAACCTCGGGCCGGGGCTTCTCAGGGTGAAGGGGCTCTTGAATATCGCCGAGGAGCCGGGCCGGCCGGCGGTGATCCAGGGCGCGCAGCACCTCCTGCATACCATGACGTGGCTCGATCGCTGGCCCGACAGCGACCATCGGACCCGTGTCGTCTTCATCACGCAGGGCATCCCGAGAGACAGCCTCAGGGACGTGATCGAGCTTCTCGATCGGGTCAGCGCCCGGACCTACAAGGCGCGGGCTCGTGGGCGGGCGGCGCGCGGCGCAGCCGACGCGGCGACGCCCAGCGAATGACTTTCGACGTCATCGTCATCGGGGCCGGACCTGGCGGCTATGTCGCGGCGATCCGCGCGGCGCAACTGGGGCTCAAGGCGGCCGTCGTAGAGCGCGAGCACCTCGGCGGGATCTGCCTCAATTGGGGGTGCATACCGACCAAGGCGCTGCTGCGCTCGGCCGAAGTCTTCGACCTGATGCGTCACGCCGAGGACTATGGCCTCATTGCAGAGAACGTGCGCTTCGATGCGCAAAAGGTCATAGAGCGGTCACGAGGGGTCGCGGCACGTCTTAGCCGCGGCGTCGAAGGCCTCCTGAAGAAGAATGACGTGACCTTGATCTGGGGCGAAGCGCGCGTGACGGCGCCGAACCGGGTCAGCGTGTCCGAACCTTCGTCGCGACCGAACCGCCCGGTTCCGCGAAGGCCGGGCGCCGCGCTCGGCCCGGGAGACTATGCGGCCGACCATATCATCGTCGCCACCGGCGCTCGCCCGAGGCCGCTCGAGGAAATGGCGCCCTTCGGCGAGCGCGTCTGGACCTATGTCGAGGCGATGACCCCAAAGCAGATCCCGGGCGCCCTTGCCGTCGTCGGAGGGGGCGCGATCGGGGTCGAGTTCGCATCCTTCTACCGCGGGCTCGGCGCGGAGGTCGTTCTCGTCGAAATGCTGCCGCAGATCCTGCCGGCGGAGGACGAGGAGATCGCGAAGTTCGCGCGCGCCGAATTCGAGAGACGGGGAATCGCCATCCGGACGGGGGCTCGCGTCAGCGGCGCGAAGCACGCGCCCGATGGGAGGGCGCTCGTAACCGTCAGCAGCGACGGCGGATCCGAGGAGTTCCTGGCGGATGCGATCATCGTCGCCGCCGGCGTTCAGGGAAACGTCGAGGGGCTCGGTCTGAGAGAACTCGGCGTCGAAATCGAACGCGACTGCATCGCCGTGGATCCCTTTGGCCGGACCAACGTTCCGGGCGTCTACGCCATCGGCGACGTCGCGGGGCCGCCCATGCTTGCGCACAAGGCGGAGCACGAGGGGGTCCGGTGCGTCGAGGCGATCTGCGGGCTTCCCGTCCAGCCGCTCGACCGGGGCCGCATTCCGGGCTGCACCTACAGCCGGCCGCAGATCGCCAGCGTCGGTATGACAGAGACGAAGGCGAAGGCGGCCGGATACGACATCCGGGTCGGGCGTTTTCCGTTCGCGGGAAACGGCAAGGCGATTGCGCTCGGCGAGGACAGGGGAATGGCGAAAACAATCTTCGACGCCGTGAGTGGGCGGTTGCTCGGGGCTCACATGGTCGGGGCCGAGGTCACCGAGCTGATTCAGGGTTTCGTCATCGCCATGAGCCTCGAAACCACGGAAGAGGAGCTGATCCGCTCGGTCTTTCCGCATCCGACGATCTCCGAAGCGATGCACGAAAGCGTGCTCGACGCCTATGGCGGAGCGATCCACAAATAGGCTCTGGTCTCCTTCAGGATCGAGGCGCCCTGGAGACCGCTCCTCCCGCATCGTGAGCCAGTTTCCAGTGGTCGAGCAGCGCGCCAAGCATCAGCACCGACAAGGCAAGAAAGGCGAACCGGAAGGAGGCAAGCGAATGAGCCGGCTCGAACAGCGTCGCTCCGAGCATGATGGCGGCCGCGCCGAGCCCGACGCCGAAAGCCATGCTCGCCTGAAACGAAACGCTGAAGATGAGATTGGCCATCGTCATCTCGCTCTGAGGAACGTCGGAGAATGGCAATGTGTTGAGCGAGGTGAAATGCATCGATCGCGACGCCCCGGACACGCAGAGAAGCGCCATGATGGCGTATGGCGGCGTAGTCGGGCCGATGAGGGCGCAGCCGATGAGCGTCGCGATCTGCACGACGGCGTTCACGATGATGACCGGGCGAAAGCCGAACGTGCGCAGGATCGGCGTCGTCAGCGGCTTGATGCCAATATTGCCGACGAACAGCGGCGTCAGCATGAGGCCGGACCGCGCGGCGTCGTATCCCATTCCGAGCTGGAACATCAGCGGCAGAACAAACGGCACGGCGTTCAGGACGACGCGGGCCGCCGTCCCGCCGACCATCGAGGCGGTGAAGGTCGCATAACGAAAGGGACGCGGATCGATGATCGGATAGGGCGCGGAACGGATGTGCCTGACGAAGGCCGCCGTCAGCGCTGCGCATGCGAGAGCGAGGGATAGGACGACGAGGACGCCTGCCCCCACGCCGGACACGCGATCGAGCAGGAACAGGGCCGAGGCCAAGCGCGCCGCCGCCGAGCACGAAGCCCGCGAGGTCGAACGGCTTCGCCGGTCCCGGATCGAGCTTCGGGATCCAGGCCGCGGCGAGCACCGCGGCGACGGCGCCGAGCGGCACGTTGACGAAGAAGATCGCCCGCCAGGTGTAGGCGTCGGCGAGGAAGCCGCCGAGCGGCGGCCCGACCAGCGGCGCCGTCAGCCCCGGCCAGGTAATGATCGCCACGGCGCGTATCAGGTCGATCTTGGCGGTCGTGCGCAGCACCACGATTCGCCCGACCGGCACCATCAGCGCTCCGCCCACGCCTTGCGCCGCGCGCGCCGCGTCGAAGATGAGGGGCGTGTTCGCCAGGCCGCAGGCGATCGAACTCAGCGTGAAGATGAGGATGGCGGTGGTGAAGACCGCGCGGGCGCCGAACCGCTCGACCAGCCATGCGCTCGGCAGAATGAGGACGGCGATCGTCAGCGAGTAGATCGACACGCCGACGCTGAGATCGACCGCGCCGACGTGCATCGATTCCGCAATCCGCGGCAGCGCCGTGGTCAGAATCGTCGCGTCGAGGAACTCCATGAAGAAGGTCCCGGCGACCAGCAGTGCGAGCTTGGACATACGCCCCTTGTTCCGGTCCGCGGGCGCTCTTCACCTGATGTTGCGACGCGCCGGCAGTCTTCGTCCGCGATCCGGAACGGGCCGCGTGGGGCCAACTCTATCGACAACGACGACGCAAGTCCTTCTCGCCGCCGCGGGCGCGCCTGCTGGCTTCCCATCCGCGCCAGCCTGCCATAGCGCGGGGAGCGACAACCTCACCGACCGCGCGGGATCTCCTCACGCGAATAGCCCTCAACTCGCCGAGGGCGCTTTGTGTAATGATCGTTAACTGAAGAGAGAGGCGTCGCGGAGGGAAGCACAGTGCCGAACGTTTATATTGAGGCTCGTCCCAAGGGTCATAAGGAAGGCGAGCCGATCGAAGACTATGTTCTCGAAGACCACGCCCACAAAGTCCTCGGGACCTTCAAGACCCAGCACGAGGCCATCGCCTTTGCGAAGAAAGAGGGCCATCACCCGCTTGTCGCCCGGGTTAGACACCTGAACGACAAGACCAAGGCGGACCACTGGCGGTCGGCGGGCTGAACGTCGCCCGAACTTGAAAGTCCTCACTCGCCTTCGAGGACGACGAACGGCAGCGGCCCCACCGCCTCGCGTAGCGGCGCGCGGGCGTCGAACGGCCTGCCGCGCACGAGATCGGTCCACCGGCCCTCGGGCAGCCTGACGAAGGCTTCCCAGCCTGACTTCGCCTCGCGCCTCATCGGGAAGCGGGCGACCACCACCGCGAGCCGCTCGTCGTCCCGCTCGCGCGCGTAGCCGAGCGCAATGTCCGCGTCTTCGCCCTCGATCCCGAGCGGGCGGTAGACGCCGTCGGCAAACAAGGCCGGATGTTTCCGCCGAAGCGCGAGCAGGAGCGCGATTGTCGCGAGCTTCACGCGTCCGTCGCGCCAGCTCTCCATCATGGACCCGAACAGGCCCTCGCGCCGCTCCGGCGCGGCGAGATGCTCCTGCAACTCAGCGAGCGCCGCTTCGCGGGCCTGATAGTCCACTGGACGGCGGTTGTCGGGGTCGACGAGGCTCAAGTCCCAGAACTCTGCCCCCTGAAAGGTGTCGGGGACGCCCGGAGCGGTGCACTTCAGCACAGTCTGAACGAGGCTGTTCTGTACGCCGAGCCGCGCCACGTCGGCGACGAATGGCAGAAAGGCGGCGAGGAAGCCCGATCCGTCCGGACGCAGCGCCTCGGAAGCGAAGGCGAGCGCCTTCTCCTCGTATTCGAGGTTGGGCGCCGCCCATCCCGTACGGAGCTTCGCCTCCCGCATCGATTTCGTCAGCGCGCCGCGAATGCGCCCGGCATAGGCCGCGAGCGCCTCGGCGGACGGTCCCTCGAGCATGTCCATCGGCCAGGAGCCGAGAAGCATCTGATAGAGCATGTACTCGTCGTTGCGGTCCGGCTCGGCGACGCCCTCGACGTCGCCGAGCCGCGCGCGCAAGAGCCTGCTCCACGCGGCGACATGACGGCGCCACTCGTCGGGGCGCTCGGAAAGGACCGCGAGCCGGGCGCGCGCGTCCTCGCCGCGCTTCGTGTCGTGCGTCGCGCTCGCCAGCATGGCGTGCGGCCGGCGCTCGGCCCGCTGCGCGTTCGCCTTGTGGAACGTCGAGGGCGCATAGCCGAAGAGGTCCGGCGAGCCGCCGACCTCGTTCAAGGCGACGAAGCGGTTGAAGCGGTAGAAGGCGGTGTCCTCGATCCCCTTCGCCATTACCGGCCCGCTCACCTGCTGCACCCGCATGGCGAAGCGGAGCGCGGCCGTCCGGCTGAGCTCGCGCGCGCTGAGCGCCCGCGCGTCGCCCTTCATCGCGGCCTCGAGGAAGTCGAACGCGGACGGATGCAGATCGGGGGCGGCGCGGCGGGCGCGAGCGACGGCCCAGGCGATGTCCCTGAGGTCGGCGTCGTCCGGCGTCCCCGAGAGATCGAGATAGGCGCGATAGACCGGGAAATTGGCGATGATCAGCCGCAGCGCCCGCTCGAGGATCGCGCGGGTGAGGTCGGCGGTCATGGCGCTCGAGCGGGCGAGGCGCGCGGCCGCGCGGGCGAGCGCGCCGAGTTCGCTCGCCATCTCGTAGTCCATGATCCGGAGCTTGCTTGCGATCGCGATTCCCGAATAGCCCTCGCTGATTCCGGCGAACGCCCGGTAGGCTTCGTCGAAGGCGGCTTCCGCCGACGGGTCGATCATGACCCCGAGCACGAGATTGATGAAGTCGTAGCCGGTCGTCCCGTCGACCGGCCAGTCGGCCCTCAATTGCTCGTGCGGCGCCAGGATCTTCTCGACGACGCAATAGAACGGCCGCCCGGCGTCCTCCCTCAGCGCCGTCAGATAGGCCTTCGGGTCGAAGAGCCCGTCGATATGGTCGATCCTCAGGCCCTCGATCACTCCGGCGCGCAGCATGGCGAAGACGCGCTCGTGGGCGTGCCGGAAGACCGGGCCGAGTTCGACCCTCAGGCCCGCGAGATCGTTGATGTTGAAGAAGCGCCGGTAGTTGACCTCGTCCTCGGCGACACGGAAGAAGGCGACGCGCCAGCGCTGTTTTGCGATCAGGCGCTCGAGTTCCCGCCAGTCGCCGTTGAACATGGCGAGCCTTGTCTCGATCGCCTCGCGGGCCACAGCGTCGTCCCGCGCCAGCGCCGCGAGCCTGGCTTTAAGATCGAGGGCGCGCTCGGCGATCTCGGGGCGCCAGTTGGGAAGATCGCGGAAGCGGTCGCCGAGCCGCTCGGTCGCGTCGTTCTCCCGTCCGAGGATGGTCGCGTAGGACATGGGCGAGACGGGCAGCTTGTGCACGTCATAGGCCCAGACGGCGAAAGTCCCTTCGCCGTCGTCGAACCTGAGGGCGAGCTTGCCGGACCGCAAAGCCTCGCCATATTGCTCGCCGAGCACCGGCGCGAGCAGCTTGCCGCCTTCCGCCTCCTCGTGAGCCGACCAGTCGATATCGAACCAGCCGGAATATTGCAATTCCTGTCCCCATTCGAGCACGTCGAGCCACAGCGGATTGTCGGCGCCGCCGACGCCCATATGGTTCGGCACGATATCGAGGATGACGCCGAGGTCCTCGCGCAGGAAAGCCTCGAGCATCGCCGCGTAGTCGCGCTCCTCGCCAAGCTCCGGATTGAGCGCGGCATGGTCGGTGATGTCGTAGCCGTGCGTCGAGCCGGGCCGGGCCTTGAAGATCGGCGAAAGATAGACGTGGCTGATCCCGAGCCGCGCGAGATAGGGCGCGAGCGCCGCCGCATCGGCGAAGCCGAAGCCTTTGCGCAATTGCAGGCGATAGGTGGCGCGCGGCGGGATCATGGGGTCCCGAGGCTCCATCGCACGCTCCACGGTCCCAGATTGTCGGCGCCGTCGGTCTCGCCGCACCGCCAGAAGACGAAGCCGCGCGCCGCAGGCGAGGCGACGGCGCGCGGGCTCAAGTTCGCTTCGAGCACGAGGCGCGTTTCTCCAGCCTGCCAGACGACCCGCGCCGCGCCCTCGCCGAGGACCTCGCTTTTCCCCGCCCGCTCTATCGCCGGCAGGAGCGGCCGCACATGCTCCTTCCGGGCGGCGAGCGCGTCGCGGGTGAAGGCGAGCCGGCCAGCGTCGATGCGGCTCCAGTCGAGCTTCGAGGCGAGAAACGTCGATTCCGCGATCGGATCGGGGATGCGGGCGATCTGCGCCGGGTCGGAATATTCCGGAAAGCGTTCGAATTCCTGCCGGCGCCCGTTGCGAACGGCCGAGGCAAGCTCGCCGGTGAAGTCGCAGAAAAAGAGGAACGGCTGCTTGGCTCCCCATTCCTCGCCCATGAAGAGGAGCGGGATCTGCGGCAGAATGAGAATGACGCTGGCGAACGCCCGGACGACCTCGGCGGGAACGAGCGCGTCGATCCGTTCGCCGAAGGCGCGGTTGCCGATCTGGTCGTGGTTCTGCATGAAGGCGACGAAGGCGTCGGGCGGCAGGTCCGCGCTCGGGGCCCCGCGCAAAGCCTGGCGCAGGCGCGAATGCTCGCCCTGATAGGCGAAGCCCTCGGCCAACGCCCGCGCCATCAGATGCGTCTCGCCATAGTCCATGTAATAGCCGCCCGTTTCTCCGGTCGCCGCCACATGCGCGACGTGGTGGGCGTCGTCGTTCCATTGCGCCGTGTAGCGGACGGCCTTCCCCCCTTCCCGCCGGAGTCGCTCGGGCTCGTTCCTGTCGTTCTCGAGCACGAGATGCACCGGACGGTCGAAGCGGGAACGGACACGCTCGGCGAGTTCGTCGAGAATGTCGGGCGAAGCATCGTCCTTGATGGCGTGGACCGCGTCGAGCCTCAGCCCGTCGAGATGAAACTCCTCGAGCCAATATTCCGCGTTCTCGATCACGAAGTCGCGCACCGGGCGCGCGTCGGGCCCATCGAAATTGATCGCGTCGCCCCATGGGGTCTTGTGGCGCCCGGTGAAGAAATCCGGGGCGTAGAGCGCAAGATAATTCCCGTCCGGCCCGAAGTGATTGTAGACGACGTCGAGGATAACGGCGAGCCCGCGCGCGTGCGCCGCCTCGACAAAGGCCTTGAGGCGTTCGGGGCGCCCGTAGCTCGCGTCGGGGGCGTAGGTGAAGACCCCGTCATAGCCCCAGCCCCGGCGGCCGCTGAAGTCGGCGACAGGCATGAGTTCGATGGCGGTTGTGCCGAGCGCCGCGAGATGGTCGAGCTTCCGCGCCGCGCCGTCGAACGTGCCCTCGGGCGAGAACGCGCCGAGGTGCAATTCGTAGAGAACGACGTCGTCCCAGGCGAGACCGGACCAGGTCTCGCTGAAGGAATAGGCTTTCGGGTCGACAAGCTCGCTCGGCCCATGCACGTCGTGCGGCTGGAAGCGCGAGGCCGGATCGGGGACAAGCGTCCCGTCGCCGAGCTGAAACCGGTAGAGCGCGCCCGCGCCGACCCCCTCGACGATTGTTTCGAAGAAGCCGTCGGCGAGGCGCCGCATCGGCGCGGCTCCGGGCGCGTTCGCGAGCACGAGGCCCACCCGATCCTGGTTCGGCGCCCACAGGCGGAAACGGACAGCCCCGTCCTCGAACGAGGGCCCATGCGTCCATCTCCGGAGTTCAGCCACCTTACCCCGCCCCGCCTCGTGAGAATTTATGTGTCAACTGAACCTTCCCGCGGCGCGAAAGTTCCGATCCGCCTGCCGAGGCTGTTCGTATTCGATAAACGGCGCAAGCTTCATGGGGGGCGATCCGCCGCGTGGAACGACCTTGCCGCAATCCGGTTCAAGTCGATGCGCGCCGAACCGCTTTTTTTAGGAAGAGAGCGCCTGAATGACGGACATTGTCTGGTTTCGCGACGACTTCCGGCTCGACGACCATCCGGCGCTGGCGGCCGCCGCCGACGGGCCCACGCTTTGCCTCTATGTCCACGACGAGCGGCCGGAGAACGGCCGGCCGCCTGGCGGCGCGGCGAAATGGCGCCTCGCGCAATCGCTCGCGGCGCTCGAGCGGGCGCTTTCCGCCCGCGGGAGCCGGCTCGACATCCTCGCCGGCGAGGCCGAAGCGACGCTTCTCCGCGTCGCCGCCGCGGCGAAGGCCTCGCGCGTCCTCTTTACCCGCCGCTACGAGGCCGCAGCGATCGCGCTCGACGCGAAGGTCGAAGCGGCCCTCAAAGCGCGCGGCGTGGAATCGCTCTCCTTCAATGGCCGCCTCATGCGCGAGCCGCGCGAGCTTGCGAAGACGGACGGCAAGCCCGCCGGAACCTTCTCCGCCTTCTGGCGGCGCCATCAGGGGCTCGGGCCGCTCACCGCGCCCCTGCCCTCGCCTGCGCGCATTTCCCCTGCCGAATGGCCGGACGGCGCGCCCGAACGCGCGACGGTTTCGCAATTGCGGCTCACTCCAACTTCGCCCGACTGGTCGGGCGAACTGGCGCTCGGCGAGACGCCGGGCGAGGACGGGGCGCGCACCGCGCTCGCCCGCTTTGTCGCCGACGCCCTGCCCGACTATCCGGACGCGCGCGACCGGCCTGCGAACGATCCGACGTCCCGTCTCTCGGCGCATCTGAGGTTCGGCGAAATCTCGGCCCGCCGCGCGGCATGTACGATCGAAGCCAAGGCCGCCGACGATCCGCGCCTCACCCGCTCGGCCGAGAAATTCCTCTCCGAACTCGGCTGGCGCGACTTCGCTTACGCGCTGCTCGCCGCCCATCCGGACATCGCGACGCGTCCGCTGCGCCAGGAGTTTCAGCGCTTTCCCTTCCGCGACGACGACGCGGGCTTTCGCGCCTGGGCAAAGGGCCGGACCGGCTATCCGATCGTCGACGCGGGAATGCGCCAGCTTTGGCGCACCGGCTTCATGCACAACCGCGTGCGCATGGTTGCAGCCTCCTTCCTCATCAAGCATCTCCTCATCGACTGGCGGCGCGGCGAGGCCTGGTTCTGGGACACGCTCTGCGACGCCGATCCGGCGAGCAACCCGGTAAGCTGGCAATGGGTCGCGGGCTCCGGCGCCGACGCCGCGCCCTACTTCCGCATCTTCAATCCGGTGCTGCAGGGTGAGAAATTCGATCCCGATGGCGCTTACGTCCACCGCTGGGTCCCCGAGCTTGCGGGGCTCGTTGGCCCCGACCTGCATGCGCCGTGGCGGGCGCCGGCCGAGGCGCTTCGCCGCGCCGGAATCGTCCTCGGCAAGACCTATCCGGCGCCGATCGTCGACCACGACGCCGCCCGCGCCCGGGCGTTGAGGGCGTTTGCTTCGATCCGGGAGGCGTCTGCGCCGGGGTGATCCGTCGAACGCAAGGCGGTCGTCCGCCGATCCCCGAACGCCCCGAAGACTTAACGCCTTTCACCAACCTTTTGTAGGTCTTGCCGCCGAGCCGCGCCCGGCGGCAACATGCGCCGGCAGATTTCGGCGGGCGATCGTGCAAACAATCGACGCCCGACGGCCCTGCCCAAGAGGCGAAAAATTCGCCGGACCAGGGAGGAAGGCGCATGTTCCGTCAATTGCTGACGCCGGTCGGCGGGAGCCTGCCGTTGTCGTTTATCGTCGCCGCCCTGCCGGTGATGACGGTCCTCGTCCTTCTCGGGGTGGTCCGGCGTCCGGCCTGGCAGGCCTCGCTCGCCGGTCTCGTCGTCGGCCTGATCCTCGCTGTCGGGGTCTGGAGCCTGCCCGGCAATCTGGCGGCGAGCTCGGTCCTGAACGGGGTCGTGTTCGCGCTGTGGCCGGTGATGTGGATCGTCGTCAACGCGCTCCTTCTCTACAATGTCGCGGTCGAATCCCATCGTTTCGACGCCTTTCGCGCCTGGGTGCTGAACCATCTGCCGAACGACCGGCGGATCGTTCTCGTCGTCATCGGCTTCTGCTTCGGCGCGCTGCTCGAAGGCATCGCAGGCTTCGGCACGCCGGTCGCAATCACCTCGTCGCTCCTGATTTTGGTCGGCTTTCCGGCGCTCGAGGCGCTCGTGTTCGTCCTGATCTTCAATACCGCGCCAGTCGCCTTCGGCGCGCTCGGCGCGCCGGTCACGGTGCTCGGCGCGGTGACCGGCCTGCCCTCGACCGCGCTCGGCGCGATGATCGGGCGGCAATTGCCGATCATCGCGCTGATGCTGCCCTTCTATGTGATGGCGATCTACGGCGGCATGCGGTCCGTCCGCGCCGTCTGGCCCGCGCTGCTGGTCGCGGGCGCATCGTTCGGCCTCGTCCAGTTCGTCACGTCGAATTTCATCGACTACTCGCTGACCGACGTTCTGTCGTCGCTCGGCTCGCTCATCGCCACCCTCGTCTTCCTGCAAGCCTGGCGTCCCGCCGCCGATCCCGAATTCGCCGTCCGCAGCACGACGGAGAAAAGCGACTCGCGCGTCAATCCCTGGCAGGGCTGGCTCCCCTGGATCATTGTGACCGCCATCGTGATCCCCTGGACCACATACAAGGTGGCGAGCATCGGCCAGATCGCGATTCCCTGGCCCGGTCTCGACAAGGCGATTTCGATCACGCTCTACAACGACAAGCCCTATGCGGCCGTCTGGACCTTCCAGCCGCTCGCGACCGGCACCGCGATCCTGCTATCGGCGATCGTCACGGCGCTGGCGGTGGGGATGTCGCCCGTGAGGTTCGTCGCCTGCATCGGCCACACGATCCGCCAGGCGTGGCTCGCGATCCTTACCGTTTGCCTGATCGTCGGCCTCGCCTATCTCATGAACTATTCCGGCATGGCCTATACGCTCGGCCTCGGCGCATCGTCGGTCGGCCGTCTGTTCGTCTTTCTGTCGCCCTTCCTCGGCTGGCTCGCGGTGTTCCTGTCCGGCAGCGACACTTCGGGCAACGCGCTCTTCGGTAATCTGCAGGTGGTTGCGGCCAAACAGCTCGATCTCAATCCGGTGCTGTTCGCCGCGACAAACTCATCCGGGGGCGTCATGGGCAAGATGATCTCGCCCCAGAACATCTCGACGGGCGTCGCCGTCACCCGGCTGCGGGGCCACGAAGGCGCCGTGTTCGCCCGCACGTTCTGGCATTCCATCATCTTGACGCTCGCGCTCGGCGTGCTCGTCGCGCTGCAACAGTTCGTTTTTCCGGGAGTCATCCCCCACTGATCGGCGCCTCGCCCCGGAGACACTGAACGCCTGTCTGATCGCGACGCCCGCGGTCAGTCGGATCCTGTCTCCGGAAACTGGATGACGTTTCCGGACGCTTGCGCTTTCGGCGGCGCGACCGCGGCAAGGACCTCGGCCACCTTGCGCGCCAGCACTTCGCGCGTGAACGGCTTGCCGATCAGTTGCACCCCGTCGTCCAGCCGTCCGTGGTGGACGATGGCGTTCTCGGTGTAGCCGGACATGAAAAGGACGCGCAGATCCGGCCGGATCGCCTGCAACCGTCGCGCCACTTCGTTGCCCTTCATGCCGCCGGGCAGCACGACGTCGGCGAGCAGGAGGTCGATCCCGCCGTCGCTCGTGCCGAATACCCTGAGCGCGTCGGCGCCGTCCTCGGCCTCGAGAACGCGGTAGCCGAGATCGCGCAGCATTCCGGCCGCGACCTCGCGCACGCTCGCGTCGTCCTCGAGCAAGAGGATCGCCGCGCCGCCGCGCGGCAAGTCGAGCGGCGCCGACGTCCGCGTCCGGTCGGCGATCGAAACGCCGATGGCGCGGGGAAGGTAGAGCCTGACCGTGGTCCCGTGTCCGGGCTCCGAGTAGATCTTGACGTGGCCGCCCGACTGCTTGGCGAAGCCCAGCACCATCGCGAGGCCGAGCCCCGTTCCCTTGCCGGCCTCCTTGGTCGTGAAGAACGGCTCGAACGCCCGCGCGACCACTTCGGGCGCCATGCCGACGCCGGTGTCGGACACCGCCAGCATCACATAGTCGCCGGGCGTGACCTCTGTGTGCCGGGCGGAGTAGTCGGCGTCGAGGACCTTGTTGGCGACCTCGATCGTCAGCCGTCCGCCGGTCGGCATGGAATCGCGGGCGTTCAGCGCGAGATTGAGGAGCGCGCTTTC
Organism: uncultured Alphaproteobacteria bacterium; assembly: GCA_963829505.1. Taxonomy (GTDB): domain Bacteria; phylum Pseudomonadota; class Alphaproteobacteria; order Rhizobiales; family Beijerinckiaceae; genus Roseiarcus. The sequence goes on from CAWHIL010000003.1 coordinate 1,287,159, forward strand.
GACCTGCGCCGGATCGGCCATCGCAGGCCAGAGGCCGGCGGTATCGATGACGCGAATGTCGATCTGCTCGCCGAGCGTCCGGCGGAGCAGGCTCGCAAGCTCCGGCAACGCCGCGGAAAGATCGATCGGCATCGGCGCAAGCGGCTGCCGGCGAGCGAAGGCGAGCAATTGCTGGGTGAGGCTCGCGCCCCGCTTCGCCGCCCAGTTTGCGCGCTCGAGGTGCTTGATCGCCCCCTCGCCCGAAACCTTGCCGCGCGCGAGTTCGAGATTGCCGAGAATGACGGTCAGGAGATTGTTGAAGTCGTGGGCGATCCCGCCCGTGAGTTGCCCCATCGCCTGAATGCGTTGCGCGTCCCGCGCGGCGCGCTCGGCGCGCATGCGTTCGGTGAAGTCGGTCAGCGTCAGGACGAAACCGCCGTCGGTCATCCCCGAGCGCCGCATCTCGAAGGTGCGCCCGTCGTCCATCGTCCGTTCGTAGACGACGGGGCCCGAGAAGCGGCGGCCGGAGCGACCCAGCTCGATCTGATCGGGGCTCTCGAGAAACGGCGTCTTCGCCGCGTCGGCGACGTGGCGCGCGATGTCGGCGTAAGCGACGCCGGACCCAAGCAGCCGATCGGGCAGGTCGAGATGCGCCTTGAACGACCGGTTCCAGCGCGAGAGGTTCGCATCTTCGTCGAAGAGCGCGATCCCCTGCGTCACGCTGTCGAACGCCGCCCGCATCTGCTCGGCAAGCTGGCGCTGCGTCGCCTCGGACGCTGCCAGCCGCGCTCGGGCTACGGCGAGCAGCCGGAACGCGGCCGCCAGCAATCCCGCCCCGAGGAGAGCGCCGACGATTGCGATCAGCCGGGCGTTCCGGTCGGAGGTCGACGCCTCCTCCAGGCGGCGCGTCAGGAGAGCGTCCTCCTCGGCCGACATCCGCGCAACGACGTCGCGGATCTCACCGTCGAGCTCGAGCCCGACATCGGTCTGAGCGACGCGCAGCGCCGCATCGAAGCCCTTGTCCCGACGGAGCTGAATCGTCTGGGCAAGCTCGTCCATCTTGCGCTCGATCAGTGGTCCGAGCGCCCGCAGGTTCTCCTGCTGAACCGAGTTGTCCGCCGTGAGCCTGCGAAGCTCGCCCTGCAGGAGGATCACCCGATCGCGCGACCCGTTGTAGGGCGCGAGATAGGCCTGATCGCCAGTCAGCAGGAATCCCCTCTGCCCGGTCTCGGCTTCCCGAAGCCCAAGTTTGAGATCGTCGACTCCCCGGAGCACCTCGTAGGTGTGACGCACCCAAAGCTGCGCCTCGCGCGCGTTCGAGAATTGCATCCAGCTCGCAAGTCCGATCGCCGCCAGTAGCAGGAAGGCGGCGGCGAAGGCGAGAAGGTGGGCGTTCCGCGTGAGGCGTTCAGCCATGAGAGCTCCGGTTTTGGCCACGGGGCGCGCGCGCGCGGCGCTCGAGGGATGGACGACGTCGACGCTTCCCCGAAAACCGCTCAGCAGCAGCCGCGCAACCGCCCCTTGCCGACGTCGTAGCGCGCGCTTTGGCGCTCGCGGAAAAACGCCTCGTAGCTCATCACCGGCTCCTCCGGATGGTTGGCCTTGCGATGGGCGACATAGGTCTCGTAGTCGGGCACGCCGACCATCAGGCGCGCCGTCTCGGCGACCCTGTCGCAGACGAAGCGGGCGCGGCTCCTGAAGGTCGCGCTCATTCGGCCGCCGCCACGGCGCCGCCGATCTCGATAGTCGTCGGCTTTCCGCTTCGCAGCGCCGTCAGCGCCGCCCGCACGCCGTAGACCAGCATGACGAGGACGATGGCGACGAACACGGCGGCGAGCGTCGCGTCGACCGTGTCGTTGAACACGATGCGCCCCATGTCGGCCGCGGTCTTGGCCGGCGCCAGCAGTTTGCCGGAGGCGGCGGCGTCGCCGTAGACCGTCGCGTGGGCAAGGAAGCCGATCTTGGGGTCGGGGCTGGCGATCTTCTCCAGTCCGCCGAGCACCGTGCAGAGGACGAGCCAGGACGCTGGGGCGAGCGTGATCCAGGCGAAGCGCTCGCGCTTCATCTTGAAGAAGATCACCGAGCACAGGATCAGCGCCATAGCGGCCAGCATCTGGTTCGAGACGCCGAACAGCGGCCACAGCGTCTGGATGCCGCCGAACGGATCGATGACGCCCTGATAGAGGAAATAGCCCCAGCCGGCGCAGGCGAGCGCCGATCCGATCACGTTGTTCGTCCACGATTCCGTCGCCCGGAACGCCGGGACCACGTGGCCGACGAGATCCTGGATCATGAAGCGCAGGACGCGCGTGCCGGCGTCGATGGTTGTGAGAATGAAGAGCGCCTCGAACAGGATGGCGAAGTGATACCAGAGGCCGGCCAGCGCCTGTCCGCCGAGGAAGCCCGAGAGGATCTGCGACATGCCGACCGCAAGCGTCGGCGCGCCGCCGACGCGCGACAGGATCGTCTTCTCGCCGACGTCCTGCGCCACCTGCGTCAGCATGTCGGGCGTCACCGCAAAGCCCCAGTTCGTGATGACCTCGGCGGCGTGCGCCGGGTCGGCGCCGATGAGCCCGGGGCCGCTGTTCATGGCGAAATAGACGCCCGGATGAATGGTCGTCGCCGCGACCATCGCCATGATCGCCACGAACAATTCCATCAGCATCGCGCCGTAGCCGATGAAGCGGATCTGGTTCTCGTTCTCGATCATCTTCGGCGTCGTGCCGGACGAGATCAGCGAGTGCCAGCCGCTGACCGCCCCGCAGGCGATGGTGATGAAGAGGAACGGGAAGAGGCTTCCCGACCAGACCGGCCCCGTGCCGTCGATGAACTTCGTCACCGCCGGCATTTCGAGGTTCGGGCGGACGATGACGATGCCGATCGCCAGCAGAAGTATCGTGCCGACTTTCAGGAAGGTCGAGAGATAGTCGCGCGGCGCGAGCAGGAGCCAGACCGGCAGGACGGAGGCGACGAAGCCGTAGCCGATGACGGCGAGCGCCAGCGCCGGGCCGCTATAGGTAAAGAGCGGCGCAAGCGTCGGCGATTGCGCGACCGTCTCGCCGAAGACGAGCGCGAGGACGAGGAGCACGGCGCCGATCGCCGACATCTCGAAGATGCGCCCGGGACGGACGAAGCGGACGTAGAGGCCCATGAAAATCGCGATCGGGATGGTGGCGGCGACGGCGAAGGTCCCCCACGGGCTGCCTTTCAGCGCGTTCACGACGACGAGCGCCAGCACGGCGAGCAGGATGACGCAGATGAGCAGGATGCCGACGCCGACGATCGCGCCGGCGACCGGGCCGATCTCGGTGCGGATCATCTCGCCGAGCGAGCGCGCGTCCCGCCGGGTCGAGAAGAAGAGCACCACCATGTCCTGCACGGCGCCGGCGAACACGACGCCGGCGAGGATCCACAGGGTTCCGGGCAGATAGCCCATCTGCGCGGCGAGCACCGGGCCGACGAGGGGGCCCGCCCCGGCGATGGCCGCGAAGTGGTGGCCATAGAGGACGTAGCGGTTGGTCGGCACGTAATCGAGGCCGTCGTTGTGGCGATAGGCGGGCGTGACGCGCTGCGAATCGACGCCGAGCGCCGTCTGGACGATGAAGAGCGCGTAGAAGCGATAGGCGATGAAATAGACGCACACCGCCGCCGTCACGAGCCAGGCCGCGTTGACGGCTTCCCCGCGGGAGAGCGCCACGATGCCGAGCGACACCGCGCCGAGCGCCGCGACCGCAATCCAGATCACCCTGTCGCGAAGTTCCACCCTCGTCCTCCCTGGGCTTCCGCTGCGGCGCCGACTCCAAAGCCGGCGCGATCCTGAGCCTCAAGACTACGCCGAGGGTCTGGCCGGGAAAAGGGCGCGCCGAGCGGAAAGCGCGGGCCAGCGCCCCAACGCGGCGGAACGGCGAGCACGAATGCGTGTGCGCTTCCATCCCGGGCTGGCGCTGGGCCACGGTTTTTGCCTGGTCTTCATGCTAGTCTGCACGACAATGGAGGGGCGCGATGAGCGAGACCCGAAAACTGGCGGCGATCCTTTGCTCGGATGTCGTCGGCTATAGCCGGCTCGCGGGAGCGGACGAGGATCGTATCCTGGCGCGGCTCAGGGCGCTGCGCAGCGATTTGATCGACCCGACCATCGCCGTGCATCACGGGCGCGTTGTCAAGCGAACAACGCCAAGGCGGAAAGCTTCATGAAGACGCTGATACAGGAGGAGGTCAACGCGAAGGCCTATGTCGACCTCGAAGACGCCCGCCGCCAGATCGGCGCCTTCATCGAAACCGTTTACAACGCCACGCGCCTGCACTCGGCGCTCATCTACAAGCCCCCGGTCGAGTTCGAAAACGAACTTCGCCAGGATGAGGACCGTCAATCAAACCAGGACAACGCCCTGTCACCAAATTAGCCCTGTCTCAGCACAGGGGTGCAGTCCACTTTACTAAATCCCTAAATAGACCGTTCCGTTCGCCCTCTCCATCTTTTGGGAGTTAAGTAACCCGTTACCCCCGTTACCAGTTGTTCCCCGGTTACTCCCCGATTGAAGGCGCCGGCGCAATTTCCTATAAGGACGAGCTTATTGAGACCTCGATTGTCGAGGCTTGAGGGAGTTGTCGTGGCGGATCAGCCCGAAAACATCGTCCTCGAACATCTGCGCGCGCTGCGCAAAGACGTGGGCGACGTCAAGAACGACGTCAGCACGCTGAAGGGCGAGATCCGCACGCTCAGGGCCGACATGGCGACCAAGTCCGATCTCCATTCGCTTCGGGCTGACGTGGCCTCCGACCTCATGACGATGCAGAAGGAGACGCGAGAGCAGATCGTCGGACTTCGCCGGGCGGTGGTCGAGTATCATTCCGCGGTCGTCGGACACGGCCTCATTATCAGCGAGCTCGAAGAGCGCGTCCGCCGTCTGGAGCAGCATCTCAACCTGCCGTCCCTCTCGCCTCCCCAATAAGACCCGGCTGACGACCGGGCTCCTGCGCTAGGCAGCCCTGGCCCGCCATCCGGGGCAGTCCTCCGAACCATAAGACATCGGCATTGCGTTATAGATGGAACGCAAATTCACGCTGTCTCACTATGTGAGAACGCGCGCCAAAATGCCTGGATCAAAGATCGAGACGAGCCTGTCGATCCATCATCGACCCGCCGGCCCACGGCACGCCGCCTCTTGCGATAAGGCGCCCTGTTCCGGCAAAAACACGCCCTGTTTCGGCAAAGAACCTTCCCTGTTACGAGCGTAAACCCTCCCTGTTCCGGAAACCCGGAAGCCGGCCGCTTCAGCCCGATCGGCCGCTTCGCCGAGGGTCCTGGCGTGCGCGGGCCGGCGTCGCCGAAGGTCGGCGTGCGCCTGAATGCTCACCTGTTTCAAGGGCTTGACGATTTCTCTTTACCAGAATGCCACGTTTTGATATTCTGTAAATCAAAGAGCGCGAAGGAGGGCCCCCGGCCCCGCGCGACAATGGAAAACACGAATGCGCGTTTATGCACGTTCCAAGCGCCGCTGCGGCGCCTCACCCGGGTTCGGCCGCCGACAGCGCCGCCTCCTCGACCAGGAAATCGCGCAGAGCCTTGATCCGGGGGCGCTCGGCCTCCTCGGGGCGGCAGAGGAAGTAATAGCCGAACGGCGTCCGGACGCTCGTCGGGAACGGCGCGACGAGACGCCCCGCCGCGAGTTCGTCGGCGGCGATGGCGAAGGAGGAGAGCGCCACCCCCTGCCCCTGCGCCGCGGCGCGGATCGACAGCGCCATGTTGTTGAACCAGACGCCGTGGCCCGCCTCGACCGACTTCGCCCCGGCCGCCTTCAGCCAGTCCGCCCAGGTCGGCCACGACGGATAGGCGGGGCTCCATTCGAGGTGGAGCAGCGTGTGGCTCGCGAGATTCTCGGGGGTGAGGAGAGGCGCTTCGCCCCGCAGGAGATCGGGCGAGCAGACCGGAAAGACGTCCTCCTTGAACAGGAGCGTCTTCGAAAGGCCCGGAAAGTCGCCGTCCCCCCAGCGGATCATCGCATCGGTCGCCCCGGAATCGAGCGTGTCCTCGTCCGCATTGGCGTCTAGGAGGACGTCGATGTCGCGGTTGAGCGCCTTGAACTTGCCAACCCGGGCGACGAGCCAGGTGGCCGCGAAGGAGGGGCTCGAATTGATGACGAGGAAGCGCCTGCCCTTCGTCTCGCGCATGGCGCGGGCGGCGCGAGCGAGCATGGCGAAGCCTTCGGCGAGCCCGGCGGCGCCCGCCATCCCCGCTTCCGTCAGCGCCAACCCCCTGCCCGACCGCTCGACCAGCGTCGTCCCGATCTCCTGTTCGAGCGCCCTGACCTGCTGCGCCACCGCGGCTTTGGTGACGTGCAGTTCCTCGGCCGCGCGGGAGAACGACAGTCTGCGCGCCACGACCTCGAAGGCGCGCAGCGCCGTCAGCGGCGGCAGACGCTCGACGGGTTTCATCGTATAGCCATACTAGCCTTTCACGGCACAAACAATGCCTTGGAACAGCGTTCATTTCGCCCTATATCAGCGTCCGAAACCAGCGCCGCCCGCGCATTCCGGATTGAAGGTAGACACAAATGACCGCCGCCGCCGCCCCCGCCCCCCGTTCCGTCAGCCTCCGGGCCGGGCTCCGGTGGGGTAAACAAATCCTTAACATGCTCGCCGCCCCCGCCTTCGCCGCCGCCGAACGCAGCCGCTTCGCCGTCCTGCCCGCCCGCTATCTCGAGGACGCCGGCATGACCGACGGCGACCGCAACGCAGCGGTCGGCTACGCCGAGGCCCCCGTCGACGGCTGGCGCGTCGTCGCCTCGCACCTCTGAACTCCGGTTCGGCGCCCTTCCCGAACGCCAACATGAAGGATACGGATCGTCGCCACGCGCCTGTCGGCGCGCGCGGATGGCCGCGCCAAGCCCGTCCATGACGGCCGGTTGAACCGGAGCGTTCCTTCCGTGAGAGAATTCGCCCACAGAACCCCCGGGCCATTGCGTTTTGTGATTTGACCCCCTTCGCATCATGGCCCGGCGGCGCGCTCATCCACGCCGGCGCCGGTGTATCGCGCTCCCCCCGAACCCGCCCACAACCCGGCCGTTGACAAGTCCGAGCGGCGCCCGCGACAGTGCGGCTGTCCGTGGGCCCCAAGCGGTGGTTGCGGCTCACAGAGACCCGGCAGGGAGCGCCGTGCCCGACGTCATCCTCGTCCTCGCCGTGTTCGCGGCGCTGCTTGTTCTGGTCGCGCTGAGCCAGCCGGTCGCCGAGCGGTTGCGGCTCGCCCCGGTCGTGCTTCTGGCCGCCATCGGCGCGGGCATCGGGGTCATCTCGGCGCTGCTCACCCACGCCCATCTCTCGAATTCGACGAGCGAGGTTGTGCGGATCTTCGCCGATCTGCCGCTCGGCTCCGACGTCTTCATCTACGTCTTCCTGCCCCTCCTCATCTTCGAGGCGGCGCTGACGACCGATGTCCGTCGGGTGCTCGACGACGCCGCGCCGATCCTTCTCCTCGCGGTGATCGCGACGCTGGTCGCCGCGGCGATCGTCGGCCTCGCGCTCTGGCCGCTCGCCGATCAACCCCTCGTCGTCTGCCTCCTCCTCGGGGCCGTCGTCTCGACGACCGATCCGGCGGCGGTGATCGCGATCTTCCGCGACGTCGGCGCGCCGGCGCGGCTGACGCGGCTCGTCGAGGGCGAATCCCTCCTCAACGACGCCTCGGCCATTCTCGCCTACACAATCCTGCTCGGCATCATCACGACCGGCCGCGAGCCCCATCTCGGCGACGGGGCGATCGAATTCGTCATCTCCTTCTTCGGCGGGGCGCTGTTCGGCTTCGTCGCCGGGCGGCTGACGCTGACCCTGATCCGGCTCGTCGGCGGCAACGAGCTTGCCGAGTCGACGCTGACGCTGGCGCTCGCCTATCTCTCCTACATCGTCGCCGACCATCTCCTTCACGTCTCGGGCGTGGTGGCGACGCTCGTCGCCGGCATGACGGTGAGCGCGCTCGGGCGCACCCGGATCGACCCGCCGAACTGGGCGTTCGTGACCAACGTCTGGACCCAGGTCGCCTTCTGGGCGCATTCGCTGGTGTTCCTTTTGGCCTCGATCCTGGTGCCGCGGCTCGTCTTCGACCTGAAGCCGCGCGACCTCGTTCTGCTCGCGGCGCTCATCGTCTCGGCCTTCGTCGCCCGGCTAGCGGTCCTCTTCGGCATCCTGCCGCTGCTCTCCTTCTCGCGGCTGACCAAGCCGATCAGCACCGCCTACAAGCTCGCCATCGCCTGGGGCGGCCTGCGCGGCGCGCTGACGCTCGTGCTGGCGCTGTCGGTGACGGAGAACCCAGCCGTGCCGCCGTCCGTGCAGCGCTTCGTGGCGGTGCTGGCGACCGGCCTCGTCTTCTTCACCCTCCTCGTCAACGGGCCGACGCTGCGTCTCCTCATCCGCGCGCTCGGCCTCGACAAGCTGTCGCCCGCCGACCAGGTGCTGCGCGACCGCGTGCTCGAAGTCTCCTACGCCGACGCCGCCGCTCTGATCCGCGAGACGGCCGAGGAGCACGGCCTCGAACCGGCCGCCGCCGCCAGCGCGCTCGCCCCGTACGAGGTCTGGACCAAGGCCGCTGCCGAGCGGCGGGCGGTGGCCGGCGTCGCGCTCACCGAGCACGAGCGCCTGACGGTGTCGCTGGTCGCGCTCGGCAACCAGGAGCGGGCGTTCATCCTGCAGGCGCTCGCGGCGCGAACGGCCTCTCCCGAAATCGTGCAGACGCTGATGCGCAACGCCGACGCGCTGGTCGAGGGGGCGCGCGCCGACGGGCGGCTCGGCTACAAGCGCGCCGCCGAGGAGGGCCTCGCCTTCCCGATGTCGTTCCGCGCCGCCTATTTCGCGTACCGCCGCTTCGGCGTTCGCCGGATGCTCGCCGAGCGGCTCGGCGAACGGTTCGAGTGGCTGCTGACGATGCGGCTCGTCATCCAGGAACTGGCGAACGAGGACGCCAAGCGCGCGCGGGCGATTTTCGGCGACCGCGTCGAAGGGGTCGCCGACCGAATGCTCGGCGACCGCCTCGACCGCATCAAGACCGGCCTCGATGCGCTGCGTCGCCAATATCCCGAATACGCCGCCGCCCTCGAGGCCCGCTTCCTCCGTCAATCGGCGCTGCGCCGCGAGACCGGCCGCTACCGCACGCTCTACGACGACGGCCTCATCACCGCCGAGGTCTACCGGGATCTCGTGACCGGCGTCGAGGACGCGCGCGACGCCGAGGCCATGCCCCGCTTCGACATCGGCCTCGACACACGCACCCTGATGGCGCGTCTCGATCTCTTCGCCGGACTGGACGCCGGCCACCTCGACAGCATCCAAAGGCTTCTGAGAGCCCGCTTCGTCGTGCCGCGCGAACTCATCGTGCGGAAAGGGGAGCGCGGCGACGCAGTGTTCTTCATCGCCTCGGGCGCGGCGGAGGTCGATCTGCCGCAGGGGCGCGTGCAGCTTGGCACCGGCGACGTCTTCGGCGAGATGGCGCTGATCACCGGCGAGCCGCGCCAGGCCAATGTCCGCTCGCAGACCTACGCCCGTCTGCTCGTGCTCCGCCGCGCGGACTTTCAGGACCTGATGCGGGTCAACCCGGCGCTCAGCGCCACCTTCAACGCGATCGCCGAACGGCGGCTCGAGGCGAACCGGCTCGCCGTCGCCTGAGCGGTTCGAACGCGTTGCTTCCGCCCCGATCAACCCGGCGTCGTCAGGGCGTGGACGAAGGCGTAGGCGACGACAAGCACCGCAGCGACGATATAGACGCGAAGCACGACCAGAAGCGCGGTAAGACCGCGGCCGAGCCGGCGCCGGGGTAGCGGCGCAGCGGTCGAAGCTGTGAGCTGGCCCGGCTCGAGCGCGTCGGCGAGGTTCGGATCATACGCCACGGCGTGGGACCTCCTATTGTCCGAGAAGTCCGGGAAACACGGTGATGACCCCATAGGCGGCGCCGATCAGAACCAGCGCCGTCACAATCGTCCCGCCGACGAGATTGCCGCGCCAGCGGTTGGCATGCACGCCCATGATTTCGTGGTCATTGACCAGGATGAGGAGCAGCACGAGCGCGGGGGCCATGAGCAGCGTCGCGATCACGTTGACGGTCAGCGTGAGGGCCAGCAACGGCGCGCCCGGGATGAGTACGATGGCGGCTGCGACGAGGGTCGAGGCGACAGCCGCGCCATAGAACAGCCAGCCTTGCGAGAAATCGAGATTGAGGCTGTGGCTTCGGTGCGCGCTCTCGCCGAGCGCATAGGCCGAGCTTGTCGAGATCGTCATCGCGGCGACGACGCCCGCCTCGATCATGCCGAGCGCAAAGAGCGTCGCGCCGACCCCGCCGATATAGGGCTCGAGGGCGGTGGCGAAGTCCGCCCCGCTGGCGAATTTGGAAATGTCGACGCCGTTGGCGAACAGCGGCGCAGCGGCGACGACCGTCGCGATGGCGGCGATCGCCGCGAGCACGGCGCCGAGCGCGGTGTCGAGCCTGCCTGCGGTAAGGTCCTGTGTGGTCAGTCCCTTGTCGACGACCGCGCTCTGCTGGAAGAAAATCATCCAGGGCGTCACCGTCGCCCCGATGTTGGCCATGACAAGCGTGAGGAAGGCGATCGTGACCCCGCCGTGCAGGGGGCGCCACGTGCCGATCGCCCGCACGAGCGCCGCGCCGTCCGGATGGGCGCTGAGCGCGGCAGGAATGAAAAGCAGATTGAAAATCGCGAGCGCCATCACGCTGCGCTCCCAAGTCGCGTAGCGGCGAAACGCCAGCGAAACGACGACGAGCGCGACGCCGATCGCGACGGAGGCCAGAGGGGGCACGCCGAAGTAGAGACCGCCGGCCTGGATCGCCACGAACTCGGTGACGAGCGTGAGCAGGTTGCCGAACACGAGGTCGCCCATCGCGAACCAGCCCCAGAATGGGCCGAACCGCTCGAAGATGAGCTCCGCGTGGCCGCGGTGGGTCGCGGCCCCGAGCCGCACCGTCATCTCCTGCACCGCGAAGGCCATGACGAAGGTGAGCAGGATGAAGGGGACGAAGAATCCGACGCCGTACGTCGCCCCGGTCGTGGCGTAAGAGACCATGCTCGGGCCGTCGTTCTCGCCGAGCATGACCAGAATTCCCGGGCCAATCAGGAGCCAGAACAGCCTCAGCCAGTGCCGGGCTGAGCGCTCCTTCAGGACCCTGCGCCGGTCCTCGGCGCGCAGGACGTCCTCGGGGGACAGGCGCCCGCCGGCCGGCGGGAACAAGGGCGGCGGAACCTGCGCGAAGCTCGAAGCGCTCCGGCTCATCGGATCTCTCCTCAGGCGTCCCGATTCGCCGGCCCGCGGGCGGGATCGCGCCCAAAATGTAGCCTTGGCTAACTTTCTGTCAAGCAGTGTCAAGATTGCGACAATTCGTTCTTCTCACGACGACGGATTCGCGTGGCGCAGGCGCGGAGATTCTGGTATTTCTCGAAATCGAGAGGCGGCTGGCGGCGCGGCAGGGTCGGCCGTTGGCATGGACTCGGAGTTTTCGCTTTTGGCGGCGGCGCGCGCATCGACACAATCGGAGAAGCGGGTTCGCACGGACTGCGAAATGCCGGACGCGCCGGCGCAGGCGCGGCGGTTCGACAAGGCGAGGGCCGAACACTCGAAGGAATTGCTCGAGGACTATGTCGAACTGATCGCCGACCTCTTCGCCGCCACCGGCGAAGCGCGCGCCGCGGATGTCGCAAAGCGCATCGGCGTCACCCATCCGACCGCGCTCAAGAACATCGCCCGCCTGCGGCGCGAAGGACTCGTCACATCTCGCCCCTATCGCGGGCTCTTTCTCACCGAGGCCGGACGCAGGATGGCGGAGGCGGCGCGAGCGCGCCACCGCGTCGTGGTCGATTTCCTCATCGCGGTCGGCGCGCCGCGCGAGGCGGCCGAGGCGGACGCAGAGGGCATGGAGCATCACGTGTCGCGGCCGACGCTGCGCGCCTTCGAGCGTTTTCTCGCCGCTGGCGCGGCGCGAAGGCGGGAGCCGGTTTGAGGCTGGGAGGCGTTCCGGCCCGGAACGATCCGGGAGGCACGCAAAAAAGTCAGATCGCGGTCTCGAATTCCGCGAACATCGGCAGGTCGCGGTCGAGGGCCGCCTTGTCGATCAGCCGCTCGCGCACCCCGCGCATGATGATATAGGGCCGCAGGATCGGGTTGAACAGCCGGTAGCGCAGGCGGTTGACGTCGCCGACCCTGTGCAGGATACGCCCCCGCTCGGGCTCGCTCAAATCTTTCAGCGCGCGCGAGTAGATCACCGGTTCGCAGGGCTTGGCGCGGATCAGCGACAGCGGCGCCTTGACGGCGGAGGCAGTGAAGTAACGCTGCTCGTCGACCTCGGCGAGCGCGCAGGCGAGCAGCACTTCCTTGTAGAAATCGCTGTGCTGCTCGCTCCGGATCGCCTCGTTGTAGAGGCCCTTGACCGACTGCTGCCACTGGTCGAGGGCCCGATGCATGCCGAGTTCGACATGGTCGGGACCGATCATGAGGCTGCGCGCCGAGAGCGCCGCGCGGGCGCTGTAGATGCTGAGAAGGTGGGTGATATACGGCACCCCCTGAGAGAAATGGACGAGGTCCTCGCACGCCTCGAAATCGATCTCCATGCCGAGCCGCTCGAAGCCGGCCATGACGATCGCCCGAATCTCGCCTTCCGACATCGCCGGCATGTGGACCTGGACGAGCGCCCGCTCGATCGACTGGTGCTCGCGAATCAACTCGTCGACCGAATCGGCGACGCCGATGATCAGAATGGTGGCGTTGACGGCGTGATCGGACAGCGCCTTGATGGTGTCGGCCATGGCGGTGATGGCCTCAGGACGGCGGATCCGGTCGAACTCGTCGAAGATCACGATGAGCGAGGCGCTCGCCGACAGGCCCTCGAGCGTGCGCCGGACGCCGTCGGGCGTGTCCGGTTCCTTCAGCGTCTCCTGCGGGGGCGGCGCCGCGAGTGGGTTCTTCGGCGCGCCGAAACCGATGCTCGGCCGCTGGTTGGCGGCCTCGATGTCCTTGAAGGCTTTCGACCAGAGGGAAGCGTAGGTATCGGAAATGTCGCAATTGGTCCGCGACACAATGAAGGCCTGGCGCTTGGCGAGAAAGGCCGAGATCATGTTGGAAAGCGACGTTTTCCCGGTGCCGCGCTCGCCGTAGAGGATGGCGTGGCAGCCGCGTTGCGAGATGGCGTCGATGATCTTGAGGACCTGCTCCTTGCGGCCCGCGAACAGTTCGCGCTCGTTGATCGGCGCACCCGGTGTGAAAACCGCGCCGGTGCGAAAGATCAGGGAGTCGAAATCCGGTTCCATGATCGCCCCCGGAGCACACAAACGACGCCAACGTATAACAGACCGTTAATTCGCGGGCTGCCGTCGACTTTCGTTATCCTGAACATGCGCCCCGGGGCGTTTTCGGTCAACTTTGCGCCTGTTCGCGCGAGACTGAATTCCCCTTCGGGAATGGCGGGCGCCGGTCAGGCCGCGACGTCGGCCAGGCGCGTGAAGACCTCCTCGTCGGACATCCCCGTGACATGCACGACGCCGCCGTCGGCCGGCGCGCGACCCATGACGTTGCACTTGGCGATCGTACTGGACGCTGGCGGCCGCCTCGACGGCCTTGGTGGAGGTTTTTGGCGGCCTCGTCGTGTCGCAAGCGCCGCTGGCCTCAAACGCGGCAGATGCGCCCGCCCCCTTGCGCGCCGTTTCTCTTTGACGTATGAGCCGGGTCCTCGAGAACCGCCCGGCTGGGCTGCCGTGGCGGTTCTTTTCGCTCGTTTCCGTGCGACGGAGCCACAAGCTCCGCTTCCATTTTCCAACAGGGCGTCAAGCCCGGGAGAGCCAAATGCCCAAGCTGAAGACCAAATCCGGCGCGAAAAAGCGCTTCAAGATCACCGGGACCGGCAAGGTCGTCTACGCCCAGTCGCAGAAGCGCCACGGCATGATCAAGCGGACGAAGAAGCAGATCCGCAATCTGCGTGGCACCTCGATCCTGTTCAAGACCGACGGCGACAACGTCAAGAAGTATTTTCTGCCGAACGGCTGAGGCCCTCTTTTCCCGGAGTTTTACGCATGTCTCGCGTCAAGAGAGGCGTCACAGCGCACGCCAAGCACAAGAAGATTCTGAAGCAGGCCAAGGGCTTCTTCGGCCGCCGCAAGAACACCATCCGCGCCGCCAAGGCCGCGGTCGACAAGTCGATGCAATACGCCTACCGCGACCGCAAGAACCGGAAGCGGGAGTTCCGCGCCCTCTGGATTCAGCGGATCAACGCGGCGGCCCGCGCGCATGGCCTGACGTACAGCCGGCTCATCTCGGCGCTGACCACGGCGGGAATCGAGGTCGACCGCAAGGTCCTGTCGGAACTCGCGATCAGCGAGCCCGCCGCATTCGCAGCGATTGTCGAGCAGGCGAAGGGCCATCTGCCGAAGGCGGCCTGACAAAACGCCCTCTCCCGCGCGCGGGAGAGGGTTGGGGTGAGGGCCGTGGCCCTATCCCGCCGGCCCTCATCCGGCGCTCCGCGCCACCTTCTCCCCCAGTCGGGAGAAGGGCTGCCGTCGCCGCGCCATCAAGGCACGCCATGTCCGACCTCGCCGCGTTGAAAGACGAAACGCTCGCCGCCATCGCCGCCGCGCCCGACGAAGCGGCGCTCGAAGCCGTTCGCCTGACGGCGCTCGGCAAGAAGGGCGCGATCTCGGCGCTGCTTGCGACGCTCGGCAAGCTCGCGCCCGATGAGCGAAAAGTCCGGGGCGCCGAGATCAATGGCCTCAAGGACGCCGTCACCGAGGCGCTCGCTTCACGCCGCGTCGTCGTCAAGTCGGTCGCGCTCGAAGCCCAGCTTGCGCGCGAGGCGGTCGATCTGACGCTTCCGGTCCGTCTGCCCGGCGTCGAGACCGGCCGCATCCACCCGATCACACAGGTCACCGACGAGATCATCGCCATCTTCGCCGACATGGGTTTTGCGGTCGCCGAAGGTCCGGACATCGAGAGCGACGACTTCAACTTCACCAAGCTCAACTTCCCGCTCGGCCATCCGGCCCGCGAGATGCACGACACGTTCTTCCTCGAGCCGGACGAAACGGGCGAGCGCAGGCTTTTGCGCACCCATACGAGCCCAGTGCAGGTGCGCACCATGCTGGCTGAGAAGCCGCCGATCCGGGTGATCTGCCCGGGCCGCACCTACCGCACCGATTTCGACCAGACCCACACGCCGATGTTCCATCAGGTCGAGGGTCTCGTGGTCGATGAGCACGCGACCCTCGCCAACCTCAAGTGGGTGCTCGAAGAGTTCTGCAAGGCCTTCTTCGAGGTGCCGAAGGTCGGCATGCGCTTCCGGCCGAGCTTCTTCCCCTTCACGTCGCCCTCGATGGAGGTCGACATCCAGTGTCGCCGGTCGGGCGGCGAGATCCGCTTCGGCGAGGGCGACGACTGGCTCGAAATTCTCGGCTGCGGCATGGTGCATGAGAACGTGCTGAGGAATTGCGGCATCGACCCGCTCGTCTACCAGGGCTTCGCCTGGGGCATGGGCATCGACCGCGTCGCGATGCTGAAATACGGCATGCCGGACCTGCGCGATCTGTTCGACGCAGACCTGCGCTGGATCAACCATTACGGCTTCCGGCCGCTCGAGGCGCCGACGCTGGCGGGCGGCTTGAGCGGATGATGCGCGCGGCGAGTGCGTCAGCGCCCCAAACATGATAAGAACCTCTGACTGTTTTCGCAGGCGATATGCGATGTCCCAGGCACAAATCGACCAGGCCGCCGAAGCGGCGGCGAGATCGGCCATCGTGCGCCTCTTCGGCGAGGACGCCATTGATCGCATCGTCATTTTCCCAACCGAGGATCACAGCGGCGAACCGGGTCTCTCGGTCACGGTCCACCTCCGCGAGCCCAAGGCAATTGTATCGGGCGCCCGTCTCGGGGACGCGCTCGTCGCGGTCGCGGACGCGCTGCGGGATATCGACGACCATCGGTTTGCCTATGTGACCTTCCTCGCGCCCGGTTACGAGCACGCCGCAGACGACGAGCGGCCAGCCGCCTGAAGATCCTGCATGTGGCCTCTCGTTCAGCATCAGATCGACAACGCCCGGCTGCTCGCGTCAGCCGACAAGCGGCGGCCGCGCTCGGCCTCGCTGAGGCGCGCCGTGTCGACCGCGTATTACGCGGTGTTTCAGGCGCTTTGCGCGGCATGCGCGGATCGGCTGGTCGGAGCGGGCCGGCCCTGGAGCGTGTACACGCCGGTGTTTCGCGCGCTCGACCACTATGCCGCCACGCAGGCGCTGCGAGATCCTTTCCTTGCGTCAAACGCGGATCTGCGACGGCTGGGCCTGCTTCTGAAGGAACTGCAGAAAGTCCGCGAATGGGCGGATTACAATCCTGAACCCAGTCCCGACTACCGGCCGGGAACGAACAAATCCTCTTACACCCGCCAGGAGGCGCTGAGCCTGATCGAGTCCGCCGTCGATGCGGTCCGGATCATCGATCGGCTCGACGACGACGAGCGGCTGAAACTTGCAACGCGGCTCGTGCCGAGATCTCGGAAGTCATGAAGAATCCGACATGAAATTCACCCTCTCCTGGCTGAAAGACCATCTCGACACCGACGCCTCGCTCGCCGAGATCGTCGACACGCTGACGCGGGTCGGACTCGAAGTCGAAGGCGTCGACGACCCGGCCGCGAAACTCGCAGGGTTCGTCGTCGCCCGCGTGATCGAGGCGAAGCAGCACCCCAACGCCGACCGGCTGCGGGTCTGCGTCGTGGACGCGGGCCAGGGCCCGGTTCAGGTCGTCTGCGGCGCGCCCAATGCACGCACCGGAATGAAGGGCGTCTTCTCGCCGGTCGGCACCTATATCCCCGGCAAGCAGGTGACGCTCGCCCAGGGCGTGATCCGCGGCGTCGAGTCGAACGGGATGCTGTGCTCGGCCGCCGAGCTCGAACTCAGCGACGATCACGAAGGCATCATCGAGCTTCCAGACGACGCGCCGGTCGGCGAGCCTTACGCGCGCTTCGCCGGGCTCGACGATCCGGTGATCGACGTGGCGCTGACGCCGAACCGGCCGGACGCGGCGGGCGTCGCAGGCGTCGCGCGCGACCTCGCGGCCGCCGGCCTCGGCAGGCTGAAGACGGCCGCGCCGGGCCCGATCGCCGGCGCGTTCGACTGTCCGACCGGCGTCAAGCTCGACTTCGCGCAAGCGGACGCCCATCTCTGCCCTGCCTTCGCTCTCAGGCTCGTGCGCGGCGTGACCAACGGACCCTCGCCCGAGTGGATGCAGAAGCGCCTGCGCGCGATCGGTCTCCGGCCGATCAGCGCCCTCGTCGACATCACCAATTATGTGACCTTCGACCGCGGCCGCCCGCTGCATGTGTTCGACCTCGCCAAGGTCGAGGGCGACCTCGAGGTCAGGCGAGCGCGCACGAACGAGAGCGTGCTCGCGCTCGACGGCAAGAGCTACGCCCTCGACGAGACGATGGTCGTCATCGCCGACGCCAGCGGCGTCGAGTCGATCGCCGAAATCATGGGCGGCGAGCATTCTGGCTGCGACGCAGGCACGCGCGATGTCCTCATCGAGAGCGCGCTCTGGGACCCGACCAACATCGCCCAGACCGGGCGCAAGCTCGGGATCATGACCGACGCCCGCTATCGGTTCGAGCGCGGCGTCGATCCCGCCTTCTGCCTGCCGGGCTGCGAGCTTGCGACGAAACTCGTGCTCGCGATCTGCGGCGGCGCGGCCTCGCGCATGATCGTGGCGGGCGATCCCTCCACGCCGGCGCGCACGATCGATTTCCCCTACAGCGAGGTGAAGCGCCTGATCGGCGTCGACATCCCGCGCCCCGAGGGCGAAGCGATCCTCGAAAGGCTCGGCTTTGGCGTCGAGGGCGGCCGTGTCGTCGTGCCGTCGTGGCGGCCGGACGTTCAGGTGAGGGCCGACGTGGTCGAGCAGATCATCCGCATCGCCGGGCTCGACCGGGCCCCTGCCGCGCCCCTGCCCCGGCTCGACGAGGGCGTCCCGCGGCCGGTCCTGACCCTCATCCAGAAGCGAACGCGCCTCGCCAAGCGCACCCTCGCGTCGCTCTCGCTGCGCGAAGCGGTGACGTGGTCGTTCATCTCGCGCAAGGCGGCCGAGCTCTTCGGCGGCGGACAGGCGTCCCTGTCGCTCGCCAATCCGATCGCGGCCGACCTTTCCGACATGCGACCGAGCCTCGCGCCCGGGCTCATCGCCGCGGTCGAGCGGAACGCCCGCCGCGGCTTCGCCGACGTCGCCCTCTTCGAGGTCGGGCAGGTCTTCCTCGGTCCTGGCGAGAACGACCAGCGGATCGCGGCGGCCGCCGTCCGGCGCGGCCGCGCCAAAGCCGGCGGCGAGGGGCGCGACTGGCGCGGAGACGGGCCGGTCGACGCGTTCGACGCGAAGGGGGACGTGATCGCGCTTCTCGACGCAATGGGAGTCGCCGCCGCGGTTCAGATCGTCCCGGGCGGCCCCGATTTCCTGCATCCCGGGCGGTCGGCAAGGCTTCAGGTCGGGCCAAAGAACGTAGTTGGTTGGTTCGGCGAGATCCATCCGCGCGTCGCGGAGGCGCTCGACGCGGAAGGGCCGATCGTCGCCTTCGAGGTCGTGCTCAACTCGCTTCCCGCGCCGAAAACAAAGGCGACAAGGGCCAAGCCCAAACTCGAGCGATCGGACTTCATGGCCGTCGAACGCGATCTCGCCTTCCTCGTGGACGACAGTGTCCGCGCCGGCGACATATTGAAAGCCGCGCAGAGCGCCGAGCGCGCGCTCGTCGCCGACGTCGGGGTGTTCGACGTCTATCGCGGCAAGGGCCTGCCCGAGGGCGCGAAGTCGATTGCGATCAGCGTGACCCTGCAGCCCCGCGAGCGCACCCTCACCGACGCCGAGATCGAGGCGGCCGTCGAGCGGATCGTCGCGGAGGTCGCGAAGCGCACTGGCGCAAGGCTGAGGGCGTAAAGCGATGCTCCGCGTCCTCATCCTCGCCGCCTGCGCGGCGGCGGCATCGTTGGGCCTGGCGCGCGCCGAGGACGACCCGGCCTGCGCCCGCATCGACGAGCCGCTCGCCTACAACGCCTGCCTTGCGAGCCACGGGCCCCGGGCACCCGGATTGGGCGGCGCTTCAGGGGGCGAGCGCGCCGTTCCCGACGGCGCGGACGCCGCTCCCCACGCCGACCGAAGTCCTGCGCCCGCCCGCTTCCGCCGGCAGGCGCGGGTCGTTCGGCATCAGGGTCGCGTCCACGTGGAAATCCCTGTCAGATAGGCCCCCTGAAGGCGCGACGCCCGGGCCTTGCGGCTTTGGCCCAAGCGTCGCGCCGCCTTCTACGCCCCGGTGGGAGTCCGGCGCGGAGGCCACCGCCACGCCCCTCCCCTTTTGGGGCGGGCGGCGTCGACCCCTCCCTATCCCGGCGTCCGCCTGCCGGCTGTGAGGCGTGTCACACGGTCGACGCCGCGCTCCATACTTGACGTCAAGCAAAAGGTCGTTCACCGTTCCGTGAGGCTTGGGTGGAAGCAATGTCTGTCCCTAGCACGCTGGTGGCGCACCCCTATTTTCGAACGCTCGACGCCAAATCCTGCCGAGTTCTCGACAGGCACTGTACTTGGCTGAAAGCGGTCACGGGCTCGCTCATACTCGATCAGTCGTCCAACGAGCGGGACGTGTATTTCATCATGTCCGGGCAGCTGCGCGCGGTACACAACAACGCGCGCCAGGACCTCATCTTCAACGAAATGAGAGCGGGCTCGATCTTCGGCGAAATGGCGGCGATCGAGGGCGCGCCGCGCGCGGCTAGCGTCTTCGCGGTCGTCAACTCGCTGATCGCCAAGATGCCGCCGCAGATTTTCATCGAGACGATGTACAGCCACCGGCCCCTGTGCGAGGCCGTCATCCGGACGCTCAGCGAGCGCCTGCGGGCGATGTCGAGCCGGGTGAGCGAACTCGGCGCATTCAATGTCCGCACGCGGGTCCACGCGGAGCTTCTGCAACTCGCCCGCAAGGACCGGGACGATCCGCGGCGCGCCATCATCGTGACCCCGCCCAACCAGTCCGAACTCGCCGCCCGGATCAACACGCGGCGGGAGACGGTCTCACGCGAAATCAATGCGATGGAGCGCAGCGGGCTGATCGAGCGGCGTCGCGGCGCCATCGTCATCAATGACGTTCTCAAGCTCAGCGCGGAGATCCAGCAGGCGAGCAGCGGCTAAGCCGTTACTCAAAAAAGCCGAAGAGATCGCCGGCGCGACGGCGACCCAAGATTTCTCTTTTATGGAACGATCTCCCCGCCGACGTTCATCGTATCGTGAATTCGGCAGCGGGGTTGCAGCCCGAAAGCGGGTTCCTATCTGACCGATGTCATGCCGATGGCGGCGCGCCAAGCGGCCCTTGTCCGAGGGAGCCTCGCTGGCGCCGGGTCTGTCCGAGGCTGCGCGTCCCGTACGCTTCGACGGGCGCGTCCCTGGGGCGGTCCCGTGCGTCCGCCCTTGGGTTGACGAACGTTGTGGGCTCATTTCAAACAGGCAGGACGGGCCCGGGAACGCTCGCGATGACTTCTGGAACGAAAGGGACGATCCGCGCTACCGTCGTCACCTTGCCGGGAGTGGGCGAGTACGAGTGGCGCGTCGGCGAGAAGCAGATCGTCTGGTCCGATGAGCTCGTCCGGATCTATGGCTTCGACGCAGCTCCGGCCAATTCGGGGTTCGACGCGTTTGTCCATCCCGACGACCGCTCCATTCTGGCCGAAACCCACGCACGGCTCTTTCCCGGCGCTTCCTACGAGCTCGAATTTCGCGTCGTTCGGGCGGACGGCGAGCTTCGCCACATTCACGATCGCGGCATGGTCGTCGTGGCCGACGATGGCGCGCTCGTCCTGCGGGGCCTGCACATCGACGTCACTCTCTACCGCGCCGCCCTGGAAACCGACCTGCCGGCGATCGACTTCCGCGAGGTGGCGGAATCCCTTCCGCAGCTCGTATGGACCTGCGATCCGACGGGCGCCTGCGACTACCTCAGCCCCCAGTGGGCGACCTACACTGGCGTCCCGGCCGAGGAGCAGCTCGGCGCCGGCTGGCTCGAGCGCCTGCACCCGGACGATCGGGAGCCTGCCTGGGCGCGCTGGCAGGAGACGGCCCGCTGGGGTCACGACTACGAGTGCGAGTTCCGCATCCGCCGCCACGACGGCGCCTATCGCTGGTTCCGCACCCTCGCCAAGCCGCTGCACGATCCTGACGGGCAAATCCGCAAATGGTTCGGCAGCAACACCGACATCGAGGATCTGAAGCAGGCCGAGGCCGCCCGGCGCGAGAGCGAAGCCGCCGCCAACGCGCGCGCCGTGGAGCTCGAGACGCTCTACAACGCCGCGCCCATCGGCATCGGGCTCTTCGACCGCGACTTCCGCTTCGTCCGCATCAACGAGCGGCTGGCCGAGATCAACGGCGTCCCCGCCGAGGCGCTCAAAGGAAAACGCATCGAGGAGGCCCTGCCGGAGGAGACCGTCAGCGCGCTCCGCGCCATCGAGCCGCGCCTCGCCCGCGGCGAGGAGGTGAGGAACGCCGAGGTTTCGGGGTTCGAGGCGGACGGCCGACGGTTCGCCTACGTCCTGAACTATCGGCCGTTGCGCGGGGAGACGGGCGACATCACCCACTATCTCGGCGCCGTGCAGGACATCAGCGACCGCAAGCGCATGGAAGACGCGCTGATCGAGAGCGAATTGCGCTTCCGCGGCGTGTTCGAGCACGCTTTCACCGGCATCTCGATCACCGATTTCGCCGGCCGCCATGTGTCCTGCAATCCGGCCTATGAAGCGATGCTCGGCGTGCGCGCGGAGGGGCTGGCCGGGACGCCGCTCACGGATTCCATTCATCCCGAGGACCGCGAGGCGAACCGCGCCGAAGTCGCGCGGCTGATCGCCGGCGAGATCGACGCGTTCGAGATCGAGCATCGCTATCTGCACACGAGCGGCGAAACGATCTGGGCGCGCAAGCGCGTGTCGCTCCTGCGCGACGCGCGCAACCGCCCGACGCATGTGATTGCGCTCGTCACCGACATGACGGAGCAGAAGCGCCACGAGGCGCGCCAGCAGCTCCTCCTGCGCGAACTGAACCACCGGTCGAAGAACCTGCTTGCGCTCATCATGGGCATCGCGCGGCAGACGGCGGCGAAGAGCCCTGGCGAATTCCTGCCGCGCTTCGAGCAGCGGCTGCGCGCCATGGCCGCGGCGCAGGATCTTCTTGTGCGCAACGAATCGCGCAGCGCCACGATCGAGGACCTCCTGACCTCGCAGCTCGTCGCGTTCGGCGGCCTCGAGGAGCGCGTCGACGTTTCGGGCGACGACATCGCCGTCACAGCGACCGCGGCCAATCTCTCGGCATGGCGTTTCACGAGCTTGCGACCAACGCGGCGAAATACGGCGCGCTCTCGACCCCGCCCGGGCGGATCGACGTCGCCTGGTCGATCGGGCAGGGCGACGGCTGCCTTGACGTTTTCCGCCTCTCGTGGATCGAGCGCGGCGGCCCGCCCGCGGCCGAGCCGGCGTCGCGCGGCTTCGGCTCAAGCCTGCTCGAGCGCCTGATCCCGTCCGCCTTCGACGGCAAGGTCGTCTATGCGTTCGACGCGACCGGCGTCTCCTGGCGCCTCACCTGCCCTGCCGACAAAATCGTCGCCAAAGGCTCGGTGGCTGGCGACGAGCTTCCGGATATCCCGGCGCATTGATCGTTCGTGCGCGGCAAGCGCCGACAGAGCGCGCGGCGAGAAAAAGTGGGCGCCGGTTTTTCGCGAAAAGCGCGCTTGAAATCAAAAGAGGCCCAGCGTTTGGCGATTCGACCGAATCGCCGAACGCTCTACGGCTCGCCCACGAGTTCAAGACGCCTCGCCTCCGAGGCCGGCGCGACATTGCGGCGGGCGCCCGAGACGATCTCGAGAAACTGCCTGGCGCATTCGTTCCAGGTGAAGCGCATCGACCACTCGCGCGCGGCCTCGCCGGGGATCGTCAGCGCCTTGAGGCAGGCGGCGCGCAGGTCCTCGTCGAGGACGCCCGCTTCAGGCCCGACGACGTCGATGGGGCCCGGAACCGGAAAGGCGGCGACGGGAAGACCGGACGCCATCGCCTCGACGAGGACGATGCCGAACGTATCGGTGCGGGAGGGAAAGACGAACACGTCCGCGCTCGCATAAACCTTAGCCAGCGCCTCGCCATGCCGCGCGCCGAGGAAGTGTGCGTGCGGGTAGCGACGCTTGAGGGAAGCGCGCGCGGGGCCATCGCCGACGATCACGGTCGAGCCGGGCAGGTCGAGGCCGAGCATCGCCTCGAGGTTCTTCTCGACCGCGACCCGGCCGACGTAGAGGAAGATCGGTCGCGGCAGATCGAACACGCTTTCGCCGCGCGGGCGGTAGAGGGCGTGATCGACGCCCCGCGTCCATAGGCGCACGCGCTCGAAGCCGCGGGCCGTGAGGTCGGCGGCGATGGTCGGCGTCGGCGCCATGACGGAGGCCGCCGGGGCATGAAAGCGACGCAGGCCGGCGTAAGTCAGGCGCTCGGGGAAGCCCGTCCGGGCGGACACGTATTCCGGGAAGCGGGTGTGATAGCTTGTCGTGAACGGCCGGCCGCTCTTCATGCACTCGCGGCGCGTCAGCCAGCCGATCGGCCCCTCGGTCGCGATGTGGACGTGATCAGGCGCCGCGCCCTCGATGCGCCGGCGGATCCGCCACGGCGTCGTCAGCGCAAGGCGGATGTCGGGGTAGGTCGGCATCGGCGCCGTCCACATCCCGTGCGGGGTCAGAAACTCGAATTCGGCGCCGAATTCGGCAGCCGCCTTGGTCATGCGCTCCAGCGTCGCGACGACCCCGTTGATCTGCGGCCGCCAAGCGTCGGTCGCAATGAGAATGCGCATGTCAGGCAGCTTCCGCACTTACCTCTTCGGGCTCCTCGTCGAAGGGGGCGAGGTCTTCCTGCGCCATCGCGACCGCCTTCAGTTCGGGCCAGCGCAACACTTCGAGCCGGCCGTCGAAATGCTCGACGATTAGCGAGCACGATTCGACGAAGTCGCCGATGTTGGCATAAGTCACGCCCTCGATATCGCGGATCACGGCGTGGTGGATGTGGCCGCAGACGACGCCGTCGACGCCCTGGCGCCTGGCTTCGCCGGCAAGCTCTTTCTCGAACGAGCCGATGAAGTTGACCGCGTTCTTCACCTTGAGCTTCGCCCAGGCCGAGAACGACCAGTACGGCAGACCGAGCGCCCGGCGGGCGGCGTTGAAGTGCGTATTGACGAAGAGCGCGGTCGTGTAGGCCCAGTCGCCGAAGAAGGCGAGCCACTTCGAGTGGCGCACCACGACGTCGAACTCGTCGCCGTGAATGATGAGGAAGCGCCTGCCGTCAGCCGCGGTGTGGATCGCCTGGCGCTTGATCTCGATGCCGCCGAAGGTCAGGCCGAAGAACTGGCGCGCGAACTCGTCGTGATTGCCCGGCACGAACACCATGCGCGCGCCGTGGCGCACCTTGCGCAACAGCTTCTGGACGACGTCGTTGTGCGCCTGCGGCCAATACCAGCCCGAGCGCAGCCGCCAGCCGTCGATGATGTCGCCGACAAGAAAGATGGTGTCGGCCTCGACGTGCCGCAGCATGTCGAGGATAAGATGGGCCTGGCAGCCGCGCGTGCCGAGATGAAGATCCGACAGGAACAGCGTGCGGTAACGATGGGTCCCGGGATGCTTGGACACTCCGGCCTCTCGAAAATACGCTTTGGTTGGCATCCCTTGCTCAGATTCTCGTGTCGCTTGCGTGACGAGGCGGGGGATTCGGTTGGCGCCGTTATAGAGATCGGCCCGGAGGCTGTCGATACTCGAAAGATTGTCATCCACGAGCCCATGAATCAGACGGAGGATAGACCTTGGATCTTGGGATTTCGGGCCGAAAGGCCATTGTGTGCGCCTCGAGCAAGGGCTTGGGCCGCGCCTGTGCGGCGGCGCTCGCGGAAGCAGGCTGCACGCTCGTCCTGAACGGACGCAATTCGGCCACGCTTACGGCGTCGGCGCGCGAGCTGCGCGAGCGTTTCGGCGTGAGCGTCGCTGAGGCGCCCGGCGACCTCAACGACAAGGCGACGCGCGCGGCGCTCATCGCCGCCGCGCCCGACGCCGACATTCTCGTCAACAACAACGGCGGGCCGCCGTTCAGGAGCTTCGATGCGATCAGCCGCGAGGACATCCTGCACGGCGTCGAATCGAACATGCTCACTCCGATCGCGCTCGTCCAGGCGCTCCTGCCCGGCATGGCGAAGCGCAAGTTCGGCCGTATCGTCAACATCACCTCGGGCTCGGTGCGGGCGCCAATCCCGGGCCTCGACGTGTCGTCGGGGGCGCGCGCCGGCCTTACCGCCTTCCTCGCTTCCGCCGCGCGCGCGCATGTCGCCGACAACGTGACGATCAACTTCATTCAGCCCGGAACCTTCGCGACCGACCGCTCGCGCTCCGCGATCGAGCGGACGGCAGCCCAGCGCGGAGCAGCGGTTTCGGTCGTCGAAGCGGAAGCCGCCGCCCGCAACCCCGCCCGCCGTTTCGGCGATCCGGCGGAGTTCGGCGCCCTCTGCGCCTTCCTCGCCAGCGCCCACGCGGGTTTCATCACCGGGCAGAACATCCTCATCGACGGCGGCGCCTTTCCCGGCGCGTTCTGAGGCGCGCGGCCGCGCCCCCTCCACTCGTCCTTCCCCGCCCGTCGCTTCGCGCCGCCCTCTCCCGCTTCAGCACGTCGAGCGACGGGCGTCCTGGCGGACGCCCTCCCGCAGCCGAGGGGATTACCCCTTCTTCCCGGCGATCTTGGCGATCTCGCGCATCAGCTTCAGCGTTCCGTCGAGGCGGTCGGCGAGTTCCTCGAAATCGTCGGCCACCACGATGCGCATGTCGGGGCGGACGCGCGCCCCCTCCCCCTGCGCGGCGACCCACTTCACGAGACCCGTCGGGTTGGCGAAGGCGTTGCCGCGGAAGGCGAGCGTCACGCCCTTCGCGCCGGCGTCGAGCTTCTCGACATTCGCCTTGCGGCAGAGCGCCTTGATCTGCACGAGCTTCATGAGAAGCCCCACTTCCGGCGGCGGCGGGCCGAAGCGGTCGACGATCTCGGCGGCCATTCCGTCGATCTCGGCCTCGTCCTCGAGCGAGGAGAGGCGGCGGTAGAGATTGAGGCGCGTCGGAAGGTCGGCGATATAGCTCTCCGGAATCGTCACCGGCGCGCCGAGTTGGATGGTCGGCGACCACATCTCGTCGGGCGCGGCGTCCTCGCCCGACTTGATGCGTTCGACCGCCTCGCGCACCATCTGCTGGTAGAGTTCGTAGCCGACCTCCTTGATGTGGCCGGACTGCTCCTCGCCGAGAAGATTGCCGGCGCCGCGCAAGTCGAGGTCGTGGCTTGCGAGCTGGAAGCCGGCGCCCAGCGTATCGAGCGACTGGAGGACGGCGAGACGCTTCTCCGCCTGCGGCGTGATCTTCGCCCGCGCCGGCGTCGTGAAGATCGCGTAGGCGCGCACCTTGGCTCGCCCCACCCGGCCGCGCAATTGATAGAGCTGGCCGAGGCCGAACATGTCGGCGCGGTGCACGATCATGGTGTTGGCGGAGGGAATGTCGAGCCCCAACTCGACGATCGCGGTCGAGAGCAGGATGTCGTACTTGCCGTCGTAGAAGGCGCCGATCCGGTCCTCGAGCTGGGTCGCCGCCATGTCGCCGTGCGCCACGACGAATTTCGCCTCCGGCACGTTCGTGCGCAGGAAGGCGGCCGCCTCGTCGAGGTCGTCGATGCGCGGGCAGACGTAGAAGGACTGGCCGCCGCGGTAGCGTTCGCGGAGCAGCGCCTCGCGGACGATCAGCGCGTCGAACGGCGAGACGAAGGTCCGGACCGCGAGCCGGTCGACGGGAGGCGTCGCGATGATCGAGAGATCGCGCACGCCCGTCATGGCGAGCTGGAGGGTGCGCGGGATCGGCGTCGCCGAGAGGGTCAGCATGTGGACCTCGGCGCGCAGATCCTTCAGCCGCTCCTTGTGGGCGACGCCGAAATGCTGCTCCTCGTCGATTACGACGAGACCAAGATCCTTGAACGACACCGTCTTGCCGAGGACGGCGTGGGTTCCCACAACAATGTCGACCGAACCGTCGGCGAGGCCCTTCTTCACATCGCGCTGCTCCGCCGTCGGCACCATGCGCGACAATTGGCCGATCGTGACCGGCAGCCCGGCGAAGCGCTGGCGGAAGACGCGCGCGTGCTGGCGCGCCAGCAGGGTCGTCGGCACGACGATCGCGGTCTGCTTCGAATTCATCGCCGCGGCGAAGGCGGCGCGCAGCGCCACCTCCGTCTTGCCGAAGCCGACGTCGCCGCAGACGAGCCGGTCCATCGGACGACCCGCGCCGAGGTCGTCGAGCGTGGATTCGATCGCGCTCTCCTGGTCCTGCGTCTCGTCGTAGGGGAAGCGGGCGCAGAACTCGTCGTAGAGCCCCTCGGGCGTGGTCAGGCGCGGCGCGGGCCGCGTCATGCGCTGGGCGGCGACGCGGATCAGTTCGCCCGCCATCTCGTTGATGCGCTTCTTGAGCCGGCCTTTGCGCGACTGCCAGGCGGCGCCGCCGAGCCTGTCGAGCTCGCCCGTCTCCGAGCCGTAGCGCGACAGAAGCTCGAGGTTCTCGACCGGGAGGAAGAGCCGGTCGCCGCCCGCGTAGTGGATCTCGAGGCAGTCGTGCGGCGCGCCCGCCGCCTCGATCGTCTTCAAGCCCACGAAGCGGCCGACGCCGTGATCGACATGGACGACGAGGTCGCCCGCGGACAGCGCCGCGGCTTCCGCCAGCACGTCCTGGGCGCGGCGCTTGCGTTTCGCCCGCCGCACCAGCCGGTCGCCAAGAATGTCCTGCTCGCCGACGATTGCGAAACCGGGCGCCTCGAAGCCCTGCTCGAGCGCGATCACCGCAAGCGGCAGCGCGCCGCCCCTCGCGGTCTTGACCTGGTGGTAAGAGGAGACGAGCTCCTGGGCTTTCAGGCCATGCTCGGCGAGCACATGGCCGAGTCGCTCGCGCGAGCCGTCGCTCCAGCCGGCGACGACGACGTCGAGACCGCTCTTGCGCAGATCCCGGATGTGGCCGACGGCGGCGTCGAAAACGTTGGCCCCCTCCGTCTGGCGCTCGGGAGCGAAGCTGCGCCCGACGCGGCCGCCGCAGTCGATCACCGCGGGACCCTCCGGCGCGTCGAAGGGCGCGAGCCGGACGAGCGGGCCGGCGGCGATCCGCTCGCGCCATTCGCCGCCGGTCAGATAGAGGCGCTCGGGCGGCAGCGGCTTGTAATCCGCCTTCCCCGGGCTTTCCTTGTAAACCGCGCGCCGCGCCGCGTAGGAATCCTCGACCTGTTCGAGGCGACGCTGAGCCGCCTCCTCGGCGCGCGCGTCGATGACGAAGGGCGCGTCGCCGACATAATCGAAGATCGTGTCGAGGCTTTCGTAGAGAAGCGGCAGCCAGTGCTCGAGGCCGATCGCCCGCCGGCCTTCGCTGACGGCGGCGTAGAGATCGTCGGCCGGCGTCGGCGCCCGAATTCCTGCGCATAGAGCTGGCGGAAGCGGCGGATCGTTTCGGTCGAAAGCTGCGCCTCGCTCATCGGCACGAGGTCGAGAGCGCGTAAACTGCCGACGGTCCGCTGCGTCTCCGGATCGAAGGCGCGGATCAATTCCAGCGTGTCGCCGAAAAAGTCGAGGCGAATCGGATTGGGCGCGCCGGGCGGATAGAGGTCGAGAATGCCGCCGCGCGAGGCGTAATCGCCGACGTCGCGCACGGTGCTGGCGCGCGCGTAGCCGTTCGCCTCGAGCCAGCGGGCCAGATCGTCCATGCGCACGCTGTTGCCGGGCGCGGCGGAGAAGGCGGCGGAGGCGAGATAGGCGAGCGGGGGGACGCGCTGGGTCAGCGCATTGACGTAAAGCACGAGCACCCGCGGCCGCTCGCGCGACCCCCGCGAGCGGGCGAGGCGGGCGAGCGCGGTCATGCGCTCGGCCGAGACGGCCGGGTTGGGCGACACGCGGTCGTAGGGCTGGCAGTCCCAGGAGGGCAGATAGAGCGCCTCGATCTCGGGCGCGGCGAAGGCGAGCGCGTCGATGAAGGCCTGCGCGCGCGCCGCGTCCCGGGCGACGAAGACGAGCGCCGCGCCTCGCTGCTCGCCCGCCGCGGCGAAGGCGCGCGCCAGTTCTGCGACCACGAAGGCGTCGTAGCCCTCGGGCGCCCGCGACAGCGTGACGGCGCCGCCCGCCTCGAGGCGGCCTGCGGCGGTGCGGACGTCGACGAGCCGGCTTCGTTCCTTGATTTCGTTCACGGGCGCCTTCTCTGCCCCCTCGTCCCAAGGAGCGGCGCCGAAGGCGGCGCGTCTCGAAGGACCTTCCAGCGGTCACGGCGCCGCAATGTGGAGCGTCCTTCGAGACGCCCGCAATGCGGGCTCCTCAGGACGAGGTCCGTGGTATGAAGTACGGCGCTCACCTGGCTTCGTTCGCCCGTTTCAGCGCCTCGCGCGGCGCGGCGCAGAGGCGCGCGAAGAGGGCCGTATCGAACTCGCTCGGCGTCGGCGCCTCGCCCGTGACCCAGGACAGGATCACCGGGTCGGGCGCCTCCATGAGGCGCTCGAATTCGTCGAGCTCCGCATTCGTCATGGCCGGCAGGTTGGCGTCGACGAACTGGCCCATGACGATGTCCATCTCGCGCATTCCCCGCCGCCAGGCGCGGAACAGGATCTTGCGCCGCCGCTCGTCGAGCGCCGCGCTTGAAAGCATCGAGCCGGACATGGTCAATCCCTCAACTGGGCGGGGGCGCGTCATCCAACGCGGCGCGACCGCAGAAGATCCGCTTCCCCGTCATTCCCCTCGTAGGGCGCTTATAGCGGCGGGGCGAAGCACTGTCAGCGATCCGATGTGCCATAAGAGCTTTGACGTGGATCCGGCGAACTCGGGCCGCCGTTTCGCCGAAACCGACTTGAAAGCCGACCCGGCCCGCCCGCGGCAAAGGTGGGGCGGAAACTTTCGAAGGGAACGCTTCGAATGGTCGACATCCTGACGCGCTGGCTCTTCGACGCATCCGGCCTCACGCCGCATGGCTTCTGCCTCCTGTGGCAGCCCGGTCTCATCTGGACCTACGCGCTGTCGGACGCCGGCATCGGTCTCGCCTATTTTTCGATTCCCGTCGCGCTCGCGGTGATCGCGCGCAAGCGCCAGGACCTCGTGTTCCGCCCTCTGCTTCTCCTGTTCGCCGCCTTCATCATGCTCTGCGGGGCGACGCACTGGCTCGACGTCGTGACGCTCTGGCTCCCGGCTTACGGCCTTCAGGCCGTCGTGAAGGCTCTCACGGCGGCGGTGTCGATCTTCACGGCGGTCGCTCTGTGGATGCTTCTGCCCGAGGCGATCAAGCTACCGTCCCCTTTGCAATTCCGCGAGACGAGCGCCGCCTTGCGCGAAACGGAGGAGCGGCTGCGGCAGTCGCAGAAGATGGAGATCGTCGGGCAACTGACAGGCGGCGTCGCGCACGACTTCAACAACATGCTCCAGGCGATCGGCGGCGGCCTGACCGTGCTCGAGCGGCGCATCGCCGACGGGCGGCTCGACGACATCGGACGGATCGGCAAGGAGATGCGCCGCGCCCTCAATAGCGCCGCGGGACTGACGGACAGGCTGCTCTCCTTCTCGCGCCGCCAGACGCTGCGGCCGACCCGCATCGAGCCCGACACATTCATCGCCGGCATGCGCGATTTCCTCCAGCGCACCGTCGGGCCCGAGACGCGGCTCGCCATGAGGCTCGGGGACGGCAAGTCGGACATCGTGGTCGACGCGCAGCAACTCGAGGCGATGCTGCTCAATCTGGCGCTCAACGCCCGCGACGCGATGCCGAACGGCGGGCTGCTCACAATCGAGGTGTCCGACCGGGACGTCGAGCCGGGCGAGATGGCGGATCAGGAGCGGGTGAGCCCCGGAAGCTATGTGGAGATCAAGGTGGCCGACAGCGGGGTCGGCATGACGCCCGACGTTGTCGCACGCGCCTTCGAGCCTTTTTTCACCACCAAGCCGCATGGGGCCGGCACCGGCCTCGGCCTGTCGCAGGTCTACGGCTTCGTGCGGCAATCGGGCGGATTTTCGCGCATCGAAAGCCGGCCGGGCGCGGGCGCGAGCGTCATCGTCAGCCTGCCCGGGCGGCCCCGCGCGGAACGCGAGGAGGCGGCGCCGCCGCAAGCCGCGCCGGCCGAAGCCGATGCGGCGCCGGCGCGCGGCGTCGTGCTCGTGGTCGAGGACCAGGAGGAAGTGCGCGCGCAGATCGTCGAGGCGCTGGCCGAGGCCGGATGCGAGGTGATC
The DNA here is from genome assembly GCA_963829505.1 of uncultured Alphaproteobacteria bacterium. Classification (GTDB taxonomy): domain Bacteria; phylum Pseudomonadota; class Alphaproteobacteria; order Rhizobiales; family Beijerinckiaceae; genus Roseiarcus. The sequence goes on from CAWHIL010000003.1 coordinate 1,318,449, forward strand.
GAGGCGACGGACGGCCTCGCCGCGCTCAACATCGTCGAGGCGCGGCGCACCCGGATCGACCTCCTGGTCAGCGACGTCGGGCTTCCCGGCCTCAACGGGCGCCAGCTCGCCGACGCCGCGCGCGAGGTCCGGCCAGGCCTGCCGATCCTGCTCGTCACCGGCTACGCCGCGCGTGCGCTCGACACGATCAAGCTCGCCGAGGGCATGGAAATCCTGCGCAAGCCCTTCGAGCTCGCGGAGCTTGTCGCGCGGGTCAAGGCGATGATGACGGCTCGGCCTGTCCCCGGATAAGAAGGCGGCGACGCCCCGCGACAGCCGCGGACTGGGGCGTCCGTGGGGCCGTGCATGCACATTTTGGCTGAGCGCCGGCGGCGCGATGGAGATCGTAATACGCTCGTGCGAGCGCTTGCGTACACCTGGGGATTGGCGGCGACCGCGTATATACCCATTTCACAATACATGCGAGAGTATTTCGACACGGATGAAAGGTATCGGTATCACGGGCACATTCGGACTTTCTCAGGAAACGTATATTTTTTCTCGACGCATACTTTCGCAAACGATACGTGGGCCGCACTCGCATTTTCTTTCGTTGCGATGGCCGCCATCACGACCCTGGACTACCTGCTGTTTTTATTGCCGATCCCTGTCTTCATACTGACAAAGACAGGACGCGTTCGGAATGTGATCGGATTTTTGGCGACGTTGCTCGCAATACCTATGACATTATACCTAATTGAAGCAGTCAATACAGGAAAGTCGGATCTGGATAGAGAGCCATTTAGTCCTTTTGAAGCGCTTTGGGCTCTAATTTCGATTTCGTCTCTGTTATTTTTAGTAGGTGAAACTTTCTACAGAGCGAGCGACAGGATCAAAAGATACCTACTCACGTCATCTTTCGTTGTGTTCGCCTGTCTCTTCATTCTGTACTGGATCGCCAAGGGCTAACGACGCGGCGTTACTCCGCCGCGGCGGCGCCGAGGACGGGCGCCGGGCGCGGCCTGCCGATCGTCAGCGCCAGCGCGGCCGCTGCGAGGCAGGCGACGCCCGCGACATAAAGCGCCGGAAGGTAGGTCATGAGCTCGGTGCGGAAGGCGCCGGCCCCGAACGCGGCGGTCGCCGCGCCGAGCTGGTGGGCGGCGAAGATCCAGCCGAAGGTAAGGTTCGCCTTCTCCGCCCCGAAGCGCTGGACCGTCAGCCGCACGGTCGGGGGCACCGTCGCCACCCAGTCGAGCCCGTAGAAGACGGCGAAGGCCGAAAGCCCGATGACCGAGAAGTTGGTGAACGGAAGCGCGATCAGCGACAGGCCGCGCAGGCCGTAATAGACGAACAGCAGCCAGCGATTGTCGTAGCGGTCGGAGAGCCAGCCCGACATGATCGTGCCGACGAAGTCGAAGACGCCGATCGCCGCCAGCGCGCCAGCGGCCGCGACCGGGGCGACGCCGTAGTCGCCGCAGAGCGAGATCCAGTGCGTCTGGATGAGGCCGTTGGTCGAGAGGCCGCAGACGAAGAAGGTGGCGAACAGCACCCAGAAAGTGCGGCTGCCGCGCGCGTCGTAGAGGGCGCGCAACGGAGACATGAGCATCGCGCCGAAGGCATGGGCTTCGGCCGGCGGCGGCTCGACCGCGCGGGCGCCGTAGGGCGCAAGGCCGACGTCGTATGGGCGGTCGCGCAGAAGGAGGAGCGCGATCACGCCGGCCGCGAGCTGCATGACGATGACGAAGGCGAGCGCGCTTCTCCAGCCGTGGTCTTCGGTGAGCTTGGCGAGGAGCGGCAGGAAGACGAGCTGGCCGGTCGCGGTGCTCGCCGTCAGCATGCCGACGACGAGGCCGCGCCGATGTTGGAACCAGCGCGCGGCGACCGTGGCGCCGAGCACGAGGGCCACCATGCCGGTGCCGAGGCCGACGACGACGCCCCAGAGCGCGACGAGTTGCCAAAGCTCGGTCATGAAGGTCGAGGCGAGCACGCCGGCCGACACCATGGCGATCGCGGCGATGACGACCGCGCGGACGCCGAAGCGGTTGATGAGAGCCGCCGCGAACGGGGCGATCAGGCCATAGATCGCGAGACGGATGGCGAAGGCCGACGAGATGTCCGCCGCGCTCCAGCCGAACTCCTTCTGCAACGGGCCGATGAAGACGCCCGGCGCGCCCATGACGCCGGCGTTCGACAGCATGACGAGAAAGGTCGAGCCGACGACCGCCCAGCCGTAGAAGATTTTGCGCGCGCCGAGCGCCGTCGCGAGGCGGTTCGAGAGCGACAGCGGCGCGGGCCGCGCGGCCGGGACGGACCCTGCTCCGATGATGGACTCCGTCATGGCGTTCTCCGTCTTAAATTCAAACAAGTCGGAAGGGCGCCCCCTCGCCCCGCCCTGGCGGGGAGAGGGGCTTGGCGATTGGCCGCAGCGGCTCGTCCCCAAGGCCCCTCATCCTGACCTTCTCCCCGTGAACGGGGAGAAGGGACGCTGTCGGCGCGTCGACAAAACTCAAAGGCTGAGCGCCAGGGCGCGGAGCGCTTCCGCGCCCTTCGCGCCGAGCGCCGCCTCGACCCGGCGCTGCGCCTGGTCCCATAGAGGCGCGCCGCGCGCGATCGCCGCGCGGCCCTCCCCCGTCAGCGCGACCGTCGTCTCGCGCTGGTCATTGCCCTCCGTCTCCGCGACGAGCCCCATGCGTTCGAGCACCTTGACGTTGCGCCCGACCGTCGAGCGGTCGAGTTCGGCGACGCGCCCGAGTTCGGTCAGCGAGACGGCGCCCTTCCGCTCGATCCGCCGCATCAGGCTGAACTGGGCGACGCCGATCCCGACCGGCGCGAGGACCGCGTCATAGAGCGCCGTCGTCTTGCGGGTCGCGGCGCGAAGGGCCGCGCAATAGCAGAGGGTCGGCATAACGCGGGTATATACCCGTAATCGCGGCGGCGCACAAGGGCCTCTCCCCCTCGCGCAAACCATCGCTTAGCCAAAAGTCAGCCTCTTATTTCCGAAAACGCGGTTGTGGATTAGTTGACGGCGTTATAAAACAATGGGAGGCTGTGGGACCCCGACGATGTGCAAGAACGCGCTCGCGTTGATGACATCCGTATCGCTTGTCTTCGGCGCCGCGCCGGCGGCGTTCGCCCAGGTTTCTTGCTCGGACGCGCTTGCGCAGGTGCGGGCGCTGCGGAGCGAGGGGGCCGCCCCTGCCGCGATCCGTCAGATGAAGCAGATCGCGCGTTACGCCTGCGACCCGCAGGCCCAGGCGCAGTTGGCCCTGCAGCAGCAAATGCAACAGGACGCCGAGAACCAGGCGGCCATGCAGGCGTTCGCCGGCCTGGCGGTCGGCATCATGGGCGGCCTCGCCCAGAGCGGCGCTTTTTCCGCGTCGACCTCCAATTACGTGGCCCCGCGAATGACGACGAACTTCGCGCCGCGGTTCGTGCCGAACGTTGCGCCGAGATTTCGCGCCGAACGTTGCGCAGCAAGGCATGCCGATCCGACCCCCGACGTTTGCGCCGAGGTTGGCCGCCTCGCCCACCGGCGCATTCGCCGCGCCCCGGATGCCGGCCTCCGCCCTGCCGGGCCATCCGATGCCCGCCGGCGCGCCAGTTGCGGGCTTGCGGCCGACGCCGGCGACCGGGTCTCAGGCGGGCTTGCAACGTCTGCCGGCGAATGCGCCTGGCGCACATTTTGCCGAACCGGGATCGCGCCCAGCGGTCGAATCGGTGGTCGCCGAACGACGAGCGGCGCTTGGCGGGCCGCCGGAGGAAGGCGCGACGCCCCGGTACCTTGCGGGGTCACGCGTGACCCCGGACATGGCGCCGGCGGCGGCCGTTGCGCCCAAAACTCTCGCGGGCGGCGGCGCCGCGCCGACAAACGTGGGGTCTCGCGCGCAGCCGGCATGGGCGGTTGCGACGGCGCCGGCCGCGACGCCTGCGGTCGCGGCGGCGCCTGCGGCCTTGACAACGGCTGCCCCCACCGCGACGCCTGCGACCGCCGCCGCCCCATCGCCGTCGAGCGGCGGTTCGGCGTCGGCTTCGGTGTCGGGGTCGAATTCAGCAACTCTCCTCGCTGCTGAACAATACGAACGCCGACGCGCGTTCGCGTCAGTTCGCCAGCGCGGCGTTGAACCAGCCGGTTCCGAGCGCATCGAGCGCAGCCAGTTCCGGCGTGGCGCAATCGAGCCAGCAGACCACCGTCAGCACGAACGCGCTGATTGCGGCGACGTACAAGCCAGCCGGCGCGCACTACGGCTGCTCGGGGCTGATGACGGCGATGGACGAAATCCGGGACGCGAACCCGTCGGGATACAATTCCAGTATCCCGCTGTACAACAGCCTTTGCGGAGGCGCCGGCGGGTCCGCAAGCGGCGGCGTCTCGGCTCTCCTGACGCAAGTCGCGAATGCGACGCCGCTCACAGGCAATTCGCTATCGTCCCTGTCGACGCTTCAGACTTCGACCGCCGCGGCGACGGTCCCGACGCTTTCGAACGGCGATCCCGCGACGGACCTACTCAGCGCCATCCTGGCCGCACCGTCCGCGGCGCCAGCGAACGCCGATGTGGCGGGGTGGGAGTCCCTGCTCGGGACTTCCAGCGGATCGCCGACGACCGGCGCGCAGGGCTCAAATTCTTCGCAGCTCCTGGCAGCGCTCGCGGGCGGAGGAACCGCGGCCGCGTCGACTGGCGCCGTTGTGTCCGCGCAAGCGCCGGCCAACATCACGGTGCAACCCGGATCGCAATCCGTCCAGGATTCCAACACCGTCCAACTCAATGCCGACGTGAAGACGAGTATTGCGTCGCTGACGCCGCCGTCGGCGTCGGCGTCGCAGACGCAGGCATCGGCGCCGGCAGGTTGGGGCCCCATGGGCGTCAACACTTTCACGGCTTCGCAGCCAACGGCGAATTCGGGCGCACAGTCAACGCAGGCGAGCGTTGCAGCCGGATCGACGCTTGCAAAGCCTCCAATCGTCATCCTCGAGGATACGGCAACTGCCGCGCTTGGCGGAGCGGCGAGCGCAATCTCGCCCGGCGGCGCCGTCAATGTGCTCGGTGACGTCAATGACGCCGCAAGCGTCTATTCAGGTTTTCGAAGCGGCGGGACCTTCGGGGCGCTCGACGCGGGAGCCGAAGCGGTCTTCGCCCGGGGCGCCACGGCGGCGGGACTGGAAATGGGCGCGTCGGCTGCAATGACGGGCGCGGGAGCAACAGGCATCGCAACAATGACGACGGCGATCGGGGGAGCGGCGATAGGAGGAGGATTGGCGGCTGGAGTGGCCGTGGGTTCGTTTGAATTCTCCAATGCCTTTATCGCTCCATACGTCGCTCCGCAGTTGGGAACGTTGATGTTCAATGCGGCCCCGTCTCTCTTCACGCCGCCCTGAAGCCGCGACGAGCGTGGTTCGGCATTCCATGCCGTCGGTCGAGACGCGCATCGGGATGGGCGCGCGTCTCGAAGCACGCTTCCTCGTGCGCAGGGAACGGCGTCGCGTCCTGGAGCAACCTTCGAGACGCCCTGCTTCGCAGGGCTCCTCAGGACGAGGGTCGCGTGTGGCGCCTCGCCGCCGGCGAGGCTGCTCAGCACGTGGGGGCGCTTGGGAGCTACTCGACTTCGTGTCCGGAAAGTCGGACGCGGTTCAACAAGGAGGATGGGGGCGCGATGAAGAGTGTTTCTTTCGGCATGATGGCGGCGACCGTGTCCGCGCTCGCCTTGTGCCTCACAGCCTGCTCGCAGACGGCTGGCCAGAACCAGACGCAGGACGCGGTTCTCGGGGCGGTGGCGGGCGGGCTTCTCGGCGGCGCGATCGGAGGCGCTGCGGGCAACCAGGTCGTCGGGGCCCTGGCCGGCGCCGCGATCGGCGGCATCGTCGGCGCAGGCATCGGGAACTACCTCGACGAGCAGGACCGCGCCCAACTGGCGGATATGACCGAGGCCACGGCGCAGACAGGAACGGTCGGCCACTACTACAACCCTAAGACCAAGGTGCGCCTGACGACCCGTCCCGCCGCTGCAGCGACGGCGTCGGCAACCTCGAACTGCAAGGACGTCGATCAGGAATTGACGCTCGCCGACGGCACGACAAAGAAGGGCAGCGTTCGCGCGTGCCGCACCGGCAACGAGTGGACCTACTCCTGACAGTGCGGTCTTCGAGCGTCGCGCGCCGCCTTGCTCTCCTGTTCGTCCTGCAAGGCCTGGCCTGCGGCGTTGCGCAAGCTCAGGCGCCGGTCGTTCACGACAAGGCGGGCAGACTGCGAGCGACCGTCGTTCCGGCGACGAACTGGTGCCTGCCCGTCGTCAGTCTCAACGTCGTCGCGGGCAAGGACGTCTTTGAAAAGTCCGCGGAGGACGTCCAGAAACTCATCGGCGTCGCGCGCTACGCGATCACCGAGAACTGCCCCGAAGCTCAGATCGTGCGCGTCCGTGGCTTCGTCGGCGACACAGGAGTTCTTTCAGGCCTACACCGGAAGGGCGATCGACTGGCGCATTCAGGTCTTCGCCTCGGTCGGCGGCATTCTGTCGGTCCTCGATGTGAAGCTGCCTCCCGACGAATATGCAAGAAGGCTCGCCGAGTTCGAAACGCGGACCCAATTCGCGCGCGCCAGACTTCCGGGCGTGACGATCGCCTCCGCGGGCGCGGACGCGGCGAACGGCCGGGTCGGCTGGACGATCGATAACGTCGCGGGCAGCACCTACGTGCTCACAGAGCGGTCGAAAAGTTTCACCACTCTGTCCTCAGTCGCAGACATGGTCGCCCATGCACGCGCCGAAGGCTGCGCAAACCAGGAGAAGGGTTCCGTCGAGAATGCCATCGACGGCGACATCGCTCCCAACATCCAGACACGCTCGTTCGCATGTTCGGTCGAGGGAAAGACAAACACGATCGGCATCGTCGCTGACGAGGTGGACGACGTCGCGACGGTTTTTGAGTTCGGCTCAGCGTCCGAATCCGCAGCCCGCGCTCTGACGGGATATCTTTCCGACAAGGCGATCGTCTACTGACGGTGACGGCGGGCGTCGAAAACCCGCCCGGCCCGCTCAGTAAAGCCCGGTGAATTCGTAGAAGCCGATGACGACGAACACCGCGGCCGTCTTCAGGACGGTGACGGCGAAGATGTCCTTGTAGGACTCGCGGTGGGTGAGGCCGGTGACGGCGAGCAGCGTGATGACGGCGCCGTTGTGCGGCAGCGTGTCCATGCCGCCCGACGCCATCGCGGCGACCCGGTGCAGCGCTTCCATCGGAATGCCGACGGCGTTGGCGGCCTCGATGAAGTCCTTCGACATCGCAGCGAGCGCAATCGACATGCCGCCCGAGGCCGAGCCGGTGATGCCGGCGAGCGAAGTGACGGTGACCGCCTCGCGCACGAGGACGTTCGGGATGCCGCCGAGCGCGTCGCGAATGGCGAGGAAGCCGGGCAGCGACGCGATGACGCCGCCGAAGCCATATTCGGTCGCCGTGTTCATCGCCGCCAGCAGCGCGCCCGCGACCGCGAGCTTGCTGCCGTCCGCAAACGTCCGCGACACGGGGCGCCAGGCGAGCAGGAAGACGAGGACGATGCCCGTCAGCAGCGCGCCCTCGACCGCCCAGACGGCGCGGATCGGCGGGACCGGCGTCGCGATCGCATGGTCCATGGCGAGTTTCAGGTCGTAATTCGCGCCATAGGTCCAGTCGATCAGGCCGGTGAACACGCCGGGAAAGCCGCCGAGCAGGATGTTGAGGCCGAAGACGACGATAAGCGGCAGAAAGGCGATGAAGGGCGAGGGCAGATGGGTCGTGTCGATCGGCTGCGGCTCGTTGATGTGGCCTTCGCCGTAGCCTTCGCCTCGCGCGCGGGCGCGCCGCTTCTGCCATTCGAGATAGGTCATCCCGCAAACGAGGATGAAGATCGCGCCGACGATGCCGAGGATCGGCGCGGCGCCGGTCGTCGTCTTGAAATAGGTGGTCGGGATGATGTTCTGGATCTGCGGCGTGAAGGGCAGCGAGTCCATGGTGAAGGAGAAGGCGCCGAGCGCGATCGTGCCCGGAATGAGCCGCTTCGGAATGTCGCCGGCGCGGAAGAGTTCGCTGGCGAAGGGGTAGGCTGCGAAGACGACGACGAACAGCGACACGCCGCCGTAGGTCAGGACCGCGCAGACGAGCACGATCGCGAGCATCGCCTGGTCCTTGCCGACGGCGCGGATGATGGTGGCGACGATCGACTTGGCGAAGCCGGAAAGCTCGATCACCTTGCCGAAGACGGCGCCGAGCAGAAAGACCGGGAAGTAGAGCTGCGCGAAGCCGACCATCTTCACCATGAAGAGGTTGGTGAAGGCGGCGGGCACCGCATGCGGGTCGGTCAGGAAGACCGCGCCCATGGCGGCGATCGGCGCGAACAGGATGACGCTGAAGCCGCGATAGGCGACGAACATCAGGAAACAGAGCGCCGCCAGCGCAATCAGAAGATCCATGGCACGCCCTCCCGGCGCATTCTTGCTTTGAGCGGATCGACCGTTACGCGCGGGGAGACCTGGCGGACAAGCGAGACAAGTGTCGCACGCGACGCTTCGCGCCGCGGCGGATCGCCGCATTCACGCGCGCGTGGCGGCAACTCGCGCAAGCGCAGGCGCCGCCTCGACCGCGACCGCGCCGATCAGGATCAGCACGCAGCCGGCGGCGCCGACAAGCGTCAGCCGCTCGCCGATGAAAAGCGCGCCAGCGATCGCCGCGAACACCGCTTCCGGCGACAGGATCAGGGCTGCTTCCGCGGGCGGCGTGCGACGCTGGCCGACGATGGCGAGCGTATAGCCGAGCGCGCCCGCAAAGAGGCCGGCGAACAGGATTTCGGGCGCAGCCGCGACGACGTCGGCAATGCTCGCCCGCTCGAAGGCGAAGGAAAAGGCGGCGGCGAGGCCGGCGGTCGTCGCGTACTGGACGAAGGCGAGGGTCAGCGGACGCGCGGCGCGGGCGAGAAAACCCGCCACGAGCGCGATCTGCGCAGCCCAGGCGACGTCGGCGATCAGCACGAGGCCGTCGCCGGCCGTCGGCGGCTGCGCGGGGCCGCCTCCGGTCGCGAGCAGCCACGCGCCGAAGAGCGAGACGGCGCCCGCCACGAGGACAATGGCGCGCGGGCGCGTTCGGGAGAGCGCCCACACGGCGAAGGGCGTCAGCACGACATAGCACGCCGTGAGGAAGCCGCCGTTGGTGGCGCTAGTCGTCCGGAGACCCGCCTGCTGCAGGCTCGCGCCCAGGAACAGGAGCGCGCCGATCACGATAGCGAGGCGCCATGCGCCCCCTGGCGCCGGCCTTTCCGCACGCCGCGCCTCGACGAGCGCAAACGGCAGAAGCGCGACGGCGGACACGGCGAAGCGCGCGGCCACGAAGGCGAGCGGCGGCAGCGCGCCGATGTCCTTCTGCACGACGAAGGTGACGCCCCAGACAGCCGCCGTCGTCAACAAGAGCACGTCGGCGCCGAGGCGCGAGAGGCCCGCGCTTCGACCGGCATCGAGCCCGAGATTCAGGCCGGAACCTGCTCGATCTCGACCAGCGTGCCGAAAAAGTCCTTCGGGTGCAGGAACAGCACCGGGTTGCCATGCGCGCCAATCTTCGGCTTGCCGTCGCCGAGCACCCGGGCGCCGGCGGCCTTTAGCTTTGCACCCTCTGCGACGACGTCGGCCACCTCGAAGCACATGTGGTGGATGCCGCCGGCCGGGTTCTTTTCGAGGAAGCCCGCGATCGGCGAGTTCGCCCCGAGGGGATGAAGCAGCTCGACCTTGGTGTTCGGCAATTCGACGAAGATGACCGTCACGCCGTGCTCGGGCACCGCGTGCGGCGCCGACACCTTGGCGCCGAGGGTCTCGCGATAGGTCGTCGCCGCCTTTTCGAGGTCGGGCACCGCGATGGCGACGTGATTGAGTTTTCCGATCATGGGGGTCTCCTTGGCGAGTGGCGAGTGGCGAGGCGAATGGCGAATGGCGAATGGAAGCGCGGCGTATCGCTCCCTACTCGCTACTCCCTACTCCCTACTCGCTACTCGCCCCTCTTAAACCTCAACCACGAGCGCATGCACCTGCGGCTTCTTGCCCCAGACGGCGTTGACGGCGGCGCGCACGCCCCGCTCGATCGCGTTCGACAAGAAGTCCGCGTCGCGCCGCTTTCCCTTCGGCAGGCTCTCGAAGGTCTCGAAAATCGCCGCGTCGATGATCTCGTCGAAGCCGGCGCCGTCGCGGGTGCGCTCGGGCAGCCCGGCGATCATCACGTCCGGATCGCCGGCGAGTTCCCCTTTCGGCGTCAGCGCGATGGCGATCGAGATCACGCCGGAGAACGACAGCCTGCGGCGCTGGCCGACGCAATCCTGTCCGGGCGGCAGGAGGATGTCGCCGTCCTTCAGCCTGCGGCCGTGGTCGATCTCACCGATTCCATCGAGATCGCCGGGGGCGAAGCGGATGAGGTCGCCGTTGAAGGCGCGGCGCACCTGCGGCACCCCGAGCGACCAGGCCAGCGCTGCGTGCTCGGTCAGGTGCAGCGCCTCGCCGTGCGCCGGGACGGCCATCTGCGGTCGCAGCCAACCGTACATCTTGGCGACCTCTCCCCGCCGGGGATGGCCGGACGCGTGCACAAGCCCGTTGCGGTCGGTGATGACCTCGATCCCCGCCGAGACCAGCGCGTTGACGATCCGGCCGACCGCCTTTTCGTTGCCCGGAATGGTGCGCGAGGAGAAGATCACGGTGTCGCCGGGGGCGAGTTCGGCCGCCGGATGATCGTTTCCGGCGATCCGCGCCAGCGCCGCGCGCGGCTCGCCCTGGCTGCCGGTCGCGAGCGCGAGGATCTTGTCGCGCGGCAGGCGATCGAAGGCGTCGAGGCCGAGGAACGGCGGCACGCCGTCGAGCATACCGAGTTCGCGCGCGATCGCCACGACCCGCTCCATCGCCCGGCCGAGAATGCAGACCTGCCGTCCGGCGGCGTGGCCCGCTTCCGCCGCCGAGCGAAGCCGCGCCACGTTGGAGGCGAAGGTGGTCACAACGACCCGGTTCCGGGCGGCGCCCACAAGGTCCTTGAGGGTCGCCGCGACCTCGAGCTCGGAGGGGCTTTCGCCCTCGCGCAGCACGTTGGTCGAATCGCACACGAACGCCAGCACGCCCTCGTCGCCGAGCGCCCTGAGACGGGCTTCGTCGGTCTTCGAGCCGACCACCGGGGCTGGATCGATCTTCCAGTCGCCGGAATGGACGACGAGGCCGGCGGGCGTGCGGATCGCCAGCGCCGAGCTCTCCGGGATCGAATGGGCGACGGGCACGAATTCGACGTCGAACGGCCCGATCGTCACGCGCCCGCCCGGGGGCACGATCTCGATCGGGATCTTCGGCGCTCCCGGCTCGCCGAGACGGCGCGCCTCCGCAAGGCCGGCGGCAAAGGGCGAGGCGTAGACGCGAGCCCCGAGACTCGGCCAAAGGTCGGCGAGCGCGCCGATGTGGTCCTCGTGCGCGTGGGTGATGACGATGCCGACGAGGTCCTTCCGCACCTTCTCGATGAAGCCGACGTCGGGCAGGATGAGGTCGATTCCGGGCAGGTCGTCGCCGGCGAACGCCACGCCGAGATCGACCATCAGCCACTTGCGCGCGCGGGCCGGCCCATAGCCGTAGAGCGCGCAATTCATGCCGATTTCGCCAAGGCCTCCCAGCGCCGCGAACACCAACTCGCCGTCATCGATCATCCCTGAGAATCCCCTCGCGCGAGCGAACCGCGCCCGCCGACTGCGCCGGCGCTTGCGTCGCCGCCCGGCGATAGAAAGAGGTCCGCGGCCTCGATCGTCTCGAGACCTTGGCCGCCGCGAAACAGAAGCCGCCCGCTGCCGTCGATTCCATCGAACACGCCCTCGCGGCGCCCGCGCGCGTCCTCGATGCTGACGACCGCGCCGATCGCGTGCGCCCGCTCGAGCCATTCCGCGCGAACGGCGTCGAAGCCGTCGCCCGCGTCCCAGAGATCGAGCGTCTCGGCGAAACGCTCGGCGAGGCGCTCGAAGAGCCCGGCGGCGGCGATCGCTCGGCCGTCGGCGCGCCTCAGCGCCGCGGTCGGGTAGCCGACGCCGTCGGGCGCGGTCGCGCAATTGACCCCGACGCCGATGACGCAGGCGAGCCTGCGGTCGGGCAGCGCCGCCCCTTCGAGCAGGAGGCCGGCGCATTTCGCGCCCGACGACACGAGATCGTTCGGCCATTTGAGCTTTGCGTCCATCGCGCCGGCGTCCTCGGCCGCGCGCGCGAGCGCCACGCCTGCGACGAAGCCGAGCTGCGGCGAGCGGGCCTGTGGGCAAGGGTCAATCAGGAGGGCGCTCGCGTGCAGGTTTCCCTTCAGCGACACCCACGTCCGGCCGTGACGGCCGCGCCCGGCGGTCTGTTCGTCGGCGACGATCCACAGGCGCCCGGATCATCGTCGAGGGCGCGGCGCCGCGCCTCCTCGTTGGTGGAGTCGATCGCCCGGAGACGGTCGACCCGCCAGCCGAACGGCGCGGCCCCCCGCGTGGCGCCGATGGTCAAAATAGCGTCTGCGCCGCCGCCATCGCAGCGTTGGTGAGGGGCGAAGGCAGGAAGACGAAGACGAGGATGAGGATCGCCGCCACCGCCAGCACGATGCGGGCGACGGGCGCCGGCGCGTCGAAGGCCTTCGCCGGCTCGTCGAAGTACATGAGCTTGACGATGCGCAGATAATAATAGGCGCCGATGGCGCTCGCGAGCACGCCGATGACGGCAAGTCCGTAGAGGCCGGCCTTGATCGCCGCGGCGAAGACATAGAACTTGGCGAAGAAGCCGGCGAGCGGGGGAACGCCCGCGAGCGAGAACATCATCGCTGCGAGGAAGAAGGCCATCCACGGATCGGTGCGGGCGAGGCCCGCGAGGTCGGCGATCGTCTCCACCGCCTTGCCGTCGCGGCGCATGAGAAGGATGCCGGCGAAGGTGCCGAGCGTCATGACGACGTAGATCGCCATGTAGACGATGACGCTCTGCGCCCCTTCGACCGTGCCGGCGGCGAGGCCGACGAGGGCGAAGCCCATGTGGCCGATCGAGGAATAGGCCATCAGCCGCTTGAAGTTGGTCTGGCCGATGGCGGCGAAGGCGCCGAGCGTCATCGAGGCGATCGACACGAAGGCGAGGATCTGCCGCCAGTCGCCCGAAATCCCGGGAAAAGCGGAGAAGACCACGCGCACCAGCACCGCCATCGCGGCGATTTTCGGCGCCGAAGCGAAGAAGGTCGTCACCGGCGTCGGCGCGCCCTCGTAGACGTCGGGCGTCCACATGTGGAACGGCACGGCCGAGATCTTGAAGGCGAGGCCCGCCAGCACGAACACGAGGCCGAAGAGAACGCCGATGTTGCTGTGGTCGTGCACCGCGGCCGCGACGTCGCTGAACGTCACCGAACCCGAGTAGCCGTAGATCAGCGACGCGCCGTAGAGCAGCATGCCGGACGACAGCGCGCCGAGCACGAAGTACTTGAGGCCGGCTTCGGTGGCGCGCAGGTCGTGACGGCGATAGGCGGCGATCACGTAGAGCGCGAGAACTCATGAGCTCGAGTCCGAGGTAGAGCGCGATGAAGTCGTTGGCGGCGATCAGCATCAGGATGCCGAGCGTCGCCAGCAGGATCAGCACCGGAAACTCGAAGCCCGCGAGCCGCTCGCTGCGCATGAATTCGAGCGACAGGAGGAGCGTCACGAGCGAACCGATCACCGCAAGCCCGCTCATGAAGCGGGTGAACGGGTCGTCGGCGAAGGCGCCGTAGAAGGTGATCCCCATCGGGCGCGTCTTCCACACCACGAGCAGAAACACGATCCCGAGCAGCGCCACCGAAACCTCGGTGACGAGGTTGTAGGCGCGCTCGCCGCGCAACGCGCCATAGAGCACGAGCAGGAGCGTTCCGAGCGCCAGAACCGCCTCGGGCAGGACAACCGGGAGAGAGAGGGCCGTTTGATGCATGGGTCTCGTTCTTGATCTCGCCAGATGTCGTTCTTCAGAGGCCTGCGGTCTTCGTCGCCGTGACCGCCTGCTCGAACCCCTTGAGCAGCGCGTCGATCGAGGACGCGCTTGCGTCGATGATCGGCTGCGGGTGGACGCCGAAATAGACGACGAGGAGGCCGAGCGGCAGGAGCGTCGCGATCTCGCGAGCGTCGAGGTCGAGGATCGACTTCAGGTTCGCTTTCTCGATGACGCCGAAAACCACGCGCCGGTAGAGATAGAGCGCATAGCACGCCGAGAGGATGACGCCGGTGGTGGCGAAGAACGCGACCCAGGTGTTGGACTGGAAGGCGCCGATCAGCGTCAGGAATTCGCCGATGAACCCGGTCGTGCCCGGAAGTCCGACATTGGCCAGGGTAAACAGGAGGAAGGCCACCGCATAGATCGGCATGCGCTGGACGAGGCCGCCGTAGCTCGCGATCTCGAGGCTGTGCGTGCGGTCGTAGACCACGCCGACACAGAGGAAGAGCGCGCCCGACACGAGGCCGTGGCTGATCATCTGGTAGACCGCGCCTTGCACCCCTTGCGTGTTGGCGGCGAAGATCCCCATCGTCACGAAGCCCATGTGGGCGACCGACGAATAGGCGATCAGCTTCTTCATGTTCTCCTGCGCCAGCGCGACCAGCGAGGTGTAGATGATCGCGATGACCGAGAGCGTGTAGACGAGCGGCGTGAAATAGACCGAGGCGTCGGGAAACATCGGCAGCGAGAAGCGGATGAAGCCGTAACCGCCCATCTTCAGAAGGATGGCGGCCAGGATGACGGAGCCCGCCGTCGGCGCTTCGACATGCGCGTCAGGGAGCCAGGTGTGGACCGGCCACATCGGCATCTTGACGGCGAAGGACGCGAAGAAGGCGAGCCAGAGCCACGTCTGCATCTTCGGGTCGAACGCCGTCTTGAGCAGCACCGTGATGTCGGTCGTGCCCGCCGTCCAGTACATCGCCATCACGGCGAGCAGCATCAGCACCGAGCCGGCGAACGTGTAGAGGAAGAACTTGAACGCCGCATAGACCCGGTTGTCGTGTCCCCAGATGCCGATGATCAGGAACATCGGAATGAGGCCGCCCTCGAAGAACAGGAAGAAGAGCACGAGATCGAGCGCCACGAACACGCCGATCATCAGCGTCTCGAGCACGAGGAAGGCGATCATGTACTCCTTCACCCGATTGTCGATCCGCCACGACGCCGCGATGCTGATTGGCATGAGGAACGTCGTCAGAAGGACGAAGGGCATCGAGATCCCGTCGACCCCGAGCTTGTAGAGGATGGCGTGCGAGAACCAGTCGTGCTGCTCGACGAGTTGGAAGCCCGGCTGCGAGGGATCGAACCGCCCCCATGCCACGAGGCTGAGAGCGAAGGTGACGAGGGTGGCGAAGAGCGCGGTCCAGCGCGCATTGCGTCGCGTCGCCTCGCTGTCGCCCGGCAGAAGCAGGATGAAGGCCGCGCCGACGAGCGGCAGTATCAGGAGGCCGGTGAGGATCGAGATCCCGAACATCAGCGCGCTCCCCCGAACAGGTACCAGGTGGCGAACGCGGCCGCGCCCAGCATCATCGCGAAGGCGTACTGATAGACAAAGCCGGACTGCAGACGGACCGCGCCGCGCGTCACGTCGAGCACCCGCGAGGCGACCCCGTCAGGTCCGATGCCGTCGATGACCGCGCCGTCGCCGGCCTTCCAGAAGAAGCGGCCGACAGCAAACGCCGGGCGGACGAAGATCAGGTCGTAGAGCTCGTCGAAATACCACTTGTTGAGCAGGAAATCGTACAGCTGCGGGAAAGTCGCCGCGAGCCGCTCCGGCGCTTTCCGGTCGACCATGTAGAAGTAATAGGAAATTCCGATTCCGATCACCATCATCAGGAACGGCGACAGCGAGACGAGCCAGGGGACGTGCTCCATCTGCTCGAGGATCTCGTTGTCCTTGGCGAGGAAGAGGGCATTGCGCCAGAAGTCCGAATAGCCGGCGCCGATGAACCAATGGCGGAAGATGACGCCGGCAAAAGTCGCGCCGAGCGCAAGCAGCACGAGGGGCGCCAGCATCACCGGCGGCGATTCGTGGGCCGGGCCGGCCCCGTGGCCGTGGCCGTCGTCGCCGTGGGCGTGGTCTCCTCCGGCGTCATGCGGCAGCCAGGACGCAAACTGGCCGCGCTCGCCGAAGAAGGTCATGAACATGAGGCGGAAAGTGTAGAAGGCGGTGAACGCCGCCGCGAGATTGACGCACCAGAACGCGTAGCTCGCGCCGAACCGCTGCGAGGCGAACGCCGCCTCGATGATCGGGTCCTTCGACACGAAGCCGGCGAAGCCGATCGAGGTGAAGGGTATGCCGACGCCGCTCAGCGCCAGCGAGCCGATCATCATGAGCCAGAAGGTGAAGGGGATCTCGGTTCTGAGGCCCCCCATCCGGCGCATGTCCTGCTCGTGGTGCATGGCGATGATGACCGAGCCCGCGCCGAGGAACAGCAGCGCCTTGAAGAAGGCGTGGGTGAAGAGGTGGAACATGCCGAGGCTGTAGCCGCCGAGGCCGAGAGCGACGAACATGTAGCCGAGTTGCGAGCAGGTCGAATAGGCGATGACCCGCTTGATGTCGTTCTGCACGAGGCCGACGGTCGCGGCGAAGAACGCCGTCGTCGCGCCGACGATGAGGACGACGCTGAGCGCGGCGGGCGCAAGCTCGAAGAGCGGCGAGAGACGCGCCACCATGAAGACGCCGGCCGTCACCATGGTCGCGGCGTGGATCAGGGCCGAGACCGGCGTCGGGCCCTCCATCGCGTCTGGCAGCCAGGTGTGAAGCAGGAACTGCGCCGACTTGCCCATCGCGCCCATGAAGAGGAGGAGGCAGGCGAGCGTCAGCGCGTCCCAGTCGAAGCCGATGAAGTGGAAGGTCTTGCCGGCGAGCCCCGGCGCCGCGGCGAACACCTGGTCGAAGGTGACCGAGCCGGTCAGCGTGAAGACGAGGAAGATGCCGAGGGCGAAGCCGAAGTCGCCCACCCGGTTGACGACGAAGGCCTTGATCGCCGCCGCGTTGGCCGACGGCTTCTCGTACCAGAAGCCGATCAGCAGGTAGGACATGAGGCCCACGCCCTCCCAGCCGAAGAAGAGCTGCACCAGATTGTCCGACGTCACCAGCATCAGCATGGCGAAGGTGAAGAGCGACAGATAGGCGAAGAAGCGCTGCTTCGACGGGTCCTCCTCCATGTAGCCGATCGAATAGACGTGGACGACGAACGAGACGGTCGTGACGACGACCAGCATGACCGCGGTCATCGTGTCGATCTTGAGCGCCCAGGCGACCGAGAGCTTGCCGGAGGTGAACCAGTTGGCGAGCGGGATATGCGCGTCCGCTCCGGCCGCAACCATGAAGAAGGCGATCCACGACAGGACGAAACAGACGCCGAGGAAGGCAGAGGTCGCGTATTCGGCGCCCTTCGGTCCGACCCAACGCCCGAAGACGCCGGCGACGATGAAGCCGAGAAGCGGAAGAAAGACGATCAGCTGATACATTGCCCGCTCAGCCCTTCAGCGCATTGATGTCTTCGACCGCGATCGAGCCGCGGTTGCGGTAGTAGGCGACGAGGATCGCAAGGCCGATGGCCGCCTCCGCCGCGGCGACGGTCAGGATGAAGAGGGCGAAGGCCTGTCCGGTGAGATCGCCCGAGAAGGTCGAGAAAGCGACGAGGTTGATGTTCACCGACAGCAGGATCAGCTCGACCGACATCAGGATGACGATGATGTTCTTGTGGTTGAGGATGATGCCCGCGATGCCGATCGTGAACACGATCGCCGCGAGGATCAGATAGGCGGAAAGGTCCATGGGAATCATCGATCCTTCAGATGCCGGCGCGCGAGGGAACCTTGCGCAATTCGACGGCGGTCTCGGGCGTGCGGGCGTTTTGGGCGCCGACGTCCTGTCGCTTGACGCCCGGCTTGTGGTGGACCGTGATGACGATCGCGCCGATCATGGCGGTGAGCAGGATCATGCCGGCGGCCTGGAAGAAGTAGAAGTAGCGGGTGTAGAGCACTTCGCCGAGCGCCGCGGTGTTCGACAGCGTCCCCGACGGCGTCGCGGCCGCGGCCGCGTTCGGCGAGGGCTTCCAGCCTGCGACGACATAGACGAGTTCGGCCCCGACGATGAAGGCGATCAGGAGCCCTTGGGGCAAGTACTGGACGAACCCCTGCTTCATCCGCGCGAAGTCGACGTCGAGCAGCATGACGATGAACAGGAACAGGATCGCCACCGCCCCGACATAGACGACGATCAGGATCATCGCCAGGAACTCCGCCCCCATGATGATGAAGAGGCCCGCCGCGCTGACGAAGGCGAGGATGAGGAACAGCACCGAATGCACGGGATTGCGCGCCACGATGACGGAGAGCGCCGATCCGACGAGGACCACCGCGAAGATCCAGAAGAAGAACGCCGTCCCGGCCATGTCGTAAGCCTCGTGTCCCGATCGCTTGCGGCGCGCGTCGCCTGAACGCCGGCGCCTGTCGTGCTTAAAGGGGCGAGCAGCCCCTTCCCCATTGTTCCTGCCCCGGCAGCCGGGGTTCACGTCACCTGTAGGGCGCGTCCATCGCGATGTTGCGCGCGAGCTCCCGCTCCCAGCGCTTGCCGTTCGCCAGGAGGCGGTCCTTGTCGTAGAAAAGCTCTTCGCGTGTTTCCGTGGAGAACTCGAAGTTCGGCCCCTCGACGATGGCGTCCACCGGGCACGCCTCCTGGCAGAAGCCGCAGTAGATGCATTTCGTCATGTCGATGTCGTAGCGGGTGGTCCGGCGCGTGCCGTCGTTGCGCCGGGGCCCCGCCTCGATGGTGATCGCCTGGGCCGGGCAGATCGCTTCGCAGAGCTTGCAGGCGATGCACCGCTCCTCGCCGTTGGGATAGAGTTTGAGCGCATGCTCGCCGCGAAAGCGCGGCGACAGCGGCGACTTCTCGTTCGGGTAGTTCAGTGTCGCCTTCGGCTTGAAGATATAGCGGACCGACAGCGCGAACGCGGCGAGAAACTCGGTCAGGAACACCGAGCGCGCGGATTGGGCGAGCCTCATGGCCATGGCGTCATCCTCCCACACCCGAGCCGGCGGCGCCGAGCCCGGTGAACTCGAGCACGGCCGCGACGACGACGACCATGACCAGCGAGATCGGCAGGAACACTTTCCAGCCGAGCCGCATGAGCTGGTCGTAGCGATAGCGCGGCACGAACGCCTTCACCATCGAGAAGCAGAAAATCACGCTCCACGCCTTGAAGAGGAACCAGAAGACGCCCGGGATCCAGGTAAACGGCGGGAACGGCAGCGGCGACAGCCAGCCGCCGAGGAAGAACACCGTCGTCATCGCCGCCATCGTGAGGAGAGCGACGAGCTCGGTGAGAAATTGCAGGAGGAAGAGCGAGGCGGAATATTCGACGGAATAGCCGGCGACGAGCTCGGATTCGGCCTCGGTCAGATCGAACGGCGGCCGGTTCGTCTCGGCGAGCGCGGACACGAAGAAGATGACGAACATCGGCAGAAGCGGCAGCCAGTACCAGCCCAGGAAGCCGAAGCGGGTGTCCTGCGCGCGGACGATCTCGGAGAGGTTCAGCGAGCCCGCGCACATGACGACGGTCACGATGACGAAGCCGATCGACACCTCGTAGGAGACCATCTGCGCCGCCGCGCGCAGCGCCGAGAGCAGCGGGTATTTCGAGTTCGACGCCCAGCCCGCCATGATGACGCCGTAGACGCCGAGCGAGGAAACCGCGAACAGGAAGAGGACGCCGACATTGATGTCGGAGACCACCCAGCGGTCGCTGACCGGGATAACCGCCCAGGCCGCGAAGGCCAGGATCACCGAGACCAGCGGCGCCGCGACGAACACGCCCTTGTTGGCGCTCGCCGGGATGATCGGCTCCTTGATGACGAACTTGCCGAAGTCGGCGAAAGGCTGCAGCACGCCCCACGGGCCTACGACGTTCGGGCCGCGCCTGAGCTGCACCGCTCCCCAGATCTTGCGCTCGATGTAGATCAGCGCCGCCGTCGACAGGAGCACGCAGACCAGCATCGCGAAGCTCTCGAGGATGTACCGGATCGCCGAGCCGAGGCTCGTCTCGTGCAGCCACTGACCGAGCGCGGCGAAATAGCCGCCGCTGATCAGGAGCCAAAGGAGCCAGACGACGACGATCGCCGCAACGAGCAGGACGACGCCGGCGATCGCGAGGAGATGCGACGGCGATTGGGGACGGGAGGGCGTTGCGCTGCTCATGTCCGCCTATTCCGCGGCCTGCCGCGCCCGCGCCTGCGCCAGGGCCGAGCATTCGGCCATGACGCGCGAGGCGCGCGCGATCGGGTTGGTGAGAAAGAAATTGTCGATCGCCGAGCCGAACGGCGCGCGTCCGACCGCGGCGGGGTGAGCCGCGACCGCCTTCAGCGCGGCCGGGTCGGCGGGCGCGATCCGGTCAAACTGGACGAGATGGGGATGGGCGCTCGCCAGCGCCGCGCGCAGTTGGCCGAGGGAATCGTAGGGCAGCTTCGCGCCGAGCGCGTCGGAGAGGGCGCGCAGGATCGACCAGTCCTCGCGCGCGTCGCCCGGCGGGAAGACGGCCCGTTCGGCGAACTGCGGCCTCCCCTCGGTGTTGACGTAAATCCCGCTCTTCTCGGTGTAGGCGGCGCCCGGCAGAATGACGTCGGCGCGATGCGCGCCGCGGTCGCCGTGCGTGCCGATATAGACGACGAAGGCGCCCGGCTCGACGTCGGTCTCGTCGGCGCCGAGGTTGATGAGAACGTCGAGCGCGCCTGCTTTCGCCATGCCCGGGACGTCGAGACCGCCCTCCCCCGGCACGAGGCCGAGATCGAGCCCGCCGACGCGCGAGGCCGCGGCGTGCAGGACGTTGAAGCCGTTCCAGCCGTCCTTGACGAGACCGAGCGAGAGCGCCGCCTTCGCGGCGAGCGCGAGGATGGCTTCGCCGTCGGGACGGGCGAAGGCCGCCGCGCCCAGGATGAACGCGGGCTTCTCCTTCGCCGCAGGCGGATGATCGGCGAAGCCGCTGAGCGTCTCGGGACCGGCGCCAAGATAATTGGCGCGGTAGGTGAGGTCTGCCTGTTCGCCGATCACGCCGAGGAGCGCGCCTCCTTTGAGCCACCGCTTGCGAATGCGTGCGTTCAGCACCGGCGACTCGAGCCGTGGGTTGGATCCGACGATCATGATCGCGTCGGCCTGATCGAGCCCGGCGACGGTCGAGTTGAAGAGATAGGAGGCGCGGCCGAACTTCGGATGAAGCTTCGACCCGTCCTGCCGGCAATCGACGTTGGGCGACCCGAGCTTGCCCATGAGCCCCTTGAGGGCGAACATCTCCTCGACCGCCGCGAGATCGCCGACGATGGCGCCGATGCGTTCCGCCCGGGCGGTCTTGACCTTTGCGGCGACCGCGTCGAACGCCTCGCGCCAGCTCGCAGGCCGGAGCTTGCCGTCGACGCGCACGTAAGGGCGGTCGATGCGCTGGGTCTTGAGCCCGTCGACGATGTGGCGGGTCTTGTCCGAGATCCACTCCTCGTTCACGGCGTCGTTGACGCGCGGGAGGATGCGGACGACTTCACGACCGCGCGAATCGATCCGGATCGCCGAGCCGAGCGCGTCCATCACGTCGATGGAATCGGTCTTGACGTATTCCCACGGGCGCGCGTGAAATGCGGTCGGTTTCGAGGTCAGCGCCCCGACCGGACAGAGGTCGACGACATTGCCCTGAAGCTCGGAGGTCAGCGCGCTCTCGAGATAGGAGGTGATCTCCATGTCCTCGCCGCGGCCCGTGGCGCCGAGTTCCGGCACGCCGGCGACCTCGGTGACGAAGCGGACGCAGCGCGTGCACTGGATGCAGCGGTTCATCGAGGTCTTGACGAGCGCGCCGATGTACTTGTCCTCGACCGCCCGCTTGTTCTCGGCGAAGCGCGACGAGTTCCGCGCCGTAGGCCATCGCCTGATCCTGCAGGTCGCACTCGCCGCCCTGGTCGCAGATCGGGCAGTCGAGCGGGTGGTTGATGAGCAGGAACTCCATCACGCCCTGACGGGCCTTGCGCGCCATCGGCGAATTCGTCAGCACAACCGGCGGCTCGCCGTTGGGGCCAGGCCTCAGGTCACGCACCGCCATGGCGCAGGAGGCGGTCGGCTTCGGCGGCCCGCCTTTCACCTCGACGAGGCACATGCGGCAATTGCCGGCGATCGTCAGACGCTCGTGGAAGCAGAAGCGCGGGATCTCCGCGCCCGCCGCCTCGCAGGCCTGAAGCAAAGTGTATTCGGCCGGAACGTCGACTTCCTTGCCGTCGATGATGATCTTGCTCATGCGTCCTTCGCCCCATGGCCCGACCGCCAATAGGCGAGCAAATCCGCGACGGCAATACCGTCGATGGTCATGCCCTCCATCCGGGCGTCGGCGATCGAGGCGCCTGCGAGGTTCGCCTTTTCGATGCGCAAGCCGGCCAAATTGACGTCGTGGACGCGCCAGCCGGACATGTTCGCATCCTCGAACGATGAGCCCGAGAGATTGATGTTATGAAAGCGCGCGCCGGAAAAATTCACGTCGTCGAAGGCCGATCCCGAGAGATCGGCTTTGTGCACGTCGAGCCGAAGCTTGCGCCCCTCGATCCGCCTCTCCCCCGGCTCCGTCATCCGCATCTCCTGCTCAGCCAGAGCTTGATGTGCGGCAGCCAGCTCCAGGCGAAGGCGTGATCGCTGTCGCCGTTCGCCTGAAGATGCTCGAGCCGCGCCATCGCCTCAGCGAGGTCGGGAATATGCCCGGCCGGTATCGTCCACATGACGAAATGCGCCTTTTCCGCCTTCTCGAACCATTCGCCCTTTCGATTGTAGACCTGCTTGTGAACGGTCGCCCAGACGAAGCGTTCGAGCGCCTCGGCGCTTTCCCACACGGAGAGGTTGACCGCCATCGTCGGATCGGCGTCGGGGCGGATGGCGGTCGCATTGTTGCTGTCGTCCTTGAGGCGCCAGACGAAACCTTCGCTGCGCTCGGCGAGCGCGTTGATCCGGTCGAGATTGTCCATGAACGCGGCCATCCGGGCGTCGTCCGTCGCATAGCGGAAGCGGCCGACGTTGAGCTGGGCGATATGGGTCAATGGCCCGCCTCCAGCTTTTCGACGCGGCGCGGGAGCTCTGCGATCTGCTTGCGAAGGTCGACATGCCCGCGGCTCGCCTGCGCGGCGTAACCGATCGCCGTCACTGCCCCTTCGCGAATGGTCTCGACACGCTCTTCGATCGCCTCGAGACGCAATTCGTGACCCGCGAGCGTCCGCTGGACGTCGCTCAAAACGGAGTCGATTCCGTCGAAACGCGCCGAGTGGTCGTCCTGCTTCGCCCGGATGAGCCGAAGCATCTGAAGTACAAGATTGTCGGCCTCCTCCGCCACCGGCCCTACTCCGCCGCCGCGCGCACGGGCTCGCCGTGCGGGTTGGCGGAATAAAGATCGATGCGCCGCTCGATCTCGGGGCGGAAATGGGCGATGAGGCCCTGGATCGGCCAGGCGGCGGCGTCGCCGAGCGCGCAGATCGTGTGGCCCTCGACCTGCTTCGTCACGTCGAGCAACATGTCGATCTCGCGCTTGTGCGCCCGGCCTTCGGCCATGCGGCTGACGACCCGCCACATCCAGCCCGTGCCTTCGCGGCACGGCGTGCACTGGCCGCAGCTCTCGTGCTTGTAGAAGTAGCTGAGCCGCGCGATCGCCCGGACGATGTCGGTCGACTTGTCCATGACGATCGCCGCCGCCGTCCCGAGGCCGGATTTCAGCTTGCCGAGCGAGTCGAAATCCATCGGGCAATCGATGATCTGCGCCGCCGGCACGCAGCGCACCGAAGCCCCCCCGGGAATGACGGCGAGCAGGTTGTCCCAGCCGCCCCTGACGCCGCCGCAATGGCGCTCGATCAGTTCACGGAATGGAATCGACATCGCCTCTTCCACGTTGCACGGGCGCTCGACGTGCCCTGATATGCAGAAGAGCTTCGTGCCGCTGTTGTTGGGCGCGCCAAAACTCGTGAACCACGCGGCGCCGCGCTTGAGAATGGCGGGCGCCTGGGCGATCAACTCGACGTTATTGACCGTGGTTGGCGAGCCGTACAGGCCCATGCCGGCGGGGAACGGCGGCTTCATCCGCGGCATCCCCTTCTTGCCCTCGAGCGATTCGAGCATCGCGGTCTCTTCGCCGCAGATGTAGGCGCCGGCGCCGTGGTGCACGTAGAGATCGAACGGCCAGCCGTGGATATTGTCCTTGCCGATGAGCTTGGCCTCATAGGCCTCGTCGACCGCCGCCTGAAACTTCTCGCGCGGCTCGATGTATTCGCCACGAAAATAGATATAGGCGGCGTTCGCGCCCATCGCGAACGAGGCGAGCAGCGCGCCCTCGATCAGGATGTGCGGATCGTTGCGCAGGATCTCGCGGTCCTTGCAGGTGCCGGGCTCCGATTCGTCGGCGTTGATGACGAGGTAGTGCGGCCTCTTGGGGTCGACGGTCTTGGGCATGAACGACCACTTGAGACCCGTCGGAAAGCCCGCGCCGCCGCGTCCGCGCAGGCCCGACGCCTTCATCTCCGCGATGATCCAGTCGCGGCCCTTGTCGATCAGCCCCTTGGTTCCGTCCCAACTGCCGCGCGCCCGCGCGCCTTTGAGGCTGCGGTCGCCCAGGCCGTAGAGGTTGGTGAAGATGCGGTCCTTGTCTTCGAGCATCGTTCAGGCTTCCGGCTTCTTGTCCGAACGTGCGGGCTGGGCTTGATCCTTGAGCCCCACGCCCCCCTTGGCGAGAGTGCTCGCCTGCGCCACCCAGCGTTCGCGATGGATCCGACCGGGAAAGGCGAGATACGTCCCGACCCAGCGGATCTCGGCAAGCGTCCACGCGGCGATCTGATCGAAATGAAAGACGCCGAGCGCGTGCAGGTGCTTCTC
The DNA here is from genome assembly GCA_963829505.1 of uncultured Alphaproteobacteria bacterium. Lineage (GTDB taxonomy): Bacteria > Pseudomonadota > Alphaproteobacteria > Rhizobiales > Beijerinckiaceae > Roseiarcus. Next base: position 1,343,296 of record CAWHIL010000003.1, read on the forward strand.
GTTGACCGGGCCGACGCCCTTGATGCGCTTGAGGTCGTCGGGCGCGCCGGTGCGCGGGGCGGGCAGAGCCGCGGGCCGCTCGCCGACGGCGTTGGCCTTCTGCTCGGGGGTCGCGTCCGCGGGCAATTTGGCGAGCGCGGCCTTGACGTGGGCCTCCTCGGCCTCCGCGTGCGCATGCGCGGCCGCGTCGTCGGCCGAGACGGGCTTCGTGTCGCTCGCCGAAGGGGGGGCGGGCGGCGAAGCTGCGCCAGCCGACGGCGCGGCCTCACCCGTCTTTGAAGCAGGCGCCGTCGCGTCGTTGGCCGGCGCAGGCGCGCGGACCGCGCCCTTGCCGTCGGCGCCGTAGAGCGACGTCAGCGTGGTCAGGCCGCCGACCGGCTCGGACGAGACGCGGCCGATCTGCGAGCCGACCTTCACGGGACGCCCCGCCGCAAGATCGTCGAGCAGTTTCGCGAAATTCTCGGGCGTCAGGTCCTCGTAATAATCGTCGTTGATCTGCACCATCGGCGCGTTGCAGCAGGCGCCGAGGCACTCGACCTCGCTCCACGAGAAGAGCCCGTCGGCGCTGACGTGATCGGCCTCGCCGACGCGCTTGCGCAGCACCGCCCTGATGTCGTCGGCGCCCCGGAGCGCGCATGGCGTCGTGCCGCAAAGCTGCACGTAATGGCGCCCGACCGGCTCGAGGTTGAACATCGTGTAGAAGGTCGCGACTTCGAGCACGCGGATCTTCGGCATATCGAGCATCTCGGCGACCTTCTCGATCGCAGGCCGCGACAGCCAGTAGCTGTTCTGCTTCTGCGCCCGCCAGAGGAGCGCGATCACCGCGGAGGCCTGGCGGCCCTGCGGATATTTGGCGATCTCCTTCTCTGCCCAGGCCTTGTTCTCGGGCGTGAAATCGAAGCTCGGCGGTTGCTTCTCGGCAAGTCGGCGGACGGACATGGGTCAGATGATCCCGGTCGCGGGTTCGGGGAAACGACGCGTCATCGCCCGCCTCCCCGAACGTCGCTGAGGACGAAATAGAGGGCGACCATCGCGATCCCGATGACGACCCCGATGTCGGATTGCGGCTGAACGAGCGGCTCGCCGGAAGCGAGCCGCATTCCGCCGACGAGCACCACGAACGACGCGGCCCCCGAGACGATGAGCCCGGCCCGGTTGCGGAGCGACTCGAGGATCGTCACCGGTCGACCTCTCCGAAGACGATGTCGATCGAGCCGAGGATGGCGCTGACGTCGGCGAGCATGTGCTTGCGGCAGAGGAAATCCATAGCCTGCAGATGGGCGAAGCCCGGGGCGCGCAGTTTGACGCGGTAGGGCTTGTTCGTCCCGTCCGAGACGAGATAGACGCCGAACTCGCCCTTCGGCGCCTCGACCGCGGCGTAGACCTCGCCGGCCGGCACCCGGTAGCCTTCGGTGTAGAGCTTGAAGTGATGGATCAGCGCCTCCATCGAGCTCTTCATCTCGGCCCGTCGGGGCGGTACCACCTTGCCGTCGTCGCTGGCGACGGGACCCTCGCCGCCGCGCGATCTGAGCTTTTCGCAGGCCTGCTTCATGATCCGCGCCGACTGGCGCATCTCGGCCATGCGGATCACGTAGCGGTCGTAGCAGTCGCCGTGCTTGCCGACCGGGATCTCGAACTCCATCTCCTCGTAGCACTCGTAAGGCTGCGCCTTGCGCAGGTCCCACGCCGCGCCCGAGCCGCGCACCATGACGCCCGAGAAGCCCCACGCCCAGGCGTCCTCGAGCTTCACGACGCCGATGTCGACGTTGCGCTGCTTGAAGATGCGGTTGCCGGTGAGCAAAGTCTCGAGGTCGTCGCAGACTTTCTCGAACGGGTCGCAGAAGGCGTAGATATCGTCGATGAGCTGCGGCGGCAGATCCTGATGGACGCCGCCGGGGCGGAAGTAGGCCGAATGCATGCGCGACCCGCTGGCGCGCTCGTAGAACACCATCAGCTTCTCGCGCTCCTCGAAGCCCCAGAGCGGCGGCGTCAGCGCGCCGACGTCCATGGCCTGCGTGGTGACGTTGAGAAGATGCGAGAGCAGCCGGCCGATCTCGCAGAAGAGCACCCGGATGAGCTGCGCCCGGCGCGGCACTTCGATGGCGAGGAGCCGCTCGACGGCGAGCGCCCAAGCGTGCTCCTGGTTCATCGGCGCGACGTAATCGAGCCGGTCGAGATAGGGCACGTTCTGAAGGTAGGTGCGCGCCTCCATCAGCTTTTCGGTGCCGCGATGCAGGAGGCCGATGTGCGGATCGACGCGCTCGACGACCTCGCCGTCGAGCTCGAGCACCAGTCTCAGGACGCCGTGGGCCGCCGGATGCTGAGGTCCGAAGTTGATCGAGAAGTTGCGCAGGTTCTGGTCGGTCATTGAAGGTCGGTCATTGAAGGGCCCCGCGGAACGCCAAAGACGGTGAATGGCGAATGGCGAATGGCGAGTGGCGAATAGGGGCGGCGCATCACTCGACCTCTTTGTCCGATCCGCTGCGACGCGCTTGAAGCGAGCGGATCAGGCGACGCAGCATTTTTCCGATGGCTTCGCATCGATCGAGAAGAGGCTCGACCCTTCCTGGTTCCGTCAGTCCGACCCTCGCCGCCAGCAACAAATGAGTCTCCAACTCTTTCAACGATCCTTGCAACACTCGCAAGAACTGAACAAACGATCCTGTTGCTTCTCGGCCATGACCTTCAGCGACATTCGCCGCAATTGAAGCCGCAGCCCTGCGGATCTGCGCCGTCATGCCGTACACCTCCTCCCGCGGAAAGCTCCTGGTCAGAACGTAGCAGTCTGCCGCCACGGTCATTGCCTCTTGCCACACCCGCAGGTCTCGATAGGACCTGATTCCCTCGCCGTCCAGACCTTACCCCACTCGCTATTCGCTATTCGCCATTCGCGTCTCTCAACCTACTGCGTACTGCCTCCCGACGCCTTCTCGTCGCCCGGCAGCGGCGGACCCTCCCAGGGGCTCAGGAAGTCGAACTGACGGAATTCTTGGCTCAGGCGCACCTTGTCGTAGCGCACGCGCTTCTCCTGGTCGTCGTAGCGCACCTCGACGAACCCGGTCATCGGGAAGTCCTTGCGAAGCGGATGGCCCTCGAAGCCATAGTCGGTGAGGATGCGACGCAGGTCCGGATGGCCGGCGAAGACGACGCCGAAGAGGTCGTAGGTCTCACGCTCGTACCATTCGGCGCCCGGCCAGACGGAGACCGCGCTCTCGACGGGCGTCGCCTCGTCGGTCGCCAACTTGACGCGAATCCTGCGGTTCAGCTTCGGCGACAGCAAATGATAGACCACGTCGAACCGCTTCTCCCGCTCGGGATAGTCGGCTCCGCAGATGTCGATGATGGCGATGAACTGTCCGGCCGGATCGTCGCGCAGAAACTTGAGCACCTGGATGTTGCAGTCGGCGTCCACGGTCAGCGTCAGCTCGCCCGCCGCGAAGGTCTGATCGAGGACGGCGCCCGGAAAGGCCGCAGCCGTCTTGTCGCCGATCGTTTTGAGAAGCTCATCCATTGCGCGGCTCTTTTCCGCCTTCGATCCGAAGGGCTAGCGTTCGATCGTGCCGGTCCGGCGGATCTTCTTCTGCAGGAGCAGCACGCCGTACAGCAGCGCTTCCGCCGTCGGCGGGCACCCGGGCACGTAGATGTCGACCGGCACGACCCGGTCGCAGCCGCGCACGACCGAATAGGAATAGTGGTAGTAGCCGCCGCCGTTGGCGCACGAGCCCATCGAGATGACGTAGCGCGGCTCCGGCATCTGGTCGTAGACCTTGCGCAAGGCGGGCGCCATCTTGTTGGTCAGCGTGCCGGCGACGATCATCACGTCCGACTGGCGCGGGCTGCCGCGCGGGGCGAAGCCGAAGCGCTCGACGTCGTAGCGCGGCATCGAAAGCTGCATCATCTCGACCGCGCAGCAGGCAAGCCCGAACGTCATCCACATGAGCGATCCGGTGCGCGCCCAATGAATCAGCTCGTCCGTCGTCGTGACGAGGAAGCCCTTGTCGGCCAGTTCGTCGCTAATCTGGCCGAAATAGGCGCTGTCCTCGCCGAGCGGCCTGCCGGTCCTCGGATCGACGAGGCCGGTCGCGGGCGGCGCGACGAGCGGACCGGAGCTCAATCCCATTCGAGGGCTCCCTTGTTCCATTCGTAGACGAACCCGACGGTCAAGACCGCGAGGAAGAGGATCATCGACCAGAAGCCGAGCGCGCCGAGATCATGGAAGACGATCGCCCATGGGAACAGAAACGCCACCTCGAGGTCGAAGATGATGAACAGGAGCGACACCAGGTAGAAGCGTGCGTCGAAGCGCATGCGGGCGTCGTCGAACGGGTCGAAGCCGCATTCGTAGGGCGACAGCTTCTCCGAATCCGGCGCCTTGAACGCGAGCAGGAAGGGCGCGACCAGCAGACCCGAGCCGATCAGCGCGGCGATCACGACGAATACGACAAGCGGCAGGTAGTCGGATATGAGGCTCGGCATCAGCCCGGCTCGCGGTTTTTGGATCAGGCGCGGACGAAGGTCTTCAGCCGCAATCCCCCTTAACCGCCTATCGCAGCGCAGCGCCGCATGCAAGGCGAAACGCGCTCGGCCGACGTACGTCTCATTGATGACGCCGGGCCTCGTTTTCGCGGTCCGAACGCGCTGCGGCGGCCTGAGAAAAGCCGCTTCGCCGCTTGCGATTTCGAATGGAAAGTGGCGAGAGTGACGGGACTCGAACCCGCGACCTCCGGCGTGACAGGCCGGCGCTCTAACCAACTGAGCTACACCCCCGCAAAGGGTGGCCGGGGATAAGCCAGCCGTAACGCCAAGTCAATATGGCGACGCTGGCGCGAAAGCCCTTCCGGGACGCCGGGACCGGCCTCTTCAGAAACGCGCGGTCGCGAACGACCAGCGACGCATCTCCTGCGGGCTGAGCACATGCATCGTGTCCGGCGGCAGCGATTCCGCGATGCGCACGAGCGTCGGGTTGACGCCCATCCGGGCGGCGTAGCGGGCAAGCACCGCGACCATTGGCGCGTCGGCGAAACTGCGCGTCGTGTGCTGGCCGAACAGTCCCTGGCCTTCGGTCTCGACGATCGACATGCGGTGCAGCGCCACCTCGCTGCCCGGCGGCGCGACGCGCCGGACAGCCCCCATCATCGCGTAGACGCAGGCCGACAGGCACTCGCCGACGAACGGCCCGGATGCGCCGGCGCCCGAAAACCGGCCGACCACGCCCGCGACGCGAAGCTCCCTGAGGATGCGCCCGAACACCATGGAGGCGACCACATTGCCGCCCCGCGAGTTGAAAAAGACGATCCGCTTCAGGCTCTTGTCGTCGGCCCCCGACTTCAGGAAGTCGACGAAGTCCTGCGGCGTCGTGGTCTCGATCACGCCCTCGGCGACGATGACGTGCGGGCACCTTGCGCCGCAGCCGGCGGCTTCGAGCGGCTCGACCCGGAAGGTCATCGTGCCGGACTGCGCCCGCGCCGCCTCAGGCCCGACAGTGAGACAGAGCGCCGCCAGAAGGCCGACAAGGCCGATCAGCGCGCGAAAAATGGTGGGCGGTGACGGGCTCGAACCGCCGGCCCTCTCGGTGTAAGCGAGATGCTCTACCAACTGAGCTAACCGCCCCTGCCTCATCGCGTGCGAGATTACAGACTTGCGCCCACGGGGCCAAGACGTTCCCTCGGGCAAGGCGCAAAGAAAGGCCCTCGAGCCCGCCGCGCGAATTTTGGCCGCGCCGCGAATAAGAAAAGGAGGGGGCGAGCCCCCTCCGTTCGCGGAAACCTTCGGCTTGCTTTGGCCGGCAAAGCGGCCCGCGACGCGTTTGGAGCGTCAAGGCGCCGCTATTTCTTGGCCGACTTCGACTTGTTGAGGGCGGCCCGGAGCGCGGTGCTCGGCTTGAAGCGCGCATTCTTGGACGCGGCGATCTTGATCTCTTTTCCGGTCGCCGGATTGCGGCCCTTGCCGGCGGCGCGCTCGCGCACCGAGAAGGTTCCGAAGCCGACGAGGCGCACTTCCTCGCCTTTTCTCAGCGTCTTTTCGATGCCTTCGAGCACGGCCTCGAGCGCCTTGGCCGCCGAAACCTTGGTCAGTTCCGCTTCCGTCGCAATGTGATCGACGAGTTCGAGCTTATTCATCCCATTCTCCGTTTCAAACGGCCTTGTCGCCTTGGCCCTTCCTACCGCAGCGTTCAATGGTTCGCCGCGCCCACCTTCGTCCGTCGCGTCCGAACCAAGTCCGTTTAAGGACGCTCCTTGCCTCGAATCGACGGCCGAGTTCGGCCCCATTGCTCATGTTTCGATGAGCCCGCGCAAGGCTTTGCCGGCGCTGGAAGCCAAAAAAGATGGGATTTTCGGGCAAAAAATGCAGGAGACGCCGCAAAAAGCGCCGCGAATCCGTCAGGGACTCGCGGCGCTTCCTTGGCAAAGACAGCGTGAAATCAGTGGGCGACCAGGCCCTGGCCCGGCTCGTCGGCCGGTGGCGTCGCGGCGGGAGCGGGGTGCGCTTCCTCCTCCCAGACGATCGGAGTTGGCTGGCGCACGAGCGCGTGCTTCAGCACCTCCTCCATCCGCGACACCGGCGCGATCTCGAGCCCGGATTTCACCTGCTCGGGGATCTCGGCCAGGTCCTTGACGTTGTCCTCCGGAATGAGAACCTTCTTGATGCCGCCGCGGAGCGCTGCGAGCAGCTTCTCCTTGAGGCCGCCGATCGGGAGCACGCGGCCGCGCAACGTGACCTCGCCCGTCATGGCGATGTCGCGGCGCACCGGAATCCCCGTCAGCATCGACACGATCACCGTCGCCATGCCGACGCCGGCCGATGGGCCGTCCTTCGGCGTCGCGCCCTCCGGAACGTGCACATGGATGTCGCGCCTGTCGAACATCGGCGGCTCGATGCCGAAGTCGACCGAGCGTGAGCGGACGTAAGAGGCCGCCGCCGAGATCGACTCCTTCATGACGTCCCGCAGGTTGCCGGTCACGATCATGCGGCCCTTGCCGGGCATCATCACGCCTTCAATCGTCAGGAGCTCGCCGCCGACCTCGGTCCACGCAAGGCCGGTCACGAGACCGACCTGGTCGTCGGCCTCGATCTCGCCGTAGCGGAACTTCGGCGGCCCGAGGAATTCGGGCACGTTGTCGCCGGTGACGACGATCTGCTTCTTCTTGGTCGTCAGGATCTCCTTGACGGCCTTGCGCGCAAGGTTCGAGAGCTCGCGTTCGAGATTGCGCACGCCCGCTTCCCGCGTATAGCGGCGGATGAGCTCCATGATGCCGCTGTCGGCGACTTCAAACTCCTTGGCGTCGAGTCCGTGCTTGGCCATCGAGTTCGGCATGAGATGGCGCTTGGCGATCTCGAGCTTCTCGTCCTCGGTGTAGCCCGCGATCCTGATGATCTCCATGCGGTCCATGAGGGGCGGCGGGATGTTGAGGGTGTTGGCCGTCGTCACGAACATCACGCTCGAGAGGTCGTAGTCGACCTCGAGGTAATGGTCGTTGAACGTCGAATTCTGCTCGGGGTCGAGAACCTCGAGCAGCGCCGACGACGGGTCGCCGCGGAAATCCATGCCCATCTTGTCGATTTCGTCGAGCAGGAACAGCGGGTTCGAGCTCTTTGCCTTGCGCATCGACTGGATGACCTTGCCGGGCATCGAGCCGATGTAGGTGCGGCGGTGGCCGCGGATCTCGGCTTCGTCGCGCACACCGCCGAGCGACATGCGCACGAACTCGCGGCCCGTCGCCTTGGCGATCGACTTGCCGAGCGAGGTCTTGCCGACGCCGGGGGGTCCGACGAGGCAGAGAATGGGCCCCGTGAGCTTGTTGGCGCGCTGCTGCACGGCGAGATATTCGACGATGCGCTCCTTGACCTTGTCGAGGCCGAAGTGGTCGGCGTCGAGGATCGCCTGCGCGGCCGGCAAGTCCTTCTTGATCTTCGAGCGGCGTTGCCACGGGATCGAGAGCAGCCAGTCGAGATAGTTCCTGACGACCGTCGCCTCGGCCGACATCGGCGCCATCTGGCGCAGCTTCTTGACTTCGCCGAGCGCCTTCTCGCGCGCCTCTTTGGTGAGCTTAGTCCGCTTAATGCGCTCCTCGAGCTCGGACATCTCGTCGCGGCCGTCCTCGTCGCCGAGCTCCTTCTGGATCGCCTTCATCTGCTCGTTGAGGTAATACTCGCGCTGCGTCTTCTCCATCTGGCGCTTGACGCGCGTGCGGATGCGCTTCTCGACCTGCAGCACCGAGATCTCGCCTTCCATGAGGGCGAGGCACTTCTCGAAGCGCTTCGAGATCGAGCGCATCTCGAGGATCGCCTGCTTGTCGGACAGCTTGACCGCGAGATGGGAAGCGATCGTGTCGGCGAGCTTCGAATAGTCGTCGATCTGATTGACCGCGCTCACCACCTCGGGCGAGATCTTCTTGTTCAGCTTCACGTAGCTTTCGAATTCGGAGACGACGGAGCGCGACAGCGCCTCCGCCTCGACCTTCTCGATCGCCTCGTCGGCGACCGCCTCGGCCTCGGCGGTGATGAAGGCCTCGCCCGCGACATAATGCGTGACGACGGCGCGCGAAGCGCCTTCGACCAGAACCTTGACCGTCCCGTCGGGCAGTTTCAGGAGCTGGAGGACGCTGGCGAGCGTGCCGGTGGTGAAGATGTCCTCGAGCGCCGGATCGTCGTCCGCCGCATTCTTCTGCGTGGCCAGAAGGATCGGCTTGTCCGACTTCATGACCTCCTCGAGGGCGCGGATCGACTTCTCGCGTCCGACGAAGAGCGGCACGATCATGTGCGGGAAAACCACGATGTCGCGGAGCGGCAGGACGGGATAGACGTCGTGCGTGCCGGGAGCGATCGTCTTCTTGTGGCTAGTCATGTCGTTCCTTTTTCGGAAGGAAGGCCAACGCCGCCGCCAGATTTTGGCGGACCGGTGAGGTCCGCCTTCGGATCAGACCTTTAACGCGAAGATGGCCCCAAGGCGCCGGAGTTTCAAGCCGCCCGGGCGCCAGCCCTGGGGACAGCCTTCAGCCCGCCCCCGCCCGCTCGGCCCGCTCCGCGTAGATGTAGAGAGGGCGAGCCTTGCCCTCGACCACCTCGGGCCCGATCACGACCTGCTCCACTCCGTCGAGGCCGGGCAGATCGAACATCGTGTCGAGCAGAATGCCCTCCATGATCGAGCGGAGGCCGCGCGCGCCCGTCCGGCGCTCGATCGCCTTCTTGGCGACGACGTTCAAGGCCTCGTCCTGGAAGGTGAGGTCGGTGTTCTCCATCTCGAACAGCCGCTGGTACTGTTTGACGAGCGCGTTCTTCGGCTCGGTGAGGATCTTCTTCAGCGCGTCCTCGTCGAGATCCTCGAGGGTGGCGATGACCGGCAGGCGTCCGACGAACTCGGGGATGAGGCCGAACTTGAGAAGGTCCTCCGGCTCGACGTCGCGGAACACTTCGCCGGTGCGCCGGTCGTCGGGCGCCTGCACCTTCGCCGCAAAGCCGATCGAGGTGCCCTTGCCGCGCGCCGAGATGATGCGTTCGAGGCCCGAGAAGGCGCCGCCGCAGACGAAGAGGATGTTGGTCGTGTCGACCTGCAGGAATTCCTGCTGCGGGTGCTTGCGGCCGCCCTGCGGCGGAACGCTGGCGATCGTGCCCTCCATGATCTTCAGGAGCGCCTGCTGGACGCCCTCTCCCGAGACGTCCCGGGTGATCGAGGGGTTGTCGGACTTGCGGCTGATCTTGTCGATTTCGTCGATGTAGACGATGCCGCGCTGGGCGCGCTCGACATTGTAGTCGGACGCCTGGAGGAGCTTGAGAATGATGTTCTCGACATCCTCGCCGACGTAGCCGGCTTCGGTCAGCGTCGTCGCGTCGGCCATGGTGAAGGGGACGTCGAGGATGCGGGCGAGGGTCTGGGCGAGCAGCGTCTTGCCCGACCCCGTCGGGCCGATGAGAAGAATGTTGGACTTTGCGAGTTCGACGTCGCCGTGCTTCGAGGCGTGATTCAGGCGCTTGTAGTGATTGTGCACCGCGACCGACAGGACGCGCTTGGCCGTCGACTGGCCGATCACGTAATCGTCGAGGACCTTGCAGATCTCGCGCGGCGTCGGGATGCCGTCCTTGCTCTTGACCAGCGAGGTCTTGCTCTCCTCGCGGATGATGTCCATGCACAGTTCGACGCATTCATCGCAGATGAACACCGTCGGTCCGGCGATGAGCTTGCGCACTTCGTGCTGGCTCTTGCCGCAGAAGGAGCAATAGAGCGTGTTCTTGGCGTCGCCGTCGGCCTTGGCCATCGTTCTCTCCAACCCGGCCAGGACGCCGCGATTTCGAATCGCGGTCCAGCCTAAGCTTGCTCACCTAACGAAACGTAGCCTTCGACCCTCCCCGTCGTCCGCCCGTCCCAACCACCCTAGCGTCGGATCGCTCCGGGCTAAAGCCGAAAAACCCGCCGTACCCCGAACGGACTTAAGTCCGTTCTCGGGAACATGGCGCCAAGATGACGCAGCAAGAAACAAGCCAGCCGAAGGCCGGCGCGTCAAGTCCGCGCCTTTACCTCTTCAGGCTCGACGGGCGCGCGCTTGGTCGTCACCTCGTCGATGATGCCGAAGGCCTTGGCTTCCTCGGCAGACATGAAGTGGTCGCGGTCGAGCGTCCGGTCGATCGCCTCGTAGCTCTGGCCGGTATGCTGCACGTAGATTTCGTTCAGCCTTCGCTTGACCTTGAGAATGTCCTCGGCGTGCCGCTGAATATCGGACGCCTGGCCCTGGAAACCGCCGGAGGGCTGGTGAACCATGATTCGCGAATTCGGCAGGGCGAAGCGCGAGCCCTTCTCGCCAGCCGCCAGCAGGAGCGACCCCATCGAGGCCGCCTGGCCGATGCAAAGGGTCGTGACCTTCGGCCGAATAAACTGCATCGTGTCGTAGATCGACAGGCCCGCCGTCACCACACCGCCAGGCGAATTGATGTAAAGAGCAATATCCTTCTTCGGGTTTTCCGCCTCCAGAAACAGGAGCTGGGCGACCACCAGCGACGCCGACACGTCCTCGACCGGCCCGACCATGAAGACGATGCGCTCCCGGAGGAGGCGGGAGAAAATATCGAACGACCGCTCGCCGCGCGCCGACTGCTCGATCACGATCGGCACGAGATTGTTGGTGTAATAATCGACGGGATCGCGCATTGGCTAAAGGTCCCCCAGGAGAAGCCGGCCCGGCTCGTCTCGACTAGATAGGCGCCCGGCGGCGCTCCGAAAAGGGGCGCCGAAAGGGCCGTCGCGGGCCGCCGGGCCTCGAACGGGCCCGCCCGCGGCTTCGCCTCACTCGGGCGCTGCTTCCGCCTCGGCCCCGCTAAGATCGGGCGGCGCCGCCGGCGCGGAGGGCGCCTCGTCCTCGAGCGGCGCCAGAAGCTCCTCCTTCGACACCTTGCGCTCGGCGATCCTGGCGACGCCGAGGATATGGTCGACCACCTTCTCCTCGTAGATGGGAGCGCGCAGTTCGGCGAGCGCCTGCTGGTTGTTGCGATAGAAGTCCCAGACCTGCTTTTCCTGACCCGGGAACTGCCTCGCCCGAGCGATCAGCGCCTGCGTCATCTCTTCGTCGCCGACCTTCACTTCGGCCCTCGTCCCGACTTCGGCCAGCAGCAGGCCAAGGCGCACCCGACGTTCGGCGATCTTGCGATAATCGGCGCGCGCCGCCTCTTCGGTGGTGTTCTCGTCGGCGAAGCTGCGGCCGGCGGCGGTCTGCTCCTGCATGACCTGGGCCCAGATGCCCTCGAACTCCTGGTTGACCAGGCCCTCGGGCAATTCGAACGTGTAGAGCTCGTCGAGCCTGTCGAGCAGGTGACGCTTGAGCCTGTCGCGCGAGGCGCGGGCGTGCTCGCCGGCGATCTGGTCCTTGAGCTTCTGCTTGAGGTCGTCGACGCTGTCGAACGCCAGGCCCTTGGCGAATTCGTCGTCGAGCGCGAAAGGCTCGGGCGCCGCAACCGCCTTGACGGTCACGTCGAACTCGCCGGTCTTTCCCGCGAGCTTGCGCACCGCGTAGCTCTCGGGAAACGTCGCGTGAATGACGCGCCGGTCGCCGGCGGCGACACCCAGAAGCTCCGTCTCGAAGCCGGGGATGAACGTGTTCGAGCCGATGAGGACCTCGATGTCGCGGCCCTCGCCGCCTTCGAACGGCACGCCGTCGATCTTGCCGTCGAAATCGACCGTCACGCGGTCGTTCGTCTCGGCCTTCGCGCCCTCGGGCCTGGCGGCGAAGGTGCGCCGGCTGTCGGCGATCCGCTCGAGCGAATTGGCGACGTCCGCGTCGTCGACGTCGGCGGTCAGCCGTTCGAGCTCGATCTGCGAGAAATCGCCGATTTCGAACGTCGGCAGCACTTCGAGCGCGACCTTGAACGTGAGATCGCCGCGCGCCTCGAGCGCGGCGTCGATCGAGGCCTGGTCGGTCGGCAATTCGACCTTCGGCTCGCGGGCGAGGCGCAGGCCGTTGTCGTCGACGATCTTCTTGTTGGCGTTGTTGATCGCCTCCTGGACGACGTCGGCCATCATCGACTTGCCGTAGATCCGGCGCAGGTGCTCGACCGGCACCTTGCCGGGGCGGAAGCCCTTGATCTGCGCCTTCGACTTGAGTTCGGCGAGTTGGCCGTTCAGCTTTTCGGCGAGATCGCTCGCGGGCAGGAAAATGTCATATTCGCGCTTCAGCCCCTGGCTTAGCGTCTCCGTCACCTGCATCGTCCCATCCGCCTTGTCATTTTAGCGCCAAGGTTTCCCTTAGCCGATTTCCGACTGTCGCCAAAGGTTCAAAAGTCCGCCGCCCGCGAGGCGCCGCCCCGAAAGCGCCCTTCAAGGATCGACCTTTGAAGGACGGACGGGCGGTTGGTGCGGGCGGAGGGACTCGAACCCCCACAACTTTCGTCACCGGAACCTAAATCCGGCGCGTCTACCAATTCCGCCACGCCCGCGGCCGGCGCCGGCCGCGTGAGCTTCGCGGGCGGGGCCTTGAGCTTCGGGCGGGCTCTATATCAGCTTGCCCGGCGAGCGCCAGAGGAAAAAGGACCGGAGGCAGATGTGCGCCGCCCTCGGCGCCGTCGCGGCAAAGGTTGCCTCACCCGGCCGCTCCGCTAAGAAGAGCGCCGGGCGAAGCGGAGGGGCGCGCCTCGGCGTCCCGGTTTTTAACGGCCTGTCCCGACTTTTCTCTCGTGGTCCTTGCGAAAGAGTCCCGGTTTGAACCTCCCGCCGCATCGACGACGACCCCCGCCGCTCCCGGCGCCGAGCAGGCGGGCCTTTCTCGCCGGCGGCCTCGCGGCGACCGCGTGGGGCCTCGTCCCGGCAGACGCCGGGTCCGCGGACCCGGGCCCCCAGGGCGTGACGCTGATCGAGGCGGCGCCGTCGCCCCTCCAGCTTCTGCCCCCGCCCGCCAAAGCGGCGGCGGGCCTCGCCTATTCGGGCGCGATCCCGGGGCCGCTCCTGCGGCTGAAGAAGGGCGAGGAACTGAGGCTGAAAGCGTCGAACAGGCTCGCGGAGCCGACGAGTCTGTGCTTTGCGGGCCTGCGCTCGGCAAACGCCGTCGCCGGCTACGGCGGCCTCACCGGACCGCGCCTCGCCCCCGGGACGAGCGCCGACCTCCGCTTTACGCCTCCCGACGCGGGCTTCAATCTCTACCTGCCGCATGCGGGGGCGACCGACGCCGGCCAGCAGGGCCGCGGGCTTTTTGGACCGATCGTCGTGGACGAGGCGGAGAAAGTCGATGTCGACCAGGATTTCGTCGTCGTGCTGTCGGACTTCAACGCCGACGACAAGGGTCAGATCCCCGACGATTTTTCCGATCCCGGCGTTGCGCGGGGCGCCGGGCGCAAGGCAGGCCTGATCTTCGCCAACGGCGCGGCGGCCCCCTTGAGCCTCGCGGCGCGCCCGGGCGCGCGCGTCCGCCTGCGCCTCGGCAACGCCGCCACCGCACGCCTGACCAATGTCGCGATCGACGGGGCGAAGGCGGTCATCGTCGCCGTCGACGGCCAGCCGAGCGAACCCTTCGAACCCCTCCACAACCAGTTCCCGATGGGCCCCGGCGCACGCTTCGAGCTTATCTTCGACATGCCGGCGCAGGCGGGCGCGGAGGTGAAATTCGCCCTGCGCTCGGACCCGGGCGCGCCCGACCTGCCCTTCGTCGCCATCGCCGCCTCGGGCAATTCGGTCGCGCCGCGGGGAAGCCCGCCGCGCCTCCCCGCCAATCCGGCGTTGCCGGCGGAAATCGCGCTCGAGGCGGCCCGGACCTTCGAGATCGCCGTCACCGGCGGCGGCGCGGCCCCTTTCGCGGTCAACGGCGCGACCTTCACGGACTGGGGGCCGAAGCCGCTGGCCAGCGTTGCCCGCGGCGCCCCGACCGTCTTCGCCTTCGCCAACAGGACGGCGGTCGTTCAGGCGATGCGGCTCGGCGGTCACGTCGCCCGCCTCCTTCATTCGATGGACGACGGCTGGGAGCCCTATTGGCGCGACACCATCCTGATCCAGCCCGGCCGCACGCTGCATGTCGCCTTCGTCGCCAGCAGTCCCGGCAAGTGGCCGGTCGAATCGGCGATCCCCGAGCACCGCGCGGCGGGCGTCGGGGCCTGGTTTCAGGTGGGGTGAGAAAAGCCGAACGCTCCCGCCGGGGCGGAACGCGAGCGTACGCGAGCCCCGGGCCGGTTTCTCGTCATTGGGGGATGGTCGGAGCCGTCCTCAGGCTGGCCGCTTCGCCGCACGGGCCATCGTCGGCCGACTACGAACCACGCCATTGGCGTCGTGACGCACGTCGATATTCCCGACGTTCGGCTTGTAAGTCACGATCACCCTCTTTCCGCCGGTCGGCCTGTCCTGCTCCACCATTGCCCGCTTCGCGACGCGCAAGCGCGCGCCGATTGGGGGCTTCGTCGTGCTGAGGCCCAGCTTGAGGCGCAGATTCTCAACCGCCTCCAGCATCCCAGGGTCGACCTCGGCAATGGGGCGCAACTGTTTCGCCTCGGCCCTCGTCAGCGGCCGGATAACCTCGCCGTCCTTATTCGTGAGAGGCTTCTTCGACATACCGATTGGTCTCGCGTTGATTGGCCTTGCGAAAGCTGATGACGCGGCGGGAAGAGCCCCGGATCGTGAAGCTACCACGTGAACCCTGCCCTCCAAAGGGACGTAGGCGACGAACCGTTCCTCGCCGTACGCCCGGCGGGCATCAGGGCGAACGACCGCCTTCGACCAATCGCAAAGCACGACCATCTCGAACGAAAGCCCACGGCTCAAGAGGTTTTTGAAACTCTTGGCGGGGTCAAACTCGATTTCCAACCGTCAGCCCCCCGGCGAATTGTCCGGCAGACGGCCTTCATGCGCAAGCCGCCGTCCCAGCGCCGCCAGCGCCTTCAATCGCCGCGCTGACGCCAGCGCATCGCCCGGATTCGGGGGCGTCCGCGTGGCCGGAGCCGGACGGGCGGTTAACTCCGAAATAAGCCCCGTCGTCTACCTAAGGTTGTACGCAGTGCAACCTGACTGGCCGGCTTTTTGTCATGCTCGGGGCTCCGAAATCGTTAACCGTCCAGACCCGCTTCATGGCGTTCGCCGCGATCGGGGTGCTTGCGGTCGTCGCCGCCGCGGTTGCGCTGGTCGGCTGGGCGGAACGCCAGTCGCTCGAAGCCCGCGTCCACGCGCTCTCGGAGAACGAGCTGCAATCCTTGAACGCGCTCGTCGAAACCGCCATGCGACAGCGTCTCGATGACAGCCAGGACGTGGCGATCAAGGTGTTCAACGGCTGGTTCGAGAGCCGCAACAAGAACTATCCAGGCGAACTCTGGAGCGTCTGGAGCCCCAAGGTCACCGCTTTCGTCGCCGAGGCGTCGCCCGGACGCCCGCCCAAGGCCGCGCGCGACGCGATCGACGCCGAGGCGATGGCGACCGGGCGCCCTGCCGCGGGCTTCGTCGGCTCCTCCTACCGCTACAGCGTGCCGATCGTGCTCGGCCAGACGCTCGCCGAGCCGAAAGAGACCTGCATGATCTGTCACGGGCAGGCGATGGGGCTGAAGGAAGGCGAGACGATCGCCGTCTTTTCCTCGAGTCTGTCCGCCGCGAAGGATTATTCGGCGCTGAACGCCCTTCTGTGGCGCATCGCGGGCGCGGGGCTCGTCGTCAGTCTCCTCGTGATCGCGGTCATCTGGAGCCTGCTCGGCCGGGTCGTGACGCGGCCGCTCGCCCGGATGACGGAGATCATGGGCCGGCTTGCCGAAGGCGACACGAAAGTCGTCGTGCCGGCCGAGGACCGGGGCGACGAGATCGGCGCCATGGCCAAGGCGATCCTCGTCTTCCGCGACGCCGCAATCGACAAGGCGCGCCTCGAGAGCGAGGCCGAAGAGCAGCGCCACGCGGCCGAACGCGCCCGCGCCGCAGCGGAAGAGGCGCAGACGAAGGCGATCGCGGACGAGCGCAAGCTCGTCAACGATTCGATCGGCGTCGCGCTCGCGAGACTGGCGCAAAAGGACCTCTCGTGGCGGATGACGAGCGACATCCCCGCGTCTTATCGAAAGCTTCAGTCGAATTTCAACGATGCGATCGGCGAGCTCGAGGGCGCCATGCAGGACGTCCGGTCCGCGGCCCAGACGATCGATGCGGGCGTCGACAGAATAACCTCCGGCGCCGACCGCCTCGCCGCGCGCGCCGAGCAGCAGGCGGCGAACCTCGAGGAAACCAACGCCGCGCTCGGCGAAATCACCCATGCGACCGAGCTTTCCGCCGGGAACGCGGCCGCGGCGCGCAAGGTGGCCGCGATCGCCGACAAGGACTCGCAGAAAAGCCTGTCGGTGGTGCGCGAGGCGGTCGGCGCGATCGATTCGATCTCGCGAACCTCGGCCGAGGTCGGCCAGGTGATCGGCGTCATCCAGGAGATCGCCTTCCAGACGAACCTCTTGGCGCTGAACGCGAGCGTCGAGGCGGCGCGTGCGGGCGATGCGGGCAGAGGCTTCGCCGTGGTCGCAACGGAGGTCAGGACGCTTGCGCAACGCGCTTCCGACGCGGTGAGGGAGATCAAGACCCTGATCTCCGCCTCCGCAGCCGAGGTCGGGCGCGGCGTGGGTCTCGTGCACGACACCGGCTCGGCGCTCGAGCGCTCGATCGCCAAGGTCGAGGACATCAGCCGCATCGTCAACGACATCGCCGACAGCGCGAAACGCCAGGCCTCGGGCGTGGCCGAAATCAGCGCGACGATCGACGCGATGGACAAGACGACGCAGGAGAACGCCGCGATGGCCGACCAGTCGACCGCCGCGGCTCATTCGCTTTCGGACGAATGCCGCAAGCTCAGAGACCTCGTCGCCCTCTTCCGGCTCGGCCCCGCGACGCATGCGGCGGACACGCGATCGCGCGCGGCGTGAGACGCCGAGCGAAACGGGAGATGGCGGACATGAACGTCCCTTCCCCCCTTGTGGGGGAAGGACAGGAAGGGGGGTCTCTCCGACCGTCGAGATGAGGACGACTACTAGTCCAAATGTCGACGCCCCTTCGCCTCAACGCGAAACGTACGGCGCGACCCCCCGCCCTGCCCTGGTGGGGGAGGGTACGCACACAACGCGCGTCGTCTCTCGTGTCGCCCCTCAGACAGCCGCCGCGTCGATCGCGGCGAGCCATTTCCACGCGAGAAGCTGAAAGCCCGCCGGATAGGGATGCAGTTCGTTCGCCCAGCCGTTCTGCACGCCGGTCTGGCGGACAAGCGTATTGCGCGTGTCGATGAGGACGAAGCGGTTCGTGGCGTCGGCCGCGAGGCCGGTCAGCATCGTGGCGAACATGTCGATCATGGTCGAGACGATGGTCAGAACTCTCGCTGAGATCATAGCCGCTGAATTCGAGCGAGGGTTGCAGCCACGGACCGGCGCAGACCGGCGCGACGCCGTTCGGCACGGCGTAGTCGTAGCAATGGCCGAAGACGGTCTTGCCCGGCAGGATCGCGTCGCGCAGCGCGAAGAGGTCGAGGTAGGAGGCCTTGACCGAAGCGAGCGCGCCCTGAAACCGCGCGACGTCGAGGCCCGCCCCCTGATAGTCGAGATAGATCGCAAACTGGTCGCCGACGAGATCGTCGCCGCCCATCGAGGCGAGAATGGCGTCGGGGGCGCCGTTCAGCCACTGGCTCGGATCGGTGACCGCCTCGATGATCCGCTCCTGATTCTCATAGGTCAGGACCGCCGTCGTCGCCTGGCCGAAATAGGCGTAGTTCAGCACCAGCGGCGGCGCGTTTCCGAGTTGCGTGAGTTGCGCCGCGATGGCGGTGTTGGCGAACGAAGGATCGTTGCCCGACAGCGGATAGTCGAACCAGGAATCGCCGATGGCGAGAAAATCTTTTGTCGGCGCGGCCGCGGCCTTTTTCGTCCGGGCGCGAAGCGTTCGGCCGCTTCTCAGCCGCGCGACCCGGCGCTCGTGCGCCAGCGTCCGCTTGACCATCTCCGCCTCGATCGCCTCGCGCTGCTGCTGAGCAAGATCGGCGCGCTCGTCCATCGACGTTCCTCCGTCGCTATCGCGCGTCCCGGCCTCGCATGCGTCGCGCGCCCACCAGGAAACATTAGCACGCTCGCCGCAAGAGCGCCGTGACCGCCGTCACGCGCCGGCTTCATGGGGTCGCCGGCCGCGCTCTCACAGCCACTTCTTCCAGCGGAAGAAGAGGTAGGGCAGCACCGCGGCGCAGACCATGAGGACGAGCGCCAGCGGGTAGCCGAAGGTCCAGTCGAGCTCCGGCATCGCCTTGAAGTTCATGCCGTAGATCGAGGCGATCACGGTCGGGGGCATGAAGATGACGGCGAGCACCGAGAAGAGCTTGATGATGTCGTTCTGCGCCAGATTGATCAGGCCGAGCGTCGCGTCGAGCAGGAACTGCACCTTCTGCGCCTTGAAGCTCGCGTCCTCCTCCAGCGACTGGAGGTCGCGCAGCGCCGTCTTCACCGCATCGCGCGCGCCCCTCCCAGCCTTCCCCGGCTTGCCGCCGTCGCCATCGGCGTCCGCGTTGAGGAAGAGCAGCAGGCGCTCGATCGACACCAGGCTTTCGCGCAGGTTCGAGATCTTTTCGTCCTGCCGGCCGAGGTCCCAGAGCGTGTCGGAATAGATCTGGTTCTGGCGTTCCTTGTTCTCCTTGGCGTGGAAGACGCGGCTCGCGATCGCGTCGAGGCTCGCGCCGGCGTCGCTGAGCGCCCGGGCCGAGCGGTTGATGGCGGTGTTGACGAGGCCGAGCGCCACCGCGTCGGGCGTCAGCGGCGGCGTCTGCGCCTTGCCGAGCTTCCTGGCGTAGAGGTCGAACGACTCGCAAGGATCGTAGCGGACGGTGACGAGCGCATTCGGCGCGATGACGAAGGTGACGCCGGTGATGTCGGGCGTGTCCTCCGGCTCGCTGAGAATGCTGGCGTGCAGATAGCGCACGCCGTTCTCCGCATAATGGGCCTCGGGCGGCTCCGAATAGTCCGGGTCGGAGCGGGTCGGGACCGGCGCCCCGACATAGGCCTGGACCTTCTGGTCCTCCTCGAGCGTCGGCTCGATCATGTCGATCCAGATCGTCCCTTCCGGGATCGGCGCGGACGGCTCGAGAACCATTGGCGGCGCCACGCCTGGGGCTGCCCCCTGCGACAGAGAATGAACGACGATCAAGCCCGGCCCCCCTTCCGCCCCCGCCCGCGCCCTTGTAGGCGCGCTCGGTGAGCGCGGCGGGGTCACCCGCCCTACACCGCTGTCGCCACGGTTGCCAGTTCGGCGACCCGGCGCCGCCTTCAGCGCATGAGCCTGGCTGCCTCGGCGCGCAGCGCATCGGCGCCCTGCGCCGCGAATCCCAGGCCGTCGAGCGCCCGCACGACCGCGCCGACAAGCTCCGCGTTGCTCTCCGAGCGCCTGCCGTCGGGCAGCGTGAAGTTGTTCTCGAAACCCACCCGGACGTGGCCGCCGATGAGCGCCCCCGCCGTGACGCAGGCCGCTTCCCGGCGGCCGAAAGCGCAAACGCTCCAATGGGCGAAGTGCGAAGCGTCGGGCGCCAAAAACGGCAGGAGGTCGGACGGCGCCGCGGTCCTGAGCAGCGTGTAGCGACCGAGCACATAGAGGACGGCGACCGCCTCGTAGGGGATGAGGCCCCTCTTTTGCAGCGCCGCGAGCCGGACCGCCTCCTCGGGCGAATAGAGAATGAATTGCGGCCAGACGCCCCGCGCCTTGAGGCGCACGAGGAAATCGGCGAGGACGGGCTCGTCGACGTCGCGCGGCGCGAGTTCCCTCAGCGCCAGCGAGACGGCTTCGGGGATCGTCTGAAGCACCGCCGCCATCTGCTCGGCCGGTGCGTAGACGCCCATGGATTCGCTGGTCATCTGGATGACGAGCCGGTCGCCGACCGCCTGGCGCACCGCCCGGATCGCCGCGAGATAGGCCTCGGCGTCGAGTGTATGCTGGCCGTCCGCCCCGCGGGCGTGCAGGTGGATCATGCCGGCCCCGGCCTCGACGCATTCGGCCGCCGCGCGGGCAAGCTCCTTCGCGGTCAGCGGCAATTCGGGATGATCGGCCTTGGTCTTGCGCCCGCCGTTCGGCGCGACGGCGATCAGCACTTCTCTCCGCGCAGGCCCCGTCACGCCCGTCAGCCTTTCCGGCGCCCGCTCCGGACCCTATGCTTGCCGCCCGCCGCCGGAAACGCGCCCAAAACAAGTCAATGACGCATATTCTGCATCGCTCCGCAAACATCGTTCCCCCCGTCGCCGTTTCGGGGTCGGGCGTGGAGATCGTCGACGCCGCGGGCCGCCGCTACCTCGACGCCTCCGGCGGCGCCGCTGTCTCCTGTCTCGGCCACGGCCACCCGGACGTCATCGCCGCCCTCCATCGGCAACTCGACACGCTCGCCTATGCCCACACCGCCTTCTTCACCTCCGAGCCCGCCGAGCGTCTCGCCGACCTGCTCGTCGCCGACGCGCCGCCGGGCATGGCCCGTGTCTATCTGGTCAGCGGCGGCTCGGAGGCGGTCGAGGCGGCGCTGAAAATGGCGCGGCAATATTTCGTCGAGACCGGCCAGCCTCAGCGCCGCCGCATCGTCGCGCGCCGCCAGAGCTATCACGGCAACACCCTCGGCGCGCTCGCGGCGGGAGGCAACGCCTGGCGGCGCGCCCAGTTCGAGCCGCTCATGATCGAGACGGCGCATGTCGATCCGTGCTTCGCCTACCGCTTCCAGCGCGAGGGGGAGAGCGACGCGGACTACGCCGCCCGGGCGGCTAAAGCCGTCGAGGACAAGATTGTCGAACTCGGCCCCGAGACGGTGATGGCGTTCATCGCCGAGACAATCGTCGGGGCGACGGCCGGCGCCGTTCCCCCGGTCGGCGACTATTTCCGGCGGGTGCGCGACATCTGCGACCGCTATGGCGTGCTGCTCATCCTCGACGAGGTGATGTGCGGCATGGGCCGCACCGGGACGCTGCACGCCTGCACGCAGGAAGGCGTCGCGCCCGACCTCATGACCATCGCCAAGGGGCTCGGCGGCGGCTACCAGCCGATCGGCGCGGTCATGCTCGGCCGACGCATCTTCGAGGCCTTCGCCAACGGCTCGGGCGCCTTCCAGCACGGCCATACCTATATGGCGCATCCGATGGCGGCGGCCGCGGCGCTCGCGGTGCAGGAGACGATTCGCCGCGACGATCTCCTCGCCAACGTCCGCGCGATGGGCGATGTCCTCGACCGCCGCCTCGTCGACCGGCTCGGCCAGAACCCCCATGTCGGCGACATCCGCGGCCGGGGGCTCCTGCGGGCGGTCGAGTTCGTCGCCGACCGGGCGACGAAGGCGCCGTTCGATCCCAGGCTCGGCGTCGCCGCCCGGATCAAGCACGAGGCGATGGCGCGGGGCCTCATGGTCTATCCGATGGGCGGCACGATCGACGGGCGCCACGGCGACCACGTCCTCGTCGCGCCCCCGTTCATCGTGACCGAGGCTCAGATCGAGACGATCGTCGAGCGCCTCGGCGCGGCGGTCGAGGCCGCGCTCGGGTGAGGCGCTAAGGCAGGTTTACGACCATACCCTCGGCCGCCGATCGCCTGCCGCATTCTGCCTCGGACGGCGGGGTTCGTCGAATTCTCCGGCGCCTGGTGATCCACGGCTTTTTGCAATTCGTTGTGCAGAGCGCTCGGGACGCGCCGGCGATAGGACGGCGTCGCGGCGGAGTCTTCGCGGAAAGGAGATGGGGGCGATCCACCCTGGCCAATCGCTTGAGCTTGCTCCGCCGTACGGAAGCCGACGTCCGCGCAAGTCTCGCGAGGATCCGCGAGCGGTTTGCATCCGCGGGTCCGACGGACCCGTATCTTCACCGTTCGAAGCCTTGGGCATGACGTTTGGGGAATATTCATGAGCGGGGACGCGACCAGCGCGCCGCGCCAGAGCAGAAGCGCCAAGGTCAGCGCCACTCGAATGCGTTTGATCCCGGACGATGAGGCCGCAAAGGCCGACAGCAGGCAAATCGCGCTCGAGCGCGATCTCGAACTCGTCGGTCGCGGCGACGAGAACGCCATGACTCGCGTTTACGCGGCGACCTCGCCGAAGTTGAATGCGCTTCTGGTTCGCATGCTCGGCGACCAGGCGGACGCCGAGGAGGTCCTTCACGATGTCTACCTGGCTGTCTGGCGCCGTAGCGCCACCTTCGATCCGGCGCGGGCGAGTCCGATCACCTGGCTCGTCGCCATCGCCCGAAATCGGGCGATCGACCGCATTCGCGCCAACAAGGCGGCGCGGCGATCGTCGTTGGCCTCGTTCGAGGCTACGCAGCTTGCGCCTTCCGCCCCCACGGCGCTGGAAAGCGTCGAGGGCGCCGAGGAAAGCATGCGCCTGCACTTGTGTCTCGAGACCCTCGAGGCTCGCGCGGGGTCAGCAATCCGGACGGCTTTCTTCCAGGGTTTGACCTATGAGGAGCTTGCGAAGAAAGAAGGCGTCCCCCTGGGGACAATGAAAAGCTGGATTCGCCGCGGGCTCATGAGCCTGCGGAAATGCATAGCGGACGCGCGCGATGGATAAGCCGCCAGACGACTTCGACCCCGGCGATGAGAGGATCTTGCGCGCCGGCGAAATCGCCCTCGGGCTTGCGCCAAAGGCTGAGCTTGATTCAGCGCTCCGGGACGATCCGGCGCTCGGCCTCGAGATCGCGAGATGGGACGCGATTTTTGCGCCGCTTGCCGATGAACTTCCGGACGCGCCCCCGGCGCCGCGGGTCTGGGCGTCCCTTCAGCGCGTCATGTTCGAGGGGACGTCCGTCGGGAACGGATGGCTTCGGAGTCTTCCGCTCTGGCGAATGGCCGCGGCGGCAAGTTTCGCGGCGGCGCTCGTCCTTGGCGCATTTCTCGTCCGGACCCAGTCCGAATTGCGTTCCCTCGCCGAGCCGCGACCGAAGGCGCTCATGACAGCGGCCCTCGCGCCAAAGGAGGGCTCGCCTCTTTTCGTCGCCACATACGACGCTTCGCAACGATCCGTCTTCGTCGTTCCTGCGGCGTTCACGCCCGAGGCCGGTCGGGTCGCAGAGTTCTGGATCGCGCCTGCGGATGTCGATGAGCCGATCCCGCTGGGTCGGCTGGACCCGTCCCAGCCGACGAAGTTCATCGTCCCGATCGATGTGGCGCAAAAAGTCAACGGGGAGACCGGTCTCGTCGTCACAAGCGAGCCCGCCGGGTCGCCGGTCTCGCCGGCTTCCCCCGGTCCGCTCCTGGCGCACGGCCGCTTCGCCGTCTTTTAGGCCGCGGACTTCAGCTTGTCGTGTTCGGCTCCCCGAGACACTGGGCGAGCGTCACGTACGAGCGTTGCTCTTTTGGCCGGATCGTCTCGGCTTGCACACAGAAATGCCGTCGCTGCAAAGGGTAGGCGCCCCACTTCGCCAGAATGGCGTAGCGCGCCGCGTTCTCGCTGTGCTCGCATGACGAAACCGCGCGTGAATCGCTCATCGACGCGCAACGCAGCTTCGCATCGAAACGTGGCAGATCGACCGCCCAGGCCGCCGATGACGCCAGGAGCGCGGAAGACAGAACCGCGGACATCACTCGCCTCACGATCTCCTCCTGAAAACAGCTGTTTCGATCACACCAAACGATCGTTCCGATGTCAACTGCATCCCGCCGTCAGCGATTTTCCTTCGGCAGGGCGCATCCGTCCGCGCCCTTCTCCGTATCTGTGAGCCAGGGGATCTT
This sequence comes from uncultured Alphaproteobacteria bacterium, assembly GCA_963829505.1. Taxonomy (GTDB): domain Bacteria; phylum Pseudomonadota; class Alphaproteobacteria; order Rhizobiales; family Beijerinckiaceae; genus Roseiarcus. The sequence continues at coordinate 1,367,417 of CAWHIL010000003.1, forward strand.
GTGTGCAAACCCGCAACTCTCGCCCTGTCCGGCGGAGTTCTTATCCATCAGGAAGGAGATAGCCACATGTCAACAAACACTCTGATCGGCGGCGACACGCTTGTTACCGTGCCGGAGGGGACGGTCGCCGCTCTCACGGGGCTCGATGTCACAGTCTCCGGATTCGGCTCCGCCAAACTTTCGTTCGACGGCGCAGGCGACCTCCTCGCCGACTTTCCGATCACAGGCGGGTACGAAGGCGCCTACGACGTGATCCTTCATCAAGGCAGCGGGCTGACATTCTCGGACAGTCACGGCTCCATCACGGTCAGCGACTTCCGCGTCAATACGCAAACCGACGTCGTCTACGGCGACGTCTCCCTCACGGCCGGTTCGACGACCGTCAGCGAAAACAACGTCGACATCTTCAACATCGGCTCCGGGCTGTCGCTCACCTTCACGGGAGACGCGATCGCAGCCGTGAACGAGGCGCTCGGATCCTCCCTCACGACAGCCGTGCCTGTCGGAACGGCGGCGCCGAATCCGATCGCCAATCCCCTCCCGAGTTCCTTTGAAGAACTGGGGCTCGTGCGCGCCGTGTTCGGCGACTTCGGATTCCGGGGCCAGACACAGCCGATCGTCGCCGGCCAGACCGATGTCAAGCTGACGTCGGCAGCAACTCTGCAATCGCTCGGAATCGACGTCTCGCCGCTCGGTTCGGCTTCGGTCGTCGAGTCGCCAAAGGGTACGCCGACCGCCGAGTTCCCGATCACCGGCGGAACCGAACAGCGCACGGGCGACGTCATCCTGCATCAGGGCAGCGGCCTCGAACTCAGCAGCAACAATGGCGCCGAGACCGTCGACCTTCAGAACTTCATCGTCGATACGATCCACAACGTCGTCGACGCCGACGTCACGATCAATGGCAAGACCGTTGGCGACATCGGGGTCTTCAACCTGGGCTCGGGCGGGCGGCTGACGCTCACCTCGGCAGCCGCGGGCGCGCTCGATTCGACGTTCGGCTTGGGCTCGACGTTGACGTCGTCCACAGTGGTGGGAACCGCCGCGCCGCAGCCGTTTGCGCTGACGCATACCGAGGCCGCGATCTTCTCCACCCTCGCCCCGCACGTCGCCTGACAGGGTTGTGCCGCCGTCGGATGGTGTTTGGCCGAAGACGGCGGCGTTCCAAAGCGACCGGAAGAGACGGAGTCGAACGCGCATGTCCGCTCTCACGGCGCAGCGACCGCCTGCGCGTCTCGACGACTCGATCGGCCCCAGCGCTCCCGGCGAACCAATGGATTCCGGGCTGACGGCGCTTGCCCTCGTCGCCGGTCACTTTCGCATCGCCGCCGATCCACTCCAGTTGCGGCGCCAACTTGCGCTGACAGGGCGCCTCGCTGACGCCGAAGACGTCGTTCGCGGCGCCAATCTGCTTCAGTTGAAGTCGCGCATCTTGAGGAAAGTCACGCCAAAGCGGCTGGCGTCGATCCCGTATCCGGCGCTGGTCGGGATTCGGGGCGGCGGTTTCGCGTTGATCGCCGTCGGCTCCGCCAAGGGCCTGGCGCGGCTGATCGACCCGATCGCGCACACGGTGCGCGAGATGACCGTGGAGGATATCGCCGCGCTCACCAGCGGCGACGTCGTCCTGGTGACGCGCCGGCTCGGCGGCGCGGGCGCCGATCCGAATACCTTCGGCTTCCGCTGGTTTTGGCCCTCGATCTTCCGTTACAGGCGTCCGCTCGCTCAGGTGCTGGTCGCCTCGCTGTTCGTCCAACTGTTCGCGCTGATCACGCCTCTCTTCTTCCAGCTCGTAGTCGACAACGTGCTCGTGCACAAGAGCCTGTCGACTCTCGTGGTGTTGGTCGTGGGCATGGTCGCGCTCGGTCTGTTCGAGGCCGCGCTGCAGTTCCTGCGCGCCTACACGTTGAGCCACACGACAAACCGCATCGACGTCGAGCTTGGGCGGCGTCTCTTTCATCACCTCTTCCGCCTGCCGCTCGCCTATTTCGAAACGCGGGCGGCCGGGCAGACCGTGGCGCGCATGCGCGAGCTCGAAACGATCCGCGGCTTCCTGACCGGCCAGGGGCTGACGTCGCTGCTCGATCTCCTCTTCACGATCGCGTTCATCGCGGTGATGTTCGTCTATTCGGTCAAGCTCACCCTCGTGGTGCTGGTCTCGATCCCGCTCTACGTGCTGATCGCCGCCGCGCTGCGCCCGATCCTGCGGGCGCAGATCAACGAGAAGTTCAACCGCGGCGCGCGGTCGCAGCAGTTTCTGGTCGAATTGATCGTGGGCGCCCAGACGCTGAAGGCGGCGAGCGTCGAGCCGATGATGCAGGCGCAATGGGAGGAGCGGCTCGCTTCTTACGTAAGCAAGTCGTTCTCCGCCGGCGTAACGGGCGCGCTCGGCCAGAACATGATTCAGTTCGTCAGCAAGCTGACGACGGCGATGATCCTCTTCTTCGGCGCTCAGGCGGTGATCGAGGGCTCGATGTCGGTCGGCGAGCTCATCGCCTTCAACATGATCGCGAGCCAGACGGTGCAGCCGATCCTTCGCCTCTCGCAGCTGTGGCAGGACTTTCAACAGGTGCAGGTGTCGGTGGCGCGCCTCGGCGACATCCTCAACGCGCCGCCGGAGCCGACGCCGCAGAGCTTTCTGACGTTGCCGCCGCCGCAGGGGGCGCTCGCGTTCCGCAACGTGACCTTGCGCTACCGGCCCGACGCGGCCCCCGCATTGAGCAACGTCTCGCTCTCGATCGCCGCCGGGGAGGTGATCGGCTTCGTCGGCGCCTCCGGCTCCGGCAAGTCGACGCTCGCCAAGGCGGTGCAACGCCTCTATGCGCCTCAGGCCGGCCAGGTGACCCTCGACGGCGTCGACATCGCCCAGCTCGACCCCGCCTGGCTGCGCCGCCAGATCGGCGTCGTGCTGCAGGAGAACGTTCTCTTCAACCGCACGATCCACGAGAACATCGCGCTCGGCGATCCGGCCATGGCGCGCGCCCTTGTCATGCACGCCGCGAGGCTCGCTGGGGCCGACACATTCATCGCCCAGCTTCCGCGAGGCTACGACACGATGCTCGAGGAGCGCGGCGCCAATCTTTCGGGCGGCCAGCGCCAGCGCATCGCGATCGCCCGGGCGCTCGCCACCAATCCGCAAATCCTGATCTTCGATGAGGCGACGTCGGCGCTGGACTACGAAAGCGAGCGGGTCATCCAGGAGAACATGCGCTCGATCGTCCGCGGCCGCACGGTGCTGATTATCGCCCATCGGCTGGCCGCGGTTCGTCCTTGTGACCGCATCGTCGGGCTGCGCGAGGGCGAGGTGGCGGAGGTGGGCTCGCACGACGAGCTTCTCGCGCTGAAGGACGGGCTCTACGCCCACCTCTGGGCGCTGCAGTCCGAGCAGGCGCGGGCCGCGGCGTGACGGAGCGCGCACGCCTCCCTTCCGTCCCGCCGCCCTCGCAGCGGCCAGCCGCGCGTCCGGCCTCGACGGTCGCCGGCCGCGATCGCGAGTTCCTTCCCGCCGCGCTCGAGATCCTCGAGACGCCGGCGCCGCCGGCGACGGTCGTCACCATGTTGACGATCTGCGCGTTTTTCGCCGCGGCGGTTGTCTGGTCGTTCGTCGGCCGGCTCGATGTTCACGCAGCCGCTTCAGGCAAGATCGAGACGGCCGGCTATTCCAAGGTGATCGAGCCGCTCGACACCGGCAAGATCGCGGGCATTCACGTCGAGTCGGGCCAATCGGTCCGGGCGGGGGAACTTCTGTTCGAGATTGACCCGGCGGAAGCGCGCGCCGACGCGGCCGCCAGCAAGGACGCCCTCGACGCGACCCGATCCGAAGTCGCGCGGCGCCGCTTCGCGATCGAGGCGGTGCGCGCGGCCGGGGCTGAGGAAGGGTCGGCCGATTGGCGTCCGGAAGCGGCGGGCGCCCCCGGTCCGCGGAGGAGCCCGGTCGAGGCGCTCGCCGGTCGTCCGGCCTTTTCGATCCCGTGGGCCAGCGACCTCCCGGAGGGGTTTCGCTTGCGCGAGGAAGCGGTCCTGCACGCGGACCTCACCCAGCTTTCGGACGCGCTCGGCGCGCTCGATCAGCAGATGGCGCAGAAACTCGCCACCCGGAAGCGGCTCGACATGAGCATCTCTTTTCAGCACGCGCTCCTGGACACCCTGAACGCGCGCGTCGCCACGCGTCAGCAGGCGATCGACCTCAGCGTCGGCACCAAGATCAATCTCTATGACGCGAAAGAGGAACTCCAGAGATCGCAAAGCCAACTCGCCTCCGACGAGGGGCAAAGGATCGAAACCGACGCGGCGATCCAGGAGGTGGAGAGCGAGCGGACGAAAACGATCTCGCAATTCGTCGCCGAGAACGAGAACAAGCTCGCCGAGGCGTCGGGCAAGAGCGACGCGGCGCGCGAGGCGCTGGCGAAAGCCCAAGCGCGCCTCGAGCGGACGAGATTGTCCGCGCCGATCGACGGGGTCGTGCAGCAGGTCGCCGTCACCACCGTCGGCCAGGTGGTTTCGAGCGGCGAGCAGCTCGCCGTCATCACCCCGGTCGGCGGCAAGCTCGAGGTCCAGGCGCTGGTTCCCAATCTCGATATCGGGTTTGTGAAACTCGGACAGCCCGTCGTCGTCAAAGTGGATGCCTTTCCGTTCAGCCGGTTCGGCGTACTCCACGGAAAGGTCGTGAAGATCGCTCCGAGCGCGGTGAACGAGCAGGAGGCGAAGCGGGCGCTGGCCAACGCCGCGGGCGCCCCCGGGCGCCGCCCGAGCCCGCCGCCCCCGGTCAGGCGGAGAGCTTCGTCTTTCCGGTGACGGTCGCCCTCGACGAAACCGCGATGACAATCGACGAGGCGCGCGTCCCCCTCATGCCCGGCATGACGGTGACCGCGGAGATCAAGACGGACTCCCGGCGGGTGATCGACTACCTCCTCTCGCCGCTGGCGAAAATCGCCTCGGAGGCGGCGAGAGACAGATAGGAAATCCTCCCTGTTCTACTCGAAAATGCTCCCTGTTACGCGCGTAAACTCTCCCTGTTCCGGCGTAAATCCTCCCTGTTAAGAATCTTCCATAAGCGTTTCACGTGAAACACCTTTGGCCGACTTGGCCGCCGCCCTTCCCGCCGCGCGCGGACCGCGTCGCAAAGAACGCCCGCCAACTCGCCCATCGCCGCCCCGCCGAACGCCCGCCTTGGCCAAGCGTCACACAAAGCGCACACTGGCCCGTCAGAGACCCGCGCGCGCTTGACGCGTCGATTCGGCCGGCCGGGCCCCTTTCCGAAGGAAGGACCAACGGATGCAACGGTTGCGATGGGCAGCCCTCGCCGTCATGGCGCTCGCGGCGTCTGGCGCGGCGGCGCAGGACGCCACGGACGAGCCGGTCGACCTGCAAAAGCCCGCCAGGGTCGCGGCGACGAAGGCCCCGAAGAGCGGCCCCGCGGCCGAGCTTTCGGCGGCCGACGCAGTCGCGCGCGCCAACGCCTGGCTCGACGCCGCGCGCACGCTCAGCGCCGATTTCGTCCAGCTCGGCCCAGGCGGCAAGCGCTCGGAGGGCACGCTGACCCTCGAGCGCCCCGGCCGGATGTCGTTCCGCTACGAAGCCCCCGCCCGCTTCGAGATCGTCGCCGACGGGCGCTCCGTCGCCATCATCGACCATAAGCTCAACACTCAGGACGAGTACTTCATCGGCCAGACGCCGCTGAAGTTCCTGCTCAGCGACCACATCGATCTCGGCCGCGACACACAGGTCTTGAGCGTGGCGCAGGACGAGAAGTCGGTGACGATCGAGATCGAGGACAAGGCGGCGCTCGGCGGGACCGCCCATCTCGAGCTGATCTTCGACCCCGCGAGCTTCGCGCTGAAGCAATGGACGGTGATCGACGCGCAGGGCTATCAGACGGTGGTGACGCTGTTCAACGTCGATCTCAAGGCTCAGCCCGACCCGGCCCTCTTCCACATCGACGAGAACCTGCCGACGCGTCAACTCGGCAAGGGCCGTTAGTCGAAGGGTAACGTCGGCCGAAGGTCGAGGGGCGCGACCGCCCCCTTGAGGGATGACAACCGCGCCCGGGCGTGGTTTCTTCCCGGCCCATGCGTCAAACTACCGCACCCATCGCAGCAGGGGAGGCCGGCTCCTGAGCGCCGAACTCGCCTCGCTCTCCAGCGTTCTCGACGCCGGGGTCGTGATCATCCACGACATGGACGGCCGGATCCTGCACTGGACCGGTGGTTGCGAGCAGCTTTACGGCTTCAGCCGCGAAGAGGCGGTCGGCCAGCGCGTCCACGAGCTTCTCGCCACCCGCTACCCGGCCCCGCGCCAGGACATCGTCGGCACGCTCGCCGAGCGCGGCGCCTGGCAGGGCGAACTCGAGCATCGCGCCAAGGACGGGACGATCCGTTCGATCATGAGCCTCTGGGTGCTGCGGAGGTCTGCCGACGGCGAGAACATCGCCGTCCTGCAGAACAACCACGACATCACCGGCCTGAAGCGCGCGCAGGCCGAGCTCTCCGAGCGCGAGGCGCACCTGACCTCGATCCTCGCGACCGTGCCCGAGGCGATGATCGTCATCGACGAGCGGGGCGACATCGCCTCGTTCAGCGCCGCAGCGTCGGCCCTCTTCGGCTACTGCCCGGAGGAAGTGATCGGACGCAACGTCAAGATCCTCATGCCCGAGCCCTACCGGGTCGAGCACGACAGCTACATGTCGAACTACATGCGAACCGGCGAAGCCCGGATCATCGGCTACGGCCGCCTCGTGCAGGCGGTCGCCAAGGACGGCAAGGTCTTTCCGGTCGAGCTTGCCGTCGGAGAAGCGCGCGTCAACGGGCGGCGCATCTTCACCGGCTTCGTCCGCGATCTGACGAGCCGTCAGAGGATGGAGCAGGAGCTGCGCCAGTCGCAGAAGATGGAGGCGGTCGGCCAGCTGACGGGCGGCGTCGCACACGATTTCAACAACATCCTGACCGCGATCATCGGCAATCTCGAGCTGCTCGCCCCGATGCTCGCCGATCCGGACCATCAGGAGCTCGTGCGCGAGGCCGAGGGCGCGGCGCAGGACGGCGCCAAGCTCGCCGCCCAGCTCCTCGCCTTCGCCCGGCGCCAGCCCCTCAATCCGAAGCCGATCAACGTCGGCCGTCAGATCCTCGATCACGCCGAGCTTCTGCGCCGCACCCTCGGCGAATCGGTCGAACTCAAGATCAGCGTGTCGCCCGAGACGCGCCCGACCGTGGTCGACGCGACCCAGCTCCAGAACGCGGTGCTCAATCTCGCCATCAACGCGCGCGACGCCATGCCCCGGGGGGGCCAGCTCGCCATCGACGTCAGCCTTGTCCGCCTCGACGCCGATTATGCCCAGATGTATCCCGAGGTTCGCACCGGCCGCTACGTGCTCATCACCGTCACCGACACCGGGACGGGCATGCCTGAAGAGGTGCGCCGCAAGGCCTTCGAGCCGTTCTTCACCACCAAGCCCGTCGGCGCCGGAACGGGCCTTGGCCTCAGCATGGTCTACGGCTTCGTCAAGCAGTCGGGCGGGCACATCCAGCTCTACAGCGAGCCCGACCGGGGGACGAGCATCCGCATATACCTGCCGCAGTCCGAGAACGCCGCGGAGGAGCCCGCCTTCGCGCCGCCGGTCAAGGCGGAGCTGCCGGGAGGCACGGAGACCATTCTCCTCGTCGAGGACGACCCGCGCCTGCGCCGCGTTCTCAGCCGGCGCCTGAGAAGCCTCGGCTACGACGTGGTCGAGGCGGACAACGGCGCGGCGGCGGTCGCCGAGCTCCGGGCGCGGCCGGGCGTCGCGCTCGTCTTCACCGACATGGTGATGCCGGGAGGCATGACCGGGCTCGAACTCGCGCAGGCGGCGCTCGCGATGCGGCCCGAGCTCAAGATCCTGTTCACCTCGGGGTATGCCGAGCCCGCCATAGCGCGCCTCGGCCACAAGGCCGGCGCGTGGCTCAAGAAACCCTACACCGCCGACGAACTCGCCGCGAAGGTGCGCGAGGTGCTGCAGGAGGGGAACGGCTGACCCACGGCGCTCCAGCGCGGCGGCGGCTGACGAATGCGCTATTCGACGCGATCCTTCTGATCCGCTGGCGAATCGGCGCCTGCGACGGCTTCCTCCTCGCCGGCCGTATCCCCATCGGGAACAAACCAACAGACGCGGCGTTCTCCGGACTGTCGATTGAAGGAGGCGTCGCATGCCAACCCGAACCAAGATCGTCGCAACTCTGCTCTCGTCGGCCGCGCTTCTCGGCCTGATGTCGATGAAAGCGTCCGCCCGCATCGTCTGCAACGAGGACGGCGACTGCTGGCACGTCCAGGAGGAATACGCGTTTCCGCCGACCGCCGGCGTAATCGTCCACCCCGACGACTGGCGTTGGGGCGAAGGCCAGCACTTCGCCTGGAAGGAGCATCCGGGCCGGGGCTACTGGAACCACGGCGAATGGCGCGGCTTCTAAGCCGACCCTCTTCCCGCCGCGGCCGCAGCATTCGAGCGCGGCCGCGGCCTTTCTGTGTCCCGATCGTTTCGCGCTCGCCCCACGCCGCAGGCGCCGGGAGCGTTCCCTTTAACCGATAGCGCCGTGAGTGCTCCCGCCAGCGAGGAAGACGCCTTGGCCTGCCCCCCCGTGGCGCGTCCAGCCGACGTCAGCCGGCGCATGCCCAAGGTCGCCGCTGGCGAGCGGCGCCGACAGCATCTCATGGGCTAAGAGTTCGCTGGCCAGCTCTCCGCCGGACAGGCCTGATCCAGAAAGGCCGCCGACCGCTGCGATGCCGCTCGACGGGGTGTTGCCTGCGAGGTTGTCGGCGGTGATCGTATCGCCGTCCGAGAGCAGGGTCGCAAGGCTGACCTCGAAGGTCGTGTCCCAGTACTGTCCCGCCTCCGACCCCCAAGGGTTGCGGATCTCGAGCATGCCGGTCGAGGCGTCAAAGCCGGTGATCGACATTGCATGGTCCGCGACGAGGGTCGTGTGACCGTTCGAATCCTTCGCATTGGTGTAGGAGCTCAGCACGAGGTCGTCGTGGGCGGAGAGATCGGCTGCGAGCGTCGAAAGGACCGAGGCGCTGCTGAGGTTCGAGATTGCGTTTCCTGAGGTGAAGCTCGAATTGAAGAGGATGGACGTCCAGCTCGATCCGTTGGCGTCGAAGTCGGTGATGGCGGTCGCGCCGGTGATCTCCTCGAGCGCGAGTTCGGGCGCTCCGCCGTTGCCGATGCTCGTGAAGGAATTGCCGGCGCTCATGGAATTGCCGGTTACATCCCCCTGCTCCTGGAGCTCGGCGTAGGCCTCCTCGATGAGACTGGCCCAGATGTTGGAGCCGGAATTGAAGAGCGTGCCGCCGTTGGCGAGTTGGGCGTCCACGGTGACGTATCGCGCCTGACCGTCGACGGAGAAGCGAACGCCGTAGGCGCCGTTGCCGTCGGCGACGATCATCGACGAGATCGCCGAGGGGTTCTGGCTCGCGACCTCGGCGAGCGAGGCCAGGAGATAGCAGTCGCCGAGATAGCCCTGGTTGACGTCCGACACGCTCGGGCCGCCGGCGCCGAATAACGGCCCGCTGACCGACGTGTAGCGGACGGAAAAGGTCCCTGCGCCATTGAGTTCCACCGTGCTGCTCGGCAGGTCGGTCCCGAGGAACCACTTCCCGACCAGCTCCGTGAGCTTTGCGCCCGACGATCCGGCGGCGAGATTTCCGAGTGCGACAGGGTTCGCGGCGCCGCCTGTCCAGGTCGCGTTGGCGGCGTTGCCGTTGACGAGCGAATTGGTGATCGATTGCACGTAGGCCGAAGCGCCGATCGAGCCGATGTTGGACGCGATCGATTTGAGGTCGGCCAATTGGCCGGTGCTGAGGCTCGCCCCGGACGCGGTCAGTTCGCTGGCGAGGTCGCCAAGACCCTTGGCCATTTCGGCCTCTGTGATCGAACCCGCGCCCGCGAACGCGGTGAAATCCGCCTTCAGCACGGAATCCCCGAGGCTTGTGATCCACGCCGGCGTGTCCGTCGGCGAGGGCGTTGGCGTTGGAGTTGGCGTTGGAGTTGGAGTTGGAGTGGGAGTCGGGGCCGGTTGAGGGCTCGGGCTCGGCTTGGGCTTCGGAGGCCTCGATGGAGCGGCGAAGTCGCTCCAGGCGGCAGGGTAGCCCGCAGGCGAAGCGAAGTCGCCGCCTGCCCGAAGTGTGTCCTGCCGCTGGTTTGTCATGATCGCCTCCGGTCGAACTCGCTTTTCGTCCGTGTCTTGGCCGCCTCAATCTCGCGCCCCGAGTTAAAGGGAGCTGAAAACCGGATGGCCGAATGCGCCATGTTAACGACATTCTCGGCGGCGCGCCCGCGATTTGAGTCGCCGCGGTTAACGATGGGACCGTCGATTGCCGCGAACCGGATCGACGGCTTCTTTCGGAAAGCCGCTCGAGGACGCGTGTGGAGGCCTTCGCCCGGCGCCTTGCGCCCACGCGGGCCAATGTGATCCAAGACGGCCCTCCTTGCTCGAGTCCGTATTGCAGTACTCCGTCGCCACCTGGAACATCAACTCCGTCCGGCTCAGGATCGGCCTCGTCGCCCGCTATCTCCTTGAGAAAGCGCCTGACGTCCTGTGCCTGCAGGAGACGAAGTGCCCGGACGCCAACTTTCCCCATGGCGCCTTCCGTGACGCCGGCTACCGCCACATCGCGATCAGCGGCCAGAAGGGCTATCACGGCGTGGCGATCGTCTCGCGCATTCCCTTCGCCGCCCATTCGGTGCGCGACTTCTGCCGGAAAGGGGACGCCCGGCACCTGAGGGTCGTGCTCGACGGGCCGCTCGAGGGCGTCGAAGTGCACAACTTCTACGTGCCCGCCGGCGGCGATGAGCCGGACCCCGAGGTCAATCCCAAGTTCGCCCACAAGCTCGCCTTCGTCGCCGAGATGGCCGAATGGGCCGCGGCGGACCAAGCCGCGGCCGGCCGGGCGATCCTCGTCGGCGACCTCAACATCGCCCCTTGCGAGCATGACGTCTGGAGCCACAAGGCGCTCCTCAAGGTCGTGAGCCACACCCCGGTCGAGGTCGCCGCGCTCGCCCGCGCGCAGGCCGCCGGCCCCTGGGTCGACGCGCTGCGCAAATTCACCCCCGCGAGCGAGAAGCTCTACACCTGGTGGAGCTATCGCTCGCCCGACTGGGCGAAAGCCGACAAGGGCCGGCGTCTCGACCACATCTGGGTGAGCCCGGCGCTCGGACCGGCGGTGTCGGCGATCGAGGTGATGCGCGAGGCGCGCGGCTGGACGCGGCCTTCCGATCACGTCCCGGTCAAGGCGACATTCGTGGTTTAGCGCGCCGGCGCGGCGGCTCTCGCGACGCCGCCGATGGACATTCGCGGCTGGAGAGGCCATTGCTCCCGGGGACCGCCACGGGGGGAGGAAACGCATGCTGCGGCGCCTTGCCAAACGGATTCTGCGCCTTGCGATCGGCCTGATCCTCTCGTTCGTGCTCGTGCTTCTTGTCGGCGGCGCATGGGTCTTCTGGCGCTCGATGCCCCCGACCCAGGGGACCGAGAGCCTCCCCGGCCTCTCTGCCGAGGTCCATGTCTGGCGCGACGCCTACGGCGTGCCGCATATTTTCGCGAGCAACATGGACGACGCCGCCCGCGCGCTCGGCTACCTGCATGCGAGCGAGCGCCTCTTCCAGATGGAGACGAACCGTCGGGTCGGCCAGGGACGCGCCGCCGAAGCGTTCGGTCCCGATCTCCTCAAGGTCGACAAGTTCATCCGCACGCTGGGCTTCTACCGCGAAGCGGAGGCGAGCCTGGCTGCGATGTCCCCCGAGGCGCAGAAGCGCCTTCAGGCCTACGCCGACGGCGTCAACGCCTTCCTCGACGCGCATGGGAGCGCGCTGCCGCCCGAGTTCCTGCTCGCCGGCGTCACGCCCGAGCCGTGGACACCCGCCAATTCGATCGTCTGGGGCAAGCTCATGGCGCTCGAACTGTCGCACAACCGCGAGCACGAGGCGCTGCGCGCCCACATCGCCCAGAAACTCGGCCCCGACAAGGTGTCCTGGTTCTTCCCCGGCGCGAGGCCGGGCGACCCGGTTACGACGCTGCCCGCGCTCGGCGAGCAGCACGCTGGCTTCGACGGCGTCGACGACGCGATCGGCGCGCTGACCGGCCTCGCGCACGGCGCGTCGAACGAATGGGTGGTCGCGGGCGCGCGGACGACGACGGGAAAGCCCATTCTCGCCAACGACCCGCACCTCGGCCTGACCGCCCCGATCCTCTGGTACCTCGCGCGGATCGTCACGCCCGACGGCTGGGTCAAAGGCGCCACGGTTCCCGGTTCGCCCGGCGTCCTGCTCGGGCAGAACGATCATATCGCCTGGGGCTTCACCACCGCCGACACCGACACGCAGGACCTGTTCGTCGAGACGATCGACCCCGCCGACCCAGGCAAGTATCTGACGCCCGACGGGTCAAAGCCGTTCGAGACGCGCGAGGAGACGATTCACGTCAAGGGCGGAGACGACGTGAAGCTCGCCATCCGCGCGACGCGGCACGGCCCGGTATTGTCCGACGTCAGCGACGATCTCAAGAGCATCGCCGGGCCCGGCAAGGCGATCGCCCTCGCCTTCACCGGCCTCACCGACCGCGACACGACGAGCGAAGCGATCATGCGCCTCGACGCCGCGAAAAACTGGGACGGTTTCCTGGCCGCGATGCGCCTCTTCCTCACGCCGACGCAGAACATCGTCTACGCCGACACCGGCGGCGACATCGGCTTCTTCAGTCCGGGCCTCGTCCCCTTGCGCAAGTCGGGCGACGGCCTCGCGCCCGCCGACGGCGCCTCGGGAGCGAACGACTGGGTCGGAACGGTCCCCTTCGAGGAATTGCCGCAACTCCACAACCCGAGCGCCGGCTTCGCCTTCAACGCCAACAACGCCAATGTCGCCGACGACCATCAGCCGACATTCGGACAGGACTGGGAGGAGACGTTCCGGGCAAGACGGATCCAGGAGTTCTTCGACACGATCGACAAGCACAGCCTCGACACCTCGGCCGCCATGCAGGGCGACCGCCTGTCGCTCGCGGCGCTGGCGCTGAAGCCCTTCGTCGCGCGAATTGCGCCCTCCGGCGAGCGGGCGCGCCAGGCCCAGGCGATGCTCGCGGGCTGGGACGGGATCATGGACAAGGAGCGGCCGGAGCCCTTGATCTTCACCGCCTTCATGCGCGCGCTGCACGGCGCCCTGATCGACGAGAAGACGGGCCTCGACATGCAGGCGAAGGGTCCCTTCGCCGCCTCGACCCTGATTTCGCTGATGACCGACCATCCCGACTGGTGCGGCGCGCCCGACAAGCCCGATCCGGAATGCAAGGCGACGCTCGGCCGGGCGCTCGACGACGGTCTGGCGCTCCTCGTTCAGCGCGAGGGACCCGACATGACCAAGTGGCGCTGGGGCGCAGAGCACGTGAGCCTGCTCCAGCACCGCGTCTTCAGCCATGTTCCCGTGCTCGACCGCATGAGCGATCTCAGCGTCGCCTCGAGCGGCGGTTTCTACACGCTCGACCGCGGCGGCGGGTTCGAGACGCCGAAGGATCAGCCCTTCGCCCGCACCCACGGCGCGGGCTTCCGCGGCCTCTACGATCTCTCCGACCCGGAGCAATCGCGCTTCATGATCACGACCGGCCAGTCGGGGCACATCCTCTCGCCCCACTACGGCGACCTCGTGCAATTGTGGAACAACGTGACATCCTTCCCCCTTACGGGCGCCGAGGAGGACCTGAAGCGGTCGGGGGCTCGGCTCCTGACGTTGAGGCCATGAGCGACCGCGACCTATGACCGCATCGCGAGAACTCGTGAGGAGCGGCGCGACCGCCTTAACGCGGAAACGAATCCTGCTATGCTCCGCCAACTCACGACGATATTTCGTATTTAGCGGCGGCGACATTGGGCAGATATCCGAACTGGCGGCCTGACAGCGCGCCGCAATGAGCGGAGCGGCGCCTTTCCTCGAGGGGGATGCGGCTTTCCTGGCCCTTGCCGTCGCGGGGCCCTTCGTCTTCGACAAGCGCTTTGGCCGCGCGCTGATTTACGGCGGCGCGCTCGCGATCTCCTGCCTCCTCCTTGTCGCGGCGGTTTCCGCCCTCTTCGGCGTCACGGGCGAAGCCCTGGTTCTCCCCCTCGGCGTCCCCTGGGTTCGTATGTGGTTCAACGTCGATCCGCTGTCGGCGTTCTTTCTCGTCGTCGTCAACCTGACGGCTGCGGCCGCGAGCCTCTACGCGCTTGGCTATGGCCGCCACGAGCGCGCTCCCGGCCGCGTGCTGCCGTTCTTTCCCGCCTTCCTTGCGGGAATGAATCTGACCCTCCTCGCCGCCGACGCCTATTCCTTCCTCCTGTCGTGGGAGTTCATGTCGCTCGCCTCCTGGGCGCTGGTCATGGTCCACCACAAGGAGGATAACAACGCGCGCGCCGGCTACGTCTATCTCGTCATGGCGAGCATCGGCACGATGGCGCTCCTCGTCGCTTTCGCGCTGCTCGCGGGCGAAAATGGCCGATATGCGTTCGAATCGATCCGCGCCTCACCCCCCGCCGCCGGCCTCGCCCTTTTCATTTTCCTCGCAGCCCTGATCGGCGCGGGCTCCAAGGCGGGACTCGTCCCGCTGCACGTCTGGCTGCCGCTCGCCCATCCGGCGGCGCCGAGCCACGTATCGGCCCTGATGAGCGGCGCGATGACCAAGGTCGCCGTCTACGCCTTCATCCGCATCGCGTTCGACCTTGCGGGTCCGCCGGACTGGCGTCTCGCCATCCCGGTCCTCGTCGTCGGCGCGGCGAGCGGACTGATCGGCATCCTCAAGGCGCTGATGGACAACGACCTGAAGCGGATCTTCGCCTTCTCGACGATCGAGAACCTCGGGCTGATCTTCGTCGGGATCGGCCTCGCCTACGCCTTCTGGGCGAGCGGGTTCGAGGCCGCGGCGGCGCTCGCGATGACGGCCGCCCTCCTGCACGCCTTCAACCACGCGCTGTTCAAGAGCCTGCTGTTCTTCGGTTCCGGGGCCGTTCTCATGGCGACCGGCGAACGGCGGCTGAACCGCCTCGGCGGCCTTCTCAACCGCATGCCGGCGACCGGCCTCTTCATGCTGGTCGGCGCCGCTGCGATTTCTGCCCTGCCGCCGCTCAACGGCTTCGTGTCGGAATGGATGATCCTGCAAGCCGTGCTGCTCGGGCCGGGCTTTCCGCAATGGACCCTGAAGATCCTCGCGCCTGCGGTCGGGGCCAGCGTCGCGCTGACGGCGGCGCTGGCGGCGGCCTGCTTCGTGCGCGCCTTCGGCATTCCCTTTCTCGGGCGCCCGCGGAGCGAGCCGGCGCGAGCCGCGCGCGAGGTCGACCGGTTTTCGCTCGCCGCCATGGGCGCCCTCGCCCTCCTCTGCCTGCTCGCCGGCGTCTTTCCCGGTCTCGCGATCGACGCGCTGAAAGGCGCGACCGAGCTTGCGGTCGGCGCCCACATGCCGAACCAGTCGACGATGCCGTGGCTCTCGATCGCGCCGGTCGCGGCGAGCCGCAGTTCCTACAACGGCCTGCTCGTCGCTCTTTTCATCCTGATGTCGGCGACGATGGCCTCGACCGTCATCCATCGTTTCGCCTCCGCCACGCTGAGGCGGGCGCCTGCCTGGGACTGCGGCTTTCCCGATGCCGCGCCGTCGACCCAGTACAGCGGCGAAAGTTTCAGCCAGCCGGTCCGCCGCGTGTTCGGGCGGATCGCCTTCATGATGGAGGAGCGGATCGACATGCCGGCGCCCGGCGAGACGCGCGTGGCGCATTTCGACCTGAAACTGCGCGACCGGATGTGGAGCGCCCTCTATCTGCCGGTCATCGTGGCGATCGACTGGGCGGCCGAACGCCTCAACCGCCTGCAATACCTGACCACCCGGCAGTATCTGGGCGTCGTGTTCGGCGCCCTCGTCACGCTTCTGATCGTGCTGGCGTCCTGGCCATGATGGTCGATCTCGGCTTCCAGCTTCTGCAGATGACCCTCGTCATCCTGATCGCGCCGCTGCTCACCGGCGTCGTCCGGACGACCAAGGCGCGCATCGCCCGCAGGCAGGGGGCGCCGCTCATCCAGCCGTACCGGGATCTCGTCCGTCTCGCCCGCAAGGAGGCTGTCGTCGCCGACAGCGCCTCGTGGCTCTTCCGCGTCACGCCCTACATCGTCTTCGCCTCGACCTGGGTCGCCGCGGCGCTGATCCCGACCTTCGCCACGGGTCTCCTCTTCTCCTGGTCCGCCGACCTCATCGCCATCATCGCGCTTCTTGGCGTCGGGCGGTTCTTTCTGGCGCTCGCCGGCCTCGACGTCGGAACGAGCTTCGGGGGCTTGGGCTCGAGCCGCGAGTCGCTGTTCGGCGCACTCGCCGAGCCGGCCATGATCGTCATCGTCTTCACCCTCGCCCTCGTCGCCGGCTCGACGCAACTCTCGACCGTCGCGGCCTTCATGACCTCGGGCGTGGTCGGCCTGCGCGTCTCGCTCGGCATGGCGCTCGTCGCCTTCATCATCGTGGCGCTCGCCGAGAACGGCCGCATTCCCGTGGACAATCCGGCCACCCACCTCGAGCTCACCATGGTTCACGAGGCCATGATCCTCGAATATTCGGGACGTCATCTCGCGGTGATCGAGCTTGCCGCGATGCTGAAGCTCGCGCTCTACGTCTCGCTCATCATCTGCGTCTTCGCGCCCTGGGGGGTCGCCATCGCCGATGCGAGCGTCGTCGACCGGTTCATCGGGGCGCTTGTCTACGCCTCGAAGCTGATGGCGGCCGGGGTCGCGCTCGGCGTCTTCGAGATGAGCATCGCCAAGATGCGGGTCTTCCGCGTGCCCGACTTCGTCGGCGCGGCGCTGATGCTCGGCTTCCTCGGCGCGCTTCTCCTGTTCGTGTCGAGGACGCTGAAATGAGAGGCCTCGCGTTCGACGTTTCGCACCTGCTTGCCGGCGGCCTCGTGCTCGTGAGCTTCATGCTGCTCTACCAGAACCGGCTCTACGCGCTCCTCAACGTCTACTCCCTCCAGGCGGTCGTCCTCTCGCTCTCGGTCGCATGGCAGGCCTACGTGCAGGACGCGAGCCACCTTTACGTCACCGCGTTCATCGCCTTCGCCTTCAAGGCGGTCATCGTGCCGCTCGCCCTGCACCGTGTCATCGCCGAGCTCGGCATTCAGCGGGACGTCGAGAACGTCGTCGGCGTCGGGCCGACCATGCTCGCAGGCCTCGCCCTCGTCGCGCTTTCCGAGGTGGTGATGCTGCGGATCGCCGGCGACGCCGACGTGCTCGCCCGCGAGGACCTCGCGTTTGCGCTCTCGGTCGTGCTGCTCGGAATGCTGATGATGGTGGTCCGGCGGAACGCCGTGTCGATGGTGGTCGGCTTCATGTCGCTCGAGAACGGGCTCATCCTCGCCGCCGCCGGCGCCAAGGGCATGCCGCTCGTGGTCGAGATCTCGGTCGCCTTCTCGGTGCTGGTGGCGCTGGTGGTGATCGGCGTCTTCCTCTTCCGCATCAGCGAGCGGTTCGAGACGATCGACGGTCAGGCCCTCGACAGCTTCAGGGGACGCGACCGATGAGCCCCGGACTTGCCGCGAGCATCGTCCTTCTCGCGCTGCCCGTGGCGACCGCGGCGCTGCTCGCCTGGCTGCCGTCCTATCGCCTGTCGGCGGCGGTCAACGTAGCGGCGGCTCTCGGCGCCTTCATCGCCTCGGTGGCGCTCTTTTTCGTATCGCCCGCCCCGAACGCCGCCATCATGGTCGATGACCTCAACGTCGTCTTCATTGTGCTCAACACCTTCGTCGGGTTCACCGCGAGCGTCTTCAGCGCCACTTATATCGCGCACGAGATCGAGACCGGCCGCCTGACAGAGACGCATCTGCGTTTCTACCACGCGATGTACCAGTTCCTGCTGTTCTCGATGAATCTCGCGCTCATCGCCAACAATATCGGGCTGATGTGGGTCGCCATCGAGCTCTCGACCCTGACGACGGTGCTGATGGTCGGGATCTACCGGACGCAGGCGGCGATCGAGGCGGCGTGGAAGTATTTCATCCTCGGCAGCGTCGGCATCGCGCTCGCTCTCTTCGGAACGATCCTGATCTACATGGCGGCCGAGCCGGTGGTCGGCGAAGGCGTTCAGGCGATGCTGTGGACGAGCCTCATCGCCCATGTCCCCGAGTTCGACCCGGCGCTGCTCGATCTGGCCTTCGTCTTCCTGCTGCTCGGCTACGGCACGAAGGTCGGTCTCGCGCCGCTGCACGCCTGGCTGCCCGACGCGCACGCGGAGGGCCCGACGCCGATCTCGGCGGTTCTCTCCGGCCTTCTGCTCAACGTCGCGCTCTATGCGGTGCTGCGCTTCAAGCTTCTGCTCGACGCCAACCCCCGCGCGCTCGCGCCAGGACCCCTCATGGCGACGCTCGGCCTCGTTTCCGTCGTGTTCGCCGCCTTCATGCTCTACCGCCGGCGCGACGTGAAGCGGCTGTTCGCCTATTCGTCGATCGAGCACATGGGGGTCATCGTCTTCGCCTTCGGCGTCGGCGGTCCGGTCGCCAATTTCGCCGCGCTGCTGCACATGGCGATGCACAGCCTGACCAAGTCGGCGATCTTCTACACCGTCGGCCAGATCGCCGAGGTCAAGGGCACGCAGAAGATCGCCGATATTCGCGGCCTCACCGTCTCCCATCCCCTGCTCGGCTGGAGCCTGTTGTTCGGCGTCTTCGCCATCGTCGGCCTGCCGCCGATGGGGGTCTTCATGAGCGAGTTTCTGATCCTGACATCGACCTTCGCGCGCTCTCCGTGGCTGGCTCTGCCGCTCGCCTTCGGTCTCCTGCTGGCGCTCGGCGCGCTACTCTTCCGGGCCCAGGCGATGGCCTTCGGCGAGCCCTCCGGCCCGACGGCGAAGACGACATCCTCGCCCTTGCCCATTCTCGCGCATTTCGCGCTCGTCCTCATCGCGGGCGTCTGGCTGCCGCCGCCGCTCGTGACGTGGTTCGAGCACGTCGCGGCGCAACTGAGGTGAGGGGACGACGGATGGAGCAGCGTCGCATCCCCTCATCCGGCCGGCTGGCGCCGTCCACCGTCCCCCCGAGGGGGAAGGTCGAAGAGCCGCCGGGTGAGGGTTCGCGACGGGGAGTCCTCCCGTGAGCCCCGCCCGCGCCGAAGCCGCCTGGTTCGAGGCGGGCCGCCGCATGGCCGCAGGCGAGGCGACCTTCGTCAGCCTGTGGGGCGACGAGGGCCGGATGCGGCTCGCGCTCCGCGAGGCCGACGACGCGGTCGCAATCGTCGACATGCCCTGCGACCGCGGCGCGTTCCCGTCGATCGCCGCGCTTCATCCGCCGGCCGGCCGGCTCGAGCGGGCGGCTTGCGATCTCTATGGATTCCTGGCGCTCGGGGCGCCGGACGGGCGGCGCTGGCTCGATCATGGCCGCTGGCGGCTGCGTCATCCGCTCGGCGACCGCGCCGCCCACGACGGCGCGGCGGACCCTTACGCCTTTCTCGAGGCCAAGGGGCCCGGACTGCACCAGATCCCGGTCGGCCCCGTTCACGCCGGGATCATCGAGCCCGGACACTTCCGCTTCCACGCCGGCGGCGAGGCGGTCGTGCGCCTCGAGGAGCGGCTGGGCTATACGCACAAGGGGGTCGACGCGCTGATGCGCGGCGCGAGCCTGACGCGCGCGGCGACGCTCGCCGGGCGGGTCAGCGGCGATTCGACGGTCGCCTACGCCTTCGCCTTCGCCCGCGCCGTCGAGGCCGCGCTCGGTTGCGAGGCGCCCCCGCGCGCGCAAGCCTTACGCGGCGTGATGGCCGAGCTCGAACGGCTCGCCAACCACTTCGGCGACATCGGCGCGATCTGCAACGACGCCGCCTTCGCGATTCTGCACGCCCATTGCGGCGTCCTGCGCGAGCGGACGCTGCGCGCCGCCAAGGTCGCCTTCGGCCACCGGCTGATGATGGACGCGATCGTTCCCGGCGGCGTCGCCGTCAATTGCGCGCCCGAGGGGATGACCGCGATCCTGTCGCTTGTTCTCGAGGCGCGTGCGACCTTCCCGAAGCTCGTGCGGCTCTACGACAACACCGCCTCGCTACAGGACCGCACTGTCGGAACGGGCGCGCTTCGTCCAGAACTCGCGCGCCGCTTCGGCGCCGGCGGCGTCGTCGGGCGCGCCTCGGGACGCGATTTCGACGCCAGGCGCGACCATCCCTACCCGCCCTATGACGCGCTCGCCTTCAAGGTCCCGGTCCGCGGCGACGGCGACGTCAACGCCCGCATCTGGATCCGCATCGCCGAGGTCGGCGAAAGCCTCGACATGATCGAGGCCCTGCTCACGGGCCTTCCCGAGGGTTGGGTTCGCGCAGGGCCGCTCGTCCCCGCTTCGGCCTGCGAGGGTTTTGCGTTTGCCGAAAGCTTCCGCGGCGACGTTTTCGTCCACGTTCGCCTGGGCGAGGACGGAACGGTCGCCCGCTGCCATCTCCGCGACGCCTCGTGGCTGCACTGGCCGCTGCTCGAGGCGGCGATCGAGGGAAACATCGTCGCCGACTTCCCCTTGTGCAACAAGTCGTTCAACGGCTCCTATTCCGGATGTGATCTTTAGCCCCATGCGAAACGCGCTACTTCAGGGCCTTCTGCCGCCGCTGACCGAGGCCGCTCCCGACGCCGGCGATCCCGAACTCGCCGCCCTCGCGGAGACGGTGAAGGCGGCCGCACAGAAGACTCTCGGGCGCAGCCTTGCGATCCGTCACGTCGACGCGGGCTCGTGCAACGCCTGCGAACTCGAGATCCACGCGCTCGGCAACGCCTTCTACGACATCGAGCGGTTCGGCTTTCGCTTCGTCGCTTCGCCCCGCCACGCCGACGTTCTCCTGGTCACCGGACCGGTGACCCTCAACATGCGCGAGGCGCTGGCGCGAACATGGGCCGCGACGCCCGCGCCCAAATGGGTCGTCGCCTCCGGCGCCTGCGCCATCGACGGCGGCGCGTTCGCCGGCAGCTACGCGGTCGCCAACGGCGTCGCCGCCGTCCTGCCGGTCGACCTCGTCATCCCCGGCTGCCCGCCGAGCCCGGCGGCGCTGATGAAGGGCCTCCTCGCCCTGATGGCCGGCCGCGGGCCGCCCGCACTAGCCCCCAGCCGGCGCAGCCGCTAAACATGCGGCTATGACTTAAATTCGGCGAATCCTGATCGTCGACGACGACGCCGATCTCAGAGCCGTCCTCCTCGACCAACTCGCCCTCCATCCGGAGTTCGAGGTGGCGACCGCGGCGAGCGGCCGCGATGCGCTCGTTGCGGTGGCCGAGACGGCCCCCGACCTCGTCATCCTCGACGTCGGCCTTCCCGACGCCGACGGCCGCGACGTGGTCAAGCGCCTGCGGCGCGACGGCTATCGCCGGCCGGTCATCATGCTGACCGCGCATGTGTCCGACGCCGATGCGGTCCAGGGCCTCGACTCCGGGGCGAACGATTATGTCGGCAAGCCGTTTCGCTTTGTCGTGCTGCTGGCGCGCATCCGCTCGCAGCTCAGGCAGTACGAATCGAGCGAGGACGCCGAGTTCCAGGTCGGTCCGTTCACCTTCCGGCCGGCGTCGAAGAACCTCGTCGACGCCAAGGGCGTCAAGCTCCGGCTGACCGAGAAGGAGGCCGCGATCCTGCGCTTCCTGCACCGCGCCGGCGAGCAGGCGGTGCCGCGCGAGGCGCTTTTGAAGCACGTCTGGGGCTACAACCCCAATGTGACGACGCATACGCTCGAGACCCATATCTACCGTCTGCGGCAGAAGATCGAGGACAACCCGGCCGACGCGCGGCTGCTTATCACCGAGTCCGGCGGCTACAAGCTGATGGCGCCCGCGGCCGCCGCCGCCGCCGCCGAGGAACGCTCCGGGTGACGCTCGGGGCGGACGTGGGCCGGCTGATGCGGACCCGTCCGTTCAGCCTCATGCCGCGGGAGGCGGTGCAGCTCATCGCGTTCTCCTGCGAGAGGAAGCGGCTGCGCGAAGGCGAGCCCCTGTTCGGCGCGGGCGAAGCCGCCGAAGCCGGCTATTTCGTCCTCTCCGGCGCCCTTCTCCTCGAGGATCCGCGTGCGCCCGAAACCGCGCGGCGGGCGCCGGCGGGCGCGCTTGTCGGCGAGAGCGCGCTCTACGCGCCGGTCGCCCGCCGGGTCGCGGCGCGGGCGGCCGAGGAGACGGTCGTGGCGCTCATCCCGCGCGACACGTTCCGCCGGGTGCTCGCCGAATTCCCCGACGCCGCCAACAAGGTGCGGGCCGCGCTCGCCGAGCGGACGCGCCGCCTGGTCGACGGCCTCGAGGCCGCCGGGGCCAGATCGCTCGACGGCAAACCGCTCGACGGCGAGGGCCGGCCATGACGGCGATCGCGGAGGCGCCGAGGCGCGCGCCGACGCTGGCGGAGATCGAGGCGCTGGCCGACGCGGCCTTCGTCCGCCTGCCGGAGAGCTTCCGGCGCCTCTGCGAAGGCGTCGTGATCCAGGTCGTCGACTTTCCCGACGACGAGACGCTCGACGAGATGGGGGCGGAGAGCGAGTTCGACCTCCTCGGCCTTTTCCGCGGCCAGGGCCTCGCGCAGCGGGGCGCGGCCGACGAGACGGGGCAATTGCCGAACATGGTCTGGCTCTACCGCCGCCCGCTGCTCGACTTCTGGTGCGACGGCGAGGACACGCTGGAGGCGGTGGTCACGCATGTGCTGGTCCACGAGATCGGCCATCACTTCGGTCTTTCCGACGCCGACATGGAGGCGATCGAGGCCAGGGCGCATGACTGATTCGCTGCGCCGATCGTCGCAACGTCTTGAAAACGCCATGGATTTTGTAGCCTTCACAAGGGCGTCACGCTAGCTGTAGAGTAATCGCGCGCGGTCGGGTGCGGTCCGGCTCGGTAGGTTGGCTCAAAAACATCGGAGCGTCCTTCGTGACGGTTCATGTTCAGGGACTCACCCCGGGGAACTGCCCGGCTCTGGTGCTCAACGCGGACTTCCGCCCGTTGAGCTATTACCCCCTGTCGATCTGGTGCTGGCAGGACGCGATCAAGGCGGTCTTTCTCGACCGGGTGAACATCCTCTCCGAATACGACACCCGCGTGCGCAGCCCCTCCTTCGAGATGAAGCTGCCCTCGGTCGTGTCGCTGAAGAGCTACATCAAGCCGAGCCGCCATCCCGCCTTCACCCGGTTCAACGTGTTCCTGCGCGACCGCTTCTCCTGCCAGTATTGCGGCGAGCGCGAGGAACTGACCTTCGACCATGTCGTCCCGCGCTCGAAGGGCGGCATGACCTGCTGGGAGAACGTCGTCGCGGCCTGCTCGGTCTGCAACCTGAAGAAGGCGGACATGCTGCCCTCGGTCGCCCGGATGTTCCCGGCGCGGCCGCCCTATCAGCCGACGGTGCATGACCTGCACCAGAACGGCCGCCTGTTCCCGCCGAACTACCTGCACGAAAGCTGGATGGACTATCTCTACTGGGACAGCGAACTCGAGGCGTAAGGGCGCGGGCGGCCCCTCCTCCGGTCGTCGCAGCGCGCCTCAACCTCCGTTTCCGGGCGCTTCCAAAAGCTTCCAAACGCTTCCAAATCCTTCAGAAAGAGCAGGAGCGCTCGAAGGTGAGGCAAAAGCGGGGTCATGGCGTCCGGAACGCGGGGTCCGGCGCGAACCTTCTCGACAAGGGTCAGCGACGGCTCTCTCCCGAAGAGACCATCGCGCGCGTCACCGGATTCTCGACCGAATTCGGCATCACCCGCATCGCCGATCTCACCGGGCTGGACCGCTCGGGAATACCGGTCGTCATGGTCTGCCGGCCCAACGCACGCTCAAGCGCCGTGTTCAACGGCAAAGGCGTCGACGTCGCCTCCGCGAAAGCATCCGCGCTGATGGAGGCCGCGGAAACCTGGCATGCCGAAAACATCGGCCTTCCCCTGCGCTTCGCCTCTTTTGCAGATCTCGAGCGCCGGCTGCCCGTCATCGACGTCGATGGACTGGCGCGCCTGCCGGGCCGTCGCTTCGACCCCCATCTTCCGATCCTGTGGATCGAGGGGCGGACTTCAGCGAGGACAGCCCCATCTGGCTGCCGTTCGAAATCGTTCACGCCGACTACAGAACATCCGGTCCGACGCCGAGCGGCTGCTTCGCCATGAGCACCAACGGGCTCGCGTCAGGCAATCGCTTCGCCGAGGCGGTCAGACACGGCCTTTGCGAAGTCATCGAGCGCGACGCCGCCAGCCTCTGGCATCGAACGCCGGCGGCGGAGCAGGACGTCAGACGCCTCGATCTCGCGACCGTGGACGACCCCAAGGCGCGCGCGATCCTCGATCGCCTGACGCAAGCCGAGCTCGAGGTCGCCGTCTGGGACATCACGACCGATGCCGGCATTTGCGTCTTCCACGGCCTCGTCGTCGATCGCGCCGTCGACATCAGCCACTTCGGCGTCGGCTATGCCTGCCATCCGACGCGCGCCGTGGCGCTGCGGGGAGCGATCCTGGAAGCGGCGCAGGTTCGTGCGACCTACATCATCGGAGCGCGGGAGGACATTCAGCCCGTCGACTACGATCCCGCAACGATGCGCCGGCGAAACGTCGGCGCGGCTCAGACGATCGCGCGCTCGGCGCCGGCGCGAAGCTTCCAGTCCGCTCCAGACATGGAGTGCGACAGCCCCGAAGCCGAGGTCGCATGGCTGCTGGACAGACTTCGGTCGATCGGGCTGTCGCAGGTCGTCGCCGTCGATCTGACGCAACCTCGGTTCGGCATACCGGTGGCGCGGGTCGTGGTTCCCGGTCTCGAAGGATCGGATCACGATCCCTCTCAATATGCGCCTGGAGCGCGGGCGCTCGCCGCGCAGGGCCGCCGGTCGTGAGCCTCATCGTTTTCGTCGGCCCGACGCTCGCATCCAGCGATCTCATTGCGGCCAGAGACTTCATCGCCCTGCCTCCCGTCGCCCAGGGCGACGTCTATCGCGCAGCCCGGCGCCGTCCGCGCGCCATCGGCATCATCGACGGATATTTCTCGGGCGCGCCCTCGGTCTGGCACAAGGAAATCCTGTGGGCGATCTCCGAGGGCGTTCCCGTCTTCGGCAGCGCCAGCATGGGCGCGCTGCGGGCGGCGGAATTGCATGCGTTCGGCATGCGCGGCGTCGGCAGGATTTTCGAGGCGTTTCGCGACGGCGCGCTCGAGGACGACGACGAGGTCGCCGTCGTGCACGGGCCGGCGGAGATCGGATACCTCGCCGCGTCGGAGCCGATGGTCAACATTCGCGCGACGCTCGCCGCCGCCGAGCGCGAGGGCGTCCTCGGCGCCGAGTCGCGCTTGTCGCTGGAGCGTTACGCCAAGTCGCTGTTTTTCGCCGAACGCAATTGGCCGGCGTTGCTGGAAACTGCGGCGGCGCAGGGCGTCGCCGAGCCGGAAGCGGCGGCGCTGCGCGACTGGCTGCCGACGGGCCGGGTCGATCAGAAGCGGCTCGACGCGCTCGCCATGCTGGCGGCGATGCAGGAAGCGGCGCCGAGCGCGCCGGCCAGCGCCGGATTCCATTTCGAACCGACCCATTTGTGGGCTGCATTCGCCGCCCGCGCCGAGGACGACGAAGCCGTTCCTCCGTCCGCGCAGCGGATCCTTGATGAGTTGCGGATCGAAGGCCCGGACGCCTACCGGGAGGTGGAAGCGCGGGCGCTGTTGCGGCGCGTTGCGTCCTTCGGCGCATTCCCGCCGGCCGAAGTGTCGCGCGACGCCGCCCGGGCGACGCTCGCCGAGCTTCGCAGCCGGCTCGGGCTTTTCGCGCGCGCCGATCTCGACCGCTGGATGGCCGCGAACGATCTCGCCCTCACGTCCATGGAGCGCCTGGTCGACGACGAGGGGCGCCTCGATGCGCTGCGCGATCGCTTCAGGGGATCGCTGCAATCGTCCCTTCTCGACGAATTGCGGCTGAGCGGCGCGTATACGCGGCTCTCGGAGCGCGCGCGAAGGAAAGCGGACGTGATCGAAGCAGCAGGTTCGACGCGGCCCCTTGCCGCAGGGTCGGAGCTCCAGGGCGCCGCCCTGCGGCTGTGGTTCTTTGAACAGCGTCTCGGTCAGCCGATGCCGGACGACATTGAAGACTTCGCCCGCCGTTGGGGCTGCGAAAACGCTTCGGCCTTCGACGCCGTCGTGCTTCGGGAATGGGTTTACTTGAAAGGAAATCAATGAAGCGCTCTTGACTGTAGTTAACAATTAAGGTCTGCTCGCGCCTGGAGGGAACGTGGACGGGCAATGCTGCGCGGGCGGCGTTCGTTTCAGGCTTTTTCCGAAGCCGCCTTATGTGCATCCAGAATGGCCTCCCGAGACGATCAGCGTTTCGAGCCCGCCGGGCACGATAGGACCCGGGCCGGCCGACGAGCGGATGCGGCTCATCTTCCCGGTCGACAAGCGCCATCCCTACGAAGTCAATCCCGGCCCGCTCGGAACCCCGCGCCTCGATCTGCCGCCGTTTCGCGGACCCATTCATCACCCGGTCTGCCCTGACGAAGACGGAAACTTCGACCGCATTCCTGTGGGGACGGTGGAATTCGCGGAAGCGCATGTGTTCGGCACGGTGCGCTTCGTGCTCGACGTCTGGGAACGCTATTTCGGGCGGCCGATCGAGTGGCATTTCGCCCGCGACTATCCCCAGCTCGAGATCGCGATCCTGCCCAATCTCGACAACGCCTACGCGGGCTACGGCTTCATGGAGATCGGCGCGCATCCGGCGCCGGCGGGAGGGCTGCTGCCCTATGCGCTGAACTTCGACGTCATGGCCCACGAACTCGGCCATCTCATCATCTATTCGACCGTCGGCGTGCCGTCGCCGGCGGGCGAGCGCGGCGAGTATTTCGGCTTCCACGAGTCGGCTGCCGACACGACCGCGCTGATCGCATCGCTCCATTTCGAGTCGCTGATCGCACACCTTCTCGAGGAGACGCACGGCAATCTCTACGTCTTCAACGAGCTCGACCGGTTCGCCGAATTGTCGCCGCACGACCAGATCCGGCTCGCCAGCAACGACGTGAGGCTGTCGGAATTTTCTCAAGGCTGGGACGACGAGCACAAACTGTCCCAGCCGTTGACGGGCGCCCTGTTCGACGTCTTCGTCGATCTCTTCCAGGAGCTTCTGGTCGAGCGGAATGTGATTCCGCGCGACGTCGCCGAGGCGACGCGGCGGGTCCGCGACGAACCGGAGATTGCGGCCAGGGTTCAGCCGGCTTTCGAAGCGGCCTTCGCGCGCGACTGTGACGCGCTGCGCGCGGCGCTCGCCGACGCCCGCGACTATGCGGGCGTCATGCTCGCGGAAACGTGGAAGCGCCTCAAGGCCGACGATTTTTCCTATGTCGACGTCGCCGCCACGATGATCGCAATGGAACAGGCGATGAGCGGCGGACGCTATCGGCGCGCGCTGGTCGAAAGCTTTGCGTGGCGCGAGATTGGGAGCGTCGCAGTCGGCCCGCGTCTGGCGCCGCCGGGTCCGCGGAGCCACAGCCATTCAGTGCGCACGATAACGCCGGAAATTGGTAGATTGCTGCCGAAAATGACTTACCGCGAGCGGGCGATCGCGGCCGGGATATGAATTAGGACGCCCACCAAAGTTTAGGAGCCAAATTATGGTTGAAACTTTACTAACTCCATCAAGTATCAAGCTGTACGGACGGCTGGTGAAGGGCCTTAGCTTTGACAGCAAAGACACAAATCCATTTGGGGGTAATTACTTTCTTCAGCGACAATTTACCGCCTTTGGCACGATAACCCTGGTGGTTTCCACCGTCGCTGGCTCGCCTACTCTGAGCCCAAAATCGCTTTCTGGTCTTGCCGTCGGGCAGACGGTTACTGGAGACCCGGCGATAATTCCTGCGGGAGCTACAATAGCTTCAATACCTCCTATCGTGGTCCCGCCCGCCCCTACAACATTCGATTTGTCCGCGCCTGCGTTGGCGGCGTCGCCAAGTACCGTTATTACAATAAATACCGGGGCCGCGAATTTCGCTAGAATCTACGCGTTTAGCTTCGAAGGCGCAATTTACCCTTTGCCAAAACCCGCGATTTTCCTTGTCCACGGGACAGGACTGACAATCGACGCAAGTATATGGAGAGGGGGCAGATCAAGCCTCGAGCAGTCAGGCGTGCTCGCCAGGGAATGGGAATTTTCCGGGGACGACAACTTGGCCTATTGGGAATACGAAAAAGGCGACTTTTCTCTTAGGTTGGATACCGAAGCCGGCCCGTTCGAGCAAATCCTACTCATGGGCGCCCTGCGGGCCGGCGCCGATTCAGCGGACCGCAGCCGGGCGGGCATGCAGGTCAGCGGCATGCAACTCGGCAGCGGCATGCAGGTCAGTGGAATGCAGGTCAGCGGCATGCAGGTCGGGTATCCGAACAAGCGCTGACGAGACCGGGCGCGCGTCGCCTGTCCTCGGCCGCCTGACTGGACCCCGCCGCGCTCACCCGCGGCGCGGGCGCCAGATCATCTGGACCTTGTCCGCGTCCCTGCCGGTCTGGCGGAAGCCGAGGCGGAGATAGAGGCGCCGCGCCCGATTGCCGTGCATCACGTCGAGCGTCACCGGCTTGCCGGCGGCCTCCGCACGGCCGAGCAGGTCCTCCATCAGGCGCGTGCCCAAACCCCGTCCGCGGTGTGACTCGACGAGATGAAGCTGCTGCAAGTGCAGACGGCCGACAGATTCCACCACCTGCATCCAGCCGACGTCCTCGCCTCGCAGGCTCAGCACGCACGCATAGGCAGGCTTGTAGCCGCGGCGAAACTTCGCGGCGATGCGCGGTCGGCTCCATCGGCCGATCTTCGAGAGGTATCGTTCCGCGCCGTCGAGATAGAGGCCGACCGCGAAGGGATAGTCCCCCGGCTTGGCCGGTCTCCGCCGGAGTTCATCCCCCCGCGTTTCGCTTGTCATGATCCTCTCGTTCAGCCGCTTTCTCGAATTTCCCAGTGTCATCCGCCCTTTGGCCCGCCGCAATATGGCGGCGCCCAAATTGCATGCTCGCTCGCGAAGTTTGCTTGTGTTATTATGATTGGGTCCCTCTGGGGCGAGGCGATGACATCCCTCGAGTTCAACGACTGTTTCGGCGGACCGACACCGGCAGGCGAAGCCCGCCGCCGTGATGATCGCCGACATGGTCGCATTCAGCCGGCGCATGGAGCAGGACCAGGTCGGCAGCGTCGACCACGTGACGCGCTCCATTCAGCTCTTCCGCGGCTTGATCGGCGACTACGGCGGCGAGATCGCCAACCTGTCGGGCGACGGCATCCTGGCGCTGTTCGAAGACGCCGACAGGGCGCTGCAATTCGCCGTCCAGATCCAGACGGAGTTTCGCGACCAATCCGTTTGGGGCGACGGCGAGCCGATCCAGTTTCGCGTCGGCCTCAATGTGGGCGAGGTGACATTCCACGAGTCGATCGCGTATGGACATTGCATCAACGTCGCGGCGCGTCTCCAGGCTATGGCGGATCCTGGCGGCATCCTGGTGACGGGCGCGTTTCGATTGGCGGCCGGCGAACTGACAGGCTTCAGCCTCCACTCGTTGGGGCAGCCACGGCTGAAGAACATTGCCGAGGCGATCGAGGTGTTCGCAGTCGAGCAGATCGGCGACGGCAGGCAACGCCTTGCGATCGCCGCCCGCGAGGCTCCCAGCGTCGAGCCGGTCCGCCACCCGACCATAGCGGTGCTGGCGCTCGCAAACCTCTCGGGCGACCCTCGAAACGATCATCTCTGCGAGGGGATTGCCGAGGACATCATCGGCAGCCTTGCGCGGTTCCGCAATCTGATGGTGATTGCGCGGCACTCCGCCTTCATGTTCAACCTGAAAGAGCATCCAACCCAGGAGGTCCGGCAGCGGCTTGGCGTCCGCTACATTCTCACCGGCAGCCTTCGCCGGGCCGACAAGCGCCTGCGCATCGCCGTCCAACTCATCGACGCGGCGTCCGAGAGCACGCTTTGGTCCGACCGCCTGGATGTCCAGCTCGACGACCTGTTCGACCTTCAGGAGGAGATCGCCGGGGCCGTCGCCGCGCGCATGTCGGTTCAAATCGACATGGCGGAGCAAAAGCAGGAATCGTACTACCCTCAAGACATGCGCGCCTACGGCCTGGTGCTGAGAGGCGGGCAGCTGCTCCTCAAATTCACCAAGGAATCAAACCGGCACGCACGCCGCCTGTACGAGGAGGCCATCGATATCGCGCCCGATTACAGCCGGGCACACAGCGCGCTGTCGAAAACCCACAACCACGACTGGCGCTATTCGTGGTCGACGTCGCCGAACGAATCGCTGGAGTCGGCGATTGCTTTCGCGCGCCGCGCCAAGGCGTTCGATCGACTCGATGCGCGCGGCTTCGCGGAACTGGGCTACGCGCTGCTCTATTCGAAGCAGATCGACGGCGCCCTCGCCGAATATGGTCAGGCTCTGGCGCTCAACCCCAACGATAGCGACATCATCGCCGAGTATGGCGACGCGCTCAATTATGCCGGTCAGCCGGATCGGGCCATCGAGTTGTTTCAGAAGGCGATGAGGCTCAATCCCTACTTTCCGGACTGGTACCTGTGGTGCCTTGCCGACGCCTACGACACCATGGGCCGGCATGAGGCCGTGATCGAGACGGTCTTGCGCATGCATGATCCGTCGGAGGGCCAGCGGTTGCTCGCCGCGAACTACGCGCACCTCGGGATGACGAAAGAGGCTGAACACGCCGCGCGAGAAGTCATGCGCCTCCATCCGCAATTCTCGATTCTCGAGTGGCATGTGCGTGTTCCCCACCGGCACAAAGTTCCCCTCGAGCGCTTTATCGAGGGGCTCCGCAAGGCCGGGCTCCCCGACTGATCGAGCCGCGCAAAGCAGCGGGGTTTTGACCGCATCGCGCGATTGCCGGCCGACGAAGCGTCGCCCCGGAGCGTTCGCCTCGCGCGACCCCGCTCGAATCCCGCTCGCCCCGTGCTAAGGGTGCCCCCATGCGCATTTCCGATTTCGACGTCTTTGTCGTTCCCGGCCTCGGCGGCAGGCCGGACGACTGGCCGAGCCGCTGGCTCGCCAAGCTCTCGACCGCCCGCCTCGTCGAGCCCGACGATCTCAACGCGACCCACGCCGACGCCTGGACGCGAGCGATCGCCGAGGCTGCAGCGACGGCGAGCCGGCCCATTCTCTTCGTCGGCCACGGCCTCGGCGCCTCGGCGATTGCGTCCGCCGCCCATTCGCTCGGCGGGGCCGACGTGCGCGGCGCCTTCCTAGTCGCCCCGCTCGACGAACTGGCGCTCGCCAGGATCGCGGGCGAGCCGTGGGCGCTTCCGCGCGCGCCGCTCCCCTGGCCCTGCGTCGTGGTCGCGAGCCGCACCCATGCGCTCAGCGACTATGAATTGGCCGCGGCGCTCGCCACGCAATGGGGCGGCGAACTGATCGACGCGGGCGCCGCCGGCGCTATCGACGCCGACAGCGGCCACGGCCCCTGGCCCGAGGGCCTGATGCGCCTCGCGGGCTTCATCAAGACGCTGCGGTAGCCCGCCTGTAGGCGGCGTCGCTGACGCCGCCGGCGCGGTCGCGATCGCGCACCCTGTAGGGCGGCGTCGCTGACGCCGCCAACGCGGTCGCCGACCGCGCCTGCACGGACTGTCGGCGAGGCCGGCGAAGGCTTTGACAATGTATGCGCCCGCGACTATCGCGAGATCGAGGCGGGAGCCGCGTCGCAGGCGGCGGCGCAAGGCCGGCGCCGACGCGGCGGGAGGCTTCAGCGATGGGCGAGGCGAAACGCAAGCGGCTCGTTGACCCGGCGCCGAGCGCCGACCCGGCGCGCGCTGAACTCGTGGACAAGATCCTCGCCTGCGGCGCCTGTACGGCGTGCTGCAGAAACGTGAAGGTCGAAGTCGGCGCGGACGAGGCCCAGAAGCTCGACACTGTTCTGATAAGACGTCCCGACCTGCCCATCAGCACGCGCATGCTCCGGCAGCGCGACAACGGCGACTGTGTCTATCTCGGGCCGAAGGGATGCGAAATTTACGAGCGCCGCCCCGCGATGTGCCGGGCGTTTCATTGCGTGGCGATGTCCCAGGAGGCTTTGATCGCACCGTCGCTGTCGCCCGCGATCCGCAATGCGAGCGTCCAGCGCAACGCGTTCGCCGAAAAGGCCGGGGTGACGCGCGCCGAACTCAAGACCGAACTCAAGCGGCGCGGCGGCGGCGCCGACGAAGCAACCGTTCGCGCAAAGCAGATCCGCGAGGCCCGCCGCATGAATTTTGTCGCCGACTTGACGTTCGGGGCCGGCAGGCGCGGCGACGACACAAAGTCTTAGCAGCCCTTCTTACGGCAGGGCGGTAACTGCCAAGGAGGGGTGGGCCCAAACACTGACCTCGTCCTGGGGAGCCCGCGATCCCCGGACTGTGATCCGGGGAGGCGTCTCGAAGGACGCTCGCGGAGCCGCCCGTGTCCGCTGGAGCGTCCTTCGAGACGCGATGCTGCGCATCGCTCCTTGAGGACGACGTCCGCGCGGCCCCGTTGCAGCCCCCTCAGC
The DNA here is from genome assembly GCA_963829505.1 of uncultured Alphaproteobacteria bacterium. Classification (GTDB taxonomy): domain Bacteria; phylum Pseudomonadota; class Alphaproteobacteria; order Rhizobiales; family Beijerinckiaceae; genus Roseiarcus. Next base: position 1,399,865 of record CAWHIL010000003.1, read on the forward strand.
ACGCCACGACATTCACCGCGAGGCCGCCGAGGCTCGTCTCCTTGTACTTCGACTGCATGTCGAGGCCGGTCTGGCGCATGGTGGCGATGACGCTGTCGAGCGACACCCGGTGGCGGCCGTCGCCGTGCAGCGCGAGCGAGGCGGCGGCGATCGCCTTCACCGCGCCAAAAGCGTTGCGCTCGATGCAGGGGATCTGGACGAGGCCGCCGACCGGATCGCAGGTCATGCCGAGATGGTGCTCCATCGCGATCTCGGCGGCGTTCTCGATCTGCCCGTTCGAGCCGCCGAGCGCGGCGCAAAGGCCGGCCGCCGCCATCGAGGACGCGACGCCGACCTCTCCCTGGCAGCCCACCTCGGCGCCCGAGATCGACGCGTTGAGCTTGAAGAGGCCGCCGATCGCGGTCGCGGTCAGGACGAAATCGGAGAGTCCCCCGCGCTCGCGCCCTCGCAATGGTCGCGGTAGTAGCGCAGGACCGCCGGGACGACGCCGGCCGCGCCGTTGGTCGGCGCCGTCACCACGCGCCCGCCCGCCGCGTTCTCCTCGTTGACGGCGAGCGCGTAGACGCTGACGTAGTCCATGATCTCGTGCGCCGGCCTTGCGTTGCGGCGCGCGTTGTCGATCAGCCGCGCGTGGATCGCGCGCGCCCGCCGCTCGACGGAAAGGCCGCCCGGCAGGACGCCCGACGTCGCAAGGCCGCGCTCGACGCAGGCGAACATGGCGCTGAGCAGCACGCCGACCCGCGCCTCGACCGCCGCCGCAGGCCGCAGCGCCGCCTCATTGGCGCGCTGGATCTCGGCGATCGAGAGCCCCGCCGACTTCCCCACGGCGAGAAGCTCGGCGCCCGAGCGGAAGGGAAAGGGAACCGCCGCCCCCTCGTCTCCGCTCGCCGCGTCCGCCCCCTCGCGGACGACGAAGCCGCCGCCGATCGAAAACCATGTCTCGTCGCCGAGGATTTCATCGCCTGCGTCGCGCGCGACGAATGTCAGCGTGTTCGGGTGGCTCGCGGGCGTGACGACGTCGAAGACGATGGCTCGCTCCGGGTCGAAGGCGATGGCGCGCCGGCCCGCAAGATTCAGGCGCTTCGTCGCGCGGGTGAGCGCCGCGAGGCGATCGGCTTCATCCGGGTCGGCCGTCTCCGGCTCGACGCCCGAGAGGCCGAGGATGACCGCCTTGTCGGTCGCGTGGCCGCGGCCGGTGAAGGCGAGCGAGCCGAAGAGGCGCACCTCGACCGAGGCGACGCGCGGAAGCGCGCCCGAGCGGGCGAGGCCGCCGACGAAAGCGGCCGCCGCCTTCATCGGCCCGACGCTGTGCGACGACGACGGCCCGAGGCCGATCTTGAACAGGTCGAAGACGCTGATCATCGGCTCCCTCCCTCGCGCCCTTCGCGTGGCGTCGCCTTGAGGCGAAAACGATAGACGACCGGCGCAAGGCCGCAAGAGCGGGCGGCCCGGTCCTTAGCGGCGAGACAAGCTCAGGGCGTCAGCCGAGACGCCCCCGGATGGCCCGCCGTCAGGCGGCCGAGCAAGCCGGCGAGGCGCTCGATCTCGGGCTCCGTCCAGCGGTCCCGGAACACCTCGGCCGACAGTTGGGCGAAGGTCGCGCCCGCGTCGGCCATGAGCTTGCGTCCCGCTTTGGTGAGGACGACATAGGCCAGCCGCGCGTCGCGCGGGTCGGACTCGCGGCCGACGAGGCCGAGTTTTTCCAGCGGCGCCGCCATGCGGGTGATCGTCGAGGGGCTCACGCTCAGCGACCTGGCGAGATCGATCCGGGTCAACCGAAAGCGCGGCGCGCGCTCCAGATGCATCAGCATGAGCGCGTCCTTCAGCGACAGGCCGTGGATCGAGCCGAGACGGCCGGAGAAGCGCTCTTCGATCTGCGCCTGCGCGCTGAGGAGATGCAGGACGGCGGCAAGGGAGGTGTCAGTCATGCGACGCATATAGGCAGATATGATTGCACATGCAAGTAGTTTGCAATAAAAAGACCTGGACGCGCTGACTTTCGAACCTCAGCTTCGCCCCGCCGCCTCGAGGATCATGTTGGCGATCGTCTCCGGCTGCGAGATCAGCGACAGGTGGCTCGCCTTCACCTCGATCGTCTTCGCCCCCATGCGCTTGGCCATGAAGCGCTCGAGGTCGGGATTGATGGTCCGATCGTCGATCGAGACCGCGTACCAGCTCGGCTTCGACCGCCAGGCGGCGTGCTTCGTTTTTCCGTTCAGGAGCGCCCTGTGGAACGGCTGCTGAACGGCGTAAAGCACCTTCGCCTGCGCCTCGGGCAGGTCGCCGGCGAAATCGTGCAGGAACGCCTCCTCCGTCAGCCGTCCTTCGTCGCCGTCGAAGACAATTCCAGCCGATGCGGGCGGAGGCGGAAAGGTCTTGGCGAGGGCGGCGTAATCCTCGCCGGCGTCGGGCGCGCGCGCCGCGACATAAGCGACCGCCGTCACCACCGGGTCGACGCCGGCCTCGGTCACGATCATGCCCGAGAACGAGTGCCCCGCGAGCACGGTCGGACCGTCCTGCCGGTTGAGCGCCCGCTGGGTCTCGGCCACGGCGTCTTCGAGCGTCGTCAGGGGATTTTGCACCGACGTCACGTTCAGCCCGGCCTTCTGCAAATACGGAATGACCCAGGACCAGCACGATCCGTCGGCGAACAGCCCGTGCACGAGAACGACGTTTCGGGCCACGATCGGCGCGGCGGCCAGGGTCGGGCGGGGCCCGAGGGAAGCGGCCATGCCGGCGGCGAGCGCGGCGGCGAAAGTCCGGCGGGTCAGCATCGCGATCCCTCCTTCAGCTGGCCCCTCGCCTTTTTCAAACGCCGGCGGCTCATAGTTCAGGAACATGGCCGAGTTGCAGCGGGACGCCGCGATCCCCGACCTGGCATGGGGCGCAGGGTCGCTGCGTGCGCGGCGCCTGTCGGGCGGCGCGCGGCCTGGGAGCCGGTTCTTGTCGGGCCGGGCCGCGTGGCCTATCTAGGCGTCTGAGGTGTCCCCATGTTCATTCAGACCGAACCGACCCCCAATCCCGCGACGCTGAAGTTCCTGCCCGGCCGGACGGTGATGGCCGAGGGCACGTTCGAGGCGCGCGACGCATCCGAGGCCGAGCGCTCGCCGCTCGCCAGAGCCCTCATGGAGCTTCCGGGGGTGACGGGCGTCTTCTTTGCCGGCGATTTCATCTCGGTCACCAAGGGCGAGGGCGAATGGCAGCACCTCAAGCCCGCGGTGCTCGGCGTCGTGACCGAGTTCTTCTCCTCCGGCGCGCCCCTCCTCGAGGGAGACGGCGCGGAGGCTGCGTCCGGCGAGTTCTTCGACGCGAAGGACGCCGAGACGGTCGAGGCGATCAAGGAGCTTCTCGAAACCCGCGTCCGGCCCGCCGTCGCCGGCGACGGCGGCGACATCGTCTTCAAGGGCTTCAAGGACGGGATCGTCTATCTCAGGATGAAGGGCGCCTGCTCGGGCTGCCCGTCCTCGACGGCGACGCTGCGCCACGGCATCGAGAACCTCTTCCGTCACTTCCTGCCCGACGTGCAGTCGGTCGAGCAGATGGAGGGGTGACCCGCGCAACGGGCTTTGCAAGGCTGCTTTGCGAAGGGACGCCATGGACGCCCCGACATTCTACACGTGGCTCTTCAAACTCCTGTTTTGGGCGATGTGGGCGGGCTGGCTCGCATTCTGGCAGGTGATGGCCAGACGTGCGAAGACCCCCGCGAGCCAGGAGAGCGCCTCGTCGCGGCGCTCGCATTTCGCGCCGCTCCTCATCGCTGTCTTTCTGATCGCAGTCCCTCGCCTCGGCATTCCCCCGCTCGACGACAGGTTCGTCCCTCGGGCGCTCTGGCCTCCGACGCTCGGCGTGGTCGTCGCCTATGCGGGGCTCCTGTTCTGCGTCTGGGCGCGGCTCGTCATCGCCGACAACTGGAGCGGCGACGTGCAGGTCAAGCACGATCACGAGCTTGTCGTCGACGGCCCGTACCGATGGGTGCGGCATCCGATCTACACCGGCCTTCTCCTGATGTTCGCCGGCACCGCGCTCGGGATCGGCGAATGGCGCGGCGTGCTTGCGGTGGCGCTCGTCGTCTTCGCGTTCTGGCGCAAGCTCAGGATCGAGGAAGGGGTCATGCGCGGCGCGTTCGGCGCGGCCTACGACCGTTACGCCGAACGGACGCCCGCGCTGATCCCGTTCGTCTTGTAAGGCGCGGGAACCGGCGCACGGGCCCGTCGGCCTTATCGCAGATTCGTTCTGCTTATTTTCTGTGATCGGCGTCACAAACGCCGCTCCGGGAGCGTGCAAGGATTTCCCTGCCGCGGACGCCGATATTTGCGTTCTTGCGGGGTCTTGACCTCTGGAGAAGCGTTAGCCGCTCCCGTCAACGCAATTTCCGGCGGTGGTTTCTCGTTGTGACAGGGGAACGCTATGCCTTTCAGCAACCATCTTCAGACGACAGCGTTGGGACTCGTATTCGCGTCATTGACCTTGGCGGCGCCGATCCAGGCGCAGACGCTATCGCCGCAGGCGGCTCAGGATCTGGCGCGGGTATTTGCGCCGCCGTCGTTTCAGTCCCAGCGCTTCAGCAACGCCATCAGCCTCGAATCGTTTCGGTTCGACGCGACTCACGCCACTCCGGGCGTTGCGCCGGTCAATCCCACCTGTATCCTTCCGAATGTCGGGAAGAGCGCCGCGGCGCCCACGACGCCTCGCGACGTCTTCAGCGAGTGGCATTGTTTGGCGTTGAACCTTCTCGCTGTCGATCACATACCGAAATTCGATTCGGCTGGCGTTCCGATCCACTATCAGGAATTTGGCCCGCACCGATCAAGCTACGCAATGGCCATGCTCCACCTCGCAATGTTTGAGGTGGCGAACGCCTTCGCCGCCCAGAAGGCGGCGGCGCAACCGGCCCCCGACGCTCTGAAGCACGTCTATCCCGGCTGGATAAATTCCAAATTGCCTGGCGTCCTGCTTCAAACTCCGAGCGGCGCATCGGAGTTTGCGGCGCTAATTGAAGCCGCCTACGTCATGCTTCTGCATCTCTACCCGAACTTCGATGACGACGATAATTTTGGATCGCTGAGGGATGACCATACAAATGCGTTGTCCGCCGTTGGCGCGGATCCCCATTCGGGCGACATCCCGAAAGGCAGGGCCTTCGGCGCCGCTGTCGCGAAATTGATCATCGCCCTTCGCTCGAACGACGGGACGCAGCTTGGCGAGGGCACATGGTATGCAAATTTCCAGCCCAACAATCCGGTCCAACCCCCCGACAAGCAGACTGAATATCAGTGGGCTCCCGATCCCGTCTCCGGAATGACGACGGCTCTGGGCTTCAATTGGGGGAAGGTGACTCCCTTCATCATCAGCACGGATACGATACCGACGGCGGACAAAATCACAATTACCGGCCCGACCGGCATTCAGACGCAGGTATACAGAAACGTCATAAAAGACTTCAAGCTCGACCCGCCGATAACTATTGGCGGCCAAAAATTTCAATCTTGGTATGACGAGGTCAAGAGTAAGGGGGCAGACGGGCGTTACAATTTGCCTGACGCTAAACATATTAAAGAGTATACTGCCGGTCAGTTTTGGTCATACGACGGAACGGCCGGGATATGCGCTCCCGTACGATTGTATAACCAAATCGCCGATACGTTACTAGTTAAATACTATAGTGATATTGTTAAGAATGCGCCCGACCTAGGCGCCGGCGACGACGACAATGACCAATACACCGTGAGTGACGTCGCTCATTATTATTACTCATTGAATATTGCGATGGTTGACGCTGGAATAGTCGCTTGGTATTATAAATATGAAGATCAATACTGGCGACCGGTCACTATGATCAGATTCGAAGAAAGTAGGATCCACCCTATGCACCCTTCGGGCGGGTTCGGCCATGAGATGTTGCCTTGGGAACCTGTCTGGTACGCCCTTGGGGCGCAGAATACAAATTCCACCGCCGGACATAACTTGACGCCGCCTTTCCCTGCCTACCCTTCCGGCCACTCCGTCTTCGGAGGGGCGTTCTTTGAGGTCCTGACTTCGCTCTTCGGCGGCGACAACAACAAGGCTTTTGACTTCCAGTCCGACGAACTCAACGGACCACAGCGCCTCGGCGACAACGTGGACGCGTTCAACTACGTACGCTGCGCCAAGCCTACCCCGTCCGCCCCAGTTCCGGACTACGACGCACAATTGTGCGATCTGTCAGCAAACAAGCTGCGGCACTTCGATACGTTGAAGGCGGCCGAGCAGGAAAACTCCGACAGCCGCGTCTTTCTCGGAGTTCACTGGAGAGGCGACACCGACGTCGGAACGACGCTCGGAAACAAAATCGGATATGCGATCTTCCAGATGCTCGGCGCTCCGCTTCAACCCTGACCCGGCGGTTCCGTTCGTCGCGCGAACGGAACCTGCCTGCGGCAACGTGAAGCCGAAACGCATGAGCGCTGCGCGAGCGCGCTCGTGTTTGCATTTTCTCTCCCCGCGAGAATCTGCCGGCGGCGCTTGACGGCGGCGGCCGGCGTCGTCCTCGTCGCCTGGGAGCACAGCGGACGCGGCGTTTCCGAACGCTCCGGCGACGCCGCAAACCTGGCCGGACGACCGGTTCGACGTCGTATGGATCCTGATGCCGCGGCCGGGCGGCTGGGGTTTTGCCAGACGCCTGAGATGCTGTTGGCGGGCGACCGGGACGCGCCATTTCCGTCTAACGCGGGCGTCGTTTGGGAACAAAACCGCGCGCCCCGCGTTTGGGCACCCGGGACTAGGACTGGGAGCGGTCGGCCATGCGACTTCTGATTGCGCTCATCGTCATCGTCTATCTCGTCGGCGTCGGCGTCGTGCTCGCGCCAACCGTCGAATCCGGCTGGAACAGCCAGACGGCGTCGGCCTTTGTCGACAGCATCGGCAATGCGCTGCCCGACGCGCTCGCCTGGCCCGCCCGCCTCGCCCGCGCCAACGCGAGGGTCTGAGGCGTCGGCCGTTTTGGCGCGCGCCAGGGCGCCCGCATCCGTCATCGCGACCCCGAGCGGAGCGAGCCAGAGGCCGCGCCAGGCTTCCAGACGCGCCGCACGAACCGGCGCTTGTCGGAGCCAGCGCGTGAGGATCGTCACGTCTTTCGCTCCTCGCGATGACGGATGCGTTGTAAACATCGCCGCGGAAACCTTCCCGTCCCAGGCGACATCTTCAGCTTCCGGCGGTTTTCAAGCAGACGGCCAAGAGTCTAAAAGTACTTGGGTTTATGAATATCAAGGGCTGGCCCGGCGGTCACGATAATCCATGTCTTTTGATGAATATCGAAGTGTGACGACCGTCACTGCCTGAACAAATCAATACCGCATACTTGCCGCATAGTTGAGGCGGAGTTTCGTTTGTCGTCCTGAACGGGCGGGTCGAGACTCACTGCGTCGAGGGTGCGGTCTTGTCCCATTCCTTCAACGTCGACGACGTCATTCTCAATTTCGATCCCGCCGCGCCCCACCCGCGATTTCGCGCCATGGGTCTGCCGACGGAGATCCTGACCGCAGGAGCGGCGCTGCCGCACGCAATTCCGTGGCCCGCGGGGCTCGCGCCGAAGGCCGCGCCCCTGCCGACGCCGCCGGCGGAGACGGACGACCTCAGCCGCTTCAAGGGTTACGACGCCGTCGTCGTCACCTGGACCGCAGCCGAAGCTTCGGCGATGGCGAGCCTGTTCACACCGGGATACCCCACCGCAAGCTGGTACGAATACCGGCATGGCGTCGAGGCTTACGTTCCGCTGGTCACCGGATCGGACGCGCCGTTCAATTCGCGCGACGCCGACATGGCCCGCTATTATCACAGCCTCGGCCTCTATTTTCCCTGCGCGATCGGCTCGAAGCGCGTGCTTCTCGTCAAGTCGGGACTGCATCTCGACTACGACGGCCCGGCGACGCCAGTCAGAAAGCTCATGGCCGAGATCGCCGAAGCGGTGTCGCCGCGCGTCTTCATCACGACCGGCACCGGCGGAGGCATCGGCGCCGACGTCAAGCTCGGCGACGTCGTCGTCGCAGGCACGGTGCGCTTCGACTGCAAGACGCAGTTCAAGAGCCAGCCGTGGGCTGAGGCGCGCTATACGCCCTCGCCCCTCCCCGCCGGCGCGCTCGCCGCGATGACGCCCGACCTTCTCAAGGTCAACGCGTCCGCGATCCCCGGCGCGAGGCCAATTCCGCAGATCTTCTCCGCGGCGACCGACGCCATCGTGACGACGGACTTCTTCGCCTTCGACAACTCGACCAACCATTATGGCCTCGAGGGTCTCGGCCGCGCCTGCGACATGGGCGATGCGATGGTCGCCAACGCCCTTCAGCCGATTTCGGGTCTCGCCTGGCACGCCATCCGCAACGCCTCGGACCCGCAGATCCCCGACCCTTCCAACAACATCGAAGCGGCCGCCAAACAGGCCGCCGTGATCTACGCGAAGTACGGCGGGCTCACCACCGCCGGCAGCCTGATCGCGACCTGGGCGGTCATTCAGGCCGGCGCTGCGTCCGCCCGGCGGACGGTCGAGCCGCAGATTTCCGAGGGGTTCAAACTCGGGCGATTGGCGCCCGAACATAGCGCAAAGCGATAGCGAAGGAGGAAGCGATTATGGCACAGCATGCAACTGCCGCGCACGCGACCGCAGCCCCGAAGATGACCGGCTTCAAGCTCGGCCGTCTGGCCCGATCGCACGATCCGCGCATTCCCCATCTGAGCGCCCTGCTGGCGGGGAAGTCGCTGCCGCCGCCGCCGCCGACCGTCGACTACACCAAGGGGATGCCGGCGAACCTCGGCATGATGCTCAACAACACGCTCGGCGACTGCACATGCGCCGCCGTCTATCACGCGCTGCAGGTCTGGAGCTTCAACGCCTCCAAGGGCAAGGCGATCGACACCGAGCCTGACGGCGACGTCGAGAAACTTTACGAGCTCGCCTGCGGCTACAATCCGAAGCAGGGCGGCGAGGGTCCGGGCGGCAACGAGCAGCACGTGCTGACCTATCTGCTCAGGACCGGCGCGCCTTACGGGCCGAGCGGCGCGACCACCCACAAGATCGCGGCCTTCGTCGAAGTCGATCCGCGCGTCACCGACGACGTCAAGCGGACGATCGACAATTGCGGCCTCGCCTATATCGGCTTCAACGTGCCGCAATTCATCGTCCCGCCGGGAGGCCAGCCGCCTTCGGTATGGACGGTCGAGACCAAGGAGACGAACATCGTCGGCGGACACGCGGTGGTGCTTGCCGGTTATACGGCGACCGGCGCCAGGGTGATCTCGTGGGGCCAGTACTACACCATGACCTGGCCGTTCTTCGCCAAATACGTCGACGAGGTCTACGCGATCGCCGATCCGATGTGGGTCGACGCCACCGGCAAGACGCCCGGCGGCCTGACGCTTGCCGAGCTCGAACAGCAGATGAGGGCGCTCAAAGCCTGACGGGGCCCGCGAAGGTCGCGCGTCGATGGATTGCGCGATCTTCCGTTGTCCGCGTCGCCTGACCCCGGAAGCAGTTCATTCCCCAAGAAATGCATTTTGAAAGGAACCTCAGATGGCCGCCACCCAGAAGCTCATTCCGATCGACGGATCGAACCGGCCCCCGGTCGCGGGCGTCAAGCTGCTGCGCAAGACCGATCCGACGAAGACCGTCACCCTCAGCATCTATCTGCGGCGCAACCCGAACACGGCGAGCGCGGCGCAGGCGAAGATCGCGACGCTGAGCGCTCAGGCGCCGCAGGAGCGCGCCTACCTTTCCGGGGCGGGGCTCGCCGCCATGTTCGGAGCCGACCCCGAGGACGTGAAGACGGTCGCGGACTGGGCGCGGTCGGTCAAGCTCAAGGTGGTCGAAACGGACGCCGCCAAGCGCCGCGTCAAGGTCTCGGGCACGGTCGCTGCGGTCAACAAGGCCTTCGGCGTCGAGCTCAACGACTATCACAATCCGGAAGGCTACGACTATCGCGGGCGGGTCGGCGAAGTGCACGTCCCCGAGGCGCTCTACGGAATCGTCGAGAGCGTGCTCGGTCTCGATACGCGCCGCGTCGGCCGGCCCCGGCTTCGCCGCGGCAATGCGCGCGCGGTCGAATGGCGGAAGGTCGTCGCGAGCCGGGCCCGCCACGCGGCGCACGCGCAAGGGACGCCCGATCCGTGGCCGGGCACCTTCTTTCCGCCGCAGCTCGCGGCGCTCTACAATTATCCCCCGAACCTGACCGGCGCCGGTCAGAACGTCGCCATCATGTCGTTCAACGGCGCGCCGGACGGCAATCCGCATGGCGGCTACAAGCCCGCGGCGCTCACGACCTATTTCACACAGGTGCTCGGCGGCGCCGCGCCGACCTTCACCCCCGTCGTAATCATGGGGCCGGGAAACGATCCGGGACCGGACACGCAGGCTTCGGATCAGCAGGGCGACTCGACCGGCGAGGTGATGCTCGACGCCTGCGTCGTCGGTTCGGTCGCGCCCGGCGCGCACATCTTCATGTACTTCACCGAGTTCACCACCCAGGGGTGGGTCGACGCGCTGCAGGACGCGATTTCGGGCGACAACGACATCGCCGTCATCTCGATCAGCTACGGCAATCCCGAGGACGATCCCTCGGGCGCCTGGACGGCGGCCGGCGTCCAGACCGTCAATCAGGCGTTTCAGGCCGCAATCGCCGCCGGCATCACCATCTGCTGCGCCTCCGGCGACGACGGATCGGGCGACGGGGTCGCGGACGGGGCGCATTGCGACTTCCCTGCGTCGAGCCCCTACGTGCTGGGCGTCGGGGGCACGAAGCTCGTCGCCTCGGGCGCCTCGCCGCCCGCGATCCAAACGGAGGTCGTCTGGAACGAGGTCGCGCAGGGCGAGGGCGCGGGCGGCGGAGGCGTCTCGTCGCTCTTCACCAGGCCCGCGTGGCAGGACCAGGCGAACGTGCCGGTCTCCGTCAATCCGCCGCATCAGGTCGGCCGCGGCGTGCCGGACGTCGCCGCCGACGCCGACCCTGTGTCGGGCGTCGTGGTCATGCACATCGACGGCAAGCATCTCGAGCCGATCGGCGGCACGAGCGCCTCGACGCCGCTGTGGGCGTCGCTGATCGCCCGTCTCAACCAGGGCCTCAACGCGCGCTGCGGGTTCCTCAATCCGGTGCTTTACGCCAAAGCCGCGAGCGGCGTCCTGAACGACATCACCGTCGGCAATAACGGCGACTATTCGGCTGGCCCCGGGTGGGACGCCTGCACCGGTCTCGGATCGCCGAACGGGGTCAGCCTCCTGAACGCGCTGACCAGCCCGCCCGCCGCCCGCGCCGTCGCCCCGACGGCCGCCGCGAGGGCGAAGGTGAGGGAGCACGCATAAAGGGCGCGCGCCGGGCGCGCATGTGACGGACGCGATCGCCGGCTCCGGTCGGCGATCGCGATTTCGTGGGACGCCCCGACGTCCGCACGGGACGTAACACCGACCTCGTCCTGAGGAGCCGCCGAAGGCGGCGTCTCGAAGGACGTTTGGGCCCGGGAAAGCGTCCCCCGTCAAACGAAGCGTTCGAAGTTACGCGCGGACTGCGAGTCGGAGCGAAGGTCTTGCCCGGATGGGCGCCTCCTGCGAACAAAGGCGGCCACCGCTGCTTCATCGCCCGATTTGGCGGGCATGACAGCGTGTTCTGCTTCGAGGAGCACGACGATGCCGAAGTACCTCTGTATCGGAACCTATACCCACGAAGGCGAAAAGGGCCTTCTCAAGGAGGGCGCGGCAGGCCGGCGCGCCGCGGTCGCGGAGGTCGTGGGCAGCGTCGGCGGCAAGCTCGACGCCTATTACTTCGGCCTCAGCGGCAACGACTTCTACATTGTGCTCGATCTTCCCGACCATGCCTCGGTCGTGGCGGTCGCCGCCGCCGCGGCGCGCAGCGGCGCCGTCCAGAGCACGATGACGCCGCTGATGACGGTCGAGGAGATGGACGTGGCGCTCGCCAAGACGGTGCGCTTCCGCCCGCCGGGCGCCTGAGGCGCGCGCGCCCTATCCCAGCTCCGCCACCTCGCCGTCGCGGATCGTGACGCGCCGCGTCATGCGCGCGGCGAGGTCCATGTTGTGGGTGGCGATGAGGGCGGCGAGGCCGGTCGCCTTCACAAGCTCGGCGAGCGTGCCGAACACGAGGTCGGCGGTCTTCGGGTCGAGGTTGCCGGTCGGCTCGTCGGCGAGCAGGATCCTCGGGCCGTTGGCGACGGCGCGGGCGATCGCCACCCGCTGCTGCTCGCCGCCCGACAATTCCGCCGGCCGGTGGCTCTCGCGTTTCGACAAGCCCAGATAGGCGAGCAATTCGCGGCTGCGGTTCTCCGCCTCGCGCCGCCTGAGGCCGGCGATCATCTGCGGCAGGACGAGATTCTCGAGCGCCGAGAACTCGGGCAGGAGATGGTGGAACTGATAGACGAAGCCGATCTGGCTGCGCCTGAGCGACGTGCGCTGATCGTCCGTCATGGTCGAGGTCGCGCTGCCGGCGATCGTCACCTCGCCGGCGCTCGGCCGCTCGAGCAGGCCCGCGACGTGCAGGAGCGTCGACTTGCCCGCGCCGGAGGGCGCAATCAGCGCGACCGATTGGCCGGCGTAGATCGACAGGGTCGCTCCCGTCAGCACCTCGACGATGGTCTCGCCGCGGCCGTAGCGGCGCTCGACCGCCTCGAGCGTCAGCGCGGCGAAGCGGCCCGCGTCATTCATAGCGCAGCGCCTCGACCGGATCGAGCCTCGCCGCCCGCCACGACGGATAGATGGTCGCGGCCAGCGACAGGAAGAGCGCGAGCGCGACGACCGCGACGACGTCGTGCGTCTCGACCCGGGAGGGAAGCTGCGAGAGGAAGTAGAATTCCGACGGGAACAGGTTCTCGCCCGTCATCCAGGCGAGAAACTTGCGGATCGGCTCGACGTTGTGGGCGACGAGCAGGCCGAGCACGAGGCCGACCGCCGTTCCGACCACCCCGATGGTCGCGCCCGTGATGAGGAAGATGCGCATGACCGCGCCGCGCGTCGCCCCCATCGTGCGCAGGACCGCAATCGCGCGCGCCTTGTCCTGCACGAGCATGATGAGGCCCGAGATGATGTTCAGCGCGGCGACGAGCATGATCAGGGTCAGGATCATGAACATGACGTTGCTCTCGGTGGCGAGCACGTCGAAGAAGCTGCGGTTGAGCTGGCGCCAGTCGGTGTCGATCATCGGGCGCTGCTGGACGGGGCCTATCTTCGCGCGCATCGCCTCCATGTCGTCGGGGTTCTTGACATAGACCTCGATCACGTTCGCCTGGCCGTCCAGGTTGAAGAACGTCTGCGCCTCGGCGAGCGGCATGAAGACGAAGCTGCCGTCGAGGGTCGACATGCCGATCTGGAAGATGGCGGCGACCGGGTAGGACTTCATGCGCGGCGTGACGCCGAACGGGGTCTCGGCGCCGTGCGGCGCGATCAGGGTGATCGAATCGCCGACCCGCGCGCCGAGCCGCTCGGCCAGCTTCTCGCCGACCGCGAGACCCGCGCCCTCGTCGAACTTGTCGAGCGAGCCTTGCGTGATGTGGCCCGTCACGCCCGGCAGGCGCTCGAGGTCCTGTTGGCGGATGCCGCGCACGAGCGCGCCGCCCGAGCCGAATTGCGTGCTGGCGAACGCCTGACCCTCGACGAGCGGCAGCGCCAGCGTCACGCCGGGGACTTTGCTCACCCGGTCGGTCACCGCCTCGTAGTCGGTCAGCGGCGTGTCGATCCCTTGCAGGAACATGTGGCCGTTGAGGCCGATCATCTTCTCCATGAGGTCGTGGCGAAAACCGTTCATCACCGACATGACGACGATCAGCGCGGCGACGCCGAGCACGATGCCGAGGAAGGAGAAGCCAGCGATCACCGAGATCGACTTCTGCGCGTTGCGCGCCCGCAGGTAGCGGAACGCGACCATCCATTCGAACGGCGCGAAGGGACGCGAAGCAGGCGGCGGCGCGGCGGCGGCGGTCTCTGTGGCGGCGGTCATGCGCGGCGCCCCCTCATCCGTCCGACTTCGTCGGGCACCTTCTCCCCGAGGGAGAAGGAAACGCACCCCTTCTCCCTCAGGGAGAAGGTGGCGCGAAGCGCCGGATGAGGGCTCGCCGCCATCAGCCCTTCCCGCCAAGCTTCGCGATCGCGGCCTCGACGCTGAGCATCTCACGCTCAGCCGTGCGGCGGTCTTTCACCTCCACCTTGCCGTCGGCGAGGCTCTTGGGGCCGACGATCACCTGATGGGGCGCGCCGATCAGGTCCATGGCGGCGAATTTGGCGCCCGGACGCTCGTCGCGGTCGTCGTAGGCGACGTCGAGGCCGGCCGCCTCGAGCGCTTGCAGGATGCGTCCGCTCGCCCCGTCGCAGGCTGCGTCGCCGACCTTGAGGTTGATGAGCCCGACCCGGAACGGCGCGACCGCCTCAGGCCAGATGGGGCCCGCCTCGTCGTGGCTCGCCTCGATCAGCGCCGCCGCGAGCCTGCTCGGCCCGATGCCGTAGGAGCCCATGTGGACGGCCTGCTCCTTGCCGTCCGGTCCGTTCACCACCGCCTTCATCGGCGCCGAATACTTGGTCCCGAAGTAGAAAATATGGCCGACCTCGATGCCGCGGGCCGAGATGCGCTGCGCCTCCGGCAGCGCCTCGAAGGCCGCGGAATCGTGCTTCTCCGAGGTCGCGGCGTAGAGCGACGTCCATTTGTCGAACACGCCCTGCATGACGGCCGCGTCGTCGAAGTCGATTGTCTCCGGCGGCGTGTCGAAGCTCAGGTAGTCGCGCGCGCAGAAAACCTCGCTCTCGCCGGTGGAAGCCAGAATGATGAACTCATGGCTCAAGTCGCCGCCGATCGGGCCGGTGTCGGCCATCATCGGGATCGCGGTCAGGCCGAGGCGCTTGAAGGTGCGCAGATAGGCGGCGAACATGCGGTTGTAGGAGTGGCGGGCGCCCTTCTGGTCGAGGTCGAAGGAATAGGCGTCCTTCATCAGGAATTCGCGCGAGCGCATGACGCCGAAGCGCGGCCTGACCTCGTCGCGGAACTTCCACTGGATGTGGTAGAGGTTCAGCGGCAGATCCTTGTACGACCGCACCGACGCGCGAAAGATCTCGGTGATCATCTCCTCGTTGGTCGGCCCGTACAGCATGTCGCGCTCGTGCCGGTCGCGGATGCGCAGCATCTCCTTGCCATAGTCGTCGTAGCGGCCGGATTCCTTCCAGAGGTCGGCCGACTGAAGGGTCGGCATGAGGAGTTCGATCGCGCCGGCGCAATTCTGCTCCTCGCGCACCACCGCGCAGATCTTGTGCAGGACGCGCAGGCCCAAGGGGAGCCAGGCGTAGATGCCGGCGCCCTCCTGGCGGATCATGCCGGAGCGCAGCATCAGCCGGTGCGAGACGATCTCCGCCTCTTTCGGGGTTTCTTTCAGGATGGGCAGGAAGTAGCGGGAAAGGCGCATGGGGGGACGCTTTTTGCTGGCGAATCGGACGGGAGCGAGGCGCGCGCCCCGAGAGTTGCGGGCCTTATGGCCTCAAGCGCGGCGCGAGGGCAAGCGCGGGCGTCGAAGGTCGAGTCTTTACGCGAGTTCAAGCGCCCGCGCGGCAAGCGCGACGACACGCGGGATGGGCTTTGCGCCCTGCTCGTAGTAAGCGACCATGCGACGGCTCAAGCCCAGCGCCTTCGCGGCTGTGTCCAGCGTGTAGGCTTGCCGCTCGCGCCAGTCTCGGAATTCCGCCGCCGACATCGTCAGCCCCGATTGCTCTTGTGCAAGACGCCAGAGCGTGTCGGCCGACATGTCAATTTCGTCCGTCCACACCACGTCGGTGCCTAGATCACCTACGCGGACCTTCCGAAACAAATTCGGCGAGGCGCGCAAAGGCTCGTAGGCCCGAAACGTCTCAACCAATCCGAAGACATCGACCTGGTTTTCGTCGCCGTTATCCCAGCGAAGGCGAATTGTGAACGGCTTCCCGGCCGCCGACGCCGCGACAATGCGCGGCAAGGCCTTGCGCGGCATGTTCACCCTCGTTCGTTCAGGTTGGCCCATCTGATCGCCAACTCCTCCCAATTCGTCCTGGCCCATTCGAGCGCCTCGGCGATCTGTCGGGGCGTCGCTTTGCCTGCGATGACCGAGAGGTCGGAAATCCGGACAAGAACCTGAAAATCGGGCGAGACGATACGGAAGTGCGGGGGTCTGTGATCGTCGGCGTACATGCGGATACTCACAGAGCCAAAGCGTTTCAAAAGTCGGCATTCGCAATCATCGGAAAAAGACGTATAAAAATTTCTGAGAGTGCAACTATTGCACCTCCGGCAACTTCTGGTCAAGGCGGCTCCCCCTCCCCCGGCTCCGCGCCATGCGCGGTCGCGTGGCCCGGACGCACGATCCGCTCGTCGCGTTCGGGCGCGGGGGCGGGCGACCACGGCCGGTTCTCGGTCGAGGCGCGGTCGGCGGCGAGCGCGAAGCCGCCCGGCTCGCTCCAGGTCAGCCCGACCGCGCCGAGGCGCGCCAGCGCGTCGCGGTCGAGCACGAATTTCGCCGCGCAATCGGCCGGCGCCTTCATCGCGCTGACAAGCACTTCGGCGCGCGCGCAATCCTCGTCGAACGCCATGCGGTCGATGACGACGCTGAGAGACTCGCCCTCGGGCAGCGCCGCGACGCAGCCGAGCCGATCGCACGGCGCGTCGGGATCGCGCGCGCTCGCCGGGTCGCGCCCGTCGCCGTCGGCCGCGAGCCATTGCTCGGCGGCGAAGGCGTTGAAGCGTTTGCCGACGATCATGAGCTTTCCGTCCGCGTCGCGCACCGCCGCCTCCTCGCCGGTCGGCGCGACGACGACGTCGTAGCGCGGCCCGTTCATCGCGCCGATGAGGCCGAGCAACGCGAACGGCGCGGCGGAGAGGCGAAAAGTCCACGTCCGCCAGATCGTCATGCTGATGACGGCGAGCGCGAGGAACGGCAGCGCATACGGGGCGAAGGCGCGCACATGCAGGGTCGAGCCGGGCGCCTCGGCGATGAAGCGGGCGGCCCAGAGAATGAACTTGATGCCGAGGCCCACGTAGAGCCAGACCGGCGCATCGAGCCCGAGCGGATAGAGCGCCGCGCCAAGGAGCGCGCCCGGCACCGCGAAGAACTCGATGATGGTCAGGGTCAGCGGATTGCCGATCAGCACATAGGGGCTGAGATCGTGGAAATGATAGGCCATGAACGAGGCGGTGGCGCTCGTCGCGCAGGCCGTCGCGAGGAGGAGCGCCAGCGGCTTGTGGGCGATCTCCGCGAAGAGCGTGCGCGGCGGCGGCCGGCCGCGCTGCGGCAGGAACGGATCGGGGTTCGTCTCGAGCCCGGCGAGGCGCAATTCCATCACCGCGACCAGCGCCGCGACCGCCGCGAACGACAATTGGAAACTCACCCCGAGCACCGCCTCGGGCTCGATCACGATGACCGCGAAGACCGCGAAGGCGAGGTTGCGCATGGTCAGCGCCCGCCGGTCGAGGACGACCGCGCCGAGCACGATCAGCGTCATCACCAGCGCGCGTTCGGTGCCGACGCGCGAGCCCGTCGCGACGTCGTAGAGGAGCGCGCCGGCCATGGCGACGAGCGCCGCCCATTTCTTGATCGGATGGTTCAGCGCCAGCGTCGGGACAAGCGCCAGGAGCCGCCGCGTCACGACAAAGACGATGCCCGCGACCAGCGTCATCTGCACGCCGGAGATGGTGATGATGTGGAAGATGCCCGCCTCGCGGATCAGGTCCTTCGCGTCGTTCGACAAAAAGTCGCGCTTGCCCGTGACCATCGCCGCGGCGATCGCGCCCTCGTCGCCGCCGATGACGCTCTCGACCCGCACGGCGAGGCGGTTGCGGGCGTGGTCGATCGCCGCGGCGAAGCGCTGGCGAAAACTCAAGGACTCGGGCGCCGGCAGGAGCGCGATCGGCCCGAGCGTCGAGCCGACCGCGCCGACCCCGGCGAAGAAGGCGTCGCGGGCGAAGTCGTAGCCGCCAGGCAGAACCGCGCGCGCCGGAGCAGAAGCCGCGCCTTGAGCCGCACGAAGTCGCCCGCGACCGCCTCGGGCGTCTTCTTCGTCGTGACCCGGACGCGCCTCGGGACTTTTTCCGCCGGCATCCCGTCGGCGCTTGCGACCGCGATCACCATGCGCGCGCCGACCGGCCGCAAGTCGACCTCCTCGACCATGCCGGTCAGGGTCACGATGCGAATGCGGTCGAGGACGGGCGCGGCCACGCGCTCGGTGCGCAGCGACATCGCGAGAAAGCCCGCGAAGAGGGCGGCCAGGGCCAGCGTGACGCCGAGCGCGATCGGCCGCGCCCGGGCCGCGAAGGCGAGGCCGGCGAAGGCGAGCGTCAGCGTGATCGACGCCCACAGCGCCGGCTCGCGGTCGGCGGCGAGGTTCAGCGCGACGCCGCCGATCGCGGCGACCGGCAGCCAGAGAAAGAAGCGCCGCTCCTCGACCTCGTGCGCCAGCGCGCGATCGAAGATTTTTCGAAACCCGGGCGCCCAGGCGGCGGCGCGCGAGACGCCCGCAACCGCCGTCAGGGCGCCCGCCCGCCCCGACATGCCCATGCGTCAACTTTAAAGCACAAAGCGCGAGCGGAGGAAAGGCCCGGACGCGGGCCAGGAAAGAACTGTGAGGCCCGAACTTACGGCTCGTTTCCCATGTCGCCCGGCATTTGCGGGCGCGCCTTCAGCCGATCGTCATTGGCGCCGGGCTACCCCTGAGCTCGAGCTTTACGCCAACCGGAACACCCAGGGGCGCCGCAATGATCGCAACCGCTCAAAACACGATCACCACCATTTTCGGCGCCACGATCTCGGGCGTCATCTCGAACACGAACCCGCTGACCCCGACGCTCCACGACTGGACGGCCGACTCGACCGGCCTCTTCCAGACCACGACGAACCTCGCGGCGGAGTGGCAGAGCGACTATCAGACCATGCTCGCCGGAAACGGCGCGTCGCTCACCGACATCCAGCGCCTCGAAGGGAACGCCGAGGCGGTGTTCGAGAACACCTGCCTTGCGAAGCTCGGCGCAGCCGCGCAGGCCATCGACCGCGAGGACGTGCAGCGCGAATTCGACGCGATCGCAGCGGCCATGACGCTCGACGGCGTCAGCGACACTCAGCCGCTGACCGAGCAAAGCTATCTTCAGATCGGGCAGACGATCCAAGACAGTCCGACGCTCGAGGAGCTGGCCATGCAGGGCCACGGCCTCAACAATTCGGGGATCTCGCGCTACAACGGCTACACCAACGACTTCCAGAACAACGTCGACACGACGACGCTCTTCATCGGCGGCGGGACACTCAACAACAACACGAACGCGCTTGCGAACTTCTTCGACGACAACGTGCTCTCGCACCTGCCCTTCGCCGTCGTCTCGCGGGACGGGAAGCTCGTGCAGCTGAACCAGAACGGCGCCCCGGAGAACCAGCTGAACCAGGCGATCGTGGCTCTCAACGACAGCATGGTCTATCGAACCTATACAAGCGCCGATTTCAGTTCGACGCCCGCGACCGCCGCCACCAACAAGGCCGACAACGCGGTCTTCTACACCAATGAGGACAAGGGGTTCATCGCTGCGCTCGCGGTCGCGGACGCCGCTCCCGCGCCCTCTGGAATGGTCAAGACCCTGTTCGGAGGCGCTGTCTCGAACACGATCGCCATCGCCGTCGGCCCGGTCGATCATCTCTGGACGGCCGGATCGGACGGCCTCTACCACACCACGACCAACCTCGCCGCCGAGTGGCGCAGCGACTACGTCGCCCTCGTCACGAACGGCGGTCCCGGTCTCTCCGCCGAGCAGCGCCTCGAAGCCAACGCCGAGGCGGTGTTCGAGAACACCGGCCTTGCGAAGCTTCCCGCCGCCCAGCAGGAGGCCTATCGCGAGGACGCGCAGCGCGAATTCGACGCCATCTTCCAGGCGATGAGCGACGCGGGCATCGACCCCAATGCGCCGATCACGGCCGCAAGCTATCTCGCGGTCGAGCAGGCTTTGCGCTCGAACGCGCCGCTCGAGCAGCTCGCGCTCGAGGGCCGCGGCCTGAACGATCCGGCGTCGTCCGACTTCGACGGCTTCACCAACGACTTCCAGAACACCGTCGACAACACGACGCTCTATGTCGGAGGCGGCCTCGACAACGGGCAACTGGCGATCGCCGATTTCTTCGCCAACGCGGTGATGAGCAACCTTCCCTTCCCGACCGTCGTCGTCAACGGCCAGCTCGTGCAGCTGAACCAGAACGGCGGGTGGGCGAACACGGAGTCGGTCGCGGCCGCCGGCTACAACCGGACCGTCCACGTCGCGATCGACAGCGCCGGCAGCTTCAGGCAGGCGACGACGTCGTAGCCTGACGCAGGACCCAATCGCGCTCGCGCTTCCGCCTTCCTCGTCCTGAGGAGCGATGCGTAAGCAGCGCGTCTCGAAGGACGGCCGCCCGATCCGCCGGCGCCTCAAACGATCGTCCTTCGAGACGCCCGCTCCCGCGGGCTCCTCAGGACGACGAAGGCGGCGCGCCTGACGCAAAGCGCGCTTGCGCGGAGCCGGCGCGGTGCGCGAAACTGGCCGCATGGATCGGCTGGAATGCGACCGAATGTTCGCCGCCGTCGTCGAGACCGGCGGCTTCTCCCGTGCGGCCGAGCGGCTCGGGGCGAGCGCCAGCCAGGCCTCGAAGCTGATCAGCCGGCTCGAGGCGGCGCTCGGCGTCCACCTCCTCAACCGCTCGACGCGCTCGCTGTCGCCGACCGAAGTCGGGCGCGCCTATTACGAGCGCGTCAGAAGCCTGCTCGACGATTACGACGCGCTCGACGCCTCGGTCGAGACGGCGACGGCGACCGCGCGCGGCCGGCTCGCCCTAACCGTCCCCGCAACCCTCGGCGCCGTCCAGCTCCAGGCGGCGCTGATCGACTTCGTCCGCGCCTATCCCGAGATTTTGCTCGACGTTCATTTTTCCGATCGGGTGGCGAATCTGATCGACGAAGGCTTCGACGCCGCCATCCGGGTCGGCGAGCCCGCCGACGCCAGCCTCATCGCCCGCAGGCTCTGCGACAACCGCATCGTCGTCGCCGCCTCGCCCGCCTATCTCCGCGCCAGGGGGGAGCCAGCGGCGCCGTCGCAGCTCGAGTCCCACGACTGCGTCATCGACACCAACTTTTCCGAGCCGCTCGTCTGGAGCTTTCGCGATCCCGGGACGCAAGGCGCGCTCAAGGTCCAGGTCTCCGGCCGCCTGCGTTTCTCGAACGGCGAGGCCTGCGCTGCGGCGGCGGAAGCGGGCTTCGGGATCGTGCGCGTGCCGACCTTCGTCGCCGGACCGCGGATCAAGGCTGGCGCGCTGAAGGCCGTGCTGCGGCCGTTCGAGGAGCCGCCGCGCTCGAGCGTCTTCGTCCTTTATCCGCCGGCGAAGCGCCTCGCGCCGAAGGTGCGCGCGCTCGTCGATTTTCTCGCCGAGCGTTTCCGCGGCGCCCCGCCCTGGGACCAGGGCTGGTGAACGGGCGCATTCATTCCATCGCGGCAATAGAGCTTTTATCCGCGGCGGCTTTTTCTCGATGAGGCGCGCGCTCATCATCGCTCCCGGATGATTTGCATCTCTCAAAAGGAGCCGTCATGATCGACAACCGCACCGCGCCCTACGGCGTATTCCTGCTTCGCCTCGCCCTCGCGATCCTCTTCCTCGCTCACGCCGGCCTGAAGATCTTCGTTTTCACGCCGGCCGGTACGGCCCAGTTCTTCGGTTCGGTCGGCCTGCCGCCGGCGCTCGCCTACATCACGATCGCCTGGGAGCTGATCGGCGCGGTCGCGCTTCTCGTCGGCGTCTGGCCGCGGCTCGCGGCGCTGCTGACGACGCCGATCCTGCTTGGCGCGATCCTCTCGGTGCACATCCATGCCGGCTTCTTCTTCACCAATCCGAACGGCGGCTGGGAATTTCCGGCGCTCTGGATCGTCGGGCTCGTCGCCGTCGCGCTGATCGGCGACGGCGCCTTCACCCTCGCGCCGACCCCCGTCCCCGGCGTCCGCGGCCAGCGCCAGTTGCGCACGGCCTGAACGCCGACCCGTCCCTTCTCCCCGCTCGCGGGGAGAAGGTCAGGATGAGGGGCGTGGCGAGGGCGCACTCCGTTTCACGCCCCCGCCCGATACCGCGTCGGGCTTACCCCGAAGATCGCACGAAACCTTGCGTTGAACGTCGACAGGTCGCCAAAGCCGCTGTCGAGCGCAATGCTCCCGACCGGATCCCTGGTCTTCGTCAGCCGCCGCGCCGCCCGCGCCATCCTGACGCGCAGCACGTATTGATACGGCGTCATGCCGACGAGCCTGCGGAAGACGCGCAGGAAATGATGCCGGCTGAGGCCCGCGCGCGCGGCGAGAGCCGAAAGATCGAGCCGATCGTCGGCCCGCTCCTCGATCAGCGTGAGAACCTCGACCACCCGGCGCGCCTCCCAGGCAAGCGGAGCGGGCGGCGCGCGTACGCCGGCGCCGAGCGCGGCGGCGACCGCCTCGAGGACGGAGAGCAAGGTCTCCTCGGCGCGAAGCGGCGAAGCGCCGTCGCGTAGCGCCTCGATCGCCGCGAACAGCGGCAGGAGCCGGTTGGAGGCGGGCAGGATCGGCTGATCGAACGCGGCCCGGCCCCGGACACGGGGAAGGCGCGCCTCGTCGAGCGCGTCGTCGCGGACATTGAACGAGACGCAGCGGTCGCCAACGCTGTGCTGATGGCCGCAGACAAAACAGCCGCCGTCGTTCCCGAGCAGCAGCGCGCCGGGATAGAGAATGCTCGCGCTTCCGCCCGCCCGGTAGGTGAACGAACCCTCGAGCACCGCCGAGATGCTGAAGCCGTCGTGCTGCTCTTCGTAGGCGCGATCCTCGGGGCCGGCGCTGCATACGACTTCGCTGACGCTCCACGCTTCGCCGCCGGCGATCCGCCGGACGGCCGGGAGCTTCGCGCCGTGGCCCGGATCGCTTCTCATCGCCATCGGCGAATTATAGCAATTTTCCCCAAGCCGGGGGCCGCTTCTCGCGCCTAGAGTGACGGCCGGAAAATAACGAGGGACCCAATGTTCAACCATATTTCCATCGGCGTTCGCGACATCGCGCGATCGGGCGCGTTCTACGACGCCGCGCTGGCCCCCCTTGGCGCGCGACGGCTGAGCGACGGCGCGGATGCGATCGGCTACGGCCGGGACGCCGCGGTCTTCTGGCTCTACCCGACCGGCTCGCCGGTTCCGCCCGATCCGAAGTCCGGCCTGCATTTCTGCTTCGACGCGCCAAGCCGCAAGGCCGTCGCCGCGTTTCACGCCGCAGCCCTCGCCACCGGCGGGCGCGACAACGGCGCGGCTGGCGTCCGGGCCGACTACAGCCCCGACTATTACGCCGCCTTCGTCGTCGATCCCGACGGCTACCGGCTCGAAGCCCTCTGTCTCGGAGCTTGAGCCACGACCGTTCGTCCGGGACGGCGCCCGTCGCTGTAGCCGCGGGCGGCGACCGCGGCACGCGCAATTCCGCGATCGCGCCTACAATCCCCCGCGGCGGCGCGCGGTTGCAGCTGTAGCCGCGGGCGCCGACCGCGGCGGCGCGATCGTCGATCGCGCCTACAATGCCGCGCAGTCCCGCATCACCGCGCCAAGCTGCGCCGCGAGCGGCCCGGCGCCCGGCGCGTTGGCGCAATCGATCGCCGCTGTTCCGATCGTGAAGGCGTCGGCGCCGGCGCCCTTCACCGCCGCGACCCGCTCGGCGCAGTCGATCGAGCCCGCCGCGACGACGAGCCCGCCTTCGCCGAAGCCGCGGCGGCAGGCGGCGACGAGATCGAGCGGCGCGGCCTCGATCGCGCGATAGGCGAGAATGTCGACGCCGGCGCAGCCGAGCCCTCTGAAAGCGCGGCAATGCGCCTCGATCTCGTGCGCCGCGCCGCCAAGCCGCGTCGGATGGCCGACGGGCCGGCCGGGAAACGGCAGGTAGCGCGTGGGCGCTCCGTGCAGCAGGCGCAAAGCGTCGTCCGCCGCCTGCCCGCCCATCAGAACGTCGACGCCGAGATCGCGGCCGAGCGCGATCGAGCGGAGTTCGGCTTCGCGCGCGGTCGCCACGATCTCCATCCACACCGTGGCGCCCGCCTCGCGGATCGCCGCCGCGAGCCGGCGCAGCGTCTCGGGCTCGGCGCCGATGTCCTTGAAGCCGATGTTTCTCAGCGCCAGCGGCCGAACCGCCTCGACCATCTCAAGCGCGTCCGGAACCGTCTCATCGTCGCGGGTCAACATGAAGACGAAGTCCATCCGGGCCCCGCTCCCAAGGCGCTTGCCTGCGCCCGACGCCAGGCTAGCATCGCTCCGGCCGTCAGCGGAATGCGGCTGAAGGGCGCATTCGAGGCGAAAGGATCTGCTATCGTCGCCCGTTTTCGAGGAGTCCCGATGATCCGCGTTCCTGCTCTTGCTCTCCTGTGCGTCGCGCCCGTCGCTGCGCTCGCGCAGGCCGCCCCGCCCTGCTCCGATCCGGCCGCCGCGCAGTCCATGCATTGCCTGCACATGATGGCGCACGGGTCCGCGATGCCCATGCAGGGCGGGGCCGCGTCCGCGCCGAAGGAGCCCGGTGAGGCCGCTTTCGCCGCGATCCAGGAGATCGTCGGCATCCTCGACGCCGATCCGGACACCGACTGGTCGAAGGTCGACATCGAAGCGCTCCGCCAGCACCTCATCGACATGAACGCCGTCACGCTCGGCGCCCGCGTGAACGCGGTCGCAATCGACGGCGGGATCCGCTTCGAGGCGACGGGCGAAGGGCCCGTCGTCGACTCGATCCGCCGCATGACCTCAGCCCACGCCGCGATGATGAACGGCGAAGGCCGCTGGACCTACGAAGCCGCCGACATCGACGGCGGCGCGGCGCTGACCGTCCGCACCCCGCCCGAGGACGGAGCGAAGCTCAAGGGCCTCGGCTTCATCGGCGTCATGACGCTCGGAATGCACCATCAGATGCATCACCTGATGATCGCGAGGGGCGAAGGTCCGCATCCGTGAGACGCAGTCCGGCCCGCGGCGGCGGGCGTCCGGTTGCGCCGCGCCTTTGCCCGCGCGCGTCCTTCTGATAGAGACGCCCGCTTCGCTTTCTCCACAGCCGTTCCCGAGCCGCCGCGCCCATGTCCTCCATCGTCACCCGCTTTGCGCCCTCCCCGACCGGGTTCCTGCACATCGGCGGGGCGCGCACCGCGCTCTTCAACTGGCTTTACGCCAAACATACCGGCGGCGCGTTCCTGCTGCGCATCGAGGACACAGACCGCGAGCGCTCGACCGACGCCGCGGTCGCGGCGATCCTCGACGGCCTCGCCTGGCTCGGCCTCCACTGGGACGGCGAGGCGGTCAGTCAGTTCGGCCGCGCCGCGCGCCATCGCGAAGTGGCGGAGGAGCTCCTCGCCAGGGGCGCCGCCTATCGCTGCTACGCGAGCCCGCAGGAACTTGACGCCATGCGCGAGAAGGCGCGCAGCGAGGGCCGCCCGATGCGCTACGACGGCCGCTGGCGCGACCGCGACGAGGCCGAAGCGCCCGCCGGCGTCGCGCCGGTCATTCGGCTCCGCGCGCCCCAGGAGGGCGAGACGATCGTCGACGACAAGGTGCAGGGCCGCGTCGTCTTCGCCAACAAGGACCTCGACGATTTCGTGCTCCTGCGCTCCGACGGCACGCCGACCTTCATGCTCGCCGTCGTCGTCGACGATCACGACATGGGCGTCACCCACGTCATTCGCGGCGACGACCACCTGACCAACGCCGCCCGCCAGACCCAGATTTTTCGCGCGCTCGACTGGAGCGTGCCCGTTTATGCGCACATCCCGCTGATCCACGGGGCCGAGGGCGCGAAACTGTCGAAGCGCCACGGCGCGCTCGGCGTCGAGGCCTATCGCGCCATGGGCTATCTGCCGGAGGCCTTGCGCAACTATCTCGCGCGCCTCGGCTGGAGTTCGGGCGACAGGGAGTTCTTCACCCCCGAGGAACTGATCGCGGCCTTCGATATCGGAGCGATCGGCCGCTCGCCCTCGCGCTTCGACTTCGTCAAGCTCGAGAACATGAACGGCCACTTCATGCGCGCCGCGAGCGACGACGAGTTGTTCGCCGCCCTCATGAGCGCCCTGCCCTATCTGCCCGGCGGCGCGGACGTTCAGGCGAAGCTCGACGACGCCAAACGCGCGCAATTGCGCGCCGCGATCCCGGGCCTGAAGGAGCGCGCCAAGACGCTGGTCGAACTTCTCGATGGCGCGGGCTTTCTCTTCGCCGCCCGCCCGCTCGCAATGGACGAGAAGGCGGCCGACATTCTGGCGAAGGGCCGCGCGCATCTGCCCTCGCTGCTGCCGAAGCTCACCGCCGCCGAGTGGACGGCCCCCGCGCTCGAGGCGGTCGTCAAGGCATACGCGGAAGAAGCCGGCGCCAAGCTCGGCGCCGTCGCCCAGCCTTTGCGCGCCGCGCTCACCGGCCGCTCCACCTCGCCCGGCATCTTCGACGTGCTGACCGTCCTCGGCCGCGACGAGAGCCTCGGCCGGATCGAAGATCAGGCGAAATAGCTCACAAGGGGCGGGGCGGGACGACGCGCAGGTTCGGCGCCTGCGACAGCCACTTCGCATCGCGCGGATCGACCGCCAGGCGCGCGCCGGGGCGCTCAAATCGGTAGCGTGCGCCGGTGACGGGGCTGACGGTGGTGAGGCCGCTCTCGCCGACATACTCGAACACGGCGCCTTCGGCCGTCCAGGACGGCGAGCGAGCGCGGTCGGAGCGTTGCGCCGGAGCAGCGAGCGGCGCACGCGCCTTGTCACTCGACGCCATTCGTCTTCGGCTTCCGCAGCACATGGTCAGTCTCTCGATCTTCGATGAACGATCCGGCGCGCTCGTCGCGCGCGGTGACATGCTCCAGGAGGATGGCCCCGCCGGAGAGCGCGAGCCACAACAGGACGCCGTCGACCGCTCCATGCGCCAGGAGCGCCGCGACCGGCGCGGCGATCCAGAGGCTGAGGCATATGAAGCAGTCGAGCACGCTGCCCAGAAAGCCATCGCCAACCCAGCGTCGCAGGCCAACCGAGACGTCCCATGGCCCGTCTTCGGCGTTGAGCAGGTGGGTCGCCCGCCAGACGGCGAGCGCGCCCACCACCAATGCGCCGAGGTCGGCGGTCACCGCGCGCCGCCGGGCTGCGCGCGTGCGCCCGTCACGATCCGCCAACTGCGATGTTCACCGTCTGGTAGGCAAGCGTCCCGAACGGGCAGGCGAAGGTCGCGCCGTCGGTGACGCGTTTGGCGCCCCAGAGCCGGAAGTCGTAGCAGCAGCTTCGATCGACCGTGATCTGGATGCGATCGCCGCCACCGACGTAACTCCAGTTCTGCGGTTGCGGGTGCGCAATCGACGGCGGGACATACGGTCCGTCGTTGGGCACCTGATAGCCGGCGAGCGTGCCGTAACCGTTCGGCGGCAGGCCGCCGCCCCAGGCGCTGATGGCGCCCGGATTGTCGTAGTCCCGGCTGCCAGGATTTGTCGGAACCGGCGGCAGGCTGCCGTTGCCGTATTCCGTCTCGATATAATAGCCGCCGAGATGGCCGTTCGCGTCCGACACGCTGGTATCGAACACGACGTAGCCCGTCGACGTCGTGACCTGATACGCCGGACAGACCCCGCCCATCGTCGTCGTCGCCGGAGTGCCGTCGGAATTGTAGACCCCGAGCAAGGTGAGAAAACCGCCGGCCGGCGCGGCCAACGGGGTCGTGTCGACCATCAGCGTCAACGGAATATCGGTCGTGAGCGAAATCGGACTGGCCGAGCCGTCGAAGGCGTTGAGCGACAGATCGAGGCCACCGAGCGCCGCGCCGCCGATGAGGTCGCTCGCCGAGTTGGCGATCAGGATCAGGTTTGGATTGCTCCATCCGAGAAAGAGGTCGCCGGGGTTCAGCGTCGGGAACGCCCCGATCTGCGTCGCCGCGGCCGGCGGCGTCGCCGCCTGACGCTGCAACGGGTTCATATAGAGGCCGCTCGTCGAGCCGAGCGTGAACGGCCCCATCACGACGCTTGGCGTGTCGATCGTGCTTGTCGCCGCGCGAAGGATGAACGCGGTCTGCGCCAGCGCGTAGGGCGCCGCCAACGCCAGGCCGGCGCCGGGAGGCGTGCCGCCCCGCGCCGGATTGCCGTCGCCGCCCCACGGGCGCGCGGTCACCTGATAGCAGACGATGTTGGAGCCGAGATCGCCCATCAGGTAGAGCGATCCGGCGAACGGCATGTTGCTCGCGTCCGTCCCCGCGGTTCCATCGGCATAGCCGTGCGAGATATGGGGAACGAGGGCCTGCAACGATCCCGCGCCGCCGACCGAGGTCCAGACGAAGGTGTTGGGCGGGCCGCCGGCTCCGGACGCGCAGACCCCGACCGCCTCAGCGTTGGCGACAAGCGCGACCGACTGACCGCTGGCGAAGCACCAGCGGGTGCTGACGTTCGGGTCTTCGTCGAGGATTGTTTGCCCCGACTGATACGCCGAGAAGACGATGTTGGGGTCGTCGCAGCACCACCACCACCACGGGAACAGGTCTCGAAGCAGAGGATTGGCGAACTTCGCGGCGATTAGCGCCGTGCGCGCGGCGTCCGGTTGCGCGACGCGGGTTCGGTTCGCCGCGAAGCCCTGGCCGACTGCCAGGTCGCCGGCGGCCGGCTGGCGCAGCGGCGCGGAAAGTCGCGGCGCCACGTTCGGCGACCCCGCGGCCGGGCGCATCGTGGTCTGCGCTTCGATCCGCTCGATGACCGACAGAATGTCGAGTTCCCACCACCAGGGCCAGCAGCCCCACCATCGTGGCCAGCACGGCCACAGGCAAATCCGGGAGCACCAGTTGAAAGCGGCGGAGAATTTGCCGTCGGCGCCGACGGGGACCGTGACGATGGGGACGCGCGCAAGGCCCGAGGTCGTGGTGATGACGTTGTAGATCGTAACCTGCGCGCCGGCGACGGGGCATCCAGCCCCTGTGTCAAGCGTTCCCGAGATTGTGTATTCGCGACACCAGATCCACCAGGCGTCGACGAGTTCGTCGTTCAGCTTCGCCGCGTCGAAGTCCTCGATGACCTCGCCGCTATGACCGCGCCTCGCAGACGCCAGCGACACGGCCGGCAACTGCGGATGCCCGCCCAGTCCTTCCGCGTCGAGCCCGCGCGGGCCGAGGACGAGGCTCGCCGCCGCGCTCTCCGCCGTCTTCCGCGCCGCCTCGAAACGGAACGATCCGTCGGGGGAAAGCGGCGCTTGAAGCGAAATTCGCCCATTCTCGGTGAGATAAACGGACAGACGGGCGAGATTCTTCGGGCTGAGATTCGCCAATTTACCGGAGACGGCGATGAAGGCGCCGTTGCCGGGTTCGGATTCGCTTCGCGTGTGGGACATGCAATCCTCCCCTTGCTGATCGCACTCGGCGATTTTTCGGGGGTACGCGATCGCGCCGCCTTGCGCAGTGATCCGGGTCACTCATCTCGCATGTTGAACACTGTCAGCCAGGCGCCCCGCGCGCGGGGTCAGTTCCATGCGAGGTCAAGGGAAGGTGACTCCGCGTCGCAGCAATTCGCGCGTATGTTGAGGGCGCTGACATCCTCACGTTCGGCTGCGGCGCGTTCGCCTTCGGGCTCCTCGCGATGACGGCCTTGGCGTCAGGCCAGCACCGGACGGCGTGCCGGGGCGCGGCGGCGCCTTCGCCAGAAGAGCGAGCCGACGATGGCGAGATTGATCAGGTTGAACAGGACGCCGTTCAGGAACGCGAGGCGATACGAGCCGCTGAGGTCGAAGATGACGCCCGAGGCGTAGCCGCCGAAGGCCATGCCGAAGATCGTGGCGCAGACGACGACGCCGATCACCGCGCCCGCCTGCCGGGGCGACAGCAACTCGCGGCAGATCAGCGCATACATCGGCACGATGCCGCCCTGGAAGAGGCCGAAGATCCCCGAGACGACGAAGAGCGACGTCAGCCCGTCGAAATAGAGGTAGAGCAGCAGCGCCACGCCCTGCATGAACGATCCGATGAGAAGCGTCGCCGCCGGGCCGATCGAGTCGGCGACGAAGCCCGAGCCGATGCGCGAGACGATGCCTAGGCCCAGCATCAGCGACAGCATCTCGGCGCCGCGCGCGACCCCATAGCCGAGGTCGCCGCAATAGGCGACGATATGCACCTGCGGCATCGACATGGCGACGCAGCACGAGAAGCCCGCGAGGGTCAAGAGGACGAGCAGCAGGCGTGGCGACAGGCCCGCATCGGCGCGCGCCGCCGCCGTCACGGCTTCGGCCCGGAGAATCGTTCCGGCGCTCGGGCGCCGGCGCATCAAAAAGGACGCCGGCACGACGATCGCAGCGACCGCAAGACCGATGCCCGCGTAGGTCGCCCGCCAGCCGACCAGCGGCATGGCGACGTCGATCACGAGCGGCCAGACGACGCCCGCGACATAATTGCCGGCCGCGACGATCACCACGGCCAGACCGCGCCGGCGCACGAACCAGTGCGAAATGTCGGCCATCAGCGGCCCGAAGCCGACGCCGCCGCCGAAGCCGATAAGCACATGCGCCGCCGCGAAGAGGGCAAGGTTCGGAGCGGCGCCGGCGGCGACGAAGCCCGCGCCGAGGACGCCGCCCGCAATCGCCGCGGGCGTCGCAAAGCCGATGCGGTCCGACATGCGGCCCCAGAGGATCGTGCCGGCGGCGAGCGCCAGCATCATCACCGTATAGGGGAGCGCGGCCTCGGCGCGGTCGACGCCGAACTCACTCTGCACGGCCGGCAGGACGACGATGATCGCCCACATGCCCGCGCCCGTGACCGCGCCCACGAGCAGCGACAGCCCGAGACGGGAATAGGCGTAGGCGCCGTCGGGCGCGAACCTCCCGGCGTCCTCCCTCTGCAACGATGCGTTCATTTCGGCCGAGCTTAGCGGGCGGGGACGCGGCGCGGCAAGCGCCGGCCCCTTCTCCGTCCGGGAAGGCGGACCCGAACGGCCCGTTTACCCTCATGGGCGAATTTCTAAATTTCCAAAACATTTTCTTGCTTTGCGGCCGGGCTTCGTTCTATCTTTGTCCTCATCCGGAACGAGAGAGAAACGCCATGCCCGCATTTGCCGAAGCCGTCGCCCCATCCCCCGCGGACTTCGCCGCCGCAGCCTTCGCCGCCAGAGGCTTCGACCCCAGCGCCTTGGACCCCGAAGCCTTGGACCCCGAAGCCTTGGACCCCGACGCCTTGGCGGCCGAAGCCCTGGCCCCCGAAGCCCTGGCCGCCGCACCCGCCCCCGCAGACCCCGCCCCCGCGCCGCCGCCCGACGCCCGCGCCCAGCGCCTGAAGCAATTCAAGCGCGATCAAGTCGTCGTCGACTATCTCAACCGCGGCGTGTCGGTCTCCGAGATCGCCGCCCGGA
Organism: uncultured Alphaproteobacteria bacterium; assembly: GCA_963829505.1. Taxonomy (GTDB): domain Bacteria; phylum Pseudomonadota; class Alphaproteobacteria; order Rhizobiales; family Beijerinckiaceae; genus Roseiarcus. The sequence continues at coordinate 1,431,193 of CAWHIL010000003.1, forward strand.
TCGGGGTCGGCGAGAAGCGGGCGCGCGCCATCGTCCGCGAAGTGCTCGACCGCCGCATGCCGGCGCCGCCGCGCGAATTCCTGGCGATCCAGACGAGCCGGCTGAACGAGGCGCTGCTCGTCGCCTTCAGCGCCATGGGCGGCGACGCCATGACGGCGCTCCGCGGCGTTGACCGGGTGGTCAAGGTCGTGCGCGAACTCGACCGCTACCACGGCTTCGTTCCGGGCCGCGCGCGGCCGCGGCGCTGGGACGCGCAGGCGCCCGACGACTTCGAGGGGTACGACGACGCGCCGGCCGAGTCGCTGCATCGCGCTCCGGCGACCGCCCGTTTCGGCGCATCCTTCGCCGCGGCGATGACCTGCCGGGCCGAATTCGCCGTCGCCGGACTTGAGGCGTATCCGCCAAGCAGAGGCGGCTACGAACACGGACCTCGTCCTGAGGAGCCTGCGAAGCAGGCGTCTCGAAGGACGTGCGCCCCGGTAAGCGTCCTTCGAGACGCGTCGCCTTGCGGCGACGCTCCTCAGGACGAGGTCGGTGAAGTCGCGATCCTCGGGAGTGACGCGCGCCCGGAAATTCCGGCGGAAGCGCCTGAAAAGATTGAATCCGCGCCCGGGTTCGGGGCGACATGGCGCGCTGGCGTCCGCGACGCCGAGGCAGCCGCCGCCGCGACGCCGCCCGAGCGCGACGATCTCGAAGCGCGCCCTCGGGGGCATGACAGCGGGCCGGCTCCTGCGGCGGCCGAAAGCGGCGAGCGCCCGGAAATTTCGCCGCAACGCGTTGAAAACCCTCATTCCGCGCCCGGCTTTTTCGAGACGCGACGCCCCCCGGCGGACCGCCCGGCCGTGGCGGTCCCCACCCCCTCGCCTGCTTCGGCCGCCGCGCTGCGCGATCGCCCGGAAGATCCGCTGCAGGCCCTTGAAAAGCTTGAATCCGCGCCCGGGTTTATGGCGGCGCTCACAGCCCCCGCCGGCGGCAAGCGGCTCTCGGCCGCGGTCCCGTCGCCCGGGGCGGCGGCGCGCGCCCAAGCTTACGCGGCGAGGCTTGCAGCCGCGCGGCGTGAGATGAAGCCCTTCACGCTCTCGCTTCACGAGGCGGAGATCGGCGCGCCCTCGGGGGGAAACCCGGGCGCGAGGGCCGCCTCCGCCGCCCCCGTCGTCACCCGGCCCTGAACGCCGGGACGGAGGCTTCTCCGCGACCGCTCCGCTCCAGACCGGCCTTCCGCCGCTGGCGACGCTTGCGCAGGCCGAAGCCCATTGCGCCGAAGCCGAGCGCGAGCATCGCCCAGGTCGCCGGCTCCGGAACCGCCGAGGCCGTCCCGACCGAGCCGAACTGGCTCGCCCCGCCGGCGAAGTTATAGAGATCGGCTTGCCCACCCAGGAGGTCGAAGCTGCCCAGCGTCGGCGTCACGGTCGCGTAGAAACTGGTAGTCGCCAATGCAGGAGAGGGAAACACGCTGAGCGTCAGCGCGGCGAACAGCCCCGAAGTGTAGATGCTGCTTCCGGCGTTGAATGTACCGGAACCGATCAGCGTATTGTTTGCCGCATAGACGCTATAGGCGAGCGATTCGTTCGGGCCGAACGGGTCGTCGGCGCCGAAGTTGAACCCGAGGGCGATGAACGAGAAGGCCGGCGTTCCGGGACCGGAGGGCCCGGGCCCGTAGTCGACACGAGCGGTTTCACCGACGGTGAGGACAAAAGCCTGCGCCGACGGAACGACGCTCGAAAAGGCTGCAACCAACCAGGCGATCTGCAAAGGCGTCTTCATGGAAAGACCTCCGTTTGCCCCAACCGGAGGTTGATACGACCGGATGCAACCCGACGATCACACGCTCTTCAACTGTCCATCTTGAGGGCCTGGATGAAGGCTTCCTGCGGGATCTCGACCTTGCCGAACTGGCGCATCCGCTTCTTGCCGGCCTTCTGCTTCTCGAGGAGCTTGCGCTTGCGCGTGGCGTCGCCGCCGTAGCACTTGGCGGTCACGTCCTTGCGCAAGGCCCGGATCGTCTCGCGGGCGATGATCTTCGCCCCGATCGCGGCCTGCACGGGGATCTGGAACATATGCGGCGGGATGAGTTCGCGCAGTTTCTCGACCATCGCCCGCCCCCTCTGCTCGGCGCGGTCGCGATGGACGAGCATCGACAGCGCGTCGACCGGTTCGCCGTTGACGAGGATCGACATCTTGACGAGGTCGCCGGGCTTGTAGTCGGTCAGCGCATAGTCGAACGAGGCGTAGCCCTTCGAGATGGATTTCAGCCGATCGTAGAAGTCGAACACGACCTCGTTCAGCGGCAGTTCGTAGACGACCATCGCGCGCTTGCCCACGTAGCTGAGGTCGACCTGCGAGCCGCGCCGGTCCTGGCAGAGCTTGAGGATCGCGCCGAGATAGTCGTCGGGAGTGAGGATGGTCGCCTTGATCCACGGCTCCTCGATCTCGTCGATCTTGACGGGGTCGGGCATGTCGGCGGGATTGTGCAGTTCGATCGTTGTCCCGTCGGTCTTGCGGATCCGGTAGATGACCGAGGGCGCGGTCGCGATCAGGTCGAGATCGAATTCGCGCTCGAGCCGCTCCTGAATGATCTCGAGATGCAGGAGGCCGAGGAAGCCGCAGCGGAAGCCGAAGCCGAGCGCGGCGGACGTCTCCATTTCGTAGGTGAAGCTCGCGTCGTTGAGGCGCAGCTTGCCCATGGCGGCGCGCAGATCCTCGAAATCGGCGGCGTCTACGGGGAAGAGCCCGCAGAACACGACCGGCTGCGCCGGCTTGAAGCCGGGCAGCGCCTCGGCCGTCGGGCGCCGGTCGTCGGTGATCGTGTCGCCGATGCGGGTGTCGGCGACCTGCTTGATCTGGGCGGTGATGTAGCCGACCTCGCCGGGGCCGAGCGTCTCGGCCTCCGTCATCTTCGGCCGAAAGACGCCGATCCGGTCGACCTCGTAGACCGCCTCCGACCCCATCATGCGGATCCGCTGGCCCTTGCGGATGAAGCCGTCGATGACGCGTACGAGCACGACGACGCCGAGATAAGCGTCGTACCAGGAGTCGACCAGCAGGGCCTTGAGAGGCGCCGCCTCGTCGCCTTTCGGCGGCGGCAGGCGTTTGACGATGGCTTCCAGCACCTGATCGATATTGAGCCCGGTCTTGGCCGAGATCGGCACGGCCTGCGAGGCGTCGAGGCCGATCACGTCCTCGATCTGCTCCTTGATCCGATCGGGCTCGGCGGCCGGCAGGTCGATCTTGTTCAAGACCGGCACGATCTCGTGGCCGGCGTCGAGGGCGTGATAGACGTTGGCGAGCGTCTGGGCCTCGACGCCCTGGCTCGCGTCGACGACGAGCAGCGAACCCTCGCAGGCCGCAAGCGAGCGCGACACCTCGTAGGCGAAGTCGACGTGCCCGGGCGTATCCATGAGGTTGAGGATGTAGGTCTTGCCGTCCTGCGCCCTGTAGTCGAGGCGGACGGTGTTGGCCTTGATGGTGATGCCACGCTCGCGCTCGATGTCCATCGAATCGAGCACCTGCTCGACCATCTCGCGCTCGGCCATCGTCCCCGTCTGCTGGATGAGCCGGTCGGCGAGCGTCGACTTGCCGTGGTCGATATGGGCGACGATCGAGAAATTGCGGATGTTGTCGATCGGGTGGGCGGTCATGGGGCGCGGATTAGCAGGGTGCGGAGGGGAAGGGAACGAGATTTGCGTTGCGTACCGCAGAGCGAAGACGGCTGCAGGTTCGACTGTGCGAAAGGCGGTCCCAGGCTGTCAGACGGTGGGCGCGTCCCTAATCGCCGCCGACATGCCCCCTTCTCGCCCGAGTGGCCCAGACCGAATTGGGGGGCAAGTCATGGACCGAATCCACGAGTGCCGCTAGAGTCGGTCGATGACCGCCAAGACGCCCCTCTACGAGCAGGACTTCTACGCCTGGAGCCAGCAGCAGGCGGCGTTGCTGCGCGCCGGAAGAGCCGCCGAGGCCGACCTTCAGAACATCGCCGAGGAAATCGAGAGCATGGGGAAGACCGAAAAGCGGGAACTCGTCAGCCGCCTGACAGTTCTCCTCCTGCATCTCGTCAAGTGGCGCTTCCAGCCTATGATGCGTGGCCGGAGTTGGCGCCTCAGCATCCGGGGGCAACGCTTGGATATCCGAGACCTCCTCGATCAGAATCCGAGTCTCCAGCCGGTTCTCGTGCAGTCGATCGGGCAGGCTTGGCCGCGCGCCCTCATCGAGGCGGAGAGGGAGACCGGTCTCGACGAGAGCAATTTTCCCGCGTCCTGCCCGTGGGGTCCGGAGGCGGTCCTCGACGACTCCTTCTTGCCAGACTAAGGACAGATCGGCGCAGCATCACCGCGGGCCTCGAGCACCAGCCCCTCGATGTCGTGCTTCTGCGCGATGGGGGTCAGCGCCTCGACGACGCGGCAGGTCAGGTGGTCGCGCACGATTGCCGGCAGGCCGTCATGGTAGGGCTTCGTCGCCATGAGGTCGTGCAGCTTGTCGTGGCCTGCGCCGGGCGCGTCGACGCCGAGCACCATGACCGGCCGCGGGATCATCGACAGGTGCTCCGTGCCGCGATGGACGGTCAGCGCCGAGCGGCAGGAAATGTCGCCCATCTCGGGATATTTCCGCTCCGCCCGACCGGCGTAGCGCGGCCATTCCGCCTCGGGCGGGAACATCTCGTGCGGCCACGCCCGCCCGTCGTCCCATTGAGTCGCCGGCGAAACCTCGAACGGCCCCATGTCGGGCGTGACGTCGACGCCCGTCAGGTTGAAGGCGAGCGAGGTTATCCGCCGGTCGCGCCAGGTATCCGCGGGCGAAGGGAAGTCGCGGTGCCACGGCTGAACCTTCGCGCCCTCGAAGGGCACATCGAAGCCGATCTCGACGATTCGGTAGTCGGGGCCGAGCGCGGCTTCGCACATCGCGACCACCCACGGGTGGGCGCAAAGCGCGACGAAGCCCGAGAACATCTCCGGAGAGATTTCGACATACCAGCGGCGGGGGCCCCGACCCACGGCGCCCCCGGGCCGGCGAATCGCATCCCAGAAGGCCGCCATCATGGCCTCGCGCATGGCGGTTGCGTAGTCGCGGGAGAAAGCGCCCTTGCGGCCGACGATCCCGTCTCGGAGAAGGACCTTAACGTCCGCCGCGACGGCTTCGGCCGCGCCTGTCCTCTCGTCCATCCGCAACCTCCCGAACACGCCTTTTCCGAGGGGCGCCGTTCGAAAATGGCGCGCGCATGGCTCTCGGCGGTCCGGACGCGGACTAGCAGGCAGAGGGAGCGAAGGGAACGGTTTTTGGGACTCGCGCGCGGCCGAACCGCGAAGCCCGGACGACGCGCGTCATCGCTTCCCCGTCGGTTCGAGGTCGCCGAGCCGTCGCGTCCAGAACGCGAGCATGACGTTCAGCCACCCTCCGACCTCGGTCAGCGGCCGAGGGTCGAGGTGATAGAGCCGCTCGCGCCCGATGCTTCGCACCCGCACGAGCCCGACCGCGCGCAAGGAAGCGAGGTGTTCGGAAACCGCGGGGCGGGCGATCGGCATGCCTTCGTTGAGTTGCGAGGCCGTTCGCGGCCCGTTTCTCAGCGCCATCAGAAGCTGCCGCCGAAGCGGATTGGCGAGCGCGTCGAAGACGTCCGGGGCGCGCGCCGGCTTTTTGGGCGGTTCTCGTCCGGTCATCGCCTCAACGTTCCTGCGGGGGGTCGTAACATGTCGGATTCTTCCGACATGTTCCATGGGAAGCTTGTCCGCGGCGGCTGCGGCCGCGCCCCGGACGGAGTGTCGCCCGTCACGCTAACAGTCTGGTACATCTACATTTTATTCCGATTTTTGGGCGCCATCATTCTTTCGTTTGACACTTGCGTTTCGGCGCCTGCGGGCGTTGCGCGCCCGAATACCCTATGGTACGTGACCGCCGTCTCGCGGGCCGGGGGGCTCCCTTCAGGACGCGAAACAGGAACCTCTGAGGATTGCGCAAGCGGACGTCGGGCCTCCGGCTCGACGCGGCGGCGGATCCCGCCCCGAAGGGATGATTGGACCTTGGCCGAAGACAGCCAATCCGTTTCCGGCGTGGCCGGCCGCTACGCCTCCGCGCTCTTCGACCTCGCGCGTGAGAGCCGCCAGACGGACGCCGTGGCCGAAGCGCTGGGCAAGCTCGACGCGCTCGTCGCCGGAAGCCCCGACCTCGAGCGGCTCATCCGCAGCCCCGTGTTCTCCGCCTCCGATCAGCTCAAGGCCCTCGACGCCATCCTCGCCCGGGAAGGCATTGACGGGATCGCGGCGAATTTCGTCCGCCTCGTCACGACCAAGCGGCGGCTCTTCCACCTTCGCGCGATGATCGCCGACTACCGCAAGCTCTACGACGCCAGCCGCGGCGTGACCCGCGCCGAGGTCACGAGCGCCTCCGCCCTCTCCAAGGCGGACCTCGCCGACCTGAAGAAACAGCTCAAGGCCGCCTCGGGCGGTCGCGACGTCGAACTCGACGTCAAGGTCGACCCGTCGATCATCGGCGGCCTGATCGTCAGGCTCGGGTCGCGGATGGTCGACGGCTCGCTTCGCACCAAACTCAACGCAATTCGCCTAGCCATGAAAGAGGTCGGCTGATGGACATCCGCGCCGCTGAAATTTCTTCGATTCTCAAGAGCCAGATCGCAAACTTCGGCGCCGAGGCCGAGGTTAGCGAGGTCGGCCAGGTGCTTTCCGTCGGCGACGGCATCGCCCGCGCTTACGGCCTCGACAAGGTGCAGGCCGGCGAGATGGTCGAATTCGAGAACGGCACGCGCGGCATGGCGCTGAACCTCGAAACCGACAACGTCGGCATCGTCATCTTCGGCGGCGACCGCGAGATCAAGGAAGGCCAGACGGTCAAGCGCACCGGGGCCATCGTCGACGTGCCCGTCGGCAAGGAGCTGCTCGGCCGCGTCGTCGACGCGCTCGGCAATCCGATCGACGGCAAGGGCCCGATCAACGCCGCCAAGCGCGCCCGTGTCGACGTCAAGGCCCCCGGCATCATTCCGCGCAAGTCCGTGAGCGAGCCGATGGCGACCGGCCTCAAGGCGATCGACGCGATGATCCCGATCGGCCGCGGCCAGCGCGAGCTCATCATCGGCGACCGCCAGACCGGAAAGACCGCGATCGCGCTCGACACGATCCTCAATCAGAAGCCGCTGAACCAGGGGACCGACGAGAGCAAGAAGCTCTATTGCGTCTATGTCGCGGTCGGCCAGAAGCGCTCGACCGTCGCGCAATTCGTCAAGGTGCTCGAGGAGAACGGCGCGCTCGAATATTCGATCATCGTCGCCGCCACCGCCTCCGACCCGGCCCCGATGCAGTTCCTCGCGCCATTCGCGGGCTGCGCGATGGGCGAGTTCTTCCGCGACAACGGCATGCACGCCGTCATCATCTACGACGACCTGTCGAAACAGGCGGTCGCCTATCGCCAGATGTCGCTTCTCCTGCGCCGCCCGCCGGGCCGCGAAGCCTATCCCGGCGACGTCTTCTATCTCCATTCCCGCCTGCTCGAGCGCGCCGCCAAGCTCAACAAGGACTTCGGCTCGGGCTCGCTGACGGCGCTGCCGATCATCGAGACGCAGGCCAATGACGTCTCGGCCTATATCCCGACCAACGTCATCTCGATCACCGACGGCCAGATCTTCCTCGAGACGGACCTTTTCTATCAGGGCGTGCGGCCGGCGGTGAACGTCGGCCTATCGGTGTCGCGCGTCGGATCGTCGGCGCAGACGAAGGCGACCAAGAAAGTCGCCGGCAAGATCAAGGGCGAGCTCGCCCAGTACCGCGAGATGGCCGCCTTCGCCCAGTTCGGCTCCGACCTCGACGCGGTCACCCAGCGGCTTCTCAACCGCGGCTCCCGCCTGACCGAGCTTCTGAAACAGCCGCAGTTCTCTCCCCTCAAGATGGAGGAGCAGGTCGCGGTGATCTACGCCGGCGTCAACGGCTACCTCGACAAACTCGCGCTCCCCCGGGTGCGCCCGTTCGAGGACGGCCTGCTCGCGAACCTCAGGTCGAAGCACCCGGACGTCCTGGAGACGATCCGCTCGACGACGGACCTCTCGCCCGACACCGAGGCCAAGCTCAAGGCCGCGGTCGAATCCTTCGCGTCGAGCTTCGCATAAACCCGTTTTGACCTTCACCCGGCCCCGGCGCCTCTTGGAGACGCGGGGCGGAGACGCCGATCGATGCCGTCCCTCAAGGACCTCAGAAACCGGATCGCGACCGTCAGGTCGACGCAGAAGATCACCAAGGCCATGCAGATGGTCGCGGTGTCGAAGCTCCGCCGCGCCCAGGCCGCGGTCGAGGCCGCGCGCCCCTATGCGGAGCGGGTCGAGGCGGTGCTGACCAACCTCGCGGGCGCGACGAAGGGCGGCGAAGGCCCGCGTCTTCTGATCGGCTCGGGCTCGGGCCAGACACACCTTCTCGTCGTCTGCACCGGCGAGCGCGGCCTCTGCGGCGCCTTCAATACCGCGATCGTCCGCCTCGCGCGCGACAGGGCGTCGGCGCTCGCCGCGGAGGGCAAGACGGTAAAAATCCTTTGCGTCGGCAAGAAGGGATACGACCAGCTCCGTCGCACGCACGAGAAGCAGATCCTCGAGCTCATCGACCTGCGCGCGGTGCGCGCCATCGCCTATGAGACCGCGCGCCCCATCGCCGAGAAGATCATTGCGCTCTTCGACAGCGGCGAGTTCGACGTCTGCACCCTCTTCTTCTCGCGCTTCAAGTCGGTCATCGCGCAGATCCCGACAGCCCAGCAGCTCATCCCGCCCGAACTCGCCGAGACGAAGGACGACAAGGCGACGAGCTACGACTACGAGCCGGACGAAAGCGAGATCCTGGCGCAGCTTCTGCCGCAGGCGCTGACGGTGCGCGTCTATCGGGCGCTGCTGGAGAACGCGGCGTCGTTCTTCGGCGCCCAGATGAGCGCGATGGACAACGCGACGCGCAACGCCGGCGACATGGTGAAGCGCTATACCCTGCGTTACAACCGTACCCGCCAGGCGATGATCACCAAGGAACTGATCGAGATCATCTCGGGCGCCGAGGCGCTCTGAGCCAAACCCGTCGCGCTGACGCGACACGAGAGACTGAGAGACGAGGACGTCAACATGGCCAATACCGCAAACGCTGTCGGCCGCATCACCCAGGTGATCGGCGCGGTCGTCGACGTGAAGTTCGACAGCTACCTGCCGCCGATCCTCAATGCGCTCACGACCGAGAACAACGGCAATCGCCTCGTGCTCGAGGTCGCCCAGCAGCTCGGCGAGAACACGGTGCGCTGCATCGCCATGGACATCTCCGAAGGCCTCGTGCGCGGCCAGGAGGTGACCGACACGGGCGGCCCGATCTCGATCCCGGTCGGCGTGGGCACGCTCGGTCGGATCATGAATGTGGTCGGCCAGCCGGTCGACGAGGCCGGCCCCATCGAGGGGGAAGCGCTTCGCGCGATCCATCAGCCGACGCCGGCCTATGTCGAACAGTCGACGGAAGCGCAGATCCTGATCACCGGCATCAAGGTCATCGATCTGCTGGCGCCCTACGCCAAGGGCGGCAAGATCGGCCTCTTCGGCGGCGCGGGCGTCGGCAAGACGGTGCTCATCCAGGAACTCATCAACAACGTCGCCAAGACCCACGGCGGCTATTCGGTGTTCGCCGGCGTCGGCGAGCGCACTCGCGAGGGCAACGACCTCTATCACGAGTTCATCGAATTGAAGGTCAACGCCGACCCGCACAACCCCGACCCGAACGTGAAGTCGAAGTGCGCGCTCGTGTTCGGACAGATGAACGAGCCGCCGGGGGCGCGCATGCGCGTCGGCCTGACCGGCCTCACTGTCGCCGAGCATTTCCGCGACCAGGGGCAGGACGTGCTGCTCTTCATCGACAACATCTTCCGCTTCACCCAGGCGGGCTCCGAAGTGTCGGCGTTGCTTGGGCGCATCCCCTCGGCGGTCGGCTACCAGCCGACGCTCGCCACCGACATGGGCGCGTTGCAGGAGCGCATCACGACCACCACCAAGGGCTCGATCACCTCGGTGCAGGCGATCTACGTGCCGGCGGACGACCTGACCGACCCGGCGCCCGCCACCTCCTTCGCCCATCTCGACGCGACAACGACGCTCTCCCGCGCCATTTCCGAAAAGGGCATCTATCCGGCGGTCGATCCGCTCGACTCGACCTCGCGCATGCTCACCGCGGCCATTGTCGGCGAGGAGCATTACAACGTCGCCCGCCAGGTGCAGCAGGTGCTCCAGCGCTACAAGGCGCTGCAGGACATCATCGCGATCCTCGGCATGGACGAATTGTCGGAAGAGGACAAGCTGATCGTCGCCCGCGCCCGCAAGATCGAACGCTTCCTGTCGCAGCCGTTCGACGTGGCGGCGGTGTTTACCGGCACGCCCGGCGTCCAGGTCAAGATCGAGGACACGGTCAAGGGCTTCAAGGGCATCATCGACGGCAAGTACGACAACCTGCCCGAGGCCGCCTTCTACATGGTCGGCACGATCGAGCAGGCGGTCGACAAGGCCAGGAAGCTCGCCGCGGAAGCGGCCTGATCGATCAAGCGCAACGGGGCCTCTACCCATGGCGGTCTTTCCCTTCGAACTCGTGTCGCCCGACAAGGTCCTGTTCAGCGGACCCGCGCAGGCGGTGGTCGTCCCCGGCTACGAGGGCGACTTCCAGGTGCTCGCCGACCACGCGCCGACGATGGCGGCCATCCGTCCGGGGGTCGTAGCCATCGACGACGCCAACGGACGACACATGCGCGTCTTCGTCCGCGGCGGCTTCGTCGACGTCCATCCGCTCGGCCTGACCCTGCTCGCCGAGACCGCGATCCCGTTCGAGGACCTCAACGCCGCCAAGCTCGACGAGGAGATCAAGAACGCCGAGGAGGACCTCGCCGACGCGTCCGACGAGCAGAAGCAGGCGGCGCAGGAGAAGCTCGACCGCCTGCGCGAGCTCAAGGACACGATGAAGCTCTGAGGCGCGGGCCGCCCCATCGTTGCGACCGCCAGCGCCGATCCCTGGATTGCCTCGGAGCTCGCACTCCTCGCAATGACGAGACGGCTATGACGCGCGAGGAGTTCGACCGGCATTGCGCGGCGCTGCCGCGTGCCACCCACGTCGTCCAGTGGGGCGACGCGAGCGTGTGGAAGATCGGCGGCAAGGTGTTCGCCATCGGCGGCTGGTCCGACGCCGACGCGTTCGCCGTGACGTTCAAATGCTCGGAGACGAGCTTCGCCGTCATGAAGGACTTGGCCGGCATGCGCCCCGCCCCCTATCTCGCCTCGCGCGGCTTGACCTGGCTTCAGCGCATCGACGAGCGGACACTGAGCGACGCCGAGCTTGCCCTGTACCTCGGACGAAGCTACGCGCTTGTCGCAGCGAGCCTGTCGAGGAAACATCGCCTTGAACTTGGAATTCCCGAAGCCCGATAACGCCCCGGCCCCGCGGACGGTCACCCCCGACGCCATCCGCGCGGCGCATGTCCGCATTGCTTCGCATGTGCGCCGGACGCCGATCCTCGAGACGCCGTCGCCGGTCGCGGGCGCGCCGCCGCTGTCGCTCAAGCTCGAAGCCTTGCAGCACAGCGGCTCATTCAAGGCGCGTGGCGCGTTCCACAATCTCATCACCCGCGCCGCCCCGCCGGTCGGATGCGCCACCGCCTCGGGCGGCAACCACGGCGCGGCGGTCGCCTTTGCCGCCGAGAGGCTCGGCGTTCCGGCGCGGATCTTCGTGCCCGAGATCGCAACGCCGGCGAAGGTCGCAAAGATCCGCGCCGCCGGCGCCGAGGCGGTGGTCGGCGGCGCGGCCTACGCCGACGCCCAGGGGCGCTGCGACGCCTATGTGGCCGTGACCGGCGCGCTCGCGATCCACCCCTACGACGCGCCCGAGACGGTGGCGGGCGCGGGAACGGTCGGCCTCGAATGGGAGGAGGACCTCGCGCGTCTCGGCCTCGCGCGGCTCGACACAATCCTCGTCGCGGTCGGCGGCGGGGGCCTGGTCTCCGGCGTCGCCGCCTGGTTCGAGGCCCGCGTCAAGGTCGTCGGCGTCGAGCCCGAGGGCTCGCGGGCGCTGCACGCCGCCTTCGAGGCGGGCCATCCGGTCGACGTGACCATCAATTCCGTCGCCGCCGATTCGCTCGGCGCGAGGCGAGTCGGGGCGCTCAATTTCGCCATCGCGAAAGCCTTCGTCAGCGGCGTCGTCCTCGTCCCCGATGCGGCGATCGTCGAGGCCCAGCGGCGCCTTTGGCGCGAGATGGGAATCGTCGCCGAGCCCGGAGGGGCCGCGGCCTACGCCGCCCTCCTCTCGGGCGCCTACCGGCCCTCGCCCGGCGAGCGCGTCGGCGTCCTCGTCTGCGGCTCGAACGTCGACCTCGCCGCCTTCGCCGCGCTCGTCTGACGGGTTTGGCGGTTTTGGCAGTGAAGCCTCCCGCTCAGGACGGCCCCTTTCGCGGGGGTGACAGACTTAAGAGCGGCCACTATGGTCCCGCGCGATCGGCCGGACTTCAATGCGCCGGCGGAGTCTTGGGGCGTCGCCAAGCGGTAAGGCAGCGGATTTTGATTCCGCCATACGGAGGTTCGAATCTCCCGCCCCAGCCAATGATTTCAACGAGTTACTTATTCAACCGCTCGGGCAATCCAATTCGATGTCGGCCCCATATCGGCACGGAAGCGGATTTCGAGGCATCGATCGATTGCAATGATGGATCGACTTTTCTTTTCGTTCTTGCGCGGGGCCTCGTGCGGCGCCTCGTCGGCCCTCGCGAGCGCACTCTGAAATGGTCGCCCTCCTGCGTTCGCACTCGGCGAGGACGCTATGACGTCAAACTCATAGCCCAAGCCCTCGCGTGCGGCTGAAGGTCCAATCGGTCCCGCCGCCGGGCATGGCGACGCCCGAGACCTGCCGGCCGAGACGTTGCTCGAGGACCGAGTGCCAAGGCACCAGGCTGAAGCCGAGACCGTCGTCGATCATGGCGAACTTGCCGCTGCCGAGATTGGTCGCGCCGACGAGCGTCCCGCTGACATAATTGCCGGCCTCCGCCGGCTTGAACGTCAGGCCGCGCGCCTTCGCCATCTCCGGGCCGATCCGTGCGAGTTCCTGCCGCTCCAGCCGGGACAGAAGGTCCTTGGGCGCCCGGACGCCGCCGTCAGGGGTGCGTGACGCGAAGCCCTGCTCGACCAGGCTATCCTTGCGCCGCTCCAGCGCTCGGCTGACTTCGGTGCCGAAGCCAGCTTGGGTCAGCAGGGTCCGCTTGGGCGAAACCAGCTCGCGGTCGAGCCAGGTCGCGCCATCGCTGACGATCTGGCGATCGAGGTCGCAGGCGGACAGGACGCGGAGATTTATCCGGCGGCTTTGCGCGGCGTCGTACGCCGTAACGCGCGCCTCGTAGTCAGCCGGGATCGACCAACGGTCCGCGTCCAATCGTTCGACGATGCCGCCGCGTCGCAGGGCTTCCAGCCGCCGGACGTGGCTCTCGATATAGCCGTCGAAGTCGCCGCCCGGCGCCCGGACATGACCGGCCTCGGCCATGGCGCGATGTTCGCTCGGGCGATAGATGCCGGTTTCGGCCGCCAGGGCGGCGATGTTGCGGTCGGAGGCGCGTGGCCCGACCGGAGCGCGACCGATCTCGACGATGGACCCCATCGGCGCTTCCGCAGCCACTGTCTTGTCGCCGAGCGCCACGTGATGCGTGCGACCGTCCACGCCGTCCACGATCAGCGCCAAGCGGTCTCCCAGCTCGTCGGTCAACCGCTTGCCGATCACCCGGCCGATCACCGGCTGGGTCATCTCCTCGCCGTGGAGGACGTAACGGTCCATTCCGCGTTCGAGGCCCCGGCGGGTCAACGCGCGATTGATCGCCTTCACAATGTCGCCGCGCTCGCCGAGCGCCCGCATCGACGGCTCGAGCCTTTCCGAGATCGTCCAGACGCCCGGCGAGGCTTCGGCGGCCAACCCATACCGTTCGAGCGTCTGCAAGCGTCCGAGACGCAGCGTCCGGTCAAAGTCGGCGCGGACCTGGCCCGCCTCGGGACGGAGATCGAGCACATTGCCGTGCGCCTCCTCGATCATGGCGCGGTCGATCCGGGTGAAGCGATCGGCGGCGATCTCCGCCCGAAGCCTCTCCGGAGTTCCAGGTCGCTCTCAGGCCCCAGTTCCAGGGTCGCCCGCTCCTGGGCCCGAAGGCGCACGCCGTCGGTGATGTAGTCCTGGGCGACGATCAGGTCCTTGCCGAGATCGTCCTTACCGCGGATGACGACGTGGCTGTGTGGGTGACCGGTGTTGTAGTGGTCCACGGCTACCCATTCGAGCTTCGTCCCCAGATCGGCTTCCATCTGGGCCATGACATCGCGGGTGAAGCCGCGCAGGTCGGAAAGCCGCTCGCCATCCTCCGGCGCGACGATCATGCGGAAGGAGTGCCGGTCGCCCTCGCCGCGCTCCACGAAGGCGCGGCCATCCTGCTGATCGCCCTCCGGGCCATAGAGATGGCCGCGTTCGCCGGCGCAAGTCGCCCCGTCCCGCTGGAGATAGCGCAGATGGGCGCCGGCGGCGCCGCTGCCCAAGCGGTGTCGGACGATACGGGCCTTCACCACCACCCGCCGCTGGCGCTGGCCGGGGCTGCGCTCGGCCGCTTGTCGCTTCAGCCGATCCGCCACCGCCTGGCCCCGACCAATTCGGGAGCACCTTCCCTTCCCGGACCCTCGCGCACGGGACTTGCCGCCATTGAACTGCGCCTGGGTCAGCGGGCCGCCGTTGGCCTTGGCCGCCGCCTTCATCACCTGGGCGACGAACGACCGCGCCCGCGAAGCGCTCGCGCGACCACGATCACGGATGTGGCCTATGCGGGGACGGAAATCGGCGCCGTCGTCTTGGCTCATGGCGGAGATGTTCGAAGCGTTGGTGTCTCCGAGCAAGCCCTGCCGGCTGACGGCGTACAAACGGCTGCAACAACAAGCGGCTGGCATGGTCGCCGCCACCCAGTCCGCCGATCTAGGCGAAAAACCAGTGTGCAGACAACAGCTTACAGGAAGCGCGAGCTTCCTTTAATCTTGCCCTCACCCCCAAGTCCGAAAAGCCTGCGAAAGCCTCCGCCACACCGCCACTCGCACGATGCGAAAATGAGGAGGCAGCGGCGCCGGGATTGAGGATTGAGCGCTGTCGTCAACGAAACGCTCAGATTCGATTCTCATGCGCTGGTCAGCGCGCCGAGCGTACGCTCGGGCGTCGCATGAATAGGGCGCTTTTGATCCCGAATGCGCGCTGCCAGAGTTCGAGCGCGATGCAACGCGAACACTTAAGCGGACGGCGCTCGAAAGTGCAGGTGTTTCTCAACTCCGCCAATGGGTCGGCAGCGCGACGGCTGCAGAACCTTTCGTGTTGATGCACTTTTCCTGCGTCTCGATGAACGAAGAAGCAGGAAACGATCTCATCACGCTACGGCAATGTTCCGTTCCTCGTCCAGTTGGGCGTCGGCCTATCTGCAGTCCGAGCGTTGGTTCACGGTCGTTGATCGAGATGCCAGCTGATCGCTTGGTCGCAACGCTTTGGCAACCCCGTTGCGTCCATGCGGCGATTGACCGGCTCTTCCTTAGAAGCGGATGAGCAAGGGGCACCGGATTGCATCTGGTCCTGCGCATAAGTTCGACGGGGCACCCCGGACCGACCCGATCAGAATCTTGTTGTCTTGCAGGACGAGTGTCTGTTCGGGTGAACATCGCCCAAACATATGCGCCGTGAATGCGAGAAAAGAGACGGATCGCGGTCCACGGGCGAATGCGACAGAGGCGCCACTTTGTGCGCATTCGGTAGACCCTCTGGGGGCGCCCGCACTGCGCAACTAGCTGTCGTCCGCCAAGGGCGGGGCGAACGGGCAATCCCGACCCTGAGCGGCCCTTCCCGCTTGGTACCCGGTAGGGAAGGAATGCGCACATGAGCCGTGCTTCCCGTCTGAAAACAGGCAGACTGGGGCTAGCCATTTGGACTAATGTGGCGGCAACTCCAGGAGGGGCACGATGAGCGAGACCCGGAAGCTCGCGGCGATCCTTTGCTCGGACGTGGTCGGTTACAGCCGTCTGGCGGGAGCGGACGAAGACCGCACCCTGTCGCGGCTGCGCGGGCTGCGCAGCGATCTGATCGACCCTGCCATCGCTGCGCATCACGGGCGCATCGTCAAGCGCACCGGCGACGGCTCGATCGTCGAGTTCCGCAGCGTCGTCGATGCCGTGCGTTGCGCCATCGAAGTTCAGAACGCCATGGTCGAGCGCAACGCCGGCGTGCCGGAGGATCGCCGCATCGTCTTTCGTATCGGCATTCATCTCGGCGATGTCGTCGAGGAGAGCGACGGCGACCTCATGGGCGATGGGGTCAATATCGCCGCGCGCCTGGAAGGCATCGCCGAACCGGGCGCGATCTGTCTCTCCGAGGAAGCCTATCGGCAGGTCAAGGGACGGCTCGATATCGCCGTCACCGACCTCGGCGCGACGCGACTCAAGAACATCGCCGAGCCGATCCGCGCTTATTCGCTGCAAGTCGGCGTGCCAGCGCTGGCGAAGCCCGCGCCGGAGCCAAAGCCGCCTGAGCCGAAGCAGCGGTCGGCTCGGACGTCGCTGGTGGCGGCGATTGCGGCCCTGCTCGTCGTGATCGCCGTAGGCGCGTGGTATTTCCTCGTCGCGAACCGGCCTTCGATCGTTGCGACGAAGGCGACCGCGCCCGTAGCCTCGGGCAAGCCCGCGCCGGCCGAGGCCGCCCGTTTTTCCATAATCGTCTTGCCTTTCACCAATCTCTCCGGCGATCCCACGCAGGATTACCTCGTGGACGCTCTGACGGACGAATTGACCACAAGTCTCGCGCGAAACCTCCACCCCAGCTTCGTGATCGCCCGCAACACCGCCTTCACCTACAAAGGCAAGCCGGTTGACGTGAAGGCGATCGGCAAGGATTTGGGCGTGCATTACGTGCTCGAAGGCTCGGTCCAACCGAGCAGCGCCGAGATGCGGGTCAACGCCCAATTGATCGAGGCCGACACCGGCGCGCACCTCTGGGCCGAGCAATTCGACACGCCCCGCGCCGACTGTTGCAGATGCAGGACGAGATCGTCACCCATCTGGCGCGCGCGCTGGCTCTTCAACTTCCCGAGATCGAAGCCACACAAATCAAAAGAACGCCTACGACAAATCCCGACGCCGCGGATCTCGCCCTGCAGTGTTTCGCGGCCGAACAGAAAGTCGGATTCATCGGTACGGGCGCGGAGGCTGGTTTTCGTCTCTGCGAACAGGCGCTGGCCATCGATCCCAAAAATGTCCCCGCGATGAATACTCTGTCTTTCAAGTTCTGGCTGCCGGTCATATATGGCCGCAGCGCCGACCCCAAATCCGACATTGGGCATGCGGACGAATTGCTTTCGCGGGCGCTCGCGATCGATCCGAATTCCGCCCCCGCTCACCTTTATAAGTCTTATGTTCTTGCGATGCAGTCGCGCATCGACGAATCGATCGCGGAGGCCGAACGCGCGCTCGAATTAAACCCGTCCATCGTGAACGCTTATGAGAGCATAGGCAACGATTACTTGCAGCTCGGGCAATTTGAAAAGAGCCTCGAATTCTACGACAAAGCCATCCGGCTCAGCCCGCACGATCCCCTTCTGCATTACTGGTATCAGGGCAAAACGGGCGCTTATTTCGGATTGAAACAATACGATCAGTCGATCGAATGGGCTCGCCGGGCGATCGCGATCAACCCGAATAACCTTCCCTATGCGCATGGGGACCTCATCGCAGACTTCGCTCTTACGGGTCGGGACGCGGAGGCCCAGGTGGCGCTCCAGAGTTACCTCGCGCTGCGTCCGACCGGATTGGCGACGATCGCGGCGTGGAAGGCGCAGAGAGCGGGGGCGATCAATCCGCACAGCGATCCGCGCTGGGTCGACTTTTGGGACCGGTTGGTCGAGGGCTTGGGCAAGGCGGGGATGCCGGAGGAGTGAACCATACCTATCCCGTTGACGTACACAGCCACCATATGTAGTGTTTCTTCTCGCCACCGGGTTCGGAGATCCCACGGCGACAATCGTGGGATGGATATAACCAAGAGCCGGTCGTGCAATGCACCTCGTGTTCTATGAAAGAAATACCTGCCGTGACGTGCGACAACCGCGTATGACGCTAAGGTACTCTAGTTCCGGCGTCAGCGAATGATCTTTTAACGTCAAACGCACTGTCTGTTCATGGACTCTTTGGGAGCGCGTGCCGCGCATGGCCGGGAACCCGCCGGGCTCACGCCGCGCATCGCCGCCTCAGCCGCCGGCGAGAGGCGCAACATCTAGCGGGTGTGTGCGTCAACCGGATAGGCACGGAGTGAACGGGCGGCAGGGTCTTCTGTATCGGGCGGTGAACCCTATTTCGCGCTCGCAATCGTCGCCGGCTATGACGCGCACTCCGGTCCTTCCCGAAGCGACCCGTGTAGGCGCGCTCTCCGCCCTTAAGAGACCTTGTAGCAAATCGTCGGCGAGGACTTCGCGCTCGCGCACCACGACCGGCGGGTTACGACCCTTTGCCAACCTCCAGGATCGGCTGGGGACGGAAGCAATGCGCCGGGTTGCTGCCGATGGAGGAAAGCGACAGAGGCACCGCGAGCGGCCGTAGCATTTCGAACCGCTAGCCGAGGGCAACGCCGTCCGTCTGATGGTCCTCGAAAGCCCGGCGCACGGATCGAGGCGTTCCCGTGTTATGCTGACTACGCCTGAGGGCGCGGCATGGCGGAAATGCGTAAGATCGCGGCGATCCTGGTCACCGACATCGTCGGCTACGCCCGGCTCGCCGGCGCCGATGAGGATCGCACGCCCGCCCGGCTCAGGACGCTGCGAAGCGATCTGATCGATCCGACCATCGCCGCCCACCACGGCCGCATCGTGAAGCGCACCGGCGACTGCGCCGTCGTCGAGTTCCGCAGCGTGGTCGATGCCGTCCGCTGCGCGATCGAACTGCAGAACGGCCTGATCGAGCGCAACGCTGGCGTGCCGGAGGACCGGCGAATCGAGTTCCGCATCGGGATTTATGTCGGCGACGTCGTCGAGGAGAGCGACGGCGACCTTATGGGCGACGGCGTCAATATCGCCGCGCGCCTTGAGGGTATTGCAAAGCCTGGGGCGATTTGTCTTTCGGAGGACGCGTATCGGCAGGTGAGCGGCAGGCTCGAGATGGAGGCTGCCGATCTTGGCCCGACCCAACTCAAGAACATCGACAGGCCGATCCGCGCCTATTCAGTGCAGGTGGGGGTCCCGGCAAAGCCGAAACCGGCGGCCGCCCACGCCGCAGAAGAAGCGTTTCGGGCCTGCGCCGCTCGCCGCCGCGCTCGCGGCGCTTACCTCTTTCGGCCGCCGGCGACGCTTCTGGCCAATGAGACCGCCTTTGTTCCATGCGACGCGCGAAGAAGCGCAGTTGATGTTGATTTCGGTGGACATGGTTGAACCTCCACGTCCGACCGCCCCCACCGCAGCGCCCGCGTTCTGCAGGCCGGTCATCGTATCGCAATTGTGCCGGGACTTCGGGGGGACCTTGTCCCGAAACAGCCAGTGTCACCCGGAACGCCGCCGATGGCGCTAGGGAAAGGCTGCGCCAACGGCAGTCGTTCCCCGACGGCCTGACGAACGGAGGACCCTGCGCGAACCTACGCGATTCAGCGCGAGCACCCGCGCTTGGAGCGCCCGTCCGACCGCGGTCAGGGTGACGTTCGCGCTCTGACGCCCTCCGTTAGAGCAATGGACATTGACGGCGAGACCGGTCATTCCTCGCTCGAAGGGCATGGAAACGCGAGGGCGAAGGCATCGGCTGGCGTCTGATCAATTGGCTCATCGGCGCCGTGGTCACGCTTGTCATCGTCAGCGTGGTCGCGGGCGCATGGCTCTTTTGGCGCGCCATGCCGTCTTATTTGGGAGCCGAAGAGCTGCCGGGGCTCTCTGCCGAGGTCCGAGTCTTGGCGCGACGGCTACGCCATGCCCCACATCTTCGCCGCCAACCTCGACGACGCGGCGCGCGCTCTCGGCTATCTGCACGCGAGCGAGCGACTCTTTCAAATGGAGGTAAGCCTACGCGTCGGCCAGGGGCGCACGGCGGAGACCTTCGGGCCGGACTTCGTCGAAGCTCGACAAGTACCTGCGCACGCTCGGCGTCTATCGGCACGCGGAGGCGAGCGTCGCCGCGCAGTCCGCCGCGGCGCAGAAGCGCCTTCAGGCCTACGCCGACGGCGTCAACGCCTTCCTCGAAGCGCACGAAGACGCTCTGCCGGCCGAGTTCCTGCTGGCTGGCTTTCGTCCCGAGCCCTGGAAGCCCGCCGATTCGATTGTCTCGTTCAAGCTGCTCGGGCTCGTCGTGTCGCACAATCAGGCGGCGCTGCGCGCCCAAATCGCTCAGAAGCTCGGGCCCGACAAAGTCTGATGGTTCATCCCCGGCACGAAGCCCAGCGATCCGATCACCACGCTGCCGAAGCTCGGCGACCCGATCACGCCAGCGCTCGACGACTTCAACGATAAGTCGGCGCGCTGACCGGACTCGGCCGAGGGGGGCCTCGAACGAATGGGTGATTTCCGGCTCGCGGACGTGACCGGCAAGCCGATCCTCGCCAACGATCCGCATCTCGACCTCGGCGCGCCGATCTTCTGGTATCTGGTCCGAATCGACACGCCGGACGGCTGGTCAAGGGCGCGACCGTGCCCGGCCTGCCGATCGTACTGCTCGGCCGAGAACAATCATGCATCGCCTGGGGCTTCACGGCCGCCGCCACCGACGCGCAGGATCTGTACATCGAGACCGTCGACCCCGCCGATCCCGCGCAAGTATCTGACGCCCGGACGGGCCAAAACCTTTCGAGACACGCGAAGAGACGATCCAGGTGAAGGACGCGCGCGGACGTAAAGCTGACCGTCCGCGACGACCCGCCACGGGCCCGTGCTCTCCGACATCAGCGAGGACTGGCCAGCATCGCCGGCCCCGGCAAGGCGATCGCGATTTCTTTCAACGGAGTTGGCGGCCGCGACACGACGATGGAGGCGATCGTGCGCGATCGACACCGCGAAGAACTGGGACGAATTCCTCGCGGCGCTCGAGGCTCGTGATCGGCGCCGATGCAGAACATCTTCTACGCCGATACGTCACGGCGACATTGGCTTCGTCGCGCGGGCCATGTGCCCTTACGGAAGTCGGGCGACGGCTTCGCCCCCGTCGACGGCGCGACGGGCGCCGACCGACTGGACTGGCATCGTTCCCTTCGATCAACTGCCGCAACTCCACAACCCGAGCGTCGGGCTTCGTGTTCAACGCCAACAACGCGCATCGTGCCGCGACGGCCATCAGCCGATCTTCGGCCGCGACTGGGAGGAGACGTTCCGCGCCCGGCGCATGCAGCAGTTCTTGGACACGATCGACAAGCACAGCTCGAGACGTCGGCGGAGATGCAGGTCGACCATCTGTCGCTCGCCGCCAAATCGCTTCAGCCGTTCATCAAGGCAGGATCGAGCCCTCCGGCGAGCGCGCGCGCGAGGCGCAGGCGATGCTCGTGAACTGGAACGGGGTGATGGACCAGGATCGGCCCGAGCCGCTGATCTACACCGCTTTTCTCTGCGCACGCTGCATGGCATCCTGATCGAAGAGAAAATCGGCCTCAAGATGGAGGATCAGGGGCCCTTCGCTGCAACGACGCTGCATGTCGTTGATGAACGACCATCCGTCATGGTGCGACGCGACGGAGAAGCCCGACCCGGATTGCCGCCGGACGATCGGCGCGCGCGCTTCGACGAGGGTCTCGCGCTCCTCGTGCAAGCGCGACGGCGCCGACATGAGCCAGTGGCGCTGGGGCGCGGAGCATGTCAGCCTGAACTGCACGAACAAGATCTACAGCGCATGTGCCGCTTGCTCGATCGCGTCAGCAACCTCTCGATCGCCCTCGAGCGGCGATCTTCTACACCCTCGATCGCGGCGGCGGTTTCGAAGCGCCTAAGGACAGGCCATTCGCCCGCACTCATGGCGCGCGGCTTTCGCGGCATTTACGATCTCGCCGACCCGGAAAAGTCGCGCTTCACGATCACGACCGGCCAATCCGGCCACATCTTTTCGCCCCATTACCGCGACTTCGTGCCGCTTTGGAACGACGGGAAGTCGATCACTATGACGGGGTCCGAGGACGAGCTGAAGAGGGCCGGCGCAAGGCAGCTCACGCTGAGGCCGTAGAGCGGAACAATCGTGTTTCGAGTGCCGGGCATCTCGTGTCCGGCCGGCTTGGGTCAACGACGGACCGCACCGGGACGACGATGTTCCCGGCCGGATCCGTGCTAAGCTACGTCGGGCGTGGGGAACGCGGGATGGCCGAAAATCGGGAACTCGCTGCGATTTTGGCGGCCGACGTCGTCGGCTACTCCAGGCTCGCCGGCGCCGACGAGGACCGCATCCTTGCGCGCCTCAGGGCGCTCCGCAGCGATCTCATCGACCCGACCATCGCCGTCCACAACGGGCGCGTCGTCAAGCGCACCGGCGACGGCGCCATCGTAGAGTTCCGCAGCGTGGTCGACGCCGTGCGCTGCGCGATCGAAATTCAAAGCGCCATGGTCGAGCGCAACGCCGGCGTCCCCGACGATCGCCGCATCGAGTTCCGCATCGGCATTCATGTGGGCGACGTGGTCGAGGAGAGCGACGGCGACCTGATGGGCGACGGCGTCAATATCGCCGCGCGTCTGGAGGGCGTCGCCAAGCCCGGCGCGATCTGTCTTTCGGAGGACGCATACCGCCAGGTGAGGGGGAGGCTCGAATTCGCCGTCACCGATCTGGGGCCGACGCATCTCAAGAACATCGCCGAACCGATCCGGGTCTACTCGCTTGAGGTCGGCGTCCCCGCGCAAGCGAAGCCAGCGAAGCCAGCGGTACCCGCGCCGCAGAAGAGGCGTTTCAGGCACGCGCCGCTCGCCGCCGCACTCGCGGCGCTGCTCATTGTGCTCGCGGGCGGAGTGTGGTGGCTCCTCAACGCGAACCGGGCCGCAGGCGTCGCCGCAAAGCCGCCCGCCGAGGCGGCGCGGCTTTCGATCGTCGTGCTGCCGTTCGCAGAATCTCTCCGGCGATCCGGGACAGGACTACCTTGTTGACGCCCTCACCGATGAATTGACCACGGGTTCTCGCGCGCATCCGCGACAGCTTCGTCATCGCGCACAACACCGCGATGACCTTCAAGGGCAAGGCGGTCGACGCCAAGGCGCTCGGCAAGGATCTCGGCGTGCGCTATGTCCTGGAAGGGTCCGTTCAGCCGAGCGGCGATCAGATGAGGGTCAATACCCAGCTCATCGACGCCGAGAGCGGCGCTCACCTCTGGGCCGAGCAATTTGACACGCCCCGCGCCGATCTTTTGCAGACGCAGGACGCGATCGTCGCGCATCTATCGAATACCCTCGAGCTTCAGCTCCAGCAAGCCTACGTCGCAAGCGCGAAAAGGACGCCCGCCGCCAACCGCGACGCGGAGGACTTGGCTCTGCAATGCTCGCATGACATGCGGAAGGCTGGATTTATCGGCAAGGAGGCGGATGCCGCGTTCGCGCTCTGCGATCAGGCGCTCGCAATCGATAGTAGCAATGTCACCGCCCTGATGAATTTGGGGGTCAAGTTCTACCTGCCGGCGGCGCTTGGCTTTTCCGGTAACCCCAAGGGCGACCTCGAGCGCGCTGACCAATTGGAGTCGAAGGCGCTCGCCCTCGATCCAGATTGGACTTGGCCTCACGACATGAAGGGCAACATCCGTCGGGCGCAGGGGCGCGCCGACGAGGCCGTCGCCGAACACGAGCGCGCGCTCGCCCTCGACCCGTCCAACACGGACGCTGCCGGTGAGTTGGGCTTCGACTTTCAATCCCTAGGGGAATTCGACAAAAGCCTAGAGTATTTCGACAAGGCGATTCGGGCGAGCCCGTACGATCCGGCGCAAATCTATTGGTACGGCGGTATGGCGCAGGACCATTTCGGGCTGAAGCGTTACGATCAGGCGATTGAACTGGCTCGCCGGGCGACTGCGATCAATCCCAGCAACCCGTACTCACACCTGGTCCTTGTGGCGGCGCTCGCCTTAAGCGATCGTGGTGCGGAAGCGCGCGAGGCGCTGCAGCGCTACCTCGCGCTGCCCTCCAGCGGGACGCTCAAGACGATCGCGGAATATACAGCGCACCAGACGTCCTTGGGCGGCGATCCGCGCTTCGTCGAGATGAACGAGCGGATGTACGACGGCCTGCGCAGGGCGGGGATGCCGGAGGAGTGAGCGGAGTGACCGACTTCCGAACGCGCGGGAATTCCACTATGATCTGGGTCGGCTGAGAGAGCGGCAAGGAGGAACGTCAATGATTGCCTTCGTTCGGTATTATTCGATCATGCCCGGTAAGACGCCCGACGCCTTGGCCACCGCCCAAAAGATCAAGAAGCACGCCAAGGAGAAGCATGGTTCCGAAATCAATCTCATGATGCCGATCGGAGGAAATCCAAATCGCATCGCTTTTGTTTCTACAGCCGATCACCTCGCGGACATCGAGGGCGCTTTGGGTAAGATCGATGGGGACGCCGAATATCAGAAGCTTGTCGCCGACAACGCCGGCAACGTCATTCCGGGCTCCGTCCATGATGAGATCTGGCGGAGCCTCTGAATTTATATACGGCGACAAGCAGGTCCACGACGCCGGTGAGTGATGGCCGAGATTGTCGTTCAAGCGCCTTGTCGAGCATCTGGAGCGAGTGGACCCTTCGCCTCCTGGATCAAATTTGTAGGCCGGCTCCACCGCCCTCTCCGGCCGTACGGCGTTCGACCGCTATCCGCCAAAGCGGTCGCCGTCCCAGGGGCTAATTGAGTTTGACCTAGAGTACCTCGCGCCGTGCCTCGTCCCCGGCGGAGGCGCCAAGTAGATTTCCTTCCGGTGCCGAGAGGCGTGCGCCGCCATGGGCTGAGCGACCTCCCGCATCCCGCCCCGGCGCCGTCACACCCGCGTTCGGAACTCCCCCTTTCTTGCGGCTCATGGCAGCGGCGATCCTGGCGCCGACCACATCATTGGCAGCGCGGAGCGGATCGGCGGACAGGTGAGCATATCGCGCCGTCGTCGCGGTGTGCTTGTGGCCCAGCAATGCGCCTATTACCGGCAGGCTCAGGCCGCCCGCGGCGCCAACGCTGGCAAAACTATGCCGCAAATCATGGAGCCGGACATCGGTGAGACCGGCCACCCTCCGCACGCGCGACCATACTTTGTCTATTGCTGGTCCCGAGCTATCCGCTCGAGCGCCGGGAACGACCCGCGATGTATTTGCCATGCGCGGGACCTCGCAAAGGAGAGCTCGTGCCGGCACGTTAAGATAGACGACTTTGGCGCCGGTCTTACTGTCGGGGAGGCGCAGGCATTCATGCTCAAAATCGACGTGATCCCAGCGCAGGTTGACGATCTCGCCCTTACGGCAGCCGGTCAGCAATAGGAGCTTGATCGCAGCCAGGGGGTAGGGATTGCCTGACTGTTGCGCCTCCGCGTCGAGCGCTTCGGCCAGCCGGGCGATCTCCGCTTCTGATAGGTAGCGCTCGACTTTCCGGACGGGCGCTTTCTTGACGCCGCGCGCGGGGTTCTCGGCGTACAGTCCACGGCCGATCCCAAAGGCATAAATCGACCCGACCAGCGCAACGCATTGCGCGGCGGCACCCTTGCCGCCGGTTGCGATGCTGCCGGGCCGCCGCTTTGCTCCACCATCCACTTTCTCTGCCGTCTTGCCTGCGGCGACTGCATTGCGCATTCGCTCAATCTCCGCACGGCCAATGCGATCGGCCCGAAGTTTGCCGAGCAGCGGGCGGAGGTGATGCTCGATCCGCCCCCGGTCGGCTTTCAGGGTCGAGCCTTTCTTATGGCCCGCGCCCTCGACCAAATAGAGATCAATCAACTCGCCGAATGTTAGCGCATCGCGCTCTTCCCGTCGCGCTGCCGCCGGATCGCGTCCCGCCGCGATCTCGGCCAGCAACCGTCTCGCTTCCGCCCTCGCCATCTCAGGTGTCCAAGGCGAGCCGTGCTTGCCGATCGTGAACCGCCGCTTCGGCGCGCCGCGGCCCGATCCCGCTCGATAGTCGACAGCATAAGACTTTGCGCCCGCGGGGGTGACCACAAGCGCGAAGCCCTTAACCTCGGTGTCGCGCACGAGATACGTCACCGACCGAGTATGCGCCGCGTCGACAACACGCTTAGTGATTTTTCCGCGCATCCCGCCATCCTCGCCGTCATGTCGGCACCATGTCGGCACCGCAAGGCGTACCTATGCGGGTGTATGTCGGACTCTGGCGGGGAAGAAGCAAGACATTTCTTCGGGTACTGTGCCGACATGGTAGCCGAGGCGGCATTCGGCGGGTAGGGTTGTAGGATTTTGATTCCGCCATACGGAGGTTCGAAATCCTCCCGCCCCAGCCAATTGTGTTGGCTAAGCATCGCTACCCCTGACGGACGCCTATGGATCGTTCCACAGCCACTCGCGGTCGCAAGTCGGCTGATCGGCGCAGCGGTGGGCGTGATAAGTGCGCCGGAAATGGACGACTCGAATGGGTCGGTATGGCCCCGCAATCCATTGCCCCGACCGGGTGCACAGGACGACGGCGTGTTTCCCGCAGTCCATCTCGTAGACCCGCGACCCTCCTTCTTGGGCCTTCGAGATAGTGCCTGAGAAAACCACCGCAAGGACGGCGGCAATCTGACCGCAGGCCAGTGTTCTTCGGATCATGACGCTTTCCTCCCTGTAGCGGGGCGGTCATCATGCCTATCATCACGCGGCGCGAGGCGAGCGAGATTCTCGCCGAAGCCTTAACGGGCGAGGCCGCGCCTCATACGGCGGCGAGCCGCGCCTCGATCAGCGTCCGGATGCGCGGGTCGGTGAAGTCGGCGGCGGCGAAGAGGGCGCCGGCGGCGATGAGCGCGGGCTCGTCCAGCGAGGTCGTGAGGCCGACGACCGCGAGGCCCGCGGCGGCGGCCGAGCGGACGCCCGGCGCCGAATCCTCGAAGGCGACCGAGCGATACGCGGCCGCGCCGGTGAGTTCGAGGCCGCGGAGGTAGGGGAGAGGGTCGGGCTTCGCCCGTTCGAGCTCGGAACCGAAGACGACGGTCGTCAGCCGGTCGGCGAGCGACAGCGCGGCCAGCGCCGCTTCGACATTGGCGCGCGGCGCGTTGGTGACGACGGCGCGCCTCATGCCGAGGCGATCGGCGAAATCGATGAGGGCGACCGCGCCCGCGATCGGCGCGAGATCGGCGAGCCCCTCGCGGAAGGCGGCCTCCTTCTCCTCAAGCACGGCGCGCTGACGCATCCGGGAAAGATGAGGCAGGAAATGCCGGCCGATGAGCTCGTTCGACGCGCCGTGAATGTGGGCGTTGTAGGTTTCGAGATCGACCGCGATGCCGTAAGGGGCGAAGACCCGCTGGAACGCCGCAAGGTGGCGCGCGTCGCTGTCGATCAGCGTCCCGTCGAGATCGAAGAGGAGGGCTGCTCGGGCCCCGCCCGTCACATCGTGGCCCCGATCTGCCACGGCGTGAACTCGGCCTCGCCGTAGCCGAGCGCCTCAGACTTCGTCCGCTCGCCCGAGGCGACCTTCAGGACACGATCGAAGATCTCCCGCCCCTTGTCGGCGACGCTAACGCCGTCGAGCACGTCGCCGCAATTGATGTCCATGTCCTCGGTCATGCGGCGATAGACGTCGGTGTTGGTCGCGAGCTTGATGGAGGGCGTCGGCTTGCAGCCGAAGGCCGAGCCGCGCCCGGTGGTGAAGGCGATCACGTTAGCCCCGCCCGCGACCTGGCCGGTCGCGGAGACGGGGTCGTAGCCCGGCGTGTCCATGAAGACGAAGCCCTTCGTCGTGACGGGCTCGGCGTATTTGTAGACCGCGCGCAGCGCCGTCGTGCCGCCCTTGGCCGCGGCGCCGAGCGACTTCTCAAGAATGGTCGTCAAGCCCCCCGCCTTGTTGCCGGGCGAAGGATTGTTGTTCATCTCGCCGCCGTTGCGGTCGCAATAATCCTCCCACCAGCGGATGCGCTCGAGAAGCGCGCGACCGATCTCCGGGGTCGCGGCGCGGCGCGTAAGGAGGTGTTCGGCCCCATAGATCTCGGGCGTCTCGGAGAGGATCGCGGTCCCGCCGTTGCGCACGAGGATGTCGACCGCCGCGCCGAGCGCCGGATTGGCGGTGATGCCGGAATAGCCGTCCGAGCCGCCGCATTGCAGCGCAAGCGTCAGCGCGCTTGCGGGCTGAGGCGCGCGACGCGCCCGGTTCAGCGCGGGCAGCATCTCCCGCACCCGCGCGACGCCGGCCTCAACGGTTTTGCGCGTGCCGCCGGTCGCCTGGATGGTGAGGCTCTGGAACGCTTCGCCCTCGACGAGGCGGTGCTCCTCCTTCATCCGCGCGATCTGGAACACCTCGCAGCCGAGGCCGACCATGAGGACCGCGCCGACGTTGGGGTTCACCGCATAGCCCCACTGGGTGCGCATCAGCGTCTCGAACCCCTCCCCCTTGGCCGCGAGCCCGCAGCCGGTGCCGTGCACGAGCGCGATGACGCCGTCGACGTTGGGAAAGTCGTCGAGCGCGCCCGAGCGCTCGACCTCGCGGGCGATCAGCCGGGCGCTCGTCGCCGAGCAGTTCACCGAAGTGAGGATCGCGAGATAGTTGCGCGTCCCGACCTTGTCGTTGGCGCGCCGGAAGCCGTCGAAGGTCGGCTGCTTCTCGACGGGCGCGATCGCCTCGTCGTGCGCGTCCTCGCCAAAGTGAGGCTCGCGGGCGAAGACGCGGACCTCGCAATTGTGCTCGTGAACCCAGTCGCCTGCCTCGATCGGGCGCGAGGCGAAGCCGATGATCTGCCCGAGCTTGCGGACGGGCTCGCCGGCGCCGAGCCGCGCCGACGCCATCTTGTGTCCCTTCGGGATGCGCTCACGCGCTTGCGGGGCGCCGTTCAGCGTCGCGCCGGCAGGGATCTCGTCGACCGCGACGACCACGTTGTCGGACGGGTTGAGGGTGAGGATTCGCGGCGTCGGCATGGGTTGACCTGCCGCGGGGAGCGGCCCTTTTCATTGCCGGTGAGGAGAGCGGCACGCTAGTGAGACGGCGCGGAGACGTCAACGCCGCCACTCCGTGTCCCCCTCAGGGAGGACGGGCCTGTGGTTGATTTTCTCCACGCCGGGCGCACAGTGGCGAAGCTCTGCGGGGAGGACGCCGTCATGGCCGAGTTGCACAAGAACCTGATCGGCGGAGCGTGGGTCGAGGGCGCCTCGGCGACGCGCAACCTCAACCCGTCGAACACCGACGACGTCGTCGGCGAATATGCGCAAGCCGACGCGGCTCAGACGGAAGCCGCGATCGCCGCCGCCAGGGCCGCCTTCGCGGGCTGGTCGCGCACGACCCCACAGGAGCGGCATGACATCCTGGCGCGCGCCTCCGCCGAGATCCTCGCGCGCCGCCACGAGCTTGGCCGCCTCCTGGCGCGCGAGGAAGGCAAGACCCTCGCGGAAGCTGTCGGCGAGGCGACGCGGGCCGGCCAGATCTTCGATTTCTTCGCCGGCGAGGCCTTGCGGATCCCCGGCGAAAGGATCGCTTCCGTCCGTCCGGGGGTCGACGTCGAGGCGACGCGCGAGCCGGTCGGCGTCGTCGGGATCATCGCGCCGTGGAACTTTCCCCTCGCCATCCCCGCCTGGAAGATCGCCCCGGCGCTCGCCTTCGGCAACACGGTTCTGTTCAAGCCCGCCGACCTTGTCCCGGGATGCGCCCATGCGCTCGCCGAAATCCTCGAGCGCGCCGGCGTTCCGGCTGGGGTCTTCAACCTCGTGATGGGCCGCGGCTCTATCGTCGGCGAGGCGATGCTCACAAGCAAGGGGGTCGACGCGATCACCTTCACGGGCTCGGTCCCGACGGGCAAGCGCGTGGCGGCAGCCTGCGCCGCGCGCATGCGAAAATTCCAGCTCGAAATGGGCGGCAAGAACCCGCTCGTCGTGCTCGCCGACGCCGATCTCGAGAACGCCGTCGAATGCGCGGTCAATGGCGCATTCTTCTCGACGGGGCA
This sequence comes from uncultured Alphaproteobacteria bacterium, assembly GCA_963829505.1. Taxonomy (GTDB): domain Bacteria; phylum Pseudomonadota; class Alphaproteobacteria; order Rhizobiales; family Beijerinckiaceae; genus Roseiarcus. The sequence goes on from CAWHIL010000003.1 coordinate 1,461,229, forward strand.
GCGCTGCACGGCCTCGTCGCGGATCATCGTCGAGGAGTCGGTCTACCGCGGTTTCGCGGAGCTATTGATCGCCCGGATGAAGGCCCTCGTGGTGGACGACGCGCTGAAAGCCGGAACGCATGTCGGCCCGGCCGTGGATCAGAGCCAGCTCGACCAGGACGTGAGATATGTCGAGATCGGGCGCGGCGAGGGCGCGAAGCTCGCGATCGGCGGCGAGCGGCTGAGCCGCGCGACGCCTGGCTTCTACATGGCCCCCGCGCTCTTCCTCGACGCCGACAATTCCATGCGCATCGCGCGCGAGGAGATTTTCGGCCCCGTGGCGGCGATGATCCCGGCGCGCGACTACGAGCATGCGCTCGCGCTCGCCAACGACACCGAGTTCGGGCTCTGCGCCGGAATCTGCACGACGAGCCTCAAGCGCGCTGCCCATTTCAAGCGCAACGCCGAGGCGGGCATGGTGATGGTGAATCTGCCGACCGCGGGGGTCGACTATCATGCGCCGTTCGGCGGCCGGAAGGCCTCGAGCCTCGGCCCGCGCGAACAAGGACGCTACGCGGCCGAGTTTTACACCATTGTGAAGACGGCCTACACGCTCGCCTGAGCAAGAGCGCGCGTGGCGCGGGGGAGCGACCCTTTCATGATTCTGGTTTCCGGCGAAGCGCTGATCGACCTCATCCCCGACCCGGAGACGGAGAACGCCTACCACGCGGCGCTCGGCGGTTCGCCGTACAACGTGGCGATCGGCCTCGGACGGCTCGGCGCCGGGGTTGCCTTCCTGTCGCGCATCTCGACGGACGGCAACGGCGAGGCGCTCGCCGCCGGGCTTCGCGACAATCGCGTCGACATTGCGCTTTCCGCCCGTGATCCCCGTCCCTCGACGCTCGCCTTCGTCATGCGGGGAACCGCGAAGACCGGCTCGCGCTATTCGTTCTACCTCGACGGAACGTCCTACGACGGCGCCTGGCCGTTTCCGAAGATCTGGCCCGCTGAGGCGAAGCATCTGCACGTCGGTTCCTTCTCGGCGGTCGAGCGGCACGGCGAGGCGGTCGCCGCCGCGATGAAGGACGCGGGCGCTCACGCGACCGTCAGCTACGACCCGAACATCCGCCCCTTCGTCACGCCGGATCGCAACGCGGTCGGCGCGCTCGTGCAGCGGCAGGCGGCGCTCGCCCATGTCGTGAAGGCGAGCGAGGAGGATCTCGCGTGGCTCTATCCCGGCCGCCCGGTCGAAGCGAGCCTCGCCGAATGGGCGGCGTCAGGGCCGCGCTTCTGCGTCGCCACGCTCGGCGAACGTGGCGCGGTCGCGCTCCTTGGCAAGGAGCGGATCGCGACGCCCGCGCCTTCGGTCGACGTCGTCGACACGGTCGGCGCCGGCGACAGCTTCATGTCGGCGCTCCTCTTCGCGATGGAGCGCGACGGCGCGCTCGGGGCGGATTCAGGCGCGCCCGCCCGCGCCGCGCTCGAACGCTGGCTCCGCTTCGCGGCCTGCGCCTCCGCCATCACCTGCACGCGCAAGGGGTCGGACCCGCCGACGCTCGCGGAGGTCGAAGCGGCGCTCTCGAGCTAGAGTGTCACGTCCCCTGGACAGAAGACCGGTCGCGAGCCTCAAGAATCATTGAACTATGGACGGACGCGCCCGACATTGCAGGGGGCGGGCGTCGGGTCTAAACATGCGGCCGCGAAAACCCGCAATGCAGAGCTCTCGTCATGGCCTCGACTGACGCCGCGCCCCCCGGCAAGGCGCGCCCGCGACCGCTGTCGCCCCACCTCGCCGTCTACCGCTTCACCATCACGATGGCGATGTCGATCCTGCATCGCATCACCGGCGCAGCGCTCTATGTCGGCATCCTCTTGCTCGCCTGGTTCCTGATTGCGGCCTCGACCGACGCGGCTGCCTTCGCGATCTTCACGGCCTTCATCAAGTCGATCATCGGACAGCTCATCCTGTTCGGCTTCACCTGGGCGCTCTTCAATCACCTGTTTGGCGGCATCCGCCATCTCATCTGGGACGCTGGTTACGGCATGGATCCGCCGATGCGCGACACGCTGGCGTGGGGCACGCTGATCGGCGGCCTCGGGCTGACGGTCCTCGTCTGGGCGATCAGCTTCGCGATCCGCTGAGGGAGGTCTTTCATGTCCGACAAGCCCGACGGCATCAGAACCCCCCTCGCCCGCGTCCGCTTCCTCGGCGCCTCGCGCGGCGGCACGGCGGAAGCGTGGACCGTGCACGTCACCGCGGTCGCGCTGATCGTGCTCGGCGCCATCTTCGTGCTCATGATGCTGAGCCTGCTCCACATGGACTACAACGGCGTGCGCGCGACGCTCGGCCAGCCCATTCCGGCGATCCTCCTCATCGCCTTCATCGTGGCGGGCGCGATCCACATGGAGATCGGCATGCGCTCGATCGTCATCGACTATGTCGATGGGCGAGCGCGGGAATGGGCCCTCCTCGTCAACGCCTGCTTCTCGGCCCTGCTTGCGCTCGCCTGCGTCTACGCGACGCTGAGGCTGAGCTTCACCTGATCGAAACGGACCTTTTCTGATGGCGACGAACGGTTCTGCGGCTGAGCGGGCGCCCGCTCAAAACGGCAAGGCCTACCCGATCAGCGACCACACGTTCGACGTGGTCGTTGTGGGCGCGGGCGGCGCGGGCCTGCGGGCGACGGTCGGCTGCGCGCAGGCGGGCCTCAGGACGGCATGCGTCTCGAAGGTGTTTCCGACCCGGTCGCATACGGTTGCGGCGCAGGGCGGCATCTCGGCCGCGCTCGGCAACATGGGGCCGGACGACTGGCGCTGGCACATGTACGACACCGTCAAGGGGTCGGACTGGCTCGGCGACCAGGACGCGATCGAGTATCTCTGCCGCAACGCCATGGCGGCGGTGTACGAACTCGACCATTGGGGCGTGCCGTTCTCGCGCACGGAAGCGGGCCGGATCTATCAGCGGCCGTTCGGCGGCATGACGACCGACTACGGCAAAGGCATCGCGCAGCGGACCTGCGCCGCGGCCGACCGCACCGGCCACGCCATACTGCACACGCTCTACGGCCAGGCTTTGCGCGCCAACTGCGCCTTCTTCATCGAATATTTCGCCATCGACCTCATCCGTGATTCGGAAGGGGCGGTGCGCGGCGTCGTCGCCTTGAAGCTCGACGACGGCACGATCCATCGCTTCCGGGCGCAAACGACGATCCTGGCGACGGGCGGCTACGGACGCGCCTATTTCTCCGCGACCTCCGCCCATACCTGCACCGGCGACGGCAACGCGATGGCGCTGCGCGCCGGCCTGCCCCTGCAGGACATGGAATTCGTGCAGTTCCACCCGACCGGCATCTACGGCGCGGGCTGCCTCATCACCGAAGGCTCGCGCGGCGAAGGCGGCTATCTCGTCAATTCGGAAGGCGAGCGCTTCATGGAGCGCTACGCGCCCTCGGCAAAGGACCTCGCCTCGCGCGACGTCGTCAGCCGCTCGATGACGCTCGAGATTCGCGAAGGGCGCGGCGTCGGCAAGAATAAAGACCACATCTTCCTGCACCTCGACCATCTCGACCCGAAGGTGCTGGCCGAACGGCTGCCGGGCATCTCCGAGAGCGCCCGCGTCTTCGCCGGCGTCGACGTGACGAAGGAGCCGATCCCGGTGCTGCCGACCGTCCACTACAACATGGGCGGCATCCCGACGAACTATCACGGCGAGGTCCTGACGAAGGTCGGCGGCGACCCCGACGCGGTCGTGCCGGGCCTGATGGCGCTCGGCGAAGCAGCCTGCGTCTCGGTGCATGGCGCGAACCGGCTCGGCTCGAACTCGCTGATCGACCTCGTCGTCTTCGGACGCGCCGCGGGCGAGCGCGCCGCCGACAAGCTCAAGGCCGGCGACCGGCAGGCGGAACTCGCCAAGGACAGCGCCGACTACGCGCTCTCCCGCCTCGACCGCTACCGCAACGCCAATGGCCGCACGCCGACGGCGGAGCTTCGGCTCAACATGCAGAAGATCATGCAGGACGACTGCGCCGTCTTCCGCACCGCAGCCACCCTCGACGAAGGCAAGGCGAAGATCCACGAGGCGTGGCGCGCGGGCGAGGACGTGCGCGTCACCGACCGCTCGCTCATCTGGAACTCGGACCTGATCGAGACGCTCGAATACGACAACCTGATCGCGCAGGCGGTGGTGACGATGGAGGGGGCGGCGAACCGGCTCGAGAGCCGCGGCGCGCACGCCCGCGAGGACTATCCCAAGCGCGACGACGCCAACTGGATGAAGCACACGCTGACCTGGATCGATGCGGCGAAGAAAACGGTGACGATCGACTACCGGCCGGTCCACACCTACACGATGAGCAACGACGTCGCCTACATCGAACCGAAGGCGCGGGTGTACTAGCCGCACCGGCGCTGAGTTGGTCACGGGGGTTGACCAAACGAAGAGCCGGTTACTCAGATTGCTTGGCGTCCGAATGAGGTTGACATGGCGGCTGTGGTCAAAGTCGCCGAAGCGAAGGCGCATCTTTCGGAACTGCTCGCGAAGGTCGAGCGCGGCGAGGCGTTCGTGATCGCGCGCGGCGACCGGCCGATCGCGCGTCTCGTGCCGCTCGAAGAGAAGGCGCGCGGCAAGGCGGCTATCGAGTGATCTTGGCCCTGCGCGACAGCGGCCGAATCAAGCCGATGACGCAGGACGAGATCAGGGCCTGGATCGACGAGGGTCGTGAATAAGCTGAGCATCCTCGTCCATGCGTCGATCGCCAAAAGCTAATTCTGCCCGGCGTCACACGCCTTCCGGATCGAGATAGCGGTATCAATCCGCGGTCCTACCTCGCCGTCGAAATGACGTCGCCCTGGCTCGAAGTCCTGCGACGCCGATTGCCGTGAAACCTGCCAACAGCATCGCCCAGGTCGAGGGCTCGGGCACGGCGCCGCCGAGGTTGGGGCTGAAGACGAGCGAATACTGGCTCGGATCAACCCCCGCCCCGAACGAGAATGTCGGATCGACGTAGACGGACATTGTTTGACTGCCCCCGCCCCAGTCGCCGGAGGTTCCGATCTGCAAGTAGGCGATCAAGCGAACCTCGTCGACTTCGTTCGCCGCCATCGAGTAGGTCTTGTTTTCGGACCACGACTTTGAGCCTGGGGCGAGCGTTCCATCGTCGGAATTGGACCAGTCGAGCTCGTCAGTCGGGCCGCTGGAGACAAATAAAGTCGAGCCATAGTCGTTTGTTATGTATATCTCGTAACCTGGCGTATCGACCGCGTACGTGTATCCGCCCGACGCGTTGACCGTTATCGGAACATACGGGTGGGCGGTCGAACTGCCGGCGTCGAGAATCTCGAAATAGTAGTCTGCTTCCACGTCGACGTAGGCGCTGGCGTCCGCGACGATAACGCTCGAAACCCCGATGGTCGCCGTCGCTTTTATGCTCGGATTTGCGGACAGGGAAACGTTCACCGATCCGTTCGCGTTCGCAGTTCCGAACACCCACGGCCCGCCCCCGCCTCCGGGGTAAGCGCACTGGCAATTGCTGCCCTCGGAGACGGCGAAGGATTTCGATCCAGCCCCCGAAACCGTAATGTTCTGGGTGTCGTTCGCGAGAGTGGTGTAGGTTTCCGCGGAATTTTCCGTGCCGCCCGCCGCGCTGCCCGATATGCTTCCCGAGACAACCGCGTTCGGCAATATGACGACGCCGGGACCCGTGATTTGCCCGGCCTGTGCGTCCAAGGCCGGTCCAAACGCGCTCGCCGCCAAGGTGAAAGCCGCAGCCACAATCTTTTTCAGTCCAAAATGCAAATGATGCGCCATGGTTGTTCCCCGCGAACAATCGGCAGCGCTCAAAGACGATATGAGACAACTCGTTTTCGAAAAATCCTTCGCCTGCCGCCCGCAATTTCACGAGCGGTCGCAGGTGCGTCATCCCCAAAATTGGTTACGCCTCACGCCCGAAAGCGGCGAGGCGCGAAAGAAGCGCGATGATCTCGCTGTGCCGGCGGACGCCGGTTTTCTGATAGACGGCCTTCAATTGACTGCGGGCCGTGTCGATGCTGACCCCAAGGTCGTTGGCGGCCGCTTCGAGCGATCCTTTTTCCAGGAACCGGGTGGCGAGCCGCGCCTCCGCGGGCGTGAGCCGGAAGGCGCTGATGAGCGCCTGCCCGTCCGCCGACAGGCCTGCGCCGAGATCGACGAGAACCACAAACCCTACACAGGCCGTCAATCCGATCAGCGCCTCGGCTGGCGACCGGGAGGGATAGGCGACGATCGGACGGCCGAAGCGCCGGGGGAGAACGACGGGCGCGTGAAAAGCTTCCCCCGTCGCCCAGATAAGCGTGTGCAAAGCCCGCTCCAGAGCGGCCGTCGCGTCGCGATTGAAGGAGGCCAGGCGCTTCTTGACGACCTGCAAGTCCACCCCGAGCAAGCGCTCCGCCGAAGCATTGAGCCGGACGACTTCCCCCGAGCGGTTGATCGCGGCGACCGGAACCCGGCTTGTGTCGAAGGCCGCGAGCGCGCTCTCCATGCGCGCAAAGCCGAACGCGCAAGCCAGCGCCGCCGCTCCGCCGAGCCGGCGCGACAGGTCCGCGAGACCTCTGAGTTCTTCCGGCGAGAACGGTCCCTGCGCGCTCGTCCGCTGAAGGGCGAGACACCAGGCGTCCTCGCCCGCGCTCATCTTCACGCCGGCGAACCATTTCAGGCGATGACGGCCGAGGTAGTCCTGATAATAAGGATTTCTCGCCATCTCGTCCGGTGTGGTGAAATCGAACTCCGACGAAACGCCACGACGCTGCATCGTCGGAATTGACCGAGCTCGCTCGTCGCGCTGAATCCAGCCGTTCGCGACATAATCCTCGACCAACCCATCCAACGACGCGCTCTTTTGAATGTCCGGCGTCAGCCTACGCAACGAAAGGAGGGCCGCGCCGAAGCTCCCCGTCGCGTCGGACGCAGCATCCATCGCCACAGTCCAGCGGGCCGGGTCCACGGCGGCGGCCGCAAATGCGTCCGCCAGCTTGTCGAAAGATCCAAACGCAGTCTGCATTGGCTTGCGTTAGTCCCGAACAAAATCGGGATTGAGATTAAGTAATTTTCTGCGCTTAACGCAAGTTGATCAAGATGCTGGAAATTACGAGTGGCTATGGATGCCGAGAGCGGGACCTTGGGTTGAGCGCGGAAGGGCGCGTTTCGCTTCGAGCGCTAGGGCCAGACGATATCGGCAGAACTGTTTACGCCTCTGCCATTGACCGGAGCAGCCGCGCGTCGCATGGCTTGCCCTGAAATCGAGGTCGTCCGATGGTCCAACTCGTCCTTCCCCCGAACTCGCGGCCCACGAAGGGCAAGTCGTGGCCGAAGCCCTCCACGGCCAAGCGCATCACCGAGTTCCGCATCTACCGTTACAACCCGGACGACGACGCCAATCCGCGCATCGACACCTACTACGTCGACCGCGACGATTGCGGGCCGATGGTTCTCGACGCGCTGATCTGGATCAAGTCGAAGATCGATCCGACGCTGACCTTCCGCCGCTCATGCCGCGAGGGCGTGTGCGGTTCGTGCGCCATGAACATCGACGGGCTCAACACGCTCGCCTGCACGCGGGGCATCGACGAGGTGAAGGCGCCCGTCGTCATCTACCCCCTGCCCCACCAGGAGGTGATCAAGGACCTGGTGCCCGACCTCTCGGTGTTCTACGCCCAGCACGCTTCGATCCAGCCGTGGCTGCAAACGACGACGCCCGCGCCCGAGAAGGAATGGCTGCAAAGCCCGCAAGACCGCGCCAAGCTCGACGGGCTCTACGAGTGCATACTGTGCGCCTCATGCTCGACCTCGTGCCCGAGCTACTGGTGGAACGGCGACAGGTACCTCGGCCCGGCGATCCTGCTCCAGGCCTATCGCTGGCTGATCGATTTGCGCGACGAGGCGCGCGGCGAGCGCCTCGACAATCTCGAGGATCCGTTCCGCCTCTACCGCTGCCACACGATCATGAACTGCGCCCGGACTTGCCCGAAGAACCTCAACCCGGCCAAGGCCATCGCCCACATCAAGCAGATGATGGTCGAGCGGCAAGCGGGATAAAGCCCCCCTTCGGGGAGAAGCGATAATTTCTGTTTTAGCGAACCACGCCGCCCACGGAAAAGGCCGGGCTTAGAGGCCCGGCCTTCGCAGTTGCAGCAAACTATCCCCGCCCGCGATTCGCGCGTTCAGAGGGCGTGCTTCTTCTCGCCTTCGCCGGCGCCGGCGAAGGCGCGCCATTGCGCGTCGAACAAGGCCGCGCCGAAGGCGTAGGCGTCGTCGGCCGCCTCGCGCGCCATGGAGAACGGCGTCGGCCGCAGCGCCCTGAGACGGCCGGTGAGGTTGTTCTCCTCGAAGGTGAAATGCGTCTTGAATTTCTGCGCCAGCATCCGCATGCCGACGTTGTCGGGCAGGCAGATGATCTCGATCGTCTCGACGCCGTGATTTGAGGCGGCGCGCTGGATGCGCTTGAAGAGTTTTTCGCCGATTCCCTGCCGGCGATGGCTCTGTTCCACGGAAAAGGCGGCCTCCGCGTGGATGTGCCGGCCGAACGGGGCCTGCTCGCTCCAGATCGCCGAACTCGACCGCAATTCTGCTGCGCCGACGAGTTCGCCGTCCGCATACGCTCCGTACAGAAGGTCGCCCTGGCCGAAGCAGTGCTCGGCGTAGTGGACGAGAAAGTCGTTCGACATTCCGCCGCCAAATCGCTGGTGCCGGCTGCGCGGATCGAGGCGCAGCAGGTGGTCGCGGAAGGCCTCCATATCCGACGGCCACAGGCGCCGGACCTCGATGGTCTGTGTCTCTGTCATGCTCATGCTGTCCTCGCCGATTTCAGCCTCTCGGCGTTCCCCGCGCCATCATTATTGTGCGTCGCAACATAAATTTCAAGCCGCTGGAGTTATTTTTCGCCGACAAGGTTGTTTTTTACCCATCGTTTCTGAGTTGCAGGAGAACCTTGCCCAGCGCTTGCCGCCCGGAGATGGCGGCGAACGCCTCGAGGTAGTTGGAAAGCGGCAATTTCGCATGAATGTGGACGCTGAGTTCGCCGCTTTCCGCCCAGGCGAGGAGCTGCGCCATGTTGTCGCGGTTGGCTTCCGGCTCGCGCGCGACGAACTCGCCCCAGTAGACGCCGCGGATGTCGCAACCCTTGAGCAGCGTCACATTGAGCGGCGGCTTGGGGATTTCCCCGGACGCGAAGCCGATCACGAGGAGCCTCCCCTTCCAGGCGAGCGAACGGAGCGCGGCTTCCGTCAGCGGTCCGCCGACCGGGTCGTAGACGACGTCGACGCCCTTGCCGCCCGTCAGCGCCTTGATCTGGGCGCGAAAATCCTCGGTCGCGTAGTTGATGGTTTCGGCGGCGCCGTAACGGCGGGCGAAAGCGAGCTTGTCGTTGGACGAGGCGCAGGCGATCACTTTCGCGCCCATTGCCTTGCCGATTTCCACCGCCGCAAGCCCGACGCCGCCCGAAGCGCCGAGCACGACGAGGGTTTCCCCCGGCTTCATCTCGGCGCGCTGCTTCAGGGCGTGCAGCGAGGTGCCGTAGGCGATGGCGAGGCCCGCCGCCTTGTCGAGCGCCAAGCCGGGGGGCACGGCGGCCAGCCGGTTCGCGGCGACCGCGATCTTTTCGCGCGCCGCGCCGAAGCCGGTCGAGCCCATGACCCGATCGCCGACTTTGAATTGGGTTACCCCTGCGCCGAGCGCCGCGACCCGGCCGGAGAACTCGCCCGCCGGTGAGAAGGGCGGTTCGGGCTTGAGCTGGTACTTGCCCTCGATGATCAGCGTGTCGAAAAAGTTCAAGGCCGCGTAGACGACGTCGACGACGACCTCGCCCGGTCCGAACGCCGGCGGATCGAGGTCGACGATCTTGAGATTTTCCGCTGGCCCAAGGGCTGGACAGATCAGGGCTTTCATCCTCGAGACCTCGTTTGCTCACGCTTCCTTAACCAAGCCAAGCTTTACAGTTCGGGGCCGCTTCGGCAAAGCGGGGCCGGAATTTCGCCCCGATCCGCCGCCATGTGACCGCGGGCGCCGGAGAGGAACGTGGGCGCGAAGAGGTTCGAAGGGTTCAGGTTCATGGCGTCTCGCAGCATCCCGTCGTTCTGGCGCGCCTCGGCCGCAACCGCCGCGGCGCTGGCCCTGCTCGCCTCGCCGCTCGTTTCGGCCGCGGCCAAGACAACAGGGAAAAAAGAGGCGGCGAAACCTAATCTCGTGGCGAGCTTCGGCGACTGGAACGTGTTCGTCGGCGACACGGCCAAGGGCAAGATCTGCTACGTCCTCGCCCAGCCGAAGACCCGCGAGCCTGACGATCTCAAGCGCGACGCGGGCTACGCCTTCATCTCCGACCGCCCCTCCGAGGGCGTGCGCAACGAGGTCTCGTTCATCATGGGCTTCGAGGTCGCCGGCGCCCCTCCGGCCGCCAAGGCCGAAAAGGTCGCCGACGCCGCGGAATCCGACGCCAGGCCAGAGAAGGCCGCCGCCAAGTCCGACAAGACGGCGAAGCCCGCAAAGCCAAAGGCGAAGCCGACGGACGCGAAGACGAAATCCGCGCCCACCCCGGTCGCGGCGGTCGGCGACCAGACCTTCGATCTCCTGCCGAAGGGCGGCAACCTCTGGGTCAAGAACGCCGCGCGCGAAAGCGCCCTCATCGCCGAGATGAAGAAGGGCGAATCGCTCGAGGTGAAGGCCGCCTCGATGAAGGGAGCGGCGACCAGCGACACATTCTCGCTGACCGGCTTCTCCCAGGCGATGGACCGGCTCGACAAGGAGTGCCCGCGCAAGGGCTAGGTCGCAGTCTTCTTCGGCCGCACGCGCTTGCGCGTCTTGACCTCGACCCGCGGACCTTCGGCGAGCCGCACCACCGCGCCCCAGAGCGTGCGCACGTCCTGCTGCGTCAGTTCCATGCGGTGGAAGATGTTTCGCAGGTTGCGGCGCATCCCGGGCCTTTTGGTCGCCGGCCGGAAGAAGCCGTTCTCGTCGAGCTTTTCCTCGAGATAATCGAAGAAGGCGAGGAGCATGTCGCGCTGGACGGGCGGCGAGATCGGATGGGGGATCTGGGGCGGCGGAGGCGCGTCGCCGTGCGCCGCCTTGAACCATTCGTAGCCGCAGATGAGCGTCGCCTGCGCCAGATTGAGCGAGGCGTAGGCCGGGTTGGTCGGAAAGGTGACGATCGCGCCGGCGATCGCGACCTCGTCGTTGTCGAGCCCGGTCCGCTCCGGGCCGAACAGAATCGCGTGCTTCTCGTCACGGGCCGCAGCGACCGCCGCCATCGCCGCCGAAGGGGTCAGGACCGGCTTCGCCTGGCCGCGCTCGCGCGCCGTCGTCGCATAGACGCGATGGCAATCGGCGATCGCGGCCTCGAGGCTCGGGAAGAGGCGCGCCGCGTCCAGAAGCTCTGTCGCGCCGGCCGCCGCCGCATAGGCGACGTCGCGGTATTCGTCGCTCCGCGGCCAGCCCGCGCGGGGATTGACGAGTTTGAGGTCGTCGAGGCCGAAGTTCGCCATCGCGCGCGCGCACATGCCGATGTTGACGGCAAGCTGGGGCCTGACCAGCACGACCGCCGGGCCGCCGCGAAGCTGTGGTTTCGTCGTGTCGGTTCCCGCCCCAACCATTTTCGGCCATGGCCCCCCGGTAGGACGGTCATTTGCGACCCCTGGATCCAGTCCGGGGGGAAGCAATCCATGCCGCGAACCGACAGGCGCGGCGCCATGGATTGCTTCGTCGCTTCGCTCCTCGCAATGACGGTCTGCGTTGATCGCGGAAGCGCTCGCTAGAGGCCGATCTGGCCGGGGACCCAGGCGGCGAAGGCTTGCGCCAGCGAATCGATCCGCGACCGGTTCCATTGCAGGGGCTGCGCGATGTTCGAGCCGCTGGGGAGGTAGGTCGAGATCGCGCGCAGGGGGACCTCCCTCCCGCCGCCGGGCCCATGCAGCACAATATCGCCCTCGACCGTGTCCTGGCCGCTGCCGAACGGACCCACTCCGCCGCCGCTCGAACCGAGATAGACGGAGCCGATGCGCGCGACCAGCGTTGCGCCGGAGCGGTCGCCGGGAGAAAGATAGGGCGCAAGCGACCGGGCGAGCGCGGCGGTCAGCGATTCCTGCATCCAGGCCGCGGTCGGGTCGCCGGAATTGGCGCGCAACGGGGCGACGTCCACCTTGAAACCGCGCAGCCTCAGGCCCCCCTGGGCGAGCGCCGCCGGCGGCGCAACAACAGCCGCGCCGAGCGCCAGGAGCGCTGCGCGACGGGTGACGTCAGTGGACATGGGCGTGATCCTCATTCGCTCCGACCGTCGCGCCCGAAGCGCGCGACTGCCGACGATACAGCCGTCAATATAGGATGCGGCAGCCGACTAAATAAAGGCGACCTTCACGACTTCGTAGCTCTTGCCGCCGCCGGGCGTATTCACCTCGACGCTGTCGCCGGCCTTCTTGCCGATAAGCGCCCGGCCCGTCGGGGAGGTGATCGACATCTTGCCGGACTTCACATCGGCCTCGGACTGGCCGACGATCTGGAACACCTTCTCTTCCTCGGTGTCCTCGTCGAGAAGCGTCACCGTCGCGCCGAACTTGACGGTCGAGCCGTTCAGCTTCGAAACGTCGATCACCTCGGCGCGCTGGATGAGATCCTCGAGTTCGACGATCCGCCCCTCGTTGTGCGACTGGGCCTCCTTGGCCGAATGATATTCGGCGTTCTCGCTGAGGTCGCCGTGCGAGCGCGCTTCCGCGATCGCGGCGATGATGCGCGGCCGCTCCACCTGCTGGCGGCGAAGGAACTCGGATTCCAGCGCCGCGTGGCCCGCGGCGGTCATCGGCAGTTTTTCCATCATGATCCCGCTAACAAAGGTTTCCCGCTGCGGCGCCCTTTCGCCGTCACGTCAGGTAGTCCTGCAACGCTCTGACTTCGAGGTCGCCCGTCGCGACCGCCCGAATTCCCTCGGCCGCCGCGACCGCCCCGGAAAGAGTGGTGTAATAGGGCGTTTTTTGCAAGAGGGCGGCGCGGCGCAGCGGCTTCGAATCGGCGAGCGAGGTCGCCCCCTCGGTGGTGTTGAACATGAGCTGCACGCCGCCGTTGCGCACGATGTCGGCCGCGTTCGGCCGCCCCTCGGACACCTTGTTGACGCGCTCCGCCTTGAGGCCCCGCTCGGCGAGGAAACGCTGGGTGCCGGCTGTGGCGAGGATCTTGAAGCCGAGCGCCTGGAGCGTCTTCAGCGGCTCGACGATCCCCTCCTTGTCGGCGTCGCGCACCGAAACGAACACCGCCCCTGAGGTGGGTGGACGCGAACCCGCGCCGAGCTGGCTCTTCGCGAAGGCGACCTCGAACGAGCGGTCGATGCCCATCACCTCGCCTGTTGAGCGCATCTCGGGACCGAGCACGGTATCGACGCCCGGGAAGCGCGCGAAGGGGAACACGGCTTCCTTGACCCCCACGTGGCCGAGCGGGCCGCCTCCGAAATCGAAATCCGACAGGCTCTCGCCCGCCATGACGCGGCTCGCGATCTTGGCGAGCGGCTTGCCGATCACCTTGGCGACGAACGGCACTGTTCGCGACGCGCGCGGATTGACCTCGAGCACGTAGATCATTCCATCCTTCAGAGCGTATTGCACGTTCATCAGCCCGCCGACTTCGAGCGCCAGAGCGAGCTTCCGGGTCTGCTCCTCGAGCCTCGCCATGGTCTCGGGGGTCAGCGAGCGCGGCGGCAGCGAGCAGGCGCTGTCGCCCGAATGAATGCCCGCCTCCTCGATATGTTCCATGATCCCCGCGACCACCACGGTTTTCCCGTCGCAGAGCGCGTCGACGTCGATCTCGATGGCGTCGCTCAGATAGCGATCGAAGAGCAGCGGGTTCTTGCCGAGCACGGTGTTGATCTGGCCGGTCTTGTCGTTCGGGTAGCGCGCCTTGACGTCGGCCGGCACGAGGCTCGGCAGGACGCCGAGCAGGTAGTCGTCGAGCGCCGTCTGGTCGTGGATGATCGCCATCGCCCGGCCGCCCAGCACATAGGAAGGGCGCACCACGAGCGGCAGGCCGAGGTCGCCTGACACCAGCCGCGCCTGCTCGACCGAATAGGCGATGCCGTTCTTCGGCTGCTTCAGGCCGAGCTTGTCGAGGAGGCGCTTGAAGCGGTCGCGGTCCTCGGCGAGGTCGATCGAATCGACGGAGGTGCCAAGGATGGGAAAGCCCGCCTCTTCAATCGCGTGGGCGAGTTTCAGCGGCGTCTGGCCGCCGAACTGCACGACCACCCCTTTGAGCGTCCCGTTCTCGCGCTCCTTCTCGAGGATGGCGAGCACGTCCTCACGGGTCAGCGGCTCGAAATAGAGCCGGTCCGAAGTGTCGTAGTCGGTCGAAACCGTCTCCGGATTGCAATTGATCATGATGGTTTCGAAGCCCGCTTCCGAGAGCGCGAAACAGGCGTGACAGCAGCAATAGTCGAACTCGATTCCCTGGCCGATACGGTTCGGGCCGCCGCCGAGGATGACGATCTTCTCGCGCGCCGAGGGGTTGGCTTCGCAACTCGGCCGGCCCATGAAGGGCGCTTCGTAGGTCGAGTACATGTAGGCGGTCGGCGCGGCGAATTCGGCGGCGCAGGTGTCGATGCGCTTGAAGACCGGCTGGACCTCGAGCTGTCCGCGCAAGGCCGCGACCTCCTCCTCGGCTCTCCCCGCCAGGCCCGCAAGGCGCGCGTCGGAGAAGCCCGCGGCCTTGAGAAGCCTGAGGTTGCCGGCGTCGTCCGGCAGGCCGAAGGCGCGCACTTTCCCCTCGAGCGCGACAACCTCGGCGATGCGCGCCAGGAACCACGGGTCGATCTTCGAGAACTCGTGGATCTCCTCGACGTCCATGCCCATCCGCATCGCCTGGGCGACCTTGAGGAGACGGTCCGGCGTCGGGGTCGCGACCGCGGCGCGCAGAACGTTCTTGTCGTCGCCCTTGCCGACGCCCTCGATTTCGATCTCGTCGAGGCCGTCGATCCCCGTCTCGAGCGAGCGCAGCGCCTTCTGCAGCGATTCGGCGAAGGTGCGGCCGATCGCCATAGCTTCGCCGACCGATTTCATCGCCGTCGTCAGGATCGGCTCGGCGCCCGGAAACTTCTCGAAGGCGAAGCGCGGCACCTTGGTGACGACGTAGTCGATCGTCGGCTCGAAGGAAGCGGGCGTCGCGCCGCCGGTGATGTCGTTGGCGATCTCGTCGAGCGTGTAGCCGACGGCGAGCTTGGCCGCGACCTTGGCGATCGGGAAACCGGTCGCCTTGGAGGCGAGCGCCGAGGAGCGCGACACGCGCGGGTTCATCTCGATCACGATCATCCGACCGTCGGCCGGGTCGACGGCGAACTGCACGTTCGAGCCGCCCGTCTCGACGCCGATCTCGCGCAGGACCGCGATCGAGGCGTCGCGCATGATCTGGAATTCCTTGTCGGTCAGCGTCAGCGCCGGCGCGACGGTGATCGAATCGCCGGTATGGACGCCCATCGGATCGACGTTCTCGATCGAGCAGACGATGATGCAATTGTCCGCCTTGTCGCGGACGACCTCCATCTCGAATTCCTTCCAGCCGAGCACGCTCTCTTCGACCAGCACCTCGCTGGTCGGAGAGGCGTCGATGCCGCGCTCGACGATGTCGATGAACTCGCTCTTGGTGTAGGCGATGCCCCCGCCCGTGCCGCCCAGCGTGAAGCTCGGGCGGATGATCGCCGGCAGGCCGATGTCGTCGAGCGCGGCCAGCGCCTTCGGCAGCGTCTTGACGTGGTGCGAGCGGGGCGTGTCGAGGCCGATCCTGGTCATCGCCTCGCGGAACAGTTCGCGGTCCTCGGCCTTGTCGATCGCCTCCGCCGTCGCGCCGATCATCTCGACGTCGTAGTCCTTGAGGACGCCCATCTTCTTCAGGCTCAGCGCGCAGTTCAGCGCCGTTTGGCCGCCCATGGTCGGCAGCAGCGCGAAGCCGCCCGGGGTAGCGTAGCGCTCCTTGGCGATGATCTTGGCGACGATCTCGGGCGTGATCGGCTCGACGTAGGTGCGATCGGCCGTCTCGGGATCGGTCATGATCGTGGCCGGGTTCGAATTGATGAGGACGATGCGGTAGCCTTCCGCGCGCAGGGTCTTGCAGGCCTGCGTCCCCGAATAGTCGAACTCGCAGGCCTGGCCGATGACGATCGGGCCTGCGCCGATGATCAGGATGGTCGAGATGTCGGTCCGCTTGGGCATTCGGTCCTCGCGCGCCGGCGCGCAAAAAAAGGCCGTGGCCGCGGGACTTTAGCCGCGATCACGTCCTCAAAGCGCGTCCGCCGAAGGTCCCGTCGATAGACGAAAACCGCCGCGGGGGGAAGGGCGAGTGTTCCTTCCCCCTCAGGGGGAAGGCAGCCGCGCGGAGGGCGGCCGGATGAGGGCCGCCCTCACACCCGCGCGTCGAGGCCGTAGAGCGAATGCAGCGTCCTCACCGCAAGCTCGGTGTAGGCTTCGTCGATCAGCACGGAGAACTTGATCTCGGACGTGGTGATCGCCCGAATGTTGACGCCCCGGGAGGCAAGCGCGGCGAAAGCGCGCGCGGCGACGCCCGAATGCGAGCGCATGCCGACGCCGATCGCCGAGATCTTGACTACGTCCTCGTTGCCGTTCAGCCGCGTGTAGCCGATCGCCTCGCGCCTCTCCTCGATGATCTTCTTGGCGCGGCCGAAATCGGCCCCGGATACGGTGAAGGTGATGTCGGTCGTCGACGAATCCTCCGACACGACCTGGATGATCATGTCGACGTTGATGTTGGCGTCGGCGAGCGGCCCGAAAATCGCCGCGGCGACGCCCGGCTTGTCGGCGACGTCGCGCAGGGTGATCTGCGCCTCGTCGCGCGAGAAGGCGATGCCGGTGACGATTTGCTGCTCCACGATATCCTCCTCGTCGCAAATGAGCGTGCCGGGCGTCGGTCGCAAGGGATCGTCGAACGACGACCGCACGAAGAGCTGGACCCTGTTCAGCATGGCGAGTTCGACCGAGCGCACCTGCAGCACCTTGGCCCCGAGCGAGGCCATCTCCAGCATCTCCTCGAACGACACCTTGTCGAGCCGCCGCGCCCGCGGCACGACCCGCGGGTCGGTCGTATAGACGCCGTCGACGTCGGTATAGATGTCGCAGCGGTCGGCGTGGATCGCGGCGGCGAGCGCCACCGCCGAAGTGTCCGAGCCGCCGCGCCCGAGCGTCGTCACCCTCTGCGACGGCTCGTGCAGGCCCTGGAACCCCGCCACGACCGCGATCTCGCCCTGCTTGAGGCTGTCTGTGAGCGAGCCGCCGTCGATACTGGCGATGCGAGCGCTCGCATGCGCCTCGCTCGTGAGGATCGGGACCTGCCAACCGGCCCACGAGCGCGACTTCAGGCCCATCGTGTTGAGGACGAGCGCGAGCAAGCCGGCGGTGACAAGTTCGCCCGAGGCGACGACCGCGTCGTATTCGGCGTCGTCGAGGGTCGAACCCGCCTCTTTGCACCAGCCGACGAGTTCGTTGGTCTTGCCGGCCATGGCGGAGACGACGACTGCGACCTCATGTCCGGCCTCGACCTCGCGTTTGACGTGGGCCGCGACGTTTCGGATGCGCTCCACGTCGGCGACCGACGTGCCGCCGAATTTCATCACCAGACGCGACAAACGGACCTCGAGGTTTTCGGAAAGAGGCGCGCGAAGCTCGCGCGAAGAGGCGCCGCGGCGTATAAAGGCCGGAGTTTCAGGGGTCAACGGCGCTCCGCCGACGTCTCCGCATGCCCCTTCTCCCTCCCTCTCCTCGCTTGCGGGGAGAGGGCAGGGGTGAAGGGCCTGGAGACGAGCCACCGCGGCTTGTCGCCCCGCCCCTCATCCTAACCTTCTCCCCGCTGGGCGGGGAGAAGGGACGCGCAGTCGGAAGTGAGGCGCCATGTCAGCCCCGAGCATCATCGCCGAAGAGGTCGAGCGCTTCGACGCGCTCG
The DNA here is from genome assembly GCA_963829505.1 of uncultured Alphaproteobacteria bacterium. Lineage (GTDB taxonomy): Bacteria > Pseudomonadota > Alphaproteobacteria > Rhizobiales > Beijerinckiaceae > Roseiarcus. The sequence goes on from CAWHIL010000003.1 coordinate 1,479,149, forward strand.
GCGAAACGTGGTGGGACCCGGACGGGCCGATGGCGCCGTTGCACCGGCTGACGCCTGTCCGGATCGCCTGGGCCCGCGACGTCGCGGCGCGACGTTTCGGGCGCGATTCCGAGGCCGGCCTGCCGCTGAAGGATCTTAGCCTCCTCGACATCGGTTGCGGCGCCGGGCTCTTCGCCGAACCGATGGCGCGCCTGGGGGCCGAAGTCCTCGGCATCGACCCCGCGCCAGCCTCGATCGAGGTCGCGCGGCGCCATGCGGAGGAGACCGGCGCGCCCGCAACCTACCGCGCGGCGACCCTCGAGGGGATCGCCGCGGAATCCAGGCGCTTCGACATCGTCTCCGCGATGGAAGTCGTCGAGCACGTCGCCGACCCGGCCCGCTTCGTCGCGGCGGCTGCGTCGTGCCTGAAGCCTGGCGGGCTCTTTCTCGCCGCGACCCTGAACCGCACCTTCAGGAGCTTCGCGCTCGCCATCGTCGGCGCCGAATACGTGCTGCGCTGGCTCGAGCCCGGCACCCACCATTGGGAGCAGTTTCTTACGCCCCCCGAGCTTGCGCTGATGGCGCGCAAGGCGGGCCTCAAGCCGATTGAGCGCAAGGGCGCCTCGTATGACCCCTTACGCCGAAAATGGTGGCTCTCGGACGACCTTTCGGTCAATTATCTCCTTGCAGCGAAGAAACCGTTCAGCCTGGAATCATCCCCTTCCGGCTTTTGATCGTCTTCATCTTGTAGAAGTTGAGAGAGGCGCGCACGATCGGAGCCGCCTTTCGGCTTCCGTCCGAAAGCCCGGGCGGAGTGTTCAGGCCATGGCGGTGATATCCAAACGCGTGTTTCGGCCGCTCCCCGGCAAGGAGGCGATCGCCCACGCCCGCATCAATCGCATGAGCGAGGTCCTGATACGGGTCGGAGGCCACGTCAGGGTCTGCATCGTCGCATGGGGCGACAACGCCCGCGAACTGCACCTCTACGGCCACTTTCCAAATCTGGAGGCGGGCGCAAAGGCCTTCGCCGCGATGGTCGAGGATCACGACGGAGTGAGGCTGAGGAGCGAACCCGAAACCGACCCGGCGGCCGATTGGGAGGGGCCGGAAGTGTGGGGCGTCGTCTTCGGCGAGGTGCGGCCGGATTTCCCGGTGATGCTGCAGCGCGAATACCGCATCGATCGGCGCAACCTCAAGGCCGCCCTCCTCATGCTCCCGGAAGTGCAGGCCATTCAGCCGGATCGCCCGATCATCGGCGTCGCGCCGGTCGTCTCAGGCGACATGGGGCGCCTGATGATCTGCTATTATGCGAAATCTCTTGTCGACCTCGGCGAGCGGATGGATCGCTTCGGCAAGTCGAACGCCTTTCAGGCGATGACGCTGCGCGCGACCGAGTTCGGCTTCCTGACGAAAGCCCGGGCGATGGTGAACCTGTGATCGGGACCCGCCGACGCGGCCCTCACCCCATTGGCGCGATCGCCGATCCGCCTCTCTAATAAAGGGTTCCGGTTTTGACCTTGCGCCGCAAGATCATACCAATTCCTTTCAGGATGGCGCCAAATGGGCGCCTCTCGAGAGGAGGGGAATCGTGCACGCCCATTTTGTCCTGGCCCACCCCGAGCCTCGATCGTTCAACGCGCATCTCGCGCGAGAGGGGATCGCAAGGCTCGCGAGCAATGGGTGGACAACGTCCCTTTCCGATCTCTACGGCATGGGTTTCGACCCGTGCGAGCGGCCGGAGCACTATGCCGGGCCGATGTGCCCGTCGCGCTTCGATGTCCAGGCCGAGCAGCGCCACGCCTCGGACTCCGGGTCGCTGCCGGCCGCGGTCGTGGACGAACTGGCGCTCCTCGACCGCGCCGATCTCCTGGTGCTGCAATACCCGATGTGGTGGCATCTGCCGCCGGCGATGATGAAGGGATGGTTCGACCGCGTGCTCGCCTATGGCGACGCCTATACGAGCCGGAAGCGCTTCGAGCACGGCCGCTTCGTCGGAAAGCGCGCGCTGATTTCCGTGACCGTCGGCACAAGCCGCGAGACCTACATGCATGACGGGCGCAGCGGCGATATCGATCTCATGCTCTGGCCGGTCAACTTCACGCTGGCCTTCGTCGGCTATCAGGTCCTGCAGCCGTTCGTGGCCTACGGCGTCGAGGGAGGCTTGCGATATTCCGACGAGGAGGCCCTCAATAAGCGGCTCGAACGCGCCGCCGAGGATTTCGGCCGCACGCTCGCCGATCTCGACGCCCGACCGACAATTCCCTTCCATCGCATGACACACTGGGGGCCGGACGGCAGGATCAAGCCGGACGCTCCGGTCTATTCGGCCTTCGTGCGTCACCGGGAGCGTCTCGATCTGACCTGATCTCAGCAGCATCGTCGCGCGGATCGCCGACCCGCCGCCGCGGGTGAGCGAACTGCGCCCTTGCAGAAAAGAAACGCCCAAGGAAGGGCCTGCCGGACAGTCGCCCGGACAGGCCCTTCTTGAGACTGGCGGTGACCCGCTTACTGCTTCGGCGCGGGAGCCATCTCGTGATGCATGGGCTGCATCGAATGGTGATGATGATGGACGTGGTGGTGATGGTAGACGTGATGATGGTGGACGTGATGGTGCATGGGATGCTCCATCGGGTGCTCCATGGGGGCGCCCGGGGGCGGAGCCGACTGCGCCAAGGCGGCGCCGGCGAGCCCGGCGGTGAGCGCGACCGCGGCGAGAACTGTTCTGATCATTGGCGAATCTCCTCTCCGTTGAAGGCGCGAAGTCAGCCTACGCGAGGAGGTTTGCCGCTACGCCCTGAACTCAGCGTGAACGAGGCGAAGGGCTCCGAGATTTCGGAGCCCTCGCGGTCGGGGCCGCCGCTACATTCCGGCCCCGTTCATCGGGCGCATGTGATGATATCGCTTGGCCATATGACGGCGATGCTGAGGCGCCATGACCGAGCCGCCGTTTTCCATGCGGGCGCCGTTGGCGTCGGCGGGGGCGATGGGTGACTGGGTAAGGGGCGCCGAGCCGGCGGGCGCGCCGGTCGTGGTTCCTTGCGCAAATGCGGCGCCGCTAAGCGCGACGGCGAGGGTTGAAGCTACGATTAAGGTCTTGATCATGGCGATTTGTCCTTGCTTTGATTGATTGAACAACGCCGCCGGCCCCAGCGTGGTTCCCGCTCGGCGAACCCGGATGGCGGGATGACTTTCGTTGCCAATTCATGCTCAAAGCCACGCGGGCGGCAGGAGGACGTGGCGGGATGGCTGTCAACAGCATGACCGGCTTTGCGCGGGCGGCGGGCGTGGCGGGCGGGTGGTCCTTCGCCTTCGAGGTGAAGAGCGTCAACGCCAAGGGCCTCGACATCCGGCTGCGGATGCCGGCGCCCTTCGACCGGGTCGAGGCGGAGGCGCGCGCGAAGCTCGCGGCGGCGCTCAAGCGCGGGACGTGCTTCGCCACCCTGACCGCGCACCGCGAGCAGAGCGCCAGCGCCCCGCGGATCGACGAGGCGGCGCTCGCCGCGCTCGCGTCGGCCGCCCGCGCCGCTGCGGCGAAGGCCGGGCTCGCGCCGCCGACCATGGACGGCCTGATCGGCGTGCGCGGCGTCGTCGAGGTCGCGGAGGCGGCGGAGGACGACGCCTCGATCGCCGCGGCTTGCGGCGGCGCGCTGACGAGCCTCGAGGAGGCGCTGAAAGCGCTTGGGGCCGCCCGCCGCGCCGAGGGCGAGGCGCTGGCGAAGGTGCTCCGGGAACGGCTGGACGCGATCGAGGGTCTGACGCTCGCGGCCGACGCCAATCCGGCGCGAAAGCCCGACGCGATCCGGGCGCGGCTCGCCGAGAGCCTCGCCGCGCTCCTCGAGCCGGGCCGCGGCTTCGACGAGAACCGCCTTTATCAGGAGGCGATTCTCATCGCCACGAAGGCCGACGTGCGCGAGGAGCTCGACCGGCTGAAGACCCACGTCGCCGCCGCCCGCGCCCTTCTCGACGAGGGCGGGGCCATCGGGCGGCGCCTCGATTTTCTCGCTCAGGAGTTCTCGCGCGAGGCGAACACGCTCTCGGCCAAGGCCAACGACGTCAGCCTGACCGCCCAGGGACTTGAACTGAGGGCGCAAATCGAGCAATTCCGCGAGCAGGCGCAGAACGTCGAGTGAAACGGAAAGCAACGATGGAGCTCAGCCGGCGCGGCATGATCCTGATCCTGTCCTCGCCCTCGGGCGCGGGCAAGACGACGCTGACCCGCATGCTGATGCAGGACAAGGCGCTCGACCTCACGCTTTCGGTCTCCGTGACGACCAGGCCGCGCCGCTCCTCGGAGGTGGACGGCATTCACTACCGCTTCGTCGACCGCCGTGCGTTCGAGCGGATGAGAAAAGGCGGCGATCTCCTCGAATGGGCGGAGGTGCACGGCAACGGCTACGGCACGCCGCGCGCTCCCGTCGACCGGGTCCTGGCCGAAGGCCGGGACATGCTGTTCGACATCGACTGGCAGGGCGCGCAACAGGTGCGCGAGCGGCTCGGCGACGACGTCGTGTCGATCTTCGTCCTGCCGCCCTCAATGCGGGAATTGCGCGCCAGGCTCGAGCGCCGGGCGGAGGATTCGAGCGCCACCATCGAAAGCCGGCTCGAGGCGGCGCGGCACGAGATCGAGCGCTGGCGCAACTACCACTACGTGATCGTCAACGACGACCTCGACCGCGCCTACAAGGACCTCATCGCGATCGCAACGGCCGAACGGCTCAAGGTCCGCCGGGTCCAGGCGGGCGTCGAGTCCTTCGTCGAGCGCCTCGTTCGGGGGTGACCAGCGCTCAGAACTTGTAGCCGACCTTGAAACCGACCTGCGTCAGGCCCGGGTTGATCGTCGCGTTGCAGAGCCTCAGGTGGCTCACGTGCTCGATCGAGACGGTCAGGTCGAAGTGCTCGTTGAACTGGTAGCCGAAGCCGCCCAACTCGCGGAAGGTAATCGGGCAGCCCAGTTCGACCCGGCCGAGGGTCGGCTGTCGCACCGCGTCGTTGATGGCCCCGCCGAGTTCGCCTTCGAAGTAGAACCTGCTCCAGAGCGGCAGGCGCCAGTTGAAGCCGGCGTAGCCGTAGCTGGTCTTGCCGCCGGTGTTGAGCATCGCGCCTGCGATCATGCGCGGCGTCAGCAGCCAGTTGACCCAGGGGCTGGCCGCCCAGGGGCTGTTCCAGCCGGGAAAGGCGAGCGGCGACGACAAAGCCTCGAAGCTGACGTCGAGCGGCGAATGTTCGTCGTGGATCCAGTTGTGGACGTAGGGGCCGAAACGGATCTCGTTGACGAACTGGAGCTGGTAGGGCTGGTCTGCCGGCTCCGCCTGCGCCTGCGCGTCGGCAAAAGCCTGCGCGTCGGCGGTTTCGAGACCCATCCGGGTGAGATCGTCGGCGAACGCGGCGCCGCATGCGAGCCCGGCGCGGGCGAACGCAACACAGGCCAACAGCCCCCTTACCCGCGCTCTTCGCCTCACTCAGGCGGCTCCCGAGCCATGGTCTCTCATCCCCGATCTTATGCCGGGCGCTCCAGGCCGGCGCAAGCCGCCGAGGTTGTCTGCGCGGGGCTGACGCAGCGATCGACGCGCCGGTGTGACATCTTGGCAACGGAAAACGGCGCCTGCGGCCGGATTCCTGCGCCGTCCTTCTTAAGGATATCGGGAGAAAACTCAGCCCGAGAACGCCAGCAGCGCCGCGAGCCCCGCGACGATCACGACGAGGATCGCCGACAGCGCCACCTCGGCGCGGACGCTGGCGATCGGATGCGTCTCATGGTCGGAGAGGAGCCGTTCGGTCCGGACGAAGCGGAAGGCGGCCACGACGATGAGCGCGACGCCGACGAGAATGAGCGCCAGCCCCTCGTAGCCGGTCGAGGGGCCGGCGATCCGTTCGATCCGCGCGCGGCGCGCCTCGTCGAGCCCGCCGGCGGCGACGATCGACATGAGGAAGAGATTGAACTTCTCGATGACGAAGCCGAAGGCGATCACCGCGACGCCGGTGCGGACCCAGGCGAGGAACGTGCGCTCGTTGGCGGCGTGGTCCGAATAGCCCTCGATCATGACGCGGCTCCCTGCAAAACGGTCTGTCGTCAGGCCGACGGAACGGAGCCGTCGACTGCGGCGTGGCCCGAGCGCAAGTTTGCCGGACGTGTCGGTCGGTTCAATTGCTCGGCTTGGGATCCGGGGGCGGGTCCGATGGCTTCGGATGGGCGAAGTCGTAGCTCGGAAGAAGAGGCTTGAGGCGCGGCCAGATGTCGGCCTCCCGCTTCGCTCTCTCCACGGCCTTGCGAAAATCCTCCGGCGAATCGCGCCAATGGAAGCCGCTGAGGAAGCAGTGGACGCGACCCTTGTCGGCCTGTCCCCAGGAGACGGTCAACGAGTCGCAATGGTCGTGATGCGCCCCCAGCACTTGCCGCGACCCGCCGCCGGCCGCCTCGGCCTGGCTTAGTCGAATCTCGACGTCCGGCCCGGGGCCGTCCTCGCCATGAGATTCGAACCAGTGCACATGCCGGCCGGTGAGGACGACCTCGACCGTCACGGCGCCGGCCGCGTCCTTCGAGCACGCGAGCGCGATCCAGAACTTGTAGGAATCGGTGATGCCGATGCTGCGCTCGGCGACCGTCCGCTTGTCCGGAATGGCGTCCGGCAGGAAGATGTCGCAGGTGACGGCCGCCCCGGCCGTGTCGCTGAAGAAGAGGTCGAACTCCCCGATCGGATAGGGAAAGTTCGGGTCGGAGATCCCCCAGCGATCGAAGCCCTTGTAATCGGCAGGCATGGCAATTCCCCCGCGCGCTGGCGCTCCCTCGAGGCTACCACCGGCGTTCGGCGGTGAACAGCGAAGGCGGGAAGCGTCCGCGCCTCAGACGGCGGCGCGAGCCGGCGTCTCCTCGTAGGTCGTCACCTCGAAACGGGCGAGCGGGGCATGGCCGAAGGCGACCGAGATGGCGACGTCGGCGGCGTCGCGGCCGCGCGCCATGACGATCCGGCCGATGCGCGGCATGTTGTGGCGCGCGTCGAAGGCGTACCACTCGCCATTGAGCAGGACCTCGAACCAGGCCGAGAAGTCCATCGGAGCCGGATCGGGCGGAACGCCGATGTCGCCGAGGTAGCCGGTGCAATAGCGGGCCGGCACGTTCATGGCGCGGCAGAGCGCAACCGCCAGATGGGTGAAGTCGCGGCAGACGCCGACCCCCTCGCGCAGCGCGTCGGACGCCATCCGGAAGGGGCTCGCGAGCGCGTAGTCGAAGCGGATCCTGGAGTGGGCGAAGTCGCAGATCGCCTGGACGAGACGGGCGCCGCCGCCGATCCCGTGGAACTGGCCCCATGCGAGATCGCTGAGCGAGTCGCTGTCGCAATAGCGGCTCGGCATGAGGAACATCAGCGCCTCGTTCGGCAGATCCTTGACCGGCGTCAGCGGCCGATCCTCCGGCGCGTGATCCGGCAGACCGCTGTCACGGATGGCGAAGTCGGTCGAGAACGCGACGAGGCCAGGCGGCGCTTCGACCCGGGTCACCCGGTTGCCGAACGGGTCGAGGTAGCTCGCCATCGGCAGTCTTGGCGTCGAACGGATCGCATCCGGCGTGACGAGGTCGTTGTCGCGCGACGGATGGACGTTGAGCGTCAGCAGCATCGAGGTCGCGGTCTGACACTGATAGGCGATCGTATACCCAGCCCGGATGATCATGCGGCTTTCCTCGAAGCGTGTGAAGACGGCGTCGCCCTCGAAACGCCTGACGTTCACTTTGGTTGCGTCACCTCGACCGTAACCTCCATGCCCATTTCGTCATCCAGATTGCCGTAGTAGGTCCCCGTCAGCGGCGCGGCGTGGGCCGGATCGCGGGCGACCGCGACGCGAATGAGGTCCCTGCCGCCGACGAGGCCGTTGGTCGGATCGAACTCGATCCAGCCGGCGCCCGGGAGATAGACCTGGACCCAGGCGTGCGTCGAGCCGCCGCCGAGCTTCGCCGGCTCGCCGTCGTCGCGCGGCACGTAGATGTAGCCCGAAACGAAGCGCGCGGCGATCCCGAGCGTGCGCAGAGCCTCCATCATCAAGACCGCGAAGTCGCGGCAGCTTCCGCGCCGCCGGTCGAGCGTGCGCCACGGCGGCTGGACGCCGGCCTCCTCGCGGCGCTCGTAGATGAAGCTCTCCCGGACGGCGTAGGTCATCGTCATGAGGAGGCGGCTCACCGGCGTCTGGCCGCCGGCGACGACGAACTGGCGCGCCCATCGCTCGAGTTCGAGCCCTGAGTCGGAATAGAGCGGCTCGATTGCGCGCGCGACGTCCGGAAGTTCGTCGGGAAGGTAGGAGAAGGGGTAGTCGCGGGCCCGCGCGTCGATCTCGCCGCCAGGAAAGTCGTCGGCGGAGCGCTCGACCGTGAAGCGGTTCTCGACGACGAGGCTCGACGTCGCGCCGGCGAACGAGGCGAGCGCGACGCAGTTGTCGAGTGCGTCGTAGAGCCAGCGCACGCGCGCCGGCTTCGGCTCGACGCTGAGCGCCCAGGCCGCCAGACGCTGATCGTGCCCGTCGCGGGGACGCATCATCATCCGGTGCTCGCCAAGCGTGATCGGCCGCTTGTAGCGGTAGGTCGTGAGATGGCGGACGGTGAGGACAGTCGGATCGGGAAGCAACGTGGAAGGCTCACGGACGGACGAGGCGTCCGGACGATAGCGCATGTCGGCGCGCGAAGCCGCGCCCGTCCGCGGCGCCGATCGGCCCCATGTTTACGCGTCATCACCGCGCGGCGCCGCCGGAGCGCGTCGTCAAGACGGCAAAAAGTGTTTCACGTGAAACACTTGCGCCGAAACTTATCAGGGAGATTATTCGCAATAACAGGGAGCATTTTCGCGCGTAACAGGGAAGGTTTACGCGTGTAACAGGGAGGGTTTTTTACAAAACTCCAGCGGTCGCGCCGGGAGGAGGCGCGTTCACCGGCACGAATAGCCGCCGTCGATCGGCAGCGTGACGCCGCTGATCATGGAGGCGCCGTCGCCGAGCAGGAAGACGATCGGCGCCGCGATCTCCGCTTCCGTCGCCCAGCGTCCGAGCGGCATCGCGGCGAGGAATGGCGGCCCGATATCCTCGCGGCCCCAGTACCAGGCGGACATCGGCGTCATCACGACGGTCGGATTTACGCTGTTGACACGGATATTGTGCCTGCCCAGTTCGAGCGCCGAGACGCGGGTGATCGAATCGAGCGCGGCCTTGGAGGCGGCGTAGGAGACGTGGCCGGCAAGCGCCACCAGCGCCGCCTGGCTCGACACGTTGACGATCGCGCCGCCCTTGCCGAGCCGGATCATCGATTGCGCGGCGTATTTGGTGACGAGGAGCGCGCCGCGCGTATTGACCGCGATGACGCGGTCGAACACCGAAATGTCGGTCTCCATCGGCGTCGCGATCTCGCCGCCGAAGCCACCGCAATTGACGACGCCATAGAGGTCGAGCCCTTCGAGCGCGCCATGCACGCTTCCCTCGGAGGCGAGGTCGAAGGCGAGCGTGCGGCAGCCGGTTTCGGCCGCGAGTTTCGCCAGCGCCTCCCCGTTGCGGCCGCCGGCGATCGCGTCGGCGCCCGCCTTCACAAGCTCGCGCACCGTCGCGCCGCCGATGCCGCCGCTCGCGCCGGTGACGAGAACGGATCGTCCTTCGAGTTCCGTACATGGAGCCTCCTAACTGCTGCCCTTCTCCCCGGCGAGAAGGGGGTCTGCGTTTTCGAGCACGTCGACTTCCAGCGGGCGCTCCTTGCCTCGCATCGGCAGGTCCCCAAGCCTGCGCCGGCTCACGCCGCGCGGCAAGGCGACGAGACGATCGAGCAGAACCGCTGAGGCGAGCACCCGATTGTCCGTCTCGCGGCAGGCCGCGAGGATGCGCGCCGCGGTGTTCATCGGGTCGCCGAGCAGGGCGATTTCCTTCTTGAGAGTGCCGAGTTCGCCGACCGCGACGGCGCCGCAATGCACGCCGGCGCGGAAATCCGGCACGACGCCGAACTCCTGACGATAGGAAGACCCCTGGGCGGCGATCCGGTCGAGCGCCTCGAACGCCGCGCTGACGCAGCCGGGCTTGTTGGCGCCGGAGAAGTCGCCATGTCGCGATCACCTCGTCGCCGACATATTTGTGAATGTCGCCGCCGGCGTCCGCGACGGCGAAGGAGACGTCGGCGACAAAGCGGTTCAGGAGCCGCAGATAGCGCAACTCGCCAAGACGCTCCGCGATGGCGGTCGAAGCGCGCATGTCGATGAAGAGAAGGGCGCGCTCTTCGATCCTCGGGTGGTGGTAGCGCCCGGCGGCGAAGGCGAAGAGCACGCCAGGGCCCAGGAGATCGTTGACGCTGATCAGGAGCGTGAAGCCGATTGTCGACACAAGCGAAAACAGGACGTCGAATCCGGTGATCGAGGCAAGGCCCGAGCCGCTGATGGCCTGGTTGACGATGAAGAGCGAGAAGACGATCACGCCGACATAGAGAACCGAGCGCAGCGCGAAGTAGGCCAGGAACGGCAGCGGACGGATGAGCCCGCCGGCATTGCGCCTGAGAACGAATTGTTCGACCGAATAGAAGCTCGCCGACATCACGAAGCCGACGGCGGCGCCGATGAAGGGCGCATTATAACGCAGACCGGCGTAGAGGGCGCCGCCCGGGACGCCGACGACCAGCGCAAAGGCAAGCAGGCGCAGAGTGGACGGTTGGCGCATCGGGCCAATATACGCGCCGCCCATTGTTCCCGGAACGGCTGCGCGGAGGGTTCTTGCCGCCCCCATCCCCGCTCTCATCCCCGGGATGGTGTTGAGGGCCCTCACGCCTGGCCGCCCTTCGGCGGCCTCTCCCTCTCCCTGAGGAAGGGGGAGTCATCCCCGGCCCTCATCCCCGGCCCTTCTCCCGGAGGGAGAAGGGAGGCTTAGGCCCCGACCATCAGCTTGACGATCTCGTCGTGGGTCGTCTCGGAGGGCGCGCGCTTGCCGGAGTTCTCGCCGCGGCGGAAGACGACGATCGTGTCGGCGACCTCGAAAATATCGCGCAGATTGTGCGAGATGAAGATGATCCCCTTGCCCTGGCCCTTCAGGGACTGGATGAGCGCCAGCACCCGGCGCTGCTCGGGCACGCCGAGCGCCGCCGTCGGCTCGTCCATGATGACGAGGCGCGCGTTCCAGTAGATCGCCCGGCCGATGGCGATGGCCTGCCGCTGGCCGCCGGAGAAGGCCGCGACCGGCGCGTCGAGCCGGGTCACATGGAAATCGAGGCGCGCCATGGTCTCCTGCGCGGCGTCCGCCATCCGCCTGCGGTCGAGAATCGGCAGGACGCCGAAGAGCCGCCGCTTCGGCTCTCGGCCGAGGAAGATGTTCTCGCCGATGGTCAGATTGTCGGCGAGCGCGAGGTCCTGGTAGATCGTCTCGATGCCGCTCTCGCGCGCGGCCTCGGGGGTGGCGAAGTCGATCGGCTTGCCGCCGAGCAGGATGTCGCCCGAGTTCGTGCCGGAAGACGCCGGAAATCGCCTTGATGATGGTCGATTTTCCGGCGCCGTTGTCGCCGGCGAGCGCAACGACCTCGCCGGCGTGAACGTCGAACGACACGCCGGCCAGCGCCTGCACCGCGCCGAACGCCTTCGAGACGTTGCGGACCGAGAGGATGGGCTCGAGGTCACTCAACCTGCCGCCCTCCCATGAGGCGGCGCTGCGTCTGATCGACGAACACCGAGATGATGATGACGACGCCGACCGCGATGAACTGCCAGAACGGCTCGACGTTGATGAAGACGAGGCCGTACTGGATGACGGCGATGACGAGGGCGCCGGCGATCGTGCCCGCGATCGTGCCCGAGCCGCCGAAGAGGCTCGCGCCGCCGATGACGACGGCTGCGATCGAATTGAGCAGCAGCGGCTCGCCCGCCTGCGGCGCGCCGGCAGTGAAGCGGCCGGTGTACATGGCGCCGGCGACCCCGGCCATGACCGCCGAGAGGAGATAGATCTTCAGCGTCAGTTGCTTGATGTCGATGCCGGCCCGGTTGGCGGCCGGCTTGCTCGCGCCGAGCGCGTAGGTGTGCTGGCCGAATTTGGTCTCCGACAGGATGTAATGCAGGACGAGACAGGCGACGCCGGTGATGATGACGAGCACCGGAACGCCGAAGACCCGGTTGTTGCCGATGGCGCTGTACCAGTCGTTGTCGATGGCGACCGTCATGCCAGCGGCGAAGAGGTAGGCCGCGCCGCGCGCCACCCCATACATGCCGAGCGTGCCGATGAAGGGGGGGATCTGCAAACGCGACACGAGGAGGCCGTTGACGAGGCCCGGAATGACGGCGACCGCGGTTCCGGAGAGGATCGCCAGCAGCATCCCGACGAACGGCGGCAGGCCGAGCCCTTGCGTGAAATAATTGCAGGCGTGCGCCGCGATCACCGACGAGAGGCCCATGACGAAGCCGAGCGAGAGGTCGATGCCGGCCGAGATGATGACGAAGGTCTGGCCGAGCGCCAGCAGGAGCGGCGCGGTCGCGAACACGAGGATCGACTGGATGTTGTAGACGTTGAACAGGAACGAGGTTCCTTCCGCCACGCGCGACCAGATCTCGAAGAAGAGGACGAGCACGATCAGGAACGCCCAGGCTCTCAGCTGCGCGATCCAGAGGAGGATGGGGTGGCCAAGCCTCGGCGCGGCCGGCGTCGCTGCGATGGTCATGCGGGTTGGTCAGCTGACGTACGTGGCGACCCCTTCCCCAGCGCAGGCTGGGGAAGGTGGCGGCGAAGCCGTCGGATGGGGTGTGGCCCGCTACGCCGACGCGACAAGACTTGCACGAATGTCCGCGGCAATTGACAGCTCGGGCCCCCTGCTTTCCCCACCCCATCCGTCGCCTTCGGCGACACCTTCCCCACTTCGTGGAGAAGGGGAGCCGCGTCCGGCGCCGGTCACGAACTCTTGTACAGGAACCGCGCGACGTTCGGATCGTCGATGTTGTCTTTGGTCATCACGGTGAAGCCGGTGCCGATGGCGGTCGGGGCCGGATTGCCGGTCAGATGGGCGTAAGCGACGATATAGCCGAAATAGCCGATCTCGGCCGGGTGCTGGGCGATGGTGAGTTCGAACGTGCCGTCCTTGAGGAGCCCCACGACCGACTCGGGGGCGTCGAAGCCGGCGATCTTGACCACGCCCGCCTTGCCCGCCTGCTTGACGCCGTTGGCCGTTCCGGTCGCCGAGAAGAGATTGGCGCCGAACACCCCGGCGAGATCAGGCACGCGGCCCATCACCGCCTGCACCTGCGCCGCCGCCTTGTTGGCGTCGTCGTCGTTGAACTGCGTCTCGAGCACCGAGATATTCGGGTGGTCCTTCATCTCGAGCTTGAAGCCTTCCTCGCGCTGGTCGGTGGTCGACACGCCGGGCTTGACGTTCGAAACATAGACCTTGCCCTTGTCGCCGATCGCCTTGGCGAGCCCGCGCGCAGCCATCCGGCCGCCAAGCACGTTGTCGGAGGCGACGTAGCTGATCGGGAAGTCGGCGTCGCCCGAGCCGGTCTGAAACCTGCCGTCGCCAATGAACGTATCGACGCAGACGACCGTGATGCCGGCGTCGAACGCCTTGCGAAGCGGCTTGACGAGCTGGACCTTGTCGGTCGGCGCGATGAGAATGGCGCCGGGCTTCTTGCCGATGATGGCGTCGAGAATTGGCACCTGCGCCGACACGTTCCATTCGGAGGCGCCCTGGTAGATGAGCTCGGCGCCGACCGCCTTGGCGGCCGCTTCCGCGCCTTTGTGCATCGTCACGTAGAAGCCGTCGGCCGTCAGGCCGGGGATGAGCGCAATCGTCGGCTTGTCGGCGGCGCTGGCGCGCCCCGGAGCGAGCCCCGCCCCGGCCATGACGGCCGTTGCGCCCATGAATTTCAGTGCGGTGCGACGCTCCATAAATTCCTCCCGCGCGGACTTTTCGCCGCTGACACGCGTTCTCTTCGCGAAGTCCCGCGAGCTTCGCAGCGCGGCGCTTTCGCGTCAACGGCGGCGCTTTCAAATGTCGTCGGCGATTCCCCGCGCAACCGTGCGATTGCGGTAGCTTTCACGCGCGCTCCATGCTTGTTGCGGGGCTGATCAATTTCGCGCGAGCCTCATGCCGGAAGTCTGCGACGTGCTGGTGATCGGGGCGGGACCGGCCGGGCTCGCAGCGGGTGCCGCCTTGCGCGCGCGCGGCGTTTCGCCCGTCATCGTCGACAAGGCCGAGGCGGTCGGCGCCGTCTGGCGGCGCCATTACGACCGGCTGCATCTTCACACCGACAGAAGCCATTCCGCGCTGCCCGGCCTGCCGATGCCGAAGGCCTACGGACGTTATCCCTCGCGTCTCGACGTGATCGCCTATCTCGAAAGCTACTTCGCGCATTTCGATCTCAAGCCGCAATTCGGGACGGCGATCGCGACGCTCCGCCGGGACGGCGCTTTGTGGCGGGCGCAGACCTCCGGCGAGCGCGCGTTCGAGGCCCCCGCGGTCGTCGTCGCGACCGGCCTCGCCGACTTTCCTCATTCGCCCGAGTGGCCCGGCCTCGCGACGTTCGGCGGCGAGGTTCTGCATTCGAGCGCCTACCGCAATCCCGAGCGCTTTCGCGGGCGAAAGGTTCTGGTGGTCGGCTTCGGCAATTCGGGCGGCGAGATCGCGCTCGATCTCGCCGAGGCTCATGTCGACGTCGCGCTCTCGGTGCGCGGCCCGGTCTCGATCGTGCCCCGCGACCTCCTTGGCATCCCGATTCAGACTCTGACGATCGCGCAGAGCAGGCTGCCCGCGCGGCTTGCGGACACTCTCAACGCGCCCGTTCTTCGGCTGGCGATCGGCGACATCGAGACGCTCGGACTTCGACGCTCGGTCAAGGGCCCGCGCCGGACGGTCGAGGAGGACGGACGCATCCCGCTCCTCGACATCGGAACGCTCGCCATGATCCGCGCCGGCCGGATCGCGGTCAGGCCCGACGTCGCGGAAGTCTCGCAAGGGGCGGTGCGCTTCGCGGACGGCCGAAAGGAAACCTTCGACGCGATCGTCCTTGCGACGGGGTTTCGTCCCGACCTCAGGGCGCTCTTGCCCGAGGCCGCCGGCGTCCTGAACGACGCCGGCCAGCCGATGGTCAGCGGACGGCGCACGGCAGAGGCCGGGCTCTTCTTCTGCGGCGCGATTCCGGCGGCGACCGGCCAGTTGCGCGAAATCGGCATCGAAGCGCGGCGGATCGCCGACGCGATCGCCGCGGACCGCGCCCTTTGAGCGCACGAGGAACCAGCGTGCGCGATGACATTTGCCTGCGGCGCGCCGAAAGGCCATGCTCGCCGCACGCCTCGCGCTTCCTCTTGAGGCGCTCCCCGGCGCTTCGAGGACCTCCGGCCGTTGCGACAGAGACGACGATGAGCTTCGCCCTCGTGCTCGTTGCGGCGGCGGCGACGGCCGCGCCGCCGAAGGCGCCCCCTGCCCCGCCGCCGCCCGCCATCACCGTCACCCCCGACAATTTCGCCCGCGCCGAGAGCGATCTCAATTTTGCGGCGCTGGTCAAGGAGGCCGGCCTCGGCAAGTTCCTCCACCGCCGCGAGCCGGTGGCGCTCGACCGTCAGGGCGTCGTGCGCATGAACCGCGATCTCCTGACGTCGGCTGCGGTCTTCGATCTCGGCGCCGGGCCGGTCACGATCACGCCGCCGGACGTCGGGAAACGTTTCGTCTCCCTGCAGGTCGTCGACGAGGACGGCGACACGGACGAAATCGTGTACGGCTCAGGCGCAACGACGCTGGAGAGAAACGCGATCGGCTCGCGCTATGCGCTCGTCGTCGTCCGCATCTCCGTCGACGCCGCCAATCCGAAGGACTTCGACGCCGTCCACGCGTTGCAGAACGCGATTCATGTCGGTCAGCCGGGCGGCCCGGGCGCCTTCTCCGTGCCCAACTGGGACGCCTCGACCCAGGTCGACGTGCGCTCCGGACTGCTCGCGCTCGCCGAAACGCTGCCGGACGAGCGGGGCTTGACCGGCGCGCGCGGCGCGGGCGATCCGGTCCGGCGGCTGATCGGGGCGGCCTCCGCCTGGGGCGGACTGCCGGACAAGGACGCGCTCTTCATCAACGTCGTCCCCGAGCGCAACGACGGAAAGACCGTCTACCGCCTGTCGCTCAAGGACGCGCCGGTCGACGGCTTCTGGTCGGTCAGCGTCTATGACGGCGACGGCCGCTTCGCGATCAATCCGCAGAAGGCCTACGACGTCAATTCCATGACCGCGACGTCCGGCCCCGACGGCGCTGTCGTCATCCAGTTCGGCGGCTGCGACGGACATGTCGCAAACTGCCTGCCGACGCCGCCGGACTGGAGCTACATGCTCCGCCTCTACCAGCCGCGATCCGAGGCGCTGAGCGGCGTATGGACGCCGCCGGCCGCCGCGCCCCTTCCGTAACGCGAAGCGCCGAGGCGTCCCTTCTCCCCGTTCACGGGGAGAGGGGGAAACCGCGGTCAGTCCCGCAGAAGTTGACTCTGTTTTAAGCCATCCCGTGGGATGCTTTGTGCGGCGCCGCAAAAGGGGCTGTTTCGATGGACGAGAATCTTTTCAAGGCGCGCTATGTGCGCGAATCCGCGCATTGCGCCGTCCTCACCTGCGACGAAGGACAATCCTTCATCCTCGGCTATTTCCGCTGGCCGCGGCACGCGTGGACCTATGTGGCGACCTTCGACCAGGAGGCCTCCGCCACGCGCGCCTTCGAGGCCTTCGACCAGGCCGCGTCGATCTGGAGCGTTTCGGGGGCGCTGACGCTCGCGGCGTAAGCGGGGTTCAACCGGCCGAATACGTCACCGCTTCGACGTTGTGTCCGTCGGGGTCGTAGACGAAGGCGGCGTAATAGTCGGGGCGGTAGTTCGGGCGGAGGCCCGGCCCGCCGTTGTCGCGTCCGCCAGCGGCGAGCGCTGCGGCATGGAACGCTTCGACCGCTTTGCGGCTCTCGGCGCGGAAGGCGAAATGGATCGGGGTCGCGGCGGCGCCGAGCTGGCCGATCCAGAGCCGGCCCGACGGGCCGCCGATCACCGCAAACCCTTCGCCCTCGCGCATCACGCTCATGCCGAGGGGCGCGAGCGCCGCCAGGTAGAACGCCTTGCTCCGCGCGAGATCGTCGACGTTGAAGCCGATGTGATCGAACATGGTCTTCTCCCGTTTCCTAAAGGTGCTCGAGCAGCGCGTCGCGCACGACCTCGGGCTCGTCGTGGATGATCCAGTGCGACGCCTCGGGGAAATGGCGCAGGCGCGCGTTGGCGCAGAGCGCCGCGCTCTCGTCGGCAAGCTTCGGCGCGGCGAAATCGTCCTTGTCGCCCCAGAGGACGAGGGCCGGGACCTTGAGGCTCGCGGGCGCGGGCGTCGACGGCTCGGCGACATAGAGGGCGCGATACCAGTTCAGCATGCCGGTCATCGCGCCCGGCTGCGCCCAGGCCGCGCGATAGGCCTCGAGCGTCTCCTCGGAAAAGGCGTCGCGGCGCGCCGAGCGGAACGCACGCCGAAGGCCGGCGAAATTGCCGGCCTTGAGCGTCATCTCGGAGAGCCACGGCAGGCGCAGGATCTGCACGTAGCGGCTCTTGTGGCGCTGCTCCGGATCGGTGCGCATCGCGTGCAGCCAGACGCCGGGATGGGGCGCCTGGATCATCGTGACGCTCGTCAGGCGCTTCGGGTCGAGGCCCGCCATCGTCCACGCGACGGCCGCGCCCCAGTCGTGCCCGACGACGTGGAAGCGGTCGCGCCCGAGCGCGCTTGCGAGCGCGAAAATGTCCGCCGCGGCGAGTTCGAGCCGGTAGGCCTCGGCCCCCTCGGGCTTGCTCGACAGATTGTAGCCGCGCTGGTCCGGCGCGACGACCGAGAAGCCGCGCTCCGCCAGCGGGGCGAAATATTCGCGCCAGCCGAACCAGAACTCGGGGAAGCCGTGCAAGAGGATGACGAGCGGCCCGTCTTCCGGGCCCGCCTCGGCGCAATGGAGGGTCACTCCGTTCACGGTCACGAAGCTGAACGACACGGGCAGGTCGGTCGCAAGCTCGGTCGCCAAGGCGTTCGTCCACGCTTGGATCCGGCTGGCGGAATCGTTGGCTCGCCGGAAGGAACGCCCCCTCCCCTTTCGATCACGCCGCGAGCAAGTCCGCAACCCATCGCGGCACGACCTCGCTCGCCGGCCCGTAGCGCGCCTCGTCGAAGAGGCCCGCGTTGTCGGCGGCTTCGAGATTGAGCTCGCAGGTCCGGACGCCGATGAGGCGCGCCTCCGCGACGAGGCCGGCCGCCGGATAGACGGCGCCCGACGTGCCGATCGCGGCGAAGAGGTCGGCTTCTGAAAGCGCGCGGTCGATGGCGTCGCGGCCGTACGGCATTTCGCCGAACCAGACGACGTCGGGCCTGAGCCCGCCTCGGCTGCCGCAATCGGGGCAGGCCTGCGTCACGGCGAGGTCGCGGGTCCAAGAGCGCGAGGCGCCGCAGCTTTGGCAGCGCGCCCTGAGGAGTTCGCCGTGCATGTGGAGGACCCGTGTCGAGCCGGCGCGCTCGTGCAGGTCGTCGATGTTCTGGGTGACGAGGGTAAGCCGACCGCCCCGCTCCGCGAGGCCTGCTTCGAGCGCGGCAAGCGCGAAATGGGCGGGGTTCGGCTCCGCGGCGACGAGGTTGCGGCGGCGCATGTCGTAGAAGGCGAGCACGGTTTCGGGATCGCGCGCGAAGGCCTCGGGGGTCGCGAGCTTCATGGGATCGAACGTCGCCCAGATCCCGCCGCCCGACTTGTCGCGGAAGGTCCCGAGCCCGCTCTCCGCCGAGACCCCGGCGCCGGTGAGGACGAAGACTTGCATGCTTCCTGCGCCCGCCCCTACCGCGCCGAGGTCGCGAGCCAGATCTGCACGACTGCGGCGATGAGCTCGGCGACGATCAGGATGACGATCGCCCATTCGAGGCGCGTCGAGCGGTCGGCGTCGATGATGTCGGTCAACGCGTGCGCGGTCTCGACGATCACGTCCAGCTTGCGCTTGAGGAGACCCGCCCGCTCGGAAAGCTCGTATTCGTCCTCGAGCCGCGCATAGAGGCGCCCGAGGTCGGGGCGGTCCCACAGCACGTCCGGCTTCTCCTCGACAGCGACGCGGCCCGACACGCGGTGCTGGACGAGCAGCGCCTGGCCGATGAGGCGCAGCATGGCGCGGCGGCGGAAGGGGGTGCTGCCGGATGCGGCGAGCTGCGCGGCGAAGGGCTCGATGACGTCGAACACCTTGTTGACCTCGCGCTCGTCGCGGGCGAGCGCCACGCTTTTCGCCAGCGCGTCGGCGACCACGAGAAAGCG
This sequence comes from uncultured Alphaproteobacteria bacterium, assembly GCA_963829505.1. Lineage (GTDB taxonomy): Bacteria > Pseudomonadota > Alphaproteobacteria > Rhizobiales > Beijerinckiaceae > Roseiarcus. Next base: position 1,498,374 of record CAWHIL010000003.1, read on the forward strand.
CTGCGGCGACAGGTCCTTGATCTGGATCGGGCCGCCGGACGACTTCTGCTCGTCGCCGACGGGCGTGATCTCGAGCACCGCGCTCTCGTCGTCGCCCTTCGCCCGCGCGCCGCTGACCCGCGACTGGAGCCGCGCCAGCGTGTCCTCCTCCTCGAGCGGCGTCAGGCCGATCATCACGGCCACGCCGAAGCGGAAGAGCGCCACGAGGCCGTGCGGGCCGACCCGGAAGGCGAGCGGCAGGAGGGAGATCGTGTCGGGCCGCTCGAGGCCCGCGGTGTCGATCCGGTCGCCGACGATAAGGGCGCGCGCCGTCAGACGGGTCGGCGCCTCGACGATCGGCATCACTTCACTCATGTGGATAAACTACGGCGCCGGGGCGCGGGGCGAAAGGCCGGCGGGGCGGCCCAAAAGTCAGAGGAGCCGATGTCGCCGATCCCGCGGGCGAAAACCTTGCGCCTGGAAGATCGGTTGCGAATGCCTTGGCCATGGCCGCGCAGAATGTTACGCGCGCTAGCTTTATCAAGCGCTTACCACCTCCTTTGCGCACCTTCGCCGGTTTTTTCGGCGGACCTCATGTCAGCCAAATGGCCAATGGCGCGCCGTCGGAGGCCTGGCGTGTGAAGTCGTCGATGAAAAGCTTGACCCCGAGATCCCGCGCCCGCGCGATCGTCGCCTCGCCGATCGCGTCCTGATATTCGAAATTGTCGTCGAAAATAGCGATCCAGACGGTCGCCTCAATCGCTCTTGCCTTTGTTCCTGCGGCATACGCGCTCAATTCAAGGGCCGAGAGAAAGGCATTGACGCAGGCGTCCAGCTCGGAACTGTCGTACAGCTTGGACTCGCTAAGCGAAAGGTAATGCCGTCGAGCCGGGCACAGTTGCTCGCCTTTGCGGCCGACCCTGGGTTCGCCTTTGACGCCAACGATTATCGGGGCGAGCGCAATCCGATCCGCCGCAGAGTGAAACGAGACGTCGTTGCTCCACATCCGCAAATTAACGCGCGCGCCTGGGCGGTCTGTTCGGGCTGCGTCACTCGTCATGCAAATTCGCGCTGGGGACCGGCTGATTCAGTAGGTCCCCCTTCTGTCGTCCACTCGCCGCCGCCCGCGTAGCCCCGTGGCACTCTCGGTTCCTCTGGGCTGTAGCTCTTGGTCGCCTCGACCTCACCCCATTCGAGATCGTACGCGTCCAGTAGCTCCAGCGGCGTCAACACTCCCGAGTCGATGAGCCCCGCGGCAATATGAAGTCGACATGAGTTCAGGCCGTCCGACAAACTTGGGAAACCTCGCCAACGCGACATGCATGGCCGATTTCGCAATCTCGCCTTTCTCATAGGCCGTCTCCGCGAACTCCAGCAGCCTGAGTTCGGATCGGTCGATGCGCTTTCGAAAGGCGACCGACAGCAAGGCCTCAAGCCGACCGCGATCGTCCCCCACGCGTCGCGCCAGCAAGGTCGCGGCGCCGAGCTTCGCGCCTTCGGGCGTCCACGTTATCCAATCGAGATGGCTGCGGAGGTTTGCGGAGGCGATCCACGCTTTTCGCAAATCGTTCGCGGCCTCGCGCAAGGGACGACTCGGGTCGCGGCCATGAGCCACACGAGCGGGCGCCTCCGCCATCCATTCACCGTCTGAGGACTACTGATTTCCGTAAACTATGTGTCCGAAGCGCCAATGTCAAGAACAAATAGTGAACAATATGAATTGTGCAGTATTGTCAATCAGTTAAGATGAAGGGCATTCACCTTCTGAGAACGGGATGGGACGTCCGGGCCTGCCAGCCGGCCCGCTCCAGCTCGGGCGTCCGGTGCTCCTCCTCCGGCCATCCGACGCAGAGATAGCCGATGAAGCGCCACGCCCGCGGAACGTCGAGGGTCTCCGAGAGGGCTTCCGGATCGAGGATCGACACCCAGCCGACGCCGAGCCCGTGCGCCCGCGCGGCGAGCCAGAAAGTGTGGAGGGCGCAGACGGCGGAGTAGCGGCGCGTCTCTGGCATCGTGCGCGCCCCGAGTCGTTGCCCCTGCTCCGTCTCGTCGTCGCAGAAGACCGCGAGATGGACCGGCGCTTCGCTCAGGCCCGCGAGCTTCAGCCTTGCGTAAAGCTCCGCCCGTTCGCCGCGAAAGCAGGCAAGCGCCTCGCTGTTCGCCGCCGCGAAATTCGCCCTGACCGCGGCGCGGCGGCCCTCGTCGTCGACCCGGACGAAACGGGTCGGCTGGCTGTTTCCGACTGACGGCGCGAGGTCGGCGAGACGAAAGAGGACGTCGAGCATCGCCTCCGGAACCGCATGTGTCCGGAACCGGCGGACGTCGCGCCGCCAGGCGATGAGCTCGGCGAGCTCAGCCTGGAAGGCGTCGTCGAAGCGGCGCTCCGCGACGGCGAACCCGGCCTCATTTCCCATGTCGTCGTCGCCCCATATTTCCCGCCCTCATTCGACCGGCGCCAGACTTTCCTTGCGGACCGCGATCAGGACGCCGGTATGGACGTCGAACAGATAGCCCTCGACGACGAGCCGGCCGCCTGCGACCTGCTCGGCGATCCACGGGAAGGTCATGAGGTTGGCGATCGACAGGCGGACGACCTCGGCCTCGATCCGGTCGAGCCGGCCTTCGGGCGCCGGACCCGCGGCTTCGACCGCCGGGCGGCCGATCTCGACCCAGGATGCGATGAAATCGTTAGCCTTCGGGGCGCCGAAGGCCATCGCCTTGACGCCGCCGCACTGACCGTGGCCGAGCACGACGATCCGGGCGACTTTCAAGAACCTGACGCCGAATTCGAGGGCCGCGCTCGTGCCGTGGTAGCCTGCGTCCCGCTCGTAGGGCGGCACCAGGGCCGCGACGTTGCGCACGACAAAAAGCTCGCCGGGGACGGCGGCGAAGATCGTCTGCGGATCGACGCGCGAATCCGAGCAGGCGACCACCATGACCTCCGGCGACTGCCCCCAATGGGCGAGCGCCTCGTAGCGGGCGCGCTCCGCTGGCCAGGTTTCGGCCCGGAATTTCCGGTAGCCTTCGATCAGGGGATCCATGGGCGGGGCTCCGAAGGGGCGCCGTTGGGTTACGCCAGCCCCGCAACGGTTGCAATGCGAACGAGCTTCTCCCTTCGGCTTGACGGGCGCGAGAGGGCGTCGGAAAAGACCGCAAAAACCCGGCCGGGAGACCTGAGTGCAGCGCGTCACGCTGATCGACAATTACGACAGCTTCACCTTCAATCTCGTCCATTATCTGGGTGAGTTGGGCGCGGAGGTGAAAGTGCTGCGCAACGACGAGATCGGCGTCGAGGAAGTTTTGGCGGAAAAGCCCGACGCGATCGTGCTGTCGCCCGGCCCCTGCACGCCGAACGAGGCCGGAATCTGCCTCGACCTCGTGCGCGCCGCGAGCGGGACGACGCCGATCCTCGGCGTCTGCCTCGGCCATCAGGCGATCGGACAGGCGTTCGGCGGCGAGGTCGTGCGCGCCCCGGCGCCCGTGCATGGCAAGACCTCCCGGATCACCCACAATGCGCGCGGCGTCTTCCGCGGCCTCAACGGCGCTTTCGAGGCCACCCGCTACCATTCGCTCGTCATCGAGCGGGCGAGCGCGCCGGCGGAACTCGAAGTCAGCGCCGAGAGCGACGACGGCCTCATCATGGCGGTCGAGCACCGCGAGCGTCCCGTCTATGGGGTGCAGTTTCACCCCGAGAGCATCGCGAGCGAAAACGGCCGCGACATCCTGCGCAACTTCCTCGAACTCGCCGCCGCCTTCCATGCGCGCGGACGCGCGCGCTAGGGGCGCCGGAACTTCATGGACTCGTTCAAGCCTCTCATCGCCAAGGTCGCCGCGGGCGCGTCGCTGAGCCGCGCCGAGGCGGTCGAGGCGTTCGACGCGATTCTGTCGGGCGAGGTGACGCCTTCGCAAATGGGCGGCTTTCTGATGGCGCTCCGGGTCAGGGGCGAAACCGTCGACGAGATCACCGGCGCGGTCTCCGCGATGCGCTCCAAGATGGCGACCGTGGCGGCGCCGGCCGAGGCGATCGACATCGTCGGCACCGGAGGCGACGGCTCCGGCTCCTTCAACGTCTCGACGCTCGCTTCGATCCTGGTCGCCGCCTGCGGGACGCCGGTCGCCAAGCACGGCAATCGGGCGCTTTCGTCGCGCTCGGGGGCGGCCGACGCGTTGACGGCGCTCGGCGTGAAGATCGGCCTCGCGCCCGAGGGCGTCGAACGCTGCATCCGCGAGGCCGGCATCGGCTTCATGATGGCGCCCTCGCATCACGCCGCGATGCGCCACGTCGGCCCGACTCGGGTCGAACTCGGCACGCGCACAATCTTCAACCTGCTTGGCCCTCTCAGCAATCCCGCGGGCGTGAAGCGCCAGGTCGTCGGCGTCTTCTCGACCTCCTGGCTCGAACCGATGGCCGAAGTGCTGCGCAACCTTGGTTCGGAGCGCGTCTGGATCGCCTGCGGATCGGACGGGCTCGACGAAATCACCACGACCGGCCCGACCCGGGTCGTCGAACTCAAGGGCGGCGCGATCCGCGCCTTCGACGTGACGCCGGAAGAGGCGGGGCTGAAGCGGGCCGAGCCCGCGGCGCTGAAAGGCGGCGATCCGGCGGAGAACGCCGCGGCGCTCAGCCAGGCGCTCGACGGAGCGGCCGGCCCCTACCGCGACATTGCGCTCCTCAACGCCGCCGCCGGTCTTATCGTCGCGGGCCGCGCCGGATCGCTCAAGGATGGAGTAGAACAGGCGGCGGCGGCCATCAACTCCGGGGCCGCGCGAGGCGTTCTCGACCGACTGATCGCCGCATCCAATGCTTGAGGGCCGGGGAGGCCGATGACCGACATCCTGAAAAAGATCGAGGCGTACAAGCGGCGCGAGATCGCGGATGCGAAGGTGCGCGTGCCCCGCGGGACGCTCGAGCGCGAGATCGCGACCCAGTCGCCGCCGCGGGGCTTCATCAGGGCGATCGAGCGGGCGACCGACGAAGGCCGTTTCGCCCTCATCGCGGAGATCAAGAAGGCGAGCCCGTCGAAGGGCCTCATCCGCGAGGACTTCAGACCCGAGGCGCTCGCCAGGGCCTACCATGCGGGGGGCGCGACCTGCCTCTCGGTGCTGACCGACGGGCCCTCCTTCCAGGGCGCGCCCGACCATCTCGTAAAGGCGCGCAAGGCGACGCAATTGCCGATCCTGCGCAAGGACTTCCTGTTCGATCCTTATCAAGTGCTTGAAGCGCGCGCGTGGGGCGCCGACTGCATCCTGATCATCATGGCCGCGGTCGACGACGAATGCGCCAGGACGCTCAACAAGGCCGCCCACGATCTCGGCCTCGACGTCCTGATCGAGACCCACAGCGAGGCCGAACTGAAGCGGGCGCTGGCCCTCGAGGGGCGTCTGATCGGCATCAACAACCGGGATCTGCGCACGTTTGCGACCTCGCTCGATGTCTGCGAGCGGCTGAGACCGCTCGTGCCCAACGGCCGGATCGTGGTCGCGGAAAGCGGCATCGAAAGCCACGCCGACTGCAAGCGCCTCGCCCGCATCGGCGTCGAGACGTTTCTCGTGGGCAAATCGCTGATGCGCCAGAAGGACGTCGCCGCCGCGACGCGGACGCTGCTGACGGGGCTGTGAAAGCGCGCACCCTCGTCCTGAGGAGCCCTCGAAGAGGGCGTCTCGAAGGACGTTTTCGGCCCGCACAGGAACGTCCTTCGAGACGCGTCGCCTTCGGCGCCGCTCCTCAGGACGAGGCGGTGGGGTGGCGACAGGCTCATTCTAAAATATATCAACCTATTGCCGCAGCATTCTCACGCGCCGATCAAGCGGATCACCCTCGCCGGATTTCCCCCGACCAGGGTGTTCGCCGGCACGTCCCGGGTGACGACCGAACCTGCTGCGACGACTGAGTTTTCGCCGATCGTCACGCCGCCGATGACAATCGCGCCCGCCGCGATCCAGACGTTTCTCTCGATCACGATGGGCGTTCCGACAACGGCCGCGCGCCGCTGCGCCGGGTCGACCGGATGGCCGGACGTGATCAGGCTGACGTTCGGCCCGATCATGACGTCGTCGCCGATGTCGAGCCCGCCGAGATCGTAGAACGTGCAATTCTGGTTGACGAAGACGTTGCGCCCGACGCGGATCTCCGTCCCGCCGGTCGTGAAGAACGGCGGCGCCAGTAAGAAACTGTCGTCGACTTTTCGGCCGATCAGCGCGCTGAAGGCGGCCCGGACCTCGTCCGCGTCGTTGAACGTCAGGCGATTGAGACGGGCGGTGATCGCCATCGCCCGCCTGACGTCCGCGACCATGGCCGCCAATTCCGGCGTCCCTCGCGTGACGACCGTCACGCCCTCTGTCCCCATTCCTCGTCTTCCTCCGCTTGCGGCGCACGGCGCGATGCGGCACACGAAGCGCGCGCCAATTGCCGTTCTCGTTTCGTTCGGGCAAGGCCCATGGTAGTTTGGATAAGCAATTCGTTGACCCCCGTGACCCATCCATGAACGATCTTTTCGGCAGCCAGCCGCGCGGCAAGCCGGTTCCGGCCAAAGGCAAGGCGGCGCGTAGCGGTCCCATGAGCGAAGCCGAGTACAATGCCTCTTCGATCGAGGTTCTCGAGGGCCTCGAGCCGGTGCGCCGGCGCCCGGGCATGTACATCGGCGGCACCGACGCCAATGCGCTGCATCATCTCTTCGCCGAGGTGATCGACAATGCGATGGACGAGGCGGTCGCGGGCCATGCGAGCTTCATCGAGGTGGCGCTCGAGGAGAGCGGTTTCCTCAGCGTCACCGACAACGGGCGCGGCATGCCCGTCGACCCGCACCCGAAGTTCCCGAAGAAATCCGCGCTCGAAGTCATCATGACGATGCTGCATGCGGGCGGCAAGTTCGACAGCGGCGCCTACGAGACGTCGGGGGGCCTGCACGGCGTCGGCGTCTCGGTCGTCAACGCGCTCTCCGAAAGCGTCGAGGTCGAGGTGGCGCGCGCGCAGACGCTCTACCGCCAGACGTTTTCGCGCGGCAAGCCGACCTCGGGCCTCGCCGTCGTCGGCAAGGCGCCGAACCGGCGCGGCACGAAAGTGCGCTTCCGGCCCGACCCGGTCATCTTCGGCGAGGCCGCGCGGTTCGATCCGGCGCGCGTCTTCAAGATGGCGCGCTCGAAAGCCTATCTCTTCGGCGGGGTCGAGATCCGCTGGCGCTGCGCGCCCTCGCTGGTCGCCGATCCGGCCAGGACGCCCGCCGAGGCGGTTTTCCACTTTCCAGGCGGCCTCAGGGACTATCTCGCCGCCGACATCGAAGGCGAGCCGCTGGTCGCCGACCAGACGTTCTCCGGACGGGTCGAGCGCGACGGCAAGCACGGCGCCGTCGAATGGGCGATCGCCTGGCTCGCCGGGGCGGACGGCTTCGTCCATTCCTATTGCAACACCATTCCGACCCCCGACGGGGGAACGCACGAGGCGGGCCTGCGCTCGGCGATCCTGCGCGGCCTCAAGGATCACGCCGAGCGCATCGGCCAGGCGAAGCGGGCGAGCGCGCTGACCAGCGACGACGTCATGGCCGGCTGCGCGGCGCTGATTTCCGTCTTTATCCGCGAGCCCGAGTTCCAGGGCCAGAACAAGGGTCGCCTGCAAACCGCCGAGGCGGCGCGGATTGTCGAGGGCCCGGTGCGCGACGCCTTCGACCATTGGCTGGCGGCCGCGCCGAGCCAGGCCGCGCGGCTCCTCGATTGGGGGATCGAGCGCGCCGACGAGCGCCTCCGGCGGCGCATGGAGAAGGACGTCGCGCGCAAGAGCGCGGTGCGCAAGCTCCGCCTGCCCGGCAAGCTCGCCGACTGCACCAACTCGTCGGCGCAGGGCTCGGAGCTCTTCATCGTCGAGGGCGACTCGGCCGGCGGCTCGGCCAAGCAGGCGCGCGACCGCGCCGCCCAGGCGGTCCTGCCGTTGCGCGGCAAGATCCTCAACGTCGCGTCCGCCACGCGCGACAAGCTCGCCCAGAATCAGCAGCTCGGCGACCTTTTGCAGGCGCTCGGCGTCGCCGCGGGGACGCACTACCGGTCCGACGACCTCCGCTACGACAAGGTCATCATCATGACCGACGCCGACGTCGACGGCGCGCACATCGCCTCGCTCCTGATCACCTTCTTCTATCGCCAGACGCCGAAACTCATCGACGAGGGGCACCTCTACCTCGCCGTGCCGCCGCTCTACCGGCTGACCCAGGGGGCGAAGTCGATCTACGCGCGCGACGACGCGCACAAGGCCGAGCTGATGAAGTCGGGCTTCTCCGGACGCGGTTCGATCGAGGTCAGCCGCTTCAAGGGGCTCGGCGAGATGCCGATGCGCGACCTCAAGGACACGACGATGGACCCCGCGAAGCGGACGCTTCTCAGGGTCGCGATCGTCGCCGACGACAGGGCGGCGACCGCCGACGCGGTCGAGCGGCTCATGGGCTCGAAGCCCGAGGCCCGCTTCGCCTTCATCCAGGAACGGGCGCCGAAGGCGGCCGAACTGGTCGATGTGTGAGAGTATTGGACGATGTGGTTCCGGCGCTCATTGCGAAATGCTTTCGCGGAGCGTGGGAATACGGCTGGAACTGGTCCGCGAAATGCGGTAAAAGGAAGGTGGGCGTGCTCCGTCCGCGTTCAGCGGACGAGAGGGCAAGCGGTCGATGGTTCAGGTGGTCGGTTTCGAATTGGCGCGAGCGGCGGCGGAAGCGACGCTCGCAGCCTATGGGTGGAGACGCCCGGTTTCGTTCGCTCTTTATCCGCCGCCGAGAGACCTTGCTCTTGATGACTTCTTTGACCGGGGGACGCCGCTCCGCCATTGGCGGGGGCCTGGACAACGCGCGGGCTATTTCCCGCCGCAGCGAGGATCGGGGCTCACGTCCCGAGTGACAAGGGTCTGGTTGGAGACGTTTGAAGACTATGAGCAAGGGTAAGGATTTTCGGCCTCGCAAGCGTGGTTTCGACGACGACGGTCCGGTCTCCTACAATTCGAAGCCGCGCCATACGCGCAGCTTCGGCGGCGGGCCGGACAGCGGATTCGGAGGCCCGATGGGCGGGGCGCCGTCGAGCCCGGTGGCTTCCAATGCGCCCGCGGTCGACGCCGTCGTCAAGTGGTTCAAGGCGGACAAAGGGTATGGCTTCGTCGAACTGGCCGATGGCCAGGGCGACGCCTTCCTGCATGCCAACGCCTTGCGGAACGCCGGCCACGAATCCGTGCCGGCGGGCGCAAAGCTCCGCGTCCAGGTGGGCGCCGGAGCGAAGGGAGCGCAGGTGACCCGCGTCCTGGAGGTCGACGCCTCCAGCGCGGTCGAGCGCCCCGGCGCGCCCGGACCCGGCCCCAGGCCGCGTCGCGCCGCCCCCGATCCGTCGACCGCCATCAGCGTCACCGGGCGGGTCAAGTGGTTCGACGACACGAAAGGGTTCGGCTTCGTCGCGAGCGAGGACGGCGGCAAGGACGTGTTCGTCCATATTTCCGTCCTCGGCCAGGCCGGCATCGCGAAGTCTCGCCGAAGGCCAGCAGGTCAACATGCGGGTTGTCGACACGCCCAAGGGGCGCGAGGCGATCGCCCTCTCGATCTGACCGGACGCCAGCTCTCGAAGAACACGACCGGCGCGGGGCGACCCCCCGCGTTGGTCGCGTCATGGGCCTGAAGCGGGCCCGTTTGCGCTTTTCGCCCGGCGATCGAGGAAGAGCCCATGCAGCCGTCGCGCGACATCCGCCGCCTGATCGAGATCATGGCGGCGCTGCGCGACCCGGAAGGCGGCTGCCCGTGGGACCTCGAGCAGAGCTTCGCCTCCATCGCCCCCTATACGATCGAGGAGGCCTACGAGGTCGCCGACGCGATCGAGCGTGGCGAAACCGAGGATCTGCGCGAGGAACTCGGCGACCTCCTGCTCCAGGTCGTCTTCCATGCGCGCATGGCCGAGGAGGCCGCTCTCTTCGACTTCGGCGGCGTGGTCGAGGCGATCACGGCGAAGCTCGTACGCCGCCATCCGCACGTCTTCGGCGAGGCTCGCGGCCTCGACGCGAATGCGGTCAAGGCGCTCTGGGGGCGCATCAAGGCCGAGGAGAAGCGCGAACGCGCCGACATGCGGTCGCGCGCCGGGCGCGACCCTGAGCCCGCCGGCGGAGCGCTGGCCGGCGTTCCCGCCTCGCTCCCCGCGTTGACCCGGGCGCTGAAGCTTCAGGAAAAGGCCGCGCGCGTCGGCTTCGACTGGGAGGACGTCAGCGGCGTCGTCGCCAAGCTTCGCGAGGAGCTTGCCGAGACGGAAGCCGAAATCGCCGGAGGCGACAAGGAAAAGCTCGCCTCCGAAATCGGCGACCTCCTGTTCGCCGCGGTCAATCTCGCCCGCACCGTCGGGGCGGACCCGGAGGCGGCGCTGCGCGGCGCGAACCTGAAGTTCGAGCGGCGGTTCTCGCACATCGAGGGGCGTCTCGCCGACGAGGGACGCCGGCCCGAAGGCGCAAGCCTCGAGGAGATGGAGGCGCTCTGGCAGGACGCCAAGCGCCGCGAACGCGGGGGATGAGGCGGAGGCGGCTTGACGTTGCGCGCCAAGCGCTCTGCTGCAATGGTTGCTCCGCGAGGCCCCCTGAGACGGGCCCGATCCCGCGACGAGGGGCAAGGCCAGGATGCGTTCCCTTCTGTTCGTCCCCGGCGACAGTCTCCGCAAGTTCGAGAAGGCGCGGCAGACCGCGGCCGACGCGCTCATTCTCGATCTCGAGGATGCGGTCGCGGCCGAGCGCAAGGACGAAGCCCGCGCGACGACGCTGACGATGCTCGGGGCCGGGCGCGGCCGCCAGAGGATCTATGTGCGGGTCAACGCCCTCGACACCGGCCGCACGCTCGGCGACCTCGCCGCGATTCTCCCCGGGCGGCCGGACGGGATCATGCTGCCGAAATGCGAAGGCGCGGCCGACGTCGTCAAAGTGTCGGCCTGGCTCGACGGGCTCGAGGCCGCCTTCGGGGCGCCGGTCGGAGAGTTGAGCATTCTCGCGATCGTGACCGAGACGGCGCGCGCGCTCCTCAGGCTCGACTACGCGCACGCCGGCCCGCGCCTCACCGGACTGATGTGGGGCGCGGAGGACCTCGCCGCCTCGCTCGGCTCGACCTCGAATTCCGATGAGCAGGGCCACCATTCGCCGTTCCGGCTGGCGCGCGACCTCTGCCTCGTCGCCGCGAAGGCGGTTGGCGTCGCGGCGATCGACACGGTCTTCACCCGGATCGACGACCTCGCCGGTCTTGCGAAAGAGGCCGCCGCCGCCCGCCGCGACGGCTTCGACGCAAAAGCCGTGATCCACCCGAAACACGTCGAGGCGGTCAATGCGGCGTTCGCGCCGACGGAGGCCGAGATCGCCTGGGCGAAGGAGGTCGTCGACGCCTTTGCAGCGAACCGCTCGGCCGGCGTCGTGACGCTCGGCGGCCGGATGGTCGACAAGCCGCACCTCAGCGCCGCGGAGAAGATTCTCGCGGCGAGCCGGCGATAGCGAAGGGGCTTCGTTCCCGCCTACTTGCCGAGATCGGCCAGCGCCTGGGCGAAACCCTTCATATTGACGGTGAACTTGATGTCGTTGCCGTTGACCGCGCGAACGGTCACGTCCGTCGTCTGGACGCCGCTGAGACTCTTCACCAGAGTCTCCTCCAGCGGCAGCAGCGCCTGGCATTGCGCCGGAACACAGGTCGCGAAGTTGACCTTGCGCGCCTCCTTGTCGCCGATCTTGATCTCGACGCCCGGCGGGATCTGCACGCCCGACGGGACCGAGATGGACGAGACGAGCTTGCCGTCCTGATGGCCGAGCGCCCAGACGAAGATGACCCGCTCCTGGCCGTTCTTGTCGGCCTGGGCGATCTTGAGCGTCGCCGAGCAGACGCGCTTGGCCTCCTCCTGGTCGGTCTGCGCGCAGGTCACCGTCCAGTTGTCGTCGACGATCGTCTCGGCGCGACGAAGTTTCGCGGCCGGCTGCGCCGGGGCCGCTGCGGGAGCGGCGGCGGGCGCCGGCTTTGTCGTCGTCTGCGCCGAAGCGGCGCCGGCGGCGAGGATCGCGAGGAATGTCAGCACCAAACGCTTCATGACGCCCTTCCGCCCATGTTGACTGCGTGGGCCGTGCTATTCGCAACGAGGGCGCGCGTCAATTCGCAAAGAGCCTCGACGCGAACTCAGGCGCCCCGCTCTTGAAGATCGCCCCGTCTTTCATGACGACGAGAAAGGCCGTCTCCGGGCGCTCAACTAGAGAAATGTCGGCGAGCGGGTCGCCATCCATAAGAATGAGGTCGGCGAGCGCGCCCTCCTCGACGACGCCGAGCCTGCCCTCGTAGGGGCTGCGGGCGCCCGAGAGCGCCAGCAGGTCGGCGTTGTCGGCCGTCGCCATCTTCAGGATTTCGGCGGGCTTGTACCAGCGCGTGAGTTTCGTCAGCTGCCGGCCGCGGCGGGCGGCGAGCTTCGGGTCGAACAGCGTGTCGGTGCCCCAGGCCGTCCGCATGCCATATTGTCTGGCGAACCCGTAGGCGGCGTCGGTGCCGGCGGTCATCCGCATCTGCTTCTTTTTGCTCGGCGAACCCTCCGGGAAGGGCGTGGCGTCCTCGTCGTCGAGGAACGGCTGAAGGCTCCACCAGACCTTCCGGTCGGCCATCCGCTGGACGGTCGCCTCGTCGAGTAGCTGGCCGTGCTCGATGCAGCGGACGCCTGCCTCCAGCGCCTGCATCACGGCGCGGGGCGTATAGGCGTGCACGGTCGCGTAGGTTCCCCAGTTCTCCGCCGCATCGACGCCGGCGCGCAATTCCGGGACGGTGTATTGCGTGACGTCGAGCGGATCGAAGAACGAACTGACGCCGCCGCCCGCCATCATCTTGATCTGCGAGGCGCCGAGCGCCAGCTGCTCGCGCGCGCTTCTGAGCACCGCGTCGGCGCCGTCGGCGATGGCGGTCGCGTTGACGCGCTCGCCGAAACTGAACGCGCCGGGCGGAGCCGGCAGATCGTTCGGCAGGCGGAAATCGCCGTGGCCGCCGCTTTGCGAGATGAACGCGCCCGACGGCCAGATGCGCGGACCGGCGGCAAGCCCCGCGTCGATGCCGCGTTTCAGCCCGAACGCCGGGCCGCCGACGTCGCGAATGCTGGTGAAGCCGCGCATCAGCATGTCGCGGGCGGCCTTGACCGCCGCCACCGTGACGAACTCGATGTCGGCCGTCAGAATCGCGGTCTGCGGCAGCGTTTCGAACATGACGTGGGTATGCGCGTCGATCAGGCCGGGGGTGAGCGTCCGCCCCTGCCCCGGAATGCGGGTGAGCGCGAGGTCGGCGGGCGCTTCGATCGGGCCTTGCGAGATCGTGCGGATGACATTGCCGACGACAAGGACGTTGGAAGGGGGCGTGAGCGCGGGCGACCTTCCGTCGAAGATGCGGACCCCCTCGAAGAGGACGCCGGTCGGCTGCGTCTGACCAGCCCCGCCCGCCAGACTCGCGCCGCCAGCGGCAAGGCCCGCAGCAGTAGCGAGGCCCGCCGCGGCGTTCGCTGGCCTCGGCGCGGCCGCGGCGGCCGCGGCAACGACCGCCAGCGCCGCGACGAAGCCGCGCCGCGACATGTCCGCGTTGACGCGCAAGGTGAAGGCCGCAAGCCGCGGATCGCAGCAGGCGCAGGCGCGCGGCGGAACAAGCCGCCGATAGGTCTCGCCGACGCGCATCATGGTCTGCTCCCGATCAGCGGTTCGGCCGATCGTGGCGGCGTCCCGCGGCTTTGACAAGGGCAGCACGCGACGGAGGCGAATGCGGTCAAAATCCGTTCGCGGTTGCGGCGATAACATTTCCCATGATTTAGTAGCATCTTGGCGGCGCGTCGTTCGGACGCGCCGACCGTGCGTCGAGATAAAGCTCGGGGAACGCAAATGCCGAAGGCTGGGGATCACATCGTCATCGTCGGAGGAACGTCGGGCCTCGGCTTTTCCATAGCCAAGGCGGCGGATGCTCTCGGCGCCAAAGTCACCATCGCCGGTCGTGGCGCGGACCGCGCGGCGGAGATTGCGCGCTCGATCAGTCCGCGCGCCGCCGGCGTTCATATCGATCTCGAGGATTCCGCGTCGATCGATCAGGCGCTCGCCGGCGCCGGGCCGATCGATCACCTCGTTCTCACCCCGGTCCACGGAATCGCCCAGAGCATCAAGAATTTGAAGGTCGAGGAGGCCGTGCGCTCCGCGCGCATCAAGATCGTGGCTTTCGCGGAAATCGTCAGCAAGGCGCTTCCCCGCCTGAAGCCCACATCTTCGATCGTTCTGTTCGGCGGCGCGGCGAAGGCGAGGCCCTATCCCGGCTCGACCATGGTCACGATCGTCAACGGCGGCATGATCGGCATGGCGCGGACGCTCGCGGTCGAACTCTCGCCGATCCGGGTGAACGGAATTTCGCCCGGCCTCGTCGAGGATTCGCCGCGGTGGCAGAAGCGCATCGCGGAGGGCGCGGGTCCCGCCGTCGAAGCGATGCGGTCGCGGACGCCGTCCCGCCGGCTGCCGACGACCGAAGACATCGTCCACGGCGTCTTTTTTCTCATGGACAATCGCGCGGCGAACGGCATCGATCTCGAGCTCGACGGCGGCGTGCTGCTGGTTTGAGGATGGCGACGCGGGAGAGTTCGGATTTGGTCCGGCTCGCGCGCAGGATGAAGCGCGGCCTTCGCCTGCGTGTCTTGGTTTTTAAGGTTGCCACATGGCCGAGAAGCGCAGACTCGCAGCAATCATGGCGATCGACGTCGTCGGCTATTCTCGCCTCATGGGCGAGGACGAAGCGGGGACGGCGCGGGCGGTCAGGGAGCATCGCGAGGCGGCGCAGCCGATCGTCGCCGGCCGCGCCGGGCGCATCGTCAAGACGATGGGCGACGGACTGCTCCTCGAGTTTCCCTCCGTGGTCGACGCGGCCGAGTGCGCGATCGCGATCCAGACGCTCATGGCCGGGCGCAATGCCGACATTCCAGAGCCGCGGCGCATCGTCTACCGCATCGGCGTCCATCTGGGCGACGTCCTGATCGAGGGCGACGACATTCTCGGCGAGGGCGTCAACATCGCGGCGCGGCTCGAGAGCATTTGCGAGCCAGGCGGCGTCCTCATCTCCAGTTCAGCGCATGACCACATCCGAGGGCGGATCGAGGCCGAGTTCGTCGATCTCGGCGAGAAAGCGCTGAAAAACATCGCCCGGCCGGTTCGGGTCTTCGCGCTTCAGGAAGCGGCGGCGACGGCCGCGCCGGCGGCAAGAGCAGCCGTAGGCCCGCCGCGCCTCTCGCTTGTCGTGCTTCCCTTTGCGAGTATCGGCGGCGATCCGGAGCAGGAGTATTTCGTCGACGGCGTGACCGAAAGCCTGACAACCGACCTCTCCCGCATCCGCGGGTCGTTCGTCATCGCGCGCAACACGGCCTTCACCTACAAGGGCAAGGCCGTCGATCTGAAGCGACTCGGGCGTGAGCTGAACGTTCGCTACGCCCTCGAGGGCAGCGTCCAGCGCGGCGGCCAGCGCATGCGGGTCAATGTCCAGTTGATCGACGCGGAGAGCGGCGCCCATCTGTGGGCCGAGCGCTTCGACAAGCCGATCGCCGATCTCTTCGACATGCAGGACGAGATCGTCGCGCGCCTCGCGAACGCGCTCGAAGCCCAGCTCTCCGCGGTCGAAGCGCGGCGCTCGGAGGGCGTGCGGAACCCCGACGCGATGGACCTTTATTTCCAGGGCATGGCGTGGATGAACAAGGGCTCCGCGCCCGACATCTTCAATCAGGCGCGCGGTTTCTTCGACCGCGCGCTCGGGATCGATCCCGCGAGCGTCGAGGCGCTCGTCGGACGGGGCCTCGCCGACAGCCTCCTCGGCGGCACGTTCGGCACTGTCGATCGTCTGGAGCGGTTTCAGTCCGCCGAGGCGGACCTCGCGAAAGCGCTCTCTCTGGCGCCCAACAATGCGACGGCCCACATGGCGATGGGCATGCTGTGCAACGTCACCAACCGCGCGGAGCGCGGCGTCGCGCAGTTCGAGCGCGCCTTTGCGCTCAACCGGAACCTGGCAATGGCGCATTTCGGCGTCGGCGTAGCCAAATACTGCCTCGGCCGGCCGCAGGAAAGCGAAGCCCACGTTCGCGAGGCCTTGCGGCTGTCGCCACACGATCCGTTTGCGTTCGCCTGGCTGGCGACGGTCGGCTTCGCCCAGCACAACCTCGGCAAGGACGAGGACGCCGTCGTCTGGCTCATGCGATCGATCGAGACCAACCGCAACTACTCGGTCGCGCATTTCTTTCTCGCCTCAGCGCTCGCGCATCTCGGCCGGATCGAGGAAGCCCGGGCCGCCGCCGCGACGGGGCTGAGCTTCGATCCGGAATTCACCATCGGGCGGCGCCGCGCCAATCCGTTCAGCGCCAACCCGGCGTACCTGAAGCAGATCGAGCGCTATTATGCCGGACTGCGCATGGCGGGCGCGCCGGAATGACTTCGCCGCGCCCTCGCGGGGACGCCGACAGAGATCGACAAGGGCCTGTAATTTTTGCATCCTCGACGTCCGAACCCGAGCGCAGCTCGGCGATCCCAAAGCCGCGCGAACCCATGAACGATCTTGAATTGCCCGATACGCGTTATGCGCTGAGCGGCGACGTCAACATCGCCTTTCAGGTGATGGGCGATGGACCGACCGACATCATCCTGGTGCCTGGGATCGTCTCTCACGTCGAGTTCATGCACGAGTTCCCGGAATACACCGCTTTTCTCCGCCGTCTCGCGACGTTTGCCCGCGTCGTGACCTTCGACAAGCGCGGCCAGGGCTTGTCGGACGGAATATCGGGAGCGCCCTCGCTCGAGCAGCGCGTCGACGACGTCCGGGCCATCATGGACGACATCGGATCGCCACGCGCTGTGCTCCTTGGGTTTTCCGAGGGAAGCGCGATGAGTGCGTTTTTCGCCGCCGTGAATCCGGAGCGCGTGTCGAAGCTCATTCTCTTCGGCGGTTTCGCCAAGGCGAAGGCCACGGAAGAGTTGATATCGCAGAGCGCGAAACTCTGGGGCACTGGCGCGATCATGGGGCGCGCAGCCGCGAGCCTGTCGGCGAATCCGGATGCGATAAAATTGTTGGCCAAATACGAGCGGATTTCGGCAAGCCCCGGCGCCGCGAAGGCGTTTATGGTGTTGAACGGGCAGATCGACGTGACGTCGATCCTGCCAAACGTGCGCGTGCCGACGCTCGTGCTCCACCGGAAAACCGACACGCTGGTCCCTGTCAGACATGGACGCGAACTCGCCGCGCTCATCCCCGGCGCCAAATTCATCGAGTACCCCGAAGGAGACCATGTGTTGTTCACCGGCGACACCGCGACGATTCTTGGCGATATCCAGGAATTCGTCACCGGGGAACGGGAGAGTTCCGTAGCCGATCTGGAGCGCGTTCTGGCGACGGTTCTGTTCACCGACATCGTCGATTCCACCCGCCGCGCCGCCGAGATGGGCGATCAGCAATGGCGACGATTGCTCGACAGTCACGACAGCATTGCAAAACAGCTCGTTGAGAAGCATCGCGGGAAATTTATAAAGACCACAGGCGACGGCATTCTCGCGACCTTCGATGGCCCCGGCCGCGCCGTGCGCTGCGCGCTGGCGTTTGAAGCCATGGGCAAACAGATCGGCCTGCCGCTGCGCGCCGGCCTTCATACCGGCGAGATTGAACTGAGGGGTCGGGATATCGGCGGGGTCGCCGTTCACGCCGCCGCTCGCGTCATGACGCATTGCGCGCCAGGCGAGGTGCTCGTTTCCAGAGTGGTCACCGATCTCGTCGCCGGCGCTGGGCTAACATTCGCCGAGCGGGGTTCGCACGCGTTGAAGGGGCTGCCGGGGCGATGGGACTTGTTCGCGGCGAGCGCTTAGAGCGCGCGGCGTCTCCCCTCTCCCTGCGAAGCGGGGAGAGGGTCGGGGTGAGGGGCGCGGGGGATTGGCCGCTTCGTGCGATCACCAGGCCCCTCATCCTCTCCCCGCGAACGGGGAGAAGGGACAAGGTCGGCGCTCCTGCTTCCTTTAAAGCTCCTTCTCGATGGCGTGGATGAGACGGAAGCGCGCGCCGAAGTCGGCGCTCCCGAGCGAGATCACGAAGCGGACGCGGCCGTGGCTCGTCGTGTCGGCGTAACCGGCGAGCGTGCTGACGCCCGACATGGTGCCGGATTTGTTCAGTCCGCCGTCGTGCCCGCGCAAAAGCTCGGCGTGCGGGGCGAAGAGTTCGAGCACTTTGGCGAGGCCGCGCGCTGTGAAGCGGTCGTCGCGGCTGATGCCGGAGCCCTCCTCGATATGGATGGCGTCCTTGAGGCCGTTCTCGGCGAGCATCGGGTTGGCGACCTGAAGCGATTTCTCGAGACTGACGGGCCCGCCGAGTTTGTGGCCGCCGATCTCGAGGAAGATCTGGTTCGCCATATAATTGTTCGACGACTTCAGGAGCTCGACGAGGATCTCCGACAGGGGCTTCGAATTCTCGTGAACGTAGACCGGCTCGAGTCCCTCGGGCGATGCGCCGATGGAGATCGGGCCCTTCACGACGCCGCCCGCCTTCTCGAAGAAGGCCATGATGAGTTCGCCGGCGTATTGAAGGCTGACGGCCGGGTCCTGGGTCAGGCTGATGCGCGTCTCGCCGCGCGCGACCTGCTTCTTGAACGCGGCGATCGCGGCCGGGGTGATCGGGGTCTGCGGCTCGCCCGAGCGGACGACGTCGCCCTTGCGGATCGCAAAGACCGTGTTGAAGTTCACCGCCAGCGCCGTGTTCAGCGCGTTGTAAGCCTCGTCGGTGTTTTCAATCCCGGGAATGCGTAACGTCGCCGGATAATAGCTCGCGTCGAGCACGACGCCGGTGATCGGCGCCTTGCCGACCGCCGCCACGAGCCTGGGGGCGAGAACCGCAAGCTCCTCCGAGATCAGATACGGATCGCCGCCGCCGCGAATCGTAAGGACGCGATTCCTGTCGAGGTAGAAGCGGGTCTTGAAACGATAGTCGGGCCCGAGCGCCGCGAGCGCCAGCCACGCCGTCACGATCTTGGTCACAGACGCGGGCACGAAGGGCTGGTCGGCGTTCTGCGCCACAAGCTCGTCGCCCTTGTCGTCGACGACAAGCACGACCGCATTCGGCGCAAGCGTCGCGACCGTCTCCCTGACCCCGGCCTCGGCCGGAACCGTCAGGAGAAGAAGGGCGAGGACGGCGAAGACACGAAACTGCATGGCGCGGCGCCCGCGATCATGCCGGGCAGTCGTCTGCGAGTCCACCAACGAAGCGTCCGCTCACCGGAGAGAGGGAAACGGGAAGCGGGAGCGTCGGTCTCATCTCGACAGCCCTGCCGTTACCCCGAAGTCTTTGAGCAGCGAGTTCGAGTCCCCTCACAATCAGGTCGGCGCCGAAAGCAAACTCGGCGTCGAGCGACACCGGAAGAAACTCGGCGACTGCGCTCGTGGCGGGAAACTCAGACGGCGGCGCGGCAGGAAAGGCGACGGCTTCGTCATCGAGCGGGCCGGCGAAGCGACGCGACGGGAGTTGCATCGCGAAGCCCAACACGAAATGCGCCAGCGTCGCATAGGCCGTCGCCGCCAATCTCGGCGGAAATCCGCATTGCAGGAGGACGGCGATCAGGCGTTCGCGGTGAGCCATCGCGTTCGGGCCCGCGGGAACTCGGCCAACGAGCAATGGCGCGACGTTCTTGTGCCGGCTCAGCGCGGAAAAAATGGCGCGCGCGCCCCTCAAACAAGCCTCCTGCCAAGTGGTCCTGCTGAGGTCGGTCCCATCGAGCACGGCCTCGCCCAACACGCGATCGACAACGCAGTCGATCAGCTCCGCCCGGCTGGCGAAGTGCCGATAAAGCGTCGCCGTCCCTGATTCCAGGCGTTCGGCGAGGGCCCGCAAGGTGAGCGCCTCGGTCCCCTCTTCGTCGACGATCTGCAAGGCCGTCGCGACGATCACGTCCACGGGGATCGACGGGCGGCCCGGCAGTCGCCTCGAGGTCGCTCGTTCCGATGCCGACTTCGTCTCTTTCAAATTCCCCTCTCCGCTTGACATTCGGGCGTGTTATGGATACATTGTATCCATTATTAAGCGTCGATCCAAGGTCCCTGTGGGACTTTCCGTCTCCGCCCGCAGCTTCCCCCGGCCCGCCAGAAATGACCGACCCTTCGTCGCGCTGCGTGGCGACTTTTGCGGCCCGGGCAAGTTCGAGGAGATTTCGGTTGAACACCGCGTCCATGATCAAGCTCGTTCTCGGCCGCCAACTCCGGCTCGCGACCATCAAACTGGAAAACCGGTTTCGCCAGAGGAAGAGGAAGGTGGCGTTCCTTGGCCTGGGCAAAATGGGGGCCGGAATGGCCGCCCGGATTTCCCGGATGGGACATGACCTGACGGTTTGGAACCGGACCGCCGCGAAAGCCGATCCGCTCATCGCGGCCGGCGCCAAAATGGCGGCGTCCGCCGAGGCTGCCGTCGGCGACGCCGATATCGTGATCACGAGCCTCATGGACGACGCATCGGTGCTGGCTTTGGTCAATGACGTCCTTCTGACGGCGATGAAGCCGGGCGCCATCCACCTCTGCGCCACGACGATATCGCCGGATTGCGGCGACCGATTGCAAGCCCTTCATGCCAACGTGGGGACGCGTTACGTTTCGGGTCCGGTCGTCGGCCGTCCGGACGCCGCGGCCGCCGGCCGGCTCGTGACTTATCTTGCGGGCGACCCGGCCGCGATCAAGGTCGTCAAGCCGGTGTGCGAGAGCTACGCCGTCATCGCGATCGACCTTTCCGACCGGCCCTCGGTCGCCAACAGCATGAAACTCGCCGTCAATTACGCCGCCGCTTCAATGATCGAGACCATCGGCGAGACTTACGCCTTTGCGGAAAAGTCCGGAATTGACCTCGCCCGGGTGCAGCAGTTCTTTCAGATGGCTTTCGCCAATCCGGCCCTCAGGCTCTACGCGGAAAAGGCGCTGAAGCGCGACTACGTCAGCAGCGTCGGCTTCACGATGCGCGGCGGTCTCAAGGATTTGCGTCTCATGCTCGGCGCGGCGGAGCAGGCGGGCATGAATTTCGAAATCGGCAAGATCATCGAGCGGAAGATGCTCGCGGCTCTCTCCAGCGATCTCGCCGACGCCGACTGGAGCGCCACCTGCGAGGTCACCCGCCGCGAGGCCGGACTCGGCTCCGCCGGCCTCTCATGACAAAGCGATCGCAACAGCATCTGGCCGCCCCGCACGCGGGAGAAGCGACTCCTCGCAAGCGGCCAGGGTGAGGGGCGAAGCGCAGCCTACGCCGATCCATGCAGCGGGAATCGCTCGTCCGCCAGCGACGGCAGGCGCTCGATCAGGCCGCCGATATCGCCGGACGTCAGGAAGAGCAGAGCGTCGTCCTTGCGCAACTCGGCGCCGATTTTCGTCAGGCCTTCGTCGCACGAATGGATCGGCGTCGCGTTAACGCCGGCGGCGCGCACGCGCTGCATGATCTCCGCGAGGCTCGCCTGCTCGTGCGTGGCCGCGCCCTGGTGCGCCGGCTCGTAGATGAAAACGCGGTCGCAGCCCGCGAACACGTCGTCATACCATTCGAGCTTCAGGCGATTGCGCCACGAGAACGTGTGCGGCTCGAACACGATGACGAGCCGGCGCTGCGGAAAATGCTGCTTCATCGCCGCGATGGCGCTCTTCGCCTTGTCGTAGGACGATCCGAAGCCTTCGAACATCTGCACGGCCGTTCGGTCCGACTTTCGGTCGAGCCGGCGTGCGACGCCGCGAAAGCTCGCCATCGCGCGCATGTATTGCTCGACCCCGACCAGTCCGCGCGTCAGCACGAAGGCCCCGACCCCAACCATATTCTCGATGTTGTGGGCGCCGAGCTGGCTGGTCTTGACGCGCGCGATCTCGCGGCCGCGCTCGGTCAGCGTGAAGTGCGAGACTTCGCCATATTCGATGTCTTCCGCCCGCCAGTGGCCGCTCGTGAGACCGAAGGTCACGACCTCGCGTTCGATGTTTGCAAGGAAGCGCCCGCTCAAGTCGCCCGAGGTCGCGGCGACGATCAGCCCGTCGCGGGGAACGAGATCGAACAGGCGATGGAAGGGGGCGAGATAGGAGTCGATCGTCGGAAAGACGTTGACGTGATCGTGCGCCAGCGGCGTCAGCAACACATGCGCCGGACGATAGTGCAGAAACTTCGACCGATCGTCGGTGTTGGACGACGGATATTCGTCGCCCTCCAGCAGAAACAATCGCCCCTGGCCGGCATTGGACGCGCGAGGCGGCGACAGCGGCACGGCGCCGATCATCCACGACGGATCGAGCCCGGCGCTTGCGAGGCAATGGGCCATCATGGCGACGCTCGTCGTCTTGCCGAACGACCCGGCCACGACGATGTTTTCCTTGTCGCGCGACAGAAGCGCCAGCGCTTCGGCGAAGGACATGATTGTCGGCCCGCCGGGTTTTGCGGCGCGCGCGAAGGCTTCCGCCGCCTCGGCGTTCTCGTCCGGCGTCAGCCGCGCGTTCTTGCCGATGACGATGAGGTCGGCGTCGTCGGGGATATTCCGCGGCGCATAGGGCGTCCGGCAGGCGAAGTCTTCGCGCGCCAGAACCTGCGAGATCGGCGGATAGACCGCCTCGTCGGAGCCGGTGACGGCGACGCCGCTGTCGCGCAGGAGGAGCGCCGTCGCGCTCATGCCGACGCCCGCAAGGCCGATGAAGTGAGCTTTTCGGAAGGGGAATGCGGTCATCGTGCTGTTTGAGAATCCGTGCGTCGTTGGCTTTCCCGGGAGGGCAACTTCACCGACCTCGTGCCTCGAGGAGCGGCGCCGCAGGCGACGCGTCTCGAAGGGCGCTTTCCCGAACCCCAACGTCCTTCGAGACGCCCGCTTCGCGAGCTCCTCAGGACGAGGTCCGTGTTTACAATCCGTCCCTCCTGAGAGTTACGCCGTATCGAACAAGACCAATCTTGCTGTCAACGCCCGGGGCGCCCGTCCCGCTCTCAGTCCGCGCTCGTCTCCCGGGCGAGCGCCTCCGAGGCCATCAGAAGCTGGGCCGCCGCAGACGCGGCGATCACGGCGGGGTCCTTGCCTTCGACGCCCGGCACGCCGATCGGGCAGACAAGTTTCGTGAGCATCGCCTCGGTCAGGCCCGCGTCGCGCATCTGCCGCAGGAAACGGGCGCGCTTGGTCGCCGAGCCGATGAGGCCGACGTAGCCGAACCGCTCGGCTTTCAGCGCCGCGGCGACGATATCGAGGTCGAGGCTGTGCGAGTGGGTCATGACGACGACGAGGGCGCCGTCGGGCGCGGCGGCGAGGGCGGGGGCGGGCAACCGCCCCAGGGCGGTCGTCATCGCGCTCGCAGACTTTTCAGTTCGCATATTGGTAGCATCGAGCGAGGAACCCCCGCTCCAAGCCAGCAACCGGCGATACAAAATCTGGTTCTATTGGAAAGTTCTATGATACTCTAAGGCAGGGTTGCCTTGGATTATTGCTGGTCGAACCGGCGCGTTCTGATAGGTTTGGATCACTCGATCTACTAAGTTCGGTGACGATTGTACCGGCGGAGGAACCTGAAACGTATTTAGTCGCTCCTCCGTAGTTTGCTCATGAGGTGTATAATGAAGATTTAGATCTACGTCGTCTTGAGCCTTCGCTGCAACATCGCAGGTGAAAATAGTGAGGCCCGCTAAGAAATACTTATACATAATTCCCTCCATAAATCTCCAACCCACAATATGGGGGTTCCCGCCCGGGCGCTGTGATCTTTGTCACACAGGACGTCACATTCCGTTTGGGCACCCCAGTCGCAAATGTGAGGTGACTGCGATGGGTTGCCGAGTGGTCAGCAATAGTTGATTACCTAGAATTTATATGGCTCTCGATGAATAGATAGGTAAAGTCTCAGTTCGTCCCACAGCTTTCGACCGAGAGCGCCTCCGACGCCATCAGGAGCTGCGCCGCCGCCGAGGCCGCGATCACGGCGGGATCCTTGCCTTCGACGCCCGGCACGCCGATCGGGCAGACGAGTTTCATGAGCATCGCCTCGGTCAGGCCCGCGTCGCGCATCTGCCGCAGGAAACGGGCGCGCTTGGTCTGCGAGCCGATGAGGCCGACGTAGCCGAACCGCTCGGCTTTCAGCGCCGCCGCGACAATATCGAGGTCGAGGCTGTGCGAGTGGGTCATGACGACGACGAGGGCGCCGTCGGGCGCGGCGGCAAGGGCGGACGCGGGTTCGGGGACATGAAGAAGCGCGACGTTCATCGGCGCGTGGGCGGGGAAGGCTTCGAGCCGCGAATCGATCCAGCGGACGACGAACGGGAGAGGGGCGAGGGCCAGCGCCAGCGCGCGACCGACGTGGCCCGCGCCGAACAGGTAGACGCTGCGCGCGCTCTCGCCGAGAGGCTCGGTCCAGGCCGCGCCGTCCGAGATGCGCCCGGTCAGCGCCCCGCCCGGCCTTTCGCGGTCGATCAGGCGCTCGACCCGGCCGTCGGCGCCGAGGCGCGCGGTCAGCGTGCCCGCCCTTTCGCCCTCGGCGAGCTTCAGCGCGCGCAGCGGCTCGAGGTCGCGGCCGTCGAAGGTCTCGATCCGCCAGTCGACGCGCCCGCCGCAGCATTGGGCAAGCTCGGGTCCGAGCGCCAGCGAGCGGCGCTCGGCCGCGCCCCGCCCTTTCGCCAGCACGGCGCGCGCCGCCTCGAGCGCCGCCCATTCGAGCGCCCCGCCCCCGATCGTGCCGTGAAAGCCGCCGGAGGGCCGAACGACCATGCGCGCCCCCGCCTCGCGCGGGCTCGAGCCGCGAACGCGCGCCAGCGTCACCAGCGCCGCCGACCCCTCGGCCTCGATCGCTTCGACGAGGCGGCGGAAGGCGCGCATGGCGTCAGGCCCCGGCCCCTTCCCCCCTGGGGGGAAGGTGGCCCGAAGGGCCGGATGAGGGGGCGCCGCGTTCCAGCGAAAACCCTCCCTGTTCCGGAAAATAATCTCCCTGTTCGGTGCGAAAATTCTCCCTGTTATGGAGAGAAATCGCCCTGTTAAGATCGACGCATAAGTGTTTCACGTGAAACACCTTTACCTCCTTACGGCGCGCCTTCGGGAGCTCGTGCGCCTGCTCACGGCCGAAATGCCGCAATCGAAGCGACCGCGCGCAGGATCAACTCGGGCGTGCACGGCGCCTCGAGCCGCGGCTGGCCCGTCGGATGCGTCGCGTGGACCGCGTCGAGGATCGCCGAATAGACGGCGATCGCCAGCATCAGCGGCGGCTCGCCGACCGCCTTCGAGCGGTAGACGCTGGCCGTCGCGTTCGGGCGCATGTGCAGGACGGTGTTGAAGATCGGCGGCGTGTCGGAGGCGACCGGGATCTTGTAGGTCGAGGGCGCGTGGGTCGTGAGCCTGCCCCTGGCGTCGTAGACGAGCTCTTCGGTCGTCAGCCACCCCATGCCCTGGATGAAGCCGCCTTCGACCTGGCCAGCGTCGAGCGCCGGATTGATCGAGTGGCCGACGTCGTGCAGGAGGTCGGCGCGCAGAACCCGCATCTCGCCGGTCAACGTGTCGATCGCGACCTCGGCCGCGGCCGCGCCATAGGCGAAGTAGTAGAACGGCCGGCCTTTCGCCTCGGCGCGGTTCCAGTGGATCTCCGGCGTCTTGAAGTGGCCCGCATGCGACAGTTGCACCCGCGCCAGCCGGCAGGCCTTGGCGAGCGCGCCGAACTCCATCCGGTGGTTGCCGGAGAGGGCGTGCGCCTCGCGGAATTCGACCGTCTCGACCGGCACGCCCCAAAGCTCGGCGGCGAAGGAAGCCATCCGCCGCCGGATCTCGCCCGCTGCGATCATGGCCGCCATGCCGTTGAGGTCCGTGCCTGAAGAGGCCGCGGTCGGCGAGGCGTTCGGCACCTTGGCCGTGTTGGTCGCGGTGATGCGGACGAAGTCGAGCGGCACGCCGAACTCCTCCGCCACGATCTGGGCGACCTTGGTGAAAAGCCCCTGCCCCATCTCGGTGCCGCCGTGGTTGAGATGGATCGAGCCGTCCGAATAGACGTGCACAAGCGCGCCCGCCTGGTTCAGCGGGATCAGGGTGAAGGAGATGCCGAACATGACCGGGGTCAGCGCGAGGCCGCGCTTGAGGATGGGGCTCGTCGCGTTGAAGGCGGCGATGCGGGCGCGGCGCGCCCGGTAGTCGCTCGTCCGCTCCAGTTCCTCGATCAGTTCGCGCTGCGTCTCGAAGTCCTCGACCGCCTGCCCATAGGGCGTCCGGTCCGCGCCGGCGCGCAGAAGGTTCGCCTTGCGCACGTCGAGCGGGTCGAGCCCGCGCTCGCGCGCGATCGCGTCCATGACCCGCTCGATCGCAATCATGCCCTGCGGGCCGCCGAAGCCGCGGAAGGCGGTGTTCGACACGGTGTTGGTCTTCAGCCGCCGCGTGCCGATGGCGACGTCGGGCAGGAAGTAGCCGTTGGCGGCGTGGAACATGGCGCGGTCGACGACGCCGGGCGAGAGATCCGCCGAGCAGCCGCAGCGGGCGTTCAGCATGACGTCGTAGCCCGCCACGACGCCGCTCTCGTCGTAGCCGACCCGCCAGTCGGCGCGGAAGTCGTGGCGCTTGCCGGTGAGGGCGAAGTCGTCGTCGCGATCGAGCCGGACCTTGCAGGGGCGTCCGGTGATCCTCGCGGCGAGCGCGGCCATCGCCGCCCAGGTGCAAGCCTGGCTCTCCTTGCCCCCAAAACCGCCGCCCATGCGGCGCGTCTCGACGGTGACGAAGGCGTCGGGCACGCCGATGACACGCGCCACGATGTGCTGCGTCTCGGTCGGGTCCTGGCTCGACGCATGCACCAGCATCTCGTCGCCCTCGCCGGGGATGGCGAAGGAGACCTGCCCCTCGAGGTAGAAGTGCTCCTGCCCGCCGATCTGCAGCGCGCCTTCGAGCCGATGGCCCGCGGCCGCGATCGCGGCGTTGGCGTCGCCGCGGCCGAAGGCGTAATCGTCCTGCACGCGGGCGCCCGTCTTCAGCGCGTCCTCGACGGTGACGGCGGGCGACGCCGGCTCGATCTCGATCCGTCCGAGCTTCGCGGCGCGGCGGGCCTCGTCGCGCGTCCGCGCCACGACCGCGAAGACCGGCTGGCCATGGAACAGGATCTCGCGCTCGGCGAACAGCGGCTCGTCGGCGAAGACGGGCGCGATATCGTTCTTGCCCGCCACGTCTTTCGCGGTCAACACGGCGACGACGCCGGGCGCGGCCTCGACCGCCGAGAGGTCGAGGCTTTTCAGCGCCCCGGCCGCCGCCGTCGCCATCCCGACCGCGACGTGCAGCGTCCCCTCCGGCTCGCGGATGTCGTCGACATAGGTCGCCGCGCCCTGGACGTGCAGGCGGGCCGAGTCGTGCGGCAGGGGCTTGTGTACGACCGCGGTCGGGGAAACGTCGGCGACGTCACTCTGCGGCATGAAGCGATCCCACCCGGGTCGGCTGAGCGCCGCCGGCGATCTCGATCAGCGCCTTCTGGAGGACGGCGCGGGCCGCCGTCGCGCGGTAGGCGGCCGAGGCGCGCATGTCGGAGAGAGGTGTGAAGTCGAGGCCAACCGCGTCGAGAGCGGCCCCCCATGTCGACTTGTCGTCGAGATCCGCGCCGATCAGCGCGCGCTCGGCGCCCGCCGCCCGCTTCGGCGTCGCCGCCATGCCGCCGTAGGCGATCCGGGCGCCCGCGATCCGCCGCCCGTCGAGGTCGATGCGGGCGCCGAGCATGACCGCGGAAATGTCCTCGTCGATCCGCTTCGAGATCTTGATGGCGCGATAAAGCTGGCCTTCGCCGAGCCGCGGGATCTCGATTGCGAGCACGAACTCGCTCGGGCCCCGGTCCTGCCGGCCGTAGGCGATGAAGAAGTCCTCGAGCGGCAGCGCGCGCGAGTGGTCGCCCTTGCGCAGGATCACGCGCGCGTCGAGCGCGATCAGGGCCGGAGCGAGGTCGCCGATCGGCGACCCGTTGGCGATATTGCCGCCGACGGTGCCGCTCGTCCTCACCTGGAGGGAGCCGAAGCGGCGCATCAATTCGTCGAGATCGGGATGGACGGACGCGAGGAGCGGCTGGGCGTCGAGCAGCGAGAGGCCGGCGCCGAGCCTCAAGCTCCCCTCGGCGGTCTCGCTGACCGCATCGAGCCCGGCGACCCGGCCGAGCCAGATGATGCGGGGAAGATCGCGCAATTGCTTGGTGATCCATAGGCCGACGTCGGTCGCGCCGCCGACCAGCGTGGCGTCGGGAAAGCGAAGCGCCAGCGCCGCGAGCGAGGCGAGGCTCGCGGGGGCGGCGAAGAACCGCGCCTCGTCGCCGACGAAGAGGTCGCGCCCGTCGTCGAGCGAAAGGACCGCTGCGGCCCGCGCGTCCGCCTCGCGCGCAAAGCGGTCGGCGGCCACGCCGTTGCAGGCGGCGACCCCCGCCGCCACGATCGGCCGGTAGCCTGTGCAGCGGCAGAGGTTGCCGGCGAGGCGATCGTTGAGGCTCGCGACCGTCGCGGGCTCGCCTGAGTGATAGGCGGCGAACAGGCTCATCACGATGCCCGGCGTGCAGAAGCCGCACTGGGAGGCGTGGAAATCGACCATCGCCTGTTGCACCGGATGGAGGCTGCCGCCCTCGGCGAGGTCCTCGACGGTGATGACCTCGGCCCCGTCGAGCTGGCCAAGAAGGAGAATGCAGGCATTGAAAGCGTCGGCGCTGAGCCGGCCGCCCCTCACCCGGCAGAGGACGATCGTGCAGGCGCCGCAGTCGCCCTCGCCGCAGCCCTCCTTCGTTCCGCGGGCCTGAGCCTCCTCGCGCAGCCAGTCGAGCGCTGTGGCGCGCGGAGAAAACGACTTGACGACGACCTCGCGGCCGCGAAAGCGGAAGTGCAACTCGGTGCGTGCATCGGTCGAAATTTTCGTCAACGAAGCGGGCTCGGGGGTCAGTTCGAGCCATGATGCCGGGTTTGCCGGCGAAACGGAAGTGTGACGAACGTCACGGTGTTTAGGGGCAATGCGTTTACAACTTGACAGTGGAAAGCCACGATGTTAACACCATAACACATTGGGCGGCGCCCTTGCGTCATGCCCAAGGTTCCATTAAGGATGTTCAAGACATGCGCTTTTGGCGCAGCTCTTATTTGCAGGCCTGCACAGGGGGTCGGCGATGACAAAAACGTTGGCGAACACATCCGTATTCAGGACGGCGATGGCGTTTGCGATCGCGGCGTCGGCGATGTCCGCGGCTGCAACCGCAAGCGCGGGGACGGTGACGCTGGCGTCGACGGTGCCCCCGGTCGTCAACTCCTCGACGGTATATGCTGGGGGGCTTACGAATTCGTACTGCGCCGGCTTGAACGGCAACTGCGTTATAGGCCCGCCGAATCACATTACGACTTACGCGCCTCAATACATTTACGAAGAGATCTCGGTTCCAGCCAACACGACGATCACGGAACTCGGCTATTACGAATATTTCACCGTCAACAAGGCTGCGGACTATACGAGCACAAACTGGGTCATCGTGAGCGCCTCGGGAGCTTCCCATCCTTTCTCCACGTCGGGGACCACGATCGGAACGGCTGCCACGAGCGGCGATCCGACCCTCGTGACCGTGAGCGGTTTGTCGGTCCATATCCAATATGCCGGCAACTACTGGATCGGCGTCGAGAACAACATCAGCAGCGCGCATGTGCCGACCGTCTACGGCGCTGTCAACGCCGCCGCGAAATACGCGGCCTATCTCGGAACGGGAAGCGGCCCCAATCTCACCCACGGACCGCTGCCGGCAATGGCGTTTTACGTCGACGCCGCGGATGCTCCCGAGCCTTCCACGTGGGCGATGATGATCCTCGGCTTCGGCGGAATCGCCTGGCTCGGCCGCCGGCGCCTCGTTCGCGCCCGGAAGCGGGCGCGAACGGCCTAAGTCGCCGCGCGACCGCGTCCGCTTCGAAGCCGAAGCGCGAATCTCAACCGCGCAGGTCGGGCGGGACCGCTTCCGCGACCAGCGCCTCGATCGCCTCGTCCGCTCCCATGACGTTCTGCGCGTTCGAGCCGAGCCGCCTGACCGAGACGGTGTTGTCGGCCGCCTCCTTGCGCCCGACCGCGATCAGCACCGGGACCTTCGCCAGCGAGTGCTCGCGCACCTTGTAGTTGATCTTCTCGTTGCGCAGATCGAACTCGACCTTGAGGCCGCGCTTGCGCGCTTTCGCAGCAAATTCCGCGGCGAATGCGTCAGCGTCGCTCGTGATCGTGCACACGACCGCCTGCACCGGCGCGAGCCAGAGCGGCAGATGCCCTGCATAGTGCTCGAGCAGGATGCCGATGAAGCGCTCCATCGAGCCGCAGATGGCGCGGTGAACCATGACCGGCGTCGTCTTCTGGCTGTCGGGGCCGATGTAGAAGGCGCCGAAGCGTTCCGGCAGGTTGAAGTCGACCTGCGTCGTGCCGCACTGCCAGTCGCGTCCGATCGCGTCGCGCAGCACATATTCGAACTTCGGTCCGTAGAAGGCGCCTTCGCCGGGATTGATTGCGGTCGTCACCACGTCGCCGTGGCGCTGGCGGATCTCGTCCAGCACCCGGCTCATCACCGCTTCCGCGTGATCCCACATCGCGTCCGTGCCGACGCGCTTGTCGGGCCGGGTCGAGAGCTTCACGACGATCCGGTCGAAGCCGAAGTGGCTGTAGACCGAGAGGATGAGCTCGTTGATCTTGTGGCACTCCTCGGCGAGCTGCTCCTCTGTGCAGAAGATGTGCGCGTCGTCCTGGGTGAAGGAGCGAACGCGCATGATGCCGTGCAGCGCGCCTGACGGCTCGTAGCGGTTGACCGCGCCGAACTCGGCGAGGCGTAGCGGAAGCTCGCGGTAGCTTCTCAGGCCGTTCTTGAAGATCTGAACATGGCCCGGGCAGTTCATCGGCTTGATGGCGTAGATCCGCTCGTCCTCGTCCTCGGCCTCCTCGCCCGCGGGACGCGCCATGAACATGCTCTCGCGGTACCAGCCCCAGTGGCCCGACACTTCCCAGAGCTTCTTGTCGAGCACCTGCGGCGCGTTGACCTCCTGGTAGTCGTCGGCGAGGCGCCGGCGCATGTAGGCGGTCAGCGTCTGGAAGATCGTCCAGCCTTTCGGGTGCCAGAAGATCGAGCCCGGCCCCTCCTCCTGGAAGTGGAAGAGGTCCATCTCGCGGCCGAGCTTGCGATGGTCGCGCTTCTCGGCCTCCTCGATCTGCTTCAGGTATGCGTCGAGCTCCTCGCGCTTCGCGAAAGCCGTGCCGTAGATGCGCGACAGCATCGGCTTCGTCGAGTCGCCGCGCCAATAGGCGCCGGCTGTCTTCATCAGCTTGAAGGCGTCGCCGACCCTGGCCGTCGATGTCATGTGCGGCCCGCGGCAGAGGTCGAACCAGCCGCCCTGGCTATAGAGCTTGACGTCGTCGTGCGATGGAATCGCGTCGATCAGCTCGACCTTGAACGCCTCGCCCTTCTGCTCGAAGAGGCTTTTGGCCTCGTCGCGCGAGACGACGCGCTTCACGAACGGCTCGTCGCGCGCGACGATCTCGCGCATCTTCTTCTCGATCGCCGGGAAATCCTCGGGGGTGAACGGCTCGGCGCGATGGAAGTCGTAATAGAAGCCGTTCTCGATCACCGGCCCGATCGTCACCTGCGTGTCGGGCCAGAGCGACTGCACGGCGTCGGCGAGCACGTGCGCCGCGTCGTGGCGGATGAGTTCGAGCGCCCGCGGATCGTCGCGGGAGACGAATTCGACGCTCGCGTCTTTGTCGATCGCGTCGGCGAGGTCGGCGAGCGCGCCGTCCCTGATCATCGCGACCGTGCGCTTGGCGAGGGAGGGGGAGATGGATTTTGCGACGTCGAGGCCGGAGACGCCGGGCTCGAAGGCGCGCCGCGCGCCGTCGGGAAAGGTGACGTGGATCACTTGCCGCTCCTCTAAGCTCACTCGCCGATACGGGTCGGCGTAAGCGAATAAGGCGCGTCTCATAGACCGCGCCGACCGGCAGGGCAATCCATCGCGCTTGCGCCGGGCTTGCCTTATCCGCCGCCCGTACGCGGCCGCCTCGCAATTGACCGGCGAGCGCCGCGCCTTGACGACAAGCGGCGCCCATGCGATTCGCGGCATCCGGTCGAAAGATAGCGGAGGTCCGATGGCCAAAGACTACGTCGGCGCCGATCTCGCTCCTCCGCCGCTCGACCGCCTCTTCCCCAACATGGCCGAGTTCGACCGCAGCGTGACCACCTGGCCGTGGCTGAGGCGCACCATCGACCACCCCTATCGCGCCGATAAGCGCAATCCGATCGTCGGCTTCATCAACCGCGACGAGGCCTCGATCCTGCACGCGAGCGCCCGCCTCTTCGCCGGCAAGGCGGGGCTCGAGATCGGCGCCTGGCGCGGCTGGTCGACCGCCCATCTGATCGCCGCCGGCCTCGACCCGCTGACGGTCGTCGAGCCCCTGCTCCGCGACCGTGAGTGGCGAGCCGAGTTCGAGGCGGTGGTCGATGGCGCGGGCGGCTCGGCAAGCACGCGGCTCGTGCCCGAAGGAAGCCCGGACGCGGTCAAGCGGCTCGGCGAGGCCGGCGCCCGCTGGTCGTTCGTCTTCATCGACGGCGACCACGACGGCGAGGCGCCGGCGAACGACGCGCGCGCCGCATTGCCTTATCTTGCGCCGACGGCGATGGTCCTCTTCCACGACCTCGTGTCGCCCCACGTCGCGAGGGGATTGCGCGTCTTCGAGGAGGCGGGCTTTCGCGTCATGGCCTATCAGACGGCGCAGATGATGGGCGTCGCATGGCGCGGCGACGTCATGGCCGTCGCGCACAGGCCGGACCCCGAGCAGACGTGGAGCGTTCCGGAGCATCTCGCCGGACTGAAGGTCTCCGGCGGCGCGTGAGACATAAAGAGGAGGGAACGATGGTTTCTGGCGGCTTTAACTCAGACCCGGTCCTGAGCAGCGGCGCCGCAGGCGACGCGTCTCAAAGGACGGTCGCGTTCGTGCAGGATGCACGTCCTTCGAGACGCCCGCTCCGCGGGCTCCTCAGGACGAGGGTCACGCACGTCGCCCTCGCTGCGGCGTTCGCCGCGCTCGCGGCCCCGGCGCTTGCCGACGATGCGCAGATCGCGCGCGGCAAGTATCTCGTCTCGATCACCGGCTGTTCCGACTGTCACACGCCGGGCGGCATGATGGGCGCGCCCGACATGAAGCGCTATCTCGGCGGCGCCGACGTCGGCTTCTCGATCCCCGGCGAGGGCGTCTACGTCGGAGCGAACCTCACTCCGGACGCCGATACGGGCCTCGGCAAATGGACCGCCGATCAGATCGTGACCGCCATCCGCAAGGGCAAGCGCCCGGACGGCAGCGACCTCAGCGGCGTGATGCCGTCGGCTTCCTTCGCCAATCTCACCGACGACGACGTCAACGCAATCGTCGCGTTCCTGAAGAGCCTGCCGCCGGTCGACAACAAGGTGGTGAACTTCAAGTCGGCCGACACGGTGCCGATCGCCGTCTCCGCCGTGCTGCCGCCCGCGCTCTACAACGCCCTGCCCGCTTCGGCGAAATAGGCGAGCCTGAAGTCCGCGGCCGCCGTCTTTGCGAGAAGCGCGCGCGACGAAGCAATCCAGGGGCGTGCCGCGCCGATGGATTGCTTCGCCAACGCTTGCAATGACGCCTGCGGCGTCAGTTCTTCGGCCGGAGGTCGAGCCCGACGCCCTTGTTGACGAACTGGAGCGTGTAGGCCTTCTTGATGTCGATGCCGGCCTTGACGACGCCGGCCTTGACCATCTTGTCGTAGAAGTCGGCCCAGCGGTCGTCCGTCATCGCGCCGATGCCCTTGGTCAGCGTGTCGCCGGAATCGACGATGCCGTATTCCTTGAGCTTGGCGATGGAGAAGACGATCTGCGCGTCCGTCATCTCCGGGTTCTCTTTCTTGATGCGCTCGTTCGCCTTGGCGTTGTCGCCGTAGAGATAGTGATACCAGCCGATCGCCGAGGCGCTGACGAAGCGCTGCACCATGTCGGGGTTTTTGTCGATGATCTCGCGCCGCGTCATGATCTGGGTCGAATAGGTCGTATAGCCCTCGTCGGCGAGCAGGAAGATGTTCGGCTTGAAGTGCCCCTGCTCCTGGATCTCGAACGGCTCGGAGGTGGCGTAGCCCTGCTGGATCGAATGCGTGTCGACGATGAAGGGCGCCGAGTTGAAATTGTACGGCTTGATGTTCTCGTCCTTGAAGCCGAAGGCGACGCGCATCCAGGCCCAGAAGGTGTTGATCGCGCCCGCGCTGACGAAAGCCGGATTGGCGTTGGGCAGATCGGTCCACTTGTCGAGGCCGACGCCCGGATGCGACATGAAGCACTGCGGGTTCTTCTGGAAGTCCGCGGCGACGGTCACGGTCGGAATGTTGTTCGACACGTTCAGGAAGTCGCCGATCATGTCGCCGCCCATGAAGAACTCGATCTTGCCGGCGATGAGCAGCATGCCCCCGTTCGTGCTGGGACCGCCCGGAAGGATGGTGACGTCGAGGCCGTATTTCTCGTAGGTGCCGTCGACAAGCGCCTGGAAGTAGCCGCCCGCTTCCGGATCCGCGAGCCAGTTGGTGGCGAACGTCACCTTGTCGAGCGCCTGCGCGGGTCCGGCGAGCCCCATGGCGGCAAGCCCCACGCCGGCCAGGGCCGCGATCATCGCAACACGCATCCGAAAACCTCCTCAAGTTCTGCTCAAGGAGGCGCGAAGTGCCCGCGACGCCCCCCCTCATGGACGACGCGGATTTTCTCATCCGCCGCCGCCGGATGGCCGCGTCCCGGCCACCGTTCGAGCCGTACCATACGAACGCGATTCGCGCGCGTCGAATCGAAAGTTGGTAAACCCCGCGCCGGCCCGGCCGCCCGCGTCCCTGGAGCCCGCCCATGCGTCTTTGGATCAAGGACCCGATCGCCATCCTCGCCAACGGCGCCGAACGCGGCCTCGTCGTCGACGGCGCCGAGATCGTCGAATGCGTTCCCCATGGCGGCGCTCCGAAGGAGCCCTGGCAGGCGACGTTCGACGCCTCCCGCCATGTCGTCCTGCCGGGGCTGGTCAACGCGCACCATCATTTCTACCAGACGCTGACCCGCGCCCATCCGGCCGGCGAAGGCAAGGACCTCCTCGCCTGGCTCGTGGCGATGGAGCGCGTGTGGGACCAGATGACGCCCGAGGCGTTGAGGGTCGCGGTCCGCATGGCGCTGGTCGAGCTTCTCATCTCGGGCTGCACGACGACGGCGGACCACCACAATCTCTTTCCGCCGGGGCTCGAGGGCGCAATCGACATCGAGGCGGAGGAAGCGGCGGCGCTCGGGGTCCGGATGACGGTCACGCGCGGCTCGATGGGCATTTCCGAGAAGGACGGCGGCCTGCAGCCCGATTCGATCGTCCAGAGCGCGGATGCGATCCTTGCCGACAGCGAGCGGGTGCTGGCGCGCTATCACGACCCGAAGCGCGGCGCGCTGCTGCGGGTCGCGCTGGCGCCGTGCTCGCCGCTGGCGGTTCCCCAGCGCGTGCTCGTCGATTCGGCGGCGCTCGCCGAGCGCTACGACGCGGGCCTGCATTGCCACCTCTGCCAGTCGCCGGACGAGGACGCCTATGCGATGGCGACCTTCGGCAAGCGCTCGGTCGACCTGCTCGAGGACGCTGGCTGGCTGACGCCCCGCACCTGGGTCGCGCACGGCATCCATTTCAACGCCGACGAGATCGGCCGCCTCGGTCATGCGGGCGTCTCGGTCTGTCACCTGCCCGCGGCCGACATGGCCTTCGGCGTCGGAATCTGCCCAACGCGCGAACTCGAGGCGGCGGGCGTGGCGATCGGGCTCGGCGTCGACGGCTCGGCCTCGAACGATTCCTCGAACATGATGGAGGCGGCGCGCCACGCGCTTCTGCTCCAGCGCCTGACGCTCGGCCACGCTTCCGTCTCGCCCTACGATGCGCTGAGATGGGCGACAGAGGGCGGCGCGCGCTGCCTCGGCCGCGACGACGTCGGGGCGATCGCGCCCGGCATGCAGGCCGACCTTGCGCTCTTCCGGCTCGACGCGCCGCGCTTCTCCGGCGCGCAGGACCCCATCGCCGCGCTCGTCGTCTGCGGCGCCCATCGCGCCGACCGGGTCATGGTCGCTGGCAAATGGCGGGTGATCGAGGGGCGCCCGGAGGGCCTCGACCTCGACGCGCTGATCGCCAGACACAAGGCGGCGGCGCGGGCGTTCGCGTGACAGGCGAGAGTGTCGGAGAAGCGAAAGAACTCAGGCGTTCAGCGCCGCATATTCGTCGGCGAGGATCGAGGACTGCACGGACGACCACCACGCGCCTCTGACGAAGCGGTTGTCGCGCAAGACCCCTTCCTCGCGCATGCCGAGCTTCTCCATGATCCGGCGCGACGCGCGGTGCTCGACGTTGCACTGGGCGAAGACGCGATGGAGATCGAGCCGGACGAACGCGAGTTCGAGCATCGCCCGGCCGATCTCCGTTCCGAGGCCATGCCCGCCGCGGTCCGCGCTGACGCCCCAGCCGATCTCCGCCTGGCCCCAGCCGCGAATGTGGAGGATCGCCTCGCCGATGACCTGCCTTGTCGCCTTGTCGGTCGCCGCCAGCCAGTAGCCAGTGCGCGGCTCCTTCGTCTGCGCCTCGACCCATCGCTTCAGCCGCTCGGCCATCAATTCCGGAGTGGGAGGGTCGATCGGCACATGGCGCCGATAGCTCTCGAGCCGCATGTACGCGTAGAACGCGTCGACGTCCGCAAGGGTGACGTCGCGGATCACCAGGCTCGGCGTCTGGAGCGGGGCAAGGACCATGCTAGGCTCGAGACTATCGGTCGAGCGCTCCCGGCCGCAAGCCGGAGCGGCGAGGCAACGCGAGGGTCACGCGCCATGCTGTTCATGGTCATCGAGCGGTTCCGCGACAACGACATGGTCCCGGTCTATGAGCGTCTTAGAGACAGGGGACGCTCGCTGCCCGACGGGCTCGACTATATCGACAGCTGGGTCGAGCCGAACTTCTCCCGCTGCTTCCAGTTGATGCGCTGCGACGACCTCCGCCTCTTCCAGGAATGGCTCCTGCAATGGCGAGGAACGGGCGCGACCTTCGAGATCGTCCCCGTCGTGCAGGCCAAGGACACGCGCGCGCTCGTCGAGAAGCACCTCGAAGCGCCCGCGGGGAGCCTCGAGTGAGCGGCGCGCCCCCTTCTCCACGGAGTGGAAGGGGTTCCCGCGCGGGGCGCGAAGCGCCGCTACTTCGTCAGCGGGCAGCCGCTGTTGGCCGCGGTCGGATAGGCCGTGTCGCCCGGAACCGTCGCGAGGAGCTGGTAATAGTCCCAGTCGCGCTTGCTCTCCGACGGTTTCTTGACCTGGAAGAGATAGAGATCCGACACCATCCGGCCGTTGGCGAGCACCTTACCGTTGGCGGTGAAGGCGTCGTCGACCGGCATCTCCTTCAATTTCTTGACCACCGTGTCGCTATCCTTCGTGCCAGCGGCCTTCACCGCCTTGAGGTACTGAAGCGTCGCCGAATAGGTTCCGGCCTGAATCATGTTCGGCATTCGCCCGGTGCGCTTGAAGAAGCGCTCGCCGAACTCGCGCGTCCTGTCGTTCAGATCCCAATAGTAGCTCTCGGTCAGCACGAGGCCCTGCGCCGCCTGAAGCCCGAGCCCGTGCACTTCGGCGAGCGTCATCAGGAGCGCGGCGAGGCGCTGTCCGCCGGCGACAATGCCGAACTCGGACGCCCCCTTGATCGAATTGACGGTGTCGGCGCCGGCGTTGGCGAGGCCGATAACCTTCGCCTTCGAATTTTGCGCCTGCAGGAGGAAGGACGAGAAGTCGGAGGTGTTGAGCGGGATCAGGACGTCGCCGAGCACATTTCCCCCGTTCGCCTTGATGACGGCGGTCGTGTCGTTCTCGAGCGCGTGGCCGAAGGCGTAATCGACGGTGAGGAAGAACCAGGAATCGCCGCCGGTTTTCACGAGCGCGCCGCCGGTCGAATTGGCGAGCGCGTGCGTGTCGAAGGCCCAGTGGAATCCATAAGGCGTGCAGGCCTTGCCGGAGATGTCCGAGGTCGCGGCGCCGACCACGATGTCGATCTTCTTCTTCTCGGCGGTGATCCCCTGCACCGCGAGCGCGACCGACGAGGTGGTGAGGTCGGTGATCATGTCGACGCCCTC
This sequence comes from uncultured Alphaproteobacteria bacterium, assembly GCA_963829505.1. GTDB lineage: Bacteria > Pseudomonadota > Alphaproteobacteria > Rhizobiales > Beijerinckiaceae > Roseiarcus. The sequence continues at coordinate 1,536,448 of CAWHIL010000003.1, forward strand.
GGTGTCGTACCATCGGCGCGCGATCGAGGAGGCGATATCGGGCTTGTTCTGGTGGTCGGCGGAGACGAGTTCGATCGGCGCGCCGAGCACGGCGCCGCCGAAATCCTCGATCGCCATCTTCGCGGCCTCGACCGAGCCCTTGCCGCCGTAGTCGGCGTAGACGCCGGATTGATCGTTGAGAATGCCGATCTTCACGCCTTCGGCCGAGGCGTTGGCGCCGGCGACGAGGGCGCCCGCGGCTATTGTCGCGGCCAATCGGAATCGTGCGGCGGCTTTCATCATGTCCTCCCGTTGTTACTTCTCGAGGCCGCCCGACCGCGGACCCATCCACAAGCCACTTTGACCCAAAAACGCCCGACCTTGAAGCGGCCTTAAGGGGCGTTTCGGCGCTGCCGCCGGGCGGCGGTCGTTTCGAGGACGGCGCGGGCGGCGTGGGCGCTCGGCGCGCCGCCGTCGTGAAGCTGCATCGCCTGGTCGAGCCGGGCGAGCGCCTCGATCTGCGCGGCGCGTTCCGGCCCGTCGCGGACGAGCGGCGCGAGCTCGGCTGCGAGCGCCGCCGGATTGCAGTCCCGCTGCAGCTTCTCGGGGATCGCCCGCTCTCCGAGAATCAGGTTGGGCAACAGGATCGAGGGGACCTTGATGAGATACTTGAGCTGCTCCTCGACGATTCCGACCTTGTAGGCGCCCACGAGCGGGACGCCGGAAAGCGCAAGCTCGAGCGTCACGGTGCCGGAGGCGGCGAGCGCCGCGCGCGCGGTGCGGAAAGCCTTCAGCTTCGCCGCCTCGTCCGTGACGATCTTCGGCGCGACCGGCCATGCGGCGGCGCGCTCGCGGACCTCCGCCTCGATATGCGGCAGGGTCGGCAGGATGGCATCGAACGGCCCGGCCACGTCGCGGAGGCGCCCGAGCGCCTCGCCGAAATCGGCCATGAGGCGGCGGATCTCGGTGCGTCGCGAACCGGGCAGGACCACCACGACCGGGGGCGCTTCCTCGCGCCGCCGCGCCTCCTCCGCGTCGGGTCGCAATTCGCCGAGCCGCTCGATCAGCGGATGGCCGACATAGACGCAAGGGGGGCCCCCGATCCGGACGTAGGCGTCGGGCTCGAACGGCAGAAGGCCGAGGACGCAGTCGACGTAAGCCGCCATCGCCTTCGCCCGGCCAGGCCGCCACGCCCAGACGCTCGGGCTCACATAGTCGACGACGGGAAGCTCGGGCAACGCCTTGCGAACCTTGCGCGCAACGCGGTGGGTGAATTCCGGACTGTCGATGATGACGAGGATGTCCGGCCGCGCCGCGGCGATCGCGTCGGCCGTCTCGCGGATGCGCCTGAGGAGCGTCGGCAGGCGAGCGAGGATCGGCACAATCCCCATGACCGCGACGTCGGCGATCGGAATGAGGCTATTCAGGCCTTCGGCCTCCATCGCCTCGCCGCCAACGCCGATGAAGGCGACGCCTTCGGGGTGGGCCTCCCGCAGCGCGCGCATGAGCTTGAAGCCGAGCTGGTCGCCGGAGTGCTCGCCGGCGACCAGCGCGACGCGCAAGGGCCCGGCGAGCCCCTCGCTCACACCGGAAATCCGACGACGAACATGCCGGCCGCGTCAGCCTCGGCCACGCATTGCTCGCGCCCCGTGATGAGAACCGCGCCGGCGGCGAGCGCAATGCCGCGGAGCTCGGCGCGTGCGGCGCCGGCGACCGTCGCGGGGCCGACGGCCGGCATATCGACCCTGAGGTCCTGTCCATGCTTCGGCGTCTTGACCAGGATGCCGGCCGGACCCCTGAACTTGAACCGGCCGCTCTTCCGCAGGCCCGCGACCCGCGCGAGCACCCCGTCCGTGCCCTCGGCGGCCTCGATCGCGAGCACGCGCCCTCCCACGACGACGACGCACTGTCCGACATCGAACTCCGACATCGCCCCGAGGAGCCGCGCGCCAAAGGCAATGTCGGCGGCGTCCTCCGGCGTGGGCAGGCGTACCGTCATGGGCCCAAGCGGAGCGACGAGACGGGGAGCGATTTCGTGCGCCCCTACGACGCGCACGCCTTCGCGCTCGAAGATCGCGGCGAGACCGACGAGCATGCTGTTGTCGCCGCGCCTGAACAATTGCGTGAGTTCGCTCGCTCGCCGGACCGCGCCCCAGTCCAGGCGCATGTCCGAAAGATCCGGGCGGGTCATCGCGCCGACCATCGCGATCTCCCCGACGCCGCGCGACTTCAGCGCGGCGAAGAGCTTTCCGACCTCGCCGATCCGGACCCACAGGTGCGGATAGGCCTCGATGGAAGGGTCGGACCACCCCACGATTCCGATGAGAAACGGCTCGCGGGCCGCCTTTCGGGCGTCGGCGGCGACCTCGAGCGGAAAAGCCCCGCCGCCGCACAGGATCGCAAGCGGCGGCGCCGCCGCGGCGACTTCGGCGAGGGGGTCCGGCCCGGTCACCCCTCCTCGCCCTTGCCGTCGCGCGGCACGCAGATCGCCCGATCGCCGCCCTCGCGCAGAAAGGCGACGACCTGCTTGACCGCGGGCGCGTCGGGGAAGGCCTCGCCGACGTCGGCGATTTGCTCCTTCAGCGTCCCCTTGCCGGCAAACAGCGTCCGGTAGGCGCGCCTGAGCTCGTGAATCGCCTCGTGCGAGAAGCCGCGCCGCTTGAGGCCGACCACGTTCAGGCCCGCGAGCGCCGCCCGGTTGCCGAGCGCCATGCCGTAGGGAATGAGGTCATGCTCGAGCCCCGCAAGGCCGCCGAGAAAGGCGTGCGCGCCGATGCGCACGAACTGATGCGCCGCCGCGCCGCCGCTGATGATGGCGAAGTCGCCGACCTGCACGTGGCCGGCGAGCATCACGTTGTTCGACAGGATCACGCCCTCGCCGACCCGGCAGTCGTGGGCGACGTGGGCGTTGGTGAGAAGGACGCAGCGCGGCCCCACGACCGTCTCCGACCCGCCCCCCGCGGTGCCCGGGTTCATGGTGACGTGCTCGCGGATCAGGCAGTCTTCGCCGACGACGAGCCGGTTCGGTTCGCCGCGGTACTTGAGGTCCTGCGGCGGATGTCCGATCGCGGCGAAGGGGAATATGCGCGTGCGGGCGCCGATCGAGACGTCGCCGGCGAGGCTCACGTGCGAGACGAGCCGGACGCCGTCGCCGAGCCTGACCATCGGCCCGACGTGGCAGAAGGGTCCGATTTCGACGCCGTCGCCGAGAACAGCCCCCTCCTCGACGACCGAGGTCGCATGAACTCTTGCGCTCATTCCCGCACCAGCATGGCCGAGACCTCCGCCTCGCAGACGAGCGCGCCCTCGACCTTCGCCTCGCCCCGGAACCACCACATGTTCCGTTTCTTCGCGATCCTCGTCATGTGGAGCCTGACCTGATCGCCGGGCACGACGGGCTTGCGGAACTTCGCCTTGTCGACCGTCATGAGGTAGACGACGCTCAGCTTGCCGCCGGCGCCCCGTCTGTTGCGAAGCCACGCACATCGCGCCCGCGGTCTGGGCCATCGCCTCGATCAGAAGTACGCCCGGCATCACCGGCTGTCCCGGAAAATGTCCCTGGAAATGGGGCTCGTTCGCCGTCACGTTCTTGATGCCGACGCCGTATTCGTCGGCTCTCGCCTCGACGATCCGGTCGACGAGCAGGAACGGATAGCGGTGCGGCAGCAGAGCGAGCAGCTTCTGAATGTCGAAGCTCTCGTACGTCTGACCGGTCGGCTCGCTCATTCCGCTCCTTTCCGCTTTGGCGTCATGGGTCATTTCGTCACTCTTCGGCCCCCTTCGCTCCGGCGCGGCCATGGGCGAGCCTCTTTACCACAGCCACTTCGCGGAAGAACTCCCGAACCGGTTTCGCCGGCGCTCCCGCCCAGCGCTCTCCCGCCGGAATGTCGGTCATGACGCCCGCGGCCGCGGCCACCTGGGCGCCCGCGCCGATGTTGAGGTGGCCAGCGATCCCCGCCTGCCCGCCGAGCGCAACGAAGTCGCCGATCACGCTCGAGCCGGACACGCCCGATTGCGACACCAGAACCGCGTGACGTCCGACGACCACGTTGTGGCCGATCTGCACGAGATTATCGATCTTGGCGCCCTCGCCAATTACCGTATCCCGGTTGGCGCCGCGGTCGATTGTCACGCCCGCGCCGATCTCGACGTCATCCTGGATGATGACCCGGCCGATCTGCGGCACCTTGAGATGGCCGCGCGCGCCAAGCGCGAAGCCGAAGCCGTCCTGGCCGATATGAGCGCCCGGATGGATGACGACCCGGTCGCCGATCAGCGCCGCGACGATCGTCGTTGTCGCGCCGATCGCCGCGTTGCGTCCGATGCGCACGCCGGGTCCAATGACCGCATTGGCGCCGATGACCGTGCCCGCGCCGATCTCGGCGCCGCGGCCGATGACCGCGCCGGGGTCGATCACAACGCCCGGCTCGAGCCGCGCGCGGGCATGCACATGCGCGGCGGCCGAGACGCCCGTCTGATCGAAGGTCGAGCCGGGCCTCACCGCCGACGGATAGAGTCTCGCCATCACCTGCGCCATGGCGCGGTAGGGCTCGCGCGCGATAAGCGCCGCGCAGCCCGCCGGCGCTGCGCCGGCGAAGCGCGGAGCGACCAGAGCCGCCCTCGCCCGCGTCGCGCGGAAGGCGTCCAGGTACCTGTGATTGTCGAGGAAGGTGAGGTCGTCCGGCCCCGCCTGGTCGAGCGCGGCGACGTCCATGACGACGAGGGCGCCATCGTCTTTCGAGGCGAGCTCCGCGCCGCACCAGCCCGCGACCTCGGCCAGCGTCGGCGCCGAGCTCGGCGGAAAGAAGCGGATCTTGGCCAAGCGAGGCGTTCCCTCAGATGCGGCGACGGGCGCGTCCGCCCATCGACGCGCCCGGGAGAGCCGCGGAAGGCTGGCGCGACGCTAGAACGTCGTGCCGCCCGAGAAGTTGAAGATCTGGGTCTGGTCGTACTTGCCCTTGGTGAGCGGCAAGGCGAAATCGAACCGGATCGGCCCCATCGGCGAGTTCCACAGCACGCTCGCGCCGACCGAGGTGCGGATCTGGTTCGGATCCCAGATCCTCGCGCAGCTCGGCTGAGTGATCAGCAGGGTGCCGGGCGCCGGGCAGTAGGAGTAGCCGAGGAAGCTCGCGAAGTTGGTCTGCCCGCTGTAGCCGAACAGATTGCCGGCGTCGGCGAACACCGCGCCCCTCAGGCCCACCTCCTTCGGCAAGCCGAAGATCGGGAACTGAACCTCGGCCGAGGCGCCATAGTAGGTCGTTCCGCCGAGCGACGAGCCCTGCACGTTGTTGGTGCTCGAGATGTCGCGCGGACCGATGCCGCCGGGCGCGAAGCCGCGCACCAGCGACGGCCCGAGCACGAAGTTGTTGACGATGTCGAGCGGCTGCGAGCCGAATCCGTTGATTTGACCGGCCTGAAGGTGGATCTGGCCGATGAAGTCCTCGGTGATCGGATGATACCAGCGGGCCTCGACCGTTTCGCGGACGAAGTCGGAATTGCCGCCGAGGCCGGCGAAGTCTTGCTTGTAGACAGCGAAGATGCCGGTCGTCGGGTCCTTGCGGTTGTCGAGCGTGCTGTAGTTCACCGCATAGCCCGCGAGCGAGGTCACGATCGTTCCCTGAGCCGCAGCCTGCTTGATTTCCACCGGCGCCTCGCCGTTGCTCAAGCAGTTCACGTATTCCGTCGGCGTCGTCCTTATGAAGGTGCCTCCGACGAGCCAGGTGTCGGTCCAGGTGCCGTCCTTGTTTGGCCCCGAGCAGTCGTCATAGGGCTGCGACGACGTGTTGGGGATCGTGATCCTCGACGCGTAGAGCGCATAGTTTGGCTGGAATGTCAGATCGTCGGTGATCGGAACGCCGAGGCGCAGCGTGCCGCCGGTCGTCGAGTTCTCGTAGAGCGCATACTGGTTCTGCAGGTTGACCTGCTGATAGAGGTCGAACCCGGCGGCCAGCCGGTAGCCCATGAAATAGGGCTCGGTGAACGACGCCTTCCAGCCGCGGCTGTACTGGCCGTCCGACACGCTCAGGCGCACGTACTGCCCGCGGCCGAGGAAGTTCGTCTCGGTATAGGCGAGTTCGGCGAGAATGCCCTGCGTCGTCGAATAGCCGCCGCTGAGGCTCAGCGAACCGGTCGGCTGATCCTCGACCTCGACCACGACGATCACCCGGTCGGGCGCGGATCCCGGCCTGTTCGAGATGTGGACCTTCTTGAAGTAGCCAAGACCGTTCAGGCGGCGCTCGGCCTGCTCGATGAGGACGTGGTTGTAGGGGTCGCCTTCGCCGATGTCGAACTCGCGGCGGATGACATAGTCTCGCGTGCGGGTGTTGCCGAGGATGTCGATCCGCTCGATGTAGACCTTGGGACCGTCGTCGAGCGTATAGTTCAGCGCGATCGTGTGGTTGACCGTGTCGCGCTCGCCGTGCGGACGAACCTCGGAAAAGGCGTAGCCCTGGCGCGCCACTTCGCGGGTCATCGTGTAGACGGTCTTGTCGACCCCGCCGGCATCGTAGACGTCGCCGGCATGCAGGGTCGAGTAGCCGACCAGATTGGGTCCGCTCACCGCCGCGATGTGCGAATCGACGCTGACGCCCGAAACCCGGTACTGCGGACCCTCGTCCATCGTGATCGTGATGACGTAGCCCGGGGGGTTGGGCTGATAGACGACGCTCGTGTCGACGATGCGGAAGTCGGCGTAGCCGTTGCGCATGTAGTAGCGCCGGATGGCCTCCTCGTCCGAGGCGAGCCGGTCCGGATCATAGACGTCGGTGCTCTTGAGGAACGAGAGCAGGTTCATCGACGTCGTCTGCATCATGTTCGACAGACGCCAGTTCGAAACCGAATTGTTGCCGACGAACTTGATTTCCCGAATACCGGTCTTTTCGCCTTCGTTGATCGTGAAGACCAGGTCGACGCGCCCGTTGGGCAGCTCCACAAGCCGCTTGGTCACCCCGGCCTCGTTCCGGCCGTATTTCTTGTAGGCGTCCTTGATGCGGTCGATGTCGCCTGCGGCGGTCGCCTCATTGTAGACCCCGCCCGCCTTGGACTGGACCTCGACCTCGAGCTGATCCTTCGGGAGCTTGCTGTTTCCCTCGAAGGCGACGCGATTGATGATCTGCTTGCCGACCTGGAGGGAGACGTAGATCGTCCCGTTGACGGCCTTTGCGTCGACTGAGGAATAAATGCCGGTCGACCTCAGGTCATCGACGCCGCGCTGCACCGAAGCCGGATCCGCGCCGCTGAAGTAGGGCTTGAGCGCCGCGGCGGTGACCCCGGAGCCGCCCTCGACCACGATCTGCTGGGCTGAAGCGGGTGTCGGGGAAACGCCAACGCCAAACGCAAGCACGACCAGCAAAGCAAGAGCGCCGAAAAAACCGCGGATCCAACTCATCTCGCCCATTGTCCCTCTTCGCCGCTCTGGCTCTCCCCACGCGCCCACCACTGGGGGGCTCGATCCGCCGCGTCGGAAAGACGCGGCGCGCGGCGCCTAGTCACGTCCCTCCCGGGGGAGGAACAATTTGTTTAACGGCGTTTTACCGTTTTCAGCCACTCCTGCAACCCTCCATTCGACAAGCCTACACCATTTCCCGCGACCGTTGCCGCGAGGACACGCAAAGATGGTCGACGCTTCGTTAATTGACGCCGGGAACCCAGCGCAGGAGGTCGTGCGAGGTGGTGAACACCAGGAGCATCGTCACCAGCACGATGCCAATTCTCAGGCCGATTTCCTGAGTCCGCCGGCTCAGCGGCCGACCGAGGACCGCCTCGCAGAGGTAATAAACCAGGTGTCCGCCGTCCAGAAGCGGAACAGGCAGGAGGTTCATGAAGCCGACCGACACGGAAAACCACGCGGCGACGCTGAACAAGTCCCACAGACTGATCTTGGCCATCTCGCCGGCCATTTGCGCCGCGCCGATCAGCCCCGACACCTGGTCGGTCGACTCGCGCCCGGCGAACACGCCGACGATATAGGCCGTCGTCGCCTTGACGATGAAGACGACCCTGTCTGCGCCCCAGACGGCGCATTCGGCGACGCCGCAGCGCTCCATCTTGACGTCGTCCGGGCTTCCCGACGAGCCGAGGCCGAGGTGGCCCATCCTGCGTTTCCCGAGCACGCCCTGGTCGACGACGCTGATCGTGGGCGTCGCCGTCAGTCGCACATCGGCGCCGCCCCGATCGACGACGAAAGTCATCGGCAGGCCGGTGCTCATGACGGTGGCCTCCTGGAGCGCCTCGAAGCTGCCGATCGCGCTGCCGTCCACGGACTTTACGAGGTCGCCGGCGGCGAAGCCGGCGTCGGCCGCCGGGCTTCCGGCCTCGACGCGCCCGATCCGGGCCATGTGCTCGACCCGGCCGAAGATCATGAACACGCCGGTGAAGATCACAAACGCAAGCAGGAAATTGGCGACAGGGCCGGCGAGCACGATCGCCGCCCGTTTCGCCACCGGTTGCGCGTTCAGGGTCCGGGAATCGACCGAAAGATCAACGCCGGCGACGTCGACGCTCGCGGGGTTGACGTCGCCGTGAAACTTGACGTAGCCGCCGAGCGGCAGCGCCGCGATCCGCCAGCGGGTGCCGCGCGAATTGACCCGGGCCCACAGTTCCGGCCCAAATCCCAGCGAAAAGGCGTCGATGCCCACGCCGCACCAGCGCCCGACCAGATAGTGGCCGAACTCATGAATGAACACGATCGCGCTGAGGATAATGAGGAACGGCAGGACATACCATCCAAGCCAGGCAAGCAGATCCGAAACGAAGTGAAAAAGGGCCATCAGGGAAATCTCCGCGGGCGCCACGCGCTCAATTCACGGCCAGAGCCGGACGTTTGATCCCGTTTTACCGGACCGGGGACCTCACGCCAAGACGTAGCGGCTTCTTTCGCCTGCGATATGGTGAAGTCCGAGGGCTTCGGCGACGCTCGACGGCGTCCTGAGTTCGCCCGCCGCCTGCATGGCCGACAGCGTCCGCTCAACCGATCGGGCGATATCGCCGAAACCGATCCGCTCGTCGAGAAACGCAGCGACCGCGATCTCGTTGGCGGCGTTCAGCGCCGTCGGCGCCCCGCCGCCGGTTTTCAGCGCGTCGATGGCGATGCCGAGCGCGGGAAACCGCCCGAGGTCAGCCTCTTCGAACGTCAGACGGCCGAGCGCCGCGAGGTTCGGGGCGCGAACTCCCGAAGCGATCCGGTCGGGATAGGCCAGGCAATGGGCGACGGGCGTGCGCATGTCGGGCGAGCCCATGCCGGCGATCAGCGAACCGTCGGCAAAGTCGATCAGCCCATGCACGATCGACTGCGGATGGACGACGACGGCGAGCCGCTCGGGCGGCACGCCGAAGAGGTGATGGGCCTCGATCAGCTCGAGTCCCTTGTTCATCAGGCCGGCGGAATCGATCGTCACCTTCGGCCCCATCACCCAGTTCGGATGCTTGAGCGCTTGCGCCTTGGTCGCGGCCTGAATGCGCTCGGCGCTCCACTCGCGGAAGGGGCCGCCCGACGCCGTGATGGTCATCGTGACGATCGTTGCGGGATCGCGGCCGCCGATCGCCTGGAAGAGCGCGTTGTGCTCCGAATCCATCGGCAGGATGAGGGCGCCGGCGCGCGCCGCCGTCTGCATCACGATCGCGCCGGCGGCGACCAGCGTCTCCTTGTTGGCGAGCGCGACGGCGCGCCCCGCCTCGATCGCCGCGAACGTCGGCTCGAGCCCGGCCGCGCCGACGATCGCCGAAACGAGGAGATCCGCCTCGCGCAGCGCCGCCTCCTTGACCGCCTCCGGCCCGGCCGCGGCTTTGATTCCCGTGCCGCTCAACGCCTGTTTGAGATCGCCGTAGGACGACGGGTCGGCGACGGCTGCGAATTCGGCGCCGAATTCGATCGCTCGCCGCGCCAGCGCCGCCGCGTCCCTGCCCGCGGCCACCGAGACGACCGAGAACCGCCCAGGCGAATCCGCGATGACTCTCGCGCACGATCCGCCGATCGACCCGGTCGCGCCGAGAATGACCAGCCGCTTCGGCGGCGCGTCGCGGCGGGAAGCCCCGGCGCCCGCAACTTCCGTCCTTTCGACGCCGCTCACCATTGGAACAATCCGCTTGCGAGGAAGGAGCCGCGAGCGTTCGCGGTCGCGACAAGGGCCGCGAACGCCGAGGCTGCGATGAAAGAATCGAGCCTGTCCATCAGTCCGCCGTGACCCGGGATGAGGCGGCTCGAGTCCTTCACCCCGAAACGCCGCTTGACCGACGATTCGAACAGGTCTCCCGCTTCCGACACGACCGCCGCCGCGAGGCCGAGCGCGAACACGGGCCCGACCGCGACGCCGCCGGGAACGAGCGCGAGCGCGAAGGCGAGCCCGAGCGCTCCGCCCGCAAGCGCGCCGGCGATCGCGCCCGACCAGGTCTTGCCCGGCGAGACGCTCGGCCACAGGCGCGGTCCCCCGATCGCCCGGCCGGCGAAATATGCGGCGACGTCCGCGCCCCAGACGATCGCAAACAGCCACAGGATCGCCGGCAATCCATATGACGGGCTCGCCCTGAGGAGACCGAGGCTGACGACGAGCGCGCCGGCGTAGAGGGCGCCCCCCGCCGACCAAAGCCGTTCGCCCGGCGCGGCCGCGAGGCCGACCGCGCCGCTCGCGACAATCAGCGCCGCCGCCGCCGAAACCGGGGCGTTGTGCATCGCAAGGAGCGCGGCGGCCGCAAGAAGCGCCGCGCCGAGCGCGACGCGCGCCGCGAGCCGTTCGCGGCCCATGATCCGCTGCCATTCCCAGAAGACCACGGCGGCGGCGATCCACCAGAAGGCGACGAACACGAATCCGCCGAACCACGCGGCGGCGAGCGCGGCCAGCGCCATGACGGCGCCGGCGGCGGCGCGCGGCAGAAGATCCGTGCGGAGCGCCGCGCCGGCGTTTGTCCCCGCCGGCCCGCCCGGGGTCTTTCCGTGGCTGGCGCTCATCGGCGCGTTCACGAAGCGGTCATGACCGCGGGCGGCTCGAGAACCGCGCCGAAGCGGCGCTCTCTCGTCGCATATTGCTGGAGGGCCGCGGCGAAGGCCGCATCGTCGAAATCGGGCCAGAGAACGGGCATGAAGACAAGTTCGGCGTAGGCCGCCTGCCAGAGCAGGAAGTTCGACAGCCTGAGCTCTCCCGAGGTGCGGATGATGAGATCGGGATCGGGAATGTCGGCGGTGTCGAGCCGTGCGGCGAATTCCTCCTCGTCGATGGCGCCGGGGTCGAGGCGTCCCTCCCGCACGTCCATCGCGAGCCTCCTCGCCGCGTTGACGATTTCGTGTCGGGAACCGTAGTTGAAGGCGACAACCAGATTGAGGCCGCAATTGTTGCGCGTCAGCGCCTCGGCCTCGTCGAGAAGCGCGCCGATGTCCGGCGCGAGGCCCTCGCGCTGGCCGATCACCCTGACCTTGACGCCGTTCTGATTGAGGTCGGCGAGGTCGGTGCGGATGTAGCGCTTGAGGAGCCCCATGAGCGTGGCGACCTCGTCCGGGGGGCGGCGCCAGTTCTCTGAGGAGAAGCTGTAGATGGTGAGGTAGCGCACGCCATGCTCGATGGCCGAGCGGACGGTGCGGCGGACCGCCTCGACGCCGCGGCGATGGCCCTCGAAGCGCGGCAGTCCGCGCGACTTCGCCCAGCGGCCGTTCCCGTCCATGATGATGCCGACGTGGGTCGGCGTCTCGACCGAGCCGGGACGGGTGCGGGACGGGTTCATGTTCATGCGAGGGGCCTCCTGGCGAGACGCCTAGACCTGCATGATCTCCTTTTCCTTAGCGGCGAGCGAGGCGTCGATGTCCTTGATGGCGATGTCGGTCGCCTTCTGCACGTCGTGCTCGTTCTTGGTCTCGTCGTCCTCGCTCATCGCGTGCTCCTTGAGGAGGCGTTTGAGGACGTCGAGACCGTCCTTGCGGACGTGACGCACGGCGACGCGCGCGTCCTCCGAGTATTTGTGGGCGATCTTGACCATTTCCTTGCGGCGCTGCTCGTTGAGCTCGGGAATGCGGATTCGGAGCGTCGTCCCCTCGACCGTCGGGCTGAGGCCGAGGTTCGAGTTCGCGGATCGCCTTGTCGACGGCATGCACCATGCCCTTGTCCCATACCGAGACGGCGAGGGCGCGCGGCTCGGGCACGCTGATGGTCGCGACCTGGTTCAGCGGCATCCGCTGACCGTAGGCCTCGACGTTAACCGGTTCGAGCAGGCTGGCGCTGGCGCGGCCGGTCCGCAGGCCCCCAAGCTCGTGCTTGAGCGAAGCGTGCGCCGCCTGCATCCGCCGCTTCAGGTCCTCGAGATCGAATTTCGGCAATTGCGCCATGATGGTCCTATGAACGTTGTTCCGGCGGCGCGCCTTGAAGCGCCACGAAGCCAGCCTGGCCGCCTTCTTTTCGAACGGCTGACGGCCTCATTAGCACAAAGCGCGCCGCTTTTGACAGCAGGCAAAGGGCCGCCGCCGCTAATCCGCCTGAACCCTCTCCAGTCTGGCCGCCTCAGCCGTCGCCGCGAGCCCGGGCGCCCCCTCGGGCTGGATGAGGCCGGCCGACATGATGAGCTTGGCCGCCTCGTCGGCGGTGATCGGCAGTTCGATCACGTCTTCGGCTGCGATGTAGAAGAAAAAGCCGGTGGTCGGATTGGGGGTGCACGGCATGAACACCGACAACATGGGTTTTTCGCCTGGCAGGACGCTGGAGACGACCGGACCCGGATCCGAGGAGAGGAAAACGATTGACCAGCTTCCCTTGACCGGAAATTCAACCAGCCCGACCTTGCGGAACTGAGATCCCGACTGGCTGAACATCGTCTCGAACACCTGCTTCAGTCCCTTGTAGACCCCGCGCACGACCGGGGTCCGGTCGAGCATCGCCTCGCTCGCGCCAACGAGCGTACGGCCGATGATGTTGGCGGCGAGAAAGCCGAGGCACGTCAGGCCGACGACCGCGATCACGACGCCGACGCCGGGCACGTGGACGGGCAGATAGGCGTCGGGAGAGATTAGCCTCGGCAGCCAGGGGTTTACCCAGTTGTCGATCGTGGCGATGACGAACCACGCGATATAGGCCGTGACCGCGACCGGCCCGAACACGACAAGGCCGGTGAAGAACCAGGATCGCAGCCGGTGCATGAGGGAGCGGGAGGCGGGCGCGGCTTCGGGCTCGTTCGGCATGGGGCGAATCGGCTGTCTTTCGACCGCGAAAGTGGCCGCTCCGCGCGACGAATGCAAGGCGGCTGCGGCGGGCGCTCCCTTCCTAGCAGGCTGCTGAAGAAGTCACTGCGTTTCCGCAGGTAGGTGGTCATGCGTGAGATTTTTGGCCTGGGAGCGGTTTTCGGCGGCTATTGGGGGGTGGAATCGAGCCATTTCCTCCTCCTTTCACGCTTCAAGACACACTTCGCCCCTGGGAGCCAGAAGCTTGGGCAGGCGAACGAGGTTGTAGGCGGCGATGGCGAAGACGAAGACGGCGCGCACCTTTGCCAGCCCGCGCACTTTCACTTGGGCGAGCCCGCCCACCGTCTTCGTCCAGCCGAAGCTTTCCTCGATGCGCTTGCGTAGCCGCTGGCTGATCGCATAGGCGAGGCTCGCCGCGACCTCGGGCGGAACGGCGGTCTTGCGCTTGACGCCGTTCTTGCTGACCGTCCCGTTGATCGCCACGTGCGGCTCGATCCCGCGCGCCTTCAGCCCTTCGACGAAGGCCTCGGCGTCATAGTTCTTGTCGGCGCCGAGCGTTGCGCCTTCAGGCAGCCGCTCGCTCAAACGCGCCGCCGCCTCCCGTTCGGCGGTTCCCGTCGCCAGAGTCGCCACGGCGGCAACCACGAGCCCGTTGCGATTCTCCATCAGCGCATGGCCGAGATAGGCAAGACGGCTTTCCTGGCCGTCGCCCTTCTTGAACAGGCGCGCGTCCTCGTCCGTCGTCGAGGCGTGCGTCTCGTTCGACCGCTTCGTCTTGCGAAAATCCGCTTCGCCATTGCGGCCCGGCGCAGGCGGCTCGCCCGAGCCGTCCTTCGGCCGAAAGCTCTTCATCGACGCCCAGGCCTTGAGCAGGGTTCCGTCGACGGAAAAATGCTCCGCGCTCAGAAGCCCCTTCACCTCCGGCAGGGCGATGAGCGAAGCCAGAAACCCTTGCGCGACCTCCTGCGTCAGCAGGCGGTCGCGGTTCTTGGAGAAGGTCGAGGCGTCGAACACCCTCTCGTCCATCGACAGCCCGACGAACCAGCGAAACAGCATGTCGAACTCGATCCGCTCCACCAATTGCCGCTCAGAGCGGATCGAATAGAGAAGCTGCAGAAGCGTCGCCCGCAACAGCCGCTCCGGCGGAACGGACGGGCGCCCGAACCTGACGTAAAGCGCCGAAAACGACCCGTCGAGTTCCGCCAGCGTCGCGTCGGTCAGCCGCCGCATCGCGCGCAACGGATGCTTCGCCGGGATCCGCGTCTCGATGTCGACGTAAGAAAACATCGCCCCGCTCGTCCGGTCCTCGCCCCGCATCGACCCCTCGCGATTCGCGTCGCCACCATCGAGAGAATCATGCGAAAACGAGAAACGCCAGCGCCTTCTCAGGCGACTTTTTCAGCAGCCTGCTAAAGCGGGCTGCGAAAAAGTGGGAACCGGTTTTTCGCGAGAGAGCCCGCGTTTTCAAGGAATCTAGAGCCTCCGGCGATTCGACCGAATCGCCGAAGGCTCTAGTGGCGACGGCCGGCGAGCTCGTAATCCTCGCACGAGCGGCCGTAGGCGGAGAGCGCGTCCTGAAGGTAATCCGGCAGCAGAGCCATGCCGATGAGATACTTCCAGGTCGGCCCCTCGTGACGCTCGTTGGCGGAAGCGACCGCGCTCCGCCAGTCGCGCGCCTCGTAGTCGCCGCGCCCGATCCAGGCGAGCGCCACCAGCGCCGCCGCCTCGTCGACGTCGAGGTCGCGGATGAATTCGACGAGCTCGCGGCGGATCGAGGCGTCGCCGGCCGGCGCCGGCCGCCCGCCGTCGGACCGGTTCGAGGCGTCCGCGTCCACGCCGAGGTCTTCGCCGAAGAGCTCGCGCGCCTTCTCGATGACGAAACTGACCTTGGCCGGATTGATCTCCGGCATCGGGCGTTCGCTCGTGTCGATTGTGCGCATTCGTCGGCCTCTCGTGGCGCCCATTCTTGGCGCCGCGTGCGGCGGCGGCAATTGCGCCAGGTCAAAAGCCTCCCGATTTAGGGGCGCGGGCGGCCGCCCACCCTCACGCGCCCTCCCGCAGTTCGAAATCCTCGCAGGACCGGTCGAAGACGGAGAGCGCGTCCTCGAGGAAGTCCGCCAGCAGCGGAATGTCCAGAAGCTCCTTCCAGGCGGGACGATCCTGATCGCCCCGATTCGTGGCGGCGGTTACGGCGCGCTTCCAGTCGACCGCCTCGTAGTCGCCCCGCCCGATCCAGGCGAGCGCGAGGAGCGCCGCAGTCTCGTCGGCGTCGAGCGCCCGAAGGTATTCGATAAGTTCGCTGCGGACGGCGCCGCCCGCCTCGGTCAGCGCGATGCGCTCGCCGTCATCCGTTGGATTGGAGGCGTCGGGCTCGACGCCCTCGTCGACCGCGCCGAGCCTGCGGGACATGCCGACGATGAAACAGACCTTCTCCGGATTGATCTCCGGCATCGGCATGTCGACGTTCTCGATTTTCTTGCGCGCCATCGAAAAGACCTCCTCAGGCCGGCCATGGAACAGCCGCTCAAGGGAGCAAACGCGCGTGGCCCGTTCTCTGCTCCGCCATCGCGAAGCGCCGGCGCCCCTATTCCACGGTCACCGACTTCGCGAGGTTGCGCGGCTGGTCGGCGTCTTTGCCCATGAAAACCGCGGTGTGATAGGCGAGCATCTGCACGGGGATCGCATAGACGATCGGCGCGAAGGTCGGGCCGACATTGGGCATGGCGAGCGCATGCTCGACCTCGACGCCCGCCTCCTCGGCCGCGCGCGGCCCCCCGATCAGGATGATGCGGCCGCCCCGCGCCGCGACCTCCTGCATGTTGGACGCGGTCTTCTCGAACACGCCGTCGCTCGGCGCGATCACGATGACCGGCATGTCCGGGTCGATGAGCGCGATCGGACCGTGCTTCAGTTCGCCCGCGGCGTAGCCCTCGGCGTGGATGTAGCTCAATTCCTTGAGTTTCAGCGCTCCTTCGAGAGCCACCGGAAAGCTTAGGCCGCGGCCGAGATAGAGAACGTCGCGGCTTTGCGCGATGGCGCGCGCGATTTTCTCCGTCTCGTGCTCGAGCTTCAGGGTCTCCGCGATCAGGCCGGGAGCGGCGACAAGCTCGGCGAGCAGCGCCGCCTCCGCGGCCTCGTCGAGCGCGCCGCGCGCCCGGCCGACGCCGATCGCGATCGCCGCGAGCGCGACGAGCTGGCAGGTGAAGGCCTTGGTCGAGGCGACGCCGATCTCGGGCCCCGCGAGCGTCGGGGCGGCGGCGTCGGTCAGGCGGGCGATGCTCGAATCCGGCACGTTGACGACGCCGATGGTCTTCGAGCCGCGGTCCTTCACGTATTTCAGCGACGCCAGCGTGTCGGCCGTCTCGCCCGACTGCGAGATGACGATGGTCAGCCCGTTGGCGTCGACCGGCGCTTCGCGATAGCGGTACTCGGAGGCGACGTCGATCTCGACGGGCAGCCGCGCGAAGCGCTCGAGCCAGTATTTGCCGACGAGCCCGGCCATATAGGCCGTGCCGCAGCCGATCATGGTGATCCGCCTCAGCGTCTTCGGATCGACCGGCCAGGCAAAGGGTTTCAGCCGCATCGACGCCATGTCGACGTAATGGGCGAGCGTGTGGCCGACGACCTCGGGCTGCTCGTGGATCTCCTTCGCCATGAAGTGGCGGTAATTGCCCTTCTCGGCCAGCAGGCTGCCGGCGGGGCTGCGCTGGATGCGCCGTGAAACATGCGCGCCCGAGACGTCGCGGATGTCGGCGCCGGCGCGCGTCACGACCGCCCAGTCGCCTTCCTCGAGATAGGTCACGCGGTCGGTGAATGGGGCCAGCGCCAGCGCGTCCGAGCCGAGGTACATCTCGCCGTCGCCGTAGCCGATCGCCAGCGGCGCCCCCTGGCGCGCGCCGATCAGGAGGTCGTCGCGACCCTCGAACAGGTAGACGAGCGCGAAGGCGCCGCGCATGCGTTTCAAGGCCGCGAAGACGGCCTCGTCCGGCGCCTTGCCCGACTTCAGTTCGTCCTCGACGACGAGCGCCGCGATCTCGGAATCGGTGTCGGTCGCGAAGCCGTAGCCCTTGGCGGCGAGTTCCTCGCGCAGCGCCTTGAAATTCTCGATGATGCCGTTGTGGACGACGGCGAGGCCGCGCGCCGCGTGCGGATGGGCGTTGCGCTCGGTCGGCTTGCCGTGGGTCGCCCAGCGCGTGTGGCCGATGCCGATCGCCCCGGCGAGCGGCTCGGCCGTGAGCTTCGCCTCGAGGTTCCTGAGCTTGCCCCCGGCGCGCCGGCGCTCCAGCCGGCCGCCCGCTTCGAGCGTCGCGACGCCGGCGGAATCGTAGCCGCGGTACTCGAGCCGCTTCAGCGCGTCGACGATCGCCGGCGCGACCGGCCCGCGACCCAGAACGCCCACGATCCCGCACATCGTCTGGTCTTCGCCCCTCTTCTCCGGCGGGCCCGCGCCGGCGACGGCAACGAGGGTTAGACCAGCCATGCGTCCTCCCACAAGCCGCATCGGGCGCGGGTCCCGTCACTTTGGATGAGAGAATGTGACGCGACGCCGGCGCCGGATTGCGCCCCGGGCCGCCTCAGGCTACGAAAGTGGACTTCTCACGGGGAACGGACGGAGAAGCGGTGACGGCCGCGGGCAGACGAGCGTTTGGCGGGCGGCGGACGAAATCCGGCGCTGGACGCCGCTCGCCGGTCGCGGCGCTCTTCGCCGCGCTTGCGCTGATCGTCCAGCTTGTCGCCGCCCCCGCCCACCAGGCCGAGGCCGAGCGGGGAGCGCGGGCGCTCGCGCTTTCGGCGACCGCGGCGGAACTCAAGGCGCGCTTCGGCGACGCGGCGGCGCTCTGCATCCGCGCGGACGACGGCGGCGCGCCGGCGGGTTCCCACGACTGCGACGATCAATGCCCACTCTGCCGCTTCAGCGCGGAAGCAGCCGCGCTCGTCGCGCCCGACCTGCCCGCCCTGCCGGCGCGCCTCGAGGCGTCCTGCCGGACGCTCACGCCCGCCGCCGAAGCCTGCGCCGTTCCGCGTCCCCTCTCCCCGCAGAACCGCGCCCGCGCCCCGCCCCTCCCCGTCTGACGACTGCTCCCGCCGGCCCTCGCCCCCGTTGCAAGAGGCGCGACGCCGCCCGTCTTCAGATCCCGAAGGGCTTCCTTCATGTCATCCGCCTTCCCGCGCGCCGTTCAGGGCGCGCTCGCCGGCGCGGCCTCATGCCTCTGGCTGACGCCCGCCTTCCCGCATGCGGTCTGCGGCGATCGCGTCTTTCCCGCCACTCTCGCCATCGACGACCCCGGCGTCGGCGACGAGCTTGCGCTTCCGACAGTGTCATGGGTTCCCTACAACGCGGGCGGCTCGGTCGAGTGGGACGCGAGTTTCAGCTGGACGAAGACGATCACCGAAGGCCTCAGCGTGGTCATCGGCAGCGGTCCCAGCTGGACGCACCCGGGCGGCTACGGCTGGAACCCGCTCGACACGGAAATCCAGTATCAGCTCCTCTGCATCCCCGACGCCGAGTTCATGGCGAAGATCGGCTTCGACGTCTCCTGGGGCGGGACCGGCACAGGCATTCTCGCGGGTTCGGGCCGCAACAACACCTATACGCCGCTGGTGGACGCGGGCCTCGGCTTCGGCACGCTTCCCAAGAGCCTCGAATATTTCCGGCCGTTCGCGGTCACCGGCGAGTTCAGCGTCAGTGCGCCGGCCGACGGCGCGCCGCAGGGCAATCCCGCGGTCACCTTCTTCAACTGGGGTTTCACGCTACAGTACAGCCTGCCTTATTTCAGCTCGCACGTCGCCGCGATCGACAACGAGTTCTGGAAGCACCTGATCCCGGTCGCGGAGGTGAACTTCCAGACGCCGATCCACAACGGCGGCCTCACAGGCACGGTGACGACCGGAACTTTCCAGCCCGGGGCCGTCTACATCACCGACAAATGGCAGTTCGCCCTCGAGGCGATGATCCCGGTCAACGGGGCGAGCGGCCACGGCGTCGGCGTGATCGCGCAAATCGACTGGTATCTCGACGACATCTTCCCGGACACGCTCGGCAAGCCGCTCTTCCCGCACGGATTCGGCATCGCGCCCGGCCTCTAACCCAAGGAGTCTGAACCCATGCGCATGATCCTTCTCAAGATCGCCGCTTCGCTCGCCTTCGCCTTCGCCACGACTCAGGCTTTCGCGCACGCCCAGCTCGAAAGCTCGACGCCTCCGGTCGGGGGAATTGTCGCCTCGCCTGGCGAGATCCGGCTCGTCTTCAGCGAGGGCGTCGAGCCGAAATTCACCGGGCTGACGCTCACCGGCCCAGGCGGGGCGGCGGCGCTCGGCGCGCCCTCGGTCGAGGCCGGTCATCCGGAGGTGCTGATCGTCCCGGTCAAGGGGGCGCTCGCGCCCGGCGCCTACACCGTGAAATGGCGCGCCGTGTCGGTCGACACGCACCACACCCAGGGGACCTTCGAATTCACCGTGAAGTGACCCGCGTTCATCCGTCATTGCGAGCGTGAGCGAAGCAATCCATCGGCCCCCGGGACGTTGATGGATTGCTTCGTGGGCTCCGCTCCTCGCAATGACGGAGAGAGAAACATCTCAGAGGAGACACCGATCATGAGACGCCCATCCGCCCTCGCCCTCGCGTTCGCCCTCGGCATGGCCGCCGCGCCCGCGCTGGCGCAGGAATTCAAGGCCGGCGACATCACAATCGACAAGGCCTGGTCGCGCGCGACGCCGAAGGGCGCCGATTCCGGCGTCGGCTACCTCGTCATCCACAACAACGGCGCCGCGCCCGACAGGCTGACCGGCGGCGCCGCCGACTTCGGGACGGTCGAGATCCACGAGATGAAGACCGAGGGCGGCGTCATGCAGATGCGCGAACTGAAGGACGGCCTCGCCGTTCCGCCGCACGGCGTCGTCCGCCTCGCGCCCGGCGGCGATCACCTCATGTTCACCCACCT
The DNA here is from genome assembly GCA_963829505.1 of uncultured Alphaproteobacteria bacterium. Taxonomy (GTDB): domain Bacteria; phylum Pseudomonadota; class Alphaproteobacteria; order Rhizobiales; family Beijerinckiaceae; genus Roseiarcus. The sequence goes on from CAWHIL010000003.1 coordinate 1,556,521, forward strand.
GACGAAGCCGCTGGAGAAGGGCGCGAAGGTTACGGCGACCCTCAATTTCGAGCACGCCGGCGCGATCGCGGTCGAGTTCCCGGTCGAGGCCATCGGCGCTGCCGCGCCGGCGAAGGGCGACGACATGAAGGGCATGAAGATGTGAGGCGCCGTCCTTGCCGTCGGCGCTCGCGGCCTGCCGCTTCCTGCATTTTCTCGCGGCGATGCTCGTCTTCGGCGCGAGCGTCTATCTGCGGCTCGATGCGCCTCACGATCTGCGCCAGGCTTTCACGCCCGCGATTCCGCGCCTGACGATCGGGGGAAGCCTCATTACGCTCGTCACCGCGCTCGTCTGGCTCGCGCTCGTATCGGCGTCGATGGCGGACGATCCGGGGGCCGCGAGCGACCCGAGCGCGATCGCCGCGGTCATCGCGGACACGTCGTTCGGCCACGCCTGGGTCTTGCATCTCGCGCTGGCGGGCGGTCTCGTCGCCGCAGCGATCATCGCGCGTGGAGGAACGCCGGTCGTGCTCCTCTCCGCCTTGACGCTCGCGAGTTCTCGGGCTCGTTGGACATTCCGCGATGCAGACCGGTTTCGTCGGCGTCCTGCATCGCGTGAGCGTCGCCGTGCATCTCCTCGCAGCGGGCGCATGGCTCGGCGGCCTCGTCCCGTTCGTCATGTGTCTCGGCCTTGCCTCGCGTCACGAATTTCGCCGCGAGGCAGTCAGGGCGATGGCGCGGTTCTCGTTCTTCGGCCATTTCGTCGTCGCCGCGATCGTCGCGACCGGCGCCGTCAACATTGCGTTGACGTCCGCGCGTCTCCCCCTGCCGCCCTCGACGCCCTACCGCGCGCTTCTCGACGTCAAGATCGGCATCGTCGCCGTGATGATCGGGCTCGCAATCGTCAACCGCTACGTCCTCGTGCCGCGGCTCAGGCGACATCCGCACGGCGCGCTCGGCGCGCTGAGGGCGCTGAGCCTCGTCAACATTGGCCTCGGCGCCGCCGTCGTCGCGCTCGTCAGCGTCTTCGGGCTCCTGGATCCGGCATGAGGCTGGACGTGGAATGAGCCACGAGGGGGCGCCTTCGTTCAGTTTCCCTTCAGACGCGTGGGCGCAGGCTGCACGACACGACGGATGGCGCGACCGCGTCCTATGCCGGGAACGGTTGGCGACCGTCCGGGTTTACAGCGAGGCGGACCAAACGTCGGCGTTCGCGATCCCGGGTCGTGGTCGACTTTGCCGGTTTCGCGAGAGACGCCGAAACTCCGCCGCCTGGATGGAAACAGAACCATGGAGGTTCGCATGAAACCCTTCGCTCTTCGCATCTCGGCTGTCGCGCTCGCCGCGGCCGCCTGCGGCCTGCTCCCCGCCTCGTCCGCAAGCGCGGCTATCCACCGCGGCGGCGGCGGGGGTTTTCACGGCGGAGGCTATCGCGGCGGCGGGTATGGCGGCGCGTACCGCGGACATGGCGGCTACGCCTGGCGCGGCGGCGGGTACGGCTACCACGGCGGCCATTGGAACGGCGGCCACTACGCGTACGGATACCGCCACCCCTACGGCTGGCGCGGCTATGGCTATGCCGGCGGCTACGGCCTCGCCACCGGGGTCGCCTATGGCTACGCGGGCCATGACTGCGCCTGGTATCGCGCCTACGATCCGGGCGCGATGCCCGCGCGATGCTACGGCTACGGCTACGGCTATGGCGCGCCGGCCTACGCGGTCGGCTACGGCTACGGAGGCGGCTACGGCTACCACGGCGGCTATTGGCATGGCGGCTATCGCCACTATGCGGGCGGATGGCATGGCGGCTACGGCTGGCATGGCGGCGGCGGACATCGGGTGTATGCCGGCGGCTACCATGGCGGCTACCACGGCGGCGGCATGCATCGCATGCACTGACGTGGGCCCTTCTCCCCGCACAGCCCTTCGCGAGACGGGCGTCTTTCGACGCCCTTTGCGGGGAGAAGGTTAGGATGAGGGGCTGGGTGAGCGGCCAATATCCTGCCCTCACCCTTCCCTCTCCCGGCTGACACAACGAGAGGGGCGGCGCCGCAAGGCATCGCGTCCCAAATACCTCATCCTGAGGAGCGGGGCGCAGCCGCGCGTCTCGAAGGATGCTCCAGCGCGGGCCGTAAACGTCCTTCGAGACGCCCGCTTTGCGGGCTCCTCAGGACGAGGGCGGTGGAACCCTTCACCCCGCGATCGCCTTGTCGACGATCTGCTGCGCCTCGGCGACGATGCTCTTCAGATGCGCCTCGTCCTTAAAAGTCTCGGCGTAGATCTTGTAGATGTTCTCGGTGCCCGACGGACGGGCCGCGAACCAGCCGCTCTTCGCCACGACCTTCAAGCCGCCGATCGGCGCGTCGTTGCCGGGCGCGCGCGTCAGCTTCGCCTCGATCGGCTCGCCCGCGAGGGTCGTGGAGGCGACCGCCTCGCCCGACAATTTCCCAAGCCGCGCCTTCTGCTCGGGCGTCGCCGGCGCGTCGATGCGGGTATAGAGCGGGGCGCCGAATTCGTCCGTCAGCGCCTTGTAATGCTCGCCCGGGTCCTTCCCCGTGCGCGCCGTGATCTCGGCCGCGAGCAGGTCCATGATCGGGCCGTCCTTGTCGGTCGTCCACACCGTCCCGTCGATCTTGAGAAAGCTCGCGCCGGCGCTCTCCTCGCCGCCGAAGCAGATCGAGCCGTCGAACAGGCCCGGCGAGAACCACTTGAAGCCGACCGGAACTTCGCTGAGCTTGCGCTTGAGCTTGTTGACCACGCGGTCGATCATGCTGCTGCTGACCAGCGTCTTGCCGACGGACGCCGCATGCGACCACTTCGGGCGATTGCCGAGCAGATACTCGATGGCGACGGCGAGATAGGCGTTGGGGTTCATCAGGCCCGCCGAGGGCGTGACGATGCCATGCCGGTCCGAATCGGGATCGTTGGCGAACGCGACCTTGTATTGATCCTTGAGGCCGACGAGCCGCGCCATCGCGTAAGGGCTCGACGGATCCATGCGGATCTTGCCGTCGTGATCCACCGTCATGAACGAGAAGGTCGGGTCGATCACCGGATTGGTGACGACGATCTTGAGGCCGTAGACGGCGTTGATCGGCTCCCAGTAGAAGCGGGCCGCGCCGCCGAGCGGATCGACGCCGAGTTTCAGATCGGCGCCGCGGATGGCGTCCATGTCGACGACGCTTTTCAGGTCGTTGACATAGGGCATGACAAAGTCGTCGCGATGGGTGGCGGACGAGGCGAGCGCAGTCTCATAAGCCACGCGCTTGACGCCCGCGTTTCCGCCGCCGATCAGCGCGTTCGCGCGGTCCTCGATCCACTGCGTCGCATCGACGTCGGCCGGCCCGCCGTCGGTCCCGTTGTACTTGAAGCCGCCGTCCTCGGGCGGATTGTGCGACGGCGTGATGACGATGCCGTCGGAGCGATGATCCTTGCGGCCGCGATTGTAGGTCAGCACCAGCCAGGAGATGACGGGCGTCGGCGTGAAGCCGTCGTCGCGCTGGATGCGCGTCTCGACGCCGTTGGCGATCAGAACCTCGAGCGCGGTGCGCTGCGCCGGTCCCGACAGCGCGTGCGTGTCCTTGCCCATGTAGAGCGGCCCATCGACGCCTTTGCCGCGCCGGTAGTCGCAGATCGCCTGGGTGATCGCGAGGATATGGGTTTCGGTGAAGCTCGCTTTCAAGGACGAGCCGCGATGCCCGTTCGTGCCGAAGCTGACGCGCTGGCTGGGGTCGGCGAGATCGGGCTTCCTCTCGTAATAATCCCGCTCGAGCCGGGCGAGATCCACGAGCAGCGACTTCGGGGCGGGCTTGCCCGCAAGAGGCGAGAGGGTCTCCATGGGCTTGTCTCCCTTGCTTCGCGGCTACGACGTCTCTTGTGTAAGGCAGGTCCTGTGTAGGGCAGGTCTCCAAAGATGAAAACCAGACCGTCATTGCGAGCGTAGCGAAGCAATCCAGGGGCCGCGCCCGTGAACTCTGGATCGCCACGTCGCTTCGCTCCTCGCGATGACGGGTGAAGCGTCAAGCGTCGCCAGCGGCAGGCTGCGACGCTGTGCAAGTGTCGAACGGTAAGGTCAGACGCTCGGCCAGTCGTAAAGTCGTGAGCCTCCCCACCCTCGTCATTGCTGGACACCGAAGTACAGAAACTGCCATTCGTGGCCCGCGGGTTTGACGAGAGTCGCAACCACGACTGCGGGGCCATTCGCGAATTTTGCGTCCGCGCTGTAGGACGCCGTGACGACCTGTCCGTCCTTGAAATTGTAGCCAGTTTGAGAGCCGACTACCTTCGCCTCAGCCATGCTACGGAATTGGCCCACAGATGATGAGATCTTGTTGAAGACTACGACGGATTTGTCTGTGTCGCTATTGAGCAATTTTACAAGTGCAGGAGACGCGTATTTGAGCAGCTCGTCCTTTGACATGGTCGTCAAAATCTTCGGCGCAGTCTCTTCGAAATAGACAATTCCCAACTCAGCCTGCTGCCTTCCGTAGTGAACCGAATACGTAGAAAAAATCCCCCCAGGGACGAGGAGGGCAATAAAAATCACGCCCAACACCTGAAGAAGTCGTTTCATAAACCCTGTCCAGCCAGCCCATCCATTTCACGGATGCCGTGCGCGCTACCAGACGTTGCATGCTGGGGCAACCCGGACCTTTGCCGCCCCGGGCTCTCGCTCCCTCACCGCCCCTGCCGCCCCACCGCCCGCTCGCCCCCGCGAAAGCGGGGGTCCAGTGACATCCTCACGGGTGAAGATCCTGCCCGAAGCCCAAATCATGCCCGTCGATGTCCTGCGTGCCGAATTCCCGGCATCCGTAGGGCTGGTCGCAAAGCTCGTAGTCGATCTTTGCGCCCCGCTCCCGGAACTCCTTGTAAAGCGCCTCCACATCGTCGACCCAGAAATACGCGTCCCAAAGACCGGGCGAGACTTTCCAGCGAGGAACGATGGCGGAGGGGTCCGGAGCGGTCTTCAGCATGAGGTGGAGCGCGTCGCGACGGAGGATCACGAAAGAGGGCGGGTCGCCGTGGAAGCCGTCGAACCGAAAGCCCATCGCGTCGCGATAGTGCCCGGCCGAGGCCCGCACGTCGCGGACAAAAAGGACCGGCGCCGCGGAGATCAGTTTCGCCATTCGCTTCCTCCTACGTGATTCACGACTCTCGCGCGCGCACCGCCCGCTCGACAACATAGTTGGCCGCCGCCCCCGCCGCCATCAACGCCGCGGTGGCGAGAAAGACCGCGCGCATCCCGACCTGGCCGCCGACGAAGCCGCCGGCGAGCGGGCCGGCCACCTGCCCCACGTATTGCGATGAGATCGACCAGCCGAGCAGCGAGCCCGCGATGGTCTCGGGCGCGTTGTGGCGGATGACGGCGGCGATGGCGGGCATGAGGCCGCCGAGCGCCGCCCCCATGAGAAAGCGGAGCGCAACAAGCTGCCAGCTTGCGGTGACGAAGGCCTGCGGCACCAGCAGGAGCGCGGCGGCGGCGAGCGAGGCCGTGACGATCCGCCAGTGGCCGGCGCGGTCGGCGAGGCGCCCGAGCCGCGCCGACGAGAGGACGCCGCCGAGCGCGCCCGCCGACATGGCGAAGCCGGAGACGAGCGTCACCTGATCGGGCGGCGCGAACAGCGCGACATAGACGGTGATGATCGGCTCGATCGAGGTCAGCGCGAAGGTGAGCAGCATGCCGGTCGCGAGCATGGCGACGACCGGGCGCCGATCGGGGATGCGCGCCCATAAGCCCCCCTTTTGGCGCGCACGCGCTTCCTTCGGCCGCGGCGCCTCGCGCAAGAGAAAGACGGTCGCGAGGAAGCTTGCGAAGATCGCCGCGCCCGACAGCCAGAACGTGGCGCGAATGCCGATCAGCGGCGGCAGCGCGCCGCCGATCAGCGGCCCGACCAGGTTGCCGGCGAGCACGCCCGACGACAGCACGCCCAGCGCCCAGCCCGCCCGCGCCCTCGGCGTCTGCGCGGCGACCAGGATCATCGAGCCCGAGGCGTAGCCGCCGAGGAGCCCGGTCAAGAGCCTCACCGCGACGAGTTGCCCGATGGTCTGAGCCATGCCTGTCAGCGACATCGCGACCGCCATGCCGAGGCTGGCGCGGATCAGCATGAGCTTGCGCCCATAGAGGTCGCCGAGCCTGCCCCATAGGGGCGCCGTCAGCGCCGCGGTGAAGAACGTCGCGCCATAGGCGACGCCCGACCATTGCACGATGGCGGTGCGATCCGTGACGCCGATCTCCTCGACGTAGATCGGCAGGAACGGCAGCAGCAGCGTCATCGCCACGATGGTCGTGAACGATCCCGCCGTGCAGACGACGAGGTTCATGAGCCAGTGGGCCTCGTCGGGACTCGCGGCGGGGGCGTGCGGTTCGTCGGTCATGGGATGAGGGCGCCCGTTGTCTTTACGGCAAACGGCGTTTCGATGTCATCGGGCTCCGCCTGTCGCCAGCATGAGCGTCACTATAACACATAAACTATTTGTCTTTTATAAACCTCGCCCGATCATAGAGGGGCAGAGGTGCGCAAAGGAGGTCCTAACCGCCTGAAAAGTCTCCGCCGCGTGACAATCTGCGCGGGGGCCTTTCGGGCGCTCAGTCGGGCCCCTTCGCCCGCCCCGCGAGCGCCTCGAGCTTCGTCGCCATGGCGTCGCTGTCCCAGTCCGCCGACCCCTCCCGGTAGGCGAGCGGGCGCCCGTCGCGGCCGATGATCATCGTCGTCGGAAGCCCGCGGGCGCCGATCGCGGGCGCGAGCCTGTCCTCCGGATCGAGATAGAGCTTCAGGCGCTTGAGGCCCATCCGCGCGAAGGTCTCTTTCAGGGCCCCGGCCCCGGACCGGTCGCTGGTCACCGCGACGACGGCGAAGGCGCTCTCGGGCAGCCGGGCGGCCAGCCGGTCGAGGGACGGCATCTCCTCGAGGCACGGGACGCACCACGGCGCCCAGAGGTTGAGGATGACCGTCTTGCCGCGGAACGCGTCGATCGAAAGCGGCGCGCCGGAGGCGTCGACGAACGGGCTGAGCTTCGCCGCCGCTTGCCCATGAAGCTCGACAAGGTCGGAGGTCGGCCCCGTCCGCAGCGCCTGGACGACCGCCAGCGCCGAGACGCCGACGATCATGAAGAGCAGCAGCGCGCCAGTGGCCCGTCTTCCGGCGGGCGCGGCGGCCGTCGCGCTCACGGCGAGGGCAGCGCGCTCGGTCGCGCGAGCGCCCTTATGGCGACGACGACGAAGGCCGCGCCGCCGAGGATCGTGACGATCGAGGCCATCCCATGCACCGCCATCCCCGCCGCCGCCACCGGATCGAGCGCGCCGGCGCCGCCGGGCGTCTTGCGCAGCGCCCCGTAGCCGCCGGCGACGAACATGCCGATGGAAGCCACGAACTGCCCGCCGGCGTAGAGGCCGATCAGCCAGCGGAGCGCCCGCGCCGAGACGGGCCTGAGGTTCAGTTCATCGAGGCCGAAGGTCAGCAGCATGCCAGCGCTCGACACGCTGACCGCGGTCACCACGGCGTGATAGTGAGCCGGCGTCCTTGTGTCGGAGCCCGAGATGAGGAAGCCCATGATTCCGCCGAGCGCGAAGAGCGCGAGCGAGGCGGCGAGCGTGAAGAACGCCGGATCGCGCCACGGCCACGCGCGCCCGCCAAGCGCCGCGCGCGCGCTCCTCACGAGCGCGGCCGCAAAGAGAAGCGTCGGCGCCGCGAGGCCGAGTTGCAGGAGCCGGAAGGCCTCGTGCTCGCCAGCCGAGAAGGGCTCGAAGATCCGGTAGAAGAGCGGTCCCGGAATGGCGAGGACGGCGATGATCCAGACCGCGACGCCGAATGCGCGGTCGTCGACCGCATCGCGCCCGAGGCTCCGCGCCGCAAGGATCCGCCAGTTGGTCAGGAGCAGGATCGCGTAGACGAACTGAAGCAGATGGCCGCCGCCCCAGAAGAGCGCCTCGCGGTCGAAGAGCGCCCCCTGTCGCGCGAGCAGCGTCCCGGCGAGCCCGAACGAGACGAGCGCGAGAAGGAAGACGCAGCCGCCGAGCGACATCGCGAGCGTCAGCGCCGGCGGACGCCCCCTGCCCGGCAGATTGATCAGGAGCCGCACGACCGGCGCGAGCACGCCGAGCGCGAGCAGGATAAGGCCGATGTCGTACAGGGGATGCCGGATGAGCGGGACGTAGTTCGTAAGCTCCGGCTGCGTTGCGTCGAAGAAGGCCGGCGCAAACAGGCAGGGAAAGGCGACGAGGGCGAACCCCTGCCCGATCCTGCCGAGCCACGCAGCGCGGATCGCCTGCCCCCCCTCCTCGCGCGTTGCGACGGTCGTGAGAAAGGCGAAGACGCCGAAGAGCCAGATCACCAGCGAGAAGACGACGTGGATGACGAGCCCCTTGTAGAAGAAGCCGATCGGCCAGAAGGGGGCCGCGTCCATGCCCGGAATGCGGGAAAGCGCGAGCAGGAGCGCGAAGACGCCGGCCAGCGCCAGCGCGCCGACCGCGATCCACGCCCAGCCGCGCAATTCGCCAGCCAGCGCTCCGGCGAGACCGGGCGCGCGCGCGGCGCGGAGGCGCGAAAGGGGGGATTGGACCGCCTCGCTCATTCGAAGCCTTCAGCCCGCCGGCAAGGGATAGAGGTGAACCGCCATCGCGTAGACGACGAGGCCGGAGACCGCGACGAACATCCAGATCGGGAACGTCACGCGGGCGAAACGGCGGTGGACGGCGAAGCGACCTTTCAGCGCGTTATAGACCGTCACCGGCACAAGCACCGCAACGGCGAAGGCCATGGCGACGTGAACCGCGAGCAGGGTGAAATAGATCGGCCGGATCGCCCCCTCGCCGCCGAATTTCGCGAGCCCCGCGAAGGCGTGATAGATCAGATAGACCACCAGAAAAGCAGCCCCGACGCCGATCGCGACGAGCATCGCCCGCCGGTGCCCGTCGCGGTCGCCGGCGCGGATGCGGCGGTAGGCGACGAGGAGCACGACGATCGTCGCCGCGTTCAGGACGGCGAGCACATGGGTGAGATCGCGGACGGCGAACATCGTCAGAAATGAAAGCCTGGAATGTCGAAGAAGGCGCTGGCGTAGAGCCCCGCCGCGATCGCGGACAGAACCACGAGCCAGAGCCAGTTCGACCGCTTCGCGTCGGCGACGCCGGGGGACTTCAGGGTCATTGGCAAACTCTTCGAAATGCGCGCAAGGGCGCGTGCCGCCAGCGAGCGGGCGAGCGCCTATCGCCGGATCAGGACCTCCGCGAGCAGCGTGGCGAAGATCACGAACATATAGAGGATCGTATAGCCGAAGAGCGCCATCGCGGCCTTGCGCAGCGGCCCTTCCTCGCTGTCGCGCGCCCGATAGAGCAGAAGGACGCGCCACAGAAGCATGGCGTTCATGACGACCGCGACGACGGCGAAGGGGATGCCGACGCCTGGGATCAGGAGCGGCCCGAACGACGCCGCCACGAGCAGGAGCGCATAGATCGCGATCTGCCGGCAGGTCTCGGACGGCCCCACGACATTGGGCAGCATCGGCACGCCGACCCGGTCGTAGTCGCGCGCCCGGCAAAGCGCCAGCGCCCAGAAATGCGGCGGCGTCCAGAGGAAGATGAAGAGGAAGAGCGAGAGCGCGCCGACCGTCAGGCTTCCCGACGACGCCGCCCAGCCGATCGCCGGCGGCAGCGCGCCCGCCGCGCCGCCGATCACGATGTTCTGCGACGTGCGGCGCTTGAGCCCCATCGTGTAGAGCGGGACGTAGATTGCGATCGTCAGCGCGAGCAGGCCGGCTGCGAGCCAGTTCGTCTGAAGCCGGAGCGCGACGACCGACACGAAGGAGAGGAAAACGCCGATCCAGAAGGCCTGGTTCGGCCGAACGGCGCCGCGCGGGATCGGACGCATCGCCGTCCGCGACATGTTGGCGTCGATGTCGGCTTCCCACCACATGTTGAGCGCGCCGCAGGCGCCCGCGCCCGCCGCCATCGCCGACAGCGTCGCTATCAGCCTGATCCAGTCGATCGGTCCGGGCGCGAGCGCAAAGCCGACGGCGCCCGTGAACACGACGAGCGACATGACGCGGGGTTTCAGCAGAAGGAGATGGTCCGCGACGCCGCCCTGCGCCCCCCAGACCTCGGCTCCCCGGCCGCTGAGCCTGCGCGCAACACCACTCACGCGAGAATTCGCCATGCCTGCCTGTTGACTCCCGGTCCGCCGCATAACCGCCGGAAACCGGCGGAGATTTGGCTTGTGGCGCGCGCATTCTCGAAACGTGCGCGCCCGATGTCGCCGACCCTTGGCTCGAAATGACACGAGGAGGCGACCCAAATCAAGCGCCGCCGCGCCGGGCCTTAAGTCGAGGCGCCCGCCATCGCTTGGCGGCGCGCCTCATGCGCCGCTTTCCGCGAGCGCGGGACCTGCGCCGAACTGGAGCTTCGCAAGGCGGGCATAGAGGCCGCCCCTGGCGATCAAGGTTGCGTGATCGCCCTCCTCGACGATCCGGCCGGCCTCCATCACGAGGATACGGTCCGCGCCCTGGACCGTCGCCAGCCGATGGGCGATCACCAGCGTCGTCCGCCCCGTCATGACGTCGTTCAGCGCCGCCTGCACCTGCGCCTCGCTGTGGGCGTCGAGCGCGGACGTCGCCTCGTCGAGCAGGAGGATCGGCGCGTCCTTCAGGATGGCGCGGGCGATCGCCAGACGCTGCTTCTGGCCGCCCGACAGCGTCACGCCGCGCTCGCCGAGCTCGGTCGCGTAGCCTTGGCCAAGCTCGCGGACGAAGCCATCGGCCGCTGCGCGCTTCGCCGCCGCCTCGATCTCGGCCTCGCTCGCATGGCCGCGACCATAGGCGATATTCTCCGACACCGTCGCGCCGAAGATCGACGGGTCCTGCGGCACGACCGCGATCCGCGCCCTCAGCGCATCGGGATCGAAGGCCCTCACGTCGGCGCCGTCGACGAGCACTTTTCCGTCCTCGACGTCGTAGAACCGCATGATCAGTTGAAACAACGTCGACTTTCCAGCGCCCGAAGCGCCGACGATCGCCACCCGCTCCCCCGGCGCGATCGAAAACGAGAGATCGTCGATCACCCGCACGTCGGGCGCGCCCTCGTAGGCGAACGAGACCCGCTCGAAGCCGACCGCGCCGATTGGCGGAGGCGCGACGGGCGTTGCGGGCGCGACGATCCGCGGCCTGATAGACAGAAGCTCGGAAATGCGCCCCGCCGCGCCCGCCGCCGCCGCCGCCTCGCTCCACACCTGCGAGAGTTCGCCGAGCGATGTCGCGGCAAGGACGGCGAACAGCACGAATTGCGACAGGAGGCCGCCGCTCATCCGCCCGGCCAGCACGTCGCGCGCGCCGAGCCACAGGACGACGACGACGCTGCAGAAAGCGAGCGAAACCGCGACCGCGATCAGAACCGCCCGGACGGCCGCCGCGTCCCGGGCCGCTGCATACGCGCCCTCGACCGCCCGGGCGAAACGTGACGCGCCGGCGCCTTGCGCCCCGAACGCCTGCATCGTGCGGACCGCCCCAAGGCTTTCGGAGGCGAAGGCGGTCGCATCGGCCAGCGTATCCTGAGCGTGCCTCGAACGGCGGCGCACGACCCGGCCCGAGGCGATCAGCGGCACGGCGATGACGGGAATGGCGACGAGGACGAGGGCCGAGAGTTTGGCGCTCGTGTAAACCATGAGGGCGGTCGCGCCGGCGAACATGAAGAGATTGCGCAGCGCAATCGACGCCGAGGCGCCGAAGGCCGCCTTGATCTGGGTCGTGTCGGCGGTGAGGCGCGAGATAAGCTCGCCCGTGCGCGCCCGGTCGTAGAAGGCGGCGTCGAGCCCCGTCAGATGCGCGAAGACGTCGCGCCGGAGGTCGGCGACGACCCGCTCGCCGAGCGTCGTCACGAGGTAGTAGCGGGTCGCGGCCGCAAGCGCGATGACGATGACGAGCGCCCCCATCGCCAGAAAATAGGCGTCGATCGCGCCGCCGCTGTCCCTCGAGAAGCCGAAGTCGATCATGCGGCGGAGCGCGAACGGCACCGCGAGCGTCGCGACCGACGAGAGCGCCAGCGCCGCCAGCGCCGCCAGCGCCCGCCCCCGGTAGCGGAGGCCATAGCGAATGAGGGGCAGGAGCGCGCGAAACGAAGCGCCAGCGGCCGTCGAAGGGCCCGGCGATCTCATGGCGTCGGTCATGGGCGCTTCTCTTAAACGCCCCGCTTTCCGCGCGCAAAGATGGCCGTCAACGACCGGCTTCGTCTTACAATCAGCCGGAACAACTCCAGACGACCATGGTCACGCCGTCCCCGAACCGCTGGACAGGCTCCGGCTTGAGGCCCGCCGCGCCGAGCACGTCCTCCGGCGAGCGCCCCGCCTTCTGCTCGAGGAACGCCGGCACGCCTCCGGGAAGCCGGACCCCCGGCGCATGGCTCAAATGAAAGGCGTCGTAGCCGAGCTTGAGGAAAAGGCTGAAGACGAAGGTTCCGCCGATGACGGCGATCGTTCCGCCCTCGACGCCGAGGTCGGCGCAGGCTTCCGCAAGCGAGGCGCCCGCCGGGTTCCAGAGACGCGCGTTCGGATTGCCGGGATCGGGCGCGAGGTCCGCCACGCGGCGGGTCGTAACGAGCCTCGGGCGCGTGGCGGAATTGGCCTGCCCTTCGTAGGAGAGGCGCCCGTTCACGATCATCGCGGCGCGTTTCAGCGCATCGGCGTAGAGCTTCTGATCGGAAGGGAATTTCAGCGAATCCGGCATGAGCCCGTTGGCGGCCGCGATCATGCCGTCCTCGGAGACGATTGCGTGGCCTTCGGTGCGAAACGATCCGCTCATCGGGAAGCTCCGTCGCCGCCTTTACGCGCCGAGAGCCTGGATGGCCTGCTCGACCGCCCCCGATGGTATCCTGAAAACCCCTGCATAGGGTCGCGACAATTCGATGATGAGCAGGAGCGCGCTGGCGATGGCGATCGCGCCCATCGCAAGCGCCGTCAGCACCGTGGCGTTGAGCGGCGAAACGAGCCCATAGCCGCAAAACAGCAGCACCGACCATGCGACGACGATCGCGAGCAGGGGCCAGTTGATGCCGGCCGCAAGCTGCAGGATCATCATGACGCGCGTTTGCGCGATCTGGCCCGCAGCCGCGGTCGCGGTCGCGAGCACCTGCTTTTGCGCATCCGTTTTCGGCGTCAGCGACATGAGGAACTCATCGAGCATTTTCGTGCCCACCATGACGGACTTCACGTCGACGTCGGCGACGCCGGTCGCCGCGCCGCCCCAGATCTTGGCGTAGCTTTCCTGGATCGCCTTGCGCAAACCATCGCGGCCCGGCTGAGTTTCGGGACCGTAGGCCTCGAGCGCGACATCGAGCTGGATCGTGCGGGCGGCGAGAGTCTCGAGTTCGCCCTTCTGGGTGGAGTAGAGCGTATAGGCCGAGCCGACCAGGGTTCCGAGAACGAGCGCGAGCAGGAGGCTGAGCATCGCCGTCATCGCGCCGATCATCTCGCGGGCGTGCTCCGGAGAGTGCTTTTCCGGCAACCACTCGTGCAGCTTGAGGCCGAAGACGCCCGCGGCGAAAGCGAGGACCGCGGCGGAAGCCGCGAAAATGAGGGCGTCCAAGATTCGTCTCCCAACCCGACGCGGCGCACGCTAGTCGCGCCCGGCCGGCCGTTCAAGGAGAGGCGCCGACGCCTTGCCCCCGGCCTGTTCACGGCTGAAAATATCGCCTAGACCCTCGCCTCCCACGAACCCACGTCCGGTTCCCCATGAACGGCCGCAGACTGATCCCCGGCAAGCCTCAACCGCCTTCGGCGATCCCCGACTATACGATTGCCCGCGACACGCTCGAGGAGACCCCGTCAGCGGCCTTTTTCGACCGGCTCGGGCGGCTGAACGCGCTTGTCAGCCGTTCGGGCGAGCCCCTCGAAGGCAACATCTTCTATGCCGATCTCGACCCGGCCTTCGCCGGGCGCCCGCCCGCGCCCGCCCTTGCGCCGGCGAGACGTAACGTCTGGCGCGCCGTCCGCTTCAAGCAGAGGGTGCTCGAGGTCGGCGTCAACGCCGGCCACAGCGCGCTCCTTGCGCTGTCCGCCAACCCGAAGCTTCAGTATTACGGCGTCGACATTCTGGCCCACGCCTACACTGTCGCGTGCATCGATTTCCTCAAGGGCGAGTTTCCGGGGCGGGTGCATCTCTTCCCCGGCGATTCGCGCGAGGTGCTGCCGTGGCTCGCCGAGCGCAGCGACGAGATGGCCTTCGACCTTTATTGCATCGACGGCGGCCACACCGACGAGGTCGCCCTCTCCGACATGACCCACTGCATCCGCATGGGGCATGGCCAGAAGGGACGGCACCTCCTCATCGACGACGTTCACGCGAGCTGGATCTTCGACATCTACTGCGATTTCCTCTCTCGCGGCGACCTGACGACCGAAACCTTCTTCGGCGACTGGGAAGACGCCGGCCGCAACGCTCTGGCCCGGATCGAATGAACGCGCGGCCAGCCGACGCCTCGGCCTTCGCGTCCTTCTGGCACGGCGGCCCGCTGAACCCGTTCGCGTGGGCCTGCCTCGCCTCCTTCCCGCACGAGGCGGCGAGCCTCGCCCTCTTCAGCTACGACCCTGGCCTCGACGTTCCGCCCGGCGTCCGTCTCCTCGACGCCAGGGATGTGTGCCCCGACGCATCGCTCGTCACGCGCTATCTCGCCGACGGCAAGCCTTCGATCGCCGCCTTCTCCGACATGTTCCGCTACCGGATGATCCGCGACACGGGAAAGTGCTGGGTCGACGCCGATCTCGTCTGCCTGCGGACGCCGGACTTCGCCGCCGACCCTTATGTGTTCTGCCGGCAGGCCGACGCGGTCAGCACGCTTCTCGTCAACAACGCCGTCCTGCGGCTGCCTCCGTCCGAGCCGGCGCTCATCGAACTCGTCGCGACCGCCGAGGCGGGGGTCGACGCTGACGGCCGATGGGGGGCGCTCGGGCCCTTCCTGCTGACGCCGGTTCTCGAAAGGCACGGGCTCTACGGCAAGGCGCTCGATCCGCGCGTCTGCTATCCGATCGAGCCCGAGCAGTATTGGAAGCCGTTCCTGCCGAGCAGGCGTGACGAAGTCGCGGGCGCGGTCGAAGGCGCGACCCTCCTCCACCTCTGGAGTGAGGCGATCCGCTGGAGCGGCTATCCGTTCGAGGCCGGTCCCCCGAAAGGTTCGTATCTCCACGAACGCTTCGCGAAGGTCGGCGCGCTTTCGCGCTTCGCACGGCTCAGCGACGAGGACGAAGTGAGGCGCCTGATGGGCAAGGACATCGAGGCTTGCGAGAAGCGGGCCGCGCGCGTCAACGCCGCGCAAACGGCCCGTTAGATCGACAATCATTTGGCGAGCGAAACCGAGTTTTGGCGACGCCTACCACTTGTTGGCGAACACCCAGCGCATGACGTCTTCATTGCGAAGGACGACGTTCGGCCCTTCAATGCGGTAGATCACAGCGCGTTGCTGACGATGTAAAGCTCTCGCCTGGACAAGCGCAGCCTCTCGGCTTGTTACGCCCCGAGCCGTCCTGTCCTGATCAAGATGGTCCCGGTAGAACACTCTCCATTCTGACACCTTGAGGATCCTCCCTCCTTTCAAGGCGCCGTTCCCAATTCAACGGATACGACCGTCTGTATGCAAAATCAATATGGAGATAATAAATAAAGGCTCGTGAATGACCATCCGCGTCGTCACGCCGCAGGCCAGAACCCGTGCGGCGACGATGCGCGCTCAAGTTGACGAAGGCAACGAACGGAGGTCGTCAGCGTGGGGAGAAGCCTGCGAACGATCCTGAGTAGGACTTGGCGAGCGGCGAGGCGTAGGCGCAGCGCTTCGAAGTCTTGAGGCCGAGGCGGACGAGCGTCTCCGCGAGGCCGACGGCGCAGGCGACGCCGTCGAGCACCGGAACCCCCGCCTGCCGCTCGAGGTCGCGGGCGAGGTCGGTCATGCCGGCGCAGCCGAGCACGATCGCCTCCGCCCGATCCTCGGCGAGCGCGCGGGCGATCTCGGCCTCGATCGCGCGCCGTGCGCCCGAGTGAGGGTCCTCCAGCGCCAGGACCGGCACGTCGGCGGCGCGCACCCTCGCGCAGCGCTTCGCGAGCCCGTACTTCATGAGATTGTGCTCGATCGGCGCGATCGAGCGGGAGAGCGTGGTCACGACGCTGAACCTGTCGGCGATCAGGCTCGCGAGGTGAAAAGCCGCCTCGCCGATGCCGACGACGGGCGCCGCGGCCAGAGCGCGCGCCGCCTCGAGCCCGGTGTCGTCGAAGCAGGCGACGACGAAGGCGTCGGCGTCTGGCGTGCGCGCGATCTCGGCCAGAAGGCCGGGCACGGCGAAGGCCTCGTCGTAATAGCCTTCGATGCTCGGCGGCCCGAAGTCGGGATTGACCGCCCTCACCTCGACGCCCGCAGAGGCCGCCGCCCTCGCCGCCGCGCCGATCTTCTCGGTCATCGAGGCGGTCGTATTGGGATTGATGACCGAGATCAGCATGACGCCGCCCTTTGCCGGAAGCGATGAGCCGCGCCTGCGGCCACCTCGTCCCGAGGAGCGGCGCCACAGGCGACGCGTCTCGAAGGACGTTGAGCCCTTGAGGTCCTTCGAGACGCCCGCTGACCCGGGCTCCTCAGGACGAGGTCGCTTCGCTCCGCTGCGTTCGGGATGACGCTTGTCATTGCGAACTCACGACACTTCGCCGCCGAGATAGAGCTTCTGCACGCGCTCGTCGCGGACGAGATCGGCCGAGCGGCCGGAGAGCGCGATCGAGCCGGTCGCGAGCGCGTAGGCGCGATGCGAGACGCGCAGCGCCATGCGCGAATTCTGCTCGACGAGCAGCACGCTCACCTTCTCGTCGCGGTTGATGGCGACGATCGAGCGGGCGATGTCCTGGACGATCTTGGGCGCGACGCCGAGCGACGGCTCGTCGAGCAGGAGGAGCTTCGGTTTCGCCATGAGCGCCCGGCCGATCACCAGCATCTGCTGTTCGCCACCGCTCATCGTGCCTGCCTGCTGGCGCAGGCGATCCTTGAGCCGTGGAAAGCGATGCAGCACATCGTCGAGGCTTCCGCGCACGCCGCTCGCATCCGAGCGCGAGAAGGCGCCCATGAGCAGGTTGTCGCGCACGCTCATGAAGGGAAAAACCCGCCGCCCCTCCGGAACCATCGCGATGCCGAGTTTCACGATCGCCGCCGGATCGAGACCGTCGAGGCGGCGGCCCTCGAACGTGATCGACCCCTTGCGGATGCGGCTGAGGCCGGTGATGGCGCGCAGGATCGACGACTTCCCCGCGCCGTTGGCGCCAATGAGCGCCACCGTCTCGCCCGCCTCGAGGTCGAGCGAAACGCCTTTGAGGGCGTAGACGTGATCGTAAAAGAGCTCGACGTTATCGAGCGCGAGCATCGCCATCGCTAGACCCTCATCCGGCCCCCCGGATCAAGTCCGGGGGTCGCGCCACCTTCCCGTTGAGGGGGAAGGGATCCCCCTCTGCCATCGGGAGAGGGAGAGCCGGCGAAGCCGGCAGGGCGAGGGTCAGCGGGCGCAAGCATATCTCGCGCTAAAGCCCGATCGACTCGTCTTCGACGCCGAGATAGGCCTCGACGACCTTCTCGTTCGCCCGGATCTCGGCCGGCGTTCCCTCCGCGATCTTGACGCCGAAATTGATGACGACGATGCGGTCGGAAATCTTCATCACCGCCGGCATGTCGTGCTCGACGAGGAGGCATGTGACGCCCCGGTCGCGCACTGCCCGCACCCGCTCGACGGCCTGGTTCGTCTCGTCGACGTTCATGCCGGCGAAAGGCTCGTCGAGCAGGAGGATCTTCGGGTCCGCAGCGAGTCCGATTGCGATGCCGAGCGCGCGCAGGCTTCCCTGCGGAAGATTGCTCGCAAGCTCGTTCTTCACGCCGCCGAGGCCGAGAAAGTCGAGGATTTCGTCGGCGGAGCGGCCGAAAGCCTCCTCGTCGCGCCGGGCGGCGATCGTGCCGACATAGAAGCCCGCAGAGACTCGCATGCGACCGCAGATGATGCGCGACGACGACGCTGTCGCGCGCCGTCATGCCCTTGAAGATGGTCGTCTCCTGGAAGGTGCGCACGATTCCCTTGCGCGCCACGATATGGGGCGCGAGCCCGGAGATCACCTCGCCCTGAAAGCGGACTTCGCCGCGCGTCGGCTTCACGAAGGAGGAGATGAGCTTGAAGATCGTCGACTTGCCCGCCCCGTTCGGGCCGATGATCGACAGGATCTCGTTCGGCTGAACATCGAAAGCGACCTCGTTGACCGCCGTCAGGCCGCCGTAGCGTTTGGTAAGGTCGCGAACCGTGAGGATCGGCGCCGTCATGACGGCTTCCGCGATCGCCACCGCAGGCTCAGGAGCCCGTTCGGCAGGACGAGCATGAGCAGGATCATCACGCCCGAATAGATCAGGAGCTGGTACTCGCCGGTCTGGAACAGGAGGTCCCAGCCAAAATAGAGGACGAGCGTGCCGAGCATCGGACCGAACACGTATCCCAGTCCGCCAAGGAAGCAGTTCAGCATGAAATTCACGCTGTCGTTGATGGTGAAGCTCGACGGATAGATCGACTGGGCGATGGCGACGAAGATGGCGCCGCCTATCCCGCCGAGAAAGGACGAGATGGCGTAGGCGACAACGCGCAGGACGGGCACGTTGACGCCCATCGACGAGGCGAGGTCCTCGTTCTGGCGCAGCGCCGCGAACAATTTGCCGATGCGCGAATGGACGAGCCGCCAGAGGCCGGCGAAGCAAAGCGTCATCATCGCGGCGGAAAGGAAATAGAACGCTTCGTTGCGCTCGGCGAACGTGTCGAAACCCGGCACGATCGTCAGGCCGAAGACGCCGATGGGCCCCGGCGGGGCAATGTTGGTGATGCCCCTCGCGCCGCCGGTTACGGGAAGCGCGAGGGCGGTGAGACGCGCCACTTCGGTCAGGACCAGCGTCACCATGGCGAAATAGACGCCGCGCAATCTCAGGATCGGCACGCCGATGAGGACGCTGAAGAGCGCGCAGGCGAGACCGGCGAGCGGCAGGCTGAGCCAGAACGACACGCCGTAGGTCACAACGAGGATCGCCGAGACGTAGCCGCCGACCAGCGCCCACGCGCCCTGCCCGATGTTGATGCGGCCGATGTAGAAGGTGAGCCACACGCCCCCGCTCGCGATCGCCAGCAGCGCCACCGAGCTCAGCGTGTAATAGAGGTCGGTGCGGCCGGTCTCGGCAATGGCGACCGGGATCGCGACGAAGACGACAATCAGAAAGACCGCGACCCCCGCCGCGCGCGCTCCCCGCTCCATCCGCGTCATTGCGCTCATCCCCATGGCTTGCCCATGAGCCCGTTGGGCCTCACCGCGAGGAAGACCATCAGGGCGACGAAGATGGCGAGATAGGTGATGTCGCCGTAGGCGTGCAGAACGGTGAGCCCCACCAACTCGAGCATGCCGAGAATGAAACCGCCGGCGATCGCCCCCCCGACGACGCCCGCGCCGCCGATCATCACCATCATGAAGGCCTTGATCGAGATCGGCCCGCCGATGCCGGAATTGACGCCGGTGATGGTGACGAGGAGGCCGCCGACGAGGCCCGCCAGCATGGCGCCGAGCGCGAAGCCGACAAGCCCGTAGAATTGCACGGGCACGCCCATGAGCTGCGCCGCCGTCCGGTCCTGCGCCATGGCGCGCATCGCCCGGCCGGGCTTGGTGAACTGCATCATCAGGATGAAGGCGACGATGAAGGCGACCGCGAGGCCCGCGACCAGAATGCGGTCCCAGGGCAGGATGAGATTGTCCGCCATGAAGACGCCGCCGACGATCTTGCGCACCCCGCGCTGCTTCTCGCCGAAGATGAGCAGGATCGCGGCGTCGAGGAAATAGGCGATGCCGGCGGCGAGCAGCATCGTACTCTCCTCGCGCTCCGAGCGGCGGATCACGGTGCGGAAGAGGAAGCGCTCGACGAGCCCGCCGAGGATCGCCAGCGTCACGGCGGCTGCGAGCAGGGCCACGACGAACGGCAGCTTCATCAGGCCGTAGATCTCGTAGACGACGAAGCCGCCGAGCACATACATCTGCCCGTGGGCGAAATTGAGCACGTTCATGAGGGCGAAGATGAGCGTCAGACCGAGCGCGATCAGCGCGTATTGCGCGCCGAGATAGAGCCCGTTGGCGATCACCTGCTCCATGCCGTGACTGTCCCTCGCGAATAGAACGAGCCGGGATTGGCGTCCTTCTTCCCCGGGGGAGAGGAGTGGCCGGGCTCCGACCCGGCCTTGTTGCCGAAGGCGACGGATGAGGGACCGCCGAGCAAACCCCTCATCCGGCCGCGCCTTCAGCGCGTCCACCTTCCCCCTGAGGGGGAAGGGTCGCCCCCTCGCCCCTGACCCTCTCCGGCGAGGGAGAGGGGCATTCGGCGTCAGTCCACGTTGGCGATGAACAGCGTCTCGAACTTGCCGTCCTTGTATTCGTTGACGACGAGCGGCACCGCGAGTTGGCGCTTCTGGCCGAACGAAGTCGAGCCGACGTAGTGAAGCCTGGCGCTTTCGTCCTTGAGATAGGGGTTCGGCGCGGCGAATGCGTCCATCGTCGACTTGAACTCCGCGATATCGTCGATCGCCTTCGGGTTCGCCTTCAGCGTGTCGACGATGTATTCGAGCGCGTACACCTTGGTGTTCAACTCGTCGTTGTATTCGCCGAACTTCTTGGTGTAGCGGTCGATGAACTCCTCCATCGCCTTCGATCTGATCGCCGGCGTCGAAGCGCCGCCGACGGAGATGAAGCCGTTGGCGAGCTCGCCCGCGCCCTCCTCGAGCACCTTGGCGTCCTGCGCCGTCTCGGTCGAGATGAGGCCCTTGAAGCCGAGTTCGCGCGCCGAGCGGATGAGCAGCGGCGCGTTGGCGGGCGCCACGCCCGACAGCACGAGAAGATCCGGGTTCAGCTTGACGATCGGCGTCAGGACCGGCGTGAAGTCGCGCGTGTCGTTCTGGTAGGTGTCCTTGTCGGCGACGATCTCGAGGCCGAGCGCCTTGGCGGCGGCGACGCCGTTGTCGCGCTGGCTCAAGGGGTCGGACTCGTTGGCCGCGACGAAGGCGACCGTCTTCACGCCCTTGTTCTCTTTCAGGTACTTGTAGATCGCCGGGCCGGATTGATAGCTCGCGACCATGCCGAGCACCGCGTTCGAGGCGGGCTTGGTGTAGAGCTCTTTCGGGAAAGCGTACGGGAAGTAGATGATGCCGGCCTTCTCCGCGACCGGCCGCACCGCCGCAGCCCCGTCGTCGACGTTCGGCCCCACGACGTAGTGGATGCCCTCCTGGGCCATCTTCTCCATGCCGGCGATGGCGCGCTTCGGATCCTTCTGATCGTCGAACGTGACGACGTCGACGTCGTAGGTCTTGTCGCCGATCTTCACGCCGCCTTGCGCGTTCCACCACTCGGCGAGCGTCTGCATCGAGCGGACGTTGGAGGTGCCCCAGGCGGCGGCCGGCCCGCTGGTCACGCCGACGAAGCCGATCTTGAGAACGGGATTGGCCGCATCGGCGGGAGCGGCGGCTGTAAGGGCGAGGAACGACGCGAGCCCGAGGAGGCCGGCGCGGACAGTCGTGCGGGGGGTCATTTCGAAAAGTTCCTCCGGGTTCGGACCGCGGCGCGCGAAGGGCGAGGATCGCGCGCCGCGCGGGACGAGCGACAGGCTGCGTCCCGGACACTATTCTGTCAACAAGAAGAAGCATGATTGTCGACAATCCGCCAAAATATGTGCACAAGCGCAAGGAAGCGGCACGCCTCTGGCGACGAAATCGCCAAACATCGGCTTGGGCCGACCGGGGCGAATCGTGACTATGAGGGACAACAAGACTCGTGCCGGGACCGCCGGCCGGTCCTGGGAACTGAAGGGCGAAGCAATGGCGCTGATCGAGGACAGGCTTCGTCGGCCGCCGTCCGACGCGGAGATCGTCGAGCGCGTCGTGACCGCGGTGATGGAGCAGAAGCTCGGCGCCGGCGCCAAGCTTCCCGAGGCCGCTCTTTGCGAGGCGTTCGACTGTAGTCGCACGCAGATCCGGCGCGTGCTCGTCGTGCTCGCTGAGCGGGGCGTGGCCACGCTTCATCCGAACCGCGGCGCGTTCGTCGCGAGCCCCGATGCCGACGAGGCGCGCGACGTCTTCGAGGCGCGCTGCGCGATCGAGCGTTCGATCGTGCTTGCGGCGGCGGAGCGGATCGGGGCGGCCGCGCTCGCCGATCTCAGCGACAACGCGCGCCAAGGCGGCGCGGCGGAAGCCGGCGGCGACCGGAGCGAGGCGATCCGCCTCTCAGGGCAGTTTCATCTCCGCCTCGCGGAAGCCGCCGGCAACGCGGTGCTGGCGAAGTTCCTCGAGGAACTGGTGGCGCGCACGTCGCTGATCATTGGCCTCTATGGGTCGCGCGCCGGGCGCTCCTGCCACGAGGACGACCACGCCGCGCTGGTCACGGCGCTCGAAAAGGGCGAGGGACAACGCGCGGCGGCGCTCATGGAGGCGCATCTCGGGCACATCGAGGCGCACCTCGACATCCGCGATCCGGTCGAAGCGCCGGCCGACATTCGGCGCGTCTTCGCAAGATAGCGCGAGAGCGCGCTCCCTCTCGAGCCGCCTCATCCCTCGATGGTGACGGCCGCCGGCGCAAGCACGGTCGGCCTGCCGCGCGGCGCCCGGTGCCGCGCCGGGGCGACGAGGAAGGTCGGCTTCGGAGGCTCGGTCAGGAACTTGTGCGCCTGCGCCTCGGCCACCTGATCGGCCTTGGTCACCCGGGCGCGAAGGCGCTTCAGTTCGAGCAGCGACTGGAGGAGGAAGGTTTCGACCACCCGGCCCATGTCGGCGGCGTCGTCGAAGATGTTCCAGGCGAACGCGCCGTCGCGCTTGCGTTCGTGCCCGACCTCCTGCATCGCCTCGAGAAACGCCATGCGGTTCTCCGGATCGAGCCGGTACTCGACGGTCACCAGCACCGGCCCCTGGTTGTCGTCGACATGCAGCGGGAAGACACGGTCGCGGTAGTGCATCGAGGGCGTCAGGTCGAGCGCGGCGGCGCTCTGCAACGTGCGGTTCAGGGTTATGAGCATGGCGACGAGAGCCCCGGCCGCCGCGATGTTCAAAGCGGTCGGCACGCCCCAAAGGCTCGCCGCCTCGCCCCAGAGGGCGCTGCCCGCCGTCATGGCGCCGAAATAGGCGGTGAGCAGAATGGCCATCCCCCGCCCGCGCACCCAGTCGGGCAACGCGACCTGGGCCGAGACGAAGAGCGTCGTCATCATCACCGTCCATGACGCCCCTGCGACAAGGCTCGCGGCGAACGACAGCGCCGGGGTCTGCGCCGCCGCATACATCGCAAGCGCCGCGATCGTGCCGATCGTCGAGAACATCGCCAGCCGGTCCGGGCCGAACCGCTCCTTCAACCGCCCGAGCGCGAGCGAGCCGAGGATCGACCCGACCCCGATCGCGCCGAGCAGCACGCCGTAGAGGGCGGCGCCATTTTGCATTTCCTTGCGCGCCACGAGCGGCAGGAGCGCCCAATAGGCGCTGCCGAACAGGAAGAAGGCGACGGCGCGGATCAGCGTCGAGTCCATGTCGCGATTGTTGCGCACATAGCGCAGGCCCGTCTTGACGGCGCTCGTCAGCCGCTCGGCCGGCAGCGTCTCCTTCACCCTGACGGGGCAGCGCCACCAGACGATTGCGGCGACGATCGCGAGGTTCCCCGCGACATAGCACCAGAAGGGAAGGTCGATGCTGAAGGCGGCGATCGCGAGACCGCCGAGCGCCGGGCCGACGGCGCGGCTGACGCTGTAGGAGGCGTTGTTGACGGCGATGGCGCTGTCGAGTTCTTCCTTCGGCACGAGCCTCGGGATGACGAGCTGCCAGACGGGCGCGGCGAGCGCGCCCCCGGCGCCGAGCGCGAACGTCGTCCAGAGAAGGTTCATCGGCGTCGCCGCCTTGGCGCTGACCACCGCCGCGAAGACGATCGAGATCGCCGCGACCGCGACCTGGGCGCCGATCAGGAGGCGCCGCGAGTCCAGGATGTCGGCGAGCGCGCCTGCCGGCACGGTGAGGAGGAACATCGGCAGCATGGTCGCCACCTGCACCGCCGACACCATCATCGGATTGGGATTGAGGCTGGTCATCAGCCAGCTCATCGACGTGTCGAACATCGCAATGCCGACGTTCGAGAGCGAGCTTGCGACGAGGATGACGGTGAAGGCGCGGCTGGCGAACACGCCCCAATGCGATCGCGCGCTCCTCGGCGGGTCCGCAGTGGGCAAGGGCTCGGTCGTCAAGGAATGGGCTCCCGCCGTCCCCGGAAGGGGATAAGCGAAGGGGGACATGGCGGACCAATCCGCCGATTTCAAGTCGCCCCGGGACGTCCCGCAGGGACGTTGCGCCATGAGCGGCGGGGTCCTAAGAAAGCCTTAAAACAACGCGCTTTCAATGGACACGGAACGACGACCGCGCCGGCGCTCCTGGCGCGTGAAGGAATTGCCTTTTGTCCTGGCGCCTTTCGGGGTCCCTCGGGCGCCCTTCGTGGTCATGGAGGACGGATTGGATCTTTCCACATTGATGGTCTGCATGCGCCCCGGCCGGCCGCACGCCGGGCCGCTCGCGGTCGCGGCAGACCTCGCGGAGCGGCTGGGGTCAGGCGTTATCGGCATCGCGGCCCATCAGGTCTCGGCCCACCCCGGCGTCCGCGGCGCGGGCCTCGTCGAGCCGCACGACTACGAACCGCACCGCTTCGCCGAGCAGGCGGCGGCGGCCGAGCAGGAGTTCCGCGCCAGGCTCGGCGCCAAGGCGCTCGAATGGCGGGCGCAGATGACCTTCGGGCCGGCGTGGGAGTTTGTCGCGGCGGAAGCGCGCGCCGCCGACCTCGTGATCGCGGCGATCGACGGCGCCGATCATTCGGTCTTTGCCTCGGGCCAGGCGGAGGTCGGCGATCTCCTGATGCGAATGGGCCGGCCCATCCTCATCGTCCCGCAGGGCGCGTCGGGCTTCGCCTTCCGGCAGGCGCTCGTCTGCTTCAAGGACGCGCGCGAGGCCCGCCGGGCGCTCGCCGACGCGCTGCCCGTGCTGAAGGCGATGACGCGGGTGAACGTGGTCGAAATCGTCGAAGGCGGCGGCGAGGCGGCCGAACGGCGGCTCGGCGACGTGAAGGCATGGCTCGACCGCCACGGGATCAAGGCGGACTGCGCGGCGGCGAGCTGCGACGGAAGCCTCGCCGAAAAGCTTGACGCTTCCGCGCGCGACCTCGACGCCGACCTCATCGTCGCGGGGGCCTTCGGCCACAGCCGCCTGCGCGAATGGGCCTTCGGCGGCGTGACGCGGGACCTTCTCCTGCGCGGCGAACGCTGCGTGCTCGCGTCTCATTAGCCTCTCGACGGACGCGGAGCGAGGACGAAGAATGGCCGCGCATGGATAAGCCTGTCCCGGAAGCGCCCGCCGCCGAAGAGGCGTGGCTCGGCGCGTTCGCGCACCGGCCCTTCGCCGTCCTCTGGCTCGCCAGCGCCGTCGCGCTCGTCGGAATCGCCATGTACGACACGGCGTCCGGCTGGCTGATGACGACGCTTGCGCTCGAGCCGCTCGAAGTGTCGCTGGTCCAGGTCGCGACCACGCTGCCGATGTTCCTCTTCACCCTGCCGGCCGGCGCGCTCGCCGACATCGTCGATTCGCGCCGGCTGATCCTCTTCAATTCCTGCGTCATCGCCGTGCTCGTGGCGATGTTCGCGGCCCTCGTCTTTTTCAAGCTCGTGTCGCCGGTCCTCCTGCTCGTGAACACCTTCGTGCTCAGCGCCGCATGGTCGGTGAACGCGCCCGCCTGGCTTGCGGTCCTGCCGCTGCTCGTCCCGCGTTCCGACCTTGCGGGCGCGATCGCGGCCAACGGCGTCGCCTACAATCTGAGCCGCGCGCTCGGCCCCGCGCTCGCCGGCGTCGCGATCATCCATACCGGCCTTTCGACGCCGTATTTCGTCTTCGCGGCGACCAACGTCTTCGTGGTCGCAGCGCTCCTCATCTGGCGCCAGCCGGTCAAGCGGACCGCCTCCCTGCCGGCCGAGCGGCTGAGCGGCGCCGTGCGCACCGGCATCCGGCATGCGGCCAACAACCCTCTCTTCCGCGCGACGCTCATCCGCACGCTTGCCATCTATCCATTCACCGCGGCCTATCTCGGGCTCATGCCGCTGATCGCCCGCGCGTCCGGCGAAGGCGCCGAGCATTACGGCTTCCTGCTGAGCCTCGTCAGCGTCGGCGCCATCGCCGGCTCGCTCGCCCAGCGCATCCTGCGCAAGTTCGTCAACCTCGACTGGCTGACCGTCCTCGGCTCGCTCGGCACGGCGGCGACGCTCGCCCTGTTCGGCACGAGCCGCGATTTCGCGGTCCTCGCCGCGGCCTGCGTCTGCGGGGGCTTCGCCTGGGTGCTGATCCTGACGAGCCTCTATGTCTCGGCGCAGAACGTCCTGCCGGGATGGGTGCGGGGCCGTGGCCTTGCGATCTTCCTGACTGTCATCTTCGGCGTGGTCGCCGCCTTCAGCGCGCTCTGGGGCCAGGCCGCGGCGACCTTCGGACTCGATCGCGCGCTCATGGCCGCCGCGGCGGGGGCGCTGATCGCCATCCCGCTGAGCTGGCGCTGGAAACTGCAACAGGCCGAGGCGATCGACCTTTCGCCCTCCCTCCACTATCGCCGTCCCGAGGCCGTCGAGGAGATCGCCGACGACCGAGGGCCGGTTCTGGTGAAGATCGTCTATTTCATCGACGCCGAGGGGCGGGACCGCTTCCTGCATGCGATCGACGAACTCGGCGAGCAGCGGCGGCGCGACGGCGCGTTCGCCTGGGGCGTGTTCGAGGACATGGCCGAGCCCGGCCGGTTCGAAGAGGGTTACATGATCGAATCGTGGCTCGAGCTCCTGCACTTCCGCGAGCGCGTCACCAAGGAGGACCGGGTCGTCGAGGACACGATCCGGGAGATGCTGACGAAGCCGCCGGAGATCGCGTTTCTCGTCGCGGGCGAGCGCCATCCGCTCCGGCGCCTGCGCCGCGAAGCCGCGGCCGGAGCCTGAGCTTTGCGGGTTCTCGTCGTCCACGCCCATCCGCTGAAAACGAGCTTTCTGTCAGCGGTCCACTTGCGACTCGTCGAAGCGCTCGAGGCCGGCGGGCATAGCGTCGACGACCTCGACCTCTACGCGGAGGCGTTCGATCCGGCGCTCTCGGCCGGGCAGATGCGCGTCTATGTCGACGTGACGAAGAACACGCAAGAGGTCGAGGGCTACGTCGAGCGGTTGCGCGCGGCGGAAGCGCTCGTCCTCGTCTTTCCCGTCTGGTTCGACGGCCTGCCGGCGATCCTGCAGGGATATTTTCAGAGGGTGTTCGTGCCGGGCGTCGCGACCGTCATCGACGCGGACGGCGTCTTTCACGCCAACCTTCAGCACATTCGCCGCATCGGCGCCGTCTGCGCCTACGGCGAGAGCCGGTCCGACGTCGCGCTGAAGGGCGACCCGGCGCGCCGCTTCGTGCGCGACAACATCGGCGTGCTGATCGATCCGGAAGGGCCCTTCGACTATTACGCCCTCTACAACATGAATTTCTCGACCGAGCCGCGCCGCAAGGCTTTTCTGCGCCGCGTCGCCCGGGCGTTCGCGAAGTGGTGACGACGGCCTTAAATCTTGTCGGTCGTTTCGGTCGAAGACATCGCGACGCGGAAGACAGGTCCGTATCTCATGACGGCGAGCAATTGCGCTCGAAGTCGCCGGACGGAATGGTCCTGATGTAGGCGACGAGTCCCCGCCGCTTGCGCCCAAACGCCTTGCGGGCGACCTCCGCCGCTTCGATCGAGGCAACCGCCGCGACAGGCTTGCCGTGACGGGTGATGGTCACGAACTCCCCCTTGAGCGCCGCGTCGACGAGGTGGGAGAAACCGGCTTTGGCCTCCTTGAGGTTGACGGTTCGCATGGGGCCGATCCGGCCTAAAGTGGTCAGATGTGGCCACTTTAGCCGCTTTGGTCGTCTGCGGAAGGGCCTCGCTTCGCTCAAAGGCTCGTTCCGCTACGGCGGCAGGTCGCCTTCGGGAAGTTCCGCCTCGGCCGAGTTGTCGAGCCGCGTCGCATCGAAGCCGGCGCTGAACGTGTAGGCGCCCGGCGCGATCCGCCAGCGGCGATGCGGCTCGTCGAAGGTCGCGATGAGGCGCGGGTCGACGGCGATCGTGACCCGGCGCGTCTCGCCGGGAGCAAGCTCGACCCGGCCGAATCCCGCAAGCCGCAAGCCCACTCCCGAGCCGTCGGGGCCGGTGACGTAGATTTGCGGAACCGCAGCCCCCGCCCGCGCGCCTGTGTTCGTCACGTCGAGCGCAGCCTCGGCGTGCGCGCCGTCGACGACGACGGCGAGGTCGCCGAGCGTGAACGTCGTGTAGGCGAGCCCGAAGCCGAACGGGAACAGCGGCGTCTCGCCTCTTTGCGCGAACCACCGATAGCCGACCGCGGCGCCTTCGCCATAGGTCACGGCGACGGGCCGCGCGATCCGGCGAAAGCCGGCGCCGCCGCCAATTTTCGGGCGCGGCAGTTGGGCCTCGGCCGCCGGGAAGGTCATCGGCAGCCGGCCCGACGGATTGACGCCCCCTACGAGAATGTCGGCGATCGCCTCTCCCCCTTCCTGCCCCGGATACCAGGCCTCCAGCACCGCGGCGGTCCTCACGAGCCACGGCATCATGACCGGGCCACCGGTTTCGAGGACGACGACGGTGCGCGGATTGGCGCGCGCAATTGCGTCGATGAGCGGGTCCTGGCCCTTTGGCAGGCTGAGGCTCGGCGCGTCGTCGCCTTCGGTCAGATACTGATCGGCAAAGACGATCGCCACATCGGCCGAAGCCGCCTTTGCGGCGGCGCGCGCTGCATCGGCGCCGTCGTCATAGTCGACAATCGTCTGCGGCAGGCGCCGGCGCAACGCCTCGAGCGGCGAGCCCGGATCGAAGATCATGTCGCGGCCCGTTCCCTCCGGCTGCTTCAGGGCAATCCCGCCTCTTGGAACGACCTGCGAGGACCCGCCGCCCGAAGGGACGCCCTTGTCAGCGTGCGCGCCGATGACGAGCACATGGCGTAACGTTGAGGCGAGCGGCAGAAGGCCGTCGTTGCGCAGGAGGACCGCGCCCTCTTGCTCGATCTTCCGCGCCGTCTCCTCGGCCGACGGCCGGTCCGTCGCAGCAGCCGTGGCGCCCTCACCGAGACCGCAGGCGAAGATCGAGGTGAGGATGCGCCGCGCCATGTCGTCGAGCCGCGCCTGGGGCGCATGGCCGGCGTCGATCTCATGGCCCAACGCCGCGAAATAGGGCCGCGCGTCGGCTTCCTCGCCCGATTCCTGGTCGAGCCCGGCAAGCGCCGCCGGAGCGGTCGAGGCAACGGCGCCCCAGTCGGAGAGAACGAAGCCCCGAAAACCCCAGTCGCCCTTGAGCACGTCGCCGAGAAGCCACGAATTTTCGCAGGCATGAACGCCGTTGACGGCGTTATAGGCGCACATGACCGCGCCCGGCCTGCCCCGCTCGACGGCGATCTCGAACGCCAGAAGATCGGACTCGCGCGCCGCCGCCCTGTCGATCCGCACGTCGATCCGCTTTCGGTCGCTCTCCTGATCGTTGAGGGCGAAATGCTTGACGGTCGAGATCACGCGCTCGCTTTGCACGCCCGCGATCGTCGCGCCCGCCATGAGGCCGGTCAGCAGCGGGTCTTCGGAAAAATATTCAAACGTCCGGCCGCCGCGCGGGTCCCGGATCAGGTTCGCCGTTCCCCCGAGCAGGACGTTGAACCCCTTTCGCCCCGCCTCGGCGCCGACGCTCTCCCCCTGGCGGCGCGCGAGCGCCAGATCGAAGGTCGCCGCGAGCGCCGGATCGGACGGCATGGCGGTGGCCGTGTCGCCGCCGCGGATCTCGCCCGGATTGGCGACGCCGAGTTCCGCGTCGGTCTCCTGCAGGGCCGGGACGCCGAGCCGCGGGACGCCCGGCACGAAGCCCGCCGAGCCGAGCGCGCCGGCGGGCTTCGCTTTTCCCTGGACGGCGCCCCGAGGACGCCGTGGACGAGCGCAAGCTTCTCGGCTTGCGTCATCGCCGCGAGGGCGGCGTCAGCGCGCCTTGCGCCATCGCCCCCGGGATCGCCGCAGGGCGCGTTCCCGCCGGCCGCGGCCGAACCCGCAAGCGACGCGAGCGCGAGCACGGCCAGCGAAAGCGCGCGCTTCTGGCGCGAACCAGCGAACCTCGTCATGGGTCGTTTGATACACAAATTTTCGGCTGCATTCTGTCCGGTCCGCCGGCGCGAAGGCGATTGCGTCCGATCGGCGGCCGGGAACCCACGCGCCGCGGCGCGCGTTCACAGGCGGTCGTTTCGCGTTGAGCTGGGGAGCCTCGTCGAGATGCGCTTAAGGTGACGACGGATTCGAACCTTCAGCCGCCAGAGCGTTCGCCGCCTCGCGAGCCCGGTCGAAGCCCCGGAATCGTCGAAACCCTGATCCCGGCCCGGCTCGAGCGCCTGCCGTGGGGACGGTTCCACGTCCTCGTCATCGCGGCGCTCGGAATCACCTGGATTCTCGACGGGCTCGAAGTGACGCTCGCCGGCTCGGTCGCCGGCGCCCTGAAGGCGAGCCCGGCGCTGCATTTCTCCGACGCCGCCGTCGGCTTCTCCGCCAGCGCCTATCTTTCCGGCGCGGTCATCGGCGCGCTCGGTTTCGGCTGGCTGACCGACCGCCTCGGACGCAAGACGCTCTTCTTCACCACCATCGCGGTCTATCTCGTCGCGACCGCGCTGACAGGGGCGGCGTGGAGTTCCGCCTCGTTCTATCTCTTCCGCTTCATCACCGGGGCCGGCATCGGCGGGGAGTATTCCGCGGTCAATTCGACCATCCAGGAGCTCATTCCCGCCCGCTATCGCGGCCGCCTCGACCTCATGGTCAACGGCAGCTTCTGGCTCGGGGCGGCGCTCGGCGCGCTCGTCGCGGTGGGGCTTCTCAACCCGGTCCTGTTCTCGCCCGAGGTCGGCTGGCGCCTCGCCTTCCTGACCGGCGCGGCGATCGGCCTCGTCGTGTTCTTCATGCGGATGTGGATTCCGGAGAGCCCGCGCTGGCTCGCCATTCACGGCCGCGAGCCGGAGGGCGAAACGGTCGTGGCCGGGATCGAGCAGCGCTTCCGCGACGCGGGCGCGAGCCTCGTCGACGTTGCGCCGGAGAAGGCGATCCGGCTTCGCTCGCGCACCCACACGCCGCTCTCCGAGGCGTTCACGGCGCTCTTCTTCACGTTTCGCCTGAGGTCGCTGGTCGGACTGGCGCTGATGGCGGCGCAGGCCTTCTTCTACAACGCGATCTTCTTCACCTACGCGCTTGTTCTGACGACCTTCTACGGCGTTGCTGCGAGCGACGTCGGCTGGTACATCCTCCCCTTCGCCGCCGGCAATTTCCTCGGCCCCGTGGCGCTCGGGCCGCTCTTCGACACAATCGGCAGGCGGCCGATGATCGTGGCGACCTACGCGCTCTCCGGCGTCCTGCTCATCGTCGTCGGCCTCGCCTTCGAGCGCGGCCTCCTCTCGGCCATGGGACAGACGATCGGCTGGATGATCGTCTTCTTCTTCGCCTCGCCTGCGGCGAGCGCGGCCTATCTCACCGTCAGCGAGACTTTCCCGATCGAGATCCGGGCTCTGACGATCGCGATCTTCTACGCCATCGGTACCGGGCTCGGCGGCGTCGCAGCGCCGGCGATCTTCGGCTCGCTGATCGGCGGCGGCTCGCGCGCGAGCGTTTTTGCGGGCTACGCCTTCGCCGCCGTCCTCATGCTCGCCGCAGCGGCCGTGGCGGCGCTCTTTGCGGTCGCCGCCGAGCGCCGGCCGCTCGAGGAAGTGGCGCGGCCTCTATCGGCGGCCTGAAATCGCGGACATATTGTTGACGCGGTTACCTCTCAAGCCTGCTCGCGACGGGCGGCTCCGCGGCAACCTGCCACGCGAGCCGGATCGCTTCCGGCAACTAAGTACAATCCCTGATTGCGGGGCAGATGCAGTTTACGGTTAATATTCACCTGCCAACTTGCGTGTGTAGGAGTTGACGGCCATGGGGATCTCGCCCGACACGAAGCAGCCGTCGAAAGCGTTTCCTGCTCCGCCGCCCCCTCCCAAGCGGACAGCTGCGGTTTCCGCGGCCCCGGCTTTGCCCGAAGGAGGAAAGGCGCCGACCGCGTCCTCAGCCGACGCGGTTTCGCCAGAGGAAGGCGCCGCGCTCATCCGCGCATTCCTCAAGATCAGGCAGCGCGAAGTGCGGACCGCCCTGATCGAACTCGCGCTCAGCCTCGGGACAACCAACCGCCCCGCGTCCTGACCCAGGGCTGGCGCGGAGCGATCCCGGGCTCGCGGGCGCCGCGCGGCGCCCTGGCTGGCCGCCTGTAGCGCCGCGCGCGCTTCATCGACCGTTCCCGTAACTGCCAAGCACCCCACCGAGGGCCTCGTCCTGAGGAGCGGCGCCGCAGGCGACGCGTCTCGAAGGACGCTCCAGCGGATACGTCCGGCCCAGTCTGGAACGTCCTTCGAGACGCCTGCTTCGCAGGCTCCTCAGGACGAGGTCAGTGTTTGGATCGGCCCCACCTTGGCAGTTACCCGTTCCCGAAGATCGGGCGCTACGGCCCGACCGGAATGAGCTTGCCGACGAAGACCGGCGCCCCGACGGCTTGCCGTCGGGCGAACCGCCCGGAGGCTCGACGGTGACGGCGTAGGTCGCCCCCTCGACGATTGCGCGGTCGTAAGATCCAAGGCTCGCGCCGCGTCGCGCCTCGTCGATCACCCCGAGCGACTTCGGCGGCCCGAGCCGCGGGTCGATGATCCAGAGTTCGTACGACTTGCCCGGTGGGGGAGAAGCGGCGAGCGGGCTGACCGAAAACTCCTGTCGGTCGAGATCGACCGTCACCTCGAAGGCTGGCGAGGCTGCGTCCTTCTGCAGGATCGCCACATATTGCCTCGGCGCCGACGAACGCCCGGTCTCGCGCACGGCGAGCCCGACGGCGAGGAGCGCCGCGACCGAGGATGCGGCGATCGCCGCCGTGCGCCAGCGCGCCGCGCGCCGCCGCCATTCGGCGACCGCGTGATCCGGCTCACGCGCGGTCGCGGAAGCAGCGGCGGACGCGGGCGCGAGGGGACGCGCAGTTCTTATCCGCGCCTCGATCGCGGGAAGAAAGTCCGCCGCCGGCTCGATCGGCGCCGCGGCCTCGGCGAGCGGGGCGAGGCGCGCCTCCCAGGCGCGGATCGCGGCGTCGAGGTCGGCCTCGCTGAGCCGGCGCGCGGCGAGCGTCGCCCGCTCGCCCGGCGACAGCGTGCCGAGCGCGTATTCGGCGGCGGCGAGATCGTCGTCGGGCGTCATGACTCGAGACACGTCCTCAAGCTTGCGAGGCTGCGGCGCAGCCATGTCTTGATCGTCGCGACCGGCGCGCCGAAGCGCTTCGCCAGCGCTTCCCGGCTCGCGCCGCGATAATAGGCGAAGAGCAGGATGGCGCGCTTCTCTTCGTCCAGTCCCTTGAGGCACTCGATGAGGGCCTGAAGGCCCTCAGCCGTGTCGCGGGCGGCGAGCGGATCGACCGGTTCGGCCTGCGGCTCAAAGCCTTCGGGCATGTCCTCGAGCGACGCCGGGCGCGGCCGGCGCGCCTCGTCGAGCGCGCGGTTGCGGGCGATCGTCGCCATCCATGCGAGCGCCGAGCCTCGCGCCGGATCGAAGTCGCCTGCCTTTTCCCAGACGCGCACGTAGGCGTCCTGCAGAGCCTCGGCGGCCGTGTCCGCGGGCAGGATGCGCATGACGACGCCGTTGAGGCGGCCGGCGGTCAGCCGGTAGAGCGCGGCGAAGGCCGCTTCGTCGCGCCCGGCGACGCGCGCGAGCAGGCCGGCGAGATCGCTCTCCCCGGCCGCCGCGTTCCCGCCGGCGCGAAGCCCTGACGTCATGCCCCATCCTAGAGCGTACGGCCCCCTGCCGGAACCGTCATTGCGAGCGACCCCCGGATCAAGTCCGGGGGGAAGCAATCCATCTTGCCGACAGATGAGCGTCCGACCTTCTGGATTGCTTCGTCGCTTCGCTCCTCGCAACGACGGTTCCTTGGCGACCCTCGCCCGCCTCAGCCCGGCAGCAGGACCTTGTTGATGACCTGAATGACGCCGTTCGACTGCATCACGTTCGAGATCGTCACCTCGGCCTTGTCGCCCTTGCCGTCGATGACCCAGATGCGGCCGTTCATGCGCTCGAACGTCAGATCCTCGCCCTGAACGGTCTTTAGCATCGCCTTGCCGCCGCCCTGCCGGATGAGCCCGTCGATGTCGGCGGCCGTCAGGCGGCCGGGAACGACGTGATAGGTCAGGACCGCGGTCAGTTGCGCCTTGTTCTCGGGCTTGAGCAGGCTCTCGACCGTGCCTGCGGGCAGGCGGGCGAAAGCCTCGTTGGTCGGGGCGAAAACGGTGAACGGCCCCGCCCCTTCGAGCGTATCGACGAGTTCCGCGGCCTTGACCGCGGCGACGAGCGTCGTGTGGTCCTTCGAATGGACCGCGTTCTCGATGATGTTGCGGCTCGCATACATCGGCGCGCCGCCGACCATTGGGTCGGCGATGGCGGGAGCGGCGAAGGCGACGCCGGCGGCAAGCGCGGCCGCGACAAGTGAAATCCTCGCGTTCATGGGATGTCCTTCCGGGTTCGAGCCGATCTCGCGATCGGCGCAGAACCGTTACGGACAGAACCCGCGCGGGTTTCAGCGGCTATCCCGGAAATGTGCGTTCGGCGGCCATTCAGACTTGATCGTTGCGGTTGTGATGCCGTAACGTCCGCTCACGTGGAATCGCGGCCGGGCCCTCGGCGAAGGCGAACTCGAGGCTGGGGACGAGATGAGCAAATCCAAAGTCCGCGTCGGCGCGACCTGGGGCATGGCGTTTGCGGGCGGAATGGCCCTCATGGCCGGCGCCGCCCAGGCGCAGAGCTATAACTGGTCATTCACCGGGGAATTGCCTGACACGACGGCCGGAAGCGGCGCGCTCTACGTCACCGGCGGGTTCATCACCTCGTTCACCGGCACTTTCGACGGAAGCACGATCTCAAACCTGATGGACCCGAATACCTTCTACGGCAACGACAACGCATTCCCACTGAGCGGTTTGGGAGTGGCGTTCATGCTTGCCAACGGGTGGGAGTTCAATCTCTCCGTCGGAGGCGACGGCGTCGTCCTGGATACTTATCTCGCATACAACCCCAACAGCGACCCCGCCCAGGGCTACGGCACGTTCGCGGCGACCCCGGCGGGTGTGCCGGAGCCCGGCACCTGGAGTTTGCTCGGCGTCGGCGCAGCCGGCCTCATCGCCGTCCGCCGTCTCCGCCGGAAAAGCCCCGCGCTCGCCGCCGCATGAACGTCACCGAGCCGCTCCGGCGGCTCGCGCTGACGACGCCCGACCGCCCCGCGCTCATCGGGCCTGACGACACGATCCTCGACTACGAGGCGCTCGACGCGCTGATCGACCTCGTCGGCCTCGAGGCCGAACGCCGCGGCCTTGTCGCCGGCGACGCCGTGGGGCTCGACATCGCCGGCCTCGATTCTTTCCGCGCATTGGTCGTCGCGCTCGGCCTCGCCCGCCGCGGCGTCGCCACAGCGACCCCGCAAGCCGGCGGCCTCAAGCTCAGCCTTCTCGGCGGCGGCGAGCCGACGCCGCCCCCCGGATCGCCCCGCGCGCGCCAGCCGGTCGAACGGCTCGATCGCTTCTGGGACGGGATGGCGGCGGGACGGAGCGACATCCCGACCGGGCCGATCCATTCCGATCCGGCGGCGCCCTTCCGCATCTTCTCGTCCTCCGGCACGACCGGGCGCCCGAAACTCATGCTGGTCGATCACGCCATGATGGCGCGGCGGACCTATGACGCGTGGACCGCGACGGTTCCCGTTTCTCCCGTGCACGCGCCGGCGGTCGCGCTCAACACGACCTGGGGCATGACCCAGGCGCTGCGCACGCTGTGGGCCGGCGGCGCGCTCGTCCTCTCGCACACCGCGGCGCTGCATGCGGCTGTGCTGCGCCACGGCGTGACCTCGATCGCCTGCGCGCCGGTGGTGCTCGCCGAGATCCTGGCCGCCATGCCGCCCGAAGCCCCGCCCCCGCCGACGCTGCAACGGGTCGAAGTCAGCGGCAGCGCGCTTCCCATGAGACTGCGCCGCCAGGCCGAGGCACGGCTGTGCCCGATCCTCGTCAACCATGTCGGCTCGGCCGAGGCGGGCGGCATCGCCTCCGCCCCCTTCGCCCTTCTCGACGCAACACCGGGCGCGGCGGGCTACCTGCATCCGGGCGTGCGCGCCGAGGCGGTCGACGAAACGCACCGGCCGCTGCCGCCGGGCGAGCATGGGCTCCTGAGGGTGCGCGCAACAGGCCCGGTCTCGGGCTACCTCAACGACCCCATCGCGACCGCCGAGCAGTTCCGCGACGGCTGGTTCTATCCCGGCGATCTCGGCGCCGTGACCGCCGACGGGCTTCTCATCCTCAGCGGCCGGGCGAGCGAGGTGATCAACGCCGGCGGCGTCAAGGTTGCGCCCTCGGTCATCGAGCAGGCGCTCGACGAGCGGCGGGAAGTGGCCGAAGCCGCCGCCTTCGGGGCGCCCGACGCCGACGGAATCATCCGCATCTGGGCGGCGGTCGTGGCGAACGAACCGCTCGACCTCGCGGCCCTCGCCGCGCACCTCAAAGGTCGCCTGGGCGAGAGCGCCCCGCGCCTCTTCCAGGTGTCGAGCCTGCCGCGCACCGGCAACGGCAAGGTGCTGCGCGGCGTGCTCAGCGACATGGCCCTCCGCCACGCCGCCAAGGCTCATTGACCCCGCACGGCGGCTTGAAACGCCGCCCGCGGGGTCGCCCGCTTTGTCGTCGGGATCGTCGCGATCAGCCCCGCGGCCGGCCCTGCCGGCGCGCGTCGCCGCCGCGGCGGCCATGGCCGCCGATCGCCGCGAGCGCCCGGGCGCCGTCGGAGCCTTTGGCGTCGTGCGGGCGCGGCTCGCGATGCGGACGCTCGGCCGCCCCGCGGCGCGGCGCCTCGGCTCGCGTGGCGTGAGGCCGGTGCTGCTGCGGCCGTTCCGCGCCACGGCCGCCGGCGGTGCGGCGGTCGGTGAACGGCAGCGTCTGACGGGTCAGTTTCTCGATCTGGCGCAGGAGCGGCCGTTCGCCGTCGTCGCAGAGGGAGATCGCCCGGCCCGAGGCGCCGGCGCGCGCGGTGCGGCCGATGCGGTGGACGTAGGCCTCGGGCGTGTCGGGCAACTCGAAATTCACCACATGGCTCACGCCGTCGACGTCGA
Source organism: uncultured Alphaproteobacteria bacterium (assembly GCA_963829505.1). Classification (GTDB taxonomy): domain Bacteria; phylum Pseudomonadota; class Alphaproteobacteria; order Rhizobiales; family Beijerinckiaceae; genus Roseiarcus. The sequence continues at coordinate 1,593,775 of CAWHIL010000003.1, forward strand.
TGCCGCGCGCGGCGATGTCGGTGGCGACCAGAATGCGCGTCGCGCCGCTCTTGAATCCGTCGAGCGCGCGGATGCGCTGGTTCTGGCTCTTGTTGCCGTGGATCGCCTGGGCGTCGACGCCGGCGGCGCCCAGATGCTGCGCCACCTTGTCCGCGCCGCGCTTGGTGCGGGTGAAGACGATGGCGCGCGAGACGTTCGCATCACGCATCAGTTCGACCAGCACGTCGCGCTTGGCGGGGCCGTCGACGAGCACCACGTGCTGGTCGACCCGCTCGGCGGTCGTGGCCGCCGGCGTGACCCTGACCTCGACGGGATCCTTCAGCATGTCGTCGGCGAGGCCGGCAATCTCGCGCGGCATGGTGGCCGAGAAGAGCAGCGTCTGGCGCTTCTTCGGCAGCTTCGCCACGATCCGCCGGATCGGGATGATGAAGCCGAGGTCGAGCATGTGGTCGGCCTCGTCGAGCACCAGAACCTCGGTCGTGGAAAGGTTCACTTTGCCGGCGCCCATGTGGTCGAGGAGGCGCCCGGGCGTCGCGACCAGCACGTCGAGGCCGCGGGCGAGAAGGTCGACCTGCGGACGCGGCGAGACGCCGCCGACGACGACCGCGACCTGAAGGGCGGGCTTGAGGAAGCGGGCGTAGGCGCGAAAGCTGTCGCCGATCTGGGCGGCCAGTTCGCGGGTCGGCGCGAGCACCAGCACGCGGGCCGCAAACGGCGCCGGCCGGCGCCGGTCGGCCATCAGGTGGGCGAGGATCGGCAGCGCGAACGCCGCCGTCTTGCCGGTGCCCGTCTGGGCGATGCCGAGCAGATCGCGCTTTTGCAGGAGATGGGGGATCGCCTCCGCCTGGATGGCGGTCGGCGTCTCATAGCCTTCGCGGTCAAGAGCGCGAAGCAGCGTCTCGGGGAGTCCGAGACCGGAAAAATTCGTCAAGTGGGATGCTTTCATCAAAATGACCGCGCGCGACAGCGTTTCCTTTAGCGGAAACGGCCGGACGATCCGGGAGGTTGGGAGAGCGGCCCCGCGTAACGGGCCGTTGGGATGTGGAGGAGGCTCGACAGCGCTTTCGGATCGCCCGGATTGGGGCAAGGTTCCGATCTACGCGGCTGGAGCGCCTCATGCTGCGACGCAGCGAGGGTCGGATACACGGCTTGCGCGCCAAGGTCAACTCGCTTCAGGTGACATATCGTTAAGCTGCGGTTTCGGGCGACAAGGGGATGCAAGGTAAATGTCCGGTTTCTTGTCGGATCTCCCTCTCTGGCAGCTCGTCCTGCTGATCGTCGCGATCCCGACGGCCGTCGCAGTCGGCTTGCAGGTTCTCGTCCGCCGCTCGGTCGGCGTCGATCGCCTCGTCCTCAACAACGAGGTGGCGGGCTTCATCTTCGCCATCATCGGCGTCGTCTATGCGGTTCTGCTTGCCTTCGTCGTCATCGCGGTCTGGGACAAGTTCAGCGAGGGACAGACCGCGGTCGCCCGCGAGTCGGCTGCTTCCGCCGCGCTCTTTCGCTACGCCGAGGGCCCGGAACCGGAAGCCGCGAGGCTGCATCAGGGTCTTATCGATTACCTCGAACTGACGATCGCGCGCGACTGGCCGGCGATGGGGACCGACACGGAGGACAGCCAGACGACCGATGCGCTGAGCGGCCTCTACCGCGCGGCGATGGCGCTCAATCGGACTGGCGCGCGCAGCACCGCCGACATGACCGAGGTCTTCGCCCAGATCGACAACTTGACGCTCGCGCGGCGCGTGCGCCTGCATCTGTCGACCGGGCTCGTCCCCGAGATCATCTGGGTCACGCTTTTCGCCGGCGCGGGCCTCACCGTCTGCTTCGCGCTCTTCTTCGGCAGCCCGAACGCGCGCGCGCAACTGGCGATGACGGCGATTCTGTCGGTCGTTCTCGCGTCCGGCCTCGTCGTCATCATTTCGCTCGATCACCCCTTCAGCGGCCCTGTCCACATCGCCCCGGAATCGCTCGAACGGGTTCTCGCCAACGCGAAAGGCGGATAGCGCCGACGCCTCGCCGCCCTATCCGCCTCCCCTCGCGCCGCGCCTTGCGGGAGGGGAGACATGGTCAGCGCTTCGCCGACGTGTCGCCGCCGCCGCGCGGCGGGACGACCTCTCCGTCTTCCTTGACGAAGCGCCCGATGTCCGGATGGGGCAGTATGTCGAGAACCGTCTCGGACGGCCGGCAAAGCCTCACGCCCCGCGGCGTGACGACGATCGGTCGGTTGATGAGAATCGGGTGCGCCAGCATGACATCGAGGAGTTCGTCGTCGGTCCATTTCGGATCGCTGAGACAGAGTTCCGCATAAGGGGTTGCTTTCTCGCGCAGCAGCGCGCGGACCGGAATTCCCATCGCCGCGATCAGCGCCTTCAGCCGCTCGCGGGTCGGCGGCGTCTTCAGATACTCGATGACCGCCGGCTCCTCGCCGCTCTCGCGGATCATCGCCAGCACGTTGCGCGACGTGCCGCAGTTCGGGTTGTGGTAGATGGTGACGGTCATCGCTGGGCCTCGACGTTCATCGGTTCGGCGGCCTCGACCTGATCGCGCAGGCCATGCCGCGACATCCTCCCCCGCCACAGGCGGAGAGGGGGACCGGCCGAAGGCCGGTGTGGGGGCTTGCCTCCACCATGCCATAGGGAGTCCATTTGAACGCCCGTCCGTCGGCGGGCTCTGGCATGGTCTCCCTCCCCCCGCTTCGCGGGTGAGGAACGGCGCGGCGCCCTCGCCCTAACCTTTCCAACTTTTCACCTATGCTCCCCTGCCCCGCCCTTCAATTGCCCGTCCCCGTCTGCTAGTGCGCCCCTTCCGCTTTCCCAGCCCCTGAGGTCGTCCGCCCCATGCGCATGCTGAGCCTCGCCGTCTTCGCCGTCCTCGCCCTCGTCGTCGGGGCCTACGAAGAGAACGGCATGTCGATCCTGATCGGCGTCGTCTCAGGCCTCGCGGCCGTCGCCTCGCACCCCCGCTGGCGGCTCTCGACATTCCTGAAGATCCTCTGCGAACTCTTCGTCGCCGAAACCGTCATCTTCGGCGTCATCGACCTCGTCGCGCTCGTCGGCTACTGGCCGAAGGCCTACGAAGACTACCAGCCGCCGACCTACCTGCCGCTCGCGACCGCCATCTTCGTCCTCGCCATCTTCGGGGTGTCGCACTTCCGCGTGATCCGCGAGATGACCACGATCGCGGACCCGTTCTTCGAGGCGCGGACGCCGATCTCTGTCCGCCCCTGGCCGCTCGGCTGGGTGACATTGCGGCAGGATCTCTACGGCCGCATCTGCATCTTCTTCCTCATCCTCATCAACCAGTTCCAGGTCGCGCTGAACGTCCGGTTCAATTTCTGGCAGCGGGATTTCGGCAACGCCATCCAGGTGGCCGACGAAGGCCACCGGGTCGAGTTCTGGCATCAGCTGTTCGACATCTTCGCGCCGCTCGCCACCATCGTCATCATCGCGGCAGTGATCGAGTTCTACATCGCCTCGAACTTCGTCCTGCAATGGCGGCGATGGATGACGGCGTCCTTCACCTCGCGCTGGCTTCTGCACTCGATGCACTACAAGCTGGCGCTGAACTCGAGCAACACCGACAACCCCGACCAGCGCATTTCGGAAGACGTCGGCGGCTTCATCAGCGGCTCCGGCGCGGCCGGCGCCAATGGCAACGCCGGCATCTACAATTACACCATCCAGGCGATCTCGATCGCGACCAACCTCGTGGCCTTCGCCATCATCCTCTGGGGCATCTCGGAGACGATGGAGCTGTCGCTGTTCGGCGTGAAGATTCCGGGCTTCCTGCTCTGGGTCGCGATCGGCTACGCGGCGGTGGCGACCGGGCTCACCCATCTCATCGGCCGAAAACTGTCGCGGCTCTTCTTCCGCCAACAGGCGGTCGAGGCGAACTTCCGTTTCGATCTTGCCCGCATCCGCGAATACAGCGAGCAGATCGCGCTCCTCAAAGGCGAGGACCGCGAGATCGCGCGGGCGGGAACGGTGTTCGAGGAAGTGTTCCACACCATCCAGCGCATCATCAACGTGCGCACCTGGCTCCTCACGTTTACGCAGTTCTACCTGCAGATCTCCGTCATCATTCCCTACATCGTGGTCGCGCCGTTCTACTACGCCAAGAAGGTCGACTTCGGCCGCTTCGCGCAATCGGCCGACGCCTTCGGCAACGTCAATTCGGCGATGAACTTCTTCGTCGACCGCTACACCGGCCTCGCCGGCTTCCGCGCCGCGGTCCAGCGCCTGACGTCGTTCGAGGCGGCGTTCGCCGCCGCGCGGGCCCAGGAGTCGATCGAGCCACGCATCAAGCAGGAGGCGGCCGACGGCCCGATCCTGTCGCTGCCGGACGTCGACCTCGCGCTCCCCGACGGGCGCAAGCTCGCCCATATCGCCGATCTCGCGCTCGTGCCGCAGGAATCGACGCTGGTCGTGGGGCCGTCGGGCGTCGGCAAGTCGACGCTCTTCCGCGCGATCTCGGGGCTCTGGCCGTTCGGCTCGGGCGAGATCCGCCAGCCGGCCCACGCCAGGCTCATGCTCCTGCCGCAGCGCCCTTACATTCCGATCGGCGCGCTGCGCGACGCCCTCGCCTACCCGGCCGCGGCCTCGACCTTCACTGAAGACGAACTTCGCGAGGCGCTTGTCAAGGTCGGCCTCGGCTCGTTCCAGAGCCGGCTCGACGATCATGACAACTGGCAGATGCGCATGTCGGGCGGCGAACAGCAGCGCCTCGCGGTCGCCCGTGCGCTTTTGGCGAAGCCCGACTGGCTTTTCCTCGACGAGGCCACCGCCTCGCTCGACGAAACGAGCGAGGCCGACATCTACCGCGCCATCGCGCAGACGCTGCCGGCGACGACGCTCGTCTCCATCGGCCACCGCTCGACGCTCAACGTCTTCCACCAGCACCGCGTCGTCTTCACCCCCCACGGCGACGCGCCGGCGACGGTGGAGCAGGCGGGGTGAGGGCGGATATGGACGCCCAGCCAGGCGGACATTCTCTTGACATTCTGTCCTTTATAAGAGACATATTGAGTGGTTGAGGTCCGACAAACGGAGGCGTTTACGGACTGGTTCGCAGGGATTGCGGGATCGAGAGGCGCGCGCCCGAATTACCGTCCGCATCCGCCGCCTTTCTCTCGGCAATCCGGGCGATGTAGAACCGGTCGGAGGCGGCGTGTCGGAACTGCGGATCGATCACGGACCCGGCTATCGCGTGTATTTCGTTCGCCGCGGCGAACGCGTCATCGTCCTGCTCTGCGGAGGCGACAAGAAGGGTCAGGATCGAGATATCGAGCGAGCGCTTTCCATGGCGCAGGCTCTGTGAGGGAAGCCATGAGCTTGACGACCAGGAGCTGGGACGCGGCCGACACTCTCGAGACGCGGGAGGACATCGCCGCCTATCTCGACGCCGTCCTCGAGGACGGCGACCCCGAATTGCTCAAGGCCGCGCTCGGCGACATCGCCCGCGCAAAAGGCATGTCCGAAATCGCAAGAACGTCCGGACTGGGGCGAGCCAATTTGTACAAGGCGCTGTCGCCGGACGGCAATCCCGAGTTCGCCACGGTCGCGCGGGTGCTCCGTGCGCTGGGGCTGCGCCTCGCGATCAGCGCGGGATGAGGCAGAGAGCCCACGCCCGCACGCGAAGACTTCAGGAGCGCATCGCGGCGATCCATCCGCCTCGCCGGCGACGGCTGGCGAAGCCGACGCCCGCAAATCCAAGCAGGAACATCGCCCATGTCGAAGGTTCGGCGACCGCCGCGCCGACCAGCGGCAGCGAGAAGCTCTGTCCGTCGCTATTGATCAGGAGGGCTGAAGGATCGGCGAAGTCGAACGCATTGGTGAGAAATTGCAGATTTGCGCTGTGCGTACCGCCGACCAGATCGCCGGGCGTGAACGAGAACGTGACGATGTCGCCGTCGCTCGAGCGGGTCGCGCCGGTCGACGAAACGCCATTGGCCCCGGAGCCGCCGCAGATCGAAATCCCGCACTCCTTGACGGCGACCTCGAAGCCGGCCCAACCCGTCGCGCTGAACCCGGTCACATCGCCGGAGGTGAGGGCGATCTCGTAATCGAAGTAAAGTCCGCCGTAGGGGTGGTAGGCGTTCTGCTGAGAATACTGGATGACCCTTTCCCTAAGGTCGCCCGCCAGGGCGCTGTTGTCGAAGGCGAACGGGATAACCTCATTGAACAGCGTGACGCCCTCGTCTCCGGGATAGCTGCTGCCCCCGTTCGGCAGACCGGTCACGGCGCCGCCGGGGGGCAACGCGACCGGCGCCACAGCAGCAAGCGCGCTTTCCGACAAGGGGCCTGAAAGACAAGCGAAGCCCAGAACTGTCAGGCCCATCGCAATCGCGGTCGCATGACGCACGCCCATATCCGCTCCCTTCTTGCCTCGTTGCAGCTAATCCTATTCATCGCACGGTCGGCAAATGCTCATTGATTCTTCTTGAAGATTACATCGTCTACTTTACTTGTGACGGGCAAGAATAGCCCAGTCACTTCGATCAGTGTTATGCAAGAGCGCGATCAAGGCAAGAGATATGGTCAAGAACTTTGCCGCTGATCTCGACGCTGCTGGCCCTGGGCCAAACAGAAGCGCGCCCCGCGACGATGTCGGTCCTGCCTTCCCTCCCGCGCCGTCGGCATGGCGCCGTACGTTCTGATAAATGCAACCCAACGCTTGACATTAGAAGTATATTTCTGATATAGCGAAGTTCGCTGTTTGGCAATCCGAGGGCCGAGGCGCGCGCGCCTCCACCTACTCGCGCCTCAAGGAGCCTGCGAAGCGGGCGTCTCCCTCCCTGCGCGTTACGATCGCCGATCGCCCGCAACTCCCAAGGTGGGCGGCTCCGTCTTCGCGAGGAGCCGAAGCGACGCGGCGATCCAGACCCACCCGCCGCATCCGACAACCGGTGGATTCTTGCGTGGAAACGGTCCGAAGCCTCGCGTGGCGGCTTCTGGATCGCTTCGCTCACGCTCGCGATGACGGCCGGGGGAGCCGATGGCTTGGCAGTTACACTGGGTTGTAACTGCCAAGCACCCCACCGAGGGCCTCGTCCTGAGGAGCGGCGCCGCAGGCGACGCGTCTCGAAGGACGCTCCAGCGGATACGTCCGGCCCAGTCTGGAACGTCCTTCGAGACGCCTCCCCGGATCACAGTCCGGGGATCGCAGGCTCCTCAGGACGAGGTCAGTATTTGGATCGGCCCCACCTTGGGAGTTACGCTGGGTTGCGATTGGCGCCGCAAGGTGCTGAAAAGGCTCGAATCGGGGTTGCGATTGGCGATTGGCGGATCAATCCCTCGACACCTGTCGAAAGACGCTTTGGCCGGCCCAAGTCAAGCCATAAGCTTGCAGCGCCGTCATCACGAGCGAAGCATGGCGATCCAGAGGGCGCTTGCGCCCATGCTTCGGTACGTCGGCGGAGGAATCCGCCGGTTACCGGAGGCGGCGGACGTGTCTTGATCGCCACGTCGCTTCGTCCTCACGAAGACGGAGCCCTAGCTTGGGAGTTACCAGAGTGGCAGGTTTCGGCGCCCAAGCGGCTTAAATCGCTTGCCTGCGACCAAAACCGCCGGGTGGCGCATGGTGCTCCGTCAGAGCGACCGGGCGAGACGCACCGAGCCGCGCGGGCCCTTGATGACGAGATCGCCGTTGACCAGGTCCCAGGTCGGGCCGCCGATGAGCGTCGAGAGGAACCCCGTCTCGAACTGCATCAGGTCCTTGTCGCACTGCTTGTGGGTGAGCGCGAAGGGCCCGACCATCAGATGCTGGTCCGCGACCGGATAGAGTGTCGCCGACCACGAGTTGCAGCCGGTGAAGCCTGAGCCGCGCAGACTGCCGTCGATCTTGAGGCTGGCGTCGATCCCGGCAGGCACCGGCTTGCCGTTGAGCTCCTTCAGCGACCAGGTCTGGTCGAGCGGAAAGTTCTTCTGCAGCGGCGGCAACGGCTTCGGCGCCTTGTCCGGGTCCTCCGGCCCTTTTGGCGGACCGGCCAGGGCGGGGGCCGCGAGCGCGAGGGCGGCGAGAGCGAGCGCGGCGGCGAACGGAAAAGTCTTCATGTGGGTCGTCCCCTCGAGATGGCGGCGAGGCCATGGGCCTCATTCTTTCGGCGCTATAACGGGCGGCTTCCGCCCAGGCAATCGGCCCCTTGGACGAGGATCGCGAATTTTTCATGGCGATCCCTTTCGCCTTGAAAAGCGGGTCCTGGTCCCCATCTCGGCGGTGCGGGGTCCATGACGGACCCGCGAAGGCCGCGAGCGCCGCCAATCGGGGCGTTTCGCGAGCTCATATCGCTCAATGAGGATGTGACCCATGCTGAACTACGATCTCTCTCCCTTCTATCGTTCGACCGTCGGATTCGACCGGCTTCTGTCGATGCTCGACAAGTCCGCCGGCGCCGAGCAGCCCTCCTACCCGCCCTACAACATCGAGCGCACCGGCGAGAACGCCTACCGGATCACGCTCGCGGTCGCGGGCTTCGGCGAGAAGGAGCTTTCGGTCGAGACCCGCGAGAGCACCCTGACCGTGCGCGGATCGAAGGAAGCCGTCGCCAGGGACGAGAAGCGCGACCTGCTCTATCAGGGCATCGCGGCCCGCGCCTTCGAGCGCCGCTTCCAGCTCGCCGACCACGTCGTGGTCAGCGGCGCCGCCAGCGAAAACGGCCTCCTGCACATCGACCTCGTCCGCGAGGTCCCAGAAGCTCAGAAGCCCCGGACCATCGCCATCAACGCCGGCAAGGCCGCGAAGACGATCGACGTCGCACCCGAGAAGCAGGCCGCGTAACGCGCCGCAATGAAGCTTGAGGAAGGGCGCCCCCTTGCGGGCGCCCTTTTCATCCCGCTCCCGCGCCTGTCGCCTGACCGCCGCTGAGAGCGACGAGCCGGTCGATCTCGGCGTCTTTGGTTTCGAACGACGTGACGAGTCGAACAAGGGTCTCGCCGGGCCGCGGCGCACGATCGGGCGCCAGCGCCCGGGTGCTCCACGGATAGAACTTCGCGCCCCCCTCTCGCCAGGCGGCGACTATGGCGTCGGGCGCGACGACGAAGACCTCGTTCGCCTCGAGGGCCCATGCGAGCCGCACGTTGGCGACCCCGGTCAGCCGCTCCGACAGCCGCCGCGCCGCCGCGTTGGCGCGCTCGGCGAGGCGGAGCCAGAGATCGTCCTTGAGGTAGGCCTCCATCTGCGCCCCGAGGAACCGGCCTTTCGACAGCGTGTGTCCGGCGCGCTTGCGCAGGTAGGCGAGGGTCTCTGCGAGCTTTGGCTCGAAGACGATCACGGCCTCGCAGGCGAGCGCGCCGTTCTTGGTTGCGCCGAACGACAGCGCGTCGATCCCGGAGCGCCAGGTCATGTCAGCCGGGGTGACGCCCATCGAGACGAGGGCGTTGGCGAAGCGCGCGCCGTCCATGTGGGTGGCGAGGCCAGCCGCCCGGGCGATCCCGGCAAGCTCGGCGATTTCGTCGCTACGGTAAATCGTCCCGGCCTCCGTCGCCTGCGAGAGCGACAACGCGCCGGGCTGGACCGACTTCACGAGCCCGCGCGGGAACCGGGCGAGCGCGTCCTTGAGGATTGCGGGCGTCGTCTTGCCGCCCTCGCCCGGCAGGCCGACGAGCTTCGCGCCTCCGGTGAAGAATTCCGGGGCGCCGCATTCGTCGTCATGAATGTGCGCCTCCTCGTGGCAGAAGACGGCGTCGAACGGGCGAACGAGGGCGGCGAGCGCAAGCGCGTTGGCGGCGGTTCCGGTCGGAACGAGAAAGACCTCGGCGCCGGTTTCGAACACGTCGCGGAGCATCGCCGTCGCCCGGGCGGTGAAATCGTCGGCCCCATAGGCCGGCGCATTGGCCCGCGAGGAACGGACGATCGCCTCCAGAATCTCCGGCGCGACGCCGGCGCCGTTGTCGCTTGCAAAATCCATGATCACCCTTTGCCGACCTGCCCGGTTGCCGCGAACTCTGGCGTTTCTGACGGACCAGGTCCGGCGCTGCCCTGGCGTCAAGATTTGCGCCCAACTGGCTTGTCTCGCCGGCTTGTTTCTGGCAAGGTCGGCAAATAGGACAGTCCTACTGACCATTTCCGGTCAGCGCATGGGCAGCCGGAGCGGAGCCTGAACCGTGGCGTTCGAACCGAAACCGGATAAAGAAAACGCTGCGGCCTGACGCCGTCCGGTTAAGCTTGGTTCGGCCTTGCTGTCCACCTAAGCGAATTTCAGAATTGGAACGACAGTTGCATGAGGAAGGGCGACTGTCCCCGGGGAGTAGAGAGATGAACGCCCTGTCCCGCGAGACCCCCATCGAAGACGCCGCGGCCGACGGTCGGCGCATTGGCGCGGATCCGCTCGCCCCGCGAGCACACGGCCTCTACGATCCTGCCAAGGAGCACGATTCCTGCGGCGTCGGTTTCGTCGCCGACATGCAGAACCGGAAGTCGCACGCCATCCTCGAGAAGGGTCTCCACATCCTCTTGAACCTCGACCACCGGGGGGCGGTCGGAGCGGATCCGATGCTGGGCGACGGCTGCGGCGTCCTCACCCAGATTCCGCACGGCTTCTTCGCCTCGGAATGCGAGAGATCGGGGTTTGCGCTGCCCGAGCCCGGCCACTACGCCATCGGCCAGTTCTTCATGCCGCGCGACCCGGGCGCACGCGAGCGGGTTCACGAAACGGTCGACAAGGCCGTCGCCGGCGAAGGCCTGACCGTGCTTGGCTGGCGCGACGTTCCGGTCGACAGCTCGGTTCTCGGCGAGCGCGTCAAGGCGGTCGAACCGGTGATGCAGCAGGTGTTCATCGGACGCGGCGCCTCGCTCGCGACCGAGGACGAGTTCGAACGCCGCCTGTTCATCATTCGCAAGGTCGTCTCCAACCGGCTCTACGCCGAGAAGGACGACAGGCTCGCCGAATATTATCCGGTGTCGCTGTCGTGTCGGACCATCGCCTACAAGGGCATGGTGCTGGTGAACCAGCTCGCGCCCTATTATCGCGACCTTCAGGACGCGCGTTACGAAACGGCGCTGGCGCTCGTCCACCAGCGCTTTGCGACCAACACCTTTCCGTCCTGGCGGCTCGCCCACCCCTACCGGATGGTCGCGCACAACGGCGAGATCAACACGCTGCGCGGCAATCTGAACTGGATGGCGGCGCGCCAGGCGAGCGTCGATTCCGAGTTGTTCGGAAACGACATCCAGAAGCTCTGGCCGATCTCCTACGAGGGGCAGTCGGACACCGCATGCTTCGACAACGCGCTCGAGTTCCTCGTGCGCGGCGGCTATTCGCTCAGCCACGCCATGATGATGCTCATTCCGGAGGCGTGGGCGGGCAACCCGCTCATGGATGAGAAGCGTCGCGCGTTCTACGAGTATCACGCCGCGCTCATGGAGCCTTGGGACGGCCCGGCGGCGGTCGCGTTCACCGACGGGCGACAGATCGGCGCGACCCTGGACCGCAACGGGCTGCGTCCGGCTCGCTACTACGTGACTGACGACGACCTCGTCGTGCTTGCTTCCGAAATGGGCGTCCTTCCCGTCCCGGAGGAGTCAATTGTCAAGAAGTGGCGCCTGCAGCCGGGCAGGATGCTGCTCGTCGACCTCGTCGAGCACCGGATCGTGTCCGACGACGAGATCAAGCAGACGCTGTCCGAGGCGCATCCTTACAAAGACTGGCTGGAGAAGACCCAGATCGTCCTCGAGGAGCTCAAGGCCGTCGAGCCGGGTGCCGCCCGCACGGACGTCTCCCTCCTCGATCGACAGCAGACGTTCGGCTATTCGCAGGAAGATCTGTCGTTCCTGCTCTCGCCGATGGCGACCACCGGCCAGGAAGCGGTCGGTTCGATGGGAACCGACACGCCGATCTCCGCGCTGTCGTCGAAATCGAAGCTGCTCTATACGTACTTCAAGCAGAATTTCGCGCAGGTGACGAACCCGCCGATCGATCCGATCCGCGAGGAACTCGTCATGAGCCTCGTCTCCTTCATCGGGCCGCGGCCGAACCTGCTCGACCTCGAAGGCACCGCACGCCACAAGCGCCTGGAGGTCCGCCAGCCCATCCTGACAAACGAGGACCTCGAGAAGATCCGCTGCATCGGCCACCTCGAGGACGCCTTCGACACCAAGACGCTCGACATCACCTATACGGTCCAGCGTGGCGCCGACGGCATGCGCGGGGCCTTGAACCGGCTTTGCGAACGCGCCGAAGCCGCGGTTCACGGGCGCTACAACATTATAATCCTCTCCGACCGGATGGTGGGGCCGGACCGTATTCCGATCCCCGCGCTGCTGGCGACGGCCGCCGTCCACCACCACCTCATTCGAAAGGGCCTGCGCACCTCGGTGGGCCTGGTCGTCGAAACCGGAGAAGCGCGAGAGGTTCATCATTTTGCGTGCCTCGCGGGCTACGGCGCAGAAGCGATCAACCCGTATCTCGCTTTCGAGACGCTGACGGCGATGGCGAAGGACCTGCCCGAACCGATCAGCGGCTACGAGGTTGTCAAGCGGTTCATCAAGTCGGTTGACAAGGGACTGCTCAAGGTCATGTCCAAGATGGGCATCTCGACCTACCAGTCCTATTGCGGCGCCCAGATCTTCGACGCCGTCGGCCTTTCCAAGGCTCTCGTCGACGAGTTCTTCTTCGGCACGGCGACAAGGATCGAAGGCGCGGGCCTTGGTGAGATCGCGGAAGAGACCGTGCGCCGGCACGCCGAGGCCTTCGGCAACTCTCCGGTTTTGCGGGCTTCGCTCGAGGTCGGAGGCGAATACGCCTACCGGGTGCGGGGCGAGGCTCACAACTGGACGCCCGAGACGGTGTCGCTGCTCCAGCATGCGGTGCGCGGCAACGCGCGCGACCGCTACGAGGCGTTCGCAAGGACGCTCAACGATCAGAGCGAGCAATTCCTCACCATTCGCGGCCTGTTCCGGATCAAGTCGGCCGCGGAGGACGGTCGCCAACCCGTGCTGCTCGATGAGGTCGAAACGGCCGCAGAAATCGTCAAGCGGTTTTCGACAGGGGCCATGTCGTTCGGGTCGATCTCCCGCGAAGCGCACACGACGCTCGCGATTGCGATGAACCGCATCGGCGGCAAGTCCAACACCGGCGAGGGAGGCGAGGAGACCGACCGGTTCAAGCCATTGGCGAACGGCGACTCGATGCGCAGCGCGATCAAGCAGGTCGCATCGGGACGCTTCGGCGTCACCGCTGAGTACCTCGTCAACTCGGACATGATGCAGATCAAGATGGCGCAGGGGGCAAAGCCCGGCGAGGGCGGTCAGTTGCCCGGCCACAAGGTCGACGCCGTGATCGCCAAGGTGCGCCACTCAACCCAGGGCGTTGGCCTGATCTCTCCGCCGCCTCATCACGACATCTATTCGATCGAGGATTTGAAGCAGCTCGTTTTCGACCTGAAGAACGTGAACCCTGACGCTGCCGTCTCGGTGAAGCTCGTCTCCGAGGTCGGGGTCGGCACGGTCGCCGCGGGGGTCGCGAAGTGCAAGGCCGACCACGTCACGATTTCCGGATTCGAAGGCGGCACCGGAGCTTCGCCTCTGACCTCGATCAAACACGCGGGTTCACCGTGGGAGATTGGCCTTGCCGAGACACATCAGACGCTCGTGATGAACGGCTTGCGCTCACGCATCGCTGTCCAGGTCGACGGCGGCCTGCGAACAGGCCGGGACGTCATTGTCGGCGCTCTTCTCGGGGCTGACGAATTCGGTTTCGCAACCGCGCCTCTCATCGCCGCCGGCTGCATCATGATGCGCAAGTGCCACCTCAACACCTGTCCGGTCGGCGTCGCAACGCAGGACCCGGTCCTGCGCAAGCGCTTCGTCGGCAAACCCGAGCATGTGATCAACTACTTCTTCTTCGTCGCCGAGGAGGTGCGGGAGTTGATGGCTGCTCTCGGCTACAGACGGTTCGACGAGATGATCGGGCAGCGCCAGATGCTCGACAGGGCGAAGCTCGTCGCTCGCGCCAAGGCCCAGGGCCTGGATTTCTCGAAGCTCTTTCTCAAGCCCGACCCATGGCCCGGCGACACGATTTACCGCAGCCGGGCCCAGGACCACGAGATCGAACAGGTGCTCGACCGGCGACTGATCGCGGATACGACGGATGCGCTCGCGCGCAGCCGGCACGTCCGGCTCGATCTCGCGATCCGGAACAGGGACCGCTCGACCGGCGCTATGCTCTCTGGCGCAATCGCCAGGCGCCACGGCCACGCCGGCCTGCGTGATGAGACCATTCACGTGAAGTTCAAGGGCACCGCCGGACAGAGTTTCGGCGCCTTCCTGGCGAAGGGAGTAACGCTCGAGCTTGAAGGCGAAGCGAACGACTACGTCGGCAAGGGGCTGTCTGGCGGACGGATCGTCGTTTATCCGCCTCAGGAGGCCAGTAAGATCGTACCCGAGCAATCCATCATTGTCGGAAACACCGTGTTGTACGGCGCGGTCTCCGGCGAGTGCTACTTCCGGGGCGTTGCCGGAGAGCGCTTCGGCGTTCGCAATTCGGGCGCGATTGCCGTCGTCGAAGGGGTCGGCGATCACGGCTGCGAATATATGACCGGCGGCGTCGTCGTCGTAATCGGCGCCACAGGACGAAATTTCGCCGCCGGAATGTCGGGAGGCATCGCCTACGTGCTCGACGAGGACGAGACTTTCGCGCAACGCTGCAACCTGTCGATGGTCGAACTCGAGCCCGTTCCGGCGGAAGAGGACATCATGCTTCGTCATCTCCACTCATGGGGCGACTTGCAGGCTCACGGCCGGGTCGACGTCATGAGCGACATGAGCCGCTTCGACGCCGAACGCCTTCATCAGCTGATCGCCAATCATGCTCGCGCCACCGGTTCTTTGCGAGCGCGCCGCATTCTGGAGGACTGGGAGGAGTATCTGCCGAAATTCCGCAAGGTCATGCCGGTCGAATACCGCCGTGCTCTGGCGGAGCTCGCCGCGCAGACCGACCACGCGATGCTTGCGGCCGGTGAATAGAAGCGGGGCGCCGGCTATGGTAAGCGAGACCCAGTATTGAGGGGCGAGCGGTCGTTATGGGCAAGGTGACAGGTTTTCTTGAAATCGATCGCGCGGACCGGCGTTACGCCCCGGCGTCCGACCGCATTCGCCACTATCGCGAGTTTGTCATTCCGCTGAGCGAGGAAGCGACCCGCAATCAGGCCGCGCGCTGCATGAACTGCGGCATCCCCTATTGCCACAACGGCTGCCCCGTCAACAATCAGATCCCCGACTGGAACGATCTCGCTTACCGTGGCGAATGGCAGGAAGCGGCGCGCAATCTCCTCTCGACCAACAACTTCCCCGAGTTCACGGGGCGCGTCTGTCCAGCGCCGTGCGAATCGTCCTGCACGCTCAACATCCAAGATACGCCGGTCACCATCAAGACAATCGAATGCGCAATCATTGACCGCGCCTTCGCGGAAGGCTGGGTGACGCCGGAACCGCCCGCCCGAAAGACGGGCAAATCGGTCGCCGTCATCGGATCAGGCCCTGCGGGCCTCGCCTGCGCACAGCAGCTCGCGCGCGTGGGTTACGACGTGCATGTCTACGAGAAGAACGGCAAAGCCGGCGGGCTTCTCCGTTATGGCATCCCGGATTTCAAGCTCGAGAAGCGCCACATCGACCGCCGCGTCGAGCAGATGGAGGCCGAAGGGGTCACGTTCCATCTGAACGCCCACGTCGGTATCACGGTCGGCGCCCGGGAACTTCTTGATCGCCATGACGCGATTGCCCTTGCGGGCGGCGCCGAAGCCTCACGCGATCTGCCAATTCCCGGGCGGGAGCTGAGCGGCGTCCACTTCGCGATGGACTACTTGCCGCAGCAGAACCGTCGTGTCTCCGGCGAAGCGCTCGGCAGCAACCGGCCCATACTGGCGAACGGAAAGACGGTCGTGGTGATCGGCGGCGGCGACACCGGCTCTGACTGCATCGGGACATCGATCAGGCAGGGCGCGCTCAAGGTGATCCAGCTGGAGATCATGCCCGTGCCGCCAAAACACGAGGACAAGCTGCTGACCTGGCCGAATTGGCCGCTAAAACTCAGGACCTCGTCAAGCCACGAAGAAGGCGCCGAGCGCGAATTCGCGGTCATGACGACCGCGTTTGCCGGCGAGAACGGAGCTGTCACCGGTCTCAGATGCGCGCGCGTCGATGACAAGATGAAGCCGCTCCCGGAAACGGAATTCACGATCGACGCCGACCTCGTGCTCCTGGCGATGGGCTTTGTTTCCCCGGTGCGCGAGGGGTTGCTTGACGAGCTTGGCGTCGCGCTCGACAAGCGCGGGAACGTCGCTGCGGATACTGTCGCCTATGCGACATCCGCCGCAAAGGTCTTTACCTGCGGCGACATGCGCCGAGGACAGTCTTTGGTTGTCTGGGCCATTCGCGAGGGGCGGCAGTGCGCGGCTGCAATCGATCAAGCGCTTTCAGGATCAACAATTCTCCCTCGCTGATTGCGTCCCGGCGTTGCACTGAGCGGTCGCGCTCATTTGCCAAGGTGCGCTTATGGGCTTGGCGTCCGGTAGACCATGCGGCAGTGACCCGCGCAGTAGGCATGGCCTTTGACAGCCTGAAGTCCACAGAACGCGAAGTCTTCGTGCGTGGGATCGCCGACCGGCCACCGGCACTCGGCGTCCCCGATGTCGGCGAGCGCAAGCTTGCGCATCTCACCCACCTCGGCCAAGGCGAATTGCCAGCGATCCCGCCTCCTGTCGAGATAGCCAACCGGGATTCGACCTCGGGCGACGGCGGTTGCGCGTCCGGATGAGGCGTCCGGACGCCGGCGCGGTTCCGGACGCGCCTCGTTGGGCCTCGGAAACTTCCATGCGATCCCGCCCGGAGTCATGCGCTGCCGGTCCGGATGTGGCTCCGATCGCGTCGCCGTACCGGAAAGCTTGACCCCGATCCGGCTGGCCTTGCCGATGACCGCGCTGCGCGACGGGGCGCCGATGGCCGCGGCGATCCACGCGGCGCTCCTGCCTTCGAGCGCAAGCTTTCTTAGCGTTTCCACTGTCTGCTCTGTCCACATCCCCGCACCCCATCCCTTGTCATTTCGTTGCTCAACGCCAAACGTCAAAAATTCACATTCCTATACTAAATCACTACTTTCTATGACTTGGTCTCTCGGCTCTTTGCTTGGCCCCTCCTGGCTCAACTCCGCTGGCTCAGCTCGCTCCGCGAAAGGTCGTCCGTTTTCCCCGATGACCACCCGAGTCGGTTGTAAACATATCTTTAATACAACTTTAGGTTTTATCAACAGGAAAATGTTTTTGGCAGGCGCGGGTGCGACACATGGCCGCTTAAGGCGCTTGCACGAGGCGCGGATAGTCGCCCTCGGTCAGTCTGCGTCGCAACCGCGTCAGCTGCTCGGCGAACGGTATGAAAAGCTGGAGATAGACAAACACCTGATCGCGTGACGGCGCGGACCCAGATTGCCCCGCCTCGCTGCGGCCCGAACGCAGGAACGCGTGAAATGCGATCAGCGCATCGTCGAGATCGCGCGAGGCGGGCTCGGATTGAAGGGAAAGCGCGGCGGTCACCGCTTCCCTGAACCGCAAAGCCTTGGCGTGAACCGTCAGGCCATCGCCTATTCGCGAAAAATGCTGCCCGTAGATGCGGCTCCTTTTCGCCGCCTCCAGAACCCTCAAGAACTCGCTTTCCGCCGCGATGCCCAGCATGACGCAGGCGGCGAGCAGGCAGTCCATGTAAAAGGCGGAGATCGCCTCCCTCAGGTAGACGACGGCGTCGCGCGAGACGTCGATCGTCTCTGAGCGCAGCGCTTTCATAAAGCCCAACTTGTTATGGAACCGATAGGCGCCGTGCTGCAACGCGCACTCTCCGAAGCGACTGAGCCGCAACCATGGCCAGCCGGGATTGGAGAGGTCGAGGCCGAGGGTCAAAACGCCTTGCCGGAAGAGGTCCCAGACGATTTCCAGAATGAGTTCGGCGTCGCTCGGGTGGAGCGACGCCAACGCATTCGGAGTTGGAGGCTCGCCCCGGCCTGGCTGACGACCAAGCTCGACGCGGGTCCGGTCGAGGAGCTTCTCGAACCTGTCCACGCCATTCCGGCGGGCGTCGAGCAGGATGTTGATGACAACCTCGCGCAACTCTTCATAGCTGTGCTCTTGCTCCTCCGGATCCATCAG
The DNA here is from genome assembly GCA_963829505.1 of uncultured Alphaproteobacteria bacterium. Taxonomy (GTDB): domain Bacteria; phylum Pseudomonadota; class Alphaproteobacteria; order Rhizobiales; family Beijerinckiaceae; genus Roseiarcus. Next base: position 1,611,903 of record CAWHIL010000003.1, read on the forward strand.
CCCTCTCCCGGCTCGCGATGCGGTGATTCGCTCGGGCCCTGTCGGTGGGCCGCCGGCAGGCTCAGGGCCCCACCTTTTGCCGGGCTTATCTCCGTGCGCGGGACGACAGGCTTTCGCCCCTCGCCTCAAGCGGCCCCAGAAGGTCTCCCGCGGAAAAGCGGCGGCCAACGACCGCGCCAAACCCGATCCGGTTTTGAGGTTTTTCAACGCCTTGCACCGGAATTTCCGGGCGAGTGGTAACTGCCAAGGTGGGGGGCTCCGTTCGACTTTCCGTATCGGTGGCTCGCATCCTGGAGGCGCCCTATCGGCGTCGCGCCGCTTCCGATCCTCCAGCCCGCGATATCGGGCCGGATCGCGGACCGAAAGTTTCCGGCACGCTCCTGACTGACGGGCAAGGGGAGTTCAGCTGCGTTCCAAATTGGCTCCCGTTTTGAGCTTTTTCAGATGCTTGCAGTGTCGTTTCGTTCCGAATCGAACGGCCCGCTCCGGCAGGAAAAGCGTCCCCGCCGGCTTCTCACGCGCCAAATTATCAAACAGCACGTTTTCTATATATCAGCATTACTGGATCATGTCACGTGTTTTCCCGCAAAGCGATTTGGTCAAACCCGCCGCTCGCGCGCGCGCCGGGGCGCGAGGCGCTTCCGAACGGTAGAGGCTAAAGCGTCATCGGGAGGGGCGCAGCGACAAAGGCGCCCGGATCTTCGCCCTCAGACGCCCGCGGACAGTCCACGTCGTCCTTGCGGTCACCCCGATGACGCCGCCGCCATCAAAAAGCGGACGTTCCGATCACGAAAGGGGTCGCTCTGTCGGAATCGCCTGCCGTGTGGCCCCGCCCGCCAGGCCGCGGTTGCGCGCTCCGCTCGCTCGAGCGAGCCGGCCTTCGCCCGGCGCCCTCTGAGCCGCTGCGCCGCTACGCTCCTTGCGATGATGTTTGCGCGACAACCCGCACGACAGAAATCAGGTCAGGCGGTGATCCGCTCTTCGCTCGGCGACGGCTCACGCAGCACGTAGCCGCGTCCCCAGACCGTCTCGATGTAGTTGCGCCCGTTGGAGGCCATCGCGAGCTTTTTGCGCAGCTTGCAGATGAAGACGTCGATAATCTTGAGCTCCGGCTCGTCCATGCCGCCATAAAGGTGGTTCAGGAACATCTCTTTCGTCAGCGTCGTGCCCTTGCGCAGCGAGAGAAGCTCGAGCATCTGATATTCCTTGCCCGTCAGATGCACGCGCGCTCCGTCGACCTCGACGGTCTTCTGGTCGAGATTGACCACCAGGTCGCCGGTGACGATGATCGATTGCGCATGGCCCTTCGAGCGCCTGACGATCGCGTGTATTCGCGCGACGAGTTCATCCTTGTGGAAAGGCTTGGTGAGATAGTCGTCCGCTCCGTGGCCGAGGCCCCTCACCTTGTCTTCGATTCCAGCCATGCCGGAAAGAATGAGGATCGGCGTCTTGATCTTGGTCACTCGGAGAGAACGCAGCACCTCGTAACCGGACATGTCCGGGAGGTTCAGATCCAGAAGTATGATGTCGTAGTCATAAAGCTTTCCGAGGTCGATGCCTTCCTCGCCGAGATCGGTCGTATAGACATTGAAGTTTTCGGACTTCAGCATAAGCTCGATGCTTTGCGCGGTGGCCGCGTCGTCCTCGATCAACAATACGCGCATGATTAGGCTCCCCGCCTCGCCTTTTGTCTCACCGCGGTTCCGCACATCGCTGCCACTGGACCCTTCAACCGCGTACCGGACTGCCGAGCCCGGACTGATTCGAATTGAGAGTGGCGGCCATTGGTTAACAAAATGTGTTTCCTTATTGCAAGTCCACCCTGTCCCTTGCCCACGCCTTCCGTAAGGTTATGATATCTATGGATTTGTCATGGTGAAGATTTCTAAAGCGATACCTTAGGAATGGCCCGCAACGGATTCATCGGACTCGCAGTTCGGGAGCATGTTGTCGCTCGCCTTCATCCTGGCGCCCGGATGAATGCGCCGGAGAATTGTCAACAGTTCCGGTAAACGAAACGCTAACCTGCCGACCGCCGCCTCTCAGGGAGCCGTTCGCGGCGAACACGAGTAACCAGACCGAAACTTTCCGGCGCCAAGGTCCGAAGCGGTCTCGCGGGCAATAGAACAACGATTCGCCCACTTTTCAGGGTTACTTTGCGCATTGGAGAGCGTTCGGACATGAAGTCGCGCGACACCCTGATCCGTCTGAAGCGTTTTCAGCTCGAGGAAAAGCGGCGCCGCGTCCGCCAGATCGAGATGATGGTCGCCGAATTCATGCGAATGTCGGGCGAACTCGAGCGCGAGATCGCCGTCGAGGAGAAGCGCGCCGGCATTACCGATCCTCGCCACTTCGCCTATCCGACCTACGCGCGCGCCGCGGCGGGCCGGCGTGACAACCTCAAGAGCTCAATCGCCGAGTTGACCGCACAGCTGGATGAAGCCAAAGCCGCCGAACTCGACGCCGAGGCGGTGCTCGTCAAGGTCGAGGCCCTCGAGAACCGCGACAAGGCGGCCGAGCGGAACGTCGACACCGCCGCTCGCGCCTGAAACGACCGTTTGTCCGCGGCGCGTTCGGCGGGAAACGAGACGTTCGCACGCATTGCGGCCCGCCCTTCGATGTTCTATGGCATTGCCGCGCCCGCGGCCGGATTTAAGCGCGCGTGAGAACGAGCCGGTCCAGCGGGGCGGAGCCGCCAATATCGAGAGGGTCGTGGGGAAGCCTTCATGCTGATAGGAGTGCCCGCAGAAACGGATTCCGCCGAAACGCGCGTCGCCGCGACGCCGGAAACCGTGAAGAAATTCATCGGCCTCGGAGCGGACGTCGCCGTCCAGCACGGCGCGGGCCTGAAGTCGGGCGTCCCGGACGCGGACTATAGCTCCGCCGGAGCGCGGCTCGCATCGGCCGAGGAAGCCCTCGGCGCCGACATTGTCCTCAAGGTGCGCCGGCCTGACGGGCGCGAGACCGCCGCGCTCAAGCGTGGCGCGCTCGTGGTCGCGGCCCTCGACCCGTACGGCCACGAGGATGCGGTCAACGCGCTCGGCCAGGCGGGCGTTTCGGCTTTTGCGATGGAATTGATGCCGCGGATCACCCGCGCCCAGGTCATGGACGTGCTGTCGAGCCAGGCAAACCTCGCAGGCTATCGGGCTGTGATTGACGCCGCTGCCGAGTATGGCCGCGCATTTCCGATGATGATGACGCCCGCCGGCACCGTGCCCGCGGCGCGGCTCTTTGTCATGGGCGTGGGCGTCGCGGGCCTGCAGGCGATTGCAACCGCCAGGCGCCTCGGCGCGATCGTCACCGCGACCGATGTCCGCCCGGCGACGAAGGAGCAGGTCGAGTCGCTGGGCGCGAAGTTCGTCGCCGTCGAGGACGAGGAATTCAAGCAGGCCGAGACGGCCGGCGGCTACGCCAAGGAGATGTCGGACGCCTACAAGGCGAAGCAGGCGGCTCTGGTCGCCGCGCACATCGCCAAGCAGGACATCGTCGTGACGACGGCGCTGATCCCCGGGCGGCCGGCGCCGCGCCTCGTCACCGCCGACATGATCCGGTCGATGCGGCCGGGCTCGATCATCGTCGATCTTGCCGTCGAGCGCGGCGGCAACGTCGAACTCGCAAAGGCCGGCGAGGTCGTGACCACCGAGAACGGCGCCAGGATCGTCGGCTATTCCAACGTCTCCCGGCTCGGCGCCACCGCCTCCTCGCTCTATGCGCGCAACCTCTACGCCTTCGTCGAGACGCTGATCGACAAGTCGAACAAGGCGCTCGCGATCAATTGGGACGACGAACTCGTCAAGGCGACGAACCTCACCCGCGACGGCGCGGTCGTTCATCCCAACTTCCAGCCCAAATAGGCCCCGACCCGCGGCCGGACCTGAATACCGGAGAGCCGGATGGATAATCTCGACGCTGCAATCGCCAAACTCAGGGCCGCGACCGACGCCGCGCAGCAGGCGGCGCAGTCCGCCCATTCCTACGCCGACCAGATCGCCGCCGCCGGCCACGCCGCATCCGGGGGGGCGATCGACCCCTTCGTGTTCCGGCTGGCGATCTTCGCGCTTGCGGTCTTCGTCGGCTATTACGTCGTCTGGTCGGTGACGCCCGCCCTGCACACGCCGCTCATGTCGGTGACCAACGCGATCTCGTCGGTCATCGTGGTCGGCGCGCTTCTCTCGGTCGGGGTCGCAGGCGTCGACAGCGGCTCGGGCTTCGCAAAGTTCGTCGGTTTCTTCGCCCTCATCCTGGCGTCGGTCAATATCTTCGGCGGCTTCCTCGTCACCGAGCGCATGCTCGCGATGTACAAGAAGAAGGGCTGAGCGGTTATGAACGCCAACCTAGCCGCCCTCCTCTATCTCGTCGCCGGGATCCTGTTCATTCTGGCCTTGCGCGGCCTCTCGTCGCCCGCTTCGTCGCGGCAGGGCAATCGCTTCGGCATGATCGGCATGGGCGTGGCCGTCCTGACCACGCTGGCCTTGAAACCGCCGGCCGGCCTCCTCTCGTGGCTGCTCGTCATCCTCGGCTTCGCCATCGGCGGGAGCATTGGCGCCTGGCGCGCCCGCACCGTGCAGATGACCGCGATGCCGCAGCTCGTGGCGATGTTCCATTCGCTGGTCGGTCTCGCCGCGGTGCTCGTCGCGGCCGGCGCGCTCTACGCGCCGGAAGCCTTCGGCATCGCGGAGGGCGCGGGCATCCATCCCGACTCGATCATCGAGATGTCGCTCGGCCTCGCCATCGGCGCGATCACTTTCACCGGCTCGATCATCGCCTTCCTCAAGCTCGACGGGCGCATGTCGGGCGCGCCGATCCTGCTGCCGCAGCGCCATGTCCTCAACATCGCTCTCGGCGTCCTGCTCGTCGTCTTCATCGCGCTCTTCTACATGAGCCAGGCGGCGGCGTGGTTCTGGCTGATCGCGCTCGTCTCGCTCGCGCTCGGCGTGCTGCTGATCGTGCCGATCGGCGGGGCGGACATGCCGGTCGTCATCTCGATGCTGAATTCCTATTCCGGCTGGGCGGCGGCGGGCATCGGCTTCACGCTGGGCAACCTCGCGCTGATCATCACCGGCGCGCTGGTCGGCTCCTCGGGCGCGATCCTCAGCTACATCATGTGCAAGGGCATGAACCGCTCGTTCTTCTCCGTCATCCTCGGCGGATTCGGCGGGGAGACGGCGGCGGCGGGCGGCGGCGCCAAGGAGACCCGGCCGGTCAAGCAGGGGTCGGCCGAGGACGCGGCCTTCGTGATGAAGAACGCCTCGAAGGTCATCATTGTGCCAGGCTACGGCATGGCGGTGGCGCAGGCGCAGCATGCGCTCCGCGAGATGGGCGACCTCCTCAAGAAGGAGGGGGTCGAGGTCAAATATGCGATCCATCCGGTCGCCGGCCGCATGCCAGGCCACATGAACGTGCTGCTCGCGGAAGCCAACGTCCCCTATGACGAGGTGTTCGAGCTCGAGGACATCAACAACGAGTTCGCGCAAGCCGACGTCGCCTATGTGATCGGCGCGAACGACGTGACGAACCCGGCCGCCAAGACCGATCCCAAGTCGCCGATCGCCGGCATGCCGATCCTCGACGTCGAGCGGGCCAAGACCGTGCTCTTCGTCAAGCGCGGCATGGGCTCCGGGTATGCCGGCGTCGAGAACGAGCTCTTCTTCCGCGACAACACGCTGATGCTGTTCGGCGATGCGAAGAAGATGACGGATTCGATCGTCAAGGCGCTCGGGCACTGAGCCTATGGCGTCGTCGCGCCCGCTGCGCGGCCTCGCCGTGCTCGCCCTGACCATTGTCTGCGCGGCGGCGGCGCTGGCAGAGGATGCGAAGCCGGCGGCGCCGGCGGATCGGATCCGGTTCCGCTGGCCGGTGCGCGGGCCGATTGTCGAGCCCTTCAAGCCCGAGACGAACGAGGGCGTCGACATCGGGGCGCGCCTCGGCGAAGCGGTTCTCGCCGCGGCCGAGGGGACCTGCATCGCGGCCAACGAGGACATGAAGACCTACGGCAAGCTTGTCGTGCTTCGCCACGCCAGCGGCTACGTCACGGTCTACGCGGATCTCAGCGAGATCGACGTCAAGGAGGGTGACAAGGTCCGGCGCGGCCAGATCATCGCGAAGTCCGGCCAAAGCGGCGGCGCAGCCTCGCCGAGGCTCCACTTCGAACTGCGCCATGACGGCGCCGCGGTCGACCCCGTCCCCGTCATGGTCCCGAACTAGCCGGGCGCCGTCACCTCAACGCGACCGCGCGCAGGATCGCGAGGGGGGCGCGCTTGGCGTCGTAGAGAACGAGGGTCGAGCCGGCGATGGCGTAGAAGCGCGTGTCGGCGATGACGCCGGCGAGCGCCTGCTCGCGCTGATCGAGCGGCGACGGGCAGGCCATCATGGTGCTGGCGAAGCGGCCGAAGGTCAGCGTCGCGCCTCTGGTCTCGAAGCCCCCCGCCATCCGGTTGCAGCCGACCGTGGCGGAGGCGCTTCTTTGCGGTGCGGCATGCAGGATGAGGCTCGCCTCGCGCTTGCCCTCGACCGGCGTCAGCGTCTCCCCCTTGAGGATGGCGATCTTCCAATTCGTGTTCGCGAGCGGCCAATCCACCCGGTTGCGCTCGCAGGTCTCGCCCGGCCAGGCGCCGACGAAGCGGCTGACGATGAGGGTCGGGCGCGCCGGTCCCTCCATGCCCTTGCGCGTCTCGATGCGCCCCTCGACGGTCACATAGAGCGGCGCCTCGGGCGCCGACCGCTGGCCGAGATAGGCCTCTTCGAGCGGACGATAGCCGCCCTCCATGGCGACGGGGATTTCCTTGCCGGTGCGGCAATCGGCGAAGGTCGCGGAATCGGCGAAGTAGCGGAACGCGCCGCCGATGAGGGCGTCGGACGCGGCGTGCGCGGCGCGGCCGGGAGAGACCGCGGCGAGAAACGAGGCGGCGAGGACGACTGGAGTTTTCAGCATCCGTCGATTATGCGCTGCGCCGCCGGCGAAAGACAGCGCGTCGGGCCCATCCATGTGGACAGCGAAGGCGCGAATGCGCCGCCTGAAGCGCTTGCCGGACGTCGCGGCTTTGATAGGGTCGCCGCGCACGGGGCTCGGGCGGGCGCCGCCCGGCGTGTCGCCAGGCGGCTTTTGAGGGGCAAAAGGCATGACGGGACGGGTCGGACGAATGCTGGCCGCAGCGGCGGTCGCGGCGGCCGCCCTCGCCGCGATCCCGGCGAGCGCGCAGGATTGCAGCCCCGGCGGCGCGGCCGGCTTCGAGCCGTGGCTCGCCTCGTTCAAGCAGGTTGCGCTGCGCGACGGGATCTCGGCGGCCGCGTTCGAATCCGCCCTCGGCGGCATGACCTACAACGCATCGGTCGGCGCGCACGACCGCGGCGTCGTCCTGCTCGGCAGCAATTTCGAGCGCTTCGCGGCCGCGCACGTCACGCCCGGCATGGTGTCGCGCGGGCGCTCCGAGCTTGCGCGCTACGCAGGCACGCTTGCTGCGATCGAGCAGCGCTTCGGCGTGCCGGGCGCGGTGCTCGTCGCCATCTGGGGTCTCGAGACGAGCTTTGGCGGCGACAGCGGCTCGTATCCGACCTTCTCGGCGCTCGCGACGCTGGCTTACGACTGCCGCAGAGCCGACCGCTTTCGCGCCGAACTGATCGACGCGCTGACGCTCGTCGAGCGCGGCGTCTGGCCCAATCCGAAGGCGCTGCACGGCGCCTGGGCCGGCGAGATCGGCCAGACCCAGCTCATGCCGTCGGCGATCATGATCTACGCCACCACGCCCGACGGCGCGGGAACGCCGGACCTGATCCACAATTCGGGCGACGCGCTCGCCTCGACCGCCGCGTTTCTCGCCGGCCACGGCTGGCAGAAGGGCGCGGGCTGGAACGAGGGCGAGGCCAATTTCGACGCGATCCTGCATTGGAACGCCTCGCCCGTCTACGCCAAGACCATCGCCCTCTTCGCCGACAAGCTCGCGGGGCGGTAGGGCCTGCATCTCGGCCGTCATTGCGAGGAGCGAAGCGACGAAGCAATCCAGAGCGCGCCGCCGGTCATCGATTGCTTCGCTGTCGCTCGCAATGACGACCGAAAAGCCAAAGGTCGCTAGACCGCCGCCTGCGCCTTGCGCGCCTGCCATTCCTTGAGGGACTGCTTCGCCTTCGCGTCGCCTGTGCTCATCGCCGCGTCGTGGGCCGGCGTCTTCGCCGTCAGTTCGAGGACATAGCCGTTCGGATCGCGAAAATAGATCGAGTTGATGATGCGATGGTCCGCGATGCCGCGCGTCTCGACGCCCTCGGCCTTGCCCTTGGCGAGCATCCGCTCGAGATCGGCCTGGCTCACTTCGAGGGCGATGTGCAGGTCGTAGTCGTGCTGCCGCTTGAAGTCGAAGTCCATGTCGGGCGCCTCGAAGAAGGCGAGGCAGGAGCCGTCGTCCATGCGGTAGAAGGTGTGCAGGACGTTCGTCGTGCGGCCGGTCTTCGTCTCGCTGATGTCGAGCGCGGCGGCGAGCGGCAGGCCGAGGAAGTCCTCGTAGAACGTCCGCGTCTCCTCGGAATCGCGGCAGCGATAGGCGGCGTGGTGCAGTCCCTTGATCATGGGCGGCGTCCTCCGGAGTTCGGGCGTTCCCAAAGACGCCTCTCAAGGGAAACATAGACGCAACGCCGCGGAAGACAATCCGGGCCGGATACGGGGCGAGCGGCGCCGTTCGCCGGCGTTGACTTTCCGCCTTTCGTGAACCTATCGGAAGGCTTGCGCGCGAGCCGGATCACGGACCTCGAGAGGGAGCCATGGGGCTTTGAGTAGGCCTGACCAGGATCCCGCCGCGCCGGCCGGCGCCGAAGGCGTCGATCGCGCGCCAAGGATCTCGGTCATCCTGCCGCATTACAACGACCTCGAAAACCTTGCCGTCTGTCTCGATCTCCTCGATCGCCAGACGCTGCCGCGCGACGCCTTCGAGGTTGTGGTCGCCGACAACAACTCGCGCTGCGGGCTCGCGGCGGTGGCGTCGGCGGCGGGGACCCGCGCGCGGGTGATCGAAGCGCCGATTCAGGGCGCGGGCGAAGCGCGCAACGCCGCAGTCTCGGCGGCGCGCGGCGCGGCGCTCGCCTTCATCGATTCCGACTGCCGTCCCGAGCCGCAATGGCTCGAGCAGGGCCTCGCGGCGCTCGAGACCGCCGACATCGCCGGCGGCCGGGTCGTCGTGACGGCGCGCGATCGCAAGCGCCCGACGCCGGTCGAGGCCTTCGAGCTCGCCTTCGCCTTCAACACGCGCCGCTACGTCCTCGACCACCATTATTGCGTGACCGCGAACATGTTCGTGCGGCGCGACGTGTTCGACAAGGTCGGACCGTTTCGCACGCTTGTGTCCGAGGACATCGACTGGGGCTGGCGGGCGACCGCCATGGGATTCCGTATGGCCTACGCGCCCGACGCGGCCGTCGAGCACCCCGCGCGGCGCGACTGGGACGAACTCATGCGCAAGTCGAAGCGCACCGCGCAGGAACTCTACAATCTCGCCGCCGAGCAGCCGCGCGGCCGCTTGCGCTGGTTCGTCCGCACTTCGGCGCTGCTGGCGACGCCCGCGACCGGCGTCGTCGAGGTTCTCATGAACCGGAATCTGCATTCCGCCCGCGAGCGCTTCGACGCCTATCGCGTCCTTCTGCGCTTCCGCGCCTGGCGGTTCGTCGAATACAACCGGCTGCTTCTGAGCGGGCGCTGAGGGGCGGCTCGACCAGGAGCTGCGGCGCCGCGCGTCCGGCAAGGTCCGCCATCCGCCGTTTTGCGTTGTCCGGCGGCGCGCGTTCGGCTATCACCGCCGGCTTTGCTTTCGGGACCCTTCATGTCGGCCGCGCTGGACCGCACACTTTGGAGACGACGGCCGCTCGCGCGCGAGGCGCGGGCGACGCTTGCGCTCGCCTGGCCGCTGATCGCCGCCAATCTCGCCGCGACGGTCATGACGACGACCGATTATGTGATGCTCGGCTTCCTGTCTCCCCAGGCGCTCGCGGCCGGCGCGCTCGGCTTCAATCTCTATCAGCCGATGTTCCTGCTCGGCATCGGCGTGGTCGGCGCCGCCTCGCCGATCGTCGCGGCGAAGCTCGGCGCCAACGAGCCGATGGAGGGCGTGCGGCGCTGCGCCCATCAGGCCTTTTTCTCGGCGCTCATGGTCGCCGCCGCCGCGTGGATTCTCCTGTCGCAGACGACCGCGATTCTCACGGCGCTCGGCGAGCCGCCGGCGCTCGCGCGGGACGCAGGCCGCTACATGACGGCCTTCCAGTGGGGCCTCGCGCCCAATCTCCTGTTCATAGCCGGTCGCGCCGTGTTCGCCGCGCTCGAGAGGCCGCGGCCGCCCCTGATCGCGGGGCTTGTCGCCGTCCTCGTCAACGCGCTCGCGAACTACGCGCTCATTTTCGGCAAGCTCGGACTGCCGGCGCTCGGAATCGTCGGATCGGGCGTCGCGACGACCCTGTCGCAGACGCTCCTGTTCGCGCTGCTTGCGCTCTTCGCCTGGATCGATCCGCGCATGCGGCGCCTCAGGCTCTTTCCGCTCCCCTGGCGGCCGGCGCGGGCGGAGTTCGCCGCGCTCTGGCGCCTCGGGCTGCCGATCGGCCTGACGATCGCCGCCGAGGTCGGGGTGTTCTCGGCCGCGACCCTTGCGATGGGGCTTCTCGGCGGGGCGACGCTCGAGGCGCACACGATCGCGCTTCAGATCGCGTCGCTCGCCTTCATGATCCCGCTGGGACTGGGCCAGGCGGCGTCGGTCCGAATCGGCCGCGCGTTCGGCGCGCGCGACGCCCCGGCGATCGCCCGCGCCGGCGCCGCCGCCTTCGGCCTGACGCTCGTCTTCGCGGCGGCCTCGGCGGCGACGATGGTCGCCGCGGCGAAGCTGCTGATTGGCGCGTTTATCGCCGTCGACGCGCCCGAAAACGCCGCAGCCGTCGCAATCGCTGTCGCGATGCTCAAGATCGCGGCGATCTTCCAGGTCTTCGACGCAAGCCAGGCGACGCTCGCGGGGATGCTGCGCGGCCTGCACAATTCGCGGTGGCCGCTGCTCATCGCGCTCGTCGGCTACTGGGCGATCGGCGCGCCGATCGGCGTCGCGCTCGGGTTCGCGACCCTGCTTGGCGGCGTCGGGGTCTGGGTCGGGCTCGCAACCGGGCTCGCGGTCGTCTCCGTCCTCCTCGGCGCCCGCTGGCTCGCCAGGGCGAGGCGCGGCTTTCTCCCCGCCGCCCCGCCCGCATACGCGCAGCCTGCCGGCGGATTTTGACCGCACCCGGCGCGCCGGGCCAGAATGGCGCCATGTCGCCGCATCCCGATCCCCTGTTTGTCGATGTCGACACCGGCATCGACGACGCCTTTGCGCTGCTCCTGGCCTGCGCCGCCGGGGACGCCGCGCTCGTCGGCGTCTCGACCGTCGTCGGCAACGTCAGTCTCGAAAGCGCGACCCGCAATACCCGGGCCGTGCTGGCGCTGGCCGGCCGGGCCGAGGTTCCCGTCGCGCCCGGCGCGGCAAATCCGCTCGCCGCCGAACCGAGGGACGCGCGCGTCGTCCATGGGGCCGCCGGCCTCGGCTACGCAAGCCTGCCCGAGCCTCCCGAACCGCGTCACGCTCATCATGCGGTCGATGCGATGGTCGCGGCCGCTCACGCGCACGCCGGACGGCTCATTCTCGTGGCGACCGGGCCGATGACCAACGTCGCGCTTGCGGTCATGCGCGAGCCCGAGTTGCCCCGCCTCGTCCGCCGCTTCGTCATCATGGGCGGCGCTTACGCCGAGCCCGGCAACGTGACGCCGAGCGCGGAGTTCAACATCTGGCATGATCCGGACGCGGCGCGCATCGTCTTTCGCGCCTTCGGCGGTCCGGGCGGCGCGCCGGTCGTCGCCGTCGGGCTCGACGTGACGCGCAAGACGATCCTCGACGAAGCCGACCTCGCGTCGATTTCCGCGCGCTGCGGCAACGGCCCTCGCGCGCTGGCGCTGACGACATTCCTCGTGGAATCCGCCCGCTTCTCGTTCGAGCGGATGGAGCGGCAGAGCGGGCGCCGCATCATCCTGATGCACGACCCGCTGGCGCTGGCGGCGGCGCTCGATCCCTCGCTTGTCGAAACGCGGCGCGCCGCTGTCGACGTCGAGACGACGGGACGGCTGACCTCGGGGATGACGGTCGTCGACTGGGAGGGTCGCTGGGGCCGCCTCGCCAACGCCGACATCGCGGTGACGGTGGACGCCGAGCGGTTTCGCGAACATTTCATCGAGGCGATGGCGAGGCTGGCGAGGGGCGGCTGAGGGCTCGCGGGTATTGCGAGCGGCCGGCGTGATATTGGACGGAGGCTCGAGCAATCGACTAGGATGGCTCGTGCTAACAATCGCGCCTTCGCGTCTTTGCGCCCTGCTCGCCCTCGTCGTCCTGTGGTGCTCGTGTGGCGCCGGCCGAGCCGCTTCGGACGATCCCGCCGGCCTCGTCGCGTCGATCTATGCGAACGGACACGAGCGCGCGGTGTGGATTCAGTGGCTGGACGCCGCACGGCGCGGCACATGGTTCTCGGTCGCGACGACGGCGTTGTGGGGCCGTTGCGACGCGATTGCGCGGAAGACCAAAGATCAGGCCGGGCCGCTCGATTTCGACGTCGCGACGAACTCTCAAGGCGCCGAGGTCAAGCGCGCCTCGATCAAGGTCCAGTCGCAGGGCCAAGCGCGCGCAACGGTCCTCGCGACGCTCACGCCGGACAACTGGTCGCGTCGTTCGGCGCGCGAGAACGCTATCCGGTATGAGCTTGTGCTCGAGCGCGACGGCTGGAAAATCGACGACATTCATGGCGTCGCCGAACCCAACGCCTGGTCGCTCCGAGCGTTGCTCAAATTCTATCTCACCCAATGACGGCCGGCGTCAGGGCGTGGCTCGCCTGGGTCGTTCTCGCCCTCATGTCGGGCGCGGCGCTATCCGCCGGCGCCGACCCGCTCGCCGAGTTGCGCAAGAGCTTCACGGTCGACGGCAAGCCCGTCCCGCCGGAAGTGTTCGCCGACTTCGGCGACGCCATGCTGTCCGACAGCCGCCCGATCGTCGTCACGATCGATGCGAAGGCGGCGATCGACAGCAACCGCTACGCGGACCCGATCGCGGTCAAAGGCCGCTCGGTCGAGCAGAGCAAGGCGGGCTCGTTGAACGGCCCCGAAACGACAGGGTACGAATTCTTCGGCGCGACGGCGAACGGGCTCCTCGTCGTCGTCGCGACCTGGAGCGGCGGGGGCAGCGGGACGTTCACCTTCCTGCATGTGCTCGACGCGGCCGTCTCGTCCGCGTTCGACGACGACGGCCCCCGCTACCAGCGGCTCGATCTCACCATCCTGCGCACGGTCGGCCTCGGCGACCGCTGGAAAGGCGAGGTCTCGATCTCCGGCAATGTCATTCACATTGCGACCGCGAGCAGCCCGGCAAGCCCGCCGAAGACGATCGAAGCCGTGAGGCCTTGACGAGGGCCCGCGAAGCGCGGGTCAGCCCTTGGCCTTGCGGTCGCGCTCGATTCCTTCCAGCACCAGACGGCGCGCCTCCTCGGCGTCGCCCCACCGGATGATCTTCACCCACTTGTTCGGCTCGAGGTCCTTGTAATGGGCGAAGAAGTGCTCGATCCGATTCAGGGTGATCTCGGGCAGGTCGGAATAGCTCTTGATTCCGGCGTAGCGGGGGGTGAGCTTCTCGGTCGGGACGGCGACGATCTTCTCGTCGCTGCCGCCCTCGTCCTCCATCAACAGCACCCCGACGACCGTGCAGCTCATCACGGCGCCCGGAATGATGGCCCGCGAGCTGGCGACGATGACGTCGCACGGATCGCCGTCGCCTGACAGCGTGTGCGGAATGAAGCCGTAATTGCCCGGATAGCGCATCGGCGTGTAGAGAAAGCGGTCGACGACCAGCGCGCCGCTCGCCTTGTCCATCTCGTATTTGATCGGTTCGCCGCCGATCGGCACTTCGATCACGACATTGACTTCGTACGGCGCATTCTTGCCGATCGTGATTGCGTTGAGGTTCAAGTTCGTGTCTCCAGCCGATCCCTCGCCTTCGCGACGGACGATTTAGGTCGAGGCGAAGGACGGGCGAAAGGCGTCAGCTGAATGCGAAAGCGACGCGCTCCCGCTCCTGACCGCCAAAGGTCTCGTGCGCGCGTCTTATCACCTTGCCGCCGAGCCTGCGATAGAAGCCGATCGCGCGCTCGTTGTCGGCCAGCGCCCAGACGACGAAAGTTCCGTATCCGTGGCCTTCGAGATCCTTGCGGGCGGCCTCGAACATCCGCCGGCCGAAACCGCAGCCCTGGCAGGACGGCGACAGATAGAGCTCGAAGATCTCCCCGCCATAGCCGAGCGCGGGCACGCGGTTGCGCCCGTAGCTGACATAGCCGACGACGCAATCGCCGAACTCGAGCACGAGGAGCGGCGTGCGGCGCGAAATCGCCGTGCGCCACCAGGACGCGCCCCGGCGGGCGATCATCCGCTCGAGTTCGCGACCCGGAATGACGCCGCGATAGGCTTCGCGCCACGCCTCGTCGTGCACCTCGGCGATATCGCCCTCGTCGCCCAGACGGGCCGGGCGGATGGAGATGACCGTCTCGACCATGCCTCGATGTTATGTCCAGCCGCAATGCCGCCGCAAGGTCTTGACAGGCGGGGCCGTGACTTTTTTCCTCGCCGGCCGGGATTCCCAGGGCGGAGTCCCTGAATCGTTAGCGGGAAATTAACCAGGCTGGATTCGAAAGGCGTGGGAGGGCCACGTCATGTCGCTTGGGTTTCTGGATCATATGCGGGTCGTTCCGGACCACCGGATTGTGGGGATGGTGACCTATCCCCTGGACGAGGTTCTGCTTACGACGCTTGTCGGCGTCGTGTGCGGAGCGGACGATTGGGAGGGCGTAGAGGAGGTCGCGACCGGGGCGTTGGACTGGCTGCGCTCCTTTCTGCCATTCGCCGACGGCATTGCGACGGCGCAGACCTTGCGCAAGGTGTTCCGCCTCCTGGACACGCAGGCATTGCAGCGTGGCTTTGCCGCCTGGGCCGCCTCGCTGCGGGCTGAGGCGCGAGAGGTGATCGCCGTAGACGGCAAGACCCTGCGCGGCTCGAAGACGTCGCCCGACGGCAAGGGCGCGCTGCATGTGGTTTCGGCCTACGCCACCGAGGCGGGGCTCGTTCTCGCCCAGCGCGCCGTCGATGGGAAGTCGAACGAGATCACAGCGATCCCGGAACTCCTGGACATGCTCAACCTCAAAGACGCGATCGTGACGATCGACGCCATGGGAACGCAGAAGGAGATCGCCCGGCGCGTCGTCGACAAGGGCGCGGACTACGTGCTCGCGCTCAAGGGCAACCAGACCAGCCTGCACGAGGATGCGGAAGTGTTCTTCGCCGACCCCGTCCTGGCGGCCGGTTGCGCGGCGAGCGCAGAGACCGACGCCGGCCACGGCCGGATCGAAGAGCGCAGTTGCCGAGTTGCCGAGGCGAAGTGGCTCTCCGACCGCCATCCCGAGTGGGCGGGCCTGCGTTCGCTCGCCGCCGTCACCGCCCGACGCATCGACAAGAAGACCGGCCGCGAAAGCCTCGAAACCCGATACTGCATCACCTCCCTCGAACCCGATCCCAAGGCCATTCTCGCCGCAACGCGAGCCCATTGGGGCATCGAGAGCTTTCACTGGACGCTGGACGTGACCTTCGACGAGGACCGCTGCCGGACCCGAAAGGACGCCTCCGCGCTGAACTTCGCCGTCATCCGGCATACCGGCTACAACATCCTCGCCGCCGACGCCTCGCGCGGCTCCCTGCGGCGCAAGCGCCTCAGGGCCTGCATCGATCCTGCCTTCCGGACAAAGCTCTTCGCCGCTTAACGATTTAGGACTTCGCCCTGCCGGGATTCCCGCCGGGCGACGCATTCGCGCCCGATTTGGTGCATAGTCGGCGCTGTCTTGCCCGGCGCGAATCGGGACTGGAGCCGATGCAACGATGACGTCGCGTTCGACTTGGAGTTCGACTTGGTTTGACCGCTGCGTTCATGTCGGCGGCCGCTCTCGCCGCGTGGCCGGCCGACGCCGACATCGTCCACGCCACCTACCGTGTCTCGCTGGTCGGTCTGCCGATCGGCTTTGCCAGTCTCGACGCCGATTTGTCGCCGACGAGCTACGCGGTCCACGCGGATGCGAAGCTGACGGGGCTGGCGCGATTGCTGGCCAACGCCCGCGGCGCCTCGACCGGCAACGGCGCGATCGTCGAAGGCCGCGTGTCGCCCGAGACCTTCGCCACGACCGCCGCCAGCTCCCAGATGACGCGAACGATCCGCATGGCGCTCGCTGACAATTCGGTGAAGGGGGTCGACATCGCGCCCCCCTTCGACGAGAGGCCGGACCGGGTGCCGCTCGGGCCCCACGACGAGCAGAATATCGTCGACCCCGTCGGCGCGGTGGTCATCCCGGCCCCTGCGTCGGGCGCCATGGCGCCTCCCACGGCCTGCAATCGCAAGATCCCGATCTTCGACGGCTACACCCGCTTCGACATCGACCTCACCTATGTCGGAGAGCGCAACGCGAAGGCCAAGGGTTACGAGGGTCAGGTCGCGGTCTGCGCCGCCCGCTATGTTCCGATTTCCGGCCATGGCGCGAATCGCGCCACGACCAAGTTCATGGCCGACAACAAGGATCTCGAAGTCTGGCTCGCGCCGATCGCCGACGACCACGTCTGGGTGCCGTTCCGTGTCTCGGTCCGCACGATGATCGGCACCACGGTCATCGAGGCGCAGGAATTCCGGGTGAACGCGAAGTAGCAGGCGACGGGTTCCCGCTTACGCTCCGAGCCTTGGCCCGTGCAACGCCAGAGCGGGCGGCAAGCGGCGTCAGGTTTGCCAATCGTCAGCGCGCGGCTACAGAAGGAGCATGGATCTCCTGCTCTTCCGCGGCCTTGGGCTCCTCGGTCTCGCGATCCTCGTCGCGCTCGCGGCTCGACGCCTGAGGCTGCCCTATACCGTCGGGTTGGTCGTCGCGGGAGCGGGGCTCGCGCTCTTTCGCGTCGATGCGGGGCTGGCGCTCACGCACGATCTGATCTTCGACATCGTCCTGCCGCCGCTCCTGTTCGAGGCTGCGCTCAATCTGCAGTGGAGCGAACTCAGGCGCGACATCGTTCCGGTGGGCGCGCTATCGACGCTGGGCGTCGGTCTCTGCGCCGCAATTGTGGCTGGCGGCCTTTATCGATTTCTGGGCTGGGGCGTCGAATTCGGCCCTTGCGTTCGGCGCGCTGATCGCCGCAACCGATCCCATCGCCGTGATCGCACTTCTGCGCGAGTCCCGGGTGAGCGGTCGCTTCAGGCTTCTGATCGAAGCCGAGAGCCTCGCAAACGACGGCGCGTCGGCGGTTCTGTTCACGCTGGTCCTGACATGGGCCTCGCAAGCGCCGGTGGACGCAGGACCGATCGCCGCGGGGACGACCTTTCTCATCGTCGCGGGCGGCGGATTGATCGTCGGTCTCCTCGTCGGCTTTGCGGCGGTGCTCGTCGCCGGGACGTCCGACGACTATCTGGTCGAGACGGCGCTGACGGCGGTCGCCGCCTTCGGCGCCTTTCTCATCGCGGAGAGACTGCACGCATCTGGCGTGCTGGCGACCGTCGCCGCCGGGATGGTCATGGGCAATGTCGGCGTCCTCGGGCAAAAAAGCGGGATCGGGCCGGCGCTGAGCGCGGACGGCCGCGCCTTCGTGCTTCAGTTCTGGGAGTTCGCCGCCTTCCTCGCCAATTCGCTGGTCTTCCTGCTGATCGGTTCGGCGTTGGCGACGATCGACTTCGTCCGCGAGGGCTGGCCGGCGCTGGCGCTTGCCGTTCTCCTGGCGCTCGCCGGCCGGGCAATGGCCGTCTATCCCGTCTGCCTCATCTTCTCCCGTTCGCGCTGGGCGGTGCCCCTTCGCGAGCAAAATATGCTGTGGTGGGGAGGACTCAGGGGCGCGCTTGCGCTCGCGCTCGCCTTGTCGCTGCCCGCAAGCTGGCCCCGGCGTGAGGAGATTCTTACGCTCGCCTTCGCGGTCGTGGCCTTCTCGATCCTCGTTCAGAGCCTGACGGCGCCGTTCGCGATGCGGACGCTCGGCCTTCTGGACGCGAGCAAGCGATAGGCGGTCGAAAGCGGGCGAACGCTCAGTTCAGTTCGTCCGCGATCGCCGGCAGAGGAAGGACGCCGACGCCTTCCTCGATCAGGGCGCGCGCCTCCTCGAGGCTTGCCTGACCGCGGATCGCCCGCTCGGGCTCGTCTCCGGCGTGGATCGCGCGCGCCACGTCGGGGAAGCGCGCCCCGACATCGTCGGTGTTCGCCTCGATCTCCCGCCTCAGGCGCACCACCGTCTCGCGGACCTGCCGGCGCTTCGCATCGAGCATCGGCTCGACGGGCGTCGCGACCGCAGGACGTTCGCCGCCGACCACCGCCGGCGCCATGATGGCCTTGTCGACCGACGTCGAACCGCATTCGGGACAGGCGACAAGGTCGCGCCTGCGCTGCTTTTCATAAGCGGCGATGTCGGGGAACCAGCTCTCGAAGGCGTGCCCGGCGTCGCAGCTCAGCGCGTACTTGATCATGTCGCCAGCAGCCGATCGAGTTCGCCGGCCGCGTCGAGGTCGTAAAGGTCGTCGCAGCCGCCGACCGGCGCGCCGCCTATGAAGATCTGCGGCACCGTCCAGCGCCCGCCGGCTTTCTCCGCCATGTCAGCCTGCGCGGCGCGGTCGCCGTCCACCCCGATTTCCTCGAAGGCTGCGCCCTTTTTTGTCAAAAGGTCCTTCGCGGCATGGCAATAAGGACAAGTGGATTTTGTGTAGATGACGACCGGCTGCACGAACAACTCTCCCGGGCGAAGCCCCGATCCTAGCATATGGGCGCTCAGCCGCCCGTCACAACCCGCGCGAAAACCACCACGTCGACTTGCGCCGCGCCCGCCCTGAGAAGCGCTCGCGACGCCGCGTTGGCGGTCGCTCCCGACGTGAGGACGTCGTCCACCAGCGCCACTCTGCGCCCTTTCACGACGGCGCCGCCCGCAACCTTGAAGGCGCCCTGGACGTTCTCGGCGCGCTGTGTCCGGGTGCGCCCGACCTGGCTGCCGGACGCCTTGACCCTGAGCAATGCCGCGACGTCGCAGGGCGTTCCGGTCAGGCGCGACAGCTCGCTTGCCAGCATCGCCGCCTGGTTGAACCGCCGGCGCCACAGCCTTAGCGGATGCAGCGGCACCGGAACGAGCAGATCGGCGTCCGCAAGAATGTCGGCGCCCGCCCGCGCCATCCAGCGCGCCATCGGGCGTGCGATCTCGGCGCGGTCGGAATATTTGAGCCGGTGGACGAGCCTTCGCGCCGGACCGTCCTCGAAGCGGGCGACGGCGCGGGCGCGCGCGAAGACGGGAGGGTCGGCCATCGCCTGCGGCGACAGGAGGCCGTCTCCGAGATCCTGCTCGAACGGCGTGCCGAGACGCTCGCAATAGGGCCGCTCAATGAACCGCATCCCGCTCCAGCACTTCGGGCAGAGAGCCCCGTGCGCGTCGGTCGCGGCCCGGCAGGCGAGACAGGTCGGCGGATAGAGGGTGTCGACGACGTCCTTCGTCAGACGCCGCGCGAGGCGCCGAGCGAACGCCATCGCGCGCGGCCGCAGGCGGGCCGTGGCGGTCGCGCGCTCGTCGAGGGTGAAACCCGCGTCCATGATGGGAGTTTAGCCTTTGCCGTCCTTTTGCGCGATGGGACCGTCCGTCGCATTATGGAGGGGATGTCAGCGCCCCCGCCCCATGAGGTCTTCGACCGAGCGCTCGCGAACCGGCGTCTCGACCGGGCGTGGGCCCGCGGGGCCTCAGGCGCGGACTTTCTGCTTCGGCGCGCAGCCGGCGAGCTTGAGGAACGGCTATCGCTCGTCAAACGGCGCTTCGCCTGCGCCGCCGATGTGGGAACGCCCGGCCCTCACGCCGCGGCCGCCCTCGCGGCAGGCGGTCAGGTCGATCACGTTCTTCGGCTTGCGCCGACTCTCCGAAGCCTTGGCGCCGGCGACTTCCTGCGATCGGTCGGCGACGTCGAGCGCCTTCCCCTTGCCGACGGCCGCTTCGACCTCGCCGTTTCGCTGCTCGCCCTGCAGACGGTCAACGACCTTCCGGGCGCGCTGATCCAGATGCGTCGGGCGCTTAGGCCCGACGGGCTCATTGTGGTCGGGATGATCGGAGGCGACACGCTGACCGAACTTCGGCAGAGCCTGACGCTCGCGGAGAGCGAGGTGCTCGGCGGGGCGGCTCCGAGGGTGGCGCCGTTTGTCGAACTGCGCGCGCTCGGCGGCCTCGCCCAGCGAGCGGGCTTCGCCCTACCCGTCGTCGATCTCGACCGGACGACGGCGCGCTATAGGGACATGCTGCATCTGACGCGCGATCTGCGCAGCTTCGGCGCCACGAACGCGCTCGCGGAGCGCAGCCGGTCGCCGCTGCGGCGCGAGGTCCTCGCGCGCGCCGCCATGGCTTACGCGGAGCGTTTTTCCGACCCGGACGGAAAGATTCGGGCGACCTTCGACGTCTTGTGGCTGAGCGCCTGGGCGCCGCACGAGAGCCAGCCGAAGCCGCTGAAGCCTGGTTCCGCCACCGCGCGGCTCGCCGACGCGCTGAAGCCCGGAACGGAGCGGGCCGTGGCCGGTCCGCGGTTCAGCACAAAGGACGTCCGGAACCGATGAGGAGATCTCGCCGTTGAAGGAATGCGTAGAAACCTCCGGCATGGCGTCGCCAGATCCTGGATGGAGATCGCAATGACCGGGTCGAAGCAGCATCGCGAGGACCGAAAGGCGGTCCGGAAGCCGGCGGATCCGCTCGTCCGCTACATCATCTTCCATTGGGCGTTGGGTCTGCTCGGGGGCGCGTTGTGCGCGACGCTCCTGCTTCTGTTCGACCCGTTCGGCATTCGGCCGCTCATCCGTGATAGCGGCCTCGGCGTTCCGGCGCTTTTCCTGCTTTATGTGGGCTTCATGACGTCGTTCGGCGGCCTCGTGTGCGCCGCAGCCGTCATGTTCCCGCCCAAGGACCGCGACGACGACGAACCGCCGCGGGGCGGTCTGAGGGGGAAAGTCCCGCCGAAGAACCGAACCGTGCGACTCGCCCTCGCGCGCGCGCCCGCGCCACAGGGGCGTTGATCGTCTCGACCGATCCCGCATGGCGGGGAGGCCAATCCGAAGCCTTCCGTGATCGGCGCCGGGTGCTCCTGTCCCGACAGGGCTTAGCCACGCCCGAAGCGGAAGAGTTGCCATCGATATAAAGACATGTTTATATAATTATGTCTGATCGGTTGATGGCGGCGCAATGAATTCCCTCGTGGACCCCCTGTTCGATGCCACGTTTCCGACGAGGCCGGGCGCCGCCGAGGCTCTGCGCGCCGCCGCGTCGCAGCGCATCCTCGTGCTCGACGGGGCCATGGGCACGCAGATCCAGGCGCTCGACCTGACCGAGGAAAGTTTCCGCGGCGAGCGGTTCGCGTCCTGCGACTGCCATCTGCAGGGAAACAACGACCTTCTGATCCTCACGGAGCCGCAGGCGATCGAGGACATCCATTTCGCCTACGCCATGGCCGGGGCCGACATCATCGAAACCAACACCTTCTCCTCGACCTCGATCGCTCAGGCCGACTACGGCATGGAGGCGGTGGTCTACGAACTCAACCGCGACGGGGCGCGGCTTGCGCGACGTGCGGCGCTTAAGGCCGAGCGCGCGGACGGCAGACGCCGCTTCGTCGCCGGCGCCCTCGGGCCGACGAACCGCACGGCCTCGCTCTCGCCCGACGTCAACAATCCGGGCTATCGCGCGGTCACCTTCGACGACCTCCGCGCCGCCTATGGCGAGCAGATCCGGGGCCTCATCGACGGCGGCGCCGACCTCATCCTGATCGAGACCATTTTCGACACGCTGAACGCAAAGGCCGCCATCTTCGCCTGCGAAGAGGTCTTCGAGGAACGGGCCTTACGCCTGCCAGTGATGATCTCCGGCACCATCACCGATCGCTCCGGGCGCACGCTTTCGGGCCAGACGCCGACCGCCTTCTGGCATTCGGTGAGGCATGCGAGGCCCGTCACCATCGGCCTCAACTGCGCTCTCGGCGCAAACGCAATGCGCGAGCATCTGGAGGAGATCGCGGCGGTCGCCGACACGCTCGTCTGCGCCTACCCCAACGCCGGCCTTCCCAACGCCTTCGGCCGGTACGACGAGAGCCCGGAGGAGATGGCCGGGCAGATCGCCGGCTTCGCGCGCGACGAACTCGTCAACATCGTCGGCGGCTGCTGCGGCTCGACGCCCGAGCACATCCGCGCCATCGCCGAGGCGGTCCGCAACGTCAAGCCGCGTCCGATCCCGACGATCGCGCCGCTTATGCGCCTCGCCGGCCTCGAGCCGTTCACGCTGACCTCCGACATTCCCTTCGTCAACATCGGCGAACGGACGAATGTCACGGGGTCGGCGAAGTTCCGCAAGCTCGTCACGGCCGGCGATTTCGCGGCCGCGCTCGCGGTCGCCCGCGACCAGGTGGCGGCCGGCGCCCAGATCATCGACGTCAATATGGACGAGGGCCTCATCAACTCCGAGGCGGCGATGATCGAGTTCCTGAACCTCGTCGCCTCGGAGCCGGACATCGCCCGCGTGCCGGTGATGGTCGATTCCTCCAAGTTCTCGATCATCGAGGCGGGCCTGAAGCGCCTGCAGGGCAAAAGCCTCGTCAACTCGATCTCCCTCAAGGAGGGCGAGGAGGCGTTCCTGCGCCAGGCCGATCTCGTACGACGCTATGGCGCGGCGGTCGTCGTAATGGCGTTCGACGAACAGGGACAGGCCGACACGTTCGAGCGCAAAATCGCGATCACGGCGCGCGCCTACAAGCTGCTCACCGGCAAGGCCGGATTTCCGCCGGAGGACATCGTCTTCGATCCCAACATCTTCGCGGTGGCGACCGGCATCGAGGAGCACAACAACTACGGCGTCGACTTTATCGAGGCGACGCGCGCGATCCGGACGACGCTGCCTCACGCCCACGTCTCGGGAGGCGTGTCGAACCTGTCGTTTTCCTTCCGCGGCAACGAGCCCGTTCGCGAGGCGATGCACGCCGTGTTCCTCTACCACGCCATCCAGGCGGGCATGGACATGGGCATCGTCAACGCCGGGCAGCTTGCGCTCTACGACGAGATCGACCCGAGCTTGCGCGAGGCGTGCGAGGATGTCGTCCTGAACCGCCGCTCCGACGCGACCGAGCGCCTCCTCGCGGTCGCCGAGCGCTTCCGCGGCGCCGGCGGCAGGGAGGCGAAGGCGCAGGATCTCGCATGGCGCGAGGAGCCGGTCGAGAAGCGCATCTCCCACGCGCTGGTCAACGGGATCACCGACTTCATCGACGAGGACGTCGAAGAGGCGCGCCTCAAGCTCCCGCGCCCCCTCGACGTGATCGAGGGTCCGCTGATGGCGGGCATGAACGTCGTCGGCGACCTCTTCGGCGCCGGCAAGATGTTCCTGCCACAGGTGGTGAAGTCGGCCCGCGTGATGAAGCAGGCGGTCGCGCGGCTCCTGCCGTACATGGAAACGGAAAAGGACGGCGCACAGGGCCGCAACACCGCCGGCACGATCGTGCTCGCGACCGTCAAGGGCGACGTGCACGACATCGGCAAGAACATCGTCGGCGTGGTGCTGGCGTGCAACAACTACGAGATCATCGATCTCGGGGTGATGACGCCCGCCTCGAAGATCCTCGCCGTCGCGCGTGAGAAGAAAGCCGACGCGATCGGTCTCTCCGGCCTCATCACGCCCTCACTCGACGAAATGGTCCATGTCGCGTCCGAAATGGAGCGCGAAGGCTTCGACATCCCGCTGCTCATCGGCGGCGCGACGACGAGCCGCGTCCATACCGCGGTCAAGATTCACCCGCGCTATTCCCGCTCGCAGGCGGTCCATGTCAACGACGCGAGCCGGGCGGTCGGCGTGGTCGCCTCGCTCCTGTCGCGGGAAACGCGGAGCGCGACGATCGCGGCGACGCAGGCCGAATACCGCAGGCTCGCCGACGCGCATGCGAGGAGCGAGGCGGAGAAGACGCGCGTGCCGCTCGCAAAAGCGCGCGCCAACGCGCTCGCCCTCGACTGGGCGAGCTACGCGCCGACGAGGCCGAGCTTCATCGGCAGACGGACGTTCGACGACGTCGATCCCGGCGAACTCGCCCGCTTTATCGACTGGACGCCCTTCTTCCAGACCTGGGAGCTCAAGGGCCGCTATCCCGCGATCCTCGACGATCCCGAACAGGGCGCGGCGGCGCGAAGCCTGTTCGACGACGCAAAGGCGATGCTGAAGAGGATCGTCGCCGAGCGGTGGCTGAAGCCCAAGGCTGTTGTCGGCTTCTGGCCGGCGGCGCGCGACGGCGACGACATCGCGGTCTTCGCCGACGAAGCGCGCCAGACCCCGATCGCCACGCTGCACACGCTGCGCCAGCAACTCGGCAAGCGCGAAAGCCGGCCGAATCTCGCGCTCGCCGATTTTGTCGGCCCCAAGGATTACGTCGGCGGCTTCGTGGTGACGGCGGGGGCCGAGGACGCCGGCGTCGCCGAGCGTTTCGCGCGCGCCAACGACGACTATTCGTCGATCCTTATGAAGGCGCTGGCCGACCGGCTGGCGGAGGCCTTCGCCGAGATGATGCATTCGCGCGTGCGGCGCGAACTCTGGTCTTATGCGCCGGACGAAGCGTATGCCCCCGAGGAGCTGATCGGAGAGCCCTATCGCGGCATCCGCCCGGCGCCCGGGTATCCCGCACAGCCGGACCACACCGAGAAGGCGACGCTCTTCCGTCTGCTCGACGCCGAACGGGCGATCGGGGTCAGGCTCACCGAGAGCTTCGCCATGTGGCCCGCCTCGTCGGTCGCGGGCCTCTATATCGCCCATCCGGAGGCCTATTACTTCGGCGTCGCCAAGGTCGAGCGCGACCAGGTCGCCGACTACGCGCGGCGCAAGGGCATGGGCGTCGCCGAAGTCGAGCGCTGGCTCGCCCCGGTCTTGAACTACGCGCCGGTCCGGGCCGAGGCGGCGGAATAGGATCGAGGCGTTTGAACGCGCTTGGGCGCCGGCGCGCCAGCGCCTTGTCGTTCAGTCGCCGCCCCACCGCCAGCGCGGCGGCTCGCCCTTCATCCAGCATGTGACGAAAAGCGCGATCGACAGGACGACGACGGCGCCGGCGTAGGCGAGCGGCAATTCTCGGGGCGGAAAGATCCACGCCGCCGCAACGATGAGGCAGACGAACCCAATATAGACGACCCATCCCTGCCAGGAGATCGGCAGACCCCAGCCCCATCCGAACCGCTTCGCCGGAAACCAGTAAGGCTGCTCCAAGGACGCCTCCGCAAACGCCCGACCGGCGAATCCTGCCGCGCCGGCCCCGCGCATTCTCGCAGAACCGGCTTGAATCGGGAAGTCGGCGAACGAGATTGAAACGTGACGGATCCGAATCGTTGAGACCCGGGCGCCCGCGCCGGGACCGGGATGGGACGGGCTCGCGCGGAACTGTCGCCAAATTGTCATCAACGCTGCGTACTCGGTCCCTATCCTGCCAACACGCTGGATGGGCGGTTCTTATGGATATGAACGTCAATGACACCCCCGACGGGGTGACCCACCTGGTTCTCGACGGTCGCTTCGACATCGCTGGCGCCGAACAGGTGGACGGCCCGGTGGCGGAGGTCGCGAGACGGGCGAAGATTCTGGTCATCGACCTCAGCAGGGTGCCCTTTATCGCTTCTCTTGGCGTGCGGACCTTGATGATGAGCGCCAAGACGATGAACGCCCGCGGCGCCTTCATGGCGGTCGCCGGCGCCAGCGAGGGCGTTGAGAAGGTGTTGCGCCTGACCGGCTTCAACGAGCTTGTCGGCCTCTACCCCGACACGCTGGCCGCGGAGGCGTCGCTGACTGAGTTGGCGAAAGAATTCGAGCGGCGTAAGTCTTAACTCCGTCGAGGCCTCCATGCTTTCGCGCGAGTTTCCGGGCACTGTCGAGGCGGCGGCGGACGCCGAGGCCTGGCTCGCCCGGGAGACGGGCGCCCTGGGGCTTGCGGGCGACACGCTCTACGCGATAAACCTTTGCGTCGAAGAGCTGTTTCTGAACGCCGTGAAGCATGGACGCG
This sequence comes from uncultured Alphaproteobacteria bacterium, assembly GCA_963829505.1. Lineage (GTDB taxonomy): Bacteria > Pseudomonadota > Alphaproteobacteria > Rhizobiales > Beijerinckiaceae > Roseiarcus. The sequence continues at coordinate 1,637,999 of CAWHIL010000003.1, forward strand.
CGAACCGGGCAACGATCTCCATATGGAACGAAGCCGACGGCCCTCGAACTCGAGTTCATCGATGACGGGCGGGCGTTCGATCCGACCGCCGCCCCGATCAAGCAGCTGCACGGGCCGGGGGCGGACTTCGAGATCGGCGGCTTCGGCTCCGGACTCGTTCGGAGGTTCTCGCGCCGCATGACCTATCACCGAACCCGCGGCGCGAACCGTCTGACGCTCGAATTCGACTCCCGGCCGAAGTCCTCGGGCGCGGGAGTGCGCCCCGCCTGATGAACGATCAATCGGAGCTGCGCTCGACCATCCGGTCGTCGAGCGCATTCTGCAACCTCCCTGAAGACGACCTCGCCTATCTGATCGAAGTCGGCGAGCTCAGAAGCTACGCGCCGGGCGTCGAGATCATGGCCCAGGGCGAGGAGGCGCACGACGCGGCGCTGATCCTCAGCGGCGAGGTTACGGTCTTTACGGACAGTCCGCGCGGCCCGATCCCCGTCGCGACGTTGGGGCCGTCTTCGCTTGTGGGCGAAGTCGGCGCACTCGCGCATCTGTCGCGCTCGGCGACAGTGCGCGCGCACACGACCGTGACGCTGCTGAGAATCGGACGCTCGGCGCTCGCCGAGATCTCGCGAACGACCCCCTCGATCCTCATCGACACGATTGGGCGCCTCGGCGAACGCCTCCGCCGGGTCAACAGCGCGATTGCGCTCTATACGCATGCGCTCGCGGCGCTCGAGCGGCACGAGCTCGATACGGCCCTGCTCGAGGAACTGCGCAATCCGGCGCCCGACTTCGCCGATTTCGGCCAGACATTCGGACGGATGGCCGAGCAGATTCTGCTGCGCCGGCAGCGCAGCGACGAGATGGCGAGCGCCGCCCTGATCCAGCGCGCGCTGCTGCCGAAGCCGGAAGCGTTCGCGGCCGAGACCGGCCTCGACGCCTCCGCCTCGATGACGGCTGCCCGCGACGTCGGCGGCGACTGGTTCGAACTCATCGCCCTCAACGACGGGCGCGTCGCAGTCGGCCTCGGCGACGTCTGCGGCAAAGGCGTTCCAGCCGCCCTATTTACCGGCATCACCAAGACGCTCATCCGCATCAATCTGCGCGAGAAGCCGGACCTCGTCGAGGCCATCCTCAAGGCCAACGCCTATCTCGCCAACAACAATGCGGCGGAACTCTTTGCGACAATCCTCTACTCCGCCTTCGACCCCAGGACCGGCGAGGTCGAAATCGTGAGCTGCGGCCATCACCCGGCTCTCATTCGTCGCGCCGGCGGGGAGATCAAATCGCCGTGCGGCGGCGGCTTGCCGGTCGGCATGTTCGAAGCGCTGAAGCCGCGCACGCATCGCACCCGGCTCGACAAGGGAGACCTCCTGTTCCTCTACACCGACGGCGTGACGGAAGCGGAGGACGAGGCTTCGGCCGAATTCGGCGAGGAGCGGCTGGGCGCCCTCATCGCCAGGGGCGAGCCCTGCCATGCGGCTCATTGGATCGCGCGGGTCGAGGACGCGGTGCGCCGGCACGCCGGCCAACGGCCGCAATTCGACGACATCACCTGCGTCGCGCTTGTCGGCTGACCGAATGGGTCGCAGCGTCTGCCGGCGAAAGGCTCAGAATTCGACGTCGAGCTCTTCGATCTCGTCCTTCTCGGCAAGCGCGCCTTCCCGCCACTCCTTCATCGCAGGATGGTCCCACATCTGACCGGCGTAAGCCTTGAGCCGGTCGTCGAGCTTGACGCCATACGTGCGGAAACGGCTGACGACCGGGGCATACATTGCGTCCGCCATCGAGACCTTGCCGAACAAGAACGGACCGCCGTGCGCGTCGAGGCACTCATGCCAGATCGCGGTGATCCGCCCGATATCGGCCTCCGCCTTCGACCAGATCTTGAAGTTGCGGATCTCCGCCTTGATGTTCATCGGCAGCGCCTGGCGGAGCGAGACGAAGCCCGAATGCATCTCGCCGCAGACCGAGCGGCAGTGGGCGCGCGTCGCCTGATCTTTGGGCAGGAGGCCGGCCTTCGGCGCAACCTCATTGAGGAACTCGCCGATCGCCAGCGTATCCCACACGCGTATGCCGTTATAAGTGAGGCAGGGAACAAGGATCGACGGAGACAGGAGCAGGATCTCGGCGCGCGCGTCCGGATCGTCGGGCGCGAGGATCACTTCGTCGAATTCGATGCGGGCAAGCTTCGCCATGAGCCAGCCGCGCAGCGACCAGGAGGAATAGTTCTTGCTGCTGATCGACAAGGTCGCGCGCGGCATGGTGCCCCCAGTTGACGGTCGCCTCAACTCGCCTTCAGTCTATTGAAAAGCAAGCGATGTGCCAAAGGGCGCTCGTGGCACGGCGTTTGCTCGCCTTCAAGGGAACGGACCAAGCTGGCGGGATGATGTACAACGCATATCAGCAGATGGCGGATGCAGGCGATCAGGTGCGCCGGTTCGCGGAGAACGCCAACACAATTCTTCAGGCCTGGTCCGCCAATCCGTTCGCCCCTCCGGCGCGCCGCATGGCCGCCTATTACGAACTTGTCGCGCTCGCCGGCTTCACCCACTCGCGTCCGGACTACGCCATCGACGCCGTCGAGATTCATGGCGAGCCCGTCCCGGTCGAGGAGAGGATTGTCTACGCGACGCCCTTTTGCGATCTCCTCCGCTTCCGGCGCGAGGGCGGCGAGGGCGATCCGAAGATCCTGCTCGTCGCGCCCATGTCGGGGCATTTCGCAACCCTCCTGCGCGGTACGATCCGCACGCTCCTGCGCGATCATCAGGTCTTCATCACCGACTGGAAGAACCTGCGCGACGTGCGTCTCCAGGACGGCGGCTTCAATTTCGAGGACTACACCCAGCACCTGATCGATTTCGTGAACTTCATCGGCGAGGACTGCCACATCGTCGCCGTCTGTCAGCCGACGGTGTCCGCGCTGGTCGCGACAACGGTGATGGCGCAGGACAATTCCAACGTCCAGCCAGCGAGCCTCACCCTGATGGCCGGTCCGATCGACTGTCGCGTCGCGCCGACCAAAGTGAACGAGCTGGCGATGGAGAAGCCGATCGAGTGGTTCCGCAGCAACCTGATCGGCATCGTGCCGGACAAGTTCGAGGGCGCGGGACGCAAGGTCTACCCCGGCTTTCTTCAGCTCTGCGCCTTCATGAGCATGAACGTCGACCGGCACACGAAGTCCTTCGTCGAAATGTTCGAGCGCCGCGTGGCGGGAGATATGGAGAAGGCCGACGCGATCCGCGATTTCTACAAGGAATATTTCGCGATCATGGACATGAGCGCGGACTTCTACCTCGAGACGATCGAGCAGGTTTTCCAGCGCTACCTGCTGCCGCAGGGCCTTATGAAGCACAAGGGACGCAGGGTCGAGCCCAAGGCGGTCCGGCGGACCTTCCTGCTCACGGTCGAGGGAGAAAAGGACGACATCTGCGCCGTCGGCCAGACGCTCGCGGCGCAGGACCTCTGTTCGGGCCTGAGGCCCTACATGAAGACGCACCACCTGCAGGCCGGCGTCGGCCACTACGGCGTGTTCAACGGCAAGCGCTGGGAGGCGCAGGTCTACCCGGTCCTGCGCAACCACATCCAGTCGAGCCGGTAGGCGCTTCCGGGCGAAGGCGCTGCCACGACCGTGCGGCGAAGCGCTCAGTCCTTGAGATAGGGTCTGTGCAGCACGAGGTCCGCGGCTCCGAACCGGTCGCTCGCGGTGTTCGACTGATGCCAGTACGGATAGATGAGCGGCGGCTGGCTCACCTTGTCGAGCCGCGCCCGCTCTTCCGCGGTCAGTTTGACGTCGACACTCGCAAGATTGTCGCGGAACTGCGCCTCCGTGCGTCCGCCGACGATCAGCGACGTCACCGTGGGACGACCGAGCGCCCATGCGAGCGCGATCTGCGCGCCCGAGACCTTGTGCGCCTCCCCGATTGCGACAAGCTCGTCGACGATGTTCCAGAGCGCGTTCTCGTCGCGCACCGGCGGCTCCGTCCATCCTGAGAACTGACGCGTGCCCTCGGGCGCCGCCTTGTTGCGGCGATGCTTGCCCGACAGCAGGCCGCCCGCGATCGGGCTCCAGACCAGAACGCCAAGGCCCTGGTCGGCGGCGACGGGCAGAAGCTCGTACTCGGCCTCGCGCGCCTGCAGCGTGTAGTGGATCTGCTCGGAGACAAAGGAGACGTGGCCGTCGCGCCGCGCGATCTCCATGGCCTTCATCATGTGCCAGCCGGAAAAGTTGGAGCAACCGACGTAGCGGACCTTGCCCGAGCGCACGAGCGTATCGAGCGCCTCCATCGTCTCCTCGAGCGGGGTAAGGCCGTCCCACTGGTGGAGCTGGAAGAGATCGATCACGTCCGTGCGCAGCCGCCGCAGGCTCGCCTCGCATTCGCGGATCAGATGCCAGCGCGAGGAGCCGCGATCGTTGGGACCGGACCCCATCGGAAAGCGCGCCTTGGTGGCGATCAGCATGCCGGGCTTGCGGGTCGGCATCGCCTCCCCGATCAATTCCTCCGAACGTCCTGCCGAGTAGATGTTCGCGGTGTCGATGAGGTTGACGCCGGCGTCGGCGACGACGTCGATGGCGCGGCGCACTTCCGCGAGCGGCACGTCGCCGACCTTGGCGAACACGCCTTTGCCGCCGAAGGTCATGGTGCCGAGGGTCAGAACCGAGACTTTCAGGCCTGAATTGCCGAGCTGCCGGTATTCCATCGCGCCGTCTCCTTCAGGGGGGTCCCGGGGGGAGCTAGCATGGCGCTGGAGACGCGCCAAGGGCGCGCGGACGCTGGTAAAAGACCGATAGCTTATGAAGTTCGGGGTTGCCGCCCCGTGAGGTTTGTGGGCAAGGTCCCGCCTTCAGGACAGCCTGATCCCAGGAGCTCTTCATGCCGTTCGCTTCCCCCCGCCGGCTCGCCGGCGCCGTCGCTCTCGCCGCGGTCATGATGGCGACGGGCGCACGCGCGGTCGACGCCCCGCCGCCGGAACGCACCATCGATATGTCCAAGATCCTTCAGCCGGGCTCCCTGCCGGACATGACGATGGGTCCGGCCGATGGCGTAGCGGTGATCGAATACGGGTCGCTGACTTGCCCGCACTGCGCCGTGTTCAGCAAGGACACGCTGCCGCAGCTGAAGAAGGAATACATCGACACCGGCAAGGTCCACTTCATTTTCCGCGAATTTTCGCGCAATACGCTCGACGTCGCGGGCTTCGTGCTTGCCCGCTGCCTCGGCGACGACAAGAGCTTCGCCGCCGACGAACTCCTGTTCGCCGAACAGGACAAGTGGGCGTTCGCCGACAAGCCGCTCGAGCCGCTCATCGCCGCCATGCGTCCAACAGGCATGAGCAAGGAGCAGGCGACGCAGTGCCTCAACAACCAGAAGCTCGCCGACGGCGTCGTCGCCGTCTCCAAACGCGCCGAGGACGAAGTCAAGGTTTCCGGCACGCCGACGTTCGTGATCGACGGCAAAGTTTACGGGGGCGAATTGTCGTTCGACCAGTTGAAGGCGATCCTCGACCCGCTCATCAAGAAGTCGTGATCGGCGCCGACGACTACCACGCGAGATAGCGCCGGCCGGCCCAGGCGCCCGCGGCGGCGCAGACGAGGGTCGCAAGCGGATACCAGGTCGCGACGAAGAGCGGCGAATCGTCCGGGCAGTGCGAGGCGTAGAGAAACGACGCCAGTCCCGCGGCGGCGGCGCCCGCGAGCGCGCCCGTCCATCCCGGGTTCTGCGGGGCGCCCGCGCGCAGCGCTACGATCAGGGCCGCCAGGATCGGCGCCGCCATCAACGGTATCATCGTCGTGCAATAGCGCATGTTCTGTCCGACAAGGCGCGGCAGCCACTCGTCTTGCGGCACGACCGCGAGTTCGACACCAACGGCCGCGGCCAGCAGGACGAGCGGCGCGAACAGCCACAGGGCAAGCGTTCCCGGCCGCGCGTCGGGGCGCGCCAGGCGAACGAGCAGGAGAAGCGACGGCAGGGCGAGCGCAAGCGCGTCCACGAACTTGAGGTTGAACCGGATCGTGCCGAGCGCCTCGGCGAAGTCCGGCCGTGGACCCACCAGGAGGCCATAAAGAAGCGCCGCGCCCGCCAAGCCACCCGCGAGGGCCGCAAGAAAGCGCCGTCCGAGGCGGGTCGGCTTCGCAATGGGGTCGGCTGCGAGCGCCGAGATCAGTTCGGAGGTCTTCATGCGACGGACTTCCGCCATGCGGCGCCAAGGGCCTTCAGCGCGCGGTGAAGCGCGACGCGAACGGCGACCTCGGTCATGTTCAGACGTGCGGCCGTGGCCGAGATCGATTGGCCGTCCAGCGAGATGGATTGAACAATGTCCCGCTGGCGCGGATTGAGCGTCCCCATGAGTTTGCGCGCGTCGCTGAGGGCGTGGGGATCATCCTCTTCCGGCGCGGCGAGAAACTCCTCGAAGTCCTCGATCGGCTCGGCCCGGCGCGCGCCCCGCCGGCGCATGGAGTCGATGATCTTGTGACGCGCGATGGCGTTCACCCACGGAGCCAACGTCAGGCTCGGGTCCCAGGTGTGACGCTTGAGATGGATCGCCAGCAAAGTTTCCTGCACCGCGTCCTCGACATCGGCGTCGCCCAGCCTCGCCCGTGCAAACGCCGCCCGCGCCATCGCTCTCACCGACCGGCCGAGTTCTTCGAGGAGGCGGCGATAGACCCCCTCGTCGCCCGCCATCGCGGCCTTCATCATCGCAGACCAGCGATCGGCGTCAGGCGAACCCGCCATTCGGAACTTCGCTCCCGTACGGCCCATGTTACAGGCCGGCCTTCACGCGCCAATTCAGGCGCGACCGCAGTCCCTCTACCACAGGCCCCTGAGGTCAGCGATTCACGTGGGCCGACTGTTTTCAACTCGACGGGAACGCAGGAACGACGGGCCGACATCGCCGTTTAATCGTCATCAGCCAGATAAAGAGGAGGTTCGATGATGAGACGCACCCTGATTGCATTGCTGCCAGCCGCGGCGCTGTCGCTTGTTGCGGTCCCTGCTTTTGCGCAGACCTTCCAGGGCCCGTACCCCTATAGTAACGACGTCTACCCGAGCGGCGGCGGCGTGTCGGAGCCGTACGGAACCTACACCCCCGCGCCGTCCGCGGGCTATCCGAGCCCGTTCGGGTTCATTGGGGCGCCGCTTGCGGTTGCAGCCGCGCCGTTCGCCGCTGTCGGGGCCGGCTTCGCGCCCGCGCCCACAGCCTACGGTTACGCGCCGCGTAGGAACTGCGGCGTCTTCCAGGAATCGACCGGCGGCGGCCGCTACACCGCGGTTTGCGGCCCGTAATCAAGGCGAAACTATCGAGTCCGCGCCGTTCCCCGGTCGCAAAGCCGAGGGGACGGCGCGCGCTTTGCCTGCGCTTTGTTGGTTTGTGACGGTTTTGCAACGGCTTGGCCGTTCGTCTTGTATTGACGCGTCGCTGAAGCCGTGGCTTTAAGCCGGCCGAGACGCGTTGAGGTTCCCGCTTGTCGCGGATCTGGGCGTCGACATCTTCCGCGGGAGACACGGCGTCATGTCGCATTGGCCGATCTACGGCCGCATCGAAGGCCCGATCGTCATGATCGGGTTCGGATCGATCGGCAAGGGAACTCTCCCCCTCATCGAGCGGCACTTCGAATTCGACAAGGAAGCGTTCACTGTCATCGATCCGAACGACGCGGACCGTCGCCTTCTCGATGAACGCGGAATCAATTTCGTCCGAGTCGGTCTCACCCAGGACAATTACCGCGACGTCCTCGGCAAGCTTCTCAAGTCCGACAAGGGTCAGGGCTTCTGTGTCAACCTGTCAGTCGACACCTCCTCGCTCGACATCATGCGAGCCGCACGCGAACTTGGCGCGCTCTATGTCGATACCGTCGTCGAACCGTGGCCGGGCTTTTATTTTTCCAAAGATCTCGGCAATGAGGCGCGTACGAACTACGCGCTGCGTGAAACTGTGCTCGAGGAGCGCCGACGCAACCCTGGCGGCCCTACGGCGGTCTCATGCTGCGGCGCCAATCCCGGCATGGTGTCCTGGTTCGTCAAGCAGGCGCTCCTGAATGTCGCGGCCGATCTCGGCGAGAAGATCGCCGAGCCAAAGAGCCGCGAAGATTGGGCGAAACTCGCCCAGGGGCTTGGCGTCAAGGGGGTGCACATCGCCGAACGCGACACCCAGCGCGCGAGACAGCCAAAACCGCGAAATGTCTTCGTCAATACCTGGTCGATCGAGGGGTTCGTTTCCGAGGGCATGCAGCCGGCCGAACTCGGCTGGGGAACGCACGAGAAATGGGCGCCGGAGAACGCCGGTTTCCACACGACCGGCTGCGGCGCGGCGATCTACGTCAATCAGCCCGGCGCCAACACCCGCGTGCGCTCATGGACGCCGACGGCGCGCGGGCAGTTCGGGTTTCTCGTCACCCACAATGAGTCGATTTCGATCGCCGACTATTTCACCGTTCGCGATGAGAAGGGCGAGGCGGTCTACCGCCCAACCTGCCACTACGCCTATCATCCGTGCGACGACGCCGTGCTGTCGCTGCACGAGCTCTTTGGTCGCGCCGGGCAGGCCCAGAACGCCCAACACATTCTGACCGAGGCCGAGATTGTCGACGGGATCGACGAACTTGGCGTGCTTCTCTACGGCCACCGTCGCAACGCCTACTGGTATGGATCGCAGCTCTCGGTCGAGGAGACGCGGGCGCTCGCGCCCTATCAGAACGCAACCGGTTTGCAGGTGACGAGCGCGGTGCTCGCCGGCATGGTCTGGGCGCTCGAGAACCCCAAGGCGGGCATCGTCGAGGCCGACGAACTCGACTTCCGCCGCTGTCTTCAGGTCCAGATTCCCTATCTCGGCCCTGTCATCGGCGTCTACACCGACTGGACGCCGCTGCAAAATCGTCCGGGACTTTTTCCGGAGGACATCGACGAGACGGACCCCTGGCAGTTCAGGAACGTGCTCGTTCGCTAACGTCGATTCTCGAGGCGCTGGCGCCCCGGTCGGCGTGAAACGCTCCTATAGTCTAGGGTCGCCGTCGCCCGGGCGATAATGCTCGACGCGGCGGAGGCGTCTGGTCTAGACACGAGAACGTCATGAACGACCTCGCCGCCTCCATCCGCACCATCCCGGACTACCCGAAGCCGGGCATCCTTTTCCGTGACATCACGACGCTGCTTGGCGACGCGCGCGCCTTTCGCCGCGCCGTGGACGAACTCGTCCAGCCGTGGGCGGGGGAGAAAATCGGCAAGGTGGCGGGCATCGAGGCGCGCGGATTTATCCTCGGGGGCGCGGTCGCCCACCAGCTTTCGGCCGGCTTCGTGCCGGTTCGCAAGAAGGGCAAACTGCCGCACGCGAAAGTCTCGATCGCCTACTCGCTGGAATACGGCGTCGACGAGATGGAGATGCACCGGGACGCAGTGCAGCCCGGCGAGCGGGTGATCCTGGTGGACGACCTCATCGCCACCGGCGGAACCGCGGTCGGCGCCGTGCAGCTTCTGAAGAAGCTCGGCGCCGAGGTGGTCGCGGCCTGTTTCGTCATTGACCTGCCGGACCTCGGCGGGGCGAAGAAACTCGAGGCCCTCGGCGTCCCTGTGCGCGCGCTGATCGCGTTCGCCGGTCATTGATCTACGGCTGGATCTGAACGTAGCCCTCCTGAACCAGTCCGACGATGCGGGAGACGGCGCCGCCGTTGACCTTCACTCCGGGCAGGAGATCGGCGTTGACCCAGCCGTTGTCGAGCATCGTCTGCCCGCATTCCTCGACGTCAACGCCCTCGCGGATCAGCGCCGCGATCTGTTCCTTGTAGGGATTGCCGCCGCGCCAGTTGCGCACCCGATCGTAGGCGCTGTCGTCAAGCGCCATGTAGCCGGCGGCGCCGTGGAAGATGGCGACGATCTGGCCGTCGGTGCGATCCTGCCGAAACCTCTCCACCATCAGGCGCAGGAACGATAGCCCGGTTGGCTGATCGCCTTCGAAGGCGAGGTGATCGAGATTGAACACCACCTTCGCCTGTTTCAGCGCCACGGGTATATCAATGGATATGCCGTCGCCCGACGCCGCGCCCGACGGCGACAGCGGCATGGCGGCGAGGAAGCCGATGATCGCCGCGGCCAGATGAACACGACCTTTCCGCACGCTCGTTCTCCCCTTGCTTTTTCCGCGATCGGCCCGCGGCCACTCTCACGACCCGTCCACCTAGCACGGAAGCTGCAAGCCCGTGGACACCGGCGCCGCGATCTGCGATTGGAGCGCCCGCCTGACGAGCGACCCGGGGGAATCGGAATGACCGACGCAAGGCTTCAGACGCTGATCGAACAGGCGTGGGAAAACCGCGCGGCGATCAATCCGCAGACCGCGGGGGACGTGCGCGACGCCGTGGAGAAGGCGCTCGAGGCGCTCGATGCGGGCAAGGCGCGAGTCGCTGAAAAGATCGCCGGCGCGACGGGGCCGAATTCCTGGAAGGTGAACCAGTGGCTGAAGAAGGCGGTGCTGCTTTCCTTCCGCCTCAACGACAACGCGCTTGTCGGGGGCGGCCCTGGCGAGGCGACCTGGTGGGACAAGATCCCGTCGAAATTCGCCGGCTGGGGCGAGAACCGCTTCCGCGAGGCGGGCTTTCGCGCGGTTCCCGGCGCAATCGTGCGCCGCTCGGCGTTTGTCGCCCGAGACGTCGTGCTGATGCCGAGCTTCGTCAACATCGGCGCCTACGTGGACTCCAAGACCATGGTCGATACCTGGGTCACGGTCGGCTCCTGCGCCCAGATCGGGCGTAACGTGCATCTCTCGGGCGGCGTCGGGATCGGCGGCGTGCTCGAACCGCTGCAGGCCAATCCGACCATCGTCGAGGACGATTGCTTTATCGGCGCGCGCTCCGAGATCGTCGAGGGCGTGATTGTCGGCGAAGGCTCGGTTGTGTCGATGGGCGTATTCATCGGCGCCTCGACCAAGGTCGTCGACCGGACGACCGGCGCCGTCCACGTCGGCTACGTGCCGCCCTATTCCGTCGTCGTTTCGGGCTCTCTGCCCGGCAAGCCGCTGCCCGACGGAAATCCCGGTCCTTCCCTTTACTGCGCGGTCATCGTGAAGACGGTCGACGCCAAGACCCGCGCCAAGACCGGCATCAACGAGCTTTTGCGGGAGTGATCAAGGGCTTCGTCAGCCTCGCGCTTGCCTCGAGCGCGCGTTGGTAACAAACTGATTTTGCTGAGTTACACCCATATTTTCTCTTTTTCAAAAACAAAAGCTTGCGCATTTCCGCTGGTTGGGGCATTGTCAGGCAATGTCGAGGAATGCGTCTGAGGACGCCCTCGACCTTCCCGAGCGCCGATTTGACCGAAGATTCAAGGCCCGCCTCCCGGCGCGGCCGTGGCTCGGCGCGCCCGCCCTCTCGCGAAAAGGCGCCCCATGATTGAGTTCGACCCGGACATCCAGGTTCCGCCCCACCGCGTGAGGCGCATGCTCGCCGCCCTGATCGCCGGGCTCTCTCCCGACGCTATCGGGGCCGAGGAGAATTGTGGAGGGTTATGTGAGGTCGCCGACGCACGGGTTGGGCGTCACGGAGGGTGACCTCACATAAGCCGGATTGAACGAAGGCGCGGGCCGTTTAGCCGCTATGGCGAAAGCGCGCGAGGCGTCGGGGCGCAGGCGCCAACTGGCCGCTCCGGGAAGGCTGCGGCTGTCGATCATGGACCGGGTCAACGCCGTGCGTCGGTCGGCGGGACCGGTCGGACGACGACTGCGCGGAGGCTGAACGAGGCGGAGGGGGGCGCGGTGGCGCGGTGAAGCCGAGCGCCGGCTGGGCCATGGAGCGGCAGGTCGGAGTCACGGACAGGATCGGGATCGGGCGAGCGGTCGTCGTCATGACGTGTCGCATCGGAAGGGGCCGGTCGACTGTGGGACGATGCCGACGCGGCGCATGGGGCCGCCGCAGTCCGGGCACGGAGGGAGGGCGCCGTCGTCCGGCTGGGGTTGAGGTCGAGGGTCGGCGGCTCCCGCCGGGCCGTCGGCGGGCTCGGCGGCAACTCCGGCGCTTGCCAGGGCGCGCACGCGCGCGAGGGCCTCGCCCCGGTCGCCCTTGGCGAGGAAACCGTAGTGACGGATGCGGTGAAAGCCGTCGGGCAGGACGTGCAGCAGGAACCGTCGGATGAACTCGTGCGGGGCGAGCCGCATGACGCGGGGGCGGTCGCCGCGGCGATAGTCCTTGTAGGAGAACGCCACCTCGTCGTCGTCGACGGCGACGAGCCTCGAATTGGCGATGGCGGTGCGATGCGTGTAGCGGGCGAGATAGGCGAGCACGCGCTCGGGTCCGCCGAAAGGCGGCTTGGCGTAGACGACGAAGGGGCCGTCGCGGAGCGCGCGGACGCGCTCGGCGAAAGCGCCGGGGTCTGCGAGCGGCGCGAGTTCGCCGAAGAAGCCGAGTTCGCCGCGAGCGAAGGTCGCCGCGAGGCCGTCGAGGAAGAGCCGGCGGAAGGTCTTCGACAGGGCGCGGACGGAGAGCAGGAAGTTCGGCTTGCAGGCGACCCATCTCTCGCCGTCGAGGGCGACGCCGCCGCCGGGGACGAGACAGTGGACATGGGGGTGATGGGTGAGCGTCTGCCCCCAGGTGTGCAGGACGGCGATCAGGCCGAGTCTGGCGCCAAGGCGTTCTGCGGCGAGCGTCATGAGCGCCTCGGCGGCGGCGCGCATGAGCAGGCCATAGACGATCCGCTTGTTCTGGAAGGCGATCTCGGTGGCCGCCGGCGGTAGGGTGAAGACGACGTGGAAGTAGGGAACCGGCAGCAGTTCGGCCTGCCGCGCCGCGAGCCACTCCGCGCGCGCCGCTCCCTGACACTTCCCGCAGTGGCGGTTCCTGCAAGAGTTGTAGGCGATGCGGGTGAGCCCGCAGTCGTCGCAGCGATCGACGTGACCGCCGAGCGCCGCCGTGCGGCAGGCGGTGATCGCTCCGATCACGCGCCGTTCCACGCGCCCGAGATGTCCGGCGTTCGCCCGTTCGTAACCTTCGCCGTGGCGGTTGAAAACGTCGGCCAGTTCGAACGCCGGCCGAACCTTCACCGCCTATCCCGGCGGCGTCACGCTCAGGGAGAGTTTGTCGAGCGGACTGGCCGTGCCGGCGATCACCTCGGTCGAGACCCGCGTGTAGCGCGCCGTCGTCGACAGATTCTCGTGGCCGAGAAGCACCTGGATCACACGAATATCGGCGCCCTGCTCGAGCAGGTGGGTGGCGAAGCTGTGTCGCAGCACGTGGACGCTGACCCGCTTGTCGAGCCCGGCCGCAGCCGCTGCCGAACGGCAGGCTGCGTGCAGCACGGTGGCCTCAACCGCCTTGTCCGGGGTCCGGCCAGGAAACAGATACAGGGGCGGGCGGGCCAGCCGCCAATACACGCGCAGGATGCCGAGCAACGTCTGGGAGAGCATGGCGTAGCGCTCCTTGTCCCCCTTGCCATGCTCGATCCGCATCACCATGCGGCTGCTGTCGATGTCGCGGACCTTCAGCGCGGCGACTTCGGACACCCGCAGACCCGCGGCATAGGCCGTGGTCAGCGCCACGCGCGCCTTCAGGCTCGACACCGATTCCAGAAACCGCACGACCTCGTCGGCGCTCAGCACCGTCGGCAGCTTGCGTGGCTCGCGGGCGTAGGCGATCCGCTCGGGGATCGTCGCCTCGCCGAGCGTCACCCCGTAAAAGAAGCGCAGCGCGCACACGACAAGATTGAGCGATCCCCACGCAACCCCTTTCGACGCAAGGTGGACCTGATAGGCGCGCACGTCCTCCAGTCCGAGCCGATCGGGCGAGCGGCTGAAATACTGGCTGAACCGCGACACCGCATGGAGGTAGGATCGTTGCGTCGCCGGCGACAGATTGCGGATCGTCATGTCTTCCGTCATCCGCCGGCGCAGAGGGCTTATCTCGGCCATCTGAAATCTCCTGTCTGAGAGAGGGCTTCGAACACCCCATCCTCTCAGGCAGGAGAAAACTCACATCATCCCAGACCCCTCAGGCCTCCGCCCCGCCGCGGTAGCGGCTTCGTTCAATCTTCCGACGCTCACGGTCGAGCGGGCGCTGATGGATGAGCTCAGCCGCCGCTGGCGCGCCCCGGCGGCTGAGTTCGCCAAGATCCAGATCGCACGCCTCGAGAATCTCTGCCTTCAGATCATGGACAGGGTGGGCGTCGGCGATCTCGACGCGATCAAGGTGACGGCGAACATCCTCGACCGGTTCGACCGCTATCACGGGTTTCAGCGCGCCCGCGCGCCGGTCCAGGAATACAACGAAGCGCATCGCGAGCGCCTGCTCGCCAAGCTCAATGCGGCGGCCGCGAACCTTGGTGCGACGGAAGCCTGCTTGCCGTCGGGTTCATGACGACGGCCGGGGGTGGACAAGGCGCGGAGAGCTTCGGGATCCGGCGAGTCGACGACCTCCTGACGTTCAACGATGGCGAGCGGGCCGATATCGTCGCAGACTTGTCGGACGGCGAGTGCGAAGCGCTCCTTTGCGACTGGGGCCTCTGGGCGCGCGCCGACCAGGAGCCGCCGCCCGGCGACTGGGTCGTCTGGCTGATCCTGGCCGGACGCGGCGCGGGCAAGACGCGCGCCGGCGCCGAGGCGGTGCGCCGATGGGCGGAGAAATTTCCGCTCGTGAACCTGATCGGCCCGACCGCCGACGACGTGCGCGATGTCATGGTGCTCGGGGAATCCGGAATCCTGAACTGCTGCCGCGAGGCGGAGCGGCCGCGCTACCGGGCCTCGGCCGGGCGGATCGAGTGGCCGAACGGCGCCATCAGCCATCTCTTCTCCGCCGAGGAGCCTGACCGCCTGCGCGGCAAGCAGCACATGAAGCTCTGGTGCGACGAGCTTGCAGCCTGGCGCCACGCGGACGCCTTCGACCAGGCAATGTTCGGCCTGCGGCTCGGCCCGAAGCCGCAGATGATCGTCACCACCACGCCGCGCCCGACGCGGCTCGTGAAATCGCTGATCGCGGACAAGGACACGCTCGTCACCCGCGGCTCGACCTTCGACAACCGCGGATATCTTGCGCGCGCGTTCATCGATCGCATCGCGAGGCGCTACGAAGGGCGCGCCATCGGCCGGCAGGAATTGTTCGCCGAGATCGTCGAAGACGCCCCCGGCGCCTTGTGGACGCGTGCGCTCCTCGAGCGCCAGCGGGTCGCGCCGGAAGCGGCCCCGCGGCAATTCGCGGAGGTCGTCGTGGCGGTCGATCCGCCGGCGCGCTCGGGCGCGCGGGCCGACGAGTGCGGGATCGTGGTGGCCGCCAAGGCGGCAGACGGAAAACTCTATCTGCTCGCCGATCTGACGAGCCAGGGCGACACGCCGGCCGGCTGGGCGGCCCGCGTCGGCGCCGCCTATCGCGGCTTTTCCGCCAACCGGGTGGTCGCCGAGATCAACAACGGCGGCGAGATGGTGACGGAAGTGCTGCGTCAGGCTGAGCCGAATTTGCCGGTCCGCACCGTCACCGCGACGCGGGGCAAGTTCCTGCGCGCCGAGCCGATCGCGGCGGCCTACGAGCGCGGCCTCGTGCATCATGCGGGAACCTTCCCGAAGCTCGAGGATCAGCTTTGTGCGCTGACCCCGGGCTACGACCGGAGGTCCGGCCCCTCCCCCGACCGCGCCGACGCGCTCGTCTGGGCGATCGCCGATCTCCTCGGCCTCGACCGGCCAAACTCGGGGATGATCGACTATTGGGCCGGATTGGGAAGGTAGCCGCGAGGATCGGGCCAGAGCCAGCCGCTTTTGCCCGCCTCCTACATCGCGCGCTGGACATTCCGTCAATTGACGTGTATTTTTACGTCAGGAGACGCGATATGGTCGCATCGAGGCTTGCCGAGCAGACGCTGATCCATCCGGGTCCGCGAACTTTCGCTGACGAAAAGGACCGCAAGCGCCTGTCGGAGGTCGCGGTCAAGGCGTTCCTGAACCTGGCGCGCGGATGGGAACTGTCCAACGCCGAGGCGGCGGCCCTGATCGGCGTCTCGCAGAGCAGTCTCGACCGGATGAAGGCGGGCGCACGGCCGACGCTGAGCCAGGACCAGCTTACGCGCGTCTCGGCGCTCGTCGGCGTCTTCAAGGGACTGCATCTCCTCTTCGCCGACGAAACCGCCGACATCTGGACGCGACGCCCGAATTCGGGACCGCTTTTCGAAGGCAGGACGCCGATCGCGGCGATGATCGACGGCGGCATCCCGACGATGCTCGACGTACGGCGCACCATCGACGCCGTGCGCGGCGGCCTCTGACCGCTGCTTTGATGCCGGACGGGCTTACGATCGTACGGGAAGCGTTGCCGCGCACGATCCGCCTCGTCTCGACGGCGCGCTTACGGCCGCCTGTGCTCGAGGCCCTGGTCGGGCCGGATGAAGCTGCGACCCTTGCGGAGATCGAAGGCGCGACGAGCGGCAGGCTCCAGGCCGAGCGCCGTGGATCGGAAGGCGTGAGCCGGGACGAACTCGTCTTCGGCGTGCCCTACGCCTCCTTCATCAACGCGTCTTTCGCCTATTGGAAGCCGCGCGAGATGAATTGGTTCAACGCCTCGCGCGGCGCCTGGTATGCGGCGCTCGACGTCGTCACCTCAATGCGTGAGGTCGCCTGGCACATGACGGACTTCCTGGCGAAGTCCGGCGAACTCAAGGGCGTCGTCGACTACGCGGAGCTATTTGCGAGCATGGCGGGAGAGTTCGTCGACCTCAGGGGCGACTCCCAGCACGCGGCGCTCGATCCCGACCCGAAACGCGGATATCCGGCCGGCAACCTCGTTGCGGACGCGGCGCGGGCGCGGGGGCTGAACGGCGTGATCTACCCTTCGGTTCGCGACAGGGGCGGAACCTGCGTGGCCGCGCTTCGACCAAACGCGGTGCAGTCGGTCGCGCCGGGGGCCGTCTATCGGTTTGTCTGGTCCGGCGGCGTCGAGCCGTCCATCGAGCGCGTGTCGGAATAGGCAAGCGAGCGTTCGTGGGCGCGGAACGCGAGCCGCCCGGGAAAATCGCTCATCGGGACCGCGTGCAGGTTCGCGCCCATTTTCCGGTTGAACGCCTCCGCGTCGACCTGGGCGTTCACGGCGATTGTGCTGTCGTCGCGCGGGCTCGGACATTGTGCGTCCGCGCCTGAGCCGCCGAGCTTTTCGACCGCGCTTCGGAACGCGCCCTCGAGTTTCTCGCGGCTCGCGTCGGTGGCGAAGACGTCGCTGATCCAGACCTCGGCCCCGCCGCTGGCCGCCGCCACGCAGAAGGTCCATCGCGGCGCCGCGGCGACGATCCCCGGCAGGCTGACGAGGACGGCGGCGAGGGCCAGGGAACGCATGGACCGAAACTCCGTGGGAACGGCGAAACTCTAGTCCGCCAATCCCTAACGGAAGCCGAAACGCCTCCCTCCCGTTTTACGCGAGACCGTCGCGCAAATTTTCTCACCCTCACCCCCCGCCCCTCTCCCGTTCGCGGGCGAGGGGAGAGAAGGACCCCGCATGCCGGACGCTCTCGAACGCCCGCTGACCCCGAACGTGTTTCTCCGCCTGGCGCAGGCGACCCGCTACGCCATCACGGGCGTCGGTCCCGACTCCTGGTTCGGGCCGCAGCAGCCGCTTCAGCCGCAGGCGCCGCCCGATGTAAAGGGCCGTCAGTTCGACTATCCGTTCGGCGCGAACCTCAACTACACGCCGCGCTCCGAAGGCGGCGTCTCCTTTCCGGAGTTGCGGGCGCTCGCCGACGCGCTGCCGCTGCTGCGCGCCGTCATCGAGACGCGCAAGGATCAGATCGCGGCGCAGAATTTCACCGTGCGCGCCCGGGCGCGCAGCGATCTTCCCGACGAGTCGGCCCGCATCGACAAGGCGCTCGCCCTGCTCGCCAGCCCCGACCGGCGACGCTCGTTCGGCGACTGGCTGAGAATGCTGCTGGAAGACCTGCTCGTCATCGACGCCGCGACGATCTATCCGCGCTACGATCGCGGCGGAAATCTCTATGCGCTCGACGTGATCGACGGGGCGACGATCAAGCCGCTGATCGGCGAGGACGGGCGCGCGCCCGAGCCGCCCGACCCCGCCTACCAGCAGGTGCTGCACGGCGTGCCGGCGGCGGATTTTTCGGCCGACGAGCTCCTGTATCTGCCGCGCAACCTGCGCGCCCATCGGCTCTATGGGTTGAGCCCGGTCGAGCAGGTGGCGCTGACGGTCAACATCGCGCTGAGACGCGAGGTCGCGACCCTCGACTATTACAGGGCGGGAAGCTCGCCCGATGCGTTCGCGACCCTGCCGAAAGAGTGGACGAACGACCAGATCCGCGGTTTCCAGGACTATTTCGACGCCCTCATGAGCGGCAATCTAGGGCGGCGGCGGATGCTCAAGTTCATGCCGGCCGAGTTCCGCCTGATCGAGACGCGCCAGCCGCCGCTGAAGGATCAGTACGACGAGTGGCTGGCGCGGGTGATCTGCTACGCCTTTTCGGTTCCCGCGACGCCGTTCGTGGCGCAGGTCAATCGCGCGACGAGCGAGACGATGCGGATGCAGGCGACGCAGGAAGGCCTGCTGCCGCTGAAGAGCTGGATCAAGAGCGCGCTCGACCGGATCATCCAGGTGTGCATGGGCGAGCCGCAGCTCGAATTCGTCTGGGTCGGCGACGACGACATCGATCCCCTCCAGCAGGCGCAGACGCTGCAGATTCTGGTCTCGTCCGGCATCAAGACGCGCGAGGAGGCGCGGGCGGAGCTGGGGCTGGGAGGGGGAAATCCGGCGGCTGGGGCAAGGGTGGGGAAGTACAATCACAATCACGATGAGCAAGGGCGGTTCTCGACGGTCACGGATGCGGTTGCCGTCATCGGGCACCCGGCGCGTAGGCCGCGGACACAGAGCGTTCAGGTCGCGAGCAACGATGCGGTGACGTCGGACGCGAGCGGCTCGGATGTCGCGCAAGTCACAGAACCCGAGCCGCTGCCCTTTGAGCCGGAGATGCAACGCCCCCAGGAAAGCGCACCAGCCGGGCAGGCCGAGTTTTCGCTCGAAGACATGACCAACGGTCAGTTTCCTGGCGTCGCGGCAAGACCGGGCATTCCCCGCGTCATGCCTGCTTCGAATGACCCCGCATATGAGGCTCAGGGTTTCATTCATCGATTAACAATGGGCAGGACATATACCGAGGAAGAAAGCGGCCTGCAGTCTCAAGGCGGTCGCGTCATTCGACTGGCCGACGGGACGTACATAACCTATCGCCCGCCGGGTACGTCGAGTGAGAGGACGGACCCGACGACCGCCAGCGTCGATATTAACAGCCCTCGAATCAACGCAGCCTATCGAGGAAGGTCCTTGAAGTTGAAATTCCCAAAGAAGTGAGGCGCAAATGACAATATCCATTGATACTGCGCTATGGCTGCAAGAGCAGATGCTTGGTCTATATCATGAGGACTGGGGCATGGTTTACATGACTTCTGGTGACCTGAATTCCGTTCCTTTTGATACGCCATTACGCTGGCAACTTGGAGTTCGACTTAACTTACCGTGGCATTGTCTGCGATCTGCTCATGGTCAAAGATTTCGGCGCCACCTCGGATCGGGCGTCTTTCTTGCACGCTATACGGACTCTGAACCCTTGGGGCGACGGCGCCGGATTCTGGCATGCGACGATTGTTTGGGGGGCTACTCGACTCGACAAGCTGATCGAGGCGCATTTTCCCGACCTCGACCAGCATGCGGGCGCGTTGAATCCCGCCTTCGTCGCAGCTCTTGAGCAAATCTTCGCAGAGAACGGGGTGCCTTGGTCGGAAGAGCCACTGCTTCCGATTGCACCCGCAGGCCGCGCCGGCTGAATTCCAATACGGCGGGAAGGGGCGCGCGCCGACGCGCTGCCGCTGCTGCGCGCCGTCATCGAGACGCGCAAGGACCAGATCGCGGCGCAGAATTTCACCGTGCGCACGCGACGCTCCGCGAACCTGCCCGACGAATCCGCGCGCATCGACAAGGCGCTCACCCTGCTTGCGAGCCCCGACCGGCGACGCTCGTTCGGCGACTGGCTCAGAATGCTGCTTGAGGACCTGCTCGTCATCGACGCCGCGACCATCTATCCGCGCTACGATCGCGGCGGAAATCTCTATGCGCTCGACGTGATCGACGGGGCGACGATCAAGCCGCTGATCGGCGAGGACGGGCGCGCGCCCGAGCCGCCCGACCCCACCTACCAGCAGGTGCTGCACGGCGTGCCGGCGGCGGATTTTTCGGCCGACGAGCTCCTGTATCTGCCGCGCAACCTGCGCGCCCATCGGCTCTATGGGTTGAGCCCGGTCGAGCAGGTGGCGCTGACGGTCAACATCGCGCTGAGACGCGAGGTCGCGACCCTCGACTATTACAGGGCGGGAAGCTCGCCAGTCGAGGCGCGGGATCAAGCGCAGATCGATGTCTTCGGACCTCGGGTCGGCGCGGTCATCGAGGCGCGCGAAATTTGCGACGAGCACGTCATGGGTCCGTCGATCGCCCAGGCAATTCTTCAGCGCGAGCTCTACGTCAGGACAAGATTTTCATTCAAGCTTTCCGCGGAGTTCTGCCTGCTAGACCCGATGGACATCGTCACCATCACGGACGCGAACCTCGGGCTTTCAAACTACCCTGTCCGCGTCATCGAAATCCAGGAGGACGACAAGGGGCTGCTCGCGTTCACCGCAGAGGAACTGGTCTTCGGCGTGTCCAGTCCCGCGATCAACCCGAGTGCGGCCGCAAGCAGTTCCGTCCCCAACGCCGCCGTCCCTGCTGTGGCCATCAATGCGCCGCTCATCTATCAACCGCCGATAGCAGCGACCGGCGGCGTTCCGCAAATCTGGTTCGGCGCGTCGGGGGTCAACGCCGGCGGCCAGAACCAATGGGGCGGCTGTTACGTGTGGCTCTCGAACGACGGCGTCACCTTCACCCAGGTACCGGCGACGATCGAGGCGCCCGTGCGTCAGGGGGTGCTCACCGCGCCGCTTCAGCAGGAGAGCGGTTGGGACACCACCGACACGCTATCGGTTGATCTCTCCATAAGCGGAGGAGCGCTGAGCGGGACTACCCAAGCGGCCGCGCAACAGGGAGCAACCCTGTCGCTAGTCGACAGCGAACTCCTAGCCTACCAAAGCGCCACACTCATTTCCGGAAGCGGCTACAACCTCACCGACCTCGCGCGCGGAGTGTCGACCACGGTCGCAGCTTACCACTCGACCGGCGCTTCCTTCACCCGCCTCGACGGCGCGATACTGAAATACGATGTCCCCGCGAATTTGCAGGGTCAAGCGTTGCTCTTCAAGTTCCAGAGCTTCAACGCATGGGGCGGCGGGCTCCAAGATCTGTCGACGTGCGCGATCTACACGTTCACGCCGAACAGCGTTGGCGACCCTATAGCATTGCAGCTCTCGAGCGGCTTTTCTCTTGACCTCGGACTGGTTCTCTCCGGCCCGAGCGTTTCCGACGACTTTGGCGCGGTCCAACAGCCCGTCGACGACGCTATCGATCTTGGCGCGATCTCGGGGCCAGCTCATCCGATCGCGTCAAGCCTCCTTACAGGGGCGCCGCTCGATCTAGGCCCGACCACGAGCTACCCGACCATCGCAGACGACTTCGGCGCTGTGGTCGATCCGGTCATCGACACCATCACTCTCGGGACAACAACATGAGCGAACAGCTTCAACTCAGGCGGGGAACGGCCGCGCAGGTACAATCATTCACCGGCGCGCAGGGCGAAGCCGTCGTTGATACAAGCAACAACCGACTCGTGATTCAGGACGGCGCGACCGCCGGAGGTTTCGCCGCGGCCAAGCTGTCGGAGGTCATCACAAACGCGCGCACTGCGGTCAGCGACGCAAGTTATGCGGCGTCGAGCTCCGACCGCATGATCGCCTACACCGCGCTTACGTCGGCACGAACGGTGACATTGCCGGCCGCAAGCTCATTTCCAACCGGGACTCGGCTTCTGGTGCTCGATGAAAGCGGCGCTTGCTCAGCAGCGAACACGATCACGTTGAGCCGCGCGGGGTCGGATTCTATCAACGGGGCGGCCTCGATGCCGCTCGCGGTCCCCTATGCGTACGGCGCCCTTGAATCCAACGGGTCAAACGCCTGGACAATCATTGACCAGATTTCGCCCGCACCGCTCTCTGCTATTGCACAGGGGACAACCGGCGCGACAAGCCAACTCGGCGTGCTCGAGTTTCTGCAATCAGGCCTCAGCGGCGCCGCCGTCACCTGTGGCACACAGATACCATCCAATTGCATTCTCTTTTCGGTCGGCTGTCGCGTGGTGAGCGCGATCACCGGAGCGACGAGCTATTCGGTTGGCGATAGCGGTTCGGGCGACGCAGGCGCTGGTCCAAGCCGCTTCGGTTCCGGACTTAACATTGCGGCGGGATCCACCAATTTCGGCCTCGTGGGACCGGCCGCGATCTATTCGCCGGCGCCAAGCATCATCTTGACTGCGGCCGGTGGCGCATTCACCGGAGGCTCAGTTCGTCTGTCGATCCACTATATGCTGTGCTCACCGTCGACGTCGTAAATCGCTCAAGAGCCCGGCCGAGCAACGCTGCGAACGCCGAGACAGGGACCCGGGAACCGTCTCGCTCCGAGGGCGCGGCGGATTTTCGAAACGCCAACGGCAAAATTCGCACGCGCTGGCTGACAATCTCGTCATTACGATTGCTTTTGGCTTTGTAAGAGCGAACCGCGCGAGCGGCCAAATCCGCGCGAAGGCGGGTCACGCCGCTTGCGCCCTCAGAATCCGCACGGCGCGTAGGCGCCATTCCACGAGGACTCCCATGGCCCGTTCGTACGCCGCCGCAAGCGCGGCAGCACTCTCGCTGCTTTTTGTTCAAACCGCATACGGGCAGACCTATCACGACGTGGGCGGAACAGCCGCGCCGGGCGTCGTTCCGGTCGGCGGCGATGGCTCGGGTCCGCTGTTCACGACGAGCAACCCAGGAAAGGTCTCAGGCGCTCTTTCCGCTTCGGTCAGCGGGTTTACGCCGACGCCTTCCTACAGTTATCAGTCCGTGACCCCTGCGTCGGCGGCATACCCTCTCCCGGTAGGCGCCGGGGCGGTCTTCTACAACACGGGCTCAACCCCAATCACAATCAAGCTCGGCGGCTCAAGCGTGAGCGTCGCGGCGGGACAGGCCGATGTGATCCAGCCGAACTCGTGGATGGGCTTCACCGTCGGTTCGTCCACCTTCTATGCTGTCGTGGGAAATGGCGGCTCGTCGACGGTCGTGGTTTCCGGGGGGGCTGGCCTGCCTGCCGGCGGCGTGGGCGGCGGATCGACCGGCGGAGGGGGGACGGTGACGCAGGGGGCCAACGGCTCCGCCGCGGCGGCCTGGTACAGTCAGCTCGTGCAGGGTGGTTCGCTGATCGGCGCCGGCAACGGCCTTTATGTGCAGCCCGCGAGCGGCTCGGCCTTCGCCGTATCCGGATCTCTTGGCCGATCCTGGTCGCTCTCATCAGGCTCTGACAGCGTAAGCGCCGTTATCGCCGGCACCCCGACGGTCAACGTCGCCGGGACACCCGGTGTCGCCGTGACCTCTGAGGTCGGCGTCGGCGCCACCAGCGCTGCGGTTCCCTCGACCGCACAATTCGCGGGGATGAGCGTCGGCGGCGCCCTTGTAGGCATGACCGGCACAGCGAACGGCCTCAAGGTGGACGGCTCGGCGGTGACGCAGCCGGTATCTATGGCGACGCTCCCAGCTCTCTCCAGCGGGTCGAACACGATCGGCGCGGTAACCATCTCAGGCACGCCGAACATCGCGGTTACAAGTGAGGTCGGCGTCGGCGCGACCAGCTCCGCAGTTCCCACGGCCGCGCAATACGCCGGCATGAGCGTGGGTGGCACGCTCACCGGACTGATCGGAACCGCGAATGGTCTCAAGGTGGACGGCTCGGCCGTGACACAACCGGTAAGCGGCAGCGTGTCGCTCTCAGGCTCACTTCCCGCTTTTGCGGCGACCCCGACCTTCAACCTGGGAACCGCGCCGTCGCTCGCCGTGACGCAATCCGGGTCGTGGTCGACTGGGCGCACGTGGTCGTTGGCCAGCGGCTCGGACAACGTTACCGTATCTCAACCAACGGCTTCGGCGCTGAATGCAACCGTAGTCGGCGCCGGCACGGCCGGCACACCCACTGGCGGCGTCGTCTCCATGCAGGGTGTGCCCGGCGGCCAGCCGGTCCCGATCACAGGCACCGTCTCGGCGTCGATCGGCGGCTTCGCGCCGACGCCGGCCTACGCTACGCCGCTCTCTGTCACCACCACCTCGAACCGCGTTGCGGCGCCTACCGGGACCGTCGCGGTCGTCTATAACGTTGGATCGACAGACGCTTATGTGACGATCGGCGGGTCCTCCGTCGCGGCTTCGACTTCAGGCGACGTGGTGAAGGCCGGCGGCTGGATGGCCTTCACGCTCGGCTCCAACACTTTTATCGCCGCGATTACGTCGAGCGGTACGACCACACTCAATGTTTCCGGGGGCGCAGGAATCGCGAGCGGTTCAGGCGGATCGAGCTCCACCGGCGGCGGAACGGTTACTCAAGGCAATCAGGGCTCGCCGGTGCAGGCTTGGTATCAGCAGCTTGTGCAAGCGGGCTCCGCCGTCGCGTCAGGCAACGGTCTTTACGTGCAGCCTGCGACGGGCGCGAGCTTTGCGGTGTCCGGGTCGCTCGGCCGCACCTGGTCCCTCTCTTCCGGATCCGACACGGTGGCTGCGACGATAAGCGGCACGCCGAACGTGTCGGTGACGTCGGAGATTGGCGCGGGCTCTACCGGTTCGGCTGTTCCGTCAACCGCGCAATATGCTGGCATGAACATCTCGGGCAACTTGGTCGGCATGACGGGGACAACCAATGGCCTCAAGGTCGACGGCTCGGCGGTGACGCAGCCGGTTTCGGGCTCGGTGTCGATCACCGGCTCGCTGCCAGCCTTTGCCTCGACGCCGGCCGTGAGCATCAGCGGAACTCTGCCCGCATTCGCCTCAACGCCTGCGGTGACGATCAGCGGCACGCCAAACGTCGGCATAACCTCGGAGGTCGGCGTCGGCTCGACCGGCTCGGCGGTCCCGGCGACCGGGCAATACGCGGCCATGAGCGTCGGCGGCAATTTGACCGGCATGACGGGAACGGCGAATGGGCTCAAGGTCGACGGCTCTGCGGTGACGCAGCCGATTTCCATCGCCTCGCTCCCGGCCCTCGCGACCGGCTCCAACACAATCGGTGCGGTCACCATCAGCGGCACGCCAAACGTCGGCATTTCCGGCAATCCGGTTCTCGGCGCCGGGACGGCGGCGGTCGGCTCGGTAAACGTGCAGCCGGTCGCTGGCGTCGGCCTGACCAGCGCGCAAATCTACTCGCTCGGCACGACCGCGCAGACGGTGAAGGTGTCGGCCGGGTCTATCAGCGTCACGCATTGCGACAACGCGAACGCGGCGCCGATCTACGTGGAGTTTTATCAGACTGCCACGCCGACGCTCACGAATGCGCCCGCGTGGACGGTCGTCATTCCCGCGGGTAGCGGCGGCGAGAACCTTTCGACGCCAGTCGCGATTGCGACAGGAATGTACGTGGTCGCGGTCGCGACGCCCAAGACATCGACGGCGCCAGGCACCGCGCTCTTCTGCTCGATCGGCTACATCTGACAAAGGCTGCCTCGACATGAGCCTTCTGACGCCCTCCCGCGAGCTCTGGCGGCCGACCAGGCGCTGCCTCATCAAGGGCGCCGGCGCGGCCTTCATCGCGAGCAAGCTGCCGTTCCGCGACGCGGACGCGCAACAGTTGCTTCTCGGCGTCGACCGGGGCGCTGCGGCGGCGGGCGGCCTCAATCTCGTCTTCAACACCGGCTCTCTTCCCTCCGGTGTCGCTGTCGCGCGCGAGTCGCACGGCCTCTATTTCAATTCCTCGAACGTTCTCGCTCTCGCCAACGCGAACACCGCCCGCTTCGACTATGGGCAGAACGGCGGGGCAGCTGGCGGCGGATCGAGTATCTGCCGCGGCCTGATGGTCGAGCCCTATAGCACCGCCATCAACGCCAGCCCCGCAGTCCTGAACACGGTCAACCAGTTTAGCTCCTTTTGGACGCACAGCGGCCTTACGCTTGGGACTGTGACTGGCCCGGACGGAGCGGGCAGCCCGCTCAACAACGGGACCGGAAGCGCCTGCTCGATGGTCGCGACCGCGACGGGAACCGGGCCGTTCAAGCAATATGCAGGCTCGGTCTATTTCAACTACCCGATCACGGCGGGGTGGAACTTCACCGTATCGGCGATCTGCCGTGTGCATTCCGGTTCGTCAGGCGTCTATCCGATGCTCGGTTCTAGCTTCGGCACCGCAACGCCGACGTCCGGCTCGACGCCGCAGGTATGGGGCCTCTTCGACATCGGCGCCGGCGGCAGTCCCGGAGCCTGCTACGCGCCATCGGCGAACTATAACATCGTATCGAACGGCGCGGGCGCGCAGCAATTGACGCCCGGCTCGGCGTCGAGCGCATGGTGGCTTTGCTGGCTCAACTTCACGATCCCCGCAAGCAGCACGCAAACGGGATGGTACTTCTTCATCCAGCCTTGGGGGGCGACGACGTTCGCCGACAATTTCAGCGCCAGCACCATCACGATCAATCAAGGGATCGACTTCTACAACTTCTTCCTCGAAATGCAGCCAAACGCTCCGGATGTGACGGTTCCTCCGAACAACGTCAATACTTCCGCCGGCATCTCGATGGCGAGTTCGTACCCGGTCCAGCTCTATCCGTCTGCGAGCGTGACGCAAGACCTCATCATGCCGGGCGCGTTGTCGTCGACCGCCTATATCAAGCAGCCGTCTTCTGGCAACAATGGTTCGGGCTTCTCGACCACGATCAACAATATCATCGACGTTCCGGGATGGGGCGATGCTGCTTACCTCGGAGCGCCCGCATCCGGTACGATTGGAACCAGCGGCTTCGTCATGCAAGGCGGCACGCCGCAGGCGTCCGTCGCATCCAGCGGTCTTGCGACCACCGCAATCAACGCGGGAGCCAACGAACAGTCAGCCTACGGCACTGGCGCGACGATGGGCGGCAGCAACACGACGCTTGGACGCACGGCCGATTTCGTCTCCCTCTCCGGAGCGTCCGCGATCCCGGCCGGAACCACCGGGCTTAAATTCACCTTCGACGACGGGTCGACGAAGACTCTTCCCGTGCTGCCCGTCTATGCGAACCTGAACGCGGCCGGACTCAACTTGACGAGCCCTGGCCCGGTGTCGCAGATGCGCGGCTCGGGCGTGAACTATGTGGTCCCGACCAATCTGTGCAGCGGTCGTCGTCTCGCGAGCGTCGCCAGCGCGTCGTCATCCGCCCCCCTGTTCTTCATCGAATCAGATATCTCGACCGACGAGGACGACGTTGCGGCGCTTTACAACGCGCTCTACAACGCGACCGCAGGCAACATCAACCTGATCGGCTTCAACGCAAACGCTTCCGACCCCTATGCCGGGTCCGCCGCAGCCGCGATCCTCTATTCGGTCGGCTTCGGGCATGTCCCGGTCGGGCAATACTGGCAGGCCGGATGCTGCTTCACAGGCACGATCGCCAGCGGCGTCCTTACCGTCTCCACAGTCCAGACCGGCGCGCTCGCGGTCAATCAAGCCCTGAACGTGAACGGAAGCATCGTTGCAGGCGTGACGATCTCCTCGCTCGGCACCGGAACGGGCGGCGTCGGGACCTACAATCTTGCGGGCGCGAGCGGCATCACGATCTCTAGCGCAACTGCCATGTCTTCCATGCCTGGCCTCGTGACAACGTGGGGAAGCACCGCCGCGCTTGGCATGGACATGAATGGCAACGCCTCCATGCCGACCGACCCCGGCAAGAACATCAGCCAGTGGTACGGCAAGGTCGTCTCCAAGTCGCACGGGGGAATCGTTGCCGGCTACACGAGCGGCTATTCCGGGACGCAAGGTCTGACGAACCCGCTCGTTCCAGGCTGGCAGAACCTTCTCGATTGCTGCTTCGCCGCGCCCGACTTCTCGGTCAACGTCATCAATATCGGCTTTTGGGGGAACATCTACAACGCCCTTAACCAGCCGAATACGCTGAACTATCGCGGCTCTGGTTACAGCCCCGCCCAAATCCTCGCCAAGAAGATCAAGGCGTTCTACGTTCTTGGCGGCGGCTTCAATATGGGAGCGGGGGCGATTGCTGCCGTTGGCGTATACGCCAACGCCTGCATGGCGATTATTCAGGGTAATGGGACGACAGTCAGCAACGGGTTCAACGGAAACACCGTCCCGACCTTCTCGGCGAACGGGTGCAAGTTCTACCTCTCGGCGATGAATTACGGCACCGGTGTCGGAACCTTCTATTTCCAGCAAACGAATTACGAGCCCACCTACAATCTCCAAAACCTGATCTACCTCGACGCCGTCATGGGCAGTCACCAAGCGTGGGACCCGAGCGCTATGATGATGGGGAACCCGCTGTACGCCTCGCTCATCACTTTGCAGGCGAACCTCGCCGCCA
The DNA here is from genome assembly GCA_963829505.1 of uncultured Alphaproteobacteria bacterium. GTDB lineage: Bacteria > Pseudomonadota > Alphaproteobacteria > Rhizobiales > Beijerinckiaceae > Roseiarcus. The sequence continues at coordinate 1,666,447 of CAWHIL010000003.1, forward strand.
GCTTCAACGGGCAGATTTCCGGGACGACTCTGACCGTCAACAGCATGGTCAGCGGGCAGCTTCAAATCGGCCAGACGATCTCCGGCGCGGGCATCGGCGGCGGCATAACGATCACGGGCAACACTTTCACGGGCGGCGGCACGGGAGCCGGGTGGACGGGGACGTACACCCTGTCGTCGTCGCCTGGAACCATCAGCGCAGAGGCGATGACGGCGACAGGCGTCGCAGGCTACATCAACAACGGCGTTTTCACCCTGACGAACCCTGGCAGCTATTCGGCGACCGCCTACAGCTCGGGCGAAAACTACGGCCCTCTCACCGGGACCGGCGTCATGGCGAACGGCTCGACGATGCTGACCGTCTCGGGATGGTCGGGCGGCGCCATCGGCACAACGAACGGCGCGAACACGGGAACGGCGCTGACCATCGCCTCGACCAGCATCGGCGCGGTCGTTTCGCAGATCGCCCCGCTCCTTACCGGCGAAACCTACGGCGGCAACGGACGGTACACGATGAGCGCCGCGGCGGGCTCGGCCTTGTCCGGCGCGTTGACGGGAACCTCGACGCAGGCGCAAGTCGACAACGCGCTGACGGCGGTGCTCAACACGTCGCTGAAGGGGTTGTGGTGACGCGGAGAAAACCGCTATGAATCGCATCGCGGCTGCCCTTGGCACGGCATTTCCTTTGACCGCGCTGACGCTTGTCCTTTCGCAGGATCTGCCTATCCGCGACGTGGCCGAGATCGTCAGCGACGGCGACAGCTTCAGCGTCATCCTCGTCGACACAAACGCCGATGAAACATGCGCAAGGCTTCACATTCGTTACCTTGCAGGATTCCTTTGCGTGCTCGCCGACATAGGCGCGGGAAAGACGGTGAAGGCGAAAGACGCCGCCGGGCGGGGCCTATGAGCCCCACGCATAACGTCGCTCGCGGGCAGCACGTCCGCGCCGATCTTCGCGAGCTATGCCGCGGAGCACTCGCCCTGAAGCATGCGATCGAAGCCGTCGCCGGCGCGCCGTGCACGACACACGCGAGCATGGGCGGCTTCGTCGTCGGCGCTCTGGGACGCGAGGTCGTCGTATCCTGCGTGGTCGCACCGCTACCGCCTCAGGTCTGCTACGAGGAGCCGCGGGAGCCTCACGATTTATGATCCACGGGCCAACCTACCGTCTGCATTGTTGATGCGGCGGCTGTATTCGGCGCTTCAAAGCGCCTGAGGTTTCCTGAAATGCCTATCGACCGCATCTCGGTCGGTGTTTTCACGCGATCACGGGTCGTCCTCATCGTCTCTGAAGTTGGGCGTCGATGGCGAAACCGATCACCGTGTAGCCCGCTTTGAATAGCTCTGACGGCGCGACCATTTTCGACGCCGTCAAATGCCGAAGCCGAGAGTTCGCTCGATCCGACCGCAATGCGACAAGGGTTGGGGTGGCGCCTACGGCAGCAGTCGCACGACGACCGGTGCGAGACGATCCCGAAGGTCACCGGAGCCGACATCGCAGGCGACGTTGGCGCGCCGCAGCGGACGACACAGACGCCGATCGAAGCGCCACAGCGGGAGCTCGCCAACACGCCAGGCTATCCCATGAACGCAATTTCAGCGGCGAAAAACGCTTACCATGCCGCGTATGTGGTGACAGCGTCCTTTGAGAAAGCGGACGCGATCGAGCGGCGGGGACGGACGGCGGAGCGTGGGAGCGCCTGGTTCCGGACGAACGGCCTCTGTCCATGCTGACGCTTGCGCGCGCCCGCGGGAAGAAGGCCTCGCGCTTCTCCGGCTACTCGACGAGCTCGACACGGTTCTCGACGTGACGCGCTCCGCGAGCGCATTGACACAGGCCGAATTCGACCGGCTGCGCGCCTGCCGCAAGGCTTACGACATAGCGTCGTCTCTGCTCGACGCTGTGATCAGGGTCGAGGAACGCGGTCCGGCGTAATGAGTTAGGAGATCTGGATGCTTCCGAAACTCGTCTGGCGCGCGTCACCGAACCGCTCAGCCCGAAACGCACGTGTGGACCTGCTTGTCCTGCACGACTGCGAGGGGTCATATCAGGGATCGATTGCCTATTTTGAGACCAGGGCGTCGGAGGTTTCCGCGCACTATGTGTGCAAGGAGGACGGCTCTGAGGTCACCGCCATGGTCGAACTGGCCGACAAGGCGTGGCACGCCTGCCAATACAACTCGCGTTCGGTCGGCTGGGAAATGGCGGGTTACGCCAAAAACGGGTTTTCAGAGACGCTCCTCAACGCGACCGCAAACGCGTTCGCCTGGCTCTGTCATCACCTCCAGATCCCTGCGCGACATGCACGCGGCGGCGTCGGACCAGGAATTGAAAGCCATTGGGGGCTGGGGACGCCCGGTGGCGGTCACAGCGACCCAAGCCGAGACCCGGCCTTCATGGACGGCTTCGTGGCTCGCGTGCAAACTCAAGCCGCCAAGGGAGACTTTCCGCTCCTATGGGAGCCGGAGAGCGATCCGCTTCCCTGCCCACTCACCCCGCCCAACCTCGAACTCTCGACGGTCCTCGGCGATCAGACCGCGCTTGTTTCTCTCGGGTTCCAGACGCCGATCGACGGGCAGGCTTCACCAGCCTTTGTGGATGCGGTCAGAGCCTTCCAGCGCCACTGCGGTCTGACGGCCGACGGAGTCATCGGTCCAGCGACACGGGCGCAGCTCCTCGCGGAATTGAACGGAGGCTGATCCATGACTTTGCACGGCGCCGAAAAGGCCCCGCCTTCCGACCTGGCGCGTCAACTCGAAGACATCGCGCGCGCAGCGCGCGCCGCCTCCCATTGCCGCAGGCTCGACACCGCGGTCGCCGCAGCGCTTGCGGGCCAACAGGAGATGAATGCCGCGACAGTCGACGCGATCCGCTCGCTCACCCTGCGCCTCGAAACGCTCGAGGGGCATGTCCCGACGATGCGGGGGCGACGCCCATGACCGGTGACCCGCTCATCGTCCTTTCGCGCATCGCGGCGATTCCGGTGTTCCTGCCGCCGCTCCTTGTTTTGCGCGCTCTCCTCGGCGCTGTCGCTCCGTCTTTTCTTCTCGAAGGACAGCAGCATAGGCATTGATGACCGTCCGCCCGGCCGGACGGCCCCGGTGAGCCGTGCGGACTGCTGGGCGGGGCCAATCCATCGAGGAATCTCATGAACACCCTGAACGCCATCGGCGCGTGGTTGCTCGCGCGCTTGCAGGAACCGTCGACCTATGCCGGCGCCGCCGCAGTCGTTGCGTCGATGACCTTTGTTCCGCACGCCTCTGACGTCGCGGGCGATATTCCCGCCATCGGCATCGGCATCGGCGGCTTCATCGCTGTCATCCTCAAGGAAAAGGGAGGCAAGTGATGCCCCGGCTTTTTATTGCGATGGTTTGCGCTCTCTCGCTCGTCGGATCGTCTTTCGCGCAGGCTCCCAAGCCGGCTCCGGCCCCTGGCCCCGCGAGGCTCTTCCCGCTCCCGATCCCGCTGCCCTTCACCCCGAAGCCGAAAGCCAACATTCTCGACCCGATCGTCTCGTTCATTCAGAGCGATCTCTCCGCCGCGCTCAAACAGGCGAACGCGATGAACGACGGCAATCTCGCGGTCTGCATCACAAAGCTGCAGCCGCTTGCTGCACAATTGCCTGGCAATGTCCCGGTCTCGTTCAATCTTGCGACAGACGTGGCGACCTGGCGCACGCTCCTGATCATCGCGCACGAGTTCTGCGAGGTCCCGCAGTGCACGCAGGTGATGCAGGAAGCGCAGAACCAGATCGCAGCGCTCGGGGCCGGCGTCCCGCTTCCTTCCGTCAGCGGGCTTTGCGCGAAGGTCCCACCCATCAACCTGACGCCCGTTCCATCTTCCGATGCGAAGGCGCTCTGACCTCGAACATAGGGGCTTCCCATGAAACTCGGTCGTAAACTGCCGTCGGTTTGGCGTCCCAATCTCGATTTCTCCCGATACGTCGCCGCCGACGAGTACGACATGCTTTCTGTCCGCTCTGTGCCGTCGTTCGACGGCTCGTCGTTCGCGGACAGCGTGGCATTCACCTCGTCCGCCGTAGTTTTTCCGGAGCCCGCGCGGCCTATCGCCGAGCGCTGGGAGCACCAATCGATCCACCTGCTGCACGACGCGGCGGGCAACGACACGGTCGGCGACTGCACATGCGCAGGCCTCGTGAAGCTCGATTTATCGCAGGAGCATAACGCCAACGGCGCGAACTCCTGGCAGCCGAACATGAAGGACACCGCGCTTACGCTCTACTCGGCGGCGGCCGGCTACGACCCCGCGAACCCAGGTACGGACCAGGGCGCCGAGCTGTCAGACATTCTGAACTACGTTCGGAAGAACGGCATCGACCCTGCCGGCCACGGCAAGGGCATCGCCTGGGTCGAAGTCGATGCAACCAAGCCAGCTCAGATCGCAAAGGCGATCGACATCTTCGGCGGCCTCTACACCGGCGCACAGATCAGCCCGGACTGGCTGCAGACCACCAACGCGAACGGCGCGATTTGGGGCGTGGCTTCACCTGGCGGCGCGGACGACGGCCACTGCGTCGCCTGGTTCGACTACAACGAGCAGGGCGTTATCGCCAATTCCTGGGGTTTCTTCGTCCTGATCACATGGCAGGCTGTCGTGAAATATTGGGGCAAGAGCGCCGGCGGCGAAGTCTACGCGGTGTTCTCTCCCGAGTGGCTCAGCGCGGCGACGAAGAAGAGCCCAACTGGCTTCAACGCCGCCCAGCTCGCGGCCGATCTCAAGTCGTTTGGCTAAGGGTGCATCAATGTCTGCCCCGCCACCAGATCTCGACGACGTCGCGACAGCCGCCGGCTGGTTCCATTACTGGCAGTACATGCTGTCGGCCGTCGCGGGCGCAGCAGCCGCCGCGACCGGATTCGTTTGGAGGCTTTCGGAGCAGCTTCGCCAGGTGCGACGGGACGTGGACAAAATCGACGCGCGAATGACCGCGCTCGAGCTCGACCGACAAAGGATCGAGGTGATGTTGGCGTCCTTGCCCACCCGCGACAATCTCGCGGAAATGCGAGCGAGCCTCAACCGACAGCTTGAACATATTACGGGGCGGCTCGACGATTTCGTGCACATCCGCGCGAGACGCGATGCATAAGAAGATCGATTCCGCTCGGCCGCGTATGTAGGCCATGGCAACGCGATGGGTCTCGGTTGAGGACCGTAACGCCGTATGTCCGGCGCCGCTTTTTGACCGTTTTCCGACCTGGTGCTATCCCGTAGGCATGCAGCTTGTCTTCATGGGGGCGCCGGAATTCGCGGTTCCGACGTTGCGTGAAATTGTACTTCAAGGGCACCATGTCGCCGCTGTTTATACGCGCGCGCCGCAACCTGGCGGTCGACGCGGGTTGGCGATCCAAAAAACTCCGGTTCATCGCGCTGCCGAGTCGCTCGACATCCCGGTCTTCACGCCGAAGACACTGAAGGCTGAGGAAGTCCAGAGGACGTTCAGGGGTCATTGCGCGGATGTGGGCTTCGTCGTTGCGTACGGCTTGCTGCTTCCGCTAGCCATCCTGACCGCTCCACAATTCGGCTTCCTGAACATCCATGCGTCCCTATTGCCCAGGTGGCGAGGCGCCGCACCCATTCAACGCGCCATCATGGCGGGCGATCATTTCACCGGGATCGATTTGATGCGGATGGAGGAGGGACTTGACACCGGCCCCGTGGGGTTGCGCGAAGTGATCCCGATTGCTCCCGGCGACACCGCGGGCGACCTAACCAAGTCCCTCGCACACGTCGCCGCGCAAACCGCAATTCGCGGTTTAAATGTCCTTGAGGAAGGCGGCATTGACTTCATGCCGCAGCCGAGCGATGGCGCGACGTACGCGCGCAAAATCGACAAGAATGAGATCGAAATCAACTGGGCCAAGGACGCGGTTTCCGTTCGCAATCATATTCATGGCCTCTCGCCCATACCGGGCGCTTACTCCACCCTCATGATTGGAGGAATGCCCGACCGCATCAAAATTTTGCGCGTCGAGACCGCTACCGGAGTCGGCCAACCAGGATCAATCCTCGACGGCGCTCTGACCGTCGCTTGTGGCGGCGGCGCGATCCGAATTCTGGAGGCGCAGCGCGCGGGGCGCACCGTTGTCTCCGGTCGGGCGTTCATGGTCCGGGAATCTGTTCCGATCGGAGATGCTTTCCGACAATCGACGTCAATTGCGAAGTGATCGCGTCCCGCATTTCCTCTTTGCTCGTCTCTGCTGCGCGTAGAATTTGACCTGCTCGAAAGAAATCCAGCAGGCCAAACTGCTCTACACGCGGCCTGATGAGGATATCCGGTGGGCGCCGCTTGATTTTTTGAGAGATTATGACGCCCTGCATGATCTGCGCTGCGCCAAACATCGCCTCGAGCGGAGTCGGAGCGCGGCGAACGCGAGAGCGGCCGCCGAAGGTTACGTCGACTGCAATGACGATGTCCGCGAGATCGAATAGGTGATCGTACGGCAATGGATTGACCGCGCCCCCATCGATCAGCAAACATCCTCGGTGTTCAACCGGTCGGAATAGGCCGGGAATCGCCATCGACCCCGCAACGGCCGCCGAAAGGGAACCGGACTGGAACGCCAGCTCGCTTCGCTCCGAGAAATTCGTCGCGACCACGATCATTTGCGTGGCAAGGCCGCCAAAATCCTCCGGGACTCCCGTCGGCCAGAAAAGCTCAAGAACGACCTCAGGATCAAGCAGGACTGGATTGCCTCTCCCGCGCAGGATCAAGTCCGCGAAGCGGCCGACCCGCGCGCGGAGGAGCTTGCCCAAGACATTGGAACGGTTTCGGAGAACTCTCAGGACGTGGGTGCGTATGCGGTGCGCATCAAGGCCCGACGCATAGGCCGCGCCAATGACGGCGCCCATCGAGGTCCCGGCGATCGCCACTGGACGAATGCCCAGTTCGTCCAGCGCCTCCAGGGCAACCACATGAGAGATTCCACGGGCGCCTCCGCTGCCCAGCGCAACCGCAACGGAAGGCAGAGGACCGCCGACACGACCGCCAAGCGCTTTCATCTAGCCGGCTCCCTGCTCCAGGGCGATAGCGCGCCAACCGATGTCCTTCCTGCAGAATCCACCTGACCAGTCGATGCGTTCGACGGCGGCGTATGCGCGTTTCCGCGCTTCTGTGATTGTATGACCAAGCGCCGTCACCGCGAGAACGCGGCCGCCGTCCGCGACAATGACGTCGCCTTCCTTCCGAGTTCCAGCATGCAGCACTGAAACGCCAGGAACTTTCTCGGCCTCTTCGATCCCAAAGATCTCGGTGCCCCGAAGGGGGTCGCCAGGATAGCCCTTCGCGGCCATGACAACTGTTACAGCGGCATGGGCGTCGAACCTTGGTGAGACGTTCGGCAGATTCCCCTCGGAGCAAGCTACGAGGTAAGGAACGAGATCGTCAGAAAGACGGGCGAGCATCGCCTCGGTCTCCGGATCGCCGAAACGAACGTTGAATTCGATAAGCTTTGGACCATCGCTTCCGATCATGAGCCCGGCGAACAGCACGCCTCGGTACGGGAACCCCAACGTGGCCATGCCACGAACGGTTGGCAAAATGATCTCCTGCATCACTCGATCGACCATCTCTGGGGTCATGATCGGAGCCGGTGAATACGCTCCCATGCCGCCAGTGTTCGGGCCCGTGTCCCCGTCCCCCACCCGCTTGTGATCCTGGGCGCTCCCAAACGGAGTTGCGAAAACGCCATCGCAGAGCGCGAAGAAGGACACTTCCTCTCCCGTCAGGACCTCTTCGACGACGATCCCGCCTCCTGCCGGTCCGTCAGGAAGCAACGCATCGACCGCCTCTTCAGCCTCCACCACGGTCGAGGCGACAATCACGCCTTTTCCAGCGGCCAGACCGTCGGCCTTCACAACAATAGGCGCGCCCCGACGCCTGACGTACTCCTTGGCGTCGTCACGGCTTTCAAACCTGCTGTACTCTGCGGTTGGAATTCCGTTCTGACGGCAGAAGTCCTTGGCGAAACCTTTAGACCCCTCAAGTCGCGCAGCCGCCCGCGATGGTCCAAAACAAGCAATTCCAGCAAGGGCCAGGTCGTCGGCGATTCCCGCCACCAAAGGCCCTTCCGGACCCACCACCACCAAATCGATATCTTCGCGTTTGCACAACGCAACAATATCGCGATGGTCCGCCAAATCGACTTGACGCGTTTCGGCCGCTTTTGCGCACCCCGGATTGCCAGGGGCTACGAAGAGTTTGGCGACAGTGGGCGATCGAGCGCAAGCGAGCGCCAGCGCGTTCTCGCGGCCGCCGGAGCCAAGGATCAAGACGTTCATCGATGCGCCCCTAGCTGGTGAGCCATTCCTAGCCGCCCCTTTATCGAATTCGCGACAAATAGTCTGAAGGTCCGCGCAATTCGGGACGCGAAACATAACGCCTTCGTCAGAGGCTCCCGCTGTTTGATCGCGCCTTTGTCATAATCGAGCGTCCAGGCAGAGCGCCCAATCGCTCGGTAGCCCGGCACCCTCATGCCGGTTGCAAATTCTGGTTAAGCCGAGCGGGGAGCGGCCGCGTGTCGCCACGACTGATCGCGCTACCTCAAGTAATCGTTGTATTTTTCGACGTTGTCAGCGCCCCATGGCTAAATCGGCACGCTAGACGTTGAATTTTTTGGTGATCCTTCAATTAGTTTGTCACTATAAATCATGTAAACTAAAATATTTCTCCTTGAATCGCATCCGCGTACGATCTGCATTTTCTTGAAGAAGACCGAGCGCCGCTCACTGAAGACAACGTCGCCTTGTGAAAACTTGTCTTTGAATCGGATCGGTCCGTATTGCCGGCACGATAGCGATACATCCGACGTCTGCTCGGCAAGTCCCAGCGCGCCTGACAATCCCCCCTTCTCCGGCGTGGTATAGTGACACGCCACGCCGTCAACCAGCGGGTCGTCGATGCCATAGACGACCAGCTTATCGTTCGGAGTCAGGAACTTGAAAGTTGTCGACTTCCGGAAGATCAAATCGGGATCGAGCGAGTCGGCTCGAACTGCATTCGACGTCCCGAGCAGCACGAACAATGTCGTTTGCATCACAAATGCGCGAACGCTCAACGTCATGCCGCTTCCCAACGTGATAACCATGAGCAGCATAGGAGGCATCCGCAGCTGCGCCAAATTCGACAGCACTTTTTTTGTCTATATTATACAAGTATCTTCTGTATTTCATGAACTGGCGTGTCGGCTTGGCGACCGGTAGTAACGAAAATCGGGCCGCTGATGAATCCGTACTGGCGGCTATGAACCGGGGCTGGCGTGTCAGGACGATTCACCACCGTTGCCGGCCCTCGCGAACTCGGCTCCGAGCAGTTTGAGGCTTGGGCCCGGGCGTACTCGCCCCTGCCAGGGATTCCTGACGAATTTGTAGACCAGCACCGAGAAATTCGGCCTCATTGGCGGCAGTTGCTGTCGGCTCTCGCGACGTTCGATCCCGATGAGATGCAGCACCGTTTCGCCGCGGCCGACCGCCGCATCCGCAACAGAGGCCTGTCCTACCGTGTTGCGGGCGAAAAGGACGAGCGCGTTTGGCCGATTGGTCGAATGCCGCTGCTGATCACCGAGGCGGAGTGGCGCCAGATTGCGGAGGCGGTTGCTCAGCGCGCCGAACTTGCCGAAAGAGTGCTCGCGGATGTCTATGGCGCTGTGAGCCTCGTCAAGAGCGGCGCCCTGCCCGCTTCGACGATCATGGGCTCGGTGGACTTTGTCGCCGCCATGCGGGGCGTTGAACCCTCAGGCGGTCGCTGGCTCCGCCTCTATGCTGTCGATATCGGCCGTGGGCCCGACGGAGCCTGGTGGGTCCTCGGCGACCGGACACAGGCGCCGTCCGGGTGCGGCTACGCACTCGAGAACCGCCTGGTCGTGTCGCAGGCCTTTTCGGACCTCTATGCGCAGCTCAACGTCCAGCGACTGGCGCCCTTCTTCCGCGCGCTCGGCGCCGGCCTCAAATCGGCGGGCCAACGGGCGGAGCCCAGAATCGCCATCCTGAGCCCCGGGCCTCTCAGCTCGACGTATTCGGAGCAGGCCTACCTCGCGCGGTACCTTGGTTTTCTGCTGGTCGAGGGCGACGACCTTATCATGCGTGAGGGCCGGGTTTTTGTCCGGACGATCGCCGGCCTGAAGCGCTGCGACGTGATCTGGCGCCACGTCGACGCCGATTGGTGCGATCCGCTGGAGCTGAATGCGTCGTCGCGAATTGGAGTTTCGGGCCTCCTCGAGGCGATCCGGGAGGACGGCGTCTCCGTCGAGAACATGCCCGGGACCGGTTTCATCGAGTTCGCGAGCGCTGCTTGCCTTCATGCCAGGTCTCAGTCGCCGCTTGCTGGGTCAGGATCTCCTGATGCCGAACACCGCGACCTGGTGGTGTGGCCAACCAAAAGAGCGCGAACGCGTGCTTGATGAGTTCGACACGATAGCCATCGCACCTGCGTTCGGCAATGAACTGACTGCGCTCGGAGGTCGCGCAAGCGTCGTTGGCGGCGAACTGACCGCCGCGGAACGCGTTCGATTGCGTGACGCAATAGCGGTGCGGGGCATGGATTACGTAGGTCAGGAGATCGTTCGAACTCTCGACCACCCCCCGCTGGTCTGAAAACGGCCTCGAACCGCATCCGTTCGTCCTGCGAGTGTATTGTGCTGCGACGCCTAACGGATGGCGCGTGATGCCAGGCGGGTTCTGTCGCATTTCAGACCGGCCCGACGCGCGCGCGGTCTCGATGGGAGACGGCGTCGAATCGGCCGACGTCTGGGTCCTCGCCGAAAACCCAGTCGAAGCATCAAGTCTGCTTCCAAGCCCCGATGGCGTGCGCATTACGAGACTGCTTGGCAATCTTCCGAGCCGCGCCGCTGACAATCTCTTTTGGTTCGGACGCTATCTCGAACGCGCCGAAGCGACCTTACGGGTTGTCCGATGCCTCGCAGCCCGCTCGGTTGACCCGGACGCGCCGAAACGTGCCGGCCGTCAATCCCTTGACCGATTGATGGGCGTGCTGGTTGGGTGGGGGGCCGTGGACGCGGCGACGCTCAAGGAAGGCGCCGCGGCGGCGAGCGCCCAGGGCCTGCGGGATCCGAAGCATCACGGCTCGGCTTTGTCCCTGGCGCGGTCGGCGCGCACCGCTGCATCGGTCATTCGGGAGCGATTGACCTACAAGACCTGGGAGCTGATCGCCCGTCTTGAGAACACCATCGATCCCTCGCCCAACCGGCGAATGTCGGCCGGCGAGATCGTTGATGTAACGGACGACTGCCTGACGGTGATCGCCGCTCTCTCAGGATTGTTCGACGAGAACTTCAACCGCGGCGCAGGCTGGGTCTTTTATGTCATGGGGCGCTGCGTCGAGCGCGGCGCCAATACCTGTCGTCTCCTTCGACAATTTGCGGGAAACGACGCGACCGAGCAGACGCTCGGCGTGATGCTGGACCTTATCGATTCGCAAATCACGTACAGTTCGCGCTACCTGATCGGCGTCGCCCTTGCGCCGGTGCGTGATATGGCGCTGCTCGACCCGTTCAACCCGAGATCCGTCGCCTATCAGGTCAACCGGATCGACGAAGGCATTGCGACGCTCCCCGTCCTCAGGCGCGACGGCATTCTGGAGGAGCCTCGCAGGCTGACGACATCGCTCCGCGCCGAACTGATGACAGAGAGAGCGGAGATGCTTGATGATTCGGCGATCCTGACCATCGAGCAACGGCTGCTGTCCCTCGCGAACGCGATCGCGACGCGATATTTTCTGCAAGGCGCCGGCCAGGGCCGGGCGGAAAAGATTACGGGTCTCGCGTGAGGTACAGCATCAATCATCTCACGCGCTACACCTATGGCGCAACGGTCGAACTGACCACAGGCGTTCTTCGTCTCAAACCGGTGTCGCGCAACGGTCAATTCCTCGAAAGCTTCGCTCTCAGGACGGCGCCCCCATGCTTGACGCCGGACGAACGCATAGACGCGTTCGGCAATGCGGTTCTCAGTCTCAGAATTGAAGAACCTCATCGCGAGCTTACGGTCCAGGCGTCATCTCTTGTGAGCATCGAGCGCCCGTCCGTACTGGAGATGTCCCCGCCCTGGGAGACGGTCGCGGCGCAGGCGCTGGACGTTCCATCACTTGCTCCCGACGCCCCGGCGACCGGCCTCTTTCCCTCTCGCGCTCTATCGCTTTTCGACGCCGCAACCGCTTACGCCCGGGGCAGCTTCACGGAGCGGCGACCCGTATACGAAGCGGCGATGGATCTAGCCCGCCGCATACGCGCCGACTTTGTCTACGACGCCGAGGCGACGAAGGTGAACACGCCGGCCTCGATCGCCTTCGAGCATCGTCGCGGCGTCTGTCAGGACTTCGCTCATATCATGATCGCCGCCTTGCGGGGGCTCGGACTACCGGCCCTCTACGTTAGCGGCTACATCCGAACAATTCCGCCGCCTGGCAGGGTTCGGTTAGCGGGCGCGGACGCTTCGCACGCCTGGGTGTCGCTCTGGTGCGGCGCGTCGATGGGTTGGATGGACCTCGATCCGACCAACGCGCTCGCTGTTCAGAACGACCACGTCGAGGTCGCCCGGGGACGCGACTATTCCGACGTTTCGCCAATCGAGAGCATGGTCCTTTCGTCGGGAAGCCACAAACTCGAGGTCGAGGTCGACGTGCTCCCGATTTAGCCGATTGCCGGGCTGGCGGCCCCGCAAGGGACGTGATTAAAGCCAGTTCGGCAATGAGGGTCCACGGCGATGGCCGAGCATACAATTCCGCATTTTCACAATGACGTCGGCGTTCCTTCGATAAGAGTACGAGTGAAGGAATTCATGTGCACCGGCGCCAAGCCGCCATTCGACCACCCGCACATTTTCATCGATATGGGCTCCGACGGCGAATCCATTTGTTCGTACTGTTCGACACGCTACGTCTTCGACCCTGCTCTGAACGGCATTTGCGCGCCCGCGGAATGTGAACTCCGCCTGGCCGCATAGCGTGCGAGCGCGGCGGGCGATCGTCGCAGGCGCCGGAATCGGTGGCCTGACAGCGGCTTTGGCCCTTTCACAAGCGGGTTTCGAAGTCGACATCTGCGAGAAAACGTCCGCGCTCGAAGAGTTTGGCGCGGGCCTGCAACTCGGTCCGAATGCGACTCGCGTCCTGAAGCGCCTCGGCGCCCTCGACGCTGTCCGCCAGGAGGCCATGGTTCCGGAAGCCGTCTGCGCGCTCCGCGGATCGGACGATGCGGTTCTCATGCGCCTGTCGCTTCGGGACGCGGAGCGCCGCTGGGGCGCGCCATATCTCGTCCTGCATCGCGCCGACCTCCAGCGAGCACTTGCCCGAAGCGTCGAGCGTTGCGACGAGGCGCGGTTGAGCCTCGGCTCGACGGTGCTCGCGGTCGCGAGCGGAAATGACCGACCGGTCGTCACGCTCGCGCGCAGCACGGCTGAGACGGCCAAAGACTCGAGCGACCTCATCGTCGGCGCGGACGGCCTCAGGTCCGTCGTCCGCCAATCGGTCGCTCCCCGCTCTGCTGACGAGCCTGTCTTCACCGGCCGAGTGGCTTTCCGTGCGCTCGTTCCGTCAAGCGATGTCGATTCCGAATGGACAAGACAACGGGTCGTCCTGCGGATCGGCCCCAACGCTCATCTGGTTCATTACCCGCTGCGACAGGGGTCCGTCGTCAATATCGTCGCGGTGATCCAGAGTTCGTGGCGAAGCGACGCGACCGAGACTCCGTGGGATGGCGTTGCGGACCGGCCGGCGCTGGATCGCGCTTTCGCGACGTGGTCAGCCTCGACGCGTCGCCTGCTTGCGAGCGCAAAGAGCTGGCGGGCCTGGCCGCTTTACCTCAGACCTCCGCTCAATTCGTTCGCAATGGGCCACATCGCGCTTGTTGGCGATGCCGCCCATCCGATGGAGCCGTTCCTGGCGCAAGGTGCAGCGCAGGCGATCGAGGACGGATGGGCGCTGGGACAATCGCTCGCGTCGGCGCAAGACGTTCCCCAAGCTCTGCAAGCATACTCCCGCCTGCGTGTGCCCCGGGCGACGCGGGTGCAGCGCGAGGCGTCGCGGCAAGGCAGGATCTATCACATGAACGGCCCGATGGCCCTCGCCCGCGATGTCGCCATGCGCCTTCTCGGTCCGAAGGGTCTGTCGGCCCGCTATGATTGGCTGTACGAAGCCGACGCGCGACCGCCGCAAGCGCGGCGGCGGCGGATTTGAAAAATCGGACCATTCGGAAGCGCGCGACTTTTGGCAGCGGCCTAAAGCGGGATGCGAAAGAGTGGGTACCGGTCTTTCGCAAAAAATCCCGCGATGTCAGAGAATTTGGAGCAACATGCGATTCGACCGAAACGCATCTTGCTCCGGTCGCTGCGAGGTTTCTCAGCGCAAGATCTGCCGCAAAAATTCCTTCGTCCGCAGGTGCTGAGGATGTTCGAAGAACGCGTCTGGCGCGTTGATCTCGATGATCTCTCCATTGTCCATAAACACAATCCGGTCGGCGACCTGCCGCGCAAAGCCCATTTCGTGCGTGACCACCATCATGGTCATGCCGTCCTGCGCCAGCGCGGTCACGGTGTCCAACACCTCCCGAACCATTTCCGGATCGAGCGCCGAAGTCGGCTCATCGAACAGCATGATCTTCGGATTCATGCATAGCGCGCGGGCGATCGCGACGCGCTGCTGCTGACCTCCGGAGAGCTGCGCCGGATATTTTCCCGACTGCTCCGGAATCTTCACTCGAGCAAGCAGGCTCATCGCGAGTTCCTCGGCCTCACGCTTGGGCATATGGCGCACCCATATCGGCGCGAGCGTGCAATTCTCGAGAACGGTCAGATGAGGGAAGAGATTGAAATTTTGAAACACCATCCCGACTTCGCGGCGCACCTCATCGATCCGCTTGATGTCCGAGGTCAACTCGATGCCGTCGACGACTATCGAGCCCTTCTGATGTTCCTCGAGCCAGTTCACGCAGCGAAGGAGCGTCGATTTCCCCGAACCGGACGGGCCGCAAATGACGATGCGCTCGCCTCGCCGAACGGTCAGATTGACGTTGCGTAGCGCGTGAAACGAGCCATACCACTTGTGAACTCCAACAAATTTCACCGCCGCGCCGGCCGGCTCTTGAGGCGCGTCGGTCATCGTTTTCGGTCTCTCGCCAGCCTTCGCTCGACATATGACGAATAGCGAGTCATGCCGTAGCAAAAGGCGAAATAGAACATTCCGGCAAACGCGTAGCCTGTCGCCATGATTGTCGGTCCGCTCCAGACAGGATCCTTGAAGGCGTTGTTCATCGCGTCGAGGAAGTCGGTCACGCCGACAATCGATACAAGTGTCGTGTCCATGAAGAGACCGACGAAATTGTTTACGATCCCCGGGAGAACCATCGTCAGGGCCTGCGGCAGGATCACCAGACCCATCATCCATGCGTAATTCAGTCCGAGCGCCATGGCGCCTTCGTATTGCCCACGATCGAGCGACTGCAGACCGCCTCGAACCTCCTCGGCCATGTAGGCTGCCGAGAACAACGCGATTCCGACCAGCGGCCGAAGGAACCTGTCCGGGGCCCATTCCTGTGGAAAAAAGAGCGGAAGCATCGTGTTCGCCAGGAACAGAATCGTGATGAACGGCGCCCCGCGCACGAACTCGATAAAAAGGACGCTCGCGAGCCTCACCAGGGGCAGTCGCGAGCGTCGGCCGAGCGCCAGGAGGACTCCCAACGGAAGCGAGAACACAAGTCCGACAAGCGCGGTCAGCAGGGAAACGAAGACGCCGCCCCACAACTGGGTGTCAACAAGCGGCAGACCGAAGGTCGGCGATCCCTTCAAGAGAACGAAGGCGAGGATCGGGTAGGCGACGAAAAAGAGCAGCGCGCCCCACGCGCGCTTCGGCGCCGAAGGCCACAAGAGCCATACGATCAGCACCGCGCCCACAAGCTCCACGACGTTCACCCGCCACCGTTCGGCGACCGGATATGAGCCGAAGCCGAGGTAACCGAGTTTGGCGAAGACGAACGCCCAGCAAGCTCCTTCCTGATGAGCTCGGCAAACGGAACCATCCGGCGCGCTCCAGACGGCGTCGACGAGCGCCCAGCGGACAAGCGCCGGGACAAGCCATGCCGCAATCGCGACGAACGCAAAGGTCGTCACACTGGAGCCGATCGACGAGAATAATTCGCCTTCGCCCACAGAACCGCGCCCCGAGACAGGGTCGGCGCGGGGTCCGTGGGCTCCGGCTGCTGCCGGACGAAGGCGATCGCCTCCCTCATTCAGCGCTCTTTCAAGGAGTGCGAGGCGTTGTAGGCGTTAAGCGCAACCGCCACGGCCAGCGAGATGGCGAGATAGACCGCCATCGTGATCGCCATCACCTGAATCGCCGCCTGCGTCTGGTTGAGCACCGTTCCGGCGAAGATCTGGACCAGATCCGGATAACCCACGAACACGGCGAGCGACGAGTTCTTGATGAGGTTGAGGTACTGCGAGGTCAGCGGCGGCACGATCAGCCGCATCGCCTGCGGGACGACCACAAGCCTGTTCGCCAGCCCCTCGTGCAGGCCAAGCGCGGCAGCCGCCTCGACCTGGCCGCGCGCCACCGACTGAACGCCGGCGCGAACGACCTCGGCGATGAAGGCGGCGGTGAACGTCACGAGACCGAATGCGAGCGCAACGAGTTCAGGGATGAGCGGCAGGCCGCCTTTCAGATTGAACCCCGAAAGCTTGGCCACGTCGAACGCAAACGGCTCTCCGAACAATAGGATTGCGGCCGCCGGCAGCGCGACCAGAAGCGCCGCCTCGACCCAGGCGACCGGCGCCCGCCTTCCCGTCTGGTCCTGAATCCGCCGTGCACGACGCCGGTAAAGGATCGAGACGACAATCGCGGCGGCCAGAGCGGCCGCGAACCAAGGGGCGCCGGAGAGCGGAACGGGGGCGGGAAGGAACAAGCCGCGATTGTTCAGAAAGACAACGCCTGCAAGACTGAGCGACTCTCGTGGGCCCGGCAGCGACTTCAGAACGGCGTTGTACCAGAACAGCAACTGCAGCAGGAGCGGCGTGTTCCTCAAGATGGTGACGTAGCCGAGCGCAGTCCGCGACAGGAGCCAGTTTGGCGACAGACGCGCGAGACCAATCGCGAACCCCAGGATGGTTGCGAGAGGGATGCCGATCGCGGCGATGAGAAGCGTGTTGAGAAGCCCGACCCAAAAGGCTTGTCCGTAGGTCGAGAGCGCCGAATAGGGAAGGAGATGCAGGTTGATCTCGAAACCTGCGGTCTGGTTCCAGAATCCGAAGCCCATCGGAATCCCGCGGGCCTGCAGATTCACGTAGGCGCTGTACGCCCCGCCGAGCGTCAGCGCTCCGAGAACCGCCGCGAGCAACCCTTGGTAGAGGAGGCCCCGCGTCCGGGGATCGTTGATGATCGATGCGTTCACCGGGGCCTTCGATCCGGCAATTTCGACTCGGTCGGGACGCCCGGCCGACGCCACGCTAGAGCGTTCGGCGATTCGGTCGAATCGCCGAATGCTCTAAATTCCTTGAAAACGGCTCTCTCGCGAAAAACCGGTTCCCACTTTTTCGCAGCCCGCTCTAGAGCGTTCGGCGATTCGGTCGAATCGCCGAATGCTCCGGCTTCCTTGATTTCCGCGCGCTTTTCGCGAAAAATCGGCATCCACTTTTTCGCCGCGCGCGCTAGAAGCCCCAGGCTATCGAGGTCGCAAAAGCGCGGCCGCTTGTGTTCGAGGAGACATTTTCGGCCAGGTTACCACATGTCGAGGGCGATGCGCGCCTCGTCGGACATGCGGCTCTGATCCCAGGGCGGATCGAACACCATGTTCACCTTCACGCCCGCGACGCCGGGCGTCACCCCGACGGCGTTCTCCACCCAGGAGGGCATCTCTCCGGCGACTGGGCAGGCGGGCGCTGTCAGCGTCATGTCGATCGTGACAAAACGGCCGTCGTCGATGTCGACGTTATAGATAAGACCCAACTCGTAGATGTCGGCCGGAATTTCGGGGTCGTAGACCGTCTTGAGCGCGGCGATGATCGAGTCGGTGAGCGCTTGCAACTCCTCCGCCGACATCTGCGAAGGCGCTTTCAGCGTTGCCGGCTCGCTCGAGGCCGTGACAGAGGGCGCATCCTGCATGACGCGTTTTCCTAGATGAAGAGCTTCTGGGCGCGATCCAGAGCGTCGGCGAGCGCATCGACTTCGGCGAAGGTGTTGTAGAGGGCGAACGAGGCGCGGCAGGTCGAGGTCAGACCAAACCGCTGCAACAGCGGCATGGCGCAATGCGTCCCCGCCCGCACCGCCACCCCGGACCGGTCGATCAGCGTCGCAATGTCGTGGGCGTGGGCGCCATGCATCGTGAACGAAAGGATCGGTCCCTTGCCGGGCGCGTCGCCGAGGATCTTCAATGAATTGATCCTCGCCAACCGCTCGTGGGCGTATTTCGTCAGAGCCTGCTCGTGGGCGCGAATGCGCGCCCGACCGATTTCCTCCACGTAGTCGAGCGCCGCCGCGAGGCCGATCGCCTGAACGATCGGCGGCGTGCCGGCTTCAAACCGATGCGGAGGCTGGTTGTAGGTGACGACGTCGCGCGTCACCTCCTCGATCATCTCCCCTCCTCCCATGAAGGGCGGCAGCGATTCGAGCAGCGCGCGCTTTCCGTAAAGAACGCCGATCCCGGTCGGTCCGTAGAGCTTGTGCCCGGTCGCGACATAGAAGTCGGCGTCGAGATCACGGACGTCGACGTCCAGGTGGACGGCGCCCTGAGAGCCGTCGACGAGCACCTTGATCCCTCTCGCGTGGGCGATCTCGATGATCTGCTTCAGAGGCGGCGCCGTGCCGAGAACGTTCGACATCTGGGTGATCGCCACGATCCTGGTCCGGTCGCTGAGCGCCCGCTCGAAGGCGTCGAGCGACAGCGATCCGTCGTCGCCGACCTCGATCCAGCGCAGGACGGCGCCTTTCCGCTCGCGATGAAAGTGCCACGGAACGATGTTCGAATGATGCTCCATGACGCTGAGCGCGATCTCGTCCCCCGCCCCGATGTGCTCCAGGCCAAAGCTGGCGGCGGCGAGATTGATCGCTTCGGTCGCGGACCGGGTGAAGACGATCTCATCCGTCGATTCCGCATTGACGAAACGCCGGACCCGCTCGCGCGCGGCCTCATAGGCCTCGGTCGCCGCATTGGCGAGATAGTGCAGGCCCCGGTGGACGTTGGCGTATTCATGCTCGTAAGCGTAGGTCAAGCGATCCAGGACCGCTTTCGGCTTCTGCGCCGACGCGGCATTGTCCAGATAGACGAGCGGCTTGCCGTAGGGCCTCTCGGAGAGGATGGGAAAGTCCTTGCGGATCGCCTCCACATCATAGGGCTCCACGGACGTGCGGACCGCGTCGCTCATGCGCCGATCTCCTTGCCCGCCGTCCCTTCAATGCCCCGCTTCGCGAGCCAGGCCGCGAGACGGGCTCGCAACCGGTTCGCCAGGGCGTCGTTGCGGATTTTATCGATCGTTTCGGCGCCGAAGGCCTCGAGCAGCAGGGCTTCCGCCTCGCCTTTGGCCAGGCCGCGCGCCTGCAGATAGAAGACCTGCTCCGGGTCGATCGAGGCGACGGTGGCGCCGTGGCCGCAGACGACGTCGTCGGCGAAAATCTCGAGCTCGGGCTTGGCGTTCATTTGAGCGCGCGGCGACAGAAGCACGGCCTGCGACTTCATCGATCCGTCCGTCTTCTGCGCGCCGGGCGCGACGACCACCTTCCCCTGGAAGACGCCTGCGGCATCGTCGGCGACAATGGCGCGATGATACTCCCGGCTTACGCCTCCGCGCGCCGTGTGGAGGACTTGCAGGGTCGTGTCGCCCTGTCGCGCGCCATCGAGCAGGGCGAGCCCGGCATACGCGAACTTCGCGTCCGCGCCGCTCAGTCTCGCAAAGATCTGCCGCCTGCTCAGCGCGCCGCCCGACACGAAGCCGAACGTGCTCAGTTCCGCCCGCGCCTCGAGTTCGACAACCTGGCTCTCGACATGAAGTTCCGGGTCGTCGTCGACAACCGCCACGTGGTCGAGCCTCGCGGCCTCGGCAAGCCTCACCAGGGTCGCCGCGTGTCGCTGTACAGAGGCTGGCGCGCCGAGGAACGTCTCGACGATTGTCGCGACCGCCTCCTTTCCGATCCCGATCTCGGTCCAGGAATAGAGCGAACGGACGGCAAGGTCCGTGGCGACCCGAAGGATTTCGACAGGCGCGGCCAGTTGCGCGCCGGATGCGACCTCGACCACAAGAGCCTCCGGCGCCATCGCAGCGACCAGCGACGCCATCGCGTCCTCGACGTCCAACGACGGCTCGTCCCGCCTCGAAAGGGTCACGCCCGCCGGCATCGGGTCGCTGAGTTCCGGCGCGAACGCCCCATCCACCGTGACGATCCTGACCGCCCCCGCGACGCCCTCGCGCTTGGCGATCATCGTTCGCGCCGCCTCGAGCGCTGCCCGATCGGGCAAGGACGCGGGCGGCGCGGCGGCCGCCATCGCCGTCCTCAAATCGGTATAGTGCCAGGACTCGACGCGCCGCGTCGGCAACCCCTGCGCGCTGAACCTTTCGAACGCCGCCGCACGGCGTCGCGATCGCCCGAATTGCTTCGTCGCCAGGAACTGTTCGCCGAGCGCTGTCTCCGCCGCCGAACGCGTAAGCGCATGAACGCTCATCCCGAACCTCACGCGGCCTCGGCCGCAAAGTCGCGGTAGCCGTTCTTCTCGAGTTCGAGCGCCAGTTCCGGACCGCCGGTCGCAACGATCCGGCCGCGCGCCATCACATGCACGACGTCCGGCTTAATGTGATCGAGAAGCCTTTGGTAGTGCGTGATCACGAGGAACCCGCGCTCCGGGCCGCGCAACGCGTTCACTCCGTCCGCGACGATACGCAGGGCGTCGATGTCGAGGCCGGAATCGGTCTCGTCCATCACCGCGAGCCGCGGCTGAAGCAGGGTCATCTGAAGAACTTCGAGCCGCTTCTTTTCTCCCCCGGAAAAGCCGACGTTCAAGGGTCGCCGCAGCATCTCTTCCTCGACCTTGAGACGCTGGGAGGCTTCCTTCACCCGCCGCCGGAATTCCGGCGTCGTGAGGTCGCCTTCTCCTCGCGAGCGGCGCTGCGCATTCAGCGCCGCCTTGAGGAACGTCATGGTCGCGACGCCCGGAATCTCGATCGGGTACTGAAAGGCAAGGAACACGCCTTTGCGCGCGCGCTCGTCCGCCTCGAGCTCCAGCAGATTCTCGCCGTCGAGCAGGACCTCGCCGGAAAGGACCTCGTAATTCGGCTTGCCGGCGATAACGTAGGAAAGCGTCGACTTGCCCGAGCCGTTCGGGCCCATGATTGCCGCGACTTCGCCTGCGCGCACCGAGAGACTGAGGTCCTGGAGAATGGTCTTCCCATGGACGGCGACGGAGAGATTCCTGATTTCGAGCATGGCCGGTGAGCGCCTATCCCTGAGTGTCGTCGATGCTGGCGAGAAGCGGCGTCAACCGACGCTCCCTTCCAGGCTGATCGCAATCAGCTTCTGCGCCTCGACCGCAAATTCCATCGGCAACTGCTGCAGAACGTCGCGCACGAAGCCGTTGACGATGAGCGCGGTCGCCTCCTCGGGCGACAGTCCGCGCTGCTGGCAATAGAAGAGCTGGTCCTCGGAAACCTTCGACGTCGTCGCCTCGTGCTCGATGATCGCGGATGAGTTCTTCGCTTCGATGTAAGGCACGGTGTGCGCACCGCATTCGTCGCCGATCAGGAGCGAGTCGCAGTTGGTGAAATTGCGGGCGCCGGTTGCGAGCCGGTGGGCCGAGACCTGACCGCGATAGGTGTTCTGCGATCGTCCCGCCGACACCCCCTTGGAGATGATGCGGCTCGTCGTGTTGCGGCCGAGATGGATCATCTTGGTGCCGCTGTCGACCTGCTGGCGGCCGTTCGAGATGGCGATCGAATAGAACTCGCCCCTCGAGGCTTCGCCGCGCAGGATGCACGACGGATACTTCCAGGTGATGGCCGAGCCGGTCTCGACCTGCGTCCATGAGATCTTCGAGCGCGGCCCGCGGCAGTCGCCGCGCTTGGTGACGAAATTGTAGATGCCGCCACGACCCTCGGAGTCGCCGGGGTACCAGTTCTGCACGGTCGAATATTTGATCTCGGCGTCGTCGAGAGCAACGAGTTCGACCACCGCGGCATGAAGCTGGTTCTCGTCCCGCTTCGGCGCCGTGCAGCCTTCGAGATAGCTGACATAGGCGCCCTTGTCGGCGATGATCAGCGTTCGCTCGAACTGGCCGGTGTTTTTCTCGTTGATGCGGAAATAGGTCGAAAGCTCCATCGGGCAGCGCACGCCCGGCGGCACATAAACGAACGAACCGTCGGAGAAGACCGCGGAATTGAGGGTCGCGTAAAAATTGTCGGTCGCCGGAACGACCGATCCGAGATATTTCCGGACGAGGTCTGGATGGTTTTTCACAGCCTCGGAGAACGAGGAGAAAATGACGCCCGCCTTGGCGAGCTCGGCCTTGAAGGTGGTGGCGACCGACACCGAATCGAACACGGCGTCGACAGCGACCTTCGGCCTCTCGACGCCCGCGAGGATCTCCTGCTCGACCAGCGGGATCCCGAGCTTCGCGTAGGTGCGCAAGAGCTCCGGATCAACCTCGTCGAGCGATTTCGGCCCGGCCGCGGTCTTCGGAGCGGCAAAGTAGTGAATGGCCTGAAAATCGATCGGCGGATATTCGACACGCGCCCATTTCGGCTCGTCCATCGTCAGCCAGCGGCGGTAGGCGTCGAGGCGCCACTGGAGCAGCCATTCCGGCTCCTCTTTCCTGGCGGAGATGAACCTGACGATATCTTCGCTGAGACCCTTCGGCGCGACGTCGGATTCGATGGCGCTGACGAATCCGTACTTGTACGCGTCGACGTCGACCGACCGCACCCGGTCGACCGTCTCCTGGACAGCCGCCATATCCGACTACTCCTCGCCTTGGCGGTTTCAAGGACCGCCGGTGGGGGTTATACCCTTTCCCAATGGCGCAGGGATCGGGGTCGTTCGAATATGGTCTCGCGCACGCGGTTTTGCAAATGAAGCCGCGCGTTTTCAAAGCCGCAGGCAGAGGCGCGTCATAATTGTACAGGTTGTTTCAGTTATATCGACGCCCTGATCTCCGCATCCCCGCCGATCAGCCTGGCGAACTGCCGCATCCGCGACTGCAGCCTTTCGCTGCTGAGCGATGCGAGCGCCGACGGCAATGTCAACACCACCAGGCCTTTCTCGCAGAGCATCGGCGCGCGCGGCAGCACGCCCGGCATGGCGGCCGAGATGTTGTAGGCGACGCGCATCGCGGCGCCGAGAATGCGAGCCCGGTCGAGCTGGCGCGCGCTGACCAGCGAGCGCGACTGGGGCGCGACGAAGTCCTCGTTCGACAGGTGTCGATACGCGGCCGCAAGGGCGAGAAAGGCCCTGGCGGGGTGGTCGACCCCGATGAAGGCCGCGTTGGCGACGAGGTCGTAGGCCTGGGCGCCGCGATAGTCCGGATGGGCCCGCCACGAAATATCGGAGAGAAGGCAGGCGGCGTGCCGCAGGCGGCGATCCTCGGCGTCCTCGCCGAGGTGGGACGAAGCCACGAGGCGCGACGTCCAGTCGAAGAGCTCCTCGCCGTGCGCCGGGGCCCGCGACCTCAGCCGGTTGAACTCCCGCGCCGATACGATCAGCGGATCCTCGGCCTGCGCCACGGGCGGGAGTTGCGAGTAGAGCAGACCTTCGCGAACGCCGAGCGCCGATACGACGATCTCTTTCGGCGGAGCGATCCTGATGATCTCTTCAAGCACCGCGGCGCCGTAGGCGAGCAGCGGGCGCCTGGCGGCCGAAACGGCTTCGATGGACGTCAACATGTCCGCGTCGATGCGCTCGACCAACCGGACGAACTCCAGCGCGTCGCCCGTCGGGATCACGTAATTGTGCATGACGTTCATCGGATACTGGCGCTGGCGCATATGCAGGCGCGCAAGCGCCCGCCAGGTGCCCCCGACCGCGTAGAAGGTGCGTCCTGCGAGCCCCGGCAGGATCTTCACGCCGGAGAGCGTTTCGCGAACGATCTTCGCGGCCTTCTTCGGGGTCCGTTCCGACAGGTCCATCAGCGACAGGCCGCCGAGCGGCAGCGTCAGCCCGACGCCGGCGCCCCCGTTTCTCACGTCGGTGAGTTCGAGCGATCCGCCTCCGAGGTCGCCGACGATCCCGTCGGCGCCGTGAATGGAGCTGACAACGCCGAGCGCCGAGAGTCGCGCCTCCTGCGCCCCTCCGAGAAGTTCGATCCGCCGCCCGATGGCGCTCTCTGCAAGCCTGAGGAACTGCGGGCCATTGGCCGCGTCGCGGACCGCGGCGGTTGCAATGCAGCGCACGTCCTCGATCCGCATCGTGTCGCACAGCACCCGGAAGCGCTGCAGCGCGGCCAGCGCCCTCGCGACCGCATCCTCAGGCAGAAGGCCGGTCGTCGCGACGCCGCGCGCCAGCCCGCAGAGCGCCTTCTCGTTGAAGGTCGGGGTCGGCGCGCGCGAATGGGATTCGTAGGCGACGAGGCGCACCGAGTTCGAGCCGATGTCGACGATGGCGACCGGCGTCCCGGGCAACCGCCCCTGCGCGACGTTGTCCGACATGAATGACCTTGGATGAACCTTGATGCCCCGGCGACGACGCGGACGTTTATCAGGGCCGCGGGCGCTGCGCCACGGCGAACGCCTCGTTCAGCGCCGCCTGGCCGCGCCCGGAAAGGCTCGGATTGGTCTGGAAGAACCTGTGGGCGTTGAACGGCTCCTCGCCTTCGCGGCGAACGACACGCACGCTCGTTCCATCGGCAAGGATCCGGAAGCTCTGCTCGTTGTCGCGGAGATTGGCCTCCATGATCTGCCCCAGCACCTGCTCGTGCACCGTCGGGTTCAACAAGGGAACGAGCGCTTCGACCCGCCGGTCGAGATTGCGCGGCATGAGGTCGGCCGACGAGATGAAGACCTTCGCCTTCGGATGCGGCAGGCCGTTGCCCGCTCCAAACGCATAGATGCGCGCGTGTTCGAGGAACCGGCCGACGATCGACTTCACCCGAACGGTCTCCGACATTCCAGCCACGCCGGGCCTCAGACAGCAGATGCCGCGCGCCACGATGTCGATCTCGACGCCGGCGCGGCTCGCGGCGTAGAGCGCGTCGATGATTTCGGGATCGACGAGGGCGTTGCACTTCATCCAGATTTTGCCCGGCCGCCCGAGCGAAGCGTGATCGGCTTCGTCGGCGATGCAGCGCAGCAGCGTCGTCTTCAGCCCGATGGGGGAAATCGCCATCTGCTCGAGCCCGTCGGGCTCGGCGTAACCGGTGATGAAGTTGAAGATCCGCGCAACGTCGCGGCCGATCGCCGGCTCCGCCGTGAAGAGGGAAATGTCGGTGTAGATCTTCGCCGTGACCGGATGATAGTTGCCGGTGCCGAGGTGGCAATAGGTGACGAGCGCGCCGCTCTCGCGCCGGACGACCATCGACAGTTTGGCGTAAGTCTTGAGCTCGATGAATCCATAGACCACCTGCGCACCGGCGCGCTCGAGGTCGCGGGCGAGGCGGATGTTGGCTTCCTCGTCGAACCGGGCCTTCAGCTCGACGAGCGCGGTCACCGACTTGCCGAGTTCGGCCGCCTCGACCAGCGCCCGAACGATCGGGCTGTCGGCGGAGGTGCGGTAGAGCGTCTGCTTGATCGCGACGACGTTGGGATCGCGCGCCGCCTGATTGAGGAACTGGACGACCACGTCGAACGATTCGTAGGGATGATGAACGACGAGGTCCTTTTGCCGGACCGCGGCGAAGCAATCGCCGCCGTGTTCCTTCACCCGCTCCGGAAATCTGGGATTGTACGGCGGAAATTTGAGTTCCGGGCGGTCGATGGCGATGAGCTGCGCGAGTTCGTTGAGCGCCAGCATGCCTTCGATCAGCACGATGCCGGACGGCACCACGTCGACGTCTCCGGCGACGAAGGCGCGCAGCGATTCGGGCATGCTCGCCTCGATCTCGAGCCGGATGACCGAGCCGCGCCGCCGGCGCTTGAGCGCGCTCTCGTACAACCGGACGAGATCTTCGGCCTCCTCCTCGACCTCGATGTCGCTGTCGCGGATGACGCGAAAGGCGCCCTCGCCGAGCACTTCGAAACCGGGAAACAGGAGCCCGATGAAGGCGACGATCAGCCGATCGAGCGACACGAACCGCGCGGTCACGCCCTGCGGTCCGTCCGGCAGCCTTACGAAGCGCTCGACGCTCATGGGGATGCGCACGAGCGCGCTCATCCGCCTCCCGTCCTGCGGATTGAGAAGGTCGAGCGCCAGCGTGAACCCGAGGTTGGGGATGAACGGGAACGGATGGGCGGGGTCGATGGCGAGGGGGGTCAGCACCGGAAAGACGTGCTGGAGGAAATGCTCCTGAAGCCAGTCGCGTTCGCGGCGGGTGAGATCGGCGACGTCGAGGATGACGACGCCGGCGCTCGTCAGTTCCTTTCGCAGAGCCCGCCAGCGCTCCTGCTGCGAGGCGACCAGGACCGCGGCCCTCTCGCCGATCCGCTCGAGTTGCTCGGCCGGAGTGAGGCCGTCGGCCGAGATTTCCGTCACTCCCGAAAGCACCTGCCCGACCAGGGCGGCCACCCGGACCATGAAGAACTCGTCGAGGTTCGTCGCCGAAATTGACAGGAAGCGGAGACGTTCGAGAAGCGGATGGTTCGGGTTCGCGGCCTCCTCCAGCACGCGCCGGTTGAACTCGAGCCAGGAAAGCTCGCGATTGATGAAGCGCTCGGGAGAGGCAAGAAGCGGCGACGGAGGCTCGTCCGCCCGGGGCTCGACGGGATGGTCCTCGATCGCTTTCGTCGCAGCCGCCCGCGCCACGTCAATCTCCGGAAACATTTGAACAATCGGGATTGTGAATCAAATCCGCTTCCGCGCCAAGCCCGGCGCTTGTCAGAGGGTCGCGGAGGCGCGCACGATACGCGCGACCGCGTTCAGCGCCTCCGGATAGAGCTTGTGCTCCTCGACGAGGACGCGGGCTTCGAGCCGCTTCGCATCGTCCTCCGGCAGCACCGGCACGCGCGCCTGCGCCACGATCGGACCTTCGTCGAGCGTCGCCGTGACGAAGTGAACCGTGCAGCCGTGCACCGTCCGCGCGTCCGCGAGCGCGCGCTCGTGCGTATTGAGGCCGCGCAGGTCCGGCAGAAGCGAAGGATGGATGTTGAGGATGCGGCCTCGCCAGCGCTCGACAAAGGAAGCGCTGAGCACCCGCATGAAACCCGCAAGGCAGACAAGCTCCACCCCGGCGCCGGCGAGCGCGGCGGTCACCGCCGCCTCGAACTCCCGCTTGCCGGAGAAGCCCTTGTAGTTGAGCGCCTGCGCGGAAACTCCAGCCTCGCTCGCGGCCGAAAGGCCTGGCGCATCCGGGTTGTCGGACACGACCAAAGCGATTTCCGCCGCGAAGTCCGGCCCGCTCGCCGCCTCGATCAGCGCGCGCATGTTCGACCCTCGTCCCGAAATCAGGACGCCCGTCCGCACCCGCCGCGTCATAGGGGCAGCCTTCCCCGCATCTCGACGCGCGCTCCCTTCGACGCCGTCAGCCTGCCGATGGCGACCGGCTGAAGCCCTGCGCCCGCGAGCGCTTGCCTTGCCTCCTCCTCGCGTTCGGCCGCGACGAAGGCGGCCATGCCGAAGCCGCAATTGAACGTGCGCAGCATGTCCGCCTCCGGAACTCCGCCGACGGCCGCAAGCCAGGAGAAGACCTTCTGCGGCGCGAACGCGTCGAGGTCGAGGTCGACCGCAAGTCCATCCGGCAGGATGCGAGGCAGATTCTCGGAATAGCCGCCGCCGGTGATGTGGGCGAGCGCCATGATTCCGGCCGACGTCCTGAGCGCGCCGAGCAGCGGCCGAACGTAGAGACGGGTCGGTATCAGCAGAGCCTCGGCCAGCGATCGCGACGGGTCGAAAGGGGCCGGCGCATCCCAGGCGAGGCCCGAGACGGAGACCACGCGCCGCACGAGCGAAAAGCCGTTCGAGTGCAGGCCGCTCGACGGCAGTCCGAAGACGACGTCGCCGGCCTTGAGGCCGGCCCGCGGCAGCAGGCTGCCGCGCTCGGCCGCGCCGACCGCAAATCCTGCGAGATCGAAGTCCCGATCGGCGTAGAGCCCGGGCATCTCGGCCGTTTCGCCTCCGACGAGCGCGCAGCCGGACTCGACGCAACCCTCGGCGATCCCCTTGACGACCGCAGTCGCGACCTCTTCGTCGAGCTTGCCGGCCGCGAAATAGTCGAGAAACAGCAGCGGCTCGGCGCCCTGCACGACGATATCGTTCACGCACATCGCCACGAGGTCGATTCCGATCGTGTCGTAGATCCCGCTCTCGATCGCAATCTTGATCTTGGTGCCGACCCCGTCGTTGGCGGCGACGAGAATCGGATCGGCGAAGCCTGCGGCCTTGAGGTCGAAGAGGCCGCCGAACCCGCCAAGCTCCGCGTCCGCACCCGCTCTACGCGTCGCCCGCGCGAACGGCTTGATGCGGTCGACGAGGCGATTGCCCGCGTCGATGTCCACCCCTGCTTCAGAATAGGTCAGCGGCTTTCGGCTCTCGGGCATTGCGGCTCCGGAACAGGCGTCTTTGAGAAGGGCGTAGTCGCTCGGTCCCCACAGCGCAAGCCGGAGAAACGCCGGTTTCTCACGCTCAGCCCGACCGTGCTACCTTGTCCACGGGGTTGCACGCAGCCGAGGCGATCCGGCGAATGGCCGCACCGAGAGGCGCGGCGACGCGTCAGCCGCGAGAGCGGCGACAAGGCCGAGGAGGATTTCTGGAATTCAATGAATTTTTCTCAGATTGCCTACAACATTCCCAATTTCATCACGCTGGCGAGAATGGTCATGACGCCGGTCGCGGTTCAGATGATCGTCTCCGAGCGCTACCTTGCGGCCTTTCTGATCTTCCTGCTCGCCGGCATCTCCGACGCCGTCGACGGTTTCATCGCGCGCCACTACAACCTGCGCACGGAGCTCGGCGCCTATATCGACCCGCTCGCCGACAAGGCGCTCCTCGTCTCGATCTACGTGTCCCTCGCCATCTATGGAGAGATGCCGGCGTGGGTCGCCATCGCGGTCGTCTCCCGCGACGTCATGATCCTCGTCGCCGTCGTCGTGTCCTGGCTCCTCGACAAGCCGGTGCAGATCAAGCCGGTCTGGGAATCCAAACTCAACACCGCAGCGCAGATTGCGCTCGCGGGGTTCGCGCTCGGCGCGCGCGCCTACGGTCTCAGTCCCTACCCGGCGCAAACGTTGCTGGAATGGATCGTCGGCGCGACGACCGTCGTCTCGGGCGGCGTCTATGTCGCCCAGTGGCTCGATCACATGTCGCGCTAGGTTTCGTCGGCGCAGCTTCTCGTCATCCCCCGGACGACCGCATCGACCCGGCCGCCTCCGACTCAGGGCGGAAGAAGAGACGCCACATCGTATCGACGCCGAGTACGCGGGCCGCCTCCTGGAAGGCGAAGAACGGGATCAGCACGACGACGAAGATCGCCGTATAGGCCGCGATGCCGGATAGGCCGCCCATTTCCGGAACGATGGCGGCGATGTCGTCTCCCTTGAACGACGCCCTGATCGCCTCCTCGACGAGGTGGAACGCAATAAGGACGATGGCGAAGATCAGCGACCTGCGGAGGACGATCCACGCCAGCGCCTGATCGTCTTTGCCCCTCGCCAGCTCCATCGCATCGGCAATCAGTATGACCTTGCCGAAGACGAGCGCGTTGATGAGCGCGAAGCCCTGTTGCCAGAGGCTGATTCCATGCCCCTGCACGAGTTGCTTGTGCAGGCCGAACAACGCGAACAGGAGCCAGAGATAGACGGCGATCACGGCGAACTTCTCGAGCTCGCTGACCGCCCGCTCCTTCAGGCTTTTCTTGCCGCCGGCGGCGGCTTCCGTCGTCACGTTCTGCATCGCTCCGCCTCCAGCCGGTCGCGCCCAGGATTTCTCGCGCGGTTATGGAGCATGGCGCCGCCCCTGTCATCCGCGCGCCGATCCCTCGCGGGCCACGAGTTCTTCGGCGAGGACAGGGACCCCGAGGTTGATCGCCTCGACGCCATGGGCGACGCAGATCTTGAGCACTTCGAAGATCTCCTCGGGCGTCGCGCCCGCCTTGAGCGCGTTCTGGATGTGGCGGCGCGTTCCCGGCGCGTACATATGGGTGAAGGAGGCGTCGAAGGCGATGCTGAGCAATTCGGTCTCCTTGGGCGGCATGACGCCGCTCGCGTAGATTCCTCCTCCCATCGCCATGAAGGCGTCCGTCCAGGCAGGATCGAGCGCGAGAAAGCCATCCCAGGCGGCGTTCCACTGGCCGATCGCCTTCATCGCGTCGATCGCGGGCGTGGCGGCAGTCGCCGGAGACTTCAGCGTGACGCCGGCGGCCTTGGCTTCCTCGAGCAGGATGGGCGCGCCAAGAACTCATGGAATGGAGCGCCATAGCGCTGGCGCACTTG
This sequence comes from uncultured Alphaproteobacteria bacterium, assembly GCA_963829505.1. Taxonomy (GTDB): domain Bacteria; phylum Pseudomonadota; class Alphaproteobacteria; order Rhizobiales; family Beijerinckiaceae; genus Roseiarcus. The sequence continues at coordinate 1,696,951 of CAWHIL010000003.1, forward strand.
ATCACGAACAGGATCTCGTCGCGGGTGGCGCCGGCGTCGAGCGCCCCGCGAATGTGCCTGCGCGTCCCGTCCGCGTTGAGATTGGTGCAAGCGATGCTAACGCCGATGCTCACCAACTCGACGAGTTTTTGCGAGAGCACGCCGCTGCGCCACGGGTTGCACGCCATCCGGTCGACGACAGCCGACCACTCGGGATCCCACGACCGCAACAAGGCGACCGCCTTGTCGTCGAACGGTCCCTTTTCCTCGCGCGCCATCGGATCTTCTCCCAGGACTTGCTCGATAGGAACCGCCGCATCTCCGTCCGGCTCTGGCGGCGGAAAGGCGAGCGGGTCGGCCTGCCAGACGAGGAACGTCGCGCCGGCCGGGTCGGCGATCACCGCGTGCCAGGCCGTGCGCGGCGTCGCGGTCTTCTCCTTGAGGATCGTTCCGCCGAGCCGGGTCGCCGCGTCGAGAGTTTCATCCAGCAACTCCACCTCGACAAAGTTCATCCAGCCGCCGCGCGCGAAGGCCGGCGGCCGGGCAATCCCCCCAGCCGCGAGCGGCTTCGATTCCGCGTCGATCGCGATGCGCCAGTAGTCGACGCCATCAGCCTTCTCGATCCGCCAGCCGAAGAGCCCGCGGTAGAAGGCCGCGAGCGCTTCGGGCTCGTCGCCGTAGATCTCGAAGTTGCTGATGCGGCCCGCCATGCCGTCAAGCCCGATGCGAAGACGCCCGTGGCCGCCGCTCAGTTCATCTTGATCCCGTTGTCCTGGCGGTACTTCTTGAACACGACGTCGATCGCCTGGATGACCTTCTTGTCCTGATTGGCCTTGCAGTACTGGATGACCTCGTGCTCGAGCGTCATGGCCCGGTCGACCTTCATCATATGTTTGTGGCCGAGACCGTTGTACCAGCCGCTGTACCAGGTCGTGAGGTGGTCGGCGTCCTCTTGGTAGGTGTTGGCGAGCTGCGCGCAGGTGAGCTTCTGCACGTCGATATAGCCGTCCTTGTCGGCATAGGCGGTAAGGTCGACGGGGTCGGCTTTCGCCGTAGCGGCGAACGCCATCATGGCCACGCCCGACATCAGAACTAGCTTTCTCATCTGCGTTCCTTCAATTTGGGCCCGCAAAACGCGCGCCATCCTGCAACCCGGCTTCTACTTGCCGAGATAGTCGATCGCCTCTTTCAGCGCTGCGGGGTTGATCTTCACGACCCCTGTATAGGGTTCGCCCATGCCAAGGATCAGGAAGACAGCAAAAGCCACCGACAGCGCGCCGAAGGTCAGCGCGGAGAGGACGACGGCGTTGGATTCCGCGTAGAGGCCGACGCCGAAAAAGAGCGCCGCGGTCCAGAAGATCAGGATCGCGATCAGGACCCATGACACCGGCGGGCTGGCGATCTGGAGCGCCATCATCAGGCGCGATTGTTCGATCATGCCGGCGTAGGTGTTGGCGGACGCCAGAGCCGCTTTCTGTCCGTCGGTCTTCGGCTGAAGGGTCGCCAGATAGTCCATCGTCGCCTGCGCGCTGGCCAGCGGCCCCGCGACCGTCATCGCAGCCGGATCCGGCTCCCCGCCGCCCCAGAAGGCGTCGTAGCCTTTGACGATCGCCTCCTTGAGCTTGTCGCGCGCCGGCTGCGTCTCGGGCCCATATTGCTTGAGCGCCTGGTCCAGCCGCAGAACCTGGGCGGAAAACCCTTCGAGCTCCGTCTTCTGGGTCGCGAAATAGGAGTAGCTGACCCCGATCAGCGTTCCGAGCACCAGAGCCAGAAGAAGGGTGACGAGCCCGGCGATCTGGCCAACGACACCGCGCAACTCGCCGCTCTTGTGTTCCTCGGCCAGACGCGACTTCACGCGGAGGCCGAGGAGTCCGGCGGCAAGCGTCAAAACAAAAACGAGGACTGCGGCCAGCAAGGCGCCCATCACGAGAACTCCAATCAAGCTGATAGCGGCGACGCCTCCGGGCGCCGCCGCTTTTTTTGCGTTTGAAGGCCCTACGGGGACTTCGCCTTCGCCGCGGCCACAGCCTCCATCGCGGCCTTGGCCGCCTCGGGCGGGACCATGCAATAGGACATCGGATGCGAATCGCCGCCGACCTTGGCGACGGTCTTCTTTCCGTCGGTTGGCCACACAAGGAAGCCCTTGTCGCCGTCACGCCGGTTCGGCGGCAGCCCGAGGTTCATCAGCGTCTCTTCGACGCTGTTGTACCAGACGCCGACCTTCAGGATCTCGCGCGCCTCCTCGGCGGTCGCGACCTTGCGGCCGAACTCCTCGCAGATGCGCACGGCGCCCTCGACCTGCTGTACGGACGTGCGGCGCTTCTTGTCCGGACCCCACAGATTGTCCTCGTTGCCGACGCGCACGTGCTGGCCGAGCACGATCGACATGGCCGAAAGCGAGATCAGGCCGCGCATGCTCGACCAGAAGGTTGCGACGGCGCCCTGCGGAACCTGCCGGAGGAAATCCATCCAGTGGTACGGGTTGCGGCCGAGCGTGCCGCCGCCGTAGCCGCAGATCGCCAGGTTGAGCGGACCCATGTAGACGCCGGCGCGGATCAGCCGCTCGATGATCTCAAGCTGATGGACCGTGCCGGGGACGAAATAGGGCTGGATGCTTGTGCGCGGCGAGACGCTTCAGGTGCTCGAGGTAAAACGCCGGCCCGGCGTCGACCCACATTCCGGCCCATGCGGCCTGCACCTGAGGGTTGTTGTCGAGATGCGTGCCCTTGATGTCGTCAGGCACGAACATCGACACGATGTCCCATTGCGTCGTTCCCGTCGCGATCGTGACGAACTCGGGCTTCGGCTCGAGTTCGGCCAGCATGTGGCGGGTGTCGTAGTTCAGCCACTTGGCCTTCGCTTCGGCCGTGTGCGGCGCAAACGAGATCGACCCGCCGACCTGGAGGATCATCTTCGGCACGGCCTTCTTCAGCCGCTCGAGGAAGTAATTGTACTGGTCGAAGTTGATCGAGCCCTGTCCGGTCGCAGGATCGCGGACATGCACGTGCAGCATGGTCGCGCCGGCGTTGTAGCAGTCGACCGCGGCCTGAACCTGCTCGTCCCAGGTCAAGGGAATGTCGGCGTCTCCCGGCAGCCATGCCGGCCCGAAGGGCGCAGCCGTGATGATGAGGGGCTGCATGTTCTCGGGCAGGGTGGAATCGTCTGTGTAATACATCGTATTCCCTCTCGTCGGTCCGCCGCTTTGCGTGGCGGCGAGGCGGCACGCGGGAATAAGCCACGCGCTGTCCAGAGGTCTTGACATTTTCCGACATCCGTAGGTTTTGGCTGAACGTAACCCTCGACGACGGCCCCGCATGGACGATCGACCCGATATTGCGCGATCGCCCAGGCCCGTCCCGAGGCGTGATGACGCTCTGCCGTTGCAACGGGTGGGGGCGCTCACCGAGTTGCCGCGCCTGCTCAGCGAGATGAACGTCGATCCGGACGCTTTGCTCGCGAGCCTTGGCCTCGATCGCGCCGCGCTTTCCGATATCGAGGGGCGCCTTCCCTTTCCCGTTGTGTCACAGCTCATGTTGAAGTGCGGCGAGGTGGCCGGACGCGACGACTTCGCGTTGGTTCTAGGCGCGTCAAGCCAACTCCACCACCTTGGAATCATTGGCAATCTTCTATCTACCGCGCCGGACTTGGGGTCGGCGCTGGCCGAGTTCGTAGCCAATCACCCTCGCTATGTGCGCGGCGCCGGCGTCTACCTCACCGATTGGGCTGACGGCGAAATCCTGATCGGCCATCGGGTTTATTCGCCCGGTCTTCGCGGCGCGGCGCTGTTCAGCGCCGCAGCCCTCGCGTTTGGGCGCGTCGTCTTCGCCGAATTGAACGGCGTCGAGCCGATCCGAGTGCTTTTCTCGCTGCCGCCGCCCACAGACCTGTCGCCGTACCGGCGCACGTTCGGCCGGGCGAAGCTCGTCTTCGAAGCCGAGCATTTCGGGCTCGTCTATCCGCGGTCGGCGCTCGCGAAGCCCATCCCGACCGCCGATGCCTTCGTCCACGGGGAGATCCGCCGGTTCGCCGCCGAACGCTGGAACTTTCTCGAGCCCGACATCCTCGACCGCGTCATGCGCGTCCTGGTCCCCTCGGTCCTGGCGGGTACGCCGTCGCTGGCGAGAACCGCGGATCTGCTCGTCATGCATCCCCGGACGCTCAACCGCGCGCTGCAAGCACGGGGATTTTCCTTCCGCGACGCGGTGAACGAAGCGCGCTTCGAGATGGCGAGCCAGCTCCTTCGCGACACGCGGGTCAGCGTCGGCAGCCTCGCGCAGATTCTCGGCTACTCCGAGGTCAGCGCCTTCACGCGGTTCTTCACGAGCATGTCTGGTCTCCCTCCCTCGGAATGGAAGCAGAGGCAACTCACCGGGGATTCCTAAAAGGCGCGTCGTTTCGCCGTGGGCGCCGATAGGCGCGACGATGTCCCCTGGACGTTCGCCTTGCGATCTTTCTCGCCTTTCGACACCGCTTCGGATCGCTCGGCCCGGACGCTTGACCGCCCCGTCGCGTCTCGAAGCGAGCCGCAGTGGGCTGATAGAAGTGGTCTCAGAAAATCGCCTGTTTGAAAGAAAAACTATCCCTGCTCGGGCAAAAACTCTCCCTGTTCCTGACGAAAATTCTCCCTGTTATTTGAACTATTGAAACAAGTATAAACATCCGACCTTTCCGTCGCCGAAGGCCCGGCCCGAGGCCTTCGCGAGGCTCCCGAGACGCAACGGCGCTTCAGCGTGCGCAAAAACCTCTCCGTTTTCAGAGGCTTGCAGATTTCCCTTTTTCAGCATATCACTTCATGCTATTCTGATCGTAAGGAAAGCTCCGGACCGCTCGCAGTACCGAAAGCGGCCCGAGCGAACGACATTGCTGACGCTGGAAAAATGCGCCCAATTCCGGAAGTGGAACTATCCTCTCGACGGCGTCCCGAAGGACGAAGCGGAGCGCCATGACCCAGAGCGTCGCCGCCTTTAGCCTCCTCGTCCCGACCTACGAGGAAGGCCTCGCCTTCTTCGTCGGCGCGCTCGGCTTCGCCCTCACTGAGGACACGCCGATGGGGCCCGGCAAGCGCTGGGTCGTCGTCGCGCCGGCCGGCGGCGCAGGCGCGCGCATCGTTCTCGCCGCCGCGAGCGACGAGCGGCAGAAGGCGCGGGTCGGCGACCAGAGCGGCGGTCGGGTCGGATACTTCCTCGAGACCGACGACTTCGACCGGGACTTCGCCGCCATGAGCGCCCGCGGCGTCCGCTTCCTCGAAACCCCGCGGCGCGAGTGGTATGGAAAGGTCGCCGTCTTTTCCGACCCCTGGGGGGGCAAGTGGGATCTCATTCAGCCTGCGCGAGTCCCGGATCGCCCCTGAGCGCGCCGTCATGAGCGTCGAGCGTCAGGTCATCTTCTGGGGGCTCCTGCTCGTCGCGCTCGGCTTCGCCCTGCATCTCCTCGCCTCGACAATCGCTCCCTTCGCCGCGGGGATCGCGCTCGGCTACCTGCTCGACCCGCTTGTCGGCAAGATCGAGAAGCTCGGCCTCAGCCGGCTCGGCGCGGCGCTGATCATCCTCATCGTCTTCGCCACCGCCTTCACGCTGACCCTCGTCGTCGCCGGGCCCATCCTCGGCAATCAGCTCATCACCTTCGTCCAGAAGCTTCCCGGCTACGCCGCGCGGCTCCAGTCGCTGGCGCTCGAAGAGGGCACGACGCTGATCGACAAATATCTCGGCGGCTATCTCGACAAGCTCGGCCTTTCCAAGCAGTTCTCCTCGGCCGATCTCCAGACGTCGATCGGCGATTTCGTCACGCAAGGCGCGCAATGGCTGGTCGGCGCCCTGCAATCGCTGGTCACCGGCGGCGCCGCGGTCTTCAGTTTCTTTTCGCTTCTGATCATCACCCCGGTGGTCGCGTTCTACATCCTGGTCGACTGGGAGCGCATGATCGCGGAAATCGACGGCTGGCTGCCGCTCGACCATCGGTCGAGCCTGCGCAAGATCGCCGCCGAGATCGATCAGGCGCTGGCTGGCTTCATCCGCGGGCAGTCGCTCGTCTGCCTCTTTCTCGGCCTGTGGTACGGCGGCGGGCTCACTCTGATCGGGCTCGATTTCGGCTTCCTGATCGGCGCGATCGCCGGCGTCCTCAGCTTCATTCCGTATGTCGGCTCGCTGGTCGCGCTCGTCCTTTCGATCGCGGTGTCGCTGGTTCAGGGCTGGCCGAGCCTGAGGCTCTTTCTCATGGCGCTCGCCGTCGTGGTCACGGGCCAGTTTCTTGAGGGCTACGTCATCTCGCCGAAGCTTGTCGGCGAGTCGGTCGGCCTGCACCCGGTGTGGCTGATGTTCGCGCTGCTGGCGTTCGGCCAGCTCTTCGGTTTCGTCGGCCTCGTGGTCGCCGTTCCGGCCGCGGCGGCGATCGGCGTCGTGATGCGGCACCTGATCGGGGTCTACCTGTCGAGCCCCTTCTATCTCGGCCGGGCGGGCCTGGACGAGGAGCCATGACCGCTCCGCCGCCCCGCCAACTGACGCTCGACTGGCCGCATCTTCCGAGCTTCGCGACGGAGGATTTTCTGCCCGCGCCGTCCAATCGCAAGGCGCTTGCCGCGATCGGGCGATGGCCCGACTGGTCGGGCGGCATGCTCTTGCTCGTGGGGCCCGAAGGATCCGGGAAAAGCCACCTCGGCGCGCTCTGGGCGAAAAGGTCCGGCGCCGCGGCGGCGCTCGCTTCCGCCCTCGGCGAGGCCGAGGTCAGGGCCTGCGCGCTGAGCCCCGCCATCCTGATCGAGGACGCCGACGGCGTCGGGGAGGCAGAGGAACGCCTCTTCCATGTCGTCAACGACGCGCTGCAACGGGGGGGCTCGATCCTTCTGACGGCGCGCACCGCGCCCGACCTCTGGGGCCTCAGAACGGCGGACCTCCTGTCGCGGCTGCGCCTCGCTCCGCTCGTCGAACTCGGCGCGCCAGACATCGAGCTGACCGAAGCGGTTCTCTTCAAGCTCTTCAGCGACCGGCAGCTCCAGGTGGGACCGCGGGTGATCGCTTATATCGCTATGCGCCTCGAGCGCTCGCTCGCGGCGGCGCGGCGGATCGCGGCGGAACTCGACAGGGAGGCGCTGTCGCGAGGACGGCGGGTGACGCGCGCCATGGCCGCCGAGTTCCTCGGCGAGCGGCCGGAGCCGGACGGGTCCTGAAGCCGTGAAACGCCGTCTTGCAGCGCGAGAAAGATCAGCCGCCCGAAACGCGCGGGAAGCGCGCCGCAGCCTCGAGGTCGTCGAGGTCGACGCCGCTGCGGACATATTGCCTGCCGGCGTCGCGGAAGGGCTGGAAGTCCCAGGAGCGGCTCCGTCCGGTCGCAAGCGAGGCCGCGACGAGGCGCCGGCGACGCTGGCTCGCCCGCACCTCGGCGTCGAGGAGGTCGAGCCGCCAGCGGCGGGAGACCTCGTCGCGAAAGTCGGCGACCGTCGTCGCGTGGCTGCCGCCGGACGCGAGGTTGTCGCGCTCGCCGGGATCTGCGGCGAGGTCATAGAGTTGATCGGGGTCCGCCGGGGAATGGATGAACTTGAAGCGGCCCCGGCGGATCATCACGATCGGGGCGATCGCGCCTTCCGCCAGATATTCGCCGACCGCCTCGTCGTGTCCCGCACGGCCGGCGAGATGGGGCGCGAGGCTCCGCCCGTCCATCGTTCCAGCGAGCCCCTGCCCGTCGACCCCCGCGAGGTCGACGAGAGTCGGCAGGAGATCGAGGAGCGACACGCTCGCCGCCACCCGACCGGGCGCGAACCGGCCCGGGCTCGCGATGACGAGGGGAACCCGGGCCGCGCCCTCGAAGAAGCTCATCTTGTACCAGAGGCCGCGATCGCCGAGCATCTCGCCATGGTCGCTCGTCAGAATGACGATCGTGTTCTCGGCAAGTCCGCTATCGCGCAAAGCCGCCATCAGGCGCCCCAGATGGTCGTCCACATAGCCGATCGCGCCGAGATAGGCGCGGCGCGCGGCGAGCGTCTGCGCCTCTGTGACCGGCTCCGCATCCATCGCGCAGACGTGGCGCAGCCGGCGCGAGTGCGGATCGAGGCGGTCCGGAGGAAGGGCCGCCGACGGCCGCGGGATCTCTTCGTCGCGATGGAGGTCGAAATAGCGCTGCGGCACGGCGAACGGATCGTGCGGATGGGTGAACGAGGCGACGAGCAGAAAGGGCTGCCGGTTCTTCGCCCGCGCGATCTCATAAATCGCCCGCTCGGCCTCGAAAGCGACCTCGTCGTCGAAGTCGAGCTGGTTGGTGCGGATGCAGACTCCGGCCTCGGTGACGGAGCTCATGTTGTGATACCAGCTCGGCCGCCCGTCCGGATGGTCCCAGTCGGGAGTCCAGCCGTAGTCCGCCGGATAGATATCGGTCGTCAGCCGCTCCTCGAATCCGTGCAATTGATCCGGCCCGCAAAAGTGCATCTTGCCGGCCAGGATCGTCCGGTAGCCTCCGAGTCTCAGGGCGTGGGCGAAGGTCGGAAGGTCGGAGGGAAATTCGGCGGCGTTGTCGTAGACCCGGGTGCGCGACGGCAGGCGCCCCGTCATGAGCGAGGCGCGCGAGGGCGAGCAGAGCGGGCTCGCGCAATAGGCGCTGTCGAAGACGACGCCGTCGCGGCCGAGCGCCGTCATGAAGGGGGCGCGCGTCGGCGTCGGCCCATGGATCGGCAGGAACGCCGGCGCCATCTGGTCGGCCATCACGAGAAGAATGTTCGGTGCGCCGGCGGTCATGGGAACAACCTCTCGGGGTCCATTGTCGGTCAAGCGGAGGAGGACGATGGCTATGCGGCGCCTCGGGGCGCCGTCAAGCGCCGCCATGGATCCCCGCATTTGATGCGCGCGGCGCGCGCGCCCAGGGAAGCGTTACCCTCATGAGCCGGCAGTTGCTCATCTTCCGGCGCGCCTATCGCCTGCGGCCGCGCGAACCTCGCGCCGACGACCATGTCGCGCACCTGAGGATCGATGGACCGCGCGCGCCTACGAACCTGCTGCTTCCGTATTCGGCGAGCCTTGGCTATGTCGTCGTCCCGACCGCCAGCGGGCTCGCGATCGACGCGCCGGATTTTTCCGTCGACAGGCTCGGCGCCCTCGCCTCCCTCTGGGCGCGGCTGCGGCTCTCGCTTCTCTTCAAGCCGAAGAAGCGTCTCGCCTTCGACGACATCTCGGTCTTTTCCACCGGCCCGAAGCGCGAGCGCAAGCGCTTCACCACCTTCAACCAGCACATGGCGACGCTCGGCGTTCCCCTCGACTGGGAGCTTTTCGCCCGGCGCCCGGAACTCGTGAACGGCTGGGCCGAGGACAATCCCGCGCCCCGTGCGCTCGGGCCCGCGCCTAGCAGGCTCGCGATTGTCGTCCACGCCTATTACGAGGAGACATGGGGCGACCTCTCCGGCGCCTTGAGGCGCGTCGATCCGCCATTCGACCTGATCGTCACCACGGTCGCCGGCCGCGAGAACTCGTCGCAAGGATCAAACGCGAATTTCCCGGGGCGGACGTCGAGGTGATGGAGAACCGCGGCCGCGATGTCCGGCCGTTCCTCGAGCTTCTCGAGCGCGGCCGTCTCGACCGGTACGCTTATGTCTGCAAGATCCACGGCAAGCGATCCGCCGACGGCGCCGGCAAGGCCGCGCTCGGATCGTTGTGGCGCCGCCGCGTCCTGTTCGACCTGATCGCCGCGCCCGGGATCGCCCAGTCGATCGTCGACGCGTTCGAGCGCGATTCGACGCTCGGCATGGTCGGGCCGCGCGCCTTCCGTTACCCCAACGCCGCCCTGCCGGAGCCGCTCGCATGGTCGGTCAACAAGGACGCGGCGCTTCGGCTCGCCGAGCGCATGGGGGTTCCCGCCGACCGCTTCCGCCTCGACTTCTTCGCCGGCACGATGTTCTGGGTCCGCCCGGAAGCCCTCGCGCCGCTCCGCGCGCTCGACCTCAGCGACGCCTTCCCCGAGGAGCGCGGCCTCGACGACGGCGGCCTCGAGCATGTCGTCGAGCGCCTGTTCGGCGCGGCGGTCGTCGCCGCCGGCTACCGAATGGAGGGCAGCGACGGCGCGGATGCGGCGGCGAAGGTCGAGGCGTAGGCGAACCCTTCTCGCCTTGCTGACCTGTCCGATCGCTCGCCGCGGGCGCCCATTCGCCGCCAATGTCGCCGCTGGTTCGCGCGCTGCTCAAGTCCCGCCGAAGCGGCGCTCACGGGCGCGAGGCAAGCCATTTCGCGACATGCGACCTCAGGCGATTGTACGGTCTCTTCTTCGTGAGCCGCAGTTCCAAGCCGGCCTCGCGCCCGGCCGAGGCGACCTGCAACAACAGGTCCTTCATCAGCGCTGGATCCTTCAGGTCGTCGACCGACTTCCGGAAAGGTTCAAACGGCGCGTCCGGGTTGTTGACGATCTCGCGGCTCCACAACGCCAGAAACTTGGCGATCTGTTGCTCAACACGCACTTTCGCGTCGCCCTCGAGGAGGGTTGAGGCGCGCCGCATCATCCGGACCGTCGTGCAGAGGCGTCGATACAGGCTCAGCGACTGCCATGCGCCCGTTCCGTGCAGCCGATAGTGCGACATTTCGAGCGGAATGAACCCGATGTCGCCCTTGGTTGCGAGCATCATGCACATGAGCCAGTCGCTGGGCTCGTCGACGTCGCCGAGCCACAAATCGAGGTTGGAAAGGCATGCGCGCCGGGCGACGAGTGAGCCGAACGCGATGGGATTGCTGTCCTGCAAGACGAAATCAAAAGACGAGATTTCGGCCGGGTCGATCGAGGGGACGACGTATGCGCGGGACGGATCCGCGTCATTCACAGCACGCGTGCGGTGGAATACGCAGGATGCGTTTGGGCGGTTGTTCAGAAAATCAACCTGCCGTTGAAGTTTGGTCCGGGAGGTCCAGAAATCGTCACCCTCGAGAAACGCGATATATTCACCTCTGCAATTCGCCAGTGTTTTGCTGAAGTTTGGATTTGGCCCAATATTAGAGGTATTGTACAGGACACGAACCCGCCCCGGGTTCTTGTTCTCGATTTTGCGCAAAAGCTCGGCCGTAGCGTCAGTAGAGCAATCTTCTCCGACGACGATTTCGTACGCAAATTTGACGTCTTGTTCGAGAACGCTGTTCAGAGCTTGTTCAATGAATATCTCGTGGTTGTACGTGATTATGCAAACGCTGAGTTGCACTGCAGATCGCCGCCCCGAAAAACGTATGGCCCAGGATTTGAGGTTTCGCCTCTAACCGTGGCGACCGGGACGTTCAAGGATTAAGTGCGAACCGCCCGCCCCGTCGCCGGGCGGGCGGTCTGCCGCTCTCCCCACCTCTCGAGACCCCGACGCGCTTTCGCCGGAACACCGCCTTTCTCCAGGCGCCTTGGGAAGACGCCTCCCTTGTTTGACAAGCGAAAACGCATCGGCAACACAAGGCGCCAATTGCGAAGGGGCCGAAACGATCCCCGGGCGCGGTGCGACGACGAACCGGCCTGTCGGCTTCCACGACCGTCGGGCCACGGTTGGGAGCGCCGGCTTATCTGCGAGGACATTGAGTGGGTCACGACCAAGAGCAGATTCCGGTCATGTCGCCGCAATTGCCGAAATGGGAGGCGGTGAGCGGATACATCAGACGCATCGACGCAAATCGGTGGTATTCCAACTTCGGTCCCCTGGTTTGTGAATTGGAAAGCCGGCTCTGCCAGCACTTTGACGGCGCTGACGGGTCATGTCTGACCATGGCGAACGCCACTTTGGGCATTGCGCTCGCTCTGCAGGACGTTGCGATCGCCGGCGCCAAATACTGCCTGATGCCGTCGTGGACGTTCGTTGCGACGCCGCATGCGGCTCTTGTCGCCGGTCTTAGCCCGCTGTTCGCCGACTGCGATCCGATCAATGGGATGCTGACGCCGGAGATCGCCGAGAAGGCGCTCGCCAAATTTGAAAATGTCGGCGCCGTGATCGTGGTCGGACCGTTCGGCATGTCCGTTCCCGTCGCCGAATGGCGGGCGTTTCGCGACCGGACCGGCGTTCCCGTGATCATCGATGCGGCCGCATGTTTCGATTCCGCCACGCTTTCCGACATCCCGACAATCGTCAGCCTGCACGCCACCAAGCCGCTCGGATGCGGCGAAGGCGGCTTCGTCATGTCGAAGGACGTCGCGCTGATTGAAAGGCTGCGAGGCCGCAGCAATTTCGGTTTCGTCGCCGTTCGCCAGGCCGTGCTGGCCGGCACCAACGCAAAGATGAGCGAGTACCATGCGGCCGTCGCGCTTGCGGCCCTCGACGAGTGGGGCGAAACACGCGGCCGGCTTTTTGACGCAGCCGCACTCTACCGCTCGGCCTTGACGGCTTGCGCATGGGCTACTCTGCCCACCGGCTGGGGCGTCGACTGGATCAGCACGACCTTGAACGTTCGGCTGGAGCGACGCGTCGATATGGATCGTTTCCAACGGCGCATGAAGGATGAGGGCGCCGATACCCGCCGCTGGTGGTCCGGCGGATGTCACCTCGAGCCGGCTTTCGCCCAATTCGACCAATCGCCGCTTCCCGTGACGACGACCCTCGCGCAACAAGTGATCGGCGTGCCTTTTTCAAGAGACATAGAGGCCAAGAGCGTCCAGCGCGTCACACGCGCTTTGGAAGCGACGCTGGCCGCAGAACAGCGGATTCCGTGACCGCGGTTCATCCCTATCGCGACCCTGCCTATGCAGCGGCCTTTGCGATGCCGACGATCGATGTTCCGGAATGGGGCGCACGGGTTCTGCGTCGCTCGATTCCGGGATCGGATTGGTTCGACGTGATCGGCTGCTATCCGCTGACCCCCTTTCGCGAGCGCGCCGATGTCGGCGGAGGGCTCGAACGTTTGCGCCGGAGCGGCGCGGTCAGCGTGTTGGTGATTCCCGATCCGCTGAATGCGCCGGACGAAGCGGAGCTTGCCGCCGCCTTCTCTCTATGCGCCGCGTTCAAGACGCACTACGTCATCGACCGCAGCCTGCCGCTCGACCGTCTCGGGTCGACGCATCGGAGCAACGTTCGGCGAGCGCAGTCGCGATGCGATCTCAAGCCGATCCAGTTGCGTCACCATCTGGAGGAGTGGACCTCGACTTACGCCGGTCTGGTGCAGACCAAGAACATCATGGGTTTTGCAAATTTCGACGCGGGATACTTCCGGGCCTTGGCGGAAATGCCGGCGTTGGCGACATTCGGCGCCTTTCAGGACGACGCATTGATCGCGGCGGCCCTGTGGCTGCGGAGCGGCGAACAGGCCTATTATCACCTCGGATCGTCTTTGCCGGCGGGCTACAAGGCGCAAGCCATGTATGGCCTGGTCGCGATGGCGATTGATTATTTCGACGGCTGCCGCCTCCTTAATCTCGGCGGGTCCGCGGGATCGCTCGATGCGGTCGACGACGGTCTGGCGTTTTTCAAGCGGGGATTCTCAAACGCGACGCGCGTCGCGAAGCTTTGTGGGGCGATCCTCGATGCGGGCCGGTACGCCGCGCTGACCGTCGGTCTGCCCGAAACGTCCTATTTTCCCGCCTATCGCGCGCCGGTCGACCGTTCCGGACGAAATTGAAGATTCCGCGCTGCGGCCTGCGCTCTGAGGACGCCCTCACACCGTTGCGGCGGCCGTGACATTCTCGCGCGGCATCGGAAAAGGGGGACGATCGAAGCCGAGGAACCCGCCAATCTTTGCCGTATCCCTTTCTTGCGAAACGTCGACGACGAGCAAGTCATGCGGTCGCAGTTCGAAGTGCTCCCTGATCCCAGCGTTTCGATCATTGAATTGTTTTATGTAATATTCCTTGTCGTATAGCAAATCCCAACGGATTTCGCCGTTGCAGGTCAAGAATCGCGCGAACGTCTCGTGCACATATCCGTTGTAAAGATAGTTGAATTCCTTGACATCCTGTTCAGTCAGTCGGCTGAAATCGCTAATCTGAAACATACGCTGATGGAAGGATCGAAGCGATTCGAACCACGCCGCCGGATCCCTCTCCGTCAAGATGAACTTGCTGTGCGGAAATATTTTGTCGACGACTTTGTAGATTTCGCCTTGTGAAAACGGCAAGTCCTGAAAGGCGTCAAATTTCGACACCAACCGCTTCAGCGGCTTGTAGTCGCCGTCGAAGGTCGCCTTTGTCGTTCTTGTCTCCTGGATATCCTGAGGCGGCACCCTCAAATCATAGAGCCTGAAGACCGCCTCGAGCGTCGTTGTGCCCGTCTTGTTGAAACCAATTCCGAAAACCTTGGTCGACGGGGTCATCCATTTTCGCAACCAGTGCACCGCGCACAACTCCCGGGGAACTCTTCTAGTGCAGTAGGAGAGGAAAGCGCCAAACTCTGGCCCGGTCCATTGACCGAGCGCGAGGAGGTCCGGCGCATCCGATTGCACCATAGCCGTTCAGGCCCGGAATAAGAAGGAGTTGTCCGAGCCGTCGCCAGGGTTGATATGCCCGGGCGCCCGTGAAATATCGGATCGGGAAGCATCGCCGCCGACGCGGGATCCGGGAAAATGGGCCCGGTTGTGTTCGTCTCGAACTGAAAGGCCGCAGCGCCCCGGCGCACGCCCGGGAGCCATCGCGCATGACCAACTGGAAAAAGAAATGGGACCTCCATCCGCGAAAGTTCCGGGAACACGATTTTGAGCGACAAGTCGAGGCGACGGTCGGCGGCCAGCCTTATAGCGCCGGCCAGATCGAGGCGATGACGGAGCGGATCGCGGCCGCAATGGACTTGCAACCAGGCGATGTAGTCCTCGACATTTGTTGCGGTAACGGACTTTTGACTTCGAAGCTCGCGACACGTTGCACGCGAATAGTTGGATTGGACTTCTCCGAACCGCTACTCGCCGTCGCCCGACGTCACCACCACCCGCCGAACGTCAAATACCTGTTCCGCGACGTCCTGCGCCTCGATCAACTCGACCCAACGGAAATTGGTCCGATCGACAAGGCTCTCATGATCGGCGCCCTCCAATACTTCTCAAAAGGTCAGTTCGAGGCGATCCTCGATGATCTGTTCACTCGCGATCCGCCAAGAGTCAAAATGCTATTTCTGGGTAACGTTCTCAACCGGGCGGCCAAGTGGACGATGATAAATTCCGCAAGGAAAAAGATCATGTACGCTTATTACCTTCTCTCCCGAAAAGACGCATTGGGAACCTTCTGGCAGCAATCGTATATGAAATCGGTTTGCCAAAGACGTGAGCTGGATTGTGAGTTTTACTTGGGAGACCTCGCTTGCGACGGGGTTCAGGCGAAATTTCGCTTCGACGTGAAAATCGCGCGCCGGAATGCGTTGTGATGGAACACGCCGGCCCGCGTCCGATCGGAGGATTCCTCGGTCTTGAGCTTCCCGACCGGGACGGCGGCCTGCGCGCGTTCTGGAACTTACGCGACCCACGTCTCGGCTTCCTGACCGCGCGCGCCGCCTTCGTCCAGCTGATCGAGGCGATGCGCAGCGGCGCCGTATGGCTCCCTGCGTACATCTGCCCGGAATTCGCACGGTCTGCGCCGCCCGATCGCACGCGCTACTACCCGCTTGATGCGGATCTGTCCCCGCAAGTCGAGGTCCTGGCCGAGAGCGCGCGCGCCGGCGATCTCGTGGTCGGGGTCGATTTCTACGGCCGCGCGCCGAGTCGGCCGTTCCTCGATTACGTCGCCTCGAGTTCCCGAGATCCTGTTTCTCGAGGATTGCGCGCAGGCCATGGATACCGGCCAGCGTCCCTGGGGCGACTGGCGGCTGTTCAGTCCGAGGAAACTGGTCGGCGTCTCCGATGGCGGGCTTCTCACGCCCTGTTCCGACAGGGCGAATGTGCTGACCGGGATCTGTTCGGTTCGCGATCTACGGGGGATGGCCGACGTCGTCCAGCCGCAACTTGCGCGCTTCGAGGACGAAGACGAGGCTCACAACGAGGTGTGGTACGGTCTCAACAAGTCGAAAGAAGCCTCGCTGCCGATCTCCGACCGGCGCATCAGCAGATTGACATGGGGCCTTCTTGGCTTGCTCGACGCGAACAGCATCGCGGAGCGACGGCGGCAAAACTTTGCGATGCTCGCCGCCCAGCTCAGGGCATGGGGCCTGCTCCCGGATCAGCAACCTCTATATGTTCCTTTCGGCTATCCCGTCCGATTGCCCCCCGGGCAGCGGGCGACTGTCCGGGCCTACCTCCATGAGCGGCGAATATTCCCAGCTGTTCACTGGACCGAATTGCCGTCGCCAGCGAACGAATTCCCCTCGGAACATGGGCTCGCCGATGAGCTGCTGACGCTGCCCTGCGACCAACGCTATGGCGAGGCGGAGATGAATCGTCTGGCGGAGACGTTTCTCGACGCGATGCGACGCGCATGACGAGGCCGGAAGGCCGGAGACGCGCTCTCATGCGGATAGCTTCGGCGGAACTGGACCTCGGCAGGCCGGCGCGCTAATCCGGCGGGTGAGGCCTCCATGAACCACCATCAACGCAAAATCCTGCACGCGATCTTCGCCCACCCGGTCAACGCGAACCTCGAGATGAAGGATATCTCGGCCGTGCTGAACGGGCTTGGGGCGGAGACCGAGGTGCGGACCAAGAATCGGCTCGGCGTCAAGTTGCAGGGCAAGGTGACCACGCTTCACCTCGCCAATCATACGCTCACTCGGAACGATGTGACGGAATTGCGCAAGTTCCTCGAGGCCTGCGGCGTCTCCGCCGACGCGTTCCCGGTGTGAACGCGCGGTCAGGCGCGTGGGAGCGCTCGGTGCGCCCGATCTCAGTGCAGCCGGAACTCGCCGTCGAACGCCTTGAACTCCGCCGGCCGGATCAGCCTTGCGTGCGCGACCGTCACGGAATGAAGGAGGCCATCCAGCTCCCGCGTCCAGAAGTCGAGGAACTTCGTTAGTGCCGGGAAGTGCGGATGCAGGTCGTGCTGCTGCCAGATGAAGCTCTGCAGGATCCCGGGGTGGTCGGGCATCCGGTAGAGGATATCTGCCGTCGTCAGGCCAAATCCTTCGAGCTGCCGGCGGAAGTCGAGGCTTGCCATGCGGTTTCTCCAAAAGCTGCGTGAGAGCGATTGCGCCATAGACAACGCCTCCTGGCAATCCCCAGTTCCGCAAAAATTGTGCCAAACCAATATGTTAGCAGCAAAGGTCAGAGGTTGCTAACGCCGGCCCGCCTGAAGCAAATGAACAAGGAGCCGGTTGGGTTCGATATGGTCGGGGCCGCATGCGCTCATGCCACATGGAAATCCGTCGCGAGCGTTTTTTCTTGCGAAAATCAGAACTCGATGATACAGTCTTTTCAAATGGGAAAGGCAACGTCTTGCCGGATATTCACCGAGTTAAAAAGATAAATATTCAAGGACGGCGGGAGCGCGGGAGGGTTGCGATTGGCGCCGTAACTCTCTGGAAAGCCTCAAATCCGGGTCGCGCTTGACAGCAAGGCGGCGTCGAGCGCTCTGACGTGACCGGAGGTGAGGGAGCCTGGGATCCCGAATCGACCGAAAAACGCCGCACGCTCAACAGCCCGAGAGGCGCCAAACCCCCGGATGTCGTGACAGCTTTTCGCTCCTAACGGCTTGAAATCACACGCTCGGAGCCAGAACTGCACCCGCGAGGGCGGATCCTCGCCGCCGAGCCTATTGCAAGCGGGCGACGCTCTCAGGCCGCCTTTCGGGCACCGCCGAAAGTTCCGTAGAAGGTCTGGCCTTTCTCGGCCATCTCGACGAGCCGTTCCGGCGGGGCGAAGCGGGGGCCGTGCAGCGCTGCAAGCTCGCGCGCCCGGGCGACGAACGCCTTGAGCCCCATGCCGTCGATGAACGACAGCGTGCCTCCGGTGAACGGCGGATAGCCGAAGCCGAAGACCGAGCCGATGTCGGCCTCGCGCGGGTCCGTCACGACGCCCTCGAACATGCAGCGGGCCGCCTCGAGCGCCGGAGGAAACAGGAAGCGATCCTTGAGATCCTTGACGCGGATCGTATCCGGATCGAGCGACTTGCCGGCGATCTTCTTCAGATCCGGCCAGAGGCTCTTCGATCCGCTCTCGGGATAGTCGTAGAAGCCCTTGCAATTCTTGCGCCCGAAGCGCTCCTGCTTCGCCACCATCGCCTCGATCAGTTTCTTCTGGTCGGGATGGATTGCGTTGGCGCCGAGATCGGCCTCGGTCGCCTTGAGGATCTTCCAAGCCAGATCGACGCCCGTCTCGTCGGTCAAGGCGAGCGGCCCGACCGGCAGGCCCGCCATCTTGGCGACGTTCTCGATCATCGCCGGCGGCACGCCCTCCATCAGCATGAGGTGGGCTTCCTGCATGTAGTTGATGACGCAGCGGTTGACGTAGAAGCCGCGGCAATCGTTGACCACGATCGGGGTCTTCTTGATCTTGCGGACATAGTCCATCGCGGTCGCAAGCGCCCGAGCGTCGGTCTTCTCGCCCATGATGATTTCGACAAGCGGCATCTTCTCGACAGGCGAGAAGAAGTGCACGCCGATGAAGCTCGCGGGCTTCAGCGACGTCTGAGCGAGCGAGGTGATCGGCAGGGTCGAGGTGTTGCTGGCGAAGACGACGTCCGGGCCGAGCGCGGCCTGCGCCTTCTTCGTCGCCTCCGCCTTGACGGCGCGCTCCTCGAACACCGCCTCGATCACGAAGTCGCAACCTTTCAGCGCCCCGTAATCGGCGGTCGCATGGATGCGGCCGAGCAACGCCTCCTTGTCTGCAGCGCTGGCGCGGCCCTTGGCGACGAGGCCGCTGACCACCCTGTCCGAATACGCCTTGCCCTTGTCGGCCAATTCCTGGTCGCGGTCGATCAGCACGACCTCGAGGCCGACGTTGGCGGACACGTAGGCGATGCCGGCGCCCATGAGGCCGGCGCCGAGAACGCCGACCTTCTTCAGCGTCGTCGGCGGCTCGTTGGCCGGGCGTCGCGCGCCCTTGTTGAGTTCCCCCGACGAGAGGAACAGCGTGCGGATCATCGCCGCCGCCTCCTTCGACAAGAGGATGTTGGCGAAGTGCTTGCTCTCGTTGGCGAGCGCGAGAATCCATCGGCAGTTGCAGCCCCTCGAACACGCTCGTGAGGATGGCCTTCGCCGCAGGATAATTGTCGTAGGTCTCGCGACGGTAGATGGCGTTGGCGGGCGGCCAGATCATCATGCCGGCCGCCGAAAACACCTTGCCCGACGGCGGCTTGAATTTCGGATCGTCCCACGGCGCTTTGGCGTTGGGGTTGGCCTTGACCCAGGACTTCGCGCGCGCGACGAGTTCATCGGCCGGCGCGATGTCGTGAACGAGGCCCATCTTCTTCGCCGCCGCTGGCTTCAACTGATCGCCCTTGAGCAGCATCTGAAGCGCCTCGGGCGTCGACATGAGACGAGCGACCCTCTGCGTTCCGCCGCCGCCGGGGAAGAGGCCGACCTTGATTTCAGGCAGACCGAGCCGGGTCTTGCCGCTGTCGGAGGCGATCCGGTGATGGCAAGCGAGCGCCAGTTCGAAGCCGCCGCCCATGCAGACGCCGTCGATCGCCGCAACGACCGGCTTGCCGCAGGTCTCGAGCCGTCGGAAGACGAGGTTCAGCCCCTTCGTCCCTTCGACGAAGGCGCGCATCGCGGCTTCCGCGCCCTCTTCCTTCACCCGGCGGGCGTAGTCGGCCCCGGCGGCCTGCAGGAACGCGAGATCCGCGCCGCCGACACCTTTGCCAAAGCTGATGACCGCGCCCTTGATCGCGGGGTCGGACGAAACCCGGTCGACGATCTGACCGATCTCGGACATGACTTCGGGATTGATGACGTTCAGCGAGCGGCCGGCCATGTCCCACGTGACGAGCGCGACGCCGTCGGCGTCGGTCTCGAAGCGAAAATTCTTGAGGTCCATTTCAAATCTCCGGCGAGAGGCGTCAGACGCGTTCGATGATGGTGGCGGTGCCCATGCCGCCGCCGATGCAGAGCGTGATGAGCGCGGTCGACTTGCCGGTGCGCTCGAGTTCGTCGAGCGCAGTCCCGAGGATCATCGCGCCGGTCGCGCCGAGCGGATGGCCGAGCGCGATCGCGCCGCCATTGACATTGACCTTGTCGGGATCGACGTCGAAGGCCTGAATGAAACGGAGAACGACCGACGCGAAGGCCTCGTTGACCTCGAAGAGGTCGATGTCGTCGACCTTCATGCCCGACCGCGCGAGCACCTTCCTGGTGACGTCGACCGGACCGGTCAGCATGATCGCCGGCTCCGAGCCGATGTTGGCGAAAGCGCGGATTCTTCCTCGCGGCTTCAGGCCCGCACGGTTTCCCGCTTCGCGCGAGCCGATCAGCACCGCGGCGGCGCCGTCGACGATGCCGGAAGAGTTGCCGGCGTGGTGCACGTGATTGATGCGTTCAACCTCGGGATGAGCCTGGATCGCAACCGCGTTGAAGCCGCCCTGCTCGCCTGGAATGACGAACGACGGTTTCAGCGAAGCAAGCGACTGCATGTCGGTCTGCGGCCGCATGTGCTCGTCGTGGTCGAGGAGCGAGAGACCATTGACGTCCCTGACCGGAGCGATCGATTTCTTGAACCGCCCCTCGTTCCAGGCGGCGGCGGCGCGCTTCTGCGACCGGACGGCGTAGGCGTCGACGTCGTCTCTGGAGAAGCCGTACTTGGTCGCGATGAGATCGGCCGACACGCCTTGCGGCATGAAGTATGCCGGGATCGCGAGCGAAGGATCGGCCGGCCACGCGCCGCCCGACGCGCCGATGCCCACCCGGCTCATCGAACTCGACGCCGCCGCCAATCGTGAGGTCGTGCTGGCCGCTCATCACCTGCGCCGCGGCGAAGTTCACCGAGTCGAGGCCCGAGGCGCAAAATCGGTTGATCTGGACGCCCGGAACGGTGTCGCCGAAGCCTGCCGCGAGAGCGCCCATGCGCGCAATGTCGCCGCCAGCCTCGCCGACGGGATCGACGCATCCCATGACGACATCGTCGACCTGGGCAGGCTCGAGCTTGTTGCGGTCCTTGATCGCCCTGAGCGCCGTCGCCGCAAGATGCAAGGTCGAGGCCGTGTGCAGCGAGCCGTCCGCTTTGCCGCGGCCGCGCGGCGTCCTCACGTGATCAAAAATCAAGGCTTCCGTCATTTCCGCTACTCCCTGCGGCGTTTCGGCCGCCCTTGGACTTATGTGTTGTGATCGGGATGCTGGCGGGAGCCGGCGTCAGCGCCGGCGCCCAGGAGGCTTGCAATGTCGCGACGGGGCAGATCCTCGATCGCGTCCAGCCAGGCGACCTTCGATTCAACGCCATACTGCATTCGCGGCGTGACTTCCGACGGCCGATCGAGGCTGCCGATCGTAACTGAAACACGGTCACGATCGCGAAGGCGATAGGTGAGCGGCGTGCCGCATTCGGCGCAAAAACCGCGCTCCGCGAGCGTCGAGCTCGCAAAGAATTTCGGCGACCCCCGCGTCCAGACAAGGTTCGCGATCGCGACGCCCGCGAAGGCCATGAACGGGGCGCCGCCAGCTTTCTGGCACATACGGCAATGGCAAATGTTTTCGCCCGTCGGCGCGGCGATCAGCCGGTAGCGGATCGCTCCGCATTGGCAACCACCGGTCAAGCGATCCACCGCCAATCCGTCCACGCGGCCTTCCTCCCCAAATCCGCAGTTCTCTAGAAGGCTTCCGCCGGAAGCTCCATCAGCGTCGCCGCGCCGGCGGAGAGGCGCGCCAGATGCGCGCGGGTCTCCGGCAGAATACGCTCGTTGAAGAACTTGGCGAGGGTCAATTTTGCATCGAGAGCGGCGGTGCTTTCGCCCGTCGCCTGCCTGGCGAGCACCGCCTTGACGGTTCGAGCCCACATGTACCCGAGCAACGTGAGGCCGAGGAGATGCATGTACTCCGTCGAAGCGGCGCCAGCATTGTTCGGGTCCCGGAGACCGTTCTTGGACAGCCACACCGTCGCTTCCTGCAGATGGCCTAGCGCGACCTCGACGCCGGACAGATAGGGCGCGAGCGTGGCGGTTTCCTTGTTGGCCGCCAGGAACTGGGCGATCTCGCCAAACAGCGCCATGATCGCCCGTCCCCCATCCTTCGGGAGCTTGCGCCCGACGAGATCGAGGGCCTGCACGCCGTTGGCGCCTTCGTAGATCATGGCGATCCGGGCGTCGCGCACAAACTGCTCCATGCCCGACTGCGCGATGTAGCCGTGGCCGCCGAGCACCTGTTGGGCCTTGACTGTGTTGGCGAACCCGAGATCGGTGAAAACGCCTTTGATCACCGGAGTAAGGAGGCCCAGCCGATCGTCCGCCGCCTGACGGGTCTTCGGATCAGGCGAGGTCAGCGCCTCTTCCTGCGTCAGCGCGACGGACACGAGCAGCGCGCGCGCCGCCTCGTTGAAGGCGCGGATCTCGAGCAGCATGCGACGCACGTCCGGGTGGACGATCAATGGGTCGGCCGTCTGGTCCGGCTCGACCGGCCCTTTCAACGAGCGCCCCTGACGCCGCTCCTTCGCATAAGTCGCGGCGTTCTGATAGGCGACCTCGGACATCGAGAGGCCCTGAACCGCAACGCCGAGGCGCGCGCCGTTCATCATCACGAACATCGCCGGGAGACCGCGATGCTCCTCGCCGACGAGCCAGCCCTTGGCGCCGTCGTAATTCAGAACCGCGGTCGCATTTCCGTGGATGCCCATCTTGTGCTCGAGCGATCCGCAGACGACGTGGTTTCGCTCGCAGGGCGCCCCGTTCGCGGCCGGCAGGAACTTCGGCACGACAAAGAGCGAGATGCCTTTGACGCCGGCAGGCGCGCCCTCGATGCGGGCGAGGACGAGATGGATGATGTTGTCGGCGAGATCGTGCTCGCCTGCGGAGATGAAGATCTTCTGCCCGGTGATGGCGTAGGAGCCGTCAGTCTGGGGGATCGCCTTGGTCTTGATGAGCCCGAGATCGGTGCCGCATTGCGGCTCCGTGAGGTTCATGGTCCCGGTCCATTCGCCGGTGGTCATCTTCGGCAGGAACCGGTCCTTGAGCTCCTGGCTCGCGTGGACCCTCATCGCGGCGACCGCGCCGTTCGTGAGGCCGGGATACATCGTCAGGGCGAGATTGGCCGACGTCTGATATTCCGCGAGCAACACCGCGACGAAATGGGGCAGTCCCTGCCCGCCGTAATCGGGATCGCCCGCGAGGCCGACCCAGCCGCCCTCGACGAGCGCTTTATAGGCCTCCCTGAAGCCCCTGGGCGTCGTCACGCTGCCGTCCTGGTCACGCTTGCAGCCCTCGTGGTCGCCGACCTGATTGAGCGGCTGCATGACCTCCTCGGCGAACTTGGCGCCCTCGGAGAGAACGTGTTCGACGACGTCGATCGGCGCGTCGGCGAAGCCCGGCTCATTGGCGTAGCGCGCGTAGTCGAAGACGTCGCTAAGCAGAAACATCGTGTCGCTGACCGGCGCTTTGTATGTCGGCATGGGACTCCTCGGGAGCGTTCTAGCGACGGCGAGAGGCAATGCGCCCGCCCGCGCAACCGTCAATAAGGTTCATATATGAACTATCTCCTCGCGCTTTGCAAGGCCCTTCCCTCGGCGACCGGGTTTGGACGCGCGAACCCAGCGTTCAGCGGGGTTCGCACTCGCGCCTCATCGAGGCGGACGGACCGACATAGGCCTCCTGCCGATCGACGCTCCAGTATCGGAGTTCATCCAGCGGGATGGGCTCCCCGGTGATCGCACAGCGCACAAAGGCGCCCGGACGAAGAATGCGGAAATCGCCGTCCAGATACTCGACCTTCGCCTCGCCGGCGTCGGCGTGCCGCCGCTCAAACCTGTTCATTCAACCTGAACCCTCAATGACCGGCTGCGCCGCCTCTCCCGCGGAGAGGGACGCCGCATTATTTCGAACCCCGAACCTAGCGCGTCGGCCGCCGTTTGTCTGGACAAGAAAGCCCGGCTCTGATAGAGGGGCAACGGCTGGATTGCTCGCCGCAAGGTCGGTCTGCGTCCTTTTTTCGTGAAATCCAAAGGCTCGTCGAGGCTCAGCCTCAAAACACAGGATGACCCGTGCAAGTACTCGTTCGCGACAACAATGTTGACCAGGCGCTGAAAGCTCTCAAGAAGAAGATGCAGCGGGAGGGCATTTTCCGCGAGATGAAGCTGCGGGGACATTACGAGAAGCCGTCGGAGAAGCGAGCGCGTGAAAAGGCGGAAGCCGTGCGTCGCGCGAGGAAACTGGCCAGGAAGAAGCTGCAGCGCGAGGGCCTGCTTCCGGTCAAGGCCAAGCCCGCGCCGGGCCCGGCGCGGTCGGCCAGCTAGCGCCTGCGGGCGTTGCTTCCAGCACGACCCGAGGTTCGACCCCGCCCGGACGCGGCGGGGTTTTGTTTCGCCGGTTTCTGAGCAGGGCGAGGGATGGCGCCCGGGGCGAGGCGGAGTCAGGGGATGAGGATCGGCGGCATTCCGATGAAGGCTTTGGCCCAAGCCGCGCTGGCCGTTGCGTTCGCGCTGGCGCTTGCCGCCTGCAGCGAGACGATGAGCGGCGTGAACGCGTCGAGCAAAGTCGCGGAGGTCGAGGCCGGGCCCACGGCGCAGGCATCGAACGCGGGCAACATCGAATCGCTGACGGACGTCATCCAGCGCAATCCACGCGACCCTGCCGCTTACAACACGCGCGGCGTCGTCTACGCCAAGCTCGGCCGCTATTCCAACGCGGTCGAAGACTTCACCCACGCGATCGAACTCGATCCGCGCTTCGCCGGCGCCTACACGAACCGCGCGCTCGCCTATCGTCAGGAGAAGCAGGACGATCTCGCGACCCAGGACTTCAATCAGGCGATCGTCGTCAATCCGAACGACGCCGCGGCTTATCTCGGACGGGGCAATCTCGAGCGGGCGCACAACAACTTCGACGCTGCCCTCGCCGACCTCAACCAGGCGATCCGGCTCAACCCGGAGGGCGCGCAAGCCTACCACGCGCGCGGCCTCATCTATCAGCGTCAGGGCAACAACGCCCAGGCGATTACCGATTTCAACAACGCCATCGACCGGGATCCTTTCGCCGGAGCGCCCTATCAGGCGCGAGGACAAAGCTATATGGCGACGGCCCAGTGGCAGAAGGCGGTCGACGACTTCGACGCCGCGCTCAATGTCGACGACCACAACTCGGACGCCTGGGCCAGCCTCGGCCTCGCCTACGAAAAGCTCGGAGACAAGGGGAAGGCCGCCGAAGCCTATCACAGCGCCGCGGCGATCGACCCCGGCAACGCCGAGGCGCGGCAGGGCCTGTCGCGCCTCCGCTCGGGATAACGCTTCCCGCGTCCACTCTGGCTTGCGCGTCGGTCTCATCTCCTACTCGTCCATCGGCGGCTCGGTCTTGAGGAATTGCTCGAGCCAGTGAATGTCGTACTGGCCGTTCTGGACGTCCGGATTGCGGACGAGGGTGCGGAAGAGCGGCAGCGTCGTATCGATGCCGTCCACGATGAACTCGTCGAGGGCCCTCCTCAGCCGCATCAGCGCCTCCGTGCGGGTGCGGCCGTGCACGATGAGCTTGGCGACGAGCGAATCGTAGTTGGGCGGGATCACGTAGCCCTGGTAGGCCGAGGAATCGACGCGGACGCCAAGGCCGCCCGGCGGATGAAAATAGGTTATCCGGCCGGGAGAGGGCACGAAGGTCCGGGCGTTCTCGGCGTTGACCCGGCATTCGATCGCCGCGCCCAGCATGCGCACGTCGTCCTGACGGATCGACAGCGGCGAACCGGCGGCGATCTTGATCTGCTCGTTGACGATGTCGATGCCGGTGATCATTTCGGTGACCGGGTGCTCGACCTGGATGCGCGTATTCATCTCGATGAAGTAGAAGCGGCCGTCCTCGTAGAGAAACTCGACGGTCCCCGCGCTGACGTAGCCGAGTTCCGCCATGGCCCGCGCCACCACCCCGCCGATGTGCTCGCGTTGCTCGGCGTTGAGGGCCGGCGACGGACCCTCCTCCCAGACCTTCTGGTGACGCCGCTGCAACGAACAGTCACGCTCGCCGAGATGGATGGCGTTGCCTTGCGAGTCGCCGAGGACCTGGACTTCGATGTGACGGGGCTTGGCGAGGTATTTCTCGAGATAGACGGAATCGTCGCCGAACGCGGACTTGGCCTCGAGCCGCGCGTTGACGAGCGCGTCGACGAGTTCTTCGGGACCGCGCGCGACCTTCATCCCGCGGCCGCCGCCGCCCGCCGCCGCCTTGACGATGACCGGATATCCGATGTCGCCCGCAATCCTCAGCGCCTCCGCCTCGTCCTCGACGGCGCCGTCGGAACCGGGAACGCAAGGGATGCCGAGCCGGGCGGCCGTCCGCTTGGCTTCGATCTTGTCGCCCATGAGCCGGATGTGTTCGGCTCTCGGACCAACGAACGCGATCTCGTGCTCCTCGAGGATCTCGGCGAATCGCGCGTTTTCGGAAAGGAAGCCATAGCCAGGATGCACGGCGTCGGCGCCGGTGATCTCGCAGGCGGCGACGATGGCGGGGATGTTGAGATAGCTGTCCTTCGCCGCAGGCGGTCCGATGCAGACGCTCTCGTCGGCCAGCTTGACGTGCATCGCCTCCTTGTCGGCGGTCGAGTAGACGGCGACCGTGGCGATGCCGAGCTCCTTGGCCGCGCGCATGACCCTGAGCGCGATCTCCCCGCGGCTTGCGATCAGGATCTTGTCGAACATCGCCGCCGCCTCACTCGATGATGACAAGCGGCTGACCATATTCGACCGGCGTCCCGTCGGAGACGAGGATGCTCGCGATCCTGCCGCCGCGCGGCGCGACGATGTCGTTGAAGGTCTTCATCGCTTCGACGAGCAGGAGCTTGTCGCCCGCCTTCACCGTCGAGCCCACCTCGACGAACGGCTTCGCGTCCGGGCTCGCCCGCAGATAGACGGTCCCGACCATGGGCGACCTCACGGCGTCGTCGGCGATCGCGGCGGCGGCCTCGGCGCGCTGAAGCTCCTTGGCGACCGGCGGCGCCGACGCCGCGACGGTCGCGTCGATCGCCGGCGAGGCCGGGGCGCGGCCCCGGGCGAGCCGCATCCGGACCTCCCCGACCTCGAGCTCGATTTCGCTGAGATCGTACTTCGACGCGATCCTGGCGAGCTGCTCGACCTTGGCGACATCGATGGGACTGTGGACGGACAAGTCAGGACGCACGCCAGACGGCTTCTTCATTTCGAATGCTCGATTGGGGGAATGACGAGGAGCGCCCAGATTCATTGTCCCTATACCCCGGCCCCCTTGATGAAGAAAGAGGCGGGCGCTGCACGACCGGGCGAGATTGGCGCCTCCGCACACAGGGAATGTCGATGCGCCCCGGCGCGACTCCCGGCTCCGGGCCACGCGCCTCGACCTCCGCCGTTACGCACCGTAACCATCTGTTAATAAAAGATTTTTCTGATCTGCAACCGAAAAGCATGTAGGTTGTATCCCGATGCTCCCGAATTCGACGAGCGGCCGCCTTGCTCGCGGCCTGCGCGATGCTCGCGTCCTCGTATCCGACGCCCGCGGCGGATGGGACAATTCTCCGCGCCGAAATCCATTACGCGCCGCGCGAAGACCTGGAATTCGTCGACGCGGGCGTCATCGGCGGCGCCACGCTGACGATCGACATGGCGGCCTACGTCCTCTCCGACCGGCGGATCATCGAAGCGCTGACGGCCGCCGCCGAACGCAACGTCGCCGTGCGCCTCTATCTCGACAAATCGCAGTTCGCCCAGCACGGGCTGCGTTTCGGCGAGCCCATCGAGGCGCTGCTCGCCCATCCGAACGTGGCGGCCAAGGTGAAGGGCGAGGGCGTCCTCATGCATCTCAAGGCCTATGCGGTGGACGGGCGGCTCCTGCGCACCGGTTCGGGCAACTTTTCGCGGCCGGGCCTTGCCGAGCAGGACAACGATCTCGTCCTGATCTCGGACCCGGCGGCGGTCGACGCCTTCGAGCGGACGTTCGAGGGGATCTGGTCGCGGGCGAAGAACATCGACGCCCTCGACACGCCCGAACAGGGCGGCTCGCCTTAGCCTCGCGGCGACACGCCGCGCGCGCCTGTCGAGAGCGATTGCGCCTGACGAGGATGGCGTGTTTCCGCCGCAGGAAATCATGCGCGGCGCGCCCAGACCTTCACGTCGTGGAACGCGACGCCGCCGAACGGCGCCACGCTGTCGTCGCCGACGAGCACATTGATCCCCCAGCCGTCGAGGAACGCGGACGGCGGCCAGACGCCTTCGCTGACAAGAACGCCAGAACGAGCGCCGGCGAACAGCCGCGCGTGCAACTTCGTCCGGCCTCGCTCGTTGCCGATCTCGACCAAGTCGCCGTCGGCGAGGCCGAGGCCGGCCGCGTCGTCGGGGTTGATCAGGAGTTCCGGCCGGCGCTCGCGCCGGATCGAGGTCTCCGTCTGAGTGAACGACGAGTTGAGGAAATTGTGGGCGGGCGACGTCGCGAGCTTGAACGGATGCCTCTCGTCGACGTTTTCGTTGACCGGCCAATGGTCGGGCAGGCGCGGCATGTCGCGCCACGCGCCGCGCATCCCGTCATTCATGAGCGGTATCGACGTCCAGTCGGGCTTGAAGCGGAACTTCCCATCCGGGAACCCGAAGCCGTGAAGAAAGTGCGAGTCCTCGAACGGCGGCTGAAGATCGAGCCAGCGGCGCCGCTCCAGAAGTCTCGAGATCGCCGTAGCCCGACTTCTGCAAAGTCCAGTCGATGATGTCGCGTGGGGTCATGGCGAATGCGGGATGCTCGGCCCCGACGCGTTTCGCAATTGCGACGATCACCTCGTGGTTCGACCGGCAGTCCGGCGGCGGTTCGACCGCTTTCGGCGCGAATTGCAGATGCTGATGACCGCCCGCGGTATAGAGATCGTCATGCTCGAGAAACATCGTCGCCGGCAGGACGATGTCGGCCATGCGCGCCGTGTCGGTCATGAACTGCTCATGGACGCAGACGAAGAGATCGTCGCGGCAAAAGCCGCGCCGGACTTTCTCCTGGTGCGGGGCGACGGCGAGCGGGTTGGTGTTCTGGATCAGCATCGCCTTGACCGGGGGCCCGTGCTTCAGCGCCTCGGGCTCGCCGGTGAGGATCGCGCCGATGCGCGACTGATCGAGCCGGCGCACGCTCGAAATCGCGGGCGTCGAGGCCCTCGATCATGGTCTTCTGCAGCTTGTAGACGCCGCTCATGCTGTGGAACGCGCCGCCGCCCTCGTGCGCCCAGGCGCCGGTCACGGCCGGGATGCAGAGGGCGGCATGCAAATTGACGGCGCCGTTGCGCTGTCGCGAGAAGCCGTAGCCGAGCCGGAAAAATGTTCGCTTGTTCGTCCCGACGAGCTTTGCGAAGGCCTCGATCTCGGCGACTTCAAGCCCGGTGATGGCGGCGCCCCACGCGGGATCGCGCGTTTTGACGTGCGCTTCGAGCTCGGCTGGCGCATCGGTGAAGCGAGCGAGATAATCGCGATCCGCCAGTCCGTCGCGAAAGAGGACATGCATCACCGCGCAGGCGAGCGCCCCGTCGGTTCCGGGACGCAGGCGCAGCGCCAGATCCGCCTGCCGCATCGTCTCGGTCTCGTAGACGTCGATGGCGACGATCTTGGCGCCGCGCTCCTTCCGGGCGCGGATCGCGTGGGTCATGACGTTGACCTGGGTCGCGACCGCGTTGGTCCCCCAGATCACGACGCAGTCGGACTTCGCCATTTCGCGGGGGTCCGCGCCGATCAGGCGCCCCGCGCCGGCCACATAGCCGGGCCAGGCGACGCCAACGCAGATCGTTCCGTAAAAGCGCGAATAACGCTTGACGTGGGTGAGGCGCTCGATGCCGTCGCGCATGACGAGCCCCATCGTGCCGGCATAGAAATAGGGCCACACGCTTTCCGCCCCGAAGCGCCGCTCCGCCTCGAGAAAACGCTCGGCGACATTGTCGAGCGCCTCGTCCCAGCCGATCGGGGCGAACTGACCGGAGCCCTTCGGCCCGACCCGCCGAAGCGGCTGCGTCAGGCGATCCGGGTGGTGGATGCGCTCGTGATAGCGGGCGACCTTGGCGCAGACGACCCCCGACGTATATCTCTGCGCCTCGGCGCCCCGGATCCTGCCAATCCGCGCGCCCATCACCTCGACGTCGAGCGCGCAGACCGACGGACAATCGTGCGGGCAAACCGACGGCTTCCGGACGATTTCGGCTGCAACGTTCATGGCTGCCTCGGACGCAAGGGCGGCTTTCGACCGGCGCTCATCGGCCCCTCCGCTCTTCCTCGCGGCGACAATTCGATCCGGGCCTCGACAACGGGCGCGCGCCTCAGCGTCTGGAGCACGACGCAATAGCGCTCGGTCAGTTTGAGCAGGGTTTCGAGCTCGGCTTCGGTGGCGTCCGTATCCAGATCAAAGCCGAGCCGGATGTTGGCGAAGCCGACGGGCGCGTCCTTCGCGACGCCGAGCGTGCCGCGAAAATCGAGATCGCCCTCGGCATGGACTGTTCCCGAGCGCAACGCGACGCCAAGCGCGGTGGCGACCGCCTTGAGGGTGACGCCGGCGCAGGCCGCGAGCGCTTCCAGCAGCATGTCGCCCGAGCAGAGTTCGAGGCCGCTGCCGCCCGTCGCCGGGTGCAGGCCCGCGACCGCCATTGCGCGACCCGTCTCGACCTTGCACGCAACCGAAGCCGAATCGAGTTCGGCGCGCGCCCTCAGAGTCACGAGGGCCGCCTCGGGTTGCGACCGATATCGCTCCTTCAGCGGCGCCTGGAGAGAGCGAAGGTCCTCAGCGTTCACGTCCCGTCTCCTCTCCGATCAACCGGGGAAGTTTGCCTTCCTTGGCCCTCCGCGGCAACAGCAGGCCCAAGCGTCTTGTGGCGGCGCGCTGCGCGGGTTAGGGCTTTGAGCCCATGACGCGCATCGGCTTCTTCTCGGGTTCGTTCGACCCGATGACCAACGGACACCTCGACGTGATCGATCACGCGAGCGCGCTTTGCGACAAGCTCGTCATCGGCGTCGGGTCCAATGCGAACAAGGTCGGACTCTTCACCGTCGAGGAGCGGCTTCTGCTGATCCGCGAGGCGGCGGCGCCGATCCTCAAGGGATCCGGGTGCAGCCTCGAGGTGATCAGCTTCACCGGCCTGGCGATCGAAGCGGCGCGCGCGGCGA
Source organism: uncultured Alphaproteobacteria bacterium (assembly GCA_963829505.1). Taxonomy (GTDB): domain Bacteria; phylum Pseudomonadota; class Alphaproteobacteria; order Rhizobiales; family Beijerinckiaceae; genus Roseiarcus. Next base: position 1,727,958 of record CAWHIL010000003.1, read on the forward strand.
AGGCGACCATCATCGTCCGGGGGCTGCGGGATTCGACCGACTTCAACTACGAGATGCAGATGGCGGGGATGAACGGCTCCATGGCGCCCGAACTGCGCACGGTCTTCCTGCCCGCCTCCTCGCCGGTTCGGCCGATCACCGCCACCCTCGTCCGCCAGATCGCCGCCATGGGCGGCGACGCCTCCTCCTTTGCGCCGGCGAATGTGGTGGCGGCGCTCAAGAAGAAGTTCGCCGCCGGCGGCGGGGAAAGCTGACGGCCGCCAGGCCGCGCGCGACGACGGGTCGGCGACCCGCGAAATTCCGGGCGTGAATTGAGCCTTTGCAAGGGCTTGCGGCCGATTTTCCGGGCGAATGCAACTCCCAAGCCGTCGGCTCCTGCTGCCGTCGTCGCGAGCGAAGCGTGGCGATCCAGAGCCTGCCGCGCCCACGCTTTTGGGACGTTCGACGGAGAAATCCGCCGGTTGCCGGAGGCGGGCGTCTCTGGATCGCCACGTCGCTTCGCTCCTCGCGATGACGGAGCCCCAGCTTGGGAGCTGCGGGCGAATGCAGGGCTCGGCGAGCGGCCGGCGGCTCGGGTCTCGACGATCTGTCGGCGGCGCCATTTCGGCTTCCGTTTTGTGCGTTTTCAGACACTTGCGGCGCCTTTCTGGCCCGAAATTCGTTGCCGGGGCCGGCGATGCGAACGAACCAACCTCGAAGCTGTCGCGCGTTCGAGTTCCGCGGCCGACCCTGTTTTCCGGGCGTGAATTGAACCTTTCCAATGGTTTGCAGCCGTTTTTCCGGGCGAATGCAACTGCCAGGAAATCGGCTCGCACGGCCGTCATCGCGAGCCAAGCGTGGCGATCCAGAGGCCGCCAGGCTTCAAGACGTTCCGCGCAAGAATCCGCCGATTTAATCGGAGGCAGCCGGAGGGTCTGGATCGCCGCGTCGCTTCGCTCCTCGCGAAGACGGGCCCCCATCTTGGCGGATATCGGCGCGTGACGCGACGCCGGCCGCCAGGCGGTCCGCTCAGGCGACGGCGAGCGATCCCATGCGGGCGCGCGCCGATCGGCGACCGGGCGCTGGGCCCGGGCGCGATGTGGCTTATTTTCTGGCTCATCGGAATCAGCCTATGCTTTGTTTCTGATTTTGTCAAGGAAACCCCTAAAATCGCATTGCCAAACAAAGGCTTACCGCGCGACCTGCGCGCCTGACGGCGCGGCGTGGATGGCCGGGCCAAGCCCAGGGTCAAGCCCAGGGCCAAGCCCGGCCAGGACGGCGGCGCCCAGCGGGTCCAACGCAGCAACGTCCGGAGCTCCCGCCTCCCCCGCGTCATGGTCGGGCTTGCTCCGACCATCGACGCGGGCGCCGTCAGGCGCCTTGGCTCTTCCGCGTCACGAGCACGGCGCCTGAAGCCCATGGCCTCCCGAAAATAAAGCACTTGCTTAACTGTCAGCGCTCGGTTACTAAAGCATATGCTTAACCAAACCGCCGCGCTCGACCGCGCCTTTCACGCCCTCGGCGACCCGACCCGGCGCGCCATCGTGGAGAGGCTGACGCGCGAGCCGGCTTCCGTCACGGCGCTCGCCCGGCCGCTGGCGATGTCGCTGCCGGCGGTGATGCAGCACCTTGCGGTTCTCGAGGCCTCGGGTCTCGTCGCCTCGACGAAAACCGGGCGGGTCCGCATGTGCCGCGTCGCACCCGATGCGCTCGGCCGCCTGGAAGGCTGGATCCGCGACCGGCGGGCCGAATGGGAAAACCGATTCGATCGGCTGCAGGACTATCTCGACGAAACCCGCGACCAAGGAGACGCCTGATGAACGAGACCGCGAAGACCCTGAAGCCGGTGCGCGTGTCGCGCAGCTTCCACGCCCCGCGCCAGCGCGTGTTCAACGCGTGGACGAGCCCCGACGCCGTCAGGCGATGGTTCGCCCCGGCTGGCTACGTCGTCGACGAAGCCAACGTCGAGATGCGCGTCGGCGGGCCGTTCGAAGTGCTGATGCGCTCGCCTGAGGGCGAGCGGCACTGGGCGCGCGGCGTCGTCAGGGAGGCGAAGCCGTTCGAGCGCCTCACGATCGACTTCGTGATCGAGGAGCCGAACGGCCGCGCCCTCTTTCGGGCGCTGACCGAGGTCGTCTTCTCCGGCGACGTCGCGGAGACGCGTCTCGACGTGACGCAAAGCTATACGATCATCGACCCCGCGGCGGCCTGGATGGCCGAAGGAGCGCCGAAGGGCTGGGATCAGACGCTCGACAGATTGTCCGCCGAAGTCATGCGCCGCGAGGCGACGCGCTCGGCCTCGCACGGCGCCTTCACCGTTCAGCGCACCTACGAGGCTTCGGTCGAGCGCGTCTGGCGGGCCCTCTCGGACCCGCAAGCCAAGGCCAAATGGTTCGGCGGAAGCGCCGCCGAATGGAGCGAGAGCGAGCGGGCGATGGATTTTCGCCAAGGCGGCGTCGAGCGCGCCAGCGGCCGCTGGAAGAGCGGCGTCGTCTCGGCCTTCGACGCCGTCTATCACGACATCGTGCCGCTGACGCGGATCGTCTACAGCTATGTGATGCATCTCGACCAGGTGAAGATCTCGGTTTCGCTCGCGACGATGGAGCTTGCGGCCGAGGCGCCGGGCCGCACGACGCTCAAGGTCACCGAGCAGGGCGTCTTTCTCGACGGATACGACGACGACGGCTCGCGCGAGCGCGGCACGGCCTTCCTGCTCGAGAAGATCGGGGAAACGCTGCGGTGAAGCCAGGAGCGTGGTCGGCGAGGCGCCGTCTCCTCCCCCTTGTGGGGGAGGAACAAGGAGGGGGGTCACGCCGATCGGAATCGTGAGCCTTGGCGCCAGCAATCCCGAGGCCAGCGTGACCCCCCACCCCGTCCCGCCCCCACAAGGAGGGCGGGGGCGCAGGCGGCGTCATTTCAGAAGCACCATCAGATCGTGACGAGTTCGGTGTGGCCGATGCCGTTTCTGTAGTCGAGAACCGAGATCACCACGGGCTTGATGGCGAAGATGGCGATGCTGTCGCCCTCGTCCGGGCCGAAATCCGCGCCTTCGGGAAAGCGGCGCAGCATGAGGTCGCCGACGTGCGCGATCTCGGCGGCGTCGGTCACGCGATGCGCGCGCGCGCCCATGGAAAGGCCGAGGATCTCTTCCGTCCGGTCGTAGGGCAGATTGATGGTGAGCGATACCTTGTCGTTCAGCGCGATGTTGCGCGCCTTCTGCGAATCCGCCGCCGTGCCGAAATAGAGCGTCACGTCGTCGTGCACGTAGCTGACCGTCGTCGCATGGGGGAAGCCGTCGGAGCGCACGGTCGCGAGCGTCATTTCGCTTCCGCCGCCGAGGATGGCGAGGATCTTGTCGTGCGTTCCGCTGTTCATTGCGTCCCTTGTCCCCGATCGAAGCAAAGGTTTCCCGGCCCGAGACGGCGCCACGGTCCGTCCCGGAGGCGATTTTGAGCGGGAGCGGGCTCAGGGGGAAGCGAAAAACGGGCGCACTGGAACATCGCCCGGAGGCTGACCGTTTTTGAGTTCAGACCCATCGAGGAGCGATTCCCATGACCGACTACAACCGCGGCGCCGTCCGCACCGACCCGATGAACCCTGCCATGACCCGCCGCCCCGTCGTGACGGCGACCGCCGGGCCCGTCTTCGGCTCGACCGACGTCGCCGCCGTCATCGCCTGGGCGGTGATGAACCTCGGCCCGCTGGCGATGGCCGCCTTCTGGGCGCCGTTTCACTGAGGGGCGCCGCTAAGCGCGCCTGGACGACGGCCTCGGTCGGGCGATCGCATAGGCGCGGTCGACTGTCGATAGCGAATTAAGTTGTCCGGTTTTGATAGCACATCAAGTGTCCGCTTCTTCTGGTTCTGTTCTCCTGTGGTCATGTGGGCGAGGCGAAGCGTCGTCCACATGTCCACAGGCTGCGCCGCCGAGCGGATTCAGGCGGCGCGAAGCATCTGTTTGAGCAGTCCTTTTTCGTCGTAGCGGCCGATGCATCTTGGCCCGTGGAAGAGGGCGTGGGAGCCGTCGGGGTAGGCGTGGACCCGAACCCGCGCCCTGACGAAATGCGGGCGCATCGGGGTTTCAGGGATCTGGAGCTTGAGCGTCCGGTAGGAGACGCAATTGTCGTTGCCGACCTGCCGCTCCTCCTGCACGCACAGGATCTCGTCGAGGTCGACGCCCGGGATCGGGGTGAAGGCCGATCCTTCGCCGGTCGGCTCGATGGCGAAGCGCGCGTTGTAGGCGGGCCGGTAGAGGTCGCGGATGAAAGCGTTGGCCGCCTCGACGGTCGTGATCCCGGCGAGGCGGAGCTCCTTGACCAGACGATCCTGAAGCGTGTGGAAAGCCCGTTCTGAACGACCGCGCGCCTGCGGCGAGAATGCCCCGATGTGCTCGACCCCAAGCTGCTTGAGCGCCCGGCCGACCTGCGTGGGATGGTCCCGGTCGATCTCGCCCGCCTTCGAGGTCTGGAAGTAGTGGCTGCCGCGGTCGGTGTAGAGGCTCATCGGCAGGCCGTGCTCCGAGAAAACCTCTTTCAGCGCCCGCAAGGTCGAGTGCGTGCCTTCCTCTTCCACGAGAAAGGCCGAGTAGATCGCGCCGGTCGCATCGTCGAGCGTCACGATCAGATCGAGCGCCGGCTGGCCCTCGAGCCAGGCATGCCGCGAGCCGTCCTGATGCAGCATCATCCCCGGCAGCGGACGCCGCTCGCGCTTCCTGCGATGCGCCCCCTTGCGCGGCGCCTTCGCCACGACCCCCTTCCACTGCAGATGCAGCTTCAGCCATGTGTAGCCCCAGCCGAAGCCGTGGTCCTTCACCAGATGCTCGTGGAAGTGCTTGACCGTGAAGCCCTGGTAGCGCTCGCGGTAGAGCCGCTCCACTTCCTCCGCGCGGTCGACCGGAACCCGCTTGCCGGACGCCTTGCCAAGCCGCCGATCGAGCAGGCCGGCCTCACCCTCCTCGTCGTAGCGGCGCGTCCATCGCCGAAAGGTCCGGACGTCGACCCCGAGCAACTCCGCCGCCTCCTCCTGATTGAGCTCCGCCGATTCCCAACGGTGAAAAAGATTCCCGACCCCCAAAGGGCCGCGAAGCTACCGGACAGATCGTGCGCTACCAAAACCGGACATATCGTCTGCTACCGACAGCATAGGCGCGGTCGACTTGACCCGAGAATGTATATTACTATAATATACCACAATGATCGACTGGACCCGGGTCGTCGGCTTCGAGTGGGATGTAGGAAACGCGCGAACAAGCGCCGACAAGCACGGCGTCAGTCAATCGGAGGCCGAGCAGGCGTTTTTAAATTGGCCGTTGCTTGTCCTCAAGGACGAGCGGCATAGCATCACGGAAGCTCGCTTTCACGCGCTCGGCCATACCGATGAGGCGCGGCGGTTGCATGTCACTTTCACGCTTCGAGCGGATGGGACGTTGATACGCGTCATTTCCGCGCGGGAAATGAGTTCGAGAGAAAGGATCGCCTATGGCAAGGACGGCTAAGACCTTCGCGTCGGAAGCCGAAGAGCGCGCGCACTGGGAGCGTGAGGACTTCACCGCCGATCTCGATTGGAGCAAGGCCGAGCGCGTGCGCCTGCCGAACCTTCAGCCGAGCACGACGGCCATTTCGCTCAGGCTTCCCGTCAGCCTGCTCGAACGGATCAAGATCGCCGCCCACAAGCGCGACGTCCCGTATCAGTCGCTGATTAAGATGTGGCTGAGTGAAAAGGTGGGCTGAATCACCGCGAGAACTTCTTGTACTTCAGCCGGTGCGGGATGACGCTGTCGATGCCGAGGCGGCGCTTCTTGTCCTCCTCGTAGTCGGCGAAATTGCCTTCGAACCATTCGACGTGGCTGTCGCCCTCGAAGGCCAGCATGTGGGTCGCGATGCGGTCGAGGAAGAAGCGGTCGTGGCTGATGATGACCGCGCAGCCGGCGAAATCGGTCAGCGCCTCCTCGAGCGCGCGCAGCGTGTCGACGTCGAGATCGTTGGTCGGCTCGTCGAGCAGCAGAAGGTTCGCGCCGCTCTTCAGCATCTTCGCGAGATGCACCCGGTTGCGCTCGCCGCCCGAGAGCATGCCCACCTTCTTCTGCTGGTCGGCGCCCTTGAAGTTGAACGCGCCGCAATAGGCGCGCGAGTTCATCTCGCGTTTGGCGAGGTGGATGATGTCGTTGCCGCCGGAAATCTCCTCCCACACCGTCTTTTTGCCGTCGAGCGCGTCGCGCGACTGGTCGACGTAGCCGAGCTGAACGCTCTCGCCGATCTTGATCGCCCCCAAGTCCGGCTTCTCCTGGCCGGTGATCATGCGAAAGAGCGTGGTCTTGCCGGCGCCGTTGGCGCCGATGACGCCGACGATGCCGCCGGGCGGCAGCTTGAAGGTGAGGTCGTCGATCAGGAGCCGGTCGCCGTAGCCCTTCGAGAGAGCCTCGAAATCGATGACGTTGTCGCCGAGCCGCTCGGCGACCGGAATGATGATCTGCGCGGTCGTCGGCGCCTTGTCGGCCTGCTTCTTGACGAGTTCGTCGTAGCGCTGGATGCGCGCCTTGGACTTCGCCTGCCGGGCCTTGGGCGACGAGGCGATCCACTCGCTCTCTTCCGCCAGTGCCCGCTGGCGCGCGACGTCCTCGCGGCTCTCCTGTTCGAGCCGCTTCTGCTTCTGCTTCAGCCAGGAGGAATAATTGCCCTCGTAGGGGATGCCGCGGCCGCGGTCGAGTTCGAGGATCCAGCCCGTGACGTTGTCGAGGAAGTAGCGGTCGTGGGTGACGATCAGGATCGCGCCGGGATATTGGCGAAGATGGCCCTCGAGCCAGTTCACCGTCTCGGCGTCGAGATGGTTGGTCGGCTCGTCGAGCAGCAGGAGCTCGGGCTTCTCGAGCAGGAGGCGGCAGAGCGCGACGCGCCGCCGCTCGCCGCCCGACAGGCTCTCGACGTTGGCGTCGTCGGGCGGGCAGCCGAGCGCGTCCATCGCCTGCTCGACCTGACTTTCGAGATCCCAGAGGCCCTTCGCCTCGATCTCGTCCTGAAGCCTGGTCATCTCGTCGGCCGTCTCGTCGGAATAGTTCATCGCCAGTTCGTTGTAGCGGTCGAGGACCGCCTGCTTCTCCCGGACGCCGAGCATGGCGTTGCCCTTGACGTCGAGCGAGGGGTCGAGCTGCGGCTCCTGCGGCAGATAGCCGACCTTGGCGCCCTCGGCGACGAATCCCTCGCCGACGAACTCGGTGTCGATGCCGGCCATGACGCGCAGAAGCGTCGACTTACCCGAACCGTTGACGCCGAGCACGCCGATCTTGGCGTCCGGATAGAAGGACAGGTTGATGTTTTCGAGCACCTTCTTGCCGCCCGGATAGGTCTTGGTCAGACCCTGCATGTGGTAGATGAACTGGCGCGCGGCCATTGCGAAAATCCTATGAATTGACGGGAGGAATTTGCCGGCGGAGATATCAGGGCCCGGGTCGGGAGGCAAGGCGAAGCGACGCTCGAACCATGAGGCAACTGTCATGCTGAAACGCTTCACCCTGGCGGTCGCCCTCGCCGCGATCGCCGCGCGCGCCGGCGCGGCGGACACGCCGACAACAATCGCCGGACTCCTCGCCGACGGCTGGGAGATCGCAGGCTACGCCAGCGGCTACGACAACCGCACCTCGCTCATTCTCTTCCGCCATCCGGGCGTCAATGCGCTCGTTCAGTGCGGCGTCCTGTTCGACGTCACGCGCATGCCGCACACGGTGCTGAACTGCTACGAGCTGAAATGACGGCGTTGGGGCCTTTCTGGTCTCAGGGCCGGCCGCCGGTCCCGCTCGCGACCGGGCCGCTCGGAGAGATTGACTTACCCCGGCCGTCTCGCGCTCTATCAGGGCGGGCAAGCGCTTCCGGCGCGATGCCTCCAATCCCGCGCCGGAAGAGGACGAGGGCCAGGGGCCATGACGGACACGAGATCCACTTTACGGGCGGCCGACAAGCGAATGCGCGAACTCGCCGATCCGATCGGCCGCCTCCTCACCGACGGCTTCCACCTGCTCGGCCTCTTCGCCATCGGGGCTGCGACCGTCTGGGCGGCGGTCGCCGCCTTCTGGGGCATGATGCAGAAGGGCTCGCCGTCGATCGAGGACCTGCTGCTGCTCTTCATCTACCTCGAGATCGGCTCGATGGTCGGCATCTATTTCCGCACCAACCACCTGCCCGTCCGCTTCCTGCTCTATGTCGGGATCACGGCGATCACCCGCCACACCATCGGCTATGTGCAGGAGCAGCAGGGGGGAGCGGATACGGAGATCCTGTTTCTCGCTTTGGCGACGCTTATCCTGGCGCTCGCCGTGCTCGTCATCCGCTTCACCTCGAACCGCTTCCCGAGCCCGACCCACGGGGAAGCCGGGCGGAGCGGGATCAGCGTGGACTAGGGGCAAATCGGATGGCCTTCGACCTCGTCGTCCGCAACGCGACGCTCCCCGACGGGCGGAAGGGGCAGGACGTCGGCGTGTCGGCCGGCCGCATCGCCGCGATCGGGCCGAACCTCGCGGCCGAAGCGGGCGAGACTGTCGAAGCCGGCGGCTATCTCCTGTCGCCGCCGTTCGTCGACTGTCACTTCCACATGGACGCGACGCTGACGCTTGGCGAGCCGCGTCTCAACCAGTCGGGCACGCTGCTCGAGGGGATCGCGCTCTGGGGCGAACTCAAGCCGCATCTGACGCATGAAAAGGTCGCCGAGCGGGCGCTGCGCTATTGCGACCTCGCGGTTTCGCAAGGGCTGCTCGCCGTCCGCAGCCACGTCGATGTCTGCGATGACCGGCTGCTCGCGGTCGAAGCGCTGATCGACGTGCGGACCAAGGTGAAGCCTTATCTCGATCTCCAGCTCGTCGCCTTCCCGCAGGACGGCTATTTGCGGTCGCCGTCGGCGGCCCGGAACCTCGAGCGGGCGCTCGACCTCGGCGTGGACGTCGTCGGCGGCATCCCGCATTTCGAGCGCACGATGGCGGACGGCGCAGCCTCCGTCACGGCGTTGTGCGAAATCGCGGCGCGGCGCGGGCTCAGGGTCGACCTTCACTGCGACGAAAGCGACGATCCGATGTCGCGCCACGTCGAGACGCTGGCCGCCGAAGCGCATCGGCTCGGCCTCGGCGCCCGGGCGACCGGCTCGCACCTGACCTCGATGCATTCGATGGACAATTACTACGTCTCGAAGCTCCTGCCGCTGATCGCCGAGAGCGGCATGAATGCGATCGCAAATCCGCTGATCAACCTGACGCTGCAGGGGCGCCACGACACTTACCCGCGCCGTCGCGGCATCACCCGGATCGCGGAGATGCGCGCCCATGGCGTCCCGGTCGCGCTCGGGCAGGATTGCGTCATGGACCCCTGGTACGGGCTTGGGCAAGCCGACATGCTCGACGTCGCGCATATGGCCGTGCATGGCGCGCCGATGACCAGCCGCGAGGCGATCCGCTGGACCTTCGACGCGGTGACCGAGATCCCCGCGCGCATCCTCGGGCTCGACGACTACGGCCTCAAGGTCGGCGCGAACGCGGACCTCGTGCTCCTGCAGGCGTTCGATCCGATCGAGGCGGTTCGGCTGAGGGCGACCCGGCTCGCGGTCCTTCGCCGCGGCCGGGTTGTCGCCAGAACGCGCGCGCAGGAAACCGAGCTTGCGCTTCCGGGGCGACCGCGGACGATTGACCCCGCATCCTACGCGCCTGGCTGACGAGAGGTCACATCGGGCGATCGACGGCGCTCACGATGTCGCGCAGACGACAGGCGTCGCGGGCGGCCTCGGCGCCGGCGAGGAGCAGAAGCGCGGACGTCGCGTCTTCGAGCGGCGCGATGTGGTCGAACGCGAAACCCGAGAGACCCGCGGCGTCTGACCGGGCGAGCGTAAGCCGCGACTTGAACGCCGAGCAGTCGAAATCGCCGTCGGGAATGAAGCCGTCCGATCGGAGCCTGACGATCTCGGCGTCCATGTCCTCGTAGCCGAGGTTGGCGACCGTCGAGGCCCAGGTCATCCAGAAGACCGAGTCGCGGCGCGGCCGGGCGTCGCGACGAACCCGGAGAAGATAGGCGCGCATGTCGGCGTCGCTCATCGCGAGCCTGGCGCGCACGAGATAGCCGAGCGCGGCGAGCGCCGAGGCCCGCGCGAATTCGTCGCCGCGCGCGGACTCGATTGCCCGGCGCAAGGGGACCGTATCGCCGTCGAAGACGCTGATCAGGACGCCGGGCAGCGTCTCCGTCACCGCGTCGTCGAGCCATTCGGCGATGCCCGCGTCCTCGGCGATGAGGCGGCAGAGGATCGGATAGGCGCGCGTCTCGCGCTTCTCGCCGCAAAGATGGGCGATGTAGAAGGCTTCCGAGCCGGAAACCTCGTCGCGGCGGCCGGAAGCGAAATCGCCGAGGCGTCCGATCAGCCAGGTCGAGGCGTCGTCCCAGTTGGCGGACGCCCAGGTCAGGACTTCGCGCGATGGATTGACGATGTCGCCGAGCGCGGCGAGCGCGTCGGCCCAGGTGATGTCGGCGGCGGTGTGTTTGTTCATCGTGGTCGCAATCCTCTCTCTTTCGATCAGGCCGGCTGCATCGATCGTGCCGCGGCGCGGGGAGAGGCGTGGGTGGCGAAAACGGGACCGTGTCGCGAACGTTTTGCGACCGCGCGGCGCAAAACGTGACGGACCTAACGGAAGGGCGCGATGCGCCGTTGTGTGCCTGAATGAGACGATGTCCGCGTGGGGGCGCCTCTACCCGCTGGCGCGCTTCCGCGCCGCCTCGCGGATGGCGCTCAAGGTCGTCGCGGGCGTGATCGCCTCGGGATCGATCTTGATGTGGATGATCGCCGGCAGGCCCGCGACAAGCGCGCGCTCGAAGGCGGGCGCAAACTCGGCGGTCTCCTCGACCGTCTCGCCATGGCCGCCAAAGGCGCGCGCATAGGCCGCGAAATCGGGGTTCCTGAGGTCGGAGGCGACGACCCGCCCAGGAAACTCGCGCTCCTGATGCATGCGGATCGTGCCGTACATGCCATTGTCGATGAGGACGACGACGATCGGCAGCGCATATTGGACCGCGGTCGCAAACTCCTGGCCGTTCATCAGGAAATCGCCGTCGCCGGAGAAGGCGACGACGCTCCTGCCGGGAAAGACCTGCGCCGCGGCGATCGCCGCCGGCAGCCCGAAGCCCATCGATCCCGACGTCGGCCCAAGCTGCTGCTCGATCTTGCGGAAGCGCAGGAAGCGACCCGCCCAGATGGTGAAATTGCCGGCCCCGGTGGCGAAGATCGCGTCCGGAACGCGGCGCCGGAGCGCGAACATGATCTCGCTCACCTGCACCCGTCCCGGATTGATCGGCGCCTGCTCGCTCCAGGCGAGATAGTCCGACCGCGCAGCCCGTGTCTCCGCCGACCAGGGAAGTGCGGGCGGCGGCTGCAAGCCTTCGAGCGCGGCGCAGAATTCCGCCGTCGTGGCGACGATCCCGAGCGTCGGATGATAATTCCAGCCGATCTCGTGCGGGTCGGCGTGGATGTGGACGAGCCGCTGGCTGGGCGCCGGAATGCCGAAGAGCGTGTAGCCTTGCGCAGCGGCCTCCGACATGCGCCCGCCGACGAGCATCACGAGGTCGGCGCCTTCGATGCGGGCCTTCAGCTTCGGGTTCGCCGAGAGGCCGATTTCGCCGGCGTAATGGTCGTGCTCGCCGTCGAAGGCGCTGGCGCGCCGGAAGGAGCCGACGACGGGCATGTCGAACCGCTCGGCGAAGCGGGCGAAGGCGGCGCCCGCTCTGGCGCTCCAGCCCGGACCGCCGAGAATGGCGATCGGCCGCTCGGCCGCCCACAGCATCTTCTGAAGCTCGGCCATCTGCGCCAGCCCCGGCCAGATGGGGGCCGCGACCGCCCTCGGCGCGTCGGCGACCGAGGCCATCTCGACGAGCATGTCTTCCGGCAGCGCGATCGCGACCGGGCCTGGACGGCCCTGCATGGCGACGTGGAAGGCGCGCTGCACCACCTCCGGGATCTGGGCGGGGCTCGAGATTTCGGTGACCCACTTGGCGACCGAGCCGAAGAAGGCGCGATAGTCCATTTCCTGAAACGCGCCGCGGCCGAGCATGCCGCGCTCGACCTGGCCGATGAAGAGGATCATGGGCGCGGAATCGTGCTCGGCGATATGCATGCCATGCGCCGCGTTGGTCGCGCCGGGCCCCCTGGTGACGAAGCAGATTCCGGGGCGATGGGTGAGACGCCCTTCCGTCAGCGCCATGATCGCGGCGCCGGCTTCCTGGCGGCAGACGATCGGCCTGATCGGAGAGTCGAGCATCGCGTCGAGCGCGGCGAGATAGGATTCGCCTGGAATGCAATAGGCCCGCTCGACCCCCTGGACGGCAAGCTGGTCGACAAGGATCTGTCCGCCCGTTCGGGGCGAGGGCGTGGACATGGGGGTCATGGGTCCTTGCGTGATCGACCACGCCACTTTACGCGGCGGCGCGCGGGGAGCAAATGCGCGGGCGAAGCGGGCGCGCCACGGCTTCGACTTCGGAGGTCGCCCGTCGCCTAATATCCAGCCTCTTTCTGATGTCGAACCGCAAGGATCGTCACGGCGTCGTCGTCGATGCGATACCGGGCCACATAGCCGCTGTCGCCGAAGCCGATCAGCCATTCGCGATATTGCTCGGGCAGGTCATCGATCAGACGGCCCATTCGCGGATGCGCGCCGAGAATCTTCACGCCCTGACGGATGGCCTCCCCCGCCCGGCGCGCAGCATCCGGACTCTTGGGACGCAGAAACTCCCGCAGTCGGTGCAGGTCTCGGATCGCCGCCGGCGCGAACGTCACTCGTGGCATGTGGGGGGCGGCAGTTCGTCTTCAGTTCCCCAGCTTGCCAGCCACCGATCTGCTTCCTCGGCGGTCGTGTGCAGGCCGGTGGTTTGAAACTCCTCCCACGCGCTGAGCGTCTCGCGCTTCAGGGCCTCGCGCTTTTCTTCGCGCTCAACGTACTGTGCGATCGCCTCGCGCATGATCCAGTGCGCGGTGCGGCGGCGAGCATCAGCAAGCTGTTGTACGCGCCCCTTCATTTCGTCATCGAGCTTGATGGATGTCGTCGCCACGCAATCCTCGTTGGAAGAGGTGTTACCTCTTACTAAGGTAGTCCATACACGCTCCACGGTCCAGTCCGCTGCTGGTCGAGATGTCCCCGACCGTTGCGACCCTTGACGCTGCGCCCCGGGCCGCTTTGCGACCGAACGAGACGCGACCGCGCTCCGGTCTACACCATTCGTTCCGCGACGATCCGGCGCGCAGGCTCGCCTTGCGCCCGAGTTCCCTTGCGCCCATTGTCCCTGCGCCATGGCCTTGCCCGCCGACCGCCCTGCCGCTGAAACGGGCGCGCTCGCGAATCTCAACGCGCGATCGCGCGAGATTTTCCGCCGCATCGTCAACTCGTACCTGACGACGGGCGAGCCGGTCGGTTCGCGGCATCTGTCGCGCACCCTGCCGACGGCGCTTTCCCCGGCCTCGGTGCGCAATGTCATGCAGGACCTCGAGGAGATGGGCCTGATCTACGCGCCGCACGCGAGCGCGGGACGGCTGCCGACCCAGCTCGGCCTGCGCTTCTTCGTCGACGCGCTACTCGAATTCGGCGATCTCGGCCGGGAGGAGCGGTCGCGGATCGACGCGCAGGTGCGCGCCGCGGCCGAAGGGGGCGGCTTCGAGGGCGCGCTGGCCGAGACGACGAGCGTGCTCTCCGACCTCACGCGCGGGGCCGGCGTCGTCTTGACGATCAAGTCCGACCCGTCCCTGAAGCACGTCGAATTCCTGCGGCTCGAGCCGGAAAGAGCGCTGGCCGTGCTGGTCGCCGAGGATGGCTCGGTCGAGAACCGGGTGATCGGCACGCCGGCCGGCCTGCCCGCCTCGGCGCTTGTCGAGGCCGGCAACTATCTCAACGCCCGGATTCGCGGACGCACGCTTGGCGAACTCACGACCGAAGTCGAGACCGAGCGCGCCCTGGCGCGCGGCGAACTCGACGCGATCGCGGCTCGTCTCGTCGAGGCCGGGCTCGCCTCGTGGGCCGGCGCTTCGGGAGCGCGCGATCAACTCATTGTCCGCGGCCAGGCCAATCTCCTCGGCGACCTCCGGGCGGCCGACGACCTCGAGCGGATCCGAACCCTGTTCGCCGACCTCGAAACCAAGACCGAGGTCATCGAGCTTCTGCACCGCGCCGAAACCGGCGACGGCGTCAAGATTTTCATCGGCTCCGAGAATAAGCTATTTTCGCTCTCCGGATCGTCGATGATCGCCGCCCCGCTGCGCGGCGGCGACCGTCGGGTCGCCGGCGTCCTCGGCGTCATCGGTCCCACGCGCCTGAACTACGGCCGCATCGTCCCGATGGTCGAGTACGCGGCGCAGGTGCTTGGCGACCTGAAACGAACCCGCTGACGCCACCGAGGAGGGAACGCGAACCATGACCAACGCCGCGACATCCAGCCATAGCCTCGGGCAGGCGGTCGAGCGCCTCGAAGGAAAATGGGCTTCGATCACCGCATTCGGCGTGCTGCTGGTGCTTCTCGGCGTCGGCGCGCTCGTCTTTTCGCTCGTCGCCACCATCGCGACGGTGACGCTGAACGGCATCCTGTTCCTGATCGCGGGGGTGGCGGAGATCGCCATCGGCATGCACGCCCGAAGCTGGGGCATGTTCTTTCTCTGGGTGATCGGGGGCGTGCTCTATCTCGCGGCGGGCGTGATTTGCATCGTCAACCCGGTTCTCGCGTCGGTCGTGCTGACCCTCGTGCTCGGCGCCGGCCTGATCGCCGCGGGCGCCGTCCGTTTCGTGTTAGCCTTTCGGCTACCGCCCCTTCAGCCTCGCCTGCTGGTATTCGTAGCCGCGACGGTCACCATTCTTTTGGGTCTCGTCATCGTGAGCCACTGGCCGATGGACAGCGTCTACGTTCTGGGAACGCTGCTCGGCGTCGATCTGCTTTTCCATGGCGCAGGTTGGGTGAGCTTCGGGTTGGGACTGCACGCGCGGAGCTGAGGCGAACTCGGCTCCCGCGATTCACGCGAGGAGCGAACAATGACGAAGTGGGTCTTTTCCTTCGGCGGCAAGGCCGCGGAAGGTCGGGGGGAGATGAAGAACCTGCTCGGCGGCAAGGGCGCCAATCTGCACGAGATGGACTATCTCGGCCTGCCCGTGCCTCCCGGCTTCACCATCACCACCGAGGTCTGCACCTACTTCTACGCCAACGGCAAGAGCTACCCGCCCGATCTGGCGGCGCAGGTCGACGCCGCCGTGGCGAAGGTCGGCAAACTCACCGGCCACACTTTCGGCGACCCGTCCAATCCGCTGCTCCTCTCGGTGCGCTCGGGCGCGCGCGCGTCGATGCCCGGCATGATGGACACCGTGCTCAACCTCGGCCTCAACGACACGGCGGTGACGACGCTCGCCAAGATGTCGGGCGACGAGCGCTTCGCCTATGACAGCTATCGCCGCTTCATCCAGATGTACTCGAACGTCGTGCTCGACATCGACAGCCACAATTTCGAGGACATCCTCGAGCACTACAAGGACGGCAAAGGCTATACGCTCGACACCGACCTCAAGGCCGGCGACTGGCGCGAGGTGATCGTCGAATACAAGGCCAAGGTCCAGCAGGCGACCGGCAAGGCCTTTCCGCAGGAGCCGAAGGACCAGTTGTGGGGCGCGGTCGGCGCGGTCTTCTCGTCGTGGATGAACCAGCGCGCGATCACCTATCGCCGCCTCAACAGCATCCCCGCCGACTGGGGCACGGCGGTCAACGTCCAGGCCATGGTGTTCGGCAACATGGGCGACTCGTCGGCGACCGGCGTCGCATTCACCCGCAATCCCTCGACCGGCGAGAACGCGCTCTACGGCGAGTTCCTGGTCAACGCCCAGGGCGAGGACGTGGTGGCCGGCATCCGCACGCCGCAGAACATCACCGAGCGGGCGCGCAAGGCCGCGGGCTCCGACAAGCCCTCGCTCGAAGCCCTGATGCCGACGATCTTCAAGGAGTTCGCCGACACGACGCAATTGCTCGAGCGGCACTACAAAGACCTGCAGGACATGGAGTTCACCATCGAGCGCGGCAAGCTCTGGATGCTCCAGACCCGCAACGGCAAGCGCACCGCCCGCGCGGCGCTGAGGGTCGCCGTGGAGATGGCCAACGAGGGCCTCATCACCCGCGACGAAGCGATCACCCGGGTCGAGCCAAGCGCGCTCGATCAGATGCTGCATCCGACCCTCGACCCGAAGGCGAAGCCTCAGCCGATCGCAAGCGGGCTGCCAGCGTCGCCGGGCGCGGCGAGCGGCGAGATCGTGTTCTCCGCCGACGACGCCGAGGCTGCGGCGCAGGCCGGCCGCAAGACGATCCTCGTGCGTGTCGAGACCTCGCCTGAGGACATCCACGGCATGCATGCGGCCCAGGGCATCCTGACGACCCGCGGCGGCATGACGTCGCACGCGGCGGTCGTCGCCCGGGGCATGGGCAAGCCCTGCGTCTCGGGCGCGGGCTCCATCCGCATCGACTACGCCAAGGGGACGATGACGGCCGGCGGCGTGACGCTCAAGCGCGGCGACATCATCACCATCGACGGCTCGGCCGGGCATGTGATGAAGGGGGCTGTCGCCATGATCCAGCCCGAAATGACCGGCGACTTCGCCACCCTCATGACCTGGGCGGACGCGGTCCGGCGCATGAAGGTCCGCGCCAACGCGGAGACGCCGGAAGACGCGCGCGCGGCGCGCTCCTTCGGCGCCGAGGGCATCGGGCTCTGCCGCACCGAGCACATGTTCTTCGAGGGCGACCGGATCGTCGCCATGCGCGAGATGATCCTCGCCGACACGGAGGAAGGAAGGCGGGCGGCGCTCGCCAAGCTCCTGCCGATGCAGCGCAAGGATTTCGCCGACATCTTCGAGATCATGAGCGGGCTGCCGGTGACGATCCGCCTGCTCGACCCGCCGCTGCACGAGTTCCTGCCGAAGACCGACGCCGAGGTCGAGGAGGTCTCGAAGGCGATGGGCGTGCCGGCCGACAAGCTGCGCACGCGCGCCGCCGAGCTGCACGAATTCAACCCGATGCTCGGCTTCCGCGGCATCCGCCTCGCCGTGCGCTATCCGGAGATCGCCGAGATGCAGGCGAAGGCGATCTTCCTCGGCGCCGTCGACGCCGGCAAGAAGACGGGAACCCCGGTCACGGCCGAGATCATGCTGCCGATCGTCTTCGGCAAGCCGGAGATCGACCTCATCAAGCCGCTCATCGTCGCGGCGGGGGCCGAGGTCGCCAAGGAGACCGGCGTCACCGTGCCCTATCACGTGGGCACGATGATCGAACTGCCCCGCGCGGCGCTGAGGGCGGGGGAGATCGCCGAGAGCGCCGAATTCTTCTCCTTCGGCACCAACGATCTCACCCAGACGACGCTCGGCATCTCGCGCGACGACGCGGCCTCGTTCCTCGGCGTCTACACCTCGAAGAACCTGCTGCCCGCCGATCCGTTCGTCAGCCTCGACACGTCGGGCGTCGGCGAACTCGTCAAGATCGCCGCGGAGCGCGGCAAGGCGACGCGGAAGGACATCAAGCTCGGCATCTGCGGCGAGCACGGCGGCGATCCGGCCTCGATCGCCTTCTGCGAAAGCGCGCACCTCGACTACGTGTCGTGCTCGCCCTTCCGGGTGCCGATCGCCCGCCTCGCGGCGGCGCAGGCGGCGCTTGGCCGCAAGACGCATTCGACCGCGTAGACGCGGGCGGACGGACGCGGCTTAAAAGGGGCGCTCGCGTGAGCGCCCCTTTTTTTCTAACCTCCCGCCCTGATTCCGATCGGGGCCGCCTTCGGGCGGCAGGAGGGCACGCTGTCCGACTCACCTCCGCGCGCGCCTGCGCCTCTCACCGCCGAAAGCCTGCGCGCGGCGGAATCGACCGTCGACCACGCCGGAGACTGGAAGGCGCTCGGGCCTTATCTCAGCGAGCGCGCCTGGGGAACGGTGCGCGAGGACTACAGCGCCTCGGGCGACGCGTGGCGATACTTCCCTTACGAGCACGGCCGCTCGCGCGCCTATCGCTGGAGCGAGGATGGGATCGCCGGCGTCTGCGACCGCCAGCAGATGATCTGTTGCGCGCTGAGCTTGTGGAACGGCCGCGACCCGTTCCTCAAGGAGCGGCTCTTCGGACTGACCGGCCCCGAGGGCAACCACGGCGAGGACGTCAAGGAATATTGGTGGTACGCCGACGCGACGCCGACCGCCTCGTGGCTGAGCTGGATCTACCATTATCCGCAAGAGGAGTTTCCCTACGCGCGGCTGCGCGAGGAGAGCGCAAGGCGCAGCCGCAAGGAGTCCGAGTTCGAGCTCGCCGACACGGGAATCTTCGATTCCGACCGCTACTGGCGGATCGCCGTCGACTACGCGAAGGCCTCGCCGTTCGACCTCTGCATCCGCATCCGCATCCGCAACATGGGACCGGACGCCGCGACCCTCGACGTCCTGCCGACGCTCTGGTGGCGCAACCGCTGGTCGTGGGACGAGGCGACGACGAAGCCGACCATCGTCGCGGGCCCTCCCGAGGGCGTCGGCGCGCAGGCGATCGCGACCGACGAGACGGGCGGGGTCTGGCGATTGTCGGCGGGGCCCGGCGCCGACGGACGCGCGCCCGAGCTTTACTTTTGCGACAATGAGACCAACCTTCCGCTCCTCTACGGCGCGAAGGCCACGACCCCCTACCCCAAGGACGGGATCAACGATTTCGTCGTCGCGGGCGCAGCCACCGTCAATCCGGAGCGACGCGGCACGAAAACAGCGGCGCGCTACCGCCTGTCGCTCGCCGCCGGGGCGGAAACCGAGTTGCGGCTGAGACTGCGCCGCGGCGACGTCGTGGGCGAGGCCGATCTCGGCAAGCCCTTCGAAGCCGTCATGAGGACGCGGCTCCGCGAGGCGGACGAATTCTACGCTGCGCTCAGGCCGCCGGACACGACCGACGAGGAGGCCGCGCTGATGCGCTCCGCCTACGCGGGCATGGTCTGGAGCCAGCAATTCTATCATTTCAGCGTCGCCCGCTGGCTCGACGGCGACCCCGGTCAACCCCCGCCGCCGCCGGCCCGCCTGACGGGGCGCAACTCGAAATGGCGCCACCTCAACGCGCACGACATCATCGCCATGCCCGATACGTGGGAGTACCCCTGGTTCGCCGCCTGGGACCTCGCCTTCCACTGCATCGTGCTCGCCCGCATCGACCCAGCCGCCGCCAAGCACCAGCTCCTGCTCCTCTTCCGCGAATGGTACATGCACCCGAACGGGCAGCTTCCCGCCTACGAATGGGACTTCTCGGACGCCAACCCGCCGGTCCACGCCTGGGCCGCGCTGACGGTCTTCCGCATCGACGGCGGCAAGGACTTCAACTTCCTGGCGCGCGTCTTCCAGAAGCTGCTCATCACCTTCACCTGGTGGGTGAACCGCAAGGACGCGCTCGGCGACAACGTGTTCGAGGGCGGCTTCCTCGGGCTCGACAACATCGGCCCGTTCGACCGTTCGACGCTTGCGCCCCAGTGCGGCGTGCTCGAACAGTCCGACAGCACCGCTTGGATGGCGAAGTTCTGTCTCAACATGCTCGAGATGGCGCTCCGCCTCGCCAACCACGATTCGTCCTACGAGGACATCGCGGTCAAGTTCTTCGAGCATTTCGCCGCGATCGCGGGCGCCATGGATCAGCTTTGGGACGAGGCCGACGGCTTCTTCTACGATCGGATCCGCCGGGCCGACGGTTCGACGGAGATCGTCCGGGCGCGCTCGGCGGTGGGGCTCCTGCCGGTCTTCGCCTCCTGCCAGCTGCCGTCGTCGTTGTGGGAGAAACTGCCGAATTTCCGCGCCCGGGCCAAATGGTTCATCGACAACATGCCCAACCTCATGGGCTTCGAGCGCTATTTTACGCGCGACGGCGACACCGAGCTGATCTGCCTTCTCGACAGAGGGCGGCTGACGCGCGTGCTGTCGCGCATGCTGGACGAAAGCGAGTTCCTGTCGCCCTATGGCCTGAGGTCGCTGTCGCGCTACCATCGCGACCATCCGCTGGTCATTGGTCTCGGCGGGGTCGACGCGCGTCTCGACTACGAGCCGGCGGAATCGACGACGCCGCTGTTCGGCGGCAATTCGAACTGGCGCGGGCCGGTGTGGTTTCCGCTGAACCTGCTCGCGGTGGAATCGCTCCGCGAGCTCGGCCGGGTGCTCGGCGACGATTTCACGGTCGAGCTTCCGACCGGGTCGGGGCGCAAGGCAAATCTCGCGGCAGCGGCGGCAGAGATCGAGCAAAGGCTGGTGAAGCTCTTCCTCAAGGGGCCGGACGGGCGCAGGCCCGCGGACGGAAGGACCGCCCTCTTCCGCCCCGCTTCGCCCTGGACGGAGCAGCCGCTCTTCTACGAGTATTTCAACGGCGACGACGGCGAGGGGCTGGGGGCCTCGCATCAGACCGGCTGGACGGCGCTCGTCGCCTCGCTCATCGCCCGTCGCGCAGATCGCGATTGAGCGCCTGCCCGGCGCGCGCCTCTTTCGTCCCTTCCCCCCGTTCACGGGGAGAGGGGGTCAGGTCGGTTTGCCGGCGGAGGCGCCGAACGCCGGATCGTCCCGGTAGGGCGCAACGCAGCGCTCCTCGCGCGCCCGATCCGCGTCCGACAGCGTGTAGGGCGCGCCGCGCTCCGGCTCGGCCATGGGAACGAACGAGAGGCCGAGAGGCTGGCCGCGGATCTCGACCGCGCGCTGCACCATGAGGCATTGCAGGACGTTCTGGGCGCGCCAGATGTGGCCGAGCGCCATGCGGCCGGGATCGGGTTCGGCGACGGCGGCAGGCCATGTCCCGCCGTTTCCTTCGCGCGCCTTGAGCGAGGCTTCGATGTTCTGCTTCAGCCGGGTCTGACAGCTATAGAGGACTTCGAGCACCGCGCGCACCGGCAGCGGTCCGGCGCCCGACAGAAGCCCGTCGAGCGCGTGACGACCGCAATCGGCGCCTCGCGCCTTGTCGACCGCGGCAAGGCCGTCGACGCCGAACTGGGAATCGATGACGATTTCGAGCGTCGTCGCCAGGCTCTGGTGCTGCTGCTCCCAGGCCTTGTCGGCGGCCGAGAAGCGCGTGACCACGTCGTTGAGCTTGTCGCCTTCGAACCGGTTCTTGATCGCGTCGTCGAGGCCGTAGGCCGACAGAAACTTTTCGTCGACGATCCGGTTCAGACTGTCGAGCGCCGTCATGACGGCGGCGGCGTCCTTGTCGATCTTGTCGGCGCGGTTCTGATAGGCCCAGTTGCGCTGCTGGAAGTACGCGCTGATGACCGTACCGAGCACGCCGGTCGCAAGGACGAGCCCGCCGATCCCACCGAGGATACGCCGCGTCCACCCATGCAATCCGCCGCTGTCGCCGTCGGGCGCCGCCATGTCCGCCTCCGTTTTCATCTTGCCGCTGCGTCAGGCGAGGGTTCGCACAAGATGGGCGCGATTCAAACGCGGTCGATCCGCGCGAGGCTTTTAACCCGGCCTTATCGCGCCTGAGCCGATGCTCGGGCCATTATGGCTCTCGCGCTTCACAATTCGGGAGCGGCGAGCGGCGAACGATACGCGGTCGCAACCTCTGGCCTCATCATCGCGCTGATCGCGCTCGCGCTGATGGCGCTCGCGGCGTTCGCGCCCGCCGTTCTCGCCGACGGCGACACCTGGTCGCATGTGGCGACCGGCGACTGGATCATGGCGCATGGCGTTCCGCGCACCGACCCCTTCAGCCATTCGATGCCCGGCGCGCCCTGGACGGCGCACGAATGGCTCTCCGAGTTTCGTTTGGCCGCCGCCTACCGGACGGACGGCTGGGGCGGCGTCGCCCTCCTGACCGCCTTTTCCGTCGGGGCCGCGGCCGTCGTGATGGGCGTCAGACTGGCGCGCGACCTGTCGGGGACGGCGCTCGCGGTGACGCTCGCCCTCGGGGTCGCTCTGTGGACTCCGACGCTGCTCGCGCGCCCGCATGTTCTCGCGCTGCCGATCGCCGCGATCTGGACGGTCGGGCTTCTCGATGCGCGCGACCGGGACCAGCGTCCGAGCCTCGCGCTCGCGCCGCTCATGACGCTGTGGTCGAACCTGCACGGCGGTTTCCTCTTTGGCCTCGCCCTCGTCGTTCCCTTCGCCTGCGAGGCGGTCATGGCCGCGAAACCTCACGCGCGGCTCGAAGCGGCGCGCGGCTGGACGATGTTCGGCCTGGCGGCCCTCGGCGCAGCCCTCGTCAACCCTTATGGCGTCGAGGCGCTCCTCCTTCCGTTCCGCCTGATGAGCGTCGAGAACCTTTCCCGGATCAGCGAGTGGGGCGCAGCGGACTTCAGCCGCCTCGGCCCGATGGAGGTCGCGCTGATCGCGCTTATCGGATTTTCCCTGACGCGGCCGATGCGCGCGCCGCCGATCCGCGTCGCGCTCGTCGTCTCCCTCGCCGTTCTGGCTCTGGCGCATGTCCGCCACGCGCAGCTCCTCGGGCTCGTCGCGCCGATGCTGCTCGCAAGGCCGATAAGGGAGGCGATCGGGGCGCCCCTGCCGACGACGTGCGGCCGGCAGCGCGGATGGCGTTGCTTGCGACGCTCGCCGGCGCGCTCGTCCTCACGCTCGTGCGGGTCGGGTCTCCGATCATCCGGACGGACGGCCCCGGCGCACCGATCTCGGCGCTCGCCGCCGTCCCCGAGGGCCTGCGCGACAAGCCGGTCCTCAACGACTACGGGTTCGGCGGCTACCTGATCTTCGCCCACGTGCGACCGTTCATCGACGGCCGGGCGGAGATGTATCGCGACGCCATGCTCGGTCTGTACGGCAGGCTCGCCGACGGCGACCCGGCGACGGTCGAGGCGACGCTCGCGCGCTATCACATCGCCTGGACGATTTTTCCGCCCGACCGGCGCGTGGTGGCGTGGCTCGACCGGCGCCCGGGATGGCGGCGCCTCTACGCCGACGGCGTGGCGGTGGTCCATGTGCGGGACGATGCGCTTCCGCCGGCGGCCGCCGATGTCAGTCACTGAGGTCGACGCTGAGAGCGAGCCGAAGCATCGCCCAAAAAGCAAGTCGGGCCGGGGGCGCTTAAGCGGCCCGGCCCGAACTTTTCGAATGCGGCGGAGGAACCTGCGTCGGTGACGTCTTGGAGGTCTCGCCGGATCTGACGAGGAGATTTGCAGGTTCCGCCGGCGCCCACATTGATCTGGGTCAACCGGACGGGCGCTCGCAGACAAAAAACGGCGAGCGCCGATCGCCGGCGCCTTGCGCGACGCCGAGCGCGAGCGTCAATCCTGCGGAACGGCGAGCGGCTGCGCCGGGACGGCGGAGGCGACCGGGCCGGGCCCAGCGCCGTCGCGCTGATAGACGTCGGGGCGAAACTGCACGACGCCGTCCGGCGTCGCCCAGGCGGTGACGTAGACCCAGTAGACGTTGATCGGCTGGGTGAGCTTCACGTCGACGCGCTCGCCCGAGCGGATGACCTCGTCGATCTGGTCGCGGCCCCAGCCGGGATTGTCCTTGAGGAGCCAGGCGACATAATCGCGGACGTCCTGGACGCGGATGCAGCCCGAGGAGACGAAGCGGAAATCGTCGCCGAAGATGCCCTTGGTCGGCGTGTCGTGCATGTAGACGCCGTAGGGGTTCGGGATGTTGATGCGGACGAAGCCGAGCGAATTCAGATCCGCGCCGGTGTCCTGGCGGTACTTGTAGTGGGTGGCGTCGTCGGTGTTCCAGTTGATCACCGAGGGCTGCACCTCTTCGCCCTTGGCGTCGAACACGCGGATCTTCTCGTCCGCCAGATAGTTCGGGTCCGCCTTCATCTTCGGGATGAGGTCCTTCTTGATGAGCGAGGGCGGCACCGTCCAGAACGGGTTGAAATTGATCTCGGTCGCGTGGGTCTGCATGATCGGCGACTGGCGGTCGATCTTGCCGACGCCGGCGGCGTGGTGGGAATAGACTTGGCCGTTCTCGACCGTCTCGACCTCGGCGGCCGGGATGTTGGCGACGACGAACCGCTGGCCGAGATCGCCCGAATAGGCCTTCAGGCGGACGATGTTGGTCTCGAGCTGGGCGAGGCGGGCGGCGGCCGGCACGTTGATCTCGGCAAGCGTCGCCTCGTTGACGGCGCCGCTCTGGCCGACGCCGTGACGGGCCTGAAAGCGCTTCACCGCGGCCTCGACGAACGAATTGTATACCGAGCCTTCGGCGGCGACCGCATCGAGATCGCCGGAGGCGACGAGCCGCTGGCGGAGCGCCTCGACCCTCGGGCCCTTCGCGCCGATCTTGAGTTCCGGTCCCGGGGGCACGACGGGCCAGGCGCCGCGCGTGACGATGTCCTGATACTTCTGGATCGCGGCCTGCGTCGCGTCGACGGTCGCGGGCGAGAGGATGGGGGTGGCTTCCCGATCGACCGCCATATGGGGCGAGGACTTCGTAGCTTTGTGGCCATTCGGCCTGATCGTCGCCCTGCGCCCGCGCGATCGGCGCGGCCAGAGCGGCGATCGCCAACGCGCCTAGGGCGGCGCCGAACGAGGCGCGCCGCGAATGCCGGAGGACGGTCCAGTCTCCCATCGAAATCCAACTCCCCAACGACCCGAATCCCGCCTTGAAGCGCCAGCGGGACAGGCCCAAGTGGCCCGCCCGCTTATGACCCGCGAAAATAGGTTTCACAAAGGCGAATTTAAGGCCGATCCGGCCGACGAACGCAAAGGGGCGCCCTTGCGGCGCCCCTTGAAACCAGCTTGCGGTTAACGTCCGGTTATTACAGCCGATATTTGATCTGGTCGGTCCAGTAGCGCTCGAGGCGGTGCAGCGACACATTGATGCGGGCCAGTTCGCCGCCGGCGACGCCGCCGATCTGCTCGATCGTGCGCGCATGCTTGGCGTAGACCCCCGCGACGATGTCGTGCACGTCCCTGCCGCTCTCGGTAAGGCTGATGCGGACCGCCCGGCGGTCGACGCGCGAGCGGGCGTGGTGGAGGAACCCCTGCTCGACCAGCTTCTTCACATTGTAGGAGACGTTCGAGCCGAGGTAATAGCCCTTGGAGCGGAGTTCCCCCGCCGTGAGTTCCTCGCCGCCGATATTGTAGAGCAGCAGCGCCTGAACCGCGTTGACCTCGGAGCGTCCGCGACGGTCGAACTCGTCCTTGATGACGTCGAGCAGGCGGCGATGAAGCCGCTCGACCATCGTCAGCGTCTCCAAGTATAGATTGGCGACAGGAGGCTCAGCTTCCTCGATATTGGCCATCGTCTGAGTCTTCATCGGATTTAACATAGACTGCTCGCCTGCCGGTCTCTTCCGGGCCGAGGTTCAATTCAGACCGGCCGTGAATCCGACTGTAATGAGAGGCCCTGAAGACGGCGCTAACAATCATTGTGAATCCATCGTTTTCGCCGGCTGGTAAACAGTGGATTGAATGACGCTCGATCCGCCCCGGATGACTTGGGGTCACCCGCGTTCGCGCACCGCCCGCCAGCTCAAGAAGAAGTAGCCGGCGGCGAGGAGGACGTTGAGGCCGGCCGCGAGAATGCCGATCGAGGCGGCCTTCGGACTCAAGATCGGGGAGGCTGCCTCGACCACGGCGCAGAGGAGCCAGATCGCGCCGCCCCAGGGCGCGGCGAGCCATAAGCCCACGCCGGCCAGAAGATCGAAGCAGGCGAAGGCGACGATCGTCGCCTGGAGCGCGAGCGTCATGCTCATGAAGCTCCCGAGGCCGGGAAAGACGCCGAGTATGATGGCCCAGTTGAACAGGCCCTTGCCGACCCAGACCCAGGCGAGCGTCCGCACGTACCAGAGGAGCGCGGTTTCCCAATTGAACGATTCGAACGCCGATTTCGGCTTGCCGTCGAGATGGCGCGGCGGGATCTGTTCGACAAACTCGATCGCGCCGTCACGACTCTGGCGCAAGCGATAGGTCATGCGGCGGCGTTCGCGAAGGTGAGTTCGTCCGCGCCGAGCGGGGCGAAATAGGCGTCGACCTCGGCGCCCGAGGGAGGCGCGCTCCAGACCGGCTTATTGTCTTTTTCGATGATCAGCGCACGGACGCCTTCGTAGAAGTCGCGCCCACGGCAGACGCGCGAGACGATCCGGAACTCGATCCGCAGCGCCTCGTCGAAGCTGGCCGCCCGCCCGAGCGCCATCTGGCGGAGCGCGATCGCGAGGCTCGTTGGCGACTTCGAGCGGATCGCGGCGCCGGCCGCAGCGGCGAAGGCCGATCCGCCGGCCTGCCGCGCGTCAAGCGCATTGAGGATCGCATCGACCGTGGCCGGGGCGAATGCGGCGTCGAGGGTCGCCGCTTCCGCCATAAGAGCGGAGGCGGGCGGGGGCGCGGAGAATTGGCCGAGCGTCGCGTCGACGTCGCCCTCGGCTTCGAGCGCTTGCGCGAGCGCCGCGGTGGCCGAGCGGGGAACGAAGGCTTCGGCGAGGCCGAGCGCGAGCGCATCGCCCGCATCGGCCCGCGCGCCCGTGAGGCCGAGATAGACGCCGGCGCGATGCGCCAGCCGCGGCAGGATATAGGTGGCGCCGACATCCGGGAAAAAGCCGATGCCGACTTCCGGCATGGCGAAGGAGAAGCCCTCGCCCGCGACCCTGTGGGACGCGTTGATCGACACACCGACCCCGCCGCCCATCACGATGCCGTCGATGAGCGCGACGACGGGCTTCGGATAGAGCCGGATGCGCCGGTTGAGCTGGTATTCCTCGCGCCAGAAGATCAACTGCTCGGCGTGGGCGCCGGCTCGGCCGAGTTCATAGAGATGGCGGATGTCGCCGCCGGCGCAGAACGCCCTTTCGCCGGCGGCGCGGATGACGACGCGGGTCACCGTCGGATCGCGCTCCCAGCCGTCGAGCGCCGCCGCGATCAGCCGCACCATCGTCAGCGTCAGCGCATTCAGGGCCTTCGGCCGATTGAGGACGACGACGCCCGCGGCGCCGCGCCGCTCGATCACGGCCTCGTCGTCCGCATGCGCCCTCATCACGCGGGGGCGACTTCGCTCAGCACCTTGTCGATCGCGGCCGAGACCGTGTCGATCGGCGCCATTCCGTCGACTTCGCGCAGGAGGCCGCGCGCCCGATAGAACGGCGTCACGGCCGCGGTGTCGCGCTCGTAAGCCTGAAGGCGCGACTTGAACACTTCGGGATCGTCGTCCTTGCGAACCGGCTGGCCGGCGGCTTTCGCCTGAGCCGCGCGATTGACGATCCGGCCGACGAGCTTTTCCGCGTCGACCGTGAGCTCGATGGCGGCGTCGAGCCTCAGCCCTCTGGCGGCGAGCATCGAGTCCAGCTCCTCGGCCTGCTTCACCGTGCGCGGAAAGCCGTCGAGGATGAAGCCGTTTTTCGCGTCCGGCTCGGCGATGCGGTCGGCGATGATCCCGACGACGATCGCGTCCGAGACGAGCGCTCCCGATTCCATCACGGCCTTCGCCTTGAGCCCGATCGGCGTTCCGGCGGCGACCGCCGCGCGCAGCATGTCCCCGGTCGAGAGCTGCGGGATCGCGTACTTCTCCACAAGCCGCGTGGCTTGCGTGCCCTTGCCGGCGCCTGGCGGCCCCAGCAGAATGAGCCTCATCGTTTCCGTCCCTTCAGTCGAGCACGGCGAATCAGTCCTTCGTACTGGTGCGCCTGCAGATGTCCGTGGATCTGCGCCACGGTGTCCATCGTAACGTTGACGACGATCAGAAGCGAGGTGCCGCCGAAATAAAATGGCAGCGCCGCATAGGAAATCAGCCATTCGGGCAAGAGGCAGATGAGGGCCAGATATCCCGCGCCCAGAACGGTGATCCGGGTCAGGATGTAGTCGATGTA
Organism: uncultured Alphaproteobacteria bacterium; assembly: GCA_963829505.1. Classification (GTDB taxonomy): domain Bacteria; phylum Pseudomonadota; class Alphaproteobacteria; order Rhizobiales; family Beijerinckiaceae; genus Roseiarcus. Next base: position 1,755,690 of record CAWHIL010000003.1, read on the forward strand.
TTGCGCCGTACGCTCGCCTGGGCGCACGCCCGGAATGAAGCCGCCGTGCTTCTTGAGGTTGTCGGCGGTGTCGGCGGGATTGAAGACGGTCGCGGTGTAGAAGAAGGCGAAGAACACGATCAGCGCGACATAGAGCGTCAGATAGAGCACGCTGCCGCGGCCGAGCAGCGTGCTGATGGTGGTGAGAATCCCGGAACTCGTCGTCCCCTGCGCGAAGTTCGCCACCGTCGTCGGCAGAAGCAGCAGCGAGGAGGCGAAGATCGGCGGGATGACGCCCGAGGTGTTGAGCTTCAGGGGCAGGAAGGAACTCTGCCCCTCGTACATCTTGTTGCCGACCTGGCGGCGCGGATAGGTGATCGGCACGCGCCGCTGGGCGCGCTCCATGAAGACGATGAAGGCGACGACCACGAACACCATCACGATGACGGCGAGCACGAGGCCGGTCGAGATCGAGCCCTGCCGGCCAAGCTCGAACAATTGCACGATCGCCTGCGGCAGGCGCGCGACGATGCCGGCGAAAATGATGAGCGACGAGCCGTTGCCGACGCCGCGCGCGGTGATCTGCTCGCCGAGCCAGACGAGGAACATCGTTCCGCCGGTCAGCGTCACGATGGTCGAGACGCGGAAGAGGATGCCCGGGTCGCTGACGACGCCGGCGCGTCCCTCGAGCCCGATCGCGATGCCGTAGGCCTGGAACATCGCCAGCACGACCGTCAGATAGCGGGTGTACTGGTTGAGGACCTTGCGGCCCTGCTCGCCCTCTTTCTTGATCGCCTCGAGCGAGGGGACGACCGAGCTCAGGAGCTGGATGATGATGGATGCCGAAATGTAGGGCATGATGTTCAGCGCGAACACCGCCATGCGCTGCACGGCGCCGCCCGAGAACATGTTGAACATGTCGAGCACGCCCTGCTTCTGCCCGAGGAAGGCGGCCTGGAACGCGTCGGAATCGATGCCGGGCAGCGGGATGTAGGTCCCGAGGCGGAAAATGACGAGCGCGCCGAGGGTGAACCAGATGCGCTTCTTGAGTTCGTCCGCCTTGGCGAAGGCCGACCAGTTGATGTTGGCTGCGAGCTGTTCGGCGGCCGACGCCATGACGCTCTCCGGTCGGCGCTCCCTGGCAGAGAGGCGCGAGAATTTACAAAAAAGGTCGCTTCGCCGCCCGTCGGAAACGGGCGCGAAGCGCGTATCACATGGTCAGCGGCCGCGCCATCGGCAACCCCGCCGCCGTTTATGGCGCGGCGGGGGCGGGCTCGGCCTGGGCCCTGAGGGTCTTGAGGCTTCCGCCGGCCTTTTCGATGGCGGCGGCTGCGGTCTTCGACGCGGCGGCGACTTCGAAAGCAGCCTTCGCCTTGAGTTCGCCGGAGCCGAGAATCTTCACCCCGTCGCGCGGCTGGGTGACGACGCCGGCCTTGAGAAGCGACTCGGCGGTGATCGTCTGGCCCGCGTCGAGCTTGCCTGCATCGATCGCGCTCTGGATCCGGCCGAGGTTGACCTCGTTGTAGACGAGCCGATTCGGCGGAGTGAAGCCGCGCTTCGGCAGGCGGCGATGAAGCGGCATCTGGCCGCCCTCGAAGCCCTTGATGCGCACGCCCGAGCGCGCCGTCTGGCCCTTGCCGCCGCGGCCGGCCTGCTTGCCCTTGCCCGAGCCGATGCCGCGCCCGACGCGGATGCGGGCCTTCGTGGCGCCGGCGTTATCGCTGATCTCGTTGAGTTTCATCTGTCTACTCGCTGTCCACGACCCGCACGAGATGCGCGACCTTGGCGATCATGCCGCGGGCGGCCGGCGTGTCGATGACGTTCGCCTTGCGCCCGATCCTGTTCAGCCCGAGGCCCTTCAGCGTCGCGCGCTGGGAGCCCGGCCGGCCGATCGGGCTTGCGACCTGCACGAGCGTGATTGTCTTCGCCGTCGTCATGGGCCGTCCCTTCAGGAGTTGCTGGCGTCGGCTTCGACGCCCTGGCGGCGCGACTGGATGGTCGACACCTTGAGGTTGCGGCGCTGGGCCACGGAGCGGGGGCTATCCTCGCGCGCAAGCGCATCGAACGTGGCCCTGACCATGTTGTAGGGGTTGGACGAGCCCTGGCTCTTGGCGACGACGTCATGAACGCCGAGCGACTCGAACACGGCGCGCATCGGGCCGCCGGCGATGATGCCGGTGCCGGGAGGCGCCGCGCGCAGGACGACGCGGCCCGCGCCGTGACGGCCGTTGACGTCGTGATGCAACGTGCGCCCCTCGCGCAGCGGAACGCGCACGAGCCCGCGCTTGGCGGCTTCCGTCGCCTTGCGGATGGCCTCGGGCACCTCGCGCGCCTTGCCATGGCCGAAGCCGACGCGACCCTTCTGGTCGCCGACCACGACCAGCGCCGCGAAGCCGAAGCGGCGGCCGCCCTTCACGACTTTCGCCACGCGGTTGATGTGGACGAGGCGATCGACAAATTCGCTGTCGCGCTCCTCGTGTCTGTGATCGCGGCCGCGGCCGCCTTCTTCACGCGCCATTGCTTTCTCTTCCGTCACTCAATCGCGGCGCGGCCTTGAAACGCCGCCCGCTCGCTTCCGTAGCAATTCTAGAACTCGAGACCGCCCTCGCGGGCGCCCTCGGCGAGCGCTTTCACGCGCCCGTGGTACATGTAGCCGCCGCGGTCGAACACGACCTTGGCGACGCCTGCCTTCTTCGCCCGCTCGGCGAGCTCCTTGCCGACGAGCCGCGCCGCAGCGACCGTCGCGCCCGTCTTGAGCTGCTCGCGCAGCGTCTTCTCCATCGTGGAGGCGGACGCCAGCGTCTGGCCGCGCTCGTCGTCGATGACCTGCGCGTAGATCTGCTTCGACGACCGGAAGACGCTGAGCCTCGGGCGATCGCCGGCCTTGCTGGCCAGCGCCCGACGCACGCGCCTCTTGCGCCGCTCGGTGGAATTGTTGGACTTGGCCATGGAGCGTACGCCTCTTATTTCTTCTTGCCTTCCTTGCGGAAGATGAACTCTCCGGCATACTTCACGCCCTTGCCCTTGTAAGGCTCGGGACCGCGGAACGCCCGGATCTCGGCGGCCGTCTGACCGACCTGCCGCTTGTCGACGCCAGCCACCGTGATCTCGGTCGGCTTGCCCGTCGTGATCGTGATCCCCGCCGGGATCGGATAGGTGATGTCGTGGCTGTAGCCGAGCGAGAGCTGCAGGTTCTTGCCGGCGACGGCCGCCTTGTAGCCGACGCCGTTGATCTCGAGCTTCTTTTCGAAGCCGTGCGTCACGCCCCCGACGAGGTTGGCGATCTGGGCGCGGGCCGTGCCCCACATGGCGCGGGCGCGCTTGTCCTCGCCCTTGGGCTCGACGTGGACCGCGCCGCCGTCGATCGTCACCGCGACCTCTTCGGGCGCGGTGAATTTGAGTTCGCCCTTCGCCCCTTTGACGGCGATGGTCCGCCCTTCCAGCTTGGCGGTGACGCCGGCGGGAATGACGACGGGCTTTTTGCCGATACGCGACATGAGCTCAGTTCCAGTTCGCTTTGCGGCGCCGTCAGAAGACGGTGCACAGGACTTCGCCGCCGACGTGGGCCTCTCTCGCGGCGTGGTCGGCCATGACCCCCTTCGGGGTCGACATGATCGCCACTCCGAGGCCGTTTGCGACCCGCGGCATGGCGTCGACGGTCGCATAGACCCGGCGGCCGGGCTTCGACACCCGCTCGAGCTTGCGGATGACCGGTTCGTCGTCGAAATACTTGAGCTCGATCTCGAACTCGCTCCGGCCGTTGCCGAAATCGGTCGTCGAGTAGCCGCGGATGTAACCCTCGGACTCGAGCACGTCCAGAACCTTCTTGCGAAGCGAAGAGCCGGGGGTGGACACCTTGCCGCGCTTGCGCATCTGCGCGTTGCGTATGCGGGTCAGCATGTCGCCAAGCGGATCGTTGACAGCCATGATGCTTGCCTCCTCACCAGCTCGACTTGACGAGGCCCGGGATCAGGCCCTTGTTGCCCAGTTCCCGCAGCGCGATGCGCGACATCTTCATCTTGCGATAGAAGCCGCGCGGACGCCCGGTCACCTCGCAGCGATTGCGCACCCGCACGACAGCGCCGTTGCGCGGCAGGGCGGCGAGCCTCAGCCGCGCCTCGAAGCGCTCCTCCATCGGCCGCGAGTCGTCGTTGGCCACATCGAGCAGGCGGCGGCGCCGCCCGGCGAATTTCTTCGCCAGCTTCTGCTTTCGCAGGTTGTTTTCGATTGCACTCTTCTTCGCCATCAAGGCCTCCGTTTTTCCGCGTCTGAGCTCGAGATGCTCACTGCCGGAAGGGGAAGTTGAACGCCCGCAGCAAGGCCTGCGCTTCCGCGTCGGACTTGGCCGTGGTGCAGACCACGATGTCGAGGCCCAGCATGGCCTCGGCCTTGTCGTAGTCGATCTCGGGGAAAATAATGTGCTCCTTGACGCCCAGCGCGTAGTTGCCGCGGCCGTCGAACGACTTCGGGTCGAGGCCGCGGAAGTCGCGCACGCGCGGCAGCGCGACCGTCACCAGGCGGTCGAGGAACTCGTACATGCGCGTCTTGCGCAGCGTCACCTTGGCGCCGATCGGCATGTTCTCGCGCACCTTGAAGGTCGAGATGGCCTTCCGCGCCCGGGTGACCACCGGCTTCTGGCCGGCGATCAGCGCAAGATCGGCGGCGGCCGACGTCACTTTCTTGGTGTCGTTGACCGCGTCGCCGACCCCCATGTTGAGCACGATCTTCTCGAGCCTCGGAACCTCCATGGGATTCTTGTAGCCGAACTCCTTGACGAGCTTCGGCACGATCTCGTCCCGATAGAGCTGCTTGAGACGCGCGACGTAGTCCTTCGGCGCGGCCTCGACGGCGCCGGCGGCCGCGCCGGCCGACTCGTCCTTGCGGGGCTTTGCGCCCTTGGCTTCGGGCGCGGCGCCGCCCTTGCCGGCCTTCGGCGCGGCGGTCTTGTCGGCCTTGTCCGTCTTTCCGGGCTTCGCGTCGCCCTTGGCGGGCTTTGCGCCCTTGTCGGCGCCCTTCTCGTTCTTGTCAGCCATCGATCAGATCTCCCGAACTCTTGGCGACGCGGACCTTGCGGCCGTCGTCGAGGGTCCTGAAACCGACGCGCGTCGGCTTGCCCGTCTTGGGGTCGGCGATCGCAAGGTTCGACAGATGGATCGGCGCCTCCTTGCTGATGATGCCGCCCTCGGTCTGAGCCGTCTGGCGCGTATGCCGGCGCACGAGATTGACGCCGCCGACGATCGCGCGGCCCTCGGTCGGCATCACAAGGCGCACTTCGCCCGTCTTGCCCTTGTCGCGGCCGGTCATGACAACGACGCGGTCGCCCTTTCTGATCTTCGCCGCCATCACAGCACCTCCGGCGCGAGCGAGATGATCTTCACGTGGTTCTTGGCGCGAAGCTCGCGGGGAACGGGGCCAAAGATGCGCGTGCCGACCGGCTCCGACTGGTTGTTGACGAGCACCGCAGCGTTCGAATCGAAGCGGATGACGGAGCCGTCGGGACGGCGGATGTCCTTGGCGGTGCGGACGACCACCGCCTTCATGACGTCGCCCTTCTTCACCCGGCCGCGCGGGATCGCCTCCTTGACGGAGACGACGATGATGTCGCCGATCGAAGCGTAGCGCCGCTTCGACCCGCCGAGAACCTTGATGCACATCACGCGGCGCGCGCCGGAATTGTCGGCGACGTCGAGGTTGGTCTGCATCTGTATCATGGCCTGATCGCCTTTCTGCTCAGACCGGTTTCCCAAAAAGCCCCAAAGGGGCCAGGACCTCGCCTGAAGGAAGCTCATCGCCTCCTGGATGAAACTCTTACGAACCCGAAGGTCCGTCACTCATGCGCCGCCGCCTCGTCGATGACGATCCAGCGCTTCAGTTTCGAGATCGGCCGCGTCTCCTGGATGGAGACCGTGTCGCCGACCTTCTGGGTCTTGTTCTCGACGTGCGCGTGGTAGTTCTTGGACCGGCGCACTGTCTTCTTGAACAGCGGGTGGGTGAAGCGGCGCTCGACCTTGACGACGAGCGTCTTCTCCTGCTTGTCGCTGACGACGACGCCCTGCAAAATTCTCTTCGGCATTGTCTAGTCCCTGGACTTGGCGGCGGCGCGCTTCTGCGCTGCGATGGTCTTGACGCGGGCGATGTCGCGCCGGACGACGCGCACCCGCGCGGTGTCCTGCAACTGTCCGCTCGCCTTCTGGAAGCGCAGGTTGAATTGCTCCTTCTTGAGCTTGAGCGCCTCGTCGCTGAGCTGGTCTTCCGTCATGACGCTGAGATCGGAAAGGCGGCTGGCCGTCTTCATTTCAGGCTCTCCTATTCCGCGACGCGCTGTACGAAGCGCGTCTTGATCGGCAGCTTCGCCGCGGCGAGCAGGAAGGCCTCGCGGGCGAGCGCCTCGGGCACGCCGTCGACCTCGAACATGATCCGGCCGGGCGCGACGCGGGCGACCCAGAACTCGGGCGCCCCCTTGCCTTTGCCCATGCGCACCTCGATCGGCTTCTTCGACACCGGCACATCCGGGAAGACGCGAATCCAGACGCGGCCGGCGCGCTTCATGTGGCGGGTGAGCGCGCGGCGGGCGGCCTCGATCTGGCGGGCGGTCACGCGCTCGGGCTCCATGGCCTTGAGCCCGAACTCGCCGAAATTAAGCGCGAATCCGCCCTTGGCGGCGCCGTGGATCCGGCCTTTGAACGCCTTGCGGAACTTGGTTCTCTTTGGCTGCATCATGGCGGTGGACTTCCAATAGACCGTTTAGACCGCTTCGCGCGGCTCGCGCTCACGACCGTGGCCGTGCTCGCGATCACGCTCGCGCGGCTCGCGACGCGGACGATGGGTGGAGGAATGGTCGGCCTCGGCCTGGCGCTTGTCCTGGGCCATCGGATCGTGCTCGAGGATCTCGCCCTTGAAGATCCAGACCTTGATGCCGCAGGTGCCGTAGGCGGTGTGAGCCGTCGCCGTGCCGTAGTCGACGTCGGCGCGCAGCGTGTGGAGCGGCACCCTGCCCTCGCGGTACCATTCGAGCCGGGCGATTTCCGCCCCGCCGAGGCGGCCCGAGCAGTTGATGCGGATGCCCTCGGCGCCGAGACGCATCGCCGACTGGACGGCGCGCTTCATCGCCCGGCGGAACGCCACGCGGCGCTCGAGCTGCTGGGCGATCGACTCGGCGACGAGCGTCGCGTCCACCTCGGGCTTTCTGACTTCGACGATGTTAATCGCGACTTCCGAATTGGTGAGCTTGGCGACCTGCTTGCGCAGCTTGTCGATATCGGCGCCCTTCTTGCCGATGACCACGCCCGGGCGCGCCGAGTGGATGTTGACCCGGGCCTTCTTGTGCGGCCGCTCGATGACGATCTTCGAGATCGCCGCCTGCTTCAGACCCTTCGACAGGACCTCGCGGATCTTCATGTCCTCGTGCAGCAGCTTGCCATACTCGTTCTTGCCGGCGAACCAGCGGGAATCCCATGTCCGGTTGACGCCGAGGCGCAGCCCGATCGGATTGATCTTCTGACCCATCCTTGCCTCCTTCAGGCGGCTTTGGCTTCGTCGGCGACTTCGCGCACGACGATGGTGATGTTGGAAAACGGCTTTTCGATTCGCCCGGCGCGACCGCGGGCGCGCGCCGCGAAGCGCTTCATGACCATGTCCTTGCCGACCCAGGCCTCGGCGACCACGAGATCGTCGACGTCGAGGTCATGGTTGTTCTCGGCGTTGGCGACCGCCGACTCGAGCGCCTTCTTCACCTCGACCGAGATCCGCTTGCGCGAAAACTCGAGGTCGGCGAGCGCGGTCGCCACCTTCTTGCCGCGGATGAGCTGGGCGAGCAGGTTCAGCTTCTGCGGACTGACGCGCAGCATGCGGACGGTCGCCTTCGCCTCGTTGTCCGCAAGACGGCGCGGATTGGCTTGCTTGGACATGCGTTACGCCCTCTTCGCCTTCTTGTCGGCGGCGTGGCCGTGGAACGTGCGGGTCGGCGCGAACTCGCCGAACTTGTGGCCGATCATCTCCTCGGACACCATCACCGGAATGTGCTTGTGGCCGTTGTAGACGCCGAAGGTGAGACCGACGAACTGCGGCAGGATGGTCGACCTGCGGCTCCAGATCTTGATGACCTCGGAGCGGCCCGAACCGCGTGCGGCGTCAGCCTTCTTCAAGAGATAGCCGTCGATGAACGGCCCCTTCCAGATCGAGCGCGTCATGGCTCAGCCCTTCTTCTTGCGCGCGTGCCGCGAGGCGACGATGAACTTGTCGGTGGACTTGTTGCTGCGGGTCTTGCGGCCCTTGGTCGGCTTGCCCCACGGCGTGACGGGATGACGGCCGCCGGAGGTGCGGCCCTCGCCGCCGCCATGGGGATGGTCGACGGGGTTCATGGTGACGCCGCGGTTGTGCGGACGGTGGCCGAGCCAGCGATTGCGGCCGGCCTTGCCGAGGGAAGAGTTCATGTGGTCGGGATTGGACACCGCGCCGATCGAGGCGAAGCACTGGCCGTGGATCAGCCGCTGCTCGCCGGAATTGAGCCTCAGCGAGACGTAGCCCTGATCGCGGCCGACAATCTGGGCGTAGGCGCCGGCGGAGCGGGCGATCGCGCCGCCCTTGCCTATCTTCATCTCGACATTGTGGACGATCGTGCCGACAGGGATGCTGGCGAGCGGCATGGCGTTGCCGGGCTTCACGTCGACCTGCTGGCCCGACACGACCTCGTCGCCGACCGAAAGACGCTGGGGCGCGATGATGTAGGCCTGCTCGCCGTCGGCGTATTTGACGAGCGCGATGAAGCTCGTGCGGTTCGGGTCGTACTCGAGGCGCTCGACCTTGGCCGGCATGTCGAGCTTGCGCCGCTTGAAGTCGACGATGCGGTAGGACTGCTTGTGGCCGCCGCCGCGGAAACGCACGGTGACGCGGCCGTGATTGTTGCGCCCGCCCTTCTCCGCCTTGCCGACGGTCAAGGCCTTGACCGGCTTGCCCTTGTAGAGCTCGCTGCGGTCGACGATGGCCAATTGGCGCAGGCCAGGCGTCATCGGCTTGTAAGTCTTGAGAGCCATGGTCCTAAGGTCCTTACAATCCGGTGGTCACGTCGATGCGGTCGCCGTCGCGAAGCGTGACGATCGCCTTCTTCATGTCCTGCTGCCGGCCACGAACGCCGCGGAACGCCTTGGTCTTGCCCTTGCGCACCAGCGTGTTGACCGCGGTCACCTTGACGTCGAACAACTTTTCGACGGCAGCCTTGATCTGCGGCTTCGTGGCGTCGCGCGCGACCCTGAACACGAACTGGTTGCTTTCCGACGCAACCGTCGCCTTCTCGGTGATCACCGGGGCGACGATCGTATCGTAGTGACGAGCGTCCTTGGTCATTTGAACCGCGCCTCCAGCGCTTCGATCGCGCCCCTGGTCAGGACGAGCTTCTCGCGGCGCATGATGTCGTAAACGTTGATGCCCTGGATCGGCAGCACGTCGATCTGGGGGAGGTTGCGGGCGGCGGCGGCGAACTTCTCGTGGACGGCGGCGCCGTCGATGATGAGGGCGTTGCCGATCGCCGCCCTGGCGAACGACTCGCGCAGTATCTTTGTCTTGCCTTCGGACAGCTCCGCCTTGTCCCAAACCACGAGGCCGCCGGCGCGGACCTTCGCCGAAAGCGCGTGGCGCAGCGCAAGCGCGCGCACCTTCTTCGGCAGGTCATGCTCGTGGCTGCGCACGACCGGCCCCATCGCCCGGCCGCCGCCGCGGAACTGCGGCACGCGGGCCGAGCCATGACGGGCGCCGCCGGTGCCCTTCTGCTTGTACATCTTCTTGCCGGTGCGGTGGATGTCCGCGCGGCCGAGGGTCTTGTGGTCGCCGCTCTGGCGCTTGGCGAGCTGCCAGCGCACCATGCGAGCGATGAGATCGGCGCGCGGCTCGAGGCCGAAGATCGCGTCGTCGAGCTCGACCGAGCCCGCGGCTGCGCCGTCTACCGACGTCATGTCGAATTTCATGACCGTCACTCTCCCTTCGGCGCGTCGGCCGGCGCGCCCGCCTGCTCGTGAATTCGGAACTTGCCGGGGACGGGCGCATCCTTCGGCAGCGGCTTCTTCACCGCGTCGCGCACCGCGATCCATCCGCCCGCGTTGCCCGGCACAGAGCCCTGGACCAGGATCAGCCCGCGCTCGACATCGGTCTGCACGACCTTGAGGTTCTGGGTGGTCACCCTGTCGACGCCCATGTGACCCGCCATCTTCTTGTTCTTCCAGGTCTTGCCCGGGTCCTGGCGGCCGCCGGTGGAGCCGTGCGAGCGATGCGAGACCGACACGCCGTGGGTGGCGCGCAGGCCGCCGAAGTTCCAGCGCTTCATCGGGCCGGCGAAACCCTTGCCGATCGTCACGCCGGTGACGTCGACATATTGGCCGACGGCGAAATGGTCGGCGGTGATCTCGGCGCCGACGGGGATGAGCTTGTCCTCCGCCACCCGGAACTCGGCGAGGCGCAGTTTCGGCTCGACGTTCGCGACCGCGAACCGGCCGCGCTCGGCCTTGGAGACGTTCTTCACCTTGGCCTTTCCGATGCCGAGCTGAAGCGCGGTGTAGCCGTTCTTCTCCTGCGTGCGATGGGCGACGACCTGACAGCCCTCGACGTGAAGAACGGTCACCGGGACGTGCTCGCCCGCGTCGGTGAAGACGCGCGACATGCCCAGCTTCTTAGCGATGATGCCTGAACGCATTGGCGATGATCCTTCGAGGGCGCTTGGCGATTGGATCCGCATGGGCGCCCGACAAATCCCTTCAGAGCTTGATTTCGACGTCGACGCCGGCGGCGAGATCGAGCTTCATCAGCGCGTCGACCGTCTGCGGGGTCGGGTCGACGATATCGAGCACCCGCTTGTGGGTGCGGATCTCGAACTGCTCGCGCGACTTCTTGTCGACGTGCGGCGAACGGTTGACCGTGAATTTCTCGATCCGCGTCGGCAGCGGGATGGGTCCCCTGACCCTCGCGCCGGTGCGCTTGGCCGTGGACACGATCTCCTTCGTCGAAGCGTCGAGCACGCGGTGGTCGAACGCCTTGAGACGGATGCGGATGTTTGTCGTGTTCATGCTCTATTTCCTTGCCGGCGCGGACGAGGCGGCGAAGCCGCCCCATCCCCTTTCCGTATCCGCTTCTTATTCGACGATCGACACGACCACGCCCGAGCCGACCGTGCGGCCGCCTTCGCGGATGGCGAAGCGCAGCTTCTCCTCCATCGCGATCGGCACGATCAGCGCGACGTCGATCGTCACGTTGTCGCCGGGCATCACCATTTCGGTGCCCTGCGGCAACTGAACGATTTCCGTCACGTCGGTCGTGCGGAAGTAGAACTGCGGCCGGTAGTTGGTGAAGAACGGGGTGTGGCGGCCACCCTCTTCCTTGGTCAGGATATAGGCCTCGGCCTTGAACTTGGTGTGCGGCTTGACGGAGCCCGGCTTGCAAAGCACCTGGCCGCGCTCGACCTCCTCGCGCTTCGTGCCGCGCAGCAGGCATCCGACGTTGTCGCCGGCTTCCCCCTGATCGAGGAGCTTGCGGAACATCTCGACGCCGGTGACCGTCGTCTTGGCCGTCGGCCGCAGGCCGACGATCTCGACTTCCTCGCCGACCTTGATGATGCCGCGCTCGATGCGCCCGGTCACCACGGTGCCGCGTCCCGAGATCGAGAACACGTCCTCGACCGGCATCAGGAAGGGCTGATCCTTCGGACGCTCGGGCTGCGGAATGTAGGCGTCGACGGCGTCCATGAGCTTGAGAATCGAGTCATGGCCGATCTCGGGCGACTTGTTCTCGAGCGCCATCAGCGCCGAGCCCTTGACGATCGGGATGTCGTCGCCGGGGAACTCGTAGCGCGACAGAAGCTCGCGCACCTCGAGCTCGACGAGCTCGAGCAGCTCCGGATCGTCGACCATGTCGACCTTGTTCATGTAGACGACCAGCGCGGGAACGCCGACCTGGCGGGCGAGCAGGATGTGCTCGCGCGTCTGCGGCATCGGGCCATCGGCCGCCGAAACCACGAGGATCGCGCCGTCCATCTGCGCGGCGCCGGTGATCATGTTCTTGACGTAGTCGGCGTGGCCGGGGCAGTCGACGTGCGCGTAGTGGCGCTTCTTCGTCTCGTACTCCACATGCGCGGTCGAGATCGTGATGCCGCGCGCCTTCTCTTCCGGCGCCTTGTCGATCTGGTCGTACGCCGTATACGTCGCGCCGCCCGTCTCAGCCAGCACCTTGGTGATCGCCGCGGTCAACGACGTCTTGCCGTGGTCGACGTGGCCGATCGTGCCGATGTTGCAATGCGGCTTCGTACGCGCGAACTTTTCCTTGCCCATAACCGAACTCCTTTCGAGGCCCTATCCTTGAACGCGGGGCGAGGCGCCTACTTGAACTTCTCGATGATCTCGCCGGCGATGCTCGCCGGAACCTGCTCGTAGTGGTCGAACTGCATTGTGAAGTTGGCGCGCCCTTGCGTGCCCGAACGCAACTGGTTGACGTAGCCGAACATGTTGGACAGCGGCACCATCGCGTTGATGACGACGGCGTTGGCGCGCATGTCCTGCCCCTGCACCTGTCCGCGACGGGAAAGCAGGTCGCCCATCACGTACCCGGTGTGCTCTTCGGGGGTCACCACTTCCACCTTCATGATCGGCTCGAGCAGAACCGACCCGCCCCTCTGCAGCCCCTCGCGGAAAGCCGCGCGCGACGCGATTTCGAAGGCGAGCGCCGACGAATCGACGTCGTGATAGGCGCCGTCGATCAGCGTCGCCTTGACGTCGACCACCGGGAAGCCCGCGAGCACGCCCGAACCGAGGACGCTGTTGAAGCCCTTCTCGACGCCGGGGATGTATTCCTTCGGCACGGCGCCGCCGACCACCTTCGATTCGAACGACGAGCCCGAGCCGGGCTCGGACGGCTCGTAGACGATCTTCACCTTGGCGAACTGGCCGGAGCCGCCCGACTGCTTCTTGTGGGTGTAGTCGATCTCGGTCTTCTTGGTCAGCTTCTCGCGGTAGGCGACCTGCGGCGCGCCGATGTTGGCGTCGACCTTGTAGGTGCGCCTCAGGATGTCGACCTTGATGTCGAGGTGGAGCTCGCCCATCCCCTTGAGAATCGTCTGGCCCGATTCCGGATCGGTCGAAACGCGGAAGGACGGATCCTCCGCCGCGAGCTTCTGCAGCGCGACGCCGAGCTTTTCCTGATCGGCCTTCGACTTCGGCTCGATCGCGATCTCGATCACCGGATCCGGGAATTCCATCTTCTCGAGGATGACGGGCTTGTGCGGGTCGCACAGCGTGTCGCCGGTCCGCGTATCCTTGAGGCCCGCGAGCGCAAGGATGTCGCCGGCGTAGGCCTCCTTGATATCCTCGCGGTTGTTGGCGTGCATGAGCAACATGCGCCCGACGCGCTCGCGCTTGTCCTTGGTCGAATTGATGATCGAGGCGCCCGATTCGATCTTGCCCGAATAGACGCGGCAGAAGGTGATCGTGCCGACGAACGGGTCGTCCATGATCTTGAAGGCGAGCATCGAGAACGGCTCGGAATCGGTCGGCATGCGCACGATTTCGGCGCCGGTCGAGACGTCGACGCCCTTGATTCCGCCGCGATCGACCGGCGAGGGCAGATAGTCGACGACCGCGTCCAGCAGCGGCTGAACGCCCTTGTTCTTGAACGCCGAGCCGCACAGCACGGGGACGAAGGTGATCTGCTTGACCGCCTTGCGGATCATCGCCTTCAGCGTGTCTATGTCGGGCTCGTGGCCGTCGAGATAGGCGGCCATCACGTCGTCGTCGAGCTCGACCGCGGCCTCGATCAGCGTGTGCCGGTATTCCTCCGCCTTCGCCTTGAGGTCGGCCGGGATTTCCTCGTCGTGATATTTCGCGCCGAGGCCCTCGTCCTCCCAGACTACCGCCTTCATGCGCAGAAGATCGATGACGCCCTTGAAGTTCGACTCCGAGCCGATCGGCAACTGAAGGCAGATCGGCCGCCCGCCGACCTTGGTGTTGATCTCCTCGACGCAGCGAAAGAAATCGGCGCCGATCTTGTCCATCTTGTTGACGAAGACGACGCGCGGCACGTTGTACTTGTCCGCCTGGCGCCAGACAGTCTCCGTCTGCGGCTCGACTCCCTGATTGCCGTCGAGCACGCAGACCGCGCCGTCGAGAACGCGCAAGCTGCGCTCGACCTCGATGGTGAAGTCGACGTGGCCGGGCGTGTCGATGATGTTGAGCCGCTTGTCGTGCCAGAAGGTGGTCGTCGCCGCCGACGTGATCGTGATGCCGCGCTCCTGCTCCTGCTCCATCCAGTCCATGGTGGCGGCGCCGTCATGGACCTCGCCGATCTTATGGGACTTGCCGGAGTAGTAGAGAATGCGCTCGGTCGTCGTCGTCTTCCCGGCATCGATGTGAGCCATGATGCCGAAATTGCGATAGTCTTCGATGGCGTGGCTGCGGGCCATGATCCTGATTCCGATTCCCTGGACGACCGCCGCTTACCAGCGGTAGTGGGCGAAGGCGCGGTTCGCCTCCGCCATGCGGTGGGTGTCCTCGCGCTTCTTGACCGCGGCGCCGCGATTGTTCGACGCGTCCAGGAGCTCGGCCGACAGGCGGTCGACCATCGTCTTGTCGTTGCGGTCGCGCGCGGCCGTGATGATCCAGCGGATCGCCAGCGCCTGACGGCGGTCGGTGCGAACCTCGACGGGAACCTGGTAGGTCGCGCCGCCGACGCGGCGGGAGCGAACCTCTACAGCCGGCGCGACGTTGTCGAGCGCCTGCTTGAACACGGCGAGCGGATCGCTCTTGACCTTCGCCTCGACGCCGTCGAGAGCGCCGTAGACGATCTTCTCGGCGACCGACTTCTTGCCCTCGTACATGATCGTGTTCATGAACTTCGCCACGACGATGTCGCCGTATTTGGCGTCGGGAATGATCTCGCGCTTTTCTGCGCGGTGTCGGCGTGACATGGCCTGACTCTCTCTTCGTCTTAGGCCGGCGAACCGGCCTTCGGATGAAACTCTGGATCCCCGGATCTTCGCTCCGCTCCGTCCGGGGATGACCTTCGCTACGCTCAGGTCACTTCGGCCGCTTCGCGCCGTACTTCGAGCGGCGCTGCTTGCGGTCCTTGACGCCCTGCGTGTCGAGCACGCCGCGCAGGATGTGATAGCGGACGCCCGGCAGATCCTTGACGCGGCCGCCGCGGATCATGACGACCGAGTGCTCCTGAAGGTTGTGGCCTTCGCCGGGAATGTAGCCGATGACCTCGAAGCCGTTGGTCAGGCGCACCTTGGCGACCTTGCGCAAGGCCGAGTTCGGCTTCTTGGGGGTCGTAGTGTAGACGCGCGTGCAGACGCCCCGCTTCTGCGGGCTCGCCTGGAGGTGGCGGGCCTTCTCGCGGTAGGTCTTGGGTTGCCGCGGCTTGCGGATCAACTGGCTAATCGTCGGCATGTCGAGCCCTTAAGATTCCCGTATCCGGCGCCGGCCGCGAGGCCGGCAAAAAACTCTCGTCAGCGGCCCGCGCCCGGATTGCCCAACGCGCGAAGCCGACAGCGCCCATAAACCCTTCCGGGTTCGGGCGCCGCCAAAAGCAGAGGACCACGAGGGAGCCCCGCGATCTTGCCAAACAGAACCGGCCCCTCGGGGCCGGAGATGCTCGTCGATGATCGTCAGTGTTTAGAGCCGGTGGGTACGGGACGTGGCGTCCTGTACAGCGAAGCCCTACGACCTGCCGAAAGCGCGCGGAACATATTCAGGGCGCCTCCGAACGTCAACCCTTTTTTTCCGGCGGCGCCGAGGCGTCGCCGCGCCTGGAATCTTCAGGCCGAAACGCGCCTCCAAAAGGCGAAGTCGAGCGCCCTGCCCTTGGGTCGCCGGGTTCGCCCAAGCGGCCGCGAATCGAAGCTTGCCTCCCGTCAGAAAAGACGATAGAGGCCGCGCTCCCGCCCCGGTGCAGGTTTTTCCGGAAGTGCGGTTCGCGCCCGTAGCTCAGCTGGATAGAGCACCAGACTACGAATCTGGGGGTCAGGAGTTCGAATCTCTTCGGGCGCGCCAGCAAAACCAATGGATTAACACAACTCCCCTCGTTACATGCTTCCCAGTTTCACGAATTGGGAAGCACATGGGAAGCGAGCGGTCGCATCGATGCCCAGTTAGAGCGCGATCTGGTTAGGCGGAAGCATATCCTGCGTTCTTGAAGATAGTTTGCGCATTCTGTTGGCGTGAAGCAGTCGAGCAGGGCGCCGATGGTTCGCCAGGTGTCTTCGATTGTCCGCGCGTCGGCCTTGCGCAGAAGGGTCTTCATTTTGGCGAAGGCCTGCTCGATCGGATTGAGGTCTGGCGAGTAGGCGGGCAGGAAGAAGAGCTTGGCTTTGGCCGCGCGGATGGCTGGCGCGAACGGCGCGGCTCTTATGGCTGCCGAGGTTGTCCATGACGACGATGTCGCCCTGCGCGAGGACCGGGACGAGAACCTGCTCGACATAGGCGCGGAAGCTTGCGCCATTGATCGGCCCGTCGATGACGCAGGGCGCGGTCAGCCGGTCGCAGCGCAAAGCCGCCAGGAACGTGAGGGTCCGCCATCGGCCGAACGGCGCTTTGGCGACGAGGCGTTGGCCTCTGGCGCATCGGCCATGGGTGCGCGTCATGTTGGTCTTGGCCCAGGTCTCGTCGATGAAGACAAGCCGTCGCTTGGATCGATCGACGGCCTGACGCGCCTTCCATCGCTCACGCCGCCTGGCGACGTCCGGCCGGTCCTGTTCGGAGGCGCGAAGGCTTTTTTTGAACGTCACGCCTTCATGCTGGAGAAAATTCCAAAGCGCGATAGTAGCTGACCAGCCAGGCCGCGGTCGGCGAGTTCCTTGAGCAGAGCCCGCAGCGTGAGATCCGGCTTCTCGGCGATCCGCGCCAGAACCCAATCTCGCTCGCGCGCCACAAGGTAAGGCCTGTCGCCCGCCGATCTTCAGCGCCGCCGGACTGCCGACGGCGCGCTGGCGCTGCGACCACTTCACGACGCTCGCGACGCTGACCATGAACGTCTTGGCCACCAATCGGCACGACTGGCCCGCCGCCACCGCCGCAACCACCCGCTCCCGCAGGTCCAAAGAATAGGCTCGAGCCATCCATGCTGGCCTCCAACCCCAGCCAGCAGCTTAAATCTAACTCGCGCCCCTTTGGGAATCTG
>CAWHIL010000004.1:0-583733 GCA_963829505.1 uncultured Alphaproteobacteria bacterium
CTCCAATGGCGGCTACGATCTCTCGAAGTCGAAGGGCGGTCAAAAGACAAGCGACGAGATGATCGCGCTCTATGGCAAGTGGATCGACACGTTCCCAATCGTGTCGATCGAGGACGGCCTCGACGAGAACGACTGGCTCGGGTTTGCCCGCCAGACGACGGCGCAGGGCGGTCGCATCCAGATCGTCGGCGACGACATCTTCGTTACGAATCCGCGGCTCCTTCATCGCCCGCGGGATCAAGGAGAAGGCCGCGAACGCAGTCCTGATCAAACTCAACCAGATCGGGACCGTCACGGAGACGATCCAGGCGATCGCACTCTGTCGCAAGGCAGGCTGGAACTACGTCGTTTCCCACCGCTCAGGAGAGACTGAAGACGCTTTCCTTGCTGACTTCACGGTTGCGATGGGCGGGGGGCAGATCAAGACTGGATCGGCAAGCCGCAGCGAGCGGATCGCCAAGTACAATCGGCTGCTTGAGATTGAGGCGGAATTGGGCAAGGCGGCGATCTTCTCCTCGCCCTTCGCGTGAGCGGCGCGTATCGCCTTGCGCCTGCATGCTGCGACGCTTCTGGGTTCAGATGGATCGCCGCAGCGGCGGGCGCATATCGAAGTGAGCCCGCTTCGGCCAGTCTTGTCGTTGTCGATCGGCTCGACGAACGAGACTGATGCCGCCCAAAGCCGCCGTCCCTCGTTCGGCAGCTTCCCGCCCAATTGAGGGGCCCAAAGGCCGCGATCCGGGAGGTCCGCTTCACGTCGACTTTCTCGCCCCGTCCGCCCTGCTTCGCAAGCACCTCCCGACAAAAATGCCGGTGCGGGCGCTCTGCGCACGGAGCGGGTGTCGCCGGACGACTTGGGGAACGCGACAGATCTAACCCTTTGCTGCCTTCCTCAGCAGGCCGCTTCAATGATGACTTATGAGTTGCCCCGCTAGTTGACCCGCTCTATATCGGGCAGCCGCCAGCTCTTGTTGGAAAGACAGCCTTCTCCGGGCTGGTACACCCGGAACCACGGAAACGACAACTGCCCCTCCGGCGTGTAAAGCCAGTTCGATTCCTGGCCGGCGGGTGGCTTCGGTCCGACATAGATATCCACTGAGCCGTCAGCGTTCCTGCGCAAGTCCTTGTCCAGCGAACCGAGCGTGAGCCGCTCCGAGTTCAGGAAGAAGCTTGACGTCGCAAGACTGTAGATGGTGACGGACCAGAACTCGCGCACCGGAACATCGGGCGGGACATGCAAACGGTAGCTATTGCCGCCTTCGAGCGGGGCGCCCGCGCGATCGTGAAACGTCCCGAAGTAGAAGCTGCCAGTGCCGAGTTTGGCTGTCGGGCAGAAATACTGAGACAGTGCGATTGCACGCGCGTCCACGCCGAAATAATCCGCCATGTCCCATTTGAAACCCGTCTTCATAGTGATCGGCGGCGAAGGGAGGATCCACTGACTGTCCGGCCACCAAGGCGTGACGTCATTCGCCGCCTTGTCCATCAGCCAGGCGTGCGCTTCCTCCGCGGCCGCCTTCATCTGCGTCTTCTGAGCGTCGGTCGGCGTGAACGGCTTGCCCTTCTCGATGCCAAGTGGCAACAGCATGCCCATCATCTGAAGGTCGCGGGGCTGCACCGTCTCCTCGTCGAGCGCGCGGGCGAGATTGGCGAAGAAGCTCTCGTCATATTTGACGAGGCCGTCATAGAGGACGTCGGTCATGTCCAGCAGGCGCTGCTTCGGCGGGTTGTATGCCTGCGACAGGGGATAGACCTTGACCTGCCCCACCAAAGCGTTGCCAGCGCGGACGTCTTCCTCGGACAGCGAATGCAGGATCGAGCGCAGAAGCGTCATCGAATTGTAGGTCGCGGGGCGCACCGGAACGTAACCGTCTGGAACATCGCCTTTGAAGTCGGGCGGCAGGATGAGGTATTTACCGCCCTTGCCCTCAAAGCCGATGTCAACCTGCGGCACATACCAAGCGTCCTCGATCGTGCCGTAAAAGCTTGCGCCTGGAACGGCCGGCGGCAACTCCACGACGACCGGCCCGTCTTTCCGCGTGTTGGTGAAGAAATACATGTAGCGGGTATTGACGTTGGGCGTGGGCGACTGGTTTTTCCAGCCGCCGCCCTTGGGCCACCAGACGATGTCGTTGTAAGTCGCGTTGCCGTCGCGGAACGCGGCCTGTTTGACCGCATCCTCTCCGACCAGCGGCAGCCCCCAGATGACGGCGTCGACGGCGCGGCGATAGAATGACCGGCTGGCCAATTGCTCAGCAGTGAACGCAGGCGCATTCGGGGCCGGCGCAGCCTCTTGGGCGAATGCGGGGGCAAAGCCGATCAGGCAGGCCGCCACAATAGCAGCAAGACGGACGATTTTCAGATTCATCGTGAGCCCCTACGCGCAAAGTCCTTTTCTGTTCAGCCGGCCGGCACAAATCCGGCCGGCAAACATTTCGCAGATCTCACTCTACCGGCATCACGCCTGGCGGCCCCTTGAAGGTCGCGCGGTCCCTCAGCGCGTCGGTGTTTTCGGGGGACGGCGCATAGTTACGCATGATGAGATAGAACGGTCCCTTGGGCGACGGCAGCCAGTTTGACTCCTTATCCGGCCCCGGACTCTCGGTCTGCAAATAGAGTGTGATCGACCCGTCGGCGTTCTTTTTCAAGTCGTCGTAGTCGGCGAGGTGGTAGCGGTTGATCGGGTTGGGCGCGGTGTAGTTGGTCCGCCGATCGTACATCGTCACCGACCAAAATCCCGGCGGTACGGGCTTGGCGTATTCCATAGGCGGCGTAAGCGTGAGCGTGTAATTCCTCTCGCCGGTCATCGGCTTGTTGTTTCCGTCCAGCACGCCCGAGTAGTAGATCGCCTGGGCCGTGGTGTTGGCCGTCAGGCCGAAGACCGCGACGTCGAGCCGCGACAGATAGTCGGTCCCAGCATTGCCGGTGTTGTAGGGCGGAATGACCCAGCCGTTCTTCAACGTGCCGGCAAGCGGCATGGTGCCGAGCGCGAGGTCGCCGATCTTCGCCGCCGCGGTCTTCATCTGGGCCAGAATAGCCGGCGGGGTATCTTCGGGCTTCCATTGCTTGCCGAGTTCGATGCCGAGATATTTGAGGCTCGGCAGCAGGATCGCGATCTCATCGGCGGGCGGCGGGTTTTCGTTGAGCGCGTTCGAGAAGATCGACCAGAACTGGAGCGGATCGTTGAACTGCATGTGGCTCGTCGCCACCCCCGGCGTCATCCTCGGTCTCGGGTAATCGTAGGCCGGCTGCGCCGGCGCGGCGCCGCCGGTGTATTGCGAAAGGCTTTGCAGGGTGATCGCCTGAAGGACCTTGCGGGCCTCGGGCAGATCGGCCTCGCTCTTGACGTTGACGCGCGGCTGAAATTCGATCCAGCGCGTCGGGGCGTCGATGCGCGTCACGCCTTCCGGCAGCGTTCCCTTCCACCCCGGACCGACGAACGCGAATTTGCCGCCTTTGTAGCCGGAGGTCCCGCCCGCCGGATAGGCGAAGGCGTGGGTATACATGTCGACGACCTCGACCATGTAGTAGCGGCTGCCTAAGTTGGGGGCCGTCAGGATGACGGGCTCCGCCCCCAGGTCGGCGAAGCCGAAGCCGTAGACGACGTCGACGTTGGGCGAGACGTAGCCCGATTCCGCGGCGAGCTTCGGCGTGGCTATGTCTTCGAGGCGCCAGAGGTCGCCCGGCTTGGCCTTCGGCTTGTCGCCGAAGGCGACCGAGTCGCGAAGATTGTACATTGCGACCAGCGGAGCGGCGTAGGTCGCGGCCTGCACCGCCAGCGTCGCGGCCCAGGCCTCGATCGCTTTTTCCTGCTCAGGCGATGCCTGCAAGGTCAGTTCGTCGGCCCGAACTGGCGAGTAGACGGCCTGTCCCGCGACCAACCCCAGAGCGGCGACGGACACAGCCAGAATTGATGACAGCTTCATGACTTCCTCTTCCCTAGATGTCGTGCAGACCATCGGCGTTTGGCTGGTGGCTTAGCCGACCCCGAAGACTCCGTACCCTAATATGGACGCTTCGGTCGTAGCAGTTTGTCGCACCCGTGGTTTCCGAAATGGACCGTGAGGCGGGCAAGGAAGTCCTGAGCCGCGGCGTCCGGCTCAGCGACACTGGCAACGCCCGCTTACCTGCCAACTTCCGACGTTCGCGGCCGCGATCCGCTAGGTCCGCTCTACGTCGAAATTCCCCGTTCGCCGAGCTGTCGGCTGATGACCGCTCATTGCGTGAGGGAGACGGCAGGAGTTGACGTCAAGCTGCCGTCGCAAGCCGCGGCCTGAACGCCTCAACTGGGCGAGGAAGCGGACCTACAGGCGTCGCATGCGAGGGACCCCTGGGCGTGCCTTCGACCAAGCAATCGGACCGTCGGGGATCGACTTAAGGTTGCCGTTCACGACAACCACGAAGGCATCATCCGCCAATGGCAGTTATTTTCGGCGGCTGCCACGTCTGGTTCACGATGTCGTCCGCCGGCAGATAGGTGCGCATGATCATGAAGAACTGCCCATCGGGCGCGGGCAGCCAGTTGCTTTCCTTGTCGGCGCCCGGCGAGTCCTTTTGGACGTAGATCGTTAGGCCGCCATCCGCGTCTTGCTTCATTCCGGTGCGGTCTCCGACCGAATAGCGGTCGATCGGATTGGCGACGAGATTGTACTGAAGATTGTACATCGTCACCGACCAGAAGGCCCTTACCTTCGGCTCGCCGCCCTTGTCGAAATGGATGACGTAGCGGTTCTTGCCGGTCAGCGGCTTGCCGTCGCCGTCGACAGAGACGTTGAAGTAGGTCGCCTCGATGGGGTCGTTGGCGACGAAGCCCGCGAGCATCTGGACCGCGCGACCCAGCCAGTCGCGCGTTGGCGTTGGGCGTCCCGTCCAAGAGGGGGGATAGTTCCAGCCGTTGACGACCTTCTGCGCATAGCCATCGGTAAAGGCGCCGGCGATGATCTTCTTTCCATCGACAGCGGCTCGGGCAAGTCCGCGCTTGGTGCTGGCGTCCTGCGCCTCGACGTCAAGCCCCGGTCCGATGCCGATACGCGCAAGCTGCTCAAGCGTGTCGGCTTCGCGCGCCGGGGGCGGGACTTCGATCATCGCCCGGTTGACCGTCTTCCAGTCCGCGAGCGGGTCGGCCTTTGGGTCGAAGGCCGGCCAGACGACCGCATCCTTTGGCGGTGTGACCTCGGCCTTGCCCCACTGCGACAGCGGGGTCAGCTTGTACTGGTCCTGAATCTTGTGCGCGGCGTCGAGGTCGGAGGCGTCCTTGACGTAGGTGCGACCGAGGATCGTCGCCCACGGCGTCGACGACGGCGGCAGCGCCGTCACGCCGTCTGGCAACGTTCCCTTCCAGTCGGGTCCGACGATGGCGTAGTTTCCGGATTTCGTTCCCGTGGCGCGCGTGCCGACATAGGCGAAATTGTCGCCCATGAAATCGACGATCTCCATGGTGTAGTAGCGGTCGGCGATGGCGGGCACGGTGAGGATGACCGGCTCGTCCTTCAGGTAGACCCAGGCGCGCGAATAGAGCGTGTCGTTGTTGGGCGCGCCGCCGCTGATGTGCTTCGCGTCCTCAAGATGCCTGATGTGATCGAAACGGTCCGCCTGACGGTCGATCGACTCAGTCCTGAGCCATCGCGCATTGGGCATGTACGACCAAGGGAAGGCGTAGAGGTAGGCTTGGACGCCGAGCGTATAGGCGTTCTGCTCGCGCCAGTCGGGCTTGCTGTCCTGCGCTAGGGCACGAGACGGAGGCGAGGCGATAAGGCCGGCCGCCGCAATCGCGGCCAGAACCGCGAATGTCCGAATGGCTGCCATTTTCGCGGACCTCCATAAGCTAGAACCCGATCGGCGACCTGCACCGCTGTGGGTTTGTTCAGACGTTCCTTAGGCTAAAACCCGCCTCCGCATTGCCCGCCGGCAATCATTTCGGAACATTCCTTCCGTCCCGCGAACCCGCTGAACGGCAGCAAACGGTCAGATTTCGTTGAAAAAGTCGCTTGCTGCGCTGACTCGCTGCTGATTCAATTTTTAACGGCGAATTGGAGGCTCACGCGATGATGGGCGAGCGGCGGATGATGCAGGAGGCGCTGTTCTACGGCTTCAACCTTGAGCGGCATGTTCCGAGCGATCACCTCTTGCGCAAGATCGATCGGTTCGTCGATCTGTCGGAGGTTCGGGCGCATCTTGAACCCTACTACAGCGAGACGGGTCGCCCTTCGATCGATCCCGAGTTGATGATCCGGATGCTGATTGTCGGCTATTGCTTCGGCGTCCGCTCTGAGCGGCGGCTATGCGACGAGGTCCACCTCAATCTGGCCTACCGTTGGTTCTGCCGGTTAGGGCTCGACGGCGAGGTTCCCGACCATTCGACCTTCTCGAAGAACCGCCACGGCCGGTTTCGCGAGAGCGATCTCCTGCGCAAGCTGTTCGAGACCGTGGTCGCGCGCTGCATCAAGGAAAGGATCGTCGGAGGCGAAGCTTTCGCGGTCGACGCCAGCATCAATGGCGGCGCTCCGGCACCGTTCGCCGAAGGGTTCAAGCTCGCGTCCATGAAGCGCCTCGTCCGACATCGGCGGCGCGACGCGCCGCCAGCAGGAGTCCAACATAGTCGGACGGAATTACGGAAGAGAGGATCGGAAACTACCTAACAAAACTCGCTCCCGCCCGTGGCGGGCGCACGCCAGTCCATGAGTATATTCCATGCCTATTGCAGCTCTCCGCGCCTGAGATGCGTTGGTTCCGCACTGGAGATTGAACTGCGGTAACTGTGGTCAACGACGCCTTCGCGAAAGGGATCCGCAATAGGTATTTTCCGAGGCTATCGGCAGTGCAGCTTCAACCATAGGGGTATCTACAGAAACATAGAAAACCCGAGAAAATATCATGAAAGTGTCTATTCGCGCACGAGGCGACTCGGATAGATCTGGCCTCGGCTTGAATTTGAGGACGGCCTGGTTGATGGCAAGCCAATGGATCTATTCAAGGCTTCCGAGGCGGACGGGTGAAGCCCAGAACAGTGACGGCGCGTACGCACGACGGCGGGCAGAGCCGGGCGGCCAGGCGGGCGGCCAGGACAGCCATCTCGACCTTCAAGACTTCGATTGGCCGGGCTCACGAAGGCACGATGGGAGGTCCTGAGCTTCGTGGGCGCGGAGCGCGCGAGACATGCGACAAATCCTGGGAGACGATTGCGTCCTCCCGACGGCGTCCAGATTTTTTTCGAGCCGATGGAGCTTGGTCGTTCCCGGAATGGTCGAAGTTTCTTTGCGTACGGCACTTGAAAAAGAGGCAATCCGATGAATATAGGTAGATATCGATTTCTGGCCGATCGGCTTGGCGTCGCCTCCTTGAACGGATACGGCGGGCCTTCGACTTTTCTTCCGCGACGTCGATAGATCAAAGCGGCGACCTTATGGGCGGCGCACGAATGCGCAATTTGCGCAACAAGGCGCAATTTGCGCAACAAGGACAGACTATGCAGAACGGAACAGTCAAGTGGTTCGACGCCCAGAAGGGCTTCGGCTTCATTCAGCCGGACGATGGCAGCAAGGACGTGTTCGTCCACATCAGCGCCGTCGAGCGCGCCGGTCTTCCGAACCTCGCCGAGGGCCAGAAGATTGCCTACGAAGTCGTCGCCGACAGGCGCACGGGCAAATCCTCCGCTGGAAATCTGGCGACGGCCTGATCGTCGCTTCGGCCAAGCCGGTCGACCACGGATGTACTGGCGGCACGCTGAGGCTTGAGCGGACGAATGAGGGGGCGGCTTCAGGCCGCCCCTTTCGTTTGGTGTGCCGAGCATGATCAAGAGCTTGAAAGGTGGAAGTCCTTCCCAGTTGATGACGGCGAAGGACTAGGTGTGTAGTCCCACACTGACGCGGGCACGAGCACAGCGAGCAGGGCACAAGCACACTGGAACCGCTCGCAAGCATTCGCACAAGTAAGCGGCCGTCTCGCTCCAGGAGTCGGCTAAATAGGCGGCCCCGTTAGCGTTAGTAGCTCACGCAACCCCCGGCGGTATGGGCCCGCGTTTCGACGGAGGGTCCCGAGCCTAGGCTCGGCCCGCGGGTCCCCCGAAGCTCAGTGCGGCGGCGGGGGACCCAATGTCCAGACCCCAATAAGCCGCTACAACGGCCTGCGCGTGCAGAGTGCCTGCGGATCTCTAGACTAATATTTAAGTTCCAGCAGATGCCTCGGGGCGGACATGTCGCGTCCACTGAAGTCCGACGGGCGAGATTCATCTTCTAATGATTTTACAAAGCGCAGTCCGGATTCATCGATTGACTTCATAATGCCCCGCACCGATCTCTCGATCTTATCGCAGCCCTCGGTCGTATCGATCAGTTCTGGGAACAATTCCGTTAGAACGGCGCGAATTGCGTTGCGTGCGGCTATCTGATGCACGGGTTACACTCCTGATTTGCACCACGGCATCATCCGAATTGGCGCTTACGGAGCGTAACCCGATCACGAAGCCAGTGAGCACGGAAGGTTCGGAAAGTACCTAGACGAAGGTTGGGGATGTGCTGACGCACCATTCCCAGATCTCATCCGAAACAACGCATCGACTACATGCGATACTTTTCGGCAGCGGTTCGGCCGCACGATGCTCGCCTGGTGTTCAGCAAGGCAATAAACGTTTTTTCTGTGACGGCGATCGTCGCGCGACCGCGACGAACTAGGAGACATGCTGCCTAGCATAGTGTTTCCGATGATTGTCGAGGCAGCGGTCCGCGTCATATGCGTGACTGTCGAGACATCAGAGTACTGGACTTCGGCCGGACGTCTGATTGTCGGGCTTGCCGGCGAGGACCTGCGATTTCGGGGATGGCCCCGCCTCAGATCGGGCCAGCCACGAGCAACCGACAGGCAATTATCAGGTTTGCGTGCAGGAGCGGCAAGCAGTCAGCTCGAATATCCAAGACAAGTTAGGAATCTCATGGAAAGCAATCGCATCCGAGGGCATCGGCCCTCAAGTGAAAGGGGACAACAAGGGTCCGGAAAGCCATCGGCGGGGAGATGCTGGGACGGCCAAAGGGACGTGCAGCCGAAGTCGTTTCACCCGGACGACCGTGAAAAGCGGTGCGAGTTTTCGTTGCACACCGGCAGTTGATTTCAACTTGCAGGCGCGGCCGATGAGAGACCCCGTGGGTCACCAGGACGATGAATACCGGTGATCGGTGAGCAGCGGCTCCGGCTTGAAGTTCAACAGATACCGATCCCCCAGGCCAAGCGTCTGTCCCCGCTGCGCGAAGGAAAATCCGCACAAGGCGCGAGTTGAGCCGCTTCAGAAGCCGAGAGAAGCGACCGCAATTTGCGCCAAGCGGTCCTCAGCCGCGAAGGTCAGCAATGTGCGCATCGCGGAACATAACGCCCCGTTTGAGCCAGTGAGCGGAGGTTCGGGGCGCCGCCGTCTGTGATAAGATGCGTTCCCGCTATGAACAGTCGGTTTGCTTTCGAAGAGAGGCGACCAGCAATGAGCGAGAGTCTTCTGTTCCACGATGGTAATTACGCGCTGCAAGATGAATTTGCCAGCCGGGCGATCGCGTCGCGTCTGGAATCGATGGCCAGGACCGCGTTCAGCGCCGCGGACAAAGAGTTCATCGAGAGCGCGACCTATTTCTTTCTTGCCAGTTCCGACGGCCGCGGCCAGCCCGACTGCTCGTTCAAGGGCGGGCCGCCAGGATTCGTGCGCGTTACTGGCCCGAGCGAGCTGGCATTTCCGGACTACGATGGGAATGGCATGTTCAAGAGCCTCGGGAATGTCGCCGTCAACCCGTCGGTCGGAATGCTATTCATCGATCTGCATGGCCAGCCACGCCGGCTGCGCGTCAATGGCGTCGCGACGATTCAACGTGACGACCCGCTGGCGCCGACGACGGTCGGGGCACAAATGATAGTCCGCGTCGTCGCGCGCGCGATCTTCCCCAATTGTCCGCGTTACATCCCCAAGATGCAGATCGTGGAGCCCTCGCCCTATATCCCGCGCTGGGGCGAAGCGCCGCTCGAGCCACAGTGGAAAGGCTTCGACGAGTTCAAGGACGTCGTCCATCCGCGCCAGCCGACGCCGCGATAGAATCCGCGGAAGCGGCGCCCATTCTTGACAGCGCCACGAGCGGCGCAGCCATTCGGACGACCTGTCGATAGCCAGCTTAGAGTTCGATTGTGACTTTGATCGCCCACGGCTTGTTCATGCGGCGTGTGCGTGGAGCGGCACGGAGTTATCGCGCGCGGGAGAGATCGACCCGGCGACGTACCGGCTGCGCGTCATCGATGAGGTCGAGCGCCTCAAGAGCGTTGTCGTAGGCCGCCCGGAAGTCGGGAGCTGGTCACGTTGCTTGACCGACGCGCGGCCGAGATCCTCGAGCTACCGAGGTCGTCAGGGCAAGGAGACGGCAGGAGTTGACGTAAAGCCGGCTTCGCGGACGGCGGCCCCCAACGTTGCATGTAGGAGGGTAAGCGGGCCTTGCCGCTACGGGCGTTCTCCGCCCGAAGCGGACGTCCGATCCTCTCCTTTGTCCACTCGTCGCAATAGTCGGACGAGCAATGGCAGGCGTCATGGGCCCAGGCCGGCATTTGTCGAGAAGCAAGGCGTTCAGCTCGTCGAGTCCTAAATCGCACCCTTTCCCTGAAGAAGTGCTCGCGAACGAGGCCGACTTGCTTCCCGACTTCCCCCTTCCTTCACGCCGAGGCCGGCGTGCAGGCGGGCGTGTCGACGCGGCGTTATGCCGACCTCACGCCTGAAGGCCGTGCTGAAGGCGCTCTCGGAGTTGTACCCCAGGGACCGGCCGACTGCGCCGATCGGCTCGCCGCGCGCCAGATCGCGTCCAGCAAGCAGCATCCGCCAGCGCGTCAGATATTCGATCGGTCCCATGCCGACGCGCTCGCCGAACCGCGCCGCGAAGCCGGATCGCGACATGCCGACCTCGTCGGCGAGCGCCGCCACCGTCCAACGCCGCGCGGGCAGGCGGTGCATCGCGGCGATCGCCGCGCCCACATGCCTGTCGGACAGCGCGCATAGCCAGCCGACGTCCCGGCTCGCGTCGAGGTAGAGGCGGAGGACCTGAACGAAGATCATCGAGGCGAGCTGCTGGGCGATCAGGATGCTCCCCGGCCTGCCGCCTGTCAGCTCCACCCGCATCCGGTCGAACGCCCACCACAGCGTTTCGCGATCCTTGACGCTATGCAAATGGACGACGGGCGGCATCATACCGACGAGAACCCCCGCCTGCGCCCCACCAAGCTCGAAATGGCTGCCGAGGACGGTCACGTCTTCGCCGTCGTTCAGCCTGATCACCGCGCCCTCGGCGCTGCCGAGGAAGTGACGGCGCCAATCCTCAGGGGGCAGAGACAAGTCGCTCGCGACTTGGAACGGTCGGCCGTGCGGCAGCAGGAAGCAATCACCCTCTTGCAACTGGATCGGATCCCCCACGCCCTCGACGGCCACCCAGCAAGACCCCGCGATCACCGCATAGCACTTGATGATACTTGCCTGCGCGCCGAAACCGACCGACCAGTCCCCGCCCGCCGTGAACCCCCCGACGCGGTAGCTCGTCAGACGCAGAAACTGGAGCACGTCAGATAGCGGATCCATCTTCGGACGATCTCAAAAGAATGATGGACGATCACGTATAGATCGTCGGCCAGCCACCGTCTATCTCAGGCGCGAGGGGTCAGCCGGCCCCGAACAAATGACTGTTTACGCTTTGGATGCGGTCGGGCCGTTCAGGAGAGGCACGTCGATGGTGGAAGCGCCAGTATTGGTTGTCGTAGAGGTGGTCTCGGTCAAGGATCCGGAGGGGTTGAAGACATATGCGCAGCGTGCGAGCCAGCTGATCGGCCCGCTTGGCGGGGAGATCGTCGCCCAGGGCGGCGGTCCCATCGGCGACGAGCCGGGCTTCGCTCCGCTGGTGATCCAGCGTTGGTCCTCGGAAAGCGCATTCCGCGCCTGGCTCGACAGCGACGCTTACCGGCCGCTGAATGACATCCGGCTCGCCAGCGCCACGATGCGGGCCGCGATTGTTCCGACCATCGCTGGGGCGCGCCGTCCGTGAAGAAGATCCTGTACTCCCGCTACGGGGAGCCGAAGGAATTGCGGCTCGATGAGGTTGCCACACCGAACCCCGCCCGAGGCGAGGTCCGCGTTCGGGTGAAAGCCGCATCATACAATCCGATGGACGGGAAGATCCGGCGCGGCGAGATCAAGGCGATGTCGGGGTTCCGCTTTCCTCGCGGCTTGGGCCATGATTTCGCCGGCGTGGTCGACGCCGTCGGCCCGGGCGTGCAGCGTTTCAAGGCGGGCGATGAAGTCTTCGGCGTCACGTCGATCCCCAAGGCGGGCGCCTTCGCCGACTATGTTGTCGCCGAGGAGAAGAACATTTGGCTCAAGCCGCCAGCCCTATCGTTCGAGCAGTCCGCCGCCATGACCATCGTGGGGCTGACTGCATGGAATGGGCTCATCGCGAAGGCGCAGCTGACGGCCGGGCAATCGGTGTTTATCGCCGGCTGCCTCGGCGGGGTCGGCCGTTCAGCCGTGCAGATCGCGCGCATGGCGGGCGCGCAAGTCGTCGGCAGTTGCAGCGCTTCGGGGCGTGAAGAGGCTCTCGGACTGGGGGTCGGCGAAGCGGTCGATTACCGCGCCTTCGACGCCGCCTCATATAGGGGTCGCTTCGACGTGGTGTTCGACACCGCCGGCGCCTTGTCGCTCAGCCAGTGCGGCGCGATGCTGAGGGCTCGAGGCGTGTCGCTGCACATCGTTCCCACCTTCGCCAAGATGGTCGGCTGCCTGCTGCCGTCGCGGCACTATCTCGTTTTTGGCAATCCGACGGCGCAATCCCTGGCGGGGTTCGCCGACGCGGCTGAGCGCGGCGTCCTCGCTCCGGCGATCGGCCGCGTCGTGCCGCTGTCGGATGCGATCCCGGCCATCGTTGCACTCGAGAGGACCGGCTCTCCCAAAGGGAAGCTGGTGATTGTTCCCGCCTGACGACCGATCCAGTAGAGGGGGGAAATCCGGCGATTATTTCGGCCGATTCCAGACAAGATGCCGCCGGACGATGTGCGCGCTTATCGCCTATCCTTTACGTGCGGTTCTTCTCCGCTTCCTGCCGTCGTCTTTGAATCTTTCCCAAGTGCTACGCGGAAGGACCGCTCCTGGCGCCTCGGTAGCGTTCGGCCAACGGCGGGTTTCAGACGCTCACCGGCCGATCCCCACTCACTCGGACCGGGTGCTCAGGGTCGATACGTCGCGCTCCCCGAGCCATCGGCGAACAGCAGGTGTGTGCGCACTCCGGACGGTAGGAGTCGACGTGAAGCGGACCTAGCAGACCGCGCTGTGAATGCTTTAATTGGGCGGGAAGCGCGCTTCGGCCGACTGTCGCAAATGCGCCGGGCAGCGGACATCCAGGTCAGACCGCCCAGGCGCGCCAGGGCTCACTCCTTCGGCAGCCCCGCCTTTTGGAGGCCGTCGAATACGGCAGGAAGATTCGGCGAGTGCTCCTTCATCCACTTGACCGTGATCGCGGGATTGAGCCGGAGAGCTTCGACGAGGGCGGCCTTCGCCTCATCCATTTTGCCGCTTTGCGCGTAGGCGGCGGCGAGGTTCGTATGGATGAAATATGCTCGAAAGCCCATGTCCAGAGCTTTCCGGTACTCGTCGATCGCGGCGTCGAAACGGCCGAGCCCCATCTCCGCGTCGCCCAGATTCTCATGCCAGAGGCCGATAACGGGGTCGCGCGGGCTTATGCGCATCGCCTGTTCCAGGTCGGCCTTCGCTTGTTCGTAGCGGCCCAGGGAAGTTTCGGCGATGGCGCGCGCCTGATACAGGGAAGGATAATTTGGGTTGGCCGCGAGTCCGGCGTCGGCGGCGCTGAGGGCTTCGCCGTTCCGACCCGATATGGCCAGATAGAAAGCCTTGGCGATGTACACGCGGGGATCGCCGGGGGCGAGATTGATCGCTCGATTGGCTTGCCCCAGCACTTTGGAGTCGTAGTCGGTCCCCGGATCGCCCCAGCCGTAGATGTAGTCGAAAAAGTAGGTCAGGGCGCTTCCCGCCAACGCCTCGGCGTCGTCGGGGTCGATCGCGAGCGCGCGGTTGAAAAAGTCCCGCGCCTCGTGGAAGCCGTCGCGCTGTTCTTGCGGGGGTTTCGCGAAGCCCAGGTTGATCAAGTCCCAGCCGCGGATTCTCAGATCGATCACATCCGGGTTCTTGGAGCGAGCGCCTTTCGCAGCTTCGGCGCTGGTCAAGGCGAGGTTGAGGCTGTTTGCCAGCCGCGCCACGATTTCATCCTGCAGCTTGAAGAGGTCGCCGACCTCCTCGTCGAACCGGTCGGCCCACAGATGCGCGCCCGTCTCCGCATCGACGAGCTGAGCGTTGACGCGCACACGATTCTGGTCGCGCTGCACCGAGCCCTCGAGCACATAGCGGACGCTGAGTTCCTTGCCAATTTGCTTGGCGTCGACGCTCTTGCCCTTGTAGGTGAAGGCGGTGTTGCGCGCGATGACGAAACTCCCCGCTACGCGCGACAGGTCCGTGGTGAGATTCTCGGTGACGCCGTCGGCGAAATAGTCCTGCGACGGATCGCCCGAGAGATTTGCGAACGGCAGCACGACGATGGAGAGATGCGCGGGCTCGGAGGGCAGCTCGTCTGGCAGCCCGGCCTTGCGCACACCGTCGAACAGAGGCGTCACATTCGGAGCGTGGTTGGCGAGCCACTTGACGCTCAGGAGCGGATTGAGACGACGGGCCTGAGCCAAAGCGGTGTTGGCCTCTTCTGTCTTGCCGGCGAGCGCATAGGCGGCGGCCAGGTTCACGTACGGTATGAACGAATGGTCGCCCGCGTCGATCGCCTTCTGGAACTCGTCGACCGCGGAGACGAAACTCCCGAGGCCGAGTTCCGCCGTGCCCAGAGTAATCAGTCGATTGGGGATTTCAGGATCGCGCGGACTGAGCCGCACCGCCTGCTCGGCATCGGCCTTCGCCTGCTCGAAACGGCCGAGGACGTTTTCGGCGAGAGCCCGCGCATCCAGGAGCGGGGCCGAATTCGGATCGATTGCGAGGCCGGAATCTGCGACGCGGAGCGCCTCGGCGGCGCGGCCGGTAACCGCCAGATAGAAGCTCTTGGCGACATAGGCCCGCATGTCGTCGGGAGCGAGCGCGATGGCCCGATCGGCCGGCTCGATGATGCTTGCGTCCTGATTTGCTCCGGTTTCCTCCTCTCCAAAGATGAATTTGGCCATATGGGCGAACGCTTCGCCCGCCAGCGCGTCGGCGTCGTTCGGGTCGACCTTGAGCGCTTCATCGAAAAGGTTCAGCGCGGCATCGTGGTTCTCGCGCTTCTCCTTTGGCGGCATCGGGTATGAACGCCACATCGTGGCCCAGCCGCGCATGGCGAGATCGATTGCGTCCGAGTTCCTTGAAGGGGCGCTCTTCGCAGCCTCCGCCTTGACGAGTTCGAAACCCAACGCGTTGCCCAACCGCGCGATCACCTGGTCCTGCAGCTTGAAGAGGTCGCCGACCTCCTCGTCGAACCGGTCGGCCCACAGATGCGCGCCCGTCTCCGCATCGACGAGCTGAGCGTTGACGCGCACACGATTCTGGTCGCGCTGCACCGAGCCCTCGAGCACATAGCGGACGCTGAGTTCCTTGCCAATTTGCTTGGCGTCGACGCTCTTGCCCTTGTAGGTGAAGGCGGTGTTGCGCGCGATGACGAAACTCCCCGCTACGCGCGACAGGTCCGTGGTGAGATTCTCGGTGACGCCGTCGGCGAAATAGTCCTGCGACGGATCGCCCGAGAGATTTGCGAACGGCAGCACGACGATGGAGAGATGCGCGGGCTCGGGGGGCGCGTCCTCCGGCAGCCCCGCCTTACGGACGCCTTCGAAGAGGTTCGGGATGTTCGGCGCGACCGATTGCAGCCACTTGACGGTGAGCGAAGGATTAAGGCGGCGCGCCTCCGCCAAAGCGGCCTTCGCGTCGTCCATCTTGCTTTGCAGAGCGTAGGCGGCCGAGAGATCGACATAGGGAGCGAACGTGCAATTCCCTACATCGATCGACCTCCGGTATGCTTCGATAGCGGCGTCGAGGTTCCGGAGGCCAAGTTCGGCGTCGCCGAGATACACCAGCCAGAAGAGCATGAATGGATCGTGCGGGCTCAACCGCATCGCATTCATGATGTCGGACTTGGCCTCTGCGAAGCGGCCGAGCGAATTTTGCACGAGCGCGCGGACGCCGTAGAGCATCGCGGAATTCGGATTGATCGCGAGTCCCGCGTTCGCGGCGCGCAGCGCCTCGTCCGCGCGACGCAAGGTGAAGAGGTAATAGCTCTTCGTGTAGTACGAGAGCGCGTTGTTCGGCGCGAGCGCAATCGCGCGGTCGGCCTGACCGAGGATCTTCGCGTCGTAGTCGACGTCGGACCGTTTCCATCCCCATGCGACCTCGTGCAGGTCAGCGGCTGCGTCGCCAATCAGCGCATCGACGTTGTCGGGCTCGACTTTGAGCGCCTGCTCGAATGCGGCCTTCGCCGCGTCGTTGTTCTCTTTCGTCAGCGGCTGCCTCTGGAACAGGGCGTTGCCACGCATGGTGAGATCGACAACGTCCGGATTCCCGGAGCGCGCGGCCTTCTCCGCCTCCGCCCTGACGAGTTCAACGCCCAGGGTATTCGAAAGTCGTCCCACCACCTCATCTTGCAGCTTGAACAGGTCCGCGAGGTCTTCCTCGAAGCGCTCGGCCCAGAGATGCGCGCCGGTCTCCGCGTCGATCAACTGCGCGTTTACGCGCACTCGGCCCTGATCGCGCTGAACCGAACCTTCGA
Source organism: uncultured Alphaproteobacteria bacterium (assembly GCA_963829505.1). Taxonomy (GTDB): domain Bacteria; phylum Pseudomonadota; class Alphaproteobacteria; order Rhizobiales; family Beijerinckiaceae; genus Roseiarcus. Next base: position 16,794 of record CAWHIL010000004.1, read on the forward strand.
GCACGTAGCGAACGCCGAGCTCCTTGCCGATCTCCCTGGCGTCGACGGTCTTGCCCTTGTAGGTGAGAGCCGTCGTGCTGGCGATCACGAAGCTGTTGCGGATGTGCGAGAGGTCGGTCGTCAGGTTGTCCGTGACGCCGTCAGCGAAATAGTCCTGGGCCGGATCACCGGAGAGGTTCTTGAACGGCAGGACGACGAGAGAAAGGTGTTTTGCTTCGGACGGCGACGGCGCGCTGGGGGCTGCGGCGACCAACGCGGGCGAGCCCGTCGTGACGGTCGCGGGGCGACTGGCGAAGAGCATGTATCCGCCGGCCGCGCAAACCGCGAGCAAGCCCGCGGTTCCCAAAATCGCCAGCGTGACGCGCTCCCCAGCCGAGCGGAGCGCCGGCCGCGTCTGTTCGTCCCCGACAGCGTCGTCCTTCAGCGCGTAGACCCGCACCGGCTGAGCGATGTTCTTGAGCTTCTTCTCGCCGAGGTCGACGAAGCCGGTTTCAATCCTGCCGCGGACATGCTCGTATGCGGAGCCCGATACGCAAACGCTTCCCGGCTCCGCAACGCCTTCAAGCCTCGCGGCGATGTTGACGCCTTCGCCGAGAATGTCGTCGCCGTCGACGAGCACGTCGCCGAGGTGGACGCCGATGCGATAGACGATGCGGCTCGTTGCTGGGATTTCCCGGTTGCGCTCAACCATCATCTTCTGGATCGCCGCGGCGCATTCGACGGCGGCGACGACGGAGGCAAACTCCACGAGTAGACCGTCGCCCATGGTCTTGACGACCCGGCCGCCGAAACCGCCAACGATCGGCTCAGCCGCCTCTCGGCGCTCGCGCACCGCCTTCGCCGTGCCCGCTTCGTCCTGTCCCATCAGACGCGAATAGCCGACGACGTCGACGGCCATGATCGCGGCGAGTTTCCGGGTTTCGCCCATGGTGGCCCTTGCGCCCGTTCACCGGCGTGACCCGCAATTTAGCACGAAGGTCGCCGGGAATCCCGCGCCGCCGGGCGTCCTCGTCGGCGCATGCGGAGCGGTTCGCCCGGCAATTCGCGAGCCGCCGGCTCGCTATATTCGCATGTTGCCCTACGGCGGCTTTGCGGGCCTCTTTGCCTATTCCAGATTGATCTGGAAGGTCCGCCACGGGTCCGAGACGTTGTGCTTGCCGTGCCGTCCGGCAGCGCCCGCTATGTGCGCAAAGGGGACTCTCCGCACAACCGCACAGAGACGCCCGCTTGGGGCGGAAAAGCGGACGGACGTATGCTTTCTAGTCTAACAGGCTGTGCCAACTCGCTCCCCGTCTACCGAGATTCCCACCATTCCGGCCATTGAACCTTTCTTGGAGTCCTCGTAGCGGCGACGATGGTCGCCTGCTGCGCCGTACTAAGGCGCCTGTCGCCAAGCCGATCCAGTGCGAGCTGGACCAGCCAGGGCTCGAGCTTGATCTGAGCGTACGGCTGAAAGCGATAGAGTTTTACCGCCATCTTTAGGAGCCGGAGCGCATGATTCGGGTTGGTGGCTGAGACAGATATGATGACCCACTTACGATCGCCCGAGCCAGGAACAGGTTCGAACTGTCGGCGGCATGCCTGGATCTCTTCCAGCCGTTCCTGCGCGGCCTCGTTACCGTCCAGCGCCTTCTTTCGGAGGTAGAGAAGGAAGGCTTCTTCGGCCGTCACTTGCCGCGCCCCGCGGTCGTCTTTGATCCGGACCACACGGTCGAGAATCCTCGCGTAGGGCAAGCCCTCGCGCTTGCGTTTGGGACGACCTTTTGGGTTGCCGCTCATACCAGGCCGATACCGCGTTGAACGCGGAGGGCTCCTGTAACCAATGACGTCGTCATCCTCAGTCATCGTCTAGGCCGTCTGGCCATTTCATCCCCGCGCTGTCGTGCGTGAAGTTCCGAAGAAGCTGTATGTCCGAGTTGGACAACTTTCCGAGGTCTCGCCGCTTCATGGCCGCCTCCACCGCCCAACGCTCCAGACGCAACCGATCGCTCGGGTAGCCGTCCTCCGCCTTCCTTGAAGCAATGCCAAGGATTTCGAGAGCCTCAAGTGCGTTCTCAGGATCCACTTCCACCAGCCTCGTCAATGGCTTCGTTTGTGTCACCTGGACCTTGAACCGACGCTTCTGGCGCTCGACGATCATTTTGACGATCTTCTTCCCCGCCCGAGCGCCGCCCGCGATCGCGCGCTGATAGGTCTTGATCAGCATAGCGTCCCCAAGCGCCAGCTCGCTGGTGCTGTCCAGATCGTCGACCCGGAGGAGTTCGTCGAGAATCGCAAACGGCGACGGCGTTGGCGGTTTAGGTTTGAGCGGACGCCCTTTCGGATTGCCGCTCTGCCCCTTCTTGAAGCGCGTTGAGGGCGAGCCGGCGCTGGCGTCGCGGCGTTTGGTCATTGCCCGTCGGCAGGCGCCTTCCGCGCCCTGTCGCCGGTGATCGCCTCCCAGCGCTCGATTGCGACGTCAACGTAGCGGGGGTCGATCTCGAACTCCTCGAAAGCGTCGTCCAATGCGTTCCGCGGCGATCAGCGTCGTGCCGGATCCGAGGAACATATCGAGGATAAGGTCCCCACGCTTCGTCACGTCTTGAAGCGCGTCCATGACAAGGGCGGTCGGCTTCACGGTTGGGTGCAGGGCCAAATCTTCGCGCCGAGTTCCGACGAACGAGTTCACCGAGGCGTAGTCCCAGACGTTATTGCGATTTCGACCATGCTTTCCGAGTTCGACCGCGTTGAAATGCGGCGCCGCGCCGACCCGGTACACGAAAATCAATTCGTGCTTGGATCGGTAGAGGGAGCCCATCCCGCCATTCGACTTGTTCCAAATGCAAAGATTGAGCAGCCCGCCGTAGACCTGCTTCCCGACGACCGCGAGGTTATCGATGTGCCGCCAGTCGATGCAAACAAAGTGTACGGCCCCATCGCGCGAGACCCGAGCGCATCCGCCAAGGGTCTCCGACAGAAAAGCCCCGAACGCTTGGCCCGTCATCTCCCCGGAAGCCATGGCGAACTCCTGGTGCCGCCCCCTCGCATTGGCGTGTCCATTGATTCGAACATTGTAGGGCGGATCCAGGAAGGCCGCATCGATCGCGGCATCCTTGCCAATCACCCTGCGAAGAAAGTCGAGGTCTCGGCCATCGCCGCAGCCAACACGATGAGGGCCACATATCCAAACGTCCCCAGAAATTGTGCGGGGCTTGATCGGAACGGCAGGTATCGTTTCGTCGTCCGGATCGCCCTTCGCCGTCAGCAATACATCGATCTCGCCGGTCGAAAACCCGGTGACCGAAAGATCGAAATCGATCTCGAGGGCGGCAAGCTCCTTCAGCTCCAGTTTCAGAAGGTCGTTGTCCCAACCCGCGTTGAGCGCAATCTTGTTGTCGGCAAGGCGCAACGCGCGTCTTTGCGCCTCGCTGAGATGGGGCAGCGTTATCGTCGGCGCTGTGTCGAGGCCCATCGACTTCGCCGCCAGCAGTCGGCCGTGGCCCGCGATCAGGATGCCGTTGGCATCGATAAGCAGCGGGTTGACGAAGCCAAACTCTCGAATGGAAGCTGCGATCTCCGCGACTTGTTTCTTTGAATGCGCTCGCGCGTTTCGCGGCTCCGGTTTGACGCTATCCGTGGGGCGATAAACTACAGTCAGGCTCAGCGCTGACGAAACAGCATTTTCAACTCGCATTGCGAAACGATATCCGGACTGGCGGTTCGAAAGGAATATCCGACTCCGAAGTATCCCACGGATTCTCCGTTCTTCTTGGCCGACGTCCAGACCATGTCTAGGAGAACGAACCCATAACAGGAGCCGAGCTACCTGTTCCTCGGCCTCATGGGGCCTGATACCGCATCACTTCATACCTGTTCGCAAAGAAAACAGGAAACCGTCCAATCGTCGCGGTATCTCAAGGGAATCGTTGCCGGATTGCGAGCTTGAGGGCCGGCCAGAACAACCAAAGGCCCTGTTTTTTCCTCTCAAATGCAAAAAATTCCCTGCTTCTGGTCAAAAACAGGAGGGAGACCGTTTTCGCCGGACTGGGTTCACCACCATTCCCCGATCCGAACGATCTGCTGCGCGTCTCGGTCTCTCCCGGGCCGACGGGACTATGGGGAGATCTCGCGCCCGGCGATCCATGTGCCGACGCAGCTGAGACGGCCGAAGTCCGACGTTGGGATGTCGCGCGGATCGTCGTCGAGAAACACGAAGTCGGCGTACTTGCCGACTTCCAGAGAGCCCGTGATCGCGCCGGCGCCGCAGCAAATCGCTCCGTCCCGCGTGATCATCGTCAGCCAGTCGCCTGCTCGCGGCCTCGAGCCTGAGGGCGCCGCCGCGGCGGCGAGCGTTCGCAGCGGCGCAGGCCCGCCGACCATCCGGTCGAGGCTCACCGAGACGGGGACGCCGGCCGTCGCGACGAAAGCCAGGGCCGCGTCGTCCGGCGCAATCGCCTCTTCGATGAGGAGCCCGGCCGAGAGCCCAAGGGACAGCAGGCGCGCCGAAGTTTTCGCGGAAAGGGGGGCAGGAAGCTCGAGACCGTCGGCGACGCCAAGGGGCGTTCCGGCGCTCGCCGCGGTCTCGAACGCCTCGAGCGCACGATCGATCGCGCTCGATGCGCTTGCGTGGAGGGTCACGCGCCAGCCTCGCTTGCGCAACGCCGCGATCTCCGCCGCGAGGTCCGCTGGTTCCGCGAAGTCTTCATCGATCCATCGCGTCGCGGTGTCGATGCGGACCCTATCGTCGCCGGCGCCCGCCCGAAGGCCCGCCGCGACTTGCTCTCGCGCCAGTCTCGCATCGATCGAACCGCGAAGGCGAAGCGGGCTCGCGTCTCCGGCCGCGGATCTGAGAAGGTTCACGTCGTCTCCTCCGGCGAGGGCGCCGAGGCCGCAATACCGGAGCATGGTCACGCCGTTGCGGGACGCTTCGCCCATCAAGGCTCGAAGCCGCCCGCGCAGCGGATCGCGCGACCCGGCCAAACGCGCGAGGAAGCGGGGGAGAAGCGCGGAAACGTGCGTCGGCGACCCCTGCTTCGGCTCGGTCGCGGCGAGCTCCGGCGCAAGCGACAAAGCAGCCGCGTTGGCCGCGAGGACCCCTCCGGTCTCGTCGACCGCGACCACGGGACGGGACGCGGCGGCGAGGAGCGCCGACAGCGGCCGGTCCTCGACCGATCCGCGCCCCCTGAGCGCGAGCCATTCGCCCGACCGGTCGGAGATGGCGGCGCCGAGCGCGGCCGCCGGCGTCGCGTCGGCCTCCAGCCAGTCGCAAAGAAGACTGATGGGCGGGCGCCAGTCGGCGACGACGAATCCGGGCAGGAGCGCGCGGCCGTCGAGATCGACGATCCGGGTCAGACGCCCGCGGAAGGCGAGCGCCGTCTCCTCGTCGCCGACGCTCTGGATGCGGCCCGCGCGGACGGCGATCGCCTCTGCGACGCGACCTGAGGGGCCCATCGTGAGGATCGGTCCGCCACGGAGAATGACGTCCGCGGAGCCTTTCAGGTCTTCGAGGTCGGTCGGATCGAGCGGCGGGACGAAGGCGGGCGCGACCTCCTCGGCGACGAAGCGCGGACGGGCGCCACCGCCAGGCGCCGCGAAGCTGGCGGCGATCGACTGGAAAAGGCGGCTTCCGCCGGGACCGCAGACGATGCACATGTCCGTCAGCGGCCCTTGAACACGGCCGACCGGCGTTCGCGGAAACTTCGCACGCCCTCGGCGGCGTCCTCGGTCTCGACAAGGCGCGCCTGGACCGGTCCAAGCTCGCTCGCCGCGGCGGGGAATCCCGCGCGGACCATCGTCCGCGCGCTTGCGAGCGTGGCCGCGACCGCAAGCGGCGCCTGGGCGGCGATCCGCTCCGCGATCTCGATCGCGCGTTCGAGCTGGCGCCCCGGTTCGACGACCTCCTGCACAAGGCGCATCCGGTAGGCCTCCCTGGCGCCGAATTCGTCGCCGGTCAGAAGATAGCGCATCGCGTCGCCCCAGCCTGCGCGCTCGACGATGCGCAGCGTCGCGCCGTGGTTGGCCATGACGCCGCGTTTGACTTCGAGCTGGGCGAAGCGGCAGTCGGACGCCGCCACGACGACGTCGGCGGCGAGCATCAATTCGCAGGCGATCGTGAAGCTTATTCCCTGCATGGCGGCGACGCAGGGTTTGGTGCGGAAGGCCGGCGTGAGCTGGAACGGATCGACAAGCCCCTCGACCGAGAGAAGCCGTCCGCGGCGAAAGCGTTCCGCGAAGAGATCGAGCTCAAGCCCGGCGCTGAAATGCGGGCCATAGGCGTGCAGAACGGCGACACGCGCGTGAGAATCGTCTTCCAGACGCTGATAGGCCCGACAAAGCTCGTCGAGCATCTCAGGCGTGAAGCCGTTGAGCTTCGCCGGACGATCGACGCCGATCATCAGCAGCGGGCCGCGGCGTTCGACGCGGATGCGGCCTTCGGGCGGGGGCGGGGCGATTTCGGACATCGAAGGCGCTCTCTAGTTCTTCAGCGGCTTGCCGGTCGCGAGCATATGTTCGATCCGCTCGAAGGTCGCGGGGCGATGGGCGAGCGCACGGGTCGCCTCGCGCTCGAGCGCCATCACCTGATGCTCGGTCATTGGCGTCAGCGGGTCCGTGGCGCCGCCGGTCAGGATTGTCGCCAGCGCGTCGGCGACCGCGAGATCGTTGGCGGTGAGGCGCCCGAGCGCGGCTTGCGCATGCGCCGCCGACATCAGCGACGCCTTGCCCGGGGGACCTGGCAGGAACAGGACCTCCGGCTCAGGCGCAGTCCACCCGGCCTCGGCGCGCTCGATCGCCCGCGCCTTGGCGCGCGCCAGGACGTGCGACCGGCTCTCGACGATCGGATCGGTCGGACGCAGGAAGCCCATGTCGATTGCGCCGAGCGCGGTTCCCGAGAACCGGCCGCCGAGAATCACGAAGAAAGGATCGGCAAGGCCTGCGGCGACGTCCCTGGCCGCGCCCTCTTTCTCCCGCCAGCGCAGGATCATCTGCGTGCAGCCGCCCCAGCCCGGCAGGATGCCAAGCGTCGATTCGGGCACGCCTGCCGAAAGCTCAGTATGGGCGATGACCTCGTGCATGTGCAGCAGAGTCTCCGCGCCCCCGCCGAGGGCGAGCCCGTGGGCGGCGCCGACGACGGGGAAGGGCGCGTATTTGAGGCCGAGGAAACGCTCCTGACCGGAGACCAGAAACGCCTCGATTCCCGCGTAGTCGCCGGCCTTCATCCGGCCGAGAAAGTAGCCGAGGTCGGCGCCGCAGGAAAAGGCGCGCGGATGGTCGTTGCCGACGACGAGAGCGCGAAACCCTTTCGGCGTCTCGACGAGCGCCGCGCCGATCGCGGCGAAGACGTTCTCGTCATAGATGTTCATCTTGGTCCTGTGCTCGAAGCAGAGAACGCCGTCGCCGATGTCGGAGAGGACGGCGCCGTCGTTCTCGAACACGGTTCTGCGCTTCAACGCGGCGAGGGCCTTCACGGGATCGATCTCGGCCATGGTCTCACTTTCCGCGAGGCGCAACCTCGCGCGCGTCGGATTGCCGATCCAGTCCTGAATGCGCCCTTCAGGCTCAATCATATTTCGCCGGAAAGGCGTTCGACCGCGCGCCGGGAAAAAACTGCGGACAATTCGCCGACCTCCGCCGCATTGTCCGCCGCCGCATTGCCGAGGCGCGCGCGCGCGGCGATGCCCTCGAAGATGACCGCCATGCGAAACAGGGCGAAGGCCGTGTGGAACGGCGCGAGCCGCGCTTTCTCGGGCGTGGCGCGGCTGGCGTAGTAGTGGTCGACATAGGCGCTCTGCGCCGGGATGCCGAGCGCCGCGAAGTCGAGGCCGCGGAAGCCGCCATATTCGTCGGGGTCGGTGATCCAGGGGAGCGCGCTGAAGGCGAGGTCGGCGAGCGGGTGGCCGAGCGTGCTCAACTCCCAGTCGAGGACGCCCACGACCCGCGGCTCGGTCGGGTGGTAGATCAGATTGCCGATCCGGAAGTCGCCGTGGCAGACGCGCGCGTCGTCGTCGGGCGGCAGGTGTTTCGGCAGCCAGGCGATCAGCGTCTCGACGTCGGGGAGGTTTCGCCAGCGGGAGAGCTGATACTGCCTGGTCCAGCGCCGGATCTGTCGTTGGAAATAGCCGGAAGCGCGGCCGAAATCGCCGAGGCCGACCGCGGCCGGGTCGACGTCGTGCAGCTTCGCGAGGGTCTCCGCCATGGCGAAGATCATCGCTTGCCGGTCGGCGGGCGCGACGCCCGGCAGCGAGGCGTCGTGAAAGACGCGGCCGTCGAGCCGCTCCATCAGATAGAACGGGGTGCCGACCACGGCGAGGTCGTCGCAATAGAGGATCGTCCCCGGGGCCGGAACGTCCGTCGCCGACAGGGCCGTGAGGACCCGGTGCTCCCGGTCGACGGCATGGGCCGACGGCAGCGTCGCCCCGGCGGGCTTCTTGCGCAGGACCATCCGCCGGTCGCCGAGCGTCACAAAATAGGTTGGGTTCGACTGCCCTCCGGCCACGCGCTGGATGAGAAAATCGCCCCCAGCGGCGCCAAGCTCGCGCCTTACGAAACGCTCGAGCGGCGCCGGGTCGAAGTCGCTGGCGGGGGTCGCGCTGGCCGCGTCGTCGGCGCCGGATGCGGACTGCGGCACGCGTTCCTCCACATCCCTGCGGAAGTCTGTCGCCTCCGCTTGCGGGCACAAATCCGATTGTCGGACATACGAACTATCGAATAAGATATGCCTCGCGTCAAGGGCCGGTCGAACGGACGAGGCAGGAAGGCGTGGCCGCCCCGGTCGTCGCGAGAGTGGGCGACCCTGCGTCTCGACCGACCAACGGACACTTGTCTTCCGAGACTATATATCCGACAATCGGACACTTGGATTCCCAGGCGATTTGCCACCATGACCATGCAATTCGACAAGTTGAACGTTCTTGCAGCCTACCAGATTGTTTCCCGCGAGCTTCGACGACTGATCGATGCGGGCGACCTGAAAGCCGGCGACCAACTTCCCACCGAAGCGAGGCTCGCGCAGGAGTTCGGCGTCAACCGTTCGACCGTCCGGGAAGGAATCCGCCAGCTCGAGAACGAGGGGCTCGTCAGCCGGGAAGGCCGCAAGCGGTTGACTGTCTCGGTTCCGGGATCGGGAAAGATTTCGTCGCAGGCGACGCGCGCGCTTGTCATGCGGCAGGTGACGTTTCGCGAGCTGTGGGAAGCCTCGCTCGTGCTCGAACCCGCCTGCGCCGCGCTCAGCGCAAGGAACCGGGAGGACGAGCAGATCGCCGCGCTCGAAAGCAATATCGAAAAGAGCCGCAGCGCCCTCGACGACACCCGCCGCTGCACCGAACTCGACACCGAGTTCCATGTTCTTGTGACGGAGGCCGCGCACAACACCGCGCTCCGGCTGTCGCGCGAACCGATCGGGCTCCTGCTCTTTCCGGCATTCGAGATCCTGAGCCCCCTCCTGCCGCAGGCCAACGGCCGCATGCTGGTCGCCCATGAGAGGGTCGCGGCCGCCATCGCGCGATCGGAGTCGACCGAAGCGGAGATCTGGATGCGCAAGCACATCGTCGATTTTCGTCGGGGATGGGAAATGGCGAATCTCAGCCTCGATCTCCCGATCGAGTTGCCTCGTTCGATGTCGGACGCCTGAGCAATTCCCTTGGCCGCGCTGTCCGAACCGGCCGCTCGTTCCGCTCGATCGTCCGCCGCAAGATTGTCGCGGTCGCGCGCGACGATGACCATCCCAAGGGGATTGACACTCTGTTCGGCCCCTGCCTAAAGTCCGTTTGTCGGACAAACAGGCAATCGGAAGGTCGGTCGTAGCATCGGCCCATCCGGCGTATTCGTGACAGTTGGCCAAGTAAAACGAGCCGCTGAACCGGGAGAGTGGAGGAGCGCCAATGGACAGCTGGTTCGACCGCAGCGTCGTTCCCCCCACCCGTTATGAACTCCACTACGGCGGAACCCGCATGCTGCGCTGTTTCGCCGACCGGCCGAAGAGCGTTCACGAGATGCTCTCGAACGCCGTCGCGCTCCGTCCATCGGGCGCAGCCCTCATCTGCGGCGAAGAAACCGTCACCTATCGCGAGCTCGACGAGCTCGTCGGCCGCGTCGCCGGCGGGCTCAGGGCGCTCGGCGTCGTGAAGAACGACCGCGTCGCCATGGTGATCGGCAACAGCATCGAATTCGTCGTGGTGATGTTCGCGATCGCCCGCCTCGGGGCGGTATCCGTTCCGCTCAACGTCCGCCATCAGCTGGCGGAAAATCGTCACATCATCGAGGACTGCGAAGCCAGGATCGTGGTCCACGAGCACGACCTCGCCGACAGGGTTCCCGCCCACGACACTCTGCCCGGTCTGAAGCGCACGGTCGCGATCCGCCGCGACGGCAAGGCTCGTCCCCTCGCCGATCTCCTGCACGCTTCGCCGGTCACGAAGGCCGTCGAAGTCGACGAGGAAGATACTGCCACCATCCTCTACACCTCCGGCACCACCGGGCGTCCGAAAGGGGCGATGCTGACCCACTTCAGCACGATCCATTCCGTGATTCACTACAAGTGGGTCATGGAGCTGACGGAGGAAGATACCTGCCTGCTCGCGGTTCCGATGAGCCACGTGACCGGCGTGATCGCCCTCATCGACACGATGGTCCATTGCGCGGGCGCGCTGATCATCATGCCGGCGTTCAAGGCGGCCGACTTCATCGAACTCGCGGCCAGCCATCGCGTCACCTACTCGCTGATCGTGCCGGCGATGTTCAATCTCTGTCTGCTTGCGCCGAATTTCGACGGCGCCGACCTCTCGGCGTGGCGCGTCTCCGGCTACGGCGGAGCGATCATGCCCGAGGTCACGGTGGAGCGAATCGCCGCGAAGCTGCCGCGCCTGAAGCTGGTCAATTGCTACGGATCGACGGAGACCACGTCGCCCGCGGTCTTCATGCCGCCCGAGGAGGCCGTCGCCCGCAAGGAATATGTGGGCCTGACGGTTCCGTGCGGACACATCACCGTCATGGACTTCGACGGAGTCGAGGTCGCTTACGGGACGCCGGGAGAGGTCTATATCGGCGGCCCGATGGTCGTGCCCGGCTACTTCAACAACCCCGAGGCGACCGAGCGCGAGTTCAAGGCCGGCTATTGGAAGTCCGGCGATCTCGGGATCATGGACGACAAGGGGTACCTGAGGATCATCGACCGCATCAAGGATGTCATCAACCGGGGAGGCTTCAAGATCTTCGCCTCCGAGGTCGAAAACACGCTCCTCGATCATCCGGCGGTCGTCGAGGTCGCGGTCGTCGCCAAGCCCTGTCCGGTGCTCGGCGAGCGGGTCCACGCCTTCGTGGTGCTTCGCCACCCGGTCCCTGACGACGAACTCACGCACTACTGCGCCAACCTGCTTTCCGACTACAAAGTCCCGGAGGCGTTCCACCGACTTGACGCCACGCTGCCGCGCAACGCCAACGGCAAGGTGCTCAAGCGCGACCTGCGCCAGAGCCTCATCGCCTGAACTTAAAAGAACTCAACCACCACGAACCTGGAGGAAGAACGCCCATGGTTGGAAAGGCGCCGTTGAACCCCAAAGAAGACAAACGAATGAGCGAGCTTCTGGCGGGATCGCCGAAGAACTGGGGACGGTGGGGGCCTGACGATCAGATCGGAGCCCTCAATTTCCTGACGAACGCAGAGATCCTGCGCGGCGTCCGGGCGGTCAAGCAGGGCAAGGTCATCACCTGCGGAGAGCTCATCGGCAGCCCGACCGGCGACCCGATCTTTCCCGGCCGCACCCAGCCGCAACGCTCGAACACGCAGGATTTCGGATCCTATGAGAGCGGCAAGAAGAACCCGCTCCCCGGCGGCATTCAATACGCCGACGATCAGATCACCATGTTCCTGCAGGGCTCGACGCAATACGACGCGCTGGGTCACGTCTGGTACGACAATCAGCTCTGGAATGGTTACCCGGCGTCCGAGACCATCGGAGGCATGAAGAAGGCGTCGATTCAGCCGATCGCGGAACGTGGCGTCGTCGGACGCGGCGTTCTCCTCGACATGGCCGCCTACCGCGGCAAGTTCGCGCTGGAGAAGGGCGATACCGTCAACCTCGAAGACCTGCTCGGCGCGGCCAAGAAGCAGGGCGTCACCATCGAGAAGCACGATATCCTGTGCTTGCGGATCGGCTTCCTGCAATTGTTGCACACGCAGGGCCCCGAGAAGTTCTACGCCAACTTCAACGAACCGGGCATGATCTACAGCCCCGAGCTCGTGGACTGGTTCCACAAGATGGAGATCCCCGCGCTCTGCACCGACACCATTTCCAACGAGATGGATTTCGATCCCGAGACCGGCATGCAGGTGACGCTGCATTGCGCGCTCATGCGCAATCTTGGCGTCCTGTTCAACGAGATCTGCAATTTCGAGGCGCTGGCGAAAGATTGCCACGCCGACGGACAATGGGACTTTCTCTATATCGGCGCGCCCCTCAAGGTGCACCAGGGAACCGGCGCTCCGCTCAACGTCGTCGCGATCAAGTGACGGCTTCACGGAATTCGCGTCCCGCTGATCCCCGGCGGGCCGCGACGCAGACCGACAGCAGAAGCAACGAAGCGATCAGGACGTCCTGAGTCGCAACGGCGGGGCGTGCGTCGCGCTTCGGCGAGGTTGGTCGCGACAACAAGATATCGGGGCTGAAACGTCTGTGAACGCGCCTCGGGCGAATTGCTCGGCGCGAAAAGGAGAAACGCAAATGAGAGCCAAACGCATTTTGACGACGATCGGCCTCGGGCTGGGGCTCGCGGCGGGCCTCGCGGCCGGCGCGGCGCAGGCTGCGGACAAGTTCAAGATCTATCTGTCGATGAGCTACATCGGCAACGATTGGCAGGACGAAGCGGCCAAGATGGTCAAGGCGATCGCGGCCTCGTCGGAGTACAAGGACAAGGTCGACCTCAAGATCCAGGTCGCGGGGCCGAACGCCCAGAAGCAGATCCAGCAGATCAATGCGATGGTCGCGGCCGGCGCCAATGCGATCGTCGTCTATCCGATCTCGCCGACCGCGCTCAACGAGGCGGTGAAGGCCGCCTGCGAGAAGGGCGTGACGATCGTCGCCTACGACGGCATCATCGAGGAGCCTTGCGCGTACAACGCCCATGTCGACCAATACGAGTGGGGCAAGGTCACGGCCGAGTGGCTCGCCAAGAAGCTGAACGGCAAGGGCAACGTGGTGATGATCACCGGCGTCAACGGCGTGTCGGTCGACACGCTGCGCAACAAGGCCGCGCGTGAGGTGTTCGCCAAGTACCCTGATATCAAGATCGTCGCGGAAGCCAACGGCATGTGGAGCCAGGCGGTCGCCCGCACCGAGCTCAACAAGATCGTGGCGACGCATCCGTGGGATTCGATTGACGGTCTGTGGATGCAGGCGGGCTGCTACACCGCCTTCTCGATGCAGAGCGAGGCCGGCATCGCCGACGACAAGCTGAAGCCCTGTGCGGGCGAGGGCAGCAACGGCCACCGCATCCAGATGCTGCCGGCGAGCACCAAGGTCGACGGCGCCGCCGGCACCTATCGGCCGATGGGCGCCCCGAGCATCTCGGCTTCGTCGCAGGTCTATCCGGGCGCGATCGCGTTCAAGATGGCGGTCGACAAGCTCGAGGGCAAGGATGTGCCAAAGACCAAGGTGCTCTCGCCGAACCCGGTCACCAACGACACCGTCAAGCTCTGCGACACGGGATCGTGGGAGGAGATGAAGGCCGGCTGCAACGCCTTCTCGCCGGCGATCGTCACCAACCCCGGCTGGTTCGCCTCGGTCTTCACGCCGGACCTTCCGGAGGTCGGCATGCAGGCGGCGCTCGTGGGACAGCCCGAGAACTGATCGCCTGACACAATGTCGCCGGCGGCCCGACCAGGCCGCCGGCGCAGCCGTTCCCGAGAGGTCGATAATCGATGTCCGAGCTTCACCCCGTCGTCGAGGTCAGCGAGGTTCGCAAGACCTACGGCGCGACGGTCGCGCTCGACGGCGCGTCGCTCAAGGTCGCGCCCGGATCGGTCCACGCGCTGCTCGGCGAGAACGGCGCCGGCAAGTCGACGATGGTGAAAATCCTCAGCGGTCTCGTTCAGCCGAATTCGGGCGAGATCCGCTTCAGCGGCGAACCGCGCCGCCTGTCCAGTCCCCGCGTCGCGCAGGGCCTCGGATTGCAGACCGCCTTTCAGGAGATGACCCAGGTTCGCGACCTGACGGTGACGCAGAACCTTCTGCTCAATTCAGAGCCCGTGACCGGATTGGGCTTCCTGCGCAAACGCCGCGCCGAGGAGATGGCGATCGCGCATCTCGAGAAGCTCGGCCTCGGCTTCATCGACCCGCGCGCCGAAGTGCGCGACCTCGACCTGCCGGTCCGGCAGAAGCTCGAGATCGCCCGCGCCGTCCTCAAGCAGCCGAAGCTCCTGCTCCTCGACGAGCCGACCTCGACTCTGTCGGGTCGTGACATCGACTGGCTCGGGCGTATCATCGCCGAAACCAAGGCGGCAGGCGCTTCGGTCGTCTTCATCTCGCACCGGATGCCGGAGGTGAGCGAGTTCTGCGAGTTCCTCACCGTCTTCCGCAATGGCAAGGACGTCGGCACGGCGCGGGTCGGCGAGCTTCCCGAGGAAGAAATCGTCCGCATGATCATCGGTCGCTCGATCTCGTCGACCTTTCCTGCACGCGAAGGCACGCCCCGCGTCTCCGAGACGCCGCGATTGTCCGCGCGCAACGTGTCGACCGCGAGCCGGCTCAAGGATGCGAGCTTCGATCTTGCTCCCGGCGAGGTTCTCGGCGTCTCCGGCCTTCAGGGCATGGGAATGCAGGAACTCTTTCTAGGCTGCTTTGGCGCGACGCCGCTGAGCGGCGGCCACATCGAGATCAACGGCAAGCGCGTCATGCTGATGTCGCCGCGCGACGCTGTCCGGCAGAACATCGGGGTGAGCCTCGTCCCCGAGGATCGCAAGACGGAAGGCCTGTTCCTGAAGCTCGACGGACTCAAGAACATGTCGCTCCCCGTGCTCGACCGTTTCACCCGCTTCGGCCTGATCGACGGGGAGGCGGAGGCCGAGGCCGTCCGGGACACGATGCGATCGGTGCAGGTCCACGATCGTGCGCTGTTCACCCGGGCCGGCGCCTTCAGCGGCGGCAACCAGCAAAAGCTCTCGATCGGCAAGTGGCTCTTGACCGGCAGCCGCGTTCTGCTTCTCTACGACCCGACGCGAGGCGTCGACGTCGGCACGAAGCACGAGATTTACGTCCTCATCCACGAGTTCGCGAAGGCCGGCGGCTCGGTGCTGCTGTTCTCCTCCGAGATCCCCGAGCTCGTGAACCTCTGCCACCGGGTGCTGGTGATGTACAAGGGCGCGATCGTGCTCGAACTCGACGGCGACGAACTCGACGAGGAAGTCATCATACGCGCCGCCCTTGGCGAGACAGCGCATGCGACGCCCGCGAGGGCGCAAGGGTGAGCGCGATGACGTCCCAGACTCTGGACATTCAGCGGCCGCGGACGAAACTCAACCTTGCTCGACACCGGGGCCTGATCGCAGCCTTCGTCGTGTTCGGCGCCATGCTGGTGTTTATCGAGGCGATCTCCCCCAAAGGCCTCACCTATTACGACGTCTCCTCCCTGCTCACGACCGGCACGCCGCTCGCGCTCGCCTCGATCGGCCAGACCTTCGTCATCCTTGTCGGCGGCTTTGATCTCTCCGCCGGCGCGGCCATCTCGCTGGTCAACGCGGTCGTTGCGGTTATCCCTCAGGACAGCGCGGGCGGACAGATCGCAACCGTGGTGGCCGGCCTCGCCGTCGGCGTGGCGATCGGCGCGTTCAACGGTTTCTTCGTCGCATTCCTGCGGATGCAATCGATTGTCGTCACGCTGTCGACGATGTTTCTCGTTCGCGGGGTGACGCTTCTGATCATGCCGGATCCCGGCGGGTCGGTCGCCGAGACCCTGACGAAGCTCTTCACCGGCGCCGCAATTCCAGGCGTGCTGCCCGCGCCCGCGATCGTCATCGCAGGCGGCCTCGCCATCTGGCTGCTCGTGAAACGAACCCGGTTCGGCACCGCGATGTACGCGGTCGGAAGCGACCCGGAGGCCTCGCACGCGGTCGGCATCTCGGTCGAATGGACGCGGTTCCGGGCGTTCGTGCTCGGCGGCTTCTTTTATGGGCTCGCCGGCGTATTCATCGGCGCCCAGACCGGCTCCGCCGATCCGCTCGTCGGCGATCCGCTGCTCCTGCAGAGTTTTACCGCGGTCGTTCTCGGGGGCACATTGCTCGGCGGCGGGCGCGGCAGCGCAGTCGGATCGGCGGTCGGCGCCTATACGCTGATGCTGATGATCAACATCCTCCTGGCGCTCGACGTCTCGGCATATTTCTCCACGATCGCCGAGGGCGTGGTTCTCATTCTCGCCGTTCTCGGCTCGTCGATCGGGTCGGACAGCGTCCTCTTCCAGTCGCTGAAGCGCGCCGGTCAGTGGCTCGGCGCGCGCTCGGGCAATCTTCTTGCAGGCCAGGTCGAGACCGCCGTCGCGCCGACGGCCGCAAAGCCAGGGTCGCGCTCGAAGAGCGTCTCGACCTTTCGCGCCTCCTGGCTCGATCGCAATCGGGAGCAGTTGCGCTACGTCCTGCCGGCCTACGCCGCCTTCGTGCTGGTCGTGCTCGCGACGCAGTTCGTCTACAGCGAGAACATCATCTTCTCGCTGAAATACTACAATTCCCTGGTCGTTCTCGGCGCCTTCCTGGCGATCCTGGCGCTCGGGCAAGGCGCGGTGATCCTGTCGGGCGGTCTGGACCTCTCGGTGCCCTGGACGATCGGCTTCTGCGGCATCCTTGCGGCGGGCATGATCCAGGGCTCGAACGCGGCGACCATCTGGGCGGTCCCGCTGGCGCTGGGGGTCGGCGCGCTCATCGGCTTCATCAATGGACTGGGGGTCGGCTCGCTTGGCCTGCCGCCGATTGTCGTCACGCTCGCGATGAACGGCGTCCTGCAAGGCGCCGCGCTGCTCTACAGCAACGGGACGCCGGCGGGGTTCACCTCGCCCGCGCTCAGGTGGCTGATGACGGGCGCTGTCGCCGGAATAACGCCGGTCGTGGGGCTGATGGCCTTGTTCATCCTGTGCGGCGTGACGCTCCTCGGCCGGACGGTCTTCGGGCGCTGGGTCTATGCGGTCGGCAACAGCCCGCGCGCCTCGTTCCTGTCGGGCGTGGGGGTGAAGGAGACCACGATCGGCGTCTATGTGCTCAGCGGCTTCTGTGCGGGGCTCGTCGGCGTCCTCATCACCGGGTTCAGCGGTCAGGCGAGCCTCGGCATGGGCGACGATTTCCTCTTGCCCTCGATCGCGGTGGTCATTGTCGGCGGCACGCTCATCACCGGCGGCCGGGGCACCTATATCGGCATGCTCGGCGGCGTCCTGTTGCTGACCGCGCTGCAGACGCTCCTTGCCGGAACCACCCTGCCGCATGCAGTCCGCGACATCATCTTCGGAACCGTCGTCCTCGTCTCCGTTCTGGCGCTGCGGGAGAAGTGATCGCGGGCAGGTCCGGGACGGAATCCTGATGTCGCATTGACCGCACGCTTCACCAATACGAAGGGAAGGAAGCCATGAGAGAGATCCGGCGTATCGTCACCACCGATGACGCAAACGGAAAGTCGGGCGTGCTGGTCGACGGGATCGCGTCGCGCACCATCACGGTTCTGACCGAGATGTGGATCACCGGCGACAAGGCCGCCGATCATCGGGACGGGATCGATCATGCGGAGCGATCCGATCGGCTCGAGCCGCCGGCGGGCGGAACCTTGTTCCGTTACTTCGAGATCGCTCCCGAGTCGGAAATGGCGCATCTCAGCGACGACGAGAAGCGCAAGGCGAACGCCGAGTGGTTCGCCGGCATGAACGGCGCGCATTTGCAGCCGGACACCTCGCGCCACCCTGCGATGCATCGGTCGCACACAACCGACTACATCATGCTGCTTTCGGGCGAGATCACGCTCCTGCTCGACAAGGAGGAAAGGACGCTGAAGCCGTTCGACTGCGTGATTCAGCGGGGCACCAATCACGCCTGGGTCAACCGGGGTTCCGAGCCCGCCCTTCTGATGGCGGTCCTCGTCGACGACAAGCGCAGCAAAAGCTGACGAAGGGTCCGGCCGGGCTTCAAGGGTTCAAGGAAAGAGGACGGGAATGGCGGCAAATCCGATCGACGGCTTCGTGGTCGACCCGTCGACGATCTCGTACGTAGGCGACGGGCTCGAGCGGCCGGAGTGCGTGCTCGCGGAGCGCGACGGGTCGCTGTGGACCGCCGACTCGCGAGGCGGCGTGGTGCGCATCCGGCCGGACGGCTCGCAGGCCTTGATCGCGCAGGCGCCGGGCGGCGCCGCCGCCGCGAGCGATTCGATGGACCGTTTCGTCTCCGGATCGCTGCCGAACGGTCTGGCGTTCGCGCGCAACGGCGACATCCTGATCGCCAACATCGGAACCGATCGGCTGGAAGCGATGACGCGCGACGGTGCGCTCAGCGTGCTGGCCGATCAGATCGACGGCGCGCCGCTCGGCAAGGTCAATTTCGTGCTGCGCGACAGCAAGGACCGGATCTGGGTGACCGTCTCGACCCGGCGCGCCAACTGGATGGATGCAGTCAGTCCGTCGGTCGCCGACGGCTACATCGCTCTCTACGACGGAAAGGCGCTGAGAATCGTCGCCGACGGGTTCCGTTTCACCAACGAAATCCGGTTCGACGCGCGGGAGGAGTGGCTGTACGTCGCCGAGACGTGTGGGCCGTGCGTCACGCGGCTGAGGGTCGGGGACGACGGGAGCCTCTCCGACCGCGAGACGTTCGGGCCGTCGAACCACGGCGCCTTCATCGACGGGATCGCCTTCGACGCTTACGGCAACCTGTGGGGCACGCATATCTTCAGGGACCGCGTCTTCGCCATCACGCCCCAGGGGGACTTGCGGATTCTTCTCGACGACGATCGCGACAGCGCGCCTGGGCGGGCTTTGATGGACGCTTTCGCCCGCGACGCCGTCACGCCCGAAATCGTCGAGGCGACCGGCGGAACGATCGCGCGCTGGCTCACCAGCGTGACGTTCGGCGGTCCGGACCTGAAGACCGTTTACCTCGGCAACCTCGCGGCGAACCGAATTCCCACCTTCAAGTCCCCTGTCGCCGGACTTCCGATGGTCCACTGGTAGATATCGAAGACCGTGCGGCCCAGCCGCCTACATCAGGAGCGGAGTTCGCCCATGAGTCACTTCTCCGACGTTTTCGCGCTCCCCAAGGGCTTGCGGGTGCTTGTGACCGCAGGCGCCTCGGGAATTGGGCGGGCGATCAGCGACCTCCTCATCGACGGAGGCGCTCGCGTGCACATCTGCGACGTGTCGGACGACTTCCTGGCCGAATATCGCAGCGCCCATCCGGGCTTCGGCGCGACCAAGGCGGACGTTTCGTCGGAGGCCGACGTCTCGCGCCTGTTCGACGAAGTCCGGCAGTCGCTCGGCGGCCTCGACGCCCTCATCAACAACGCCGGAATCGCCGGGCCGACCGGCGGCGTCGAGGAGATTCGGCCCGAGGACTGGCGCAGAACGATCGACGTCTGCCTGACAGGGCAGTTTCTCTGCGCCCATCACGCCGCGCCGATGCTGAAGGCCGCGGGCGGCGGCGCGATCGTCAATATGTCCTCGGCGGCGGGGCGGTTCGGATACGCGTTTCGCACGCCCTATTCCGCGGCGAAGTGGGGCATCATCGGCTTTACCCAGAGCCTCGCCAAGGAACTCGGGCCGGCCAACATACGGGTGAACGCAATCCTTCCGGGAATTGTCGAAGGGCCCCGCATGACCGGCGTGATCGCGGCGCGAGCCACGCAGACGAACGTTTCGTTCGAGGCGATGGAGAAGACCTACCTCGACCGCGTGTCGCTGCGGCGCATGGTGACCGCGGGCGACGTCGCCGCAATCGTCGCCAGCCTTCTCTCGCCGGCCGGCCGCAACATCTCCGGCCAATCGATCGGCGTCGACGGCAACGTCGAGTCGTTGTGATCACCAGGAGGACACGCCCTTGAGCAAAGTCGCCGTCATAGGATCGGGTTTCATCGGCCGGGCGTGGGCGATCAGTTTTGCGCGCGGCGGATACGATGTCGCTTTGTGGGACCAGGACCCGAAAGCCGCCGAGCGCGCGCTCGTCTACATCGAAAAACTCCTGCCGGATCTCGAGGCGAACGACCTTCTGAACGGCGCGACGGCTCAGGCGATCCGCGCCCGGCTGGCTGCCGCGCCGACGCTCGAGGGCGTGCTCTCGGGCGCGGTTCATGTGCAGGAAAACACGCCCGAGGACGTGGCGATCAAGCGTGAGGTGTTCGCGAGGCTCGACGCCGCTGCGCCGCCCGACGCCGTCATCGCCAGCTCCACGTCGGCGATCCTGCCGTCCGCCTTCACCGAGGCTTTGCCGGGCCGGGCGCGCTGCCTCGTCGTCCACCCGATCAATCCGCCCTATCTCGTGCCCGCCGCGGAGGTCGTTCCGGCGCCGTGGACCGACTCCGGCGTCGTCGAGCGCACGGTCGCGCTCCTG
Source organism: uncultured Alphaproteobacteria bacterium (assembly GCA_963829505.1). Lineage (GTDB taxonomy): Bacteria > Pseudomonadota > Alphaproteobacteria > Rhizobiales > Beijerinckiaceae > Roseiarcus. The sequence continues at coordinate 37,327 of CAWHIL010000004.1, forward strand.
CGCACGATCGGCCACGCGCCGATTGTGATGAAGCGGGAAATCGACGGCTTCGTCATGAACCGGCTGCAGGGCGCGTTGCTCGAGGAGGCGTTCCGTCTGGTCGCCGACGGCTATGCGTCGATCGAGGACGTCGATGTCGGCATCCGTGACGGACTGGCGCTGCGCTGGTCCTTCATGGGCCCGTTCGAGACCATCGACCTCAACGCGCCGGGGGGCGTCCGCGACTACGTCGAACGCTACCAATCGCTCTATTCCGGCATCTTCGCCACCGCCCAACGGCGGGTCGACTGGGGCGGCCCGGTCCTGAAGGAAATCGAGGCGGACCGGCGCAAGCAACTGCCGGGCGACCGGCTGAACGAACGGCAGGCGTGGCGCGACCGACGCCTCATGGCGCTGGCGGCGCACAAGCGCCGCGCCGACGCCGACATCGGACGTTGACCGAATTCATCAGAGGAGGGCGCCATGGCGTCGAACAGCAAAGTCATCATCACCTGCGCGGTCACCGGCGCCATTCATACTCCGTCGATGTCGCCTTACCTGCCGGTGACGGCCGATCAGATCGCCGAGGCGGCGATCGGCGCGGCGGAGGCGGGCGCGGCGATCGTCCACCTGCACGCGCGCGACGAAAAGACCGGGCGGCCGGACCAGAGTCCGGAGGCGTTCGCCCGCTTCCTGCCGCGCATCAAGCAATCGACCAAAGCGGTCGTGAACCTGACGACGGGCGGCGCCCCTTACATGACCGTGCAGGAGCGCGTGAAGCCGGCCGAAACGTTCAAGCCGGAGGTCGCTTCGCTCAACATGGGCTCGATGAACTTCGGGCTCTTCCCCATGCTGAACCGCTTCAAGAGCTTCAAGCACGATTGGGAGGAGCAGGCGCTGGAGAATTCGCGCGACCTCGTGTTCCGCAACACCTACAAGGACATCGAATTCGTGTTGCGCACCTTGAGCGACGCAGGCACGCGGTTCGAGTTCGAGTGCTACGACACGGCGCATCTCTACAATCTCGCGCACTTCCTCGAGCGCGGCCTCGTGAAGCCGCCGCTCTTCGTGCAGACCGTCTTCGGCATCCTCGGCGGCATCGGCCCGCATCCCGAGGATGTGCTCCACATGAAGCGGACCGCCGACCGACTTTTCGGCAAGTCCTACAAGTGGTCGGTGCTCGGCGCCGGGCGCAATCAGCTCGCGGTGGCCGCGCAGGCGGCGGCGATGGGCGGCAACGTGCGCGTCGGCCTCGAAGACTCGCTTTGGTCCGGCCCGGGCCGGCTCGCGACCAGCAACGCCGAGCAGGTGCGCGCCGTGCGCCAGATCATCGAGGGCCTCGGCCTCACGGTCGCAAGTCCGGACGAAGCGCGCGAGATCCTGGAGCTCAAGGGCGGCGATCGCGTCGCGTTCTAGCCGGGTAGGTTCGGCGGGGAATCGCGCCGACGGGGCGGAGCGTCAGTGCAACTCGCTCGGGCGGGGCCAGAGACCGCCTCCGGACCAGGCGCCGGACTCATCGATGGACAGCGGGCTTGCGTCGCCCCCGGTCCGCGCCGGATCGGTGTTGAGCCAGCGGCGCAGTTCGAACTTGCCGACCTGATTGCGGTGCACCTCGTCCGGTCCGTCGGCAAGGCGTAGAAGGCGAGCGCTGGCGAGCGCTACGGCGAGGAAATGGTCGTTGCTGGTGCCGCCTCCGCCGAAGGCCTGGATCGCCCAGTCGACGACCGTTTGCGCCATATTGGGCGCGACGACCTTGATCATGGCGATCTCCTGCCGCGCCCCCTTCGCCCCTACTGTGTCCATCATGGAGGCCGCCTTCAGCGTGAGCAGGCGCGCCTGCTCGATGCGGATGCGCGCCTCCGCGATGCGCTCGAGCGTGACCGTCTGCTCCGCCAGCGGCTTGCCGAACGCGACCCGGCTCCCGCTCCTGCGGCACATGCGCTCGAGCGCCCGCTCGGACAGTCCGATCAGCCGCATGCAGTGATGGATGCGGCCGGGGCCAAGGCGTCCCTGTGCGATCTCGAAGCCGCGCCCCTCGCCGAGCAGCATGTTGCTCGCCGGCACGCGCACGTTGGTGAAGGTCGCTTCGGCGGCGCGGTCCGGGACGCCGTAGAAGCCGAGGACGGGAAGGGACCGCAGGACGCTGACGCCGGGCGTTTCCCTGGGCACGAGGATCATCGACTGGCGCTTGTGGCGGTCGGGGTGTTCAGGGCTCGTCTGCCCCATGAAGATGATGATTGCGCAGCGCGGATCGGTCGCTCCGGTCGTGTACCACTTGCGCCCGTTGATCACGTAGTCGTCGCCGTCACGGACGATAGAGCTCGCGACGTTGGTCGCGTCCGATGACGCAACGTCGGGCTCCGTCATCGCGAACGCCGATCGGATCTCGCCCGACAGCAGCGGCGTCAGCCATCGCTCCTTCTGCGCGGTCGTTGCATAGCGAAGGAGCGTCTCCATGTTGCCGGTGTCCGGCGCGCTGCAGTTGAACACCTCCGGCGCAAGGTGCGAGCGGCCCATGATCTCGCAGAGGGGCGCGTATTCGAGATTGGTGAGACCGCCTGCGCTTGCCGGAAGGAAGAGGTTCCACAGCCCCGCTGCATGGGCGAGAGGCTTCAATTCCTCGACGACCGGATAGACCGACCACGGGCCCAGCCGCTCCGCCTCCTGATAGAAGCGGCGCTCGTTCGGATAGATGTGCTTCGCCATGAAGGCGTCGATGCGCAGGGCGAGGTCTCGGCTGCGGTCGCTCTGGGTGATGTCCAAGGAAGTGGCTCTCCGCTATCGCCCCGCGCATCTCCTGAAAGCAGCGATTGAATCGGCGCCTGCGCCCCGCGCCCGCTACGGAGGTTGAGACGGTCGTCCCTCTTTAACCTTCGCTCAGCGCAGACTGGATCGCCGCGGGCCGCCGGAGCCTCCAGCGCCTTCAACCCATGAACCGGGGCTCGGGCACGCCCTTGATCCCGTGTCCCGTAATGGCGAAGAGGCTGCCGCCCTCGGGCCCATCGTTGGGAAGGCCCGGCAGGTGGATCTGGCCGATCGAGGTAAAGTAGATGACGTCGAGGCCGGGTCCGCCGAACGCGAGGCTGGTGACGTTTCGAACCGGAAGCTTGATCGTGCGCTCGAGCGAGCCGTCCGGAGCGAAACGTCGCAACTCCCCCGAGAAAACGGCGGCGCTCCAGAGATAGCCCTCGGCGTCGACCGTGGCCCCGTCCGGAACGCCGTTCTCACGGCGCCCCGGATCGTAGCGTGCGAAAGTTCGTTTTCCGGACGGCGTCCCCGACGCCTGGTCCCAATCGTAAGCCGAAATTTCCATCGACCAGGAATCGGCGAAGTAGAAGGTCTTGTCGTCCGGACTCCAGCACGGGCCGTTCGAGACGATGATGTCGCTCTCCAGCTTGTGCAGCGACAGATCCGGATCGAGTCGATAGAGCGACGCCGACTTGTCCGTTTCCTTCATATGCATCGAACCGCAGACGAACCGGCCCTTCCGGTCGACCTTGCCGTCGTTCAGCCGGTTTCCATCGAGCGCCGGCTCCGGGTCGAGCAGTAACGAGCATTTCCCGGTCCTGAAATCGAAGGCGTGGAAGCCGCTCTGAAGAGCGAGAACCGCGCCTCCCTGCTTGCGAATCGCGAGCGAGCCGATCTTGCCGGGGACATCCCAGGTCTCCACGCCCGATCCATCCGCGTTGGCGCGAAAGACCTTGGCGCCCAGGCTGTCGATCCAATAGATCTTCTGTTCCTGGACGTCCCAGAGCGGTCCTTCGCCCAGCGACGTCCTGCAATCCACAATCGCCCGCACCTCCATCGCGTCAGCCCTCACTTGCCTTCAGGCGTGCCGACGAGCGCCGCGTTGAGACCGACCTCCGGCGCATCGGCCGAATAGATGGATGCGAACCAGCCGGGGTTGGCGATCAGCGACGGCTGGAAGACGTTGCAGCCTTCCGACATCTCCTTCCACGTGCCCTCCGCGCAGAGCTTGATTTCATCGCTTGTGTAGAGCGGCAGCGGCAGAGTGAAGAGATGCGGCATGTCCTTCTTGCCATCGAGGATCTCGACGGCGTGCTTGAGCGCCAGCGCGCCGGAATAGGGCGGGGACGCGTAGGAGATGCTCTTGAACCCCATCGGACGATACGTGCCGTTGGCGCCGTCGACCGCCGTCCCGATCTTGAGCATCTGGATGCGGTGTCCGTTCGAGCCCTCCCCGGCGCAGGGCTTCTTGTCGGCGTCCGCGATCCCGGCCTCTTCCTGCATCGAGGCGAATGTGTAGCAGCCGGCCTGCATCCAGACGCCGTCGATATCCTTCAGGCTGTGGGTCGCGAAGATTTTCGAGAGTTCGGTCCGGGCGACCGCCTGGCTCCACATGCCGTTCGCCTCGGCGACCACCTTGATGCCGGGATTTTTCGCGAAGACGTCTTTCGCCGCCGCCGTGCGGGCCGTGTCGACCGACGTTCCGGGAACGCCGGTCACAAGCACGATATTGCCCTTGCCGTTGAGCTGCTTCACCAGCCATTCGGCAGGCTTGCGGCCCGCCGCGTCCTGATCGATCGTCGTGTTGTAGGCGCAAGGTTCGGAGACGATCGAATCGTAGGCGACGACGACGACGCCCTGATCGCAGGCGTTCTTGATGGCCTGATTAAGCGCGGTCGGCGAAATCGGATAGACGACGATCGCGTTGGCGCCGGCCTGCACCATCGCGTTGATCTGCTGGATCTGGCGTTGCGGATTCGGGCCGGAGACCTGAGTTTCCAGCGTCAGCTTGTCGGGGCCCATCGACGCGGCCATGGCCTTGACCATGTTCGCGGCCTCGGCCTGCCAGTCGTTGCCGATGTAGCTCATGCTCAGGAACACCTTGTAGGGCTTGGCGTGCGCGGCTGCGCTGAACGTCGCCAACGACGCAAGAGACAACGCGGTTGTCAGTGTTCGAAAAGCCACGCTCATGTCGTTCCTCCCGATTTCGTCTGCTTTTGAGACAGTTCGGCCGAACCTGCGGCGGACGAATTACAGCGCCTCGCATGACGCATGTCAATCGATATCGTCCGACAATCTTGCCAGACTACATTCCGCCCGCTAGGTTTCGAGAGGATGCGCCGGAGGTTGGCGAAAACGGGCGAAAGCCGATCGCGCCTCGGGGACAGGGAAACGGCCGATGATGAGTCCCGAAGCGCGCGCCGAGGCGGGACAGTCCGATCCGCGCGTACCGCCGCCGGAGGTCTGCGTTCTGCGCCCTTTGCTCGATCGTCGGGCATCGGAGACGCCTGAGAAGATCTTCGCCAAATTCGCCGACGGCGGCTTCTGGACCTACCGGATGATGCGCGACGTCGCGGTCAGGACGGCCGCAGCCCTGCAGGCGCTCGGCGTTCGCCAGGGCGATCATGTCCTGAGCTGGCTTCCCAACGGCCGAGACGCCTTGAGAGTTTGGTTCGGGCTGAACTACCTCGGCGCCGTCTATGTGCCGATCAATCTCGCATACAGGGGGAGCCTGCTGCAGCACGTCGTGCGCAATTCCGACGCGCGGCTCATGGTGGCGCACGGCGACCTTGTCGGCCGGCTCGCCGACATCGACCGCTCAAGTCTTGAAACGGTGGTCGCCCTCGACGGAACGCCGGCTTCGCTCGAGGACGTCACTCTCCTCGGAGCGGAGGCGCTCGATCGAGACGGCCTCGAACTGAAGCCGCTCGAGCGCGCGATCGAGCCGTGGGATACGCAATCCATCATCTACACGTCGGGAACGACAGGTCCGTCCAAGGGCGTGCTGTCGTCCTACTGCCATCTCTACACGATGGCCGGCGAGTCCTTCTATTTCCTCGACAGCGACGACCGATACATGATCGTCCTGCCCCTGTTCCATGTCGGCGGAACGCTCGCCGTGTTCGCCATGCTCGCCAGGGGCGGTTCGATCGCCGTCGTCGAGGCGTTCGACACGAAGTCGATCTGGCCGCTGGTGCGGGCGACCGAGACGACGGTGCTCGTCCTTCTCGGAGTGATGGCGCATTTCCTGTCGAAGCAGCCCCCGGGTCCGGAGGATCGCGAGCATCCGGTCCGCAAGGTGATCATGGTTCCGGTGCAGGACGCCGTCCGATTCTCGCAACGGTTCGGCGTCGACGTCTATACCGTCTTCAACATGACGGAGATCTCCTCGCCGATCATATCGGGGCGCAATCCGCCCGTCGACGGATCGTGCGGCCGAAAGCGCGACGGCGCCGATGTCCGGCTCGTGGACGAGAACGACGTCGAGGTCGAGCCGGGCGCCGTCGGTGAGCTTGTCGTCAGGACGGATCGCCCGTGGGCTATGAATCACGGCTATTACAAAGACGCGGAGGCGACCGCGCGCGCCTGGAGAAACGGCTGGTTTCATACCGGCGACGCGTTCCGGGCCGACCAAGAGGGCAACTACTTCTTCGTCGACCGCCTGAAGGACGTCATCCGACGGCGAGGGGAGAACATTTCCTCGTTCGAGGTCGAGACGGAGGTGTGCACGCATCCGGCCGTGAGGGAGGCCGCCGCGGTCGCCGTACCGAGCGAGGTCAGCGAGGACGACCTGTTGGTCGCGATTGCGCTCGCCGACGGCCAGTCGCTCGATCCGCTCGACCTGATCAACTATCTCGCCCCGCGCATGGCCTATTTCTCCGTGCCGCGCTACGTCCGCATCCTTGCGCATTTGCCCAAGACGCCGACGCAGAAGATCCTGAAGCATGTCCTGCGCAGCGAGGGCGTGACGGCCGACACCTGGGATCGCGAGAAGGCCGGCGTTCGCCTGCGCCGGGAGCGACTGGGTCCGCGAGGTGCTTCGGAGCCGTGAGCTTTGCTAGGGTTGTCGCGCGAAAGCTTCATCCGGCAGGGCGAGAATCTGCGCCTGGACGTTTCGAATGTGGCGGCGCGCCTGCCGCTCGGCCACGCCGCCTTTGCCGTCGAGGACGGCCGTTGCGATACTCTGGTAGTCGTTGTTGCGCATCTCGTCTTCCAAAGTCAGGAAGCGCCGGAACTGCACCCGCAGCAGATGCACCTGCATTCCGGGAAGCATTCTGGCCAGCTCCAGATTGCCGCCGATCTTGACGAGCGCGCGATAGAAGCTGTTTCGAGCCTTGACGAACGAAAGCAGGTCCGACCGATCGGTGCCGTCAAGCAGACGCGAGAGACAGCTTTCAAGGAGTCCGCGACTGCCGGGCGTTTCGATATGGTCGGCTGCGAGCCGGGCTGCGAGCCCGATGATCACTTCGACGATCGCCAGCGCGTCGCGCGATTCCGTGCGGGTGAGAGCGCGGATGTGGGCGCTCCGATTGCGCGTCAGCGCGATCACGCCTACGGTTTCCAGGCGATGCAGGGCTTCGCGGATCGAGCCGCGGCTGACCTTGAACTCGCGTGTGAGATCGACTTCGGTCAGCCTTTGACCCGGCACGTAGCGGCCCTGGTAAAGACCTTCGAGCACCGAACGAACGATGCGGACGGGCGAACTGAGTTCGCTCAAGGACTGCGGGGCCGCGCCTGCCTGCGAGCGCGCCGGTCCCTGCTCCAGTGCGACGGCCCGCCTCGCCCCGCTGAGCCTCACGCCCATGGCTTCGCCCTCGTTCCGGCGGGACTTCGGCCCCGTTGCTCGACTTTCCCTGACGTCATGTTGAGAGGCGCTGTTTCATGGCGATCGTTGGCCACCTCATCGGTGCTCGGCCGGAGACGCCAAGCAGGAAATCCGTCTCGGGCCCAGCCTCGGCCTTGCCGGACTTCCGTTGTCTAGCGTTGGACAAGATCGTCCGACATTATACCATCAGCCTACGCCTGTCATAAGGGGAAGCCGCCGCAAACAGGCAGTGGCGGGTCTGGCCGCCGCTCCGGCCGGCCCGGCGGGGCGCGAAGCCCGGCGCGGGACGCTCGGCAAGCGGGAGGCGGACGCTCAGCCGCGAACGGTCTTCGGCTGATAGGGGCAGAGGTCGCGGATCACGCAGCGATAGCATTCGGGCCTGCGCGCCTTGCATACGTAGCGGCCGTGCAGGATCAGCCAGTGATGCGCGTGGTTGAGATATCCCGGCGGAACGACCTTCATGAGTTCGTCCTCGACCTCTCGCGGCGTCTTTCCCGGCGCGATTGCGAGCCGGTTGGCGACGCGGAAGACGTGCGTGTCGACGGCGAGCGTCGGCTCGCCGAACGCGGTGTTGAGGACGACGTTGGCGGTCTTGCGGCCGACGCCGGGCAGCGCCTCGAGCGCATCCCGATCGCGGGGAACCTCGCCCGCGTGATCTTCGATCAGTGCGCGCGAGAGCGCGATCACGTTTCTCGCCTTGGTGCGGTAGAGGCCGATCGTCCGGATCGCCTCCTCAACCCCCTTTTCGCCGAGGGCCAGCATCTTTTCGGGCGTGTCGGCGCGCGCGAAGAGGCCGCGCGTCGCTTTGTTCACGCCGGCGTCGGTCGCCTGCGCCGAGAGCACGACCGCGACGAGCAGGGTGAACGGATTGACCGACTCGAGTTCTCCCTTCGGCGCGGGCTCTTCGGCGGAGAGACGCGCAAAGATCGCCTCGGCGAGCGCCGCCCGCTTCTGCCGCGACATCCTCGCCAAGCCCGACCCCCTTTGATCTCGCGACCGTGAAGCGCAGCGGCAGTCGCGAGCCGCAAGGCGTCTTGCCCTTCGGCGCCGCACAAAGCAATATGCCCCAAGGGGAGCCGGTAAACGCGGCGCGCGTTCATGCGCCGCAATGGGAGGAGTATCAGAATGAGGAATTTGACGCGCGTCCTGGCGCTGGCGGGCGCGGTCTCGCTGGCGTTCATGGCCGAAGGCGCCGAGGCCGCGGGGAACAAGGTGGTGATCGGCGACGTCGATGACTTGTCGGGCCCCTATGCCGACGTGATCGGCGGCGGCGGGATCGAGGCCATCAAGATGGCGATCGCCGACTTCGGCGGGACGGTCCTCGGCATGCCGATCGAAGTCCTGACCGCCGACCATCAGAACAAGCCCGACATCGGGCAGCAGAAGGTGCGCGAATGGGCCGACACGTCAGGCCTGACCATGCTGCTCGGCGGCTCCAACACCGGCGTCAGCCTCGCCATGGCGAACGCCGTCAAGGAGAAGCACATTCCCTTCTTCGCCATCGGCGCCGCGGGCGCTTCCCTTACCGGCAAGGACTGCAACCCCTATACGATCCACTACGGCTATGACACGACCGCGCTGGCCAACGGCACCGCCAAGACCATCCTCGCCGATGGCGGCAAGAGCTGGTTCTTCCTCACCGCGGACTACGCCTTCGGCACGCAGCTCGAAAACACAGCCTCGAACCTCGTCAAGGCGAACGGCGGGACCGTGACGGGCGACGTGCGCGTGCCGCTCGGCACGTCGGACTTTTCGTCCTATCTTCTGCAGGCGCAGGGCTCTGGCGCGCAGGTGCTCGGGCTCGCCAACGCGGGCGCCGACACGGTGAACTCGATGAAGGCGGCTTCCGAGTTTGGCCTGACGAAGTCGATGCGGCCCGCGGCCCTTCTCGTCTTCCTGAGCGACGTCCACGCCATGGGCCTCGAGATCGCGCAGGGGCTGGTGCTGACGACGGCCTGGTATTGGGACTTGGACGACCGCACCCGCGCATTCGGCAACAAGTTCTACGACAAGGTCAAACGGATGCCGACCTTCCCGCAGGCGGCCGTCTATTCGGCGACGCTCAGCTACCTGAACGCGGTCAAGGCGGCGGGCTCGACCGACGCTGACAAGGTGATGGATGAACTGCACAAGATGACGATCAACGACGCCTTCGTGCAGAACGCGACCATCCGTCCGGACGGTCTGCTGCTGCACGACATGTACATCGCTCAGGTCAAGACCCCGGCCGAGTCGAAGAAGCCGTGGGACTATTACAAGATCATCAAGACGATCCCTGGCGAGGACGCCTTCGGCAAGCTCGCCGATTCGGCCTGCCCGCTGGTGAAGAAGTAATTTGCGCTGCGGGCGGGGCCGCGGCCCCGCCCGAAGGCGCGCGTCCGGACGTTTGTCGCAGCATCCTCGAAAGGCGACGAGCAGCGAGGCGTGTGACGCCGCAAAAATAGCCCTGATGCGAAGAATAACTACCCTGTTCGGCGCAATATCTTCCCTGTTCCGGGCGAAAATTGTCCCTGTTATTTGTACCGAGTCGATACGCGGAAAATGACCGCTCGCGCCTCTTTTCGGACCTCGGCGACGAAGGCCGCGCGGGGCGCCCATTCTCATCGAGACGTCTCGAAGGCGCGAAGAAAGCTATTGGCCTCAATTGTTTAGAGATTTCTGTGTTACAGAATACAAGTCTATGGTATTCTGTTTGTAGGGAATTGCAGGGCCAGGCGGGCGGCCGTACGCGGAGACCAAAATGCACGCTCACGAAAAGCTGCTCGATTCGGCAAGAAAAACTATCCGATCGCTGGCCGGACGCCGGCACGAAGCTCAAGCGCATTCCGGCGGTGGTGGAGATCGCCACCGCCGCCGGTCAACGCCACCCGATCGTCGGCTAAAGCGCCACCCGATACGCGGCTTGGGTCTTGGCGGCGATCTCGTCGAGGCCGACGCCCGGCGCCGTCTCGATCAGCGCCATGCCGCGGTAGCCGTGCTTGTCGATGGTGAAGACGCCGAGGTCGGTGATGACGAGGTCGACGACCTTGGCCCCGGTCAGCGGCAATTCGCAATGGTGCAGAAGCTTTGGCCCGTCCTTGGCCGAATGCTCCATGACGACCACGATCTTCTTGACGCCGGCGACGAGGTCCATTGCGCCGCCCATGCCCTTGACCATCTTGCCCGGGATCATCCAGTTCGCGAGGTCGCCGGTTTCGGAAACCTGCATCGCGCCGAGGATCGCAAGGTCGATGTGGCCGCCGCGAATCATGGCGAAGGAATCGGCGCTCGAAAAGTAGCTCGTCGTCGGCAGTTCCGTGACCGTCTGCTTGCCGGCGTTGATGAGGTCGGCGTCTTCCTCGCCCTCGTAGGGGAACGGTCCCATGCCGAGCATGCCGTTCTCGCTCTGGAGCTGCACGGTCATCCCCTTCGGGATGTAGTTCGACACGAGCGTCGGAATGCCGATGCCGAGGTTGACGTAAAAACCGTCCTTGAGCTCCTTGGCGGCGCGGGCCGCCATCTCGTCGCGCGTCCAGGGCATGGGTAAGCTCCTCGTGTTCGTTTTTCTCCGTCATTGCGAGCGGAGCGAAGCAATCCACCGGCGCCAGCGAGCCTCGATGGATTGCTTTGTCGCTTCATTCCTCGCAATGACGGCGGCTGGTGACAGTCTTCACGCTTCAAGCAGCCGCGCGCTTGCGCGTCGTGCGCTGCTCGATGTGCTTCTTGGCGGCGGACACGTGCACGATGCGGTGCACGAAGACGCCGGGCGTCATGATGAGGTCGGGGTCGATCGCGCCCGGCTCGACGAGCTCCTCGACCTCGACAATTGTGATCTTGCCTGCCGTCGCCATCGGCGGATTGAAATTCCGCGCCGTCTTCCGGTAGACGAGGTTGCCTTCCGTGTCGCCCTTCCAGGCGTGGATCAGCGAGACGTCGGCGGTGAGCCCGAACTCCATGACATAGGCTTCGTTGTTGAAGTCGCGGATCTCCTTGCCCTCCGCGACGATGGTGCCAACTCCAGTTCTGGTGAAGAAGGCGGGAATGCCGGCGCCGCCCGCCCGGATGCGCTCGGCGAGCGTGCCCTGCGGGTTGAATTCGAGCTCGAGCCTGCCCGAGAGGTAGAGGTTGGCGAAGGTCTTGTTCTCGCCGACGTAGCTCGAGATCATTTTCCGGATCTGGCCCGCCTCGAGCAGCACGCCGAGGCCCACGCCGTCGACGCCGCAATTGTTGGAAATAACGGTGAGGTCCTTGACGCCGGATTTCTGCACGGCCTCGATCAGCGTCTCGGGGATGCCGCACAGGCCGAAGCCGCCCGACATGATCGTCATGCCGTCCTTGACGACCCCTGCAAGCGCCGCCTCGGCGCTCGGGTAGACTTTTTTCACCGGAAAACCCTCCCCGACAACGATGGCCTTTCCCTAGCCCCGCCGCGGATTGGCGGCAAGCCGGACCTCCGTCGCATTCAGGGCCGGCGCCGCCAGAGCCGTCCGGCCTCCGCGAGCCAGGCTGCGATGACCGCGCCGAGGAGCGCCGCAAGGCCGAAGAATCCCGAGGCGAGCGACGTCGACCGCGCACCGACGAGCTCGCTCGAGCCGGTGCGTTTGACGCCGAGGTAGCCGCCGCCGGCGTAGCTCGGGCCCGGATTGAGAGCGACGATCCGCGGCACGTCGGCGTCGTCCGTCCCCGTGGTCGAAAGCCGGCGCGCCGATCCTCCCGTGGCCTCGGCGAGCGGCCTGAGCTTTTCCGTCGTCGACACGACGTCGCGCATCTCGAGCGGGTTTTCGGGGCCGACGTTGACGAGGGCGACATGCGCGCCGTCCTCGGCGCGATAGAGGCCGAAGCGTTCGACGGTCGTCTTCGCCCGCGTGAGGCCTGGCGCGACGGCGGCGAGATCGAGCTTCGTCTTCGTCCCGTCCGGCCCGACGAGGAAGACGTCGCGCGGTTCGCCGCTGACGCTCTGCCGCTCGACGGTGACGGCGCGCCCGCGAGCGCTAGCGCGCAGCGCTTCCTCTTCGAGTTCGGGCTCCTTCATCAGCCAGTGGGCGAGACGCCGGAGAAGGTCCAGGTACGGCCCGCCGCCATCGTAGCCGCGCGCCCAGAGCCACATCTGGTCGCTGAGGAGCAGCCCGACCCGGCCCTTGTCGACCCGCGACAGCACGAGGAGCGGCTTGCCGTCGGGGCCCGTCATCACCGTCTGCCCATCGGTCTGGCGCGCGCCGACGAGACGGAACCAGCGGCCCCAGGCCGGCTCTTTCTGGCCTTCGTCCTGCCCGGCGAGCCCGCGCGTCACCGGGTGGCGGAGGCCGAGTTCGGGCGTCCCGGCGCGGAAGGGGGTTTCGATGTCGTCCCCGGTCGGCTCGGCCGGCGCGATCGCGCCGAGCGGAGAGTAGAACAGACCCTCCGGCGTCGAATATTCCGGTCCCTCCGCCATCAGGAGGGCGCCGCCGTTGCGCACGTAGTCGACGATGTTTTCGAGGTACGTGTAGGGCAGGATCGCCTGCTGCGCGTAGCGGTCGAAGATGATGAGATCGAAATCCTTGATCTTCCGGCCGAACAGGTCCGCCACCGGAAAGGCGATCAGGCTGAGTTCGTTGATCGGAACGCCGTCGCCGCCCTTTTCCGGCGGCCGCAGGATGGTGAAGTGGACGAGATCGACGTTGGCGTCCGACTTCAGGAGATTGCGCCACATGCGTTCTCCGGGATGCGGTTTGCCGGATACGAGCAGCACGCGCAGTTTGTCGCGCACCCCGTCGATGTTGACCACGGCGCGGTCGCCTTCCGTTGTCAGTTCGCCTGGCGTCGGCGCGATTTCGAGTTCGATCACGTTGACGCCGGCGTGTTCGATCGGCGCCTTCACCTCGATCCGGCGCCCGACGTCGGCCTCCAGAGTCGCGATCGTCTCGCCGTCGCGCCGGACCGTGAGCGTGACCGGCCCGCTGTCGCCGGCGCTGTCGAGGATCCGAGCCGCGATCACCTGATCCTTGCCGACGATGCCGTAGCGCGGCGCCTCGATCAGCTCGATCCGCCTCTGGCGCTCGCCCTCGTGCCCGGTGATCAGCGCGTGCAGGGGGGCGTCGAATCCGAGCCCGGACACGGATCCGGGAATGTCGTGCGCGTCGCCGTCGGTGATCAGGATCGCGCCGCCGACGCGCTCGGGCGGCGCGTCGGAAAGCGCGTTGCGCAACGCCGCAAAGAGCCGGGTGCCTTCGGTCTCGGACTCCTCGCGCGAGGTCTCGACGACCCGCGTATCGACGTCGCCCAGCGCCTTCAGACGCGCCTCGATCTCGTCGCGCGCCTTGTCCGTCTGGCGCGCGCGGTCGCCGATTTGCTGGCTCTCCGAGCGATCGACCACCAATGCGACGATGTCCTTGAGAGGGCGACGGTTTTCGAGAACCAGATTCGGATCGGTGAGGCCGATCAGCGCCAGCGCGAAGGCGAGCGCCCTGAGCCAGGCGCCGCGCGATCTTCGCCACAGCAGGGCGGCCGAAACGATCAACGCCGCGGCCGCCAGGCCAACGAGAAGCCAGAGCGGCACGAGGGGCGTGAAGGCGACCGTCCAGGCGCTCAACGGGTCAGTCTTTCGAGGATGTCCTTGGCGTGGACCTGGTCGGCCTTGTAGTTCCCGGTGAGGGTGTACATGACGATGTTGACGCCGCCGCGGAGCGCCAGCTCACGCTGCCGGGCGCCGCCGGGGACGAGCGGGTACCTGGGCCGTCCGTCGTCATCGGCAGCCCAGGCGCCGGCGAGATCGTCCGACGCGATGATGATCGGCGATACGCTGTCGCCGGCGCGAACCGGGCGCTGCTCGCCATTGTTCGGATCGGACGACGGCAGCGCCTCGATCCAGGTCTGGCCGACCGCGGTGCGGCCGACGATGCGGTCGAGCAGGTAGAACGTCTTGGTGAGCACATGGTCGCGCGGTACGGGCTCCAGCGCCGGCACGTCCACACCCTCGAGGAAGGTCCTGAGCCAGGAGTTTTCTGGCGTCGGCGGCCCGCCCGGCGTCGCATCGAGGGCGTCGCGCGTGTCGAACAGGACCGTGCCGCCGTTCTTCATGTAGGCGGCGAGCCGCGCGCGCGCCTGCGGCGAGGGTTGCGGCGCATGCGCCACGACGGGCCAATAGATCAGCGGGTAGAAGGCGAGGTCGTCGCGCCCCGGATCGACGGCGATCGGATCGGCGAGGTCGGCCGACGTGCGGCCGGACAGGACCCGGGTCAGCGATGTGAGTCCGAGGCGCGAGGTCTCGTCCACCGCCGGGTCGCCGGTCGTGACATAGGCGAGCCGCGTCGAGAGCGCCGCGTCCATGGAGCGTGCGTCGATCGGCGCGTCCGCCGCCCGGCCCGGCCCGGGGACCGTCGCGCCGCCGAGCGTGAGCGCCGCGGCGAGGACGAGGCCCGCCACCGCGCCTCGCCGGCGCAACCCCACGCCCGCGCCGATCAGGAGCGACAGGATCGCGTCGATCAGCAGGCCCGCGATCGCAAGCGGCAGGAGCCAGGCGCGCAAATCGACCGGCGGGGCGCTGTCGAGCGCGCCGCTGCGGACCTTGAGCGCGCCGTAATCGGCCCGGGAGAGCGATTGGTCGGCGCCAAGCGCGTTCACTGCGCGAAGCTGCCCGGGCGCGCCGTACAGGCCCGGCGGATGAGCGGCGTCGCCGACGGAGCTCGCGTCCCCGCGGATGGGCTCGGCCTGGGCCGGCGGGACCCCGAGGGCGCCGAAACCGTTCAGCGTCCGCCACGGCGGCAGGCTGACGCTCGTCCCGGACGCACGCGTTTCGTTCGCCCCCGGCGCGACGCCGGCCTCCGCCACGACCTTGCGGAGCATGTCGACGAACAGTCCCGACAGCGGCAGGTTCGACCATGTCGTGTCGGCCGTGACATGGAAGAGGACGATGAGGCCCTTGCCGCGGCGCGCGGCCGTCACGAGCGGCGTACCGTCGGCGAGGCGCGCCCACGTCTTGTCGGCGAGGCCCTGCTCGGGCTCCGCCAGAACCTGGCGCGTGATCGTGACCTCGTCCGGCGCGGCGAGGCCGAAGAACGGGCCGCCCTTCTCGAAACCGGCGACATGCTTTGGCGTGTCCCACGAGAGCGCGCCGCCGAGCGTCCGGCCGCCGCGCCTGAGATCGACCGGGAGAAGATCGTCGTCGCCTGCGGCGAGGCGCGGGCCGGCGAAGCGGATGAGAACTCCGCCGTCCTCCAGAAAATGATCGATGGCGTCGTGTTCGGGGCCCGGCGCGACGCTCATGTCCGCGAGAACGAGCGCCGAGGGCTTCTCGGCGAGGAGCGAAACAATCGGATCGCTCGCCGAATCGCGCCACTCGCTGACATCGGCGAACGGCTCGAGCGCGCGGCGGAGATAGTAGGTCGGCGCGATCAGCGGCTGCGCCGTGTCGGCGCTCGCACCGGACGCGATCGCGACGCGGCGTCGCCTCGAGCCGTCGTCGACAAGCCAAGTCGCGCCGGCCGAGCGGTCCCCGTCGATCACCACCCGCTGGGTTTCGTTGCGTAATTCGACAGGCAGGTCGAAACGAGCCTCGGCGACGAGTTCGGCGGCGAAGTCGAAGGGCGCGCGGCCGATTTCCCGCCCTTGTGCGTCGAGGGCGCGCGCGACGCCCGCCGCCGGCGCGGACGGATCGGATCGCACGACCCGCGCCTTCAGCGACCCCGCCTCGTTCACGGCGCCCGCGAGCGCGCGCACGCCCGAGGCGTCGGCGACCACGTCGAGGGGATGGCCGAGCCGCGTGAGCTTCGAAGCGAAATCGGCCGCGCCGCCGAGTTCGACCCCATCGGCGATCCAGACGACGTCGGCGCCCGGCTCGGCCTGCAGAAACCGTTCGATCGCCGGCAGCGCCGCATCGCGCGGCGGCGAATAGGGCGCGGGCGAGAGCGAGCGCAAGCGCCCGTCCATCTCGCCTTCGTTCATGGGAACGATGTCTCGCCCGCCGTCCGAGAACGGCTTCAGCGCGATGAGCCGTCCCGAGCGCGCGGCCGATGTCATCTCCCGCCGGGCGAAGTCGATTCGTTTGTCGAACGTCGGCGCCGCCGGCCAGCCGTCGTCGATCAGGACGAGCAGCGGACCCGATCCGGCGGGCGACGACAGATTACGCCACAGCGGCTCGGCCATCGCGAGAATGATGAGAGCGGCGACCATCAGGCGCAGCGCCAGAATCGGCCAGGGCGTCCTCGCCGGCTCCCTCTCGTTCGCCGCAAGGCCGATGAGCAGACGCAGAGGCGGAAATTGAACCCGGCGCGGCGCGGGCGGCGTGACCCGCAGGAGATAATAGAGCGCGCCGAGGCCGACGAGCGCGACGAGCACGGCCGGGGCTGCGAATGCGAGGGGGAGTCCCAGCATGTCATGCGCTCCGGTGCGCGCCGATCTCGGGCGCGGAGAGTCGCATGCGCAGCGCCAGCAGCGCTTCCGCCGCCGAGGCGTCGGTCCGGTGCAGGCTCATCCGCCAGCCGAGCCGGCCGCAGATCTGGCGCAGGCGGTCGCGGTGGGCTGCGAGGCGCGCGAGGTAGGGGGCGCGCAGGGTCTCGGCGCTCGGCGTGACGAACCGGGCCTCGCCGCCGGGATGCAGGAATTCTACGTGGCCCGAGAACGGATAGATCTCCTCGATCGGATCGACGACGACGACAAGCTCTCCGACCGCGCCCTCGGCGGCGATCGCCTTCAGCGCCGCCTCGGTCTCCGCCGGCTCGGCGAGAAAGTCGCCGACAAGGAGGACGAGCGAGCGGGCGCGGGCGGGAGCGAGGGGCGGCAGTTCGGCGCTCGACGGACCGTTGAGGCGCTCGTCCGTCGTGATCGCCTCGGCGAAGCTCTCGATCACGCCGCGGGTGGCCGTCGGCTGGGTCAGGCCGAGCAGACCCGCCCGCTCCCCGCTCTGGACGCAGAGGTCCGCGAAGGCGAGCGCAATCACGGCGGCGCGGTCCACCTTGGAGGCCGGCGCCAGGGCGGACGCGAACCGCATGGACGGCGAACGGCCGAACCAGATCCAGACCGTATGGGCCAACTCCCACTCGCGCTCGCGGACATAGGCGTGCTCGCCGCGCGCCGAGCGGCGCCAGTCGACTCGCGAGGCGGGCTCCCCCGAGACGAACGGACGGAATTGCCAGAACGTCTCGCCGGAGCCGGCCTTGCGCCGTCCGTGCACCCCGTGCCGGACGGTCTGCGCCACATTGCGCGCGGCCAGCGCGAGGCCCGGCAGCCTCGCCGAGAGACTTGCCGCTTCCAGGCGGATCGACGGAGACAGCGTCATGGCGCTTCGGATTTCGCCCCTTGCCGGCTCATCGAAGCGTCTTCGCCACGAGCCGGCCGATCACGGCCGGGACGGTCTCGCCTTCCGCGCGCGCGGCGAAGCTCAGCGCCATCCGATGTTTCAGCGCGGGCTCCGCCAGCGCCTCGACGTCGTCGAGCGAGGGCGATAGCCGGCCGTCGACCAGAGCGCGCGCGCGCGCTGCGAGCATCAGCGCCTGGGCCGCGCGGGGGCCGGGCCCCCAGCTCACGCCGTTCGCCAGATCCGCGTCGCCTTCGCCCGGCCTGGCGGCGCGGACAAGATCGAGGATCGCCTCGACGACGCGCTCGCCGACGGGCGCCTTGCGCACGACCCTTTGCGCCTGAATGAGCTCGGCGGCGGTCATGATGGGCCGCGGCTGCTTCTCCCGTTCGCCGGTGGTTTCGATCAGGATGCGCCGCTCGGCGTCGCGATCGGGGTAGCCGACGTCGATCTGGAGAAGAAAGCGATCGAGCTGCGCTTCGGGCAGGGGATAGGCGCCCTCCTGTTCAAGCGGGTTCTGGGTCGCCAGCACATGGAAAGGTCGCGGCAGGTCGTGCCGCACGCCGGCGACGGTCACATGATGCTCCTGCATCGCCTGCAGAAGCGCCGACTGAGTGCGCGGACTGGCGCGGTTGATCTCGTCGGCCATCAGAAGCTGGGCGAAGATGGGGCCATGAATGAAGCGGAACGCCCGCTTGCCGTCGTTTCCCTCCTCCATGACCTCGGAGCCGAGGATGTCGGAAGGCATAAGATCGGGGGTGAACTGCACCCGGCGGGCGTCGAGCCCCATGACGACGCCGAGCGTTTCGACAAGCTTCGTCTTGGCGAGGCCGGGCACCCCGATCAGGAGCCCGTGGCCGCCCGCGAGCAGCACGGCGAGGCTCAGATCGACCACGCGGCTCTGTCCCATGATGATCGAACCGACTTCGGCGCGCGCGGCGGCGATTCGCTCGATCACCGCGTCGACCTCCCGCAGGAGCAGGTCCAGATCCGAGGCGCCGGCCGCGCTCATACGATTTCCCTTTCCGCCACAGATCGCCTCACGGGTTTCGTTTCGGCGGCGCGCTCACTAGATTGCATGAGTTCCTCTTCTGCACGAATTCGGACCATGTCGCCCATAAACGAGCGCCAGAATATGGCGAAGCCGCCGAAATCTCCCGAAGGCGCGGTCGGCGGACTTCAAGACCTCGCGACCGCGCGCCGGCGTGGACCGGCCCCGGTTCACCTGTGGAATCCGCCGGACTGCGGCGAAATCGACATGCGGATCGCCGCCGACGGCGTATGGCACTATTGCGGCTCGCCCATCGGCCGGCTGCCGCTCGTCCAACTCTTCGCCTCCGTTCTGCGCAGGGACGGCGACCGTTACGTCCTGGTCACGCCTGTGGAGAAAGTGGGCATCCGGGTCGACGACGCGCCGTTTCTGGCGGTCGAGATGCACACGGGCGAGGAAAACGGCCTTGAGATCGTGACGTTTCGTACGAGCGTCGACGACGTGGTGCCCGCGGACGCCGAGCACCCCTTAAGGTTCGAGCGCGGCGCGGCGGACGGGCTCAAGCCCTATGTCCGGGTGCGCGGCGAGCTTTGGGCGCTCGTCAAGCGCGCCCTGTTCTACGATCTCGTGGCGCTCGGCGCCTCGGAGCCATGGGACGGCGGCATGTGGTTCGGGGTCCGGTCGGGCGGGGTGTTCTTTCCGATGTGTCCGACGAGCGAGATCGAGGGGCTTTGACCATTCTCAATCTGAGCAGGCTCGACCGCGACGGGCTCCGGGCGCTCACGCGCGCCAAGCTGAAGCCATCGCTCACGGTCGCCGACATGGCGAGCCTCACGGCGCCGAAATCGAGCGATTTTCTCCTCAGCGGCCTCACGCCCGATGCGGCGACGCTGGCGCGGGCCCGGTCCGCGGCCGTGCTCGCGCCGATCGTCGCCCGCCCCGAGGGCTTGAGCGTCCTCCTGACGCTGCGCGCTTCGCACCTTCGCGCCCACTCGGGGCAGATCGCCTTTCCGGGCGGCCAGATCGATCCGGACGAGACCCCGCTCGGCGCCGCCTTGCGGGAGGCGCGCGAGGAGATCGGGCTCGACGCGCGGTTCGTCGAACCGCTCGGCTGGCTCGACGTGTACCTTACGGGAACCGGCTTTCGCGTCGCTCCCCTCGTGGCGCTGGTCGAGCCGGGCTTTGCGCTTTCGATCAACCGGCGCGAGGTCGACGAGGCGTTCGAGACGCCCTTCGCCTTTCTGATGGACGCGGCCAACCATCGGGTGGACGAACGCGAATGGCAGGGCCGCGTCCGAAGATTTTATGCAATGCCGCACGAAGGCCGGTATATCTGGGGCGCCACCGCCGGGATCCTGCGGAACCTGTACGAGACGCTGATCGCGCCATGAGTCGCGAGATTTTCGAGCCGCTGGCGTTTTTCCTCACGCCGTTCGCCGCCTACGCGATCTATCTCATGCTGCGCGCCCGCTGGCCGCTCGAAGTCGAGCACTGGACGGGCGTCCGCGTCTCCATCCTGACCCTGGTCGGCCTCGCCGCGGCGGTCGCCGGACTGGTCGCCGTCAACGCCTTCGCGCCGCGCGGGCGGGGCGTCTACGTTCCGGCGCATGAGGAGAACGGCGTGCTCGTGCCTGGCCACATCGAATGAAGGCGTTGGCGGGGCTGGCAGGCGGCCGCCTCAAGGGCGCCAGCCTCCTCCGTCGCGGGCCGATCGCCCGCGCCCTCGAGGCCCTGAACGGCGACGGCTTCGAGACGCGGCTCGTCGGCGGGGCGGTGCGCGACCTCGCGCTCGGGCTCGAGCCGGGCGATTTCGACCTCGCCACGACCCTGCCGCCGGACGAGACGACGCGGCGGGCCCTGGCCGCCGGCTTCAAGGTGGTTCCGACCGGCCTTCGGCACGGAACCGTTTCGCTCGTCATGGACGGGCGGGCGATCGAGACGACGACCTTGCGGGAAGACGTCGAGACCGACGGCCGCCATGCAACGGTCGCCTTCGGCAGCGACTTCGCGACCGACGCGCGCCGCCGCGACTTCACCATCAACGCGCTCTCGGCTGACCGGGAGGGCCGCATCCACGATCCTGTCGAGGGGCTCGCCGACCTCGCGGCGGGACGGGTGCGCTTCATCGGAGACGCCGACCAGAGGATCCGCGAGGATCGCCTGCGCATCCTGCGCTTCTTCCGCTTCTCGGCTCGGTTTGGAGAGGGTTCGCTCGATCGCGAAGGGCTCGACGCTTCCGTTCGCCGCCGGTCCGAAGTTCAGCGCCTGTCGCGCGAGCGGGTGCGGGCGGAAATCCTCAAGCTTCTGGTCGCGCCCCGCGCCGGCGAGGTCGTCGGCGTGATGGGCGAACGCGGCCTTCTCGGCGAGCTTCTGGGGTTCGCCGATCCCGGGCGGCTCGCGCGCCTCGCCGCCATCGAGGATTCGGCCGGGCTCGCCCCGGACGGCATCCGGCGGCTCGCGGCGCTCGCGGTCCTGATCCACGAGGACGCGGAGCGCCTCGCGGAGCGGCTGCGGCTCTCGAACCTCGAAGGCGAGCGGCTTCACGGCGCGGCTTCGGCGCTTGCGGCGCTGCACGGCGCGAGGGCCGGTCCGCCGGAGGCCGTGCTGACTCGCCTTCTCTTCCGCTTCGGGCGGCAGGGGGCGCTCGACGCCCTCATGCTCGCCCAGTCGGAAGCGGATGTCGGGCCGGACGACGCCAGTTTCTCTAGCGGGCGGCGTTTCCTCGTGGAGACGCAGGCGCCTCGGTCGCCGGTCGCCGGTAAGGACCTGATCGCCCGCGGAATGATTCGCGGCAGGCGGGTCGGCGAGGTCCTGCAGACGTTCCACCGCCTCTGGGAGGACGCCGGGTTCCCTGATGATTCGGAGACCGTCGAAACGCTCCTCGCCGCCGCGATCGAACGCGCGGAGCGGCACGGCCTTGACGCCCGTCAGTAGAAATCGACCGGAAAGTACTTCATGTAGATTTCCGAGTAGACGCCGGTCTTCATCAGTTCGGCGAGCGCCCAGTTGAACGCCCTGCGCAGTTCCTGGTCGTCCTTTCTGACGGCGATCCCGACGCCTTCGCCGAAAAAGCGGCTCTCGAGGTAAGGGCCTGCGCGCAACGCGCAGCAGGCCGCCGCCTCCGCCGAACCCAGCCAGATCGCCAGGGTCACCCCGTCGCCGAACGCGACGGCGATCGCGTTCGACGCGAGGGCTCGCTCGAGTTCGGCCGCCGTCGCAAAGGCCGTCGGGCTCGCGGCTGGAAAGAAGAGCTTCAGATAGGCTTCGTGGGCGCTGCCCGCGACGACGCCGACCGGTCGTCCGGCAAGCCCCGCCGGCGTGGCATCGAACGGGCTTGCGTCCTTGCGGGCGATGAAACGGGCGGGGGTCTTGTAATAGGGCAGGGAGAAATCGATCTCGTCGCGCGGCGTTCTCGACGGGGCGATGGAGGCGATCAGCGCATCCCCTTTGCCGCTCGTCAGCGCGTCGATCAGCGTGTCCCAGGGGCGGACCTGGACCGTGCAGCCGATCTCGAGCGCCTTGCAGACGGCGCGCGCGATGTCGACGTTGAACCCTGCGGGCGACCCGTCGGGCGTCACGAAATTGAACGGCGGGTAGTCGTCGGTCGTGAGGAAGCGGATCGCCCGGACGCCGGCGAGCGCGGGGCGTTCGAGACGCACGCTCGGATCGGTGAAAGTCGGCGCCGACTGGGCCTCGACTGGCCACGCCGTTGCGAAAAAGACTGCAAGGGCGAGTACAACCGCGGTTGCGAAATAATAAAATACATAAACCGCGCGGTTTCGCCGCATGACAAATTGCAAACACTGTGCACTAATGGAGAAATTGACGCTCAAGATCGGGGGCCTTTCTCGGCTTCGCTAACGCAATGAGGACTTTCTCTCAAGAACTCCCGGGTCCCTCGGGCGTCATGCCGAGGCCGGCGCCCCCCCTCCGCGACGACCGCGGCGGCGCCCGCCGAGTTTCGCCGCCGCCGCTGCCGCCGGACCTCGAGATCCTCGTCGACGCGGGCGTGTCGCCGGGAAAGCTTGCCGCCGCAATCAGAAACGCGCCGGCGGGGGCGAACCTTCTCGAGGCCGCGCTTTCCGCCGGCGTCATCCATGAGGAAACCTTCTACCAGGCGCTGGCGAGAAAGATCGGCTGCGCATATTACCTCGGCTCGCCGAGATTGGCCTCCGACTTCAATATTGCGGCTGGCCTCAGATGCGGCGTCGCTCCCCTCGAACCCTCGGCCGACGCCGCCCGGGCCGTGATCGCGCCGCGCGGCGAGACGGCGTCCCGCCTGATCGAACTCGCGTCGTCCGGCCGGCTGCGGCCGGAATGCTTCACCGTCACGTCGCCGCAGCGCTTCGCCGCGCTCGTTCGCGCGCAGCGCTCGCGCGACGTTCTCAGGAACGCGCTCGCCCGGCTTCCCGACCGTCTGTCCGCCCGGCGCGGGCTGACCATGGGGCAGACGGGGGCCGCGGGACTTGCGGCCATGCTCGCGCTCGCGCTCGCCGCAGCGAGCCTCGAGGCGCTCTCGACGATCGCCTCGACCGCGCTGTGGCTCCTCTTCTTCGCGTCCATCGTCGTCCGCGCGGCGGCGTCCGTCGCCAAGCCCGGAGCAAGACGCGCGCGGATCCTCGCGGACGACGAACTGCCGACCTACACCGTCGTCGCAGCGCTCTACAAAGAGGCCGAGGTGGCGCGCCAGCTCGTCGCCGCCCTCGACAGGCTCGACTATCCGGCGAGCAAACTGGACATCAAGCTGGTCGTCGAGCGCCGCGACCGCGAGACGATCTTCCGCCTGCTTGGGCTCGACCTGCCGGCGCGCTACGAGGTGGTCGTCGCGCCGCCGGGCGAGCCGTCGACCAAGCCGCGGGCGCTCAATCTGGCGCTGGCCGAAGCGCGCGGTGAGCTTCTGTGCGTCTATGACGCCGAGGACATTCCGGACCCGAGGCAGCTTCGGCTTGCGGCTTCGCATTTCGCGGCGCGCCGCGACGTCGCCTGCCTGCAGGCGCGGCTGACGGTGCGCAACTCGAAGGATTCCTGGCTCGCCCGGCTGTTCGCGGTGGAATATGCGGTCCTCTTCGACCTCATCAACCCGGGCCTCTGCGCCCTCGGGCTGCCGATCGCGCTCGGCGGAACCTCGAACCACTTCCGCGTTTCGGTCCTGCGCGCCGTCGGCGGCTGGGACGAATGGAACGTCGCCGAGGACGCCGATCTCGGCATCCGTCTCGCGCGGCGGCTACCGGGTCAACTCGCTCGAATCGGACACCTCCGAGGAAGCGCCGCACGAGTTCGGCAACTGGTTCCGGCAGCGCGTGCGCTGGCAGAAGGGCTGGATGCAGACCTGCATCGTTCATTCGCGCGCACCCGTCCGCTTCGTCCGCGAGCTTCACGCCGCGCGGGCGGCGGTGGCGGCGCTCTTGATCTTCGGCGCGGTGGCGAGCGCGCTGGTGTGGCCGGCGTTTGCGCTCAGCACGTTCTGGCGGGCGTTCGGGCCGGGGCCTGCCGAGGTGTCGCGCTGGCGCGAGGGCGCCGACCTGCTCGTCTATCTCGTGGCCTGCGCCGGGATGTTCGGGATCCTCATGCCGGCGTTCGTCGCGGCCCGCAGGCGCGGCATCGCCATCGGCGTCGTCGGCCTCGCGTCGCTTCCGCTCTATTATGTCCTCGTCTCCGTCTCGGCCTGGACCGCAGTCGTCGATCTGATGCTCAGGCCCCACTTCTGGGCGAAGACCGAGCACGGGCGGCAGAGGCGCGCGGCGGCCAGGGACGCGCGCGCCGGCGCGGCCTGAAAGGCGCCGCCTCGGTTGACATCTCGGGCCGGACTTATGGTACTGCCCGCCTTTCGACGCGTCCGCTGACGGCGGGGCGTATTCCAAGCGAACAGGATCGCGATGACGCCGCACGCTCTGCGGGAGGCCGCGGAGGTCTCCAAGGCATGGCCCTTCGAGGAAGCGCGGAAGCTCGTCGCCCGCCTCGAGCGGTCGAAGAAGACGGAGGTCCTGTTCGAGACGGGATACGGCCCCTCGGGCCTGCCGCACATCGGCACCTTCGGCGAGGTGGCGCGCACGACCATGGTGCGCCACGCCTTCCGCGTCATGACCGGCGACACGATCAAGACCCGGCTCGTCGCTTTCTCCGACGACATGGATGGCCTGCGCAAGACCCCGGACAATATCCCCAACCGCGACCTCGTCGCCCGTCACCTCGGCAAGCCGCTGACGGAAGTGCCCGACCCCTTCGGCGAATATCCGAGCTTCGCCGCCCACAACAACGCGATGCTGCGCCGCTTCCTCGACCGCTTCGGCTTCGACTACGCGTTCATGTCCTCGACCGAAGCCTACCGGTCCGGCCGCTTCGACGCCGCGCTTCTCGGCGCGCTCGAGAAGTTCGACGAGATCCAGGCGATCATGCTTCCCTCGCTGCGCGAGGAGCGGGCTTCGACCTATTCGCCGTTCCTGCCAATTCATCCCGTCACCGGCATCGTCATGCAGGCGCCGGTGATCGCCCATGACGCGAAGGCCGGTACGATCACCTGGCGCGATCCCGAAGACGGCAAGACCTACGAGACCCCCGTCACCGGCGGGCGCTGCAAGCTCCAGTGGAAGCCCGACTGGGCGATGCGCTGGGTGGCGCTCGGGGTCGATTACGAGATGGCCGGCAAGGACCTGATCGATTCGGTCAAGCTCTCCTCGCGAATCGCCCGCGCGCTCGGCGGCGACCCGCCGGCCGGCTTCAACTACGAACTCTTCCTCGACGAGAACGGGCAGAAGATCTCGAAGTCGAAGGGCAACGGCCTGACCATCGAGGAATGGCTGACCTACGCCAGCGAGGAGAGTCTGGCGCTCTTCATGTTCCAGAAGCCGAGCGCGGCGAAGCGGCTCTCGTTCGACGTGATCCCCCGCAATGTCGACGACTATCTCGGCTTCCTCGAGGCCTATCCCGATCAGGCATGGAAGGAGCGGCTCGGCAATCCGGTGTGGCACATCCATTCCGGCGCGCCGCCCGAATCGGAGACGCTTCGCAGCGGGGCGCGCGCGACCACGGTCTCCTTCGCCATGCTGCTCAACCTCGCGGCCGTCGCCAACAGCGACAACCCCGAGGTGCTGTGGGGCTTCCTGCGCCGCTACGCGCCCAAGGCCTCGCCCGAGAACCATCCCCGCCTCGACAGACTCGTCCATTACGCGGTCGCCTACTTCCGCGACTTCGTCGCGCCGAAGAAGCGCTACCGCCTCGCCGACGAGGTCGAGCGCGCCGCGCTTGAAGCCGTCTCGGCGAAGCTTGGCGAGATGCCCGCGGACGCCAGCGCCGAAGACATCCAGCACGCGCTCTACGACGTCGCCCGGCCGATCCCGCGCTTCCAGGACATGAAGGCCAAGGGCGCGACGCCCGAGCGCCCCGGCGTCTCGAACGACTTCTTCAACATGGCCTACCAGATCCTGCTCGGCGAGGAGCGCGGGCCGCGCCTCGGCTCCTTCGTCGCCCTCTACGGGATCGCGGAGACGCGGGCCCTGATCGCGCGCGCGCTCGCCGGCGACCTCGCCGGGGCGCGCTGAAAGCTCGCGTTCAAGAACCTTCCGAACCCGTCCGAAAGCTGCAAAGGGCTTCCGCCGTCCTGTTCCGTTTCCTTCCCTTTCCTTCAAAAAGGTTCAATTTCCTTCCCGGATTCGATTCATTTCAAGGGTTTGCGAGGGATAGGGGCGAGAAAAATGACTGCCAAGGAGGGCCGCCTTGAGGCGGCGCGTCTCAAGGGAAGAGGATGCTGAAGTCGGCCGATCCGCCCGCCATTCGCAACCTCGATTCGAGCCTTTTCAATGCCTTGCGGCGCCAATCGCAACCCGGTGTAACTCCCGAGGGGGGCGATTCACCGACCTCGTCCTGAGGAGCGGCGCCGCAAGGCGACGCGTCTCGAAGGACGTTTTCGTACGCCCGCGTCCTTCGAGACGCCCGCTTCGCAGGCTCCTCAGGACGAGGTCCGTGCTTGGATCGGCCCCACCTTGGGAGTTACAACCCGGCCCAACTGCCAACCACCCTACTGATCGCCTCGTCCTGAGGAGCGTCGCCGCAGGCGACGTGTCTCGAAGAGCCTGCCCCGAGCCTGTCGAGGGGACGATCCAGCGGACACCTCGGCGCAATCTGGAACGTCCTTCGAGACGCCTCCCCGGATCACAGTCCAGGGATCGCAGGCTCCTCAGGACGAGATCAGTGTTCGGAACCACCCCGTCCTGGCAGTTACAACCCGGCTCCAAGGCGGGGACTTCATCTTCGCGATGAGGAATGTCCGCGCGCGGCGATAATCTCTTTTCGGTCATTCTTGAGTTGCTATCACAAATTTCTGATAAAGGGAAGGATAATCGGCGCCTTGGCGATTTATCGGCCTCCGCCGCCGTAGCGCGCCTCGATCTCTTCCACGACCGCGAGCGGGTCCCAGACGGGAGACGCGTCCAACTGGCGGCGCGTGAGATCGAGCCTCGCCTCGCGCGCGCTCCAGTCGGCGACCGCCGACGCGGCCGGGATGCGGACGAGCTTGCCGGTGAGCCAGCCGCGCGTCGCGACGACGAGGAAGCGGACCGTCCAGCGCGCCCCGTCGACGATGGCCGCCTCGAGCGAGCCCGCCGGCCCGTCTTCGGCCGCAACCGAAAACCCTTTCAGCGCCGCCGCGCTGCCGAGCCGCGGCGCGCCGCCGTCAGCCTCCTCGGGCGGCGCCTCGGCGGCAACCGCGCGCGCGGCCGGGCGCAGGATGGCGGGCTCGCCGCCGAGCCCCGGCGCGCTCCACAGCGGGTCCCAGCCGTAATGGTCGTAGAGGCTCGCTTCGAGCGCTTCCGTCACCGGCGCATCGGCCGGCGCTTCGGGGGCGGCCTCGATCTGGCCGCGCGTCAGGCCGACCGGAACCGTCAGCGACCCGCCGCCCATGCTGAACATCGGGATCGCCGGCCGCTCGGGCAGATGGAACGGCGCGACGGCCGACGGATGGATCAGAACCTTGCGGCCTGGCAGCCACGCGCCCGTGTCCACGACCATCCAGCGCACGCCCCACGCGCGATCGACGAGAAAATCCCCGACATGGCCGATCCGCCCATCGGTCGCCGCGACGGGGCGCCCGATCAGTCCGCTCGCGGCGAAGAGCATGGGGCGCGTTCCTTCAAGGCCGCTACTCGGCCGCCGCCGCCAGCACTTCCTCGGGCCTTGGCGCGCGCACGAGGAGGCGGCAGAGTCTTGCGAGCGTCGCGCGCTGCTCGCGGCGCGGCACGACCATGTCGATCATGCCGTGGCGCATCAGGTACTCGGCGCGCTGGAAGCCTTCCGGAAGCCGCTCGCGGATCGTCTGCTCGATCACCCGCTGGCCGGCGAAGCCGATGACCGCGCCGGGCTCGGCGAGATGGACGTCGCCGAGCATGGCGTAGGAGGCGGTGACGCCGCCGGTCGTCGGATTGGTGAAGACGACGATATAGGGCAGGCGCGCGGCGCGCAGGCGCCGAACCGCGACGGTCGCGCGCGGCATCTGCATCAGCGCGAACATGCCCTCCTGCATCCGCGCGCCGCCGGAGGCGGTGAACATGACGAAGGGCGTGCGGCGTTCGAGCGCCTGGGTCATCCCGGCGATGATCGCCTCGCCAGCGGCCATGCCGAGGCTGCCGCCCTGGAAGGCGAAATCCTGCACCGCCAACGTGACTTCGAGCCCCTCGAGCCGGCCGAGCGCC
Organism: uncultured Alphaproteobacteria bacterium; assembly: GCA_963829505.1. Classification (GTDB taxonomy): domain Bacteria; phylum Pseudomonadota; class Alphaproteobacteria; order Rhizobiales; family Beijerinckiaceae; genus Roseiarcus. The sequence continues at coordinate 65,802 of CAWHIL010000004.1, forward strand.
AGCGTCACCGCGTCGTAATGGCCGGTCTTGGCGCGGTTCTCCTTGAGCCGGTCGACATAGCGTTTGACGTCGCGGAATTTCAGAGGATCGGCCGGCGTCTCCGGCACGGCGAGCTCCTCGTAGAGGCCGCCGTCGAACAGGGCCGCGAGCCGCGCCTTGGCGCCGATCGCCATGTGGTAGCCCGAACCCGGCACCACCATGAGGTTGGCTTCGAGATCCTTGTGGAAGACGAGCTGCCCGCTCTCCGGGCATTTCACCCAGAGGTTCTCCGGCGTATCGCGCCTCAGGAACGAGCGGATCTTCGGCGGGACGACGTTGTCGATCCAGTTCATGCGCTCATGCGCCTCCGAGGCGTTTGACTTCTGCTCGAACCTCGTCCTGAGGAGCCGCGAAGCGGCGTCTCGAAGGACGATCCAGATCGCGCCGGTCCTTCGAGACGCGACGCCCGAAGGCGCCGCTCCTCAGGACGAGGAAGGCGCGCTTCATCACGCAGCCGACCGGCCGACCGAGGCGCAGGCTTGCGCGAGCGTCGCGACGAGGCCGCTGACCGCCCCGACGGTCTCGGGCGCGGCTTTCCCCTCGACGAGCGAGGTTCTGACCGCCTCGACCAGCGCCGAGCCGACCACGACCCCGTCCGCGGCCGAGCCGATGGCGGCGGCGCTTGCCGCGTCCCTGACGCCGAAGCCGACGGCCACCGGCAGGCTCGTGTGGCCCTTGATGCGCCGGACCGCCATGCCGACCGCGCCCGGGTCCGGCGCCGCCGAACCGGTGACGCCGGTGATCGAGACGTAATAGACGAAGCCCGACGTATTGCGGAGCACGACCGGCAGGCGGGCGTCGTCGGTCGTCGGCGTCGCGAGGCGGATGAAGGCGAGGCCGGCCTGCATGGCGGGCAGGCAAAGCTCGTCGTCCTCTTCCGGCGGCAGGTCGACGACGATCAACCCGTCGACGCCCGCGGCCTTTGCGTCGCGGAGGAACGGCTCGACGCCGTAGGAATGGATCGGATTGTAATAGCCCATGAGGATGAGCGGCGTGTCGGCGTCCCCCTTGCGGAAGTCGGCGACCATCGCGAGCGTGGCGCGCAACGTGTGCCCGCTCTTCAGGGCGCGCAGGCCCGCCGCCTGGATCGCCGGCCCGTCGGCCATCGGGTCGGTGAACGGCATGCCGAGTTCGACCACGTCGGCGCCGGCCTTCGGCAGCGCGTTCAGGATCGCCAGCGAGGTCTTGGCGTCCGGATCGCCGGCCATGACAAAGGTGACGAGGCCGGGCCGCCGCTCGGCGGCGAGGCGCTGAAATCGGCGCGCGATGCGTTCGCTCATTTGCCGCTCGTTAGCATGGCGGGGCGGCGGAGGGAAAGGAGAAGCCTTTCGTGGCCCTTCGGCATTGGATCATGCGAGGCCGAGGAACAAAGCGAGCGATCGCGTGACGGCCAGCATCGCTTCATCGTCGAGGCGACCGATCGGCCCGCCGATCTTCTCCCGCTTTACGGACATGGCCTTGTCGAATTGGACTTGCGACGGCTTCGCAAGGCCATTCCCCGGACTGGCCTGAACCGTCTGACGAATCAGGGGCGCGTCCACGAGCGTCCCGGACACGAGAAGCACCGTGATCGTGGCCGTGGTCGCGAATGCGTCGGACTGGATCACAAGCGCCGGGCGCGGCTTGCCGAAGTCGCCGGACATCGCGACCGTGACGAGGTCGCCGCGCCTCAAGCGTCGCCTCCGTCGTCGAGATCGGCAAGGGCGGCGTCGAGAAAGGCGCCGAGATCGAGGTCGGCCGCGTCGGCCGCCGCAACGACGCGCGATTGCCGGCGGCACTCCTCGGCGAACCCCGGCCGGCGCGTATCCGGAATCCAGATTTGCACGGGCCTCAATCCCGCCGCTCGCAACGCGTCCCGGCGCTTCTTCACTCTCTGACTGACGGACGAAGGCATTGCAGCCCCTGGGTTTCGTTACATGTAACACTCAGGCAGGCGATGCGCAATGTCAAGCCTGCCGACCAGAGGGCCTATTGCGGCCGCGCCACGTAGATGCCGAGGAGGATCAAGAGCCCGCCGAGCGCCTGCGTCGTTCCGACCGCCTCGCCGAGGATCAGCCAGCCGAAGCCCGCGGCGGCGATCGCCTCGAGGAAGATGACGAGCGAGGAGAAGGCGGCCGGCAGGCGCCCGAGCGCGATCGACAGGAGCCCCTGGCCGCCGGTGTGGCTGATCCAGGCCATGGCGAAGAGCGCCGCGAGACCGCTAAGCGTCTGCGGCAGCATCTGCCGCTCGGCGACGAGCGCGACGACAAGCAGGATCGCCGCCGTCACCATTGTCGCCTCGAAGGTGAGACGGGCGGCAGAGATCGACTTCCGTGCCGCCTGCACGGCGAGAAAATAGAGGCCGAAGAAGACGCCGGTGGCGATCCCGAACGCGTCGCCGACGGCGCCGGCCGGCTTGAACGCGAGGCTCTGGGCGATGAGCGCGGCGCCGCCCACGAGGCAGAGCCCGAGCCCCATGAGCACGTTCGGCGTCACCTTCTGGCGGAACAGAAGCCAGCCGAAGAGGACGACCCAGATGGGGGCGCAGGTGGCGAAGAAGGTCGCGTTGGCGACGCTCGTGTGCATGATCGCGAGATGCCAGAAGAAGAGGTCTCCGGCGAAGGCGAGGCCGGCGAGGATGGTCGGCCAGGCGAAATGCGCGAGGCGCCCCTCGCGCTCCCCGCCGCGCTCGGCGAGCCGCATCCAGGCGAAGAGAAGCGGCAGCGCCAGCGCGACGCGCCAGAAGGCGCTGGTGAACGGGCCGACGTCGGCGAGGCGGACGAAGATCGGCGAAATGCCCATCGCGACCGCGCCGACGACGAGCGCGGCGAAAGGAGCGAAGGCGCCGCCCTCGGCCGACGCCGGCTTTTCAATCGTCGACAAAATGGAAAATCCGTCCCCGTGGACAAGGGCGGCCCGTTCGGGCCCTATCGTCCTTAGTCTCGCCCCAACCGGAGGGCAAGCAGGCCGCCATGCAACGAAGAGAGGCGATCGCCGCCGAGCCTGAAGCGACCGGCTTTACCCCGGTCGAGACGATTGACGGCGCGCTCGACGCCGGCGCGCTGATCGTCTGCGACCACGCCTCGAACGCGCTGCCGCGCGAATATGGCGCGCTCGGCCTCACGGAAGAGGCGCTCGCGCGCCACATCGCCTACGACATCGGCGCGGCGGCGCTGGCGCGCGCGCTCGCAAGGGCGCTGAAGGCGCCGGCCGTGCTCTCGACCTTCTCGCGGCTCCTCATCGATCCCAACCGCGGGGCCGACGACCCGACGCTGGTCATGCGCACTTCCGACGGCGCGATCGTGCCGGGCAACGCGCAGGCCGACGCGGCGGAGATCGCGCTGCGGCGCAAGCGCTTCTGGGCGCCCTATCGGGAGACGGTCGCGGCGACTGTCGAGGCGATGCTGGCCTCGGGCGAGCCGCCGGCGCTGATTTCGATCCACTCCTTCACCCCCGTCTGGCGAGGAACCCCACGGCCGTGGAAGGTCGGGATCTTGTGGGACCGCGACGACCGCATCGCCGCTCCGCTCATGGCGGCGCTCGCGCGCGAGCCCGATCTCGGCGCCGCGGCGGTCGGCGACAACGAGCCCTACGACGGGGCGCTCCCCGGCGACACGATCGACGCCGTCGCGACGGCGCGCGGGCTCACCAACGCGCTGATCGAGGTGCGGCAGGACCTGATCGCGGACGGGGCGGGGGCCGAGGCCTGGGCCGGCCGCCTGGCGCGGCTCATCGGGCCGATCCTCGCTCACGCGCCTTCGCGGGCGCCGAGCGCCTTCGGCAGCCGCGCCCGGAGCGGACGCGGCGGCGCCGCCACCGACCCGCACGGCGCAAGGGGTTAGGCGGTCCCGGGCGCGGCTTGTCCACAAGGCGCGGCCGCCGCCCTTGACGCGAGCGCGCCTCTGGCGCCACGTCGCGTCCTTCCCGACCCCATGAACAGAGAAGACGACAGATGGCGCAAGCGGCGAAGAAACTGGAGCCGGTCGAGACCGGGACGGCCGAGGTCAACGGCGGCCACCTGCGCGCCTTCGTCGAGCGCATCGAGCGGCTCGAGGAGGAGAAGCGGGCGCTCGCCGACGACATCAAGGACGTCTATGCCGAGGCCAAGGGCAACGGCTTCGACGTGAAGATCATGCGCAAGATCGTGTCGATCCGCAAACAGGACCGCGACAAGCGGATCGAGGAAGAGACGATCCTCGACCTCTATCTCGCGGCGCTCGGCATGGGCTGATCGAGGGAGTTCCAGGGTGTCGAGGGCCTGCCACCAAGACAATCTCGGCACGCCGTAGCTTAAGCCGTTCAGGCGCCCCCAACGGGGTGGTTGCAGGCGCGCGGAATCATCACGGTCTTCACGTAGATTTTGCCGGATACATCGAAACATGCGCGCCATTCGCATAAGCGATGCGGACACTGATGCATAGTCTGCATCCCATGCCTGACCAGTTGGGGAGCGCGAATGGCCGGGGATTCTTCTGACCTCGATGCGATCGGGGCCGCCTTTGCCTCGGCGGCGCTTGATCCGTCGCGGTGGGACGACGCTATGGATACGGCGGCGGGCGCGACGGGATGCGTCGGCGCGATCTTGCTCCCGCTCAAGGGGCGTCTGACGGCTTTCCCGTTCAGTCGCGAGATGCACGGCATCGCCGAGGACTACGTCGGCAATGGCTGGATGCATCGCGACGAACGGTACAAGTCCATTCCCTTCATTCTCAGCCGCGGCGTGGCGACGGAATTCGACTTTACCTCGCCCGAGGAGATGGCCCGGTCGCCCTTCTATCAGGAGCACATCGCCGCCCATGGCCTGCGCTGGTTTGCCGGCGTCAAAGTCGGCGACGGCGAAGACGTCTGGGGTCTGTCGCTCCAGCGTTCGGAGGCGCAGGGGCCGTTCCAGGCCTCGGAGATCGAGCGTCTGGCGTCGTTGTCCCGCAGTCTTGCAGGCATTCCGAGGCTCGCCCGCGCCTTCGGCTCCGCCCGGATGGAGGCGGCCCTTCTCGGGTTCGAGGCGAGTGGAAGCCCGGCGATCATCGTGGACCACGCGGGCGGCGCCGTCGGCGTGAACGACTCCGCCGAGCGACTGTTTGGTCCCGACCTCAATGTCGTTCAGCGCCGGATCGTGAGCGGCAGCCGCGAAGCGACCGACGCGCTCAACCGCGCGCTTCGCGATCTGCTGTCGCGGTCCGACGGCCCCTCGACCCAGCCGCCGGTTGCTTTGCCGCGGCGGAGCGGACCGCCGATTCTCGCCTATCCGTTTCGACTGCCGGTGAGCGCGTCGGACGTGTTCTCGCCCGGGCGGGCGTGCGTCGTCTTCGCCGACCTCGGAGACAAGCGATCGGCGCCGGCGGAAGACCTCGTCGCCGTCTTCGGCCTGACTCCGGCCGAGGCGAGGCTCGCCGTGCAGATAGTGGCCGCCGGTACGCTCGAGGAGGCGGCCGGGAGCCTCGGCATCGCTTACGAGACCGCCCGGACGCTGCTGAAATCAGTGTTCCGCAAGACGGACACGAACCGGCAGGCGCAACTCGCCGCGCTCCTCGGTCGCATGCGCCGTGCTTCCATCAAGACTTTCTGATCCTGCCGCCGCTCGACGTCACCCATTTGGGGCATGACGCGCCGCCCCTCCGTTGACAGGTTGAACAGCTTGTTACCGGAGGAAACATCGTGCCGAGCCTCAGTCGCCGTTACGCGTTGAACTTGACCCTGCTCATGTCGGGCAGCGCCGCCGCCGCGCTCATGTGGTCCGGCCCGGCGCTTGCGGGATGCGCAACCGACAGTTCGAGCGTTCTGGCCGTTTCGGGCCAAAGTTGCACGCCGGCCGGAACGTCCTATTCGACCTCTGGCGCCAACGCCCCGGCGCTTGAGGCCGACGGCGCCGGCGCGAGCATCACAATCGACAACCCGACGACGATCTCGACGTCCGGCCAGTTCTCGACCGGCATCCTGGCGAGCGACTTCGCCAGCAGCGGCCAGGCGGGCTCGATGACGGCAAACGCCGCGATCAATGTCACGACGACCGATCCATCCACCACGTCCGTTCTGCTCGAGGGAACAGGCGCGTCGATCTCGGCGACATACGGCGGGACCATTACCTCGGCCGGCCCCGCAATCGGCCTCACCTCCGGGACCGGACAAAGCGCGGTCTTCGACGGCTTCACGATCAACGCCGCCTCCGGCAATCTCGTCGGCGCCAATCAGGCGAGCGGCACGGTCTCGGTCACCGCCTCGACCGTGAACGCCCTTGGGCTCGTGTCCGCGACCTCGGGCAGCAACGTCACGCTGAACGTGAGCGGCTCGACGGTCTCCACATCCGCCGGCGCCATATGGACGGACGCGACGTCCACGGCGACTGTGAACCTCCAAAACGGATCGACCTGGACGGCTTCTGGCGACCTCGGAGTGGGCGGTGAGGGGACCGCGACGCTCTCGGTCGCAGGAACGGGGTCGCAGGGTCCTTCGCAGGTCTCGGTGACGGGAGACGTCACCGTCGGCGACGGCGGGATAGGAACACTCGCCGTCACGGGCGGCGCGGCCCTGAGCGCGCAGTCGCTGACCGCCGGGGACAGCGGAACGGGCGACGGGACGATCACGATCGACGGCGCCAAGACGGTCGTCACCCTCAATACGGCCGCGGGGGCGAACCCGCTTCAGGTCGGCAACTGGGGCGTGGGCTCGATGACGATCTCCGGCGGCGCGACCGTGAGTTCGACGGGGTGCGCGCAAGGCGGATGCTACAGCTCCATCGGCAACGGCGCGGGATCGACCGGAACGCTGACGATCACCGGGGCGGGGTCGAGCCTCAGCCTGCCGGTTTCGGCGCCGAACGGGACAAATTTCTCGGTCGGCAATGGAGCGGTCAACAATGTCGGTCAGATCTTCGGAACGCCGGGAGGCGCGACCAGCGCCACCCTCAACGTGACCGCGGGCGGCGCGCTCAACACCGGCGACGCCGCCATCGGACAGAACGGAAATCTCGGGTCGACGAATTATGCAGGCAACGGTCACGAGACCATCACCGGCACCGCCGTCGTCGACAACGCAACGTGGAATATCTCGTCTCCCGATTGGAGCGGTCTCACGCTCGGCGAAGGATCCAACGCTTCCGGCAGCCTCACGGTCAGGAACGGAGGGGCTGTCAATCTCGGCACGGCCGTCGCCGGACAGGGCGTCAACCTCACCCTCGGCGACAACTGGACCGGAGGGGTCGGGGGGACTGGGACCGTCACGGTCGACAATGCCTCGATCGCCTTCACGTCGGGTCAATGGGACAACGTCGCCGTCGGCAACTATCGCGGGAACGGCAGCCTGACCGTCCAGAACGGCGGCTCGGTGACGGGCGCCTATGACGCCGAGGTCGGTCAGGACGGCTCCACCGGTACGCTGACGATCAAGGGGGCCGGCTCGCAATTCGTCATGTCAGGCGCAAATGGGGGCAGCGGCGGCGTCTGGATGGGCGTCGGCGTCGCGAACTCGGTCGCCGGGGGGCAAGGAACGGTGACGGTCGAGAACGGCGGCCTCCTGAAGCTCGACACCGACGGGAACGGCGGCGGCGGCGGACTGACGCTCGGTCAGAGCAATATCGGGCCCGACGCGGCGACCGGCACGTTCACCGTGACCGGTCAGGGATCGACGGTCGAAATCGTCGGAAACAACGGCGACTCGGGCAGCGCCGGCGGCGCCGCGATCGGCGAGTCGGCGCATGGAACGCTGAACCTCCTCGCCGGCGGCCAGTTCATCGTGAACAATACGAGCGCGCAGGCGCTTGAGACCTCTGGCGTCGCGATCGGCGGCGACAGCTATCAGGTTTCGCAGGGCCTCGCGGCGGGCGTCGGCGTCGTGAACGTCGACGGGCAGGGATCGCTTCTGCAGGTGGCCTCCGCGAACGGATTCATCACGACCGGCTATTCCGGCCAGGGAAGCCTGAACGTCACGAACGGCGGCGCGGTTCAGGCCGAGGGTCTGGCGATCGCCCGTCTCGCCGGAAGCACGGGCGCGGTCGCCGTCGACGGGGCGACGTCTTCGATCACACTCAGCGGCAAAGACAGCGCGACCGGAACCGGCGCGCGCGTCCAGGTCGGCGCCGGCGGCCAGGGCTCGCTGACCCTGACCAACGGAGCGAGCCTGATCGTCAATCCTCTGAACGCCAACGGCGGCATCTTTATCGGCGGCGTCGGCGGCACGTATGGGGGCGTCGGCGTGATGACGGTCGCGAGCGGCTCGCAAGCGCTCGTCTCCGGAACGGGCTCCGTGCTCGACGTCGGCCGGAACGGCGCGGGCACGCTGAACATCACCGGCGGCAGCTTGGTCGACATCGCCCACGGCGCGGGATCGACGGGCTCGACCTACGTCGGCGCGTCGCCGTTTTCGACCCTCGGACCGGTGAACGGGACGATCAACCTCGCCGGCGGGTCGACGCTCAACGCGGGCTCCGTCCTGCAGATTGGCGGCGGCGCCGCCGGCAACAGCGGCGTCGTCAATCTCAGCGGCATGTCGACGATCAACGCCACGACGATCAACGTCGGCGCGGGCGGCACGCTGTCGGGCGACGGCGTCATCAACGGCGCCGTCGTCGTCGCCGGCGGCACGGTCGCCTCCGACCCAATCTACATCAACGGCAGTTTCACGATGACGAGCGGCACGATGACCTTCGACATCTCGCCCAACGGCGGCGGCGGGTTCAAAACCAATTCCATCGTCTTCGCCGCAGGGGATCAGGTCACCATCAGCAACGTGACGATCCACTACGACTTCATCGACGGCGCGACCGAGACCGCCTTCGAAAATGCAGGCTACTCCCTCAATCCGGACGCCTTCTTCGAGGTGTCGAGCTTCGACAACGGCGGCAATCCGGTCGGAGTCCTGACGCCGCTGACCTCGGACGCGGATTTCAATCAAGGGCTGAACGGCTTCTCGAGCGATGCGACCGTCGTCACCTCGGTCCCCGAGCCCGGAACGTGGGCTCTTTTCGCCCTTGGCTTCGCCGGACTTGGCTTCGCTGGGCGCCGCCGTCGTCGTCTTTGGATCGCGGGGTGAAGGCGGAGAAGGAGGCGACGAGGCGTCCCTTTTCCGCTTGCGGAGAGCGGGTCAGGACGAGGGGCCGGGTGATCCCGCCTTCTTCAGACTCGCCGGCGCCTTCGGCTCGTCGGGGACGAAGAAGTCGGGGGCGAGGTCGACGGTCGGGTCGACGCGGTAGCGGTCGAAATCCGTGACGCCGTTTTCGGCGAGGAACGTGTCGTCGATCAGGAAATTGCCGGTGAAGGACTTCGAGTCCTTCAGAAAGATTGTATGCGCCGCGTCGGCGAGGATGTCGGGGTTACGCGAGGCGCGCATCACCGCGTCGCCGCCGAGCAGGTTCTTGATCGCCGATGTGGCGATGGTGGTGCGCGGCCAGAGCGCGTTGACCGCGATGCGCTTCTTCTTCAGTTCGCCCGCGAGGCCGAGGACGACGAGGCTCATGCCGTATTTCGCCATCGAATAGGCGGTGTGGCCGGCGAACCACTTCTCCTTGAGGTCGAGCGGCGGCGACAGCATCAGAATGTGCGGATTGGCGGCCTTCTCGAGATAGGGAACGGCGAGCTTCGAGACCATGAAGGTCCCGCGCGCGTTGACCCCGTGCATGAGGTCGAACCGCTTCATGTCGGTCGCCTGCGAATCGGTCAGCGAGATCGCGCTGGCGTTGTTGACCACGATGTCGAGGCCGCCGAAAGCCTTGGCCGTTCTCGCCAGCGCCTCGCGCACGCTCGCTTCGTCGCGCACGTCGACCATGAGCGGCAGCGCTTTGCCGCCGGCCTTCTCGATCTCTTCTGCGGCGGTGTAGATGGTGCCGGGCAGCTTGGCGCTCGGTTCGGCGGTCTTGGCGGCGATGGCGACATTGGCGCCGTCGCTTGCCGCTTTGAGGCCGATCGCGAGACCGATGCCGCGCGAGGCGCCGGTGATGAAAAGGGTCTTGCCCGCGAGCGTCCCGGCCATCCGTCATCCTCCCCGTCGTGGCTTCTTCGAAGCTTTGCGTCCGCCGGCCCGCCGGAGCAAGCGCCATCTCGTGGCTCGTCGCCGGCGGACTGTCGATAGCGAATTAAGTTGTCCGGTTTTGATAGCACATCAAGTGTCCGCTTCTTCTGGTTCTGTTCTCCTGTGGTCATGTGGGCGAGGCGAAGCGTCGTCCACATGTCCACAGGCTGCGCCGCCGAGCGGATTCAGGCGGCGCGAAGCATCTGTTTGAGCAGTCCTTTTTCGTCGTAGCGGCCGATGCATCTTGGCCCGTGGAAGAGGGCGTGGGAGCCGTCGGGGTAGGCGTGGACCCGAACCCGCGCCCTGACGAAATGCGGGCGCATCGGGGTTTCAGGGATCTGGAGCTTGAGCGTCCGGTAGGAGACGCAATTGTCGTTGCCGACCTGCCGCTCCTCCTGCACGCACAGGATCTCGTCGAGGTCGACGCCCGGGATCGGGGTGAAGGCCGATCCTTCGCCGGTCGGCTCGATGGCGAAGCGCGCGTTGTAGGCGGGCCGGTAGAGGTCGCGGATGAAAGCGTTGGCCGCCTCGACGGTCGTGATCCCGGCGAGGCGGAGCTCCTTGACCAGACGATCCTGAAGCGTGTGGAAAGCCCGTTCTGAACGACCGCGCGCCTGCGGCGAGAATGCCCCGATGTGCTCGACCCCAAGCTGCTTGAGCGCCCGGCCGACCTGCGTGGGATGGTCCCGGTCGATCTCGCCCGCCTTCGAGGTCTGGAAGTAGTGGCTGCCGCGGTCGGTGTAGAGGCTCATCGGCAGGCCGTGCTCCGAGAAAACCTCTTTCAGCGCCCGCAAGGTCGAGTGCGTGCCTTCCTCTTCCACGAGAAAGGCCGAGTAGATCGCGCCGGTCGCATCGTCGAGCGTCACGATCAGATCGAGCGCCGGCTGGCCCTCGAGCCAGGCATGCCGCGAGCCGTCCTGATGCAGCATCATCCCCGGCAGCGGACGCCGCTCGCGCTTCCTGCGATGCGCCCCCTTGCGCGGCGCCTTCGCCACGACCCCCTTCCACTGCAGATGCAGCTTCAGCCATGTGTAGCCCCAGCCGAAGCCGTGGTCCTTCACCAGATGCTCGTGGAAGTGCTTGACCGTGAAGCCCTGGTAGCGCTCGCGGTAGAGCCGCTCCACTTCCTCCGCGCGGTCGACCGGAACCCGCTTGCCGGACGCCTTGCCAAGCCGCCGATCGAGCAGGCCGGCCTCACCCTCCTCGTCGTAGCGGCGCGTCCATCGCCGAAAGGTCCGGACGTCGACCCCGAGCAACTCCGCCGCCTCCTCCTGATTGAGCTCCGCCGATTCCCAACGGTGAAAAAGATTCAAAAACATCGCCATCCGCACACCCTGAAGGGCTCCCGTCCGGCGCATCCCGACCCCCAAAGGGCCGCGAAGCTACCGGACAGATCGTGCGCTACCAAAACCGGACATATCGTCTGCTACCGACACTCGTCGCCGGCGGACGTGCAAATTCGGGCTGGCTCGTCTATCATTCGCGCGGGGCGAATACTCAGCGGAAAAAGAGTTGCGATGGGCGTTCGCGAAGGCTTGCAGATCTATTACCGGTGCCTCGGCGTGCGCGGCGTGTTGGCCATTTCCGCCAATCGCATGTTCGGCGCGCCGCGCGAGATCTCGGCCCACCCTCCGGGGATCAAGAGCCCGCTCAGCCTGCGCCTGCGCACCAGCGACCCCGGAACGTATGCGGGCGTCATCCTCGGCGCGGAGTACGACTTCGACCTGCCGTTCACGCCCGAGACGATCGTCGACGCGGGCGCGAACATCGGCCTCGCGTCGATCTGGTTCGCCAACAAATATCGGCATGCGCGCATTGTCGCGATCGAGGCGGAAGCCGCCAACTTCGCCCAGATGGCGCGCAATGTCGCGCCCTATCCGGCGATCACGCCGCTCCACGCCGCGCTCTGGAACCATGACGGCGAGATCAGCGTCGAGCAGCCCGAGCCCGACGCGCCCGAATATTCCTTCGTCACCCGCGAGAAGCCGGAGCGCGCGGGGCGCCCGGTGCGCGCGCTGACCATGCGGACGCTCATGCGCGAGATGGGGCTCGAACGGGTCGACCTCGCCAAGATCGACATCGAGGGCGCCGAGCGCCAGGTGTTCGCGGACCCGGAATGGCTCGCCGACACGCGCTCGGTGATGGTCGAGACGCACGACCGGTGGCATCCGGGCTGCACGGCCGTCGTCGATCCGGCGATGCGCGATTTCGTCGGAACGCTGCGCGGCGAGACGCACCTCTATCTGCGCAAGGAGGATGCGGGGCGGGCGGCGTAATGCGGTCCGCGGACCCTCACCCTGGCCGCCTGTGGCGGCCTGTCCCTCTCCCTGAGGGAGAGGGGGTCGCCCTTCCCCCTCAGGGGGAAGGTGTCGCCGTCAGGCGACGGATGAGGGCCTGCATCGCTACCGCAGCGAGGCGGTGAACGCCTGGATCTTCTTGCAGGCGCTCTCGAGCTGGCTGAGCGACGTCGCGTAAGAGACGCGGAAGTTCGGGCCTTCGCCGAAGGCGCTGCCGTGCACCACCGCGACGCCCGTCTCCTCGAGAAGCTCGGTTACGAAATCCTCGTCCGTCCCGATCACGTTTCCCGACGGCGCCTTGAGGCCGATCGCGCCTGCGACCGAGGGATAGACATAGAACGCGCCCTCGGGCTTCGGGCACTTGATGTGCTTCGCCTGGTTCAGCATCGAGACGACGAGGTCGCGCCTTTCTTCGAACGCCTTGCGCCGGACGGGGATGAAGTCCTGCGGGCCGGTCAGCGCTTCGACGGAGGCCCATTGCGAAATCGTGCAGGCGCCCGAGGTCTGCTGGCCCTGCACCATGTCCATCGCCTTGATGAGCGCCGCCGGGCCCGCCGCATAGCCGATGCGCCAGCCGGTCATCGCATAGGCCTTGCTCACGCCGTTCATGGTGAGCGCGCGGGGCTTCAACGACGGCTCGATCTGCACCGGCGTCGTGAAGACGAAGTCGCCGTAGACCAGGTGCTCGTACATGTCGTCCGACAGCACCCAGACATGCGGATGCCTGACCAGCACGTCGGTCAGCGCCTTCAGTTCGTCACGCGTGTAAGCTGCGCCCGACGGGTTCGACGGCGAGTTGAGGATCAGCCACTTGGTGCGCGGCGTGATCGCCTTCTCCAGCGCCTCGGCCTTGAGCTTGTAGCCGTCCTCGAACCGCGTCTTGACGATCACCGGCTCGCCGCCGTTGAGCGCCACCATGTCCGGGTAGCTCACCCAGAAGGGCGCGGGGATGATGACCTCGTCGCCCGGGTTCATGGTGACGAGGAAGGCGTTGTAGAGGATCTGCTTGCCGCCCGTGCCGACGATGACGTCGGAGGCTTTGTAGTCGAGGCCGTTCTCGCGCTGGAACTTCTTCGCGATCGCCTCGCGCAAGGGGGGGATGCCGAGCACCGGCGGGTACTTGGTTTCGCCGCGCTCGATCGCCGCGATCGCCGCCTTCTTGATGTTGTCCGGCGTGTCGAAGTCGGGCTCGCCGACCGAGAGCGAGATCACGTCGCGGCCGGTTGCTTTCAGATCGCGCGCCTTCTGCGTGACCACCATGGTCGCGGAGGGCTTCACGCGCGAAAGCGCGTCGGCGAGGAAAGCCATGACAAATCTTCCTGTTCTGTATGGAAAACGCGGGGCGCGAGCATAAAGGGGCGCCCGTTCGGCGGCAACCCGCTTCGCGACCGATGGTCAGTTGCGGCTTGCGCCGGGGCGCTTGACGCCCGACTCTCACGCGAGAAAGGAGGAACCTATGAAAGAGGGAATATCAAATGGCCGATCCCCGAGCATCTCTGCGACTCCGACGTCGGGGGCACTGCTGCGCTGAGAGCGAGGCGGGAGGGGTTCATGCGGAAAGCCGGTGATATTGAGCAGCCGATCTCCACACATTCGCGGAGTCGAATGATCGATGTATTTAGAGGTTTAGCTATATTCGGAGTAATGTTCCACCATTTCTATTTCCTGCAAATCATGGGAATATTCGGGAAAAGCTCGGGCGTTCTTGACCAAATCATCGCCGCGCTCTCACATGGATGGCTGGGGGTAAATTTATTCTTTATACTTAGCGGATGGGTATTATTCCGGCCTAATTCAAGAATGAATCGAGAGTTTATCATAATTTTTTACAAAGCAAGAGTGATAAGATTGCTTCCTTTATATTTCATTTTCATTTTTTTCACGAGTGTTCATGTGCTTGGTAAAGGACATGTTGGAGTGTTTATCGGTAGATTCATTTTACTTACTGGATTGAATAATTATATTCCTCAGTATTGGATGCCAAATTTTCTGTGGATTTCATGGTCTATTGGGGTAGAGATTCAATTCTCAGTCATAGCTCCGATCTTGTGGGCGATTGCGAGCAAATATGGGTTCTGGGGATTATTTCTGCTGACATTGTTGGGGTGCTTTTTTTACAGGATTGCGGCAAATGTGTTATGGGTACAGCATTATTCCATGTACGGAGATAGGCTGATCAATCCCATTGCAGACAATATGTTGGGAAGATTGGACGATTTTGTTGTTGGAATGGGGATTGCCGTAATGGTATACCAACGACCTAGTGTACCAAAATATGTCCTTCCAATCGGATGTTTGGGCCTGGTGCTGTGCGGCTTTGCCTGGACGCATATTTATTGTGCAGATAGCCTTCAGTTCGGCACATTGATACTTATGTCCGTGCTGCACCCGCTCTTTTCCATCTCTATGTTTGGAGTCCTTCTGTCGGCGAGATCGTCGCGGATTTGGAGCCTGTCGCCCTTCGGAATATTCGCGTTTGCAGGGACTGTGTGCTATTCCGCGTATTTCGTGCATTCCATTATCTTTGAAAGCTTTCAAAACACCCCGGAATTGCCAGATACGCTTAGGTTTATTGCATTTTTTCTGACGACAATAATTATTTCGACAGTCTTTTATCTCTTTGTCGAGTGTTCTGGCATTCACAAGCGACCCGCATGGTCCGAAATTGTCTTTGGGAGAAATATTCGCAAACCTGCGACATCGGCTGACTGACAGCGAGATTACGTCGCGGCCGGTTGCTTTCAGGTCGCGCGCCTTCTGCGGGACCACCATGGTCGCCGTGGGCCGAAAGGGAGCGTTATGAAGAAGGCGACCTCTAAGCCGCTGACGCCCGAGCTGCGAGCGGAGCTGACGTCGCTGGCAGCGCTTCCCGACAATGCGATCGACGCGTCGGAGGCGCCGGAAATTCTCGATTGGTCCGGCGCCAGGCGCGGCCTCTTCGATCGCCCCGTGAAACAGCAACTGACCCTTCGGCTCGACGCCGACGTGGTCGCCTGGTTCGAAGCGCGCTCGCCGTCCGGCGAGGGCTATCAGACGCGGATCAATCGCGCGCTGCGCGAATACGTTCAGGCGAAGGCAGGCTCGACGAGGCGATCAAGGTCGTAAAGCGACGACAAGCGCGAAAGCGAAGTCAAACCCCCTCGGGACGCCCACGCCCTTATGAGATGGTGCGCGATCGCCATCGGGATCGGCGCAGCGACCTTATCCGGATGGCGCTTCTCCAGCATCGCGCGCGTCTCGTCGCGCGAGAACCAGCGGGCGTCCTCGAGTTCGACCTGATCGACCTTGACGTCTCGGGTCGTCGCTTCCGCGAAGCAGCCGATCATCAGCGATGACGGGAACGGCCGCGGCTGCGAGGCGAAATAGGCGACTTTCCCCCAACTGATCCTGAATGACACGACGCCCCCGCCGGACTACGGCAGCGGATCGATCCGGATGTCTCCCTTCGCGGAAATTGACAGGACCGAATTGACGAGGCGATCCTGCGGCCGCCCGTCGCCGCTGTCCGTGAGATAAGCGATGACAAGGTTCATCAACCGCTGCGCCTCGCTGCGCGCGACCGACGGCAGAATGATCAGGCCCGGATGAAGGTCGACGCCGCCTGCCAGCTTGCGAAAATCATCGGCGTTTTCGGTGACAAGAATCCGATCTTCGGCAATGGCGCGAGCAAAGACGACACGATCGGGTTCGCGCAATCGCGCCCGATCGCGGGGATGGATCGCGTCGTGCAGTCCGTTCTGGTTGAGGCGATGGCTGAGCGAGGGCGAAATGCACTCGTCGATAAAGAATTTCACGCAGCCGTTTTCCGGCCGGATACGACTGGGCGGCCGAGCTGTGGATGGGTTTCGGCATAGAGCGCCGCCGCCTCAAAGGCTCGGCGCGGAATGTCCGGATAGTCATTGATCAGCGTTTCGATCGTGTCGCCCGATGACAGCCGTCCGTGGATCGCGCTGACGGTCAGCCGGGTCCCCTTGATGATCGGGCGGCCGCCTTGAACGCCGTCTGCAATCTCGATGAAGGCATCCCGGTCCGCGGCGTACCGCTCCGCACGCTCAACCGCCTCACGCGCCAGGACACCCACGCGGACGATGATCGCGGGCGCGACCTCGATCTCCGCGGATTTGAGGGCGGAGACCGACAGTTTTCCCAGTTCGCGCGCCACCAGCCTCTTGTCCG
Source organism: uncultured Alphaproteobacteria bacterium (assembly GCA_963829505.1). GTDB lineage: Bacteria > Pseudomonadota > Alphaproteobacteria > Rhizobiales > Beijerinckiaceae > Roseiarcus. The sequence goes on from CAWHIL010000004.1 coordinate 82,292, forward strand.
CCACACTCAGTCGACGGCCGAGAGACTTGACGGTCGCGGCGACAGCCACCGCGTGCAGTGGCAGCAAGCGCCGGTTCGCCTTCGCGCTGGCCCCGCGCCCGGCAAAGACCCTTTGCTCGAGCGTCTTTTCGACGACGGTCCTCGACGCCTCCGCGAGAGCGGCGACTTCGTTAGGGGTTAGCAGAGCGTCACGCATAATGGACTCCTTGCCAGGGACGAATTATAACGGCTAAGATTGCCTGCGGCAACGGGAGAGCGCCAGTCCGCCAGTCCCACGAACGTTCCTTGTCGATACTTTGCGCATCCGAGGGAGAACGGCGAGACGTCGGGTTCGCCGGAGCTTGCGGACCGGTCAGGCGCCGCGCGCGGGCCTTCCGTCGGCCCGTCAAGTACGCGGATCAGTCGAACGCCCACGCTTTGATGAGGTGATGCGCGATCGCCATCGGGATCGGCGCCGCGACCTTGTCCGGATGGCGCTTCTCGAGCATCGCGCGCGTCTCGTCGCGCGAGAACCAGCGGGCGTCCTCGAGTTCGACCTGATCGACCTTGACGTCTCGGGTCGTGGCTTCCGCGAAACAGCCGATCATCAGCGACGACGGGAACGGCCACGGCTGCGAGGCGAAGTACGTCACCGCGCCGCAGGCGATGCCGGCCTCCTCCATGATCTCGCGGCGGACGGCCTGTTCGATCGTCTCGCCGGGCTCGAGGAAGCCCGCGAGCGCCGAATACATGCCTTTCGGGAAGCGCTTCTGCCGCCCGAGCAGGCAGGAATCGCCCGCTGTCGCCAACATGATGACGACCGGATCGGTGCGCGGGAAATGGTGCATCCCGCAATTCGGGCACTCGCGCCGCCAGCCCGCCGCGCCGACATTCGTCCGCGCGCCGCAATTCGAGCAGAAGCCCCGGCGGGCGTGCCAGGCGAGCAGCGCCTTGGCGGAGGCGAGCATGCTCGCCTCGGGCACGGGCACGAGGCCGGCCGCGGCGATCGACCTGAGATCGATGAGTTTCAGATCCTCGCGTCCAGGAACGACGAGCACCCGGCGATCGAGAAAGCCGTCGCTCAGGTCCTGCTCCTCGACGACCGCCGAGATCCTTCAGGAGCGCCGCGAACACCGGCGCGCCGCTGGGGAGAAGGCCGAGCAGCGCCTCGACCTCGGCCCCGCCGAGCGCCTCGACCTGGCCCGGCGGGAAGAGCGGATCGAGGCCGGCCCCGGACTGGGCGAGCATCGGCATGTCGCGCGCGATGATGACGAAGCGGGCGTCGGCGCGGGCTCGCAAGCCAGCGGCCGCGGCCGCGTCCTCGCGCTGATACGAAGCGCGATCGAGCGGATCGAGCGCGTAGCCGAGCCCTTCGAGCGACGTCACGGATAGCGCGCCTTGATGCTCGCGATCCGGGCGGAATCGTTGTCGATGATGCAGGAGAGCCGCGGATCGGCGCCCTTGGCCGCCATGCCGGCCTCGAACGGGGCCACGTCCTGGCATTCGGCGTCGCGCCAGCTCAGCCATTGCGCCTGGGATTCGCTCAACGAACGGCGCCAGCGCGCCTTCTGCGACGAAAGCAGCCCCTGCCGCGCGTCGATCGACTTGATCGCCTGCTCGACCGCCCCCTGAAGATCGCGGTCAGCCTTGTCGGCGGCGGCGCGCAGGCATTGGGCGAGGTCGCCGCCGCCGAGCTTCGCCGTGTCGCAGGCGGTAAGCGACGGTTTGGCTTCCCCCGCCGCGAACGCCGCGGCCGGAACAAGGACGGCGCAAACGGCCGCAATCATCACAATACGCATCGTTTCAAATCCCCCGGATCCGTTTCCCCTCACGCGCGCGCATTGGCGGAGGCTGGACGATTCAAGAATTCCGCCATGCGCTCGAGCGCGCGTTCGATGTTCTCGAGCGAATTGGCGTAGGAGAGGCGAAGATAGCCCTCGCCGTGGACGCCGAAATCAGGACCGCCGATGGTCGCGACGCCCGCTTCGTCGAGAAGCGCGGCGGCGAGCGGCTTCGCTTTCCAGCCGGTGCGCGAAACGTTGGGAAAGGCGTAGAACGCCCCCTTCGGCGTGACCGCGCTGACGCCCGGCAGGCGGTTCAGCCCCTCGACCACGGCGATGCGGCGGCGATCGAACTCGGCCCGCATCGAAGCAACGAAATCCTGCGGCCCCTCAAGGGCGGCGAGGCCGGCGAACTGGGCCGCCGAATTGACGCAGGAATAGGAATTGACCGCGATTCGGCGCGCCACGTCCCGCCAAGGCTTCGGCCACACGGAATAGCCGAGCCGCCAGCCGGTCATGGCGTAGGTTTTCGACCAGCCGTCGAGCAGGATCAGGCGATCGCGGATCTCCGGATAGGCGAGGAGGGTCTGGTGGGCGAGTCCGTCGTAGGTGAGTTGGCCGTAGATCTCGTCCGACAGGATGGCGACGTCCGGATGCCTGGCGAGGCCAGCGACGAGACGGTCGATCTCGGCCCCCGGCGTCACGCCCCCCGTCGGATTGGCGGGCGAATTGAGGATCAGGAGCCGCGTCCGGGGCGTAATCAGCGCCAGCGTCTCCTCGGCCGAGAAGGCGAAGCCGTTCGCTTCGCGCATCCGCGCCGGGACCGGGGTCGCGCCGGTGAATTCGATCATCGAGCGATAGATCGGGAAGCCCGGGTCGGGATAGACGATCTCGGCCCCAGGCTCGCCGAACATGAGGATCGCCATGTACATGGCGACCTTTCCGCCGGGCGTGACGAGAACGAGGTCGGGCGCGACGTCGGCGTCGAGCCTGCGCTGCAGGTCGGCCGACACCGCCTCGCGCAGCGGCGCGATCCCCGTTGCGTCGGTATAGCCGTGCTCGCCGTCGCGCAAAGCCTTGACGGCGGCCTCGACGATATGGGGCGGCGTCTTGAAGTCCGGCTGGCCGATGCCGAGGTTGACAATGTCATGGCCCTGCCGCTGAAGCTCGGCCGCCTTCGCCAGCACCGCGAAGGCGTTCTCTTCGCCCATGCGCGCGAAAGCGGGGTTGACGGCGATCGACAAGGGGGCGTGGCTCCGTTCCGAATGACGCCTGTTTGGCAGGGGCGGCGCTTGCGGGCAAGCGAAAGCCCCGCAAATCGGAGCGTCGGGGCGCGAATCGGCCGTGTCAGCCGGGCCTTCGCGCCAAGGTCAGCCAGATCCCGCCGCCGATGAGGACGCCGCCGGTCAGGCGCCCGAGCAGCTTCGCCCGCGCCGGCTTCATGAGCCACGCGCGCCCCAGGCCCGCGGCGACCGCCCAGGCGGAATCGGTGATCGCCGCCATCAATGCGGAAGCGGCGCACATGATCGCAAGCTGCGGCCCCGCCGGCAGTTTCGGATCGACAAACTGCGGCAGGAAGGCGGTGAAGAAGACGATCGTCTTCGGGTTCGACAGCGCCACGACGAGGCCGCGGAAAAATCGCTTGCGGCCGCTGTCCTCGAGCGCCTCGCTCCCACGTCCGGCGTTCCGCCAGGCCTGGACGCCGAGCCAGACGAGATAGGCGGCGCCCGTCCATCGCAGCGCCTCGAACAGGAGGCCCGCGTGCGCGACGACCCAGTCGAGGCCGACGGCGATGCCGGCGAGCAGGATGACATTGCCGGTCGTGGTCCCGGCGACGGTCGTCAGCGCGGCGCGAACGCCCCGCGTCGCGCCGGTCGATATGACGAGCGTGACGATCGGGCCGGGCGCGATCACGAGCACCGCCGTGATCAGGAGGAATGCGGTGAAGAGGGTGGGGTTCATGGCGCCGATCCTCAAAGCATGCCTGTGTGAGACGGAAGCGCCGAAGCGTCCCTTCTCCCCGTTCACGGGGAGAAGGTTAGGATGAGGGGCCGGGTGAGCGCCACCGCGGCCAATCCTCTCGCCCCCCACCCTAGCCCTCTCCCCGCTGACGCAGGGAGAGGGGGAAGTGGCGCATTCGCGGCCGTCGCCGCGGCGCGCCTACTTCTCGAGCGCCTCGCGCTCCTTGAGGAGCTTCGCCAGCAGTTCTTCCTGCCGCTGGATCCGCTCCGCCGAGAGGGATTCGTTCTCGCCCCCCGAGATGGCGGCGGCCATCTCGGTCAGTTCTCTCAGATTGGCGCGGGCGATCGCAATGCGTTGGTCGATCGCCTGAAGCTCCACGCTCCTCGGCATCTAAGCGTCTCCTTTGATTGTGGGCCGTGCCCGTCGGACTCCGCCGCGGACAAAGCGGCCCGAGACAGAAAAAAGCCTCACGCGAGCGCCTTCTCCAGAACGCGCCTCAGCCGCGCCGCGAAGGTAGCCGGATCCTCGACCGCGCCGCCTTCGAGCATCCGCGCTTCGTCCAGCACGAGGTGAGCCGCGTCCTCGACGAGGGGCTTGTCCTTGCCGTCCCTCAGGCGGCCGGCGAGCGCGAGCGTCAGCGCATGGTTCGGATTGACCTCGAGGATCGGCTTCGTCCGCTCGTTCAGCCGCCCGTGCGCCGCGAGCATCTTCTCGAGCTGCCGGTCGGGGCCGAAGTCGGGCGCGATGAGGCAGGCGACGCTGTCGGTCAGGCGGTCGGAGGCGCGCACCTCGGCGACCTCGCTCTCGAGCGTCTGCTTCAGGAAGGCGATCAGCGTCGCAACCTCGCCGGAGGCTTCCGCCGGCGCGCTCGCGCCCTCGACGAAGGCGATCGAAGCGATGTCGGCCGCCCCCTGGCTCGCCGACTTGAAGGGCTTGCCGTCGAAGCCGGCCGCGGTCGAAACCCAGAAGGCGTCGACCGGATCGGACAGCAGGAGGACTTCCACGCCTCGCGCGCGAAATCCTTCGAGCTGCGGGCTCGCGGCGAGGCGTTTCGGCTCGTCGCCGGTGAGATAGAAGATCGCCGTCTGGTTCTCGCGCAAGGATCCGACATAATCGGCGAGCGTGCGGCCGCCGTCGGGATGGGTGGTGGTTGCGAAGCGGGCGATCTTGAACAAGGCGTCGCGGCGTTCGGGGTCCTCGTAGAGGCCCTCCTTGATGACCGCGCCAAAATTCTCCCACACATGAGCGAACTTCTCCGGCTCGCTCTCGGCGAACTTGCCAAGCTCCTGGGCGATGCGGTTTGTCACCCCTTTTCGGATCGCGGCGAACACGTCGCTCTTCTGGATGAGCTCGCGCGACACGTTGAGCGGCAGGTCGGCCGAGTCGACCACGAGCCGGACGAAGCGCAGCCATCCGGGCAGCAGGTCGGCGTTCTCGGTGATAAGCACGCGGCGGACGTAGAGCTTGTTGCGCCCTTTCCGCTGCGGATCGAAGAGGTCGAACGGCCGCGAGCTCGGAATGAAGGCGAGGACGGTATATTCGTGCCGGCCTTCGGCGTGGTAGTGGATCGTCAGCGCCGGCTCGTCGAACGCGCCGGAAAGACCACGGTAGAACTCGGTATAGGCCTCGGGCGTCACCTCGGATTTGGGCTTCGCCCAGATCGCCTGCCCGTCGGCGACGCGCTTCGGCTCTTCGCCGGGCTTGGCCACGAAGTCGATCGGCACGGCGACCGCGCCCGAATGATCGCGGATGATCCGCTCGACCCGCCAGGCGTCGAGGAATTCATGGCTCTCGGCGTTGAGATGCAGCACGACCCGCGTGCCGCGCGCCGGCGCCTCTTCGAGCGCGAGCTGGGCGATGGTGAACGACCCCTTGCCGTCCGACGACCAGCGCCACGCCTCCTCCGAGCCCGCCCGGCGCGTCTCGACCACGACCTCGTCGGCGACCATGAACGACGAATAGAAGCCGATGCCGAACTGGCCGATGAGCGACTCCGCCTCGTGCTTCACGTCGTCGGCGGCGAGCCGGTCGAGGAAGGCCTTGGTGCCCGAGCGGGCGATGGTGCCGAGGCCGGACGTCAGGTCGTCGCGGGTCATGCCAATCCCGTTGTCGGCGAAGGTGACGGTGTCGGCGTCCTTGTCGAGCGCGATCGTGATGGCGAAGGGCGCGCCGTCGGCGACGAGCGCAGGGGTCGCGATCGATTCGTAGCGCAGCTTCTCGCAGGCGTCGGCGGCGTTCGATACGAGCTCGCGGACGAAGATCTCCCGGTCGGAATAGACCGAATGGACCATGAGGTGCAGGAGGCGCGAAACGTCGGCCTCGAAGCTCTGGGTCGTTGCGGCCTCGTGGATCGGGGTCGTTGCGTCGGCGGTCAAAATCGGCCTCTTTAGGAAAGAAAAGGGGGCCGCGGAAAGGCGGCGGGCCCGATATCGTCGTCTTTTCGGATCGATTCAAGGCCCTCGGGCGCATGGGCGCGCGGCGGGACCGAAAGCGGTCGGGCCGGAGGCGGCCGTCCGGCCCGGCCCGGGTTCGCATTTTCCTGCGCCATCGATCCTCGATATAAGCTTGGCGGCGTTGCGCGGCTCGCGCTCGAGGTGGCGGCTCGAAGCCATGCGCGCGGGCGCGTCGGAACGATTGTAAGCCCGCGCATTCCTCAAAGCCATTTCAGTCCCGGCGGCCGATCATGGACGAGTTCTTGTGCAGGACCTGCGGGTCGTCCTCGAAATCCGGATCCACCCTCGCGAAGGAGACCATGTTCCGGTCCCGCGAGGAATTTCTCTACGACCGCTGCAGCGCCTGCGACAGCCTGCAGATCGCCCGCATTCCCGATGACGAGGAACTGAGCCGGCACTACCCGAGCAATTATTATTCGATCAGCGTCGAGGCCCGCGGCAAGAAAGGCCTCAGGCGGGCGCTGAAGGCCTACCTGACGGCCGAGCGCGACCGCGCGGATTTCGGCAGGAGCCTCCTCGTCGGACGCCTGCTCATCGCGATAAAGCCCGAACCGACCATGGTGTGGATCGTCCGCGAGGCGGGCGTGCGCCCGGACCAGGCGATTCTCGACGTCGGATCGGGCAGCGGCGAGCTTCTCGACCGCCTCGCGCGGCTCGGGTTTCGCCGCCTTTCCGGATGCGACCCCTTCCTCGCCGCCGACGTGACGACGGGCGAGGGCGTCCCATTGCGAAAGTGCGGTCTCGACGAAATGGACGGGCCGTTCGACGTCATCCTGTTCAATCAATCCTTCGAGCACCTGCCGGACCCGCAAGCGGCGCTAAGGACTGCGCGCGGCAAGCTGTCGCCGAACGGTCTCTGCATCATCCGGATTCCAACGCCGGATTCCGACGCCTTCGCGCAATACGGGACCAACTGGGCGCAATGGGACGCGCCGAGGCATCTGACGCTGATGTCGAGGAAGGGCTTTTCGATCCTCGCCGCCGATTGCGGCTTCACGCTCAGGGCGATCACCGACGTCGGCTACGCCTGGTCGCTGATGTCGAGCGAACTCTACGCGAGGGGCGATCACACCGGACCGGGAGAGGGATACTCCGCCCACTTCTCACGACGGGAGATGGCGTCGTTCCGGCGAAAGTCGATGGCGGCCAACGCGGCCGGGAGGGGCGACATCATCGCCTGCCTGCTCACCAAGCAATAGGCCCACGACCGCGACCCGGTTCGCGAACGCGGGAACCCGCCTTCCCGCGCCGGGGCCCGTGTCAGCCGAACGCGGAGATGGCCGCCTTTCGGCGCCGGAGCGCTGCGAGTCCGAGCCCGGCGAAGCCGAGGCCGAGCATCGCCCAGGTCGACGGCTCCGGGATCTGGACGATACTGAGGTCGATCGCATCGTAGGGCCCACTGCCCGGGTTGCCGGAATTGTTCAGCGCAGAGGCGAGCAGACCGTAGCTGTCCGGGCCGAAGCTGAAGATGTTGAAATCGCTGGCGGCGGTGCTGACCGAAATGCCGCTGAAGTCGACCACTGGGTCAGCCGGGAAGTAGAGCAACTGGTTCGATCCGGCGTAATTCGATACCCCCGTGATGGTGAGCGGCGTGATCGAAACCCCAGGCTCGACGATCGTACCCGTCGCGCCGCTGATTGTGAACGGCGATGACGTATCCGAGGTCGTGAATTGACCGCTGCCGTAAACGCTCGGATTGTCGACCCCGACAAAGGAAAAATCGAAAATGGCGGCGTGCGCCGTCCCGGCGCCCAACGCGGCCAAAGCCGCCAGCAAGCTGAAGGCGATTGATGTTTTCATTTGGGGCCCCTCCCGCACCGGCCAACCCGGTCTCTGTGATCCTTCGCAGAGGAACGACAAGCTCTTCCGGTATGAAGAGTCAATCATACGATTTGTGTATGTGAATGGAGGTTCGCGGTCTGCCCGTCGCCGGCGGGACAGCGAGCGGCGCGCTTTCCGTCAAACCCGGATGTTTCCGCCGAAACGCACCCGCCGACCGCGGCCAAACGCCGCGACCAGACATCGGACGACGTGTCAGTCCTGCAAGGAGAGGGTTGTCTTGCGGCGTCGGAGCGCGGCGAGTCCGAGACCGGCGAAGCCGAGGCCCAGCATCGCCCAGGTCGACGGTTCGGGGATCTGGGCGACCGTGAATTCGATGTTGTAGGAGCCAGCCGTGAAGCCGGGAGGGGAGCCCTGATTGGCGCCGCCGCCAGGGTTCTGCCAGGAATCGTTCAGGAGGTTGAAATACGGGCCGTCGTCGCCTCCGCCGCCGAGATTGAAGTCGGGGCCGCCGAGGGTCGTGAATGAGATGCCGCCAAAATCGACGGACCCGGCGCCCCCGGACGGCGGGACATAGAGGAGATTGTCGGCGGCCGCGTAGAACGAGAGGCCGGTGAGGGTGAACGTGCCGGACGTATCGGTGATCGTGCCGGTCGCGCCGGTCACCGCGAAAGGCGATCCGGCGTCGGTCGTGGTCAGCGTTCCGCTGCCGAAGACGGCGGAGGGAAAATCGAGGCCGACAAAGGAAAAGTCCCAGGTCGCCGCGGCCGCGGCGCCGAACGCGCCGACACTCGCTGCGCCGGCAAGGAGAAGACGGGTCAGGACTTTACGCATCGGAACGCCACTACTCGGTTAACAAACGCTCAATATCGCTCTATATTTCGGATGTTGACGGTGAGCAACTCTTCTGATGGGACATAGTGAATTGGCGGCGCGCGCCGTTGTGGCGACCAGGCCCGCGCCGACAGGGTTGCGTGTCGAGGTAATGTTCGCTCCACAACGAAAAAGGCCGCCTTGCGGCGACCTTCCGGCAGAGGTTCGGGATCTGTCGCGTCTAGTCGATCATGCTGACCGAGAGCTTGCCGCGTCGCGCTCGGACAAATCCCAGTCCGGCCAGGCCCGCGATCAGCATCGCCCATGTGGAAGGCTCGGGGACGAAGGCGATTGTGACGTCGTCGATGCCGACGCTCGAGTTGCCCCCGCCCAGGGGAACGCCCGTGAAGTCGAGGGTCGCGGCGCCGTTATACGTAAACGTGACCGTCTCCAGCGTCCAACTCGTCGAAGGCGCTGTCCAGGAGCCGAGGTTGTCGGCCCCGAGCGACACGGAGAAGGGATCGACCCCGTATCCCGACCGCGCCGCGATGGAGAACGACAGGGTGTAGGTGTCGCCGCTCGTCAGGCCCGACAGGGTGAGTTCGAACGCCCCGGCCTGATTGCCGTCCGGGTTCGTGTTGTAGCTTTGCAGAAACGCGCCGAAGGTCCCGTCCGGGACAGGCGCGAAATTCCACGCGCTGCCGTTCGACTGAATTCCCGAAAACCCGTTGAACGTGGCGCCGGGAGCGGAAACCGCCGTCCCCGACGGATTGGAATAGAACGAAGCGTCTCCCGAATAGAGGTACAGACCGGCGCCGACGTTCGATGATTCGAAGCTGTCCTGGTAGACCACCGCGGCCTGCGCCAGAGACGCGCCGCCAATGACAATGCCTGCGGCGCTCGCGCCAGCCATCATCCGGTTACGCAGCATGTCCACACCTCAACGCTACATTCTCGAGTATCGTCGCGCGACTCGATGCGCTGGGCAAGACTATATTTCGGCCTATATGCGCATTTTTTAAGCTTTGGTTCCTGCGCAACCTTGGAATTGCATTCGCAGTCTCGCTCAGCTCTCCGAAGTCGTCAGCGCCAACGCGTGCAAATCTCCGCCCATCTTTCCCTTGAGCGCCGCGTAGACCATCTGGTGTTGCTTCACACGGCTCACCCCCTTGAAGGCGGAGGTGACGACGGTTGCGGCGTAATGCTCGCCGTCGCCGGCGAGGTCCTTCACCTCGACCCTGGCGTCGGGGAAGGCGGCGCGGATCATAGTCTCGATTTCAACGCGGCTCATGGCCATGGCTTGCGGGTCTCCTTCTCGTTCAGCGCCTGCGCCTCCTCGTCCGCCTCGGCTTCGAGCCGCGCCACGACGTCTTCGGCGGGCTCGGAGGCGGCGATGGTGACGCCGCTCGACATGAGGATCGTGCACTCGTTCGGATCGCTCGAATTGATCGCGATCACGTGCTCGGAGCGGATATAGGCGAAACCCGTCTTCGTCTTGACGACCAGGAACGGGATCATGCGTCGCTCCCCCTCGACGCCATGAGCGTGGGCAGCCAAGTCTCGTAGGCTTTGGCGAGCGCCGCAAGGGCCAGGGGCGCGGCGTGGCCGAGCCTCAGCGCATCGCCGCCCGTCACGCCGATCCGCTCGCAGTCCACGCTGGCGCGGCGAGCCTGCGCCAGCACCGCCGCGGTCTCCCCAGGCGCGGCCGTGACGACATAGCGGCCCTGGTCCTCGCCGAAGAAGACGCATTGCTCCGGCCCGTCGAGCGCCACCGTCGCGCCGATGCCGCGGGCGAGCGCCATCTCGGCGAGCGCGACGCCAAGTCCGCCGTCCGACAGGTCCTGGACGCCGCCGACGCGCCCTTGCTCGATGAGGCTCCTGACGAAGTCGCCGTTCCGCCGCTCGGCTTCGAGATCGACCGGCGGCGGCGCTCCCTCCTCGCGGCCGGCGACGATTGCGAGCCAGGCGGAGCGCCCGAGCCAGCCGGGCGTCCCGCCGACGAGGAGGATGTCGAGGCCAGCCGCCGAAAACGACGGCGAGGCGGTCTTGTGGACGTCGGCGACGAGCCCGACGCCGCCGATGGCGGGCGTCGGGGGAATGCTCGCGCCCATCGTCTCGTTGTAGAGCGACACGTTGCCCGAGACGATCGGGAAATCGAGGGCGCGGGCCGCCTCGCCAATGCCGCGAATTGCGAGCACGAGTTCGCCCATCGCCTCCGGCCGCTCGGGATTGCCGAAATTGAGATTGTCGGTCAGCGCCAGCGGCTTCGCCCCGACGGCCGCGAGGTTGCGCCAGGCCTCCGCGACCGCCTGTTTCCCCCCCTCGCGCGGGTCCGCCCGGCAATAGCGCTCGGTGCAGTCGGTGGTCAGCGCCAGCCCCTTCGGCCCGTCGCCGAGCCGGATGACGGCCGCGCCGCCGCCCGGCCCCTGCACGGTGTTGCCGAGGATGAGCGAATCGTACTGCTCCGAGACCCAGCGCTTCGACGAGAGGTTCGGCGAGCCGATCAGCTTCAGAAGCGCGGCGTCCGTCGCAAGCGGCGCCGCGATCGCCGCGCCGTCGAGGACGGGCTGCGCTTCAGGCGCCGTCCACGGCCGGTCGTAGAGCGGCGCCTCGTCGCCGAGCTCCTTGATCGGCAGATCGGCTTTGATCGCGCCGTCGCGCCGGACGACGAAGCGCTTGGTGTCGGTCGTCCTCCCGATGACGGCGAAGTCCAGCCCCCATTTCCTGAAGATCGCTTCCGCCCTCTGCTCGAGCTCGGGCTTGAGCACCATCAGCATGCGCTCCTGGCTCTCGGAGAGCATCATCTCGTAAGCCGTCATGCCGGTCTCGCGGCAGGGAACGCTGTCGAGGTCGAGTTCGACGCCGAGGTCGCCCTTCGCCCCCATCTCGACCGCCGACGAGGTGAGCCCGGCCGCCCCCATGTCCTGGATCGCAACGACCGCCCCCGACGCCATCAGTTCGAGGCAGGCCTCGAGCAGCAGCTTCTCGGCGAACGGATCGCCGACCTGGACGGTCGGCCGCTTCGCCTCGGCGTCCTTTTCGAAGGCGGCCGACGCCATCGTCGCGCCGTGGATGCCGTCGCGCCCGGTCTTCGAGCCGAGATAGACGATCGGGTTGCCGACGCCGGTCGCCTTCGAGGTGAAGATCGCATTCCTCCGCGCGACGCCGACGGCCATGGCGTTGACGAGAATGTTGCCGTCATAGCCTGCGTCGAAGCCGACCGAGCCGCCGACCGTCGGCACGCCGAAGGAATTGCCGTAGCCGCCGACGCCGGCGACGACGCCGGCGACGAGGCGGCGCGTCTTCGGATGATCGGGGCGCCGAAGCGCAGGAAGTTGAGGCAGGCGACGGGGCGCGCGCCCATGGTGAAGACGTCGCGCAGGATGCCGCCGACCCCGGTCGCCGCCCCCTGATAGGGCTCGATCATCGAAGGGTGGTTGTGCGATTCCATCTTGAAGACGCAGACGTCGCCGTCGCCGATGTCGATCACGCCGGCGTTCTCGCCCGGCCCCTGAATGACGCACGGGCCCGTGGTCGGCAGGGTCCTCAGATGAAGGCGCGAGGATTTGTAGGAGCAATGCTCGTTCCACATCGCCGAGACGATGCCGAGTTCGGTGAAGCTCGGCGTCCGGCCGATGAGGGCGACGAAGCGCGCATATTCGTCGGCCTTGAGGCCGTGGGCGATCGCAAGCGCTTCGGTGACGGCAGGCTCGGGCGCGCTCAAGGGCTTCGGGGCTTTCCGTGAAGGTCGAGGAAGATGGCCCCGGCAATACCCCCATGAGGCCGCGATCACAACTCCCTGACGGCTTTCCGCTTCCGCTCCTTTCGCCTTTGGGAGCGGTCGAGCCGCCCGCATGTGACCGCGCTCACGTCCCTCGCGGCGGACGGCTGATAGCTGTTGGGTTCGGGGCAGGTTCGGGCGCGGGAGAAACGAAGCGGAGGGCGCGATGAAGGCGCACATCGTCGGCGGCGGATTCGGCGGGCTCGCGGCGGCCGCGCTCCTCATCCGCAACGCCGGCTTCAAGGGCCCGGACATCACGATCTACGAGGCGAGCGACAGGCTCGGCGGCGGCTTCTTCCTCGAGGGCGATCCGCAGAGCGGCTATAATCTGCCGGGATCGGTGTTCGACAAGGAATTCCGCTGCGCGTTCGCCCTGCTCGCGGACATTCCCTCCGCGACCGACCCGGCGGTCTCGGTCAGGGACGCGTTCTTCGCCTTCAACGATCGCGAGCCGTTCGACGACCGGGGCCACATCGTCGACCGCGAGGGCCGGGTCGTGCCGCACGAGCCGCGCTTCGGCCTGACGTTCCGCGACTTCTACGACCTCGGGCGGGTCGTCACGACCCCGGAGGCCTCGCTTCAGGGGCGACGGATCGACGCGTTCTTCTCCGAGGATTTCTTCCGCACCGAATTCTGGCTCCTGTGGTCGACCGTCATGGGGTCGCTCCGGCAGCACAGCGCGATCGAGTTCCGCCGCTACATGAACCGTTTCCTCTACCTCTTTCCCAACCTCTACGACATGCGCAACATCCTGCGCTCGCCGACCTGCCAGCGCGACGCGTTCATCGCGCCGCTTGCGGCGTGGCTCGAAGTGCGGGGCGTCATCGCCGAGACGCGGGCCTTCGTCAGCGACATCGGCTTCGCCCCGGCGCCGCACCGGATCACGGTCGAGCGGCTCGACGTCGAGCGCGACGGCGTCGCGGCGCCGGTCGTCGTCGCGCCCGACGACATCGTGCTCGTGACCACCGGATCGCAGGCGGCCGACATGTCGACAGGCTCGATGTCGGAGGCGCCGAAGCCGCCCGGCGGCGGACGGTCGGTCGCCTTGTGGCGGCGCCTCGCCGAGGGGCGGACGGATTTCGGCGATCCGGACGTCTATTTCGCGCCGGACAAGGCCGTCAATTCGCGCTGGGTGACCTTCACGATCACGACGCAGGGAAGCGAGCTTGTCGACCGGCTCACGGCGCTGACCGGCAGCAAGCCCGGAACCGGCGGCCTCGTGACGTTGCGCGATTCGCCCTGGGTTCTCTCGGTCACGATCTTTCACCAGCCCGAGGTTCTGGGCCAGCCGGACGACGTCAACGTGCTCTGGGGCTACGGGCTCTTTCCCGACAGTCCCGGCGGGTTCGTCGCAAAGCCGATGACCGAATGCACAGGGGCCGAGATTCTCGATGAGCTCATCCGGCAATTGCGCTTCGAGCGCTACGACGCCATCAGGGCGTCGTCGCAATGCGTCCCCTGCCACCTGCCGTTCGTCAACAACATCTGGCTCACGCGCAAGGCGGGCGACCGGCCGAGCGTGGTCCCGGACGGATCGACCAATCTCGGACTGATCGGCCAGTACGTCGAGGTCCCGCAGGACATCGCCTTCACCTTCGAATATTCGACGCGCACCGCCTGGGAGGCCGTCCACCGTCTCACCGGGCGCGGCCCCGCGCCGCCGCCCGTCTACCAGTCCGAATACGATCCGAAGGCGCTCTTCAACGCGCTGACGGTGCTGCTTCAGTGAGCGCCTCGCGGCGCATTGTCGCGCGCCGCCTCGTGACTCGCCGCCCTCGTCCTGAGGAGCGCCGCAGGCGCGTCTCGAAGGACGAGGCCGGCGGAGCCTCGTGTCACATCAGGTCGCGGGCGCGGCCTGCCGCTTCGGGGCGCCGTAGGTGTCGGGGATCTTGTCGGCGAAGGCGGCGACGAGTTCGTCGGTCTCCATCTCCTCCGGCAGGACGGGGCGGGTCGCCTCGTCGACATAAGTCGCGCTCGCCGGATCGGCCACGACGCGGGCCTTGATCCGGTGATAGCGAAGCCCGACGGTCAGCCAGCGGGCGATCACAGCGACGAATTCGACCGCCCGGCGCGGATAGAAGAGGACCGGATTGACGATCGGCATGCCGTGGCGCCGCTGCGTCCGGACCTTGCGGCGGACGATGCCGGTCTGCAGCGGATGGACGCCCTCGATGCGCGAGGCAGCCGAGAAAACCGCCATCACGTCGGCGATCTTGCGCGGCTTGATGCCGCTCGCGACCGCGCGCCTCAGCACGGTCTCGACGTGGGCGTCGGTGTAGTAGCGCGCCCAGGCGTCGCGATAGACCTGCCGCCAGGCGTCGTCGGACATCCGCGGATGGGCGGTGCAGACATGCTCGAGGTCGTAATTGTTCATGTCCGGGTCCATCGGGACCCCTTTGAGGAACAGGGTCTTGTGATCCTCGGAGCCGGGCAGGGGGGTGAGAAAGAAGAATTCGAGGATGTCGAGCGGCAGCTCTTTCTTGATGATCTCGATGTCGCGGGCGATCGTCTCGGGCGTGTCGGTCGGAAACCCGAGGATGTATCCGGCCCAGGTCATCACCTTCACGCGCCGCCAGGCCTGCAGCATCACGCGGTATTCCCAGATCTTGTTCTGCCGCTTCTTGGCGCCCTGCAGCGACTGGGGATTGATGTTCTCGAGGCCGATGAAGACGGCGTTGCAGCCGGCCCGCGCCGCCTTTTCGATGAAGTTCGGGATGCGGTGGCAGAGCGTGTCGACCTGCAGGATCAGCTTGATGGCGAAGCCCTGGTTCTCGCGCAGGTCGATCAGGCGGTCGAGAATGGCCTCCCAATTGCGGTTGCGGGCGAAATTGTCGTCGGTGACGAAATAATGCGAGATGCCCTGGGGCGCGTGCGCCCGCACGATCGCCTCGACGTCGTCGGGGGTGCGGTAGCGCGATTTGCGGCCCTGGACGTTGATGATGGTGCAGAAGCTGCACTGGAACGGGCAGCCGCGGCCCGCATCGAAGCTGGCGTAATGGCCGACGACCCGGGTCACCACATGCCGCGGCAGGACCGGCGTCGCGGCCGCCCCCATGTCGGGCATGTCGTGCAGGTAATTGTAGATCGGCTGCGCCTCACCGGCGTCGATGTCCCTGAGAAGGCCGGCGAGACGTCCCTCGCTCTCGCCGGCGAAGAGCGTCACGCCGAGCCCGAGCGCCTCCTTGAGATCCGGCGGCAGTTCGGGGAGCATGGAGATGCAGCCCGAGACATGAAACCCGCCGATGACAACCGGCGCGCCTTCGGCGCGGAATTCGCGCGCGAGGTCGAGCGCGCGGGGAAACTGGTTCGACTGGACGCCGACAAAGCCGATGAACCCGCCGCCTGCTTGCTTCAGCCGGCGCGCCGTGGCGCGAACGTCGATGACCGTGTTGGTCTCGTCGCAGGCCTCGATCTCGATGTCGACGTCGGGTCCGAGGACTTTTTCCTCGGCGCAGAGGGCGAGCAGCCCGTAAACGCTGGCGAGGCTGTTCGAGGGAATGGGCGAGCGGCGCCACTGGATGACGTAGCCGTCGTCGTCGTAATGCGACGGCTTGATGAGAACGATGCGGAAGGACCGTTTCGTCATGGCGCCCCATTTTTCGAAAGGGGCGGTCCCGGGAAGACTCCGCCCGCGCATTGCATAACGACGCGAATGCAAACCGCCCCCCGTCGAGAGGGGAGGCCGGGCCAGGTTACCGGTTTTGCCTGACGGGTTCCAGCCCGGCCGGGCGCGCGGACGGACTTGGCGGCCTTTGGGGAAAACGCGCCCGACGCCAGCCGGCGCAGCGTCCAACCCTTCTCAATCGTAACTCCCAAGGTGGGGCCGATCCACCACTGACCTCGTCCTGAGGAGCCTGCGAAGCAGGCGTCTCGAAGGACGTTAGGCCCACGAAAACGTCCTTCGAGACGCGTCGCCTTGCGGCGCCGCTCCTCAGGACGAGGTCGGTGAACCGGCCCGACCTTGGGAGTTACTCTCGATCGTTGATCGGAAACTGCGCTAGCCGGCAGGCGCTGCGGCCTGCGTCGTCTTGTCGAAGAAGAGCGCCTGGCTGATCACCGCCTTCACTTCGTCGCGGGTGAAGGGCTTGGTGATCAGGAAGGCGGGCTCCGGCGCGGCGCCGGTGAGGAAAAGCTCCGGATAGCCGGTGATGAAGATCACCGGCGCCTCGAGCGTGCCCAGAATGTCGTTGACCGCGTCGATCCCCGAGCTTCCGTCGGCGAGCTGGATGTCGGACAGGATGAGGCCCGGCCGCCGCTGGACCGCCGCGCGCACGGCCTCGCCATGGGTGCGGGCGACGGTGGTGACGTCGTGGCCGAGCTGCTCGACGAGGGCGCGCAGATCCGCCGCGATCATCGGATCGTCCTCGATGATGAGGACCGAGGTGCGGAGCTGGGCCGAGATCTCGCGCGCGGCCTCTTCGATCAGGTCCTTGGCCTGGCCCTCGGGGCAGTCGAGGGCGGTTGCGATGTCGCCGGCCGAGAAATTGTCGAGCGCATGCAGGAG
Organism: uncultured Alphaproteobacteria bacterium; assembly: GCA_963829505.1. Lineage (GTDB taxonomy): Bacteria > Pseudomonadota > Alphaproteobacteria > Rhizobiales > Beijerinckiaceae > Roseiarcus. The sequence goes on from CAWHIL010000004.1 coordinate 99,344, forward strand.
AAAGGCGATCCGGGGCTCAGGCGTGATCGCGGCGATGCGCGCGGCGGCCAATTCGCCCTGCGGGGCCGCGTCCGCCCGCATGTTGAGCGGCAGCCCGCGCCATTGCCGGAGGAAGAGTTTGTAGAGGGCGAGCTTCGGATCGAGTTTCGCATCGATGCAGGCGGGCTCGGCGACGATCGCCTCAAGGCTCGCCACGACATGCGCGTCGCCCGCCCGCTGCGTGCCGGAGAGGGCGCGGGCGAAGCGCCGGAGGTAGGGGATATGCGGCGCGACGGCTTTGGAGATCGACATTCGGCAGGCTCCCGGGGCGCTTATTTTCACAAATTGGGCGAGGTCAAAGACGCCCGCCAGACTCAACGAAACGTTCAAGAGGCAATTTTGTTCAAATTCCGGCTGCGGTTTGATGGGAGCTTTGTGCGCTTTGTGCGGACTTTGTGAACTTTGTGTTTAAAATTCAAACACAAAGAGCACGAAGGAGACACGAAGGACACGAGGGTCGGCCGCGCTACCGCCGCCCGAACAGCCGCTCGATGTCGGCGAGCTTGAGTTCGACCCAGGTCGGGCGGCCGTGGTTGCAGGTCGAGGCGCCGGGGGTTCGCTCCATGCTCCGGAGCAGCGCGTTCATCTCCTCGACCTTGAGCGCCCTCCCTGAGCGCACCGAATGGTGGCACGCGAAGGTGCCGAGAAAACGGTCGAGCCGGCGGGCCAAACTCTGCGCGCCGTCCTCGGCGGCGAGGTCGGCGGCGAGGTCGCGCACGAGGCCCGGAAGCTCGTCCTGGCCCAAAATCGCCGGCGCCTCGCGGACGAGCACCGCGCCCGCGCCGAACCCCTCGACGACGAGACCGAGGCCCGCGAGTTCGTCGCCATGCGCCTCGAGAAGCGCCCCGGCGTCGGGCTCGCAATCGACGACGATCGGGTGCAAGAGCGCCTGGCGCGCGATGCCGCGGCCCTCGCGCTCGCGTTTAAGGGTCTCGTAGACGATCCGCTCGTGGGCCGCGTGCTGGTCGACGATGACGAGCCCGTCCGCCGTTTCCGCGATGATGTAGGTATTGTGCGCCTGCGCCCGCGCCGCGCCGAGCGGATGCGATGGGTCGGGGGAAGCAGCCTCCGCGTCCGGCGCCGCTTCGGCCCGGACGGCGGGCTCGAAGCCGAGGAAGCGCGCCTGCGGGGCTTCCGCGAGCCCGGCCGCCGCGCCCGAGGCGAAGGGCGCGGCGGGCGACGACCGCCAGTCCCAGTTCTGCGCCGGCCTTGCCCCTTGCGGCCGAAGCGCATGCACGGTCGCCGTCCCGCCGGTGGTCGAAGCCCGCGCCAGCGCCGCGCCGAGCCGCTCGCGGATCGCCCCGATGACGAGGCCGCGGATCAGCCCCGCATCGCGGAAGCGCACCTCGGCCTTGGCCGGGTGGACGTTGACGTCGACGATCGCCGGGTCGCATTCGACGAAGAGCGCCGCGACCGCGTGCCGGTGGACTGGCAGCACGTCGAGGAAGGCCGCCCGCAAGGCGCCCGAGAGCGTCTTGTCGCGCACCGCCCGCCCGTTCACGAAGCCATATTGCTGGAGCGCGTTCGGCCGCGAGAAGGTCGGGAGACCGATCCGGCCGAAGAGCCGCACGCCCTCGCGGCGGGCGTCGAGGTCGAGCGAATTCTCGGCGAAATCTCTGCCCAGCGCCTGCCGCAGGCGCTCGGCGAGGCCCGCTTCGCTTGCGCCGCAGGCCGGCCAGTCGAACGGCGAACCGATGTCGGTCGCGAAGGAGAAGCGGACGCTGGGGGCGGCGAGCGCCAGGCGCCGGACGGCGTCGGCGACCGCGAGCGCTTCCGTCCTGTCGGTCTTCAGGAACTTGAGGCGGGCAGGGGTGGCGGCGAACAGGTCGCGCGCCTCGACCCGCGTTCCGGGCAAGCCGGCGCAAGGCTCGACCTCCGCCTTCGCGCCGTCCTCGACAACGAGCCGCAAGGCGCTCGACGCATCTTCCGTCCGCGTGCGGATTTCGAGAAGCGAGACCGAGGCGATCGAGGGCAGCGCCTCGCCGCGGAAGCCGAAGCTCGCGATTGCGGTGAGATCGCCGTCGGGAATCTTCGAGGTCGCGTGCCGCTCGACCGAGAGCGCGAGATCGTGCGCGTCCATGCCGCGGCCGTCGTCGGTCACCCTTATGAGGCGCCGCCCGCCGGCCTCGATCGCCACCTCGACCGCCCGCGCCCCCGCGTCGAGCGCGTTCTCCACCAGTTCCTTCACCGCCGCGGCCGGCCGCTCGATCACCTCGCCCGCGGCGATGCGGTCGACCAGCAGCGGATCGAGGCGGCGAATCGGCATGGGCGAATGTACTAGCCTGGCCGAAGGGGAGTCGAGGCTTTACGCCGCCCTTACGCCGCCCGCGGCTCGATCAGCTCGAGGTCGGGGCCAAGCTCTCGTCTGCGCTCCATGAGATCGTGATCGGCCTGGAGGCCGAGGAAGAAGCCGGGCGTCAGACCGAAATAGCGCGTGAGCCTGGGATCGGCGCCAGCCGTGACCGCGCGCTTGTCAAGCACGATCTCGTTGATGCGGCGCGGGGGAACGCGCGGCGATCGGGCGAGCGCCGATTGGCTGAGCGCCAGCGGGCGAAGAAGCTCCTCCATCAGGATTTCGCCCGGCGTCGGGTTCGCGAGCCAGTCGGGGTTAGTGATCGTCGACGATTTCGACATCGGCCGCGCCTCCCTCTCTCGCATGCGCCAAGCTATACGCTCACACGACCGTCATCGCGAGCGAAGCGTGGCGATCCAGAGGCTGCCGCGCCCATGCTTCGGGATGTTCCTACGCAAGAATCCACCGGAAAGATCGCGCGAGGCGCTTCGCGAATGCGGCGCCCGGCCTCACCAGGTCGCGGCGACCGCCGCCGCGGCGAAGAACGCCGCCGCCAGAACGAGCGCCGCGCCCGCCCAGGCCCAGAGGCCCTGGTCGCGCTTCAATTCCCGGATTGCGCCGGCCCAGGCGGCGCGCCACGCGCCGCGCCCTTCGCCGAGATTGCGCAGGTCATGACGCCTCGGCCGCACGTGAACGAGCGGAGGAACACGATCGGTCATAGCAATAGTCCCCTATTCGCCAGATACGAAAGCAATCCCGCCGAATAACCAGCGCACGTTCTGGCTATAGTCTTATAGCTAGCAGGGCGTTTGAATCGAAGCTGTGACGGACCTCACAGGCTAGACTTGCCAACGCGATGTTTTCACCGACAATATCACGCCTGGGCGTCGGCTTACGCCATCGGAGCGCGGTTCATCACTCGGTTGGGCGGGGCCTTATTCCGGCCGCTGCGCTGAAGCGGTCTCGATCCCGCGTCTCCGCGTCCCGCGAGGCCGCCTTCCCCCCGCCGGCCCCGTGGCTTAGGCTCGATGTGGGAAGATCGGGAGGAGAGAGCCCATGAAATTGGAAGGCGGATGCTATTGCAGGGCGGTGCGCTACGTCGCCGAGGGCGAGCCGCGCTTCAAGGGCGAGTGCCACTGCCGCGAATGCCAGTACATGACGGGCGGGGCCGAGAATTACTTCATGCTGATGCCGGGCGACGGCTTCCGCTACGTCAAGGGGGCGCCGAAGACCTTCGCCCGGGCCGACCTGCCGGACCCGGTGACGCGCGAATTCTGCGAAAACTGCGGCACGCATCTGACGACCCGCAACCCGCGCGTCGCCCCCTTCGTCATCGTCAAGGTCGGGACGCTCGACGAGCCTGCGCTCTACGGCGGCCCGCAGGCGGCGATCTACACGATCGACAAGCAGCCCTTCCACGTCATCCCCGAGGGCCTGCCGACGTTCGAGCGCCGCCCGCCGACGCGGTAGCGTCACCCTTCTCCACGAAGTGGGGAAGGTGGCGGCCGAAGGCCGACGGATGGGGTGTGGAAAGCAGTACGCGCCAAGCGCCAAGTCGCGCCGACGTCGGTGCAAACCGCCTTGGCTCAGTCTAACGGCCCACACCCCATCCGGCGCTGCGCGCCACCTTCCCCAGGCTTCGCTGGAGAAGGGGTTCCCTACACCCGCCCCCTGACCGGAATGAGCGCCCCCGTCACCGCCTTCGCCGCGTCGGAGGCGAGGAAGAGCATCACCGCCGCGAGGTCGGAGGGGGCGACCCAGCGGGTGAAGTCGGCGTCCGGCATCTCCTTGCGGTTCGCGCCCGTGTCGATGGTCGAGGGCAGGACCGCGTTGACCGTCACGCCCTTGAGCTTCAGTTCGTCGGCGAGACTTTCGGTCAGCCGATGCACCGCAGCCTTGCTCGCGGCGTAGGGGCCCATGCCGGCGGCCGCGTGTTCGGCGGCGAGCGCCCCGACATTGACGATCCGCCCGGAGCCGGCCTCGACCATGTGCGGGATCGCGGCGCGCGAAGCATTCAGCGCCGTCTCGAGGTTCATGGCGAACATCTTCGTCCATGTCTCGTCGCCCTTGGAGTCGGCGATCGGCTCCCAGGCGAAGCCGCCGGCGATGTTGAGGAGCGCGTCGATCCGGCCGAAGCGCTGCTTCACCGCGGAAAGCGCCCGCGCCGCCCCCTCGGCCGAGGCGAGATCGACCCCGCCGAGGAGAAGCGCCTTTGCGCCGAGCCGCTCCTTCAGTCCCTCACGCGGCGAGGGCGCATAATCGAGCGCCGCGACCGAGGCGCCCGCTGCGCTCGCCGCCTCCGCGACCGCGCTCCCGAGCGCGCCGAAGGCGCCCGTCACCACGACGACCTTGCCGCTCAAAGTCACGCCGCCTTCTCCATCGCTTTTTCAGCCTTCGCGGTCTCGAACGCCTTCAGCCCTTGCGCGCGCGCCTTGGCGGCGTCGGCCGCGCTCGCCGCCTTGACCCGCCCGTAGCCCTTGATCGTCTCGTAGGCCGCGATCAGCCGGACCGCGGCCGCGTGATTGGTCGCGTTCAGCCGCGCCAGCACCGTCTCGACGTCGGCCTCGAACTCGGCGAGAAGCTTGCCTTCGAGCTTGCGCTCCTCGTTGTTGCGGAACGGGTCGAGCAAGGTCCCGCGCAGGAAGCGCAGCCGCGCCATGAGCCGCATCGCCGTCATCGCCCACGGGCCCGCCTCGCCCTTGCCGACGACGCCCGTCTCCGGGTCCGGCCTCGCGAACGGCCACGCCGCCAGGTGGAAATGCAGCTTGAAGGGGCCCTCGAACGTCTCGCCGAGCGTCTTCGTAAACTCGGGCGAGGCGAAGAGCCGCGCCACCTCCCACTCGTCCTTGACGGCGATCAGCCGGTGATAGGCCCGCGCCGTTGCGGCGGTCAGCGCCTCGCCCGGCGCGACGCCCCGCTCGGCCGTCCGCACCTTGTCGACCAGCGCGCGGTAGCGCGCCGCGTCCTTGTCGCCGCGCGCCTCGGCGAGATGGGCGCTCCGCCTCTCGATCAGCGCGTCCAGCGACGGCGCCGCGGCGGCCGCCGGCGCAGCAGGCTTCGCGAGCGCTTCCACCGCCGCGGGATCCTGGCCGGCGCGCCGGCCCCAGTCGAACGCGCGCTTGTTGGCTTCGATCGCGACGCCGTTGAGCTCGATCGCACGGTCGATGGCGGCGTGGCTCACGGGCACGAGGCCGCGCTGCCAGGCCGCGCCGAGCAGGAACATGTTGGCCATGATGGCGTCGCCGAGCAGTTCGCGCGCCAGGCGCTGCGCGTCGAGGACGAGGGCGCGTTCGTCGCCGGCCTTGGCGCCGAGCGCCGACAGCGCCCGGTCGATCATCGCCTCGCGATCGACGCTCCAGTTCGGGTTGCGGGCGAATTCCGACGTCGGGATGACGTCGGCGTCGATCACCGCGCGCGTCTTCGCATTGATTTTCGCGAGCGCGTCGTCGCTCGCCGCGACAATGAGGTCGCAGCCGATGAGGGCGTCGGCCTCGCCGTTGGCGATGCGGTTGGCGTGCAGCGCCTCGGACTTCCGCGCGATGCGCACATGCGCGGTCACGGCGCCGTATTTCTGCGACAGGCCGGTGAGGTCGAGGTTCGTCGAGAAGAGCCCGTCGAGATAGGCCGCGACCGCCAGCGTCTGGCTGACGGTGACGACCCCCGAGCCGCCGATGCCGGCGATGAGCACGCTGTACCGCTCGGCGAACTCGGGGAGAACGGGCTCCGGGACCGGCGGCATGGCGACCGGCGCCGCCGCCTCGGGTTTCCGCAGGCGCCCGCCGTGGACCGTGACGAAGCTCGGGCAGAATCCCTCGACGCAGGAGAAGTCCTTGTTGCAGCTCGACTGGTTGATGCGCCGCTTGCGGCCGAACTCGGTCTCGAGCGGTTCGATCGCCATGCAGTTCGACACCTTGCCGCAATCGCCGCAGCCCTCGCAGACCCCCGGGTGGATGAAGGTGCGGATGGCGGGGTCGGCCCATTTTCCGCGCTTGCGCAAGCGCCGGCGCTCGGTCGCGCACGGCTGGTCGTAGAGGATGGCGGAGACGCCTTTGTAGTCGCGGAATTCGCGCTGCGTCTCGTCCATGAGGTCGCGATGGCGCAGGATGACGCCCGGCGGCAGCGGCACGCCCGCGTAGCGGTCGGGATCGTCGGCGACCAGCGCCAGCTTCTTGACGCCCTCGGCGGCGAGTTCGGCCAGAATCTGCACCGGCGTCATGCCGCCCTCGATCGGCTGGCCGCCGGTCATCGAGACGAAGCCGTTATAGAGGATCTTGTAGGTGATCGGCACGTCGGCGGCGACCGCCTGGCGGATCGCCAGCATCCCCGAATGGGCGTAGGTGCCGTCGCCGATGTTGGCGAACACGTGTTCCTGCGTGGTGAACGGCTGCTGGCCGAGCCACATCGCGCCCTCGCCGCCCATGTGCGAGACGGTCGTCGTCTGCATCGGGTTCACCAGCATCGCCATTGTGTGACAGCCGATGCCGGCCAGCGCCCGGCTTCCCTCGGGCACCTTCGTCGAGCGGTTGTGCGGGCAGCCGGCGCAGAAGCCGGGGCTCCTCACCGGCGCGGGGCGGTTCGCGAGCCGCTTCGAAGGGGGCGCCGGCGCGTTCGGCGCGTGCTCGGGATCGTGCTGGCGGAACGCCGCGGCGAGCGTCGTCGCCACCATTTCCGGCGAGATCTCGCCGAAGTTCGGGAAGGCGCGCTCGCCATGCGCCGGATCGAAAGTCTGCCCGCCGAAGAACTTGCCGACGATCCGCGGCGCGTTGGCGCTCCCGTAGAGGATGGCGCGGACCTGATCCTCGAGAAGCGGCCGCTTCTCCTCGATCACCACGACGAGGTCGAGGCCGGCCGCGAATTCGCGCACGACGACCGGATCGAGCGGCCACACCATGCCGACCTTGAGGAGCCGCGGCGTGCGCCCGCTCTTCGCCTCGAGGCCGAGATCGCCAAGCCCCTGCAACAGATCCTGCCAGGCCTTGCCAGCGGCGATCACGCCGACCTTCGTCTCCGGCGCGCCAGGCACGATCCGGTTGAGATCGTTCAAGCGCGCGTAATCGAGCGCCGCCGGCAGCTTCTGGGCGTAGAGCCGCTCTTCCTGCAACGGCGCGAGGTCGAGCATCCGGGCGCTTAAAGCCCCGGGCGCGGCGCCCGGCCGCTCGGGCACGACGATCTTCGGATGGTCGGGCGCGACATAGACAGTGCCGCCGCCCTCGGCGACGTCGGTCACGATCTTCATGCCGACCCAGCAGCCGGAGAAGCGCGACATGGCGAGCCCGTGCAGGCCGAAGTCGATCAGTTCCTGCGCGTTCGACGGATAGAGCACCGGCATGCCGACGGCGACGAACGAGGTGTCGGAGAAATTGACCGCGGTCGACGATTTCGCGCCGTGATCGTCGCCGGCGAGCGCCAGCGCTCCCCCTTTCGGCGATGTCCCGGTGAAGTTTGCGTGGCGCAGCACGTCGCCCGAGCGGTCGACGCCCGGCCCCTTGCCGTACCAGATGCCGAACACGCCCTCGACGGTTGCGCCGGGAAAGTTCGCCACCTGCTGCGCGCCCCAGATCGCGGTCGCGGCGAGGTCCTCGTTGAGGCCGGGGCGGAAGACGATGTTGTGCGCTTTGAGGATCGGCCCCGCCCGCCAGAGCTCGATGTCGAACCGGCCGAGCGGCGAGCCGCGATAGCCGGAAATATAGCCGCCGGTGTTGAGGCCGCTGGCTGCGTCGCGCAGGCGCTGCTGGATCGGCAGGCGCACCAGCGCCTGCATGCCGGTCATGTAGAACCAGCCTTCCGGCGCGGTCCACCGGTCCTCCAGCGAGGCCTCGGACCGGGCGAGCGCGGCCGCCATGCAACTCCCTTTCGTTCAACGTGTTATGAGTTATCCGTCCGCCAAGGGACGGCTCGCGTCACGCTATCGCCGAAGCGCGCTCCTGTCGAACGTGGGGCGCCCTTGCCTGTCCGGGCGCGTGTCATCCCCGCCTTCGCGCTAGGTGATGCACAAAAGTCTCGCGGCGCGTGCCCCCTTCTCCAGCTTTGCTGGCGAAGGTGTCGGCCGAAGGCACGCGGAGAAGGGGAGCCGCGTCCTTACGATCCGTCATTGTTTTCTTGCAGGCGATTTCGCGCCCCGCTCTGCGCAAGCAAACAATGGCGGATCACAACGGGAATTTCTCAAACGTGCTGAACTTGGACGGGGCCTTGCCGTCGTCAACCAGTGGATGCGATACGGTCGGCCGACCGCTCCTAAAGATTTCCAGAGCCGCAAATGCCTCGCTTCCGCGCCTTGTCCGCGCACCACCTCAAGACTCCGGCCATCGGCGCCGCCGCCCGATGGCCATGACGCTCGGCGGCCGCTCGATCGCGACGCGGCTCTTTCTCTCGGCGGCGTTCTGGAGCTCGCTCATTCTCATTCTGGCGGGCCTGGGCCTCAGCGCCCTCAACGCCCGCTGGGCGGAAGCCAATTTCGACGAGGAGCTCGGCGTCTATCTGAAGGCGCTGGTCGCCAACCTCTCGACTTCGAACGAGGAGGCCAAAGGCCAGGCGCCCGCGGCAATCGCGCCGCAGTTCGAGCTCGCCTTCTCCGGCTGGTACTGGCAGATCACCCGGCTCGATTCCGCTCCGCCGCAGATCCGGGCGTCGAAGTCGCTGTTCGCCACCCAGCTTCCGGAGCTTGCCAACCCTACGGAGGAGCCGGGCGAGATCCGCAGCGGCTATGTCGTCGGCCCCGGCGGCCATTCGCTGCGCATGGTCGAGCGCGAGATCGACGCGGCCGAGGAGGGCCGCTACCTCGTCCAGGTCGCCGCCAACGCCGACGTGATCCGCGGCCAGGAGCTGAGCTTCGAATGGGCGCTGGCCGGCACCTTTCTGACGCTCTTCCTGTCGCTCATCGGCTCGACGGCGCTCGCCGTGCGTTACGGCTTGCGGCCTCTGAGGGTGCTGCGCGAAGGCGTCGCGGCCATCCGGCGCGGCGAGGCCGATCGGATCGACGGCGAGTTTCCCCAGGACGTCGCGCCGCTCGCCGACGAGGTCAACCAGCTCATCGACACGAACCAGGAAATCGTCGAGCGCGCCCGCACCCAGGTCGGCAACCTCGCCCATGCGCTGAAGACGCCTCTGAGCGTTCTCATCAACGAATTGGATTCGGCGAGCCCGGGCCTGCCCGAGAAGGTGCGCGAGCAGGCCGAGATCATGGGACGGCAGGTGAGCTTCTATCTCGATCGCGCGCGCGCCGCGGCGCGAGCCCGAACCGCAGGGCAATCGACCGACGCCAAGCCGGTCATCGAGGGCTTGGTGCGCACCTTCGAGAAGCTCTACGGCGAGCGCGCGCTCACCTTCGCGGCCGACGTTCAGGAGGGCTTGAAATTCCGCGGCGAGGCGCAGGACCTGACCGACGCCGTCGGCAACCTGCTCGACAATGCCGGCAAATGGGCGAAGACAACGGTGTGGATCAGCGCGCGGCGCCTGCCCGAGGCGCAGAGGGACGCGGGCGCCTTCCTGATCGCGGAGATCGACGACGACGGGCCCGGCCTTTCCCCCGCCGCCCGCGCGGAAGCGCTCGAACGCGGCAAGCGGCTCGACGAATCGCGCCCCGGATCGGGCCTCGGCCTGTCGATCGTCGCCGAGCTTGCGTCGATCTACGGCGGCGCGCTCGACCTCGACGAGCGTCCGGGCGGGGGCTTGCGGGCCGTTCTCCGGCTGCCTTGCGTGTGACATGCGGCCACGGAGACTTCCGTTGCGCGCGGCCGCACGATAAGGACGCGGCAATTCTTTGATAAGGACGGATGCGACCGATGCGGGGCAGGCTTCTTTTCGTTATGGCGCTCGCCGCGCCGGCGCTGGCGGGATGCAACAGCGCCGGCGACAGCGCCCATCCGCTCGCCGCGTCGCCCCCGCCCGTGCCGGCCGCCGGCGCGCCCGTCGCCGCGGCGGCGCCCGGAGCGACTGTGGCGCCGGAGATGCCGACCGGCGCGGCGCTCGGCGGCGTCCTCGGCGGCCCGGTCGGCGCGTCGCTCAGCGACGCCGACCGTCAGGCCGCATGGACGGCGCAGGTCGGGGCCCTCGATTCCGGCCAGCGCCGCTCCTGGCGCGGCGCCCAAGGGGTGTTCGGCTTCGTCGAGCCAGGCGCCGAAACCGGCGCCGGCTGCCGCCCCTACTCCCAGACCATCTACGTCGCGGGGCGGCCCAACCGCGGGCAGGGGACCGCCTGCAAGGGGCCCGATGGCGCCTGGAAGATGACGAGCTAGGGCGAGCGGAGCCGTCGCCCGCGACGCTGTGTCCCGATATCGCCCGCCGCTAGACCGATCAACGCTCCGGCCAGGAACTTCCGCTTTGGGCCAGGCGGAGCGAGGCCGTCTCGTGTGGTTACATCATGTGATTGCAAATCGTGGGTACATTTGCTAGGATTACACGTTGGAATTCGAATGGGACGAGGAGAAGCGGCAGAGAATCCTGAAGGAGCGAAGTCTCGATTTCGCGGACGCGTTCCAGTTTTTCGACGGCCGACCCGTGATCCATCAGCCGACCGCGCGTGATGGGGAGGAGCGGTGGAAGTCAATCGCCCGGTTCGAGGGACGGTTCTTTACGGTCATTTGGGCGTGGCGGGGCGCCGCGATCCGGGTCATTTCGATGAAGCGAAGCCATGAACAGGAAGAAAGGAAATACCGTTCGGCGTTCGACGGCGGAACTTGAAGCCATGAAAGCGGCCGGCAAGACTGAGACCGACTGGAAGGCGGCGGCGATGAAGCCCGTGCCCGACGGGAGCGACCCGGACGATGCGATGGAGCGCATCGAATGGGCGACGACCGAGCTTCCCATCCCGAAGCGAAAGGAACACACCAACCTGCGGATCGACGCCGATGTTCTGGAGTTCTTTCGCAAACAGGGGCGCGGCTATCAGACCAGGATCAACGCCGTCCTGCGGTCGTATGTGGAACAGGTGACGCATCACAAGCCGTAACCGGGGCAATGGGGCGCGGCCCGCTTGTAGGCGCGCTCGGTGAGCGCGCCGGCGGGGTCAGCGACTTGGTCAGCAACCCCGCTCTACAGCGCCGCCCGGAATTCTGTCCCGACCGCCATTTTCGCAAGACCGCGCCCCCGTTTTGCGCTAACGGGAGCCCCGGCCGCGTACGGGCGCATCGAGGGAGCCGTCTGAGGGAAGCGATGGTGTGGTTCGTCTTGGCGGGAATGACCGCATTCGCGGTCCTCGCCGCGATCTGGCCCCTTTTGCGCCCATCTGGCCTGAGCAAGGACGACCCTGCCGCGTCGAGCGAGGCCCAATTCCGCAAGTCCCAGCTTGACGAGATCGACCGCGACGTCGCGCGCGGGCTCCTACCCGAGGCCGAGGCCGCGGCCGCGCGCGCCGAGGCCGCCCGCCGGATGCTCGCCGCCGCGGACGAAAAGCCGTCGCGGCCGAAAGGCGAGGCCCGCGGCCGCCTCGCGGCCGCCGCGCTCGTCGTGATTGGCGTCCCGGCGCTGGCGCTGCCGCTCTATGTCGCGATCGGCGAGCCCGGGATGCGCGACGCGCCGCTCGCGTCACGGCCGCCCGCCGCGCAGGCGGGCGACGACATCGAGGCGGCCGTCGCCGGCGTCGAGAAGCACATGATCGAGAAGCCGGACGACGGCAAGGGCTGGGCGGTGCTGGCGCCCGTCTACATGCGCCTCGAACGCTACGAGGACGCAGCGCATGCCTATTCGGAGTCGCTGCGGCTTCTCGGCGACGACCCGGCGAAGCGGGCGGCCTATGGCGAGGCGCTGGTCGCCGCGGCCGGCGGCGTCGTCACCGACAAGGCGCGCGAGGCGTTCACGACGTCGCTTGCCGCAAAGCCCGGCCAGCCGCAGGCGCGCTTCTATCTGGCGCTTGCCGCCGAGCAGGACGGGAAGAAGCCCGAGGCGATCGCGGCCTATGAGGCGCTCGCCGCCGATTCACCCCCGGACGCGCCCTGGCTCGGGGCCGTCAAATCGCGCCTTGCGGCGCTGAAAGGGGATGCGCAGCCGGCGACCGCCGACGCTCCGGCGCTGGGCTCCCCCGAGCAGAAAGCGATGATCGAGGGCATGGTCGGGCGCCTCGCCGGCCGGCTTGCGACAAATGGCGGCAGCCTCGACGAATGGTCGCGCCTCATTCGCGCCTATAGCGTGCTGCATCAGGCCGACAAGGCGAAGGCGGCGCTTGTCGACGCCCGCAAGGCGCTCGCGCCCGACGCCAACGCCGTCGCAAGCCTCGACGCGCTGGCGCGCGATCTCGGCCTCGGAGACGCCAATTGACCCGCAAGAGCCGCCGTCTGGCGTTGATCGCCGCCGCTCTCGTCGTCATCGGCTGCGCCGTCGGGCTCGGCCTCTACGCGATGAAGGACAGCCTGGCGCTCTTTCTGAGCCCCGCGGAAGTCGTGGCTAAGAATTTCCCGGCTGGCGCGAGGCTTCGGATCGGCGGCCTCGTCGAACCGGGCACGGTGCAGCGCGGCGACGACAGGCTCACGTTCAGCGTGACCGACGGCGCGAAGAGCGTCGGCGTCGATTGCGCGAGCGCGTGCTTCGGCGCGGTGCCCGATCTCTTCCGCGAGGGGCAGGGCGTCGTCGTCGAGGGCGTGCTCGGGAGCGACGGCCGCCTCGCCGGCGACCAGATTCTGGCGAAGCATGACGAGCGCTACATGCCGCGCGAGGTCGTCGACCAACTGAAAAAGCAGGGCCGCTGGCAGGAAGGAGCAAGCGCGAAGTGATCGTCGAGATCGGCCATTACGCCCTCGTGCTGGCGCTCGCCGCAGCGCTCGCCCAGACCGTGATCCCCGCGTGGGGCGCGCGAACCGGCGACCGCGACCTGATGGCGGTCGGCGGCAGCGCGGCCCTCACCCAATGCGTGCTCGTCGCCGTCGCCTTCGCGGCGCTCGTCAACGCGCATCTGACGTCCGACTTCTCGGTCCTCAACGTCGCCGAGAATTCCCACAGCGCCGCGCCCGCGATCTACAAGTTCTCCGGCGTCTGGGGGAACCACGAGGGCTCGATGCTCCTCTGGGTGATGATCCTGGCTCTGTTCGGCGCGCTCGTCGCGCTCATCGGCCGGTCGCTTCCCGCCACCTTGCGCGCCAACGCGCTCGCCGTTCAGGGCCTGATCAGCGCGGCCTTCCTGCTCTTCATTCTCCTCACCTCGAACCCGTTCGAGCGGCTCGCGCCCGCGCCTTTCGAGGGACGCGACTTGAACCCCATCCTTCAGGACCCGGGCCTCGCGATCCACCCGCCGCTCCTCTATCTGGGCTATGTCGGCTTCTCGATCGTCTATTCCTTCGCGGCGGCCGCCCTCATCGAAGGCCGCATCGACGCCGCCTGGGCGCGCTTCGTCCGGCCGTTCGCGCTGATCGCCTGGAGCCTTCTGACCATCGGCATCGCCGCCGGCTCCTTCTGGGCCTATTACACGCTCGGCTGGGGCGGGTTCTGGTTCTGGGACCCAGTCGAGAACGCCTCCCTCATGCCGTGGCTCGCCGGCACCGCCTTCATCCATTCGGTCGCGGTGATGGAGAAGCGCGCCGCGCTCAAAGTCTGGACGATCTTTCTCGCCATCCTCGCCTTCTCGTTCTCGCTGCTCGGCACCTTCCTCGTGCGCTCTGGGGTGCTCACTTCCGTCCACGCCTTCGCCAGCGATCCGCGCCGTGGCGTCTTCATTCTCGCGATCCTCGGCCTCTTCATCGTCGGCTCCTTCGCCCTCTTCGCCTGGCGCGCGCCGCTCCTGAAGCAGGGCGGCCTGTTCGCGCCGGTGTCGCGCGAGGGCGCACTCGTGCTCAACAACCTTCTGTTGTCCACGTCCTGCGCGACGGTGTTCTTCGGCACCCTCTATCCGCTGGCGCTCGAGCAACTGACGGGCGAGAAGATCACGGTCGGGGCGCCGTTCTTCAACATGACCTGCGGCGTGCTGATGATCGCCGCGGCCGCCGTCATGCCGTTCGGCTTCTCGCTCGCCTGGAAACGCGGCGATCTGCTGGGCGTCGCGCAGCGCCTCGCCGTCGCGATGGCCTTAGGCGCGCTCGTCGCAATCGCGGCGCTCGTATGGAAGAACGGTTCGCCGGTCGCCTCGATCATGGCGGGCGTGGCGGTCTTCGTCATCCTCGGCACGGGCGTCGAGATTTTCACGCGTGTGTGGCGTCGGGGCTTGTCGGCCGGCGCGTCGTTCGCCCGCGCCGCCGGCTTGCCGCTGTCGTTCTGGGGCTCGTCGCTCGCCCATGCCGGCGTCGGCATGACCTTGCTCGGCCTCGCCGGCGTCGGCTTCGGCGCCGAGGCGATCACGACCCTGCATAAAGGCATTCCGCAAACGATCGGTCCTTACACGATTACCCTCGATCAGACCTCCGAGAAGGTCGGCCCGAACTATCGCGACGTCGTCGCCGACATGACGATCCGCGCCGGCGACCGCGTCGTGACCACCATCGCGCCCGCCCGCCGCGCCTTCGCCTCGCGCGCCATGACCACCACCCAGGCGGGCCTCACGACCTTGAACTTCGGCCAGATCTACGTGTCGATCGCCGACCCTGCGCCGGATGGCGCCGTTCCCGCGCGCCTCTACTGGAAGCCGCTCGTCACCCTCATCTGGCTCGGCGGCTGCGCGATGGCGGCCGGCGGGGCGCTGTCGCTCGCCGACCGGCGCCTGCGCTTCGGCGTCGCCCGCCGCTCCCGCGCCGCGCTCGCCGCGGCGGGGGCGTGATGCGCACGCACGGCCGCGCCCCCCTTCTCCACGAAGTGGGGAAGGTGTCGCCGAAGGCGACGGATGGGGAGTGGGAAGCAGCGCGCGGGAAGCCTCAAGTTCACGGGAGCTTTCGTGCCAGCCCTCCCGCCTCGGCCCCACGGCACACACCCCATCCGTCGGCCTCCGGCCGACACCTTCCCCAGCAAAGCTGGGGAAGGGGGCCGCGCGGACTTCTGCGGTCCCTCGTCCTCCTCCTCGCCCTCGCTTCGCCCGCCCTCGCCGTGCAGCCGGACGAGGTGATGAAAGATCCCGCCCGCGAAGCCCAGGCCCGGGCGCTCTCGGCGGAACTGCGCTGCATGGTCTGCCAGAACCAGTCGATCGACGATTCCGACGCGCCGCTCGCCCGCGACATCCGCCTCCTCATCCGCGAGCGGATCGGAAAGGGCGAGAGCAACGACGAAGTGCGCGCCTATCTCGTCTCCCGCTACGGCGACTTCATCTTGCTGAAGCCGCCCCTGAAGCCTGAAACGCTGCTCCTCTGGCTCGCCGCCCCCGCGACGCTCCTCGCCGGCGCCGCCGCCATGCTCCTCGCCCGCCGCCGCGCCCCTCAGCCCGCCGCCCCGCTGACGGCGGAAGAGGAGGCGAGGCTCGCGGCGCTGATGAAGGGGGAGGGGCCATAAGGTCATGCGCCTGCGGAATTGGGCCCGGTCCCGCCGTCGCAGGCAGGCCGAGGCCGCCGCAGCGGAGATCGTCGAGGATAGCAGGCGCCATTCGCTGGGCGGCGTAGCGATCCGCGACCTGATCGAGGAAGGCCGCCGGGGGTGAGCCTCGCCGTCGGGGGCCGGAGCTAGGAAGCTGGCTCGGCCAGTCCCTCGGCGTCGGGCTCGGCCTCGAAGTCGATGCCTTCGTAGAGTTCGGCGAGCGGCAGGTCGACGTCGATCTCGGGCAAAGCGAGAGCCGAGCCCGCGATCAGGATGTCGTGCGTCCACGCCTCGCCGGCGCGGGCGTAGACGGTCGCGCCGATGCTGTCCTGCTCCAGCATGACGTACCGGCGGATCGACGGCGTCGCCTGGTATTCCCGCGCCTTGACGATCCTGTCCTTGGCCGCCGTGCTCGGACTGAGGACCTCGAAGACGACCACCGGGTCGCGAACGACGGTCGCCTTGCGCTCGACCGGCGTGCACACGACCATGCCGTCGGGATAACGGACATGGCCGTCGGCAACCTCGATCTTGAGATCGCTGCCAAAGAAGCGGCACGCCTTCCCACGCAGACGGCTGTTCAAGGCGGAAGCGAGATTGGCTTGAATGATCGAGTGACCGGCCGTCCCGCCCGTCATCGCAACCGGACCCACGCCATCGAACTCGTAGCGCAGCGGCTGCCGCTCCTCCCAGGCGAGGAATTCGGCGAGCGTCATCGGCTTGCGCAAGGCGAGATTCATGGCCGCCCTGTTTATCACAACCCCGCAGGAAACGCGACGCGTCGGCCCGCGTCCTCACCCCGACGGCGCCTCGACCGACGCCGGCGCGCTCGCGCCCTCCGCGTCTCCCGCCGTCCCCGCCTCGAGCGCCGCCGCGACCGCTTCGTCCACCCGTTCCAGCCACACGAACTCCAGCGCCTCGCGCACTTCCCCGGGGATGTCCTCGAAATCCTTGCGGTTGCGCGCTGGCAGCATCACGCGTTTCAACCCGGCCCGGTGCGCCGCGACCACCTTCTCCTTGATGCCGCCGACCGGCAGCACGAGGCCGCGGAGCGAAATCTCGCCGGTCATCGCGGTATCGGAGCGGATGGTGCGGTCGGTCATCAGCGACACGAGCGCCATGAACATCGCGACGCCGGCGCTCGGTCCGTCCTTCGGCGTCGCGCCGGCCGGAACATGGATGTGGATGTCGGTCTTCTCGAACCTTTCCGCGTCGATGCCGTAGGCCGCCGCGCGGTTCTTGACGATCGACAGCGCCGCCTGCGCGCTCTCCTTCATCACATCGCCGAGCTGTCCGGTGAGGATCAGGCGTCCATGCCCCGGCGTCGCGGTCGCCTCGATGAAGAGAATGTCGCCGCCGACCGGCGTCCACGCGAGGCCTGTCGCCACGCCCGGCACGCTGACGCGCATCGCGACCTCGTCCTCGAAGATCGGCGCGCCGAGAATCGCGCCAAGGTCGGCCTCGTGGATGGCGATGGGGCCGCGCTCGCCCTCGGCGATCCTGACCGCGGCCTGACGCAGCGCGCGGCCGACTTCGCGCTCGAGATTCCTCACGCCCGCTTCCCGCGTATAGCGGTCGACGATGGCGCGGAGGGCGTCGTCGTCGATCGACGCCTGATCGCTCTTCAGGCCGTTCGCTTCCATCTGCCGGCGCACGAGGTAGCGTTTGGCGATTTCGAACTTTTCGTTGCGCGTATACCCGGGGAGGCCAATGATCTCCATGCGGTCGCGCAAGGGGCCCGGGATCGTGTCGAGCATGTTGGCGGTCGCGATGAAGACGACGCGCGAGAGATCGAACGGCACGCCGAGATAGGCGTCGCGGAACGTGTTGTTCTGCTCGGGATCGAGCACTTCGAGGAGCGCCGCGGCCGGGTCGCCCTGGATCGAGGCGCTCACCTTGTCGATCTCGTCGAGCATCATCACGCAGTCGCGCGAGCCGGCCTTGCGGATGCCTTGAATGATGTTGCCCGGCAGCGCGCCGATATAGGTGCGGCGATGGCCGCGGATCTCGGCTTCGTCATGCACGCCCCCGAGACTCACGCGGACGAACTTGCGATTCAAGGCGCGGGCGATCGACTGCCCGAGCGAGGTCTTGCCGACGCCGGGGGGACCTACGAAGCAGAGGATCGGCGCCTTGCCGGAGGGCGCGAGCTTGCGCACCGCCAGGTATTCGATGATGCGCCGCTTGATCTTGTCGAGGCCGTAATGGTCGGCGTCGAGGATCTTGCGCGCTTCGGCGATGTCGATCGGCTTCTCTTCCGGCAGCGCCCATGGCAGTTCGGCCAGCCAGTCGAGATAGGTGCGCACCATGCCGTATTCGCCGGCGGCCTCGGGCATCCGCTGCAGGCGCCGAAGCTCCTTGCGCGCCTGGTCGTCGACTTCCTTGGGCATCTTCGCCGCGACGATCGCCTTGTCGAGCTCGGCGATCTCGGCCGTCTTGCCCTCGTCCGCTTCGCCGAGCTGGCGCTGGATCGCGGCCATCTGCTCGCGCAAGAGCGCCTCGCGGTTGCGTGAATCGATCGAGGCTTTCGTCTCCCGGCCGATCTCCTGCGACAGGCGCAACACCTCGATCCGGTGGGCGAGCAGCCGCGACACCCGGTCGAGCCGCGGCACGAGGTCGATCGTCTCGAGGATCTCCTGCTTCTCGTCCGGCGACGTGTCGAGAAAGGTGGCGACGAGGTCGGCGAGCGCGCCCGGGCCATCCATCGACTGGATGGTGGCGACGAGGCCGTCGGGCGCCTGCGGCAGAAGCTGCACCGCTTCGAGCGCCTGGCCCTTGAGATTGAGGAAGCGGGCCTCGATCTCGTTCGATAGGGCGGTCGGCTCGGGGATGCGCACGACGTCGGCGACGAAGAACGGGAAGCCGTTGAGATAGTCGACGGTGCGGAATCGCTGCTCGCCCTGGCAGACGACGTGGTGCGAACCGTCGGGCGCGGTGATGTAGCGGATGACGGTCGCGACCGTTCCCATCCGGTGCATATCGGCCGGAATCGGTTCCTCGGCCTCGGCGTTGCGCTGCATGACGACGCCGATCGGTTTTTGCTCGCGCACGGCGCGCTGCGCGGCGAGGATCGAGCGCTGGCGCCCGAGCGCGATCGGCAGCGCCACGCCCGGAAAGAGCACGAGCCCGCGCACCGGCACGATGATGAGCCCGTCCGCGGGCAGGGGCGCGGCGCCCGCGCTCTGCCCGGCCTCGGTTGCGCTCGGATCGTCAGCCATGACGCGCCTCCGTCTTGGCGAGCGTGATCAGGAGGCAGCCGTGCGCCGCGGCGCGCTCGATCGAAGCGTAGCGGCCGGGCGGCAGGCGCACCCGCCTGGCAAAGCGCCCCTGCGGCAGTTCGAGCCGGTGGATGGTGGCGGTGCGGATCTCCGGCGGATAGACGCGCGCGCCCTCGACGACGAGGTCGTCGCCCTCGATGCTGGCTTCGACCTTGGCGACATCGACGCCGGGAAGCGCGACGAGCACCAGAACGACCTTGTCGGTCTCGAGCACGTCGACCGGCGGCTCCCAGGCGATCTTTTCGCGCTGGCGCGCGGGGTTGCCGAAATTCTGCTGCAGGCGCTCGGCGCGCGCCAGCATCTCGAAGGCCTCCGACCACATCCAGTAGCGCGGAAAATTTCCGTCCATCGGCGCCTCTCGACAATCTCCCCCACGCCCCACGCCAGCGGGGAGAGGGGATGCACACTATCGCAGCTTGCCGACGCGCCCGCAAAGCTTCGCGGCGGCGGGCGGACAAGGCGTGCTATAGGCGGCGTGCAGTCCGCCCGCTCGCCCCCACCACCATGCTTCGCATGGTCCCCCTCCCCCGCTGCGCGAGGGAGGATTTCCTCCCCCGCCGAAGGTGGGGGAGGGGGACCGTCCGTCAGGACGGTGGAGGGGGCCGACGCCAGCGCGACTTACCGAGCGGCCAAGCCGCATCATTGGCGGAGACAGAAAGCATGGGTGGTCTCATCAACGGCGCCTGGCGCGCCGACGAAGACTTCCCGCGCGATGCGACGGGCCATTTCGTTCGGCCCGCCTCGCCGTTCCGCAATTGGGTCACGGCCGACGGCGCGCCGGGCCCCACGGGCGCCGGTGGGTTTCGCGCGGAGGCCGGCCGCTACCACCTCATCGTGTCGCTCGCCTGCCCGTGGGCGCACCGCACGCTGATCATGCGCAAGCTGAAAGGGCTCGAGAGCATGGTCTCGCTCGCGGTCGTCAACTGGCTCATGGCCGAGCGCGGCTGGACCTTCGACCCCGGCCCCGGCGTCATCCCCGATCCCATCTTCGGCTTCGAGCGCCTGAGCCAGTTCTACCTGAAGGCGCAGCCCCACTTCACCGGCCGCGTCACCGTGCCTGTCCTGTGGGACAGGGAGACGAACGGCATCGTCAACAACGAATCCTCCGAGATCATCCGCATGTTCAACGCGGCCTTCGATCGCCTTGGCGCGACGGAGGGCGACTATTACCCGGAAGCGCTCCGCCCCGAGATCGACGCGCTGAACGCCCGCATCTACAGAACCGTCAACAACGGCGTCTACCGCGCCGGCTTCGCGACGACGCAGAGCGCTTACGAGGAGGCGTTCCGCGCCCTCTTCGAGACGCTCGACTGGCTGGAGGCGAGGCTTGCGGAGCGGCGGTTTCTGACCGGCGAACGGCTGACCGAAGCCGACATCCGCCTCTTCACCACGCTCATTCGCTTCGACCCGGTCTATGTCGGCCACTTCAAGTGCAACCTCAAACGGATCGCCGACTATCCCGCGCTCTCCCGCTATCTCCGCGACATCTATCACTGGCCGGGCGTCGCCGGGACAGTCGATTTCCAGCACATCAAGGGCCACTATTATCAGAGCCACCGCCGCATCAATCCGACCGGCATCGTGCCCGTCGGGCCGGAGATCAGGCTTTAGCGGCCGTCATTGCGAGCGAAGCGAATCTATCCATCGGCGCCCGTGGATTGCTTCGTCGCTGCGCTCCTCGCAATGACGGAGCGGGAACTCAGCCCTGCGGCGATTCCGCATCCAAGACGAGCCCGAAGGGGTTTGACAATTCCGGCTTCGACATATAAATTGTATGTCGTCTGACGAGAGTGCGCTTCGATGCAAAAGATCCAGGTGTTCCTGCGGGAGGACCAGAAGGCAGCGCTGAAGTCGCTTTCGACGCGAACCGGCGTGCGCCAGTCGGACCTCGTCCGGCAGGGCGTCGACCTGTTGCTCAAGGGGGCGGCGCAGCAGGCCATGGACTGGCGCGAGGCGACGCAGGCGGTCGCCGGACTGTGGCGGGACCGCGAGGACCTCGACGCGGCGGGAGAGGAATTTCGCGTCGCCGCCAGGCGACGTTTTCCGGACATCTATCCGCGGTGACCGAGGGATCGCTTCTTCTGGACACCTGCATCCTGATCGACGTCCTGCGGGGCAGGGACGCCGCGGTCGGCTTCGTGACCGGCCTGGCGGCGCGGCCCGCGCTCTCCGCCGTCACAATCATGGAGCTTCACGCCGGATGCCGGAACGCGCAGGAACGCGCGAAGATCGACCGGCTGCTGTCGCTGCACACGATCCATGACGTGAACCGGAATATTGCGGCGCTCGCCGGCGACATCATGCGCCAATACGGTCCCAGCCACGGCACCGATCCGGTCGACGCGCTGATCGCGGCGACCGCAAAGGCGCACGGGGCGCCGCTCGCGACGCTGAACATCAAGCACTTCCCGATGTTCCCCGGCCTGAAGCGTCCCTATCCGGCTTAGGAGAAGGCGACCGCCGCCCCTGAAACCGCGCCTTGCCGCAGCCTTCGCCGCGTGGCAAGCGGGCGCGCATGACCGACACCGACGCAGCCCAGCGCCCCGCGCCTCGCATCTCCTTCGTCTCGCTCGGCTGCCCCAAGGCGCTCGTCGACAGCGAGCGCATCCTCACGCGCCTGCGCGCCGAGGGGTACGAACTGTCAAAAACCCACGCCGGCGCCGACGCCGTCATCGTCAACACCTGCGGCTTCCTCGACAGCGCGAAAGCGGAATCGCTTTCCGCGATCGGCGCGGCGATGGCCGAGAACGGCCGCGTCATCGTCACCGGCTGCATGGGGGCCGAGCCCGAGGCGATCCGCGACGCCTACCCGAACGTCTCCGCCATCACCGGCCCGCAGGCCTACGAGAGCGTGATGGCTGCGGTGCATGACGCAGCGCCCGCGCCGCACGACCCGTTCCTCGACCTGATCCCGGCTGAGGGCGTCAAACTCACGCCGCGCCACTACGCCTATCTGAAGATCTCCGAGGGCTGCGACAACCGCTGCACGTTCTGCATCATCCCAAAACTTCGCGGACGTCTCGCCTCGCGCCCCGCCGGCGAGGTGCTCAGCGAAGCCGAGAAGCTCGTGAAGGCCGGCGTGAAGGAGCTCCTCGTCATCTCGCAGGACACGAGCGCTTACGGGCGCGACATCCGCTACGCGCCGAGCCGCTGGCGCGAGCGCGAGGTTTCGGCCCGCTTCCTCGATCTTGCGCGCGAGCTCGGGTCGCTCGGCGCATGGGTCAGGCTCCACTACGTCTACCCCTATCCGCATGTCGACGACATCGTGCCCCTCATGGCGGAGGGCCTCGTCCTGCCGTATCTCGACGTTCCCTTCCAGCACGCTTCGCCGAACGTCTTGAAGGCGATGCGCCGGCCGGGCAATCAGGAGAAGACGCTCGAGCGCATTGCCGCGTGGCGCGCGATCTCACCGGAGATCGCCATCCGCTCGACCTTCATCGTCGGCTTTCCCGGCGAGACGGAGGAAGATTTCGAGACGCTGCTCGCATGGCTCGACGAGGCGAAGCTCGATCGCGTCGGCGCATTCCAGTACGAGCCGGTCAGGGGCGCGGAAGCCAACGATCTCGGCCTCGCAGCCGTCGCGCCCGAGGTGAAGGCCGCCCGCCACAAGCGCTTCATGCTGAAGGCTCAAGGCATCAGCGCGCGGAAGCTCGCGGCCAAGGTCGGCCGTCGCCTCGAAGTCATCGTCGACGAGGGCGGCCCGCATCAGGCGCGCGGCCGGACGAAGGGCGATGCGCCCGGCATCGACGGCGCCGTCCATATCGCGACGCGGCGGCCGTTGCGCGCCGGCGACATCGCGACGGTCAGAATCGAGCGCGCCGACGCCTACGACCTGTTCGGGACGGCGGTCTGAAGCTTTCAAAACGGGCGGCGTCTCGCGACGGCGCAACCCGTCCGGACACGGAGGCCGACATGCCGGACACGGCGCGAGGCGCATCCCCTTCGCGCTCGCCAGCGGCGCATTACGACGTCCTCGTCATCGGCGCGGGCGTCAATGGGGCCGGCGTGTTCCGCGACCTGTCGATGCAGGGAATCGACTGCCTGCTCGTTGATTCCGGCGACTTCTGCTCCGGCGCGAGCGCCGCCCCCTCGCGCCTCATCCACGGCGGCATCCGATATCTCGAAACCGGCGAATTCAGGCTTGTCGCCCAGTCGACCTTCGAGCGCAATCTCCTGCTGCGCAACGCCCCGCATTACGTCAAGCCGCTCGAGACAGTCCTGCCGATCCGCTCCTGGTTTGGCGGCATCGTCCCCTCGGCGATAAAATTCTTCGGCGGCAAGGCGAAGCTCACGGATCGCGGCCTCCTCGTCTCCGAGGCCGGGCTCGCGCTCTTCGATTTCTTCGGCCGGCGGCGGCGCGTGACGCCGCGGCACTCGCTTGCGCTCAGCGCCGCGACCCGGCGCGCGTTTCCCGACATGGCCGACGACATCGTCGCGACCGCGACCTATTTCGACGCGCGCGTCACGCACGCCGAGCGTCTCGGGCTCGAACTCGCGCTCGACGGCCTCGCGGCCAACCCGAAGAGCCTCGCGGTCAATTATTGCGCGCTCGAAGGTTTTGCGCCCGGCGGCGGCGTCAGGCTCGCCGACCGCGTGACCGGCGGATCGTTCGTGGTCGGGACCAACGTGATCGTCAACGCCGGCGGCGCCTGGATCGACCGGGTGAACGCCGCGCTCGGGATCGCAAGCGCCTACATCGGCGGCGCCAAGGGCTCCCACCTCATCCTCGACAATCCCGCGCTTCTCAAGGCGCTCGACGGCAAGATGGTCTATTTCGGCGCTTCCGACGGACGCGCCGCCCTCCTCTATCCCTTCTTCGGCCGCGTCCTCGTCGGCACGACCGACTTGCCCGTCGCCGATCCGGACCTCGCCTTCTGCGAGGCGCCGGAGCGCGACTACATGCTGGCCATGGTCAGCGAGGTCTTCCCGCGCATCGCGGTTTCCGCCGATGAGGTGAAATACGTCTATTGCGGCGTGCGCCCTCTGCCGAGGAGCGACGGCGACGATCCCGGCGCGGTCAGCCGCGACCATTCGATCGCCGAGGATCGGCTGGCGGACGCGGGCGTCCCGGTCTTTTCGCTGATCGGGGGAAAGTGGACGACCTTCCGGGGGTTCGCGGCGGAGGCGGCCGATCGGGTGCTGGCCGCGCTCGGCAGACGGCGCGCCGTCTCGACCGAGGACGCCCCGATCGGCGGCGGGCGCGGCTTTCCGCAGGACGCCGCTTCGCGCGCGCGGATGGTCGCCGAGATCGGCGCGTTCGGCGTCGAGGCGCGCCGCGCGGAGACGCTGATCGACCGCTACGGCGCGCGCGCGCTTCTGGTCGCGCGGCGATGCGCCGAAGGTCCGGACCGGCCGTTGAAATCCGCCCCGGACATATCGACGGCGGAATTGGCGTTCCTGTTCGAGAACGAGCTCGTCGTGCGGCTTCAGGACGTGCTCTTCCGGCGAACCGACATTGCGCTCTCGGGCCGTCTTGAGCCCGCCGTCGCCGCGGAGGTCGCAGCCTGCGGCGCCGCGGCGCTCGGCTGGGGGCCCGACCGGGTCGCTCACGAATTGGCGGACTCAGCCGACATCGCCTGGCGGCGCCATTGCGTCGCCGAATTCAACCCCCTCCCTTCCGCGTCGGACCCGGCTGATGTAATCTGATGCAAGAGGCTCGCGCATGACCGCAGAGGCGGTGATTCCGAATAAGGGCATCGGCAATCTGACCCAGGTTGCGGACCTGCGTCATCGCGTCCGGCGGGTTCGCTGGTTCCGCGAGACGTTCAGGCAGCAGGCCGACGAGATCGGGCGGCGATTTCACTTCCAGTACCGGGTCGACGAACGCGGTTTGGTCAGCGCCTTCTTCCGCTGGGCGAAGGCGTTCGAGTTGCAGCGCGCCGCGGGCCGCCGCAACCGGCGTGACTTCGCCGTCTTCGCCGCGGGCCTCATGCTGCGCGAACTCTGCCAGTCGAACCCTGCGCGCCGGATCGGGGCCGGCCAGTTCGACAATCTCATCCCGCCGGAGCCGATGGCCGGGACCTGCAAATTCTGGCCGGAAGGCTATCTCTACGCCGCCTATTGCATGCGTCTCGTGCGCGCCATCCTCGTCCAGGATTTCGCCGAGGACGTGCCGGACAATCCGCTGATGACGGATGTCCGCGTCTGGCAGTCCTTCCGCGAGAATTTCAAGGACAATCCCTCGACCGCGATCGGCTTCTTCGATCTCTTCATGGGCGTCGAGCCCAACTGGAGTTTCCCCGAGAATTTCAGCCGCCGGCCGGGCGCCAGCGCCCCACGGCTGAACGCGGAAGAGGACGCCTAAAGCGTTCGGCGATTCGGGCGAAATCGCCGAACGCCCCGCCTCCTTTGATTTTAAGCGCGCTTATCGCGAAAACCGGAATCCACTTTTTCGCCGCGCGCTCTCGCCGCCTCGGAACAGGCTCCGGCTGCAGCGTGGCGTCATCGACGAAGATTTGGATCCGGGCGCGTCGCGAACCTCTTCGCCGGCCATCGCTTTTGCATCGCCGTCGAATTTTCCATTTGGTACATATTGACAGTCTTAGATACATGTGTTCAATTCGACATGGTTAAAGAACGACAAGCCCGCGCGCCCAATTCGAGGCGCATGTCGGCGGAGGAAACGATGGCCTGGTGGCAATATGCCTTGCTCGCGCTGGCGATCGCCTGGGTGCTTCAGGCCTGGGGCGTCTGGCGTCAGACGCAACATTATCAGCGCGTGTTTTCCGACCTCAGGCGAAGCTGGTCCGACGGCGTGCTCGGCGTCGGCGCGGCCCCGGCGCGGCTCGGCAAGGGCGTCATCGCCATGGCGGTCGTCGATCCCGCGGGCGTCGTCCGGACCGTCAGGGTGATGCAGGGCCGCAGCGTCTTCGCCGAATTCAAATCCCGCGACGATCTCGTCGGCGTCTCGCTCGCCGACCTCAAGGCCCGGATCGCGGCGCCGGGCTTCGATTCCGGCCTTGCGGTCGCGATCGGCAAGGCGATCGAACAGATCGAGAAGGTCGGCGCCCAGACCGAGGGCGCGACGGGCGCGGCGGGAACGGCCGCCGCGTTCAAATTGGCATGACTTGAGACCAGACCCATCGCTGGTCGAAGCTGGAGGAGGCGTGAATGCTTGTGGCGCATCTCATGACACACGGGCCTCGTATGGCCGAATACGCGGCGCTCGCCGGACCGCCTGATCAACTGGCGCGCGCCGCCCACGACATGATCGTGCTGGTTCAGGCCGCGCCCGCCGATTTCGCCGAGAAGGTGAAGGCGGCCGCGCAGGAGGAGCAGCTCGGCTGGCTGACCACCATCGGCAAGCACTTCATCGGCGTCTTCCAGCAGGGCGGCCAGGTGTTCGCCAGCTTCGTCACCGGCATCATTCCGACGCTCGTCGTGCTGATGACGGCGTTCTACGCGCTCATCGGCCTTGTCGGCGAAGACCGAGTTCACGGCGTCGCGCGCGCCGCGGGCCGCACCTTCCTGACGCGCTACACGGTGCTCCCCGTGCTCGCGATGTTCTTCCTGACCAACCCGATGGCCTACACCTTCGGCACCTTCCTCGACGAGAAGTACAAGCCCGCCTTCTATGATTCGGCGGTGTCGTTCTGCCACCCGATCACCGGGCTCTTTCCGCACGCCAACCCCGGCGAATATTTCGTCTGGGGCGGCGTTCTCGTCGCGCTGCTCGAACTGGAGAAAGCGGGCAAGGTGCCGGCGTCCTTCCATGTGACGGTCGCCATCTACTACTTCATCGTCGGCGTGATCGTGATCCTGCTCAAGGGCATGCTCACCGAACGGATCACCGCTTTCATGGCCCGCCGTCAAGGCGTCGAACTCTAGGACTGGGGGCAGAGCGCTATGGCTACCGATACCAAATACAAGGCTGTGAAAATCACCCGCGGACGTCAGGGATGGGGCGGCCCGCTCGTCATCTCGCCGACGCCCGAGCGCGACAAGATCGTCGCCGTGACCGGGGGCAAGATTCCCGACATCGCCTACCGCATCGCCGAATTGACCGGCGGGACGGTGGTCGACGGGTTCCGCGCGCCCCCGCCCGAGAGCGAGATGGCCTGCGTGGTCGTCGACTGCGGCGGCACCGCGCGCTGCGGCGTCTACCCGCGCAAGCGCATCCCGACGATCAACATTACTCCGGTCGGACAGTCGGGTCCGCTCGCCCAGTTCATCACCGAGGACATCTACGTGTCCGGCGTCGGCGTCAACGATATCGCGCCCGCCGACGGTTCGGCGCCGGTGACGCTCGCCGGGACGGGCGCGGCTGCTGCCGGCGCGGCGGCGTCGACCGCGCCGAGACCGGCCTCGGCGGCTGCGGCTGCGGCTGCCGCTGCCGCCAGCGCTGGCGGCTCGGGCGGCATCATCGATATCATTGCCTCGATCGGCCGCGCGACGGGCAGGGTGGTCGGCATCTTCTTCAACGCCGGCCGCAAGACCATCGACCAGGTGATCCGCAACGTCCTGCCGTTCATGGCGTTCGTGACCATGCTGATCGGCCTGATCCTCTACACCGGCATCGGCGACATTCTGGCGAGGCCGATGGGTCCGCTCGCCAACAACATCTTCGGTCTCCTCGTCATCTCGGCGATCTGCGGCCTGCCGTTCCTGTCCCCGATCTTGGGGCCGGGCGCGGTCATCGCGCAGGTCATCGGCGTGGCGATCATCGGACCGCAGATCGCCAACGGGACGATCGCGCCGGCAATGTCTCTGCCGGCGCTCTTCGCCTACGACACCCAAGTCGGCTGTGACTTCATCCCCGTCGGGCTCGCGCTCGGCGAGGCGCAACCGCAAACGATCGAAATCGGCGTGCCCGCGGTTCTGTTCAGTCGACAGATCATGGGGCCGGTCTCCGTGGTGATCGCCTGGATCGCCAGCTTCTTCCTGTAACCGGAGAGGACGACACGGGATGCGCTGCTTCACCACAATCGTCACGGCGGTCAGCGACGAGGCAAGAGAACTCGTCGGCGAAGGGGTCCTCATCCTCTTCGCCGAAGGGGCGCCGCCGGAGCTTGCCGAAGTGTCGGTCCTGCATCGCGTCCAAAAGGAGCCTACGGCGGCGCCGCCCGCCGTAGGCGCGACCCTCAGCGTTGCGGGGATCGCAAGCCGCATCACCGCGATGGGCGACTACGCCTGGAAGAAGGTCGGCGAGATCGGGCATGTGGTGGTGACCTACAACGGTGCCGGAGAAGCGCCGCGCCCCGGCGAAATCACCGTCGAGCCGGTCGATCTCGAAGGCCTCGCTGCGGCGCTGAAGCCGGGCGCGGAGATCTGGGTCGAGACCTGACGCGAAGTCGAGGCTGCGGTTTGCTACTCCTCCGCGGGTGCGCAGGTCGCGGGGGCGAAGCGAGGGCGAGCGTCGTTCGCTTGCGTCGCCAATGTTCGTCCGGAGGCCAAGGTGCTTGAACGCAAAGTCGTGGTTCGCCTGAACGAGGGCCTGCACGCCCGCCCGGCCACCCAGTTCGTCAAGCTCGCCCGCAGCTTCAACGCCGACATCGAGGTGGTGCGCGGCGACAAAAGCGCCAACGCCAAGAGTTCGGTCAAGCTGATGCTGCTCAGCGTCAAGGAGGACGAGGAGATCGTCGTCCGCGCCAACGGCCTCGACGAGGCGGAGGCGATCGAGGCGCTCTGCCGCTACGCCGGCCACGGCGACGCGGACGCGCCCGACGCGACAGTCCAGCCCGTCGTATCTCCGGCCGCAGCGCCGCAGGCGGCGAACTCTGCGCCGTCCCGCGACTCCGCTCCTCCTGCAAGCGGGCCGGCTGCGGCGCCGTCCAATTCGCGCCTCATTGCTTCGTCTTCCATCGTGCGCGGGGCGCCCGCGAGCGCCGGCGCTGCGATCGGCCCTGCCTTCGCCTTCCTCCCGGTGCGCATCGACCCGCCACGCCGGGTCCTCGCCGACGATGAGATCGAGGCCGAACTCTCGAGGCTGCGCGAGGCGCGGGCCGCGGTCGAGCGCGAGCTCGAGGCGCGCACGACCGCCGCGCCGCCCGGCACGCAGGAAGTGGACATTCTCGCAGCGCTCGCCGAAATCGGCCGCGACGACGAGCTCTTCGGCCGCATGACGGCGCATGTGCGATCGGGCTTCGACGCGGTCAGCGCGGCGCTCGACGCCGGCCAGGAAGTCGCACGGGAATTCGAGCAGCTCGAGGACGCCTACATGCGCGCCCGCGGCGAGGACGTGCTCGCCTACGCGCGCCGGGTCGCGCTCGCGCTGCTCGGCGAGCACGACGCCAGTCTGACCGACGTCCCGCCGGGCGCAATCGTGCTTGCCGACGATATCAGCGCCTTCGATCTCGCGGGCGCGGCGATCGAAACCTTCGGCGGCCTCGTCAGCCTCAAGGGCGGCGCCACCTCGCACGTCGCCATCATCGCGCGATCGTATGGCGTGCCGGCGGTGCTCGGCCTCGACGTCGACCCCGATCGCGTGCGGGCGGCGAGGCTCGTGGGGCTCGACGGGACGACCGGCGAGGTCGCGCTCGATCCGGACCCGGACATCGCGGCCGTGTTCCGGGCCCGCGTCGCCGAAACCGCGGCGCGCAAGGAGCGGCTTGCAGCCTACGCCAGGATGGAGCCGAGGACGCGCGACGGGCGGCTGATCGAGATCGGCGCCAACCTCGGGTCGCTCAAGGAAATCGAGGCGGCCCTGAAGGCGGGCGCGATGGGCGTCGGGCTCTTCCGCACCGAACTTCTCTTCATGGAGCGCAAGCGCCCGCCGACCGAGCAGGAGCAGGCGACGGTCTATCTGGCGCTCGCCGAAGCCTTCGCCCCGCGCACCGTGATCGTCAGAACCCTCGACATCGGCGGCGACAAGTCGACGCCGGGCATCTTCGTGCCCCACGAGGACAATCCGTTTCTCGGCTGGCGGGGCGTGAGACTCTGCCTCGATCAGCCCGACGTGTTCAAGCCGCAGATCCGCGCCCTCCTGCGCGCCGCGACCCGCGGCAATCTCAAGGTCATGATTCCGATGGTCGCCGACGTCGAGGAGATCCGCGCCACCCGGCGGGTGATCGAGGAATGCCGCCAGGAGCTCGAGGCCGAGGGCGTTCCGCATCGGGCGTTCGAACTCGGCATCATGGCGGAAACCCCGGCGGCCGCGCTGGCAGCCGACGCGCTCGCCCGCGAGGCCGCCTTCATCTCGATCGGAACCAACGATCTCACCCAATACGTGATGGCCGCCGATCGCATGAACCCGCGCGTCGGCCGGCTCAATCGCGCCGATCACCCCGCGGTCTTGAAAGCCGTCGCCATGATCTGCGAGGCGGCGCGCGCGGCGGGAATTTGGGTCGGCGTTTGCGGCGAAGCGGCGGCCAGGCCCGAGATGATCGAAAAGTTCGTTGCGCTCGGCGTGACCGAACTCAGCATGAGTCCGGCCTCGATCCCGCTCGCCAAGAAATGCGTCACCGAACTATGACCGAGCCAAGACCGGGGCCATGACCGAGCGATGACCTCGTGGCCGAGCCTGATCATCTTCGACTGCGACGGCGTTCTGGTCGACAGCGAGCTTCTGTCGACGAGAGCCTATAACGACATCCTCGCGCCGATCGGCCTCGAGGTCTCGGACGGCGTCTGGGCCGAGTGCGTCGGCCTCAAGCAGGCCGATATCTTCGCGCGGATCGAAAAGGCGGGCGGGCGGCCGATCGGGCAGGCAATCCGCGAACGGCTGTGGCCGCGCATGCGCGAACTGTTTGCGGCGGAACTGAAGCCGACGCCCGGCCTTCCCGACTTTTTGCGCGCCTCGGCTGTCGCCCGCTGCGTCGCCTCGTCTTCCGACCTCGAGCGCATTCGCTTCAGCCTCGCCGCCGCGGGGGTCGCCCCCTTTTTCGGCGAGGCCGTGTTCTCGACGGGGATGGTGGCGCGCGGCAAGCCGGCCCCCGACATCTATCTGCACGCCGCGGCCGAAATGGGCGTCTCGCCAAGCGGCGCCGTCGTCATCGAGGATTCGGCGCCGGGGGTGCGGGGCGCGACGGCGGCTGCGATGCGCGCGATCGGCTATCTCGGCGGCGCCCATGTCGGCCCCGATCATGGGCCACGTCTCATCGACGCCGGGGCTGAGGTCGTGGCGCGCGACTGGAGGGAGGTCGGCCGGGCTCTGGCGTCGATGGCGTCATAAGCGTCCCGCGGCCGGGGCGGCAGGCTTCCGGTCCCCGGCGTCCGCCCGCAAACCGGCGCGGAACCGCCTCGCAAAGATCCCGCCGTCTTGGTATGGTTAAGAAATCAGGTGATGGCGCGACCCCCGTGACCAGGACGCATATCTCGGACCACCTCCTTCTGGCCGTCAAGGACCAGTTGCGCAACGTGCGCTACCGGCTGCGGCGGAGCGCGCGGCCGGAGGGTCAGCGCGCCCTGCGGTTCACGCCCCACGTGCCGCTGCCCGTCGCGCTCGCCGCCAACGCCGTCTTTTCCCAGGTCGAGGCCGCGGCGAGCGCCTTCATGCCCGAGCAGCAGCGCCAGGCGAACGCGTCCTTTCCGCAACCCATCTCCGCCTACGTGAGCCCGAGGGCGGAGGAGGAGAAGCTCTTCGTTCCGGAAATCTACTATGCGTTGAAAGGTCTCCTGCGCCGTTTCGGATTGAGCCTGTTCCTCGTCTCGGAGCAGGCGGTCGACGAGGCCCTGTCCTCGTTCCGGTCGCTTCACGGCGATCTGATCCGTGTCGTCCTCAACGCGTCGCGTTCGCCGGCCGAGCGATCCGACGCCGCGGTCCGGCTGTCCGCCGCGCTCGCCGCCGAACTGGCCGCGGTTCATCCGGTTCGCGAGATCGTGTCGAACGCGCTCGGCGAGCAGGCGCCGAAGAATCTCTCGCACGCGCCGAACGACTATTGCGCGCTGACGCTCGGGCTGGCGATCGCGCTGGCGTCGAAGGACAATTCGAACGGCGATCTCGACGCTCTCGTCAACTCGGCCGATCTCGCCGTGGACGCGCGGTTTGCGGAATTGTCGGCGGCTCTGCGCAGCGGAGACCCGACCGCGGCGCTTGCGCAGGAGTTCGCGGCGATGACGCCGTTTCTGCCCTGATCGCGCCGCCTCACTTCGCTTTCTTGCCGACAACGCCGTCATCGAGCAGCAGACCGGCGGTCGCTTCGTCCGTGATCACGAGCGTTGGGCGCAGCAACTTGAAAGCGCCGATCAGAGATTTGATCTTCTCCCTGCCGCCGGCGACGAGCACGCGCACGGGCGCCGCGGCGAGCGTCGAGAGCGGAATGCTCATGACCCGCTTGTTGATCGAATGATCGACGATGCGTCCGTCTTCGTCGAAGAAATTGTAGAGCAGGTCGCCGACCGCGCCGCAGGCGCGGAGTTCCCGCAGTTCCGTGTTCGAAAGCACGCCGTAATAGTTGGTCGTGGATTGCGGCGTCGTCGTGCCGACGCCGACGACGACGGCGTCGAGCGACTTCGACAGGTCGTAGACCTCCTTGAGCCCGCACCGCTCGATGAGCGTGCGCTTCGTTTCGGCGCTGTCGACCACTGCGGGCGCCGCGAGCAGGTAGCAATCGGCCATGAAGACGCGCGAGAACTGCCATGCGAATTCGGCCGGATTGTAGTGGCGGGCGCGCGTGATGCCGCCGAGTAGCGAGACGACGCTGAGGTTCGGGACTTGCCGCTCCTGAATGAAGCCGAGCGTGCGATTGAGGGTATTGCCCCATCCCAGGCCGATCTTCATGCCGGGGCGCAACATCTGCGAGATCGCGTCCCCGGCCGCCGCAGCGACGGCATTGGCCGGATCGCTCCGTTCGGACGAGATCGGCGCCGCCACGACCTCCGGCAGGCCAAACTTCTTCTGCACGTCGAATTCGAGCCGCGACAGTCCGACGATGTCTCGGCTCAGCGCCATTCGCACTTCGTTCAGGCCGCGCGCCTCCGCAAGCAGCCGCACCACCGTGATGCGCCCGATGCCGAGCGCGTCGGCGATGGCGCTCTGCGTCATCTCCTCGACGTAATACATCCAGGCGACGCGCTGGCGGAGCCGCGGCGCGCGGCGCCCAAGCGCTTCGGTGAGATCAGGCCCGCGAGCTTCGCTCGACTTCACGCCCTTTGGCACTTTCGCCCCGCTTCAGAAGCGCCGCGACCCGGGAGGTTGGCGCGCCCGGCCTATTCTCGGTTCGGCGCCGGCGCGCCGGTGAATGCCGCTCATTTCCCACGCTGTCAATCGCGGCGGCGCGATCCGCCGTCCAGCTCCTGTTCGAGGAGGCGACCGTTGAACACTTGTGCAGCGTTAACGCGAAAAGTTCTGAACACTAGTCTTGACAAAGTGCAAAAAGTTCACTATCCGTGGCGTCAACCTGACGCTGGTCCCGACGCGCCGGAGCGCGCCGGTTAAAGCCTTACAGGAAGCTGGGGGAAGCGCG
Organism: uncultured Alphaproteobacteria bacterium; assembly: GCA_963829505.1. Lineage (GTDB taxonomy): Bacteria > Pseudomonadota > Alphaproteobacteria > Rhizobiales > Beijerinckiaceae > Roseiarcus. The sequence continues at coordinate 132,652 of CAWHIL010000004.1, forward strand.
AGCGTGCGGATACCGTCTGGCAGCCGACAGAACCCGAGAGCCTCGTCGCCACGGCGGCGACCCGGTCAAGAGTCCGCGCCTGCGCGGCTTGTCGCTCTTCGGCGCCCGGCTGCGGGCGGCGGCTCATTTCATCCAGGAACGGAGCGGACCCTTGTCGAGCATGTCTAGAGTGGGCCTCGCGGCCGAGATCGACGCCTACGCAAAGGCCCACGGTCCATTGACGGTTGAACTCGCCGGCGCCGGCCAGATGGGAACCGACATCGTCGTCGAGATCGCGCAGATGTCTGGCGTGAGGCTCGGCGCGATTTCCGAGATCGTCATCGACGCGGCGCGGGCCGCAGCCGTCATGGCGGGCCACGCCGAGGGCGACATCGTCACGGCGTCAAAGGCGTCCGATGTCGACCGCGCCATCGAAACGGGCAAAGTCGCCCTCACCGAGAGCTACCAGGCTTTGTGCTCGTCGGGCCGCATCGACGTCGTCATCGACGCGACCGGCAACCCGAGCGTCGGCACCCTCATCGCACTCGAGGCGATGAAGCACGGCAAGCACATCGTCATGCTGAACGTCGAGGCCGACATCACGATCGGACGCTTCCTCAAGGCGGAAGCGCGGAAGGCCGGCGTCATGTTCACTGGCGCTGCGGGCGACGAGCCGGCGGCGACAATCGAACTCATCGGCTTCGCCCAGGCGCTCGGTTTCGAGATCGTCGCGGCCGGCAAGGGCAAGAACAATCCGCTGCAGTTCGACGCGACCCCCGACGCCTTCGAGAAGGAGGCGCGCGAGCGCAACATGAACGCGCGCATGCTCGTCGAGTTCGTCGACGGCTCGAAGACCGCGATCGAAATGACCGCGATCGCCAATGCGACCGGCCTCGTGCCGGACGTGCCCGGCATGCACGGGCCGAAGGCGTCGCGCGATAAGCTTGCGCAGGTGCTCTGCACCAAGGCCGACGGCGGCATTCTCTCCAAGTCCGGCGTCGTCGACTACTCGATCGGCGAGGGCGTGGCGCCCGGCGTCTTCTGCGTCGTCAAACCCCGCCATCCGCGCGTGCTCGAGCGCATGATCGACCTCAAGGTCGGCCCGGGCCCGTGCTTCAGCCTGCTCAGGCCCTACCATCTGACGAGCCTCGAGGTGACGCTGTCGGCGATCCGCGCGGCGCGCGCCCGCCGCGCCGATCTCGAACCGCTCGATCGCCCGGTCGGCGAATGCGCCGCGGTCGCCAAGCGGGATCTTGCGCCCGGCCAGACCCTCGGCAAGATCGGTGAATACGACTATCGCGGCTTCGCCATGGAGTGGCTCGACGCGCGCAAGAGCGCAGCGCTGCCGCTCGGTCTCGCCGAGCGCTCGAAGGTCACGAAGCCGATCAAGGCCGGCGAAAAGCTCACCTATGACAATTGCGCCCCCGACGACACGCTGCTTCTGACCCAGATCCGCCGCCGCCTCGACCAGTCGGACGGCCAGTTCGCCCCCAACTGACGGTTCAGGCGCAGGAGCAGCCGGAGATTTGTTGATGAGCACCGCCGCCGTCGAGAACGCCGTCCCGCCGAAAACCAACCGTCCGCCGATCTACGAGCGGCTGACCAAGGCCGAACTGCGCAACGCCCTCTACAAGATGGTGCTCATCCGACGGTTCGAGGAAAGCGCCGAGGACGCCTATGTGCGCGGCCTGAGCTACGGCACGATGCATCTCTCGATCGGCGAGGAGGCGACGGCGGTCGGCGCCTGCATGCCGCTCACCGACGCCGACATGATCACCTCGACGCATCGCGGCCACGGCCATTGCATCGCCAAGGGCGCCGAGGTCCGGCGCATGTTCGCCGAGTTCCTCGGCCGCGAGGACGGCTATTGCCGCGGCCGCGGCGGCTCCATGCACATCGCCGATCCCAGCAAGGGCAATCTCGGCGCGAACGGCATCGTCGGCGGCGGCATTCCGATCGCCGTCGGCGCCGCGCTCAGCGCCAAGCGGCGCAAGACCGGCGCGGTCGTCGTCTGCTTCTTCGGCGACGGCGCGAACAACGAAGGCGCCTTCCACGAATCGCTGAACATGGCCGCGATCTGGAAGCTGCCGGTGGTGTTCGTGTGCGAGAACAACAATTACGGCATGTCGATGTCGGCCGAGCGGTCGACCGCGGTCAAGTTCATCGCCGAGCGCGCCAAGGCCTATTCGATGCCGGGCGTGACGGTGAACGGCAACAATTTCTCCGAGGTCGCCCAGGCCTCGTTCGAGGCGACGGACCGCGCCCGCGCCGGCGAGGGCCCGAGCCTCATCGAAGCCATGACCTACCGCATCCGCGGCCATTCGAAGTCGGACCGCAACCGCTACCGCACCAAGGAAGAGATCGAGATGTGGCGCGGGCGCGATCCGATCGACGTGTTCGAACGCGAGCTCGAAGCGTTCAATCTCATGACCCACGCGGAAATGGACGCGGTGCGCGCCGAGGTCGAGGAGGAGATCAAGCAGGGCGTCGCCTTCGCCGAAGCGAGCCCCGTTCCTTCGACCGCCGATCTCTTGCGCGACGTGTACACGCGATAGGACGCCTCCACCCATGGACACAGCTGTTCGCGAACTGACCTACGCCCAGGCCGTCCAGGAGGCGATCGCGATCGCGATGGAGAAGGACGACCGGGTGATTCTGCTCGGCGAGGACGTTGGCGTCTACGGCGGCGCCTTCCAGGTCACCGGCGACCTCGTCCACCGCTTCGGCGAGGACCGGGTGATGGACACGCCGATCTCGGAGCTCGGCGGCGCCGGCGTCGCGGTCGGGGCGGCGCTGACCGGCATGCGGCCGATCTTCGAGATCCAGTTCTCCGACTTCGTGACGCTGGCGATGGAGCAGATCGTCAACCAGGCGGCGAAATTGCGCTTCATGCTCGGCGGCTCGGTCTCCGTGCCGATGGTCGTGCGCCTGCCGTCCGGCTCGGGCACCGGCGCCGCCGCCCAGCACAGCCAGGCCCTGCAAGCCTGGCTCGCGCACGTCCCCGGCCTCAAGGTCGTCGAGCCGAGCACGCCCCGCGACGCCAAGGGGATGCTGCTCGCGGCGATCGAGGATCCCGACCCCGTCATCATCTACGAGCACAAGCTCCTTTACAAAACCAAGGGCGAGGTTCCCGCGGGCCATTACACGACCTCGCTCGACAAGGCCGAAGTGCGCCGGCAGGGGCGCGATCTCACGATCGTCGCCTCCGGCATCATGACCGGCAAGGCGCTCGACGCGGCGGCCGAACTCGGCAAAGGCGGCGTCGAGGCCGAGGTCATCGATCTCAGGTCGCTCCGTCCGTTCGACATCGACGCCATCAGCCGGAGCGTCAAGAAGACGTCGCGGCTCCTGTGCGTCTACGAAGGCGTGAAGACGCTCGGCATCGGCGCCGAAATCAGCGCCGCGATCGCCGAGAGCGAGGCTTTCGACTTTCTCGACGCGCCGATCCTCAGGTTAGGCGGCGCGGATTGTCCGATCCCCTACTCGCCCATCCTCGAGAAGGCGGCGGTGCCGCAGACCGACGACATCCTCGCCGCCGCCCGCAAGCTCGCCGAGGGTCGGGTCTGAAATCATGGCCGTCGAAGTCATCCTTCCGCGCGTCGACATGGACATGACGACGGGCAAGATCACCAAGTGGTTCGCCAACGAAGGCGATGCCGTGACGAAAGGACAGGCCCTGTTCGAGATCGAGTCGGACAAGGCGGCGATGGAAGTCGAATCGCCGGCCGCCGGCGTGCTCCGTGGCGTCACAGGGCGCCCCGGCGACGAACTGCCGGTCGCGACGGTCGTCGGCTGGATCGTCGCGCCGGGCGAGGCCTTCGAGCAGAAGTCGCCGGCCGGCGCCAGCGCCGCCGCGGCGCCTGCCGCCCCCGCAAAGGCGGCCTCGGACAGTCCCGCCGTCGAAGCCGACAAGGCAGCGCCGACGACGGCGGAAGCCCAGGGCGACCTGCGCGCCACGCCGAAGGCGCGGCGTCTCGGGCGCGAGCTTGGCGTGGCGTTGCTCGAAGTTCAGGGCCGCGGCCCCGGCGGCCGCATCCAGGGCGCCGACGTCGAGGCCGCCGCCGCCAAGCGCGGCGCGGCCGCCGCGGCGCACGCGCCCGCGAGCGCGCTGGCGAATGCGCAGGCCGGTCCGGCGGCGCGGCGCCTCGCGGCCGAACTCGGGGTCGAGATCGCCGGCGTCAAGGGCACGGGCGAAAAGGGCCTCGTCACCAAGGACGACGTCAAGACCGCCTTCCGCGGCGGCGGCGTCACTCTCCCGGCGACGGCGATCCCAGACGTCCCGACCGTCGACTTCGAAAAATTCGGGCCCGTCGAGGTCACGCCGCTTTCGCGCATAAAACGGATCTCCGGGCCCCGGCTGCACGCCTCGTGGCTGAACATCCCGCATGTCACCCATTGCGACGAGGCCGACATCACCGAGCTCGAGGCCTTCCGCCGCACGCTCGACGAAGCCGGCAAGGCCGACAAGGACGCCTATCGCGTCTCGCTGCTGCCGCTCGTCATCAAGGCCTCGGTCGCGGCGCTGAAAGCCTTTCCGCTGTTCAACTCGGCGCTCGTCCCGACGAAGGACGCGCTCGTCACGCGCAACTACTGGAACATCGGCGTCGCCATCGACACGCCCGACGGCCTCGTCGTCGCGGTCGTGCGCGAGGCGGACCGCAAGGGCGTCACCGACATCGCGCGCGAACTCGGCGCGCTCTCGGCGAAAGCGCGCGAAGGCAAGCTGACGCCGGCCGAAATGCAGGGCGCGACTTTCACCATCTCTTCGCTCGGCGGCATCGGCGGCACGGCGTTCACCCCCATCGTCAACGCGCCCGAAGTCGCCATCCTCGGCGTCGTGCGGGCGAGCATGGCGCCGGTGTGGGATGGGGCGGCGTTCCAGCCGCGCCTCATGCTGCCGCTCTGCCTCAGCTATGACCACCGGGTGATCGACGGCGCCGCCGCCGCCCGCTTCACGCGCCGCCTCGCCGACCTCCTGACCGACATCCGCCGCGTGCTGCTTTGAGTTCGAGCGGCGGAAACGAGGAAGATCTGACTCACACCTTGAACATGAGGTATTGACTTGAAGCCGTACAGAGTGTACGGTTTTCCGCATGAGTTACGAACCACCGAAGATCGGGGCGGAAGACGCGCGCGCCAGGCTGCCGCAATTGCTGGACAACGCGGGTCGCGGCTTGCCCACCATCATCACGCGGCACGGCAAGCCGATCGCGGCGCTCGTGCCGATCAACGAGGCGCGGGCCCGTCAGAAGCCATTTCCGGATGAGCTCATCGGCTCGGGCGCGGGCTACTGGGGCGACGACAGCGCAAGGACGCTGCGCGAGATGCGCGAGGAATGGGAGCGGTGATCGAGACGCCGCCGGCGGGAAGTCTCGTCGTGCTCGACGCCGCGCCGATCATCTACAGGCTCGAGAATCATCCGGCGTTGCGGGCTCGTTTCGATCCGATCTTCGACGCGCACGCAGCCGGACGCATCAGGTTCGTCGTCTCGGCCATCACCGTCGCGGAAGTCGTCGCGGGACCGATCGGACGGCAGGACGAAGGCGCGGCGCAGGCTTATTTTGCGATGCTCGACAGTTGGGGCGTCATCCCGCTGAACGCGCGACTTGCCCTTGAAGTGGCGCGCGTGCGGAAGTCGCTCGGCCTGAAGCTCCCCGATGCTGCGATCGTTGCGACCGCCTATCACGTCGGGGCCGACGCGATCGTCACCCACGATCGGCATTTTTCGCGGGTGAAGGGTCTTCGGGTCATTGCGTAAGCCGGTTCGTGTCGACCCTGATTTCAAGGACGCTGCGATTGCATTTGCCTGTGGTACCGCCACCCCGGCTCGAACGGGGGACCTCTAGATCCACAATCTAGCGCTCTAACCAACTGAGCTATGGCGGCCCGGCTTTGGCGGCGGAACCTGTAGTCGCAAAGGCATGGAGGCGCAAGGCCGGCGGGGGCGCGCGTCATGGCGAAATCCCAAATGGCTGACGGATCGCACGGGCCTCCACCGACCTCGTCCTGAGGCGCCCCGAAGGGGCCTCGAAGGACGTTCCAGGAGGCGGCAAGCCCAGGAGCCGTCGGCGGGCCCTGAACATCCTTCGAGGCCCTTTGCTTGCGCAAAGGGCGCCTCAGGATGAGGTCCGTGTCGCGTGATGGGCGCGGCAACGTTTGAGGTTTCAACCCGTGGCGCGCGCTTGACCCGGCGCCGCGCCTGCCTCATGGCTCGGCCTCCTCGACGGTCGGGGCCTCCTCCAAGGCGGCATACTGTGCGCTTTCTCATGGCTCTCCTCGCGATCGCCGGCCTCGCCGCCGCAGCGCCCGCGGCGGCCGCCGATCCTGTCGCCTTCGACGGCGCCGCCGGTCAGGCGATCGGCGGCACGCTGGCGATCCCGAAGGGGGCGGGCCCGTTCCCCGCGGTCGTATTGCTCCATTCCTGCCTCGGCCTGCCGTCCAATCTCCGCGCCATCGAAGCGGCGCTGGCGGAAAGCGGCTTCGTCGCCCTCTTCGTCGACGAATTCTCGTCCCGCGGGCTCAAGGAGACCTGCACGGTCGACTTCCCGGCGCTCCGCGACGACGCCTTCGGCGCGCTCGCCTTTCTCGCCCGCCGGCCGGACGTCGATCCGAAACGCGTCGCCATCGTCGGCTTCTCGCAAGGCGGCGACGGCGCGCTCGAGGTCGCAGCCTCCCCGGCCGCGCCGGACGGGACGCGCTTCCGCGCCGCCGCGGCTTTCTATCCCCCTTGCGCCAATCAGATCGGCCGGCGGCTCGTCCTCCCGACGCTGATCGTGGTCGGAGCGGCCGACGCCGTGACGCCGGCCGCCGACTGTCGCCGCCTCGCCGACGGACAGCCGGACGTGCGGCTGACCGTCCTTCCCGGCGCGGGCCATTGCTTCGACGATCCGGCCTTCGCCGGGGGAAAGCGGGTGCTCGGCATGAGCCTCCGCTACGACCCGGCGGGCGCCCGGGCGGGCATGGCCGATCTCGTCGGCTTTCTCCACGGCGCCCTAGACCGCTAAACGACGCCTCCCTTCTCCCCGCAAAGGGGCGGGGAGAGGGGGAATGATCGCAGCCTCGTTCACGTTTGCGCCACAAAACTGGCCGATTGGACCGGCCGAACCAGCAAAAGGAAACGTGCGGGGATGATTTCGAAGACGCGACTTCCTGATCGGGACGGCCTCGACCGCGCTCGCAGCGCCACTTGCGGCGGCGCCCGCGCTCGGCCGCGACATGTCGCCGCCGCTCAATGACAAGGCCGCCTTCATCGCCTGGGGCAAGGCGAACACCAGCGAGGATCCCGTCTATCTCGAGCGGCGCTTCGACCGCTACAAGGAGGTGCTGGCGTTCGGCGACCTCTATACGCCGGCCGAGAAGCGCGCCTTTCTCCTGACGCCCCGCCAGGAATTCACCCGGCCGGAGGACAAGGACCAGGCCTATGTCAGCCATTACATCGATATCGGCTTTGGCGTGACCATCACGCCGCCCGGCACGATGGGGCGGATGACGAGCACGCTGCAGGTGCGTAACGGCGACAAGGTGCTCGAGATCGGCACCGGCTCGGGCTACCAGTCGGCGCTGCTGACCTATCTCACCTCGCGCGTCTATTCGATCGAGATCATCCCCGAACTCGCGGCGCGCACGCGGGGCGTCTACGACCGGCTGATCGGCGCGGGCTACAAGGAATATGCCGACATCGCGACCCGCAGCGCCGACGGCTATTTCGGCTGGGCGGAGGCGGCGCCCTTCGACAAGATCATCGTCACCTGCGGCATCGACCACATTCCGCCGCCCCTGCTTCAACAGCTCAAGCCCGACGGCGTCATGGTCATCCCCGTCGGGCCGCCGGGCGCCCAGCACATCCTCAAGGTTACAAAGAAGACGGGCGCCGACGGCCAGACCACGGTCGCGCGCTCCGACATTTTCGGCGGCAAGGTCATCCCCTTCGTCCCCTTGAGCGGCGGCCACCAGGCCGGCGGCGATTCGGGCTGACGCCCCTCATCGAGGAGGGGGGGGTCTCACGGACTTGAATCGTGAGCCTTGGCGCGGCCAATCCCATGGTCCGCGTGACCCCCCGCCCTGTCCCTCGCCTGCAAGGGGGAGGGGACGCAAGCGGCGACAGTTCAGGCTGGGTATTGCTCCCTGAGCCTCCACCGGGAGCTCAACTCCAAGACCAAGAGGCGCGCACATGAGTCTCGTCGTCGTCACCGGCGGGTCCGGCTTTCTCGCCGGCCATTGCATCATCGAGGCTCTCGCGGCGGGCCACGACGTGCGCGCGACGCTGCGCGACGCCTCCCGCGGCGAAAGAGTGCGCGCCGAACTCGCCCGCGCCGGCGCGCAGGGCCTGCGCCTCTCCTTCGCCGCAGCCGACCTCGAACGGGACGCTGGATGGCCGGAGGCGATGGCCGGCGCCGACTTCGTCCTGCACGTCGCGTCGCCTTTCCCCTTGAACGTGCCGAAGGACGAGAATGAACTCATCCGCCCCGCCCGCGACGGCGCCCGTCGGGTGCTGAAAGCCGCGCGCGCCGCGGGCGTCAAGCGCGTCGTTCTCACTTCGTCCTTCGCCGCCATCGGCTATGGCCATCGCAACCCGACCGCGACGTTCGACGAGACGAACTGGACGGATGTCGATGGGCCAGGCGTCTCGGCTTACGCCAAGTCGAAGACGATCGCCGAGCGCGCGGCCTGGGACTTCGTCGCGAAGGAAGGCGGCCCCGAACTCGCGGTGGTAAATCCGACCGGCATCTTCGGTCCGGCGCTCGGTCCAGACCTCTCGACCTCGGTCGTCTACGTCAAGCGCATGCTCGACGGCGCGATGCCGGCCCTGCCGCGCCTGAGCTTCGGCGTCGTCGACGTGCGCGACGTCGCCGATCTGCACCTGAAGGCCATGACCGACCCGCGCGCCAGGGGCGAGCGCTTCCTCGCCGTGTCGGGCGACTTCATCGCGCTCGGCGCCATCGCCGAAATCCTGAAGAGCCGGCTCGGCCCCGCCGCGCGCCGCGTCAAGACCCGCGTGCTGCCCGACCTCATGGTGCGGGCGGCGTCGCTCTTCGACCCGACCATCCGGCAGATCGTCCCGGAACTCGGCAAGACGAAGAACGCGACAAGCGCCAAGGCCGAGCGCCTCCTCGGCTGGTCGCCGCGTCCGCGCGAGGAGGCGATCGTCGCCAGCGGCGAGAGCCTGATCAAGCTCGGGCTGGTCAAGCCCTGAAGCGCCGGGGCCGCGCGCCGGCGGATGGGCGTCGCTCACGCAGAATGTTACGCCCGACAGCGATCTCAAGGGCTTGAGACCTCCCTTGCGCACTTTCGTAACTCCCAGGCGATAGGCTCCCACGGTTGTCGGAGGCGGCGGGTGTGTCTGGATCGCCACGTCGCTTCGCTCCTCGCGAAGACGGAGTCCCCGCCTTGAAAGTCACGCACTTTCTTGCTGCTTAATATACATATATCTGATGTAAAAGTATCGCGGATCTATCCCGGGCCGAAGCGTCCCGCGCGGTAGTCGGCGTAGGCTTGTTCGATCTCGGCCTCGGTGTTCATGACAAAAGGACCGCGCGCAACGACCGGTTCATGCAAGGGACGGCCTGCATACAGCAGAGCGCGCAGAGGCCTGCCGCCCGCCCGAATTTCGACTTCGGACGCCTCGCCGCTGTCGCCGCGCGTGAGCCAGGCGACGTCGCCCGCCGTTACGGACTTGCCTTCGAGGCCGACCGAGCCCTCGCCCTCGAGGACGACAATGACCGCGTTGTAATCGGCGGGCAGGTCCTGGCGAACCGAGGCGCCCTGTTCGAGACGGAATTCGAGCATTGTGACGGGCGCGAAATTCTTCGTCGGCGCCCTCACCCCGCCTGACGCACCCGAGAAAACCCGAACCTCCACGCCGGGCTGTCGCCGCACCGGGACGACGTCGCCGACAAGGTCCTGGTAGCGCGGCGCGGTCATCTTGTCCGCCGCGGGCAAATTGACCCAGAGTTGCAGGCTGTGAACCGTGACCCCTTCAGCCGGGATTTCATTATGGATGAGGCCGCGACCGGCAGTCATCCATTGCACGTCGCCCGGCCCAATCGCGCCTGCGTGACCTTGATTGTCGTAGTGGTCGATGCGGCCGTCGATGACGTAGGTTACGGTCTCGATCCCCCGGTGTGGGTGCTTGCCGAAAACGCCCCGCGGGAACCAATCTTCCATCAGCGCCAGGAACGGGTCGGTCGCTGCGAAATCTCCCCGCATCGCCGCAGGCATAAGCGGCCGGACGCAGTGATCGGGAGTCATCCCCTGTTGCGCCTCGGGTCGGTCGATCCTGAGGACAGATCGCTCTACGGCAGCCATCGTCATTCCCTCTTCCGTCGAACGGTCATCCCATGGCGACGGGAGCGTGGCAATCGCGGTCAAATCGCCGCATGCTCCGGCCTTGCGTGAAACGAGTCGGGCGGGATGGGGCGAGAAACATGAGGGCGAAGCGGGCTGCTCTCGCGATCCTTGGGGCCGTCGTCGCGCTCCTGCTCGTCGCTCCCGTCGGCTTGTGGATCGCGGCGGCGCTCTGGTTTCGCCTGCCGGCGCCGGACGCCGTCCGGGCGGTCGCGGCCGCCTTCGCGGGCCTGGCGGCGGTGGCGACGGCGATCGCGCTCTTCTCGCGCTGGCGCTGGCGCGCCGCCGGCCTCTTCGCGCTCCTCTTCGCTGGCGTCGCCCTCTGGTGGAGCACGATCACGCCGCCCGCCGGCGGCGACTGGACGCCCGACGTCGCGCGGCAGACGACCGGATCGGTCAACGGCGACATCCTCACCCTCTCGGACGTGCGCGATTTCGACTGGCGGAGCGACGACGACTTCACCGAGCGATGGGAGACCCGCTCCTATGATCTGTCGAAACTCGATTCGCTCGATCTGATCCTCTCCTACTGGGCCGGGCCGCAGATGGCCCATCTCATCATGAGCTTCGGCTTCGCCGACGGCGAGGTCCTCGCCTGGTCGCTCGAGGTCAGGCGCGAGAAGGGGGGAGTCTACTCGCCGGTCGCCGACGCCTTCCGCTCGCACACGCTCGTCTCGATCGCGGCGACCGAGCGCGACATCGTGCGCTTGCGCACCAACGTGCGCGGCGAGGACGTGCGCCTCTATCGCCTCAATGCGTCGCCCGAGGCGATCCGCACGCTGCTCATCGGCTATGTCGACGAGGCGAACGCGCTGGCGCGCGAGCCCCGCTGGTACAATTCGCTGACCACCAATTGCACGACCGCGGTGACGCGCCTCATCCGCAGCCTCGGCGGCGCGCTGCCGTTCGACTGGCGCCTGATCGTCAACGGCTACCTTCCCGGCTACCTCTACGAACACGGCGCGGTCGACACGTCGATCCCGCTCGCCGAACTGATCGAGCGCGCGAAGATTGTCGAGCGCGCCAAGGCCGCCGACCATTCGCCCGATTTCTCGCGCCTCATTCGCGTCGGCATCCCCGTGCCCGACGGCAGGCCGCTGATGTGAGGCGCCCCCTCATCCGGCGCTTCGCGCCACCTTCCCCCCGAGGGGGAAGGGTCCCCCTCTCCCTCAGGGAGAGGGACAGGCCGCGAAGCGGCCAGGGTGAGGGTCTGACCATGCCCCGTCCTGCTTCAGCCGACCTCCATGGGCGGCATCTTGGCGAAGGTCGGCTGGCCGTTGCCCAGTTCGTGCCACGGCGGCGCCGAGTTCGACGTAGATGTGCATCTGCGGCGCGAGGTCGGCCCAATCGTCGAAGGCGCCGACCTTGACGGTCGCGAAGGGCGCGTGGTGCGGCAAGCCCCAGAGCGGCGTGCCGCAATCGGGGCAGAAGGCGCGGGCGACGTCGCCGCCGCTGTCGCCCGTGCAATGGAAGAGCCGCGCCTCTCCCCTGGTCACGACGAGCGCCCCCTTCGGCGCAAGCGCCACATAGTTCGGCCCGCCGCCCGCCGCCTTCTGGCAGTCCGTGCAATGACAGGCGCCCATGCCGAGGAAGGGGCCCATGACCTTGAACCGAATTGCGCCGCAGGCGCAGCCGCCGTACCGTTCCATGCTTCGATCCTCCGGGACATTTCGTCCAACGGAAATTCGGTACCAGACGGCTGCTGCCAGCCTGCTGTCAGCAGTCTCGCCGCCGCAGATATGAGCGATGCGCCGCACCGAACGCCTGTTTCAGATCATCCAGATCCTGCGCCGCAAGCGGAAGCCGGTCACCGGGCGCGCGCTTGCCGACGAGCTCGGCGTGTCGCTCCGCTCGCTCTACCGCGACATGGCGGAACTGACGGCGCAGCGCATTCCGGTGACCGGCGAGGCCGGGGTCGGCTATGTGCTCGACGACGGCTACGACATGCCCCCCCTCATGTTGACGCCCGACGAACTCGAGGCCGCCGTCCTCGGCGCCGCATGGGTGGCGCGGCGCGGAGACACGGCGCTTGCGCGGGGCGCCCGCGACCTCATCGCCAAGATCGCCCAATCCGTGCCCGAAGCGCTTCGTCCGGTCGTGCTCGACCCGTCCTTGCGGCCGATGTCGCTTCAGCCCATCTCCGAGGAGCGGTTCGACGCAGCAATCCTGAGGCGGGCGCTGCGCGACCGGATGAAGGTCGTCATCACATATCGGAACGGCGACGGAACCGCGACTGAGCGCACGATCTGGCCGACCTTCATCGCCTATATGGAGGAGATCCGCATCGTCGCCGCCTGGTGCGAATTGAGGCGCGACTTCCGCCACTTCCGGACCGACCGCATCGGCTCGATCGAGGTGACGGCGAACAAAATTCCCGAACGGCGCGCCGTTCTGCTCAAGCGCTGGAAGGCGTCGCAGAACCTGTCGGGCCTCGACGAGGGATGAGGTGGCGAAACGCCGATGTAACGAACGCACGCTCCGCTCCGTAGTTCGGGTCGTCCCTCGAAGAGGGGGCGAACCCAACACCGGAGCAAAGTTCATGACGACCAAGACCGCTGTCGCCTCGCTCGTCCTCGCAAGCGCGCTTTCGAGCGCGCTCGCGACCATCGCCGCCGCCGGTCCGCTGACCGATGCAGAGAAGTCCGCCGCCATGGCCGCGCACAAGGAGAAGTGTTTCGGGGTCGCGCTGAAAGGCCAGAACGATTGCGCCGCCGGCCCGGGCACCACCTGCCAGGGAACGTCGACCGCCGATTTCCAGAGCAATTCGTGGAAGTTCGTCCAAGGGGGAACCTGCGCGTCGATCGAGCTTCCCAACGGCAAGCACGGCTCCCTCACCGCGATGTAGCAGCCGAAACGACGCCAAAAGCAGCGCCGGAAACCGGGAGACCGACATGGGTCTGGATCTGACCGCATCGCTTGCGCGAGACCCCTCTCAGGCCCGGTTTCCGGCGCTTTCCGTCGAGGGGCTGGCGGGCGCGAGCTTCAAGCCGCAGCATCTCAAAGCCATCCTCGACGAGCCGCCCGCCCGCGCCTTCTTCGAAGTCCACGCCGAGAACTACATGGGCGCCGGCGGACCGCCGCATCGCGCGCTCGAGACCATACGCAACGATCACCCGATCTCGCTGCACGGCGTCTGCATGTCGATCGGGGGGCGCGACCCTCTCGACGTCGCGCATCTCGCGCGCTTCCGCGCGCTCGTTACGCGCTACGAGCCGGCGCTCGTCTCCGAGCATCTGGCGTGGTCGACGCACGACAGGGTCTACTACAACGACCTCCTGCCGCTGCCCTATACCGAGGCGACGCTGGCATGCGTCAGCGATCACGTCGATCAGGCGCAGGAAGCGATCGGTCGGCCGCTCATGATCGAGAATCCCTCGACCTATCTCCTCTACGAACAGTCGACGATGAGCGAGACGGACTTCATTCGCGCGCTCGCGCGACGCACCGGCTGCGGCCTTCTCCTCGACATCAACAACGTCTTCGTCTCGGCGACCAATCACGGGCTTCCGGCGCTTTCCTATCTCAGCGACTTTCCGATGAGCGCGGTCGGCGAGATCCATCTTGCCGGGCACGCGGAACAAAGCGACGACGAGGGCGCGCCGCTCCTGATCGACAGCCACGACCGGCCGGTCGCCGACGCGGTCTGGGATCTGTTCGAATGGGTCGTCGCGCGCGCCGGAGCGATCCCGACCCTCATCGAATGGGACAGCGACATCCCCGAATGGCAGAGGCTTCGGGCGGAAGCAGCCGCGGCGCAAGCGATCCTCGACCGCACCCGCCCGCGCATGAGGCGAAACGATGCGGCCTGACCTCGCTGTCTCGGGACACGCATCCTATGCGGCGGCTTTCGCCGGCTCGCTGCTCGATCCGGCGCGCGAGACGCCGGCAATCGTCTCCGGGCCGGCGGGCAGGCCGCCGCACAAGCGCTATGCGGTCTATCGCAACAACGTGACCGTCAGCCTCATCGACGCGCTGGCTGCGGTCTATCCCGCCGTGCAGCGCATCACCGGCCCCGACTTCTTTCGCGCCATGGCGCGCTTCCATGTCCGCGAGACGCCGCCGACCTCGGCGCTCCTCTTCGAGTACGGGCGCGACTTTCCGGATTTCATCGCCCGCTATCCTCACGCCGAAGCCATGCCGTGGCTCGCCGACGTCGCCCGCCTCGAGCGCGCCTGGCTCGACGCCTACCACGCCGCCGACGCGCCGGCGCTTGGCGAGCATGAACTCGCCCGCGTTCCGCCCGAGCGCCTCGCCGGCCTCGTGCTCAAAGCCCATCCGGCGACGCGGATCGTCCGCTCCTCTTTCGCCGCCGTCGCCATTTTCGCCGCCAACCGCGAGCCCGGGCCGGTCGAGAGGATCGATGCGAGCGAGCCCGAGGACGCCCTCGTCACAAGGCCCGAATTCGACGTCGTCGTGCGCCGCCTCGCGCCGGGCGAAGCCGAGTTCGTCTCAGGCCTGATCGCCGGCCGAACGCTCGGGGCGGCGGCCGGCGCGGCGCTCGCGGTCCGCCCCTGCTTCGACCTCGGCTTGGGCCTCGTCACCCTGATTCAGTCCGGCGCCTTCGTTGGCGCGCAACCGGGAGAGACAACGTGACCAGCCTCGCGAAGCAACCTTCGGCGGGCGTGCTCTCGTCCGCGATCGGGTTCGTCGACCGCATCGAACGCATGCTCGTCGCGGCCGCGCCGCCGTCGCTCGTCCAGCTTGTGCTACGGGTTGCGCTCGCCGTGCCGTTCTGGCGCTCGGGCATCCTGAAGTGGGACGGCTTCCTGCGGCTGAACGACACCGCCGTCACGCTCTTCACCGACGAATTCATGCTGCATCTCCCGGGCGGCCCGTATCCCTATCCGGCGCCGGCGACGATGGCGTTCCTCTCGGGCTGCGCCGAGATCACGTTCCCGGTCCTGCTGGTCCTTGGTCTCGCCACCCGCTTCGCCGCGCTCGGGCTTCTGTTCATGACGCTGATTGTCGAATTGACCGTGCCGGACGGCTGGCCGGTGCACATCACCTGGGCGGCGATGGCGCTCGCGATCATCGCCTGCGGACCGGGGCGCCTGTCGGTCGACTATCTGATCCGCCGTATGGCGGGAGCGGTGAAGTAGCAGCGGCGGAGTTTCTTCAGCCGGCGTCCTTCTTGGCGGCCGTCAGATGCGCGTCGAGTTTCGCCGGGTCGGCGATGAACTCGGCGCTCGGCGCGTCCAGGGCGATCTGTCCACGGTCGAGCACGATGGCGTGATCGGTGAAGGGAAGGATCTTCTTCGGCTTCTGCTCGACGACGATCATCGACAGACCTTCGCGGGCGAGTTCCCGGAGCGCGGCGAGGAGTTCGTCGACGATGATCGGCGCGAGCCCCTCGGTCGGCTCGTCGAGGAGGAGGAGGCGGGGGTTCACCATCAGCGCGCGGCCGATCGCCAGCATCTGCTGCTCGCCGCCCGAGAGTTGCCGGCCGCCGTTGGTCCTGCGCTCCTCGAGCCGGGGGAAGAGGTCGTAGACCCGGCGCACGGTCCAGGGGCCGGGGACGGCGACGGCGGTCAGGTTCTCCTCGACCGTGAGCGAGCGGAAGATGTTGCGTTCCTGCGGCGTCCAGCCGACGCCGGCTCTCGCGCGGGCGTGCGGCGAAAGAGCCGTGATGTCCGCGCCGCCGAGACGGATCTTCCCGGAGAAGCGCGTCGTGACGCCGACCAGCGTGTCGATCAGCGTCGTCTTGCCGACGCCGTTGCGGCCGAGGAGGGCGAGCGACCGCCCGTCCTCGAGCGCGAAGTCGATCCCCTGCAGCACGCGCGCTTGCGCATAGCCGGCGCTCAGAGCCTCGACGCGCAGAAGCTCAGCCATGGCGGATCCCCCGGCGGGCGCGCCACCGCTTCGAGGCCGCACCCTCGTCCTGAGGAGTGGCGACGCAGTCGCCGCGTCTCGAAGGACGTTTGTCGGCGCGCGGAGTCCTCTCGAACGTCCTTCGAGACGCCCGCTTTGCGGGCTCCTCAGGACGAGGTCGGAGTCTACCCATGCCCTTCCTCGCCGAGGTAGACGGCCCGCACGCGCTCGTCCTTGGCGATCGCCTCGGGCGTCCCCTCGGTCAGGAGCCGGCCCTGCACGAGCACCGAGATGCGGGTGGCGAAGGTGAAGACGAGGTCCATGTCGTGCTCGATGAGCAGGATCGCGACGTCGGCCGGAAGCTCGGCGAGGGCCGCGAGGATGTCCTGTCGCTCCTCCTCGGGCACGCCCGCCGCTGGCTCGTCGAGGAGGAGCACGCGAGGCTTCGTCGCGAGCGCGAGCGCGATCTCGAGCAGCCGCTGCTTGCCGTAGGGCAGTTCGCGGGTCGGCCGGTCCATCTCCGGTTCGAGGCCGAAGCGGACGATCAGCTCCTCGATCTCGGCGACGATCGCGGGCTTTGTTCCGGCGACGCGCCAGAAGTCGGCGCCCGAGCGGTTGCGCTCGGAGATGGCGAGGCCGAGCGACTCGATCGGCGTCAGATCGGGAAAGAGCTGGTTGATCTGGAAGGTCCGCGACAGGCCGAGCCGCACGCGCTCGGCAGCCGAGCGCTGGGTGACGTCGTCGCCCTGCAGGAGGACCTGGCCTTCGGTGGGTTTCAGCGCCCCGGTCAGGAGGTTGATCAGCGTCGTCTTGCCGGCGCCGTTTGGGCCGATCAGCGCATGGCGCGCGCCCGCTTCGAGCGCAAACGACACGCTGTCGGTCGCAAGCAGGGCGCCGAACTGCTTGTGAAGGCCGCGCGCCTCGAGCGCCGGCGGGCTCATGCGGTTTCTCCCCGTGCGGCGTTCGGGGCGAGGAGGGTGGCGCGCCTCAGGACGAAGTTGCGGACGCGATCACGTCCGACGAGGACGAGCGCGACCAGGAGCGCGCCAATCCAGAACTCCCAATATTCCGGCGTCGCCGCCGAGATGACGTCGCGCAGCACGATGAACGCCGCCGCGCCGATCAGCCCGCCGTAGAGATAGCCGGCGCCGCCGATGATGAGCATGAGCATCACGTCGGCCGAACGATGGAAGTCGAAGAGGTCGAGCGACACGATCTGCGTCGTCTGCGCGAGCAGTGCTCCCGCCACGCCCGCGTACGCCGCCGCAATCGCGTAGATGACGACGATGCGCCAGCCGGTCGCGATGCCGAGCGCGCCCGCTCTCAGGCGGTTCTCGCGGATGGCGCTGAGCGCCAGTCCGAACGGCGACTGGCGCAACCTCCGCGCCGCCGTAAACAGGACGAAGAGGACCGCGAAACTGTAGAGCGCGGCGTTGCGCTCGCCCGTGAACCCGAGCGGGAAGAGCCCGAGCACGGGGGACATGGAGAAGTTCAGACCGTCGGCGCCGCCGGTCAGCCATCCGTTGCGATTGGCGAGTTCGCCCAGCAGCAGCGACACGCCGAGCGTCACCATGAGCCGCGTGAGGTCCGAGCCGCGCAGCAGCAGCGGCGCCGTGATCAGGCCGACGAGTCCGGCAAGGACGGCGGCGACCGCGAGGCCGAGCGTCGGATCGGAATATCCGAGGCTCGCGAGGATCGCGGCGGCATAGGCGCCGACTCCGAGGAAAGCGGCCTGGCCGAGCGACACGACGCCGGCGAGACCCAGGATCAGATCGAGCGACAGGGCGAAGAGGCCCGCGACCAGGATCTCGTTGATCAGCGCGGCGCGCGAGGGAATGAGGAAAATCGCGGCGATGATGGCGAGCCAGAAGACGATCTCGGGCGCCGTCCAGCGGCGCCGTCGCGCCAGATGCGCCTCGATCCGCTGCGCCGTGGCGGAAGGCGCGGCTGTCACCGGCCGTCCCCGCGGGCGAAGAGACCTTGTGGGCGCACGATCAGAGTCACGACCATGACGGCGTAGATGATGAAGGCGCCGACCGAGGGGATGTAATATTTGCCAGCGACGTCGAGGACGCCGAGCATCAGCGCGCCGATGAGCGCGCCGAGGATGCCGTTCGATCCGCCGACCGCCACGACGACAAGAAACGACACCAGGAACTTGACCGGGAAGGAGGGATCGACGCCGCCGACGACCTCGGCCGCGAGCGCCCCGCCGAGGCCGGCGAGGCCCGTACCGACCGCGAAGGCGACGGCAAATATCCGGTCGACGTCGATGCCGAGGCCGCCAGCGACCCGCGCGTCGTCGACCGCCGCGCGAAGCTGCGCGCCGAAGCGGGTTCTGACGAGAAAGAGCTGGAGCGCAGCGGCGATGATTCCGCAGACAACGACGATGAACAGGCGGTAGCGGCTGACGCCGACGCCGTAGACGGAGAAGCTGCCCGACAGCCACGCCGGAAGGTTGACCTGCCGCGCCTCGTTGCCGATCAGGTAGTCGGCGACCGGCATGGCCATGAGCACGAGGCCGATGGTGAAGAGCACCTGATCGAGCGGCGAGGCCCCGTAGAGGCGGCGGTAGAGGGTGCGTTCGAGGACGACCCCGACGATTGCGGGGACGAGGAAGGCGAGCGGCAGCGTAAGGAGGAACGGCGCGCCGAGGCGCTCCATCATGAGCGCCGTCACGTAGCCGCCGATCATGGCGAAGACGCCGTGGGCGAGGTTGATGAAGTTCATGAGGCCGAGCGTGACGGCGAGGCCGCTCGCCATCACGAAGAGCAGCATGCCGTAGGCGACGCCGTCGAACAGGATCGTCAGCATGAGCGTGCGGCTTCAGGCGCGGCCTCGTCCTGAGGAGCCCGCAGAGCGGGCGTCTCGAAGGACGTTCCAGGACGCGCCGTTCGTGTCCGCTGGACCGTCCTTCGAGACGCTGCGCCTGCGGCGCCGCTCCTCAGGACGAGGGTGGGCGCAGGTTCAGGCCGGAGGTTGGGGACCATGTGCCGCGTCCGAGCATCTACCTAAGCGCCACCCTACTTCTTGCTCGCCTTGTAAGGGTCCTTCACGTCGGGGATGGTGGCGAACTCGACGTTGAAGAGGCCGCCGTCCTTCTTCTCGACCTTGCGGACATAGATGTTCTGCACGATGTCGCGCGTGTCGGGATCGATCGACACCGGTCCGCGCGGGCTCGTCCAACTCATCCCCTTCATCGCGGCGAGCAGCGCGTCTCCGCTCGCGTCGCCCTTGGTCTTCTCAAGCGCCTGGTAGAGGAGCGCCATCCCGTCATAGGCGGCGACCGCCATGAAGTTCGGCCGCATGCCGTTGTTCGCCTTCTCGAAGGCGGACACGAAAGCCTTGTTTTCGGGCGAGTCGTGGTCGACCGAATAATGGTGCGTGGTGACGGCGCCCAGCGCCGCGTCGCCGATGTCGGCAAGCAGGTCGTCGTCGGTCACATCGCCGGTGCCGATGAGCTTGACGCCCGACTTGTCGAGGCCGCGCTCGACGAACTGCTTCATGAAGGTGGCGCCGAAGCCGGATGGCACGAAGACAAACACGGCGTCCGGCTTGTCGTCCTCGACGCGCTGGAGGAAGGGCGCGAAGTCGGGGTTCTTCAGCGGCACGCGGATCTTCTCGGCGATCGCGCCGCCGCCCTTCTCGAACGTGTCGCCGAACCATTTCTCGGCGTCGACGCCCGGCCCGTAATCGGTGACGATGGTGACGACCTTCTTGATGCCGTTCTTCAAGGCCCAGTCGGCCATGGGCGCCGCGGCCTGCGGCAGGGTGAAGGAGGTGCGCACGATATAGGGCGACTTCTCGGTGATCGCCGCGGTCGCGGCGGCGCTGACGATTTCCGGCACCTTGGCCTCGGTCGCGATCGGCGCCGCAGCGAGCGCCAGCGGCGTCAGGCCGAAGCCGAGGAGGGCGGCCGCGTGATCGTTGGCGACGAGCTCTTGCGCCAGGCGCTTCGTGACGTCGGCCGCGCCTGTGTCGTCCTTGATCTCGAGCACGATCTTCTTGCCGGCGACGGTGTCGCCGTGCTGCTGCATGTAAAGCTCGGCGCCCGCCTTCTCCTGCTTGCCGGTCGAGGCCGACGGGCCTGTCATCGGCAGGATGAGGCCGACCGTCACCGTGTTGTCGTCAGCGAGCGCCGGCGCGGCGGCGAGCATCGCCCCGAGGGCGGCCGCAAGCATCAAGGATTTGGCGGTCACTTCATTCCTCCCTGTCGGATTCGAAAATCGTTGCCTTTTGTCCTAGCCCTCCCGTCCGCCGGACGGAAGGCCCTTCGACGCAGCGGCGGCGAGCGAGGCCAGAATTTTGTGTCGTCGTCCTTCGTCGCGCGGAGGCCAAGTCCGCCGAGCGCCTCCTGCCGCGGGACGGACGCCTCCGACATCGCGGGATCGAGCCCGAGGTCGGCGACCGTCAGCGCGACCTCGCGCATCTCCGCCGCGCGCCTACGCCCATGGGTCGTCATCCGCTCGAGCATGTAGGCCGAGCGCCGGCGCCGGTCGAAGCCGGGATAGGCGTCGTCGAGCGCGAGGCCGGCGTCTCGAAGGACGTGTCGCGGAGCCGAACCGACCACGTCTTCTGGAGCCTCCTTCGAGACGCGCCGGCTTCCGGCGTCGCTCCTCAGCACGAGGGGACGGGCCCCCTGTTTCACCCCGCCTTGAGCTGCTTCTCGAGCGCGCCGAGCGTCTGGTAGCAGGGCAATACCTGTGCCACGCTCGAATTGGGCTCGCGCCCCTCGCGGATGGCGGCGAAGAACTCGCGATCCTGCAACTCGATGCCGTTCATCGAGACGTCGACCTTGCTGACGTCGATCTTCTCGTCCTTGCCGGTATAGAGATCGTCGTAGCGGGCGATGTAGGTCGCGCTGTCGCCGATGTAGCGGAAGAACGTGCCGAGGGGGCCGTCGTTGTTGAACGACAGAGACAGCGTGCAGATGGCGCCGTTCTCGGCTTTGAGCTGGATGCTCATGTCCATGGCGATCTTGAGCGTCGGGTGGATCGGGCCTTGGACGGCGTTCGCCTTCACAACGGCTGAGCGCGCCTGATAGGCGAAAAGGTCGACAGTGTGGGCGGCGTGGTGCCAGAGGAGATGGTCGGTCCAGGAGCGCGCCTCGCCGAGCGCGTTCATGTTGGTGCGGCGGAAGAAATACGTCTGCACGTCCATCTGCTGGATATGGAACTCGCCGGCCAGGATGCGTTTGCGGACGAACTGGTGGCTCGGATTGAAGCGGCGCGTGTGGCCGGCCATGGCGACGAGGCCGGTCTTCTTCTGCATGGCGACGATCGCCTCGGCGTCCTTGAGGCTGTCGGCCATCGGGATCTCGACCTGGACGTGCTTGCCGGCGGCAAGGCACTCGATCGTCTGGGCCGCGTGCATCTGGGTCGGCGTGGCCAGGATGACCGCGTCGAGGCCTGGAACCTTGAGCGTCTCGGAAAGCTCGGTCGTGGCGTGGCCGACCCCGTACTTCTTCGCCGCCTCCTTGGTCTTGTCGAGCTCGCGCCCGACAAGCGAGACGACCTCGACGCGATCGATCAGCTTGATGGCGTCGAGGTGTTTCAGGCCGAAGGCGCCGGCCCCCGCCAGCGCGACTTTGATGGTCTTGGTCATAATGTCCCCTGAGAAGCCGTCGATGGAAAGAAACCGTCATTGCAAGCGAAGCGAAGCAATCCGGAGAAGCTGCTGCGTGTGGGGCCTTCGGATTGCTTCGTCGCCATGCTCTTTGCAATGACGGGCGGCGGATACGTTGTCATGGGGCCCAGCCTTAGGCGGCGTCCTCCAGAACGAGATGACCGACAGCGGTGTTCGACGCCGGCACATGATAGAAGCGGTGGACGACCTTCGGTTTTGCGGCGCCTTCGACCACGTCCGACATCGCCCCGCGCGCAATCAGCCACATCACAAGCTCGATACCTTCACTGCCGGCCTCGCGCACGTAATCGAGGTTCGGCATCGTCGCGAGGCCCTTCGGATCGTCGATCAGCCGGTCGAGAAAGGCGTTGTCCCATTCGCGGTTGATGAGGCCCGCGCGCGGACCCTGGAGCTGATGGCTCATGCCGCCCGTTCCCCAGATGTGGACGTTCAGATCCTCGGGATAGCTCCGGATCGCCCTGCCGATCGCCTGTCCGAGCGCAAAGCAGCGTGCGCCCGACGGCACGGGGTGCTGCACGACATTGACGGCGAAGGGGATGATCCGGCACGGCCACGCGTCAACCTTGCCGAAGACGCAGCTCAGGGGCACGGTGAGGCCATGATCGACGTCGATCTCGTTGACCATGGTGAGATCGAAGTCCTGCTGGATCACCTCCGAGGCGATGTGCGAGGCGAGTTCCGGATCTCCAATGACCTTCGGCACCGGGCGCGCGCCGTAGCCTTCATCGGCGGGCGCGAATTCTGGACCGGTCATGATGGCGAAGGTCGGGATCATCTGCAGGCTGAAGGCGGTCGCGTGATCGTTGTAGACGAGGAAAATCACGTCCGGCTTGTGTGCGCTCACCCACGCCTTGGACGCGTCGTATCCGGCGAACACCGGCTTCCAGTAGTCCTCCTTTGTCCGTCCGAGATCGAAGGCGGCGCCGACGGCGGGGATGTGGGAGGTAAAGAGCGAGGCGGTGACGCGGGCCATGTTTCTTGTCCTTGAAGAGTGACGGGCGGGGAAGGCGTCAGTCCTTCCCGGGACGCTGCGCGTCGCCGCCCTCGCCGACCTTTCGGTTGCCCTCGATCGAGCGGCCGCCCTTGACCATCATCTCGCGGTAGGCCTCCTCGGTCATGCCGGTCATCGAGCCCGCCATCTGCTGGAAGCTTTTGCCGTCGGTCGCGCCGATCTTGGAGAGGAAGTAGATGTTGCCGCCGAGCGCCATCATCCGATTGAGATCGCGGTCGAGAACCGCCTGCTTCTGGTCTTCGGTCAGCTTCCATTCGTTAAGGTAGGCGCGCTCGTCCGCCTTGAAGCGGGCGCGGTTCTCGGCCTTCATCAGAGACATGCAGAACTGGTTGAGCCAGTAGCCTTTCCGCGCCTGCTCCGCGTCGAAGACGATTGTGCCGGGAATCTCCTTGAACTCCTTGTCGAGAGCCATGGTTCAGACTCCTTTCTCTTCCGGCCAGTAGAGCCGCATCGGATTGTCGACGAGGAGTTTCCGCTGCAACTCCTCCGCGGGCGCGATATGCGGCAGGATGTCGACGAGCAGCCCATCGTCGGGCATGTGATTCTTGAGGTTCGGGTGCGGCCAGTCGGTGCCCCAGATCACCCGGTCAGGGAAGGTCTCGACGACTGTCCGAGCGAAGGGGACGAAATCGCGATAGGGGTTGCGCTCGCCGTTCAGCGCCGGCGGACCTCCGACCGACAGGCGCTCGGCGCCGGAGACCTTCGCCCAGACGTTGGCGTTCTCGTGCATGAACTTGAGAAAGAGCGTGAACTCGGGGCCGTCGAGCGGCTTCGTTACGTCGGGGCGCCCCATGTGGTCGACGACGACCGTCGTCGGCAGTGCTGTGAAGAAGTCCCACAATTCCGGCAGATCGACGGCCTCGAAATAGATGACGACGTGCCAGCCGAGCCGCTTGATCCGGCCGGCGATCTCCATGAGTTCGTCCTTCGGCGTGAAGTCGACGAGCCGCTTGACGAAATTGAAGCGCACGCCGCGCACGCCCGCTCCGTGCAGGCGCTCGAGCTCGGCGTCCGTCACGCTCCGCCTGACCGTGGCCACGCCGCGCGCCTTGCCGGCGCTTGCGAGGCAGGCGTCGACCATGGCGGAATTGTCGGCGCCGTGACAGGTCGCCTGCACGACCACGTTGCGCGAGAAGCCGAGGAAATCGCGAAGTGCGAAGAGCTCGGCCTTGCTCGCGTCGCAGGGCGTGTACTTGCGCTCGGGCGCATAAGGGAATTCGGCCCCCGGCCCGAACACGTGGCAATGCGAATCGACGGCTCCGGGCGGCAGCCTGAAGAGCGGCCGGGTCGGGCCGTCATACCAGTCGAGCCAGCCTTTGGTCTTTTCGAACGGCCCGCTGACGGCCTTGCCTGACGCGCTCATTTTGAGACCTTCTCAGTCGAAATATTTGAGGCCGGCTTTTTCGAGCGGCTCGCGCATCCTGTACATGTCGAGGCCGAGCACGCCGGAGGCGAGCTTCGCCCGCTTCTCGCCCTCGTTGGCCTCGCGCGCAGCCGCAGCCGCGACGGTCTTTTCGACCCAGGCGCGTGGCACGACGACCACGCCGTCGTCGTCGGCGACGATCGCGTCGCCCGGATCGACGAGCGCGCCGGCGCACACCACGGGGATGTTGACGGAGCCCAGCGTCGCTTTCACCGTGCCCTTTGCGCTGACGCACTTGCTCCAGACCGGGAAGCCCATCTCGGTCAGCGTCTTCACGTCACGGACGCCCGCGTCGATGACGAGCGCCCGCGCGCCGCGCGCCTGGAAACTCGTCGCAAGCAGGTCACCGAAATAGCCGTCTGTGCATTCGGCGGTGATCGCGGCCACCACGATGTCGCCGGGCGCTATCTGCTCGGCGACGACATGCATCATCCAGTTGTCGCCTGGATGCAGGAGCACCGTCACCGCGGCGCCCGCGACCTGCGCGCCCGGGTAGATCGGGCGCATATAGGGCTGCATCAGGCCGACGCGCCCCATCGCTTCATGGACGGTCGCGGCGCCGAAGGTCGCGAGCCGGTCGACGGCGGCGCGGTCCGGCCGCTCGATGGTGCGTCGGACGACGCCGAGTTCGGTCATGGAACAATTCTCCTCAAAGACTGGTCCTGGAGACGCCTCACGCCGAGGCGACGGCCCGCCGCAGGCGATCATACTCGATCTTGTCGACCGGCGCGGCGTTGCGCTCGCCGAGATCGTTGAGGTGCACACGATAGGTTTCGCGGGCGCTGTAGGCGGCGATCGACGAGATGATCGTGACGGCGAACGCACAGGCGCCGATGGTCAGCGGGACGTTCGACGATCCGGGCGGCGCGATGGCGGCGAACGCGGCCGGCATCAACGCTGTCAGCATGGTGCCGACGTTCTGCGAGATCGCCATGCCCGAAACGCGCGCGCGGGTCGGAAAGAGCTCCGGATAGAAGCTCGGGTAGACCGCGTTATAGCCCTGATAGACGACGCCCCACATCAGGATCGACAGGAGGATGGCGAGAGGTACGCTGTGGATGCTGATGGCGTAGAGGTAGCCGAACGCGAGCGCTCCAGCGAGGAGCGAGCCAACGATCATCGGCGGGCGCCGGCCGATCCGGTCGGAGAGGTCGCCGACGAAGGGAATGACCATCACCGCGACGACATTGCCGATGACCGGGATCCAGAGATAGACGCTCTTGTCCATGGCGATGCCGTAGCCCGGCTGAACGGCGTAAGCCGCCCCGAAGATCGTCGCGACGACGGGGATGACGTTCATCAGCGCCATGCATACGACCCTGAGCATGTCGTCCCAGTGGTTGGTCACCGCGTCGATCACCGGCGCCTTCGGGACGTCGCGGTGGGCCTGCTCCTCGGCGAAAGCCGGCGTCTCGTCGACCTCGCGACGGATGATGTAGCCGGCGAACAGGACGACGACGCTGAGCAGGAACGGCACGCGCCATCCCCACGACATGAACGCCTCGTTCGGCAGCGCGTAGCTCAAGGGCAGGAAGACCGCGGCCGCAAGCACCTGGCCCGCCTGCACGCCCTGAAGCGTGAAGCTGGCGAAATAGCCGCGGCGGCCGAACGGCGCATGCTCGAGGATCATCGAGCTTGCCCCCGAGATCTCGCCGGCGACCGCGAAACCCTGAATGAGCCGCAGGACCACGAGCAGCGTCGGCGCCCAGATGCCTGCTTGCGCGTAGGTCGGAAGCAGCCCGACCGCCATGGTCGAGAGGCCCATCATGAAGAGGCAGACGAGCAGGAGGTTCTTTCGCCCGTGCCGGTCGCCCCAGTGACCGAGGAAGATCGCGCCGATCGGGCGCGCCACGTAGCCGACGCCATAGGTCGCGAGCGAGGCCACGATGGCGGTCGTCGGATTGCTGGAGGGGAAGAAGATCTGCGGGAAGACGAGCGAAGCCGCGGTCGCATAGATGAAGAAGTCGTAGTATTCGAGCGCCGAGCCGATCCAGCCGCTCGCCGCGGCGGTCTTGCTCTGATGTCGACCGACGGGTTCGTGGATGGTCGCTGCGCTCATGTTCGTCCTCCCTTTTCGCGTCCGGTCTTGAGCCGGCGCTAGTACGCGATCTTTGCGACCGCCCTCAGTTCCCCCGCCGTCGCCGCCGGAAAGCCGAAGAACTCGAGATAGGCCGGAATCTGTTCGAACAGCATGTCGACGCCGACCTGCGTCCGGCATCCTCGCGCCTTTGCGGCGGCGAGGAAAGGGGTCGTCTCATGCTTCATGACGACCTCGCCGACAAAGGTCGAGGGATCGAGGCGCGAGACGTCGAAGGGCATCGGATCGCCGGGGTAGGTCCCGAGCGGCGTTGCGTTGACCACCACGTCAAAGCCGCGCGGATCGTTCGACCCGAGGGTGACGGCGAGGTTCGGGTAACTTTCTCTCAGCCGCGCGCCGAGCGCCTCCATCGAGGCGGCGCTGACGTCATAGAGCGCGACCTCGGCCGTCCCGGCGGCTGCCGAGGACGCCGCGATCGCCGAACCGACGCCGCCGCAGCCAACGACCATGAGCCGCCGCCCCTCGAGCGTCTCGCCGTTATGGGCGACGCCGCGGACAAACCCCTCGCCATCAAACATGTCGCCGACCAGCTTGCCGTCCGCGTTCCGGCGCACCGCATTGCACGAGCCCGCGACCCTGACGGCTGTCGAGACCTCGTCGACGAGGTCGAGAACGGCGACCTTGTGCGGCATGGTGATGAGGGCGCCATGGAAATTGGTGAAGCGGCAGATCTCGGGAAAGGCGCGCGCGAAATCCCGCGCCTGCACGCCCAGCGGAACGACGGCGGCGTTGATCGCCCGGCTCTCGAACCAGGGATTGTAGATCATCGACGACTTGAAGGTCGTCGTCGGATAGCCGATGTGGGCGATGATCCGGGTGTCGCCGTCGATGGTCATTCGAATTCGATCTCCGCCCGCTTTCCCGCGTCCGCAACCGCCGCCTGCGCCGCAAGCCGGACGGGCGTATTGGCCGCGCCGAAAAGATCGTAGTTCCGCCGCTCGACGATTTCGAAGAAGAAGCGATTGTCGAAGGTACGGGTGTAGATGTGGAGGAACTCCCCGTCCTTCACGCGATCGTAGAGGACGCCGAGCGCCCGCATCCGTGCGAGCAGGTCGGCCGGGATGTCGAAGCGGGTCGCGAGATCGTCGTAATAATTGTCGGGGATCGGCAGGAAGTCGACGCCGCGCGCGCGGGCGGCTTCGACGGCTGCGAAGATGTCGCGGGCGCCAAGCGCGATCTGCTGGAAGCCGGCGCCGCCGAAGGCGTCGAGGAAGCGGGAGACGCCGGTTGCGCCGCCCTCACCGATATTGAGCGCGATACGCAGCCGATCGTTGGGGCTACGCATCGAGCGGCTGAAGAAAGCGCCATGCGGATCGGCGATCTCGACCTGCGGCTCGGCCCTGAGCCCGAGCACGGTCCGGTAGAACAGCGCCCAGCTCAGAAATTCACCGCGCCGCACGACATTGGAGAGATGGTCGATGTCGTCGAGGAGGCTGTCCTCCGCGTCGGGCTCGATTGGCTCGAAGTCGCCCCGCCAGCCCGGGCTCTCGTCGCCCACGAAGTAGATGAGGCTGCCCTCGACGCCGGCGACCGCCCGCAGCGTCTCCTCCCCCGGTCCGATTCGGCCAAGGTAGTTCTGGCACTCGAGCGCCGAGGCCCGCTCAAGCGCCTTGTCGACGGAATCGACCTTGAGCGCGAGCGCGCAGACCGACGGCCCGTGCATGAGGCCGAAGGAATGCGCAAAGCCCTCGCGCTCGCGATTGACGATCAGTTTCGCTTCCCCCGCCTGAAAAAGGTCGACGTCCTTCGAGCGATGGCGGCCAACAAGCCGGAAGCCGAGGCCCTTGATCAATTCGATGAGCGCGCTTGCGTCCGCGTCGGTCGCCGCGAACTCGAGAAATTCGGCGCGCTCGACGACCGGGGGAGGGGCCAGCGGCGGCAGGTCGGGAAGGGGCGGGTCGCGTCGCTCCGCTCGCTTCGCCGCCAGCGCCTCGCCTGCCGCGCGCAGCGAGCGCATTCCGTCGACCGCGATGGCGGCGGCGGAGGCGCCGCGAAACTGGTCGTTGAAGATTTCCAGCGACAGCGGTCCGCGATAGCCAGCTCTCGTCGCCGCGTCGAGATAGGTTGCGATCGGATAGTCGCCCTGCCCGGGGTAGCAGCGATAGTGGCGGCTCAGCGACAGCGGGTCCATGACGAGCGCCGGCGCGTCCGCTACCTGGACAAGGGCGATCTTGTCCGCCGGCAGCGCCGCAATCGGCTCAATCGGGTTGCCGCGCGCGCAGATGTGGAAGCTGTCGAGCACGATGCCGAGGTTGTCGCGGTCGGCCTGGCGGATGATGTCCCAGGCGGCGGTCCAATCCTTGACGTGGCGGCCCCAGGCCAGCGCCTCGTAGCCAATCCGCATCCCCTCCCGGCGGGCGAGATCGGCGAGCTCGGCCAAGTCGGCCGCAGCGCGCTCCGGATCGTCGAGCGCGTCCGGCGAAACGTTCGAGCAGAGACAGAGGAGACGCGCGCCGAGAGCGTGCATGAGTTCGAGCTTTCGCTTTGCGCGCTCGAAATTCCGGCTGCGCAGCGGCTCCGGCATGGCCTCGAAATCGCGCAACGGCTGGAGCGCGACGAATTCGATGCCGAGGTCCGCCGCCATCTGGCGCGCGTCGTGCGGCTTGCCGTTGAAGAAAGTCAGATCGTTCTCGAACAGTTCGACCGCGCGAAAGCCGGCCTTGGCCGCGGCGGCGAGCTTGCCCTCGAGCGCCCCGCCCATGCAGACCGATGCGATCGACCACCTGAGCATCGAGAACGCTCCCTGTCGCTCTACGAAAGGCGAAGCTCTTTCGCAGATTGCGCGGCCCTGCCTCGCGGCGCAAGACGCCGCCGCGCCGTTCAAGAGCGTCGGCGCCCGGCAATGCTGACGCGGCTTTGAAGGACCGTCAAATACCAATTTCGCATCCGCCGTAACATGATGTTATGGTCGCCAGGCGGCTGGGGTCGCCCGCCGTGGGAAGTCCGCAATGCTCACCTTGCGTCAGATCGAAGTCGTCCACGCGGTCATGCTCACGGGCTCGATCGCCGGCGCGGCCCGGCTTCTCAATGTCGCGGCGCCGGGGCTCAGCCGCCTGATGAAGCACACGGAGGATTCACTCGGGACGAAGCTCTTCACCCGACGCGGCGGGCGTTTTGTTCCCGCCGCGGAGGCGAGAGCAATCTTCGCGCAGATTAACGAGCTTCATCGCAACCTCGAGAACCTGCAATCGGCGATCCGCGCGCTCGGGCGCGGCGAAGGCGCGCAGTTCAGGTTCGGGGCGACGCCGAGCATCGCTCAGGTGATGGCCCCGCTTGCGGTAGCGGACTTGCGCAGACGCTATCCCGATCTCCTGATCGATCTGGACGTCCTGAAGATCGAGGACGCGATCGACTTCCTGCTGCTTGGCCGCGGCGAAGTTGCGGCGGTCAGCTCCCGGATCGAGCACCCGGCGATTACGTCCGAGCCGCTGGCGCAGGGCGAACTCTATTGCGTCGTCGCGGACGATCATCCGCTCGCCAAACGAAGCAAGATCGGCGCGGCCGAGATCGCGGCCCACCCGTTGATCGGCATTGAGCCCCGAGACCCTTACGGCCGCATCATCGCGAACATTTTCGAGCGCTCAAAACTTCAGTATCGGGCGCCGATCCAGGCGCGGTTCGGCGCGACAGTCACGGCCCTCGTCCGGCAAAATCTCGGTATCGGGGTGATCGACGGGTTCACGCTCGCCGAGCCGTCCTTGTCGGGGATCAGGATCCTCGCGATCGAGGAGGACACGACCTTCCAGACCTTCGTTGCGTTTCGCAACGACGCGAGCCTGTCGAGCGTCGCCGAGTTCCTGATCGCCACGCTCCGTGCTCGCATGAAGGCGGCGCACGAGACGATGAGGGATCATCGCAGAGCGGCGGTCGCGAAGCGAACCACGGTCGCCGCCGGCCGATAACACGTGATGCGAGGGCGGTGGGACGACCGCCCTTATCGATCAGCGGCCCCTAGCTTTCAGCGCCTTGTCGAGCCGCGGATAGACCCGTCGCGCGTTGCCCTCGTAGACCTTGTGGCGCTCTTCCGGCGTGAGGTTCGCCGTCGCATCGACGTAGCGCTTCGTGTCGTCGTAGTTGTGCCCGGTCTCCGGATCGATCCCGCGCACGGCGCCGATCATCTCGCTCGCGAAGAGAATGTTGTCGACCGGGATCACCTTGGTCAGGAGATCGATGCCTGGCTGATGATAGACGCAGGTGTCGAAAAAAACGTTCCTGAGAAGCTGCTCGGTCAAGAGCGGCTTCTTCAGTTCCTGCGCGAGCCCCCGGTAGCGGCCCCAGTGATAGGGCGCGGCGCCGCCGCCGTGCGGCACGATGAAGCGCAGGCTCGGGAAGTCCCTGAAGAGGTCGCCCTGGATGAACTGCATCACCGCTGTCGTGTCGGCGTTGATGTAGTGAGCGCCTGTCGTATGGAAGCAGGCGTTGCAGCTCGTCGAGACGTGCACCATCGCCGGAATGTCGAATTCGACCATCTTCTCGTAGATTGGATACCAAAGCCGGTCGGTGAGCGGCGGGCTCGTCCAGTGGCCGCCCGACGGGTCCGGGTTGAGGTTGATGGCGACGAAGCCGTAGTCCTTCACGCATCTCTCAAGCTCGGGGATGCATGTCTTCGGATCGACGCCCGGGCTTTGCGGCAGCATGGCGGCGCCGATGAAACTGTCGGGAAAGAGCGTCGACACCCGATGGATGAGCTCGTTGCAGATCGACGCCCACGTCGAACTGACGCCGAAGTCGCCGATATGGTGGGCCATGAAGCTGGCGCGCGGCGAGAAGATGGTGAGGTCGGCGCCGCGCTCCTTCATAAACTTGAGCTGGTTCGTCTCGATCGAATGGCGAAGCTCGTCGTCGCCGATCTTGAGCTCCGACGGCTTCGGCATGGCGGCCGGGTCCTTGATGCCGGCGATCTGGCGGTTGCGCCAATCCTCCAGCGCCTTGGGCGCAGTCGTGTAATGGCCGTGGCAGTCGATGATCATGAGCGGCGTCCTTGAGATTGCGCGAAAGCTGGCGTCGTCGGCGAAGGGAGCGCTCTTTCGGGCGAGCGGCGGCCGGCTCCGTGCGCGTGTCCTCCCGAGACGCCTTGCCGCGATGGCGGATATTAGCCGCGCCGCAACGCTCCGCAAGCACGGGTGGCCGCCAGGATCGACGCCGGCCCTTGTCGGGCGGCGTCGATCTCCGCCCGCGCTATCTGACGGGCGCCCGTCGGAACGCCCGTCACGCCGCGAAACCGTTGGCCGTCCTGTTCAGCGTCACGCAGCTTCAAGCACGAGCGTGGCGGCGGCCGTGTTGCTGATGGGGATATGGTAGTTCTGAGAGACCCTGCGCATCGCCCCGGGCGAAGCCGCCGCCCGCGCGGCAAGCCAGTTGACGAGCTCGACGCCTTGCGTGCCCGTCTGCTCGACAATCTCGAGGATCGAGAACTTTGTCGCCCAGGCGGGATCGTCGACCATGCTGTCGAGGAATTTCAGGTCGAAGGGCTTGTTGATGAAGCCGGCGCGCTCGCCATCGAGCTGGTGGCTCAAGCCCCCCGAGCCGATGGTCACGACCTTCAGATCTTTGTCCCAGCCGCAGATCGCCTCGCCGACCGCCTTGCCCAGCGCAAAGCAGCGTTTGGCGCTCGGCAGCGGGAACTGCACCGTGTTGACGACGACCGGCACGGCCGCGGGTGCGTTCCCGTCCGGCCAGAAGAGCTTCAGCGGCACGGTGAAGGCGTGGTCGACCAGCATCTCCTGGCAGGTGACGATGTCGAACTCGCGCGCGATCAGATGGTCGATGATCTTCCAGGAAAGCTCAGGGCTCCCCTTGAACGGCGGCAGCGTCGGGATGCCCCAGCCCTCGTCGTCGTTGCGGTACTCGGTCGCCGCGCCGACCGCGAAAGTCGGCATCTTGTCGAGAAAGAAATTGAGGCCGTGGTCGTTGTAGAAGACGACGACCGCGTCCGGCTTCTCCCTGGCGAGCCACTCGCGCGCCGGGTCGATGCCGTCGAAGAACGGCTTCCAGTAGGGCTCCTTCTGCAACCCCTTGGCGATCGCGCCGCCGATGGCGGGAATATGAGATGTTGCGAGCGAGCCGACGATCCTGGCCATTGTCTGTTTCCTCCCCTTCACATCGTCTCGGGCTGGTCGTTCTGGGCGACGAGGCGCGCCTTGAACGCCTCCTTGGTCATGCCGGTCTGCGCCGCGCCGAGATCCTGCACGTCGAGGCCGAGAATGCCGGCGAATTTCGCGAGATAGTAGACGTTGCCGCCGGCCGCCAGCAGGCCGAGCACGTCGCGCTTGCGGATCGCCTCGGCCTGGGCCTCGTTGAGGCCATAAGCGCGGATATAAGCCTCTTCGTCCTTGCGGAAAGTTTCGCGGTTCGCCGCGCTGTTGAAAGAGAAGCACATCTTGTTCAGCGCGTAGCCGCGCTGCGCCATCGTCCCGTCGAACGGGGTCGTACCGGGTATTTTCCGCGCCTCGAACATCTGCTTCCTCCCTCAGGAAAATCGATTTCTTCGTTGAATATCGATGATCTTGCCAAGGAACAATGCATGGATCATCATCATTCCCATGAGCGATTTCGATTGGTCGGATCTCGACGCCCGCCTCCTCCGGCTGCTGGTCGCGGTGGTGGAGACCGGGTCCGTGACGGGCGCGGCGGATAAACTCGGCGTCACCCAGTCGGCGGTGAGCCACCTCATCGGGAAATTGCGCTTGATCGTCGGCGACCCCCTGATCGTAAAGTCGGGTCGAGGCGTCGTCGCGACGGCGCGCGCCGGGGCGCTCGCGGCGCGGGCGCGCGACATCCTGCGCGACCTCGAGCGTTTCGCCCATGCCGAGACCTTCGAGCCGTCGCGCTGGCGCACGACCTTCGTCATCGCCGCCAACGATTTCCAGCGCGACGCGCTCTTGCCTGCGCTCGCCGCGCGGATTGGCGAGCGCGCGCCGGGGGTGGGCTTGAGGATCATCCCCTCCGACGCGCCGACGCCGGACATGCTGCGCGACGAGCGTTGCAACCTCATCGTCAGCCCGCGCCCGCCCGACGCTTCGGACATCCTGCAAAAGCGCCTGTTTCAGGACCGCTACCGGGTCTTCTTCGACGGCGAACGGCGCGCGGCGCCCGCGACGCGCGCGGATTACTGCCAGGCTCAGCACGTGACCGTCGTCTATCAGCCGCGGCGGGCGCTCGATCTCGATGAGCATCTGGAGGCGAAGGGCGTCAAGCGCCGCTTCGTCGTCACGGTCCCCGGATTCGCGGGCGTACCCGCTTTCCTGCGCGGCAGCGAGCGACTCGCGACGGCGCCTGGCCTCATGCGCTTCGGCCTCTTCCGCGATCTTGCGAGCGCTCCGCCCCCGGTCCCCTGCCCGCCGCTGCCGATGTTCATGATCTGGAGCCGGCGCGATCACGACGACCCGGCGCACCGCTGGATGCGCGCCGAGATCGAGGCGGTCGCCAAGCCCGTCGCCGCGCTGGCGCGGTGAGCCTCCCATCGCGCCAAAGGGACAAAGCGGCCTACTTCTGTTCCTGAAGCGCGCGTTCCAGCGCGAGACGGATGAAACGCTGATAGGGAACACCCGCGCGTTCGGCGCGCGCGCGGACGGCATCGAGCAGTTCGCTCGGCAAGCGGAGCGTCACTGGCCTGTCTTTGCGCTTCAACTCAAAGCGCACGACCTGTCCCCCGGAGAGGTCGTATTGGCTCAGATCCGCGGTATCGACGAAGTCCTCGGCCTCCTTGTCGGTGTCAAAGGTCGGGATAGGCTTCTTCATAGGCCTTGACCTCCTTCTTGTGCATGAACCGCGCGCTGATCGGTCGAAGTTGAGCGCTGGCCGTCCCGCGCATCGTGAAGACGATGAAGGCCGCCCGGCCTGAGGCGGTTCGCCCGATCGCTCGAAAGCGCGGTTCTCCAGCCGGGTTGTCTTTGTCGGGCAGGATCACGACAGGGTTGCCGAAAACGCTCTCGATGTCCGCCAACGACATACCGTGCTTCAGGCACTTTTCACGATTGCCGCGATCCCAATCGAAGCCTTCGAACTTCATCGGGGTTAGGAGCTGCGCTGGCATTTGTCAATACAAATGTATGCTCGACCGCGGGTGGCCGGCTCAAACTCTGCATCAGAGCGCCATCGGTTTCTACCGATTGTTGACCGTGTTTGCGCTGCCGGCGTAGCTTCCCGTTGCGGGAAAAGCGCCACGAGACGGCGACAAGGGAGGAACGACAGTGCGAATGATGTTGCGCATCCATATCGAGGCGAGCGCCGGCAGCGCGGCGCTGAAGTCAGGCGGCCTGCAGAAGGCGATCGGCGCCTTCGTCGAGACGTTCAAGCCCGAAGCCACCTACTTTTCGCTCGAAAGCGGCAAGCGAACCGGCTTCTTCGTCTTCGACATGAAAGCCTCGGAAGAATGCCCCAAGATCGCGGAGGCGTTCTTCGACCTCGGCTGCGACATTCATCTCTCGCCCTGCATGACCGCGGACGATCTGCGCGCAGGCGTCTCCGCCGCCGGGATCGGCTGACGTCTCCCTCTCACGGCGCCTCCCTCTGCCGCTCGCGCCACGCGCGCGGCGTCAGCCCCGTGCGGCGCTTGAAGAAGCGGTTGAAGTACGCGGGGTCGTCGAAGCCGAGTTCGGCCGCGATCGTCTCGGCCGGCGCCGCGATCCAGTAGAGCCTCCGGCAGGCTTCGCGGGTCAGCCGCTCGTGGGCGATCTCGAGCGCCGGGCGGCCGCTCTCGGTGTTGGCGAGTCGATTCAGCCGCTGCGTCGAAAGGCCGAGCGCGGCGGCGTAGCGTTCGAGCGGCCAACGCTCGAGAACGTGCGCCTCGACGAGCAGGAGAAAGCGCGAGAAGAGCGCCTGATGGCGCCGCCCGCGCTCGTTTCCCGCGCGCTCCTCCCGCCGGTCGCGCGCCTCGGCGAGACGCCACAGCGCCGCGCGCGCAAGCCATGCGGGCGTCGGCCCGTTCTCTGCGCCCGGCGCGGCGAACTCGGCCGCGAGCGTCCTCAGGAGTCGGTCGATCCGTTCCGCCGCCGGATCTTCGCCGCCGAGCGCGACGACGCCTGGCGCAAGGAACAGCGCGCGGAAGGCGCGCATGGCCTCCGCCTCGCCTTCGACGAGGAAGCGGGCGCTGAGCGTCAGCACATGGCCGTCGGTCTCGGGCGCGAAGCGGAAGCCGTGCACGACGCCGGGCGGAACGGCGACGCCGACCGGCCCCTCGACGTCGACGCGCCGCTCATCGAGGGCGACCAAGGCGGCCCCGCGGTTGATCCACACGACCTGGTAGAGACCGCGATGGACGTGCGGCTTGATCTCCCATCGGTAGAGGCGGCTGCGCGACTGCACCTCCTCGATATGCAGAAGCTCGCCCCCGGGCGCCGGCGCCTCGCCATAGAGCGCGAAGCTCGGAATGGGCGCCGGTCGGGCACGGACCGGGCGGTCGCGGGCGGCGGGGGGAGTCCTCATGGCGGGACACTTTGATCGAAAAGTGCAACTTTTGCAGCTTCTTTCGACCGGGCGCCTCACCCCGAGCGGCGCTAGAATGAGGCAAAAATTCCGGGAGGACACCTGATGCTGCGCTTCGATCCCTATTCGCCGGCCGTCGACGCCGACCCGTTCCCCTACTATCGGCGCCTGCGCGAAGACGCTCCCTGCTTCTGGAGCGAAGAGGCGCAGATGTGGGTGCTCTCCCGCTACGCCGACATCGTGAGCGCCGGGCAGGACTGGAAGACCTATTCGTCCGCCAGCGGCAACATGATGACCGAACTGCCGAACCGCGCCGGCGCGACGCTCGGCACGACCGACCCGCCGCGCCACGACCGCCTGCGCGCGCTCGTCCAGTACGCCTTCATGAAGCGCAACCTCGAAGGCCTCGCCGAGCCGATCCGCGCCATCGCCCGCGACGCGGCCGAGGAGCTTCGCGGCGAGACGACCTTCGACTTCAAGGACTATTCCGCCAAGTTCACCATCCGGGTGCTCGCCGCGGCGCTTGGCCTGCCGATGGGCGCCGACGCGATCGTGGACGAGGCGACGGTGCGCGAGAAGGCCGTCACCATGGTCCAGAGCGACCCGCGCACGCGCGCCAAGGGCCCGGAGCATCTCGCCGCCTTCGAATGGATGCGCGACTACGCCTCGAAGGTGATCGCCATGCGCCGCGCCGCGCCGCGCGACGATCTCATTTCGAACTTCGCCGCCGCCGAAATCGACGGCGACAAGCTCGACGAGCGCGAGGTGTTGCTCACCACGACGACGCTGATCATGGCCGGCGTCGAATCGCTCGGCGGCTTCATGATGATGTTCGCCTATAACCTCGCGACGTATCCCCAGGCCCGCGAGGCGGTGGTCGCCAATGCCGACCTCCTCGCCGACGCGATCGAGGAGAGCCTGCGCTTCAACACCTCGGCGCAGCGCTTCAAGCGAAAGCTGATGCGCGACGTCACGCTGCATGGCCAAACCATGCGCGAAGGCGATTTCGTCGCCCTCGCCTACGGGTCGGGCAACCGCGACGAGCGCCAGTTCCCCGATCCGGACCGTTACGACATAGCCCGGAAACCCCGCGGCCATCTCGGCTTCGGCGGCGGCGTCCACGCCTGCCTCGGGACGTCGATCGCGCGGCTTGCGACGAAGATCGCCTTCGAAGAGTTCCACGAGGTCGTCCCGCGTTACGCGCGCGTCGCCGACCAACTCCCCTGGATGCCGTCCTCGACCTTCCGCAGCCCTCTGGCGCTCGAGCTTGCGGTCAACTAATCCCCACCCCTCGTCCTGAGGAGCGACGCCAAAGGCGGCGCGTCTCGAAGGACGCTCCAGCGGACGCGGTCGGCGCCTCCTGGAACGTCCTTCGAGACGCCCGCTTTGCGGGCTCCTCAGGACGAGGTCACAGTACTTGACCGGCGCCCGGAGCAATTGATGGCGAAGATCACCTATGTCGAACACGACGGCCGCGCCACGACCGTCGACGTTCCCGACGGCTGGAGCCTGATGCAGGCGGCGATCAGCAACAACATCCACGGTATCGTTGGCGAGTGCGGCGGCTCGATGGCCTGCGCCACCTGCCATTGCTACGTCGAGGAAGCGCGCTTCGGCGAACTGCCGCCGCCGGAGGCGGGCGAACTCGACATGCTCGACATGGCGGCGGCCGAAGTGAAACCCAACAGCCGGCTCTCTTGTCAGATCAAGGCCTCGCCGGCGCTGGACGGGCTTGTCGTCCATCTGCCCGAAACGCAGGGGTGACGGCGGCGACGAGCGCGCCGGGGCCATCGTCTTCATCGGCGTCGGCGAGGCGGCGCAGGCGTTCCTCGCGGGCTTTCGCAACGAGCCGGGTTTCGCCGCGAGCGTCGCCACCTGCGACATCAAGACGGACTCGCCCGACCCAGCGGTCAGGGCTCCCGAAGCGCGCCGACTACGCGCGGGCGAAGTTGGTCGGCGCCTCGAGCGCCCCTGAGGCGGTGGCCGGCGCCAGCGCCGTCTTTTCCGTCGTCACCGCCGATCAGGCGCACGCGGCGGCGGTTGCGGCGCTGCCCGGGCTGGCGCGCGTCGCCTCGGAGCCGCTTCGTCCGTCAAGATGATCCGCTCCGTCATGATGAAGGGGCTCGAGGCGCTCGTCGCCGAATGCGCGCTCGCTGGAAGACGGGCGGGCGTGCCTGGTCCGGTGCTCGATTCGTGCTCCTCAGGACGCGAGGGGGTCGTGGCCTCATGGGCCCGCCGGAGGCGTCTGCAATTCGCGGGGCTGGCAAAGCGCGGGACGGCTTGCTATCACCCCGCCCGAACGGAAAAGAAAGCATCGCCATGCGCAAGGGCGCGGTCGCGCGCACGACAAAGGAGACTACCATCGAGGTCGAGATCGATCTCGACGGGACCGGCGTCTCCGCCATCTCGACTGGGGTCGGCTTCTTCGACCACATGCTGGACCAGCTCGCCCGCCATTCGCTGATCGACATGACGATCAAGGCCGAGGGCGACCGGCACATCGACGACCACCACACGGTCGAGGATGTCGGCATCGCGTTGGGCCAGGCGCTCGCCAAGGCGCTCGGCGACAAGAAGGGCCTCGTGCGCTATGCGCATTGCCTTCTGCCTATGGACGAAACGCTGACGCAGGTCGCGCTCGACGTGTCGGGCAGGCCGTTTCTCGTGTTCCGCACCGACTTCCCGACCGAGAAGATCGGCGAATTCGACAGCCAGCTGGTGCGGGAATTCTTCCAGGCCTTGGCCGGCAACGGCGGCCTCACCCTGCATATCGAGACGCTCTACGGAACAAACAGCCATCACATCGCCAAGTCCTGCTTCAAGGGCGTGGCGCGAGCGCTGAAGTGGGCCGTCGCGATCGACCCGCGCCAGGCGGACCGCGTGCCCTCCACCAAGGGCGCGCTCTAGGACCTTCTTTTATGACCGTCGCCATCGTCGACTACGGGTCGGGCAACCTTCACTCCGCCCGCAAGGCTTTCGAGCGCGCCGCGCGCGAGGCGGGCCTTGCGGTCGAGATCAAGGTGACTGCGCGCCCCGAGGACGTGCGCGACGCCGAACGGATCGCGCTTCCCGGCGTTGGCGCTTTCGCCGATTGCCGGCGCGGAACTCGATGCTATCCCCGGAATGGTCGAGGCGTTGACCGAGGCAGTCATCGGCGCGGGCAAGCCCTTTCTCGGCATCTGCGTCGGGGCGCAATTGCTCGCGACGCGGGGGCTCGAATACGAGACGACCCCGGGCTTGGGATGGATTCCGGGCGACGTCGCGGTCATCAAGCCGTCCGACCCGTCGCTCAAGATCCCGCACATGGGCTGGAACACGCTCGACTTGAAGCGAAGCCACGCCCTTCTGGACGGGATCAAGCCGGGCCTGCACGCCTATTTCGTCCATTCCTTTCAGCTTTACCCGGCGAACCCGGACGACCTTGTCGCGACTGCCGACTATGGCGGCCCGGTCACCGCAATCGTCGCGCGCGACACGGTCGTCGGCACGCAGTTCCATCCCGAAAAGAGTCAGACGCTGGGCCTCGCGCTCATCGCCAATTTCCTGAAGTGGCGCCCGTGATCCTCATTCCCGCGATCGACCTCAAGAATGGCGAATGCGTGCGGCTGGTCCGCGGCGACATGGCGCAGGCAACGGTGTTCAACGTGGATCCGGCGGCGCAAGCCGGCCTCTTCGCCGCACAGGGCTTCGACTATCTCCATGTCGTCGACCTCGACGGCGCCTTCGCCGGCCGCCCGGTCAACGCCGCCGCGGTCAGGCGGATTCTCGAAAGCACCGCCATGAAGGTGCAACTCGGAGGCGGCGTGCGCGACATGACGATTGTGTCGGGCTGGCTCGAGGCCGGCGTGACGCGGGTCATCATCGGCACCGCCGCGGTCAGCGACCCGGAATTCGTCCGCGAGGCGGCGCGCCTCTTTCCCGGCCGGATCGCGGTCGGCATCGACGCGCGCGATGGGCGCGTGGCGATCGAGGGCTGGGCGAAGACCTCGGACCTCTCGGCGCTCGACCTGGCGAGGCGGTTCGAGGACGCGGGCGTCGCCGCGATCATCTTCACCGACATCGCTCGCGACGGGGTGTTGCAGGGGCTCAACATCGCAAGCACGATCGCGCTCGCCGCCGCGCTTGACGTTCCCGTGATCGCGTCGGGCGGCCTTGCGTCAATCGAGGACGTGCGGCGACTGACCGAGCCCGATTGCGCGAAGCTCGAAGGCGCGATCGCGGGCCGGGCGCTCTACGACGGCCGCCTCGATCCGGCCGAGGCGCTGGCGATGCTGCGGGCGGCCGGCGCCGGCGCGGGAGTGACGACATGACCCTCAAGGCCCGCGTCATCCCCTGCCTCGACGTCAAAGACGGCCGCGTCGTCAAGGGCGTCAATTTCGTCAATCTGAGGGATGCGGGCGATCCGGTCGAGAGCGCGGTCGCCTACGATAAGGCCGGGGCCGACGAACTCTGCTTCCTCGACATCACCGCAAGCCACGAGAACCGCGGCATTCTGCTCGATGTCGTCAGGCGCACCGCCGACGTCTGCTTCATGCCGCTGACCGTCGGCGGAGGGATCAGCGCGATCGAAGACATCCGCAACCTGCTCCTCGCCGGCGCCGACAAGGCCTCGATAAATTCCGCAGCCGTCAGGGATCGGCGCTTCGTGCGCGAGGCAGCGGAGAAATTCGGCAGCCAGTGCGTCGTCGTGGCGATCGACGCCAAGCGCGTGTCGGCCGAGGGGGCGCCCGCGCGATGGGAGATCTTCACCCATGGCGGACGGCGCCCGACCGGCATCGACGCAGTCGCCTACGCTCGTGAGGTGACGGACCTCGGCGCGGGCGAGATCCTCCTCACCTCGATGGATCGCGACGGCTCGAAGGTCGGATTCGATCTGGCGCTGACGCGGGCGATCGCCGACGCCGTGCCGGTTCCGGTGATCGCCTCAGGCGGCGTCGGCACGCTCGATCACCTGGTCGAGGGAGTTAAGGAAGGCCACGCGAGCGCGGTGCTGGCGGCGTCGATCTTTCACTTCGGCGAATTCACCATCGGGCAGGCGAAGGCCCGCATGGCCGAGGCCGGCATCCCGGTCCGGATGGACGCCTGAGCCGATTGTGCGCCTTCGGCCCGGCGCGCTAGGCTCGAAAGCCGTACGGAGTTTCGATCGATGTCCACGAGCGCTGAGCACACGCATTTCGGCGAGCGCCGCGTGCGCCTGGACGAGAAACAAGGCCTCGTTGACGACGTCTTCCGCAAGGTCGCCGGCCGCTATGATCTCATGAACGATCTCATGTCGTTCGGCCTGCATCGGGTCTGGAAGGACATCCTGACCGCCAAGGTCCATCCGTCGACTTCGCGGTCCTTCGATCATCTCGACGTCGCCGGCGGCACGGGCGACGTCGCCTTCCGCATTGCACGGGCCGGCGGCCCGATGACGCGCGTCACCGTCGCCGACGTCAACGCCGACATGCTGCGCGTCGGGGCGGAGCGGGCGAGGGCGCGCGGACTTGGCGAGCGCGTCGAATTCATCGAGGCCAACGCCGAGGCCTTGCCCTTCGCCGACAACGCGTTCGACGCCTATACGATCGCCTTCGGCATCCGCAACGTCCCCAGGATCGAGGCGGCGCTGAGGGAGGCCTTCCGCGTGCTGAGACGCGGCGGCCGGTTCCTCTGCCTCGAATTCTCGCGCGTGGACCTCCCGGTCCTCGACCGCGTCTACGACGCCTATTCCTACGCCGCGATCCCGGCGATCGGGAAGGTGGTCGCGGGGGACGGTCAGCCGTATCGCTATCTCGTCGAGTCGATCCGAAAGTTCCCCTCGGCCGAGCTCTTCGCGGAGATGATCGCCGACGCCGGCTTCTCGCGCGTCGACCATGTCAGGCTCAGCGGCGGCATCGTGGCGATCCACTCGGGCTGGAAGCTCTAGACGCATGTCGGTCCTCGCCGCGGTCGGTCATGGCGTCAGGCTCGCGCGGGCAGGCTTCGTCTTCGCGCGGGAAGGCGTCTTCGTCGGCGTCGATCCGGCGCTGCTGCCGCCCGGCGCGAGGCTTCCGCTGGCGCTCGCCAATCTCGTCGCCAGGCGCGACGCGCAGGGGCTTCAGGGGTTGTCGCGCGCAATCGGCCGGCTCGGGCCGTCCTACGTCAAGATGGGCCAGTTCCTGTCGACCCGGCCCGACATCGTCGGACCCAAGGTGGCGCTTCAGCTCGAGAGCCTCCAGGACCGCGTCGCGCCGATGAGCCGCGAGGCCGCGATCGCCATCGTCGAGGCCTCCTTCGGCGCGAGCATCGGCGCCGTGTTCGTGGAGTTCGGCGAACCGGTCGCCGCCGCTTCGATCGCGCAGGTCCACCGCGCCGCGGTCGCGACTGAGGAAGGGACGCGGCCGGTCGCCGTCAAGGTTCTCCGCGAGGGGGTCGAGAAGCGCTTCAGCCGCGATATCGCGGACATGTTCTTCGCGGCGCGGCTCGCCGAGCGGGCCGAGCCCGAGCTCAAGCGATTGCGGCTCGTGCGGGTTGTCGACACGCTCGCCCGCTCGGTCAGGATGGAGATGGATTTCCGCCTCGAGGCGGCGGCCGCTTCGGAATTCGCCGAGAACGCCAGGAACGATCCCGATATCCGCGCGCCGACGGTCGACTGGAACCGCACCACCCGCCAGGTCATGACGATGGAGTGGATCGACGGCGTGCCGCTCGCCGATCCGGAGCGACTGGCGGCGCTCGGCTTCGACCCGAGCGCGCTGGCGCGCGCCCTGATCCAGACGTTCCTGCGCAACGCCCTGAGGGACGGCTTCTTCCACGCCGACATGCATCAGGGAAACTTCTTCGTCGACGCCGAAGGGCGGATCGTCGCTGTCGATTTCGGCATCATGGGCCGTCTCGGCCGCAAGGAGCGGCGCTTCCTCGCCGAGATCCTGTTCGGCTTCATCCGGCGCGACTACCGCAAGGTCGCCGAGGTTCACTTCGAGGCCGGCTACGTGCCGGCCGTGCATCGCGTCGACGATTTCGCCCAGGCGATCCGCGCGATCGGCGAGCCGATCCATTCCCGCACTGCCGACCAGATCTCGATGGCGAAGCTGCTCACGCTCCTCTTCGACGTGACCGCGCTCTTCGACATGGAGACGCGGGTCGAGCTCGTGATGCTCCAGAAGACGATGGTCGTGGTCGAGGGGGTGGCGCGCAAGCTCGACCCGCAGCTCAACATGTGGTCGACCTCCGAGCCGGTCGTCAGCGCCTGGATCGCCGAGAACCTCGGGCCGAAAGGACGCATCGAGGACGCCCAGCGCGGCCTCGCCGCGTTCGCCGAGCGCCTCGTCGAGGCGCCCGGCGGCTCGAAGAGATCGCCGAGCACCTCGCGGTCCGCGCGATCGAGCTCGAGGAGCGGCCGAAAGGGTGCCTGTGGGGGCTCGGCTACATAATTCTTGGATTCCTGCTTGCGCTTTTGCTGGTGGCGCTTGTGCGATGGGTTCGGTAAACAAGCGTTTAGAATTACGCGGCCGATTCGGCGTCGCGCCATAAAACGTTCCGAATCAGGGCTTTAATATAGCGGGAACATAGGGAACAAATGGGCCGGCGGTCGGCTTTTCACACAGGCTCAGCGCGAGGTTTTGCCTTCGCGCCGCAGGGTGCTGACACGTCGGGCCTTTCGGGACGACCATGACCGCTTCCCTCTCGACCGTCCGCGTCCTGCTCGTGATCGGAGGCGGAATCGCAGCCTATAAGTCCCTGGAGCTGATCCGCCGGCTTCGCGACCGGGGCGCCGCGGTCGAGGTGGTGATGACGAAATCGGCGTGCGAGTTCATCACCCCGCTCTCTGCCGCGACGCTCAGCGGGAAAGCGGCGCGCACCGAGCTTTTCAGCCTGACCGACGAGGCGCTGATCGGCCATATCGAGCTCTCCCGTTCGGCCGATATCCTGGTGGTCGCGCCTGCGACC
This sequence comes from uncultured Alphaproteobacteria bacterium, assembly GCA_963829505.1. Classification (GTDB taxonomy): domain Bacteria; phylum Pseudomonadota; class Alphaproteobacteria; order Rhizobiales; family Beijerinckiaceae; genus Roseiarcus. The sequence continues at coordinate 176,296 of CAWHIL010000004.1, forward strand.
GCGAACCTCCTCGCGCGCATGGCGGCGGGAAACGCCGACGACCTCGCCACGACCGTTCTTCTCGCAACCGACAAGCCGGTGATCGTCGCGCCGGCGATGAACCTGCGCATGTGGCTTCATCCCGCGACCCAGAGAAACGTGAGCCAACTCAAGGCTGACGGCGTTTCGTTCGTCGGCCCGGACGACGGGCCGATGGCGTGCGGCGAATTCGGCCCCGGCCGAATGGTCGAGCCGGAAGGGATCGTCGAGGCGATCGAAAAGGCGACCGCGGCGCCGCTGGGCCCGGCCGGGGCCACGGCCCGAGCCCTCGCAGGGCGCCACGTCGTCGTGACGTCCGGGCCGACCCACGAACCGATCGACCCCGTCCGGTTCCTCGGCAACCGCTCGTCCGGCCGTCAGGGGCACGCCATCGCCGAAGCCGCGCTCGGCGCCGGCGCCAAAGTCACTTTGGTGACCGGGCCGGTGGCGCTGCCCGATCCGCCGGGCGCGACGGTCGTTCACGTTCAGTCGGCGCGCGAAATGGAGGCGGCGGTCGTTGCGGCGTTGCCCGCGGACGCCTTCATCGGCGCCGCCGCCGTCGCCGACTGGCGCGTCGAGAAGGTCGAGAGCGAGAAAATCAAGAAAGGCGCGGCGGCGCCTCCCGTTCTCCGGCTGGTCGAGAACCCGGACATCCTGTTCGAAGTGTCGAACACGCTACGGCCGCGTCCCGCGGTGGTGATCGGCTTTGCGGCCGAGACCGAGCGCGTACTCGACAACGCCAGAGCCAAGCTCGCCCGCAAAGGCTGCGACTTCATCATCGCAAACAGCGTCGCCGAGGGAACCGGCACGTTCGGCGGCGCATCGAACGAGGTTCAGTTGATCGGTCCCGAGGGCGTCGAGGCGTGGCCGAGGATGAGCAAGGAGGCGGTGGCGGGGCGCGTAATCTCCCACTTGGTGAAGGTATTATGCAAGCCAGTATGATTTCGGTTGTTTGCATGCGCCTGCCGCACGCCGAGGGCTTGCAATTGCCGGCCTACAAGAGTGAAGATGCGGCCGGGATGGACCTCGTGGCCGCGTTGCCGGCGGACGGCGAGGTCGTTCTCGCCCCTGGCGCCTGGGCTCTCGTTCCGACAGGCCTGGCGATCGAGTTGCCGAGGGGGTTTGAAGCGCAGATCCGTCCGCGTTCGGGGTTGGCTCTGCTCGATGGTGTAACCGTTCTCAATAGTCCGGGAACGGTGGATGCCGATTATCGAGGAGAGATCGGCGTCGTCCTCATCAATTTTGGAAGCAAGCCCTTTGTCGTTCGACGGGGAGCGCGGATCGCGCAACTCGTCGTCAGTCGTGTGGAACGGGTCGCCCTGATTTCGGGCGACCGGCTCACGCAGAGCGCCCGGGGCTCAAAAGGATTCGGCTCGACCGGGCGCTCATCGGAGGAGAACCTGACATGAACCTACTATCGAGACGGAGCGTTCTCGCCATCGCCGCCGTTGTCGATGTCGCGCTTCATTCGAGGTCGGCGCCGGTTGCGGCGAAGGCCCTCGCAGCGCGCCACAAGCTGCCCCCACGCCATCTGGAGACGCTGCTCCAGGGGCTTGTCCACGCCAAAATTCTCAAAGGCGTGCGCGGGCCGCGGGGCGGATATGAGCTCGCGCGCGAACGCAGGCGCATCACGGTCGGCGAAATCGTCCGCACCGCCATGTCGCTGAGCACCGCCGACCCGGAGGATCTGGGCGCGAACTCGCTCCTTCTGGAGCGGGTGATCGACCCGACCGTCCGAAAGGCGGGCGAAACCTTTCTCGCCAACCTCGACGCGATCAATATCGAGAGCATGTGCGAGCAGGCCGAGCACGCTCATGTGCTGGACGACGAAAAGGCCACCGGCGATTTTGCGATCTAGCGCCGATATAGAAGGCGATATATAGATCGATCCCGTGCAAAAAGGCCGGCCGCGCGCTTCAAACGCCCGCGGTTAAGCCGATGAGGAGCCGTGGATGACCAAGAGCGCTGAGGCGGGCCGCAAGCCTGGCCGAGGGAGAATCTACGCCTCCATCACCGATACGGTCGGCGATACGCCGCTGGTGGCGCTCGACCGCCTCGCGAAGGAGAAGGAGGTCCACGCCCGCCTCCTCGCCAAGCTCGAGTTCTTCAATCCGATCGCGAGCGTCAAGGACCGGATCGGCGTCGCGATGATCGATGCGCTCGAGGCGCAGGGAAAGCTCACGCGCGGGCGCAGCGTCATCATCGAGCCGACCTCAGGCAATACGGGCATTGCGCTCGCCTTCGTGGCCGCGGCCCGAGGCTACAAGCTGATGCTGGTGATGCCGGAGTCGATGTCGATGGAACGACGCAAGATGCTGGCTCTGCTCGGCGCCGAACTCGTCCTGACGCCTGCCGCGCAGGGCATGAAGGGCTCGATTGCGAAGGCCAACGAACTTCTGGCTGCAACTCCCGGCTCGGTCATGCCGCAACAATTCGAGAATCCCGCCAATCCCGACATCCATCGCCGCACCACGGCGGAAGAGATCTGGAACGACACCGACGGGGCGGTCGACATCGTTGTCTCGGGCGTCGGCACGGGGGGCACGATCTCCGGCGTCGGCGAGGTTTTGAAAGCGCGGAAGCCCAGCGTGAGGATGGTGGCGGTCGAGCCGGAAAACTCGCCCGTGCTGTCCGGCGGGGCGCCGGGACCGCACAAGATCCAGGGGATCGGCGCCGGCTTCGTGCCGCCGATCCTCGATCGCAGCGTTGTCGACGAGGTCGTCGCGGTCGGCAATCAGACGGCGTTCGACATGGCGAGGCTCGTCGCCCGCATCGAGGGCGTCCCGGTCGGCATATCGTCGGGCGCGGCGATCGCCGCCGCTGTCGACGTCGGGCGGCGCGCCGAAAACGCCGGCAAGACGATCGTGGTGATCATTCCCTCGTTCGCCGAGCGCTATCTTTCGACCGCGCTGTTCGAGGGATTGTAAGGGGGGTCTGCCCCATATGACCGCGGTCACGGGTCGCTGGCGCCCGCGCTCCAGGCGCGGCCGCCGCAGATCGCCGGGACTGCGACCTGGCGCCGTTTAGCTGGCGAGCGCCTTGACCCGCTTCGTCAGGCGGGAAATCTTGCGCGACGCGGTGTTCTTGTGAACGATGCCTTTCTGGCCGGCGCGCGCGATCTTCGGCTCGGCCGCGCGGAGCGCCTCCGCTGCAGCCTTCGGGTCCTTCGCCGCGATCGCCTCCTCGATCTTGCGCACGTAGGTGCGCATCTCGCTCCGGCGGCTCTTGTTGACCTCCGTGCGGCGGATGGTCTGGCGGGCGGCCTTCTGCGCCGACTTGGTGTTGGCCATGAACTGCGATCCCTGGGGCGCGTCTTGAGCGCGCGTTCGGACAAAAAGAATGAGGCCGGGCGAACGGCCCAGCCTGGCTAGCGCGGGCTTATAGGCGTTCGGGGCCGCCGCCGTCAACCGGGAGGATGGCCAAACCGGTATCGAGCCGAGGGGCAGGAAGGCGCTGCAAAGCTCAAGCCTCGGGAATCGGAGGCGTCGCGCCACGGAAGCCGAATCGAGGCGCGCGCTTGCCGGCGAAAGCGGCCCGCCCTTCGGCGAAATCGGGGCCGAGCGCCGCGAATTCGGTCAACCCGCGAAACGCCGGGGTCTCGACGGCGAGGCCTCCGGCGATCGCCTGCACCGCGCGTTTCGCGCCGCGGATCGAGGCCTGGCTCAGGTCGGCGAGCCCGCGCGCGTAGCCGTACGCCGTCTCGCTGAGCGCCGTCTCGACGCGCCGGTCGATGAGGCCGATGGCGAGCGCCTCGTCGGTCTCGATGCGCCGCCCGGTAAACAGAAGGTCTTTCGCGCGAGAGGGACCGACCAACTCGACGAGCCGGCGCGTCTCTGCGTGGCCGTAGATAAGGCCAAGCTTCGCCGGCGTGATGGCGAGGTGCGCATCGGCCGCGCAGAATCTCAGATCGCAGGCGAGCGCGAGGCCGAGTCCTCCGCCGACCGCGCTGCCCTGCAGGACGGCGATGGTCGGCCGGTCGATCTCGATCAGCGCCTTGAGGCCGTCCTGAATGGCGTCGCCGTAGTCGCGGGTCGCGGCCGCGTCCTTGTAGACCTCGTCGAATTCCGAGATGTCGGCCCCGGCGCTGAAATGACCGCCTTCCCCCTCGATGAGCACGACGAGCGCGTCGCGGCGCGCCTCGATGGCGGTCCGGATCGCCGGCAGGGCGCGCCACATGGCGCGCGAAATGGCGTTGCGCCGTTCCGGACGGTTGAGAACGACGCGGGCGAATGGGGGCTCGAAGCTTAGCGAAATGTCGGTCATCAACTCGTGCGACTGGAAGCAGCCGCCCCTTCTGGAGCATTTGCCGGGTTGGAGCAAACCCCTGTCATATCGTAGCGTGGGGAAGAGCGGACGGGCGCATGGAGCGCGCGCAAGGAACAGCGGATCCATGACGAGCAAGGACGTTTATCCCCGCGACATGGTCGGCTACGGGCGAACGCCGCCGGACGCCGGCTGGCCGAACGGCGCGCGCGTCGCCGTCCAGTTCGTCATCAACTACGAGGAAGGCGGCGAGAACAACATCCTGCACGGCGACGCCGCCTCGGAGGCGTTCCTGTCGGAGATCGTCGGCGCCGCGCCGTGGCCTGGCATGCGCCACATGAACATGGAATCGATATACGAATACGGTTCGCGCGCCGGCTTCTGGCGCCTGCATCGGATGTTCATCGAGCGCGGCCTTCCGGTCACGGTCTACGCCGTCGCGACGGCGATGGCGCGCAACCCCGAGGCGGTCGCGGCGATGAACGAGGCCAAATGGGAGATCGCCACCCACGGCCTCAAATGGATCGACTATCGCGATGCGCCCGCGGAGGTCGAAGCGCAGCACATCGCCGAGGCGGTCCGCATTCATGCCGAGGTCGCCGGCGTCCGTCCGCTCGGTTTCTACCAGGGGCGATCGTCCTTGAACACGATCCGGCTCGGCATGGAGGAGGGCGGCTTCCTCTACTGCGCCGACACATACGCCGACGACCTGCCGTACTGGCTCGAGGGCCCGCGCGGGCCGCAGCTCCTCATCCCCTACACGCTCAATTCGAACGACATGCGCTTCGCGACGCCCCAAGGCTTCAACTGCGGCGACCAGTTCTACGCCTATCTCAAGGACTCCTTCGACGTCCTCTATGCCGAGGGCGATGTCGCGCCGAAGATGCTGTCGGTCGGCCTGCATTGCCGGCTTGTCGGACGGCCGGGGCGAGCGGCTTCGCTCGCGCGTTTCCTCGACTATGTGCTTTCCCACGACAAGGCCTGGGTTCCGACCCGGCTCGACATCGCGCGCCACTGGATCAGCAAGCATCCGCCGCCGGGCGGATGGAAGCCGACGAAGCTCGCCCGGACGCTGTTCGTGGAGCGTTTCGGCGGAACGTACGAGCATTCGCCCTGGGTCGCTGCGGCGGCTTATGACGCGGGCCTTCCGGCGGACGCGGACACGGGCCCGGGGCTCGCGCGCGCGTTCGCCGCTGCCGCGGCGCAAGGGTCGGACGCGCGAAAGCGGGCGCTGATCCTCGCCCATCCCGATCTCGCCGGGCGGCTTGCGGAAGCGAAGCTCCTGACCAACGAGTCGACGGGCGAGCAGGCGAGCGCCGGGCTCGACCGGCTGACCGAGGCCGAGCGCGCCAAGTTCACCGATCTCAACGACAGGTACCGAAGCCGCTTCGGTTTCCCATTCATCATCGCGGTCAGGGGCAGGACCAAGGCGGACATCCTCGCCGCGTTCGAGGCGCGGCTGAGGAACGACGCGGAACCCGAGACGAAGACGGCGCTCGGCGAGATCGACCGCATTGCGGCGCTGCGCCTTCAGGACATCCTGCGATGACCGCGGGCGGGGGCCGGATCGTCCGCGGACGCGTTCTCAGTTTCACCGGCGATCCAGCCGATACGGGGCCTTCGGGCCGCCTCTACATCGAGGACGGGGCGATCCTCATCGAAGCCGGCCAAATCGCGGCGGTCGGCGAGGCGACCGAGATCCTTCAGCAAGCGAAACCGGGCGCGACCGTCGACGACCACTCGGGCGCGCTTCTCATGCCCGGCCTGATCGACGTCCACATCCACTACCCGCAGACGCAGGTGATCGCCTCCTACGGCGCGCAGTTGCTCGACTGGCTGCACACTTACACCTTCGTCGAGGAGCAGCGGTTTGCCGATCCGGAGCATTGCGCGACCGTGTCGGAATTCTTTCTCTCGGAGCTCTTTCGTAACGGCACGACGACGGCCCTCGTCTATTGCACCGTCTATCCGCAGTCGGCCGACGCCTTCTTCGCCGCAGCCGAGCGCACGAATGCCCGCATGATCGCGGGAAAGGCGATGCTCGACCGCAATGCGCCGAAGGGGCTGCTCGATCGCGATGTCCAGGCGAGCTACGACGAGACGAAGGCGCTGATCGGCCGCTGGCAGGGCCGCGGGCGGCTCGACTACGCGGTGACGCCGCGCTTCGCCGTGACCTCCTCGGCCGAACAGCTCGAGGCGGCTGGGACGCTCGTCAGGGAGCATCCCGGCGTCTACATGCAGTCGCATGTCGACGAGAACACTCACGAGATCGAATTCGTCCGCCAGCTTTTTCCGGAAGCGAAAAGCTATCTCGACGTCTATGCGCGCGCCGGCCTTCTCGGCCGGCGCTCTGTCTTCGGCCATTGCATCCACATGACCGATGACGAGGTGGCGGCGATGCGGGATTCGGGCTCTGTCGCCGCCTTCTGCCCGACCTCGAACCTCTTTCTCGGCTCCGGGCTCTTCGACCGCGCCCGCCTCGCCGGCGCCGGCGTGAGAATCGGTCTTGCGACCGACGTCGGCGGGGGCACCAGCTACTCGATGCTCAGGACCGCCGCGGAGGGATACAAGGTCCTGCAGCTCAACGGGCAGTCCTGGCCGGCGGCCGAGGCCTTCTACCAGATGACCCTCGGCAACGCCCGGGCGCTCTCGCTCGAGCACGCGATCGGCTCGATCGAGCCGGGCAAGGACGCCGACCTCGTCGTTCTCGATTCGCGCGCGACGCCCGCAATGGCGCATCGCATGGAGCGGATCGAGGGCGACCTCGACAAGGAGCTCTTCGTGCTGATGACGCTCGGCGACGACCGCGCCGTCCGGCAGACCTACGTGGCGGGTAAACCAAAGAAAGCGTGAACGATAGCGCTCCTCGCTCGCCCGATGTATGAAGCCTTAAGTTTTCACTGTTGGCTTCGGAGCATGTTGGGCGTCAAGGTTCTGATTTTCTTTCTCGGGCTCACGCCGTTCCTGCTGGCGATCGCGGCGGCGCAGGTGTTCGAACGCCGTTCCCCCGTCGTGCCCTCAGGCCTGCGCGGCGTCTGTCTCAACACGGCCTGCCTCGTGGTCAATAGCGCCATCGGCGCCGTCCTTCTGCCGGCCGTGTTCTTCCTGCTGACCCTCGCCGCGTCGTGGCGCGGCGGCGGTGTCATACCATTGGCGAGTGGGCTCGTCCCGCTCGCCTCCGGCGGATGGTGGTTCCTGCCGTCCCTGTTGCTCTATGTCGTCGTCATGGACTTCGGGGAATTCGTTTTCCATGTTCTTCAGCACCGCGTGCCGTGGATGTGGGCGATGCATTCCCTGCACCACAGCGATCCTGAGGTCAGCGCCGCGACCGGGGTCCGCAGCTATTGGTTCGAGACGATCCTGAAAGGCTTGACGCTTTATCCGGCCTCGGGCGTCGTGTTCGCGCTCAACCCCGCCATCATGGGCGCTTACTTCGTCGTTCGCTTGCTGGACATGTTCCAGCACGCAAATCTTCGCGTCCGATATGGCGCGCTCGCCGGCTGGATCGCTTCGCCGCAGTACCATCGTCTGCACCACTCACGCGAGCGGCGGCATTTCGACCGCAACTTCGCTCCCTATTTCGCGGTATGGGACCGATTGTTCGGCACGCAATATTTGCCGGGGCCGGACGAGTATCCTCCGACCGGACTCGAGACGGGCGAGGCGCCCGCGAACATCGGCGAAATGCTGTTCTGGCTGACCCGTCGCCAGCGCGACGAGCGGGGCGCCGCCGTTCCGGGCGTCGCATCTCCGGCGGGCGTGGGCCGCGACATGCCGCTGGATCGGGCCACTTAGGCCGCCGCTGTTGAAGCCGCGCTCGGCCCGGCCCGCGCCCTTGCGCGAGGGCGCGCATGCTCATACATGCCGCGTCTGCGAACAGTCAGGACCGAAATCCCATGCACGACGACATCGGCGCCCGCGCGCCCGGGTGGCACGCGACGACCATTCTCATGGTGCGCAAGGGCGACAAGGTCGTCGTCGGGGGCGACGGCCAGGTCAGCATGGGCCAGACCGTCGTCAAGGCGAACGCACGCAAGGTGCGCCGCCTCGTCAAGGGCGACGTGATCGCAGGCTTCGCCGGCGCGACCGCCGACGCGTTCACCCTCTTCGAGCGGCTCGAGCTCAAGCTCGAGCAATATCCCGGGCAGCTCGCGCGCGCCTGCGTCGAACTGGCGAAAGACTGGCGGACCGACCGATATCTCCGCCGCCTCGAGGCGATGCTGGTCGTGGCGGACAAGACGTCCGGCTTCACCATCTCGGGCGCGGGCGACGTGCTCGAGCCGGAGGCGGACGAGAACGGCTCGGCGATGGCCATAGGCTCGGGCGGCAATTATGCGCTGGCGGCCGCCAAGGCGCTCCTGCCGACGCCTCTCGGCGCCGAGGAGATCGTCCGCCGCTCGATGCGGATCGCCGCCGAAATCTGCGTCTACACGAACGACAATCTCATCGTCGAAAGCCTCCCATGACGGAACTCTCTCCGCGCGAAATCGTCTCCGAGCTCGACCGCTACATCGTCGGCCAGGGAGAGGCCAAGCGGGCGGTCGCGATTGCGCTGCGCAACCGCTGGCGGCGCCTGCGCCTGCAATCGCCGATGCGCGAGGAGGTGATGCCGAAGAACATCCTGATGATCGGCCCGACCGGATGTGGCAAGACCGAGATCGCGCGCCGCCTCGCCAAACTCGCCGGCGCTCCATTCCTCAAGGTCGAGGCGACCAAGTTCACCGAGGTCGGTTACGTCGGGCGCGACGTCGAGCAGATTGTCCGCGACCTCGTCGAGGTCGGCATCGCGCTCGTCAAGGCGCGCCGGCGCAAGGACATCGAGGCGAGGGCCGAGCTTGCCGCCGAAGAGCGGCTCCTCGACGCGCTCGTCGGCCCGGCGTCGTCGCCGGGGACGCGCGAGGCGTTCCGCCGCAAGCTGAATGCCGGCGAGCTCGACGACAAGGAGGTCGAGGTCGATCTGCCGCAGAGCGGCGCCGGGCTTCCGATGTTCGAACTGCCGAACATGCCGGGCGCTTCGATCGGCGCGATCAACCTCGGCGACATCTTCGGCAAAAGCCAGCGCACGAAGCCGAAGCGCCTGACCGTCGTCGAGGCGCGCGAGCCGCTCGTTTCGGCCGAGGCCGAGAAGCTTCTCGACCAGGACGCGATCGTGCGCGACGCGATCGCCGAGGTTGAGAGCAACGGCATCGTGTTTCTTGACGAGATCGACAAGATCTGCGCCCGCGAGGGCAGGGGCGGCGCCGACGTCTCGCGCGAAGGCGTTCAGCGCGATCTTCTGCCGCTGATCGAAGGCACGACCGTCGCCACCAAGCACGGGGCGGTCAAGACCGACCACATCCTCTTCATCGCCTCGGGCGCCTTTCACATCGCACGGCCATCCGACCTTCTGCCCGAGCTTCAGGGCCGGCTGCCGATCCGCGTCGAGCTCCGGTCGCTGACCGAGGACGATTTCAAACGCATCCTGACCGACACCGAGGCGAGCCTGATCAAGCAGTACGTGGCGCTGATGAAGACCGAGGGGCTGTCGCTCGAGTTCTCGGACGACGCGATCGCCGCGATCGCCCGCCTCGCCGCCAAGGTCAACGGCTCGGTCGAGAACATCGGCGCGCGGCGCCTGCAGACGGTGATGGAGCGGGCGCTCGACGAGGTGAGCTTCACGGCCGCCGACCGGTCCGGCGAGACGATCAGGATCGACGCCGGCTTCATCGAGCGCTCGGTCGGCGATCTCGCCGGCAACGCGGACCTCAGCCGGTATATTCTGTAAGCGGGCCGCAGAAGCCTCGGCGCTCGGCGATTCGGTCGAATCGCGAATGCTCCGAGTTCGTTGATTTCCGCGCGCTATTCGCGAAAAACCGGCATCGACTTTTCGCCGCGCGCTCTGGTCACGCGTCGCCGAGGGAGCGGCGCAGGAAGGCTAAAACCGCTTCGATGAGGGTCTTGTCCGCGCGACCGATCCTTTCCGCGTGGTTCTTTTCTATCGTCGCCAGCTTGGAGGGGCGAACGAGCGACCGCGCCGGTAGGCCAGCGTCTGCGTAGCGGTTTCCGAAGGGAACGTCGTCGGGCCACGCGCAATTCTCCGCGCTCGTAATCATCGCGACCCAAAGCAGGCGCTCGCCCTCGCCGAGGCCTCCACGAGACACGACCAGGGCCGGACGCCGCTGGCGGGTCGAACGGTCCGTGTAAGGAAACGGAACCCGGACGACGTCACCCTGTTCAAAGCTTGTCATAGGCCTTTCTGTCGGCCGCGCTGTCCCATTCCGTGAACGCGCCGAACGGGTCCTCCAAGCCACGTTCGACCGCTCTTCTCAAGATGACCTTGTCGCCGTCGATCTCGTAAACGAGCTCGTCGCCCTCCGCGAGCCGAAGAGCCGCTCGGACGGCCTGCGGAATCGTTGTCTGAGCCTTGCTCGTCAGCTTGCTGGTGATCATGGGCGCCTTCGCCAACGAAAGGTAAGGAAATTCCTTACCTTCGTCAAGCGCTGAGGCGCCTCGCCACAGGCCGCAGTCTCTCCGCGCCCTCTTCCCCGGAGAGAAGGCGACGGACGAGGGGTCGCCCAAGGCGACGAATTGCGGCTATCCCCGCATCCAGATCAAAAAATCGACCAGCCGCTTCGCCGTCGCCGTATAGGGCGGCTGCATCAGCGTCTCGACGGCCGAGAAAGGGCCCTGCTGGAAGACCGGCCTCAGCTTCGAGAAAGTCTCGAAGCCTTCGCGTGCGTGGTAATGCCCCATGCCGCTGCCGCCGACGCCGCCGAACGGCAGGTCGTGCTGGACGACGTGCAGGATCGCCTCGTTGACCGACACGCCGCCCGACATGATGTGCGACACATAGAAGTCGCGCGTCGCGCGGTCGTGCGTGAAGGGATAGGCGGCGAGCGGCCGGTCGCGGCCGTTGACGAAGGCGGCGACCTCCTCGCGGCTGTCATAGGCGAGGACCGGCAGGATCGGCCCGAAAATCTCGCGCCGCATGATCTCCATGTCGGGCGTGGCGTTGAGCACGATGTGGGGGTTGAGCTTGCGGCGCGTCGCATCGCCGGTCTGCGCTTCCGCAAGATCGACGAGCTTCCCGCCCTTCGCGCGCGCGTCCTCGAGCGCGGCCGTCAGGCGGTCGTAGCTGCGCTGGTCGATGATCGAGGTGAAGTCGCCGCCGTTGATGTTCGGGTAGCGGGCGGCGAAGATGCGCTTGCACGCCGCGGCGAAGGCGTCCTCGCTGCCGCGCGGCACAAGAGCGTAGTCGACGGCGAGGCAGGTCTGGCCCGCGTTGAAGGTCTTGGCCCACAGGATGCGCCCGGCCGCGGTCTCGATCGGAAAGTCTGGCGCAACGATCGCGGGCGACTTGCCGCCGAGTTCGAGCGTGACCGGCGTGAGGTTCTTCGCCGCGTTCGCCATCACCGCCCGCCCGGTCGTCCCCGAACCGGTGAAGATGAGATGGTCGAACGGCAGCGACGAGAAGGCGGGTCCGCGGCCGCCTCCGTCGTCGAAGAAGGCGAGCTTGTCGGCCGGAAAATACTTCGGCGTCAGCTCGCCCAGGAGAGCGGCGAACCGGCGCGAGTTCTCGCTCATCTTGACCATCGCGCGGTTGCCCGCGGCGAAGATGCTGATGAGCGGTCCGAAGCTCAGGAACAGCGGGTAGTTCCACGGCACGATGACGCCGACCACGCCGAGCGGCTGCGGGATGAGCCGGTTGCGCGCGCCGGCGTAGACCATGAGGTCGACCCCGCGGCGGCGGGGCCGCATCCAGCTTCGCAGGTGCTTGGCGGCGTCGTGCGCTCCGTCGATCACGGGGAAAATCTCGGCGAAGCTGGTCTCGAACGAGCTGCGGCCGCCGTAGTCGGCGTCGATCGCGGCGACGATCGCCTCGCGGTTCTCCCGGACGAGGCGCGCCAGCGTCTTGAGATCGGCGACCCGCTCGGCGTGGGTCGGCTCGGGGGCCTTGAGATAGGCGGCGCGCTGGGCGTCGAGGCAGGCCTGGAACTCCGCCGGGATCGCGATCTCGGGTGAGGGAAAAGCCGGCGCGTTCATGGGTCTTCCTCCGCCGCCGCGTTCGATGTGAACGGGCGCGCTCAATTGCTTTGACGGTAAATTCTTGTCCGTATTCGGGCAAGTGAAATGCTGCCCCGCGGCGCTCGATGGGGAGGGCGTCCAACTCCCCCATATCCTTGCGGCAGTAGGCGGCGAGGCGCATAAGACCGCCCATGTCCACCGTCGACATCAAGCCGACCAACCGGGGTCCCGGCGGCAAGCACGAGGGCGCAGGCGAGCCGTTCAAGCGCGCGATCGCCTCGTGCACGAGGGCGCTTGCGCGCAATTCCGAGGTCGAGGTGACGTTCTCGAGCGACAAGCCCGCGCTCGTCACCGGCCCGGAGGGCGCGAAGGCGCGGCTGCCCGAGCCGCCGCGCAGACCAAGCCCGCGCGAGGCCGCGATCCTGCGCGGCACGGCCAATTCGTTCGCGTTGCGGCTCGCCTGCCACAACGAGGCGGTTCACCGCCGCCTTGCCCCCCAGAACCCCGCGGCGCGGTCGCTGTTCGACGCCGTCGAGCAGGCGAGGGTCGAGGCGATCGGCTCGCGGCGCATGGAGGGCGTGGCGGCGAACCTGACTGCGATGCTCGACGACCGCTATCATCGCAGCCCCTTCGCCGAGGCGCGGAGCCGCGAGGAGGCGCCGCTCGAGGAGGCTGTCGCGATGCTGGCGCGCGAGCGCCTCACCGGCCTCAAGCCGCCGGCGGGCGCGGAGCGCGTCACGGATCTCTGGCGGGGCTTCGTCGAGGACAAGGCGGGCGCCGAACTCGACCGGCTGAGCGACGCCATTCTCGACCAGCGCGCCTACGCCAAGCTTGTGCAGAAGCTCCTGACCTCGCTCGGACTGGCGAACGACGCCGATGCGGACGGCGAGGACGATCAGGACGAGAAGGACAATCCGCCCCCCGACGAGCCCGAGGAGGCCGAAGGCGAGGGCGAGGAGAGCCAGTCCGACGAATTCGATGCAGCGCGAGGCCGCCGACGAATCAACCGACGAGGCGGACGACGGTTCGATGGACACGGTCGAGGCGCCGTCGTCCGAACTCGAGGACGAGGGCGAATCGGGCGACGCCGAGGAAGCGGTCGAGAACCGTCCGCCGCAACGCGAGCAGCCTGACCGCCGCACGACCGACTACAAGGCCTACACCGCGCGCTTCGACGAGACCGTCGAGGCGCAGGAACTCTGCGATCCGGACGAGTTGCAACGGCTGCGCGAATATCTCGACAAGCAGTTGCAAAGCCTGTCGTCCGTCGTCGCGCGGCTGGCGAACCGGCTGCAGCGCCGGCTGATGGCGCAGCAGAACCGCTCGTGGGAGTTCGATCTCGAGGAGGGCGTCCTCGACAGCGCCCGCCTGCCGCGCATCATCATCGACCCCCAGCAGCCGTTGTCCTTCAAGCAGGAGAAGGACATGAAGTTCCGCGACACGGTGGTGACGCTGCTGATCGACAATTCAGGCTCGATGCGCGGGCGCCCGATCACGGTGGCGGCCACCTGCGCCGACATCCTCGCACGCACGCTCGAGCGGTGCGGCGTCAAGGTCGAGATCCTCGGCTTCACCACCCGCGCCTGGAAGGGCGGCCAGTCGCGCGAGGCGTGGCTGCAGGCCGGCAAGCCTCCCAATCCCGGCCGGCTGAACGACCTGCGCCATCTCGTCTATAAATCCGCCGACGCGCCATGGCGGCGCGCGCGCAAGAATCTCGGCCTGATGATGCGCGAGGGCCTGCTCAAGGAGAACATCGACGGCGAGGCGCTGGCCTGGGCGCACGAGCGCCTGCTCGGCCGCTTCGAGCAGCGCAAGATCCTCATGATGATCTCGGACGGCGCGCCGGTCGACGATTCGACGCTTTCGGTCAATCCCGGCAACTATCTCGAGCGGCACCTGAGGCACGTCATCGAGGAGATCGAGACGCGCTCGCCGGTCGAACTCATCGCCATCGGCATCGGCCACGACGTGACGCGCTATTATCGCCGCGCGGTGACGATCGTCGACGCCGAGGAGCTCGGCGGCGCAATGACGGAGAAGCTCGCCGAACTCTTCGACGAGAAGGCGACGCCCGCGAAGCCCGTCGCCGCTCCGCGCCGCCGCAAGTCTCCGTCGCTCGGCTTCAGCGTCGCGCCCTGAGGCGACACATACCCTTCGACCTCCGCGCGAAGGCGTCCCGAAAAATCCGCGTCCCGCGAGCCCATCGGCAACAGAGGCCGCCGGTGCGGCGGCCTCGTTCCTCCGTAGCCGTCCCAGGGCGTTCCGCCCGGTCGCGGCAAGGCCCGCTAGGGGCTTCTCACCACGAGGCCAATGATCGACTGCGTATTGTCGTACCAGACTTCGACCTGGAGGTTGCTTCCATTGTTGAAAGCGTTTTGAACCGACGCCTGCTGCCCGGCCACCGTGTTGGCGAGATGGGTCCATGTGTTGTTCACAAAGAGCCACAGGCGGTTGTTGTTGCCCGCCGGCAGAGATACAAGTTCGAGCCAATACTTGCTGGCAATGCCTGACGTCGTTGTTACGCCCGCTGCCTTCAGGACATCTTCATCCGGTTTGTTTGCGGTTGGTCTCGTAATATTTGCCATAATAGACTCCATTGTGTTCAATATTAAGAGGAGGGTTCTCTCCTCAGATATAGCCGACCCGAAGTCCGGGCAGGCTATCTCAACCGCCGATGACGCGGTTATGTAAAGTAGCATCGAAAATTATGTAGTATGTTGACGATAGAAACTGTCTGAATAGAGGTGAAAACGTCCAATTGTTACGTACTATATACATTATACTATCAGAGGCGCCGTGATCTAGATCACACAACTCGCGCGTGTGGCGGACTTTGAGTCTTTTTCGGCCGGGTCGTTATCCGAATACATCATATCCGGTGGCCTGAACCTCGCGAACCGGCCGGACAACGGCCTCGACGTCAACCATCGCGGCCGACGTGGCCGAGCGCTCGGCCGCTTGTCGCGTCCTGACTGTCCGGACAGGCGTCCAACGGCGAGGGAGCGCGCCGATTCCAAGCCGAAGGCCGGGACGGCCGGCCGGCGCGCTTAATGATCCCGGTCGAAAAAGCCCGGGACTACTTCTCGTCCGCGCCGATCGCGGCGAGGCCCGCCCGGGCGCATTCCATGTCCTGGTTATAGTGGCCGCCGCTCACCCCGATCGCGCCGATCACCTCGCCCTTGACGACGATCGGGAAGCCGCCGCCGAAGATGATGAGGCGCGGCGTGTGGGTGATGCCGTGCAGGAGCGGCGGATCGTTCTTGATGAAATCGTACCAGGAGTGCGTCGCCATCGAGAACGAGGCGGCGGTGAAGGCCTTGTCCTGGGAAATCTGGATCGAGAGCTTGGGCGCCCCGTCCATGCGATGAAAGGCCTTCAGGTCGCCGTTCTCGTCGGAAACCGCGATGCACATCTTGAGCTTGAGTTCGGCGGCCTTCTTCGCCGCGGCGTTGCTCGCCTTCTCGGCGGTCTCGGCGTCGATGCTGTGTTTGACGATCGTCACTTTCGGCCCTCCCTCGTGATTTTATCGCGTTGCGGGGCGATGACGATGGCGCGTAAATGCGGCAGCCGTCAACCGCCGCGGGCGTCGGCCGGGAACGGGCAGGGCGCCGGCCAAGAGGCCGCCGTCAGGCCGGCTGCCGATCCGCGTGATCGGGTGCGCGCGCCGCTTTCGCCCGGGCGCGCCGATCCTGTATAACGCGCCGTCGTCGGAGACGCGTCCTGGTGGTCAAGCCTTCATTCCGTTTCAATCTGCCCGTCCTCGCGGCTCTCGTCGCCGCGGCGCTTGCGCTTTCCGCCTGCGGGCGCGTCGGGCCGCTCGAGCCGCCGCCGGACCCAACCGCGCTCGCCAAGCCCGCGGCGCCGAAGGCCGACAGCTTGAGCGGCGAAACGATCGCCCCACAGATGAAGCCGAAGATCCCGCCGATCACGCCGCCGAACCAGCCTTTCTTTCTTGATCCTCTGCTGAAATAGTCGCGGGCCATGCGCCATTTCAGCTATCGCGGCGGCGTGCTCGCCGCCGAGGACGTCCCGTTGCCGGAAATCGCCAAGGCGGTCGGCACGCCGTTCTACTGCTACTCCAGCGCCACCATCGAGCGCCACTTTCGGGTTTTCCGGGAGGCGTTCGACGGACAGGACGTTCTCGTCGCCTACGCCATGAAGGCGAACTCCAATCAGGCGGTACTGAAGACGCTGTCGGCGATCGGCGCCGGCATGGACGTCGTCAGCGAGGGCGAGCTTCGCCGCGCCCGGGCGGCCGGCGTCCCGGGAGCGAAGATCATCTTTTCCGGGGTCGGCAAGACGCGGGCGGAGATGAATCTCGGCCTCGACGAGGGCATCCTGTGCTTCAACGTCGAATCCGAGAACGAGCTCGAGGCGCTGTCGGCGGTCGCATCGGCGCGCGGCGCTGTCGCCCCGGTCGCGATCCGCGTCAATCCCGACGTCGACGCCCGCACCCACGCCAAGATCTCGACCGGCCGCTCGGAGAACAAGTTCGGCGTGCCGATCTCGCGCGCCCGCGACGTTTTCGCCCGCGCCCGAAGCCTTCCCGGCCTCGAGGTTCGCGGCGTCGACATGCACATCGGCTCGCAGATCACCGAACTTCAGCCCTTCGACGACGCCTTCGCCCTGCTCGGCGAATTCGTCGAAGCGCTGCGCGGCGACGGCCATCGCATCGACCATGTCGACGTCGGCGGCGGCCTCGGCATTCCGTATCGGTCCGACGCCGAAGAGCCGCCGCTGCCGAAGCAGTACGCCGAGCTCGTCGCCCGCCGCACGCGCGCTCTCAATTGCCAGGTCATTCTCGAGCCGGGGCGCCTGATCGTCGGCAATGCCGGCGTGCTCGTGGCGTCGGTGATCTACGTCAAGCAGGGCGAAGGCAAGGTTTTCGTGATCGTCGACGCGGCCATGAACGATCTCATCCGCCCGACGCTTTACGAGGCCCATCACGACGTCCTGCCGGTCAGCGCGCCGTCTCCCGGCGCCCCGTCATGCGCGCCGACATTGTCGGACCCGTCTGCGAAAGCGGCGACTATCTCGCGCTCGACCGCGAGATCGCGCATCTCGAACCCGGCGACCTGATCGCGGTGATGACGGTCGGGGCCTACGGCGCCGTCCAGGCCGGAACCTACAATTCCCGCCTGCTCGCGCCCGAAGTGCTTGTCCGGGGATCCGACTACGCCGTCGTTCGCCCGCGGCGGACATTCGAAGAAATGATCGCCCTCGACAAACTTCCGCCTTGGTTGGCGTGAGGCTGGCGCGTTTCTTGAGGCATGGCGATCAGGCATGACATGAACCGCGTCGCTCCCCGGGCGAACAATCTCGCCTCCCGGTTCGCGAGGCTGACGAGACGGGCGGGACGCGCGCTCATCGTCGAGCGGGCGTGGCCGCCGCTGGTCGCGGCGCTCGGCGTCGTCGTCCTGTTCCTTGCCGCTTCCTGGCTCGGGATCTGGACCCTTTCGCCGCGCTGGGCGCGCGTCGCGGGCGTCGGGCTCTTCGCCGCGGGATTGCTGATTGCGATCGCGCCGCTCGTGCGGCTCCGCTGGCCGCGCGCGTCCGACATCGCCGCGAGGCTCGATCGGGACTCGGGGAGGACACACAGGCCGGCAACCTCGCTCGCCGACGATCTCGCCAATTCCGACGACCCGCTGTCGCGGGCGCTGTGGGCGGCGCATCAGGCGCGCCTCGCCGACGCGGTGAAGGCGATGCGCGTCGCGCCGCCCGCGCCAGGCATGGCCTCGCGCGACCCTTACGCGCTGCGCTTCGGCGTCGCGATGATGGCTCTGGCCGCCGCGGTCGCCGCCGGGCCCGAGACCTACGCGAGGCTCGCCGCGGCCTTCGACTGGCGCGGCGGCGACCCGGCGCTCGCCGCGGCCGCGAGCCGGATCGACATGTGGATCGACCCGCCGGCCTACACCGGCCGCCCGCCCGTCGTGGTCGAGGTCGGCCCGGGGACGCCTCAGACGCTGACGGCGTTCGAGGACTCGGTCCTCGTCGTCAAGGGCGAAGAGGGCGCCGTCGAGACGAAGGTCGAGGGTTCGCTGGTCCCGGACGCCAGCGCTGCGAAGCCTTCGGCGGTCGCGCCGGTCGAGCGGCGCTGGAACATCCGCGGCGACGGAAAAGTGACGGTGCGCCGCGACGGCCGCAAGGTCGCCGACGTCACCCTGACGGTCACTCCTGCGAACGCGCCGGTCGTCACGCTGACCAGGGACCCTGAGGCCAATCTCAGCGGCTCGCTGACGCTCGCCTACCGGATCGAGGACCGCTACGGCGTCACCGGCGCGCGCGCCGATTTCGCCCTGCCGGCGGATGCGTCGAAACCCGCAGTGCGCACCCTCGCGGAGCCGCCGAAAGCAGGCCTCCAGACATCGGGCAAGACAAGCGAAGAGGACGCCTCGACCGTCGATCTCTCCGAACACCCGTGGGCCGGCGCCACGGTCACGATGACGATCACCGCGACCAGCGTTTCGGGCAAGAGCGGCCGCAGCGGGCCCGTGCAGATCGCGCTGCCCGAGCGTCCCTTCCACAATCCCCTTGCTCGGGCGCTCGTCGAGGAGCGGCGGAGCCTCGTCCTCGATCCGGACCACGCGCCGCCGAGGGTCTCCGCGGCGCTCGGCGGGCTCATGGTCGCGCCCGAGCTCTTCGACACCAAGGCCCCGGTCTATCTGGGCCTCAAGCAGGCGCGGACCGCGCTCGACGGCGCGCGGACCGACGCCGACCTCCTCGATGTCGCCCAGCTTCTCTGGACCATCGCGCTCAAGATCGAGGATGGCGATTCCACCCAGGCCCAGCGCGATCTGCGCGCGGCCGAGGAGGCGCTGCGCGACGCCCTCAAACGAGGCGCGAGCGACGACGAGATCAAGAAGCTGATGAAGGCGCTGCGCGAGGCCGCGAACCGCTACGCCGCCGAGATGGCGATGAAGGCCGAGCGCAACGGCGATCAGACCGAGCAGGAGTTCGAACCAGCAGGTCCAGAGCCTCGACAAGCTCATGGACAAGATGGAGGAGACGGCGCGGAACGGGTCTAAGGAAGAAGCCCAGGCGATGCTCGATCAGCTTCAGAACATGTTCGAGAATATGGAGAGCGCGGCCGAGGCGGAGCCGAGCCCGGCCGAGCGGGCGCTGCAAAAGCAGATGGACGAACTCGGCAAGCTGATGCGCGACCAGCAGGCGCTGCGCGACGATACGTTCCACAGCGACCAGCGCGACGAGGCGCGGCGCAAGGGGGGCCGGCGTCCGTCGCCGAACGGCGGGTCCGAGCAGCCGCAAAACGAGGGCGGCGAGTCCGGCGGCGATCAAAGCGACAAGAACGCGACCGGCCCCGACGACGGGGACTCCGACGCGCCGGGGCTCGGCGGACGGCAGAAGGACCTCGCGGACCGTCTCGCCGAGATGCAGCGCGCGCTCAAGAGCCTCGGCCTCAAAGGCGAGAAGGGCTTCGAGGACGCGCAATCCGACATGAAGGAGGCGGAGGGCGACCTCGATCGGCCAGGCGACGGCGAGGGCAAGCCGGGATCGTCACGCCGGTCGGGGAAGGGGGCCGCGGTCGACGCGCAGGGCCGTGCGCTCGAGGCGCTGCGCGACGGCGCGACGGGTCTCCAGAAACAGATGAGCGGGCAGGGGCGCAACGGGCAGGGGCGTTATCAGGCGCGCCGGGGCCGCCCCGGCGAACGGGAGGGCGACGACTTTTTCGGCCGCGGCCGGGAGGGGAGCCGCGGGTCGGACTACGGATCGTTGCGCGAGATGGGCGGCGGCGCCGAGCGCGCCCGCAAGGTGATGGAGGAATTGCGCCGGCGCCTCGCCGACCCCAATCGCGCGCCCGAGGAGCGCGACTACCTCGAACGCCTCATGAAATGAGGTCGGCGCCGGCGCCTCGCCGGCCCGCGCCGCTCAAACCGGTCGCCGTTCGGATGAGCCCTTGCGCAATTCCTGCCTCCGGCGAGATTGTCGCGCGCGAGGCCATGCGGCATAAAGCGCTCCAACGGGAGCGAGGCTTCAAGGAGCTGAACATGATCAGTTATGGGCACTTCATCGGCGGCAAAGAGGTCGCCGGAACATCGGGCCGCACGGGCGAAGTGTTCCAGCCGATGGACGGAACGGTGCGCGGGCATGTCGCCTATGCGTCGAAGGCCGAGGTGCGGGCCGCGGTCGAGAACGCAGCGGCCGCGCAACCCGGCTGGGCCGCGGTCAACCCGCAGCGGCGCGCCCGCGTGCTGATGAAGTTTCTGGAGCTTGTCGCGCGCGACAACGACACGCTCGCCGACATCCTCGCGCGCGAGCACGGCAAGACGATCGCGGATGCGAAGGGCGACATCCAGCGCGGCGTCGAGGTCGTCGAGTTCGCGCTGGGCGCGCCGCACCTGATGAAGGGCGAGTATACCGACGCCGCGGGCCCAGGCATCGACATCTATTCGATGCGCCAGCCGCTTGGCGTCGTCGCCGGCATCACGCCGTTCAACTTCCCCGCCATGATCCCGTTGTGGAAGCTCGCGCCGGCCATCGCCTGCGGCAATTCCTTCGTCTTGAAGCCTTCGGAGCGCGATCCGGGGGTGCCGATGAAGCTTGCGGAACTCTTCATCGAGGCGGGCGGACCGCCCGGCGTCCTCAACGTCGTCAACGGCGACAAGGAGGCGGTCGACGCGATCCTCGACGATCCGGACATCCAGGCGATCGGCTTCGTCGGCTCGACCCCGATCGCCCATTACATTTATTCGCGCGGTTGCGCCGCAGGCAAGCGCGTGCAGGCCTTCGCCGGGGCCAAGAACCACATGGTCATCATGCCGGACGCCGATATGGATCAGGCGGTCGATGCGCTGATCGGCGCCGGCTACGGCTCGGCCGGCGAGCGCTGCATGGCGATCTCGGTTGCGGTGCCGGTCGGCGAGGAGACGGCGAACGAACTCGTGCGCCGCATGATCCCGCGAGTCGAGTCGCTTAAGATCGGCCCCTCGACGGACGCCGCCGCCGACTTCGGCCCGCTCGTCACCAAGGCCGCGCTCGACAAGGTGCGCGGCTACGTCGACATCGGCGTCAAGGAAGGCGCGAAGCTCGTCGTCGACGGGCGCGACTTCCGGATGCAGGGCTACGAGAACGGCTTCTATCTCGGCGGCTGCCTGTTCGACCATGTCACGAAAGACATGCGCGTCTACAAGGAGGAGATCTTCGGGCCGGTGCTGTCGGTGGTGCGCGCGCCCGACTATGCCGAGGCTCTGCGCCTCTGCAACGACCACGAATACGGCAACGGCGTCGCCATCTACACCCGCGACGGCGATGCGGCGCGCGACTTCGCCAGCCGCGTCAAGGTCGGCATGGTCGGCGTCAACGTGCCGATCCCCGTGCCGCTCGCCTATTACACATTTGGCGGCTGGAAGCGCTCGGGCTTCGGCGACCTCAACCAGCACGGGCCGGATTCGGTGCGCTTCTACACCCGCACAAAGACCGTCACAGCCCGCTGGCCCTCGGGGATCAAGGACGGCGCGAGCTTTGTCATTCCGACGATGCATTGAGGGCTACGCGCCCGGGCATCGGTCAACAATGAGGGCGGACGATTTTCCCGCCTCTCGCCGACTGATCAGAAAGTGAACAGCGGCGCGCCGGGCACGCCGTATTGCGGAATGATCCGCTCGCGTCCGCGCCAGCCGGAGAACGTCCCCTCGATCGGCGTCGGCGCGTCGAACGTGTCGGTCACGTAATTGTTCCCGGTCCCGACCGGGACCTGCGTCCCGGCGGTCAGTTGCGACGGCGTCAGAGCCGTCCCCTTGTGGACGGTGATCTGCCGTCCCTCCGGCTCGGGCTTCTTGTGCTTGTGGTGTTTCGCGCGCCCATAGATCGCCGGGGCGTTGGGTTCGTTCCCGGCCGTCGTCTGCGCGTGTGCGGACATCGCGCCATCGGCGGCCAACAGGGCGGCGGCGAACAAGAAAGCCCAGCGAATCATGACGAATCCTGCGTCGGATGGGAATTGAGGCGAAACCCCTCGCCTCGGCGCCCGCTTCGCCATGCCCAACCCCGGCGGCAAAAGCAAGCCCATGCCGCGCCCGAGGGAGGGGCGCCGGGACGCCCCTCGGATTGCGACGCTCCCCGCTGTCGGCGTATTCATCGGGCTGGCTCGATAGAACAAGCTTCGCCGTCATGGGGCGTCAAGGGAGAGACGAAATGGCCAATATCGCGTTCCTCGGTTTGGGCAAGATGGGCGGCCCGATGGCGGCCAACCTCGTGAAGGCCGGCCACAAAGTCGCGGGCTACGACCTCATCGAAGCGCAGAAACAGGCGGCGGCGGAAACGGGCGTCGCCATCCGGCCAAGCGCCCGCGAGGCCGTGGCCGGGGCCGAGACCATCATCACCATGCTGCCCGCGGGCCGTCATGTGATCGGCGCCTGGGCCGACATCATCCCCACCGTCGCCAAGGGGGCGCTCGTCATCGACTGCTCGACCATCGACGTCGAGAGCGCAAAGAAGGCTCACGAGGCGGGCGCGGCGGCGGGCCTCCTGACGCTCGACGCGCCGGTTTCCGGCGGGGTCGGCGGGGCCACCGCGGGCACGCTGACTTTTATGTGCGGCGGTTCGGACGACGCATTCGCGCGGGCGAAGCCGACGCTCGAAGCCATGGGCAAGCGCATCGTTCATTGCGGGGCGGCGGGCGTCGGACAGGCGGCGAAAGTCTGCAACAACATGATCCTCGGGGCGACCATGATCGTGACCTGCGAGGCCTTCAACCTCGCCGAGAAGCTCGGCCTTTCCGCGCAGGCTTTGTTCGACGTCGCCTCGACCTCGTCCGGGCAGTCGTGGTCGCTGACGAGCTATTGTCCGGTTCCGGGGCCCGTCCCCGCCTCGCCGGCCAACCGCGACTACAAGCCCGGCTTCGCGGCAAACCTCATGCTGAAGGACCTGAAGCTCGCCCAGGAGGCCGCCGCTGGCGCGGGCGTCGCCATTCCGCTTGGCGGCGAGGCGGCGCAGCTTTACGCCCTTTTCGTCGCCTCAGGTCACGGCGACGACGATTTTTCCGGCGTGATCAATTTTCTTCGCGGAGGAAAACGCGCAGACGGCTGACGTCGCTCTTAGACTTATGTCCGTGCAGTTACTGAGACGCTCCCAGCCCCGCAGCGATCAACTGCCAGTCCTCGTCCGATACAGGCGGGTTCTTCCAGCTTGCTGACGGATGTGGAATTGCAAAAGCAGGAATCTCCGAGAAAGTCCCTTTTTGCAGGAGGCGTTTCCGACGCGGCGCTTTGCTGAGCGGTCTATTGGCTACCAGCTCCGTGAACCCTGAAGCGCCCGTCAGACGTAATGTATCCCAGCCGAGGATCAGTACACGTTTGGGCTTGATGACTTTAATAAGACGTGTAAGTTGATTCAGAGAAAACATCTCGAGCTCGGAACGTAGTGTTTGATTGATCTGTTGCCAACTGGTCCAAGATGGTGCTCTAAAGAATATGATGTTGGTGCCAACTGCCTCCTGTAGGAAGTTCTTTCCTAATCGCTTTCGAAGTTCGGTGGCCAGAGCCCAAGAATTCGCTAAGGTATTCATTGACTTTGGGCGGACCTCGCAGTTCTGCATCCTTCCCGTGAGTGAGGTTTCCTCCGGGCTGCAACCCGATGATTAGAGTACGGATCTCTACCTGGGGAGGGCCATAGAGTATTTTGAAGCCGTGGTCATGATCCCCAAGTTGTGAGCGAGTTTCCTCCCAAAGACGATAAGTTCCACTGTAGACGTATTGTACAATTTTTTCGAGTTCATCCGCGTCCATGCGGCCCCCAATTCTTAGTCTTCAGACGTTCAAAGTCCGTCTGGCTCGCGGGTCCTCGGGTGCGCGTATTCACCCCCGCGCCGGCCAGAAGACGCCGCCGACGGTCGGCGCCGGAACGCCGGTCGTCGTCGGAAAGGAGAGCGGCAGGCCGCGCCGGGAGCGGATGGCGAGATAGGCGAAGCATTGCGCCTCGATCGCGTCGCCGTCGCGCCCGATCGCGTCGACCGGATCGACCCGGACGCCGAGCCGCTCGGCGAGCCGCCGCATCAGCACCGGATTTCGCCGTCCCCCGCCGCAGACGATCCAGCGCCGAGGCTTGCTCGCGACATGGGCGAGCGCCGCAGCGGTCGCTTCGACGGTGAAGGCGGCGAGCGTCGCCGCCCCATCCTCGTCGCCGAGACCCTCGACCGTCTCGGCCGCCAGCGCCGCGAAATGATTGCGGTCGAGCGACTTCGGCGCGGGTCGGTCGAAATAGGGATCGCGCATCATCGCGGCCAGCGCGCTCTCGTCCACGCGCCCGGCGGAAGCGAGCGCCCCGTCGCGATCGAAGGCGACGCCGCGCCGGCGCATCAGGAAATCGTCGATCAGCGCGTTGGCCGGCCCCGAATCGAAGGCGGCGATCGCGCCGTTGCGCCCGAGCCAGGTGACGTTGCCGACGCCGCCCCAGTTGAGCACCATCAGCGGCCGCTCGAGTCCCGCTGTCATGGCGGCGTGATAGATCGGCGCGAACGGCGCGCCTTCGCCGCCGGCGGCGACGTCGGCCGAACGGAAATCGCACACCACGTCGAGCCCAAGCGCCTTCGCCGCGCGGGCGCCGTCGCAGAGCTGCCGCGTGAGGCCGGCGCGGGGCCGGTGCAGGATGGTCTGCCCGTGCAGCCCGACGAGCCCAACCTCCGCGCGCGGAATCGCGAAGCGCCGAAGGAAGCCCTCGACGGCTGCGACATGTGCGTCGGTCACGGCGCGTTCGAGCTCGGCTTGCGGCTTCTCCGCTTCGTTCGCGTCGGCGACCAGGCGCCGCAGCGCCTCAGCCACATCGCGCGGGTATTCCGCCGTCAGGCTCGGCCCGACCTCGATGCGTTGTTCGCCGTCGCTGCGGACGAAGGCGACGTCGATGCCGTCCATCGACGTGCCGCTCATGACGCCGATGGCGCCGGTCAGACCACCTTCAGGCATCAGGCGCCGGACTGGTTGGCGCCGGGCGCCCAGAGCACGTCCGCCGAACCGCCGTCGTTGGCCGCGCGCGCGGCGACGAAGAGATAGTCGGAGAGACGGTTGACGTAGGCGCGCGCTGGGTGGCTGACGGCGCCGTCCTCGGCTTCGCTCAGCGCCACGATACTGCGCTCGGCGCGCCGGCAGACGGCGCGGGCGAGATGCAGCGCGGCCGAGGCGGACGAGCCTCCGGGCAGCACGAACGAACGCAGCGGCTGAAGATTTTCGTTGAGCGCGTCGATGGCGCGCTCGAGCGCCTCGACCTGCGAAGGCGCGACGCGCAGCGCGGCCCCCGGCGCCTCGTCGGCCTTCGCCGGAACACAGAGGTCGGCGCCGAGGTCGAAGAGATCGTTCTGCGCCCGCTTCAGGGTCGCCTCGATCAGGGCGAGCGTCGGATCGCTCGCGTTTCCGGTCGCGAGCCGCGCGACGCCGATGGCGGAATTCGTCTCGTCCACGTCGCCCATCGCGACGAAGCGCGGATCGGTCTTCGGCCGCCGCGTGCCGTCGCCGAGGCCGCTCTCGCCGCCGTCGCCGGTGCGCGTATAGATGACGTTCAGCCGGACCATGATCGACGCCCGAAGGTAGGGGCCTGCACTCTACTCATTTCTCGAGGCTCGGTCACTGCGCTGTCAGGCCGCCGTCGACCATGAGTTCGATCCCCGTGGTGAACGACAATTCGTCGCTCGCGAGATAGAGGATCGCCTGCGCCACTTCCTCGGCCCGGCCCATGCGCCCCATCGGCGCCGCGCGCGACAGGCCCTCGCGCACCCGCTCGGGGTTCTTCGACGAGGCGATCAGCTCCTGCACCATGGGCGTGTCGGCGAAGGAGGGATGAACCGAGTTGAGGCGGATGTTGTAGCCCGCGCGGCCGCAATGCAGCGCCGCCGATTTGGTGAGGAGGCGGACCGCCCCCTTGCTCGCGCAATAGGCGGCGGACTGCGCGTCGCCGATGACGCCGGCGACCGAGGAGAGATTGACGATCGAGCCGCCGCCCTTTCCCTTCATCGCGCGGATCGCCTCGCGGCAGCCGAGAAAGACGCCTTCGACGTTGACCGCGTTCGTCCGGCGGAAATCCTCGAGCGTCGCCTTCTCGATGTCGCCCTTGAGCGCGATGCCGGCGCTGTTGACCAGGATGTCGAGACCGCCGAACGCGGCGACGACGGCGTCGACCACCTCGCGCCAGCGCGCTTCGTCGGCGACGTCCTGCTTGAGCGTGAGCGCGGCGACGCCAGCGAGTTCCGCGAGCCCCGCCTCATTGCGGTCGGTCGCCGCGACCTCAGCGCCCTCGGCGTGGAAGAGAAGCGCCGTCGCCCTGCCGATGCCGGAAGCCGCGCCGGTGATCAGCGCCCTCTTGCCCGCAAGTCGCCCCACGCGCTCGGCGCTCACCGCGGCGCCATGCGCAAGGCGCCGTCGATGCGGATCGTCTCGCCATTGATGTAGCCGTTCTCGACCAGCGTGACCGCGAGCGCCGCATATTCGGCGGGCGCGCCGAGGCGCGAGGGGAACGGCACCGACGCGCCGAGGGAAGCCTGAAAATCCTCGCGCAGGCCGGCCAGCATCGGCGTCATGAAGATGCCGGGCGCGATCGTGTTGACGCGGACGCCGTTGCGCGCCAGTTCGCGGGCGATCGGCAGCGTCATCGCGGCGACGCCGCCCTTCGAGGCGGAATAGGCCGACTGGCCGATCTGGCCCTCGAAGGCCGCGACCGAGGCGGTCGAGACGATCGCGCCGCGCTCGCCGTCGATCGGGTCGAGCCGCGCCATGGCGGCGGCCGCGAGGCGGATCATGTTGAACGTGCCGATCAGGTTGACCCGGATCACCTTCTCGAAGTCGCGAAGGCCGGCCGGCTCGCCGTCCTTGCCGACGATGCGCACCGGCGTGCCGATGCCGGCGCAATTGATGAGGATGCGCGCGGCGCCGTGGGCGGCCTCCGCCTTGGCGAAGGCCGCTTCGGCGGAGCCCGCGTCGCTGACGTCGCAGGCGACCGCGACGCCCCCGACCGCTTTCGCCGCCTCCTCGGACGCGGCCGGGTTGAGATCGAAGATGGCGACTTTCGCGCCCCTGGCCGCGAGCGCCTCGGCCGTCGCCCGGCCCAGTCCCGATCCGCCCCCCGTCACGACCGCCGCAGCGCCGGCAATCTTCATCGCGTCCTCCATCACACAAAAACATGCTTTGCAGAGCGCATAGCAACCGGCGGCGGCGCGCGCCAGTGGGTTCGCCGACCAACGCCGCTCCTCATATTGACTTTCCCGGACGCCCGCCGGACTGTTATGCGCCTGACGCCGGCGCCGAATAGAGACGAGGACCTTAAGACCGCCAACGCGTGGAGCGCCACGATGCTGCGACGGCTCTGCGAGCGCCGCGTTCCGATCTCTGCGAGAAACCCAGCCGCGCGCCGCGGCCTCAGCCGGCTTGCCCTCGCCGCCCTGATCCCGGCGCCGCTCGCGGCCTGCTCGGGCGTGCTCGATCCGCGCGGGCCCGTCGGCGCCGCGCAGAAGCTCATCCTCTTCGATTCGCTCTCCATCATGCTGGCGATCGTCGTGCCGGTGATCCTCGCGACCCTCGCCTTCGCCTTCTGGTTCCGGTCGGGCAACAGCCGCGCCTTTTATCTGCCCAATTGGGAATTCTCCGGCCACCTCGAGCTCATCGTCTGGTCGATCCCGCTGCTGACCGTGGTCTTCCTCGGCGGCATCGCGTGGTTCGGCTCGCACGACCTCGATCCATACCGGCCGCTGAACAACCCAGCGAAACCGATCGAGGTCGAGGCCGTCGCGCTCGACTGGAAATGGCTCTTCATCTATCCGGAGGAGGGCGTCGCCAGCCTCAACGCGCTGAGCCTCCCCGTGGGCGTCCCGGTTCACTTCCGCATCACCTCGAGCGGCGTCATGAACTCGTTCTTCATCCCGCAGCTCGGCAGCCAGATCTACGCCATGGCCGGCATGGTGACGCAGCTCAACCTGCAGGCCGACGACCCTGGCGACTACCGCGGCATGTCCGCCAATTTCAGCGGCGCGGGCTTCGCCGACATGCATTTCGTCGCCCGCGCGCTTGCCCCCGCCGATTACGCGCAATGGATCGGGCAGGCGAAATCCTCCGGCCGGACGCTCGACCGGGCGCTCTACGCCGACCTCGTGAAGCCGAGCGCCAATGTCGCGCCGCAAATCTTCGGCGCGGTCGAGCCGAAGCTGTTCGAGGCGATCGCCACCGGCGCCGCGCCTGACGTCCCCGCCGACAGCTATCAGGCGCCTGGCGGCATCGACCGCCCCGCCCCCGCAGGCGGAGACCGCTGATGCTCGGCAAGCTCGGCTGGTCGGCGATCCCCCTCGACCAGCCGATCCCCCTGTTCGCTTCGCTCCTCGTCGTCGCCGTCGTCCTCGCCGTGCTCGTCTGGATCACGGTCAAGGGCCACTGGCCCTATCTCTGGAGCGAGTGGATCACCTCGGTCGATCACAAGCGCATCGGCGTCATGTACTGCCTGCTGGCGATGGTGATGCTGATCCGCGGCTTCATCGACGCCATCATGATGCGCTCGCAGCAGGCGCTCGCCTTTCACTCGCAGGGCTACCTGCCGCCCGAGCATTTCGATCAGATCTTTTCGGCCCACGGCACGATCATGATCTTCTTCATGGCGATGCCCTTCCTGATCGGGCTGATGAACTTCGCCGTGCCGTTGCAGATCGGCGCCCGCGACGTCGCCTTTCCGACCTTCAATTCGGTGAGCCTCTGGCTCAGCGCCGCGGCGGTGCTGCTCGTCAACGCTTCGCTCCTCATCGGCGAATTCTCGCAGGCCGGCTGGACCGGCTATCCGCCGCTGACGGAACTCAAATATTCGCCCGGCGTCGGCGTCGACTACTGGCTGTGGTCGTTGCAGATCTCGGGCGTCGGCACGCTGCTGACGGGAATCAATTTCGTCACCACGATCCTCAAACTGCGCGCTCCCGGCATGACGTACATGCGCATGCCGATGTTCACCTGGACGGCCTTCGCCTCGAGCCTCCTCATGGTCGCGGCTTTTCCGGTGCTGACCGCAACGCTCGCGATGCTGCTGCTCGACCGCTACCTCGGCTTCCACTTCTTCACCACCGACATGGGCGGCAATCCCATGCTCTATGTGAACTTTTTCTGGGCCTGGGGGCACCCGGAAGTCTACATCCTCGTCCTGCCGGCGTTTGGCATCTTTTCCGAAGTGGTCTCGACCTTCTCCGGCAAGCCTTTGTTCGGCTACCGCTCGATGGTCATCGCCACGATGGCGATCTGCCTGATCTCCTTCATGGTCTGGCTGCACCATTTCTTCACCATGGGCGCCGACCCGAACATCAACGGCCTCTTCGGCATCGCCTCGATGGTCATCGCCATCCCGACGGGGGTGAAGGTCTTCAACTGGCTCTTCACCATGTACGGCGGCCGGGTGCGCTTCGAACTGCCGGTGTTGTGGACGCTCGCCTTCATCATCAGCTTCGTCCTCGGCGGCCTGACCGGGGTGCTGCTGGCGAACCCGCCGATCGACTTCGTCCTGCACAATTCGCTCTTTCTCGTCGCCCACTTCCACCACGTCATCATCACCGGCGTCCTCTTCGCCGCCTTCGCCGGCTACACCTACTGGTTCCCCAAGGCCTTCGGCTTCCGCCTCGATCCGAGGTTCGGAACGGCGGCGTTCTGGCTCTGGGTGGTCGGCTTCTACGTCGCCTGGATGCCGGGCTACGTGCTCGGCCTCGAGGGCATGACGCGGCGAATGCAGCATTACGACGTCGCCGAATGGCGCCCCTGGCTCATCCTCGCCGCCTTCGGCGTCGCGCTGATCCTCTGCGGCATCCTCTGCCAGATCGCCCAGATTGTCGTCACCATCATGAACCACGCGAACCTGCGCGACCTGACCGGCGATCCGTGGGACGGGCGGACGCTCGAATGGATGACGGCGTCGCCGCCGCCGCAATTCAATTTCGCCGCGCTGCCGAACGTCACCGGCGAAGAGCCCTACTGGAGCCTGAAGCAGCGGGCGCTCTCGAGGGCCGAACTCTCGCCGCTGCCGCGCTACGAGGCGATCGAACTGCCGCGCAACAGTCCGACCGGTTTCGTCACCTCGTTCTTCGCCGTCGTCACCGGCTTTGCGCTCATCTGGCACATCTGGTGGATGGCCGCCGTCGGCCTCGCCGGCGCCTTCGCCACCTTCGTCGTCTTCGCCTGGCGCGACCGGCAGGAATTCGAACTGCCCGCGAGCGAGGCCGAGCGCATCGACATGGCTCGGCGCGAGGCGCGGATCGACCTCGTGCGCGGGCGCGACCCCGCCATCCACGCCGTGCCGGTCGAGGAGAAGGAGGATCCCGGGCGCGGCTTTCGCGATCCGAGCGGCGGCCATGCCGGGCCCTCGTCGAAGCGGATCGTCACCGGCTACGGCTTCTGGATCTTCCTGCTCTCCGACTTCATCATGTTCGCGGCCTTCTATTCGGCCTATGCGGCGCTCTCGCCGGCGACCGCCGGCGGCCCGGGGCCGAAGGATCTTTTCGATCTCAAAATCGTCGCGGCCGAGACGGGCTTCCTGCTTCTGTCGAGCTTCGTCTGCGGCATGGCCTCGATCGCGGCCGGCGTCCGCAACCTGATCTGGACGGAGATCGCCTTCGTCCTGACCGGCCTCCTGGGCTTAGGCTTTCTCGGGCTCGAGATCAGCGAGTTCACGCGGATGATCGCCGAGGGCGCGGGTCCGCAGCGCTCGGCCTTCCTTTCCGCCTTCTTCGCCCTCGTCGGCTGCCACGGGCTGCACGTCACGATCGGCCTCCTGTGGCTCGGCACGATGATGGCCCAGGTCCTCACCAAAGGCTTCCGGCCGGGCATCCTGCGGCGGGTCATGTGCTTCACCCTCTTCTGGCACGCCCTGGACATCATCTGGGTCGGCATCTTCACGAACGTCTATCTTCTGGGGTTCGTCCTATGAGCGATCATCACGCTGTCAGCCCCCACGACGAGGACGCCGCGCCCGGCGAAGGCGCGCATGGGGCCCGCGCTGTCGCGTGGGACGTCGGCAACTATGTCATTGGCCTCGCGCTCGCGACGCTGCTCACCGTCGCGTCGTTCTGGGTCGCGAGCGGCTCGCCGCTTCTCTATGGGCCGAGCATCCTGATGGCGCTGGCGGCGCTGGCGGTCGCGCAGATGGGCGTCCACCTCGCCTTCTTCCTGCACATCACGACGGGCCCCGACAACACCAACAACGCGCTCGCGCTCGCCTTCGGCGCCCTCATCGTCGGCCTCGTCATCGCCGGCACCATCTGGATCATCTGGAACCTCAACGGCCGCATGATGCTGCCCGGCGAGATGGGGATGCCGATGCCCTCGCGCTGAGGCCGCCGATCGACCGGCGCCCCTTCTCCCTCGGGAGAAGAGCCTGCCCTCGGGCTTGACCCGAGGGCGCCGCCGAAGGCGACGGATGAGGGCCCGCGCGAAGCGCGGAAGCGGCGATGAAAACCGACGAACGGATCGCAGCACGGCGAAAACCCGCGCGACGCGGCCCGCGACCATATCTCGCAAGCGAGGGCTGGACCGTCCTCAGTTCTGGAATCACGATGTCCTGCGGAACCGCGAGAGCGTGCTCGAAACCATCCTCGCCCGCGCCGGTCTGCCGTGGTGAGACGCGCGCTATCGCGCGCTCCCTCATCCGGCCGCGCGTCCCGCGCGTCCACCTTCCTCCTGAGGGGGAAGGGGGCGCCCCTCTCCTCGGGAGAAGCGCCTGTGGCCGGGTTTGACCCTTGGGCCTGGCCCGGCGATCCACGCCGCCGCCGTCAGCCGCCTTGAGGCCGCATGTTCGAAATTACGGCAATCTCATAATATACTTGCAGACTATCAGAAATTGCGATAGGGTGATTCTCATGCAGGAACAGACCCGCCCCCTTCCGCCTCTCGCTCCGTCCTCCCCGCCCGCGCAGGCAAATGGGCGCGACGACGCGTCCGATCGGAAACGGAGATCGGAAGTAACTCCCAAGCACCCCACCGAGGGCCGCGTGCCTGAGGAGCGGCGCCGCAGGCGACGCGTCTCGAAGGACGCTCCAGCGGATACGTCCGGCGCAGTCTGGAACGTCCTTCGAGACGCCTGCTTCGCAGGCTCCTCAGGACGAGGTCAGTGTTCGGATCGGCCCCACCTTGGGAGTTACGATCGGAACAAAATGGCGCCGCAAGCCCTTGAAAGCTCTTGAAACGGGGCCCGGAATGGCAGGCCGCCCCGGGCGTCGCTTCCGCGAGGCGGCGCGCGTCCGAGACCATTTTTCCCGTCCCCGTCGCCCGTAACCCATTGAAAATCCACGAATTGCGGAAGGAAAGTGAAGCTGTCTGAACCAAATGGAAGGAAACGGAAGCCTTTTCGGAAACTTTTGGGCGCGTTTTGAAGCATACGGAAGGAATGTGAAGCGAGCCGAAGCCCCGCCCCTCACGCCTCCTTCGCCGGCCCCAGCTTGATCTGCAGCTTCACATCGCCAGGGCGGGCGGACGCCGCCCGCTCGATCGCCGCGATGCTGTCCTCGAACGGGAATGTGCCGGAGATGAGCGGCTTCAGATCGACCTTGCCCGAGGCGATCAGTTCGATCGCCCGGGCGTGCACATTGGCGTAGCGGAAGATCGTCTCGATGCGCGCTTCCTTCACCTGCGCGCCGACGACGTCGAACGGGACCGGGTCGACCGGCATGCCGATCAGCACGACGCAGCCGCCGGGCCGCACGAGATCGAACAGCCCCTCGAAGGCGCGGGCGCTGCCGCTCGCCTCGAACACGACATCCACGCCCCAGCCGTCGGTGAGCCGCGCGATCTCGTCGGCGATCTTCAGGGTCTTGCCGTTGATGGTCGTCACGCCCTTGTATCGGCCGACGATGTCGAGCTTCTCCTGCACGAGGTCGGTGACGATCACCCGGGCGCAGCCGCCGGCGAGCGCGGCCAGCGCCGTCATGATCCCGATCGTGCCGCTGCCGATGACCAGCGCCACGTCACCCGGCGCGATCCGCGCCTTCGACGCCGCCTGCATGCCGATGGCGAACGGTTCGACGAGCGCGCCCTCGGCGAAGCTGACGTTGTCGGGCAGCTTCAGGGTGAAGGCCTCGGGATGAACGACATGCGCCGTCAGGCAGCCGTGCACCGGCGGCGTCGCCCAGAAGGTGACGCTTGGATCGACGTTGTAGAGGCCCATGCGCGAGGCGCGCGAGGTCATGTCGGGCACGCCGGGCTCCATGCACACGCGGTCTCCGACCTTGAGGCTCTTCACCCCGGCGCCGACCTCGACGACCGTGCCCGCCGCCTCGTGGCCGAGCACCATCGGCGACTTGACGATGAACGATCCGATGCGGCCATGCGTGTAATAATGGATGTCGCTGCCGCAGATGCCCACCGTGTCGACCGCGATCTTGACGTCGCGGGGACCGAGCTTCATCGGCAGGTCGATGTCGCGCAGGGCGAGTTCGTGGGCGCGCTCGAGGACGACGGCTTTCATGTCGGTTCTCCCTTATCGTTTCGCGTAGCGTTCCGTCAGCAGGCTGAAGAGCGCGCGCGCCGCCTGGATCTCTCCCCCCGCGGGTCCGCGGGAACGGGCCTTCGGGTTCCAGGCGTAGACGTCGAAATGAACCCAGGCCTTCGCCTTCTCGACGAAGCGCCGGAGGAAGAGCGCGGCGGTGATCGAACCCGCCATTCCGGCGCCGGTCCCGGAGTTGCTGATGTCACCGACCGTGCCTGCGATCATCGCGTCGTAGGGCCGCCAGAGCGGCAAGCGCCACAGCGGATCGTTCGTCCGGCCGGAATGGTCGGCGATCGCCGCGGCGAGGGCGTCATCGTCGGTGTAGAAGGGCGGCAGGTCGGGGCCGAGGGCGACGCGCGCGGCGCCCGTCAGGGTCGCGAAGTCGATCAGGATCTCCGGCGCCTCCTCGTCGGCGAGCGCCAGCGCGTCGGCCAGAATGAGCCGCCCCTCCGCATCGGTGTTGCCGATCTCGACCGCAAGCCCCTTGCGGCTGACGATCACGTCGCCCGGCCGCATCGCCGACGCCGAGATCGCGTTCTCGACGATCGGCGTAATCAGGCGCAGGCGCACGTCGAGTCGGGCCTCCATGACGAGGCGGGCGAGCGTCAGCGCGGTCGCCGCCCCTCCCATGTCCTTCTTCATGAGTTCCATGCCCGCGGCGGGCTTGATGTCGAGGCCGCCGCTGTCGAAAGTCACGCCCTTGCCGACGATCGTCACTTTCGGCGCGTCGTCCCGGCCCCAGACGAAATCGACGATGCGCGGCGTTTCCGCCGCCGCCCGCCCGACGGCGTGAACGAGCGGGAAATTGGCCGCGATCAGATCCTCTCCGCGGACCGTCGTGGCGCGCGCCCCGAAGCTTTCGGCAAGGCCGGCGGCGGCCGCTTCGAGCGCGTCGGGACCGAGCACGTTGGCCGGCGCGTTGATGAGATCGCGGCCGAAGGCGACGGCCTCGGCGATGCGCTCGATCCTGTCGCGATCGACGCCCTCGGGCGCGACGAGCCGCGGGCCGGCGGCGGGACCGGCCTTGAAACGGTCATAGCGGTAGAGCGCCATCAGAAAGCCGAGCGCCGCGAGATCCGCATTCGCGGGCAAGTTCATGAACCGGAAGACGCCTTGCGGCAGCACGGTCGCCAGATTTCCCGCAAGCATCGGATCGCGGCGCGGATCGTCTGGCCGTTCGACGCCGAAGAGGACGCCGCCGAGTCCGCCGCGCTCGCCCGGCAGCAATTGCACGCGCCCGGCCTTCGGCTCGAAGCCGCAGGCGTCGGCAAACGCTGCGGCCTTGTCTCCGATCGCCGAGCGCGCCTCCCGCCATCCGTCCGCGCTCACGAACCAGATCGGAACCGCGTCGGGCGTCGCTGCGGCGAACTGAGGCAAGGCGAACTCCGGCGGACATTTGAGGGAGCGGACTTAGCACGATTTCTCGATCGGGGCAGGGGCCGTGTCCCGGACTCTTTCCGCATAGCAGAAGCGAGCAGCGCCCCAGCAGTTGAATTGGGAACAGACCTTGACTTGGAAGCACTCGGCGTCCGTAACAGTCGGTGTGCATCCAGGGGAACGTCGCAGTCCATGGCGACGAGGAGATTGGCGTGACGGAGATCATCGAGACTGCCGCCGGCGAGGCCGCGCCGGCGAAGCCGACCTTCCTGCCGCCGCCGGCGCCGGCGGACCTGGCTGCGACGCCAGCGGCGCCTGCGCCGCCGGTCAGACGGACCTCCGAGCCGATCTTCCTTTCCGAGGCGGCGCATGGCGCGGACGTCCTCGAGGTCGGGCGGATCGTCGAGCCGCTGGCGGCGCTCTGCGTCGCAGCCCATGCGCAGACTCCCTTCCTTGCGGCGATCGCCGGCCGCGACGGCGCCGGCAAGACGTTCGCGCTCGATCGACTCGCGCAGACCGTCGAGCGGCTCGCGAGTTCGGCGGACGCTCTGGCGCGCGTGGTCGTGGCGCGCGTCAGCGCCGACGACGGCGCCGAAGCGCCGGTTGCGCTGGCGAGCGCCGCCTATGCGGCTCTCGATCGCGAGCCCGGCGGCGTCGATTACTCGGCGCTCCTCGACGAATCCGCGCACGCCGGGGGCGATCCCTTGCGTGCGGCGAAGGCCGCCTCCGATCGCCACGACGAAGTCGTCCGGCGTCTCGAAAACGAACGGACGCAGCGAGACGAGGTGGAGGCCCGCAGCGTCCGGATGCCCGACGCGCTCCTCTTCGAGACGCCCGGCTCTCGCGTCGATGTCTTCGCCCGCGCCCGGCGCGCCGCGATCGACGCGCGTCTGCGCCGCTTCGATCTCGCCGGAACCGACGCTGGCGCAAGCTACCGCGATCTCGTCCGTGACATGGCGAGCATGGGCGCGGGCGGCCGGCTTTCGGTGGCGCTGCGCGCCGTGTGGGGCTATCCCGGACAGCGGAAGCTCATCCTCTGGGCGATCGCCGCCTTCGTGCTGGGTTTCGCGATCCATCTTCTGCATGGGTCCGATGCCATCAGCGCCGCCGGTCATGTCCAGACCGGCGCCGCGATGGTCGACGAGTTCGACGACGAAGGCCGTCGACTGGGTTTCCTCGCACGGGACGTGGTTCGAGACCGCCGCCAGGATCCTCTATGCGCTCGGCGCGCTGGCGCTGATCCTGAACCTGTGGCGGGCGGTCAGCCTCGCGAGCCTCCTGTTGCGCGGCTCGCAGCTTCTCAACCTCGACGTCCGCGACCGCCGCCGCGATCTCGACGGCCGGCTGACGCGGCTGAACCAGCGGGTGGCGGCGTTGTCGTCCGAGGCCGACGCCGCCGCAAGACATGCGGACGCGGCCGCCCGCCGGGCCGGCGGCAAGACCCAGGCGCGAGGCCCGGGGCCGGACTTCCTCGACGCGCGGCACAATCCGGCGATCGCGGCGCGCGCCTTCCTCGCGGCGCTCGGCGCCCGGATGAGCGAAGCGCATGTGGACGGCGTCCCTCACCGGCTCGTCTTCGTCGTCGACAATCTCGACGCTCTCGCGCCCCAGGCGGCGATCGCCTGGATCGAGGCGGCGCAGGGCGCGCTCGGGCCCGGCTCGGTCGGGATTCTGGCGATCGATCCGGCGCGTTACGTCGAGGCGCTCGGCGGCCGCGCCGAAGCGCGCCGCAGGTTCGAGAAATGGCTGCAGGTCGTCGTGAACCTGCCCGGTCCCGCGGGGATCGACGGCGAACGGCTCGTGGCGCGCCTCCTCGCGACCGACGGGCAGCCGACTTCGCCGACGCCCGATCCGGCGATCGGGAAGTCGCTGAGCGAGCCGCTGTCGAGCGCCGAGAGCGCGCTCCTGACCGCGCTCGCGCCGCTCGCGGCAAGCTCGCCGCGCGTCGCCAAGCGCTTTCTCAACGGCTACCGTCTCGCGCGCTGTTCGACGGCCCCGTGGCCCGCCGTCGCCCTCATGCAGGCTTTGGCCTATTCCGACGACGAGACGCAGGGCGCGATGCGAAGGCGACTGCTGAACGGCGGCGGCGACCTCGATTCGCTCGAAGGTCCTGAGGCGCTCGTCAAGGCGGTCAGGAGCGCGCGCTCGGCCAACGGCGGCGTGCTGACCGTCGCGGACGCGCGCGCCGCCGACGAACTCGCCCGCCGCTACGCGCTCCTATTGTGACGGCGGCGTCGCGGTCCGGGACGGATCCGAATCGGTCGCGGCGTCCGGCAGCTTCGATTGGCTCCAGCCGCCGCCGAGCGCCACGACGAGATTGATTGCGTTGGTCTGGATCTGCCCCTGCGTGGTGAGCAGCGCTTCCTCGACGGAAAGCTGCTGCGCCTCGGCGACGACGACCGCGGTGAAGGCCTGCGTGCCCGCCCGATATTCGTTGAGCGCGATCTGGGTCGCCTGCCGCGAGATGCGCACATCCTCGGCCTGGACCTTCGCCTCCCGCTCGAGAATGCGAATCCCCACGAGCGCGTCCTCGACCTGCTGGATCGCGGTCAGCACCGTCTGCCGGTAGGTCGCGACGTCGGCGCTGTAGGTCTGGCGCGCCGCCTCCACCTGCGCTCCCGTCAGGCCGCCGTTGAGGACCGGCTGGGCGAGCGAAGCGCCGATCGACCAGATCGGGTTGGCAAGCGCCAGCGAGGACGGGGTCGAATGCGTGTAGCCGAGCAGGCCCGAGAGCGAGATATTGGGGAAGTACCCGGCGAATTCGACGCCGATCTGCGCATTGGCCTGGCGCATCGTATCCTCCGCGGCGGCGACGTCGGGCCTTCGTTCGAGGAGCGAGGACGGGAGCTGGACCGGGATTGGCGGAACGGCGGTCGCCAGCGCGCCCTTCGGCACCGACAACCCGGCGGGCGGCCGCCCCATGAGCACCGCGATCGCGTGCTCGGCCTGGGCGCGCGACACGCCGGCCGCGACCAGCGCCGCCTGGGCGTTCAGAAGCTGGGCCTGCGCGGTGATGACGTCCGATCGCGCGGCGGTGCCGGCGTTGTACTGGTTCTGGGTGATCTCGACCGAGTGCCTGTACTCCTCGACCGTCTTCGTCAGCAGCGTCTCGAGCGAATCCGCCTGGCGCAGCGTGACGTACTCGGTCGCGAGCTGCGACTGGGCCGCGAGCAGGGCGTTGGCGAGATTGGCCGCCACGCTCTCGGCCCCGGCCGTCTGCGCTTCGATCTCCCTCCGGACCATGCCCCAGACGTCGAGCGTCCATGCGCCTGTCGCCTCGGCGGTCATGGTGGTCTCTGGCGTGCTTCCCTGGGCGCCGCGCGTGACCGAGCCCATGCCGCCGACGGTCGGATAGAGCCCGGCGCGCGCTTCGTTGATGAGGGCGAGCGATTCGAGATAGTTGGCTTCGTCCGACTTGACGGTCTGATTGGAGATGGCGACGGCCTCCTCCAGGCGGCTGAGCTCCGCATCGCGAAATATGCTCCACCAGTCGCCCTTGGACTCCCGCGTCCGCGGCGTCGCGACCTTCCAGCCGGCGACCTCCTTGAACTGCGGCGAGACGATCGCGGCGGGGCGCAGAAAATCCGGGCCGACCGGCGCGCATCCCTCGAGCGGCCCCGCCATGGCGAGCGCGGCGATGGCCGTGAGCCCGCTCGCCTGCGCCGCGCCTCGTGCGCGCCGGAGGCGCACGCGGAGGGCGGCCAGAGCCGTCACGAGTTGAGGGTCAGTCAAGCTCGGCGCTGCTCAATAGGGGTTGGCGCGGGGCAGCGGCGTTGGATCGACGCGAAGGTAGTAACGGTTCCAAAGCCGCCCCAGCAGGTTCCCGAAAGCGTCCAGATAAAGGAAGACCACAGGCGTCGTATAGAGGGTCAGAGCCTGGCTGACGATCAGTCCACCGACGATGGTGATCCCGAGGGGATGACGCAGCTCCGAGCCCTCGCCTGTGCCGAAGGCCAGCGGAAGGGCGCCGAAGATCGCCGCGCAGGTCGTCATCATGATGGGGCGGAAGCGCAACAGGCACGCCTGCTCGATCGCCTCGCGCGCGTTCGAGCCACGCCGCTGCGCGTCGAGCGCGAAGTCGACCATCATGATCGCGTTCTTCTTGACGATGCCGATCAGGAGGAGGACGCCGATCGCCGCGATGACCGTGAACGGAGTGTCGAACATCCAAAGCGCCAGCGCCGCGCCGACGCTCGCCGAAAACAGCGTCGAGAGGATCGTGATCGGGTGGATCAGGCTTTCGTAGAGGATGCCGAGCACGATGTAGATCGTCAGAATCGCGGCGCCGAACAGCATCGGCATATTCGACTGCGACTGCTGGAAAGTGGCCGCGGTCCCAGCGAAGGCGCCGCGCACGCTGTCGGGCATGCCGATGTTTCGGATCGCGGCTTCGATCTCCGTCTGCGCCTCGCTCAGCGACTTGCCTGGGGCAAGATTGAACGAGATGGTCGCAGCGGCGAACATGCCCTGATGGTTGACGCTGAGCGGCGTGTGGCCTGGCGCGAAATGGGCGAAGGCGGACAGCGGAACCATGGTCTCGACCGCGGACGAGACCGCGGCGCCGGTCGAGGCTGTCGAGTGCCCGCTCGCTGCGAGCGCGTTCGTGGCGAGGTTGCGTGCGGCGTCCGAGGCGATCGAGGAGGCCGTGGTCTCGGCCCCCGCGCCGGTGCTGGATTTGTACAGTCCCGCCGCAAGACCGGTCTGCTGGGTCCCGGTCGGATTGGCGCCCGCCGTCGAGACATAGATGTTGTCGAGGGTGCGTGGATCCTGCCAGTAGCGCGGCGCGACCTCCATGACGACATGGTACTGGTTTTGGGCGCTGTAGATGACCGACACTTGCCGCTGGCCGAAAGCGTCGTAGAGGGTGTTGTCGATGGCGCTGAGGGTGAGCCCGAGGCGCATCGCGGTGTCTCGGTCGATGACGATGTCGGTCTCGAGCCCCCCCTGCTGCTGGTCGGAATTGACGTCCTTGACGACGTCGCTCTTCATCAGGGCCTCGGACAGCTTCGGCGCCCACTTGTAGAGCTCGGACGTGTCGTCGGAGAGCAGCGTGTACTGGTAGGTGGCGTTGCTCTGTCGCCCGCCCGTGCGCAGATCCGACACGGCCACCATGAAGAGCCTCGCTCCCGCCACCTTCGAAAGCTCGCCGCGCAGCCGGTTCACCACGTTGTCGGCGGACGCCTTTCGTTCGGACTGGGGCTTCAGCGCCACATAGATGAAGCCGGAGTTCGTCTGTCGTCCGCCGGTGAAGCCGACGACGTTGGCGACCGCCGGATCGTCCTGCACAATCGTCTGCAGTTCATCGAACTTCTGCCGCATCGCCTGGAACGAGATGCTTTGGTCGGCCTGAATGGAGCCGATGATCGCGCCGGTGTCCTGAACAGGGAACAGGCCGTAGTTCACATGGTAGCGGAAGAGGTCGTAGTTCAGCCAGACCGTGGCGGCGAGCGTCGCCATCACAAGCGCGGGGTGACGCAGCGCCACCTGAAGAGTGTTGCGGTAGAAGGCGAGCGCTGCGTCGAACACGCGCTCGGAGGCCTGATACAGGCGGCCGTGCCGGGGTGCGGCCTCGCGGGGCAGGATGAGCGCGCACATCATCGGCGTGGTCGTCAGCGACACGACGAGAGAGATCATCACCGCCGCCGACAGGGTGAGCGCGAACTCGTTGAACAGCCGCCCGACGATCCCGCCGAAAAAGATGAGGGGCGCGAACACCGCGATCAGCGACAGCGAGATCGAGAGAACCGTGAAACCGACCTCGTTGGCCCCAAGGATGGCGGCCTCGAGCCGCGGCATGCCCTGCTCGAGGTGGCGCGACACGTTTTCGAGCACGACGATCGCGTCATCGACGACGAACCCGGTCGAGATCGTCAGCGCCATCAGGGACAGGTTGTCGAGGCTGAAGCCCGCGAGATACATGACGCCGAACGTGCCGATGATCGAGGTCGGCACCGCGACGCTCGGGATGGCGGCGGCCCGGACGCTGCGCAGGAAGGCGAACACGACCAGTATCACCAGAACGACTGCGATGATGAGCGTCTTCTGCGTATCGGCGAGCGACTGGCGAATGGTCTTTGAGCGGTCGACAGCGATGGTCAGGTCCACGTCCCCCGGCAGGGAGGCGATGAGGCGGGGCAATTCCGCCTGGACGGCGTTGACGACGTCGATGATGTTGGCGCCGGGCTGCCGCGACACGATGACCGCCACGCCCGGCTTGCCGTTCACGAGGCCGGCGTTGCGAAGGTCCTCGACCGAATCGATCACCTCGGCGACGTCGGAGAGCTTGACCGCCGCGTTGTTGCGATAGGCGACCACCAGGTCGCGGTATTGCGCGGCCGCCGTCGCCTGGTCGTTGGCGTAGATCTGATAATGCGTATCCTCGCTATCGACCGCGCCCTTGGGACTGTTGGCGTTGGCGGACGCCAGCGCGGCGCGGATGTCCTCGAGTCCGATGCCGTAACGGAATACCGCCGTCGGATTGACCTCGACCCTGACGGCGGGCAGCGCCGAGCCCGAGATGTCGACCTCGCCGACGCCCGGCAATTGCGACAGGCGCTGCTGGAGCACGTTCGAGGCGATGTCGTAGAGCTGCCCCGCCGTGTGTCCCGGCGAGGTCATGGCGAGGACCATAATCGGCGCGTCGGCGGGATTGACTTTATGATAGGACGGATTCTGGCGCAGGCTCGTCGGCAGGTCCGCCCGAGCCGCCACGATCGCCGCCTGCACGTCGCGCGCCGCGCCGTCGATGTTGCGGTCGAGGCCGAACTGCAACGTGATGCGCGTCGAGCCGAGGGTGCTCTGCGATGTCATCTCATTGACGTCCGCGATCTGGCCCAGATGACGCTCGAGCGGCGAGGCGACGGAAGTCGCCATGGTGTCCGGGCTTGCGCCCGGCATGTTGGCCTGGACCGAGACGATGGGAAAATCGACCTGCGGCAGTGGCGCGACCGGCAGTTGCCGGTAGCCGAGCAGTCCGGCAAGCACGATCCCGATGGTCAGGAGGATCGTCGCCACCGGCCTCCGAATGAAGATCTCGGAGAAGCGGTTCTTCACGTCGGCTCCGTCGCCAGCGCGGAATCCGTCGCGCCGAGCCC
This sequence comes from uncultured Alphaproteobacteria bacterium, assembly GCA_963829505.1. GTDB lineage: Bacteria > Pseudomonadota > Alphaproteobacteria > Rhizobiales > Beijerinckiaceae > Roseiarcus. Next base: position 218,484 of record CAWHIL010000004.1, read on the forward strand.
GAACCGTTCGCCGAGACGCTCGAAAAAGAGGTAGATGACTGGGGTCGTGTAGAGCGTCAGCACCTGGCTGAAGGCGAGTCCACCGACGATGGCCAGTCCGAGCGGGTGGCGAAGCTCGGAACCGACTCCGGTTCCAAGCATGAGTGGCAGCGCGCCGAAAATCGCAGCGACCGTCGTCATCAGGATCGGCCTCAGGCGCAGGAGACACGCCCGGTAGATCGCCTCGCGCGCCGGGAGCCCTTCACCCCGCTGCGCCTCGAGGGCGAAGTCGATCATCATGATCGCGTTTTTCTTGACGATGCCGATCAGGAGCACGATGCCGATTACGCCGATGATGTCTAGGCCGGCGCCTGCGACCTCAAGGGTGAGCAGCGCGCCGATGCCGGCGGAGGGCAGCGTGGTCAGGATGGTGATGGGGTGAATGAAGCTCTCGTACAGGACGCCGAGCACGATATACATCGCGGCGATCGCCGCTGCGAGCAGAAACACCTCGTTCGACAGGGCTGACTGGAACGCCTGCGCCGCCCCCTGGTAGCTGACCGCGAAGCTGCCGGGGAGACTGATGTCCTTCATTGCGGCGTCGATGTCGTCCACCGCCTCGCCGAGCGAGGCGCCGGGCGCGAGATTGAACGAGATCGTCGTCACCGGGAACTGCTTCAGGTGCGAGATCTGAAGAGGAGACGGCTTGACGACGATATCGGCGACCGAATTGAGCGGAGTCTGGCCGGTGGTCGACGACGCCGACGGCAGATAGAGGTTGTTCAGGGAGTCGAGCGAGCGCGCCATGTTCGGGTCGATGTCGAGAATGACCCGGTACTGGTTGGTCTGGGTGAAGATGGTCGAGATGATGCGCTGACCGTAGGCGTCGTAGAGGGCGTTGTCGACGATCGCCGGCGTGATGCCGAAGCGGGCGGCGTTGCCTCGGTCGAGATCGATCAGCACCGACCGGCCGTTCGGCTGCAGATCGCTCGCCACGTCTGCGATCGCAGGAATCTTGGCGAGCCGCTCCAGGACCTTCGGGGTCCACTGCTGCAACAGCGCGAGATCCTGGTTCTCCAGAGTGAACTGATATTGCGTGGCGCTGACGGCGGTGTCGATGGTCAGGTCTTGCACCGGCTGCATGAACAGCGAAATGCCAGGGACACCCGACGTCTCCTTCTCTAGACGGCGGATGATTTCGCTGACCGTCGTCTTGCGCTCGCCTTCGGGCTTGAGGTTGATCAGGAAGCGCCCGGAGTTGAGCGTGACGTTGGTTCCGTCGACGCCGATGAACGACGAAAGGTTCGCGACGTCCGGGTCGGCCAGGATCGCCGTTGCGAGCGCCTGCTGCTGTCGCGCCATCCGATCGAAGGAGACATCCTCGGACGACTGGGTCACGCCCTGGATGACGCCGGTGTCTTGAATGGGAAAGAAGCCTTTGGGGATCGTCGCGTAGAGGTAGCCGGTGAGCAGGAAGGTGCCGAGCGCGACGAGGAGGGTGATCCCCTGATGGTCGAGCACGACGCGCAGGCTCGAGGCGTAGAAGCGGGTCAGGGCCTGAAAGAGCCGGCCGCCGCTCGCCTCGTGCCCGCCCGTCGGGCGAAGCAGTTTGGCGCACAGCATCGGCACCAGCGTCAGCGAGACGAAGGCCGATATCACGATCGTCGCGGCGAGAGTAATCGCGAACTCGTGGAACAGGCGGCCCACGACGTCCCCCATGAACAAGAGCGGAATGAGCACCGCGAGCAGAGAAACGGTGAGCGAGATGATGGTGAAGCCGATTTGCGCCGAGCCCTTCACCGCGGCGTCGTAGGGGGTGTCGCCGGCCTCGAGGTAGCGGGCGATGTTCTCGATCACGACGATCGCGTCGTCGACGACGAAGCCGGTGGCGACCGTCAGCGCCATCAGCGACAGGTTGTCGAGACTGAAATTGAAGGCGTACATGATCGCCAGCGCGCCAACCAGCGACAGCGGCACCGAAAGGCTCGGGATGAGGGTCGCCGGAATGTTGCGCAGGAAAAGGAAGATCACCATCACGACGAGGCCGACCGCCAGCGCCAACTCGAACTCGACGTCCTTCACCGAGGCGCGGATGGTCGTGGTGCGGTCGGTGAGCGGCTCGAGGGTGATCCCCCCGGGAAGGGCTGTCTTCAGGCTGGGCAGGATGGCTTTCACTGCGTCGGCCACCTGGATGACGTTCGCGCCCGGCTGGCGCTGGATGTTGACGATCAGCGCCGGCGTCTCGTTCATCCAGGCCGCAAGCCGGTTGTTTTCGGGACCGATCTCCACGGTCGCGACGTCGGAGAGATAAATCGGGGCGTTGTTGCGGTAGGCGACCACGGACTTCAGGTAATCCTTGGGGTCGCGGATCTGGTCGTTGGCGCTGATGGTCGAGGATTGCGTTGGGCCGTCAAAGCTCCCCTTCGGCGTATTGACGTTGAGGTTGGAGATGGTGGTCCGTAGATCGTCGAGATTGACGCCGTAGGCCGCGAGCGCCAGCGGATTGGCGTGGATGCGCACTGCAGGCCGCTGGCCGCCCGAGATGGTGACGAGGCCAACGCCGGGAAGCTGCGACAGCTTCGGAACGATGCGACCCTCGATAATGTCCTCGACCTCGTTGAGTTTCATCGTGCTCGACGCGACGCCGAGCGTCAGGATCGGGGCGTCGGCGGGATTGACCTTGGAGTAGATCGGCGGCGCCGGCAGGTCGGCGGGCAGGAGATTGCCCGCCGCGTTGATGGCCGCCTGTACTTCCTGCTCGGCGATGTCGATGCCGATGTCGAGGCCGAAGCGCAGCGTAATGACCGACGAACCGGCCGAACTCGCCGACATCATCTGGTTGAGGCTCGCCATCTGGCCGAACTGGCGCTCGAGCGGAGCCGTCACCGCCGAGGTCATCACCTCGGGGCTCGCGCCGGGATAGAAGGTCTGGACCTGGATCGTCGGATAGTCGACTTCCGGCAGCGCCGAGAGCGGCAGGAAGCGATACCCCGCGAGTTCCACGAGCAGGATGGCGATCATGATCAGGCTGGTCGCGACCGGCCTGTCGATGAAGATACGGGACGGATTCACGGACGACCGGCCCGGGCGCGGCTCATGGCGACGCCGGCGGCTTGGGAGGCGGCCCGGCGTCGGCGGGCTTGTGCGCGGCCGCGCCCGGCTGAGCCTCGGGCGTCCCGCCCGAGGAAAGCTGCGTCAGGCAGTCACGGGCCGCCGCCGCGCTCGCGCGCGCGCTGTCCTTCTGCACCGTTCCTGCGGCCACGAGATCCTGGATCTTGGCTCGCATGAAGGCGCGCTGATCCGTTGAAGACGCGAAGTCTGGCGCGGCCGCGGCGTAGATCGCCTTCGCCTCCGGGGCGAGCGCCGCCGCACAGGCCGCGGCTCCCCCGTTCGCCTGCTCGTCGGCGCTCCGATGGGCGCCGCCGCCCGACGGCGCCGTCCCCCCGGCGACGGTCACCTTCGCCCCGTCGCGCAGCCGGTCAACCCCGTCGATCACGACCTTGTCGCCCGCGGCGAGTTCCGACGTGATCGTGGTCGATTTGCCGTCGGTCGGGCCGGTGACCACGTCGCGCTTCGATACTCCGCCGCCGTCCGCGTTCAGGAGGTAGACGAAATTGCCGGATGGCCCGATCTGGATCGCGGCGTTCGGCGCGAGAGCAACGCCCTTGAGGGTGTCGATCAGAAGCCGCACGTTGACGAACTGCTGCGGAAACAGGGCGCCGTTCGGATTGGCGAACGTCGCGCGCATCTTGATCGTGCCGGTCGTGATGTCGACCTGACTGTCGTAGGTGGTCAGCGTGCCCTCGGCAAGCCTCTCGACGTTGGCGCGGTTGAAGGCGGTCACGGGAACCGTGGCGCCGGAACTGAGACGTTTTGCAATGCGCGGAAGATTGTCCTCCGCGGTCGGAAAGATGACGCTGATCGGATCGAGTTGGGTGATGACGACGATGCCAGTCGCGTCCGACGGCTGGAGGTAATTTCCGGCGTCGACGAGCCGAATTCCGACGCGTCCGGTGATCGGCGAGACGATGTGGGTATAGTTCAGATTGAGCTGGGCGGTTTGTACCGCCGCCTGATCGGTCTGGATCGCCGCCTTGTCCTGCGCGACGAGCGCCTGCTGGTCGGTGACCTGCTGCTTGGAAATCGAGTCCTGCTTGTTCAGTGTTTCGTAACGGTCGAGGTCGCTCTCCGCCTGCGCGAGCAGCGCCTGATCCTTGGCGAGTTGCCCCTGCGCCTGCGCGAGCGCCGCCTGGTAAGGCCTCGGGTCGATCTGGGCGATGAAGTCGCCCTTCTTGACCATCTGGCCCTCGGTGAAGCCCAATTCCATCAGCGTCCCGGCGATCTGGGTCTTGATCGTCACGGTCTCGAACGGGGTCACGGTCCCGAGCGCGTCGAGCGTGATCGGCATGTCGCCGATGACAACCGGGGCGACGCGGACGGTCTGCGGCGGCGTCGACCGGTCCGACTTCACGCCTTCGGTCTGCGACGTTTCGTGCTTTTCGATCAATTGCCAGCCGAGGATCACAAGGGCGGCCAGGACGCCCAGGATCACGATCCGCCGCACCAGGCTGCGGCGCGCGGGCGGAGTTGCGTCGCCGCCTCCGCCGGGAGGCGGCTCGCCGAACGCCGGAACGGGCGCGGGCGCAAGGCGCTCAGCGACCTCCGGTTTCAACGTTTCATTCATACCGCAACCTCGCTAGGCCCTCGCCTTGGCCCCGGAAAATCGCCCCGGCAAGTCAATTTAGCGTGTCCACACCGGATTGGCCTCTCCTGGTCTCAGATAGTCGTCGGGCGCCGGCGAAAACAAGATGTTGCAAACGGATCGCAGCTAAGCCATAAGCGCCCGTCGATCGATGCGCTTCATGCGCGGGACGCGGGTGTAGCTCAGGGGTAGAGCACAACCTTGCCAAGGTTGGGGTCGAGGGTTCGAATCCCTTCGCCCGCTCCATTTGATTGATGTGTCCGGCCCCGACACTGCGACATATTCGAGCCGTGTGCGTCACGATGCCGAAGCTTTGGTCGTCTTCAGTCTCGCCGCGACTTTCTGGATGAACGCAGCGCAAACGGCGGGCTGGGTCACCGGCAACATATGTCCGCCGTCGACGAGCTGAAACTCGAGCGACGGAATCTCGCGCCTCAGGCTTTCGCCGTGAACGCGCCAGTCGAGCACTCGGTCGTCGCGTCCGAAAAGGACGCCGACCGGGACCGTGATGGAAGGATAACGCTTCGGCATCGATTTGAGGTCCGTTTCGGCCGCGATCAGGTCGGCCGACGCGGCCTCGACGTTGGCGGGCCGCAACGCGAGCAACCCCCCTCCCGCCCCGGCGAAATCCGGCGGCGGCGGCTCCGGTCCGAATACCTCCCGCATCGCGATCTGGCGCGCCAAAAGGCCGCCCGGGGTTGCGACCGTCCAGGCGAAGAGCCGCCGCAGCAGAGGGGACCTGATCCCAAGCGCGCGGAAGGCACGCGGCGGCTTTACGACGGGATGGGTCGCAGGCGAGATGAGCGCGAGGGCCCCAACGCAATCGGGATGATCGAGCGCCAGCGCCAGGGCCACCGCGCCGCCGAGCGAATGACCGACCACGACCGGTCGCTCGAGACCGAGCGAGCGGATCGCTTTCGCGAGGGTCGCGGCCTGCCCGTCAACGCTCGCGACGGATCCGGCCCGGCGCACCGAATAGCCTGAGCCCGGCCGGTCGAAGGCGACCACGTGGAACGCCTTCGCCAGGGGTTCGACGAGCGCATAATCGAAGTTGCCGATCTGGCCGCTGAGCCCGTGAATGAGCACGACCGGCTGTCCGCGCCCGCGATCGAGGAGATGCAGTCGCTGGCCGTCCACGTCGAGAAAGGCGCCTTGAGGCGGCGTTGCGCGCTCAATGAGCCGCGCGGCGAGGAGCGACAGCGCCGCCGTCGCGACCGCGAGCGCCAGGAGGACTCCAATGGAATCACCTATCCAGAGCAAAACCGGGCCCTCCATTGGTCGCACCGTCGACCACTTGCGGTTCGTTGATCCGTCTTGCCGCCTCCGCTATGGTCGCCTGAAAAACGGGGAGAGAAAATGAACCTTTCGAACATTCTGGTTCACGTCGACTCCAAGCCGCGCGCCGCGGCGAGGCTCGCGCTTGCCGTACGAATCGCCGAGCGCGCCGGGGCGCAGCTTACCGGCGTCTTCGCAGAGCGGGCTGGAGCGCACAATGTGGGGACGGTCGCGACGTGGCCAAGCCCCCAATACTCCGAGGCGCTGGAGTCGGCTCGCGCCGCATTCGAGGCCGCGACCGGAGCGATTCGCGGTGACGCCGGCTTCTTCGACCTCAACCGGGGCGGCGACGCCGAAATCGGTCGCCGCTTCGTCGAGCTCGCGCGGACCTTCGATCTCATCGTTCTCGGCCAGGCGCATGACGCCGAACCCGTGCCGCCGAAGCTCGCTGAGCAGACGATCGTCGACAGCGGCCGGCCGGTGCTGGTCGTGCCGTACGTTGGAACCTATGCCGACATCGGGGCGCGACCGCTTTTTGCCTGGCGAAGCTCGCGCGGCGCCGCGCGAGCGGTCAACGATGCGCTGCCGCTGCTCGCCAAAGGCTGCGAAGGGCTTGTCGTCGAGGTGGCGCGGAAGAGCGAGCAGCGTGACGAGTTCGCCGACCGTCTGATCGCCAACCTGGCCAATCACGGCGTGGCGGCTCGCTATCAGCATTTCGTCGTCGACGAAATCAATGTCATGGACACGCTGCTCAGCACGATTTCCGACCACGCCGCCGACCTTCTGGCGATCGGAGCGTTCGATCAGGGCACGCACGCCCTCTTCGGACACGGGGCGGGCACGCGACACATCCTCGCCCACATGACCGCGCCGGTGCTGTTCTCGCACTGAGCAGGGCATAGGCGACGGCGCCGCGCACACTACGACGGCCGCAGGCGCCCGAGCACGCGCGGCAGCGCCTCGGGCAGGTCTTCGGCGATCAACCCCGGCCCGAACGCGCGCGCGGCCGCTCCGTGCAGCCAGACCGCCGCCGAGGCGGCCTCGAACGCCGGAACGCCCTGCGCCGCCAGGCCCGTCACGAATCCGCCCAGCACGTCGCCGGAACCGGCCGTCGCGAGCGTCGGCGGGAGGTCCCATCCGATGGCGGCTCGCCGGTCGGGCGCGGCGACCACCGTGTCCGAGCCCTTGATAACGATGACGGCTCCGGTAAGCCGGGCCGCCGCGCGCGCGCGGGTCAGCTTGTCGTCGTCGTTGGCGACTTCGCTCGAGCCTCGGAAGAGTTCGGGCGAATTCGCCCTCGTGGGGAGTCATCACGACCGCATGGCCTCCACGGGCGATCAGAGCAGCCAGCTTGTGCGCTTCGCCGGCAAAGCTCGTGAGCGCGTCGGCGTCGAGGACGATCGTTCGGCCATCCGCGGGTCTTGTGAGCGCGGCCGACACGAGCCGGCGCAGATCCGACCCTGCGCCGGCGCCTGGACCGAGCGCCACGGCGCGCCTTCGCTCGTCGGCGAGCAGTGTCTCGAACGCCGCTGGGCCGGAGAAGGGCGCGATCATGACGGCGGTGCAATGAGCGGCGTTGACGGCGACGGCCTCCGGCGGGCTTGCCAGCAAGACGATTCCCGCGCCTGCCCGAAGCGCCGCCCGCGCCGCGAGCCGGGCCGCGCCGGTCTGGTGCGCTGGACCCGAGAGGACCATCGCCGCCCCGCGCGCGTATTTGTGGGACTGGTAACCGAGGCGGGGAAGGGCGTCGCTCCACAAGGCCGGTCCGTTCACGAAGGCGTCGGGGTTGATCCGGGCGAGAACGCTCGCCGGAATGCCGATGTCGGCGAGGCGGATCGCCCCGCACAGTGCTCGCCCCGGCTCGAGCGCGTGGCCGGGCTTCAGGCGGAAGAAGGTAACGGTGGAGGTCGCCTCGACCGCGACGCCGCGCACCTTGCCCGTCGCTCCGTCGAGACCCGACGGCGTGTCGACCGCAAGGACCCGGCCGCCCGTGCTTGCGTACGCATTGATCCGCTCCACGAGGACGCGAGCCTCGCCGTCGACGTCGCGAGAAAGCCCCGCGCCGAAGATCGCATCGATGACGCAGGCGGCGCCATCGAGTCCGACCGAGCCGGCCGGCGGGACTGCGCCGTTGAAGCGCGCCGCCGCTGCGGCGGCGTCCCCGGTGAGCGCGCCGCGCGCCCCGAGCAAGCCGAGGTCGACCGGGAAGCCGCGCCCGGTCAGTAGCCGGGCGGCGACAAAGCCGTCGCCGCCATTGTTGCCGGGGCCGCAGATGACAACGATCCGTCCGCGCGCTCGGGCGAGCCGCGCCGCCTCGTCGGCGACCGCGAGTCCCGCCGCCTCCATGAGCGTCGCCCCGGAGGTTCCGGCAGCGATGGTCATCCGGTCCGCATCGCCCATCTCGGCCGGGGTCAGGAGCTCATTGCGTTCGAGAGGGTCGAGCATGGCCGAAAAGTGATCCCGGGACGTGGCTGCGGCAAGTCGGAAAAACGGCTTGCCCGATGGGAAAATCTGCTATACGGCCACCCCTGCTGATCCTCGGTAGCTCAGCTGGTAGAGCATTCGACTGTTAATCGAATGGTCGTTGGTTCGAGTCCAACCCGGGGAGCCAGCCAACTTTTCTCTCGATCGCGGACCTGGACGGCTCCTTCGGGCCATTGCGGCCGACGAGGCCGGCTACTGCTCTTTGGGTCTGTGCGGCGGGGGAAAAGCGTTGAAATAGTGCTGTTGCACGGGTTGACCCGGCGTTGGCCTGTGATACGTTGACGTCGTTCACGAAGTAAGATGCTCATTACCAATGTTGTCCACTAAAGACCGAATATTGTCCGCCGCGACCGATTTGCTCGATGCGGGAGGGCCATCCGCTGTTACATTGCGCGCCGTTGGGGAAGCCGCCGGCATTTCTCAATCGGCGCCGTATCGCCACTTCGCTGACAAGCGCGCGCTCATGGACGCCATGGTGCGCCAGATCATCCAGCAGATGCGCGCGGCGATCGATGCGGCGAAGAGCGAGGCAGGCTCGCCGTTCGTGGCGCTCAACCTCGGCGTCAGCCAGTATTTCGATTTTGCGCGACGTTTTCCCGTCCGCTACCGGCTGCTTCTCGAGGAGAGCCGAAGCGACACGGCGGTCGGCAAGGAGGCCCGCGAAGCGTTCGCCGCCGTCGCTGACCTCGTGCACGCCGCGGAAAGTCGGGGCGAGCTTCGGGGCGGCGACTCGAACTCGCGTCGTGGCGCTCGTGCTCGGCGCGGTGCACGGGATCGCGGATCTCGAACAGTTCGGCCTCGTCAACTCCGCCTCCGATCCCGAGGGGATCGCGTCGTTGCCTGGCCTCCTTGTGGCGCTTCTGTCTCGCGACGCCGAAGCGGCCGTTCCCTAGGCGCGCCGCTCCTTCCCGCGGGGCGCGCCACATGTCGGCGCCAACTCGCGTCGGCAAGATCGCCCGGACGCTTCTCATCCTTTTGCCGCACAGGCGCAATGGCCTAAGATGAGGCGGCGCGCTGTCGCGTGAGGAAGGCGCCATGATCCCGCTCGTTCTGACTTTCGTCGGCGACGACAGGCCCGGGCTTGTCAACGCGGTGTCGGAGAAAATCGCGGCGTTCGGAGGCGCCTGGCTGCAAAGCAGCTCGGCCCGGCTTGCCGGCAAGTTCGCGGGCGTCGTGCTCGTCAACGCGCCCGAGGACCGCGCGCCCGCTCTCGAGCAGGCGCTTCGCGGCCTTGCGACGGCCGGTCTCCATATTACCGTCGAGCGCGGCGCGCCGGAGCCCGCGTCGCCATCGGGGCGCCTGATCACGCTCGACATTCTGGGTAACGAACGCTCGGGCATCGTGAGGGACGTCACGCAGGCGCTCGGCGCGCTCGGCGTCAATATCGAGGAATTCGAGAGCGGCGTGGAGAGCGCGGCGTTCACGGGGATCGAGATGTTCCGCGCTCGTGCGCGGTTGCGCGCGCCGGCGGACGTCCCTCCCGACCGTTTGCGCCGGGCGCTCGAGCGGCTCGCGGGCGAGATCATGGTCGATTTGACCATGATCGAGGACGACGATCGTCGCTGAGCGGGGCGAGGAGGCTGCTTGCGCGCGCAGCGCCGCATTGACATAAGGGCGCCTCTCGAACGGATCCTTACCCAAAGCGATTGACGATGGCGACATTCTCCGAGCGGGTTTTTTCTGGCGTTCAGCCGACCGGCAATCTCCACCTCGGCAATTATCTCGGGGCGATCAAGCGGTTCGTCGCACTTCAGGACGCGCGCCCGTGCCTTTACTGCGTCGTCGACCTGCATGCGATGACCTTGCCGCACGAACCGGCGCACCTCGCCCGGACGACGCGCGAGGTGACTGCGGCGTTCCTCGCATGCGGCATCGATCCGAAAATCAATGCGGTGTTCAATCAGAGCCGCGTCGCCGAGCACGCCGAGCTCGCCTGGGTGCTCGATTGCGTGGCGCGCATGGGCTGGCTCAACCGCATGACGCAGTTCAAGGAGAAGGCGGGCAAGGACCGGGAGAATGCGTCGGTCGGATTGTTCAATTATCCGGTCCTCATGGCGGCGGACATTCTGATCTATCGCGCCACGCACGTTCCGGTTGGCGAGGATCAGAAGCAACATCTGGAGCTGGCGCGCGACATCGCCCAGAAATTCAACAACGACTTTTCCGAATCGATTGCCGCCAACGGTCACGGCGATGCGTTCTTTCCTCTGCCCGAGCCGCTCATCCAGGGCGAGGCGACGCGCGTCATGAGCCTGCGCGACGGCGCGAAGAAGATGTCGAAGTCGGACGCGTCGGAGAATTCCTACATCGCCCTCACCGACGACGCGGATACGATCGCGCAGAAGATCCGCAAGGCCAAGACCGATCCCGAACCGCTGCCGCATCATCTCGACGGCCTCGCCGCACGGCCCGAAGCGGACAATCTCGTCGGCATTCTCGCGGCTCTCTCGGACCGCTCCAAGGCTGACGTCCTGCACGAATTCGGCGGCAGCCAGTTCTCGACGTTCAAGACGGCGCTCGCCGACCTGACGATCGCGACGCTCGCTCCGATCCGGGCCGAAATGCTGCGCCTTGCGGCCGATCCCGGCTATGTCGATTCGGTGTTGACCGAGGGCGCAGAGAAAGCGCGCGCCATCGCGCGCCCGAACATGGACGCGATCAAGGACATCCTCGGCCTCATTCGCTAAGCGTCGCGGCGCGGAGCGCATTTCCGCCCAGCTGTGTCGCCTTGAGGCGCCGGCCGGGGCGCAACTTTCCCCGTGCCGGCAAGCGTCCCATGTCGATCGCATCTCGAATACGCCTCGATGGTTAACGACTTTGCGCCAAACATTTCGTAATCCTGTTGGGTGCTGATTCGGCTCTTCCCCAACGGAACGCCTTTCGGCCCCGTCCGGCGCGATCAGCGGCGGCCGGACCCTCGAGGAGGTCGTTCGTTGAGGATCTTCGCCGCGGGCGGGTTTGCCGGAGCGAGAGCGACGCGGACGGTCCGCCTGGCGGGCGTCGCCGTCGCGACCGAGTTCGCCTTCGCGCTTGCCGACGGCGCTCGCGCCGAGGAAGCGCTGCGCGGCCTCGACCCGCCGGTTCCGCCCGCCGCCATGATTGCTTCGCTCGAGGCCGCGTTCGCCGCGCTCGTTCTTCTGTTCGCCGCCTTCGTCGCGCTGGCGCTTGTCTACGTCGCGGCCCGCCGCGCCTCTCAGCGTCGCCTTTCGGAGCTCGAGTTGCTGCTCGCGCGCGCAACCGCCCGGTCGAATCGCGCTACGCTCCTTCTGCGCAGCGATCCGCAGATCCTCATCGTCTGGGACAGGCCGGACGCCAGTCCTTCGATCGAGGGGGATCTCAGCATCGTCGGCGGCGCGAGCGCGTCCCCGTCCGTCCTGCGCTTCGCCTCGTGGCTCGAGGCCGATGCGGCCGCCCATGTCGAGGAATCGGTGACGCGGCTGCTCACGCGCGGCGAAATGTTCAGCTTGCCGGTGCTCGGCCGCAATGGCCGAAGGCTCGAAATCGTCGGACGCCCCGCGGCCGGCAGCGCAGTCTTGCGGATCGTCGACGTCTCCGGCGAGCGTCTGGAGGCGGCCCGGCTCCGCGACCAGGCGGCCGAGACCGAGGCTTCGGCCAAAGCCGTTCGTCTGGCGCTCGAAGGCGCCGGGATTCTCGGGTGGGAACGGGATCCGGAAGGACGCCTCGTCCGATGCAACGGGCCCTACGCCCAAGCGGTCGAGGCCGTGAGCGAGGCCGCCGCCGTCGAGCGGTCGGCGGAGTTGTTCGACCCCGGCGTTCGGCGCGACGCCCATGCGGCGCTCAGCGACGGCTGCGTCTGGAAACGTCGCGCCGTCGCGGTCGTCGGCGGCGAGCGCCGCAGCTTCGAGGTGGTCGAGGTCCGCTCCGGCGACGGAACGGCCGGCGTCGCCTACGACGTGTCGGAAGCCGCCTCCCTCAAGGCCGCGATCGAGCGCAACGAGGACGACTATTCCCGCATGATCGACCGCCTGACGACGGCGGTCGCGATCTTCGACCGGACGAAGCGCCTGACCTTCTACAACGCGGCCTATGTGCGGATGTGGTCTCTCGAGCCCGCGTTCCTCGACACCCAGCCGACCGACGGCGAGATCCTCGACCGCCTCAGGGCGAAGCGCCAGCTGCCGGAGCAGGCCGATTTCCGCGCCTGGAAAACCCAGCTCATGGAAGCCTATCAGGCGATCGAGCCGAGCGAGACGGTCTGGCATCTTCCCGACGGGCGGGCGCTGAGGGTCGTCACCAGTCCCAATCCCAAGGATGGCGTCATCTACCTCTACGACGACGCGACGCAAAGCTACGCCCTCGCCTCGCAGGTGAACGCGCTGACCCACGTCCAGGGAGAGACGCTCGATTCGCTGAAAGAGGGCGTTGCGGTGTTCGGGGCCGACGGCCGCATGAAGCTCTTCAACCCCGTCTTCGCCGCCATGTGGGGTATCGATCGCGACCGTCTCAGCGATCACCCGCACATCGACGCCATCGCCGATGGCTGCCGCGCCCTCTGCAGCGAGCTGGCCTTCTGGGACCGGCTCAGGGGCGCCGTGGTCGGCCTCAACGACCATCGCGAGAGCATCGCGGTGCGGATCGAAAGGACCGACGACCTGATCCTCGACTGCGCCGCCTTGCCGTTGCCGGACGGCGCTACGCTGCTCACCTTCCTCGACGTGACGGCCAGCGCCTCCGTTCAGCGCGCGCTGACAGAGCGCAACGAGGCGCTGGTGGCGACAGAGAAGCTGCGCAACGACTTCGTCAATCACGTGTCCTACGAGCTGCGCACGCCGCTCACCAATATCATCGGCTTCACCCAATTGCTCGCCGCAGGCAGCGTCGGCCCGCTCAACGCCAAGCAGCTGGAATATTCGGGCTTCATCACGAATTCCTCGCACGCCCTGCTCGCGATCATCGACGACATCCTCGATCTCGCGTCGATCGACGCCGGCGCGCTCGAGCTGCGCCTCGAGCCAGTCGATGTCGCGGAGGCGATGCGGGCGGCGGCGGCGGGCGTGCAGGACCGGCTTGACGAGGCTTCGATCGAGCTCAGAATGGTGATCACCGACGGGGTTGGCGCGTTCACGGCCGACGGGCGTCGGGTCCGGCAGGTGCTGTTCAATCTCTTGTCCAACGCCATCAATTTCTCCGAGTCCGGCCAGACGGTGACTCTCGCCGCCATGCGACGCATGGGCGAGATCGTCTTCAAGGTGAGCGACCGCGGGCGCGGCATTCCTCCGGAGATGATCGACCGCGTGTTCGACCGGTTCGAGACGTTTCCCAAGGGCTCGCGCCACCGCGGGCCAGGCCTCGGCCTGTCGATCGTCAAGGCGATGGTCGAATTGCATGGGGGCAGGGCGCTGATCGACACCGCTCCCGGCGAGGGGACGACCGTCACCTGCATTTTCCCCGTCGAACCTGCAATCCCGCTCGCGGACACGGTTGAAGCCAACGCCGGCGAAGCAGCCAGGCCGAAGATGGCGCGCTGATCGCCAATGGCGGAGCGGATCGCGGAGGACGGCGAAACCAAGGTCTGGCGCTTCGAGGCGGCGGACGAGAATGCGACCGGGGCGCTCGCCGCCGCGCAAGCCGCCTGGCTCGAGCCCGGCGACTTCGTCGCGCTCTTCGGCGATCTCGGCGCCGGCAAGACGACCTTCGCGCGGGCGCTCGTCCGCGCTCTCGCGCAAGCGCCGGGGCTCGAGACGCCAAGCCCCACCTTCACGCTGATGCAGACCTACGAGGCGCCGCGCGGCCCGGTCGTCCACGCCGACTTCTACCGGCTGAACGGCGTCCACGAGATCGAAAACCTTGGCTGGGACGAGGCGATCGACGGCGCGGTCGCGATCGTCGAATGGCCGGATCGCATTCCCGAGGCGCTGCCGACCGATCGGCTCGACGTCGCCATCCGCTTCGATCCCTCGCATGGCCCCGACTTTCGCCGCATCGAAATGCGCGGCCGCGGCGCGACAGCCCGACGGCTGGCGCGCGCGCTTGGAGTCGGCGCGCTTCTCGAGCAGAGCGGCTGGGCCGGCGCCAGCCGGGACTATGTGCAGGGCGACGCCTCGGTGCGGCTTTACGAGCGCCTGACCAGGGAGGACGGAAGCACGGCCATTCTCATGGTGGCGCCGCCCCGGCCCGAGGGGCCGATCATCCGCTTCGGCAAGCCCTACGCCGCGATCGCGAGGCTCTCGACCGACATCCGCGCCTTCCTCGCCATGGCCGACGGCCTGCGGAGTCTCGGGCTGTCGACGCCGGCGATCATCGCGGCCAGCATCGAGGACGGGCTTGCGCTGATCGAGGACTTCGGAACCGAGACCGTCGTCGAGGACGGCGTTCCCAACGCGGCGCGCTACGCCGAAGCGGTGGCGCTGATCGCCGATCTGCACAACCGCGCGCTGCCCGACGCGCTTGGCGTCGGCGACGAATTCTACCGTCCGCCCGTCTACGACATCGAGGCGATGCTGGTCGAGGCCGAACTCGTCATCGACTGGTACGCTTCCGCCGTCGCCCGCACGGCCGTGCCGTCCGGCGCGCGGATGCAGTTCCTCGCCGCGTGGCGCGAGGTCCTCGCGCCGATCCTCGCCGAGCCGACGACGTGGACGCTGCGCGATTTCCACTCGCCGAATCTGCACTGGCTTGCCGACCGCGCCGGCTTCGCCCGCATCGGCCTCATCGACTTCCAGGACGCCGTCCTCGGGCCGCCGGCCTACGACCTCGCCTCGCTTCTTCAGGACGCCCGCGCCGACGTCGCCGACGAACTCGAAATGCGGCTGATGGCCTTCTATGTCCGCCGGCGCGCCATCGCGAACCCGGCCTTTGATTCCGGGCGGTTCGCGGCGTCCTACGCGGTGATGGCGGCGCAGCGGGCGACCAAGATCCTCGGCATCTTCGCGAGGCTCGACAAGCGCGACGGCAAGCCGCAGTACCTCAGCCATCTGCCGAGAATCGAGCGCTATCTCGGCAAGAACCTCGCCCATCCGTTGCTGCGCCCCCTCGCGCTCTGGTATCAGACGCACCTGCCGCGGGCGCTCGGAGCTTGAGACCGAGCCGCCGACCGCGTGAAGGGCGGCGCCCAGGAGTCCGATGAGCGCTTCGGTGCCGAAAACGGCCATGGTCTTCGCCGCGGGTCTGGGCATGCGCATGCGCCCGATCACCGAGACGCTGCCGAAGCCGCTGGTCAGGGTCCACGGGCGGGCGCTGATCGACCATTGCCTCGACCGCCTCAGCGAGAACGGCGTCGAGACGGCGATCGTCAACGTCCACTGGCTCGCCGACCACATCGAGGCGCATCTTCTCCGGCGCACGAGTCCGCGCATCGTCATTTCCGACGAACGCGAGCGGCTGCTCGACCAGGGCGGCGGCATCAAGCGCGTCCTGCCGCTCATCGGCCCCGATCCGTTCCTGATCTGCAACACCGACGCCTTCTGGATCGAAGGCCCGCGCTCGAACCTCGCCCGCCTCGCCGACGCGTTCGACCCCGACGTCATGGACGTCGCGCTCCTCGTGGCGGCGAGCGCCCACGCCGTCGGCGTCGACTGGCCCGGCGACTTCACCATGACGGAGGACGGCCGGCTCGTGTCGCGCGAGGACCGTCATGTCGCCCCTTTCGTCTACACCGGCGTCGGGATCATCAAGCCCGAACTGTTCGCGAACGCGGAGGAAGACATCTTCCGCCTCGCGCCCTATTTCCACGCTGCCGCTGCGGAGGGCCGGCTCTACGGGGTGCGGCTCGATGGCCTGTGGATCCACGTCGGCCGGCCCGAGTTGATCGCCGAGGCGGAGGCGGCGATCGAGCGCTCGATCCTCTGACCCCGCCTGCCGGGCCCGGGACGAGCTGCCATCTCGGCGCGGTTTCGAGACTTTTCAGGCCCTTGCGGCGCCAATCGCAACCCCGCGTGACTGCCAACCTCGTGCCTCGAGGAGCGGCGCCGCAGGCGACGCGACTCGAAGGACGCTCCAGCGGAAACCCCGGCGCAATCTGGAACGTCCTTCGAGACGCCTGCTTCGCAGGCTCCTCAGGACGAGGGCGGTGTTGGGACGCCGACCTTGGCGGATACAACCTGGCGTGACTGCCAGGGCGGGCGGCGCCAGGCGCGTTGAGGCGTCGATTCGCCCGCGCCATTCGCAACCCCAATTCGAGCCTTTTCAACGCCCTGCGGCGCCAATCGCAACCCGGCGCAACTCCCAAGGAGGGGTGGATCCAAACACCGCCCTCGTCCTGAGGAGCCTGCGAAAGCAGGCGTCTCGAAGGACGTTCGCCGGGCCCTGGAATTGTCCTTCGAGACGCGTCGCCTGCGTCGCCGCTCCTCAGGACGAGGTGGTCAGGCGGTCCGGAAATCGGAACCCTCTCCTCTCTTATGAGAACAAACGTAGAACAAAAGCCACGCGGCTGTCAAGGAAATTCGCGCCCCGCGGACGGCGTCGGCGGAGAACGCCGACGCGGGTCGTTCGCGCCGCTCATGCTCGGCGCCGTCCTTCCCCGAAATTCGCCCAAGGGAGGGAGGGTCAGTCCATGCGGGTCGCGAGTTTCAGCCGCTCCATTCCGGTCGGCGGCTTGTGGTCGCCGAAGGCGAACGTCACCGATTCGATCGTTCCGGTGAACGGGAACAGGCCCTTCTTCGCGTAGTCGTCGCAGACCGGCGACACGCAATCCATGCCGACGTCCATCGTCTCGGTGCTGCAGCGCTGCGGCACCTGCTGGTCGACGCGGCCTTCGGCGGCGGGCTTGCCGTCGATGGACAGCGCAACTCGGGCGGGAGCGCCCGGCTTGGGCGACTCGGGCGTAAAGGCGAGTTCGATCGTGTGCTTGCCCGGCCCGAGCTTTTCGGGAGAGACGACGTCATAGCGTTTGATGGCGAAGAAATTGTAGTGGAACCTGACCTTTCCTTCCCACAGGAAGAGCGAGAATCCCCGCCGCTTCGCCGCCGAGCGCGAAGATGACGCCCTCCGCCCCGTCCTTCGGGATTTCGACCGGCGCGGTCAGCGTGAAGGGGACGCCGACGAGTTTCGGTCCGCTGCCCTCCGGCAGGCGCGTCATGCCCGGATAGAACGTGACCTTGTCGCGTCCGGCGAAGAAACCCGGCCTCAAGGTGACATCGAGCCGTTCGGCGAAACGGTCGTCGAGCGGCAGGACGTTGTATTTGGCGGCTTCCGCCATGAAGAGGTCCTGCAACTCGCGCAGCCTGGCCGGCTCCTTGTCGGCGAGATCGACCGCCTGACTGAAGTCCTCCTCGAGATGATAAAGCTCCCACTTGTCTTGCTCGAAGCCGGGCGCAGCGGCGCCGGTCTCCCAGGGGAGGCGACCGTGCCGGCACGAGGCCATCCAGCCGTTGGCGTACATGCCCCGGTTTCCGAGCATCTCGAAATACTGATGGGTCCTGCGGCTCGGCGCCTTCGCGTTGGCGGCGTCGAACGCATAGGCGAAACTGGTCCCTTCGATCGGGCGCTGAACGTAGCCGTTCACGACCGTGGGCTCGGCGATCCCGACGACCTCCATAAGGGTCGGCATGAGGTCGATGCAGTGGTGAAACTGCGTGCGAACCCTGCCGTGATCCTTGATGCCGCCCGGCCACGATACGATCATGCCGTTGCGGGTGCCGCCGAAATGCGAGGCGACCTGTTTCGTCCACTGAAACGGCGTGTCGCCGGCCCAGGCCCAGCCGACCGCGTAGTGCGGCGACGTTCCGGGCAAGCCCCACCTGTCCATGAAGCCCATCGCGTCTTCAAGCGACGGCTGGAGTCCGTTCAGGTTCATCGCCTCGTTCGGCGTGCCGACCAGCGAGCCCTCGGCGCTCGAGCCGTTGTCGCCCATGATGTAGATGACGAGCGTGTTGTCGAGTTCGCCGAGCCTTTCGATCGAGTCGACGACGCGCCCGACCTCATGGTCGGTGTGCTCGAGAAAATCGGCGTAGTTCTCCGCCTGGCGGGAGAAGAGCTTGCGATGCTCTTCCGGCTGGCTGTCCCATGAGGGAATCTGCTCCGGACGCGCCGTGAGCTTGCTGCCGGCCGGGATGATTCCGGCCTCGAGCTGGTTGGCGTGGACCGTTTCGCGATATTTGTCCCAGCCCATGTCGAAGCGCCCGGCGTTTCGGCCGCGCCAGTCGAGCGGAGGCTGGTGAGGAGCGTGCGCCGCCCCGGGCGCCAGATAGGCCATGAACGGCCGGTCGGGGGCGATCGCCTTCTGCTGGCGAATCCAGCCGGTGCATTCCTCGGCCAGATCGCGGGTGAGCTGGTATCCCTCATCGGGCGTCTTCGGCGGCTCGACCGGCGTCGTGTTGCGGATCAGCGACGGATAGAACTGGTCGGTCTCGCCGCCGATGAAGCCGTAGAAATAGTCGAAGCCCTGATTGGTCGGCCAATTGTCGAACGGACCGGCCGGAACTCGTCTGGTTGTCGGGCACGTTGTGGTTCTTGCCGAACCATCCGCACGTGTAGCCCGATTGTTTCAGAAGCTCTGCGAACGTCGCGCAACCCTTGGGAATGATGCCGCAATAGCCTGGGTAGCCGGTCGCCATCTCCTGAATGACGCCAGTGGCGACCGAGTGATGATTGCGGCCGGTCAGAAGCGCCGCGCGCGTCGGAGAGCAGAGCGCGGTCGTGTGAAACTGGTTGAAGAGCAGGCCGCGCTTGAACAGCTTCTCGGCGGTCGGCGAGCGCACGAGGCCGCCGGTCACGCTCATCCAGCCGAAGCCGACGTCGTCCAGGAGGACAAGCAGAATGTTGGGCGAGCCCTTGGGCGCCTGCTTCGTCGGCGGGAAATCCGGCGTCGACGCCGTCGCGTACATCTCGATCTTGGCGTTTGAAAACTTCCATTCCGGCTCGGGCAGGTGGTTGCGGTCGAGATGCACCGGGTAGGGGGGAGTCTTCGGGTCCGCCATGATGTTCCTCCTTGAAGTCTCGATGCCGGCCGCCGCAAAACCTCGAGCGCCCACTCGCCATGCGAAGCCGGCGTTTCTTCGTCGGCGCCGGATCTCGTCCAGCTCAACGGTCGCCTTCCCTATCGAGCGAGAGACGACGAAATAGCTCGCGATATCCGTGCATTCTGGGTCGTCGTGCGGTCGACCGGCGCGGCAGCGTACCCTGTCCCAACTTTGACCTCAGTCAAGGCCATTTCGTTGCACGCCGAACCGAGGTTGATTGTCCGCGCGTTCGGCGGACTGCCGAGTTGGTTGGGCGGCCAATTGCGATCCGCGAGCGCGTGTCGGCTTTATGCGCTCTTTACGCCAGGGCGCCCTGATCCCGATGGAAGCCTTACGACGCGCTCGGCTAGCGTTTCCTCACTGAAAAACTCTTGGCTGGAAGCAGGTCCCGCGCGTCGCGTTTGAGGCGCATGGGGTGCGCGATGACGGCGCGTGGCCATGGGCGGCCGTGCGCCTGGAGGATGTTCTTCGCCCGCGCGAATCGCCTGCATCCGGGAAATGACCAACGGAGGGTTCGATGGATCTCACTCTTTGGGCGCCCGCGCTGTTTGCGCTCGGCCTTGTCTGCATGGGCGTCTGCGCCGCCTTCGTCTTCGCCTGCGACGACATCTGAGGCGACGCAATGACCATTGTCACGATCGCGGTGACCGCCTTCGTCATCGTCTACCTGTTCACGGCGCTGATCCGGCCCGAGTGGTTCTAATAGCCAGCCGCTCGACCAACTCACGATGCGCAGGCCTCCTCCACCGCCGTCCTCGCGGACGGTCCCCCTCCCCCGCCTTCGGCAGGGGCGGAAAGCGCCGCCATCGCCGCTCATTTCTCCTCTGAACCGTTGCGCGTGTCCGACCTGAAAGGCTTATCGCCATGTGGCTCCTGCCCGCATTGCTCATTCTCGCGGCGATCGCCTGCTCGATCCCGCTGAGCTCCTATTTCGCCTGGCTAATGGACGGCCGCTATCGGCCGCCTCGCATCCTCAAGGCGTGCGAGCAGCTCCTCGACACCGGCCCGCAGGACTGGAAGCAATACGCGCTCGCGCTCGTCGTCTTCAATATCGCGCTCTTCGTCTTCGGCTTCGTCGTGCTCTGCCTGCAGCCCTACGCGCCGTTGAACCCGCGGGCCCTTGGTTCGCTCGCGCCCTCGACGATCTTCAATACGGTCATCTCGTTCATGACCAACACCAACCTGCAGCACTATGCAGGCGAGACGGCGCTCTCCAATTTCACCCAGGTCGTCTTCATCCTGCCGAACATGTTCCTGTCGGCGTCGGTCGGCTTCTGCGCGCTGGCGGCGATCATCCGCGCCTTCCGCGGCGAAGCCTCGGTCGGCAACTTCTTCGTCGATATGTGGCGCGTCTGCATGTACGTCTACGTGCCGGCGGCGCTCGCCTTCGGCGTCATCTTCATGCAGCAAGGCATGCCGATGACCTTCGCTTCGACGGAGGTCGCCACCACCCTCGAGCCGGGCTCGATGGGCCTCGACGACAAGGGTCAGGCGAAGCCGCAGACGATCGTCGTCGGGCCGGTCGCCGCCGTCATTCCGATCAAGATGCTCGGCACCAACGGCGGCGGCTTCTACGGCATGAATTCCGCCCATCCGCTCGAGAACCCGACGGCGACGTCGAATTTCTTCACGACCCTCGCCATGATGATCTTCCCGTTCGCGCTCGTCCTGATGTACGGGCGGATGCTGGGACGCATCCGGCATTCGGTCGTCATCTACGGCGTGATGCTCGCCATGATGATCGGGCTCATCGCATGGGTCATCCGCACCGACACGATGGCGCCCAATCCGGGCCTGACCGCCCACGCCGCCGCCGCCTGGCAGGTTCCCTCCGCATCCGCGCCGAACGGCAGGCTCGACGTGGCGGCGCCCGCCGTCGCCGCGTTGCCGGTCGACCAGCATCTCGGCAACCTCGAGGGCAAGGAGCTTCGCTTCGGCACGTCGGCGGGCGCGGCCTTCGCGGCGATCACCACCGATGTCACCTGCGGCGCCATCAACGCCGAGATGGACAGCCTCAATCCGCTCGCCGGCATCTCGCCGATGATCGGCATGTGGCTGAACTGCGTGTTCGGCGGCAAGGGCGTCGGCATGATCAACCTCCTGCTCTTCCTGATCGTCGGCGTGTTCCTCGCCGGCCAGATGGTCGGGCGGACCCCGGAATATCTCGGCCGCAAGGTCGGCGCGCGCGAGATGAAGCTCGCGATGATCGCGCTCCTCGTCCACCCGATCCTGATCCTCGGTCCGAGCGGCCTCTTCGCCGCCACCGGCTGGGGCTCGACGGCGGAAGCAAATCCGGGCGCGCATGGCTTCAGCGAGATCGTCTACCAATACTCGTCGTCGTCGGCGAACAACGGCTCGGCGATGGACGGCCTCGGCGTCACCTATGGTCTGAACGCCAACCCAAATCCTGCGCCCGAGGCGGTCCCGTGGGACATCGGCACGGGCCTCGTGATGCTCTTCAGCCGCTACCTGCCGATCATCGCGCCGATCGCCATGGCCTGGTCGCTCGGACGCAAGAAGGTGGCGCCGGTGACGCTCGGGACCATGAGCGACGACACCCTGACCTTCGGGTTCCTGCTTTTCGGCACGATCGCGGTCGTCGGCGCGCTGCTCTTCCTGCCGGTCGCGGCGCTTGGCCCGATCGCCGAGCACCTCGGGCCGATGCCGTTCGGCGGCGGCTGACCGTCAACGCCTTCGCGCCCGCCCCTTCGAGGAGTTCGCTTCCCATGAACACCGCAGTCGACCACGCCCCGGCTGACGTCCCGGCGATCAACCTTCTCCGGCGTCGCAACCTGTTCTCGTCCGACATCGACGGCTTTGAAGCAGGCGGTCGTCATGCTGCGCCCCGACGTGCAGTGGAAGAACCCGGTCATGTTCGTCGTCGAGATCGGCGCTGTGCTGACGCTTCTCTATGTCGTCCAGGCGGCGCTCGGCTTCTCGCCGAGCGCCGTCTCGCTCGGCTATTTCGTCGCGCTCGACATATGGCTGTGGCTGACCGTCCTCTTCGCCAATTTCGCCACCGCAATCGCGGAAGAACGCGGCAAGGCGCAGGCGGAGACGCTGCGCAAGACCCGCGTCGCGACGCCCGCCTTCCGCCTTGGCGCCGACGGGACGACCGAGGCGGTGTCGTCGGTTGCGCTCAAGGTCGGCGACGTCGTCGTCGTTGAGGCGAGCCAGGTCATTCCCGGCGACGGCGACGTCATCGAGGGCGGGGCGGTGGTCAACGAAGCGGCGATCACCGGCGAATCGGCGCCTGTGATCCGCGAGGCGGGCGGCGACCGCTCCGGCGTCACCGGCGGCACGACGGTGCTCAGCGACCGCATCGTCGTGCGCATCTCGGCGGGCGCCGGCGAATCCTTCCTCGACAAGATGATCGCCCTCGTCGAGGGCGCGCGCCGCCAGCGCACGCCGAACGAGATCGCGCTGACTCTGGTGCTGACCGCCTTCACGCTGATCTTCATGATCGTGGTCGTGCCGCTGTGGCCGATGGCGTTCAACGCCGAAACCTACATGACGAACTACCTCGGCCTTTCGGACCCGCTCCGCAGCCTCGGCACCGACGTGCCGACGCTGATCGCGCTGATCGTCTGCCTGATCCCGACGACCATCGGCGCGCTCCTCGCGGCCATCGGCATCGCCGGCATGGACCGGGCGCTGCGCGCCAACATCATCGCCAAGAGCGGCAAGGCGGTCGAGGTCGCGGGCGACATCGACACGGTGCTCCTCGACAAGACCGGCACCATCACCATCGGCGACCGGCAGGCGCGCGAGTTCGTAGCCCTCGACGGCTATCAGGAGAGCGAGCTTCTCTGCCTCGCGGCGCTCGCCTCGGTCTCCGACCAGACGCCCGAGGGCAGGAGCATCGTGGCGGCTTACGCCGAGACGTTGCGCATGACGACGCCGGTCGCGGCGCCAGCAGGGGCGGTGTTCGCGCCCTTCACCGCGCAGTCGCGCATGAGCGGCGTCGATCTGCCGGGCGGTCCGACTCGAGGGGCGCCGAGCGGCCAGATCCGCAAAGGAGCGCCCGACGCCATCCTCGCCTGGGTGGGGTCGAAGGGGGGCGCGGTTCCGCACGACTTCGACGGCGTCGTGGCGCGCATCGGCGCGCGCGGCGCAACGCCGCTCGCGGTCGCCGAGAACGAGAAGATCGCCGGCGTCATCGCGCTCGAGGACGTGCTGAAGCCGGGCATCCACGACCGCATGTCGCAGCTTCGACTCATGGGCCTCAGGACGGTGATGATCACCGGCGACAATCCCCTGACCGCGGCCGCGATCGCCAAGGAAGCCGGCGTCGACGACTTCATCGCCGAGGCGACGCCCGAGAAGAAGCTTGCCTACCTGCGCGGCGAACAAGCTCTGGGAAAACTCGTCGCGATGATGGGCGACGGCACGAACGACGCTCCCGTGCTCGCCCAGGCCGACGTCGGCCTTGCGATGAACTCGGGCACCCAGGCCGCGAAGGAAGCCGGCAATATGGTCGATCTCGACAGCGATCCGACCAAGCTCATCGAGGTCGTCGCCATCGGCAAGCAGCTCCTGATGACCCGCGGGGCGCTGACGACCTTCTCGATCGCCAACGACGTGGCGAAATATTTCGCCATCGTGCCCGCCATGTTCGCCGGCACGCTGCCATGGCTGAAATCGATCGACGTAATGAACCTGCACTCGCCCACATCGGCGATCCTGTCGGCGGTCATCTTCAACGCGCTCATCATCCCGCTCCTGATCCCGATTGCGCTCAAAGGGGTGCAGTACCGGCCGCTCGGCGCCGATGCGCTGCTTCGCCGTAACCTCACCATCTGGGGCCTCGGCGGGGTGATCGTTCCGTTCATCGGGATCAAGGCGATCGACATGCTCATGGTCGCCCTGCGTCTCGTCGCCTGAATCTCGCGCCGCTTCTTCACCCTCGTCCTGAGCCTGTCGAAGGACGTTTCAAGACGCCAACGACGTTTCCGCCCACTGGATCATCCTTCGACACGCTCAGGATGAGGTCAGTGGCTGGGTTCTCAAGGAGATGACTTCCCATGCTGCGCTATCTCGCAAAGAGCGTCGTGCTCATCGCGATTTCCGTCGTCGTCGTCTGCGGCGTCTATCCGGGAATTCTCTGGTTGGTCGGCCAGACGCTGTTCCCGTTCCAGGCGAACGGCAGCATCGTCAGGAACGCCGACGGCGCGGTCGTCGGCTCGATGCTGGTCGCCCAGCCGTTCACCAAGGACGAGTATTTCCAGCCGCGTCCCTCGGCCGCCTCCTATGACGCGACGGCCTCGACCTCTTCGGGCTACGCGCCGTCGAACTACGCGCTGCGCGACCGCGTGGCCCGCGCCATCGGCCCGATCGCAACCTATGCCTCGGGCGACAAGAAGGGCGCGCCCGTCGCGCCGGACGTCGAAGCCTGGTTTCAAGCCGACAAGGCGGGCGGCAATCCGCATCTC
The DNA here is from genome assembly GCA_963829505.1 of uncultured Alphaproteobacteria bacterium. Lineage (GTDB taxonomy): Bacteria > Pseudomonadota > Alphaproteobacteria > Rhizobiales > Beijerinckiaceae > Roseiarcus. The sequence continues at coordinate 243,275 of CAWHIL010000004.1, forward strand.
GTCGCGCAATGGGCCGACGCCCACAATTCGCTCGCCCAGGGCTGGGTCACGAGCGATCCGACCCGCGCGGCCTATGTCGACGACTGGGCCAAGGCGCACGACGGCGTAGTCAAGGATTGGATCAGGAAGAATCCGGCGACGCCCGAACCGAAAGCCTCCGATCTCGCGGTGGTGTTCTTCGAGACTTTCTCCAACGAGCATCCCGGCATGTTCCCCTCGTCGGTCACGACGACCGGCGCGGACGGCAAGTCCACAACCGCGATCGAGCCGGTCAATTCAGGCTCGGACGTTCAGTCGATCTTCTTCGATACGTGGCGGGCCGATCACCCCGACGTCGCGTTGAACGACGTTCCGGGCGACCTCGTCACGACGTCCGCCTCCGGCCTTGACCCCGACATCACCCTCGCGAACGCCGAGTTCCAGCTCGACCGCGTCGCGTCCAAGTGGGCCGACGACAGGAAGCTCAAGGCCGGCGACGTGCGTAACGAGATCGAGGCGATCCTCGCGCGCAAGGCCTACGCCCCATGGGGCGGGGCGATCGGCGAGAAGCTCGTCAACGTGCTCGACGTCAATCTCGAACTGCACAAGCGCTATGGCGACCCGGCCTGACGGGCGATGAGACGCTATTCCGAAGGTCATCGATGAAGTCGTCCTTGCGAGCCGAAGGCGAAGCAATCCGTGGGCGCCCCGAACCGAATGTCGGCGGCCCCTGGACCGCTTCGCCAAGGCTCGCATTGACGCGCGCTGTGGCAGGGGCGAAATGCCGGATCGCGCTTGCGACGGTGACGGTCATGACGAGCGAGGTCGCGCTCGTCCGATTGATCGGCTCGATCCTCGAGCCGTGGCGCAGGGTGCGGGCCCGCGGGGCGCCGGGGGCGGGCGAGCCCATGCCCAAGGGCGCCCACGTCGTCGTCATGGATCTCGACGGAGTCGATTCCACGACGATCGGGGCGGCAAGGGACGCCTATCCGGGCGCAGCCCTCATCGTGCTCTCTGCCGAGCGCCGCGAGACGGATTGCATCGCCGCGCTCGACATGGGGGCCGACTATCTCGCCCGCCCGTTCAGCCCGGCCGATCTCGCAGCCCGGGTGCGGGTTGCGGAACTCCAACTGTTCGCCGCGAAGGGCCTCCCCCGCTTCTACCGCAACGGAGCGATCGCCTTCGACCTTTTCAGCGCCAGGCTCTCGATCGAGGGCCGCGACGTGGCGCTGGCGCGATCGGAGAGAGATCTTCTCGCCCATCTCGCCGAGCGCGCCGGGATCGTCGTCCCTTACGAGCGGCTGCTCGACGAGGCGGGGCTGGCGGGCCTCCGGCGTGGTCGGCCGGCGCTCCGCTCCTGCGTCATGCGCCTGAGGCGCAAGATCGAGCGCGAACCGCTGCGGCCGGAGATTCTTCTGGCCGAGATCGGCGTCGGCTATCGGCTCGCGCCGCCGCATATGAAGTGAGCGAGGCGGAAAGGGGCCGCTCTTTTCTCATGCGAGCCGGTTCTCGACAGGCAAGCCCCGGACGTGTCCGCGCGAAAACGCGACACAGCCGCGCTGATTGAACGAGCGACGGCCGTTGGCGTATACACGGGGCTATGCAACAACCCAGGGACTCTCGGGAAGCCGAACTCTTCCGCGACAAAGGCAGTCAGGCCGTTCGTATCCCGGCGGAGTTTGAACTGCCGGGCGACCGGGTGCTGATTTCTCGCGACTGCGATCGTCTCATCATCGAACTGGCGCCAAGGAACAAAGGTCTCATTGCGCTGCTCGACTCGTGGGAACCGCTGGATGAAGCGTTTCCCGACGTCGACCCCGCTTCAAGGAGCGCGAGCGCATGAAACTGCCCGAGACGATGGGTCCCATCCACTTCGTCGGCATCGGCGGCATCGGCATGTCCGGCATCGCGGAGGTTCTCATCAACCTCGGTCATACCGTCCAGGGCTCGGACGCCTCCGACAGCGCCAACGTCAAGCGTCTGCGCGACAAGGGGGCGAAGGTTTTCGTCGGTCATTCCGCAGCCAACCTCGGCGAGGCCGCGGTCGTCGTCGTCTCGACCGCGATCAAGCGCGACAATCCCGAGCTCGCGGCGGCCCGCGCCAAGCGCATTCCCGTCGTCCGCCGCGCCGAAATGCTGGCCGAACTCATGCGCCTGAAGAGCTGTGTGGCGATCGCCGGCACGCACGGCAAGACGACCACCACGTCGCTCGTCGCGACCCTCCTCGACGCCGCCGGCCTCGACCCGACGGTGATCAACGGCGGCATCATCAACGCCTACGGCACGAACGCCCGCCTCGGCGCCGGCGACTGGATGGTGGTCGAGGCCGACGAGAGCGACGGCACGTTCCTGAAGCTGCCGGCCGACGTCGCCATCGTCACCAACATCGACCCCGAGCACCTCGACCATTTCGTGACCTTCGAGGCGATCAAGGACGCCTTCTACGCGCTCGTCGAGAACCTGCCGTTCTACGGCTTCGCCGTCATGTGCCTCGACCATCCGACCGTGCAGGAGCTCGTCGGGCGGATCGAGGACCGCAAGGTCCTGACCTACGGCGAGAACCCGCAGGCGGACGTGCGCCTGCTCGACGTCGAGATGAGCGGCGGCGTGACGCGCTTTTCCGTGCTGATCCGCGACCGCGCGACGGGGAAGGCGACGTTCGTCGATCGTCTCGCCTTGCCGATGCCGGGGCGGCACAATGCCCTGAACGCCACAGCGGCGATCGCCGTCGCGCACGAACTCGGCGCCTCCGTCGACGTCATTCGCGGCGCGATCGAGACCTTCGGCGGCGTCAAGCGGCGCTTCACCCGCACCGGGACATGGAACGGCGTCACCATCGTCGACGATTACGGCCACCACCCGGTCGAGATCGCAGCGGTGCTCAAGGCGGCGCGCGCCTCGACCGCTGGCAAGGTGATCGCCGTCATGCAGCCGCATCGTTTCTCGCGGCTCTCCTCGCTGTTCGACGCCTTCGCGACCTGCTTCAACGACGCAGACTGCGTCATCGTCGCCGACGTCTATCCCGCAGGCGAAGCGCCGATCGAGGGCGTCGACAGGGCGCACCTCGTGTCGGCAATCGCCGCGCACGGCCACCGCCACGCGCTGTCGCTGCCGTCTCCCGAAAAACTCGCGCCGATGGTGCGGAAACTCGCTTCGCCCGGCGACATCGTCGTCTGCCTCGGCGCAGGCACCGTGACGCAATGGGCCTATGCGCTGCCTGGCGAACTCACGGCGCTCGACCCCGCCGCATGAGCTTTCCCGACATTTCGGCCGACGTTCGCGCGCTTGCGCCGGATTTCCGCGGACGGCTGGCGGCGAACGCGCCGATCGCGGAGGCGACCTGGTTCCGGGTCGGCGGCCCCGCCCAGCTCCTCGCCTCGCCGGCCGACGAGGACGATCTGGCTCATCTGATGGGCCGGCTGCCGGCCGAATTCGCCGTGACCGTCATCGGCCTCGGCTCGAACCTCATCGTGCGCGACGGCGGCGTCGAAGGGGTCGTCATCCGGCTCGGCGGCCGGGCGTTCAACGCCATCGCGGCGATGGAGGACTGCCGGGTCGCAGCGGGCGCGGCGGCGCCGGACGCGTTCGTCGCGAAGGCGGCGGCGACGGCGGGGATCGACGGGCTCGCCTTCCTGCGCGGGGTTCCGGGCGCGATCGGCGGCGGCTTGAGAATGAACGCAGGCGCGCACGGGGGGGAGATCAAGGACGTCCTCGTCGAGGCGCGCGGGATCGACCGGAGCGGGGCGGTCCGCACGTTCTCGAATACGCAGATGGGTTTCTCCTACCGCCACAGCGGGGCGCCCGAGGACGTCGTCTTTACGCGTGCGACCCTGCAGGGGCGGCCGGGCGAGCCGGAGGCGATCCTCGCCGAGATGGAGCGAATCACCCACGCTCGCGAAGCCTCCCAGCCGATCCGGGAGAAGACCGGCGGCTCGACGTTCAAGAATCCGCCGGGCGCGAAGGCCTGGGAGCTGATCGACCGCGCAGGCTGCCGCGGCCTCGTCGTCGGCGACGCTCAGGTGTCGACGATGCACTGCAATTTTCTCATCAACCGGGCGCACGCGACCGCAGCCGACCTCGAGGCGCTCGGCGAAGAGGTGCGCCGCCGGGTGTTCGAGACCTCTGGCGTCAGGCTCGAATGGGAGATCAAGCGGATCGGCGGCGCCGGCCGCCCTGGGAACGGCCGGACATGAAAAAAGCCGCCCGGAGGCGGCTCTTCTCCTAAAATCCGAGCGCCTTCGCTCAGGCCTCCAACGTCCTCGGCCGGCGCTTGGCTGACCAGACCGACGCGAGCGCGAGCGCGCCGAAGCCGCTGAGCAGCATCGTCCAGGTGGACGCCTCGGGGACGACGTCGGTAAGTTGCGTCGAGAATTCGGCGTAATCGTAGTTGGTGGTCGAGTTCGACCAGATCCATTGGGCGTCGGCGGCAATGGACCCATGCAGGCCCCACGGCCCGTCGCCGTTCGATCCGTACGTGATGGGGGTGTCGGTCGGCGTCGACCAGACGGGAAGCGTCGTCTGCGTCCACGGCGGCGTGCCGAGCGGGTACGCCCCATCACCCGTCCAGTAGGTGGTGCCGGTCGAGAGCGTCGTCGACCCGTTGGCGAACGCGCCGCCGACAAGGTTGAATGTTCCAATGAAAGCGGTGGGGTTGGTCCCGTTCCCGAGAGCGTTCCCCTGGCCGTACTGGGGCCAGCCGGTGTTGGTGGTCCAGTTGATGGCGATGACGTGGATGAACTCGGTGGCGGAGGTCAGGTTCACGGACGCCGAGTAGGTGGTCCCCCAGTCGGCTCCGGTCAGAACCAACGTCCCGAGAACGCTGTCCGACGACGACACGTAAATCGCGAACTGATTGTCGGCGGTCGCGTCCATGGTCAGTGTCGCCGCGTGGGCCGCTCCGCAGGCGAGCCCGAGGGCCGCGGCGCCGGCCGCTGCGGCAAAATACGCTTTCATCGCTACCCCCTACGCTTACTCAGGAGTTAACTTACGTTGCCGCGGATAACGCTGTCAAGCAGCGCACGCCGTCAGTTGCGTTCCTTCCGAGGCCTTTCTCGTCAACGACGAATTCTCTCAACGAATCCGTCAGGTTAACGGCTCGTTAAGCGCCAGCCCCTTAAGTCTGCTTTAACTTACTGCTTCGCCGATCTTTGGGGGATCGTCTCACCATGAAACACGTCGCGGTCCTGATGGGAGGCTGGTCGGCGGAGCGCCCCGTCTCGCTGAATTCGGGACGCCAGTGCGCCGACGCCCTCGAGGCGCTCGGCTACCGCGTCACCCGCGTCGACGTCGACCGCGGAATCGCCGACACGCTCGCCAGGCTCCGCCCCGACGTCGCCTTCAACGCCCTGCACGGGGTGGGCGGCGAGGACGGAACGATCCAGGGCGTGCTCGAGGTCCTGCGCATTCCCTATACGCATTCGGGCGTGCTCGCTTCCGCCCTCGCCATGCAGAAGGACCTCGCCAAGACGGTGCTCGCCGCGGCGGGCGTGCCGGTCGCGCCAGGCCGTGTCGTCGATCGCCACGAGGCGGCGCGGTCCCACGCGCTTGCGCCGCCCTACGTCCTGAAGCCCGTCAGCGAAGGCTCCTCGTTCGGGGTCGTCATCGTCAAGCAGGACCGCGCCCATCCCCCGCAGGAAGTCGGGCGCGAGGACTGGCCCTACGGGGACGCGCTGCTGGCGGAGAAATTCGTCGACGGCCTGGAGCTGACCTGCGCCGTGATGGGCGACCGGGTGTTCGACATCATCGACATCGTGTCCATTTCCGAAGCGTTCTACGGTTACGACGCCAAGTACGCAAAAGGCGGATCGAAGCACATTCTTCCCGCAAATCTTAAACCGAATATTTACCATAAGGTCCAAGACTTGACGCTCAGGGCGCATCGCGCGCTCGGGTGTCGGGGCGTCAGCCGCACCGACTTCCGTTACGACGACACGAAAGGCGATGAGGGCGAGCTCGTGTGTCTCGAGGTCAACACGCAGCCGGGGATGACGGAGACGTCGCTCGTCCCGGACATGGCGGCTCACGCCGGCATGTCGTTCCGCGAGCTGGTCGCGTGGATCGTGGAGGACGCGTCGTGCGATCGCTGAGGCTCGCCTACGGCGGACCGCCGGCGCCGGCGCTGACCGACGCAGCGACGCGCAAGGTTCTCCTGCGCGGCGAGCGCGTTACGCGCGGTCCGTGGCGGCTTCGTCTGCCTTTGAACCGTCCGCCGCCGCTTCTCCTCGAAATCGCGCTGACAGTGATGGTGCTCGCCGCCGCTGCGGGCTACGGGGCGTTCCGCGGCGGGCAGTTCGACGCTTTCGTCGCGCGTCACGGCGGCGTGGCGGACGTCGCGGCGCGGGCGCTCGGCTTCGGCATCGACGTGGTGACCGTCTCGGGCGCCGCGCACATGAGCGAAGAAAACGTCCTCTCGATCGCGGGAATAAGCTCCAGGAGCTCGCTGCCGTTCTTCGACGTCGCCGCGGCGCGGTCGCGGCTCGAAGCCGATCCGCTCGTCGCCGGAGCGAGCGTGCGCAAGCTCTATCCGAACCGCATCGTCATCGACATCGTCGAGCGCACCCCTTACGCGCTCTGGCAGAAGGACGGGGAGATCAAGGCGATCGCGGCCGACGGCGCGCCGATCGACGACGTCCGCGATGGCCGATTCGCCGGCCTCCCCTTCGTCGTCGGCGAGGGCGCCAACGAGCGGGCGACCGAATTCGCCGGCCTCCTCGACTCGCTCGAGGAACTCAGGACCCGGGTCGAGGCGGGCGTCCTGATTGGCGGGCGCCGGTGGAACCTCAGACTCAAGAACGGCGTCGACGTGAAGCTGCCGGAGACGGACGCGAAGGGCGCCGTCGTGAGGCTGCTCGCCCTCGAGCGCGCCGACCGCATTCTTGAGCGCGACGTGCTCGCGCTCGACCTGCGCGCGCCCGATCGGGTGTTCGTGCGCCTGACCCAGGAATCGGCGGCCGCGTGGGCGGACGCGCATGCGCCCAAGAAAAAAGACGCCGCCCCATGAGCTTCCGCACGCTTCCGCCGCGCATGCGGCAGATCCCGGCCCACAAAGGGGCCATTCTCTCCGTCCTCGACGTCGGCGCGTCGAAGATGGTGTGCCTGATCGCGCGCCTCGCGCCGATGGAGCCGTCGTCGTCGCTGCCCGGGCGCACCCACCGCTGCAAGATCCTCGGCATCGGCCACCAGCGGTCGAACGGCGTCAAGGGCGGCGCGATCGTCGATCTCCAGTCGGCCGAGCACGCGGCTCGCCTCGCCATCGACGCCGCCGAGCGGATGGCCGGCGTCGAGGTCGGGGGCGTGATCGTCAACATGTCGGGAGGCCTCCTCGGCTCGCAAAGGTTCAGCGCCAAGGCAACGTTGCGCGGCAAGACCGTCTCCGAGCACGACGTCCACCGGGCGCTCGAGGCCGCGTCGGCCACGAGCGCACCGCCCGGCCGCACGGTCCTGCATGGCCTGCCGACCGCCTTCTCGCTCGATGCGACGCGCGACGTGCGCGACCCGAGGGGGATGATCGGCGAGGAGCTTGGCGTCGACCTGCACGTCGCGACCTGCGAACTCGCCGCCGCGCGCAATCTCATGCTGGTCGTCGAGCGCTGTCACCTGAGGGTCGAGGCGATGGTCGCGACGCCTTACGCCTCGGGACTGTCGACGCTGGTCGACGACGAGGCCGAACTCGGCTCGGCGGTCGTCGATTTCGGCGGCGGCACGACCACGGTCGGCGTGTTCTCCGGCGGCCGCCTCATCCATGTCGACGCCGTCGCGGTCGGGGGCATCCATGTGACCCGCGACATCGCGCGCGGCCTCAACGTGTCGATGACAGACGCCGAGCGGCTGAAGACCCTCTACGGCGCCTGCATCGCCTCGCCCTCCGACGACCGGGAATCGATCTCCGTCCACCGGCTCGGCGACGACATGGATCATCCGGCCCATCTGCCGAAGTCGGAACTCATCCGGATCATCCGCCCGCGCACCGAGGAAATCCTCGAACTGGTGCGCGACCGGCTGAAAGCCTCCGGCCATGCGGCCCATGCCGGCCGGCGCCTGGTGATGACCGGCGGCGCCTGCCAGCTCACCGGCCTGCCGGACCTCGTCCGCTCGATCATCTCGAGCCAGGCCCGAATCGGCCGTCCGCTCGGCATCGAGGGCCTTCCCGAATCGGGCAAGAGCCCGTCGTTCGCGGCGGCCATCGGCCTGATGGTCTACCCGCAGATGGCGGGTCTCGAATTTTTCGAACCCTCTCGTCACGCCTCGCGGCAGGTCTACGAGCGGGAAGGGTACGCGTCGCGGGTCGGGCGCTGGCTGAAGGAAAGTTTCTGAAGAGTTTCGGGACCCCGTCGCCGGGGGCCGAAAGCGAAAATGCGAACGAGGGTCAATCGGCGTCAGTGGGCGCCCAACGGATGAGGTGGTCCATGTCTGTCAATCTGAAGGCGCCCGAACTGAGGGAACTGAAGCCGCGCATCATGGTCGCCGGCATCGGCGGCGCGGGCGGCAACGCCGTCAACAACATGATCGTGTCGGGCCTCTGCGGCGTCGATTTCGTCGTCGCCAACACCGACGCGCAGGCGCTGACCTCCTCTCGCGCCGAACGCATCATCCAGATGGGCCTCCAGGTCACCGAGGGCCTGGGCGCGGGCTCGAAGCCCGAGGTCGGCAAGGCCGCCGCCGAAGAGGCGCTCGAAGAGATTCGCGACCACCTCGCCGGCGCGCACATGGTGTTCGTCACCGCAGGCATGGGCGGCGGTACGGGCACCGGCGCGGCCCCGGTGATCGCCCGCGCCGCGCGCGAGATGGGCATCCTCACCGTCGGCGTCGTGACCAAGCCGTTCCATTTCGAGGGCGGCCGCCGGATGAAGGTCGCCGAGACCGGCATTTCCGACCTGCAGAAGGCGGTCGACACGCTGATCATCATCCCGAATCAGAACCTTTTCCGCGTCGCCAACGAGAAGACCACCTTCGCCGACGCCTTCGCCATGGCCGACCAGGTGCTCTACTCGGGCGTCGCCTGCATCACCGACCTCATGGTCAAGGAGGGTCTGATCAACCTCGACTTCGCCGACGTCCGCTCGATCATGAGCGAGATGGGCAAGGCGATGATGGGGACGGGCGAGGCGACCGGCGAAAGGCGCGCCGTGCTCGCCGCAGAGGCCGCGATCGCCAATCCGCTCCTCGACGAGACCTCGATGAAGGGGGCGCGCGGCCTTCTCATCTCGATCACCGGCGGCAACGACCTCACCCTCTACGAGGTCGACGAGGCCGCGAGCCGCATTCGCCAGGAGGTCGACGAGGAAGCCAACATCATCCTCGGCGCGACCTTCGATTCGGCGCTCGACGGGGTCGTGCGCGTCTCGGTGGTGGCGACCGGCATCGACCAGGTGGCGATCGGGCAGATCGAGCCGGTGAACGTGCACGTCCGCCCCGAGCCCGTCTCCCGCCTCCGCTCCGCGCCGCCGGCCCGTCCGGCCGCCGCCGTCGTCGAACCGCCGCCGGCCGTGATGGTCAACGAGGCCGCGTTCGAGCCGGCTGCGACCGGGTTCGCCTTCCCCGAGCCGATCGAGGCGCGGTTCGAGCAGCAGGAGGAGGAGAGCTTCGAATTCGTTCCGCCCGCGCCCGAGCAGCCGATCGTGCGCGCTCCGCGCATGCCGCAGATCGAGGATCTGCCGCAGTTGGCCCAGGCTCAGCTGCGAGCGGCCCGCGAAGGGCTGGCGGCGGCCGCGGCGCAGGAGCCGCGCCGCAAGTCGCTCCTCGAGAAGCTCGCCGCCTTCGGCATCACCCGCCACGAGGACGAGCCGGCCGCGCGGCCCCAGCCGGCACCGGTTCCGCAGCCGGTCGCGCAGCTTCCCCTGCCGCCGCAGCAGCGGACGTACGCGGCCCCCGCGGCGCAGCCCGAGTATCCTCGCGCGCAGGCCCGTCCCCTGCCTGCGCGTCCGGCCGCCGCTGCGGGGAGCCTCGATCCGCACGGCCGGCCGACCCACCGGCCGCCGGTCACCGAGGACGACCATCTCGACATTCCGGCTTTTTTGCGCCGGCAGCAGAGCTGATTCGGCTGGGAAGGGGCGTGCGACGGCCGCGGGCGAGAGCTCGCGGTCGTTTGATTTTTGTTGTTAACGCACTTTAAATCATATCGCGATGTCGCTGAAAATAATGGATTAAATGATGTCGTAAACATAGTAATTTTTGTTCACCAAAGGTGATTTGTCTCCGCCCCGAGTCGTCCATAGTTTCGCCCGATCAAAGTCGCCGTCGCGCTGGGGAACAGCGACGGAAAAAGCGGTAGCGGAGCGGCGGCTGAAAGTCGGTCCGCGAAGCTCTCATAAGGGCCGGGCGAAAGCTCGGAGGCAACTGAAGATGAAGTCTGGCTTTCAGACAACCCTGCGCCGCCGCACAACGATCGACGGCGTAGGCGTTCATTCGGCGACGCCCGCGCAACTGGTTCTCCACCCCTCCGAACCCGACACGGGCGTCACGTTTCTCCGCACCGGCCTGCCGGACGGCCGCGACCGCTATCTGAAAGCCCGCCGCTCGAACGTCACCCATACCGCGCTTTGCACCATTCTCGGCGACCGGTCGGGCGCGAGCGTCAGCACGGTCGAGCATCTGCTTGCCGCCCTCTCCGGCCTGCAGATCGACAATGTTCTTGTCGAGATCGATGGCCCCGAGACGCCGATCATGGACGGCTCCGCCGCCGATTTCGTCGAGGCGATCGATCGGGCGGGCGTCGCCCGGCAGGCGCGCCCGCGCCGTCTGATCAAGATCCTGAAGCCCGTGCGGGTCGAGCGGGATGGCGGCTACGCCGAGCTTCTCCCGGCCGAACGCGGCTTCCGTCTCGATGTGGAGATCGACTTCTCCTCGACGGCGATCGGCCGCCAGCGTCTCGTCCTCAACGTCGATCCGGCGGCTTTTCGCCGCGAGATCGCCCGCGCCCGCACCTTCGGCTTCGTCAGCGACGTCAAGAAGCTGTGGCAGGCCGGGTTCGCCCTCGGCTCCTCGCTCGAGAATTCGATCGCCATCGACGGCGACGAAATTCTCAATCCCGGGGGGCTTCGCTACGCCGACGAGTTCGTCCGCCACAAGGCGCTCGACGCGCTCGGCGATTTGTCGCTTGCCGGGTCGCCGATCGTCGGCGTCTATCGGGCCTACCGCCCGGGCCACAAGCTGAACGCAATGGCTCTCGAAGCGCTGTTCTCCGACCGGTCGGCCTATGCCTATGTCGAGACGCCGGCGAGGCAATTGGTAAACGGATTGGGCCTCGGCGGCCCCGCCGCGATTGCGGCTTTCGCAGCGGAATAAGTCCTTCCACGCGAGCATTTCGACGAAACGCCTGGGCTGAGGGCGCCAAGCCGCCACATTTCGCGGCCATTGGGACGTGCGGCGGCGTCCCGCGTGCGCTTTGGGGCGCAGGGGCAGGCCGGCCCGCCCGCAAGAAAGCGACGGGCGGCGCGAGTCCAAGCGAAGTCAACTGAAAGCTGCGAGATCGGGTCCGACATGTTGAAACTCGAAACGGTCGTCTCTTCCCCGGCGGCCTCGCGAGGCGCCGGCCGCCTTGCGCGCGCCGCGGCCGTGATCGTCGCGACGGCGCTCATCGCGTCCGGTTGCTCGATGATCGACCAGTTCAATCCGTTCGGCACGGAAAAATACAAGATGGAGATCGTGCCCGACACGCCGGCGAGCAAGACCTACGACCAGGGGCTCGAGAAGCTCGGCAATGGCGCGCCGCAGGAAGCCGCGAAGAAGTTCACCGAACTCGGCAAGCAGTACCCCGGCTCCGACTGGCAGCGCAAAGGCCTCCTGATGACGGTCTACGCCGACTACCAGGCCGGGCAGTACACCGACGCCCAGACGTCCGCCGAGGCCTATCTGAAGAACTACCCGAATTCGCCCAACTCGGCCTATGTCACCTACATTCAGGCCAACTCCTACTATCAGCAGATCCCGGATATTTCCCGCGACCAGGACGCGGCGCAGAAGGCGCTCACCTCCTTTCAGGAGGTTGTGAAGAAATATCCGAAGTCCGAGTACGTCGAGGACTCGAAGTTCAAGATCACCGTGTGCCTCGACCAGCTGGCGGGCAAGGAGATGTCGATCGGCCGGTTCTATCTCAACCGGCACAATTACACCGCGGCGATCAACCGGTTCCACAACGTGCTGCAATATTATCAGACGTCGCGGCACGCGCCGGAAGCGCTCTATCGGCTGGTGGAGGCCTATATGGGGCTCGGCATCACGACCGAGGCGCAGACGGCCGCCGCGGTGCTCGGCCACAATTATCCGGACAGCAAATGGTACCAGGACGCCTTCGACCTGCTCAAGGGCAAGGGGCTGTCGCCGGAGGAAAGCGGCCAGTCGTGGATCTCCAAGATCTACCATACGGTCGTTCCGTCCTGAGCGGAGCCGCCCGTCCATGCTCGCGCGCCTCTCCATCCGCGACGTGGTGCTGATCGAAGCGCTGGATCTCGAATTTGCGGCCGGCCTCACGATCCTGACCGGGGAGACCGGAGCGGGCAAAACGATCCTGCTCGACGCGCTGTCGCTGGCGCTCGGCGCGCGCGGCGACGGCGGCCTCGTCCGCCACGGTCAGGCGCAAGGGCAGGTGGCCGCCGTCTTCGAGCTTCCGGCCGGGCACGCGGTCCACGCGCTGCTCGAAGGGCAGGACATCGAGATCGGCGACGAACTGATCCTGAGGCGCGTCCAGCTCGCCGACGGGCGCACTCGGGCTTACGTCAACGACCAGAGCGTGAGCGTGCAGGCGCTTCGCGCGCTCGCCGCCTCCCTCGTCGAGATCCACGGCCAGCACGACGAGCGGGCGCTGACCGACGCCTCGACCCATCGCGCCCTCGTCGACGCCTACGGCGGACTGGAGGCGGAGGCGGGGGCGACCGAGCGCGCCCATTCCGCCATGCGCGAGGCCGAGCGCGCGCTCGAGGCAGAGCGCGCCCGGGTCGCAGCCGCCGAGGCGGAGGCCGATTTTTCGCGGCACGCGCATGACGAACTGACGGCGCTCGACGTGGAGCCCGGCGAGGAGGAGCGTCTCGCCCTCCGCCGCCAGGCGATGATGCAGGGAGAGAAGGTCGCCGCCGACATCCGCGACGCGCGCGAACGTCTGGGCAGCGACGGCGGCGTCCTGCCGACGCTGCTCTCGGTTTCCCGCCGGCTGCAGCGCCGGGCGCCCGCCGCGCCGGGACTCCTCGAACCGAGCGTGAAAGCGCTCGACGACGCCTTCGAGGCGCTCGAACTGGCGGCGCGCGCCGTCGAGGAGGCGCTGACCGCTTCGGCCTTCGACCCGAGGGAGCTCGAGCGCTGCGAGGAGCGGCTGTTTGCGCTCCGCGCCATGAGCCGCAAATACGCGACGCCGATCGAGGCGCTGCCGGGGCTGGCGAAGAAATACGGCGACGATCTCGCGGCGCTCGAGGCGGGGCGCAGCGAGGCGGCGCGGCTCACGGGCGAGGTTTCGCGCGCCAGGGAGACTTACGCCGCTGGCGCCCGGGCGCTCTCGTCCGCCCGCGCGAAGAGCGCCCGCGCCCTGGAAAAGGCGGTCATGGCCGAACTGCCGCCGCTGAAGCTCGAGCGGGCGGAGTTCAAGGTGGAGCTGACGAGCGACGAAACACTCGCGGCGCCGACCGGCTACGACCGGGCCGAGTTTCTCGTCCGCACCAATCCCGGCTCGCGGCCGGGACCGCTGATGAAAGTCGCCTCCGGCGGCGAGCTCGCCCGCTTTCTCCTCGCCATCAAGGTCTGTCTCGCCGAGCGCGGCACGGCGCCGACGCTCGTCTTCGACGAGATCGACACGGGCGTCGGCGGCGCGGTCGCCGACGCCATGGGCCAGCGGCTCGCCCGCCTCGCCGCCCGGGCGCAAGTGCTTGCGGTGACGCACGCGCCGCAGGTCGCGGCCCGGGCGCTGAGCCACTACCGGATCGCCAAGCGCGATGTCGGCAGGGGCGAGCGCGTCGTGACCGGCGTCGAGCGGCTCGGGAAGGCCGAGCGGCGCGAGGAGATCGCCCGGATGCTCGCGGGCGCCGAGATCACCCGCGAGGCGCGGGCGGCCGCGGCGAGCCTGATCGAGAAGGCGGGATGAGCCGGGGCCCGGCCGGCGTCTCTTCTCCTTTGGGCTTGCTCCAGCGGCCGCCTTCGCCCTATCAAGCCCCTCCGGTCCAGATCCGGGCCGGCGCTCAAGAAGAAGGGCGGGATGACTGAGGACGCCGAGATCTCGCGCCGGACCGTGAGGCAAGCTCGTCTCTCCGCCTCGCTCAGGGAGAATCTGAAGCGGCGGAAAGCGCAGGCGCGGTCGCGCTCCGGGCCGCCAGCGGGACCGCCGGAGCGGGAAACCGCAGGCGAGCGGGCGGCGAGCGCGGGCGTCCCGGACGGCGACAAGACCTGACGGACTGGGGGCCTTGTCTCTTTTGGACCCGTCTTCGGGGGTGGAAGGATTAGGGAATGGATCGGATCCAAATTCGGGGTGGGGCTCGGCTGAACGGCGTCATTCCGATTTCGGGCGCGAAGAACGCCGCGCTGCCGCTCATGATCGCGTCCCTCCTCACCGATCAGACGCTGACGCTCGAGAACCTGCCGCGCCTCGCCGACGTCGGCCAGCTTGCCCGCATTCTCGGCAATCACGGCGTCGACTATTCGATCGACGGCAAGCGCGCCGGCGAGGAAGCCATTTCAGGCCAGACCGCGCACCTGCGCGCCCGCACCATCGTCGACACCACCGCTCCGTACGAACTCGTCGCGCGCATGCGGGCGAGCTTCTGGGTGATCGCGCCGCTGCTCGCCCGCGCGGGTCAGGCGCGCGTCTCGCTGCCGGGCGGCTGCGCCATCGGCACAAGGCCGGTCGACCTTCTCCTGATGGCGCTCGAGAAGCTCGGCGTCGTCATCGAGATCGACGCCGGCTACGCGGTGGCGAAGGCGCCGAAGGGACTTCTCGGCGGCGAGATCGAGTTTCCGAAGGTGACGGTCGGGGGGACGCATGTCGCCATGATGGCGGCGTCGATGGCGCATGGCGCGACGCGCATCGTCAACGCAGCCCGCGAGCCCGAGATCGCCGACGTCGCCGAGTGCCTCAACAAGATGGGCGCCCGCATCCGCGGCGCCGGGACCTCGACGATCGAGATCGCCGGCGTCCCGCGCCTCAACGGGGCCCACCACCGCGTTCTGCCCGATCGGATCGAAGCGGGCACCTATGCCGCCGCCGTCGCCATGACCGGCGGCGACATTCTGCTCGAGGGCGTCGGCGAGGACGTCCTGAGGACCGCTCTCAATTCGCTCGGGCAGGCCGGCGCGACGGTGACGAGCGACAACCGCGGCGTGAGGGTCGCCCGCAACGGTTCGGGCATCGAGGCGGTCGACGTCGAGACCGCCCCGTTCCCCGGCTTCCCGACCGACCTGCAGGCTCAGTTCATGGCGCTCATGACCCGCGCCAAGGGGACCTCGCGCATCACCGAGACGATCTTCGAGAACCGCTTCATGCACGTGCAGGAGCTTGCGCGGCTCGGCGCCCATATCCGGCTCGACGGCCAGACGGCGATCGTCGAGGGGGTCGAGAGGCTGCAGGGAGCGCAGGTGATGGCGACGGACCTCCGCGCCTCGGTGTCGCTCGTGATCGCGGGGCTCGCCGCCGAGGGCGAGACGGTCGTCAACCGCGTCTATCACCTCGACCGGGGGTTCGAGCGCCTGGAGGAGAAACTCGGCGCCTGCGGGGCCGACATCACCCGCATCGTGGACTGATGATGATGGCCACCGTCGCCGACAGATTGAGGCTCATCGCGCTCGACCGGGAGGGCCTGGAGGTCATTTCCGCCCATGCGCAGAACACCTGCGTCAAGCGCTCCGACATCGTCTGGCTGCCGAAGCAGCGCCGCCTCGTCGTCGCCGGCATGCGCTATGACTGGGTCGGCGCCAAGACGGGGCCGGCCGAGCGCGTTTCGAGCGTCATGCGCTTCGATCGGGTGATGAAGGTCTCGCATCTCGGCTTGAGCGAGGTCGCCCGCGACGCCACCCTGAACCTGCTCGGGCTCACGTTCCACAAGACCGACCCGCCGGCCGGCATGATCGTCATCGCCTTCGCCGACGGGCCGCTGGTGCGCCTCGACGTCGAGTGCGTCGAGGTCGAGCTTTGCGACCTCGACGAGCGCGCGCCGGCCACGAGCTGTCAGGGTCATGCGCTGTCCGACCCGTCGACGGCTTGACGGGCGCGGAGAGAGCGATGGCGATCGAACTCGTTTCCACGGCGCCCGACTTCGAGGCGCGTTTCGAAGTCCTCCTCGGCGCCAAGCGCGAGCAGGCGGCCGACGTCGATGTCGCGGTCGCCGCCATCATCGAGGACGTGCGCGCCCGCGGCGACGCGGCGCTCGCGGAATACACCTTGCGGTTCGATCGTCTCGACCTCGCGACCAGAGGCCTCGTCGTCCGCGCCGCCGAAATCGACGCGGCGCTCGAGGAATGCGATACCGAGGCGCTGAATGCGCTCGAACTCGCTCACACGCGAGTGAGGGCGTATCACGAGCGGCAGAAGCCGGCGGACGTCCGCTTCACCGACGCGCTCGGCGTCGAACTCGGCTGGCGCTGGGGCGCCATCGATGCGGTCGGGCTCTACGTGCCGGGGGGCGCCGCGAGCTATCCGTCCTCGGTCGTCATGAACGCCGTGCCGGCCAAGGTCGCGGGCTGCCGGCGGCTCGCCATGGTCGTGCCGGCGCCGGAAGGCCGGATCAACCCGCTGGTGCTGGCGGCCGCGCGCATCGCCGGCGTCGACGAGGTCTACCGGGTGGGGGGCGCGCAGGCGGTGGCGGCGCTCGCCTACGGCACCGATACCATCGCGCCGGTGATGAAGGTCGTCGGTCCCGGCAACGCCTATGTCGCGGCGGCCAAGCGGCGGGTGTTCGGCGTCGTCGGCGTCGACATGATCGCCGGCCCCTCCGAGGTCGTCATCCTCGCCGACGACAGCGCCGACCCGCGCTTCGTCGCCGCCGACCTTCTCGCCCAGGCCGAGCACGACCCGGCGGCGCAGTCGATCCTCATCACCGCCGACGTTGCGCTCGCCCGTGCGGCGCTGGCCGAAGTCGAGCGGCAACTCGCCGATCTGCCGAAGGCGGCGATCGCCGGCGCAAGCTGGCGCGACTATGGCGCGGTCATTCTCGTTCCGTCGCTCGAGGCGGCGCCGCCGCTTGTCGATCGCCTCGCCCCCGAGCATCTCGAGATCATGACCCGCGATCCGGACGCGCTCGCCGCGCGGATCAGGAACGCCGGCGCGATCTTCCTTGGGTCCATGACCCCGGAGGCGATCGGCGACTATGTCGGCGGCTCGAACCACGTCCTGCCGACGGCGCGCTCGGCGCGCTTCTCCTCGGGCCTCGGCGTGCTCGATTTCATGAAGCGCACGTCGCTGCTCCGATGCGACGCCCGCTCGCTTCAAGCGCTCGGGCCCGCCGCGATCGCGCTGGGACATGCCGAGGGGCTCGACGCCCACGCCCGCTCGGTCGCGATCCGCCTCGCCGGGAACGGCGCCCCATGAACGCGAGAGACGACGACCGCCGCGACCGGCTGAGCGAGGTCTTCCTCGACGAGGACACGATTCCGCGCGGCCTGATCGACGACGACCACGAGCGGGCGGTGGCGATCTTCGACCTCGTCGAGGAAAATTCCTTCGCCGTTCCCGGACGCGACGACGGCCCCTACACCATGACGATCTCGCAGGAGGAATCGAAGTTCACCTTCGACGTCCGCACTTCGGACGGCGAGCAGGCGGTGTCGATCGTCGTCTCGATGACGCCGTTCCGCTCGCTCTTGAAAGACTACTTCATGGTCTGCGAGACCTACTACGCGGCGATCCGCACCGCGAGCCCGCGGCAGATCGAGGCGATCGACCGGGAGCGCACAAAGCTGCACAACGACGGCGCCGAACTGCTTGCGCAGCGGCTCAACGAAAAGGTGGCTGTCGACCAGGCGACCTCGCGGCGTTTCTTCACTCTCATCTCGACGCTCCGCTGGAAGATATGAGGGCTGACGAGGCGCGCGGCGCGCGGCTCGCCTTCATCTTCGCCAACGCCCGGCGCCTCGTTCCGCCGCTCGTTCCCGAACTCTCGCTCTGGCTCGCCGACGAGGCCGTGCCGATCTGGAAGAAGACCGAGGAGGAACTCGGCGCGATGGGCCTGCCGCCGCCCTTCTGGGCCTTCGCCTGGGCGGGCGGGCAGGCGCTGGCCCGCTACATCCTCGACAATCCGTCGGTCGTCGCGGGAAAGCGCGTGCTCGATTTCGCCTCGGGGTCGGGGCTTGTCGCGATCGCAGCGGCGCGCGCGGGCGCCGCCTCCGTCGAAGCGTCAGACATCGACCCCTTCGCTGTCGCCGCAATCGAGGCGAACGCCGCCGAGAACGGCGTCCGCGTGGCGGCGCGTTCGGAAGATCTCATCGGCGCCGACGGGCCCTGGGACGTCGTGCTCGCCGGCGACGTCGCCTATGAAAAGGACATGGCGGATGCGACCGCCGACTGGCTGGCGAAGCTTTCGCAGCGCGGCGCGACAGTGCTGATCGGCGACCCGCGCCGCGCCTATCTCGCCCTCGACCGGCTCGAGAGCGTCGCCGAATATAGCGTGCCGGTGACGCGCGAACTCGAGGATTCCGAGATCAAGCGGACGGGCGTCTTCCGGTTTCGGAGGTGAAGCGCGCAGGTCTCCCTCGTTCGTCATTGCGAGGAGCGGAGCGACGAAGCAATCCATGCCTGCGCCATACAAGCGCGTGCGCGATGGATTGCTTCGCTTGCGCTCGCAATGACGAACGACGGGGTGTTCCGGCTCCGGAGGTGGAGCGTCTCACCCCGGCTTGCTCGCGTCGAGCCGGGCCTTCAGATGGTCGGCGGCGAGGATCGGCGCGTGTTTCGCCGCGCCGTCCTTCACGCACGACGGGATGGCGGCGACGAGCGCGTCGGGGTTCGGATCGAAGAAGAAGGCGATGGAAAAGCGCTCGCGAAAGCTTCCGTTGACGACGCGGTGCGGCGTCGAGACATAGACGTCGTTCGTCCAGCGCATCAGGCAGTCGCCGATGTTGACGACAAAGGCGCCAGGCTTCGGCGGCGCCTCGATCCAGCGGCCGTCCCGCCGCCTGACCTGCAAGCCGCCGACGTCGTCGGTCGCAAGCAAGGTGATGGCGCCGTAGTCGGTATGGACGCCGGCGCCGATGTCGGTTCCGGCGTGGCCGGCGGCCGCGGGATAGCGCAAGAGTCTCAGCGTCGCCATCGGCCGGTCGAACTTGTCGGCGAAGAAATCGAGCGGCAGCGCGAGGTCGCGGGCGAAGGCGCGGTGGATCTTCAGGCCGAGCGAAGAGCAGGCGTCGAAATAGGCGAGCATCTTCTCGCGGAAGCCGGGCAGGCTCGGCCAGGCGTTCGGCGCCCGAAACGGCTTCCTCGCCAGAAGCTCGGGATCGTCGGCCTTGAGGTCGAGCCCGACGTTGAACGCCTCCTTCACGTCCGGCCCCCGCCCGGGGTCGAGCGCCTCGCGCCTGAGGCCGATATAGCCGCGATTTCCCCCGACCGTGTCGATGGCGATCTTCTGCTTCTCGGCGAAGGGCAGGGCGAAGAAGCGCCGCGACTGCGCGAAGGCTTCGTCCATCGCGGCGCGCGGGACGCCGTGGTTGACGGCGAGAAAGAAGCCGACGTCGCGGCATGCGGCGCCGATCTCGGCCGCGACCCTGTCGAGGCCGGCCTCGCCGTCGTCGAGGACGCCAAGATCGATGATGGGAAGCGCGTCGGACATGTCAGTTTCTTAGAGCAAATTTCATTCGCGCGCAGGCGCCGCCGCGTCCCTTCTCCCCGCGCCTTGCGGGGACAAGGTCAGGATGAGGGGCCGGGTGAGAAGCCAATCCCCTCGCCCCTCACCCCGGCCCTCTCCCCGCTGGCGCGAGAGAGGGGGCGTCAGCAACACCCGAGGGCGCCGCGATAATGGGCGATCGCCGCGGGTTCGAGCGCGGAATAGGCGTCGAGGAAGGCGGCGCGTTCGCTGATCCGCGCGCGATAGGCCTCGCGCAGCGCGCGCTCGGTCGCCGCGAGGTCGACGCCGGCGAGGCGCCCGTCACGGACGACGTCGCGGCCGGCGACCATGAGTCGGTCGATGTGCGCCGCCGTCGCGCGGGCGAAGACGAGATCGACCGGCTCGACGGGCATGACGGCGTCGCGGTCGAGACGGTCGAGATCGAGGATGAGCATGTCGGCCTCGGCGCCGACGGAGAGGCGCCCGTCGCCCGGCGCGCCGTTGGCGAAGCGCCCGTCCGCGACGGTTTTCCGAAGCCATTCGCCACGCTCGATGACGGTCTCGAACCCCCAGCCGCCGTGCAGGAAATGGCCGAGTTTGAGTTCGCGAACAATGTCGTCGTCCTCGTCGAGGGCGGAGGCGTCGACGCCGAGCGCGACCCGGCAGCCGCGTCGCAAGGCTTCCCCGACCGGCGCGATCCCGCTCTTGAGATGCAGGTTCGAACTTGGGTTGGTCGCAACGACCGCGCCGGCCTCGGCGATGGCGTCGAGTTCGGCGTCGCGCGCGTGGACGCAATGGGCGAGCGTGAGGCGAGGCGAGAGGAGGCCGAGCGACTTCAGCCGCGTCACGATCCCCTCCGGATAGGCTCTGTCGGCGAAATCGCGCTGGGCGCGCGTTTCGAGGAGATGCATGTGGATGCGCCGCCCAGTTGCGCGCGAGCGCTCGGCAATGCCGGCGAGCAGCGCGTCCGAGCACCATTGCGGGCCGTTGGGGCCGAATTGCACGCTGAAGGTCTCGCTCTCGACCGCCTCGGCGATCGCCTCGACGCGCGCGATCTGCTCCTCGACAGTCGGCTGGCCCGCGAGAAAGGTCGCGGCGA
Organism: uncultured Alphaproteobacteria bacterium; assembly: GCA_963829505.1. GTDB lineage: Bacteria > Pseudomonadota > Alphaproteobacteria > Rhizobiales > Beijerinckiaceae > Roseiarcus. The sequence continues at coordinate 264,077 of CAWHIL010000004.1, forward strand.
CCGTCGCGCGCTCTGGCGTCGGCAGCACCGCAAGCAGCGCGGCCTCGTCGCCATAGACGAGCGGGTTGCGGTCGCGCATGAAGACGGCGAACGTCACCCGGACGCCCACCTCGTCCGCCGCGTGGCGAACCGCGCGCGCTTCCTCGACCGGCGGCATGGGTCCGTGGAAGCGGGTGTAATGCGCCATCACCGACCCCGCGCCGCTGCGCGCCGCGCGGCCGAAGGCGGCGAGCGCGGCGAGGTAGGGGTCGGCCGGCGGCATCGCGGGCAGGCGCAGGAGCCAGGTTTCGAGCGGCTTCCCGGCCGCGCCGAAGGACGTCGGCGAGAGCGGGCGGCAATGGTCGTGGGCGTTGACGAGGGCCGGCAGCGCGAGCCGGCGGCGCGCGGGGGCGCGCGCGGCGGGAGCGATCGCCGTGATGCGGCCGTCCGCGATTTGGAGGTCGACCGGCGCGCCCGCGGGCGCGCCGTCGGTCCGCAGCAGCACGACCGCTTCGACCGTCGTCCTCATGCCGGATCGTCGATCACGCTGATGTGGGCAGCGACGATCCGCCAGCCTTCGGGGAAGCGGATCCAGGTCTGCATCTGCCGCCCGACCTTTCCCGGCGCGCTATCGCGCTTGAAGAGCGTCGCGGCGATGGCGAGGTCGCGGCCGTAGGTCACGATGCGGGTCTTCTCGAGCCGGCGGGCGAGACCGGCGGCCGGGCGAGCGGCGCGGAAGGCCGCAATCGCGTCGTAACCGTAGAGGTTCTCGGCGATCCCGTAGCGGATCGCGGCGTCGCTTGCGAGAAAGAAGCCGTCGAGCGCCGCGACGTCGTTTGCGATGAGCGCACGCTCGTAATCGGCGAACACAGCCTCGACCTCGGCCTTGACCGCGGGGTCGTCGACGATCATCTCATCGCTCACGCCATCGCCGCCACGGGCGCGGAAACGACGCCCTCGCGCTCGAGAACCCGCGCGACGCGCAGCGCAAGCTCCTCGCGCCAGAGCGGCGCGATGATCTGCACGCCGATCGGCAGCGTCTCGCCCTTCGTCCACACCGGGACCGCGGCGACCGGGAGCCCGACGAAGGAGATCGGCTGGGTGAAGAGGCCGATGTTCGGCCTCACCGGCAGTTCCTTGCCGTCGAGCACGAACGTCGTCTCGCCGAGCTTCGGCGCCCGGCAGGGCGCGGCCGGCGCGATGAGGATGTCGACGTCGCGGAAGAGTTCGAGCGCCTGGGCGCGAAAGCGGCGGCGGAACTTCTGCGCTTCGGCATACCAGGCGCCCGGCAGCATGGCGCCGGCGATCAGCCGGTCGCGAACATCCGGGTCGAAGTCGTGAGGCCGGGTCTGCAGGCGCTTCAGGTGCAGGGCGGCGCCCTCGACCATGGTGATGAGATAGGCCGCCGCGCGCGCCCTCGGCGCCTCGGCGAGTTCGACGACCCGTTGCGCCTTCAGCGCTTTCGCCACCCGCTCGACCGCCTCGAAGGCGCAAGGGTCGCCCGAATGCGCGAAATAGCCGCCGAGCTTTGCGATGCGCAGGCCCGCGATCCCGTCCTCGAGGCTCAGCGCCGTCGGGATCGGCGAAGCGTCCGTCTGCACCGGGTCGGCGGGGTCGCGCCCCAGCATCGCATCGTAGGCGAGCGCGAGATCGCCGACCGTCCGCGTGAGCGGTCCGACGTGGTCGAGGGACGCGACGAACGGAAACGTCCGCGCGCGCGACAGCCGCCCGTAGGTCGGCTTGAGGCCGAAGACGCCGCAGAAGGAGCTCGGCACGCGGATCGAGCCGTTGGTGTCGGAGCCGAGCGCGATCGGCGCGAGTCCGCCGGCGACCGCCGCGCCCGAACCGCCCGACGAGCCGCCGGTCATGTGGGTCACGTCGTGCGGATTGCGCGACGGCCCCTCGTGCGCGTTCTGGCCAGTGAAGTCGTAGGCGTATTCGCCCATGTTGAGGGCGCCGAGGAGCACTGCCCCGGCCCCGTCGAGACGCGTGACCAGCGTCGCGTCCTCTTGCGCGGGCGGGCGGTCGCGGTTGATCTTCGATCCCGCGAGCGTTGGCAGTCCCCGCACGTCGAAGAGGTTCTTGACCGCGAACGGCGCGCCGGCGAGCGGTCCGAGCCGCTCGCCCCGCGCGCGCGCGCCGTCGATTGCGCGGGCCTTTGCGAGCGCACGCTCCGCCGTGACGTCGGTGAAGGCGCCAAGAGCCCCGTCCCGCGCCTCGATGCGCCTGAGCGCCGCGCGCGTGACCTCGACGGCGGTCGTCTGGCCGTCCCTTACGGCGGTCGCGATCGCGCGGGCCGATCCGTCGAGGAGCGCGTTCATGGCCGGTACACCGAGGCCGGCTCGTCCTCGTCGATCGGGCCGCTGAGAAGCAGCGCCGCCTGTTCGGCGGCGATCTTCAGATGCACGATGGTCTCGGCGCGCGATTGCGGGGTCAACGCAATGTCGAGAAGCGGCGCCATCGCCTCGACGAGCGCCTCGGGGTCGAATGTCTTGTCTGTCATCGGATCGCGCGTTCGAATGTCCTCAAAGGGGTCGTCCATCCTACGATGGCGCCCTGCGCGCGGATCATCTCGAGCGTCGCCGCCTTGAAGGCGGGAAAGTAGCTTGCGGTCGCGTCCTCGATGAGAAGGCACTCGTAGCCGCGGTCGTTGGCTTCGCGCATCGACGTCTGCACGCAGACCTCCGTCGTGACGCCGGCAAAGACAAGCTGGGCGATCCCCCTGGCCTTCAAGATCTCCGCGACGTCGGTCGCATAGAACATGCCCTTTCCCGGCTTGTCGACCACGATCTCGCCGGCGCCGGGCGCGCAGGCTCCCACGATGGTCGAACCCGGCTCGCCGCGCACGAGGATGCGCCCCATCGGCCCAACGTCGCCGATCCTGAGCGACGGGTTCCCGCGATCGCGTTTGGCGGGAGGACAGTCGGAGAGGTCGGGCAGGTGGTCCTCGCGGGTGTGAAGGATCGTCCAGCCCTTGTCGCGGAAGGCCGCAATGAGCGCGGCGACCGTCGGGATGATCTCGACCACGGGCTGAAGATCGTTGCCGAGCGTCTCGCCGAAACCGCCATGCTCCAGGAAGTCGCGCTGCATGTCGATGACGGCGAGGGCGACCCGGTCGGGGTCGAAGCGGAACGGGAAGGGCTGCGCGTCGACTTCGATCATGGACGAGGCTCGCACGCGATCTCCAATTTCCCCGTCCTGAGGAGCGCCGAAGGCGCGTCTCGAAGGACGATCCAGCGGGCGCGAAGGCGGGTCCCGGAGCGTCCTTCGAGACGCCCGCTTCGCGGGCTCCTCAGGACGAAGCGGTGTTTGAAAAGCGGCGGCCTCTGAAGAATGCGCACCGCTCAGTGCCCCGCCATGTGGCGGCCGATCGTCGTCCGGTCGGCGCTCGCGCCGTCGGTCAGATAGGCCACCTTGCCGCCCGACATGACGGCGATGCGGTCGGAGAGCTCGAGGATCTCGTCGAGATCCTCGGAGACCAGCAGCACCGCGGCGCCGCGGTTGCGCTGCTCCATGATCTGCGAGCGGATGTCGGCGACGGACGCGAAATCGAGGCCGAAGCAGGGGTTGGCGACGATGAGAACGTCGACGTCGCCCGAAAGCTCGCGGGCGAGCACGGCCCGCTGCACGTTGCCGCCGGAGAGATCGCGGATCGGCGTCTCCGTCGAGGGCGTCTTCACGTTGTAGCGGGCGATGAGGTCGCGCGCCGTGGCGCGGATCGGCTCGCGCTTGAGCCAGAAACCGAGCCGCGCCATCGGCGCCTTGTCGAACTTGCGGAACGCCATGTTCTCGGCGACCGACATATTGGGGACGGAGGCGTTCTTCAGCGGCTCCTCGGGCAGGCCGAACACCTTGAAGCGGTCGAAATGGTCGCGCGTCGGCTCGAAATTCTGGTCGCGGATCAGCACCTGGCCGAGCTTGATCGGCCGCTGGCCGGAAAGCGCCTGGACAAGCTCGCTCTGGCCGTTGCCCGAGACGCCGGCGATCCCGACGATCTCGCCCGCCTTCACCCTGATGTCGAAGCCGGAGACCGCGTCGCGGCCCTCGTCGTTCTCGGCGAAGAGGCCCGCGACCTCGAGCATGACGTCGTCCCTTGGCGTAACGCCGCGCGCGGCCGAGGGGCGGACGACGGCGTCGCCGATCATCATCGCGGCCATGTCGCGCGTCGAGACCTCGCCGACCTTGCCGCCGCCGACGCGCGCGCCGCGCCTCAGCACAGTGAATTCGTCGCAGAACGCCTCGACCTCGCGGAACTTGTGGCTGATCATCGCGACCGTGATCTCGCCGCGATGCGCCATCTCGCGCAGGAGGCCGAGAATTTCGTCGGCTTCGCCAGGCGTCAGCACGGAGGTCGGCTCGTCGAGGATCAGGAAGCGCTGGTCGAGATAGAGGAGTTTCAGGATCTCGAGCTTCTGCTTCTCGCCCGCCGCGAGCCCCGACACCGGACGGTCGAGGGGAACGCGGAAAGGCATCCGGTCGAGGAAGTCTTCGAGGCCCCTTCGCTCCTTGCGCCAGTCGATGAGGGCCGGCGCGTCGGCCCGGCTGACGACGAGATTCTCGGCCGCCGTCAGCGCCGGCACGAGGGTGAAATGCTGGTAGACCATGCCGACGCCGAGCGCCTGGGCGTCACGCGGATTGCGCACGGCGACCTCTGCGCCGTCGATCAGGAGCTGGCCCTTGTCGGGCGTGTAGAAGCCCATGATGCATTTGACGAGCGTCGATTTTCCCGCGCCGTTCTCGCCGAGCAGCGCATGGAACGAGCCCGCGGGCACCTTGATCGAAACGTCCCGCAGCGCCCTCAGCGCGCCGAAGGATTTCGTCATGCCGATGGTTTCGAGCGAGGGCCCGCGTTCGGGATGGGTCATGAGAGCCTTCCCCCTCTCCCTGCGAAGCGGGGAGAGGGCAGGGGTGAGGGGCGCGGGGGATTGGCTTCAAGGGTCGCCCCCAAGCCCCTCATCCTGACCTTCTCCCCGCAAGCGGGGAGAAGGGACGTGACGTGGCAGGCTCCGACCCAATGGATCACGGCAGCGCCTCGATGAACGCCTTCGACGTCGCCACGGCGCCGAACACGCCGCCCTGCATCTTGACCATATTGATCGCGGCGGCGTGGTTGCCGGGATCGGTCGCGCCGCAGCAATCCTCGAGGATGAGGCACTCGAAGCCGCGGTCGTTCGCCTCGCGCATGGTGGTCGAGACGCAGACGTCGGTCGTGATGCCGGTCAGCACCAGATTGTCGACGCCCTTCATGCGCAGGATGAGTTCGAGGTCGGTCGCGCAGAACGAGCCCTTGCCGGGCTTGTCGATGATCGCCTCGCCGGGCAGCGGCTTCAACTCTTCGATGATCTCCCAGCCGGGCTCGCCGCGAATGAGGATCTTGCCGCACGGACCTGCGTCGCCGATGCCCGCCCCGATGCGCTGCGAACGCCAGCGCTTGTTGGCGGGAAGGTCGGCAAGATCGGTTCGGTGGCCTTCGCGGGTGTGGATGATGACGTAGCCCTTGGCGCGCGCCGCTGCGAGAAGCGCCTTGATGGGTTCGATGGGGGCGCGCGTGAGCGCGAGGTCGTAGCCCATCTTGTCGACGTAGCCGCCCTCCCCACAGAAGTCGGTCTGCATGTCGATGACGATGATGGCGGTGTTGCGCGGTCTGAGGTCGCCGTTCCACGGCCATGGATAAGGATCTGCGTCAAGCGTGGGCATCGGCGCCGGCGGCTCCCTATTTGGCCATCGTGAGCTCGCCCGGCATGTCGCGGGCGGAGTGGGTGGCGCTCGACGTCGCGATCATGATGGCGAGGGTGAGGATGTAGGGGGCCGCGTTGAAGAAGTAGTAGCCTTGCGTGATGCCAACCGATTGCAGCGACGGTCCGATCGCCCCGGCCGCGCCGAACAGCAATGCTGCGAAGACGCAGCGGATGGGGCTCCAGCGGGCGAAGATGACGAGCGCCACCGCCATCAGGCCCTGGCCCGAGGAGAGGCCCTGGTTCCACGAGCCGGGATAGGAGAGCGACAGGAAGGCGCCGCCGACGCCGGCGAGAAAGCCGCCGGCGGTCGTCGTCAGGAAGCGCACGAGGTTGACCGAAAGCCCCATCGCGCGCGCGGCCGGCGCGCTGTCGCCGACGGTGCGCACGACGAGGCCCCAGCGCGTGTTGCGCAAGGCCCAGGCGAGCAAGAGCGCGATAACGATGCCGACGAAGAACAGCGGATTGACCTGAAGCGCGCTCTTCAGACTGGCGCTGTCGCTCCAGAAGCCGAGCGGGATCGAGTTCGAGCCGCGGCGCGGTCGGCTGGATGTAGGGCTTGCCGAAGAAGAAGGCGACGCCGATGCCGAAGAGCATCATCGCGATGCCGACGGCGACGTCGTTGACCTTCGGCAGGCCGCAGATCGAGCCGTGCATCGCGCCGAGCGCGGAGCCCGCGACGCCGGCCGCGATCACGCCGAGCCAGGGCGAGCCCGTGTGGTAGGAGGCCGCATAGGCGACCATCGCGCCGAGCACCAGCGTTCCTTCGAGGCCGAGGTTCACCCGCCCCGACTTTTCTGTCAGGCATTCGCCGAGCGCCACGAACATGAACGGCGTCGAGACGCGGATGGCGCCGCCGAGCATGGCGATGAGGACAGTGGGGACGGCGCCGTTCATGCCCGGTCCTTCGCGCCCTGCGGCTTGAAGAAGGAGAAGCGCCCGTAGAGCGTCTCCGAGGTCAGGAGGACGACGAAGATGAGCCCCTCCAGCACCTGGACGGTCGCGTCGGGCAATTCCATGCGCCGCTGAATGAGGCCGCCCGAGGCGACGATGCCGCCGAACAGGATCGCGACCGGGGGAATGACCAGCGGATTGTGGCGGGCGAGGAAGGAAACGAGGATGCCGGTGAAGCCGTAGCCCGCGGCGAGCGAGGCGTTGGCGCGGCCCTGGATCGCCGCGACCTCGAAGAAGCCCGCAAGCCCGGCGCAGGCGCCGGCGATCGCCGAGCACGCGACGATCAGCTTGCCGACAGGCAACCCTTGCGCGAGCGCGGCGCGGAAATTGCCGCCGGTGACGCGCGCGGCGAAGCCGAAGGTCGTGCGCTCGAGCAGGAAGTAAAGCGCGATGCATAAGGCGACGCCGGCCGCAAAGCCCCAGTGCACGTCGGTCAAGGGGATCTTGCCGACCATGTAGGCTTCGCCCAGCGGCTTCGTCGACGGCTTGTTGGGATTCGAGAGATCGCGCAGCGCCCCTTCGACGAAGAAGTTCATGATGGCGATGCCGATATAGGTGAGAAGCAGCGACGAGATCGTCTCGTTGACCCCGCGGGCGTAGCGCAGGAAGCCCGCGATTCCGACCCAGAAGCCGCCGACGACGATGGCGGCGAGCGCCATCAGGGGCAGCGTCAGAACGGGCGGGACGACGCCGATCATCGGAATGGCCAGCGCCGCCGCGGCGAAGCCGCCAAGCACGAGGGCGCCCTCGCCGCCGATCATGATGAGGCCGATGCGGGCGGGGATGGCGACCGCAAGCGCGGTGAGGATCAGCGGGGCCGAACGCTGCAAGGTGTTCTGGAACGAGAAGGCCGTGCCGAAGCCGCCGCGCCAGACATAGGCGACGAAGTCGGACGGCGACTTGCCGATCGCGATCAGAAAGAGCGCAAACAGCGCCGAGGCGATCGCGATCGCCAGGAGCGGGATCGCGACATATTCCGAGTTGGCGCGCAGGCGGAACGCGAAATCCGAGCGCGCGGCTCCGGGCCCGAGCGGCTGCATCAGGTCCGGAGCGGCTTCGGCGGCGGCGGGCGCGTCCGACATCGGCATCGTCGCCTAAGGACTCAGGTGGTCGAGCCGACGACGCCCTCGATGAGGTAGTCCATCTTGTCGAGGAAGGGGTCGAGGTTGTCGTAGGTCTTGTCGATCACGACCTTGCCCTTGTTGTCCTTGAGCGGCCCGACGTAGATGGGCTTGCGCGCCTTCAGCCCCTCGATTGCCGCGAGCGCCGCCTTCTGCGCCTCGGGGCTTGCGCCGGCGCCGAACGGCGTGTTGCGGACGAAGTCGACCTCGTAGCCGCCGGCGGTGAAGTTCGACGGGAACTTGCCGCCCTCGAGGTCTGCGGCATAGCCTTTGTAGATCGTCTCCCACTTGTATTCGGCCCCGGTGACAAAGCCCTTCGGCGCGAGCGGCGCCTGGCTCGCGTTGTGGCCGCAGCTTTTCACGCCGCGCTTCTCGGCGGTCTCGATGACCACCTTCGGGCCGTCGACATGGCAGGTGATGACGTCGCAGCCGGCGTCGACCAGCGCGTTGGCGGCTTCGGCCTCGCGCACCGGCATCGACCAGTCGCCGGTGAAGATGACCTGCACGGTCGCGTTCGGATTGGTCGAGCGCGCGCCGAGCAGCACCGAGTTGATGTTCGACAAGACGCTCGCGATCGGTTTCGCCGCCACGAAGCCGATCTTGTTCGATTTCGTCGACAGGCCGGCCGCGACCCCGTTCACGTAATGGGCCTGATTGAGGTAGCCGAAATAGGAGCCGGCGTTCTTCGGGTCGGTGTCCTTGTTCCATAGAGGGGCCGCGTGGCGGAACTGCACGTCGGGATATTTCTTGGCGAGGTCGACGACGAAGGGCGTGTAATAGCCGAACGAGGTCGCGAGGATGAGGCCGGCGCCGTCGAGGTTGATCATCGATTCCATCGACTTCGACACGGCGTCGGTCTCGGGGACGTTCTCCTCCTCGACGACCTTGACGCCCGCGACCTCCTTCAAGGCTTTGACCGCGACGGCGTGCGCCTGGTTCCAGCCGAAATCGTCGCGCGCGCCGACATAGACGATCCCGACCGTCAGATCCTTTGCGGCGAAGGCCTGCCCGATCCGACCGAGCGAAAAGCTCGCGCCCGCGAGCCCCAGCGCCGACGTCTTGAGAAGCGTGCGGCGGGAGATGTGTGTGATTGCCATCGTGGCGTCCTCGTCGGTTGTCATTTCGACGCGGATGCCGCGCCGTCCCCGGGGTTAACGGTTTGCAAAGAGCGTGCCGTCCGCTGCGGCAGGTTGTCGCGCCCGAGGAATGCACTCGACGGCGAAGCGCGCCCGCAACGTTGGCGCCCTGCCTTTTTTTTGGGCGAGGCGGGTCTCCCCTCTCGTCCCACGCGTTGTCGCGCGAGGTCGATGACCTCGCCGGCGCGGTCGCCGACCGGTCGCCGACCGCGCCTACAGGCCCTAGCCTGCCTCTTGCATTGAAATCGCGGCCCGGCAGGATCGATGAAGACATTGGGAGCCGCATTGATGACCGAAACGATCGCCGCGCTCGTCGCCGCCCATGGCCAGGGAAAGTCCATCGCGGCGACGGTCGAAGAGACCTACGCCCGCATCGCCGCGCACGACGATCCGGCGCTCTTCATCGCCTTGAGGGAGCGGGCGGATACGCTCGAAGCGGCCAAACGCCTGGCGAGCGAGGGCCCGGAGGGAAAGCCCCTCTACGGCGTCCCGTTCGCGGTCAAGGACAATATCGACGTCGCCGGCCTGCCGACGACCGCGGCCTGTCCCGCCTTCGCCTACCGGCCCGAACGCTCGGCCTTCGTCGTCGATGCGCTCGTGCGCGCCGGCGCTATCCCCATCGGCAAGTCTAACCTCGACCAGTTCGCGACCGGCCTCGTCGGCGTGCGCTCGCCCTATGGCGTCGCGCGCAACGCGCTTCGGCCCGATCTCATCCCCGGCGGCTCGAGCGCAGGTTCGGGGGCCGCGGTCGGCGCGGGCCTCGTGCCGTTCGCGCTCGGCACCGACACGGCGGGCTCGGGCCGCGTGCCGGCGGCGATGAACGGCGTCGTCGGCCTGAAGCCTTCGCTCGGGATCCTGTCGGCGACCGGCGTCGTCCCCGCCTGCCGGACGCTCGACACGGTCTCGATCTTCGCTTTCGACGTCGCCGACGCCTTCGCGGTCTTTCAAGCGGCGGCCGGCTTCGACGAACGCGACGCCTATGCGCGCCGGTTTCCGAGGCCCGAGCTTTCGGGCTTGCCGCCCAGGCTCAGAATCGGCGTTCCGCGCGCCGATCAGTTGCAGTTCTTCGGCGACGCCGAGGCGGAGGCGGCATTCGCCCGCGACGTGAAATCCGTCGCGGCGCTCGGCCTGAGAACCGTCGAATTCGACTTCGAGCCCTTCGCCGCGGTCGCGCGCCTTCTCTACGAGGGCCCATGGGTCGCCGAGCGCTACGCCGCGACCAAAGCGCTGATCGAAACGGCGCCGGACGCGTTCCATCCCGTCACGCGCGCGATCATCGAGGGGGCGAGGAAATACGATGCGGTCGCCGCCTTCGAGGCGTTCTACAAGCTCGCCGACCGGCGCCGGGCGACGGAGCGCGCATGGGCCGACTTCGACGTGATGCTGGTCCCGACGATGCCGCGCGCCTACACGATCGCGGAGGTCCTCGCCGATCCGGTGCAGACGAACTCGCGGCTCGGGACCTACACCAATTTCGTCAATCTGCTCGACCTCTCGGCCTTCGCGGTTCCGGCGGGCTTGAGGGGCGACGGCCTGCCGTCGAGCGTGACCCTGATTGCGCGCGCCGGCGCTGACGGCCTGATCGCCGGTCTCGCGGCGGCGATCCACGCGCGCTCGGGGGCGCCGATCGGCGCGACGGGCCTCGCCGCGCCGCCGCCTCCCGCGCGCACGGGCGCCGCGCCGCCCGGTCGCATCGCGGTCGCGGTGGTCGGCGCGCATCTTTCCGGGCTGCCGCTGAACGGCGAGCTTCTGGCGCTCGGCGCGTCCTTCGTCGCCGAGGTCGAGACGGCGCCGGACTACCGCCTCTACGCGCTCGCCGGGACCATGCCCGCGAAGCCCGGGCTTATCCGGGTCGCGGACGGGGCGGGGGCGGCGATCAAGGCGGAGGTCTGGGCGCTCGACCCGGCCGGCTTCGGGACGTTCGTCGCCGGCATCCCCGCGCCGCTCGGCATCGGCACGGTGCGGCTTTCCGATGGCTCAATCGTGAAGGGATTTCTGGTCGAGCCGCAGGGCGTCGAAGGCGCGCGCGACGTTTCGAGCTTCGGCGGCTGGCGCGCCTACCTTGGATCGCTCGGCGGCTAAGCCGGGTCCGGGCCTCAGTTCGCCGCCCGCACTTCGGTGCAGGAAAAGTCGAGCTGCGTCTGCTTCTCGCTTTTGCCGGCGTGCACGACGATGGTGAGGGGCGCGCAAGTGGCGTTTTCGAGGAAGACCGCCTTGTGCTCGACGCCGTCGTCGCCGAAGCGGAAGCCGGTGAAGGCCTTGTGGGTGACGACCTGCTGGCCCGCGTGGTTGGTCTGGGTAAGGTTCACCGTCGCGGTCGCATACTTCGGGGCGAAGTTCCTGTCGCCCTCGAAGGTGAAGTCGAGCATGACCCCGGTCGCCGTGTCGCCGCCCGGCGCGCCGCCCTTGGGCGCGTCGACGAGGCCAGGACCGGCCGCGATGTCGTCGGAAAGCTTGCCCGCGCGCTCGAGAAACACGTAGGCCTTGACGTCGGTGATCTTGAGTTCGGCCGCCTGAACGGCGCCACCCGCCGCCGCGAGCGCCGTCGACGCCGCAACGATCCGAAAAATTTCCCCCGCCCCCATCGCCCCGACCCCCCGCAAGAACGCTCGTTCTTTAATCGACAAGGAACCGAATAACGAAAAACCCCGGCCCGCGCAATGCGGACCGGGGCTTCCTGTTTGCGTCCTTAACGGTGCGGCGTCAGCTGTTGCGGTTCGAGCCGGTCAGCATGAGCAGCGCCTGGAACATGTTGATGAAGTCGAGGTAGAGGCGGAGCGCGCCGTTGATCGACTTCTTCTGGGCGACTTCGTAGCCGTCGCCCGCATAGTACATGCCCTTGATCGCCTGGGTGTCCCATGCGGTGAGGCCGGCGAAGATCACGACCGCGAGGATCGAGATGCCCCACTGCAGGCCGGACGATTGCAGGAAGAGGTTGATCAGGCTCGCCACGACGATGCCGATCAGGCCCATGAACATGAACGACCCCATGCCGGAGAGATCGCGCTTCGTCGTGTAGCCGTAGAGGCTCAGGCTGCCGAAGGCCGCGGCGGTCGCGAAGAACGCCTGGGCGATCGAGCCGGCGGTGAAGTGGACGAGCAGCGCCGACATCGACAGGCCGATCAGCGCCGCGAAGGCGAGAAAGGCGTTACGCGCAGTCGCGACCGACATCCGTTCGATGCCCGCCGAGAGCCAGAAGACGAGGGCGAGCGGCGAGAGCACGATCAGCCAGCGCAGCGGCGACACGAAGATCGCGTGGCCGAAGTCGGTCAGCGCGAGCCGGCCGTCGCCGACCGACGTCGTGCCCAGCGCGAACGCCGCGTAGGCGACGAGGCCGGTCACGCCGAGGCCAAGCGTCATGTAATTGTAGACGCCGATCATATAGGCGCGCAGGCCCTGGTCGACGGCCGCGCCGGACCGTGCGTACCCGGCGCCGGGGCGCTGGTTGGCGTAGCGGTCATAGTCGGACATGGGACGAAACCTCTCAAAAGAGCGTGGCGCGGCAGAGCGGGAAACTCCACCTTCGCCTCGCGCCATAATATGGCGGCGGCGCCCCTCGCTGCAAGGGCGGTCAGCGTTAAGGATGCGTAAGGATTTTCGCCCCCCGGGCGACCGGCCGGTGCTCACGCCCGGGAACGTCAATCCAGAACGAGGCTCACCATGCCGTCGGCGAGCTTCGGTTCGAACCAGGTCGACTTCGGCGGCATGATCTTGTCCGCGTCGGCGACCGCCATGAGATCGGCCATCGTCGTCGGATAGAGGGCGAAACCGACGGCCGCTTCGCCCGACGCCACAAGCCGCTCCAGCGCCTCGAGGCCACGGCCGCCGCCGACGAAGTCGATGCGCTTGTCGCGCCTCGGATCGGTCACGCCGAAGACCGGCTCGATGATGTTTTTCGCCAGCAGCGTCACCGGCAGGCGCGCGACCGGATCGCCGCTCCGCGCGGCCTCGGCGACAAGCTCGGGCTTTAGCGTCAGCCTGTACCAGCGGCCGCCGAGGACCATGCCGACCTCCTCGGCGCGGGCCGGGCGGACGGGCCCGTCCGCCAACTCGACCGAAAAGCGACCCCCGATTTCGCGCAAGACGTCGTCGGGCGACCGGCCGTTGAGGTCGCGCAGGACGCGGTTGTAGTCGAGGATGGTCATCTCCTTCTCGGGCAGCAGCACCGCGAGGAACGAGCCGTCGCTGAGCCCGCGCGCCTGCGCGACGCGTAGCGCCGCCGCCGAACGGTGGTGGCCGTCGGCGATATAGAGCGCGGGCAGGGCCTCGACGGCCGCGGTCAGCGCGGCGATCGCGCCCATGTCGTCGATCGGCCAGAGTTCGTGCCGCACCCCGTCGTCGGCCGTGACGTCGACCGCGGGCGTTCCGGCCGAGGCCACGCGCGATAGCAGCGCGTCGATCGCGGGCGCCTGCGGGTAGGCGAGCATCACCGGGCCGGTCTGTGCATTGACCGCCTTGATCTGCCGTACGCGGTCGTCCTCCTTCACCGGCGTCGTCAGTTCGTGCTTGCGGATGCGGTTCGCGGCATAGGCCGCGAGCGACGCGGCGGCTGCGAAGCCCGTCTCGACATGGCCCCGCCAGGTCAGGCGATAGACGTAGTAGGAGGGACGCGTGTCGCGGACGAGGACGCCCGCCTCGACCATCCGCCCCAGATTGTCGGCCGCCCTGGCGTAGACCGCCGGATCGTAGGGGTCGACACCAGGATCGAGGTCGATCTCGGCCTTCGACACATGCAGAAAGCTCCATGGGCGCCCACGCGCCCGCTCGTGCGCCTCGGCGCTCGACAGGACGTCGTAGGGCGGCGCCAGCACCTCTGTCCCGCGGCCGGGAGCGGGGCGGAGAGCGCGAAAGGGTCGGATCAGGGTCAAGGGCCTCGTCCGGTTGAAGGATTGCGGCGCGTTTGGCAACCGGGCGAATTGCTGGGCGCGGCCCGCTTGTAGGCGCGCTCGTCGAGCGCGCCGGCGGGGTCAGCGACCCCGCCTACATTCGCGGCCCTGGAATCTGCCCGGATTACCGCCTTTACCGCTCGCGCGCGCTTTCTGGCAAGCGCGGCTATCCGAGCGCCCACGCCCCGGCCTCGACCGCCCCTTCCGGCTGAACCCAATCGAAGCCCGCGAGTTGGTGGCGCGCCCAGGTGAATTGGCGCTTGGCGTACTGGCGCGTGTCGGCTTTCGCCCGCGCGGAGGCTTCGCCGAGCGTCAGCCGTCCGGCGAGGCAAGCGAGGAGATGCGGGACGCCGTGGGCGCGCATGACGGGCAACGCCGGATCGAGCCCGCGCGCGGCGAGGCATTTCGCCTCCTCGAGCGCCCCTTCGCCGATCATCGCGTCGAAGCGCGCGTCGATCCGCTGATGCAGGAGGTCCCGATCCGGGGCGAGGAAGAGCCCGCGCCAGGAGCCGGGCCCGAGCGCGGGGCGCCCGCGCGCCCGCTGGAAGGCGGTCAGCGAGCGGCCGGTCGCCTCGAACACTTCGAGCGCCCGCAAGATCCGCTGGCGGTCTGTGTCCCTGAGCCGGGCCGCAGTCTCCGCGTCGCAGGCCGCAAGCTCGGCATGCAGGGCTTGCGTTTCGCGCCCTTCGGCGCGCGCCCGCGCCTTTGTCCGCACCGCCTCGGGAACGGCCGGCATGTCCGACAGCCCCTCGGTCAGGGCGCGGAAATAAAGCCCCGTGCCGCCGACGAAAATCAACGGCCGGTCGCCGCTTTCGACGAGAACCTGGCGCGCCCGCCGCGCATAGCGCCCGACCGAGAAGTTGACCGCGCCGTCGATCTCGCCGAAGAGGCAGTGCGGCGCGAGCTTTTCCTCGGCCGGGGCGGGGCGCGCGGTGACAATCCTCAGGTCCGCGTAGACCTGCATCGAATCGGCGTTGACGATCGTCGCGCCGAACCTTTGCGCGAGCGTCAGCGCGACGGCGGACTTGCCGCTCGCGGTCGGTCCTGCGATGAGAAGCGCCCTTTTCAACCGTTCCCGTTCCGTCTGACCGCGAGCCTCATGCCCTCGTCCGTTCTCGTCGCCACGCTGATCGCCGATCCGGAGCGTCTGGTCCTGAGCGATGCCCGAATCGACCGCGCCGCGCTAGCCCTCGGCGGAATCGAGCGGCGGCGCTGGCTCTGCAAGGGCGTCGCGGCCGACCTCGTGCTGACCGGCGCGCTTGCGGAGACGCGCCGCCGGCTCGCCGAGCATTGTGCGGGCGAGCCGGTCGACGTCGTCGTGCAGCCGCTCGCCGGACGCGAGAAGAGGCTCGTCGTCGCCGACATGGATTCGACGCTGATCGGCCAGGAATGCGTCGACGAGCTTGCGGCCGTCGTCGGGCTCGGAGCCCATGTCGCGGCCATCACGGAGCGGGCGATGCGCGGCGAGATCGACTTCGAGCCGGGCTTGCGCGAACGCGTCGCGCTCCTCAAGGGCCTGCCGGTCGGGGTGATCGACGACGTGCTCGAGAGCCGCATCGAGCTCAATCCGGGCGCCCGGACGCTGGCGCGCACCATGCGCTCGCGCGGCGCGCGGTTCGTCGTCGTCTCGGGCGGCTTCCGGCAGTTCACCTCGGCCGTCGCCGCGCTCGTCGGGGCCGACGAAGACCGCGCCAACACGCTTCGGGTCGAGGACGGACTGCTTACCGGCGAGGTCGTCGAACCCATCCTCGGGCGGGAAGCCAAGCGCGCGGCGCTTCTCGACATCGCGGGGGCGATGGGACTTCAACCCGACGAGACGCTCGCGGTCGGCGACGGCGCGAACGACCTTGCGATGCTGGCGGCGGCCGGCCTCGGCGTCGCCTATCGCGCGAGTCCCCTTGTCGCGGCCGCGGCCGACGCGGCCATCGCGCACGGCGATCTGACGGCGCTGCTCTACGCGCAGGGAATCGGGCGCGAGGCCTTCGTCGAGGAATGAGGACGTGGCGCGCCGACCTACAGCTCAGGAGGCTCGTCGCGCTGGCGGCGGGGGCGCTCGGGCTTTTCGCCTGCGCCGCGCTTGCGTTCGCCGCCGACCGCGGAGCGCTGTGGCAGGTGGTGCGCGCCTGCGTCGCCGACGAAAAGCTGACGGGCCTGCCGTTTCCCTGCCTCGCCGTCGATCTCACTGACGGCGAGGCGCGCGGCCATGTCCTCCTGCGGCCGCCCTGGACGAACGACCTCATCCTGTCGCCTACGAGAGAAATCGTCGGACGCGAGGACGCGTTCCTGCGATCGGCTGAGGCGCCGAACTACTTCGCCGCCGCCTGGCGCGCGCGCGGGCTGATCGCGACGGCCAACGGACGCCCGCCCGCCCGCGGACAGATCGCGCTCATCGTCAATTCGCGGCCCGTCAGAGTTCAGGACCAGCTCCACATCCACATCGGATGTCTTCTTCCTGTCGCGAGGCGCGCGCTCGCCGACGCGGCGCCCAGCCTGCCGCTCGACGCCTGGCGGCTCATCGGCCCGGTCATTCCCCATCAGCCGTTCTGGGCGACGCGCATTCGCAGCGCCGATCTCGACGGCGTCGACCCCTTCCGCCTTGTCGACGACCTGCTCGGCCAGGCGGTCAAGAACCCCGCCGACATCATGGTCATGGCCGTAGGCGCGCGCGTCGAGGATGAGGACGATTTCCTGATCCTCGCAACGTATGCGCACGCGCCAGGGTCGTGGTGGCCGGTCGGCGCCGAGGAGTTGACCGACCGGCGCTGTCAGGGGGAGGGGTAGGGCTACTTCCCGCATGTCACCGCGGCGACCGCCGGCGCGGCGCGCGCTGCGATCGCGCCGGCGCTCATCGGCGCCGAGGCCGGCAGAGGGGTGAGAGCGCCGCCGCCGAGAAAGGCGCCGATCGCCGCCGCGTCGATCAGCGCATGCGGCTCGGCAAGCGCCACCTCGCCGACTCGCCTGGACTGAGCCACCGGGGCCACAACGCCCGCCAATCCGCCCGTGCGGTCGAACACCGGCGCGCCCGAAGCGCTCGTGTCGAGAGAGGCGACGATGAGCGGTCTGTCGCTCGCCGCGAGCGAGGCTGGCGCGGCGGCTACCCGCGAACTCCCTTCGGCGAAAAGCGCGACGAGGTCGTCCTTCAGCGCCCCGCCGGGCGGCCGCTCGGCCTTCGCGCCAAAGTCCCCTTTCAGCAGCGCAAGTCCGGTCGCGGCGTCCGAGCGCTCGTAGCTCGCCGGCTTGCCGCCGACGCTCGGATTGGGGCAGTCCGCGGCTTTGAGCGCGGTCAGCGCCCGGTCCGGCGCGACGAAGAGGGCGGTCGCCGCCGGACGGGGCGGTTCGGCAGGCTGGCTTGGAGCGGGCGCCAAGGGGGACGCGGCGGCGGTCGCGGGGCCTTGCGGGAACGGCTCGAAGGAATTGGCCACCCCGAGCGCGACGGGATCGAGATCGCCGCGAGCCGCCGGATAGCGGAACGTAAATCCACGGATCGGCGGGGTCGCGCCGGCGCTCATGTCATAGCGCGAATAGAACTTGCGGCCGCCTTCCTCGCCCGAGACGACGAAGAACGCGTTCGGCTTGATCGCCTTGTAGGCGATCTTGCGTCCCGGCGCGTCGGCCGTGAGGCGGGCGTAGAGGCCCGCGAGGTCGCCGCCCGCGTCGGACGCAAAATCGAGAGCGACGCCGCTCCTCGCCTTGATGAGCGTGGTCGGCGCGCCGATGCGGGCGCCGGTCTTCGGATCGGCGATCGTCTCGAAGCCGACGGCGGCGCGCGCCTTGCGCCCCGCGGCGATGAGCGCCTCGACGAGGCTCGGTCCCAGGACCCCGTCCGGCGTCGCCTTGACGCTCTTCTGCCAGGCGACGATGGAATCGCGCGTGCGCGGCCCGAAACTGCCGTCGGCGACGCCATTGTGAAAGCCGAGCCAGACGAGCGCATCCTGCGCCGCGATCCGCGTCTCGAGCGGCAGCGCGAGGAAGGCGGACTTCTGAGCGTCGGTGACCGCGTCCGGCGCGGCGGCGGGAGCGGGCTTCGGCGGCGTCTGCGCGTGCGCGGCAGGCGATAGCCAGATGAGCGCTGCGGCCGCAGCGGTAGCGAAGCGGACGGGCTGGCGGCGCATTTCTCCCCCAAAGCGCAGGCGCGGTTCTGCGTCGGGCCGATGGTACAGGAAGAGGCCGTCGGACGGAACAGGCGACGAGAAGGGCGTTGGTTCCGACATCATATGATTCTACTTTGGGCGCCGAACGGAGGTTTCAATGCGCACGACGCTCGCGCTGGACGACGACTCGGTGGCCAAGGCTCAGGCTGTGTCCGGCGTGAAGGAAAAGTCGAGCCTCGTGCGCGAGGCGTTGAAAGCTCTGATCGAGCGGGAAAGCGCGCGTCGGCTGGCGCGCCTCGGCCCCAGCGAGCCGGCGCTGAAGGCGCCGCCGAGGCGTCGCGCGCCTTCGGCGTGATCCTCGTTGACTGACCGCGGGCGCGTCGTTCTGGACGAGGGACAGGAGGTTCGCGCGGCTCGCGGCGGCGCTCGGCGTTGCGCCGGACGGTCAGGACGCCTGGCTCCGCCGCGGATTTTGCGCACCGGGAAACGACCCGATCACGCCGCCGCGCCGAGCGGCCTCGCGCGAGCGATGCGCGCGCGCGAGCGGGGATCGCTGGCCGCCTCCCACAGATCGCTGCGCCGCTGGATGTTGAGCCAGAATTCCGGGGTGTTGCCGAAGACTCGCGCAAGGATCAGCGCGGTGGCCGCCGTGACGGCGCGACGGTCATTGCAGAGTTCGTTGACGTGCTTGCGCTGCACCCCCATGGCCTCGGCGAGGGCGGATTGTGTGAGGCCCATCGGATGAATGAACTCTTCGACCAGAATCTCGCCAAGCGTCGTGGGCTTGCGCTTCGTTGTCAGCATCCATCCCTCACCGGTAGCTATGGTCGTCCAAATATACGTCGGACGCTTCGCCCTTTTTGCCATTCCAACGGAAAACGACGCGCCATTGATCATTGACCCGGATCGAGTGGAGGCCTGCGAGACGGCCCTGCAACCTTTCAAAGTGGTTACTCGGCGGGGCGCGCAGATCTCGATCCGTGGTCGAATCGTCGATCAACTGCAGCTTTCGAAACAGTCGATCCTCAAGATCCGAAGGAATTCGCCGCGACCGCCGGTCCTCAACGAAAAAAGCGCGGAGCCACTCGTCGCGAAAACCGACAATCACTCGAACCCCTTCTGTCCGTATGTACCACTCTAAGGTACATCCGGCAAGACCGTTGCGGTCCGTTAGGTTGTTTGGGCGACACGACGGGCGTCCGCCGAAATGATTGCCCTTGTGACGGGCGTCGCTCCCCTGTGATATAGAAGCAGGCCGCCATGCAGGGGAGCAGGGCGTCTCGAAGTCGCACGCGCCGACGTATATTCGGGGGGATAAGCCATGTTCCGGGCCCTGCGATCCGCTCTCGTCGCGGTTCTTTTCGTCGGCTCTGCGCTCGCCGCCGACGTCAAGCCCTACGTCAACCAGGACATGGCGAGCGACGCCGTCAGGCTCGCCGAGACCCTGAAGACCGAGGCCGGCAAAATCGGCGCGTTAGCCGCCGGCAAGTCGCCAGAGGAATTGCGCAAGGCCGCCTGGGCCGCCATCGGCAAGGGCGACTTCGACCTCGCGGCGCGATTTGCGGCGGCGGCCGTGACCGCCGCGCCCAAGGACCCGGACGCCTGGGCGACTTACGCCTGGGTCGCGATCAAGGCGGACGACGCGCAGGCGAAGAACCGCTGGCAGCTCGTCACGCAGGGCGATGCGGCCGCCTACGCCGCCTATCAGCGCGCAAGCTCGCCCGACGTCCAGGGTCAGGCGCTGACGCTGCTCGGCGACCTTTTCGCCCGCCGCGAGAACTGGCGGCCCTCGCTCGACGCCTACAAAGCCTCGCTCGACCGGCGCGACAACGTCGACGTCCGCAAGATCTACGAAAAGCTTCGCGAGGAGCACGGCTTCCGCATCCTCGACTACAAGATCGACAACGAATCCGCCAACCCGCGCGCCTGCTTCACCTTCTCGGAGCAACTTGCCCGCCGCACGGACTTCGCCCCTTACGTCGCAGTGTCGGGCGCGTCGAACACGGCGATCTCGAACGAGGACCAGCAGATCTGCGTCGAGGGCCTGAAGCACGGCGAGCGCTACGCCATCGTGCTCCGTCAGGGCCTGCCGTCCGCGGTCGGCGAAAATCTCCTGAAAGCGGCCGACTACGAGATCTATGTGCGCGACCGCTCGCCCCAGGCGCATTTCGCGGGGCGCGCCTATGTCCTGCCGCGCGAGGGTCAGGAAGGCGCGCCCCTCGTCACCGTCAACACGTCGAAGGTCGCTGTCGACGTCTACCGAGTCGGCGACCGCAATCTGATCGGGGCCGTCGATCGCGACGATTTCCTCAAACCCATCGACGCCTCGCGCGCCAAGGAGATCGCCAACTCGGACGGGGTGAAGGTGTGGAGCGGCTCGATGGATGTGGCCAGCGAGCTCAACAAGGACGTGGTGACGGAGTTTCCCGTCCTGAAGGCGGTCGGCAAGCTCGATCCGGGCGTCTATCTCGTCACCGCGAGGCCGTGGAAGGAGAAGGCCGCGACGTCGGCGGACGATCAGTCGGACGACGCGCAGCTCGCGACCCAATGGATGGTCGTGTCAGATCTCGGCCTCACCTCGATCTCCGGCGACGACGGCGTGCACGCGATGGTGCAATCGCTCGGGTCCGCCGCCCCTGCGCCGGGCGTCGAGGTGAGGCTCGTGGCGCGCAACAACGAGGTGCTCGCGACCAAGACCACCGGGCCCGACGGCCGGGCCGATTTCGACCCGGGTCTTGCCCGCGGGACGGGCGGCTCCGCGCCCGGCCTTCTCGTCGCCACCCTCGCCGGCGACTACAATTTCCTGAGCCTCGTCCAGAACGCTTTCGACCTCACCGACCGCGGCGTCGCCGGCCGCGACGCGCCGTCGGGGCTCGACGCCTTTCTCTACACCGAGCGCGGCGTCTATCGCTCGGGCGAGACCGTATTCGCGACCGCGCTTCTCCGCGACGCGCAGGGCGGCTCAAAGACGGGCCTGCCCCTGACGCTCGTCGTCAAGCGTCCGGACGGCGTCGAGTTCAAGCGCGAGACCGTGACCGACCAGGGCCTCGGCGGTCGCGCCTTCGCCGTGCCGCTGCTGCCCGGCTCGGCGCCCGGCAAATGGACGATCGAGGCCTACGCCGATCCGAAGGGCGACCCGATCGGCTCGGTCGAGTTTCTGCTCGAGGACTATATCCCCGAGCGGCTCGACTTCACCCTGAAGCCGGAGCGGCCATACGCCGCGCCCGGCGAACCGATCGCGCTCAGCCTCGACGCCCGCTTTCTCTACGGCGCGCCGGCGAGCGGCCTCGACGTCACCGGCGCGATCCGCCTTCAGGCGGTCGCAGGCGGGGCGCTCGCCGGGTTCCCGGGTTTTTCCGCCGGGCTCGCCGACGATCCGTTCGACACGGTCGAAGTCAGCTTCACCGACAAGGCGACGACGGACGACAAGGGTCACGCAGAACTCTCGGTCGACCTGCCCGAGGGGACATCGACCCGGCCGCTCGAGGCCAAGCTCATCGTCGATGTCGCCGAGCCCGGCGGACGGACGGTCGAGCGCACGGTGACGCTGCCGGTACGGGCGAAGGGCGTCGTCGTCGGCGTCAAGCCGGAGTTCGACGCGCTTTCCGCCGGCGACCAGGCGACGTTCCAGGCGATCGCGGTTTCGCCCGTCGGGGCGCGGGTCGAGCGCAAGGGCGCCGAATGGTCGCTTTATCAGGTCAGCAGCGACTACCAATGGTACATGGCCGACGGCCGTTGGAGCTTCGAGCCGGTCAAGAGTTCGAAGCGGATCGCAAGCGGCGTCGTCGACATCGGCGCCGATCAGCCTGCGAAGATCGCGGCGCCCGTCGGCTGGGGGGCGCACCGGCTCGACGTCAAGACGCTCGACGGCGAGGAGACGAGCGTCGCCTTCTCCGTCGGCTGGGCCGGCACGGCGAGCGCCGACACGCCCGACAACGCCGTCGTCACCCTCGACAAGACCGCTTACGCCCCGGGCGAGGAGGCGAAGCTCAGGATCGCCGCGGCCGCCGCCGGCAAAGCGACGGTGGCGCTGATCGGCGACAAGGTCGAGCGTTTCGTCGACGTCGATCTCGTGCAGGGCGACAATGTGGTTCCGTTCACGGTCGGCGGCGACTGGGGCCCCGGCGCTTACGCCGTCGCGCTGACCCACCGGCCGCTCGACGTCAAGGCGAAGCGCATGCCGGGCCGCGCGGTCGGGGTGGCGTGGTTTGCGATCGGACGCGAGGCCCGCAAGCTCGACATCGCCTTCGCCGCGCCCTCGATCGCCAGGCCGCGACAGCCGATCGCGATCCCGATCTCCGTCGCGGGCCTTGCGCCCGGCGAGGAGGCGCGTGTCACCGTCTCGGCGGTCGACATCGGCATTCTCAACCTCACCGGCTTCAAGACGCCGGACCCGGAGTCCTATTTCTTCGGCCAGCGCAAGCTGCCGGTCGAGATCCGCGACCTCTGGGGCATGCTGATCGACGGCATGCAGGGGGAAGCCGGCAAGATCCAGACAGGCGGCGACCAGAGCGGCAATCTCGAAGGCGATCTGCCGACGCAGGCTCCGCTCGCGCTCTTCTCGGGCGTGGTCAAGCTCGACGATCAGGGCAAGGCGACGGTCAACTTCGACCTGCCGGCGTTCAACGGCTCGATCAGGCTCGCAGCCGTCGCCTGGAGCAGGGACAAGGTCGGCTCGGCTCAGAGCGACGTCATCGTGCGCGACGCGGTCGTCGTCTCCGCGACGCTGCCGCGCTTCCTCGACGTCGGCGACCGCTCGACCATGCATGTCGAACTCGACAACGTCGAGGGCGAGGCGGGCGACTATACGCTCGACCTCGACCTGCATGGGCCGCTCTTGGCCGACGCCGACGCGCTCCGCCGTACGATCAGGCTCGACGCGCGCCAGCGCCGCTCGGCCGACATTCCAATCGCGGCGGCGGGGGTCGGCGTCGCCAACCTCGATCTCCGCCTCACCGGACCGAAGGCCGATCTCACGCAAAGTTTCAAGCTCGGCGTCGCGTCCGGCGCGCCCGACGTCTACCGCCGTACGGTGACGCCGCTGCCCGGCGGCGGAACGACCTCCATTTCGGGCGACCTCCTCGACGGCTTCATTCCCGGCACGGGCTCGATCGCCGTCTCGGCGTCGCCGTTCGGCGCGATCGACGCGCCGGCGCTTTTGCAGGCGCTCGCCCGCTACCCTTACGGCTGCTCGGAGCAGACAGTGAGCATCGCGATGCCGCTTCTCTACGCGAACCGGCTCGCCTCGCTCGAAAGCCTTGGCGTCGATCCCGACCTCGACGGGCGGGTGAAGCAGGCGATCGACCGCGAGATGAGCCGGCAGAGCTCGAGCGGCGCCTTCGGCCTCTGGTCGGCCGACAGCGAGGACGACGACGCCTGGCTCAACGCCTACGTCACCGACTTCCTGACGCGCGCGCGAGAGCAGAAGTTCGCAGTTCCGCAAGGCGCCTTCGATCAGGCGCTCGACCGCTTGCGCAACACGGTCGTCAATTCGCCGGAGCCGAACGACGACAACAACGCCGGCCTCGCCTATGCGCTCTATGTGCTGGCGCGCAACGGACGTCCGGTGATCGGCGATCTCCGCTATCTCTCCGACGCCAAGCTCGCCGGCTTCACGACGCCGCTCGCCAAGGCGGAACTCGGCGCGGCGCTCGCGATGCTCGGCGACCGCGCCCGCGCCGGCAAGGTCTTCGAGGGGGCCCTCGCCGGGCTCGCGGCGGAGAGAGACGACGGCTACTCGCGGCCCGACTACGGTTCGAAATTGCGCGACGCGGCCGCCGTGCTGGCGCTGCTCGCCGAGGCGAACCCGGCTGCAGGCGACATGCCGGCCGACGCGCTCACGAAGGCGGGGGCGGAGCTCGATTCCGCCCGGGTCGGGCGCAGCTACACGAGCACGCAGGAGAACGGCTGGATGGTGCTCGCCGCGGAGGCGCTGGCCGAGCACGGAACCCTCGGCCAGTTCACCGTCGACGGCGGCGCGGTCAAGGGGGCGCTCAACCGCAGGTTCGCCGCGAGCGCGCTCTCGGCCAAGCCCGTCGCCATCGCCAACGCCGGCGAAGCCGCGGTGCAACTGGTCACGACAATATCCGGTTCGCCCATCGCGCCCGAGCCGGAGGCTTCGCACGGTTACGCCATCGAGCGGACGATCTGGTCGCTCGACGGCAAGAAGCTCGATGTGAAGAGCCTCGCCCAGAACGAGCGCGTCGTGGTGGCGCTGAAGGTGACGGAGTCGGAAGCCCAATTCGCGCGGCTGATGATCGTCGACCGGCTGCCGGCCGGGCTCGAGATCGACAATCCGGCGCTGGTCGACGGCGGGTCGGTCGACGGCTTCGCATGGCTGACGACCGACGAGACGCCGGCGCACGCCGAATACCGCGACGACCGTTTCGTCGCGGTGTTCAATCGCGCCAAGGGCCAGTCGGCCTTCATCAACATCGCCTACGTCGCGCGCGCCGTCGCGCCTGGCCGCTATGTCTGGCCGCCCGCGACCGCCGAGGACATGTACGCCCCCGACCGCTACGGCCGTACCGCCTTCGGCGCGCTCGAGGTGACGGGAAAGTGAGCGCGCCGTCCCGCCCGCGGCGCAAGCGGAGATTCAGTCAGCCGCGGCTGACGTTCCCGTCCAGAACTCCCTGCGCGGGCATGGTACGCTGGGACGTCGGCCGGATTTCGTCCCCGCCCCCCTTGTGGGGGCGGGACAGGGTGGGGGGTCACGCTGTGCCCGCCGTCTTGCCTTCATGACCCAAGGCCGCGCAAAGGAAGCTGGAGAGGGCGGCGAGACCCCCCTCCCTGCCTCCCCCACAAGGGGGGAGGAGAAGCAGCGGCGTTTGCGCGCGTTGACGCTGATCGCCGTCTTGGCGCTCCTCGTCGTCGCCGCCCTCGCCGCGAACCTCGCCTGGACGCGCTTCGCAGCCTCGCTCGCCCCGCTCGATCTCGCGGCTTCGCGCGACGGCTCGACGCTGGTCGTCGACCGTGACGGGCGACTGCTGCGCGCCTTCACTCTGGCCGACGGCCGCTGGCGGCTGCCGGCGACGACGCACGACGTCGATCCGCGTTACCTTCAGATGCTGATCGCCTACGAGGACGGGCGCTTCTACGACCATTCCGGCGCCGACTGGCGGGCGCTTGTGCGCGCCGCCGGGCAATGGCTCGTCCATGGCCACATCGTCTCCGGCGGCTCGACGCTGTCGATGCAGGTCGCCCGCCTGATCGAGCCCAGGCCCGAGCGCACGCTCACGATGAAGCTTCGCCAGATCGCCCGCGCCGAAGAGATCGAGCGCGCCGTCGGCAAGGCGGGCGTGCTTGATCGCTACGTCACGCTGGCGCCGTTCGGCGGCAATCTCGAAGGCGCGCGCGCGGCCTCGCTCGCCTGGTTCGGCAAGGAGCCCGCGAAGCTCACGATCGGCGAGGCGGCGCTCCTCGTCGCGCTGCCGCAGGCGCCCGAGGCGCGCCGGCCCGACCGCTTTCCCGCCGCTGCGCGCGCCGCGCGCGACCGCGTGCTTGACCGCGTTGTGGCGCGCGGCGTCGTGTCCGCCGACGAAGCCTTGCGGGCGAAGTCCGAGCCCGTGCCGGAGACGCGGCGCGCATTTCCCACGCTCGCGACGCATGCGGCGGAGGAAGCGGTCGCCTCCGACCCCAGGGCGAAGCTCATCCGCCTTTCGATCGACGCCCGGCTGCAGGCGAAGCTCGAGGCGCTGGCGAAGGAAAGCGTCGCGCGCCTCGGCCCGAAGCTCTCGGCGGCGATCGTCGTCATCGACAATGCGAGCGGCGAAGTGCGCGCGCGCATCGGCGCCGCCGATCCCGACGACGCGTCGCGCGGCGGGGCGATCGACATGTCGCGCGCCCCACGCTCGCCGGGTTCGGCGCTGAAGCCCTTCATCTACGCGCTCGCCTTCGAGGAAGGCCTCGCCCATCCCGAGACGGTGCTGTTCGACCGTCCGGCGCGCTACGGCTCTTACGCGCCCGAGAATTTCGACCTCGGCTATCAGGGCACGGTGACCGCGCGCAAGGCGTTGCAGATGTCCTTGAACCTGCCGGCGATCGAACTTCTCGCCGACGTCGGCCCGGCGACTTTTCTCGCGCGCCTGCATGGCGCGGGGGCCGAGATCGCGATGCCGAAGGATGCCGCCGTCGGTCTCGCGATCGGCCTCGGGGGGCTGGGCGTGTCGCCGACCGACATCGCGCGGCTCTATGCGGGCTTCGCGCGCGCCGGCGAGGCGCCGGCGCTGATCGAACGGCTCGACGGCGCCGCGCCCATGATCGGCCCGCGCCGCGTCACCGATCCGGTCGCGGCCTGGTACGTCGCCGATATCCTGCGCGGCGCGCCGCCGCCGGCCAATTCGCTCTCCGGCCGCATCGCCTTCAAGACCGGCACCTCGTACGGCTTCCGCGACGCGCTGGCGGTCGGCTTCGACAAGGGGACGACGATCGCGGTCTGGGTCGGCCGGCCCGACAACGGTCCGACGCCGGGCCTCATCGGCCGCCAGGCCGCGGCGCCCATCCTGTTCGACGCCTTCGCGCGTCTCGGGCGCGACGTCGAGGTGATCCGGCCGCCGAAGGGGGTCGTGACCGCCGCCATCCCCGCCGATCTGCCGCCGCCGCTCCGGCACTTACGGAAAGACGCGCCGAAGACCATCGCCGCGACCGAGACGGCGGCGCTGAAGATCGCCTATCCGCCGGACGGGGCCCGGGTCGATCTCGGCGTCGCCGATGGCGCGCACGAGAGCCGGCTGGCGCTGAAGGCGCTCGGCGGCGTTCCGCCCTTCGCCTGGTTCGTCAACGGCGCGCCGGTCGGCGAAGCGGACCTCCGCCGCACCTCCGCCTGGACCCCCGACGGCGCCGGCTTCGCCCGCGTCACCGTCGTCGACGCCAAGGGGGCGTCGGATGTGGTGACGGTGAGGCTGGAGTAATCCCTCTCCCGAGGGGAGAGGGGCAGGGGTGAGGGGATCGAGCCGATGTCAAAGCGCCGCGGCGACGTCCGTTTTGTCGAAGTCGCTTCCCTTGAATAGCAGCGGCTCGCCACGAACCCGGGCAAGAGAATAGGCTGCACAGTCGACGATGTTCAGTTGCGCAGGGTGGCCCTGGCCCTTTCCGAAGCGGCGAAAGGCGTCGAAAGCGACCTCCGCCATGGCTGAATCGAAGGGCACTACTTCGATTTGCGCCCCCGCGATCATGGCCTCGAAAGCCTCGAGCGCCCTGGCGCCGAAGCGCGCGTGCAGGACGATCCGGCTTTCCAGCACCGTCACGGACGACACCGCGAGCGCGTGAGCGCTCAGCATCGCATTCTGGAACCGGGACGCGTCCGGTTCTTCAGCGATCGCCGCGACGATCGCCGAGGTGTCCAGAATCATCAGTGAGGCAACCCGTCACGGCCGTAGCCGATGATCTCGTCGGCCGCCCGCGCATCGAGGACCGGCATCCTGGAGACGGTGTCGAAGAAGCGGCGCAACGCGGCCTTCCGGTCCCCCTGCTCCGGACCGGCCCCGATCCGAGCCAAACGCTCCTCGACGGCGCGCTCCACTGCTATCTCCACGTTCTCGCCGGTCAGACGGGCTAGACGGCGGGCGAGTTCATCGACTTTCGGGGACGCAATGTTCATGATCCGGGCCCTTATCCTGACCAATTATAGCAGCGTCCGACGTCGTGTGCATGCGGGGCCCTTCTCGCGCCGAGCGCCGATCCTTTAGTCCCGCCCCTCACCGTTTGGCAGAGGCGCCGGCCATGCTTCCATGAGCGCCCTCAAGCTCGCCACGAACGCCAGCGGCTGGTCGATCATCACATGGTGCTCGGCCTCGGGGATGGCGAAATGGGGCGAGCCCGCGGGCAGGAAGCTCATGAGGTAGTCGGCGTCGTCGGCCTTGAAGAGCTTCGACTTCGCGCCGCGGATCAGCGCCATCGGGGAGCGCGCCGAGGCGACGATCGGCGCCGGGTCGATGCGGCCGAACTTCTCCCAGAAATGCGGATCGAAACAGAGCGCGAATCCAGGCTTGCCATGCTCGTCGACGACCTCGCGCGCCGAGCGGCGGGCGATTGCGTCGAGGATGAACGGGTTCAGGCAGGGCTGCGGCGGCATGAGGCGGAAGCGCGCGACGACGGCCGCAAGCGAAGCCCTCGGCCGCGCCATCCGCGACGGCTGCGGCGGCGCGGGGGGGCGGAAATTCTGCGGCGCGAAGAACGGCGGATCGACCATGACGCCGCCCGCAATCTCTCCGCCGAAGTCGCGCGCGAAACCCATCGTCACCCGGCCGCCGAACGAATGGCCGACGACGACCGGCGGCCCGGCGTCGAAGGCGCCGCCGATACGCCCCGCGTCGCGGGCCTCGCGCACGAATTGCTCGAAGGCGTAGTGCTCGCGCCAGTCGGACCTTCCCATGCCGGTGAAGGTCGGCGCGACGACGCGATGCGTCCCGGCGAAAAAAGGGGCGATGAAGCTCCACCAGTCGGCGTGCGCCGCCCCGCCATGCAGGAACATGAGGCCGGGCCTGCCGCGCTCGCCCCAGGCGAGGACCTCGACCTTCGCCCCCTCGACCTCGATGAAGGTCCGCTCCGGCGCGTCCGCCATCGCCGCGTCGAACCATGGCGGCGCCGGAGGCTTCGCCCCATGAAAGGGCGCAAGCGGCGCCATGTGCTGCGGATCGTTCAAGCTTGGCGCCCCCACTCATCCTCGTCCTGAGGAGCGACGCCGCAGGCGGCGCGTCTCGAAGGACGCTCCAGCGGGCAAGGCGGCGCGATCTGGATTCGTCCTTCGAGACGCCCGCTCACGCGGGCTCCTCAGGACGAGGTCGTGCATCGGCATGCATCCTCGCCCTCGCCGGCGTCCCTCACGCCACCTCGAACAGCCCCGCAGCGCCCTGGCCGCCGCCGACGCACATCGTCACGACCACGTATTTCACGCCGCGCCGCTTGCCCTCGATCAGCGCGTGGCCGGCGAGGCGGGCGCCGCTCATGCCGTAGGGGTGGCCGACCGAAATCGCGCCGCCGTCGACGTTGAGCTTGTCGTTGTCGATCCCAAGCCGGTCGCGGCAGTAGATCACCTGCACGGCAAATGCCTCGTTCAGTTCCCAGAGGCCGATGTCGTCGACCTTGAGGCCGTGCGTCTTGAGGAGCTTCGGCACGGCGAACACCGGGCCGATGCCCATCTCGTCCGGATCGCAGCCCGCGACCGCGATGCCGCGATAGATCCCAAGCGGCGCGAGATTGCGCTGGCTTGCGAGCTTCGCCTCCATCAGCACGGCCGCGCTCGCGCCGTCGGAAAGCTGCGAGGCGTTGCCGGCCGTGATGTTGTGACCCTCTTTCATGCTCTGGCCGCCCGAAAACACGGGTTTCAGCGCAGCCAGGCCCTGAAGCGTCGTGTCGGCGCGATTGCCCTCGTCCTTCGTCAGGCGCACCTCCTTGTCGGAGACGGCGCCGGTCGCCTTGTCGGCGACCTTCATGACAGTCGCGAGCGGGACGATCTCGGCGTCGAACCGGCCAGCCTCCTGCGCCGCCGCCGTCCGCCGCTGCAATTCGAGCGCATATTCGTCCTGCGCGTCGCGCGAGATCTTGTAGCGCTCGGCGACGATCTCGGCGGTCTCGAGCATCGTCATGTAGACGTCGTTGCGGTGCGCGACGAGCCACGGATCGCGGGCGCGAAAAAGGTTCATCTTGTCGTTCTGCACGAGCGAGATCGATTCCAGTCCGCCGCCGACCGCGACGCTCATGCCGTCGACGACGATCTCCTTGGCGGCGGTCGCGATCGCCATGAGTCCGGAGGCGCACTGACGGTCGAGCGACATGCCCGCGACGCTCGTCGGCAGGCCCGCGCGCAGCGCCGCCTGCCGGGCGAGATTGCCGCCGGTCGAGCCCTGCTGCATTGCCGCCCCGATCACAACGTCGTCGACCTCGCCGCCCTCGATCTTGGCGCGCGCGACCGCGGCTGCGATGACATGGCCGCCGAGCGTCTGCGCCGGGGTGTCGTTGAACGCCCCGCGATAGGCCTTGCCGATCGGCGTGCGGGCGGTGGAGACGATGACGGCTTCACGCATGAGATTGCTCCTTGAACGAGTTCCCTCTCCCCGCGTCGCGGGGAGAGGGTCAGGGTGAGGGGCTTGGTGACTGGCCACCGCGGCTAGTCCCCCACGCCCCTCATCCGGCCTTCGGCCATGGCCGGGTCAAGCCCGGCTACAGGCTCTTCTCCCCGTGAACGGGGCGAAGGAATTCACGTCTTCGCAAACGACCCGCCCTCGGCGGCGAGCTTTTCGATGAGCGCCGCCGGCTTGAAGTCGTCGCCGTGTTTCGCCTGATAGCTCTTGAGCTTCTCGACCACCGTCTTCAGTCCGACGTCATCGGCGTAGACCATCGGCCCGCCGCGATAGACGGGCCAGCCGTAGCCGTAGACCCAGACGACGTCGATGTCGGAGGCGCGCTGCGCCTTCCCTTCCTCGAGGATCTTTGCGCCGACGTTGATCATCGGGTAGGTGCAGCGCTCGAGGATCTCCTCATCGGAGATTTTCCGCTGCGCGATCCCCTTCGAGGCGGCGAAGTCCTTGATGATCTTTTCGACATGCGCCGAGGGGGTCGCATTGCGCTTGTCGTCGTAGTCGTAGAAGCCCGCCTTTGTCTTCTGCCCGCGCCGGCCCTCCTCGCACAGGATGTCGCGGATGCTTTCGCGCTTCGACGTCTCGGCCGACCAGCCGATGTCGAGGCCCGCAAGATCGCTCATCGCGAACGGCCCCATCGGCATGCCGAAATCGGTCAGGACGCGGTCGACCTCGGCCGGCGTCGCGCCCTCGAGGATGAGCTTGCCCGCCTCGCGCTGGCGATCGGCGAGCATCCGGTTGCCGACGAAGCCGTGCGCGACGCCGACGGTGACGCCGATCTTGCCGATCTTCGGCGCAAGCGCGGCGATCGTCGCGAGCGTCGTCTTCGACGTCTTCGCGCCGCGCACGATCTCGAGCAGGCGCATCACGTTGGCCGGCGAGAAGAAGTGCATGCCGAGCACGTCCTCCGGCCGCTTCGTCTTCTCCGCGATCGCGTCGATGTCGAGATAGCTCGTGTTGGACGCCAGGATCGCGCCGGGCTTGGCGACGCCGTC
Source organism: uncultured Alphaproteobacteria bacterium (assembly GCA_963829505.1). GTDB lineage: Bacteria > Pseudomonadota > Alphaproteobacteria > Rhizobiales > Beijerinckiaceae > Roseiarcus. The sequence continues at coordinate 295,051 of CAWHIL010000004.1, forward strand.
GAGCCGCGCGAAAATCTCTTTCTTCAGATCCATGTTCTCGTAGACCGCCTCGATCACGAGGTCGGCGTCTTTCAGCGCGCCGAAGTCGAGGCTCGGCGTCAGGAGCGCCATCCGCGCCTCGACGTCGGCCGCGGTCATGCGGCCCTTCTTCGCCGTGTTCTCGTAGTTGTGGCGAATGATCGAGACGCCGCGGTCGAGCGCCTCTTTCGCGGTCTCGACGATGGTCACGGGGATGCCGGCGTTGAGGAAGTTCATGGCGATGCCGCCGCCCATCGTTCCGGCGCCGATGACGCCGACATGCGCGACCTTCTTCGTCGCGACCTCCGGGCCGATGTCGGCGATCTTGGCCGCCGCCCGCTCGGCGAAGAACACATGCCGCTGCGCCTTCGACTGCGTTCCGCCAAGCAGGGCCATGAACATCTCGCGCTCGTGCCGCATCCCCTCGTCGAAGGGCATGTCGACCGCGTTCCTGACCGACTGGATGGCCTTCTCCCAGGCCTCGAAGCCGCGGAATTTCCGTGCGTGCGCCTTGCGGATCGCCTCGAAGATCTCGGGGCGGCCGCGCGCCTCCTTGAGCTTCTCGTCGCGGTCGCGCACCTTCTTCAAGGGCGCCTTTTCGTCCGCAAGGCGCCTGGCGTAAGCGATCGCGGCCTCGCGGAGCTTGCCTTCCTCGGCGATCGCGTCGACGACGCCCCATTCGTGCGCCTTGCGGGCGCCGAACGGCGCGCCCGACAGGATCGCGTCGAGCGCGTTCTCGACGCCGACGAGGCGGGGCAGGCGCTGCGTGCCGCCCGCGCCCGGGATGATGCCGAGTTTGATCTCCGGCAGCCCGACCTTCGCCGACGGGACGGCGATGCGATAGTGCGCCGTCAGCGCGACCTCGAAGCCGCCGCCGAGCGCCGTGCCGTGCAGCGCCGCGATCACCGGCTTCCTGGCGTTCTCGATCAGGTCGAGCACCCCGGGCAGGAAGGGCGCCGCGTGCGGCTTGCCGAATTCGGTAATGTCGGCGCCGGCGATGAAGGTGCGGCCGGCGCAGATGAGGACGGTCGCCCTGGCGGCCGGGTCGGCCTCCGCCTTCTCGACGCCGAGCTTCAGGCCCTCGCGGACGGCCTGCGACAGCGCGTTGACGGGCGGCGAATCGATCGTGACGATCGCGACGCCCTCTTCGACCGAATAGCTCGCGACTGTGTTGAGCGGCGTCACCGCGTTCCTCCCGGCAATGGTTCATGCGTGATCGATTATGCTATCCGCTCGCCTGCGCGAGGGAAAGGGGAGACGATATGCGCCTTTCTTGCCCGTGGCCGCAAAAAAATCCGGCTGACCCCGTAACGCAGGCCGGGGGCGGGCGTAGCAATGGTGTCGCCCCGCATGTCATGCCCCGCGAAAGCAGGCATTCCTCTCCGCGGGCCCGCCCTCCGGATCGCCGCGTTCGCGGGGATGACGGAATGGGCCGCACGGCGCGGCGTCGGATTCTCGGAGGTTCTTCAAATGACCGACACCCTTTCCCGCCGCTTCCGCCTCGGCCTTTCCGCGCTTGTCGGCGCCGGCGCGCTGGCTGGCGTGTTCGCCCTTTCGTCGTCGCGCGCCGATGAGACAGCCCGCCGCGTCGCTCCGCCCGCCATGGACGAGCCGGCGACGGGCGCCGGGCGGGAGGTCGCGATTGTCGCCGGCGGCTGCTTCTGGGGCGTCCAGGGCGTCTTCCAGCACGTCGACGGCGTCGTCTCGGCCGTCTCGGGCTACGCCGGCGGCGCGGCCTCGACCGCGCATTACGAGATGACGAGCGAGGGCAACACCGGCCATGCGGAATCGGTGAAGATCACCTTCGATCCGGCGAAGATCAGCTACGGCAAGCTCCTGCAGATTTACGTCTCGGTGGCGCACGATCCGACCGAACTCAACCGCCAGGGCCCCGACGAGGGAACGCAGTACCGCTCGGCGATCTTCCCGACGAGCGAGGCGCAGGCGCAGGTCGCGAAGGCCTATGTCGACCAGCTCAACGCGGCCCACGCTTTCGGCAGGCCGGTGGTGACGGCGATCGAGCCGGGCAAGACCTTCTACGCCGCCGAGGGCTACCATCAGGATTTCCTGGCGCGCAATCCGAGCTATCCCTATATCGTCTACAACGACCTGCCGAAGATCGACGCCCTGAAGCGCCTCTTCCCCGAGGCCTACCGTCCCGATCCGGTGCTGGTGGGCGCGAAGTCTTAAATCCCCTTCTCCGCGCAGCGGGGAGGGTGCAGCGAAGCGCCGGATGAGGGGTCGCGCCCGATCGTCATTGCGAGGAGCGGAAGCGACGAAGCAATCGAGAACCGCGGCCACCTGGATTGCTTCGCTCATGCTCGCAATGACGGACGCGGGGACGTTCAAGCGCCGATCGTCAGCCCGATCTTGCCGAACTGCTTGCCGGACTCGAGAAGGTCGAACGCGGCTGCGATCTCGCTCAGCGGAAAGACCTTGTCGATGTGCGGCTTCAAGCCCTTCTCGGCGATGAACGCCATGAGGTGGCGCATCTCGGAACGGTTGCCGAGCGTCGAACCGAATACGGTGAGTTGCCGGATGAACAGGCGTTGCAGGTCGGCCGACGGGTCGCCGCCGGTCGTCGCGCCGCAGGTGACGAGCCGGCCCCCACGCTGAAGCGCCTTCATCGCGCTCGGCCACACCGCCTTGCCGACGTTCTCGATCACGACGTCGACGCCGCGCTTCTCGGTCAGCGCCATGACGCGCTCGAAGATCGACGCGCCGCCCTCGTCGAGGATCGTCTCCGCGGCGCCGAAGCCGCGCGCGCGCTCGAGCTTCGCCGCGTCGCGCGAGGTGACGATGACGCGTGCGCCGAGCGCCGCCGCGATCGCGGTCGCGGCCAGCGACACCGAGCCGCCGACGCCGAAGATCAGCACCGTCTCGCCGCGCTCGAGCCGCGCCTTGGTCGCGATCATCCGCCAGGCGGTGAGCCACGCGACGCTGAGGGAAGCGGCCTCGACGAAATCGAGCCCGTCGGGCTTCGGGAAGAGACTCCCCTCCGGCGCCGCAACGATCTCGGCGAAAGTTCCGTCGACCTGCTCGCCGAAGATCTTCCCGCGCGTGCACAGGACCTCTTCGCCCTTGCGGCAGAAGGCGCATTGCTCGCACGGCTGGCCGGGATAGAGCACGACCGCATCGCCCGCGCGGAATTTCGAGCCCGCGTCCGCCTCGATGACGACGCCCGCGCCGTCGAGCCCGAGGATGATCGGCAGCCGGTGCGTGATCCCCGCGCCCGAATTGCGCATGTAGAGATCGACCCGGTTGAGGCCGCCGGCCGCCATGCGCACGAGGACCTCGCCCGGCCTCCGCCCCGGCGCCGGCAATTCGTCGAGCGTCACGACCTCGTTTCCGCCGTGTCCGTGGATGCGTGCAGCAAGCATGTCGGTCGTTCTCCTGGACGCGTCCGGCCAGAGCGAAGGATAGCGTCGTTCAGCGGCGAAGTCGCCGGGACGCGATCGGCCGAACGCCGAGGATTTCGCCGCCAGCGCGTGCTACCTTCAACTCTCCCGGAGCCTTTGAGGTTCACGCCATGGGCGCGTTTTGGCAGCCTCGCCTCGCCCTCGTCGTCGCGGCCTTCGTCGTGCAGACCGCCTTCTTGAGGGCCGCGCTGCCGCCCCATCCCGACGACGCGCCGGGCCGGACCTCGCTCGCCGGCCAGTTTTTGATCGCGACCCCCGCCATGGAGGACCCGCGCTTCGCGCGCGCCGTGATCCTCATTGTTCAGCACAGCGAGAGCGGCGCGCTCGGCGTCGTCCTCAACCGGCCGATCGGCGAGGAGACCCTCAAGGACCTGCTCGACGCGGTCGGCGCAAAGGGCGCCGAGGCTGCGGGCAAGGTGCCGATCTTCGCCGGCGGCCCGGTGCAGCCCGAGGTCGGCTTCGTCGTCCACAGTTCCGACTACAGGATCGCCGAGACCATCGCCGTCACCGACCGGCTCTCGATGACCTCGAGCCTCAAGGTGCTGCGCGACATCGCGGCGAAGAGCGGGCCGGCGAAGAGCCTCATCGCATTCGGCTACGCCGGCTGGGGCGCGGGCCAGCTCGAGGGCGAGATCGAGGCGGGCGCTTGGGCGACGGCCGAGGCCGATCCGGCCCTCGTCTTCGACGCCGACCGCGACAAGCTATGGGACGACGCCTGGGAGCGAAGGACCCAGCATCTTTAGACAGCAGGGTTGGAGTCTGACATGAGCGGACGGATCGCCTCGGCGCTTTATGTGGCGGCGATGGTCGCCGTCATCGTCGGCGCCGATGTCGCGTTCTTCAAGGACCGGTTCTGGGAACGGCTGATGGCCAACATCGGCATCGTGCTGGTTTTCGTCGCCTTCTACCTGAGGTTTCTGCGAGCCCCGGAGTTTCTTGACTTGTCGCTCTCACACCCCCTTGTCCCGGGGAGCCCGCACTCCCCGGAGTCATCCGGGGAGGCGTCTCGAAGGACGCTACTTCGCGGCGACGGCGCTCGCCGCTTTCCGGATCACCTCGAGGACGGCCTGCGGCTGGGAGAGCATCGCGACGTGGCTCGAGCGCAGCTCGACGGTGACGGCGTTCATCCGCTTGGCCGCGGCGCGTTCGAGATCGGGATGGACTGTGTGATCCTCGGTCGCGACGATGTAGTGGCTCGGCTTTGACCGCCAGGCGACGCCGTCGAGCTTCTGCCCGAAGAGGTCGGGCACGGGGACGGCCTGGGTCGCCCAGATGAGCCTCTGATCCGCCTCGGGCAAGTCTCCAGCGAAGAAAGGCACGCCATCGTTGCGCAGCCAGATGCGGCCGTCGGCGACCTCGACGTGCGACAGGGCCTCGGTCGCGGGAAACTTCTGCTGCTGGCTCAGCGAGGTTTCGGTCTCGTCCGGCGCGAGCGCGGCGATAAAGACCAGCGCGGCCACCCGGTCGTCGGTTCCCGCGTGGGTGATGAGCGTCCCGCCGTAGGAGTGGCCGACGAGGACAATCGGGCCGCCGACGCGCCCGAAGCAGCGCTTGACGCAGTCGACGTCGCTCTTCAGCGAGTCGAGGCCGTGCTGCGACACGATCACTTCGTGCCCGTCCGCCTGGAGCGCCGGGATCAGCTTCTGGAAGCAGGACCCATCGGCCCAAAGCCCGTGGGCGAAGACGACGCTTGGCTTCTTCGACGTGCTCATGACGCTTCTCCGGTGTGGATGACGGGATCGCGGCCGTTGCCGTCCCGCGCGCGCTTCGTAGACGCGCTTCGGGGCGATTGTTCGACCCGGCTCCACAGGCGCGACGCGTTGATGTGCCTGCGTTTGCCCGTCATTGCGAGGAGCGAAAGCGACGAAGCGATCCATGCATGCGCGCGCTCCACGATGATGGATTGCTTCGCTTCGCTCGCAATGACAGACGATGGCGCCTCACGCCCCGTCGAGCCAAGTCAGCAGCGCCTCGAGCCGGGGCCGCTCGACGTGCAGCCGGAAGCCGCCGCCCGTCCGCGCCAGCAGCACCCGCTGGCCGGCAAACATCACCGCGGCCGACGGAGAGCCCGCCGCGAGGTCCGCGTCGGTTGCCTGCATGAGCACATCGTCCGCGCCGGCGCCCTCGACCTCGATCACGGCAGTGGCGTCGTCCATGGCCGTCGCGCACCACCCCTCGCGCCAGCCGTCGGCCGCGCCGAGCGGCGCGGGCGTCACCAGCAGCGCCCGGTCGCGCGCGATCCGCAAGGCATGGCGGCCCTTCGGCAGGAGGGCGTGGAGGCCGAGGAGCGGCGCGCCGCGCGCCAGCGCCTTCAGGGCCGCCGCGAGATCGCCCGAGATCATCGTCTGCCCGAGCCCCGTCACGGCGCGCGCCGCGAAGCCGGGACGCGTGACGAGCGCGCCGTCGAGCGGCCGGCCCGGCGACCAGTTCGTCTCACGCATGCAGGCGCTTCCCCTCAGGATCGAGCGCGACGAGCGGGGCGATCCGCGCCCGCCGCTCGGCGCCGAGATGGACGATCGCGAGCGTCTCGCCCATGCGCGCGTTCCCTCGCGCGACGAGGCCCAGCGCGACCGGGCGCCCGAGCGTTGGGCTCATGTAGCTCGACGTGACGTAGCCGAGCGAGCGGCGCGCCTTGCCCGTCCCCTCGATGAGATGCGCGCCGGTCGGCAGCGGCGCCTCGCCCGTGGCGACTTCGATCCCGACGAGCTGCTTGCGGTCCGCATCGAGCGCGACGGGCAGCGCCAGCGAGCGCTTGCCGATGTACTCATCCTTGCGCTGGTCGCGCGGCGCGGTCGCCCCGAGGTCGTGCGGCATCGTCGAGCCGTCGGTGTCCTTGCCGACGATGACGAACCCCTTCTCGGCGCGCAGGATCATCAAGGCCTCCGAGCCCATCAGGCCGCCGCCGAAATTCGGCAGCGCCGCGACGATTTTTGCGCGCAGGCGCTTCGCCCGCGAGACAGGCGTCGAGAGCTCGTAGGAGCGGTCGCCGGTGAAGCTGACGCGGGCGACCCGCATCGGCGCGCCTTCGAACTCTCCAACGGCGAAAGCCATGTGCGGCAGGCTCTGGTCGTCGAGCGCGAGCCCCAGGCCGAGGCTGACCAGCACATCGCGCGACTTCGGCCCCGTCAGCGTCAGCGTCGCCCATTGCGCGGTTGCGTCATGGACGACGACGCTCTTCGTGTCGAACCGGTCCTGGCGCCAGAGTTCGAGCCGCATCGCCACCGCATCCGTGTGCCCCGACGAGCACGAGACGAGGAAGCGGTCGTCGGCCAGTCGCAAGGTCACGCCGTCGTCGTAGACGACGCCCGATTCGAGCAGCATGAAACCGTAGCGGATCTTGCCGGCTTTCAGCGTCGAGAGGCGGTTGTAGCTGTGGAAGTCGACGAGCTTTGCCGCGTCGGGGCCGATCACCTCGATCTTGCCGAGCGACGAGCCGTCGAACAGGGCGACCGCGTCGCGGGCGCGCTTCGTCTCGGCCTGAATGGCGTGATCGGGATGGTCGGTTCCGTACCAGGCCGGCCTCAGCCAGCCGCCGTATTCGCGCATCTGCGCGCCGTCGGCGCGGTGTTCGGCTTCGAGCGGCAGGCGCTTCAGCGGGTTCATGAGCTCACCGCGCCGCCGGCCGCCGATCACGTTCATCGGCACTGGCACGAAGGGCGGGCGGTAGGTCGTCGTCCCGGTCTCGTCGATCGAGCGGCCGGTCAGCGCGGCCAGCGCCGCGAGGCCGTTGACGCTCGACGTCCGGCCCTGGTCGGTCGCCATGCCGAGCGTTGTGTAGCGCTTCAGGTGTTCGACCGAGACGTAGCCCTCGCGCGCCGCGAGCGCCACGTCCTTCAAGGTCACGTCGCTGGCGAAGTCGATCCAGCGGCGCCCGGGCGCGTCGGGCTTCGGCCAAAGCGGCGTGACGCGATAGACGCCCGCGGGCGCGTTCGGCGCTGCGCCCTCGCCGCCGCCTGCCGCGTGCCCTTCCGCGAGCGCCGCGTCGAGCGTGAAGGCGCCGTTCGCCGCGCCCGCGACCCCCATACCCTCGACGGCGGCTGCGGGGACCAGCGCCGCCAGCGTCTGGTCGTAGCGGAGCTTTCCGCGCGCCTGGGCGTAGAGATGCACGGTCGGCGTCCAGCCGCCCGAGAGAAGCAGCGTATCGGCCGGGCGAACCGCGCCGCCAAACCTGACGCCGGTCACGCCGTTGCGGCCCTCGACGCCCTCGATCTCGGCCCCGCGCGTGACTTTCAGCGCCGTCGCCGGCCCCTCGGCGCGACAATCGACGATCTCGACCTCGGCGCCGGCTTCGGCGAGCGCCTGCGCCGCAGGGTAGGCGGCGTCGTTGTTGGTCGCGAGCACGATCCGTTCGCCGACCCGGACGGCGGCGCGGCGCAGATAGGCCAGCCCCGCATCCGCCGACATGACGCCCGGCCGGTCGTTGTCGGGAATGGCGAGCGGCCGTTCGATCGCGCCCGCGGCGACCACGATCCGCTTCGGCCGGATGCGCCACAGCGCGTCGGGCTGGTCGAAGCGCCGCTGCCAGGCCATGACGAGGTTGCCGTCGTAGACGCCGAAGGCGGTCGTCGACGCCATCACCCGCCCGCCGGCGGCTTGAACCGCGGCCTTGACGCTCTTCGCCCAGGCGCGTCCGTCGCCGCCCTCGATCATGGCCGCGCGATGGAGAAGCTGGCCGCCGGTCTCGGCGCGGTCGTCGAGAAGGAAGACGACGGCCCCCGCCTTCGCGCCTGCCGCCGCCGCCGCGAGCCCGGCCGGACCCGCGCCGACGACGAGGAGATCGCAGCGCGCATGAAAATGCGGATTTTCCGCCGGCGGACGATTGTCCGGATCGACGGTTCCGAGCCCGGCAAGGGCGCGGATCGTTGGCTCGAACGTCTCCCAGCGCGGCCAGATGAAGGTCTTGTAGTAGAAGCCCGACGGCATGAAGCCCGCAAAGCCGTCGAGAACCGCGGCGCGATGCTCGGCCGCCGTCGGGCCGCTGTTCACCGAGCGCACGCGCATGTCGTTTTCGAGCGGCTCGACGGTTGCGCGCAGGTTCGGCGTCGTGAGCCCGCCCCGAGTCACGTCGACGATGGCGTTCGGCTCTTCGGTCCAGAACCCCCATACGCCGCGCGGCCGGCGATACTTGAAGCTGCGGCCGACGATCCGGACGCCGCTCGCGAGAAGCGCCGAGGCGATGCTGTCGCCGCCGCAGCCGAGATAGGGCTTGCCGTCGAAGGTGAAGGCGAGCGGCCGGCCGCGGTCGATCGCGCCGCCGGTCGGCAGACGGACGCCGCTCATCGCGCCGAACCCCCTTCCCCCTCAGGGGGCGAACCCCCTTCCCCCTCAGGGGGAAGGTGGCGCGAAGCGCCGGATGAGGGCGCGCCGGCGGCGCGATCGACGATGACCGCATTGTCAAGCGTGTCGCGCGTCATCACGAACATCTCCATGCAGGTCAGATGCAGCCAGACCTCGCGCGCCTCGCCCTTCGGGTTGGCGTTGAAGAAGAGATAGCCCGACCATTCCGCGTCGCCGACTTCCGCGGCCGGCTCCGGCCGCGCCTTCGGCTCGCCGACGTAATGGAATTCGGTCTCGTCGCGGAGCCCGCAGAACGGGCAGGGGAACTGCATGGAGACAAAGCTCGTTTGTCGATTGAGGACGTGAGCCCGTGCTTACGACGTCAGGCGCCTGCGCGCAAAGAGCTCCCGCGGACGGCTCCGGCGTTGCTCTCCTCAAGCGAAGCCGGTACAGCCCTGAAACGGGAGACGATCGACGATTTGGGGGTTTCCGAGATTTCTCGCAAGCCGGGCAAACGCAAGCTCAAGAGCGCGGTGCGCGTCCAGTACGGCGCGCTGCCCTATCGGCTCGCGGAGGACGCCAGCCTCGAGGTGCTGCTCGTCACGACGCGTCGGACCCGACGATGGATCGTGCCCAAGGGGTGGCCGATCCGGGGGTTGTCGCCGGCCAAGTCCGCCGCCCGCGAAGCTTTCGAAGAAGCCGGCGTGAGAGGCAAAGTCGGCGCGAAAACGATCGGACGTTTCACGTACGAGAAGCTGCTCGATGAGCCGGACAAGCGGACGCTTTGCGAGGTCAAGGTCTTCCCTCTTCACGTGAAACGTCAGAGCGAGGTCTGGCAGGAATCCGAACAGCGAGTTGCCCGGTGGGTCGATCCGGGCAAGGCTGCCGCGATGATCAAGGAACCCGAGCTCAGGAAACTGGTAACGGCTTTCGCCAGGCGAAAGCGCGCGGCTGAGAGGAAGGCCGCCGCCGAGCGAAAAGCCGCCGCAAAGGGGAAGACCGCGGCCAAGGGGAAGGGGGCCGGCAAGCCAAAACGCGCCGCCAAACCGAAGGCGGTCGCCAAGGCGAAGGCCGGCAAGGCAAAAGCCTCCGCCAAGCCGAAAGCCCGCAAGCGAAAGGCTGCCGCAAAGGCGAAGTCCGCGTCCTGAAGGCAGCCTCAGGTCGGCGCCGGGCCGTCGTCGCCTGCGATGCGGCTGCGCATGAGTTCGCCCGAGGCTTCGAGGACCGGATAGGCCGCGCCCGCCACAAGATGATCGTTGAGGCGCTTGATGTCGCGCATGAGATCGAGCGGCGAGGCCGCCGCTCCCTTCGCCTCGCCCCGGTCGCGCAGCCTGGCGAACTGGCTGCGGATGGCCTCGGCCTCGCGCCGCCGGAATTCCATCTTCTGATCGGAGAGAACCCGCGCGGCGCGCCGGTCGCCGGTCATGAACACGGAGGCCGCCGCACGCAGGTTGGCGCGCACCGCCTCGAAGGCGGCTTGCGCCTCGCGATGGTCGTCTTCCGCGAGTTCTCCGCCGCGCTTGATGAGCTTCGAGACGAAACTCACCACGTTGCGCTCGATGACGTCGCCGGCCGCTTCGATGTTGAGGGAGAAGCTCAGCACCGCCTCGGCGCGCCGGTGCTCGTCGTCGGTCATGCTCTCGGGATCGAGGCGGGTCAGATAGCGCTTGATGCCGCTGTTCAGCGCGTCGAGCACGTCGTCGAGCCCGCGCGCCCGCGCCGCTGCCTCCCGGTCCTTGCCGCCGAGCGCGTCGGCCGCGCCCTCGATCATCGCGTCGAGCACGTCGACCATGCGCAAAGCCTCGCGCGCCGCGTGGCCGAGCGCGATCGCCGGCGTCTCGAGCGCCGCCTCGTCGAGATAGAGCGGACGGCCGGGATCGGCTGCGGCGACGCGCTCGGGCATCAGGCGCTCGAGGAGCCGCGCCAGCGGGCCGAGCAGCGGCAGGAAGGCGAGCGCGACGATGACGTTGAAGCCGGTGTGGAAGTCCGCCACCGCACGCGACAGGTTCGGCTCGATCTGCACCAGTCCGACGCCGACGGGCGTCAGCAGCGGCAGCGCGACCGCGGCGCCGGCGAGACGCGTGACCACGTTGCCGACGACGACCCGCCGGCCGGCGGCGTCGCCGCCCCGCGCGCCCTCGAAGAGGGGATTGAGGGCGGTGCCGATATTGGCGCCGACGATCAGCGCCAGCGCGGCGTTCAGCGGCACGACGCCCTTCTCGGCGAACGACATGACGAGCAGCGCCACCGCGACGCTCGAATGGGCGGCCCAGGCGAGAAGCGCGCCGAAGAGGACCGAGATCAGCCGGTCGGTCGCGATCCCGCCCATGAGGATGCTCAAACTCGGAACGTCCTCGTAAGGCGTGATGATGTCGAGAAGCTGGGGCAGCGCGATCAGCATCAGGCCGAGCCCGATGGCGACCCGGCCGATGTCGCGCGTCCTTGCGCCCCCGGTCCGGAACATCGCAACGCCCGCGAGCAGAAGAAGCGGCGAGACGCGCGACACGTCGAACGAAAGGACCTGCACGATGAGCGTCGTTCCGACGTTCGCGCCGAGCATGACGGCGAGCGCCGGAATGAGCGCGACGAAGCCGGCGCCGGCGAAGGAGGCGATCATCAGGCCCGTCGCCGTGCTGCTCTGCAGGACGGCGGTCACGCCGACGCCGGCAGCGGCGGCCCTGAAGCGATCGCCGAGCGCCTTGGCGAGGATGCGTCTGAGGTCCGGTCCGAAGGCGCGCTGAACGCCGCTCTGAACCATGTGGACGCCCCACAGGAGGAGGGCGATCGCGCCGGCGAGGTTGAGGAGGCTGAGCGTCGCGTCCATCCGTACCCTCCTTCCTCTGGAGACTTGGGGCGCCCCTCTGGAGACTTTGGGCCGCCGGGGCGGGCGCCGAGGGCCAATTTCCGAGGGCGCCAAAGGTTCCCGAAAACTTGGCGGATTTGCGGTCGTTGCCGGTCTCCGACGGGCTCAGGGTCCGCGCGGTCGGTTTCCCGCCGGCGCCCGGAATGAGAACGAATGTCGTCATCGTGGCGATCCTGGCTGATGGATGGGGAGGAGGCGAAAATGTTGACATCCGCCTTAAGTTGTTCTACATATGTTCTATTGGCTGGATCAGAAAGATGAACCTGTGTTCTCCGCCTTTCCTCATCAACGGCATGTGTCGGGACGCGTTCCCGCGCCTCGTCCCGACTCCAGGGACGTCCGCTGCGCTTGTCGCGGGGGGCGCACGTGGCGAACGCCGGTGACAGCCAAGGTGGCGGCTCTGTCGTCGCGAGGAGCGAAGCGACGGGGCCATCCAGCGCACCCGCCGCCGACCTCGCCCTCGAGGGGCGGCGCGCGCCGCGTGACGAACGCCCGGAAAATCTGCTGCAAACCACTGATAAGATGGAATCCGCGCCCGGCGAAAAGCGGCGGCCCGTTTTTCCGGACCCAACGTCCCCTGGGCAGGCTCGTCCCCCGGGGTCGCACATGGGCGTAACTCCCAAGGTGAGGGCTCCGTCTTCGCGAGGAGCGAAGCGACGTGGCGATCCAGACCGCCGACTTCGACAACCGGCGGATTCTTGCGTGGGAACGGCTCGAAGCCCGGCGCGTGGCCACTGGATCGCTTCGCTCACGCTCGCGATGACGGCCGTGGGAGCCTATCGCTTGGGAGTTACACATGGGCCGATAAGGCGCCGCAACCCATTGAAAACACGGAAAACCAGGCCGCAAATGGCGCCGCCCCGGCTGCCGCGCTCGGCGCCTGATCCAAGTCCTGTCGCCTGCAAGTCGCCCGGAAAATCTCGCGCAACCCATTGAAAAGGCTCAAAACCGGATCGGAAAAGTCAATGCGCGATGCCGGACGCGCCGGCCTCGTCGATCAGGCGGCCCGTCGCGAAGCGGTCGAGGTCGAAGGGGCGGCTGATCGGGTGATGCGACCCCGTCGCGAGGAGGTGCGCGAGCAGCGTCCCGCCGGCCGGGATCGCCTTGAAGCCGCCGGTGCCCCAGCCGCAATTGAGGAAAATGCCGGGGACGGGGGAGGGACCGATGATCGGCGAGGAATCCGGGACGACGTCGACCACGCCGCCCCATTGGCGCATGAGCTTCAGTTGGCCGAAGGCGGGAAACATCTCCGTCAGGCCCGAGACGACGATCTCCTGCATCGGCGGCGTGCCCCGCTGGCCATAGGAGGGGACGCGGTCGAGGCCGCCGCCGAACACGAGTTCGCCCTTGTCGGACTGGCTCGCATACGTGCCCGTGCCGAGATGCAGGAGCACGATGTCGAGGCAGGGCTTGGTCGGTTCGCTGACCATCGCCTGGAGCGTATAGGAATGGATCGGCAGCCTGACGCCGGCCTTCGCCATGAGGTCGGACGAATGTCCGGCGACGGCGACGCCGACCGCCCCCGCGCGGATCTCGCCCTTCGTCGTCTCGACGCCGCAGCAAGCGCCGTTCTCCATGACGAAGCCCATGACCTCGCAGTTCTCGACGATGTCGACGCCGAGCCCGTCGGCGGCGCGCGCGTAGCCCCAGGCGACGGCGTCGTGGCGCGCGATGCCGCCGCGCGGCTGCCAGACGCCGCCGTTCGGCAGGTAGCGGGCGTCGAGCGACTGGGTCATCATGGGCAGCCGCTTGCGGATCTCGTCGGGGCCCCAGAGCTCGGCGTCGACGCCGTTGAGCTGCATGGCGTTGGCGAGGCGGGCGGCGATCTCGAGCTGCGCCGGCGTATGCGACACGTTGAGAATGCCGCGCTGGCTCAGCATGACGTTGAAGTTGAGGTCGCGCGACAGCCCTTCGTAGAGCCTGAGGGCAAGATCGTAGAGGGCGACGGATTCCGGGTAGAAATAGTTCGAGCGCACGACGGTCGTGTTGCGGCCGGTGTTGCCGCCGCCGATCCAGCCCTTCTCGATCACCGCGACCCGGCGCTGGCCGTGGGTCCTGGCGAGGTAATAGGCGGTCGCGAGGCCGTGTCCGCCGCCGCCCACGACGACGAAATCGTAAGCCGGCTTCGGGCTCGCCTTGCGCCACGCCTGAGGCCAGCCCTTGTGGCCGCCGAGACCTTCGCGAAAAATCGTGAGCGCGGAATAGCGGGCGGTCATGCCGGCTCCTCGAAGTCGGGAGCGGACGCATGGCGCATCGCATAGGCGCGGAAGCGGGCGAGCTCCTCGGCGCGCGGCGTGACGCCGGTGAAGCTCTCGAGATAGCTTGGCGCAAGCGCGAGCCGCGCCTCGATCGGCTCGGCGATGTCGAGCGCGTAATAGCCGATCTGCATGGTGTAGAGGACCCGCGCCCTGACGAGCGCGTCCGCCCGGGCGTAGCCGTGACGCGCGAACATCGCCTCGATCGCGTCCATGCGGGCGCGGTCGGCGCGCACGAGACGCAGGCGCGCGGCCGCCGAAACGCGCGCCCAGTCGCGCACCGCCATGTCGAGCCGGGGGCTGAAGAGAGCCGCGTCCACCCAGCAGCGGAAGACGTTGCAGACCGCCTCCGTGATGGTTGCGGCCGGAGCGCTCGCCTGATCGAGGATCGACCTTGTGTTCAGCGCCTCCCAGCGCTCGATCAACGTGTCGAGAAGCCCTTCGCGGCTGCGAAAATGCCAGTAGAAGCTCGACCGGGAGACGCCGAGCCGCTCGCTGAGGTCGAGGACCGTGACGGCGCCGACCCCGCGCCGGGCGAAGAGCTGAAGCGCCAGCGCCAGCCAGTCCTCGCGCGTCGCCCGGGCGCTCGCCGATGAGTGCGCCAGCGCCGTCACAGACGCATCGCCTTGCCGGCCGGATCGTAGGGCGAAGGCGCGATGACGCGCGCCCGCCGCTCGACGCCGACGACATGGACCGAAAGCTCCGTCCCGACGGCTGCGCTCTCGGGCGCGACGAGCGCCATCGCGAGGCTCTTGCCGATCGTGTGGCCGTAGCCCCCCGAGGTGACGAAGCCGGTCTTGCGGCCGTCACGCCACACCGGTTCATAGCCGGAGGCGTCGGCGTCGAGCGCGTCGATCGTCAGTGTCACGAGCAGATGCGAGGGCGCCGGCCCGTCGCGTTCGGCGATCGCCGCGGCCTTGCCGACGAAGTCGCCCTTGTCCCAGGCGATCCATCGGTCCATGCCGGTCATGCGGGGCGTATAGCCTTGGGTGAACTCCGCCGACCAGATGCCGAAGCTCTTCTCCAGCCGAAGCGAATTGAGGGCGTTGTAGCCGTATTCCCTCAACTTGAGGTCGTGGCCGGCCGCAAGCAGCGTCCGCCTGAGGCCCTCGTGTTCGAGCGCCCGGCAGTTGATCTCGTACCCGAGTTCGCCCACGACCGAGATGCGCGAGACGCGCGCGCGTATGAGGCCAACGTCGACGGCGCCCGCAGCCATGAACGGCATGGCCGCGTTCGAGACGTCCTGATGGGTGACGCGCTCGAGAAGCGTCCGCGCCTTCGGGCCGGAAATCGAAAAGCCGATCACGTCGTCGGAAATGTCGCGAACGCTGACGCCGTCGCGGGCGTGGTTGGCGAACCAGCGCATGTGCCAGGCGCGCAGATAGTAGGAGCCCTCGATCCAGAAGGTCCCGTCGCCCCAGTTGATGACGGTCAGGTCTCCCTTGAGCTTTCCCGTCTCGGAGAGCATCGGCGCGAGCTTTGCGCGTCCGGGCTTCGGCAGACGCGCGACCGTCATCCCGTCGAGCCACGCTTCCGCCTCGGGGCCGGTCACCTCGTAGCGCGAGAACGGCGCGATATCGAGAAGCCCGACGCCCTCGCGCACGGCATGGGCCTCGGCCCCGACGATGTCGAAGGCGTTCGAGCGCTTGAGCGTCGGCTTCTCGCTGAATCCGGCCGGGGCGAAATAGAGCGGCGTCTCGAGCCCCCAGGAATTGCCCCACTGGCAGCCCGCGGCCGTCATCGCGTCGTAAGCCGGCGTCGTCTTCAGCGGCCGGCCGGCCGGAAGCTGCTCGTTCGGATAGGTCATGACGAAGCGGCGGGCGTAGAACTCGCCCGTCGTTTGACGGATGTATTCCCGGTTGGAGGCGTGCGGCCCGTAGCGGGCGATGTCGAGGGCGAAGGCGTCCTCGGCCGGCTCGCCGTGAACCATCCATTCGGCCAAGGTCTTGCCCACCCCGCCGCCCTGCAGGAACCCCGCCATCACGCCGCACGCCAGCCAGTAGCCGGGGAGCCCGCGCGACGGGCCGACGAGCGGATTGCCGTCCGGCGAGAAGGTGAAGGCGCCGTTGACCCACTTGCGGATCCCGGCGGTCTGCAGAACCGGGTAGCGGCGGTGGACGAGTTCAAGCTCTCCCGCGATGCGGTCGATGTTCTCCTGCAGGAGCTCGACCCCGTAGTCCCACGGGGCGCCGTCCATCGACCAGTGTTGCGGGTTTGTCTCGTAGATGCCGACCAGCATGCCCTTCTGGTCCTGCCGCATGTAGGTGAAGCCCTCGAGGTCGACCACCATCGGCAGTTCGGCCTTCAGCGCCGCGATTTCTGGGATCGTCTCGGTGATGAGGTAATGGTGCTCGAGCGGCGAGAGGGGGAGTTCGAGTCCGACCATCCGCCCGACCTGCTTCGCCCAAAGGCCGGCGGCGTTGACCACATGCTCGGCGTTGACGACGCCCTTTTCGGTGACGAGATCCCAGGTCCGGTCCGGCCTCTGCCTGAGCTCCACGACCCGATTGTGCTCGATCACCTCCGCGCCGCGCTTCTTCGCGGCGCCCGCGTAGGCCCAGACCGTGCCCGTCGTGTCGACGTAGCCCTCCCGGTCCGCCCACATGCCGCCGAGCACGCCCTCGATGTCGATGACGGGGCAGGCGGCCTTGATCTCCTCGGGGGTCATGAGGCGCACGTCCTCGATCCCGATCGCCTGAAAGCGCCTGTAGTTCGCCTGCAGCCATTCCCACCGTTCGGGCGCCGAGGCGACATGCACGCCTCCCGTCATATGCATGCCGATCGCCTGACCCGATTCCTTCTCGATCTCCTGGAGGAGGTCGATCGTGTAGGCCTGCAAAATGGCCATGTTCGGATTGGCGTTCAGCGCGTGAAAGCCGCCCGCCGCATGCCAGGACGACCCCGCGGTCAGGACGGAGCGCTCGATCAGGGCGATGTCGGTCCAGCCCAACTTGGCAAGATGGTAAATGACGGAGGCGCCGACGACGCCCCCTCCGACCACCGCAACCCGATAGTGCGACTTCATGCCGTTTCCTGCAAAACATGTGCAGGCGAAAGGCTAACCCGTTGAGGGCTCATGGTCTAGACAGGTGTGTCCATAATGAATCTGTTAAGCGACGCTGCGTTTTTGGATCGAGTGTGGCTTTTGTCACCTTGTCGCGCCGCGGGGAATATGGGTAATGGGGAAGATGCCAAGGGTCCCGAGAGGGATAAAAATAGGCATGAGAGGCGGGCAAAATTGGATCGTGCGACAGGCGATCGGGCGCGATCTGGACGGGTGGCTGGGCCGGGGGGCTTGACGTCCGTTTACGGAGCAGGATCGGGGAGAAGCGTCACGCCGGCCCAGCAGGACCGGGAAAACCTAAATTAACAGTGGAAAACACTGTTTTTTAGGAGAATTGGGGCGGCGGTACGGGAATCGTTAACGACCTGTTGTCGAATCGTATAATGCGCTGCCAGGAGACGAAGCGTGTACGGGCCTCGGAGCGATAAAGACCGATGATCCGGGGCGCCGCCTTGACGCTCGCAGCGATTGCGACGCTGGCCGGACTTGGCGCTGCTGCGGCGGACGACCTGTCGCTTCTGAACTGGGCCTCGATCGAGCCGCTTCTACCCGAGTCGACTGGGATCTTCGCCAATCCGCCGGAGAATTGGAACGACCTGCCGGTACAATTCCATATTGCCGAATCAGTGGGCTACAACAGCAATGTCGGCAATGCGCCCACTTCGCTCGGGTCGACATACTATAACAACTACAAGCCGATCGGCTCCCTGGTGTCGATGTCCAGCTTCGGAATTTCTTTCACGAGCAATCAGGACGCAAACCAGTTCGCGGGCAGTATTTCTGCGGGTATGAATAGGTATCTGCAGGACCCTGGACTGAATAGCATCAACCAGTCGGCGTCAATCAGCGATCACTATCAGACTTCGAAGTGCTCGGGAAACTTGAGTCTTTCGGAACAAACCAGCCCGTCGCAGCCGGGACAGCAGATTGGCGTCAACTACATCAATTCAACGACGACCATATCTGCCTCAGCCGGCACGAGTTGTACGTTAAACAGCAATTACTCGGCCACGCTTAGCACGGGTCTATCAAACTCGAAGAATTCTGCTTCGTCCGGGGTGTTGAACGCCAACACGGTCTATAGCCCGACGAACCCTTACTCCAATCCGAATTTGGATCAAACCTCAGACTATCAGTCCGCTTTCATCACAGCCGGCATCAACTATTCGGTCTCCGAGACAAATACTCTCGGTTTGACCACGACAATGTCCGCCAACAATTACAACAATCGTGGCAGCACGTTGAACGCCTTCGGCTTGGTCAACAAAATTACCACCGACTCTGTCTCTGCGACATACACGAGAATATTTAGCCCGAACTTTTCGATGTCCGCTCAGCTTGGCATCTTGGGCGCGGTCAGCAACGACTTCTTCAGTTCCAGGGTGCCGACGGCCTGGCAGCCGCAATATTCCCTCACCGCGCAATGGTCGGCCACCCCAAAGCTCTCCTTCAGCGCGGCGGTGTCGCGCTCGGCATCGACGCCGACCAGCATCATCAGCAATCTGCAGGTCAGCGAATCGGCCAGCGCGGGCGTCAATTATCAGTGGACGCCGAAGCTCGCCGTCGGGGCGTCGGTGTCGACGTCCTACAGTTTCGGGACGCTGACGCCTGAGGCGACGGGCCAGGCGTTCGGGTTCTTCGCCTCTGCGCAGCGGAGCTACTCCGCCGGCGTCCATCTCGGGTACACCATCACGCCGTTTCTTGCGGCGAACCTCAGCTACAGTTACTACAGAACCCTGCAACAATACGCCACGACGAACACCAGCGTGATCATGCTGGCCTTAAACTTCAACCCGCACTGAGCAACTGGGACTTGGAGCGCGACGATGCGAACAATGCTGAAAAAGAATTCGATTTGGATGGCCTGCGTCGCAGCGTTGGCGTTCGCAACCGCGTCGACCGGGCCCGCCGCCGCTGAAGGCGGGCGGGTGCTCGAAAAGTCCGACGTCGTGACGATCAAGGTGGTGAGCCAGCCAGATCTGGACACGACGTCTCGCGTCGAAGTCGACGGCACAATCCAGTTTCCCTATGTCGGCAGGATCAAAGCGGCGGGCCTGTCGGAGGACGGCCTGGCGCATGCGATCGAACGCCGCCTCGCGTCGCGGCAGATCGTCAACGATCCCCACGTGCTGGTGGAAGTGGCGAACTTCGGAGCGGAAGTGAGCGTCGCCGGCCAGGTCGGCTCGCCCGGGTTGTACACGATCGATCGAACGACGACGCTTTCGCAGATCCTGGCGCGCGCTGGGGGCGTGAGAGAAACCGGGGCGAGCGTCCTGCTGAAGCGACCCGGACCTCACGGCAAGACGATCCAGCGCTTCAACGGGCCGGATCTCATGTCTGGTAAAATCGACGGCGACCACATTTTCGTCCAGAACGACGACGAAATATTCATCGAGCAGGCGCCCTACTACTACATGTACGGGTGGGTCGGAAAAACCGGCGAGTATCAGTTGACCAAGCCGATTACAGTCCAGCAGGCGATCGCAATCGCAGGCGGATTGGGGTCTCTTGGGACGGAGTCGCGCATGACGATCAAACGAAAGCAGGCCGACGGACAGACGATGGAAGTTCCTGCCTCGCTTGACGACGATGTTCAGCCTGGCGACATGATCATTGTCAAGGAAAGGCTGTTCTGATCCAATAAATGCTCAAGACAGGGCATCAGGCAAATTAGGGCAGGCGAAGGATCATCGTTGTCGGCGGACTTTTGGAGCCGCCGGACCCCGTGTCGCAATGCGGCCGTCCATGAAACCGCGTGAGCAGGTGACCTTGAACTCTAACCGCCAACTGGATCCGGATATGGTCGGGCTGCACGCCAGCATCGATCCGATCGAGCAGCAGATTTTGGCGGCCGGCAACCTGAGCGAGGCTCAGGTCGAGGCCATCCGCGGCTTTCAGCGCCGAAAGGGCCTGACCTTCGGCGAGGCGGCGATCACGCTCGGGCTTGTTCGACGCGACAGCCTCTTCCTGGCGCTTTCGAAGCGTTACAATTACCCGGTCTTGAGCTTTGGCGGCGACGAAAGTCGCTTCTCGCGCGAACTCGTCGTCGGGTTTCAGCCTTTCAGCGCGGAAGCCGAAGCGTTTCGATCCGTTCGTTCGTCGCTCGCCACCGGCGCGCTCTCGCAAGGCAAGAACGCCTTCGCCATAATCGGCGCGCACGGGGGAGTCGGCGCCACGTACTTCGCCGCCAATCTCGCGCTTTCCTTCGCCCAGATGGCGGTGCCGACCCTGCTGGTCGACGCGAACCTGCGCCGGCCGAGGCTGGCGTCGCTGTTTGGAGTCGAAGCGAAGACCGAGGGTCTCGTCGAGGCGCTCACCCACGTCGATGGTCACGCCCCGCCGGTCGCGGTCGACATCGTGCCGGGCCTGTCTCTCCTTGTGGCGGGCGCGACCGCGCCGCACCCGCAGGAGCTGCTCAGCTCCAAGGAGTTTCTCAACCTTTCCCAGAACGCGCAGCGCAATTACGGCGTCGTCATCTACGATACCCCCGCGGCGCTGGAAAACGCGGACGCCTACGTCGTCGCCTCCCGCGTCGGCTCGGCCATCCTGCTCGGACGGCGCAACCGAACCAAGGTCGCCGACGTCAAGACCGTCGCCCAGGCGCTGGAAAGCTTCCAGTGCGAAATCGCAGGCACCGTGCTCGGACGCTTTTGAAGGACGACGCGTCCGCTCGAAGTCAGGCGCGCGCCCCCGATCCGAGCGTCCGCAGGTAATCCCACGAATAGAGCCCGGTCGCATGTCCGTCGTCGAACACGATCCGGATGGCATAGTTGCCAATCGGCTCGATGTCGACGATGCGCACGTTCTCCTTGCCGGTCACGATGCGCCTCTCTCCGGGAGAGTGGCCCCTGACCTCGGCGCTCGGGCTCTCGACCCTTAGCCGCTCCGCCGTGATGCTGACGCTTACGCCGTCGTCGAAAGCGACGTCGAGAGTGCGGCCCTCGTCCTTCGCCACGATGTCGGTCGGCCAGGCCATCGGCGGTTCCTCACGTGAAACGGATGCGTGGCGCGGGCTTTGCGCCCGGCGCGCCGGTTTCGAGCGTCTCGGCGACGCGCCGGGCAATGTCGAGGAAGGCGCCGGCGTGCGCGCTTTCCGCGGGATCGGCCGCGACGGGACGGCCGCCGTCGGAACTCGCGCGGATCACAGGGTCGAGCGGCGCCTCGCCGAGAAACGGCACGCCGAGCGTCTCGGCTTCAAGCTTCGCCCCGCCGTGCGAGAAGACGTCCGTGCGGCCGCCGCAGTGTGGACAGAGGAAGTAGCTCATGTTCTCGACGACGCCGAGGAGGGGCACCTGCACCTGCTTGAACATGGCGATGCCGCGCCGCGCGTCGATCAACGCGAGATCCTGGGGCGTCGACACGATCACCGCGCCCGTGAGCGGCGCGTTTTGCGCCATGGTGAGCTGAGTGTCGCCGGTGCCGGGCGGCATGTCGACGATGAGGACGTCGAGTTCGCCCCATGCGACCTCGCGCAGGAGCTGGTTCAGCGCCGACATCACCATCGGCCCGCGCCACACGACGGGCGCGCCCTCGTCGATCAGGAAGCCGATCGACATCACTTTCACTCCGTAGGCCTCGAGGGGGACGAGCTTCTTGCCGTCGGGCGCGATCTCAGGCTTGGCCGCGAGGCCGAAGAGCTTCGGCAACGACGGGCCGAACAGGTCCGCATCGAGCGCGCCGACCTTGAGCCCGAGACGCGCCAGCGCGACGGCGAGATTGCAGGCGACTGTCGACTTGCCGACCCCGCCCTTGCCCGAGGCGACGGCGACGATCCGCTTGACGCCGGGGATCGGCAGGGCGGCGCGTCCGGCGCGCGGCGTCTGTCCGCCATGGCCGTGATCGTGAGGCGCCGGGCCGCCGCCCGCCACCGCGCGCGCCTGCTCGGCGGTCAACGTCACCACGGCGCCCGTCACCCCCGCGACCGCCTTGATCGCCGCCTCCGCCCGGGCGCGCATGGGCTCCATGTCCTTCGCACGGGTAGGATCGACCACAATGGCGAGGAACACCTTGCCGTCGCGAAGGGTGAGCCCCCCGATCGCCCCGGAATCCGGGAGTGGGGTCTTTCCGTCCGGGCCGGCGACTTTCGCCAGCGCCGCCATCACCTCGTCGCGAGACGCCATCGTGTGTTCCCTTGCGCTGTCGCCTCAATAGGCCAACCGGCCGGACGCGGGAAGGGGAGGCATACGTGACCGAAAGGCCCGAGCGATCCGACTGCTGACCGCGTCTCCGAGGCGGCGAATCCGCGTTCCCTGCGCATTGCGCCCCAACGGCCCCCTCCCGATCGAAAAAACCTGTTTCACGTGAAACACTTAGAGACGATTCGGAACAGGCCGGGTTTTCGTCGGAACAGGGGATGTTTACGTCTGTAACAGGGGAGGTTTACAGCTGTAACAGGGAGGTTTTTTGCGAAACCAATCCTGCGCGGCGGCGGCCGGCAAGTCCGCATGAACGTCCGCACGAAACGGCTCGGTGGCGCTATGGCCCCGTGCTTCAGGCCTGCTGTACCCCCGTCATTCAATCGTCCCAGTGACAGCACACGGCGGTGCACCATAAGGGGCTTGGTGATTGCGCAGTCGCGGGGTGTGCCGCGAGCACCATGCAGCGCCACGCTGTCGCTTCCTGCAACGGAGTTTCGTCATACGGCGTGCTCACGACCTGCTGCCAGTTTCTTGCATAGTCCGGGTCCGCCCAAACGCCTTCGTACCTGACACCCCCGCTCACTGGCCTGTAGCCCTCCGGGCATTGGGCTTGCGCGTAGAAGAGCCCCTCGACGGCGTGTCCTTGATAGATGACCGGCGTCCAAGCAGGCCCCGAGGCTGCGGGCGCGCTGGTGCAGCGATGTGCTGCCGACGCGGCCCCTGAAAAGTTGATCACAACGATGATGGCGAGCGTCGCGGCTTGGAGCAATGTCCTCACGTCCCCCTCCTGTCCGATCATTATCGGCCTCACCAATCGAACGTTACCGGATTTTGCAAGGACTATCTCACACCGGCGCGGCGGCTAGCGCTTCAACGGCGTACCTCACATAGCCAGACATTCGTGAAGCGTGCTGCACAGTCGGCTTATGCCGAATTCGGTCCACTGTGTTTGAGGTCTGCCCCCGGGGCGCGTTCGCCCGACGCCCCGTCGTTTCCTTATCCGAACCTTTCGGCGCGGAAGGGCGCCGGGTCGACGAAGGGCGTCGCGCCCGCCATCATTTCGGCCAGCAGCCGGCCGGTGATGGGCCCAAGCGTGAGGCCGAGGTGGTGGTGGCCGAAATCGAGCCAGAGGCCGGGTTTTCCGGGAAATGGCCCGACGATCGGGCGCATGTCGGGCAGGCAGGGTCGCCGGCCGAGCCACGGCGCCGTCTCCTTCCGCGCGCCGATCGGAAACATTTCTCGGGCGAAGGGTTCGAGCCGGTCGATATGGGCCGACGAAGCGGGATCGTCGGCGCGCGCGAACTCGGCGCCGGTGGTGAGCCTGAGCCCCTGCGCCATCGGCGCGACGAGATAGCCTTTTTCGATGTCGAGCACGGGCCGGCTCAAGCCTCCGTTGCCGCGCGCCTCATAGTGCCTGTGGTAGCCGCGCTTGACGAAAAACGGCAGCCGAAGCCCGAATTTTTTCGCAAGCTCGTTCGACCACGGCCCAAGCGCGATCACGACGTCGTGCGCCGCGACCCGCCCCTCGACGGTCGTGACCATCCACCCAGCGGGCGCCTTTTCGAGCGTCATCGCGTCGCCCGTCATCAGGCGGCCGCCCCGCCGGATGAAAAGCGCCGCATAGGCGCGCGCAAGCCCCTGCGGATCGGGCGTGCTCGTCGGCTCGGGGAAAAAGAAGCCCCCGCGTCCCGCTTCGCCGACATGCGGCTCGAGCGCCAGAACCCCCTCGCGATCGAGGAAGCGCGCGTTGACGCCATGGACCTTCAGGTCCTCGACGTCGCGGCGCGCCTGATCCTCGCCGCGCGCGGTGCGCCACACTTTCATCCAGCCGGTGGGGCGCAGGAGGTCAAGGGCGCCCGCCGCTTCAGCCAGCATTCGATGTTCGTCCGTCGCGGCGAAAACCAGCGGTTTCATGGCGGTCGCGGTCTCCTGAACCCGCGAGGAGCGCGAAAACTGGAAGTAGCGCCACAGCGCCTGGGCATTGGCCGGCGCCGCGCCGTAGCGGAAATGGGCGCGCGGATCGCGGTTGAGCGCGGCGCTGGCGATGTCGGCGAGGCCGCGCGGCAGCGTATAGGGGATCACCGCCTCGCTCTGAATGAGGCCGGCGTTGCCGTAGCTCGTCTCGGCGCCGGCGTCGCCATGGCGGTCGGCGAGCACGACGCGCCGACCGCGCGCCTGAAGATAAAGCGCCGCCGAGACGCCGACCATGCCGGCGCCCAGAACGATGACGTCGACGCTCTGCGAGGGCATGGAAAAAACCTCATAGGCCCTGACGGGCTTCACGGCCTCGATTCCCGCCGCGCGTTCCTATAGACCGCGCGCGAGCCTCCGACAAAATGCGAGCCCGTCGATGATCCCCCGCTACTCCCGTCCCGAGATGGTCGCCGTCTGGTCGCCCGAGACGCGCTTCCGCATCTGGTTCGAGATCGAGGCCTACGCCGCGGAGGCCATGGCCGAACTCGGAATCATTCCGAAGGAGTCGGCGAAGGCGATCTGGGACAAAGGCGGCAAGGCGAAATTCGACGTCAAGCGCATCGACGAGATCGAGAAGACGACGAAGCACGACGTCATCGCCTTTCTCACCCATCTTGCGGAATTCATCGGCGACGACGCCCGTTTCGTCCATCAGGGCATGACGAGCTCCGACGTGCTCGACACCTGTCTCGCCGTCCAGCTCAGGCGCGCCTCCGACATTCTCATCGCCGACGTCGATGCGCTGCTATTGGCGCTGAAGCGCCGCGCTCTCGAGCACAGGCTCACCCCGACGATCGGCCGTTCGCACGGCGTTCACGCCGAACCCACGACCTTCGGCGTCAAGCTCGCCTTCGCCTACGCCGAGTTCGCCCGCGCCCGCGCCCGCCTCGTCGCGGCGCGCGACGAGATCTCGACCTGCGCCATTTCGGGCGCGGTCGGGACTTTCGCCAACGTCGATCCGCGGGTCGAAGAGCATGTAGCCAATAAGCTCGGCCTCGAGGTCGAACCCGTCTCGACCCAGGTCATTCCGCGCGACCGCCATGCGGCTTTTTTCTCGACGCTCGGGGTCGTGGCGTCGTCCGTCGAGCGGCTGGCGACCGAGATCCGCCATCTGCAACGCACCGAGGTCATGGAAGCCGAGGAATTCTTCTCCGAAGGCCAGAAGGGCTCGTCCGCCATGCCGCACAAGCGCAATCCTGTGCTGACCGAGAACCTGACCGGGCTCGCCCGCATGGTGCGCTCGGCGGTGACGCCGGCGCTCGAGAACGTCGCGCTCTGGCACGAGCGCGACATCTCGCACTCCTCGGTCGAGCGGATGATCGGCCCCGACGCGACGATCACCCTCGACTTCGCGCTGGCGCGGCTCGCGGGCGTCGTCGAGAAGCTCGTCGTCTATCCGGAGGCGATGCGCCGCAACCTCGACCGGCTCGGCGGTCTCATCCATTCGCAGCGCGTGCTCCTGGCGCTGACCCAGAAGGGCGTGTCGCGCGAGCGCGCCTACGAACTCGTGCAGCGCAACGCGATGCCGGTGTGGCGCGGCGAAGGGGACTTCCTCAGCCTTCTCAAGGCCGACAAGGACGTCGGGAGGGCGCTGAGCGCCGCCGAGCTCGAGGCGCTGTTCGACCTCGGCTATCACCTGAAGCACGTCGACGCGATCTTCGCGCGCGTGTTCGGGTGACGGGGGTTTAGTCAGAACGCCCCATGCGCGCACGGCAGCGCGCCTGATCGCGCGGGCGGCCCAGCTCTTCGTAACGCGTGGCCGCCTCGTCGAACGCCGCCAGCGCCCGGACCTCGTTCTTCTGCGCCCGCCGCTGGACGCCGCGCGCCTCCCAAAGGGCGGCGGCCCACGGGCCCCCGTGCCACATGCCGGCGATCCGCTCGGCGTCGTTCAGACGGCGGTTGACCTGTTCGAGGTCTCCGGCCTCGGAGAGGGCGATGGCCGAGGCCGTTCGCAGCGCCATCGAGCAGGGTTGGCAGGCGCCGTGGGTCATCAGCCGGTCGCCTGCGAGGATCTCGGCCGCGGCCTCCTCTTCGCTGGCCGCGGCCCGGACGGCGAGCGCCTGCATCCGCATGACGAGATGGGGCGCGAGCCAGGTCTCTCCCGCCTCGGCGAGGCCTCGCTGAACGAGGCGCCTCGCGCGCCATTTCTGACCGCGCTCCAGAGCGATCTCGGCCAATCGTTCGATCGTCAGGACGCGGCCGGCGACGGCGCCGGCCTCCTGATGGAAGGCTTCTGATTTGATGAGCCACGATTCCGCTTCATCGAGCTGGCCCGAAAACAGGGCCGCCGCGCCGAGCAGAAGGCAGGCGAGCCCCTTGCCGGCGCTCGACCCGGCCTCCTCGGCGACCGCCAGCAGCTCGCGGGCCTGTTCCGCGACATGCGCGTGGCCCGAGGCGCCGCAGAGGCAGAATTCCGAGAGACACAGGTGTCCGTCGAAGACATGCTGGACGAACGCGGGCCTCGCGCGCACCCACTCGATGAATTCGGTGCGGAAGAGATCCGGCCATTGCTGGCGCATGTGCGCGGTCAGTCCGAGCAGCGCGCTCGCCTCGCCGACCTCCCGCGCCAGATCGGCCGCGAGCGCGAGGTTGCGGGTTTCGCGCGCGATCTCGCCCGCCTTGTCGAACTCGCCGCTCTGGAGCCGCACGAGGCCCCATGCGAGCGAGGCGCGAATGCTCTCCGACGGATCGACGGCGCTCGCGCCGGTCAGCGCCAGCGCCTTCTCGTAGAGCGCAATCGTCGCCGCGCTGGGTCCGACCCCGAGTTCGGCGTGCAGGCTGTCGCGCAGGTGGTTGAAGAGCCGGATCGCCTCGCCGCGATTGCCGGCGTCGAGCGCCGCCTGCATCAGCGCGCACTGGGCCTGTTCGTCGGTTGGGTCGAGCGCGATCAGCCGTTGCCAAAGCTCGCCGGCGCGCAAGAGGTCGACATAGCGCTGCTGCAGGGCGCGCCTCGGCGCGTCGAGCCAGTCGGCGTAGGGGTCGTCGGGCAGGAGCGGACCTCCATAGAGGTCGGCGGCGCGCTCGAAGGCGGCGCGCTCGCGACTGCGGAATGCGGCGCTCGCGGCGCTCTCGAAGCGCTCGGCGTCGATCTCGAGTTCGGCATGGGGAGCGAGCGCGACGACGTCGTTCGTCACCTCGATCAGTTCGTGGACGCCGAGCGACCGGCGCGCGAAGTGGATGGCCTTGCGCAGATTGGCGCCGCCCGCCTCGAGGTCGAGGTCCGGCCAGAAGATCGTCATCGCCTGCTCGCGATGCACGCGATGGGACGGCGAGACCGCGATGAGCTTGACCAGAGCGGCCGCGCGGTCGCGCGGCCAATCGGCGGCCGGAATCAGGCGATCGTCGATGCTGACGTCGAACCTGCCGAGCAGTCGGATCGAAACGCGCAAGGGCTGCGCCATCCCAGTGTCGCGCCCCCTCGTCACAAGCCGGCGGCCGTCAGGGAACGATGGCGGAACATAGATTTCCTACGGTGCTCCCGCAATCGAGATTCCGATTGAACGAGGAGAAACACCATGTCGCTTCGAATTGCCGAGACCGCTCCGGACTTCACTGCCGACACGACGCAGGGCCCGATCTCGTTCCACCAGTGGATGGGTGACAATTGGTGCATCCTGTTCTCGCATCCCAAGGACTTCACCCCTGTCTGCACGACGGAACTCGGCTATATGGCGCGCCTCAAGCCCGAGTTCGACAAGCGCGGTGTGAAGGTCATTGGGCTGTCCGTCGATCCGGTCGATCGGCACGCAGGCTGGGCGAAGGACATCGAAGAGACCCAAGGCGCGGCGCCGAACTTTCCGATGATCGGCGACCCGAGCCTCGCCGTCTCGAAACTTTACGACATGTTGCCGGCCTCGTCCGGCGACACTTCCGACGGCCGGACGGCGGCGGACAATCAGACCGTGCGCAACGTGTACGTCATCGGCCCGGACAAGAAGATCAAGCTCATCATTTCCTACCCGATGACCACGGGCCGCAACTTCGACGAGGTGTTGCGCGTGGTCGATTCGCTCCAGCTGACCGCCAAGCACCGCCTCGCCACCCCGGTGAACTGGAAGCCGGGCGACGACGTCATCATCGCCGGGTCGGTCTCGAACGACGACGCAAGGAAGCTCTATCCGCAGGGCTGGAAGGAGCCGAAGCCCTATATCCGCATCGTTCCCCAGCCGGTGCTGACCTGAAACCCGGGCGGCGGGGACGACGACATCCTCGCCGCCGCCGTTCGAGAAAGATCCGCCGGCGCCTTTCCGCTTTGACGTCGGCCTCTGCAGCCGGAAAGGGATTGACATGAACAATGCAGGCAAACCGCGGATCGTCGTGCTCGGCGCCGGCTTCGGCGGCCTCGAGCTGACGACGCTTCTGTCCGAAGCCTTGGGCGACAGCATCGATGTGACGCTCGTCGACAAAAACGATTCCTTTGTATTCGGCTTCTCGAAGCTCGACGTGATGTTCGGCTACAAGGCGCCCGACGCGGTTCGAATGCCCTACAGCCGCTACGCCAAGCCGGGCGTCAGGCTCATGAAAGGCGCCGTCGCCGCGATCGATCCCGACAGGCGCGAAATCACGACCGACGTCGGCGTCCTTCACGCCGATTATCTCGTCGTGGCGCTCGGCGCGGACTACGACTTCGACGCAACCCCAGGGCTCGCGGCGACGACCGAGTTTTATACGGTCGCCGGCGCGGAGCGGCTGAGGACGATCCTGCCGGCCTTCGCCAAGGGCAGAGCGCTCATCGGCGTCTGCGGGGCGCCCTACAAGTGTCCCCCCGCGCCCAGCGAATGCGCCTTGATGCTGCACGACCATCTGGTGAAGAAGGGCGTCCGCGACGCGTGCGAGATCGCGCTCGTCCTGCCGCTCGGCAGTCCGGTGCCGCCGTCGCCGGAGACGTCACGCGCGCTGCTCAAGGCGTTCGCCGAGCGCAACATCGACTTCATCCCCGGCCGCCGGGTCGCGTCCATCGACAATCCGCGCAACGTCGCCGTGCTCGACGACGGACAAGAGATGCCGTTCGATCTCTTCCTCGGCGTGCCGAAGCACCGTGTCCCTGCGGTCGTCCTCGAAAGCGGGCTCTCCGACAACGGCTGGATCACCGTCAACCCGCGTACGCTCGAAACTCGATATGCGAACGTCTACGCGATCGGCGACGGCGCCAATACCGGCACGCCCAAGGCAGGCGTTTTCGCGGAAGGCGCCGCCCGCGCGGTCGCCAGCGCGCTCATCGCCAAACTGCGCGGCGGCGGAGAGGCCACGCCATATGACGGCTTCGGGACCTGCTACATCGAGTTCGGCGCCGGACGCATCGGCAAGGTCGAGGTCGATTTCTTCTCGGGACCGGCGCCGACGGGCAAATACCACGAACCCTCGGTCGCTCTCCGCGCGGACAAGGAGGCGTTTGGTTCGAGCCGACGGTCTCGCTGGTTCGGTCTGTGATCGCCGCGGGCGGCCGAGCCAGGGAATCGGCGCCGGCGAGGCCTCCGAAAGCGCGCCGCCTGGGTGCTCGCGCGCCTCCCCGCCTTCATCCCCGGAGCGCCTGCCGGCGTCGGTTGGGGCGGACGTGCGTCGCGCCGGGAGTTCACCTCGCGTTCACCAACGTCGCCTAAAGCTTTCCGGATACCCCCCGATCAAGAAGTCAGCCTCTGATCCGGACAGGAGGCCGCAGAGCCTCCTCGATCCCTCAAATCGGAAGAACGCGAAATGCCCGAGCTTCCCGAGAACGCTTTTTCCCCCGATGACGGGCCGACGGGGCCGGCCCCTCGCGATCCAGGCCAGGGAGCGGTCCTCGCCGCGCAGGCCGACCTCATGCTGGCCCGCTATCCTGCTCAGGTCCGGGGCGAGTTGATCGACCTTCTGCGGATCCTCTCGGCCAGAGAGGGAGAGGCTGAGCCGAGGGCCTTCGGCGGCTAGCCCCGCTTCGCTGGTCGTCCCGGCCGAGGCTCGTAGGACCTTCCGCTCGCCCCGATCGTGACGGCGACTTCGACGGCGTCATTCGTTTCGCCCACGCGCATCGCCATCGCCCGCGACAGAGAGACGAACCATGACGCCTTTCGCCCGGGTAGCGGGACCAGTAACGACGCCGCTGCGGCGGGCGCACTCGGCGGAACGCTCAGATTTTCGGCAAAAAGCTCGCCCGTGCGTTCATCCGCGACCGCCTCGAAGTCAACAGTCTGGCCCGCTTTCAATTCGGTCAGGCCGGCGCGGTTGACCGCGGCGATATCTACGTAGAGGTTGAACCCTCCATCAGTTGGATGAATTACCCCGTAGCCCTTGCGGACGTTGAACCATTTTACGGTTCCAGTTCTCATGCAAATCGCTCCGCACAAAGACCCCCGCGAATCATCGTTTCAACGCCTCCCTCGCCAACTTTGAGCCTAAATTTCGCCGGACAGAAGTTAAACGACGTTAATGTTATCGCTGCGCACTTGGGTGACAGAGAAGCCGGTGAACAAGCGCCGGAAATTCCGGTTTATTGTTCTCGTCCCGCAATCAATTGTCAGATTTGCACAGGCGCGTGGATTCGTTGCACCTCCGATCTTAAGTTAAAACGAATAAATAAGGCCTAACGCTAAATTAAATTTCCTCAACGTGAGCGTAAACTTCGGTCCCTGCAAATGAAAGATTGTGAAATACAATCGCCTCATTTCGAGGATTATTGACGTTGTTACTGCCGCCGATGTCGGCGCACCGGGCGCGCGACAGTAGCCGCCAAGGAGGGTGTCTTATCGCCGCCGTTGTTTCGCAGGCGGTGGCTTCGCCAAGGTCGCGCCGGTTTCCTATCGCCCCTCGGTCTCCAAAAAGAACCGCAGCATCTCGCGCGACGCGTCGGGCCCTGCGGCGTCGGCGAACGACCCTGCCGGATCTCCGCCCGACCAGGCGTGGCCGAGGCCCTCGACGGCCCAGCCTTCGGCGTGCGCGACGCCGAGGGGGTCGGTGACGATCATGCGTGTATAGGCTCGCCCGCCCGCGACCCCGTCGAGAAGGATGTCTCGTGGCTCGGCGACGCCGGCGCGTGCGTCGGCGAGGATGGCCTCGGCGTTCGAGGGCGCGACGGTCGCATCGTTTCCGCCGTGGAAGACGATGGTGCGGACGCGTTCTTTTGCGCGCTTTCTCCCCGCCGCCTTCGACGGCTTCTTGAGGCCGCGCATTGCGGCGAGGCCCGACGGCAGGTCGCCCCCCGCGCCGTATGGCAGCCCGGAATGGACGCCGGCGGCCGAGAAGAGGTCGGGATAGGTCGCCGCCAGGATCGCCGCCATTGCGCCGCCGGCCGACAGGCCCGCCACGTAGATGCGCGTCGGATCGACGGCGAAATCGGCAGCGACCGCGCGGGCAAGACCCGCCAGAATCGCGGGCTCGCCCTCGTCGCGCCTCTGGTTGGCGCGCTTGAACCAGTTCCAGCAGGCCGAAGGATTGGCGCCCCTCGGCTGCTCCGGATAGGCGACAACGAAGCCGAGTTCGTCGGCGAGCGCGTTCATCCGCGTGCCGACGGCGAAATCGTCCGGCGTCTGGGTGCAGCCGTGCAGCATGAGGATCAGCGGCCGGGCGCGGCCATCCGCACGGACCGGCGCATAGACCTTGTAGTCGCGCGCGCCCGCGGCGCAGGAGAAGCTTCGCGCGATCCAGGCCGCCCCCGGGGGAATTTCCGCGGCCGGCGTTCCACGCAAGGCGCGCGAGGGCGCGCCGGAGGCAAACGGCAGCTCTTTCCGCAGACGCCTCAGGACGTCGCCGAGGCGCCGCCGTGGGGGCTCGCTCGTCTCGCGCGGCGCCTCCGCGGGGCTCGGGGCCGTGGGCGCCGGACGCGACAACGGCGTCAGCCGCGGCGGCCGAGCCGCGGACGCGCCCCGCCAGCCGACGAGCGCGCCCTCGCCGGCCGGCGTCGCCTGCGGACGCGGCGGAGCGCCGAGCATGGCCGGCGCCGCCTGGGGCGCCGCCGCATCCTCGAAGTCCGGCTCGATCTTTCCGGCATCGTGGGCGGGATCGGCGGGCGACGCGCCGTCGCGAGACAGCGCGCGCTGGATCACCCGCGTCGCCTCCATCACATCCTGCGTGCGCACGAGTTGCAACGCCCGTCGCATGGCCGCCTGAAAATCGCTCTTCATGGGTCCGGTCCTCTTCGTTGGGTCTTCGCGCTTGAGATCAGCGAATGCGATCGCCGAGCGCGGATTTGATCTCGCTTGTCGCGCGCAGCGCGCCGAGAACGGTGACGGAGGCGATCGTCTCACGCGCGAGTTCGGGCGGGACGTCGTCGTCGATCGTCGCAAGCCCGACGACCTGCACATGAAGCCTGACGCCCTTTTCCTTCAGCGCCTCCAATTCCGCGCGCGTCACGCGGCGCAGGCCGAGTTCGAGGGTCCGCCGCACGATCGACTGCTTCACGGCGTCGGCGTGGGAGGCGAGCTGATTGCGAATCGCGGTGCGGATGAAATCCGTCCGGTTGGAATAAAATCCTTCCCGCACCAGAAGATCGATGTGGCCGAGATCGACGTAACCGAGGTTGATCGTGATCTTCTCGCTTTCGCTCTCCCGGTCGCGCAGCCGACGGTCTCCGCTCACGTCCGCCATCTCCTTGCCATCTGCATGGATGGTATATGGATGGAGACGATGGCCGATGCAAGGCGGGCTCCTGGGCGGCCCGAGACGACGGGCGCTCTTTCGCGCGCTGCTTACGACCGAAGCGCGGTATTCAAACGCCTCCGCGCGACCGGGCGGCCCTGGCGGGAAGCGCCGTCGCCCGCGGGAGCGGCGAACCGACCTTCACCGAGAGACAAGATTTTGAAGGAGATAGGACCGCTACGTCGCGTCTCGTGCGGATCGGCCGCCGGCCACGGAGGCCCGCGACGGCTGCGCCTCGACGGGAGGGCATGGGGTGGCGACGCCGTCACGCCGCTTGCAGAATATTCGGGGCCGGCCGAAGCGAGCCCCGTAGGCGCCCGCCTCTACTGCCCTCCGCCGCCCGAAGCCCCGCCGCCGCTCGTAGTGTTGTTGATCGTAATGCCTGACCCGCCGCTCGCGCCGGCGTCGACCAGAGGGGGCCTCTTCCCGGCCTCGAATTCGTTGACCGCCCGCGCCATCTGCGCGCCGTTGCCCGGGATCCGGGTGTTGCCCGAGCGGGGAGGCCAGGGCGTCGCGGTCTGAAGCGCGGTGTTGGCGGCCTGGGCGTTGCCGGCGCCGCCGGAGATCGTCAGGCTGCGCTGCGTGTAATCGGTGAAAGGATCGTTGAACGGCTTTTCGCCGAGCGAGAAGGCCGAGGTGGGGCTCGTGACGGTCGCCGGCACGTAGCCGAGGTAGCTGTTCTGATAGACGGGCGGGTAGGGGCACGGCGCCCGGTAGCAGTCCGGATAGGCGGGCGGATTGCATCCGCTGAGCGCGGCGGCGAGCGCGAGCCCGGAGAGCGCTTTGAGCGACGACATGCGCATCACTTGGTCTCCAGGATATAGCCGTAGGGGCCCTGCACGCCGCCGCCGCTGGTGACGAATTCGGTGTATTTCTTCTTCCGCTCGAGGTCGCCCATGAGGAAGAGGTCGACGTCGTTGGCCGGCAGCGTATTGTCGAAGGGCGTCGCGAGATGCGTGCCCGGCGCCACCGGCTTGACGAGGTGCACGGTCACGATGACGACGAGATCGGTTTCCTGCTTCTGGTAGTTCGTCGAGCGGAAGAGCGCCCCGAGCACCGGCACGTCGCCGATCCATGGCAATTGGGCGAGTTCGTTCACGTCCTGCGCCTGCAGGAGGCCGGCGACCGCGAAGCTCTGGCCGTCGCGCAGTTCGACGGTCGTGTCGGCGCTGCGCGTGTTCAGTTCCGGGATCGTCGTTCCGTTGACGTTGACCTCGTTCGTCGAGGAAACCTGGCAGACCTGGGGTCCGAGATGGACGTTGATGAGGCCGGTGTTCAGGACCGTCGGCACGAAGTTGAGGGTGACCCCGCAAGGATAGTAGTTGACCGTGACGGTCGGCGTGCCGCCGATGGTGCCGGGCTGGACGGTCGGGATCGGGATCTGCGAACCGGCGAAGAAGCTCGCCTTCTCGCCCGATTGCGAGATGAGGTCGGGCTCGGCGAGCGTCTTGACGAGGCCCTTGTCCTCGAGCGCCGAGATCAGCGCGTCGACCTGCAGGCCGTGCGTGTTGATGACGTTGGCGAGCAGCGCGCCGAACGGGAAGGCGGCCGCGGCGCTTCCGGGGAAGAGCGCGCCGAGGAGGGGAACGAGGTTCGTTTCTCCGCTCGACGTGTCCTTTTGGACGCCGATGCTTTGGCCGCTGGCGCTGGTGGTGACGGTCCCGGCCGAAGTGGTCACGCTGCCGGTGGTTGCGCCGGCGCCGGCCGACTGAGAAACCTGGCCGAGCCCCGATACGCCGAGGCCGTTCTTGTTCATGCCGAAGAGGTTGACGCCGAAATCGCGGCCCGCCGTGCGGTCGGCCTCGAGAAAGCGCACCTTCAGCATCACCTGCTGCGAGGGGGCGACCTGCATGGCGTTGATGACCGAGGTGTCCTTGACGAGGCCCTTGGCGACATCGACGGCGCGCGCCGCCGACACCGAATCGCTCGCCTGTCCGCTCAGCACCACCTCGCCGTTGGCGCTGCCAACTCGGATGGCGTCCGAGCCGGTGCTGGCGGCGATCTTGCTGTTGAGCGCGCCGGTGTCGAGCGCCACCTCGAGATCGACCACCGAGCACAGCTCTTTCTTTTCGTTGAACACGGAGATGTTCGTCGTGCCGACCTTCTTGCCCTGGACATAGAGCGTCTGGTCGGTCATCGGCAGGATGTCGGCGATATCGGGCGAGCCGATCACCGCGGTCGAGAACTTGCACCTGAATTTCAGCGTCTTGGACTTGTTGACGGTGACCGAATAGCTGGCGACGGGAGCGCCTTCGGCGACCTGCGCCATCGCCTCGAGCGACCAGGAGGACGCGAGGCCCGCTGTCGTCACGGCCGTCGTCAGGAGGCGGCCGAAGCGCAGCGCGCGGTCGATCCGCGTCCGCCGGCGCCTCTCCGCCTGGGTCTGATCCCTGTGTCTCACGTCGATGCCCTCCGTCCTTCCGCCGATAGGCCGCGCCCTCACTGGACGCACTCGACGCTTCCGCACGGGTTCCCGTCGGCCGCGCGCTCGACGAATCGGTAGCTCTGATTGAGCAGTGCGAGATTGTTGATCGCGGTCGCGTTGCCCGGTTGGGCCCGGAGCGCGGCGTCGAACTTCGCCCGCGCCTTCTTCAGGTCGCCGCGCAGCATGAAGGAATAGCCTTCGTTGTTGAGGATGCTCGGGGTCTGGCCGGCAAGTTTGACGGCGCTCGCGTAGCTGCGGTCGGCGAGATCGAACCTGCCGAGGCGGTCGTAGCTCGCCGCGAGGCCTATCCAGGCGGTCGGGTCGCGCGGCGTCACCTCGACCGCATCCTGGAAGTACTGCTGCGACAGGCCGAAGTTACCTTCGTAGAAGCGCTGGACGCCGAGTCTGACCGGCTCGTCCGACGGATAATATTTCACGTCGGACGGGTTCTGCCCCGTCACGGAGTTCGGGATCGGCGTCGGCGTGATGGTCGATTGGCACCCGGCCAGCGCCGCCGCAAGCAGCGCTCCGGCGAGCGCGCGCGAGAGAGCGTTCAGCAATTCGGTCGAACCGCCGAATGCTCTCGCTCCTTTGATCTCCGCGCGTTTTTCGCGAAAAACCGGCATCCACTTTTTCGCCGCGCGCTCTGGCGGGGCGCTACCGGCGGCGCGAAAGGGCTGGCGCCCCTGGCGCCGCGCCGCTGCTCGATTTCCAAGTCTTTCGAACCCATCCATCGCCCGTCGCCCGCTCAGCCGTTTGCTTCGACGCTGCGGGAGGGACCGACGTTTTCGACGGCCCGCCCATGCGGAAGTGATAAGTTGTTAGGGTTAACGTGGACTTAAGAGCGACCGCGCCTTTTAACGATTTGCCGCTCCCGGCGTCCGCGGCTCGGGGCCGGCAATTCATGAGGGCGGGCAGGGTGCCCGCGGCGGCTACGGCCGGCTTCCCGTGGGAAAGGACACAGGCGAGCGGCGGTCCGACGACGCCGGCGGGATCATGCCTGGAAGGGCGAAACGCCGTAACAGGGCAGGTTTCCGGGCGGTGGTGTCGGGCCGGGTCGCTGACCCGGTCGCCGACCCTGCTGGCGCGCTCACCGAGCGCGCCCTGAAAGCGGCCATGCCCGCCATTTGGCCCGGCTACCACACGCCGACTTCAGATGCGCGGCGAGGCGCGTTCGCCGGCGCCCCTCGACGTGCGAGCCACGCGCGGCCCGCGAACTTTCGATCTCATCAGCGCAAACGGCAAAGAAAAACCGCGGCAAGGGCCGCGGTTTCCGTTCGTCAGGTGTAGACGCCTGCGAAAGACGCCTCCACGGAAAGGGCGGAAAGCCTAGTAACTGTTCGCGGTCAGATTGACGACCAGACGCGGTTCGCTGAGACCGGTGACGATCTGCTGGAACTGCGAGGGAAGGCTCCCGTAAGCATTGACGCTGCTGCAACTCGAGTTCGTCGAATAGAAGTTCGCCGAACTGGAGGCCGTGCTCTGCAGCGCCGAACACGGAGTCCACTGGCTCGCGCTCGTGCCGGTCGGGCTGTCATAGACCGTGTTCGGCCCCTGGATGAGCAGGGTGTCGCTCGAGCCCGAGCCGGCGTGGGTCGGTCTGGCCTTGAGCGTGATCGTCGTGCCTGTCCACGAGGCGATGACTCCGATCTGGGGCGAGCCGCTGACCGAAGAGTCGATCACGGTGCAGCCTGCGCAGTTCGTGGCGAGGTTCGACGGCCACACCAGGGTGCTGATGCTGCTCGCCGTCGTGATCGTGGTCGAACTGGTCGAGATCGAGCCGCCGGCGGTCACGTTGTCGCCGGGGTTGATCGCGGAGCATCCCGTTCCGGATCCGCCCGCGTCGTAGCCGACGACGTAGACCTTGATCCCGGCGGCCGTTGCAGTCGCGCCGTTGGCGACGGCCTGGTTGCACTGCTGCACCTGATGACCAGGCGAGCAGACCGTGTTCGGCGAGCAGGCGCTGTTGACCGCGTAGGTCACAGCCATCTTGCCGTCGCCGGGCGTCTGGTTGGCCTCGCCGTCGGACATGAAGATGATGATGTTGGTCGCCTTGCCCCCGGACGTATCCTCGGACTGGATCGCGGTTGTCGCGGCCGAGAGCGCCTGAGCGTAGAAGGTGCCCTCGCCGCCAGGGTCGGTGATGGCCGCGGACTTGCCGTTGCTATAGTCGCCGACCGCTTTGATAAGGAGCGACGTGTCGTTCAGCGTTCCGATCGTCGTCGCATAGTTGTTGTCGAGCGCGGCGTGGATGATCTGGTAGACGACGCCGGGCGTGCCATAGGGCTCGATGGCCGGCGAGCCGCTGCCCGGCGTCCACGTCGCCGACATGCCCGGGAACATCATCAGGCCGACGTTGTCCCTCGCCGGGTTGAGCTGCTTCAGGATCAACTGAACGCCGTACATGGCGCAATTGAGCTTGGTGGGGCTCGAGATGCCAGGAACCACGCAGCCCGTGTCGTCCGTCGTCGACGCCATCGAAGCCGTCGAGTTCGAGCACGAACATGACGTTCATCGGCGTGGTCGGACCGCCGTTGTACGCCGCTGTGGATGTCGAGTTGACGGTCCAGGAATTGAAGCCGAGCACCCGGATGAAGGCGGTGGGAACGGTCCCGGTCTGCGTCAATTGGATCGCGTTGTTGCTGGTTCCGGGCGTGCACGCGGGCAGGCCGGAAGTCTTGCTGCTGGACACGCAGACCGCCGATGCGTTTGACGAAACGGAAGCAAAGAAGGGAACGGGATGCGCCTTGGTCCAGTTCTGGGCCGCGGTCACCGCGCCTGCCTGGGTTCCGCCGACCTGGTCCCATTGATAGGCGGCGTTCAGAACGGCCGCGTTGGTGTTGGATTGCAGCGCCGCTCGCGCATTGACGAGGAGGCCCACGTCAAGCGCAAAACCAGCGCCCGCGACCATGAATCCCATAACGGCAACGACCGCCATCGCGGCGATGCCGCGTCGGTCGCGAGCAAACGCCCTGAACGCCTTCGAGAAGGCCTGGCGTGCCATGCTTGCCTCCATTAGAACCTGAAACCAAACGACGTCGCCTGTAAGGTTGCAGGCGGTCTTTCCAAAATTTACGCCAGTTACCGATACTTGACAAGGTTAATTTATGGTTAATTCATTACAAATTTAGTTGATGGGACCGGTTGTTAACCACGTGGGGCCTGTTTGGACGCCCGAACGGACCTCGGCTTCCGCTTCGGAAAGCACTCGCCCTTACTGAACGGTTGCGGCGGAGGTCGAGTAGAGGTTGCATGGCGTGGGTCCAAAAGTGATTCCCATCACCGTCATCGAACAGGGGTATGTGAGAGCGACCGACGCCGTGGCGCCGGACGTCAGCAGGGACGTGCAGGCGGTATCGGTGGCGCAGGTCGAACCGCCGACCGTTACGGTTCTGCCGATACTGCCGCTTGTAAGGTTGAAGGCCGCGCTGGTGACGGCCGAAATGGCCGTCGTATAGGGCGTTGCGGTGCCCCGACCGAACGACAGGGTCTGCGCTCCCTGCTGGGCGGCCGCCGTCAGCTCGAGCTGGTTGTTCAGCGCGATGCCGAAGATCAAGATCCCAAAAAGAAGAAAGAAAAGAAACGGCGCGATCAGGATGAATTCGAACGCGACCGCCCCGCGCCGGTCGCCGATCACGAACCGCCGCGCGGCGCGCAAGCGAAGGAAGCCCGAAACGCGACCGAAGCGCCGGACCCCCGGCTCCGTCCCCTCCCGCTCAGTTCCGAACGTCGTTTGCCGCATGACAACCCTCCGGTCGCCAGCCTGGCGCATCACCAGACATAGGGGATCAGTCTCCAGCGAGCACTGTCAACTGCATACTCCGGGCACACCCGCCGGAGCAAGTTTTCCTCATACCGAATTCGGCAGACCTGAACGCCGATATGGAGCAAGAAAACAGCGACCGTCGCCGGCGACAGGCTCTGCAGCACCAGGCCGGCGAAGGCGATTTCCTCCGACAGGTAGAGCGGGTGGCGGATCCAGCGGTAGGGCCCGGTCTTGACGACGTGCCGTGCTTGCGGCGTCAGGCTGAAGGCCGAGCCGAGATGGCGGAGTGTGACCAGCGTCATAACGATGCCAGTCACCACGAGGACGGAGGCCACGAAATTCGGCAGCGTCCCCTCGGGCTTCACGAAGAAGCCGATCGTCCAGGGCATATAGGTGCCGACGAAAGCGAGGATCCTCGGCAGGGCGCCTTCCGCGTGCGCCTTGGCCGGCGGTCGGGTCATGATAAGCAGCGCCGCCATCAGATAGAAGAGGGCGAGCAGAAAGCTCGACAGACGCACCGGCCAGGCTGTGTTCGCCGAAGCGCCGAGGCTCGCGGCGGCGACAACCGCCAGCGTCAGGAACCACAGTCCTCCCAGAAGCGACAAGGCGCGCTCGGGCGTGAAGCCGCTCGGGCCCCGCTCGGCGGCGTCGATTCTGCCCAGGTTCGCGCTCAAGTCTGTCCCCCTAGTGGTCGAACGTGTGAATGAGATGCAGCATCGGACTGCCGCCCAGAACGATGAACATGGCCGGGAGCATGAAGAGCACCATCGGCACGATCATTTTGGCGCCGAGCTTGTGGGCTCGCTCCTCGAGTTGGATGATCATTTCCCGTCGCATCTCATCGGCGATGGCGCGCAACGCCTGGCCGAGCGGAGTTCCGTATTGCAGGCTCTGGCTCATCATGGCGGCGAAGCGGCGCAGGCCCTCGGAGGAGGCGCCGAGCTTGTCGAACGCCTCGCGTCGATTGGGCAGGATACGGAGATCGTCGAGGAGATTGCCGAGGACGCGGGAGATGGAGGGGTTGGTTCGGGCCATTTCCTGCGACACGCGCTCGACCGCTCCCTCGAGGCCCATGCCCGCCTCGGTGCACACGACCAGGAGGTCGATGGCGTCGGGCGAGCCTTTCTTGACGGCCTTGGTGAACCGTCGCTTGAGGAACGCCAAAATCGCCCGTGGTCCAATGATCCCGACGACAAGGCCGATCAGCGCGAAGATCAGCACCTCGACCGGCGGCTTGCCCAGAATTCCCCCGACCAGGGCCCCGCCGATCGGGCCGATCGCCATGCTGATGACTTTCACGCCGATCCAGAGCGGCGTGACGCGGTAGGGATTGAGGCCCGCCGCCTGGAGCAGCGCCCGCAGATTCTCCAGATCCTCTTCCGGGTAGAAACGGCGGTAGCGCGCGCCGAGCGACGAGAGCCAGCCAGACATGTCGCGCAGCGGCGGCTTCGTCACGCTGGCTTCGCCCGCCACCACGTGCGAGACGCGCGCGCCGAGCGAGCGAAAGTGAATTTCGCGCAAGATCATGACGAGCGACGCGGCGCCGCTCGCGATCGCGATTCCGGCCAGGAAAATGGGGTTCATAGGGACGTGTCCCGTTTCACCATCCAGCGCAGCACCAGGCTTCCGGTGACGACCGAGCACGCCGCATAGATCGTCAGTTTGATGCCGAACGGGTCTGTGAACAGAAGGTCGACCGACGTAGGGCTCAAGAGATAGAGCCCGCCTCCGACGATCAGCGGCGACACCGAAAGCGCCCGCGAGGAGAAGATCACTTCCGCCGCCAGGGCCTTGGCGCGCGCCGCAAGGGCGACGCGCTCGCGTACCGTTTCGCCGAGCGTCTGCAGCGTCTCCGCGAGGCGCCCGCCGGCTTTTATCTGCACGCCGAGCGTCACCGCGAAAAACCCGTATTCCGCCACTCCGGTTCGGTCGTAGACGCCCTCGATCGCCTCCTCCGGCGGTTTGCCCATCGCCATTTCGCTGCAGACGGTGGCGAACTGCCCGGCGGTCGGTTCCGGCATCTCACGCGAAATGACGCGAAAGGCCTCGTTCACCGGCAGCCCTGTGCGGATGGCGCTGGTCACCATCGAGATCGCGTCGGGAAGTTGCTTGAAGAGCTGTTGCCGGAATCGGCCATACTGCCAGCCGAACAGCCCACGAATGGTCATGAGGGCGGCAGCCGCGGAAGCGACCCATGCGTAGAGGAGAGAAAAACCGGCGTAGCCGTTCGCGTATTGGATCGCCGCGGCCGCAGCGGCGCCGAGGACGAGGACGAGGACAGGGCGGATGAAATAGGGGATGCCGGGCCTGTAGTTCACGAAACGGTAGAAGCCGCCCCATCGCGTCCGGACCTGCGCGCGACGGATGGACGGGACGAACGTGTCGCGTTCGCCCGAGAGCATGGCCGTCACGCGCCGATCGATGCGCCGCTGCCGGGCGTCGAGGCTGAGCGCCGCGCCCGCCGCGCCAATCAGAGCCAGGAGAAGGAGGCCGATCGAAAGCTGCGCCATCAGAGTGTCTTGACGGCGTCGGACCACGCCTTTTCGAGTCCGTAGTACGCGAGCCGGCTCGCGAACCTCGGAATCGCCTGCGTGGATCGATAGCCGCCCCGAATGCGTCCCTGCGCGTCCTCTTCCGTAAATTCGAAGACGGCGACGTCGTTGGTGGTGATTACGTCGCCTTCGAGGCCGGTGACCTCGGCGACCTGCACGATGCGGCGCTGGCCGTCGCGCATGCGCTCGACCTGGACGATGAGATCGAGCGCGGCCACGATCTGGAACCGGATGGCTTTCGAGGGAAGGCCGGCCTGTCCCATCTGCACCATGTTCTCGATGCGGGTCAGCGCGTCGCGCGCCGTGTTGGCGTGCACCGTGGAGATCGATCCGTCATGGCCGGTGTTCATCGCCTGAAGCATGTCGAACGCCTCGACGCTGCGCACCTCGCCGACGATGATCCGGTCGGGACGCATTCGCAGCGCGTTCCAGACGAGATCGCGCTGGGTCACCTGGCCCGTGCCCTCGAGGCTCGGCGGCCGGGTTTCGAGACGGATCACGTGCGGCTGCTGCAGTTGCAGTTCGGCCGCGTCCTCGATGGTGATGATGCGCTCGCCGTGGTCGATGTATTGACTCATCGCGTTGAGCAGCGTCGTCTTGCCGGAGCCGGTGCCGCCGGAGATGATGATATTCAGCCGGGACCGGGCGGCGATCTCCAGCAATTTGGCGACCGACGCGCTCAGCGTGCCGTTGTCGACCATGCTCGTTGAGGTTATAGCGCCGATTCGGAAATTTGCGGATGGAGATGCACGGGCTGTGGATCGCGAGCGGCGGTAGAATGATGTTCACGCGGCTGCCGTCGGGCAGGCGGCAGTCGACCATCGGACTGGATTCGTCGACCCGGCGACCGACGCGCGAGGCGATTTTCTGCGCCACCGCCGCAATGTGGTCGTTGTCGCGGAAGCGGACCGCGACACGCTCGAGCTTGCCGCTCCGCTCGACGTAGACGTTGTTGGGCCCGTTGACCATGACGTCGCTGATCGTGTCGTCAATCAGCAGCGGACGCAGCGGGCCGTAGCCGGTCATGTCGTCGGCGAGTTCGTCGGCGAGCTGAAGCTGCTCGCGCGCGGAGAGTCTCGAGACGCTCCTGGTTGGCGATCTGATGGATGATTTCCTCGATCTGCCGGCGCAGGACCTCGCGCGGGACGGTAGCGGCCACCGACGGTTCGATCTGCTCGATGATCCGCTCGCGCAACGAAGCCGACATCACAGGCCCGGAGGCGGCCTGTTCCCGCTTGGCCGAGGGGTTGTCGAGAATCGAAACCGGCAGGTCCAGCGCCGACGGCGAGGCCGGCGCCCCTTCCTCCCGGTCAGCCTTGCCGAACGTTCTCATCGCTTGAAGATCCTCTGAAACCACCCCTTTTCTTCGTCGCCCATGGCGGTGATCTCGCGCACGATCGGCGCCAGATGTCGCCTCAGCTTCGGCACGTGACGGATCGCCGGGATGCCGAGGTTTACCGCTTCGGTCATCCCCTTGCCGAGGTCGGGGATAATCATGTCCGGTTTGCCGCCGAGGGCGGTCGTGATCGTCGTCAGGGGGAGACCGCCGGGGCGATTGGCGCGGTTGAGCAGCGTGAAGACCCGGTTCTTGCCGGCGACGCCCGATACGAGCGTGCGCAGCGAATTGGCGTTGCGCAGGCCCGTGACTTCGGCCTCCATCAGCACGAGCACGTGGCGGGAGAGCGAGATCACCGGGTGAAGGGGCGGCGTCAGGGGCATCGGCACGTCGACGACGACGAAGGCGAACCGCTGGCGAAGAAGCTCGAGCACATGCCGCACGCCCGCCTCGGTGATCTCGAGCGTGGCGTCGAGGTCCTCGTCGGCGGAAATCAGACGTACGCGCTCGTTGACCTCGATGGCCGCGCGCTCGATGAAGAGAGTGTCGGCGCGCATCGGGTTTTCGAGCGCGATGCGCAACCCCGGTCCAGGCCGGACGCCGAGCATGACGGCCGATTCGCCGCCCTGAATGTTGAGGTCGAGCAGCGCCACCTTCGCCTTGGTGGTTTCGGCGAGCTGGAGCGCGAGATTGATCGCGATGCTGGTCGCGCCGGCGCCGCCCTGGGCGCCGCAGATCGAGATCACATGCCCGCCGCGCTCCGTCAGATCGGCCGCCACCTCGCCGAGCAGCTTCGGGCGGAGCTGGGTCTGCACCACGTCGCGGGTGATCGGCTTCGGCAGGTACTCGCTGAGGCCGAGCTCCATCAGGACGCGATAGAACGAGATGTCCGAACTGTCGCCGATCACGGCCACCCGGACGTCGGCCGGACAGACGCGCGACAGCCGCTCGAGCTCCGTCAGGGGATCGACGACGTCGCCGATGTCCGCGACCAGGGCGAACAGCTCCGTGTCTGTCTCGAGCAGCTTGATGGCGTTGCGGATCGTGCCCCGCCGGACGTCGAGGTTGCACCCGTCGAGGCCCTTCTTCAGCGCCGCGGAGCTCGAATCGTCGTTGACGAAACAGACGACCCGATTGCGAATGACGGCGCCGGGCGCGTCGCCGGCCGGACCGCCGGCGGGAGCCTCGCCGTTCACCTTCTTTTCCGCGATCGCTTCCAGCATGGTCGCTCCTAGCCGCCCGCGAGGGTCGCGTCGCCGCGCGCCGGTCCGCACCC
Organism: uncultured Alphaproteobacteria bacterium; assembly: GCA_963829505.1. Taxonomy (GTDB): domain Bacteria; phylum Pseudomonadota; class Alphaproteobacteria; order Rhizobiales; family Beijerinckiaceae; genus Roseiarcus. The sequence goes on from CAWHIL010000004.1 coordinate 339,021, forward strand.
CGACGGCGCCGCCGGGCTTTCCGCGGCGGCGTTCTTCTGCACCGAGAAATCCTTGCTCTTGTCGCCCGAGAACACCGTTACCGTCGTGCTCTTGCTGGCGATCGCGCTCTGACGGGCGATCTCCTGCGAGACGTTGCAGCCGAACACGGTGCCTGAGTTGATGGCGTCCTGATGGCTGACGGCGGCCCGGACCGCGAGCGACAGCTTGCCGAGGTCCTTGGCGACCGCGATCGCCTTGACCTGCTCGGGCTGCAGCTCGAGCGACACCGAATGCGTCTCCTTGCCGGAGCCCGCCGTCGCGTCCTTGCCCGTCGTCTCGGCGCCCTGCACGATGTCCTGGTCGATCGCGATGATGCGGACGTTGCGCAGAAGCGTCTCGCTGAGCATCCGGTGGGCGGAATCGGTTTTGTCATTCGCCTGGGTCAGCACGACGTCGACCGAGTTGCCGGGCCAGATGAGGCCCGAGACGCCGGATTCGGAATTGACCTTGATGCTGACGGCGCGCGTATCCGGGGCAAGGACGCTTGCCAGAAAGCCCCGGTCGCGCGGACGCAGGATGTCCTTGGCCGTGACCGGCTCGCCCTGGTCGAGGAACCGGCGCACGAGCGCGCCGCGCAGGCTCGCCCGCGCATCCGACGTGTCGGGAAGGGCGCCTGCCGGCATGTCGCCGGAGCGGGCCGCGAAATCTTCGTCGCGCGCCAGCGTCCCCGCCGGGAGAGAATGCGCGGCGACGAGGTATCCCGTGGTCACGACCGGCGCCGGAGCGGCGGCCTGGATCACCTGCGGGGCGGGTTTCGGGAGCATGGCGCTGTAGGCCAGGAGTCCGAGGGCGGCGGCAGCGAGCGCCAGCACGAAGATGATGGAGAGACGCAATGCAGATGACATGTCAGTGTCCCCAACCGAAAAGGACTAAGATGCCGGCGACCGCCACCGCGGCGCCGTAAGGCAAAGGCGCGCGCCGTCGATTGCGCCAGCGCTCGACGGCATAGACCCGGCGCAGCAGGGACGCCCCGGCAGGCGACGGGTCGGGATCGGGCAAGAGGCGCATGCCCAGATGCGCCAGCGCCAGGCCCAGGCCGGAAATGGCGATCAACATGAGGAATTGAGCAAGCGCCATGATCGGCAGGCCGATCGCCAGGGCGGAGATCAGTTTGACGTCGCCGCCGCCGATCCAGCCGCGCGCATAGACGGCGAGCAGCAGCAGGAACAGGATCGCGGCTGCGGTCAGCGACAGCACGGCGCCCGTCGGATGGAGGACGAGGCCAACCAATCCCAGGACCGCCAGCGCAAGGCAGACGGCGTTCGGGATGCTCCGCGTCGCGATGTCGTTCGCGGCGGCGCACATCAGCAACATGGTCTGGAAAGCCAGAATGGCCGGAGCGATCCAGGTCATCGAGGTCCCCGGGGCTTCGGAAAGAGGGGAGCGCCTCTTGACGCTCCCCTTTTCCGCTTTTCTAGGATCAGGCGGCCGTCGGAAGGTCCGCGATGATGGCGGTGAGGCCATTGCTCAGCGCGGTCTTGAGCGGGCCGGTTCCACCGAAGCCGCCGAAAGCGGCGACCACCGCCGCAACAACGGCGCCGGCGACGACGACGTACTCGAACGAAACCACGCCGTCCCTGTCCGCACGCAAACGGTCGAGGAGGTCGGCGGCCTTGATGTAAACTTTCAACATCTGTTTAGCCTCGCGTTGAGAAAGATGAGGCTGCAACATGGCAGCCACCGGGTTCAACGGGTGAAGACCGTTTACCAAGCGGAAAGAGGTTAGTAGCTTTTGGCTACGTCCGTCAACAATTTTGCAACCCTGTTCCTGTCATCTCACAAAGTTTGGTTTACGCGGGGAAGAATATCCCGCCACGGGCGAGGTCGGACGCCGCCAATCCACACGAACAAGAATCTGATTGTGTTAACCTTTGTGGCGCGATGCGTCACAATTCGCGTGTAAGACGGAGTTGATACAACCTCGCACGAGATTGGGCGCGTGAGAGATCTTTCACGCGGCGAACGTTAACTTTCAGATAAGATTTTGGGACTTGGCGTCCGGCGTCGCCGATCGTCCGGCCGCGGCGCGGACGCGCCAGCGGCCCTGCTTCAGCGCACGGTGTTAACGTCAGGTCGCGGGCAGGTAAGAGAAGATGCCATGGAGCCCGTTGGTCAGCGTGGTCGAGAGCACCCCGGCGCTGCCGCCGTACGGGCCGAAGGCGGCGACCAAACCGGTCACGACCGCCCCCGCGACGACGATATATTCAAAGGACACGACGCCGCCCTCGTCGTCACGGAGACGGTCGAGCAACGCAACGGCCAAGACGTAAGCCTTCGACATGAGCATTGCCTCGCCTCGAAAGTCTGACGCGACCCCGCCGGACGCCTTCATCCAGGCGTAACGACGTTTACCAACCGGTAAGGTTATAAGTTTTTTGCTTCCCGTCAACATCTCGCGCGCGCCGCCCGGATCAATCTTGCTCAATTTGGTTTACGCGCTGGTCCAAGCCGCCTCGTGGATCCAGTCCACTTCACCGGGTTTGCTGACTTTCAGCCAAAAAGCAGGCGATGGCGTCAGCTCGAAAAATCTACAAATCCATCTTCCCCATAAGTTAACGGCTTCTCATCTACAATGGAAGGACGACCTACGCTCTCCGACGAGGCTTTTTGGCTTTGGCTCACGATCACGCGCAGGAGAGAGGCGATCTAGACATCGAAAAGATCGTGGCCGCAGACGCAAAGTCCAGCGTTCGTCGATTGTGGCGGCTGCATGCGGGCGTATGCGTGCCGCTGATATCCGCGCTTATCGTCGGCGTCTTTGAATTTGTCGTAGGCTGCCGGCTCACTGTGCAGCAGGGACTGCCGGATCCCGACAGCTACATGCGGATCGTGCGCATCCGCGACGGCATCGAGGCCGGCGGGTTCACGCGTGTCGTCGCTGGCGATAGCGGCGGCGCCGGCACAATCTTGCACTGGTCCCACCTGATCGACGGTCTCATCCTGACGTTGCGCCAGCCGTTCCGGCTCGCATGGGACGGCGACCTGGCTCTCTATTACGCCGCGGCCGTCACCGGCCCGCTGTTCGCAGCCGCATTCGCGGCGGCGCTGGTGTGGGCGGTTGCGCCGCTGGCGCGCGCCCGCTTCCTGTTCGCCGCCCCGCTCGTCGCGGTCCTTTCGCCATACGTCTTCTACAATGGCGTTTTCGGCTATGTCGGTCATCATCTCCCCCTGGCGCTGATGGCCGTTCTGGCCGCGGGCTCAGCCGGGCGCGCTGCGGCGGGGCGCGTCGCGCCGGGAGCGTGGTGCGGGATCTGTGCGGCCGTCGCCATCTGGTTCAGTCCCGAAGCGGTCCCCTACATGCTGATGGCCATCGGCGCCGTCGGCGTCGCATGGTGCCTGCGCCCGACCGAGACCGCGGCGCCTCTCGCGGCGTGCGGAACGGCCTTCGCGGTCGCCACAACGGCCGTGGCGCTCATCGACCCCCCATACGGCGGCCGTCTGTCTGCCGAAGTGGATTGCATCTCGATCGTCTACGCCACGCTTGCCCTCCTGGTGTGCGGCGCCGCGTGGCTTCTCATTCGACTGGACCGCCCTGCAAATTCGGTTCTGACCCGCTTTTTCCGCGCCCTTGTCGCCGGCGCAGCCGTGGCCGGCGTCTGGACACGACTTTGTCCATCTGTCGCGCACGGCCTCGCAGGATGGACCCCCGGTTACGACCTCGCGACGATGTTTCGCCCGATCAGCCAGATGCAGCCGCTCACGCTCGATGCGTATGGCGTGGCCCTCGTGGGGACGGGACTCATCGGCGTGCTGGCGGCCTCGACCCGCGCGCTGATGACCCGAAGCGTCCTGTGGGGTTATGCGGCGGGATGCGGCGTCGTCGTCGTGGCGCTCGCGACGGCTTACATCCGCTTCGCAATCTACGCCGAAGCGATCGACGCGATGATGGCGCCGGTCGTCCTCGAGTGGGTCAGCGCCATGCGGCTTCGCCCCGCTAGGCAGAGCCTCCTGCGGACCTCCGCGCTGATCGTCTTTCTCCTGCCGACCTATGCGCCTGTGGCTGCGGCCTGGGCGCCGGGGCGCAAAGCTCTGCCTGTGTCGATGGCGAATTGCGATGTCAGGGATATCGTTCAGCTTGTCGGCGGCCAGACGCGCCCAATTCTGCTCACGGAAATTACCGACACGCCCGAAATCCTCTGGAGAACGCAGGCCCGGACGGTGGGTTCGCTCTATCCCAGGGGCATCGACGCGTTTCTGCGCGCACGGGCGGCCTGGCGCTCGCCCCCTTCGGAGGCCGTCCCGGACGCCGTGCTCAGAACCGGGGCCACGCACATTCTCGCCTGCGACCTGAACCGTCGTTCGTCGCTCGTCGACGATCTCCCCCCGACCACGCTTCAGGACAGACTTTCCCGCCACGAAGCGCCGGCCTGGCTCAGCGAAATCGGACGCGCCGGCGGGTATCGGCTCTACGCCATCGAAACGTCGCGCGACCCCGCCGCGCCGGGCGCCGCAGCGCGCTCGGATCGTTGAGCGCGCCGGCCGCGCGGCAGGATCGCGGCCGGCCAAAATGCGGTGCGGATGAGGGAATCAAACAGGACCATTGTATCGCTGATATTCATAATGATTACGACGGCCAACATGCAGGCTGGCGCATTGATCGTATCGAAGGCACACTGGTGACGCGGGCTACAGGCACGGCGGATTCATTGAAGCGCAGAGTCTCGGTTATCGGCATTGGTCCAGGGGACCCGGAGTGCATCACGATCCAGGCGATCGAGGCGATGAATCGGGCCGATGTATTTTTCATCCCTCACAAGGGCGCTGAGAAGGCGGAACTCGGCGCCATCCGCCGCGCGATCATCGATCGCTATGTCAGGAATCAGCCGGTCAGAACCGTCGAGTATCGTGTCCCATCTCGACGCTCTGCGGCGGAGGACGCCTACGAAGGCGTTGTGGCGGATTGGCATGCGGCTCTCAGCGAGACCTTTCGGCGATTGATTCTGGACGAGCTTGGCGAATTCCAGGTCGGCGCCTTTCTCGTATGGGGCGATCCAAGCCTCTACGACAGCACGCTTCGGATCCTCGACCGACTTCGCGCCGAGGGGAGCATCGCGCTCGAGTACGACGTCATCCCGGGCGTCAGCAGCGTTCAGGCGCTTGCGGCCCGGCATCGCATTGCGCTCAACCAGATCGGCCGAGCCGTCCTCATCTCGAACGGCCGCGGGCTTGCCGAAGGCCTTCCCGCCGGCGTGGACAGCGTCGTCGTTCTTCTGAACGCCGAGAAGGCGGTACGCGACGCGGACGGCGAGCTTGACGCCTATTGGGGCGCCTACGTTGGAATGCCGGAGGAAATGCTGATCTCCGGCAAGCTCAAGGACATTGTCGACGACATCGAAAGGGCGAGAGCGGCAGCCAAACAGAAAAATGGCTGGATCATGGACGCGCTCGTGCTGAAGAGGCCGTCAGCGCCCTAATCAGGGCGTGGGGCGCAGCCGCGCCATGTTCATGTCGCCGCCGGCGCCCGTGTTGCGATTCGCCTCGGCCACAAAGCCCACGCCAGGCCAAGAATCACGACGAGCGTCGCCCCAGCGAACGCGGCGGTCGGCGGGTGGGTTGGAATTTCGCTCCATCGCGGGAAAATGACTTCGTTGGTGTTGAACGGTTCATCGCTATAACGGCACATCGTCAGCGACGCGCCGTTCATCAGCATCTCGACCTCGATCTTGGCGATGAGCGCGTCGACTGCCTTGTGGTCGGCGCCCGGCGCCTCGCGCAATTGCAGCAGAAGCGCGCGGCCGGCGGCGAGATAGGCGTGAGCGCATTCGTTGAACGGACTCTCCTCGTCGGCGATGCTCCCGGGAACCACGCCCCAGAGGCACGCGAAAGACTGGAGGTTCAGATAGTCCTCGAGGCGCCACGTCGTGATGTCGAAACCGATCCGCGCCGCGGCGAGGGCGCGGATCTTCGACAGATTGTTGCGGATCACCGCCATCTGACCGTGCGTGAGGCTGGGGATCGAGATGCCCTCGGGAGGAGGCCCCTGGCGCGTAAAGACCCGATGCGCTTCGCTCGGCGAGGTCGCGAGGACGAAGAGGGTCACGAGCAGCGCGACGACGAGGCGGATCACAACAGCGCCCCCATCGGGCTCAGCGCCACGAGATTCCAGCGCCCCTCGCGACCGCTGAGCCGCGCAAGGGTGAGCGGCGCCGCCTCGATGCGCCAGAAGGCGGAAGCGTCGGCGCCGAACGCGCTCACAATCGCCGCTCGAACAAACGAGCCATGGGTAATAGCCAGCGCAGCGCCGTCTTGCGTGAGCGACCGGGCAAGCCAGTCCCTCGCGCGCTCGATCAGCGCGTTCAGTGATTCTCCACCGTGCGGCGCCGCCGCGGGATCGCGAGCCCAGGCGGCGAATCCGTCGGGCTCGCTCGCGGCCGCATCCTTCAGCGCAAGACCGCGCCAGCGACCATAGTCGGCGTCTCGAAGCAACGGGTCGACGTCCGCCTCGAAGCCTAACGCGGCTACGGTCTCACGCGCGGCGCGCGCCGGGGCCGTCGATACGCGAACATAGGGTCCCAGACGGCCGCGCAACGCCTCCAGGGTTGCGACGGCGGACGGCTCGATCGCTTCGCCGCCGTCCGGGAATCTTGCCGCCCGGGTCGCTTCAGAGGCGCCATGAGCGACAAGATCGAGGCGCGTGGTCATGAGTTCACGCGCACCCCCTCAGGCCGCCTGGAGCCGGCCGATCTTTGCCGGCGCGAGGTCGCGCTCGACCCAAGCGCCAAGGCCGAGGCCGAGGATCGTCCACATGATCGCCTGCGCGCCGAGCGAGGCCATGCGGAACTGCCACAACACCACAGCGGGGAAGCCTTCGGGAACCTCGTTCAGCGGCGGCATCGCCAACGCGATCAGAATGACCGCGACGATGTAGACCGCTCCGCCAATCAGCGTCGCGTTCCAGGCGCCGAACTGGTCGACGAGACGGTTGCGGACGCTCCAGGCGGCGATCATGCAAGCGAACGACAGCAGGATCATGCCGAAGAAGATCGCGGTGCGGAGGCCGATCGTGTCCGGGTTGCCGACCGACGGCGGGTTCGCCGGATATTTGAGGATCGGGACGGCGTAGACGGCGATGAAGCCGCTGAGCGCGATCAGCGCGGCGGTCAGGCGGGGGCTATAGTCCCCCATCCGGCGATAGCAGACGGCGAAAGCGAGCGCGAACAGGCCGCCGAAAGCGATGTTGTAGACCGTCGTGCCGGTGAAGAGCCCGATCCCGCCCTGGACCTCGCGGCTGACCAGTTCCGGTTCCTGTTCCATCGGCGGCGGATTTTCGCCCTTCGCCACCGCCGCGTCGTGTTCGGCCTTGGCCTTCGCGTCGTCCATCGCGCTCTCAAAGGCGATCGCCCGGTCGACGGCCGGTTCGCCCACGGTCTTGAGAATACCGAAGGAAAGAAGGGCGGCGACAAAGCCGACGATCATTCCGCGCCACAGCAAAGATCCTGTCGTCATCATGAAAATCCTCGAACCGATCGCACGCCGGCATCCCCGCGGACGCCCAGCGCCGGGAATTGCGAACACATGCCTGGCTCACGGATGGCGGATCGAGCTTTGGCTCGCCCCCGCCTCGTGCGCCATTCGGCACGCCGTCAGTGGCAGGGGAAGCCGAGCAGATGGCGGCTGTCGTGCACGAACTCGTGGATGTACATGCCCTGGAAAATCGAGGTCGCACCCTGTTCGGCGCCGACAAAATACACGCCGAGAAGACACAAGAGGCCGCCGAAGATGAGCCAGGGTAGCACGTCGCGGAGTGGAACAGGCGCGACGCCCGCGGTCGGAGCGAGGTTGATGGCGTTGCTCATGAGGCAATACTCCAAAGGGGAATTCGCGTCCCCGTGCGAGATGCGCTTTAGCCTCAGGAGCAGGTCTGGCTTTCGACCGAGGGCCGAATACAGTGGCGCGACCGCGCCGGATTCCCACCGGCTTCCGCGCCCGAAGCAATGCGCGACATCGATCATAGGTCCGGATAGGGCTGAGTCAATCGGCGAAGGGCGCCACATTTGGACGCGATAATTTTCGTTCAGCTTCAAGCGCGCTTCGCTTGGAGCGGCCTATCAGCCTTCCGCGACGACGTGAAAGAACGAGCCGCTAACGTGGCCGCTACGGGAGCCGACCCGCTCGGCGGGGCCCCCGTAGACTTCGCTCGCCATGGCGAAGGGAGCGTCATCCCCTGCGCCGGCGATGGTCGCGTAGTGAAATTCATGCCCGAGCAGGGCCTGCCCGCGAGCCCCGAGCGCGCAATTGTCCTCGAGCGTCGCCCGTCGATATCCGAGCGTCATTTTGCGCCTGAAGAAGCTGGTCGACACCGAAAGCAGTCCGGCCATCGCGTGGGTGACGCCTTCCGCGTCGGTCAGCGACGCTCCGAGGGCCATGTAGCCGCCGCACTCGCCGTGGACCGGTTTCTCCTTGGCGAACTCCCGCAGTCCGCTCAGGAAACACGAAGCCTGCGCGAGCCTGCCCGCATGCAATTCCGGATAGCCTCCCGGCAGCCAGCAGACATCCGCGTCCAGTGGCGGAGGCTCGTCCGTCAGGGGCGAGAAATAGACGATCTCCGCCCCGGCGGATCGCCAGCCTGCGGTGAGATGCGGATAGATGAAGGAAAAGGCGGCGTCCCGCGCGATGGCGATCTTCTGTCCCGGCGGCTTCAACGCCAGCGCGCGCCCTGATCCGGCGCGCAGGGGCCGCGCGATCGAGCGGGTCGCTTCGACGTCGACGTGCTTCGCGACGAAGGCCCCGAGCGCGGCGAGCTTGGCCTCGAGGTCGTCGGTGTCCGTCGCTTGCACGAGGCCGAGATGGCGCTCGGGCAGCGCGATGGCCGGGTCGCGAGGCAGCGCGCCCAACACGGGCAATCCGATCGCCTCGATCGCTGTCGCCGCCAGCCGGCGGTGCCGTTCGCTGCCGACCTTGTTCAGGATCACTCCTGCGATTGCAATGCGCGGATCGAACGCCGCGCATCCTTTGGCGATCGCGGCCGCCGATTGGGCTTGACCGGATACGTCGAGGACCAGGACGACGGGCACGCCCAGAATCGCGGCGACGTCCGCGGACGAACCGGTCCGGCCGACTGGTCCGGGGACGCCGTCGAAGAGACCCATCGACGCCTCCGCGATCAGCATGTCGGCGTCGGCCGCCGTGTTCTCGGCCAGACCGAGGATCAGCGCGGCGTCCATGGCCCAGGAATCGAGGTTCACGCTTGGGCGTCCGGTGACCGCCTCGTGGAACGCGCTGTCGATGTAGTCCGGTCCGGATTTCGCTCCGGCGACGCTCACGCCCCTGTCGCGGAGGGCGCGCATGAGACCCAGGGAGACGGTCGTCTTGCCGCTGCCGGAGCGGGGCGCTGCGATGAGAAGACCGGCCGCGGTCACGACGGCGCCTTCGCATTCGACAGCATCGCGCGCAATTGCTCGCGCATGGCGACGATGGCGCCGATCGCGATGATTGCGGGGGCGGCGCAGCCGTGCGCATCCGCGTCGGCTTTTGCCCGCTCGAGGGTCGTCACGAGCACCCGCTGGCGGGGAGTCGTCGCTTCCTCCACGATGGCCACCGGAGTCTCCGGAGCGGCGCCGCCGCGCATCAACCCGGCTGCGATCGTGTCGAGCCGCTTCATCGCCATGTAGAGAACGAGCGGCTGACCCAAGCCGCCCAGAAGCTCCCAGTCCGGGCTGTCCATTTCGTCCGCTGGATGTCCGGTCGCCAGGATCAAGGCGTGGTTCGCGGTTCGCGTCGTTGCCGGGATGCCCGCGTAAGCCAGCCCCGCCAGTCCGGCGGTCACGCCCGGGACGACACGGAACGACACGCCCGCCGACGCCAGGCGCGTCGCCTCCTCGCCGCCGCGTCCGAAAACGAAGGGGTCCCCGCCTTTCAGCCTTACGACACGGTGTCCGGCTCGCGCCAGCTCGATAAGGCGGTTGGAGATGTCGTCCTGATGGACCGATGGTCGGCCGCCGCGCTTGCCGGCAAACTCCTGCAAGGCTTCCCGCCGAGCCAAAGCCATGACTTCGTCGCTCACCAGCGCGTCGTAGACGATCACGTCCGCATGCTGGAGCGCATGAACGGCGAGCAACGTGAGAAGGCCCGGGTCGCCGGGACCTGCGCCCACCAGCCAAACCGTTCCCGGCTCGAAACCCGGCAGGCTCGGCCGCAAGGGCTCCGGGAGCCGCACGGGCCAGACCTCCAGGGATGCGCTCTCGGTCGCGCTGGCCGGCGCCTCCGAGACGGCAGGCGCAGCTTGCATTCTAGTCATCGGGTTCTTGCCCCCGTCGAGGGCGGAAGCGGCGGAGATAGTCGGGATCGTAGAGCGCGCTCTCCCGAAAGTCCTCGGCCGCGAGCGCCTTGCCGACAAGCACGAGCGCGGTGCGCTCGATCGGCTCCTGGTCGAGGCGCGCCGCGATCGTCGCCAGCGTTCCCTTAAGGATGCGCTCCTCGGGCCACGTCGCCCGAAAAACGACCGCGACCGGGCAGTCGGGCCCGAGGATGGGCTGCAACTCGGCGACGATGCGGTCCATCGCATGGATGGAAAGGTGGATCGCAAGCGTCGCCCCGGTCAGCGCGAACGCCGCGAGGTTCTCGCTCGCCGGCATGGCCGAGGCGCGACCGCTCGTCCGCGTCAGCACCACCGACTGGGCGACCTCGGGCAAGGTGAGCTCGCGTTGAAGCGCGGCAGCGGCCGCCGCGAAAGATGGCACGCCCGGGGTCACGTCGAAGGGAATGCCGAGCCTCGTCAATCGGCGCGTCTGTTCGCCAAGCGCGCTCCAGACCGACAGATCGCCCGAGTGGAGCCGCGCGACGTTCTCGCCTGCGTCGTGCGCCTTGCGGAATTCCTCGACGATCTCGTCCAGACTCATCGGCGCGGTGTCGACGATACGGGCTCCCGGCGGACACCAGCCCAGCATTTCGCGCGGCACGAGCGAACCTGCGTAGAGGCAAACCGGCGAGCGCGCGACGAGGTTTCGGCCGCGCACGGTGATGAGGTCCGGCGCGCCGGGTCCCGCGCCAATGAAGTGGACGGTCACGCGCTGTCCTCCGGGGCGACGGCGATCGCGCAGGAGACGCCGTCGGCGCTGAACTTGGGAACGATCAGACGCGAACCTTCGCCCGCGCCGACGAGCGCAGCGGCTTCCGCGAGGCTGCCGACGCCGAACATGGCGGCAATTCTTTGCGAACGCGAAGCGACTTCGGCGTCGCGCTCCTTCAATGCTTCGTCGTCGTGCAGCACCAAATCCAGCCCCAGGCGTCGGGCCGCCTCCAGCAGCGCTTCGTCGCCGGCTTTTCGCGAACTCGTGTGCAGCCCCGCCGCGGAGCGCGATGGCGCACGCGCCAGCGCCTCGCGAACGACGCGCGCGATCGTCTGGGCGTCCACGCCCGACTTGCAGCCGACGCCGATCGCCGTGCGGAGGCTCATGGCTTGACGACGCTCCACTGGACGCTCGGCATAGCGGACTTAAAGCCGCGAAACCGGCCAAGCGGCTCGGCGTGGGCGAACTGCGTGTGCAGGAGGTCGCCGCCGAACCGCTGTTGAGCGGCGACGAGTTCACCCTGACCCTCCAGCGTCACCGCGTTGACCACGAGTCGTCCTCGCGGTCGCAGCGCCGACCAGCAACCGTCGATCAGGCCCGGCTGAGTGACGCCACCCCCAACGAAGATCGCGTCCGGTTCGGACAGCCCGGCGAGGGAGGTCGGCGCCTCGCCTTCGACGATTTCAAGATTCGGAACGCCGAGCGCGGCGGCGTTGCGACGAATCCGCCCACATCGTTCGGGATTGCGCTCGACGGCGATCGCGCGCGTCGACGGATCGGCAAGCAGCCATTCGATCGAGATCGACCCCGACCCGGCGCCGACGTCCCAGAGAAGCTCGCGAGGCCGGGGCGCGAGCTGGGCGAGCGTCACCGCGCGCATCTCGCGCTTTGTGATCTGGCCGTCGTGCTCGAACCAGGCGTCGGGCAGGCCCGCGGCGCGGGGCGGGATGCGCAAGCCAGGACCGGTCGCCACCTCGATGGCGATCGTGTTGAGCGGATCGACGTCGTCGATGTCGAACCCTTCGGCGGAGGCGGCGCGAAGGCGTTCGCGCGGGCCGCCCATCGCCTCGCAGACTGTCAGGCGGGAGCCCTCGAGCTTCCGCTCGCAGAGCAGCGCCGCCAGTTTGTGCGGCGTCTCGCCGTCCCAGGACAGCGCCAGCACGCGGGCGCCGGGCTGGAGGTGCGGAGTGACACGTTCGAGCGCGCGCCCGTGCAGCGACACAAGCGCACAGTCCTGAAGCGCCCAACCGAGCCGGCTTGCCGCAAGGCTGAACGCCGAGGGCTGCGGCAGACACACGATCTCCTCCGGCGGCACGATCTGCGCAAGGAGCGAGCCGACGCCGAAGAAAAACGGGTCGCCCGAAGCGAGCACGCAGACAGGCGCGCCGCGCCGCGCCAGAAGCGCGGGAAAAGCCTGTTTAAGCGGCGACGGCCAGACCATGTGTTCAGCCCGAGTCCCGCCGATCAGGCCGAGATGCCGCGCGCCGCCGATCACCAGGGAGGCTTGCGAGAGCCGCTCCCTTGCGACAAAGGACAAGCCGTCGAGCCCGTCCTCGCCAAGCCCGATGATCGAGAGCCACGGGGAGGCGCTCACCGGACCAACCCCTGAAGGCGGGCGTCATGCGTGTTCTCGTGCTCGGCGGCTCCAGCGAAGCGAGCCGGCTCGCCCGCTCTCTCTCCGAGCGCACGCACATAAAGGCGACGCTTTCCCTCGCCGGCCGCACCGCCAATCCGGCGTCTAGCCCCTTGCCAACCCGGGTCGGCGGATTCGGCGGCGTGGAAGGGCTCAGCCGGTACATCAGGGGCGAGGGCATCGAGGCGGTCGTGGACGCGACCCATCCTTTCGCCGCGCAGATGAAACGCCACGCAGCCGAAGCCTGTGCGGCGGTGTGGACCCCGCTCGCCGCCTTCAGCCGTCCGGCGTGGACGAAGCTTCCAGGCGACCGGTGGGTCGAGGTCGATGACGCCGAAGCGGCCGCGCGCGCGCTCGGCGAAACGCCGAAGCGGGCTTTCCTCACGACCGGGCGACTTCGGGTCAGCGCCTTCGCGGGCGCGTCGCCTCACCATTTCGTGCTGCGCTCGATCGATGCGCCGGCGCCCGAGAGCGCGCCCGCTTCCGTGGAGGTCGTGCTCGCGCGCGGACCGTTCTCGATGCGTGACGAAATCGAACTCATGACGACGCGCCGGATCGACGTCGTTGTGAGCAAGAACTCGGGCGGCGACGCCACCCGCGCGAAGATCGACGCCGCGCGGGAACTCGGCCTTCCGGTCATCATGATCCGGCGCCCGCCAACGCCGGCGCGGATCGTCTTCGAGGACCTCGACGGCGTTCTTGCCTGGCTCGAGGCTCAAAGGTCCGCTCCGTAGCTGCGCGGCGTGAGCACGAACGCCGTCCGTCCCGGCCGCGCCACGAGTCGCGTCGTGGACGCGCCGATGAGGACGAGCGTGCTCATGTCCGCCAGACCGGGGTCCGCCTCGGCGACCGTTGTCAGGACGATCGATTCATCGGCGCGGCCGACGGCGCGGGCGAAGGCCACCGGGGTCTTTGGCGGGCGAAGCCGACGCAGGAGCTGGAACGCATCGTGGATCTGGCGCGGCCGGGCTCGCGACGCAGGGTTATAGATGGCGATCGCGAAATCGGCGCTGCATGCGGCCTCGAGTCGCCGTTCGATGATCGACCAGGGCTTGAGGTTGTCCGAGAGCGAGATCGCACAGAAGTCGCCGCCGAGCGGAGCGCCGAGACGCGCGGCCGCGGCTTGCATCGCGCTGATGCCGGGTAGGACTGCAATGTCGAGATGACGCCACTCCGCGGGACCTGCGTCCAGCGCCTCCAGCACGGCCGCCGCCATGGCGAAGACGCCAGGATCGCCGCCCGAGACGACGCCGACGATCCGGCCTTCCGCGGCGAGTTGCAGGGCGTGGCGAGCCCGGTCGAGCTCGACGCGGTTGTCGCTGGCGTGCACCCTGACGCCTTCAGGCGCCGCTGCTCGATCAACGTAGCCCGCATATCCGACGAGGTCGGTGAGGGTCGCAAGCGCTTCGCTCGCCTCGGGAGACAACCACGCCGCAGGACCGGGGCCCAGTCCGATCACGAACAGCTTGCCCTCGCTCACGGACGCCGTCCCTGGCCGGGAAGCAGGATCAGCGAGAAGTAGGGCGCTTCGTCGTCGGTCTTTTCGGCGAGCCGCAGCACCTTTTCGTTCGCCATCGTGCCGCGCTCGACATAGAGCGCGCGCGAGGTGAGCCCGAGTTCCGCGAACGCCCTGCGCACCTTGCCGAAGTTGCGGCCGAGTTTCATCACCACGGCCGAGTCGCAGGCTTTCAGGCGCGCGACCAGGCTCTCGAACGAAAGCGTGCCCGGCAGGACGGTCAGGACGTCGTCGCCCCAGGTCATCGGGAGCGACGCGGCGGCCGAGCATCCCGCCATCCCGGTGACCCCCGGCACGATGTGGGTCTCGAACTCGGACTTCAGACGCTCGAAGAGGTGCATGAACGACCCATAGAACAAGGGATCGCCCTCGGCGAGGAGCGCGACGTCGAGTCCCCGCCGCATCCGTTCCGCGAGCCTCTCCGCCGCATCCTCGTAGAAGATCGACAAGGCCGACAGGTAGTCGGGATGGTCGAACGGGATCTCCGTCGTCAGCGGATATCCGAGCTCGATCTCTTCGCAGGTCGCCGGGATCCAGCGATCGGCGATCGTGCGGGCGTTGCCGCGTCGTCCGGTCTTCGCGAAATAGGCGACGACCGGGCATTCGCCGATCACCCTGACCGCCTTGACGGTCAGGAGTTCGGGGTCCCCGGGACCCAACCCGACGCCGAAGAGCCGCCCAGCCACTTTCACTCCTTCGCGCTCGCAAGCGCATTGATCGCCGCCGCGGCCATCGCGCTTCCGCCGCGCCGCCCGCGCACGACAATGTGCCGCGAACCGGCGAGCGCCACGAGTACGTCCTTGGACTCGGCGGCGCCGACGAAGCCGACGGGCATTCCGACGATGCAGGCGGGCATCGCAGCCCCCTCGGCGAGGATCTCGAGCAGCCGGAACAAAGCCGTTGGCGCGTTGCCGATCGCCACGACCGAGCCGCCGAGGCGCTCGCTCCAGAGGTCGACCGCGGCCGCGGAGCGGGTGAGGCGCTGCGCCTCGGCGAGGGCGGGAACGCGCGGGTCGCCAAGCAGGCAGAGGACCTCGTTGCGAGCCGGAAGTCGGGCGCGCGTCACCCCATGCGCGACCATCTGCGAGTCGCAGAAGATCGGCGCGCCCGCCTTCAGGGCCTCGACCCCCGCTTCCGCCGCCCCTTCGGCGAAAGCGAGATCGGCCGCCACATCCGGCATGCCGCAGGCATGGATCACCCGAACGGCGACCCGCTCTTCCGCGCCGCTGAAACGTTCGAGCTTCGCCTCGGACCGGATGATCGCAAACGAACGCCGATAGATTTCGTCGCCGTCGCGGACGTAGTCGAAAGCCGTCATGCGCCCGCCGCTCCCCTTCGCCGGATCTGCCGCTCTTTCAGGGAATCGAGGATCAGCTCCACGCTGTTGCGCCGCGGCCTCCAGAGACCGCGCTCCAACGCGCTCTCGAAACGCCTTGCGATCGCCTTCGCCGCCTCTGGATTTGATTCGAGGAGAAACGCGCGCACCTCGGCGTTTGCGCATACGGCGTCGAACAGAAGATCGAAATGCTTGTCGGTCACGCTGCTCGTGGTCGCCGCAAAAGCGAACAGATTGTCAACGCTTTCGGCGATTTCGGCGGCGCCCCGGAACCCGTGGCGCATCTGCCCCTCTATCCAGCGGGGATTGGCTGCGCGGCCGCGCAGCGCCCGGGCGATCTCCTGTGAGAGCGGACGCGCCTTCGGCGCGGCGGGGTCGGTCGCATCAAGATGATAGAGCGCCGGCGATCCGCCCGAAGCCTCGGCGGCGGCGGCGAAGCCGCCCTCGTGGTCGGCGAACGCATCGGAATCGAGCACGTCCTGACCCGGCAGATCCTGAACGTGCACGAGCGCCTGCGAAGCCGCGACCCGGTCGCGGAACTCGGTCGTCTCGCGGATCGTGCTCCCCTCGTAGGCGAAGCCCGTCGCCTCGAGATAGGCCGCGCCGAGATCTCCGCGGGACGTCCATTCCTCCGCGAGCGCGCGCCGCACCACGCCGGTCCCGTAGGCGCCGGGGGCCGCGCCGAAGACGCGGGAACACGAGCCGCCCGTTCTCGCGACTTCGCGAAGGGGGTTGTCTTTGTCGGGTTCGTCGCGTTCCGCCACGGCCCGGACCGCGGCGTCGAACAGCGAAATCTGTTCGGGAAAGACGTCGCGGAAGAGGCCGGAAATGCGGATGGTGACGTCGACCCTCGGCCGCCCGAGCGCCGCGACCGCATCGATCGCAAAGCCGGAAACCCGGTTCGAGGAATTGTCCCAGACCGGCCGCGCGCCGATCAGCGCCATCGCCTGCGCGAGGTCCTCGCCGCCGGTCCGCATCGCGGCGCTGCCCCAAAGATCGAACATCACCCGCCTCGGCCATTCGCCGTGGTCCTGAACGTAGCGGGAGACAAACTCCTTCGCCCCGCGCTGCCCAAGCTCCCAGGCCGTGCGTGTCGGAACCGCGCGCGGATCGACGGCGAAGAGGTTGCGTCCCGTGGGCAGGACGTCGATGCGTCCGCGCGCAGGCGCGCCGCCAGGTCCGGGCGCGACCCGGCGTCCCGCGAGCGCCGCGACCAGCGCGTCCATTTCGGCGCCCGGAGATTGCTCGAGGCGGGAGAAGGCGGCGGCCGCGTCGGCGCCGGAATTGGCCGCGAGCACGGCGAGCCTTTCCGGCGCGATGGCTCCCCCGAAAACATGCAGCCCGTCGCCGATCCGCATTTCCTTGATGTCGCACAGCCAGGCGTCGAGCCGCTTGAGCGCTTCCGCAGGTCCGAGCTCGCCGCCAAGGCCGGCCTCTTCGGCCAGTCCGGTGTCGTTCGCCCGTTCCAGGATCATTTCCGCAAGGCGTCGCGCCCGGCGCCCGTCGAGCGCCTGCGCCTCGGCGAATTCATCCATCAGCCCCTCGATTTCCTGGACGGCGCCGTGGGCGCCCGCCGCGATCAGCGGCGGCGTGAGATGTCCCAGCGCAATCGCCGTCGTTCGCCGTTTGGCCTGGGCCGCCTCGCCGGGATTGTTGACGATGAAGGGATAGACGACGGGAACCGCGCCGAGCGTCGCGCGCGGCGCGCAATCGGCCGCGAGCGCGACCGACTTTCCCGGAAGCCATTCGAGGGTGCCGTGGGTCCCGACATGGATGATGGCGTGTGCGCCGATCGCGTCGCGAAGCCAGAAATAGAAGGCGACGTAGGCATGCCGCGGCGGCAACGCGACGTCGTGATACTCGTCCTTCCGGAGCGAGCGGCG
The DNA here is from genome assembly GCA_963829505.1 of uncultured Alphaproteobacteria bacterium. Classification (GTDB taxonomy): domain Bacteria; phylum Pseudomonadota; class Alphaproteobacteria; order Rhizobiales; family Beijerinckiaceae; genus Roseiarcus. The sequence goes on from CAWHIL010000004.1 coordinate 356,438, forward strand.
ACCTCTGTCCGGCTGGAGCGCAACCACGCTGTCTCCGAGACGCAGGACGGCGAACCAGAACGCGCCTGACTGGCAGGCCGGGTCGAATTCAGGTTCGCCCCACTCCGCCGCGACCGACGCGGCGAAAGCCGCAGGCGCCTCGGCGAGACGCCTTCGATAGGTATCGACATCCAGGGATGCCGTCCGTTCTCCGACGAGGCCGCGCGCGATTTCGCCCGACTCGGGAATCGGACCGAGCGCGTAGCCTTCCTGCGCGAGGCGCAGCGCGATCTCTTTCACCGATGCGAACGTGTCGAGCCCCACAGCGTAGCCGGTGCGCCCGCCCTTGCCGGGATAGTCGGAAAGCACGAAGGCCAGGCGCTTGGCCGAGGGCGGCGTGCGCCTCAGCGCAACCCAGGCGGCGGCGAGGCGCGCAGCGTGGTGGATATTCTCCCGATGCGGATATGCGCGTCGTAGAGCATACTCCAGGCTGGCGATCGGCGGTTCGGCAGCCTTGAACGAGATGGCGGCGGCGAACAGACGGCCGTCGACTTCGGGCAACGCGACGTTCATCGCCAAATCCGCGGGCGACATTCCACGGACGGCATTGCGCCATTCCGCCTCTGTCGCCAGACTGACCGCGACCTGGAAAACCGGCGCGTCGCATGCGTCGAACGCTGTCGCGCCGTCGTCGAGGCGCGCCGAAAACGCGGTTGCATTGAGGATGATGCCCGGCGGTTCGGCGCGCAATCGCCCCCTCAGAGTCTCGATGACGGCCGGGTCCTTGAGGCTCGTGACAAACAGCGCATCGACCTCGAAGCCGTGCGCCTGAAGCGCGTCGGCGAGCGCCTCGTAGGGCTCCGTATCGCCGGCCATCCATGCGGAGCGGTAGAATGCGATCAGGGCGCGCGGCGCGCCGGCCGGCGCAGTGCGACGCGCGCTTTCGAGTATGCCAATGCGCTTCTGTTCGCGCGGCTCGGCGAAGGCGCACGGGCGCCCGAGCGTCGCAAGGGCGAAGCGTAGACATTGAGCCGCATTCTCGACGCCGCCGTCCTGCAGCCAGCCCCAGATGCGGCGGAGGTCGGCCGAAGTCGCGGTCGAAGCGGCGTCGAGGCGCGGGTCCTCGCGATGATCGCCGGGAATGATCGCGAGATAGGCGCCGTTCCCGCGCGCGATCCGCTGAAGCTCATCGATCCCGTAGCGCCAGTAGTCGAGCCCGCCCAGCAGGCGGACGAGCACGAAACGCGCGTGAGACAACACCTTCTCGGCATAAAGATCGACCGAATAGGGGTGTCGCAGGTCCGCGAGAACTCGCGAGCCTCAAGGACAGCGCCTGCGCGTGTCCGGCTGTCTCCGGGCGCCCACGCAATGCTTCCCACGCCTTTGCGAGGACCGCGAGGTCGCTGTCGGTGAAGGACAGCGCGACGATGTCCGCGCGCGACTGGTCGAGGTCCACGGCTTGCGCCGTCTCGTCAAGCGACCGTTGTTCCGTGCGCAGAAAGTGCATGGCGACGCATCAACAAAGAGCGGACTCGATGGCCTTCCGGTCGAGCCCCTTCAGGCCTATCACGACGAGCCGGCCGCGGCGCGTTTCGTCATCGCGCCAGGCGCGATCGTATTGCTGCCGGAAGCGGGCGCCGACGCCCTGCACCAGGAGACGCATCGGCTTGCCCGCGACGTCCAGAAAGCCCTTCATGCGCAGGACGTCATGGCGATCCGAGACCTCGGCCAGACGCTCGATGTATCCGGCCGGGTCGGCGAGCGCCGGAACATCGACGACGAACGAATCGAAATCGTCGTGGTCATGCGGTTCCGAGCCGTCATGGTGCGAAGGCCTCGACGACAGGTCGTCCTCGGCGCCGGCTTCGAGGCCGAGCGCCACGTCCGGGTCGACGCGACCTTCGTGCGTCGCGATGACCTTGGCGCGCCCTCTAGCGGCCGCGGCGATCGACTGCGACACGCGCACAAGATCCTCAGGTTCGAGCAGGTCCATCTTGTTCAGAAGCACGAGATCGGCGCAGAGCAATTGATCTTCGTAGACTTCCTCGAGCGGATTGTCGTGATCGACCGCGGGATCCGCCGCCCGCTCTTCGGCGAGCTTTTCGGCGTCGTCGACGAAGCGACCATCGGCGACCGCCGCGGCGTCGACGACCGCGATCACGCCGTCGACGGTTACGCCCGCACGCACCTGCGGCCAATCGAACGCCTTCAGCAGCGGCTTCGGCAGCGCGAGGCCCGAGGTCTCGATGATGATATGGTCCAGCGATTGAGACCGCTTCAGGAGAGCCTCGATCGCGGGCAGAAACTCATCGGCGACTGTGCAGCAGAGACATCCGTTGGCCAGTTCGACGATGTCGTCTTCCTTGCATGCCTCGACGCCGCAAGATTTCAGGATCTCGCCGTCGACCCCGACGTCGCCGAACTCGTTGATCACGAGGGCGATGCGGCGCTTGCCGGCGTTCTCGAGCAAACCCCGGATGAAGGTCGTCTTGCCGGCCCCAAGGAAGCCAGTGACGATGGTTGCGGGGATTTTTCGGAAGTCGCTCACGGGTGAGGCTCCTGTCTTGCCGCGGACGGCGGGATGCGGGCCACGACCCCTTTCTTGAGCGCCTGGGGTCGGTCTTTCCACGGGATGATCCCCTGCGGCGAGGCGCCGTACAGCTTCGCGGCGGCCAGGATCTCGCGAGGATTCGTCCCGGCGGGGAAATCGCCGAAGACGTATGTCCATGCGCCAGGCGCCGAGAAGCTCAGCGTGCAGGGTCGCCGGCACACGCTGAAGCATTCGACGGGGTCGACGGCGGGATCGTCGTTTCTGCGCTGGGATTGGAGCGCGGCGAACAGCCGCGCCCCGGATCGGCGATCCGGTGGCTCCAGCGGCTCGCCTTCGGCCCGACAGGTCGTGCAGACCTGCACAACGACCGCGGATCTTTCACTTGGCTCCGTCACCCGTCGCCCTCGCAATCAAACGGTCGCCGGGGCGGGGAATAAGACAGCGAATGCTGCCCTGAACGAGACGCCCCGCCCGTTCGGGTTCTTTCGTCGGAGAACGGCAGGTCTCCTGGCTCTCGGGTCGTCATGCCCGCGACGCCTTCCCGGATTTCTCCAGTGGCCAAATGCGCGGACTTCCCGACTACAGTTGCGGGGGCAGCTACGGCTTTTCTCGACCGTATTCCCTTTTGACCTCGCTCTCGCGAGGACCGTCTCCAAATTTCTGGTAGGCTGCGGGCGCTTACGTGTCAATGCGCGCAATTGCCTCGACCCGCCGCAGAAGGAGGCGCATGAATTCGACTGATGAGAATGCCCGTCACCGGGAGAAGATGGTCAAACGCAAGGCGGTGCAGGACGCAGAGGTCGCTGCGAAAACGATCACTGAAAAGGGCCTGCTGATCGTTCACACCGGTCCCGGAAAGGGAAAGTCGACCGCTGCGTTCGGCCTCATGCTCCGGGCGTTGGGACAGGGCTGGAAGGTCGGCGTCGTGCAGTTCATCAAGGCCCGCGACACCGGCGAGCGGCGAGCTTTCGCTGCGTTCGGCGACCGGGTCGAATGGCGCACCATGGGCGAAGGCTTCACCTGGGAGACTCAGGATCGCGAGAGGGACATCGCGGCCGCGCGGGCGGCGTGGGAGGCGGCCTGCCGCATGATGGCCGATCCGTCCATCCGCATGCTGGTGCTCGACGAGCTCAACGTCGCGTTGCGATACGACTACCTTCCGGCTAGCGAGGTCTTGGCGGCGCTCGAGGCGCGCAGACCGAACCTGCATGTGGTCGTAACCGGGCGCAACGCCAAGCCGGAACTGATCGCGGCGGCCGATCTGGTCACGGAGATGGGCGCGGCCAAGCACCATTTCGCCGCAGGCGTCAGAGCCCAGGCCGGGATTGAGTTTTAGGCTCGGGAGAGGACAGGGAAGCGGGATGGCGGCGCGCGCGCTGATGTTCCAGGGCACCGGATCCGACGTCGGCAAGTCGCTGATCGTCGCGGGGCTTTGCCGGGCGCTGACGCTGCGCGGCATGCGGGTCCGGCCGTTCAAGCCGCAGAACATGTCGAACAACGCCGCGGTCGCCGCGGACGGCGGAGAGATCGGCCGCGCCCAAGCGTTGCAGGCGCGCGCCTGCCGCATCGAGCCGAGCGTTCATATGAACCCGGTGCTCCTGAAGCCGCAGAGCGACATCGGCGCCCAGGTGGTGCTGCGCGGCCGCGCGCTGGGCTCGGTGCGCGCGAAGGAATATCAGACGTGGAAGCCAGCCTTGCGGGCGAGCGTGCTCGAAAGTTTCGAGCGCCTTCGCAGCGAGGCCGACATCGTGCTCGTCGAGGGCGCCGGGAGCGCGGCCGAGATCAACCTTCGCGCCGACGATATCGCCAATATGGGTTTCGCCCGGGCGACCCGAACGCCGGTCGTCCTAATCGGCGATATCGACCGCGGCGGGGTCATCGCTCAAATCGTCGGAACGCGCGCCGTGCTCGATCCGGACGACGCGCAGATGATCGGAGGCTTCATCGTCAACAAGTTTCGCGGCGACCCGTCTCTCTTCGAGGCCGGCTTGCGCTCGATCGTCGAGCGGAGCGGCTGGCCGACTTTCGGTCTCGTGCCGCATTTCCCCGACGCCTCCAGACTGCCGGCGGAGGACGCGGTGGCGCTGGAGAAGCCGCAGCGAAGATCGGGCGAGGGAAGGCTCGTGGTCGTGCCGCGCCTGCCGCATATCTCCAACTTCGACGATTTCGACGCCCTTCAGCGCGAGCCCGGCGTCAGGGTCGTCTTCGCGGGGCGTGGAAAGCCTCTCCCGGCAGACGCGGACCTTGTCGCGCTGCCGGGATCGAAGGCCACGATCGCCGATCTCTCGGCGATGCGGGACGAGGGCTGGGACATCGACGTCATCGCGCACGTCCGGCGAGGCGGCAAGGCGCTCGGGATCTGCGGCGGCTATCAGATGCTGGGGCGAACGGTGTCCGATCCCGACGGGATCGAAGGGCCTCTCGGCGCCGTCCCGGGGCTTGGCCTCCTCGATGTCGAGACGGTGCTTGGCGGCGACAAGACGCTCAGGCGCTGCGCGGGCGTTTCCGTCGCCGAGGAGGCGCCTTTTCTCGGATACGAGATCCACGTCGGACGAACTTTTGGACCCGACGTTGCGCGTCCGCTGCTGCGTTTCGACGACGGCCGCCCCGACGGCGCCGTCGCGCAGAGCGGGCGCGTTTGCGGTTGCTACGTTCACGGCCTCTTCAACGACGATCGGCAACGGCGGGTCTGGCTCGACTGGATCGGCGCGCCGTCGTCGGAACTCGATTACGAGCGTGACGTCGACGCCACACTCGACGCGCTGGCCGCGCACCTCGAGCTTCATCTCGCGATCGACGAGTTGCTGGCTGTCGCGCGCTAAATTCTGGCTGTCGCGCGCTAAATCAAAGCGATCGTCAGGGCGACGACCGCAAGCGCCATGGCCTGCGCCAGGCACGCGCGCACATAGAGCCGCAGGGCCGCGCGGACATCTGCGGCGCTTGCCTCGCGCCGGCCATCTCCCATGGTGGCGTCGTCCACACGCTCCCCGCCATAGACACGAGGGCCCGCCAGCTTGAGATCCAGGGCGCCGGCCATCGCCGCTTCCGGCCATCCCGCGTTCGGCGATCGATGTCTGCCGGCGTCTCGCCGCACGGTCGCGACAGCGGCGGCGGACGCGCCGGAGCTTATCGTCGAGGCTGCGAGAATGAGCCAGAGCGCCGCGAGACGCGAGGCGGGCAGATTGATCAAATCGTCGAAGCGGGCGGCGGCCCATCCGAAGTCGAGAAAGCGCGCGTTGCGATGACCGATCATCGAATCCGCCGTATTGGCCGCCTTGTAGACGACGCCGCCGGGCAGGCCAGCGACCGCGATCCAGAAGATCGGCGCGACGACGCCATCGGAAAAGTTCTCCGCAAGGCTCTCGATCGCCGCCCGGGCGACGCCGGCCTCGTCGAGAACCGAAACGTCCCGCCCAACGATCATCGAGACGACGCGCCGTCCTTCGGCGAGACCGCCGGTCTCCAACGCCGCAGCCACTTTCTTCACATGCTCGTAGAGACTGCGCTGGGCCGGCAGCGCCGCGGCAAGGACGCCTAGACAAAGAAAGCCGGCTGCGCTTCGACCGAGGATCGCCTGCAGCAACATCGCCGGAACGGCGGAGACAACCAGGAGCAGCGCGAGAGCGAGCGCGCCCCCCATGCGCCGGACATCGGGGCTGCCGCGATTGAGGCGCTCCTCCAGGAGGCGCAACCCTGCGCCCATCCACGTCACCGGATGCCCGATCGCCCGGTAGACCGCGTCCGGGTAGCCGGTCGCGGCCTCGATGCCCAGGGCGAGCAAGGCGAGCAGCAGGTCGAAGCGGAACATCAGTCGAGGCGCGACAGGGTCTCGAGCAGGCGGCCGCGCAGCGACGCCGGCGGCAGGCCGAATCGAAGCTCATCGGGCCGCGCGCGAAATGGCCGCGACAGAACGCCCAGCGTACAGAGTTCGCTCGAACCGTTCCCGCGCGCGCGGATGACGCACGAGGCGAAACAATAGGCTTCCGCCGACCGCTTCGAACCCCGCCCCGGCCAGCGCATGGTCAAGCCACCGAACGTCGTCGTAGAGGCGACCCCGCGCCCCATCCAGCCATTCCCGATCGAGCAGGGCGCGGCGTCCGATTTCGAGCGCCGGGCCGGAGATCGCCCACGGACCCAGGGCGCGCCGAATCGTCGACGCGCGATCCGGCGTCGCGAGCGCGAAGCCGAGACGCAGCCCGGGAAGCCCGTAAGCTTTGCCGAACGACCTGAGGACGATGATGTTGGCGCGACGCTCGGGAACCACCGACTCGAGCTCGAAATCCATAAAAGCTTCGTCCACGATGAGCGCCTGGCCGCTGCGCTCCAGACGATCGGCGAGGTTCGCCATCTCGCGCCGCGAATAGAGCCGCCCGTCGGGGTTGTTCGGATTCACGACGACCACCAGCTGATGGTCGCCGATGGCGGAAATTCCCGGGATGACGTCGACGGCCGCGCCGGAGGCGCGCCAGCTCGAACTCGTGCTCCGAATAGGTCGAATCGATAACGGCGACCCGACGCGCGGGGAAGAGACGCGGCAGCCACTGGATGAGCGCTTGCGTGCCCGGGGCCGCTACGACGCAGTCCGGATTTGCGCCATACCGCTCGGCCGCCGCGGTTTGCAGCGCCTTGAGCTGCGAGGGATCGGGGAGCCGCTCCCAGGAGTCGTCAGGCAACGCCGCTATCGGATAGGCGACAGGGTTCACGCCGGTCGAAAGATCGATCCACGGCTGCGGCGCATCGGGGAAGGCGGAAGCCGCCGCCCGGATGTCGCCGCCGTGCAGGAACAGGCGCTCCAGGGGCGCGCTTCGTCCGCGGTCGCTGTCTTCGGTCGTCATCGAACTCCTGCCCGCCTCCGTCGCTCGGCGCCCTTAGCGTGAATGCGCCGATCCGTCACCTGAGGCGGCGACGAAATCAATCGGACGACAGGGGAGAGCGCGCTCCCTTCCGAATGCGCTCCTGTTCCGCCGCCGCGCGCCAGAGCGCCGCGGTCCGAAAAGGCGCATGCAGGCTCTTCGCCGCAGGCAAACCCATGAAGAGGCCGAAGACGGCCCCGACGTGAACGATGAGGAGCGGCGCCATGACGGCGGTGTCCCGTAGCGCCACGAGCGCGAGGCCGCTCAGCGCCACGAATCCGAGAGCGAGAAGAAAGATGACGTTGAGCGCGGCCTCCCCTGTATCGGCCGGCGCGCGATCCGCGCGCGCCTCGAGGCCGAGGAGTCCGGCCACGCCGATGACGATGGCAAGACCCCCAACGACGCCGACGCAGACGGGAAAACTCAGGAGCGGGAACGGCGGGATGAGCCCGAAGAGGTCCTGATCCAAAGACGCGGCGATCGTCGCCGCAACGTCGAGGACGACGCCCCCCGCCATGATGTGATGGAAGATGCGCCGCCGGCCGGAGAAATCGGGTCCTGCGTCGTTGCAGCCCGGTCCGCCGCCGTCGAGACGCCGCAGGGTGACGGCGTCGCGCAAGGCGGGCGCGAGGCCGGCCCGCACGGCGCGAGGCGGGAGATCAGGGGCGATCGCGCGCCAGAACCGATAGGTGGAGACGCTGACGCAGACGACGGCCCAGAGCGCCGATCCCCCGGCAAGGCCCGCCATCAACGCCCAAGGGACGACGGCGTAGAACGACCCGGGACCCGAGGGAGAAGCGCCGAACGGCGCGGCCGTCGACCTCGTCGCCGCCGCGAGCGTCAGCATCGCAGCGAGCGCGGCCAACCCCATGAAAGCGGCGCCAAGCTCGGGTCGCCTGAAGGCGCGGCCGAGCCAGGCCGGCCAGACGTGCTCCGCATACGATTGCCGGCGAACGCCCGCGAGGACCGCCGGCAGGTTGACGGCGAAGGGATGCGGGGGCGCGTATTGGCAGGCGTACCAGCATGCCCGGCAGTTGTGGCAGAGGTTGGCGAGGTAGCCGAGATCCGCAGGGGCGTAGTCATGCTTCCCGGCGAGCGCGGGAAAAACGGGACAGAGGCCGTCGCAGTACATGCACGCGCCGCAGATGCGCAGGACGCGCTCGGCCTCACTGGACGCGCTATCCGAGGACATGGCGGGCGGCGGCCTCTCCTGCGCGTCTTCCGGCGACGGCCGAAAGGGTGATCCCGAAGCCCGCGAGATACCCGCGCCGCAGGACGTTGGCGGCCATGATCATGCCGGCGGCAAAAAGAGACTCGGCGCTTCGCCCATCCGCCAACGTTATGCGCATCCGGTCGTCGACCGCCAGCCCGTAGTGGACGAACGTCAGCCCCGGCCGCAACGGAAACGCAAAGAAGGGCGGGGTCGCGATGGACGGGCGGCGCGACGCGTGCTCGGCGTTGAAGGCGCCGACGGCGTTCCCTAAGGCGGCGCCGTCGAGCGCCAGCGCTTCGGCGAGGGCGACTATGGAATCCGCGCTGATCGGCGGCAGCGCGGTCGGCGCGGCGCGGTGCAGGCCGACGGCGTCGAGGACCAGGAACGCGACGCCGCCGGGCAAGCGTGCGATCCGGGGTCCCCAGCGCGCATAGTGCGACCGGCCCGTGTCGCGGCTTGCGACCGTCACCGGCGCGGCGTTCCGGTCGATGACGAGCCCATAGGGAATTGCGGTGATGCGCGTGACGATGCCGCCGTCGAATTTCGGACCGCGGGCGTCGACCGCCACGACGTGACACATGGACGGGTCGCCGACGCTCCGCGCCCCAGCGTCAATGAGCCTCTGCAGGACGCGCCCGTCCGAATAGGCGCCGCCGCGAATGCAATACGCATCGGCAGGCGGACCGAGGCGCGCCCGCAGCCAGTCCGGATCGCCTCCCGGGCCGCCGGCCGCGACGATGACGCAGCGTGAGGCGAAGCGTCGGCGGTCGGCGCCGGAAGCCGCCTCCAGGCTCCAGCCGCCGTCCGGTTCGGGTGCGAGCGCCACCCCCTCGCAATCGTATTCGACGGCGACGCCGATCTTCTCGGCGGTGTCGTAGAGCGCATTCATCATCGCCTTCCCGCCGCCCAACAGAAATGCTGTGCGGCGGGAATAGGGAACCGTCCCCACACGCGGATCCTGGAGCCGCACGCCGCATCCCATGAGCCACGCCGCGATATCGGTCGTGTCGCGGATCAGGGACCACGCGATCTCCCGATCGAGTTCGTCCCCCGAGACTTTGATGAGTTCGGACATGAACTCGTCCGCCGTGTACACGTCCGGCGCGTACCAGGTCGACGTCTCATGCGCGACGCGGAAGTTACGCGCATGTCGGGCGTTTCCGCCTCGCAGGGCGCGGGGGGCGCTCTCGATGAGATGAACGGAGGCTCCACGCCTGCGCGCCGCGATCGCCGCCGAGAGCCCCGCGATCCCGCCGCCGACGACCGCGATATCCCACATCGCCAGCACGAACAATCCCGCAGCGAAAGGTTGAGCCCGGCGCGGCCAACCGATGCTCGATCGACGGGCCGCGTTCGACAGCGCCCCGGGCTTAGCACAGTGCGTTGAAGGACGCGTGCGCGACCGTGCGCGTCGAGCCGGCATTCCGGTTGTTCGCGGACAGCGGTGGAAAGGGAATTGGTGCCGGATGAGGGAATCGAACCCCCGACCTTCGGTTTACAAAACCGCTGCACTACCGCTGTGCTAATCCGGCCCGGATCTTAAGCGCGCTTTTGGCTACCAGCGCCGTTCGGCGGGCGCAAGGCCGGGAAATCAGCGCCCCGCGGGCACCGACGCCGTCCACGGACCCTCGGCCGGGACGGCCTCGCCGGGTCCGGGCCACGGCGGCATGGTGACGGCGACGAAGGCGAGCGGGCCGCCCGCCTCGGCGCGGAACTGGAACGCCGCGCCGAGCGGGATCGTCGCGGCGACGCCAGGCTCGAGCGTCTCGACGCTCTCGGCCGCTCCGAGCCTGCGCCACAGGCGCCCACGGCCGGCGACCACATACCAGAGCTCCTCCACCGTCCGGTGCGTCACGGCGTGCGAGACCGCGCCCGCCGGCAGTGCGAAATGCGCCAGGCTTCCCCCTTTCAGAGACAGAAGGAGCCGGAGCGCGGTGCCGTCGGGGGCGGTCCCGTCGGCCTCCGCGCCGAGCGTCCGGGTGGCGAAGGGAAGGGGCATCGGCGATCCTCGAGCGGGCTTCGACGCTTCGTGCAAAAGCGCCTCGGGGCTCCTGTGTGGCGCCGCCCTCGCGCGCCTGCTAAGAGGAGGCCATGAGCATGACTTTACCCGCCGGGAAAGCGTTTGACGAGTTCGGCGCAGTGCGCGCGCCGAACAAGCATGAAGCCGCCAAGAGCGGCGCCAGAACAACCTCGGGATGGAGCTGTCGTAAGTGAATCTCCATTTCATCTCCGGGCTCCCGCGATCGGGCTCGACGCTTCTGGCCGCGCTCCTTCGCCAAAACCCCAGAGTCTCGGCGAGCATCGAAAGCCCCGTCCACAGGCTCTTCAAGTCGATGCTCGGCGACACCAGCGCCAAGCACGAGACGTCGGTTTTCATCGACGCCGCCGCGCGCGAGAGGCTTCTGCGCGGCCTCTTTGACTCGTACTACGCGAACGCCCCCGACGTGGTCTTCGATTCGCATCGGGGATGGACCACGGAGCTCACGACTCTCGCGAAGCTCTACCCCCGCGCAAAAATCGTCTGCTGCGTCAGGAACCCGGGCTGGATTCTCGACAGCATCGAGAGACTCGTGCGCCGCAATCCGGAGCCGTCGGAGATTTTCAAGTTCGACCCGTGGGGCACGGTCTATACCCGCGTCACAGGCCTCGTCTCCAACACCGGCCTTTACGGGTTCGCGGTCAACGGGCTGAGAGAGGCCGTTTTTGGCGAGCAGGCCGACAGGATCTTGATCGTGCGTTACGAGGGCCTCGTCGAAGACCCGAACCGCGCGCTGAGAGAGATTTACGACTTCATCGGGGAGCCGCGCTTCGAGCATGACCCGAAGCGGGTCGAGCCCATTCCCGGGTGCCTGGAGTTCGATCGCAGGCTCGGCGCGCCTGGGCTGCACGACGTCCGGGCGCGGGTCGAGTCCAGCGCCCGAAAGACGATCCTGCCGCCAGACTTGTTCAATCGGTTCGCCCCGGACGCCTTCTGGGAGAAGCCGGGCGCGACGGTGCGGGTCGTCTAGGGCTCGTCCGCCGAAGGCGCGGCGATGTCGGCGGCGACGACGGGGTCCCGTTTGACGACGACGCTCAAGGGCGCGTGGCGCGGCGCCCGCGCGCCTGGCTTAAGAGGAGACCGATGACCACGACCCTGACCGCCGAGGAGACACTCGACGAGTTCCGCGCCGCAGGCGCCCTGCTCGAAGGCCATTTCATCCTCTCCTCCGGCCTGCATTCTCCGGTGTTTTTGCAGAAGATGTTCGTCTTCCAGGATCCGGCCCGCACCGAACGGCTGTGCCGGGCGCTCGCCGGGAAGGCGGAAGCCGCCTTCGGCCGAATCGATGTCGTCGCCTCGCCCGCGGTCGGGGGCATCGTGCCGGGCTACGAGACGGCGCGCTGGCTGAAAGCCCGCGCGATCTTCGTCGAGCGCGAGGACGGCGCGTTCCAGCTTCGCCGCGGCTTCGCCATTGCGCCCGGCGAGCGCGTGCTCATGGTCGAGGACGTCATCACGACCGGCCTCTCGTCGCGCGAATGCCTCGCCGCGCTTGGCCGATATCCCGGGACGATCGTCGGCGCGGCCTGCCTTATCGACCGGTCCGGCGGCCGGGCGGAGATCGGCGTCAGGCGCGTGGCGCTGGCGACGCTCGACATCCCGGCCTATGCCGCCGACGCGCTGCCGCCCGATCTCGCCGCGCTGCCGGCGGTCAAGCCCGGCAGCCGGACGCTCGCCGGCGCCGCCTGAGCTCAAACGGAGGAAGAGACGCAGATGACCGCGCTTCGCCTCGGCGTCAACGTCGATCACGTCGCGACCGTGCGCAACGCTCGGGGCGGCGCGGCGCCCGACCCGGTCCGCGCCGCGATCCTCGCCATCGAAGCCGGGGCCGACGGGATCACGGCGCACCTGCGCGAGGACCGCCGCCACATCCACGACGACGACATGCGGCGGCTCAAGAGCGCCATCGCGAAGCCGCTCAACTTCGAGATGGCCGCGACCGAGGCGATGCTCGACATCGCGCTGCGCGTCCGCCCCCATGCCTGCTGTCTCGTCCCGGAAAAGCGGACGGAGCGGACCACCGAGGGCGGCCTCGACGTGGTCGGCGGCTTCAAGGCCCTCAAGCCCTTCGTCGCCGAGCTCGGCAAGGCCGGCGTCCGCGTCTCGATGTTCGTCGAGCCCTCGAGCGAGGCCCTCAAGGCGAGCGCCGGTCTCGGCGCGCCGGTGGTCGAACTGCACACCGGCGCCTGGTGCGACGCGCTCGCGAGGGGGGATCTCGCCCGGGCCGACTACGAGTTCGGCCGTCTCAGGGTGGCCGCGGCGCAGACGCCGGGGCTCGGCCTCGAGTGCCACGCGGGCCACGGGCTCGACTACGACACGGCCCGGACGATCGCGAGCCTGCCCGAGGTCGTCGAGCTCAACATCGGCCATTTTCTCGTCGGCGAAGCGATCTTCGTCGGCCTTTCGGAGACGGTGAGGCGAATGCGCAAGGCCATGGCCGAGGGCCGGGCGGCCGCGGGAGGGCAGGGGTGATCGTCGGGATCGGCAGCGATCTCTGCGACATAAGGCGAATCGAGCGGACGCTCGAGCGCTACGGCGAGCAATTCGTCGAGCGCTGCTTCACCGCCGTCGAGCGGCGCCGGTCGGACGCGCGCGCCGGCCGCGCCGCCTCATACGCCAAGCAATTCGCCGCCAAGGAAGCCTGCGCCAAGGCGCTCGGCACGGGGCTGAAGCACGGCGTCTTCTGGCGCGACATGGGGGTCGTCAACCTGCCCTCCGGCCAGCCGACGATGCGGCTCGCCGGCGGCGCCGCCGCCCGTTTGGCGAGCCTTCTGCCGCCCGGGACGGAGGCTTTCATCCATCTCACGATCACCGACGAGCCGCCGCTCGCCCAGGCGTTCGTGATCATCGAAGCGCGCCCGCTTGCGCCTTTTGGATGATCTGCGGCGGCCGTAAACGCCGAGATTTATCGTAACGCAAAGGTTGATTTGTGGATTACGGCATCACTGGGGCGATTTTGCGTGACAATTATGCAACGACGCGGGGCAAACTGGATCGGAACGGCCTTTGCGGGCCGGATCGTTGTTGCGCAGCGAACGAGCCCGCGTATCCTCGCCTCAGTGAACGGGAGATTCCCGGTCGCGACGGTTCCGGGTGGTCTGAAGTCAGACTGTGTTCGGAGCCGGCACAATCGGGAACGGGGGCTGACCACCTTCGGTTTCCAGAGGCCAGAAACCCGGCCGCCGGAACCGAAAGTGTAAAGATCCAACGCCCAGAAGACATCAACTGGAGGGTAACCAATGACGCTCATCAAGAGCATCCTACTGGGCTCGGCAGCCGGTCTCGTGGCCGTCGCCAGCGCTCAGGCGGCCGATCTGCCGACCAAGAAGGCGGCGCCGGTCGAATACGTCAAGATCTGTAACGTGGGCGGGATCACCGGCTGGACGCTGCCCGGCTCCGACACCTGCGTGAAGCTCTCGGGCTACATCACCGCGCAGTTCACCGGCGGCAACATCGGGACGTCGTACGGCTACGGCAATTCCTACAATGCGTACAGCTACGTCTCGGAATACAATTCCACGTACGGCACGCACCTTCTTGTCCCCTACAATCAGGACTTCGTCTCCGGTCAGCGCGTCCTGGTCGCCAACAGCGACACCTTCAGCCGCAACGTGACCGGCTGGACGACCCGCGCCAACTTCGGCTTCGACTTCGCCTCGAACACCGCCTGGGGTCCGTTGATCGGCCACTTCGACATCAACGCTGAGAACGGCAACGGTTTCGACAACACCGGCACCGCGACCTACCTGAACACCGGCTACCTCACCTGGGCGGGGATCACCGCCGGTAAGGCGCCTTCGTTCTACTCGTTCACCGGCGGCGGCCCGAACTGGGCGAACTTCTTCTCGCCTGACGAGAAGGGCTTCAACGAGCCTGACCTCTTGGCCTACACCGCCTCGTTCGGCGGCGGCTTCTCGGCGACGATCGCGATGCAGAGCCCGGGCTCGAACGGCTCTTCGGGCGGCGGCACCCAGATGACCGGCCACGGCGGCTACGCCAACGGCTCGACGCTCGGCGCGCCCGGCCAGATCGTGTTCGCCGGCCAGCGCGTGCCCGACATCGTCGCCAACCTCCACGTCACCGAGGGCTGGGGCGAGGCGCAGATCTCCGGCGTCCTGCACCAGGTCGACGTTCGCGACGCTTCGCTGGGCTCTTACGGGAGCGGCAGCTTCTACGGCGACGACACGTGCGGTCTGCTCTATTATGGCCCGAACACCACTTCGACGCCCTGCAATGCCTCGGAGAACAAGTTCGGCTGGGGCATCGACGCCGGCGTGAAGCTGCTTCTGCCGTCCTTCGGCGCGGGCGACTTCTTCCTGCTGACGGGTTCCTACACCCAGAACGCGACCTGGTACTCGGGTCTGCCGGACGGGATGTGGGGCGAGAACGGCCAGGTCAACGGCAATGGCCAGCCGATGTACCTCGCCGACGCGTTCTTCAATCCGGCGACCAACTCGTGGGACAGCCCGACGGCGTGGTCGGTGTCGGCGTGGTTCGAGCACCACTTCACCCCGCAGTTCTACCTCGACGTCATCGGGTCGGTCGGCGGCGTCAACTGGAGCGGCCAGGGTGGCTATTGCGCCGCCACCAACATCAGCGGCTGCGGCGCGAGCGCCGGTTACAACGGCTGGGAAGGCTCCTATCTGTCGCCCCACGCCTTCACCTGGCTCGTCGGCGCGGACATCGGCTGGAACCCGGTCACCAACCTGAACTTCGACCTCGAGTTGATGTATCAGGCGGTCAACCAGGAGAAGCCGAACGGGTTCTACGGGACCCTGTACCAGGGAAGCGGCTTCAACCCGAGCTACTTCGTCCCGGGCGCCTGGGAAGGCAATTCGAGCGGCTTCGCCGGCCGCCTGCGCATCACCCGCTACTTCTGATCCTAACCCGATCGGAACGAACAACGGCCCCGGAGCGAAAGCTCCGGGGTTTTTTGTTGCGCCCTCGCGGGCTCCTCTACCGGCGGATCTGGCGAGGCGGCGTGCGGGAAGCCCGCAAAATCCCAAAACGCGTTGCATTGAGGGGGAGCTGGCGTGCTCTCTCTTCTTTCTACGCGCCAGAGGAGAACAGGAGTGCGAGAGGCAATCGGCCGCCCGCCTTGCCCTCAAACCTGACCTTCTCCCCGTATGCGGCAGGGGTGACGAGCTCGCTCGGTTCGGGAAGGGGATTGGAGCCTACGAGAGGATTGAACGCCTCGATCGCGGCCTTCTTTACGGCAGGAATCAGGCCAATGCGTGACAAACATGCAACAGGTTGGCGCGAAGTGAATACGCGAGGGGTTTGGGAGCCGCGTAGACATTGACGCTGGGGCGCGGGCGGATAAACGTCAATCGTCGATTCCCGGATTGGGACGAAAAAGCGGCGCGGTCGAGCAGGCGGCGCAGAAGTTTGGCGGAGGGCTTGGAATGACATTGGTGAAGAGCATACTGCTCGGTTCGGCCGCCGGCCTCATGGCCGTCGCCAGCGCACAGGCGGCCGATCTGCCGACCAAGAAGGCGGCGCCGGTCGAATATGTCAAGATCTGCAACGTGGGCGGGATCACCGGCTGGACGCTGCCTGGCTCCGACACCTGCGTGAAGCTCTCGGGCTACATCACCGCGCAGTTCACCGGCGGCAACATCGGCACGTCGTACGGCAACGCTTCGACCTACGAGTGGAACGAGGCCAAGATAAACGACATTTCGACGTCGCATCCTCTGTGGGCCCATTACTCGGACGATGTCCTCGGTCAGCGCGTCCTGGTCGCCAACACGGACACCTTCAGCCGCAACGTGACCGGCTGGACGACCCGCGCCAACTTCGGCTTCGACTTCGCCTCGAACACCGCCTGGGGCCCGTTGATCGGCCACTTCGACATCAACGCCGAGAACGGCAACGGTTTCGACAACACCGGCACCGCGACCTACCTGAACACCGGCTACCTCACCTGGGCGGGGATCACCGCCGGTAAGGCGCCGTCGTTCTACTCGTTCACCGGCGGCGGCCCGAACTGGGCGAACTTCTTCTCGCCTGACGAGAAGGGCTTCAACGAGCCTGACCTCTTGGCCTACACCGCCTCGTTCGGCGGCGGCTTCTCGGCGACGATAGCGATGCAGAGCCCGGGCTCGAACGGCTCGTCGGGCGGCGGCACCCAGATGACCGGCCACGGCGGCTACGCCAACGGCTCGACGCTCGGCTCGCCCGCCCAGATCGTGTTCGCCGGCCAACGCGTGCCCGACATCGTGGCCAACCTCCACGTCACCGAGGGCTGGGGCGAGGCGCAGATCTCCGGCGTCCTGCACCAGGTCGACGTGCGCGACAACAACGGCTACTACGGCTCCTTCGGCTACGAAGGCGATGACGGCTTCTACGGATCCTGCAATCCGGGCCTCTACGCTCAGACCGGCAATTACGCTCCCTGCAACGGTTCGGAGAACAAGTTCGGCTGGGGCATCGACGCGGGCGTGAAGTTCCTCCTGCCGTCCTTCGGCGCGGGCGACTTCTTCCTGCTGACGGGTTCCTACACCCAGAACGCGACCTGGTACTCGGGTCTGCCGGACGGGATGTGGGGCGAGAATGGCCAGGTCAACGGCAACGGCCAGGCGATGAATCTCGGCGACGCGTTCTTCAACCCGGGGACCAACTCGTGGGACAGCCCGACCGCGTGGTCGGTGTCGGCGTGGTTCGAGCACCACTTCACCCCGCAGTTCTATATTGACCTCATCGGTTCGGTCGGTGGCGTCGAGTGGAGCGGCCAGGGCGGCTATTGCGTGGAGACTCCTTGCATCAACACCACAGGAGGCGGCGTGCCGTACGCCACCAACTGGGCCGGCTCGTACCTGTCGCCGCGCGCCTTCACCTGGCTGGTCGGCGCCGACCTCGGCTGGAACCCGGTCACCAACCTGAACTTCGACCTCGAGTTGATGTATCAGGCGGTGAACCAGGAGAAGCCGAACGGCTTCATGGGCACGATCTACCAGGGCACGGGCTTCACACCCGCCTACATCGTCCCCGGCGCGTGGGAAGGCAATTCGAGCGGCTTCGCCGGCCGCCTGCGCATCACCCGCTACTTCTGATCGCAACCCGATCGGAACGAATAACGGCCCCGGAGCGAAAGCTCCGGGGTTTTTTTGCGCTCCTGTAGGCGCGGTCGCTGACCGCGCCGGCCGGGTCACCGACCCGGCCCTACAATCCGCCCCCGGCAACTCGCCGACCGCGCTGGGCGGCCAGGCCTTGTAGGCGCGGTCGCCGACCGGTCGCCGACCGCGCCGGCCGGGTCACCGACCCGGCCCTACAATCCGCCCCCGGCAGGGCGCGCTCGCCGACCGCGCTGGGCGGCCAGGCCTTGTAGGCGCAATCGCCGACCTTGGTCGCCGACCGCGCCGGCCGGCTCACCGACCCGGCCCTACAATCCGCCCCCGCCCTACAAGCAACAGCGCCTTTCCGCCTCGCAAAACGGCTTTGGCGATTCGCGGCGGGAGGGGCTAAAGCCTCTTGCCATGTGTTCAGAAGCGACCACCCGATCGTGGCCTCAGGGCGCGCCCCCGGCCTTCCACCTGCTTGCCAAGCCCTCCGGCTCGACCTGCAACATCGACTGCGCCTATTGCTTCTTTTTGTCGAAGGAGGCGCTCTATCCCAACGACCGGCATCGCATGTCGGAGGCGACGCTCGAGAGCTACATCGGGCAGCTTCTCGAGGCGCACCGCACTCCCGAGGTGACGGTCGCCTGGCAGGGCGGCGAGCCTACGCTGATGAAGCTCGCCTTCTTCGAGAAGGCGGTTCTCCTCGTCGAGAAGCACCGGAGGCCCGGTCAGCGCGTCCAGCACACGTTCCAGACCAACGGCCTTCTCCTCGACGACGCCTGGTGCGCCTTCTTCAAGACACACAATTTTCTCGTGGGCCTCAGCGTCGATGGGCCGCGCGACCTGCACGACGCCTACCGGCGCGATCGCCGCGGGCAGGGCACCTTCGACCTCGTGATGGGCGGCTGGCGGGCGCTGGTTAGTCACGGCGTCGAGTTCAACATCCTCTGCACCGTAAACGCCGCCAACGAGACGCGCGGGCGCGAGGTCTACCGCTTCTTCCGCGACCAACTCGGGGCGAAATGGATCCAGTTCATTCCGATCGTCGAGCGCGCGACCAAGGCGACGCTCGCCATCGCCAACGAAGGCTGGAGCGACAAGGGCGACGGCAAGCGCCTCCTCTACACCCAGGCCGGCGATTGCGTGACCAACCGCTCGGTCGGCGGCGAGGCTTACGGGCGCTTTCTCGTCGACGTCTTCGAGGAATGGGTGCGGCGCGACGTCGCCAAAGTGTTCGTTCAACTCTTCGACGTGACGCTCGAGGCCTATTTCGGCCGCCACCTGCTCTGCATCCACGCCCCGACCTGCGGGCAGGGGCCCGCGCTCGAGCACAACGGCGATCTCTATACATGCGATCATTTCGTCGAGCCCGGCGAGAGGCTCGGCAACATCCTGGAGACGCCGCTCGTCGAACTCGTCGCCGCGCCGAAGATGCGCGCGTTCGGCGCCGCGAAGCGCGAGACGCTGACGGCCCAGTGTCGCGCCTGCGGGCTGCGGCCTTTGTGCAACGGCGGCTGTCCGAAGGACCGATTCGCCCGTTCGCGCGACGGCGAGCCGGGGCACAATTATCTCTGCGCCGGGCTCGAGCTTTTCTTCACCCATACGCGCCCGCTGATGGGGGCGATGGGCCGCCTGCTCGAGATGGGGAAGCCGCCCGCCGACGTGATGCTCTGGGTCGCCAACGAGGACGGCAAACGCGCGCCGGACGCGCCCTGCCCGTGCGGCGGCGGACGCTCGTTCCGGCTCTGCCACGGCGACGGGGCAGGGCTCCCGCGGGGCGAGCGGCGGCGCATCAGGCGGCTCAGCCGTCATAATTAACGAAAGACAGAAATACAGAAGATTTGTATTTATTTTTATCGGAATTTTTGCTAAAGCTCAGAGATGTCGCAAAACGTCATCGCGCTTCTTTGCTCGCCGGACGGCCGAACCCTTCGTGGGCCGGGATGGCGCAGGCGCGCTTGTCCCGCGCGGGCGGCTCAACCGGTTTTTCGAGGCGCCGCGCGCGCCAATCCTCCTCCGGGCATCATCGCGAGCGAGAGGCCGCTTCTCGCCCCGTGCGCGAGCGTGGCGATCGCCCGTAACTCCCAAGCCATCGGCTCCTACTGCCGTCATCGCGAGCGAAGCGTGGCGATCCAGAGGCTGCCGCGCCCATGCTTTGGGACGTTCGGCGGAGAAATCCGCCGGTTGCCGGAGGCGGGGGTCTCTGGATCGCCACGTCGCTTCGCTCCTCGCGATGACGGAGCCCCCACCTTGGGAGCTACAGACGGAACAAAATGGCGCCGCAAATCCTTGAAAAGGCTCGTTTCGCGGGCCGATTTGGACGACGCGCGCCGGAGCGCGCGCCGCCGTGAGCCGGCCCTCAGTGGCCGGCGCTGCTGTGGGCTTCCTCGAGTTGCCGCAACACGGCGTCGAGGTTGAACGAGGCCGGCTTCTGGCGCGGCGGGAATTTTTCGAAGTTCGCGATCTGGCTCGCCACAAGCCCCTGCATCGCATAGACGACGTACACCTTCGAAAGGACCCAGTCCCAGTAGGTGTTCGAGTTCTGGTCCGCGCGCTCGAACGGATCGCGTCTGAGGTTGAAGAGCTTCGGCGCTCTCAGCTTCACGAACGGCTCGAACCAGCACAAAAGCTGGTGGGCGCGCTGCTCCATCAGGACGACCTTCCAGTCCTTCATCCGGATCCCGAGGATGTCGCCGTCGTCGCTGATGTAGAAGAAGAAGTTGCGCGGGCTCTCCTTCGTCTCGCCGGTCAGGTAGGGCAGCTGGTTCACGCCGTCGATGTGCACCTTGAAGGTCTTGTCGCCCGCCTTGTGGCCCTTGAGGAGCTTGGCGGTGACGTCCGGCTCGCCCGCGGCGGCGAGCAGCGTCGGCAGCCAGTCCTGATGGCTGACGATGCCGTTGAGCACCGTGCCCGCCTTGAACTTCTTCGGCCAGCGCACGAACGCCGGCACCCGCCAGCCGCCTTCCCAGTTGGTGTTCTTCTCCGAGCGGAACGGCGTGATGCCAGCGTCGGGCCACGAATTGTAGTGCGGGCCGTTGTCAGTCGAATACATGACGATCGTGTCGTCGGCGATGCCGAGATCGTCGAGCTTCTTGAGCATCTGGCCGATGTGCTCGTCGTGGGCGACCATCACGTCGTTGTAGTCGCCCTGGCCATTGCTCTTGCCCTTGTGCTTGGCGGCCGGGTGGGTTCGGAAGTGCATCCCCGTCGTATTGTACCAGAGGAAGAACGGCTTCTTGGCCTTGTGCTGCTCGTCGATGAATTTCAGCGCCCGCTCGGTCACCTCGTCGTCGATCGTCTCCATGCGCTTCTTGTTGAGCGGCCCGGTGTCCTCGATGGTCTGCCCGCCCTTGCCGTCGGCCTTGGCGTGCAGCACGCCGCGCGGCCCAAAGTGCTTCTTGAATTCCGGGTCCTTCGGATAGTCGGGGTCCTCCGGCTCCTCCTCGGCGTTGAGGTGGTAGAGGTTGCCGAAGAATTCGTCGAAGCCGTGCATGGTCGGCAGGAACTTGTCCTTGTCGCCGAGATGGTTCTTGCCGAACTGGCCGGTCGCGTAGCCGAGCGGCTTCAGGAGTTCGGCGATGGTCGGATCCTCGGCCTGGAGGCCGACGTCGGCGCCGGGCATGCCGACCTTGGTCAAGCCGGTGCGGATCGGGTTCTGTCCGGTGATGAAGGCCGCCCGCCCCGCGGTGCAGCTCTGCTGGCCGTAATAGTCGGTGAAGGCGACGCCTTCATTGGCGATCCGGTCGATGTTGGGGGTGCGGTAGCCCATCTGCCCGCGGCTGTTGAAGCTGATGTTCCACCAGCCGATGTCGTCGCCCCAGAGGATCAGAATATTCGGTTTCTTTGCGGCAGCCATGTCGCCCTCCCTCTCCTTGGCGAAGCTTTCCTTCGCCCTGTGAAATCCCCCCAACAGGGATTCTCATTCGAATGGTCCGATCCCGAACGTCATGCTGGCGATCGCGGAACCGCCGATCAGCAGCAGGAGGATCGCGGTGATCAGGGTGAGCGAGATCGGAAACGACGTCTCGCCGTGGATCAGGCCTTCCTCGCGCATCGACTGCCGCAGGCGCCGGAGGCCGATCATGAATTGCGCGTGATAGAGGATGCCGAGCGCGAGCATCAGCACGCCGAGCCAGACCAGCGCCGAACCGAAATTGCGCGGCGCCTCGACGTGCGCGATCGTGCCCTGCTCGCGCAGCTTCTGAAAGAACTGAAAGATGGTGAAGCCGAAACCGATCAGCGACAGCGAGGTCCGGATGACCGCCATGAGCGTGCGGTCCTCGGCGAGACGGGTGCGCTGGAACGCCATGCCGGTCCGACGCGCCGCAAGCTCGGTGTTCGTGTCCAGCTTGAGGTCGGAGGGTCCCATCATTCGTCCGCAGGCCGGTTTCCGCTCGAACCGGCGACGCGCGGCTCATCGAAAGGGCGTGCACCTAAACACAAGGGCAGGGGGCGTTCAAGGCGTCGGCCCCTCCGCGCCTCTCGGCGGAGGTTTGAGCGCCGCGTCGGCCTCGCGTTCGCGGAAGCTGTCGAGATCGCGCTCGAGAAAGAAGTTGAGCGCCGTCCGGATCGCCGCGATCGCGGCCAGACGGCCCACCTCCTCCCAGCTTGTGGTGATGGCGGTCTCCAGAATGTCGGCGGCAAGCTGAAAGGTCAGCCCCGCGACGAGCCAGCGCCCGAGTCTGAGCCACGCGTCCGGACTCACGTGCGAGTCCCTCGACGCGAACATTGCCAGCACGCCCCGGAACGCCGCCTCGGCGGCGCCGACGACGATGGTGACAAGCGCGACCCACTGGATCGCCGTCACGCAGACGTTGGTCGCGAGGATCAGCCATTCGTGCATCGGTTCAGAGCCCATGAAAGCGCATGGCCGTCAGCCGGGCGTGCGCGGCGACGTCCATCGACGCGCGATCCGCCCGAACGGGCCGCGCAGCAGGACGTAGGGAAGAAACGCCAGCAGCACCGCGATGATCGCCGCCTCGGTCGGATAAAACTCGCCGAGGACCGTCAGCTGATAGACGACGTCCATCGCGACGCCGAGGATGAGGATACGCGCGGTCGAGACGACGCCCTCCCACAACCGCTCCTCGCGCCGATCGGGGATGAAGAGAACAGTCGAGAGATAGGGTCTGCGCCCGAGGCGGGCGTCCTTCAGCCCGTCGCGCAACGCGGCGATCGCCGCCATCGCCGGCTGCAGCACGAAGCGGAACGTCATCGGGCCGCCGGGCCGGGCGGCGATGTTGCGCCACACCCGCTCGAGCGTCTGCGGCCCCACGCCGTGCCGGACGACGCCGGCGATGGCGAGGCCGGCGACGAGGCCGACCGCAATGCGCGCGACCAGGACCTGTCGCTTCGAGGGCGGGTCGGGCATTGCGGGCGCAGGCTCGGCCACGGCGACTCCCATTGGCTCCGCGAAGGGGCGCGGTCTGACGTCTCAGTTAGCCGAATTCCGCCGCAATCGCCATCCGCCTCGCCCTCTCGCGCGAAGCCCATGTCTTTTGCTCTTGCGGACGGGCTCTTCACGGCCGATGATCGGAGCAATCCTTGCGCCGAAGCGTGCGGCAAGACACGTTCGGTCCGGCTGATCGCTTTCGAGCGCGCGCTTCTGAAACGCTCGATTCACCAGGCAACGATCCGGAGACGATTGAGACCTTGCGGCCATGATGCGGCAATATGAACTTGTCGACCGGGTCCGGCGTTACGATCCCGACGCCGACGAGGACCTGCTCAACCGGGCTTACGTCTTTGCGATGAAAGCGCACGGCGCGCAGAAGCGCGCCTCGGGCGATCCGTATTTCTCGCATCCGCTGGAAGTCGCGGCGATCCTGACCGATCTCAAGCTCGACGAAGCGACGATCGTCGCGGCCATGCTGCACGACACAATCGAGGACACCGCGACCACGCGCGAGGACATCGACAAGGGGTTCGGCGAGGAGATCGGCGGGCTTGTCGACGGCCTCACCAAGCTCAGCAAGCTCGACTTCGTCACCAAGCACGCCCACCAGGCCGAAAACTTCCGCAAGCTTCTGCTCGCCATCGCCGACGACGCGCGCGTGCTCCTCGTCAAGCTCGCCGACCGGCTGCACAACATGCGCACCCTCCAGTACGTGCCGGAGGACAAGCGCTCCCGCATCGCCCAGGACACGCTCGACATCTACGCCCCGCTCGCCGGCCGCATGGGCATGCAGAGCATGCGCACGGAGATGGAGGACCTGAGCTTCCGCTGCCTGATGCCGGAGGCCTACAAGCTCATCGTCTCGCGCCTCGAGGCGCTGAAGGCCCGGAACGGCGCGCTCATTTCGCGCATCGCAGCCGAGCTTACCGACCAGTTCGTGCGGCGCGGCATCAAGGTCGAGGTCAAGGGCCGGCAGAAGGCCCCCTATTCGATCTGGAAGAAGATGGAGCGCCGCTCGATCGCCTTCGAGCAGCTTTCCGACATCTACGGCTTCCGCATTCTGGTCGACACCATCGCCGACTGCTACGCCGCCGTCGGCGTCGCCCACACGACCTGGCCCGCCGTGCCGGGGCGCTTCAAGGACTATATCTCGACCCCCAAGCAGAACGACTATCGCTCGATCCACACCACCGTGATCGGGCCCGGAACCCAGAGGGTCGAGCTTCAGATCCGAACCGCTGAAATGCACGAAGTCGCCGAATACGGCATCGCCGCCCACACCATCTACAAGGACGGCCGGCCGGACACGCCAGGGGTCAGCGAGAGCCGGGCCTACCGGGGCCTGAGGCAGACGATCGAGGCGCTGGCGAGCGACGATTCGGAAAAGTTCCTCGAGCATACCAAGCTCGAGCTCTTCCACGACCAGGTGTTCTGCTTCACGCCCAAGGGCCGCTTGATCGCTCTGCCGCGCGGCGCGACCGCGATCGACTTCGCCTATGCGGTGCACACCGACATCGGCAATTCGGCCGTCGGCTGCAAGATCAATGGCCGCATCGCGCCCCTGATCTCGGTCCTGCAGAACGGCGACGAGGTCCAGATCTCCCGCTCGGACCGCGGCACGCCGCCGGCCGCCTGGGACAGCGTCGTCGTCACCGGCCGCGCGCGCGCCGCCATCCGCCGCGCCACCCGCGAGGCGGCCAAGCAGCAGTTCGGCGGGCTCGGCCGCCAGATCATCGAGCGCGCCTTCGAGCGCGCCGGCAAGAAGTTCTCCGAAGCCAAGCTCAAGGCCGCTCTGCCGCGCCTTGCGCGGCACTCGATCGACGACGTCATGGTCGGCGTCGGGCGCGGCGAAGTCTATTCGAGCGACGTCGTGCGCGCCGTTCATCCCGACTTCAAGGAGGAGCGCAAGGCAGGCCCCGCAACGCCTCCGAACGAGATCGGCTGGTTCGAACTGCCGAAGGCCGCCAATCTCGTGTTCCGCGTGCCGGGGAAGCCCGAGGCGGGTATCGTGCGCGCTCCCGGCGTCGCCGCGCCCGTGCGCGGCATCGACCCCGACACGCCCGTCCGTTTCGCGCCCAAGGGCGGCGCGGTGCCGGGCGAGCGCATCGTCGGCATCAGGGGCCCCGAGGGCATCACGATCTACCCGATCCATTCTCCCGCGCTCGCCGACTTCAACGACGAGCCCGAACGCTGGCTCGACGTGCGCTGGGACCTCGAGGCCGCCGACAGGGCCGTCTACTCGACCCAGATCGTCATCACCATGCTCAATGAGCCCGGCGCGCTCGGCGTCATCGCCGCGATCATCGGCGAATACGGGGCGAACATCGACGCCGTTTCGACCGCGCCGAGCGGCGCAGACTTCCGCGACCTCAGGATCGACCTTCAGGTGCGCGACATCCAGCACCTCAACGCCATCCTCGCCGAGCTCAGGGGCAAGAGCGTGGTCCACAAGGTCGAGCGGCTGAGCGGATAAGCCTTGCCGCTCGCCTTCGCCTACGGCTCGAACATGGACGTCAACGCGATGGCGCGCCGCTGCCCGCGCTCGCGGCCGCTGGGCGCCGCCCGCCTCGCGCGCTTCCGGCTCGCCGTCATGCGCGAGGGATGGCTGACGGTCGTGCGCGCTCCGGCCGCGACCGTCCACGGCCTCCTGTGGGACATCGCGCTCGCCGACGTGGCCGCGCTCGACCGCTACGAGAGCCTCGGCACAGGCCTCTACACCAAGGCGATCGCGCCGGTCGTCACGAAGGATGGTCCGAGGCGGGCGCTCCTCTATGTGGGCGCCAACGCCGGTCCGGGAACGCCGGCGCCCGATTATATCGCAGGCGTGATCGCCGCCGCTCGCGCGTGCGGCCTGCCAGCCGAGGCGCTCGCGGCGCTCGAGGGATTGGGGCCGGCCGCGACACGAGGGCTGGGCGGCGGCTCGCAGCGATCGATCTGAGCGGGCCGGGCGCTGTCGGAGACGTCTCGATCCGCGCCTCGAAAAGGCCGTCCGGGAACAAGCTCGCGCCTCAAGTGTTCAATGCAAACACGAGGAATGCGCGGATTGGCCGATCATGGATGAGGCGACGAACCTGCTTACGGGACCGATCGTGGCGCCGTCGAAGCAGCGGCTCCTCGGGATACTCGGTCCGGGTCTGATCACCGGCGCGTCCGACGACGATCCAAGCGGGATCGCGACCTATACGCAGGCGGGCGCTCAGTTCGGCTATGCGATGTCCTGGACGCTTCTGTTCTCCTACCCGCTCATGGTCGCGATCCAGATCATCAGCGCCCGCATCGGGCGCACGACGGGCGCGGGGATCGCCAAGAACTTGCGCCGGTTCTATCCGAACTGGATCGCCTACGCCGCCGTTGGCCTGCTGGTCGTCGCCAACACGATCAACCTTGGCGCGGACATCGGGGCGATGGGCGAGTCGGTGCGCTTGCTCGTCGGCGGTCCGCAGGCGCTGTGGGTCTTAGGCTTCGGCGCCTTCTGCGCCTTCCTGCAGATTGTCCTGAAGTACAAGCGCACCGTTGCTCTCCTGAAATGGTTGACGCTCGCGCTCTTCGCCTATGTCGCGACGCTGTTTCTCGTGAAGGTGAATTGGGCAGAGTTTCTCGCCGCCTTCCTCGCCCCGCGCATCACCTTCGACAGCGCCGCCCTGACGGTTGTCGTCGCCATCCTCGGGACGACGATCAGTCCGTATCTCTTTTTCTGGCAGTCGTCGCAGGAAGTGGAGGACACGAAGGCTGAGCCGAAGCGGAAGCCCTTGAAGAAAGCTCCCGATCAGGCGCCGGGAGCGCACGCCCGGATCCGGCTCGACACTGCCGTCGGGATGGCGTTCTCCAATACGATTGCGCTTGCCATCATGGTGACGGCTGCGGCCACGCTGCATGTCGCGGGCGTAACGCAGGTCGCGACGGCGGCGGACGCCGCCCGCGCGCTCCGGCCGCTCGCCGGTCCCTACGCCGAAGCGCTCTTTGCGCTCGGCGTCGTTGGAACGGGTCTGCTCGCGGTGCCGGTGCTCGCGGGTTCGGCGGCCTATGGCGTCGGCGAAGCCTTCTCCTGGCCGACCGGCCTCGATCGCGCGCCAAACGAGGCGAAGGCTTTTTACGGCGCGATCGCCGCGGCGACCGCCGCAGGCGTCCTTCTGAATTTTACTCCCATCGATCCCATCGCGGCGCTCTTCTGGAGCGCCGTCGTCAACGGGGTGATCGCGGTCCCCATCATGGCCCTCATGATGATGATGGCGGCCAATCCCAGGGTCATGGGGCCGTTCACCATCGGCTGGACGCTGAAGATCCTGGGCTGGCTTTCGACCGGCGCGATGGCGATTGCGGCCATCGGCATGATCGCCCTTGCTGGGTGAAGCGGCTCCTGTTCCTCCGTTCGCTTGCGCGCTCAACTCCTCCGCCGCCCCGTGCGACGAGGGCTGCGGCATTCAACTCCGGCCGCTCCCCATGCGCTTTCTCTCCACCTTCGATCTCGACGCGCTCATCAACAGCGCCGTCTGCCTGACGGCGGCTTTCGTCTTCGGGACCCTGATCGGCGCCGAGCGGCAGTACCGGCAACGCTCCGCCGGTCTGCGCACGAACGCGCTCGTCGCCGTCGGGGCGGCGGCGTTCGTCGATTTCGGCATCCGGATCGGCGGTCCCCAATCGACGCAGGTGATGGCCTATGTCGTGTCGGGCATCGGCTTTCTTGGCGCCGGAGCCATCATGCGGGAGGGCTTGAACGTCAGAGGCCTCAACACCGCGGCGACGCTCTGGTGCTCGGCGGCCGTCGGGGCGGCATGCGGCGCCGGGCTCGTCGCCGAATCCGCGCTGCTCACCATGTTCGTCATCGCCGGCAACACGCTGCTCAGGCCGCTCGTCAACCGCATCAACCGCATTCCGCTAGACGAGGAGGCGGGCGAGGCGACCTACGAGGTGCGCCTGTCGGTCGCGTCCGACGAGGCGGACGAGGCGCGCGAAGCGCTGATCGAATTGCTCGAAAAGGCTCACTACCCCGTCGCCGACGTCGAGGCCGAGGAGCGCGGCGACGACGAGACCGAGATCGTCGCAACCCTCGTCGCGACATCGGTCGTGCCGGAAGAGCTGGACGCGGTCATCGCCGCTTTGGAGAAACTGCCCGGCGTCGCCCACGCGACCTGGGAGAGCGCGGTCCTGGCTTAAGCGACTCCCCAGATCAGATCCGCGCGCAGTCGAGCGCCAGCAGAAGCTCGACGAGGTCGTGGTGGCGCCGGCCGTCCAGGCCCGTCACATCGCGGATGCGCTCGAGCCGGGCGTAGACGGTGTTCGGGTGGACGTTCAGGCGCCGCCCCGCCTTCTGGATGTTGAGGTCGGCGTCGGCCAGCGCCTTCAATGTGATCCCGAGCGCGCCCTCGGCCTTTTCGTCTGCCGCGGTCAGCGCAAAGCTCCACGCCGGCGCCGCCGCGCGGACGCTTTCGCCGCCCGCCCGCACGAGCAGGCTGCGCACCGGGAGCTCCGAAAAGAGGACGACGCGCCGATCGAGGCTCGCGAAGTCGAGCGCCGCCGCCGCCTCCCGCAGCGCCTTTGGGATCGCCGCCGTCGAGGGATGGTCGGCGCTGACGCCGACGAGAACCGAGGGGCCGAGATCGAGGACGAGCGCCTTCAGGCGGAGCGCGAGATCGGTCTGCGGCGTGGTCCAGCCCGATTGCCGGCGCAGCGCCGAGGCGACCGCGACGACACGGCCGTTGCGGGCCCCGGCGAGAATGCGCACCGCGGTCGGCGCCAGGAGATCGGCGAGCGCGGCGATCACGCGCTTCGCCCGCTCGAAGCTTTCGAGTTCGGCCGGAATCGGCGTCCCGACCGCGATCACGCAATAGGACTGGCGCTGGTCGAGATAGCCTGCCGACTTGAGGAGCCGTGCGATGCGGCCGTCGGATTCGTCGTAGCCGGCGATGAGGACGTTGAGGAGTTCAGCGCCCCGGTCGCCCTCGGCCGCCTCGAGCACCCGGGTGTGCGCGACGTATTCGGAGGTCATCAAGGCGCTGATGGCGTCGGTGTATTCGATGGCGAAATCCGCCACCGCGTCGACGGCTTCGCGTCCGCTCTCCGGCCTGAGGCGCGCCGCCGCGTCGCGCAGCCAGCGCGAGATCACGCGGTGGCCGCAGCGGTAGGTGTGCAGCGTGACCTCGAGCGGGAAGCGCTGCTCGGCGCGCCTGCGCGCATGCGACCGCACGAAACCGAGATCGCCCGGCGCCTCGCCGGCGAAGAGTCGCGCCACCTCGGCGACGTGGGCTTTCGCATGGGCGCCGAACTCGGGCAAAATGTCGGGGTTGCGGCTTGCCGAGATCGCCGCGACCTCCGTCAGGACGGCTTCCCGCAACCTCTGTTCCACGGCCTGAGCCGAACCTTCCAACCCCGACGCGACGTCGGGGATGACGCGCAGGGCGGTCAGACGCTCGAGCGTCTGCTCAAGGGCGCGGTCGGGGCGGGCGATCGCTGTCATTGTCGAGTCTCAACACCTCCCGGCGCAGTTCCGCCGCCGGTTTCGCCATGGGCGGGGTCTTCCTCTGCTGCTACTCGAGTATCCGTCCTCGTTCCCTCGAGAAAGGAGACTTCGCATGGCCAAGTATCTCTTCGTCTACCACGGCGGCAAAATGCCGACCGATCCTGCAGAAAGGCAAGCCGGGATGAACGCCTGGGGCGCCTGGTTCGGTTCGCTCGGCGCCGCCATCGTCGACGGCGGCAATCCGGTCGGCAAGTCCTATACCGTCAAGGGCGACGGGTCGCTTGTCTCTGACGGCGGCGCCAACCCCGTGAGCGGCTACAGCCTCATCGAGGCCGCGAGCGTCGAGGACGCCCACGCCAAGGCCAGGGGCTGCCCGCTGCTCAAGCACGGCGGCACGGTCGAGATCGCGCAGGCGATGGATATGTGACGGAAACGACGGGCGCCGCTGAATTGCGGGCGGCGCCCGCCCTCGGGCCGATCGGGAGGAACACGCCTTGTCCACGGAGTTGCGCTATCTCGCCTACACCGCCTTTCTGACGGCGGCGCTGTGGATTCCCTACATCATCTGTCAGGTCCAGACGAACGGCGCCCTTCAGCCGGCGAACTACGTCGATCCCGCGCCGCGCAAAGTGCCGCTCTGGGGCGTGCGGGCGAACCGCGCGCATCTGAACGCGGTCGAGACCTTCGCCCCCTTCGCGGCGCTCGTGCTCATCGCCCACGTCGCGGGCAGGGAGAACGCGGTGACCGCGTTCTGCGCCATCGCCTTCTTCTGGCTGCGCCTCGTCTATGCGATCGTCTATCTCGCGGGTTTCCCCTTCATCCGCACGATCGTCTTCACTCTCGGCTTCGTCGCGATCTGCGGCCTCTTCTGGGAAGTGGCGTTCTAGCCTTCGGCGGGAGGCGAGCCCTTGATTGACGCGCGTCCGGCACGCTTGCACTCAGCGCGCCGGGCTCGCCGCGACGCTTCGCCGCAAGCCGTCTTTGTCGTTGTCGCGCCCGTGCAATCCGCTGCATTTCGATGTGGCGAGTCGGGCGCCGAAGGCCCCGCCCCGATCTCCGCCTTCGCCAGCGTTTCCAGCCTCCTTAGGCGACTGCGACCGCTCGCCCTTCGCTGTCCGTCCCAAACGCGCGTCCGCTCGCGAAAGCCCGGCCGACGCTCATGCTGCGGCCAAAAATCGCGGTCGCTTCCGGACGTTAAGACTTTCGGCTAGCGTCCGCCCCGGAGACACGTTTCATGGACATCTGTATCATCCCGAAGGCATAGGGCGCATTCCGGATGGGAGCGCGAGGAATGGGCCTGCGCTGCGTCGCGAAGCCGGTTCGCTGGTTTCGTGGAAAGCCTTGCGGGCAAACGCGGGCCGCAGCCGGACCAACTCCCTTGAAGATTTTGAGACCGCCACGAGGCGAATGGTGACCAGATGACGCTTTCGGCAGAACTGCTCGAGGACCTGCGCCGGCGCCGCGAGGCGGTCCTTGCTGGCGGCGGCGCGGACAAGCTCGCGCAGCGGCGCGAGAAGGGGCTGATGACGGCGCGCGACCGGCTGGACGGGCTGTTCGACGAGGCGACGTTCCAGGAGCTCGGCGCCTACGTTCAGCATTCCGGCCACCATTTCGGCATGGAGAAGAAGGTCCTGCCGGCCGACGGCGTCGTCACCGGCACCGGCTACGTCGGCGGCAAGGTGGTGGCTGCCTTCAGTCAGGATTTCACCGTCGTCGGCGGCTCGCTCGGCAAGATGCACGCCAAGAAGATCGTGACCTTGATGCAGCAGGCCGCCAAGCTCGGCTCGCCCATCGTCGCCTTCAAGGATTCGGCGGGAGCGCGCATCCAGGAGGGCGTCGACGCGCTCTCGGGCTACGGCGACGTCTTCTACATGAACGTCCTTCTGTCGGGCGTCGTGCCGCAGATCGCTGTTGTGTGCGGACCCTGCGCCGGCGGCGCGTCCTATTCGCCGGCGCTGATGGACTTCATCGTGATGACCCGCAAGAACGCCTACATGTTCATCACCGGGCCCGAGGTGATCAAGGCCGTCACCGGCAAGGCGGTCGCCATCGAGGACGTCGGCAGCGCCGACATGCACGCCTCGGTCTCCGGCAACGTCCACTTCCTCGCCGAGGACGACGCCGACGCGATCCGCATCGTCCACAAGCTCCTCTCCTACCTTCCCGAGAACAATTCCGAGGATCCGCCGCATCGTCCGAGCGAGAACATCTCGCTCGCCGAGGACGCGGGCGTTCGCGCCCTGATCCCCGACGATCCGCAGAAGCCGATGGACGTGCGCGCGGTCATCGAGCGCATCGTCGATCCGGGCGAGTTCCTCGAAGTCCACCGCTCGTTCGCCGAGAACATCATCGTCGGCTTCGGACGGGTCGAGGGCATCGTCACCGGCCTCATCGCCAACCAGCCCGAGGTGCGGGCCGGCGCGCTCGACATGGACGCGGCCGACAAGGGCGCGCGCTTCATCCGCTTCTGCAACTGCTTCAACATCCCGGTCGTGACCCTCGTCGACGTTCCCGGCTTCATGCCGGGCGTCGAGCAGGAGCGCGGCGGCATTATCCGCCACGGCGCGAAGCTCCTGTTCGCCTACGCGTCCTGCACGACGCCGAAGGTGACGGTGATCCTGCGCAAGGCGTATGGCGGCTCCTATCTCGCGATGTGCAGCCAGGAGATGGGCGCCGATTTCGTCTTCGCCTGGCCGAACGCCGAGATCGCGGTGATGGGCGCCGAGGGCGCGGTCCGCGTCCTCTACGGCAAGGACATCAAGGCGGCGGCCGATCCGAAGGCCAAGGCCGCCGAGCTTGCGGCCGCCTACCGCGCCGAATTCGCCTCGCCCTATGTCGCCGCCGGGGCCGGCTACATCACCGACGTCATCGATCCGGCGATCACCCGCTCGACCATCGCGCTTTCGCTCAGAAAGGCGCTGTCGAAGCGGGAGTTCCGGCCGCCGAAGAAGCACGGCAACATCCCCCTCTAGTCCCGATCCGCCTCGAAGAGAGACGCACATGTTCGTATTTCTCATCTACGGGATCGTCGCCATCGTCGCGCTGGCGTTCGCGGTGCGCTACGTCGCCCGCTTCCTCCAGTGGGTCGAGCGGTCCGAAATCGCCCGCCAGAAGGCCGAGGCCGAGACGGAGCGCAAGCGCAAGATCGCCGTGGCTGCGAAGGCCGAGGCCCGTCCCGCGCCCGCCGACGGCGTTCCGGCCGATCATGTCGCCGCGATCGCGGCGGCGGTGGCGACCTTCGGATTTCGCGTGGTCCACATCGCCGACGGCGCGAGCGGGCACGCCTGGGCCTCCGAAGGCCGGTGGATGCATCAGACGTCGCATCGCACGCACTAGAAATTTCAGGTCCGCGAGTTCGGGGAGCAGCCATGCAGCGGAAGTTTAGAATCACCGTCGACGGGCGGCCTTACGAGGTCGTCGTGGAGGAAGTCGCGGACGCCGGCGCGCCGACGGCGTGGCCGTCGTCGGTCGCCGTCGCCTCGGCCGCGGTCGCCGCCGCCGCCGCGCCGGCCGCGGCCCACGCGCGGCCCGAAGCCAAGGCGGGCGACGAGGTCGCCCCACTTGCCGGCACTGTGCAGTCGATCGACGTGACCGTCGGCCAGACGGTCAAGGTCGGCGACAAGATCGCCACCATCGAAGCGATGAAGATGAAGACCGAGGTGCATGCGAAGGGCGCCGGCAAGGTCGCCTCGATCGCCGTCAAGGTCGGCGATTCGGTCGACACCGGCGCCGTTCTCGTCACGCTCGCCTGAAGGAGCCCGATCGCATGACGATGCCCGACACGGTCTATGGCGCGGTGCTGCTCAGCGTCATCGATTTCTTCCTGTCGTTCGTGATGATCTCGGGGATTGGCGTCGTGCTGGCCCTGTTCCCGCTGCTCAACCGGCTCGGCAAGGTGGACGAAGCAGCCCTCCGCCAGGGCCACCACTGACCGCCTCTCAACCGCCTTTTGGGGGGCGTTCTCGTTGGACCAGCTCTTTTCCTTTCTCGGCGCGCTGATGGATCAGACGGGCCTCGCCCACTTCTGGTGGGGCAACCTGGTCATGATCGCCATTGGCTGCGCCATGATCTATCTCGCGGTCTCGAGGCGCTATGAGCCGCTGCTGCTGATCGGCATCGGCTTCGCGTGCATCATCTCGAACGTGCCGGGCTCCGACCTCATCCGTCCGGGCGGCCTGTTCTTCTACGCCTATCAGGGCGTGGCGCTCCTCATCGTGCCGCCGCTCATCTTCTTCGGCGTCGGCGCGATGACCGATTTCGCGCCGATGATCGCCAATCCGAAGCTCGTCATTCTCGGCGCCGCCGCCCATCTCGGGATCTTCGTCGCGCTGATCGGGGCGAAGATCCTCGGCTTCACGATCAATGAAGCCGGCGCCGTCGGCATCATCGGCGGCGCGGACGGCCCCATGGCGATCTTCGTCACAGTGAAGCTCGCGCCGCATCTGCTGCCGCAGATTTCGGTCGCCGCCTATTCCTACATGGCGCTCATGCCGCTCATCCAGCCGCCGGTGATGAAGCTCCTCACCACCAAGGAGGAGCGGCTGATCCGGATGAAGCAGTCGCGTCAGGTGACGCGGCTCGAAAGGATCGCCTTCCCGATCGTGATCGGGGTCATCGTCAACCTGTTCTTCCCGCCGGTCGCGCCGCTCATCACCATGCTGATGCTCGGCAACCTCTTCCGCGAGTCGCTGGTTGTCGAGCGCCTCGCCAAGACGGCCGCCAACGATCTCATGAACGTGATCATCATCGTCTTGACGGTGGCGATCGGCTCGACCATGTCGGCCGACAGCTTCCTCACCTTCAAGACGATCGAGATCGTCGTGCTCGGCCTCATCGCCTTCGTGTTCGGCACCGGCTCGGGCGTGATCGGCGCCAAGATCATGAACCTCTTCCTGAAGGAGAAGATCAACCCGCTGCTCGGCTCCGCGGGCATCGCCTCGGTGCCGATCGCAGCGCGCGTCAGCCACAACGTCGCGCTCGAATACGACAAGGAGAACTACCTCATCTACCACGCGATGGGGCCGAATCTGGCGGGCGTGTTCGGCACCGCGATCTCGGGCGGGATCATGCTCGCGCTCCTCGGAGTGAAGTAGAAGGAGCTCCGCAACGGATCGCGGTTCGTTCGAACGCCGTGGGCGTGGAAATCCGTCTGGAGCCCCGCAGCCCCGGGGGGTAGCCTTCCGCTTCGATCCGAGGGGGCGCCGATGACTGCCTTTGAGGCGAATGGACGGGCCGGAGCCAAGCCCGGCGCCGACGACGATCCGGCGGAAACCGCCGAGTGGCTCGAAGTCGATCGACGCGGTTCTGCGCTATCGCGGACCCGAACGCGCCCTCGCCCTCGTCCACAAGCTCGAAGCGCGCCTGCGCGCCCAGGGCGTGTCGGCGCTGCAGCCGCCCTACTCGGCCTATCGCAACACCATCCCGCTCGAGAAGCAGGGGCCTTACCCCGGCGATCTCGAGCTCGAGGAGCGCCTGACCTCGATCATGCGCTGGAACGCGCTTGCGATGGTCGTGCGCGCCAATCGCGCCTATGGCGAGCTTGGCGGGCACATCGCGAGCTACGCCTCGGCCGCCGAAATCTTCGAGACCGGCTTCCACCATTTCTTCCGGGGCTCGGGCGAAGGGTCGGGCGGCGATCTCGTCTATTTCCAGCCCCATTCCGCGCCCGGCGTCTACGCGCGCGCCTTTCTCGAAGGGCGCCTCAGCGAGGAGCGGCTCGCACGCTATCGCCAGGAGGTCGGGGGCGGCGGACTCTCGTCCTATCCCCATCCCTGGCTCATGCCGGACTTCTGGCAATTCCCGACCGGGTCGATGGGGCTCGGCGTGATCAACGCCATCTATCAGGCGCGTTTCATGCGCTATCTCGAGAACCGCGGGCTGACGCCGAAGAGCGACCGTCGCGTCTGGGGAGTCTACGGGGACGGCGAGCTGGACGAGCCGGAGGCGACCGCCGCGCTGACGCTCGCCGTGCGCGAAAAACTCGACAACCTCACCTTCGTCATCAACTGCAATCTGCAACGTCTCGACGGGCCGGTGCGCGGCAACGGGCAGATCATCCAGGAACTCGAAGCGCTCTTCACCGGCGCCGGCTGGAACGTCATCAAGGTGCTCTGGGGTTCCGAGTGGGACGGGCTCTTCGCCCGCGACGCCAATCACGTTCTGCTGCGCCGCTTCGCCGAGACCGTCGACGGCGAGTACCAGAACCTCGGCGCCCACGACGGCGACTACAACCGGGCGAAATTCTTCGATCGCGATCCGGAATCGAGCCGGCTCGCCGAGACCATGACGGACGCCGAGATCAACGCCCTGAAGCGCGGCGGCCACGACTTCCGCAAGCTCCACGCCGCCTTTGCGGCGGCGAAGGCGCACGAGGGTCGCCCGACCGTAATCCTCGCCAAGACCAAGAAGGGATTTGGAATGGGCGCGGCGGGTAAGTCGCGGATGACGGCCCACCAGTCGAAGAAGCTCGACGTCGAGGCTCTGAAATCGTTCCGCGACCGTTTCGCTCTCCCGCTGAGCGACGAGGAGACGGCCGCGCTCG
This sequence comes from uncultured Alphaproteobacteria bacterium, assembly GCA_963829505.1. Taxonomy (GTDB): domain Bacteria; phylum Pseudomonadota; class Alphaproteobacteria; order Rhizobiales; family Beijerinckiaceae; genus Roseiarcus. The sequence continues at coordinate 392,523 of CAWHIL010000004.1, forward strand.
CCTTCTACCGGCCGCCCCCGGAGAGCCGGGAGATGCGCTATCTGAACGAGCGTCGGGCGGCGCTCGGCGGCTTTCTTCCGGCGCGCCGGCTGCGCGCGGCCGAAACGCTCGCCGTGCCGCCGCTCGCGGACACCGCAGGCTTCGCCGTCGCCGCGGGCGGCAAGGCGATGTCGACCACGATGGCCGCGGTGCGCCTCCTCGGCGGTCTCCTGAAGGACCGCGCGATCGGCCCGCGCATCGTTCCGATCGTCGCCGACGAAGCGCGCACCTTCGGCATGGCCGGGCTCTTTCGCCAGATCGGCATCTACGCGCCCGAGGGCCAGCTCTACGAGCCGGAGGACGCGGGCTCGCTGATGTCCTACCGCGAGGCGCGCGACGGCCAGCTCCTCGAGGAGGGCATCACGGAAGCCGGCGCGATCTCGTCATGGACGGCGGCGGCGACCGCCTACAGCGTCCACGGGCTCACGATGGCGCCGTTCTTCATCTATTATTCGATGTTCGGCTTCCAGCGGGTCGGCGACCTCATCTGGGCCGCCGCCGACCAGCGGGCGCGCGGCTTTCTGATCGGCGCGACCGCCGGGCGGACGACGCTCGCCGGCGAAGGATTGCAGCATCAGGATGGCGCGAGCCACGTCATGGCGGCGCTGAACCCGGCCTGCCGCGCTTACGATCCCGCCTTCGCCTACGAACTCGCGATCATCGTCGACCACGGACTCCGCCGCATGGTCGAGGCTGAGGACGACGCGTTCTACTACGTCACCGTGACGAACGAGAGCTATGACCAGCCGACGATGCCGGAGGGGGTCGAAGGGGACATCGTCGCCGGCCTCTACCGGCTTCGGCGCTTCGGCGAAGGCGATGCGGCGGTGCGGCTCGTCGGCTCGGGCGCGATCCTGCGCGAGGTCATCGCCGCGGCGGAAATGCTGGCTACGGATTGGGGCGTCGCGAGCGAGGCGTTCAGCGCGACGAGCTTTTCCGAGCTGGCGCGCGAGGCGGCCGGCGTCGAGCGGGCAAACCGGCTCCATCCCGCCGAGGCGCCCAGGGTGAGCCATGTCGCGAGACTGCTCCCGGGACAAAAGCCGATCGTCGCCGCGACCGACTACGTCCGCGCCTATCCGGAACTCATCGCCACGCACGTCGAGGGTCGCTTCACCGCGCTCGGAACCGACGGCTTCGGACGCAGCGATACGCGCGCTGAACTCCGCCGCTTCTTCGAGGTCGACCGGCGCCATATCGCGCTTGCGGCGCTCCACGCGCTCGCCGAAGGCGGGACGATCCGGCGCGCCACCGTGATCGAGGCGATCGAGCGCTACGGCGTCGATCCGGACGCGCCCGCGCCCTGGCTTTCCTGAAGCAGCGTGGCGGACGGTGTCCGCCTGCCCTTTCTCAGCGGCTCGCGGCCTGGACCGGGGCGACGCCGGTCGCGCCGCCGAGCGACAGCCAAACGTTTGGGTCGTCCTGGGCCTGGCGCTTGAAGAAGGCGTAGCCGGTTGCGCTCCACGGGCGGACGTCGTCGGCGAGATTGTCGAGCACGAAATCGCCGTGGTCGGTCTTGACGGTCAGCACCGCGTGGCCCTCGCCGGTGAGATCGCGGACGATCGTCATGAGCAGCGCCTGGCGCGGGAAGCCGCGGGCGATCAGGAGCTTGCGCTTGAAGAGGGCGTAGATCTTGCAGTCGCCCTTGCCGTCGACCGGATAGTCCCAGTGATCGAGGGTCGTGCCCCAGTGGTCGAGGTTGCTGATCGGCAGGATCGTCGTGTTGACCATCGCGTTGACGTCGGCGAGCGTCTTCCACACGCCCCGCGTCAGGTGAACGTCGACCGGCGTCAGCCGGCCCAGGGTACACTCCTCAGCGTGGCGGGTGCAAAAGTCGATCCAGCCGTAGGGCACCGCCGTCTCGCCGCCGACCGGCGTCCAGCTCGCCTTGGGCCAGCCCTCGGAGGCTTCGCCGAAGGTCGCGCAGGCAAGGCCGACGAGCGCCGCGGCGGCGAGGAAGCTGAGGAGCCGGTTGAACATGGGGCGCAGCCTTGGGTTCTTCGCGGCCGAGCATCGGCGCGGCGCGCTTGGCGGCCGGCCAAGAAATTCGCTCGAATTTTATCAATTCCGGCAGACCGGCGCGGCCGAAATTTCTTAATCTTGACAGGATGTTTGCTTCATCGTCCGTTTACCGTCTTCCGTTGCGGAACGTTTACCGCGTTCGCCCGTTGGCCGCGGCAAAGCGTCAAACGCCTGTCTCCCGTAGCGGCTAATCGGGGAAAGAGCGCAAGGGCGATTGGGGCTGGAGAAACGGAATGACGAGCGTTGCGGCCGACAAAGGGACGTCCCCGCCGGTCCGGGCAGGGCTCGCGAGCCTCGCGGCGCTCGGCGTCGTGTTCGGCGACATCGGCACGAGCCCGCTCTACACGCTCAAGACGGTGCTCGATTACACCGGCGCGCATCCCGATCCGGGCGCGACGCTTGGCGCCCTCTCCCTCATTTTGTGGACGCTCTTCCTCATCACGACCGTGAAATACGTCAGCTTCGCCATGCGGGTCGACAACGACGGCGAGGGCGGCATCATCGCGCTCATGACCCTGCTCGGGGTCAAGAAGCAGCATCGGCCAATCATCATTGCGGTCGGGCTGCTCGGGGCCGCTCTCATTTACGGCGATGGCGCGATCACGCCGGCGATCTCGGTGCTCTCGGCGCTCGAGGGCATGGAGCAGATCGCGCCGAGCCTGCAAACCTACGTGCTGCCGGCGGCGGCGCTCGTTCTCTTCCTTCTCTTCGCGGTGCAACCGTTCGGGACGGCGGCGATCGGGCGGGCGTTCGGACCGGTCATGCTCCTCTGGTTCTTCGTCATCGCGGTCCTCGGCGTCTGGGGGATCGTTCAGCATCCGGGCGTCGTCGCGGCGCTCAATCCGCTCTACGGCGTCGACTATCTCATGCGCGGCGGGGCGACCGGTTTCCTGGTGCTCGGCGGCGTCTTTCTCTGCGTCACCGGGGCCGAGGCGCTCTACGCCGACATGGGCCATTTCGGCGCCGGCCCGATCCGGCTCTCATGGTACGCCGTCGTCTTCCCGGCGCTCATCCTCAACTACGCCGGCCAGGCGGCGATCGTGCTCGACGGGGCGGCGACCGACGGCAACATCTTCTACCGCCTTTGCCCGGGGCCGATGCTGACCCCTCTCGTCGTGCTCGCCACCGTCGCCACCGTCATCGCGAGCCAGTCGATCATCACCGGCGCCTATTCGATGACCCGCCAGACGATGCAGCTCGGCTGGCTGCCGCGCATGACCGTCAAGCAGACCTCGGAGGAAGGCTACGGTCAGATCTACGTCGGCGCCGTCAACTGGCTGCTCATGATCGTGACGCTGGCGCTGACGCTGAGCTTCGGCAAGTCCGACAACCTCGCGGCCGCCTACGGCATCGCCGTTTCGGCGACCATGCTGATGACGAGCGTGCTCCTTTTCATCGCCATGCGCGAGATCTGGAACTGGCCGGTCGCCGCGGCCGGCGCGGTCGCTGCGTGTTTCATCGTCATCGACGGCAGCTTCTTCGCCGCCAACATGGCCAAGGTCGCTGAGGGCGGCTGGGTCCCGCTTCTGCTCGCCGGGATCGTTTACGGGGTCATGTGGATCTGGCACCGCGGCGCAACCGCGCAGCAGACGCGGATCGAGGCGGCGCTGACCCCGCTGCCGGTCATGATCGACCAGATCAGGTCGGGCAAAATTGCGCGCGTTCCGGGCTCGGCCGTGTTCCTGACCCGCGCGAAGGATCAGACGCCGCCCGTCATGTCCTGGCACATCCGCCAGAACCGCTCGCTGCACGAGGACGTGCTGGCGCTCACCATCACGACCCTCTCCATCCCCTGGACGGAACCGGACGAACGGCTGACGGTCAGGCACGAAGCGGATCACTTCTGGCGTGCGGAGGCTCAGGTCGGCTTCATGGAGCGCCCGGACGTTGGAGCGCTGCTCGCCGAATCCAAACGAAAGGGGGCGGAGATCGATCTCGACGACGTCACCTATTACGTCGGCGCCGAGACGATCGTGCCGGCGTCCGACGGCAAGGGCCTGCCGCGCTGGCAGGAGGTTCTCTACGCCGCGATGAGCCGCAACGCCGCGCGCATCAGCGACTATCTCGACCTGCCGTGCGACCGGGTCGTCGAGATCGGCCGGGAAATCGAAGTTTGACCTCTCCGTCGTCTCGCGTTTGAGAAGCGGCCGCCGGGCCCCTGCGCTGCGCTTGGCGCCGGAGCGGACTGAAAAGCCGCATCGCCGGCTGCCTCCGCCCTCGGATTTGACATCCACGCGTCGCTGGTGTCCGAGACTTGCGTCGGCGGCGCGCCAGAGGCTTCTAAAGGCGAGGGTTTGTATGGAGTCGAAGGCGGTCCCGCAAGGGCGCACGCAGGGCCTGGTTCTCATCCTCCTGATGGTCGTGCTGACCGCCATCTTCTGGATTGTCGCGCGATATCGCGCGGTCGACCTCGACGAGGGCTTCTATCTCGTTTCGTCCAAGCTCGCCGCCGAAGGTCAGGTCCCGTATCTCGACTTTTTCTTCCACCAGTCGCCGCTCATCCCCATCGTCTACGGCGCCTGGCTCAAGATCTTCGGCGCGACCTGGACTTCGGCGCGCGGCCTTTCGGCTCTGATGGCCGCGGCGGCCGGCTGCATCGTCTTCGAATTCGTCCGTCGCGAAACGCTGAGCCGCTTCGCCGCGGTCGCGGCGCTTACGCTCTACGTGACGAGCGGATTGGTCGTGGCGTGGTTCACCATCGTCAAGACGTTCGCCTTGACGAACCTGCTGCTGGTCCTGGCCTTCGCTGTGCTCTCCTGGCCGCCGCTGCGCCTGACCGTGCTGAGGCTCGCCGTGTCGGGCGCCCTCGTCGGCCTCGCCTCGGCGACGCGCGTCTACGCCATCGTTCTCCTGCCGGTCTTTCTCGTCTGGATCGTCTGGGGCGGGGGCGCTCCGCGCGACCTGCGGCTCAGGAACAGCGTCGCTTTCCTCCTCGGCTTCGCGGTCGGCTTCCTTCCCTGCGTCGTCCTCTTTCTCGCTGCGCCGCGGATCTTCCTCTTCGACAATCTCGGCTTTCACGCCTTTCGCTCGGGCGGGGGCCTCATCGGCGACTGGGAGCAGAAGCTCGAAACCGTGCTCCAACTCTTCCGGCTCCGAACCGACGATGGCCTTCAGTTCACCGCGCTTGCGGTCGTTTCCGCGATCACGATCCCGCATCTGCGCCGCAGCGCGCCTGCGGGGGTGCTTGCGCTCGCGATCGCCGCCGTCGTGGCGCTCGTTTCGCTCCTGCCGACGCCGGCGTTCACCCAATATTATAGCCTGTGCATGCCCTTCCTGATCGTGTCGGCGACGCTCGGCGTCTTTCACGCGCTCGCAGCGAGGGACCTGTCGCCGGCCGGCCGGCGCCGGGCCGACTTTGCGATCGCGGCGGCCGTCGCCGTCTTCGCGATCTCGGCCTTTCCGAGCCTCCGCTTCTATCTCGACGCCTATCGCTATCATGTCGCCGAGGGCGTCCATTATTCCGACCTGTCGCCGGCGCATGTCCGCGACGTCTCGGAAGCCCTCGATCGCCTGTCCGAGCCAGGCGAGGACGTGGTCAGCTTCTGGCCCGGCTTCGTGTTCGAGACCCACGCAAGGGCCTTGCCGCCCTTCAACAACGATTTCGGATTCATGGCGGGCGCGCATCTCGACGCGCAAACGCGCCGCGCCCTGAAGATCGGCGCGCCTTCCGAGATCGAGCCGCTGCTGGCCGCCCATGTTCCGAGAACTCGTCGTCGTCGGCAACCAGTTCGCGGCGGGCGTGCCCCAGATCGACGACTATAAGCGCATGCTCGCGCAATATGGATATGGAATCGCAGAGACGATGGGCGGCACGGAGATCTACGTCTACCCACGCAAGTGACGCCGCCCTCCCGGGAGCGCGCGGCAAAAAAGCGGATGCCGGTTTTTCGCGAAAAGCGCGCGGAAATCGAAGGAGCGAGAGCGTTCGGCGATTTCGACCAAATCGCCCAACGCTCTAGGCCGAAGCGGCGCCCGCGATCCCGGCAACTCTTACGGTGTGCTCGGCGATCATCTGCTCCTCGTCGGTCGGAATGACGAAGACCATGGTCGGCGACGTTCTTGCGCTGATGATCTCGGCGCTCGCGGCGTTGGCTTCGTCGTCGAGCTCGACGCCCATCCACGCGAGGCCGGTGAGGACGGACTTGCGGACCCGCGCGGAATGTTCGCCGATGCCGCCGGTGAAGACGATTCCCTCGACGCCGTCGACGCAGGCGGCAAGCCCTGCAAGCTCGCGGCGGATCCGGGTGACGAAATAGTCGATCGCCTCGCGCGCGCCCTCGCTGTCGGAAGCCTCGAGTTCGCGCATGTCCTGCGACACGCCGGACATGCCCTTCAGTCCCGAATCCTTGTAGAGAAGGTCCGAGATCGCCTGCGCGTCCATTTTCTTCTCGGTCATCAGATAGATGAGGACGCCGGGATCGAGCTGCCCGCAGCGGGTGCCCATCGGCAGTCCGTCGAGCGCCGTGAATCCCATGGTCGAGGCCATTGAGCGGCCGTTGCTGACGGCGCACATCGAGGCGCCGTTGCCGAGATGGGCGACGATCACATCCTCGCGCGCGATCTGCGGCGCCATCTTGAACAGCCGCCGGGTGATGTATTCGTAAGAGAGCCCGTGGAAGCCGTACCGGCGCACGCCTTCCACATAGTAGCTCCGCGGCAGCGCATAGGTGTCGGAGACGAACGGATGGCTGCGGTGGAAGGACGTGTCGAAGCAGGCGACCTGCGGCCTTCCCGGAAACGCGGCCCGCGCCGCCTCGATCCCTGCGAGATTGTGCGGCTGGTGCAGGGGCGCGAGCGGGATGAGCTTGCGAAGCGTTGCGAGCGCCGCGTCGTCGACGAGCATCGGTTCGGTGAGATCGGGGCCGCCGTGCACGACGCGATGACCGACCGCGACGATCCCCTTCGTGTAGCCGACGCCGTCGAGCCAGCCGAGAATGGCGCGCATGGCGCCTTCGTGATCGACCTTTCCGTCCATGGGTTCGATCGTCAGCGCCGACTTTTCGTCCGTTCCCAGGCGCGCCGAGCCTTTGGCGGTCGCCCCGATCCCCTCGACCTGACCGTCCGCGACGTGCCGGATCTGCCCGCCGCCCGCGTCGAATGCGGCGAATTTCAGCGACGACGAACCGGCGTTGAAGGTGAGAACGATCGTGTCCATGAGAAGCTCCGCACGCAGATTCAGGGCTGCGGCGTCCCAGGCCGGCGCTTCGCCCCGAACGCCGCCTCGCAGCGAGCGTATCGAGTGAGCTTAACGCGAGCGCGGCAGGAAGCGAGCATCGCGAGGCCGCTCATCGGCGCGACGCGTCAGCATGGCCGGAAGCTACGCCGATCGGCGCGGTTTGCCACGCTAGTCTTTCGGCGTGACGGTTGGGTGAAGTTGATGCAGTCTTCGGGGCGGGAGGACCCATGGGCGCGGGCGACCAAAAGCGATCCCGACCGCGTTCCGGCCTCGGGCGCGCGGGAGGGGCCTTGATTCCGCCGCCGCCATCCTGTCTTAGCTCCGCCATCGGCCAAGGGACGCGCTCCGCGCCCCGGCCCGCCGTCCGCCAGCCCTGGGCCCAAACGGAATGAACTTCTTCCAGCGTTTCACGTTCCTGTTCTCCGCGCCGATGTTCGACGCGGACGACCTCGAGGGCCTGAGGGTCAACCAGATCATCACGGCGATCGAGCGCATGGGCTTTCAGGTGATCAAGGCGCGCCGGGTCGAGGATGCGGAGATCGCCGTCCAGACCGACGCCGCGATCGGACTGCTCGTGGTCGACTGGGGCAAGAAGGGCATCGAGGGGAAGGCGGCCTCGCTCATCAACCTCATGCGCCGACGCGGTCTCGACATGCCGATCGTCATTCTCGTGCGCCGCAAGCGCTTCGAGGACATTCCGGTCGAGGTGCTCGACTTCATCGACGGCTACGTGTTCCTCGCCGAGGAGACGCCCGAGTTCATCGCCAAGAATCTCGTCTCGCGCCTCAAGCAATACGCCGAGACGCTGAAGACGCCGTTCTTCGGCGCGCTCGTCGACTACGCCGAGGAGGGCAACCAGCTCTGGACCTGCCCCGGCCACAACGGCGGCATCTTCTATTCGAGAAGCCCGATCGGGCGGATCTTCATGGAGCATCTCGGCGAGGCGGTGTTCCGCGACGATCTCGACAATTCCATCCTCGAGCTCGGCGACCTGCTGACCCACGAGGGGCCGGCGCTTCAGGCGCAGAAGGAGGCAGCCCACATCTTCGGGGCGGAGAAGACCTATTTCGTCCTGAACGGCACGTCCTCGTCCAACAAGATCGTCGCGACGAAGTCTCATCGCCGAGGGCGATCTCGTTCTCTTCGACCGCAACAACCACAAGGCGGCCCATCAGGGCGCGCTTCTGATGGCGGGCGGAATTCCCGTCTACCTTTCGACCGACCGCAACGCCTTCGGGCTGATCGGCCCGATCCGGCCGGACGAACTCGACGAGAAGGCGATCCGCGAGCGCATCCGCAGCCATCCGCTCGTCAAGGACAAGGACGCCTGGAAGCGCGAGCGGCCGTTCCGCGTCGCGGTCATCGAACAATGCACCTACGACGGCACGATCTACGACGCGCAGAGCATCCTCCAGCGCATCGGCCCTTTGTGCGACTACATCATGTTCGACGAGGCCTGGGCCGGCTTCATGAAGTTCCATCCGATCTACGAGAGCCGGTTCGCCATGGGGCTGAAAGGGCTCGACGAGACGTCGCCCGGAATCATCGCGACGCAATCGTCCCACAAGCAGCTCGCGAGCTTCTCGCAGGCCTCGCAGATCCATCGGCGCGACAACCACATCAAGGGCCAGCGGCGGCGCGTCGAGCATCGGCGCTTCAACGAAAGCTTCATGGCTTACGCGTCGACCTCGCCGTTCTATCCGCTGTTCGCCTCCCTCGACGTCGGGGCGCAGATGATGAAGGGCCGCTCGGGCGAAGTGCTCTGGGACGACACGATCCGGCTCGGCATCGAGCTCAGGAAGAAGATCCGCGCGGTGAGGCGCGAATTCGAGGAGAAGGAGCGCGACACGGCCCGGCGCTGGTTCTTCGATCCGTTCGTGCCCGACCGCGTGACGATCCGCGACGCGGCCTACGAGGGGGCGCCCACGACGTGCCGTGGGAGAGCGTGTCGACCGACCTGCTGGCCCGCGACCCGCGCTACTGGATGCTGAGCCCCGGACAGGCCTGGCACGGCTTTCACGCCGTCGAGGACGGTTTCGTCATCACCGACCCGGCGAAGCTCACCCTGCTCACGCCCGGCTTCGACCGCAAGACCGGCGCCTACGAAAACCACGGGATTCCCGCCCCCGTCGTCGTCCAGCATTTGCGCGAGAACCGGGTCGTTGCGGAGAAGAACGACCTCAATTCGATTCTTTTCCTGCTGACGCCAGGCGTTGAAGCGAGCAAGGCGGGAACGCTCGTCTCCGCGCTCGTCGCCTTCAAGCGGCTGCACGACGAGAACGCTCTTCTCGACGACGTGATGCCGGAGTTCGTGGCGAAGCGGCCGGGGCGCTATCGGGGAAAGCGGCTCCGCGATATCTGCGCGGAGATGCACGCCTTCTACCGCGCGCACGACATCAGCCGGCTGCAGCGGGCGCAGTTCGCCGCCGAGCACATTCCGACGCCCGCGATGAGCCCACGCGAGGCGCAGCTCCACCTCACGCGCAACAACGTCGACTATCTGCCGCTCGAAGAGCTCGAAGGCCGGATCGCGACGACTCTGTTCGTCGTCTACCCGCCGGGGATCGCCACGATCGTGCCGGGCGAACGGCTCGACGCGCGCGCCAAACCGATGATCGAGTATCTGAGGATGTTCGAGAAGGCGGCGAACGTCTTTCCCGGCTTCGAGTCCGAGATTCAGGGCCTCTATCGCGAAACCGACGCAGCCGGCGCCGTTCGCTTCTATACCTATGTCGTCAGGGAGTGATTCGGGACAACCATGGACGCCAAGCTCAATCCCGGGGAGGACGATCCGCCGCGCGCGTTCGAGGCGCCGCGCATCGTTGTGCGCGACTCGCGCGACGCCGACGTGCCGGCGATGCTCGCGATCTATCTCCACCACATCCGCCGCGGCGTCGATCCAGGCGTCGACACGGCCGCGTTCGAGACGCCTGACGCCGAGGACATCAAGCGCCGGCGCAAGACCATGCACAAGCGCAAGATGCCCCACATCGTGGCCGAGGAGGCGGGCGTCGTGATCGGCTACGCCTATGTGGTGCCGTTCCGCAAGCGCCCCGCCTACCGCTACTGCCTCAAGCACTCGATCTACGTCCGCAACGACCGCCTCCAGCGCGGCGTCGGGCGGATGCTGATGGGCGCGCTGATCGACGCCTGCGCAGCCGCCGGGTTCCGCCAGATGATCGGCTACATCGACGGCGCCAACAAAGCCTCGCTCGCGCTCCACGAGCGCTTCGGCTTCCGCCAGGTCGGCCATCTGCCCGCCATCGGCTTCAAGTTCGGCAAATGGACCGACACCGTCATGATGCAGCGCTCGCTCGGACCCGGCGGCACGGAGCCGCCGCGCGTGTGAGGGCGCGTGTAAGGTTGTACTGTGACGAGCATTTTGCCGTAATATCGGGGCCGATAGTTTGCCTTCCGGCTTTCGCCAACTCGGCTATTCGATGCGCCAGATCTATCGGGAACGTACGGGCCGGCGGGTGATTTTCAGCCGCACCGAGAGGGTCGCCACATGAAGACTGCGATCGAGACGAGGGGCAAGCGGGTTTCGGCCGCCAACCGCGCGGGACAACAAATCGACGCCGAAACAGGCCGTGCGATCCGCGCCTTCATGGCGCGAGTGAGCAGCAAGTATCCTGTCGCGGAAGGAGTCTTGTTCGGCAGCCGCGCGCAGGGCACGCATCGCAGCGACAGCGACGCGGACCTCGCGGTGGTTCTCAAGGGCGAAACCGGCTCGCGCTACAAGGTGGCGGGCGACATGGCGGCGATCGCGTTCGACGTGATGCAGGAAACCGGCGTGCTCGTCGATCCGCTTCCTCTTTGGGAAGCGGAGCTGCATCGTCCGGAGCTCGGCGGCAACCGCACCCTGATCGAGACCATCGTGGGAAACGGCCTGCGGCTGTGACGAGGTCCGCGACAGTTGCGATGTATCTCGGGAAGGCGGAGCGATCTCTGGCCGCGGCGCGTATCCTGCTGCGGGAGAACGAAACCGAAGGCGCATGCAATCGGGCCTATTACGCGATGTTCGCCGCGGCGCACGCCGCCCTGTGGGCCGCAGGCGCACGAGAAGATGGCGCGATTATAAAGACCCACAGCGGTTTGGTCGCGGCCTTCGCGCAGGGATCGTGAAGAGCGGCGTGCTTCCGGCCGAGCAGGGCCGTGCGCTCGCCAAGGTGCTGAAAGTGCGGTTGTTGGCGGACTATACCTCCGAGACGCCGCTTCTCGACGAGGCGGGAGAGACGGTCGCCCTCGCCGAGGCCTTCGTCGCCGCCGTTCGCGCCCGGTTCAGCGATTGATGCGTGGCGAAGCGGCTTGCCGCGCCGCCTCCACGAACCCCGCGAGATCCGCCGCCCGCTTCGCCGCCCGCGCCGTCACCCGCCCGTCGCGTCCGCGCGCGTCGACCTCCTCGACGGGCAGGGCGTCGTCGGGGAAGCCGGCCTTTGTGTACACCTCCTCGGAGATCAGGACCTCGCAGTCGAGCGGACGCGTCAGATCCTGCAGGCGCGCCGCGACGTTGACCGCATCGCCGATCACCGTGAACTGGGCGTGGCGCTCGTAGCCGATCTCGCCCGCGACAACGAAGCCGGCGTTGACGCCGATGCCGAAGCGGACCGGGGCGACGGAGCCGTGCGCCAACGCCTCGTTCAGCTTCTCGACATTGGCGGCGATGGCGGGACAGGCGGCGATCGCCGCGCGGCAGGCGTCCTCCGGCTCCGACTGCAGGCCGAAGAGCGCGAGCAGCCCGTCGCCGAGCACCTGGTTCGGCTGTCCGCCAGCCTCGACCACCGCGCTCGAAACCGCGTTGAGAAACTGGTTGATGAGGAACACCGTGTCGTAGGGCAGGCGCGTCTCGGCGATCCGGCTCGATCCGCGCATGTCGACGAACATGACGACCGCGTATCGCTCCTCGCCGCTGCGGGCGGGCCCGGAGCGCACGTCGGCGGCCGTCGCATGCGGCGGCAGGAGCGGCAGGAACGCCAGATCCTCCGTCGGCCTCAACTGGCAGGCGAGGCGGACGCCCGCCTCCGCCTCGATGCGGTCGAGCACCGCCTGCTCGGCCTCGCTCGGCGCCGGCAGGCGGCCGAGATCGCCAAGCGCGCGGATGCGGCAGGTGGAGCAGCGGCCGCGGCCGCCGCAGACGTGGGCGTGGGGCACGCCGTTGAGCAGGCTCGCCTCGAGCACGCTCAGGCCGCGCTTCACCCGGATCGTCCGGTCCGGATAGGTGAGCCGCACCGAGCCGGACCATCGCTCGATCAACCGGCGGACGACGCGCGAGAGAATGGTGAGCACGAGCGCCGCCGCGAGAAGGATCAGCGTGTCCATGCGCCAGTCGGCAAGCCTGAGGTTGTCCGCCGCGGTCCCCGAATGCGCCGCATCGAGATTGGCGGCCCGCCACGCCGGGTCCGCAAGGAAGGGCGCGATCTGCCGCTCGCCTTGCGCAAAACCGAGCAGCGCCAGCGTCGGCAGGAGCACGGCGCCGGCTGTCAGAAGCGTCCTCATCCGCGGATAGACGGGCTTCAGCTTGAGCCAGAAATGGATGCCGATGCAGCCGTGGATCCATACGATGACGAGGAGAATGATCTGCAGGACGCCGGCCTGGGGATTGGAGAACTTGGCGAGTTCCTGCGCGTAGCCCTTGTCGGTCCCGAAGAGGCTCAGCGACACGCGCGTGCCGAAGACGTGGTCGGCGAGCAGGAACGGGACGACAAGTCCGAGCGTGAGTTGCGTCGCCTCGAGCCGCGTCCAGCGGAACTGCCGCCGCTCGTAGAGCGCGTAGAAGCCGAGCCCCATATGGACGAGAAGCGCGGCGTAGAGGAGGAGCGCGCCGGGAAGCGATTGCCAGAGGAGCTTCTGGAGAACGAGTCCGCTCTCCATCGCCGCGACCGAGATGTTGCCGAGGGCGTGGTTGAGAAAATGCAGCGTCACATAGACGAAGAGGACGAGGCCCGACGCCAGCCGGAGGCGGCGGACGTCGATCGCCGCGCTCCTTGCGCGCGGCCTTGGCGGTCTGTCGACGGTCGCGCGGCGCATCGGTCGGCCGAATCACCTTCAAATGACGAACCGGGCCTGGACGACTTCTCCGAATCCGGCTGAACGTCGATTGCGCCTTTCGCCGTTCGCGCGCAATCGCGGGCGGCGCCGGAAGCCGCGTCGATCTGCCTCCTCGAGGGCCGCAAACCTGAATTTCATCAACGCGATGCTGGATGTAGGAAAGTCACGCCAGCGCAGCTTAACGGACCGTTCAACGGACGTTCAGCCGCCGTTCACGACGCCGAGAGCAGATAGCGCCGCGTGGAAGGCCGGAGCCCGAATCAGGCGTGAACCTGACGGGGCGGGGGGCTGGAAGCGGGGGCCGCGTCCGAAGCGGCGCGGTTGGGCAGCGAACGGGATCAGGCGTCTTCCATGTTGAATCCAGAGTTGGGCGTTGGCGCACAGCGCGTCGAACGCGACCCGCTTGCCGATCTGCGCCGTTTGCAGGAGGCGCGGCCGGCCTCAATCATCAGCGACGACTCGCCCTTGCGTTGGCGGTTCGGCGAGCGGCTCGACGACGTTCTCGAGGAGGCTTGCCGCCGCTTCGCCGACCGGATCGCCGTCTCGACCGAGGGCGTCGAACTCAGCTTTCGTGAACTCGACGAGCGGGCGAGCCAGATGGCGCGCTTTTTCCGGGCGCGCGGCGTCAAGGCCGGCGACCGGGTCGGCGTCCTGCTCGACCGCGGTTTCGAGACCTATGTCGCGCTCTTTGCGCTCCTCAAGGCGGGCGCCGCTTACGTGCCGCTCGACCCGAATCACCCGGCCGAGCGGGTCCGCTACATCCTCGCCGACGCGGGCGCGACGCTCGCGGTCGCTCATCTGAGATTTGCCGACCGCCTCGCCGGCGTCGGCGTCGAAACCCTCGTGCTCGACGGCGCGCGCGAGGAGATCGCGGGCTTTGCGGAAGGGCGGCTCGACGATTCCGAGCGCGCCGGCCGCGGCGAGGGCCTCTGCTACGTGCTCTACACCTCGGGCACGACCGGCAATCCGAAGGGCGTCGCGATCGCCCATCCGAGTATCTGCAATTTCGTCCGCGTCGCCGCCGAGCGCTACGGCTTCGGTCCCGGCGACCGCGTCTATCAGGGCATGTCGATCGCCTTCGACTTCTCGGTCGAGGAGGTGTGGGTGCCGCTCGTGGCGGGCGCGACCCTCGTTCCCAACACGGCGACGACGAGCCTCTTCGGCGAGGAGCTCGCCGATTTCCTCGATACCCGCGGCGTCACCTGCTTCGCCTGCGTGCCGACGCTGCTCGCCTCGATCGACCGCGATCTGCCAGCCTTGCGCGTCTTCCTGATCGGCGGCGAGGCCTGCCCGCCGGCGCTCGTCAGGCGCTGGAGCCGGCCGGGCCGGACGCTGCTCAACAGCTACGGGCCGACCGAGACCACCGTCACCGCGACGCTCGGAACGCTCGATCCCGACAAGCCGGTTACCATCGGCAAGCCGCTGCCGACCTATTCGATCGTCATCCTCGATCCGGAGGAGGACGTCCCCGTCGCGCTCGGCGAGCAGGGCGAGATCGGCATTGCCGGCGTCGGCGTCGCCGAGGGCTACCTCAACCGGCCCGAGCTGACGGCGCAGAAGTTCGTCAAGGACGGCCTCGGCCTGCCGAACAATCCGTCCGGGCGCATCTATCGCTCGGGCGACCTCGGCCGGATCAACGAGGACGGCGAGATCGACTATCTCGGCCGCATCGACACGCAGATCAAGCTGCGCGGCTACCGGATCGAGCTCACCGAGATCGAATCGGTCATCATCGAGTTTCCTGAGATCGCCCAGGCGGTCGCGGCGACCTTCGAGCCGGAGCCCGGCGCGCCCGAACTCGTCGCCTATTACGCGGTCAAGCACGGGGCGAACGCGCCCGACCCGGCCGCGCTCGTCGCCCACATGCGCGCCCGTCTGCCGGCCTACATGACGCCGAGCTACCTCGAGCGCCTGCCGTTCATTCCGACGCTGGTCAGCAACAAGGCCGACCGCAAGCTCCTTCCGGCGCCGAAATCGGCGCGGCTGAGACTTCACGGGCTCGGTCGTTCCGCCCGAGACCGAGACCGAGATCGCGCTGTGCGAGGCGCTGAGAAGCGTGCTCAGCCTCGACGCGGTGTCGATCGAGGCCGACATGTTCGTCGAATACGGCGCGCATTCGCTCCTCATGGCGCGCTTCTGCGCGAAGGTTCGCGCGCTCGACCCGTCGCTGCACATCGCCATGCGCGACGTCTACGCCAATCCGACCATCCACAGGCTCGCGCGCGCGCTCGATGCGGCGAAGCCCGACGCGACCGAGAACCTCGAGCTCGAGCCGGCCCACCGTCCGTCGAACTTCGCTTACTACGCCTGCGGCGCGGCGCAGACCGCGTTCTATGTCGTCGTCGGCGCGATCGCGATCGCCGCCGGTCAGGCCGCGTTCGACTGGATCTATGAGGCGGTCGACAGCCCGGTCACGCTTTACGGGCGCGCGCTTACGGTGGCGGTCCTGTGGTTCGTCGGACACAACGCGATCGCCGTCGCGGCCAAATGGCTGCTCCTCGGCCGCGTGCGCGCGGGCGCGATCCCGATCTGGAGCGCGCATTACTTCCGCTTCTGGGTGGTGAAGAGGCTGGCGCGTTCCGCTCCCGCGACGGCTTTCGTCGGAACGCCCTTCTTCAACCTCTACCTTCGGCTTCTCGGCGCGAAGATCGGCCGCAACGCCGCGATCCTGACGCATTCGGCGCCGTTCGCCTCGGCTGACCTTTTCGAGGTCGGCGAGGACGCGGTCGTGATGCGCAGCGTCACGCTGCCCGGCTATTCCGCGTACGGCAACCGCCTCCACCTGGACGCGATCCGCCTCGGCCGCAACGCCTTTGTCGGCGAGCAGAGCCTCCTCGACATCGGCGCGTCGATCGGAGACTTCGGCGAGCTCGGCCACGCTTCGTCGCTCCAGCGCGGCCAGCGCGTGCCGGACGGCAAGCGGTACGCCGGCTCGCCGGCCGAGGAGACGGCGACGCGCTTCCGGCTCGCCGACGATACGCCCGCCCGGTTCCTTCACCGGACGCTCTTCACCGTGGTCCGCCTCGCGCTCATCATCGCGGTTGCGGGCGCGCTGACCGAGACGGTCGTCGTCTATCTGATGAACGCGCTGACCCAGGGCGACGACGCGCTCGCGCTGAAGCCGTTCGACGCGATCTTCGCCATCCTGCCTCTGGCTGCGGCGACGGCGCTGGCCGTCACGCTCGGCGGACTGGTCGCGTGGCTTCTCGCCATCTACATCGTGCCGCGGCTGGCCAACATGTTCCTTGTCGAAGGCAGGGTCTATCCGCTCTACGGCTTCCACCACGGCATGCAGCAGATCGTAGGGCTTCTCAGCAATTCGCAGTTCTTCAGCCTGATGTTCGGCGACTCGGTGTTCATCAAGCCGTATCTGCGCTGGGTCGGCTGGACGGTCGGAGGCGGCGAGGAGACCGGCTCGAATTTCGGCGCCCAGCAGGGCCAGGACAATCCGTTCCTCTGCTCTGTCGGCGAAGACACCGTCGCCTCGGACGGCCTGTGGCTCGGCAACCTCGTCATGTCGAGCCGCGCCTTCCGGCTTGGCCGGTCCCGGCTCGGCGAGCGAAATTTCTGCGGCACCAACGTCTATGCGCCGCCCGACGTGCGCACCGGCGACAACGTGATGTTCGCCACCAAGGTGATGGCGCCGGTCGACGGGCCGGTTCGCGAGGACGTGGGGCTGCTCGGCTCGCCCGCCTTCGAGATCCCGCGCGCCTCGCAGCGCGACCTCGACATCCTGGCGAGGATCGGCGCGAAAGAGCGCAAACGCCGCCTCGTGCGCAAGACCTGGATCAACGTCGCCGCGATGATCGGGCTTGTCGCCTCGCGCGCGCTGTTCGTGTTCCTGACCGTATTCGTCTTCGGCTGGACGGCTGCGGTCTATGGCTTCAACGACGTGCCGGCGATGACGGCGGCGGCCGGCGTCTTCTTCCTTCTCAGCGCCGCCGCGGCCATCTTCATTGAACGGGCGTCGCTCGGCTTCCGCCGCCTCAAGCCGACGATGGCGACCGTCTACGATCCGGCCTTCTGGCGGGTCGAGCGCTACTGGAAGCTCATGATCCCGCTGCATGGGGCCCTGGCCGGCACGCCGATGCGAAACGTGGTCATGCGCCTGCTCGGCGCCGAGGTCGGCCGGCGCGTGTTCGACGACGGCTGCAGCGTCTCGGAGCGAACGCTCATCGTGGTCGGCGACGAGGCCAACCTCAACGAGAACGCGCTCCTCCAGGGTCACTCGCTGGAAGAGGGCGTCTTCAAGTCGGACTATGTGCGCATCGGCGCCGGCGCGTCGGTCGGGGCCAGGTGCCTCGTCCACTACGGCGTGACCGTCGGCGAGGGCGCCCATCTCGATCCCGAACTCGTTCCTGATGAAGGGCGAGATCGCCCCGGCCGGCTCGCGCTGGCGCGGCAACCCTGCGAAGCTCATCGGCCAGCGTCCGTAACGGCGCCCGCCGGCGGGTTCGGCCCCGTTTCGCGGCGAGTCGCGTCGAGACGGCGTCCGCAGCGCCCTTCGCCATCTCGTCTCTCCGCGCTTTGAGCGCGGAGAGGCGGAAGCCACCTCCTCTCGCGAAGGACGTCGCCCGATCCGAAAGATCGCCGACAAGGTTGCAGGCGTCCGCCGAAGCCGCGCCGGCCCCCTGACGGAGCAGAGTAGACTGCGGCAATCGAGATAGCGCGCGAATGCGGGGCAAGCGTCAACAAGCCCTGATCTTGATAAATTGACGCTGCTAACTCTGTTTCCGACCAGTCTAGACGCCCGAAGCCCGGTTAACCTTTGGGTTATCTTACCGGAACATTACCAGAAGTTAAGTTTTCGCTTGACAACGCCAAGGCGTGAAAACAGTCTGTCACACACAGGGCGGCGGGGCGCCGCCCGGTGGGGACTACGACGGGGCTCGGAGAATATGACGGGGAATGTACGCTTTTGGACCTGCCCGGGCGAGGGCGGGGACTGGGTGGTTGTGGACACCAACATGAACGCCAGGGAGGTCGCAAGCTGCGCCGACCCGCAGGGCGCCGAACTGATCGCGGCGCTCATGAACGGCGATCTGACCGCGCTTGCGACCGCAAGCCCGGACGCGCTGACATGCTGCCGCCGGACGATTGGCGACATCTTGCGCGTCCTCGAGCCGAACGGGCGCCCGGCGGTCGGGACGGATTCGTTTCCTCAACTCTAGCCGATCCATGGCGGGCTGGCGGCGTCGCGAATCGCGCGGGCAATTCGCGCGCCTGACGCCCGCCCGGGGCTTCGTGTCAGGCGCGCTAGGCGCGGCTGCGTTGACGCTCGCTGCGGTGAGCGCGACGGCGCAGACGGCGATTCGTCTCTCGCCCGGCGAAAGCCGGACCCTGACGCTGAGCGAAACCCCGTCGTCCGGCTATTCCTGGGCGCTCGACGCCGCGGCGAGCCGCGGGCTCGACGTCGTCTCGATCGACGATCAGGGCCATCGGCCGGGCGTCGGGCCGCCTGGCGCGCCGGGCGAACGAAGCTGGACGATCCGGGCGCAAAGCGCGGGCCATGCGGATCTCGTCTTCGCCTATCGCCGCCCCTGGGAGCCGGCGGCGGTCAAGACCGAGCGGGTCGAGGTCGATGTGGCGCGCTGAGCGGCGCCGACACATCGGCCGAAGGATCACAGGAACCGCGCCCGAGGCCGTCGGGGCAGGCTTGCTCCGGCATGGCGCCCCGTCTATGGACGGGCGCGGCGCAAAGCCACGAACAAAACGGGGGGTTCCCACATGACATTCGCCACGATCTTCAGACGCACCGTCGCCGGAGCGGTCGCCCTCTCGCTCGTCGCGGCCTCCGCCGCCTCCGCCTGCACCGGCATCCGCCTCAAGGCGGCGGACGGCGGCGTCGTCACCGGCCGGACGCTCGAATTCGGCTTCTTCATCCCGACCGACATCGTCGAGATCCCGCGCGGCGAAAAAATCGCCAGCGAAACGTCGATCGGGCCGGGCCTCGCCTGGGCCGGCAAATACGCGACCGTCGGCGCGGCGCTGCACGGCACGAACTACCTGATCGACGGCATGAACGAGAAGGGCCTCCAGGTCGGCCTCTTCTATTTCCCGACCTTCGCCAGCTACGCGGAGACAACGAAGGAAACGCAGGCGCGCTCCGTCGCCATCGTCGATTTCGGCGCGTGGCTCCTCACCAATTTCGCCAGCCTCGACGAAGTGCGCGGCGCGATCGGGCCCGACGGGGTGGTCATTGCGCCAACGCTCGCGCCGGGCTTTCCGCCCGAGCCGCAGCCGGTCCATTTCGTCGTCTACGACAAGACGGGGGCGAGCCTCGTGATCGAGCCGCTCGACGGCAAGCTCAAGGTGTTCGACAACCCGCTCGGCGTCATCACCAACTCGCCGAACTTCGACTGGCACATGACGAACCTGCGCAACTACGTGGCGCTGAACCCGCGCAACGTGCCCCCCGTGACGGTCGACGGCCAAACCTTCCGCCAGCTCGGCCAGGGTTCGGGGATGCTCGGCCTTCCCGGCGATTTCACGCCGCCGTCGCGCCTCGTGCGCGCGGCGGTGTTCAGCGCCACCGCCATTCCCTCGAAGACCGCAGGCGAAGGCGTCTTCCAGATCTTCCACATCCTCAACAACTTCGACATTCCGGTCGGCGTCGCGCGCGAAGAGCACGACGGCGTCATTCACACCGACTACACCATGCTGACGACGGCGCGCGACCCGCAGGCGCTGAAGTACTTTTGGAAGACCTACGACGACCAGACGATCCGTTCTGTCGCCCTCGATCCCGACGCGAAGGCGATCACGCGGCTCTCGACTGCGGGCCAGCAGAGCGTGGTCGACGAGACGAAGGCGATGAAGTAGGGGCGCGGGGCCCGCGTCAGCGCGGGTCGATGATTTCGGCGACGAGTCCGCCGAGATCGGCGAACTCGGACGTCGCCCGAAGCCTGTCGGCGACATCGATCCGTTCGTGTCGTCCGATCTCGTGCTGCAACGACAGCAGGCAACGCCGCTCGAAGACCGGCTCCTCCATCTCGCGCGCCCGCAGCGCCGCCGCCTCCATCGCCCGGACGGCCTCATCCGCATCGCCCGATCGGGCGAAGTCGATCAAGGCGTCCACGCGCAATATCTCCGGCTCGAGCCAGGCGTTCGCCGCCTCGCGCAGCGCGCCGGCGGCGCGCGTCGCCTGGGCCTTGGCTTCGTCGAGACGCCCAAGCCGGCGCAGTCCGTCGGAGAGGTTGCCGAGATGCACGGTGAGGGCGAGCCTGAATCCGACAGAATCGAACGCCTTGATGGCGGCCGCGATTTTCTGCGTCCCCGGCTCGAACGCGCCTTGCTGGCACTCCGCCCAGCCGAGGAAGGCGAGGGCGTAGGGTCTGTATCCGCCGAGCTTGTGCTGGTCGCAGAGCGCGTTGAGGCGCCCCGCGTGCTCGGCGAGATGCTTCGAGGCGCCGCAATATCCGAAAATCAGCCCGCCGACATAGGAGAGCGCGATCGCCGTGGAATGAGGGTCGCGCAAGGCGTCGACGGCGGTGAGGACGTCGCGTCCGGTCACGAGCGCCTGCCGGACCTCGCCGTGACAGAAGAGCGCCAGCGCCAGCAGCGACCCGGCGTGAACGCGCGGATTTTGCCCGTATCGCTCGACGCTTCCCGCGTCGCGCTCGGCCGAGTAGAGGCCGAGCGACCGGTTGAGCTCCGTCTTGGCCTCGCTGAGGCGCCCCTGACCGAGAAGGCACATTCCGCGAAGCCGATGTCCGATGACGAGACCGGAGCTGTAGTGGTTGGCTTCGGAGAGGGAGACGAACATGTCCGCGAGCGTCATGGCCTCGTCGGTGCGTCCGCTGCAGTTTGCGAAGGTGAACTTGCCGAAGATGAACGGGAACGCCATCGCGGCGCGGCCGGTTTCCCGGCTGAGCTCCATCCCGCGCTCGCAACAGGCGGAAAGTTCGAGCGAGGTTACGAACTGGGTCACGGTCAAGGAGGTCATCAGGGCGACCTGCAGACCGAGCTCGAGTTCGCTGCGAACAATGGGATCCGGCAGTTCGGGGAGAAGCGCCAGACCCCGGCGGAGATGGTCGATCGCCTCGACATGCGTCGATTGCCGGGCGGCGTTCACGCCCGCTTCGAGCCATCGCCGGATCGCCCGGTCGACGAGGCCCGCTTCGGTCAGGTGGTAGGCGCTCTCCTCGGGCGGCGACGGCAGATTGGCGCCGCTTTCGAGAAAATTGGCGATCCTCGCGTGCATTTCGCGACGCTCGGGCGCGAGCATCAATTCCCGCGCCATGAGTTGCAGCAGCGCATGCCGGAACTCGTAACGCAGCTCGAGACCGTAGCGCGTCGGTCGGAGGATTTCGGCGTCGACCATTAGATCGAGCTGCTGGCGCAAGCCGCGCTCCTCTTCCTCGAGGATCACCGCGAGCGAAGCGGGGCTGAAGGAGCGGCCGAGACAGGCGGCGGCCTGCACGATGCGCCTCGCGCCCTGTCGACGGTCCAGACGCTCGGACATCAGTTCGGCGAGGACGAGCGGGAGATGGCCGGGCTTCCGTCCGGGCGGACCGCTGGCCGCCTCCTGCTCGACCAGCGAGAGAACGAGCTGTTCGACGAACAGCGGCACGCCGTCGGCGGCGCGCACCGCGCGCCGGACGAGATCCTCGGACAGGTGTTGCGCGCCCGGCACGGCCCTCGCCAGTTCGAAGCCGTCCTCGGGCGTCAACGGCTCGATCTGGATCAGTTCGTCCGGCGCCGGCAGACCCGGCCCCTTGGGAAAGGAGCGCGTGGTGAACAACAGAAGGAGCGGGGTCTCGTCGAGAAAATCGGCGAGCTCGCGGAAAAGCTCGGCTGAGGTGGGGTCAAGCCAATGGGCGTCCTCGACCGAAAGAACGAGCGGCCGGCCCTCGACCGTTTGGCGCACCATGTCCTTGATGAGTTGAAACTGCCTCAGCTTGAAGAGGTTCGCCTCCTCGGGCGATGACGCCGGAGACGGCGACCCAAGCCCCGGCACGCGCTCCAAAAGGACTTCGTCGCCCTCGCCCGAAACGCCGAGGCGGGCGAGAAACCGTCTCAGCTTCTCGCGCCGCTGGTCCGGCAAATCTTCGGGGAAGAGGCCAGCCCGCTTCCAGACGTAGCCGCTGATCGGCGAGAGCGCGCTGTTGCGCGAAATCTCGTGGCAATGCGTTTGCACGATGGCGGCTTCGCCCAACGACGGATGCGAAAAGAACTCGTTGATCAGCCGGCTCTTGCCCACGCCCGCCTCGCCGAGCACGACCACCACCTGGCGCCGACGTTCCGCCTGCGCCGCCCGCCACCGGGCCATGAGGCGCGAGAGCGCGGCGTCCCGGCCGATCATCCGCGCGGCGTCCTGGCCAGGCTCGGAGGCGCCCGTCTCCGCCTCCGGCTTTGCGCGGAAGACCTGAAAGGCCTCCACCGGCCGCGACAGCCCCTTGAGCCGGAGGGAGCCGAGCGGGGAGAAATCGAACAGGCGCCCGACGAGCCGCTGGGTGTCGCGGCTGATGACGACGCCCTTGTTCGGCGCCTCGTTCTGCAGCCGCGCGGCCACGTTGGCCGCCTCTCCCACGACGCCGTGAAGGTTCGAGCCCGAACTCATCCGCTCCGGCCCCACCACGACAAGGCCGGTATGCAGGCCGATGCGGACCGAAAGCGCCGACGGGGCGAGGCCGGACCCCGCGATATCCAGGCTGTCGATGCGGGCGACCATCTCGAGAGCCGCCCGCACGGCGCGCTCGGCGTCGTTTCCGTGGGCTGTCGGATAGCCGAAATAGACCATGACGCCGTCGCCGGCGAAGCTCGCGACGAATCCTCCGAACCGCTCCATGACGGTCAGGGCGAGTTGCTGGTAGCGCCCGACCACCGCCGACAGGTCCTCGGGATCGAGCTCTTCCGACAGCCGCGTATAGCCAACCATGTCGATGAACATGATTGTCAGGTAGCGCCGCTCGGAGGGCGAGCGGGTCGTCGTCCTATCGGCCTTCATCGCCTGATCCCGCCAGGGCGCCCATGGAAATCCAAGAAAGTGATTTTCCGTTACAAAACACAAGTATGGTAGCACAAGAATATCGTAGCGGAGCCCGGTATCCATCCATCGGCGAGGGCGTGATGAATGCTCATGGCTCCAGGCTCCGGGCTTTGGTCGTCTGCACGCATCTGAGGCCAGGTCGCAACAAGCGACGCTCGACCTATCTGATGCAGCCGATGAGCGGACTGCAGATCGCCTCGCTGATCGATCGCAGCCGTTTCGACGTCAGCCTTCACCATGAGGACTGGCACGGGCCCTTCGACGTCGCAAACTGCGGCCGGTTCGAGCTCGTTTTCCTCACCGGCCTGCAGGCGGACTTCGACCGAATGCGGCAGCTCGCGTTTTTCTTCCGGCGAAGCGGCGCAATCGTGGTCGCGGGCGGCAGCGTCTGCACGCTCTTTCCGGAATTTGCGACACGGTTCTTCGACGTCGTCTGCGCCGGCGGGGTGGAGAGCGTCGCCGACGTCGTCGCCGACTTTGTTCGCGGCGAACTGAAGACGATCTACACGTCGGCCGCGATCGCCGGACAGGCTTGCGACATCGACTATTCCCACTTCACCCGCGCCGGGATCAACCCGACCTGCCATCTTGTCGAGGCGACGCGCGGATGCAGCTTCCGCTGCAGTTTCTGCACCATTCCCGCGGAAGGGCGCCGCCATGCGCCGTTCGCGCTGAAGTCGGTGGCCGAGGCGATCGACAACGCGCTTGCGACCAGCCCGTGGTTCAGCTTCCGCCGCTGGTATCCGATCATCCTGTTTCTCGACAACAATTTCTCCGACGACGTGAAAACCATGCTGGCGCTGTGCGAGATGTTGCGCGCCAACCCCAAGGTTCGCGGCTGGGGCGCGCTCGTCACGCAGAACGTCATCCGCGACCGCTCGCTGGTCAGGACCCTTGCCGCCTCGAAGTGCAACGGACTGTTCGTCGGCCTCGAATCGCTCGACCGCGAGCTTTTGCGACGGAACAACAAGACGCAAAATCTCGGACGCGGCGACGTCATCGAGGACGTCGCCTACGCCGAATCGCAGGGCATCGGCATCACCTATGGATATCTCTTCGATCCCCGGCACCAGACGGCCGCCGAGATGGAGCGGCAGATCGTGGCGATCGCGCGCCACCCGCTGATGCCGATGCCGACCTACATGAGCGTCATCGCGCCGCTCGCGGGCACCGAGACCTTCTGGGAGGATCTGAAATCCCGCCGCCTCGCGCCAAACCTTCGCTTTCGCGACCTCGACGGCGAGACCATCGCCTACGCCGGGCTTGCGGACGACCCGGCCGCGATCGTGAACTTCATCGAACGGCTGTTCCGTAAGCCCTGGCTCGTCGTCGGGCGCGCCGGCATTGTGATCAAGACGCTGCGGCGCATCGCGAGGTCGGGCACGCTCAATCCGGTGCGGTGGTTCTTCGTGGCTTCGGCGAACCTGCACTGCTTTGTCTGGTCGCACGCCGAGATTTGCGCGCCACGGACCTATCTTGCCGGCAGCGAGACTTCTGGATCCACAATACGGGGAGCATCCCGCCGATCTCTCGGAGGAGGATCGCGAGCGTTATTTCACGCCAATCGCGCTGACGGACGCTTCCGGCGGCCCAACCGACTGGCTCAAGCCTTATTTCAATTCTCGTTTTTCGCCGAGGCAGAGGGAATCGCTCCATGACCTATGAGAAGGACAGGGACCAGGCGTATCTCGACCGATTGCAGGATCAGATCACCGATTTCATTTCGAGTTACAACGCCAACCCCAACCCCGAGCACACGACGATCTTCCTGTTTCCGGGCGGCCTGGCCTCGAAGCTCATGCGCGCCGAAGGCGCTTACCCGAACCCGCCCGCGGCCTACGACGTGGCCTGGATCGATTCCTCGATCCTTGGCGGCGCGTTCTACAATCTCATCCGTTCCGCCAACGGAGACGACTATCAGGACAGGTTCATCGTCCCGGATCAGAACATCGATTGGACGGTGCTCACGCCGTACAATGGATTCATCCCGTGGTGCCGGTCGAACGCGCTCGACCTCTTCATCTTCGGTTGGGACTGGCGACTGACGACCGAATCCTCGGCCGACTTCTTCCTGAAGCGTTTCCTGCCGCTGTTCGAAGAACGCACCAAGGCGTGCCATCCAAACCCGTTGGGCAATTTCTGGCTCATCGGCCACAGCTTCGGCGGCCTCGTGATCAAGCGGATCCTGAACCAGCACGCCAATCCCTACGTGCGCAGGCTGAAAGGCGCGATTGCGGTCGCGACCCCGTTTTACGGCTACGGCGGCCAGGTCCACCGCTTCTTCGTCGGCGATCCGGACGAACTGAATCTGACCGAGGGCGTCGAAGGCGCGCAAGTCGTCACCAGCGTCATTTCGAGCCTGCCGGCCGGCTACGAGCTCCTGTTTCTCGACAGCGCCGCCTACGACGCCAACAAGGCCGGCCTGGCGAAGGATCGCGACGGCTACGGCCTGAAGGCCTATCCGAGCATCGATCCGCAAAGCGGCGCGCGCGCCGATCCGTACCATCCCGACGTCAAGCAGGGACAGACGCTCAACGGCTGCGTCCGCTACATTTCAGACTATGGATTCGATTGGACGATGTTGCCGCACGGGCTCAAAGCCTCCGCGGCCTTCGCCCAGAGCCTCGACGCGTCCGTCGCCGGCAGATTCCACACCATTCGCGGGGTTCGCGGCGCGCGCGGGGCGGCGTTGAACGACACCTGCGTCGCGCAGACATGGTCGCTCGTGCCTTCGAGCCTCGATCCGGACGGCGAAGTCGACGGCATCGAGGACATTTTTGGCCCAGGCGACGGCACGCTCCCCGCATGGTCGACGAGATTGGTCGGAAACAAGCACGCCCAAACCGTATGGGGCCAGACTCTCGAGCACATGGATATGCTGAACTACCAGGACGTCCAGGTCGCGATCGCCAAGATCCTCAAGCCCTCGGCCGCGGCGACGCGGCGACTGGTCTCGACGGCGAAGACCGTGAAGCTCAAGGCGGCGAGCCGCAAGGACCTGAACCGCCTCCTCGCCGCCCTCGGCAAGGTTCCGGCGGTCCGGGGGACGTCGAGCAGCAAACGGCAGGCCGAAGTGCGAAAGATCGTTCTCGATCAGACCGGCGGCGATCCCGTCAAGCTGCGCAAGCTCGCCGCGCGCGCCTGGCTGGACGCGCTCAAGACGCCAAGCCAAAGACGCGGCGTCGGCCGCAAACAGAAGACTGTCGTCTGCACCCCTTTAAAGCCTCCCCGTCGATGATCCGGGAAACGCTCGGCGCGAAGGCGCGGGGCGCCCGTCGCTTTCGGAGCCGTCCGTGACGCGCGCCGAGTTCGACGACCTCACGCTTGCGGTCTTCCTCGTCGGGCTTGCGGGCTTCGTCGACGCGGTCGGCTTCCTCATGCTGGGCGGCCTCTTCGTCTCGTTCATGAGCGGCAACTCGACCCAGTTCGCCGTCCGCACGGGGCAGGGCGCCTGGACCGGCGCGGGCGCGGCCGGCGGTCTCGTCATCCTCTTCGTCGCGGGCGTCGTCGCCGAACGGTTCTTCGCAGGCGACCGGGCGCGTTCGGGCCGCGTGGCGATCCTGACGCTCGAGGCGGCGCTCCTCGCGCTCGCGGCTTTCGTGCCGGGTCGGATGCTCGCAGCCGCCCTCGCGGCTTTCGCCATGGGGGCGCAGAACGGCGTCCTGCACAGCGCCGGGCGGACGACGACCGGACTCACCTACGTCACCGGCACGCTCGTCCATTTCGGCGAGGCGCTCGCCGACGCACTGAAAGGAGAGGGGCCCGCGTCGGCGTCCTTTCCCTATCTCGCGCTCTGGACCGCGCTCATCGCCGGCGGGGCGCTCGGCGCCCTCGCCTACCGCAGCCTCGCCGTCGAAGCCCTCGTCCTCCCCTCTGCCGCCGCGGCGCTGATCGCCGCCGCGCTTGCTTCCGGCCTCGTCCGCCCGAGCTGATGCGAAACATGAAGAGGACAGAGTCTGGTCTGCTGCTAAGGCACGATATTAAATAGCATGGTCAAACTATTGATATAAATTGACTAGTGCTGGCCGATGGTTCGGCGTAAGGGTGGTCCCCAATCCAACCTTTTCGCTCTTATAGCGTTAGCTGTTGGTAAGCGCCCTGACCAAGCGCTGCGAGCAGCCAGTCGTGCGGGCCGGCTCCGGCGCCGGCTTCGAGGGCGCGACGCCAGCCCAGATAGTTGGGCAGGTTGCGGGTCGCGACGCCGTGGAAGCGGCGCAACCACTCCTTGAGACGCGAATGGTAGGCGTTGACGTTGTTGATGTGGATTTCCGGCTCGCCGGGCAGCGGCTTGCCAGGGGCGGGAACCACGCGAACGGGAATTTTGGCGCGTCGCGCGAACGAACGCAAAGGTCGTCCGCCGTCGCACACGAGTACGTTCGCCGGCGACATGGCGCTTGCGAGTGCTTGGGTGATGCACACGGCCGTGTCCTCGGGCAGAACGGCGTCGGTCGTGGCGCCGGACCGGTCGCGGGCCACGAGGACGGGGATATTGTCGGCAAAGGCGCCTGCATGTCTCGCCTTGCCGCCACGCTTGCGCGCCTCGCGCGTCAGACCGGAGCGCCGCCCCTTGAACAATTCGAGGATGAAGGTTTCGTCCGCCTCCACGATCCCTTGCAATGTGTGCGGCTTGTCGAGCGCCGGGGCGCTCAGGAACCGATGCCGCCAGCGATAGGCCGTGGTCGGGTGGACGCTGCAGCGCTCGGCCGCCTTGGCGAGGCTGACGCCCTCGATCATCGCCTGCGCCTGGTCGGGCCAGCGATCCTTCTTGCGCAACCGGGCCATCCCCGTCCCGGTCGCGGCGTTGAAGGTGCGCCCGCACGCCTTGCAGCGATATCTCGGCAACCCGTGCGACCGACCCCAACCGACGATCTCGTCGGCGCCGCAATGCGCGCAGCCGAGGCGCTCGACCTTGCGCTCGCCGAGTTGCGCCAAGGCGTCACGCTCGCCCCGCGAAGCCAGTCGCCGCTCGCCTTCGCCGGACGACGCCTTCACCGCAAGGGAAGCCTCGGCGGACGACCGCCTGCTGGAGCCGTCGGACCGCCCAACAACCTTCTCGAGCTCGGCAAGCGCCAGCGCGCCCTGCTCGCCGCTCAGTCGCTCCATCTTCTCCAGCCAATCGGCAAACTCTGCAAGGTCCATCGCCACCCCTCCGCAGGGACGCCGATCTTACCCCAAACCAACAGTTAACGCTATAAGAGCGAACCTTTTATTTCTGTTTGACGAAAAACAATTGCCATGATTCTGTTTTTCAGATATGGTGATGTTCATGGGCCTCTCAGGAGCACGCGCAATTGTCCGACCCGCCGAACCGCCTCGCTGCGGCGAGTTGCTTCGTTCCCGCGACGACGCAATACCCGCCTTGGAAGCTGCGCCCGGTTGTAACTGCCAAGGTAGGAGCCGATCCAATCACTGCCCTCGTCCTGAGGAGCCTGCGAAGCAGGCGTCTCGAAGGACGTTCGGCCCACGAAAACGTCCTTCGAGACGCGTCGCCTTGCGGCGCCGCTCCTCGAGGCACGAGGTCGGTGAATTGTCCGCGCCGGGTTGCGGTTGGCGCCGCGAGACATTGAAAAGGCTCGAGTTGGGGTTGCGAAGGGCGGGGGCCTCTGGATCGCCGCGTCGCTTCGCTCCTCATGAAGACGGAGCCCCCCGCCTTGGGAGCCGCGCCGGGTTGTAACTCCCAAGGAGGGCCACTTCATCGACCTCGTCCTGAGGAGCGTCGCCTTTGGCGACGCGTCTCGAAGGACAATTCCAGGGCCCGGCGAACGTCCTTCGAGACGCCCGCTTCGCGGGCTCCTCAGGACGAGGGCGGCGTTAAGAAGCCCACCTTGGGAGCCGCGCCGGGTTGCGGTTGGCGCCGCAAGACATTGAAAAGGCTCGAATCGGGGTTGCGAATGGCGGGGGCGGATCGACGCCTTGGGCGACGCGTATCGAAGGACGCTCTCGCCGGCCCGATCTCCCGCTCGGGGCAGGCTCTTCGAGACGCCTCCCCGGATCGCACTCCCTGGCGAGGGCCCTATTCGCCGAGCCGCTTCAGCCAGGCCCTGGCCTGCTTCTTCACGTTGGCCGGGGCCGCGCCGCCGTAGGACGTCCGGCTCCTGACCGACCGCTCGACGCCGAGCACCGCAAGCGCGTCCCTGGTGATGCGCGGCTCGACGCTTTGGAGGTCGGCGAGCGTCAGCGCCTCGAGCGGCGCGCCGCGCTGGGAAGCGAGCGCCACGATCTTCCCCGTGGCGTGATGGGCCCCGCGAAACGGAACCTTGAGTTCGCGCACCAGCCAGTCGGCGAGGTCGGTCGCAGTCGCGTAGCCGGCCCCCGCCGCCGCCTTCATCCGGGCCGCGTCGGGGGTCATGTCCTCGACCATTCCGGTCATCGCGGCGAGGCAGAGCGAGAGGGTCGCAAGAGCGTCGAACGCGCCCTCCTTGTCCTCCTGCATGTCCTTCGAATAGGCGAGCGGCAGACCCTTCATGACGGTGAGGAGGCCGACGAGGGCGCCGGCCACCCGGCCGGTCTTGCCGCGCACGAGTTCGGCCGCGTCCGGGTTGCGCTTCTGCGGCATGATCGAGGAGCCGGTCGAGAAGGCGTCGGAGAGGCGCACGAAGCCGAACTGCGGCGTCGTCCAGAGGACGATCTCTTCCGCGAGGCGCGACAGGTGCGTCTGGCAGATCGCGGCGGCGGCGAGCGTCTCGAGGGCGAAGTCGCGATCGGCCACCGAATCGAGCGAGTTGGCGGTCGGCCGGTCGAAGCCGAGCGCCTTGGCCGTCATGTCGCGGTCGATCGGGAAGGAGGTGCCGGCAAGCGCCGCCGCGCCGAGCGGGCATTCGTTGAGGCGCGCCCGCGCGTCCTCGAACCGGCCGGCGTCGCGCCCCAGCATCTCCACATAGGCCATGAGGTGATGGCCGAAGGTGACCGGCTGGGCCGACTGGAGGTGAGTGAAGCCCGGCATGACCATGTCGGCGCATTCGAGCGCGCGGCGGCTAAGCGCCCGCTGCAGGCCGGCGATCTCGGCCATGAGCGCGTCGATCGTGTCGCGCACCCAGAGGCGGAAGTCGAGCGCCACCTGGTCGTTGCGCGAGCGGGCGGTGTGCAGCCGTCCCGCCGCCGGACCGACGATCTCGGCCAGCCGGCTCTCGACGTTCATGTGGATGTCCTCGAGCGCCCGGGAGAAGGCGAAGGTCCCCGCCTCGATTTCGCCCTTGATTTGGATCAGTCCCCGGGCGATGGCCTGCGCATCCGCCGTGTCGATGACGCCCTGTCTCGCGAGCATGGCGACATGGGCGAGGGAGCCGGCGATGTCCTGGGCGGCGAGCTTGCGGTCGAAGTCGATCGAGGCGTTGATCTCCTCCATGATTTCGGCCGGGCCGACCGTGAACCGGCCGCCCCACATCGTGTTGCTCATGGCGTTTCTGTCCTGGATGGTTGAATGACGGCGCCCGGATTTCCGCCTCGCGCGCGAGGCCTCGCGGCGCCGGCGATCGGCGTTGTCCTCGGCGTCGTCGCGCTCGCGTACCTATACGCGACGCTTCAGCCGCGGGACAAGGCGGCCTCCGCCCTCGACTGCCCGGCCGCGAGCCAGGCGCTGGCGGCGAAGCTGCATCCCCTCGCCCGAGGGGACGCGGCGGCGGTCGCCGTCGCCTCCGATCCGCAGATTGCGGCGGCGCTCGCCTTCGAGCGGCCCGACGGATCGAAGACCTCGCTCGCCGACTTCCGCGGCCGCGCGCTGCTCGTCAACCTGTGGGCGACCTGGTGCGTGCCCTGCCGGGCCGAGATGCCGGCGCTCGACAGACTTCAGGCGACGATGGGCGGCAGGGACTTCGAGGTCGTCGCGGTCAACGTCGACACGGCGCGGCTCGAGCGGCGGGGCGCGTTTCTCGACGGGATCGGGGTCAAGGCGCTGGCGCGCTACGCCGACCCGAGCGGCGACGCCTTCGAGACGTTGCGCCGCGACGGCAAGGCGCTTGGCCTGCCGGCGTCGCTCCTCATCGACCGGGACGGCTGCGAGGTCGCCGCCGTCGCCGGCCCCCTGAAGTGGGACTCGCCCGACGCCGCCGCCCTGATCGGCGCGCTGAAAGGCGGATAGAGCGCGCGGCGAAAAAGTGGATGCCGGTTTTTCGCGATAAGCGCGCGGAAATGAAGGAAGCCGGAGCGTTCGGCGATCCGGCCGAGGAGCCGAAGGCTCCGGCGGGCGTTCAGGCCGCTGCGCGCACGCGTCCGCCGTCGAAGAGCCCGGCCACGCCGGCGAGCGGGACCGGCGGACTGAAGAGGTAGCCCTGCACCTCGGCGATCGTGCCGAGCTGCTCGATCACCTTCATCTGCCGCTCCGTCTCGACGCCCTCGATGAGCACGGTCATGCCGAGCTTGCCGCTCATCGCAGCCACGCTTTCGACCAGGATCGAGGCGCGCTCGTGCAGCCCGAGGCCGACGGTGAAGGACCGGTCGATCTTGATGCGGTCGAGCGGGAAGCTGAGCAGATAGCTGAGGCTCGAATAGCCGGTGCCGAAGTCGTCGAGCGAAATGCGGCAGCCGCGCGCGCGAAGCCCGGACAGCGCCTCGCGGGTGTCGCGGCGATCGTCGAGCAGGATCGATTCGGTGATCTCGAGGTCGAGGCGGCTCGCCGCGAGGCCGGTCTCGCTCAGGGCCTCGGCGACGATCGCCTCGATCCGTCCGCTGCGAAACTGCGACGACGACAGGTTGACCGACACACCGACGCCCTCGGGCCATGTCGCGCAGGCGGCGCAGGCGCGGCGGAGCACGCCCGCGCCGAACTCCTCCATGAGGCCGATGTCCTCGAGAATCGGGATGAACTCGGCCGGCGGGATTGCGCCGCGCGCCGGGCTGCGCCAGCGCGCCAGCGCCTCGAAAGAGAGGATCCGCCGGCTGCGCACGTCGACGATCGGCTGGAAATGCACGTCGACCGCGTCGTTGGCGACGGCCGCGCGCAGTTCGAGCTCGACGAGGCGGCGCACCTGGATCTTGGTGTCCATCGCCTTTTCGAACGCCCGCCAGCGCCGCCGCCCGTCGGCCTTGGCGGCGTAAAGGGCGATGTCGGCGTTGGCGAGCAGCGCGTCCGAGGTCAGGCCGTCGTCGGGGTAACACGCGACGCCCGCGCTTGCGCCGACGATCACCTCGACCCCATCGATCATGACCGCCTGGCCGACCGTGTCGATGATCCGCTGCGCGAGATCGGCAATCCCGATCAGGCCGGGGCCGTTGTGGTGCAGGAGGACGAACTCGTCGCCCCCCCAGCGCGCCACGACGTCGCGCGGGCCGATGACGGAGGCGATCCTGCGGCCGATCTCGGCCAGGAGCTTGTCGCCGGTGTTGTGGCCGAGGCTGTCGTTGACCTGCTTGAAGTCGTCGAGATCGAGGAACAACACGTCGATGCGCGCCTCGCCCGGGCGCCCGAGGAGGAGCGCTTCGGCGAGCGCCAGCTCGAAAGAGCGCCGGTTGCGCAGATCCGTGACCACGTCAAAATGCGCCATGTGGTCGATGATGCGGTCGGCGTTGCGCTTCGCGGTCACGTCCTGGAGCACCATGACCCAGCCGCCTCTCGAATGGGGGGTCAGCGTCAGCTCGAACGCCCGTCCGTCCCGCGTCTCGAACTCCATCGCGTCGGCGCCGAGGTGCGGCGCGGGGGCGGCGAGCGCCCGTCGCAGATGGTCGATGGCGTCGAGGGGCACGTTGCCGCGACGGGCGGCGAGCCGCAGCAGCGAGAGAAACCGGACCCTGGCGATCGGCCGGTCCGGCAGACCGAGGAATTCCGAGAACCGGGCGTTGGAGACAAGCACCCGCTGGTTGGCAGAGATCATGCACATTCCGTGCGACATATTGTTGATCGCGAAATCGAACTGGGCCGCGATCCGCTCCGACCGGCCACGAAACGCGATCTCGCTCAGCAGGATTCTGCGCAGCCTCGACGCCGAGCCGTAGACGAAGGCGCAAAGCGGGATCAGCAGGAGCGGGATCAGGAGCGGGAACAGACCCCCTTTCAAGATGAAGGCCGCGGCCAGCGGAACGGCGACGCCGGCGAGTTGCAGCCCGACCCCCGTCCTGATGGCGAAATTCCTGACGGCGACGCTCAGCGCGTGGGTCAGCGCCCCGCTCACCGTCAGCGTCAGAAGAAACGGATCGTCGGAGACGGCGAAGGCGGTGAAGGTAAGAAGGCCGACGCTGAGCAAATAGGCGCTTGCGCTCAGAACGTAGGCCCGCTCGAGCCATTGGACGGCGGCGAAATCGCTTCCGCGTTCGCGAGGCCGGCGATAGGCGCGAATGAGATGCAGGCGGACCGCGACCACCGAGAAGATCAGGACCGTCACCGCCGCCGGCGCCAGCGAGCGCGTCATGGCGGTAATCAGGACCGCGACGATGCTGGTGAGCGAGGCGCCCATGATCATCGCCCAGGAGTCCGCAAAAAGGGACTCCAGAAGGATCCGCCGCGCTTCGAACGGAATGGCCTCGGAGGCGACGGCTTTTCGACGAGCGTTCAGATGCATGGGCGCCGGGATCATGCGAGGCCGGGACTGCATCATAGATCCGTTAATAAGCTGTGCTTTGCAAAGTCCCAGAGTGGAGTGGATTGCAATTCGCGCCGCTAATCCGATGTTAGGCTGGCGGCTGCATGTTTGGTCAGACCGGGCCGCGCGGCGCGAGCCCCAAGAGAATGGCTGAGCCATGACTGGCGACGACGAGGTCCTGATCGCGTTTCTCGACGAGCGGGACTTCGAGAAAGCCAGGCTTGTGCTCGAGGACTACTGCAGCCTCGGCGGCTACGACGATTTCGTCTCCGACCGCGAGGGCCGGCTCGTCGGACTGGGCTTCGCCGGGCAGCGGGCGCGGTTTGTGGCCGTCTCGTTCGACAGCTTCCTCGCCTGGTGCGCCTTGAGCAATGCGCCTCCGACGTCCGCGCGCCTCGAGGCGTTCGCCGCGACGATCGAGACCTTTCGACGCGAACCGCAGGCGCCGCCGTCGCCGTTCATCGTCAGGCCCGCCGTGCCGGTAGACGGGGCGGAGCTCGGCCGGCTCGGCCCGCCAATCGACGCAGCCTCGTATCGAAGCTGGCTCGCGTGCATTCGGGCGTCTTCGTCGCCCGAACTCCTCGACGCCTACGCGTCGCTCGTCATCGAATCCTGGGCTGGAAGTACGGTCTCAGCCGACCAGGGATCGCGCTGAGCCCGCGCGCCTGACGCTCGATCCGGCCGGCGCGCGGCCTCGCGCCCAATCGCCGACATGAGATCGTAGGCCGCGTTCGACGATCGGGAGAAGAGACGGACTTGCTCGGCTTCGCTCGAACGGTAGAACGGGTAGCGCTCGTAGACGGCGTCTCTCAGCGCCGCGCAGTCGAAAGCGACGAGCGCCATCGGCCGGAGGAAGTCGGGATAGACGCGCGGGGCGCTCCAGACGGCGCCGCCGAAGGCGCGCCGATAGAACGACTGGTGCTCGCTGAGGCACGCCGCCGTCACATAGTCGGCGCGGAAATGCGCTTCGGCGATGAACACGGGGCGCAGCGTCAGATAGGGGATCTCGGGCCATTCCTGCGACGCCGCGAGCCTGGCCGAAAATCGCGTCGCA
Organism: uncultured Alphaproteobacteria bacterium; assembly: GCA_963829505.1. Lineage (GTDB taxonomy): Bacteria > Pseudomonadota > Alphaproteobacteria > Rhizobiales > Beijerinckiaceae > Roseiarcus. The sequence continues at coordinate 427,361 of CAWHIL010000004.1, forward strand.
TCGATGATCAGCCGTCCATCGTGAATAAGGGGATGGATTGTGTCCGGAAACGTCTCCTGAACCGGCGTGACCGCCCCGAGGCTGGCTGAGACATGCAGGCGCACCGAACTCTGAAGCTCGCCGTCGATATAAACGCCGATAAGCCAGACGTTCGCCATTTCGTCATAGCGGTCGCAGAAGAGGCCGGAGGCGTCGGTTTTCACGGTGCCTGCGCGCGCGTATGCGGCGTGGCGCATCCGGAAGATCGCCTCCTTCTCGAGAGCCGTGTCGGCTCGGCGGTATTCCGTGCGTTCGAGGAGGCGCAAGACCCTGTCGACAAATTTGAGGGCGCCCCGTTCCATCTTTATTATCCATGATAACATTGCCCAATGTTACCCAATCATGGAATTGCCGGCCCCGCCAGAGGCGCCGTCGCGTCAGTTTATGAATTTTTTTAACGGCTGGTTAACCATAGCGACGGTCTTGAGCGCCGCGGGCGCGCATTACACCAAGTTGGTTGTGTCGATTTTCCTGGCGCTCGGCCGGGGCGGCGGGACGCGCGTCCGGCGCTTGAGGAAGGGCGCCATCCCTTCGCGGGCGAGGCCATCGGCGCGCTCGTTCTGAGCGTCGCCGGCGTGGCCCTTGACCCATAGCCATCTGACGTCATGCCGCGCCGCGGCGGTTTCGAGGCGGCGCCAGAGATCCTCGTTCTTGACCGGCTTCCTGTCGGACGTGCGCCAGCCGTTGCGTTTCCATCCCTCGATCCAGCCGGTCACTCCGCCGCGAAGATATTGCGAGTCGGTGTGCAGGCTCACTGCGCAGGGGCGCGTCAGCAACTCCAGGGCCTCGATCGCCGCGGTCAGCTCCATGCGGTTGTTGGTTGTCGCCGGCTCCCCCCTTTGAGCTCCTTCTCGTGCGCGCCGTAGCGCATGACCGCGCCCCATCCGCCGGGGCCCGGATTGCCCGAGCACGCGCCGTCGGTCCAGATCGACACCCGCCCGCTCACCGCATGAGACCGTAGTCGGCGGCGGATCGAACCCGCTGATGAAAGCGCAGCTTGTCGCGATACTCGAGCGGGTTCTTCGGCATGACCTTCGCGCCGGGCGGCACGTTCAGCCAGTCGACCAAGCGGGTGAGCATGAAGCGGAGCGCTGCGCCCCGCGCGAGGATCGGCAGGGCGGCTGCTTCCGCGTCGTCGAGCCTGCGCGTCCGATCGTAGGCCGAGACAAGGGCTTGCCCCTTGGAGACGTTGAACGAATTGTCCGGCTCGAAGCACCAGGCGCTGAGGCAGATGGCGAGATCGTATGCGAGCGCGTCGGTGCAGGCGAAATAGAAATCGATCAGTCCCGACAGCCTCTCGCCGAGGAAGAACACGTTGTCGTTGAAGAGGTCGGCGTGGATGACGCCGCTCGGCAGGCCGGCCGGCCAATTCGCCTCGAGAAACGCGAGCTCGGCCTCGATCTCCGCGTGCAGATGCGGCGCGACCGAGTCCGCGCCTGCTTCGGCCGCGCGAACGAGCGGCAGCCAGCCGGTCAGCGAGAGCGCGTTCGCGCGGGCGAGCGGGAAATCGGCGCCTGCGAGATGCATCTGCGCCAGTGCAAGGCCAACCTGTCCGCAATGGCGGACGTTTGGCCGGCGGATCCAGAGCCCGTCCAGGAATGTCACGATCGCCGCCGGGCGCCCAGCGACCGTTCCGAGCGCGGAACCCGCCCGGTCGCGCACAGGCTGCGGGCAGGTCACGCCGCGCCGCGCCAGATGCTCCATAAGACCTACGAAGAAGGGAAGATCGTCCGCCCGAACGCGCTTCTCGTAAAGCGTCAGGATGAAGTGGCCCTGCGTCGTGCTGAGAAGAAAATTGGAGTTCTCGACGCCTTCGGCGATGCCCTTGAACGACACGACCTCGCCAATGTCGTAAGGGGCGAGAAACGCGTTCAACGCCTCGTCCGTGACCTCGGTGTAGACAGCCATGCGATGCGGTTTTCGCCTTTGGGCGTGAAAGAAATCGCACTCGCTTAACCGCGACGCGCATGCGCGTCAATTCGACGGCCAGGGCGTCAAGTGACGCGCCGCAGCCTCTGCAATGCTGTCACGCACTTGTCTTGGCTTCCGGGAAATATGAGGTATAGGCATCGTCAATTCGCGACTGAGCGGAGCCTAACCAATGCGTATAGCGATGATAGGCGCTGGATATGTTGGCCTCGTCACAGGCGCATGTCTTGCCGACTTCGGTCACGAAGTTGTCTGCGTTGACAAGCTCAAGGACAAGGTCGCCGGCCTCCGCCTCGGCCGCATACCGATCTACGAGCCGGGCCTCAGCGAGCTTGTTCTCGCCAATCAGAGCGCGCGGCGGCTTTCGTTCACGACCAGCCTCAGGGAAGCCGCGCGCGGCGCGAGAGCCATCTTCATCGCCGTCGGCACGCCCTCGCTCGCCGACATCGGGGCGGCGGATCTCAGTCATGTCTACGCGGCGGCGCGGGAGATCGCCGCGGTCGTCGAGGACTTCGCCGTCGTCGTGGTGAAATCGACCGTTCCGGTCGGCACGTGCGACGAGGTCGAGCGGGTCCTGGCGGAGCGCCTGCCGCGCGACCGGTTTGCGGTCGTGTCGAATCCGGAATTTCTTCGCGAAGGGGCGGCGATCGACGACTTCAAGCAGCCCGACCGCATTGTCGTGGGCGTTGAGGACCCGCTGGCCGAGGCGACCATGCGCGAGATGTACCACCCGATGAAAGGGCGCGCCGGCCCGCTCGTCGTGACGTCGCGCCGCAGCTCCGAAATGATCAAATACGCAGCCAACGTGTTCCTGGCGATGAAGGTGACCTTCATCAACGAAATCGCGGATCTCTGCGAGCGGGTCGACGCCGACGTGGTCGACGTCTCGCGTGGCGTCGGCCTCGACCCGCGCATCGGCGCCCGCTTCCTCAACCCCGGCCCCGGCTTCGGCGGATCGTGCTTTCCGAAGGACACGCTGGCGCTGACCAAGCTCGCCATCGACGCACGCTCGCCCATCCGCCTCGTCGAGACGCTCGTCGACGTCAACGAGAAGCGGATGATGGCGATGGCCCGCAAGATCGAGAAGGCCTGCGGCGGCTCGGTCGCGGGAAAACGGATCGCGGTGCTCGGCCTCACCTACAAGCCGAAGACCGACGACATGCGCGACGCGCCGAGCCTCGTCATCGTGCCCGAGCTCCAGAAGGCCGGCGCATCCGTCGTCGCCTACGATCCGGAAGGCATCCGGATGGCGAAGCCCCTTCTGCCCGGCGTCGAGTTCGCCGAGAGCGCCTACGCCTGCATCGAGGGCGCGGACGCCGCGGCCGTGATCACCGAGTGGGACGAGTTCCGGGCGCTCGACCTCAAGCGCGTCAGGGCGGCGCTGGCAACTCCGGTCGTGGTCGACCTGCGCAACATCTATCCGGTCCGGATCATGCGGGACTTAGGCTTCCGCTACGTCTGCATCGGCCGCGGTTACGGCGGCGAGGGCGAGAAGCGGATTCGGGCGCCGGCAGCGGCCTGAAGCGCGCTTCTAGGCCGCGAGGCTCATCTCGTCGATCAGCCTTTTCATCTCCACGATGTTCTTTCGGCTCGAGGCGCCGAACACGATCAATTCGATCTTCGGCATGCCGCACACATACGCGACCGCCTCGCGCGGCGCTATCGCGCCGGACGCCAGAACCGACATGGCGATCGGACGGAACCTGCGGGTCGCGATCGCATCCTCGTAGGCCTTCATGCCGCCGCACATGCGAAAGCCCGCCTTGTTGATGTTTGCGCAGACGATCGGGTTTTCGACGCCGACTTCGTCAAGCGCGTCGAGGAGGCGAGGCAGGTTCATGGTGATGAAGCCGGCCTCGGCGCCGAAGGTCCTCGCGACATGGGTCGCAAACAGCCGGAACGCCTCTTTCGCGTTGAGGCCGAGAATGAGGTCCGTCACGACGTTCTGGAGGAAGACGACCGGCGTTTCGAGGCCCTCGAACATCTTCATCTCGGCGTTGACGAGCAGCCCCAACAGGCCCTCCGCGTCCCTGGTTGCCAGCGACATCCCGCCCTTGATGAGCGCCGAGAAGGCGCCTTCGTTCGGCAGCAAGCGGCGAAGCGCATCGATCATGCCGTACTCGGTGACGGCGTTGGCGTATTTGTGGGCGTAGGGCATGCACGGATAGAATTTCAGTCCGGTGTAGCGGGACAGGTTGGCGCGCACGTGATCGCAGATCTCGGCGATCCGGTCGTGCGTGGTGCACATGAAGACACGGATCCCCGCGTCGTAGGCGTCGTCAAGAACCCCGATCACCTCGGCGATGTCCTGAAACTTCAGCGCCTGGGCGCGCGCCTTCTCTTCCGACATGTGGTTGATGGCGAAGAACTGGTTGTCGCCGAACAGAACTCGATCCATGGCCTTCATGCCTTTCGAGCGCGTTTCTTTGCGCTTGCGTTCATGCGAGCGTCAGGAGAGGAGCGCCCGCGCGCGGCCCCAGAGCCCGGCGGCCTTGCGCCGCGACGGCGCGGCGATCGCGCGCTCGGGAGCGGCGGCGGCGACCCCCTCGGCCGAGCGCCGGATCATCGCCACGACCGCATCCGTCTCGGCCGCGGTCGCGAACGTCGAGATGTCATCCGGCGCGTCGCGCACGATCTGGTCGACGAAATGGTCGATCTGCGCCGAATACTCCTCGCCGCGCAGATAAAAGTTCACCGGCGCTGTCAGTTCCGTGATGTTGCGCGTGCGCCAGCCGGCCGCGACTGGAACCGCGCTCAAAGCCGGATCGCGGATATAGGTCCTGATCTCCTGGCGATCGACCACGATCCGTCCGTTCGTTCCCCAGATGCGGACCTCGGTCGACATGCGCCGGAAACTCTCGTCGCTCCAGTTGGCGGCGATCTGTCCCGTCAGCCCTCCGCCGAAATGCAGCGTCGCGTAGACCTCGTCGTCGACATCGGCGGAAAAGACGCTGTTCAACGCCGCGCCGCTCGCCGACTGCGCCGGCCGGCCGACGAGATAGTTGACGAGGTCGACCGCGTGGCAGGCGTAATCGTAGAGGCAGCCGCCCCCTTCGTCGCGACGGTTTCGCCAGGTCGCGCCCTTTGGCCTCAGCACGACCGGCCCGTAGGCCTCGACCCGCACATGATGGAGCGTCCCGATCGCGCCCGCCTCGATCAGCCGCCGCGCCTCGTTGAACGTCCCGACGAAGCGGTAGTGGTAACCGACCTGGTTCACCCGCCGCGCTCCCGCCGCAAGATCGGCGAGCGCCCGCGAGTCGGCCGGATCGAGGCAGAACGGCTTCTCGCAGAAGACGTGCAGGCCCCGGTCGAGCGCGTCCCTCACCATGCGCGCGTGCAGTTTCGACGGCGTCGCGACGACGACGGCGTCGAGACCGGGCGTATCGAGGAGTTTCGCGTAGCTGTCGGTCGACGTCATGCCGGAGTACTTTTCGAGCACGCTGCGGACATAGCCCGACGGCTCGTAGATCGTGACGGCGCCGACTGACGGGTGCGCGTTCAGGATGGCGAGGTGCGAGAGCCCCATCTTGCCGACGCCGACCAGACCTACGTTCAGCATGACGACCCCCGCCGTTCTTCAGTCCAGAATGGCCTGCCTGAGCTTCGCGACGAACGGCTCGGGCGCGAACCGCCGGAAACCATCGAAAACAGTCGCTTCGGCGAGCGCTCGCTCGATCGCGCCCGGCAGTTCGCCCTCGCTGTCGGCGGCGTAGACGCCCGGCTTTTCTCTCAGCCATTTCAACGTGTGGACCTGATGGTCCGTCGTGTGCTCGCGCCTCGCCTCGATGCGCGGCAGCATGACGATCGGCTTTTGCGCCTCCATCGCGACGAAGAAGCTGCCCATGCCGGCGTGTGCGACGATGAGCTCGGCCGACGCCACCGTCGCTCGGAACTCGTTCGGCGGCACGATTCGCGTCCAGCGCATCGCGCCGGGCTCGTAACGACCGTCGCCGATCTGGGCGAAGACCTCGCGGCCGGGACCGGCGCTCGTCCACGCGTCCATCGCCTCGATGAGGCGATCGAAGCCGAGCATCTGACCGACGGTGACGAAGATCAAAGAACCGAACCCCAATATCTGGGCCCGGTCTCGCCCTCGAGCTGCGGCCATTGGGTCAGCCAGACATCGGCGACGCGCCGCGCCTGCAGGCCTGACGAGGACATCTTCTCGCAATTGGCGATGCTGTCGATCCAGATGGTCCTGGCGCGCAGAAGCGTTTTGGCGAGTGTCAGCGTGATCATGCCCGGTCCCGACCCCGTGGTGACGACAACCTGCGGACGTTCCTTGAGGAGGATCCGCGTCAACTGCCCGACGAGCAGCACGAGCTTCCACCGGTCCCAGCGGGTCACGTCGTGAACCGCATAGAAGCGGCAGCCCGGCACGTCGGCCGCATAGCCCGGCAGGACGCTGACGTATGCCACGTCAAGGCCCTCGAAGGCGGGCGCGAGCCTGCGCATCTAAATCCAGTGGCCGCCGCCGGAGGCAATCGCGAGAACTCGACGCGCCGTCAAGACATGCTCCGCTATCGACGCCCGCGCGTTTACGGCAAAGAGCGCACGGAAGGCAAGCTTACGAAAGCTGCGCCTTGCCCCTGAAGGTAAAGACCTCATTGTGCGCGAGCCTGCCTCGCCGCCCCGCGCGGCCTCTATCGCCGGAACGTTTCCGCGGGTTCGGACGCGGCCGCCTCGAGCGAGGGCTGGCGCAGTTCCCGCGGCAGCGGGAAGGTCATCGAACTCATGCGCCGTGGTCAGCGTCTCGATCACGACGTCGTAACGCGCGCGGAGCGCATCCAGAACACCCTCGACCAGCGCTTCCGGCGCCGAAGCGCCGGCGGTGACGGCGACGGCGCCGACGCCCTCGAGGCTCGACCAGTCGACGCCCTCGGCATCGGCCACGAGCTGGGCGGAAGAGCCCTCGCGTTCGGCCACCTCGCGCAGGCGCTGGGCGTTGGACGAATTGTCGGCCCCGACGACGATCACCGCCTCCACCCGGCGCGCCGCCGCCTTGATCGCCTCCTGACGGTTCGTCGTGGCGTAACAGATGTCCTCGTTGGGCGGGGCGTGGATGGCGGGAAAGCGGCTGGTCAGCGCCGCCACGATCTCGCGCGTGTCGTCGACGGACAGCGTCGTCTGGGTCACGAAGGCGATCGGCCGGCCGTCGTCCGGTTCGAGGCGCGCGACCTCCTCGATCGAGCTCACAAGCGTCACCGCTCCCGCCGGCAACTGGCCGATCGTACCGATCACCTCGGGATGGCCGGTGTGGCCGATCAGGATGATCCGGCGGCCGCGCTTGAAATGGGACTGCGCCTCCCGGTGCACCTTGGTCACCAGCGGGCAGGTCGCGTCGATCGCGAAGAGATTGCGCGTGCGCGCCTCCTCGATCACCGATCGCGCGACGCCGTGGGCGGAGAAGATCACCGGCTGCGGACCGGCTGGCGCCTCGCCCAATTCGTCGATGAAGACGACGCCCTTGGCCTTGAGCTGATCGACCACGAACCTGTTGTGCACGATCTCGTGGCGCACGTAGACCGGCGGCCCATAAACGTCGAGCGCCCGCTCGACGACGTCGACCGCCCGCACGACGCCCGCGCAGAAGCCGCGCGGCGCGCAGAGGACGACGCGTAGACGGGGTTTGGCGCGTGCGGGTTCGGGCATGCCGGCGAGCCTCTTCTGCGCCGCGCGGCGCTAAGTCAAGCGCTTCGACGCGCAAAGCCGAAGATGCGCGGATCGCAGGGCTCGAGACGCAGCGGAAGCCCTCAGCTTCGTGTCAGCCTTTGGCGCCGAGCGCGGTCTCCAGCGAGCGCACGAACGCCACGGATTCCGACCAGCGGCGCCCGCTCGTCATGCCGCCGTCCACCACGAGCGCATGCCCGTTGACGAAGCTCGCTTCGTCGCTCGCCAGGAAGAGCGCGGCGTTGGCGATGTCCTCGGGAAGGCCGGACCGTGGGATCGGCTGAGCGCCCACGAGAATCGCCTTCATGGTCTCGACCGTCTGGTCCGCCGCCTGGGTCCCGAGCCCCACCGCCTTGCCGAAGATCGGCGTCGCGATCCCACCGGGACAGATGCAGTTGACGCGGACGTTGCTTTCGCCAAGCTCCCGCGCCGTCGAACGCGTCAGATGGATGACGGCTGCTTTCGCCGCGCTGTAGATGTGCGCCCCCATGCCCCCGGCGACGCCCGCGACCGACGCGGTCGAGACGATCGAGCCCGACTTCTGCGCGCGCATCACCGAGCCTGCGTGCTTCACGCCGTAAACGACGCCCCAGAAGAGGACGCGAAAGGCGGCCTCCGCCGCCTCGCCCGGCGTGTCGAGGATCGATCCGCCGGGCCCTGTGAGGCCCGCGTTATTGACCATGCAATCGAGCCTGCCGTGGCGTTTTACAGTCTCGGCGACGAGCGCCTCGACGTCGGGCTCTTCGCCCACGTCCGCACGCTGGTACGAGACGGCGGGCCCAAGTTCCGCGGTCAGCCGGGCGCCCTTGTCGTCCTGGATGTCGGACGCCACCACCGACGCGCCTTCCCGAAGAAACGCCTCCACAACGCCGCGTCCGATTCCGCTCGCGCCGCCAGTGACGATCGCGACCTTGCCCTGGAGCCTGCCCATGCGTCGTCTCCCTCCGTCGTCTGGTTCTTTAACGATGCAGTCGCTTCGCCGGCCTGACAAGGTGAAATGTTGGCTCCTGTCTGGCTCGCGGGTCCGCAACCAGCTAATAAGCGCCTCCGAACGCCGGGACCCGCTCGTGAACGCTCCCGCAACCGCCCTCGACGACGTCCGGCCCGTGTTCACGCAAGGGTCGTTGCTGTGTCACGTCGCGGTGATGACAGCGACCGGCGCGGTCGGCCTCATGGCGATCTTCGCCGTCGATCTTCTGTCGCTCTTCTGGGTTTCGCGCCTCGGCGACCAGGCGTTCAAGGCGGCGGTCGGCTATGTCGGCCTCGCGACCTTCCTCGCCATGTCGGTCAACATTGGCCTCACGATCGCCGCCTCCGCGACGGTCTCGCGCGCCATCGGGTCGGGCGACCGCGCCAAGGGACGGCGCCTCGCCGCCTCCGCGCTCCTGATCACTCTTGTCGTTTCGGCTGTCGTCGCGGGCGTGATGGTCGCCTTTCGCGACTGGGGCCTCGCCCATGTCGTGCATGCGCGCGGCGAACCGTTCGCGGTCGCCTCGAAGTTTCTCGCCATCACCCTGCCGGCCAATGTGCCGCTCGCGCTCGGCGTCGCGATGTCTGGCCTTCTGCGAGCGGTCGGCGATGCGCGCCGGGCGATGTATGTGACGCTCTCGGGGGCGATCGTCACCGCGATCCTCGACCCGGCGCTGATCTTCGGCCTCGGGCTCGGCGTCTATGGCGCGGCCTGGGCGACCGTCGTTTCGCGCCTCTGCTTCCTCGTCGTCGGCTTTCATGGCTCGGTCGTGATCCACGACGTGGTCGCCCGGCCGAGACTTGACGCGGCCTTGCGCGACTTGAGGCCGATCATGGCGATCGGCCTTCCCGCCATCCTGGCGAATCTCGCGACGCCGGTCGGCGCGGCCTATGCGGTCAGGGTCTTTTCCGACGTCGGAGAGGCGGCGGTCGCGGCCGGCGCCGTCATCGACCGGGTGACGCCGGTCGCCTTCGGCGTGATCTTCGCGCTGACGGGCTCCGTCGGCCCGATCATCGGCCAGAACTACGGCGCGCGCCTCATGCACCGCGTTCAGCGCACGCTGACCGACGCGTTCCTCCTGTCGATCGGCTACGCGTTCGTCGCCTGGGGCTTGCTTGCTCTTGCGGCGCCCTTGATCGTCGCGGCCTTCGACGCGAGCGGCGACAGCGCCGACTATGTGACGTTCTACTGCCGCGCGGGCGTCGTCGCGTGGATCTTCATCGCCTGCCTCTTTGTCGCCAACACCGCCTTCAACAATCTTGGCTTCCCCATGTTCAGCATGGTCTTCAACTGGGGCCGTGCGACGCTCGGCACGATGCCCTTTGTCACGCTTGGCGTGCGATGGGGCGGCGTGAAGGGAGGCCTGATGGGGATTGCTCTTGGCTCGGCGATCTTCGGCGTCGTCGCGGTCGCGACGGCCTATTGTACGGTCGCCGCGCTCGCCCGTCGCGCAGGCGATCGGGTTGGCGACCGCGGCGGCGGCGCAAACGTGCCGCTTGGGGCGGAGGAAGGATCGGTTCGTTGAGGAACCTTTCGAAGGCCGCGGGCGGTCCTCGACGCCAATTCCCGGCGCGCGGGCCGATCGGGGATCGTGGGGATCGCGCGCCCGTTCAATTGCATTGCCCGGCGGAGCCCACTATCTAGCCCGAGGGAGAGCCGGACCGCCGGCCTTGAGAGGCACGATCCTTTATGGCTCGCGACGTCGCGGATGGGGAAATCGTTGAGAATCGGGACGCGCTCGCCGCCTGGCTCGAGGCCGGCTGCAAGCGCGACGCCGTGCTCCGCGTCGGGACCGAGCACGAAAAGATCCTCTTCTACCGCGCCGGCCATGAGCCCGTCCCTTATGAGGGAAAACGCGGCGTCGCGGCGCTGATCGAGGGCATGAACCTTCGCTTGCGCTGGGAGAGGATCGAGGACGGCGGCCGCCTCATCGGGCTTTTCGACGGAGAGGGCGGCGCCGCGATCTCGCTCGAGCCCGGCGGCCAGTTCGAGCTTTCGGGCGCGCCGCTGGAGACGGCGCACGAAACGGCCGACGAGCTCGCCCGCCATCTCGAGATCTTCGCGTCGGTCGCCACGCCCATGGGCGTCTCGGCGCTGACGCTCGGCATGAGCCCGAAATGGACGCTTCTCCGGACGCCCTCGATGCCCAAGAGCCGCTACGACATCATGAAGCGCTACATGCCGAAGGTCGGTTCGCGCGGCCTCGACATGATGTTCCGCACCGCGACCGTGCAGACCAACCTCGACTTCCGCGACGAAGCCGACATGGTGACGAAGCTGCGCGTGGCGCTCGCGCTCCAGCCGGCGGTGACCGCGCTCTTCGCCAATTCCCCGTTCACCGACGGAAGGCTCAACGGTTTCCTGTCGGCGCGCTCGGAAATCTGGCGTGATACCGACGCCGACCGGACGGGGACGCTTCCCTTCGCCTTCGAGCCCGGCATGGGCTTCGAGCGCTATGTCGATTACGCGCTCGACGTGCCGATGTATTTCCTGAAGCGCGGTTCGACCTATTTCGACGTCGCCGGCGCAAGCTTCCGCGATCTCCTCGACGGCAGGCTCTCCGGACACATTGGCGAGCGCGCGACGATCGCCGATTGGGCGAACCACCTTTCCACCATCTTTCCCGAGGTGCGGCTGAAGCGCTACCTCGAGATGCGCGGCGCCGATGTCGGCCCTTCGGATCGGATCGTTGCGATGACGGCGCTGACCGCCGGCCTCTTCTACGATCGCGACGCGCTCGCCTCCGCCGCCGCGCTCGTCAGGGAGTGGAGCGCGGAGGAGCGTCAGGCGCTGCGCGACGCCGCTCCGAAGCTCGGCCTCGCTGCGTCCATCGGCGGCCGAACGCTGAAGGCGGTCGCGCTCGATATGCTGAAACTTGCGCGCGATGGACTGAAACGCCGCGCCCGGCTCGACGCCAAGGGCGCCGACGAGACGAAGCACCTTCTCCCGCTCGAGGCGATCGCCGAAAGCGGACGATCGCCGGCCGAGAGCTGGATCGACCGCTTCGACGGCCCGTGGCGCGGCTCCGTCGACCCGGCCTTCGAGGAGGCCGCGTTTTAGCGCTCTCTCCGGCTCACGCCGATGCGCCCCTTCTCCTCGTTCGGGACCCGTTCGCGGGGAGAAGGTTGGGGTGAAGGCCCGGTGAGCGCTGCAACTCGTGCGGGATCGCTTCGCCGACGCTCGCAACAAAGCCACACGCCTTTAGCGGCGCAGGTCGTCGCCGCTCGTGCGCATGAAGAACATGCCGTGGTTCAGCGCGTCCGACGTTGCCTGACCGACTGCGTTCATGCCAAAGCCGATGGCGGCCAGAGGCGGCGGGGCCGCGAGCGGCGGCTGACCTACGGCGTCCGACCGCGCCTTGATGTAGCCGCTGATGTGCGCGCAGGTCTGGCCCTCGCCGCATGGATGCGGACGAAGGCCGCCGTCGGGAGGCTGAGAGGAATAGGCGTCACCGGCTCGCGCCGAGCCGACCGCCAGCGCCGAGAGAATGACTGCGACAGGCGCCGCGCCTGTCCAGGACCGTCGTAAGCTTCGCCCCATCCCGACCCGCGTCCTTTCGGGCACGCGGGATGAGCCGACATTGGGGCGGCAAAATGACGAAATGGCAGGAAGCCGTCGGTCTCAACGGGTTTTCGACAGCCCCCGCCAATCCCCGATCGTCGCCTGGAGGAGGGCGAGCGCGGCGACGGCGGCCGTGTCCGCCCGCAGGATGCGCGGGCCGAGGCTGAGGCGCAGCACGCGCGGCGCTTTGAGGATGGCGGCCCGCTCGCCCTCGTCGAAGCCGCCCTCCGGGCCGATCAGAAGGCTAGCGCCGCCTCTTCCGTCAGCGCCAGCCAGCGCTTCCAGCGGGCCCGCCGCCGGCGCCTCCTCGTCGCAGAACACGAGCAGCCGGTTGGCCGGCCAGCCTGCAAGCGCCGTCTCCAGCGGCTCGAGCGGATGGACCTCGGGCGTCCACACGGCGCCGCATTGTTCGGCGGCCTCGATCGCGTTGGCCTCGAGCCGCTCGATGTTCAACCGCGCCACCTGGGTGCGACGGGTGACGATCGGCCGCAGGCGCCCGGCGCCCATCTCGACCGCCTTCTGCGCCATGTAGTCGAGCCGCGCATGCTTCAGGGGCGCAAACAGGAGATCGAAATCGGGCCGCGCCTCCGGCGGCCGCGTTCGTTCGACGGGCAGAAGACCGAGACCCTTGCGGCCGACCGCGACGATCTCGGCCGCGAACTCGCCGTCGCGGCCGTTGAAGGCGCGCGCACGGTCGCCCGCCTTGAGGCGCAGCACGCTGCCCAGATAATTCGCCTGGTCGACCGTTAGGGCGGCCCGATCGCCGACAGCGAGCGGCGCGGCGACATGCAGGCGGGGAGCGCTACTCATCGGTCATCCGCGACGGCTGGGAGCGTTCTGCTCATGGTGGACACGCGCGCTCGGGGCGAGCTTTCATCCCATGACGAAGGCGCTGAGCTTGTTTCCGTCGAGATCGCGAAAGTACCCGGCGTAAAATCGTTCGCCTCGCGGACCAGGCGGCCCCTCGTCCTGAGCGCCGAGCGCCATGGCCAGTTGATGAATGCGGTCGACGTGAGCTCTTTCGCGCGCGGCAAGAGCGACCATCACGCCGTTGCCGACGCTCGCCGCTCTCCCGTCGTAGGGCTTGGTGACCATGATCCCGGCGCCGCCGGGATTGCCCCATGAGATCCACCTCTCCGTTTCGATGAAGCGCCGGGCCCCGAGCTCCGCGAGAATGGCGTCATAGAATTTCGCCGCCTTCGGCAGATCGTTGGTCCCGAGCGCCACATAGCCGATCATCCCGCCCCCCCGCGCGTCACGAACATGGATCAGGTCCATTTACCACATCCGCGTCCCTACCAAGGTCGATACGGACCGACCCTTGCGAAGGATACGCTTGACGGCAGGCCTGCGGTTTCCGACAACCCCGCTCCGTCCAATAAACGACTCGCCGATTTCGACTGGCCCCTGACAATTCCGCCCAGGAGGGTCGCGCTCGACCCGACAACGTTCCGGCCGACGGGGCAGGGGTGGTCGAGCCTCGGCCCGCGAGCACGCAAGGCCTGCCATCCCGGATCGGAAAACGCCCGCGCGCCTGACGGCTGCGATCCCGGAAATTAGACCATGAATCCCGCAATCGTGGCAGCCATCGTTTTCGCGGTCGTTTTCGCCGGAGGTGCGATCGGCGTTCAGCTCCAGCGCGCCCTGCCGGAGGCTTATACCACGGGCGGTCCAAGAGACATGATCGGAGCGGTCTCCGGCCTCCTCACTCTGCTTCTGGCCCTTGTGCTCGGCTTGCTCATCTGGACGGCGTTTGGCGTCCGGCGCTGATGCAGACATCGTTGCGGCGATTGGGGCTGAAGGGCGCCCGCGAGCGTAACAAGCCCCGGGGGCCGACGAAAAAGGAAAAGGCGCGGGCGAACGCGCCGATCCCGGAGTGACCCCATGAACCGGCCGATCCTCGTCCCGTCGCTTCTCGCCCTCTTCCCCGCCGCGGCGCTCTTCTCCACCGCGATGCTCTTCTCTCCCGCGACGCTTGCCGCCGACGCCGCCCATCCGACGGTGGTCGAACTCTTCCAGAGCCAGGGGTGCTCGTCCTGTCCGCCGGCGGCGGCGAACGTACTCGCGGTCAGCGACCGCCCCGACGTGCTCGCGCTCGCCTTTGAGGTCGATTATTGGGACCGGCTCGGCTGGAAGGACACGTTCTCGAGCCCCGCCTGGACCGAGCGCCAATATGCCTACGCCCGCGCGATGGCGCGGGACGGCGTCTATACGCCGCAAGTGGTGGTCAATGGGCGCGTCGAAGGCGACGGGCTCGAAGCGGGCGGCCTCGCTTCGCTCATGCGAAGGGGAGACCGCGGCGACGCGGGCCCCGCGGTTGCGTTCGATGGACAGGCGGTCAAGCTCGGGGCGGGGCCGGCGCCGGCGCGCCCGGCCGACGTGCTGCTCGTCCGCTTCGACCCGCGGGTCGTCGAGGTTGCGATCAGGCGGGGGGAGAACGCCGGCAAGACCCTGCCGCACAAGGACGTGGTGCGCGAGGTGACCCGGCTCGGCGGCTGGGATGGAGCGGCGCAATCGCTCGCGCTCCCGGAGGCGCGGAGCGAGCTTGCGGAGGCGGTCATCGTCCAGACCGAAGGCGCGGGGCCGATCCTGGCCGCGGCGCGAAGATGAGCGGGCGCCGCCCTCCGAGGGCCGCGCCCCTTCTATTTGTATTCTGAAGTCGATACCGGATTAGTGGTGCCAGAACAGCGCCAGAAGAATGATGACCGGAATTGGCACGCCGACCAGCCACAGCAAAGCGCCTCGCCCGAAACCCATGAGAACCTCCTCGAACCTCCTGTCCCTAGCGGGACTGGGTCAAAGACGCCCATCGCGCGATTTTGTTCCAAGGCGCCGTCAACAAGGCGCCATCGGGAGTGACGATCCGATTGAAGGCGCGGGCCCGCAGGCCGGCTTGCCGTTCAAAGGGAGAAGCCCGATTGAACGAAGCGTCTATGGTCAACTTTTATGCTTGCAAAAGCAGTAATGTTCTGCAAATGTTCCCGAAAACAGGGGGCCAGGACCATGGTCGCGCGCGTATCCACGGTGGCGTTCGAGGGCATCGAGGCGAAGCCGGTCGACGTCCAGGTCCATCTCGCCGCCGGCAACGTGGTCTTCAATATTGTCGGCCTCGGCGACAAGGCGGTGCGCGAATCCCAGGAGCGAGTGCGCTCCGCCCTCATGGCGTCGGGCCTTGCTCTGCCGTCCAAGCGCATCACCGTCAATCTGGCGCCGGCCGACATGCCCAAGGAGGGCAGCCATTACGATCTGCCGATCGCGCTCGGCGTCATGGCGGCGATCGGTGCGATCCCGCACGACGCGCTCGAGGGCTATTCGGTGATCGGCGAACTGGCGCTCGACGGGGCGATCAGCGCTGTCGCCGGCGTCCTCCCGGCGGCGATGGCGGCAAACGGCGCCGGCAAGGGTTTGATCTGCCCGGCTTCGTGCGGACCCGAGGCGGCCTGGGCCTCGGCCGATCTCGACATTCTCGCGCCGCGCTCGCTGATCCAGCTCGCCAACCACTTCAAGGGAACCCAGGTCCTCACGCGACCTGAGCCGGCCATCAGGGGGGCTGTCGGGCCGCAGCCGGATCTGCGCGACATCAAGGGCCAGGAGAGCGCCAAGCGCGCCCTCGAGGTCGCGGCCGCCGGCGGGCACAATCTCCTCATGAGCGGCGCTCCGGGAGCGGGAAAGTCGATGCTCGCCCAGCGTCTGCCCTCGATCCTGCCGCCGCTCAACCCGCGCGAGCTTCTCGAAGTCTCGATGGTTCACTCGATCGCGGGCGCGCTCGCGGGTGGCGCGCTGACCGACCGACGTCCCTTCCGCGCGCCGCATCACTCGGCCTCGGCGCCCGCCCTCGTCGGCGGCGGCGTTCACGCCAGGCCGGGCGAGATATCGCTCGCCCACAATGGCGTCCTCTTTCTCGACGAACTGCCGGAATTCCAGCCGCAGGTCCTCGACTCGCTCCGCCAGCCGATCGAGACCGGCGAGGTCGCGATCGCCCGCGCCAACCATCGCGTCGTCTATCCGGCGCGTTTTCAGCTTGTCGCCGCGATGAACCCCTGCCGCT
Source organism: uncultured Alphaproteobacteria bacterium (assembly GCA_963829505.1). Taxonomy (GTDB): domain Bacteria; phylum Pseudomonadota; class Alphaproteobacteria; order Rhizobiales; family Beijerinckiaceae; genus Roseiarcus. Next base: position 443,578 of record CAWHIL010000004.1, read on the forward strand.
GCGGATCGGCCAACGAGCCGGGATATGCGTGCAAGCGCGCGCCGAACGAGCGCTGCGTCGCCCAGTACCTCGGGCGCCTGTCGGGGCCGCTCATCGACCGGTTCGACCTCGTGATCGACGTCGGCTCTGTGTCCGCCGCCGATCTCATGGCCCCTGCGCCGCGCGAGGGCTCGGCCGAGGTCGCCGCCAGGGTCGCAGCCGCGCGCGAAATCCAGGTCGCCCGCTACGTCGCGCTCGGGCTCGCGAAAGTGAGCTCCAACGCCGCCGCCCCCTCGAGCCTCGTCGAAGAGATCGCCGAGCCCGACGACGGCGCGCTCCGGCTCCTGCGCGACGCTGCGGAGCGGCTGAGGCTTTCGGCTCGCGGCTATCACCGGGTGCTGAAGCTCGCGCGCACCCTCGCCGATCTCGACGGAGGCGGCCCGGTGCGGCGCGCCCATCTCGCCGAGGCTCTCTCCTATCGCGGCGCGCCCGACCGTCTCGCTGCGGCGGCCTGAGTTCGACCGGGGTCGTCGCTTCGGGTTTGCACACCGCCTCCGTATCGACGCTCAAACCGCGGGCGCGAGCCGCGCGTTTCGGCAAGAGGTGTGAACACCCGGCAATTTTGTTGAGATTGGCAAGACAATCTCAACTCCAGGCTGGGATTCTAGGGTCCCGGACCGGCGAGGCCCCGATGGACATCGACGCGATAGTGGCTCGTGAGGCGCTCAGCGTCCAGGCGGGCGTGGTCATCGCCCTTCTGGCGGCGCTTGCGTCCGCGCTCGCCCTCGCCCGGCTTCGCGGCAGAGAACGGGCGCGCCGCGCATTCCTCGAGAACGAGACGCTGCGCGACGAGGTCTGGCGGCTGAAGGAAGCAGCGGCCGCGCGCGAACAGGCGGAGGCCGCGAGCGAAGCCAAATCGCGCTTCCTCGCCACCATGAGTCACGAGATCCGCACGCCGCTCAGCGGCATCCTCGGCATGGCGGATCTTCTGCGGCAGGCCGGGCTAAGCCCCGAGAACGCAAGCTATGTCGAGGCGATCCGCAGCTCGGGCGCGGCGCTGATTGCGCTCGTCGAGCAGATCCTTGACCTCTCGCGGATGGAGGCCGGCCGCCTCAGCCTCGCCGCAGAGCCGCTCGATCTGCCGCGTCTCGTCGAGGGCGTGGTCGAACTGCTCGCGCCGCGTGCGCAGAGCAAGGGGCTCGAGATCGCCGCCTCGATCAGCTGCGCGACGCCCCGCTTGGTGCGCGGCGACAGCCTTCGTCTGAGGCAGGTGCTGCTCAATCTGGCCGGCAACGCGATCAAGTTCACCGAAGCGGGCGGCGTCTGCGTCGAGGTTGGGCGACGCGACGGCGATCTCCTGAGCTTCGCGGTGATCGACACCGGGCCCGGCGTGCCGCCGGACCGGCGCGAGGCGATCTTCAAGGACTTCGAGCAGGGCGATGAAACGCAAGCGAGCCGGTTCGGCGGGGCCGGGCTGGGGCTCGCCATCGCCCGCCAACTCGTGACGCTCATGGGCGGCTCCCTGACTCTGGAGGACAACCCGGGAGGGGGGTCGATCTTCGCCTTCGCGGTTCCCCTCGCCCAGTGCGAGGACCCGACGCACGCTCCCGAACCGAGCCCCGTTGCGCTTGCGGGAGCGCGCGCTCTGATTATCGCCGCTTCGCCGTTCGAGGCCCCGGCGATCGCCATGCGCCTTGCTGAAGCCGGCGCGACGGTCACGCGCGCCGAAGGCCCCGATGAGGGCCTTTCGACGCTCGCACAGGCCGAGCGGCCCGACGTCGTCATCGTTGACTGCGCGCTGGGGCCCGAAGCCACCAACCGACTGGCGCAGGCGGCGCGCGCGGCAGGCGCGCCCAGGAGTTTGGTGCTCTTTTCTCCGTTCGAGCGGCGCGCCTTCGGCCAAACCGCGCTCAAAGGCTTCGACGGCTGGCTCGTGAAGCCGGTCAGGGCGCGCTCGCTCTACGAAAGGCTGGCGGCGGAGTTTCACGCAGCGCCCGCTTCGCCCGAGGCGCACGCAACGGCGGAAGCCAACGCGCCGGCCCGCCGCGCGCTTGTCGCCGAGGACGACGACGTCAACGCTCTGATCGCGGTCAAGGCCCTGCGACGGCTCGGATTCGAGGCGACCCGCGCCGTGGACGGCGAGGAGGCCGTGCGGCTCGCGGCGCCGATCGAGGCGACGGGCGCGCCCTTCGCGCTGATTCTGATGGATCTCAAGATGCCGGGGATCGATGGGTTCGAGGCCACCCGCCGCCTGCGTCGACAGGAGGTCATGGCCGGGCTCCCGCGAACCCCGATCGTCGCGCTCACCGCCAACGGCTATGAGGACGAACGGGGCCTCTGCGAGGCGGCCGGATTCAGCGCGTTTCTTCGCAAGCCCTTCGAGTTCGGCGATCTCGCGGCGACGATCCGCAGGGTGTCTCAGGATGCTCCGGGGGAGGGTGATTTTTCGCAAGCGTCATAATAGCTTTGGTCCAGCGTGTTTCTGAAGGGCGGCGGACGCCCTTTTGAGTCGCGGAGAAGCTGGTGGCGCTCACATTTGCATTGAAGCCCGGCGTGCATCGCCGGTCCTTCCTGCGAGGGTTTCCGCGCTCGTTCGACGCCGCGGGGCTCGGTCCCTCGCTCCCGAGCACGGGCTTTCTCGAGGCCCGTCTGGCGTCGTCGGCGAAAGATGTCCGGCGCGTCCAGCGGCTTCGTTACCGCGTCTTTTACGAGGAGGCCGGCGTAACGCCAGACACGGCGGCGCGGCTGACGCGGCGCGACGTGTGCCGGTTCGATCGGGTGAGCGATCATCTCATCGTGGTCGACCGGTCGGAGCGGCATCGTGACGGCGCGCCGCGCGTGGTCGGGGTTTATCGTCTTTTGCGGCAGGAGGTGGCGGAGCGAAATTTCGGCTTCTACAGCGCGCGCGAGTTCGACGTCGCGTCGCTCGTCGCGCGCCGCCGCGACCTGCGCTTTCTCGAAGTCGGACGGGCCTGCGTCGCAGCCAGCCATCGTCGCGGGCACGTGCTCGAACTGTTGTGGCGGGCCCTTTGGGCCTATGCCCGCCACCACGGCGTCGACGCCCTGTTCGGCTGCGCCAGCCTACCGGGCGCCGACGCTTCCCGCCACGCTGCCGCCATTCGGTCGCTGAGTTCGGGCGACCCGTCCTTGCGCGTTTCGCCGCGCTCCGGGCGCATGGACGCGCAGCGCGCCGTCGAGGCGGCCGAACCGGCCGATCCGCGGTCGCTTGTTCGCATTCTGCCGCCGCTCGTGAAGGGCTACTGGCGGCTAGGCGCGACATTCAGTCCGACGCCGGTTGTCGACCGGGCCTTCAATACAACCGACGTTTTCGTCGTCATGCCGCTGGCCGAGATCGAAGCCCGCTATCTCCAGTATTTCGGGGTGGTCGAGCCGTGCGCCGCCGACGGCGCACGTCCTGGGCGCGTGGGGATTCCCATGAGCCTCGAATTCGGCTAAGAAGGCTCCCGTGTCCGGGATCTCCGTTCCGAACACAAGGATTGCGCCCGTAGCTCAGCTGGATAGAGCGTTGCCCTCCGAAGGCAAAGGTCGTACGTTCGAATTGTATCGGGCGCGCCAATCCTCTCGACTTTCCCGATGCTTCAGAGAAGGGCGCCGAGCGCCAGCGTCGCGATCATGACGACGAGAAGGATGCCCATCAGCGGCGCCATGAAGCGGACATAGCGGTCGTAGCCCACTCCGGCCAGCGCAATGCCTGCGACTAGGATCGCGTTCGTTGGAATGACGAGCCTCAGCCAGCCCGCGGCGGCTGACCAAGTTGTGATGACGAGCGACCTGTCGACGCCGGCGAAGTCGCCGAGCGGGGCGAGGACCGGCATGGTGAGCGCCGTCCCCGCCGTTCCGCCGCCGACGAGGGCCGACAGGGGGAGGCAGGCGAAAAAGCTCAGGACGACGAACCCGACGCTTGATGCGCCCGCGACCAGCCCCTCCATCGCGTTGAGCACGGTGTCGATCGTCTGGGTGTTGGTCATCACGACCGACACGCTGCGCGCGAGCGTCACGAGAAATGCGGGCCCGGCGAAATCGACGATCCCTTTCATGAACGCTCTTGCCGCGACCTCCTCGCCGAGCCGGCCTACGACGGCGACCACGACGGCCATGACGAAGAAGAGCGCCGAAAGCTCCGGCAGCCACCAGCCGAGCTCCCATGCGACCTGCCCGCCGATCGTCGCGCCGGTCTCGGGGTCGATCGAGACCGCGCCGAGGAACGCGCCCCAGGGCACGATCGAGAACGCCAGCAGCGCGAAGGTGAAGGCGACAAGACCGATGACGGCCTTATGCGTCGCGGTCAGAGGTTCGGGCGCGCGGGCGTCGGCCTTCGCAAGCTCCGCGTCACCCGGCGCCGCGCCGCAGAGCGACTTCGCCGGGTCCGCCCTGACCCGCCCCGCGTACCAGAGGATGTACCCGACGGTCGCTCCGAGCGTCAGCGTGAGCAGGATCAGGCGCAGCCCGATGCCGTCGGCGATGGAGACGCCGGCCTTCGACGAGGCGATCCCCGTCTGGAACGGATTGATGGTCGACGCCGCCGCGCCGACATAAGGAGCGACGCTGACGACCGCGATCGTGACCAGCCGGTCGTAGCCGAGCGCGACCGTGAGCGGGACCATGATGGCGTAGAGCCCGAGCGTCTCGTCGCTCCAGCCCTTGATCGAGCCGAGAACGCCGAAGAGCAGCGTGAGGACCGCGATGAGGAGCGGCGCGCGGCGCCGAAATCGATGCGCGAGGTGGTGGATGCCGCGTTCGAGCGCGCCGGTTGCGAACACGACCGACATGAAGCCGCCGATCGCGAGCACGAACAGGAAGACCTGGACGGAGCCGAACAGGGTTCCCGCGTTCGACGGCCCGACAATTCCCGTCGCGGCGTCGAGAATGCCGTACATTCCATTGACCGGCGCAAGCAGGAGTTCACGGACGCGGCCGCTGAAATCGAGCGGCGAAGGCGTAAAGCGGAAGGAGCCGGCGATCGGGCTTCCGCCCGCGTCGTGCTGATAGGCGCCGGAGGGGATGAAGAAGGCGGCGATCCAGACGAGGACGAGCAACAAGGCGAGGATGGTGACGGGCGCCGGGAAGCCGCGCTGCTTTCCAGTGGAGGTCAGAACCGCCATCCCGCCCGGATCGCCGCCTGCGCCTCCCACTGGCCGAAGGTCACGCCGGGCACGCTGGACCACACCTTGAGGTAAGAGCCCTGCACGTCGAACGCCGGATGGCCAAGGATCGCCGCGATCCGCTCGCCCCCGAGCAGCGAGGCCGGAATCTTGTACTCGACTGTCGCGATCGGCAGGGCTTCGTAGTCGCGGCTCGCTTCCCCGACGCTGTCGCGCTCGTACCAGCGGCCAAGGAATTCGACGGCGAACGAGGCGCTGATGTCCGGGGTGATGACCCGGGAGACGGACGGTATGACGAACACGGCGTCCGAGGAGAGGCGCGGATCGCGCTCGCGGACCTGTCCGAAGACGGTCAGGCCCAGCGACCAGACCGTTTCCGCGGAGGCGCCGGCCGCGGCGCCCACGCGACCGAAGCCGGCGTCGAAATCGAACCGCTTGTTGAAGCCGACATTGAAGTCGGTGCGCACTTCGTTGAGGCCCGAGTCCGGCAGGGCCCATTGCTCCCGCGGGGCGATCGCCACGTAGGGGGAGAAAGCCTGGTCGTCGGTCGGATCCACATATTGCAGCCGCGCCGACCCGCCAAGGCGCTGAACGTCGACGTCGGAGGCGGAAAAGAAGTTACGGTCCTCGCCGAAGCCGCTCACGGTGAAACGGAAGGGCGCTCCGATCGGCGCCGAGATTGAGACGGTCCCGAGTGGGCTCGTCTCCCAGGTCGGCGTGCCCCCCGACTGGACCTGTTCGGGGTTCGAATCCCAGCCGAGCGGAAGGAGCCCGCTGGCGGTGAATTGAGCCGCGGGGAGCTGCGATTCGAGTCCGGGGGCGGTCGAATAGAGATTGGAAAGGGGCGCCGGGGTCGTGGAGTTGGGCATCGCGAACAGCGCGTCCGTCCGGGCGTCGCTCGCGTCGCTGGAAATGTCGCCGCGTTGTTGCGCGCAGGCGGAGGCGACCGGCAGACAGGCGAGCGCGGCTGCGAAGCCGGCCGCGGCGGCGCCTCGCCCCGCTCGCCGCCGACCCCGTCCCGGCGCGGGCAAGCGTTGGCGTCTCACTCCGGTCCGGCTGCTTCGCATCCGCAAACGTCCGCGCCTCCGTCAATAATCCACTGCGTCACGGATGATCGGGCAGGTCATGCAATGTCCGCCGCCGCGACCGCGGCCGAGCTCGGCGCCGGTGATGGTGACGACCTCGATCCCCGCCTTTCGGAGCAGCGTGTTGGTATACGTATTCCGGTCGTAGGCGAAGACGACGCCGGGCGAGGCGCAGACGAGGTTTGCGCCGCTGTCCCACTGGGTCCGTTCGCGCATGTAGTCGGTGCCGCCGGTTTCCACGACCCGCATTTCCTTGAGACCCAGCGCCCCGCGCACGGTGTCGATCAGGCCGCCGTCCTTGTGCAGTTCGACCGTGCCGGCCTTCGATCCGGGCCGGTAGGAGAAGCACTCGATCTTGTCGACGATGTCCGGATACGAAAGCACGCAGTCGCGGTCGGCGAAGGTGAAGACCGTGTCGAGATGCATGGCGGCGCGCAGCTTCGGCATCGCCGCGGCGATCACGCGGTCGACCGCGCCTTTCTCGAAAAGCGTCGCCGCGAGCTGGCTGATCGCCTGGCGCGAGGTGCGCTCGCTCATGCCGATGAGCACGTTGCGCTTGCCGATCGGCATCACGTCGCCGCCTTCGAGCGTGGCGAGACCCCAGTCCTCGGTCGGATCGCCCCACCACACGTTGACCTTGCCGGCGAAGCGGGGATGGAACTTGTAGATCGAGGTCGTAAGGATCGTCTCTTCGTGGCGCGCGGGCCAGAAGAGCGGGTTCAGCGTCACGCCGCCATAGATCCAGCAGGTCGTGTCGCGGGTATAGAGCGTGTTCGGCAGCGGCGGCAGCAGATATTCGTTGACGCCGGCCGCGTCGCGGACGAGTTCGAGCATCTCGCCGCCGATCGTTTCCGGAAACTCCTGGGTCGACAGGCCGCCGATCAGCGTTTCGGCGAGGTCGCGGGCTTTGAGGCCGTCGAGGTAGGAGCGCACCTCGTCGACGAGGCCGAGGCCGATCTGGTTCGGCGTCACCTGGTTGTCGAGAATCCATTTCTTGGCTTCCGGGATCGCGACCGTCTCGGTCGAGGAGATTATGCATCTCGACCACTTCGACGCCGCGGTCGCGCATCTTGGTGATGAAGTCGAAATGATCGCGCTTGGCGTTCTCGACCCACAGCACGTCGTCGAACAGGAGGTCGTCGCAATTGCTCGGCGTCAGCCGTTGGTGGGCGCGGCCCGGCGCGCACGCCATCACCAGCCGAAGCTGGCCGACTTCCGAATGAACGCCGAACGGCTGGGCTTGATCCGACATGACCCTGATCTCCTACTTATGGTTCCCTGAAGCGTCGGCGGTCATCCGCCGGACGCGTCCTCTTTCGATAATATTTCAATCGACTCTCTCACGGCGTGATCAGGCCGGTCGCGAGGCCGTAGACGCCGATCGCGAACCCGGCCAGAACGACGGCGAAGATGGCGAGTTCGACCGGTGTGAAGAGGCCGGCTTTCTGCTCGCGCCGCGCCCAGTAGTAGAGGATGGTGCCCGGCGCGAAGAGGACGGCCGTGAGCAGAACATACTTGAGCCCGGCGGCGACGAACATGAAGAGCACGTAGGCGATGGCGATCCAGGCGATGACCTGGTCGCGGCCCCGCTCGTCCTGCGCCTTGTCATAGCCGACGCCGCTGCGCGCCAGCAGCACGCCGTACCCCGCAACGAGCAGATAGGGCAGGAGCGTGGTGACGCTCGTCATGTCGAGCATGAAGTTGAAGGCGTCCCGGGACCAGTAGGTCGAGATGATGAACAGCGAGACGACGATGTTGGTGAGCCACAGCGCGTTCGCCGGGACGTCATTGCCGTTCTGGGCGGCGAACAGCCGCGGCATGTCCTTCGACTGTGCCCGCGGCGAACAGCACTTCCGCGCAGATCAGCGACCATGCCAGGAAGGCGCCGAGCACCGAGACCAGGACGCCGATGGAGATGAACACCGCGCCCCAGTGGCCGACGACGAGTTCGAGCGCGCCCGCGAGCGAGGGGTTCGCCACGCCGGCGATCGCCGCGCGCGGAGTCGTCGCAAAGGGGAGCAGCGTGATCGCGACCATGAGGCCGGTGACGGCGACAAAGCCGAGAATGGTCGCGGCGCCGACGTCCTTGCGCTTTTCCGCGTAGCGGGAATAGACGCTCGCGCCCTCGATGCCGATGAAGACGAACACCGTGATCAGCATCGTGTCGCGCACCTGCGCGAGCAGGCTCTTCTCCGGCATGCCGACGCCGCCGAAGAAGTTCTCCGAGAACTGCGACCAGTTGAAGAAGACGACGAAGGCCAGGATCGCGACGATGATCGGCACGATCTTCGCGACGGTGACGACCTTGTTGACGAAGGTCGCCTCCTTGACCCCGCGCAGAATCATGAAATGGAACGCCCAGACGCCGATCAGCGACACGACGATCGCCCCGACGCTCGTGCCTTCACCGAAAATCCAGGGGAAGAACCGGCCGAGCGTCGTGCTGATCAGCACCCAGTAGAAGGTGTTGCCGAGGCAGGAGCCGAGCCAGTAGCCGAAGGCCGACAGGAAACCGACATAGTCGCCGAAACCGGCCTTGGCGTAGGCGAAGACGCCGTTGTCGATGTCGGGCCGCTGCTCGGCCAGCGCCTGGAACACGCGCGCCAGCATGTACATGCCGGTTCCGGCGATCGCCCATGCGATGAGCGCCCCGAACGGGCCGGTCGCGGTCGCGAAGCGGCCGGGGAGATTGAAGATGCCGGCCCCGACCATCGAGCCGATGACCATGGCGGTCAGCGACGAGAGCGGCAGCTTCTGATCGGTCGCCGACGCCGTTGACGTTGTCGCCGTAGCCGCCGGAGCCGTCATCACGTTCCTCCCTCGAGCGGAAACACGATCTTGCAGTCGCGATCCGCTAAAGACCAATAATAGTATGTATAGATCCGCCACCACGATAAGAGTTGGCGCCGCCGCGAGGAATTGCCGAGAATCCCGGAACTATGCCTGTCATCCCAAAGTTTTGCCTGACGGGAACGGATCGGGTAAGAACCCGGGCCGCAGTTTCCGCTCGCCTGCGATTTTGCAGAACGCCCCGCATTGATGGGCCGAAATGTTGGGGAACGCATGTCGGATACGCCGTCCGTAACGTCGGTCGAATTAACGACGCGCCCCTTGCGCCCGCACGAGCAGTACGACGCTTGGCGCGGCTGGCATAACCGGACCTTCGACGGATCGCCGGGACCATCCGCGAAGGACGGTTTCGTGGCGAAGAGCAACGCCGTCACGATGGACGGCCTGGCGCTCGTCCGGATCTCCATGCCGGCGATGCGCGTGATGCGCACACCGCAGCTTATCCGGCGAAATCCCGTCGATCACTGGGCCATCAACATGGGATTGCATGGGCCAACCCGTCTGACGTTCGGCGATACGATGACCGAGGTCCCGGCGCGGACGCCGTTCATCGTGTCGCTCGCCGCAGAGATGGTGAGCGAGCGGGGCGCGGGCGAACGCCTTCAGCTCTATCTGGCGCGCGACTCTTTTCCCGAGCTCGCGCCCGTGCTGGATGCGGCGCGAGGGACGGCGGTCACTGGCGCGCTCGGGACGATGCTCGCCGACTACCTTGAGCTTCTGGAGAGGAACCTCGGTCGTGTCGACGCCGCGAACGCCGGCCAGATGAAGGCCGCCATCGGCGCCATGATCGCCGCCTGCGTCTCGCCCTCGGCGGACCGCAACGCCACGGCAGGCGGTCAGCTCGATCTCGGCCGCATGGAGAGGGTCCGCCAGGTCGTGCGGCGGGAATTGCGCTCCTCGCAGATCGGCCCCGAGTCCCTATGCCGCGCGGCGGGCATGTCGCGCTCGGCGCTCTACCGGCTTATGGAAGGGCAGGGGGGCGTGACGCGGTACATCCGCCGCCAGCGGCTGCTTGAGAGCCGTGAGGTCCTGGAGGACCCGGGCTCGGACAAGCCGATCGCGACGATCGCCGATGAACTTTGCTTCAGCGACGCGGCCGATTTCAGCCGCGCCTTCCGGCGGGAATTCGGGATGGCCCCGAGCGACGTCCGGGCGGCCGCGAAGGCGGGCGTCGCGCCGCCCGTTACGACCATCGCGCCGGTCGAGGGCGTGGTCAGCTTCAACGATTTCATCCAGGCGCTGTGAGGTCGATCGTTCGCCGGGCGTCCCAACCCGCCTAATCCTTGAGGAGCGGCGCCGAAGGCGCCGCGTCTCGAAGGACGCTCCAGCGCCCAGGACGGCGCAATCTGGACGTCCTTCCAGACGACCGCTTGCGCGGTCTCCTCAGGACGAGGAGGTCGCATCCGCGGACAGACGCGCGCATTGAAAGCCAAACCTCAGGCTGCTATGAGCCGGGCGCGACGAAAGCCCGATTGCGCATGTCCAACGCGGATGCTTCGTGAGGCCGTCGCCAAGCTCGATAGAGACAATTCATTCCTTCCGGCAACATCCGGGCAAGACACCCGGGCGCTCGTGCGCCCGAAGGCTAGGGCAAGATGCCAAAGAACAAGGAATCCATGAGCAAGGATCCCACGGGCCCGTCCCGCGCCCCGGTGCAGATCGACCTCGCGCTCCAGGGCGGCGGGTCGCACGGCGCCTATACCTGGGGCGTGCTCGACCGCCTGCTCGAAGAGCCGTGGCTCAAGATCGAGGCGATCTCCGGCACGTCCGCCGGCGCGATGAACGGCGCGGTGCTCGTCAGCGGCTACATGCAGGGCGGCGCGGAAGGCGCGCGCGCGGCGCTCGACGCCTATTGGGAGCGGGTGGCCGACGCGGCCCGCTTCAGCCCGATCCAGCGTTCGCCGCTCGACCGCCTGATGAACCGCTGGTCGCTCGACACCTCGCCGGGCTACCTGATGATGGACCTGATGTCGCGGATCGTGTCGCCCTACAATCTCAATCCGTTCGGCGTCAATCCGATCACCGACATCCTGGAGAAGAGCGTCGACTTCGCCCATCTCGGCGACGCCTCCATCAAGCTCTTCATCACGGCGACCAACGTCCACACCGGCCGCGGCCGGGTGTTCCGCAACAAGGACCTGACGGCGGACGTGCTCCTCGCTTCGGCCTGCCTGCCGACGCTCTTTCAGGCGGTCGAGATCGACGGCGAGCCCTATTGGGACGGGGGATATGTCGGCAATCCGACCATCACGCCGCTCGTGCGCGAGAGCGACGCCAAGGACGTGATCCTGGTGCAGATCAATCCGCGCGAACGCAAGGAGACGCCTCGCACCGCGAGCGAGATCCTCAACCGCCTGAACGAGATCTCCTTCAACTCGCCGCTGATGAAGGAACTGCGCATGATCGCGCTCTTGCGTCAGGCGGCCGATCCGGGCACGGGCGAGGGCGCAAGGTGGGCGCGGATGCTGACCCACCGCATCACCACCGACAAGCTCGCCGAATTCGGCGCGACATCGAAGCTCAACGCCGAGCGCGCCTTTCTCGCGATGCTGAAGGAGGAGGGCCGCCGGACCGCCGGCGCCTTCTTGCAGGAGCATGGCGCTGACCTCGGCAAGAGGTCGACCGCCAATCTCGACGCCCTGCTCGCGGAGGTCTGAGGCATGGGCGGAGAAGCGATCGGCCTTCTCGGGATCCTGGCGGGTCTCGGCGTCCTCATCTGGTTCGCCTTTCGCGGCTGGAGCGTGCTTCTGCTCGCGCCGATCGCCGCAGCGATCGCGGCCCTCTTCGCGCAGGAGCCCATTCTCGCCCACTGGACGCAGACCTTCATGCGCAGCGGCGCGGGCTTCTTCGCCCAGTTCTTCCCGCTCTTCCTGCTGGGCGCCCTCTTCGGCAAGCTCATGGAGGATTCGGGCTCGGTCACGGCGATCGCCGATTTCATGAGCGCGAAACTTGGGCCGACGCGCGTCATTCTCGCGGTCGTCCTCGGCGGGGCGATCGTCACCTACGGCGGCGTCAGCCTGTTCGTCGCCTTCTTCGTCATCGCGCCGATGGCGCAGACGCTCTTCCGCTCGGCCAACATTCCACGCCGCCTCATGCCGGCCGCGATCATGCTCGGCACTGCGACCTTCACCATGTCGGCGATGCCGGGAACGCCCTCGATCCAGAACACGATTCCCATGCCGGTCTTCGGCACGACTCCCTTTGCTGCGCCCGGCCTCGGCGTCATCGCCTCGATCATCATGCTCGGCTTCGGCCTCTGGTGGCTGCAGCGCGAGGAAGCCGCCGCGAAGGCGCGCGGCGAGGGATTCGGCGACGGCGCGACGCCGACCGCCGCAGCGCTCGCCGACAACGAAACCTTACGCGAGCGCGCTTCGGCCGCGCACGAATTCGATCCCGCCGAGATCGCGCATGGCAAGATCGCGCCCCAAGGCCCGTCCTTCGCCGCCGCCGCGGCCCCGATCGTCGTCGTCATCCTCGTCAATCTCGTCCTCTCGCTCTTCGTCATGCCGCGGCTCGACCTGGCCTTTCTTGGCCAACCCGAATGGGGCGGCGTGACGCCGTCGGCGGTCACCGGCGTCTGGTCGGTGATCGTCGCGCTGAGTTGCGCCATTCTGACCGTGCTGGCGCTGAACGTCCGGCGCATTCCCGATCTCCGGGCGACGATGGACGCCGGCGTCAACGCGTCCGCCCTGCCCGTCATCAACGTCGCGAGCCTTGTCGGCTTCGGCGCAGTCGTCGCGGCGCTGCCGGCCTTCGGGGTGGTGCGCGACGCGGTGCTTGGCGTCGGCGGCGGCCCGCTCGTGTCGCTTGCGGTCGCGACCAACGTGCTGGCCGCCCTGACCGGTTCGGCCTCCGGCGGCCTGACCATCGCGCTCGACGCGCTGGGCTCGACCTTCATGGAGCGCGCGGCGCTGATCGGCATGGACCCGGCGCTCCTGCACCGCGTCGCGGTCATCAGTTCCGGCACGCTCGACAGCCTGCCGCACAATGGGGCGGTGGTGACGCTGCTCTCCGTCTGCGGCTCGAACCACGCCGAATCCTACAAGGACGTGTTCGTCGTCGCGATCGTCGGCGCCCTCGTCGCGCTCGCGGTGGTGATCGCGCTCGGCTCGCTCGTCGGTTCGTTCTGAGGGGGCAGCCCGGAAGGCGGGCCCACGCAGGTGAAACGTCGTTCTCGGCTGGCTTGGCGCGCGCCCAGGCGCCCGCCGACTCGGCCACGCCGGCCCCGCAGGGGGTCGGCGGGCGCCCTGCAAAACCGCCCCTGCTCGCACAAAAACTATCCCTGATCGGCGCAAAACTCTCCCTGTTCCGGACGAAAACCCTCCCTGTTATTTGAAGTTGAGTCCGGAGTGAAAACGGCCGTTCCAGGCCGCCATCGGGCGCGTGGCTGGTCTTGCCGACCCGCTCGGACGCCTCCGGTCCGCCCAGCCAAACGCAACGAAATCAACGACCTTTCAATCTCGCGAAGATTTCTCTTTTTCAGAATACAATTTTGCGCTATTCTGTTCGCAAGGAGAGTCCCGTACTGGGCGGTGCGGTTTGCCGGTCATGCGTCAGAAAAATCGGGGGCCGCAAAAAATGCGCCCGCTTTTGCAAGCAGAACTATCCTTTGGGTCGTCGCGCGCGCCCGCGCCCGGGCGGGTTACGGTCGCGCCTGCGTCTTGTCCGGGACGCCGCGCTGGCGCTCCTGGCCGCCGGCGCCGCCGCCGCCTCAGGCCGCCTCAGCCGGCGCCTCGGCCGGGGCCTTCGCCGTGTCGCGGAAGCACGTCACATAGAGCGTCGGCAGGAAGATGAGCGTCAGGATGGTCGCGACGAGCAGGCCGCCCATGATGGCGAAGGCCATCGGTCCCCAGAAGACGGTCGGGGCGATCGGAATGAGGCCGAGCACGGTCGAGACGGCGGTGAGCAGGATCGGCGTGAAGCGCGCGCTCGCCGCGTCGATCACGGCGGTCTTGACGTCCTTGCCGCTCGCCCGCTCGGACTCGATCTGGCCGACCAGGATCACGGCGTTCTTGGTGATCATGCCGATGAGCGCCAATACGCCGAGGATGGCGACGAAGCCGAGCGGCCGTCCCGAGAGGAGGAGCGCCGCGACGACGCCGATGAGGCCGAGCGGCGCGACCGTCAGCACCGCGAACAGGCGCCCGAAACTCCTGAGCTCGAACATCAGCACCGTCAACATGACGAGCAGCATGATCGGCACCATGGCGACGACCGAGGCCTGCGACTTCGCGCTCTCCTCGACCGTCCCGCCGACGTCGATGCTATAGCCGGCCGGAAGCGCGCTTTGCAGCGCCTCGATCTTCGGCTGAAGCGCGCCGACGACCGTCTCCGGCAAGACGCCCGGCGTCACGTCCGCCTGCACGGTCAGCGTCGGGGTCCGGTCGCGCCGCCAGACGAGCGGATATTCCTGGCCATATTCGAAGGTCGCGAACTGGCTCAGGGGAACAGTGCGTCCGCCCGGCACCGAGATCTGCAGCGAACGCAGCGAATCGAGCGAGGCGCGCTGCTCGTCGGTCGCGCGCACGACGACGTCGACGAGATAGATGTCGTCGCGAACCTGGGTGACCGCCGAGCCGCTGAGCACCGTATTGAGGGCGGTCGCGATCGCCTGCGAGCTCAAGCCGAGAAGCCGCGCCTCGTCCTGGTTGATGACGACGCGCACCTGGCGCGTCGGCTCCATCCAGTCGAAGTTGACGTTTTCGGCCTGCGGATTGCTGGACACCGCGGCCCCGAGTTTGAGCGCGATCTCGCGAACCTCGGAGACCTCCGGGCCGCTGACCCGATACTGCACCGGCCATCCGACCGGCGGCCCGAGCTCGAGCGGGTAGACGCGCCCGACCACCGACGGAAAATCCGTCGCCAGCGCCTTCTCGAGCTTGACCTTCAGCCGATCGCGCGCCGGCACGTCCTTGGCGACGATCACCGCCTGCGAGAAGAAGCTGTTCGGCAACTGGACGTTGAGCGGCAGATAGAAGCGGATCGCGCCGCGGCCGATGTACCCGCTCCAGCGCTCGACGTCGGGATCGCCTTTGAGGAGCTTGTCGAAATTGTCGGTCATCGACTGGCTGGCGAAGATCGAGGCGTTCTGCGGCAGCGAGAGATCGACGAGCAGCTCAGGGCGGTCGGACGAGGGAAAGAACTGCCGCGGGATCAGCGGCAGCGCCAGGAAAGCCACGACGAAGAGCGCAATCGTCGCCGCGATCGTCAGCCAGCGCATCCGGATGGCGAAGCTCAAAAATCCCCGATAGATGCGGAAGACGAGTCCCGGCCCCGAGCTCTTCCCTGGCGCGGGAGGTTTGAGGATCGCAGCGCCCAGCACGGGCGCGAAGATGACGGCGACGAACCACGACGCGATCAGCGCGATCGCGACGACCGCAAACAGGGAGAAGGTGTATTCGCCCGCCGAACTCGCGGCGAATCCAACTGGAATGAAGCCTGCGATCGTGACCAGCGTGCCCGCCAGCATCGAATAGGCGTACGTCCGGTAGGCGAAGGACGCGGCCTCGATCTTGGTGTCGCCTGCCCGGAGCCTCGTCAGCGTCGCGTCGATCGTCGTCATGGCGTCGTCGACGAGAAGCGCGAGCGCGATGATCAGCGCGCCGAGCGAAATCCGCTGCATGTCGATGGCGACGATCTGCATCACCGCAAAGACGATGACGAGGGTCAGCGGGATCGCCAGCGCCACCACGAGACCGGCCCGTACGCCGAGCGCGATGAAGCTGACGACGAGGATGATCCCGACCGCCTCGAGCAGCGAGCGCATGAAATCCGAGATCGCGCTCTTCACCGTCACAGCCTGATCGGCGACGAGATGGGCCTCGATGCCGAGCGGCAGGTTGGCGGTCGCCGTATCCATTGCGGCCTTGACGTTCTTGCCGAGCGCCAGGATGTCGCCGCCGTCGCGCATGGCGATGGCAAGGCCGATCGCCGGCTCGCCGTTGACGCGGAACATCGGCTGCGGCGGATCGGCGAAGCCGCGTCGAACGGTCGCGATGTCGCCGAGCCGGACCAGCCGGTTTCCGACGGTCAGATTGGTCTCGAGAATGTCCTGCTCCGACTGGAACGCGCCCGAAACCCGCACCGTCAGGATTTCGTCGCCGGTCTGGATGTCGCCGGCCGGGCGGACGATGTTCTGCGTCTGGAGCGCGGCGATGACGGCGGACCGGTCGAGGCCGAGATTGGCGAGTTCCTGGGTGGAGAATTCGACGAAGATCCGTTCGTCCTGCGCGCCGAGGATCTCGATCTTCGACACGTCGGGCACGCGCAGAAGCTTGGAGCGTATGTCCTCGACAGTATCGCGCAGTTCGCGCTGGTTGAAGCCGTCGGCGGTGAAGCCGTATATGATGCCGAACGTGTCGCCGAAGTCGTCGTTGAAGCCGGGTCCGATCACTCCCGCCGGCAGGCTCGGGCGGATGTCGCCGATGCTCTTGCGGACATGGTACCAGATGTCCGGCACTTCCTTCGCCGTCGCGCTGCCCTTCAGGTTGACGAAGATCGTCGTCACCCCGGCGCGCGTAAAGCTGCGGATGTAGTCGAGCTGCGGCGTTTCCTGGAGCTTGCGCTCGAGGCGCTCCGTCACCTGCTTCAGCGTTTCGTCGATCGTGGCGCCGGGCCAGGCGGCCTGGACGACCATCGTCTTGATGACGAACGCCGGGTCCTCGTTGCGGCCGAGCTTGAGATAGGCGAACATCCCCGCGGCGACCGCGAGGATCATGAGGTAGATCGCGACCGAACGGTGGTTCAGCGACCATGCCGAGAGGTTGAAGCCGCCCATGTCGTCAGGACCCCAGGAGCCGGACTTTCTGGCCGGGATAGAGCGCCTGTACGCCCGCGGTCACGACGATCTCGCCGGTGTCGAGCCCGCTTTCGACGGCGACCGTGCCAGGATCGAAGCGCAGCACCTCGACGTTGCGCGGGCTGACCGTCATGTTGGCCGGATCGACGATCCACACCGCAGGCTGCTGGTTGATCCGGGTCAGCGCCGAGGCCGGAATGTCGACGACCGGCGTCGCGCTCATCTCGATCTGGCCCGTCACCGTTGCGCCGAGCAGCATCGCGGACGGCGGATCCGTCAGCCCCACGCGGACCTCGAAGGTGCGGGTGACCGGATCGGCCTGCGGCGCGACCTCGCGGACCCGGCC
Source organism: uncultured Alphaproteobacteria bacterium (assembly GCA_963829505.1). Classification (GTDB taxonomy): domain Bacteria; phylum Pseudomonadota; class Alphaproteobacteria; order Rhizobiales; family Beijerinckiaceae; genus Roseiarcus. The sequence continues at coordinate 460,759 of CAWHIL010000004.1, forward strand.
GTGCGCCTCGACGCTCGGATCGCTCGTCAGTCGAACGGTCACCTCGCCATCGGGCGGCGCAGAGCGCAAGAGTTGACCCGAGACGTCGAAGACCGCGTCGCGGCCGTCCTGACGCGCAAGCGTCGCAATCATCTGGCCCGCCTGCACGACCGATCCCGCTCTCGGCCCGACCGCGGTCACGACGCCTGGCGCGTCGGCCGAAAGCTCGGTGAAGCTGACGAGGTCGTGCGCCGCCTTGAGCTGCGCCTGGGCCGAATCGACCTGCGCCTGCGCGGTTCTCAGCGCCTTCATCGCCTGATCGTGGTTGGCGCGGGTCGTCCAGCCCTGCTGAAGCAGCGTATCCTGGCGGTCGAAGTGGTTTTGCGCCTGCGTGAGCGCCGCCTGCGCCGCGGCGTAGCCAGCCTGCGCGGTCCTGAGGGAGTTTTCCTCGTTTTGCGGTTCGAGGCGGGCGACGACCTGCCCGGCCTGAACCCGGTCGCCCTGCCGCAGGTTCATGTCCAGCAGGCGCCCGGCGATGCGGAAGGCGAGGTTGACCTCGTCCTTCGCCTCGATGCGCCCGGTCAGCGAAACCGGCGTTCCGGCTTCGGTCCGTTCGACGGTCACGGTGCGCACGGGCCGGGCTTGCGGCGCCGCGGCCTCTTCCTGCTTCTGGCAGGCGCCGAGCGCGAGCGGCGCCAGAAGCATCAACCCCACCCACGACGACCTGATTGCAGCCACGCCAACCCCTCCGGCCGCCGACATTGCGTCACGCCCGAACCGGCGCCTGCGGATCAAGGGCACGCTATACGCGATGTGCGTCACGACTCCAACGCCGACTTCGCACAAAGCCCGCTCCACGGGCTTGGCCGCCCGTCCCAAATGTTTGACCTGTCGTCCCATAGACGGTCAACGAGGTCCAATCCCAATTTCTCCCTTGCGAAGATGAGCGTGGGCTCTACGGTCTCGGGCGCAATTCGCCTGGCGGCGAAGCGGTGGTACATGTGAGGGGCGCCGATATGAAGATCAGCGGACGTGGATCGGGGTCGTCCTTTTGCTGCTCGGACGCCGCGGAACGGGATGGCTCGTCCGCAACACGCGCCGAAGCGCGAAGTGTTGAGCCATGACGGCCGCCTTCGTCCGCGGCGTGGCGTTTCTTGCGCTCTGGCTCGCCGTCGCCGGACCGGGGGACCTGCCTCTCGGAATTGTCGTCGCGGCCTCGGCGACATGGGCGAGCGTCCGGCTCGCGCCGCCGTCCGGCGCACGTCTGAACGCGCGCGCCGCTCTCGTTTTCCTCGGCGATTTCCTGCGCCTCTCGCTTCGGTCGGGCCTCGACGTCGCGCGTCGCGCTCTCCACCCGGCGCTGGACCTTCGTCCCGGCATGGTCGAGGCGCGCCTCGAGCTTCCACCGGGCTTCGCCCGCAACGCCTTCTCGATGATCGCAAGCCTCCTGCCCGGAACGCTGCTCACGGGCTTCGACCCGGTCGACGACCACAAGGCCGTCGTGCACGGGCTCGACGTCCGGCAGCCGATCGCCGCCGAACTCGCGGAGGAAGAGGCGTCCTTCATGCGGATGCTCGGCCATGAATGACGCGCTGCTCGCCGCCGCCGGCCTCATCGTTCTGACCGTCGCCTCAGGGCTCGTGCGCGTCCTGCGCGGCCCGCGCGAAGTCGACCGCATGATGGCCGTTCAACTTCTCGGCACAGGCGGGATCGCGGCTCTCCTGCTCGCCGCCTCGGCGACAGGGGTCGCCGGTGTGGAAAACGTCGCGCTCGGGCTCGCGCTCCTGTCGAGCTTCGCCTCCGTCGCCTTCGTCACCGCGTCGCCTGCGGCGAGCAAGCGCGAAGGAACCGAGCCGCAATGACGGTCGCTCTCGACCTCTTCAGCATGCTCGCGATCGGGGCGGGCGTGTTCTTCTTCCTCGCCGGCGCGGTCGCGCTGCTACGGTTTCCGGATTCGCTCTCGCGCCTGCATGCGCTGACCAAGGCCGACAACCTCGGCCTCGGGCTCGTCGTCCTCGGGCTCCTGCCGCGCGCCGCCTCGCCGCTCGCCGGGCTGAAACTCGTCGTGCTCTGGGCGCTGGTGCAGATGTCGAGCGCGACGGTCGCGCAGCTTATCGGCGGCGCGCTCAGACGACGGGATGCGGTCGACTGATGCTGTTCAGCGCGCTCGATCTCGGACTCGCCGCCATCGTGCTCGGCGTCGCCGCCTGGACGATCGCGGCGCGCGAGACGTTCAGCGCGGTCGTGGGCTTTGTCGCTTACGGGCTTGTGCTGGCGATCGTCTGGGTGCGCCTCTACGCTCCCGACGTGGCCCTCACCGAAGCCGCCATCGGCAGCGGCGTCACAGGCGTGCTGCTTGTGACGGCCTCGAAACGGCTTGGCCATCTGCCGGAGGCCGGCGCTCCGCCCGGGCCGGCGCTGAAGCTCGCCGCCGCCGCGCTTGCTCTCCTCGTCGCGGGCGCGCTCGCGACTGCGGTGTTCATGCTGCCGGATCCCGCGCCCTCGCTCGCCCCCGAAGCGGACAGGGATCTCGCGGCGACCGGCCTCGGCAACGCGGTGACGGCGGTGCTCATCGCCTACCGGTCGTTCGACACCATGTTCGAAAAGGTCGTCCTCCTGCTCGCGGTCGTCGGCGTGTGGTCGGTCGCGCCGAACAGCTTCTGGGGCGGGCGGCCGGCGCCGCTCGGTCCAGCCAGGCCCGACGCCGCGCTCATCTTCCTCGCCCGGGTGCTCGCGCCGATCGGCCTCGTGATCGGCGTCCAGATCTTCTGGGTCGGCGCGGACGACCCGGGCGGCGCCTTCCAGGGCGGCGCGATCCTCGCCGCGATGTGGATGATCGTGATGATGGCGCGCCTGACGGAGCCGCCAAGGATCGGCTCGCGCCGGCTGCGTGCGGCGTTGATCGCGGGGCCCGCGGTGTTTATGGCGGTTGGCCTGGCCGGGCCGCTGATGGCGGGCAGCTTCTTCGCTTACCCGGCCGGCTTCGCCAAGCCGCTTATCCTTTTCATCGAGGCCTTCATGGTGCTCTCGATCGCGGTCACCCTGCCACTGCTTGTGGCTGGACCGCCAAGCCGGGACGCCGGGCGATGAACGTATCGACCATCGCGGGGTTCGTCGGCGCGGGGCTGGTCGGCCTCGGCCTATACGCCCTCGTCGTGAACCCCGAGCCTTTGCGAAAGCTCCTCGCCTTCAACCTGATCGGCAGCGGCGTCTTTCTCGTTTTCGGCATCGTGGCGCGGCGCGGCGCGGTCGGCCGGTTTCCGTTCGACCCCGTCCCTCAGGCGATGGTGATAACCGGCATTGTCGTCGCGTTTGCGGCGAGCGCGCTCGCGGTCGCGCTGATGCTGCGCCTCGCTGAGGAATCGGGGCGGGTGACGCTCGATCCCGAGGCCTGGTCGGAGCCGGACAGCGAGGCCGAAGACCGATGACGCCCGCTGACGCGACGACCGCGGGCGGCTCGCTGCTCGTCCTTGCGATCCTCTTGCCGGCGGCTGGAGTGCTGGCGTCCTTCGTGCTCGGCGGTCGCTATCCAGAGCGGATCGCGCTCGGCTCTGCGCCGTTCGCGCTCGCGCTCGCCCTTGCCATCCTCGTCGAGGTTTGGCGCACCAGCCGGCCGATCGTCTACGCGGTCGCAGGCGTTTCTCCGCCGCTCGGAATCGCTTTGCGCGCCGACGGCCTGTCGGCGGCGATGCTGGTGGCGACGGCGCTGATCATCCCGGCCGCGGGGCTTTACGCCAGAGCCGGCTTCGCCACGCCGCCGGGCGAACCCGAACAGCGGAAGGCGTTCACCTTCTGGATCATGCTCCAGGCGATCAGCGGCGCGCTGGCGATCGTCTTCGTCAGCGGCGATCTCTTCAATCTTTACGTGGCGCTCGAGCTTCTGACCTTCGCCGCCGTGCCGCTCGCCTGCGTCGAGGGCCGGGCCGAAACCTTCGCGGCCGCGCTGCGCTATCTCATGTTCGCCCTGTTTGGCTCGATCTTCTATCTGCTCGGGGCCGCGCTCCTGTACGGGACTTTCGGCACGCTCGACATCGCGCTCATCGCCGAGCGGATGCGGCCGGTGCCCGCCGTCGCTGTGGCGGCGGCGCTGATGACCGCCGGGCTCCTCGCCAAGACAGCGCTCTTTCCGCTGCATCTCTGGCTGCCGCCGGCGCACGCCAATGCCCCCGCGCCGGCGAGCGCCGTGCTTTCCGGCCTCGTCGTCAAGGGTTCGTTCGTCCTGATCGTGCGGCTGTGGTTCGACGTCATGCCGGCGCTGGCCGCCATCGGCTTCGAGACGATCCTCGGCGGCCTTGGGTCGGCGGCGGTCATTTTCGGCAGCGTGATGGCGCTGCGCCAGGCGCGGCTGAAGCTGCTCATCGCCTATTCGACCATCGCGCAGATCGGCTACCTCTTCCTGATTTTCCCGCTCGCTGCCGGGTCCCACGCCTGGACCGTCGACGGATGGAACGGCGGACTGATGCAGCTTTTCGCCCACGCCTTCGCCAAGGCCGCGATGTTCCTCGCGGCCGGCCTGATCTACGAATCGCTCGGACACGATCGGATCGCCAAATTCTCGGGGGCCGCGCGAGCGATGCCGCTCACCTTCCTGGCGCTTGGTCTCGGCGGCCTGTCTCTGATGGGGCTGCCGCCGAGCGGCGGCTTCGCCGCGAAATGGCTGCTCCTGCGCGCCTCCATCGCCTCCGGCCAATGGGGCTGGGCGCTCGTTCTGCTCGCGGGCGGCCTGCTCGCGGCAGGCTACGTGTACCGGATTCTGGCGCCGGCGCTTTCGAGCGCTCCGGTCGAATTGAAGGCGCCGCCGCGGCGATCCGGCGAGGCGATCGCGCTCACGCTCGCGCTGGTCGCGGTCGCGCTCGGCTTTGCGCCGGGCTCGTTCTTTCAGCTCCTCGACATTGGGCGGCCCGCGCTCATGACGGCGCTCGCGCCATGACGACGCTCGGCCAAACGCTTCTGGCGGCGAGCCTCGCCATCCCGGCCGCATTCTTCGTCGCCTGTTTCGTCCCGCGGCTGCGCGAACTCGCGCTCGGCTGGCAATGGATCGCGCCGGCGCCTGCGCTCCTCGCGGCGCTCGCGACCTTCGCGGCTGGCCCGTTCGACCTCGAAGCGCCTGCGCTGAAACTCAGCCTGCGGCTCGACCTTCCGGCCGCCCTCCTCATGCTCGTGTCGGCGCTGCTGTGGATCGCCGTCGGCGCCGGCGCTTTCGGCGATCGAATTGAACGGCCCGAGCCGCGCGCCGCTGTCTCCTGGCTTCTCACCATGATCGGCAGCCTCGGCGTATTCGTCGCCGACGATCTTCTGAGCTTCTATCTCGTCTACGCGCTGGTCAGCATCCCCGCCTACGGCATGTTCGCGTTCGATCCGTCGCCGGAGACGCAGCGGGCGGGGCGCGCCTACATGGCCTTCGCCATCCTGGGCGAAGCGTTCCTCCTCTTCGCCTTCGCCATGCTCGCCGCGGGCGAGCCGCACGGCAGCCTTAGAATTCCCGACGTTGTCGCCGCTCTCCCGGGCTCTCCCTGGCGCGATGCGGCGCTCGGTCTCCTCATCGCCGGCTTCGGCGCCAAGATGGGCCTCGTTCCGCTGAACGGCTGGATGCCGCTTTCCTATGCCGCGACGCCAATCCCGGCCGCAGCCGTGCTCAGCGGCGCCGGCGTCAAAGCCGGCGTGATCGGTCTCATTCGCTTCCTGCCGCTCGGGGCGCCGCTCGCGGGCTGGGGCGAGGCGCTCGCGATCGTCGGCTTCGCGACAGCGTTCTATGGGGTCGCCGTCGGCGTGACGCAGCAGGACCCGAAGACGATCCTGGCCTATTCCAGCGTCAGCCAGATGGGCGTCATCGCCGCCGCGCTTGGCATGGCGCTCGCCGCCGGCGACCCGAACGCGTCGATGCTCGTCGCCTTCTACGGGGCCAACCATGCGCTCGTGAAGGGCGCGCTCTTCCTCGCTGTCGGCGCATTCGCGGCGCGCGGGATCCGTCCGGCCGTCTGGTCGCTTCTCGCGCTCGCGCTTGCTCTGAGCCTCGCGGGACTGCCGCTGACGGGCGGCTTTCTCGCCAAGGCCGCGACGAAGCCGCTCATCGGCGTCGGACTCGCCGCGGGCCTCGCGGCCGCGTCTTCCGCGGGAAGCGCGCTGCTCATGCTGCATTTCGTCTCGCGCCTGCCGTCAGCGTGGCGGTTCGAGGCGACGCAGAGCCCAGCGCGACTCGTCCGGCTGTGGCCCGCGTTCGCAGCCGCCGCCGCGCTCGTAGTGCCCTACGCTTTGTTCCCGTTCGTCGGCGCTTTTGGCGACGCATTCTCGCTTTCCAAGCTTTGGGATGGGCTGTGGCCGATCCTCGTCGGCGGCCTCCTGGCGGTCTGGCTCGCTCGCGTCGCCGACCGCCTTCCGCGCGTTCCGCCGGGCGACACAATCGTCATCGGCGAGGCAGCAGGCCGGCGGGCGCTCGCATCGGGGGCGCTGTTCGACCGGATCGACCGCACTTTTGCCCGCTGGCCCGCGGCTGGCCTTGCGCTGCTCGCGATCGTTCTCGCGCTCGCCTTTGCGACCGCCCTCTCCGGCTGAACTCGCTTTCTGCTCAGGGGCGCGCCCCAGTCGCTGGCCCTTGCTCCAGCTGTGTCGCCGCCTGCCGTAGCGACGGCGTCGATCGGATGACGAACTTCTCTAGCTCGACGACCAGGAAGAACACGGCCCCGCCCACGACGAGCCAGGGCCACGCCCAGAGCGGCAGCGGCTCGTTGCCGAAGATGGCGTGGAACGGCGGCGCGTAGGTGAACAGGAGTTGCAGCACGACGACGGCGCCGATCCCATACCAGAGATAGGGGTTGCCTTTGTGGGCGCTCGGCGACAGCGACGAGTCCAGAAGGTAGCGGCTGTTGAGGAGGTAGAAGACCTGGCCGAGGGTGATGGCGTTGACGGCCGCGGTGCGCGCCATGCCGTCGGTCGCGCCATAGTCCTTCATCCAGAAGAAGGCGGTGAGCGTGTAGACCACGAGCGCCGCGCCGACGAAGAGAATGCGCCAGATCCCGAAGCCCGTGACGATGGACCGGTCGACGGCGCGCGGCGGGCGGGCCATCACATCGGCCTCGTGCGGCTCGAACGAGATCACAAGGCCGAGCGCGACCGACGTCACCATGTTCACCCACAAGACCTGCGGCGCCGTGATCGGCAGGGTGAAGGCGAAGAGGATCGCGACCGCGATCACCGCGCCCTGCGCGACATTGGTCGGCAGCAGGAAGAGCATAGCCTTCTCGATGTTGTTGTAGACGGTGCGGCCTTCCTTCACCGCGGCCGAGATCGAGGCGAAATTGTCGTCGGCGAGGATCATCCCCGCCGCCTCTTTCGTCACCTCGGTGCCCTTGATTCCCATGGCGACGCCGATATCGGCCTTCTTCAGCGCCGGGGCGTCATTGACGCCATCGCCGGTCATCGCGACGGTCTGGCCGTTCGCCTGGATCGCCTTGACGAGTCGGAGCTTGTGCTCGGGGCTGGCGCGGGCGAAGACGTCGACGTCGCGCACGCAGTCCTGCAACTCGGCGTCGTTCATGGCCTCGATCTCGGTTCCCGCGACCGCCGTCCTGCCGTCGCCGATGCCGAGCATCTTGGCGATGGCCGCCGCCGTGATCTTGTGGTCGCCGGTGATCATGGTGACGCGAATGCCGCCGCCGTGGCATTCCTTGACCGCTTCGATCGCCTCCTTGCGCGGCGGGTCCATGAGGCCGACGAGGCCGAGCAGGATCAGGGTTTTTGGCAGATCCTCGGGCTTGAGGCTCCCCGTCTTGAGGCCAGGGTCGGGTAGCCACGCAAGACCCAGCACCCGCTCGCCCTGCGCCGCCAGCCGGTCGCCCTCCCGCGCAAAGCGATCGCGATCGAGCGGCGTCGCGGCGCCCGCCGACTGCTGCCGATCGCAATGTTCGAGGACGACCTCGGGCGCGCCCTTGACCAGCAGCATTTCGCCGTCACCCGACCGGTTCAGCGTCGCCATGAACTTGTGTTCGGACTCGAACGGAATGGCGTCGATCCGCGGCGCAGCCGTCGTCTCCGCGGCGCGGTCGAGGCCGAGCTTCGCCGCGAACGGATAGAGCGCACCTTCGGTCGGATCGCCCTCGACCTTCCATTTCCCCTCCTCCTCGAAAAGCTCCGCGTCGTTGCAGAGCGCCGACACCCGACCCATCAACTTCAGCGCCTCCGGCGCCTCGCCGAGCGCCGCGCCGCCCTCAGTAACCTTGCCCTCGGACGCGTAGCCGTCGCCGCTGACCTCGAAGGTCTGATCCGCCGTGACGACCGACGTCACCATCATCTCCATGAGCGTCAGCGTTCCGGTCTTGTCGGAACAGATGCGCGACACCGAGCCCAGTGTCTCGACCGCGGGCAGGCGGCGAATGATCGCGTGGCGTTCGGCCATGCGCTGCACGCCGATCGCGAGCGTGATCGTGATCAGCGCCGGGAGACCCTCCGGGATTAGTGATACCGCGATGCCGACCACCGCCTGGAATAGTTCCACGAACGTCATGTGGCCGAGCCAGTGGCCCCAGGAGAACAGGAGAACGCTGATGACGCCGATGACTGCGGTGATCGTGTAGCCGAACTTCTTGATCTGGCGCAGCAGCGGCGTCTCCAGAGCGCTCACTTCCGCAAGCAACTGGTTGATGCGGCCAAGCTCCGTCTGGCTTCCGGTCGCGACGACGACGCCGGTCGCCCGTCCGGAAACGACCATGGTGCCCGAGAAGGCCATGTTCTCGCGGTCGCCGACCGTCGCATTTTCGGCGACCGGCAGGATCGTCTTCTCGGCCGGCACCAACTCGCCCGTCAGCGCGGCCTCCTCGGTGCGCAGGTTCTTGGCGTCGACGAGACGCAGGTCGGCCGGAATCCGGTCGCCGGACTCGAGCAGCACGATGTCGCCGGGCGTCAGATCCTCGGCCGGGATCAGGCGCGTCTCGCCGTCGCGCACGGCGCGCGCTTCCGCCGACAGCATGTTGCGAATGGAGTCGAGCGCCTTCTCCGCCCGGCCTTCCTGCAGGAAGCCGAGGAGTGAATTGAGGATGACGACGGCGAAGATGATCGATGCGTCGAGCCACAGGCTCAGCATCAGCTTGATGAAGCCGGCGGTGAGCAGGACGTAGACGAGGACATTGTTGAACTGCGCCAGGAACCGCATCAGCGGTCCCTTCTTCTTGCCCTGGGGCAGGCGGTTCGGACCGTGGGTCTTCAGGCGTTCGGCGGCTTCTGCGGCGTCGAGGCCGCGGCTCGGATCGACGCGGAGCTTGGCTTCGACGTCGGCCCCCGACATCGCGTGCCACGCCGTCGAAGCCGACGCCGCATCCGGCGCCTCAGCAATGCTCACCTTGCGTTCTCCCTCAGACTCTCTTGGCGCCCGTGCATGGCGGGCGCCCATGTTTAGGGTCAAGGTTCAATAAGTAAATCGGCTTTCGACCCCTTGAGGCGATCCGAGTTCCGACGACGAGCCGCCCTGCCCCTCGAACCGAAGCGGATGTCGCCCTGCTTCGTGGGAAGCGGCCCGCTCGGCGCCGCCCGCCGTCGCGGCGAACCGGCGCCGCGGGCGGAATTGTACGCCGTGCCGAGGACGGCCTATGAGGGGCTGACGCAGGAACGCAATATCAGAGGGCGCCGCTCATGCATGTCGCATTTCGCACCGTCGATGTCTTCGCCGATCGCCAGTTCGGCGGCAATCCGGTCGCGGTGATCGCCGATGCGCGCGGTCTCTCCGGCGAGCAGATGCAAGCCATCGCCAACGAGTTCAATCTCGCCGAGACCACGTTCGTCCTGCCTCCGGTCGACCCCGCGAACACGGCGCGCGTGCGCATTTTCACGCCGCTTGCGGAGATGCCGTTCGCGGGCCACCCCAACGTCGGCACGGCGTTCGTTCTGGCCCATCAGGACGACCTTTTCGGCGCCACCTTTGACCGCAAGAATATGATCTTCGAGGAGATCGCCGGGCTCGTCCGCATCGCGGTCGACACCGTCGACGGCCGTATCTCGGCCGCAACGCTTGCCGCCCCACAGCCCTTTCGCGTCCTTCGCGACGTCGACGTTGCGACGGTCGCGCAAGCCTGCTCGCTCGACCCTTCGGACATAGAAGTCCGCCGCCATCGGCCGTGCCTCGCGAGCTGCGGCACGCCCTTCGTGATTGCGGAAGTCCGCGACAGGGCCGCGCTCCGGCGGGCGCATCAGCGACTGGATGTCTTTCTCGAGCGCCTGCCGCGAAGCGAGGCGACCGGCATTCACCTCTATGTCGAGGACCGGGAGGAAGGCGCCGACTTCCAGTCGCGCATGTTCGCGCCGCTGCACGGCGTCTACGAAGACCCCGCAACCGGCAGCGCCAACGTCGCGCTCATCGGGCTTCTTGCCCATTTGCGCTCCGAATCGTCCTTGCGGCTGGAGGCTACGATCGGACAAGGCGTCGACCTCGGGCGGCCAAGTCTGTTGCAGGCCGCAGCGGAGAAGGTCGGCGGGACAGTCACCGCGACTTTCATCGGCGGCAGGTGCGAGCCAGTGATGTCCGGCTCGATCGAACTCCTGTAGAGGCCTTGGCCGCTTAGCCTACGAAGAAGTGTTGTCCCCTACGTCGCCCCCGCGCCGTCGCCCAGGCCAAAAAGATGCGCCGCCGAGCGCCAGGCGTGATGGGCGATGCGTTCGAGGCGCCGCGCCGTCTCGATCCGCGCGAACGCTTCGGCCGCCGTCGCCTTGCCTCCTGCGACCGACGCGAGCAGCGCGGCGCGGTGATCGGGCAGCATCGCGCTCAAGGTCTTCGCCGCGTTCTCGGTCTCCTTGAGCGCCGCGCCGGTCTCGGGCGAGGCGCTCCATTCGATCGGTTCGGCGCGGGCGCTCAACGACGCCTCGCGCGCGATGGATTGGTCGACGCTCTCGGTCGAGCGCATTGCCTGCCGGCAAAGCTCGACGGCCTTGAGATCGTCGGGCGCGCCTGCGGGCGAAGCGGGCGGGCCGTCGGCAAGCACGTCAGCAAGGCGCGAGGCGTGATCGAGCGCGTGCAGGACGCTCGTCAGGCGGCGGCGTTCGGCGTCGGTCTCCGGCGGCTCACGCAACTCGGAAAGGAAAGTTCGCACTTTTTCCAGCGCCGCCGCGGCGTTTGTGGCGTCCGGCGGCGCGGCCTTTTCCGGCGATTCGAGCGACGCCGCGATCGAGGCCGAGAGGCCGCTCAAGGCTTCCGCCACCACACGCCGCGCGGCCTCGACGGCCACCACCGGATTGGCCAGCGCCGCCGGATCGAGCGCCCGCTCGATCGGCGATTCCTTCGACGGCAAGAGCCGCTCGACGAACTCCGTGAACCATTGCGTCGCCGGCAAGAGCACCGCGACGCCGACGACGTTATAGGCCGTGTGGTAGGCCGCGAGCAGCGTCGTCCCGTCGAGCGTCGAAGACAGGCGCCCATGAGCGCCGCCGTGAACGGAAAGGCGACGAGCGCGATGATCGCGGCGATCACCTTGAAGAGGACATAGGCGAGCGCGAGGCGCTTGGCCGTCGTGCTCGCGCCGATCGCGGCCAGCGCCGAACTCGTTGCCGTGCCGATGTTCTGTCCGACGATCAGCGCCGCGCCCTGTTCGAGCCCGACCGCGCCCGCATAGAAGGCCGCGATCGTGACGGCGATCGAGGCGGTCGAGGACTGCATCACGGCGGTCATCGCAAGCCCGACGATGACCAGCTTCAGAAGGCCGATCACGCCCTCGCCCCAGCCGACGTCGGCCATGCCGATGACGGAGGGCAGGTCGGACGGGTGCAGGCTCTCGGCGAGGCCGCCCATGCCCTGCTGCAGCGTCGTCAGCCCGTAAAGGACGAGCGCGAAGCCCGCGAGCGCCGCGCCCGCGGCGGCGATGCGCCCGCCCGCCAGAAGCTTCGTCAGCGCGCCGACAAATATCAGCGGCAGCGCATAGGTCGAGAGCGAGACGCGCACCCCGATCAGCGCGATCAGCCACCCCGTGCCGGTCGTCCCGATATTGGCGCCGAAGACGAGGCCGAGCCCCTGCGGGAAAGTTAGAAGCCCCGCGCTGACGAGGCCGATGGTCGTCATCGTCACCGCGCTCGACGACTGCACAAGGAGGGTGATGATCGCGCCCCAGAATGCGCCCGAGAGCGGCGTCGCCGCCGCCTTGCCGAGCACGGTGCGGATCGAAGAGCCCGCAAGCGCCTTGAGCCCGTCGGTCATGATCGTCATGCCGAGCAGAAAGAGACCGATGCCGCCGAGAACCGTGACCGCCGTCGCCATGTTCGCCCGTGCCGCCTACTTTTCCGCGATGAGTTGGTCGCGAGCGGCGGCGAGATCCTGCTTCTGTGCGGCTGTGACTTTCGGGTAGGCGAGGTCGAGCTTCTCGACCGCCTCGACGATCGCGGCGGCGACGACGAGGCGGGTGAACCACTTGTTGTCGGCGGGCACGACGTACCAGGGCGCCTCCTTCGTCGCCGTCGCCCTTATCGCCTCCTGATAGGCGTGCATGTAGTCGTCCCAGTAGCCCCGCTCGCGCACGTCGGAAGAGGAGAACTTCCAGTTCTTCTCCGGCTTGTCGAGCCGCTCCATGAAGCGCTTCTTCTGCTCCTTGCGGGAGAGGTTGAGGTAGAACTTCAGGACCACCACGCCCTGGCGCGTCAGATAGTCCTCGAAGCGGGCAATGTCGGCGAGCCGCTCGTCCCAGATCCCCTTGCTCTCGAGCCTCGGCGGGATTTTCTGCGCCTTCAAAAGCTCCTGATGCACGCGCACCACGAGGACCTCCTCGTAGTAGGAGCGGTTGAAGATGCCGATGCGGCCGCGCTGCGGAACCTTGGTCGCGTAGCGCCACAGGAAGTCGTGCGAAAGCTCCTCGCTCGAGGGCTGCTTGAAGGAGTGCACTTCGCACCCCTGCGGATTGATGGGTCCCATCACGTGCTTGATCGTCCCGTCCTTGCCGGCCGCGTCCATCGCCTGGAAGACGAGCAGCACCGACCAGGAATCCTGCGCGTAGAGGATGTCCTGCTCCATCGCGAGCCAGTCCGAGCCGCGCTCGAGCAGTTCCGCCGCCTCCTGCTTGTCGAGCTTCAAGCCCTGCGTATCGCCTGGATCGAAGTCCTTGAGGCGAAAGCCCTTGCCCTTGGTCACGCGAAACGGGTCGGTGTATTTCCGGATCGTCTCGAGGATGTGCTTGCGCGGCATCGCTCCTCCCTCCGTGATGTCTCTAAAATGTCACGGGGCCCCCATCCGGGCACAATGTCAATTGTGCGCCGCGACATGAAATGCCGGTCGCTTGTTGCAATCGCCGTCGCGCCGACCGACGGGCGCCAATCAATCCCGCCCGCCCGAACCTCAAGCGAATGCTTCGATGATCGCTTGAACGAAGGGCTCTCGTTCGGCTGGTCGTCTGGCCTTCGAGGATTGCGTTACTGGCCGGCGCCCGACCGGTCCGCGACCGGCTCGGGCGGACGGTCGGCGGGGGCGAGCGCCTCGGCCGCCCGCGGCATCCCTTCCGCCGGCTGGGTCTCCTCCGCAGGAGCCGCGGCCTGCTGGCTTAGCGCCCTGAGCGGCGCGCCCGGCGGGATCTCGGACCGGCCCGCGCCGGGCGCTGTGAGGAAGGCCGTCCACTGCTCGGCGTCGCCCGAGAACGCGTCCTTGTCGACCTTCGTCCCGATTCCAGGGACATAGGCGTCGGACTGGTACTGCCAGAACCGCCAGGCGCGCGAGCCGTACTTGACGGTAGGATGGTACTTCGTCGAGCGGACCCAGATCGGATAGTCCTGGAAGGCCCCGTCGGCCAGAATCGCCTGATAGAAATCGACGGTCGTGTAGATGACAGGCCGCTTGCCGTAATGGCGCTCCATCTCGTTGAGCATGACCTGCATGTCGCGGATCGCGGTCTCCTCGGTGAGCTGGCGATGGCACGTTCTCGACGTCGGCGTCGCCTCCACGTCGAGAACCGGGGGCAGGGCGTCCGGCTCGGCCGGCGCGTTCTGCTCGAAATTCGCCATCTCCTCCATCGGCGGGCGGCACCAGTAGACGAAATGGTAGGCGCCGTGCGGCAGGCCGGCGGCCTTGGCGCCCTCCCAGTTCGCCTGAAAGCGCTCGTCGCCGCGGTCGCCCCCCTCGGACGCCTTGATCCAGGCGAATTTCACGCCGCTGTCGGCGACCTTGCTCCAGTCGATGTCGCCCTGAAACTTGGACACGTCGATGCCGTGGATGGGATAGTCGTGGGGTCTGGGATAGTTGAGCGGCTCGAAGCCGACCGGCCCCGTCCCGGCCGAGCCGCAGCCCGCAAGCGCGGCGCAGACCGAGAGCGCCCCCAGGAGGGCTCCCCAGGCATGGGCCCGCGAACTCGACACTCTGGCGTCCAGCATCCTCGATCCGTCGTCTTCGCCGCGTTCTCCTCGCGCCCTTCCGCGAGGCCAGGTCCGAAATCTAGAACGATCCCGGAAACGCTACGTTAACGCCCGTCGCTCCAACAGGCTCTTGACCTCGCCCGCCACGGACAGCAGAAAGCCGCTTTCCCCGAAGCGGCGGGACTTGTCAATGCGGATCGCAATCGCGCTCCTTGCAATCGTGGTCGGCTCAATCGGCGTAACGGTCGGCGGGGGCGCGGCGCATGCGGCCGACTGCGGCCCCGGCAGGCTCGGCACGGCGCGCGTCGTCGCGGTCGGGACGCAGGGCGGCCTCGAGGTCGGCCTCAAGACCTACCCCCAAACGATCCCGCTCGAAGATCACGAGGTCATCCTGACCTTCGACGACGGTCCCGACGCCGTGAACACGCCGAAAATCCTCGACGCGCTGAAGGCGGAATGCGTGCGCGCCACCTTCTTCGAGATCGGCCGCAACGCCGCCGCGCTGCCTCAGATCGCGCGCCGGGAGGTTCTGGATGGCCACACGGTCGCCAGCCACACCTGGTCGCACCCGCAGCCGACGCTCCGTTACCTGCCCGGCGGCGAGGGGGCCGCCCGGGCGGACATCCTCAGAGGCATGATCGCGGTCGAAAAAGCGGCCTACGGGCGCGACGTCGCCGGCGACGACCCCAAAGCGCTCGGGCTCGAGGCGCCCTTTTTCCGTTTCCCGGGCTTCGCCGACACGCCTGACCTGCGCGACTGGTTCAAGGCCAACGACGTCGGCGTGTTCGGCGTCGACCTCTGGGCGTCCGACTGGATCGAGATGACGCCCGAGGAGGAGCTGAAGCTCGTCATGAGCCGGCTCGAGAAGAACGGGTCGAGGGGCATGTTGCTGTTGCACGACAACCATCCGTGGACCGCCGCGATGGTCCCGATGCTTCTCGAGCGCTTGAAGCGCGACGGCTACCGGATCGTCCACATGGTCGGCGGAGGGACGGCGAACGGCCCCACGGTCGCAGCGCCCGCCGGCTGGCGGTCGGAGACCGAGCGCACCATCGGCGCGTTGAAACCCCGGCTCGAGAAGCGGGCGGGAAAGCCGGTCGCCGACGGGCCCATTCCGGTGAAACCCGCGCCGACGGAGTAGGTTCGCCCAGGGGTTGAGAGGTCGGCGCCGAAGCGCGCGCGCCGCAGCCGCCGCGCCTTTGCCCAAGGACGCCCTCAAACCGTCATTATGCTGGCCGAGCATCGCAGGAAGTGAGCCGTCGCGTTTTGCTGCGTCGGCGACGGTTGGGAGGGCCTCGGGATGGCCACGCTGCCGGCCGACGAAGACTATGCCCGCGCGCTGCTGTGCATCTTCCGCGCGAGGAAGGTCGGCGCCCGCCAAACGCTTCGCCTGAGCGAGGCGAAGGCCGCCTTTCTGCGGGGAAACATGGGCCGGCTGGTCGACTTCGAGGCGGCCCTGCAATACGCCATGAGCCGGGGATGGCTCGCGCTTGCGCTCGACATGGTCCGTCTTACGGCGCCGGGGGCCGAGGAGATGCAGTCGGTCGCCGGCTTTCTGGCCTGAGCGTCCGGCCGTCCCGTCCTACGCGATCCGGCTGGCTGCCTGCGGCCCCTTTGTCGTCGGCCGTTGTTAATCGTTAATCCTTAAATATTGCCTGAGGTATTCTCGCGCATCTTGGCGCCGTCAGCTTTGCGGCGAATGATTCGCCGTGCGGATTTGAGCGGGGCTGCGGTTCCATGAAGGGCGGCGGAACGAACGGCTGGCCAGCCGATCTGGGCGTTTCGCGCGGCCTGGCTGTCGCGTCGTTGCCAACCTTCGCCGCCGCCCTTTTTCTCAGCGCCGGCCTGATGTTCCTCGTCGAGCCCATGGTGGCCAAGATGGTGCTGCCGAGGCTCGGGGGCGCGGCCGCGGTCTGGGGCGCCTGCCTGGTCTTCTTCCAGGCGGTGCTTCTTCTTGGGTACTCCTACGCGCATCTCTCGGCGAGATATCTGTCGCGTTCGGCGCAAGTCATCCTGCATGTCGGCGTGCTTCTGCCGCTGGCGGCGCTGTCCCTGCCGGTCAGTCTCGGGGCGAGCGCGCCCTCGCCTGACCAGTCGCCCATTCTGTGGCTTCTCATGCGCCTCACCCTGACGTGCGGCCTGCCTGTGTTCGCCATCGCCGCGACCGCGCCGCTGCTTCAGAACTGGTTTTCAGGCACGGACCATGAGGGGGCGCGGGATCCCTACTTTCTCTATGCGGTCAGCAACGCGGGAAGCCTTCTGGCGCTTGTCGCCTATCCGCTGATCGTCGAGCCGGCGCTGCCGCTCGATCTGCAGTCGAGCTACTGGTCGGCGGGCTTCGGGGTTCTCGCTCTCGGGATCGCGGTCTGCGGCGCGATCGCGCTCGTCTACGGGCGGACGAGCGCCTCTGTGAAAGCAGCCGGAGAAAGGACGGCGATCGGCAGCCGCGAGCGCGGACTGTGGATCGCGCTCGCCTTCATCCCATCCTCGCTCTTGCTTGGCGTCACCGCCTACATCATCTCGGAGGTCGTCTCGGCGCCGCTGCTGTGGGTGGCGCCTCTGATCCTCTATCTCCTGACCTTCGTCTTCGCCTTCGCGCGGAAGCCGCCGCTGCCGCACGCGATCATGGCGCGCGCGCTACCCGTCGCGCTGATCCCGGTGGTGATGGCCACGGGCCTCACAGTGGTGCAGCCAGTGCTGGCCGTGCTGTTTCACCTCGCCTGTTTCTTCGTCATCGCCATGGTCTGTCACGGCGAACTGGCCAAGAGGCGGCCGCCCGCCGCGCAACTGACGGAGTTCTACTTCTTCATCTCGCTCGGAGGCGTTCTGGGAGGCGTCTTCAACGCGCTGGCCGCGCCCCTCATCTTCCGCAGCGTTTGGGAATATCCGTTGGCCCTGATCGCATCATGCCTCATGCGGCCCCGAACGCGTCAGGACGACAAGCGCGACCTTCTCGGCGACGCCGGCGACGTCGCGCTGCCGTTGATCCTGCTCGCGGTCGTCATGCTTGTCCGAAGCCTCTACTTCGGCGAGCCGGGCGCGCAGGCGACGTCGACGGGCGAGCTGTTCGGGCCCCACGCGCCGCTGGCGGGCGTGGCGCTGCTCATCTTCGGATATGTCCTGCCGGCGCTGGCGCTGGTGAACTTCTCGTCTCGCCATTGGCGCTTCGCCCTTGCCGTGGCGCTCTTTCTGCTCGTCCCGCTGCCCCCTCAGCCGAGCACGCAGGTCGCGACCGAGCGAAGCTTCTTCGGCGTGCATCGCATCGGCCTCCTCCACGACGGCGGCACGCAGATGCTGACGCTGATGAACGGCACGACCCTTCACGGGGTGAAGAGTTCGGCGCCGGGCGAGTCGAATCTGCCTTTGTCGTACTATAGCCACGAAGGTCCGTTCGGCCGCTTCTTCGCGGCGCGGCCCGAAGACACGGTGCGCCGCGTCGCCGTCATCGGCCTCGGCGCGGGCGATCTCGCCTGCTACGCGAAAGACGGGCAGGACTGGACGTTCTACGAAATCGATCCCCTGGTCGAGCGCATCGCGCGCGACCCGCGCTATTTCAATTTTCTGGGCAATTGCGCGCCGGAAGCACGGGTCGTTCTGGGCGACGCCCGCCTGACCATCGCCGACGCGCCGGACGGCGCGCTCGACGTGCTGGTGGTCGACGCCTTCGGATCGGACAGCATTCCGATGCATCTCCTGACCCGGGAAGCTCTCGCACTCTATCTCAAGAAACTAGCGCCGGGCGGAGCCGTGCTGTTTCACATCAGCAGCCGCACCCTGAACCTCGCTCCTGTGATCGGCGCTCTTGCGGCGGACGCGGGCGTGCCCGCGCGCGGCCTGTTCGATCGGCCGCCGGCCGGGACTTCGATCTGGCGCCGGTCGCCCGCCCTCGTGGTCGCGGTCGCCGGACGTGGAGCCGACCTCGACTATCTGTCGGCGAAGGACGGCTGGGCGGAGCTTGGCGCGGCGCCCCGGCAGTTCCTGTGGACGGATCAGCGCGCAGACCTCTTGCGGGTGATCAAGTTCGGCTGGTGACGGCTCGGGGGGCGCGTCCTCGCGACCGCTCATCGCGCCCGCTGATCTCAGCGTTCGAGCGCCACGAGCTGATAAAGGCCGCCGAACATTGTTTCGCGCAGGAGGACGCGGGCGGAGGCCGACGGCGACAGGAACGTCTTCACCTCGAACCGCCACAAGTCCAGCGCGAAGGGTTCGAGAAACGCGAGGGTCGGCGCCATGATGTAGCGGAACGGGCTCCACCACTTGGGTCTCGCGTAGTCGACGACCACGACGCGTCCGCCCGGCTTGACGACCCTCAGCGTCTCTTCGAGCGTGCGTCGTCGCCAGTCTTCCGGCTGTTCGTGCAGCAGGAAAAAAAGCAGCGCGCGGTCGTAGCGGCCGTCGGGAAAATCGAGCGCCGCCGAATCCATGCGCAGGCTGCGGACCTTGGAGCCTTGCGGCAGCTTCCGACGCAGGTTCTCGATCTGGCCTTCAACGACGTCCACGACGTCGAGTTCGGCCGTCGCCCTCGCGCACGCGCTCGTCGAGACGCGCTGTCATGTCGCCGTAGACGCAGGCGACCTGCAGCGTGCGGCCGTCGAGCGTCTCGCCGAGGAGCGTCAGCGCCCGATCGCGCAGCTTGCGATAATTGCCGAACAGGATGGCGTTGACCAGCCAGTCGCGCTCGAAGAAGCGGATCGCCCAGGGGCGCACATAGGCCCACCAGTACACGCGCTCGAGATAGGCGGGGATCCCGGATTTGTCGTCGAAGACGGTCGCCGCCGGTCCGGCGTCCGCGGTCGAGCTTACTCTGGTAATCGTCGCATCCTCCGAGAGGCGTCCGGCGTCGCCGCCCTGGCCCCAGTCAGGAGGAGAAGCGCAGACCTTCTGTCCGTAGCGCGTCTCATGAGGCGAGGCGAGAGGGATCGACGCGACCCGTTGTCGCGTCGATCCAGTGCGCGTCCGTTATTTTGCCGGCGTTCCCCCGAGCTCCGGGTAGTCCTTGGCGATGCTGACCCCGAGGAGCGGCTTGGCCGCGCCCTGGTGGCAGGTGGCGCAGTTCAGTTTCGGCGCGTCGCCGTGCGGCCCGAGCCGCGACGGCGGAAAGACGTCCTTCAGCGGGTCGAGATAGGCGCCGTTGAGGTCACGCGCCATCTGCAGCCCGTGCCAGGCCGTCACGCGCTGCGGCGTGCTCTCCGGCCACTGGCCGAACTCGCGTGTGTTGTGGCAGTAGGTGCAGTTGACCCCGAGCCCTTCCGACATCGAGATCATCAGGGCGTAGGTCGCTTCCGTCGCGAGAATTGGGGCTCCGTTGCTGCTGACCGGCAGCGCCTTCGTCGCCTGAACGCGAATGACCGCGTCCTTGTCGTTGAGCGGCTCGTACGGATCCTGCGTCATCGACGTCGATCCGTTCGCCCACGTCGGATGCCCCATGCCGTAGTTCGAGGTCGCGAAGCCGCCCGCCTGCGGGTAGGTGACGTCGTTGAACCAGGTGTACTTCGGAATGGGTTCGCCGCGGTGGCAGGTCCAGCAGACGACGCCCGTGTTCTGCACATGCGCCTTCCAGTCGGTGTTGATATGCCGGGTCATCTCGATCATGCGGCGCGCGACGACCTTCGCATAGACGCTGTCCTCGGCGAGATTGTCGACGTTGTGGCAGTAAGCGCAGCCCTGCTGCGGCGCGACCCAGGTCGTGATCGCGGCCATCAGCGTATTGAACTGGTCGACCGAGAGATCCTTGAGAACCTGCACGTTCTTATAGACCTCGGTCGCCTTCGGCCCGTCGGGCGAGGCGGGGGGAATGGCGTCGGGCAGGGCGTTGGCGAGGGCGAGCGCCGCCCGCTGCCCGGGCGTCGTCACCTGCTCCATGCCCAGTCCGCGGAAGCCGATCTGCTGCGCCGCAATCGGCGGGCGCGTCCATCCCGCGGTGAACAGCATGGCGAACGTCAGCAAGGTCGCGATGACGACGCCGAAGAATGCGGCGGCGGCTCTCATTGGCCTGCTCCCGAAGCTGCTGGGTCGGCCACCGGCGGCCAGATGTGCGGATAGCCAGGCGCGATGCCGTGCTGAACGCCCCACAGATACCAGTTGTCGACGACGGTCCCGGTGAGCAGGATGCCGATGCCGCCGGTCAGGGTCACCAGCACCGCGAACCACCACGCCCAGCGATGGATCGACTCCATCGTCGCGTTGAAGCCCATCGTCCAGCGCCAGAAGAGCGCCGCGCGCTCGGCCGCCGTGCCGCGGTCGACCATCTGCTCGACCTCGCGCTCGCCGCCGTAGCGGCCGACCGCGAGAATGGTCGCCCCGTGCATGGCGAACAGCACCGCCGATCCATAGAGGAAGGCGATCGAAAGCATATGGAACGGATTGTAGAACAGGTTGCCGTAGCGGATCGAGAACGACGCGGTCCAGTCGAGATGCGGGAAGATGCCGAACGGCACCGCCTCGCTCCAGTGCCCCATGAGCAGCGGCCGGATGAAGCCGAGCGACAGATAGAGGAAGATCGCGGAGGCGAACGCCCAGGCGGTGTGCGTGCCCATCCCGAGTTCGCGCGCCCGCCTGTACATGCGCCACCACCAGAGCAGGATCGAGGTGGTGAGGAAGAGGCCGGCCATCTGCCACCAGCCGCCCTCGCTCAAGGGGGCGATGATGCAAAGGCCGCATTCCGGCTTCGGCGGTTCGAGGGCGAGCCAGGGAAGCTGGCGGACGAACTGGATCGGATTCCAGTTCACCGACGCCAGCATGTTGAGCCCGATGATCTCGATGGCGAAGAAGCCGAAGATCAGCGAGAGCACGCCGAGCGTCCCGAGATAGATCGGGCCGATCTGAGCGTTGCCGATCCAGCCGAGCCAGTAGCTGAAGCCGGCGCCCTTCTCGCGCTCGATTCGGTCGGCGCCGGGGCCGATCTCGGGCTCGGTCGGCCAGACCTGGACCCGGGTGAAGATGTTCTCATACGCGGACATCGCCCGCTCCTTTTCGTTTTTCAGCGCCAGATCGGAAGGTTGAGCCACCAGTTCCACCACTCCGGCCAGCCGTGGGTCCAGAATGGGCCGCTGAGGATGATGCAGACCGCGCTCCAGAAGGCGGCCGAGATCGACAGGAAAACGCCGAGCCGATGAATGCCGAGCGTTCCGATCGAGTAGCCGATCGCGTCGCGGAAGAACGCGTCCTCGTATTCGGTCGGCCGCACAAGGTCGCCCTTGGGGGGGTTCGCCGCCGACAGGATCAGCGAGCCGTGCATCGCCAGCGCGAGCGCGTTCGTGAAGAAGAACGAGATCGCGATCATGTGCGCGGGATTGTAGTGGAAGTGGAGGTACTGGTAGCCGGTGTTCGACACCCAGTCGAGATGGCTGATGATGCCGTAGGGGAAAGCGAACCCCCAGGCGCCCATGAGCACCGGCCGGATCACCACCAGCGACACGTAGGCGAAGATTGCGAAGCTGAAGGCGAAGGGCACATGGTAGCCCATGCCGAGCTTGCGCGCGATTTCGGTCTGGCGCAGCGCCCAGGAGAAGAACGCGCCGACGGCGCAGATCGTGATGATCTGCCAGAGGCCCCCTTCCTTCAGCGGGGCGAAGCCGAGGCCGTAGGAGATGGGCGGCGGCGCGATGTTGATGCGCCAGAGGTTCCAGGTCGGCCCGATCGCCGCGCCGTAGACGATCATGGCGACCCCGACGGCGGTGAAGAGCACGGTCGTCACGCCGAAGAAGCCGACGTAGAACGGGCCGACCCAGAAGTCGAACAGGTCTCCGCCGACCAGCGTGCCTCCGCGCACGCGATATCTTCGTTCAAAGTCCAGCATCGCCACGGGTCGTTCTCCGCGCTTTCAGGGCGCCGGCCGGCCGCCGCCCGCGGATGCGGGCGAAAACGGGGCCGGTGCGATTTCAGGGCGTCACGCCCAAAGCGGGCGTGACCTCTTGGCGGGCGCGAGGCTACGCGCCCGCCAAATCATGCGTCTCACCCGATGTCGGTCACGGTCATCGTGATCGGCGCGGAATCGATCATGCCGGTCTTGACGGGATGTCCCTCCAACCAGTTGAATCGATCCGTGCTGAGCAGAATGAAGTGAATGATCAGCGCGAGGACGAACAGAAACGCAAAGAGCCCGATAAGCGCCCTGCGTGGATCAAAGAGCAGCCAGATCCGATACATGGTGTCTTCCTCAGCTGATCATTGAGATGAGGCTGTGCGCCGCGCTGGTCACGCCGTCGATCATCGCATAGCCCTTCGGACCCGGAATCCAGGGCCTCCAGAACCACACGAGGATGTGGGCGATGATCGCGATGACGGTGAAGACGATGAAGCTGGTGACGAACAGGGAGTGAAACTCCTGCGCCTCCGCTTCCGTCAGTCCGGATAGTGATGATCTATCGTCGGGCATCCATTGACCTCCATTTTTACCGTGCACGCCTTCACGGCGATGATGTCGAGACGACCGTCACGACCGGCGTTCCTAAAGCGGCGAAGCCGCTCGGATCAGTGCAACAGCGCCCTCGCCATGAGCGCATAGGACGTCGCGATCGACGCCTGGGTCTTCGCCTCCGTCAGCCAGTCGCGCCGGCCGGCGTCCGCTTCGCCGCGCCTTGCGCCGGCGATCGCGCGATGCGCGCCTTCGGCGAGCGCGAACAGGGGAACGAGCGCGCACCACAGAAGGCGCCCTCCCGCGGGAGGGCCCCGCTCGGCCTCGATGGGGATCCGCTTCAGCATGCGTCCTCTCCTCACCCAATCCTCGTTGCGGCTGCTAGGTCCGCGCATTCATGCGCGGCCCTCGGCGACCAGCGCGCGCGCCCGTTCGACGCGCGCGATCGACACCCGATCCTCTCCCGCCTCGCGCGCCTCGCGCTCGGCGGCGTCCCGCAGCCGCTTGGCCGCCGAGATCCGCACCAGCACCGGGCTCGTTTCGACCACCTCGTCGAGCATCGCCCGCGCCGCCTCGTCCCAGCGAAGTTCGCGGTGAATGCGCGACGGCGTCGCCTCGATCCGATCGAGGTCGGCGCCGAGCGGCAGGATGTTGAAGAGCGCGTCGAACAGCGCGTTGCATACTTCCTGGACGACGTAGGTCGCCCCCGCATAGCCCATGAAGGGCGTGCCCGTGTGCCGGCGCACGATCGCGCCCGGGAATGAGGCGGGGATGTACATGGCCCGCGCGCCGGCTTCGGCGAGATAGAGGCGCTCGTTGTAGCTGCCGAAGAGCACGAGCGGCGTCTTCCCCCGGATCGCCTCCCGCACCGCCGCGTTGTCCGTCTTCTCGCCCGCGCGCCGCGAAAACGCGAACTGGCACGGCAGCCCGAGCTCCTCCTCGAGGAAGTGGCGCAAACCGCGCGCATACGTCTCGTTGGCGACGACGCCGAAGGTCGCCGTGCCGAAGAAATCCTGCGTCACCGAGCGCCACAGATCCCACAGCGGCTTGATCGTCGTGTGCTTCTCGCGCTCGATGAACGGCTCCGGATCGAGGCCGAGAAGCTCGCCGAGCGCCCGCAGGAATTTCGTCGTCGTGTGCAGGCCGATGGGGGCCTGGAGGTACGGGCGGTCGAGCGCCTCGCACAAGAGCCGGCCAAATTCGCGGTAGAGGCAGACGTTGACCTCGGCGTCGGCGAGGCGCGGCACATCCTCGAGATGGCTGCCGAGCGGGAAGACCATGCCGACCTCGGCCCCGATCCCCTCGACAAGCCGCCGAATTTCCGCGAGATCGGACGCCATGTTGAACATGCCGTAGACCGGCCCGATGATGTTGACCTTCGGCTTTACGCCCTCGGCGCGGACCTTCAGCTTCGGAACGCGGCCCTTCTTCGGTCCGTACTCGCTCCACAGCCACGCCATCGCGCGATTGGCGCTCTGCCATTGGTCCTCGTCGATGGTGCGCGGCAGGAAGCGCTGGAGGCCGGTCCCTTCGGGCGTGACGCCGCCGCCGATCATCTCGGCGATCGACCCGGTCACGACGACGCTCGGCAGATCGGGATCGAGCGTCGCATGCGCCCGCTTCATCGCCCCTTCGGTGCCGTGCCGGCCGAGCTCCTCCTCCGAGAGGCCGGTGACCACGACTGGAAGCTCGTGCGGCGGCAGCCCATCGGTATAGTGCAGCACCGCCGTCACCGGCAGGTTCTCGCAGCCGACCGGACCGTCGATGACGACCTGCAGACCCTTGATGGCGGTGAAGACGTAGACCGCCCCCCAGTAGCCGCCGGCCCTGTCGTGGTCGAGGACTAGCATGCGCCAATTTCCTCGACCTGAGGCTTCGCAGACTTCGCGCGCCGCTTCGCCTTGAACTCCGGCCGGTCGCGCGGGACGGTCTCCCAGACGCCCGCCGCATGTCCCGATCCGACGCCCTCGAAGAAGTCGCGCATGGCGTCGAAGCGGCCTTTGCTCGCGAGTGAGGCGTTGACGACCTTGGCGAGCGAGCCCGCGCCGGCGACGCCCATGAGCGGGCGGGCCGAGATGAGATTGGTGAAATAGAGCGACGGAATTGCGCGCTCCTTGGCCTTCTGCACGACCGGAGTCGTGCCGATCGCAAGGTCGGGCGAGAATTCGTTCAGGGCGGCGCAATCGTCCTCGAGCGACGCGCGGAACTTGACCGCGACGCCTCTCGCTTCGAGCCACTCTCGGTCGGCGTCGGAGAAGCGCGTCCTCGGGCACGCCGTCCCGACATAGCGAACGTCCGCGCCGCTCTCGACCATGAGGCGCGCAACGATGAGCTCCGATCCTTCGTAGCCGGACAGCGTGACCCGGCCCTTGATCGGGGTCGCCGCGAGCGCGCTCCGGATCGCCGGCAGGAGCTTGGCCTTGGCGGCGTCGATGCGGGCCGCCGCGACCCCGCAGGCGCGGCCGATCGCCTCGAGCCAGGCGGCCGTCCCGTCGACGCCGACGGGCGCCGAGCCGACCACGGCGCGCCCGGCGAGTTCGAACTCGCGCACCGAGGCGGTGTAGAAGGGATGGATCGCGGCGACCGCCGCGCAGTCGAGCGCGCCGTAAAGCTCGCGCCATTCGCGCGTCGGCACGGTCGGCCCCGCGGCGAGGCCGAGGAGATCGAGCATGCCCCCGATCTGCACCGGATCGGCCGGGAACATCTCGCCGAGCAGCGTCACGGTCGGCTTGTCCGGCCGCGGCGCGCGCGGCGCCTGCACCGGACCCTGCTCGGCTTCGGTCCTGGCGAAGTGCAGCATCGCCCCCGCCAGCACGTCCTTGGCCTCGGCGTGGGTCGGAACGCCGAAGCCCGGCACGTCGATGCCGATGACGCGCACGCCCTCGATTTCCTTCGGCAGGAGCTTCAAGGGCACGCCCGAGGCGGTCGGGACGCAGAGGTTGATGACGACGATGGCGTCGTAGCGGTCGGGGTCGGCGAGCGAAAAGACCGCCTCGCGGATGTCCTCGAAGAGCTTTCCGGTGACGAGGGTCTCGGAGTTGAACGGAACGTAGCCGACCGTCCGCTTCGCCCCGTAGAAATGCGCGGTAAAGGTGAGGCCGTAGACGCAGCAGGCCGACCCAGAGAGCACGCTGGCGGTCCGGCGCATCCGGAGGCCCACCCTCAACGCGCCGAACGCCGGACACATGCTCTGCGGCTGGTCGTGCGGCCCCATCGGATAGTCGCGGGCGTATCGCTCGAGCGTCTCGCCCGATCCCGCCGCCTTCGCCGCCGCGCGCAACGTCGCGCGATCGGAATGGCAGGACGCGTCGGCGCCGGAGCCGGAGGCGCCGAGGCTCGCGTCGGGCGCCGGATCGCCAGGAGGCTTGATGTCGAGACGGTC
Organism: uncultured Alphaproteobacteria bacterium; assembly: GCA_963829505.1. Classification (GTDB taxonomy): domain Bacteria; phylum Pseudomonadota; class Alphaproteobacteria; order Rhizobiales; family Beijerinckiaceae; genus Roseiarcus. Next base: position 486,780 of record CAWHIL010000004.1, read on the forward strand.
CGTCATGATCGGCTCATGGTCCACGCCTCACACGCTCGCGTCGTAGACGATCTCGAGCGACGGCTTCGGTTTCAGGGCCGCGCCGCACATATCCTCGATAGTCGCGGGGTCGAGGACGACATGGCGCCCGACCGCGTCGCCGCTGAAGAGGCCGAGCAGCCCCTCCTGCGAGAGCGGGGTCGGCCGGTTCGGCTGGGCCTCGGCGACGTTGGTCGCGAGCGTCTCGAAGAGCGGCGCCCAGCGGCCGCCGGGCCTGCCGATGATCTCGTAGTTCGCGCTCTTCTTCCGGATGTCGTCGTCGGCCGGAATCGAGGCGAGCACGGGAATGCCGGCGGCCGCGGCGAAGGCCTCGGCCTCGCCCGTGCCGTCGTCCTTGTTGATGACGAGGCCGCCGACGCCGACGTTGCCGCCGAGCTTGCGGAAATACTCGACCGCCGAGCACACGTTGTTGGCGACGTAGAGCGACTGGAGGTCGTTCGAGCCGACGACGATTACCTTCTGGCACATGTCGCGGGCGATCGGCAGGCCGAAGCCGCCGCACACGACGTCGCCGAGGAAGTCGAGCAGGACGAAGTCGAAGCCCCATTCGTGGAAGCCGAGCTTCTCGAGCAGCTCAAAGCCGTGGATGATGCCGCGTCCGCCGCAGCCGCGGCCGACCTCGGGGCCGCCGAGCTCCATGGCGAACACGCCGTCGCGCTTGAAGCAGACGTCGCCGATGGCGACGGAATCGCCGGCGAGCTTCTTCTTTGTCGAGGTCTCGATGATCGTCGGGCAGGCGCGGCCGCCGAACAGGAGCGAGGTCGTGTCGCTCTTCGGGTCGCAGCCGATGAGGAGCACCTTCTTGCCCTGCTGCGCCATCATGTAGGAGAGGTTGGCGAGGGTGAAGCTCTTGCCGATCCCGCCCTTGCCGTAGATCGCGATGATCTGCGTCGCCTTCGTCGCCGGGGCCGGCTCCGTCTCGGCCTCGAGATGGGCGGGCCCGCGCGCCATCTCCTCGGGCGTCAGAAAGGCGTGGCCGATGGTCATGACTGCGCCCTCCAATCGAGCACCATCTTGAGGCAGGCGGGATCGTCGAAGGCGATTGCATAGGCCTCCGGCGCCGCGCTCGCGGGACGGCGATGGGTGATAAGTCCGTCGAGTTCGAGCGCGCCCGTCTCGACGAGCCGCGCGGCTTCGGCGAGATCGCCCTCGCGCCACTGGGCGGCGACACGGAAGCGGGCCTCGCGCATGAAGGCCGGCGGGAAGGCGAAGCCGACGCGGTCGTAGAAGCCCGCGAGCACGATCTCGCCGCCCGGCGCGAGGCGCTGGACGAGCGAATCGAGAGCGGCGGCGTCGCCGCTCACGTCGACGATCAGCGGATAGGTCTTGCGGGGGTCCTCGTCCGGGGACGTGACGGCGTATCCGAGCGCGCCGCCGCGGCGCTCGGGGTTGGTCTCCCAGACGACCGGGGGCTCGCCGCCGGACAAGGCCGCAAGCCGGGCCATGAGGCGGCCGAGGACGCCGTGGCCGACGATCAGCGCGCCGCGGCTCAGGTCCGAGCCCGAGAGGGCATGATGCGCGGTCGCGGCGAGGGCGAGCAGCACCGCCTTCTCGCCGAGGCCCTTCGATACCGGAACCACGCGTGCGCCCGGAGCGACAAGGCGAGACGCCGCCCCCCCATGCAGGCCGCGCACCGCGCCGAAGCAATGCGCGCCCGGCACGAACACCTGCTCGCCGACCGCGACGTCGGCCTCGGGGCCAGCCTCGACCACGAGGCCGACGCTCTCGTAGCCCGGCACGAGCGGGTAGCCCATGCCGGGGAAGTGGGGCATCCGGCCGGTAAAGAGCAGCCGCTCGGTGCCGGCGCTGACCCCGCTCCACAGGGTCTCGACGACGACATCGGACGCGGTCGGCGCGGCGAGCGGAAGAGTAGCCAGCGTCAAGCGCTTCGGCTCCTCCAGAACGACGGCCAGGGAACTGAGCATGCCGGGCCCTCTCGCGATGGACTCCCTCGCATGTAAGTCTAACTTGTCATCAAAAAGCGTCAAGTTAAATTTACACTCCAAAGGCCGTCATGACGCTGACGGTCAAGGGATTCGGGGTCCTCAGGCGCAGCGGACGGTGGAACCCGGCCTCCATCAGGAGGCTCGCGATCTCGTCGGGGGCGCGCGCCTGGCCGCGCCCCATCGCCATGAAGTAGAGCCCGAAATAGGCGTCGCCGGTCGGCTCGGCCCCGCGAATCCCCGACATCGGCTCGGCGACGACGATCTCGCCGTTCTGCGGCAGGGCCCTGCGGACGGAGGCGAGAATCGCGCCAGCCTCCGCGTCGTTATGGTCGTGCAGGACGCGCACCAGGGTCGCGACGTCGGCCCCCCCAGGCAGCGGGTCGTGCAGCATGTCGCCGCCGGCGACGCTCACCCGCGCCCCGAGGCCGGCCGCCTCGATCCGCGCCCGCGCCCGCTCGGCGACAGAGGGCAGGTCGAAGAGAATGATCTTGAGCTCGGGGAACCGTCGCGCCGCGAGAATGGCGAAATCGCCCTCGCCGCCGCCGACGTCGAGGAGAAGGCCACGTTTCGCGAACGGATAGGCGTCGAGCACGGTATCGGCGACGAGCCCGTTCGTCCGCGACATGAGCGCGCTGTAGGGCGCGGTGTCCGCGTTCCCCTCGGGCCCGCGCTCCCCTCCGGGCGGGCTCCCGGCGTAGGTCCAGAACTGGCCGAGCGCGGTCGCCCGCTCGCCGCGCAGCAGCGCCACGGGATCGGCGAGGTCGGCGTAGAAGAGGTCGTGGTGGGCGACGAAGGCCGCAACGCCGGGGTTGCCGATCGTCGCCGCGCCGAGATCGTCGAGGGCGAAGCGGCCGTCGCGCAGTCGTTTCAGAAGCCCGATCGAGGCTGCCGCCTTGAGCAGGCGGAGCGCCGCCGGCCCCTCGAGTTTCGCGTGCGCCGCGACCGCCTCGACGGCGGCGGGTTTTCCTTTGAGAAATTCGAAAACCCCGAGCTTCACGCAGGCGCTGAGGATCTGCGAATAGACGAAGCCGGCGCTGAGGTCGAAGAGCGCGCGCGCCTTGCGCCGGGCGAGCCAGCCGGTGAGGGGCGAGCGCGTCGCCCAGCGCTGGAAGGCGGGATCCGCGATGAGGCCGGCGCGCCGGTCCCTCAGGCGCTCCGTGAACGCCAGGTCCCAGGGACGAAGGCGCGGAGCCATCGCCGTCGCGGCGTCAGGCCGCCGCCCGCGCGAGCTCGGCCGGGAAGAGCGCGCGCGTCTGCGCGTCGATCGCCGCGCAAAGCTCGGCGCGCCGCGGACAGGCCGGAATCGCGTTCGCCGCGGCTTCGACCAGCGTCTCGAGGCGGGCCTTGGCGCCGGCTACTCCGAGCTGCGCCGCGGCGTTCGGCCGGACGCGGGCGGCGTCCTGGCCGATCGGCTTGCCCAGTTCGTCGGCCGTGCAGAGCACGTCGCGCAGGTCGTCGGCGACCTGGTAGGCCTCGCCGATCTTCTGGCCGAGCGTCCGCCACGGTTCGGGATCGAGGCCGGCGGAGGCCGCCCCCGCCATGGTCGCGCCAACGAAAAGCGCGCCGGTCTTGGCGGCGTGATAGTCGACGAGCGGCACGGCCGCCTCGCATTCCCAGGCCTGGCCAGAGACGATGCCGCGCGGCGCGCCGACCGCGGCGGCGACAATCCCGATCAGCGCGGCGAGCTTGCCGGCCTCGACCTCGCGGGCCAGCGTCTCGAACGCCAGCACGATCAGCGCATCGCCTGCGAGCACGGCGATCGGCGCGCCATATTGGGCGTGGACCGACGGCTTGCCGCGGCGCGTGTCGGCGTCGTCGAAGCACGGCAGGTCGTCGTGGACGAGGGAGGCGCAATGGAGCAGCTCGATCGCTGCGGCCGCTGCGTTGGTCGCCCTCCTGTCGCCGTCGCCGCAGGCGCGGGCGACCGCGAGGCAGAGCTGCGGCCGGATCCGGTGGCCCCCGGGGAAGACGGCGTAATGGAGCGCCGAGGCGAGGAGGGGCGCGGCGCCCGCCCCTTGCGCATGGGCGACGGCGGCCTCCAGGGTGAGCTCGATGCGGTCTCCGGTCGCCACAAACGCCTCCAGTGTCAAGAAACCTTGTCTTTTCGACTTGTCAAGTTATCTTGACACAAATTCGCGGCCGCGGCAACGCCCATGAGGAGGCCGGCATGACGGAGCGTCGCGTCGTGATCGCCGGGGCCGGAATGGGCGGGCTCGCCGCCGCGCTCGCGCTCGCCGCCAACGGATTTCGCACGACATTGATCGAGGCCGCCGACCGGCCGGGCGGCAAGATGCGCGAGGTCGTTGTCGACGGCCGCCCGATGGACGCCGGTCCGACCGTGCTCACCATGCCTTGGGCGTTCGAGCGTCTGTTCGAGGACGCAGGGGCCAGGCTTTCCGACTGGGTGACGCTCAAGCCCGCCGACCAACTCGCACGCCACGCCTGGGGGGACGGCTCGCGCCTCGACCTCTATTCCGACGTCGACCGCAGCGCGGAGGCGATCATGCGTTTGGCCGGCGCGGCCGAGGCGGACGGCTATCGCCGCTTCTGCAAGCGCGCCGAGGCGACCTACGCGACGCTGCGCGACAGCTTCATCATGGGCGCCCGCGCTGGGCCGGTCGAGCTCTCCGCCCGGATCGGCCTTTCCAAAGTCGGCGCGCTCGCGCGCATCGCCCCGTTCACGACGCTCGCGCGGTCGCTCGAGGATTATTTCCGCGACCCCAGGCTGAGGCAGCTCTTCGGCCGCTACGCCACCTATTGCGGCTCCTCGCCCTTCCTGGCGCCGGCGACCCTCATGCTCGTCGCGCATGTCGAGCGCGAGGGCGTTTGGACCGTCGAGGGCGGCGTGGCCCGACTCGCCGACGCCTTTCGGGCGCTCGCCGAGCGGCTCGGCGCCGAGTTCCGCTTCGGCCGAAGGGTCGTCCGCGTGCTCGCCGTGGGCGGCCGGGCGACGGGCGTCGAGACCGACGACGGCGAGCGGATCGCGGCCGACGCGATCGTCTGGAACGGCGACGTCGCGGCGCTCGCCGACGGCGGGCTCGGGGCCGAGGCGCGCCGCGCGGTCGCCGCGCCGTCCGGCGATCGGTCCCTCTCCGCGATGACGCTGGCGATGACGGCGCGGGTCACCGGCTTCCCGCTCGTCCGCCACAACGTCTTCTTCTCGCGCGACAGCCGCTCCGAGTTCGACGACCTCTTCGCCCGCGCCAGGTTGCCCGAGGCCCCGACGGTCTACGTCTGCGCCGAGGATCGCGATCCTGACGCCGACGGCGCGCCTGAGCGGGAGCGCCCCGAGCGCGTCTTCTGCCTCGTCAACGCGCCGGCGCGGCCGGCGACGAAGCCCCTCACCGCAGCGGAGATCGAGACATGCGAGGACGCGGCGTTCAGACTTCTCACGCGGTGCGGCCTGACGATCGAGCGGTCGCGAGCAACCATCGTCCGCACGACCCCACAGGATTTCGCGATGACGTTTCCCTCGACGCACGGCGCCCTCTACGGCCAGGCGACGCACGGCTGGAAGGCGACCTTCGCGCGGGAGGGGGCGGCGACCCGGCTGCCCGGACTTTATCTGGCGGGGGGCAGCGTCCATCCGGGCGCAGGGGTCCCGATGGCGGCGCTCTCGGGCCGGCAGGCGGCGCTGAGGATCGTGAGGGACCTCGGTTCGACCGGCCGGTCAAGCCGGGCGGCTACGCGTGGTGGTACGTCGACGCGCTGAGCGACGATGGCCGCCACGGGCTCACCGTCATCGCCTTCGTCGGCAGCGTCTTCTCGCCCTATTACGCGTGGGCCGGCCGCAGGGCGCCGCTCGACCACTGCGCCGTCAACGTCGCCCTCTACGGGCCGAAAGGCTCGACCTGGGCGATGACCGAGCGCCCCCACGAGGCGGTTTCCGTCTCTCCTCACGGGCTCGCGATCGGCCGCTCCGAGGCCCGCTGGCAGGGAGACGCGCTGACGCTCGACATCGACGAAACGGCAAGTCCGATCCCGCACCGGATCAGGGGCAGGATCGCAGTCCGGGGCGAAGCGCTGAACGCGCGCGTCTTCACCCTCGACGAGGCGGGCGGCCACTGGTGGCGGCCGATCCTGCCCATCGCGCAGGTCGAGGTGGCGATGGACGCGCCCGACGTTCGCTGGCGTGGCGCCGGCTATTTCGACGCCAACGCGGGCGACGAACCGCTGGAGCAGGGCTTCGCCCGCTGGACCTGGTCGCGCGCGGCGACGCGCTCCGGCGCGACGATCCTCTACGACGCCGAGCGGCGGCGCGCCGGCCCGCTTTCGCTGGCGCTCGCCTTCGACCGCAACGGCGGGTTCGAGGCGCTGCCGCCGCCGCCCGTCGCCCTGCTGCCGAGGACGCGCTGGGGCGTCGCGCGCTCGACCCGCGCCGACGACGGGCGCGCGCGCGTCGCGAGGCGTTTCGAAGACACGCCGTTCTACGCCCGCTCGCTCGTCTGCCATGCGCTCTTCGGCGAAGAGGTCGCCTCGCTGCACGAGAGCCTGTCGCTCGACCGCTTCGCCCATCCGCTGGTGCGCCTCATGCTGCCGTTCCGCATGCCGAGGCGGCGGTGATCGCACGGCGACGCCGCCATGCGGCGCGCCCGATTTAGAACGCTTCTAAATTGAAACGATTGCAATCTGAGCACGCTGATCTTGCCCGCTTTTCGGGGCGACGCTAGGGCTCATTCGACCAGGGACACGACCGCCGACATTGCAACGGCGCGCGCGTCGCGCCCCGGCCGCAAGGAGAGCCGCCCGTGACGCCATTCGTTCGATTTCGTCGCCGCGAGGCTCGCGCGCGGCGCGCGTTCGCGACGACCGCCGCCCTCGCCGCGCTCCTCGCCTTCGCAGCCACGCCGTCTCGCGCCATGACGCTGACGCTCTATTCGGCGCAGCACGAGCAGACGGTCGATCTCCTGACGAAGGCCTTCACCAAGGAGACCGGGATCGAGGTCAAGGTCAAGAACGGCGAGGCGCCCGAGCTTGCGAGCGAGCTCGTCAAGGAGGGCGCGTCCTCTCCGGCCGACGTCTTCTTCACCGAGAATTCGCCCGAGCTCCAACTCCTGTCGGAGAAGGGGCTCCTCGCCAAGGTTCAGCCCTCGACGCTGGCGAGCGTCCCGGCGGCGGACAGCGGCCCGAACGGAGACTGGGTCGGCGTGCTGGCGCGCGAGAACGTGCTCGTCTTCAACAAGGACATGGTCAAGGAAGCGGAACTGCCCGCGTCGCTCCTCGACCTCGCCAGGCCCGAATGGAAGGGCAAGCTCGCCATCGCCCCGACCGACGCCGACTTCCTGCCGCTCGTCGGCTCCATCGCTTCGCTCAAGGGCCGCGCGGCCGCCCTCGACTGGCTCAAAGGCCTACGCGAGAATGCGGCGCTCTTCGACGACGATGAGGGCGTGGTCGCCGCCGTCGAGCGCGGCGCCGCCGCGGCAGGCATCGTCAACAACTATTACTGGGCGCGGCTCAGGATGGAGACCGGCGCCGACAAGACGAAGAGCGGCATCCATCACTTCGGCGGCGGCGACGTCGGCGGCCTTGTCAACGTCTCGGGCGCGGCCGTCCTCAAGGCCTCGCGCAACCAGGCGGCCGCCCAGAAGTTCCTCGCCTATCTCGTGAGCAAACCGGCTCAGGAGATGGTGTCCCGCCTCGACATCACCTTCGAATATCCGCTCGCCGCGGGCGTCGCCGCAAACCCCCTGCTGAAGCCCATGTCGGAACTCTCGCCGCCCTCGATCGCGATCAAGGACATCGGCGACGATCGCGACGCGGCCGCGCTTCTGCGCGAAGCCGGCCTCATCTGAGAGAGGCCCACGATGTCGGCGAGCGCGACCGGCGCGATCGGCGCGGATGTCAGGCGGGACGTCGGTCACGCCAGGCCGCCGCTCGCGCTCGTCGCCGCGGCGGTCGCCGGCGCCGTCGTCGTCCTCGCGCCAATCCTCCTGACGATTGTCCAGGCGTCCAGCCTCGGCGCCTCGGAGGCCGTGGCGCTCCTCTTTCGTCCGCTCGTCGGCGCCCTGCTCGTCAACACGGTCTCGCTCGTGGCTGCGACCTCCGTCACGACGGCGGTCATCGGCGTCTCGGCCGCGTGGCTCATCGAGCGCACGGATTGTCCCGGCCGCAGAATCTGGTCGGTGCTGATGGCCGCGCCGCTCGCGGTTCCCCCGTTCATCGCGAGCTTCGCCTGGGTGTCGCTCAGCAACGCGCTCCAGGACTTCGGCGGCGCGCTGATCGTCGTCACCTTCGCCTATTTTCCGCTCGTCTATCTGCCGGTCGCGGCGGCGCTGCGCGGGCTCGACCCGGCGCTCGAAGAGACGGCGCGGGCGCTTGGCCAGGGCGCGTGGGGATCGTTCGCGCGGGTCGTCCTGCCGCAGCTTCGGCCGGCGCTGCTCGGCGGCGTGCTGCTCGTCGCCCTCGACACGCTGACCGAGTTCGGCGCCTTCGCGCTTCTGCGCTTCCGCACTTTTACGACCGAACTCTACGCGCAATACCGCATCGGGCTCGACGGCCCGGAGACGTCGCTTCTCGCGCTCGTGCTTGTCGGCCTCTGCCTCATCCTGCTGATCGCGGAGCTCAAGGTGCGCGGCCGCGCCCGCTACGCCCGCATAGGGGCTGGCGCGCGACGCGCCGCAGCGCCCCTCCCTCTGGGCGCGTGGCGCTGGCCCGCGCTTGCGCTCATCTCGCTGCTCGTGCTGGCGACGCTCGGCGTGCCGGTCGGCATGGTGGTCTACTGGCTCTTCCAGCATGCTCACGCCGCGACCTCGCCGGTCGCCCCATCCTCGACGGCGCTCCTCGGCGCGACCCTGAACACCGTCGGCTTCGGCCTCGCAGGCGCCGCCGCCGCGCTCCTGATCGCGGCCCCGATCGGCTATCTCGCCGTCCGCTATCCGACCCGCTCGTCGGCGCTGATCGAGCGGGCGGCCTATCTCGCGCTCGGCGCGCCCGCCATCGTCGTGGCGCTGGCGCTGATCTCGCTCACCGTCCAGTCCGCGCCGTGGCTCTACCAGAGCCTGCCGCTGCTGGCGCTCGTCTATGCGATTCTCTTCCTGCCGCTGGCGCTCGTCGGCATTCGCGCTGCGCTGTCGCAGATCCCTCCCCGCCTCGAAGAGGTCGCGCGCTCTCTCGGCGGCGACGGGTTTACGGTCGCCGCGCGCGTCGTCCTGCCGCTCGCCGCGAGCGGGATCGGCGCGGGCGCCGCCATGGTGTTCATCTTCGTCTCGACGGAACTGACCGCGACGCTCCTCCTGTCGCCGGTCGGCGTCAGGACGCTTGCGACCGAAATCTGGGCCGACACCTCGTCGCTCGCCTTCGCGGCGGCGGCCCCGTTCGCGGCGATCCTGCTCTGCCTGTCGTTCGCCTTCACGTGGCTCTTCGCCAACAAATTCGGCGCCGCGGCGTTCGCGGATCGGGTGTGAAGCGATGGCGCGCCTCTCGGTCACGCATCTCGAGAAGAGCTTTGGCGAGAAGCCGGTCTTGCGCGGCGTCGATCTCGAGGTCGCCGCGGGTTCGCTCGTCGCCGTCCTCGGCGCGTCCGGCAGCGGCAAGACGACGCTTCTCAGGGTGATCTGCGGCTTCGAGCGTGCTTCGTCTGGCGAAGTCGCGATGGATGGCGAGGTCATGAGCGGCGCCGGCGTCCACGTTCCGCCCGAGCGGCGCCGCATCGGCTATGTGGCGCAGGAGGGCTCGCTCTTTCCGCACCTCAGCGTGCTCGACAACGTGGCTTTCGGCCTCAGCCGCCGCGAGCGGCGCGACCGCCCGAGGATCGAGCGGCTGCTGACGGCGGTCGGTCTCCCGGCGGCCTACGCGGATCGCGCGCCCCATCAGCTTTCGGGGGGCGAGCAGCAGCGCGTGGCGCTCGCCCGCGCGCTCGCGCCTCAGCCGCGGCTCGTGATGCTCGATGAACCGTTCTCGTCGCTCGACGCGGCGCTGAGAGTCGAGACCCGCCAGGCGGTCGCCGCCGCCCTCGCCGCGTCCGGCGCGACCGCTTTGCTCGTGACCCACGACCAGGCGGAGGCCCTCGCGATGGGCGCTGAAGTCGCGGTGCTGCGGGACGGCAGGGTCGCCCAGGTCGGCGCGCCGGCGACGCTCTATCGCGAGCCGGTCGACGCGGCGATGGCGCAATTCGTCGGCGAGGCGGTGATCCTTCGGGGAACCGTCGAGGCAGGCGCCGCGATCTCGGCGCTCGGCCGCCTGCCGCTCGCGCGTCCGGCGCCGGACGGGCCGGCCGACGTGATGGTGCGGCCGGAACAGATCCGCTTCGTGACGATGCCGAACGGGCATGCGCCGCGGGCCAGGGTCGTCGAGGTTGCGTTCTACGGCCATGACGCGAGCGTGCGCCTCGCCCTTGCCGGCGCGGCCGGGACGATCGCGAGTCGCGTTCCCGGGCATCGCGCGCCGCAACCCGGAGACGAGGTTCGCCTCACCGTCGAGGGCGCCGTGATGGCCTACCCGCGCGTTGCGTCCGCCGGGCGCGGCGGCGCCGCCGAAACCGACCGACCGTCCGCAAGATCCACGAGCGTCGCGGCGCCCGGAATGAAGGAGAACACGCCATGACGACCCGGAACGGGACCTCGACCGCCTCCCTCGGAAGTCTCGAGGAAGCGCTTCGCCATTCCACCTCCCTCGTCCTGAGGAGCGACGAAGGCGCGTCTCGAAGGACCACCTCCCTCGTCCTGAGGAGCGCCGAAGGCGCGTCTCGAAGGACGCTCCATAGGACTCCCTGGCCAGGTCCTTCGAGACGCCCGCTTCGCGGGCTCCTCAGGACGAGGGCGGTGCTTTGCGCCCTCGCCCTTCTCTCCTGCGCCCCGGCGCTCGCCGCGACCTCGGGCGCCTTCCTCGACAGCGTCCACCGCCAGACGACGCTCTCGTCCACCGTGCCCGAGAACGGCGACCAGAACCCCTACGCGATCGTCGTCGCGCCCGCGTCCGCAGGCGGCGTGCAGAAGGACGACGTTCTCGTCACCAATTTCAACAACGAGGGCAATCTGCAGGGGCTCGGCACGACGATCGTCGCCATCAACCCCACGACAAAGAAGCTCACGACCTTCGCGTCGCTCCCGCGCAACCTCGAAGGATGCCCGGGCGGCGTGGGTCTCACGACCGCGATGACGATGCTGAAATCCGGCTGGGTGATCGTCGGCAGCGCGCCGAGTTCGGACGGAACGACCGGCACCAAGGGGCCGGGCTGCCTCATCGTCCTCGACGCCGGCGGCAAGGTTGCGAAAGTGATCGCCAACGACGGCATCAACATGCCCTGGGGCAACATGGCGACGCTCGACGAGGGCGACAGAGCGACGATCTTCGTCAGCAACACCGGCTTCGGCGTGGGGTCGCCGGACGGCGATCCGCGCGTCGTCAACCAACAGACGGTGGTCCGCCTCAAGCTTTCGATCAAGGACGGCGCGCCGCCCGAGGTCGTCGATCAGACGATCGTCGCCAGCGGCTTCGGCGGCCAACCGAACAAGGACGTCTTCATCATCGGCCCGACGGGCCTCGCGCTCGGGCCCGACGGGACGCTCTACGTCTCCGACGCCACCGGCAACCGCATCAACGCCGTCTGGGATGCGGTTTCTCGCGATCACAGCGCGGGCGTCGGAAGGACCGTCACCAAGGACGGCCTCCTCCAGCGCCCGCTCGCGATGACCTTCGCGCCGAACGGACATCTTCTCGTCGTCAACGCGCAGAACGGCCAGGTGGTCGAGGTCGATCCGGCGAGCGGCGACCAGATCAAGGCGCGCTGGATCGATCCGAACAAGGCGCAGAAGCCGCCCGGCAGCGGCGATCTCTTCGGCATCGCGATGACGCCGGCCGGCGACGGCTTCTATTTCGTCGAGGACGAGAACAACACCCTCGTGCTCGCGAAATGACCTGCCCGTTCTCGGGATCGCGCGGCGGCCCATCCCGGCGCGGCCTCCTCGTCGGCGCGGGCGGGGCGCTTGTGAGCTTCGGCGCCGGCGCGGTCGCGCGCGCTGCAACGCCGGCCGAAGCCCCGCCGCTGCCTGCGTCGCCGGCCCGCGAACCATTCTACGGGGCCCGTCAGGGCGGCATCGCCACGCGTCCGCAGCGGGCGAGCTATTTCGCCGCCTTCGACTGCCTCGCCAAAACGCGCGACGACCTCGTCGGGATGCTCCAGCTCTGGACTGCGGGGGCGGCGAGGATGTGCGCCGGCGACACGGTCCGCGAGCTTGGGGACGATCTCTCGGTCGAGGGGCCGGACGGCGGCTCGGCGCTCGGGCTCCAGCCGTCGCGCCTCACCATCACCTTCGGCTTCGGCCCGGGATTGTTCGTGAAAGACGGCGCCGATCGCTACGGCCTCGCCGCCAGGCGGCCGGCCGCGCTGGTCGACATGCCGAAGTTCAACGGCGATCAGCTCGATCCGGCGCTGACCGGCGGAGACCTCTCGGTTCAGGCCTGCGCCGACGATCCGGTCGTCGCCTTTCACGCGATCCGCGAACTCTCCCGCCTCTCGTATAGCCTTGCGCAGTTCCGCTGGGCGCAGGCGGGCTTCCTGCCGGACGGACCGGCCGACGCGACGCCGCGCAACCTCATGGGTTTCAAGGACGGGACCAACAATCCGCGCGGAAGCGCGACCACGCCTACGCCCGACAGTCCGCTCGATTTCGACGAGGTCGTGTGGGTCGGCGACGAAGGCCCGGACTGGATGGTCGGCGGCAGCTATGTGGTCGTGCGGCGGATCCGCATCTCGCTCGAGCATTGGGACCGCACCGAGGTCGATTTCCAGGAAGAGGTGATCGGCCGCCACAAATATTCGGGCGCGCCGGTCGGCAAGGCGAACGAGCGCGACGCGCTCGACCTCGACCGCGTCGACAACGACGGCAATCCGGCGATCGCCGATACTTCCCACGTGCGCCTCGGCGCGGCCGCCACCAACGCCGGCGCGCAGATCTTCCGCCGGCCCTATTCCTTCAACGACGGCGTCCGCTTCACCGCCGAGCGCTGGCCGCCCTGGCGGCAGGGCATGATGGTCGACGCCGGGCTCTTCTTCCTCTGCTACCAGCGCGACCCGAGGACCGGCTTCATCAAGATCTACGAGAACATGGCCAAGCTCGACGCCCTCAACCAGTTCACCACCCACGCCGGCAGCGGCCTCTTCGCCTGCCCGGGCGGAACGCCCCAGGGCGCGTTCGTCGGCGAGAAGCTGTTCGCCTGAAGCGTGACCGCACCGCTCAAGGCGCCGCGGGCGTCACCTCGGCGAAAATTCTGTCGCCGAGTTCCGCCTCGGTCGCCGCCAATTCGTAGCTCGTCTGCAAATTAAGCCAGAAGCGCGCGCTATTGCCGAAGTAGCGGCCGAGGCGGAGCGCCGTCTCGGGCGAGACGCCGCGCTTGCCGTTGACGATGTCGGCGACGCGGCCCGAAGGCGTGCGCAGCGCCAGCGCGAGCGCGTTGGCGGAAAGCTTCCGCGCCTGCATTTCGCGCCTGAGGATTCGGCCGGGATGAACGGGTCTCATGCTCTCGCTTATCGTTCCTCGCCGCTGCGCATCAACCCTCCGGCTTCTCCCGCCGCTCTCGTTCGAGCCGCCGCTTCTTCGCCTGCGACACCGACCAGAGCTGCCAGAAGCCGAAGCCGAGCGCGACCGCGCCCGTCAGCGCCATCTCGATCAGGCCGTAGTATTTCGGGTCCATCGGCCGCGTCAGGCGCCGGCAAAGTCGTGAGACGGCTCGCCCCGCTCGGCGCGCTTCAGGCGCTCGAAGGTTTCGAGCGTGCTCAGGAACGAGGCGCGCCATTCGACGATCGCTCGCGACGGCCGCCTGGGCGCCGGGCGGCCGCTCGCCGCCGCCTCGATCAGGAAGCGCCCGCACTGGAGGCTCGGCGAGGGCGCGCCGGCCGACAGGCGCCGCGCCTCGACGACGGCGCGCGCCAGAAGCTCGACCTTGCGCCGGCCGCCAACCCGGGCGCGCCGGGTCACCGAATTCGTAACCGTTGCGCTCGATCTCGGCGCCGATCTCGGCGTAGATGAGGGCGGCGGCGTGGATCGCCGGGCGGCAGTTCGCCGGCAGGAGCGCGACGCCCCGCTCGGCTTGGCCGTAGAGCCGCTGAGCCTCGTCGAGGAGCCGCGCGACGAGGCCTCGCGCGGGCGCGTCGGGCCGAGGGTCGGCGAGGAAGGCATGCGGGTCGATCCCGGCCTCTCTCAGCCAGTCGCGCGGCAGATAGAGGCGGCCCATGCGCGCGTCCTCGCCGACGTCGCGGGCGATGTTGGTGAGCTGCATCGCGCAGCCGAGGTCGCAGGCGCGCGCCAGCGCATGGGGCGCGCGCACGCCCATGATCAGCGCCATCATCACCCCGACCGCGCCGGCGACGCGGGCGGCATAGTCGAGAAGATCGTCGAGCGTCTCGTAGACGCGTCCCTCCGCGTCCCATGCGAGTCCCTCGAGCAGCGCCTCGGGCAGGCCAGCGGGCAGGCCGGCGCGGCGCATGAGATCGGCCATGGCGCGGTCGGCGGGGTAGGGCAGGGGCCGCCCCTCGGCGGCGCGCCTCAGCCGCTCTCTCAGCCGCGCGACCGCCGCGGTCGAGCCCGAGGCAAGGTCGACCGCGTCGTCGGAGAGGCGGCAGAAGGCGTAGAGCGCGAACGCGCGGCGGCGAACGTCGGCCGGCAGGAGGCGGGAGGCGGCGTAGAAGGATTTCGAGCCGAGCCGGATCGCCTCGCGGCATTCGCGATGGTCGCTCCTGCTCGCCAGATCAAACGAAAACCGAGGCATCCGGGGCCACCTTGTCGAGAACGCGGGCCGACGACAGAACCCCCGGCAGGCCCGCGCCCGGATGGGCGCCGGCGCCGACGAGGAAGAGATTGCGCACGTCTTCGCTGCGGTTGTGGGGGCGGAACCAGGCGCTCTGCGTCAGGAGCGCCTCGAACGAGAAGCCGGCGCCGGCCCACGAATTAAGGCGATCCTCAAAGTCGAGCGGCGTCGTCACGCGCGAGGTGAGAATCGCGTTCGACAGGCCGGGCAGAAGCCGCGCCTCGAGCGCCTGCTCGATCCGCTTGCGGTAGGGCTCGGCCTCCCGCCGCCAGTCCTGACCGCCCACGAGGTTCGGCGCCGGCGAGAGGACGTAGAACGAGTCGCAGCCCGGCGGCGCGAGCGACGGGTCGGTCGCCGTCGGCCGGTAGAGATAGAGGCTGAAATCGTCGGCGAGAACCTTGCGGTCGAAGATGTCGCGGATGAGCGCGCGGTAGCGCGGGCCCATGAGGATCGTGTGGTGGGCGACCGAATCGTAGCGCCGGTCGACGCCGAAATACCAGACGAAGAGGCCCATCGAGTAGCGCGCCCGGTCGAGCTTGCGGTCGGTCCATTTGCGGCGCGCCGCGGCGGGCACGAGCTTGCGATAGGTCCAGGCCGCATCGGCGTTCGAGACGACGATGTCCGCCTTGATCCGTTCGCCCGAGGCGAGGCGCACGCCCTTCGCCGTTCCGCTCTCGACGAGAATTTCCTCGACCTCTGTCGAATAGCGCAATGCGCCGCCCTGGGCCTCGATCAGACCGACGAGGCCACGGACCAGCGCCCCCATGCCGCCCATGGCGTAGTGCACGCCGTGGCGCTGCATGAGAAAGGTGATCATGCAGTAGATCGAGCTCGCCCGGAACGGGTTGCCGCCGATCAGCAGCGGGTGGAAGCTGAAGGCGGTCCTGAGGCGCTCGTCGCGGAAATATTTCGACACGATCGCGTAGACGCTCCGATAGGCTTCGAGTCGCAGAAGGTCGGGGGCGACTCGCGCCATGTCGAGGAACGAATCGAACGGCTGGTCGCCGAGTTCCTCGAAGCCGATGCGATAGATCTCTTCGCTCCGCTTCATGAAGGCGTCGAACCCCGCGACGTCGCCTTCGCGGAACTTCGCCACCTCGGCGCGCATCGCCTTCGCATCGCTGCTCTCGCGGAATGCCGAGCCGTCGGGAAAGAGGATGTCGTAGAAGGGCGTGATGGGGCGGAGATCGACGTCGTCGGCCATCCGGCGCCCTGAGAGCGCCCACAATTCCTCGAACAGGAACGGCGCGGTGACGATCGTCGGGCCGGCGTCGAAGGTGAAACCGTCCTGCCGGAAGGCGTAAGCCCGGCCGCCGGGACCGTCGAGCTTCTCGACGACGCTAACCCGGTAGCCGCGCGCGATGAGCCGGATCGCCGCGGCGAGGCCGCCGAATCCGGCGCCGATGACGACCGCGTGCGGACGCGCTCGGACCTCGTGGCTCCGGCTCGGTCTCTCCGCGAGTGTCAACATAACTTGACACTAGACTGTCAAGCGCCCTTGATCAAGGGCTCTTCTTGCGCCGGCGCGGCGCGGATTGAGCCACGCCGATCACGCCGAGACGCTCCGCCTCCCCGAAGATCAGGTCGGCCGCCGCCTCCGGCTTTTCCTCGTGCGAGAGGTGCCCGGTCCCCGTGACGGTCTCGACTGCCGCGCCAGGAATCTCGCGCGCCAGCGCCGCCGCGTCGCCTGGGCTCACCGCCTTGTCGTTGTCGCCGACAATCAGCACGACTTTGGGTTTCAGCTTCGGCAGGTCGCGGCGCATCGTCGCGAGATCCCAGTTCGCCATCATGCCGAGCGCGCCGCCGACATGCGCGGCGTTGCCGAGGAGGCGGGCGTAGAGGTCGAGCCCGCGCGCGTCGAGCTTCGAACCCGTGCCGCGGATCAGGTTCTCGACCGCCTTTCGATCCGCCGCCCAGGCGAAGAGCCGCGGCGCCAGCGGATTGACGAAAAGGAGCTTGGCGATCGACGGGAAGAGATAGCGGGCCGCGCCCTCGAACGGCAGGAAGGCGCCGTTGAGGCTGACGAGGAGCGCCGGCGCGATCGCGCCGTCGAGGCACATGCGGGCGAGGATGGCCGCGCCCGCCGAATGGCCGACGACGACCTTCGGGCGGAAATCGAGCGCTTTCAGAAGGCCCGCGACCGCCCTCGCCATGCCCGGCAGCGAGAGGTCGGGCGATCGCTCGGTCCGGGTGAAGCCGTGGCCGACGAGGTCGGGCGCGATCACCTCGAAGCGCGCGGCGAGGAGGGGGATCAGCGCCGCGAAGGAATGGGTCGAGGCGCCCGTGCCATGGATCAGGAGACATTGCGGCCCTTCGCCCATCCGTTGCACGTGCCAGCGGGCGCCGCGCGTCGTGACGAAGGCGCTGGCGTCCCGGTTCGGCCAGTCGCGGCCGTCGCGCTCGAAGGCGAGCGGAGCGGGGGCGAAGATCATCGGCCCCGTCCCTGAAGCCTCGATGTCGAAGCGCGCACCGCCGCGTTGACCGCGCCCGAGTCCGCGACCGGGAGGCGAACGCACGCCGCGCCCATCGTCTCGGCGATCCGCGCCATGTTCGAGGCCTCGCTCGAACGCGACGGAGCGGACGTGTCGATGGCGAGCGCGGCGACGCCGGCCGCGAACAGGCGCCGCCCGGCGTCGAGCGCGTCCTCCAGCGCCTGCGGTCGCCCGCCCTCGCCGCTCCGCGCGACATTGGCGCGCCCGTCGGTCATCAGCACAACGAAGGGCGTCTGGCCGGTGCGCTTGACCTGGCCCGCGAGCGCCGCGGCCGCGTCGAGCCCGAGCGCCAGCGGCGTGCCGCCGCCGCCCGGCAGTCCGGCGAGGCGAGCCCGCGCCCGCGCCGTCGAGCGGGTCGGCGGCAGCGCCACTTCGGCGGCCCGGCCGCGGAAGGCGATCAGCGCCACGCTGTCGCGGCGCACGTAACAATCGGCGAGCAGCAGTTCGATCGCGCCCTTGATCTCGGCCAGCCTCTGCATCGCCGACGATCCGGAAGCGTCGACGACGAAGATCGTCGTCGCGCCGCGTTTCTCGTGGTGGAGCACGATGCGCAGATCGTCGGGCCGCACGATGAGCCTTCTCGGGCCGCCTGCAGTTTCGAGTTGGCGCAACGGCTGCCAGGGCGCGGCGGCGCGTAACGTCGCGACGAGCGCGATCCGCCCCTCGCGCGGTCCCCCGGGCCGCGTTCCGATCGGGCGCCCGCGCCGCGTCGAGATCTGCCGGTCGCCCGCCTTGCCCTGGACCGAAGCGCGGGCGCGCGCGGCGGCGCCGGCCTTGAGGCGCGCCAGCAGATCAGGGGGAATTGCGGCCGCGGCCGCGTCGAGCACCACGTCGTCGAGCGCCTTCGGCTCGCGGTCGCTGCCCGCCTCCTCGTCGGGGCTCCGGTCTCGGTCCGGCTCGGGCGGCGGCTCGGCCGCTTCGTCGGGCTCGGCCGGCAGCCGGGTCGCGCGCCAGCCGAGCGCCAGCGCCGCGGCGAGCGCCACATGATGATCCTCGATCCGGCCTGCGCCGTCGAGCGCGGCGAGCGCCCGGGCGCACCCGAGCGCATAAAGCGGGGCGCGCAGCGAGGCGACGCCGAGCGCCGCCGCCGCGCCGACCAGCGCCTCGATCGCCGCCGCATCGCCGTCCATCGCCTCGAACCGCGCCCGCGCCGCGCCCCCATCCCCCTCGTCCTCATGATCCACCCCCTCGTCCTGAGGAGGCGGCGAAGCCGCCGTCTCGAAGGACGTGGCCAAGGAGTTCCTCGCGAGCGTCCTTCGAGACGCGTCGCCCCTGGCGCCGCTCCTCAGGACGAGGGGGTGTTTCAGAGGCGGCCCCTTCCTCGACTTCCCGCACCGAGATCCCGTCGAGATCGACGCAAAAGGCGCATCGCTCGATCAGAATGGCGGGCGGCGCCTCGTCGCTGTCGGCGCCTTCGTCGAGCGCGACAAATCCCACATGCGCCGGCTCGACACGCGACAGGCCGTCGCGCTCGATGGCGATCGCGCCCTCGTCGAGCGCGCCTGCGATCCTCGCCGCCGTCCCGGCAGGCAGGCGCTCGGCCATGGCGATGACGAGGACGCCGCCGTCGGTCTCGGCGATCAGGCCCCGCTCGGCGACCGGCCGGCCGCTCTTCAAGGTGGCGGCGACGTCGAGGCCGCCGACCAGCCGGTCGTCGGCGATCGAGGCCGGAATGCGCCTGACCGGCGCGCCCTCCGGCAGCGCCGCGGTCAGCCGCGTGAGCCATGCGTCGCGAACCGGGCCGGGCCGTGCGCGAACGACGATCCCAGAACCGAGCGGCGCGAGCGCGAAGACCTGCGCCGCGAGAAGCGCGCGCTCCCAGGCGGAAAGCTCGCGGCCGTGCGCGCTCATCCGAACATCTCCGCGACCGCGCGCTCGACCCGCGCGGTCGCGCTCTGCTCGTCGAGCGGATTGCGCCTCAAGCGATGGCCGAGCGCCATCGGCGCGATGCGCCTGAGTTCGGCGTCGCCGACGTGGCGCTTCTTCTCGAGGCTGGCGAGCGCGCGCGCGGCGCGGATGAGCGTCAGTTCGCCGCGCAGGCCATCCGAGCCGAGCTTGAGACACAGCCGCGTGGCGCTCTCGATCGCAGCGTCCGGCGTCGCGACCGAGGCGAGGCCGTCGCGCGCCGCGACGATGCGGTTGCGCAGCCGCTTCTCGTGCGGCGACCAATGGTCGAGGAAGGCGTCCGGGTCACGCTCGAACGCGTCCCTGCGCTTGACGACCTCGATGCGCGTCGGCACGTCGAGCGGCGTCCTGACCTCGACCGCGAGCCCGAAGCGATCGAGAAGCTGCGGCCGAAGCTCGCCTTCCTCCGGATTGCCGCTGCCGATGAGCACGAAATGCGCGGGATGGCGGACGCTGAGGCCCTCCCGTTCGACGACATTGACGCCCGAGGCCGCGACATCGAGCAGAAGATCGACGAGATGATCCTCGAGCAGGTTGACCTCGTCGATATAGAGAAAGCCGCGATTGGCCTGCGCCAGAAGCCCCGGCTGGAACGACTTCTCGCCGTGCGCCAACGCCCGCTCGAGATTGAGCGCCCCGACGACGCGGTCTTCCGTCGCCCCGAGCGGCAGGTCGACGACCGGGGCCGCGCGCAGCGCGCTCTTCGGCTCTCGCCGAACGCCGCCCTTGTCTCGCGGCTCCCGTCCAACACTGCCCTCGTCCTGAGGAGCCCGCGCAGCGGGCGTCTCGAAGGACGTCGCAAAGGACTCCGAGCGAGCGTCCTTCGAGACGCGTCGCCCCTGGCGCCGCTCCTCAGGACGAGGGTTGGCGCAAGCCCCGCAGAGCCCGGCGGGCGCTGACGGCTCGCAATTGTACGGGCAGCCGTCGACTGCCCGGATCTTCGGCAGGAGCGCCGCGAGCGCCCTGACCGCGGTCGATTTTCCCGTGCCCCGGTCGCCGAAGGCGAGAATGCCGCCGACGCTCGGATCGACCGCCGCGATCAGGAAGGCGGTCTTCATCTCCTCCTGGCCGACGATCGCGGAAAAAGGATACGGCTGTCGCATGAAGTCGCCCGAAAAGAGGACGACGGCCGGGTCTCCTGACGTCCCCTCTCCCCGCCTGCGGGGAGAGGGCTAGGGTGAGGGGCCTGGGGATTGGCGCCGCGGTTCGTGCGTGCTCACCCCGCCCCTCATCCTGACCTTCTCCCCGTGAACGGGGAGAGGGGATCGCAAGAGACTTCGGCCGCCTCCTTGAAAGTTCCGAGCCTTATGGAACCGCACGGGAAGGGAGTGTCAACGTCTCTTGTCACTTTCGTCCGGTCGCGCGTCTTTGGAAAGGTCCGATCCGGAACAGGGGAACGGTCGTATTTCGTCGAGCGTTTCCGTCTGCATCGTTCAGGCGAAAGGAAAGATCTCCATGCGGCGTTTGGCCTCAGTCGTGTTCCTCGGCCTTGTCGTGGGCGCGGTCGCGTTCGCCTTCAAGGCAAGCTCGGCGGAAGAGCCGCCGCATCGCGTCGTGTCGAAGGACGGAGATTTCGAGGTTCGCGACTATCCCGCGCTGACGATCGCGGAAGTCACCGTCGACGCCGACCGCAACGCCGCGGGCAATGCGGGCTTCCGCAAACTTGCGGGCTTCATCTTCGGCGGCAACGCGAGCGGCCAGAAAATCGCGATGACGGCGCCGGTGATCGAGGCGTCGGCGGGCGGCGGCTGGACGGTCCGCTTCGTCATGCCTCAGGGATTCACGCCCGCGAGCCTGCCCAGAGCCAACGATCCCTCGATCCGGTTCGGCGAGGAACCGCCCGCGCGCTATGCGGTGCTTCGCTTCTCGGGCTTCGCCGAGGACGGCGCGACGGAAGCGCAGACGCGCGAACTCGAGCGCCGGATGCAGGCGAAGGGCCTCGCCCCCGCCGGCCCGCCGCTGATCGCCCAATACAATCCGCCCTGGATCCCGGGCTTCATGCGCCGCAACGAGATCATGATTCCGGTGCGGTAGGGCAAAGCGAAAGGGATTTGGGGACACTTCCCCCCAGGGGGAAGAGCCTGTGGCCGGGCGACGACCCGGCCATGGCGCGCAGCGCCGGATGAGGGGGCGCCGCAGGCGGCTCAACGCCCCCGCTTGACCTCGGTGCAGCTCACAAGGCTGCTCTCGCTCACGCCGCGCGCATCGGCCGAAGCGAAGCAGAACGAGAACATGTCGCCGTCGATCTCGCCTTCGCTGACGCCGACGCGGTGGGCGATGATCACCTTCCTGTTTCCCGGCCCGTAAAGCTCGCCGACGAACGGCTCGTCCGAGGCCTTGTCTCCCCCGCCCGATAGCGTCGCCTTGCCCCAGAAGCGGCGGCCCTCCTGACCGGTGATGGCGATGACGAGGTCCTTCTCGCCCATGCCGGGTTTGTCGAACGTGCCGGCGTTGCCCGGCCAATGGGGCGCGGGGCCGGCGACAATGGTGAACGTCTTGCCGGTCCACGGACCCTTGATGTCGGGAATGGCGTCGTCGGCGAGGGCGAACGACGAAGCGACAACGAGCGCCGCGGCGGCGAGCCCGGCGGCCTTCAGACGAACCTGCATCGAACAACTCCCCTTCTTGTCCCGCGCGTTGCTTTGCGCGCGCGCAATCGGCGCGACGCGCAAACGGTTCCGCGTCGCGCAAATCTTTGCGTGGTCCGCGTAGCGCCTATTTCGCGCCCGCGCTCACCCGCTTCACATATTCGTCGACCGCGTCGACCACCTTCTCGTCCGGGTGGGCCTTGCAATAGACGATCACCTCGTGGATGCCGTCGCGGACGCGGGCGAGGTTGAAGGAATGGCGTTTGTTGTGGCCGTTCCACCAGCCGCTGTACCAGGTGCCCATGAAGTCGGCGTCCTCCTGGAAGGTGCCGGCGAGCTGGCCGCAGGTGAGCGCCCGGACGTTGATGTAGCCTTTGTCGTCGGCGTAGGTCTTGAGCTCGGTCTGCGCGCTCGCCGCCGCGCTCGCGAGCGTCGCGGCGCCGAAGAGGCCGAGGGCGGCGAGACGTCCGCCGCGGAGATTCAGAGAAACCATTTCATTCCTCACAAAGCTGTCGAAGGGTCAGGATTCAGGCGAATGGCGTTTGGCGTCGGGGCGGCTATCTCTCGTCCTCGACCTTGATGCCCGCTTCCTTGCGCATCGCCTTGATGTTGATGTCCATCGCCTTGATGACCTTGATCTTGGGATTTGCCTTGCAATACACGATGACGCGATGCTCGAGCTCCTTGGCGCGATCGAGCTTCATCTTGCTGTAATTGGCGAGGCCGTTGTACCAGCCGCTGTACCAGACCGTCAGGAAGTCGGCGTCCTCCTGATAGGTGCCGGCGAGTTGGGCGCACGTCAGCGCCTGGACGTCGAGATTGCCCTTGGCGTCGGCATAAGTCGTGAGATCGACCTGCGCCTCGGCAACGCCTGCGCCGGCGAGCGTCGCGGCGCACAGCAAGACCACCAATTTCATGGAAAAACCCTCCCGTTTTCAGACGGCTGACGATCGCCGGTTCTTGGGAGTCCGGCTATCCCACATTCGCAGCTTCGAATCCAACCGCGTCGACGGTCGCTAGAGCGTTCGGCGTTTCGGTCGAATCGCCAAACGCTCTACCTCCGTTGATTTCCGCGCGCTTTTCGCGAAAAACCGGTATCCACTTTTTCGCCGCGCGCTCTAGCGTCTCAGTCTGAATTTTTCTGCGCCTCGGTTCCGATTATGGACAGCGGGGCGTTCAACCGGATCCACAGCACTTGGCGCTATCGCCTCGCGCCCGCGCCTCCTGGATTGGCGGACACGGCGTGTCGCCATACGAACAGAAGACGCAGCAGTCGCCAGGCAATGGCCGCAAAATGGCGCCACAGCCCTTGCATTCGTAGAAAAACATGCAGGCGTCGATCGGCATGACTTCTGTTGTCCGATGCCCGCAATTTGGACAGGCGATGGTTGATTCAGACCGCATTGTTTTCCGCGCAACGTCATGCTTTCCGCCAAGCACGACCACAGCCTGCGGGGCGGGAGCGTCAAGCCCCTTGAAACTTCGACTGAGACACTAGTCGAAGTCCGTGGCGCGACGGTGGACAAGTTTCCAGGGGATTCAGCGGGCGTTGCGCGAATGGCCGCGGCGACAGCCGCCAAGCGATCTGGAAAAAATAAATGCGCCAAATATTATTGCGCATTTTCAGAAAAATGGATAGGATGACCAATCAGCCTGGAAGAGACCGAAATGCCGCAGACGCTTTGCCGCCGACAGGACGCTGGGTCGCAACCCTCCCGCCGGCCATCCCTTGGGCTGCCGGGGCGCGCTTCGTGGCGTCGCGACGCCGCTTCGTCGGGCCCGCGCGATGTCCGGCCATAGGGGGCATTTGCGTTTTTCCCTTCCGATCGCGCATAAGCCCTTGAAATACACGAATTCGAGAAGAAAATTGAAGCTTTTGGAAGGAAATTGAAGGCCAGATTGAAGGAATGGAAGCGAATTGAAGCGCTGCGGAAGCAAAAGGAGGGATTTGGAGGCGCGGGTCATGGGCCGGGTCGTGGGCGATGCGCGGCCGCCCGGGCGACCCTCAATTCGGTACCATTTGGCGCCGCAACGCGTTGAAAATGCTCATTTGCCGGTACAAAATGGCAGAAGCGGCCGTCCCCTCGATCAGGCCTCCGGCTTCGCCCCGAACACCCGGCTCGCCCTGATGTCGGCGGCCTCGATGGTCGTCAGGCGCTCGCGGGTCAGCGGCCGGTCGCCCTCTGTGAAGAGGCGGTTCGCCTGCCTCAGGCGCGCCCGGTCGAGGGCGTTGCGGATCGAGCGGGCGTTGGCGAACAGCGGCTGCGTCCGGCGGGCGGGAATGTACTCGGCGAGCGCCGCATGGGCCGCCTCGCTCAGGGTGTAGTTGAGGGAGGCCAGCATCTTCTCGCCGATCGCCATGAGGTCGGCGTCGGCATAGTCGGGGAAGTCGATGTGGTGGGCGACGCGCGAACGGAAGCCGGGGTTCGAGCGGAAGAAGCGGTCCATCCGGTCGGCGTAGCCGGCGAGGATGACGACGAGGTCGTCGCGATTGTTCTCCATCACCTGGAGCAGGATCTCGATCGCCTCCTGCCCGTAGTCGCGCTCGTTCTCCTGCCGGTAGAGATAATAGGCCTCGTCGATGAAGAGGACGCCGCCCATCGCCTTCTTCAGCACCTCCTTGGTCTTGGGCGCGGTGTGGCCGATGTACTGGCCGACGAGATCGTCGCGCGTCACCGCGACGAGATGGCCGCGCCGCACATAGCCGAGCTTGTGCAGGATCTCGGCCATGCGGGTCGCAACCGTCGTCTTGCCGGTGCCCGGGTTGCCGGTGAAGCTCATGTGCAAGGTCGGGGCTTCCGACGCGAGGCCAAACTTCGCCCGCGCCCGGTCGACCAGCAGGAGCGCTGCGATCTCGCGGATGCGCTGCTTGACGGGCGCGAGCCCGACAAGCTCGTCGTCGAGTTGTTGCAGCACCGGGCCTACGCCCGAGGCCGCGAAATCCTCGGCGAGGCTCAGGCTCGGCGTCGCCTCGCTCGCGCGAGCCTCGCTCATGTGTAGCGCTCGCCCTCCGGCCGATCGAGGCCGTAGCCGCGCACTGCGGTCCGCTGGATACGGCCGGGGCCCGCCTGCCGTTCGAGCCGGAAGCCCTTCTCGGTCTTCGGCCGGTTGACGATGAAGGAGATGCGCACCGATTCCCAGCCGTGGCTTGAATCGAAGGCGGAGAGGCGGATGTACTCATCGCCATGAATCTTGCGGCAGGCCTCGACCTCCATCATGACGCCCTTCGCGTCGGCGAGGTCGAACATCGGCAGGCCCCACATCTCCCAGTAGGTGTTGCGCGGATGCGGGTCGTCGGTGAATTCGAGGTTCACCGCCCAGCCTTTCTCGAGGCAGTACTGGACCTGAACGAGGATGTCGTCGTCGCTGAGGTCGGGCAGGAAGGAGAAGCAGCCTTGGGTGATGCGCATGGGGAGGTCTCCGAGTATCGGCTTACGCCGTCATTGCGAGGAGCGGAGCGACGAAGCAATCCAAGCCGCCGCCCAATGGATTGCTTCGCTTCGCTCGCAATGACGGCTCAGGGTGGCGCGTCACATCGCGACCGAGGGCGTGGCCACGAAGTCGACCTGGTCGGTCGAGGCGTAGTTGAAGGTGACGTCGCCCCAGACGTCGAGCGCCTGGCGGAGCGGCGTGCAGGTCCGGGCCGCTTCCGCGAGAATCGTCGGCCCTTCGTGCGCGAAGTCGCGCCCCGCGTTGCGGGCGAAGATCATGGCTTCGAGCGCGACGCGGTTGGCGGTCGCGCCCGCCGCGATGCCGGCCGGATGGCCGATCGTGCCGCCGCCGAACTGCAGGACGACATCCTCGCCGAGAAGGTCGAGAAGCTGATGCATCTGCCCCGCATGGATGCCCCCCGATGCGACGGGCATGAGCTTGTTCAGCGACGCCCACGGCTGGTCGAAGAAGACGCCGTGCTCGAGCCGCATCGGATTGAAGTCTTCGCGGCAGATGTCGTAGTAGCCGCGCGTGGTCGCGGGATCGCCTTCGAGCTTGCCCACGACCGTGCCGGCGTGGATGTGGTCGACGCCAGCGAGGCGCATCCATTTGGCGATGACGCGGAACGAGACGCCGTGCGACTTCTGGCGCGTGTAGGTCGAATGGCCGGCGCGGTGCAGGTGCAGGATCATGTCGTTGCGGCGCGCCCACTTGGCCATCGACTGGATCGCGGTATAGCCGATCACGAGATCGATCATGACGATCACGGAGCCAAGCTCCCTGGCGAACTCGGCGCGCTCGTACATGTCCTCCATCGTCGCCGCCGTGACGTTGAGATAGGTGCCCTTGATCTCGCCGGTGGCGGCCTCGGCCCGGTTGACCGCCTCCATGCAATAGAGGAACCGGTCGCGCCAGTGCATGAACGGCTGCGAGTTGATGTTCTCGTCGTCCTTGGTGAAGTCGAGGCCGCCTTTCAGCGCCTCGTAGACGACGCGGCCGTAGTTGCGTCCCGAGAGGCCGAGCTTCGGCTTGACGGTCGCGCCGAGCAGCGGCCGGCCGAATTTGTCGAGCCGCTCGCGTTCGACGACGATGCCCGTCGCCGGTCCCTGGAACGTCTTCACATAGGCTGTCGGCAGACGCATGTCTTCGAGCCGCAGCGCCTTCAGCGGCTTGAAGCCGAAGACGTTGCCGATGATCGAGGCGGTGAGGTTGGCGATCGAGCCGGGCTCGAAGAGGTCGAGGTCGTAGGCGATATAGGCGAAGTACTGGCCTTCCGTTCCCGGGACCGGATCGACGCGAAAGCACTTGGCCCGGTACTTCTCGGTCGCCGTCAGCCGGTCGGTCCACACGACCGTCCAGGTGGCGGTCGAGGATTCGCCGGCCACCGCCGCCGACGCTTCGACCGGATCGACGCCCTCCTGCGGCGTGACGCGGAAGCAGGCGATGATGTCGGTGTCCTTCGGCGCGTAGTCGGGCTCCCAATAGCCCATCCGGCGATATTGCATCACGCCGGACTTGTAGCGGTCCTTGCCTTTGACGGTTTCAGACTTCTGCACGTTCATGCGCCTGCCTCCTCCTTCGACCTTCAAGCCCCGCGCCCTGTTCGCCGCCCCGCGCCCTCATGCTCTCAGCGTCCGGCGCGCCCGCTCGACGAGCTTCAGGATCATCGGCGTCAGGATGAGCTGCATGGCGATGTCGAGCTTTCCGCCCGGGATCACGATCGAGTTCGCCCGGCTCATGAAGCTGCCGTGGATCATCGACAGGAGGTAGGGAAAGTCGATGCCGTGCGGGTTCTTGAAGCGGATCACGACCATCGATTCGTCCGGCGTCGGGATCCAGCGGGCGACGAAGGGATTGGAGGTGTCGACCGTCGGCACGCGCTGGAAATTGACGTCGGTCTGGCTGAACTGGGGGACGATGAGATTGATGTAGTCCGGCATCCGTCTCAGGATCGTGTCGGTCACCGCCTCCGTGGAATAGCCGCGCGCCGCCTTGTCGCGGTGCAGCTTCTGGATCCACTCGAGATTGATGACGGGCACGACGCCGATCTTGAGATCGACGTGCCGGGCGACATTCACCGTGTCGGTGATGACCGCGCCATGCAGGCCCTCGTAGAAGAGGAGGTCGGAGCCAGGCTGGAACTCGGACCATTCCGTGAAATGACCCGGCGGCGCCCGATGGATCTCCGCCTCGATTGGATCGTGGACGTAGACGCGGGTCCGCCCGCCGCCGGTTTCCGCGTAGGTGCGGAACGTGGTCTCGAGGTCCTCGAACAGGTTCGCGTCGACCCCGAAGTGACTGTAGTGGCGGTCGCCGCGGCCTTCCGCCTCCTTCATCCGCTCGCGCATCTCGGCGCGGTTCCAGCGGTGGAACGCGTCGCCCTCGATGTAGACCGGGTTGATCTTCTCGCGCCGGAAGATCTGCTCGAAAGTCTTCTTGACCGACGTCGTGCCGGCCCCCGACGAACCAGTGATCGCGATGATGGGGTGTTTGATGGACATGGGGCGCCCTTCCGAGCCTCAGCGGCGCAGGAGGCCGCGCTTTCCGAACAACGGGGAGGCGACCGCCTCGTCCTCGTCGCCGTAATAGCGGGCCACTCTTTCGACTTTGTCCCTCGATCCAAAAATGAGGGGGGTACGGGCGTGGATCGATCGCGGCTCGACGTCGAGGATGCGTCGATAGCCGTCGATCGCGGCGCCTCCCGCCTGCTCGATCAAATAGGCGACGGGGCTTGCCTCGTAGAGAAGACGCAGCCGGCCGTTCTCGTATCCTTCGCGGGCGTCGTCCGGATAGAGGTAGACGCCGCCGCAAAGCAGGATCCGGTACGCCTCGGCGATCATCGTGCCGACCCAGCGCATGTTGAAATTGCGCTGCCGCGGCCCCTCGTCGCCCTCGACGAGATCCTCGACATAGGCGCGCACGGGCGCCTTCCAGTGGCGAGCATTCGCGGCGTTGATCGAGAACACGTTCGTCCCCTGCGGGAGACGAACCCGCCGCGCGGTCAAGCGGTAGACGCCGGCGTCGGCGTCGAGCGTCGCGATCGACACGCCGTCGCCGACCGAGAAGGCGAAGTCGACGTGGGGGCCGTAGACGATGAAGCCGGCGGCCCGCTGTGCGTCTCCGGCTTTGAGAAAATGCGCCGTCTCCAGGGGCCCCTGCGGCGCGTCGAGCACGGAAAAGATCGTGCCGATCGTGACGTTCGCCTCGATGCTGGACGATCCGTCGAGCGGGTCGATGGCGACGAGAAAGCCTCCCTCCGGGTCGAGCGGGACGAATGCGTCGCGCTCCTCGGACACGAGCCCGCGCACCCCCGAGCCCTTGAGCCCCGCGAGAAACGTCTCGTCCGCGATCACATCGAGCGCCTTCTGCGCGACGCCGTCGTGAGCCGGTCCGACGTCGGCGTGCAGCGGTCCGTCGAGGGGCCCGCGGCGGATCTTTCGGGCGACCGCGATCGAGGCGCCGGCGATCGCCGCCAGGACGCGAGCCAGAGCCGCCTCGGCGTTGGACGCGAGGAAAGCGTCGAGATCCTCGTTTTCGGCGGCGAGCGTGGTCACCAAGGTTCCCTCCAGGAACCGCCCGCATTCGAGAGCGCGCGTGGCGGGATCGAAGATACGGGCCCTTACGCCGCAAATGAAACTGACTTATTTTTGCGGGAGCATTCAAATGGATTGAAGGGCGCCCATGCGCAATCTCTCCTTCCGGCACATCGAAACCCTGCAGGCGATCGTCGCCTCGGGATCGCTCGTGAAGGCGGCGGGGGCGCTCAACATGACGCCGGCGGCGCTTACCGCCCGGATCAAGGGCCTCGAGGACGCTGTGGGGCTCAAGCTGTTCGACCGGACGCCTGTGGGCATGCGTCTGACGCGGGCGGGGGAGGCGGCGCTCGAGGCGTCGCGCGGGGTCGAGCAAGCTATGCGGGAGTTCGCCGAAACGATCCGGGCCATTGCGTCGGGCGACGGCGGCCTGCTCTCGGTCGGCGCCGTCTCCACGGCCAAGTATTTCGCCCCGCGGCTGATCGCCGCATTTCTCCGCGACCGGCCCAAGGTCGAGCTTCGCTTCCTGGTCGGCAATCGCGACGCAACCATCGCATCGCTGGGGGCCGGGACGGTCGAGGTGGCGCTGGCGGGTCGGCGGCTGTGGGACATGCCTGTCGAGGCGTTCGCCTTCGGGGCGCATCCTTACGTTCTGATCGCCCCGCCGGAGCATCGGCTGGCGGGCGCGAAAGGGCTCAGGCGAGAGGATCTCGCGGGCGAGGCCTTCCTGTTCCGCGAACCCGGTTCGGGGACGCGCACGCTGTTCGAGAATTTCATTGGCGATACGGCGATTCGGCCGGTTCAGATCGGCATGGAGCTCGGCTCGAACGAGACGATCAAGCAGGCGGTCATGGCGGGTCTCGGGATCGCGCTTCTTTCCGCGCACACGGTCGCGGCCGAGGCGGCGAGCGGCCGCCTCGTCTGCCTCGACGTGGAGGGACTGCCGATCGTGCGGCGCTGGCATGTCGTCAACCGGACGGACCGCAATCTCTCGCCGGCGGCGCGCGCCTTCCGCGACTTCGCCGTCAGCGAGGGCGAGCGCTTCCTGCCGAGCCTGACGGCCTGAAGGTGGCCGCAAGGCGACAAGCTGGCTTGACCTAAGTGTCAATTTTGCTTTACACACGGGTCGAACCGCAAAATGGACGGAGAAGCCCGTTGCGCATCCTGCTGATCCACCCGAATTACCACTCCGGCGGGGCGGAAATTGCAGGCAATTGGCCACCGGCCTGGGTCGCCTATCTCGCCGGCGCCTTGAAGCAGGCCGGGTTCCCCGACGTCCGGTTCATCGACGCGATGACCAACGACCTGAGCGACGAGGCGCTCGCCCGGCGCATCGCCGCCGAAGAGCCGGACATCGTCGGCGCGACGGCCATCACGCCGTCCATTTACAAGGCCGAGCGCGCGCTCCAGATCGCCAAGGAAACGAACCCGAACATCGTGACGCTCCTCGGCGGCGTCCATGCGACCTTCATGTTCAAGCAGGTGCTCAGCGAAGCGCCGTGGATCGACGCCATCGTGCGCGGCGAAGGCGAGGAAATCCTGGTCGAGGTGATCCGAGCCATCGACTCGGGCGAATGGGCGGCGCGTCGGAGCGACATCAAGGGACTGGCGTTTACGGAGCAGGGACCGGCGGGCGCGCGCATCGTCGCAACCCCGGCTGCGCCGACGGTCAAGAACTTCGACGCGATCACGCCCGACTGGGGCCTGCTCGAGTGGAGCAAGTACAAATACATTCCCCTGAACTGCCGGGTCGCGATCCCCAATATGGCGCGGGGTTGCCCGTTCACCTGCTCGTTCTGTTCGCAGTGGAAGTTCTGGCGCGACTATCGCATCCGCGATCCCAAGAAGGTCGTGGACGAAATCGAAACTCTGTATCGGGACTACGACGTCCGCTTCTTCATCCTCGCGGACGAGGAGCCGACCATCAACCGCAAGAAGTTCGTGCAGTTTTGCGAGGAGTTGATCAGCGCGCGGACTGCCCGACAAGGTCCAGTGGGGCATCAACACGCGCGTCACCGACATTTTGCGCGACGAGGAGTTCCTTCCGCTCTACCGCAAGGCGGGACTGCTCCACGTGTCGCTTGGAACGGAGGCCGCCGCTCAGCTCAAACTCGATCTCTTCAATAAGGAAACGAAGGTCGCCGACAACCGAAAGGCCATCCGCCTCCTGCGCGAGGCGGGCATCGTGGTCGAGGCACAGTTCATCGTCGGCCTCGAAAACGAGACCGCCGAGACGCTCGAAGAAACCTACCGCATGGCGAAGGAGTGGAAGCCCGACCTCGCCAACTGGTCGATGTATACGCCCTGGCCGTTCTCCAAGCTTTACCAGGACATGAGCGACAAGGTCGAGGTCTTCGACTTCGAGAAGTACAATTTTGTGACTCCGATCATCAAGCCGGCGGCGATGGATCGCGGAGAACTCCTCGATCGGGTCATGAATAACTACCGCCGCTTCTATATGCAGAAGGCGCTCTTCTCCTATCCTTGGGCGG
Organism: uncultured Alphaproteobacteria bacterium; assembly: GCA_963829505.1. Taxonomy (GTDB): domain Bacteria; phylum Pseudomonadota; class Alphaproteobacteria; order Rhizobiales; family Beijerinckiaceae; genus Roseiarcus. The sequence continues at coordinate 517,951 of CAWHIL010000004.1, forward strand.
GCAGCGGGCAGCGGCGACGCTATCTGTTGGGATGCCTCAAGGCCTTCCTCAAGGCGGGCTTCGAGCGCAAATTCTATGATCTCGGCAAGGTCGGATACTGGGGACCGCAGTCGCGCAAGAAGGTCGATTTCCATTTCGATACGTCGCGCAAGATCGAACCCGCCCAGATGGCCGACTGGGTTGCGAACGCCGAGCGGTCGCGCAAGGCCGAGGCAAATTCCGCCGACGCGAGGGCGTGCGGCGGCGGAACCGAGCAGATGGCCGAAGACGACGGTATGGTCGCAGACGTGGCTGACAACGATGTCGTTGGCGCCTCCCTCCATATCTGAGCGCTCGGCCGAGCGCTCGCCACCCGAGGCGCCTCACGCCCGAATCGGACCGAATGCGGCGATCCAGCTGCTTCGCGTCCTGTCGCTCTCCGCGGACCCCGAGACGGTCGGGCGCATCCTGGCGGCGGCGGGCGCGCTCGAGTGGGCGATCCGCGCCCCGGCGGAGATGGTCGATGAGCGGAAGGTCGCCGCGCTCCATCGGGCGACCCGGGCGATCCTTCCGGTTCAGGAAGCCCGAGCCATTCTCACGAAGGCCGGCGCGCTGACCGGCGACTACATTCTGACGAACCGGATCCCCGATTTGGCTCGCGCTACGCTCCGGGCGCTGCCCGCGCGCCTGTCGTGCCTGCTCCTCGTCCGTGCGATCGCCGCGAACGCCTGGACCTTTGTCGGCTCGGGACGGTTCGCCTGCGACCGGACCGAAGGCCTGCGGCTTGAAATTTGGTCGAACCCCTTGTGTTTTGGAGAAAAAAGCAGAGAACCTATCTGCGTTTGGCACGAGGCGGTCTTCCAGAGGCTGTTCGGGACGCTGGCGTCGCCGCGAGCGTATGTTGTGGAAACGCGTTGCTGCGCGCGGGGAGACCCCTGCTGCAGCTTCGCCGTCAATGGGATCCGCTGATGAGTTCGGACGACGATCTCGTCGTTTTGGTCGATGATCTCGACCGGGAAATCGGGCGCGCTTCCAAGCTCGTCGCCCATCAGCTTGGGCAACGCCATCGAGCCATCTCCGTGTGTGTCGTCGACAAGGCGGGGCGCATGCTGCTCCAGCGCCGTGCGCCGGGAAAATACCATTCGGGCGGGCTCTGGACGAACGCGTGCTGCACGCACCCGCGGCCGGGCGAGCCCGAGAAGGCTGCCGCTGAGCGTCGGCTGCGCGAGGAACTGGGCGTCGAATGCACGCTGAAGTTTGTCGCCCGGACGCACTATCGCGCCCCTGTCGGAGGAGGCCTCATCGAGGATGAAGTCGTCCATCTTTTCGTCGGCGACTATGACGGGCTGGTCACGCCCGACACGGACGAAGTCGCCGAGGTCGCCTGGCGACCCTACGACGTCCTGTCGGCCGATCTCGCGGCAAGGCCCGAGGCGTACACCTACTGGTTTCGATTCTATATGACGCTTTTTGGTCAACGGCTGTTTACGGAGGCGTTGTCGGCGGCCTGAGCCCTTGGGCTCTGGACGGCGTTCTAAGGTTGCGATACCGGTCCAGCGAGACTTTCCTGAGGAATCGGAAAGCGATCGAAGGCCGGTCGGGCCGGGGGGCCCGGTTTACGGTCCTGCCGGCTCATGGTCGCCGGCGAGGCCGGGTTGGATGTTTGATGAGCGAGTCCTTGCAGTTTTCACCGGACATCACGCTCGCCGTGGACGGCGAGGGCGTAATTCGGACCGCCGTCTCCGCGGAAGCCCTGGCCGACGAACCGCTCGGCGAATGGCAGGGGCTGCGCTGGACCGACACAGTTCCCCCCGAGGCCGCCGAGCGCGTCGCCATAGCGGTGGAGTCCGTCCGCCGCGAGGGCGCGTCGTCCTGCTTCACCGTCAATCAGCGACTGCCGAGCGGTCGCGAGTTGATGCTCGAGTACACAGCGGTTCGGCTGGGCAAGAAGGCCGGCTTTCTCGCAATCGGGAGAAGCGTTCAGGTCATCGCTGACCTCAAGGCGCGGCTGGCGCTGGTCCAGAAGGAACGCGAACACGACTACTGGAAGCTTCGCGAGATCGAAACCCGATACAAGGCGCTCCTCGACGCATCGTCGGAAGCGGTCGCGCTCGTGCGGGTCGACAATCTGCGGGTGGTCGAGGCCAATGCGGTGGCGGCGAGGTCGTTGGGGCTCCTTCCCGGGGTGGTGTTTCCGCCGGAACTGACGGAGCGTGACCGGAGACCCCTCGACTCGCTCCTCGAAGCGGCTCGGCTCAAGGGCCGCGCGCCGGGCATTGTGATCCATGTCGTCGACCGGGGATCGTGGAGCCTGCGCGCCTCGACGCTCGCAACGGAAGCGGGCGCCTTCTATTTGTTCCAGATGGCGCCGCTGCCCGAGGCCGATCTCGGCTCGGTCGAGCCGAAGCCGGAGTCCTTTTCGCTCGAGAGTTTCCTCTGGCGTTTGCCTGAGGCGTTCGCAGTCCTCGATCGCGACGGCGTCGTGCGATACGCCAACCTGACGTTTCTCGATCTTGTGCAGTCGGGAACGTCGGGCGCCGTGATCGGCAGGAGCGCCAAGCACTGGTTTACGCGTCCGGGGACCGGCCTGCGCGTCATTCTCAACCTTGTCGAGCAACACGGCGTCGTTCGATTCCTGAAGACCGCGCTCGAAGGCGAGCTTGGCATGAACGCCGAGATCGAAGTGTCCGCGGTTGGCGACCAGTTGGACCGCCCCCGCTACTTTGCGCTCCTGATCCGCGACGTGACGTCGCAGGCCAGCCCCGCTGTGGACGTTTCCACGGTCCTGGCGCTCTCGAACGGTTTTGCCGGGGCTTCGCTCGAAATGGCGGTTCGAACCTCGGTCGAAGCCGTCGAACGTCGGCGACTGGTCGACGCTCTTTCCCAGTCCAACGGCAACCGCGCCGCCGCCGCCAAGTCTCTCGGCATCAGTCGTCAGAGCTTGTACACGAAGCTGAAAAAGTACACCCTGCAGCAACATTGACCCGGTCCATCGCCGGAGATGGGTTTTGAGAGCAGATCCTAGCGCGCCGCCGCCCTTTGGAACCGCGACGCTCTCAAACTGCGAACGCGAGCAGATTCATCTGGCCGGATCGGTCCAGCCGTATGGCGCGCTCCTTGTCGTGCGCGAAGCGGACGGCGTCATCGTGCAGGAGAGCGAGAACGCCGCGCGCTTTGTCGGCCTCGACGGGCGCCTTCGCGATCGTTCGCTGAGCGCGCTCGGAGGCTCGCTCGCCGCGCGCCTACTGAAGGAGGCGCCGATCGGCCCCGAAGGCATTCCGGTCGCCGCTCCCTGTACCGTCGGCGCGGGCCGCCAACCGTTTACCGCGCTCATTCATCGCGCGCCCGGCGGCGAGCTTGTGGTCGAACTCGAGCGCGCAGGCGAAACGGCGAAGCTCGGCGCCAGCCTGGAAGCGATTGTCCACGACCTCGTCGGCGCGGCGAACCTTCAATCCCTTTGCGACGAGGCGGCCCGCTCCTTTCGCCGCATCACCGGCTACGACCGCGTGATGATCTATCGTTTCGACGACGATGGTCACGGGGAGGTGTTCTCCGAGACGCGCAAGGACGACCTCGAGGCGTTTCTCGGCAACCGATATCCGGCGTCCGACATTCCCCAGATCGCCCGTCGTCTCTACGAGCGCAATCGCGTCCGCCTGCTGGCGGACGTCAATTACCAACCAGCGCCGCTCATTCCGCCTCTCTCGCCCCTGACCGGCAGGGACCTCGACATGTCGCTGTGCTTTCTGCGCAGCGTTTCGCCCATCCACATCCAGTATCTCAAGAACATGGGCGTCGCGGCGACGCTTGTCGTGTCGCTGATGGCGAACGGGAAGCTTTGGGGGCTCGTGTCGTGCCACCACTATTCGCCCCGCCATCTGAAGTTCGAGATGCGCTCGGTATGCGAACTGCTCGCCGAGGTGGTCGGAACGCGGATCGCGGCGCTCGAAAGCTTCCTGCGGGGCCAGGGCGAAGTGGCCGCCCGCCGCCTCGAGCAGCGCATGAGCGAGGCGATCGCCCGCGACGGCGACTGGCGCGGCGCGCTCTTCGATCGCAGCCAGCCGATGCTGCTTCCTCTCGGGGCAAGCGGCGCGGCGCTTCTGTTCGAGGGTGAGATCCTGATGACGGGGGACGTGCCCTCGTCGGACGACATTCGTGAAATCGCCGGCTGGGCGCGTCCCAAGCTTGTGGATGGCCTCTTTGCGACTTCAAGCCTCGGGGGACTCGAACCCGCGTTCGTCCCGCTCGCCGGGGTGGCGAGCGGCTTGCTCGCCGCTTCCATTCCGAATCAGGGCGACGACATCCTCATGTGGTTCCGCAACGAGCGGGTTCGAACCGTGACCTGGGGTGGAGACCCGTTCAAACAGGCGTCGGACTCGGACGATCCGTCCGAACTCTCCCCGCGGCGGTCGTTCGCGCAATGGCTCCAGGTCGTCAAGGGAACCTCCGATCCCTGGTCCGCCGCCGACCTGAAGGCCGCCCGTCTCATCCGCACGAGCGTCAGCGACGTGGTCGTCCAGTTCGGCGCGGTCCGGATGCTGATCGCGCAGGATCAACTCGATCAGGTTTCCCGCCAGGTTCGCCGATCGGACCAGCAGGTCCTGGTCGCCAACGCCCGCGGCGAAGTGATCCAGAACAATGCAGGCTTTGCAGAATGGCTCGGGATCAACGCCGCCTCGCTTGGCAACATCGACGACCTCCTGCGCTTCTTCAAGAATCCCGAAAGCGCGCGAGCAAGGCTCTGCGCGCTCGTCACGGAGAACCGGGCCTGGCGTGGCGAAGCGGAAATCGCCCGGCCGGACGGTTCGTCGATCCCCGTTCTCGTAAGGGCCGATCCGGTCTTCGTGTCGCCGGATCGAATCCTGGGGTTCGTCGTGCTTTTCGCCGACATGACTGACGCCAAGGCGGCGCAATTCGCGAGGCGCCGCTTCCAGGAGGAGATTCTACGCAGTCAGCGGCAGTTTCTGGCCCTCGGCGCCGAGAGCGAGGCGCTCGTCCAGCGGCTGATGGCCAATGTCGTCGAGAACGCGCACCTCGCGGCGCTCGAAATCACGCAAGGCGCCGAAATCGTGGAAGTGCCTGTGCTTCTGGAGGCGGTCCGGGTCTCCGTGTCGCGGACTGTCGAGGTTCTCGGGCAGGTCGCTCGCGCGGGGGGCGAGACGCGACGCGGGGGCGCGGCTCATGGCGCCTGAGGTTGCCTCGGGGATCGGTGGGCTCGCGACAGAAGCGGACGCTCGGGCCTCCGTCCGATCGGTTCTCCGCGACGCGACCGCCGCCGCTCACGAGCGAATGCACGCCCACCCGGGGTTCCGGGCCGCCGCATCGGGCGAGATCGGCGCCGACGACTACCGGTTGCTGCTGTCGAGGCTGCTCGGCTTTCACCGGCCGTTCGAGCGGCTGGCGCGCGCGGCCTCGCGCCGCTGCGGCGTCGATCTCGGCCTTGCGGCGCGAGCGCGGTCGCCCGTGTTGGTGGAGGATCTCTCGACCCTCGGACTGAGCAGGCGGGCGATCGACGACCTTCCAGCCTGGGCCCCTGCGCTCGAACTCGGGAGCGAGGGCGCCCTGTTCGGGGCACTCTACGTGCTCGAGGGTTCGGCGCTCGGCGGCGCGCAGATCGCGCGGGCGCTCGACGGCCGTTTCGGCCAGGGTCAGGACGGCCGGCGCTTCTTCACCGGTGCGGGCGAAGGCCGCGGCGCGCTGTGGAGGGCGTTCGTGGCGCGGCTCGAAGCTCTGTCGGAGAACGCGCGCGGCGAAGCCGAGGCGGCGGCGGTTGCGACCTTCGAGGCGTTCGAGCGATGGCTGGCCGGCTGGGCGGCCGCCCGCTGACCTCGGAGGTCCGCCCGGCAAGACCGTCGTGGGACGCCATCCGCCCTGCTTCAGAGCGGGGTTGTTAGGCTCTCCGACCTGCCAAACGCAACCCGGTTTTGGGGTTTTTCAACGAGTTGCGGCGCCAATCGCAATCCTCCTGCCGGCTTTCCGGGCCCTGGAGTATTACGTATGAAATAGGTGATATGATCCTCTACGATCCGATCGACAGGAAGCAAGTTGCTTTCCTCACCTTGAAAAGACCGTACCATCGAGTTCTGATTTTCGCAAGAAAAAACCGCGCAGCCGATCCGCCCGGCAGAGGACCAACGACGCGACCCTTCGCGGCTTCTGATGGCCGAGCCAGTTCGAACCTCAGCGCCGCAACGGCGCCTGTCGCATGAGGAGATGCGAGGCGACGACCGCTGCCGTCGGCGCATCCAGACCGACCGCGACGTCCGCGCCGATCTGCAGCGCAAGCTCCGGCCGCTCGTTGACCGCCGGTCCCCCGATCATGAACCCTACGTTGCGGTTCCTCGACGCGTTGCGGATGAGGGCGACCGTCCTTGCCGCGAGATCGGCTCGCGAGGCTCTGCTCAACGTCAGGCCGACGACGCCGATCCATTCCCGCGCCGCCGTCCGCGCGATCTCCTCCGCCGTCCGCTCTTCCTCGACCGATACGTCCCAACCGGTCGCTTCGAGGACCTTGGCGACCATGCGGATTCCGAACACGTGCGCCTCGCCCGGAAGGGCGACCAGGAGAGCCCTTCGCTTGCAGTCGGCATGGGGCGCGGGTTCGGGCGCGGCGAGACGGTCCATGAACGTCTGAAGGCGCCCGAGGCCGATCGTCACGTCGAAGAACGTGCAGAGGTCCTCTTTCCAGAATTCGCCGAGCAATTGCGCCGCCGGCGCAATAAGGTGGACCAGCAAGGTCGAATAGGCGTGGTCCTCGGCGCAAACTTTCTCGAAATGAGCGACGGTCGCTGCTTCGTCCGTGCCGATGACGAGGGTCGCCAGCCGCTCGACGTCCTCGGGCCTCGGCCGGTTTTCCGGCAGCGAAACGGGTTGAGCCTCGTTGTGGAACAGGACCAGCTTCGGGCCGATCTCGGCCTCGATCAGACGCTCGAGAGCGGGCCGCGGGTCGCGCGGCGCCCGGACATGGGCGGCTCTCCTTGGCGCGGCGTAGTCAACCGGCGCGAAGCAGACGTCCGCGAGATCAGACATTCCTCCACCAGCCGTCATGGCGAATTCTCCCCAAACCGCTCGAAGGCTTGGTTGTCGCTTGCCGTCAATTGAACGCGACTTTGCCAGCTTTGTAAAGCCACATTGACGCATTCATGAGCATGTAAACAGATTTAGACATACGACTTTCGACCGTTAGACCGCGAGCCGCCGCGTGGCCTCCGACAGTTCCGGCAGCACGCGCAGAGCCTTCGCGACGATCGCGCGCGCGTCCAATCCGGCGGCGGCATACTGAGCCTCCGGCTTGTCGTGATCGAGATGGCGGTCGGGCAACGTCAACTGGCGAACGCGCAGACCCTTGTCGAGTGCGCCGGAGTCGGCGAGGCGAGCCAGAACCTGCGCGCCGAAACCTCCCTCCGCGCCTTCCTCGATCGTGAGCAGAACCTCATGCTCGCGCGCGAGGCTGAGGACGAGCGCCGCGTCCAGGGGCTTGGCGAAGCGGGCGTCCGCGACCGTCGTCGACAGGCCCCGGGCTGCAAGCTCCTCGGCTGCTTTCAGGCACTCCGTCAGCCTCGCGCCGTAGGAGAGAAGCGCCACGCGCGTTCCCTCGCGCACGATCCGGCCGCGGCCGATCTCGAGCGGCTCGCCCATCGCGGGAAGCGCCGCACCCGTGCCCTCGCCGCGCGGGTAGCGGAGCGCAATGGGCCCGTCGTCGAATGCTGCGGCGGTCGCGACCATGTGAACGAGTTCGGCTTCATCGGACGCGGCCATGAGGACCATGTTCGGCACGCAGCCGAGAAAGGCGACATCGAATGCGCCGGCGTGGGTCGGACCGTCGGCGCCGACGAGCCCGGCGCGATCGATCGCAAAGCGGACCGGAAGCTTTTGCAGGGCGACGTCGTGCACGACCTGATCGTACGCCCGCTGAAGGAAGGTCGAGTAGATCGCGCAGAACGGCTTCATGCCCTCGGCCGCCAGTCCCGCCGCGAACGTCACCGCGTGCTGTTCGGCGATTCCGACGTCAAAGGCGCGTTCGGGAAACCGCCGCGCGAAGATGTCCACCCCGGTTCCCGACGGCATGGCCGCTGTCACGGCGACGATCCTCGGGTCCCTGGCGCCCTCGCGCGCGAGCGCCTCGCCAAACACTTTCGTGTAGGCCGGCGCGGTCGCCTTCGGCTTGACCTGGGTCCCGCTGACGACGTCGAACGCGCTCACGCCATGCAGCTTGTCGGGCGCGGTTTCCGCCGGCGCGTAGCCCTTGCCCTTGTGCGTGACCACGTGAATGAGGATCGGCCGGAGATCGGATTCCCGAGCATTCTCCAGCGCCGGCAGAAGGGCGTTCAGATCGTGCCCGTCGATCGGGCCGACATAGGTGAAGCCGAGGTCTTCGAACAGCGTCCCGCCGCTCGAGCCCCGCGCAGCCTCTTGTGCGCCGAGCACGCGCTCGAAGGTTCCCGGCGGCGTCTTGCGGACGATCTCCGTGCCGCTCCCGCGAAGCCCGGCGGCGCCCGACGACTGACGCGACAGATAGGCGCTCAATGCGCCGACCGGCGGCGCGATCGACATGTCGTTGTCGTTGAGGACGACAATGAGCCGGCAATCCGTCGCGCCGGCGTTGTTGATGGCCTCGTAGGCCATGCCGGCCGACATCGCGCCGTCGCCGATGACGGCGACGACGTTGTGTCTCTTGCCCGCAAGATCTCTCGCGACCGCCATTCCGAGCGCCGCCGAGATGGACGTCGAGGAATGGCCCGCGCCGAACGCGTCGTAGGCGCTCTCCTGGCGCTTCGCGAAGCCCGAGAGACCGCCGCCTTGTCTCAGCGTGCGGATGCGGGCGCGGCGGCCGGTCAGGATCTTGTGCGGATAGACCTGGTGGCCCACGTCCCAGATCAGCCGGTCGCGCGGCGTGTCGAACACGTAGTGGAGCGCGACCGTGAGTTCGACCACGCCAAGCCCGGCCCCCAGATGCCCGCCGGTGATCGACACCGCGTCGATCGTCTCCCGGCGCAGTTCGTCCGCAACGGTCCCGAGATCGGCTTTGTCGAGGCGGCGGAGGTCTTCGGGAGAAACGATCCGGTCGAGGAGCGGCGTGCGGCTTTCGGACATGGGCGACCTACGGAGCAAGGCCAGCGGACGAGGGATTGCCGCGCGACCGCGCGACAGCATCCGGCTTCAGCCCGAGACGCGTCGCGAGATCCGCGCAATGCGCGATCAGCGCCGCCAACAGCCATGCGGCGATGACGGCGTAGGGCGCGTCGTCGAGCGCGGCGCGCAACGCAAGCACGAGCGCCGCCCCCGCCGAGCAATTGGCGAGCGAGGCGACGAATGCCGGACCGCGGCCGAAGGCGGCCTTCAGCACGACGAGCATGAGAGCCTCGACAAGGATGAGCGCGACGATTGCGTCGAGCACGAACCGGAGGTCAGGATGGGCGGCCATCGCTCCTCGGCTTCCGGTCCTGGCCCGCGACGTCGAATGCGTGCGTGGCGAACGGGCGGTTCAGCGCGACGACGCGCCAGTTCAGCCAGCCGGCAAAGCTGACCCACACGAGGTAAGGCGCGATCAGCCAGCCTGCGAGCGCGGAAATGGGGAAGATGACGACGACGAGGGCGACGATGGACAGCCAGAACGGCAGAAGCTCGTAGAGCGCCCAGTCGGGGCGCCTGAGCTTGAAGAAGAGCGGGCTCCACAGGATGTTCAGAACGCCGTTCAGCGCAAAGAGCTTGACGAGCAGCGCGCGCTGGCCGCCGTCGGCGGCGTCCCAGGCGATGACGCCGCTCGCCGCGATCAGGAGGAAGATGGTCGTCCAGGCCGGAGCGAAGAGCCAGTTCGGCGGCCTGAGACGCGGGAATCTCAAGCCCTCGTACCAGGCGCCGATCTCCGTCATCGCGCCGCCCACGACCGCGCAGGCCATCACCGCGACGAGCGCGACGGCGATCTCTGCCCAGCGATCGGCAAGCGCTGCGATCATGGCGGGACGAGCCTCAGGAGGTGGGCGAGGTCCTTGAAGAAGATCCTCACATGCGCCCATGGATCGCGCCGCGACAGGGTCTTGTTCATGTACGCCTCCCAGGTCAGGCGCTGCACGTCCTCGTCGCGGCAGATGCTGACGAAGCGTTCGCGCCGCTTGTCGTTGACGTACCAGAACCACTGCATGAGACCGAGAACCCAGAAGACCCGTCCGTGTTCCTTCATGAAGCGCTTTCGCGCCAGCCGTAGCGCCCGCGCGTCGCTCTTGGCGATCGCAGCCTCGGCCGCTTCGGCCGCGAGGCGCCCGCCGAGCATCGCGTAATAGATGCCCTCGCCGGAGGCGGGCGCGACGACGCCGGCCGCGTCGCCCGCGAGCACGACGTCACGCCCGTTGTCCCATCGCGGCAAAGGCTTGAGCGGAATGGGCGCGCCCTCGCGCCTCCGCGTAACGACGGCGTCGAGGCCGGTCGCCGCGCGCAGCGACATGACCGAACCTTTGAGCGAAAAGCCTTTGTGCGCGCTTCCCGAGCCGACGCTCATCGTCGCGCCGTGCGGGAAGATCCAGGCGTAGAAGTCGGGCGACAGGCTCCCGCGGTAGTGGATTTCGCAGCGGTCGTCCGGCGCGCGGGTCGCGTCCGCCACGGGCGCGTCGATGATTTCGTGATAGGCGAAGACGAATTTGCCGCGGTGCGAGCCACGAATCTCCTGGCGCGCGACCGCCGAGTTCGCGCCGTCCGCGCCGATGACCACACGGGCCTTGAGCGGGCTCGCCGGGAGGGCAGGGTCCTTCGGCGCGAAGACGACCGTCGGCAGGCCGTCCGGGCCGCGCGCGATCCGCTCGAATCTGCCGGTGAAGCGCCGCGCGCCCGAACGCTCGGCGCGATCGCGCAGCCATTCGTCGAATTCGTCGCGATCGACCATGCCGACATAGCCGCCGTCGATCGGCATGTCGACCCGCACCCCCTTTGGCGACACCATGGTGGCGAGGTTGACGCGCGCCTTGATGAGATGAGCGGGCACGCCGAAGTCGCGAATGAGACGCGGCGGGATCGCGCCGCCGCACGGCTTGATGCGTCCGGCCCTGTCGAGGAGGGCGACCTTGTTTCCCCGCTCGGCGAGATCGTTGGCCGCGGTCGCGCCGGCCGGGCCGCCGCCGACGACGATCACATCGAAAATCTCGTCAGAGGTCATGGACAAGCCGGGCCTCCTCATGATTGCGTCGTCAGCGCCGGGCGACCGCCGGGCGCGAGCATCGGCTCACGCGCCTGCTGCGCTGCGCTCGAGCGCGCGAGCGCGGCGGCGATGAGGAAGAAGCCCGCCTCGGCGGCGAATACGAGCGCGTAGGCGGTGAGCGGCGTCGCGCCCAAAGTTCGGCCGAGATCGGCGAGGAAAGTCGCGGCGACGCCGCCGAGGCCGAAGGCGATCGCCTGCGCCGCGCCCCAGATCCCCATCCGCGTCCCTTCGCGCGACGCCTTTCCGGCGCCGGCGAGCGCCATCATCGAGCCGATGGCCGCGACCGCGTAGACGCCGTTCGACAGCCCGAGCGCGAAGACCGCGGCGCGGAAGGCGTCCGGCCCGAGCCCGAGAAGACCGCTTGCGGCGATTGCAGCGAGCGCGGCCGCCGAAGCGGCGCAGCCGACGATCGTCCAGAGCCTGAGCGAGCCGAGGACGCGGGAGCCGCCGCGGGCGCCGAGGCTCGAGGCCGTAAGAGCGACGCCGAGCATCCCGACAAGGACGCCTCCGTGCTGGAGGCCGGCGAGTTTCGTCGTGGCGCCCGGGGTCATGCCGAAGACGAGGCCCGCGAACGGCTCGATCAGGAGTTCCTGCGCGCCGTAGGCGAGCATGGAGACGAAAATGAAGATCGTGAACCGGCGGGCCGCGGGCTCGCCCCAGACTTCCGCGAGCGCGCGACGGAACGAGGCGCGGCTGCGGGCCGGTTCGGGGTTGGCGCGCGCTGGAGCCGACCCATCTTCGACGCCCCAGGTCGCGGCCGTCGAGACGGCGAAGGCGATCGCAGCGACCGAGGCCGTGACTTCGACGAGGCGGGCGTTCGAGAACGGATCGAGGAAATGGCCGGCGAGCGGGGCGCTGACCGCGAAGCCGAGGATCATCATCATCCAGACGGTGGAGGCCGCGGCGGCGCGGCGGCCCGGATCGACCCGCGCGGCGAGGAGCGCCAGGACCGAAGTTCCGGCGGCGCCTGCGCCCATGCCGACGAGAAGAAACGCGACCGCCGCCATTGCGAGGCCCGTCATTGGCGCGCTGGCGGCGGTCGCGGTCCCGACGGCGGCGCCGACGGCGCCGATCGCGAGCGCGGCCATGCCGCCCACGATCCATGGCGTCCGGCGTCCGCCGACGTCTGATCCGTAGCCCCAGGCGGGACGCAGGATCTGGACGGCGTAATGGGAGGCGATAAGCAGGCCGGGCACGAGAGCCGGCAAGGCGAGTTCGACGACCATCACCCGATTGATGGTCGAGGTCATCAGAACGACGATCGCCCCGAGCGAGGTCTGGACGAGCCCCAGGCGAACGATGCCCCCCCAGCCCATGCCGTCGCTCTGCCTCATGGCGCTCCTCCCTGAGCGTGCAGGGCGAAGGCGCTCGTCAGCATGCCGAGCACGTAGAGCGTCGTGCCGGTCGCGTTATAGGCGGCGGCCTGTCCGCGCGGATCCTTGAGCAGGCGCGGCATCAGGGCGAACTGGCCGACCAGCAGGGCGGCGACTGTCGCGGCGTAGACCGGACGGCCCCAGGCGAAGAGCAGGGCCACGACCACGACCTGCGGCGCCGCCATGACGACGCAGGCGAGCCGCGCCGCGCGCCCGGCGCCAAGCTGTACAGGCAGCGAGCGGACGCCGAGCCGCGCGTCGCCGGCGATCGACTTGAAGTCGTTGAGGGTCATGATGCCGTGCGCGCCGAGACTGTAGAGGAGCGCCAGCAGAACGATCCTGAGATCGGGCAGGCCCGCGGCCATGACGGCGGCGCCGGTGAACCACGGCAGGCCTTCATAGGCGACCGCCACGGCGGAGTTGCCCCACCAGCCGTTCTGCTTGAGGCGGAGCGGCGGCGCGCTATAGGCCCAGGCGAGGGCGAGCCCGACGAGCGCCGCCGCGAACACCCAAAGCCCGAGCGACCACGCCCAGACGAGCGACAGAAGCGTCCACAGGCATGCGATATAGAAGCCCCAGCGACCGGGAATGCGGCCTGAGGGAATGGGGCGCGCCGGCTCGTTGATTGCGTCGACGTCGCGGTCGTACCAGTCGTTGACCGCCTGGCTCGTCGCGCAGACGAGGGGACCGGCGAGCGCGACGCCCGCAAGGACGACCCACCAGCGCGCCGAGGCCGACAGTCCGCTCGACACCACCCCGCAGGCGAACGCCCACATGGGCGCAAACCAGGTGATGGGCTTGAGCAGTTCCAGGACGGCTGCCGGCTGCGGACGCTGCATGCCTCAAGGGTAGGCTTGCGCGCGCAGCGTTGTCAAGCAAACTTGACACTTCTCGTCGGCGAATCTGTCATGGAGACGAGACAGATCAACGATCGGATTCGCCGTCGTCTCCGTCGCCGTCGCCGTCCCCGCTATCCACGAGGCCATATTTGCGCAGCTTGACGTAGAAGGCCTGCCGGCTGAGCCCCAGCATCTCGGCGGCCGAGGCCCGGTTCTCGCGGGTGAGCTCGAGCGCCGCCTCGATGCACAGCCGCTCGATCAGATCCGTCGTCTCCCGCACCAGGTTCTTCATCGGCACCCGCCCCACGAGCTCGGTGAACTGCTCGACGGTTCGCGGCAGTTCGCGGCCTCCGAGGCGCTCCCGGCCGCCGCGCCATCCGGCCGCGCGGATGGTCAGGCCGAAAATCGGGGCCGCGCGGCCGACGGTCGAGACCGCCACGAGCTCGACGTCCTCCGTCGTTCCGAGCTCGCCGCGAACGACCGTCGAGAAATGGCGCACGCTTCCATGCGCCTTGAGGTTTGAGAAAAGAACGTCGGTCTCGACGCTCTGGCGGCCGACCCAGCGTTCGATCAATTCGCCTCTCACCTGGTTCGCCGACGTCGCCTGGACGAGGTCGAGAAAGGCCGCGTTCGAAGAGAGCACCCGCCGATCGGCGCCGACGACGACGAAGGCTTCGGGCAGGACTTCGACGAGGCGCAGGATATTGGCTTCGTCTGGAGACGTTTCGGCGGCGGCCTCGCCCATGCGGGAGAGAAGGACGACGAGATGGGGCGCGCCGTCCTGTCGGTAGAGCGAGCCGGTCATGAGAACCTCGGCATGGTCCCCGGCGAGCTCGGCGTGAACCCGGTCGACCCGCGGCGCGACCCGGGTCGCGGCGAGAAACGAGCGGATGGCCTGCCGGCTCGAATTCGGCGAACAGGTCCTCGAATTCCCGCCCGATCAGGCGTCTGGGCTCGGCGCCGAGGAGATGCGCCGCCGCCGGGTTGACGTCGATGATGCGCGCGGCGCCGGAATCGAGAATGAGGACGGCTTCGGCGGCGAGCTGGAAAAGCAGGCGATAGCGCTTCTCCGCGTTGCGGATCCGCGTGTACTCGCGCTCCATCTCCTGCTGCGATTCGACAAGGCGCTGCTGGAGAGTCGCCATCGGCCGCAGATCGCGCCCCACGACGAGAATCCGGCCATCGTCGCCGAAGCGGACCGCGCGGTAGCGGATCGGCACGTCCGCGCCCTGGCTCGGGTGGTTGACCTGCCGCCAGCGTGTCGAGGCGCGCCGGCCGGAATCGCGCAGGAGTTCGTCGATCTTGACGCGCGTTTCATCCGTGACGGTGTCGATGAGACGGCGCCCGATCCATTCGGGCGCAGCCTGCTTCGCGAGGTCCGGGTCGGAAAACGCGGCGTCGAGAACAAGGCCCGCTCCGTCGACCACCAGCGCGACATCGGCTGCGGTGGCGAGCAGGGCGCCGACGTCTTCGGGGTCGAGCCCGCGAAGAAGTTCTCCTGACGCCGAAAAGCGCGCCAGCGACGTCGAACCTGCATCGTCGGCCACGACCAGCACCTCTATTCGAGGATCGAGTACACCGATTCGGCCCCTATCAATATACAGTCTATGCGCATCCACGCCTCCCACGCGGATATTAAGCCCGGGCGGGGCAAGCGGACGTCGTCGATTCTGCGTCCGGGAGCCCGCGCGAGGGGGAAAGCCCGACAGCTCCCGCGGCGGCAGGACCGCCGTCCGGGGCCTCGGCACGCGACGCGGCGGCCAAGCAAGAACGGGGCCGCTGACGCGGGGTGCAGGGCGAGGGGGCGGCGCGCCAGTCGAAGCTCGGTGTCGGGCACGAACGCCCCCTGATGACGGGCCGGCGACGCGATTTCGCCGATCGCGTTTCCAGTCGGGCGCCGTCAAACTGCACCCTAGTGTAAAGACAAAAGTACGTCAAGAAAGATTGACACTTTGTCGCCGCTGGGCCTAGAGTGCGACGTCGGCGGGTTTGCCGAACCGCCTCCAGGCGGCAGGGCTCGAGGACCGGAGAACGCGGGACCGATGCAGCGAGGGACCGGGCCAGAAAGGCAGGCAAAGCCGCTCTATTCGGCGGCAGAACGGGCGCGGCGCGACGCCAGCGCCTGGACCGTCGTGCAGGCCGTCCTCGCGCCCCTGCAGTTCGCCGTTTTCCTTGTGAGCCTCGCCCTCGTCGTGCGCTTCCTCGCGACCGGGCGGGGGGAAGAGGCCGCGATCGCATCCGTGGTCGTCAAGACCTTCGTGCTCTACGCCATCATGGTCACCGGATCGATCTGGGAGAAGGCGGTTTTCGGCCGCTATCTCTTCGCCGCCTCCTTCTTTTGGGAGGACGCGCTCTCGATGCTCGTCCTCGCCCTGCACACGGCCTATCTCGCCGCGCTCGTTTCGGGACGCCTCGATCCTCGTGCGCTGATGGTCGTGGCGCTTTCGGCCTACGCCGCCTACGCCGTCAACGCGGGGCAGTTCCTTCTCAAGCTGAGGGCGGCGCGGCTTGAAGCGCCGGGCGCCGCGTTCGCGACGACCGCCGAACTGGAGCCTGCGCCATGAACGCGCGCGTTCCCCTCGATCTCCGAAGGCCGTCCGACAATGTCCGGCCGGACTTCCCCCCGGTCCTGCGCGAGCGCGGCCAGCGCGAGGTCTTTTGCGGCCTGACCAGCATCGTCTGGCTGCATCGCAAGATCCGCGACGCGTTCTTTCTCGTGGTCGGCTCGCGCACCTGCGCCCACCTCATCCAGTCCGCGGCGGGAGTGATGATCTTCGCCGAGCCGCGGTTCGCCACCGCGATCCTGACCGAGCGCGACCTCGCGGGTCTGGCGGATGTGAACGAGGAGCTCGATCGCGTGGTGGCGCGGCTCATCGAGCGCCGGCCGGACATCAAGCTTCTCTTCCTCGTGGGCTCATGCCCGTCGGAAGTCATCAAGATCGACCTCGCCCGCGCGGCGCGGCGCCAGTCGGCTCTGCACGGCCCCCGTGTGCGCGTCCTCGCCTATTCGGGCAGCGGCGTCGAGACGACGTTCACCCAGGGCGAAGACTCGTGCCTTGCGGCCCTCGTTCCGACGCTCCCCGAAGAGGACGCGTCCGCAGGCCCGAGCCTGCTCGTCGTCGGCTCGCTCGCCGACGTCGTCGAGGACCAGTTCGCGCGGATCTTCGAAGCCTTGGGGATCGGGCGCGTCGCCTTCCTTCCGATGCGCGGCGCGAGCGACCCGCCGGCGGTCGGTCCAAACACCCGCTTCCTCCTCGCGCAGCCGTTTCTCAGCGACACGGTGCGGGCGCTCGAGGCGCGCGGCGCAAAGCGCATAGCGGCGGCCTTCCCGCTCGGCGCCGAGGGCACGAGCGCCTGGCTCGGCGCCGCGGCCGAGGCGTTCGGCGTCCCGGAGCGCCGCCTCGACGCGGTGACGTCGGAGCCCCGCGCCCGCGCCACGGCGTCGCTCGCGCGGCGGCGCGCGGCGCTTGACGGAAAGCGCGTCTTCTTCTTTCCCGACTCGCAGCTCGAAATTCCCCTCGCGCGGTTCCTCGCGCAGGAAATGGGCATGGTTCCGGTCGAAGTGGGGACGCCCTATCTCAACCGCCAGATCCTCGCCGACGATCTCGCCTGTCTGCCGGCCGGCGTTCGTCTGAGCGAAGGCCAGGACGTCGAGCGCCAGCTCGAACGCTGCCGCGCCGAACGCCCCGACCTCACGATCTGCGGCCTCGGCCTCGCCAATCCGCTCGAGGCCGAGGGGCTGACGACCAAGTGGTCTATCGAACTGCTCTTCACGCCCATCCAGGGCTACGAGCAGGCCGGCGACCTCGCCGAACTCTTCGCGCGCCCGCTCCGGCGGCGCGCCGCGCTGGAGGTCTGACCGATGGACCTCACGCTCTGGACCTACGAAGGCCCGCCGCATGTCGGCGCGATCCGCGTCGTCACGGGGATGCAGGGCGTCCACTTCGTGCTGCATGCGCCCCAGGGCGACACCTACGCCGACCTTCTCTTCACCATGATCGAGCGGCGGGAAAAGCGGCCGCCGGTCACCTACACGACCTTCGAGGCGCGCGATCTCGGCGCCGACACCGCGGAGATCTTCAAGACCGCGGTCCGCGACGCCTTCGAGCGCTTCAGGCCGCAGGCGATCGTCGTCGGCGCGTCCTGCACGGCCGAGCTTTTGCAGGACGATCCGGCGGGCCTCGCGCGTGCGCTCGATCTGCCCGTCCCGGTCATCCCGCTCGAACTCTCGGCCTATCGCAAGAAGGAGAACTGGGGCGCGGCCGAGACGTTCTACCGGATCGTCCGCGGCCTTGCCGGCCCGAAGCGCGAGCGGACGAAGTCTGCGCGGCCGCGCTGCAACCTCATCGGGCCGACCGCGCTCGGTTTCCGCTGCCGCGACGACGTTGCCGAAGTGACGCGGCTTCTCGCGGCGCTCGGCGTCGACGTCGCCGTGACCGCTCCGCTCGGCGCTTCCGCCTCCGACATGGCGCGCCTTCAGGACGCCGACTTCAACGTCGTCCTTTATCCGGAGGTCGCGCTTCCCGCCGCGCAATGGCTCGAGCGCACCTACGGACAGCCTTACACCCGCGTCGTCCCGATCGGAGTTGGGGCGACCCGCGCCTTTGTCGCCGAAGTCGCAAGGCTCGCGGGCGTCGCGCCCGACCTCCCGGCCCTTGAGGGAGGCTCACGCCTCCCGTGGTGGTCGCGCTCGGTCAATTCGACCTATCTCACCGGCAAGCGCGTGTTCGTGTTCGGCGACGCGACCCACGCGGTCGCCGCCGCCCGCGCGGCGCGCGCCGAGCTCGGATTCGAGGTCGTCGGCCTCGGGACCTACTCCCGCGAGCTCGCCCGCGAGGTCCGCGAAGCAGCCGCCGCCCTCGACGCCGACTGCCTGATCGCCGACGACTATCTCGAAGTCGAGGCGAAGATCGCGGCGCTCCAGCCGGAGCTTGTGCTTGGCACCCAGATGGAGCGGCACGTCGCCAAGCGCATGGGGATACCCTGCGCGGTGATCTCGGCCCCCGTTCACGTCCAGGACTTTCCGGCGCGCTACTCGCCGCAGATGGGCTTCGAAGGCGCGAACGTCCTCTTCGATTCCTGGGTCCATCCCCTGATGATGGGCCTCGAGGAGCATCTCCTCACGATGTTCCGTGACGATCCCGAATTCCACGACGGCGCGCCGCCGTCCCATCTCGGCGGAAAGGCCGAGCTCAGACCTGAACCGGCTGCCCCCGTCGTCGAGGAAAGTCTGAACGGGCCATCGGTCTGGTCCATCGATGCGGAGCGCGAGCTCAAGAAATTCCGTTCTTCGTGCGCGGACGCGCGCGCAGCAACACCGAAACCTTCGCGCGCGAGCACGGAGTGGCGACCATCACAATAAGCACGCTCTATGAAGCCAAAGCCCACTTCAGCCGCTGAGCGCGCGGGTCCGCGCTTCGTCATTGTCACCCTCGACAATCATCTCGCGGGGGCGGTGGATCGCGCGCGCCGCAAGCTTCAGCGCGAAATCCCGGGTCTCGATCTCTCATTCCATGCCGCGGCGGACTGGAACGATCCGGAAGCGCTGAAGCGATGCCTCGACGCGATCGCGGGCGCCGACATCATCGTGGCGACCATGCTCTTCATGGAGGAGCACGCCGAAGCGGTTCTCCCCGCAATTCGTGCGAGGCGCGAGTCTTGCGCGGCGGTGCTCGGCTGCATGTCGGCGCCTGAGATCGTCAAGCTGACGCGGGTCGGCCGGTTCAACATGGACGGGTCGAGGCGTGGCGCCCTCGACTTTCTCAAGCGCCTGCGCGGCGGCGGCAAGGCGGCCGACACCGGGGGCGAGAAGCAACTCGCCATGCTTCGGCGCATCCCCAAGATCCTGCGCTTCATTCCGGGTCCGGCGCAGGACGTGCGCGCCTACTTCCTCACCCTTCAGTATTGGCTGGCGGGTTCGGACGAGAACGTCGCCAACCTCGTCCGCTTTCTGATCAACCGCTACGCGAGCGGCGCCCACGCCCATCTCAAGGGGGCGCTCAAGGCGCCGCCGCCGGTCGAGTACCCGGAAGTCGGCGTCTATCACCCGCGCGCTGAAAGTCGGTTCGGCGCGACCGTCGAGGCCCTGCCTCCGCCGCTCGCGAAGAAGCCGGCGGGCACGGTCGGACTCCTTCTGATGCGGTCCTATCTGCTGGCCGACAACACCGCCCACTACGACGCCGTGATCGAGGCGCTGGAGAAGCGGGGCCTCAGGGTCATCCCCGCCTTCGCCAGCGGCCTCGACGCGCGCCCCGCGGTCGAAGCCTTCTTCAAGCGCGACGGCAGGCCGGCGATCGACGCCTTCGTGTCGCTGACGGGTTTCTCGCTTGTCGGCGGCCCGGCCTACAACGACGCCGCCGCCGCCGCCGAGCTTCTGGGCGGTCTCGACGTGCCCTATATCGCCGCGCACGCGCTCGAGTTCCAGACCGTCGAACAATGGGAAGCGTCCGAGCGGGGGCTCATGCCTGTCGAAGCGACCATGATGGTCGCGATCCCTGAACTCGACGGGGCGACCGCGCCGACCGTGTTCGGCGGGCGCCTCGAGAACGCCCCGCCGGGGGCGGAGCGCGACCTTCGCGCAAACCCGGAGCGGGTGGCGCGGCTCGCCGAGCGCGTCGAGCGAATGATCCGTCTCAGGCGCACCGAGCGCGCTTCCCGCAAGATTGCGATCGTCCTCTTCAACTTCCCGCCGAACGGCGGCGCGACAGGCACTGCGGCGTTCCTCAGCGTCTACGAGTCGCTCTTCAACACCCTGACCGCGATGAAAAAGGCGGGCTACTCGGTCGATGTCCCGGCCTCGGTCGATGAGCTTCGCGCTTCGATCCTCAACGGCAACAGCGAGCGGCTCGGCGCCGCAGCCAACGTCGTTGCGCGCCTGCCCCTCGCCGATCACGTCCGCCGCGAACCGCATCTCTCCGAGATCGAGGCGCAATGGGGGCCAGCGCCCGGTCGCCATCAGACCGATGGCCAGTCGATCTTCGTGCTCGGCGCGCGGTTCGGCAACGTGCTCGTCGGCGTGCAGCCCGCAATGGGCTACGAGGGCGATCCGATGCGGCTCCTGTTCGAGCGCGGCTTCGCGCCGACCCACGCCTTCTCCGCCTTCTACCGCTACCTGCGCGAGGACTTCGCGGCCGACGCGGTCATGCACTTCGGCATGCACGGGTCGCTCGAATTCATGCCCGGCAAGCAGGTCGGAATGTCGGCCGCGTGCTGGCCCGAGCGGCTGATCGGGGCGACGCCGAACATTTACCTTTATGCGGCGAACAATCCGTCCGAAGGCGCGCTCGCCAAGCGCCGCTCGGCGGCGACGCTGGTGAGTTACCTCACGCCGTCGCTCGCCCACGCCGGCCTCTACCGCGGCCTCGCCGACCTCAAGGCCTCGGTCGAGCGCTACCGCGCGACCGACGTCGAGGCCGACGAGGAGCGCGCTCGCCTCGCCGAGCTTATCCAATCGCAGGCGGCGGCGATCGATCTCGCGGCCGCCGAACCCGCGTGGGAGGCGAGCGCGCCCGCCGAAATCGCGAAAATGAGCTACGCCATTCTCGACGTCGAGTATGCGCTGATCCCGTACGGGCTCCATGTCATGGGCGCGCCGCCCGCGGCGGAAGAGCGCGCCGATACTCTGGCCGCGCTCGCCGAGGGCGCCTTCAACCTCACCGGGAACGTGGCGGGACTGATGGCGCTCGCCTCGGGGGCAACGGCCGAAACGGCGATCGCGGCCTTTGGCGCGACGCCGAGCGAAGAGATCCGCAAGGCCTTCGCCGAGCTCACGAAGCTCGACCGGCTTCTCGCCGAGGACCACGAGACGCCGGCCATCTTACGCGCCCTCGACGGCCGCTTCATCCTGCCGGTCGCGGGAGGCGATCTCTTCCGCAATCCCTCGATCCTGCCGACCGGGCGGAACCTGCACGGCTTCGACCCCTATCGCATCCCGAGCGCGTTCGCGGTCGCCGACGGCGCCCGGCAGGCCGAACGGGTGCTGATGCGCCACGTCGCGGACGGCAACCCCTTCCCCGAATGCGTCGCCATCGTTCTCTGGGGCACCGACAATCTCAAGAGCGAGGGCGGCCCGATCGGCCAGGCGCTCGCGCTCGTCGGTGCACGCCCACGGTTCGACTCCTACAGCCGGCTCTGCGGCGCAAGCCTCATATCCCTCGAGGAGCTTGGCCGCCCGCGGGTCGACGTGGTCGTCACCGTCTCCGGAATTTTCCGCGATCTTCTTCCGATGCAGGTGCGGCTCCTTGCGGAAGCATCCTTCCTCGCGGCAAGCGCCGACGAGCCGGAGGAGATGAACTTCGTTCGCAAGCACGCGCTCAGGCGCAGCGCCGAGAACGGCTGCGATCTCGAGACGGCGGCGCTGCGCGTGTTCAGCAACGCCGAGGGCGCCTATGGCGCGAATGTCGGCATGCTGATCGACGCGGGGGCCTGGTCCGACGAGGACGAGATCTCGCAAACCTTCGCGCGCAGAAAATGCTTCGCCTATGGGCGCAAGGGACAGTCGACGGCTGAGCCAGAACTCCTCGAGAGCGTCCTCTCCTCCGTCGATTTCGCCTACCAGAACCTCGACAGCGTCGAGCTCGGCGTCACCTCGATCGACCATTATTTCGACAGTCTCGGCGGCATGGGCCGGGCGGCGGCCCGCGCGCGCGGCGGGCGCGTCGCGCCGATCTACATTTCCGATCAGACCCGCGGCGAGGGCAAGGTGCGTTCGCTCCGCGAGCAGGTCGCCCTCGAGACGCGCACGCGCGTCCTCAATCCCAAGTGGTACGAGGGCATGCTGAAGCACGGCTACGAGGGCGTCCGCCAGATCGAGGCGCATGTGACCAACACGGTCGGCTGGTCGGCGACCACCGGACAGGTCGACCCCTGGGTCTACAACCGGATCACCGAGACTTTCGTCCTCGATCCGGAGATGCGCCGGCGCCTCGCCGAACTCAACCCGGCGGCCTCCTCGAAGCTCGCAAACCGCATCATCGAGGCGCACGAGCGCGGCTACTGGACGCCCGACCCCGAGACGCTCGCGGAGCTGATCGAGGCGGGCGAGGAATTCGAAGATCGACTTGAGGGCGTGAGCCCGGGGATGGCGGCATGAATCTGGCGATCAGAGCGCAACGGCCCGAGGGCTCCTTTCAGGTCGAGCTCGACCCCTCCGACACGATGACGACGGCGAAGGTCTTCGCCGTCTATGGCAAGGGCGGCATCGGCAAGAGCACGACCTCGTCCAACCTCTCGGTCGCCTTCGCCAAGCTCGGCAAGCGGGTGCTGCAGATCGGCTGCGATCCGAAGCACGATTCGACCTTCACGCTGACGAAGCGCCTCGTGCCGACCGTGATCGACGCGCTCGAGGCGGTCGAGTTCCATAGCGAGGAATTGCGGGTCGAGGACTTCGTCGCGACCGGCTATGCCGGCGTCATGTGCGTCGAGGCGGGCGGACCGCCGGCGGGGACCGGCTGCGGCGGTTACGTGGTCGGCCAGACCGTCAAGCTCCTCAAGGAGCACCGGCTGCTCGAGGACACCGACGTCGTCATCTTCGACGTCCTCGGCGACGTCGTGTGCGGCGGCTTCGCTTCGCCCCTCCAGCACGCCGAGCGGGCGCTGATCGTGACGGCGAATGATTTCGACTCGATCTTCGCGATGAACCGCATCGTCGCTGCGATCCACGCCAAGGGAAAGAACTACGAGGTCCGCCTCGGCGGCGTCATCGCCAACCGCAGCGCCGCCGTCGACGAGATCGACCGCTACAACGCCGCGACCGGCCTTGAGCGGATCGCCCATTTCCGCGATCTCGACGTCGTGCGCCGCAGCCGCCTCAAGAAGTCGACCCTCTTCGAGATGGAGCCTTCGCCCGAACTCGAGTCGACCCAGAACGAATACCTCGGCCTCGCCGAACGGCTGTGGGCCGGCGTCGAGCCGCTTCCCGCGAAGCCGATGAAGGACCGCGACCTCTTCGAATTCCTGGGGTTCGACTGACATGACGCCCGCGACCTACAGCGCAAGGCGCGACGAGCTGGAACGCTACTTCGACCGCACCGCGGTCAAGGCATGGACGCTGCTCACGTCGGAAGCTCCGGTAAGCCGCGTGCGGGCGACGGTGCGCGCCGGCCGCGACGCGATGCGCGAGACGATTTCCTCGTGGCTCCCGGAGGATCTTCGCGGCGCCCGCGTGCTCGACGCCGGCTGCGGCACGGGGGCGCTCGCCGTTGCGCTCGCGCTCCGCGGCGCCGAGGTCGTCGGCGTCGACGTGTCGCCGAGCCTCGTCGGGCTCGCGAGGGCGAGGGCGCCGCGAGATCTCGGGCGGGGCAGCGCGACCTTCGCGGTCGGCGACATGCTCGATCCGGCGCTCGGCCGCTTCGACTTCGTCGTCGCGATGGACAGCCTCATCCACTACGACGGCGAGGACATCGCCAGGGTCGTCGCGACGCTGGCGTCGCGCGCCGAAGGCGCCGTCATCTTCACCGTCGCGCCGCGGACGCCGCTCCTTGCCCTCATGCATGCCGCCGGCCGCTTCATGCCGCGCGGCGACCGCGCCCCGTCGATCGCGCCGATCTCGCGCTCCTCGCTCGAACGGCGCCTGAGCGCCGCCTTCGGCGACCGCCCGTTCCGCATCGGGCGTAGCGCGCGGATCGTCAGCGGCTTCTACATCTCCGAGGCCCTCGAGGTCGCACGGTCATGAGAAGCGCGCGCGCGGCCATCGTCCACGGTTTCTTGAGCCTCGGGCCGCGGTTCCTGCCTTTCGCGGACGCCGCGACGCCCGAACTGCCGATGGCGCGCCTCCTGCGGCTGTCCCTCTTCCAGGTGACGGTCGGCATGGCGGTCGTGCTCCTGATCGGCACGCTGAACCGGGTGATGATCGTCGAGCTCAGCGTTCCGTCGTGGATCGTCGCCTGCATGCTGGCGCTGCCGCTTCTCTTTGCGCCCTTGCGCGCGCTCATCGGCTTCCGCTCCGACCATCATCGGTCCGTGCTCGGCTGGCGGCGCATCCCCTACATCTGGTTCGGCACGCTGCTGCAGTTCGGCGGCTTCGCCATCATGCCGTTCGCGCTCCTCATCCTGTCGGGCGACACGACCGGTCCGCGCTGGATCGGCCAGGCGGCGGCGGGCCTCGCATTTCTCCTCGTCGGCGCGGGGCTGCACACAGTGCAGACCATCGGACTTGCGCTCGCGACTGACCTTGCGCCCGAGCGCGCCCGGCCGCGCGTCGTCGCGCTCCTCTGCGCGATGCTGCTTCTCGGCATGGCGGTCAGCGCCGTCGTGTTCGGACTCCTCTTGCGCCATTTCACCGAGGTCCGGCTCATTCAGGTGGTGCAGGGCGCGGCGGTGGCGACGATGGTCCTGAATTGCGCCGCGCTCTGGAAGCAGGAGCCGCGCAACGCGAAGCTCCTGGGCGCCGTCGGGAGGCCTGTCCGCTTCCTCGACGCATGGAGCGACTTCGCCGGCGCCGGACAGACGCGCCGCCGCCTCGTCGCGACTGCGCTCGGCACGGCCGGGTTCAGCATGCAGGACATCCTGCTCGAGCCGTACGGCGGCAAGATCCTGCACCTGCCGGTCGGCGTGACGACCGCGCTGACCGCGATGCTGGCGATCGGCGGCGGCGCGGGGCTTATGCTCGCGGCGCGCCGCCTCGCGCACGGCGCCGACCCGCATCGGGTCGCGGGCTTCGGCGCGCTCGCGGGCGTCGTCGCCTTCGCCTGCGTCATTCTCTCCGCGCCTCTCGAAACCGGGCCGCTCTTCGGCCTTGGCGTCGCCCTCATCGGCTTCGGCGGCGGCCTCTTCGCCCACGGCACCCTGACCGCCTCGATGGCGCTCGCAAAGCCCGGCGACCGCGGGCTGGCGCTCGGCGCGTGGAGCGCCGCGCAGGCGACCGCGGCAGGGCTCGCCGTGGCCTTCAGCGGCGTTGTCAACGACCTCGGCTCGTCGCTCGCGCTCTCGGGCGCCTTCGGCGAGGCGGTCGCAAGCCCGGTCACCGGCTACACGCTCGTCTACGCGGTCGAGATTTGTCTCCTGCTTGCGACCCTCGTCGCCATTGGGCCGCTCGTCCGCCCGCAAGGGGATACCGCCCGCAGCGCCGAGCTTGGGCGTCTCACGCCTGCTCTCGCCGCCGGAGCAAGATCTGGAGGATTACGATAATGAGAGGCGCCATCACCGGATACATCGACGTCGCGCAGATCGTTCTCTACGCGTTCTGGCTCTTCTTCGCCGGCCTGATCTTCTATCTGCGTCAGGAGGACCGGCGCGAGGGCTATCCGCTCGAGAGCGATGGCCCGCGAGGCTATCGGCCTCGCGACGTCATCTTCATTCCATCGCCCAAGACCTTCCTGCTCGGCGACGGCCGCAAGGTTCAGGTTCCGAGAGGTCAGCCGGATACACGGCCGATCAATGCGCAGAAGACCGAGCCGTGGCCGGGCGCGCCGCTGACGCCCATCGGCGACCCGCTCGGCGCCAACATCGGACCCGGCAGCTACGCCGAGCGGGCGGACGAGACCTCCAAGACCTATCGCGGCGAGGATCTCATCGCGCCGCTGCGGGTCGCGACCAATTTCGCCGTGCCGGAGGAGGGCGCGAACCCGATCGGCTTCCCCGTCTACGGCGCCGACCGCCTCGAGGGAGGCGTCATCAGCGACCTCTGGGTCGACCGCGGCGAATCGATCGTGCGCTTCTATGAGATCACAGTTGCGGGAAGCGGCAAGCGGGTGCTCGTCCCCGTCTATTTCGCCGACGTCAGCGCCGGCCAGCGCCGCGTCGTCGTGAAATCGCTGCTCGCGTCGCAGTTCGCCCTCGCGCCTGCGACCAAAAATCCCGACAAGGTCACGCTGCTCGAGGAGGACAAGATCGCTGCCTTCTATGGCGGCGGCCTGTTCTATTCGACGCCCGCTCGCACGGAGCCGCTGATATGAAAGCCGTCAGCCTCGAAAAGCTGCTCCCCTCCGACATTCCGCCCGGAGAGCGCATCCTCTGGCATGGGCGGCCGAGGTGGATGAGCCTTGCGCGGCGCGCCTATCGCGCGGACTTCGTCGCGGCCTATTTCGTCGCGCTGATCGTCTGGAGCGTCTGGTCCGCGTTCGGGGCCGGCTTCGGCGCGGCGGCGCACGCCGCGCTGACGACGCTCGGGCTCGGCGCGGCGGCGCTCGCGATCCTCGCGGGCCTCAGCGTCCTCTCGGCGCGCACGACGCTCTATGTCGTGACGTCGAAGCGGCTGGTCCTGAAGGTCGGCATCGCGCTGCCGGTCTTCATCAATGTCCCGTTCAAGGAGATCGGCTCGGCCGCGGTGCGCGTTCACGGCGACGGAACCGGCGATGTGACGGTTGCGCTCGTTAAGGGTCGCAGGATCGGCTACTGGCTCCTGTGGCCGAGCGCGCGGCCCTTGCATCTCCTCAGTCCGCAGCCGTGCCTGAGATGCGTCGCGAACGCGCCTTACGTCGCCGAGACGCTTGCCGCTGCGCTGCAAGCCTCCGCCGGGCAGGCGTCCGCCGGCGCCGCCGCGACGCGTGAGGCGCCGCACGAAGCGTCCCCGGACGCGCTGCATGAGCCCGCCCGGGCGGCGGCCTGAAGGGAGGAGGCGCGATGGCCGATCTCGCAGCCCAACGTCCGGCGCACGACGTCCCGAGGGCGATCCTGATCCTCGCCGCGGTGCTGATCGCGATTGTCGTCGCCGGCGCCTGGACGGCGCGGATCTCGGGCGTCGGACGCGCCGCCGCGCCCGAAGCCGAGGCGCTCCAGAGCCTTCAGCTGCGCTTCGACGATCAGAACGACGGGGCGGTGATGGTGCGCCGCGCCGGCGACGGGGCGACGATCTATCGGGTCGCGCCCGAGACGAACGGTTTTATGCGCGCGACGATGCGGGGGCTCGCGCAGGAGCGCCGCCGCGAGGGCGCGGGCGACGAGACGCCCTTCGTCCTCACCCGCTGGGCGGACGGACGCATGTCGCTCGACGATCCGAGAACCGGCCGTCGCGTGCCGCTCGAAGCCTTCGGCGAGACCAACGCTGGCGCCTTCGCCAAGCTCTTTGTCGCTTCGGGAGCCGTTCCATGAGCCTTCTCTCCCCCTTCACGAGACAGGTGTTCGAGGCGCCCTGCGTCGTCGAGATCGAGCGGTCCGCCGAGACGCTCGAGGCCCATGTCGTCATCGACAGCGACTACGTGATCCGCCCGGGCGACGAGGTGCTGGTCAACGACCCGCCGACCGACGCGCCGGAGGGCGAACGCATCGTCGTCAGGCGTATTGCGACGATCACCCGGGCCGCCTGGCCGGAACGCGTCTGGACCCGCATCGCCGGCAATTTCGAACTCGGCGAGCTCTACGACGTCAGCTTCACCGACAGGAGAAGATTGTGAACGCTTCCCCCCGTCCCGACACGTTCGACGCCAAGACCTTCGACGCGACGCGCGAGGCGCAGCAGGATACGCTGCTCAGCCCACGCTTCTATACGACCGATTTCGACGAGCTCGACAGGATCGACATCGAGCCCGTGCGGGCGGAATGGGACCAGCTCATTGCCGAGATGCGGTCAGACCCGAACAGGCGCCATTTCCGCCGCACGGACGAGTTCGACGTCGATTTCTCGACGCTGCCGCCCGAACTCGCCAAGGAGTTCCGCGACTTCCTCGTGAGCTCGATCACCGCGGAATTCTCGGGTTGCGTGCTCTACGCCGAGATGAAGAAGCGCGCCCACAATCCGGACATGAAGGACCTCTTCACCTACATGAGCCGTGACGAGGCGCGCCACGCGGGCTTCATCAACGACACGCTCAAGGATTTCGGCATCGCGGTCGATCTCGGGTTCCTGACGAAGGCGAAGAAATACACCTACTTCAGGCCGAAATTCATCTTCTACGCCACCTACCTCTCGGAGAAGATCGGCTACGCGCGCTACATCACCATCTATCGCCAGCTCGAGCGCAACCCCGATCGCCGCTTCCACCCGATCTTCAAATGGTTCGAGAAGTGGTGCAACGACGAGTTCCGCCACGGCGAGGCGTTCGCGCTCCTCATGCGCGCCAACCCGAAGCTGATCTCCGGCCTCAACGTCTACTGGATCAAGTTCTTTCTGCTCGCGGTGTTCGCCACGATGTATGTGCGCGACCATTGCCGGCCGGCCTTCCATCAGGCGATCGGGCTCGACCCGACGACCTACGATTTCGCCGTCTTCCGCCTGACGACCGAGATCTCCCGCCAGACCTTCCCGATCATGCTCGACATCGAAAATCCGGCCTTCCGGCGCGGGCTCGAGCGGCTCGCCGACATCGCCCGCGCGATCGAGGACGCAAAGGCCGCGGGCGGGATCGGCGGCGCCCTGAAGCGAGCCGCGCTCTCCGGCGCGGCGGCGCTGACCTTCGCCAGGCTCTATCTCATTCCCGGGCGCAGGAACGCGCTGCCGGCAAGCATCAGGCTCGCGCCCGCGTGGTGAACATCACGGCCATGTGCCCCTACGCCGCGCCGTTTCTGGCGACTGTCGCGCTCTGGTGGAGCTCGACCGGGCTTGTCCTCATGCTGGACAGCCAGGATCGGCGCACCTACCTCGCGAGCATGGGCTGCGCGAGCGGCCTTCTCGTCGGCGCGCTCTTCCTGATCGCGGCGACCGCGAGCGAGACGACGCCGCTCTCGGCCTACGCCGCCTTCACTTGCGGCATTGTCGTCTGGGCCTGGCAGCTCCTCGCCTTCTACACCGGCTTCGTCACGGGGCCGAACAAACGCCCCTGCCTGCCGGGCTCGAGCGCGCTGGCGCGCTTCGCGCAAGCCGTCGCCGCCAGCGCCTGGCACGAGATCGCGGCCCTTCTCGGCGCAGCCGTCATCTTCGCGCTGACATACGATCAGCCGAACCGGGTTGCGCTCTGGACCTATCTCGTCCTCTGGCTCATGCATTCGAGCGCCAAGCTCAACCTCTTTCTCGGCGTTCCAAATCTCGGGGCCGAGATGCTGCCCGGCCACCTCGCCTATCTCACGAGCTTCATGCGGCGCCGGCCGATGAACGACCTCTTCCCCGTATCGGTAACGGCAGGCACGCTCGCGGCGGCCCTGTTCTTCGCCGAGGCGGTCCGCGCGCGCGGCGACGGCTTTGCGGTCGCGGCCTTCGCCATGCTGGGCTCGCTGATGGCGCTCGCCGTGGTCGAGCACTGGTTCCTGGTCGCGCCCGTCGACGGCAACGCGCTGTGGCGCGCCTTTCGCCGTGCGGCGCCGGACCCAGGGCGCGCGACGGCGATGCGGGTCGAGCGCGCGCTCGCCGAGGCGCCGGACGGCCGCGGCGCCGAGGTTTCGGCCGCAGGGGTGTGGCGGGCCGATCCGCCGCATGTCTGCGACGCCCGTGACATCGGGCGGCTGCTCGATGCGATCGCGGCTGGAACTTTCGGGGCGGTCGATTGCGTCCACGGTCTGGTTCGCACCGAGGCGGAATGGATCTGTTTCGAACTGAACGAGGGCGAGGCGCATATCGCCGCGCTTGGCTCTCGTGAACTCACAACGCCGGCGGTGATCGCAAAAGGGCAGGGGTTCGACCGGGCGCGGCTCAAGGCCGCGTTCGATCGCTGCGCCACGCCGGCGTGAAGGAATGGTCGGAGGACGTCATGCTGACAACGAATAAGAATCAACGAAACGCCCATTTCGAGCGGGCGGTGCAGCGCCTCAAGGACGAGCAGCGCTACCGGGTCTTCATCGACCTCGAGCGCGACGCCGAGCGGTTCCCGACCGCGCTCTGGCGCCCGGCGGGAGGCGAGACGCCGCGCGACGTGACGATCTGGTGCTCGAACGACTATCTCGGCATGGGGGCGCATCCGAAGGTGCGTCAGGCTGCGACCGCGGCGGCCGACCGGCATGGAGCCGGGGCTGGAGGCACGCGCAACATCTCCGGCACCCATCACCGCATCGTCGAACTCGAAGCCGAGATTGCCGATCTCCACGGCAAGGAGGCGGCGCTCGTCTTTACCTCGGGGTGGATCTCGAATCTTGCCGGCATCTCGACTATCGCCCAGATCATGCCGAACTGCCTGATCCTGTCGGACGCGCTGAACCACAATTCGATGATCGAGGGCGTACGCCGCGCCGGCTGCGAGAAGCAGGTCTGGCGGCACAACGACGTCGGCCATCTCGAGGAGCTTCTGAAGGCCGCCGCTCCGTCGCGGCCCAAGCTCGTCGTGTTCGAGAGCCTCTATTCGATGGATGGCGACATCGCGCCGATCGAGGCCATCGTCGCGCTCGCAGAGCGCTACAACGCCATGACCTACATCGACGAGGTCCACGCGGTCGGCATGTACGGCGCGCACGGCGGCGGCATCTCCGAGCGCGACGGGCTCGCCCACCGCATCGACGTCATCGAGGGCACCCTCGCCAAGGGTTTCGGATCGCTCGGCGGCTATGTCGCCGGCGACGCCGCCGTAATCGACGCGGTGCGCTCCTATTCCCCGCAGTTCATCTTCACCACGACCCTGCCGCCGATGGTGGTGGCGGGCGCCTGCGCGGCGATCCGGCACCTGAAAGAATCGAGCCGCGAGCGCGAGGGCCATCAATACATGGCGCAGGTGACCAAGCACGCCCTGCAGGCGGCGGGCATTCCGGTGAAGGAGAATCCGTCCCACATTGTGCCGGTGATGGTCGGCGACGCCGAGCGCTGCAAGGCGGCGAGCGACCTCCTGCTCGCCCGCCACGACATCTACATCCAGCCGATCAACTACCCGACAGTGGCGATCGGCGCGGAGCGGCTCCGGATCACGCCGACGCCGCGCCACACCGAGGCGCATGTCTCGCTCCTGGTCGAGGCGCTGGTCGATGTGTGGAAGACGGTCGGCCTGCCGTTCACGACCGCGCGCATCCTTCCCCTGAAGCGGCGCGCGCCGTCCCTCGACTGCGTCTACCCCGAGATGCGGAAAGCCGCGGAATAGCCCGGCGGGGCCGACGGTAGTTCATCGGGAGATTCTCCAACCGAAAGTAATCGAAGCTGCTCAGTAGGGTTATCAACTCCGGATGACACTATCGCCGCCGTGAAGGACGGACGGCGCCTTGATGTAAATACGTCTTGCCTTGCGGTCTGGGATGCGCGAGCGGAGAAGCATTGCGTCTAGACAGTATAGTGCAAGACATATTGTCACATTATACTTAGAAACAAGCAAATTTAAGTTGACATCACCTTATGTAAATCTAAGCTGACACTCGGCGTCGTGTGCGCCGTGAGCTCTCGGGAACCTTGCCTCCCGGGCGCGCGTCCTGAGGATCCCTGCGGCTTCAAGTGGGCTTCAGCCGGTCCTTCGGGCCTCGGCGGCGCGGCGCGGATGTCTTGGTCTTTAGAAGGCGATGGCGGGCAACCATCCAGCGCTCTCGAGGCCCGGCGAACGCGGCCCGCGCGGACCTCCGGGCGAGCGCGCTCAAGCTATGGAAGGAATGAGCCTAATGCCGATCGAAGATCCGAACCGAGTCTGGCCTACCGGCCTGACGCTCGAGGAGTCGAGGGAGCTGCACAAGCACGTCATCGATGGCGCGCGTGTGTTCTTCGTCATCGCCCTCTTCGCGCATCTCCTGGCGTACGTCTACTCACCCTGGCTGCACTGAGGGGAGTAAGTCATGAACCAATGGCAAATCTGGACGGTCGTGAAGCCGACCGTCGGGCTGCCGCTGCTGCTTGGCAGCGTCGCCGGGACATCCCTGCTTCTCCACTACGCCATCCTGTCGCATACCTCCTGGTATCCGGCGTATTGGGAAGGCGGACACAAGCACATGGCCGAGGCTTCGGGGGCGGCCATCACGGCCGCCCAGACCCCGCCCGCCTTCACCGTCAGCGTCGCGCCCGCCGCGGCCGCCGGCGACAAGGGCGGGAGCTCGTTCGTCGTCACGGTGACGCCGACCGGGTCCGCGGCCGCTTCCGCCCCTGTGACGATCGGAGACGCCTCGGCGCCTCCGCCGTTGAAATCGTCGCAGAACTGACGAGGCCGCCGTCGCCGGCGAAGCGCCGGGAGAGCGCCGTCCGAAAGGCGCTCTTCGCCGGCGATGCCTGAACGCCGCTCGCCGCCGCATTTTTTGCGACGGCGGGCGACGCGGACGCCCATGAGACGCCCACGACATGACGCCTTGAGCTCACGATGAACGGTCTCAGTCAGAGAGCGATGACCGCCTGGATCAGGCTGGGGCCGCGCTTTCTTCCCTTCGCCGACGCCGCCACGCCGGACCTGCCGCTGTCGCGGCTCATGCGGCTTTCGCTGTTCCAGGTCACGGTCGGCATGGCGCTCGTCCTCATGATCGGGACGCTGAACCGCGTCATGATCGTCGAATTGGAAGTTCCGGCGTCGCTCGTCGGCGTCATGATCTCGTTGCCTCTCATTTTCGCTCCGTTCCGGGCGCTGATCGGCTTCCGCTCCGACATGCATCAGTCCGCGCTCGGCTGGAAACGCGTCCCCTTCATGTATCGGGGGACGATGATCCAGTTCGGCGGCCTGGCGATCATGCCGTTCGCGCTGCTCGTGCTTGCGCGCCAGGGCGAGGCGGTTCACGCGCCGCTCTTTATCGGCTATCTCGGCGCCGCGGCCGCCTTCCTTCTCGTCGGCGCCGGCCTGCACACCGTCCAGACAGTCGGGCTCGCGCTCGCGACCGATCTCGCCCCCGCCGAGTCGCAGCCCAAGGTGGTCGGGCTCATGTACGTCATGCTGCTTCTCGGCATGATCGTGAGCGCGCTCGGCTTCGGCTGGTTCCTCGCCGACTTCACGCCCGGCCGGCTCGTCCAGGTGATCCAGGCCGCGGCCGTCCTGACGATCGCGCTCAACGCCGTCTCGCTCTGGAAGCAGGAAACGCGAGCCCAAGCGCGCAAGACCCAGGCGCGCGCGCGCGAGCCGGGTTTCGCCGAATCCTGGGAAAGCTTCACGTCCGGCGAGCGCGTCATCCGCCGGCTCGTCGCCGTCGGCCTCGGCACGATGGCCTTCAGCATGGAGGACGTGCTGCTCGAGCCCTACGGCGGGCAGGTGCTCGGCCTGGCGGTCGGCGACACCACCAAGCTCACCGCGGCGCTCGCCGTCGGCGGCCTCATCGGCTTCTGGCTCGCCTCGCGCGTCTTGAGCCGCGGCGCGGATCCGTTCCGCATGGCGAGCTTCGGCGCGCTCGTCGGCGTCCCTGCATTCTGTCTCGTGATCCTTGCAGGCCCCGCGCTGTCGACGTGGCTCTTCGGGCTTGGGGCCACGGGGATCGGCTTCGGGGCGGGGCTCTTCGGCCATGGCACCCTGACGGCCACCATGAACCTCGCCCCCAAAGGGCAGTCGGGCCTGGCGCTCGGCGCCTGGGGCGCGGTGCAGGCCTCGGCGGCGGGCCTTGCGATCGCGCTCGGCGGCGTTATTCGCAACTCGGTCGCCAGCGCCGTCTCGGGAACCGCGTTCGGCGCGGCCGCCGCCTACGATATCGTGTATACGATCGAGATCGTCCTGTTGCTCGCGACGCTCGTCCTGATGTCGCCTCTCATCAAGAGGGGTGAGGCCTATGCGTGAGCAGCGCCGAGATGAAGCCGGACCGCCGCCGTCCGGCGCAGAGCCAGGAAAGAGGGCGCCATGACAACGACCATCACCCGCCTTTACGCGACGAAAGCCGAAGCGGACGCAGCGATCGCGGACCTGAGGGAGCACGGCTTTTCGGCCGACGAGATTTTTGTCATCAGTCCTCCTTCCGCGCCTCTCTCCGCGCCCGCTTCCGCCCAGGAAGCGACCCCCGCCGCGCCGGTTACGACCCCCGCCGCCGACAACCAGGGCGTCGTCGACGAGATCGCGGCCAGGATCGCGCGCGGCTTCATTCTCAAGCGCCATGCGGCCGTGTACGCGAAGAAGGTGGCCGAGGGCGCCGTGCTTCTCACCGTCTACGCCCCGTCAGGCTCGGGCTACATGGCGACGGCGCTGCTCGATCGCCACAACCCCATCGACTCGGGCGTCGCGAGCACGTTCAAGCGTCCGCCGAAGTACGACGAGTCCGCGCCGGTGTCGTCGGCGTTCTGGATGCCGGTGCATGCCGCGGACCCGACGCCGTTCGCCACGTTCTGGAGCCTGCCGACGCTCCTCGCCTCGGCCGCGCCGCTCTCCGAATGGCTCGGCTACAGCACACACGGCGGCTCGCGCGCGCCGCTCTCGACGCTTCTCGGTCTGCCGGTGCTGACGGAGAAGAAGGCCGACATGTCGTCGAGCTTCGGACTGCCGCTGACGATGTGAGACGAGGGCAGGCCGGCTGCGGCCAGGCCGGCGTCAGGCTGGTCGGCGTCGCCTCGGCCGCGAGGACCCGAGAAAGACTGGTGCGGTCAAGAGGACTCGAACCTCCACTCCGGTTAAAGAACTAGCACCTCAAGCTAGCGCGTCTACCAATTCCGCCATGACCGCACGGGGACCCCGCGCCTTGGAACGACACAGCGCGGGGACGGAGAGGGGCGTCGTCTAGCAAAACCGATCCGGCGTGACAAGCGCGATGGCGACGCAGGAAGGTGGCCAGCGCTTTCGTGGCGAGAGCAGGCCTTCCCCTCGTCCTGAGAAGCCCGCGGAGCGGGCGTCTCGAAGGACGTACATGCGGCATCCTTCGAGACGCGTCGCCTCACGGCGCCGCTCCTTGAGGATGAGGGCGGCGGAGCCGTCCTCACAAAGTCCGCGCCGCGCCTCTCGTTTCCGGCATGGCGAGGATCGCGAGGAAGCTGATCGCGGCGGCGACTGCAATGTAATAGCCGACCCAGGCGACGCCGCCCGTCTGCTCGAGCACCTGCGCAAGCGAAGGCGCGAACGAGGCGCCGAGAATGCCGCCGAGATTGTAGGCGCTGGCCGCGCCCGTATAGCGCACTTCGACGGGAAAGAGCTCCGGCAGGAGCGCGCCCAGGGGGGCGAAGCTGAGCCCCATCGTTCCGAGAGCGGCGCAAAGGAATGCGAGCGCCCCCGCTTCGCCCGCCGCGAGAAGCGCCGGCATCGCGAGGCCGACCGCCGCCGCGATCAGCGAGGCGGCAAGCAGCACGGGCCTTCGGCCGATGCGGTCCGCGAGCCCCGCCGATATCGGCGTCGCGACCGCCATGCAGACGACCGCCACGCACAGAAGCTCGAGGAAACGCGCGCGCGGAATGCCGAGCGTCTTCACGCCGTAGCCGAGAGCGTAGACCGTGGCGATGTAGAAAAGCGCATAGCAGACGACGATGGCGAGCGATCCCAACACGAGCGGCTTCAGATGCCGGCTCAGAACGACGGCGAGCGGCGCCTCGACCCGAACGCCGCTTTCGAGCGCCGCGCGGAAGGCCGGCGTCTCCTCGAGCGACGCGCGCACGACGAGGCCGACCGCGACGAGCGCGGCGCTCGCGAGGAACGGCACGCGCCACGCCCAGTCGGCGAAAGCCTGCTCGCCGAACGCCAGGAGGAGGCCGAGATAGAGGGCGGTCGCGATGAAGAAGCCTATCGGCGGCCCAAGCTGCGGGAACATGCCGAACCACGCGCGCCGGCCCGCGGGCGCGTTCTCGACTGCGACCAGCGCCGCGCCTCCCCATTCGCCGCCAAGGCCGACGCCCTGCAGGAAGCGTAAGCCCGCGAGCATCCAGGGCGCCGCTACGCCAGCCGTCGCGTACCCCGGGAGTACGCCGATCAGCGCGGTTGCGAGCCCCATCGTCAGCATGGTCATGACCAGCGTCGCCTTGCGCCCGATCCGGTCGCCGAGATGGCCGAACAGGAAAGAGCCCACGGGACGGGCGAGAAAGGCGAGGCCGAAGGTGAGGTAGGCGTTCAGCGTCTGCGTCTCGGGGGCAGACTTCGGGAAGAACATCGGGCCGAACACGAGCGCCGCCGCTGTGCCGAAGATATAGAAGTCGTAAAATTCGATCGTCGTGCCGACGAGGCTCGCGAGCACGATCTGGCTGAGCCGGGCGCGCTTGGCCGTCACGGGCGCTTCCTCGAAGGTCGTCATCTTGTCACCCGGGCAGGTTTCATCGCGCCATGTCCTTATGCCGCCGCGCCGTCGCCATCACGAGCCTTTTCGTCCCAAGGCGGCCTGCCTCACTGCCTCACGCCGGTCCGCATTGCGGCGGCGAACTTGCCCATGAGCCGCGTCAGTTCCGTAACCTCGGCGGACGGCCAGTCGGAGAAAATCGCCCGGAACATCCTCTCGCGCGCGGCGTCGATCCGCTCGCTCATCGCCTTGCCTTCGGCGGTGACGATGGCGCGCCGGGTTCGACGGTCGTCGAGGCTCTCGATTCGCCGGATGAGATTCAGGCTTTCGAGCCTGGCGAGCTGGCGGCTGACGGTCGTGTGGTCGCGGTTGACGCCATCGGCGAGTTCGACGACGCCGATCGGGCCGAACCGCTCGATGCCGATCAGCAGCGGAAAGAGCGCGCGATCGAGCCGGACGCCGGCCGCCGCGATCAGCGCTTCGTCGCGCTGCGGCTCGTTAAGGACGCCGACGATTTCCAGGAGCGCCATGTGCAGCGCGCGGTGCTCGGCGCTCATATGTGTATTTTGCACGTTTTTTCTTGACGTCATCGAGGCGCTCGCGTATCCCGTGCATCATACACGGATATACCTCCCGCGAAAGGACAGGAAAGATGAAAGCCGCCGTCGTCTCCGGCCCCGGACGGGGCCCCGCCTACGCCGATTTTGTCGAGCCGGTCGCAGCCAGCGGCGAGGAACGCGTCGAAGTGACGGCCGCCGCGCTGACCCAGCTTGCGCGCGGCCGTGCGTCGGGCGCGCATTATTCCTCCTCGGCCGCCTATCCGTTCGTGGCCGGGGTCGACGGCGTCGGGAGGCTGGCCAATGGAGCGCGCGTCTATTTCCTGCTGCCGCGCGCGCCGTTCGGCGCCTTCGCGGAACGGACCGTCGTCGGCGCCCGGCAATGCCTGCCCGTTCCCGACGATCTCGACGACGTGACGGCGGCGGCGATCGCCAATCCCGGCATGTCGTCCTGGGCGGCGCTGACCGAGCGTGCCCGCCTCGAGGCGGGCGAGACGGTGCTCGTTAACGGCGCGACCGGGACGTCCGGGCGGCTCGCCTTGCAGATCGCCAGGCATCTTGGCGCGAAGCGCGTGATCGCGACGGGCCGCAACCGCCAGGCGCTCGCCGAACTCTCCGCCCTCGGCGCCGACCAGACGATTGCGCTCGGCGAAGACGACGCCACGCTCGAGGAAAGCTTCGGCCGCGCCTTCGCAGGCCAGGTCGACGTCGTGCTCGACTATCTGTGGGGCAAGAGCGCGGAGCTCATGCTTTCGGCGGCGGCGAAGGCCGCGCCCAAGACAGAGCGGCTGCGCTTCGTGCAGATCGGCTCGGCAGCAGGCGGGACGATCGCCCTTCGCGCCGACGCGCTGCGCTCGACGCCGACCGAGATCATGGGCAGCGGGCTCGGCAGCGTGCCCGGCCCACGCCTCTTCGCGGCGATCGCCGGGGTGTTGGCGGCGGCGAAGCCCGCAGGACTCAAGGTCACGGCCAGAACCGTCCCGCTCGCCGAAGTCGAGAGCGCGTGGAGCGGCGGCGACGCCCGGCGGCTGGTGTTCACGCCGTAGCGCTGGTTCGGCCGCATGCACAGCGTGGCGCGACCTACGCCGACGCGTCCCTTCTCCCCGCTCTATGCGGGGAGAAGGTTAGGATGAGGGGCCGGGTGATCAGCCATTGCGGCCAATCCCCTCGCCCCTCACCCCGGCCCTCTCCCCGCTCGCGTTCGCTCGCGGGGAGAGGGAGAGATCCGGCCCATTTCAAGCACCGCGCCGCTCCGTTCAGCCGCCCGCCCGCGCGAGATCGACGACGAAGCGGCTGCCGCCGCCGGGCTCTTCTTCGCACACGACCCGGCCCCCGTGGCGCTCGGCGATCTGGCGCACGAGCGAGAGGCCGAGGCCCCAGCCGCCGGACGATTCGCCACGGCCGGCGGGGCGGTAGAACGGCTCGAACACCCGCTCGCGCTCGTCTGCCGCGATGCCGTCGCCGTGGTCGCTGACCGTCACCCGCGCCCCGCTCCCGGCGCCCTCGACCGAAATGAGGACGGGCGGGCGTCCATGTTTGACCGCGTTCTCAAGAAGGTTGCGGATCATGCGGCGGAGCAGCGTCGCCTCGCCTTCGACCTCGACCGGCGCGCCGCTGTCCGCGAGGCTCGCCGCGCCCGGTTCCAGACGCGCGGCCTCCTCCGCCGCGAGCGCCGTCAGATCGACGCGCACGCCGGACGCGCCACGTCCGCGATCGTATTCGAGGCGGCTCGCGAGCAGGATCTCGTCGACCAGACCGTCGCTCTCGGCGAGATTGCGCTTGATCTCCGCGAGGAGGCTGGCGTTCGGCTTTTCCAGCCAGAGCTCGATCGCCATCCTGAGGCGGGCGAGCGGCGAGCGCAATTCGTGGCTGGCGTTGGCGAGGAGCGCCTTCTGCGAGACGAGCAGGTCCTCGACCCGGCCAGCCGCGACGTTGAAGGCGCGCGCGACGACGGCGACCTCGTCGTCGCCGGCGTCGTCCACGCGCAGCGCGAGCTCCCCCGCGCCCCAGCGCTCGACGCCGGTCCTCAATCCCTCGAGTCGGCGGGTGAGGCGCGTCGTCAGTGGATAGGCGGCGAGCGCGCCGCCGCCTGTGACCAGTAGAACGAGAAAAAGAAGCCTGAGCGCGGGGCGGGGCCACGGCGGCTTCAGCCGCGCCAGCACCGTGCGCCCGTCGGGCAGGTCGATGCGGACGATCCGCCGCGCGCCGAGGCGCTCGCCAACGCCAGCGCCGAACGGGATCGGCGGCCCCTCGGCGATCACGAGCGCACGGCGCGCGTCGTAGACCGAGATGTCGGCCTCCATCTCGGCGCCAAGCTGCTTCGTCGCGGCGGCGATCGCGCCCGGGGGATCGTCGCGTTGCGGGATGAACCCCTGGCCAATCTCGATGTGGGTCGGCCCCCAGCGCGGCCGGCCGCTCTCGCCGAGGAGCGACATCAAAACGCCCATCAGCACCGCGACCGCGGCGAGGCTCGCGAGCAGCGTCAGATAGATCTTCCAGAACAGGCGCCGCTGCGAGACGATCATGTCTCGCCGTCCTGCTTCCTCGCAAATACGTAGCCCGCGCCGCGCACCGTGATGATGCGCCGCGGATGCTTCGGGTCGTCCTCGATCAGCGCGCGCAGGCGCGAGATGTGGACGTCGACTGTGCGGTCGGCGGCCTCGAGGTCGTCGCCATTGACGAGGTCCATGAGCCGTTCGCGGCTGAGCACACGGCCGGCGTTCTCGGCGAGCGCGACGACCAGGTCGAACTGATGGCTGGTCAGCGCCTTGTCCTCGCCGCCGACGCTGAGGCGCCGCGACTCGCGGTCGATCTCGAGGCGACCGAAACGCAGCGTCCCCGCCGCTCCCGGTCCACCTTCGCCGCGGCGGCGCATGATGGCGCGCAGGCGCGCCAGAAGCTCGCGGGGATTGAAGGGTTTCGGCAGATAGTCGTCGGCCCCGAGCTCGAGACCGACGATGCGGTCCGTCTCGTCGCCGCGCGCGGTCAGCATCAGGATCGGCGTCGCGGAGCGGGCGCGGATCCTGCGGCAGAGCTCGAACCCGTCGATGTCGGGCAGCATCACGTCGAGGATGACGGCGTCGAAGCTTCCGCGCTCGAGCGCCGCGAGACCCTGCCTTCCCGTCAGGCTGCGTTCGACGGAAAGCCCCGCGGCGCCGAGATAGTCGCTAACCATCGCGGCGAGGCGGGCGTCGTCGTCAATGATGAGAAGCCGCTCCGCCATGCCGCTGCTATGAGTCTCCCGTCGTCCTGAGGAGCTCGCGAAGCGAGCGTCTCGAAGGACGATTCCAGCGCACGCTAGCATCCTTCGAGACGCGCCGCCTCGCGGCGGCGCTCCTCAGGATGAGGGTCGGCAAGCTTGTCAGTTCTCGTCCGATCCGCGGTCGCGGTCGCCGCCGTCGCGGTCGCGGTCGCCGCCGTCGCGGTGGCCCCAGCCGCCCCAGCCGCCGCCGCCGCCGTGGCCCCAGTGGCCCCAGGGACCGCCGCCGTCACGGCCGCGGTCGGCCATGGCCTCGATGTGGGCCGTCAGCTTCGCCCGCTGCTCGGGCGTCAGCTGGTCGGCGATGTCGAGGAGGCCCGCGACGAAAGCCTTCGATTTCGCGTCGAACTTCGCCACCGCGTCGAGCCGCATCTTCTCGACCGCGGCGCGGTCGATGGTCGGCTGGCCGAGGAGATCGAGCGCCTGCTTGCGCATCGCCGAGCGCGCCTCCGGGTCCGGCCCGAGCTCGGCGAAGCGGGCGGCGACGATGTCGTGGATCTTCGCCTCCTGCTCGGAACTGGCGCCGACGCCGTCGAGCGCATGTTCGACCATCCGCTGGACGAAGGCGAGACGCATGGTCTGTTTCCACCCTGACGCGTCGTCGTTGCTGCCCGTCGCCGCATAGGCGCCGGCGCCGAGCGCGACGACGCCGGCGAAGAGGCCGGCCGCGATGAGCGGGCGCCGCCAGGCGGATTGCCGGCCGCCGCCGGGCGCCGGCGCCGTCGGGGGCAGGGGGCGCGGCAGGAAATTCGTGTCGTTCGAGTCGGTCATTCGAAGTCTCCGTCATCAGCGGCGCTTTTTCGCCGCTTCGGGAGAGACTTTGGCGCACGCGCGTTGCGGGCGATCCGGCCGAATATGAAGAAAGGTGAAGGAACGAGGGCGCTTTCGCGGCGGGCGCCTCGATCCTTGAACTCAGTCGTTGATGGCCTCCACTCCCATTTGCCGGGCGCGCTCGACATTGTCCCTCATGGCCTGCAGCGCTTCGGGCGCGTGCCCCTGCCAATCCGCCACCTCGCCCACGACTCTCAACGGCGCCCGCGAGCGGTAGGACTTCGTGGGGTTTCCGGGAAATTTCTTGTTGGTGAGGTTGGGGTCGTCCTCGATCGGGCCGGTGGGTTCGACGATGTAGATTCTTCCACGGCCTTCCCCAAGCGCGAGTTCCGCGCCCCAAGTCGCGGCATCCATCGTTCCGCTCAGATAGACGAAGTTCGCCGTGGTCCTCTTGCCGAAGTTGGAGGCGTACCCCGGGCTGATCATGTCTCCCGGCTCAAGGTCGGCTTTGGTCCCATGGTAGAGCGGAATCGAACCCGCATCGGCGGTCGGCGAGTGCGTCTGCGCGTCGGCCGCGTCAGGGCGCGGAAATGCATCCGATTGACTTGCCATGAGGACAATCACGGGATTGCGGCGTCGCCGCTTTGAGGAGGTGCGGCTGCATACAGGAGAAGTCTGTCGGAACGTGGGCGCGCAGGCTATTG
Organism: uncultured Alphaproteobacteria bacterium; assembly: GCA_963829505.1. Taxonomy (GTDB): domain Bacteria; phylum Pseudomonadota; class Alphaproteobacteria; order Rhizobiales; family Beijerinckiaceae; genus Roseiarcus. Next base: position 559,472 of record CAWHIL010000004.1, read on the forward strand.
CACGCCCAGCGCGCACCCGCCGGCGCCCGGCGGCCGGAACGCCTCGGCCGCCTGAATTTTCGCGACGACCGTCAGATAGTCCCACGGCCCCTTGGACTCGGAAGGCTTCTTCACCTTCATGAGATAGCGGCCGTAGAGCACCCGCCCGTCGGGGCGGATCGTTCCCGCGTCAGTGAAGACGTCGTGGATCGGCGCGGCGCGCATCGCCGCCGTCACCTTGCCCGCGTCGTCCGTTCCCGCAGTCGCGACCGCCTCCAGATAGTGGCGCATGGAGGAATAGAGCGCGACCTGGTTGTCGTTCGGCATCCGGCCGCGCCGGTCGTGGAAGCGCTTGGCGAAAGCGCGCGTCTCGTCATTGAGGTCCCAGTACCAGGATTGCATGAACGCGAGGCCCTGCGCGGTTTCGAGGCCGAGCGCGTTGACGTCGCTGAGATAGGTGATCGGCGTCGCCAGATATTGCGCCGGCGCGAGGCGGAACTCGCTCGCCTGCTTCAGCGCGTTCGAGAGATCGGCGCCGGTGATGGCGAAGACGACGACCTTGGCCCCCGACGCCTGCGCCGCCAGCAGGTAGGAACTGAAATCGGCGGTGTTCAACGGCGAGCGGACGGCGCCCACGACCGTGCCGCCAGCCTTGCCGATCGCATCGCGCGCGTCGGCCTCGAGCGAGGCGCCGAAGGCGTAGTCGGCGGTGATGAAGAAGAAGCTGTCGAGCTTTTGCGCGATGAGGGGGCGGATCAGCGCGACCCCGTTCGACCAATTGTCGGCGTTCCACTGAATCCCGTTCGGCGAGCAGGCCTTGCCGGTGAGATCCGACGACGACGCCGAATCGAAAATGACGAGCCGGTTGCGCTCCTTCGCCAGTCCCTGGATCGCGAGGGCTACGCCCGAATTGGTGATGTCGAAGATCGCGCGCGCGCCCTTCTCGTCATACCACTGACGCGCGATCGCCGAGCCGACGTCGACCTTGTTCTGGTGATCGGCGACCAGAAGATCGATCGGCTTGCCGAGAACCTTGCCGCCGAAATCCTCGATCGCCATGCGCGCCATCTCGACCGAGCCCGGCCCGGCGAGATCGGCGTAGGGGCCGCTCTCGTCGTTCATCACGCCGATGACGAACGCATCGTCGGCGCGCGCAGGCGCCGACGCGGCGATCAGCGAGAGGAGAGCGAAGAGCGCCAGGCGCCATCTCATTCCAAAACTCCGTCACTGCGACCCCTGGACCCGAGTCCGGGGGGAGGCAATGCACGTCGCCTCGCCCGCAAAATCATGGATTGCTTCGCCTTCGGCTCGCAATGACGAACGCGAGCCTCAAGCGCGAAGCAATCCATGCCGCCTCACATGGTCATGGCGTCCTTCACGCACTTCTTGGTGAAAGACATCTCGGCCGCGCCATGCAGCTTCTTGTCGGCGGCCTGGGCCTTGCACGCGTCCATCTCGCACTTCTTCATGAAGCTCGTCTTGGCGGCGCCGGCGAGTTTCTTGTCCATCGACTGGGTCATGCAGGCGTCGTCGGCGAAGGCGAGCGTCGGCGCGCCGACGAGACAGAGGGCGAGCGAAGCGAGCGCGAAGGTCTTGATCATCGGTTCTCTCCCAAGAATCGGCCGACTTTCAGCGGCCGGCGCGACCATAGCGGCGCTTAAGCCATGTGGCGAGGCTGATCTCCAGGCTTTCCGAAAGCCGCCCACTTGGGGCGCCCTCGCGCGTCCCGACGCGCTAAGCTGACTGACGCGCTCCGGCGCCCGCAAGGAGAGGTCTGACTATGCAGCTCGTCGGCATGCTCGATTCGCCCTACGTCCGCCGGGTCGCGGTCGCGATGATCGCGGCTGGCGTCCCCTTCGAGCACAAGCCGGTCTCGCTCTTCCGCCACATCGACGCCTATTCGGCCATCAACCCGATCCTGAAGGCGCCGACGCTCGTCACCGACGACGGCGTCACGCTCATGGATTCGACGCTGATCCTCGACTATCTGCTCGCGACCCATCCCGCGATGCGGGCGCTGACGCCGCAAGACCCTGCCGACCTGCCGCGCGCCTTGCATCTCATCGGCCTCGCGCTCGCCGGCATGGAGAAGGCGGTGCAGCGCCACTACGAGCGCGCGCTGCGTCCGCCGGAGAAGAGCCACCAGCCCTGGATCGACCGCGTGACCGGTCAGCTCCACCAGGCCTTCGCGGCGCTCGATCGCGAGCTGCCGGCTTCCGGCTTTTCATTCGGAAGCTTGAGCCTCGTCGACATCGCCGCCGCCTGCGCCTTCACCTTCGCCGCCGGCTTCGTCGGCGATCTGGTCGACCTTGCGCCGCACCGGAATCTCGCCGCCTTCGCCGCCCGCGCCGAGGCGCTGCCCGCCTTCCGCGCCGCGCCCGCGAGAGACGGCGCGACCGCGCCGCCAGCCGTCTGAGAGGGCCCCGAAACGACTGGCCCCGCGCCGGAGTAGGGGAACTCCGGGCGGGGCCTGACGTCATGCGGGCGTCGCAAGGGGGAAGCTCACACCCGCCGCGCAACCATGGGCGAAGGCGCCGATTCGATCCTGCTTGCGTACGCCACTCTCCTGAGAATTCACGCCAGAGCCTGTCACAAAAGCGGCATGAAGGCCATGCGCACAGCGTTCACTTATCACAGATCACTTGCCCGAGGCGCGAACCTGCGACGGCGAGCGGCCGGACCAGCGACGAAAGGCGTGGGTGAACAACTCCGGCTGTTCGTAGCCGAGAAGCCAGGCGATCTGCGCGATCGTGAAATTGGAGCCGTTCAGATATTGCAGCGCGAGTTCGTGCCGCACGGCGTCGATCACGCGGGCGAACGACGTTCCTTCCGCAGCGAGCCGGCGCAGAAGGGTGCGCGGGCTCGTCCCGATCGCTCGCGCGACCGTCTCGAGGTTCGCCCGGCCGTGCGGAAGGAGCCGGTAGATCTCGTTCTCGACCGAAGCGCGCAGCGACCCTTGCGCCGGGGGGTGCGCGTGGGTCGCTGCTTCGCAGAACGGCTTGAGGGTCTCGAGCAGATGGCGGTCGGAGGTGACAAGCGGCAGATTGAGCGTCTCGTCGGAGAAATCCATGGCGTCCGCCGACGCCGTGAACTCGACACGACAGCCAAAGAACCGGTCGAACTCCTTGCCGCCGCCGGCGCGCGCGTGCGCGGAGAGCACGCGCGTCGGAGAGACGTTGCGGCCGGCGATTTCGCGCAGCGCCTTGATCAGGATCGCGAACTGAAACTCGACGATCTGCAGGTAGCGGTACCGCGAAACGCCGACGTAGGAGATGGTGACCGTGACGCCTCCCGGCTTCGGCGCGATCGAAGCCTTCACCGTGTCGTTGGCGATGCGCGAATAGCGGGCGAAGAGCTCGAGCGCCTCACGGACGTCTCTGGCGGCGGCGGCTGCGTAAAAGAGCAGGCCCGCTTCCCTCGGATTCGTCTCCATCGCCAGATGCAACCCGAAGCACGTGTCTCCGGCCGCGGCCGCCGCCATTTCGACGAAGCGCGCCTGACCGACGGCGGAAATGCGTCGCTGGCGATCGTTCGGATCGTAGTCGGCCAGGCCCGACCGCTTGAGAAGCGGCTCGCCGTCGATCGAGCGGGCCTGCAGCGCGGCCAGCGCCTGACGCAAGGCGAAGCCGGTGACGGTGGTTGCCGGGCGCGCTGCGATGCCCACGGGGTGTGTCGAACTCTGTCGCTTGAAGTTGGCGGCAACTTGCCTCGCGGGCCGGGCATAAGCAAGCCGAAGGGGGGCGCCGCTCCTGGAGGACGGGGGGGGGTGTGCGACGAACCCCGCCAGCCGGAACCCTTGAGCTCTGCCTCGCATTCAGCCCTAATGGGAGGATGAGCCTCCTTATCGGAGAGCGCTGATGGATCGGCCTGCGCCCGAGCCGGCGACCTCTGACGCGACAGAGCGCCAGCGTCCCCGCGTCGTCATCGTCGGGGGAGGCTTCGGCGGGCTTTCGGCGGCGCAGGCGCTCGACGGCGCCTTCGTCGAGGTGATCCTCCTTGACGAAATGAATCATCACTGCTTCCAGCCGCTCCTCTATCAGGCCGCAACCGCAGCCCTTTCCACCGCCGACATCGCCTGGCCGATTCGCTACATTCTCGCGCGCCAGCGCAACGCGACCGTTCTCATGGCGCGGGTTTCTGGCGTGGATGCGCAGCGCCGCGTCGTCTCGTCGTCGGCCGGCGACATCGGCTTCGACTTTCTCGTGCTCGCGACCGGCTCGACCCATTCCTATTTCGGCCACGGCGCCTGGGAGGCCAACGCTCCGAGCCTCAAGACCGTCGCAGACGCGGTCGCCATTCGCTCGCGGGTTCTGACCGCGTTCGAGCGGGCCGAGGCCGCCGTCACCGACGAGGAGCGGCGGCGCCTCCTCGTCTTCGCCATCGTCGGTGGCGGGCCTACCGGCGTCGAACTCGCCGGCGCGCTCGCCGAACTCGCCCACCGGACGCTGCCGCCCGAATTCCGGCGCTCGAAGCCGCAGAGCGCCCGCATCCTCCTGCTCGAGGCGGGACCGAGGCTTTTGCCTTCGTTCCCGGCGCCGCTCGCGGCCTACGCAGCCCGCCAACTCGCCCGCCTCGGCGTCGAGGTTCGCACGGGCGCGAAGGTGGACGACGTCCGCGAGGCGTCGCTCGACGTCGCGGGCGAGCGGATCGAGGCGGGCGGCGCGATCCTCTGGGCCGCCGGCGTCCGCGCCTCGCCTGCGGCGACATGGATCGGCGCGCCGGCCGACCGCAGCGGGCGCGTTCGCGTCAGTCCCGACCTATCGCTTCCGGCTTTGGAGAACGTGTTTGTCGTTGGCGACACCGCGCTCGCGATCGGGCCGGACGGACGCGAGGCGCCGGGCCTCGCCGCGGCGGCGAAGCAGATGGGACGCTACGCCGGCCGCGCGATCCGCGCCCGCGTGGAAGGCCGCGCCCCGCCGGCGCCGTTCCGCTACCGTGACTACGGAAACCTCGCAACCATCGGCCGGAACTCCGCCATCGCCAGCATCGGGCGCGTCAGCCTCACGGGCTTTCCCGGCTGGCTCTTCTGGAGCCTCGTCCACATCTATTTCCTCATCGGCGTTCGCGCCCGCTTCTTCGTCGCGGCGAACTGGGCGTGGAGCTATCTCACCGACCAGCGCGGCGCCCGGATCATCATGCGCGGCCCGCGTTAGGATTTACCACAAAGGACACCAAGACCCACAAAGAGTGCTTCGTGCTCTTTGTGCCCTTCGTGGTGAAAACTTGTGGCCCCTCAAGCCTTTGCGATCCGCTTCGGCATGACGACACGCTCGAGCCCGAGCCAGCCCGCCATATCGGCAAGCTCCTCGCGGATCGCGTCCAACGCGTCGGCGGGCGCGTGCGGCTCGAAATGCACGGCATGGACAAGGAGCCGCCCGCCCTGCCGGTCGGCCTTGAGGTCGAGCCGCGCGACGAGCCTGTCGCCGAGCAGGAAGGGCAGGACGTAATAGCCGTGGGTCCGCTTGTCGGCCGGCGTGTAGATCTCGATCCGGTAGTGGAAACCGAACAGGCGCATCGCCCGCGACCGCTCCCAGACGAGCGGGTCGAACGGCGCGAGAAGCGCGCGCGCCGCGACGCGCCGCGGCCGTCGTGCGTCGCGATGCAGGAAGGCCGGCTGGCCCCAGCCCTTGACCTCGACTGGAACGAGCACGCCCGTTTCGGCGAGGGCCTCGACGGCGGCCTTCGCCTCCTTCGGCCCGAGGCGGAAATAGTCGCGCAGTTCGACCGCCGTCGCGACGCCGAGCGTCTTCGCCGCGCGCTCGATCAGCGCCCGGTGCGCCTCTCCTTCGTTGGGCGTCGGCAGCGCCAGGATGCTTTCCGGAATGACCCGCTCGGCGAGGTCGTAGACGCGCTCGAAGCTGCCGCGCCGCGTCGCCGTCGTGATGCGGCCCGCCCAGAAGAGCCACTCGAGCGTGGCCTTGGTCTCCGTCCATTCCCACCAGCCCGGCCGGCTCCGCTTCTCCTCGAAGTCGGAGGCCGCGCGCGGACCCTCGTCGGATATGCGCTTCAGGATCGCCTCGGCCTCGCCCTTCCGATGTGTGGCGAAGGCGCGCAGGCCCTTCCAGCCGGCTTCCCCGCGCTCGGCCTTCGCCATCCGCCAGCGAAGCAGCGGATGCAGGTCGAGCGGCAGGAGGGACGCTTCATGCGCCCAATATTCGAAGAGCTTGCGCTGGCGCCGGCTGCCCCACGCCGCCCTGTCGATCAGCGCCCGGTCGTAGGCGCCGAGCCGCGAGAAGGCGGGCATGTAGTGGGCGCGCACCAGAATATTGACGCTGTCGATCTGGTGCAGCGAGAGCCGATCGAGCGTCCTCAGCCATTGCGCCGACGTGACCCGCTTCGCCCGCCTTGCGCCGAACCCCTGCGCCGCGAGCGCGATGCGCCGCGCCTCGCCAGCCGAAATGCGCTCCGCCCGTCCTCGCTCGCTCATTCGCTTTTGCCGCCCCCGCGCAAGCGGAGGTTCATCGGGCTGGCGCCGACGAGGCTCTTCACGCGACGGGCTCGCAGCGAAACCCGTCGCCCCAACGCGTGATCCTCCCGACCGAAGGCGAGGGAAAATGCGCCGTGCAGCAGAGCGTGCGCGTTCCGCAATAGCGTTCGAGAAAGGCGCGGCGCGTCCGGGTCGAGGCTTCCCGGTCGAAGTCATAACTCGGGCTGAGTTCGGGGTAGCGCGCCTGGATCGGCGAATGCATGAGGTCCCCGGGCATCACCGCATCGTCGCCGCCGCGCCCGAATGCGACCGCAACGTGATGGGGCGTGTGTCCCGGCGTCGGCAGCAGGCGGACGTGATCGTCGAGCGCATGATCGTCGCTGACCAGATCGGCTTTGCCGGCTTCCACGACCGGGAGCACGCTGTCGCCGAACGGGGGCGACGGGGTTCGCAAGTGCCGGTCGGCCCAATAGTCGAATTCTCCTCTCGAGATCAGGTATCGAGCGTTGGGGAAAGTCGGGACCCAGCGCCCGTCTTGCAGGCGCGTGTTCCAGCCGACATGGTCGGCGTGCAGATGCGTGCACATGACGAAGTCGATGTCCTCGACGCGAACCCCGGCGGCGGCGAGGCCGGTCATGAATTTGTCGTCGCGCTTCCGATCCCACGCCGGAAAGGTCGGTCTGAGCTTGTCGTTGCCGATGCAGCTGTCGACGAGAATCGTGTGGCGCGGGGTGCGCACGAGGTAGGAATGAAAACTGAAAATGAGAAAGTCGTTTCGATCGAGCGCCGCGGGGGCGAGCCAATGCCGGTTCTCATCGAGGCGTTCGGCCGAAAGCTCGGGAAAAACCTCGCGCACGGGCTCGAATGGCCCCTGGAGCTCGACGATGCGGTGGATGCTGATGTCGCCGATCTGGAAGGCGTCGCTCACGAGAATATCCCGCCTTTCATCGCTTGCCGCCACACTTGGCGTCGAAGGCGCGCGGCGCGGCGCTCCACTAGACCATGCGCCGCCGGTCTCGACAAACGAGCGCCTGGATGAGGCAGTCGACATGGGCAAGCCAGCCCGGGCACGCACGCGGCGCTTGCCAAGCAAGACGTGCGGCAATAAGTGGTATTGCAGATACCAATTAAGTGGCCTAGCGGACGGGGCGCGTGGCCCCGGGGGGTCCCCGCGTCGGTCGCCGGACTGGAGACGTCGCCATGTCGATCGAAACTTCACACGCCGCTCGCCGCGCCGCCCTCTCGGAGGCGATCGCCGAGGAAACCGGCATCGACGAAGCAATGATCGAGGCGCTGGTCCGTCGCTTCTATGCGAAGGTCCGCGCCGATGCGCTGCTTAGTCCGGTGTTCGAGGCGCGCATTCGCGACTGGGAGCCTCATCTCGATCGCATGTGCGAATTCTGGTCCTCGGTCGCCCTGATGACGGGGCGCTACCACGGCGCGCCGATGGTCAAGCACCTTCCCCTGCCAGTCGACGCCGCGCATTTCGATCGCTGGCTCGCCCTCTTCGAGGAGACGGCAAGGGAATCGTGCTCTCCAAAGGCGGCGGATCACTTCGTCGAGCGCGCACGCCGCATCGCCGAAAGCCTGGAGCTGGGCGTCGCCGGCTTCAACGGCGCGCTTCTGGCCAAGGGCGAGCGCTATCGGTCTTCGGCGCCGGCCTGAGCCGCCATGGAGGACCTCTCGACCTTCATCGAAAGCGTCGAAGTCATCGACGGCTGGCGCTGCATCGGATGCGGTCGGGTCGAGGCCTCGCGGCCCTGCCTCGGGATCTGCCAGGATCGCCGTGCGCGCCTCGTGGAGCTCAGCGCCCTCGTCGAAGCGATCGACGAGGCGCAGGCGCTCGAGGCGCGTCTCGCGAAACTGATGGATTTCGTCCGCAGCGTCGCCACGACCCGCGCCAAGCCGGGGGCCGAGGACAAGACGCTTTCCGCATTGCGCGCCCGCGCGCAGGAGGCGCTTGCCGGCGCCGGTTGAGGCCGCGGTCCAAGCGCGCGGCGAAAAAGTGGGAACCGATTTTTCGCGAAAAGCGCGCGGAAATCAAGGAAGCTGGAGCCGGAGGCTCCAGGAAACCGAATGTCACTCGGCCGCGAGGCGGCGCAATAGGGTCGGCATCGCGGCGGGCAGGCGCGCCGGATCGCTGACGACGGCGAATCCGCCGCGGCCGAAGAGCAACGGAAAGCGAGGCTCGGCCCTGGCCTCGATGGCGACGCCGAACGGGCGCACGCCGCGGCGCCGCGCTTCCTGAATGGCGCGGCGGGTATCTTCGACGCCGAATCGTCCTTCGTAATGATCGATGTCGTTCGGCTTGCCGTCGGTGAGCACGATGAGCAGCCGGTCGCGCGCCGGCGCCTTCTCGAGCTCCGCCGTCGCGTGCCGGACGGCCGCGCCGATGCGCGTGTACCAGCCAGGCTTCAGCGCGCCGAGACGGCGCGAGACGGCCGGCGACAGGGCTTCGTCGAACGCCTTGACGACCTCGATCCGTACATCGTTGCGGCCTTTCGAGGTGAAGCCGAACACGGCGTGCGGATCGCCGGCCGCATCGAGCGCGTGGCAGAAGATCAGCGCCGTCTCGCGGGCGACGTCGATGACGCGGCGGGCGCCGAGATGGGCGTCGGTCGACAGCGAGGCGTCGATCAGGAGCGCGATGGCGAGGTCGCGGCGCTCGGTGCGCTGGGCGAGATAGAGGCGGTCCGATCCGCAGCCGCCTGCGGCGAAATCGGCGCGGGCGCGCACGACCGCGTCGAGGTCGAGGTCGTCGCCGTCCACCTGCGCGCGAGCGAGCTCACGATGCGGCCGAAACGCCTCGAACTGGCGACGGACCCGGAGGACGCGCCGCAGCGCCTCGGGGGAGGGCGTCCATTCCGCATCCGCCGACCGGAGCGGCGTCACGACGACCCGGCAGGCGTCCTTGCGATAGGCGCGCCTGCGCCAGTCCCATTCCGGATAGCGCAGACCCTCGGCCGCGGCGCCGTCCGGCGCAGCCGCGGGCGACAGGTCCAGTTCGAGCTTCAACCGGGTCGCGGCGGCCTTCCGGTGCGGCGAGAGGACGATCTCGTCCGAATTCTCGGCGGCGTGCCTGGCGCCCTCTTCGTCGTCGTCCTCGACGGGCCTCGCGAGGTTCATCGACTGCGCCAGGGTCAGCATCTTCTCGAAGCGGTTCAGCGCGAGGTAGTCCTGACGCTCGGTCTGATCCTGGTTCTCGCGCCGCGCCTTGCGGACGAGGCCGTCGCCTTGCGCTGAAGACGCCGCCGGCTCGGCGCCAGCCTCGGCCGGCGCCGGTCCAGGCGCCGTGTCGATCGCCTCGCCCCACAAAGGCACGGGCGCGAACGGGCGATAGACGCGCGGCCGCGCGACGCTCAGCGCCGCCTCGCAGGCGAGCGTGAATTCGCGCTCCTCCGCGGTCAGGAGAGCGCGAACGGCGCGTTCGACCGCAGCCTCCGCCGGCGGCAATCGCCGCAGCGGCCGCGCCGTCAGGATCCTTTCGCGCAAGCGGGCGTGCAGCGACCGAAGTCCATTGGCCGCCGCCAGCGTTCGTTCTGTCGCGTCCTCCACGTCACGCAGGAAGGCGATGTCCGAGAGGACGCCCGGCGCGGCCGGCGCGCGGAGCGGAAGGTGAACGAAGAAGGCCGCGAGCCAGAGATGCAGGCCCCGGTTGTCGGCGACGTCGGGCCAGAGGTCCACGACTGCGGGCAGATAGAGGGCCTGGCTGTCGCGCCGCGAGACGAGGCCTGCCGACGCGCCAGAGAGCCTCTCGCGCCAGCTTGCGTTTCGCCCCGCGCCTCGGCCGCTCGCGGCGGCGATCGCGATCCCCGGCGGGCCGCCGAGGCCGCGAAAAAGAACGCCGACGGCCCCGCGCGCCTCTTCGAGCGTCGAGGCCGCCTCGGGAAATCGCGGCCGGCCGGCGGAGGCCGTCGCGCGGTGCCAGAGCTTGCCGACGAATTCTTCGGGCTCGAGCAGGCCGAGAAGCGACCGCATGGTCTTCAGCCGAGCGTCACGGCCGCGAGTTCGAGCAATCCCTTGCGAGTCTCGACGTCGTCGGTCAGCGGTTCGATCATCGCGGCGCGCACGGCGTCGTCCACCCGCAAGCCGCCGGCGATCAAGGTCGCGGCGTAGACGACGAGGCGCGTGGAGCAGCCCTCTTCGAGGTCGACGTCGCCGAGCGCCCGGAGGCGCCGAGCGAGCAGGATCAGCCCCCGGCAGCGCTGCGCCGCAAGGCCGCTCTCGGCCGCGACGATCGCGACCTCCGACTCCTCCGGCGGATAGTCGAAGTCGAGCGCAAGGAAACGCTGGCGGGTGCTCGGCTTCAGCGACTTGGTCAGGTTCTGGTAGCCGGGATTGTAGGACGCCACGAGCATGAAGTTCGCCGGCGCCGCCAGCGTCTCGCCGGTGCGGTCGAGGGGCAGAATCCGGCGGTCGTCGGTCAGCGGATGCAGAACGACGGCGACGTCCTTGCGCGCCTCCACCACTTCATCGAGGTAGCAGACGCCGCCGTGGCGCACCGCGCTCGTCAGCGGCCCGTCGACCCATTGCGTCTCGCCGCCGCGCAGAAGGTAGCGGCCGGTGAGGTCGGCGGCGGTCAGGTCGTCGTGGCAGGCGACCGTCGTCAGAGGAACGCCGAGCTTCGCGGCCATGTGGGCGACGAAGCGCGTCTTGCCGCTGCCGGTCGGCCCTTTCAGCAAGAGCGGCAGGCGATGACGGAAGGCGTGCTCGAAGAGCCTGCATTCCTGACCGATCGGCAGATAGTAGGGAAGCTCGGGATCGGACTTCACGGCGGCGAGCGACATCGGTTTCACCCTCACGAAATGGCCTTGCCGAGCGACCAGGGGGAGGCCGCCCGGCAAGGTTCTTGGGCGCCGGCCGATAGTCGCCGGCGTCCGGGCGGGAGGCGGCGCCGTCGGGGGGAAGGCCGACGGCTTAAGCCTCCTCGCCTGTCACTCCGCCGGCGCGAGCGCGACGGCGGCAAGCGCGCTGCGGCGCCCGGGAACGAGGACGGCGACGAGGAACATGACGAGGCCGAGCGCGGTCATGACGCCGCCGTAGAGGCGGATCGTGTAGAAGAGGCCAAGCTGCTGCTGGACGTCCATGTAGTCCTGGCCCATCACCCGCTCGAGATGCGTCTGCAGGACGCCGGCGAAGGTGAGCGCCGCCGACATGATGCCGACGCCGGTGGTCATCACCCAGAAGCTCAGGATGTTCAGCCACTGGTTGTAGGGCGCGCGGCCGATAGCGGCGGCATGGCGTAGGTGATCATCGCGAGATTGACCATCGCATAGGCGCCGTAGAAGGCGAGATGCCCGTGCGCCGCCGTCACCTGCGTGCCGTGCGTGTAGTAGTTGATCGGCGCCAGCGTATGCAGGAAGCCCAGCACGCCCGCGCCGAAGAAGGCGGTCACCGCGCAGCCAAGCGACCAGAGGAGGGCGGCGTGATTCGGATGATCGCGCCGTCCCTTCCAGACCATGGCGAAGGCGAAGAGCACCATGGCGAAGAACGGCAGGGGCTCGACGGCGGAGAAGATCGTGCCGATCCACTGCCAGTAGCCGGGCGTGCCGATCCAGTAATAGTGATGGCCGGTGCCGAGGATGCCCGAGAACAGGGCGGCGCCGATGATGACGTAGAGCCACTTCTCGACCACCTCGCGATCGACGCCGGTGAGCTTGATCAGCAGGAAGGCGAGGATCGAGGCCATCACCAGTTCCCACACGCCCTCGACCCAGAGATGCACGACCCACCACCAGAACATCTTGTCGATGACGACGTTGGCGGGCACGTAGAAGGCGAACAGGAAGAAAACGGCGACGCCCCACAGCCCGAGCAGCAGGATGCCGGTGATGACGGTCCTGCGTCCCTTGAGCACGGTCATGGATATGTTGAGGAGGAACATCAGCGCGACGACGACGATGCCGACCTTGATGGTGATCGGCTGCTCGAGATAGGAGCGGCCGTCGTAGTTGCCGAAGAGGTAGCCGACGACCGCGACCGCCGCTGCGACGAAGAACAGCCAGAACTGCACCTTTGCCAGCATCGGCGACCAGATGTCGCGCTCGGTCTCTTCCGGCAGGAGGAAATAGGCCGAGCCGAAAAAGCCGAGCAGCAGCCAGACGATCAGCGCGTTGGTATGGATCATGCGCACGACGTTGAAGGGCAGGAGGTCGGTTGGAATAAGGTTCGGCGACACATACATGAGCGCGCCGATCAGGCCGAAGACGAGCTGAAGCGCGAAGATTGTGAGCGCCCCAATGAAGTAGGGGAGCGCGACGCTCTGCGATGGGTATTTCATGGGCGTTGCCTCTTATGGAAAAGGGGGCGTTTACTTCGCCGGCTTCGGCTGCGGGGGCCAGTTCTGGGTGTCGACCTGAGCGGTCCAGCGCAGGAACTCGATCATGTCGTGCACGTCGGCGTCCGACAGGTGGAGCTGCGGCATCTGGTGGCGGCCTTCGGTTCCGGTCGGCATGGCGGCGAACCAGGCCTTGAAGGATTCTTCCGCGCCGGCCGGATCCTTGTCGCCGCCGTACTTGATCCACACCTTGCCGAGTTCCGGCGCGAAGCGCGCGCCCTCGCCGAAGAGCGTATGGCAGTCGAAGCACGCCTTCTTTTCCCAGATGCGCTTGCCGCGCGCGGCGGCGTCGCTGATCGGATATTTCTGCTCGATCACCCGCGCCTGCATGTAGCTGTTGCCGACCAGCACGGCGAAAATGACGAAGAAGAAGATCGAGCCGCCGTAGAAGATGTTGCGGGCGGCGGCCGTCGTCAGGCGTTCCATGTCGGTTCCTCGCAGAGCCCCGGCGCCGTCATGTTCGTCTCGTGGGACGGGCCGGGGACGGCGGCGCGCTAAACTGGTATTCTTGGTACCATTTCGATGTCACGGCTTTTGTGGTATCGTCAATGCCACTTTAGGACTTCAGCATGCGACTTCTTGCCTCAACCGACTTCGCCCTGCGCGTCCTGATGCTTCTTGGGCGGGGAGCGCTCGAGGAGACGATCAACGTCGAGACCCTGGCGCTAAGGCTCGGCGGGCTCTCCCGCAATCATCTGCACAAGATCGTGCAGGAGCTCGCCTCGCTCGGAATCGTAAGGACGGCGCGAGGCGCGGGTGGAGGCGTCAGGCTGGCGAAGCCCGCGCACGAGGTGAAGATCGGCGCGCTCGTGCGCGCTCTCGAATCGGACCAGGCGATCGTCGAATGCTTTCGCGCCGATCACGGCGACTGCGCCCTCGAGCGGGGCTGCCGCCTGCGTCCGATGCTGAGAAAAGCGCGCGAAAGCTTCTATGAGACGCTCGACGGCTACACGCTGGCCGATTGCCTCGGGCGCTAACTCGGTGTCGTCCAGCAAGAATGGCGACGCGACCGGAAAAGCGCCCATTATCCATTGAATCAGAAATACAAAAAATGCTTTCGTTAAATCAAATAGGGTCTTAGTTTGATCACTGGGGCTCGGGATGAAACGCGCCGCCGCATCCGCGCGTTCAGCAAGGGGCGTCGCCGGAGAGGCTCCGCGAGGCGCCTCGGTCTCAGGCTTCAGAAAACAGGCAAGGGGCGCTGAGGGTTGCGATTGGCGCCGGAACCGATTGATAACATTCAAAACCGGTTGCGTCTGGCGTCGAGACGGCTTGCCGCCCTCTCACTCCCACTCGATGGTCAATGGATTTGAGTTCGAATTGTAATTATTGGACTTTCTGCCTGCGTTCCGAACCCGTACCAACTGCCATACCACCAGGCCGACGGCGCTGACGTCGTGGATTCTCGACAGCGATCTTCCCGCCATAACGAGGCGCGCACCATAAACGAGGTCCGCGAGAAAGCTGGTCAAAAGAGTCTGACGTCGGGAGCAGGCTAACACAAAGTGCATCGCCGCGAAGCGATGTCACCGATGACAGCCACGAACGGCAGAGATATGCGGCTAGGTGGCCGCTGAGGCAGACCCTCTAACCGCTACCGTCCACGTCAATCGCGACGCCATCACCCTCCGACGGCCCTGATCTTCGGCGGCTGCCAGGTCTGGTTCACGATGTCCTCGCCCGGGAGGTAGGCGCGAAGGAAGAGGAAGAACGGTCCGTCCGGGGCGGGCAGCCAGTTGCTCTCCTTGTCGGCGCCGGGCGAGTCCTTCTGGAGGTAGATCGTGAGGCCGCCGTCCGCGTCGCGCTTCAGGCCCGAGCGGTCGCCGACCGAGTACCGATTGATCGGATTGGCGACGAGATTGTATTTCAGATTGTACGTCGTGAGCGACCAGAACGCCTTGACCTTGGGCTCCGCGCCCTTGGCGAAATGGATGACGTAGCGATTGGCGCCCGAGAGCTTCTTGCCGTCGCCGTCGACCGAGACGTTGAGATAGACCGCCTCGATCGGGTCGTTGGCGTTGAAGCCCGCGGCGGGATGGAGCGCGCGCAAGAGCCAGTCGCGCGTCTGCGTCATCCGTCCGGTTTCGGGCGGCGGGTAGTTCCAGCCATTGACGTTGGTCTGCCGGTAGCCGCCGGCGAAGGCGCCGTTGATGATCGTCCGCCCGTCCACGGCGGCGCGGGCGAGACCCCGCTTCGTGCTGGCGTCCAGCTTGTCGACGTCGAGGCCGGGCCCGACGCCGATGCGGGCGAAGGACTGGAGCAGATCGGCGTCGCGCGGGTCGGCCGGGACCTCGACCATCGCGCGATTGATCGTCCTCCACTCGTTGAGCGGATGGGCGGCCCGGTCCAGGGGCTGCCAGATCTCGCCGCTCTTCACGGGGCTCGCCGCCGGGTTCTCCCATTGAGAGAGGGGCGTCAGCTTGTACCTGTCCTGGATCGCGTGCGCCGCGTCCAAATCGGAGGCGTCCTTGACGGCGGTGCGCACCTGGAGGAACGCCCACGGCGTCGATGAGGGCAGCAGCGCCGTCACGCCGGCCGGCAGCGAGCCCTTCCAGCCCGGCCCGATGATGGCGAAGGTTCCGGCCCCGTCGCCGGTCGTGCGCGTGCCGACATGGGCGAAATTGTCATCCATGTAATCGGTGAGTTCGACCGAGTGATACCGGTCCGAAATGGCCGGCACGCTGAGGATGACGGGCTCGTCCTTGAGATACAGCCAGGAGCGGGAATAGAGGGTGTCGTTGTTGGGCGAGCCGCCGTCGACGTGGCTTGCGTCCTTCAGGTCGCGAAAATGGAAGAGCCGGTTCGCCTGGTGGCCGACATCGGCGCTTCGGAACCATCGCTGGTCGGTCATGTAAGACCACGGAAACGTGTAGATGTAGGCCTGGACGCCGAGCGCGTAGGCGTTCATCTCGCGCCAGTCGGGCGCGCTGTCCTCCGCGGGGGCTTTCAGCGCGGGGACGGCGGCGATTGCGGCGATCATCGCCGTCAGGAGCATCAAGGTTCGAACGCTCATTTTCGTCGCCTCCCGTTCACACGTCATTCGCCGCCGGGTATGGGTCGCCGTCACGGCCGGCCCAGGAAGAGCAGCACGATGTCCGCGATCAGGTCGGGCTGCTCGGAGCTCATCGCGTGTCCGGCGAAGGGGATCTCGGCGTAGGTGACCTGAGCCCCGAGTTCCTGCGCGAGCACGCGCCCCGCCAGGGCCGGCGGCGCGATGTTGTCCTCGCCGGCCTGAATCAGCAGGATCGGCCTGCCGCCGGCGGCCTTGAAGAAGTCGCAATCGACCGTCGACCCCGCATGGATCTCCGCCGCGGCCAGCTTCGGGTACCAGCCATTGAGCCAGACCGACGGGTCGTTCCCGCGCGCGAAGAAGGCGCATTGCAGCGCCCGCAGGCGCGCCTGCCGCTCCAGGCCAAGATCTAGGAGTCCCTGAGCAGGCCTCCCGTTCGGACCCCATGTCGAAATCGCCGCCCGAGGCCAGCAGAACGACGCGATCCACCCGGTCCGGAAAGAGCGTCGCGAAGGTCCGCGCCAGCCGGTTCCCGAACGCATGGCCGACAAGGTTCACGCGTCGCGCGCCGATGCCGTCGAAGGCCGTCTCAGGTCATTGGCGAAGAGGCTCATCGACATCGCGCTCGGCGTCAGGTCGTGCTGCGCCCGATCCCGCGCGGCTGGACCAGGATCACCCGATAGCCCGCAGCGACCAGGCGCGACGTCAGGGTGGACGCGTAGTCCTCGGTGTAGTCCTCGACGCCGCGGCCGAGCGACGGCACTATCGCGATCCACGCCCCCGCGGCGGCGTCCTTCGCAAAGACGCGACCATGGCTGGTCGCCCCGTCGGGCTGGGCCATCATTGTCTCGACGACAACGCGGTCATAGGCGCCGCCCCGGGGCTGCTCGGCCTCGGACGGCTGCGGCAGCAGCCAAAGCACCGCCGCCACGAGCAAGCTCGTGGCCCAGATTTGCGCATTCGGCAGCATGGTCGCACCCCCGGCGTTTACGGGCTGGCGCGGCTGGACCGAGCCCTTATTTGTTCGCGCCGGACCGAGACTGAATGAAACCGACGATCAGGCGGCGCAGTTCTTCAGGCTGCTCGTTGATCATGTTGTGGCCGCAGCCGGGCAGTCCCGCGAGCCAGGTGTTCGGGCGGGTCTGCGCGATTCTGAAGGCGTTCTCCGGCACGGCGACACGGTCTTGAAGGCAGGTGATCGCGAGCATCGGCGCGGTTCCGCCCATGCTCCAGGCGTCCTTTGGCGTCGCATCGCTGGCCTTGGCCTCAGCGGCGGCGACCGCCGGGAACTCGCCTTCGCCCGCGTCCTTTTCGGCAAGATGCTCGTTTCCAGGTGCGTACATCAACTTCGCCTGCAACGACAGCCATTCTGCCTTGGGCGTATCGTGGTCGAGGTACCGTTTGTACAGCGCCATCGTTTCCTCCGAGGGCAGTACCTCGCCGCCGGCCCCGACCAGAATGATCGTCGCGACGCGGTCCGGCTTTGTCTGGGACGCGGCGCGCATGACCCTGTTGCCATAGGTCTTGCCGGCCAGATGCACCTTCTGCGCGCCGAGCGCGTCGGCGATCGCCCACACGTCATTGCCCTAGTCGACCAGCGTCAGGCCGTCGATCGGACGGTCGCTCGCGCCAATCCCGCGGTAGTTGTAGACGACGGTGCGAATGCCGGCGGAAGCGATGGCCTTGGCGAGATCGGTCAATTGCGACCCCGGCCGTCCGTTGCCGGCGGTGACCAAGAGTTGACGTGAAGCGCGGTCGTAGCAGATGGCGGCACTAAGACAACGGATCTACGGGGAAGGCGCTGATAAGCCCCTTGCGCCGGTGAAGGCAACTCGGACGAATGCGCTCCATACGCAGAAAACATTGGCTCCGCAGGCGCATGGGCCGTCTCGAAGCCTAATTTTTGCAAAGCAGGCGAACGCGGGCAACCCTTTCGAGCCGCCCGCCGACGATGTCGTTAGCTAATTGCTTGGACCCTTCGCCGCCGCTTCCGCTTCGGCCATCTTCTTCTGCATCTCCGCCTTAACGGCGTCGAGATTGAAGCTTGCTCCGCGCTGCATCGGTGGAAAATCAAGGAAAGTCTGGAGTTCCTTGGCCATCAGCTGCTGGACGAACACGAAGCGCCAGAATTGGTACTTGAACCAGTCGAAGTATTGCTGCGCACCGTCCTTCGTTCCGTTGTTCGGCCAGCCTGTGCGTTCGAACGGGTCGAGTCGGAGGTTGGTGATGTAGGGAACATCCGGATGGGTCTTCTGGCCAAGCCAGCCGTCCGGCTGGTCTATGAAGCGGTACTTGTAGTCGTCGATGCGGACCGCCCCCACAGTGCTCTCGCCAAGGTAAAAGATCTCGTGGCGCGCCGACGGTCCCTTGCCGGTGATGGCGGCCGTTTGGTCGTATCCGTCGAGATGGTTCTTGTAGGTTCGATCGCCGATCGTCTTGCCCTTGAGCAGTTCGTCGGTGATGTTCGGATCGCCGGCGAGCGCCGCGAAGGTCGGCAGCCAGTCGAGCCCGGAAAAGATCCCGTTCTGGACGGAATCCGCCGGTACATGTCCAGGCCACCGGAGTAGGGCGGGCACGCGGAAGCCGCCTTCGAGAACGGTTCCCTTGGACTGGGCGAACGGCGTCTGACCGCCGTCGGGCCAGGTGAAGACTTCTGTCCCGTTATCGGTGGTAAAGAGGACGATGGTGTTGTCGTCCACTCCCAAATCCACCAGCTTCTTCATCACGAGGCCGACGTCGTCGTCGAGTTGCGCCATACCGGCTTCCTCTTCCGACCATCCGTTCTCCGAGTTGCGCAACGCCTCGTATTTCGGCGAGAGATGCGTCACGATATGCATGCGCGTCGGGTTGAGCCATACGAAGAACGGCTTGTTGTCCTTCTGCGCCTTGTCCATGAAGTTTATGGCAAGGTCGCGAATCTCGTCGTCCACTGTCTCCATGCGCTTGGGATAAAGCGGGCCCGCGTCCTCGATCCTCTGCTTGCCGATCTTCCCCCAGCGCGGCTGCTCGGTCGGATCGTCGACGTCTGTCGCCCAGCTATGGATCATATTTCTTGGGCCGACGACGTTCAGCAGGTTCTGCGGATAGTTTTTTTTTTTTTTTTTTCCTCTTGGTTCAAGTTCCGCTGTATACTTGCTACTGGCGCCAGGACAAACCCGCGTTCGATCCGCAGGTTTCCCGCGCCGTCGATATAACAAGGCGAGGCCGGCGCGGCTGATGTGTTGGGGAGTCGAATATTGACCGGGACGATCGTCGAAGGCGGCGAGCGCCGTCTCGATTTCGCCAAGGCGCTGATCAACCTCCTGGGAAGACATCGGCCTCGGCGTAGGTTGCCTCAAGGCCGTCCAGGTCTCTTCGGCCTGAAGGGCGTCGCGCGTTGGCTTGCTCCTCTGCGGTGAGCGGCATCGGCTCCCGCCGAGAAGCTGTTCAGACCATAGGTGTGGCCGTCGGCGAAGTCGGGAGCAACCTCGATCCACTTCCAGCCTTCGGCGCGGATCGCCTCGGCGCGATCACGGAGCTGGTCGGCGACCAGCCGATGGAGCAGGCCGATGTCCTGCAGCCGGCCGCCATCGTCGCCCTGGAACAAGTCGCGCATGGATGACGCCGCCGGCGTCGGCGTACACGTCGATGCCGATGAACTGGGCGCGCTTGTCGGCAGCGCCGACGGCGCCTTCGGTCAGCATTCGCCGGATGGTGTTGGTTCCTTGGCGTAGGATTGGCAAAGCCGCTCGAATACCTGTTCCTGACGTTCATGGTCGGCGTTGACAGTGAACGCCATGAGCTGGTCGAGCGTCATGCCGTCGTCGGCATAGATATCGAGCAGCTTGGGAGAGACCGACGCCAGTCGCAGACGCTGCTTCACGACGGACACGGCCACGAAAAACGCGGCGGCGATCTCCTCCTCGGACTGGCCTTTGTCGCGCAGGGCCTGGAATGCGCGGAACTGGTCGAGGGGGTGAAGCGGCGCGCGTTGGACATTCTCGGCGAGGCTATCCTCCTCAGCGATGCCGCCTTCACGAACGACACAAGGGACGGGCGCCGTCTTGGCCAGGCGCTTCTGCTTCACCAGGAGTTCCAGCGCCCGATAGCGGCGGCCTCCGGCGGGAATCTCGAACATGCCGGTCTCGTTGCCGTCAGCGTCGCATACCGGCCGGACCGTGATGCTTTGCAGCAAGGTGCGACGGGCGATGTCCTCGGCCAGCTCCTCGATCGAGACGCCAGCCTTGATCCGCCGCACGTTGGACTGACTGAGCAGGAGCTTGTTGAACGGGATATCCCGGGACGAACTGAGGACGATCTTCTGAACTTGAGCCATGGTCATTCTCCATGACGGGCGGCCGGGAGACCCTCTCTCGGCCTTCAACCCGTCACGAAAAACGGCGCAGCCCTCTCACTCTCGCTGCGCCCCGTCAGCCGACGGCGGCAGGTTGAACACTTCCGCGCCCGCAGCTCGGTAGGCCTGCGCCACGAAGGCGAGCGGCGCGTAGGAGAGCGCATGATAGGGCGGTGAACCTGGCGGTTCGCCAACAGCAATCATCGGTCCGCGCACTGCGAGCGCCCAGACTTCGTCAAATGGCACGTTCCGGCTATCGATCACCGGGAGACCGGCCGCAATCGCCGCGGTCTTGATGGCCTCCTCGGCGCAGCCGCTGAGCCGGCCTCGCTCGAAATGAAGCGTCGCGCCGCCGCGACCGATGGAGAGGTGGCCGCCCTCGGTCGCCAGAGCCCGGGCGATATAGGCGTCGTATTCCCCGGGCTGTGCAAAACCGCTTTTCCGGGTTTCCGGCTCTGTGCTCCCGCCCATCACGCGGCCTCCTGCTCGGTGTCGAGCGCAAGGCTGGCGCCTGGACGGAAGGCGAGCAGATAGTCTGCGGCTTTGGATGCGGCGCTCGCGGCCCGAATGACGGCGCGGTTGTCCTCACGCAGAACCTCCAGCCAAGAGCCGATATAGTCGGCGTGCCGGACGGTCGGGACGATGCCCAGCGTTGCGCAGCAGAAAGCGGAGGTCATTTCCGCGCAGAGTTCCTCGCGTGCGTAGGATTTCGAGCCGAACCCGCCTGACAGGTCGCGCGCCAATCGGGATGGGTGACCCGTCCAGTGGCCGAGCTCGTGCAGCGCTGTACGGTGCCAGTTGATCGGCTCGAAATAGCTCTCCGGCCTTGGCGTCTGGATGTAGTCGAACCCCGGCGCGTAAAAGGCCTTGTCGCCGCCAAGGCGTAGATCGGCGCCGCTGGCGCGGATCATCTCCTCGACGTCGGGCATGATCAGCCCTTCGGGGATCGGCGGCGGGACCGTGACCAGATCCTCCGGCAGACCGTCGCATTGCGCGGCGTTGAAGACCGTGAAGCGTTTGAGAAATGGGATGGCGACGGCTTCGTCGCCGGTCTCGCGGGACCGGCGGCGTTCATCATCGGGAACGAAGCGGTCGGCATAAACGACGGTTGTTCCGCGTTCGCCCTTGCGCACATTGCCGCCGAGGCCGAGCGCCTGGCGAAAGGTCAGCCAGCTTTGCGTCGGAAAGCCGTGCTGGACGACGGCGCCCCAAAGGATGAGCACGTTGATGCCAGAGTAGGCGCGGCCAGTGGCGGCGTTCTTCGGCATGGCGAGCGGCGCGGAGACGCCGCTCGAACCCCAGGGCTGGACCCAGGGCAGTCGCCCGGCTTCGAGCTCGGTGATTGATCTTGTTGGTGATTTCCTCATAGAGGCTCACCCGGTCGTGACCAGGGCGAGCGCGCGCGGAAGAATGTGACATCGCAGGTCTCCGCGACGGGCGCCGCGAGCCTCTCTCGCGATCCTAACCCGTCACGGCCAACCCGGCCGATCTCTCACTCTCATGCCGTTTGCTGGAGATGTGACAAAACCCCTGCTCATGCAGCCAACAGCAGAGGAATCGTCACGTCCAGACGGCCCACCCGTCATTGCTCCGATCGCTTAGATTTTGAGGTCGGACGAGCCCGCCGCAGATGAACATCGGGCGCTGGCGCGCGTTGAACGCGAGCGGCGTAGGAATCTCGTTTGCGTTGTTCGATCCAGGCTTCGACGTCCGCAAGATCCCAGACGACACAGCGGGACGTTAGGCTAAAGCGGCGAGGGAATTCGCCGCGCTGTTCCATCTCATAAATCGTACTGTCGGCCAGCGGGACCAAAAGCTTGAGCTGGTTGCGGCGGATCATCTGCGGGAGCCCAGTTCGTATCCGTAGCTCGGGCGACTCTCGGTGTGACTTTGTTTCATGACCGTGGTGGGCCGACGCCGCGGTTTGCGCGAGTTGCGGTGCTCCGTTACCCGATGGGTCCGCATGAATTCTTTGTATCTGAGCCATGGCTGTTCTCCGCGACGGCCGGCCAAGAGACTCTCTCTCGCCCTCAATCCGTCACGGACCCCCGGGCGCGCCTCTAACTCTGATCTTATTCGGCTGGCCGGCCGAGGCCTTCGAGAGCGACAGGGGTGGCACTCCGATGGTTTGCCCGAAACACGCGGTATGGATCGGACTAAGCTGCCGTGGGCTTTCTGTTGTCCGAAAAATGCGGTAAAATTCGGACAAAGGTGACCCATGCGCGGACCCAGCACAGACCTGAAACGACAAATCCTCGATCGAATCGATGGCCAGACGACCGCCGTCTGGACGCCCGTCGACTTTCTGGACCTGGGCGCCCGCGCCGCGGTCGACAAGGCGTTGCAGCGGCTGGCGGCGGACGGGGACATTCGCCGCCTAGACCGCGGGCTCTATGACCGTCCGAAGCTCAACAGCCTGACCAAGAAGCCGTCGGATCCCCATACACGAGCTATTATCGACGCCGTGGTTCGCCGCGACCAGGCTCGGGTTGTCGTCGATGGCATGACAGCCGCCAACGATCTCGGTCTGACGACCGCCGTTCCCGCACAGGTGACGGTACTGACCGACGCGCGTCTGCGGCCGCTTCAATTCGGGGCGCAGCAGATCCGTTTTCGACAAGCCGCCCCAAGCCGACTCTACTGGGCCGGCCGACCGGGAATGCGCGTGGTGCAAGCGCTCTATTGGCTGCATGACGTCCTGCCCACAGATCAGCCCGTCATAATCAAGCGTCTGCGAAATCTACTCGCCCATGACGGCCATGGGATGCAGATTGCCGCTGATCTGCGTGCGGGTCTTTCGGTCATGCCGATCTGGATGCAATCGATCGTGCGGGAGCTTCTTGCGGACCAGCCTTCTGGCGGAACCGATGATGGTCGTAGCGATCATGACCATGGTGACCATGGTCATCATGCTGGCGACGATTATCCGCGCGCGTTGGCCGACTGATGGCTATCAATCCCGCCTCTGCGATCACCCTGAGCGTCGATGCGATCGGCGACGCATGCCGAGCCTAGATCAACGATGTGCTCTGGATCCCGCTCGCCTACGTTTTAATGGCTCTATCGCCGCCGCAGGTCACCCGACCGACCTGAGGGGATTGATGAGTTTGACGCCGTCGAAGTCCTTCTCGTTGTCGGTGACGACGATGCAGTCGTTTGCCTCAGCGATCGCGGCGATGATTGTGTCGAGGGCGCTGCGGGAGCGGCCACTGGCTTTGCCATCGGCCATCAGTTTGGCCCATTCGAGAGCGGCCTTTTCATCGAATGCTAAGACGCGGCCCGCGAACAATGCCTGTGGACCTTCCGACCCCGAGAACCATGCCTCAAGTTCGCGCCGTCTCTTGCCCGCGGGTTTCTCGAGCACGCCTCGCCGTATCTCCGCGACGGTTAACGAGGAGATGTAGAGGTCTTGGTCAGCCTGATAGCCATCCAAGCCAAAAGCGCCTCAGAGGGCGTCGGCTTGGTGATGTTGCTGATGATGTTGGTGTCGAGCAGGAAACGCATCAATGTCGACTTCACGCCCACCTTCACGCGCGCGCGTCACATCGATATCTGCGCCGACGAGCGGTGAACGCCGGAGCGCGGCCAGGATGCCACCCTTGCGGGGAGGTTCGCCTGCCATCGACCTGGTGACCGAGGCGCGAAGCTCCATCGCTTCGGCCAAGTCCTCGGCTAGCGTCCTTGCAATGGTCCTGATGAGGTCGCGATCCGTGTCGCGCCCTAAGACCTCAAAACGCCCAAACCGCGCTCGCCAAGGCGCGACCGGTAGTTTTGGATAGCGCGTCGCTGGGACTTGCCGATGGTCGCCTCCTTACATTTCCAGTAATATAACCAGAGACCTGCGGAGAGCAATGCGCGAGCCGCCTAAGGTGGATCGGTCAAGCCGTCTCGCGCTCGCGCAGGCAGCCGCCGCTCTATAGGGCCGAACGATCACAAACAGCCGGTCACCCGGAGCGGAAGGGGTGTAGGTAATATTATGATAGAATTGACTTAATTGGGCATTTGACGGTATTTTCCTCCCAACGTTTTCGCGTCGATCGATAATGCGGCAGATGGATAGAAGCCGGCATTTGACGATCAATTTCGATAGACGGCGATAGGAGAAAATTGCCAACGCTCGAAATTTTCCAATGAAATCAACAGCCCGAATTTTTGACGGTATGGCTGACGGGAAAA
>CAWHIL010000005.1:0-192582 GCA_963829505.1 uncultured Alphaproteobacteria bacterium
GCCGGGGTCGGGCTTGTCCAGAGCGCGAGCGCGGGCGCATACGGCCCGCGGCGTCGTCCCGGCGCCGGGGCTTGCCTTGAATGGAACAGGCTGCTCTGGCATATCCATGTCCGGCCAAACAAACCGGTGGAGATTCATGCGCCGTTCCTTCGGCTTCGTCGTTCTCGGCGCGTTCGCCGCCGGAGCGTTCGCCGTCCCGGCTTCCGCCGCGGACTTGCCGAACGCGCCCTCGGACTATCCGGCGCTCTCGGCGACGTCGACCGACCAGTCCAAGGATCCGTGGGCCGGGCTCTATGCGGGCGCCGGGGTGACCGCCTGGGGCGGCAAGGGGATCAGGGGCGGCGCCGGCGGCGACGGCTTCATCGGCTACGATCACGCCTTCGACAACGGCGTCGTCGTCGGCGTCAGGGCGGAAGCGGGCTACGGGCCTCTGCTGTGGGCGACGCCGCGCGGCTTCAGCCAGTTCACTGGCACGGCCTACGCCGGCGGCGTGGCGACGGTCGGCTACCGCATGGGCCAGCTGACGCCCTATCTCCTCGCCGGCGTCGATTTCGCCCGGCCGAGCAACTTCGGCGGCACGAATCCGCTCGACGCCGTCAACGCGGTGTTCTCGGGGCCGGGAGCGGTGCAGGCGGTCGGCACGGTCGGCATGGGCGCCACCTACCAGGTGACGCCCAATCTCTCCTTCGGGGTCGAAGCGAGGGTCAGCAAGGCGACCAACAGCGACCCCAACGCCTGGGCCGCCCCTTCGCCTTATTGACCAAGGCGCCCGCGCGCCGGCCCGGCTTGCTTTCGTTCGGTCGGCGCGCTACCCCGACGGCGTCGTCTTCCTCCCGCTTTCAGCCGCACCCATGCCCAATCTGTCCCGCCGCGCGCTCATCGTCGGCGCCGCCGTCCTTGCAGGCGCGCCCTTGACCGGGCCCGCATCCGCCCAGAGCGATGCGCCCCAAGGCTCCGCCCCGCCGTTCAGCTTCCAGGACGTCGTCAAGCGCGCGCGCGATCTCGCCGGGGTCCCTTATGACGCCGCCATGCCGGCGCTCCCCCTGCGATCGCCGACATGGACTACGACGCCTGGCGCGACATCCGCTTCAAGTCCGACAAGCCTTTGCTCGGCCAGCCGTCGAACGCGACCTTCCGCCTCGAGCTCTTCCATCTCGGCCATCTCTACAAGCGGCCCGTCGTCATCAACGTGCTGCGCGACGGCATCCCCGCGCCGATCCCCTACGCGCCGAACCTCTTCGACTACGGGCGCAACAAGCCGCCGGCCAACCTGCCGGTCAATCTCGGCTTCGCCGGCTTCCGCCTCAAGTTCCCGGTCAACGCGCCGCACGTCTGGGACGAGGTGGTGTCGTTCCTGGGCGCGAGCTACTTCCGCTTTCTCGGCCGCGGCCAGCGCTACGGCCTCTCGGCGCGCGGGCTCGCCATCGGCAGCGGCCGCAGGCTGAACGAGGAGTTTCCATACTTTCGCGAGTTCTGGATCGAGACGCCCGATCCGAACGCCGAGACGATCTCCATCTACGCGCTGCTCGACGGCGAGTTGGCGACCGGCGCCTTTCGCTTCGACCTCGTGCCCGGGCCCGAGACCTATCTCGAGACAAGCGTGTCGCTGTTCGCCCGCAAGCCCGTGCCGGCGCTCGGCCTCGCGCCGCTGTCCTCGATGTTCTTCATCGGCAAGACCGATCATCGCTTCGCCGACGACTTCCGCAGCGAACTGCACGATTCCGACGGCCTGCTCATGCACACGGGCGCCGGCGAATGGATCTGGCGGCCGCTGACCAATCCGGCGGGTCCGGAGCTCTCCGTCTTCGTCGACCGCGCGCCGCGCGGCTTCGGCCTCATGCAGCGCGACCGCAATTTCAGCGATTATCAGGATCTCGACCTCGCCTACGAACTGAGGCCGAGCTACTGGATCGAGCCGCGCGGCGACTGGGGCGAGGGCGGCGTCGAACTGCTCGAACTGCCGACCGGCGACGAGACCAACGACAATATCGTCGCGGCCTGGGCGCCGAAGGACGGGTTCGATCCGAGCCGCCCGCTGACCTACGGCTACCGGATCACCGCGCTCATGAACGATCAGGCGCTGACGCCGGGGGGCAGGGCGGTCGCGACCTTCCGCGTTGCGCCGCGCGCGCTCGGCGGTCCGGAAGCGCCCCCGCCCGGCGCGACCCGCTTCCTGATCGACTTCGACGGCGGCGACCTCTCCTACTACATGGGCGACCCGTCGCTGGTGGAGGCGATCGCCACCACCTCGAACGGCAAGATCCTGCGCACCTTCCTGATCCCGAACGCCCACATCCTCGGCTTCCGCGCCGGGGTGGACGTCGCGGTCGACCCCGGCCAGTCGACCGATCTGAGGGTGTTCCTGCGCGCCGGCTCGAAGGCGCTGACCGAGACCTGGACCTTCCCCTGGCGGGCGTGAGGGCGCGGAGACAACCGGGCCGGCCGCCGCCAGCGCAACATCCGGGATCTTCCCGAACTGAGGCAAGCGCGCCGAAAGCCGACTTGCGCCGCGCCGCCGACCTCCGGGGACACGAAAGTAAAGCTCTTCTTTCAAAACCGCCCGTATTTTTTGAGCCGCGAAAATTGTCTGACGCATGGGCCGCCTCGGAGTTCGCTCGGCGCCGAGTTTTCCTTACGATCAGAATAACACAGAATGTGATCCTGAAAAAGAGAAATCGGTAATGGACTGAAATATCAGGCTGTTTGCTGGCGCCGCAAACCTCCCGGAAGACGCCGAGCCGCGCCGGCAAGACATGGCTGGACGCCGAGGGCGAAAGGAACGGATATTTCCACGCGATGCAATAGTTCAAATAACAGGGAGGTTTTTTGCACGGAACAGGGAGGCTTTTGCACCGATCAGGGATAGTTTCTTATTCGAACAGCGACATTTGCGCGGGAGCGCGCGGGCGGCCGCCCGCCAGCGCCGAATCGGGTGGCCGGCGGCATGGAAGCTCCGGCGAGCGGCCTCGTTGCGGGGCCATGAGGCGCCTGGCGAAGCGTTTCTGGTCGATACCAGAAGCGCCAACGAAAAAGGGCGCCCGGAGGGCGCCCCTGACTGCCGGTCCCCGGGGAGGACCCTTACTTGATCTTGGTTTCCTTGAACTCGACGTGCTTGCGCGCGACGGGATCGTATTTCTTGAACGTCAGCTTCTCGGTCTTGGTCCGGGCGTTCTTCTTGGTGACGTAGAAATAGCCGGTGTCGGCGGACGACAGGAGCTTGATTTTGAGCGAGGCGGCCTTGGCCATGGCGAACGATCCTTGAGCGGCAGGCGCTTAAAGCAGCGCCGGAAACGGGAAACGCCCGCGTGTCTGCCGCGGGCGGATTGCGCGGCAAAATAGCCGGGGACAGCCGGAAGTCAAGGCGTGAAGCGCGGGAGAAAGGTCCTGTCGTTGACGGCGTTCCGCGACGCCTCGTAAGAAAAGGCCGATCCGTCCCGATGGACGGCGCCGACCTTGGGAAACGCCAATGCTCGTCCTTGCCGCGCTCCTTGCCCTCGACGCCGTCCTGCACGCATGGGTGGTCGCCCGCTTCGGGCTCGCGGACAAGGCCAACCGGCCGTTCTCCGCCTTCATCGCCATCTATGCGGTGCTGGCGGCGCTGGTGTTTTTCAATGTCCGCTACGCCGTCCCGATCACGCTCGTCATGGCGTTCGTCGGCATCGTGGGCTTCACGCTGACCTTCAACGCCTCCGAGCGGACGGACAAGCGGCTCGACAGGGTGATCTGGGTGAACGACCTTTTGATCATCCTCCTCGCCGCCTATCTACTCTTCGTCGGATAGCGGTGCGCCGATCGCGCGACCTTACGCCACGCCGCCCGTCTTTGGGTGCGAGGCGCGGGACGCGGTAGAAGCAAGACCTCGAAGAATGCGCGAGGCGCTCGATGCTCGCGCTTTCGAGCGGCGGGGCGCGTCCTCTGCGCGATGCGGGCGCCCCGAACGAGAGAGGGACACTTTGACCGATGCTTCGGCGAAGCCCGGCGCTTCGCATGCCGTTCTCGATCTCTTCGAGCCGCCGCTCGCCGAGGGCCAGGCGCGCGATCCCGTGTGCCGCATGGCGGTCGATACGGCCAAGCCGGGCGCCGTCGCCGAGCATGGCGGCGAGACGTACTATTTCTGCTGCGCCGGCTGCCGCGACGCTTTCCTCGCGGACCCCGCCCGCTATCTGAAAGGCGGCGAGGCGAAGGAGACGCAGGCCGCGCCGAAGGCGACCGATCCCGTCTGCGGCATGAGCGTCGATCCGGCGACGGCGAAGCACAAGGCGGAGCACGACGGCCACGCCGTCTTCTTCTGCTCAGCCCGCTGCCGGGAGAAGTTCGTCGCCGATCCGATGAAATATATCGGGCCGAAGACGCAGGCCGCGCCGCCGCCCGCACCGGCGGGCGCGATCTACACCTGCCCGATGCATCCCGAGATCCGGCAGGTCGGCCCGGGCGCCTGCCCGATCTGCGGCATGGCGCTCGAGCCCGCGATGATGACCGGCGAGGAGGGGCCGAACCCGGAACTCGCCGACATGACGCGGCGGTTCTGGATCGGCCTTGCGCTCGCGCTCCCGGTCGTCGTCCTCGAGATGGGTGCGCACGTCTTCGGCCTGCATCTCCTCGCGCCCGCCGTATCGAACTGGGTTCAGCTTGCGTTCGCGACGCCGGTCGCGCTGTGGGCGGGCGCGCCCTTCTTCGCGCGCGGCCTCGCGTCGCTCAAATCCCGCAACCTCAACATGTTCACCCTCATCGCCATGGGCGTCGGCGTCGCCTGGACCTTCAGCGTCGTCGCGACGATCGCGCCCGGTCTCTTTCCGGCGGCGTTCCGCGACGAGGGCGGCGCGGTCCCGGTCTATTTCGAGGCGGCGGCGGTCATCACAATCCTCGTCCTGCTCGGCCAGGTCATGGAGCTTCGGGCGCGCGAGCGCACCGGCGGGGCGGTGCGCGCGCTCCTCGATCTCGCGCCGAAGACCGCGCGCCGCATCCGCGCCGACGGGTCGGACGAGGATGTGCCGCTCGCCGCCGTCGTCGTCGGCGACGACTTGCGCGTGCGGCCGGGCGAAAAAATTCCCGTCGACGGCGTGATCGTCGAGGGCCGCAGCGCCGTCGACGAATCGATGGTGACGGGCGAATCGATGCCGGTCGAGAAGGGGCCGGGCGACGCCGTCATCGGGGGGACGATCAACCGCTCGGGCGCCTTCGTCATGCGCGCCGAGAAGGTCGGCCGCGATACGATGCTGCAAAGGATCGTGCAGATGGTGGCCGAGGCGCAGCGGAGCCGCGCGCCGATCCAGCGCCTCGCGGACCGCGTGTCGGGCTGGTTCGTGCCCGCCGTGATCGCCGTCGCGCTGATCGCCTTCTTCGCATGGGCCGCCTTCGGCCCGGCGCCGCGCCTCGCCTTCGGTCTGGTCGCCGCGGTGTCGGTTCTCATCATTGCCTGCCCCTGCGCGCTCGGCCTCGCGACGCCGATGTCGATCATGGTCGGCGTCGGCCGCGGCGCGGAAGCGGGCGTCCTCATTCGCGACGCCGCGGCGCTCGAACGCTTCGAGGCGGTGGATACGCTCGTCATCGACAAGACCGGCACGCTGACCGAGGGACGCCCGGCGGTCGTCGCGATCCGGGCGGTCGGCATCGGCGAGGACGCGCTTCTCAGTCTCGCGGCGAGCGTCGAGCGGCTGAGCGAGCATCCGCTGGCGCAGGCGATCGTGCGCGCGGCGGGCGAGCGTGGGCTGAAGCTCGCCGACGCCTCCGGTTTCGATGCGCCGCCGGGCAAGGGCGTCGCCGCGACGGTCGATGGGCGCGTGGCGCTTTTGGGAAACGCCGCGATCATGCGCGAGAACGGCGTCGACGTCGCCGCCCTCGAACCTTTCGCCGAAAGCGCGCGCAAAGACGGTTCGACCGCCGTCTTCGCCGCGATGGGCGGAGCCCTCGCCGGCGTCATCGCGATCGCCGATCCCCTGAAGGCGACGACGGCCGACGCGGTTCGCGCGCTGCACGAAGCGGGCTTGAGGATCGTCATGCTGACCGGCGACAACCGGACGACGGCGGAGTCGGTGGCGCGGACGCTGAATCTCGACGCCGTCGAGGCCGAGGTTCTGCCCGAGGACAAGGCGGCCGTGGTGACGCGCCTGCGCGGCGAGGGGCATGTCGTCGCCATGGCGGGCGATGGCGTCAACGACGCCCCCGCGCTCGCCGCCGCCGACGTCGGCGTCGCCATGGGAACGGGCGCGGACGTCGCGATGGAGAGCGCCGGCGTGACGCTGCTGAAAGGCGATTTGCGAGGACTCGTCGCGGCGCGCAAGCTGTCGCAGGCGACGATGCGCAACATCCGGCAGAACCTCGCCTTCGCCTTCCTCTACAACGCCGCCGGGGTGCCGATCGCGGCGGGTCTCCTCTATCCGGCGTTCGGCCTCGTGCTGTCGCCGATGGTGGCCGCCGCCGCAATGGCGCTGTCGTCGGTCAGCGTCGTCGCCAACGCCGCGCGGCTGAGGTTTGTAAAGCTTTGAGCCATGACGCCGACCTCGTCCTGAGGAGCGGCGCCGAAGGCGACGCGTCTCGAAGGACGCTCCAGACGACGCGTCCTTCGAGACGCCCGCTTGCGCGGGCTCCTCAGGACGAGGTCGGTGGGTCTCGTCCGTCGCGCGCCCAGGCCCGCTCGAACGCCCAGACCTCCTCGAAGCCGATCAGCGACTGGAACTTCCGAAAATCGTAGAGGGGCGCGTCGGGCGACACGCTCGTTCCCTCGTCTTTAAGAAGGCGCAGCGCCTTCTCGGCCGCCGCGGCGGCGGCAAGCCCGGTGGTCGAGGGGAAGATCGCCAGCGCATAGCCGATGTCTTTCAGTTCCGCCTTCGAGCGGATCGGCGTCTTGCCGCCGTCGGCCATGTTGGCCATCATCGGCTTCCGGATGCGCTTGCACGCCTCGCGCATCTCGGCCTCGCTCTCGAGCGCCTCGACGAAGACGATGTCGGCGCCTGCCTCGGCGTAGGCGGCGCCGCGCCTGAGGGCTGCGTCGAAACCCTCGGGCTGCCGCGCGTCGGTGCGGGCGATGACGAGCATTTCGGGGTTGCGTCGCGCGGCGCAGGCGACCTTCACCTTGTCCGCCATGTCCTCGACCGGAATGACCCGCTTGAACGGCGTGTGGCCGCACTTCTTGGGGAACTCCTGATCCTCGATCTGGATCGCGACGACGCCCGCATCCTCGTAGCCGCGCACGGTATGGTGGACGTTGAGGAGCCCGCCGTAGCCGGTGTCCGCGTCGGCGATGACGCCGGCCTTGACGGTGCGGGTCAGCGTCGCGACGCGATCGAGCATCTGCGTATAGGTCGCAATGCCGGCGTCGGGGAGGCCGTAGGCGGAGGCGGTCAGCCAGAAGCCCGTGGCGTAGACGAAATCGAAGCCGACTTCGTTGGCGATCACGGCGGCGATCATGTCGTGGATGCCGGGCGCGACGACGATCTTGCCCGAGCCGATCGCGTCGCGGAGACTTTGCTTGCTCATGGAGTCCTCCCTCCGGCGTCATTGCGAGGAGCAAGGCGACGAAGCAATCCGCGGGCCGCTTCAACCGCGCCTGGATTGCTTCGCTTCGCTCGCAATGACGCTGCTAGAGCAACATGCGTTTCGGTCGAATCGCATGTTGCTCCAGATTCTCTGACATCGCGGGATTTTTTGCGAAAGACCGGTACCCACTCTTTCGCATCCCGCTCCAGGATCGGCGTTTCGTCGGGGAATGCAAGCGTCGGCGCGTCCCTTCTCCCCCGTTCACGGGGAGAAGGTCAGGATGAGGGGCGTGGGGGGTCCGCACGGCAGCGGCCAATCCCCGCGCCCCTCACCCCGGCTCTCCCCGCTCACGCGGGGCGAGGGGGGTTCTCTCAGAAGAGCGAGCCTTGCCCGCCGCTGGGGGCGCGCGCGCGTCTCGCGCGGGGCGGCGAGCTCTCGCCAGCGCGAACAACTGGAGGGGGGCCGGCGCCCGCGACCGCCGGGATCGACCCGTCGGCGAATTCGATGACGAGACGCTGACCCTCCGAGGTCTCGGCGGCGAGACGCAAAGTCTGGTCCGTTTCGTTGCGCACGAGGGCGAAGCCGCGCTTGAGCACGCCACGGTAGCTGACGGCGCCGGCGTGCCGCCAGACGGCCGCGAGTTGGGCGCGCCGCGCGTCGAGGCGGTCGCGATAAGCGCGTTCGAGACGGGCGGCGAATCCGCGGGCCCGGTCGGCGCCGTGCCCGCGCCTCAGCGCCATCTGCGACCGCTCGCGGGCAAGCCCGCGCCGCATCGCCTCGACCTCCCGCCGCGGCCGCTCGATGAGCAGGGGGCCGATGCGCTTCAGGCGCTCGCTCGTGCCTCTCAGGCGCTCCGCGAGGCCCGCGAGATGCGCGCGCGGCGAATGCCGGGCGAGCCCGCGCGCCGCGCCCGCGAGCCGCAGCGCCCGCTGATCCGTCGCGCCGCGGATGCGCGCCGCGAGCGCTGCGCCCGCCCGATCCAGTCTCTGCCGCCGGCCCGAGACGAGCTCCTCGCCCCCCGGCAGCGCGCGTGCGAGCGCGCGCAGGTCGGCGCGCCTGCGATCGCGAAGGCGCAACGAGGCGCCGCGCCGGCGCGCATCGAACTCGGCGAGCGCCGCAACGAGATCGGCGCGAACCGGCACGGCGAATTCGGCCGCAGCCGTCGGGGTCGGCGCGCGCAGATCCGCGACATGGTCGAGCAGGGTCCAGTCGGTCTCGTGCCCGACCGCCGCGATCACCGGGATCGCGCTCCGCGCCGCCGCGCGCAGTACGGCCTCCTCGTTGAAGCTCATGAGGTCTTCGAGCGAGCCGCCGCCGCGCGCCACGATGAGCACGTCAGGACGGGGCGCAAATCCGCCGGCGCCGAGCCGGTTGAAGCCGTCGATCGCCGCCGTGATCTCGGCGGCCGACGTCTCGCCCTGCACGCGCACCGGCCACAGCACGACGTGCAGGGGGAAGCGGTCGGAAAGCCGGTGGAGAATGTCGCGGATGACCGCGCCGGTCGGCGACGTCACGACGCCGACCACCTTCGGCAGGAACGGGATCTTGCGCTTGCGTTTCGGATCGAACAGCCCCTCTTCCGCGAGCTTCTTGCGGCGTGCTTCCAGCATCGCCATCAGCGCGCCGACGCCTGCGAGTTCGAGCTGGTCGATGACGAGCTGATAGGCGGATTTGCCCGGGAAGGTGGTGAGCCGACCCGTCGCGACGACTTCCAGCCCCTCCTGCGGCTTCACCTTCATGCGGGCGAAGGCGCTCCGCCAGATGACAGCGTCGATGCGGGCGTTGGCGTCCTTCAGGCTGAAATAGGCGTGGCCGGACGCGTGCGGCCCACGGTAGCCCGAAACCTCGCCGCGAACCCGAACGAACCCGAACCCCTCTTCGATCGCGCGCTTGATCGCGCCCGAGAGCTCGCTGACGCTGATCTCCGGCGCATTGCTCACGGGCGCGTTGGTCACTTGAGGCGTCTCACCCCGATCGCACGAACGCGCTGCGACGCGGTCCTATCCGCCGCAGGAACGGCCGCGCCGGAAATCGCGTGCGTCGGCGCCTCAATCTCCCACAATGGTCGCCCGGGCGCGCTGCCACCAGCCGGTTCGGCGGGGGCGGGAAGGATCGTCGATGGGTGCGGCCGGAGCTGGGCTGACATCGGCCTCGGCCTCGGCTCGCTCCGCAGGGGCCTCGGGCGCCTGCGCGTCGGGCTCGGGCCGCGGGTCGAATCCGTGTCCCTCGGCCACCGGCGCCCTGGCGCGGCTCGTCCGGGCGGCTCTGCCCTCGTCAACGGGCTCGACGGGCGGCGGCGGCGGGGCGTGGCTTGCGGCGACGGGCTCATAAGGAGCGGCTTCCCAGGGCGGAACCGATTGGCCTTCGGGCTCGCCGGACTGCGCCTCGATCGCGACCGGCTCGTGCGACGCGGCGCGCTCGGCGTCGTCTCCACCGACAGGCTCGTTGGCGCGTGGCGGGAAGCGGTTGCGTCCGCCGCGCGATCGCCGGGAGCGGCGGCCGCGGTCTCCGTCGGTCTCCGAACTGCGGGCTTCGACGGGAGTTGCGAGATCGCCCCCGATCTCCGCTGCGACGGCGAGCGCATCGTCGGTCGGCTGCGGCGCGTCCGCCGCGACGCCTTCGCCGGGCCCGCGATCGTTGCCGCGGCGCCGTCTGCGCCGCCGGCGCCTCCGGCCTCCGTCGCCGTCCTCGCTGTCGCGATCGCGGTCACGTTCGCGGCCTTCGCGGGGGGCGGCGCGATCCGTGGCGGCTTCGTCCTCCGCGTCGCTCTCGTTCTCGCTCTCGTCTTCGACGACCTCGTCGATCGCCGCGGGCTCGTCGACGATCGTCGCGAAATCGTCCTGCGCCAGCGGCGGCGCCTCGATCTCCCGGCGCGCTCCGCTCGCCGGCTCGCCGCGCTCGATGGCGTGATAGTTCGCGCCCGTCAGCGTGTCGTCCGCCTCGACCGAGATCGCGACGCCGAAGCGGCGCTCGAGATCGCGCAGGTTGGCGCGCTTCTGGTTGAGGATGTAGAGGGCGACGGCGGTGCGCGTGCGCACGGCGATGTCGTGGGTGGCGCTCTTGATCAGCGCGTCCTCGAGCACGCGCAGGACATGCAGCGCGATCGACGAGGTGGAGCGGACGACGCCGGCCCCCTGGCAATGCGTGCAGACGACGGTCGAGCCCTCGAGCACGCCGGTGCGGATGCGCTGGCGCGACATCTCCAGAAGGCCGAAATGCGAGATGCGGCCGACCTGGATGCGCGCGCGATCGTTCTTGAGCGCGTCCTTGATGCGCCGTTCGACCGCCCGATTGTTGCGCGTCTCCTCCATGTCGATGAAATCGACGACGATGAGGCCGGCGAGGTCGCGCAGCCTGAGCTGCCGGGCGATCTCGTCGGCCGCCTCGAGATTGGTTCTGAGCGCAGTATCCTCGATGTTGTGCTCGCGGGTCGAACGGCCGGAGTTGACGTCGATCGCGACCAGCGCCTCGGTCTGGTTGATGACGATGTAGCCGCCCGACTTGAGCGTCACCTGGTTGGAGAACATCGCGTCGAGCTGCTGCTCGACCCCGGCCTTGGCGAACACCGGCTGCGTGTCGCGATAGAGCTGGACCGAGTTGACGTGGGTCGGCATCAGGAGGCGCATGAACTGGCGCGCCTCGCGGTACCCCGTCTCGCCGGCGACGGTGATTTCGTCGACCTCCTTGCTGTAGAGATCGCGAATGGCGCGCTTGATCAGCGAGCCTTCCTCGTAGACGAGCATCGGCGCGCTCGAGGCGAGCGTCGTCTCGCGCACCGTCTCCCACATGCGAAGCAGATATTCGAAGTCGCGCTTGACCTCGGCCTTTGTGCGCGAGGCGCCCGCGGTGCGCAGGATCACCCCCATGCCCTCCGGCACGTCGAGATCGTCCGCGATTCCCTTGAGGCGGCTGCGATCCTGGGCGTTGGTGATCTTGCGCGAGATGCCGCCGCCACGCGCGGTGTTGGGCATCAGCACGCAATAGCGGCCGGCGAGCGAGAGATAGGTGGTGAGCGCCGCGCCCTTGTTGCCGCGCTCCTCCTTGACCACCTGGACCAGCATGACCTGGCGGCGCTTGATCACTTCCTGAATCTTGTACTGCCGGCGCAACCTCTGCGGCCGCCGTGGCACTTCCTCCCACGCGTCGCCGCCGATCTGCTCGACCGGCTCGCCCTCGTCCTCGGATCGTTCGCCGCGGCCGACGCGGGTCCGCTCTTCCGATCCCGCTTCGAGCGTCGTCACCTCGTCGTGGTCGCCCGGCGCTGTGTTCCCGGCCTCGGCAGGCTCATCGGCGCGAGGTCCGGAATCGAACGCCTCGACCTCGACCGGCGGCGCCACAACGTCGTCGTCGGCATCGGCGGAGACGAGCTCCGGCCCCGTTTCGGGATCGCCCGCCGCCTTCACTTCCTCGGCTTCTGGCGTCGGCAAGTCCTGAAAGAGATCCGGGGCGAGAGGCGCGACGATTCCGTCCGGCCAGTCGGCCCGCGGCGCCCCGGCGTCGTGGCCTTCCCCGCTCTCGATCGATTCGTCGAGCGCCGGCGCCTCGGCGTCGTCGGCATGGGGATCGGCGTCGAGGGCGAGTTCGGAAACCTTGTCTCCGTCGTCGGCGCCCGTTCGCCGCGCTTCGGCCTCATTGCCACGGGGACGCCGGTGACGGCGGCTTCGCCGCTCGCCGCGCGGTTCATCGTCCTCGTCGTTGTGGCTCTGGGCTTCTTCTTCGAGCAGCGCCTGACGGTCGGCGACCGGAATCTGGTAGTAGTCGGGATGGATTTCCGAGAAGGCGAGAAAGCCGTGCCGGTTGCCGCCGTAATCGACGAACGCCGCCTGCAGCGACGGTTCGACCCGGGTGACTTTTGCTAGATAGATATTGCCGCGCAGAGGGCGCTTGCTTGCGGATTCGAAGTCGAATTCCTCAACGCGGTTGCCTCTGATCACCACCACCCGGGTCTCTTCCGGGTGTGAGGCGTCGATAATCATTCTGTTGGCCATGGATTGCTCTCATGCGCGAGGGCGGGTCCGCGGACAATCGCGGACGTCCGGTCCCGGAGGGCGCAACGTTGGTGTGAGGGGGGAAGGTGGAAGAGTGCGGGCGAGTTGCCAGGGCCTCAACGCGAGGCCGGCGCGAGACGAATTCGGTGCGACGCCGGCGTCACCGGGTCGTCGTGGATCTCACGGTCGGAGCATCGTCGAACTAAAACCAAGGCCTGATCCGGCTCGTCATATATCCGTGCGGCGCGTTCGGCGCACCCTTGTCACGAAACAGCCCGAACCGCCGGCAAATGACCGGCTGAGTGCGACCTGGCTTTTCCCGACGCTCGTCACCGGGGAGACGAACCCGCCTATCGGCGTCGAAAATCAACGGCAAACCGCGTTCGCCACGGCGTCTCCTCCGCGGGGACGCAGGCCGTCAAGCAACGGCCCTTGGGTACGCCCGCTCGGCTTCGAGCGAGCGGCGCTCGCGGATTCGGCCCGAAATCGTAACGCCTTCTAGATAGAAGCATCGGGCGGCCTTGGCAAGCTCTTTTCCCTATTGGCGCCCGACAAGCCCTTGCGCCCGTGTCGGGTTTACCTATCGGAAACTTCTGTCGCGCTCATCTCTTGCGCCCCAATCGATGGTTTGCCGTCGCTGACCAGTAGGGGTAACAAGGCGGTACGGGCGAGAGAGCGCATGGGGCGTACCAACCACTTCGTAGTCTCGATGCTGGCGGCGGCGCTCGCCGTTGCGGCGCCGCCGGCGGCGTCGGCCGGCGACGAGGACGCCCGCCCGGTCGCCGTCGGCGTCAAGTTCGCGTCCACCGCAAACGGCGCCGTCATCACCTTCGACGTGTCGCGTCCGGTCGAGGCGCGCGCCCATACGCTGACCGCGCCCGACCGTATCGTCGTCGATCTGCCGGAGATCGTCTTTCAGCTCGATCCGGGCGTCAGGCGCGTGGATGGGCCGGGCCCCGTGCGGGCCTATCGCTTCGGCCGCCTCGCGCCCGGCAAGTCGAGGATCGTCATCGCGCTTTCGGCGCGCGCCTGTCCCGTCAGCGTCGGGTCGAGGCCGATCGTCAAGGACGCGGCCGCCTCGCGGCTGACGATCGACGTCGAGCCTTGCGACGATGCGACCTTCGAGGCGGCGGCGCTGCCGCCCGA
This sequence comes from uncultured Alphaproteobacteria bacterium, assembly GCA_963829505.1. Taxonomy (GTDB): domain Bacteria; phylum Pseudomonadota; class Alphaproteobacteria; order Rhizobiales; family Beijerinckiaceae; genus Roseiarcus. The sequence goes on from CAWHIL010000005.1 coordinate 13,611, forward strand.
CGCCTCGGCGCCGGGACCGAACGGCGCGGCCGCCGCGCTCAAGCCGGTGATTGTGCTGGATCCGGGGCATGGCGGGATCGACAGCGGCGCGCAAGGCGTCAAGGGCGCGATGGAGAAGACGCTGACGCTCGCCTTCTGCGCCGAGCTCAAGCGCGAACTCGAGGCCAGCGGCCGATACAAGGTGCTGATGACGCGCGACGACGACCAGTATGTCGAGCTCGAAGCCCGCGTCGCCTTCGCCCGGACGGCCAACGCCGCGCTCTTCGTGTCGATCCACGCGGACACGCTGAACGAATCCGCCGACGTCGGCGGGTCGACCGTCTACACCGTCGCCGACCGCGCTTCCGACGCGGAGGCGGCGCGGGTCGCCGCGCACGAAAACGCGGCCGATCGGAACCCGAACGGCGACCGGGCGGAGGCCGACCCCGGCGTCGCCGACATTCTTTTCGATCTCAAGCGGCGGGAGACCCGGGCCTATTCCCACCTCTTCTCCCGGCGCCTCGTCGACAATATCGGCGCGGCGACCCGGCTCAACCACAATCCCGAGCGTTCGGCGGGCTTCGTCGTGCTCAAGGCGCCGGAATTCCCCTCCGTGCTGGTCGAACTCGGCTATCTTTCCAACGCCCAGGACGTCGCCCTGCTCGAATCGCCCGAGTGGCGCACACGGACCGCAGGCGCCATGACGAAGGCGATCGACGGCTTCTTCGCGGCCGGCGGCGCTCCCGAAGACGCCGCCGCCGCAGCCGCGCCGGGCGTCGCCCTCTTTCCGGAAAAATCGCCCCCCGCCGACCACTAGCGGACAATTGGGCCCGGGCGATCCCGCGTTCGGCGGCTCGTCGCGCAGGCGCCATCATAGATTCGCCTTACTCACGACCGATTGGGGTCCCGCTTGACTTGACGCCTCGGGCGGTGAACGAGGCGCGAGAGGGCTCGCTTTCCAGGGTTTGAGGGGCCGCGTCGGCGAACCCCGTGGGGCGAGCGCAGGGAAAGGCGTTGTTGGCACGATGCGCGGCATAGCTCGCCTACTCGGCTTCTTTTTCGCCACCGGGGCGATCGTGTTCGTCGTCGCCGCCGCGGCGCTGGCGGCGGTCGTATGGAAGTACGAGCAGGACCTGCCGGACTATTCCCAGCTCAAGAACTACGAACCGCCGGTCATGACGCGCGTCCACGCCGCCGACGGCAGCCTGCTTGCCGAGTATTCCCGCGAGCGGCGGCTCTATCTCCCGTCGTCGGCGATTCCGGATCTGGTCAAGAAGGCCTTCATCTCCGCCGAAGACAAGAACTTCTACTCGCACGGCGGCTTCGATCCGGAAGGCATCGTGCGCGCCGGCTTCGTCTTCCTGCAGGGCTCGAAGCACATCCAGGGCGCCTCGACCATCACCCAGCAGGTGGCGAAGAACTTTCTCCTGAGCTCGGACCGCACGTTTGATCGCAAGATCCGCGAGATCCTGCTCAGCGTGCGCATCGAGTCGGCCTATTCGAAGGAGAAGATCCTCGAGCTCTATCTCAACGAGATCTATCTCGGCCTGTCGAACTACGGGGTCGCGGCCGCCGCGCTGAACTATTTCAACAAGTCGGTGCACGAACTCACCGTCGCCGAAGTCGCCTATCTCGCCGCGTTGCCGAAGGAGCCGAGCGCGCTCAATCCGTTCCGCAACCACGACCGGGCGATCGAGCGGCGCAACTACGTCATCGGCCGCATGGCCGAGGACGGCTACATCACCGCCGACCAGGCGCGTGAGGCCCGCGCCGAACCTCTCAACGTCAATCCCCGCGTCCTGACCCCGAACACCATCGCGGCCGGCTTCTTCGCCGAAGAGGTGCGTCGCGAACTGTCGGAACGTTATGGCGAGCAGAAGCTCTACGAGGGCGGTCTTTCGGTGCATACGACGCTCGACCCGAAGGTCCAGCTCATGGCGCGCAAGGCCCTCGTCGACGGACTGGTGCGCTACGACGAGGCGCATGGCTGGCACGGCGCGCTGAAGGAAATCGATCTCGGCCAGGACTGGGGCCTGCCGCTCGCCGACATTCCCGCCTACGGCGACATCAAGCCATGGCAGCTTGCGGTCGCGCTCGACGTCAGCGGCCCGGCGATCCGCATCGGCATCCAGCCGGACCGCGACAAGTCCGGCGCCGTCGTCCAGGATCGGCCGACCGGTTCGGTGCCGCCCGACGGCTACAAATGGACCGGCCGCTCGCCGAAGACGCTGGTCAAGCCCGGCGACGTCTTCTACGTCGAGCCGCTCGCCGGACGGGCTGGGGAATATCGTCTCCGCCAGATCCCCGAGGTCAGCGGCGCGGCGGTCGCGATGGATCCGTTCACCGGCCGTGTGCTCGCCATGGTCGGCGGCTTCTCGTTCGACGAATCCGAGTTCAACCGCGCGACCCAGGCGCAGCGCCAGCCGGGCTCCTCGTTCAAGCCGCTCGTCTACGCCACCGCCCTCGACCACGGCTATACGCCCTCGTCGCAGATCCTCGACGCGCCGGTGCAGATCGACGACGGCAGCGGCGAACTCTGGGAGCCGTCGAACTTCGAGGGCGAGTTGGGCGGCACGCATACGCTGCGCTTCGGCATCGAGCACTCGATCAACCTGATGACGGTGCGCCTGGCGCGCGACATCGGCATGCCGGTCATCGTCGAATACGCCAAGCGTTTCGGCATCTACGACAACCTGCCGCCGTTCCTGTCGATGTCGATCGGCGCCGGCGAGACGACGGTCTTGCGCATGGTCACCGCCTATTCGATGTTCGACAACGGCGGCAAGCGGATCAAGGCGACGCTGATCGACCGCATCCAGGACCGCTGGGGCAACTCGATCTACAAGCATGACGAACGCATCTGCGAAGGCTGCGACGCGGCGAAGTGGGAGAACCAGCCCGAGCCGACGCTGGTCGACAAGCGCGAGCAGGTGATCGATCCGCTCAGCGCCTACCAGATCACCTCGATCATGGAGGGCGTGATCCAGCGCGGCACGGGCATCGCGATCAAGGAAGTCGGCAAGACGCTCGCCGGCAAGACCGGCACCACCAACGACGCCAAGGACCTCTGGTTCGTCGGCTATTCGCCGAACCTCGCCTTCGGCGTATTCATGGGCTACGACAAGCCGCGCTCGCTCGGCGACAGCGCCCAGGCCGCGCTCTACACCGCGCCGATCTTCCGCGACTTCATGAAGCTCGCGCTGAAGGACCAGCCCGACACGCCGTTCCGCATTCCTCCCGGGATCAAGCTGATTTCGGTCGACGTCCACTCGGGCATGCGCTCGTCCGGCCCAGGTTCGATCCTCGAGGCGTTCAAGCCCGGCACGGGGCCGCCGGACAGTTACGCCTATGGCGGGGGCGGCGGCGGTCAGGCCAAGGCCGAGACCGGCGAGCCGAACGTCGGATCGGGCACGGGCGGGCTCTACTGAGGGCAGCAAATTGCGCCGGCGAGCGGGAGGGGCTAGAGCCTGTCGCCTCGAATGGACACGTCGGCGCGCATCCCTTCTCCCCGCCTGCGGGGAGAAGGCCAGGATGAGGGGCTGGGTGAGGAGCCATAGCGGCCAATCCCCCGGCCCCTCACCCCAACCCTCTCCCCGCTCACGCGTGGAGAGGGGGCGCCTCGCAGTGAGGACTGACCTTAATCGCATTGGGTGAAGACGCATGCGCGCGGAAGCAGAACAATTGGTCTCGGACATCAAGCAGTCGGTGGGACTGCTGAGGAGGCATCTTTGACGTCGAGACCGCGACCCGCCGTCTCGCCGAACTGAACGCCAAATCCGAAGACCCCAATCTCTGGAACGACGCCGACGCCGCGCAGAAGCTGATGCGCGAGCGCACCATGCTCGAGGATCGGCTGGGCTCGCTGGCGCGCCTCGAGCGCGATCTCGAGGACGCGGCGACGCTGGTCGAACTCGGCGAGGCCGAAGGCGATGCGGCGACCGAGGCCGAGGGAGTCGCCGCCCTCAAAGCCCTGAAGGCCGAGGGCGACCGGCGCCAGCTCGAGGCGCTGCTCTCGGGCGAAGCCGACGGCAACGACACCTATCTCGAAGTCCATTCCGGCGCAGGCGGCACCGAGAGCGCCGACTGGGCGCGGATGCTCCTGCGCATGTACGTGCGCTGGGCCGAGCGGCGGAAGTTCGACGTCGAGGTGGTCGAGGAGACGGCCGGCGACGAAGCGGGGATCAAGTCGGCGACCATCGTCATCAAGGGCCTCAACGCCCACGGCTGGCTCAAGACCGAGTCCGGCGTGCATCGGCTGGTGCGCATCTCGCCCTACGATTCGAACGCCAGGCGGCATACGAGCTTCGCTTCCGTCTGGGTCTTTCCGGTGGTCGACGACCGTATCCAGATCGACGTCAACGAAGGCGACTGCCGGATCGACACGTACCGGGCGAGCGGGGCAGGCGGGCAGCACGTCAACAAGACCGAGTCGGCGGTGCGCATCACCCACTTGCCGACCGGAATCGTCGTCGCCTGCCAGTCGGAGCGGTCGCAGCACAAGAACCGGGCGACGGCCTGGAACATGCTGCGCGCGAGGCTCTACGAGCGGGAGCTCGAGGCGCGCGAGGAGAAGGCCACCGCCGACGCCGCGTCGAAGACCGACATCGGCTGGGGCCACCAGATCCGCTCGTATGTCCTGCAGCCCTACCAGATGGTGAAGGACCTGCGGACCGGCCACGTCTCGGGCACGCCCGCCGACGTGCTCGACGGCGACCTCGACCCGTTCATGGAGGCTTCCCTCGCCCAGCGCCTGTCGGGGCGGACGGTAACCGTCGAGGACGTCGACTGAGGCGGCTTGGCCGGGCGGGGACCGAGGCGAGGCGCAATCGCAACCCGGTTTTGAGCGATTTCAGGGGTTTGCGGCGTCAATCGCAACCCGCCGTGACTGCGGGGTGGCTTCAAACACTGCCCTCGCTGCGAAGCAGGCGTCTCGAAGGACGTTCGCCGGGCCCTGGAATCGTCCTTCGAGACGCGTCGCCAAAGGCGACGCTCCTCAGGACGAGGTCGATGAAGTGGCCCTCCTTGGGAGTTACAACCCGCCGTGACTGCGGGGTGGCTTCAAACACTGCCCTCGTCCTGAGGAGCCTGCGAAGCAGGCGTCTCGAAGGACGTTCGGCCCACGGGAAGCGTCCTTCGAGACGCGTCGCCTGCGGCGCCGCTCCTCGAGGCACGAGGCCGTCGGTGGGGTGCTTGGCAGTTACAACCCGCCGGACGATCGGCTGAAGCCGAAATTCTGACTGCGCATATTTCCTGACCGCGGCCGACGCCCAAGCCGCCCGTATTTCTTATTATCAGAATATCACAAAGCACGATGCTGTAAAGAAGAAACTGTAAGCGACTGAAAACGTTAGGCGTTTGCTGCGTGCGCGCCCAAGGGACTTCCCGGCCAAGCCTACTTGGCGGACCCCTGGGGTTGTCGGAGCGCCTGTCATGAAGTGGTATGCCTTCAATGAAGGCGTCTTCGTGCAGGCAATATCGATGGCTCAGTTGACGGTCCGCAAGGTCGCCACGGAGTTGGTTCGGGCTCTCAAACTGCGCGCGGCGGCGCATGGGCGCTCGGCCGAAGCCGAGCACCGCGAGATCCTGCGCGAGGCGCTGATCGAGGGCGAAAGCGACTTCGCCACGCGCGCCAAAAGTCTGCGCCGACGCCTGCGCTCGGCAGTCGACAGCGCCGACCTGGTCCGGTCGGACCGTGAGCGCGACAGCGGCGCGGTCGTCCATGTGGAGAGCCTGCGGGCGACGTGAGGCGGCCTCCGGGTCCGAGCGCTTCGGCGGCGCCTCACCCCATCGGGACCAGCTTCGCGAGCAGGACGATCCAGGCCATCAGCGTCGCGACCGAGGCAAGCGTGGTCAGCGACACGGTCGCGGCGACCAGCGGCTCCTCGCAATGGTATTCGCCGGCCAGGATATAGACGGTCTTGGCGGTCGGGACGGCGGCGCATACGACGGCCGCGATGACGTAGAGGGGCGTGAGGTCGAGCGCCTCGGCGAGCGCGAACACGACGACCGGCATGACGATCAGCTTGACGGCGGCGAGCGCGGCCGAGCGCGTAAAGTTCGCGCGGAGGCCCTCGATCGAGAGGCCGAGGCCGATGGCGAAGAGGGCGCAGGCGGTCAGCGAATCGGCGAGGATGCGCAGGAAGGCGCCCGCCGGCGCCGGCATCGGCAGGCCGGTCGCCGCCCAGACGACGCCGATGGCGGTCGACAGCACCATCGGATTGAAGGCGACGTGCCGCACGAGGCCGAGAGGCGAGAGAGAACGCCGATTGGCCGTGTTCGACCCGAGGTCGAGAGCCACGACCACGAGCGGCAGCATGACGACGGCGAGGAAGACGGTGGCGATCGCGGCCGGCAGCACCGCGCGCGGTCCATAGGTCGCCTGAAGGATCGGCAGGGCCACGAAGCCGGTGTTGGTCATCGAGGCCGCGGAGCCGATCATCGTCGCGCTCGCGAGGCCCGCTTTGCCGAAGGCGCGCGCGGCGACAAAGACGGCGGCGAAGCAAAGCAGCGTTCCGCCGCCGAAGGCGAGAAGGAACGCCCATGCGAAGAGCGCGCGCGCCGGCTCCTCCGCGATGGTCACGATGAGGAGGGCGGGCATCGCGACGTTGTAGGCGAAGTGGATCAGCGCGTCGGAAGTCGCGCGCGGCAGGTAGCCGAGCGCGCCCGCGACCCATCCCGCGACGATCACGGCGAAGACGGGGAGAATGAGGCCAAAGACGTCCATGCCGATCTTTCGCCTTGCCCCGGCGCATGAGGAAAGCGGATGCGGTGCGCCATGTCCATATGCTTCCCTCGTCCTGAGGAGGCCGCGGAGCGGCCGTCTCGAACCTCGTCCTGAGGAGGCCGCGAAGCGGCCGTCTCGAAGGACGTTCACGGCGCGCTCCGGAGCGTCCTTCGAGACGCCGCCTGTCGGCGGCTCCTCGGGACGAGGGGGTGGATGAGGCGCGAGCCGCCAAGCCCAGGCGCTCGCCAAGCGCGCGCGCCTTCGCCACACTGGCGACACGGCGTTCGCGGGAGGCGCGTGGTGGGAACGGTTGCGGAGAACTTTCGCGACGCGGACTTGAGCGCCGAGGGCGGCCGGCTCGTCGCCTGCCTCGATTCGCTGAACCGGCTTGACGCCTTCATGAGCTACAAGGCCAGAAGCTGGGAGCAAGTCGCCGCAGGCGGCGCGAGCCGCATTCTCGACGCGGCCTGCGGCGTCGGCTTCGACGTCATCGCAATGGCGGAGCGGCGGCAAGACGTGCGGTTCGTCGGCGCGGACTTGAGCGAACGCTTCCTGACCTTTGCGCGGGCGCGTTCCGCCGGGCTCGCCAATGTCGAATTCGTGAAAGCCGACGCGCGCCGCCTGCCGTTCCCGGACGCTTCGTTCGACGCGGCGCGCATCGACCGCGCGCTGCAGCACATCGAAGATCCGCAAGCCGCGGTGCGGGAGATCGGGCGCGTCGTTCGCCCGGGCGGACGGCTCGTCGCGTGCGAGCCGGACTGGGGCGGGTTTCTCCTGCGCGGCGTCGACGACGCGCTGGAAAAGATGATTGCGGAAAAATTCGCCTCGCTGTTCGTCAACCCCCATGTCGGCGGCATGCTGCCGGCGCTCATGAACGCCGCCGGCTTGCGCGTCGAGAGGGTCGAGGCGGCGCCGCTCGTCTTCACCACCTACGCCGACGCGGACGTCGTCTTCGACATCGAGCGGACGATCGCCTTGTGCGTGGACGAGGGTCTCGTTTCGACCGGCGACCGCGCGCGCTGGAGCGAGGCCGCCGAAGCCGCTTCGGCCGCGGGCCGCTTCGTCGCGCATCTGACGATCTTCACGGTCGTCGGCGTCGCCTGAGCGCTGCGACGAAGCGGGACGTCATCCTGACGAGGCGGCGCGGGACTCAAGATGCATTGACCAATTTACGTAACTAGACTGAATATGTTAACGATGGTTTACTACGAAGCGTGCGCCTCTCCGCTGCGGTTCACCTTGGAAAAACTATCTTCATCTCTGTAGAGCACTTGACCGAATCACTAAAGAAAGGGTTACCCTCTAAGTGCACACGAATCACTTCGAGGGGTTTCATGAGAAAGCTGAAGAAAATCACTCTTGGCCTCGCGCTTGGCTTTGGGCTCGGTTTCGCCGCCGCGGGTTCGGCCCAAGCGGGCGTGGTCGCGACGCAAGCGTTCGTGGACTTCGGAGTGCCGAGCGCGAACACCGGCAACATCAACACAGCGACGAGCTTTACCATTGGCGACCTCGTCAGCAACATTGCCCACACCGGGTTTCTCATTGGGATGCCAAGCCAGGATTTTGGTTCGGTGACATTCAGCTTGTCACAACCCCTGTCGCTCGACTTCGGCGACGCTGTCTTCGGCAGTTTCGCAAGCACCTCCATTACCGAGACCGTCAATCACGCGGGGACGATCTTCATCGTTGTCGACGGCAATTGGATGCCGGGAACCTATGGCGGAGTGGCCGACGGTTCGTATCTTTCCAGTTTCTCGATCGCGTTCACCCAGACCCCGCCCTACAATGGCGTGATCTCCAACTCGGCCACGTTCTCGGTGCCGCCGGCCACAGTTCCGGAGCCGAGCACCCTCGTGATGATGCTCGCGGGCTTCGCGGTGATCGGCCTCTTCGGCCGCCGCGCGCTGAAGCCGGCCGACGCCGCGTTCGCCTGAAGTCCCTCGCAATCACGGAAAGGAAGGCCGCCGTTCCCGGCGGCCTTTCTTTTTGGGGCGCGGGCGATTCGCCGCCGAGGCGGGATCGCCGCGCCGCCCCGCGTCAGGCCTTGATGTCGAAGCCCTGATTGATCGCGGCGAACATCTGGTAGAAGCCGGAGAGGACGACGATCTCGACGAGGCCCTCGCGGCCCCATCGCTTGACCGCGTGCGCCTGCAAGTCGTCGGGAATCGGCCGCCACGCCATCGTGTTCACGAGGATCGCGGTCACGAGCGCATAAGGCTCGGGCAGCGCGCCGGTTTGCCCGGCGCCGATCGCATCGACGAGATCCTGCGGCACGCCCGCCGCGAGCGCGTGCTTGACGTGGTCATGCCACTCGAACGCAGCTCCCGTCGCATGCGCGACGCTGAGCACGATGAACTGGTAGACCGGCCGCGGCAGCACGCCCTCGAACTTGAGATAGAAGCCCATCTCCTCGACGCGCCGGGCAAGCTCGGGGTGGTTGAAGAGCGCGGTGTACGGTCCGCCGAAGGGCGCATTGCGCGTCTTGCGTCGCGCGGCGCAGGCGTCGAACAGCGCGCGGGCTTCCGGCGGGAGTTTTGTGGGATCCATCTCGAGCACGGTCATGGGCGGGTCTCTGAAATCAAGTTGAAACAAGACTGGCGTCGCGGGCCCTCACCCTGGCCGCTTCGCGGCCTGTCCCTCTCCCTGAGGGAGAGGGGGGTCGCCCCCCTTCCCCCTCAGGGGGAAGGTGTCGGCGAAGGCGACGGATGAGGGTTCGCTGCGCCTCACTCGTGGAAGGACCATGCTTTCGTCCCGGCCTTGAAGTCGTAGACCGGTGTTGGGGGGGTCTTGTCGGCCTTGACGTCGATGAGCGCCGTCCGGTTGGCGGCCAGCGCCTTGCGGAAGACGCCCTCGAGGTCGGCCGGATCCTCGACGGTGAAGCCGTCGGCGCCGAGCGCACGCGCAAATCCCGCCCAGTCGTGATTTGGGATCGAGGTCAGTTCCGCCGGCACGGGTCCAAGCTCGTGGGCGCGCAGCCACACATTGCCGAGCGCCGCATTGTTGAGGACGACGTAGACGACGGGCAGGCCGTAGCGCGCCGCCGTCTGCACCTCCATCCCGTGCATCTGCATGCAGCCGTCGCCAGTGACGACCGCGACCCTGCGGCCAGGCAGCGCGCATTGCACGCCGACCGCGGCCGGGATCGCCCATCCCATCGGCCCGAGATTGGTGGCGGAGAGGTACTCGCCGGGGCGGTCGGAGGTCCAATAATGCCCGGCGAAGGCGCGGTGCGCGCCGGAATCGATCACGACGACGCCGTCGCGCGGAAAGACTTTACGAAGCGCCGTGATGGCGGTCGCCGGGTGGATCGGGCGCGTCGAGCGTTCGCAATTCTCGAGGTCGTAGAGCCGCGGGCCCTTCCTGATGTTGGCGAACCATGCCTGCCGCTCGGCGCGGCCGCGTTCGAGCGCCGGGCCGAGCGAGGGCGCGCGTTGCTCGAAAAGCTCCAGGAAGGCGCCGGCGTCGCCGAGCACGACGTGGCCCGGAAGGCCATGGACCGTCAGCGTCTCCATGTCGGTGTTGACCTGAACGACGAGCGGCTTGGCGGCGGCGCGGCCGCGCAGCGTCCAGTGCATCGTGTCGCGCTCGTTGAAGCCGGAGCCGAGCACGATGAGAACGTCGGCGGGGTCGCTGAGGATCGCAGCCGTCGCGTGGCGCGTCCCCGCGTAGCCGAACACGCCGAGCGACAGGTCGTGGTCCTCGGGGAAGGCGCCCTTGGCGCGCAGCGTGGTCGCCACGGGGATCGCCCAGCGCTCGGCGATGGACCTCAGACGGTTCGAAGCGCCGGCTCGCTCGAGGCCCGCGCCCGCGAGGAAGGCGATCTTTGCGCCCGCGCCGACGAGGTCGAGCGCCGCCAGCGCCTGCGGCGCGCTCAGCGCCGCCGCCTTGTCGAAATAGGGGAGGACCGGCGCGTAGTCCGCCGTGGCGTCGCCGACGATCGCGTCGTGCATGAGCGAGAGGTGCGCCGGGCCCCGCGGCTCGCTGAGGATGGTCGTCAGCGCGCGCCTGAGCGCGTGATTGAGGCCGTGCGGCCCAGCGACCGAGGCGGAGAGGCGGGTCACCGGCTTCATGACGGACGTGTCGTCGAGCGTCGCCTGACTCGCGTCCTGGAACTGGCCGAGGCCCTCCATGTCGACCGGGATCTCGCTGCTGAGGACGAGGACGGGCGAGCCATCGGTTTTGGCCGCGGCGACCGCCGTCGTCATGTTGCAGAGGCCCGGGCCGCCGATGCCGAGCGCCGCGCCGAAGCGGCCGCTGGCGCGGGCGTAGCCATCGGCCATGTAGGCGGCGCCCGCCTCGTTCGCGGCGACGACGGGTTTCAGCGCGGGCTGGCGTCCGAACGCCGGCAGGAACGGATCGACGAGGCCGCCCGGCACCATGAAGAGATGCGTCAGCCCCTCCCGGACGAGCGCCTCCAGGATGAAGTCCGTGCCGATGGTCATGCGTGGTCCCCTCGATTGTCCCCGCCCGGAGAATACACGGACCGTCTCGGGGGAGCCACACGCGCTCGCCGGTACGGTTTACGCGAGTCTGACGCATGTCCCGTGATCCTCGCCCCGCGGCCCTTCCGGCATTAGGATGAGGGCGCGCGCGACGCGCGTCAGGAACGCGAGCGAGGGTCGGCGCGTTCTCCGGCGATCTTACGAGGAGGCGGACATGGCGGACCAACCGGATGCAATGCCGGGCGATGACGATGGGGCGTCCGAGCCGCTCGACCGGCTGAAATCGGCGTCGAAGGCGCTGAAGGAGAAGATCGAGGAGGAGAAGCGGCGCCAGACCATGCCGATCGAACTCGACGCTCGGCGACCCGGCCTGGGATGAAAAGGCCAGGGACGGGCGCTTCGACCGCAAGGACGGCGACGACGACGATTGAGCGGGTCAGCCCTCGCCGCTCGCGAGAGGGACCGCGCAGACAATCGAGCGGGTCAGGAAGCGGCGCTCGCGGCCGTTGTCGAGCGAGAACATGCCGCCGCGCCCGGCCACGACGTCGATGATGAGGTCGGTGTGCTTCCACATCTCGTATTGCGCGCCCCCGATATAGACGGGCGCGCCGCGGATCTCGCCGAGCAGCACGTCGCGGTCGCCGATCAGGAAGTCGCCCTGCGGATAGCACATCGGCGACGAGCCGTCGCAGCAGCCGCCAGATTGATGAATGAGGACGGGGCCGTGCTCTGCGACGATCTCGGAGAGGAGCGCGAGCGCCTCCGGGGTGGCGGAAACCTTGCCGGTCATCGTGGGTCTCCTCGCTGCAGGACCGTCATTGCGAGCGTGAGCGAAGCAATCCATGCCTGTCACGCGCGCGATAGCTCGGGTCATGGATTGCTTCGTCGCTGCGCTCCTCGCAATGACGACCGAAACGTTGGAGAAGACGCGCCCGGGCGAAACGCCCGAGCGCGTGGAGCCGCGGCGCGCTGGGAGGCGACGCGCCGCGACTCGTCTCTGGCTCTAGAAGAAGCCGAGTTTCTTCGGCGAGTAGCTGACCAGCATGTTCTTCGTCTGCTGGTAGTGGTCGAGCATCATCTTGTGGTTCTCGCGGCCGATGCCCGACTGCTTGTAGCCGCCGAACGCCGCGTGCGCCGGATAGGCGTGATAGCAGTTCGTCCAGACGCGCCCGGCGTGGATCGCGCGGCCGAAGCGGTAGCAGGTATTGGCGTCGCGGCTCCAGACGCCCGCGCCAAGCCCGTAGAGCGTGTCGTTGGCGGTGTGCAGCGCCTCATCCTCGGTCTTGAAGGTCGTCACCGACACGACCGGCCCGAAGATCTCCTCCTGGAAGATGCGCATCCGGTTGTGGCCTCTGAACACGGTCGGCTTCACGTAATAGCCGTGCTTGTAGCCGCCCGAGAGGATGTTGCGCTCGCCGCCCGTCAGAACCTCGGCCCCTTCCTTCTTGCCGATGTCGATGTAGGACAGGATCTTCTCGAGCTGCTCGGAGGAGGCCTGCGCGCCGATCATCGTCTCGGGATCGAGCGGGCTTCCCTGCACGATCGCCTCGACCCGCTTCAGCGCCCGCTCCATGAACTTGTCGTAGATCGATTCCTGGATCAGCGCCCGGCTCGGGCAGGTGCAGACTTCGCCCTGATTGAGGGCGAACATGACGAAGCCCTCGATCGCCTTGTCGAAGAAGTCGTCGTCCTCGTCGCACACGTCCTTGAAGAAGATGTTGGGCGACTTTCCGCCGAGCTCGAGCGTGACGGGAATGAGGTTCTGCGAGGCGTATTGCATGATGAGCCGGCCGGTCGTCGTCTCGCCGGTGAAGGCGATCTTGGCGATGCGGTTCGACGAGGCGAGCGGCTTGCCGGCCTCGAGGCCGAAGCCGTTGACCACGTTGATGACGCCCTTGGGCAGGAGGTCGCCGATGATCTCCATGAGCACCAGCACCGAGGCCGGCGTCTGCTCGGCGGGCTTCAGGACGACGCAATTTCCCGCCGCCACCGCCGGCGCGAGCTTCCACACCGCCATGAGGATCGGGAAGTTCCACGGGATGATCTGGCCGACGACGCCGAGCGGCTCATGGAAGTGATAGGCGATCGTGTCGTGGTCGATCTCGCTGATCGAGCCTTCCTGGGCGCGCACTGCGCCGGCGAAATAGCGGAAGTGGTCGATGGCGAGCGGGATGTCGGCGGCCATCAACTCGCGGATCGGCTTGCCGTTGTCCCAGGTTTCGGCAAGCGCGAGCGTCTGGAGATTGGCCTCCATCCGGTCGGCGATCCTGTTGAGAACTTGCGCGCGCTCGGCGGCCGAGGTGCGGCCCCAGGCGTCCTTGGCGGCGTGGGCGGCGTCGAGCGCGGCTTCGACGTCGGAAGCGTCCGAGCGGGCGATCTCGCCGACCGAATGACCGGTGATCGGCGAGATGTTGTCGAAATACTTGCCCGCCTTCGGGGCGCGCCACTCCCCGCCGATGAAATTTTCGTAGCGGGGCTTGAACGGCGATTTCAAAGCAATGTTCAGGTCGACCTTGGTCATGGCGTTTCTCCTCTGATGTCGCGCCGACGTGCGGCGGCGCTGGCCATGAGAAGTGGCGCACGATGCGTGAACCGCATAGGTGGTCTGCGCTGAACGCGGGCGTGAACTGTCGCAGTTTTGCGACACTCTCGGTCGCGCAGGCTCTCGATGAAATGCTGATCCCGCGCAGATGGAAGGCGGCGACGTCCCTTCGCCCCGCTCGCGGGGAGGAGGTCAGGACGAGGGGCCGGGTGACGAGCCACGGCGGCTAAGCCCCACGCCCCTCACCCCAGCCCTCTCCCCGCTGGCGGGGATAGGGGGCTAATGGTCGAGGCGGAGCTGCCTGATCTTCCGGTGAAGGGTGGCGCGCGACATTCGCAAATCCTTCGCCGCCCGCGACACGTTGCCGTCGGCGCGCGCCAGCGCCCGTTGCAGCACGGCCCGCTCGGCCGCGCCGATGTCGTCGGTTTCGACATGCGAGCGGCCGATGAAGTCGGCGGCGGGGCGGGGTCGGCTGAGCGCGTGGGCGTTGATGTCGAGCGCGAGGCGCGCGGCCCGCGTCGCCCCGACGACGAGATCGTCGCGGTCGACGGCGAGCAGCGACGGGCCAGCCGCCCGCTCGCCGTGCGAAGCGAGAAGGATGCGCTCGCGTGGGAAGGCGAGCCGGAAATTTTCGGCCTCGATGGCGCGCGCCGCGTCCGCCGCCGCGGTCGCAAGCAGCCTGACGAGGCCCTCGGTCGAGTCGGCCCGGCACGACGAGATGTCGAGCGCCGCCGCGAGTTCGCCGCGCTCGTCGTAGATCGGCGCGGTCGTGCAGACGAGGAGCGTGTTGCGGGTGAAGAAATGCTCATCGCGGTCGATCGTCACCGCGCGCCCCTCGACGAGGCAGGTGCCGATGCCGTTGGTGCCTTCGGACTTCTCGCTCCAGACCGCCGAGGTCCACAGGCCCCAGCCTTCGAAGGTCTTGTCGTCCGAGGCAGCGCCGCGGCGCTCGACGACGACGCCGTCGCGATCGGCGAGGACGACCGAGCAGCCGACGCCGCCGACCGCGGCGTTGAGCCGGTCGATGAACCCCTCGGCGACGCCGAGGAGGCGGCCGATGCGCTCGCGAGCGGCGGCGATTTCCGGCGCGCTCACACGAAGCGTCGGCTTGGCGCTTGCGGGGTCGAGCGCATGCAGGCGTCCCGAGCGGCTCCACGACGCGGCCAGCGCCGAGCTTGCCGCTTCGTCGCCGGCGATCGCCTTGATGACGCGTTCCGCGTGGACTGCGGCGGGCGGGCGCCCCATTCCTCCCCTTCTCCTTAAATCCGATGGCCGGGCGCACCGAGACGGCCCGTCGCATCGAGATATATCCGAAAGAATATACCGCCCGCCCGATGGGCGCAATCGTTTGGCGGGAAAGTGTCGGTAGCAGACGATATGTCCGGTTTTGGTAGCGCACGATCTGTCCGGTAGCTTCGCGGCCCTTTGGGGGTCGGGATGCGCCGGACGGGAGCCCTTCAGGGTGTGCGGATGGCGATGTTTTTGAATCTTTTTCACCGTTGGGAATCGGCGGAGCTCAATCAGGAGGAGGCGGCGGAGTTGCTCGGGGTCGACGTCCGGACCTTTCGGCGATGGACGCGCCGCTACGACGAGGAGGGTGAGGCCGGCCTGCTCGATCGGCGGCTTGGCAAGGCGTCCGGCAAGCGGGTTCCGGTCGACCGCGCGGAGGAAGTGGAGCGGCTCTACCGCGAGCGCTACCAGGGCTTCACGGTCAAGCACTTCCACGAGCATCTGGTGAAGGACCACGGCTTCGGCTGGGGCTACACATGGCTGAAGCTGCATCTGCAGTGGAAGGGGGTCGTGGCGAAGGCGCCGCGCAAGGGGGCGCATCGCAGGAAGCGCGAGCGGCGTCCGCTGCCGGGGATGATGCTGCATCAGGACGGCTCGCGGCATGCCTGGCTCGAGGGCCAGCCGGCGCTCGATCTGATCGTGACGCTCGACGATGCGACCGGCGCGATCTACTCGGCCTTTCTCGTGGAAGAGGAAGGCACGCACTCGACCTTGCGGGCGCTGAAAGAGGTTTTCTCGGAGCACGGCCTGCCGATGAGCCTCTACACCGACCGCGGCAGCCACTACTTCCAGACCTCGAAGGCGGGCGAGATCGACCGGGACCATCCCACGCAGGTCGGCCGGGCGCTCAAGCAGCTTGGGGTCGAGCACATCGGGGCATTCTCGCCGCAGGCGCGCGGTCGTTCAGAACGGGCTTTCCACACGCTTCAGGATCGTCTGGTCAAGGAGCTCCGCCTCGCCGGGATCACGACCGTCGAGGCGGCCAACGCTTTCATCCGCGACCTCTACCGGCCCGCCTACAACGCGCGCTTCGCCATCGAGCCGACCGGCGAAGGATCGGCCTTCACCCCGATCCCGGGCGTCGACCTCGACGAGATCCTGTGCGTGCAGGAGGAGCGGCAGGTCGGCAACGACAATTGCGTCTCCTACCGGACGCTCAAGCTCCAGATCCCTGAAACCCCGATGCGCCCGCATTTCGTCAGGGCGCGGGTTCGGGTCCACGCCTACCCCGACGGCTCCCACGCCCTCTTCCACGGGCCAAGATGCATCGGCCGCTACGACGAAAAAGGACTGCTCAAACAGATGCTTCGCGCCGCCTGAATCCGCTCGGCGGCGCAGCCTGTGGACATGTGGACGACGCTTCGCCTCGCCCACATGACCACAGGAGAACAGAACCAGAAGAAGCGGACACTTGATGTGCTATCAAAACCGGACAACTTAATTCGCTATCGACATCGTTTGGCGGGAAAGCTCAGGATTTTGAACGGCGAAACGACGGCGTCATTCGGGGAAGCGTGTCGTCGCCGTCGATGAAGCGATGCTTCGCCGCTCCAGCGACGTGGAGCGCGACGAGGACGGCGATGGCGTAGGCGAAAAATCGATGGCCGAGGCTTGCCGCCGCGAACAAAGCGGCGTCGGGGGCCGCGATGTTCGGCATGACGAAGAGGCCGAAGACGCGCGTCGGAATGGGAAGCGGCGAGGCCGAGACGACCAGCCATCCGGCGCCGATCGCCGCCAGCGTCAGGACGTAGAACACCCCCTGCACGATCCGGGCGATCCGCCCGTCCGGGCCCACGACCGGCGGGGGCGCGGCGAAGCTAAGGCGCGCCGCGAGCCGGACGATCGTCAGCGCCAGCGCGGCGAAGCCGAGCGACTTGTGCAACTGGTAGATGTCGAAGGTCGCCGCCGCGCCGAAGACGCCGCGCGTCATCGCGACGCCGCCGGCGATGAGGGCCAGGATCAGCGCCGCGTTCAGCCAGTGCAGGGCGACGACGATCGGACTCCAGCGCGCCGGGCGCGGGCTCACAGCTCCGCCGCCGCGCTGCGGATCGTGAGGTCGACGTCGCGCGAGACGAGCGGAAAGCCCGAATTCATGCCGAATTCCAGCCGGTCGATCTTCGTCCGGGCCTCGAACTGGAGCGGCCCCTTGTCGGCCGGCGAACGCGCGACCGCGACATCGACGGTGAGCGGCCTCGTCACGCCAAGCAGCGTCAGGTCGCCCGAGACGCGCACCGCGCGGTCGCCGATCTTTTCCACCGAGGTCGAGACGAAGTCGATGGTCGGATGCGCGCTGGCGTCGAGGAACGCCGGCGAGCGCAGGTAATCGCTGAACGAGGCCGAGCCGACGTCGACCGATTGCACGCGGACGTGGAAGGCGACGCTGCTCCTCTCCGGGCGATCGAAGTCGACGACGATCCGGCCGTCGAACGCGCCGAACCGGCCGAGCGTGCGCGGGAAGCCGACGGCGTCGATGGCGAAGGCGATGGTGGTGCGCGCGGGATCGATCCGCCATTTCGATTCGCCGCCCGCCGGTGCGACAGGAGAAACGCCGAACGCGGCGCAAACGGTCAGCGACGCCAGGATGAAACGGGTGAGCCGGCTCATGGGGGTTCCTTGTCTCGCTTTCGCTTTGAGGAACATCCGAGAGGGCTGCTCTATTCGCTCGATGAATCGCTTCGCCTTCGGCCCGCATTTGACGCGCCAGCGCGAAGCGTCAGAGGCGCGCCTCCAGGGTCCTGGCGAAATCGGCGATCTTTGTCTCTGGCAGCCGCCCGATGACGAGAAACTTGCGGCCCTGGCGCGCCCAGCTTGCAAGGGTGTAGTCGCCGCGCCTCTCGATGCTGAGCGCCGCGTCGGGCGCGGCCTGATCGAGGATGCAGAAGAGCGTCGGCTCGCCGGCGGGATCGATATAGGCGATCTCGCCGAGCGGAACGCCGTCGAGTCCGAGAATGAACGCGACGCGATAGTCGAGGCCTGGCACGGCGACCGTATCCGGCGTCAGCTTCACCCCGACGCGCCCGCCGACGGCCGCAAGCTGCTGCTCCTGCATCGCTGCGTCCGGCGCGGGAAAGGCGAAGGTTTCGTGAGTGTAGAGGTCCATGTATTCGAGCACCGCCGACCGCCAGTCTTCGTCCTCGCGCGGTGGGCCGCCGAGCGTCGCCCAGGCGAGCGCGGCGGCGGCGAGGAAGCCGATGGCGAGGCCCGCGGCGAGTTCGCGGAGCGCAAAGCCCCGAGCGCCCCAGTTTCGCCGCGCCGGGGTGGAGGCCGCAAGGCGCGGCGGCTCCGGCGGCAGGGCGGCGCGGAGACGGGCAAGCGGCGCGTCGGCCAGCATGCGGTCGAACGCGCTGCTGGCGTTGACGCCGGCCGCCCGCAGCGCCTCGAAGCGCGACTTCAAGGCGGGATCTTTCTCGATCCGCGCCATAAGCGCGCTGCGCCGGGGCTCTTCGAGCTCGCCGTCGATCAGCGCCGTCAGGTCCTGGTCGTCGTCCTCGGCCACCTCAGCCCGTCCCCGAATTCAGTTTCGCCAAGGCCGCCCGCACGGCCGAAAGTCTGCTCATCACCGTGCCGATCGGAATCCCGAGCGCCGCCGCCGCTTCCGCATAGCTATATCCCTCACCGTACACCAGAAGCGCCGTTTCTCTCTGGGCCTCGGACAGGCGGTCGATCTCCCGTAACACCTGTGCCGCGAGGATATTCGTTTCGATCTCGCGCGCCCCGTCGGCCACGAGAACCTCTTCCGCGTCGACGACCCCGCCCCCCTCGCGGACGCGGCGCGACCGCGCCTCGTTCAGCCAGATCGATCGCAGGATGACGAAGAGCCAGCGGTCGAGCCGTGTTCCGGGGATGAACTGGTCGGCGCGCTCGAGCGCACGCAGGCAGGTCGCCTGGACGAGGTCGTCGGCGACGTCGGGCGCCCGCGACAGCACGAGCGCATAGCGCCACAGCCGCGGCAGGCAAGGCTCAAGTCCGGCTCGAACCTCGCTTCGGCTCGTCCCGCTCATGGGTCGCATTAAAGCACAGGACGAGGCCGGAGGCGAAAGTCGTTCCGAATAAATCTCGCTCGCGTGTGTTTTTCCCTTCGCTTCGACACTTTCGAGAAGGGTACGAACATGCCGAACACAGCGTCATCGAAGAGATCGGCCAGCGCCGCGGCGCTGGCCACAGCTTTCGTTGCGATTGGACTCCTCGTCGCCGCGCCTGCCTTCGCCTCGGGCGGCGGCGGCGGCGGCGGCGGAGGCGGAGGCGGAGGAGGAGGGGGCGGCTCTGGCGGGGGCGGCTCCGGCGGGGGCGGCTCGGGCGGGGGCGGTTCGGGCGGGGGCGGTTCGGGCGGCGGCTCCGGGGGCGGCTCGGGCGGCGCCTCCGGCGGAGGGGCCGGCGGCGGAGCTGGGGGCGGGGCGAGCGGCGGCGCAGGGGGCGGCGTCGTTGCGCCCTATCGCGCCCAGGCGCCGGACGACCTCACGACGTGCCCGGCCGGCAATGTATGGGACCGCAAGGCCAAGAGGTGCCTCCAGCGGCGCAGCGACGTGCTGCCCGATCCCGACCTCACCGAATACGCCTACGCGCTCGCCAAGGCGGAGCGCTTCCAGGAAGCCCTCGACGTGCTCGACATGCTCGACAATCCCGAGACGCCGCGCGCCCTCAATTATCGCGGCTACGCGACGCGCAAGCTCGGCCGCACGGACGAGGGGATCGGCTATTACCTGAAGTCGGTGGCGCTCGATCCGCAATATCCGCAGGTGCGCGAATATCTCGGCGAGGCCTACGTCATCGAGGGCAAGTACGACCTCGCCAGGGAGCAACTCGGGACGATCGCCGCGCTCTGCGGCTCGAAGGACTGCGAGTACTATACCGAGCTCTCCAAGGCGCTCGACCAGGCGCACGCGCTGTAACGACCGGAAGCGGTGCGGGAACGGCGTCCGCTGATGTCGTTCCCGTCGGCCACGGGCCGCGCGTCTGTCTTCAGCCGGTCGGCGTGGACGGCCTTCGTTGAGGCCGATCGGCCGGAAAGCCATCCCGAATAATTCTCGCGCCCGCGTGTTTTCGTTTCGCTTCGCGAATTCGGAAAGGGACCGAACATGCCGAACTCTGCATCATCGAACCAGAATTGGCGCCATCCCGCGACGGCCGCGGTCGCGGCGCTCGTCGCGATCGGCCTGTCGCTCGCCGCGCCTGCGGCCTTCGCCGCAGGCGGCGGAGGTGGAGGCGGCGGCGGCGGGGGAGGCGGGGGAGGCGGAGGCGGCGGTTCCGGCGGCGGGAGCGGCGGGGGTAGCGGCGGCAGCAAGAACAACAACCATTCCGATCTCACGGTTTGCCCGTCCGAGCAGGTCTGGGACCCGGCTCGTCAGCAATGCCTGACGAAGTTCAGCGGCGTGCTGCCCGATTCAGATCTGACCGAATACGCCTACGCGCTGGCCAAGGCGGACCGCTTCCAGGAAGCTCTCGACGTGCTCGACATGCTCGACAATCCCGATACGCCGCGCGCCCTCAATTATCGCGGCTACGCGACGCGCAAGCTCGGCCGCACGGACGAGGGGATCGGTTACTATCTGAAGTCGGTGGCGCTCGATCCGCAATATCCGCAGGTGCGCGAATATCTCGGCGAGGCCTATGTGATCGAGGGCAAGTACGACCTCGCCAGGGAGCAACTCGGGACGATCGCCGCGCTCTGCGGCTCGAAGGACTGCGAGTACTATACCGAGCTCTCCAAGGCCCTCGACCAGGCGCACGCGCTGTGACCTCCGAGAGCAGCCAGGGGTCGGCGCCCGCGGACGCCGCTTCGGCCGGCGAGCGAACGCCGATCTTCGGGTCGGCTCGTCCGGCCCTCGCCACGCTCGCGCCGCCGGTCATGCTGGTCGCGCGGGCGATGCTCGCCTACGTCTTCATCCTCGAGGGCTGGGGGAAGATCCAGGATTACGCCGGCACCGTCGATTACATGCAGTCGGGCGGGGTGGACGGGCGGCTTCTGCCGCTCGTCATCCTGACCGAGCTCGGCGGGGGATTGTGCATCCTCGCGGGAACTCGCGACGCGATACGCCGCGATCGCGCTCTTCGGCTTCTGCATCCTGACCGCGATCATCTTTCACAAGGGCGCCGACCAGGCCATCGAGTTCGAGAAGAACCTCGCCATCGCCGGGGGCTTCCTGACGCTCGCGGTCTTCGGGCCCGGTCCCTGGTCGATCGACGGATGGCTCGCGCGGGCGCGGGGCTGGCGGCTCTGACGATGCGGAGTCGGGCTCTCGCTGCGCGGCGCATCCTCCTTGGTAGGACTGACTGATGCATACGACTCGCGCGGACCCCTTCTCCAGTTTCGCTGGGGAAGGTGTCGGCCGAAGGCCGGCGGACGGGGTGCGGTCCGCCGGGCCTGGGCTGGCCGGCTTGCGCAAACTGTCGCAGCATCTTGGCGCCGGCGGCTTCCTGCTTTCCACACCCCATCCGTCGACTTCGTCGACACCTTCGCCGCTCGCGCGGAGAAGGACGCACGCCCGGATCGTGGGGACCTGGCTCGCGCGCCTCGCCGTCGCGATCGTCGTTTGCGCATCGCCTCCCGCGGCCCGCGCCTACGACGATCGCGGCCCCTCGCCCGACATGGTGGCGTGGGAGGCGTTCGTCGAGGCGGTCGCGCCGTCGAAGGCGCCGGACGGCGCGCTCGAGTTCGAGACCTGGGCCTCGAACGACGACCTCTTCGGATCGTCGCCGCCGCGCTGGCCGGCCGACGGATCGCTCTCCCGCGAGCCGTGCAAGCAGACCTTCGACCCGGAGGCCGCGAAAGCCGGGGGCTTCCCGGGCGACGGCTGCATCAAGGAGGAAGTGCGGCGCAACTGGGCGGCGTTCCACTATTTCGCGTCGAACGGCCTCGCGTCGAAGGCGGGCCTGGCGAGAGCCTTCGAGCGCGGCGTTGCGATCGACCTGCCGGCGGATTCGATTCAGGTGAAGGCCGACTGGGTGAAGATCGAGGATCTCGCCCGCTGGCTGACCTTGAGCGAAAGCGACATTCGCCGCAGCTACGCCACGCGCACAGAGGACGGCGGCGGAACTTACGCGCTCGTCGGCCTGCACCTCAACTCGAAGCGCTGGAAGAACTGGCTCTGGGCGACGTTCGAGCACCGGATGAACCCGGGCCGCTGCGACGACATCGGTTGCCACGATGCGTTCGGCGCCGCCCTTCCCGACGTCCTGCCGCGCGAGGCGGCCAACGAGAACTACGGGCCTTGCGCGAAGACGACGTCGCTCATCGCGATGCTCGCCGACGCGGGCTTAAGCCCGGTGTGGCTGAACTACTGCCTCAAGGGCGTGCAGGTCTCCTTCAAGACGAAGGACGGCGCGCCGGTGCGGCTCGGAAATTCCGTGGTCGACCGGATCAACGGCCACTTCCCGATGGCGCATTCGTCCTGCATGAGTTGCCATGCGCTCGCCGGGTTCGACCGCAACGGGGAGGCGGCAGCCGCGCCCGCGGACGACCCGGTCGGCGACGTCGACAAGACGCGCTTGCGGGACTACGTCACGAGCGGCTTCGTGTGGGGCGTCGCGCGGGCGAAGTGAAGGCGCCCGCCAGCAAGGCCGCATTTTCTTCCGGTTTGGAGCCGACCCTCGGCCATCGCGGAGGAGTTGGCCAGGAGACGCGGCGCCTATGGAGATCTCAAGGATCGATCCGGAAGCGCTCGGCAAGACGCCCTGGCTGACGACCGAGGTGCGGCGCGAGGATCGCCCTGACGTCAATGTGAAGGACGACTATCTCGGGGTGGTCGGCCTGTCGCTCTGGGACACCGGGAACAACCGGTACGAGTTCTTTGACACCGAGACCGGAGCGTCGAAGCTCGCACACGGCGGCGGAGGCTACTACTTCGTGACCGGGAACAAGCGCCATCACATCTTGGTCCCGGAGGGAGGCGGCGTCGTGAAGCGCAGACTGGAAGTCCTGGACGACGCCGAATTCGCCTACACCCGGGTCGTTCCGGAGAGACTGATCGAGGGCAATCCGCTCGTGACGATTCGCGTCGTGCACAGGCCGTATCGCGGCGCGCTCAAGATTCGCTTCACCGCGCGGCCCTGAACGCCCATGCGAGCGGGATGAGCGAAAAGAGCTATTCCTCGCCCTTGGGCGGCCGGCCGAGAAGCGCGCCCACCGCGCCCTGAACGTCGAGCCTGCCCTCGATCAGCGCTTCGACAGAGGCGGCGATCGGCATGTCGACGCCGCGCTCGCGCGCCATCTCGACGAGCGCCTTGGCCGTGAACGCGCCCTCGACGAGCTTGCCCGCGCTCGCCTCCGCGACCGAGCGCCCCTGGCCGAGCGCCATTCCGAAGGCGAAGTTGCGCGACTGCGCGGAGGATGCGGTCAGGACCAGATCGCCGAGACCCGACAGTCCCATGAGCGTCGAACCCCGTGCGTGGAAGGCCTCGCCGAAGCGGCGGAGTTCGGCAAAGCCGCGCGCGGTCAGCGCCGCGACCGCGCTCGCGCCGAGCGACCGCCCGGCGGCCACGCCGCAGGCGATGGCGAGCACGTTCTTGGCCGCGCCGCCGATCTCGACGCCGCGCACGTCGGTCGAATGGTAGAGCCTGAGGCTCGGCCCGTGCAGAAGGCGGCAGAGCGCGCGGGCGAGCGCCTCGTCGGCGGCGGCGAGCGTCAGCGCCGTCGGCAGCCCGGCCGCGACGTCGGCCGCGAACGACGGGCCCGACAGGATCGCGGGCTCGCGGGCGGGCGCCGCCTGACCCAGCGCTTCCGTCATGAAGAGATGCGTGCCGCGCTCGATGCCCTTGGCGCAGGCGACCAGCGGGGCGGCGCCGGGCAGCACGGCGAGCCGCGCCGCGATGTCGCGGGTCGCCTGGGCGGGGACGGCGACGAGGATCGCCTCGCAGGCCGCAAGCCTTTCGATCTCGCCCGTCGCGGCGACCCCGGATTTGAGGCTGACGCCCGGCAGATGGCGGCTCGTCCGGACGGCCTCGAGCGCCTGCATGGCTTCACCGTCGCGGCCCCAGATCACGACCGCGCGGCCGGCCGCGGCTGCGGCGTTGGCGAGAGCAAGCCCCCACGCGCCTGCTCCCGCCACGCCAACCGATGCCCCACCCGTCACAGCGATAAGCCTCTCTGTTGACAACAGAACGCCGCCCGCGGCGGGATCGCCGATGACGACGGCCACGCGCCCCAAGCCTGCCAAGCGCCTAGCCAAACCGGCGCCAAGCGCCTAGGTATTGGAGAAACGCGCGAGCCGTGGCAAGGCCAGGCTCAAAGGGTTGTTCGCCGATGCCCGACATCGATCTTCCGACCGTGCTCTTTGCGCTGGTCGCCATCTTCGTGGCTTTCAAGCTTCGTTCGGTTCTCGGAACCCGAAACGACGGCGAGCGGCCGACCGGGCTCGTCGCGCCCTTGCGGCGCGCGGGAGGGACCGCGCCGGCGGCGGCGCCCTCCGCGCCGGCCGTCGCGCCGCCCGCCCCCGCGCCTCCTCCCGCCGACCGCTGGCGCGACGTCGCCGCGCCCGAGGCGTGGAGTGGCCTCGATGCGATCGTGGCGGCCGACCGAGGGTTCTCGCCCGAGGCGTTTCTTTCGGGGGCGCGCGGGGCTTATGAGATGGTCGTCAACGCCTTCGCCGCCGGCGACCGGCAGACCCTGCAAAACCTGCTGTCGCCCGAGGCCTTCGGCAATTTCGCCGCCGCCATCGAGGCGCGCGCCTCGGCCGGGCAGACGATGACGACGACGGTCGTCGCGATCGAGGGCGCGACGATCGAGGCGGCCGGGCTCGTCGGTTCGTCCGCTCATGCCGGCGTCCGCTTCACGAGCAAGCTCGCCTCCGTCGTCCGCGACAAGGCGGGCGAGATCGTCGAGGGGTCGGCGGCCGAAGTGGCCGACCACGTCGATCTCTGGACCTTCGTGCGCGACGTGCGCTCGCGTGACCCGAACTGGCGTCTGACGGCGACGCAGTCGGAGCGCTGAACGAGAGTCGCGCCGATGCAGGCCCCGGCGCGTCTCGAGGCGCTCTCCTTCGACGCGCTCGACGGTTTCGCCGCCGACGACGCGCTTGCCGCCTTCCGCTGCTTCACGGTTTCCGCTCGCGCGCTCGTCGGCGGGCTTCCCGCTATTCGGGCGGGTCGCGGGCCTTCCGCCGGCCTGAAGCGCGTCGCGGAAGCGGCGCTCGCGGCGCGCGTCGACCGGGCGAAGGAGGCGCGGGCGTTCTTCACCCGCTCATTCCGGCCGTTCCGGATCGCGCCGGCGGAGGGCGAGGGGTTCCTCACCGGCTATTACGAGCCCGTCGTCGCCGCCTCGCGGGTCGAGACGCCGTCGTTCCGATGGCCGCTCCTCGGGCGACCCGACGATCTCGTCGCCTTCGCGCCCGGCGCGGCGCCGGCGGGGTTTCCGGCCGGCGTGACCGGCGCGCGACGCAAGCCCGACGGGACGCTCGTCCCCTACGACGACCGGGAGGCGATCGAGCGCGCCCAAGCGAACCCCGTCGTCTGGGTCCGCGACGCGGTCGAGGCGTTCCTGATCCAGGTTCAGGGTTCGGCGCAAGTCGTGTTTGCCGACGGCGCGAGCGCCCGGCTCGCCTACGACGGACGCAACGGCCTCCCTTACACGTCGATCGGCCGCATCCTAATCGAGACGGGCGCGATCGACGAGCCCGCGATGTCGCTCGACCGCCTCAAGGCCTGGCTGCGGAGCGCCGGCCTCGGCGAGGGCGAGGCGGGCCTTGCGCTCATGCGCCGCAACCGCTCGTTCATCTTTTTCCGGCTCGACGAGGCCCCCGACCCGTCGCTCGGGCCGGTCGGCGGCGCCGGGGTTCCGCTCGTTCCTTTGCGCTCGATCGCGGTCGACCGGGCGCTCTGGAGCTACGGCCTGCCGTTCTGGATCGAGGCCGAGCTTCCGTTCGAGGGCGAGGCGCCGACCCCCTTCCGCCGGCTGACGATCGCTCAGGACACGGGCTCGGCGATTGTCGGGCCGGCCCGCGCCGACCTATTCTTCGGCTCGGGCGACGCGGCGGGCGCGCGCGCCGGAAGGATCCGCCATCGCGGCGCGTTCACGGTCTTCCTGCCCATGGGAGACGAGCCATGACGGAGGGACCGCCGCCGCATCGGCTGAGGCGACTCAGCGACGAGGAGATCGCGCTCTGGCGCGAGGTCGCCCGCACCGTCTCCAGGCGTCGCGGCGCGAGCCTGCCGCCGGCAAAGCCGCTGCCGCCGAAACCCGCCGCCGACGCGGCGCCCGCCTCCCGCGCGCCTGTTGCAAAGCCCGCAAAGCGCGGGCCGGCGCCGCTCGCGCCGCTCGAACGGCGCCTTCGGCGCGAGCTTCAGCGCGGCCGCGCTTCCGTCGACGACGCGCTCGACCTGCACGGCATGAACCAGGCCGAGGCGCATCAGGCCCTGCGTGGCTTCCTGCGCCATGCCCAGGCGCGCGGCGCGCGGCTCGTCATCGTCGTCACCGGCAAGGGTGGCGCCTTTGGCGATGCGCTCGGCGAGTCCGGACCCTTTGCGGGCGAGCGCGGCGTGCTCCGCCGGCTGACCCCCCATTGGCTGCGCGAGGCGGACATGCGGCCGATCGTGCTCGGCTTCGAGGAGGCGGGGCGCGCCCACGGCGGCTCGGGGGCGCTCTACGTGCGGCTCAGGCGTCCGGCCTGAGATAGCCGGCCGGCGACTGGAAATCGTCATGCTTTTCGGCGATGGTGTTCGCTGCGCGCCGGGCCGACGCCCGAGCGTCGCCGAAAGGGAGGGTTCCGCATGGCGGCCAAGACCGATTTCACTCCGGACGAATGGAAGCTCCTGCTGCAAAGCCCGCTCGTCGCCGGCATCGCGATCTCGGCGGCCGATCCGAGCGGCCTCATCGGCATGATGAAGGAGAGCATGGCGAGCGCCCGGGCGCTGATCGCCGCCGCCTCCGACCCTACTGCGGACGCGCTCGTCAAGGCGGTCGCGGCCGATTTCGAGACGTCGGACGGGCGCGGCGTCGCGCAGGCCGGCGTCAAGGCTGCGGTCGCGGGCGCGACGAAGCCGGCCGACATCGTCGCCAAGGCGATCGATTCGCTGAAACAGGCAGCGTCCCTCCTCGACGCCAAGGGCGGCGCCGACGCCGGGCCGTTCAAGAGCTGGCTCGCGGGCGTCGCGAAGTCGGTCGCGGAAGCAGCCCCCGAGGGCGGCTTCCTCGGCTTCGGCGGCACCCAGGTGAGCGATGCCGAAAAGGCGACGGTCGCCCAGGTTGCAGCCGCGCTCGGCGTTCCCGCGCCGGCGGTGTAGGCGGCGCGGCTCCAAGGCGCCTTGCGCGGCGCGCGCCGGCGTGCGCCGCGGGTCCGCCGGCCGCAAGCGTAGCGTCAGAATGCACCAGACGAGGCCCGCAAGAGCCATCGTTCGGCTGAGCTTCTGACCGCCGCGCGGAAGGGCGCGAAGGGATAGTTTTGCTTGCGAAATCGGCCGCTTTTTCATGGGTGGGCGATTTTCTCTTTGGATCGGACCGCTTCGTGCTGACTACAGCCCGGCGGCCTCCGTATGATCAGAATAACATGGGCTTTACTACGGAAAAAGAGAAATCAGCAGACGGCTGAAAAAGTGGATGTTTTCCAACGTTTCCGGCCGGCGCCGGCGTCGTAGAGGGGCGCTTGCCAAGCGTCGGCCGGCCTTCGACGGGGCCGCGGCTTAGGGTTTAAACTATTGTCGTCAGTGCAAATAACAGGGCGAGTTTTCGTGCCGAACAGGGAGGGTTTTCGGCCGAACAGGATAGCTTTCTTGATCGAACAGGCGACCTTTTCAACCGCTGCTTTCGAGGGCTCTGTCGGGCCGGCGCCTGTCGCTCGACGCTGCCCAGGGCGTCCGGCAATTAGGGATTTACGGGCGTGTCACCGTAATTCCCGTAATTCCTCTCGCCATGAGCCTCATCCACCACTCCGACCGCGGCGTCCAATACGCTTCGATCGCCTATCTCGCGCGGCTGAAGGAACGCGGGATCGCCGTCAGCATGAGCCGGCCCGCCAACCCTTACGACAACGCCAAGGCATGAAGACGCTGAAACAGGAGGAGGTCAACGCGAAGGCCTATGTCGACTTCGAAGACGCCCGCCGCCAGATCGGCGCCTTCATCGAAACCGTCTACAACGCCACGCGCCTGCACTCGGCGCT
Source organism: uncultured Alphaproteobacteria bacterium (assembly GCA_963829505.1). Classification (GTDB taxonomy): domain Bacteria; phylum Pseudomonadota; class Alphaproteobacteria; order Rhizobiales; family Beijerinckiaceae; genus Roseiarcus. The sequence continues at coordinate 41,676 of CAWHIL010000005.1, forward strand.
CGGCTACAAGCCACCGGTCGAGTTCGAAAACGAACTTCGCCAGGATGAGGACCGTCAATCAAACCAGGACAACGCCCTGTCACCAAATTAGCCATGTCTCACCACAGGGGTGCAGTCCACACCCGTCTTTACCTTTTTCGCGATGCCGTAGTCCGGAAGCGCGCGAGCGATGCGTCGACGCAGGCGGCGCATGCGATCCCGATCGCGTACGCAATTATGTTCCAGGGCGAGAAGATGCTGCCGAGCAAGAGCTTGCCGGGCAGCGTTGCGCGGAAGGCGTCCAGCGCCGGCATGTGATAGAGCCGGAAAAGCTCGACCGAGACGGCAATCGCGCATGCCGACCCGGCTTCGGCCCTGATCGACACGCTGGGGCGGATCGCGCGCAGGCCCGTGTAGACCATGGCGCCCCATAGCGCGGAGCCGAAGTATTTTGCGATTGGCCACGAAATTACGGTGACACGCCCGTCTTTCCCTATTTCAAATTACGGTGACAAAATTACGGTGACACGCCCGTCTTTCCCTATTTCGCCGCCCCGATCAGAACGGCCCAGATGTCGTTGACGTTGGTCAGCGTCGGAATTACGGTGACACGCCCGTCTTTCCCTATTTCGCCGCCCCGATCAGAACGGCCCGGATGTCGTTGACGTTCGTCAGCGTCGGGCCGGTGCGGACGAGGTCGCCGAGGCGGTCGAAGATCGTGAAGCTGTCATGCCCGGCGAGCGACAGGCGCGGGTCGAGGCCTGCGGCATGGGCGCGGGCGAGCGTGTCGGGGGCGACGATCGCGCCGGCCGCGTCTTCGCTGCCGTCGATTCCGTCGCTGTCGCCGGCGATCGCCCAGATGTTCGGGGCGCCGGCGAGGGCGAGCGCGAGCGCCAGCAGAAATTCGGTGTTGCGGCCGCCTCTCCCGGCGCGCCCGCCCGCCATCGAGACGGTCGTCTCGCCGCCCGACAGCAGGACGGCGGGCGCTCCGACCGGCGCCCCGTGCGCCGCAACCGAGCGCGCCACGCCCGCCATCACCGTTCCAACCTCGCGCGCCTCGCCTTCGAGCGCGTCGCCGAGGATGAGCGGCGCCACGCCCTCGCGCTGCGCCACGCGCGCCGCGGCTTCGAGCGCGGTGAGCGGCGCCGCCACGATCCGCACGTCGGTCGCGAAATCGCCGGGCTTCGGCGTCTCGTCGCCGGATGCGAGCGCCTCGCGCGCCGCGGGCGGCAGATCGAGCGACCACCGCCGGACGATCGCGAGCGCGTCGGCGCGCGTGCTCGGATCGGGCAGAGTCGGTCCCGAGGCGATGGCGGCCGGATCGTCGCCGGGGATGTCGGAAATGACGAGCGTGACGACACGCGCCGGAAAGGCCGCGGCGGCAAGACGCCCGCCCTTGACGCCCGACAGGTGCTTGCGCAGCACGTTCATCTCCGAGATCGGCGCGCCGCTCAAGAGCAGCGCCGCGTTGACCGCCTGCTTGTCGGCGAGCGTCATGCCGGGCGCGGGCAGGGTCATCAGCGCCGACCCGCCGCCCGAGATCAGCGCGATCACCAGGTCGTCGGGGCCGAGGCCGCGGACGGCGTCGAGCATCCGCCGCGCCGCGGTCAGGCTCATTTCGTCCGGCACCGGGTGCGCGGCTTCCAGGATTTCGATGCGTCCGGCCGCAACCGCGTGACCGTATCGCGTGACGACGAGCCCTTTGAGGTCGACGTCGGGCCATGCGGCGTCGAGGCCGGCCGCCATCGCCGCCGAAGCCTTGCCGGCGCCGACGACGACGCAACGGCCTTTCGGCTTTGGCGGCAGATGGCGGACGACGGCGCTACGCGGATCGGCGCTCGCGACGCCCGCGTCGAACATGCGCCTGAGCACAATCCGGGCGCGCGTGTCGGTCCATTCGCTCTGCATGGCTTTGCCTCAAGCGTTCTTTGCCTCAAGCGTTGTTGGCCTCACGCGTTCTCGGCCTGAACGGCGCGGATCACGGCGTCGGTCACCTTACGCGTATTGGCCGAGCCGCCAAGATCGGGCGTGTGCAAATCGGGATCGGCGGTGACGCGCTCGATCGCCTTCATCAGGCGCTCGGCGGCGACTTTTTCGCCAAGGTGCTCGAGCATCATCGACGCCGACCAGAACGTCCCGACCGGATTGGCGACGCCGTTGCCCATGATGTCGAACGCCGAGCCGTGGATCGGCTCGAACATCGACGGGAACCTGCGCTCCGGATTGATGTTGGCGGTCGGCGCGATGCCGAGCGATCCGGCGAGGGCGGCGGCGAGATCGGAGAGGATGTCGGCGTGCAGGTTGGTCGCGACGATCGTGTCGAGGGTTTCAGGCTTCAGCGTCATGCGCATCGTCATGGCGTCGACCAGCATCTTGTCCCACGTCACGCCTGAGAACTCCTGCGCGACTTCCGCCGCGATCTCGTCCCACATCACCATGGCGTGACGCTGGGCGTTGGACTTGGTGACGACCGTCAGGAGTTTGCGCGGACGGCTCTCGGCCAATTTGAAGGCGAAGCGCATGATGCGCGTCACGCCGGCGCGGGTCAGGATCGAGACGTCGGTCGCGACCTCTTCGGGCAGCCCTGGATGCACGCGTCCGCCGACGCCGGAATATTCGCCCTCGGAATTCTCGCGCACGATCACCCAATCGAGTTCAGGGCCGGAAACCTGGCGCAAGGGCGATGTGATCCCGGGGAGGATGCGGGTCGGCCGCACGTTGGCGTACTGATCGAAGGGCTGACAGATGGCGAGGCGCAGGCCCCAGAGCGTGATGTGGTCAGGAATGTCGGGATGGCCGGCGGAGCCGAACAGGATCGCGTCGTGACCGCGGATCTGCTCGCGGCCGTTCTCGGGCATCATGCGGCCGTGCTTCTTGTAATATTCGCCGCCCCAGTCGAAGCGATCGAACTTGAGGGCGAACGTCCCCTGGCGGGCGGCCAGCGCCTTCAGAACCTCAACTCCGGCGTCGACGACTTCCGTGCCGATGCCGTCGCCGGGAATGGCTGCGATTGCGTAGGTTTTCATGGGGCTTGCTCCTTGGGGGTTGAAGGGCTTCAGGCGGGCTTGACGAGGCGGGAGGGGACGACCTTGCGGGACACGAGAAAAGTCACCGTCGCGGACACGATGAGGAGCGCGCTGACGAAAAAGAGGCCGCCGGCGAAGCTCCCGGTCACGCTCTTGATCCAGCCGATCATCGCCGGACCGGCGAAGCCGCCGAGATTGCCGATCGAGTTGATCGCGGCGAGCCCCGCGGCGGCGGCAGGACCCGAGAGGAACAGGGTCGGCATCGCCCACAGCGGCGGCTTGGCCGAGACGATGCCGACATTGACCAGGATGAGCGCCGCAACGACCGCGACCACATTGGGCGACAGGCCCGCAAGGATGAGACCGATCGCGGCGGCGAGGCAGGCGATGATGACGTGCCATGGGCGTTCGTTCGTGCGGTCCGAGTGCCGCGACCAGAGGACCATGCAGACGACGGCGACTGTTGGCGGCAAGGCGTTCAGAAGACCAACCTCGGAGGTCGGCAGGCCGAAGCTCTTGATGATCTGCGGCGCCCAGACGCCAAGCGTGTAGAGACCGGCCGAGGTGCCGAAATAGACGAGCGCCACGCCGAGCACGCGCGGGTCGGAGAGCGCCCGCCAGACGCTGCGGGTCTCGGTCGCGGCCTTGCCGGCGCGCTCGGCGTTCATGGTCGAGACAAGCCAGCCGCGCTCGTCGTCGGCGAGCCATTTCGCCTGTTCCGGCCGATCCGTCATGGTGGCGAGCGTCACGAAGCCGAGAAGCACGGAGGGGATGGCTTCGAGAATGAACAACCACTGCCAGCCCGCAAGGCCGAGCGCTCCATTCAATCCGAGAATCATGCTGGCGAGGGGGGAGCCAATCGCCGTCGACAGAGGCGCCGAGGCCATGAACAGGGAGACGGCCGCCGCGCGCTGCCGCGACGGGAACCAGTAGGAAAGATAGAGGATGACGCCCGGAAAGAAGCCCGCCTCCGCCGCGCCGAGCAGGAAGCGCAGGACGTAGAAGCTCGCCGGCCCCTGAATTTGGGATTCGACGCCCGCCAGAATGCCCCAGGACACCATGATGCGCGCGATCCACAGCCGCGCTCCGAACCGGTGGAGGGCGATGTTGGACGGGATTTCGCAGAGGAAATAGCCCCAGAAGAAAATCCCGGCGCCGAAGCCGAACGTGGCTGGCGAGAGGCCGATATCCGTATTCATCTCGAGGGAGGCGAAGCCGATATTCACCCGGTCGATGAAGACCATGAAATAGAGCAGCATGATAAACGGGATGATGCGCAGAGACACTTTGCGCATCGTGCGCGTCTGAAGCTCGCCTGACATGCTGCGTCTCCTCGATTCGGACTTTTTCTTCTTTCTCGAGGCGCAGCTATTTGGCGCGCCTTTTCGCAACTAAGGAGGAGGCGGCATGAAGCTCAATCCGCAATGATTTATACAAATTTTTGATATAATCTCGGCCCGAGGGACGGGAGGGATCGGGCATGGACCTGCATCAGCTTCGCTGCTTCCTGGCGGCGGCCGACGAGCTGCATTTCGGGCGCGCGGCGCAGCGGCTGCACATGCTGCCCTCGGCGCTCGGCCGGCACATCCGGCTTCTCGAAGAGGATCTTGCGACGCCGCTCTTCGCCCGCACGACCCGATCGGTGTCGCTGACCGAGGACGGGTCGGCGCTCATCGTCGACGCGCGGGCGCTGATTGCGCAGATCGAAGCGATCGAGACGCGATTTCGCCAGAAGAACCGCCCGAAGACAACGCGCCGCTTCAGGATCGGCGCGATGGACAGCGCGGCGGCGGGGCTGCTGCCGCAACTCATGGCGGACGTTCACGCCAGGCATCCGAACATCGCGATTCAGGTGCTGGAGGAAAGGAGCGTGAGGCTCCTGCCGAAGGTGCTCTCCGGCGCGCTCGATCTGGCGTTCGTGCGTCCGCCCGAACAGCTTGACCGGCGGCTCGAATACATGCCGCTGCTGGAGGAGAGCGCCGTCGTCGCCCTGCCTGAGAAACATCGCCTCGCGCGGCGCAGATCGGTCTCGGTGCGCGACATTGCTCGAGAGCCGCTGATCGTGCCCGATCGCCGGTCGCGCCCGCACAGCCACGATCTGACCGTCAGGCTGTTCGAGGAAGCGCGATTGACGCCGACCATCGCCGAGGTGGCGGACGAGAAGCGGACAATCGTCAATCTTGTCGCGGCCCGGCTTGGCGTGGCGATCGTGCCGCGCTGGACCGCGCGCATGGCGCCGTCGGGCGTGCGCTTCGTGTCGCTGAAGATCGAGGGCGACACGGTCGGCGGAAGATTGCCGCTCGCCGCCGTCTGGCTTCGCGGCTCACGCGATCCGACACGAGACGCCGTGATCGACGTCCTCGAACAGCAACTCGAAAACTATGTCCGGAGCGCCTGAGGCGCGACGCCGGTCGCCGGACGCTTTCTCTGGCGCGCTGGCCATCCCGGCGGGTTCGGCGTAGGAAGCGTGCCGGGCGCGGGGCGCCCGGAAACGAGGCGCTTCATGACGTCGGCCGGATCGCGGTCGCCCGCGGCGAACTTGCGGTTTCTGATCGACTCGGCCGACCGCGCGGTCTGGGCGCGGCTCATGCCGCTTGGCGTCTTTTGCGGCGTCACGACCAACCCCGTTCTTTTGCAAGCCGCGGGCGTTCCTTGCGACCTGCCGTCGATCGCGGCGCTCGTGGCCCAGGCGCTCGACCTCGGGGCGGGCGAGGTTCACGCGCAGACGTGGGGCGGAAGCACGCAGGCCTACGTGGAACATGGGCGGGCGCTGGCGGCGATCAGCCCGAAGGTCGTCGTCAAGATCCCGGTCACCGCGGAGGGCGCGTCGGCCGCCGCCGTGCTCCGCCGCGAGGGCGCGCGCGTCACCATGACGGCGGTCTATACCGTCGCCCAGGCGCTCGCCGCGAGCGCGCTCGGGGCCGAATACGCCGCCCCCTATCTCGGGCGCATGAACGACGCCGGACGGGACGGCTTTGGCGACATCGCCCGCATGGCCGAGGCGCTCCGCAAGCATGGCTCGCCGACCCGCCTCCTTGTCGCCTCGCTGCGCGGGCCGGCCGACGTCGCCCGCCTCGCCGGCGAAGGCCTCGACACCTTCACCCTCGGCCCCAAGCCCGCAGCCGGTTTGTTCGAGGACGACCTGACCAGGCAGGCGGCCGAGGCGTTCGAGGCGGCGGCCCAGGGCCGCTGAAGGGCGCGCCGCGCAACCCTGGATTGCCTGTTTTCCCTTTCCATGACGGTTCTCACCTGATTGAGCAGGCGGCGTCTGGATGTACGCCTGTCATCATTACGTATTCCACCGTATTCTCATCCCGCCCGTATTGCTTTAAGCATAGGGCGCGCTAGATCAGCGCAAGTGCTTCCGCCGATTTATTCTTGTCGCTTTAAGAAATATCCGGGGGAAACCACGGCTGCCGGAGATGGGCGAAACAACGCTCGCGGGTCCGGGAATTGGAGACGAGGAGGCGTTTTCCCGTGAAGCTCTATGATTTCGAAGTCCTGAAGGGCGAAGACGTGATCGACGCCGAGCGGGCGATCCCGCTCGCCAATCCGACCGCGGCTTGGCCGAGGGTCATCCGGCTCGCAAGGAGCCTCAAGCGATCGGGATGCCGTATCGCCGTCAAGGAGCAGGGCGAGACGATCATTCTCGTCGGCGCGAACGCGGCGCTCCGCTACGCCGACTTCGACTTCGCCGGAGCGGCCGCCGGCTGAAGGGCTTTCGCCGGGCCTGGTCGCTCATCCCCGGTAGCGCAAGGCCTCGACCAGAAGCGAAAAGGCCGCCGAAGGCCGCCGCCGGCTCGGATAATAGAGATGATATCCGGGGAAGGGCGGGCACCATTCCTCGAGCGCCCGGACGAGCGTACCGCCGGCGATCATGGCCGCCACATGGTCGTCGGGGACGCAGGCGAGGCCGAACCCCTGCTCCGCCGCCTTGAGGACCATCCGGACGTCGTTGAAGACGAGGCGTCCGTCGACGCGGACATGCAATTCGCGGCTTCCCTTCTGCAATTCCCAGACGTAGAGCCCGCCGGCCGTCGACAGGCGCAGGTTGATGCAGGCGTGCCGGGCGAGATCCTGCGGCGTCCGCGGCTTTGGGTTCCGGGCGAAATAGGCCGGCGCGCCGACCACCGCCATGCGCAGGTCCGGCCCGATGCGCACCGCGACCATGTCCTTGGCGATCGACTCGCCAAGCCGCACGCCCGCGTCGAAGCCTTCGGCGACGATGTCGGCGAAGGCCTGCTCGATGACGATCTCGACATTGACGTCGGGGTAAAGCGGCAGGAAGCGTTCGAGCGCCGGCCACAGGATGTCGTGCGCCGCGTGGTCGACCGTCGTGATCCGGATCGTGCCCGAGGGCCTGTCGCGCAATTCGCGGGCGGAGGCGAGCGCGTCTGCGATGGCGCCGAGCGCCGAGTTGAGCACGTCGAGCATCCGCGCGCCCGCTTCCGTCGGCGCGACGCTGCGGGTCGTGCGCATGAGGAGACGAACGCCGACCCGCGCCTCGAGGCGATTGATGGTGTGGCTCAAGGCCGAGGGCGAGGTTCCGAGCTTGGCTGCGGCGCGGGTGAAGCTGCGCTCGCGCGCCACCGCCAGAAACCCCGCCAGGTCGTCGAAGCTCTCGCGCGTCATTTGTGAAGGATATTCACAAGCGCATGCAATTTCCATCGTCTAATCGAAAGGGACGAATGGGGTTAGGTTTGCCTCTGCCGCGGGCCCAATGCCCGCTCGCCGATTGGAGCAATCCCCCATGGAGATCGTCCGCGCCGGCGCGAAGCCGTCGGCGAAAGGCCCGGAAGGCTGGTTCACCGGAACCGTCCGCATCGACCCGCTGTTCAACGCCTTCGACCCGGCGCGCGTGCAGGGCGCGAGCGTCACCTTCGAGCCGGGCGCGCGCACCGCCTGGCACACGCACCCGCTCGGCCAGACCCTGGTCGTCACCGCAGGCTTTGGCCGCGTTCAGCGCTGGAGCGGCCCGGTCGAGGAGATCCGGCCGGGCGACGTCGTCTGGTTCGCGCCCGGCGAGAAGCACTGGCACGGCGCCTCTCCCACGACCGCGATGACCCATATCGCGATCCAGGAGGCGAAGGACGGCAAAGTGGTCGACTGGATGGAGAAGGTGAGCGACGCCGAATACGGCGGGTGAGGCATGATCGGCACGAAAATGTTCTGGCTGACACGCCGACGCGTCCCTTCTCCCCGTTCACGGGGAGAAGGTCAGGATGAGGGGCCGGGTGAGCGCGCTCAGCAACTAATCTCCTCGCCCCTCACCCCAACCCTCTCCCCGCAAGGGGCGGGGAGAGGGGGATCCGCAAGAGACGCGCCTCAGGAAACTTTAGAAGGAGATAAGCCCATGCCGCTCGACCACTATGTCACCCTCGGCCGCTCGGGCCTGCGCGTCAGCCCCTTCTGCCTCGGCGCCATGACCTTCGGCGAGGAATGGGGGTGGGGATCGAGCGTCAAGGATTCCGAGCGCATCCTCGACCATTTCATCGCGCGGGGCGGCAATTTCATCGACACCGCCAACGCCTACACCAAGGGCCATTCCGAGAAGATCATCGGCGACCATGTCGGCCGCCATGCCAGCAAGCGCGACCGGCTGGTTATCGCCACCAAGTTCATGTCGAACCTCTTCCTCGGCGATCCGAACGGCGGCGGCGCGAGCCGCAAGGCGATCGTCCAGCAATGCGAGGAATCGCTTCGCCGCCTGCAGACCGATTATGTCGACCTCTACTGGCTGCATGTCTGGGACCGCTTCACCCCGATCGAGGAGACGATGGCGGCGCTCGATCATCTCGTGCGCGACGGCAAGGTCCGCTACCTCGGTTTCTCCGACACGCCGGCGTGGAAGGTCGCGGAAGCGCAGACGCTCGCGCGCTTTCGCGATTATGCGCCGCTGATCGCGTTGCAGATCGAATATTCGCTGCTGCAGCGGACGGTCGAGGGCGAACTGACGCCGATGGCCGAAGCGCTCGGGCTCGGCGTCACGCCGTGGGGCCCGCTGAAGAGCGGCGTGCTCAGCGGCAAGTATAAGCGCGAGCAGCATGGACGGCATGAGGCGGGGCGCGGCGCGCGCGTCACGAGTATGCTCGACGAGCGCGTCTACGCGCTGATCGACGTCATGCGCGCCATCGCGGCGAGCCACGAGATGACGGTCGCGCGCGTGGCGCTCGCGTGGCTCCGCGCCAAACCCGGCGTCGTCTCGCCGATCATCGGCGCGCGCACGATGGAACAGCTCGACGACAACCTCGCCGCGCTCGAGGTGAAGCTGACCGGCGACGACATGGCGCGGCTCGACGAGGCGAGCAAGCCTCAGCTCGCCTTCCCGGCCGATTTCCTCGACTTTGCGCCCATGTTCACCTTCGGCGGCGCGACCATCGACGGACGTAAAGGCGATGTCTGGCCGCAGGCCCCGCAGAACGACGCGGAACGCTACTGAACCGATCCTGAAAGAGGAGAGACTCGATGCTGGGAACCATTCTGCGCGCCCCCCGCGACGTGCGTTGCGAGGACGTGCCCGAGCCGAAGATCGTGAAGCCGACCGACGCGATCATCCGGCTCTCGGCCTCGTGCATCTGCGGCTCCGACCTTTGGCCGTTCCGCGGCCTTCAGCCCGTGGAGCAGCCGATGGCGATGGGCCATGAATATTGCGGCGTCGTCGAGGAGGTCGGGAGCGCGGTGACGTCGGTCAAGCCCGGGCAGTTCGTCATCGGTTCGTTCTGCATCTCCGACAACACCTGCCCGCATTGCCGCCGCGGCTTCCAGTCGTCGTGCGTGCAGCGCGAGTTCATGAGCGGGGCGCAGGCGCCGCGCGCCCGGGTGCCGCTCGCCGACGGCACGCTGGTTGCAACCGACGCGATGCCGCCGGACGATCTCATCCCGAGCCTGCTTGCGGTCTCCGACGTGCTCGGCACCGGCTGGTACGCCGCCGACGCCGCGCGCGTAGAACCCGGCGCGACGGTCGTCGTCATCGGCGACGGGGCGGTCGGCCTCATGGGCGTGCTTGCGGCCAGACAAATGGGCGCGGAACGGATCATCGCGATGAGCCGCCACAAGGCGCGCCAGGAGCTGGCGCTCGAATTCGGCGCGACCGACATCGTCACCGAACGCGGCGACGCCGGCGTCGAGCGGGTGAAGGCGCTGACCGGGGGCGTCGGCGCCGACTTCCGCGCTCGAATGCGTCGGCACGCAGGAGGCGATGAACCAGGCGATCCGCTCGGCGCGGCCGGGCGCGTTCGTCGGCTATGTCGGCGTGCCGCACGGCGTCGAACTCGACGGGCAGTGGCTCTTCTTCTCGCAGCGCGGGCTGCTCGGCGGCCCGGCTCCGGTGCGCCGCTTCCTGCCGCATCTCATCGACCTCGTGCTGACGCGCAAGATCAATCCGGGCAAGGTCTTCGACCTCACGCTGCCGCTCGCCGACGTCGCCGAGGGCTATCGCGCGATGGACGAGCGCCGCGCCATCAAGACCATGCTGCGGATGTAGCGAAGGTCTGCAAGGAGGCCATGTCCATGACGGCTTGGACGGAAGAGGAACTCCGGAAGATCGCCGCGTCCGACGATCTCCACGTCGCGCCGTTCCGCGAGGACGGCTCGACATACGGTACGCCGACCTGGATCTGGTCCGTCGTTGCGCATGGCGCGCTCTACGCTCGCGCCTACAACGGAACGGCGTCGCGCTGGCGCAAGGCCGCCCTTCGACAGAAGGCCGGGCGGATCACCGCCGCCGGAATGACCAGGGAGGTCGCCTTCGAACCGGTCGAGGGCGTGGTCAACGACGCGATCGACGATGCGTACCGCGCCAAATACCGAGGCAGCCCGTACCTCGACCCGATGATCGGACCTCGCGCTCGCGCCGCGACCGTGAGAATCACGCCTGACGAATAGGAGAACCTGTCATGTCCGCGAAGCTTCCCTCACGACGCCTCGGCAAGAGCGGCCTCGAAGTCTCGGCCATCGGCTTCGGCTGCATGGGCCTCAACTTCAGCTACGCGCGCGAACAGAGTTTCGACAGGGCGGCCGGGATCGCGCTGATCCGCGCCGCATACGAGCGCGGCGTGACGTTCTTCGACACCGCGGAGATCTACGGCCCCTACACCAACGAGGAGATCGTCGGCGAGGCGCTGGCGCCGTTCCGCGACCGGGTCGTGATCGCGACCAAGTTCGGCTTCCGCATCGATCCCCAGACCGGGAAATCGACCGGCATGGACAGTTCTCCGGCCCGCATTCGCGCTGCGGTCGAGGGATCGCTGAAGCGCCTGAAGATCGAGACGATCAATCTTCTCTATCAGCATCGGGTCGACCCGGAGACGCCGATCGAGGAGGTCGCCGGAACGGTGAAAGCGCTGATCGCCGAGGGCAAAGTCAGGCATTTCGGCCTCTCGGAGCCCGGCGCGGCGACGGTCAGAAGGGCGCACGCCGTCCAGCCGGTGACGGCGTTGCAGAACGAATATTCGCTCTGGACGCGCGGACCCGAGACCAACGGCATTCTCGCAACCTGCGAGGAACTGGGGATCGGCTTCGTCCCCTATAGCCCGCTCGGCAAGGGCTTCCTGACCGGCGCGATGGGCAAGGACACGGCGATCGCGGCGAACGATTTCCGCGCCACTCTGCCGCGCTTTACCCCCCAAGCCATGGCCGCCAATCAGGCGCTCGTCGATCTTCTCAGGCGGATCGGCGCGCCGAAGAAGGCTACCGTGGCGCAGGTCGCGCTGGCGTGGCTTCTGGCGCAGAAGCCGTGGATCGTTCCCATCCCCGGCACCACGAAGCTCGACCGGCTCGAAGAGAACCTCGGCGCGGCCGGCGTCGAATTGACCGCCGCCGACCTTCAGGAGATCGAGCGCGCCGCGGCCGGGATCAAGGTCGAGGGCGAACGCTATCCGCCGGCGCTGCTTGCGGCTACCGGCCGGTGAAAGAGGGGGCCTTCACGACGCCTCGACCAGCGGGTCGGGATAGACGCCCTCGAGCACTTCCTCGAAATGGCGCCGGACGCAGTCCTGACAGGGGCAGGCTTCTTCTCTCAGCCCTTCGAGGTCGGTGACGACGATCACGCCGCGTTCGCCGCGGATCAGCCGCTTTTCCTGGAACGCCGCAACGACCCGGCTCACGTAGCTGCGGCCGACCCCGAGCGTGACGGCGAATTGCTCCTGGGTCAGCGCGATCCGGTTGTCGGACGTCCGCTCGGCCGCGGCGACGAGCCACTTCGCCGCGCGCTGCCCGACCGAATGGGTGGCGTTGCATGCGACCGCCTGGAATACCTGGGCCATGACGCAGTCCGAATAGCGGGCGAAGAGGTGGCGGATCGCGAGCGACTTGAGCTTGGCGGCCTCGAGCTGCTCGACGGCGATGCGCAGCGCCAGGCCCTCGTGGACGACGACGGCGCGCGAATAGGCGGGCAGGCGGCCCTGACTGACGACGCCGCAGATCGCCCCCTCGCAGCCGACCAGCGCCGTTTCGACCGCGCGCCCGTCCTCGAGCACCACCCGGAAGGCGATCAGCGCCGGATCGAGCGGAAAATAGACCTTGCTGACCTCGTCGCCAGGTTCGTACAGAACTTCATCCCTCGAGAGCCGCACGGTCTGAAGGCCCGGCTTCAGAAGCGCGAGATCGGCGGCCCGCATCGCCAGCAGGAGCTTGTTCTGCGCCACGGGCGCGGTCTTCGGGAGCGGTTCGGCCATCGGGACAAAATTAGTGGCGATTTCCTCCGTCGGTTTCAAGACGGGATTTGTGCACTAGTGAGCAGACGCTGCGCCCGCCCTCTGCTCAAAACCTCGATCATGGACAGGAATCGTTGAGCGCGATGTCCCGAGCGCTGGATGAACCGCAGGCCGCCGACGTTGACAGCGTTCGCGAGATTTTCATGCTCGACCTCGCCCATCGGCTCAAGAACGTCTACGCGGTCGTGGGCGGCGTGCTCGATCTCGCGGGGCGGGCCGAGCCGGAGATGCGGCCCTTCGCCCATCGGATCAGGGACCGGATCGCGGCCCTCGAAGCCGCCCACGCCTATCTCATCGAACCTCCCGCGGCGCCGACCGAGCGCACCGTCCAGGGGCTGCTGCGCCTTCTGATCGCGCCGTTCGACAGCGAGCAGACGAGGACATTCGACATCCACGGCCGAGACATTCCCTTGAGCGGGCGGCTCGGGGCGACGCTTGCGCTGATCGTGCGCGAACTTGCGACCAATTCGGTCAAGTACGGCGCGCTCGGCGCCGAGGCCGGACATGTCGAGATCGCCTGCTCGGAGCATGAGGGCTGCTACGCGGTCGAGTGGCGCGAGACCGGCGGGCCGGACATCGGCGGGCCGCCCGCGCGCGAAGGTCTGGGCTCGCATCTCATCGAGCGCGCTGCGGCGGCGACGGGCCTCACGGTCGAACGCGAATGGCGGCCGGACGGCCTGACGGCGAGGATCGTCGTGCCCACGGAGCATCCGTCGCGCTAGAGCGTTCGGCGATTCGGTCGATCGCCAAACGCTCTGCCTCCTTTGATTTTCGCACGCTCTTCGCGAAAAACCGGCATCCACTTTTTCGCCGCGCGCTCTAACCGCGGACGGCCGCCCGGCGTCTGTCCGTACCGCGTCTTGGCTTCTTTCCCCCGGTCAGGGTAGCCTCCCTGACCTCGGAGACGGCCTCATGCTCTTCATCGCCACCTGCATCGACAAGCCGCAGAGCCTCGAGACGCGGCTCGCGAACCGGCCGGCGCATCTCGCCTTTCTCGAGGGGCTCGGAGCGAAGGTCAGGATTGGCGGGGCGATCCTCGCCGACGACCAGAAGACGCCGGTCGGGTCGGTTCTCATCTTCGAGGGCGAGAGCGAAACGGACATTCGGGCCATCCTCGCCGACGACCCCTATGCGAGGGCCGGCCTCTTCGACAGCGTCACGGTGAGGCCGTGGCGGCAGGCGGTCGGCCGGCCGCTGACTTAAGGAGGGCCTTACGATGGCGCACTGGCTGTTCAAGAGCGAGCCGTCGGCCTGGTCGTTCGACAAGCTCGCCGCGCTCGGAGCGGCGGGCACGGACTGGAGCGGGGTGCGCAACCATACCGCCAAGCTCAACATGCAGGCGATGAAGCTCGGCGACGAGGGGTTTTTCTACCATTCCAACGAGGGCAAGGCGATCGTCGGCGTCGTCGAGGTCTCGAAGGCGTATCGGCCGGACCCGAGCGACTCCACGGGCAAGTTCGGCATGGTCGACATCCGCGCCGTTCGCCCGCTGCCGAAACCGGTCGCGCTCGACGCGGTCAAGTCCGAGAAGCGCCTCGCCCATATGGCGCTCGTGACCAACTCGCGCCTTTCCGTCCAGCCCGTGACCGACGCCGAATGGGCGCTCGTCTGCAAGATGGGCGGCCTTTAGGGCCGCGACATCTCGCCGCAAGGGCCGCCCGTACCGGCCGTTTAAGACCAAAGCACGACCGGCCCCCGCTTGTCGGGGTCTGGCCCGTTGGGCATAAGCTCAAGGCAAAGCGCGAGCTTTCCCTCGTTCGCAACGTCGCGGAAGCCAAACCCCCGGGAGGATCAACCCCGTGTCCGAAGTCCACGTTTATGACGTTCCGGCCGAATGGGCCAAGCGCGCCTTCATCGACAACGCCAAATACGAGGAGATGTACGCCCGCTCGGTCAAGGACCCACAGGGGTTCTGGGGCGAGCACGGCAAGCGCATCGACTGGTTCAAGCCCTACACCAAGGTCAAGAACACCTCGTTCGACGTCCACAACGTATCGATCAAATGGTTCGAGGACGGCGTCACCAACGTCGCCCACAACTGCATCGACCGTCACCTGCCGAAGCGGGCCAACCAGACCGCGATCATCTGGGAAGGCGACGACCCGGCGAAGTCGAAGCACATCACCTACGCCGAACTCGCCAACCAGGTCGGCCACTTCGCCAATGTGCTGAAGGCGCATGGCGTCAAGAAGGGCGACCGCGTCACCATCTACCTGCCGATGATCCCCGAGGTGGCCTACGCCATGCTCGCCTGCGCGCGCATCGGCGCCATCCATTCGGTCGTGTTCGGCGGCTTCTCGCCGGACGCGCTTGCGGGCAGGATCGCCGACGCCAAGTCGGACGTCGTCATCACCGCCGACGAGGGCCTGCGCGGCGGCCGCAAGGTGCCGCTGAAAGCCAATACCGACGTCGCCATTCAGAAGGCGGGCGGCGTCAGGACCTGCATCGTGGTGCGCCACACCGGCGGCGTGATCGACTGGGTCAAGGACCGCGACGTCTGGCTGCACGACGCCGTCAAGGCCGTGACGGCCTATTGTCCGCCGGAGCCGATGAACGCGGAGGATCCGCTGTTCATTCTCTACACATCCGGCTCGACCGGCACGCCCAAGGGCGTCCTGCACACGACCGGCGGGTATCTGGTCTTCGCCTCGATGACCCATCAGTACGTGTTCGACTACCACGAGGGCGACATCTACTGGTGCACCGCCGACGTCGGTTGGGTCACCGGGCACTCGTACATTCTCTACGGGCCTCTCGCCAACGGCGCGACGACCCTCATGTTCGAGGGCATCCCGAACTACCCGTCGATGAGCCGCTTCTGGGAGGTCGTCGACAAGCATCAGGTCAACATCTTCTATACCGCCCCGACCGCCATCCGATCGCTCATGGGCGCGGGCGAGGAGCCGGTGAAGAAGACGAGCCGCAAGTCGCTGCGTCTCTTGGGCTCGGTCGGCGAGCCGATCAATCCGGAAGCCTGGGAATGGTACCATCGCGTCGTCGGCGACGACCGCTGCCCGATCGTCGACACCTGGTGGCAGACCGAGACCGGCGGCATTCTGATCACGCCGCTTCCCGGCGCGACCAAGCTCAAGCCCGGCTCCGCGACCCGTCCGTTCTTCGGCGTATTTCCGGAGATCGTCGATGGTTCGGGCGCCGTGCTCGAGGGCGCCTGCGAGGGCAATCTCGTCATCGCCGACGCTTGGCCCGGGATGATGCGCACCGTCTACGGCGACCACGCCCGCTTCATGAACACCTATTTCGCCAATTATCCGGGCAAGTACTTCACCGGCGACGGCGCGCGGCGCGACGCCGACGGCTACTACTGGATCACCGGCCGGGTCGACGACGTGATCAACGTCTCGGGCCACCGCATGGGGACGGCCGAGGTCGAGAGCGCCCTCGTCGCCCATCATCTCGTCTCGGAGGCGGCGGTCGTCGGCTACCCGCACGACATCAAGGGCCAGGGCATCTACGCCTATGTGACCCTGATGTCCGGCACGGAGCCGACCGAGGCGTTGCGCAAGGAACTGGTTGGCTGGGTGCGCAAGGAGATCGGTCCGTTCGCGGCGCCGGATCTCATCCAGTTCGCCCCCGGGCTGCCGAAGACCCGCTCCGGCAAGATCATGCGCCGCATCCTGCGCAAGATCGCCGAGAACGAGTACGGCGCGCTCGGCGACACTTCGACCCTCGCCGACCCGTCGGTGGTCACCGACCTGATCGACAAGCGGCAGAATTGCGGCAAGGCGTAGAGAGCCTGCCTTGTCCCTTCTCCCCGTTCACGGGGAGAAGGTTAGGATGAGGGGCTTGGTGATGACGCGCTTGCGGATCCCCACACCCCTCACCCCAGCCCTCTCCCCGCTGCGCGGGGCGAGGGAGAACAGCGGGCGTGTCTTTCGCGCGCTCGCGGGCATGACAGGCGCTGGCCTTACGAGGCGATCGAAAGTTCCTGGGCGGTCTCGATCTTGGTTGCGAGAATGACCGCCTGCGTGCGGCTCTCGACCCCGAGCTTCTGGAGAATCGCCGAGACGTGCGCCTTGACGGTCGCTTCCGAGACAGAGAGCTCGTAGGCGATCTGCTTGTTCAGAAGCCCCTGCGACAGCATCATCAGGACGCGGATCTGCTGCGGGGTGAGGGTAGCGAGGCGCCGCGCGAGCGCGCTCGCTTCGCGGTTCGGCTGGGCGGCTGCGTCGAAATCCGGCGGCGTCCAGCGGCCCCCGTCGAGCACCTGCGCGATGGCCTTGCGCATCGTCTCGAGCGAGCTCGATTTCGGAATGAAGCCCGAGGCGCCGAATTCGAGGCAGTGACGGATGACGGCGCGGTCCTCGTTGCCCGAGACGACCACGACCGGCGTCGAGGGCCGCTCCGCCCGGAGGAACAGGAGACCGGAAAATCCGCGGACGCCCGGCATGGTCAGATCGAGGAGCACGAGATCGGTCTCGGGCGAGGCCTCGAGCGCGGCGGCCATGCTGTCGAAATCGTTCGCCTCGGCGATCTCCGCTCCCGGCGCGGCGGCGAGCACGGCCTGGCGAAGCCCGCCCAGCACCAACGGGTGATCGTCGGCGATCAAGACCCGCACCGTACTTCCGTCCATGCCGTCCTCCCGCGGCCGGCCATGTCATTCGCCGCGCCGGCCGGCTCCCGTCGCGACCATCGCGCAACCGAGCGTCATTGTCACGCCTTCGTCACGGGATCGAGCCCGGATGCCCGCGGCGATGCGTCTCAGGCGCCGCCCCATGCCGCGACCCATCGACCCCGACCAAAGGCAGAGGTCGGCGCGTGACGCTCCTATGGACATCCTCAAAAATCGGTGCGAAAAGCCGCGCCACAGTCCGTTGCGCTGCAACAGCCGGCGGACCGACGCCGACCCCGAGCGCGATCTTTCGCAGGCCGTCAGCCATCGCCCGACGCCGCGGACCGGAGCGCCCCGGAGGATTCGGCGTCAGGACCAAGAGAGCGATCC
This sequence comes from uncultured Alphaproteobacteria bacterium, assembly GCA_963829505.1. Taxonomy (GTDB): domain Bacteria; phylum Pseudomonadota; class Alphaproteobacteria; order Rhizobiales; family Beijerinckiaceae; genus Roseiarcus. Next base: position 59,354 of record CAWHIL010000005.1, read on the forward strand.
CCTGGGGGTTGATTTGACGGCCGCGACGACGCCCGAAGCCCACGATTCCACACGCCGGGACTTTCTGTTCCTCGCCACAGGCGCAGCCGCCGCCGCAGGCGTCGCCGTGCTCGCGTGGCCGTTCATCGACCAGATGAATCCGGACGCCACCACGCTCGCGATGTCTTCGACCGAAGTGGACATCGGCGCGATCGCGGAAGGACAGATCGTCACGGTGAAGTGGCGTGGCGGCCCTGTCTTCATCCGGCACCGGACGAAGAAGGAGATCGAAGAGGCGCAGGACGTGCAGCTCAGCGACCTGCGCGATCCGCAGACCGACGCCCAGCGCGTTCAGAAGCCCGAATGGCTGATCGTCGTCGGGGTCTGCACCCATCTCGGCTGCGTGCCGCTCGGTCACGAGGGCAAGTACGACGGCTGGCTCTGCCCTTGCCACGGTTCGGTGTACGACACCTCGGGCCGCATCCGCCAGGGACCGGCGCCGCTCAACCTCGCCGTTCCGGAGTACGCGTTCCTCAGCGATGCGAAGGTGAAGATCGGTTGAGCCGACCGCCGCCGCGCGCTTAAGACATTCTCATCCAGGCCAGCATCAGACTTTCCGAGAGCCCACCAATGAGCGGTCCTTCGACCTACGTTCCCAAGAGCGCGCTGGCGCGCTGGTTCGAGGCGCGCCTGCCCATCATGGGTCTGATGCACTCCTCCTTCATTTCCTATCCGGTCCCGCGCAACCTCAACTACATGTGGACCTTTGGGGCGATCCTGTCGTTCATGCTGGTCGCCCAGATCGTCACCGGCATCATCCTCGCGATGCACTACGTGCCGTCGGCGACGGAAGCCTTCCAGTCGATCGACCACATCATGCGGGACGTCAATTACGGCTGGCTGATCCGCTACATGCACACGAACGGCGCGTCGCTGTTCTTCCTCGCCGGCTACATCCACATGCTGCGCGGCATCTACTACGGCTCGTTCAAGCCGCCGCGCGAGGTCTTATGGATCCTCGGCGTGATCATCTATTTCCTGATGGTCGGCACCGCGTTCCTCGGCTACGTGCTGCCGTGGGGCTCGATGAGCTTCGCCGGGGCGACCGTCATCACCAACCTCGTGACGGCGGTTCCGTTGGTGGGGACGCCCATCGCCCACTGGCTATGGGGCGGCTACGCGGTCGGCGACCCGACGCTCAACCGCTTCTTCTCACTGCACTACCTCCTGCCGTTCGTCATCGCCGCCTTCGTGGTGCTGCACGTCTGGGCGTTGCACGTCTCCGGGCAGAACAACCCGGACGGGGTCGAAGTGAAGAACGTCGATCGCGACACCGTGGCCTTCACGCCCTACGCCACGATCAAGGACCTGTTTGCGGTTTCGCTGTGGCTCATCCTCTACGCGTGGCTGATCTTCTTCATCCCGAACGATCTGCTCGACGCGGACAATTACAATATCGCCAACCCGCTCGTGACTCCGGCGCATGTGGTTCCCGAATGGTACCTCCTGCCGTTCTACGCGATGCTGCGCGCCATCCCGAACAAGCTCCTCGGCGTCATCGCGCTCGTCGCGGCGATCGTGGTTCTCTTCTTCCTGCCGTGGCTCGACCGCAACCCGGTCAAGTCGGCGAAGTACCGGCCGGCCTTCCGCTTCTTCTTCTGGGTGTTCGTGGCGATCTGCATCGGCCTCGGCTGGATCGGATCGCAGGAGCCGACGGACGCGCTCTCGCTGATCGCGCGTTTCCTGACGCTCGGCTATTTCGGCTTCTTCCTCGTCATCATGCCGCTCCTGAGTTTCACCGAGAAGACGAAGCCCATCCCGGTTTCGATCGCCGATGCGGTGCTGCCGAAAAAGCCGGCCGCCGCCGAGTGAACGCGACCGATCGAGGACACCAGAAGCCCATGCGCCGCTCCTTCTCCCAAGCCCTCCTTCCGGCGCTCGCCGCCTTCGCGCTCTCGGGCTCGATCGCGCTCGCCCAGAATGACGCCGAACAGCCGAAGCCGCCGCGCGAGACGTGGAGCTTCGGCGGCCTCTTCGGCACCTACGACAAGGCCCAGCTCCAGCGCGGCTTTCAGGTGTACAAGGAAGTGTGCAGCAACTGCCACGCGCTCTCAATTCCGTTCCGCACGCTGGCGCAGGCCGGCGGGCCGAACTTTACGCCGGATCAGGTCAAGGCGCTCGCCGCCACCTATCAGGTGACGAATCCCGAGCCGAACGACAAGGGCGAGATCTTCAAACGTCCGGGCCTGCCGTCCGACAATTTCCCGCGGCCCGAGGCCTATCCGAACGACCAGGCGGCCGCGGCCGCCTTCGGCAAGGCGCCGCCCGACATGAACCTGCTCGCCAAGGCGCGCAAGTACGAGCGCGGCTTTCCCTGGTTCGTCTTCGACACGATCCCGGGCCTGCAATACCAGGAGATGGGGGCGGATTACATCCATGCGATCCTGACGGGTTACACCCATTCGGACGACCCGCAGTGGAACCTCTACTATCCGGGGCACAAGATCGCCATGCCCCAGCCGATCACCGACGGCGCGGTCGAGTACAAGGACGGCACGCCGAACACGCTGCAGAATTATTCGAAGGACATCGCAGCCTTCCTGAGCTGGGCGGCGGAGCCGAACCTCGACCAGCGCAAGAAGATCGGGCTCGGCGTGATGATCTACCTTTTCGTGCTGGCGGGCCTCATGTACTTCGTCAAGAAGCGGGTCTGGCGGGCGGTCCACTGATCGCCCCGCGCGCGTCTTTGCGGCGCTTGAGATCGGGGGAAGCCTGACATGACAAAGGCGATCGTCGGCGTGATCGGCGGGTCGGGGGTCTACCACCTGCCGGGTCTCGCGGGCCTGACCGAAAAGGCGGTTCAGACGCCCTGGGGCGAGCCCTCCGACGCGCTGCGCTTCGGCCGCGTCGGCTCGACAGACGTCGTCTTCCTTGCCCGGCACGGCCGCGGACACCGGTTCACGCCCTCGACGATCAACTACCGCGCCAACATCGACGCGCTCAAGCGCTCGGGCGTGACCGACATCATCGCGCTCTCGGCCTGCGGATCGTTTCACCGCGAACTCTATCCAGGCGTGTTCGTGATGATCGACCAGTTCGAGGACCGCACCTACCGGCGCGAGAACACCTTCTTCGGAACCGGCTGCGTGGCGCATGTGTCGATGGCCCATCCGATCGCGCCGCTCGTCCGCCGGAGGCTCGTCGCCGCGGCCGCGGCCGAGGACATCCCGCACAAGGACGAGGGGACCTACCTCTGCATGGAGGGTCCGCAGTTCTCCTCGCTCGCCGAGTCGCTCGGCTACCAGGCGCGCGGCGCAGACGTCATCGGCATGACGGGGGCGACGGAGGCCAAGCTCGCCCGCGAGGCCGAGATCTCCTATGCGACGGTCGCGATGGTGACCGACTACGACTGCTGGTACGAGGAGCACGGCGCCGTCGACGTGACCTCGATCGTCAAGGTCGTGCATGACAACGCCGAGAAGGCGGGGCGGCTCATCGCCCGGGCGCTGAGAGACTTCCCCGCCGAGCACGAGGCGTGCCCGATAGGCTCCGACCGGTCGCTCGAGCGCGCGATCATGACGCATGCGGATGCGCGCGATCCGGAGCTCGTGCGCAAGCTCGACGCGGTCGCCGGGCGGGTGCTCGGCCGCGCCTGAAAAGGCGAGATTGCACGGGCTCGCCGCGTCGGGCCAAATAGGCGACGGCGCCCGGCAGTCCGAGGCGCCGGTGGGCATGCGCGGGGCGCGGTCATGGTCAAGACCTGGGTCGAACGGTTCCTCTTCGCCAGCCGCTTTCTCCTGGCGCCGTTCTACATTGCGCTCGCGGTCAGCCTGCTGGCGCTTCTCTTCAAGTCCGGCAAGCACCTCTTCGAACTCATGACGCAGTTCTGGACGCTGCCCGACGAAGGGATTCTCTTGAGCGAACTCGCGATCGTCGACATGACCCTGACCGCCTCGCTGGTCGTGATCGTCTTCCTCTCGGGCTACACGAACTTCGTCGCGCCGGTGCTCATGCGCGAAGGCGACGGCCGGCCGCACTGGATCGCCGAGATCGATTTCACCGAGCTCAAGCTCAAGCTCATGGCCTCGATCGTCGCGATCTCCGGCATCAAGCTGCTCGAAGGCTTTATGGACATCAACCACTCGACCGACCGCGAGCTCTTCTGGCTGGTCGTGATCCATCTGACCTTCGTCGGCTCGACCCTCCTGCTCGCGGTTTCGGAGCGCTTCGGCTATCACACGCGGCCGACGCCGGCGCATCTCCGCGACAACGGCGAGGGGATGTAAGGCAGGTCCTGCCGTCATCCGAAGGTCTCGCCCGGCGCCTCTGGAGACGGCCGGCGCGCTCGGGCAGATTTCCCCCCTCGGGCGAACCGGATCGTCCGCCCGCGAGAACACCGGCGACGGCCGCACGTCTCGACGACAGGCTGGAGGAAAGAGTCCCATGAACATCGGCGCCCTCTTGCCGCACCACGCCCGCTTCCGGCCCGACCATCCGGCGCTCGTGGTCGGCGGCCGGCGGCTCACCTACAAGGAGCTGAACGCCGGGGTGAACCGCCTGGCGAACGCGCTCCTTGCCGCCGGCGTCACGAAGGGCGAGAAGGTCGCGACGGTCCTGCCGAATTGTCTCGAGTTGATGACCGCCTATTGGGCGGCCGCCAAGACCGGGATCGTCATCGTCCCGATGAGCACGCTGATGCAGGACCACGGGCTCGAGACGCTGCTGCACGATTCCGACTCCGTCGTCGTGCTCGCCGACGCCTCCTTCGCCACGATGCTCGACCACATCCGCCGGGAGCTGCCTGCGATCCGCCCCGACCGCTACGTGCTTGTCGGCTGCAAGGGCAAGGCGCCGCCGGGCTTCCGCACCTACGAGGACTTCACCGTCGCGGCCTCGGAAGAGAATCCGCCGGACGCCGGCCTCGTCGACGGCGACGTGTACAACATCATGTACACGAGCGGCACGACCGGCGCCCCCAAAGGCATCGTGCATACGCACTATGTGCGCGCCATGTACTGCACGCTCTTCGCCTCGGCCTGGCGGATGACGCCCGAGAGCGTGTGCCTGCACGCGGGCTCGATCGTCTTCAACGGCGCCATGCTCGATCTCATGCCGTGGATGTATCTCGGCGCGACCTATATCCTGCACGAGGCGTTCAACGCGGAGCGCGTCATCCGCGACATCGAGCGCGAGCGGGCGACCCATGTCGTCCTGGTGCCGGCGCAGATCATCGCGATTCTGACGAGCCCGGCCTTCCGCCCCGAGGCGCTTGCCTCGCTCGAAATGATCCACAATGTCGGGGCGCCCCTGCCGCTCAAATACAAGCACCGGCTGAACGAGGAGCTGCCGGGCCGGTTCTACGAGCTCTACGGCCTGACCGAGGGCTTCATGACGGTGCTCGACAAGCATGACGCCATCCGCAAGGTGGGCTCGGTCGGCGTGCCCCCGGCCTTCATCGAGATGCGGATCCTCAGGCCCGACGGGACGGAATGCGCTTCCGGCGAGGTCGGCGAGATCTGCGGCAAGGGGCCGATGTTGATGCCCGGCTATTACAAACGGCCCGACCTCACCGAAAAGGCCATCGTCGGCGGCTGGCTGCACACCGGCGACGCGGGCTACGCCGACGAGGACGGCTACCTCTTCCTCGTCGACCGCATCAAGGACATGATCATCACCGGCGGGGTCAACGTCTATCCGCGCGACATCGAGGACGTGGTGATCCAGCATCCCTCGGTCGCCGAAGTCGCCGTCTTCGGCGTGCCCGACGACAAGTGGGGCGAGACGCCGGTCGCCGCCGTCGTGCCGCGCGCGGGCGAGACGATTGAGCCCGAGGCGCTGAGGACCTGGGCCAACGGCCACGTGGACGCCAAGTTCCAGCGCCTGAGCGACGTGCTCGTCATGAAAGCGCTGCCCCGTAACGTGGCCGGCAAGGTGCTCAAGCGCGAGATGCGGCTGACTTACGGGCGGGGGCGGGGCGAGTGAGTCACCCACGAGCGCCGACCATGAAGATGCGCGGGTAGGGGACGAGGACCCGGCCGTCGGACTGCGCCGGATAGGCCTCGCGCAATCCCTCGCGGTAGCGGTCGAGGAAGGCGCAGCGCTCCTCGTCCGCCAGCCGCTCGAGAAACGGCTGCAGGGCGGAGCCGGCGAAAAAGTCGGCGACCCCGGCGACGCTGTCGAAGACATAGACATAGGTGGTGATCCAGAGCTCGATCGTCGGGCAGACCGGCCTCAGCCACTCGTAATATTCGTCGATCGAGGCGATCAGCGGCTGCGTCTTGGCGACCGGAACGAGGCGCGAAGCCCATGGGCCTTCGGCCGAGATCATACGCATGAGCGCGTGCGACAATTCGGCGGCGGTCGATGGCATCTGCGCCGCGAAGGCGCCGCCGGGCGCGAGGAAGGACGCGAGCCGCGGAACGAGCCTGTGATGGTTCGCCACGAATTGCAGGGCCGCATTGCAGAAGATGAGGTCCACGGGCGCCTCAGGGGTCCATGCGCCGATGTCGCCCCTGACGAAAAGCGCGCCGGGCGCCGCCTCGCGCGCATGCGCCAGCATCGCCTCGGACGTGTCGATGCCGACGAGCTCGGCTTCGGGAAAGCGCCTGAGCAGCAGCGCCGAAGAGTTGCCCGGCCCACAACCGAGATCGGTGACGTGGCGAGCCGACGTCAGCGGCACACGCGCGAGCAGGTCGCCGGCGGCGCGGGTGCGCTCGGCGGTGAACTTCATGTAGAGGCTCGGGCTCCAGTCGCCGGAGCGGCCCGTTTCGATCGGATCGCTTGAGATCATTGGCTTAAACCTGCTTCGCAGACCCTGACGCCGCGCGCTCGAGAGACGGAATTATACCGCCGCGTCGCCCCGCCCGTCAGAATGCCGGGTTGCTTGCCTTTCATACAGTATATAAAAGCGATAGACAAAATGATTGCATGAAGGGCCAGGAGCGAGAGGCGATGCGCATTGCGATCATCGGCGGGGGAGCGACCGGCGCGCTCGCCGCGGTCCACATCGCCCGGCGGCTTGCGGGCCGGGCCGAGATCACGCTCGTCGAACCGGGCGAGGCGATCGGCCGCGGCCTCGCCTATTCGACCGACGACCCGCGGCACCTGCTCAACGTGCGCGTCTCCAACATGAGCGCCTTTCCCGACGCGCCGGATCATCTGCATGACTGGCTGGCGCGGCGCGACGATGTTCCGTGCCCGACCCCGTTCTGCTTCATCCCGCGCGGGCTCTACGGCGATTATCTCGGCGATCTCGCCGGGGAGGCGCTGCGCTCCGGCGCGGTCCGGCATGTCGCCGACGCGTGCGTCGACATCGTCGAGGACGCCGACAAGGCGACGCTTGCGCTTCGCTCCGGCCGCTCGCTCGAGGCCGATTCCGTGATCCTCGCGATCGGCAATGACGCGAGGCCCGCGGTCGACGGCTTTCCGGCCGATGCGCCGTGGGCGCCGGGCTCGCTCGATGCGCTTCCGCCCGAGGCGCCCGTGCTCGTCATCGGCTCCGGCCTCACCATGGTCGACATGGCGCTGTCGCTCGACCGGCGCGGTCACACCGGGCCGATCCTCGTCGTGTCGCGCCGCGGCCTGATGCCGAACGTCCATCGGCTGACGGAAGCGGGCACTGTTTCTGCGGATGAGATCCCCTTCGGCGCCGACCTCTCGCGGCTTCTCGCATGGGCGCAGCGGGTTGCGGGGCGCTTCGCGGCGGAGGGGGCCGACTGGCGCTCGGCGATCGATGCGCTCCGGCCGCATACGCAGCGTCTCTGGCGGGCGATGTCGCTCGACCAGCGCCGCCGCTTTCTGCGCCATGCGCGGGTCTATTGGGACGTCCACCGTCACCGCATGGCGCCGGAGATCGGCGAGGCGATCGGGCGGTTGATCGGCGCCGGGCGGATCGAGCTCATCGCCGGCCGGGTCGTCGGCGTCGTCGCCGACCCCGAGGGTTTTGCGGCGACGATTGCGCCGCGCGGCGGAACCGCGACCGAAACGCGCGTCGTCGCGCGCATCATCGATTGCACCGGCCTCGCCGAAGACCCGCTGAAATCGCAAAATCCGCTCGTGCGGACGCTCCTGTCGCGCGGTCTCCTGCGCTCCGACGCGCTCGGCATCGGACTCGATGTCGGGGAGGACTACGCGATCGTCGGCGCGGACGGCGCGCGCTCGAAGCGCATCCGCGCCATCGGCCCGCTGGCCCGCGCCGCCTTCTGGGAATGCATCGCCATCCCCGACATCCGCAACCAGGCCCGCGACGTCGCCGAGGCGCTGGCGGCGGAGGCTGAGCGCTCGGGCGCGGAGCGGCTCGAGGAGGCGTGAGGCGCGGCGTTGCGCGCGCGGTCGCCTGGTCGGCCCGTCGGACCAGAGGCCCGCGGCGCGGCTCACGGCGTCGATGCGGACGGCGTTGCGAGCGGGCGCCGTTTCCAGTTCCGTTTTGAGCCTTTTCAAGCCGATGCGCCGGATTTTCCGGGCGAGGGCGACTCTCAAGGCAGGGGTCGACCTAAACACCGACCTCGTCCTGAGGAGCGGCGCCGGAGGCGACGCGTCTCGAAGGATGATTCCAGGGCCCGGCGAACGTCCTTCGAGACGCCCGCTTCGCAGGCTCCTCAGGACGAGGGCGGTGTTTGGATCGGCCCCGGCCCATCTTTGGGACGGCGCCATTTCCAGTTCGGTTTTGAGCCTTTTCAGAAGCTTGAGGCCGATTCTCCGGGCGCGTTTTTGCCCGGGCGAGGCCCGGGGTTGGTCCTTGCGGCGGGACGAAGCCGCCAAAGGCGTCGAGCGCCCGCACGCTTCGCACGAGCACGTCGATCGCAGCGAAATTCGCGCGATCCCTGTCGTCCCGCATCGCGTCGAAGGATTGCGAGAGCGCCATGTGCAGGCGGGCGACCTCCCGCGCCGCGAACGCGTCCGGCGCCTGCGGCTGCCGCCGCGCCAGAACCTCGCGCAGGAGACCACGCATCCGGCTCGCCGAAAGGCCCTCCCGCCCGGCAATCTCCGCCGCCGAAGCGCCGCCCCCGAACGCCTCCGCGATGCGCTCATCCCGCCCCGCCTTCCGCGCGAGCGCCGCCGCGCGCGCCGCCGCCGATCGGTCGCGGCGCGGCGCGGGCGGGACGGCGTGTTCAGGCATTTCGGGCTCTCCTCGGGCTTGAGAACCAACTTAGGGAGAAAGCAGAATGGATGCAAGCAGTTGTTTCTGTAAAAAAGAAAAACGGTATGCGCCGCCAGCGGGCATAACCGGCGAACCGATGCGAAGACCGGAAGGCGGCGCCGGATACCTGCGCCGCGTATCTGCTCGGACGGAGAGTCGCGGTGCAAAAATATGAGATTGCAGGCTTTTGAGAGTAGCGCCCTTCCAATACGTTAATCGCGCCGTTCAGGTTCATAGTCTTATGGTTGGCGCGCCACAAACCCCACTCGCGTTCCAGGACGCGTCCGAGCTCCGCGATTGGCTTGCGGCGCACCATCTGTCCGCAGCGGAACTATGGGTGAGAATCTTCAAGGCCAGCGCGGATACGCGTTCGATAACCTGGAACGATTGTGTTGTGGAGGCGATCCGCTTTGGCTGGATCGATGGGCGGAAGCAGCCGTTCGACGCCGGTTCCTTCTTGCAACGGCTCACGCCCAGAAAATCGAAGTCCAACTGGTCGGCCAGGAACCGCGCTCATGCCACGGCGCTGATCGCGACAGGCCGCATGGCTCCGGCCGGCTTGGCGCAAGTGGAGGCCGCGAAGGCGGACGGCCGTTGGGACAACGCCTCCGCCGGCTCAGCGACGATGGCGATCCCGCCGGATTTCCTTGCCGCGCTGGAGACGTCGCCGAAAGCGAAGGCGTTCTTTCTCACCCTCGACCGCAAGAATCTCTATTCGATCTACTATCGGCTTCACACCGCGAAGAAGCCGGAGACGAGAGCCAGGCGTCTCATGCAGATCGTCGCGCAGTTGGGGCGCGGTGAAAGGTTTCATTGATTCGGGGTTGAACCCGCACGCCGTTTGCTGAGTTCTCTTGCGCGCCGACCCGCCAAGCCGCGTCCGCACTCGAACCTCGCCCCCTACTTTTCCAGCACCACCGTCCGGCACTCGGGCGGAAGCTGCGCCATGGTCAGCGGCGGTCGCGGCTTGCCGGGGGCGGGGTGGAGCGCCTCGGGGGTGAACCACCAGGCGAGCGACTTGTCGCAGCCGTCGCCCGGCGGCACCGGCTCCTGCGGCTCGCACGCGCCTTCTCCGGCCGGACACTTGATGCGGATGTGGAAATGGTAGGTGTGGCCCCAATAGGCGCGCACCTTGTTCATCCAGGCCTCGTGCGCATGCGTCTCGCAGAGCGCCTTCTTGATCGCGGCGTTGACGAAGATGCGCTCGACCTCGGGCTCTTCGGCCGCCGCCCGGATGATTCCCGCCTGCGCCTCCGACCAGTGGGAGCGATCGACCGAGAGGCCGTCGTCCTCGACCATGTCGACCGCCGACATCTGCTCGCGCTCGGAGGCCGACAGGGTGCGGGCCGGCATCGGCGTCAGCCAGACGTCGGCGTCGAGGCCGATCTGGTGCGAGGCGTGGCCGGTCAGCATCGGCCCGCCGCGTGGCTGCGAAATGTCGCCGACGAGGATGCCGTTCCAGATCCCCTCGGCCCTGGCCTTGCGCGAGAAGCGTTCGAGAAAGGAGATCATCGCCGGGTTGCCCCACATGCGATTGCGCGACAGACGCATCACCTGCCACGACTCGCCGTCGACCGGCAGCGCCTTGGCGCCCGCGAGGCAGCCGCGCGAATAAAAGCCGATCGAGCGCACCTGCGCCTCGAGCGGCGTCATGGCGCGGCCGAACACCTGCTTTGCCGGCAGCTTCGGGTTCGCCGGATCGGCGAGCGGCGGCAGCGGCTTCGGGTTCAGCGTGCCCTCGTCCTGCGCCTGCGCCGCGAGGGCGAGAAGTGCGGCGGCGAGGGCCGCGATGAGGCAACGAGTCGGGAATCGCATGGGACCCCTGTCTTTGGCGAAATCTAAGGCGACATTTCGTCTGGCCGGGTCAACAGACTGTTAACCGAGGCGCATTCGGTCCTGGTTCTCGTTTGTAGGCGCGCTCGGTGAGCGCGCGGCGGGGTCAGCGACCTGGTCGCTGACCGCGCCCTACAATCCACCCGGTTGAGCGCGCCGGCGCGCTCAGCGAGCGCGCCTACAGACCCGGCCGCGCGTCCTTGAAAATCCGGCCGTCCTTCATGATGACGAGGAGCGACGTCTCGGGCCGCGCGAGAAGGGAGATGTCGTCGATCGGATCGCCGTCGACCACGAGAAGGTCGGCGAGCGCCCCTTCCTCCACCACGCCGAGCCGGCCGGGATAGGGATTGCGGGGGCCGGAAAGGGCGAGGAGGTCGCCGTTCGTCGCGGTCGCCATGCGCAGGATCTCTGCATTGTCATACCAGCGCCGAAGATGCGTCAGCATGACGCCCTGGCGCGCCGCGATGTCGGCCGAAAACAACAGGTCCGAGCCGAAGGCGGTTTTCAGCTTGAGCGTCCGGGCGAGCGTATAGAGCGTGTCCGTTCCGGCGAAGACGCGCAGCGCGCTTTGCCGGCTCTGGCCCGAGAGCGGGCCCGTGTCCTCCTCGCTGAGGAAAGGCTGGGTGCTGAGCCAGACGCCGCGATCGGCCATCAGCCGCGCCGTCGCCGCGTCGATCAGATGGGCGTGCTCGATGCACTGCACGCCCGCTTCGACGGCGCGCCTGACCGCCTCGGAGGGGTAGGCGTGGACGGCGACGTAAGTTCCGCGGTCGGCGGCGGTCTCGACCGCGGCGCGAAGCTCGGCGGCGCTGAAGGTCACCATGTCGAGGGTCGTGCGCGGCGACGACACGCCGCCGCTGCCCGTGAGTTTCACCTGCGAGGCGCCCTGCATGATCTGCTCGCGCACGCGCAGGCGCACTTCGTCGGCGCTGTCGGCGATGCCCGCCCCGCCGGTTCGCTCGATAAGGGACGGCGGGCCGCCGATGGCGCGCGGCAGATCGGTCAGCGGGCGCAGGTCGCCATGCCCGCCGCTCGGCGTGATCATGGCGCCGGACGGATAGATGCGGGGTCCGGCGACGAGGCCCTCGTCGATCGCCTGTTTCAGCGCGAACGAGGGGCCGCCGAGGTCGCGCACGCTCGTGAAGCCGCGCATCAGCGTCCGCTCGGCCTCGGCGCCGGCGGCGAGGAGGATAAAGCCGACGTCGCCGGCCGCGAGCGCCTGGACCGGGAGAGCGGCGAAGGTCGTGTGCCAGTGGGCGTCGATGAGGCCCGGCATGAGCGTCCGGCCGCCGCAGTCGATGACGGTCGCTCCGTCCGGCGGCGAGAGGTCGTTCGTTCCGAGCGCCTTGATGCGGCCGCCCTCGACGACGACCCGCACGTTGCCCCGCAAGGCGTCCGACCGTCCGTCGAACAGAAGGAGGTTCGTGAAGACGATCGGGCGGGCCGCGCCCGCGACCTCAGCCCCGGCGCGCGGCGCAAAGCCGAGGGCGGCGAGCGACCCGCCGAGGCCGGCGACGAAGCCGCGCCGCGAGAGGGCGCGGTCGATGCGCCTCGCGGCCGAGCGCAGCGCGGGGGCGCAGCAGGCGCAGCCGACCCGCGGGACGGGGCTTACGGTTTCGTCGGCGGCGTCGCAGGAGAGCATCGCAACCTCGCTATCTGCGCGGACCCGAGCCTAGCAGGGTCGGTCGGAGGCTCGCAACGCGAAGCCCTGCCCGCGGGACACCGCCCTCGTCCTGAGGAGCCGCCGTAGGCGGCGTCTCGAAGGACGCGGCCCAGCGAACGTCCTTCGAGACGCGTCGCTTTCAGCGCCGCTCCTCAGGACGAGGGCGTTGACGGGACGCGGGAAAGTTCACCCTGCGGTAACCCGGGTCTGGAAAGGTCTTTCGAGGCCGCGCCCGGCTTGTTATGGATCATGCCGATGAGGGGCTCCCTTCCGATGACCAGGTCGTCTGCCGTCGCCGCCCTCGGCGCGGGCCTGATGCTCGCAAGCTGCGCCGCGCCGCCTTCGGTCGCGCCGCCCGGCGGCAAAGCCTCGGGCGTCAGCACGATCGATGGCGCGAGCGTCGAATTCGCCGCCTTCCAGAATTCGGCCTTCCCCTATCACGGCCAGATCCCGAACTATCAGGAGAGCGGCAAGTCGAAGCCCTTCCTCGACGTCGACGACAACGGCCGGCTCGGCCATTCGAGCCCGCGCGGCGGCCTCCTGTGGGAGGACGAGACCTACAACGACCGCACCGTGCTGCTCGCCGCGCCCTCGGGATTCGACCCTTCGAAGGCCGGCGTGATCGTCGTCTTCTTCCACGGCAACAACGCGACCCTCGACCGCGACGTGGTGGCGCGCCAGCAGATCGTCCGCCAGCTTTCCAATTCCGGCCTCAACGCCGTCCTCGTCGTGCCGCAGCTCGCCCATGACGCCCCCGATTCGAGCGCCGGCCGGTTCTGGTCGCCGGGCGGCTTCGCCTCGTTCCTGAGCGAAGCGGAGACGAAGCTCGCCGACTTCTACCCGAGCGCGCGCGGCGCCTTCCGGCGGATGCCGGTCGTCATCGTCGCCTATAGCGGCGGCTATCTGCCGGCCGTCTATTCGCTGACGGTCGGAGGCGAGGGCGGCCGGGTGCGCGGCGTCGTGCTGCTCGACGCGCTCTACGGCGAAAAGGACAAGTTCGTCGGCTGGGTCGAGGGGAGAGGCCGCGACGCCTTCTTCGTCAGCGCCTATTCCAACTCCTCGAAGGACGGCAACATGGCGGTCGAGGCCGAGCTTCAGCAGGCGGGCCTGACGGTGACGGACAGCCTGCCGGCGGCGCTTCAGCCCGGCGAGATCGCCTTCGTCGACGCCGGCGCCGTCCCCCACAACGACTTCGTCACCTCCGCCTGGGGCGGCGCCCCGTTGCGCGACATCTTCGCCCGCATCCGGTAGCGACCGCTTCGCGTCAAGCGAGGGACACGGGCATTGCGTAATAGCGCACGGCCTTGCCGCCCATGAGCGTCGCCGCGCCGATCGCGACAAAACCCATGGCGGCGTGGAAGGCGTGCGAGGCGGGGTTCGGCGGGTCGTCATTGACCTCGGCGACGATCCGCGCGTGGCCCGCGGCGGATGCTTCGGCAATGAGGGCGCCGTAGAGCAGCCTTGCGAGCCCGCGTCCGCGCGCATGCGGAGCGACGACCACGCGGTCGACATAGACGAACCGGTCGAAGCGCTCGCGGAACCAGAGGAAGTTCGCGCTGTCATAAGCCGCGCGCTCGTCGAGCGCGATGAGGAGAGCATCGGCTTCGCCCGCGGCGAGCGCCAGGAACGCCTGCGCGACCAGGCGTCCAAAGCTTTCGTTCGAGAGAAGCGAGAGGGCCTCGGCGTCGGCGTTGTTCAGCGCAAGCAGGGCGGAACCCGTCTCGGCCGCCTCGCGACCCGTGAGCAGCCGGATTCGTTCGTCCATGCCGCCGCGTTCCCCGATCGACCTTCGGAGCGCACTTTCGCCGAAGTCCGCGGACGCCCGTCAACGAGACGGTCCGGCCCCGGGATCGATGCCGGGGCCGGCGGTTCTCCGTGCCGCCCGTCAGTCCACGACTTCAGGCAGGCGGACGCGCCGCGTCGCAATCGTCTCGGCGGGCTTCTCGACGGTCTTTTCGAGCAGGCTCGGGATATAGGCGCCGACTCCGGGCGGCAGATCCTGCAGCGACACGAAGCGTCCGTCCTTCAGCCTGAGTCCGTCACGATAGAGCCCGGTCTCGCGCTGGGCGAACACGGTCTCGACCTCGGGTTTGACGCCATAGGTCTTCTGCATATTGGCCGGGATGTCGGTCAGGACGACCCTTGTGTCGCACTGCACGCAGACCGGAACGCGCGGGTCTCCGGGGGCCGCAAAGCCGATCGAGCCGCTCGGGAAGCGTGTCGAGACATAGAGTTCGCCCTCGCGGGCGGGGCGGGAGCCGTACATTTCCAACGAATAGTCGCACATGACGCATACTCCGTCGTTGTCGCGCGCCCGCCAGCCCAGGTCCGTTTGCGGAGTTCTTCGTTGTTTATCTCTTTGTCGGAAAAGCTAATCGGGCTTTGGGGCGTAATTTCGTTGGCGGCAAGGCTCCGGAAGGAAACGATATGGGGCTCGCGTGACTGCGGGCCGGCTTGATCCCGCCGAGGCAAGGTTGATTCCCGGCCGCACTGTGTTAGCGTCCTGTTTACCGCTGTTCCGCGGCCCGGCTTCCAACGCCTGGGAGTTGCGTCATGCGTATCGTGCTTCGAGGGATCCTGTTGTTGGCGGCCGCTGCGGCCGCGTCCGTAACGGCGGCCAAGGCCGATACGATATGGACGCTCGACGACGTCACCTTTGATGACGGCGGCCTCGTCCTGAACGGGACATTCGCGGTGAATACCTACGGGTACCTCACCCAAAGCTCCATCGTGCTGACCACGACGGGCGGGTCGCATTCCAATGGGACGGGCGGTCCCCTTCCCGGGGACACGTACAACGCGACGCTCGTCGCCGGCTTAATCAACAACGTCGGCGGCACGGGGCTGCCTGACGATACCGTAACCTTCTTCTCGTCCACGGGAGGGTACGGGGCCAGCATAACTCTCGAGTTCGCGGACATTCTGTCGGCGCCCACCTCGAACAATCCGATCGTGATCGGCGCCTCCTCGTTCGAGTGCGTGGGCTTTACGTGCCCGAACCTCACGGAGACCCGCTATGTGACGGGCGGCTACGCGGTGGGCGGCGTGCCGGAGCCCGCGACATGGGCGATGATGGCCGCCGGTTTCGCCGGACTTGGCATTGCGGGCTGGCGCAAGCGTCGCGCCGAGCCCACGGTCGCCGCCTGACACGGACGAGGGCGCCGTCCGGCCGAATCGCGTCAATGCGTCGTTGCCGCCTCGATCCGCACCGGCGCGATCTCGGCCGCGCTCACCCGGCGGAACGGCGCGCCGAACGACTCGACCCGGAAGCGGCGCGCCTCGAGCCCCATCGGGAAGATGAGCGAGTTGAGCCCGGCCTTGCGGAGGAGTTGGCGCACGAAGTCGCGTCCGTCGGGGATCTGCCGCCAGACGCTCGGCAGGAAGAGCGCGCGCTGCGAGCCCCGGCCGAGGATGAGCCCGTCGCGGTCGGGTTCGAGCGCCGCGACAAGTTCCGCCTCGCTCGCCGCCGAAACCGGCCTCGGATGCGACAGGATCGACACGTCGAGATGAAGGCTCTCGAGTTCCGCTTCGCTTAAAGGGGGAAATCGCGGATCGCCGAAGCCGGCCTGCACCGCGTTCACGCCCACGTCCTCGATGAGGCTCATGCGCGGCGCGAGCGAGCCGATGCAGCCTCTCAGGCGCCCGTCCTCCGTCAGAGTGACGAAGGTCGCCCGCGCCGAGGTCAGCGTCGGCGAGAGCCGCCCCTCGACCGCGATCGACGGCCGGCCTCCGCGCGTCCGCGCCGCCGCGCCGAGCGCCGCCATCGCGGCGTCGAGAAGGAGCGTCCGGTCGGACTCGGCGAGCAGGGCGGAGGCGGCGTATTCCATGGCGAAGGCGCCGTAGCCGACGACCCGCGAGGAACCCGCCCCGACGTCGGCGGAGGTCGCCAGATGCAGTCCGCTGACCCGCATGTCGCGCTCTGCGGCGAGCGCGAGCGCGCCCGCGATCGGCAGATAGCCGCAGGCGCGCCGGCCCTCGAGCGCGCCGGCGTCGAGACTTTCGATCTTGCGGGCGGTGTCGTCGTCGAGGACCCGCGCGCTCCCCTGGTCGAGAAAATGCGACAGGTCGGAGGAGATCGACACCACCGTCTCCGGGCCGCCCCAGACGAGCCGCAAGGCCGCAGCGACTTCGGCGGGCGTCGCGTCGCCGACCAGGATCGGCAGGACCTCGAAGGGCGCCGGCAGCATCGCCTGCAACATGACGATGTGCATTTCGAGCGAATGCTCGCCGCGGAAGGGATGCGCGTCGATCGCCGCGGCCTTCGCCTCAGCGAGGCGGGCGTGAAGGTCGCGCGCCACAGGCGCCTCGCCGAGCGGCGTCGCGAACGTTTCCGCGGGATGGAGCGCAAGGCCGCGGAAAGCGTAGCGATGCGCGGGACCGACGATGACGATCCGCCGCGGCGGCGCGGCTCGGCGCGCCCACGGGCCGAAGGCGGTGGCGGCGACCGCGCCCGAATAGACGATGCCGGCATGCGGGGCGACGACGACCTTGGGATCGACCCCGCCGTCGGCGCGGGCGTGGTCGCGGCTCTTCGCGACGAGCGCTTGAAGCGCCTCCGGCTCGGCCGGATAGAATTGGCCCGCGACCTGCGCGGGGTGAAGGGCGTTCGACATGACGGCCCCAGGGGCGATCCGTCATTGCGAGCCGCAGGCGAAGCAATCCAGGAGCCACAATGCGCGACCCTCGCGTCCGGATTGCTTCGTCGCTTCGCTCCTCGCAATGACGGGCTTGGATATCGGCGTGGACTGCCCCAGATTGTAGGAGCGCGCGCCCCGGCGCGCCAGTGGGTCGCATTGCAAACCGCGCGCGCCGTCACGACATAACGAGCGAGCCGCGGGAGGCGACTGGAAGCGCGATGGACGACGATTGCGTCAACGTCGAGTACTGGA
This sequence comes from uncultured Alphaproteobacteria bacterium, assembly GCA_963829505.1. Lineage (GTDB taxonomy): Bacteria > Pseudomonadota > Alphaproteobacteria > Rhizobiales > Beijerinckiaceae > Roseiarcus. Next base: position 76,857 of record CAWHIL010000005.1, read on the forward strand.
CGCGGCTCGAGGAGGACGGGCGGATCGAGTGCCGGGTCTGCCCCCGCTTCTGCCGCATGCGCCCCGGGCAGCGGGGCCTGTGCTTCGTGCGCCGGGCGCGCGAGGACGGCGCGGGCATGGAGCTCACCGGCTACGGCCGCTCGACCGGCTTCTGCATCGATCCGATCGAGAAGAAGCCCTTGAACCATTTCCTGCCCGGATCGTCCGTGCTGTCGTTCGGCACCGCCGGCTGCAACCTCGCCTGCGCCTTCTGCCAGAACTGGGACATCTCGAAGAGCCGCGAGACGGCGCGGATGAGCGCGCGGGCGGCGCCGGAGACGATCGCCCGCGCCGCCGAGCGCCTGGGGTGCGCGAGCGTCGCCTACACCTATAACGACCCGACGATCTTCCTCGAATATGCGATCGACACGGCGGAGGCGTGCCGGTCGCGCGGCGTCAGGAACGTCGCCGTCACGGCGGGCTTCATCTGCGAGGCGCCGCGGAAGCAGCTTTACGCGGCGATGGATGCGGCCAACGTCGACCTCAAGGCCTTCACCGAGCGCTTCTACGAGAAACGCTGCGCGGGCTCGCTCGCCCCCGTGCTCGACACGCTCAAATATCTCGTCCACGAGACGAACGTCTGGACCGAGATCACGACGCTCCTCATCCCAGGCGAGAACGACGGAGAGGAGGAGATCGACGCCATGACCCGCTGGGTGGCGAAGGAACTCCGAGACGACGTGCCGCTCCACTTCACCGCCTTCCATCCCGACTACCATATGCTCGACACGGCCCCGACGCCGCTGGCGACGCTGCGGCGCGCGCGCACGATCGCGCTCGGCAACGGCCTCCGCCACGTCTATGTCGGCAACGTTCGCGATCCGGCGCGCGAGACAACGCTCTGCGCCGCCTGCGGGACAAGGGCGATCGGCCGCGACCGCTACGAGATCACCGAATACCGGCTCGACGCGGCCGGGCGCTGCCCGACGTGCGGGACGACAATGGCCGGGGTGTTCGCCAAGAAGGCGGGGACCTGGGGGTCGCGGCGGATGCCGGTGGCGATCGAGCGCTATGTCGCCTGACGTGTCGTTCGTGTCGCCTTCGTGCCCTTTGTGACCTTTGTGGTTTTGAATTTTCACCACGAAGATCACAAAGAAGGCACGAAGGCAGCGACGCCTTCACTGCCGTTTGGCCCCGGTATCCGTTGTCTGCGGAACCCGGCGCGCTTAGCATGGGGCGCGGCGTCTGGGCGGGCGGAGGGCGATCCATGGACGATCTTCGGGAAATGGTCCGTAGCCGCGCCTATACGCTCTGGGAGCGCGCCGGCCGTCCCCAGGGACGAAGCCAGGAATTCTGGATCGCGGCGCAGCAGGAGATCGGCGGCGACGCGGCGTCGATCCCGTTCGACCCGTTCGAGCCGCCGGTCGACGAGCCGCCGGAAGTGGCGTTCCTGCACGGCGTCCCGGTCGGCATGCCGGGCGAGCGGATCGCCGAGCCGGGGGTGCTGGACGACCGGCTCGCCGACCTCCTGCCGAGAGCGGCGCAACGACCGCCGGACGACTGAGCGGCGCGCTCGACGACTTCATCATTTGATGAAAGCCGAGGTCGGCGAGCGTCCGCCAGACTTCATCATACCGTAAAGGCGCGCTCCGACCGATCCGACCCGCGACGCGCTCGCCCGCGATCCAAGCGAAGCGCAACCCCCTGAAATTGCGATCGCTTCGGCGCGCGCGCGTCGGAGCGCCGCGGGAACGCGCGGCCCCTGGCGCCGGACTTGCGCTCTCCCCGCACATGTCTGCCCCGCAGACGTTGCGAAAAACCAACCGAGGAAACCGCCCCATGGCCCTGCTCGAACGCCATGAATGGTACGACATCGCGCGCTCCACCAACTGGACGCCGAAATACGTCTCCGAGGCCGACCTCTTTCCGGACGTCATGACCGGCGCGATGGGCGTGCCGATGGCCGAGTGGGACGTCTACGACGAGCCTTACAAGACGTCCTATCCGGAATACGTGCGCATCCAGCGCGAGAAGGACGCGGGCGCCTATTCGGTGAAGGCCGCGCTCGAGCGCTCGCGCATCTACGAGAACGCCGATCCCGGCTGGCGCTCGATCCTGAAAGCCCATTACGGCGCGATCGCGCTCGGCGAATACGCCGCGATGAGCGCGGAGGCGCGCATGTGTCGCTTCGGCCGGGCGCCCGGCATGCGCAACATGGCCGCCTTCGGCATGATGGACGAGAACCGCCACGCCCAGATCCAGCTCTACTTCCCGCACGAATACGCGCCCAAGGACCGCCAGTTCGACTGGGCGCACAAGGCCTATCACACCAACGAATGGGCGGCGATCGCGGCGCGCCACACCTTTGACGATCTCTTCATGGCGAGAAGCGCGACCGAGATCGCGGTGATGCTGACCTTCGCCTTCGAGACCGGCTTCACCAACATGCAGTTCCTGGGTCTCGCAGCGGACGCGGCGGAGGCGGGCGACTTCACCTTCGCCAGCCTCATCTCGTCGATCCAGACCGACGAGTTCGCGCCACGCCCAGATCGGCGGCCCGGCGCTGCAAATTCTGATCGCCAACGGCCGCAAGGCGGAAGCGCAGAAGCTGGTGGACATCGCCATTGCGCGCGCCTGGCGCATCTTCTGCATCCTGACCGGCCCGTCGATGGACTACAACACGCCGCTCGAACACCGGAAGCAGAGCTTCAAGGAGTTCATGCAGGAGTGGATCGTCGGCCAGTTCGAGCGGGCGCTGATCGACCTCGGGCTCGATCTCCCCTGGTACTGGGACAAGATGATCGCCGAGTTCGACTACCAGCATCACGCCTATCAGATGGGTCTGTGGTTCTGGCGCCCGACGCTGTGGTGGAACCCGGCGGCCGGCGTCACGCCCGAATGCCGCGAATGGCTCGAGGAGAAATATCCCGGCTGGAACGCGAGCTTCGGCAAGGCCTGGGACGTCATCACCGAGAATATCCTGAACGGCCATCCGGAGCTCACCGCGCCCGAGACGCTGCCGATCGTCTGCAACATGAGCCAGATCCCGATCTGCGCCATTCCGGGCGACGGCTGGAACGTCAAGGACTACCCGCTCGAATACGAGGGCCGGGTCTATCACTTCAACTCGGAGATCGACCGCTGGATCTTCGAACAGGAGCCGAAGCGCTACCAGGGGCACATGACGCTCGTCGACCGCTTCCTCGCGCGCAGGATCCAGCCGCCGGATCTCATGGGCGCGCTCGCCTACATGAGTCTCGGCGCCCGGCGAGATGGGCGACGACGCGCATGGGTACGCATGGGCGGAAGCCTGCCGCAAGGCCCCCAAGCTCGCCGCCGAGTGAACTTCTCCCTCTCCCCGTTCATGGGGAGAGGGCAGGGGCCTGGCGATTGGCCGCCGCGGCTCATCCCCCCGCCCCTCATCCTGACCTTCTCCCCGCTTGCGGGGAGAGGGGACGCCAAACACCCGAGCCCACGCTCAAGAGGACAGACATGGCCCTGTTTCCGATCATCTCGAACTTCGAGCGCGACTTCGTGCTGCTGCTCGTCCCCGTCGACACGGAGAACACGATGGACGAGGTCGCGGCCGCCGCAGCGCATCACTCCGTCGGCCGGCGCGTCGCGGCGCAGCCCGGCAAGGTGATCCGCGTGCGCCGTCAGGGGGGAAGCGAATTCTTCCCGCGCGACAAGCAACTCGCCGAGACCGACATCAAGCCGATGGAGGCGCTCGAATTCATCTTCGCGGACGCCTGATGATGGCCTTCACAAAAGCCTGCACGCTCGACGACCTCTGGGAAGGCGACATGGCCGAGGTCGAGGTCGACGGCCACACGATCCTGCTCGTGTGGCCCGAGGGCGGCGAGGTCCGCGCCTTCCAGGGCATGTGTCCGCACCAGGACATTCCCCTCGCCGAAGGCAAGCTCTCGGGCCGCGTGCTGATGTGCCGGGCGCATCAGTGGACCTTCGACGTGACGACCGGCGCCGGCGTCAATCCTGGCGACTGCACGCTCGCCGAGTACCCGGTCAAGGTCGAGGGCGAAAGCGTTCTCGTCTCTGTCGAGGGCGTCGCCCCGACCTTCGCCCACACCTGACAATCCCTGGAGGAACCATGACGACCGCCACTCGCGACGCCTACAAGAACAACCGCGTCGGGCCGATCCTGCGCGCGGGCCCGATCACCGCCGGCGTCATCGAGGCGGCCGAAGAGGACAATCCCGGCAAGACCATCCGCGTCGACGACAAGATCGCCTATGTGCGCATCGACACCGAGGGCGAACTGATCCTGCGCCGCGAGACGCTCGAGCGGGCGCTCGGCCGGCCGTTCCGCATGTCGGAGCTCGAGGTCAATCTCGGCTCCTTCGCCGGCCGCATCGAAACGACGGACGACTACGTCCGCTTCTACTACGAAAAAAGACTCTAAAGAGCTCCGGAGGACGCCAACGTGAACCAGCCCGCCGTTCTGAAGCCCCTGAAGACCTGGAGCCACCTCGCCGCAAGGCGCAGGAAGCCGAGCGAATACGAGATCGTCTCGACCAACCTCCACTTCACCACCGACAATCCCGAAGCGCCGTTCGAACTCGATCCGAACTTCCCGCTTGCGATCTGGTTCAAGACCCATCGCAACGCGTCGCCCCTGAAACATGCAGACTGGAACGCGTTCCGCGATCCCGACGAGATGGTCTACCGCACCTACAACATGCTGCAGGACGGGCAGGAGAATTATGTCTACGGCCTCTTCGACCAATTCTCCGCGCGCGGGCACGACGCGATGCTGGAGCGCGCCTGGGCGAAGCATCTGGCGCGGCTCTACACGCCCGCGCGCTACCTCTTCCATACGTTGCAGATGGCGTCGGCCTATCTCTGCCAGATCGCCCCGGCGTCGACGATCTCCAACTGCGCGACCTATCAGACCGCCGACACGTTGCGCTGGGTGACCCACACCGCCTACCGCACGAAGGAACTCGCCAACGGCTTCGACGATCTCGGCTTTGCGACCGGCGAGCGGGCGATCTGGGAAGGCGATCCGGCCTGGCAGGGGTTCCGCGAGCTCGTCGAGAAGGGCCTCGCGACTTACGACTGGGCGGAGAGCTTTGTCGCGATGAACCTCGTCGCAAGGCCGGCGGTCGAAGAGGCGGCGCTGCGCGGCCTCGGGGCGTCCGCGCGCCACAACGGCGACACGCTGCTCGGGCTTCTGACCGACGCTCAGCTCGTCGACGCCGACCGGCATCGCCGCTGGACGGGGGCGCTCGTGAAGATGGCGCTCGAGTCCGAAGGGAACAAAGCCGTGCTCGGCGGCTGGGTCGCCAAATGGGCCCCGCTCGGCGACAAGGCGATCGAGGCTTACGCGGCCCATCTGCCCGACGCTCCAGACGCAGCGAAGAAGGCGAAGCAGGCGGTCGCGGATTGGCGCAAGGGGTTGGGACTCTGACCTCGTCCGTCATTGCGAGCGAAGCGAAGCAATCCAGGAGCGCCCGCGACCCCCTGATTGCTTCGTCGCTTCGCTCCTCGCAATGACGGCGACTTGTGAGCAGAATCCATGACCCATCGCATTGCCTTCGCCTCGGGCGAAGCCTTCGACTTCCCCGACGGCGAGGACACGCTGCTGCGCGGCGGCTTGCGGGCGGGCCTCGGCTTCCCGAACGACTGTCAGGTCGGCGGCTGCGGCAATTGCCGCTTCGACCTCGTCTCCGGCGAGATGGAGACGCTGTGGCCCGAGGCGCCGGGCCTCTCCGAACGCGAGCGCAAACGCGGCCGTCGCCTCGCCTGCCAGTCGCGCCCGCTTTCGGACTGCGTCGTCAAAGTGCGGCTCGACGACGAATATCGCCCCGCGATCCCGCCCGTTCGCCTCGACGCACAACTCGTCGCGATGCGCGAGATCGCCCCCTGCATGGGCGAATTCGTCTTCCGCACGGAGGCGCCGGCGCGCTTCCTCTCCGGACAGTTCGCGATCCTGCGTCCCCCCGGGGTCGAGGGCGCGCGCGCCTATTCGATGTCGAACCTGCCGAACGAGGAGGGCGAATGGCGCTTCGTCATTCGCCGGACGCCTTCCGGCCGCGGCAGCAACGCCATGTTCGATTCACTTGCGCCGGGCGATCGGCTCGTCATCGACGCGCCCTACGGTCGCGCTTATTTCCGCGCCGACAACGCGCGCGACATCGTCTGCGTTGCGGGAGGCTCGGGCATCGGCCCGATCGCCTCGATCGCGCGCGCGGCGCTGGAAGCGGGCGAGCGCCGGCGCATCCACGTCTTCGAGGGCGCGCGAACGGCAGCCGACCTCTGCTTTCGGGCGCTCGTCCCGGACGCCGCCCGGTCGCTCGTCTATGCGCCCGCCCTCTCGGCCGAGCCCGTGGCGAGCCGATGGGCGGGAGCGCGCGGCTTCATCCACGCCCATGTCGAGGCGCACGCCTTTCCGGTCGACAGAACCGAGTTCTATTTCGCCGGTCCGCCGCCGATGGTGGAGGCCATGAACGCACTGCTCGTCATGACGTGGCGCGCCCCGCTCGGGCAGATCCACACCGACAAGTTCTTCTGAGCTTCGACGCTCCGGCCCAACGCGCTCGATGACGACCCGAGCCGCGGGGTCCGCTCGGCGGCGAACCACGCCCTGAGGCCGCGCCCGGACCCTTGATTTCTCTCGATAAGTTCACATCAAATCGTCATTAGACCAAAATATCGATAATTCGTTTGACCCGCCCGACCCCCCGTCGTACCCTCGTCGCATCGTCCGGCGCCCGAAAGAAGCGTCGATCCGGGAGGCTTGGATGAACGTTCACGTCCATCGGGCAAGCAAGGCGGCGCTGAAGGCGAAGCGGCCTCCGGCTGGATCGGCGCCCGACCGTCCGTGCGCGATCATCGTTCCGGCGATCCACGACCTCGCCGACCGGCTGCGCTTCGCTCCTGCGCACGGCCGCATCTGGCTCGACGACCAGCGCATGATGCTGATGCACGTGACCACGCTCGCCGCCCTTCGGCAGGAACTGATCGAGAGCCTGGGCAAAGAGACGGCGCGCGGACTGATCACGCGCATCGGCTACCAGGCCGGCGCGCGCGACGCCGAAATGGCGAAGCGGCTGCGCTCGGCGGCGAGCGCCCTCGATCATTTCCTGGCCGGTCCGCAGCTCGTGTCGCTCGAGGGCATCGTCCACTGCGAACCCATCACGGTCGAATTCGACGTCGCCGCGGGAAGCTATTTCGGCGATTTCTATCTCATCGACTGCGCCGAGGCGGACGCGCACGTTTCCTGTTACGGCGTCGGCGACGAGCCGACCTGCTGGATGCTCATCGGTTACGCCTGCGGCTACACTTCGGCCTTCATGGGCCGTCCGATCCTCTGGCGCGAGGTCGAATGCCGCGGGATGGGCCACGACCGCTGCCGGGTGGTGGGCCGCCCGGTCGAGGACTGGGGCGAGGACGTCCGCGACGACCTGCGGTTCCTTCAGATCGAAGGTTTCGTCAAGCAGACGTCCGCCTCGCCCTCGAACGCCACCGCCCGTCTCGTCAGTCGTCCCGCGGAGGGCAAGGAAAACGCCTTCGGCATGGTCGGAATCTCGGCCGGCTTCAACACCGTCTGTCACATGATCCGCAAGGTCGCCCCGACAGAGGCGACCGTGCTCTTTCTCGGCGAGAGCGGGGTCGGCAAGGAGATCTTCTCGCAGAATCTGCATCGCCTCTCGAAGCGGGCGAACGGCCCCTTCGTCGCCGTCAACTGCGCGGCGATCCCGGAGAGCCTTGCGGAAAGCGAGCTCTTCGGCGTCGAAAAGGGCGGCTTCACCGGCGCCACCACGTCGCGCCCGGGCCGGTTCGAACGCGCCAACGGGGGCACGCTGTTCCTCGACGAGATCGGCACGTTGAGCTTCTCCGCTCAAGGCAAGCTCCTGCGAGCGCTCCAGGAAGGCGAGATCGAGCGCGTCGGCGACACGCGCGTGCGCAAGGTCGACGTGCGCGTCGTCGCGGCGACCAACGTCAATCTGCGCGAGGCGGTCCGGAACGGCGCGTTCCGCGAGGACCTCTACTTCCGGCTGAACGTCTTTCCGATCCGGGTTCCGCCGCTTCGCGACCGCCGCGACGATATCCCGCTGCTGATGAATTGCTTCCTGCACCGGGCGTGCACGAAGCACGACAAGGCGATCACCGGCTTTCGCGAGCGTGCGGTCGACGCGCTCATCGACTATCGCTGGCCCGGCAACGTGCGCGAGATGGAGAACATGATCGAACGGGCGGTTATCCTCGCCGACGACGGCGGCGCGCTCGACCTCTGCCATCTTTTCAGCGCGGGCGAAGAGGTCAGCGCCGCGACCTTCGTCGTGCAGAGGAACGGGGCGCTCAGCGCCAACGCCCGGCTCTGCGAGGACGAGCCGCTCCCACCGACCGCGCTTCCGGCGCTCGCCGACACCGAGGCGCGCATGCTCAAACTCGCGCTCGCCGAGGCGGAGGGCAATCTCTCGCTGGCCGCGCGCCTGCTCCAGATCAGCCGGCCGACGCTCGCCTACCGCCTGCGCAAGCACAACATCGCCCCGCCGCCGATCAAGCAGGCGAGGCGCGAGGCGCTTCGCAACTGAGGCATATTGCTTCTTGATTAAGTCATCGTGAGCGGCGCGCCCCGATGACATCAAGACGCGACTGAGCCGCACCTATTTGCCGAGCGATCCGATCATCTGGTCGAAGGCGCCCGACGGCACGCGGAAGACGCCGGTGAACGGCTGGCTGAGTTCGAGGATGAGGAAGAGCGCGCTGCCGACCGCGAAGGCGCCGAGCGCCACCGCGACGATGGTCGTGGCGTTGATGCGCGACAGGAGGCCGAAGCCCGAGAACAGGATCACCGCCCACGACACGACGATGGCGACGAGCGGCCACGACACGGGGCTTGCGAGCTGAAGGGAGATGAGGAGCCGCGTCTGCTCGATCGCGCCGGCGGCCGCGCTTGCGGTTGCGGCGAACTGGCGCTGCGCAGGCGTCTTCGGATCCAGCGAGGCGACATATTGATCCATCAGCCTCAGATGTTCGATCGGCGCGCCAACTCTCATGTCCGGCGCCTCGTCGGAGCCCCAGATCATCCCGCGGATGGATGACAGAGTGTCCTTCATCTTCTCGCGGGCGATGGTCGTTTCAGGCCCGTAGTTCGCGAGCGCGATATCGAGTTGCAGCGCTCTCGCCGCCAGCGTCTCCATCTCCGCCTTCTGGTTGGCGTAGAAGGCGTAGGCCGAGCCGACCAGCGTGCCGAGCACGAGCGCCAGCAGGAGGGAGACGAGCCCGACGACCGCACCGATCATCTCGCGCGACTTCTCGGCGCTGTGCTGTTCGGGCAATAGCCTCTGCAGGTACATGCCGAGCACGCCGAAGGCGAAGGTTAGAACCACGACCCCGATGCAAAACCAGACCGTTCCCATTCACCGCTCCGAAAACTCTCCAGCACGCCGCTCCCACGCCTAATGAGAGCGGACCCGCCGGGCAAGGCGAAGCAACGCCTGGCCCGAGCGGCAATTTTGACAGGGGCGCCGGCCCTGATATGTTCCCGGCCATCGCCCGACGCCGCAAAGCGGCCGTCAGGCACGGGGAAGGAACGCCATGCTGATCGGCAAGGCCGGGTCGGCGAAGACCGCGATCGCCGCGGCCTCCCCCGACAGGATTCACGTCCGCGGCCGCGATCTCGCCTCGGACCTCATGGGCCGCGCCACCTTCACTGAATTCGTCTATCTGCTGGCGACCGGCGTGGCCCCGACGGACGACCAGCTTTTCGCCTTCGATCTCGCGCTGGTCGCCATCGCCGAGCATGGGCTCACCCCCTCCGTCCAGGCGGCGCGGATGACGCTTGCCGCCGACCCGGCCGCGCTTCAGGGCGCGGTCGCGGCGGGCGTGCTCGGCTGCGGCACGGTGATCCTCGGCGCGGCCGATCTTTGCCGCGCGCTGATCGACGACGTGCTCGGACGCGAGGCGTCCGCAGGCTCGCTTGAAGCCGCGGCCCTCGCCGCCGCGCGCGAGCGCCGGGCGGCGCGGAAGCCCATTCCGGGCTACGGCCACCCGCTGCACAAGCCCGTCGATCCGCGCGCCGCTCGCATGATCGCGCTCGCGCGCGAACGGGGCTTTGCAGGACGCGGCGTCGCCGCCGCCGAGGCGCTGACCGGGGCGGTCGCCGAGGTCTGGGGCAAGCCGCTGCCGATGAACGTCTCGATGGCGATCGCGGCGGTGCTCCTCGACGCCAATGTTCCTCCGAGCCTCATCCGCGCCGCGCCGATTCTCGCGCGCACCGGCGGGCTCATCGCCCATCTCGTCGAGGAGCAGGAGACGCCAATCGGCTTCCTTCTCGCGTCGAAGGCCGAGGAGGCGATCGACCATTCGGGCGCCGAAAGGGCGGGCGCCTGATGCCGATGCTCGAGCCGGACATCGAAGGCGCGCCGTGGGAGGATCAGGCGCGGCGCGACGCGCCGGTCTATCTCAAGCAAATCGAATATCTCTTCGAGCGCTCGCGCTTCTATCGCGGCAAACTCGAGCGTGCCGGCTATGCGACGCACGGCGCGGTCGGCGGCCTCGAGGCGATCCACGCGCTGCCGTTCACCGAGAAGGACGAATTGCGCGCGACGCGCAGCGCGGACGAGCCGATCGGGACGCATTGCGCCGCACGCCCCGACGAGATCGCCCGCATCTATTCGACGAGCGGCACCACGGGGACGCCGAGCTTCATTCCGCTGACCGCCGGCGACATCGAGGTTTGGCTTCGCACCTCGGCGCGCTCCTACGCCGCTTCGGGCGTCATCCGCGGCGAGCGGATCGTCTCGACCTACAATGCGGGCCCGTTCGTCGCCGGCGCGGCGCTCGCCGTCTTCGACCGCCTCGGGCTCTGCCACATTCCGGTCGGCACGGGGAACACCGAGCGGCTGGTCGCCGCGATCGAGGCGTTGAAACCGACCGCCGCTGTGATGACGCCGTCCTATGCGCTCCATCTCGCCGAATGGGCGCGCGCCCGCGGGCGCGACCTCGCCCGCTCGAGCGTCAGGCGAATCCTGGTCGCGGGCGAGCCCGGCGGGGGAGAGCCCGCCATGCGGGCGAAGCTCGAGGAGCAATGGGGCGCAAGCGTCACCGAGGCCATGGGGATCGGCGACATCTCGATCACCCTCTGGGGCGAGTGCGAGGAAAAGACCGGAATGCATTTTTCCGGCCGCGGCTTCGTCCATCCCGAATTGATCGATCCGGAAACGGGCGCGGCGAAGCCGTTCGAGGACGGCGCCGAGGGCGAGCTTGTGCTGACCCATCTCGTCAACCGCGCGGCGCCGCTCCTGCGTTTCCGCACCCGCGATCACGTGCGGGTCGCCGCGGGCCGATGCCCCTGCGGCCGGACGAGCCCGCGGGTGCGCTGTCTCGGCCGCACCGACGACATGCTGATCGTGCGGGGCGTCAACGTGTTCCCGTCCGCGGTGCGCGAGGTCGTCAACGCCTTCGCCCCCGCCGTCTCGGGCGTGCTCATGATCCGTCCGCTCGCCAAGGGCGTGCGCCAGGAGCCGCCGCTCCCCATCGTCGTCGAACTCGCCCCGGGGGCGGAGACGGAAGGCCTCGCGGAGCGCATTCGCGGCCGCCTGCGCGAGACGCTGATGGTGACGACCGAGGTGACGCTCGTTCCGGCCGGCAGCCTGCCGCGCAGCGAATACAAGTCGAAGCTCGTCGAAAAGGCCTGAGGAGGAGCCCCATGCAGAAGCTTCAGACGCAAGGCTTGCATCACATCACGCTCGTCGGCGCCGACCGCGCGACCTCGATCGACTTCTGGGAGGGGCTGCTCGGCATGCCGTTCGTGTTCGAGCAGCCGAACCTCGACAATGCCGCCGAAAGCCATCTCTATTTCGATCCCGGCGACGGCCGGCTGATCACCGTCTTCAGCAACGAGGACAGGAAGCCCCTCGACCGGCGCACGCCGACCGAGCCCGGCTGCGTGCATCACATCGCCTTCAACGTGTCGCGCGCCGTCTTCATGCAGGCGGTCGAGCGGCTTGGCGCGCGCGAAATTCCCAACACCGGCGTGCGCGACCGGATGATCTTCGACGCCATCTATTTTCAGGATCCGCTCGGGCTCCTGATCGAGCTCTCGTGCTGGAAGTTCGACGCGCCCGACGGCTTCAGCCGTTCCGATGTTCTTTTCGCCGCGCACACGCTGCGTGTCGAACGGGCCGAGCGCGCCATCACCGAGGTCCACATCGCCGACGCGATCGAGGATCTCGTCAGGAACTCGACCGAGAGCCTCTCGGCCGACCGCGCGCCGAAGGATCCGTATCGGCGCTCGAAGGCGCCGGAGCTTGCGAAAACACGATAGGAGGAGAGACCCCATGTCCGCGATCAAGCTGCATATCATCAAGCCGAGCGTGAACAACATGACGGCGCGCGTCTTCGTCCGCGCGGCCAAGCTCGATTTCACCGAGGACGACGTCTACGGCAAGACGCGCTCCGACGAGTTTTCGGCGAAGAACCCGTCGCACCTGACGCCGATGATCGAGGCGGAGCGCCTGCCGAGGGGCGTCGTGTTCGAGAGCTGCGCAATCATGCAATATCTCTGCAACACGCATCACCTCGACGCCTTCTATCCGACGGCGCCCGAGCGGCGCGCGATGGTGGATAGCGCGATGTTCTATATCGTCGGCACGCTCTATCCCTACCTCGCGCGCGCGACCTATGGGGCGCTCGGCTTCCCGCAATATGCTGGCGAAGTCGGCGCGAGCGAAGCGGACGCCGGCACCAAGGCGAAGGCGCAAAAGGCGGCCGAAGCCGCGGTCGGCGAGACGCTCGAAGTGTTCCGCAAATTCTATCTCGACGGCAAGGCCTTCATCGGCGAAGGGCATGTCTCGATCGCCGACATCCGGCTCGCCTGCAGCCTCGAATTCCTGAATGTGATCGATTATCCCTTCGCGCCCTGGACGAAGGCGTACTTGACCGGAGTCAAGAACGCGCTCGGCGCTGCGTATGCCGAGCCGGCGAAGGACGTCGAAGGCTACATCGCCTATGTGAAGGGGCAGAAGAAGTCCTGAGGCGCGACCTCCTTCTCCAGCTTTGCTGGGGAAGGTGTCGGCGAAGCCGACGGATGGGTGTGGGCCGTGCGGGCTGAGGCCAGCAGGTTTGCACGAACGGATGCGTCGATATTGACGCCAGCAGCGTCCTGCTTTCCATACCCCATCCGTCGCCTTCGGCGACACCTTCCCCGCTCGCGCGGAGAAGGGGGCGCGTGGCATGCGCCGGTTCGGCCAAGCGTCGTCGTATCGCCGCATTGGGGCCGTCCCTTTCTCATGGAACGGAGGCGCAGGGATGCACACGATCACGCTCGAGGAGCACTTCGCCACGCCCGCCTTCATGGCCGGGCCGGGCTCGCGGCTGAAGGAGCGCGCGGAACGCACGGGCGGCCGGCTCGCGAATCTGGTCACCGGCCTGCTCGACCTTGGGGAAGGGCGGATCGCGGCGATGGATGCGGCGGGCGTCGACGTTCAGGCGCTGTCGCTGACCTCGCCCGGCGTCGAGCAATTGCCGCTCGAGGAGGCGAAGACGCTGGCGCGCGAGTTCGAATGCTGCGATCGGCGAGGCCGTGCGGCGCCATCCTTCGCGCTTCTTCGGGCTTGCCGCTCTGCCCCTTCTCGATCCTCAGGCCGCCATCGCCGAACTCGACCGCGCGATCGAAGAGGACGGCTGCAAGGGCGTCAACATCAACGGCCACGTCGGCGGCCGCTATCTCGACGATCCGTTCTTCTGGCCGGTCCTCGCCCACGCCGAGGCGCTGAAACTGCCGATCTATCTGCATCCGACGCCTTCGCCCGAGCCGGTGCGCGAGGCCTGGTTCGGCGGCCTCAAGCCCGCCGTCGCCGAGATGATGGCCGGCCCCGGGTGGGGCTGGCACATCGAGACGGCGCTGCATGTGCTGCGCATGGCGCTCGGCGGCGTGTTCGACGTCCATCCCGGCTTGCAGGTCGTCGTCGGCCACATGGGCGAGACGCTGCCCTTCATGATCGAGCGGGTCGACGTGATGGCGCAATCGATGACCGGGCTCAAGAAGCCGGTCGGCGCCTATCTGCGCGAGAACGTCCACTACACGTTCTCCGGCTTCAACTTCACATCCGTCTTTCTCCAGCTTCTGCTCGAGGTCGGGGTCGAGCGCATCATGTTCTCAGCCGACCACCCCTACCAGCCGATGGCTCAGGCGACCGCCTTCCTGAACGCACTGCCCGTGAGCCCGGCCGACCGCGAGCGCATTGCGCACGGCAATGCAGAGACGCTGTTTGGGGTGTGAGCGGCGGGGCCCTACGTCAGCCCTGCCTGCCGCGCGATGAGCGCCAGGCCCCGCGGCGCGGCGTGGGCCTTGGCCGCCTCGCTCTTCTCGCCGAGAGTCTCGAACGCGGCCGCGTAGCGCTGGACGAGCGGCGCGGCGCCGACGAGCGTCGGGACGCCGTCGGGAAAGAGCCGCCGCGCCTCGGCGATCTCGGCGCCGACGATGAGGCCCGAAAGGTAGTCGCCGGCGTCGGCTTCCGCGATTTTGCCCCGGAGCGGCAGGCTGCGGACGCCGAAAAGGGCGCCGAGAAGCCCGTCGCCTCGCGCCGCCTCGGCGCCTCGGCGGACGCCGCGCGCGAACGCTGGACCTGGTGGCCCCGCCGGCGCGTTGCGGGCGAAGGCGCCGATCAGCGTGTGATCGCGGATCGCGGCGAAGAGTTCGCCGGTCACGAAGGTTTTGAAGCGGACGATCCGGCCATCCGCGACCGCCGCCCATTTCGAATGCGAACCCGGCAGCACGATAAGCGACGCGCCGGTCTCCGCGATCCCGAGGATCTCGACCTCTTCGCCGCGCATCACGTCGGGTTCGTTTCCCGCCTCTTCGCTGACGAGGCCGGGGACGATGTAAACGCGCCGCCCGTGCGCTTCGACGACGATAAGCTTTTCCGCGATCGCGCGGGCGTCGGCGGGACAGCTTGCGTAAGGCGCCTCGCGCCAGCCGTTGCGGCTGCCGACCATGCCCGACATCAGCACGGGAAGCATCGGATGCGCGTCGAGCCACGCGCCGACGAGCCGCCGGAACGCCGCCGGGAAGGCGCCCTCAGCGATTTGAGCGACGCCGTCGGCGGTCGCGATTGTCACGAGCGTCTCGCCGTCGCGCGTCACGAGATAGGCGCGGAAACTGGACGAGCCCCAGTCGATGGCGATCAGCGCGGGCGTCGTCACGACACTTGCCTCACATCGCGGCGAGGAAGCCGCCGTCGACGAAAAGGATATGGCCGTTGACGAAATCGGAAGCCGAGGACGAGAGGAAGACGACGGCGCCAACGAGTTCCTCCGGGCGTCCCCAGCGGCCGGCAGGCGTGCGCGCCTTGACCCATTCGTCGAACTTCGGGTCCGCCGCCAGCGACTTCGTCATGTCGGTGACGAACCAGCCGGGACCGATGGCGTTGGCCTGGATCCCGTGCGCCGCCCATTCGGCCGCCATGGCGCGCGTCAGAAGCTTCATGCCGCCCTTGGCCGCCGCGTAGGGCGCAACCGTCGCCCGGCCCCGCTCGCTCATGAGCGAGCCGATGTTGACGATCTTGCCGCCCCGGCCGCGCGCGATCATCCGTTTCGCCGCCTCGCGGCCGACCTGGAAGGCGGCGGTGAGATGGCCGTCGATCACCCGCTGCCATTCCTCGCTGGTCAGATCGACGATGGCCTTGCGAACCTGGTTGCCGGCGTTGTTGACGACGATGTCGATCACGACGCCGTCGGCGTCGAAATCCTCGAAAGCGGCGCGCGTCGCCCTGTCGTCGGCGACGTCGAAGGCCGCGGCCATCGCGTCGAGGCCGTCCGCCGCCAGCGTCTCGACCGCCGCCTTGAGCTTCATTTCGTTGCGGCCGTTGAGGACGACCGTTGCGCCCGCTTCGGCAAGCCCGCGCGCCATCGCGAAGCCGAGGCCGCCGGAGGAACCGGTGACGAGCGCCGTCCTGCCGGAGAGGTCGAACAGGGCCTTGCCCGTCGTCATTCGCCGATCTCGGTCGCGGCGCGCCGCTTGTGGGCGGCGAGCGCCATCAGCCTGCGGTCGCGCCAGGCGGCGCGCTCGCCGAGCTTCCCGGAAGGCAGCCGCCGGCGGCGCTGAGCCTCGATCGAATCCATCGCCGGGCCGGTCCAGTCGACCCGCTGCTGCATCGAGGAAGAGAGTCGGGCGTAGATCGGCTGATAGCGCTCGGCGTAGTCGCGCACGCCGCCCGGCGCGTTGAGATCGATGGTCTCGAAGGGTCCCATGAACGACCAGCGAAGCGCCAGGCCCTCGCGGATCGCGATGTCCACGTCCTCGATCGAGGCCGCGCCGGCGGCAACGAGCCGGAAGGCCTCCTCGAGCAGCGCGCCCTGCAGGCGGTTGACGACGAAGCCGTCGATCTCGCGGGCGAGCACGATCGGCGCATGGCCGGCGGCCTCGAACAGCGCCGCGGAGCGCTCGACCGTTTCCCGCGACGTCCAGGGCGCGGGCACGATCTCGACGGCGGGGATGAGATAGGGCGGGTTGAGCGGGTGCGCGACGAGGCAGCGCTCGCGGCGGGGAAGCGTCTCGCTGAAAAGGGACGGCAGGATCGCCGATGTCGAGCTTGCGAGCACCGCGTCGGGCTCGGCGAGGCGATCGAGGTCCAAGAACACCTTCCGCTTCGTCCCGACATCCTCGGGCGTGTTCTCCTGCACATGGCTCGCCCCTTCGAGCGCCTCCTCGAGCGAATGGGCGCGGCGAATGCGGGCGCGCACCGTCAGCGGCGCCTCGCCGAACAGGAGTTCATGCGCGTCGAGGTCGGGCAGGACGCGGTTGACGAAGCTCAGCGCGTCGTCGATCGCCTCGGGCTTTTCGTCCCAGATCGCGATCTCGTTGCCGGCGCGCGCGAAACTGAGCGCCCAGGCGCGGCCGACGAGTCCCAAGCCCACGAGAGCGATCTTCGCCATCGCGCCTCCTCCTCACCGAAATCGAGGAGGAAAAACCTAGCAGGCTTGGCCTCTCCTCGCCAACCGCTTCGGACGGAAAAAGCGCGCGTTTGGCGCGAACGCGCGAAAGTTTTATCATGGCGCGATGAAAGAAGCGGACATCGCCGCGCTCTGCGGCTTCATGGCGGAGGCCGGTCTCGCCGGCGCTTCGGAGACGGCGCTGATCCAGGGCTTCTGCGAGCGGGCGGTCGCCGCCGGCCTTCCGCTCGCGCGCGGGGTCGCCTTCATCGACACGCTGCATCCGCTCTACGAGGGTCGGGCCTATCGCTGGCAGCGCGACCAGCCGGAGGTCACGTTCAACGAATATGGGCGGACGTCGGAAGGCGAAGCCGCCGAGCGCTGGCGCTCCAGCCCCTGGTACCGGCTGGTGACCGATGGGCAGTCCCTCCTGCGCGCGAAGATCGGCCCGGAAACCCCGACCGAAAACAATCCGTTTCTTCAGGGAGCGCACGAGGTCGCGCTGACCGAATATGTCGCCACGCTGCATCGCTTCGACGCCGACGCCGTGATCGGCGAGATGGACTCGTTCTATTCGGGCTGGGCGACCGACCGGCCGGAGGGCTTCAGCGACGCCGAGGTCGAGACGCTGACACGCCTCGTTCCGCACCTCGGGCTCGCGATCAAGTCAGCGGCGCTGGCGCGCATCTCGGAGACCCTGGTCGAGACCTACCTCGGCCGCGACGCCGGCCGGCGCGTGCTCAGCGGCCGCATCGAGCGCGGCGTCGCCGACCGGATCAAGACGGTGCTGTGGTTCAGCGATCTGCGCAACTACACCCACATCTCCGACACCGCCGATCCCGAGCAGATCATTCCGCTCCTCAACGATTACGCCGACGCGGTCGTGACGGCGATCCACGACCATTCGGGCGACGTCCTGAAGCTCATCGGCGACGGGGTGCTGGCGATCTTCCCGGCTGAGGAGCGCCGCCGCGCCTGCGCCGCCGCCCTCGCCGCGGCCAGGGACGCGCGCGCCGCGGTCGCCGAACTCAACGACCGGCGCGGCGCCGAGGGGCTGCCGACGACCGAAATGTATCTCGGCCTCCACCTAGGCATCGTCTTCTACGGCAACATCGGCAGCAAGGAGCGGCTCGACTTCACCGTCGTCGGGCCGGCGGTCAACGAAGTGTCGCGGATCGCCGCCATGTGCCGGTCGGTGGACCAGCCGATCCTCATCTCCTCGTCCTTCGCCGACGCGCTCGCCGACAAGAAGAAGTTCGTTTCGGTCGGCCGCTACGCGCTGCGCGGCGTCGGCCAGCCGCAGGAACTCTTCACCCTCGACCCGACCGGGTGAGGCTGGGAAGCGACGCGTTCTGTCTCGGGGAACGCGCTGACGCCGTCTGAACGCCACTTGGGGCTCGCAAGCGGGCCCGGTAAGCCTTTTTTCATCAATTCTTTGATAAGCTTCACGGGTGTTAACGCAGAGGATTCAACAATGCGACTTGTCTTTGCTGGTCGCCTTTCGGCCGCGGTGGCGCTACTGATCGCCCAATGCTCGCTTGGCGCCGCCGACACTTCTGTGAAGACTGTGACGGTGTCCAGTAGCGGACAATCCACGTCGTCGTTCAAGTTTGTCGCGGGGCCGTCCTTCGGAGACGCGGTCGTCAACGCGGCCGAAAAGTCTCCTCAAAGGTCTGATCACGCAGCAAGCATGATCGAGATCAAACCAGGTTATTCAAAGGTTGTAGAATTGGACTGGCATGTTGTCGGAATTTATATCGGCGACGACAAGCTTGTCGATGTCAAGCCTCTGGATGGAAAAAGGTTGCTCATCATAGGAAAACACGCTGAAGACGCCTCGGCCGGTGCATACGATGGCGGAAGTACAAGCGTGTACGTAGAAGGCGAAAACAATCATTCAATTAATTATACAGTGAATGTGAATCCTGTCCTCGGTTCCTGGCAAATTGAAACCCACAGCAGCGATAAGCTGATAAACTATGTTTCATTTGACTGTAGCGGCGAAAATCGCATTTGTGAAAATCCGGTATTCCACGAGATCAGAAAAGAAGATTTGCCTAGAGGATATATCAACAACACCAACACCTCAACGTTCAAGGGTGCGGCCCCCGAGTCGGTTCAGGTTCCCGTAAAGTGACGCTCCGCAGCCCTCCGGGAGGCGACTGAATAGATCCGGCGCGCGTCTTGCGCGAACGACACGCTGTCAGGCTTGACGCAGGCGCCCTTTCAAAGAGCGAAGATCCGCCCGGCCGGCCTCGCGTGCGTTAGGAACCAACTTCGAATTGGCCCCGCACTCACGGCTTCCCGGTTCTTCGATGGGGGCGAAACGCAATGGCGAATGACCGGACATTCGAGATCGGCTTTGTCATGGCCGGCGCGATTTCCGCCGGCGCCTATACCGCCGGCGTCATGGATTTCGTTTTCGAGGCCCTCGACGCCTATGAGGAAGCCAAGGCCGCGCCGGGCTGGGATGGTCCCACGCACGCCGTGCGCCTGCCGGTGATGGCTGGCGCGTCCGCGGGAGGGATGACCTCGGCGATCTCCGCCCTGCACGCCTTCTACGATCTTGCCCACGTCTGGCCGGGGAAGCCCGCGCCGCCGCCCGGCCTCAACCGGCTCTATTCGAGCTGGGTCACCGACATTTCCCTCGAGGCGCTGCTCGAAACGACCGACCTCGCGGGAGGAAACGAAAAGAACGGCGTCCTGTCGCTGCTGTGCTGCGACGTCCTCGACCGGATCGTCGATTCAGCCTTCGGCCTCGCCGGGCCGGTGCGCAAGCGCGACTGGGTCGGCGGCGACGACCGGACGCTGCGCGTCATGCTGACCCTCTCCAACGTGCGCGGCGTGCCGTATTCGTTTCCGATCTTCGGCGCCAATGCGAACGAGCGCTACGGCATGCTGAACCACGCCGACTATTACGACTTCGAAGTCGGCGCGGCGGACGCCGACGGCGGAACGCTCGCCCTCAATGTCGAGGCTCAGGACTTCGGCAGGTCTGAACCCTGGCTTCGCTACAAGACCGCGGCGCTGGCGACCGGCGCCTTTCCGGTCGGACTCAGGCCACGCATCGTCGAGCGGACCGATGCGAGCTGGTACGCCTTCTCCGGCTGCGTCGGCTACGACGATCCGGCGACCGGCGCCTTCGTGCCGATCGCGCCCGACAGTTTCTCCGACGAGGTCCCCTATCGCTTTGCTTCGGTCGACGGCGGGACGATCGACAACGAGCCGCTCGAACTGGCGCGCCGCTATCTCGCCGGGCGCGACCTGCGCAATCCGCGCGACGGCCAGGCGGCGGACAAGGCCGTGGTTCTCGTGGCGCCGTTCCCGAACTTCCAGCAGGCGCCCCCGTTCAGCGGCGACCTGAAGCTCGTTCACCTCCTGCCGCAGCTTTCGTCCATGCTGATCCAGCAGGCTCGCTTCAAGCCGGACGAACTCGAACTGGCGGCCAACGACAAGGTTTTTTCGCGCTTCATGATCTCGCCGGTACGCGAGGGCGACGGCAGCGACGCCGCGCGCAAATATCCGATCGCCTGCGGCGTCATGGGCGGCTTCGGCGGCTTCATTCACGAGTCGTTCCGCAGGCACGACTATCTGCTCGGCCGCCGCAACGCGCAGGCCTTCCTGCGCTGGAATTTCGCCCTGCCGGATACGAACCCTCTGTTTGCCGGCGTCCCCATCAGCCCCGAGCGCTGGCAGGTCCGCGACGCAGAAGGCGCGACCGGTTCGCTCGGCCCCGAGGCGGACCGCGGCCTCAAGGTCAAACTCTTCTCTCCGAGCGTCGCCGGCGGCGTTCCGCGCCCCGGATATCCGGTCATTCCGCTGGTCGGAGAGCTTCTGAACCCGATCGAGATCGGGCCGGACGACCAGCCGAAGCCTGGGGCCGTTTCGCTCGACGACCTCGAGGCGCCGATCCGGGCCCGCGCCGAGAAGGTCATCGGGACGTTGCTCGACGTCGATCTCCACGACGAGGTGGCGACCTCCGGATGGTTCGGCGGCCTTGAACGATACGCGGCGAAGCGGCTGGGCGCCCATATCGCCACCGAAAAGGCGCTCAAGGTTCTCGGCGCCGCCGTCGCCGACGTCGCGGCCGCGTTCGCGCTCCGGCCCTGAGGCTGTTCGCGCGGCGGGGCCGAGCGGCCGCCGCCTTGACCTCGGCGCCCGGTCGGATAGGACCGGGGCGATGACGCCGTCGCACTCCCCGGTCCTTTCCGTCGAAAATCTCGCAAAATCCTTTGGCGCGCTCAAGGCGGTCGACGGCGTCTCGTTCTCGGTTTCGCCCGGCGAGATCGTCGGCCTGCTTGGGCCCAACGGCGCGGGCAAGACGACGACGATCAATATGGTGCTTGGCGTCCTCGAGCCGTCGGCGGGCCGCATCGTCATCGAGGGCGTCGATCTCAAGGCCAACCGCAGCGAGGCGCTCGCCAGGACGAACTTCGCCGCCGTCTATGCGCCGCTGCCGGGAAACCTGACGGTCGAGCAGAACCTCAGGGTGTTTGCGAAGATCTACGATATCGAGCGGAGGGAGGAGCGCATCGAGGAGCTCCTGCAAACCTACGATCTCGTGAAATACCGCCGCGGCAAGGCGGGCGTCCTGTCGTCGGGCGAGCAGACGCGGCTGTCGCTCGCCAAGGCGATGCTCAATCGTCCCCGTCTCCTCCTGCTCGACGAGCCGACCGCCTCGATCGACCCGTCCGCCGCTCGCGACATCCGCGCCGGCATCGCGGGCCTGGTCGAGGGCGGCCATTGCGGCGTCCTGTGGACGAGCCACAACATGTTCGAGGTCGAGGCGGTGTGCGACCGCGTGCTCTTCCTGTCGCGCGGCCGCATCGTGCTCGAAGGCGACCCGAAACGGCTACCGGGCGAGCACGGGGTCGAGACGCTCGACGATCTCTTCGTCAACGTCGCCCACGAAGGGCTGGCGGAGGCGCCGCTGCGATGAACCGCTCCCGCGTCGGCGCCATCGTCTTGCGCATCTTCTATCTTTACCGCGGCAGCCCGCAGCGCGTGTTCCCGATCTTCGTCTGGGTCGCCGTCGACATCTTCATGTGGGGATTTCTGACGCGCTATCTCAATTCGGTGTCGCAGGCCGGGTTCAATTTCGTGCCGGCCCTCCTCGGCACGGTTCTCCTGTGGGACTTTCTCACCCGCGCCATGCAGGGCGTGACCATGGCTTTCTTCGAGGACGTCTGGTCGCGCAACTTCCTCAATCTCTTCGCGACGCCGCTGAGAATCTCCGAATATCTGGCCGGGCTCGTCCTGGCCGCGATCGCCGCGAGCTTCACGAGCCTCATCGCGATTGTCGTCTTCGCGAAGCTTGCATTCGGCCTGTCGTTTCTCACCTATGGCGCAGCGCTCGCGCCGTTCATCGCCGTCCTCTTCCTGACGGGCATCGCGATGGGGGTGGCGGCGTCGGGGATCGTGCTCCGACTGGGGCCCTCGTCGGAATGGCTGATCTGGCCGATCCCGATGATCGTCTCGCCGTTCGCCGGCGTCTTCTATCCAGTCCACGTGCTTCCCGGCTGGATGCAGGCGATCGCCGCCATCCTCCCTCCGACTTACGTGTTCGAGGGCATGCGGGCGGTCGTCGCGGGCGGCCCCGCGCCCTGGGGCACGCTTTTCGTCGGGGCGGCGCTCGCGGTTCTCTACCTCCTGCTCGCCTGCCTCTATTTCGCTTACGTCCATCGCACCGTCCTGCGAACCGGACTGATCGCCCGCTACAGCGCCAAATCGGTCAGCTGACGGGCGGTGGAAAGCCCCCGGCCCGAAAGTTTATCGGCGTATTGTTAAGCGTAACTGTCGCTCGGGTCTAAAGAACGACGGGAGGGGCCGGTAAGGCGGGCCGCTCGCCCTTGCGTCGCCGGACCGGGTTAGGCATTGTGCGCCCGACTTAAGGCTGGCCGGTCGAACGGCCGCGCGACCTGGGGCGCAAGAATGCGAGTGATCGGCCTTTTGGGCTTGCTGGTGGCGCTGTCGGGCTGCGCGTCCGAGCGCAACGTCGTTTTTGTCTACTCGCCCATCAACCCCGCTGACGACAGGTTCCCCAAGCCCTATCAGTTCGCCGCCGAGGCTCAGCGGGAGTGCGGCCGCTACAATCTGACCGCCGTCCATTATTGGGACAGCGCCACCGATTTCAATCGGGTGAGGTCGTACTGGAAGTGCGTCCCGCCGGCTGGAACCGTGCCGAGCCCCTGACGCGCGCCGCCGCCGCTTCCCGCGGCCCAGAGCATGATTGTCCCAGGTTCGCGCGGTCCGCGACGCGGCGCCTCCGCCCCCCGTACACCGCCCCCACAGGGGGGCGGGTGCGCAGACGGCGCCGATCCAGCCTGACAAGGCCGCGCTTTAGTGGGGAAAGACGAGGCGCAGGCCCATCGGCTGGTAACCCGGCGGCGCCGGGTAGGGGGCGGCCTCGGCGATCGCGTTCAGCATCGCCGTGTCCAGGGCCGCCGATCCGCTCGACACAAGGACCTTGCGCTCGACCAGATTGCCGCCTTCGTCGAGGGCGAGCATGATCGAGCCTTCCCGGGTCGGCCGGGCGTTGCGCGGCTCGCGGTAGTGATCGCGGATCATCCCGTACACGATCGTCAGATAGCGGGTGTCGGCGTGGCCGCCGATGACGGGCGATTCGGTCGCCGCGTGGGCGAATTTGGGATCGGGCAGCATCTCGGCGGAGGGCGGGGGCGCTCCGGGCGGCGCCTTCAGGGCGGGAGCGGGCGGGGGCGAGGGCGTCTCGGCGGGGGTCGGCGGCGCCTCCGGCGCAGCCTTGGCCTCATCGTCGGCCTCTTTCGGCGCGGCGCGCAAGTCGGCCGTCTCGGAGGGCGGGGTCTCCTGCGGGATGGGGGCGGCGTCGGACTTGGCCTCGCTCGCGGCGGCCGGAGTCTTCGATTCCTCCGGCGTCCCGGCGGGCTTCGCCGGCTCCGGCTTCGGCTCCGGGGCCGAGGTCTTTTCGTCGGGCGACTCGCGGTTCGCCTTCTCCGCGGTCGCCGCGCTCGGAGCGTCGTAGGCGGGCTTTTCGTCCTGAGGCTGTTCCGGCGGTTTCGGCTTGTTTTCCTGCGGCTTCGGCTGCTCCTGGGGCTTCTCGACCACGACCTCGACCGGGATTTCCTCAAGCGGCGGCGACGGACGCGCCGTGAACCAGGCGATCGCCAGGATCGCCGCCGGAATGAGAATGTGCAGCGCTGCGGCCGCGATGATGGCGATCGTCAGGCCCCGGCGCTCGGCCGCGGTCGGCGGGGGCGGCTGCGCTACGTGATCGACAGCGTCGGCCTTGAAGGACGCGTCGGTGAGCGGCATGACGGGGCGGCAAATTCCTTGGGCAAAATCGGCGAGACCTTCCTTCGTCCATCCGCCCCGCCCGGGTCAATTGATTTTGCGGGCGAAAGGGTTCCGGGCGATTTCAACCGGGCGACCCGGGGCCGGCTTCGGAAGCCCAAGCCTTTGCCGGACACGGTCTTTTCCCGTAAAGGCAGCCGTCGGGCCCGCGAGGCGGCGCGACAGGGGAGCGGATTGCCGGGAATGAGCGCTCAAGCGCCGCGCGCCGTCGTCTTCGATTCGGGACTGGGGGGCCTGAGCGTGCTCGCCGCGATCCGCGCCGCGCGGCCGGATCTCGACATCGTCTATGTCGCCGACGACGCCGCCTTTCCATACGGGCGGCTGGGCGACGGGGAGTTGATCGCCCGCGTCGGCGCCGTAATGGACGAGGTTGTGGCCGCCTTCCGGCCCGACATCGTCGTCGTCGCGTGCAGCACGGCCTCGACTTTGGCGCTTCCCGCTCTGAGGGCCGCGCATCCCGAATTGCCGTTCGTCGGCGTGGTTCCCGCGATCAAGCCGGCCGCGAGCATGTCGCGGTCGGGGCTTGTCAGCGTGCTCGCCACGCAGGGCACGGTGGCGCGCGACTACACCCGCGCCCTCGTTCGCGATTTCGCCGCCGATTGCGAGGTGACGCTCGTCGGTTCGGCCGAGCTTGCGCCGCTCGCCGAGCGGTTCCTGCGCGGCGAGGCGATCGACGAGGCCGCGATCGCACGGGAAATCGCGCCCTGTTTCGTCGAGAGGGAGGGTCGCCGTACCGATTGCGTGGTTCTGGCGTGCACGCATTTTCCGCTGCTGATCGGCGCGCTCGGGCGACTTTCGCCATGGCCGGTCGCCTTTGTCGATCCGGCGCCCGCGATCGCGCGCCGTCTCGACTCGCTGCTTGGCGCAAACGCGCGCACGGCGGTCGCGGCGCCGGCCGGCGTCATCGCCTTCACGAGCGGGCGCCCGCCGCCGCCCGTCCTGCAAAAAGCCTTGCTTCAATACGGCTTGGCGTTTACCCCGACTGCGGCGCTTGAGCCCGGCGCGGCCTCACGCGTTCGCCTGTAAGGTTGCCAGCATCGTTCGCCCATCCGGCTGCCGGAGAAACGAGGCGAACGGTGGCCAATTGGAAAGGCCAGCGCCTATGCGCACTTCGGTCGGTCAGCCCGTTCGCCTCGCGGACTATCGCGTCCCCGACTTCCTGATCGATGCGGTCGATCTCAACGTCTGGCTCGACAGGACGGCGACCCGGATCGTCTCGACACTGACGGTGCGGCCGAACCCGGCGGGTCGCGGCGACGCGCAACTCGTCCTCGATGGCGACGAACTCGTGCTCGTGTCGGCCGAAGTCGACGGGGCGCGGCTCGAGCCTGGCGCGTTTCAGGCGACCGCTTCCCAGTTCGTGCTGCCCAACCCGCCGCGCCGCCCGTTCACGCTCACGATCGAGACCCGGGTCGATCCGACCGCCAACACCAAGCTCATGGGTCTCTATCGTTCGGGCTCGGCCTATTGCACGCAATGCGAGGCCGAGGGGTTCCGCCGCATAACCTATTTCCTCGACCGTCCCGACGTGCTCTCGACCTATCGCGTCCGGCTCGAAGCCGACCGCGCGGAGGCGCCGGTGCTGCTCAGCAACGGCAACCTCGAGAGCAAGGGGGAGGCTGAGGCGACGGGCCGCCACTTTGCGGTCTGGACCGACCCGCACAAGAAGCCCTGCTATCTTTTCGCGCTCGTGGCCGGCGACCTCGCTCCCATCGCCGATAGTTTCGTCACCGCCTCGGGGCGCAAGGTCGATCTCGCGATCTATACCGAGCACGGACGCGAGGGCCGCGCCCACTACGCCATGGACTCGCTCAAGCGCGCCATGGCCTGGGACGAGAAGGTCTACGGGCGCGAATACGATCTCGATGTCTTCAACGTGGTCGCCGTGTCCGACTTCAACATGGGAGCGATGGAGAACAAGGGCCTCAACGTCTTCAACGACAAATACGTGCTCGCGTCGCAGGAGACGGCGACCGACGACGATTACGCCGGCATCGAGGGGGTGATCGCGCACGAGTACTTCCACAACTGGACCGGCAACCGCGTGACCTGCCGGGACTGGTTCCAGCTCAGCCTCAAGGAGGGCCTGACGGTCTTCCGCGATCAGGAGTTTTCGGCCGACATGCGTTCGGCGCCGGTCAAGCGCATCTCGGAGGTGCGGGCGCTGCGCGCGGCGCAGTTCCCCGAGGACGCGGGGCCGCTCGCGCACAACGTCCGGCCGGAAGTTTATAACGAGATCAGCAACTTCTACACCGCGACGGTCTACCAGAAAGGCGCCGAGGTCATCCGGATGCTGAAGCGCCTCATCGGCGCCGACGCCTTTCGGGCGGGCATGGACATGTATTTCCACCGCTACGACGGCACGGCTGCGACGGTCGAGGAGTTCATCGCCTGCTTCGCCGACGTGTCGGGGCGCGATTTCAGCCGCTTCATGCGCTGGTATTCGCAAGCCGGCACGCCGAAGCTCTCCGTCCGCACCGCCTACGACGCGCAAGGTCGGACGTTCCGGCTCGAGGTCGCGCAGACGCTGGCGCCGACGCCGGGCCAACCGGTGAAGCTGCCGGCCGTCATTCCGCTCGCGCTCGAACTCGTCGACCCCGAGGGCGGCGAGACGCCGCTCGTGTCGAAGGACGCGACCGCCGATGAACTCGCTTCGGGCGTGTTCGTGCTCGAGGACGCGGGCCGCACGATCGTCTTTCACGACGTGCCGCGCCGCCCGGCGCTGTCGTTCCTGCGCGGCTTCTCTGCGCCGGTCAACGTCGAGGACGACCTGACCGAGGACGATCTCGTGGCGCTGTCGCGGCACGATTCCGACAATTTCAACCGCTGGCAGGCGCTGCAGAGCCTTTCCACCCGCGTGCTTCTGCGTGGCGTCAGGGCCATCCGCACCGGCCGCGCGCCCGAGCGCAACGCGGGCCTCGTCGCCGCCTACGGCGCGCTGATCGACGACGCGCGCGAGGGCCGCGTCGATCCAGCCTTCGCCGCGCTCGCGCTGACGCTTCCGACCGAAGCCGATCTCGCGCGCGAGATCGGGCAGGACGTCGATCCGGACGCGATCTACGCGGCGCGCAAGGCGCTTCGCGGCGCGCTCGGGCGCAAGCACGGCGAGGCGCTCGCGGACCTGCACGACAAGCTCGCGACATCCGGCCCCTTCAGTCCCGACGCCGGGCAGGCGGGACGCCGCGCGCTGCGCAACGTGACGCTCGCGCATTACGCCGATGGCAACATCATCGACGGCCTCGCCCGGGCTCACAAGCAGCTTCGCGACGCCGACAACATGACCGAGCGCTTCGGCGCCCTCGCTCAGATCGTGGTCAAGCCGAACTCCGCGCGCGAGCACACCTCCGACGCCTTCAGCCGCCGATACGCGATGGAGCCGCTGATCCTCGACAAGTGGTTCGCTCTCCAGGCGCAGATCCCCGAGCGCGAGACGCTCGACCGGGTGCGCGCGCTCATGACCCACCGCGGCTTCTCGATGTCGAACCCCAACCGGGTGCGGGCGCTGGTCGGCGGCTTCACGGCCAACCAGACCCAGTTCAATCGCGCCGACGGACTGGGTTACGCGTTTCTCGAGGAGATCGTGCTCGCGCTCGACCCCACCAATCCGCAGATCGCGGCGCGGCTCCTCACCGCCATGCGTTCGTGGCGCTCGCTCGAGGATATCAGGCGGGGCCAGGCGGAGGGAACGCTGCGGCGCATCGCGGGCCGGCCGTCGCTGTCGCCGGACGTGAGCGACATCGTCACGCGCTCGCTCGCCTGAGGCGCATGGGCGCCGCGCCGCTTGAAATCGCCGCGTCCGCGGGCTTTTCGGCCGCCTCGTCGCCACGCGTCTCGGTGTTCTCCTGACAAAAAGCGATTCTGGCACCGTCAAGGGGCTGGACAAAGATTCGCACAAGGATTCATATCGTAGTGATTCGGGGGTGGGTTGGTTACCCGAAGGTTAAGTTTCTCTAGGCGTGGGAAAAAACATGACGCGTGCGAGCGCGGCACATGCAGAATCATGCCTGAACGACGAGGCGTGGCGGATCGTCGCCGACGCCGCCGATCGGTCGCCCGCGCGTTGGCGCGCGACGCTGGGCCCCTGGGCTTCGGCCGCCGCCGCGCTCGCCGCGGCCGCAGCCGTCATGGCCGCGATCCTTCTCACGTTCCATCACCTGCGCGCGGAGCGGGAAGAGGCTCTGAGACTGGCTTCGCGCGAGATCGGCATGCGGGCGACGATCGTCGCCGCCGAGGTCGACGCCGCGCTCCAGTCGGCGCCCGGTTCGGCGCCGAAAGATCTCTTTCGCCGGATCGTTGACGCCGAGCCGGGCGAAGCGCCCGCAAGCGCGGTGCTGATCGACCGCGGCGGACGGGCGCTCGCGGCCGATCCGCCGGAAGCCGCGGTCTCTCTCGACGCGCTTCTCGCGCTTCCGGCCGCCGACGATCGCGGCGAGGCCGTCCGTATCGCCGACGAGCGCGGCGGCGAACGCCTCGCCGTCTCCCGGGCGGTGCCGGCCATGCAGGGACGGATCGTCTTCGCCTCGCCTGTCGACGCCGAGCTTGCCTCCTGGCGGCGCGCCGCGGCCGTGACCGTGCTTCTGCTCGCCTCGACCGTCGCATGCGTCCTCGGCGGGACCGGCCTCTACGCCGGCGACGCGCGCGCCCGGCTGAGGCGCGCTTTCGACGACAACGCCCGCCGCGCCCGCGTCAACCTTGCCTTGAACCGCGGCCGCTGCGGGCTCTGGAGCTGGGAACTTCGCAGCGGGCGCATCGTCTGGTCGGCCTCCATGTTCGCCGTGCTCGAGCGGACGGAGCGCTTAAGTCCCTGGACGACCTCGGAGCTGCAGGCGCTCGTACACCCCGACGACATGAGCCTTGAGGATATCGCGCGGGTTTCCACCGAGCGGGCGGGCGACTTCATCGACGTCGAGTTTCGCATGCGCGCCGCCGACGACAGCTGGGTATGGCTCAGGATGCGGGCCGAACTGGTCGACGATCAGGGGAAATCGGGTCCGGCGCTCGTCGGCATCGCGTTCGACGTGACCGAGCGCAAGCGCGAGGCGGAGGCCTCCGCGACCGCCGACCAGCGGCTGCGCGACGCCGTCGAAGCGATCTCCGAGGCCTTCGTCCTCTGGGATTCGAACCATCGGCTCGTGCTCTGCAACTCGAAGTACCAGCGCCTGCATAATCTTGCGGCGGCGGGCGCGGGCGCTGTGGACGGCGCCGGCGGGTCGCCGGCGGAGGCGGCGGCGCCGTTCCCGGATGCTCAGGAGGCGCGAACCTATGAGGCGCGTCTTGCAGACGGGCGATGGCTGCAGGTCAACGAGAGGCGCACCCGCGACGGCGGCTTCGTGTCGGTCGGAACCGACATCACGGCGCTCAAGGAGCACGAAGAGCAGCTTATGAATTCCGAGCGCCTGCTGCTCTCGACGGTCGCGCAGTTGCGCCAGTCGCGCCGATCGCTCGAAGAACAGGCCCAGCAGCTCGTCGATCTCGCCGAGCGCTATCACGAGCAGAAGGCTCAAGCCGAGGCCGCCAACCACGCCAAGGCGGAATTCCTCGCCAACATGAGCCACGAGCTGAGGACCCCGCTCAACGCCATCATCGGCTTCTCGCAACTGATGGGCGGCGAGACCTTCGGCCCCCTCGGTTCGGACAAGTACCGCGACTATTGCGAGCACATCCTTTCGGGCGGCGAGTACCTCTTGCACGTGCTCAGCGACATCCTCGACATGTCGCGGCTCGAAGCCGGCCGCGAACGTCTCACCTACGAGCGTTTCCGCGCGAGCGAGGCCGTCGGCCGCGCCGTGCTCGACGTCGCTTCGACAGCTCGCGAGAAGCGCGTTTCCGTCGCCGTCGCCGTCGAGCCCGATATCGCGATCGAAGCGGACCCGGCGGCTGTCGAGCGCATCCTGACCACGCTCATGCGCAACGCGGTGAAATTCGCGCCCGAGGGCGGCGCCGTCGAAATCGGCGCCGAGACGATCGACGACCGGATCTACTTCTACGTCGAAGACAACGGCCCAGGCGTCGCGGCCGAAGACGTCGAGAGGCTGGGGCGTCCGTTCGAGCAGGGCGACGCCGTGATGGCGAACGGCATGAAGGGTTCCGGCCTCGGCCTCGCCATCGCCAATTCCCTGGTCGAACTGCACGGCGGCTCGCTGCGGCTCGCCTCGCGCCTGGGCGAGGGCGCGGTCGCCGTCGTCGCCTTGCCTCGCGTCCAGCGCGGCGCGAGGGCGATTGCGCTCGCCAAAGTCGCCTGACCGGCGCTTCGCGCAACAGGACAGCTTTTTTGGCGCCGGACCTTGCGCCAGGCGCTCGATCTGAGGTTGCATCTTTCCCAAGACGGCGCGGCGTGCCACGAATGGGTTGACCCGAGCGCCTATTCGCGCTTTTGCTGTCGTCAAATTTTTTGATGAACAGATACCTTAGGGGATTGGCCCCAACATAACTTCGGGAAGCTGCGAGGCGAGGCGGGCTTGTCGTGACGGGGCGGAATCGGATCGGCCTGGTTTCTGATCGGCGCCATTGCTCCGAGCGCGATCGATGGGAGCCGAGTGCGGTTCCGACGCGCTTCGCGTCGCCGTCGGCCCGCCCGGAGCGCCGCGGATGACCGCGCCGCTGGTGCATGTGATCGACGACGACGAGCCGTTGCGCGACTCGATTCGGATGATCCTCGCTCACGAGGGACTGACCGCGGCAACCTACGCCTCCGCGGACGCGTTTCTCGCCGCTCCGGCCGCCCTGACCGGATGCGTCGTGACCGACGTCCGGATGCCGGGCATGAGCGGCATGGAGCTCCTCACCCGGATCGCCGCGCTGAAGCTCGCTCTTCCCGTGATCCTGCTCACGGGCCACGCCGATGTTGCTCTGGCCGTGGACGCGATGAAGAAAGGCGCGGTCGATTTCCTGGAGAAGCCGTTCAAGGGCGAGGACCTGATCGAGGCCGTGCGGCGCGCGCTCAAGGTCGGCCGGGATTCGCAGCGCGTCGCCCTCACCTCGCAGGAGGCGCACGCCCGGCTGGCCTCGCTCACCGCGCGCGAGACCGAAGTGCTGGACCGGCTCGTGAAGGGGCAGCCCAACAAGGTTATCGCCTTCGAGATGGGGATCAGTCCCAGAACGGTCGAGGTCCACCGCGCCAATGTGATGAAGAAGACCCAGGCGGGCAGCCTGCCCGATCTCGTGCGGATGTTTCTTAACGTCGTTCGCGATTGACCGCTCTTGTCGCGGGGGCGTCGGACGGCTACGTATATTCCCCACTTGCGCGGCGGGGCGCGGCGAAGGAACGTCGCGTTTCCAAGGCGCGCGAGCGAACGAAAGCGGGCGCCGGCCGTAAGGCGGGAACATCAATTCCCGTGAGGCCGGGTTGGGGCGATCGGGCATGTCGAAGTCATGCGACATTGTCGTGGGAAGACCGCCCGTGGCGGTCTTGGTTCCATCCATGCTCCCCCGCATGGACTGCGGAAGATTTGTCGCGCCGCTGCTTCTCGCAGCCTTGGTCGCCGGCGCGGCCGGCTTCTCATTCCGATATGCGGCGCAGTCCGAGGTCGCGCTTCGCGCAGCGCCAGCGCCTGCCGTCGAAGCGCCCGCCTTCGTGCGGACGCCGAGATTGTCGCCCGACGACCTGATCTGCCCTAAGGCCTAGGGCCGAATGACAGGCATGGGCGCGCCTTTGAGCACGCCCGCGCCGGGGACGGCCCGATCCGTCACACCGCCTTGTTCTGGACTTCTGAGCCGGCGCGCGAGAACGCGCATGACCTTGAGCGCGAAATGGGGCGTGTGCTTCACGAGGAAGAGGTAGTCCTTCTCCGAGATCACGGCGACGGTCGCCTCGGTCTTGGCGACCGCGTCGGCGCTGCGTGGGGCTGCATCGATCAGCGCCATCTCGCCGAAGATCTCGTTGGGGCCGAGCGTCTCGAGGAGACGGTTTCCGGTCCGGATCTCGACCTCCCCCTGACGGATCACGTAGAACGCCTCGGCGCGGTCGCCCTCGCAGAAAATCACCTCGCCCGCGGCGAAGACGCGCGAGGGAACGTCCGGGCCGAGCAGAAGGCTGAAGTCGTCGGGATTTGGGGTCATGCTCGCAATCCGTGAGCCTGCTTGGGCACTGCGTTCGGCGACCTCGCTCATTGGATCGTCACGACCGTTCGGCCGCGCACCTCGCCCTTGAGGATCGCGCGCCCCGCCTCGAACACCGCGTCGAACGGGATGGAGCGGGTGATTTCGGCGAGCTTCGCGCGGTCGAGTTCGGCGGCGAGGCGCCGCCACGCCTCGACCCGGTCCGGCATCGGGCGCTGCACGGAGTCGACGCCAAGCAGCGCGACGCTGCGCAGGATGAACGGCGCGACCGTCGACGGCAGGTCCATGCCGCCGGCGAGGCCGCAGGCCGCGACAGCGCCGCCGTATTTCGTTTGCGCCAGCACGTTGGCGAGGGTCGTGGAGCCGACGCTGTCGACCGCCGCCGCCCACTGCTCCTTGCCAAGCGGCTTGCCGGGCGCGGAGAGCGTCGCGCGATCGAGGATCTCGGCGGCGCCGAGGCGCTTCAGGTAGTCGGCCTCGCTCGCACGGCCCGTCGAGGCGATGACCTTCCAGCCTCTTGCGGCGAGAAGCGCGACCGCCGTCGATCCGACGCCGCCCGCCGCCCCGGTGACGAGCGCAGGGCCCGAGGCTGGCGAAAGCCCATGCCGCTCGAGGGCCATCACGCACAGCATCGCGGTATAGCCTGCGGTTCCGATCGCCATCGCCTCTGCGGCGTCGAGGCCCTTCGGCAACTTCACCAGCCACTCGCCCTTCACCCGCGCCTTCTCGGCGTAGCCGCCGAAATGGGTTTCGCTGAGGCCGAAGCCGTTGACGATGACCGCGTCGCCGGGCGCGAAGCCGGAATGGCCCGACTGCTCGACGACGCCCGCGAGATCGATGCCGAGCACCATCGGAAAGCGCCGGATGACGGCCGACTTGCCGGACAGCGCCAGGCCGTCCTTGTAATTCACCGTCG
Organism: uncultured Alphaproteobacteria bacterium; assembly: GCA_963829505.1. GTDB lineage: Bacteria > Pseudomonadota > Alphaproteobacteria > Rhizobiales > Beijerinckiaceae > Roseiarcus. The sequence continues at coordinate 110,041 of CAWHIL010000005.1, forward strand.
AATGGCTGACGCGAACCGTCACGTCGCCGTCCATCAGGTCGGAATCCTCCATCGAAACGAAGCGCACCTCCTGTCCGGCGTCGGTCTTGTCGGCTCGCACGGCTTTGAACGACATCGATGCGTTCCTATTCTTCTCTCGAACGTCCCTGACCGGACGAAGCGGCGCCGGGAGTGGCGCGTTTGAAGCGCGCTTTTTCTCAGGCGTCCGGTCGCGGGCCCGATCGGGATGAGATCGTCTTGACCCTCTTGCCTCTCATCTTGCGCCGCAGGGGCAGCCGATGGGAAGGATTATTGTCGACGGCTTACGGAAAACTCTCCGGCCGCCGCCCGGTCGGCAAGCCGCGCCGCGATCCGGGCCGCGCCGTCCTCGCCGTGGACCGCGACCAACTCGCACATCGCGGCGCAAAGCGCAGCTTCCGCGAGATCCTGCGTCTCGACGCCGTCGAACGCGGCGAGTGCGAAGGCCTCGCCGACATAGTCCATGGCGGCGGACATGGAGGAGCCGTGGGCGTCTGCTTCGCTCATCGCCAAAAGCGGAATCCGGGGGTCCATCGACATCGCGAATCACTCTAGGGCCTTCACTCGGCGAACGCGAAGAATTAGCTACAACGAGGTTAATCCCGCGGGCTGATTGCAACCCCGCGGGTGTAGGCGCCGGCGGAGGGCGAGGCATGTGCGGACGATATGCGATCACCTTGCCGCCGGAGGCGGTGCGCTCCTACTTCGCTTATACGGAAACCCCGAATTTCCCGCCGCGCTTCAATATCGCCCCGACCCAGCCGATCCCGATCGTTCTCGCCGATCCCCGAACGGGCGGCGCGGGGCGCCATTTCCGCCTCGTGCGGTGGGGCTTCCTGCCGGGTTTCGTGAAGAATCCCAAGGAGTTTCCTCTCATCATCAACGCCCGCGCCGAGACGCTCGCGGAAAAGGCGAGCTACCGCGCGGCGCTGATGCGCCGCCGCTGTCTCGTCATCGCCGACGGGTTCTACGAATGGCGCAAGGCCGAGTTCTGGCGCCGCCCGCGGCGCGGTCGCGAAGCGGCCGTTCCTCGTGCGCCGGGTCGACGGCGCGCCGATGGGATTCGCGGGACTTTACGAGACGTGGAGCGATCCCTCGGGCGGAGAGATCGACACCGGTTGCATCATCACCACCGCGGCGAACCCGTTCATCCGGCGCCTGCATGACCGCATGCCGGCGATCCTCGAGCCGGAGGCCTTCTCGGCCTGGCTCGACGTCGAGGGAACCGACGTCACGCAGGCGCTCAAGCTCGTGAAGCCCGCGCCCGAGCCTCTGCTCGAGCTTGTCGAGGTCTCGCCCCTGGTCAACCGCGTCGCCAACGACGGGCCTGAGGTTCAGGCGCCGGTCGCGCCGCCGATTCGCGCAGGCGTCGAGGCGCTGCTCCTCTGACCTTGCCCGCCGCCCCGCAGCGGGCCAACCTGACGCGCCTGACAAGAGCACGAGGGATTCGATGGCCGAACGAGAAAAGCCGCCGCGCGTCGTCGTCGCCATCCCCCATGCCGACGGCCTGCATCGCTGCCCCTGGCCGGGCGTGGACCCGCTCTATGTCGCCTATCACGACGAGGAATGGGGGCGCCCGAGTACGACGACCGGGCCCTGTTCGAGAAGCTCGTTCTGGACGGCTTCCAGGCCGGCCTTTCGTGGATCACCATCCTGCGCAAGCGGCCGGCGTTCAGGAGCGCCTTCGACGGCTTCGAGCCGCAGCGGATCGCGCGCTGGAACGAGAAGAAGAAGGCGGCGCTGATGGCCGATGCGGGCATCGTGCGCAACCGGGCCAAGATCGAGGCGACCCAGGCGCTGGCGCGCATCTATCTCGACCTGATGGAGGGGGAGGGCTTCGCGCGGCGGCTCTGGGGCTTCGTCGGCGGCCGGCCGATCGAGACCAACCGCCGGAGCCTCTCCGACATCCCCGCCGAGAGCGACGAATCGCGGGCGATGGCGAAGGACCTGCGCGCGCGCGGCGGCAATTTCGTCGGGCCGACGATCGTCTACGCCTTCATGCAGGCGACCGGCATGGTCAACGACCATCTCGTCGACTGTTGCCGGCACGACGCGTGCAAGGCGCTCGCGCGCGATAGTTTCGCATGAGCGAGCGGCTCCGGCGCCGGGCGTGGCAGCGCATGCTTTCGGGGCGCCGCCTCGACATCATCGATCCGTCGCCGCTCGACGTCGAGATCGGCGACATCGCCCACGGCCTCGCCCGGGTCGCCCGCTGGAACGGCCAGACAAGCGGGCCGGAGATCTTCTCGGTCGCCCAGCACGCGCTCCTGGTCGAGGCGCTGTTCTCGATGTGCGAACCTTGGGCGCCGAAGCCCGGCGAGCGGCTCGCAGCCCTCCTCCACGATGCGCCCGAATACGTCATCGGCGACCTCATCTCGCCCTTCAAGGCCGCGGTCGGGGGCGACTACAGGCGGATCGAGACGCGGCTCATGCGCGCCGTCCACCTGCGCTTCGGGCTTCCCTCCGAGCCCGCAGCCGATATCGCGCGGCGGATCAAGGCGGCGGACCGGCGCTCCGCCTTCCTCGAGGCGACCGCGCTCGCGGGCTTCTCGGAGAGCGAGGCGCAGAGGCTCTTCGGCGAACCGCCGCCCTCGGCCCGCCGCTTCGCCCGCTTTCTCGATCCCATGCGTCCGGCCGAGGCGGAGGACCGCTTCCTCGCCCGATTCGCCGAACTCGACGGGGCGGCCGCGATCGCCTAAGAGCGGGATGCGAAAAAGTGGGAACCGGTTTTTCGCGAAGATTCCCGCGATGTCAGAGAATCCGGAGCAAGATGCGATTCGACCGAAGCGCATCTTGCTCTTAAGAGGGCGCCGTCTCCGAAAGCCCCGACAAGGATCGAATGCAATGCCGCGTCTGCACGTCTGCTCGCTCGCCCGCATCGGCGAAACGGTGACGCGCACCGGCGCGCGCTCGCTTGTCACGCTGATCAGCCCGGGGACGGAAGTGCGGCGCCCCGCCGAGATCGCCGCCGACCGGCATCGCCTGATCGCCGTCTCCGACATCGTCGAGGCCTTGCCGGGGCAGGTCGCGCCCGCGCGGGAGCATCTCGACGACCTCATCGAATTCGTTACCGCCTGGGACCGCGCCGAGCCGATGGTGATCCACTGCTACGCGGGCGTCAGCCGCTCGACCGCGGCCGCTTTCATCGCCGCCTGCGCGCTCAATCCGGCGCGCGACGAGTTGACGATCGCGCGGGCGATCCGCGCCGCGTCCCCCACCGCCACGCCGAACGCGCTGCTCGTCGCGCTCGCCGACCAGGCGCTCGAGCGGGGCGGCCGGATGACGGCCGCAATCCTCGAGATCGGCCGGGGCAGGGAGTGTTTCGAGGGAATCCCGTTCGCGCTGGAGCTGGCGTAGAGGCCCCCCTTCAAGGGTGGTCGGTTCCTAACGCCGGATCAAAACACAGCTGACGGAATCCCCACGTCCGGCCGCATTGGCCGCGATCGCCTTGCGCCGCAGCATCGCCATCTCGCGCACCGACAGATGCCGACGGAAGTTCGCTCCCGGTTCGCCGAGGCCTCTCTTGTTGAGCGTGCTCGACATCTGCGACCAACCCTCGCCGATGTCGATGATCCGCCGCAGCTCGAAGCCGCAGCGCTCGGCAAGGAGCGCCATGCCCTTTCTCGAGATCAGGGTGAGATGGCGTGGCGCGTCCCACTGCGCCCAGTCCGTTCCATATTCCTCGCGCGCCTGGGAGCTTGGGGTCGGGATCTGAATGAGACAAAGACCGTTCGGCTTGAGCCTTTGGCGCGCCGCATGCAGTTCGCCTTCGGGGTCCGGGACGTGCTCGAAAGAGTGATTGAACACAAGCACGTCGAACAGACCCTCCGCCTCGGCGAGCCGCTGCTTGCGCAAATGCACGCCCTCGCTCGTCACGGCGTCGGCCGCGAGGAATGGGTCGAGGCCGCTGACGTCGCGATACCCGAGCCGCGCGAGCCGGTCGAGAAGCGATCCCGCCCCGCATCCGACGTCGAGGATCTTCTGATCCTGACGGACCCCCACCGTCTTCATGAGCCAGGGATAGGTCGGCTCGGGCTTCACGAACATCAACGCCTGGCCGAGGAGGCTCTTGCCAAAGGCTCCGCGGTCGCGCGCCGCGTGCAGGTATTGGGCGAGCGCCTCCTTGAAGCCTTTCGCGGGCCGCCGGGCGTCGAAGGAATAGTAGGTCTTGGGGTAGTGCCGGCTAAGTTCCTCGTCGTCCGGCAGTTCCGCGATCTGAATGCTCTCGCATTCGCCGCATTGATCGTATGCGAACTCCTCGCCGATCGAAAACATTCGCTCCTTCACGACGTATGAGTCCGACCGCCGGGTCGCACCACAGGTCCGGCACAAGAAGGCGCTCATGTCATTCCTCTTCCGCCAGACTTCGCCATCCCCCGTCGGCCGAGCGGCGTGAGCCTTAAGGCGACGCAGCGCGTCGGGGACCATCCGGCGGTGGCGGCGAGCACGCTTGCGCCTCTACTTCACCGCTTTCGCCATCGCCGCCTGCTCGTCCGCCGAGGGGGCGCCGAAGAAGGCGGGCTCGTTGTCCTTGCCGCCGAGCGCCCCAAAGGCGTGCGCGCCTCCGGCGTCGAACAGGACGACGAACTTGTGGCTGTCGCAATCGGTCGGCTTGCAGACGAACGAAAGCTCATAGGGCTTGCCGTCGATGTCGACGGACGTGATCTGCCCGGTGAGCCCGTCGTAATTCTTGTTGAACTGGACGAGCCAGTCCGGGGTCGGCTGGACGAGCTTCATCAGCCTGTCCCAGGAGCCCCGATAGGTGGAGGAGCGTCCCTGAAGCGCGTCGAAGAGAAACGGATTGTCGGCGGCGTGGGCGGCGCCGGCGAGAAGCGCGAAGGCGATAGGAAGCGCAGATCGCATGGTCGGTTGTCCGCCTCGATGAAATGGGGGTGGAAACGGCGCTTGAGGTGAAAGACGCGGGGCGCGTCAGAACGCCTTGAAGGTGATGATGGTGCGCGTCTCGACGATGCCCGGGATCGTCTGCACCTTCTGCCCGACGAAGTGGCCGATGTCGACGTCGCGCTCGACGTAGAATTTGGCGAGGATGTCGAACTCGCCGGCGGTCGAATAGATCTCCGAGGCGATCTCCGCCTCCGCAAGCGCGCTCGCGACCTCGTAGGTTCGGCCGAGCGCGCATTTGATCTGCACGAAAAAGGTCTGCATCCGCTTCGATCCTGCTCGCCCTGTCGCTTTCGAACGGCACGCTTGAGAGAGCGCCCGCTCGCCGCCCCTTCTTGCAACGACTGACCCCGGGCGGTCCATAGCCGATTCCTCGGCAAACCTCGACCGGTCCGTTGCCGGCTTCGCCCGGAGCGCCGGACGCGGCCCTGCCCTTGACGCCCCGCCAGAGCCGGTCTACCGCGGGCGCAGCGAGGAAGGGCCGCCACGCATGGACCTTGACGACCCATGCGATGCGCTCGCAAGCCCTGAGCCTCTTCCCCCAGCGGCGACCGGGCGCCGCCTTGGCTTCCAGATCCCAGCCTTCGCGGCGATCGGGGCCTTCGGGTTCGTCGTCGACGCTTCGATCACCTACGTCGGCGCCAAATATCTCGGGCTTTCGCCCGAGCTTGCCCGGCCGCCCGGCTTTGTCGTCGCGACGATCGTCAATTTCCTCCTGAACAGATTCATCACCTTCAGCACTTCGCGCGCGCCGCTCGTGCGGGCCTTTTTTCGCTACTTCCTGGTCGCTTCCGCTGGTCTCATCGTAAACTACGCGACCTATTCGGCGTGCGTGCTTCTGAGCCCGCGCTTCGGACTGGCGGTGACCCCTGGTATCCTGCCGCTGTTCGTGGCGGTCGGCAGCGGCGCCGCGATGGTGTTGACGTTCCTTGGATTCCGCCTCTTCGCATTCCGGTGAACGCGCTGGCGCGCCTTGAAGGCGACAGAGGCCCGGCGCGGAGCCTCGGCTCAGCCCGGTTCGCGCGCCGCGGCAGTCATCCGGTCCTCGTCGCTTTGCGCCGGACGCTGCGGTTGCGGACCGGGCGTTGCGAGATAGGCGAGGCGTTTCATCTCCTGCCGCATCGAGGTGACGACGTCGAGAATAAGGCCGGCGAAAATGCTGAGAACGCCGACGATCTCCAGGCCGACGATGAGGAAGGCGGTCGGAAATCGCGGCACAAGCCCCGTCTCGAAATAGGTCCGCGCCAGCGGCACGCCGAGGAGTACGCCGACAACCATCAGAAAGAGTCCCGGCAGCCCGAAGAACGAAAGCGGGCGCTCGTTCTTCACGAGCGTTGCGATCAGCGTCAGGATGCGCGCGCCGTCGCGGAACGTGCTGAGCTTGCTGACGGAGCCTTCCGGCCTTTCGCGGTAGGCCGTCAGCTCCTCGCCGCAGGGCATGCGCAGCTCCAGGGCATGGACGGTCAGCTCGGTTTCGATCTCGAAGCCGCGCGACATGGCGGGAAAGGATTTCACGAAACGTCGCGAGAGGACCTTGTAGCCCGACAGCATGTCGGTGAACTGCCGGCCGAAAATGTTGCGCACGAGCTCCGTCAGAACATAGTTGCCGAAGCGGTGTCCGCGCCGGTAGGCCTCGATCGCCACGGCGACCCGCGCGCCGTTGACGAAATCGAGGCCTTCCTCGATCGCCCTCGTGACCATGCGCGGCGCGGCGGCGGCTTCGTAGGTCGCGTCGCCGTCGAGGAGGACGTAGAGGTCGGCCTCGATGTCGGCGAACATGCGCCGAACCACGTTTCCCTTGCCGCGGCGCGGCTCGTCGCGCACCACCGCGCCTGCGGCCCTGGCGACCTCGGCGGTGCCGTCCGACGAGGCGTTATCGTAGACGTAGATGGTCGCGCCGGGCAGAGCGGCCCGAACGTCCTGCACGACCTGCCCGATCGTCAGCGCCTCGTTGTGGCACGGGACCAGGACGGCGATCGCGGGTTGGAGCGAGGCTGGAAAGCTGTGCGGCAAGCGCGTCTCGACCGTCGACACTCTGCTGCTGCCCAACGAAGATTCGAGATGGCGCGTCAGTGACATATCTCGGCGGCGGTTGCAATCCCACATGCGCTGCGGCGCTTCGGGCGAAGGTCCGGACTAGCGCTTCGTCGAGACGCTCCAGGGCTGCCGGGTAAGGCCGCCGGGACACGCGTCGGCGGGCGCCGGCAGCCAGCCACGCGCCGGATCGGGGACGAGAGCGTCGCGGTCTCCCATGAGCGGCGCTCCGGGCGCCGAGGTCACGCTCCTGAACTCCTGAAGGCAAGGTTCGCCCGTCTCGAGCCAGCGCACGCGCCAGACGCGGCGTCCGGGATACCGCTCGATCGTCGCCCGATCGAATTCAGGGTCCTCGTTGATCCAGATCGTCTTGGCCGCGTCGAGATCCGCGTCGTTGGCGATCGGGGCCTCGACGTAGGGCCATTGCGGTCCGGTGTCCGCGATCACAAGGCTGGGTTCGTCGAGTTGCGCAAGCTTCGCATTCACCGCCGAATGAAGCGAGCGGGGCCACAGCCAGCAGCACGACGTGTTCAAGGCGTTGGCCCCCCAATTCGGAAAGTGCGGGAAACCGAACGCCGCCGCGCTCAGCGGAACCGCCGCTCCGACGACGAGCGCAAGGGGCAGCGTCCGGCTGAGCGCCAGACCGAATGGGCGACCCTGCGGCGCCCATCGTCGCAGACTTCGGAAGCCCAGCATGACCGACAGCATGATGAAGCCGAAAGCCGGCGCCGCATAATGCGCCGAGTTCGAAGGTTTCGAGAGCCAAGCCGACCCCGAGCAGACCTGCCGCGAGCACCAGCGCCGGCTCGCGCCGCAGCGGCCAAAGCCCCAGCACGAACGGAAGGATGAGCGAGAACCCGAGATAGAAGGTCCAGGAGTTGGCGAAGCGCTCGCCTTCCGCGACGACGACGTCCCGCGCGGAATTTCTACGCAGGTACTGAACTTTTTCGTGCTCCATGTTCCGGCGCAGCCAATCGTAGCGGGTTCGGTCGCTGGCCGGCGGCCGCCACGTCTGGACGAGGAGGAGCGGCGCCGTTCCCATTTCCTCACGCTGAAGCACGTTGGGGAAGAGTTTCCAGTCTCCCGTGATGGCCTGGTTGCTCGCCGCTGTCAGTCCGACTCCGCCCGCGGCGAGCACGGCGGCGACGAGCGCCGGCGCGACGAGCGCCGCGCGCAGCGTCCGATCCGATCTCAGGAAGTCGCCGGCGACCGCAGCCGCGAGCGGCGTCGCGAACCACAGGCCCTCATAAGGTCGCGTCATCATGATCAGCACAGCGCCTGCGCCGAACGCCGCGCCCCCCAACAGGTTTGGCCGCGACCGCAACACCTTGTACCCGCCGACAAGAAGCACGCCTCCGAGCGCTGCGACATGGGCGCCGAAGTAAGAGTTCGCCCAGTGGCTGAAGAGGCCGAAACGCAGCGTGACGAGGAGCGCGGCGACGAGCGCGTATCCCGGGCCGAGCCATTGCCGGGTCATCCAGAGCACGGCCAGCGGCATGAGGGCGACCGTCAGGAGGACGCCGCCCCATGCCCCGAGTCCTGTCGCGTATCCGATCAGCAGCGGCAAGGATCGAAGGGCCGGATACTGGGAAGCGTAGGTCGGCGTCAAATTCGTCCACAGGGCTTCGAAATTGGGCGACAGCGGATCGTTGGCGAAGAGGCCTCGAAGGTAGGTCTTCGCCTGCAAGTCCATGCTGAACTCATCCGGAATGATTGGATCGGGGAATCCGATCAGCGGGCGGAGCGCAAGCGGGCCGCCGACCGAGAGGGCAACAACGAATCCGAGCGCGACATAGGGCGCCTTGCGACCCGCCCGATGAACGTCTCCAGACGGTCGAGCGCCGCAATCGGCCTGGCGGCGGCGACCAACGCGACGCCAACCATCATGAGGACGATCACCGCCTGAAGGGTCTCGTACAGGCCAATTTGATTGACGATCGGCCAGACAACTTTCGGCATTGCCATCCTCTGTGTGATCCGGCGCGACGGCCGGACGCCTCGTCGGTCGGGTCTCCCAGGCGATTCAGCCGCTTCCCCGACGTCAGGCTCGGCGCTGCCCGGATTCGACAATTCTACCGGGCCGCCGATTCGTTCCAGGGCTGTCGCGTCAGTCCGCCGCGACATTGCTCGGAATCCGCGGCGAGCCATCCTCGCGCGGGATCGTCGCGAAGGCTGTCGAAATCCCCCGAGAGCGGGGAGCCTGGCGCCGAAGTCAGCGTCCTGAACGCCTGGAGGCACGGTCGGCCATCGTCGAGCCAGCGTATTCGCCAGACGCGCCGCCCCGGATACTGATCGATCGTCGCCCGATCGAATTCGGCATCCTGGTTGGCCCAGATCGTCGTCGCCCGATCGAGATCGGCGTCGTTGGCGACAGGAAATTCGCCACGCGGCCATCGGGGTCCGGTATCCGCGAACACGAGGTTCCGGCCTCCGAGCCGGTCGAACTCGGCGTTCAGCGCGGCATGGAAGCTGCGGGGCCAAAGCCAGCAGCAGGAGGCATTGACGGCGTTCCCATCGAAAATCGACAACGGCGGCGGACCGAAGACCGCCGAGCGCAGCGGAACCGCCGCGGCCAGAACGAGAGCCAGCGGCAGCGTCCGGCTGAGCGAGCGGCCGAACGGAACGCCATAGGGACGCCACCGGCGCAGGGTCTGGAAGCCGAGCATGATGGAAAGGATGACGGCGCCGAAGCCCGCAGCCGCATAAAACGAAAAGTCGAAGGTGCCCATTGCGAGGCCGAGCGCGAGCAGACCCGCCGACGTCAGAACGGGCGCGTCGCGGCGGAGCGACCACAGGCCGACGACGAACGGAAGCGTCAGAGCGAAGCCGACGTAGAAGCCCCAGTTGTTGCCCAGCCGGAACTCCTCCACCCCCACGACGTCCCGCACCGTCTTCCGTCGTTCATAGAGATAGACGTCGTAGGCGATGTTCCGGCGTCCCCAATCGTAGCGGGGCTGATCCTGAGCCGGCGGAGTCCAGCTTTGCGTCAGCCAGGCCGGAGGCGCCCCGACCTGCTGACGATAGAGGGTATAGGGGAAGAGTTTCCAGTCGCCCGTCACCGCCCGGTTCTCCGCCAGCGTCAGTCCGAAGCCGCCCGAGACAAGCAGGAGCACGAGCGCGACGGGGGCGGCGGCGCGACGCATCGCGCCGGTCGAGCGCACGGCGTCGAACGCGAGCGCGGCCGTGAGCGGCGCCGCGACCAGCAGGCCCTCGTAGGGTCGGGTTGTCATGAGGATCGCGATTCCGCCGCCGAAGGCCGCCCCGCCGGCGAGCGTCGGACGCGTCCGCAGGATCTTGTAGCCGGCGAACACGAGCACGCTGCCGAGAGCGGTGAACGCGGGGCCCATGTAGGAGTTCACCCACAAGGTGAACAGTCCGAAGCGGAGCGTCACGATCAGCGCCCCGACGAGCGCAAAGCCCGGCCCGATCCAGACGCGAACCATCCAGTAGACCGCAAGCGCGAGCAGCGCGACCGAAACGAGCACTCCGCCCCAGGGCCCGATCCCCGTCGCGTAACCGAGAACGAGAGGCAGCGAGCGCAGGACGGGGTATTGAGCGGCGTAGGTCGGGCTAAGGAGCGTCCAGGGCGCCTCGAAATTCGGCGTCAGCGGGGCGTTGGCGAACTGCCCCCGAAGGTAGGTCTGCGCCTGCATCAGGAGGCTGAACTCGTCGGGGATCACAGGGTCCGGAATTCCGACCAGCGGCCGCAGGGCGAGCGGTCCGCCGATGGCGAAGACGAGGACCAGCGCGACGCTGAGATAGGGGTTGCGCGCGACCCGAGTCAGAAGCTGCTCAAGGCCGCTGAGGATCCCGGTCGGCCGGATCGTGTCCCACACCGCAAGTACGATCATCAGGGCCGTCAACGGCAGGAGCCATGTCTCGTATTCGCCGAGCTTCAGGACGAGCGGTGACAGGGGTCCGGGCATCGCGATCGAACTATCTCCTTTTCGACGGGGCGCCTACCTCGCCCGAAGGCGTGGGCCTTCCGCTCAGGCGTCGGAAGACCGGCCCATGGTGGGACCAGCGCCGACGGGGCGCTCGAAGGGTCTGGCGGCTGTCTTCATTGCCGGGACGTCGCTTTCCGACTGCGATGGCGGGACGCCGAGCGGCGCTTCCCTCGACTGCGGGGGCGGCTCAAAAGGCCGCTTCTCTTCGCCCGAAGGCCGCCGCCTCAGTCCTGCCCCTTGTCGACGTCCGTGGGCGTCTCCTGCCCGGGCGGCTTCTGCCCAGACCCCTGCGCGCCCTCTTGCGCGAGGATTTCGACGTCGTGGTTGACGGCGGTCTCGACCTGAAACGTCGACTGATAGGTCTTCCCGTCATGCCGGGCGATAACCGCATATTCCCCCTCGGCGAGGACGAGCGAGGGAAAGGCGCCGAGAAGCTCGCGGATAACGTCGCCGCCCGGGGTCAGAACCGTAAACGTCGTATTGGCGAGCGCTTCGCCCCCGGCCTTCATGACCAGTTTCAGGGTCAGCGTGGCGCAGCGGTGGCGCAGCGTCACGTCGGTCAGCTTGCCGGACGTGACCTTGATGTCGGCGCTGACGATCGAGTTCGAGGGGATCGAAGCGGGCGGGGCGGGCGCCGCCGACTTGCCGCTGATGGTGGCGGCGGCGAGAAACCGGCCGCCCACGGGATCGAGGTAGGTCGAAACGATGTGATAGGCGCCCTCCGGCAGGCCGACGACGTCGCCGGCCCTCGCCTTGGCGTAGACGAGCTTGCCTTGCGGGTTGCGGCCGACGGGGACGTAGATGGCGAGCGAGAGCTTGGCGGGATCGATCGGCTGGTCGCCGAGGACGCCGCCGATCTTCAGGCCTCCGGCCGAGATCTGAAGCCGCTCCGAGCGGACCTCGGGGGCGAGCGTCAGGCGCTTCGTCGCGCTCGCAAGGCCGAAGGCGGCGTGCACGATGTAGTCGCCCGGGGGGATTGCGAGGGTCGGCTCGGCCTGGTTCGATTCGACGATCAGTTGATGCGTCCCGTCCTCTTCGGCCTTGGCGGAGAAGAGCCGCCACCGCACGCCCTCCTTCAGCGCGGCGCCGCCGCTGAGCGCCGCCGCGAGGGTGAGGGTGGCCTGGGCGTCCGGGGCGGAGGCGGTCGGCGCTTGCAGGGCGGGCGCGATCGGGGCCGTCTGCGGCGCGATGGGCGCGGCCTGCGGCGCGGCGTCCGCCGGCGTTTGCGGCGCGCCGGCGCCGGCAGGCGAGGGCGCCGCGGCGTCGGGCGCGGTCTGCTGCGTCTGGGCGGAAGCCGCCGAGAGCGCGGCGAGCGTCATGACGACCGCCAGTGTGCGTCTAAACTGCATGCGCCTTGTCTCGTCAGGAAGTCCTGGGGCCCGCGCGCGTTTGAAGGGCGCAATGAGGCGGATCAAAGGCGATGTAAAGCGCGCCGGGATCGAGTACACCTCGCCCCGCGAACCTTGAGCGCGAGGGCTTGAAGCACCCCATGAACGACACGATCGACCTTCTCAAGCGCCGCCGCTCGGCCCCGCCCGCCGTCATGGACGGCCCCGGACCGTCGGCGCACGACCTCGAGACGATCCTGACCGTCGCCGCGCGCGTCCCCGACCACGGCAAGCTCGCGCCCTGGCGGTTCGTCGTCTTCGAGGGGGCGGCGCGCGATCGGGCCGGGCGCGTGGCGCTGATGATCCGGATCGAGGACGCCGCCGACCTCGACGAGAAGGCGAGGGACGAAGAGCTTCAGCGCTTCGCCCGGGCGCCGCTCGTCGTCGCGGTCGTGTCGCGCGCCGCGCCGCACGCCAAGATCCCCGAATGGGAGCAGGTGCTGTCGGCAGGGGCGGTGTGCATGAACCTGATCGTCGCCGCCCGGGCGCTCGGCTTCGCGGCGACCTGGCTCACCGAATGGCCGGCCTATGACGCCCGCTTTCGCGCCGCGATCGGGCTTGCCGAGCATGAGCGGATCGCGGGCTTCCTGCACATCGGCCGCGCCGCGCCGGTCGAGGACCGGGTGCGGCCGGCGCTCGCCGACATCGTCACGACATTCCCCGGATAGCGGGAGGCTCCCCCATGTTCTACGCGCAGGGCTCTCGCGACAGGACGGCGCTGCCGCACGACCCGTTCAAGGCGATCGTCGCGCCGCGGCCGATCGGCTGGATCTCGACCCGCGCCCTCGACGGACGGGTGAACCTCGCGCCCTACAGCTTCTTCAACGGTTTCGCCAGCAATCCGCCGGTCGTCGGCTTTTCGAGCGACGGCGGCTACAAGGATTCGGCGACCTTCGCCCGGGAGACCGGCGAGTTCGTCGCCAACCTCGCGACGCTAAAGCTGAAGGACGGCATGAACGCGACCTCGGCGCCGCTGGCGCGGGGCGAGAACGAGTTCCTGCACGCCGGGCTGACGATGGCCGAATGCTGTCTTGTCGCCGCGCCGAGGGTCAGGGAAAGCCCGGCCTCGCTCGAATGCAAGGTCGTCGAGGTCGTCGAGATCCGCAATCGCAGCGGCGTCTGGAAGGGCCACGTGCTGATCCTCGGCGAGGTCGTGGGCGTCCATATCGACGAGGCCTTCATCCGCGACGGCCGCTTCGACACGGCGCGCGCGCAGCCGCTCGCCCGCTGCGGCTACCAGGACTACGCGGCCGTGGAGAGCGTGTTCTCGCTGGCGCGGCCGAGGGGCGGCGGCGATGTGTGAGGCGCCTCGTCAGCAGCGTCTGCCGGCGGACGTTTTCGGGCGTTCTCGCACATCGGGGCCCACCAGGCGGGTTGGAGCCCTGAAAAGGTGTTTCACGTGAAACACTTAGGTCGCATTCTTATCAGGGCGTTTGCTCATCGGAACAGGGAAGGTTTACGTCTGTAACAGGGAGAGTTTTTTGCACGAACAGGGTGAGTTTTTGGCGGAAGTCGAAGCTGGGACGAACAACCGTCCCGGTTCGGATCGCCCTGCCAGGGGCGGGTCAGGGGGCGTCAATTCTCGCTCGCCCGCCAGGGCGGCGGCGATGAATGAGGAGTCGGCGGAACCCCGCGGAGCGCCGAAACACGACCCCCTCTCTCCGCGCGAGCGGGGAGAGGGCAGGGGTGAGGGGCGCGGGGGATTGGCCGCAGCGGTTACTCGCCCTGCCCCTCATCCTGACCTTCTCCCCGTGAACGGGGAGAAGGGACGCACGAGCGCTCATGGCGTGGCGCGGCACGATCTCGCCCGCGTCTTCAGGTTCGTCTCGACCCTCGCCCTGATCGCAGCGCTCGCGCCCGCGCCGGCGCGTGCCGACGTCGAGGCCGACAAGGCGGCGATTATGGCCCGGCTTCAGGCCTGGACCGACGCCTTCAACGCCCGCGACGCGGCGCGAACCTGCGACCTCTTCTCGAAGGACCTCGTCTCGACCATGCGCGGCCGCGCCGACGAGGGGCGCGAGGCGGTCTGCCGCCGGATCGGCGCGGCGCTCGCCGACCACATGACGAAGCTCACCTACGCTCCGGATATCGAGGAGATCATGGTCAGCGGCGACCTCGCGGTCGTCCGCCTCGTCTGGTCGGTCACGCTCCAGCGCGGCCCGAAGCCCGCGACATCGAAGGAGCCGGGGGTCGACATCTTCCAGCGCGAGGCCGACGGCCAGTGGCGGATCGTCCGCTTCCTCGCCTTCTCCAACGCGCCGGATTGAAGGCGCCCAGTTTCGCTGTCACCCGTCGAAAGCGTTAGAGATTAGAGCTTCCTGTCGTGGTCACGCAGGAGGGAGGCGAAGCGGGCCAGCCCTTGCCGCTCAAGCGCGTCGGAAAATTCCGCCGCCGTCGGCGCTGTCCGCTTGAGGTTCTTTCGGGCGTTTTCCGCAACGGCCATCGTGGCGTCAGGCGCCGCCGCGTAAAGGTCCATGAGGAAATCATCTGGATTCTGCGCCGTGACGTGATGCGGCGCGAGCGCTTTCCCCGGAAAGTCAGCCAGATTCCACGTCACGATATGGGAAGCGTGGCCCGCGATCGCGGCGGCGAGGACATGGCGGTCGCCCGGATCAGGAAGCGTCACCTGTGGAATGTGCCCTTCGTAACCCCTGACATCGGCTGTGGGCAGCGCCTGTTTCATCAGATCTCGCGTCCTGGTCAGACGCTGGACCGAGAGATTCGGACGGTTCGCTGCGAGATTGCGAATCCACTCGTCGTGGATCGCGTCGGTCCATCTGGCCTCGACCAATCGATCGACGCCACACTGAACCAGGAGATTGCGGAGATGAAAGGGATAGAGAACGCAGGCGTCATAGACCGCGATTGCGGGCTTATAAGTCATGATCGCGCATGAGCTGCTCGGTATCCTCCGCCAAAGCGTCAAGCGCGGCTTGCTGCGTCTCGAGCTTGATCTTGAGGGCCAGGACGTCCTTCAATTTCGTTCGCCGGTGCTTCCCGACATAACGGAACGGGAGATCGCCGACCTCCATGCGATGGACAACGAGCGGCCGCGAGATACCCAAAATCTCCGCGGCGTCGTTCGGACTTATTTCTTGATCCTCGGCGAGGATGGCGACGCGCTGACCCTTCATGAGATGGACCAATAGGGTTTGAATCGCTTCCGAAGCCGGAGTCGGCAATTCGACCCGATGATCGACGCCGGTCTTTTGCCGAATGTGCACCTCGAAGGTCGCTCCCTGGCGGGCGAGCTTCGTCGCCGCGTCCGCCTTGCGGCGATCACGGTCCGATAGTTTCACAAATTCCAAGAACTCGGGTGGTCACGACCGTTCTCCGGCCCTGCATATGGAGCAGACACTTCCTAATTGCAATAAGTGAAAGCCATACCAGGTGGCGCGAAGAGCAGGACGCGAACCGCATGGAGTTTTGGAAGTTGGCCGAGGCGGCAGCGTTCGGGAAGCAGAAGACGCCAACGGGGTTACGGTTTTGCTCATTCCCCTTTTTCCCGCTTCGGTCCGAGTCGGCTCGCGCCCGGGGGGGCAAAGTTCCGTGCATTTGGTAAGTGTCATGTCTGGACGGCGCCCCTCGGTCAAGGGTTGTTGAAGCGGTCGTGAACGTCTCGGGCGCGGTCATGTCTTCGGCCTGTTTCGTGCGGGAAAGATCGCCCGCTGGCCCTGATGAATCGTCCGCTCGCGCTCTTTGCCCCAATCACCGTATCGCGCTCGTACCGGCGCAGACACTTTAACGGGCTTCCGAGCCTGTCCGTCAGTTCGCATCACCTCTTCGTCGCCCTCGATGCTGATCGCCCTCTCGGCGAAAACTCCTGCTCGAATGAGCCTTCTTGCTTCAGGCCGCGACCGGCCGATCGTCGTATTCGCCGCCGCGGGTCATGAGCGCGAAGACGATGCGCGCGACCTTGTTGGCGAGGGCGACCGCGGTCAGCTTGAACCTGTATTTGACGGTCTTGCGCTCGAGGAGCCCGCTCGCCCACCGGCGCAGCGCGTCGTTGTGCCCCTTGCGATGACAGAGCGTCGCGCAGGCGCCGACCACCAGAAGCTTGCGCAGGTAGCGGTCGCCCATCTTGGTGATGCGTCCGAGCCGCTCCTTGCCGCCGGTCGAACTCTGGCGCGGCGTCAGGCCGAGGAAGGCGGCGAACTCGCGCCCCGACGCGAAGGCGCTCGCGTCCTGCACCGTGGCCACGATCGCCGAGGCGGTGACCGGGCCGACGCCGGGAATGGTCATCA
Organism: uncultured Alphaproteobacteria bacterium; assembly: GCA_963829505.1. Classification (GTDB taxonomy): domain Bacteria; phylum Pseudomonadota; class Alphaproteobacteria; order Rhizobiales; family Beijerinckiaceae; genus Roseiarcus. The sequence continues at coordinate 126,574 of CAWHIL010000005.1, forward strand.
GCCGCCGGGCCGTCTCGTCGGACTTGACCGAAGCCTCGAGTTCCTTGTCGATCGCGCCAATCGTCCTGTCGAGCGCCTCGATCTGATCGACGAGCGGGCGAAGCGCGGCGCGCACGCAGTCGGCAACGACGATCTCGCCGGCCTCGTCGAAACCGTCGGCGGCCAGGCGCTTCAAGTCGTAGGCGTGCTGCGCCCCCTGCGGAGCCACGACGCCGATCTCGGCCATGTGCCCGCGCAGCGCATTGATGAGCGCCGTGCGCTGGCCGGCGAGCATCTCGCGCGCCCGGTGGCGCATCAGTTCGGCCTGGTTCTCGACCGAACGCGCCGGCACGAACCGCTGGCCCGGCCGACCCGCCGCCCCGCAGATCGCCGCCGCATCGGCCGCGTCGTTCTTGTTGCGCCGGACATAGGGCTTCACATGCGCCGGCGGGATCAGCCTGACCTCGAAGCCGAGCGCCGTCAATTGCCGCGCCCAATGATGGGCCGGGGAGCAGGCCTCCATCGCCACCAGGCAGCGCGGCAGTCGATCGAAAAACTTCAGCAGCGCCCCACGCTTGAGGGCGCGCGCAACGACGACGTCACCCTTCGCGTCGCCCGCGTGAACCTGAAAAACGTTCTTCGCCAGATCGACGCCGATGCGCGTGACAGACGACAGTTCAGTGATAGACTTGCCCATGGACGGCTTCCCTTCAGATGGGGTTTCGACAACGACCATCTTGGCACTTCAGATGCCGCTCGGGGCGCCGTCCACCCCATCACCGTTACCTGATCATCACGGATGCGGCCCCCAGGGAGCGGCATGCAGCAGCTTGACTTCCTGCGACGCCAGAAGCGGGCGGATCTTCGAGGCAAAGCCCTCGACGAAGTCCTTGTTGGCGAAGACAGCGGCCCCAATGGGACCGACGGTCGGCGTCGTCGTCAAATTTCCACAGGTGGACGAGCTGATTGATGGTGCCGGTATCGCTTTGAAAATAACCGACGAGCTTTTTGTCGTTGCCGGCTTTCTGCAAGGCGGGGAAGCCGAACTCCTGATACAACTTCACCACCTCGGCCATTTTGCCGACGTGCAGCGTGTAGGTGCGCAGTTCATACAAGGCCATTTCGGTTTCCCCGTGGTTCTTGCCCGCTGATATCATAGATCGACCGCCACGGAAGCGAGGGGCTCGTGCGGTGACGGAACGCGTGGCGGGGTGTCCGACGAGTGACAGGCGGGCCGGATTTCGCGGATTTCGTGACACTTTACTCAATCCCCAACAGAAATCGATGGGTCCGCTATTTAGGAGTTGAGTAAAGTGTCACCATTACTCCACCATTACTCCACCATTACTCCACCATTACTCCGAGAGGGCTCACGCCTCCCCCTCGCGGGGCGCGGCCTTCGCCGGCGCGCTCTCGCGGCCGAAGACGAAGACGGCGTTCAGCCAGAAATTGAACAGGAAGGCCGTCCCGATCCCGACCGCCTTGGCGAGCGCGGGCGGGGCGCCCACGACATTCGCCACGAACACGGTGACCGACACGTTGAAGACAAGGCCAAGAAACGCGAAGGCGAGGAACTTCGCGAATTTGCGCGCGCCGAACGCGGCCTTGAACACGAAGACGGTGGTCAGCGCATAGTTGACGACCGCCGCGCAGAGAAAACTGATCGTCGCGGCAGTCGCGACGGGCAGATATTGCGGGCACAGGATCGCGAACAGGCCGAGATCCACCACCGCCGCCGACCCGCCGGTCATGAAGTAGCGAAGAAGCTGCTCGAGCCTCTGCCTGAGATGCATGTCAGGCCTCCGCCGCCAACGGCGCGGCGCCGAGGAGATCGTCGAACGAGCGGAACGAGGTCCATGGCCCCGCGACGGGCTTCTCGGTCAGCACGAACGTGCGCACGCCCGCCCGCGCGCCCATCTCGCCGTCGCGCTCCGCCCGGTCGCCGACCATGATGGTCTGAGCCGGCGTCACGCCCGCCCGGCGCATCACCTCTTCGATGCCGCGCGGATTCGGCTTCATCACGTCGACCGCGGGGTCGCGCGCGCTGACCACGACGTCGGCCTCGAGTTCGAGGCTCGCGAGCTTCGCCTCGGCCGGATAGTCGGAGAGGATGCCGATGATCTTTCCGGCGCTTCTCAGGCTGGCGAACAATTCCGCGACGCGTTCGCGCCGGCACGCCTTGAGGTACGGCAGCGGCCGGCGCTCCATCCACTCGGCGACGAGCGCCTCGATCTCGGCGCCCGGCCGGCCGTAGCGCGTGGCGAGACGCTTCACGAGCACGTCCTCGAAATGCTCGCATTCGGCGTCGGCAAGCTCCTCGCGCCATTTGCGGTAGGAGCGCAGAATTCGGATCGTATCGAGCCTTCCCTTCGAGACCGCGTCGCCGAGAAGCGCGCCGGTCATGCGCCGCCTCAGCGCCTTCTGGTCGTAGAGCGTCCCGTCGACGTCGAACACCATCAGCTGGAACGAATTCCAGTCCAGCATGGCGCTTACGGGATCCGGATGTAGTGCTGCGAGGTGAGCTTTTGCAGCGCCGGCATGTCGACGATTGTGCAGAAGGCGAAGAGCGCGACGATGGCGACGACGATCAGCATCAGGCTGCGCTCCTGGAAGAGCCGCTCCGGCTTCTGCGCGGTCGAGGCGGGCTGCATCGAAAGCGCCATGTACTCGCCGAACAGGAGCGCGATCGCCGGCAGCACGAGGATGTATTCGATCCGGTATTTGACGAAGAAGATCGCCAGCGCCATCGAGCTCAGAAGCGCGTAGATGAGGCAGGACGACGTCAGCCGGAACTCGTCGTAGCCGGCGAAGCTCGCCCGGTAGCGGACGAGCAGGTCGCGCCCGTGCGAGGCGACGATCTCGCGATATTCGCTGAGCCGCTTCGCCCCCATGAGGAAGGCGCCGCCGAGCCAGTAGGCGAGGATGATGCTGCCGGGCGGCAGCGTCGTCGGGTCGACCATCGCCCAGCCGATCAGCAGGCGGAACGGATTGTTGATCAACTCGCTCAAGACGTCGAGGTAGGCGTGGTCCTTCGAGCGCAGCGGCCTGACGTTGTAGACGACGCCCTGGCCTGCGAAAGCGAGGGCCACGAAAAACATGGTCCAGCTTGCGCTGACCGCGAAGCCGAGGCCGATCGCGACCAGAACCGCCCATTGGATCCAGATGACCGGCCCCTCGAGCTTCGCCTGCACCGCGGTGCGGGCGGACTTCGTCGGGTGAAGGGCGTCGAAATCCCGGTCCAGCCACTCGTTGATGACGTAATTGGCGGAGGCGATCGCCACCGCCGCGACCGCGCCGGCGACAAAGGGCCAGACGGTCAGCGTCACCTGCGAGCCGCGCAACAGCAGGGCGAGAATGATTCCGGGGACGACGAACACATGCTTCGTCACATGGTCGAGGCGCATGATCGCGATATAGTCGGAGACCGTCGCGCGGCGTTCAGGTCCGGCGGCGCTCGCCCGATCAATGCTCACAAGCAACTCCCGTGTGCTCGAAAGAGCCGGCGAAGAATGAACCTGTGAGATTAACGTTTATCCAATGCTTCAAATCTCGAAGAAACGTTTTCCCGGCGGGCTTCCGGCTACCACCTCTCGAACTCGGTCCGCAACCTCGGGCGTCGGACGGCCTTCCTCCAGTCGAGGGCGGGCGCTGCGGGAAAGGAAACGGGCGCTCGACTGGCGGGCGCCCGTGAAGGCGCTTACGCCGCCTTGCGGTTGACGCCTTTCTTCGCGATGTCGGTCAGGAGCTTGTCGGTCATGATCTCCTCCTGAAGCGTCTTGTCGAGGAGTTCCGCCGCCTCGTTCATGCCGAGTTCGCGCGCCCAGGACTTCAACGTCCCATAGCGGGCGATCTCGTAATGCTCGACGGCCTGCGCCGAGGCGGTGAGGCCCGCGTCGAGAGCGTTCTCGCCGCGAAACTCCTCCATGACCTCCTTGGCTTCCTCGATGATGCCGAGGATCGCCTCGCAAGTCTTGCCCCGCGCCGGGCGGCCGATGAGTTCGAACACCTGGTTCAGGCGCTCGACCTGATCCTCGGTCTGCTCGCGATGGGTTTCGAAGGCTTTTTTCAGCTCGGGCGTACTGGCCTCCTTCGCCATTTTCGGCAGCGCCTTCAGGATCTGCTTCTCAGCGAAATAGATGTCCTTGAGGGTTTCGGCAAAAAGCTCCTCAAGCGGATTGTCGGACTTGCGGGTTGGCATGGGCGCGTTCCTTTGAAAGGGGGTTGCACCCCCGAGAACCGCCCGTGCGGGGCATTGGTTCCTTGATCCGCGAGAAGGCGCCTCACGCCCCGCGTTCTCGAAGCGCCCGGGTCAGCGACACGTAGTCGGTTTTGCCGGAGCCGAGCACGGGGATCGCGTCGAGCACGACGATGGAGCCCGGCGCCATGATGGGAGATGCGCCCTTGATCTTCAGCCAGGCGTCAACTTCGGCTTTGGTCGCCCCTCTGTGGGTGGTGGCCAAAATCACGCGCTCGCCGCGCTTCGCGTCGGGGGCGGCGATGCAGGCGATCGGTTCGTCCGGCCACAGGCCCCAGAGCAGGTCCTCGATCGCGGCGAGCGAGATCAGTTCGCCGGCGAGCTTGGCGAAGCGCTTCGCCCGGCCCCGAATCGCAACGAACCCCTCGCCGTCGATGGCGACGATGTCGCCGGTGTCGTGCCATCCCCCCGCCGGCGGTTCCAGTTCGCCCGGATTGTCGGCGCGATAATAGCCGATCATGACGTTCGGCCCCCTGATGTGGAGCCGTCCGGCGCCCTCGATGCCGGGCACCGGCTCGAGGCGCGCCTCGACGTGGGGCATGAGCCGGCCGACCGTGCCGGGCCGGTTGAACATCGGCGCGTTGACGGCGACGACGGGCGAGGCTTCGGTCACGCCGTAGCCCTCGAACATCGAGAGGCCGAACTTCTCCATGTAGACGCGGCGCGTCTCCGCTCTCAGCGCCTCGGCGCCGGCGATGACGTAGCGCACCGAGCGGAAGCCGTAGGCGTCGGCGTTGCGGGCGTAAGCGGAGAGAAACGTGTCCGTGCCGACGAGCACCGTCGCGCCGACGCGATCGATCAGCTCGGGGATCTGCCGGTAGTGCAGCGGCGTCGGGTAGAGATAGACCCGCATCGAGGTCGTGAGCCCGAGGAGGGTGCCGGCGGTCAGGCCGAAGGAGTGAAACATCGGCAGCGGATTGAAGAAGATGTCGGAGAGGCGGAGGTCGTAGCGGGCGTCGACCTGGGCGACGTTGGCGAGGATGTTGGCGTGCGACAGCGCGACGCCCTTGGGCGAGCCCTCCGTGCCCGAGGTGAAGAGCACGGCCGCCGGATCGTCCGGATCGGGCGTGGCGAAGGATCGTCCAGCCGTCAGCGCGGCGATGAGCTTGTCGCTGCGGGTGGCGCTCGCCCGCACGTCCTCGAGCCACACGATCTTGACGACCTTGCCGATCGCTTCGACCACGGCGCCGAGTTCCGCCTTTTCGACGAACGCCCGCGAGGTCAGGACGAGCCGGATCTCGGCCGTCTGGCAGGCGCTGACAAGATTGATCGGCCCCGAGGTGAAATTGAGCATGGCGGCGACCCGGCCGCCCGCCTGCAGCGCCATGAAGGTGACGGCGGCGCCGGTCGCGTTCGGCAGCATGATTCCGACGATTTCGCCAGGCGCCGTGATCGCGGCGATCTTGCGCGCCAGCACGCCGACGCCAATGCGGAACATGCGCATGGAGAGCGGACCGCCGAGCGGGTCCTGGACGACGATCCGCTTGAGGCCGTTCTTGCGCGCCTGCGCTTCGACCGCCTCGTGCAGGGTGCGGCGGATGTTGGACGTCTCAAAGACGGCGTCGGCCATGAGGTCGACGAGCGCCGCGCCCGCGGCCCGACGATGGGCGCGGCCGTCCGGAGCGTGGCCGATGGCGAGGCGCCGCGGCGGCAGTACGGTGACTTTGATTTTGGGGAAGAGCCGGCGGCCGCTGCGCGAGGCGTCGAGCCGCGAGAAGAGGCTCTGCTCGGCCCCTTCGATGCGCACCGGCGTCACCGGCGCCCCGGTCTTCTCGATCATCAGCGAGAGCGCTTCGAAGTCGCGCATCACGACCGGGGTCAGCGCCGCGCGCCCTTCGGGGAACACCGCGAGCGGCCGGCCGGCGCGCGCCGCCGCGACCACCGCGCGCCCGGTCAGCGCGCGGGCGGGATCGAAGGGCTGCTTTCCCGCAAACGCGAGAATGAGCCGCATCGGCCAGCGCTTCGCGGCGATGGGATCGATGGCGATGAGCGGCGGCTTCTCCATGATCGCGGTCAGGACGGCGGCGTCGAGGAACGACACATGGCTGACCGCGATCGCCGCACATTCGTGCGCTTGCGGCAAATTCTTCTCGCCCACCACCTCGAGACGATAGACGGTCTTCAGCAGAAGCCGCGTCGCGAAGCCCAGCGTATTCGCCGGCAGGTTGAGGAAGACGTAGGCCGCCGCGGCGAAATTGGCGAGGCCGAGGACGATCAGCGCGGCGGGCTCGCTCAAGCCCATCACCTGCAAAAGCAGCATGGTCGCGAGCGAGCCCGCGACCATCATGATGTAGTTCAGCGCATTGACCGCGCCGACCACCCGGGCGCGCCGGTCCTCGCCGGCCCAGGCCTGGATGGCGGCGAAGATCGGCACCACGAACAGGCCCGCCGCCAGCGAGAAGGCGAAGAGGTCGAAGGCGAGCCGAATCCCAAGCGCGCTCGTGAAGAATTCGCCGAGCGGGACTTCGCGGGCGGCGGGCGCGAGGCCGCTGGTCGCGAGGCCGAAGTCGATCAGGAAGAAAGCGAGGACGACGAGCAGCAGGGGCGCGGGCGCAAGTTCGATGCGCCCGTGCGACAGCGCAGCGGCCGCGAGCGCGCCGAGGGCGACGCCGACGGCGAAGATGAGGTTGACGCCGATTTCGACGTTCAAGCCCCCGCCGGCCCGCGCCTTGACGATCACGGGCACGAGCGACAGCGCGACGAGCCCGACCGTCCAGAACCAGCTTGTCGCCAGCGCCGCCGCCCATTGGCGCCGGTCGGCGCGAAGCTCGCCGATGAGGCGCGAGGTGGAGGCGAAGACGTTGCGCTCGATCTTGAGGCCCGGCGCGCCGACGCCGGTCGGCGGGATGAGGCGCGCGGTCGCGTAGCAGGCCGCGGCGACCACCATCATCTGCGTGACGACGCCCGCCGTCGAGCGGCCGTCCGCCGCCGCAAGGCCGCCTGCGATCATGCCGCAGATGATGGCCGCGTAGGTCGCGCCCTCGACCAGCGCATTGCCGGCGACGAGCTCCTCGCGCCGCAGGTGATCGGGGAGGATGCCGTATTTGATCGGCCCGAACAGGGCCGCGATGCAGCCGAGCCCGAAGAGGGCGAGATAGAGGAGGCCGAGCGAGGAGAAGGCGAGCCCGAGGGCCGCCACGAGCTGCACGCCAATCTCGGCGAGCTTCAGCCGGCGGGCGATCAGCGCCTTGTCGTTGGCGTCGGCGATCTCGCCGCCGAGCGCCGAGAGGGGGATCGCCGGCAGGACGAAGACGAGCGAGGCGACCAGGATCTTCATGGCTCCCCCCGTTTCGCCGAAGCGGAAGAGGATCAGCATCACCAGAAGATAGCGGACGAAATTATCGTTGAAGGCGGAGAGGAACTGGCACCAGAAGAGCGGCGCGAAGCGCCGCGAGGCCATCAGGCTGCGGAACATGGATAAAGGCGCCCCCTCCGCATGCGATTTCGCGGACCTAGGACGCCAGAAGCGGCGGCTGCGTCAAGCGGCGCCGGCTTCGGCCTCTCGGATTTCAGCCTATTGGATGAGGTAGCGGACGCCGATTCTCACCTGCTGCGAGACGTTGTGCTGCTTAAGCGACGTTCCCGTCTCGGAATTGACGAGCGTCGTGGTGACGCCGCCGTTCAGGTAGCGGTAGCCGACGTCGATCAGTACGCTCGGGGTGAGCTGATAGCTGAATCCCGCCATCAAAGCCCAGGCGAAGCTCGCGGTCGTCGTGTTCAGCGTCCGGTTCCAGTTCTGCTGGGTGAAGGCGATCGGCGGCTGGGGGCTCAAGGGGTTGCCATAAACGTCGACCCAGACCGGGGGAAAGCCGCCGGTCGGCGACAGGTTGGCGGCGTAAATCTGGCCGTTGGCCGTCTCGATATAGTTGACGGCGCCGTGGGTCGTGGTCGCCGCGAGGCCGACGCCGCCGCCGAGGTAGGGGGTGAAGCCGCTGAAACTTCCGAGGTCGAGGTAGCCGTTGGCGAGGACGTCGTTGGTGAATTGATGCGCGTGGGCGTCGCCGACGCAGGTGTCGTTGGGATTGTAGTAGTAGCCGAGCAGGATGGGGGTCTGGCCTTGGGTCGAGAGGCCCACGAGCTCGTAGGGGCAGACGACGGTCGTGTAGCGGTTCGGACTGGGTCCGCTGCGGTAGTCCCAGGTCGCGTCGAACCGCAGGTAGTCGCTGAAGCGGTAGCCGAGGCCGAGCGTTCCGTCGAAGTCGGTGCTGCTTCCGTTCGCGCCGGTCGTCGCTGCCGCGAAGGGCGCCCGGTCCCCGGCGGGGCGGCGCTGATGAAGGAATAGGTCATCGTCGGCTGGTTGTCGAAGCTGACGCCGAGGTCGCCGCGCACGTACCAGTTGGAGCCGGTTTCGATGGCGGTCGGCGCCTCGGAGGCCGGCACGGTCGCGGGCGGGGCGACGCCGAAGAGATCGGCTGCGCTCGCCAGCGGCGCGATGAGGATGAACGCGAGAACGGCGGTCGTCGTACGCTTCATGGGGCAGGGTCCCGGACGCTTTATGAAGCCGCCCGCGAACGGGCGGACTTGGCCCGGGAGCATTGGTCCTCAGGCTTGTCCGGAGCTTGTGCTTTTCGGGCGCGGCGCCTTTGGACGAATGCGCGACGCGTCCCTTCTCCCCGCACCTTGCGGGGAGAAGGTCAGGATGAGGGGCGGGTTGACGAGCCACGGCTCCCCACGCCCCTCACCCCGCTGACGCAGGGAGAGGGGAGAACGGCGTTCTGATGCCGTGTCAATGCAATGCGCTAAAGCTTCATGGGCCCGTCCACGAAGGGCTGCGCTTCGAGAAAGCGCGCGAGGCGGGCGCCGAAGTCGCGCCGCGTCTGCGTCAGCCGCGGCCGGCCGCGGCGTCCCGCAGGCGCCGGCCCCGCCGCCCAGTCGGCCCAGGGCGAGGTTCTGAACCAGTCGCGGTAGCTCTCCGCGAAGCGCGCCTCGCCTTTCCAGCCGTCAGCCCATGGCTTCGGGGAATTGACGAAGTGCAGGACGATCGGATCGATCCGGCGCTCGAGGTCGAGGAGGAAGAAGTCGCCCATGAAATTGAAGCGCGGCGACAGCGGCGCGAAGCGGCCTTGAAGCGTCGCGTTCAGCGCGTCCTGCTCCATGAAGGCATAGCGCTCCGGCTCGTCGGCGAGCGCTTTCGTCACGCGCTCGGTCAGCTTCTCCTTCGCCCATGCGGCGCGGTCGATCGCCATCAGGCCGGCGTTGAAATAGGGCGTCGCGAGGTCGAGGCCGAGCTTTCGCCGCGAGCGGCGGAACATGCGCACAAGCGCGTCGTCCTCGCCCTTCATGTCCATGAGGAAGATCATGTCGTAGGCGGCGGCGAGCGGCCTGCCTTCGAGGTCGAAGCCGGCGAGACGCGACAGGCCCGGCCGGACGATCAGCATGTCCGAAATCGACGCTGACGATCCGCTCGACATGGGCGGGGAGGACGTCGGCGAGGAAGAGGCGGCGGAACACGGCGCGCGAGAAGCGGCCGCGGCCCGCGAGCGGGCTATCGTAACGGGAGAAGTCGAGGGTGAGAAGCGTGATGCGCTCTCTCAGGCGCGGCGGCAGCCGGTCGAACCCCGGCGCCACGTCGGCAGGCTCGCAGACAAGGTAGATGTCGTGGGGAAAGTCGGGCTCGGCGTCGATCAGGGAGGCGATGGCGCGGACGGCGGGCGGGAAGAAGGCGCGGTCGGGCGTGAAGCAGAAGGCGGCGCGCAAGATGGTCCCCCGAATCGCATGTGCCGCTGGAAACGGCCTCCTCTAACGGGAAACCGAAGGGTCGGATACAGGCGCCCGAGACGCGGGCGCCCGCAACAAACACCCGCCTCGTCCTGAGGAGCGCTGCTTGCAGCGCGTCTCGAAGGACGTTCCATGGGACGCGAAACGTCCTTCGAGACGCCCGCTTCGCGGGCTCCTCGGGACGAGGTCGGTGTTGGCGACGACCGGCCCGCTGCAAATCGGCGCACGACCCGCTATGGTCCGGGCCAACGTTCTCGAAGGAGGCAGGCGCGCAATGGAATATCTCCACACCATGATCCGCGTGACGGATCTCAAGGCCACCATCGCCTTCTTCGAACTCATGGGGTTCGTCGAGACGCGACGGATCGACAACGACAAGGGCCGCTTCACCCTCGTCTTCCTCGCGGCCTCCGGCGACGTCGACGCGGCGCGCAAGGAGCAGGCGCCGCTCGTCGAACTCACCCACAACTGGGACCCGGAGGCTTACGCGGGCGGGCGCAATTTCGGCCATCTCGCCTATCAGGTCGACGACATCTATGCGACCTGCAAGAAGCTCATGGACGCGGGCGTCGTCATCAACCGGCCGCCGCGCGACGGCCACATGGCCTTCATCCGCACGCCCGACAATATCTCGATCGAGCTTCTGCAGAAGGGCGGCGCGCGCGCGGCGGCCGAGCCGTGGGCGTCGATGCAAAACACCGGCGTCTGGTGACGTGCGTTGTAGGGCCGGGTCGCTGACCCGGCCTGCGCGCTCGACGAGCGCGCCTATACGTCCGGCGACCTCGCTTTGTAGGGCCGGGTCGCTGGCCCGGCCGGCGCGATCAGCGACCGCGCCTACACGTCCCTCGCTTTGTAGGGCCGGGTCGCTGACCCGGCCTGCGCGCTCGACGACCGCGCCTACACCTCCGGCGACCTCGCTTTGTAGGGCCGGGTCGCTGACCCGGCCTGCGCGCTCGACGACCGCTACTATACGTCCGGCGACCTCGCTTTGTAGGGCCGGGTCGGTGACCCGGCCTGCGCGCTCGACGAGCGCGCCTACACGTCCGGCGACCTCGCTTCGTAGGGCCGGGTCGGTGACCCGGCCTGCGCGCTCGACGAGCGCGCCTACACGGCGGGCCGGTTGACACCCGCCGCTGGGCGAGGAAACGTCCCGCGTCTGTGAACTCATCAGGGGGACGGCATGGACACGACACGACGGGGGATGCTCGCGGCGACCGCGGCCGGCGGGGCGGCGATCGCGGCGACGATCGCCAGGGGGGCGTCGTTCGGCAATCCGGACCTGCCGCCCGAGGGCGCGGTCAACGTCACCGATCCGCGGGCGCTGACGATCCCCGGGCCGCACGATGCGAACCTCGCCGGGCAGATGCCCGCCTTCCTCGATCCGCCGCCGACCGACGTCGGCAGCCTTCCCGAATTCTGGGCCTCGTTCAACCTCGCCCCGCGCCGCATCCAGGACGGCGGCTGGGGCCGTCAGGTGACGCAGGCGGATTTCGCCATCTCGAGCGAGATTTCCGGCGTCAATATGCGCCTCTCGGCGGGGGGAATCCGCGAACTGCATTGGCACCAGCAGGCCGAATGGGCGATCATGACCTACGGTCATTGCCGCATCACCGTCCTCAATTCGCAAGGCCGCCCCTACGTCGCCGACGTCGCGGAGGGCGATCTCTGGTATTTCCCGTCCGGACTGCCGCACTCGCTGCAGGGGCTCGGGCCTGACGGCTGCGAATTCGTGCTCGCCTTCGACGACGGCGCATCGTCGGAATTCAGCACGCTGCTCTCGACCGAGTGGATGGCGCACACGCCCCCCGAGGTGCTGGCCAAGAATTTCGGCGTGCCCGCGGAGGCGTTCAAGAACATCCCGTTGCAGCAGCGCTGGATCTTCCAGGGCAAGGTTCCGGGTCCGCTTGCCGATGTCGAGGCGGCGATGGCGAGCGGGGCCGGCAAGCCGGAGTTCCCGTTCACCTTCTCGCTCGCCAACGCGCCGAAGGTCAGCGACAACCGCGGCGGCTACCTGCAGATCGCCGACAGCTCGAACTTCCGTGTCGCGAAGTCCGTCGCCGCCGGCCTCGTGACCATCCACCCCGGCGCGCTGCGCACGATGCACTGGCACCCGAACGCCGACGAGTGGCAGTATTATCTCAAGGGCACGGGCCGGATGACCGTGTTCAACGCCGGCCCTTCCGCCAACACCGCCAATTTCCGCCCCGGCGACATCGGCTACGTCAAGAAGGGGCTCGGCCACTACATCGAGAACACCGGCGACGCCGACCTCGTAATGCTCGCCGTCTTCCGCTCGCACAAGTACGAGGAAGTCATGTTCGCCGACTGGCTGGCGCATTCGCCGCCCGAGATGGTCGCCGCCACCTTCAACCTCGATCCCGAGACGGTGGCGAAGTTCCCGAAGACCAACCCCGCCTTCATGCCGGAGTAGGGCGGGCGTCGCTCTTACCCCCTCGCCCCGCGTCAGCGGGGAGAGGGCAGGGGTGAGGGGCGTGGGCGATTGGCCACCGCGGGCGCTCACCCCGCCCCTCATCCTGACCTTCTCCCCGCAAAGGGCGGGGAGAAGGGACGCCGCCGCTCTACCCCCCAGCGTTGATCCGCCGCCCGAGTTCGACCTCGCGCGCCCGGTCGAGTCCGATCATCGTCTCGCCGAGGTCGGGGCGCCGCTTCAGATGCGCGGCGTAGACGCCGCCGACAGCCTTCGTCAGGCGGCCGCCGCGTCCGAGGCGCTCGTCGGCGAATTCGGTCATCCTGAGGTTCGGCCACGCCTGCGGCCGGATCGCCAGCAGCCGCTGAACCAGCGCGTCCTCGCCGGCCTCGGGCAGCGCCTGCGCCAGCACCATCAGCATCGCCGCGGTCGAGCGCGAGACGCCCATGTGGCAATGGATGAGCAGATGGCGGATGTCGCCCGCGTCGCGGGCGAAGCCGAGGATCGTCTCGACGTCGGACATTTCCGGCATCAGGACGCCGGGCCCGGGCGCGATCGCGTCGTGGAAACGGAGCGTCGCGCGCACATGTGGATCGTAGGCGGAGAAGGCGGTCGGCTCCGGCGTGCCGGGATCGAGGATCGAGAGCACATGCGTCACATCGCTCGCGCCGTGCCCGTCGAGTTCGGCCAAACCGCAGATCGTCAGCGTGGAGAAAGAGAAATCGTTCATGGGCCCGCGCCTTAGCACGAGTCGTGGGCCTCGGGTGTGACGATCCGGCGCCCAAGTCGTGGGCGCGGGAAACCTCAGAGCATGGCCGCCGTCACCAGATCGCGGAACAGCCAGCGGAAATAATCGCGGTGCAGCGGCGCCTGCGCCAGCATGACCGCGAACAGCGAATCCGCTGGCGAGATCCAGAAATAGGTGCCGGCCGTCCCGCCCCAGAAATACTCGCCGATTGTCCCCGCGGTCGGCGCCCGTCCCTCGTCGGTGCGGACCGCGAAGCCGAGGCCGTAGCCGTGGCCCGGCCACAGGAGCGGGTCCTGCTTGACGCAGCCCGGCTCGAGATGGTCGCTCGCCATGAAGGCGATCGTGCGCGGCCCGAGGATGCGCGCCCCCTGGAAAATACCGCCGTTCGTCAGCATGGCGAGGAAGCGCGCATAGTCCGACAGGGTCGAGACGAGCCCCGTGCCGCCCATCTCGAAATGCGGCGGCGCGACGACGTCGATCGTGTCGGGCGCAAAGGTCTCGAGGCCGCCGAAGGAAAACGGCTCGGCGCGGCGCGCGAGCTTCGCCGCGGGCGTGAAGAAAGCGGTGTCCTCCATGTCGAGCGGCGCGAGAATGCGCTCGCGCAGGACGTCGCTCAGCCGCGCGCCCTCGACGACCTCGACGATCCGGCCGAGCACGTCGGTGGCATGGCCGTAGTTCCACATTTCGCCTGGCTGGCCGTGCATCGGCAGCGCCGCGATGGCGTCGCAATGCTCGGCCGTCGTCTTGCCGAGATCGAAGAGATTGGCCGACGCCCAGCGCTTGTGGATCGCGGTCGCGCCGTTGAAGCCGTAGACCATGCCTGAGGTATGGCGCATGAGGTCGTGGATGGTGATCGGCCGCGTGAGCGGGAGGAGCATCAAGCCGTCCGCGGTCTCGACGCCGGCCTTCGATTCGCCGAATGCGGGAATATATTTCGACACCGGATCGGGCAGCGCGAGCCGCCCCTTCTCGACGAGCATCATCGCCGCCGCCGAGACGACGGGCTTCGTCATCGAATAGATGCGGAAGATCGCGTCTTCGCGCATCGGCGGCCCGTCGGGCGCGAGCTTGCCGAGCGTCTGCCGGTAGGCGACCTTGCCGTGGCGGACGACGAGCAGCGACATGCCGGGCGTCTTGCCGTCGTCGATCTCACGTTCCATCGCAGCGGTCAGCCGGTCGAGCCGGTCCGGCATGAAGCCCAAGTGCTCGGAGGGGACATAGGGGAGAACGAAGGCGGACATCGCGGGCTTCCCGGCATTTCGTGAAGGCTCGCGCGCGAGCATGAGCCTGAAGGCCCGATTCCGGCAAGGCGGCGCGACGCCGCAGCGCCGCCTGCTTCGCGGCCGGCGCCGATGCGCCGACCCGGGCGGAGGCATAGCCCGTCATTGATTTGCTGGGCGGAGCGGGGCGCGAAATAACTTTGATGTCAAGGATGCGCCAAAGGCGCACCGCCTCCGGCGGCGGCCTGAAAGGCCGTCCTTGAGATCAAAGTCATTTCGCGCAGAATCGCCAGCAAGCAAACAATGCCGGAATCCATCACGACGATGTCTCGCATGCGCCGGGCGGAGAAGCCCGCTTGCCAGCCGCGCCTCCCGGCGGGACAACGGGCCCCATGAGCCTGTTCGACGATCCGCCCATTCGGGGCGAGCCGCCGCCCGCTCCGCTCGCCGAGCGGATGCGGCCCAAAACGCTGGCCGAGGTTTCGGGACAGGAACACCTCACCGGCCCCGACGGCGCGCTGACCCGGCTTCTGCAAGCGCCGACGCTCGGCTCGATGATCTTCTGGGGGCCGCCGGGGAGCGGCAAGACGACGGTCGCGCGGCTCATCGGCGCGATGCGCGCGGACGCCTTCGTCCAGGTCTCGGCCATCCATTCGGGCGTCGCCGAACTCAAGAAGATCTTCGACGCCGCCCGCATCCGGCGCGCCCAAGGCAAGGGCACGCTGCTCTTCGTCGACGAGATCCATCGCTTCAACCGCGCCCAGCAGGATTCCTTCCTGCCCGTCATGGAGGACGGCGCGGTGACGCTGATCGGCGCGACCACCGAGAACCCGTCGTTCGAACTGAACGCCGCGCTTCTGTCGCGCGCCCGCGTGCTCGTCTTCCGCGCGTTGACGGCGGAGGCGCTCGAGGCGCTGATCGAGCGCGCCGAGCGGCTCGAGGCCCGGCCGCTGCCGCTTCAACCCGACGCCCGCGCGGCGCTGATCGGCATGGCGGACGGCGACGGCCGCGCCGCCCTGACGCTCGCCGAGGAAGTCTGGCGCGCCGCAAGGCCGGGCGAGATCCTCGACGCGTCCCGCCTCGTCGAGGTCGTGCAGCGGCGCGCGCCCCTCTACGACAAGGCGCAGGACGGCCATTACAATCTCATCTCGGCGCTGCACAAATGCGTGCGCGGCTCCGACCCGGACGCGGCGCTCTACTATCTCGCGCGCATGTTCGACGCCGGCGAGGACCCGCTCTTCATCGCGCGGCGCGTCGTGCGCATGGCCTCCGAGGACGTCGGCCTCGCCGATCCGCAGGCGCTCGCGGTCGCCGTCGCGGCCAAGGACGCCTACGATTTTCTGGGCAGCCCGGAGGGCGAGCTGGCGATCGCGCAGGCTCTCGTCTATGTCGCGACGGCGCCGAAATCGAATGCGATCTACAAGGCGTTCGGCGCGGCGCAGGCGCTGGCGAAAGAGCGCGGCTCGCTGACCCCGCCGAAGACGATCCTCAACGCGCCGACGCGGCTCATGAAGCGCGAAGGCTACGGCGCGGACTATTCCTACGATCACGACGCGCCCGACGCCTTTTCGGGCCAGAACTACTGGCCCGACGCGCTCGGCCGTCGCAGGCTCTACGAGCCGGTCGAGCGCGGCTTCGAGCGCGAGATCGTGAAGCGCCTCGAGCTTTGGGCGAAGCTCAGGAAGGAGCGGGGAGAGTAGGGGCGGTAGCCGGTCGGAGCAACCCCACTGCCCTCGTCCTGAGGAGCCGGCGAAGCCGGCGTCTCGAAGGACGCCCGCGGAGGCGCCCCAAGTTGTCCTTCGAGACGCGTCGCCTTTCGGCGCCGCTCCTCAGGACGAGGGCGGTGGCCTGACCCTGGAAGCGCCTGCCAGCGCGGAAGGACGGCGGCCTCTAGGCAAGCCGGGTTTGGCGTAATAGTTCTTGGCGAATGGCGGAGCTTCGGTCTCCACTTCGGGAGGTTCACATGTCTCACGATCTGCAGTTCTATATCGACGGCAAGTGGGTTGAACCTTCGACGCCGAACACCATCGACGTGATCGACCCGTCCAACGAGGAGGCCTTCGCGAAGATCGCGTTGGGAGCGAAGGCCGATGTCGACAAGGCGGTGGCCGCAGCCAGGCGCGCCTTCGCGACCTTCTCGCTCACTTCGCGTGAAGAGCGGCTCGCGCTGCTGCGGCGGATCGTCGAGATCTACAAGAAGCGCGCGCCCGACCTCGGGCTGGCGGTGTCGCGCGAAATGGGGGCGCCGCGCGCTTTCGCGCTCAACAATCAGGTCGGGATCGGCCTCGCGCATCTTCAGAAGATGGCGGAAACCCTCGAGAGCTTCGAGTTCGAGCGGATGCTCAATGGCTCGCTCGTGGTGAAGGAGCCGATCGGCGTCGTCGGCATGATCACGCCGTGGAACTGGCCGCTGAACCAGATCACCTGCAAGGTCGCGCCGGCGCTTGCTTCGGGATGCACGATGGTCCTGAAGCCGAGCGAGATCGCGCCGCTCGACGCCATCGTCTTCGCCGAAATCCTGGATGAAGCGGGCGTGCCCAAGGGCGTTTTCAATCTCGTCAACGGCGACGGGCCGACGGTCGGGCAGGCGCTCGCGAGCCATCCCGACATCGACATGGTTTCGTTCACCGGTTCGACCCGCGCGGGCGTGCTTGTCGCCAAGGCCGCCGCCGACACGGTCAAGCGCGTGCACCAGGAACTGGGCGGAAAGTCAGCCAACATCCTGTTCCCCGACGCGGACTTTGCGACGGCGGTGAAGAAGGGCGTCGAAGGCTGCTATCTGAACAGCGGTCAGTCGTGCAACGCGCCGACGCGCATGTTCGTGCCGCGCGAGCGGCAGAACGACGTCATCCGCTACGCCAAAGATGCGGCCGAGGGATATCGGGTCGGCGCGGCCGATGCGCCCGGCACGATGCTGGGACCGGTCGTGAGCCAGGTGCAGTACGACAAGATCCAGAATCTCATCGAAAGCGGCGTCGCCGAAGGCGCGACGCTGGTCACCGGCGGTCCCGGACTGCCCGCCGACCTCAACCGCGGCTATTATGTGAAGCCGACCGTGTTCGCCGATGTGACGCCGGACATGCGCATCGCGCGCGAGGAGATTTTCGGTCCGGTGCTCTCCATCATGCCCTACGACGACGTCGAACAGGCGATCGAGCGCGCCAACGACACCCATTACGGCCTCGCCTCCTACCTCCAGACCAAGGATCTCGCCAAGGCGCGGGAGACGTCGCGGCGCATGCGCTCGGGCAACGTCTACATCAACTATCCGGCGTGGGATGCGGCTCTGCCGTTCGGCGGCTACAAGCAATCCGGCAACGGCCGCGAATACGGCGAATACGGGCTCGAGGAATTCCTCGAGATCAAGGGCATCGCCGGCTACCAGGCGGCCTGAGGGCGCGCAGCGAAGCGGTCGTGGCCGCGTAACCTTAAGTCAGTGTTCCACGGGGACCCCTTCTCCACGAAGTGGGGACCTCTGCGAAATGTCGGGCGGCCCATTCCTCCTCCCCCCTTGTGGGGGAGGATCGAGGAGGGGGGTCTCACCACAGGTTGCCGTTGAGGCGAACACACGCCGACCTCTCCGGAAGATCGCCCTCATTCCCAAGGTCCGCGTGACCCCCCGCCCCGTCCCTCCCCCACAAGGGGGAGGGGACGTCAACGTCGGCCGCACATCGATTCGCATAGGTCTCACGAAGTGGGGAAGAGCCTGTGGCCGGGCTCCCCGGCAAGCTGGGGAAGGGGAACGGCGCCTTTTCGTCTCGGTTCGCGCGCCGCTCGGACACGAAGGAGCCCCGATCTTTGCGCACATCGGCGCTCCAGGAGTTTTGGAGCCGCAATCGACATGTTTGCAACGCGCAGAGACTTCCTCGGGGTCGCCTCGTCCGCCGCGCTCGCCGCGGCGTGGCCCGCCCTGGCCGACGAGGCGCCCTCGCTTTCGACCCCGCGTGCGGGCTCGGCCCTCGATCAGGTCTGGGAGCTGGTGCGCGACCGCTTCTACGATCCGCGCCTCAACGGGCTCGACTGGGCGGCGACGCGCGAGCGCTTCCGGCCAAAGGCGGAGGCGGCCCGTACGCCCGGCGATGAGGCGGACGCCATCAACGCCATGCTCGCGACCCTGAACGCCTCGCACACGCATTTCTATACGCGCGACGACCCGGCCTTCTACCAGCTCGCCGACATCTTCGAAGGCGCGTTCGAGCGGCGCGGGCTCGAACGCGTCTTTCCGGGCGGCGAGATCCGCTATCCGGGCGTCGGCATGTTCACCGAGACCGACGATTCCGGCCGCGTCTTCGTCGTCGGCGCGATCGACGGCGCGCCGGCCCACGCGGCGGGCCTCCTCGTCGGCGACGAAATCCTCGCCGTCGACGGCAAGCCGTTCGAGCCGGTCGGGTCGTTCCGCGGCAAGGCCGGCGGCCGGGCGGTTTTGTCGATCCGGCGCGCCGCCGGCGGTCCGGCGATCGACGTCCCGGTCACGCCGGCTGATCTAAGCCCTGGCGAGATGTTCCTCCAGGGCTTGAAGCAGAGCGCCCGCGTCATCGCGGCAAAGGGCGGCGCGCGGATCGGCTATGTTCGCGTCTGGTCCTACGCCAGCCGCCGCTATCAGGGGGCGCTCGAGGATCTGATCTCCGAGGGGGCGCTGAAGGACGCGGACGCGCTCGTCTGGGACCTGCGCGACGGCTGGGGCGGGGCGCAGCCCTGGTATCTCGACCTCTTCAACGCCCGCGCGCCGACAATGCAGGTCGCCGATCGCAACGGCGAGACGGAATTCGTCGGCGCGAAATGGCGGAAACCCGTCGCCGCCCTCGTCAACGGCGCCACGCGCAGCGGCAAGGAGGTGCTGGCCTACGGCTTCCGGGAATACGGGCTCGGACCGCTCGTCGGGGCCCACACCGAGGGCGCGGTGCTGGCGGCGACCGCGTTCCTGATCGGCGACGAGGGCCTGCTCCTGCTCGCGGTCGATGACGTGCTCGTGGACGGAAAGCGGCTCGAGGGCGTCGGCGTCGAGCCGACGATCCCCGTGCCGTTCGACCGCCGCTACGCGGCAGGCGCCGACCCGCAGCTCGACCGGGCGGTCGAGGCGCTGTCGCGGAGCTAGGGGCGTTCGCGCCCCTGCTTCGAGCGCTGCACCTGTCCCGTGTCCGGCGCGCCGGGGGAAGGCGCGCGCTCAACTCTCGCGCCCGCCTATGCCCTAATCGTTGGCTCCCCTTCGCCGGAGGCAGCCCCCTTTGATCCGCTGGCTCGCCGCGCTACCCTTTCTCGGCCTCCTCGTCGGCCCCTTTTTCCTCAACAGGGTTCAGCCGCTCGTCATGGGCATGCCGCTCCTGCTCGCCTGGCTGGTCGCCTGGGTCGTGCTCACGGCGGTCATCATGGCGCTGATCTACGCGCTCGATCCCGTCAACCGCGACGCCGGGGAAGGCGGCGCGTGAACGTCGCGCTTCTCATCATCTTCGCCTTCGCCGCGCTCGCGCTGGCGCTCGGTCTCCGCGCCTCGCACGGCCGGGACATGGACCTCGAACAATGGACGGTCGCCGGCCGCGGCTTCGGGGCGCTCTTCGTCTTCCTGCTGCTCGCCGGCGAGATCTACACCACCTTCACCTTCCTCGGCGGCAGCGGCTGGGCCTACGGGAAGGGCGGGCCGACCTATTACATCCTCGCCTACGGCAGCCTCGCCTATATCCTGTCGTACTGGCTCCTGCCGCCGATCTGGCGCTACGGGCGCGATCACCACCTGGTCTCGCAGCCCCATTATTTCCGCCATCGGTATTCTAGCCCCGTGCTCGGCGGCGTGGTCGCGCTCGTCGGGGTCGTGGCGCTCATCCCCTATATGGTCCTGCAGCTCAAAGGCCTCGGCATCATCGTCTCGACGAGTTCCTCCGGGACGATCTCGCCCGATGTCGCGATCTGGATTGGGGCTGCGATCGTCACCGCCTACGTCATGGTGTCGGGTGTGCGCGGCTCGGCATGGAACGCGGTCATCAAGGACATTCTGATCCTCGCCGTCGTCCTCTTCCTCGGCATCTATCTGCCGCTCCATCTCTACGGCGGGTACGGCGCCATGTTCGCCGCGATCGATGAGGCGAAGCCGGGCTTCCTCGCGCTTCCCGAGCGCGGCCAGAGCGTGCTGTGGTTCTCCTCGAGCGTGCTTCTGTCGGCGCTCGGCTTCTACATGTGGCCGCATTCGTTCGGGGCGGTGTTCACCGCCCGCGACGCCCGCGTGTTCCGCAAGAACGCGATCTTCCTGCCGCTCTACCAGCTCATCCTGCTCTTCGTGTTCTTCGTCGGCTTCGCCGCGGTCCTCAAGGTTCCCGGGCTCAAGGGCGGGGAAGTGGATCTGGCGCTGTTCAAGATCTCCATTGAGACCTTCGATCCGTGGGTGGTGGGGATCATCGGCGGCGCCGGCGTCCTGACCGCGCTCGTGCCGGGCTCGCTGATTCTCATGTCGGCCGCGACCCTCTTCGCCAACGACCTCTTCGCGCCCATGGCCGGCGTCACGAATCCGAACCGCATCGCGCTTATCGCGCGCGCCTCCGTGCCCGTCTGGGCGCTCGTCGCGGTCTATTTCGCGATCGGCGGGGGCCAGACCATCGTGTCGCTCCTCTTGATGGGCTACGCCTTCGTCACGCAATTGTTTCCCGCCCTGATCGCGAGCCTCCTGCCGCGCAACCCCGTCAGTCCCGCGGGCGCCGTCGCCGGCGTCGTTGCAGGCGTCGGCACGGTGGCGCTGACGACGACGCAGCACCTGACGCTGACGAACCTGCTGCCGTTTCTCCCCGACCGGCTCAACGACGTGAACATCGGCATCGCCGCGCTTGCGCTGAACCTCGTCGTGCTCGGCCTCGTCAGCGCCTTCGTGCGCCAGCCGCGGCTCGCGGCCGCCGACCCCGCTGGAGGTCCCGCGAACTAGCTAGCGCGGTTCCCCCACGGCCCGACGCCACGGAAGCGTGGGTCCGGCCTTTTCCCGTTTTCCCCTGATCGAGATCAAATCGCGGGCGGGCGGTCCGAGCTATCTTCTTTTCACAAAATAACGCGCGAGAGCCGCGGCCGCGACGCCCATGCCTGAAGCTTGCGGGTCGCGAGGCGGTTCGCCCCGCGCCGCTCTCGAAGGAAAGCCCCGTGCCCGCGCTCAGTCTCGCCCTTTCGCCGCGATTTCTCGTATTGACCCTCGCGGCGCTCCTGCTCGTCGTTTCGGTCGGGCTGATCGCGGCCGGGGCGGCGCCGGCGGTGAACGGGGTCTTGTGGACAGCGGCCGCGCTCTTCGCCGCGCTGACCGCGCTTGGCCTCCACGATCTCGTCCAGACCCGCCATGCGGTCCTGCGCAATTATCCGATCGCCGCGCATCTGCGCTTCATCCTCGAGGAGATCCGCCCCGAGATGCGGCAGTATTTCTTCGAGAGCGAAACCGATGGGTTGCCGTTCTCGCGGACCGAGCGCGCCGCCGTCTATCAGCGGGCGAAGATGGTCCTCGACAAGCGGCCGTTCGGCACGCTCCTCGACACCAACGCAACAGGCCACGAATGGCTGCGCCACTCGATGACGCCGAAGCCGGTCGCCGCGGAAGGCTTCCGGATCGTCGTCGGCGGCCCCGATTGCGTGAAACCCTATTCGATGTCGGTGTTCAACATTTCCGCCATGAGCTTCGGGGCGCTGAGCGCCAACGCCATTCTCGCCCTCAACAAGGGCGCTCGCCTCGGCGGCTTCGCCCACGACACGGGCGAGGGGGGCTTGAGCCCCTACCACAGCGCCGGCGGCGGCGACGTCATCTGGGAGATCGGCTCCGGCTATTTCGGCTGCCGGACGCCGGACGGGCTGTTCGACCCCGAGAAATTCGCCCGCCTCGCGGTGCGCGACGAGATCAAGATGATCGAGATCAAGCTGTCGCAGGGGGCGAAGCCCGGCCACGGCGGCGTCCTCCCGGGCGCCAAGGTGAGTGCGGAGATCGCCGCCATCCGCGGCGTCGAGCAGGGGAAGGACTGCGTATCGCCGGCGGCGCACAGCGCCTTCTCGACGCCGCTCGAACTCGTCGCCTTCATCGCACGTTTGCGCGCGCTTTCCGGCGGCAAGCCGGTCGGCTTCAAGCTTTGCGTCGGCCACCCGTGGGAGTTTCTCGGCGTCTGCAAGGCGATGGTCGAGACGGGCGTTTACCCCGACTTCGTCGTCGTCGACGGCATGGAGGGCGGCACGGGCGCGGCGCCGCTCGAATTCGCCGACCATCTCGGCATGCCTTTGCGCGAGGGCCTCGTCTTCGTGCGCAATGCGCTGATCGGCATCGGCGCCCGAGAGCGCATCCGCATCGGCGCCGCCGGCAAGATCGTCAACGCCTTCGACGTCGCCCGCGCGATGGCGCTCGGGGCCGACTGGTGCAACGCGGCGCGCGGCTTCATGTTCGCGCTCGGCTGCATCCAGTCGCTGAGCTGCCACACCGACCGCTGCCCGACCGGCGTCGCGACGCAGGACAAGATGCGCGCCCGGGCGCTGGTGGTCGAGGACAAGATGGAGCGGGTCCGCGCCTATCAC
This sequence comes from uncultured Alphaproteobacteria bacterium, assembly GCA_963829505.1. Lineage (GTDB taxonomy): Bacteria > Pseudomonadota > Alphaproteobacteria > Rhizobiales > Beijerinckiaceae > Roseiarcus. The sequence goes on from CAWHIL010000005.1 coordinate 149,436, forward strand.
GCCTCGATGCTGCACGCGCTCGCCGAACTCACCGCCGCCGCCGGCCTCGAGCATCCGCAGGATTTCCGCCCCGACCACTTCTCGCGCCGGGTCAGCGCCCGCGAGACCATGACCCTGGCCGAGCTTTACCCGGCGCCGAGACGCGGCGAACTCGCCGAAGGCGCGCGCGAACCCCGCTGGCGCGAGATGTGGGACATGGCGCGGGCGGAGACGTTCGCGCCGGCTTCGCTTGAAGCCCATGCGCCCCGGTAAGCTCGCCTGAACCACAAACCGCAGGACGCGCTTGTCAATATGGCGCCGCCCATGCAAATAATTCCTGTGCACGACGGGCAGGAACAAAAAGACGCCAGAAACCGTCCCTACCCTTAACAACCCCTTAACCGCGCGATCGGAAGAGGCGCGGAGGGGCGCTAAGGTCGATCGGAGGAGCGCATGAGCGGCCATACGGTTGCCCACCGACCGCCGGGCGTCACGTTGAAGGCCCACGTCTTGAACGGACAGACGGCGTCGATCGTCAGATGGAGAATAGCCCACCGGCGCGAGGCGCTGACGGCGTTCTTGCACGGGCGCCAGCGCATCTGGGTCACGGAGGAGGCGGCGGTGCACCGAAAGCGCCGCAGTCTGATCGACGACAACCCTGCCTCCGGCTGACGCCCAGGCGCGCTCTCCAGCGGTTTGAAATCTGCTGGCGCCCGAGCGCATCGGGCGCTTTAAGCGATCATGCGCTCTTCGGGCGAGGCGGCGCGCGGAAGCGCGCGAAGGCGCCGAGGCCGCCGAGGCCCAGCAACATCATCGTCCAGGTCGAGGGCTCGGGGACCGCCACAAGGTTGGGGCTGAACAGCAACGCGAAGTCGGCCGGGTCGTCATTGGCGACATACGGGTCGATCGAGGCGGTCGCGTAGTGATCGCCGCCGGTGCTGTTGTCGAAGCTCACCGCGATCTGAAGCTGAAATGCATATGTGTCGCCAGCGATGAAGTTGACGTTCTCGGCGATATCGAACGGGTTCTCATCGATCGTGGAACCGGAGCAGATCGTGCCGATGCCCGCGCAGGCCGAGAAGACGGTCGTGGGCGTCGCCTGCGAGACGTCGGTGATTTTGACGGACGCGTAGATCGGGTCGCCTGTGATCGGCTGATGGGTGGACGGATTGTCTCCCTCCGACACGCCGGCGGCCGCGTTGACGGGCGCGGACACGACGCCGGAAGCGCCCGGGCTGATCGGTATGAATTGGAAGAAGGACGTGAACAGGAGATTGACGCTCGAACCCGGATAAGCCGTCACATAGGCGGAAGCCTCGGCGTCCGGGGTCTCATTGGGATTGGCCGGCTGATACTGAATGGCCCCGACGGAGGTTGCGCTGCCGAGGGTCGGCGCGCTGACCGTGACTGTCGTAAGCTCCGGCGGAAACGAGATCGCCGGGCTCGATACCGCGCAGTTGAGCGCTCCAAACGGGCAGGCGATCACCTCGATGCTTCCGGTCGCCGGCGGCGGCGGACCGGCGAGCGCGCCGGGCGAAGGCGCCCACAAGGCGAGGACCAGGGCCGAGGGCAATACGGCGGCTCGTTTCATGGATCCTCCAGGCTCTCGTTTGGTCCCTCGGAAAACCCTCGGCGCGATCGGGAGCGAATCCTAATACGAGGCCCGGGCCGCTTTCAACCCGTGCGCATCCGCTCGTGCGCCGCCCTGCCGCCGAAGCGCGTGCCAATGACGGCGGCCCCTAAACCTCGCGCAGCCTTTCGGCCGCCGCCTCGGGGGTGAGGTCGCGTTGCGGCGAGCCGAGCATCTCGAAGCCGACCATGAATTTCTTCACCGTCGCCGAGCGCAGGAGCGGCGGATAGAAATGCGCGTGCATCTGCCATTCGGCGTGCACCGCGCCGTCGGTCGGCTTCTGGTGGAAGCCCATCGAATAGGGAAACGACACGTCGAACAGCCGGTCGTAGCGGCGCGTGAGATCGGAGAGCGCGCCGGCGAGCGCCATCCTCTCGTCGCCTTGAAGCTCGTCGAAGCCGCCGATCCGGCGCCGCGGCAAAATCATCGTCTCGAACGGCCAGATCGCCCAGAAGGGCGTCAGCGTGACGAAGTGGTCGTTCTCCGAAACGATCCGCTCGCGTGAGGCGAGTTCCTGCGCCAGATAGTCGACGAGCAGCGGCGCCCCGTGCGCGATCAGATATTGCGTTTGCCGTTCGGTCTCCTTGACCATCTCGTTCGGCAGATGGCGCGTCGCCCAGATCTGCCCGTGCGGATGCGGGTTGGATGCGCCCATCATCTCGCCGCGGTTCTCGAAGATCTGCACCCCGGCGACATCGGCGCGGGCGCCGAGCGTGATTGTCTCCTCGACCCATGCGTCGACCACGCGGGCGATGTCGGCGACTTGCATCTGAGCAATCGTCAGGTCGTGGCGCGGCGAGAAGCACAGGACCCGGCAAATTCCTGTCTCGCCCTCGGCGACGATAAGACCGTCGTCCAGGCGCTCGGCAGGCGCGTCGGCGGTCAGCGCCGGAAAGTCGTTGTCGAACACGAAGGTCGCGGAATAGTCGGGGTTCCGCTGGCCATTGGCGCGCACGTTGCCGGCGCAGAGATAGCAGGCAGGATCGTAGGCCGGCCGGTCGCTTGCCGGCGCCGCCTCGCGCTTGCCCTGCCATGGCCTTTGCGTCCGGTGCGGCGACACCAGCACCCACTCGCCCGTCAGCGGGTTGAGGCGCCGGTGCGAGGTCGCGGCGAAGGCGGGGGTCATTTGTCCCTTCTCCCCGCTTGCGGGGAGCAGGCTAGGATGAGGGGCTGGGTGACGACACTCGGAGGCCAATCCCCCGCGCCCCTCACCCCAACCCTCTCCCCGCCTTGGCGGGGAGAGGGGGTCGTCTCCCCGCTCGGCCTCATTGCGCTGCGTCCTCGTCGAGATCCACGAACCCCGCCCCGTCGGAGGGCGTGCAGACGAAGATGTCGGCGTGGCGGCCGAAGGCGACGCGGTAGGCGTCGACGAGCGTCCGGCCGAGACGCTCGACCGCATCCGCTTCGACGAGACTCACCGTGCAGCCGCCGAAGCCGCCCCCCGTCATGCGCGAGCCGTGGACGCCCTCGACCCCTTGCGCGATGTCGGCGAGGAAATCGATCTCCGGGCAGGTGATCTCGAAATCGTCGCGCATCGACATCTGCAATTCGTTCATCGCCCGGCCGCAGGCGGCGAAATTGGCCGCCTTCAACGCCCGTTCCGCCTCGAGGACGCGCGCATTCTCGGTGACGATGTGGCGGCAGCGGCGATAGACGCGCTCGGGCAGGGCGCGCCGGAAACGCTCGAGGTCGGCGGGTTTCACGTCGCGCAGCGCCTTGATCGGCCCGAGATGGGGCTGAAGCAGCCGCACGCCCTCTTCGCACGAGGAACGCCGCTCGTTGTATTCGCCGCCCGCGTGCTGATGCCGCACGTTCGAATTGGCGATGACGAGTCGCAAGTTCGGCGCGATCGGCACAGGCCGCGAATCGAGCGATCGGCAATCGATCAGCAGCGAATGGCCCTTGATTCCGCAGGCCGCGATATATTGATCCATGATGCCGCAGCGCATGCCGACATAATCGTTCTCCGCCTGCTGGCAGACGCGCGCGACGGGCACTGGCTCGAACGCGAGGCCAGCGGCCGAGAGAAGCGCGTGCGCCGCGCCGACCTCGAGCGCGGCCGACGAGCTCAGGCCCGCGCCGAGCGGCACGTCGCTGAAGATCGCGAGATCGGCGCCGCTGAGCACGCGCCCGCTGCGCTCGAGCATCAGCGCGACGCCGAAGACGTAATCCGACCAGTCGTGCCGCCCTGACGGCGCGGGCGCGTCGAGGTCGAAGACCCGCGTCTCGTCCATGAACATCGAATAGACGCGGATGGTGCGGTCGTCGCGCGGCGCGGCGGCGACGAGGGTCGCGTAATCGAGCGCCGCCGGCATGACGAAGCCGTCGTTGTAGTCGGTGTGCTCGCCGATGAGGTTGACCCGTCCGGGCGCGCGGCTGACGGTCGGCGTCCGCTGGAAGCGGAAGCTGAATTCCTGCGCCAGGTCGCGCGCCTGAGCGATCACGGGTGACACTCCGCTGCACTCACCCTCGCCCCGCGTGAGCGCGGAGAGGGCATGGGTGAGGAGCGTGGGGGATTGGCTTCAGTGGCGCTCACCCAGCCCCTCATCGCGCAAGCCATTTTGTTTTCAAGTATTCCACCTTCCTTCTATTTCCCGCATGAACTCCTCCGTTGGAACCGTTGCGCCGATAGGAACTGCCTCTCCATCCGGCAAAGAGATCGAGATAAATCGATGCGCGGCGTCCCAACACAAATGCTTGTGTTGGCTTCGACCCACGAAGCCATGCGCCTTCGCGACATTGTTGTGGTCGCCAACAGCAATTGACCGGCCACAAGGCGGGTACAATTCGAAATTTGTCCACCCGCCCGTGTTGACCCGCTTCGGGTTCTTCGGAGAACGAACCGTTATGATCGCGTTCGCGGCGAATGGTGGAAGCTTCATCAGCGCAAAATAGAGGTGCTTACTGGCGGGGGTGCCCCGTCCGGTTGGCTTTGGGGCTGAAGCGCCAAGCATCCAATTCAGAAGGGTTCCGCCTGCGTCGATCAATCCATGCTTGCGGATCAATTCTGCCTCCAGCTCGTGCGCTTCCTCCTTGGTCAGCTCCGCTCTGACAATTTCGCAAGCCATCGCTGCACGGTGAAGAATGAAGTAGTCGGCCTTTTTGGGGTTCACATCTCGAGTTCCGTCGAGGTGGGAGCGCCAACGGCCCCCTGTCCCTACGCCGACATACCGGGGAACGTCCAAATGCCACCACCGATAGACATAAGCTCCTGCCGGATTTTTGGTGAGCTGGACGCCGTCACGAAAGAGCCAGACCATGAGAGCCTATCTCAAAGAAAGCTTCAAATAGGCTAAGGAGCGCCGCGCCGCGCGCCCCGTCAAGCTCTCCCCCCAAGCCGCAGGCGCCGCCGCGCCATGTCGACGAGCCCCGCAGGCGTCGACCCCGTCAGCGCCAGCCCCGCCGCGAGGGCGGGGAAATAGACGGCGACGCCGAGCATCGCGAGCAGGAGCAGCCGCGCCTCGCGGGCGAAGCGCATCGAACCCAGCGCCGCGACGAGCCGCGGGTCGGCCAGCGTCAGCATGAGCGCCAGCGCGCCCGCGGCGAAGAGGGTCGCCGCCGCCGCGCCGATGAAGCGCGGGTCGGGCGCAGCAAAGCCCCGCCGCCGCGCCAGCGCATAGGTTCCGGCGACCTTGAGCCAGAGGCCCGCTGCGGTCGCGAGCGCCAGGCCCGGCGCGCCCAAGGGGCGGTAGAGCAGGATCTTCAGCGCCACGTTGAAGGCGACGCCGACCAGCGTCACCTTCAAGGGCGTCGCCGTGTCGCCGCGCGACAGAAAGCTCGCCGCGACGATCCGGTCGACGAAGAGGGCCGGCATGCCGACCGAATAGGCCGCGAGCACGTTCGCCGCCTGATGCGTCGCATTCGCCTTGAACGCGCCGTGCTCGAAGGCGGCGGCAATGATGAGGTCGGGCACGAGCAGGAACGCCACGACGAACGGCGCCCCGAGCGCGACCGTCAGCGACGCCGCGCGGTTCTGCGCGTTGAGCGCGCTTCCGGCGTCGCCGCGCGCGATCAGCATCGACATTTCCTTGAGCAGCACCGAGCCGGTGGCGATGACGATGACGCCGCCCGGAAGCTGGTAGAGCCGGTCGGCGTAGCTGATCGCCGAGAGCCCCCCGGTCGGCAGGAGCGAGCCGACGATCTGGTCGGCGAGCGCGCCGATCTGGTAGCTCGCCGAGATGCCGATGGCGGGCCCGAGCATCCACAGGAACTGGCGCACTTCGGGGGTCAGGCGCGGCAGGGTCACGCGCTCGAGGAGCCCGCGCCGCCGCGCGTCCCACATGGCGATGACGAGTTGCGTCGCGCCCGACGCCAGAAACCCCCAGCTCGCCATCGCAGCGACGCCCGGCGACACGCCCGGAAACCACGCGGCGAAAGCTAAGAAGGCGATCATGCAGACGTTCGCCGCCGCCGGCGCCATGGCCGGGATGCTCCACGAATTGTTGGCGTTCAGCGTCCCCTGGTGAAGCGCGAAGACGGCGATGAAGGCGATGTAGGGGAACATGACCCGCGACATCGAAACCGCATTGGCGAATTTCTCCGGTTCGCTGACGAAGCCGGGCGAGGTCAGCCGCACGAGGAGCGGCATGTCGAGATAGACGAGGCCGAGCAGCACGATCTGCGACAGGATGAGAAGCGTGAAGACCTGGCTTGCGAAGCCGCCCGCCTGCTCGCGGCCCTTCGTTTCGAGCACCCGCGTATAGGTCGGCAGATACGCGAAGTTGAACGATCCCTCGCCAAAGATCTGGCGAAACTGGTTCGGCAGCTTGATCGCCGCGACATAGGCGTCGTTCAGCGCGCCCCCGCCGAGCAGCGCCGCGAGCGCCATGTCGCGGAAGAACCCGGTGAGGCGCGAGACGATCGTCCACCCGCCGACCGAGAAGATGTTGCGGACCATGCCCGGCATGGGCGGAAGCCTTTAGCCGGATTCGCGCTGGAGAGGGAGGGAGGGCGCGAGGACGCCCGCGCGGCGAGCAGGCGGGGGCGGGGGCAGGCCGGCGATTTTCAGTTTCACGGCGTCCTGGCCGGGCTTGACCAGGCCATCCACGCCAGCGTCTCAGGCGCCTTCGCGACCCAAAGGCGGCGGAAATTTACCAACTCGCCAGAATCGCTTTGAATTTCCGTGGGCCGCTTGAAATGATGTTAACATTCGTAACGCGGGGAGATCTTAGGGATCGTGTTCGAATAGGCGCGCCGCGCTTTGCCCGGAAAGCGTGGTCCGCCTTGAAACGGGGAGGTCCGGGCAGGGGAATGACTTCGATGGATACGACGGTTTCGGCGGCCGACATCTCTCTCGCGGCGATCGTCCTGATTGTCGCGGCGGGGCTGGGCGTCGCCGCCTTCATCGCGGCCGCCAGGGTCGGCCAGGCGAGCGCCGCCAAATGGTGGGAGCAGAAGCTTCGGACCGCGCCGGCTCGGGCGGGTCTGCGCTCGCCGAAGGCGCCCTGACCGACGCCGCCGCCCTTCCCTCCAGGGGAAGGGCGCGAAGCGCGGCCGGATGAGGGCGCGCGGCGGGCGCTCCCGCCGTGCGGCTCGGGTCTCCTCTCGCTGCCGCGTCCTGGCGGATTTCGGTGCGGATTTCGGTGACACGCCCGTATTTACCTATTTGCGCATTTGCGCAGCCGCGGGCGCGGCCGGAGCGCAAACGGGACATCTTTTTGGTAAAGGCGGGCGTGTCACCGAAATCCGCGTCCGAAACGCCGAAATCGAAATCCGGCTTTCGGAATTTCCTTGCGGTCTGACGGTGCACGTTCTATATTTGTTCTTATCGAGAAGAACGAGACCCGATGACCCTTTCGCTCCAATGCGCCGAACCATCGCAAGGCCGCGCCGTCGCGCCCCTCGAGGCGCGAGGGCGGAGCGCGGCGATCGCCCGTAACTGCCAAGGTGGGGCCGATCCAAACACTGACCTCGTCCTGAGGAGCCTGCGAAGCAGGCGTCTCGAAGGACGTTCCAGACTGCGCCGGACGTATCCGCTGGAGCGTCCTTCGAGACGCGACGCCTGCGGCGCCGCTCCTCAGGACGAGGCCCTCGGTCGGGTGCTTGGCAGTTACGATCGCCCGGAAAATCCCGCGCAAACCGTTGAAAAGGCTCATTTCACGCCCGGATTTTTACGGAGGGCGGACGGACAGCCGCCCCACGGCCCTCGTGGCTCGCGCCGCGTCAGCCAGCGTCCTTCGAGACGCGCGTCGCCTGCGGCCGCGCCTCTCCGCGAGGCGCGAGGCGGGATCGTGACGATCGCCCGCAACGGCCAGGCTGTCGGCGCCCACGGCCGCCATCGCGAGCGAAGCATGGCGATCGAGAGGCGACCGCGCCAGGCTTCGGGACGTTCCGCACAAGAAGCCGCCGTTATCGAAGGCGGCTGGGGTGTCTGGATCGCCGCGTCGCTTCGCTCCTCGCGAAGACGGAGCCCCCCACCTTGGGAGTTACATACGCCCGGAAATTCCGGCACAAGCCATTGAAAAGGCTCATTTCACGCCCGGGTTTTTCCGGGCCCGGACGGCGGCCATGCCCCTCGGCCCTCCTCCTTGCGAGGGCCGGGTCAGCGAGGCGTCCTTTGAGACGCGCCGCCTCCGGCGCCGCTCCTCGGGGCGACGGCAGAGCATGACACTCGCCCGGAAAATCCGGCACAAGCCGTTGAACGCGCTCAATTCACGCCCGGGCGAGGCGGCCTTCAGCGCCTCAGCGGCAGGGGGGCTGGCCCGGCTTGCCGCATTCGCCCCCGCCCCGCCGCTCGGGCGCGTTCCCGCCCGGCCGCGGGCCGGGGCCGGCGCCGCCGGGTCCGCCCGGACCGGGACGCGGCGCGAACTGGCCCGGCGCGGGGCGCATCTGCGCCTGGGGCACGGGCGGGGCGCCGGGAGGCTTCTGGAAAGCCGGCGGCGGCGGGCGCATCGTCCCGCCGGCCGGCGGGACGTTCGGCGGCGTCCGCTCGGCCTTCGGCATGGGCGGCGGGACGTTCGGCGGGGTCGTCTCGGCCTTCGGCATTGGCGGCGGCGTCGGCTTCGTCAGCTTCTCGGGCGCGAAGTTTTGCCCGGGCGGCTTCTCGCCATTGGGCTTCGTCGGCGTCATCGGCCCGCCGGGCGCTCCCGGCGCCCCGGGCTGCCCGGCCGGCGGCAGGGTGGCGTTGGCCGGCAGCTTGCCGTTGGGCGCGGCCGGTCCACCTGGGCCGCCGGGGCCCGGCTTCATGCCCTGCGGCAGCTTCGGCTCGCCGGCGGGCGCGACGAGCGGCGCGGGCGGCGGCGTCGGGCCGCCGGGCTGGATCGCGGCCGTCCCCTTTGCGGGAACGACGCCCGGCCCTTTCAGTTCGCCCGGACGTGCGGTCGCGGCGACGCCGGGCTTGCCCTGATTGGAGGTGCGGAACTGGCTCTGGTCCATGCTGGCGGCGCGCGCCTGGTTCACCTGGAGCGGCGTCGCGCGGATGTGCTCTTCCGTCGTCAGGCGCTCCTGCTCCGGGGTCGGCCTGAGACCAATGCCGCCCGGGCCGCCGTTGAAGCTGGTCCGCCCCAGACCCGGCGCGACCACGACCGGCTCGGAATAGATGTTGGTGACCCGCGCGCCGCCGAAGTTGTTGACGGTCGTGTTGTAGAGGAAGCGGTTGCCTTCCCAGCGGCCGCCGCCATAGCCGAAGCCGTTGTAGCCGTAGCCGTAATTGACCCCGCCGTAGAAGCCGACGTGCGGGCCCCAATAGCCGGGATGGAAGAGATAGGCCGCGCCGACGAAGGCCCAGTAGCCCGGCGTCCACAGAAGGCCCGGCTGGGGAGGGGGCACCCACACGCCCGGCACCCAATAATAGTCGTAGGTGTTCCAGGCCCAGTAGCCGGGAGTCCAGATGTAGCCGGGTTCCGGGATCGGCGGCTGGTCGTATTCGGGCAAGGGGGGCGGCGGCTCCTCGGACTGGATCACCGGCGACATTGCCGGCTCCCCTGGGCTCGGGCAGGCGCAGGTCTGCGCGTAGCCTGGCGCGACGAGGGCGGGGATGGCGGCGCCGAGAAAGAGGAGGGTCAGCGCGGGGCGCAGGAGAAGCATGCAGTCGTCCTTTTCTTCGATGCGAATTGGGCTTCCGTGGCCGACCTTGCTCACGGCCGCGTGAACGGTTCTTGAACGCCCATGCTGACGGTGTTCAACCTGAGGCGCTGGCCCATGACGTTCGGCCCACGCGGTCTATTCGCCAAGCGCCTCATCGAGATCGGCCCACAGGTCCTCGACGTCCTCGACGCCGGCCGAAAGGCGCAGGAGATCGGGAGGGCAGGGAGAGCCCTCGCCCTCGATCGAGGCGCGGTGCTCGATCAGCGATTCGACGCCGCCGAGCGACGTCGCCCGCTTCCACAGCCTGGTCCGCGCCGCGACCGCAATCGCGGCTTCGGCGCCGCCGCGGACCCGGATCGACAGCATCCCGCCGAAGCCGTCATGCATCTGTTTCAGCGCGATCGCATGGCCCGGATGTTCGGGCAGGCCGGGATAGAGGACGGCGGCGACGCGCGGATGCGCTTTCAGCCGGTTGGCGAGGCGCAGCGCGTTCAGCGACGCGGCGCGGACCCGCAGATCGAGCGTGCGCAGGCCGCGGATCAGAAGGAAGGCCTCGAAGGGATGCAGGATGAGACCGTGCGCCTTGCGCAGATCGCGCGTCCGCTCGAAGAGCCCGTCGGCGCGGGCGAAAGCAAGCGCGCCGGCGAGCACGTCCGAATGGCCGTTCAGGTACTTCGTCGCCGAATGCATGACGACGTCGGCGCCGAGCGCGAGTGGCTGCGTCAGGATCGGCGTGGCGCAGGTCGAGTTCGACCGCAAGCAGCGCGCCCGCGGCGTGGGCGATTGCCGCCGACGCCGCGATGTCGCTCACCCCCCAGAGCGGATTGCTCGGCGTCTCGAGCCAGACGAGCTTCGTCTCGCGCGGCCGCACGGCGCGCCTGAGCGCGGCCAGGTCCTCCGCGTCGACGAAATCGACCTTGAGGCCGAAGCCCTGCGCGTCGCGCGCGAGCCAGCTTCGGAGCGCCCAATACATCACGGCCGGCGCCACGACATGGACGTCGCCTTGGGCGTTCGCGCCGAGGCTGAGGAAGAGCGCGACGGCGGCCGACATGCCGGAGCCGAAGACGAGCGTCTCGGCCGCGCCCTCGAGCGCGCCGATGACGGCCTCGGCCTGGCGCGTGGTCTCGTTGTCGGGACGGCCGTAGACGTTGCCGCTGCGATAGAGATTGTCGGGATCGCGCAGGAAGGTCGACGACACATGGATCGGCGGCACGAGCGCGCGCGTCGTCTCGTCGATGACGCCCTGCGCCTGGGCGGCGAGCGTGCGCGGCCGGTCGGCCTTCGTCATAAGGGGGCGCCGCGCAGGAGTTTTGGCGTGCGGCGCGCCGTCCCGCTCGCCTCGCCGACCAGAAGATCCTTCAGCCGCGGGGCGCGGTCGACCAGTCTGAGGCCAAGGTCGCGGACGAAGCGCAGCGGCGCGTTATCGTTGGAGAAGAGATGATTCATGAGGTCCATCCCCATGCCGCTCGCCGCCGCGTCGAAGCGCCGCGCGCGCTGATAGTCGGCGAGCGCATCCGCCGCTCCGGGGTCGAGGCCGAGCCGCAGCGCGCCGACGATCGTCTCGGCGAGCGCCGCGACGTCCCTCAGACCAAGGTTCAGGCCCTGGCCGGCGAGCGGATGCACGACATGGGCGGCGTCGCCCGCGAGCGCCAGACGCTCGCCGACGAAGCGTCGGGCGATCTGGAAGCGGAACGGAAAGGCTTCGACACGCGAGGCGAGGCGGATCGCGCCGAGCTTCGGGGTGAAGCGGAAGAGAAGCTGGCGGATGAAATCGTCCGGGTCGAGCAGGGTCAGCGCGCGGGCGTCGGCGCGGCGCTCGTTCCAGACGATGCTCGACCGCCGGCCGGCAAGCGGCAGGATGGCGAACGGACCGGCGGGCAGGAAATGCTGTTCGGCCACGCCTTCGTGGTCGTGCTCGTGGGCGACGGTCGCGACAATGCCGGACTGGTCGTAGTCCCATCCGTAGGCGGGAATGTCGGCAAGCGTCCGGAGCCTGGATCGCGCCCCGTCGGCCGCGACCGCGAGGCGGGTCGTCAGCGTCCGCCCGTCGCCGAGGCCGATCTCCGCCACCCGCGGGCCCGGCCGGAAGCGGGCGACCGCGGCGCCGATCCGCACGACGCCGAGCCGCTCCGAAAGCGAAGCAAGAGAGGCGAGAACGTCGTCGTTGAACGCCATGTGGGCGAGGGGGACGCCGGGCTTCGCATCGAAATGGAGATGGCGCAGGCGGACCGCGTCGCGCACGCCCCCGTCCATGATGTCCATCCTGACGATGGCCTGCGCCTTGGGGTCGATCGCCTCCCAGGCGCCGATTCGCTCGAGCAAGAGCCGCGGGCCTTCGGCGATGGCGACGGTGCGCAGCGGCGGCCGCGACGCGCGCGCCGGCGCCGGATCGACGACGGCGACCTTGACGCCGTCGCCGAGCGCCTGCTTCAGCGCGGCGGCGAGCGCGAGGCCGGAGACGGCGCCGCCGGCGACGACGACGTCGAATATGGGGTCGGAACGGGTCACTTGCCGAAACTCTTCCAAAGCCGCACCATTCTCGGACGATCCCCCGCTTCGCGCAAATGCGGGCGGCCCATGGGCCGTTGCGCGGACGGTTGCGATAGGCCTCGACTTTGGCTGAGGTTTGCCCTATGAGGCGCGCCTCAAATGAAAACAGCGCGCCGAAGCGCTCGCCGGCTTGCTCGTTCCGCAATCCGGCGCACGGCAGGAGTTTTGGTCCATGAACATCATCGAGACGCTCGAGGCCGAGCAGGCCGCGAGGCTGCCGGGCAGCAAGATGCCCCCGTTTCAGCCCGGCGACACCGTCGTCGTCAACGTCAAGGTCACCGAAGGCGACCGGACCCGCGTGCAGGCCTACGAGGGCGTGTGCATCGCCCGCAGCGGCAGCGGCCTCAACGAGAGCTTCACCGTCCGCAAGATCTCCTACGGCGAGGGCGTCGAGCGCGTCTTCCCGGTCTATTCGCCGGTGATCGATTCGGTGAAGGTCGTGCGGCGCGGCAAGGTGCGGCGCGCCAAGCTCTATTATCTGCGCGACCGGCGCGGCAAGTCGGCGCGTATCGCCGAGCGCACGGACGGGCAGGGCGCGGCGAAGGAGGCGGCCAAGGAGGCCGCCAAGGGAGCTGCGAAGTCTCCGGCCAAGTGAATCGTTGAGGCCGAGTTGGCTGGCCGAACGATCCTTGAGGCCCGCGGTCGTCGCGGGCCGTATTCTTGAGGGGGAAATACGATGGCCGAACCGACAATCGCCCAGAAGGCGCCTTTCGCGACGGAACTCGAGGGCGCCAAGACCTATTACTGGTGCGCCTGCGGACGGTCGAAGAACCAGCCGTTCTGCGACGGCTCGCACAAGGACACGGGGCTCACCCCGCTCGCCTTCACCGCCGACAAGACCGGGACGGCGTATCTCTGCGGCTGCAAGGCCAGCAAGAACGCGCCCTATTGCGACGGCTCGCACAAGAGCCTCTGACGCCGGCGTGAAGCAAAGCGCCGGCGGCTGGCCCGCCGGCTCTTCCTCGGCCCCCGATCGCGCAGGCGCGCGCCGCGTCGTCACCCGTAGGCGAACGCCTCGTCGTCGAGGTCGATGTTCGGGAATTGATCCTTGTCGAACGAATAGTCGTTCGAGTGCCGCCATTCGGGCCGGTCGCCGCGCTTGGGCCAGAGATTGGCGGCCCGCGCGAGGTATCCCGGATTGAAGTCCTCCGCGTCGACCCACGGCGAGAGCGGCATGTCGCGCTCGCGCGCGCCGAGCCGGGGGACGACCCTCGTCACGCCCTTCGCCCGCATGTGTTCGATGAGGCGGCAGACGAACTCGGCGACGAGATCGACGCGCAGCGTCCAGCTCGACCGGAAATAGCCGATGATCCACGCCATGTTGGGCGCGCCGGTGAACATCATCCCGCGATAGGTCACCGATTCCGATAGGTTCATGGGTTCGCCGTCGACCGCGAAGCCGATGTCGCCGAAGAGGCTGAGATGGAAACCGGTGGCGGTGACGACGACGTCGGCTTCGATCAGCCTGCCGCTCCTGGTGACGACGCCCTCGCGCACGAATTGGTCGATCTCGTCGGTCACGACGGCGACCTTTCCCGACCGGATCGCCCGGAAAAGATCGCCGTCGGGGACGAACGCGATGCGCTGCCGCCACGGCCGGTACGTCGGCGTGAAATGGGTCGCGATGTCGAAGCCGTCGCCGAGGTAGGCGCCGACCGCGCCGAGCAGCTCTTGCCTCACCGCTTCCGGCTCGTCGAGGCAGCGCCGCGTGAACGCGGCCTGATCGGAGAGGATCTTGCGGCGCGTGATCTCGTGGATCCACGCCTCGTCGATGTCGAGCGCGCGCAGCGTGTCGGCGAGGTCGTTGGCGTTGCGCGCCGGGATGTACCAGGTCGGCGAGCGCTGAAGCATGGTCAGGCTTCGGCAGCGATCGGCGATGGCGGGAATGAGCGTCGCCGCCGTCGCGCCCGATCCGATGACGACGACCCTCTTGCCCGCGCAGTCGAGGTCGTCCGGCCAGGTCTGCGGATGCGCCACCCGGCCACCAAACGTCTCAAGACCCTTCCAATGCGGCGTGTAGCCCGCGTCGTGACGATAATATCCCTGGCACATCCAGAGGAAATTCGCGCCGATGCGGAAGGGCTCGCCGGTATCCGTTCGCTTGCCCTCGATCGTCCAGTCGGCGCTTTCGCTCGACCAGCGCGCCGTCGCGATCTTGTGACGATAGCGGATGTGCGCGTCGGTCCCGTCGTCGCGGACGACCTCGCCGAGATAGGCGAGGATCTCGTCGGCCCGCGCGATCGGATTGCCTTTCCAGGGTTTGAAGCTGTAACCGAAGGTGAAGAGGTCGCTGTCCGAGCGGATGCCGGGATAGCGGTGCGTGACCCAGGTGCCGCCGAACGTCTCCTTCGCTTCGAGGATGACGAACCGGACGCCGGGGCAGCGGGCCTTGAGGTGATGGGCGGCGCCGATCCCCGAAATTCCGGCGCCGACGATCGCCACATCGAATCGCTCGGAAGCCTGAGTTTCGCGCCGCGCAATCATCCCGTCGTCCGCCATCCCCGATCTCCGACCTCCGCTCCGTCGAGAAGATCACATCGAGAAGCAGGCGCCAACGCGGGCGACCCGCCCGATCGCCGGACCGCCGACCCGCGAGCGTGCTACAGCGGGATGTGAAAAAGTGGGAACCGGTTTTTCGCGAAAAATCCCGCGATGTCAGGGAATCTGGAGCAAGATGCGATTCGACCGAACCGCATCTTGCTCTTGAGCCATGCCATGTCCGTGCCGCCCCCGCGCCCCGAGTTCGACATCCGGCAGCGCCGTCGCCGACGTTCTGATCCCCGTCGCCGTCGACACCGCCTACAGCTATCGGGCGCCGGCCGATCTCAAGCTCGAGCCCGGCGCCTTCGTTCGCGTGCCGCTCGGAACGCGCCATGCGACCGGCGTCGTCTGGGCGGTGCGGCAGGCGCGCGGCGACAATCTGAAGGCGGTGGCTGCGGTCCGCGATTGGCCGCCCTTGAGGAAGCCGCTGCGCGATTTCGTCGACTGGGTCGCCCGCTGGACTTTGAGCCCTCGCGGCATGGTGCTGCGCATGGCGGTCCGCGCCCACGAGATCCTCGAGCCGCCCGCGCCGAAATTCGGCGTCGCCGCGACCGGCAAGCCGCCTCGGCGCATGACCGAGGCGCGCGCCCGCGTGCTCTCGGCCCTCGCCGGGACCGAGGCGCCGACGCCGAAGGCGGCGCTTGCGGAACGCGCCGGGTGCTCGGCCGCCGTGATCGACGGCCTTGTCGAGGACGGCGCGCTCAAGCTCGTCGAACTGCCGGCCGAGCGCCTCGCGGCGGACCTCGACGCGGGCTTCCGCCCAACCGTTCTCAACGCCGATCAGAGACCGGCCGCCGACGATCTCGTCGCTCAGGTCGCGGCCAGAGCCTTCGCCGCGACGCTGCTCGAGGGCGTGACCGGTTCCGGCAAGACGGAGGTCTATTTCGAGGCGGTCGCCGAGGCGCTGCGGCAGGGTCGCCAGGCGCTCGTGCTGCTGCCCGAGATCGCGCTGACGGCGCAGTTTCTCGACCGCTTCGCGGCGCGCTTCGGCGCGCGGCCGGCCGAGTGGCACTCGGGCCTAACGGAGCGCCAGCGCGAGCGGACGCTGAATGCGGTCGCGCATGGCGAAGCGCGCGCGGTGGTCGGCGCCCGCTCCGCGCTCTTTCTGCCGTTCGCCGACCTCGGCCTCCTCGTCGTCGACGAGGAGCACGAGGGCGCCTACAAGCAGGAGGACGGCGTCGTCTACAACGCCCGCGACATGGCGGTCGTGCGCGCCAGGCTCGAACAGGCGTCGATCGTGCTCGCCTCCGCCACGCCCTCGGTCGAGACGCGGGTCAACGCCGCAACGGGGCGCTACCGCTGGCTCCGGCTGCCGGCCCGATACGGCCGCGCGCTGCTCCCGGAGATCACGGCGGTCGATCTGAAGCGCGAGGGTCCGCCGCGCGGCCGCTGGCTCTCGCCGAAGGCAGTCGCCGGCGTCGAGGCGGCGCTTCAGCGCGGTGAGCAGGCGCTTCTCTTCCTCAACCGGCGCGGCTACGCGCCGCTGACCCTCTGCCGCTCCTGCGGCCATCGCTTCGAATGCCCGAACTGCGCCGCCTGGCTCGTCGAGCACCGGTTCCGCTCGGTCCTCGTCTGTCACCATTGCGGCCATAGCGAGCCGCGCCCGAAGCTCTGCCCTCAGTGCCACGACATCGAGAGCCTGGCAGCCTGCGGGCCCGGCGTCGAGCGGCTCGCCGAAGAGGCGGCGCTCCTCTTCCCCGACGCGCGTACGCTCGTGCTGTCGTCCGACTTTCCCGGCGGGATCGAAACCCTGCGGCGCCAACTCAACGCCGCCGAACGCGGCGAATTCGACCTTCTCATCGGCACCCAGCTCGTCGCCAAGGGCCACAACTTTCCGCTGCTTACCTTCGCCTGCGTGGTCGACGCCGACGTCGGCCTCGCCACCGCCGATCCGCGCGCGGCCGAGCGCACCTTCCAGCTTCTGCGCCAGGCGACGGGGCGGGCGGGACGCAGCGAGCGGGCGGGCTCGGCGGTGATCCAGACGTGGCAGCCGGACCATCCGGTGATCTCGGCCCTCGTGTCGGGCGACGTCGAGCGCTTCTATGCGGAAGAGACGGAGCAGCGGCGGCGGGGCGGCCTGCCGCCGTTCGGGCGGCTCGCGGCGATCGTCGTCTCGGCCGAGGATAAGGGGGCGGCGGAGGCGCACGCGCGCGCGCTCGCCCGCACGGCCCACACGATGCGGGCAGGCGAGGGCTGGAAGATCGCCCCGCTCGGGGGCGCCCCGCAGGGCGATGAGATCACCCTCCTCGGGCCGGCCGAGGCGCCGATCGCGGTCCTGCGCAAGCGCCACCGCTTCCGTCTCGCCGCCAAGGCGCCGCGCTCCGCGGATCTGCAGGGGTTCCTGCGCGCCCTCATCGCCGCCGCGCCGCCGCCGCGCGGCGGGGTGAGGGTCGCGATCGACGTCGATCCGCAGAGCTTCCTGTGAGTGCGACCGACCGTCGCGGGCGATGCCGCGGTGCGACCGGCCGCCGCAGGATGCATGATGGACTTGTCGCAATGCGGCTCTAGACTTCCGGCCGCACGCCGATCTGTTGCGTCCTTGGGGGGACCGAAGTGCATCTCGACCCGCTGATCCTGTCGCGCGTCCAGTTCGCCTGGGTCGTGGCGTGGCACTTCCTCATGCCGGCCTTCACCGTCGGCCTGGCTTCGTTCATCTGCCTCATGGAGGGATTGCGCCTTCTCACCGGGCGCGAGGTCTATCTGCGCATCTCGATCTTCTGGACCAAGATCTTCGCCATCTCGTTCGGCATGGGCGTCGTCTCGGGCGTCACCATGCCGTTCCAGTTCGGCACCAACTGGAGCCGCTACTCGGACGCGGTCGCCGACATCGTCGCGCCGCTGCTCGGCTACGAGGGGCTGACCGCCTTCTTTCTCGAAGCGGGCTTCCTCGGCGTGCTCCTCTTCGGCCGCAAGCTCCTGCCGCCGTGGGCGCATTTCTTCGCCGCCCTCATGGTGGCGCTCGGCACGCTCGCCTCGACCTTCTGGATTCTCTCCAACAACAGCTGGATGCAGACGCCGGCGGGCTACGACGTGGTCGACGGCCGCTTCGTGCCGAGGGACTGGCTCGAGATCATCTTCAATCCGTCGTTCCCCTACCGGCTCGCGCATGTGGTGACCGGGGTCTACATCACGACCGGGTTCGTCGTCGCCGGCGTCGCCTCCTGGTGGCTCTTGCGTCGGATTTTCTACGACGAGGCGCGGGTCATGCTGTCGATGACGCTGTGGCTCTTGACCGTGCTCGTGCCGCTCCAGGCCGTCATCGGCGACCGGCAGGGGCTCGACACGCTAAAATATCAGCCGGCCAAGATCGCCGGCATCGAGGCGATCTGGGAAGGCGGCCGGCGCCTGCCGTGGGTCGTGTTCGCCATTCCCGACGACGCCGCCGCGAAGAACCTCTACGAATTCTCCATCCCGGGTCTCGGCAGCCTCATCCTCACCCACGACCTCGACGGCGAGGTGCGCGGCCTCAAATCGTTCGCGCCCGAGGACCGGCCGCCGGTTGCGCCGCCGTTCTTCGGCTTCCGCATCATGCTCGCCTCATGGGGGCTCATGATGCTGACGGTGGCGTTGAGCTGGTGGCTGAGGATCAGGGGCCAGCTCTATGACGCCGACTGGTACCATCGGCTCTGCGCCTTGATGGCGCCGCTCGGCTTCGTCGCGGTCATCGCCGGCTGGGTGACGACCGAGGTCGGACGGCAGCCGTGGACCGTATACGGCCTCCTGCGCACCGCCGATTCCGTGTCGCCGTCGCTGACGGGCGCGGACGTGGCGATCTCGCTCGTGGGTTACGCCGTCGTCTATGTCGTGATGTTTTCGGCCGGCGTCGCCCTTATGCTGCGCGTCTTCGTCAAGGGGCCGATCGCGGCCGACATGCCGGACTTCATCGCCAGCGGGCGGTCGCGAAGCCCGGTTCAGGCGCTCCCGCGCGCCGGATCGGAGAATTAGCGCGATGGGCGACCATGTCTTCGATCTCGTGCCGATCTGGACGCTCGTCCTCGGCCTCGGCGTCTTTCTCTACGTGCTGCTCGACGGTTTCGACCTCGGCGTCGGCATCCTCTACGGCTTCGCGCCGGACACGCGCTCGCGCAATCTCGTGATGAACTCGATCGCGCCCGTCTGGGACGGCAACGAGACCTGGCTCGTCCTCGGCGGGGTCGCGCTGATGGCCGCCTTTCCACTCGCCTTCGCCATCATTCTGCCCGCCGTCTATTTCCCGATGATCCTGATGCTGCTGGCGCTCGTCTTTCGCGGCGTCGCCTTCGAGTTCCGCTTTCGCGACGCCGAGCATCGCGGCTTCTGGGATCACGCCTTCTGCTACGGCTCGGCGCTCGGCGCCTTCGCGCAAGGGGTGGTGCTCGGCGCCTTCATCCAGGGGTTCGAGGTCGACGGGCGCCATTTCGCCGGCCGCTCGCTCGACTGCTTCACCCCGTTCTCGCTGCTGACCGGCGTCGCGCTGATGTTCGGCTACGCCCTCCTCGGCGCCGGCTGGCTCGTGCTCAAGACCGAGGGCCCGTTGCAAGCGATGGCGCGCCGCCTCGGCCGCTACGCCTTCTTCGGCGTCCTCGCGGCGATCGCCGCGGTCAGCCTGTGGACGCCCTTTGTCCACCCTCATATCGCCGAGCGCTGGTTCTCCTGGCCGAACATCGCCTGGCTCGCGCCGGTGCCGATCCTGACCGCCGTTGTCGCGTTCCTCGAGTGGCGGGCGCTCAACGACCGCTCCGACGCCGCGCCCTTCCTCTGGGCGGTCGCGCTCTTCGTCCTCTCCTATCTCGGCCTCGCGATCAGCCTCTTCCCGATGATCGTGCCCTACAAATACACGATCTGGCAGGCGGCCTCGTCCGAGGCGACGCAGGCCTTCCTCTTGATCGGCGTGCTCATCCTCCTGCCGATTGTCCTCCTCTACAGCGCCTGGTCATACTGGGTGTTCCGGGGCAAGGTCCGGGCGGATATCGGCTACCATTGATGGCCTCCCTCTTGCGGACGACGGTGAGGGTGAAGGCGAGGGCGAGGGCGAGGGAACCTTGAGCGAGAAGTCTTGTCATCCTGCTGCACGGCGTCGGCGCCGACGGCGCGAACATGTCGCCGCTCTGCGAGGCGCTTCAGCCGATTCTGCCGCACGCGCGCTTCGTCGCGCCCGACGCGCCGGAACCGTTCCACGGCGCCGCCTCGGGGCGGCAATGGTTCAGCATTGTTGGCGTTAGCGACGCCAATCGCGCCGGGCGGGTCGAGAAGGCCCGCGCCGGCTTCGATCATGTGGTTGCGCGCGAGATCGAGCGGGCGGGGTTTGCGGGCAGGCTCGATCGCGTCGCCCTGTTCGGCTTCTCGCAAGGGGCGATCCTGTCGCTCGACGCGCTCCTTGAGGGGCGCTTTCCGGTCGCAGCCGTCGTCGCCGCCTCGGGGCGTCTGGCGACCATGCCGGGGCCGAAGCCGGCCGTCACGACTTCGGTTCTTCTCCTGCATGGCGACCGCGACCAGGTGGTCCCGCCGGCCGAGACGGTCCGGGCGAAAGAGGCGCTGAGCCAGGCGGGGTTCTCGGTCGAAGCGCATCTCTACCCCGGCCTCGGCCACAGTATTTCGCCCGAGGGCCTCGCGACTGCCGGCCGCTTTCTCGCGAAGCATCTGCCGGGCGCGACGGGATAGGCGCCCGCCGATTTACACCGGTCCCCGTCCGTCCTACGCTCGCTTGCGGTTTGTCCGCGAGGGAGGAACTCGATGGACCCGGCCGTCCGGCGCCAGACGCTTGCCGACACGCTGCGGCGCTCGGCGGAACGCGCGCCCGACCGCCTCGGCCTCGCCTGCGGCGCGACGCGCTGGACCTACCGCGCCTTCCACGCCGCCTCGGAGCGGCTCGCGGCGGGGCTCGCCGGCCGCGGCATAAGGCGGGGCGACGTGGTCGCCGTGCTGGCGCGCAATTCCCACGGCTTCGTCGCGCTGCGCTACGCCCTCATGCGCCTCGGCGCCATCATGGCGCCGATCAACTTCATGCTGCAGGCGGACGACGTCGCCTTCATCCTGCAGCACTCAGGCGCGCGGATGCTGGCCTCAGACAGCGGCATGGCCGAGGTCGCCCGCAAGGCCGCCGCGCAGGCGCCCGGCGTCACCGAGTTCCTGTGGCTCCCATCGGAAGATGAGACCGCGCCCGTCGCGGCGATGACCAACGCGCTCGCGCTGATCGAGGCCGGCGGCGAATTGCCTGCGGACGGGCCCGAAAGCTTCGACGTCGCGCAGATCGTCTATACGAGCGGCACCGAGTCGCGCCCGAAGGGCGTGCAACTCACCCACGACGCGATCCTCTGGCAGTACGTGAGTTGCATGGTCGACGCGGAGATTTCCGTGAGCGACGTCACGGTGCACGCGCTCCCGCTCTATCATTGCGCCCAGCTCGACGTGTTTCTCGGCCCCTCGATCCAGGCCGGCGGGATCAATATCGTCACCGCGAAGCCGGTTCCCGACAACATCTTCCGCCTCGTCGAGCGCGAGCGCGCCACCTCGTTCTTCGCGCCGCCGACGGTGTGGATCGCGATGCTGCGCTCAGCCGGTTTCGACGCGGCCGATCTGACGAGTTTGCGCAAGGGCTATTACGGCGCCTCGATCATGCCGGTCGAGGTGATGCGCGAGATGGCGCGGCGGCTCCCGGACGTGCGGCTCTGGAACCTCTACGGCCAGACCGAGATCGCGCCGCTTGCGACCATGCTCGGCCCCGAGGATCAGCTCCGCAAGCCCGGCTCGTGCGGCCGCGCCGTTCTCAACGTCGAGACGCGCGTCGTCGACGACGCCATGCGCGACGTCAAGATCGGCGAGGTCGGCGAGATCGTCCATCGCTCGCCCCATCTGATGATCGGCTATTTCAGGGACGAGGCGAAGACGGAGGAAGCGTTCCGCGGCGGCTGGTTCCACTCGGGCGACCTCGCGACGATCGACGACGAGGGTTTCATCAGCGTCGTCGACCGCAAGAAGGACATGATCAAGACCGGCGGCGAGAACGTCGCCAGCCGCGAGGTCGAGGAGGCGATCTACCGGCTCGACGGCGTCTCCGAAGTCGCGGTGATCGGCGTGCCCCATCCCCACTGGGTCGAGGCGGTGGTCGCGATCGTCGTGCCGAAGGCGGGCGTCGCGTTGCAGGAAAGCCATGTGCTCGACCACGCGCACAAGGTGCTCGCGGGCTTCAAGGCGCCCAAGCGCGTCGTCATCGCCGAGGCGCTGCCGAAAAATCCGAGCGGAAAGATTCTCAAGCGCGCGTTGCGCGAGGAGCACGTCGCCGAATTCAGGTGATCTCTGGAGCAGGATGCGTTTCTGTCGAACCGCGACTTGCTCCAGATTCTCTCAACGATCGCGGGATTGTTCGCGAAAAACCGGTTCTGACTTTTTCGCAATCCCGCTCCAAAGGCGGCGCGTCTCGCGAAGACGCGCTTTTTGCGAAGGAGAGAGCCTCATGTGCATCATGCGCGTTGCCTTGATTGCGGCCGCCTGCCTGCCGGCCGCCGCCTGCGTCATCGATCCGCCGAGCCGCACGCCGGCCCTCTCGTCGAACCCCGTGGCGCTCTCCGGCTTCGTGCTCACGGCCGGCGAGACCATCACTTTGAAGGCGCTCGACGACAACACGGGCTCGCCGGTGACGATCGGCACGACGGCCTCGTCGTCGACCGGAACGTCCTATACCGCGCCCTCCGGGACGAGCTACACGCTCTATCCGTGGTCGTTCAACACCGGCGCGCTGCCCGCGAGCGACTGGGCGCCGCAGACCATCGTCCCCGATGTCGCGACGAGCCAGGGGCGGCTCGAGATTACTGCGTCGGCCGGCGGCCAGGACCTCTATA
The DNA here is from genome assembly GCA_963829505.1 of uncultured Alphaproteobacteria bacterium. Taxonomy (GTDB): domain Bacteria; phylum Pseudomonadota; class Alphaproteobacteria; order Rhizobiales; family Beijerinckiaceae; genus Roseiarcus. Next base: position 171,978 of record CAWHIL010000005.1, read on the forward strand.
CGTTCAGTCTCGCGGCGCGCAATTCGTGGCTCTCGTCCGGCAAGGACCTGGTTCTCTCGACGCCGACCTTTTCGGACGGGAACACGACCGTGCTCTTCGACCAGAACGGCGTCGGCGCCGTCCCGGGAAAGCCGTGGGTCAGCGTCGAGGGGACGATCTCCAATTCCCACTCCCCCTATTATGCGCCGGTCGCCTGGAGCGTCGGCTATTACACGGTCGAGGACGGCCGGAAGATCTACGGCCTCATCTGCTCGCCGACCGAGGGCGGCCCATATCCGACCGTGATCTACAATCACGGCGGCACCGATCGCGGCGACGTCGACCTCCCTGGCGGGACGGATCTCGGCAACGGCGGCGGCCTCACCGGGGTCGTGACGGCGGCCGGCTGGACGACCCAGCCGTTCGTCGCGACGCCGCTGTCGCCGACCGGCGTCGTCATCTTCCCCGACAGCCTCGGCCAATGTCTCGACTGGGCGAAGCGCGGCTGGGTGTTCGCCACCTCCGCCTATCGCGGCGAGCAGGTCCACATCAGCTCCGCGGACCCGTCGCTCCCCGGCTCCTCGACATGGACCTCGGACGGCCCGGTCGAACTCTGCATGGGCGAGACGACCGACGTGCTGGCGCTTGCCGATCTCCTCGTCAACCATCCGGGCGCGATCGCCCTCGGCAGCGCGAGTCAGCAGGTCAAGATCAACCCGAACGGCAAGCTCTTGATGTACGGGTACTCGCACGGCGGCTGCATGACCTACCGCGCCGTCGAGCAGGGCGCCCCGGTCAACGCCTTTTCCGTCATCGAGGGATTCACGGACTTCCGGCTGCAGTACCTGAACAACCGCAAGGCCGGACTTTCCGAGACGGATGCGGCCATCGGGTCGGGCGCCGGCGTTCCGACCGCCGCCAACACGAGCGGCGGCGTCTATCTGCCCGACGCCAGCGGCGTCATGGGCTACAACTGGCGATCGGCGCATTACTTCGCCGCGCGCGGCGATCTCTCGATCCAGAAGTTCAGGTCGATGCCGATCCTGATCCTCCACGGCGACGTCAATGCGGGCAATCCGGTCTTCCTCGACGAGCCGGCCGAGATCGCGGCCGACATCGCAGCGACCGACATCTTCGTCGGCCCCGGCGGATCCGTCTCGGCGCCGACCGCCACCGGCTGCATCGCGGGCCCCGCGGGCGCGCCCATACCTCCCGCGACCACCGGGCCGACGGCGGCGTGTCCGATCGCCTTCACCGCCATGGACACGGGCGATCCCTGCCTCACCCCGAGCGCCATCGGCGAACTCGGCCTCTGCAAGGTGTTGCCGCTGCCGCTGACGCCGTCTCCCGGCGAGACGCAGCAGCAGCATTATTTCGTCGTCTACCACGCCATGAACCACGTCAACGGCGGCCTCGCGATCAAGGAGACCTTCAACCGCTTCGCCGAGATCGGCTTCGACCGGCAGCCCGGCTGCGACGGCCTCGAAGCCGACTGCAACTCGGATTAGAGCAAGATCGTTCGTCGATGCTGCAGGCGCGGCGCCGCCGGCAAACCAAGGTCGCCGCTCCGGCTCGCTCTTTGCCTCATGCCGTTCACGCGAGCGGCATGACCATCAGCGCGAGCCGGCCGAAACCAGGCGCGTCGTAGATGCGATCCTCGCGAAAGCCCGCCTTGGCGTATGCCCGGCGCGCCGCGATGTTGTCGACCGAAGGGCTCAGGCCCACGAGCGGCGCGGTCGCGTCCGCCCGCAGCCTCGCGACCAGCAGCGCGAGCGCCTGCGGGCCGAACCCGCGCCCGATGCAATCCGCTTCGCCGATCAGGATGTCGACGTCGATCGAGCCCGCGGGTATGGAGGAGCTAAAGCGCGTCGAGCGCCTGGCGCTCGACCGCAGCCCGGCGCAGATAGCCGATCGGGCGCGCCCCGAGCGCGATCAGCGCCTGCGCAGCGCCGGGCGGCGGCCCACGCGCCCATGCGATGCGCTCGGCCGCGTCCCGGTGCCAGCGGCGGACATGCGGCCGGTCGAGCCATTGCGCGAGCAGCGGCGCGTCCGCGGGTGTGAAGGGTACGAGCGTAAGCCGGTCCTCTTCGCTCGCGGCGGCGCCGGGTTCGTCGCTCACGGCTCGAGCTTGCCCGGCAGCTCGCGGGCGAAGGCGCGGAGCAGCGCCAGCACGCGGGCTTCGTTGGCCTGCTCGTTGTGGAACGGATCGGCCGGCGCGCCGACATAGGCCGTGCTGGCGGTGAACCCGGCCGTCTTGGTCGCGCCGCCCCCTTTCAGCGTGGCCGCGCCCTCGACGGTGTCGATCGCGCCGGTCACGCCGCCGACCGCGCCGAGCACGATCTGCGAGACCTGAACGGTCAGCGTCGCGCCGTTCGGATCGCCCGGCGCCATGAAGGGCGCAAACGCCCTCGCGAGTTCGCCGGGCAGCGCGCTTTCGACCCAAGCCGCGGTCGCCTCGCCGCTTTGGTTGAGAACGAGCGACGGATCGACGACGATGGTCGCGATCGTCATGGCCGACGCTCCGGGCTTCGCGGCCGACGGTTTCGGCGCGGGCGAACTCGCCGCTGGCGCGATCGCGCCCTGCGCCTGCGATGCAACGGGGGCCGCGGCCTCATCCGTCCTGCATCCCGCGAGCATGGCCGCGAATCCCGCAAGCGCGATCATCGCCCCGCGCCGGGTCGGGCGATGGCGAGTGCGCATCGTTCTGCTCAGGCGTTCAAGGCGCATGGGCCCTTGAACGCACGAGAAGCCAACGGCGGTCAACAGGGGACGGCTCGAGGCCGCATCGGCCAGCGCTCGTCTCCAAAGACAGCGTCGGCATTCTCTCAAGGGTGAATGGACCCAAACACTGACCTCGTCCTGAGGAGCTCGCGAAGCGGGCGTCTCGAAGGACGCTGGGTTCGGGAAAGCGTCCTTCGAGACGCGTCGCCTGCGGCGTCGCTCCTCAGGACGAGGACGGTCACGTCGCCCTCCTTGGCAATCGCCAGCGCCGGCAAATCGGCCCATTAAACAGCATCGGCCCATTGAAAACAGCATCGGCCCCGACGCCGTCAGGCGGAGCGGGGCCTCTTTCGCTGCTTTAGCGAAGATGTTCTGCGATGCTGCAGATGCTGATGCCGACGACGGATACGCTTGGCCTTCACGGCCGCCGCCGACTCTTGGAAGATGTCTTTCGGTTTGGAAGCGCCCCTCGCGGCATGCCGTGAAGCGGTGAGCGCTCGACCTCAGCGACGCTGAGGTCAGTTACCCTTGCCCGGTGGAGTCATCCGCACCCCACTTTCCGCCGCGCCCGAAGGCTTGCGGCTCTGGATCGTCGCCCTGAACGGCCAAGCCGTGCATGACGACTTGATGACGAGTCTTCTCCTGAGGTCGGCGGCTGTCAAATGAATTGTGGGTCATTCGCCGCGTTGTCCTGCGACAAATTGCTCCGCGTTGCGCCGATGCAACAGTGCCCTCATCCGGGGCGTCAATGCGAGCGCTTGCAGGCGCGCTCGGTGAGCGCGCCGGCGGGGTCGGCGACCCCGCGCTACACCAAATGCAGCGCGTTGCGCCGATGCAACAGCGCCCCCATCCGGAGCGTCGTCGCGAGCGCTTGTAGGCGCGCTCGGTGAGCGCGCTGGCGGGGTCGGCGACCCCGCGCTACACCCAAGAAACCAGCCGCGGATATCGCTCGACGCCGAAATCGGCGACGACGCGGTTGGCCTCGTGCGCCGGATCGATTCCGTAGCGGCGAAGGTAGGCGTAGTAGGCGCCCCCCGCGGTGTCGACCTTGCGGGCGTGGCGCACCGCGACCTGACCGATCACGCCGACGCTTCGTGTTCCGAACGCCGCGCGGACCATCGGTCCGAGCAGAAGATCGGTTCCCCAGCCGCTGACCGTCTCGGAGAACGCCGAGCCCGCCGCGTGAAGCGCTCGGCGCGTCAGCATGGGCGCCATGATCTCGACGGTGGAAACGGGAAAGACGGAGGTCGGCGCCGTGGGCCGCTTGAGGAAGCCCCAGGCGCATTCGGAATCGGCGGTCAGCGCCGGCTGCGCGAGGTCGAGCCTCCCGCGCTCCATGATGGCGAACAGCGTTTCGATGTCGGCCGTGTTCGTCTCGACGTCGTCGTCGAGAAAGAGGACGGCGTCGTAGCGCGTGAGAAGATCCGGGCGCTCCGCGAGCAGGCGGCGAATCGCCGTCGTCTTCGTGCCCGGCTGGACGACGATCGTGTCGCCGCGCATTTCGCCCGCGGGTTCCTCATAGCAATTGAGGAGCACGTCGAAGGCGCGCGGGCCCGCGAGGAAGGGCGCGTCGAACGCGCGTCCGCATTGCACGGAGACGAGCAGCCCGCGCTGGCTCGCGCCCGCTTCCCGCACGATGCGCAATCGCCCCTCGGTGTAGAAGCTCTCCTGCCGGGCGCGCAGTTCCTCGCGGCTGAGCGGCGGCTTCATATCGCCGTCGCGCGGCTTCGGGTCGAAGACGCGCATCGCCGCCTCCTCAATCGAGCGGCCTTTGCCGCGCACGACGTCGCGCACGAACGCCATGTCGATGTCGGGCCGCGGGCGGCGCCCGCGCGCGAGCCCAACTTCGAGAAAATGCAGGAAGGGATGCGGATGCGTCGCGCTCCAGTCGGGGTTCTGGCCCATGTACCAGGCGGGGTCGAACTCGGCCGACGGCGCGGGCGCGTCCGCCCTCGCGATATAATGGGCGAGGAGCCCGGTCGCGCCGCCGCCAAGGCCGGCGCGTTTGCGGTAGGCGCCGGGATCGAAGAAGCCGTTCGGACGGAAGCCCAGACGCTCGCCGACGAGCGCGTAATGCGCTGAAGCAAGCCCCGCGAGGCGCTCCGTGCCGAAGCGGCGCAACGCATAGGCGCGCGGCCAGAAGGCGCGGGCGGCGAGCGACGACGGGGCGGCGCGCATCGCCAAACTTCAAGCGGTCGCGAGGATGGGCGCCGCGACTTCGAGCGTCGGCCCAAACTCCGCCTCGAAGGCGGTGCGGAGCGCCGCATCTGTCTCAGCAAGCGTCGCCGGCCGACCGAGGTCGGCGAGGCTGGTGACGCCGAAACGCGCCTCGCGGATGCCGCACGGAACGATGCCCGAAAAATGCGAGAGGTCGGGCGCGACGTTGAGCGCGACGCCGTGGAACGTCGCCCAGCGGCGGACCCGGACGCCGATCGCCGCGATCTTGTCCTCGCGCGCGCCTCCAGCCGACGGTCGGTCGGGTCGCGCGACCCAGACGCCGACCCGCGTCTCGCGCGTTTCGCCGATGATTCCGAGCGCGGCGAGCGTCGCGATCAGCCAGGCTTCGAGCCCGGCGACATAGGCGCGCACGTCGGGCCGGCGGCGCCTGAGATCGAGCATCACATAGGCCACGCGCTGGCCGGGCCCATGGTAGGTGAACTGGCCGCCGCGGCCGACTCGAAAGACCGGAAAGCGGGCGTCGACAAGGTCGGCGTCCCTGGCGCTCGTGCCGGCGGTGTAGAGGGGAGGGTGCTCGAGGAGCCAGACCCGCTCGGCCGCTTCGCCGGCCGCGATCGCATCCGCTCGCGCCTCCATCTCGGCAAGACCTGCCGCATAGTCGGTCAGTCCCGGGGAGACGAGCCACTCGACTGGCGGCGCGCCCGGCGGGGCGCGGAGCGAGGCGCGCGACGCGTGACGGGGATCAGGCATGAGCGTTGAGTTCTTAGCAGGACCGGAAGGGCGGCGGTAGCCGAGCGGGCGGCCGTCATTGGAACAACGCAACGCCCCCCTCGCCCCGCGTAGCGGGGAGAGGGCCGGGGTGAGGGGGGTGGGGATTGGCCCGCGATGGCTCATCGCCCTGCCCCTCATCCGTCCGCTCCGTGGGCCACCTTCTCCCCGCACGCGGGGAGAAGGGACGGGCATCACCTCAGAAGCTTGAACGCGTGCGCCGACCAATCGCCGCGCGCGACGCCCGGGATGCACCAGAGCTTGCAGAGCGGCTCGATGGCCCGCGCCGCGGGGGCGGGCCCCATGTCCTCGGCGTCCCAGCCGAAGGCGTCGCAGATCGCGGCGACCTTCGCCTTGGCCTTGGCGTCGTCGCCGCAGATGAACATCGTCGGCCGGCCGCCGGAAAACGCCGGGTTGATCATCTGCCCGGCCCCGACCGAGTTGAAGGCCTTGACGAAATGCGCCTCCGGAAAGGCCTTTTGCAGCCGCTCCATCAGCGACTCGTTCTGATCGGTGAAGAACGACAGCACGCCGGCGACCGGCGGGCCGCCGCCGATCGGGTTGCAGGCGTCGATGATCGTCTTGCCGTCGATTTTCGCCGCGCCGACGTAGCGCAACGCCTCGAGCGCGTTTTCGCCGCCGACCGCGAGCGCGACGATGTCGCCGAAGGCGGCCGCCTCGCTGAACGACGTCACCGCGGCGCGGGGATGCGCTTCGCCCCATTCCTTGAGCTTGACGGGATCGCGGGTGCCGACCGCGACCTCGTGGCCGTGCTTCAGAAACCCGGCGGCGAGCGTCCGCCCGACCACGCCCGAGCCGATGACGCCGATCTTCATGGGAAAGCCTCGCCAATTGGAACCTGGCGAAGCCTACCGCCGAACCAGGGACGAGATTTTGACCGGGCGCAACGCCGCGGCGCCGATCTAGCGCCGGGCCCCCCATGTGTAGAAAAAACTATCGCTCATCGGCGTTTCGTTTCCCGACGGCTTCCACGTTTCCGTAGGCCGGCCGAGCCGCCCGGGCTGCTCGGGAGTGCGATTGAGGAGTGAGAAAACCGCCTGCTTTCAACGTCTTATCGATTTCTCTTTTCCAGTATCTATTTTCATGTTATTCTGATGAATCGGATCGATCGGGATGCGCGAGGAGCCGATGCGCAAGGGAAATTCGAGGGCCATGAAAACGTCGTCCGTTCCGCGCTCAAAACGATCCTTCGGGTCCGCCGGGCGCTGCTTCGTCGGCGTTCCGACGGCGGCGCGCGCCAGTCGCCCGGGAAAACCTGCGCAAAGCTTTGGAAAGGCTCATTTCACGCCCGGGTTTTGGTCGGCGCCCGGCGGGCTTCCTGAACGCGCCGGCCTCGGCCTCCATGCCGACGCGCCGCCTCCACCGCCGCCCCGCGCCAACAAGAGGCAGCGCGGAGCCGCCCGTAACTCCCAAGGTGGGGCCGATCCAAACACTGACCTCGTCCTGAGGAGCCTGCGAAGCAGGCGTCTCGAAGGACGTTCCAGACTGGGCCGGACGTATCCGCTGGAGCGTCCTTCGAGACGCGTCGCCTGCGGCGCCGCTCCTCAGGACGAGGCCCTCGGTGGGGTGCTTGGCAGTTACAGCCGCCCGGAATTTCCCGCGCAAGAGTTCTGAAAAGGCTCATTTCACGCCCGGGTTTTATCGGGCCGCGGACCGCTGGCCGTCCGACGTCGCCCATTGCTGCGCGGCGCTTGCGTCCGGCCGCGGCCGACCCCGCTCCGGCGCGATCCCAATTCATGTTATGGCGGCGGCCGTCGCTCCGCCCCAAAAAGTGAGCACAATGTCCGCGCCCCTCGTCTCCGTCGTCATCCCCTGCCTCAACGCCGGCAAGATGCTGCGGCCGACGCTCGAATCGGTCGTTCGCCAGACCCATCCGGCGCTCGAAATCGTGTTCGTCGACAACGGCTCGACGGACGGCAGCGTTGAGGTCGCGGAGGAAATTCTCGGCGCCGGCGCGCGTCCCTTCAGGATTGTCGCCTGCCCCGAGAGAGGCGCGAGCAGCGCGCGCAACTTCGGCTATCGGTTCGTTTCCGGCGCCTACGTCCAGTGGCTCGACGCCGACGATTCTCTCGACACGGACAAGATCGCGCTGCAGGTCGACGCGCTCGAAGCCGCGCCTCGGGCCGACATCGCTTATTGCGACTTCACCATGCGCGTCCGTTTGCGCGATGGTCCGCGGAACGACGAGAGGCGGACCATCGGGCAGGAGGGGGGCGACCAGGTCTTCTTCTCTCTCGCAATCTGGCGCCCGCCCCACTCCTTCCTCCTGAGGCGAGGCGCGGCGGATCGGTTGACCTGGAACCAGGACTGCCCTTTTGGCGAGGACATCGAGTACATCTGCACCGCGGCGCTCATGGGGATGCGGTTCATTCATGTTCCAGGGGCGCATGCCGTGTACCATATCTGGTCGACGGAGCAGGCGACTGGGCGTTTCGAACATTCGGTCGATCGGGTCCGGAAGCTTGAGCCGGTATTCGGCAGACTGAGGGCCCTTGCCCAAGCTCTCCCCAGAGGCGCGGTCAGCGAGCGCGCCTGGACGCTTCTCGACCAGGACTGGCGCGTATGGAAGCTGCCGCGCGGTTCGATCACGATGTCGAAGATCGATGGGCGGCGCGTTCGTTTGCAACAGCACGCGACGGGGCGCTCGCTCGAACTTCGTCCGCGCGAGGCGGATGTCGTGAACGCGGTCATTGACGTGGGGTTGGGGTTTCCGACGCACTGGTTCGCCCAACGCATCGCCAAGCCCCCGGCGACCGATGATTTCGTCTTCATCGTCAGAACGGTGCAGAAACTCGCGCGGGCGGGCATGATGGTCGAAGTGACGCAGTCGGAGAAGGGAGAAGCGAACGCCAACCCGATCTGATCGCCGCGTTTGCCCGGGGGCGCGGCGGATTGCTCATGCGGCTTGCTTCCCCGCGCGCGGTTTCAGCGCGCCGACAATTCCCTCCGGCGCGAAATAGACCGCCAGCACGAAGGCGAGGCCGAGCCACAGGAGCCAGCGATGCGGATCGAAGAGGGCGGGCAGAATTGGCAGATGCGCGCCGGCGGCCGCTTCGGCGAGGCCGCCCATCAGGTCCTGAAGGTAGCTCTCGGCGACGACGAAGAGAGCAGCCCCGACGATTGCGCCGTAGAGCGAGCCCATGCCGCCGACGACCACCATCACCAGCACGTCGACCTGGATCGAGAAGGAGAGCGCCGTGTCCGGTCCGACATAGCGGAGCCAGAGCGCGCTCAGGGCGCCCGCGAGCGTCGCGCCGAGCGCCGCGATAACGGTCGCCAGCGTGCGATGGACGACGATGCGAAGCCCAAGCGCCTCGGCGCGGAACGGGTTCTCGCGGATCGCCTGAAGCACCCGGCCGAAGGGCGAATTCACGATCCGGAGAAGCGCGAGGAAGCCCACGGCCGCGACGACGAGCACGAGATAATAGGCGATCAGCTTGCCGTTCGCCTGCACGCCGAAGAGCGGATGGTCGAGCCACTTGAAGCCCGGCTGCAGGAGCTCCGGAACCTTGAACGAGCGCCCGTCCTCGCCGCCGGTGAGACTCGAGAGTTGCGACGCCAGCACGTTGAAGGCGTAGGCGACGGCAAGCGTCACCATGGCGAAGAAGATCGACTGCACGCGCAGCGAGAAAAGGCCGATCGCGAGCGCCAGCGCAAGCGAAAGGAGGACCGCGGCGGCGAGACCGAGGCCGACCGCCGCCCAGCTTGCGCCGAGACCGTAGAGCGCAAGGCCGAGGCCATAGGCGCCGATGCCGAAGAACATCACATGCGCGAAGGAGACAATTCCCGCATAGCCGAGCAGCAGGTCATAAGAAGCGGCGAGCAGGATCATCACGCTGGTCTTCGCCGCCGTGTTCAGCGCCTTGGCGCCGGGAAAGACGAAGGGTGCGAAGAGAAGGGCGAGCACGATGAGGGTCACGAGGGCCTGAAGCGCGCGCCCGCGCGGCGGATCGCCGGAGAGAAGGTTCATCCTCCGCCGACCGGATAGAGGCCGCGCGGGCGCCACAGGAGCACGACGACCATGGCCAGGATGTTCGACACGAGCGCAAGCTTCGGCGCGAGGAAGCCCGCGTAATTGGCGATGAGGGCGACGAGGATCGAGGCGACGAACGAGCCCCCAACGGAGCCGAGGCCCCCGATGATGATGACGATGAAGCAGAGGACGAGAAATTGCGCCCCGATCGTCGCGTGAACCTGGCCGTTGTAGAGCGCCATCATGGCGCCGCCGAGGCCGGCGAGCGCCGAGCCCGCCATGAAGACGCCGACGAACAGCCGGTCGATCCGGTAGCCGAGCGCCTCCACCATCTCGCGGTTCTCGACGCCTGCGCGGATCAGGAGGCCAATGCGGGTGCGGTTCAAAATCAGCATCTCGCCCGCAAACACGACGAGCCCGACGCAGGTCGCAAGCACGCGGTACTTCTCGACCGCCGCGGCGCCGAGGACGAACGAACCCTGAAGCGTCGCCGGCAAGGCGACGGGGATCTGGTCCGGACCCCAAAGGGCGTAGATGAGCTGCTCGGCGATGATCGAGCCGCCAATGGTCGCCAGGATCTGGCGCAGGTGCTGGCCGTAGACGGGCTTGACGATCAGCCGCTCGAAGATGAGGCCGAGCGCGCCGCAGACGAACGCCGCCACGACGACGGCGAGGACGAAGACCGCGAGATTGAGCGCAAGCGAATCCGAGGCGGCCCAGGCCGAAAGCGGCAGCAGCACGAGCGTCGCCGCATAGGCGCCGAGCGCGATGAAGGCGCCGTGGCCGAAGTTGAGCACGTCCATGAGCCCGAAGACGAGGGTGAGCCCGGAGGCCATGGTGAAGATCATCATGCCCATCGCGAGCCCCGCCGCGGTCAGCGTCAGGAAGGTCGAGGCGGAGCCGACGAAGGGCGCGGCGACGAGCGCGACGAGGAGAGGCGTCAATGCCGGCAGGATCTCTATCCTGCGCCGCGGCAGGGCGGCGCCGGCGTCGAGCGCGCTCACCTGGGCGCCCTCCGACCGGCGCGACGCGCAGCGCACGCCCGCTCCGCCGAAGGACGCGCGGTTGCGTCAACGTCCCCTCCCCCCTTGTGGGGGAGGGACAGGGCGGGGGGTCTCTCGGACCTTGGGGATGAGGGCGATCTTCCGGAGAGGTCGGCGTCCTTCCATCCCAAGCGGCAACCTGCGGTGAGACCCCCCTCCTCAATCCTCCCCCACAAGGGGGGAGGAGGAAACGGCTGCGCCTCTGACTGGCAGAGCTGTCCCTTCGTCGAGGAGGTTTGAGACGTCCTCACTGGTGCGAATCCAGGCTGAGGCCGAGAAGGCGCGTCTGCATGGGGCCGTCGGCGGCGAGGGCCGCCATCGCGCCCTGATGCACGATGCGGCCGTTGTCCATGACGCTGACCTCGTCGCCGATCTCGCTCGCGACGCGGAAGTTCTGTTCGACCAGAAGGATGGTGACGCCGGTCGCCTTGATCTCCTTGAGGCACTCGATCAGCGCGCCGACGATCGCGGGCGCAAGGCCCTTTGTCGGCTCGTCGATGAGCAGGAGTTCGCGCGGCTCGACGATCGCGCGGGCGATCGACAGCATCTGCTTCTGCCCGCCCGAGAGCGAGCCGGCGCGCGACAGCCAGAACCGCTTCAGCGCCGGGAAGAAGCCGAAGATCCAGGCGAGGCGCGTCTCGTCGAGGGGGCCGCTACGCGCGCCGAGCGCCATGTTCTCCTTGACCGAGAGATCGGAGAAGATCGCCATCGTTTCCGGCGCGTAGCCGACGCCGAGGCGGGCGATGTCGCTCGGGGGCAGATCCTGAAGCGCCCGGTCGCCGAGCGCGATGCGTCCCTTCGACGCCCGCCAGAGACCCATGATCGTGCGCAAGGCCGTCGTCTTTCCGGCGCCGTTGCGCCCGAGCAGCATGGTCGTCCGGCCCATCGGCGCCTCGAGGTCGACGCCCTGGAGGATGTGATAGCGCCCGATGTGCGTATGGACGCCTTGAAGCGTCAGCCCTGCGCTCATGCGGCTTTTTCCGAAGCTTGCCCCGGAGCGATCCCGAGATAGGCCTCCTGCACGATCGCCGAGGCGATCACGGTCGCGGGCTCGCCGTCGGCCACGAGCCGGCCGTTGACCAGGACGACGATGCGGTCGGCGAGCGAGCGCACGACGTCCATCTTGTGCTCGACGAGCAGGATCGTCTTCGTCGCGTCCCGCTTGAGGCGGGCGATGAGGTCGAGGACGACCGGAACCTCGTCGACGCTCATGCCGGCCGTCGGCTCGTCGAACATGAAGACCTTGGGCTCGAGCGCCATCATCATCGCGACCTCGAGCTTGCGCTGGTCGCCGTGCGACAGCGCCGCCGCCTGCGCGTCGCGCCGGGATGCAAGTCCGACCGTTGCGAGGACGGCGTCGCCCGTGTCGATCAGGCTCGCCGCGGAGCGCCACGGCCGGCGCATGTCGTAGTGGACGCCGGCCCGCGCCTGAACCGCGAGCCGCACGTTCTCGGCGACCGAGAGGCGCGGAAAGAGGTTCGTGAGCTGAAACGCACGGCCGAGCCCGAGGCGCGTCCGCTCGGCGGCGCCGAGCCGGCTCGCGTCGTGCCCCTCGATGAGGACCGCGCCGTCGGAGGCGCGAAGCTGGCCCGAGATGAGGTTGAAATAAGTCGTCTTGCCGGCGCCGTTCGGCCCGACGATGGCGGTGAGCTCGCCGGGCCGGAAGGCGCAGGTGACGTGATCCACCGCGACATGGCCGCCGAAGCGGATGGTCAGGTCGCGCGTCTCGAGCGAGGGCGTCATCGCTTGTTGCGGATCGGAACGTCCATGTCTTCGATTTTGATCTCGCGCGTGAGCTCGGGGATCGCCCAGGCGACGTTCGGATCGACCTTGATCTTGAAGGCGTACATCGACTGCAGCGCCTGATGGTCCTCCTTGCGGAAGACCATCTTGCCCTTGGGGCTGTCGAACTCCATGCCCTCCATGGCGGCGATCAGCTTCTCGGAGTTGGTCGATTGCGCCTTGCCGAGCGCGGTGACGAGGGCTTCCGCCGCGGCGAAGCCGCCGGCGGTGAAGAAGTCGGGCGGCGTGTTGAAACGCTTCTTGTGCTCGGCAACGAGCCAGTCATTCGCTGCATTCCTGGGGATCTCGTAGTAGTAGTAGGCCGCGCCCTCGAGGCCGGGAAACCGCTTGTACTGCGCCAGGATTGGCAGGATGTTGCCCGCGCCGGCAAAGCCGATCCCGTACCGCTCGGGACCGAGGTCGGCGAGCTTGTCGAGCGGGTTGGTCGCGCCGGCCCAAACGGTCCAGATGAGCTTCTTGCCCTCCTTGTCCTTTAGGGCGTCGAACAGGCGCTGGCCGACGCCGGTGAAGTCGGTCGTCGTGGCGGGGGCGTATTCCTCGGCGACGAGGTTCGCGCCGGTCTTCGCCAGCGCCGCCTTGAACGCCGCCACGCCGTCGTGGCCGAAGGCGTTGTCGACGCCTAGCACTGCGATATTGACGCCCGGCGCGCCGATGGCGACCGCGTTCGAGATCGCATCCTGCGACGAGTTGCGCCCGGTGCGGAAGATGTAGCGGTTCCACTTGTCGCCGGTGATCTGGTCGGCGACGGCGGGCTCGACGATGAGGATCTTCTTGTGCTCCTCGGCGACGGGCAGCATCGCGATGGTTGCTGGCGACGAGGTCGTGCCGACGGCGATGTCCGCCCCGTCGTCCTCGAAGGCCTCCGTCAGCGCGCTCTTGGCGAGGTCGGGCTTGCCCTGGTCGTCCTTGAGCACGACGACGATCTTCTTGCCGTCGACCGTCATGGTTCCTTTGGTCGCGTATTCGAGGCCCATCGTGAAGCCGGTCTCGGTCTGCTTGGCGTAGGCCTCGAGCGGGCCGGTGAGGCCGCGGATCAGCGCGACCTTGACGTCGTCGGCGCGCGCCGCGCCCGCAAGCGCAACGAACGCGACGGCGGCCGCAACCGTGGTCAGACGAAACTGCATGGACGCTCCTCGGGTGTCTCTCGTTCTCATCGCGGCCTCGCCGCTGACGGGTCGCGGGCGAACTTAGTCCGGCCGCGTTGCGGCGCACAAGCCGGAGCGGCGCCTTTTCCGCAAGCGACCGGATAATTCCAGGGCGCCCGTCGGGTCGCCTCGCGACGCGGCCGAACGCTCGCGTTTTCGCTGATGGCGGTCGCGAGACGAGCGGCCAGCCCCGCGAGGCTTGCGCGACGGCGTCGCGGCCACTATAAGCCGGCTTCCGTCCGAAACGGACGATGTCGGAGTGTAGCGCAGCCTGGTAGCGCACCTCGTTCGGGACGAGGGGGCCGGAGGTTCAAATCCTCTCACTCCGACCATTTATTTCAATGACTTAGCTGAATAATACTCGCGGACGAAAGCGGTTTTGGGACCGCTTCGGGACCGCTTCACGCCATTGGGGCCGTTTCGGACCCTGAAAGAGCGGGGCGCGGGGCTTCACCTTTAAAAGCAAAGCGTCAAGGGCGACTTGGCTCGACGCCTTTCGATGGGCGCGGCGCCGCTTGGGAGCGCTTGGGACCGCTTCGGACCGGGACTTGGCATTCGGCCCGCATGGCGTCAATGGCCGCAAGCGTCACAAAATCTTTGCCTGCAATTCGCTCGATTACGAGCCTGCCCTTGGCCGCTTCTTTCCGCAACCCGAGAGAGTGTCCCCCCGCGGGAAAGACGATCTCGATAGCGTGCGCGAGGCGCAGCGGCGCGTCGCGGTCGACGGTTGCGTCGTCCAGTATGGGCGGCCGTCCGGGCGGCGCTGGGGTTTCGACTTTCAACGCGCACGCTCATCGGGGGTTCCTTTCGGCACCAACATGCGCAGACGCAAGTGCCTCGGTCGAGGGAGGGTGCCGAAGGTTCCGGCGGCCACGTTGCGCGTTGTGTCGCGGAGCGTTGCGAGGCGGAGCGTTGCGCCGTGGCATCGTTTGCAAATTCGCAAGGAAGGCCGCGCCCGCGGGTTCGATCGCTGCGTCCGGCTACCCATGCAGTGGCGGGATTGGACTGGACGCGGACCGCTGTGTAGGTCTCGCGCGCAGAGCGGTCAATTTCGAAGCCGATTCTCAAAGATGGTAATGCGCAAAATACCGGGGTTTCCGCCGACCAGCGGGCCCTTCGCGTAGCGGGGACTGATGCTTGGCCCCATGGGCGGGCGTTGCTGGAGTCCACTTTTCGTGAGAACTCGCGCGCCTTCCATCGGTCCGGCATGAGTGCGGGACCACGGCTGGGGAACGGGCACCCGCATGTTCAGTTACCAAAGATACGACGTTGAGGTTGTGCGTAACCTCGTCATCGAGTGGCTGCGGTGGCCAGCGCCCCGCGAGGCGGCGGACGAAACCGGCTTGGGGTTGAATTGTGCGTATATGGATTTGCGGTGGGCGTCATGGAGCGCGGCAAGGGCTGCTTTTGCACGAGAAGATGCGCTCATAGCTCGCATCGAGTATATACCATCTGAAAATGAGAGTATTATGATATTGAGGAAATCACCTATGAAGACCAAAATCTTCTTTCTCGACCTTGGCATGCATTTTCAGCTTCTGCTTTATCGGCTGCTGGCTGCATCCCATTTTCAAGTTGCAATGCCGGTGCGTATGGGAGCCGCCATGTCGGAGCGCCACCCCGGTCGTTGGCAATTAATGCCCGGCCGGCGACAGCGAAAACACTCCTGACATATGCGGAGGAAATGCAGGTTGGCTTCCGAAACCAGCTGAGAGTGATGGCCATCATCAGTAGTCTATTCCGACGATATTCGCTCGCTACGTCGCTTCGCCGCCAAATTGTATCGCAGCAGAGGGAAGTCTTTCGGCGCGCAAAGCCGGGCGCGTAAGCGCCGCGCTTTGCTCAGAACCGTCCCGAGTAGGGTTCTTTCGTTCCCACCAGGGGGGTTACGCGCGCCGGATCGCCGTCAGATTCGATGTGCGTTGTGTCATCCCGTCCTCGGACCGGCTGTCGATCGCACGGTTTCTGGACCGTCGTGCGCGCAAAGTGACCATCAGTCGGTGTTCGTCCGCTTTGAAGCAGTCGGCGAATGCCTCCAAAATCTCCACATCGGCTAGTTTCTGCGCCGGAGGAGTTGGATTATTGCGGGAACTCGGAATCGTCGAGGGCAGCAAATAAATACATGGGGGCGGCAGCCGAGTAGTGGCTCACCTCGGTTATGGCGCGGGACACTTGACCGCGTATTTTCGGACAAGGTCGGCCAAGTGTTCCGCAGACCATATCCCAAATCACAAGCCCGTCTACGCGCTGAGCCCGCGAAATGATTTCCGCGCTCAGCCGCGTATGATCCTGACCAAGCGTTCAAACGGGGTCGGCCCGGGGTTCGTGCACACACTCCAAATGATAAATTCGTGCGCATGAGGCGGGCGTTCGAATATGTTAGTGTTGTTCCCGTCAAGGCAGCCTTTCAGCTCGATGACGGCTGTTCTGCCGCTGGGCATCGTGACTCGTAGTCGTGACGTTCGCTCCCCGAGACGTTCCATTCGCCGATGAATTTGCCGTCCTGCATAAAGTTCAGGACGGCTTGAAAGAATTCGCGCTTGTCGCGCATCGTAGCTGAGAATTGGCCGCGTATCCTCTCGATTGCGCCCCGAAAGAGGCCGCTTAATAAAGTTCCAGCTCGTCCAGCCCGTGGGTACCGAGCTGATGCCGCCTGTGTTTTCAAAACCTCGGTGTAGTGCACGGATCCTACGTCTGCAATTCCTCATTTTGCTGGCAAGGAATGACGCTCATGCCGCCACCTTGGCGGGTTCTTGCCGCGAGACAGCAAGGGCTCGAATATATGCTCCGCCAAGTGCCGGACAACCGGCACCGCGACGCCGTCACCTGTAAGATGATAGGCTTCGTGTAGTCGGACGGAGAGGTCATAATCGTCAGAAGCCCCATAAGGCGCGCCGTCTCGCGTGGGGAGATTAATCGCGATCGACCTTTTACCCTCGACGACAACGATAACCTGGCGGGTCGATCCCCCTGCCGGTGTTCGGAGAAACCGGCGACGTCATCAAACCGGATTCGGCGATTTGAACCTTACGCCGAACTCATCGAGCTAGCGTCCGCTTATAAACGGTGCCGATCACGACGGCCCGAGCTTGGCCTCGTCTAGTTTTTCTCGATTAATATCGCTGATCATTCGCAGGATCTTCGCTGTCTCAGTTGCCGTGTGCCATTCGACCCCGCTCGGGTCGTCTTCGATCAAATCGCTAAAGACACTATCCGCTTTGCCGGCGTTGGAAGACTCCACCAAATCCATTTTTCCCGGATCTTCAGGGAAAGCCTCTCGAACGCGTTACAGCAATCCGCGCGGTTGCCAGGGGCTCGGTCGTGTAGGGCCTAATTGGCGAGCCTGGAGGCAACACGACGTTGTTGCGAATGCCAACGATGAATAGACGTGGTCGCGAATGCGGGACAAAGTGCACCGCGTCGACAATCAAGGCGCCAAAATGATAACCAGCTTTCGCATAGGTCCCGCAGGTCGCCGCAAAATCCTTGCCCTCATGCGAGGTCAGAGTTCCGCAAACATTTTCGGGCACGATGAGTCTTGGCGCCCTGCCCTCCTCGATCAAAGCTTGCATGAGGCGCCAGAAGGGCCAGAAGGTGCCCGAGCGATCGCCTTTAGGCCGGCTCCTGCTCCGGCGAGCGATAAGTCCTGACAAGGGAACGACGCCCATACCGAGATCGGCCATTGCCGGGCAACGTCGGAGCTTTTGAGCCTTCCGACGTCACCCTCTTGAGAACCGCCGGCGTCGGCCAGTTTATCTTGTAGATGGCGGTTTTCTTCAGATCGATTCGTTGGCAAATAGGCAGTTCCATCGCTCACCTAGCCCTGCTCTCGCCATCCCGCGCCGGCGAAAAACTCGTAGAAGCTAGGCACTCGTTCGCCTCCGATCTTTCTCGCCGTGTTCTCGCGCGCAAGTTTCTCGGCGACGGCCTCGGCAATCCAAGTGTTCCGCGACACCGTGCCCGCGCTCGACGTTCACATGCCGCGTCCCCGCCGTCAACACGTCCGCGAAAGTTGAATTGCTGAACGCTTGCAGGTTTTTTTCGATTCACTCCCGCAGCGCCACTCTGGCACCCCCTAAACCTTTCTCCACCCAACTTCAGGATTTCTGCGCTAGAAACCTTTAACGAAGTGAGAACATAAAGAGACGCACGCGCCGCCTTGTCAAGCGGCGTTCCTTGCGCAAGCGCGAGCGGGGAGTGAAAGGCGCCAGGCGCAATCCATTCAGCTGCCGTCATTGCCCAGCGCCTCCCACTCGCACCGGCCCTCCAAGTGTTTGTCCCAGGCTTCACGTCGTTTGCGGGCGGCTTAATCTGAAGTAGTTGTTTCGATTCTCATGTCCAGTGCCGTTGAGTTGAGCAGAATCTCAGGATCGCCGCCGCTAGCCTCGATATTTTCCGCCACGTCGGGAAAGCCGAATTTTGAGATTACAATCAATCCTGTGGAGCCTCTTTCACTGATATGAAGATTTACTTCATTCTTAGTCATTAAGATGGCGTTTGCTTGATCGCTTGTTGTTCCCTTTACCTCAATTTTGATTGATTTGCCCCCGTTTTGAACCTCGAAATCATAGGGCTGGCTCGCGGAGCAATTTAGTACTTCATACCCGTTGTCCATCAGCCACTTCTCGGCAATTTCCATCGCCCTTTCCTCTACGGCCTTTTTGGCGCAGGTGGAGTCGATATCCCTGCCTCAGCCCTCTCTTGGCGACGGGGTTTAGGATGGTGTCGATTTCTGACTCGGCTGATCGGTTCGCTTAGACGTCGCGTCCTATGGATTGGGCTTCGTAAATGAGACGTAGATGGTCGTGGCCTGTCTTAGCAGGACCTCAAAGTCGGTGTTATCGATGTCGGCATAGCTTACCCGTTTCGAGATGGCTCGTCGCTCGCTCAAAGGACCTTGGCAGCGGCCTTCTTGCCCCAATGAGGGGGGTCAACGAAAGGCTCAAGCGTTCCGAGTTGTTCATTCACGACGGCCGCGCCCACGCAGGTTCTGTGTGTTAGTCGGCCGGCAAAGGTTTAGAACTTCCGTTGTGGAATTTATGAGCCCATCCCACTGTCACGTGGACCGCACTGCCGTCCGTGGCAAAATGCAAAACAGCATAGAATTCCCTCTGTCGGATGGGGAGACATATCTCTCTGAACAGAAACGCACCCATGGCAATTCTCGTCTTCCGCCCGATGCCGTCGGAGGCATCGACGTGGAAGTCATCCCCAAATTGCCCCAATGCCGCAGAAAGCGATGGCTTCAACGCCTCAATGGCGGGTTTGATTTCGCGACGAAGAACAGTACCCCTCTCTTGCATTTCCGTCGTATTTTCCGCGGAATAGCGCGGCTGCAGTTCGCAAACTCGTTTGAGCGCGTGCTTCATGACGACACTCTTCCGTATCGTTGTTGCCGGACAACCGCTAATGTGACGCCCGATCACGGCCCAAGATAACGCAATAGCCGTGTGGCGCGATGGCCGACGCCTTGGTGCCATCCGCGGCTTGCGGTTGTCCGGCCGCGTTGTCATGGTCCCTCGTCTCATGCGCTGTCGGCGCTCCCCGGCGATCAGCGTCCCTCGAAGCCACGCCCCAAAAAGCAGCGCCGCCCCCGATTGGCGCCCGTTTCATTACCACGAAACCGGACCGCTGAGGTGGTCGACAAGCCGTCGAGCCACGATCCCCGCAATGATTTCCTCGGCATCGTGCTTCCGCTCTGCGACCGCTGAAGCGCAGAGCGGATGACAAGCGCGTCGGCGAGGTCTTCGGGGGTGGTGGGTGCGGAGGCGTTCGGGCGCGTCCGACATAGGCCGAAGGGTACGCGAAGCGTAGGAACGAAGGAAGAACAAACTTCGGCCGCGACACCGGCTGCCATCCTCGCCTCAGTGCGGCGAGTGGTAGCTAGTTATCCGAATAACTTCCCTCCCGTCCTAAACTTCTTCCGTGCGCAACGGCCGCAAGGCTGGGCCTCCGCGTGGCCTACCGTCCACTGAGCGCAAGGAGCGGCCAATCGAGGAGGACCGGCGAAGGGGGCCATAGCGACTGTTAGCCGGAAGTTCGGCGCAGCCACTTCTATGTCACTGACAGTGTTGTCCTGGCTGTCGCAGCGAATCAGATGACCCGAAATCACTCATCTACTAGAGTAGTCAATCTTCCCTCGAATACCGTCAAATATTTGATAAATTCTGGCCGCCGTTTATTATCTCGATGCTCCGAATTTTTCTGATCCTAATACTATGCCCAGAGTGTTTGAAGAAACTAGACGGGTCAATTTGCTCTAGTGCCCGACCCTCGATTTGTTTTAGAAATAAGCACTCGCGCCCTTGAAGGCTGCGTTGACCGCTTTGGAAAGCTGGGATCAGGCTGCACTCCGACATTGCACGGAACCCGCGCCTAAGTACCCTCTATCGAAGCAGGGGGACACTTGCTGCCACATGAAGTGAAAGTACGACCCATTTCGCGTATCCTCGCTCAGGGTATCCCTTGGCTTGCTGAGATATGTGTTTAGCTAACCAATAGCGTGGCAGGAAATAGTCAACATCGCTATTTGGAAACACGCTCCCGGTAGTAACTTTTTCTCGAATAGTTTCCTTCTCTTCACGAACGACCAGCGGATCAGAAGGTGACATCCAACAACTTGCGGAAGTTCCAACTTAGAAATTACGAAACGGTGCTTCACACCGGCATTGCTCTTTGCCTCACCTTTTGACTGTCGCTTTCGGATGATTGATAGTCAACTTTCCGAAAATTCCGGTTCAAGTTCGATTTGGCGCCGATTGGTTCCACATCAAATCTGAGACCTATTTATTCTGCGAATTTGTCGCGGCGACTATTTTACTGATCAGACCTTCAAATTGCTGTGCACCGTGTTCATTGTCATGCTGGACACTAATTACTCGAACCAGTACCGTCGCCTTACTACCCTTCTTCGCAACTTCATGGATTGTCCGTGTGGTCTGCTGACCGTTGATTATTTGTGGGTTAGTGAGCTT
>CAWHIL010000006.1:0-89596 GCA_963829505.1 uncultured Alphaproteobacteria bacterium
TCCCGTCGCCAGACGGCGATTGTCCGCAACCGGTTTCAACCACCACCGGAGCACCGCATTCGCGTTCAAGCGGGGCGCATCCTCACCTCCAGCAGGCCGTCGGGACTGGACAACGCCCCGTATTTCGCCGCGTTCGGCCACAAGTTTGCTGACCAGTAGTCCGCAAAGGCCGATTTGCGTTGGGCCTTTAACGTCGATCCGAACCGCATTGCAAGACACTTCCACCTTGCGCAAAAGGTAGGGAGCCAATTCCCTATCCATCACCTCACCGACGCTGACATCGGCGGTCCGACCGGCAATGAGCAGGTCGTTCAATTTCGCCATCGCTGCGAGACGGCCTCTGAACTGTTCCGTCAGTTTCTTGCCGATCGAGGAGGCGGATTTGGCGGTCAGCCCCGCGAGCGCCTGCACCGTAGCCAGAGCGTTTTTCACCCGAATGGTCGATCCCGGCAATCAACAACGCTTGCCGCTGCTCCGCCACGACGCGCGACATCACGTCGTGACCTTCCACGAAGATCCCCTGCTACTGCGCCCTCCGCGTCGCGCTCAGGTTCGCCCCACGAAATCGAGCAGGTGTTCGAGCGGGTCCGTTGGAGCCGCCCTGCAGCGCCACGCGCGCGCTCGTGCCCACATGCGCTTGGCCCGAAGTGTCAACTTGATCCAGCAAGGCGATGAAACCCTGCGTCTCCCAGTTCGGGCATAACCTCGATGACGCGCGCCCGACAGGCCGTTGCAAGTGGTCCGATGAGACGGTCTTAGGCCTTATCGGCGAATTCGAAGACGTGTCCCTGTCTGCGCAGGACGGCGATGAACCCGGGAGTGGTGGTGCTGAAGAGATCGCGCAGGGCGATTGACGTCGCCGAGAAGCTGCTCGTTCTGTTCGCGCTAGGGTCTTCTTCGCGAGATGATGTTCCGTGACATGATCGCAAACGACCGCACGCCGCCGACACGGCCTTCGTCGTCGATCGGCTATAGCCGTAGGTCGACGGACCTCTTGCAGGCGGCCGTGACGGGTCACGGGCACAAGCTGCTCTTCGTGCCACGTCGACCCATCGCCTCGCATCACAAGGTCAATTTGCGGACCGATGATCGGCCAGATTTCATCCCAGCAGTCCCGGCCACGGGCGACCAGGGCCGACGGGTGGCGTTCTGGGCCCATTGTCTGGCGATAGGCGTCGTTGTAAAATTGAATGAGGCCAGGTCCCCACCAGATAAACATCGGATGACGGGACGTCAGTATGAGGCGGATCGCGGTTCGCAGACTTTGCGGCCACAGAGTGGGGATCCGATAGGGGTGCTCGCCCAATCATGAGCGCGCATTAATTGCCCCATCTCTCCTCCTTCCTCAAGGAAGAGTTGGTCGGCCTGGGTCTTGAGATCCCTTTCCAACTGGGCCACTGGTTCCCCCAATCCCTTTGGGAGTCAGTTTGTACCGCGTGGGGAACGGCGCCAATGCCGTTGGCGCCCCACGCTAGCCGCGATTACCCCGTCGGCGTTCATCGGCGCGGCGGGCAACCCCAATCTTCGGCCTCTATAACCCGCCCAACTCGGGCGTCGACTTGGTGATCCTCCAGGCGCGCACCGCTCTGCGGACGCCCGGCGTGGCCGTTGGCCTCGGTCAGACAGGCGATGAGCCTCGTAGCGGAGAGCCCGGCCACAGAACAGCCTCTCTGCGCCGGGGGGCGCCAACTGCTTCAAAGCGAGCTACTTTCAATCTGGCCGCAACAAAACCGACCACCAGCCGTTCTTCACGATGAGTGAGCCCCGATCGGACCGTCCCGTAGCTCTCGTTGTGGAGGACGAAGGACTGGCCCGATTGCTCGCCGTCGACGTGCTCGATGAGGCGGGTTTTGAGGTTCTGGACGCGGCGGATGCGGAGGCCGCTCTTCTACAAATGGCAATGAGGCCCGACGTCCGCTTGATGTTCACGGACATTCAGATGCCGGGGACGTTGGACGGAATGGAATTGGCGCGCAGGGTTCACGAGCGATGGCCGCACGTTCTCCTACTCATCACGTCAGGCGCGTGCGCGCCCGCGAGGTCGGAGATCGCCGACCACGGACGGTTTCTCGCGAAGCCCTATTCGGCGACGCAACTGCTCCATGAGATCCTCCGCCTCGGACAGGAGGCCGACGAGCGCCGAAGGGGCGGTCAGTCGTCCTAGGCAGCGATCGCTCCTGGAAGGACGCGCGCATCGGCGCCTCGACCATGGGACCGGTGGCTTCTTCGGAGAGGCTCGAGCCGACCGGGCGTGGTAGACGCAACGTTGCGATCTCGTACAGCAGAAACCGCCTTCCTCGTTCCTGCAACACCGGTTCATAAAGCCGCCGAGATCTTTCCACTTTCAAGGAACCACTATCCACGTTGGGCGTTGCCTGATTTCGCAACGAAGGGCACGTCTCATGAACAAAGACAGTCTGGAAGGAAACGTTCGCTCGGCCGTGGGTCAGGGCGAAAAGGCACTGGGTCAAGCCGTCGGCGACAAAGCCACTGCGGCGCAGGGCGTCTACGACGATGTCGCCGGCAGGGCGCGCTCGGCAATCGGAAGCGCCAAGGAAGCGATCGGCGGCGGCATGGACGCGGCTTCCTCGCTTGATTTGTCCGGGCTGCGCGACGAAGTCGGCAAGCTGGCGCAGCAGGTTTCCGACCTTGCACAGAGTCAGCTATCAGCGGGTCGACGACAAGTGGTGGGCGCCATGGGCGCGGCGAGCGACAGCTTATCCGATCTGCGAGCACCGCTCAGGACAAATTCACCGCCATCGAGGGCGACGTCGAGTCCCGGATCAAGAAAAACCCCTGGGGCGCGGTGGCGATCGCGGCGCTTGTGGGGTTGCTCATTGGCAAGATGAGTTAGTCGGTGCAATCGACGCCTGAACTGCTTCTCGACCTGCTTCGCGACCTCAAGGCGTTGGCCCTGACTGAGCTTGCGCTGGCGCGGACCGAGGTCGGCGAACGCGCCAAGGGGATCCCATCGAGCGTCGCGGCCATCGCTGTCGGAGCCATGCTTCTCGCGATGGGGCTCGCACTGGTCTTGGTTGCGGCGAGTTTATCGCTCGCGCGCTTTGGGGTTCCCGTTGACCTGGGGTTTCTGATCGTCGGCGCGGTGGCGGTGCTTCTTAGCCTTGTTCTGCTCCGTTCGGGCTCAGTGCGCCTCAAGCCGTCGCGCTTGATTCCGGCAAGGAGCGTTTCGCAAGTCTCGTCGTTGCTGGAGGAACTGTGACGTGAGCCTGGAAAGAGCAACGTCGAGCGAGTACGAAGCCGAGGCAAATCGATTGCGCGCGCAAATCGCGGCCAAAATCGACGCGTTGAATGAGCGGCTCACGCCGTCCAATATGGCGTCGGAAGTCGCTTCGCGAGCCGGAATCGCCGATCTGTCCTGGTCAGGCGCGCTTGCTTACGCGAGCAAGCGGCATCCGCTTCCGACGGCCATCATCGGGTTAGGCGTCGGAATCTGGGCCTTCTCCGCGCTCCGGCCACGATCTGGGCGAGGGAGCGTGCGTGGCGCGCTTGCCGTGCCCGCGCGAACGTCGGCGGAGGCGATTGTTGATTCCGCGGCCAGGGTGTTCCGCCAACGCGCCGAAGAAAAACGGCGAGCCTTCGTCGATGTCGCGCAGGCTCATGTCGCAACGGGAGCCGAGACGTTGTCCGTTGCGATCGAAAAGCAGCTCGAGTTCTGTGATCGATCGGGCGCCTGGCGCCGGCAGCATTCGACCCCTGATCGCGTCTTCGATCGAGGTTGCGCTCGCGGCCGTCCTCGAAAGCCTGTTGCAGAAACCTTCGCGCATCTGAGCACAGGGGTGTTTCGGACGTCGCTGGAGCCCGTGAGATGGACCGAGATCACAGAAAGACGGCGATTGAACGCGCTTTCGAACTGGCCCGAGGCGGCCGAGCATCAAATGTCGCCGAGATCATCGCGGTCCTGAAGCGGGAGGGGTACTACAGTGATCAAATCCAAGGGCGCTCGCTCGTGCGGCAGCTAAAGACGCTGATCCTGTCCGCGCGAGACCTTTAGCGAGGTGGACGAGGCTGCAACTTTGAGAACCAAGGGGAAGAAACGAGGAGGCATGAGCGTCAATTGGAGAAAGGGCGAGCCGCCCGATCAATACCGCCGCGAAAGGCTTCTCATCATCGGGCTGTCCCAAGCCGCGCACGCGGGGACGGCCTTGGAGATATGTATCGCGAACTACAACACGCAGGTCCCGGGAATTGTACCGACCTGGCTTGGCGGCCAGGATCGGGCCCGTGTGCGCCCGACCGTGCAGGTGAAGTTCTGGGTGCCGCTCGATGAGCTGGATTTTCCCGTCGCAATGGCTGACCTAGTCCGTGGCGACTTGACGACTCCTGAGACGGACCAACATAGAGCGCCGCTCCTGACATCTTGAGGGGTCCTGCATTTAGGGGCCTCTTTCTGTCGGTAAGACCGCGTCGCCTTTCAATGTCGCCAAGATGGGACGTCGTTTCCCGCCGGCAGGCCTCTTCTCAGGAACCCCGATCCCCTCTCGCCGTGCAACGAGCGGTAGTCGCTGGAGCCCCGTCGCTGTAAAATCATGTGCACATCGGCAACGACCGCTGAGGTGTAGAATTGGTGCGTTCGAAAGCAGCCAAGGCAACGCCCGCTCTGTGCGCCGAGCGGACCTCCGCTGCGAAGGTCAGCAATGTGCGCAACGGGTCGAACTTGCGCGTTGCCAAAGCAGGTCAGGAAAGCCCGAGCCATAGTCGACTCTTGGCCTCAGCTTGACAGAGGCTCAGCGGGGCTGCCCATCAGGAGCCGACGACGCATTCTTATCGCCTCGGCTGCGTCAATTTCGGCTAGACATGAAAGGCAATATTCGTCGACCGCTCGCCGCTCCGCATCACGACGCTGGCGCTTAGCGGCCCACCGTCGCGCCGACTCCAGAATTTCCTTTCGCCCCTTTCGGCTTTGCGCTCTGGCCTGGCTGAACTGGCGCTGATTCTTCAACCGCGCGGCTCGTGCGGCCCTTGTTAGCCTCGAGGGCGCGGCAAACTGTGAGCGCGGTCTGCGACCGCCCGGCGCGCGCTTGCCCTCGGCGTGCAACCGTTCGATCCATTTGCGCCGCCCCTCGACCATCGCGGCGACGACGCGCGCCTTCCCCTCTTCGGTTCGCGGTCCCGTCGAAGCGCCTCCATGCACGCGGCAGCGTCCATTCGCCATCGCCCAGTTACGACACCGCGGTGACCGCGAACGCACTCCATTCTCGCTGATCGCGATCAAATTCTTGACCCATGCGCCGCAACGCTTTCGTGTAAAGCAATGCGTCTCACGACGAGATAAAATTGAGCGATCGAGCTTTGGCATGTCCCATTTCTCCTTACGGTATCATAATACCTCACAGGATCGGGCTCAATGGGGGCATATCGCAAACGACGCCGCGCTTTCTAGTTTGCTAGGTTGGCGCTCGCCCGGGTGAAGGGCGCGCCGTTCTCAGAGTGGCGCAAGTGGCGCAATTGGGGCTGTTTTCAGGAATTTCTCTATCTTCTCTCTCGTAAGAGAAAAGCCAAAAACAGTGCAAGTTGCGCCCCGTGCGCCACTCACACGGTCGAACTCAGGACACGGCCTTGAGACGGGATATCGCCTCCAGCGTCTTTAGCTTGAGCCCCCGTCTTGCCCGCACGCCGCCGGCCAGCTTAGCCGGCGCGTATCCCTTGCGTTCGAGTTCTTCGCTGAACCGCCGCGCCCCGAAGGGGTGCCCATGCGGCCCCAGCCACATCTGATAATCGGAATGCAGCGAATTGACCGACATCACTGCTTCCGGATCGGATTCGGTCCTTTCCTCGATCCACTGCTCAACCGTATCCATAGAGCTGCGATAGTCCGCGGTCGCCGCGCGCACAGGCGCGGGGACCCGCAAGCCGTCGCGCCGCCATTGCGCCAGCCCCTCGAGCGCCCAATTGAGGATGCCGGGAAGTTCCGGGCGCAAGACCTTCTCCCGGAAGTCCGCGACCTTCTGTCCATCTGCAAGCATCGCGCAGAAGCGGACGATCGCAAGCCTCCGCCAGATGCCCTCGTCGGTGCCCTTGACGTGCGGGCGGTAGTTCGTCGCTAGGATGATCTTGTGCGACGGGCGAAACGTGAACGGGTCGCGATGAAGCCTGCGGGCCGCAATGGTTTCATTCGACACAATGTCTTTGATCCGAGCCTCCGATAGCGAGCAGCCGTCCTCGGTCTCCGAGACGACCACGAGCCTCTTGCCCTGCAGAGCGGCGACGTCCGGCGATGGCGCGCCCTCTTTCCCCTGAGCATGCACGAGAAGGTCGCTACGCACCTTGCCGGCGTAGTCGCCGAACAGGTCGCACAACGTCATGAGCAACGTGCTCTTTCCATTCGCGCCGTCTCCCACGAGACAAAACATAATCTCCTCGCGAACCTCTCCGGTGAGCGCGTATCCGACGAGTGATTGAACGAACAGGATCACCTCGCCATCGCCGCCGGTCGCCCAATCAAGGAACTTTCGCCATTGCGGACAGGCCGCCCCGCCGTCGAAAGTCACCCCAATCTGCTTCGTGACGAAATCGCCCCTTCGCGCCTCGCGGAGATTCCCGGTCCGAAGATCAAGCGTCCCGTTCGGGCAACCAAGCAGCCAGGGGTCAGCGTCGAGCATGCTGGGGCGAAGGCGCACGCCTGCCTCGCCTTTGGCGAGATTTACCATCGCGTGAAGCCTAGCCTCTCTCTGTGTGGCGAGCGCGTGCTTCATCCATGCGTCCCGGTCTGCACCCCCGTCAGGCCGAGCGAGCGCCCATTTCAGCATTTCGTCGGTCGCCCTCCGCGCCAGCGGCAAGACGCCGATATCGGAATCCTCGACCCAGCGCCTACCGTTCCAAATGATCCAGCGGCCCCACTCTTCGACAAAGCGCAGATCATCGCCGAACAGGTCCAGAAACGCGAGATCGTTGCCCGCGTCCGTTCGCTTGAATCGAGAGAAGTCGAACTCCGGGCTTCGGCGCGAGCAAATTCGCCTCGATGCCAATTGTGCCCGAGAGTCCGAGCGGGTCCACCCATCCGCGTTCCTTCGCCATGTAAAGGATCGTGGCGACCGTGATCCGATCGCCTTCGTATGGCCGGTCGAAAGACCCCCAGGTCTCTTCTTGCGAGCTCGTGTCGAACTTCTCTGCACACGTCGCCGACCACTCATCCCAAACCGCGCGAGCGGCCCAGCGAGGATCGCCCTTGTCGAGGTCATGGAGCGCCATCCCCACATTGCGCCAGATGTCGCGTGGCGTGGCGTCAATCGTCTTGAGCGCCGACCGCAATCGGTTCTCGGCTGATTCCGACCACGGCTCATGCGAGCTCAGATTGAACGCCGCTGTGTTGATCGCCTTGCGACGGCCCGAAGCGCCGGTCCGAGCGGCCTTACCCTTGCCGATCGCGGTAGCGACTGCATCCTGCACAGCGGCGGGGGACGACCCCGCTGAGGCGGCCGAGCATTCCTTGCGTCTAAACGCCAAGCGAATAGCCCACTCGGGGGCGACCGCGATCTCCGACGTAGATACATGCAGCCACGTGTAGACGTTGCCATTGGGATGCACGCTTGGCGGCGCGATCACGTATCCGCCATCGGCGCGAACGTCGAGACCTTCGCCTTGGCTACTTGGGACCGCCGCCACGTCGGGAGGTCGCCTGAAGTACAGATGGACGCCCTTGCTCGTCTGCGCGACCGGCGTGGGGATGGGAAACAGCTCGCCGACCGATCCCTTAAGTTGCTCGTAAGCGTCTCGGCTGTCGATATCGATAACCAGCAGGTTGCTCGCCCCGGTCGCGATCCCGATATTTGCGATGGGCCACCGCGACCACCACAGGCGTATTTTGGCTTGGTCCAAAGCCGCGTCCTTGAAACCGTTCCTGGTTAGCGGCGTCTTGTCGCGCGGACGGCATGGGAAAACGTGCAAGCCTGCGCGCGCGTAGTCCAGCGCAGCTTGGCCAAGCGGCGATAGTCTCTGGTCCATGTCAATGCCCGCCGCGCGGGGCATCGAACAGGTTGTCAGCGAGGTCCTGCCGGCCGGCGAGCACAAATCGCACGTAGCGTTCCGCCCAATAGGCGCACTCAGCCGCTTCGCCGCACTCGTGGGGCCCGCGAAAGTAATCCAGAAGCTCGGCGTCGCGCAGCCCCCTTTTTAGCCGGCGAATTAGCTTCTCCGGGAAGTGCGCGTGGACCCCTCCGCTATAGATCCCCAGGGGGGAAACAATGGCCGCGAAGTTCATCCCTCTGGGTGGAATGAGTGGGAGCCCCGGACTGCGCAAGTATCGCTCAGCCTCGAGAATAGGTCGCACGCGAACTTTGCGCCCATGGCGGCAACACCATTGGTAGTCGCGCTCCAGTTGATTGTTTATCTCTCTCCTCTCAACCGCGGGAGTGATGTTACCTAGGCCAAACAGAGGGTGTTCGGAAGACCAGTGAAAGATTGGTGGTTGCGGACGAGGGGACGTGAGCGTATCTAGCGGCATGGAAATACTCCAAGCGCGGTTCGCCGCGCTTCTTTTTTTGAGGTAAGAGGGTCGATCCCCTGAGGATCGTCCTCAGGACTCTGCTCGACGCGCGTCGATCGCCGCCAGGACTTCACACGCCTTCCATCCGATTCGCCTGTCGCCGATCCGAATTTCGAGCGGGAATTTCCCTGCACGACGTAACCGACGAAGTGTCGGAATGCTGACCCCGTAGAGCTCAGCGGTTTGTTGCACGCTGAGGATGCGATCGTTTTCCAAATGGCTTGGGATATGCGCGTTCATCTTCGACCCTTGCTGATCATGCCGCGCCGTGCGGCTCATTGCAGGGTCAAATGTGTAGCGCTGTCGTCCCGCGCGGCGCGCTATAAACAAAGAGACGGAATTACTTGGAGCGCGCGTTGGCCTGCGCGGAAAGCGCCCGAATCGCCCCGAGCGCCCCGCTCAGTGTCTTTTTCGCGATCCCAACGTCCGCAGCCGGATTGGCGAACTTGAGCCACGCGCCTAATTGCGCATCGCTGGGTCGCTCGCCCTCCGCGGCCGCGTTCTCCGGCCATTGTTTCTCCCGCCAGTCGAGCAATTCGGCGAGTTCAATGATGCGATACCGTCGCCACGTGGCAAACTTGCTTGGGCTAAATTGCCCGTTGAGGCGGTAGCGGCCGCGATTTTTGACGGGCGATGGCACGTCTTTTCGCGCCTCGGCCAATGCCGCGCGGAACCCTTTGATGATGATGGCGTCCGGCGCGGCGAGGTGAATGCGGACAAGGAGGGCGGGTTGCTCCAGCGCAAGAAGTTCGCGGGACGCCTCGGCGCGGTCGATTGCTTCAACAGGCGGCGGCGGGATGTATGAGGGAAAATAGTCATCGATGTCCAGGATGACGGCGCGCCATTCCTCGCGTCCACTCCAAGAAAACCCGTTCACGCGCTCCAATTCTTTAATCCATCCGCCGAGGTCTAGGGGGTATCCATATTTCTTTTGGGCAAACCACTCGGGGCAAGGCCTTCCGGTCGCACTCACCGCCCGCCTCGCAATGGGACGACGTTCGACACGCGCCCATCCGCTAGACCCTCGACATGTGCGGCCCACAAGGCGAGCGCTTGTCGCTTCTCATTGGCGTAGCTCGCCCGATTGTAGACGCCGGCGACGCCTGCCTTGTGGCCGCTGACGTGGTTTAGGACGGCTTCGATCACGTGCGGCTGAACGCCGAGGTCTGCCATGCGCGTCGCGACCGTGCGGCGGATATCGTGCAAGCGCCACGGCATTGTCGAAGCCTGATTGCGGCCGGCGCGAATTATCTCCGCAACGCGCCTGTCGAGAGCGGACTTCGCGTTGCTCCATCCTTGGAACGCCCCGTCGCTCGATCCGAACACCAGGTCGCGCCATCTCTCGGCGCTTAAGGCCGCTTAGGATCGCCAGCGCAGCCCCTGACAGCGGTACGTCATGCGCAAGGCCGTTCTTAGTGCGCTCCGCCCCAATACGCCAAACAGCGCTCCCCATGTCGATTTCTGACCAGAGCATTCCGCCGACCTCTTCGCGTCGCTGGCCGGTCAGGATCAAAAGGCGCACGATCGCGGCGTAGTCCCCCTCCCCCGCCTCTTTCCAAATCGCGGCCAATTCGTCGTCGCCAAGCACGCGATCGCGCGAGACTTCTTCGGTCGCCTTGTTCGTCCCAAGGACTGGAGTCGCGTCAACCAATCCCTCTCCTATCGCCCAAGAGAAAAACGCGGAGAGGGCGGCTCGCGCGCGGTTCGACGCGAAAGGCCCACTGTCCTTTGCGATCCTGCGGAGTTGCACGGCCACCTCGCTGCGCGTGACGTTACGAAGCGGAACCTCCGCAAGCGGCGACCAGTGCTTCTTTAGATGCCGCTCAACCTCTTCGAAACTGCGAGGCTTAAGCCGTTTCGCGGCGCGCTCATCTAGGTAGCGGCTAACCATCGCGCCAAGCGTCACGGAGGCTTGCGCCCGCCGCTCAGACTTTTCCGTCTGCGGATCGCCGCCAAGTTGCACCTTTGACAGTATGTCCTTCGCACGATCGCGTGCAGCCGCGGCGTCGAGGTTTTCGGCAGTGCCTAGCGTGACCCTGCGTTGCTTCGTTCCGATGCGGTATTGCGCGACCCACGTCCGTTTGCCGCCGTCGCGCAGCCGCAGCCCAAACCCGCGCAGCGCATCATCGAAGAAGATCTTGTCGGCTGTTCCGGGAGGAAGCCTGAGCCGTTGGACGGCCGCCGCCGTGAGCTTCATAGGAGACCCTTTCGCCGCTCTGGGAAGCACATGGGAAGCAGTTGGGAAGCACGCTCCCGACGCATTATGACTCCCCTTGGGCGCAAATATCTGAGGTTACCAACGCAATGTCAATGACTTTGACGCTTCCCAAGCGCTTATGAGCACTCATGAAGGCCTAAAATTTCAGACTACGAATTTGGGGGTCAGGAGTTCGAATCTCTTCGGGCGCGCCAGCAATTTCAAAAGCTTACCTCGCACTCGTCGTTCAAGCGTCAGACCGGCCGAGGCCCGCGAGCGCCGCGAGCAGTTCTTCCGGCCGTTCGGCCGGCAGCATGTGTCCGGCCCCGGGCAGGACGACGACGCGCGCTCCCGCGATCGCCTTGCCCAAGACCTCGCCGGACGCGCGGGGCGTCATGAGGTCGCGCTCGCCGAGCACGAGCAGGGTCGGCGCCCTGACCTTGGCCGCCGCGGCCATCCCGTTCGCATAGGCGTTGCAGGCGGCGAGGTCGACGCCAAGCGCGCCTGGCGGCGCGTTCCTGAGAAGACGCTGGACGCCGCCCAGCATCCACAAGCCCGGCGTCTCGGCGCCGCCGAGCGCAGCCTCCGGGCCGAGCCCCCAGAGCGAGACCATGGCGACGGCGTCGGGATGGTTGGCGGCGGCGGCCGCGAGCAGGCTCGGATGCACAGGCATTTTCGCCGCAGTCCCGATCAAGCCGAGACCCGCGACCACATCGGGCGCCCGCGCCGCCGCCTCGAGCGCGGCGAGCGAACCCATCGAGTGTCCAATGATGAGCGCCTTCCCGCTGAGGCCGCGGACCAGCGCCAGCGTCCACTCGGCGACCGCCTCGATCGTCGGCAAGGGAGGACCCGCCGAGCGCCCATGCCCCGGAAGGTCGACGGCTGCAACGTTGTGGCCGTGGTGGGCGAAGGCGCGCGCCTGAAGCGCCCAGACGCTGTGGTCCATCCCCGCTCCGTGCAGGAAGACCGCAAGCGGAGCAGCCGCGGAGTGCGGGCGGCCGCCGGTCGCGACAAAAACGCTCCGGCCGTCGACGTCAACCTGCATGGCGCTCTGTCCGCCGGTGTTGCGAGCGTCGGAGCGCCTGATCCAGGTCGGCCACGATGTCGGAAGCGTCCTCGAGGCCGATCGACAGGCGGATCAGGTCCTCGCCGAGGCCCGACGCCGCGAGCGCCTCGGCGTCGAGTTGGGCGTGCGTGGTGGAGGCCGGGTGGATGACGAGCGTCTTGGCGTCGCCGACATTGGCGAGGTGGCTCGCGAGCCTCAGGCTCTCGATGAAGGTCGTCGCGGCCTCCCGCCCGCCGCGGATGCCAAACGTCACGATCGATCCGGCCCCGCGCGGCAATCGCCGCGTGGCGAGCTCTGCGTCGGGGTGATGGGCGAGCGAGGGGTGAAGAACCCAAGCGACCGCTTCATTGCCCTTGAGGGCGGCGACGACGACGAGAGCATTGGCGACGTGCCGGTCCATCCGCGGCCCGAGCGTCTCGACGCCCGTCAGGATCGTGGCGGCGCTCGAGGCCGGCAGCGCCGCGCCGAAATCGCGCAGGCCCTCGGCGCGAGCGCGCATGATGAAGGCGGCCGGCCCGAAATCGTCGGCGAAGTCGAGGCCGTGATAGCCTTCGTAAGGGTCGATGAGGGTCTTGTGCCGTCCGGATGCGCGCCAGTCAAACCGCCCGGCGTCGATCAGGGCGCCGCCCAGGACCCGCCCGTGGCCGCCGATCCACTTGGTCAGCGAATGCATGACGATGTCGGCGCCGTGGTCGATCGGACGGCAGAGGTAGGGCGTGAGGAAGGTGTTGTCGACAAGGAGCGGAACGCCGGCCGCATGCGCGACGCCGGCGACCGCCTCGATGTCGAGCACTTCGAGGTTCGGATTGCCGATCGTCTCGGCGAGCACAAGCCGGGTCTCGGGCCGGATCGCCGCGGCGAAGGCGGCGTGGTCGCGCGGCGCGACGAAGGTCGTGGTCACGCCGAAGCGCGGCAACGTCCGGGCGAGGAGGTTGACGGTTCCCCCATAGAGGGCGGACGACGCGACGATATGGTCGCCTGCGCCGGCGAGCGTGGCGATGGCGAGGTGCAGCGCCGCCATTCCGCTTGCCGTCGCGACAGCCCCTACCCCGCCCTCGAGCGCCGCAAGCCGCTCCTCGAGCACGGCGACGGTCGGGTTCGAGATGCGGCTATAGATGTGACCGGGGCGCTCGAGATTGAACAAAGCCGCGGCGTGCGCGGCGTCCCGGAAGACGTAGGACGTCGTTTCGTAGATCGGAACCGCGCGGGCGCCGTTGGTCGGATCGGGTCGCTGCCCCGCGTGAAGGGCGAGGGTGTCGAAGGCCGGAGGTTTCGGAACCGCCATGTCGGGACTCGATGCGGGGGATGCTCGCCGCGAACCTATCATGTCGCGTCCCGTCCCGCCCTCCGCGAGGCGCCGATCGTCGTAACACCCTGGCGCCAAGCCTTGCGAAACGCGAGCAACGCCGGCGCGCCCGCCGGGAGGCGGCGAACCCTGCCGTGGCCCGGAACAAACACGGGTTTGGAACGAGTAGCCCTTTGGCGGGTTCCTTGGCTCGGGTGCTTGCCCGCAAGCTTTACGGAGTTGTCATGAAGATCGCCCAGATTGCGCCACTGGCGGAAAGCGTCCCGCCCCGCCTCTACGGGGGCACCGAACGCATCGTCTCCTACCTGACGGAGGAGCTCGTTCGCATGGGGCATGACGTAACGCTGTTCGCCAGCGGCGATTCGGCCACTTCAGCGCGGCTCTGCTCGTTTTGCGACGTCGCCCTGCGGCTCGACCCAAAGGTCAAGGACCCTCTGCCCGACCACATGATCATGCTCGACGCGGTGCGCGAGATGGCGAACGAGTTTGACGTCATTCACTTCCACGTCGACGTCCTTCACTATCCGCTCATCCGGGATTTCGTCGATCGCACCGTGACCACGCTGCATGGCCGGGTCGATATGCCGGAGTCGCGACGCCTCTACTCAGTGTTCTCCGGCGCGCCGCTCGTCTCGATTTCGCACGACCAGCGCAAGCCCATGCCCCCGGTGAACTGGGCGGGCATGGTCTACCACGGGCTGCCGCGCGACCTGTTGCCGTTCAACCCCAACCCGCGCGGACGATATCTGGCGTTCCTCGGCCGGATCTCGCCGGAGAAGCGGCCCGATCGCGCCATCGAGATCGCCGCCCGGATCGGCGCGCCGCTCAAGATCGCCGCCAAGATCGACCGCGCCGACAAGACCTATTGGGAAGAGCGCATCAAGCCGATGGTCGAGCAAAATCCCAATGTCGAGTTCATCGGCGAGATCGCCGAGCGGGAAAAGGCGCAGTTCCTGGGGAATGCGTCGGCGCTCCTGTTCCCGATCGACTGGCCCGAGCCGTTCGGGATGGTCATGATCGAGGCGATGGCCTGCGGCACGCCGGTGATCGCCTTCCGCTGCGGCTCGACGACCGAAGTCGTCGACGACGGGATCTCCGGCTTCCTCGTCGACAGCGTCGAGGAGGCGGCTGACGCGGCCCGCGGCGTCGAGATCCTCAACCGGCGCGCGATCCGGGCATGTTTCGAGCGCCGGTTCACCGCCGAGCGGATGGCCCGCGACTATGTGTCGATCTACAAGTCGCTGCCTGGCGTGCGCGCCAAGACCCGGGCGCCGGCGTTCGAGGCGCTCGGCCGGCCTTCGCTCGGGCGGGCGATCTGAGCCGTCAGTTCGACACGACCACGCTGACCGCGCCCCGCCGGTCGATGAGGTCCACCACGAACTGCCGTCCGGATCGTCTGACGGCGACCTCGGCGGCCGCGCCTCCGAGGCGAAGACCTTTCAGCACGACCGTGTCGAGAAACGCGGGCAAAACCGGCTCCGAAAACGTGATCCTCGGCGCCGCCGGGTCGAAGGCGAGCCCGAGACACGACTGGATGAGCGAAAGCGGCGCGGCGGCGGCCCACGCCTGCGGCGCGCAGGCGACGGGATAGAAGGTTGGACCCCGCCCCTTCTTGCGCGGGAATCCGCAGAGGAGTTCCGGCAGGCGCCTGAGGTCGAGATAGGTCGAGGCGCTGTACAGGCCCTCGAAGACCTTGGCGGCCTCGCGGCGATAGCCGTAGCGGGCGAAGCCGGCGGCGATCAGCGCGTTGTCGTGCGGCCAGACCGATCCGTTGTGGTAGCTCATCGGATTGTAGCGCGCTTCGGTCGAGGCGACCGTGCGCACCCCCCAGCCGCAGAAGCTCGAACTCGCCATCAGCGTCGCGACGACCGCGCCCGCCCGCTCGGGCGACGCGATGCCGGAAAAGAGCGCATGCCCGGCGTTGGACGCCCTCACCCGGCAAGGCCGCTTGTCGCCGTCGAGCGCCAGAATGTACGTGCCGAGCGCCTCGTCGAAGAAATGCCGGTCAAAGAGGTCCCGGATGGCCTCGGCCTTGCCGTCGAAGCCGCGGGCCTCTTCCTCGAGCGACAGGCGCCGCGCAATGCCGGCGGCCGCCCGCCAGGCGCCGTAGACGTAGCCCTGCACCTCGACGAGCGCGATCGGCCCTCTCGCCAGCGACCCGTCCTGATGGAAGACGGCGTCGCGGCTGTCCTTCCAGCCCTGGTTGGCGAGGCCCTGCGGCGTCCGCGAGGCATATTCGACGAATCCGTCGCCATCGCGATCGCCGTAGCGTTCGATCCATTCGAGCGCGGCCTTGACGTTCGGCCATATCTCGCTGACGGCGGCGAGATCGCCGGTGCGGTCGAGATAGGCGCCGGCCAGCATGACGAACAGCGGCGTCGCGTCGATGCTGCCGTAGTAGCGGCGGAAGGGGACCTCGCCGAGATCGGCCATCTCGCCGTGCCGCGCCTCGTGCAGGATCTTGCCGGGCTCGGCGTCCGCCTCGTCGTTGACTTCCTGCGCCTGGGTCGCCGCGAGGCGCCGCAGCACGCCGCGCGCCACCGACGGGTCGAGCCACAGCATCTCGAGCGCCGTAATGATCGCGTCCCGTCCGAACACGGTGCTGAACCAGGGAATGCCCGCATAAGGGTAAGGCCCCTCGGGAAGCTGGGTGATGAGCATGTAGAGGTCGGCGATGCTGCGCCGCGCGCCCTCGTTGAAGATCTCGTTCGACGTCTCGATCGAGGCGGCGCGGGCGGACGAGGCGCGAAGCTCCCGTCGCGCGTCCCGCAGCGAGACGAAATACGCCCGCAGCGGCGGACTGGCCGCCGCCCCCTGGCGGCAATCGATCTCCATGAAAATCGACAGCGACTGGTGGGCGGCGAGATCGACGACGTAGGAAGCGCGACTGCCGCTCAGCGTCGCCGGCGTCGGGTCGAAACGGATCGAGGTCGTTCTGAGGCGCCCGTCGAGACCCTTGTAGCTCAGGAATACGCCGGCATCCCCCACCTTCGGTTCGTCGAGATCGCCGCGGCGCGCCCGGCGAAAGCCACGCACCTCGAACAGGTCGGCGAAATCGGCGGCGAAATCGAGCACGAGTTCGATGCGGCGCGAACGCTCGTCGAAATTGCGCACGTTGAGGCGCTCGAAAGCCGCCGTCTTCCACAGGAAGCGCGAGCGGCGCAGGTGAATGAGATCGTGGGCGAGATCGAGCCTGCCGTCGCCGTCGTAGAGGTCGGGATTGGTCAGGTCGCAGGTCAGCGTCGCATTGTCGTCGCGCAGGCTCGAACTCAGGAGCAGCGGCGCCTTGCGCGCGATCGTCAGGCAGAACCGGGAGAGGTGGCGGGTGTCCTTGTAGTAGAGCCCCTGGGCGCCCGTCGCCGCGCCCACGTCTCCCATGCTGTCGAACACGGCGAAGCAGTCGCCGCTCTTGAGGACGAGGGGACGGAGGTCCTGAAGGGATTCCGCGGCGCCGATGGCGAAGGGCTCACCCTGGCTCGCGGCGGCCTCCGCGTCGTCAATCGCGTCGAAACGTTCCTTGATCTCTTGCATGGACCCCCCGAATCGGCGGGTCGCCCGTCAAGCGCCCGAGAGACTCATTGGGTGCGCCAGCATAGCCTCGACCTTGGCCCCAGCCGGGCCGAAAGCGATCAAAACCGCGACTTGATCGTGGCGAAGCCGCCTCGACGGCTGGAGACCCAACCGCCGTCCCGTCCGACCCGACGGAACGGCGGAAGCTTTGACGACTTCGGCCTTGCCTATTGCGCTGCGGCCTTCTTGCCGATCCGGCTCTTCGAGGCGCGGTCGCCGGCTGCGACGGCGTCGGCCTCGCACATGTAGGCTCCCTGCTTGGTCGTGCCGTAGCTGCGTGTGCCGGGGTAGTGGTAGATGTGCGACTTCGAGTTGAGCCAGACGACGGTGTCGCCCGGGCACCGCGCCTTGGCTTCGGCCTCGGTGGTGAACTCTCCGGCGCCGGTCGGCTTCGCCATCGGCTTCATCGGCGCGGGGGCGGCCGCGGGCGCGGGCTTCGGCAAGGCGGCCTGGGCGGGGGCCGGCGCAGGCGCGGGCGCGGCGGCGGGAGCGGCGGCCGGCGCCGCCGCCGGGGCGGCCGTCGTCGCGGACGCGTGGCGGACGCGGCAGTCCTTCAGGAACTCCTGCCAGCTCTGCCCCTGCGTGGTGTTGGCGGTTTTCGCGGCCTGCCACTCCGAGCCGCATTCCTTCATCACGCTTTCGGCCCGGGCCTCCCCAGCGGCTGCAAGCCCCATCGCCGCCGCCGCCAGGAAGGCGGTCGCGGCGAGCCTGAACGATTGGATTCTCATGTCCACTCCCTCTCATCTCCGGCCGCCTTGCGAGGCTTCGGCCGGAGGCTTAGGCCAAGCGCGTCGCGCGGGACCTCGCCCAACGCCGCTGTCGGCCGCCAATCGGCTTCAATACGGCATGATTATGCAGTAGCTCCAAAATGGGCCGCCGGGTCAAGGCTTCGCGTTCGTTGGGCGGCGACT
Organism: uncultured Alphaproteobacteria bacterium; assembly: GCA_963829505.1. Lineage (GTDB taxonomy): Bacteria > Pseudomonadota > Alphaproteobacteria > Rhizobiales > Beijerinckiaceae > Roseiarcus. The sequence goes on from CAWHIL010000006.1 coordinate 17,554, forward strand.
TCGCACGATTGTTTCGGCCCGGAGTTGGAGGCTGGCGTCGCGGAGCGTCGTGTCGAGACGCCCCGACGCCTGCAGCGAGGTCCACCGGCGCTCGGCGATCGGCTCGGCCGCCTGCCGCCGCGCGACGCCGGCGTCCGCGTCGGAAACGTCGGCGCGCCGGCCGGCGATCCTCGTGAGCCGCGTCTCGAGCGGCGCCTCGAGAAAGAGCCCGTCGAAGGCGGCCCCGGTCTCGGCCGCGATGCGGCAGGCGGCGGCGCGGTCGCGCCCTGTGGCGAATGTGGCGTCCATGACGACCGCCGACCCAGCCGCGATCGCCTCGCGCGCCTTGGCTTCGATCCGCCGATAGACCTCGCGCGTCGCCTCGGCGGCATAGGCTTGGTCCGGCAGGCGCGCGCTCTCCTCGAGCCCGAACATCGCCTTGCGCTCGACGTCGCTGCGGAGCCACAGCGCCCCGGGAGGCCGTCCGAGCCAGGGCGCCAGCGCGGCCGCGAGCGCGCTCTTCCCCGCGCCCGACAACCCGCCGATGGCGACGAGCCGCGGCGGCGCGTAGGCCAGGAAATCCGAGGCGAGGCGGAAGTAGGCGCGAGCGAGCGCGACCGCCCTCGCCTTCTCCTCGCCCGCGAGGCGGAGCGCGCCGGCCGCCTCGATCTTGGAGCGGATCGCGGCGCGCAGGCTGAGAAAGAACGGCAACGCCTGAAGGCCGGCGAGCGCGTGCGCCGGCTCGGGCGCAAGGGTGCGGTTGAAGAGGCGGTTCGCGGCGGGCCTCAAGCCGCGCGCCTCGAGATCCATGAGGAGGAAGGCGAGATCGTAGAGCACGTCGCCGCTCGCGATCGCGTCGGAGAACTCGACCGCGTCGAAGAGGACCGGCCGGCCTTCGATCAGCGCGATGTTGCTCAGGTGAAGATCGCCGTGGCCGCGCCGGACGTAGCCCTCGCGCCCGCGCCTCAGAAGCGTCGGCCGAGCGACGGCGAAGGCGAGGCGCGTCTCGCGCGTCAGGCGCCGCGCCTCGGCGGGGGGAAAGAGGTCGGGCTGATCGGCGAAGGCCGCGTCGTTCTGGCCGATATAAGTCTCGAGCTCGTGGGCCGCGCGAATCCCGTCGCGCAGCGGGGCGCGGCGATGCGCCGCACGCACCGCGAGCGCAACCTGGTCTATGACAGCGTCAACGAGACCGCCCCGGTCGGCGATCCGATCGAGCGTCTGGTCCTCGTCGAAGCGGCGCATGTGGACTGTCCACTCGACCGCTTCCCCGTCCCCGCCGAGCGCAAGCCGCCCGGTCCTGCGGACGACGGGCGCGACGCCGAGGTAAATCCCGGGCGCGTTGTCGCGATTGACCGCGATCTCCGCCTCGCAAGCCGCGCGGCGCTTCTCGAGGGTGGAAAGGTCCATGAAGGGGAAGCGGACGGCGCGCTTCACCTTGTAGACGTCATCGCCTGCAAGGAAGACGACCGCACCCGCGGTGTCGACGCGCTTAACCGGCCCCTTAAGGCCGTGCGAGGCGGGGCGGCCAAGGAAGCGCAACGCTTCGGCCTGCGCTTCGTCGAGGTTGCTCAAACCGGTCCTCCGGACGGGAACGGGCGCCAAAGGGAAGGATCTCGCCCTCTCAAGTTTTCGGCAAGCCCTGTCGCGTAAGGGCGAGCCGCCTGATTGGGAGTTTCACGGCCATGACGAATTCCGGCATCGGGTCTGGCGACGCCGCCTCCCTCAGACTATACGGGCGCCGCCCGCCTCCTTCCGGTTTGACCGGAATCAAACACGCCGGCGGCGCGGGGCCTAACGCGATGGAGCCGGAGCGCGAGCGTTCCGGCGAGCTCGCGACGATCCGGGGAAAGACCATGTCCGCCATCGGAAACCGGCCGTTCGATTCCCTCAAGGTCGGCGACGAGGACCGCCTCGTCCATACGCTGACGCCCGAGGACTTCTCGCTGCTTGCAACCCAGGCGGCGACGATGGGCGCGGGCCTCATCGACCCCGCGGTCGCCGCAAGCCGCGCCTTCGCGATCGACGCCGGACAGACCGGCTGGGCGAGCGCGCTGATGAGCGCGCTGATCGCCGGACGGGTGCCGGGGGCCGGATCGAAGCTCGTCCGCCAGACGATCGAGTTCGACGAAGCCGGCGCGGCCGGGCGACGTCATGACGATCGTCGCCAAGATCGCCCAGAAGTCCGAGGAGGGCCGGCGGGTGACGATCGAGGTGCGCGCCACCAACCAGCACGGCGACCTCGCGATGGCCGGCATGGCCGAGGTCGTCGCGCCCAAGAAGGCGATGGCGGTCGAGCCGCGCGACGACTACGTCGCGGAGATGCGCGAGAAGGGTCGGCGCTACAAGCAGCTGATCGAGGCGACGCGCTCGATGAAGCCGATCCGGACCGCGGTCGTGCATCCGGTCGACGAGGCATCCCTCATGGGCGCGGTCGAGGCGGCGCGCGAGGAACTGATCGAGCCGGTGCTGATCGGGCCCGAGCGCAAGATCCGGGCGATCGCCGAGGCGAACGGCATCGACATCGCGGGCTTCGCCATCGTGTCGACCGAGCACAGCCACGCGGCCGCCGCCATGGCGGTCGCGATGGCGCGCGCCGGCGAGGTCGAGGCCCTGATGAAAGGGGCGCTGCACACCGACGAACTGATGCACGAGGCGGTCGCCTCGGAGAACGGCCTGCGGACGGCGCGGCGCATCAGCCATGTTTTCGCCATCGACGCGCCGGCCTACCCGCGGGCGCTCTTCATCACCGACGCTGCGGTCAACATCAACCCGACGCTGCTCGACAAGAAGGACATCGTCCAGAACGCCATCGACCTCGTGACCGCGCTCGGCGTCGTGACGCCGCGGGTCGCGATCCTCTCGGCGGTCGAGACGGTGTCGCCCGACATCCGCTCGACGATCGACGCGGCGGCGCTCTGCAAGATGGCCGACCGCGGCCAGATCACCGGGGGCGTGCTCGACGGACCGCTCGCCTTCGACAACGCGGTGTCGCTCGAGGCGGCGCGCACCAAGGGGATCGTGTCGCCGGTCGCGGGCCAGGCCGACATCCTCATCGTGCCCGACCTCGAGGCCGGCAACATGCTCGCCAAGCAGCTCGTCTATCTGGCCGACGCCGAGATGGCCGGCATCGTGCTCGGCGCGCGGGTGCCGATCATCCTGACGAGCCGGGCCGACAACACGATCGCGCGCTTGGGCTCGGCCGCGATCGCCCTCATCATGACCCGCAGCCGCCTCGCGCGGAGGCCGCCGAACCAGGAGTGAAGCGGGCCCTAATCCGGCCTATAGGCGCAGCGGCCTCTGGATCGCCACGCTTCGCTCGCGATGACGGCAATAGGAGTCGATGGCTTGGGTTGGGCCGGCCAAAGCGTCCTTCGATAGGCGTCGAGGGGTAGATCCGCCATTCGCCATTCGCAACCCCGATTCGAGCCTTTTCAATACCTTGCGGCGCCAATCGCAACTCTGTGTAACTGCCGAGGCGGGGCTTCGTCATCGCGTGGGCGCGGTGGCCTCTGGATCGCCACGCTTCGCTCGCGCTTGGGAGTTACACGACGCCATTCGCAACCCCAATTCGAGCCTTTTCAATACCTTGCGGCGCCAACCGCAACCCTGTGTACCTCCCAAGGTGGGCGTCTTAACACCGCCCTCGTCCTGAGGAGCCTGCGAAGCGGGCGTCTCGAAGGACGTTCGCCGGGCCCTGGAATCGTCCTTCGAGACGCGTCGCCAAAGGCGACGCTCCTCAGGACGAGGTCGATAACTCGTGGCGAAGACGGAACGCCCCGAAAACCGCCGTCGCCCGGCGACGGGCGCGGCGGCGCCGCGGTCTCCCGGGCCGCGGGACCTTCAAGATTTCTCGCGGGGACGCTCTGCCTCATTCTCAGGACCGTAACACAGACTTCGTAATAACGGAAGACAATGTTTGTGATTTTCGAAATGGCCATTAGACGCCAGAACGGTATAATTTCGTGACTTCAGCGAGCGCGACCGGCGCCGGCTGCGCGCGCCTCGTCCAGTGGTCGAATTGAATTGCCGCCAGAATAAGCGTCAGTCTGCATAGGCTTTGCTTCGAGGAGGCGCGAGACGCCCGTGAGCGACAACCTCAGCGACTTCGAACTGCCGGCCGCGATGGTGGAGCCGGCGGTGCGCGCCTGCCGGCTCTTCAACACGCTTCTCGACGTCATCTTCTACGACGTGCCCAAACTCGCCCTCGCTCCGCCTGAGAAGGCGCCCGGGCCGCACGGTTCGAACAGCCGCAATCCGTTCCCGCTCACGGATTTCGACGCGCTCACCGATCCCGAGGGCTCGCTCCTTCTGTTCGATCCGGCGAGGGGAACCTATGCGCGGTTCACCGACGTCGAGAGCTTTCTCGAATCGAGCGACCCGAACGCGCGCGACGTCGGCGTCGCGACGATCACCGGCGTCGGAAGCTCAGCGCTCGGCAGCGCCGCCTTCGCCTGGGACATCGCCGAGGCGCTGGGGAAGCCGGTCCTCGCCATCGTTCCCGGCTACGGCGTCGCCGACGTCGTTCTTCAGGGGCTCGGCGGCTGGTTCGGTTTCGGGCTCTATGATTTCGTCGACGCCAAGGCGCGTGTCCAGGAGACCCTCGCCGAGGTCGCGCCGAAGGCGGCGTCGATCGGGCGCAACCTGTCGGCCTCGGCCCCCGGCGCCGTGACCGTTCGCGGCGCGCCCGTCTTCCGCTTCGGATCGGGCTCGTCCGACGTTCTCCACGACCTCATGGCCGCCCGCGCGAAACCGTTCGAGATTCTCGTCGGCCACAGCAAGGGCGCGCTCCAGATCGGCAACGCCATCGAGTCGCTTGCCGTGGAGAAGACGAGCGGCCTGCGTGTCGTGACCCTCGGCTGCCCCATCGCCGCGAACCTCGCGGGCGTCGTCTACCATCAATATCTCGGCCTCTTCGACGCGCTCGGCCAGCTCAACATGTGGGGCAACCTGCCGACCGAATGGACGCCGACCTGGCACACGACCGACCCGCTGCTGCCGCCCGCCATGCTCGCCGGACCGCTCGTCGCGCGCTCCGCCGGTCACGCGGAGGGCACGGCGCCGGTCGGCGCCATTGCACAGACGCAACGCGCGCGGCTTTCGCCTCCCTGAGGCTCGCGCTCTGACGACGTGGGCATTGGCCGCTTCCCCCGACCCTCATCGTCGCCCGTCGAAATCCATCGCCAGCCGACGCGCGACCGCGTAAGCTTCCGCTTTGCGGTCCGGGTCGAAATTGACCGGATTCTCGGAGGAAATCATGGCGCTCAAGGAGTACAAGCCCGGGCAAGCCTTTCCGGGCGTGGTCGGCCGGACGTTCGACGTGTCGAAGCCCGCATGGCCAGCGCCGCAGCGGGCGCGCGCGGGCGCCCGAATGTCCTCTTCATCGTCCTCGACGACACCGGCTTCGGCCAGCTCGGCTGCTATGGCAGCCCGATCGCCACGCCCAATTTGAATGCGCTCGCCGCCGACGGCCTCATCTACAGCAACCTGCACACGACCGCGCTCTGCTCGCCGACGCGCTCATGCTTCCTGACCGGACGCAACCATCACTCGAACGCCATGGCCTGCATCACCGAAGGATCGACCGGCTATCCCGGCAGCAACGGCAACATCCCGTTCGAGAACGGGATGCTCTCCGAGATCCTGCTGCACAACGGCTACAACACCTACGCCATCGGCAAATGGCATCTGACGCCGGCCGAACAGACCTCGGCCGCCGGCCCGTACGATCGCTGGCCGCTCGGCCGCGGCTTCGAGCGCTTCTATGGCTTCATGGGCGGCGATACCCACCAATATTATCCGGAGCTCGTGCGCGACAACACCCAGACCGAGCCCGAAAAGACTCCCGAGGAGGGCTATCACCTGACGCCCGACCTCGTCGAAAAAGCCAAAGCCATGATCGCCGATTCGAAGCAGGTCGCGCCGGACAAACCCTTCTTCATGTATTTCTGCACCGGCGCGATGCATGCGCCCCATCATGTGCCGAAGGAATGGGCCGACAAGTACAAGGGCAAGTTCGACGCCGGCTGGGACGCCTATCGCGCCCAGGTCTTCGCCAGGCAGAAGCAACTGGGCATCGTGCCGGCCAACACGACGCTGTCGCGGCACGATCCGGACGTGCAGGACTGGGCGACGCTCTCCGCCGACGAGCGGCGCCTCTATGCGCGCATGATGGAGGTGTTCGCCGGCTTTCTCGAACACACCGATCATCACATCGGCGAGCTGATCGCCTTCCTGAAGGACATCGGCGAATACGATAACACTCTCATCATGGTCGTCTCCGACAATGGCGCCAGCGCCGAGGGCGGCCCGACCGGCTCGGTCAACGAAGGCAAGTTCTTCAACAACGTGCCCGAGGACCTGAAGCAGAATCTGGCGGCGATCGACGACCTCGGCGGCCCGAAATATTTCAACCACTACGCGTGGGGCTGGACGCATGCCGGCAACACGCCGTTCCGCCGGTGGAAGCGCGAGACCTATCGCGGCGGAACGTCCGACCCGTTCATCGTCGCCTGGCCGAAGGGCATCAAGGCGAAGGGCGAGGTGCGCACGCAATATGCGCATGCGATCGACTTCGTGCCGACCGTGCTCGACGCGCTCGGCGTCGAGCCGCCGACGCAAATCCGCGGCGTCGCGCAATCGCCGGTGGAGGGGTTCAGCCTCAAGTCGTCGTTCGACGACGCCAAGGCGGCGTCGCTGCATGTCACCCAATATTTCGAGATGTTCGGCCACCGCTCGCTCTATCACGACGGCTGGCGGGCCGTGTGCCCCTGGCCGGGGACGTCGTTCACGGAGTCGCACCTGACGTTCGGCGCGCCGATCGACTACGACAAGCTCATCGAACTCGATGCGAAGGGATGGGAGCTCTATAATCTCAACGAGGATTTTGCCGAGACCAACAACCTCGCCGAGAAGGAGCGCGACCGGCTGATCGCGATGATCGGCATGTGGTATGTCGAGGCCGGCAAGTACAACGTGCTGCCGATCGACAGCCGCGGCGTGCAGCGGCTGGCCGAGGAGCGGCCGCAGATCGCCGCGGATCGCAAGCAGTACGTCTATTATGCCGGAACCCAGCAGGTGCCGGGCAACGCGGCGCCGCGTCTGGTCAACGTGGCCCATTCGGTGTCGGTTCACGCGAGCGCGCCCAAGGGCGCGGAAGGGGTGCTCTTCTCGATGGGCGGCGTCGACGGCGGCTTCGTCTTCTATGTGCAGGGCGGCAAGCTGACTTATGGCTACAACTACGTCGCCGACCAACGCTTCAAGGTGCAGTCGGATTCGGCCGTCCCCGAGGGCGATCACATCTTCAGCTTCGAGTTCAAGCCGACCGGCAAGGCCGATATCGCCAAGGGCAAGGGCGTGCCCGCGTCGATCACGCTGCTCGTCGACGGCGCGCCGGTCGGCAAGGGCGATCTGCCGGTGACGATCCCCCTGTCGCTCGGCCTGTCGGCCGGCGTCTGCGTCGGCTCGGACGCGGGCGCGCCGGTGATGGAGGATTACAAGCCGCCGTTCGCCTTCACCGGCACGGTGAAGAAGGCGCTGGTCGACGTGACCGGCGAGGCGGTCGAGGACATGGCGGCGAAGATGAAGATGTATCTCGCCCGCCAGTAGCGGGCGAAGGGCGCGCGCCCAAGCGATCGCCGGTCGAAAGCGCATGTCGCCGGCGACGGCGCCTCCGGCCGGCGCCGGTCACCCCGGCCGCTGGCGCTCGGCGTCTCGGAGGTCCTTCTTCGAGATCTTGCCGACCGGCGTCTTCGGCAGGGCGTCGCGGATCTCGAGCGCGCCGATCATCTCGTGCTTGCCGAGCCGGTCCTTGAGGAACGCCTTCAATTCGTCGAACGCAAGCGGCGGCGCGCCGGCCTTCAGCTTGACGAAGGCTTTCGGCGTCTCGCCGCGGTAGCCGTCGGGCACGCCGATGACGCTGACCTCCTCGACCGAGGGGTGCTTGTAGATCGCTTCTTCGATGTTGCGGGGATAGACGTTGAAGCCGCCGCAGAGCAGCATGTCCTTGGTGCGGTCGACGATATAGACGTAGCCGTCGGCGTCCATGGTGGCGACGTCGCCGGTGCGGAAGAAGCCGTCGGGCGTCATGGCCTCGGCCGTCTCCTGCGGCCGCTTCCAGTAGCCCTTCATGATGTTGGGGCCCTTGACGCAGATCTCGCCGCGCTCGCCCATTGCGACCTCGCGGCTCGGGTCGGTGACGTCGATGAATTTCATCTCGGTGCGCGGATAGGGAAGGCCGCAGGAGCCGGGCCGTACCTTCTGGTCGCGTGGCGTGAACGTGCCGATCGGCGACGTTTCCGTCATGCCCCAGCCTTCGGTTATCGGGCAGCCGATCACCCTGTCCCATTGCTCCTTGACCGCGACCGGCAGCGGCGCGCCCCCGGAGGCGCAGAGGCGAAGCGAGGAGAAGTCCATCTTTTCGATCCCCGGCAGAGCGAGGATCGCCACATGCATCGTCGGCACGCCGAGATAGACGGTGATCTTCTTGAGGCCGATGTCGCGCGCCGCCGCCGCCGCCTCGAACCGCGGGTGAACCACGAGTTCGTTGCCCATGCGGAAGCCGAGCAGCATGACGACGGTCAGCGAATAGATGTGGAAGAGCGGCAGGACGCACAACACCCGCTCTTCGCCGTCGCGCAGCCCGTCCTTTTCGCTGCGCGTCAGCACCTCCATATAGAGCGAGCACGCTGCGGTCAGGTTGGCGTAAGTCAGCATGGCGCCCTTCGGCGCGCCCGTCGTGCCCCCGGTATAGGCGAGGACGGCGACCTCGTCGGCCGGATCGCCGACCTTGTGGGGCTCATAGCGCCCGTCATTGTCGATAAGCGCGCTGAAGGCGATCCGGCGCGCGTCGTGGGCGACTTCGGCCAGCATCTTCGAGGCCCCGAGGAAGGCGCGGACCGGCCCGGGCGCCGCGGCGAACTCGGCGAAATCGCCGACGATCACCGTCTTCAGCCGCGTCGTCTCGAGGAGCTTGTCGGCGTGCGGATAGATCGAGGCGATGTCGACGGTGACGAGGATGTCGGTCTCGCTGTCGCCGACCTTGAACTCGAGCGCCGGAAGGGCGTCGAGCGGGGAATAATTGACGACCGTCCCGCCGGCCTTGAGGACGCCGAAGAAGGCGATGACGTAATGGGGCGTGTTCGGCAGGAGCATTCCGACATGGACGCCGGGCTTGACGCCGAGCTTGCGAAAACCGGCCGCGGCGCGGTCGGCGAGCGCGTTCAGTTCCGCGTAGGTGATGCGCCTGTCCATGAATTGCAGCGCCGGCCTGTCGCCGTAACGGGCGGCGGCGTTCTCGAGAACGCTCTGCACGGGGGCGATGTCGAGCGGCGCCTCGAAGCGCACGCCCGGCGGATAGGACTTGATCCAGGGATGGGCGGTCATGCGTCTCCTCGTCTCTGCTCACCCGAAATCATGGCTTGCGGCCGGGGCTTATTCGCCCGTTCGCCGCAAGACCGGCCAATAGGCCCGCCCGTCGCAATTCCGTCAAGACCGGCGTTTCACGTAGTTGCGCCGTGACGGCGTTGCGGCGCAGGATCGCGTGAGGCGTCGGGGCGAACGGAGGATCGAAGCGATGGCGAACGGCAAAGCCCCTGTCTGCGCTGTTGTCGGCGTCGGCCCGAAGAACGGCGAAGCGCTCGCGCGCCGGTTCGCAGCCGACGGCTATGCGGTTGCGCTGATGGCGCGGCAGAACGACCTGATTGCGAAGCTTGCCGGCGACCTGCAGCGCGCCAGAGCCTATCCTTGCGACGTGGCCGACGCGGCGTCGGTCGCCAAGGCCTTCGCCGCGACGCGCGCCGACCTCGGCGAGGTCGACGTTCTCATCTACAACGCCGGATCGGGCGTCTGGGGAAATATCGAGGAGGTGAGCGCGGAGGATTTCGAGCGCTCGTGGCGGGTCAACACGCTTGGTCTTTTCCATTGCGCGCGCGAAGTGATCCCGGCGATGCGCGCGGCGGCCAGGGGCGCAATCGTCGTCGTCGGCGCGACGGCGTCGCGCCGCGGCGTCGCGGGCACGGCCGCCTTCGCCCCGGCCAAGATGGCGCAGAAGGGCCTCGCGGAATCGATGGCGCGCGGGCTGGGGCCGGCGGGAATCCATGTCGCCCTGATCGTCGTCGACGGGATCGTGTTCTCGCCCGCCGTGCAGGCGCGCTTTCCCGACCGCCCCGCCGACGCCTTCATCGCGCCCTCCGGCGTCGCCGACATCGCAGCCGCCCTCGTCGCCCAGGATCGCTCGGCGTGGAGCTTCGAGGTCGAGGCGCGCCCCTATTCCGAGAAATGGTGAGCTTCGAGGCCAATTCACCGTTCACCCGTGACAATATCCGAGGTATGGTGAGCCGCTTTCGTCGATTGTTTCATGCCTGAATTTTCGCGCCTGAACCCTTGAGCGGCGCGCCGGACGGACGATACGAGCGGGGCGCGATCCCACGCGCCTTGCGGGCCCGCCCGGATCGCCGCAAACCAGACAGGAGCGCCGACGTGCAGGCCAAGCGCCGCGTCCTCGTCGTGGACGACAACCAGGATGTAACCGACAGCCTCGTCCTCGTGTTCGACACATTGGGGGTCATGGCGCGCGGGGTCTATGACGGCCCCGCCGCGCTCGACGCCGCGGCGGATTTCAAGCCCGACGTCGTCTTCCTCGACCTCGGAATGCCGGGCATGGACGGATACGAAACCGCGCGGCGCCTGCGACAGATCTTCGCCGGGCGCGATGTTCTGATCGTCGCGCTCACCGGCTGGGGAGACCCGGAGCACCGGCGCCTCAGCGCCGAGGCCGGGTTCGACGAGCATCTGGCGAAGCCGGTCGACGTCGAGGTGCTGCGAAGGGTCGTCGAGCGGCGGCGGTAAGGGACGGCGAGGTCCGCATCACGCGCCGAGCGCGGAGGCGCCGAGAATGTGCTCGAGCCGCGCGACGCGCTCGCGCAGGGCCTCGCGCTCGACCTCTGCGTAGGCGCTGTCGGCCTCGCGCGCCAACGCCGCGAGCAGTTCGCGCTCCGGGCCGTCGAGCGCAGTCCCGGCCTCGTGGGCGCTGTAGAGCGCGAGGGCGAAACGCCGGCGGGCGTTGCCGATCGGAACGGCGAGCGCGGGCCTGCCGAGATCGTCGGGCCAGCCGGCCGCGTCGCTCGGCAGCCTGAGGGCGAAGGGCGCCTCGGGCGGCCATTCCGGCAGCGGCGGCGCGCCGTAGCGGAGTTCCTCGACGAGCCCCTCGCCCCAGCCGGCGCTTTCGTGGCGGCGGACGACGCCGCCCTCCTCGCGAAACACCGCGGCCGAGACAAGGCGGAGCGCCTTCATTGGCTCCGTGACCAGCACGCGCTCGATCTCGGCGACGCTCTTCGCCTCGGAGATTGCATGGCGGGCCTCGCCGAGGCGCCGCTCGGCTTCGCGGAAATTGCGGTCGAACAGCCAATCCGCCAGTTCCGTCGCCCGCTCGTGGGTGCGCGAGATGACGTAGATGAGAACCGAGGCGACCAGCATCCACGCCCATTCGGGCAGCGACGTCCATTCGTTGATCGTGTTCAGTTCCTCGTGGATGAAGAAGGCGGGAAGGCTGAGCAGCAGGCCGAGCACGGTCGCGCGCCGGAGCGGCGTCCAGACGCTGACCACCGTGCGCCGCCGCACCGCCTCGACGACGAAAAGGCAGAGCACGCCGTTGACGAGGTAGAAGAACCCCGAGATGTCGTCGGTCGCCGCGCCCGCGCCGAACAGGCTGTAGGGCAACGACGTCTCCTGCCAGAGTTCGCCGATCAGGCTCGCCGGAAGCCCGATCAGGCAGCCCCAGATCACCCAGCGCAGGCGCTGGTAGTCGCGCGGCGTCAGGTCCTTGCGGCGCAGCACGAGAATCGCGATCGCCGCGGCGCTGATGGCGAAGCCGACGAGCAGGCTGCCGCGCATGGCGAATTCGGTCGGAACGCCGAAGACGCTGCCAAGGCTCAGGAGCTCGATGGCGAGGAACGCGGCGGCGAGCGCGGGCAGCCAGTGTTGGAGCGTGCGCCATCGGCCCTCCGCGCGATCCACCGGCGCCCGGAGCGCAAAGAGGATGAGGCCGGCATAGCCGGCGGCCTGGAGCACGCAGGTCAGAATGTTGAAGGCGAGCAGCGCCGGCGGCCACTGCTGCAGCCAGGCCTCCGCCTGGTCGGTGAAGCCGGGGTTGAAATACATCACATAGAGGAAGAAGCCCCAGGTCATCGGGCCGGGACGGATCCACACGAGATAGGCCGCGCCGAGGACGACGAGGATGCCCGCGGTCTGGGTCAGCGCCAGAACGATGTCGACCGCGACCGAGCGCGGCCTTGGCTTGGCGACGAGCCGCACCTCGCGGCCTGGCTCATCGCCGCGCGGCTGAAGAACGAGGGTCGCCGGCCGGCCGGGCAAGGCGTAGGTGACGCCGCCCCAAAGCGCGAGGCCGCTTGCGCAACGCTCCGTGTCGATTGGGATGCAGCGCATCGCCCGGAGGTCGAGCCTGTCGCCGATCCTCAACCCCGCCTGGGCCGCCGGCGATTCCTCCTCGGAGGCGAATGGGCCTTCGATGTCGTAGATCAGGCCGTCGGCGTTGGTCGCGAGGCCGAACGAGCCGAGCGGCCGCACGATCCGCAAATAGTCGGGCGCGATCGTGGCGATCGCGTACAGCGCCAGCAGCGCCAGGACGACGCGGCCGAACCATCTTCCGGCAATTGCTTCGTTCATGCGCTCACGAGGGCGCCCTACGATCGGGCCTTGAGGATCTTGTACATGATCCGCGTCGCGTCGTAGCGGTCGGCGAAGGCGTCGCGGGCGTAGAGGGGAATGACGCCGGCGCTCTCGTAGCCGAGCGAGCGGTAGAGCGTCTCGGCCGCCTCGCCCGCGGTGTCGAGGGTGACGAGCCAACGCCCGGAATGCGCGGCGCGCCGCTCGATCTCGGCCATCAGCGCGCGCGCGACGCCTAGCCGGCGGAAGCGGGGGTCGACAAGCACTTTCGAGACCTCGGCGTGATGGCGCTTGCTCGGCATTCCGTCGAGGTCGAGCTGGGCCGTGCCGGCGAGGTCGCCGTGGATATGGGCGACGAGCGCGATCCGGCTGCCCGCGGCGAGCGCCGGGGCGACCTTGTCGAGCCAGTATGCGCGCGCGGCCTCGATCGTGAGCGGCGCCAGGAAGCCGACGCTCGCGCCTTCCCCGACGCAGGCGACGAGGATCTCGGCGAGTCGATCGAGGCTTTGCGCGAGCGAGGCGGGATCGAGGGCGGCGATGGCGAGCGGGGCGGAGGACATGGGTGGAGAGCCAATCACGTCCGGGCGCGCGTCGTCCAGTGAGGGCCGGCCAGCGCCAAGGGACCCTCTACCGCAGCCGCACCGGGATAACCTCGATCGTGAGCTGCACCTCGTCGCCGAGGCCGTAATAGGAATAGGCGGGGCGCGAGACGGCGCGAAGGAAGAGGAAGAGGCTGAGCCTCAGGCGCTTCAGGAGGCCGCTCCGGCGCCCGGGCAGGAGGTGGTCCTGCATGACATGCACGATCCACTGATGCGGGTCGGTCGGCAGGTCGATCGCGTGATGGCGAGCGAGGTCTTCGAGCGCCTTCTCCACGTCCGGCTCCTCGAGGAAGCCGAAGGCGAGTTCGACGCCGATCACCCCGCCCTTGCCGGCCGGGCGGTCGAACACGGTGACCTGATAGCGGCTGCCGTGGATATAGGGCGTTTTCTTGTGGCTGACCTCGACGAAGATGAGGTTGCGCGGCAGCATGCCGGTGCGCTCGGCGATGAGGCGGATGAGCGAGGGCGCGCGGTCGGCAAGCCCGCGCACGGGGCGCGGCGACATGATGACCGCGTTGCGCTCGAGAAAGGTGCGGCTCGCGCGGTGGAGCGAGACGACCTCAGACATCGTCAGCGTCGCCTTTGCGTTGTGGGCGGCGTAGGTCGCCTTGCGGCCCCAGCGCCAGGTCGCCATCATGGCGAAGGCGACGGCGCCGACCGCGATCGGCACATAGCCGCCCTCCGGCAGTTTGAGCAGGCTCGCGGCGAAGAAAGCGGCGTTGAGGGCGGCCAGCGGGCCCCAGACGAGCGCGGTCATCGGCCCGCTCCACCGCCACACGCGAAGCGCGATCGGGATCATCGCGATGGAGGTGATCACCATGACGCCGGAAACCGCGAGACCGTAGGCCGCGGCCAGCGCCGAACTCGAGCCGAAGGCCAGCACAAGCGCGACGCAGCCGATCAGGAGCGCCCAGTTGACGGCCGGGATATAGACCTGCCCCTCGTGCGCGTGGTGGGTATGCTCGATGTCGAGGCGCGGAAAGAGGCCGAGCCGGATCGCCTGCGACACGAGCGAGAAAGCGCCGGAAATCAGCGACTGCGAGGCGATCACGGTGGCCGCGGTCGCGAGACCCACCATCGGCATGAGCAGCCGGTCGGGGCAGAGGGCGAAGAAGAGTTTTTCGTCCCCCCCGGGCGCAAAGTCGATGAGCCGGGCGCCCTGGCCGAGGTAGTTGAGGATGAGCGCGGGAAAGACGATCGCGAACCAGGAGAGGCGGATCGGCAGGGCGCCGAAATGGCCGAGGTCAGCGTACATCGCCTCGCCCCCGGTCACCACCAGCATCACCGCGCCGAGCAGCATCAGCGCCTGAAGGATGTTGGCGCGGGCAAGGAAGGCGATCCCGTGGACGGGATTGAAGGCCGCGAGGATCCGGGGCTCGGCCGCGACCGCCGCCGCCCCCAGCGCTGCGATGGCGACGAACCAGACGAGGACGATCGGGCCGAACACCGCGCCGACCCCCGACGCGCCCTTGTACTGAACGGCGAAGAGCCCGATCAAGAGTCCGAGCGTCACGGGGACGACGGCGGAGGCGAACTGGGGCGCGGCGACCCCGAGGCCCTCGACGGCGGAGAGCACGCTGATCGCCGGTGTGATCATGCCGTCGCCGATGAGCAGGCCGGCGCCGGCCATCAGCGCCCAGAGCAGGACCCGGGCGCGCCGGTCCTTGCGGTCGTGCAGGAGGCCGTAGAGGGCGAAGACGCCGCCCTCGCCGTCGTTCTGCGCCCGGAGCACGAGGAGCGCGTATTTCACCGACACGATGAGCGTGATCGTCCAGACGACCAGCGAGACGGCGCCCAGCGCGTCCTCAGGCGTCCGGCCGGGGGCGACCCGGAAGATCTGGTCCATGGCGTAGAGAGGCGAAGTGCCGATGTCGCCGTAGACGACGCCGAGCGCGCCGAGCGCCAGCGGCGCGGCGCCCCCTTTGGGCGCGTGGTCGCGGGTCCGCGTGGCGGCGCCCGCATTTCGGGTCGGTTCTGCGACGAGGGACATCGACTTCTCGTTGGATGTCAGTGTGCAGGACCGGGCGCCGGCCCGCAATGCGCTTCGGGCGCGACACTTGCGCCCACTTGCCACATGGTTTAGGGCCCGCCGGGATCCTCGAGGCTTCCGGAGACAAACGAGCTTGGCCGCAGCAGCGCCCACAAAGCCGATCAATTGGCTGAACGTGTCGACGCTCGTCAGCGTCGCGATCCTGGTCGGGACGGAGCTCATCGGCGCGGGGGCGGCGGCCGGCTGGGCGATCGGCGGCCTTTTCGGGCTCGGCGAGACGATCGCCCATGCCCTTCAGGGCGTCTTCGTCATCCTCGCGCTTGTTGGGCTGTTCTACTTCCTGCGCGCCGCCGCCGCGCATGAAGTGCTGCGGGGGTAAAAGTCCACACTCGACTTTCGCACGCTCGGGCTTCCGCCGCTTGTGATTGCGTGCGATGGTAGAAAGAGAGACGGGCGAGGGTAGACATGTCCCTGAACATCAAGAACCCCGAGGCCCACGCGCTTGCCGAGCGCGTCGCCAAACTGACGGGCGAGACGATGACCGAGGCGGTGACGGTCGCGCTGCGCGAGCGGCTCGAACGGATCGAGCGCAAGCAGGGTTTCGACGAAGACCGATTCCAGAGGCTGAAAGCGCTGGTTTCCGGCAGCCGTGAGCTTTGGCGGGAGCCGTACCTTTCCGCTGAGCACGGCGATCTGCTCTACGACGAGAACGGTCTGCCCAAATGATCGTCGACTCCTCGGCGCTCGCCGCCATCCTCAAACAGGAGCCGAAGTGGGAAGATCTGCTCCAGGCGCTGACGGCGGAGTTGAGCGTGAAGCGGCTGTCAGCCGCAAACTACCTCGAGACCGCGATCGTTGTTGACGCCAACCGAAGTCCGCTCTTGTCGCGTCGACTGGATGCGCTGCTGGCGGACACCGACGTCACCGTCGAACCGGTGACGCGCGAACAGGCCGAAATCGCCCGCGCCGCCTACCGCGACTTCGGCAAAGGCAGCGGACATCCGGCAAGCCTCAACTTCGGCGATTGCTTCGCCTACGCGCTCGCCAAGGACAAGCGCGAGCCGCTCCTCTTCAAGGGCGACGACTTCTCCAGGACCGACGTCGAAGTTGCGTGACGTAGGACGCGGTCGTCGACCGCGCCGGCGGGGTCAGCAACCTGGTCAGCAACCCCGCCCGACAATCCCGCCTCAGGCCGCCTCGTTCCACAGACGCCGGAGCGGGCTTGCGTCCTCCTCGATTTTGGCGAAGCGGCCGACCGGCTCGAGAAAGTAGTTGTCGGTCAGGTCGTCGTTGACCTGGCTGACCTCGCCGACCAGCACGATTCCGTGCCCCGGCTCGGCGGTGAAGCGGTGATAGACGCCGCGCTCGACGGTGACGCTCTCGCCGGGTTTGAGCAGCAGCTTCTCCCAAGGCTTGAGCGTCCGCTCGGCGCCGTCGACGAAGACCTTGACCTCGGCCTCGGTCGGGCGGCCGTCGCGGTCGCTTTGGGCGAATTCCATCGCCAAGAGGCCGCCGCCGCGATTGATGATGTCCTCCATCTTCACCTTGTGGCGATGCGACGGGCAGACCTGCCCCTCGCCCATGACGATGAGCTTTTCCGCATAGGGCTTGCCCCGGGCGTCGCTCTGGATGCCGTTGCGGACGCAGAAGAGCGTGATGCCGAGCCTGGCGAAGTCGCCCTTGCCGAAGTCGGTGACGTCCCAGCCCATCTGGTGCTCGCGCAGGTATTTGGCGGTCGCGCCGCCCTTGGCGTAATCCTCCGCCGTCCAGTGCGCCCAGGGCGGCAGACGCCAGCGGTGCTCCTCGATGAGCGCGATCGCCCGCGCGATGGCCGCATTGATCTCCGAGCGTTTCATCGGCTCTCCTCCCTCAGCGCGCACGCCCGACCGGCGAACGTTCGAAGCGCGTATCCGAGCTTGACGCACCGCGCAATCGGGAATCAAGCTTGCGGCGCGCAACAGGGGCGATGCGGCGGAACGATCCCCGTGACCCCCGTCAAGGCTCGGAGCTATGGAACACAGCCTGTTTTCGGACCCTGAGACGCTGGCCTCGCTTTGCCGGCGCTACCGGATTCGGCGCCTGTCACTGTTCGGCTCCGCTGCACGAGCAAGCGAACGCCCCGACAGCGACGTCGACCTCCTGGTCGAATTTGAGCCGGACGCGCGCCCGAACCTGCTGACGATAGCGGAAATCGAGCGTTCGATCTCCATCTTGCTGGGGGGCCGTTCGATCGACCTGCGCACCGCCGGCGACCTCAGCCGTTATTTCCGCGACGACGTCGTTCAGGCCGCCGAGCCGCTCTATGCGGCGTGAAGACCGCATCCGCCTTCGACACATCGCGGACGCGTTGGACTCGGTGGCCCGTTTCACGCGCGGTCGCCAGCGAAGGGACCTCGATAGCGACGAGATGCTTACGTTTGCGCTCGTTCACGCGTTGCAGATTGTTGGCGAGGCTGCGGCAAGACTAAGCGCCGAAACCAAAGCGGCGAGCCCGGGCGTCCCGTGGGCCAATCTCATCGGAATGAGGCATAGGCTCGTACACGCCTACTTCGACATAGACCATGACATTCTCTGGTCGACGGCCGTCGAGGCCGCTCCAGCGCTCGCGACGCAAATTGCCGATGTCTTGAACCGGACGCTGTAGGCCACCCGAAAGGCGAACCGCCTACTCCTTCGCCGTAAGCGCCGCGTAATGGTCCGGCACGTACATCTCCGCCGGGATCGGCTCGCGGTGGTAGTCGGGGTGATGGACCCGGCTCGGCAGCAGCGGCTTCTGGTGCGGCACCTCCGCATAAGGGATGCTGCTGAGGAGGTGAGCGATGCAATTGAGCCGCGCGCGCTTCTTGTCGATCGCCTCCACCACCCACCACGGCGCCTCGGGGATGTGGGTGCGCTGGAGCATGGTCTCCTTCGCCTTGGTGTACTCCTCCCACCGCCGGCGCGACTCGAGGTCCATCGGCGACAGCTTCCACTGTTTCAAGGGATCGTTGATGCGCGTGAGAAAGCGCAGGTTCTGCTCGTCGTCGGAGATCGAGAACCAGTATTTGAGCAGCACGATGCCGGAGCGGACGATCAGCCGCTCGAACTCGGGAACCGAGTGGTAGAAGTCGTCGTACTCCTGATCGGAGCAGAAGCCCATGACCCGCTCGACGCCGGCGCGGTTGTACCAGCTGCGGTCGAAGAGCACCATTTCGCCGCCCGCCGGCAGATGCGGCACATAGCGCTGGAAGTACCATTGGGTGCGCTCGCGCTCGGTCGGCGCTGGCAGCGCAACCGTGCGGCAGACGCGCGGATTGAGCCTCTGGGTGATGCGTTTGATCACGCCGCCCTTGCCGGCCGCGTCGCGCCCCTCGAAGACGACGACGAGCTTCAGCTTCTCGGCGACGACCCAGTCCTGCAGCTTGATCAGCTCGCGCTGGAGGCGAAGGAGTTCGGTGAAATAGAGCTTGCGCGGAAAGGCATGGCTCTCGGCCGGTTCGTGACCGTCGGCGAGGAGATCGGCGAGCGCGCTGTCCTCGAGCTCGAGCTCGAGGTCCTCGTCGAAATTGTCCTGGATCTCCGCATTGATGCGTTTCTGCATCGTGCTGAGGCCGTCGTTCTTGCCGCCGCTCATGTCTGCTCACCTCGTCCCGACCGGACGTCTCCCCGCGAAAACTGTCAATGACACATGTGACGCCGATGCGACAGCGGGCCTCCCGCCCTATGGGACGCCTTTCGGCGGAGAACGATTACAGGAGGCCGGAAAGCTTCGTCAGCAGCGCCCCCGCCTCCTTCAGATCCTTCGAGTTGAGGCCTTCGGTGAACCAGCCATAGACGGTCCCGAGCTGGTCGAACGCCTCCTTGCCGCGCCCTTGCGCGAGGGTGAGTTGGGCGAGGCTGGTCGCGGCGCGGAGCTCGAGCATCTTCGTCTCCTGGCGCCGCGCGATCTCGAGGCTCGTCCTGAAGGCGGCCTCGGCCCGCGCCGCGGCGTCTTCGCCTGCCCGCGAGACGAGCAGTTCGCCCTTGAGCCTATGCGCTTCGGCTTCGTGGTAGCGCTCGCCCGTCTCCTCGACGCAGGCGAGCGCCTCCTCGACGGTCTGAAGCCCCTCATCGAACCGGCCCATCTTCGCCAGCATCTCGGCGCGGAGCGCCAGCAGCCACGGCGCTCCAATCCTCGCCCCGCTGCCGCGGTAGGCCGCGTAGACCTGGTCGAACTGAAGCAGGCCGGCGTCCGCCTCGCCCGATTCGACCATGACCGAGGCCTTCATCAGGAGTTCGAACATCTGCCAGTAGGGGAATCCGCCCGCGGTCGCGCCGGCGATCGTCTTGTCGATCCATTGCCCGGCGAACGCGCGTTCGAGGGCGGTGTGATGCAGGAGCGCGTGCATCCCCTCGGCCTGCACGAGCGTGAAGGGCGTCGCAAGCTCTTCGGCGAGCGCCAGGGCCTCCCGGCTGCACGCGACCGCCTGGTCGGGATAGCCGAGGTACCACTTGGTCACGGCGAGATACGACAGCGTGTTGGTGCGCGACGGCCCGACGAGCTGGATCGTCTCGAAGGGCCCGGTCGTCTCCACCGCCAGCGCCTTCTGGAAATAGTCCTCCGCGGCCTTTTGCTGTCCGGTATAGGCGCAGGCCATGCCGAGCGGCGTCAGCCACTCGAGCTGCGAACGCCCGGAGCGACGGTCGTCGGACGCCGACAGCCGTTCGGCGAGACGGACGGTGGTTTCGTAGTCGGCCCTGACGAGGCTGAAGACGATATGTCCGGTGATCGCCGGCACCAGGAGCGAAACGTCTCCGGTCCGCTCGCTCAGCGCGGTCGCCTTTTCGTAGGCCTCCGCGACCTCGGGCGCGGCGTATCCGAGACTGGTCTGGAGGGCGACGCCGAGACCGAGCCACAGGCGCGATTCCTGCGCCCATCGCTCGGGTCTGTCCGGCAGCGTCTCGACGAGGCCGAGCGCGAAGCGAAGGTTGTCCACGGCCTCCGTGTGCGCCGACCGCTGGATGGCGAGTTCGCCAAGCCGTCCGAGGTACTCGACCGCCTTGGCGGCGTTGTTCGAGCGGCTGTAATGAAGCGCCAGCTCCCCGATGTGGTCGCCAAGGCTATTGGCGTAGAGCAGTTCGATCGCCCTGCCGACCGCCTCGTGCAGACGCTTTCGCCGCGCGCCGACAAGCGACTGGTAGGTCACTTCCTGGGTAAGGACGTGCTTGAAGGCGTATTGCGTCGGCCCGGCGCCCGTCTGCGGGTAGATGAAGTCGGCGTGTTCGAGCTCGACCATGAAATTCAGGACGCGCTGGGCGTCGAGGCCGGTCACGGCCGCGACAAGCTCGAGCGGCAGACGCACGCCGATGACGGCGAGCGTCTGCAAAAGCTCCTTCTGTTGCGCCGGAAGCCGGTCGACGCGCTCGGCGAGCGTCGCCTGCACCGTCTGCGGAACCCTCAACTGGACGCCCGCCGAAGGAACGAAACTCGAATGGAGCGCCAGCGAATCGTCCTCGCGCATCGATTGAACGATTTCCTCGATGAAGAACGGATTGCCGTCGGCGCGCTCGATGATGGACTTCTGGATGGCGGGGGCGATCTGCGGCGCGTGCGTCAGCGACGACAGGAGTTGCTCGGACTGCTTTTCGTTCAGCGCGCTGAGCGCGATCTCGGAACAATTCGCCTTGTCGCGCCAGGCCGCGACGGGCTGCGGACGGCTCGTCACGACGAGGAGCGTGTTCGTCTCGGCGACGCTCGCGGCGAGCAGGTCGAGGAGCCCCTTCGTCTGGGCGTCGGCCCAATGCAGGTCCTCGAAGAACATCACCAGCGGATGCTTCCTGCTTTCCGCCGCGACGATGCGCTTGACGGCGTCGAGAATGCGCGCGCGCTTGACGAGCGGATGGGTCTGGCTCAGCGGATCGTTGACGTCGACGATCCCGAGAAGCTCGTGAAGATAGGGGCTGGCGTCCTGAAGCGACGGATCGAGCGCGTTCAGCGCGGCGCCGACCTTCTCCCGCCGTATCGCGGGTTCGTCCGCGCCGCGGATGTCGAAATAGGTGGTCAGCATGTCGACGATCGGCACCCAGGGCACGTCCTTGGCGTGCGACAGCGCGTAAGCCTCGAGGATGCGGCAGTCCGGCGGCACGATGCGGCTGAACTCGAACAGGAGCCGCGACTTGCCGCCGCCAGCCTCCGAGACGATGGCGATCGTCCGCCCCGCCCCGCCGATCGCGTGCCCGAGCGCCTGCTGCATGACTTCGATCGGCCGCTCCCGGTTGACGAACCGGGTGAAGCCTTTTGTCATCGACACCTGGAGGTGGCGCCGGGTCTCGCCGAGCCCCGCCACCTCGAAGGCGGCAACGGGTTCGGCGACGCCCTTGACCGGCACCAGCTCCGGGCCCCTGATCTCGAAATAGCCCTCGACCAGCCGGCGCGTCGCGTCGCTGATGGCGATCGACCCCGGCGCGGCCACGCTCTGCAGCCTCGCGGCGAGATTGATCGTATGGCCGATCGCCATGTATTCGAGACGCCCGCCGGTGTTGAGCGTGCGCAGCACGACGTCGCCGCTGTTGACGCCGACGCGCACCGCGATCCTCGGCTTGCCCTGACGCTCGAGCCAGGAGCCGTAGGAGCGCAGCGCCCGCTGCATCTCGATGGCCGCGTAAGTCGCGCGCCGCGCGTGATCCTCGTAAGCCACCGGCGCGCCGAACAGGGCGAAGACCCCGTCACCGAGGATCTGCACCACGTAACCGTCATAGAACTGGACGGCGTCGACCATGATCTGAAGCGCCGGGTCGACGATCGCCTGGGCGTCCTCGGCGTCGATGCTCGCCATCAGTTCGACGGAGCTCTTGATGTCGGCGAACATCGCCGACACCGTCTTTCGCTCGCCCTCGGAGGGCACCGAGGCGGACTTGTCGAGCTTGACGGTGAATGTGGATGCTTCGCCGAAGGCGTCGCCTACGGATTCTCCCTCCGAGAAGCGAAAGGCGCATCGATCACAAAATCGGGCGATGATCGAATTGACGCATCCGCATCTCGGACATGATTTTTCCATTTGGCGTATTATCTCTTGACCGTTCTCACGTCCACGCAGGCGCCGCGAGCGCCGCCCGCCGAGAACGGGGGCGCTTGCCCCGCAGAAACTCGTGGACTGTTATTTTGTCATCGTTTATAGCCCAACGGAACACCGTTCCGCCATCTCGCCGGGGCTGCCCACAATGACGAAATCGAACGAGCGGGCGGACGCTTCGGCGACCTCGCGGGGAGACCCGCCGGCGGCGCGCGCCGCCGCCGCCGGCTTTTTTCCGCTTCCGTCGGACGCCGCGCCGCCGGCCGCACGCGAGGAGGAGGCGGCGGCCCTTCCCGAGACGCTGTTCGGCGCGCCGATACAGGCCTGCCTGATCGGCTTCTCGGCCTTTGCCCGCTATTCGAGCGCCGTGGCGGACGCTTTGGGGCGCTACGAGGCCGGCCTCGCCGAGGCCGGCGTGACGCCCGGCCGGGGCCTCTCGGCGCTTCAGGATCGCGCTTTCGTCGACGAGACGCGGGCTCTTCTGCGCCGGATGGGCGAGGCCGCGAGCCTCGAGGCCCGCCGCGCCCAGGTCGAACTCGAGAAGGTCGGCAAATCGGTCGCCCGCGCCGCGGCGGCGGCCGAAGGCGGCGCCGATCCGCAGGCGCCTTACGTTCGCAGGCATGAGGTGAAGGCTTGAACGAGGCTGTGGACGTCGCGCGAACCGGCGATCCGGTGATCGCCGCGCTCGGTTTCGAGGAGGAAATGGCGGCGGTTCGGCGCCGGCTCATGGCTTGGGTCGAAGGCTCGGATCCGGAGATGCGCGAAGCGCTCGAATGGCAGTTCCTGTCGCGCTCGAAATATTTCCGTCCGCTGACCATCTTCGCCTGCCGCCGCGCCATCGAGCCGGGTCCGGTCCCCGAGCGTATTCTCAATTCAGCGGTCGTCATCGAGTTCTTCCACAACGTGTCGCTCGTGATCGACGACATCGTCGACCGCTCCGACGAGCGGCGCGGCCGGGCGACGCTGCACAAGCGGTTCGGCGAGCTGACCGCGCTCATGGCGTCCGGCTATATCGTCGCCGACGGCTACCTGCGGCTCGGCGACGATCTCCAGGCGATCGGGCTCTTCTCGGAGCTTCTGAAGCGTCTCGGCGTCGCCGAATGCATGCAATGGCGGCTCAGGCGCCAGCCGCTCGGGGTCGAGGACTGGCGCAAGATCGCCGGCGAGGACACCGGCTCCATGTTCGAGGTCTGCGCCTGTCTCGGCGACCGCAGCGGCCGCCTGCGGCGGTTCGGCGGGCTGCTCGGCCTCCTCTATCACGGCTGCGACGATGTCGGCGACGTCCGTGGCGCGGCGGCTCTCGGGGGCGGCGGCGAAGAGGACGTGCGCGACGGGATCCTGACGCTGCCGGCGGCGCTCGCCATCCGCGACCGGTCGACGGCCAAGCTCTTCTGCAAGCCGGACCCCGATGCGAGGGACCTCAAGGCGATCGCGGCGGCCTTCTCGGCCGAGCTGCCGAACGCGGAAAACTACCTCGACGGCGTCGCCGAAGAGGCGCGCGCCGAAGCGCGCCTGTTCGCCGACGATCCCGCGCCGCTGATCGCGCTCGTCGAGCAGACGCGGTGCCTCAGCGGGCGATAGGGGAGCCGCTCCTTACGACCGCCCGCCGGTGAACAGGCGGGCGAGCGACCCGGCCGTCCGCTGCCAGTCGGCCAGCAATCCCTCGGCGCCGCGCGCCCATTCGGAGGCGGCCCGCGCGCACGCCCGGAGGGCCGGCGCCGGACCGCCGGCCGCCGCCGCGCGAAACGTGTCCGCCTCGGCCCACATCTTCGCGAGCGCGGCGTAGGGCGCGAGCAACACTTTGGCGCCGACCATGAGCGGCGCCGGATAGGCTTCGGGGACAATGAGCGGAACGGGGGTTTGCGGCTCCGCGTGGGGATGGCGCTCCGTCACAGCCTGCGCGGCCAGGCACCCCGAATAGACCGCCGATTCGACCGTCGCCATCGTCACCGGGTTCAGCGCCGTGTCGCCGGCGAAATAGAGGTTCGCGATCTCCGGATAGGTCGTCTTCGTGCACCACGCCTCGCTGCCGACCTGATTGACGAAGAGCTTCTGGTGGAGGTTCGGCTGAAAGAAGGTATTGTCCCAGTCGATGTCCTCGTCGAGGTTGACGGGAACGTAGCGGGCGAATTCGGCGAGCAGGAGACGGGCCGCGTCATGCACGGCCGAATGTTTGGCGAGCTCCGACCAGTAGCCGGTTTTGGCGCGCGCCGCGGCGTCGCGGGCGGCGATGTCCTTGCGGGCCCGCTCGCCGGCGAGCTTGACGGGGATCGCATCGAAATCGGACGCCGCGAGCGCCAGAACCGTCTTTTCCGGCGTGCTGAGCTCCTCGATTTTGACGAAAGTCAGCGCGTATTTCGAATCCGTGAGCGCCACGTAATAGGACGGAATGTCGGCGAGCGTCCGGGTGAAGGCGACGGTGAGCACCGGAAGCGGCGCGCTTCCGAGGCGCCGCACATTGGCGAGATCCGGCAGCACGCTGACGATCGACCGGTCGCCAGCCTTCGCGCCGGGCCGCGAGCCCGCCTTGGAGAAGATCATGTCGCTGAGGCCGCCCGGCGAGGCGGCGAGGATGAGGCTTTCGATCGCATGCGGCTCGGCGTGCTGCGTCCGCTTGAGCTCCACGCCCTCCTCGTCATAGACGATCTTGTCGTATGAGATCTCCGCGATCCTGCCGTCGCGCACTCTCACTCCCTTGACCTCGGCCGAATCCTCGATTGCGACCTTCAGTTCCTCGAGCTTCTTCCTCAGCGGCAGGATCAGATGCTCGTAGGAATTGCCCTTCAGCACCCAGGCGCTCGGGCTCGGCTCGCGGAAGGCGTATTTGGCGAAGCGCTGATAGGCGACGGCGGAGGTGAGATCGCTGTCGATCGACCAGATGTTGTCGATCGACTGGGCGAAGAAGCGGGCGGTCTCCGGCGTCGTGTATGGCCGGTTGACGATGAAATCGTTCAGCGTCTGGCTCGCCAGAAATTGCGCGTCCCCTTCGCCGCGGGCGATGAGATCGAGAATTGTGTAGCTGATGATGAAGAGTTCGGCCGGGCTCATGATCCCGGTCATCAGGTTCTCGATCGCGGTGCCGCGCGCGCCGAGGTTGGTCATGACCTTGTAATTGGGAAATTCGCCGAGCCGCAGCACGCCGAACTGATCGCGACGCTCGAAATCGTCTTCGCGGCTCAAGCCGACGTCGTCAACGAGGCGCCAGAAGTTGTGGTACCACTGGCCGAACATGTGCGGGTAGACTTCGTGGAAGACGCCTCTGCGCTTGACCGCGCTGAGGTTGCCGCCGACCAGCGGGTACTGCTCGAAGACCGTGACCGCGAAGCCGCGTTCGGCGAGACGCAGCGCGGCGGTCAGGCCGGCGATGCCGCCGCCGACGATCGTCACCTTCGGCGCTGGAGCTTTTGTCGCCATGCATGCCCCCGGGGCGGCCTCTCAAATCAGCGGCGGAGGCCAGCGCCCGGGTCGATGGTATGTCTCCCGCGACGCTCCGGTCAAATCGCGGGGCGCCTCTCAGGCGCACCGCCTCAAAGCGTCGTAGACCGACGTCTCGAAGGCGAGGAAGGCCTCGAGGGCGGCCGGATCCATGAACGGAAAAACCTGGGCGGCGAAGGCGCCGGCGAGGCCGTTCCGGCGGTCGACCCAATAATAGAGGTTGCCGAGGCCCGCCCAGCCGAAGGCGCCCGCCGGCCGGCCGGTCGGCGCCTCCGTCTTGTTGATCATGAAGGTCAGGCCCCAGCCCTTCGCGACGCCGGGAAAGAACTCGGCGTCGTTCGTCTCGCTAGGGCTGACGCTCGTCATGCGGCGAACTGTCAGGCCGGCGAGATGATCGCGCGCGGCGTAAGCGACCGTCTCGGGCTTCAAGACGCGCCCGGCCTCGCCCATGCCGTCGTTGAGCCACATGCGCAGGAATTGGATATAGTCGGGGACCGTCCCGAAGAGCGCGGTTCCGCCCATCCAGACTTCCGGCGCCTCGGGGCGTTCGAACGCGGTCGGCGCCAGCGTTCCATCGGCCCCACGCTGATGCATCGCGGCGCGCCGCGCCCGCATCGACGGCGTCTGGACGAAGCGCGTATCGTTCATACGGAGCGGATCGAACACGAAGCTTTGCAAGACGGCGTCGAGGCGCGCGCCCGCGACCGCCTCGACGACCTGACCCGCCCAATCGATCCCGAGACCGTATTCCCAGGCGTCGCCGGGATCGAAGAGCAGCGGCGCCATGAGGCCCGCCTTGAGGCCGAGGCGCGGGTTCGGATGGCCGCGCTCGGCGAGATGCGTCAGCGCGGCGTTGAAGAAAGTGTAGCCGAAGCCCGCCGTGTGCAACATCAGCATGCGGGTCGTGATGTCGCGCCTGGGCGCCCTGAGGCGCGGCGCGCCCGCGTCATCGAAGCCGTCGAGCACTTCGAGCGCGCCGATCTCCGGACAATAGCGTTTCGCCGGCGCGTCGAGATCGAGACGGCCCTCCTCGACGAGTTTGAGGACCGCGGTCCCGGTGATCGCCTTGGTCAGGGAGAAGAGCGCAAGCACGCTGTCGCTCGTCATCGGCGCTCGATCGCCGATCCGGCGGACGCCGGCCGAACCCTCGTAGAGGACGCCGTCGCGGCCCGCGACCATGGCGACGACGCCCGGAACGCCGGGGTCGGCGGACACGGCGTTCGAGAGGATCGCGTCGAGGGCGGGAGCAACGTTCGATGCGTCAGCAACGATCATTTCGGCAGGCCCTGCTCATCCCATTGAAGGGGGTCGCAGGCATCGATGCGGTCCGGCAATCGATCGATCTGAGCGAGAATCGCGGCGATCCGGCCCGCGGTCGCTTCGCCTTCAATTTTCTGCAGCAATCCTTCGAGCGCGCGCTCGACGACCAACGTCGCGGTCCATCCCATTCTTTTTGCGAGGCGCTCCACTGTGGCGACGACTTTGGGATCGGCGATCTGCAGCGGCATCGAAGGCTCGACAATGAAGTTCAGGGGCATCAATACACACAAAAATCTGCCCGCGCGCATCTATCGTCTCGCTACACGCCCTTGACGACGGCACGTACAGGATATACGTTTATGGGAACGTATATCCATGGGATCCGCCATGCAAGTCGCCAAATGGGGCAATAGCCTCGCGGTCCGCCTCCCAGCCGCGGTCGTCGACGCCCTCAAGCTCAAGGCGGGGGACGAGATCGACATCCGCATCGACGGCGAGCGCGCTTTCGCCGTCGCGCGCAAACCCGGCCGCGAGGACTGGCTGAAGCGACTGCGCGCGCTTCGCGGCCGAATGCCCGCCGATTTCACGTTCGATCGCGACGAGGCCAATGCCCGCTAGCTTCCTCGATACAAACGTTCTCATCTATCTTGTGTCGGGCGACGGGCGCAAAGCCGATCGGGTCGAAGCGCTCTTGCGGGCCGGCGCTTCGATCAGCGTCCAGATCCTCAACGAGGCGACAAACGTCGTTCGGCGAAAATTCGGCTTGTCGTGGACCGAGACGCGCGAGTTCCTCGCAGGCTTGCGCGCGCTTCTCAGCGTGGTCCCGGTAACGGTCGAGATTCACGAGGCGGGGCTGATGCTGGCGGAACGGCATGGCTTCGCCCTCTACGATGCGATGGTCGCCGCCGCGGCGCTGACGACCGGCTGCGACACGCTCTGGTCCGAGGACATGCATCACGGTCTTCTGATCGACCGCCGCCTGCGCATTCTCAACCCGTTCAGGGACGACCCATGAAACCCGCTTCCGCCCCCTCCGCCCTCAAGGTCCAAGCCGTTCTCGGCTCCCGCTTCGAAGTGCTCGAATTCGACGCCGGCACGCGCACCGCCGAGGACGCGGCGGCGGCGATCGGGTGCACGGTCGCCGAGATCGCGAAATCGCTCGTCTTCCGCTCCGCCAGCGGCCGCAGCGTCCTTATCGTCGCCTCCGGCGTCAACCGCGTCGACGAGAAGAAGGCGGCCGCCGTCATCGGCGAACGAATCGGACGCGCCGACGCCGATTTCGTGCGCGAGCACACCGGCTTCGCGATCGGCGGCGTGCCGCCGGTCGGACATGCGACGGCGCCTCTCGTGCTGATCGACGAGGACCTGATGCGTCTTG
Organism: uncultured Alphaproteobacteria bacterium; assembly: GCA_963829505.1. Taxonomy (GTDB): domain Bacteria; phylum Pseudomonadota; class Alphaproteobacteria; order Rhizobiales; family Beijerinckiaceae; genus Roseiarcus. Next base: position 45,907 of record CAWHIL010000006.1, read on the forward strand.
ACGAGATCTGGGCCGCGGCCGGCACGCCCAACGCGGTCTTCCGCCTCAACGCCGCCGACCTCGTCGAACTGACGGGTGGAAGGGTGGCTTCGGTCAGGAAGGACTGACGCTTATAAGGGCTTCGACGCCGCGCCCTCCTTGAGCCCCGCGTTCTCCGCTTCCAGCGGCTCGATCCGGCGGCGAAGGGATTCGACCGTTTCGATCACGTCCGCCACATCGACCTTCTGCGGGATGTGCTGCGGACAATTGATGTCCCAGGCCTCGACGTCGAAGACGATCGCCTGCTCGGGCCGGGCCACGTAGCCCTCCGGCATGAGGCGCTCGACCAGTTCGGGGTCGTCTTCGACCACCCGCGCGCGCCCCCAGACCTTCACCCGCCGGCGCCTGGCGTAATCCATCAGGAACAGAAACGCCCGGTCGTTTTCGGAAAGATTGCCGAGCGTCACGTACTGGCGGTTGCCGTGATAGTCGGCGAACGCCAGCGTATGCTCGTCGAGCGCCCGAATGAAGCCTTTCGGACCGCCGCGATGCTGCGCATAGGGACGGCCGTCGGCGCTGGCGGTCGCGAGATAGGCGGTGTCGACGCCTTCGAGAAAAGCGACGAGGTCGGGCGTGACGCCCTTGCGGAAGTCGCGCGCCGCGTAGGCCTCGCGCGAGCCGCGCCGGGCCTGGACGGCCTTGACCGCGGGCGTGAAGGCGACGTCGCTGGCGGACGCAACCGTCACGCGGCCCTCCCGCCCTCGGCGTTTGCGGAGCGATGGCGCCGGATGAGCCGGCGCAGCCCGTCGGCGATGGCGACGCCGGCCCCCTTGGGACCGTAACGGTCGACCGGCGCCAGCCGGGCGCAAAGATCGGCGGCGCCGCCGGCAAAGCTTCGATCGAGAATCGTGGTGCAGGACATGGATGAACCTCCGCCCGCCGATATGGGCCGTTGCGTCCTCATCGATAATTGTCAAAGATGGCGTTTCACTCTTGCGTATATGGCAATAATCATTGGACCGGCTCGGACGCCTCCGCCTCTTCGTCGCGGTCGCCGACCAAGCGAGCTTCGCCGAGGCGGCGCGGACGCTCGGCCTGTCGCCGACGGCGGCCAGCCGCGCCGTCGCGGGCCTCGAGGCGGAACTCGGCGTCGCGCTTCTCCGCCGGACGACCCGTTCGGTCGCGCTGACGCCGGAGGGCGGCGCCTATCTCGAACGGGCGCGGCGCGCCCTCGACGAACTCGACGAGGCGGCGCGCTCCCTTCAGGGCGGCCAGGCCGAACCGAAGGGGGTGCTGATCGTGACGGCGCCGGTCGTCTTCGGGCGTCTCCACATCCTGCCGATCGTCACGCGGCTTCTGGCCGCCCATCCCGGGCTTGACGCGCGCCTCACCCTCACAGACCGCCTCGCCCGTCTCGTCGAGGAAGGGATCGACGTCGCCGTGCGCATCGCCGAGCTTGCCGACAGCGCGCTGCACGCCATTCGCGTGGCGGAAGTGCGGCGGGCGCTGGTGGCGAGCCCGGCCTATCTCGCAAAGCGCGGAACGCCTCGCGGGCCGGAGGACCTCGCGGGCCACGATCTCGTCGCCTCCGACACGTTCGCCGCGGCGGGGGCGTGGCGGTTCGGCGCCGACATGAAGCGGAGCGTGCGCGTCGAGCCTCGCCTCGTGACCAACAGCGTCGATGCGGCCATCGAAGCGGCGATCGCCGGCGTCGGCATTGCGAGGGTGCTCAACTACCAGACCGACGGCCACGTCGCGGCCGGGCGGCTCGCCTATGTGATGCCCGACTTCGACCCTCCGCCGACGCCCGTCCACCTCGTCACCCAGGCGAACCGCCTGCGCTCGCCGAACGTCCGCGCCTTTCTCGACGAAGCGCGCCGGCGCCTAAGGCGCCTGAATTCGGCCGACCCTGTCTGACCTGTCCGAGGGGTCGTCATTGCGAGCGCAAGCGAAGCAATCCATAGTCGGCCGCCGTTCACGCGCGATGGATTGCTTCGTCGCTGCGCTCCTCGCAATGACGTCCCAAAAGGAAGAGGGAGGAACGCATGCCGAAGTCTTCTCCGGGCGCGATCCGCGTCGGCGTCGGCGGGTGGAGCTTCGACCCGTGGCGCAAGACCTTCTATCCGAAGGACATGAAGCGCGGCGGCGAGCTCGCGTTCGCCAGCCGCAGCCTGACCTCGATCGAGATCGACAGCACTTACTACGGCGGCAAGACCCCGCAGATCTTCCGCACCTGGCGCGACGCCGCGCCCGATAATTTCGTCTTCGCGGTCAAGGGCTCGCGCTTCGTCACCAACCGCCGGGTGCTCGCCGAGGCCGGACCCTCGATCGAACGGTTCTTCTCGACCGGCGTCGGAGAACTGGGCGCGAAGCTCGGGCCGATCAACTGGCAGTTCGCCAAGACGAAGCGCTTCGAGCCGCAAGACTTCGCGGCCTTCCTCGATCTCCTGCCCGCGTCCGTCGGCGGCCTCGCGCTTCGCCACGCGGTCGAGGTGCGCCACGACAGCTTTCGCGACCCCGCCTTCGTCGAACTCGTCCGCGCGCGTGGCGTGGCGATCGTCGCCGCGGGCGACAGCGACTTCCCGCTGATCGCCGACACCGCCGCGCCTTTCGTCTACGCGCGGATCATGGGGACGCGCGAGCCCGAGCCGCGCGGCTACCCGGACGCCGAACTCGAGATCTGGGCGAAAAGGGCGCGCGCCTGGGCGGCGGGCGACGCCGCCGCCGACCTCCCCGTCCTTGCGCCGCACACGAAAACGGATGCGCGCGAGGTCTTCCTCTATGTGATTTCCGGCTTCAAGCCGCTGAACCCGCTGGCGGCGATTGCTCTGATCGATAAGCTTAAATGAGGGATTCCGAGCGTCAGCGCGCCCCGCAGCAGCAGGGCGCCTCCGGCCGGCGAGCAGCCGGTCGCCCGAGCGTGAAAAGGGCGCGCAAGCCTCTCGCGACGGCCGCGCTCAATTCCCGCGGACCGTAAAGATCGAGCGGGGCGAGCTGGGCTCGAATGTTGTCGTCGGCGAGGCAAGGCGACCGGCGAGCCGTCACCTCTGGATTGTCCAGATGGTGCATCGGTGTTCTCCAAGTTTTTTGCATCTGCGAACGTTTATGGCGCCGCAATATGATTTCAATGCGGCGCCGCCCGCTTTTTAACCGGCGCCCTCCGTCTACGGCATGAGCGGCGGACGGCCCTCCCCGGCCCGGACATGCACAGGAATTGGGTTGCGCCGACGGCCGGCGCGCCTAGATTCGCCTTTTGCAACGCGAGCGGAAAACCATGAGAGGCCATCACCTTTTCGAGACCGCCGCCGGCGTCTCAGCCATCGGCTGGAGCGATCGCGGCGTCGCGCGTTTCGTCCTGCCGGCGGCGGCGCGGGCGACGGCCGAACGGCAACTCATGAAGCGCTGGCCGGGCGGCGAGCCGGCCGCCCCTGCCCCGTTCGTCGCCGAGGCAATCGCAGGCGTTCGGCGTTATTTCCTTAAAGAGCCGGTTGATTTCTCCGGAACGCCGTTCGACTTCGACGGCCAGGACCCGTTCTTCGCCCGCATCTACGAGGCGCTGCGCCAGATCGGCTGGGGACGAACCACGACCTATGGCGCGCTCGCCGTCGCGGTCGGCGCGCCCCCCGAGGCCGCGCGTGACGTCGGCCAGGCGATGGCGAAGAACCCGACGCCGCTTCTCGTTCCCTGCCACCGCGTGCTCGCCGCGGGCGGAAAGCTCGGCGGCTTCTCGGCCCCGGGCGGCGCGACGACCAAGGCCGCGATGCTGCGGATCGAAGGCGTCGACCTCGCCCCGCCCGAGCCGGCGCAGCGGTCGCTGGCGTTCTGAAGCACGGTCGGGCCAGCGTTACGTCGCGTTGGTCTCGCCGACCGGATGCGGGACGCGGAAGCCGACCTGGATGCGGTTCCAGCCATTGATCGTCACGATGAGCAGCGTCAGCGCGACCTGCTCTGCTTCCGAGAATTCCGCCTTCAGGGCCGCGTAGACGTCGTCCGGCGCGCCCTTGTCGGCGAGCCTGGTCAGCGCCTCGGTCCAGGCGAGCGCGGCGCGTTCGCGGTCGCTGTAGAGGGGCGAGTTGCGCCAGGCGTCGAGGAGATAGATGCGCTGTTCGGTCTCGCCGATCTTGCGCGCCTCCGCGGCGTGCATGTCGATGCAGAAGGCGCAGGCGTTGATCTGCGAAGCGCGGATCTTGACGAGCTCCATGAGCTTTTCCTCGAGGCCGAGCTTCGACACGCTGCGTCCGTATTCGAGCCAGGCCTTCATCGGCGCGGGGGCGGCGGCGAAGGCGTTCAATCTCGGCGTCATTGCCTGTCTCCCGATGCTGGACGTTTCCGATGCGCGAGGCTGATCCCCGGTTGTGACGCGGCCGAGGCGTCGTACGGAGCGAACTGCCGCGTTCGTCGCCTCAGGCGACGACCGGCGCGACAATCGCGCCGAGAAGCGCCGCCGCGTCGCGCGGCGAGAGGCGCACCTGCAGGCCGCGCTGTCCCCCGTTCAGGAACACGAGATCGTGCGCCAGCGCCGCCTCTTCGATGGCCGCTCGCGCGGGCCGCGTCTGGCCGAACGGGCTGATGCCGCCGACCTTGTAGCCGGTCGCGCGCTCGGCGTCGGCGGGCTTCATCATCTGTGCCGACTTGCCGCGGAAGGCGGACGCGAGCTTCTTCATCGACACCTCCCTGTTCGACGGGACGATGACGCAGACCGGCTTGCCGTCGACGAGCGCCATCAGCGTCTTGAGAACGCGCTCCGGCGCTTCGCCCAGCGCCTCTGCCGCCTGGATGCCGACCTTGTCGGCGTTCGGATCGTAATCGTAGGCGTGCACGGTGAAGGCGACGCCCGCCCGGTCGAGCGCCATGGTCGCGCGGGTCGCCCGCGACATGAAGCGCGCGTCCCCGTTTCCTAGAGCGGGCGCCCCTCGCCGACCTCGTGGATGCGCAGGTTGCGGTCGCGGAAGCCGAGCGACTTCCCCGCGGCGCGCCAGACAGCCATGTGCGGGGTGGTGAAATGCCGATCGAGCGCCGCCTGATCGCGCCAGAGTTCGTTGAGGTGAATGAGGCCGGGATCGAGCACGTCCTCGGCAAAGGCGTAATGGACGCAGCCGTCCTCGGCGCGCGTCGCATCGATCATCCGCGCCGCGGCGGCGCGCCCTTCAGCGACGTTTTCGGGCGGGATGCGGATCGTGCCGACGATGAGGAGCATGTCGCGACTATACGGGCGCGCGGGCCGGTTCGCCATAGGCGCGCGCGAACCCCGGGGTCGGCTTTCGGGCCGCCCCTTTCATGGATAATCTACAGGCTCCCACGGCCGTCATCGCCAGCGTTCCGCGAGGCGATCCAGAGGCTGCCGCGCCAGGCGTCGGGCGTTCCGCGCAGCGATCCGCCGCTTATCGGAGGCGGCGGGCAACGTCTGGATCGCCGCGTCGCTTCGCTCCTCGCGAAGACGGAGCCACCGCCTCGGCAGGTCCTTTTCGTTTGCGCCGGACTTTAACCGTCTCAGCATTTTCAGGTTTTTGATCGTCCGTTTACGGCGTAAAGAACCCCCATGGGAAGGGTGAGAGGGGCAGCGTCAAGACCGGCGACCTTGGCGATTTAGACCAAACTTGAGCAATCCTCGAGTTCTGATTGGCCAGAGCCAGCAGAAGCGGCCCGGTTTGTACGGGCTCTGTTGGCGATACGCAACGCCAAGATACGTCGGGCGCTTGTAGACTTTGCGGAAGCGCTGGCGCGTGGGGTGGTTTCTCAGTTCGAGAAATGACGACCTGACGCGCGTCGCTCAACTTTATGTCCCATGAGATGGTTGGCGTAAAAGGCGTGGGGGCCGAATTGACAATGTCAGACGTCTGCACTCTGCAATTTTATCGTGAGAAGCCCGGCGACCTTGGAATCGCGGATCTCAGCGACGTGTCCAGGGACGACGATCTGGAGCATTCGTTGCCGGACGCTCTCTTGATTCTCCGTCATGATCCGAACCTTCCTCTCGACCGGCGTCCCTTGCGCGCACGGGCGATCGCGAAGGACGGCGCCACGCTCTCGGAAATCGAAGTGGTTGGCCTGGAACGTTTGAGAAATGTCCGCTTTCGGCGTCATCTTCCGGAAGGCATGGGGCCTGAGGTCGCAAGATCGAAAGCTGAGAAGGCGTCGGTCGGCGTGGGCAATGCTGTCCACTCGACCGCCCGTTCCGACCGCTCGGCCAGCAGGCGCTTCCCACTCGGAGCGGCCGCCGCCGCGCCCGCCTCTCGACCTTAGGGCGCCGCCACCTCGACCCGCGCGCCGACCTTCAGTCCAAGCGCGACGTCCGCGCGGCCGCGGTTGACGGCAATCTCGACGAGACCGTTGGCGTTCTCGTACCAGAAGGCCTCACCTGGCGCGCGGTCGGAGAAGGTGCGCGCCCGCTCGAGCGTCGCGCCGCCCGCGACGAGCCTTGCGCCCTCCGGAACGACCGCGGCCCTGAGCCCGGTCATGGCGTTGCCGAAGCGGTCGACGTAGACGATCGCCGCGAGATCGTCCGGCCAGTCCGGACGGCGGTAGCGGCGCTCGTCGATCGGCCGGAGGGGCGGGTCCGCGCCCCTCGCAAGCGCCGCCGCAACCGGCGCGAAGAGGTCGCGCCCATGGAAGCTCGCCGACAGGCGCTCCGGAACCGCGGCGATCTCGAATGCGCGCGAGACGCGTGCGCGCCGCTGCACGATTTCGAACAGGCCCTCGCCCGGACCGACGAACAAGCGCCCGTCGGCCTCGACGACGACCGCCGGCCGGTCGCCGCCGACGCCGGGATCGACGACCGAGAGGAAGACCGCGCCTTCGGGAAACCACGCGGCATAGGCCGCGAGCAGATAGGCGGAGGCTTTGACGTCGCCGCTCGGCGCGTCGGCGAAGAGATCGACGACCGGCACGCCCGGCGCCCGCGCGTAGAGCACCGCCTTCATCTGGCCGGTATAGGGGCCTTCGAGCCCGAAATCGGTGAAGAGCACGATCATGGGTCTGGGGCGCTTCTCGCTTGAGCGCACGGCGGCGGTCAAGCGTCGTTGCGCCGCCGATCGGAAGCTCGCGCGCCGCTGCGCCTCGATCGCGACAATTGACCCGTCCCGCTTAGCCTCGTCTTCAACCGGCGCAACTAGGCTACGGCCCTGAGCGCCCTCGTTAAGCCGCGCCGGCTGCCGCGGCCTTGAAGGGCTCGAGGTTGAGGCCGCCGACATGTCAACTCTTCGCACCCGCTTGATGAACGACGCCGGGAACGTCGTGACGCTCTACGCGCTGCTCGCTCCGATGCTGATCTTCGCCTCGGGCGCGGCGATCGACTACGGCCACGCGGCGCAGATTCAGTCGAAACTGAACGCAGCCGCCGACGCCGCCGCTCTCGCGGCGCTGACCCCCGCCATGCTGCAGCAGACCAACGCGACCGCCCAGACGGCGGCCCAGAACATGTTTATGGGCATCGCCGACAGCGTGTCCGGCATCAGCGGAACCTCGGTCAACGCCGCGGTGACCAATGGATCGAGCGCGCTCGTCCGCAACGTCACTTTGACCTACTCGACGTCGGTCACGACCCTCTTCGGCGCTGTCCTCGGCATGAGCACGCTGCAGATGACGGGCAGCTCGCAGGCGAGCGCGACCATTCCGCCCAACATCGATTTCTACGTCCTCCTCGACAATTCACCCTCGATGTCGCTGCCGGCGACTTCGGCGGGGATCACCCAGATGCAGAACCTCACGAGCAAGCAGGGCGGTTGCGCCTTCGCCTGCCATCAGGCGAGCACCAACAACGGCGACACGGCCGGCAACCCCTGCACGGACGGCACGGCGCCGAACCAGAGCGGCAACCTCTATTGCGACACGACGCATCATGGCGCCCAGATCGACGACTTCGCGCTGGCGCGCCAGAACGCCATCACGCTGAGACTCGACGAACTCGAAAGCGGCGTGACGACGCTCCTGCAAACGGCCTCCACGACCGCGACGTCGTCGCAATTCTCGACGCCGCCGAACTATCGCTTCGCGATCTATTCGATGGATTCGCTCTGGCAGATCGGCCTGACGCAGCTCATGTCGCTGACCTCGAGCTACACCGCCCAATGGTCGACGGCCTCCGCCAGCTTCGGCGTGATGGAGATGTATTCGAACAACAACGACTGCGCCAACACGGCGTGCTCGTCGAGCACCACCTCGCCGGGGGGCGACGTTGCGACGAGCTACGACGATTCCCTCGGCAAGCTCAGCCTGTCGACCTACATTCCCAACCCCGGGGCCGGGTCGAACCAGCAGGGCGACACGCCGCAGAAGGTCCTGTTCATCGTCACCGACGGGGTCGAGGATGAAGAGCATAGCGGCTCGCGCATCCAGGAGGCCATGAACGACCTCGGCAACGCGCCGGGGGGAACCGCGCTCGGGACCAACTGGTGCACGACCATCAAGACCCGCGGGATCAAGATCGCCATCCTTTACACCGAATACCTGCCGGTCCCGGCCAACAGCTGGTACGAAACTTACATCGCGCCGGTCCAGTCGGACATCGGACCGGCGTTGCAGGCCTGCGCCTCGCCGGGCCTCTTCTACGACGCGGCGATCGGCTCGGACCTCGGCGCGGCGCTCGCGGCTCTGTTCCAGGCGGTGACGCAGCCGGGGCACCTTACCCAATAGCCGCCGAGCCAGTTCGTCCTCGAGCGACAGAGCCGTGTTGGCGGGCGACCCCCGGATCAGCCGCCCCGCAAGCGAGCGATCGACAGGAGCGATGAGGCGGACGGCGCAATCTCCTTCCGGCAAAGGCCCCTCCCGGCGCCTTGGCGCGGAGGATCAGGTCAGCATCCGTCCGGACTTGGCCCACCGATCCCGGAGTTCGACGTGCGCGGGACGCTCAGGCTCGAATCCTGAAGCACCATCGGCGCGACGGTCCCGAACAGGTCGTAGGGCTGAAACGGCAGGGACACTGTGCCGAGGATCAGGTAGTAGGGTCCGGCGCCGCCCGCTGCGGTGAGCGCGCTGACGACCTGGGGGTCGAGGGTCACCGACTGCCCGCATGCCGGCGTCGCGGCGCCGCTGACGGCGTTGGCGTTCGCCCAGTATCCGACGATCGTCGCGGTCGTGCCGGATGCGACCGTCACCTTCACCTGCGCGACGACGACCAGCGCCGTCTCGGTCGGATCGAACGGATAGAGGATCAGTTCCGGATAGGTGAGGATCTGGGCCATTCCCGCCGACGTGATCGTGGCCTGGCTCGTGTCGCCCGCCTGGGCAACGAGGTTGGCGACCGTCGCCGCGGCGAGCGACACTTTGCGCTGCACCCGGTAGATCTGCCCGCCGTAGACGACGAGCGCGATGATGAGGAGGGCGACTGGCAGGATGATCGCGAACTCGACCGCCGCAAGGCCGGCCGCGTCGCCCGCGAAGCGGCGAACGCAAGCGCGGGGAAAACGTTGGGCGTCGCTCACAGCGGCTCGATCCGGAAGACCTGGGTCGAAGCCAGCAGCAGCGCGTTGTTTCCCAGGTTGGCGAAGTTGAGGCCGAGCGGCCCGCCGAAGACCGGCCACGGATAGAGCACGACGAGCAGCATGTCCTGGCCGGGAAGACCGGCGCCGACGCCGACATCGACGGGCGGCGCGCCCTGAAGCTGACCGCTGGCGTTGAAGGTCGGCAGCAGCGCCGCGAGATTGGTCGTGCCCGGCGGCAGCGGCTCGAGCTCGACGGTCACGCTCCCGCAGGTGAAGAGCGTCGTCAGCTGGGTGCAGATCTCGGTCTCGAACTGGGCGGCGCTCAACCCCGACGTCTGGTTGGTGAGGACGATCCGGGCGGCCTGTTCGACGGCCGATTCGAAGAACGCCTCGACGAGAAAGATCGACGCGGCCTGGAGCGTCGCGAGCGCAATGGCGATCACGAGCGGCGCGAGGATGGCGAACTCGATCGCCGCCGTGGCGGCTATGTCGCCGAGAACGTCTGGACGGCAGACGATCCTCAGGGGACGCGGCAAGGGAGGGCCTCTCTCGGGCATGGGTTCGTCAGATCGAGGACGAGTTTTAGCCTCGGCCGGTATCGGCGGGGATAATGCGCGCCGTCGCATTCGACGGGTCGCCTCCGGCCGTCGGACCCTCAGAGCGTATCCCAGTCGCGCTCGGCGGCGATGGCTGAGATCTTCTCGTCGATGCGGTCGAGCCTGGAAGGCGAGCCGACGATCTCGATGGCGAACCAGTCCTCCGACCGGCGCACGACGCGCCCTTCGATTCGACCGAGCTTCTCGAGGTAGGCGATCACCCGCTCGCCGAGCGATCCGACCGGAACGCCCTCGATCGCCACGCCGATCCGCGACACGTTGCGCGTGACGCAAGGGTATTCGCATCCGTCCTGCAGCATGTAGCGCCCCCGAAGGGCGAGCTGCAGTCGTGCATGCCGTCGGCGCTCGGGCGCAGGATCCGGAAAGGACTCGCGCATTTGACGAGCTTCTGCCGCGAACGAGTTGGCGAGGGTGGCGGTTGAAGTCACGATCGGCATCCGGGAAGGCCTGACTGACGTGAGCGTCCGGTTGGGACATCATGTCGCAGATTCGGGATCCAGCATCGCCGAGCGATGCTAAGAGAGCCTTGCGAAGCGCGACAATTCTCGCGGGGCCGCGGCTCGTCGACGTGCGGCTCCGGAACGTCGGTCCGCCGTTGAGCCCGGCCCTTCCGGAAGCGTGCGCGCCAGCGCCGTCCCGTCGCTCGCGGCGTGGTCGTGTTCGCCCCGGAGTTCTCCCGCTCAGGCGATTTGCCTGTCAAAGTCATCATCGGGTCAACAAGCTGACGCATGATCGGCAATCGCCGGGCGAGGCGGAGACTTCGTTCGGACGAGGGAGGATGCGTCGATGCAGAAGCACGAGACGGAGCATCGCAGTTTCGGCAGGCCGGACGAACAACGAGCCTTCCCGCACGGCCGGGCGGAAATTCTCAAAGTCGGCGGCGGCGAGGTCGGTCGCTACCTGTTCGAGCCTGGCTGGCGCTGGTCCAACGACATCAAACCGATCGCCAAGACCGAAAGCTGCCACGCGCCGCATTTCCAGTACCATGTCAGCGGGCGGCTCGCGATCCGCATGGATGACGGGACGGAATTCGTCGCCGGCCCTGGCGACATCACGTCGCTGCCGAGCGGCCACGACGCCTGGGTCGTCGGCGACGAGCCTGCCGTCGTCGTCGACTGGTTCGGCGCCAGCAACTACGCGAAGCGATAGGGCGCGTCGCCGGGCGCCATTCCGCCGAAACGGCCCTCACTTGATCAGCGCGACCGCCTCGCGGAAGCGCGGGTTGTCGGCGCCGCCGAGCCATTCGAAGACGACCATCTCGGTCGTGACGATCTCGACGCCGCTCCGCTCCATGCGGCGAAGCGCGGTTTCCTTGCTCTCGGCGCGGCGCGAGCCGACCGCGTCGCCGACGACATAGACGCCACGGCCCCTCGCAACGAGGCCGAGCGCCGTCTGGAGCACGCAGACATGCGCCTCGGCCCCGGCCAGGATCAGCGCGTTACCTTGCGGGAGCCGCTCGTAGAGACCTGGCGTGCGGATGGCGTCGAAGGTCATTTTGGAATGGACGCGCGCCTCGTCTGCTTCGAGTTCCGACACGGTCGGCCCGAGCCCCTTCGGGTTCTGCTCGGTGATGAGCCTCGGCACGGACAGGAGCGCCGCCGCCTGCGACAGGCGGCGCGCGTTGGCCACGACGTCGGCGCCCCCCTCGATGGCGGGAACGAGGCGCGCCTGAAGGTCGATCACGATCAGCGTCGAGGTCGTCGCTTCGATGATCGGCATTATGAGCCTCCTGCTCCGCTCCGATTTCGACAATAGCTCGCGTTCGCCAGCCTTCCAGCCCCGTCGAATCGACGGCCAGACAACTTGCTGTTGTCATTTGCTCCTCTTGGGTTGTGCTGGCGGCCGTGAGGTTCACCATTTTGTATTAACAGCGTCATCTTTCCCTTGACGTAGCGGATTTTGCAGCGCTCTTCTGCGAATTGAAATTCCACGAGCCGAAGCCGCTGCTTGTTCCGCGGCGGCAGAGCCGGGACTGAGGGGAGCGGGCCATTGTACGGCTGCGCCCGTCTGGCAGGCCGAATGCGAAGCGCGATATGCGCCGCAGCCGCGATCGCGCTCGCGCCGCAGCCCGCCGCGGCCGGCGCCTGGACCGAGCCTCAGGGCGACGGCCAGCTCATCCTGACGCTCTTTGGCTGGACCGGCGACGGCTCGCCCTGGGGAGGCAAGCCAGGCGTCACGCAGCGCCGCGCCGACCTGCAAGGCTATGTCGAGTACGGGATCACCGACGACGTCACCGTCTTCGGCCAGATGGCGATCGAGCGCTATGAGCTGAGCCCGCCGCAAGCGAGCTCCTACACGGGCCTCGACTATTCGGACGCAGGCTTGCGGGCGAAGCTGTGGACGAGCGGCCAGTGGGTCTTTTCAGGCGAAATGACGGTATTCGCCCCTGGCGCGACGAATGCGCGCTCGCCGGCTCAGGCCGGCAACACGGGGCCGGCGGCCGAAGCGCGCGGGCTGGCGGGTTATAGCTTCACGCTCGGGGGCGTGCCCGGTTTCGCCAACCTCGAACTCGCCTACCGCGTCCGCACCGAGGGACCGCCCGACGAATGGCATCTCGACGCGACAATCGGCCTGAAGCCGTGGCCAGGCTGGATCCTGATGCTGCAGGACTACACGACCGTCTCGGCGCCGGCGACCGACCCTGCTTTTCCCGCCTGGAAGCAGAATGTCCCGCAGGCGAGCCTCGTCTTTCCGGTATGGGACCGCTGGCAGCTCCAGATCGGCTATTTCCAGTCCCTGCTTGCGGTGAAGACCAACACCCAGCGCGGCGCCGCAATCGCGCTGTGGCGGACGTTCTGAACGCCGGTCCCAGGACCCGCAGTCACCCCGACTTCGAGAACAACTCCCGGCCGATCAGCATGCGGCGGATCTCGCTCGTGCCGGCGCCGATCTCGTAGAGCTTGGCGTCGCGCAGGAGGCGCCCAAGGGGAAACTCGTTGGTGTAGCCATTGCCGCCGAGAATCTGGATGGCTTCGAGGGCCACCTCGGTGGCCCGCTCGGCCGCGTAGAGGATCGCGCCGGCCGAATCCTCGCGCGTCGTCTCGCCGCGGTCGCACGCCTTGGCGACCGCGTATACGTAGGCGCGCGAGGCGTTCAGCGCCACATACATGTCGGCGAGCTTGCCCTGGATGAGCTGGAACGATCCGATCGGCTGGCCGAACTGCTTGCGGTCGTGGACATAGGGCAGCGCGACGTCGAGCGCCGCCGCCATGAGGCCGAGCGGCCCGGCGGAAAGCACGACGCGCTCGTAATCGAGGCCGCTCATCAGCACGTTGACGCCCTTGCCGACGGCGCCGAGCACGTTCTCCTCCGCGACCTCGCAGTCGGTGAAGACGAGTTCGGACGTGTCGGAGCCGCGCATGCCGAGCTTGTCGAGCTTGACCCCGTGCGAGAAGCCCTTGGCGCCCTTTTCGACGAGAAAGGCGGTGATGCCGCGCGCGCCGGCCGCCGGGTCGGTCTTGGCGTAGACGATCAGCGTCTCGGCGACCGGTCCGTTGGTGATCCACATCTTCGCGCCATTGAGGACGTAGCGGTCGCCCTTCTTGTCGGCCCGCGTCGTCATCGAGACGACGTCGGAGCCGGCGTTCGGCTCGGACATGGCGAGCGCCCCGACATGCTCGCCGGAAATGAGCTTCGGCAGATAGCGCCGCTTCTGCGCCTCGCTGCCGTTGCGCACGATCTGGTTGACGCAGAGGTTCGAATGCGCCCCGTAGGAGAGGCCGACCGAACCGCTGGCGCGCGACACTTCCTCCATCGCCACGCAATGCTCGAGATAGCCGAGACCGAGGCCGCCATACTCTTCCGGCGCGGTGATCCCGTGCAGGCCGAGCGCCCCCATCTTCGGCCAGAGGTCGCGGGGGAAGAGGTTGTCGCGGTCGATCGCCGCGGCGCGCGGCGCGATCTCCTTCTCCGCGAAGCGGCGCGCGCCGTCGCGGATCATGTCGGCGCTCTCGCCAAGCGCGAAGTCGAACGGTCGTGGGGCGTTGGGGATCATGGGCGCTTCAGGCTTCGAATTGATGCTTTCGCGCGGGAGATTGGGCGCGAACCCGCGAGAAGTCCATATCCGCTTCCGGTCGAGAGGCGGACCGCTCAGACCCACTGCGAGAGTTCGATCGTCACGCCCTCGGGTCCTTCGAGGAAGACGAGTTTTCTCGCGTGAAAGTCGAGAATATCGTTGCGCGTACGGACGCCTAGTCCCTTCAGCCGCGCGACCTCCGCCGCGAGGTCGTCGACCGCGAAGCAGACATGGTTCAGGCCGATCTTGTCGAGATCGTGGATCAGCGGATCCGGCAGCGGGTCCGGACGGCGATAGCGCAGGAGCTGGACCTCGGTGCGCGGCGACACGTTGTCGAGCACCAGCGTCACATGATCCGCCTCGATGCCGGGAACCCCCATGTAGCTCGAAAACGGCTCGCCCGAGATCACGACCGCCATCGCCTGCGTGAAGCCGAGCGCCGCAAAGAACGCCTTCGCCGAGTCGAGGTCGCGCACGACGATCGTCACATGGTCGAAGCGCTTCAGCATGGCCTGACCTCCGCGAGACTATGGCGTCGATGAGGCTATCAAGCTCAAGGAGACCCAGCAAACTCGAGCAACGCCGGCGCCGCCCGCGCTCAACCCCGCGAGGCCGCCCAGTCGAGGCCCTGCTCCAGCCGGTCGGCGCCCCAGAAGAGCTCGCCGTCGCCGGCGATGAGGCTCGGCGCGCCGAAGATCCCGAGATCGAGCGCGCGGGCGCATTCGGCCTTGAGGCTCGCCTTGTTGGCGTCGCTTTCTGCCCGGGCGAGCGTCGCCGCGGCGTCGAGGCGCAACCCTTCGAGAAGGCCCATGATCGTCGCGCGATCGGCGATCGGGCGCCCCTCGCCGAACTCGGCGGCGTAGGTTCTGCGGCTGAACTCCGCCCGCGCCTCGCCGTCGAGCGCCAGCGCGACGCGCGCGGCAAGGAGGCTATTCTGCGGGAACGGGTCCGGCCGGCTGAGTGGGAGGCCGTGAGCGGCGCATGTTCGCTCGAGGTCGCGCCACATGTAGCGGCCCTTGGCGGGGTAGATGTTGAACGGCGAATCGCGCCAGCCCTGGGCGGCGAAGATCGGCCCGAGGAGGAATGGCCGCCACACGACCTCGACGCCGCGCGCGGCCGCCAGGCCGGCGACGCGCATGGCGGCCGGATAGGAATAGGTGCTCGCGAACTCGTACCAGAATTCCGCTTGAGCCATCGCGCCCTCCCCGCCCGTCATGGATCGCATGGCCGCGCGGGACTGGAAAGACGACGTTCGATGCAAAAAAAGCCGCCCCGTCCAGGGACGGGGCGGCTCGGCGCAAAGGACGCTCGTTGCGAAAAGGACGTCCGGAGTTCGAAATTCGAGAAGCGAACTCAGCTCTTCGGCGCGTCCGCCGGCGCGGCCGGGGCGGCAGGCGCCATGGACTTCTTCGAGCTGTGCTTCATCTTCTTGTGGCTCTTGTGCTTCATCTTCTTCATGGGCTTGGCGGGCGCGGAGGCGTCGGCGGCGGGCGCCGCGGCGGCCGGCGCGCCAGCCGGCGCGGTCGTGTCGGTCTGGGCGAAGGCGGCGAGCGGCGAAAGGGCGAGGGCTGCGCTGAGCGCGACGGCTGCGGCTTTCTTGAACATGTTCTTTTGGTCCTCTTTCCGTTTTCGGGCGAATCGATCGCCGGAAAGAGGCATGCGTCTTTTCACATGAATTGACGATGAACGCGGGCGGCAGGCCGGGTCGGGCGACCCGGCCCATTTGAACAGGCGTCACATCTGCTTCTGCTCGCCGCCGCTCATCGGCTTCATCATCGGCTTGTGCATGGGGTGATGCATCGGCTTGTGCATGGGATGATGCATGGGCTTGGCCATCGGCTTCGCCATCGTCTTGTCGCCCATCATCTTGTCGTCCGGCATGGGCGCGGCCGTCTGGGCGAAGGCGGCGGACGAAAGGGCGAACGCGACGACAAGCGTCGCCGCGGCGGCGATCTTCAGCATGGAATGGATCTCCCTCGAGCCGACATGGGCTCGACGGACGTTCGCGGGCGGCGGGGGGCCCGTTACGGAGCGGCGTAAATTTAATCGCACCCGTGGAAATCATCGCCCGCGGGCCGTTTGACGGCGCCCATTGCCGCCCCGTATGACCCCATCTCATGTCGCACAACACGTTCGGCCATCTCTTCCGGGTCACGACCTTCGGCGAGAGCCATGGGCCGGCGATCGGCTGCGTCGTCGACGGCTGCCCGCCGCGCCTGGCCCTCGAGGCCGCGGACATCCAGGCCGAGCTCGACCGCAGGCGGCCCGGAACCTCGCGCTTCACCACCCAGCGGCGCGAACCGGACGAGGCGCGCATCCTGTCGGGCGTCATGGCGGACCCGACCGGGCGCCAGGTGACCACCGGGACGCCGATCGCCGTCCTGATCGAGAATGTCGACCAGCGCTCGAAGGATTACGGCGAGATCGTCGAAAAATACCGCCCCGGCCACGCCGACTACGTCTACGACGCCAAATATGGCGTCCGCGATCATCGCGGCGGCGGCCGGTCGTCGGCGCGCGAGACGGCGGCCCGGGTCGCGGCCGGCGCCATCGCCCGCAAGGTTATTCCGAACGTCACCATCCGCGCGGCGCTGGTCGCGATGGGCGACCTCACGATCGACCGGACGAATTGGGACTGGAGCGAGGTTCAGCGCAACCCGTTCTTCTGCCCGGACGCCAGGGCCGCGGAGCGCTTCGCCGAGCGCCTCGACGCGGTGCGCAAGGCCGGCTCGTCGCTCGGCGCAATCGTCGAGATCGTCGCCGAGGGCGTGCCGCCCGGCTGGGGCGCGCCGATCTACGGCAAGCTCGACGCGGAGCTTGCGGGCGCGCTCATGAGCGTCAACGCGGTCAAGGGTGTCGAGATCGGCGACGGCTTCGCCACCGCCCGCCTCACCGGCGAAGAAAACGCCGACGAGATGCGCGCCGGCAACGACGGCCGGCCGCGCTTCCTCTCCAACCACGCGGGCGGCGTTCTCGGCGGGATCTCGACCGGCCAGGCGGTCGTCGCGCGCTTCGCGGTGAAGCCGACTTCCTCGATCCTGACGCCGCGCAAGACCGTGACCCGCGCGATGGAGGAGACGGAAATCGTCACCAAGGGGCGCCACGACCCCTGCGTCGGAATCCGCGCCGTCCCAGTCGGCGAGGCGGTGGTCGCCTGCGTGCTGGCCGACGCGTACCTCCGCCACCGCGGCCAGGTCGGCGGATAGAAGCGACAGCCACGCCGTCACGCGGCGCACAGGAAAGATTTGCTTTACGAAACGCCAGATTTTTTCGTGGCCCATGCCTCGCCCCGCCTGCGCGTCGTTTTGGCGTGCGCATTTCTCGTTACAATCGGAATAGCACAAGATCATATTCTGTAAAACATAAATCTACAAGCGACGGAAACCCTTGCGGTTTTGCCGACCCGGGCGGACGCCCGGCGGCCTCGCGCCGGGCGCGAAACTTTGCGCAAACGATCCCTGCGGCGAGGATCGTGTCCCAAGGCGTGGTGTAACAGCGGGGCCATGCCTATCTCCGGCTGAGCCGGGTCGTCATGCTGCCACTGCGGGCAGGATGAGAATGGGATTATCGCTGACGGGTGCGATGGTTTCCAGCGTCATGTATCGGGCGCGCTGCACGGCCCATTCGTCATTTTGCTCCATCAGGATGGCTCCCACGAGGCGGATGATGGCGTCGTCATTTGGGAAGATTCCGACGACGTTGGTTCGCCGCTTGATTTCGCCATTGGGACGCTCGATGGGATTGGTCGAACTGATCTTGTCCCAGTGCTCCCTGGGGAAGTCCATGAAGGCGAGCACGTCGACTTCGGCCTCGTCGAGGAGGGCTGCGAGCTTGGGCAGCTTTGCGCGCAGCTGATCGGCGACGTTGCGCCACTGCTTCTTGGCGGCTTCGGGCGTGGCCTGCGCGAAGGCCGTGGCGATGAAGGCCGAGACGACGCGGCGGCCGCTCTTGCTGGCGTGGGCGAGCGCGTTGCGCATGAAGTGGACGCGGCAGCGCTGCCACGAGGCGCCGAGAACCTTGGCCGTGGCGGCCTTCAGGCCCTCGTGGGCGTCGGAGATGACGAGCTTGACGCCGCGCAGGCCGCGCCGCGCGAGGTTGCGCAGGAACTCGTCCCAGAACGTCGCGGCTTCCGAGGGGCAGATGTCGAGGCCGAGCACCTCGCGCCGGCCGTCGCCGTTGACGCCGATGGCGATCGCCACGGCGGTCGAGACAATGCGTCCGCCCCGCCGCACCTTCAGATAGGTGGCGTCGAGCCAGACGTAGGGCCAGTCGCCTTCGATCGGGCGGCCGAGGAACGGTTTGACCTTGTCGTCGATCTCCTCGCACAGCCGGCTGACCTGGCTCTTCGAGATGCCGTCCATGCCCATGGCGCGCACGAGGTCGTCGACCGAGCGGGTCGAGACGCCCTGGACGTACGCCTCCTGCACCACCGCCGCGATGGCCTTCTCGGCCAGTCGGCGCGGCTCGAGAAAGCTCGGAAAATAGCTGCCCCTGCGCAGTTTGGGGATGCGCAGCTCGACCGTGCCAGCCCGCGTCTCCCAGTCGCGGTCGCGATAGCCGTTGCGCTGGGCGAGGCGGTCGGGCGAGCGCTCTCCGTGCGCCGCCCCCGTTCGGCTCTCGACGTCCAGCTCCATCAGCCGCTGGGCCGCAAAGCCGATCATCCGGCGCAGGAAATCCGCGTCCGGGGTCTTCTCCAGAAGAGACTGAAGCGCCATTCTCTCGTCGGTCATCGTCGTGTTCCTCGGTTGCGTTGTGATTCGCAACCCGACTCTAACCGGGGAATAGGCGATGACCGCCGCAAGCCGCTCGCTCGCTACGGCGCTATTGGGGAGCGCGCTTCGCGAGCGGCTTGCTCCCGCAGAGCTACACCACCAGTTGGGACACGACCGCGGCGAGCGGCGCGCGTGTCGCCGCGGCGCCGATAACAGGGAGGGTTTTCGTCGATAACAGGGAAGGTTTTTGCTCGAACAGGCAAGCTTCTCTATCCGAACAGGCGGGGTTTTCGCGCAAACCTTTGCGAGGGGGAAACGGATCGGCCGGGGCCGGAATCGACGCCTGGAACGGACCGCGCCGGGGTCCGGAACACCCGTTCGCGCGCACACCTTTCATCCGGCCGGAGGTCCTCGCCGAGCGGGGTCCGCGAACGACTGAACACCTGTCCGTCGAACCGCCGCGAGGAACGCCAGCGCCCGCTCGGCCGCCTCGCGCCAGCCGCCGTCGATAGTCAGCGCGTGGCCGCGGCCGGGGACCGGCGCGCGCTATGACCGGCGGGATGGTGTGGTCGCGGCGCCTGAAAACGACGCGGAGCGGCCGGTGCTTCCCCCACAAGACTCTGCACCCGGGCGCGCGCAAGCGCGGCCCGGGCGAGGGAAGGGACAGGTCTGCTGAATCGACATCGAACCTGTCGCGCGTGGGTCCTACGGGACGAGCACGATCTTGCCGCGCGGCTTCGGCAGGCGACCCTCGAGCATCTCATGGGCGACGATCGCCTCTTCGAGCTTGAGCGTCGCTCCGACGTCGGCCCTGAGCGTCCCCGCCTCGAACATCGGGCCGATCCGTTGCAGGCGGGCGGTCGTCACATCGACGAGGAAGAACCGCGCCTCGACGCCGGCGCGCTCGGCGGCGGCCGGATCGGGCGGCGCGACCGTCGAGATCAGGCGTCCGCCGGGTTTCAGGACGGCGAGGGAGCGGATCTGCGCGTCGCCGCCGACGAGGTCGATGACGGCGTCGACCGATTTCACATGGCTCTCGAAGCGGTCGCGCCGGAAGTCGATCGCCTGGCTTGCGCCGAGGCTCTCGACGAAGGGGATGTCGCGCGCATCCGCCGTGGCGACGACCTCGATCCCGGCCGCGCGGGCCAACTGGACGGCGAAGGCGCCGACCCCGCCGGCGGCGCCGTGGATCAGAACCGTTTCGCCGCGCTCAAGCTTCGCCTCCTCGAACAGGGCCTGCCAGGCGGTGACCGCGACGACGGGCGACGCGGCGGCCGCGACGTCGGAAACGCCGGGCGGCCTGAGCACCAGCCGGCCCGCCTCGGCGATGGCTGAGGTTGCATAGCCGCCGACGAAGCGCGCGTTGGTCGCGCCGAACACGGATTGCCCGACCGCGAAGCCGGAGACATCCTCGCCGAGCGCCTCGATCTCGCCGGCGACGTCGGCCCCAAGCGTCAGCGGCAGCGCCTGCGGCAGCACGCTTTTCCCCGCCCGCACCCAAGCGTCCCACGGCCCGACGCCGGCGGCGCCGACGCGCAGGCGGATCTCGCCCGCCGCGGGCGCGCGCAGTTCGATATCCTCGACGACGATGACGGACGGATCGCCGAAGCGATGAACGCGGGCCGCCTTCGCCGCGATGCTCGGCGAGACGGTCACAGCGTGCTCATGCCGCCGTCGATGACGATTTCGCTCCCGACGCAGAAGGCGCTCTCGTCGGAGGCGAGAAACACGATCGCGTCCGCCACTTCGACCGGACGGCCGCGGCGCCCGGCCGGGATCTGCGCGACCAGCGCCTTGATGGCGGCCTCGTCCATTCCGAGCTTGTCGTGGAAGGGCGTAGCGATCGGCCCGGGGCTGACGACGTTGGCGCGCACGCCGCGCGGCAGGAGATCGCCCGACAGGGTCTTGGCGAGCGAGACGAGCGCCGCCTTGGTCGCCGAATAGATCGCCGAATTCGGCATGCCGATATGGGCGTTGATCGAGCCGCTGAGCACGATCGAGGCCGGGTTCGCGAAGAGCGGCAACAGCGCCTGAACGAGAAAGAACGGACCCTTGAAGTTGACCGCGAACGATCGGTCGAAGCCCTTTTCGTCCCATTGCCCGATCGGGCGGAAGTCGCCGATGCCGGCGTTGACGAAAAGGACGTCGAGACCGCCGAGGGCCTTTCGCACCGCCTCGGCGGTCGCCGTCTGCTGGCCTACGTCGCCGGCGTCGGCTTCGATCACGAACACGCTTTCGCCGAGTTCCGCCTTGGCCGCGGCAAGACCGGTTTTGCCGCCGCCGGTGACGGCGACGCGTGCGCCTTCCTCGACAAAGCGCCGCGCGGTCGCGAGGCCGATGCCGCTCGTGCCGCCCGTCACGAGCGCGCGCTTGCCTGCCAGTCTGCCCATTGCAAAACTCCGCTTGAGACCAGGAAAGCCGCGACGCGCCAGCGCACCACGGGGAGTCGTTGAGGTTCAACCGCGCCGGCGTCGGCGGCGCGACGCCGTGCCGCCAACAGGTCAGGACGCCTCAGGTAGCCGTCGAATGGGAAGATTGCTTGGCGGATTCCGCGCTCCATTGTGGGTTTCGACCGCATAAGCGCGTTCCGGCCGGGGCCCTTCCAGCAATCCCGCCCGTTGGCTTGACTTGGGGGCAACCGCCCGATTGACTGGTCCGGTTGGGGGAACGAGGAGGCACAATCGCCTTCCGCCCCGGGCTCTTAGGAGGCGACGATGGCGACGCTCTTTGTCCGGCATACGGTGGCTGACTATTCGGCGTGGCGCAAGGTTTACGAGAGCGTCGCGGAGCTGCAAAAGAAGGGCGGCGTTCTCGCACAGGCCGTCTACAGGGCGAGCGACAATCCAAACGACGTCACCGTCACGCACGAATTCGCCTCCGCCAAGGCGGCGATCGACTTCGTCAGCGGCCAGGAATTGAAGGCCGCCATGCACAAGGGCGGTGTCGTTGGCGCGCCCGAAATCTGGGTCGCCGAGAAGGCCTGATCGGTCGCGCGGCAGACGAATCGCGCGCGGGCGCGGGATTCGGTCTGGGACATCGCGTTTCGAGGTCGAGGCGACCGAGCGACCGGCCGCCTCGCGCTCGAGGTGACGGGGCAGGAGACGAACGAGAGCGTTCGAAGCAGGCGAAGTCATGCAGAAATTGCTTGGAACGGCGGCCTTTCTCCTGGCCGGCGCTGCGACGGCCAGCGCCGATGTGACTGTGAACGATCCCTTGCCGACCCGCCTTCTGACCTGCGGCGGCAGCGTGATCACGGAGATCGGCCCGCGCCTCGAGGGCGATGCGAACTTCAGCACCGGCACAACCGTGTTCTTCAAGAACCGCGGCACGCAGGTGAGCTACGAGAAAGAGCCAGCCATCGTCAAATCGAGGAAGGGCGATCACGTTCTCATCTGTCTGGTCTTCGTCCCCGACCATTGCCCCGCCGGCGACGACCGGGGAAAGATGTACACGGCGACGAACCTTCGCACGCTCGAATCGTGGACGCTTCCGGATTCCGAGCACTCTTGCGGCGGCGCTTGAGCGTCCCTTCTCCACGAAGTGGGGAAGGTGTCGCCGCAGGCGACGGATGGGGTGTGGCAAGCAGGTCGCCTTAAGCGCCAGGTTCCCGCGAAAGTTCGTGCAACCTTCTTGCTTCAGCGCGACGGCCCGCACCCCATCCGGCGCTGCGCGCCACCTTCCCCAGCAAGCTGGAGAAGGGGAGCCTAACGCCCCACGGCGAAGAACACGGCGGCGAACTGGCAGGCGGCGGCGACGACGACGAAGGCGTGCCAGATGGCGGTCTGAAACTTCAGGCTCTCCCACAGGAAGAACGCGACGCCGCCCGTGTAGACGATCCCGCCCGCCGCCGCGAGGGCGAGCGAGTTCGCCGGCAGCGCCTCGGCGAGCGGTTTCGCGGCGAAGATCGCCGACCAGCCGAGCGCCAGATAGAGCCGGACCGCGAACCGGTCGAGGCGCCCCGGCAGGAAGATTTTTGCGAGCGCGCCGGCGATCACCGCGACCCAGATGGCGGAGGCCAGCGCGACAACGCTGAGCGACGCCCGCGCCTGCGACAGGAGCGCCGTATAGGTGCCCCCGATCATCAGATAGATGCCGGCGTGATCGAAGCGGCGCAGGATCGCCTTCATGTCCGAAGGCGGCGCCATGTTGTAGGCGCAGGAGAAGCCGAACAGCAGGAAGAACCCGGCCGCATAAACCGCCATCGCCAGCGTGTCGGCCATGCCGCCGGCGACATGGATCTTCTCGAACAGGAAGGCGAAGCCGACGAGCCCCGCGACGATCGCGACCGCATGCACGACGCCGTCGGCGATGATCTCGCCGGGGCTGATGGCGCGAAACCTGCGAGGCGCCTCCGGAACTGTTGAAGACATCGGCTCCCTGGTCCACCCCCGCAGACTCACGCGCGAAGAAAACGTGCCGCGCAATTGTTTCGCCGTCAAGAATCTCGGGGCCGGGGACGGCCGAGGAGGGCGGCGACAACGGCGGCGAGCGGGGGAAGGGAGATGTTGGCGATCCGCCAGACCCGCCCCGGCTCGATCGCCGCATAGCCGTGGATGAGCAGGTTTCGAAACGCAATCGTTTCGCGATAGCGGGGAATGCGCTCGGCGAGCGCTGGGTCGGTCCTCGCAAGCTGACCGAGCGCCTCGCCGATGATCTCGAATTTTCGTTCCACGGCGGAACGGACGACGTCCGAAGCCGTGAAAGAGGCTTCGTCCATCCCCTCGATAAACCGGGCGATGGCGCTTGCCGCGGCCTCGACATCCGCCAGATAGGCGCCGGCGTCACGCCTCATAGACAAGCTCGCGCGCTTCTTCGATGCGCCTGAGAAAATATGGATTGACGACCGCGCCCTGCTCAAGGAGATCGACAGGACGGCCGAGCAGAGCCTCCAGCGATTGCGACAGGCCGAAGAATTGTTCGAGCGGGTCGCGCGTCCGGGTCGCATCGAATTCGACCAGAAAATCCGCGTCGCTTCGGGTCGGGTCGAAATCGGCGCCGCGCGCCGCGGAGCCGAACAATTCGAGCCGGCGCACGCCGAACTGGCGGCAAAGGGCCGCGATGCCCGGAAGCTTGTGTTCGATCGAGGCGTGCATGCATCCCCTCGCGGAAGATTGGAGATTATCACCGCCCCCGGCTCGAACGCCAGCCGCGCTCAGCCTCGAGGCCCGGCGCGAAGCCGGCCGATGGCCTCGTCCGACGCCCGGAGCTACACGGCGGCTTCCGCGGCCCTAGCGCGGTCGGCGCGCTTGCGGTCGTTCGGGTCGAGCAGGCCCTTGCGCAGCCGGATCGACTTCGGCGTCACTTCGACAAGTTCGTCGTCCTCGATATAGGCCAGCGCCTTTTCGAGCGTCATCTGGATGGGGGGCGTCAGGCGCACCGCCTCGTCCTTCGAGTGGGTGCGGATGTTGGTCAGCTTCTTGCCCTTCATCACATTCACTTCGAGGTCGTTGTCGCGCGTGTGCTGGCCGACGATCATGCCCTGATAGACCTTCCAGCCGGGCTCGATCATCATCGGGCCGCGATCCTCGAGGTTCCACATGGCGTAAGCGACGGCCTCGCCCGCGTCGTTCGAGATGAGGACGCCGTTGCGCCGGCCGGCGATGTCGCCCTTGAAGGGCCCCCAATTGTGGAAGAGGCGGTTCATCACCGCCGTGCCGCGGGTGTCGGTGAGAAGTTCGCCGAGGTAGCCGATGAGGCCCCGCGTCGGGGCGAGGAAGACGAGGCGCAGGCGCCCGCCGCCCGAGGGGCGCATCTCGATCATCTCGCCTTTGCGCTCGCTCATCTTCTGCACGACGACGCCGGAAAATTCCTCGTCGACGTCGATCACGACCTCCTCGATCGGCTCGAGCGTATCGCCGCTCGCGTCGTCCCTGCGGACAAGCACCTTGGGGCGCGACACGCCGAGTTCGAAGCCCTCGCGGCGCATCGTCTCGATGAGGATCGCAAGCTGCAATTCGCCGCGCCCCGAGACGACATAAGAGTCGGAATTCGGCGCCGGCTCGACGCGCAGCGCGACGTTGCCCTCGGCCTCCTTCATCAGCCTGTCGCGGATCACCCGGCTCGTCACCTTGTCGCCCTCGGTGCCGGCGAGCGGGCTGTCGTTGACCGAGAAGGTCATCGACAGCGTCGGCGGGTCGATCGGCTGCGCATGCAGCGGCTCGACCTCCTCGGGGGCGGCGAGCGTGTCGGCGACGTTGAACTTCTCGAGCCCAGCGATCGCGACGATGTCGCCCGCGACCGCCTCGTCGATCGGCTGCCGCTCGATGCCGCGGAAGGCGAGGATGCGGGTCACTCGGCCAGTCTCGACCAGGTTGCCGTCGGTGTCGAGCACCTTGACCGGCGCGTTGGTCCGGATCGAGCCGGAGAAGACGCGGCCGGTGATGATGCGCCCGAGATAGGGGTTGGCCTCGAGCAGAGTGCCGAGCATGCGGAAGCCGCCGGCGCCGACTTTCGGCGGCTCGACGTGCTTCAAGACGAGATCGAAGAGCGGCCCCATGCCGTCCTTCGGCCCGTCGGCCGCGAGCGCCATCCAGCCCTGCTTGGCGGAGCCGTAGAGGATCGGGAAATCGAGCTGGTCGTCGGTCGCGTCGAGGGCCGCGAAGAGGTCGAAGACCTCGTTGACGACCTCGGTCGGACGGGCGTCGGGCTTGTCGACCTTGTTGACGCAGACGATGGGCTTCAAGCCGATCTTGAGCGCCTTGCCGACGACGAACTTGGTCTGCGGCATCGGCCCTTCGGCCGCGTCGACCAGCACGATCGCGCCGTCGACCATCGACAGGATGCGCTCGACCTCGCCGCCGAAATCGGCGTGGCCGGGCGTGTCGACGATGTTGACGCGGGTTTCCTTCCAGACGACCGAGGTCGCCTTGGCGAGGATGGTGATGCCACGTTCGCGCTCGAGGTCGTTCGAATCCATGACGCGCTCGGCGACGCGCTGGTTCTCGCGGAAGGCGCCCGACTGTTGCAGGAGGCGATCGACGAGGGTCGTCTTGCCGTGGTCGACGTGGGCGATGATGGCGATGTTGCGAAGCTTCAGCATGGGAAAAGGGCTCTTCGTACGCCGGAGGATGCTCCGGCGCGGGTCATGCAACGCAAAGGTTACGGGAATGCGGCGCCTGGCGCTTTGAACTGCGGCGCTCGCGATTTTGCGCTGGCCATACACCAAACCCCGGGCGGAGGGAAGGCGAGGGCAAATTTCCGGGCGGCGATGTAGGGCGGGGTCGCTGACCGGGTCGCTGACCCCGCCGGCGCGCTCGACGAGCGCGCCTACAAGAGGGCCGCGCGCGCGGCGATCTGCGCCGGCGACCGTTTGGCGCCGCAACCCCTTGAAAAGCCGCAAAACCGCGTTGCGCTCAGCCTGCCCCGGCCGCCGCCTTTCCAGGGCGGCCCGCAAGCGCCGCGACGGCTTCCCCGGCCGCGCGGAGGCCGCTCGCATGAGCCCCGTGGACGGTCGAGAAGTCGTCCGGATGCGTCGCCTCGCCGGCGAAGAAGATCCTGTTTTCGAACGGCTGCGCCAGCGCCGCGCGGGCGGCGCGGCAGCCGGGCAGCGCGTGGCTGTAGCCGCCGCCGATCCAGTCGTCGCGGGTCCAGGCGGAGCCCGCGAGCGGCCGCAAGGAGCGGCGGACGTCGGCGCCGAAGAGGGCGACGAGTTCGTCCATCGCGTGGGCGAAGCCGGCCGCGATCCCCTCCTCCGCCACGATGTCGGCGCTCGCCGCGCCGAAAAAGGCTTCGATGACCTGCCGGCCGAAAGGGCGGATGTAATAGGAGCCGGCGCGCGCGTTGCGCGGATTGCCGCTGACATGGGTCTCGGGCGCGAAGGCGCCCTCTGTCACGATCTCGAAGAAGAGCTTCTCGTTGCGCCCGAGCGGCAGGCGCTTCGCCGCCTCGCGCCAGGCGTCAAGGCCGGACGGCAGCGCGAGCCCGCCGCCGGCAAGCACCGCCGTCGAGACGGTGACGATCGCCGCCCTGGCGCGCAGCGCGCCTTGAGGCGTCGTCAGTTCGACGGCGCCCGGCGCGAGCGCGATGCGCGACACCGGCGCCTCGAGCCGGAGCGCGATCCCTTCGGGAAAGCTCGCCGCGATCAGCGCGCCGTAGCCGCGAGTCAATCGCCAGTTGCTGTCGGTCGAGGCTTGATCGTAGGCGACGGCGTCGGCGACCGAAATCTCGGCGAGCGGGGCGCCGTTGAGGTAGCCGCTGATCGCTTCGAGGAACGGGTTCCATGGCTCGCCGGGGTCGAGCGCGTCGGAGGCGCGGTCGCTGGGCGGGGGCTCGGTCTCGAGGCGGGCGAAAAAGGCGCCATAGGCGCTCCAGGCGGCCTGGCGCTCGGCCGGCGAAAAGCCACGAGGCGAATCCTGACCGCCCCAGGCGGCCCGGCGGCGCTCGACGGCGAAGCCGAGGCTCTCGGCGAGAGGAACGAGCGGGTTGCGCTCGGCCGAATGCAGCCACCCCGCCCCAAGGTCGAGGGGCGCGCCCGCGAGGCTGCGCGTCCACGTCCGGCCGCCGACCCGCCCGCTTGCTTCGAGCACGATGGCCGTCAGGCCGCTTTCCGAGAGGCGGCGGGCGGCGGCGACGCCGGCGGCCCCGGCCCCGACGATGGCGACGTCGAAATGCGTGGTCATGGACGGCGGAAGATGGCTCGAAACGGCGTCCCGCCTCAAGGGCGGCGTTTCGCAAAGGCGCGCCGGACGGGTTCGGCGATCCACACGCGCCGCGCCTCTATGCCGCATTCCCTACGCCCTATCGCCCGTCTCCATGCCGTGGCGGAACGTGCTAGGGTGCCGATCACGGGCGCCGGCCCCAAGACCCTGGCGGCGCCCCAACATGGCAGCCGGGATCAGGGATGCGGCGCGGCCCGGAGGGGCGCGCCTTTTCGGTCCCGAGGCAAGACAAGGACGAGGAACATGGCCAACGACAAGATGAAGCTTCAGATGTCGAGCAAGGGCGGCTTCATCGCCGCGCTCGATCAGAGCGGCGGCTCGACGCCGGGGGCGCTCAAGCTCTACGGCGTCCCGGAAAGCGAGTTCGCCGGCGACGAAGCCAAGATGTACCGGATGATGCACGAGTTCCGTGTGCGCATCATGAGCTCGCCCGCCTTTACCGGCGCCAAGGTTCTCGCCGCCATCCTGTTCGAGCGGACCATGGACGGCGAAGCCAAGGGCAAGCCCGTCCCGACTTATCTCTGGGAAGACCGCGGCGTCATTCCGCTGGTCAAGATCGACAAGGGCCTCGAGGCCGACAAGGACGGCGTGCAGGTCATGAAGCCGATGCCCGACCTCGACAAGCTGCTCGCCCGCGCCGCCAAGCTCGGGGTGTTCGGCACCAAGGAGCGCTCGGTCATCAACCGCGCCTCGAAGGAGGGCGTTGCGGCGATCGTCAAGCAGCAGTTCGATATCGGCAATCAGGTCCTCGGCCACGGCCTCGTGCCGATCCTCGAGCCAGAAGTCTCGATCAAGGCGGCCGACAAGGCGGAGGCTGAAAACCTGCTCCTCGACGCGCTCGCCAAGGGCCTCGACAGCGTGCCCGCCGGCCAGCAGGTGATGTTCAAGCTGACCATCCCCTCGAAGCCCGACCTCTACGCGCCGCTGATGAAAGACAAGCGCGTCATGCGGGTCGTGGCGCTCTCGGGCGGCTATACCCGGGACGACGCCTGCAAGAAGCTGGCCCAGAACCACGGCATGATCGCGAGCTTCTCGCGCGCGCTCGCCGAGGGCCTCAAGTATGGGCAGACGAACGCCGAGTTCGACAAGGAGCTCGCGGCGTCGATCGACGAGATCTACAAGGCGTCCGTCGACAAGGTCGCGGCGTAGGCGTCAGAACCACAAGGGCGCCCATCCGCGACCCTCGTCCTGAGGAGCGATGCGCAAGCATCGCCTCTCGAAGGACGACTTGCGCGGATGCGGCGCGCCTTTGGCGGCGTCCTTCGAGACGCCCGCTTCGCGGGCTCCTCAGGGCGAGGTTTGGCGGCCACCACGCGTCATTGCGATGAGCGCGCAACGGAGCAATTCAACCCGCGACCGCTCCCACGGTCACACGATGGATTGCGTCGCCGGCGCTCCCATTGACGGTCGAGCGGCGCGAACGATCTTCGGACGATAGGCGCCCGCGACAGGTACGGGAAAGGTCGCTCACTTGGGCCTGAGGTCCAGCCCCACGCCCTTGTTCACGAAGTCGAGCGTGTAGGCCGATTTCCAGTCGGTCCTGGCGTCGATGAGGCCGATCGACACCATCTTGTCGAAGAAATCCTTCCAGCGCGCGTCCGTCATCGCGCCGATGCCGAGGCTCAGCGCGTCGCCGGAATCGACGATGCCGCTCGCCTTCAGCGTCGCCAGCGAAAAGGCGATCTGCTCGTCGGTGATGTCAGGGTTGTCGCGCTTGATGAGGGCGTTCGCCTTGGCGCCGTCGCCGTAGAGGTAATGATACCAACCGATTGCCGAGGCCTCCACGAAGCGCCGAACGAGGTCGGGATTCTTGCCGACGATCTCGGTCCGGGTGACGATCAGGGTCGCATAGGTCGAATAGCCGTGGTCGCCGAGCAGGAAGACGTTCGGCTTGAAACCGCCCTGCCGCTCGATTTCGAACGGTTCCGCCGTCGCGTAACCCTGCTGGATCGACTGCTTGTTGGCGATGAACGGGGCGGAGTTGAAGTTGTACGGGCGAATGTAATCGTCCCTGAAGCCATAGGCGAGCTTCAGCCAGGCGTAGAACGTGTTGATGGCGCCCGCGCCGAGATAGACGGGCTTGGCGTTCGGCAGGTCTTCCCAAGCGTCGAGGCCGACGCCCGGATGTGACATCAGCACCTGCGGACTCTTCTGAAAATCGGCGGAGACGGCGACAAGCGGCAGATGGGCCTCGGCCGCGAGGAAATTGCCGATCATGTCGCCGCCCATGAAGAAGTCGAGCTTGGCGAAGAGGAGCAAGAGGCCGCCGTTCGCCTGCGGGCCGCCGGGCACGATCGTGACGTCGAGCCCGTACTTCTCGTAGGTGCCGTCGGCGAGCGCCTGATAGTACCCGCCGGCCTCGGGATCTGCGAGCCAGTTGGTCCCGAACCTCACTTTGTCGAGGGCGAAGGCCGGCCGGACCAGCAGGATCGCGCCGACAAGCGCCGCCAGAAATGCGCGCCACATGAGTTTCCAAGCCCCCGAAGCCGCCATGGTGGACGGCGGTGATCCTGCGACAGAAGGGCGGCCGTTGGGAAGCCCATGCCGCGGGCGGCACGCTGCGTCGCCCACCGAAGCGGCGGCTCGCCTGGCGCTGGGAACGGACACCGCCCCGCGGGAACCGCGAATGAAGCGGTTTCCCGCCGCCCCGGCTCGTGCTTTGATGGCGAACGGAATTGTCGGAGCTTTTTGTCCGATCGGCCGGCGCCCTCAAGTAAGCGTTCTTCGAGACGCGCCGTTTCAAGACGCCGCTCCTCAGGACGAGGGAGGCCAACGAATACAATGGGAGGAAGCTCATGCGGGTGGATTTCATCATCGACGGGCAGGCGACGCCGGCGGCGTCGGGCGCTACCTTCACGCGCAAGGACCCGGTGACCGGGAAGGTCGCGTCCGAGGCGGCGGCGGCGAGCGAGGCCGACGTCGCCAAGGTGGTCGAGGCGGCCCATCGCGCCTTTCCTGCCTGGTCGGAGACGGGTCCGAGCGCGCGCCGCGCGCTGCTCAACAAGGCCGCCGACCTCATCGAAGCGCGCACGGCCGACTTCTCGAAGGCGATGACCGAGGAGATCGGCGCGATCGGCCCGTGGGGCGGGTTCAACTGCTTCTTCGCCGCGACGCTCCTTCGCGAGGCGGCGGCGCTCACGACCCAGATCACCGGCGAGATCATCCCGGCCGACAAGCCGGGCGTGACGTCGCTCGCGGTGCGGCAGCCCGCGGGCGTCGTGCTCGGCCTCGCGCCGTGGAACGCCCCGGTCATCCTCGGCGTCCGCGCCATCGCGGCGCCGCTCGCCTGCGGCAACACGACGATCCTGCGTTCCTCCGAGGTCTGCCCGAAGACGCACAGCCTGATCGTCGAGATCATGAACGAGGCGGGCTTTCCGAAGGGCGTCGTCAACCTCATCTCGAACGCGCCCGAGGACGCGCCGAAGGTCGTCAAGGCGCTCATCGCCCATCCGGCGGTGAAAAGGGTCAACTTCACCGGCTCCTCGCGCGTCGGCCGGGAGATCGCGAAACTCTGCGCCGAGCACCTGAAACCGGTGCTGCTCGAGCTCGGCGGCAAGGCGCCGCTTCTCGTCCTCGACGACGCGGACCTCGACGCGGCCGTGGACGCCGCGGTGTTCGGCGCCTTCGCCAACATGGGGCAGATCTGCATGTCGACCGAGCGCTTGATCGTCGACGAGAAGGTCGCCGACGCCTTCGTCGAGAAGCTTGCGAAGCGCGCAAGCGCCCTGCCGGCCGGCGATCCGCGCGGCCATGTGGTGCTCGGCGCTCTCGTCAACCTCGCCGCGGCCGAGCGGATGGACGCGCTGATCGCCGACGCCAAGGCGAAGGGCGGCGCAGTCGTCGCCGGAGGAACGCGCGACGGCGCCATCGTCTCCGCGACCGTCGTCGACCGCGTCACGCCCGAAATGCGCATCTACAAGGAGGAATCGTTCGGGCCGGTGAAACCGGTGGTGCGGGTCAAGGGCGACGAGGAGGCGATCAGGGTCGCCAACGACACTGAGTATGGCCTCTCGTCGGCGGTCTTCAGCCGAGACGTGCAGCGGGCCTGGCGCGTCGCCAGGCGCATCGAGTTCGGGCATCTGCCACATCAACGGCCCGACGGTCCACGACGAGGGCCAAATGCCCTTCGGCGGCGTCAAGGCTTCGGGCTACGGAAGGTTTGGCGGGAAGGCGGTGATCGCAGAGTTCACCGACCTGCGCTGGATCACCTTCGAAGGCCCGCAGCACTATCCGTTCTGAAGGCCTCGCATCTTGTGAATGAAGCAAGGCGCGGCTTCGAAGCGCCAATCTGGGAGGAATAAGCGAATGAACCTGACAACGATTTCACGGCGCGGGCTGATCCGCGCGGCGGGCGCCGCCGGCCTCGCGGCGGCGGCCCGTCCCTACGGCGCGCTCGCGGCCGGCGCCGACGCCAAGCTCAAGGTCGGGTTCATCAGCCCCCGCACCGGGGCGCTCGCCGGCTTCGGCGAGACCGACGGCTACGTGCTCGAACTCGTCCGCAAGGCGCTCGCCCAGGGGCTCAAGGTCGGCGACAAGACCTATGGCGTCGAGATCCTCGACCGCGACACCCAGTCCGATCCGGCGCGGGCGGGCCAGCTCGCCAAGACACTGATCAACGGCGACGCGATCGACATGATGCTGTGCGTCTCGACGCCGGAGACCATCAATCCGGTCGCCGATGCCTGCGAGGCGGCGGGCGTGCCGTGCCTTTCGACGGTCATGCCGTGGGAAGCGTGGTACTTCGGCCGGGGCGCAAAGCCCGGCGCGCCGTCGCCCTTCAAATGGACCTATCACTTCGGCTTCGGCGGCGGCGAGTTCTACAAGACCTACGTCTCCCAGTGGGGCCTCATTCCGACCAACAAGAAGGTCGCCGTGCTCTATCCGAACGACGCCGATGGCAACGCGATCCGCGAGAACCTGGCGCCGGCGCTCGCCAAAGCTGGCTTCACGATCGTCGATCCGGGTCCCTACGAGGACGGCACGACCGACTTCTCGGCGCAGATCGCCAAGTTCAAGGCGGAGAAGTGCGAGATCTTCAACACTTTCCCCATTCCGCCCGACTTCGCCGCGTTCTGGCGGCAGGCCGCGCAGCAGGGCTATACGAAGATGGTCAAGATCGCCCAGATCGCGAAGACAGGCCTCTTCCCGAGCCAGGTCGACGCGCTCGGCGCCCTCGGCGTCAATCTCGCGAGCGCCGCCTACTGGCATAGGGCGTTCCCCTACAAGTCTCCGCTGACCGGCGTCAGCGGCGACGAACTCGCCGACGGCTACGAGAAGCAGTCCGGCAAGCAGTGGACGCAGCAACTCGGCGCCACGATGTCGCTCTTCGACGCCGGCTCGGAGGCCCTGAAGGCGAGCAGCAATCCCGCCGACAAGGGCGCGCTCGCCAAGTCCATCTCGACGCTGAGGACGACCTCGATGATCGGCGCCATCGACTTCACGAGCGGGCCGGTGCCGAACGTCTCGCCCGGCCCGATCGTCGGGACACAATGGGTGAAGGCGCCCGCCGGGTCGAAGTTCAAGCTCGACTATCCGACGACCGACAACGCGACCGACCCGAAGGTGCCGATCCTCGCCAAGCTCGTGCCGTTCAACAGCTGAGCCTTCGCCGCCTCGCGATGAGCGATCTCTCACAGGCCGAACCCATCCTCGAGGCGGAGGGGGTGAGCAAGCGCTTCGGCGCGCTTCGCGTGCTCGACGGCGTCGATTTCGCCCTCTCTCCGGGGGAGGCGGTCGGCGTCGTCGGCCCGAACGGCGCCGGCAAGACGACATTCCTCAGCGTGCTCGTCGGCTTTCACGCCCCGGAGGAGGGACGCATCCGGTTTCGTGGGCAGGACGTGACGCGCGTCTCCGCCGCCGAGCGCTGCCGGCGGGGGCTGGCGCGCACGCACCAGATTCCGAGGCCGTTCAGCGGCATGAGCGTGTTCGAGAACGTCTTCGCCGCCGCCGCGCACGGAGCCGGACTGCACGGCCAGCCGGCCTACGATCAGGCGGTCGCCTCGTTGCGGCTCGCCGGCATCGCGGGCATCGCCAACCGGCGCGCCGAGACGCTCGGCCTCATCGACCGCAAGCGCCTCGAGGCGGCGCGGGCGCTGGCGACGAATCCGCGGGTCCTCCTGCTCGACGAGATCGGCGGCGGACTGACCGACGCGGAGGCCAGCGAACTCGTGGACATGATTCTCGAATTGCGCCGCCGCGGGATCGCGATCGTCTGGATCGAGCATATCGTCCACATCCTGCTGCGCGTCGTGGGGCGGCTGATCTGCATGGACGCAGGCCGCGTGATCGCCGACGGCGATCCGCGCGCCGTCATGACCGACCCGAGGGTGATCGAGGCCTATCTCGGGGGCGGCGCCGGGTGAGCCTGCTCGTGGTCGAGAATCTCGCGGCGCGCCACGGGCAGCTCGTGGCGGTTCGCGACGTGAGCTTTCGGGTCGAGCCCGGCGAGACGATCGCGCTCGTGGGCGCGAACGGGGCGGGGAAGACGACGATGCTGCGCGCCATCGCCGGCGCCCATCCGCTCGCCGGCGGGCGCATCCGCTTCAAGGACCGGGTCCTCGGCGGCGCTGGCGCGCATGCGCGCGCCGCCATGGGCATCGCCCTTGTGCCGGAGGGACGGCGCCTGTTCGCGGGGCTGACGGTGGAGGAGAACCTTCTGCTCGCACGCTCGGCGGGTCGCAGCGGGCGGTGGACTCTCGAGACGGTGATGGAGACGTTTCCGAACCTGAAGGAGCGCCGCACGAGCCGCGCCGGCGCCCTCTCCGGCGGCGAGCAGCAGGCGACCGCGATCGGCCGGGCGCTGATCATGAATCCCGAGCTCCTGCTTCTCGACGAAGTGTCGCTCGGCCTGTCGCCGCTCGCGGTCGATCGCGTCTACGCTGGCCTCGACACGCTCAAGAACGCGGGTGTCGCGATGATCCTGGTGGAACAGGACCTCAGGCGGGCGATGGCGACGGCGAGCCGGACGATCTGCATGCTCGAGGGCGCCATCGCCATCGAGGGGCCGACCGCCTCGCTCACCCGCGAGGAGGTGACCAAGGCCTATTTCGGACTTCGCACGGCGCCGCACGGGGAGGCTCGACCCCGATGATCCTCCTCAACCAGATCGTTCAAGGCGTCCTGCTCGGCGGCTATTACGCCGTCATCGCCTGCGGCCTGTCGTTCATGTTCGGCGTGATGCGGATCATCAATCTCGCGCACGGCAGCCTGGCGGTGCTCGCGGCCTATGCGCTCTACGTCCTCGCCGACCGCTTCGGGATCAATCCGTTCGCGGGACTTCTCGTGGTGGTCCCCGCGATGGCGCTCGTCGGGGTTCTTCTCCAGAGGCTCGTGCTCGAACGCAGCGCGCGCGGCGGCCTCCTGGTGCCGGTGCTCTCCACCTTCGGACTGTCGATGGTGATCGACAACCTTCTCTTCCAGGGCTTCGGAGCGGACACGATGTCGCTCGCGCCCTTCATTGG
Source organism: uncultured Alphaproteobacteria bacterium (assembly GCA_963829505.1). Lineage (GTDB taxonomy): Bacteria > Pseudomonadota > Alphaproteobacteria > Rhizobiales > Beijerinckiaceae > Roseiarcus. Next base: position 80,766 of record CAWHIL010000006.1, read on the forward strand.
CGACCTCTCCTACGACAGCTGGTCGCTGACCGACGACATCTCCATCGGCAAACTCGCCGCGCTCACGCTTGCGGTCGCCCTCGTGCTGCTCGGCGGCATCCAGCTCCTGCTCGACACCACCCTGATCGGCAGCGCCATCCGGGCGACCGCCGAGGATCCAGACACGGTCGGGCTCGTCGGCGTGAACGCAAGGCGGGTCAATGCGATCGCGGCGGCGATCGCGATGGCGACCGTCGCAGTCGCTGGCGCCTTCTTAGGGATGCGCGCGACCTTCGATCCGTACGCCGGCGGAGCGCAGCTCATCTTCGCCTTCGAGGCGTCGGTGATCGGCGGCGCGGGCTCGCTCTGGGGAACGCTCATCGGCGGGATCGCCCTCGGGGTTGCGCAAACGCTCGGCGCCTCGGTCAGCCCGCAAGGTTTCCTCATCGCCGGTCACGCGACGTTTCTTGCGGTCGTGTTCGCGCGCCTCGTCATGAGCGGGCGCGGGCTGGGCTTCTGGCGGGCGCTGGCGCCCGGAGGGCCTCGATGACGGCGGCCAACGTCGAGCGCTGGACGAACGCCTCGCGGGTCGCGGTCGCGGCGTCGGCCTGCCTGGCGGCCGCGCTTGCGCTCGGCCCGGCGATCTTCAGCGCCAACGCTGTGGACAAGCTGACGACGCTGTTCATCTACGTCATCCTTGCTCTGACGTGGAATGCGCTCGTCGGTTTTTGTGGGCTCGTGTCGATCGGACAGCAGGCCTTCTTCGGGCTTGGCGCCTACGCCGCCGTTCGCCTCGCCGACCTCGGGGTGAGCGTCTATCCCGCGCTCCTCGTCGGGGCGCTGATCGTCGGCCTCGCGTCGCTGCCGCTGTCGGTCGTCATGCTGCGCCTCAAGGGTGGCGAGTTCGCCATCGGGATGTGGGTCGTGGCCGAACTCACACATCTTCTCGTCAATCTGGACACGCTGGTCCGCGGCGAGACCGGCACATCGCTGATCGAGCTCAACGCCTATTCCATCGAGGCGCGCCGGGCGTTCACCTACTGGTCGGCCCTCGCCGCCATGATCGGGCTGCTTGCGCTCGTTTTCTGGCTCCTGCGCTCTCCGCTCGGCGCAGCGATCCAGGCCATCCGCGACAACGAGGAAGCGGCCGAGTCGATCGGCGTGCGCGTCGCGTCGGTCAAGCGGCTCGTGTTCGTGCTGGCGGCCTTCGGCGCGGCGCTCGCGGGCGCGCTCTGGGTCGCCACTGCCCTCACGTTCCAGCCCAAGGCCTATTTCAGCCCGATCTGGACCGCCTACATGATCTTCATGGCGCTGGTCGGGGGCCTCGGCACGTTCGAAGGCGCGATCCTCGGGGCGGTGATCTTCTTTGCCATCGAGGCATGGTTCGGCGACGCCGGCGTCTGGTATCTCGTCGGCCTCGGCGCGACGGCGCTCGTTTTCGCGCTCCTTTTTCCGCGCGGCATCTGGGGCTGGGTGGAGGAAGCGACAGGCTTGCGGCTTCTCCCGATCGGCTATCGGCTTCGATCCGGCGGCGAGGAACGGGACGCGGGCGGTGACGACGAACCACGGGCCATCCGAATGGACTGATCGCCTGAAGGCTGCAAGAGGAGGACGATGATGCTGTTTGGAAAGACTGTCGTTGTGACCGGCATCTCATCGGGCATCGGCTCGCGGATGGGGGAGCTCGCAACGGCGCTCGGGGCCGACGTGATCGGCGTCGATGTCAAGGCGCCGGAACGGCCGCTCGCCGCGTTCGTCAAGGCCGACATCGGCTCGCCGCAAGGCGTCGCCGAGATCGCCAATTCTCTTCCCAATCAATTCGACGCGCTCTGCAACGTCGCCGGGATCTCGGGCGTGCTCGGCGCGGCGAAGACGCTCGCGGTCAACTTCTACGGCCTGCGCGCGCTGAGCGAAGCGCTGGCGCCGCGGCTGAGGGAAGGCGGCGCCGTCGTCAACGTGGCGTCGATCGCAGGCTACGGGTGGCGCCAGAATCTCGAGCGGGCGAAGGCCTTCGTCGCCCTGAAGGGGTTCCCGGATCTCACGCCCCACCTCGCGGCGCACAAGGTTCCGGACGGCGAGGGCTATCCGCTGTCGAAGGAGCTTCTGATCCTGTGGACCTTGCAGGCCGCCCACGATCCGCTCTTCAAGAACCGGGGCGTCCGGGTCAACGCGGTCAGCCCAGGGCCGGTCGTCACCCCGATCTTTCGCGAATTCCGCCAGCTTTTCGGCGACGCGCGGGTCGACGATGACATTGGTCGGGTCGGACGGCCGGGAACGCCGCCCGACATCGCGCCGGCCGCGCTCTTCCTGTGCTCCGACGGGGCGCGCTGGATCAACGGCGTGAACCTGCCCGTCGACGGCGGGCTCGAGGCGTCGATACACGCCACCGTGCTCGGGTTTTGAGACCAGCTTTGCGGGAAAATGGTCGGAGTGATAGGATTTGAACCTACGACCCCCTCGTCCCGAACGAGGGCGTTTGCAGTAAGATACTGATATATTTGGCTTCGTTCATCGCGTTTGGGCCAGATTATCATGTTTTGTTCTACTGAAGCGGTCCCGAAGCGGTCCCAACACCGAAGTTGACGTTGCTCGAAACTAGGCATTGCGGTCCCATACGAGGGGGTCTAGGGATGTCATCGACTCATACGGAGGCGACGACATGCCGGCGAAACCTAAAGGCGCAAGATTGTGGCTCCGAACGGAAAACGGCCGGCCGGCGACGTGGATCATCAAGGATGGCGACAAGCGCATCAGCACTGAACTCGGGGCGCTTCAGCGCGACGAAGCCGAGCGGCAACTCGCCGAATATATTGCGCTGAAGCATCAGCCGGCGCGCGACCGCGAGCAAAGCCCGTCGTCAATCCATGTCGCCGACGTTCTCAACGTCTACGTGACGGATCGAAGTCTCGACCGTAGGGCGGCCGGATGAGCTACGCCAGCGCGTGAAGGCCCTCGCGGTATTCTTCGGCACGATGATGCTGTCCGATGTCAACGGCGCCGTGTGCCGCGCCTACGCCGCGCAACGGGGATCGCCCGCGATGGCGCGGCGCGAGCTTGAGGACTTGCGCGCCGCGATCAATCACCATCGGCGCGAAGGCTTCTGCAACGCGATTGTCGATGTCGTCCTGCCGCCGAAGCCGCAGCCGCGCGAACGATGGCTGACACGCTCCGAAGCGGCCCGGATGATATGGGCGGCTTGGCGCTACCGCGAAGTGCAGAAGGGAGTCGCGACGGCTCGCAAGTCGCGCCAGCATGCCGCCCGGTTCCTCTTGGTCGGCCTCTACACGGGGACTCGGTCGGCGGCAATCTGCAACGCGGCGTTGCACCGGGAGGATGGCAAAGGGTACGTCGATCTAGATGCGGGCGTGTTCTATCGGAAGGGGCAAGGCGTCGCCGCGACCAACAAGCGTCAGCCTACGCTTCGCATTCCCGAACGGCTCCTAGCTCACATGCGGCGCTGGCGCGACAAGGGCATCTCGCGCCAAGCTGTGATTGAATTTGAAGGCAAGCCAGTCGCCAGCGTCAAGAAAGCCTTTGCGCGGGTTGCGGCGGACGCTGGCCTAGTTGGCGTGTCGCCCCACGTTCTGCGCCATACCGCGATCACTTGGGCGTTGCAGAACGGGGCCGATCCTTACGCCGCGTCCGATTTGTTTGGAGTGACTCGCGACGTGATTGAGCGGACCTATGGACACCACCACCCCGACCATCAGAGGGGCGTGACGGAAGCCTTGACGCGCCGGCCGGGCGCCCGCGCCCTCGTCTATCTAGGTCAGCCCTCGCCCTTGCCTCGAAAAAAACACAGTCGGCACCAGCACATAATCATTCGAAGTCAAGCCGCCGATGGACAAAAAGTGATCGTCGCGACTTTTGAGCCTTAGATAATCCAGAATCCGCCAATGATTAGCCTACATAGGGGTGACGCATTAACGCTCCTAAAGCGCAAAGACCGGGCGCTTTCCTTAATCGCATCAACACTTAACGCGGCTGACAGCCTGTTATTTGACGATTTTGCAGAACCTCACACTTGCAGAACGTCAAGATTTCTCTTGCAATCCTGTTAAAAAACCTGCCTTCCTACGCATGTCGTGGGGATATAGGGGCGCACAAAACCCTCGCCGCCTGAGACGATCAGGCACACTACCGGCCAAAAGTGGCCGAAATGTGACGACGGGCGAAGGTCTTTTTATTTCGCCCGAGGGCAGGCCGGAAATTGACCGGCTCAATCCCGAACGACCCCCCGGAGAAAACCGGGACGCCGCCCTGAAGGGCAAGCCGATAGGCGATGAGCGAAACAAACCGCCGTCCTCTCGTTAGAGCGGATCAGGCGCGAAAGCTCCCACCAAGGCGGAGGGCCGCGCATCGAATGCGCAAGGCCAAGCGAGAGACAGGCGGGGGATAAACCACGGGCGGGGACGAGCGCCGGGCGAAATCAGATGCCCATAATGCCCCCCGCCGATTGTTCACGGGCTCGTTCCGCCCGTCTGACGATGGCCTTTGGAGGGCCGAAAACAATGGAGGCCCCAACGATGATTCCGATTCTCACCCGCCGCGAAGTCGCCGCGTATTTCAACGTCACCGAGCGTCACATTGACCGCCTTCGGCATGACGGGAAACTGCCGGCGCTCCGGTTCGGAAGCCGAGTCCGCTTCCGGCGCGAAGATGTTGCCGCGCTTCTCATCCCTCGCGATCCGCCGGGGCGGTGACAGACCCCCGGAGCGCGTCCCCCGCCGCGACACGCCTCCGCAAAGACCCCGCGCGGCGGATTTCAAAGATTGGATATTCGCCATGCAAATTTCGACCCCGGCGCCGATGGCGTCTGGGCCTCCTGACTCCGCGCGAATGCCGGCGAATTTTCCGTATCGGTGAGCGGGACATGCGGCGACTCCTCAATGGAGGAAAACGGCCCTACTCCGCCTTCGCCGGAACGCGAATGATCGCCCCCGCTGATGCCTTCGAATGCGTCAGGCGATGAGGGAAATCGTTGTGGGTGACGAATACAACAGCACTTTTTACCAGCCTGTGAGTCGCGCCGACCCAATCGCTCGCCGCCTTGCGAGAGTCCGTCGAGGATTCCGACGTTCCGTTTGGCACCGGGACAAACGAGCCTGCCGAAGGCTCGAAAGGGGCGAAAGCCGGCCTTTCAGGGAGGGTTTTTCCAAATGCCGCTCATCGCCTTCAATAGCGCATCGCACGTTCAGCTTGGCTTGGCGTCCAAGGCCGTTCTTACCTTCATCTTGAGCAAATAGCGGCCGGGAAATAATGGAATGATCGCCGCAAGCTCACTGAGGCAGCGAAGATGTGCGGGATCGACAAAGAGACGGCGAGCATCGCATTCCGCGAGCTAGTCGCAACGGGCTTCCTCGATTGTGTGAAGCCCGCCCGCCCAATGGGCCGGAACTGGTCGCTCCCGGATGGCGGCTGGAATACCTGGATGCGACCTGACCGACGAGCCAGCAAGCAACAAGTTCTTGCGCGGGAACGCTGGCTCCGGGCGGAAATCGGGGCTGAATTAGCTTACGGGATTCCGTCGAGAATGTACGGGAATCCCGTAAGATAGTGTACGGAAATTCAGTCGAGGTCCGAAAACGCCCGGATTTAGCTGTACGGAAATTCCGGTCACATGTATGCTATGTTCGGGCCATCCCATCTGAGACCTTTAGGTATTAAGGCGGTTACCTATTGCGACCGGCTGACTTCGGGCTTTCGTTGCCGGCCCGGCTGACCGCCTCCCGGCTAATGCGCCTGCCCCCGCACACATCGCTGGCACGGCCTGCCCTCCCCCTCAAGGTTCCCCATCATGGTTTCAATCGCTGCGACGCTCGCCGCTCGACGGGCCTGCCTCACTGCCGCCCTCGCGAAAGGCGCGACGCTCGAAGCCATCGCCGAGCAACTCGGCGTTCCGGCACTGGCGCTGCGCCGCGACTTCGGCGGACTCATCGCCGCCGCCTCGCATCGGCCACGACGCCGGCAACGGGGCGGACGACCGAGGCCAGACCTTGTCGCCTGACCCGTGGCTAAGGACTCCTCAATCATGAGGGGTACAAAATCAAGGACTTAGCCGGCGAAAGCAATCTCTCCGATTTTGGAGACATCGACGGCCGTGACGTGGCGGCGACGTTCGGGAAGCGACACTTCCCACGTCATGCGCGACATCCGCGACCTGATCGCAAAAGACCCTTCTGCCGTAGGCTGCAATTTTGAAGCCTTTGAAATTCAAGGACTTAGCGATCCGAACCGAGGCAAGACCTCGCACTACGAAATGGACCGCGACGGCTTCTCCCTTCTCGTTATGGGTTTCACTGGCGCCGAGGCGTTGCAATGGAAGCGACATTTTCCGGCGCCCGCAACCATCGGCCCGCTGGCCCGGTCTAGGCACGCACACGAGGGGCCGCCGCAAATAGGGCCTACCCTCTCAGGATGCCTTGTGGAGGCCGCTGACAGGCTTGGGGGCGTTTCCTCTACAGCCACCCCACGCCCGCCAAAGCCACCCCACGGGCTTCTCTGGCCCTCCTATGAGCCAAGACGCGAAGCGGCTCGATCCGGCGCCGGCCACGATCATCGTAAGAGCAAGACGCAAAAGTTCGTTTTGCTCGACCATGACCCGAAGTCTCCCGCAAATTGTTAGCAGTTTCGAGCTTTCCGGCCCCGACCGTCACCGGATCGGACGCGACACGCGGGAAACGGGCCGATTTCGGCGCCTGTTCGAAGGCCCTCGATCTAGGCCCGAGTCGAGGAAGGCGCGGGAATCCGGGGATTCTAACCGTCAAAATAGGTATATGGAAGTTTACTCTCCATCTCGCCGCCGAAATCCAGTTTAAAACAAGGAGTTAAGCCATGTCTCGAAAGAAGTACGCGCAGGCATCGAAAGCCATGAAGGATTCCGCGCTTCGCGCGCTTCACGGCGCCTTAAAGGACAAATCGACGCCGACCTATGTCCGCGTCGCAGCCGCGAGGACGATGCTTTCCGCTACTCCTCCCCCTCCGGAAGCGCCGGCCGGCCCCGTGTCGAGGCCGATGTACTTCGTTACTCCGCACAATTTTCGGATCGTGTCCCAAGGCGTGGTGTAACAGCGGGGCCATGCCTATCTCCGGCTGAGCCGGGTCGTCATGCTGCCACTGCGGGCAGGATGAGAATGGGATTATCGCTGACGGGTGCGATGGTTTCCAGCGTCATGTATCGGGCGCGCTGCACGGCCCATTCGTCATTTTGCTCCATCAGGATGGCTCCCACGAGGCGGATGATGGCGTCGTCATTTGGGAAGATTCCGACGACGTTGGTTCGCCGCTTGATTTCGCCATTGGGACGCTCGATGGGATTGGTCGAACTGATCTTGTCCCAGTGCTCCCTGGGGAAGTCCATGAAGGCGAGCACGTCGACTTCGGCCTCGTCGAGGAGGGCTGCGAGCTTGGGCAGCTTTGCGCGCAGCTGATCGGCGACGTTGCGCCACTGCTTCTTGGCGGCTTCGGGCGTGGCCTGCGCGAAGGCCGTGGCGATGAAGGCCGAGACGACGCGGCGGCCGCTCTTGCTGGCGTGGGCGAGCGCGTTGCGCATGAAGTGGACGCGGCAGCGCTGCCACGAGGCGCCGAGAACCTTGGCCGTGGCGGCCTTCAGGCCCTCGTGGGCGTCGGAGATGACGAGCTTGACGCCGCGCAGGCCGCGCCGCGCGAGGTTGCGCAGGAACTCGTCCCAGAACGTCGCGGCTTCCGAGGGGCAGATGTCGAGGCCGAGCACCTCGCGCCGGCCGTCGCCGTTGACGCCGATGGCGATCGCCACGGCGGTCGAGACAATGCGTCCGCCCCGCCGCACCTTCAGATAGGTGGCGTCGAGCCAGACGTAGGGCCAGTCGCCTTCGATCGGGCGGCCGAGGAACGGTTTGACCTTGTCGTCGATCTCCTCGCACAGCCGGCTGACCTGGCTCTTCGAGATGCCGTCCATGCCCATGGCGCGCACGAGGTCGTCGACCGAGCGGGTCGAGACGCCCTGGACGTACGCCTCCTGCACCACCGCCGCGATGGCCTTCTCGGCCAGTCGGCGCGGCTCGAGAAAGCTCGGAAAATAGCTGCCCCTGCGCAGTTTGGGGATGCGCAGCTCGACCGTGCCAGCCCGCGTCTCCCAGTCGCGGTCGCGATAGCCGTTGCGCTGGGCGAGGCGGTCGGGCGAGCGCTCTCCGTGCGCCGCCCCCGTTCGGCTCTCGACGTCCAGCTCCATCAGCCGCTGGGCCGCAAAGCCGATCATCCGGCGCAGGAAATCCGCGTCCGGGGTCTTCTCCAGAAGAGACTGAAGCGCCATTCTCTCGTCGGTCATCGTCGTGTTCCTCGGTTGCGTTGTAATTCGCAACCCAACTCTAACCGGGGAATAGGCGATGACCGCCGCAAGCCGCTCGCTCGCTACGGCGCTATTGGGGAGCGCGCTTCGCGAGCGGCTTGCTCCCGCAGAGCTACACCACCAGTTGGGACACGACCAATTTTCGAGATACGGTGACGCTCGGAATTAGCTGGAATGACAACGGGTTGCCGGTCCGCGTTCTGTATGACAGCGGGACGCCCGAAGGCGTCGCTCAGATGAAGCTTTGGTGCGCCGAAGCTGACGCCGCGCTTGCGGCCGCTTTTCCTGACGGCGACGACGTGGAGGACGGTGAATGATCCGTTTCGCCGCCACCCCGCCGCGAGCCGCCGCCCCGACCCGGAGCGCGATTGGAGCGAAGATCGCGCCTACCAGCGCGCATACATGGCCAAGCGCCGGGCCGCCGTGAAGGCGCTGGCACGGGGCGCTCCGTCCCCGCGAGCCTGAGACATGCGGCGTTGACCAACGGGCCACGCCACGACGGCCCGCAATGTCGCGGCCCGCGTCG